>NZ_CP013481.2 GCF_001465595.2 Pandoraea apista | reverse complement strand
ATGAACGACTTCTGGCAACACTGCGCGACCCGTCTCGAACAAGAGCTGACGCCCCAGCAATTCCGCACCTGGATCAAACCGCTGGCGCCGCTCGACTTCGATGAACAGGCGCGCACGCTCAAGATTGGCGCCCCCAACCGCTTCAAGCTGGATTGGGTGAAGAGCCAGTTCTCCGGGCGAATCCAGAGTATGGCGGCGGACTACTGGAACGCACCGATCGAGGTGACGTTCGTGCTTGATCCGAAGGCCGGCATGCGGGTACCGTCGTCGACCCCTGCCCCCTCCCCGGCGCCCGCGCCGAGCGCCGCACCGGTGCCGGCCAGCGTCGCGCGTGCCAATCCGGCGTCGGCGGCCGCACAGGCGGCGGTGGCTGGCGCGCATGGTGGACATGGCGGGAATGGCGGGAATGGGGCCGAGGCGGCGTCGCTCGACGGCGAGCGTCCCGATCTGGAAGCGAGCGAAGCCGAGGCGGTGCGCCGAAATTGGCGGGTCACGCCCCAAGAGCCGGTGCAGTTGGGCGAAGTCGAGTCGATCTACGAGCGCTCAAAGCTCAACCCCGTGTTGACCTTCGATAATTTCGTGACGGGTAAGTCGAACCAGCTCGCCCGTGCCGCGGCGATTCAGGTCGCGAACAATCCGGGCACGTCGTATAACCCGTTGTTCCTGTACGGCGGCGTCGGTCTGGGTAAGACTCACTTGATCCACGCCATCGGCAACCAGTTGCTGGCGGAAAAGCAGAATCCGCGCATTCGGTACATCCACGCCGAGCAGTACGTGTCCGACGTGGTCAAGGCATACCAGCGCAAGGCATTCGATGAATTCAAGCGCTATTACCACTCGCTCGACCTGCTGCTGATCGACGATATTCAGTTCTTTTCGGGCAAGAGCCGTACGCAGGAAGAATTCTTCTATGCGTTCGAGGCGCTCATCGCGAACCGTGCGCAGGTGATCATCACTAGCGATACGTACCCGAAGGAGATCACCGGAATCGACGATCGCCTGATTTCGCGTTTCGATTCCGGGCTGACGGTGGCCATCGAGCCGCCCGAGCTGGAAATGCGGGTAGCGATTCTTATCAAGAAGGCGCAGGCCGAGGGGGTGGGCCTGTCGGAAGACGTCGCATTCTTCGTCGGCAAGCATTTGCGCTCGAACGTGCGTGAGCTCGAAGGCGCACTGCGCAAGATTCTCGCGTACTCGAAGTTCCATGGTCGAGAAATCACCATCGAACTGACGAAGGAAGCGCTGAAAGATCTGCTGACGGTTCAGAATCGTCAGATTTCTGTCGAAAACATTCAAAAGACGGTGGCTGATTTTTACAATATCAAGGTCGCCGACATGTATTCGAAAAAGCGGCCTGCCAATATTGCGAGGCCGCGTCAGATTGCAATGTATCTGGCAAAGGAACTGACACAGAAGAGTCTGCCGGAAATCGGCGAACTGTTCGGTGGACGCGACCATACGACGGTGCTGCACGCGGTACGCAAGATTGCGGAAGAGCGAGGCAAGGACGCGCAGCTCAATCACGAGTTGCACGTACTGGAGCAGACGCTCAAGGGGTAAAAACCGGCGAAAACTCAGGGTGGCGGGCGGGGTTGCCTGCATCCCTGTGGATAAGCTGGGTGCGGTTTGGGGGGAACTGGCGTTTTCGGGCACAATAGCGGATCGGCGCACAATGCGTCCCCTGTTCGTCCACAGCGTTTTCCGCCCTGTTATCCCTTCCACAAGCGATTGATTGATAAGGGAATCTTCGGGTTTTCAGCAGAAACTGATACCCGTTAACAGTTACTACGAAGGATAAATATGCAATTGGTCAAAACTCAACGAGACAATCTGCTGCGGCCGCTGCAAATTGTGAGTGGCATCGTCGAGCGTCGCCATACGTTGCCGATTCTGGCCAATTTGCTCATTCGCAAGCAAGGACAGGACATTTCCTTCCTGTCGACCGATCTTGAATTGCAGATCACGACTACCGCCGATTACGGTGCCGGCGCCGACGATGTGGCGACGACCGTGGCTGCCCGCAAGCTGCTCGACATCCTGCGCAACATGCCGGACGCCGAAGTGGCGCTCTCGCTGTCGGATAAGCGTCTGACGGTGCAGGCGGGCAAGAGCCGTTTCCAGTTGCTGACACTGGCGGCCGAAGATTTCCCGACCGTGGCTGCGGCGAAGGAGTACGCCGCGAGCTTCGAGCTGCCGCAGCGCGCCCTGCGTCAATTGCTGGCGATGGTGCATTTCGCGATGGCGCAGCAGGACATCCGTTACTACCTGAACGGCATGCTCCTCGTGGTCGAGGGCGCGAAGATCGAAGCGGTGGCAACGGACGGTCACCGTCTGGCGTATTGCAACACCACGATCGAGGGTGAGAATTTTGCGCGTCAGGAAGTCATCATCCCGCGCAAGACGATTCTCGAGTTGCAGCGTCTGCTCGAGGACATCGACGACAAGGTGAAGATCGACGTGGCGCCGAGCCAGGTCAAATTCACTTTTGCGAAGATCGAGCTGGTGTCGAAGCTGGTCGAGGGCAAGTTCCCCGACTTCAATCGCGTGATTCCGAAGGGTTACAACAAGAGCTTCGTCATCAGCCGCGAAGAGTTGCATCGCTCGTTGCAGCGTGCGGCCATCGTGACTTCGGACAAGTTCAAGGGTGTGCGTTTCCTGGTGAGCGAGAACCTGCTGAAGATCAGCGCGAACAACGCGGAAACCGAAGAAGCGCAGGAAGAACTCGAAATCGATTACACGGGTGAGTCGGTGGATATCGGCTTTAACGTGACGTACCTGCTCGACGTGCTGTCGAACCTCAAGGTCGAACAGGTGAAGGTGAGTCTGGGCGATGCGAACTCGAGCGCCCTGATCACCTTGCCGGACAACGACGAATTCAAGTACGTCGTCATGCCGATGCGCATTTGAGCGGATATTCCGCCATACGCGCCGTCATATGCGCGAAGGGGCCGAGCGCCCCTTTGGCGTTTCTAGAGAATTATCCTTTTGCGGGATAAGCCTGCCTTTGCAGCGCCAAAAGCGCGCGGAGGTGGCGGGTCATGAAGCAGTAATTCGTCAGTTATTGACGCAGTAACCGGAAGATTGTCATGAGCGAACAGCAAAAGCAGGCCGATAGCGGCTATGGTGCAGCCTCCATCCAGATCCTCGAAGGTCTGGAGGCTGTGCGCAAGCGTCCCGGCATGTACATTGGCGACACGTCGGACGGCACGGGCCTGCATCACCTGGTATTCGAGGTGCTGGACAACTCGATCGACGAAGCGCTTGCGGGTTACTGCGATGACATCCACGTGATCATTCACGCGGACAATTCCATTTCCGTGACGGACAACGGTCGCGGCATTCCCACGGGCATCAAATTCGACGACAAGCACGAGCCGAAGCGTAGCGCTGCGGAAATCGTGATGACCGAGTTGCACGCGGGCGGCAAGTTCGACCAGAACAGCTACAAGGTGTCCGGCGGTCTGCACGGCGTGGGCGTGTCGTGCGTGAACGCGCTCTCCACGTACCTGAAGCTGACCGTGCGCCGTGACGGCAAGAAGCACTTCATGGAATTCCACCGTGGCGTGCCGCAGAACCGCGAGCTGGAAATCGTGGACGGGGTCGAGACGTCGCCGCTGAAGCTGCTGGGCGATACCGACAAGCGTGGTACCGAAGTGCACTTCCTGGCCGACGAAACGATCTTCGGCAAGGTCGAATTCCACTACGACATTCTCGCCAAGCGCATGCGCGAGCTGTCCTTCCTGAACAACGGTGTTCGGATTCGTCTGACGGATCAACGCACGGGCAAGGAAGACGATTTCGCATTCGGCGGCGGCGTGAAGGGCTTTGTTGAATACATCAACAAGTCGAAGTCGGTGCTGCACCCGACAATCTTCCACGTCACGGGCGAGCGCGACGGTATCGGCGTGGAAGTCGCCATGCAGTGGAACGACAGCTACAACGAAACGGTGCTGTGTTTCACGAACAACATTCCGCAGCGTGACGGTGGCTCGCACTTGACCGGGCTGCGTGCGGCGATGACCCGCATCATCAACAAGTACATCGACGAGAACGAACTGGCGAAGAAGGCCAAGGTCGAGACCACTGGCGACGACATGCGCGAAGGTCTTACGTGCGTGTTGTCGGTGAAGGTGCCGGAGCCGAAGTTCTCGTCGCAGACGAAGGACAAGCTGGTGTCGTCGGAAGTGCGTGCGCCGGTGGAAGAATACGTGGCGAAGGCGCTGGAAGAGTTTTTGCAGGAAACGCCGAACGACGCGAAGATCATCTGCGGCAAGATCGTGGAGGCGGCGCGTGCGCGCGACGCGGCGCGTAAGGCGCGTGAAATGACGCGTCGTAAGGGCGTGCTCGATGGCGTTGGCCTGCCGGGCAAGCTGGCGGATTGCCAGGAGAAGGACCCGGCGCTGTGCGAGATCTACGTGGTCGAGGGCGACTCGGCAGGCGGTTCGGCGAAGCAGGGTCGCGACCGTAAGTTCCAGGCGATTTTGCCGCTGCGCGGCAAGGTGCTGAACGTTGAGAAGGCGCGTTTCGACAAGCTGATTTCGAGCGAGCAGATCGTGACGCTGATTACCGCGCTGGGTTGCGGTATCGGCAAGGACGACTACAACATCGACAAGCTGCGTTATCACCGCATCATCATCATGACCGATGCTGACGTGGACGGCGCGCACATCCGTACGCTGTTGCTGACGTTCCTGTACCGTCAGGTGCCGGAGCTGATCGAGCGTGGCTACGTGTACATCGCGCAACCGCCGCTGTACAAGATCAAGCACAACAAGGACGAGCGATACATCAAGGACGAGAGTGAGCTGGGGCAGTACATGCTGAAGCTTGCGCTGAACAATGCCGAGCTGACGCCGACGACCGGTGCCGCGCCGATTTCGGGCGATGCATTGGGCGAGCTGACGCGCAGCTACCAGTTGTCCGATGGCGTGATCGAGCGTCTGAGCCGCATTTACGAGTCGTCGGTACTGACGGCGGTGACCGAAGGCGTCGAGATCAATCTCGACACCGAGGCGTCGGCCCAGGCGTCGGCCAAGGCGCTTGAAGCGGCACTGAGCAACGATCCGCTTGCGCCGGAGATCACGATCACGGCGGTGATGGAAGACGTCGAGAATGCCGAACCGGTGCCGTCGTTGCGTGTGGAGCGTCGCCACCACGGCAACGTGAAAGTGACGGTGATCGATCAGGACTTCTTGCAAACGGCGGACTATGCGCAGTTGCAGAAGACGGCCGAGACGTTCAAGGGTTTGATTGGCGAAGGCGCCACGATCAAGCGTGGCGAGCGTTCGCAGACGGTGACGAACTTCAAGTCGGCGATGAAGTGGCTGATGGCCGATGCGGAGAGCAAGGTCTCGAAGCAGCGCTACAAGGGTCTGGGCGAAATGAACGCGGAACAGTTGTGGGAGACCACGATGGACCCGACAATGCGCCGCCTGTTGCGTGTGCAGATCGAAGATGCGATTGCGGCAGACGGCATCTTCACCACGCTGATGGGTGACGACGTGGAACCGCGCCGCGCATTCATCGAGTCGAACGCGCTGCGTGCAGGGAATATCGACGTTTGATTGGTTGTGTAGCCGTAGGGCGCCAGAGAAAGTGCGACTGGCGCCACAGTTTTGCGACTGACCTACGCGTTGAGCACCATGCTCTATGAGAGTGCGGCCGCGGAATGATAATCCGCAGGTTCAGGGTTCGAGTCCCTGAATTGCCACCAAATGCGAAAGCCCTGTAGATCTATGATTTACAGGGCTTTTTCGCTAAGGGCTCTGCGGCTTTGCTTCGAGCCAATTTCTTTCACCTGCTTGGTTCTGGCGGTAGCTGACGAGAAACTCAACGCCGTGTCCGGAAAAGGTTGACCACTACAATTCAACTCAACCGATCGAGCACGCGATACCAGTTAACCGCAGCTGAAAAATACAGGCGCTGCAAGCTATGGAAGGGAATCGGCCGGATGGGCGTAACCGGGAAGCGCAATGCCGAGCGCCCGGCCAGGTGTCCTGCCAGTTCACGCCCGAGCGTAGTCGCCATGGCGATACCGCGGCCGTTGTAGCCGAGTGAGATCGTCAGACCGGGGGCTGGCGTGTGAACGTGCGGCATCGCGTCCGGTGTCACCGCCACACGCCCCGCCCAGCGATACTCGATGGGCACGCCCTGCGTCTGCGGAAACAGACGAACCAGTGCGCGCTCGAGATGCTGCCATGCGCTCGGCGAGTTGGGGTCCGAGAACGAGCCGCGGCCGCCGAGCAGCAATCGGCCCGCTGCGTCCTTGCGAAAGTACAGCAACAGGCGCCGCGCATCGGAGGCAACTTCGCCGCCTGGCAGTACAGTGGCCGCAATGTGCTCCGGCAACGGTGCCGTAGCGACAATGAAGCTGTTTGCAGCAATTAAGGTACGGCGCAGCCCGGGCCATAGGTCGCCGGTATATCCGTTGGTCGCGATCAGCACACGCGCCGCGTCGAGCGTATGGCCTGACGACGTGCTTACCTGCCAGCGCCCCGCCACCGCTCGCAGACCGGTCACCCGTGTGTTCCCGTGAATCGTCGCACCTTGCCCGGTCGCTGCGCGTACCAGGCCTCGCAGATAATTCAGCGGATGCAGGCTGCCCGCGCGCCGGTCGATCCAGCCGCCCTGGTAGATGGGGCTACCGATGCGTGATGTCACGGCATCACGATCAAGCATCTCGACGGGGGCCCCGAGCGTGTGCCATTGCGCGACGCGGATGCTTTGGGCCGCCAGCATCGCGGCAGAATGCGCAGGCTGTATCCAGCCTTCGCGCCGTGCGTCGCAGTCGATGCCGTAGCGCGCAATCAGGTCGAAGACGACGTCGGCCGCCCCGCCAATCATGTCGACGAGCGCGACGCCCTGCTCCCCCGGAAAGCACTTCATGAGCGCATCCGGATCATGCTTGAGCCCCGGAATCACCTGACCGCCATTTCGCCCCGACGCGCCCCATCCGGGCTCACCGGCGTCGAGCACACAAACGTCGACGCCAGCTTCAGCCAGATGAAGCGCAGCCGAAACCCCTGTGAACCCGCCGCCGATCACCGCCACGTCCACGCGTCGCGACGCGTGGAGCGGGGGCGTCTCCAATGCGGGCGTCGCGGTGGCCGACCAGAGTGACGGGAACGCGCCGGTCGGACCTGCGTCGCGGCGCCGCGCGCCATTGTCGGCGGCATCGCTGCGCAGGCCGGTGTTGGCAGTCACCGCGTCATGGGCGGCCAGACGTGCATGCTCGCGTGCCGTCATGCGCTTTCTCCTGAGTGTGAGGTGGGGGTGCCTGCCGCGAGACGCAGCGCTTCATGATTCGGATTCGGCGGCACTCGCGTGCGCACGCGCATCGAGGGCGTCGAGGGCATCGAGGGCATCGAGGGCGCGTGCGCTGCGCCAGAACTGCCAACTCATGCCCGACCGCCGTTGCAACGCGACACGCACGTTCTGGCGCGCGGTGAGATGCGGAAAGACCGCCGAGATCTGGAGTGAACGGATGACGCCCCGGCGCGCGATCTGGGCGGGCTTCTCGCGCGTGATATCTATGCCGTTGAAGACGATGCTGCCGGTGCTCGGCGTCAGGAACTTGGTCAGCAGATTGAAGCACGTCGTCTTGCCGGCGCCGTTCGGGCCGATCAGCGCGTGGAGGGAGCCGCGCCGGACTTCGAGGTTGACGTCGGTTACTGCTGAGAATCCCTTGAAGGATTTGGTCAGCGCGTGAGTTCGCAGAATCGGGTCTTCGTGAGGCATACCGCTCACCGGAAAATGAATTGCGTGACAGTCGGTCGGCAAAACCGGGCCTAGCGCGGGCTCCTCACGCCAAACGCGCAAGGTGCCCCGCGTCTGGCGCGCGGGGCCTATCCCTGACAGGAATCGATCAGCGCGACGCCGTGCTCTTCTTGAGCGCCGGGCACTGGCTTTGCGATGCCGGCAGGAACACCTGCTCGCCCGGAAGCACCTTTTGCAGGGTGTACAGATCCCACGGCCCTTTCGACTCCTTCGGCGACTTCACCTTGAAGTAGTAGTAGTCGTGGATCATGCGGCCATCGGCACGCAGGGTCGCGTTGCGCACCACGTCATCCTTAATGGGAAGCTCGTGCATTTTGCGCATGACGAGTGCCGGGTCCTTCGAGTCGGCGGCAACGACTGCCTTGAGATAGTGGTAGACGGACGAATACACGCCGGCGTGCGTGAGCGACGGCGGTCCCTTCTTGTACCGGTCCATGAAGCGTTTGCTGAAGCTGCGGGTGCCGTCGTCCAGGTCCCAATAGAAGCTCTCCGGAAACTGGAGACCCTGCGCCTGCGAGAGCCCGATGCCCTTGATTTCGTAGACGGTCGGGAAAAACGCGGCCAGTTGTTTCTTCGCGCCAAGCTGGAACTCGCTGGCGGTCTTGATCGCGTTGGCCGCGTCGGCGCCAGAGTTCGCGAACGCCACGACATCGGCCTTCGACTGCTGGGCTGCGATGATCTGCGAAGACATGTCGCTGGTATTGAGCGGATGCTTGGACTCGCCGACCGTTTGTGCGCCGATTGCGTCGAGCTGTTTGCGTGCCTCCGTTGTGGCGGCCAGGCCGTAGGCGTAATCGACCGTCACGAAGTACCAAGCCTGTTTGGGCTTGGCCAGCCCCTTGATCGCTGCGGCAGTTTGCGAGTAGGTATCCCACATCCACTGCACCGCGTACTCGGGCTGACAGTTCTCGTTGGTGATGCTGAGCGGACCGCCGACAAACAGAGCGATCTTCTTCTTTTGCACCGCCAGATTTTCCATGGCCAGCGCAACGGCCGAGTTGACCATGTCGGCGTAGGCATCCACGTGTTCGACGTCTGCCCACTCACGCGCCTTGGAGAGCGCAATATCGGTCTTGTTCTGGTGATCCGCCGTGAGGAGCTGGATCTTCAGGCCCTTGCATTCCTTGGCGAGGCAGTCGTCGATGGCCATTTGAGCGGCAACGACCGAGCCTTGCCCGGAGAACTGCGAGAAGGCCCCGCTCATGTCGGTGAGCAAGCCGATCTTGACGGTATTGCCCTCGATGCCGGCATGGGCGACGCCCGACGCGATCATGGCCGCCATGGCCGTCACCGTGGCGATGCACAGGCTGCTCAGGCGACGTTTCCCGGTCAAATGCACTTTCATTGTCATGCCCTCCGTTGTGTGTGGACTCACTGAGTGACCATGCCGTCTTCGATATCGGCTTCGCGCAGCGAGCGCGGACGCTCCGCAGCATCGCCATAGCCGCCGCCACCGCCCATGTAGACCTTGACGCGGTCGCCGCGATTGAGCGTGACCATGGATTTCGACGCAATGCGCTCCGTCACACCGTTGCGTGTGAGTTCGCAGTAGCCCCGCTCGCCGGCCTCGCCGCCGAATAGTCCCTGCGGTGCGTACCGGTGACGGTCGGCATAGATCGCAAAGACCACGCCGTCCTTGAGCACGCTGTACTCCCGGCTGAACCCCGCGCCGCCCCGATATTTCCCAATACCGAACGAGTCAGGCTCCAACGTGTAGCGCTCCAGGCGGAAGAAGTCGTATTCCATATCCAGCGCTTCGACTGGCGTATTGGCGCAGTTCGACAGCGGCGAGTCGACCGCATCGCATCCATCGCCGTGTTGCGAGCCGCCGTAGCCGCCGCCGAAAATTTCCAGATACACGCTAAAACTCTCGTCACGCTGTAAGGAGAAACAGGCGGCGGTCAGCGTATCGAAGCCCGTTGCAATCACCTTCTCCGGTGCGACCGGCGCGAGCGCTCGCATGATGGCGTTATAGATCCGGTAGTTGGCCTCCAGCCGCGCCCGCACCGGCGAAGGCGGCGCCGGATTCAGAATTGAGCCGTACGGCGCGCTGATTCGAACCGCCCGCAGAATGCCGTCGTTGAAGGGAATATCCGGTGACGTCAGAACCGATTTGACGCATGTGACTGCCGCCGACACCGTGCAGGAGAACGGCGAGTTCAAGTTGCGCCGCACCTGCGGGTTGCTACCGGTGAAGTCGATGTCGATGGCGTCCCCGCGCACTTCGACCTTGACCTTGATGAGCAGCGGCTCGTCGGTCACACCGTCGTCATCGATCACGTCTTCCCCGTAGTACACGCCGTCGGGCAATTGCGCGATGGCAGCACGGAAACGTCGTTCCGAGTAGTTCACCATTTCGGCCATCACTTCGGTCACGGTGTCTGCACCGTATTTGTCGCAAAGCTGGGCGACGCGCGCGGCAGCGATCGCGTTAGCGGCGAACATGGCATTCATGTCGCCGATGGTCAGATCCGGCACGCGGATATTGGCCCGCACCAGTTGTTCCAGCGGTCCGCCGTTCCAGTCGCGGCTTTGCGACCACTTGGTCGGCGGCAGGCGCAAGCCTTCCTGATAAATATCCGTGGCCCCGGGGTCGAGGCCGGGCGCACCGCCGCCGAAGTCGATCTGATGCGCGACGCTTGCCGAAAATCCGATCAGGCGCTCACCGTAGAAAATCGGGCAGAAGATGTAGACATCCGGAAGATGTTGGCCGCCAGAATACGGATCGTTGGTGATCATGAAATCGTCCGGCGTAATCGTCTCCACGGGAAAACGCGCCAGACACTGTTTCAGCGTGATGCCGATCGGGCCGAGCTGGATCGGAATCAATTCGGCTTGTGCAACGATATCGCCTTGCCGGTTGCTGATGGCGGCTGAGCCGTCGCTCGCTTCGCGCAGAATGGTCGAGTAAGCGGAACGGATCAGCTTCACGCCCATCTCACGGGCGGCGGCCAGCACGCTCTGACTGATGATGGCGTTGTCGAACGGATTGACAGGCATCGTCAAACCCCCTTGGAGAGAATCAGGTTGGATTGCGTGTCCACGCTGGCCTGCCAGCCCGCCGGCACGAGTACGGTGGTGGTGTAGTCCTCCAGCACCGCCGGGCCGGCCAACGCCGCGCCGTCTGCACCCAGCGCTGCGACCGTGCGACGGCGGCATGGCGTCCAGTTTCGGCCGTCGTAAAGTGCGGGTTCACCCGGTGCGGCGTCCAGATTGCCCGTGACACTTGCGGTTGCGCTGACGTGAGGCGTGACCAGCGTGGCGCCGACACGCAGCGCCACGACCTCGATCGGACGCCCCGTCTTGTCCGCATGGAAGTAGATTCGCTCGTGTGCTTCGGTGAAGTGCTCGCTCAGCGACTTACGCTCAAGTGCGGCGAGCGCCGCGGCGTCGAGTTCGATCGGCACTTCGAAGGCCTGCCCGACGTAGCGCATTTCAAGCGTGAAGCTGAATTCCAGCGGCTGGTCGAACGCCATCTGCTCGAATTGCGCTTGAAGATCCGCTTTCATCCTGGCGAAGCGCTCGCGCAACTGGTCGCAGGTGTCGTCTGCAACCTGCACGCGGTACGTTTGCGTTTCGTACTTGATGAAATCGGACGCCAGCAGGCCGTGGGCCGACGTCACCCCGGGGTTCGGCGGCGCCACTACCGTGCCGATGCCGAGATCTTCGGCAATCTGAGCGGCCTGCATCGGGCCCGCACCGCCGAACGGCACGAGCACGTAGTCACGCGGGTCGCGGCCTCGTTCGGTCGACACGAGCTGGATGGCGCGAACGATGTTGGCGTTGGCCAGGCGAACGGCATTGTGGGCGACTGCCTCGACCGACAGACCAAAGTGCGCTGCTAACTGATCGAAGGCGCGATGCGCGGCGGCCACATCGAGGGCCATTTGGCCGCCGAGAAATGCTTCCGCCCGCACCGTGCCAAGCACCACGTGAGCGTCCGTAATGGTCGGTTCGGTGCCGCCGCGGCCGTAACAGGCGGGTCCCGGCTGAGCGCCGGCGCTCTTCGGACCGACACGCAACATGCCGCCGTCGTCGATCCAGATCAAGCTGCCGCCACCGGCGCCGACCGTGACGATGTCGAGGACAGGCGTACGCACCGGCAGGCCGTCGATCTCGGTTTCGGACGCGAGCGTAGGCTTGCTATCTTGCACGAGACATACATCCGAGCTGGTGCCGCCCATGTCGAAGGTGATGACGTTGCGATAACCGGAACGCACGACCTGGCGCACGGCGCCGACCACGCCAGCGGCCGGCCCCGAGAATAGTGCGCTGATGGCGTTCTCTCGCATGGCGTCGGCAGGCAAACGGCCGCCGTTCGACTGCATGACGGAGAAGCGGCCGCGAAAGCCCTCGCGCTCTAGCGCCTGAGTCAGGCGACCCAGATAGCCGGCAATGACCGGCTGTACGAAAGCGGAGAGCGTGGCTGTGCTGGCACGCTCGTATTCGCGGAACTCGCAAGCCACCTGATGCGAGCAGGTCACCGTCACATTCGGCAACGCGGCGCGAATCAGTTCGGCCAGACGCAGCTCGTGGGCCGGATTGCGGTACGCGTTGAGCAGGCAGATGGCGACGGCGTCGTAGGCGCCCTGCTCCAGTTGCGGAAGCACTTCGCTGCGAAAGCGCGCTTCGTCGAGTGCCGTGTCGACGCTCCCGTCGGTCAGGATTCGCTCTTTGGCTTCAAAGCAGGCGCGACGCTGCACCGGCGGCGACGGCTTCTTGTAGAAAAGGTCGTAGATATGCTTTCGATCGTGACGTTGCAGGAACAGGATGTCGCGGAACCCCTGCGTCGCGACGAAAGCGACCTTGCCGCCCTTGCGCTCGAGCACGGCATTAGTGGCAACGGTCGAACCGTGCGCGAAGTCCTCGATCGTGGCGAAATCGATGCCCGCCATACGAAGGGCGTCGAGCACCCCGATATCCGGCGAGGCCGGGGTGCTGGGCACCTTGATGACGCGAATCCGGCCATCGTCATGTGCGACCAGATCCGTGAACGTCCCCCCCACTTCAACTCCGACTTTCATTGGCGTTCCCTTCGTCCCAACTTCGGGACGGCTTTCGATGGTGAACAACGTCCCCGTCAATCGATACGGGAAGACGCCGACTCGATGACCGCCAATGCGCGCATTGATAATCGATATGCGATACAATCAATTCATAAAGCGGTTGATTTCAGTGTATTCACACATCAAGATTCGGTAAACGCCTATCAATAATCGATAAGCGATTTATTTGTAACGAAAGGAGCCGCGCAATGGGCAAGGATTCACCGATGTTCAACCAGTCTGTAGACAAGGGATTGGCGATCCTGGCGGCGTTTGGCGCGCGCAATCGTCAGATGAGCCTCGCGCAAATCGCAGAGGCGGTGGGCATCACACGCAGCTCGGCACAGCGCATCGTGTTCACACTCGACACGCTGGGGTACGTGACCAAGGACCCGTACACGCGACGGTACGAACTGGCCAACAAGGTGATGGAGATCGGCTGCAATTACGTTGCTGCGAATCCGCTGATCGAGAGTGCCAATCCGTTTCTCTCCGCGATGAACAGCACATGCGACGAAACCGTGGCGCTCACGGAGCCGTGCGGTACGAACATGGTCTACGTCGCGTCGTTTACGAGTCGCAAGCCCATCGTCGCGCACATGGCGATCGGCAGTCGCATGCCGATGTATTGCACCTCGGCGGGTCGGGCCTATCTCGCCGGTTTGCCCGATGAGGAAGCTCGCACACTGTTGCGCGAGTCGGAAATCAAGCCGCTCACCCCGGCGACGCTGCTCGACCCGGAGACGATCTTCGCGCAGATTGTCGAAAGCCGTGCGCGCGGCTTCTCGATGAACTTCGAGGAGTACATGCTGGGGCATATGAACGTGGGCGCGCCTGTGTACAACAAGCACGGCCGAGCCATCGCCGCAGTACACATCGTGGCGCCCAGCAGTCGCTGGACGCGTGAGGAAGTGACAGGCAAGTTGGGAGCAATGGTGCGCGAATGTGCGGGCGCCATTACGAACGCCGTACGTGCGCATTGACCTGCGAGCGCGACAACATGACCGAGCGCAACGACTCTGGCGCTGCTATCGGTCAGTCGCAAGAACCGTAGTGTTACCATATGCGGCCATTGGCGATCACGGTGGTAACCCATTGATTTTTCTGATCACATGGTCGCATTGACTGCGGCACCCTACGGCAACGAACCCCGGGATGGAAATCGCAAAAGGCCTTCATGTTTAAGGCCTTTTCTTTTTCCTTTTTGCTTTTCTTCCTGCACATTTTTCACTTAAGGAACACGACGTTGGCACGACCCAAACACGAACAGCACCGCGACGGTGGCGAGGCGGGGGCACCGGCCCCGAGTGAGTTGCGTCGCACCTTGTCGGCGCGCCACCTGACAATGATCGCGGTGGGTGGGTCCATCGGGACTGGCTTGTTCGTGGCCTCCGGCGCCACCATTGCGCAGGCAGGGCCCGGCGGCGCACTGCTCGGTTACGTATTGATCGGCCTCATGGTCTACTTTCTGATGACCAGCCTGGGGGAACTGGCAGCCGCCATGCCGGTGTCCGGCTCGTTCTCGACCTACGGCGCGCGCTACGTGGACGAAGGCTTCGGTTTCGCGCTGGGATGGAACTACTGGTACAACTGGGCCGTGACCGTCGCCGTCGATCTCGTGGCGGCCCAACTGGTCATGGCTTACTGGTTCCCAAGCGTGCCGGGCGTCTACTGGAGCGCATTGTTTCTCGCCATCACCTTCGGACTCAACGCATTGTCGGCGCGCGGTTTCGGCGAAGCCGAATTCTGGTTTGCGCTGATCAAGGTGTTCGCCGTGCTGGCCTTCGTGGCAATGGGCGTGATGATGCTGTTAGGCATCATTCGCGGCGGAGAAAGCGGCGGCGTCGCCAACTGGACGGTCGGCGACGCACCGTTCGCCGGCGGTTTCGCGGCGCTGATCGGTGTGGCGATGGTGGTGGGTTTTTCGTTTCAGGGCACCGAACTCATCGGCATCGCCGCAGGCGAATCGAAGGACCCTGCACGCAATCTCCCGCGCGCCGTGCGTCAGGTTTTCTGGCGTATCCTGCTCTTCTACGTCGCGGCAATTCTGGTGATTGGCCTGCTGATTCCGTACACCGATCCCCATCTGCTACGTAACGATGTGACCGACATCAGCGTCAGCCCTTTCGCTCTGATCTTCGAGCGAGCCGGGCTCCTGGGAGCCGCATCCGTCATGAACGCGGTGGTGCTGACCTCCGTGCTTTCGGCGGGTAACTCGGGCATGTACGCAGCGACACGCATGCTCTACAGCCTGGCCCGCGATGGCAAGGCACCTCGCGTTTTCGGCCGCATTTCGCGCAACGGCGTGCCGCTCTGGGCACTGCTGGCAACGGCCGCCGTCGCAGCCCTGTGCTTCTTCACCTTCGTGTTCAGTCCCAACGCCGTCTACATCTGGCTGCTCAACACGTCAGGTATGACAGGCTTCATCGCGTGGCTGGGCATCGCGATCAGTCACTACCGGTTCCGCCGCGGCTACGTCAAACGTGGCCACCAGCTGGCCGATCTGCCCTACGTCTCGCCGTACTTCCCGTTTGGCCCGATCTTCGCCTTCGTGCTCTGCCTGATCATCACCCTCGGCCAGAACTATCAGGCGTTCCTGCACGACAGGATCGATTGGGGCGGCGTGGTCGCGACCTATATCGGTATCCCGCTATTCCTGCTGATCTGGGCAGGCTACAAACTTGTACGCGGGTCGCACTTCGTGCGCTACCGCGACATGCAATTCCCGATCGCGCAGAAGCGCCCGCCGGAAGCCCCGCCGATAAACACATCGGCACCCGAAATTGCCTAGAGCGCGCGCAGCCCCTCCGGCGCTTCCAGCGATAGCTCCGGGGTCCGGCTGACCAGCTCGACAAGCAGATCGGCGATGAGCCGGACACGTGGCGAGCGTTTGACATCCGGGTGCATGACGAGCCAAAGCTGTCGCACGGTCGAGCAAGTGTGATCCGTTAGCAAGCACAAGCCAGGGTCCTGTGCGGCGAGAAACGTCGGGAGCGCTGCAATCCCCAACCCTGCCCGGGCCGCATGGAGTAACGCGGCCAGATCGTTACTCCGAAAGACAAAGCGGCGGTCTCCCGCCGTTTGATTGAGCCAACGCTGCTGCGGCACTTGATCGAGGCTCTCGTCATAGCCGAGGAACTCCCATTCCGACGGTGGCCGCGCCGTATAGCCGTCGGCAGCGTAAAGGCCATACCCCATCTTCCCGATACACCGCGCGACCAGGCCCGGCGCGGTGGGTCTCGACAGACGAATGGCGAGATCGGCTTCGCCGCGCGCCAGATTCGCGTCGCGCGACTCCCCTATCACCTCCAGATCGATGTTGGACCACCGCGCTCGTATGTCGGCCAGCCGAGGCACCAGAAGGTGGCTCGCCAGCACTGGCGGAGCCGACAGGCGCACGGTGCCCTTCAGCGACGATACGCCCACGGCCGCCCGCGAAAAGGCTTGCGCTTCGTCGTCGAGACGCGCGGCCTGCTTCGCCAACGTTTCCCCTTCCGGTGTGAGCGACCAACCCTTCGGCAGCCGATCGAACAGCCTGACCCCCAACGACTGTTCCAGGGCTTCGACTCGCCGTGCAACCGTCGAATGTTCAACGCTCAGTTGCCGTGCCGCTCCCGAGAGGCTCCCGACGCGGGCCAGTTCAAGGAAATATCGGATGTCGTCCCATTGGAGGCGCGCGCTTTCCA
Source organism: Pandoraea apista (assembly GCF_001465595.2). NCBI lineage: Bacteria > Pseudomonadati > Pseudomonadota > Betaproteobacteria > Burkholderiales > Burkholderiaceae > Pandoraea > Pandoraea apista. Next base: position 5,477,460 of record NZ_CP013481.2, on the reverse strand, counting down.
AGGGCATTCGTCCTGTGTTTTTTTGCACACTCATTGCCGATTTATCCGGAATTGTTGGGTGAATTTTATCGGAGCAACATGAGCTTGCCAGAACAATCAACCGGAGAACAGTATGACTTCCAGCCCCGCACCCCATGCCTCCTCACGCCCCGTGGTTCAGGTAGCGTTGGCAGAGTACGGTAACGTCTCGCAATTGAAAGTCGGCGAAGCGGCACTGCCCGCTCCCGCCGCCGGCGAGGTTCAGATTCGCCACACGGCAATCGGCGTCAACTTTGTGGACATCTATCACCGCACCGGCCGCTATGCGCTGCCAGCGCTGCCCGCAGTGCTGGGTGTCGAAGCGTCGGGTGTCGTCGAAGCCGTGGGGCCGGGTGTCGAATCGCTGCACCCGGGGCAACGCGTTGCGTACGCTGGCCTGCCGGCCGGAAGCTATGCGAGTGCGCGAAATCTCGCCGCCGATCGGGTGATTCCGCTGCCCGACGACATTGACGACGATGTCGCCGCCAGCCTCCTGTTGCGCGGAATTACCGCTCACATGCTGAGCGCCTATGTCTACCCCATCAAGGCTGGCGACACAGTGCTGATTCACGCGGCCGCCGGCGGACTCGGTCTGGTCATGGTGCAGTGGGCCAAAGCGCTGGGCGCGCGTGTCATCGGCACGGTCGGTTCGACCGCAAAGGCCGAATTGGCGAAAGCGCATGGTCTGGACGAGGTGATTCTCTATCGAGAACAAGATTTCGGCGCCGCGATATTGTCGATGACCGACGGCCGTGGCGTCGACTACGCCATCGACGGAATTGGCGGGACCACACTCGTCGAGACTTTGGGCACGGTTCGCCCGTTCGGCGTGGTCGCCAGCGTGGGTCAGGTGAGCGGCGACCCGGCTCCCATCGACCTGTCTTTGCTCGGTCCCGCCCGCTCGATTTCACTGTCTCGCCCCAGCGTCTTTCGCTTCGTGTCCGATCCGGTTCGCTATCGCGAAGGGGGACTGGCCACGTTCGAGCGCTTGCGAAAAGGACTCAAGGCCAAGATCGGTACCGTGCTGCCTCTCGCGCAGGCAGCCGAAGCGCAGCGACGTCTCGAAAGGGGGGAAACGAGCGGCTCGATACTCCTGCGTCCCTGATCGGGAGACGGCTGCCGAGAACGCGGTGCGTCGAGACAAGCGAGCGGCACAACCTTGTTTGACGCGCCGCGCCCGGTAATGCATGACAACGGGCCAACGCCGAACATCGCGCGTGGCCCGGCAAGCACGTTCAATCCGTCAGCGAGACGAACCAGACCTTCTTCACGAAGGCGTCGACCTCCCAGTGCCCCTTGTAGCCTTCTGGCATCACGAACGGGTCGCCGGCTCGCAGGGCATGTACCGTGCCGTCAGGGTCGACTACGCGGCAATCGCCTTCCAGGATGTAGCCGAACTCGATGTATCCGGTGGTGTCCGCCCGGAACTTGCCCGCCGTGCTTTCCCAGATGCCGGACGACGCCCGGCCGCCGTTGCCCTCGAAACCGATCATGCTGCGAAATACGGTATCGCCTTCCATTGGACGGCGCGGCTTGCCGATCTCTGGATTCTGCAAGGGCCCCGCGCTAAAGCGCACCAGACGCGAATGACTATCGGCCACAACTCACCTCTATCTCAATTAAAAAGGACTACTAAAAGAAAGTGTAACTTGAGAAGAACGCGGCACAGTCGAACTGACCGCCTCTTGTCTCAGCGCGCTGGATTCAATGTCTGGTGTACTTCGACAGGCGGAAGGCGTAGGGATCTACCCGCGGCGTGTTGCCTTGCACGAGGTCGGCCATCAGCGCACCTGCGGCCGGACCGATGCCGAAGCCATGACCCGAAAAGCCGGAGGCAAGGAAGAATCCCGGCACATCGTCGACGCCAGAGATCACAGGAATCGCATCGGGCGTCACGTCGATAAAGCCGGCCCATGCGTGCGCGATCTGCGCTGGTCCAAATGCCGGGAACGCTTGCTTGAGCTTATCGAGCGCTACACCGATCGATTTCATCCCGGGGGACGGATCGAGCGTGCGATGCGCTTCGAACGGCGTGGGACCTTCGGCGCCAAAGCGCGTAGGCATCATCAATTCGTCGAGAAAGCGTTTGCCGACACGCAGTTTCAGGTACTTCTTTTCCGAGAGCCACGCCGGGAAGAACTGGCGGCACAGCCGAATGCTGTCGGGTGTGAGGTCGGCGACCGATGCGCCAAGTTGCGACACCGAATATCCGCCATCGGCACGCTTGCGGCACGTGAAGTCTTTCCCGTTGACGGCGAGATCCAGCCCGGCGTCCATGGGTGTGGTTCGCAAAACCGAGGCGTGCACTTTCAACTGCGGGAAGTCCACCCCCGTATTGCCGCAGAACAGGCGCGACCAGGCGCCACCGGCCAACACCACGGCATCGGCAGCTACGCGGCCCTGCTCGGTTACGACACCACTTGCGCGTCCCCCCTGCCGGTCGAGACAACGCACGGCAGTCTGCTCGAACACTTGCGCACCCTCGGCCACGGCCAGCGCCGCAATCGCCTTGGTAGCACGATCGGGCTCGGCCACGCCGTCCACGGGACAATGCAGTGCGCCGATCCAGCCACGCGCCGACGGTGTGTTGAACAACTCCGGCAGTTGCTCGCGGTTCAGCAATTGCGCCGGCACACCCAGCGGCAACGCTTTGTCGAGCCACTTGCGATAGCCGGCCATGTCCGCGTCGGACTCGGCCAGATACGCCACGCCGGTCTGGCGATAGCCGACATCATGCCGGGCCTGAATCTCTTTCCACAAGTCGATAGCCTGCATGGCGAGCGGCAACTCCTTGTGATCGCGCCCGACCGTGCGAATCCAGCCCCAGTTGCGCGACGATTGTTCGCCCGCAATGACACCCTTTTCAAACACCGCCACGCGAAGACCGGCTTTCGCCAGCGCCCATGCTGTGCTTATTCCGATGATGCCCGCGCCGATGATTGCGACATCGACCTGTTTGGGGAGAACACTAGCCATAAATCACCCATCGACAATAGGAAACAGTAAGCGAAGAGATTTGCGCAGCAGTCGCCACGTTCACACGTAGAAGTGGTTACTGTTCACGACCATGAACACCGTGGGCTCGTCCCACGCGTTTTCCCAGCGATATGGCCGGTTGCCCGTGAAGCCGTAGGTGTCGCCGGGACCGAGCACTAACGTGGTGTCGTCGATGAACACGCGCAATTTCCCGGCAAGCACGTATCCCACCTTGTCGCCGGCTTGTACCAATAGATTCGAGTCGGAGGCTGCGCCCGGCTCAAGCTCCATCATGAATGCCTCGAGCGACGCACAGTTCGACGGCGTGATGCGCGATTTGGTCACCCCCGAACCCGCTAACCGCAGGGGCTTGCGCTGGTTTGCCCACACCACGAACTCACTGGGCTCGGTCGTGCTCGGCGCATCTTCTGCCTGTGCCGGGGCCGACGTGAACAACGCAGCCCCGTCCACGCCCAGCGCATGGCACAACTGACGCAGCGAGCGCATCGACGGCGAACTCACGCCGCGCTCGATCTGGCTTAGCATGCCGATCGACATGTTGGTGCGCGCGGCCAGATCCTTCAGCGTGAACTTGCGCTCGGTGCGCATGGCGCGCAGGCGCATGCCGAGCTCCTTGTCGCTGGCCTGTACCGCAGGATCGTCGGGCGAATCTTCTGCCAGACGCCCGGCAGCGTCGGGGGTCTGCGCTGAGCGTGCGCTCAAGGGTTGGGGACTGACGGCTTTCGGCTTCGATGACATGGCGAAAAGGAATCGGGGACGCAACGGGGCGGGGGCGCATGAAACGTACGCTCGACGAATTTCAATATCACTTCAAAAAGCTTAGAGTGATTTCGATATAGCGTCAATTCGGAAAGGCCCGCTTTTGACGTCATCGCCACAGGTTGGCAACGGCCTGGAACGCGATATCGTCACGCCTTCATGCTGTCAGCGGGCTGCTGCGTGCGAAAGTGCGGCCGTGCCAGAGCAGGCAGCCGGTATCGGCGCTGCGATTGATCTTCGTGGCAGCCACGGCGCCTACGATGATCGTGTGGGAGTAGCCGTCGTGCGTGTCGAGCAACGTGCAATCGAGCGTGAGTGCGGCCCCGGCGAGGGTCGGCGCGCCAGTTTTGAGCGGTGCCCACAGATGTGGCTCGAAACGCTCCGCGCCCTGCTGCTGTGCAAAGCGGGCGACCAGTTCGCGGTGGCCGGTAGATAGAAGATTCACGGCGAAGCAACCGGCGTCGAGAATGGCATCGTGCACCGACGCGCTCTTGTGCACACAGACAAGAATCGACGGTGGCTCGGCCGAGACGCTGCATACGGCGGTGGCGATCATGCCGATAGGGCCGTCGACGCTGCGTGTTGTGACGGCGGTGATGCCGCCGGGGAACGTTGCCATCGCCTGCTGAAAATCGGGAACCTGCACGGTGGATATCATGATGTCGGACTGCCTGTGTCGTGGATTGGCGGCTTGCCGCAACCGCCCCGGTGAGGTTTTGCGGCGCTGTCCTGGCGCTCAGTCCTGCCGGAACGTCAACGGCTTGAGACCAAGGTTTGCGCGCAGCGTCGTGCCGTCGTATTCGGTGCGGAACAGCCCTCGGCGGCGCAATTCGGGCACAACCAGTTCGACCATGTCGTCAATGCCATGCGGCAGTGTCGCCGGGCAGATGTTGAATCCGTCGGCGGCTTCGTTCCGGAACCACGCCTCCATCTGGTCGGCAATGTCGGCCGGCGTGCCGATCACCATGCGCACGGTGTAGGTCGCCGCCACACGCTGGTATAGCTGGCGGATCGTGAGATTCTCGCTGCGCGCCATGGCCAGCAGATTCTCGGCGATGCTACGAATGCTGCCGCCCGCCTCGATCTGCGGCACCGGCCCATCGACCGGATAGCCGGACAGGTCGCCCAGCGCGTCGTACAGGCTCGCCAGGCCGCTGATCGGGTCGATCAATTCCTGCAACTGGTCGAATTTGTCCTGCGCCTCCTGACGCGTGCGACCCACAAAGGGAGTGAGCCCCGGCATGATCAGCAAATCGTCCGGCGCACGTCCGTGTGCCGCGAGCCGGGCCTTCAAGTCGCGGTAATACGCCTGGGCGTGCGCGAGGTTGTGCGAGTTGCTGTAGACGAGATCGGCCTCGCGCGCCGCCAGCGCCCGCCCTGCCTCCGAGGCCCCCGCCTGCACGATCAGCGGCCGCCCTTGCGGCGTGCGCGCCGAGTTCAGCGGGCCGCGTACCTGAAAGTGCTTGCCCGCGTGGTTAGGCACATGCAGCTTGCGTTCGTCGTAGAACACCCCGCTGGCCTTGTCGCGCACGAAGGCGTCGTCTTCCCAGCTTTGCCAGAGCGATTTCACGACCTCGACAAACTCATCGGCGCGTTCGTAGCGCTCTTCATAGCCCAGGTGCTCGTCGCGGCCGAAATTCCGGGCTTCTTCGTTAGACCACGACGTCACGACGTTCCAGCCGGCACGTCCGCCGCTGATGTGATCGATCGAGGCGAATTTTCGTGCAACGTGAAATGGCTCGTTGTAAGTCGTCGACGCCGTAGCGACCAGCCCGATATGCGAGGTATTTGCAGCAATCGCGGCCAGCAACGTCAGCGGCTCCAGCTCGGCGTTGCGCATGTCGCGGGCCAGCGCGCCGCGCGGATTGTCCTGCGCACGGATGCCGAGCCCGTCGGCGAAGAAGATCATGTCGAACTTGGCCGCCTCTGCCTTCTGCGCATTTGCCAGGAAGTATCGGTAGTCGAGCGCACCGTCCGCCGGTACCTCGGGGTGGCGCCACGCGGCGACGTGATAGCCGAGGTAGCGCATCGACAGGCCGAGTTTCATTTTGCGATCAGTCGTCATGGTGGGTTTCTTCGCGGGTGATTAGGGGGTCGAGGGGCGGGAAGAAGAAAAAGGCCCGGAGGGCGCCGTTAGTCGTTGCAGCGCGCCGCGACCTCGGCAAAACAGCGGTCGCGGTACTCGCGCAGGAACGTGATGAAGGTGCGGCACACCTTCGAGAGCGGTCGATGCCGCGGATATAGCAGGCCCACGCCAAAGTCGAGCGAGGGCGACATCATCCGCGCTTCGACGCGACCGAAGTTGGCATGCACCGTGAACGGATCGGCCAGCGCAACGCCCATGCCGAGATGCACAAACTCGCAGACGGCTTGCAGGTAAGACGTTTCCAGATGCGTCACGCGGCGCACGCCGTGTGCGTCGAAAAACTGATCCACGTGATGGCGCACCTGGCAGACGCTGGTCATCGAGATGAACGGCATGCCGTCGAAATCGAGCGGCTGCAACTCACGCCGTGCCGCCAGCGGGTGCCCCGGCGGCACGATCGCGTAGTAAGGCACGCGGCAAAACTCGTCGACGGCGACATCCGCCCGTGAGAACGGTAGCTCGGCCAGGCCAAAATCGGTTTGCTGCGCGGCGATCCAGTCTTCCACGCGTGCCGACGACTGGATCTCCAGCGAGACGCTCACGCCGGGATACTTTTCGCAGAACGCCTTGATGACGCCCGGCAGAAAGCCAAGGCCCAGCGCCGGCATGCACGAGATGGCGATCTGTCCCACTCGGTTTTGCCGCACGTCTGCCGCAAGCTCCTGAATACGGGCGTAGGACCGGTACGCATGCTCGGCCTGCTCGAAGATCAAATGCCCTTCCGGAGTCGGCACCAGCCGGCCGTTGGCGCGATCGAACAATGTCAGCGCCAGCGAGCGTTCGAGGTGTCCGATCAGGCGGCTGACGGTGGACTGCGAGGTCCCAAGCATTTCCGCCGCCCCATTGACGGTGCCGGCCGTTACCGTGGCGCGGAAGGCTTCGAGTTGTCGAATGTTCATCGTGAACTCCAGAGGGGACGCGGGCGCGTGAAATCATCTTGGTGCAGGCGCGCCGTGCAGGCAATGACATCAATAAGGGGAGGCATTGCAAAAACTGCATACGAAGGGCGCCATGCCGCCGGTGCCAAAATTGAAAAGCCCGGCAGACCCTCCTGGGGCTGCCGGGCGTGACTCCTTATCAGCGGCGCTAAATGGCGCCTGACGTCTGGCGCCAAGCCGTTACTTCACGTGCTTGCGGCTCGCATGCAGCGCGATCAGGGCAAACACGGCAATGATCACGATGTAATACGCCGGGGCCATTACGCTACCCGTGGTCTTGACCATGAAGCCGACCACCAACGGCGTGATGCCGCCAAAGAACGTTTGCGCGATGACATAGGCGATCGACACGCCCGTTGTGCGGCAGGACGTCGGGAACAACTGGGAGAGCAGCGATCCGATCGGCGAGTAATAGAAGCTGTAGAACACGAACGACAGCGTGCACTGGAAGACGGCAAGCGTCAGCAGCGAAGGCGAGCGTGTCAGCATCTGGAATAGCGGGAAGACCAGAATCACGCCGACGATCAGGGCCGTGCGCATGACCTTGACGGTGCCGAGACGGTCAGCCGTAATGCCGCCAAGCATTGGCACCAGCGTGCATACGACCCCGCTGCAGATTGAGGCGATGAACGCGTCGTCCTTGGTCAGGCCCAGGTTATTGATCGCGAACGTCGGCATGTAGAGGTTCAGGAAGCTGGCGACCACGCCTGCGGCCGCAACCACCGCGCCGATCAGCACGAAGCGCTTGTGTGACTTGAACGTCTCCGCGAGCGGGTTCTGCACCGTAGCCCCCGCATGTTTGACCTTCTCGAAGTCGGCGGTTTCATCGATCTTCGACCGAATGTACAGTCCGACCGGGCCGATCAGACAACCGAACAGGAACGGCAGACGCCAGCCCCATGCGTTGATCTGGTCTTGCGTGAGCGAATGGTTGCAGAAGTATGCGAACAGCGACGCGGCGAGCACCGCGAGGCCCGACGCCGAGAACTGCAAGCTCGCAAAAAAAGCCTTTCGCGACGCGCTCTGCTCCGTCAGGTACGAGTTCGCCGTGCCGAACTCCCCACCTACCGAGAAGCCCTGCAGCAGGCGGCCCGTGACGAGGATCACCGGCGCCCAGACACCAATCGAATCGTAGGTTGGCGACACGGCGATCAAGACCGTGCCGGCGAGCATCAGCATTGCCGCGAAGCTCAGCGTGGCGCGGCGTCCCACCTTGTCGGCCATGATGCCCAGCACCACCGCACCGACCGGCCGGATCAGGAACGAACTCGCGAAGGTCATCAGGCTGAACAGCAATGCCGACTGCGGATCGCCCTGCGGGAAGAACAGCTTGGAGATGGTGATCGCGAACATCGCGTACACCAGAAGATCGAACCACTCAAAAAACGTGCCGAAGTTCGCCGCGATCACGTCGCGGGTCCGGCTGCCCTTGCGGGCCTTCGGTGCCGGAAAACTGCCGGTTTTGGTGGTGTCCATATACGACCTTCCAGAGCGAGACGTCACAGTGACCTGAGCCTGCATTCTGAGCAGCCGAATTCGGTGTCGATATTAGAGATTTCACCTATGTGAAATTTTCGGGTGAATTTCGATGAAATTTCTTTCCAATTGAAATTATTTTGAAGCCGGCTGACAAGGGGGCCTTTTGGCCGGACGAGCGTGAATACTGTCCGGCGCCGAGACATGTGCCGACGGTCGGCGAACGTCTCGAAGAACCCAAAGCCGAAGGAAGGGCTCACGACATAGCGAGAGAGGGCGTTGCGCGCGATGTGATTGGCAAGGGAATGCCGGCCGCGTCCATCCACATTTCTTTTTTGATTAGCTCGTGATCCTAAATGGTGCAAAATGCAGGCTCTTCACAAGAATAAGCACCATTGATGGGCATCCGAGATGAAATATCAATCACTTGACGATTTTCTGCGCTCCACCGCCGAGCGCAACCCCGGCCAACCGGAATTCCTGCAAGCGGTCACGGAGGTGATGGAAAGCCTGTGGCCGTTCATATCGCAGCATCAGAAATACGCCGAGCATGGTTTGCTCGACCGTCTGGTCGAACCCGAGCGCATCGTTATGTTCCGTGTGTCGTGGGTCAACGATCACGGTGACGTTCAGGTCAACCGCGGCTACCGCATTCAGCACAGTTCTGCCATTGGCCCGTACAAAGGGGGCTTGCGCTTCCACCCGTCGGTCAACCTTTCGATTCTGAAATTCCTCGCGTTCGAGCAGACGTTCAAGAACGCGCTGACGACGTTGCCCATGGGCGGCGGCAAAGGCGGCTCAGACTTCGACCCGAAGGGCAAGAGCCCAGGCGAAGTCATGCGGTTCTGTCAGGCGTTCGTGAGCGAACTGTTCCGCCATGTCGGCAGCGACACGGATGTGCCTGCGGGTGATATTGGCGTGGGAGGCCGCGAAGTCGGCTTCATGGCCGGCATGATGAAGAAGCTCTCGAACCGCGCCGACTGCGTGTTCACGGGCAAGGGCCTGTCGTTCGGCGGCTCGTTGATTCGTCCGGAGGCCACCGGTTACGGCACGGTGTACTTCGCCGAGGAAATGCTCAAGCAGACCGGCCGCAGTTTCGACGGATTGCGGGTAAGCGTGTCGGGCTCGGGCAACGTGGCGCAGTACGCAGTGGAGAAAGCGATGGCACTTGGCGCCAAGGTCGTTACCGTCTCCGACTCCAGCGGTACGGTTGTCGATGACGCGGGCTTCACCACCGAAAAGCTCGCCGAGCTGATGGATGTGAAGAACCATCACTACGGTCGCGTCAGCGATTACGCAAAACGCGCCGGACTTGAATTCCTGCCCGGCCAGCGACCCTGGCACGTCCCCGTGGACGTGGCGTTGCCTTGCGCCACGCAGAACGAACTGGATGCCGACGATGCCGCAACGCTCATCAGGAATGGCGTGATTTGCGTGGCGGAAGGGGCCAACATGCCGTCGACCAACGAGGCCGCCAAACGCTTCGAAAGCCACGGCATTTTGTACGCGCCGGGCAAGGCGAGCAACGCGGGCGGCGTGGCCACCTCCGGGCTGGAGATGAGCCAGAACGCCATGCGCATTTCGTGGCCGCGTGAAGAAGTCGATGCGCGGCTGCACGACATCATGCGCAGTATCCACGAGGTCTGCCTGCAACACGGCCGTCGCGCCGACGGCTCGGTCAGCTACGTGAACGGCGCGAACGTTGCCGGTTTCGTGAAGGTTGCCGATGCCATGCTCGCCCAAGGCGTGATCTAGTCTTCGGATTTTTGTGTGTGCCGTCGCGGCACTCACTTCCGAGATGGGTCGACGGACTTCATCAGTCGCCAGAACGTTGTCCGGCTGATACCTAGCGCCCGGCTGGCGGCGGCACGATTGCCGCCAGCGGCTTGCAGCGCGGCGAGCGCTGCCGCTGGGGTAACGGGGGCGGCAGATGCGCTCTCGTCGACAGGAGGCTGCGCAGGCTGTGGCTTACGCGCTGAGACCCGCAACAACTCCGGAAACACCTCATGCAGGGTCTGCGCATGGCGCGCGACGTCGCTATCCAGATAAATCGCGGCACGCGCCAGCAGATTCTCCAGCTCACGCACATTGCCGGGCCAGTCGTAGTGATCGAACAGCGGTGAGAGGACTTTGAGAATCGGCTTCGACGCACGAGCATCCAGCCCGTACTGCGCGGCGTTTCTCGACAGCAGTGTTTGTGCGAGCCGGCGAATATCCTCGCGGCGCTCGCGCAACGCTGGCAGTGTCACCTGCAACAGGTTCAACCGGAAATACAGATCCGCGCGAAAGCGCCCTTCTGCGACCAGCGCGTTGAGATCGCGATGCGTCGCCGCGATTACGCGAACATCGATCGGCACCGGACGCCCCGATCCCAGCCGCATCACCTCGCGCTCCTGCAACACCCGCAGCAACCGGCTCTGCAATGCGGCGGGCATCTCGCCGATCTCGTCGAGAAAAATGGTGCCGGTGTGCGCGATCTCGAACAATCCTGCCTTGCCCCCGCGCCGCGCGCCGGTAAACGCCCCCTCGTCGTGGCCGAACAATTCGCTCTCGATCAGCCCCTCGGGGAGGGCGGCACAGTTGAAGGCGACGAACGGATTGCCACGCCGCGCACTCGCATTGTGTATGCCCTGCGCAACCAGTTCCTTGCCTGTCCCGCTCTCACCGCTCAGCAGCACCGTTGCGTCGTGCGCGGCACCGGCGCGTGCCAGCCGTCTCACCTTCTCGATCTGCGGAGAATCGCCGACCAACTCGGCCAACTCATGTTTCGCGACCAGATGTCTGGGCCGCTGCGTTGTGCGCAACGACCGGTCGATGCGCTGCGCCATCTGAGCGTCCTGAACCGTGACCACCGCACCCGAGCGCATGCCGTGCTCGTAGATCGGCACGCAACTCATGATGAAGGCGCGGGCGTCGATATGTGCAAGGCGCTCCTCGATGGCCAAACCGCCCTCCGACAATTCGCGCAACATCGGCCCGAGCTTTCGCGTCAATTCGAATTGCCGTGCGCCTGGCGTTGCGACGCGCTCGGCGTCGATGTCCAGCAGCGAAAACATCGCGGGATTCACCGCTTCCAGTTGCCCGTTTTCATCGAAGGCCGCGACCCCATCGCGCATATGCGCCACGATGGTGTTCAAACGCATGCGCTTCGACTCCTTCTCGCGGCTCACGCGCGCCAGTTCGACCGATCGCTCGAAGGCTTCTTCCACCGCACCGAGCGAATACAGGAAGACGTGTTCGAGCCCAGCCTCCTGCGCCAGATCGCACGCCATGCCGGGACCGATGATGACCTTGCATCCCTGCGCCGCCAGCGTGTCGACGGCCGCCTTCACCTCGTCGACGGAACGGTAAGCGCGTTGCCGAAGCTGAATCTTCAGTAACTGACCGAGATCGTCCAGCTCGCGCGATACCGTCTCGTGAAGCACGAGGCCAAGCGGCTGATCCGGCCACGTTGTGGTCGCGCGCGTAATGGCACTCAGCACGTCGAAGCCGTTGACCTTAACGGTGACGACCGGCACCGACAGATTTTCGCGCAAATAGGCGCCGTTCGATCCGGCCGCCAGCACAACGTCGACAGCCCCGGATTCCACATAGGACTGCAACGCTGCAACGGCAGCACCGTAGCCCTCGCGCACGGAGTAAAAGCGCGCACGGTCGGTGTAACGCGGCGCGACGGTCTCGCACAGGGTTTGCAACCGGCTGATGCTCACCAGTGCGATGCCCGGACGGCGCGCGCGGGGATCGGACGGTGCAGAGGCGGCCGGGCGCGTTGGCGCGTCGCCGGAAAGGCTGGGGGGCATGTCGATGTCTCCGTACGGCACTGATGAAACGCATGGCGCACCGTTTCATGAGTGTTTCAAAAGCGTTTCATGAAACGTTTCATTTTCTGTTTGCCGATTCTGCCACATCCACAGAAAACGGGCCGCTCAGCGCAAGCCCATGATTTGACAAGCCTTTGTGTCGCGTTCTCAAGTGTCGTGGCGACTGGCACGCAGATTGCAAACGGTAGACCCATTTACCGATATCCCCATACCGCCGTTACGGAGACAAACGCCATGACCACTGCAACCGCGCAACGTCGCGCCAATTTCCGCCGCAAGGTCGAGGCCCGCCAGGGGCTGCTCGTGCCCGGCGCCTTCAACGCCCTCTCGGCCCGCGTGATCGAAGACGCCGGATTCGAAGCGCTGTACCTCACCGGCGCGGGCGTCACCAATATGTCGTTGGGCCTGCCCGACCTCGCGTTCGTGGGCCTCGCCGAGATGGCCGAGCACACTGCGCGGGTGCGCGACGCCGTGTCGCTGCCGATCATCGTCGATGCCGACACCGGTTTCGGCAATGCGCTCAACGTGCGTCATACGGTGCGCGTGCTTGAGCGCAGCGGCGCCGACGCCATCCAGTTCGAAGATCAGGTGCTGCCCAAGAAGTGCGGTCACTTCAACGGCAAGGCGGTGATTGGTGCCGACGAGATGGTCGGCAAGATCCGTGCGGCGGTCGATGCGCGTGAAGACGCCAATCTGCAAATCATCGCGCGTACCGACGCAGCGGCCGTCGAAGGTATCGAAGCCGCTATCGAGCGCGGACGCCGCTTCATTGACGCTGGCGCGGACATTCTGTTCATCGAAGCGACGGAAACGCTCGCCGATATCGAACGCCTGCCGGCGCTGTTCGATCGTCCGCAGTTGATCAACATCGTGATTGGCGGGAAGACACCGACGCAATCGCAACCGCGTCTGGCCGAGTTGGGCTACGGCATTGTGCTCTATGCGAACGCCGCGCTGCAAAGCGCCGTGCTCGGCATGCAAAAGGCGCTGGGTACGCTGCGCGACAGCGGGCGTCTGGACGAAGATCCGTCGCTTGTCGTGCCCTTCGCGGAACGTCAGCGTCTGGTGAACAAGCCCTTCTACGACGCGCTCGACAAAAAGTACGCGGCCGACTGAGCACGCGGCGCGAACCGATTCCCTTGAATACGCATGACAGCGACGCCGGCCGTTCGCGGCGTCGCTTGCATTTCCAGCAGCACGGCATCACTGCACGACTGCAACAAACAACAAGTGTTGGAGACAGATTTTGACGCCCCCCTCGGATTCCCTTGCCGCCCGCGCTCCACAAACATCGCGCTCGACGCACACGGCTTCCGGCGCGCGTGCGCCGGTCAAGATCGGTTCCATCGTCGGCGGCCTCGCGGGCAACCTGATCGAGTGGTACGACTTTCTCGCGTACAGCATCTTCTCGATCTACTTCGCCAAGGCGTTCTTTCCCGGCGACAACCCGACCGTCCAACTGATGAATACCGCAGCGATTGCGGCGGTGGGCTATGTTGCGCGTCCGCTGGGCAGCTGGCTCATCGGGCTATACGCCGACCGGCGAGGCCGCAAGGCGGCCCTTACGGGATCGGTGCTCGCGATGAGCGTTGGCTCAATGATGATTGCGCTTACCCCCGGCTACGCGACCATCGGCATCTTCGCGCCGATGGTGCTGATTGCGGCGCGTTTGCTGCAAGGTCTTTCGATGGGCGGCGAGTACGGCACCAGCGCGACGTACCTGAGCGAAGTCGCCCCTGAGCATCGCAAAGGCTTCTACCTCGGTTTCCTGCAAGTGAGCGTGGTTGCCGGACAACTCGTCGCGCTCGGCCTGATGCTGCTGATGCAGCGCGTATTGCTCACCTCGGAGCAGATCGAACATTGGGGGTGGCGTATCCCATTTGTACTCGGTGGTGTGCTGGCGCTGTTTGCGCTGTACATGCGTCGCAACGTGACGGAGAGCGAGGCGTTCGTCGATAGCGCGAAGAAGCGCGAGACGTCGATTGCCCGCGAAGTGCTCGGGCACTGGCGTCAGATCCTGCTGGCGATCGGCATCACCATCGGCGGCACGGTGGCGTTCTATACGTTCACCGTCTACATGCAGAAGTTCCTGGTGAATTCGGTCGGCTTGTCGAAAGAGTCGTCGACGTTCGTCTCCACGCTGGCCCTGCTGCTCTACATGCCGCTGCAACCGTTGTTCGGGTTGTTGTCGGACGTGATTGGCCGCCGCAAGGTGCTGATGATCTTCGGTGTGAGCACCACGCTGTTCTCCGTGCCGCTCTTCACCGCACTCAGTCACACGAAAGATCCGGTGGTGGCGTTCGCGTTGTCGTTCGCCGGGCTGGTAATGCTCTCGGGCTTCACGTCGGTGCACATGCTGGCGAAGACGGAGTTGTTCCCGCCGCGCATCCGGGCATTGGCGGTCGGTTTCCCGTATGCGCTGACCACGGCGATTCTCGGCGGCACGACGGAGTTCGTGGCGTTGCGCTTCAAGGCGAGCGGTCACGAGTCGTACTTCTATTGGTACGTTACGATCTGCGCGGCCATCTCGCTCGTCGTCTATCTGAAGATGCCTGAGACGCGCGGCCGACGTTTCGACTGAATACCGACGGAAACGCGCGCAAAAATCTCGCCGCAAATTGCGTTGCCTTTGCGCGGACGCGACGATACGATCAGATCCTGATTCGAACGCCCTCCCGGTCTGCCGGGGGGGCGTTTCTTTTTGGTTTCCGGACAACGTGATCCGGATGTCATTCACCGGAAAGGAACGAATCGAAATGATGGCTTCATCCACTCCCGCGACACTCGGCTTCTGGCCGAGTGCCGCCACCGATATCTCGACATGATGACGCGCACGCCGTTCGTCTCGCTACATCTCGTCGACGGCCGTGCTGAGCGTGGGTTGGCCGCACGCTTGCTCCAGCGAGAATCGGTTGCGGGTATCGACGTAGAAGCTCGCACCGAAACGCCCCACAGGAAAGTAGTTCTGCAACCGGACACGCCATTGCTCGGTATCGATCAGTTCGTCGCGGGCGTGCATGCGCTCAACGCGTCCGATGAAGATATGACGGCTCGGCGTTTCCAGCGTTTCCCAGAGCGTGCATTCAAACGCGACCGGGGCTTCCGCAATGCGGGGTGGTGCGACGAGACTGCTTGCCACCGGTGTGAGTCCTGCGTGCGTCAACTCGCTCTCGCTGGGAGGTAACCGGTCGCCACACACATGCATGCGCGCCGTCATCGCTTCGTCAGTCAGATGCACCACATATTCGCGGCTGCGCAGAATATTGGCGGCAGTGTCCTTGAGCGAGTCGTCGTCGCGCCGGTTGATGGATAGCATCACGATGGGCGGTTCTTCGCCGAGCATGTTGAACATCGAGAACGGCGCGGCGTTGATGGCGCCACCCTCGTTGATCGTCGTGACCAGCGCAATCGGACGCGGCACGATCAGACTCGCCATCAGTTTGTAGCGCTGGTACGCCGTGATTTCGCGGAAGTCGATTTCCATGCCATGTCCTCAGCTTTTCCGGCGGCGCTCGCGTTTGACGGCGTTTGACGGTGGTGCGACGTCTTCCGGCGATGTCACCTCCGGCAATCCGAGCAGCGATGCGAGACTCTTCTGGCCGCGCATGCGGGTTGTCTCGATGCGCCGCTCAAGTTCTTCGAGGTGCGACTGCATGCGGGCAATGGCGCCCGGAGCGTCGCGCCGCGCGATGCATTCGACGATGGCCGTGTGTTCGTCATGCTCGCAAGGGGCATAGCCCGGGGGCTCATATAACCCGACGATCAGCGAGCAACGCGAGATCAGTTCGGTGAGATAGCGCAACAGCACCGCATTGCCGGCCAGCGCCGCGACACGCAAATGAAAATCGCTTGCGAGACGCGCCCATGACGGCTGATCGAAGCGATGCATCGCCGCGTGCTCGGCGTCGAGTTGACGGCGCAACATCGCGAGATCGTCGTCGGTCACATGGGCGACCGCCAGTTCGACCAGCGCGCGTTCTAATGCGCGACGTGCTTCAAAGATCTCGCGGGTTTCTTCGGGGGTCGGCTCGGCGATCACCGCCCCTTTGTTGGGGCGCAACGTGACGATGCCGTCATGCGCCAGACGCTCCAGCACGCGGCGCACCACCGCACGCCCCACGTCGAAGAGTTGGCACAACTCAGGCTCCGGCAGTTTCGTGCCAGGGGTAAGCCGATGCGCAAGCACGCCATCGACGATGGTGCGATAGATATGCGTCTCGATTCGCATTTCGGCGCTCTCGTCGCCGAGGCCCTGCGTAGCGGGGGTATGCAGGGACAGCAAGCGAGATTCTGTATCGTTCGCGGATACCGAAAGCGCGGTTGCGGATGCCGCCCGCGCGGATTTTCCGGCGGTGCGGCGCGAAGGAGGTGTCGGTTTGTCGGCAGGCATAGGCGACGACGGAAATAAGGTCGAAGAGGAACAGTCGGGGCACGCCAGGCAATGCAGCTTGAGCGTCATGTCGCACCTTACCCCATGACGGCGTCGGGTTGCGTCGCGCTCACGGCCGCGACATGCGACGCAATATTTCCCGGCGTGGCGAGCCAGATCTCGCCTCGACGCGCCGCCTCGGCGATGGGCGTAAGCACGCGACGCAGATGGCGCAGGCGATACGGTTGTCCGACGAGATACGGATGCAAGGCGATCCCCATGACCAGCGGCTGGGCACGCGTTGGATGTTCCGCCTGCGCGTACATCTCGTCGAACTGGTCGGCAATCATGTCGGCGAAGGCCACACCGTCGAGGTGACGGCCGACGATCATCGGAATGTCGTTCACCTCCTGCGGATACGGCACCGACCACAACGTGCCGTGCGCGGTGCGCATGCGCACCGGCCGGTCGTCGTGACACCAGTTCAGTGTGTAGCGATAGCCTGTGCGCGCGAGCAGATCCGGCGTGTGATGCGTCTCCGATATCCACGGCGATAGCCATCCCGCCGGCGCATATCCCGCTTCCGACGTCAGGCGCTCCCGGCAATGGGCCAGCAGGTCGTGCTCATGCGCAAACTCGAAGTCGCTCTGCCGATGCGCGTTCGTATGTCCGTGTCCGATCAACTCGTCGCCACGCGCCACGCAAGCGTGCACGAGCGAAGGGCAGTGATCCAGCAGCGACGTATTCACGACGACGCCGGCTGGCATCGATAGATCGTCGAATAAGTCGAGACAACGCCACGCTCCCACGCGATTGCCATATTCGCGCCAACTGAAGTTGAGCACGTCGGGCTGCGGCGAGAGCGGGCCCAGGGTCGCGCCCAGTCCTTCACCGAAAGCGAAATGCTCCAGATTGAAGCCAAGGTAGACGGCAAGGCGGGCGCCGTTGGGCCAGCGATAGGTGTCGCGCGCCGTGATCGGCAGATAGTCGAAGCGGTCGTGCGTGCGAAGTGCGCCGAAGCGGGTATCGGTGTTCGCGCAGTCGTCGTGTTCCGGAAGCGTCAGGGCAGAAGTCATCGGGTGTCGTCTTTGCCTCGCGGGGCTCGCAAGGCGTGCTCACTGTCAGGGGCCATTCGTTCATCGTTCGCTTTCACGTCGTGAGCCGACTTGAAACATTTGCGCACCGCGACCGTGCGGGCGCGTTCCGAGTTGGCGCAGAACATATCGTCAACGAACGTCACAACCAATCGTTCGCAATTTCAATGCCAGATCGTCAACACATTGCACTGCGTTTCGTGCGGGGCGATTCGGAGGAATTGTTGACAACGTGGCACGCCTCTTGCGTACGGCGGGGACATGTCCGGGCAATGTCCCGGCACCGGGACCGGGATTGGTCCGCTCTCGATTCGCTTCTGAAGCTTCCTCACGGAGATTGCTCATGTCTGCATCTGTACGTTCCAACGCCGCTTGCGCCCACGACACGACGGCGGCGTCGGCCTCATCTCGCCGGCGTTGGCTCTGCGCCGGTGCGCTTGCGCTGGCGGCAGCCGGTATGTCGTTCGTCAGTGTCTCGAGCTACGCGGCGGACACGATCAAGATCGGACTCGTTACCGCGCTCTCGGGGCAATCGGCGCGTGCCGGAGAGGCGCTTACGCGCGGCATGACGATAGCCATCGACGAGATAAACGCGAGCGGTGGCGTGCTCGGCGGTCGCAAGCTCGAACTGGTGCGTCGCGACGACGAAGGCAATCCGGCCAAAGGCGTGCTTGCGGCGCGCGAGCTGATTTACAAAGACAAGGTCGCGGTGCTGTTCGGCGGGCTCGACACGCCGGTGTCGATGGCGATCGTGCCCATCGCCAATCAGGAGAAGGTGCCGTTCATGGGCCCGTGGGCAGCGGGCACACCGATCACTCGCAATGGCGCTAATCCGAACTATGTGTTTCGCGTGTCGGCGGTCGATGAAATCGTCGACAGCGCCATGGTGGCTCACGCTCAGGAGACCTTCGGCGCGAAGAAGCTCGGTCTGATTCTCGTGAACAATCCTTGGGGGGAATCGAACGAGAAGGGCATCGTGGCCGCGTTGGCGGCGAAAGGCATGAAGCCCGCCGGCGTGGAGAAATTCGAAGCGAACGACGTGGACATTACGCCGCAGCTCGGCCGTCTCAAGGCCGCCGGGGCCGACACATTGCTGATGGTCGGCAACGTCGGACCGTCGGCGCAGGTGGTGAAGTCGCTCGACCGCATGGGGTGGAAGGTGCCTATCGTGTCGCACTGGGGCCCGGCGGGCGGACGCTTCACCGAGTTGGCCGGCCCTAACGCCAAGGCCGTGCATTTCGTGCAGACATATAGCTTCTTCGGCGCGACATCGCCGGTGAGCGCGCGTGTCGTTGCCGCGCTAAAAGCGAAATATTCCGACGTGAAGGGCGTGGACGACATTACCCCGGCCGTGGGGGTGGCGAACGCTTACGACGCCATGCGTCTGACCGCACTTGCCATCGACAAGGCGGGTTCGACGAACGGCGATGCGATTCGCGGTGGTTTCTACAAGATTGATCGCTATGAAGGCCTCATCAAGACGTACGTGAAGCCGTTCACCGACCAGCAACATGACGCGCTGTCCGCCCAGGATTATGTGTGGGCGCAATTCATCGATAACCGCATTGTCCCGGTGTCCGCCGCAGGCGCGAAGGTCGCGGCGAAGTAAATCACACGTCACCGGTATTGAGGGATGTCGCGTGGCGGCATCCCGGAGGACTTCTCATGCAATGGATCTCGGCGCTCGTCGCCGGCCTGGGGCTCGGCAGTATGTACGGCCTCATGGCACTCGGCTTTCATCTGACCTTTGCGGTGAGTGCGACGGTCAACTTCGCGCAGGGTAGCTCGATGATGCTGGGCGCCGTGCTGGCGTACACGTTCGCGCAGACGCTCGGCTGGCCGATGCCGCTGGCGGTCGTCGCTGCCCTTGTGCTGTGCGCCGTCTACGGTCTGGTTGTGGAGCGGCTCGCGGTGCAACCCTTTGTTCGGCGCGGGTCCAGCGCGTGGCTGATGGCGACCGTGGCGCTCGGTATCGTGCTGGACAACGTGGTCATGCTCAGCTTCGGGACCGAGCCGCGAAGCCTGCCGTCGTCGCTGGCGCAAAGCTCGTTGCAGATCGGCGACGCGGGACTCGGCGTTTATCCGCTGCAACTGTTGATCCCGGTGGTCGGCCTTGCGCTCGCGGGGGTGTTGCACTACGTGCTGCGACGCTCGCGCTGGGGGGTGGCCATGCTCGCCGTCGTGCAAAACCGCGACGCCGCAAGACTCATGGGGATCCCGATTCAACGCACCATTGCCGCCGCATTTGCGGTGTCGACGCTGCTCGCAGGGGTTGCCGGCGTGCTGATCGCGCCGCTGTTCAATGTTCAGGCCGACATGGGGACGGTGTTCGGCCTCAAGGCGTTTGCCGTGGCAATTCTTGGCGGACTGTCCAGTGCGTGGGGCGTGATGGTTGCCGGTCTGCTGTTCGGCGTAACCGAAGCGATGATTACCGCGACGCTGGGGTCGAGCTACACGCAAATCATTACGTTCGGACTGGTCATTGTGTTGCTGGCGATGCGTCCGGACGGCATGTTCGGTCGCGCGGAGGTACGTAAGGTATGAGCGACATTCCTGTGCGGCTCGGGCCGCAGGCTTCGGCGGCGGCGTCCGGTGGAGCGGCCACGCGAGCCCGTGACGGCATTGCGCTGACGGCGAGTCTTGCGGCGGCACTGCTGGCGATGGCCGGCGCCGCCTGTGTGGTGAACGGCTATTTTGTCGTGGTGATCGCGGGTGTGGCGTTGCTCGCGATCTGCGGCGTGGGCCTGAATCTCCTGCTCGGATTGACCGGACAAGTGTCGTTCGGCCACGTGGGCTTCTACGCCATAGGCGCCTACGCCGTGGCCATTCTGACGACACAGGCGGGGTGGCCGTTCTGGCCCGCGTGGCTCGTGGGCGGCGTGATCGCCGCGCTGACTGGCGGTCTGCTGGCGCTGCCCGCGCTGCGGGTGCGCGGACCGGGACTCGCCATGGTGACGATTGCGTTTGGCTTCATGGTCGAACATGGCGCCGTAGAGTGGCGTGCGCTGACCGGTGGACAGAACGGCTTGATGGGGGTGATGCCTCCGGGCATCTTCGGCATTGCCGGAAGCGAGCGCGTGGTGGCCGTAGCGGCCCTTGCCGTGCTGGGCGTGGCGCTGCTGATTTATGCGCGCATTTCCCGCGGCGCATGGGGGGCGGCCATGCGTGCGGTGCGCGACAGCGAGACGGCGGCATCGTCGATCGGTGTCAATCCGCTGGTCGTCAAAGCGGTGGCCTTCGCATTCTCGGCAGCGCTCGCCGGATTGGCGGGCGGCCTGTTCGCGCCGTTGCAAGGCATGGTCACGCCGGGCATGTTTTCATTCCTCCAGTCGTTGCTGTTCGTGCTGGTCGTGATGATCGGCGGCGCCGGCACGATTGCCGGGCCGCTTGTCGGCGCGGTAGTCGTCGGGCTGCTGCCGGAGTTGCTGGCGAGCCTCGAGAACCTGCGCCTGCTTTGCTTCGGCGTGTTGTTGCTCGTTGTATTGTGGGGCGCGCCGAACGGCGTGATTGGCGTGTTGAGCGCTTGGTGGAACTCGCGCCGCGGCGCTTCGTCGAGAGACGCCGGTGTCGACGCGAACGCGCCGCTTGCGCTGCCAGTGCTGGCTCAGGCGCAGCGCAAGAGCCTTGCCGCACGTGGCCTCGCCATGACGTTCGGCGGCGTGAAAGCGGTGAGCGATCTGTCGTTCGAGCTGCCTGCCGCACGGGTGACGAGTCTGATCGGACCGAACGGCGCGGGCAAGTCGACCGTTCTCAACATGCTGTCGGGTTTCTATCGTCCGCAGGCGGGCACGCGTGCGCTCGGTGGCGACATGCTCGCAGCGCGCGGCGCGTGCGACAGCGCACGGCACGGGGTGGCGCGTACCTACCAGACGTCGCAATTGTTCGGCGGCATGAGCGTGCTGGATAACGTGACGCTCGCGCTGAGTGCGGGAAGACTCGGCGGCTTGCTCGGCGTTGCCCGCATGCGCAGCAAGGCGCGCCGCGACGCCGCAACCGCCCTGCTACGCGCCTGTGGCTATCACGGCGATGTGGAACTGATGGCCGCGGACCTTGCACACGTCGACCGCCGTTTGGTAGAGATCGCTCGCGCGTTGGCAACGCGTCCGGCCGTGCTGTTGCTCGACGAGCCGGCGGCAGGACTATCGACGCAAGACAAAGCGCAACTCGGCAAGCTCCTGCGCGAGATCGCCGATAGCGGTGTGGCGGTCGGACTGGTGGAACACGATATGTCGCTGGTGATGGGGGTATCGGATGGCATTGTCGTGATCGACGCGGGACGCTTCCTTGCGCAGGGTTCGCCCGCGGCGATTCGCCACGACGAGCGTGTTCGCCAGGCTTATCTTGGCGCATCGACGGCGGACGTGGGCAAACCGATCGAGCGCGACGTTGCAACAACGTCTGAGGTGCTGGGCGTGGGCAAACTCACCGCGGGATACGGTGCCGCGCCGGTGCTGCACGACATATCGATTCAGGTGCGCGAGGGCGAACTGGTCGCGCTACTCGGTGCTAATGGTGCCGGCAAGTCGACACTGATGCGCTCACTCGCGGGGTTGCATCGTCCGGTCAGCGGAGGCATCACCTTCGACGGGCGCGATCTATCCCGGCTGGATGCCGCGAAGATCGCCGCATTGGGGGTCGTGCTGGTGCCGGAGGGGCGGCAGGTGTTCGCGGAATTGTCGGTGCTCGACAACTTGCGGCTTGGGGCGTTTCCGTGTGGACGTCTGCCACGGGCGACGCTCGATAAACGCATCGATCAGATGTTTGCACGCTACCCGCGCTTGCGGCAGCGGCAACATCAACGCGCCGGTTTGCTCTCCGGCGGCGAGCAACAGATGCTTGCGATTGCGCGCGCATTGATGTCGGCGCCGCGTGTGCTGTTGCTCGACGAGCCGTCGCTGGGACTGGCCCCGAAGGTCATCGCGGAGTTGTTTGCGTCGCTCGACGCTTTGCGGCGTGAGTCGCTGTCGATGTTGCTCGTCGACCAGATGGCGGCGATGGCGTTGTCCATTGCCGATCGCGGCTACGTGCTGGAAGAGGGACGCGTGAGTGCGAGTGGATCTGCGAGCGAGTTGGCGGGCGATGCGCGTCTGGCGGCGGCCTATCTCGGCGGTCAGTACGAGGCAGGAGCTGCCGCATGACGGCGCGAGATGTTGCCGGCGCTGCGGCAGCGGGGCTGGCCGGCGGGCGCGCCGGATTGGTCACCAGTCCGCATGCGTTGGCGAGCGCGGCAGGCCGCACTGTGCTGCAACAAGGCGGCAACGCGATCGAAGCCGCCATCGCGATCGCGGCCATGTTGTGCGTCACGATGCCGCACTTCACTGGCCTTGGCGGTGACGGTTTCTGGTTGATTGCCGACGGGGCGCAAGGCGACGCGTCGCCACTCGCGGTTTCAGGCATTGGACAAGCGGCACGGCGGCTTCCCTCGGCATTGCTCGACGGCGCGGCGATCGCCATGCGCGGGCCCACCTCTGCGCTGACTACGGCGGCGACGGTCGCGGCGTGGGAGGCGGCCTATCGTGTGAGCCGCGATACGTGGGGTGGCACCTTGTCTTGGGCGTCGCTGCTCGCACCGGCTGTTGCTGCCGCCGAAGACGGTTTTGCTGTGAGTCGTTCGCAAGACTTCTGGTATGCGTATCGCGCAAGCGAGATGGGCGACGCGGCGACGTGGCACGGCTTCGCGCAAACATTCCTGCCGGGTGGGCGCGCACCGGTTTCGGGCGAACGGTTTCGTCAACCGGCGCTGGCGCAAACACTCCGGCGGCTGGCCGATGGCGGCGCGCGCGACTTCTACGAAGGCGAATTGGCCTCGCGTATGGCGAAGGGCCTGCAAGCTGCCGGTTCACCGATTACGCAAGACGACCTTGCCGCCACGCGCGTGCACGTGTCGCCCGCACTGACAATGCCCTACGGCGACGGCGTGCTGGCGACCTTGCCCCCTCCGACGCAAGGGGTGACCACACTGCAAATCATGGGGATACTCGCGCGACTGGGGCTGCGCGATTGCGCGCATGGGAGCGCAACGTATTACCACCGGCTTGTCGAGGCGGTGAAACAGGCGTTCATCGATCGCGACCGTTTCGTGGCGGACCCGGAATATGCCGACGTGCCGGTGGCTGAGATGTTGTCCGACGCACACTTGACGGCGGCCGCGACGCGCATCGACGACCATGCTGCGCTCGACTGGCCGCATCGCTTTCGCGAGGGCGACACGGTGTACTTCGCCGCGACGGACGTCGCCGGGCGCGCCGTCAGTGTGTTGCAAACGATCTACTTCGATTGGGGAAGTGGTGTGATGGCGGGCGATACGGGGGTGCTGTGGCACAACCGTGGGGCGGCGTTCCGACCGCTGGGCAGTGCACATCCCAATGCGTTGATGCCAGGTAAGCGGCCGTTCCATACGCTCAATCCCGGCATCTATCTGGAGGGCGGCCGCCCTCGCCTGCTGTACGGCACGCAAGGGGCGGACGGTCAGCCGCAGACGCTATGTGCCCTGCTGACGCGGCTGATCGACTACGGTCTGAATCCGTACGAAGCGCTCTCGCAACCGCGCTTTCTGCTTGGCCGTACCTTTTCCGACAGCCGGGACAATCTGAAGCTGGAGCGCGATGCGGGAGACGACGTGTTCGCCGCTCTGACGCAGCGCGGCCATGCCCTGGCGGCATTGCCGAGCCACAGCCCGCTGGCGGGGCAGGCGGGGGTGATTGCGATAGCTGCCGACGGATGGGCGACGGGCGCCCACGATCCGCGCAGCGATGGCGCGGCGTTGGCCGTCTGACGGGATATCAGTGGGGGCTGTCGCCGTCGTCAATGTCCGCGTCCGCGTCGTGCGCGGGGCTGGCGTCGCCCCGGGTCGTGGCCCGTTTGTGCTTGACCTGATACGCGGTCATCACGAGCGTGGCGACCATATCGAGCGCGGGACGCGTTTCGCCATTGCGGTCGGTCCACACCTTCGGCGTGAGCGAGCCGGATATCGACACGCTATCGCCGTCTTCGAGCGCCAGCAGCGCATTGATGGCTGTCTCGCTGAAGGCAATCACATTGACGAAGATCGCATCGCCATCGCCGTCTCCGCCCGTTGCGCGAACCTTCGCGGTAACGAAGGGGTGTCCGTTTTGTCCAGTGCGCTGTGCAGCCTTGCCGTACAGTTTGCCGCCGATCAGGCCGTCAATCATCGTAATTCTCCCGGGCGATTCGGCTGAGCGAATCGCGCAATGCTGTGTGTGGGACTCGCCGCAACGGAACGGGGACGAGTCTGAAGTGCCTTCATGTTGCCCGATGTTTCGTGGGCCGTCATGAAGATCGACCGGAGGCGGCGGAAAATAAAAAGCCCGCGAAGCGTGGCGCCGTCGCGGGTTTCCGAATATCTCCGGTACATGCCCGGATGATACTTGGTGTTGTCAGGGCGAGATTATTCCCGCATTGCTTTTCCGGTTGGGTAACGGCTCAGTGCAGCGCTTGGGCCGGTGTTGCCGAGCCGGGCGTGACGCCGTACAGCTTCGCTGCATTCCGGTAAGCAATTTCCTCGGCGACGTCCGGCGGCAGTTGTCCCAGGATCGCGCGCCAGCGAGTGACGATATCGGCGTAGCGTGACCAGCGACCGGCTTTATGCGCGTCGGTCGCGAACAGCAGCCGGTCTTGGAAGCGGATCATGATCGCCTTCCAATCGGGTTGCAGTACGCCGCAAGCATCGATGACGGGAGGACCAATATCGTCTTCCTTGTCGCTGTCGGCAAGATTCTCGCCCGCCTTTTCCTTCTTCGATAGTGTCGCCCAGACGTTTGGATGGGCGGAGAGCATTGCCGTGGCTTGCTGGGCGTCGGCGAATCCCAGGTGCGGCCAGACGAAGACCTGATCCGGGTAGGTGCTGTAAAGCTTGTCGAACAACGGCCGGTCGCGCTCCCAGTCGTAGACCTCCCAATGCGTCATCACGGGTACCGACTTGCCCTGCAAACCGCTGATGAGCTTGGAAGTACCGGCGCGGGTGGGGTCGATATAGCGCTCCCCGCTGGCGGTGACCTCGCCGCCAGATTTGTCTCCGTGGGTGTACAGAATCTCGCCGACGAACGCGTATCGGTGCGCGTCGACGCCTTTCAAGACGTCGGATACGTAACTGTTATCCAGGTCGCCGCGCATGTCGAACAGCTTGGGCGCGCCCACAAGGATGAAGCCCGGGTTTTTCTCGGCCGCGTGATTAACCAGCGAGCGCCCGTCCTGCTTCTTATGCACACGGGCGAACAGCGCAATGCCGGTTACGCCGTTGCGTTTCGCAGTCGCCACTGCGGAGTCGATGTCAAGCCACTGGTCGGTCTGCGCCATCGCGTCAAAGAGCGGCCCTTGATAGGGGGGAGCGGCAGACCCGACACAGGCCGGTGTTTGCGCGCAGACCGCAGAGGTCCACAACAGCAGGGTAAGCAAAGCGCGTCTGGGCATATTGGGCATATGGACTCCCGGAGATTCGTCGTTCTATGCCTGTGAAAACAGCAAATCCGAATTCAGGAATGCTCGCAACGGGCAAAAAACCGCTCACAAGAGCGGCGATAAACAAGGTTGTCCGATGACGTCAAATAGCAATTAGTGCATCACGTATTTTCACTGGCAATGCAGATCGTCGCGTGGCGCCCCGGCAGTACGGCAAAACATGATGACGTTGGGCGGGTTGCCTTGCGGCGTGTCAAAAACGATTCCTACGGCAACATTCTGACGCGGCTGTGCCAGGCCGGCGTTATGCCATTGCCCCTGATGCTTGACCCAGACGAAGGAGACGAATCCGCAGGCGTTGTGATAACCGTAGACGAGTACCAATTGGTTCGAGCCGGTGTACGTATAGCTCGCACTTTCGGTGCCGGGCTGAATGCATACAGCCGCTTCACCCGTACTGTTCGTGATGGGAAGAATGGAATTTCTTTCGCAGTTGGGGCTGGTGCAACCTTGATCCATCTGCGAAAGAATGCGCGCGTCATCGACGCCGTAAGTGACCCCGGCCCAAGCTTGGCTGGACAAGCCGAATCCGGCAACCAGAATCAACGCGGCTAATATTCGCAACAGATGTGCATTCATGTGACATGGGCTCCAAAATTAAATGACTTGCGGCGTTCCAGTTTCGAGGTACGCGTGGAGGACAGCCAACGCTGCGCGATCGGCGACATCCGCACTAGAACGATTGGCCGCCTTCTCGCGGGGCACTGGTGTGATCGTTCAACCGTGGAGAGACGACTCCTGCCGGTGCGTGGTCCCCGGACGGGGTTCGCAATTTGCTGTTGGCTTTGTTAACAAGTTGCACCGCCTGTTCGTTCGCATCTGCGGATTTCGCTTTTGCTTGCCGTTGCTTCTCTTCGCGTTCGCGGCGCTCGGCCTGCTGACACGAGGCTAACTCGCGGTACTTTTGACGGCAGGTGTATGCACCGTGGTTATCACACGGGACTTTCAAATATGTCTCCTCGCAGCTTGCGGAGTGCGATGCCTCTGCGCAGAACACCGTGCCGGGAAGAAAAAACACGGCGGCGAATAACGACTTCCATGCGGGTCGTGGCATGAGCCCTCCAGACAGAAGCGAGCGTGCTCTCGTACGGCTATTTGTATTTTGCTAAGAAACTCTGGGGATCGAACGGTGTTACTACCGCACTACCGCTTGTCGTGTCCCTGCATTGATCATTGCGCCCGGTCATAAAACTGAACCCGCATTCTTCCACGCGTTCGCCCAGATATCGGAAGCTCATTTGCTGATTGGGTGCAAGGTTCGGACCCGCATATTTACCGGAATCGAATCCAGAAATAATCTGAAGGTTCGGGCTTGCGGTGAAGGTGCAATCGGCTTTGCTTTGGCAAGACTTCAACGCTGCCTTATAGGCAGCCGCTCTGCTGGACTTTCCACATGCTCCAGCCGGCGCCTGGCTTGTCAGAATCACGGCAAAGTACCCGGCCGTTTGGCACTTCGTGAGTTCGTCCAGCGTCTGCCCTCCGCCGACTCGTGCTACCGGCGGCCCGATCCATGTCGTCTTGTTCAGATTCTGAATCGCCTGGTCTCGGTTTTGCCCGACCGACCATACGACTTGGTACTCCATTTGCGCAGTGCCCGTCCGGTAACTTGTTGTCCCGACGCGCCACGCATAGAATTCCGCGTTCGCACTCAAACTCGTCGTGCCGAAGGCAATGACAATGGCCACGTAGCGCGCAATCTCGTGCCATTCGCGCGTGCGGGGACTTGGCAGCAGTTTTGAGATTCTCACGATATCGATTCTCCGAATTCAAGCGCTGGATAACTGGGGCCGTAATTTCCTTTCGTGCATTGGCTGGACGGCTATCGGGCACGTATTGCGTGCCGTGACGCTTGCTTTCGTAGCGGTCTGGGCTGCCTTTGCCAGACAGGACGCGCGCGCTTCAAGCAAAATATAGACAACCGTTGTTGTGAGCAGCATCCACCAAATGGTGGATGCCCACGATCTGTATATTTCAGCGCATTACATCGCCGTACACATGCGCCCGCGGGGCGAACATCGGAGCTTCAGACTTTCCCGGATGCGATCGCAATGATTCTGACTGGCCCTGAAATCGCCCACACTTTGGAATTTGTTGAGGCGCAGCATTTAGCTCAACAGGTGGCAACGTTGCGTGACATCACGAAGCGAAAAGACGTTTGCACATTTAACGTCTGCGGGGGGATCGCCGCGTTCACCGACCCTGCCTTTGGACGGAAACTGAATCACGTTACCGGTCTTGGTATGGGCGTCGCGGTCAGCGATGAAGCGATCGAGCAACTTGAGGCGCAATACCATGCGCGAGCGCTCGATGTCGAGATCGACGTGTGCCCCCACGCCACCCCTTCCACGCTTGCTGTTTTATCGGCGCGCGGATACGTGGTCAACGCGTTCAGCAATACTTATGTCCGTGAACTGAGGGACGATGACGTTGAAATTCTGCCGCCCGACGGCATAGAGATCGCGACCGGCCGATCCGTTGCGGCGAACACGTTTGTCTCGCATTCCGTGGCGGGATTCGAAATGCAGGCGAAGCCCCGGCCGCGAGCCCTCCTGGAAGCGCTTGCCCTGATCGCTGCCGCACGAACGGATACCACGCGCTTTGCCGCCACGCTCGACGGGCACATTGCGGGTACCGCAGGGATGAGCGTTATTGCCAGTCCAATGGGTAAGATCGCGCATCTCTACATTGCCAGCACGCACCCTGCCTATCGTGGCCGAGGTATTCAACTTGCGTTGATCCGCGCGAGATTGTCTGCGGCGCGGGAGGCGGGTTGCACCTTGGCAAGCATTACCGCGCGGGCGCAAAACGTAAGTGCGCGAAACACGGAGCGGGCCGGTTTCAGACTGGCTTACACAAAGGCAACGTTTATGAAGCCCTACTCCAAACCATCGGACGCAAAGTGAAGGGCTGCTGACGGCATGTCGGCGCTGGGGTGGCGGGCAAGCCGCGCGGCCGGAGTCGATTTAGCCAACCTGCGCACAGATAGGCGGACTGCGGGCGGCTACGCCAAAATTACGCCAAGTCGCTGAAGAAGCGCTAATGAACATAGCGCTTGTGGTGCCCAGGGCGGGACTCGAACCCGCACGCCTCTCGGCGCTACCCCCTCAAGATAGTGCGTCTACCAATTCCGCCACCTGGGCAAGGGACGGCGATTGTAACGGGAAATTCGGATTTTGTGAATGCTCCGCGCACGAAGCGCCCCGATGGCTGCGAAGCCCATTTCCCGTACACAATATCGCCCTCGCCCAATGCCGGCTCAGCCCTCAGGCGGCCAGGCGCCGCGCCGATCCGACTACCGACAGCGACGGCGATTGCGGCGCGCCAACGCCGTGCGAGTCGCTGCGATGCCCTTCGCGCAGACGGAAGCGCGCCACGGTTTCGGCGAGCATGCGGGCCTGCTCGCTCAACATCGCCGACGCAGCAGCAGACTCCTCCACCAGTGCCGCGTTCTGCTGCGTCGCCTGGTCCATTTCCGAGACTGAGCGGTCGATCTGGCTGATCCCCGCGCTCTGCTCGGTCATCGCGCCGTGGATCTCGCTTACCAGACGCTGCACGCGCGTAATCCCATCGACGATCTCGTTCATCGTCGTGCCTGCCGCCTGCACGCGCTCCGTGCCGCTCTTCACGTTGTGTACCGACGTCTCGATGAGGGCCTTGATTTCCTGCGCCGCGGCGGCGCTGCGCTGGGCCAGCGTGCGCACCTCGCCCGCCACCACGGCGAAACCGCGTCCCTGCTCGCCCGCGCGTGCGGCTTCCACCGCGGCGTTGAGCGCAAGAATGTTGGTCTGGAACGCAATGCCGTCGATCACGCCGATGATCTCCGTGATGCGCTCCGACGACTGCGTGATCGCCGCCATCGTGCCGACCGCATCGGTTACGACCTGACCCCCGCGCGCAGCAGCGGCGCTCGCGTCGTTAGCCAGACGCGTGGCGTGCTCGGCGGTGTCGGCCGTCTGCTTGACGCTGGAGGTCAGTTCGGTGAGCGCAGACGACGTTTCCTGCAACGACCCCGCCGACGCTTCCGTGCGCTGCGACAGATCGCGATTGCCCATCTCGATCTCGCTGGTGGCCGATGTCATCGACGACACCCCGGCGCGTACATCGAGCATCACCGAACTGATCTTGTCGACGAACGCATTGAACGACTTCGAGATTTGCGCCACTTCGTCGTGACCGACGACGTCGAGGCGTTGCGTCATGTCGCCGTCGCCCGAACCGATGGTGTCCATGGCGTCGCGCACGGTCGACAGGCGCTTGAAGGCGCGCGACGTGAAGATCGAGGCAATCGCCAGCGAGATCAGCGTCAGCACGATCAGCGTGATGACCGTCGCGCCCAGCACATGGGTCAGGCCGGCAGTGGCTTCCGCGCGGTCGAGGGCGACCACGAGATACCAGTCCGTACCCGGAATGCGCTTGGCCTTGAGCAACTTCGGCGCGCCGGCGAGTTCCATGGCGACCGGTGCGGCGCCGTCGGCGGCCATGCCCGGCAACGAATCGGCGGTAAGCGCGGCGGCGACTTCCGTCGACGGCTTGAGAGAGAACTTGTTGTCCGGGTGGGCAATCACCTGCCCGTCGCTCGCCACGACCAGCGCGAGGCTCGACGGCGTGGGGTGCACCGCCTTGATGATGTCCTGCACGCCGGTGAGCGCCACGGCGCCGCTGATGGCGCCGGTGGTCTGGCCGTCACGCACGAGCGGCGCGGTGAAGGCCACGTAAGGAATACCCGTCGACGAATCGCCATACGGCTTGGTGACGGTCAGCTTGCCTGCGGCGACCGCGCTTTTGTACCAGGGCCGGGCGGTAGGATCGTAGTCCGCCGGGGTGGGCGCGGTCGAGAAGAAGGTCTTGTCCGACCAGCCGATGCTCGTGATCGGGAAATCGTTGGTCTTGCCCATGAGCTTCACCAGCCCGGCCGGGTCTCCCTTCTCGACGACCTGCGACGTCGCCACGACCGCCTGCGCCTTGTCGGCCGACCAGCGCTCGATGGCGCTGGCATTGCCGTTGGCAACGGCCGAGAGCGTGTGCGCAATGCTCGACATCATGCTGTCGCGCACGATCACGTAGGTCGTGATGCCAGAGAGAATCAGGGCGCCCACCACCGTGAGGCAGGCAATGAGCAGAATCCGGGTTCGCAACGAAGTGACTTTCATGGGCTTTCATCGGTAGGCTCGCGCGCGAGCCGTTGAGTGGGGGGATTGACCGCTCAGGCGGTACTGCCGGTGCCATCGCATCGAGACATTGCTGCTCTACTCTCTGCGCTTACGGCGCGCCGGGACAGTAACTTTAATGAGCACAGATCAATGCACATGCGTCGTGTTTCAACGGCCCCGTATCGGCTTTTCGATCCCCCTTCCCGCCCCCTGCTGGCTCGGCTGCCTACGCCGTTCTCACGAAGCCTCGCCCTGTCGGCGCAACGCCAGCCGCCACACCGGCACCACGGCAAGACTGACCCCGGCAGCCAGTGCCAGTGCGGGACGCAGGCCAGCTTCCGTTGCCGGCATGACGCCCACGAGCGAACCGAAGATGGCGACACCGAGCGCGGCGCCCGCTTGTCTCGCGGTGTTCAGCACGGCCGCTGCCACGCCTGCCCGCGACGGGGCGACCGTCTGCAAGGCGGGTGCTGTTGCAATGGGCGAAACAATGCCGGACGCCGCTCCGATGGCAAGCATTGGCAATACCGCAAATGCATACGGCACATTGGCCGTGACGAATGCCAGCCCGAGTGCTCCGGCGGCGTAAGCGGCGAACGCCCAAAGCATCGGCCATAGCGGGCCGAATCGATCCAAAAGGCGCCCCGCCAACAAACTGCCGACGGCGACCATGGCGGTCATCGGCAGCAGCGCCATGCCGGTTTCCAGTGGGCGGTATCCGCGCATCTGCTGGAAGTGCAGGCTCACGACAAACAGCAGACCGTAGAACACAAAAGCAGACGCCATCGATGCGGCCGTCGAACCGGTGAACACACCGCTTCGGAACATCGGCAACGGCAGCATCGGACAGGGATGGCGCGCCTCGATGTGCACGAGCGCAAACCATGCGAGAACCGATACGACGGTACCGCCGACGATCCACGCAGATGTCCAGCCGAGAATGCGGCCCTCGATGAGCACGCCGATCAGCGTGGCCAGAGCGACCATGCCCGCCAGCAGCCCGGCCAGATCGACACGATGGGCGCTGGATGGCGTTCGCCGCGCGGCGGCGATCCTCCATGCCATCGTCATGCCAACGAGGCAGACCGGGACGTTCACAAAGAAGATGCTGCGCCACCCTAGCCAGTGAATCAGCGCACCTCCAACGAGCGGACCGGCGGCAAGTGCCACGCCGCCCAATCCGACCCATCGCCCGATGGCTCGCGCACGCTCGGCGGGATCGGGGGTCGCCTGATGAATGAGCTTGAGCGAGCACGGTACGAGCAGCGCGGCGCCAATGCCCTGAAGCGCGCGCGCAGCAACGAGCATCGACGGCGAAAGCGCGAGCGCGCAACCCAGCGACGCCATCATGAAGATCATGAGACCGGCGAGATAGCCCCGCTTTGCACCCCATCGGTCTCCGAGGGTGCCACCGGTGAGTAGCAGGCTCGCGAACATCAGCGTGTAGGCGCTCACCACCCATTGCAGCCCGGTCAGTTGCACGTCGAAGGCAAGCGCGAGCGGTTCAAGCGCCACGTTGACGATCGACGTATCGAGCAGAACGACGACATAGCTGATGCACGTCGCGTTTAGTATCCGTTTCGCGTCGGATACGTCGTATAGCAAGGGGGCGGCGCGCTCATTGCCGGGCACTGTGCAGTCGGTATCCATCGATTTCCAGCCGGTGACGACGATGGCCAGAGTCTAGGGGCGACTGTTAAGGGAATGTTTCGACGCATGATGAACTGTCGCGGTATGGCATGGCGTGGCGGGGGGAGGGCGCGATGAATGACGCCGGGCATCACGACTTGTCCTTGTCATCTTTATGCGCGTTGCCGTGAGCGATGCCGTCGTCGCCGCCGACGAACGGGGAATCCGTATCGACATCGCCCTTTTTCAACGCAACGCGCGCCGCCTCGGCAAGGCTTTCGTACCGCTTGCGGAAGCGGGTCAGTTCCTTCTCATCGAGTTCTTCCAGATCGAGCAGCGCGTTGTGGGCGCCTTCCATCGCGCGGATCAACTCGTCGAGTTTGATCTGCATGGCCGCCGTGTCGCGGTTCTGCGTGTTCTGAATGAGGAAGACCATCAGAAACGTGACGATGGTAGTTGAGGTGTTGATGACCAACTGCCACGTATCGCTGTAATGGAATAGCGGGCCGGTCGCCGCCCAGATCAGGACCAGTGCGACGGCCAGCACGAACGAAATCGGCCGGCCGGTGATGGTGGAAAGGTAGCTCGAGAACTTCGAAAACCATTTGCCGCTCATAACCGTCTCCCGTGATCGAAACGATAGACGGATGATGGCACAGGTATGCCGTGCAGCGTATGCGAAGCGCGATGGTCTCAGCTAGCGGGGCGCTGGCCGAGGTCGGCGAAGCCGACCGTGGTGGCGTGACAGGCGCGCGTGAGCTCCGGGTCGTGGCTGGAAAAGAAGACGCACCGGTCTTTGCCCAGCGTGGTGAACAAGTCGATGAGGACCGCGCGTGCGGCGGCGTCGAGACCGTTGCCGGGTTCGTCCGCGATGATCACGCGCGGCGCGCCGATCAAGGTGGCGCTCAGGAAGAATTTGCGGCGTGTGCCCAGCGACATCTGCTCGAAGCGCTTCTCCATGTGCGGTGCCAATCCGAAGCGGTGGGCCAGGTCGAGCACGCTGGCGTCAACCCTCGTCTTCTTGGCGGACGCCACGAGATCAAGTAGCGCGCGCCCTGTCTGAAACGGGTACGCGAGGCAATCGTCGGGGACATAGGCGAGCGCGGCCTTCGCGGCCAGCGGCGCGTCTCGCAAGGAATGCCCGTCGAGCCAGATGTCGCCATCGTCTGCTTCGAGGGTGCCCGCCAGCATGCCGAGCAAAGTGGATTTGCCGCTGCCGTTTTCGTCGCTCAGCGCCACGCAACCCGCCTGGGCATCGAAGTGCAGGTTCTCGAAGAGGGTACGGGTGCCGAAGCGTTTGGTGAGATTCTCGAAGCGGAGCATGAGTGAACGGAAATCAGTGAACGAAGTATTGCCAGACGGTGGCGACCCACAGCGCGGCAAGGGTTGCGCCAAGCAACACGGACTGCCGTGGAACCCATCGCTGCGGCAAGTGCAGCAGTGCCACGAGCGGCGCGCCGGCGAGTAAGAGTGACGACGCTTGCCAGCTCGACATCGCGTCGTTCATCACGAGAGAGAGGGGACCGGCGACCCCAAACGGCGCCGCGATACAGAGTACCGTCGCGATGTCGGCGAGTGTTTGCCGGAGGGGGCGGATGGGCAGCGAGCGCGTGAAGTGTGCTGCCCTGAGGTGAGCCTGACGCAACTCGCGAAAATGCAGGGCGGCGACGACGAGTATCACCGCCTGTGTGATGACAACGAGCCCCGTCGCCCGGACGTCGAAATCCCAGAGTGCGGACAGATAGCACGTAGATGCAGCCGTCGCGGCCATCAGCATTGCCCGGGCGGCGACCGTGCTCGCATGCGCGCGCAGAATCCCGATCTGCACCCGCCCAACGGCAGGCAGCAAGCGACGCAAACCATGCGAGCCCGTCGCCATGGAAGGGACGCGCCATGCGACGGAGCGCCCTCGGTGCGCCGCCGAAACGGCAGGTGCACGACTCAACGTCCACACCGAAATGCCCAGCGCGCCGGCGAGCATCGACAGCGATAGCGAACCCGACGTTTGTAACCCTGCTACTAGCAACATGTTGGCCATGACAAGGGGCGCGGCGCTTCGCAGTTGCCGGTTCAGCGCGGCCAATTGTGCGCCGAGGGTGATAAGCGTCAGATCAAGCACGTAGAGGTAATGGCTACCGTTATCAGGCGTGAACGCCAGCGCGACGAATGCCGCTGCAACGCTGAGCAATAGCGGTGTGCTTGCGAGCGCGACGAGCGCCGCATCGACACCACGCCGACGCCATGCGGGAATGGGCAACGATCGGACGAAAGTGGCGAAGGCGCCGCCGGAGATGGCGCGTCGCTGAGCGAGGACCCACAGCACGCCAACGGCTTCGAGCGCGTGTACCCAAAGGAATTGCCACTCGGCGCTGCGCGCGGGAGCGAGTGCAGCGAGCACTGGCGCCCCGAGTATTCGCGCCTGCGCAAAAACCGGCATCGACGGGAGCACCAGCATGAGCGTCAGGCAAAGCACTTGCCAATGCCTGCGCAAGACTCGCGACGTTTCCAGGGCATACCAGCGCAAACGAAGGGACAGCATCACGTGCTACTCCGGCAATCAGTTGGGGGCAGTTATTTCAGATAAGCCTTGATGACATGAAGCACCGGCGCCAGCTCGGCTTCCCGGTTTGCCTGTCCGGGCTCGTTGACAAGGTGATCGACGAGATGACCTTCGATGACAGCGCCCATCAGACCGTTGACCGCGCCGCGAATGGCGGCGATCTGCTGGAGGATCTCGACACAGTCGCTCTCTTCATTCAATTGACGCTCCAATGCCTGCGCCTGTCCTTGAATGCGACGCACACGTGCCAGCAGTTTGCTCTTGTCTCGAATGGTATGCACGGTCTGGCGCGCTCCTGGCTGTGACGTCAACGGGTGAAAAATGTTAACACGAATATACTGGGGGGTAGTATATTCCGGGTTCAACATTCGACCGATCGAGCATTGCCTCATGACTGAGTTCTCGACGCTGCTTCAGCAAGGCAACGCCTGGCTATTCATCCCCAGCGCCATCTTGCTCGGCGCCCTGCACGGGTTGGAACCAGGGCATTCCAAGACGATGATGGCGGCGTTCATCGTCGCCATTCGCGGCACGGTGGGACAGGCCGTTCTGCTGGGTTTGTCGGCGACGGCGTCGCATACCGCCGTGGTGTGGCTGGTTGCATTGGCCGGGATGTATTTCGGACGCAACTGGGATACCGGCGCCTTCGAGCCGTACTTCCAGCTCGCCTCGGGCGCCTTGATTCTGGCTGTCGCAGGCTGGATGCTGTGGCGGACATGGCGCGACAACACGCGGGCGCATGACCATGAGCACAGCCACAGCCACAGCCACAGCCACAGCCACAGCCACAGCCACAGCCACGATCACGACCATGCGCACGCATCACAGGCTCAGCACGCGCGTGCCATCGACCTGTCTTGCGAGGGCTATCGAGACGCTCACGAGCGCGCGCATGCCCGCGATATCCGAAAGCGCTTCACGGGGCGCGACGTCACGACCGGTCAGATCGTCGTATTCGGCCTGACGGGAGGCCTGGTGCCGTGCCCGGCCTCGATCACTGTCTTGCTGCTGTGCCTGCAACTCAAGCGTTTTGCGCTGGGCGCTGGGCTCGTGCTGTGTTTCAGCATGGGTCTGGCGATCACGATGGTCGCGTCCGGCACGCTGGCGGCGCTGAGCGTTCGGCACATGTCGCGCCGGTGGAGCGGCTTCGGCGAGTTCGCGCGCAAGGCGCCCTACTTTTCGGGTGGGCTGATCGTTCTGGTCGGCCTGTACGTCGGCTATCAAGGCGCGGCACAACTTCTCTTCGCAGTTTGATCTGACCGGTGCATATGACCGAACAAGTGATGTGTCCATTCGCGCGGAACTGGCGTGCGGCACGTTGATGCGCGTGCATCGACTTCACGACGGAACGCTATCGCCCATCGTGAGCGATTGCCCGGCACGCTCGCCGGGGCTGTGCAAAAATCGCCGTATCACTTACCGATTCGTCAGGTGGGCATCATGACCGACCCCAAAGACATCGCTCCCGACAGCACCGCCGCGCGCGTTGCGCTGTGGCGCGCGCTGCATCTCGAACTCGACGCCGCGCCGCACATTCTCGCCGACAACGTAGGCCTGAAGCTGCTTGAACCACCGGACGACTGGCGTGAGCGTGGCGACATGAATCCGGCGTTCACACGGCCGTTTCGCGCGTCCATCGTTGCGCGCGCGCGCTTCATCGAAGACCTCGTGCTGGCGCAAATGCGAGAGGGTGTCACCCAGTACGTGATTCTTGGCGCGGGCCTCGACAGCTTTGCGCAGCGACACCCCGAACTCGCCACATCGCTCACGATCTTCGAAGTCGATCGCCCGGGGCCGCAACGCTGGAAGCATGACAGGCTCATCGCGTTGGGGTATGGCGTGCAGGACTGGCTGCATTTCGTGCCGGTGGATTTCGAAGCTGGCCAATCGTGGCGCGATGCCCTCTTGCAGCACGGCTTCGACGCCGCCCGGCCGGCGGTGATTGTGTCCACCGGCGTGAGCATGTATCTGACGCGCGAGGCGAATGCGTCGACGTTGCGCGAGGTGTCGTCGTTTGCGCCCGGCTCCACGTTGGCGATGACGTTTCTGCTGCCGCTGGAGATGGCCGATCCCGAGGTGCGTCCCGGCCTCGAAATGGCGGAGAAAGGGGCGCGGGCGAGCGGCACGCCGTTTATCAGCTTCTTCACACCGGAGGAAATGATGACGTTCGCCAGGGAGAATGGCTTCAGGCATGCAGAACATGTCTCGGCGGCGGCGCTGACCGAGCGCTATTTCGCGCACCGGGACGACGGATTGCGCCCGCCGTCAAACGCCGAGGAATTGCTTATCGCCACGACGTGAGTACTCGCCGCCTGCTGTGCGAGACCGCCGCGATCGCGATATGCTGCGTCGCGAAGTTTCCACAAAATACAAAATAACGGAGTACTGGCATGACGCTGACCGAACTTCTCATCCCCTCTTTGTCGCACATGCTGCGCGGTTTGTCGGCGTGGCTGGACAAGGCGGCGGCATACGAAAAATCCAAGGGCAAGGATCCCGATGCGCTGATGACGTTGCGTCTCGCGCCCGACATGTACCCGCTGGCCGCGCAGGTGCGCTTCGTGTGCTACCAGGCGATGGAGCCTGCGTACCGGCTGCGTAGCGAGCCGATTCCGGAAGCCGTGCTCGCCGTGCAGCGCGAAGGCTGGAATGCCGAGCAACGCCCCGGCACGTTTGCCGAAGCGAAGGCGTGTCTTGCCGACGCCATCGCGTTTCTCGACGCGCTTCCCGCTAACGCGCTCGATGCCGGTGAGTACATCGATATCTCGCTGGCGTTGCCCAACGGTGTGGTGTTCGACATGACCGGCGAGCAGTACGCGCGCGACTGGTTGCTCGCGCAGTTCTACTTCCATACCAATACCGCGTACGGGATTCTGCGCCAGCATGGCGTGGAACTGGGGAAGGCCGACTACGTCGCGCATGTGGTCAAATATCTGCGTCCGGGAACTGCGCCAAAGGGCTGACCTCGCGCGTTACGCGAGCCATTGCCGATGGACCCTCGACTGGACGTCGATGACTCGCCGGCATCGCGTCGCGTAATGCCCGACTACTCGCCCATCAGAAACGGCGGGCCGAAGCGTGTGGCGATGTGTTCCGTCGATTCGAACAATTCGCGCAGTACCTGACTGGTGCATGTCGGCTGCACGTAGAGATAGAACGCCACGTCGGGCAGGCGTGGCAGACCGTCGGCTTCCGAGAGCACGCGCATGTTCGCATCGAGCAACTCGGTTGTGCGCGCCGTGACCCCGAGGCCCGCGCTGATCGCCGCCTTGATGCCGGTGAGCGTGGGCGAGATGAAGCT
Source organism: Pandoraea apista (assembly GCF_001465595.2). NCBI lineage: Bacteria > Pseudomonadati > Pseudomonadota > Betaproteobacteria > Burkholderiales > Burkholderiaceae > Pandoraea > Pandoraea apista. The sequence goes on along the minus strand of NZ_CP013481.2, from coordinate 5,438,724 downwards.
CGTACGCCACGCGATGCCCGCCGCGTTCAGGCGCTCGATCGACAGCCGCCGGAACAGGCTCAACTCGTCGGCCATCACCAGCGGCACGGGGGCGGCCGAGTTGAAGATGAAGTCGTCGGCGCAGATCCACACCATCGGCGAGGTGCGAAGCTTGATCCCCGGGAAGCCTTCGTCGTAACGGGTCGAGATCGCCAGATCCAGTTCCTTGTCGCGCAGCGCATCCATCAGGTGCGGGCTGCGTCCGACGATGATCTCCAACTGCAACTCCGCCGAGAGCTTCGACAGCCGGCGCAACATGCTGGGCAGGATCGAGTCGGCCACATCGTGTGGCGAGCCGATACGCAGCTTCTCCGCCGGGCCGCGCGTTTGCATGACCTGCACCGCCTGATCGTTGAGCGCGAGAATTTTGTTTGCGTAAGCCACGAGCCGCACGCCGTCGGCCGTCATGGTCTTCTGCCGCCCCTGCTTTTCGAACAGTGCACACCCCATTTCCTGCTCTAGTCGCTGCATTTGCTGCGTGATGGCGGACTGCGTGCGACCGACGCGCGTGGCCGCCGCCGCGAAGGTTTCGTGCTGCGCAATCGCCACGAAAGTCCGCAGCAGATCGATGTCGAGGTTTCGCATGACTGTTTGGGTGGATACTTCAGGGACGCTAATGTTTCTGAGATAAAAATTAAATTGTTCTTGGGAATTTTGGTCGATAACCTGCCTGACACTCAAGCAATATTTATGTGACCGGGGCATAAAGGGTGGATTGCCGGCACCGACCGGTCCCCCGCTAATCGATTCACCCCCCAGGTCGAACTCAAGGAGACTCAGGATCATGTGGCAACGACACCTTGCAGCCGCGCTGTTCGCGACCTTCGCCATGACGGGCATCGCGCACGCCGACCAATTGGCTGACATCAAGGCGCGCGGCACGCTCGTTTGCGGCACGCAAAACGCCAGCGAACCGTATGCGTTCCCCGATGCCGCCACGCGCAAGATCGTCGGCTTCGATGTCGACGTGTGCAACGCGATCGCCAAGGGGCTGGGCGTGAAGCTCGAACATCGCGCCTTGTCGACCGACGCCCGTATTCCCGAACTCAAGACGCGCCGCGTCGACGTGCTGGCCGCCGCCGTGGCGTGGATGCCCGCTCGCGCTGCGCAGGTCGATTTCAGCGACCAGTATTTCGTTGCCCCGATCCGCGTGCTGGTGCGCGCCGACTCGCCGCTGCAAACGCTCGATCAGCTCGCGGGCAAGAAGATCGCCGCGTCGGAGGGCTCCAGTTCGGCAGCGGTGTCGGTCACGCGCCTGCCCGATTCGAATCTGCTGACCTTCCACGACATCTCGTCGGCGTTCCTCGCGCTGCAACAGGGCAAGGTCGAAGGGCTCGTGGCGGGCCAACTGATTCTGGCGCGCTTTGCCAACGAAGCGGCCGCCAAGGGAGGCCAGCAGTATCGTTTGCTCACCAAACCGGTCTTTGAAGAGCGTTGGGGTGTGGTGATGAACAAGAACGAACCCGCGCTGCTCGCCGCCGTGAACAAGATCCTGGTCGACTACGACAAGTCGAACGGCTTGCAGGAGAGCTTCGACAAGTGGCTCGGCAGCAAGTCCGTCTACAAGTTCACGCGCGACTACAAGGTCGAACCTATCAAGGTACAGTAAGCGAGACGACGCGCAATGTTCGATCTCTCGTTTTTGCTCGAAGACGGCTACCTGAAGCTCTTTCGCGACGGCGTGCTGACCACGCTCCGGCTGTTCGTGGTCTCGGGCCTGTTGTCCATCGTGGTGGGCGTGACGCTCACCACGTTGCGCGCGTTGCCGGTCAAACTCTTCAAGGGCTTCGTGATCGTGGTGGTGGAATACCACCGCAACGTGCCGGTGCTGGTGCAGATCCTGGTGTGGTACTTCGGTGTGCCGCAATTGCTGCCCGAGGGCCTGCGCGACTGGATCAACGCCGGCAACACCGAGTTCTTCTTCGCAACGATCGCGCTGTCGCTCAATGCCGGCGCGTTCATCTCGGAAGACCTGCGCTCGGGGTTGCGTGCGATTCCGAACACGCAACAAGAAGCCGCGTGGTCCATCGGTCTCACGTATTTGCAGTCGTTCCGCTACGTGATTCTGCCGCAGGGTATTCGTGTGGCGCTGCCCGCGTTGCTCAACCAGGCGCTGCTGCTGTTCAAGAACAGCTCGCTTGCGATGGCGATCGGCGTTCATGAACTGCTGTATCGCACGCGTCAGATCGATAACCTGACCTTCCGCACATTCGACGTGTTTCTGGTGGCCACGATCCTGTATCTGATTGGCACGCTGGCCTTGATGGCGCTCTCCGAGCACTTCGCCAAACGCCGTACGGCGCCCTCGGGAGTCTGAGACGATGTACGAGATTCTGCATGACTATCTCGCGCTATTCCTCGTCGGGAGCTGGCCCAACGGCCCGCTCGGCGGCGTGGCAATTACGCTCATTCTCTCGGCGCTCGGGCTGGTGATTTCGTTCCCGATTTCGGTCGCAATCGGTCTGGCGCAGGTCTCGCCGTGGCGCTGGATGCGTCGTGTGGCCGGTATCTGGACACGACTCGTACGCGGTATTCCGCTGCTGATGATCATCTTCTGGGCGTATTTCGCCGTGCCCTTGCTGGTGGGCGCCGAGGTGTCGGCATTCACTACGGCCGTGTGCGCGATCATCGTCTACGAGAGCGCTTTCCTGTCGCAGATCGTGCGGGCCGGTCTCGAGGGCCTGCCGCGCGGACAGATGGAGGCGGCGCGTTCTAACGGGCTGTCGTGGCTGCAAAGCATGCGTTACGTGCAATTGCCGCAGGCGCTCGCCAACATGCTGCCGTCCATCGTCAATCAGTTCGTGTCGATCATCAAGGCGACATCGCTGGCGTATGTGATCGGGGTGCCCGAGCTGACGTACTCGGCCGCACAGGTCAATACGATCGTGCTGACCAAGCCGCTGCAGACGTTCCTCGTGCTCGCAGCTTTCTATTTCGTGTTGTGCTTCGCCATTTCGCGCTTCGCAGGCTGGCTTGAACGTCGCATCGCCCGTCAACGCGCGGGGTTGGCGTGAGCACAGGATTCAAGAAGGAGAACGCGACCATGAGCATGCTCGCATTCGAGAATGTCGATAAGTTCTACGGCGAACATCATGTCCTCAAGGGCATCAACGCCACCATCGGACGCGGCGAAGTCGTTGTCGTGTGCGGACCGTCGGGCTCGGGAAAGTCGACGCTGATTCGCACCGTCACGCGGCTCGAAGCCATTCAGAAGGGACGTATCCTCTTCGAAGGCAAAGATGTCACCGCGCGCGACGTGAAGCTCAATCAGTTGCGCGCTCGCATCGGCTTCGTGTTCCAGAGTTTCAACCTGTTTCAGAACCTGTCGGTACGGCAGAACCTGATTCTCGGCCCGACGAAAGTGCTGGGCATGTCGCGCGACGAAGCCGTGGCTCAAGCGCAGACGCTGCTCGCCAAAGTCGGTCTCGCGCACAAGATCGACGCCATGCCCGCGAATCTCTCGGGCGGTCAGCAGCAGCGCGTGGCGATTGCGCGCGCGCTCGCCATGAAACCGCCGCTCATGCTGTTCGACGAGCCGACGAGTGCACTCGATCCGGAGATGGTGCAGGAGGTGCTGCAAGTCATGCGTTCGCTGGCCGACGACGGGCTGACGATGATGATCGTCACGCACGAAATGGGGTTTGCGCGCGACGTTTCAAGTCGCGTCTGGTTCATGGATCAGGGCGAGTTGCTCGAAGACTCGCCGCCCGCGGAGTTCTTCAGCCAGCCGAAGCATGCGCGCGCACAGCGCTTCCTTCAGGACGTGCTGCGTCCGTCGCCGATGATCGGTGTGCCGCGCGAAGTGGTGCCTGCCTGACGATAACCGCATAGACAGGCTACTCAGCCTCACACAACACACGATAGCGCCCTGCCCGGGTACCTCGCAAAACAAAAGCACTACGGAGAAGACTCTCATCATGTCCACGTCCTCAGTTTCGGAACAACGTCAGGCCGCCGTCAGCGACGCAATCAACGCCATGAAGGCCGCATTGGCGCCCGAAGGCGAAACGCGCCCCGCACTGGCTGCGGTGCTCGATCAGGTCAAATCGCTTGCCGCGCGCAGTGCGTTGTGGAGCGAGGCCGATTTCCCGCCGCCGGGCGACGGGGAATTGCAAGCGCGCTATCTGATTCACGAAGATGCCGACAAGACCTACGCGCTGTATCTGAATGTCATGCGCCCGGGCAAGAAGATTACGCCGCACAACCACACGACGTGGGCCTGCATCGCCGCTGTCGATGGCGTGGAATACAACTACGTCTACCGTCGCACGGACGACGGCAAGACGCCGGGTGTCGGTACGCTCGAAGTGAGCGACACCGTCGTGGTCGATCCGGGCCATGGCATTGCGCTGGCCTCGGAAGACATTCACGCCGTCGAGATCAAGGGCGACGCCCCGATTCGCCACCTGCACATGTATGGCCGTGCGCTGGAAACGCTGACCGAGCGCATCACCTTTGACCTTGCCAAGGGCACGTATCAAGTGATGGACATCGGCGTGAAAACCCGCCGCTGATCCCGCAGTGACCGCCGGGCGAGACCGGCGGCGAATTCCCTGAGCGCGCGAACCTGTTTCGCGCCACCCGTATCACATCGCCCCGGCGGGCGGTGCGGGTTAGCTCATCCCTACGCTTTGGCAACGGCCGGGCGAAACCTGACAACGACGCAACGCTATGACCTCGTTCACTCCTCAATTTGTGCCGTCCGCCCGCCTCAAGGAATGGCTGCACGATGGCGCCGAGATCGCCGTGTTCGACGTGCGCGAGCACGGCCAGTACGGCGAGGCGCACCTCTTCTACGGCGTGACGCTGCCCTACAGCCGCCTCGAACTCGATATCGTGCGGCTGGCCCCGCGTCGCGATGCGCGCGTGGTGCTCTACGACACCGACGCGAGTGTCGCCGTGCTGGCGGCGCAACGTCTGGCTGCCCTGGGCTACACCGATGTGTACGTGCTCGAAGGCGGCACCCATGCCTGGCAACAGGCCGGCTTCACGCTGTTCGCCGGGGTCAACGTACCGTCGAAAACGTTCGGCGAACTGGTGGAGATGGCGTATCACACGCCGCGCGTGACAGCACGCGAACTCGCGGCAATGCGCGAGCGCGGCGACGATCTGGTGATCCTCGACGGACGTCCCGTGAGCGAGTATCTGAAGATGACGATCCCCACATCGATCTGCTGTCCGAACGGCGAACTCGGCTATCGCATCCGCGAACTGGTGCCGAACCCCACGACGCCTATCGTCGTGAACTGCGCCGGACGCACGCGAAGCATCATCGGCGCTCAGACCCTCATCAATCTCGGCATTCCCAACCCGGTGATGGCGCTGGAGAACGGCACGCAGGGCTGGTACCTGGAAGACCTGCCGCTCGAGCATGGCAGCACACGCCGCTATCCCGATACGGTGACACCGTCGAGCCTCGCGCAGATGCGCGAAGCGAGCGGCGCGCTGGCCGAGCGTTTCGCCGTGCCGGAGGTGGACGCGTCGACGTTCGCCGCGTGGGCATCGGACCCGTCGCGCTCGCTGTTCCTGTGTGACGTGCGCACGCCGGAAGAGTTTGCCGCCGGCACGTTGCCGGGTGCGCAGCATACCCCCGGCGGTCAGTTGATTCAGGCGACGGATCAGTATGTGGGCGTGCGTCACGCCCGCGTGGTGCTGTTCGATAACGACGGCGTACGCGCGCCGATCGTTGCCAGTTGGTTGCGTCAGTTGGGCCACGACGCCTACGTGCTGCGCGACGGACTGGCCAGTGGCGCGTCGCTGCCGGTGCGTGCGCCGGGGGTTGAGCCGACGTTGCCCGAGATCGATGCGGCCACCCTCGCGGCCGCGCTGACGAATGACAGCGCTATCGTGATCGATGTGCGTCCGAGCATGAATTTCCGGCGCGAGCATATCGCGGGCGCGCAGTGGGCGATTCGTCCCCGTCTGCCGAATCTGCCGGCGTCGCGTGACATCGTGCTCGTCGCGGAGGAGCGCGGTATCGCGGAACTGTTTGCGGCCGACTGGCGCCGCGAGAACGCGGGCGATCCGCGTACGATCTCGGTGCTCGCGGGCGGCTTCAAGGCATGGGCCGCGGCCGGTTATGCGGTCGAGAGCACGCCCGATTTGCCGCCGGATGCTGAATGCATCGATTACCTGTTCTTCGTTCACGACCGCCACGACGGCAACAAGGCGGCGGCGCGTCAATATCTAGCGTGGGAGACGGGTCTGCTCGCGCAGCTCGACGAGCAGGAGCGCGGGGCTTTCCGTATTGGTGCACCGGCCGCTGCGAAGTAAGCTCTGTCGTGGGCGTGCGCCTGTTCGTTGCGCACGCCACAACACCCGTTCCGAATCGCTCGAATCGTTATCAGCCACGCCCCCCGATCATGTCCCGACAATCGACTCCTAAACGTCTCGCCACCCGCCTGGTCAAGGGCGGTACGCACACCACTGTCGTCGGCGGCCGCGCCGTCAATCCGCCTGTGGTGCGCGCGTCTACCGTGTTATTCGACTCGATGGACGACATGAACGACGCTCGCCGCCGTCGCGGCACCGAGCGTATGTTCACCTATGGCGCACGCGGCAACCCGACCGGCTTCGCGCTGGAAGATGTCGTTGCCGATCTGGAGGGCGGCTATCGCACGCGGCTTTTCCCGACCGGGCTCGCGGCGATCTCGATGGTGTTTCTCGCCTATGTGCGCCCGGGCGATCACGTGCTGATCTCCGACTGTGTGTATCAGCCGTTGCGACACTTTGTGGAGACGTTTCTCAAGCCGTGGGGTGTGCACGTCACCTACTTCCGCGCCGATGGCAGCAACGCGGATGAGCACTTCACCGCGCGCACCAAATTGATTTATGTGGAATCGCCCGGCTCGCTCGTCTACGAGATGTGCGACATTCCGGCGCTGGCCGAGCTGGCGCATCGTCACGGTGCGCTGCTGGTAGCCGACAACACGTGGGGCTCCGGCGTGCAGTGCCGTCCGCTCATGCTGGGGGCCGATATTTCGATCATGGCCGCGACAAAATACCTGAGCGGGCACTCGGACGTCATGATGGGGACCGTCACCACCACACAGGCGGTCTGGCAGACGCTCTCCACCATGGCCGACGCACAGGGCGTGGCGGTGAGTCCCGACGACGCGTACCTCGTGCTGCGCGGCACACGCACGCTGGCGGCGCGTTTGCAGATGCACGAGCGTCATGCGCTGGAGATCGCGCACTGGCTCGAAAGCCTTCCCGACGTTGCTCGCGTGTTCTGTCCGGCACTGCCGACGCACCCGGGGCATGCGTTGTGGCAGCGCGATTGCCTCGGCACAAACGGCCTGATCTCGTTCGAGTTCTCGAATGCCACCACGGCGCAAGCGGATCGTTTCGTCGACGCGCTGGCGCTGTTCGGCATCGGTGCATCGTGGGGCGGCTTCGAGAGTCTGGCGACGGTCACGAACGTTGCCGGCACGCGCACATGCGAGGACTGGACAGCGGCCGGACCGATCGTGCGTCTGCATATCGGTCTGGAAGATCCGCAGGATCTGATCGACGATATGGCGGCGGCGCTGGAGCAGGTCTTCGGGAAGTAGTACGAGTGTGAGGGCTGTGTTGGCGCGCCAACACGCCCACTCGCCAACACATCGGTGCGTTACGGTGCGCTCGAATTCTCGTCGATGAATCGGGCAATGGTCTCGACCACGCCCGGCGCGAGCGGCAACGAGGCGTCGCCATAGGTGCGGATATTCGCGTCGCGATCGTCGGTCGTCACCGTCTTCAGAACGTGATTGGTGTCGGGTAGCAGTGCGAGAGTGGCGGCGGGTTGCGCTTGTCTGAGCCGTTGCGCGTCTTCGGTACTGACTTGTAAATCGCGCTCGCCCTGCATGATCAGCACCGGCGCTTTCACTTGCGCGATCAGCGTGGCGGGGTTCTGCGCGAACAGACTCATGAGAAAGCCCTGCACCGCCGGGTTGAACAACGGGGCGAGCGGCACCGGCAGGGTGGACGGGTCCACACGATGCCCTTGCATGAGCGAGCGAATGGCGGCGTCGCCCGCGTCGGCAATGGCGGCGTTCGCCGGGTTGGCGTGAAGCTGTTCGCTCAGTACGTCGCCGAGCGCACGCCCTGGCGTCGAGATGAGAATCAGACCGCAAAGGGAATCGGGATGGCGTGCCGCCGTGGCGAGCGCGATCACCCCGCCTTCGCTGTGCCCCAATAGCCAGACGCAGCGCGCGCCTGTCTTCGAGCGAATCGTGTCGATCCAGGCTAGCGTGTCTTGCACGTAGTCGTCGACGGTGACGGCATTCGGGTCGGGCACGGCTTTGCCGCTTCCGAACATCCCTCGTTTGTCGATGCGTACGCTGCCGATGCGGCGTTGCGCAAGTCCGTCGGCGAGGCGCCGATAAGGCGCCGCCCTCACGCCGAGCGGATTGTTGCCATCTCGATCCGTGGGGCCCGAGCCGGGCACGATGAGTACCGTTGCACGGCTGTCGGCCGGGGCTTCGAAAGTGCCTGCGAGCGGCGCTTGCAAGCCCTTCGGACCCGGCGCCTGAATCTCCGTCGACATTGTTGCGGCCGCGACGGATGACGTCGCGACGGCGGTGGCAACACTCAGGGCGAGCGGTAGCGCGGACTTCCTCATTGGCGTAATGGCGAGGCCGACATCAGAACACTCCGGACGATATCACTCTCGTGACGCGCCGGTGGCGCGCGTGCCGCCGTCAAGTGTCGTCAGAATGTGATGCGCTGCGCGAATACGTTCGTCCATCGGGTAGTTCTTGTTCGCCAGCAACACGATGCCCATCTGTTTCGACGGCACGAAGGCAACGTAAGCACCGAAACCATTCGTCGATCCGGTCTTGTTGATCCAGACGACGGACGCCGGCGCCATGGGCGGCGAAAGTTCATGTGCGGGCGTTGGCTCGTACGCCATGTGGTTCGAGTTGCCTTCGAGTAATGCATCGACGCTGACGGGATACGGATACTGTTCCCAGATCAGGTCCTGCGTCATTGGCTTGTCGAAAAAGTAGCCGGTGTGCGTGGCGAGGATGGCCTGTTGCAGCGCGTTATCGCGTGCCGGTGTGCCGAGGTTTGCCTGCACGAATCGCAGCAAGTCGCTCGCGGTGGTCTTTACGCCGTAGGCTTCCTGCTCGAACACACCCGGTGAGACGCGAATCGGCTTGCCGTCCTTGCCGTATCCCCACGCGTAGTTTGCCTGTTGATCTTTCGGCACACGGATAAAGGTATGCGTCAGGTCCAGCGGCTTGAAGACATGTTCGGTGACGAGCGTGGAGAAGTCGCCGTGCATGGCGCGCGCTGTTATCCAGCCCAGTGCGCCGATACTCACATTGGAATAGGTGCGCACGGTGCCGGTGGGCTGCGCCGGTTTCCATGTCTTCAGGTACTGAAGCATCTGGTCGGTGTCGCGGATATCGTCCGGCGCCTGAAGCGGCATGCCACCGGTGGTGTGCGTGCCGAGATTTACGAGCGTCACGTCACCGAACGGCGTGCCGGCGAGTTCAGGCACGAAACGGCGGGTCTTGTCGTTGAGCGACAGTGCGCCAGTCGCTTGCGCGTAGGCGGCGAGCGTAGCGGTGAACGTTTTGCTGACGGAGCCGATTTCAAAGAGCGTGTCGGGCGTGACGGGCCGCTTGGCGGCTTTGTCCGCTACGCCATAGTCGAAGACGTAGGTGTGTCCGTCGAAGACGATGCCAACGGCCATGCCCGGCACGTTCTGCCGGGCCATGAGCGGCGTGATGGTGTTGTCGACGAGCAACTTGATTTCCGCCTGCCGCGGATCGGCGGTTGCGTCAGCATCGGGTCCGGCGGCGTAACTGCGTGCGTTGAACGCCATCCAGCCAATGGCAGTCGCCGCCGCAAGCGTGGCGCAAAGCGTGAGATAGGGTTTGGTCATCGATGGTCGTCTCCGTGTGAGGCGTAGGACGCGTCAAGGGCGGTTGCCCCCTCGGCGTTCCGGTGGATGCGGTAAGCCATCGCCGAAGCGTAAACCCAAAGCGCTGCGTGCCGGATACCGTTCGAGGTAACCGATGTAACACACGCAACGAAGCGTCGGATACCGGCGCCAAATCCGTTATACGTAACGCGACTTAACGTGTCGAGACAAAAAAGCCGCTCTCGGGGAGCGGCAACACGCTGAAATCAAACGGGGGGTCGGGGGGGTAACTTTTCAGCGCGGGGGGATTCGTCGTCGTCTTAGGCCGGTTCGAGTTCGCGGCTGTGGGCTTCGCGCATGATGCGGATGGCCTCGGCCGAGATCATGGCATCGGCATTCAGCGGGGGTACGTCACCGAACAGCGGACGGTAGACGAAGTCGCCAACGTCGATCGTCTCGCCCGTCAGCGCACAAACGCCCGGATGATGCGCCTTGCGGATGCGCCAGATCTGCGCACCGTAGTTGCCCCCCATCGCGTCGTTCCACGACACGGTGATGGTCAACTCGCTGGAGATCTCCAGCACCCGGACGATGGGCGCGCGTCGCGTGTAAGGGATCACCGGCTGGCACACGACGGGCTCGGCATCGAGCATCGCTACGGTGTGCTGCCAGACACCCTGAGTGTGCAAGGCGCTGCGTGACGTGCGCGGGGCACGGGCCGTCGGGGAGGTTCCCGGGGCGCGGCTGCTGCCGCTTCGGTTGGGGCAATTGGTTCGGTCGCTTCGCATGGTCAGGCCAGCCGGATGCGCGGCCCGCGAAGGCCGCCGAGTTTTTCCGCGCCAAGCATGACGGTCGCGCGGGCGAACCCGTGCAGTGCATGCTGATGACGTCGGTACAACATGGCGTGGCTCCACTGCGCAAACTGTCCGCGCACGATGCCACCTTTAAAGAAACCGAATCGGCCGAGCGTGCCGAACGCGTTGTAGTCAGACAGCGATACCAACGCGCCAGGATCGCGATAGGCGAACGGCGGAATGGCGCGGCCTTCAAGCCACGCACCAAGATGACGGCCAAGATGCGCCGCCTGTTGTGTCGCCACCTGAGCCGTGGGAGGCAACGCGCTCTCACCTGGCGCAGGGGTGAGCGATGCGCAGTCGCCGATCGCGAAAATCCGTTCGTCCTGCGCCGTTTGCATCGTATTGCGCACCACGATCTGATCGGCTTCGTTGGTCGTCAGACCGCCAATGTCCTTCAGGCAGTCGGGGGCTTTCACACCCGCCGCCCACACCAGCAGATCGCCGGGAATCAACTCGCCGTCGTCGCGATAGAAGCCGTCGCGATCCGCACACACGATGCGGGTGTCCGTCAGCACGCGAAACCCCAGACGCTCCAGCTGCGCCTGCGACGCCGCCGACACGTCCGGCGGAAATGCCCCCAGCAAACGCGGGCCGCTCTCGACCAGCGTGAGCTTAAGACGCTCGCAAATCTGCGGATCGCCGTAACCGGCGGCCAGCGCAAACGTGCGGCTCAGTTCGGCCGCCAACTCCACACCCGTGGTGCCGCCGCCCGCGATCACGACACGCAACGCGTCGTCGCTCACGGCGCTGCGTAACGCCTCGCAGTGCAACGCGGCATGAAACGCCTCGGCCTGCGGCTGACTGTCGATGAAATGACAGACATCGCGCACGCCGGGCAAACGGGCATCGTCGGCCTGCGAACCCAGCGCGAGCACCAGCGTGTCGTACGGCACACGGCGCTCGCCGAGTAGCGGCGTGCCGTCAGGCGTTTCCATCTCCCCGAGCACAATCTCCCGGCGTACCCGGTCCAGTCCGCACAGGCGCCCCGCCTGATACGCGAAGCCGTTGCTGCACGCATGGGCCAGATACGTCACCTGTGTGTGGGTGACATCGCGCGTGCCGGCTGCCACGGTATGCAGCATGGGCTTCCAAAGATGGGTGGGATGACTGTCGACAAGTGTCACGCGCGCAGCGCCGGCACGCCCGAGCGTACGGCCCAGACGCGTTGCCAGCTTCAGGCCGGCGATACCGCCACCGACAATCACGATTCGGTTTGCGCGAGACATTTGGGGGGAAATGTCAAATTCAACAAGTGATGAATAAGCGCATAATAGCGACCGTGGCCCCAGCGTGTCAAATAGCAATCGTCTGGGCAGGCAGGCGCGTTCGGGTCGGGTAGACTTGGCGCATTGCTGTCGCGAATTCGACCACCCCATCGTTCAATGACTCCAGACAAAGCTGTCTCGCAAGCCGCTCCGCCCCGAAAACGCACCCGTGGGCGCCCTACGTGCGATTGCACGCATGGTGCCGATGCGTTGCTACTCAACGCCCGGCGCATCTTCGCGCAACGAGGGTTCTATGCGAGCAGCGTGCGCCAGATCGCGGAGGCGTCGGGTGTCGACGCCGCGCTGATCTCGCACCACTTCGGCTCGAAAGAAGCGCTGTGGGTCGCCGTCGTCGACCAGATCGCCGCGCTCACGCGCACGCTCATCGAGCAGACCGATGCCCTGCAACACGCACCGCTGCCACCTGCCGAGCGTATTGAGCAGGCGGTGCGCGTATTCGTGGAAGTGGTATTCGAGAATCCGGATGTCGGCATGTTCTTCTCGACCGCCGCGACCGAAGAAGGCGAGCGGCTCGACATTCTCACGCAGCGGCTCGTGCGTCCCTATCGCGACGCAATGGTGCCGCTCGTGGCCGATTGGCTCGAAGCGCAGCAACGTCCCGTGGAGGACGCCGACGTGATGTTCTTCATGCTCACGTCCGCCATTAGCAAGACGGTGTCGTATCGCCACATGATGGGCCCGTTCCTGCCCCCCGAAGGCATGGCCGATCTCAAGCGCACCGTGCTCGATTGCGCCATGGCGCTCATTCGGCAGTGATCCGCCGATGAAGGGTGGCGTAAGCGTCGTATAAGATAGCGGCACCCGGGCCGACTCCCGGCCCGTTTCCTTTTACGGTGCCCCCCTATGTCGAACGAAATCAAGCGTCTGCATACCAACGCTCGCATGAGCCAGATCGTGATCGCCAACGGCGTGGTGTATCTGGCCGGTCAGGTGCCCGATACCGCCAACGTGTCGGTCACGCAGCAGACCACCGAGATCCTCACCCGTATCGATTCGTTGCTGGCGCAAGCCGGTGTCGACAAGTCGCGTCTGCTCACGGCCAACATCTGGTTGTCCGACGCCAAGCATTTCGCCGAATTCAACGCCGTGTGGGACGCCTGGGTGCCGGAAGGCCATGCACCGACGCGTGCCTGCGTGCAATCGCCGCTCATGCGCGCCGGTCTCGAAGTCGAAATCGCCGTGACCGCGCTGGCGTAATCGCGTCGCCGGTGCAGTTGATTGGGCTCGCCGTAATACGCATCGTCGGTATCGTCTTTGGGTCCGTATTGCACGCGAGCCTGCGCCGTCTTCCAGTGCGCCTCGCCCCCTCTTCTCCCTTTCTGACGCAACGCTTATGACGTTCGACGCGCTCGTGCTCGGTGCCGGTATCGTTGGTGTGTCTGTCGCCGTGCATTTGCAACGGCGCGGCATGTCGGTCGCACTCGTGGACCGCAAGTCGCCGGGCAACGAAACCTCGTTCGGCAACGCGGGACTGATTCAGCGCGAGGGCGTGTATCCGTACGCCTTTCCACGAGACATCGGCACGCTGCTGCGCTACGCGGGCAATCGCTCGCCGGACGTGCGTTATCACGTATCGGCGATGGCGACGATCGTGCCTTTCCTCGCGCGCTACTGGTACCACTCGGCCCCGAAGCGGCACGCGGAGATCGCGCGTCACTACAGCACGCTCATCGCGCATTGCGTGACGGAGCACCGCGAACTCATCGCGGCGTCCGGTGCGGGGGATCTGCTACGCGAGGGCGGTTGGGTCAAGGTCTTTCGTACCGCTGCGGCGATGAATGCCGCACAGCGCGATGCCGAGCGCTGGCGCGAGGAGTATGGCGTGCCGTTCGAGCGACTCGATGCGGCGCGTCTGCGCGAGGACGAACCTGCCCTCACCCGCGCGCTCGTGGGAGGATTGCGTTACACGGCGTCGGACTCCGTGAGCGACCCGGGGGCGCTGGTGGCGGCTTATGCCCGTTACTTCGAATCGCTGGGCGGGCAGGTGTTCAACGGCGACGCCACGACTTTGCAGCCGCAATGGTCGGTGCAGACGCAGGCGGGCCGTATCGACGCGCGCCGCGCGGTCGTGGCGCTCGGTCCGTGGGCGGATACGGTGACGGCGGCGCTGGGCTACCGTCTGCCACTCGCGGTCAAGCGCGGCTATCACATGCACTACCGCGCGCAAGAAGGCGCCCGGCTGAATCAACCGGTACTCGATGCCGAACACGGTTTCCTCATTACGCCGATGACGCGCGGTATCCGGCTCACCACCGGCGTGGAACTCGGGCTGCGCGACACGCCGCCTACGCCGGTGCAACTGGCCGCCGTGGAGCCGCTCGCACGCGAGACGTTTCCGCTCGGCGAGCGAGTCGATGCCGAGCCGTGGCTCGGGCGACGTCCCTGCACGCCGGACATGATGCCAATCATTGGTCCGGCCCCGCGTCATCGCGATCTGTGGTTTGCGTTCGGTCACGCGCATCACGGTCTGACGCTCGGCCCCATCACGGGCCGGCTCGTGGCCGAGATGATGACCGGCGAACCGCCGGTCGTCGATCCCGAGCCCTTCGGCGCGCTGCGATTCTGAATATCTGAAGTCTGCGACGCCCCTATTGGGGCATCTCCTCCGACGAATCGGTGCTCGGAGCACGCTCGGCGTCTGCATTTGCGTCGGGGCTTTCGTCGCCGATCACACTGATCTCGAACAACGGTTTGCCCGCGAGCGAACGGACTTCCGGATCTTCCGGATAAGTCTTCAGCAGCGGCAGGATCACCGAGCCGCCAATGACGTTGCGGCGGCTGTTGTCCGCCGGTGACAGCCCCCACACGTTCTGATACGTCATCGGCACGCTTGCCCCGTCGCGCTGGGCATTGCCCAGATACAACATGATGTGCCCGTTGATGTGAATCAGTGTCATCAGTGGACGGCCGCGTTCGGCCAGTGTGCGCAGTCGCGTATCGATATCGGCGGCGCGCAGATCGGTGCGTTTCCCTGCGCGCAACTGATCCGACGAATGACGCGGCAGCCAGACACCGAACGGCGCGAAAAGGCTGCGGGTCTCCGCCGAGCAGTCGTTGTAGAACAGCGTGTTGCCCCAACCGTAGGGCCGCCCGATTTGCTGTTTCATCACTTGTGCCATGTGGCGCGGCGTCAGCGTCCACGGCATCGGCACGATGGTCGAGGAGTCGAGCCCTGTGGTGCGGATCTGCGCACGCCGGTGAATGTCGGCAACGGGGAACATCGCAACTGGGCGCGCGTCGCGCGAGACCATTAGCGGCAGCACTGTGCCGATGGGGGCGAAGGTGCGATACACGGGCGCGGTATCCCCGAGATGCCCGATGTCACCCTGGCCGCCAGGCGGCGTATCGGTCAACGCAACGTCGGCGCGCACGATGGCGCCGAGACTGCGCTGTGCCGCGTTGCGCCAGGTTGCGACGAACCGCTCGTCGACCGACGCTACCGTGCGGGCATCCACCCAACCGATCAGATCGGGCGAATAGACGAGCAGCCACGCGCCGTCGGCGCTGCGCGCGAGCGTGTACACCGGTGTGCCGGGCCGCAGCGCCGAGTCTTGCAGCGCGTCGAACGGATACCCCTCGCCAGCCTGACGGAAATCGTAAAACGCCGGATCGGCGGTCGGTAGCTGGCGCACCAGCGCGTTGTCTACAGTGATGCCGCGACGGCGCGGATCGTATTGCCACCCTGCGTGATCGGCGTTGAGTTGCGCCAGCGCCATGTTGGCTTCGATGGCGCGATTCCACGCGGTCGTGTGCGGCTGGAAATTCTCGCCATAGGTCGTACGTACGCCGGGCGCGCCGTTATCGAAGCGTCTCACGCGACGGCCTTGCGAATCGGCGATCTGTTGTGCACCGGCGGCGTTGAGCAGCGATGCCGAGAGCCATGCACCGTTCCACGGCGACGGGTCGCGCGGCGCGGTGCCGAAGTAGCGCGCACGAAACGCCTCGAAGCGGCGGCTTTGTTCTTTCGCGGAGAGTAACGGCTGATCGTAGCCGGGAGCGTCAGGCCGAATCCAGTGATCGACGTCCTGATCGTAATGCTCGATGGGGAAGCGGCTGATGTTGTAGCGTATCGCCGTTGCAGCCGACGGCGGTGGCGCCGTGGGGCTTTGCGGTGCGCCCGCACAGGCAGCGAGCAA
Source organism: Pandoraea apista (assembly GCF_001465595.2). Taxonomy (NCBI): domain Bacteria; kingdom Pseudomonadati; phylum Pseudomonadota; class Betaproteobacteria; order Burkholderiales; family Burkholderiaceae; genus Pandoraea; species Pandoraea apista. Next base: position 5,422,553 of record NZ_CP013481.2, on the reverse strand, counting down.
CACGAGCGGCAGGAGCGAAGCGAAGAGGGCCGTGCGATGGCGCGCGCTGGCCGATGAGTGGCTCGTGGTAACGAGCGAGGTCGCGCGCGGCATCACGCTGCGCGCTGGAAGGTTTGCACCCATGTCGTGCGAAAGAGAGCCCGGATGCCGCCATGCTACTCCATCGATCCGGGCGCCATCCCGGGGCGTTCGCCGCACGCGAACGCCCCGGGTCCGCCAGTGCGCTTTACCAGCGCGCCGTCACGCTGCCGAGCACTGTACGGCCGGTGCCGTAGTAGCACTGCACGGTGGTGTTGCAGCCCGCAACGTAGGTACGGTCGAACAGGTTGGTCGCGTTGAGTTGCAGACGCCAGCGCCAGCCGATGTCGGCGTGCAGCGATGCGTCGACGAGCGTGACACCGGGCACCGAGAACGAGTTGGCCGTGTCGCCCGCCGTCTGGCCCAGATAGCGCACGCCTGCGCCTGCGCCGAGCTTTACGTCGCCGACATTGCCGAAGTTGTAGTCGGCCCAGAACGACGCCATGTTGCGCGGCACGCCATACGGGCGCTTCCCCAGATCGGCGTTATTGCTGCGCGTGACTTCGACGTCCTGATACGTGTAGCTCGCCACCACGTTGAGCTTGTTGGTCAGGCTCACGCGCGCTTCGAGCTCCGCGCCGCGCGAGCGCACTTCGCCCGTCTGGAGCGTGTTGCGCGTGTTGGCCGGGTCGGCGGTCGAGACATTCTGTTGTGTCAGGTTGAACAGCGACGCGGTGAAGATCGCGTTGGTGTTCACCGGCTGGTACTTGAGCCCGATTTCGTATTGCTGGCCCGTCGTGGGCTTGAGCGGATCGCCCGCGAGGTTGGTCGAGAGCGTGGGCAGGAACGACGTCGAATAGCTGAAGTACGGCGACAGCCCGATGGCCGACTCGTACAGCAGACCCGCACGCCAGGTGAACTTGTTCGGCGTTTGCTTTACCGAGGTCTTGTTCATGTTGTTGTCGGTTGTCGACCACGTGAAGTCTTCGCGTCCCCCCAGTGTGAGATACCAGCGGTCCCAGCGCATCTGATCCTGCAAATACAGGCCGAGTTGCGTTTGCGTCTGGTCGGTGCTGGTCGTTGGGTTGGCGGGCAGCACGCCCTTCACGCCGTAGACCGGTGCGTAGAGATCGAGCGACGGCGCGGTGCCCGTCCACACGCGATTCAGAAAGCGCTGCGTCTGGAAGTCGACGCCACCGACCACCTTGTGCGCAACGGGGCCGGTCCTGGTGTCGTACTGCACGTTGTTATCGAGCTGCCAGCCGTTCAGAATCGGCGCGGCCTGATAGGCGGTGCGCTGCAACGTGCGCTGATCGGCCAGCAGCGCCGTGCCGTAGATCGACTTGTAGTCGAGATCCATGTGCGTGAAGCGCGCGGTGGAACGCCATTGCAGGGTGTCGCTCAGACGATGCTCGAAGCGGTAGCCCGTGGCGACCTGCGTTTTGCGATAGCGGTCGAATGCCGGGTCGCCGGTGAGCAGGTCGCGATCGATGCGGCCCCAACGCGAGGGGGTCACCATGCCCAGCGCCGGGCCGTAGCTGACCGACGAGCCCATGCTGTCCTGCATGTAGTTGACGAACCAGGTGAAGCTCGTTTGCGCATTCGGACGCCAGGTGATCGACGGCTGGAGCATGATCCGGTCGTCACTCACGTTATCGGTCTGCGAATTCGAGAGGCGCCCCAGACCCGTGATGCGGTACAGCAGGGTGCCGTCTTCGTTGGCAGGCCCTGTCATGTCGACACGCAACTGGCGCCGATCGAAGGTGCCGTAGTCGACGCCGATTTCGCGATACGGCTCGGCGCTGGGTGCTTTGCTTACCAGATTGACGAGACCGCCGAGGTTGCCCGCGCCATAGAGGATCGAACTCGGGCCACGCAGCACTTCCACGCGTTCCAACGTGTACGGATCGACACGAATGGCGGCATAGCTGCCTGGACGGTTGGCGATCTGTGGCACGCGCAGGCCGTCCCAATAGACGTCGGCGTTGAAGCCGCGAATGTAGAACCAGTCGGCGCGCGTGTCGCTGCCGTACGGGTCGGCGTTGACGCCGGCGGCGTACTTGAGCGCGTCGGTCACGGTTTGCACCGCCTGATCGTTCATCTGATCGCGCGGGATCACACTGATCGATTGCGAAGTCGTCATGATCGACGTGTCGGACTTGGTGGCCGTGTCGCTGCGTTGCGCGACGTAACCCACGACCGGCCCGCGCGCGATGTCGCGCTCGGCGCGGGCGTTCACGTTGGTCTGCGGCAGGGCGATGGCGTCACCGGCGGCCGCCTTCGGGCCGGGCGCGACGATGTAACCGCCGTTGGGTTGGCCGGACGCTTGCAGGCCGGTGCCCTCGATCAGGATCGCCAGCGCGAGCGACGGCGTGTACGTGCCCGAGACGCCGGCGGTGCGTTTATCGGCGATCTGGGCGGCGTCGTAGGAAATCATCAGGCCGGTCTGCTGGGCGAAGGCGACGAGGCCCTGTTGCAGCGATCCGGCCGGAATGTGCAGCGCTTGCGCGGCGCGCGCGGCCGTGGCAGGGGCGGCGTTGCCGGTGGCGGAAGACTGGGCGTGGGCGCTCAGCGCGGCGAAGGCGCTCAGGGCGAACAGTGTGCTGGCGGCCAACGTGACGGCCCGGCGAGTGCTGGCGGTTTCGGCGCGCACGTGCGTGCGCGCACGTGCGGCACGCGCTGGCGTGTGGCTGACGTGAGAAAACATGACGGCGGATTCCTTTCTGTGAGGCATCGAAACATCGAAATGGGCATTCCTGTCTATGCCCCGCGAGATTCGAAAACCCCTCATCCGACGTCAAAATTCTCTTCTGCGATGCGCTCAGGTGTGCGGGCGGTCGCCGCCTACGGCCTGATACGTTCGCGTGTGCCCTGATGCATCGTTCGTACTGCTGGTGTGGCTTTTATCTGCGCCGGGCTGCACGCGCACGAACCAGCGCGTGTAGCGCTGCACGTCGACCGGCAGCGCGCGAGAGAGCATGTCGAGTACGCGGTCGGTGTCGTCGATGGGATAGATCCCCGACACAGGCAGGCCGGCGATTTCGGGCGCACACCCGAGATGCCCCCGGCGGTAGCGGCCGAGTTCGGCAAGGAAGTCGCCGAGCGGCATGGCGTGCACGACAAGCATGCCTTGCGTCCACGCAGCGGCGGCATTGGCGGCGCCAGCGTCGGCGAAGCGCGAGCGCAACGCGGTGGCATCGAAAGTCGCGCCCTGTCCTGCCGTGAGCACGATGGCGGCGTTCGGTGCCTTTGCGGGCGCGATGCGCACGGCGCCTTCGAGCACCGTGACCGAAGCGCTGTCGTCGTGACGGCGCACGGTGAAGCGGGTGCCGAGCGCCTGAAGACTGCCTTGCGGGGTGTCGACGAAGAACGGGCGATGGCCGTGATCGGCATCGGCGCCGGTCGTGATGGCAATCTCGCCGCGCACCAGCCGCAGGCGGCGGGTGTTCTGCGAGAGACTGACGTCGACGGCGGAGTCGGTATTCAGTGCGAGCGTGGTGCCGTCTGCCAACTGAATCGTTCGACGCTCGCCGACGCCCGTACTGACGTCGGCTCGCCAGGCGCGCACGGCGTTGGAGTCGCTGGCAGACCACACGGCGCCGGCTACGCCGGCAAACGCAATGAGGCTGAGCACGCGTCGCCTGCCCGGATTCGTCTGCGCTTGCACGAGCGTACGGTGCGCGACGAGGGGCGGCAGCGTTCGCAAATGGTCGCCGAAGTCGACCAGACGCTGCCACGCGAGCGCGTGCCGGGCGTCGGCGTCATACCAGCGCTGCCATGCGGCCACGGTGGTGGCGCGAACGTTGGCGTCGGTGTCGCCTGCCTTGCTCGCTTGCAGGCGCACGAACCACTCGGTCGCGGCGAGCGTGACCGATTCCGGTAGCGTTGGCGAGGGGCCGCCCGTGGTGTGCGCAGGAAGCATGTCGGTACTCATGCGGCGGGATTCCCGAAACAACAGGCGTGCAGCGCCTTGACGATGTGACGCTGCACGGTGGCGATGGAAAGGCCGACGGCCTCGGCGATATCGCGCTGCGCAATGCCGTCGAGTTGCGACATCAGGAAGACGCGCCGGACAACGGGCGGCAAGCCGTCGAGGCGCCGGTCGATGTCGATGAGTGTCTGGAGCAGGATTGCGCGCGTTTCCGGATCGGGCGCGACGGCCTCGGGTTGTGCCGCGAGGGCATCGAGATACGCCGCTTCGATCTTGCGACGGCGATGCAGATTGGCGACCAATCCTTGCGCCACGACGGTGAGAAACGCCCGGGGCTCGCGCGGACAGACGAGGGTGTCCTTGCTGAGCAGCCGCACGAAGGTGTCGTGCGCGAGATCGGCAGCGTCGCCATGATTGCCGAGCTTCCGTTGTAACCAGTTGCGCAGCCAGCCGTGGTGATCGTGATAGAGCGTAGCCACGCCGGACGCGTCGGCGCGTGCGTCGTTTTTGCGTCCCCCGGTGTCGTCACGCATCATGGTTCTGGCTCGGCTGCGTAAACCACGCAACCTTCGCTGATCTAGCAGGTTTTGAGGTTAATGATAATCATTCGCATCATATCATGTGCGTATCGGGCGGTGACGAACAGGAAACAAATCGGGGCGCGGGGGGCGCGTTCGCATTAGGAACACCGGCAATGGGGGGAATCGACAATGCTGTACAAACATACAGTACAATCGCTGCATGCCGAGCGAAGCGCGAATGCTGCCAGCGACTGTCGTACCGGCCTGATAGAGTAGTTCCCCCGAGGCGCGCTTGCGCGCTGTCAGACGTCACGCTGTTTATCTTCACGCTGTTCATTGTCAATCAAGCGGCCCTGATACCAAGTGGACAAGTCATCCCCGAAATCCGACCCGTCGGCCAGCCACGCCATTCGCATTCGCGGCGCTCGCCAGCACAATCTCAAGAACCTCGACGTCGATCTGCAGACCGGCGAGATGACGGTCGTGACCGGTCCATCCGGTTCCGGCAAGTCGAGCCTCGTCTTCGACACGCTGTTTGCCGAGGGCCAGCGGCGCTACGTCGAAACCTTCAGTGCGTACGCCCGCCAGTTCCTCGACCGCATGGATCGTCCGCAGGTCGATCATGTGGAAGGGGTGCCGCCGGCCATCGCCATCGATCAGACGAACCCGGTGCGCAGCTCGCGCTCGACGGTCGGCACGATGACCGAACTCAACGATCACCTCAAACTGCTGTTCGCCCGCGCGGCGGCGCTGTTTGATCGCGAGACGGCGCAACCGGTGCGTCACGACACGCCCGAGACCATCTACGCCGACCTGATGGCCCGCACTGCCAACGGCGATCCGCGTCTGGTCGTCACCTTCCCGGTCGAACTGCCGGGCAGCGTGACGGCGGATGAGGTCGAGCAATGGCTCTCGGCATCCGGCTATACGCGCGTGCAGGCCGAACGTGAAGTCACAACGGCGGAAGGCTCGCGCAAGGTGCTCGATGTCGTCGCCGACCGGTTCCGCTTGCAGAACACCGAGAAAGTGCGCGCGATGGAAGCCATCGAGTCGTCGCTCAAGCGCGGCCGCGGCCGCGTGAACGTCTACGTGCTGGCCGACGAAGGCGAGCCCGACATCTGGCGCTACTCGCAGGATCTGCACTGTCCCGACAGCGATCTGCATTACGCCGACCCGCAACCGGCGCTCTTCTCGTTCAACTCCGCCTATGGCGCATGCGAAGCCTGTCGCGGTTTCGGCCGGGTGATCGGTGTCGATCTCGGTCTGGTGATTCCCGACGAGCGCAAGACGTTGCGCGGTGGTGCGGTCAAGACCATTCAGACGCCTGCGTGGAAAGAGATTCAGGACGACCTGCTCGAGTACGCCGGCAAAGCCGGTATTCCGCGCGACACCCCCTGGTCGAAACTCTCGCCCGAGCATCGCGAGTGGGTCATCGAAGGCGATGCCGACTGGAAAGGCGAGTGGAACAAGCAGTGGTACGGCATTCGCCGCTTCTTCGGCTATCTGGAGTCGAAGGCGTACAAGATGCACATTCGCGTGCTGCTCTCGAAGTACCGCAGCTACACCACGTGCGAGACGTGTGGCGGCGCTCGCCTGAAGACTGAGGGCTTGCTGTGGCGTCTGGGCTCGAAAGAGAACGCCGACGCCGTGCTGCCACCTGCCCAGCGCTTCATGCCGCGCGGCGTGTCGTGGTCGCGCGAGCAACTCGAAGCATTGCCGGGCCTCACCATGCACGACCTGATGCTCATGCCGATTTCGCGTGTGCGTCAGTTCTTCGATTCGCTCACCCTGCCCTCAAGCCTGCTCGACGACGCCCTCAAACTGTTGCAGGAAGAAGTCGGCACGCGTCTGAAGTATCTGTGCGATGTCGGCATCGGCTATCTCACGCTCGATCGCCAGAGCCGCACGCTCTCGGGTGGCGAAGTACAACGTATCAATCTGACGACGGCGCTTGGCACGTCGCTCGTCAACACGCTCTTCGTGCTCGACGAGCCGAGTATCGGCCTGCATCCGCGCGACATGGACCGGATCGTTGCCGCAATGCATCGTCTGCGCGATGCCGGCAATACGCTCGTCGTGGTCGAGCATGACCCGGCGGTCATGCTTGCCGCCGATCGGGTTATCGACATGGGGCCCGGGCCGGGCGAGCGCGGCGGGCAGATTGTTTTTGACGGCACGCCCGAGGAAGTGCGTCATGCCGACACGCTGACCGGCAGTTACCTGGGCGGGCGCAAGCATGTGGCGAACGCCTCGAACTGGCGCGCACGCCCGGTCGAGGCCGACACGCCGCGTCTGACGCTGAGCGGTGTTCGCGAGCACAACCTCAAGCATGTCAACGTCGAGATTCCGCTCGGCCGGCTCGTGTGTGTGACCGGTGTGTCCGGCTCCGGCAAATCGACGCTGGTGCAGGACGTGCTGAATCCGGCATTGGCGCGTCACTTTGGCGACCCGACCGAAGCGCCGGGCGCACACGATGAACTTCTCGGCGCCGAACAACTGTCGGGCGTGGTGTTCGTCGATCAGTCGCCCATCGGCAAGACGGCGCGCTCGAATCCGGCGAGCTATGTCGGCGCGTTCGACGAGATTCGCAAGCTGTTCGCTGCCGAGCCGGTGGCGCTGCAACGCGGCTACACCGCGAGCACCTTCAGCTTCAATTCCGGCAATGGACGTTGCCCGACCTGCGGCGGTTCGGGCTTCGAACACGTTGAAATGCAGTTCCTGAGCGATGTGTATCTGCGTTGCCCGGATTGCGACGGCAAGCGCTATCGCGCCGAAGTGCTCGATGTGAAGATTCAGCGCGCCGTGCCGGGTGAGGCGATGCGCGAATTGAGCGTGTCTGATGTGCTCGAGCTGACGGTCAACGAGGCTGTCAAACTGTTCTCGTCGGATCGCGACGTGCTGCGTGTCCTTCAGCCAATCGTGGATGTGGGTCTGGAGTATGTGAAGCTGGGGCAGCCGGTGCCGACGCTCTCGGGCGGCGAGGCCCAGCGCCTGAAGCTGGCGGGTTTCCTCGCGGAAGCCGCGCAGAAGAAGACCGCGAGCGGACAGAAGGTCGCGCATCGCGGCCGTCTCTTCATTTTCGACGAGCCGACGACCGGGCTGCACTTCGACGACATTGCCAAGCTCATGCGCGCGTTCGGCAAGTTGCTCGACGGCGGTAATTCGCTGCTCGTTATCGAACACAACCTCGATGTGGTGCGCGCTGCGGACTGGATCATCGACCTCGGCCCGGAAGGCGGCGAAGGGGGCGGCGAAGTGCTGTGTGCGGGCACGCTTGCGCAGGTGGTCGCGTGTGAAGGGTCGCATACCGGTCGCGCCCTGGCCGAATACGAACGCACGGTGGTCGCGCCGGGGCAGGCCGTGGCGGTGGCCAAATCCGCAGGCGATCCGGGCATGCCGTTGCAAACCGCGCTACGCGCTGCACGCGCGCACCGCAAGCCGGCAGGGGGCGACGACATTCGTATCATCAATGCCCGCGAGCACAATCTGAAGTCGCTCGACGTGGCGATTCCGCGCGGTAAGTTCAGCGTGATTACCGGCGTTTCGGGGTCGGGCAAGTCGACGCTCGCGTTCGACATTCTCTTCAATGAAGGGCAGCGTCGCTATCTCGAATCGCTCAATGCCTATGCGCGATCCATCGTGCAGCCCGCAGGGCGCCCGGAAGTCGATGCCGTGTACGGTATTCCGCCGACCGTCGCCATCGAACAGCGCCTGTCGCGCGGCGGGCGCAAGAGTACCGTTGCAACCACCACAGAGGTCTGGCACTTCCTGCGTCTGCTGTACGTCAAGCTTGGCATTCAGCACTGTATCCATGACGGCGCGCCTGTCACGGCGCAGAGTCCGGATTCGATCGTCGCGCAATTGATGCGCGACCGTCGCGGCCAGCATGTGGGGTTGCTCGCCCCGCTGGTGGTGGGCCGCAAGGGGATCTATACCGATCTGGCGAAGTGGGCCAAGGCACGCGGACATTCGCATTTGCGTGTGGATGGCGTGTTCCTGTCGGTCGACCCTTGGCCGAAGCTCGACCGATTCCGCGAACACACCATCGAACTGCCGGTGGGCGATGTGGTGATCACACCCGAGAACGAAGGGCTGCTGCGCACGTTGCTGGCGGCGGCGCTCGAATTGGGCAAGGGCGTCATGCATTTGCTTGCGCCGCTCGACGGGCTTGGCGACACGATGGCCAACGAACAGCCGGGCGAAGGCGTGGGCGAGATCGAGGTGTTCTCGGTCAAGCGTGCGTGCCCGGTGTGCGGCACGAGTTATCCCGATCTCGATCCTCGCATGTTCTCGTTCAACAGCAAGCATGGCTGGTGTTCGACGTGCGTGGGTACAGGTCTTGCGCTCACGCGTGAACAGCGCGAAGCCTTCGACGACACCGTACTCAATCAGGACAATCGGGGGCGCGAGCATTCGCTGCCGTCGGAAGAGCAGGAGCCGGAAGGCGTGGGCGATCAGCCGTGTCCGGACTGTCACGGCGCGCGCCTCAATACGGTCGCTCGCGCTGTGACGTTCGACGAACACGCGATCTCCGACGTCGCCCAGTGGACCGTGAGCGACGTGCGCGAATGGATTCAGCGACTCGAACTTCGCGGCCGCGACGCAAGCATTGCGCGCGATCTGATCAGCGAGATTCAGGGGAGGCTGGAATTTCTGGAGGAAGTCGGGCTCGGCTACCTCACGCTGGACCGCGCAGCGCCGACGCTCTCTGGGGGCGAGTCGCAGCGCATTCGTCTGGCGGCGCAACTGGGCAGCAACCTGCAAGGCGTTTGCTATGTGCTGGACGAGCCGACCATCGGTTTGCACCCGCGCGATAACGGCATTCTGCTCGGCGCGTTGCGAAAGCTGGGCGATCAGGGCAACACGCTGGTCGTGGTCGAACACGACGAGGACACGATTCGCCGTGCGGACCACATCATCGATATCGGCCCGGGCGCAGGCAAGCGCGGCGGTACGCTCGTGGCTCAGGGTAGCGTGGCCGATCTGGCGGCGCATCCCGAGTCGCTTACCGGCAAGTTCCTGGCGCATCCGTTGCTGCATCCGATTCAACCGCGCCGCGAGGTGATCGCACCCGCCAAGGGTGTCGAGGCAGTACCGCCGAACTGGCTGACGGTGCATGGGGCGACGCTGCATAACCTGAAGCATGTGACGGCGTCGTTGCCGTTATCGCGGCTCACTGCGATTACCGGTGTTTCGGGGTCGGGCAAATCGACGCTCGCACGCGATGTGCTGATGACGAATCTGCTCGATGCGGTGGGACGCTCGGTGTTGTCGTCACCGGCCGAGCGCCGTGCCCGCAAAGGCACGGTGCGTCACGCCGTGAAGGCAGACGGCAAGCCGCGTGCGACCTCGGAGGCCGCCGCAGAGCCGCGCCGTCCGGTGGTTCACGCGTGGCACGGCTGCGAGTCGGTGACCGGCTGGGAGACGATCGATCGTGTGCTCGAAGTCGATCAGACGCCCATCGGCAAAACACCGCGCTCGTGTCCAGCCACGTACATCGGCTTCTGGGACACGATTCGGCGTTTGTTTGCCGATACGCTGGAAGCCCGAGCGCGGGGTTACGCGGCGTCGCGCTTCTCGTTCAATACGGGCGAGGGGCGTTGTCCCGCGTGCGAAGGGCAAGGCGTGCGCACCATCGGCATGAGTTTCCTTGCCGACGTGAAGGTGCTTTGCGATGTCTGTCACGGTCAGCGCTTCAACGCCGAGACGTTGGCTGTCACCTGGCGCGGCAAGAGCATCGGCGACGTGCTGACGATGGAAGTGGACGAAGCCGTCGAGTTCTTTGCGTCTATGCCAAGCATCGCGCATCCGTTGCAACTGATGCAGGACGTTGGGCTCGGCTACCTCACGCTGGGTCAGCCATCGCCGACGCTGTCGGGTGGCGAAGCGCAGCGTATCAAGCTGGTGACGGAGTTGACCAAGGTGCGTGACGACGTCACGCGTCGCGGGCAGAAATCGCCGCACACCCTTTACGTGCTTGACGAACCGACCGTCGGTCTTCACATGGCTGACGTGGCGCGACTTATCAATGTCTTGCACCGGTTGGTGAATGGCGGGCATACCGTCGTGGTCATCGAGCACAACCTCGACGTGATTGCCGAAGCCGACTGGATCGTCGACATGGGGCCGGAAGGCGGCAAGAACGGTGGGGCCGTGGTGGCGGCAACCTCACCCGATGCGCTGACCGAGGTCGCCGCAAGTCATACCGGTATTGCGCTCAAACCGGTGCTCGCGCACTCCGCGGCCTTGACGGCATCGACAGCGACGTCGGAGGAAGCTGCCACGGCGAAGTAGCCGGACGCCTCCCCGGTCGATCCACCCCTCGGCTCGCGCAACACGGGCCATCTGCGGGACGCCTGATGGCGTCCCGTTTTCCTTTGGCGGGAAGGCATTTTGTATACGGCGCCGTATATTTTTCTCTCGTCCCTCTATGCACCCTCCCATAGCACAGCGCCTGCAAAGTTCCCAATTGAAGTGTGTGCACACTTTCATTTTGTGTGGCGGCAATTTTTCGCTCTTATTATTTCAAAAAAAGAAATTCAAAATAGACAACTATCGACTTTATTGCGATTGATGGTGGCAATAGACTGCAACTGTCGACGATGAATTGAACATCGCCGGCTCAAACAGACAGGAGAAAACACCATGAAACGCACTCTTATTACCTCTGCCCTGGTTTCCGCCATGTTGGCTGTGTCTGCCGGCTCGGCTTTTGCCAGCGACGCTTTCGACGGTCCGTCGGAATTTTCGTGGGTCCCCCAAACCAGCGTGCTGACACGCGTACAGGTCCGCGAAGACCTCGCGCAAGCCCAGCAAGCCGGTCTGCTGCAACAACACGATTCGGTCTATCCGAAGGCGGTTGGCAAGGTCGGCGGCGCAACTGCCGTTGTCACCTCGGGTTCGGTCGATAGCATTGCGCAGGCCGGCAGCACGTACTTCGGTAGCTAAATCCCGCGACTTGTCGCTGCACTTGCTGTACCCCCGTGAGCCAGCGCCGCTAGGGCGTATCGCGACTCCGGGTAGCAGTCTCCGATGACAAATCGGCCGCAATTTTTAGCGGCCGATTTTGTTTTGTGCGTCGATTTCGTTCGCGCAACGACTGTGGACAAGTCTGTCGATAACCCTGTGTGCAAGCTGTGATACCCCTGTGGGCAAGCCTGTGGACGACAAGGGGATAGCCGGTGGATAGTCAGGGGAAAAGTCGTCTAACGCTTTGGGATAACCAGTGGATATCCCTTGCGTAACCCGGGGACAAGTCAGTGGATTTCCTGTGGAGATCCATGGTTTTTCTGTGATCAAGCTGTGGATTTCCGGTGGGTAAGTTTCGTCGTATCCGGCGGAAACGACCGCCAGGCGGACATCTCTGCGCGAAGCCGCCGAAACCTTACCTGATTGCGCAGCGAATTACTTCCCGAATGCCTTCGCAAGAAATGCCGTCACGCGCGCAATGGCATCGTCTCGTGCTTCCGGCTGGGTGCCCGTGATCGGCACGACGTGGGTGCGCGGATTGGTGAATTCCGGTCGGCTGCGCACGGGCAGATTCGGATAGTCGAAGTCGTGTACGGCACCCGGGTATAGGTGGAAAGTGATCGGTGCGCCATGTGCCGTTGCCTCTTGCACGAAGGCGTCGCAAGGGGCGGGCTTCGACCAGACGTCGTCGGCGCCGGTGAGCAGCAGCAACGGAATGTGCGTCGACCAGTCGGGACCCTGCGCCTTCGCGTTGCACCAGCCGGGATAGAACGCAATGGCCGCGACAAAGTCCGGCGCCGGTTTGGCATCCCGCACTCGTCCGGGACTCGCCGGGCCGATGGAGAACAAAACCGTACCGCCACCGTGCGACCAGCCCATCAACGCAATACGATCCGGCTGGATGCCAGGCAAGCTTTGCAAGTAGCGCAACGCCCCGTAGGCATCACGGGGTCGCTCCACCGACGGCCGCACCGGCCCGCCCCGGGCACACTCGCTGGGCTGCGCGCGCGAGGTGAAGCTGTCCACGGCCAGCACCGCGTACCCCTGTGCGTTGAGCCGATGTGCCCAGTCGAGTTCGCGGCTGTCGATCTTGCCTTTGCGCGTGAACATACCGTTGCAGCCATGCATGAACACGACTGCGGGTGTGGGGCCCGTGGCATTGGACGCGCGGAACAGGTAGGCGTCGATCATCACCGGCGCGCCGCGGCTGTCCGTGTCCAGCGACGGGAGGCTCACTTTCTCCTGTGCGAACGCGTTGCCGAGCCATCCGAACGACAGGCAGACGAGCGCGACGGCTAGTGACGACGTCGCGCGTCGTGCAAAACGATGGGGGAAATCGTGAGAGAGGCGGTCTGATACGCGACCCGAAAGATTCGTAAGTTCCGTAAGACCTCTGAAGCTGACGGTCATGGCAATGCGTCTCCCGTAAGTCGCCGCGACATGTGCGAACGAGTATAGCCAGCCGGACATACACCCGATAGCGCCCGTGTTGCGCGTCATATTACGAATGGTTGCGCGCCGCGTGTCGCTAAGCATCTTCCCATCGGAGATAAGTCCGAATCCGGCCACCGATTAGAATGCCATTGGATACCTAACAAAATCGCTTCGCCAATGAAATGGCATGTTTATCCGGAGACATTCGACATGACCGACAACGCAGCCAAGACCGACAAAACCCAAGCCTCGCCGCAAGCCCCTCGGTGGCGTCTCGAGACGCTCGCCGTGCATGGTGGCTATCGCCCTGACCCGACCACGCGCGCCGTGGCCGTGCCGATCTACCAGACGGTGGCCTACGCCTTCGACGATACGCAGCACGGCGCCGATCTTTTCGACCTCAAGGTGCCGGGCAACATCTACACGCGCATCATGAACCCCACGCAGGACGTGCTTGAACAGCGCGTTGCGGCGCTCGAAGGCGGTGTGGCAGCGCTGGCGTTGGCGTCCGGGCAGGCGGCCGTCACTTACGCCATTCAGACGATTGCCGAGGCGGGCGACAACATTGTGGCCGCGAGCACGTTGTACGGCGGCACCTACAACCTCCTGGCACACACGCTGCCGCTCTCGGGCATTACCACGCGCTTTGCCGATCCGCGCGAGCCGGAATCCTTCGAGCCGCTCATCGATGCGAACACCAAGGCGATCTTCGCCGAGTCGGTCGGCAATCCGCTGGGCAACATCACCGATATCGCGAAGCTGGCAGAGATCGCGCACCGTCACGGTATTCCGCTCATCATCGACAACACGGTGCCGTCGCCCTATCTGCTGCGTCCCTTCGAGCACGGCGCAGATATCGTCGTGCATTCGCTCACAAAGTATCTGGGCGGTCACGGCACGAGTCTGGGGGGCGCCATCGTCGACTCCGGAAAATTCCCGTGGGCCGATCACAAGGTGCGATTCAAACGCCTGAACGAGCCGGATGTGAGTTATCACGGCGTGGTGTACACCGAGGCATTCGGACCGGCGGCGTATATCGGACGCGCCCGCGTGGTACCGCTGCGTAATACCGGCGCCGCCATCTCGCCCTTCAATGCGTTCCAGATCCTGCAAGGCATCGAAACGCTGGCCCTGCGTCTTGACCGCATTACCGAGAACGCGCTGAAGGTCGCGCAGTTCCTGAAGACGCATCCGAAGGTGGAATGGGTGAACTACGCGGGGCTGCCCGAGCATCCGGACCATGCCCTCGTGGAACGCTACCTGTCCGGACGCGGCCCGGGCATTCTGACCTTCGGTGTCAAAGGTGGACGACCGGCGGGCGCCGCGTTTCAGGACGCGCTGCAACTCTTCACGCGCCTCGTCAACATCGGCGACGCCAAGTCGCTCGCTACGCACCCGGCATCGACCACGCACCGTCAGCTCTCGCCGGACGAACTGCGCAAGGCCGGGGTGAGCGAAGAGACAGTGCGTTTGTCGATCGGCATCGAGCATATCGACGATCTGCTGGCGGATCTCGATCAGGCGCTGGGCCGTCTGGCGGCCTGATCCGCCTGCGGATCCAAGACCTCATTTCCTGCCAACTCTGACGAGGTATCATTCGCGGCAGCCGGTTGAGGGCAGGCAACCGGTGCCGGCGTCATGTGACTGTCACGAAAATGTCACGATCCCGGCGTACTGTCCTTGCCCATTTCACAAGGATTACGCATGGATTATCTGCAAGTGCTCGTGCTCGCCATTGTGCAGGGCGTGGCCGAGTTGCTCCCCGTGTCGAGTTCGGCACACGTCATCATGGCCGAGAAGCTCATGGGGCTCGACCCGTCGGCACCCGAGATGACGCTGTTGCTGGTCATGCTCCACACCGGCACGATGCTCGCCGTCATCGTTTATTTCTGGAAGTCGTGGCGCGAACGTTATTTCTCGTCGAAGTACGACTTCATTCACAACGCCAAGCAGGTGATTATCGCAACGGCCTTCACTGGCGTGATCGGGCTGGCGCTGATGTTCTTCATCGAGAAGGTGTTGATGCGAGGGACTCAGCATTCCGAGATCGAGCATCTGTTCGGCAACATGTACATCATTTCGGCCGGTCTCGCGATGGCGGGGATTCTGATTCTGATCTCCGGCATGCGGCGTGCGCCGATGGGCGACCGGCCGATGCGCGGTGCAGACTCCGCCTGGATCGGCGCGGTACAGGGTGTCTGCCTGCCCTTCCGTGGGTTTTCGCGCTCGGGCTCGACCATCTCGACCGGCATGCTGCGCGGGCTCGATAAGGTGCGTGTCGAGGAATTCAGCTTCGCGCTGGCTGTAGTGCTGACGCCGCCGGTGATCGTCAAAGAGGCTTACCGTCTGTACAAGTCGGGTGGCGCACAAACCTTCTCGGGCCACTACATGACGGTGCTCACGCCGAGTCTCGTGGGGATGGTGTTCAGCTTCCTCGCCGGTCTGGTGGCCCTGCGCTGGCTGTCGCGCTGGCTCGAACATGGCCGCTGGTATCTGTTCGGCATCTACTGTCTTGTGGCCTCGGCCGTCGTGCTGGCGGCAAGCCAATATCTGTAACGGACACCGCGGATAAGGCGGTGTAGGCAACTAAGGCGAAACACGCGGATCGTGCGTCAGCGTCGAGGGCAGCCCGTCGGGCGCTGCCCTCGCATTGCCTCTGCGTTGGGCCTCAGGCATCACACCAACCCCGCCACCACCTCCAGAAACGCCGCAATCGCGCGCGACTCGCGCCGTTCCGCCAGACACACCACGACGGTCGTTGTCTCCACGCGCGCATCGCTGATCGACACCGTGGCCAGCCGTTCGTCGGGGGTGTGCTCACGTGCCGACACTGCGGCAATTCCCAGTCCCAGCATCACCGCCTCGCGAATGGCTTCGCGGCTGCCGATCTCCATGGCGACCGTCGGCGTGACGCCGGCAGCCTGCAACGCGACTTCGAAGGCGTGACGCGTGGTCGATCCCGGCTCGCGCATGAGCATCGGTACGTTGGCCAACTCGGCGAGCTTCACGCTGTGCCGCCGCGCCAACGGATGCGCGCGCGGTACCAGCAGCACGACCGGATGCGTGCGATAAGGCACGACATGCAGCCGTGCGTCGTCGTAGTAGCGCGCGAGCACCGCCACGTCGGTGCGATACGCCAGCAGACTCTCGATCATCTCTTCCGAATTGCCCGGACGCATCGAAATGCGCATGCCGGGGTAGCGCGGCTGGAAGGCGGCCACGATCTCCATGACGTGATGGGGGCCAACAGCCCCCAGACGCAACTCTCCTGTGCGTAACCCGCCATGCTCCTTGAGCAGACCCAGCGCTTCGGCCTCGTCGGCGAAGATGCGCAGACTCACGGCGTATAGCGCCTTGCCCGTCGGGGTGAGCGTCAGCCCGCGCCCGTGCCGGTAGAACAGTTCTACGCCGTAGGTCTCTTCCAACGCACGAATTTGCGTGGTCATCGTGGGTTGACTCACATGCAGCGCTTGTGCGGCGCGCGTCACGCTGCCGTGGCGCGCTACCGCGTGGAACGAACGCAATTGAGTAATCCGCATCGATGACGCTCCGGTGACGAGATATAGGTTTTATCAATACATCGAACAAAAAATGTGAATTGGAAGTATAGGACGGCGCTCACCATAATCCAGCTCAATCTTCGTCAACCGATCGCAACGCCTGCGGGCGCGGCGGCACTCTCCTCACCATGACTGCACGTTCACGTTTCCACAACCCGGTCGACGTTCACTTCGGCGCCGGCGCTCTCGCCCACTTGCCAGAGCGGGTCGGCAATCGCCGCGCGGTGCTGGTCACCATGCCCGAAGCCCGCGCGCTGGGCATGACCGGGCAGATCGAAGCGCTGCTCGGACATCGCCTCGCCGGAGTGATCGATCAGGTCAGTCCGAATCCGGACGTGCGCGAACTCGCACCGATGTACGGAGACTTCTGGCGACGCTACGGGCAATGCGAAGTGATCGTGGCGTTGGGCGGCGGCAGCGCGCTCGACACGGCCAAGCTGCTGATGGTGGCGGGTGACGACGACCGCTTCGCCACGCTTGTCGACGCGCTCGATGCCGGCGTGACCTTCCGGCCTGCGCGTACGAAGCGCCTGATTACCGTGCCCACGACGGCGGGGACCGGCAGCGAAGTCACGCCGTGGGCCACGCTGTGGGATCGCCACGTGAAGCGCAAGAAATACTCGCTGCATCTGCCCGAAACGTGGCCGGAGGCGGCCATCGTCGATCCGCGCCTGACGCGCTCTCTGCCGCGTGCCGTCACGTTGCAAAGCGGTCTGGACGCCCTCTCGCATGCGCTGGAAGCGATCTGGAACGTGAACGCCAATCCGATCTCCGACACCTTCGCCGTGAGCGCGGCGCGCGACATGATGCGCGTGCTGCCAAGGCTCATGGCGTCGCTCGACGACGAGGATCTACGGGCTCAGGCGGCGCTCGCTGCGTTGCAGGCGGGCATGGCGTTCTCGAACACGAAGACCGCGCTGGCCCATTCGATTTCTTACGACATGACGATTCGTCACGGCTTGCCGCACGGCATTGCGTGTTCGTTCACATTGCCGGAGGTGATGCGGCTGGCCATTGGCCGCCGTGCCGATCGCGATGCGGTGCTGGCGCGGGTGTTCGACGGCGATATTGCGAATGCGCCGGACAAGCTCACCGTGTTTCTCAACGGCTTGGGCGTGGCCACCGAATTCGCGGCGTATGGCGTGACCGAGCCCGAATCCAATGCCATGATCGCCGCCGCGCTCGAGGGTCCGAGAGGGCGCAACTTCATTGGCGCGGTGGTCTGACCGACAGGCCGCCGCCGTGATCGCGTGCGTTTGCGCGCATGCGTGTTTTCGCGTGTTACCCGCGGTCCCCGCAGCACCCATTATCAAAAACAGCCGCGTGACGAACCGATGTCCGCGTGGCATCGAGACATCCAGGAGACAAACGCCCGGCGCATCAACAGAAGGCGCAGTGGAACAGGTTCTCACCGGTGTGGGCGGCAACGCTGCTCGAATACGGCGGACATCGGCCATGGTGGAACGCCGTCTATGTGCTGGTGGTGGGGTGCCTGTCTGCCGTGTGTACGGCGGCGATGAAGCGGACCTATTGGGACCTATTAAGAAGGCCGGAGGGCGTCGGGAGGGGCGGGAGAAACGGGAGAAACGGCGTGAAAAACGGGAAGGAGCGGTCCCGGTGAACCGGGCGCACGGCAGGCCGGCGGATGGCTCCCCGGCTTGCCGTTTTTTTGCGACGACTTACTGACCGAAGTAGATCGAACCGGCGCGGTTCACGCGGCCCGGCACTTCATACACCGGTGCAACCGTCGACGTTTGCGCTGCGGCGGCCACAGGGCCCGGCTGGGCTTGCGTCTGCACCTGAGCTTGCGCTTGTTGCTGGCTTTGCTGCGGCTGAGCCGCCGATTGCGAATTCTCGGCGGCGCTAGCGGCACCTGCCGTGAGACATGCGGCAACCAAGGCCGAAGCGATCAGAACTTGTTTCATTTTCATTTCTCCTGTCTGGCGAGACGTCCACCGTGGGCGCCGTCATTGCCGCCAATCTACGCTCGCGTGCGAAGGAGAAAAATGCGATCCCGAGGAAGGACGCATTGCTGAAAACGAAATAATGAAACGTCGGAGACGCCGATTCGTCGATTTGTCGCGCAAATCAACAAGAATGCGCGACCCAACCGACTCAATGGAAGCGTGGGAAACGTGTGCGGAAACGTTGGCCGGGGCGGCCGGATCAGCGACGCGTCACCCGCGCCTGCTGACGGCGCGTGCGCTCGGCACGGCTGCGAAGATAAGACGCGGTGAGCAGCGAGGCGCACGCCAGAAGGAGGAAAGAGCCGAGGGCAGCCATGGTATTGCTCCTGTACGAACCGGACTCGTTCGCGGTGCGGCGCACCTGGCGACTCACGATGCCGGCTGACTTGATGTTGTCACTCTACTGCTGTCACACCCTGCAATAAACCCCATCCGAACAAACAAGCTATTGCACAGCGCGGCATTTCCCGTCGAATCGCTGCCCGGTGCGTGCCATGCATGTGCCATTTAGCTGTTTTATCGGCATTAACCGGTTGATTTTCAATAGTTTTTTCGAATCGGACGATCGGTTGCGTTTTGTAGACGCTCAGTTGCGAAAAAACCACGGGTTTTCCCTAAGATTCATCCATGCCAACGCGACGGACACCGCAACGCAGCAAAACGAAGCGTCTTCCGACACCTCTGCTGCCGATGCCCCGAACGCTAGCTGATCAAGACGTTATCAACTAATGACAGGAGTCTCACCATGAACACCCGTATCCTTGCCGCCGTTGTCGCCGCCGCTTCGTTCGTATCGGCCTCGGCTTTCGCTGATGCGCGTTACGACAACAACGTTTCCGACCTGCAAGTCGCTGCGCAAAGTCAGGTCTCTCGCGCCGAAGTGCGTAGCGAACTGGCGCAAGCCAGCGCCAACGGTCAACTGAATCAGGTCGAAACCGGCACGCCGCTGATTGCGGCTGCACAAGCACAAAAGGCTGCGCCGGCCGATTCGCTGACGCGCGCCGACGTGCGTGCTCAACTGACCGGACGCAACCTGCTCGATCAGGACAACCGCTCGTAAGTTGCGCTGACGCATCGACCCCAAGCGATGCGACGCTGCCGGCCCGCCCAGGCCGGCTTTTTTGCGTTCGCGGAATGCGTGAACGCGGCCCGAAAAAAAGCCGCCCGAAGGCGGCTTAAGGTCGGGTGAGACCAAGGAAAAGCGCGGTTGCAGAGGCGTCAGGCCGCCAGCGTCCGGGTGAGCGTATCGCGCGCTGTGTCGAATTCCGCCGCGAAGCTCCGGCGCCACTCACGGCGTGTGCTGTCGTCGATCCATGCGCCGTCGAGGCCGTTGTGCATGAAGCCGCGCAACTCGTCGAGCGAGAAGCCGAAGTGGCTGTACATCAGCTCCCACGCCTGTGCGGGATTGACCTTGTGCAGCGTCGGGTCGTCGGTGTTCGGATGCAGCTTGAGGCCGAGGCCCGGCATGCGGCGAATCGGGTGATCCTCCGCCCAGCGTTCCGGCGTGAGTGTGCGCAGGTAATACGAGTTGGTCGGCACTACCGTGAAGACGATGCCGCGCTCGGCGCATTCGCGCGCGAAGTCCGGGGCGTCGACAACCGTGTAGCCGTGATCGATGCGGTCGCACTTGAGCAGTTCGACGGCCGTTTCGACATTCGTCCAGGGCATGCCGAATTCGCCCGCATGCGCCGTGGTCTTGAATCCCGCCAGACGCGCATTGCGATACGCCTTCCAGAACAGTTCGGGCGGCCGGTCGTTCTCGCGATAGTCGATACCGATGCCGATGACTTCGTCGGCACGATGCTCGCGCATCCACTCCACCATCTCGACGGCTTCGCGCGGATCGGCTTCCCGGTCGATACTCGGTACGAGACGGCCAACGATGCCGTGATCGCGCCCGGCATCGTGAATGGCGGCAACGATGGCGTCTTGGGCGCTCGCGTAGGGAATGCCGGAGGTGCGCACAGTGCCCGTCGGGTTCCAGAAGAACTCGCTGTAGCGTACGTTGTGCGCCGCGGCGTCGGCCAGGTATTCGTAGGCGATGCGATGCAGATCGTCGGGTGTGCTCAGCAGGTGCTCATCGAGCGCGCGCAGCACGCGCAACACCCCGACGGGCTTCTCCCCGCGCGTGTAAAAGGCGTCGATCTCCGCCCGGGCGAGCGGCGCGTTCGACTTCTGCGCAAGCGCCACGAACGTGTCGTGACGCACCGCGCCCAACAAATGGCAATGCAATTCAACTTTCGGCATCGCGTGGAAGAACGTGCGATGCGCCTCCTGAATCTGCACGCCGGTGCGTGCGGCGGGCACGTGGCCCGGTGTCTCTGTCATCACGTCTAGTCTTCTCTTGAATACACCGGCAGACGGGGCATCTGCCGGGCGAGCGGCGTGCCGCTCAATGGCGTCCCACGACTGTCCAGAAGTAATACGCCAGCGGCAGCGCCAGCACATACAGTCCCCACGGCAATTCCTTGAAGCGGCCCATCAGCGCCTTGACCAGCACGTAGCACAACAAACCGCCCGCAATACCGGTGCCGAAGCTGTTCGAGAGCAGTGTGAGCAACACCATCGCCAGCACGGGGAACGCGTCGCTGAAATCGTCGAACGGCACATGGCGGATCGTGCTGAACATCGACAGGCCGATCAGGATCAGCGCGGGCGCCGTGGCTTCCTTCGGAATGGCCAGCGCAACCGGCACGAAGAAGCACATCAGCGCGAACATCACGGCAGCGGCAATCGACGTGAGACCGGTGCGGCCCCCGGCTTCGACACCCGCCGCCGACTCGACCAGCGCCGTCAGCGCGGGAATGCCCAGCAATGCACCGCCTGTCGCGGCAATGGAATCGACAAGAAACGGACGGTTGATGTTCTCCATGTTGCCGTGCTCGTCGAGCAACCCCGCCTTGCCACCGACCGCGAGCGTAGTCCCCAGCGTCGAGAAGAACTCGGCAGCGAAGAAGGCGAACAGATACGGCAGCGACGCAATCGTCAGCGCACTGCGCAAGTCGAGTTGAAATGCCACCGGCGCAATGCTGTGCGGCAGCGAGATGAACGACTCGGGCAACCTGGTCACACCCAGCGGCACACCGGCCACCGCCGCGACCAGAATCGACCAGAGAATGGCGCCCGGGACCTTGCGGCCTTGCAGCAGCACGGCGGTGCCCAGGCCGATCAGTGCGACGATCGTGCCCGGCTTGCTGAAGTCGCCCAGCGCAAACGCATTGGTCTTGGCGTTGGCCACGACCATGCCCGCATTGCGCACGCCGAGCACTGCAATGAACAAGCCGATGGACGCCCCCAGACCGAGCTTGATGGCCGTGGGAATCAGGCGTGCCACCACACTGCGTGCGCCGATCACCGTCAGCAAAAGGAACAACACGCCGGACAGGAAGGCGATGGCGATGCCGGTCTGCCAGGCCACGTGTTCGGTAGCGGCGAGCGTCACACCCACGATGACCGACCCGCCGATGCCCGGTCCGACGACGAACGGCAGGTTCGCGTAGAAACCCATCAGCACCGAGAACAGCACGAAGACCAGCATGACGGCCGTGGTGGCCGCGCCGCGATCCATGCCGCCCGTGGCGAGCAGCGACGGAATGACGACCAGCAGATAGGCGGCAGCGAGAAATGTGGTGATGCCGGCCAGAACTTCGGTGCGCACGCTGGAGCCCCGTCCGGCGATGGCGAAGCGGCGCTCGAGCCAGCCGCCCGGGACCGTGGCAGTCTGGCCCGGGGATCGCTCGGAAGCCACGGAAGCCGCGGGGCGCGCCGTGTCGCGCTCAGGAGTAGAAGTCTGCATAAGCCAAGAATAGTGGGTCTTTGCGTGGCACTTTACGTGCGTGCGACTATAAATAAAAAATGAAATTACTTATGATTCGATAATTCAAATCTATTCTTCGCGAAGGCTGTGGATTCCCAGCGTGTCAGGAAGTCCAACGCTTGAAACGGTCTCGCGATACTGCTGTGTCCTGCCGTCTCGTCAGGACGCCATTACAGGAGCCCGCTATGGCGAGTTCGTCCCGACGTACCGAGCACGCCGCGGCCAGTGCTGGCGGCCCGAAGTCCTCCAAGGCCACCGCCACCGCCACCGCCACCGCACTGCCGGGTTCCTCGAATGCGAGTGCCGCCGTTCCCCAGGTGCCGCCGCTGCCGGCGCTCACGTTGCGGCAGGTGCAGTACTTCGTGGCGCTCGCGCACTCGCGCAGCTTCACGCAGGCGGCGCAGGCGCTCTCGGTCACGCAGCCGGCGCTCACGGCGGCGATTCGTCAGATCGAATTCCTGCTCGGCGGCCGGCTGTTCGAGCGCTCGGCGCATCGCTTGACGCTGACCGAAGCCGGCTCGACCATCCTGCCGCTCGCTGAACGTCTGCTCAACGCCGCGCGTGGCACATTCGACGACATGTCGAGCACCTTCGCGCTGCAAGCCCAGACGGTGCGCATTGGCTTCATTCCGTCGGTTGCGGCGCGTCTGCTGCCAGTGCTCGGCACGCTGCGCGAGGCGTATCCCAATGTGCGTTTTGCACTCTCCGATTTGCCGAACAGCGAACTCGTGGCGGCCCTCGCACGCGGTGAGATCGATCTCGGCGTCGGCGTTCGCGACGATGCCGACGAAGCCGGACATGCCGCCAGCGCCGACGGTTTTCGTTGCGACGATCTGTTCGACGATGAGATCGTGCTCGTGGCGCGTCGAGACGATCCGCTCGCCTCGGCGGCATCCGTCACCTGGGTGCAGCTCACCGAGCGCGATCTCGCGGTGTTCGTGCGCGGTAACGTCAGCGATTCCCTGCAACGCACGGGCGGCTCGCAAAATCTGCGGCTCGAACCGAAGTACCGCATGGAGTACACCGAACCGCTCTACGCGCTGGTGCGCAGCGGACTCGCGCTCGCGATCCTGCCCCGGCTCTATACGCTGCATCTGCACGATCCGGCGCTCGTTGCCCTTGAAGTCACCGCGCCGCGTGTCACGCGCACCGTGGCGTTGATGTCGCTCGAAGGCAAGGAGCGTGGTCCGCAGGTCAGTGCGTGCCGCGAGTGGATCGCAAGGCATCTCGCTACGTGATTGCCGTCGAATCGTCACGCGATTGCCCGCGTGACGCCCGTCATGCGAAAACGCGGCGGCCGTTCCGGGGCCACCGCGTTGTGCATATGCCGGCGCCGCGCGCTCATGCCGTCATGCCGTCCGGATGTCGCGATGCCAACGGCTTAAGGCAAACGCGCGATACGGGCGAGCAACGTCTCGTAGAAGCGGTCGGCGTCCACATCGGTGATCCACGTGGCGTTTACAGCACGCTTCGAGCGGCCGTTCCAGTCCACGACCGTCTCGCCCAGCGTCAACTGGCCCGTCGTTTCCACGGCAACGTTCACACGGCGGCCACCGAACATCGTCGGGTCGACGAGATAGCCGATGGTGCACGGGTCGTACATCGGCGCCGATTCCACGCCGCGACGTCCCTTCTGATACGCCACTTCCGCCGCGAGAATGTCCGCTACGATCGGACCGCACCGATTCTTCAGCGCACGGAACGGCGCAACGCGCTGCGGCGTGATCGGCGCCTTCACGCAGACGTCGCGCGGCAGCACGGTCACGGGTACGCCTGCACCGAGCACAATGCTCGCGGCTTCCGGATCGACATAGATGTTGAATTCCGCTGCCGGCGTGATGTTGCCGCGCTCGAACCACGCGCCTCCCATCAACACGATTTCGCGCAGCGCTCTGGCGCCTTCCGGCGCAGCGCTCAGCGCGGTGGCGATGTTGGTCAACGGGCCGAGCGCCACGAGCGTGACGCTGCCCGGCGCTGCGGCGCGCAGCGTGTCGATCAGATATGTCACGGCATGCTGCGGCGCGAGCGGGCCACGCGGCTCGTGCAGCGTCACGCCGTCGAGCCCGGTGCGGCCGTGCACGTTCGCAGCGGTGATCAGCTCGCGCATGAGCGGCTTCGGGCAGCCGGCGTAGACCGGCAGGGTGTGGGTCTTGTCCGCCCAGTCGCGCACGATGCGCGCGTTGCGCTCGGTCAGATTCAACGGCACGTTGCCGCCCACGGCGGTAAGCGCTTTCAGGTCGATCTGGTCGTGCGCACCCAGCGCAAAGAGGATGGCAATCGCATCGTCCTGACCCGGATCGCAGTCGATGACGACCGTGCGGCGCGCCGTGTTGTCGGCCGCCAGACGAGCGGCGCCTTCGGTCGACGTGAGGTCCGCAAGCGCGCTGCCCGCCCCCGTCGCGCCCAGTGTGGCAAGCGAGGCGGCGAGCGACGTGCGCAGGAAGTTGCGACGATTGCGATGGCGCGAGGCCCCCGCGTCGGCCGGTGTGTTCAGTTCGTTCAGATGGGTCATGATGTCGAACTTGCTAGGCATGCATTGAGGAAGACGGCGCGTCCGCGCGCGTCAGAACGTGTGACGCATGCCCAGCGTCACGGCCATCTGGCGCTTGGTGCTCGACGCTGCGTAGCCGAAGAGCTGCGCGTATTGCGCGTCGCCGGCGGCCTGCTGGGCGTTGAGCGTGAGCGCAACGTCCGTGCGCTTCGACAGCCAGTAGTCGGCTTGCAGGTTCACCTGATGCCATTGCGGACGTGTATTGATCACATCGTACTTGCCCGACGTGAAACCGTACGCGGCGCCGAGCACGAGGGCCGGGGTGACGTTGTAGTTCAGCGTCAGGTTGTAGTTCTGCAAATGCAGGTGCGACGCGTCGAGGTACGTGTAGCGCACGTCGGAGAACATGGCGCCGATGAGCGCCGGGCCCCAGCGATAGAAGCCGCCCGTGGCGAAGATACGTTGCTGGCTCGCGAAGACGTTCGCACGCGTGGCGCTCTTCGAGAAGATCAGCAGCGAGCTGGCGTAATCGTTGGCGATGGCGCCGTCGTTGTTCGTGCCGCTGTACGGGTTGTTGTACTGCGCGTAGGCCGCATTCCAGTCGAAGTCGGCGTACTTGTAGCCGAGGCCGAAGCTGTAGGCGTTGTTGTTGCGAAAGCCCGTGGCCGAGTTCGAGAAGCCGTATTGCGCCGTGCCGTGGAAGCCGCCCACCGTCGGGCTCACCCACTTCACCGAGTTCTGCATGCGGATATCGTTGTACCCGTTGTCGTTATCGCCAATGTTCACGCCGTTGCTCGAAATGATGATCGGGCCGACGTAATCGTGGATGGTGTCGTACTGACGACCGAGCGTGAACGTACCCCACGAGTTGTCCGACAGGCCGACGAACGACTGACGGCCGAAGGCGCGGCCGTTCTGGGCGCCCGTGCCGTTCATGATGTTGAAGCCGGCTTCGAGCGTGAAGATGGCCTTGGTGCCGTTACCCAGGTCTTCCGAACCGCGGAAACCCCAGCGCGGATTCTGGTTGGTGCCCGAGAGCGCCTGCCACGTCTTGTTGCCACCCTGATTACTCACGTAACCCACGCCGCCCGAAATCAGGCCGTAAATGGTGACGTTGCTCTGCGCATGTGCGGTGGTAGCGGCGAGGCCCATTGCGGCGAATGCGCCGGCAAGGCCCAAACGGGCCAGAATCGTGGTCTTCATGAGGTGTGGCGTTCTCTAAGGAATTCGGAAACCATCTGCGCGCTTGCGAGAGACGGCGCGGCTGGGACCGAACTATAGGGAACGAGGTTGTATAAATATAATTTTGATTTTTTATATATCGATAAATTGAATCGATATAAGCGGGGAAGCCGCGTGGTGTCTTGGGGTGCCGAATGCCAGACGAGTGTTGTGTCGCACCATTGGCGTTGCGCCGGGCAGACACCGCTCCGACAGCCGGCGTCTGCGGGGGATCGTCAGTGAGCGCGCGCGAGCAGTGCCGGCGCTTGGGCGATCAGATACAGCACCGCGCCGATCAATCCGCCGACAAGGGTGCCGTTGATGCGGATGTATTGCAGATCCTGCCCCACGCTCAAGCGAATCTGCTGCGACAGATGTTCGGCGTTCCAGCCATGTACCGTTGCGCGGATGTGATCCGTCACGAAGTCGGCAAAGCCCGGCGCCATGCGCTCGGCGGCATCGAGCAATTGGGCGTCGAGTGCTTTGCGAAGCGATTCGCTGCGCGCCAGTTCCTGACCGATCCACGCCGCTGCGGCGGTGATCTTGGCGCCGATCACTGAATCGTCGCGTGCGAGATCGCGTTTTACCCAGCTGCGCCACTCGTTCCATAGGCTGCCGACGTAAGCATTCAGCGCCGTATCGCCCTTGAGCTGGGTCTTGAACGTCTCGAGCTTCGTCTGGAACTCGGCGTCGTGTTTCAGCCGCTCGATCAATCCCGCCACTGCGCGATCGAACGCCTGACGGAGTTGATGCGATTCGTCGGCTTCCATTTGCGCAAGCAGGCGCGTGACGGCCGCCGAGATCATGTCAGAGCCCTTATTGCCCAGCCACTCCGACGGCAGCACTTTTTCCTTCTTCGGATGATCGGTCTTGAGCCAGTCGACGATGCGCGCCGAAATGAACTCCCGAGTTTGCGGTTCGTTGAGCAGTTCGACGAGATAGTCGAGCGTTTCATCGAGCAGGGCCTGATGACGGCCGTCGCGGGTGAGCGTGTCGAGAATCGCGGCCGCCGATTGCGACAGGTCGAGCCGGTCGATCATCGTGTCGAGCGCGCGACGGATGAAGGCCTGCACGTTGCGCTCGTCCATCACGTCGAGTACCCCGCCCGCCACCTTCACCAGCACGGCGCTCAACTGACGCGTGTTCTCGTGCGAGCCGAGCCAGTGCGAGACAACGTCTGCCGGATTCTGTTGCTGGATGAGCCGCACAACGGAGGGGGTGTCGAGAAACTTCTCGCGCACGAAGCGGGCGAGACCCTCGCCGAGGGCGTCCTTTTTGCGAATCAGGATGTTCGTGTGCCGCGAGAGCCCGGGGATCGGAATGCGCCGGAACAGCGCTTCGACGGCAAACCAGTCGGCGAGTCCGCCGACCATCGCCGCTTCCGCCGCCGCGCGAATCCAGCCGGTGAGGAAGTGCTCCGGCATGAAGAGCGTGCCGATGAAGATCGCCAGCGCGACCAGAAGAAAGGACAGGGCACGCCGTTCGGCGCGTTGCAGGGCGAGTGCGGGATCCATGCGCGGCGGGTTCCTGGAAATACAAAGACGCCCGACAGGTTACCCCGTCGGGCGTCCGATGATAAGTCCGATGCCGCCTGACCTATCGAGGGTCGATCTTCCGAGACGACGGCCTCAGACCATTTACCCGCGTTGCTTCGCCTTCAGTTCGAGACGGTACTTGTGCAGCAACGGCTCGGTGTAGCCGTTGGGCTGCGTCAGACCTTCGAACACGAGCGCGCTGGCGGCCTTGAATGCCAGCGAGTCGTCGAAGTTCGGCGCCATCGGTCGATAAAGCTTGTCGCCGGCGTTCTGCTTGTCGACCACAGCGGCCATGCGCTTGAGCGTTTCTTCGACCTGCTCGCGCGTGATCACGCCATGACGCAGCCAGTTCGCCAGATGCTGGCTCGAAATACGCAGCGTGGCGCGGTCTTCCATCAGGCCGATATCGTTGATGTCCGGCACCTTCGAGCAGCCGACACCCTGATCGATCCAGCGAACGACGTAGCCCAGAATGCCTTGCGCGTTGTTTTCGATTTCCTTGCGGATCTCGTCGGCGCTCCACTCGGCCTTGGCCACGACCGGCACCGTCAGCAGACCCGTGAGCAGCGCGTCGCGCTCTTTGGCGTAATCGATCTTTTCGAGTTCCTGCTGCACGGCCTGCACGTCGACCATGTGATAGTGCAGTGCGTGCAGCGTGGCGGCAGTCGGCGACGGCACCCAGGCAGTGTTCGCTCCGGCCTTCGGATGTGCGATCTTCTGCTCGAGCATGGCGTGCATCAGATCCGGCATGGCCCACATGCCCTTGCCGATCTGTGCGCGGCCACGCAGGCCGGCAGCCAGACCCACGAGCACGTTGCTCTTCTCGTAAGCCGTGATCCATGCCGACGACTTCATGTCGCCCTTGCGCATCATCGGACCGGCTTCCATCGCGGTGTGCATTTCATCGCCCGTGCGATCGAGGAAGCCCGTGTTGATGAACGCGACGCGCGAAGCGGCCGCGGCGATACAGGCCGAGAGGTTCACGCTGGTGCGGCGCTCTTCGTCCATGATGCCCATCTTGAGCGTGTTGCGCGGCAGGTTGTACAGGTCTTCGATGCGGCCGAACAGTTCGTCGGCGAAGGCCACTTCGGCCGGCCCGTGCATTTTCGGCTTGACGATGTAGATCGAGCCGGTGCGCGAATTGAGTCGATGCTTGCGATCATGCAGGGAGGCGAGCACGGTGACCACGCCGTCGAGAATGCCTTCCGGAATCTCGCGGCCTTCGCGATCGGTGATCGCCGGGTTGGTCATCAGATGGCCGACGTTGCGGATGAACAGCAGCGAGCGGCCGTGCAGCTTCACGGGCTTTCCATCGGCGCCGGTGTATTCACGGTCGGCGTTCAGACGGCGCGTGAACGACTTGCCGCCCTTGCTCACTTCTTCCGTCAGCGTGCCCTGCATCAGGCCGAGCCAGTTGCGATACAGGTCGACCTTGTCGTCGGCGTCCACGGCGGCGACCGAGTCTTCGCAGTCGATGATGGTCGTGACGGCGGCTTCGACGAGCACGTCCTTGACATGGGCCGCGTCGGTCTTGCCGATCGGGTGCGTGGCGTCGAACTGGATCTCGAAGTGCAGGCCGTTGTGCTTGAGCAGCACGGCCGTCGGCGCGGCGGCGTCGCCCTGATAGCCGATGAACTGCGCGGGCGTTGCCAACGCGGTCTTGCCAGCTTTGGTGACGATCACGAGCTTGCCGTTCTCGACGTGGTAACCGGTGGCGTCCTTATGCGAGCCATCGGCCAGCGGGGCGGCCTGATCAAGGAAGCCACGCGCGAAGGCGATCACCCGTTCGCCGCGCTTCGGGTTGTAGCCGGTGCCCTTCTCGGCACCGTCCGTCTCGGGGATGGCGTCGGTGCCGTAGAGTGCGTCGTACAGGCTGCCCCAGCGCGCGTTCGCGGCGTTCAGGGCGTAGCGGGCGTTGGAGAGCGGCACCACGAGCTGCGGGCCGGCCTGCTCGGCGATCTCGTAGTCGACGTTGGCCGTAGTGGTCTTCACGCTCGCGGGCGCGGGCAGCAGGTAACCGATCTTTTCGAGGAATGCGCGGTAGGCGGCGGCGTCGGCAATCGGACCCGGGTTGGCGCGGTGCCAGTTGTCGAGTTCGCTTTGCAGGCGGTCGCGCTCGGCGAGCAGGGCGCGGTTCTTCGGGGCGAGGTCATGGACGATGGCGTCGAAGCCTTTCCAGAACGCATCGACATCGACACCGGTGCCCGGCAGGGCTTCCTTTTCGATGAACGCGATCAGATTGTCTGCGACCTTCAGGCCGCCACGCTGGGAAGTGGAAGTCATGATGCTGTACTCGAGTTTGAAAACCAGGTTGACGCGATTTCGTCAGGCCGCCCGATGCTCGCTCCGACAGGTGGCACGCCGGAAATCGCTTCAGGGGGCAGACGATAAGGGGCAGTCTTATATAAGAGTCTGAGTGTAATCTTTCTCCGCGCGATCGGAAACCCGGGAATGCGAGCCGTGACACCCCCGTAGCTTATAGGTGGCATAAGGGTTGGCATATGACACTGACGCCATAAGGCTTTGCGTCCGGAGCGCAATTTTCCGTGTGCGGTTGCAGCATTCGGTATGACGTTTCACTTCATGGGAAACGGCGGCACGGCGATGCGAATTGGCGTGGCCCTCGGTGGGTGCGGGCAAGGCGTCGTCCGAGCCGCCGGGTACACTCATCGCTGACACCAGATGCACGTTATGCGCCCGTCGTGGGCCGTCCCCCGAATACATCTGCCCAGGAGGCATGAGTCGTGAAACAGATCTTGATGATGAGCAGCTCCCGCAAGGGCAACCAGGGCTTTCTGGCGCACGCCGACGATCAGGTGCACGCGGTGCTTCGGGGGCGCGTGAAGCGTGTGCTGTTCGTGCCCTACGCCGGGGGAATCACCTTCAGCTACGACGAATATGAAGCGCGCGTGAAGCCGACATTCGACCGGTTGGGCTATGTGCTCGAATCGATCCATCACCACAAGGACGCGCGCGCGGCGATCGAACAGGCGGAGGCGGTGGTGGCGGGAGGCGGCAACACATTCGCGTTGCTCGACCGCATGTACAACGCAGGTATCGTGGGCTTGCTGCGCGAGCGTGTGAACGCCGGCATGCCGTACGTGGGATGGAGCGCGGGGGCGAACGTTGTCTGTCCGACCATTCGGACGACCAATGACATGCCCATCGTGGAGCCGCCCACACTCAAAGCGCTCAACCTGATTCCGTTTCAGGTGAATCCGCACTTCATCAGCGGCAAGCCGGCGGGCCACAACGGGGAGTCGCGCGAGGAACGTCTGGCCGAGTTTCTGGCGATCAATCCAGACGAGCGTGTGGTTGGCCTTCCGGAAGGCACGGCACTCCATGTGCAGGGCGAGAACGCGACAGTGCTCGGCGAGTTCGACGCGTTGCACTTCAGGCAGGGCGGCGCTGTCGACAAGATTGCGACAGGTACCACGTTCGCGCTGGCGTCGATCTGATCCGTACGGCGGATGCCGTGCCGCCACGCATCCACGGATGACGTTGAGAACGAACCGTCATCCGAAAATTCCGAAATCTGACTTTTCGCGCCGAATCGCGTTCTGTTGAGGGACTTCCGCTGGCAGAATGCGAAATCAATTTGTGCGCGCGCTTTCCCCTCGGAGCGTGAGATGAGATGACGGAAGATGGGCGTGCCTCGCTTGCGTCGTCGGAACATCGACGGAGGGGAGCATGGTACGGAGGTCCACGAATTTCACGCTGACGGCAGACCAGAAGCGCAGCATCAAAGCACTGTGCGTGCGGAACAACTATCGCGGGGTTGTTTCCATCGTTTTCGATTACGCCTGGATGCTTGCGGCATGTGGGTTGTCGTTGCAGGTCCACCCGGTGCTGTACCCGCTGTCGATTCTGATCATCGGGGCTCGGCAGCGTGCGTTGGCGAGTCTGTTTCACGACGCATCGCACGGAACGCTCTTCAAATCCAAAGGGTTGAACCGGTTGGCGGGCCGAGTGTTTTGCGGTTGGCCGGTCATGCAATCGCTGTCGGCTTATCGGCGCTCTCATGTGATGGCACATCACTCGCGATTAGGCGACACGGCTCACGATCCGGACTTCAGGGAATTGAAGCGCGCCGGGGTCTACGCGATTCCGAGAGGTCCGGACTTCTTTCGCCGATTCGTTCTGAGCGCGCTCTGTGGTCGATTGACAATCCGGTACCTCAAATCCCTGTGGCTGAACCGTCTGTCATTCGCTTTGAGGCCGGACGCGTCGCAGGTCGAGTCCTGGCTGATTCTGCTGCTTCACACGGTCATAGCCGCGATCGCCTATGCGCATGGATGGCTGGCCAATCTGATGCTCTTCTGGTGGATTCCTCTGGTGCTCGTCTATCCGGTCATTGGATGGTTTAGCGAGCTATCGGAGCATTACCCGTTCATGGACGCCTCCGGCGCGTGGCGCTTCACGTCACGAAACCGCTATTCGCTTTGGATCGAACGCCTTTTCATCGGTATGCACGGTGATTCGTTTCATCTGACCCATCATCTGCTGCCGGGCGTTCCTCATTGGCACCTCGCCGCCGCGACCCGGATTCTCAGAGCGGACAGGGCATTCGCCGAATGGGATGACCGTTGGGGGGGAATCTTTACGTCGGATCGAAATGGCCGCGTGTCCTTCATTACCTTCGTGAGAACGCCACCGGCAGCTTGACGCCTTCGTTTCAATCCAATCGTTCACTACCTATCGGAAATGCGTTTATTACCTCGCTCAAGCTGCGGCCCCGAGGCCTGCGCGCTGTTTGCTGCCCTTCTGAACGGCACGATCGGCGTGTTGACGCGCGTTGGATTCGATCAAGGGGCAACGCCCGCGCTGATCGCTTTCTGGAAGTGCTTCGGGGCTTTCCTGTTGGTCTGCACGCTCTGCGCTTGTCGCCCGCAGCTACGCACGCAAACCGTCAGACTGACCCGGCGCTGGCCTCAATTCGCATGCCTTTCGCTGCTGGGCATCTTCGGCCTCTACTACTTTGAGACGAAGGCGTTTGCGCAAGCATCCATCCCACTGGTTTCGTTTCTGACTTATGCCGCCGGCGGCGCCACGATCGCGCTATCCGGTCTGTTTCTCGGCGAAAAAGTAACGCGACAGAAGCTTCTCGCCTTCGCTGCAATCGTCGCAGGCGTCGGCCTGATGAGTCTGTTCGAGCACGGCATCGCCGGCAGTCTGTCCGGCATCGTGCTCGCTTTGATGGGCGGGTGCGGCTATGCGCTGTTCATCTTTCTTTCCAAGGGGTTCCGGATCGGCTCGGGATTGCCGCAACTCGTCTGGCTATTCGGATTCGGGAGTCTCTTTCTGCTGATGCCGCTGGTGAGCGAGGGTTTCGCATTCCCCGCCGGTGCCATGTGGGCGACCCTCTGCGCGCTTGTCTTGCTGCCGACGATTGGCGGCTTCTATTTCACGACGCGAGCGGTGGAGCGCGGGCAAGCCAGCAAAGTGCAGATCATCGAGACCAGTGATCCGCTATTTGCCACGGGTTTTGCGTTTTTGCTGTTCGGCGACCGATTGAGCGTTGCGGGACTGCTCGGGGCGGGTTTGATTGCGGCAGGACTTTTGATTGCCGTCTGGCATCGGCCGGCCCCCGATTTGATGAGGGCGACAGCCGAGTGATCAAACGAAACCGCCGCCCGGGCGTGTGCCTCGGGCGGCGGTGGGCCGACACTTGCCGCGAGAGGCGGCGATGACGCCGCCTCTCGTGCCGTCAGTTCAATGCGGCATCAGGCGTCGTCGTCGAGCCAAGGCACCTCTACGTCGGTCAGGAAGGCGACCATCGCGAGCGGGCGCGCTTCATGGCGGCCCATCTTGCCATCGGCACGATGCCACACCACCTGGAACGTCTCCGGATGCTTGTCGGCGATCAACTGCACGGTACGCAGCTCTTCCTCGTCGGCTTCGTCGATAGGGCCGTCGAACGACAGTACGAGTGCCTGCGGCCACACACCGTCTTCCGGATCGTAGACCTTGTCGCCGTTCGGCACGTCTACCACCGCTTCGACGCCGATCGTTGCCGACGCTGCCACGATCATCTCGCCAAGCGCGCGCAACAACGCGGTTGCACGGGCAGAGTTGATCTGGCGCATGGCGAGATCGCCGCGCGTCAGGGCTTGTTCCAGCTTGGGATCGGTTTTTTGTTTGGACATGCGGTTCCTCGGTAAAACGTTAGCCACCACGCAGCGGCCGTGTCATGTCACTGCGACACCGACGCTATACGTGGGGTTCCGATGCTACCACCGTCAAGCACGCCGGGGCGCATTACAATGCGGGTTTTCGATATTTACGCTTTCCCGCGCGCCGCCGTGTTTTGGTCTGCGCTGCCACGGAGCCTTGCTGTCATGGATTCACCCAAGCCCGACAAATCAGATCCACCCCTTCAAAACGCAGCGTCAGGACCGAGCGAGGTCTACGTACGCCTGCTGAGTGAAACTGCCAAGATCGACTGGAAGGATCTGGAATCGTTCTTTGCGCGCGGCGTGCTGCTTTACGTTGCCCCCGGTGTCGACCTTGTGTCGGTTGCCGAAGCGCTCGCCAACGACGACAAGGACACCGTGTCGCAATGGCTGTCAGCGGGGATGGTGCAACGCATGCAAGCGGACCACGCGAGCGACTATGCTCAGCGCACGCCGGAGCTGTGGGCGGTCGTTGTGGCGCCGTGGGTGCTGGTGCAGGAGCGTGGCATCGTCGCCTGACGACCAAGTGTTGCTACCTTTCGCTTGCGTGGCGACGGCGCGCGGCACGCACGATCCGTCGTGCGTCCGTATCAGTCGGTAACGCCTGCCTCGACGAGGCGTCGCGTGCAATCTTCCAGCAGGTCTTGCGCGACGACGGACGCGTATGCGTAGTCTGCGTCGAGCGATTCCATCATTTCATGCGCGGTGTACAGGCCGGCTTCGCGAGACAGCGTGCCGGCCAGCTCGCGCGCGAAATCGTCGCTCAGCGTCGAGAGCAGACGCCGCTCGTCGAGCGGCAATTGCAGCTTCGAGCGCGACAGCCACATCTGTGCGAGGGTGGCGCCCTGCTTGTCCGTCATCCACTGCCCGTGCTCATAGAACGCCGACAGACGCTCGGCCGTCAGCGCGAACAGCAGCGCGCGGCGGGTGTTGAAATTCAGACGAATCGGTGTGGCTTCCGGCATAACGGCAACCGCAATGAGCGGGCAAAATCGGGATCAGGGGGCAAAGGTATCACGCGAAGAGCCGCAGCAGCGCATTGCGCGCGTGCCGGATCAGGTCGGTTTCGTCGGCGCGGCCGGGCAGCAGGTGGAACTCGGCACGCGGCAGTGGCGGCAGACCGAGCGACGCCGGGCATACGATGAGATCGGACGTGAGCGCCGATTCGTTCAGACACGAGATGCCCAGCCCGGCCCCGAGCGCCAGTTGCATGCCGGCCACCCCCGCTGCCGAGTGAGAGACGCGGTAAGGCACCTTGTGCCGCTCGAGCACGCTAAGCACCAGGCTTTGCAGCGCACACGAGGGCGGCAGCGTAACCAGCGGCAACGGCTCGCCGATGGGCTCGGCGAGCGTTGACGACATGGCCCATACGAGGCGTTCGCGGCGTACCAGTGTGCCCGGCGTGCGGTAGCCCAGCGCCTTGGCGCCCCGGCCGACATCCTCGTTCATCAGGCGTAACGCCAAACCCACGTCGAAGTGCTCGCCGGTCAGCGCGGTGCGCTCGATCTGCGCGCTTTGCATCGCACTGACATGCAGGCGCAGTCGCGGGTACAGGCTTGTGAACCGTTTGAGCACACGGCCGACATCGTGAGGACGGTAGTAATCCGTGATGGCGATGCGCAACTCGCCGTCGAGCAGCACGCCTTGCAGGTCTTCGAATGCCGCTTCGGACAGCGCGGAGATCTGACGGGCATACGCGAGCAATCGCGTGCCGGCCGGTGTCGGGCGCATGCCTTTGCGCGAGCGCACGAGTAGCGGTTGCCCCGCCCGCTCTTCGAGTTTCTTGAGCTGTTCGCTCACGGTCGATTGCGACAGAAAGATCTGCTCCGCCGCCGCGGAGATGCTGCCGGCGTCGTGAATGGCGATAAAGGTACGCAACTGCGTGAGATCGAAGGCACGGGCGTTCATGGCGGCTCTCGGGAAGACATCGCGTCGCCGGCACCCGCGACGCATCGCTGCGCCTGATGATAATCCGGGAAACACGATATAAGTCATCGAATTTTCCCGCTTTCCCGATGGATTGTCTATCCGTACGATGCGGAGCATGGCGCCCTGAAACGTGTTGAACCGCAGCCTGACGCGTGACGGGACGCCGCCATTTCTCCGCTCTGAGACGCGTGCCCGCGGGCCGCGCACCGTGTCACACATGAATGAACGTCTATGTACCGTCCCGGCTTCCGCTACCGTTAATCAGGCGCCGCCCGCGCTGGCGCCGTCTTCTGTCGCGCTCGGCCTCGGACGCAATCATCGTTGGAAGGTATTGGGGGTCGGCGTCGCGGCCAATTGCAGCTTTGCTGCGGCCATGGGGGGCATTCCCGCCACGGCCGTGCAGATGCGCAGCGCGTATGCGCTCGCCAACGGCGACCTCGGCATCGTGCTTGGCATGATCGGTTTGGGTATCGCCGTTTCCGAGTTGCCGTGGGGCATGCTCACCGACCGCTGGGGCGACCGGCGGGTGCTGCTCGTTGGGCTGATGGTGACGGCGGCGGCACTCGTTTGCCTCGCGCTATGGGGTGTTCCGACGAAGCACTACGTGCCGTCGATGCCGATGCTCGCGGCCGGCATGCTGGCCATCGGCGTACTGGGCGGCAGTGTAAACGGATCGAGTGGCCGGGCGGTCATGCGCTGGTTTCACGACAGCGAGCAGGGTCTGGCGATGAGCGTGCGGCAATGCGCCGTGCCGATGGGGGGCGGTATCGGCGCACTGGTGTTGCCGGGCACGGCGTTGCATTTCGGTTTCAGCGCGGTCTACTTCGAATTGGCGGTTGCGTGTATCGCCGCAGCCTTCATGGCGTGGCTGTGGCTGCTCGAACCGCCGGAGGAACCCCACGAAACCGCGAGCACGGCAGCCCGCACGGCGAGTGCCTCGGGAGGGCGACCGGCTGCGAGCTATACGCCGTTGCGCGATGCGCGTCTGCTGAGCACGGCGCTGGGCATGGCAGTGCTGGCGATGCCGCAGGTCGCGGTGCTGACGTTCGGCACGGTGTTCTTGCATGATTTTGCCCATGTCAGCGTGGCGACAATCTCTTTCACCCTGGGTGCTGTGCAGACGGGGGCCGCGATCACGCGTGTGTGGAGCGGACGCTTCACCGATAGGCGTCGCAATCGTCCGGCATATCTGCGGGTGTGCACAATTGTCGTGGGCGGGGTGTTCGCGTTGCTCGCGCTGCTCGTGACCGCGCTCGCCCATCGCCCCGAATGGATGGCACACGGCACGCCGTGGGTGATCGCGTTGCTGATTGCCGGGGGTATCGTGGCGTCGGCGTGGCACGGTGTCGCGTTCACGGAGTTGGCTACGCTTGCGGGTGCCTCGCGTGCCGGAACGGCGCTGGGTATCGGCAACACCGGCGTCTTCCTGACGATGTTCCTTACGCCGTTGACCATCCCGTGGTTGCTCCTGATGGGCGGCTGGGGGCTGGTGTGGACCGGTGGCCTGCTGTGCGCCGCGCTGGCGTGGCCGCTGTTCGTCTGGTCCCATCGCGACCGGGCCGTTGCTTGAACGTCAACGCGTTCAAGCAGTATCAGGGCAGGTGGATGTTGGCCACGAGAAAGTCGAGAAACGCGCGTACGCGCGCGGGCAAGTGGCCGCCCTGCCCGACATACACCGCGTGCACCGGTTCCAGATCGCCGGGGTTGTAGTCTTCAAGTACCGTGACCAGGCGTCCTGCACGCAGATCGGCATCGACGTGATAACGCGAGTGACGTGCGAGCCCCAACCCCTCGATCGCGAGCTTGCGCATGGTGTCGCCATCGCTTACGACCATGTTGCCGATCTGCGGATAGTGCGTGATGCCACCCGCGCCGTCGAGAAAGGGCCAGCCCTGCACCTGACGGTCGAAATTGAAAGCCATGACGTTGTGATGAATCAGGTCGGCGGGCGAGCGCAGCGGGCCGTTACGCGCAAGATACTCGGGCGACGCCACCACATGCACCCGACTCTCGCCCAGCTTACGGGCCACCAACCGCGAGTCGCGTAGCGGACCCGCACGAACGGCCACGTCGGCACGTTGCTCCAGCAGGTCGACGACCGTATCGGTGAGTGTGAGATCGAGGCGGATCTCGGGGTACTTCGCCAGAAACGCGGGGATGACCGGCAGCAGGTAGAGCGAGCCGATCGGCACACTCGAATTCACGCGCAGCAGGCCACGCGGCACCGCCCCCGCCGCCGCTTCGCGCTCGGCGGCCTCGATGTCGGCCAGCACGCGCAATGCGCGCTCGTGAAACGAGGTGCCTTCGGGGGTGAGTTGCAGACGGCGCGTCGAACGATTGAACAGGCGCGCACCCAGACGCGACTCGAGCCGGGCAATCAGCTTGCTCACGGCAGACGGCGTCATGTGCAACGCGCGCGCCGCCGCCGAGAAACCGCCCAGCTCCACCACGCGCGTGAAAACTTCCATATCGCCTGAGCGATTGACGTCCTGTCGACCCATCGGATGTTCCCCTGACCCTTGCTACGACCGGCTTTGTGCGAATCTGTGACATCAAGTCACAAATTATTTTCCTTTGCGCAGTCTATTTCATCAATGCAAGGGCGTCTATATTCCGCACATCGGTCGCAGCCGTCACCCTCACGGCGCGACCTGTCCCGATATTCAGACAGGAGTTTTTCGTGCCCATTGCCCTCTACGCCCTGACCGCCGGTGCCTTCGGCATTGGCGTGACGGAGTTTGTCATCATGGGTCTGCTGCTCAACGTCGGTGCCGATTTCGGTGTCTCGATCGCGGCCGCGGGCCTGCTTATTTCCGGTTACGCGCTGGGTGTCGTCGTTGGTGCCCCGCTCATGACGACCGCCACCGCTCGCTGGCCGCGCAAGACCGTGTTGCTGGTGCTCATGGCGATCTTCACTATCGGTAACGCTGCGTGTGCACTGGCGCCCAGCTACGGCGCGCTGATGGCGGCCCGTGTGCTGACGTCGTTCGCCCACGGTACGTTCTTCGGTGTCGGCTCGGTTGTGGCGACCGGTCTGGTGCCGCGTGAGCGCCGCGCGTCGGCCATCGCCGTGATGTTCACCGGCCTGACCGTTGCGAACATTCTGGGGGTGCCGTTCGGCACGTGGCTGGGCCAGCACTACGGCTGGCGCGCGAGCTTCTGGGCGGTCACCGTCATTGGCGCGCTCGCTTTGCTCGTGATTGCCTGGTTTGTGCCGAAGATCCCTGCGCCGAAAGATGCGGGCGACTGGCGTGCCGATCTGCGTGCGCTGGCACGGCGGCCGGTGTTGCTCGGCTTGCTCACGACGGTGCTTGGCTGGGTGGGCGTGTTCGGCGTATTTACGTACATCGCACCGCTGCTTACCGAAGTCACCGGCTTTGCCGAGAGTGCTGTCTCGCCGATTCTGCTGATCTTCGGCGGGGGGCTGGTCGTGGGCAATCTGCTCGGCGGCAAACTCGCGGATCGTCGCGTGGTGCCGACGGTGTTGGGTAGCTTGCTGGCGTTGTCCGTGGTTCTCGGCTTGATGACGTTCGCATTGCACTCGCACTGGCTGGCCATTGTGTTCGTGGCCCTGCTCGGCGCAGTAGCGTTCGCCACGGTCGCCCCGCTGCAACTGTGGGTGATGGAAAAGGCTTCCGGGGCGGGTGAAAGCCTCGCATCGAGCTTCAACATTGCCGCGTTCAACCTTGGCAATGCCATTGGCGCGTGGCTCGGTGGTTTCGTCATCGACCACGGCCCGGGTTTGGTAGCGGTGCCCTGGGTGGCGGCGCTCGTGCCGCTGATCGGCGTGGGTGTTGCGGTGCTGAGCCTGCGTCTGGATCGTCGCGACGCGAGGCAGCAACTCGCACCAAATTGCGAAACCCCTGCGCTGTAATGCCCTGGATGGCCTGACGCGTGCGCGTCGGGTCATCGCTCCATCGGGTCTGCTAGGCCGTCAGGCCATCACGCCCACAATCACACTGACGGCCGCGAACGCAGCCGTAGCGCCCACCCCCACCGTCAGTCCGCGAGCCGTGAGCGTGTCATGTGGCATGACGGCCGCAAGCCGGGTGCCGCCGGGCAACGCCAGTATCACCTCGGCCTGTCCGGCGTCGTCGGTAATGGCGTCTACCGTACCCGACAGCCTGTTGGCGGTTGGCAGTCCTGCGAGATCTGCGCCGCGCGCGATATCGATCCACGGCGCCTTGATGAGTGCAAACGCATCGCCGCCTATGGCAAGTCCCAGCGTCTGGGTGCTGTGGTGCGTGAGCGATGCGGTGATCGCTTCTCCGCCGGGCAAGGTGAGCGTGACCTCGTCGTTCACGCCGCAACGTCGAATGCCGGTGATGCTGCCGTGCAACTGATTGCGGGCGCTCGTTTGCAGACCAAGTCGCGCGATTACGGGCCACTGTTCGTCGAAATGCTCGAGATCGGTGGCCACGCGCGCGAGAAACTGCCGTTGCGCCACTTCCACCGCCCGAAAGGCGGCCACGAGCTTCGCGCCGCGTGGCGTGAGGCGCGTGCCGCCGCCCCCACGACCGCCGGTGCTGCGCGCCACCAGCGGTTCACCGGCAAGCTGATTCATCGCGTCCACGGCATCCCATGCCGCCTTGTAGCTCATGCCGGCCGCCTTCGCCGCCGCAGTGATCGACCCGTGCGCGGCAATCTGTTCGAGCAGGGCGATCCGGGCCTGACCACCGAGTGACGAGTTACCACGATGTAGCCAGAGCGAACCGCTCACTTGCAGAGCATCATTCATTTCGTTGTGTAAAACGCCGTCCGGCATTGAAGAAGGTTCGGAAACCATAATGATTTTTTCGATCAAACTCAGCGGGTGGCCGCATTGTAGAGGGCGGGTGAACCAGCGAAAACCGACGCTGGACGGAGAAGTGTTGCGGCGCACCAACGGAGCGTGCTTCGGTCATCCATTTGGGGGACGAATGGGGGACGTTTCTCCTCTACATTGGATTTCGCCGCATGCCCCCCCAGTGCCGGTCAGTGTCGCGTCAGGCCGCAGTCCAGGTTTGATGCACGTCGACCGGGAATGCGACGTTTGCCGAAGTGCCCACTCACCTGACACAACAGAAACGGGGTGAAATGATGCGCGTCAGGAATATCAAGGAAACGGTTGACGGGGCTCGATACTATCGTCTGGTTCGCACGCTGCCCAACGGCAAGCGACATCAGATGCAAATCTCTTTCTCCGCGGGTGAAATGCGCTTCAGAAGTTTTGTCGCGCAGCGATTGTGGTTGCTGCGTGCCGAAATGAGGGCCAGCACGCGGGCTGCTGCCACGCCCGCACCGCGCAGCAACATGCCGCAGTTGGTCTTCTGACTTCATTGCAGTTACGTCAGGCAAAACGTCCGGCCGGCCATTTTCACCGGCCGGGCGTTTTTCGTCGTACGGGGGCTCGTCGTGTTCAAACCGCCTTGTGTTGCGTGACCGGTGCGATTGGCGTGACGGGGGCGGCCGGGGCGATGGGGGTGACGGCCGCAGAAAACTGTTTCACGGTGGTTAGCCCCGCGCCCGCATGGGCAATCGCAAACGGCACCAATTCATCGAACGAGATCGGCCGCGCGAACAGATATCCCTGCGCATAAGTGACATTGCGCTCGCGCAGATAATTCGCCTGCATCTCGCTCTCGACACCTTCCGCAACGATCATCATCCCCATTCGCTCTGCCAGATTGATGATGGAATCGCAGATATTGCGCGTGACCACATCGTCTTCGGTAACGGGCAGGAACTCCTTGTCGATCTTCAGGTAGTTGAAGTCGTACTGCTTCAGGTAGCCAATGGAGTTGTTCTCGGCGCCGAAGTCGTCGAGGGCCGTCTCGATGCCGCGGCGTTGAAGTTCCGCCATCACGTTGCGCGCTGTCGTCGAGTCGCGGATCACATAACGTTCGGTGATCTCGGCAACGAGCGGGTACGTGTCGTTGAGCGAGCCGTAAATTCGTTCGATATCCTGCACGATGGTGTTGTCCCGCAAGTGCCGCTCGGCGAGATTGATCGCAATGTGGAAGCCCTGCGGTAACGCTCCTTTCGAAACGTCGTTGCGAATGATCTTCAGCAGTGAGCGCGTGAGTTCGATGATCAGGCCATTGCCTTCCGCGATGGGGATGAAAGCATCGGGACGAACCAGACCGGCCACCGGATGATGCCAGCGCACCAACGCTTCGGCACCGGTGCAACGTCCCGTCGCCAGTTCCATCACCGGCTGGTAATACACCTTGAATTCGTTGCGCTTGATGCCGAGGGCGATCTGCCGGAGCATGAATTGCGAGGCGCTGAGATGGCGGAAGGTCAGAATGCCGAGCAGGATCGCGATGACGGCGCCGAACGACAGATAGATGGGGGCGTAGTTGGCAATCAGCCAGCGGGTCAAGGACGGGCTGCCCGCCAGCGAGGTCGTGAAGAGTTCCGAGGCGAGCGTCATCTGCGCGCCGCGCGTTGCCGTCGCCGCAGATTCCAGCTTTGAGCCCTCGGAGGTCAGCGACAGTTTCCCGATGGTCATCGCCGTCCATTCGAGATCGCTGTTCTTCACACTATGCAACGACTCGCTCAGGTACACCCCGTCGATGAATCCCAGCACGCCGTCGGTGGCGGAGGTAGGAACGAACAACGCCAAAGCGGGGGCATCGTGGACATAAGGTGTACTGGGTACGAAGACGGCACGCGCTCCCGCGAGCAACGGCACCAGTTCGTTCGGCAACGGCATGTCGATGGCCTCGTTGCTGCGAAGTACCGACGAGCAATACATCTTCCCGTGAGAGACGAGCCAGATGGAGCGAAAGTAGGGGCTAAGCGTGCCTTCGGCCTGAAGGGCGCTGCTGACCTCGTTGCAGTTGCGCCCGACCCAGGCGGTCGAACCCTGAAGCGTGGTGTCGGCACGGTCAACAATGCGCTCGAGGGC
Source organism: Pandoraea apista (assembly GCF_001465595.2). Classification (NCBI taxonomy): domain Bacteria; kingdom Pseudomonadati; phylum Pseudomonadota; class Betaproteobacteria; order Burkholderiales; family Burkholderiaceae; genus Pandoraea; species Pandoraea apista. The sequence continues at coordinate 5,380,095 of NZ_CP013481.2, read as the reverse complement.
ATCGCGTTGACGTTCGGCCTCTTCCTGCAAGATCCCTTGCGACGCGTTGACCACGCGCAACCAGCCGAACAGAAGCACGACAAGCAGTGCAGCCGTCACCACAAGCCCGGTCACCAGCCATTGCACGACTCTGGAGTGTTGAATCATGTTTTGCCGCCAACCAAGGAAGGAGAAGGGCCCGTGCGTGTGCTGGGTATTGCATGGCACAACTCGCCAATTGACTCTACACGAATCCCTGGCGGCGACCAACGCCCGATAAACCCGCACAAACCCATGTGAACAAAGGGGGATTGGTCCGGCAGTGGTATATCAGGGGCCAGATCCGAGACCACCTGCCGAGCGCGTTTTTGCCGACTTCTCCGACGCATGCAGCGGCGGGCTGGGATGGCGCAATCGCGACAAAACTTGGCGTAACGACGATTTACGCATGCTCTACACTTCACTTATTCAATTTCCGGCCAAAAATGGGATAAATCCCAACTTTCGCGCATATCTGCATGAAAGCTGACGGAAAGCGTGCGTTTTCGAAAGCCTTTGACGTAAATCCTCCATCCCATGTCGAGTCAACCTGCAACCTCCCTTTCCGGCGCTCCAGCCCCGGCAGCGCAGGGCACAGCGTTCCGCGTGCTGTCTGCCATCAGCTTCTCTCACTTGCTCAACGACATGATTCAGTCGTTGATCCTCGCCATCTATCCGCTGCTCAAAGCGAGCTTTGACCTGAGTTTCGGTCAGGTCGGCCTGATCACCCTGACGTATCAGATCACCGCATCGCTGCTGCAACCGGTCGTGGGGCTATATACCGACAAGCATCCGAAGCCGTATTCGCTGCCGGTGGGTATGGGTTTTACGCTCGTGGGTCTGCTGCTGCTGGCCGTGGCGCCGAACTTCGGCGTGTTGCTGGTCGCGGCGGCGCTGGTCGGTATGGGCTCGTCGGTGTTTCATCCGGAGTCGTCGCGCGTGGCGCGTATGGCCTCCGGCGGGCGCCACGGCATGGCGCAATCGTTCTTTCAGGTGGGCGGTAACGTCGGCTCGTCGCTCGGCCCGTTACTCGCTGCGCTGATCATTGCGCCGCACGGCCGCGGCAGCGTGGCGTGGTTTTCCGTGGCGGCGCTTGTGGCGATCGTCGTGCTGTTCCAGGTGAGCCGCTGGTACGCCGTGCAGCGCGCCGCGAGCAAGGGCAAACCGGCGGCCCGCCGCAGCGGCCACGCGCATCTGACGCGCGGGAAGGTGATGTTTGCCATCGGCATTCTGCTGGTGTTGATCTTCTCGAAGTACTTCTATCTCGCGAGCATCAGCAGCTACTTCACGTTCTACCTGATCAGCAAGTTCCACGTATCGGTGCAAAGCGCACAGGTGCATCTGTTCGTGTTCCTGTTCGCTGTGGCGGCTGGCACGATGATCGGCGGCCCGCTGGGCGACAAGATCGGTCGCAAGTATGTGATCTGGGGTTCGATCCTCGGCGCGGCCCCCTTCACGCTGATGCTGCCGTACGCCAACCTCTTCTGGACCGGCGTTCTGACGGTGGCGATCGGCCTGATTCTCGCCTCGGCGTTCTCGGCGATTCTCGTCTACGCGCAGGAGCTGATTCCGGGCAAGGTCGGCACCGTGTCGGGGCTGTTTTTCGGCTTCGCGTTCGGCATGGGGGGCGTGGGTGCCGCCGTGCTGGGGCAACTCGCCGACTCGACGAGCATCGACTTCGTCTACCACGTATGCGCTTATTTGCCGTTGCTGGGGATCGTGACGATTCTGCTGCCGGACGTCGAAGGCAAGAAGACGGCGGCGGCCTGACGTTGCCATAGGCAGGATTCGCCGGTGCGGGTGCACCGGCGGCGCCATGAAAAAAGCCGGCCCTCGGGCCGGCTTTTTTTGTCCGACGCTGCGACAGCGGACGGATTTACGGCGCGGCGCGCTTTTGCAGTTCCCAGCGGCCGGCGTCGCCCTGCTTGCACGCGGGCAGCTTGAGGGTGACTTCCTGCCCCTTCGCGCCGAGCAGCACGATCAGGTCGCGGCAGGTCTTGGTGGCGTCCTTCTGGGTGTTGGTCGGCGTGAGTTGGGCCGTGATCGCCACGGAATTGCGCGTGCCCTTATTGGTCCACTCGACGGTTTCGTTGTCCTGCTTGGTGGACAGGACCTCGTTGGCGGCCTTGGCGAGCGACTCGTTATCGGCCTTTTTCATGTAGGCCAGCGGCGAGTTGCTCATGAACATGAGATTGGAGGCGGCAATCGCGGGAGCGGCCATGCTGGCGCCGATGACCAGCGCCGTGCCAAGCGCGATCGAGCGGGCAAGCGACAAATGAGTATGCGACATTCGGAGTCCTTGAGAGTGTCGACAGGGGACGGGGCCTGCGCGTGGCCGTGTCGGGTCTTGTGCCGACGGTTCGGCCGCAGGAAGCCCATCGATCATAAAAGAAACCGGGAGCGGCGTCATCCCGGCGAGTCATGGGGGGCGACCGGTAGGACCCCGGCCCGCCCGCAGGCGCACATCTTCCGTTCCTCACGCGTCCGGTTTGACGCGTCCGCCGCCCGCACCGCCGGCCGGGCTGACGTAAGCGCCGGTGCCATGCAACTGGTCCTCGGCCAGTTCCAGCGCGCGCACTGCGCCGCGGCCCTTGCGGGCGAGCAGCATCTCCACCAGTGTCTCCACTACCGCAATGCCTGCCGTGATCGACGGGAAGAACGACGGACTCTCATGCGAGAAGAGCACGGTCACGTCGGCGTCGAGGGCGAGCGGCGAGACGGTGGAATCGGTGAGCGCAAGCACGCGCGCACCGGCGGCCCGTGCGGCGCGCGCCACGATCAGCGCTTCGTTCGAATACGGCGCGAAGCTGATCACGACAACCACGTCGCGTGCCGAGAGCGCGCGCAATTCCATCTCCAACGTGCCCGCCTCGCCGCGAATCAGATGCACCGTGGGCCGGAACAGCCGATAGACATACTGGAACGTGAACGCGATGGGGAAGCAGGCGCGAAAGCCGGCCACATGCACGGTCCCCGCATTGGCGAGCAGATCGACGGCCGCACCCAGCGATGCGTTTGCGCCCGCTTCCGTCAGATCGAGGTTGTTGTGCTGCACGCGGAACATCTCGGGCACCATGCGCGCAGCATCGCCTTCGCGAATCACCTGACGCGCGCGGCTCGCATACGGTTGCGGCCCGAGCCGGATCGATTCGAGAAAGAGTTCGCGCAAACCATGCCAGCCGTCGAAGCCGAGATGCTGCGCGAGCCGCACGAACGTCGCGGGTTGCACGCCGGCCTCGGCGGCAATCGCGCGCATGGAACTGATCGGCACACGCTGCGGATGATCGAGCAGGAAACGCGCGCCCGCCTGGAATTGCGGGCTGAGATGCGGGTAACGCTCGCGCAACTGCGTGTTGAGTTGTTCGAGCGTTTGCGGCAGCGCGGTGGCTTCTGTCATTGGGGATGGCAACACGGCGACGAAATAATGTAACGATTGTTGCATGAAATGCCCCGGCCGCGCACGCCCTTTCCCTGAGCCCCGTGGGCTGCATCGAAACATTGAGTGTGGTAATGGGATTGCGCGAAGTGTTGCGACGATAAAACACATGAAACATATGTTGCAAACAAGTGGAGATGCGCCTACACTCAGCAACATTGTTCGCATGACGGTGGCCGGCGCCATCGCGCGACGCACCATCTTTCCGTCAGGGGTTCAGGCATGACTCATGTGTTTCACCGTAATCCGCGCCAAACGTTGCCCGTCGCGGTCGGCGGTCAGGGAATCGAGCTGATCGACAGCACCGGCAAGCATTATCTCGACGCTTGCGGCGGCGCGGCGGTGTCGTGTCTTGGGCATGGTCATCCGCGCGTGATCGAGGCAATGCAGCAGCAAGCAGCGCAGTTGGCATACGCGCACACGTCGTTCTTCACGACCGAGGTTGCCGAGCATCTGGCCGACATGCTGGCCGCGAGCGCGCCCGGCGATCTGAATCATGTGTATTTCGTCAGTGGCGGGTCCGAAGGCGTGGAGGCGGCGCTCAAGCTGGCGCGCCAGTACTTTGTCGAGATCGGGCAGCCACAGCGCCAGTACTTCATTGCGCGACGCCAGAGCTACCACGGCAACACGCTCGGCGCACTGGCCATTGGGGGCAACGCCTGGCGCCGCGAGCCGTTCCTCCCGCTGTTGGTACCGGCGCATCACGTTTCGCCGTGTTTCGCCTATCGCGAGCGTTTCGAAGGCGAGAGCGATGCGGCTTATGTGCAGCGTCTGGCCGACGAACTCGAAGCGAAGATTCTCGAACTTGGCGGCGACACGGTGATCGCGTTCGTGGCCGAGACGGTCGTGGGCGCCACGGCCGGCGCCGTGCCGCCGGTGGGCGACTACTTCAAGCGCATTCGCGCGGTGTGCGACAAGTACGGCGTACTGCTGTTGCTCGACGAGGTGATGTCGGGCATGGGCCGCACGGGTTACCTGTTCGCTTGTGAGGAAGATGGCGTGGTGCCCGACATTCTGGTCATTGCCAAGGGGCTGGGCGCGGGCTATCAGCCCATTGGGGCGATGCTGTGCTCCGACAAAATTTACGATGCCGTGGTCGGCGGGTCGGGCTTCTTTCAGCACGGGCATACCTATCTGGGCCACGCCATGGCCTGCGCGGCGGCACTGGCCGTGCAGCGCACCATTGCGGAAGAGAATCTGCTGGAGAACGTGCAAGCCCGTGGCGAACAACTGCGTGCCCGGTTGCGCGAAGTCTTCGCCGACCACCCGAACGTGGGCGACGTGCGCGGCCGGGGACTCTTCGTCGGCGTCGAGTTCGTGGCGGACCGGGCAACCCGGCAGACGCTGCCCACGGCCGACAAGACGCACGCGCGCCTGAAGGCCGCCGCCAAGGCGCGTGGCCTGCTGATCTATCCGATGGGGGGAACGGTCGACGGCGTACACGGCGACCATGCGCTGATTGCGCCGCCGTTCATCTGCCAACCGGAAGACATCGACCGTATTGTCGAGCGCCTGGCGCTGGCCGTGGCCGACGTGACCGGCGTGAAAGCCGGAGGTGCCGCATGACGCGATCGTTTGCGCTGGCGGTCGCCCCCAACGGCGCCCGTCGCACGCACGTCGATCATCGCGCGCTGCCCATGACGCCGGAAGCACTCGGCGCGTGCGCCAAAGCGTGCCTGAGTGCCGGCGCGGCGATGATCCATCTGCATGTGCGAAAGGCCGATGGCACGCACAGCCTCGAAGTGGCGGACTACAGGGCCGGCATCGATGCCGTGCAGCGAGCCGTTGGCCGCGAACTGGTGTTGCAGGTGACGACCGAGGCGGTCGGCATCTACTCGCCCGCACAGCAGATCGCCACCGTGCATGCCCTGCACCCCGAGGCGATTTCGGTCGCGTTGCGTGAAGTGATGCCGGACGCGGCTCACGCCCCGGCGGCAGAGGCGTTCTTCGCGTGGCTCTGGCAGGAAAACATCACCGCGCAGTACATTCTTTACGACACCGAGGACGTGGCGCATTACTGGCGTTTGCGTGCCAGCGGCGCGATCCGTCCGGGCCGTCACTGGGTGCTGTTCGTGCTGGGCCGGTACAGCAAGGGCCAGTTGTCGTCGCCCTCGGATCTGTTGCCGTTCCTCTGGGCATGGCAGGCCGGTGCGCAGACGCTGGGCGAGGCCTCGACCGAAACCCCATGGGCGATGTGCGCCTTCGGGCCGCGTGAGGCGGAATGCGCGCTGGCTGCCGTGTTGCAGGGCGGCCACGCCCGCATCGGTTTCGAAAACAATCTGTATCTGCCGGACGGCAGCGTTTCGCCGGACAACGCGGCGTCGCTCGGTGCGCTCACGTCAGCGGCAACCCCGCTCGCCCTCGCGCCCATGACGGCGGACGCCTTGCGCGCCCTCACCTGCTGAGCGCACGCCCGGATCTCGTTCACGCCGGCAGGACCGCCGAATTCAGAAATAAACCCAAATACATGGCCTGACCGGCGTTGTCCGGCCGGGCCGCTGTAATAGAATCGGCGTAACCTCAAAGAGGCCCGCGTCGCCCTCCCCGGCACCGGGCGTGAACAACGAACGGGAGCGCGGCGTGAAACACTGGTCGATCCGACATCGCATTCTGGCCAGTTTCGGCCTGATTCTGGCCTTGATGGCGCTCATGGCGGGCGTCGCTTACACGCGGCTGGCTGCCATCGAACAAGAGGCGCACAGTGTGGAGACCGATTCCACACCGGGGCTCTACTACAGCACGATGTTGCGCGGCGCCTGGTTCGAGAGCTATCAGTTGCTCCAGCAGGTCGTGGCCATCGACGACAACGACAAGGCCCGCTCCCTCGATCTCGATAGCCTTCGCAGTGCCGATACCCGCATCGACGGCTGGATCAAGGACTACGGTACGACCGTCAACCGCGCCGTCGATCGTGTGCAGTACGACGAGGTGCGGGGTGTTCGCCAGCAATACGGCCGCATCAGCAATCAGGTGCTCAAGCTTGTCGCCGACGGACAGATGGCGGCGGCGCGCTCGATGCTCTCGGATCAGCTCTTCCCCGAATGGGGGCGCGGCCGTACCGCGATCCAGCGGCTGGTTGACACCAACAAGACCTTTGCCGACGAATCGACGCACAACATTGCCGAGGCCGTGACGGCGGCCAAGGCGACGTTGCTCATTACGCTGGCGGTGGCACTGGGGTGCGCGGTGTTGTGCGGCTGGCTGCTGTTCCGTGCGATCAGCGTGCCGCTCGCGAGCGTGATGCAAATTCTCGAGATCATGCGCTCGGGCGATCTGACCAAGCGTCTCGACCTCGCACGCCGTGACGAATTCGGCGCACTGGAGTCCGGCTTCAACCGGATGACGGACGAACTGACGGGCCTCGTCGGGCAGGCGCAGAAGTCGGCGTTGCAGGTCACGACATCGGTGACCGAGATTGCTGCGACCTCGCGTCAGCAGCAGGCCACGGCGTCGGAGACGGCGGCCACGACAACGGAAATCGGCGCGACGTCGCGCGAGATCTTCGCCACGTCGCGCGATCTGGCGCGCACCATGACCGAAGTGGCGGGGGTGGCCGATCAGGCCGCGTCGCTCGCGGGCACCGGCCACGTCGGCCTCACGCGCATGGAAGACGCGATGCGTCACGTCATGGAAGCCGCGGGCTCGGTCAACGGCAAGCTGGGCATCCTCAACGAGAAGGCCGGCAACATCAATCAGGTCGTTACCACGATCACGAAGGTGGCCGACCAGACCAACCTGCTGTCGCTGAACGCGGCCATCGAGGCCGAGAAGGCGGGCGAGTACGGACGCGGCTTCGCCGTGGTGGCGACCGAGATCCGGCGTCTGGCCGATCAGACGGCCGTGGCGACCTACGACATCGAACAGATGATCAAGGAGATCCAGTCGGCGGTGTCGGCCGGTGTCATGGGCATGGACAAGTTTGCCGAGGAAGTGCGTCGCGGCATGGACGAGATGCGTCAGGTCGGCGATCAGCTCGCCCAGATCATTGCGCAGGTGCAGACGCTGCCGCCGCGCTTTCAGGTCGTCAGCGAGGGCATGCAGGCGCAGGCGACCGGTGCCGAGCAGATCAATCAGGCGCTGGTGCAGCTCTCCGAGGCGGCGCAGCAGACAGCCGAGTCACTCCAGCAGTCGAGTCAGGCCATCGAAGAACTCAATCATGTTGCCAATGGCCTGAAGAGCGGCGTGTCGCGCTTCAAGGTACAGACGCTGCCGCCCTCGGGGCTGGTGTGAAGTAGCGCACCGCCTTTTCGTCATTCGCGGACATCGCCATGTTGTTCCTGCGTTTCGCCATCGCGACCGATCATTACGTCATCGAGGCCAGTCATGTGGCCGAGGTGCTGCCGTGGCTCGCGCTCAAGCGCCTGCCCGCCGCCCCGGCCTGGGTGGCGGGTGCGTTCAGTTATCGTGGCGAACCGGTCCCCGTCATCGATCTGACGCGGCTGGCGACCGGCGCGGGTGCGCCCGAGCGCCGGTCCACGCGGCTGGTGCTCGTGCATTACCCGGCGCCCGGCCCGGACGCGCGCCGCCTTGGCGTGCTCGTCGAGCGTGCCACCGACACGCTGCGCGCCGAGGCTTCGGCGTTCCAGGCGAGCGGCATCGATTTGCCGGAAGGCCGCTATCTCGGTCCCGTGCTCGATACCGACGATGGACTCGTGCAGTGGGTGCGGGTCGATCAATTGCTCACCGACGAGGCGCGCGCCCTGTTGTTCGACGCCGCACGCGAGGTGCTGACCGAGATGCCGGAGGCGTCGTCATGAGCCCCGTGCGCGACATCGAGCGCCTGCTGCGCGACACCATGGGCCTCGACGCACAGACACTCGGCGCGAACGCCATCGAGCGCGCCGTGCGCGCCCGCCTTGCTGCGCTTTCGCCCGAGTTGGGAGAGGCCCCCTCGTACTCGCTGTACTGGCAACGATTGCAGCAATCGGCGGAAGAGCTTCAGGCGTTGATCGAAGCGGTGGTGGTGCCCGAGACGTGGTTCTTCCGTCACCGCGAAGCGTTCAGGGCGCTGGCGCAAATGGCGCTTGACGAGCGCGCCGCGCGAAGCGGGACGATACGGCAGACGCAGGCATTGCGACTGCTGAGCCTGCCCTGTGCGACCGGCGAGGAACCGTATTCCATCGCCATGACGATGTTCGACGCAGGTTTTGCCGCCCACGAGTTCAGCGTCGACGCGCTCGACATCAGCGAGCGGGCGCTTGCCGTGGCGCGCGAAGGGGTGTACGGCCGCAATTCGTTTCGCGGGCCGCCGGCATCGATGCAGTTCCGCGAGCGCTATTTCACTAAGGAAGACGACAGCTATCGCGTCGTCGACGCGCTGCGCACGCAGGTGCGCTGGCATTCGGGCAATCTGTTCGATGCGTCGCTCGTCGACCGGCTGGGCACGTTTGACTTCGTGTTCTTTCGCAACGTGCTGATTTATTTCGACCGCGAAGGACAGCGTCGCGCGATCGCCGCGCTCGAGCGGCTCATGCGCATGGGTGCGACCCTCTTCGCCGGACCCGCCGAGGGCGGCACGTTGACCAGCAACGGCATGACGACGACCGGCCATGTGCAGGCGTTTTCATTCCGCGTGACCGGGCCGGTGAGCGACGTGGCGCCCGCGCCCGCCGGCATGTCGCCCCTCGGGGCATCGCACGTCGCGGGCACGCTCGACGCCTTCAGCCCGGTATTGCCGGCGAGCACGGTCGACGCGACGGCGCATCGGCGCACGCAGGCGTTTCACGTGGCGCACGTCCCTGCCGGTCCCGCACGCGCTTTCGCACCGTTGCCGCCGACACCTCCGCCGCCGCCGCTCGTCGCACCGCGTGCCGCCACCGCCACCACCGCTGCCACCGCCGACATTCGCCAGCAGCTTGAACAGGCGAGGGTCGCTGCCGATGCAGGCGATTTCGTCCGTGCCGTGGCGCTGTGTCGCCATGTACTTGCGACGGACCGTGCCAACGCGCAGGCGGAGTACTTGCTTGGACTCGTCGACGACGCTCGCGGTGACGCCCAAGGGGCGCTGATTCACTACCGTCGTGCGCTCTATCTCGATCCGGGGCATTACGAAGCGCTCGTGCATTGCGCGGCGCAGCTCGACGCACGCGGCGACGCCGCAGGGGCAAAACGCTTGCTGGAACGCGCCGGACGGGCGCAGCGTGCACAAGGGGCCAGTGCCACCGACCCTCATGACCATGCGCATCGCGACGGGACCCGACATCGATGACAAATCGCGAAACCGCGCGTGAGGCCGGTCCCGTGTCCGGCGAGCGCAATCCGAATCTCAGGCTGAACGTTGACCCGCATGCCTTGCACCGGCAGGCTGCGGAACTGCTCGACCGGTTGCCGGTGATGCCTGTCGATCCTGCGCCGTGGCGTGCCGTTCCCGGAGAAGAGGAAACGGCGCGCGGCCCCTCGTTGCTGCTGTTCCGTCTGGCCGACGAGTGGCTGGCATTGCCTGCTTCGACCATCGAGGAAGTGGCGCCAATGCGCGCGTGGCACTCGGTGCCCGGGCATCGCCATCGTGCGCTGCTGGGGCTGGTCAATCTGCGCGGCGCCCTTGTGCCGTGCCTGTCGTTGGGGGAATTGCTCGGTGTGCAACCGGCGCCGCAATCGCAGCTCTCACCGTCGAATACGCTTCGCGCGAGTACCTCGCGTCTGCTGGCATTGCGTCATGGTCATCATTTGAGTGCGTTTCCCGTGACGGAAGTGCACGGTATCGTCACGCCTGCCCGAACGGCCATCGGATCGGCCCCTGCCACAACGTTGGGCGCGACCGACGGTTTCGCCGTCGCGGTATTGCGCTGGCACGAGCATGTCGTTGGGGTGCTCGATCCGTTGCGCGTAGGTGCGGCGTTCGATCGGAGTCTCGCATGAGCGACGATCTGCAAAACGCCACGTTGCTCGACTTGTTCCGCATGGAGACGGAAGCACAGGCGCAAATTCTCGGCGACGGACTGCTGGCGCTCGAACGTGCCCCGGCCGACGCATCGCGTCTCGAAGCGTGCATGCGCGCGGCGCACTCGCTCAAGGGCGCCGCGCGTATCGTCGGCGTAGAGGCCGGCGTCTCGCTCGCCCATGTGCTCGAAGATGCCTTCGTTGCTGCGCAACGCGGCGCGCTTGTCCTTGACGTCGCAACCATCGACCGCCTGTTGCAAGGCGTGGATCTGCTCATGCGGCTGGCGCATCCGCCGGGGCGCGATGCGGGCTGGGCGCAGGGCGCGGGCAAAGCGGAGATCGACACCTTCGTTGCCGCGCTCACCGAACAACTCGCCACACTCACGGGCGATACCACGCCCAACGTTGCGCAGCCCGACGAGCCGGCGGCATTCGACTACGCCAGCTATGGCGCGCAGACGGCGCAGACAGCCACCGAGTCCGCAGCGGAGCAGGCGCCGCCGCTCACGACGCGCGCGTCCACGTCGCGCGACGTGCACGACAGTCCCCTCGGATCCAACGCGCAAGATGACGACGCAGGCGCAGACAACGCTTCCCGAGCACTGCGCGTATCGGCCGACAGTCTGAACCGGCTGTTGCGGCTGTCGAGCGAGGCGCTGGTGGCTTCGCGCTGGTCGCAGCCGTTTGCGCAATCGCTACAGCGGCTCAAGCGTCATCAACACGAAGCGGGCGAGGCGCTCGATCGCGTCAGTTCGGCGCTTGCGCAAGCCGCGGACCGGTCCGACGAAGATCGTCAGCAACTGCTCACGGCATTGGCCGACCTGCGGCGCGCCCTCGGCGTGGGCGGCACCCTGCTGGCCGAACAGATCCACGAGTTGGACCAGTTCGACCGCCGCTCGACGCAACTGTCGCAGCGGCTTTACGACGAAGCGCTGGCATGCCGCATGCGTCCGCTCGACGACCGGCTTGGGGGATTCGCGCGGATGGTGCGCGATCTGGGACGCTCCCTTGGCAAACCGGCGCGGCTGGAAATTCGGGGGGCCGACACGCAGGTCGACCGAGACATTCTCGATCAGCTCGAAGCACCGTTGGGCCATTTGCTGCGCAACGCTGTCGACCACGGTCTGGAGAGTCCGGCCGAGCGCGCGGCGGCGGGCAAACCTGCCGAGGGCGTGATCACACTCAGCGCGCGACACAGCGCCGGTCTGCTGCTCGTGAGCGTGGCCGACGACGGCGCGGGCATCGATCTCGAACGCGTGCGTCAGGCGGTCATCGCGCGCGGACTGGTCGCGCAAGACACCGCGCAACGGCTCGACGACAACGAGTTGCTCGAATTCCTGATGCTGCCCGGCTTCACGCTGCGCGATACGGTCACGGAGGTTTCGGGCCGGGGGGTCGGCCTTGATGCGGTGCGCGCCATGGTGGCGTTGGTGCGCGGCACGGTGCGTATCGAGCACGCGCCAGGTCGCGGCACGAAATTCACGCTCCAATTGCCGCTGACCCTGTCGGTGGTGCGCAGCCTGCTCGTGGAGATCGACGGCGAGCCCTACGCGCTGCCGCTGGCGAGCCTGTCGCGCACGCTGGCGCTGCCGCAGGAGAGCATCGACATGCTCGAAGGGCGTCCGCACTTTACACTGGACGGCAAACAGATCGGGCTCGTGAGCGCGCAGCAGGTGCTGTGTGGCATCGAACCGGTCTCGGCGGCGGGCGATCAGCCGGTGGTCGTGTTCGGCGAGGGCGACACGCGCTACGGTCTGGCCGTCGATAAATTCCTCGGCGAGCGAATGCTGGTTGTGCAACCGCTCGATACGCGATTGGGCAAGGTACCGAACATTGCGGCGGGCGCTCTCACGGAAGACGGTTCGCCGCTGCTCATCATCGACACGGCCGATCTGGTGCGCTCAATTGCGAAGGCTGTCGAAATGGGGTCGCTCGAACGGCGGCCCATGCGCGCCGCACAGGCGAGCGGGCGTGGCCGCAAGCGCGTGCTGGTTGTCGACGATTCCCTGACCGTGCGCGAACTCGAACGCAAATTGCTCGCTGCCCGTGGCTACGACGTGAGCGTTGCCGTCGACGGTATGGATGGCTGGAACGCCGTGCGCAGCGAAACGTTCGACATGGTGATTACCGATGTGGATATGCCGCGCCTGGACGGCATTGAACTGGTCACGCTTATCAAGCGCGACGCACGCACTGCCGATTTGCCGGTCATGATCGTTTCATACAAAGATCGCGAGGAAGACCGCCAGCGCGGACTCGACGCCGGTGCAGATTATTACCTCGCGAAAGGCAGCTTCCACGACGACACGCTGCTGCGTGCCGTCGCGGATCTTATCGGGGAGTCTGGGGCATGAAAATCGGAATCGTGAACGATTCGATCATCGCTGTCGAAGCGTTGCGCCGCACACTCGCGCAACGCCCGGGATTCGAGGTGGCGTGGGTCGCACACGACGGCGCGCAGGCCGTGACGATGTGCGCACCGGTGCCGCCGGACATCGTGTTGATGGATCTGGTCATGCCGGTAATGGATGGCGTGGCCGCCACGCGCGAGATCATGCGCCGCACGCCCTGCCCGATTCTGATCGTGACGTCGGATGTCGGCCATCATGCGAGCCTTGTGTTCGATGCGATGGGCGCGGGTGCGCTCGACGCGGTCGACACCCCGGTGCTGGGGGGAACAGATCTGGCGCGTCCGGCGTCGGCGTTGCTCGCGAAGATCGACGCCGTGGCCGCGCTGCAGGCCGATGCGCGTGCACCGCAACCCGTGGTCGCACGCGTCGCCGCCAAGAGCACCGACGCGCTGGTCGCCATCGGGGCGTCCGCCGGCGGCCCGGCTGCGCTCGCCACACTGCTTGGACGCCTGCCCGAAAACTTCGCGGCGGGCGTGGTCGTCGTACAGCATGTGGACGATGCGTTTGCGCCCGGCATGGCGACCTGGCTCGATCAGCAGACACCGCTCACGGTGCGTCTGGCGCAGGCGGGCGAGCGACCCGTGGCGGGTGTGGTGCTGCTCGCGGGCGGCAATCGTCATTTGCGTGTCGACGCGAGCGGCCGCTGTGCGTACACCGACGAACCGAAGGAGGCCGTGTATCGGCCGTCCATCGACGTTTTCCTGCAAAGCGTGGCCGAACACTGGCGTTCGCGCGCAGTGGGCGTTTTGCTCACGGGTATGGGGCGCGATGGCGCGTCCGGACTTGGGGCCATGCGTGCGCATGGCTTTATTACGATTGCGCAGGATCGCGCAACGAGCGCCGTGTACGGCATGCCCAAAGCGGCAGCCGAAGCGGGTGCGGCCTCGGAGATTCTCGCACTACCGACCATTGCGCCACAACTGGTGGCGTTGTTTGGCACTGTATGACAGGAAGCAAATCATGACGACAACCCCGCGCCAAACGAAACCGGCGGAGCAAACGCTCGGTGCCGTGAGCAGCCTGAACGATTCTTCGGCGATGGTGTTGCTCGTCGACGATCAGGCCATGGTCGGCGAAGCGATCCGGCGCGCGTTGGCTGGCGAGCCGAATATCGATTTCCACTATTGCGCGAATCCCGAAGACGCCTTGCGCGTGGCAGAGCAGACACGTCCGACGGTGATCCTGCAGGATCTCGTGATGCCGGGTACCGACGGTCTGTCGCTGGTGCGGCAGTACCGTGCCAGCCCGCTCACGCGAGACATTCCGATCATTGTGCTCTCGACGAAGGAAGAGTCGACGGTCAAGCGCGAAGCGTTCTCGGCGGGCGCGAACGACTATCTGGTCAAGCTGCCCGACACGATCGAACTGGTGGCCCGCATTCGTTATCACTCGCGCTCGTACATGAATCTGCTTCAGCGCGACGAAGCGTATCGCGCGCTGCGCGAGAGTCAGCAACAACTGCTCGAAACGAATCTGGAGTTGCAGCGGCTTACGCATTCCGACGGTCTCACCGGGCTGGCGAACCGTCGCTATTTCGACGAGTACTTCGGTGCGGAGTGGCGTCGCGCGTTGCGCGAACAGCGCGAGATGGCGTTGCTGATGATCGACGTCGACAACTTCAAGATCTATAACGATACGTATGGCCACATTGCCGGCGACGACGTGCTGCGTCGCGTGGCCAGCACGATTGCCGATGCGGCGTCGCGTCCGGCCGATCTTGCTGCGCGTTTCGGCGGCGAGGAATTCGTGATGGTGTTGCCGAATACGTCGGCGAGCGGCGCGGCCGTTATCGCGGAAAAAGTACGCGCGCAGATCGACGCGATGGCGATTCCGCATGTGGGATCGGCCAACGGCCGCCACGTGACGATCAGTCTCGGTGGCGCCGCGTTGGTGCCGCGCACGCACATGGCGTCGACCTCGCTGATCGAGTCTGCCGATCTGGCGCTCTACCGCGCTAAACAACAGGGCAAGAATCGCGTGGAGATGCAGCCGGGCGCTTCCTGAGCCTGAGGAGGGGATATGACCTTCGAGCTGTTCTATTGGCCGGGCCTGCAAGGGCGCGGCGAGTTTGTCCGCCTCGCCTTCGAGGCCACCGGCACGCCCTATGTGGAGATCGTGCAGGGCAAGCGGCCCGGTCAGGGCATGGACGGCCTGCTGCACACGATGGATAACCCCGCATGCCCGGACCCGCCCTATGCGCCGCCCTTCCTGCGCGTGGGCGACGAACTGATCGGACAGACGGCGAACATTCTGGCCTACCTCGGGCCGCGTCTCGGCCTCGTGGGCGAGTCACCCCGCGCGCGCCGCTGGGTCAACCAGTTGCAGCTCACACTGGCCGATCTCGTGGCCGAAGTGCACGACGGCCATCATCCCATCGCGAGCCGTCTCTATTACAGCAATCAGCGGGCGGAAGCGCGCAAGCGCACGGCGGATCTGATCGATTACCGTCTGCCGAAATTCTTCGGATATTTCGAACGTGTACTGGCGAACAACCCGCACGCCGGTGGCTGGCTTTCCGAAGGCGCAATGTCTTACGCGGACCTCTCGCTGTTTCAGGTTATCGAGGGCTTGCATTACGCCTTTCCGCGCGCAATGTCGGGATTCGCCAAGGCGTTTCCCCGTTCTCAGGCCGTGCACGATGCCGTGGCCCGCCAGCCGCGCATCGCCGCATATCTGAAGTCGTCTCGACGCATTGCGTTCAACACCACCGGCATCTTCCGCCACTACAAGGAACTGGATCGCGCCTCGCCGTTTTGACGGCGTGACCGGGTCACTCGGGCAGTGTCGTGTGGCCCGCGTTGAGCGGGCGTTGCATGAGTACGGTGTCGACCCAGCGGCCGAACTTGAAGCCGACGGACCTGAGCACGCCAGCCCGCTCGAAACCACATGCGGCGTGCAGAGCGAGCGACGCTGCGTTGCCGCTATCGCCGACGTTCGCAATCAGTTGCCGCCACGGCCCCGCTTCGCAGCGGGCGATGAGTGCGAGCAACAGTGCACGGCCCACGCCCTGTCCTGTCGCGTCGGCGGCGATGTACACCGAGTCTTCGAGCGTGAACCGATAGGCCGATCGCGGCCGGTAATGCGTGGCGTATGCGTAGCCGAGCAGCTTGCCGTCGCGTTCGGCGACGAGATACGGCAACCCGGCATCGAGCACCTTTGCGCAACGTGCACGCATCTCCGCTTCCTCGGGTGGCACTTCCTCGAACGACGCGGAGCCCGTGCGCACGTGATGGGCGTAGATGGCCGTGATGGCGGGCAGGTCGTCGTCGCGCACGGCGCGCACCGTGCACGCGCTGCGTGCCGGTTCGACGCCGACGCCTTGCGATGCTGCGGGCGCGGAGGAATGAGAGGAGGAGGACGGCGGCATACGGGCGGCGCAGAACGTTGAGTTTCACAATGGACCGGCGTTCCGGTCCAGCACTGTCAGCAGTTTGCGCCTCGGCCGTCCATAAGAAAAGCTGGTGCGGATTATGAATTGCATAAGCACCGCTTTGAGATGCTCAAGCGCCTCGCACGACTTCCTCGCCGCGCTTGCCGTCGGCGGGCGGCGCGTCGCCGGCGGCGTTTGACTCGGCATTCATCGCGTCGAGCCGGTGACGCACGAAGCCGATGTGTTCGCGCAGCACGTAGAACTGATCCGCATAGGCCAGCGGAATCTTCAGGCGATTGACCGCCGCTTCGATGGCGTCGAGCCGATGGCGCAGGTTCCGGTATTCGGTGTGCGCATCGTCGGCCAGGGCTTCGCGTTCCAGTGCGATCAGCGCACCGTACCAGCGATACAGCCGCGATTTCACCCGCCAGCTATACAGCGACGGCACCAGCCGGAAAGCCGGAATCAGGACCACGATGATCGGCACCAGCAAGACAACGATGCGATCGGCGAGACTGGCGATCCAGAACGGCAGATGACGGTAAAGAAAGCCCTTGCCCGACTGGTAGTAACGCGCAGCGTCGTCGGAGATCGGGAATTCGTGCACCTGTGCCGACGGGAATTCTCCGGCGCGCTGCAACACATTCGCCTTGCCGTGCACCTCTTTCGCGGCTTCGATCAACAGGTCCGACAGGGCCGGATGCAGGCTGTCGCGCGCGACCAGCTCGACCGTCGGGCTGATGACATGCACCGGTTGCGCCGGGAGATTGCGCCCGAGATCGAAGACCCCGCGCGGCAACGTGAGCTGATTCAGATAGGTGAAGCGGCGTGTGTAGGCGTCGGCCTGTGCGAAGTCCATCAAATGCACGCCGGCGGTGCGAATCAACTTGCCCATCGTCGGGCCGGTGGCGGTGTCGCCGGTGAGCATGGCGGCGTCGACACGGCCGTCGATCAGCGCCTGCGCAGCCTCCTGCCCGTCGTACGCCGTGAGGGTCGTGGCGCCGCCGGGCTCGATGCCGTTCGCCTTGAGCAGCGTGAGCGACAGCGCGCGCGCGCCGCTGCCCTCGCGGCCGATGGCGATGCGCTTGCCCGCCAAGTCAGACAGCTTGGTGACGCGCGCGCCGCGATAGAACACGGAGATCGGCGCATAGAACACGCTGCCGAGCGACACGAGGCCGTCGACGTCGATGCCTTGCGACACGCCGCCTTGCACCAGTCCGAGGTCGACGTTCTGCTTCTCGTCGGCAAGCCGCTCGACATTTTGCCGCGAACCTTCGGAAGTCAGCACGTTAAGGGTGATGCCGTCGCGCGCGAGGATAGTCTTGTAGCGTTGCGCGGCGTTCCAGAAGGAGCTGCCTTCCGGGCCGGCACTGAGGGTCACGGTGCGCGGCGGCGCCGGCTTCACCAGCCATACGGCAAGCCAGATTGCCGCAATCGAGACGAGCACGACAGGGCCGAAGGACACGGCAAGATCGCGCCAGGAGATCGCGACGAAGCGCGCACGGAGTCGCCGGTGGGCAGGTTGGTTCGAGTCGGTCGTCATCTAACAGGCAGGAATATCCAACACCCGGCCGATCATACGCCATCTGCGTCAGCACTCGGCGGCAACGGCTATCGTGACGTGGTCAGGTCAGCGGTGTGAGAGGCTTTGGGCGAGTTGTTTCCAGAGGTGGTCGGCGGCGGGCGACAGGCGACGGCCAACGCGCGTCATCATCTGGCTGGAGAACCCCGTCGCGATCGGATGATCGATGGGCACGGCCACCAACTCGCCGAGTTCGATGCCGCGTCGCGCGGTAATTGCCGACATGAAGGCCACACCAAGGCCCGCCGCAGCGAGCGTCTGCGCGGTATTGAACAGATCGACGCGATAGGCCGGGGTCAGATTCAGCCGCGCGGTGTCAAGCACCGAGTGCACGAATTGCTGCACACCATGCGCCTCGGTCATGAAGATGAGCCGTTCGTGCGCCAGTTCCGAGGGCGGCACGCTTGTCATGCGGGCGAAGCGGTGCGTGGGTGCGACCACCGCGCACAGCGCTTTGGGGGCGAACGGATGAATGCGCATGGCGGGATCGTCGGCCGAGCGCGCGCACAGACCGATATCGACGACATCGTCTCGCACGAGCGAGAGCACCACGGGCGTGGGACCGGAGCGGATCTCGACGAGGATATCCGGATAGCTCATCGAGAAGCGCTGCAATGCCTGCGCAATCAGGCGGCCGATGAACCCCTCCCCGACCCCGATGGCGACCCGGCCGCGCTTCAGATGCCGGTATTCCTCGAGCCGTGCCGACAGGTCGCGCTGACGGCGTTGGCCGTCGCGGTAATAGTCGATGAGCACTTGACCGATCTCGGTCACGCTGACGTTGCGCCCACGCCGCTCGATCAGCGGAAAGCGCAACCGCCGTTCGAGCGCCGCAATCTGGCGGCTGACCACGGACGGATTCACGCCGAGCGCTTCGGCGGCCATGCGCACGCCACCTGTCGCGGCAATTTCGGCGAGGTATTTGAGGGGACGCTCGCCAATGTCGTCCACCCACGACGCGTTTGTCATGTTTGCCTCACTGTTGTGCTCGAACGAAATCCGCCTGTCGGGTTCAGCATTGATCGGGTGATGGCCGCCGGACGCCCGAAGGTGCCGGAAGACCCAGTCAAGTCGTTGAATCGACGATGATTTCTGCGGTCGGTGCTGGCATCTTCCTGGCGTCGCTCCGAGGTCGATTGTTGACTTGAAAGCAACATTCTGACGTGGTTTGCGTCATGGGTGGGGATTTTCGTCGATGCAATACTCCGCGTTATTCGAAAAAAGAGGAGCCCCCGATGAGCGAGATTCGCTATTGCGAAGTCGGCGATCTGGCCGATGCCCGCGAGCAATTGGCCGACATTCGTCACCATATTCACCAACACCCCGAGCTGTCTTACGAGGAGGTCGACACGTCGCGTTACGTGGCGGAGAAGCTCGAGAGCTGGGGGTATCAGGTCACGCGCAACGTTGGCGGTCACGGCGTGGTCGCCTCGCTCACCGTGGGCACGAGTGCGCGCACCGTAGGCGTGCGCGCCGACATGGATGCGCTGCCGATTCACGAGCAGACCGGGCTGGCCTACGCCAGCGTACACGACGGCAAGATGCACGCCTGCGGTCACGACGGTCACACGACCGTGCTGCTTGGCGCGGCGCAACATCTTGCAAAGACGCGCAATTTCGACGGCACCGTGCATCTGATTTTCCAGCCGGCGGAAGAAGCCGGTTCGAACAGCGGCGCCGAGCAGATGATTGCCGACGGCCTGTTCGAGCGCTTCCCGTGCGAAGCGATCTTCGGTCTGCACAATCATCCGGGCGTGGCGACCGGTACGTTCGGTTTTCGCTCGGGCCCGCTGATGGCCGCATGCGACACCGTGAAGATCCGCATTCACGGTCGTGGCGGTCATGCGGCGCGTCCGCACCTCGCCGTCGATCCGGTGGTGATCGGCAGCAGCCTTGTGATGGCGCTGCAAACCGTGGTCGCGCGCAACATCGATCCGACCGAAGCGGCGGTGGTGACCGTCGGCACGTTCCATGCCGGTTTCGCACCGAACGTGATCCCCGAAGACGCCACGCTGGAAATGAGCGTGCGCTCGTTCTCTCCGAAGGTGCGCGCTACGCTCGAAGAGCGCATCCGCGCGCTGGTGACCTCGCACGCGGAAGGCTACGGCGCGAGCGCCGACATCGAGTACATCCGGGGCTATCCGGTGCTGGTGAACACCGAGGCAGAAACGGAATTCGCGCGCAGCGTGGCCGAAGAACTGGTCGGTGCCGAGCACATCATCTCGCCGTTCCCGCCGATCGCGGGCAGCGAAGACTTCGCCTATTACCTGCAGAAGGTGCCGGGTTGCTTCATTCGTCTGGGTAACGGCGAAGGCCGGCCGATGCTGCACAACGCCAAGTACGACTTCAACGACGACAATCTGACCATCGGGGCCGCTTTCTGGACGCGTCTGGTCGAACGCTTTCTCAGCAAGGATCGCGCATGAGCATCGCAACGCAATCGTTCCCCGCCGACGGCGCGCAGCCGTCGCAGATGAGCCCTGCGCAGCAGCGCAAGATTGTCTTCGCCGCCGTTATCGGCAACCTGCTGGAATTCTTCGACTTCACGGTCTACAGCTACTTCGCGCTGACCATCGGCAAGCAGTTCTTCCCGGCGGACGATCCCATTACGTCGTCGCTGCTGGCGTTCGCGGTGTTCGCCGTGGGCTTCGTGATGCGCCCGCTCGGCGGTATCGTGATTGGCCGCTATGCCGACCGTGCGGGCCGCAAACCGGCGCTCACGCTCACCATCGGCCTCATGGCGCTCGGCTCGGTGGCCATCGGTCTCGCGCCGACATACGCGCAGATCGGTCTGGCCGCGCCATTGCTGATCGTCGGCGCACGTTTGCTGCAAGGCTTCGCACAGGGCGGCGAGTTCGGTGCGGCAACGGCCACGCTGCTGGAAATGGGCGGCGCGAAAAGCCGCGGCTTCCGCGCCAGTTGGCAATTGGCGAGTCAGGGCGCAGCCGCCCTGCTCGGCTCGGGTCTGGCCGCGAGCCTCGGCTTCCTGCTCTCCGACGAGACCATGCACAGCTGGGGCTGGCGTATTCCGTTTCTGCTGGGCACGCTGATCGCGCCGGTCGGTATTTACCTGCGCCGTCACATTCAGGAAGAGCCGCCGAAGCCGAAGACCGTTGCCGGTCGCAACGATCCCAAGCATGGCCTGTACGTGCGCAACTGGTTCCTCACGATCTTCTCGATCATGGGGATGTCGGTGTCGACGTACGTGATGATGTATTACATGCCCACGTACTGCATTCAGTATCTGGGTCTGCCGCCGAAGATGTCGATGCTCGCGGGCGTTGCCGCCAGCACGATCTCGCTCGTGATGTGTCCGATCTACGGCGCGTGGTCGGACAAGATGGGCCGTCGCAAGCCGCTGACGATCATCGGCCGCGTGGGGCTGATCGTGCTGCTGTATCCGGCGTTCTGGATCATGACGCACTTCCCGTCGCTGCCGGTCGTGCTGGCTGCGCTGATCGTGCTGATGCTCTGCTATACGATGGGGTCGGCCCCGGCTTATGCGCTGATGCCGGAGAATTTCCCGAAGCATCTGCGTGCGGGCTACATGTCGAGCGCGTACGCGATTGCCGTGTCGGTGTTCGGCGGCACCGCGCAGCTTGTCGCCGGCTGGCTGATCCGCGCGACCGGCAACAAGATGGCGCCGGCGTGGTACATGATCGCCTGCGTGGTCATCTCGCTCGTCGCTGTGTCGATGTTCGAGGAAACCGGTAACAAGGCACTCGAAGACTAAGCGCCGATGGATGTCGGGCGATGTCGCAAAGGCGACGACGGTATCCGTCGTCGCCTTTTTCCTTATGAACGCACGAACGTCGCGTTGGGATCGAGCGGATACACCGGACGCTTCACGCGCGAGAACGGGAACAGTGCGTAGTTCGAGCTGGTGACGCCATCGCTGTCGCATTCCACGAGTCCTGCCGAGATCGGCACGAACACCGGTCGGCAATACATGCGCGACTTGAGTAGCAGGAAGCGTTCGTTGCGCGGGTCGAGACCGACGCAGGTGAACACGCCATGGTCCCACGGCTCGTGCGTGCGCTCCGTCACCACAATGCGCGCCGGTCCGATATCGAACAGCACCGTGCGGCCCATGTAGCAGCGCTGGCCGGTGTACGTCGGCCCGGTCACGACATATTCGCCGTCGCTGACCTTGCGCACGATGCCCGTGAGTACCGGCGGTGTCTTGACGATGCCCAATTGCGACAGCGGCCGTTTGTTGCCGAGCGCCAGCGTGACCTCGGCGTCCTCGCCTGCGGCGATCAGCGTGGCCACCGCTTCCGGATCGCACAGCGGCCCGACGCCAATGCCCGTCAGCCCGCCCGCAAGCGCGGCTTCGAGTACATCCATCGTGTCGCAGGTGCCGCCCGACATGCAGTTGTCGCTGTGATCGAGCAGCAGCACCGGCTTGCCGGCGTCTTCGGCCAGGCGCCTGGCTTCGGCAATCGACTCGGCGAGCGGCGCGCTGCGATAGACGAAGCCGTCGCGCTCGTCCCACGCCTGTGACGCAATTCGGTCGGCTACGGCCTGCGCGCGCGCGACGCCCGCCTCGCCGTCGTCTTCCGCCGTGACCACGACGCTGAGGCACGGCGCCGGAATGTCGGCGAGCGAGAAGCCGGAGAACACCGACACTGCGGCAACGCCCGCCTCGGCTTCGGCGCGCCGGGCGGCGTCGAGGGCGCGCTTCATCGCGCCGCCATGACTGGTGCTGCGCAGCGAATGCACCATGAGCGGGGGCTGTTGCCACACGACTCTGGGGCGGCGCTTACCCGCGAGCATGTCGAAGAGAAGACGGCCGGCGTGTTCGCCGGTTTCGTACATATCGACGTGCGGATAAGTCTTGAAGCCCACGACGATATCGGCGTTCGCCACGATCTTCTGCGTGACGTTGGCATGCAGATCGAGCGCCACGGCAATCGGTGTGTCCGGCGCGGCGGCGCGCACTCGTTCGAGCAGATCGCCTTCGCCGTCGTTGCTGTTCTCGGCGACCATCGCTCCGTGCAGATCGAGCAGGATCGCGTCGACACCGGTGGCTGCCGCCACGATCCGGCGGCATAGTTCGTCATAGGCGCGTGCGGCCACCGGACCGCTCGGGTTCGCCCCGGCGGACACGGGCGTTACCATTTCGGCGCCTGCCGCTTCGGCCAGATCGATGAATGCGGCCATGGCCGTGCGCATGCCCTTGTTGTCGCGATAGGCGGCCTCGTCGTACGTGGGCCCGTCATTGCCGAAGGCTTCGAGCGGCGTGGGCACCGGCGAGAACGTGTTCGTCTCGTGATTCATCCGCGCGATCATGACTTTCATGCGGCACCTCCCGCGCGTTGCAGCATGGCTTGCAGCAGCACGTTGCAACCGGCTTCGAGATGCGCCGGATCGGCGTCTTCGATTTCGTTGTGGCTGATGCCGTCCTTGCACGGCACGAAGATCATGGCCGTCGGCGCTACGCGCGCGAGATACACCGCATCGTGCCCGGCGCCGCTGATGGCATCCATCGACGACAGGCCGAGCGCCTTCGCGCCGTCGCGAATCGCGTCAACGAGTTCAGGCGCAAAAGGCTGCGGCGGAAAGTACACGACCTGCTCGATGGCGATGTCGATGCCCCTGGTGCTCAGCGCGGCGCATTCGGCGCGCAGTTTGGCGTTCAGGGCGTCGAGCGTGGCGTCGTCGGCCGCGCGCAGATCGACGGAGAGTTTGACGCGTCCCGGAATGACGTTGCGCGAATTCGGATAGTTGTCGACCCAGCCGACCGTGCCGCGCGCATGCGGCGCGTGTTCGCAGGCGATGCGATTCACCGCCTGAATCAGTTGTGCGGCGGCGAGCAGCGCGTCGCGGCGCAGTTCCATCGGGGTGGGGCCCGCGTGCGCCTCCATGCCGGTGACAGTGACGTCGTACCAGCGTTGTCCCAACGCGCCTTGCACGACGCCGATGGTCGTCCCATGAGCTTCGAGCACCGGCCCCTGTTCGATGTGTGCTTCGAAATACGCACCGACGGCCCCCGGACGACCCACGGCCGGCTCGGTCCCGGCATAGCCGATGTTGCGCAAGGCCTCGGCGACACTCACGCCGTCGTGGTCCTTCTGTGCGAGCGCGTGATCGAGCGTGAAGGCGCCGGCGTAGACACCCGAGCCCATCATCACGGGCACGAAGCGCGACCCTTCCTCGTTGGTCCACACCGCGACCTCGAGCGGCGCTTCGGTCACGATAGCGTTGTCGTTCAACGTGCGCAGCACTTCCAGCCCGGCGAGCACACCGTAGTTGCCGTCGAACTTGCCGCCGGTTGGCTGGGTGTCGATATGACTGCCGGTCATAACGGGAGGCAAGGTGTCGTTACGTCCGGCGCGGCGCGCGAAGATGTTGCCGATTGCGTCGATACGCACCGTGCAGCCGATCTCCTTCGCCCACGCCACGAACAGATCGCGGCCCTGCCGGTCGAGATCGGTCAGCGCCAGGCGGCAGACGCCGCCCTTCGCGGTCGCGCCGATTTGTGCGAGTTGCATGAGGCTATTCCACAGGCGCGCGCCGTCGACGCGCACTGCGGCAGCCGGTTGATCGAGACGTTCCATGTTCACGAGTCCTTCAGGGCATGCGCGGCGTAGTTCACGTACGACGCATGCATTGGCAGAATGGCGCGCTCGCCTAGCGGCTTGACGAGGCGCGTCGGGAGAATGAGCGGCGAAAGGCTCACGCCACGCCCACGCCGAGATAGCGGTCCTTGACCACCTCGTCGGCGAGAAACGCAGCGTTATCCGCGCCGTACACGATCACGCCCTGCTCGACAATGTAATGCCGGTCGGCGAGCTGCGTGCAGACTTCCAGATTCTGTTCGACGAGCAGGATGGCCACGCCCGCCTGCTTGATGAGTTTCAATTGCGCCACGATTTCCTCGACGATCACCGGCGCCAGACCTTCGACCGGCTCGTCGAGCATGAGCAGGCGCGGATGGTTCATCAGCGCCCGGCCGATCGCGAGCATCTGCTGTTCGCCGCCGGACAGTTGCGCGCCGCCGTTCTTGCGGCGCTCCTGAAGGCGCGGAAAGATGCGGTAGATGTCGGCGAGCTGCCACGGCGAATCGCGTCGCGCGCCGAGCTTGAGATTCTCTTCGACCGTGAGCAATTTGAAGATGCCGCGATGCTCGGGCACGAAGCACACGCCCTTTGCCGCGATCCGGTGCGCGGGTTGTCCGGCAACAGGCTTGCCCAGGAAAGCAATGCTGCCTGCCCTCGGTGTCACCACACCCGCGATTGTCTTGAGCGTGGTCGATTTGCCCGCGCCGTTGCGGCCTAGCAGCGTGACGAGTTCGCCGTCGCCGACACTTAACGTCACGCCTTGCAGAATGTGGCTCTTGCCGTAATAACTGTGAACGCCTGAGACGTCGAGAATCATGCGCGGCCTCCGGTAATCATGTTGCCGAGATAGGCGGCGCGCACGCGATCGTCGGCACGGATCGCGTCCGGCTTGCCTTCGACCAGCACGCGGCCTTGCTGCATGACGGTGATCGTGTCGGAGATGTCCATCACGATGTTCATGTTGTGCTCGATGAGCACCACCGTGTGGTCGTCGCGCAGGCCGCGAATGAGCTGCTTCATATCGTCGAGATCGTCGATGCCCATGCCGGACGTCGGTTCGTCGAGAAAAATCGCCTTGGGACGCGCCGCGAGCGCCATGCCGACTTCGAGGCGGCGTTGCTGTCCGTGCGAAAGCGCACCCGCAGCGGTGTCGGCGTGACGCGTGAGGGCGAGCCGTGTGAGCACATCGTCGACGACGGCGGCGCACGCGCGCGGGCCGTCGGCCTTGCGCCAGCACGAGAGCGCGTGACGCGGCGTGACCCCCAGTGCGGCGAGGCGCAGATTCTCGCGTACGGAGAGGTTCTGGAAGAGCGCCGTGACCTGAAACGAACGGGCAATGCCGCGCTGCACACGCCGGTAATCGGCTTCGGTCGTCACGTCGTGGCCGTCGAACACGATGCGCCCGCCCGAGACCGGCACCGTGCCGGTGAGCATGTGAAACAGCGTGGTCTTGCCGGCGCCGTTCGGGCCGATGACGGAGTGCACAGTGCGTGGCGCCACGCGCAAATCCACGCCGTGCAACGCGGTGAACTTGCCATAGCGTTTGACGACGCCGCTGGCTTCGATAAGCACGTTAGGGGCGTTGCTCATGTTGCATCTCCCTGCGTATCCAGTTTGCCGTTGGCGTTGCCGCGCTTACCGGTGATCCGGTACCACAGCGATTCCCCCACGCCCCACAGGCCGCGGTGCATAAACAGACTCACGGCAATGAGCAACAGACCGAGCAATAGCAGCCAGCGCGGCCAGAGCGTGGAGAGCCAGTCGGCGGCAAGCACGTAGAACGCTGCGCCCAACACCGATGCGAACAGGTTGCCCGTGCCGCCGATGACCGTCATCACGAGGATCATCTCGCTCGTGTGGTACTCGATGTTGGATAGCGGCGCGATGCCCGTCATCAGCGCATGCAGTGCACCGGCGAGCGCCGTGACCGCCCCCGAGATGGCGAACGCCACGAGCTTGAACGTCTTCACGTGATAGCCGATGGCGGCGGCACGGGTTTCGTTGTCGCGAATGGCGAGTAGCGTGCGTCCGAACACCGAGTCAGCCACCCGCAGCAGCACGGCAAAGACGATCAGAAAAATGACGGCGACAAAGGTGTAGTACTGCCACGGTGTCTCGAGCGGAATCAGTGTCTTGCCGCCGATCGCGAGCGACTTGCGCGGAATGTCGAGCAGACCGTTGTCGCCGCCGGTCCATTCCGTCGCGGTGTAGGCGAGGAAGTAGAACATCTGCGCACAGGCGAGGGTCAGCATCACGAAGTAGGTGCCCTTTTGCCGGATCGCAAAGCTGCCGACCACGGCGGCGATCACGGCGCCCAGCACGATCGAGATGACAATGGCGAGCGGCATGGGCAACGCCGTGCGCGTGAGCATGATGCCCAGCGTGTAGCTGCCCAGGCCGAAGAAGATGCCTTGACCGAACGAGAGCAGCCCCGTGTAGCCGAGCAGGAGATTGCAACCGAGCACGGCGAGCGCATAGACGAGTACTTCGGTCGCGAGCGTGCCCGACGACAGCGTGACCGGCAGAATCAGCGTGACGGCGGCGGCGAGCAGCCAAAAACGGTAACGTACCAGCATCATCCTCTCCCGAGCAGGCCGTGCGGACGCATGAGCAGCACGGCTGCCATCGCCACATAGATCATCAGACGTGCGCCTTCCGGCCAGATCGTGCTCATCAGACTTTGCACGATACCGATCACGAGACCGCCCACGAGCGCGCCGGCGAAACTGCCCATGCCGCCGATGACGACCACCACGAAGGCAATGCCCAGCGCCTCGATGCCCATGAACGGTTCAACGCCGCGCACAGGGGCTGCCAGCACACCCGCGAGTGCAGCCGTGCCCGCACCGAGCGCGAAGGCAAGACTGAACACGCGGAACACGTTGATACCGAGTAGCGACACCATTTCCGACGATTCGCTGCCCGCGCGTACCGCGCTGCCCAGACGCGTGCCTTCGAGCAACCACCACAGCACAGCGGCGAACACGGCGGTGAAGCCGATGAGAAAGAGCCGGTATTTCGGATAGATGAAGCTGCCCCACATCACCACGCCGTCGAGCACCTCGGGCACCGCGACGTTATCGCCCAGCGGCCCCCAGACGATGATGACCAGTTCCTGCACGACCAGTGCAAGGCCGACGGTGACGAGGATATGGAATTCGTGTGCCTTCTCGTAGATATGCGAGAGCAGCACTTTTTCGGCGATCCACGCGAGTGCGCCTACGACAATCGGACAGACGATCAGCGCGAGCCAGAACGACAGACCCCATTGCAGCGCCTGATAGCAGAAATAAGCACCGAGAAGATAGAAGGCGCCGTGCGCGAAGTTCACAAAGCGCAGCAGGCCGAAGATGATCGACAGGCCGACGGCGAGCAGGAAGTACAACATCCCGATCCCGACGCCATTGATGACTTGCAACAAATAGACGTTCATGCGCGTCCCGGAGAGCTTGAGTGGACGTGGAGCACCGTGCGCCGCCCGGCTTTCGCCGCGCGGCACAGACGACACATGCGGGGACGGCAAGGCGTCCCCGCGAGCGACACTTCAGACAGCGACGGCGATGCCCGTCGTCGTCAGACCATCTTGCACTCGGTCTTATCGAGCGGCAGGAACGATTTCCCGGCGCTGACGATGTCGGCGTAGTCGTCGGCGTTCTTCATCTTCGACTTGGCCTTGCCCTTGAGCAGATAGTAGTTCTTGAGCACCTGATGGTCGCCCTTGCGAATCTCTTCCGGTCCTGTGAGGCCATCGTACTTCATGCCTTCCATCGCAGCGATCACCGCCTTCGGGTCGGCGCTGCCCGCCTTGACCATGGCGTCGAGCATGAGCTTGGTGCAGATGTACGAGCCTGCGAGACTGTAGTTCGGGTTCTGCTTGAAACGGTCTTGCGTGCGCTTGACCAGATCGAGGTTCAGCGGCGAGGCCACCGCGTGCCAGTATTGCGCGCCGAAGTACACCCCCTCGCACAGGTCGGCGCCCAGGGTCTCGAACTGCTCCAGACCCGATGCCCACGCCATCAGGATCGTGCAGTTCTTCTTCATGCCGAAGCTCACCGCCTGACGCAACGTGTCGGACGATTGCGAACCGAAGTTCAGGATCAGCAGCACGTCGGGCTTGGCGGCGGCCGCGTTCGTGAGATAGCCGGAGAACTCTTTCTCCGATAGCGAGTGATAGCTGTTGCCAACGTGCTCGATGCCCTTCTCTTTGAAGATGTTCTTCGCAGCAGTGAGCAGGCCGTCGCCGAACACGTATTGCGGCGTGATCGTGTACCAGCGCTTGGCCTTGGGCATCGATTCGATCAGCGGACGCACCGTTTGCTCGATGGCGCCGAAGGTCGGCACCGACCAGCGGAACGTGGCGTTGTTACAGTCCTTGCCCGTGATTTCGTCGGCGCCGGCCGTGGTGATGAAGATGCCGCCGGCCTTCTCGGCTTCCTTGCCCATCGCCAGGGCTTCTGACGACAGAATGCCGCCGGCGAAAAAACGTGCGCCCTTTTGTTGGGCGATCTCCTGCACGCGGCGGATGGCCGTGGCGGGTTTGCCTTCCGTGTCGAGGGTCGTGTAGGCGAGCGGGCGGCCCAGCACTTTGCCGTACTGCTCGACGATGAGTTTCATGCCGAGATCGGCGAATTTGCCATTGGCGGCGAACGGTCCCGACATCGGCACCGGACACGCCAATTGAATGGCGCCGGTGCTTTGCGCGAACACGTCGCGAGCGGAGAATAGGGAGCCAGGCAGAGACGCCGCAGCGGCGAGCTTCAACAGTTCACGACGATTCAATTGGGTCTCCAGCGAAGAGAGCAATCGTTCATGGGGTGCCAACGCGCAGCGCGTCACATGCTGACCGGCCCCGGGCCTGAAGACAGCGATCCGGGGCAGCGACCTGACGGTAACGAATTGCAACGTCCGGGGCCTTATCCCTATCCGTCATATTTATAATGATAAATAGGATGGATTTGATCGTAGGTATAATGCTTTGGAGTGTCAATCGGAAAAAATTCCGAGGCGGCACGCTCCGAAAATCGAGTGAACAAAGACCCTTTTGAGGCGCTACATGGCATTGGATGCGCAACTGGTGCGAGAGCCGTTGGAAATCAAACAGCAAAAACGCGGCGATCTCGTTGCCGAAGCCATCAAGCGTTTGATTACCGAGGGCAACCTGTTGCCCGGCGATCGTTTGCCGCGTGAGGTGGAGTTGCAGCAGATGTTCGGGGTGTCGAAGAGCACCATTCGGGAAGCACTCAAGTCGCTTGAGGTGCAAGGGCTTATCAAGGTGAGCACCGGGCCTTCGGGTGGCGGCATGGTGGTGGAGGTGCCGCTCGAGCGCACGTTCCAGCTCATGCAAAACTATCTCTTCTTCAAGGAAGTGAGCATTGACGACATCTACACGGTGCGTCAGTTGCTCGAACCGGAACTGGCCGCAGGTGCAGTGCCGCATCTGACCGAGGCCGACTTCGAAGCACTGGAACACAACATGGCGTGTTGCAGTCCGGCGTCGCACGATCGGCGCGAGTTGCTGCGTCAGCGTCAGGCCGATGTCGATTTTCACGATATTCTCGCGGCCGCCAATCCCAACAGCTTTCTGCGTTTCACCTGCGAACTCGTCAACGAGATGATTCGTCAGTTGATCGTGTTCGGTAACGAGACACCGCGCCGCGAGCATGAGAAGTTCGGCACGGCCAACGTCAATATCCATCGCGAGATTACCGATGCCGCGCGCGCCGGCGACGTACAACGCGTGCGAGAACTCATGCAGTTCCACATGCAGGAGGCGCGCACCTACATCAAGCGGATGAACGGGAAGCTGCGCGGGCGTCTGATTCTCGATTCGGACATTGCCGACATGCAGCAGCGCGTGCGCTCACAGCTCGGCGCCGGAGCGCCGCAGACATCGCGTCGAAAGTCGGTTGCGGTGAAGGTATCGCCACCCGCCGAGATCGCGCCGCCGAAGCGCGCTGCGCGCAAGTCGGCAGGTGAGGGCAAGCGTGTCGAGACGGCGGCCGGTAAGACCGCCGCGAAGGCGCCCGCGAAGTCGAAGACGAGCGTGGCGGCAGGCGCGGGGAAGATGGCGAAGGTGAAGACGGCGACGGCGAAGACGAAGGCGCCGGCCTCTCGCAAGCGTCGGGAGACGTCGAACTAAGTCGGGCGGCGTTGGCCGGCCCGCCTCCTCAACGCCGTGCGGCGGCCGGCTGCTGCTGCGTGCAGCAGTGAATGCCGCCACCGCGACGCGCGATGCCGCGAAGCGGTAACTGCACCACATGGCGGTCGGGGAACGCACGCTTCACGATATCGTGCGCATGCGCATCGGCCGCGGGATCGCCGAACGCCGCCATCACGACGCCCTCGTTAGGCAGATAGAAGTTGACATATACCGGCGCGAAATCGGGATCGCCGGCCACGTTGGCGGGCAGGGCGTCGAAGTCGGGCGTTGGCAGCAATCCGATCTCGAAAGATCTTCCGCAGGCGTCGCGTGCGAGTTTTAGCGCACGAAGATTCTCCCGTGTTTCGCGCGCCCATTCGTCGTCGCCTTGCGCACCAGTAGCGAGCAGCACACCGGGTCGCACGAAGCACGCGGAACCGTCGACATGGCCGTCGGTGATCACGTCGAGCGACGAGCCCGGCAGCCACACGATGTGCGTCACGCCCAGCCAGTGACGAAATACCGCTTCGGCCTCACGGCGTGTCATCCCGGGATTGCGGTTGTCGTTGAGTATTGACGTTTGCGTGACGAGTAACGTGCCTTCGCCATCCACATGCAGTGCGCCCCCTTCGGCCACCAGCGGCACTGACGAGCTACCGGTGCCGAGCGCCCGGCCGACACGTTCCGCCACGTGCGGATCGGCGTCGGGCATCGGCCGCAACTTCTGTCCCCAGCCGTTGAAGTTCCAGCGCACCGCGTGCGCCGTCATGGCGTCGTCGAACACGAAGGTCGGGCCGGTGTCGCGCATCCAGTGATCGTCCACGGGCATGAGGTGGAGCGTGGCGCTGACGGGCAGAAACCGCAGTGCTTCCTCCATGTCGGCAGGGGCGACGGCAACGCGTAGCGGCTCGAACTTCGCGATCGCGTGTGCGATGGCGCCGAGTTCCGGAATCACTTCATGCCGTCGCGCACCCGACACGACCGTGTGGCTCGGCCAGGCCATCCAGCAGGCAGCGTGCGGATGCCACTCCGGCGGCATGCGCCAGCGGCCCGTGGCTTTAGCCCCTGTCGCGCCAAAATCGTGGTGAGATGCCGTCATGATTCGCGTTACCGTGAAAAGAGTGCCACCAGTGTAGGTGGCGCACGGCGCTCGCGAACACGGTCAAATCGGCGCCGGATCGGCCAAATGGACGGTAAGCCGCTTGAGTGCTCGTACCTGGCGTAGCGCCACGCGCAGGTCGCACGTCGAAATTAGGCCGATGCCTCCTTCGTCGTCGCTCAGTGGCAGGCCGTCGCGCTCATAGACAACGAGCGCGCCGACGCCGACGGGCGTGTTGTACAACTCATGCCACGAAAACATGACGGTATAGCCGTCGGCTCCCTGTGCCAGCACGAATGCCCGCGTGAAGTCGCGCGCCTGCGGCAGACGCAGGCGCGCAATGTCGAGCAGCGCGGTCAGCCGTACGCCTTTGTAATCGCTCGCGCTTCGTACCGTCCGGCCTGACAGACAGACGACGTCGAGCGGCCCGGTCAGTTGGGTCGGCAGACGCATGAGCGAACAGAGATCGAAGGAATGACGGCGATTGACGCAGCCCGAGACGACGACTTCGCGAGAGACGAGCGGGGCCGGTGTCTCGGGGGCAGGGCTCACCCGCGTGAGCGACGCGCCGTTGGCGCTTAGTCGAATGTCCGGCGAAGCGCCGGCGGGCATACGCATAGGGTTGAGGGGCATGTCGGATAGGTTGGGGGCACCGGTCGCTTCAATATAGCGGCCGGGCCTCCAGCGGACATACGACGTGCCTGATAGCGCCTATTTGCGGGGCTTGAACGGACCCCGCACAGGCAGCGGCGTGCCGTTACGCCTTACGCCCGATCAGCTTCCGTAACGGGCGGTATGTCGCGCGGGCTGCGGTGCCGACAGGTTGGCAATCATGGCGCGCGCTTCCTGCACGTCGGCGAGCGTTTCACCGCCCTTGAGCGCGTCGAGCGCCTCGCGCAGCAGCCGTACCCGTTCGTCGTCGCCCGGCGCGTTGCCGCCACTCAGCCGCAGCAAGCTGAGCGCAGCGCGCAACGTGAGCATTGGCGAAGCCTGCGCCCTTGCGATCTGCAATGCTTGCTCGAGCCAGGGGCGTACTGCGTCGTCGGGATGATGACCGGCGCGCAGGAAGTCGCCCTTCTGCCGCAGGAACTCGGCTTGCCAGTGGGCGTCGCTGCGACGCGCCGCCACATGCGCACCACGCTCGGCGGCGTGCAGCCCGAGCGCGATGTCACCAGTGCCCGCGCAGGCTTCCACGAGCAGACCGAAGAAAATGCCTTCGACTCCGCCCATGATTTCGCTCAGCCTGCCCACGCTGTCGGTAATGCGCTCCAGGCCACTCACGTCGCCGCGAGAGGCGAGTGCCCAGCCGCGAATCGTTTGTCCGGCGAGCGCCCAGAGTGCCACGCCCGTCTCCATTGCCACTTCGGATGCTTCGCTCGCCAGTGCCTCGGCGGGTGCGACTTCGCGGCGCAATCGTCGCAACAAAGCCGCAAACACGAGGGCGAACGAGAAAGAGTAGCGACGGCCTTGCTGGCGTCCCATCGCCAGCGCTTCTTCGCTGGCGGCCAGCGATGCGTCGTGGCGGCCGGTGAACCAGTAGGCCCACGAGAGGAACGACAGCCCCGTGATGCGGGCGTCTTCCCCAAGCCCGGTATCGGCGTGTTCGGGCCGGTAATACGAGAGGCCGGTCTCCAGGGCAGTCACTGCGCCGCCGAAGTCGCCGTAGCAGCACAGGCTGTTGCCCAGCGCGTAGTACGCGTGCGCGAGCAGCGGTGCGGCATCGGCCTGTTCCGCGATGAGGATGAGTTTGCGCGCCAGCTCGACACTGCGGTCGAAGTCGCTCCACGAACTGGAGCCGAGCCAAAGTCCCCAATAGACCGGGAACAACGCGATGTCGTCGCCCATCGGCTGTGCGAGGGCGAGCGCCGTTTCAAAGTTGTGACGCGCCGGCTCCGAGCCGTACCCGTGCAAAGCGACGAGCGGCACGCCAAGCGCCATGCGCAGTGCCAATTCCTGCTGCGCAATCTGGGTACTGGAGCCCGTTTGTCGCAAGACGTCCAGTGCGCTTTGGTAGTGGGCACACGCTTCACGGAAGGCCTGGCGGCCCGTGGCGTATTCGCCGGCAAGACGGTAGTGCTCGATCGCCGCTTCCGGCTCGTCGGCCTGCCGGAAATGCCAGGCGAGCACTTCGGGCTCGGTCTGCACGGCCAACGCGTCGTGCTCGCGCATGGCGAGCGCAATCCGCCGGTGGGCATCCTGACGGCGCTCCTGCGGTTGCGCGTCGTACGCGGCTTTGTGCAGCAGCGCGTGACGGAAGACGTAACGGCCGTTGTCCTGACGTTGCACGAGGGCGCAGGCGACCAGCGTGTCGAGCGCGCGCTCGACCAGGGTCATCGAACGTCCGCTCGCGACGGCGAGTACGTCGGCCTGAAACTCGGGGCCGAGGCACGACGCAAAGTGAGCCACCGGCTTGGCGCTGCCTGCGGCGTCGATGCGCGCCATCATCAATTCCTGAAGGCTGGCCGGCATCGGCATGACGCCAGCGGGGCCACGTCCGCCTTGTTGCGCGGCGGTGGCGCGTGCCAGCTCTTGCAGGAACAGCGGGACCCCCTCGGCGAGATGCACGATGCGCTCGCGCATGGCCGCCGGCAGGGCAACTCGCGGTGTCGCGGCGCGCACGATGGAGGCGGCTGCGCCCGCGTCGAGCGGTGCCAGATCGATGCGGCGCAAGCTCGCCGTGTGATGCCAGGGCAACTCGAACTCGGGGCGGGCGCAGACGATCAACAGACGGCCGGCCGGCGGATTCTCGGCCATGAGCGCGAGCAATTCCTGCGTAGACGGATCGGCCCAGTGAGCGTCGTCGAGCATGAGTACGCCGCCATCGGGCAGCAGCGCGGCGAGCAGCGCAGGCGCTTCGTCGAGCACGGCCTGCTTCCACGCGTGCGGCACATTGCCGTCGGCGTGCATGTCGAACAACGCGCGCAGACGCCGATGAGCGAGCAGGGCGGGTTGCGGGAGTTGCGAGGCGTCGGCGGCGGACTGCGTGCGCAGCCAGCGGGCGATCGGATGGAAAGGCGTGCCCGCGCCGTCTTGTGCGCAGGCCAGATCGATCGCACGCAGTCCGCGTGTCTCAATGAAGTGACGCACGAGCGCCGACTTGCCAATACCGGCCTCGCCGATCACCAGCGCAAGCATGCCCTGAGCGGTGCTGGCGTCGCGCATGGCCGAGTGAGCGCAGGACAGTTCGGCCAGTACCGCATCGCGGCCGAAGAGCATGGCTGCGCGGCGGCGCGACCGGCGCTCCGGCGTCGGGTCGGGATTGACGCGGAATACCGAGATATCTCGATTCGCATGGCGCTCGCGCACCGTGCCGTGAGGCGTGGTCGCGATGGCAACGCCGATGAGGCGTTGCGTGGCGTCGCAGATGACGACTTCGCCGGGGAGCGCCATGTCGGCCAGTTGCGTGGCGGATCGTGAGACGCGTCCGCCCGTGTCGGGGCTGTCGTCGGCGACCGAACTGATGACGAGTCCAGTGTGAACGCCCGCACCGATGCCCACGCGCGCCGTGCTTGCCTGCACGCAACGCATGGCAGCTTCGACCGCGTGCCGGCCGGCGCCCTCCAGTGCGGTGGGATAGCCGAAATAGCCGAGCAGGCCACCTGTCGGTGTGCGCATCGTGTAACCCCACGACTGGCGCAGGATCGTTTCGCACTGCACGAGGGGCGGACGCATCATGCCTACGAGCTGATCGGGATCGTCGATGCCGTTGGGCGCGAATTCAATGGCCACGACCGTCAGTTGGCGACGCTCGGGCCCCGTGGCGCGTTGTTCCATGCGCGCGGGAGGTGTTTCGAGCAACTGCGTGAGGGCGGCACCGGGCATCTCCCCGAGCTCTTCGCGCAGCACATCGCACAGGCGGCGGTATTCGGTTTCGGCTTCATCGCGACGCCCGGCTCGCAACAGCAGCGCGAGCAGGCAATGCCAGCCCGATTCGTCGAACGGCGCGAGCGCCACGAGCTGTCGCGCGTGAGCCAGCGCCTGATCGAGGTCGCCCAAGCGGGCGTAACCGTCCGCGAGCAGCCGCTCGCCAAAGACACGGCGGCGCTGGTATTCCTCGCGTTGCAGCTCGATCCATTGTTCGAGATCGGGGGTGTCGCGGACCGACAGGCCGTGCAGGAAGGGGCCCTGGTAAAGGGCTACGGCGTCGGCGAGATGCTGGAGGTTGGCCGCCAGATCGAGTCCCGTAACGCCGTCGAGCGTGCGATTCGCCTGTTCGATCATGCTCGCGAAAACGTGCGCGTCGATCCACAGGCCTGTTTCGGGACGCAGGCGCACGACCTGACGATCGGACTCGAAAAGTTCGTCGCCGAGCGTATCGCGCAGGTGAAAGAGCATGCGCTTGAGTTTGTCGCGACCGCCCTGGCCGTCTTCATCCGGCCAGAACAGGTCGGCGAGCGCGCCGCGCGTGTGATAGCCCGGTTGCAGGGCGAGATAGGCCAACAGCCCGCGCGCTTTCGTGTACTTCACGGCGCAGGCCTGTTTGCCTTGTTCGACCCGCATCGGACCCAGCAGGTAGAGCGATCTGGTGGCTTGCATTGTCCCTGGACGGCGAATAGGCATCACCGGCGCACACTTTCGGGTGTTGCACCGGCGTCGCGAATTTCATGATGTCGTCAAGCCAGACCGACGCTTCCGGAAGGCAGCAAACGCTGCCGTCGGCGCCTAGTCGGCAATCTGGCGAGACGCCAAGGCCGTTCCGGGGGGGCTCCGGCCGAATGCTTCAGGTATTACATGCCGAAGTATAAACATGTGTATGAATTCCGTCGGGAATACCTGAGAGATTCGCACGATATTGTGGGAATTACGCCATGGTGGCGCTTTCCTGCCCGATCGGCCGTTCTCCTGATCAAGCCACCGAATCTGCCGCCCGGTCCGCCGCTCAGCCAGGCGGCTGCCAGAGGGTGGCGTCAGCGGCGTCGACCCGCCTGGGCAGCAGCCCCGCCTGCGTGAAGACGTCGGCAATGCGCTGCTGCTCGGCAAGGGCGTCGCGCACCACCGGCTGTACGTCGTAGCTGCGCCGCTTATTGGCGGCCTCGACCGTCGTGGCGTCCAGCCCCCAAATGGGGGCGAGCTGCGCCGCGGCGTCGCGCGGGTTGGCGCGTACCCATTGTCCTGTCTCGCGCAATGTCCGATAAACCTCGCGAAGCACGGTGTCGTGATCGCGGGCGAACGCGGGCGTTGCAAGGTAATAGCGTTGGTAGCCTGCGAGGCCCCTCGCGCTCGTTAGCGTGCGTACCTTGTCCTGACGCTCCACACTCGCCAGGAACGGGTCCCACGTTACCCAGGCGTCAACGTTGCCGCTGGCGAACGCGGCACGTCCGTCGGCCGGAGTGAGGTAAGCGGGTTGCACGTCGTTGATACGCAAACCGACGCTTTGCAATGCCGCGATCAGCAGGTAATGCACGCCGGCGCCCTTGGTGACGGCAATGCGCTTGCCCTTGAGATCCGCCAGCGTTTTGATCGGTGAGTTTTGCGGCACGAGGATCGCTTCGGCGTCGGGCGACGGCGTTTCGCGGGCGACATAGGCGATGCGCGCCCCCGCAGCCTGCGCGAACACCGGCACTGTGTCGGCCACGTCGGCCGAGAAGTCGATGCTTCCGACGTTCAGCGCCTCGAGCAGCGGCAGCCCGCTCGTGAACTCATGCCATGTGAGCGAGACGTTGAGCGGTGCAAGTGCCTGCGCCAGCGTGCCGCGCGCCTTGGCGAGCACGATGAGTGTCGACGATTTCTGATAGCCGATGCGCAACGTAATCGGCGTGGCGGCGGCGCGGGCCTTGTCGCTGAGCGCCAATGCACCCGCTGCGCCGAAGGTATGAATGGCGCCGCCAGCCAGCATCGCCGTACCGGCGCGCCGAAGAAAGCGGCGGCGCTGCGGATGTTGTGGGGCGGTCTCGGAGGCGTGACGCGCCTGAGCGGTCTGGCGGGAATCGATCTGACGGGGCATGGCGAGGCAAGAGGGTTGGCTGTAACGGCCGTGATGGCGGTGAAGACGCGTCGCAAGCGCCGCGTCAGCTAGTGAAATCCTCTTGTATCGCGATGTCCGTCACCCGCGCCAATAAGCGATTCGTCTTTGCATAGGGAGGCAGACGTCATATCGATATGATGCAGGCCGGGTTGCCAGTCTCGCCAGTCGAAACCGACGGCGCCCGCAAAAGAGCCCCGATTTGCTCAAAAGTTGCGCAACCGTTGCGCCGGTGACTATAGGGAAAACCCTTGTATTGAATCGTCGTTGGGCGCGAATACCGATTCAGTGTCGACGAAGCAATCGTCGTGCTTTCATCACCTTACCGATCCAACGCACCGAATTGGTGCCGTTGTATTACGGCGTGTTACAAAAATCTTATGAATTTCAGTGGGTTACCGTAAATTCGGTGTCTTGTAATGAAAATCATTCCTATTTATATTCGCGGCCCATGTCGAGAGTGACGACCGGGCACGACAAGGCAGCGAATGTTCCGGGGCGTCGTTCGTCGGCGTGAGTTCCGCATGTCTCAGACCTCACTTCTGAGTCCGATAACGAAGCATTTCAAAACCGATCATGATGCAACGCAAGCCGCTCGCCCTGGCAATGATGGCGCTCTTCGCCACGCCGCTCGCCGTCACCTACGCCTCGCCTGCGGTGGCGCAGAGCATGGACACGGCGCAACCTCAGGGCGCGCAGCAAAGCGCGGCACCGGCCGCTACGCCACCCGCTGCGCTGCCGCAGACGGAGGTATCCGGCACGTCGATTCGCGACGAGTATCAGCGTGACATGTCGACCGTCGGCGGCAAGATTCCCACGGCGATTCGCGACATTCCGCAGTCGGTCACGGTCATCGACAAGGCCGTGATGCAGGCGCAGGGCGCGACTTCGTTTGCCGACGCACTGCGCAATTCGCCGGCCATCACCATCGGTGGCGCAGAGGGCGGGCAGATCGGCAACAACATCAACTTGCGCGGCTTCTCGGCGCGCACCGACATCTATCTCGACGGGTTCCGCGATCGCGGCCAGTACTATCGCGACACGTTCTATCTCGACTCCATCGAAGTGCTGGAAGGCCCTTCGTCAATGCTGTTCGGTCGCGGTTCGACCGGCGGCGTGATCAATCAGGTGAGCAAGCAGGCGAATCTCAAGCCGCTCAACGAAGTCTCCGGCACCGTGGGCACGAACGACCGGTATCGCGGCTCGTTCGACTTCAACCATCCGCTCTCGGACACCGCCGCCTTCCGGATCAATGGCTTTGCGCAGGACATTCACACCACGCGCGACGTCATGAACAATCAGGACTGGGGTGTTGCGCCGACCCTCAAGCTGGGCATCGGTACGCCCACGCAGATCACGCTCTCGGCGCTGATTGAACATAACCGCGACATGCCGGATTACGGCACCGTCGGGTATAACGGCCACCCATTGCCGATCTCGAGGAATCAGTTCTACGGTCTGACGACCGATCGCACGGTGCAGGACGTGACGAGTTTCTCGGCGAAGATCGAGCACAAGGTCGACGACAGCCTGAAGATCTCGAACCAGACGCAATACAGCCGCTACGTCATCGACGCTGTTGAAACGTCGTCGCACGCGGTGGGCGTGCCTAACGGCACGGGGGGCTTCACCACGCTGCCCACTGGCGCCACGGCGGGCATTCCGTCGTATTCGCTCGACCAGCTCTGGGTGCAGTTGCAGAGTCATGACCGGAAAATCACCGACACGTCGCTGTTCAACCAGACCGACGTGGTGAAAACGTTCTCGACGGGGCCGTTTAAGCACACGCTGATCGCCGGCGCGGAACTTGGGCGCGACACCTACGAGAACCAGGCGTATTTGCGCACCGGCGCGGGCCAGGCGTCGGGCATGCTTGGCTGGATTCCGGCCGACAGTACGGCGTACTACTCGAATCTGCCGAACGTGACCACCAGCGTCGGCAATCTGGCGCAGGGCTCGGCGGAGACGGTGGCGTTCTACGCGAACGACACCATCGAGTTGAACAAGCAGTGGAAGATCGTGGGCGGTTTGCGCTGGGACCGATATAAAGCGCAGCTATCGAACACCATCAACGCGCCGGGTTACGCGACACAAACCGTCAACTACACCAGCGTGCGCACTGGTGTGATCTATCAGCCGAGCGAGGCGCAGTCGTACTACTTCTCCTACGGCACGTCGTTCAACCCGTCGCTCGAAACGCTCACCGTCACCAACAACACGCAGGCGTTGCCGCCCGAGACGAACCAGTCGTTCGAAGTCGGCAGCAAGTGGAATCTGTTCGACGACAATCTGTCGATCAACACCGCGCTGTTCCAGGTCACGCAAAACAATTCGCGCACGCAGACGGGCACCTCCGGCGAGTACACGGACGCAGGCAAGGTGCGCATTCGCGGGGCGGAAGTGAGCGCCACGGGCCACATCACGTCGAACTGGCAGCTGATGGGGGGCTACATGCTCCTGAACTCGCAGGTCGTGCAAGCGAACGACGGTACGCAGGGCAACGTGCTTGCGAACACGCCGCGTCATTCGCTTACGCTATGGTCGACTTACACGCTGGGCCACTGGGAAGTGGGCGGCGGCATGAACTACATGTCGATGCGCTATGCGGCCAACACGAATCTGATTCGCGTGGGCGGCTACACTCGCTGGGACGCCACCATTGCCTACCATCAGCCGAAGTACGACATCCGCTTCAACCTGCTCAACGTGTTCAACAAGAACTACTTCGACGCACTGATTCCGTCCGACGGCGGGCGCGCCGCGCCGGGTATCGGTCGCACGGCGCTGCTCACGGGCACGTATCGCTTCTGACGGGAGGGGGCGCACACGGCGCGGCCGCCGAGCGAGCGCTCGTACGGCACGCCATCGCGCTTCGCAAAATACCGCACAATACGAGGCGCGAGCGGGCCTGACTGTGGTACCGCCGCGCTCGCGCCGTACGCCTTTTCGAGAGATGCCGCCCATGTTGCTCCGAATTCCGAATATCCTCAGCAGCGATCAGGTTCGCTGGGTTCGCGCCAAACTCGACAACGCGGGCGACGCCTGGGTCGACGGACTCGCCACGGCGGGCTATTCGGGTGCCCCCGTCAAACAGAATCAACAGATCGACGAGCGTTCGGCCGTTGCCCGCGAGTTGGGCGACGTGATTCTCGGCGCGCTCGAACGCCATCCGTTATTCATCAGCGCCGCATTGCCGAACAAGGTCTACGCACCAATGTTCAACCGCTACGGCGAGGGCATGCATTTCGGCAATCACGTTGATGGCGCGATCCGTTTGCAGCCGGGCAGCGGTATGCGCATTCGCACCGACATTTCGGCCACCCTCTTTCTCGCTTCCCCTGACGAATACGACGGCGGCGAACTGGTGATCGAAGATCAATACGGGGCGCATCAGGTGAAGCTGGCGGCAGGCGAGATGGTTCTGTATCCGGCGACCAGTCTGCATCGTGTGAACCCCATCACCCGCGGCGCGCGGGTCGGGTGCTTCTTCTGGGTGCAGAGCCTCGTGAGAGACGACACGCAACGCACGCTGCTGTTCGACATGGACAACGCGATTCAGCGGCTCAACGCAACGGACGCGGACGAGACCGCGCGCCGCACGCTGGTCGGCACTTATCACAACTTGCTGCGCCTCTGGAGCGAGACCTGATCGCTGGGATGCGCATCTGCCAAGCCCAGCGCCGCGATAAAAAACGCCCGGCCCTGCATGGTTGCAGGGACCGGGCGTTTCACGACAAGCCGGGCAATTTTCCCCGGCGGCGCTGGCCTCGCGCTTATTGAGCCTGACCGGCCGGTGTTTGCGCTGCCGGTGCGCCTTTGTGCATCTGGCTGCGACGCTGCATCGCCTTCTCGTGCCAGGCCTTCATTTTGGCCCAGCGCGCCTTGATAGCGTTGCTCACAATGGTCTTCTGATCGTTGTTCAGCCCGTTGTACACGTTCAGCCAAGCATCTTCCGTCTGGCTGCGAAGCTGGCGGTTCTGATCGAATACCTTCTCGCGCGCGGCGCGCATGCCGGACAGGTCGAGGACTTGTTGATCCTTCGCCTGAGCGATCATCTGACGGAACTGCTCGCCGTTCTTACGCATGGCGTCGCGGTTCTGCTTCGACGTATTTACGGCCTGCTGCCAGGCTTGCTCTTGCTGCGCGTCGAGCTTCAACTGATCGTGCAGCTTGCGAATGTCACCGAGCCCCCAGGGACCGTGGTCGCCGCGCATATGGTGCATTGCGGCGTGCGGACCCGTGGCCGGCGCAGTGGCGTCTGCGGCATGGGCGACGCCGAGCATCGAGGTGGCGACGAGGACTGCCGACGCGGCGGCGATCTTCAGTTTGCGCATGGTGTTGACTCCTGTTGATACTGCCGGAATTGGCAGTTTCAGAGTAAGTCACCGCTACGCCGAACAGGTTGCAAAGTGCAACTGCCGTATTACCCCGCATTACCAATGCCCGCGTATGCAACATTCCGAAACGACTCGGCCCGCCCTCGC
Source organism: Pandoraea apista (assembly GCF_001465595.2). Classification (NCBI taxonomy): domain Bacteria; kingdom Pseudomonadati; phylum Pseudomonadota; class Betaproteobacteria; order Burkholderiales; family Burkholderiaceae; genus Pandoraea; species Pandoraea apista. The sequence continues at coordinate 5,338,152 of NZ_CP013481.2, read as the reverse complement.
CGGTTGTCGACAAGGGCGGGCCGTCAGGACTATCAACGCTGCAATGCGCGCGACGCCCGCTTGCCGGACTGGGGCGCCGATCAGTCCCAGGCGCCGCGGCCGCCGGACACGCTGTAGCGGCCGGCACCGAAGAGAATCACGCACAGGCCGGTGAGCAGATAGAAGCCTTGCAGCTCCAGCGCCCATCCGCCAGTCTTCGAGAGGTCGCCCAGTTGGCTCAGATGAACCAGCGAGAAGGCAACGAGCATGTTGGCCACGACCAGCAGGCCACCCAGACGGGTGAGCACGCCGAGAATCAGCAGCACCGGGGCGAGCACTTCGCCCAGGTAGGCGCCGTAGGCGAGAAAGCTCGGCAGGCCATGTGACGTGATCATGCCCTCGATGAAGCCCACGCCGTTGATCACTTTGCTGACGCCGTGAAACAGCAGGAGGATGCCGAGGGTGAGGCGCAAGATCAGTTTGCCGAGATCGTCTTTGGTGCTCTGCATAGTGAAGGCTCCTTCTTGACTCGCGTGTTCGCGTATAGGTACCGACAGGTAACGGGGTGGCACGCTGCCGTGGCAGGGCGTACCGGCCAAATGGGCACCACTGTATCAAATCGTTACGGCGCTGTCTGCGACTGTCTGAACGATTTCAACGGCATAGCTTGGGCCGGGCTCGGTATGGAGATTACAAGCCGTTACTTTTCGGACTACCCGGTTACACGAAGGCTGTCGGCGCAGCTTGGGCGCGCTTCGTTAATCCGCATAAGGACACGGACATTCGCTGGCAATTCCCCCAACGGTTCCGATCCCGCAGGTTCCCCGAACACGTATCTATCTCATCGCGTTCGGATATTTCGAAAGCACAGCCCAAGTCAATAAGGATTCCATCATGAACGTTCGTAAAACTCTGATTCTGAGCGCCGTGACCGTTGCGCTCGGCGGTGTGTTCGCCTCGCAGGCATTTGCGCAAAGCACCAGTACCGAGACGGCGCGCGATATCAATCAGCAACAGCGCATCGAGAACGGGCTGAAGAGCGGTCAGCTCACGACCAAGGAAGCGTCGAGCCTCGAGAAGGGCGAGGCGAAAATCGACCGTATGCAAGCGCACGCCGATCGCACGGGGGACACGGCCGCCGAGAAGGCGCGAATTGCCAACGCGCAGAACAAGGAGAGCGCGAAGATCGATCAGCTCAAGCATAACGGCCGGGTGGCGAATCCCACCTCGAAGTCCTCGGAGCGCATGCAGGCCGATGTGCAGCGCAACGTCAATCAGGAAAAGCGTATCGCGCAGGGGCAAGCGGCCGGTACGTTGAATAATCGTCAGGTCGGCAGCCTTGAGCGCGGTCAGGCCCATGTCGACGCCGCCGAAGCGCGTGCAGCCGGGAACGGTCATGTGAGCAACGGCGAGCAAGCCGGTATCCAGCACCGCGAAAACCATCAGAGCCAGCGGATTCATCACGACAAGACGAACGGATGAGTCGCCGCTGACAGCAGATCACGGGCATGACCTCAGCGCCACCCTTTGCCGGGTGGCGCTGTTGTTTTGGGGCTATCATCGGCGTCACCACAACGTTGGAGGAGGCTCAGGATGGAGCTGGTGCAAGCGCAGAAGATGCTCGACGAACTCGTCTCGCCGTGGGTGCGGCAACTCAATTTGCAAGTCGAGGCGACCGGACCGGAACAAAGCGAACTGCGATTGCCGTTCGACGCGGCGTTCAAACACGGTGGCGGTGTCATCTGCGGGCAGGTGTTCATGGCGGTGGCCGACACCGCCATGGTGGTGGCGCTCTCGGCGGCACTCGGGGGCTTTCAGCCCATGACGACCGTTACGCTGAACACGCAGTTCATGCGTCCGGTGACCGAGGGCGATTTGCGCGTGGTGGCGCGGATTTTGCGTCGCGGCAAGAATCTGGTGTTCGGCGAGATCGAGATTCTCGATGCGTCGGGCAAGATGGCCGTGCACGCCACGACCACCTACGCACTGCTTTGAACGTGCCGGCGCGGCGTTCAGCGCCGATAGGCCGATACCAACGAGGGAGAGACAGGTGTTCGATCAGATCGTATTCGCCGGGGGCGGTAACCGCTGCTGGTGGCAGGCCGGATTCTGGGAGCGGGTGGTGCGCGAGGTGCCGCTGCGCCCCCGCGTTATCACCGGGATATCGGCCGGGGCGGCCACGGCGTGCATGCTGCAAATGCGCGCGTCGGACTGGGTGATGGACTATTACCGGCAGGCGCTTTCGAGCAACCGCAAGAACGCGTACTGGGGCAACCTGCTGCGCCGTGAGCGGGTGTTTCCGCATTACCGTATCTATCGGCAGGCGTTGCTCGACATCTATGACGGCCAACTCGACAAACTTGCCGCGGGACCGGAGATTCGGGTGGGCGTGTCGCACATCCCGCGCTGGCTCGGGCCGCGTACGGCCACCGTGGCGGGGCTGATGGCGTACAACATCGATAAGCATATTCGCCGTACCCTGCATCCGACGCTCGCCCGGCGACTCGGTTTTACGCCCGAATTCGTGCGTGCGCAGGATTGCCGGTCCACCGAAGCGCTGGCCGATCTGATGCTGCAATCGTCATGCACGCCGCCTTTCACGCCGATTCTCCGACGTGGCGGACGGGCGGTGCTCGACGGCGGCATGGTCGACAATGTGCCAGTCGATGCGCTCGACGCCACGCCCGGTCAGGTGCTGGTGCTGGTTACGCGATGCTATCCGCGTCCGCAGATTTTCACCCGGCACCATGCCGGGCAGGACCGGCTGTATGTGCAGCCGTCCGTACCCGTACCGATTTCCAGTTGGGATTACACGCGCCCCGACATGATGGGCCCGGCATACGCACTGGGCCGCAAAGACGGCGAAACGTTCCTGCGCCATCTGGAGACGATGAAGCCGGTTCGCCTCCCGGCGGTGTGATCGGCGCGCTGGTGTAACGATGCGCTGAGATTAGCGGCCGAAACCGAGCAATGCTGCCGGGTTCGCGACGTGGGCGCGGTCGCCGTTCAGGAAGTCGACGATGTTCTGGAACGCCACGCGGAAATACAGTTCGTAGCTTTCCCGCTCGACATAGCCAATGTGCGGCGTGCACACGCAATTCTCCAGACGCAGCAGCGGGTTGCCTTGCAGAATCGGCTCGCTCTCGAAGACATCGATGGCCGCCATGCCCGGACGACCGCGATTGAGCGCCGTGATGAGCGCGTTTTCTTCCACCAGTTCCGCCCGGCTCGTGTTCACGAACAGCGCGGTCTGCTTCATTTGCAGCAGATCTTCAAGCTTGACGAGATGGCGCGTCTCGTCGTTCAGGCGCAGATGCAGCGACAGCACATCGCTTTGCGTGAAGAGTTCTTCCTTGCTGTTCGCCACGCGCAGGCCGTCGGCCGCGGCGGCCTCGCGCGAACCCTCCCGGCCCCACACCATGACCTCCATGCCGAACGCGCGGCCATAGCCCGCAACGAGGCGGCCGATCTTGCCGTAGCCCCAGAGGCCGAGCGTCTGGCCGCGCAGGACCTGACCCAGACCGAAGTTCGGCGGCATGCTCGACGACTTCAGGCCCGATTGCTGCCAGGCACCGTGCTTGAGACTGGAGACGTATTGCGGAATGCGGCGCTGGGCGGCCATGATCAGCGCCCAGGTGAGTTCGGCCGGTGCGATGGGCGAGCCCACGCCTTCGAGCACAGCCACGCCACGGGCGGTGCAGGCGTCGATGTCGATGTGATTGCCGGCGCGCCCCGTCTGGCTGATGATTCGCAGCCGCGGCAGTTTGTCGATGAGTTGCGCTGTGATGGCGGTGCGTTCGCGTATCAGCACGAGCACTTCGGCTTCGCCGACGCGGGCGGTGAGTTGCCCGACGCCTTTGACCGTGTTGTTGAAGACCTTAACGTCATGACCGGCCAGCAGGGAGAAGCAGTCGAGCTTGCGAACGGCGTCCTGATAGTCGTCGAGAATGGCAATTTTCATGGCAAAACGTAATCGAATCGGCGCGGACAGGCAGGCCCTGCGCAGACGGAACAATTGTCGGAGGCCGCCGCACTGGCGGGTGTTCTGGTCGATGACACGCACGGCGTCTATCGGGCAAATCCCCCGCCGGCCTTGTTGCGACGCAGCACCGGCGCGATTTGCGCGGTGGTATGCTGACGCCTCGTTTTGCATAGTATGGCAGGTGTCCTGGCAACCATGGCGAAACCGCCTCAACACGATGGCAAAAAATCGAATCCACCCCGCAAACGCAAGTCGGACCTGGTGAACGAGACGCTTGAAGCGCACGAATCGGTGCGCGTGTTGCCCCCTGCCTTCCTGCGTGTGTTCTCGCGTGCGCCGAAAGTCGCACAACACGCTCCGTCCTTCACGCGGCCCGAGCCCGCGAGCGCCAGGATGTCCGGCGCCCGCAGCCATTGCCGGGGCATTTCCGCCCGTCCGGTATCCCCAACCGGATGGGCCGCCCGGCGATTCGAGGTGCCCGCACAACGGACGCCCGTCGTCCGCATCGATTTTCCGACTCTGCATGGAGACAACCCCCATGACGCAAGCCAGTGTGGGCGCTAGTGCGCTCAACGCCTCCTCCTCGTCCAACGTCGCCACTCGTGATCTGCCCACCTGGGTGCGTCACCGCAAGCTGATCGACTGGGTATCGCATATCGCGGCGATCACCCAGCCCGAGCGTGTCGTCTGGTGCGACGGCTCGCAGGAGGAATACGACCGTCTGTGCGAACAGATGGTGGCCGCCGGCACGATGAAGCGGCTCAACCCCGCCAAGCGGCCGAACTCGTTCCTCGCGCTGTCCGATCCGTCGGACGTGGCGCGTGTGGAAGACCGCACGTTCATCTGCAGCGAAAAGCGCGAAGACGCCGGCCCGACCAATCATTGGATCGATCCGCGCGAAATGCGCACCACGCTCGACGGCCTGTTCACCGGCTGCATGCGCGGCCGCACGATGTACGTCGTGCCGTTCTCGATGGGGCCGCTCGGCTCGCCTATCGCCCACATTGGCGTGGAGCTGTCCGACACGCCATACGTGGCCGTGAACATGCGCATCATGACGCGCATGGGCCGCGCGGTGTACGACGTGCTTGGCACCGACGGCGAGTTCGTACCGTGCGTGCATACGGTCGGCAAACCGCTCGCCGCCGGCGAGAAGGACGTGGCGTGGCCGTGCAACGACACGAAGTACATCGTCCATTTCCCGGAAACGCGTGAGATCTGGAGTTACGGCTCCGGCTACGGCGGCAACGCGCTGCTGGGCAAGAAGTGCTTTGCGCTGCGCATCGCGTCGAAGATGGGGCGTGACGAAGGCTGGCTGGCCGAGCACATGCTGATCCTCGGCGTGACGTCGCCGGAGGGCAAGAAATACCATGTTGCTGCGGCATTCCCGTCGGCATGCGGCAAGACCAACTTCGCCATGTTGATTCCGCCGAAGGGCTTCGAGGGCTGGAAGGTCGAAACCATCGGCGACGACATCGCGTGGATCAAGCCGGGTCGCGACGGCCGTCTGTACGCGATCAACCCGGAAGCCGGCTTCTTCGGCGTGGCTCCGGGTACGAGCGAGAAGACCAACCCGAACGCGCTGGCGACGCTTGGCGAGAACGTCATTTTCACCAACGTGGCGCTGACCGACGATGGCGACGTGTGGTGGGAAGGCCTTACCGATACGCCGCCCGCGCATCTGATCGACTGGCAAGGCAAGGACTGGACACCGGAGAGCGCCAAAGCGACGGGCCGCAAGGCAGCACATCCGAACTCACGTTTCACGGCGCCGGCTTCGCAGTGCCCGTCGATCGACGCCGACTGGGAAAATCCGGCCGGTGTGGCGATCGACGCGTTTATCTTCGGCGGGCGCCGTTCGACGACCGTGCCGCTGGTAACGGAAGCGCGCGACTGGACCGAAGGCGTGTATATGGCCGCGACGATGGGCTCGGAGACGACCGCAGCGGCGGCAGGCCAGCAGGGTGTGGTGCGACGCGACCCGTTCGCCATGTTGCCGTTCTGCGGTTACAACATGAGCGACTACTTCCAGCACTGGCTCGACACCGGCGCGCATCTCGAGAAGGCGGGCGCGAAGCTGCCGAAGATCTACTGCGTGAACTGGTTCCGCAAGGGCGCAGACGGCAAATTCGTGTGGCCGGGCTTCGGCGAGAACATGCGTGTGCTGGCGTGGATGCTCGGCCGTATCGACGGCACGGCGCAGGGGGTGGAGAACGCGTTCGGTATCACGCCGCGTTACGAGGATCTGAACTGGAACGGCCTGTCGTTCACGCCGGCGCAGTTCGACGACGTGACGTCGATGGACCCGGCTGCATGGCATGAAGAGCTGAAGCTGCATACCGAATTGTTCGACACGCTCAAGCATCACTTGCCCCAGGCGCTGCTCGACACGAAGGCCGATATCGAACGTCGTCTGAAGTCGTGATTCGCGTTTGACGGCTGACATGGCGATGCGCTGATCGCGCGCCGTCGCCAGCCTCGCAGCCAGCACCCTCGGGGTGCGTAAAACGATCCCGCCGAGGGAAACTTCGGTGGGATTTTTTTATTCCCTTGTGATCCTTCCGAAAGCTGCGCCGAGCAAGCGTTTAGCCGGTTTTCGAAAGGGCTCCGGTGCTAGCATTTCCCCTGTCGTTCGAGTGTTCGATTCGGACGCCAAATGTAGTTTATGAACACGCGGAGGGGCTGATGCATATGATGCTGATTGAAGGGATGGATGAACCGATGATGAGATCGATTCGATCGCGTGCGGCGTTGCATGGCGGAACACCTGAGGAGGAAGTGTTGACGATTCTGGACAACGTGGCGCGCAGACCGGGGATTTTTCCAATGCCGGAGTGGAGATATACAACCCCCTTTCTGCATTGATCCCGTGAGAAGCGGCCGATAGCGGCCGTATTACAACCGATTCTCCACCGCGAATTTGATCAACTCCGCTTGCCCTTCTATGCCGAGCTTTCGCTTGATATTGAGTCGATGGGTTTCTACGGTCCGTACCGACAGATCCATCTCCGTCGCAATTTGCTTGTTGGCCAGGCCTCGGGCAATGCGCGACAGGATTTCGCGTTCGCGGGGCGTGAGCGAATCGATGGGCGCGTGCGATGTCGACGCCTGTACCACGCGCGCAGCGATGGCGGCGCTGTAGTACGCATCGCCTCGGGCCACGCGTTCGATGGCGGTCACGATTTCGTGCGCCGGGGCGTCTTTGAGCACGTAGCCGCGCGCGCCGGCCCGCACCGCCTGACGCACGTACTCGGCGTTGTCGTGCATCGAAAGAATCAACACGGCGATGTGCGGAAACTGCTCGCGAAATTGCGCCGTCAGTTCGATGCCGTTCGTGCCGCGCATGCTGATGTCCATCAACGCGAGATCTGGTGACGATGTCTTGGCGCGCGTGAGCGCTTCCTGCGCGTTGCCCGCTTCTCCCACGACTTGAAGATTGGGAGAGGCATCGAAACGGGCGCGTAGTCCGTCGCGGACAAGCGGGTGATCGTCGATCAGCAGCAATCGGATAGGGGGAGCTTGCGTCATTTGCGTGATGTTGCACGAAGCGCCGCTTTTACGGCGGCAGGCGTGAGGGGCACCCACGCGCTGATGGTGGTGAGGCCAGGCCACGACTGAATACCCAGCACACCGCCCACGGCATCGAGACGCTCGCGCATATTGCGCAGGCCAATGCCATGGCGAGGATCGTGGTGCACGTCGGATACGTCGAAACCGCGTCCGTCGTCGGCAATCGACAAATGAATGCCGTCGGATTTGAAGATCAGCAGGATCGAGACACGCGAAGCCTGCGCATGGCGCTCGATGTTGGTCAGCGCCTCCTGGGCGATGCGGTAGAGCATTGTCTTGATATTGTCGTCCAGCACAGGCGCCTCGCCTTCGACGCTCATCTCGACAGGCAGACCGGCGTGCGAACCGAACTCCCGCGCGAGCTGATCGATGGCGGCCGCCAGACCGAGATCGTCGAGCATGGCCGGGCGCAACGCCTGCGAGATACGTCGGACTTCGCCGAGCGTACCGTTTAACCGGTCGATGGCGACACCGAGTGTGGTGCTGGCCGCGGCGGGTGAGCCCGGCAGGCGCATCGACGCCGACTCCAGCAGCAGCTTGACCGACACGAGGAGCTGGCTAATGCCGTCGTGCAACTCGCGCGAGATACGTGATCGCTCCAGTTCCTGCGACTCCACAACCTGCCGCGCCAGTTGACGCAGCTTCGCGTCGGCGGTCTTGAGCTCGGTGATGTTCACGACAAGTCCGCACAGGCCCACGATGGCCAGGCAGGACGACGCGATGAGCGTGATCCAGATCAGCGTGCGGTCGATGTTCGACTGCGCCCGGTCGTCAGACTCACGCAGCGTGGCTTCGACATCGTCGAGATAGATGCCGGTGCCGATCATCCAGTTCCAGCGCGGCAGAGCGATCACGTAACCCAGCTTCGGGGTCATTTGCTGGAGAGACGGCTTCTCCCACGCGTACTGCACGTAGCCACCACCGGCGCGTGCCGCGGCGATCAGGCGTTGAATCGTGGGGGCCCCCGACTCATCCTTGAGTGACCAAAGATTGTGGCCGACAAGTTCGGGCTGACGCGGGTGCATCAGGCTGCGGCCTTCGAGGTCGTAGACGAAGAAGTAGCCGTCTTTGCCGAACTCCATGCGTGCAAGGGTGGCGAGGGCCTGTTCGCGAGCGGCGGGGGTGTCGGGGCCGTCATACAACGGCTCGATGGCGTTGCGTGCAAGACCCACGTAATGCAGCAGCTCGGCCCGCTTGTTGGCCAGCGACGTGGTCTGCACGGCGTCGTGCTGCGCGCGCGAAAGCTCATTGCCTTGGTGTCGCACGGCCAGCGCAATGGCGACCATCGCCAATGCGACCGGCAACAAGGCCAGAACGAAAAATTTCTGTCGGAGATTCATGACATTCGAAAAGCCAGCAATGCCGTGTTTTACAGCATCGCGCTACGTAGTAGCACGTAGCGGTCCTGCGTAGTTTCGCGCTTGTGGCGCGATGGGCAAACGCCAATACTACACGCCGAATCGTGGCCGGGGCTGCCCAGCGCCGCTTGCGTGCGTCTCGCAAGCATCTCGCAAGTGTTGCGCAGGTTCGAATGCCCGTATGTCCGCATGCGGCGTCTTCGCGCAATGTCACCGGCTCTCGCTGTGCGCAGACCCCCGAAAGAGGGGTGTTCGCAGTGAGCCACGTTTCGAGGCGTCTCGATGACGCCGCACCAAGAGGCGGGACAGCGCTGCAATGGCGCCGTCCCGGGTTGCTGCCCACAGGAGGCAGTTCCGAGGAGAGACAATGAATCGCATCTGGCAACAACTGCCCTGGGCAGCGGTCGCCATCGTCGGCGCGTGCGCGCTGGGTACGGTGGCACTCTCGCGCGGCGAAACCGTCAGCGCACTCTGGATCGTGATCGCAGCTATCTGCGTTTATCTGATCGCTTATCGCTTCTACAGCAAGTTCATCGCCACGCGAGTGGCGCAGCTCGATGGCTCGCGCATGACACCGGCCTGGCGTCACAACGACGGGCTCGACTACGTGCCGACCAACCGCTACGTGTTGTTCGGTCACCATTTCGCCGCGATTGCCGGTGCGGGGCCGCTCGTGGGCCCCGTGCTCGCCGCGCAGATGGGCTATCTGCCGGGCATGCTGTGGATTCTAGCCGGGGTGGTGTTTGCCGGCGCGGTGCAGGACTTCATGGTGCTGTTCATCTCCACGCGTCGCGACGGCCGTTCGCTTGGCGATCTCGTGAAGTCCGAACTCGGCATGATCCCCGGCGTGATCGCATTGTTCGGCGCGTTCCTCATCATGATCATCATTCTCGCGGTGCTGGCGCTGATCGTGGTCAAGGCGCTCACGGGCTCGCCGTGGGGCACGTTTACCGTCGGGCTGACGATTCCGATCGCGCTCTTCATGGGCATCTACACGCGCTTCATTCGCCCGGGCCGCATAGGCGAAGTATCGATCATCGGCTTTGTAATGCTCATGGCCGCGATCTACTTCGGTCAGAGCGTGCACGATAGCGCCGCGCTCGCGCCACTGTTCACGTTCGACGGCAAGCAACTCACCTGGATGCTGATCGGCTACGGCTTCGTCGCGTCCGTGTTGCCGGTGTGGCTGCTGCTCGCGCCGCGCGATTATCTGTCGACGTTCCTGAAGATTGGCACGATTCTGGCGCTCGCCATCGGTATTCTGGTGGTCGCGCCCGAGCTGAAGATGCCTGCGCTCACGCAGTTTGTCGACGGCAGCGGCCCGGTCTGGTCGGGCAAGCTGTTCCCGTTCCTTTTCATCACGATCGCGTGCGGTGCCGTCTCCGGCTTCCACGCGCTGATCTCGTCGGGCACCACGCCCAAGCTGCTCGATAACGAAGTCAACGCGCGCTTCATCGGCTACGGCGGCATGCTGATGGAATCGTTCGTGGCCATCATGGCGCTGGTCGCTGCATCTGTGATCGACCCGGGCGTGTACTTCGCGATGAACAGCCCGGCCGCCGTGATCGGCACGACGCCGGAAGCCGTGGCGCAAGTGGTCTCGGGCTGGGGCTTCTCCATTACGCCCGAGGTGCTGAGCGCCACCGCTCACGCCGTCGGCGAGAACACGATCATTTCCCGTGCCGGTGGCGCACCGACGCTGGCCGTCGGCATGGCCCACATCCTGCATCAGGTCGTGGGCGGCGAAGCGATGATGGCGTTCTGGTACCACTTCGCGATTCTGTTCGAGGCACTGTTCATTCTGACGGCCGTTGATGCCGGCACGCGCGCAGGCCGCTTCATGCTCCAGGACTTGCTCGGCACATTTGTGCCGTCGCTCAAGCGTACCGAGTCGCTGCCGGCCAATCTGATTGCTACGGCGCTTTGCGTCGCGGCGTGGGGTTACTTCCTCTATCAGGGTGTGGTCGATCCGCTGGGTGGCATCAACACGCTGTGGCCACTGTTCGGTATCTCCAACCAGATGCTGGCGGCGATTGCGCTGATTCTCGCAACCTGCGTGCTCTTCAAGCTCAAGCGTGAGCGCTTCGCCTGGGTGACGATCCTGCCGACCCTGTGGCTGCTCGCCTGCACGCTCACGGCCGGATGGCAGAAGATGTTCGATCCGGACCCGAAGGTCGGCTTCCTCGCCCACGCAGCGAAGTATCAGGCGGCGCTCGCCGACGGCAAGCTGCTCGCGCCGGCCAAGTCGGTGGCGCAGATGCAGCAGATCGTGTTCAACGATTACGTGGATGCCACGCTCGCCGGTGTCTTCATGTTCGTGGTGGTGGCGGTGGCGTTCTTCGGCCTGCGCACCATCCTCGAGGCGCGCCGGGCCAACAAGCCGACAGCTCGTGAAACGCCGTTCGAGCCGATGCCGGCGGGACGTCAGGTCTGAGGCCCGGGAGACCGCCATGCTCGATGAAGTCGGTAGGGTCGGCCGGTATCTCGGACAGGCCATGCGCCTGATGGTCGGCTTGCCCGACTACGAGACGTACGTGGCGCACATGCGTGCCACGCACCCGGATCAGGAGGCTATGAGTTATGAGGCCTTCTTCCGCGAGCGGCAGGAGGCGCGTTACGGTGGCAAAAGCGGCGGACGCTGCTGCTAGTGCCTCGAGAGCATTGCAGTCTGTCCAGCGGCAATGAAAACGCCCGGTGGGATATCCACCGGGCGTTTCTTTTTGCGGCGGTAACGACGTGGCGGCTACATGACCTTCGCACAGCGAGCGTTTGCGGCGCTGCGGCGGTAACCGTCGAAAACCTGCGCCACGACACGTACCAGCAAACGCCCCGCTGGCAGGATGCGCAACCCGTGAGCGTCGATGGCTACGAGCCCGTCGGCTGCCAGATCGGCCAACTCGCCCAGTTCTGTCGCAAAGTAGGCCACGAAATCGATGCCGTACGCTCGCTCGATGGACGCGAAGTTCAGCGACATATCGCACATCACCCGCGTAATGACATCACGCCGGATGTGGTCGTCTTCATCGAGGCGCACGCCGCGAGTGATCGCGAGGCCGCCTGCGTCGATGGCTTCGTAGTAGGTCTTCAGCGTTTTGGCGTTTTGCGCGTAGCTGTCGCCCACGCGGCCAATGGCCGACATGCCGACGCCGACGAGGTCGCAATCCGCGCGCGTGCTATACCCCTGAAAGTTGCGATGCAGCGTGCCGGCGGCTTGGGCGCGCGCCAGTTCGTCGTCCGGCCGGGCGAAGTGGTCCATGCCGATATAGACATAGCCCGCGGCCGTCAGCCGGGCGATGATCGTCTGCAAGAGTGCCAGCTTTTGCGGACCATCCGGCAGATTGTCGGGCAGGCAACGCTGCATTTTGAACTGCTGCGGCAGGTGCGCGTAGCTAAACACCGACAGGCGCTCCGGCGCCATTTCGATCACGGCATCCAACGTGTTGGAGAACGACTCGGGGGTCTGATGCGGCAAGCCGTAGATCAAGTCGAAGTTGACCGACCGGAAGCCACAGCGCCTCGCGGCGTCGAGCGTGGCTTCGACCAGCGCACGCGGTTGTACGCGGTGGATGGCTTCCTGAACGCGGGGATCGAAATCCTGCACGCCGATGGACAGGCGATTGAATCCCAGCGCACGCAAGGCGCGAATCGATGCCGGGCCCGCGCTGCGGGGATCGATCTCGATGGAGTATTCGGCACTGTCGTCGGAGGTCATCACGAACTGACGGCCGATGGCGTCGATGAGCGAGGTGATCTGCTCCAGCGAGAGGAAGGTGGGCGTGCCGCCGCCCCAATGCATCTGCGCGAGCGTGCGACCCGCTCCGAGCAGCGCCGCTTGACGCGTAATCTCCGCGTGCAACCGCTCGACATAGGCATCGGCGTGAGCGCGATTGTGAGTCACGACTTTAGTGCATGCGCAGTAGAAGCATACGGTGTCGCAGAACGGCACGTGCAGGTAGAGCGAGAGTGGCTTGCCAGTGCGTTTGGATTGGGCCGCCGCGCGCGCGTAGTCGCTGATGTCGAAGTCGTCGCGGAATTGCAGCGCTGTCGGATACGATGTGTAACGCGGCCCGTTGACGTCATATCGGGCGAGGAGCCGTGCGTCGAAGTGAATGGGGGCCGTCGGGGTGGCGGGGGCCGGTTGGCGTGTCGGGGGGGCCGCGCACTGCGATTGTCCGTGGCCGTCAGTCGGCGCGCGCGAGGTGCAGCCAGGGCAGCGCGAACCGGTGCGCGATTCGCCAGTCGCCGTGAGGTTGGCACAAGGCGTCGATGAAAGGGGGAGGGGGCTCATGACGAAGCTTGTAACGATAGGTGATATTCGACTGTAGCCTTGTGGTGAACGCGGCGCCCTGACCTGCATCAAACCTTCCGCTGGCAGTCGGGAATCCGAGCGCGGCAAGCGTGTTCGCCGATGAAGAGGATTGAACGGTGACGTTTGGCGCAGATGGCATGACGATGGTGCGTATTTGCTACGCAGGTCGCGTGCTCAAATCGTTGCCGCGTCAAGCAATTTTTGGCCGTCTACGGTAAGCTAGCGGCTTATTGAAGTCCCCCCGCCGTGTCGACACCCTTGGCGGCACGCGCGCGGCTCTCCCGAATCGGTTCGGGGTGGCGTCCGGCCGGTGCCTGCGGGTATCTACAGTGCCGGTGAATCACCGGTTCGCCCATACTCGTCATCGCCTGAACGACGCGGCACATCACGATTGGAAAGAACATGGACCGACTGCAATCGATGCGCGTTTTCGTCAAAGTGGCCGACAACGGGAGTTTTGCCCGTACGGCTGCCCAGATGGATCTGTCCGCCGCCGTGGTCACGCGCCACGTCGCGGAACTGGAATCGCATCTCGGCGTTCGTCTTCTCAACCGCACCACGCGCAGCCTGTCGCTGACCGGCGCCGGGCAGGTGTATCTCGAACGCTGCCGGCAAATTCTCGACGAAGTCGACGAGGCCGATGCCCTCATCTCCAGCGCATCGCGTGATCCGAAGGGCACCTTGAAGGTGGTAGCGCCAGTCTCCTTCGGTTTGCGAAACCTCGCCCCGCTGGTCAAGAAATATCAGGAGATGCACCCGAAGGTGGTGGTCGACCTTACGCTGACCGATCGCGCGATCGATCTGGTGGAAGAAGGCTACGACTGCGGCATTTTGTTGACCCGCATGATCAACAGCGAAAGCCTGATCTCGCGTGTGCTCGCCGAAACGCGCGTGATGCTGTGCGCATCGCCCGCTTATATTGCCGAACATGGCGAGCCGGTGACGCCGCAGGAACTGGGCGAGCACGGCGTGCTGGGCCTGCCCAACGACTTCTGGAGCGACGACCGCGTGTTCTCCGGCCCGGACGGCGAAGTGCGCGTGCGGGTGCAGAACAAGTTCATTTGCAACAACACGGCATTGCTGCGCCAGTCGGTGCTGCTCGGACACGGCATTGCATTCCTGCCGTCGTATCTCGTCGGTAACGATGTTCGTGACGGCGATCTCGTTGCGTTGCTGCGCAACTTCTCGCAAACACCGGTCGATGTCTCGCTCGTCTACCCAAGCCGTAAGTACCTGTCGGCCAAGACGCGTGGTTTCATCGATCTGACGGTCGAATATTTCCGTCAGAACGAAGGTATTTCTGCTGCCGAACGCTGGGTGCCGCCCAAGCTCCCGTCGCCGACCACGCCGAACGCCGAAATTCAGGTCTGATTGAGTTTGCACCGCCAGATGGCAAAACGGCCACGCCCGTGAGGGAGTGGCCGTTTTTCATTGCCCCGGGACGTGCGGGGCAATGCGATGCTCAACCCGCTTAGAACGGTGCGTCGTCTTCGTCGAAAGCGGCGGCATCGTCCGATGCACCGGCGGCCGGTGTCGCGTCCGTTTTGGCCTTCGCCGTCGTCTTCTTGGCGGCGGCCTTCTTCGCAGGCGCCTTCTTTGCCGGTGCCTTGGCAGCGGTCTTCGCAGCCGTCTTGCGCGCCGGTGCGGCCTTCTCGTCGCCTTCGGCGTCGCCCGCCTTCGCGGCAGTCTTCTTCGGGGCTTTCGCCTCGAATTCGAAGCCGATCGTGCCGTCCTTCTGCTTGGCCAGATAGGCCTTGAACGTACGGCCCGTGCGCGACGACTTGAAGTTCGTCAACAGATCCGTCTTGCCCTCGGTCAGCAGCTTGTGAATCTGCTCACGCGTGATTTCCTGCTGGAGAATCACCTTGCCGGACGTGAAGTCGCAGGTCTTCGGGTTCGCGACCGCGTTCTCGCAGACATACCGCATGCCGTGCTCGAACACGCGCCCGCCACACTTCGGACACTTGCCGACCGGCTCATGTCCCGTGAAGTCTGGCGCTTCTCCGTCTTCGTCGCCGTTGTCCTGACCGAAGTCGAACTCGAGCTTGTAGCCCATCTCGTCATCGGGCGAGAGCTTGAGAATGGCCGAGAACGGGCGTCCCATCTTGCTCCGGAAGCCCGACAGCGGTCCGATCGTCTTGTTCTTGAGCAACTCTTCGACTTCCGGGATTTCGAACTGACGTCCGCCCGGGATCTTCGAGATCGAGAAGCTGCAATTCGTACACGCAAAACGGCGGTAGTTCTCTTTCACCACGCCGCCGCAATGCGGGCACGGTGTGGTGAGCGTTGCATAGTCGCCGGGGATCGTGTCCGAGTCGTATTCTTTCGCACGCTTGACGATGGTTTGCGTCATTTGTGCGATTTCGTGCATGAACTCGTCACGCTTGAGGCCGCCGCGCTCGATCTGCGAGAGTTTGGCTTCCCACTCGCCCGTGAGTTCGGGCAACGTGAGTTCATCCACGCCGAGGCCGCGCAGGAGCGTCATCAACTGGAATGCCTTGGCCGTGGGATGCAACTCGCGGCCTTCGCGCACCAGGTACTTTTCCGTCAGCAAGCCTTCGATGATCGCGGCGCGCGTGGCCGGTGTGCCCAGCCCCTTGCCGGCCATCGCCTCGCGCAGCTCGCCGTCTTCGACCAGCTTGCCCGCGCCTTCCATGGCGGAGAGCAGCGTGGCTTCGCTGTAGCGTGCGGGGGGCTTGGTCTGCAGGCCAACGGCTTCGACCTTGTCCACGCCGACCTTCTCGTCCTTCGCGACGGGCACGAGGTTCGGCTGCTCTTCCTTGCCGTCCTTGCTGTCTTTCCCGTCGCCCGCGCCTTCCTTGCCGTAGATGGCGAGCCAACCGGCGTTGACCAGCACCTTGCCTTCGGTCTTGAAGTGGTGACCGACCACTTCCGTGATGCGTGTCGTCACCAGCGACTCGGCTGCCGGGAAGAACACCGCCAGGAAGCGCTTGACCACGAGGTCGTACAGCTTCTGCTCCGGCTCCGAGAGGTTCTTCGGCGCCTGCAGCGTCGGGATGATGGCAAAGTGATCGCTGATCTTGCTGTTGTCGAAGATCCGCTTGTTCGGCTTGACCCAGTCCTTTCTCAGGACCTGATCGGCGAACTGGTGGTAATTGTTGCTCTCCTTGAGCACGGCCATCGTCTCTTTGACGGTGTCCAGATAGTCTTCCGGCAGGGCGCGCGCGTCGGTACGCGGGTACGTCAGCACCTTGTGCTTTTCATACAGCGCCTGCGCCAGACCCAGCGTGTTCTTCGCGGAAAAGCCGAAACGGCTGTTGGCTTCGCGTTGCAGGCTTGTGAGGTCGAACAGCAGCGGCGAGAGCTGCGATGTCGGCTTCGATTCTTCCGTGACGGTGCCGTGCTTGCCGCGCACGGCGGCCACGACCGATTCGGCTGCCGCCACGCTCCAGAGGCGCGAATCGCGCTGCTCCGGATCGAATTCGTTGCGCTTGAAGCTCGGGTCGAACCAGCGGCCCTCGTAGAAGCCGGCCGAGGCGACGAACTCGGCCTTCACTTCCCAGTAGTCGCGCGACACGAACTTGCGAATCTTCTCTTCGCGCTCCACCACGATCGACAGCGTCGGCGTTTGCACGCGACCGACCGTCGTCAGGAAGAAGCCGCCGCCCTTGCTGTTGAAGGCGGTCATGGCGCGCGTGCCGTTGATCCCTACCAGCCAGTCGGCTTCGGCACGGCTGCGCGCGGCGTCGGCCAGCGGCAACATGTCGTCGTCGGTGCGCAGGCGCTTGAAGCCGTCGCGGATCGACTGCGGCGTCATCGATTGCAGCCACAGACGCTTGACCGGCTGCTTCGCCTTCGCATGCTGCGCGATCAGGCGGAAGATCAGTTCCCCTTCGCGCCCCGCGTCACAGGCGTTGATCAGGACATCGATGTCCTTGCGCTTGATGAGGCGAGTGAGCACCTTCAGGCGCGACTCGCTCTTGGCGATCGGCTTGAGGTCGAAATGGGGGGGAATCACGGGAAGGTTGGCGAAGCTCCACTTGCCGCGTTTGACTTCATAGTCTTCCGGCGCGCCGATTTCGACGAGGTGGCCAACCGCCGAGGAGACGACATAATCGTCGTTCTCGAAGTACTCGTCATGCTTGGTAAAGCCGCCCAGCGCCCGCGCGATGTCATTCGCGACGGACGGTTTCTCGGCAATGATCAGAGCTTTTGACATGACGTTAGGTAATGTTGAGGAGGTGTCGCCAAGCGACATTCGTTGGCTTTATAACATATAGCCAATCCGGCGTTGCCGTCGGATCGGGCACAAGGCGTGCCTGAAAGCGGCACATCATAAGCGCGTCGCAGGCCGGCGGCAAGCGTGGGGCCGGTGGGGCAGTGCGAGGGCTACGGCGCGCCGCCGTACCGTGCCAGGCGTTCCCGTCGTGCGGTTCCGGCTGGCGTTATCCGGCAAGGAGGTGCTCGCGCAGGGCGGGGGCGACGACGGTGGCGTCGCCCAGCACGCGGGCGTCGAGCATACGCTCGAGAATGCCGATGGCAGGCAATACCGGGCCGAAGAAACGCGCCTGTCGAGTCGGCTGCGACGCGTCCTGAACCAGCACGGTAGGGAAGTTCTCGATGTCGTGATCGTCCAGCCAGTCGGCATGGGTCTCAATGTCCACCCAGACGAAGCACAACGCGGGATGGCTGGCTGCCAGTTGCTCGAACGTTTGCGCGTATTCGCGGCAGGTGCCGCACCACGCCGCGCAAAGACAAGCCACGAGGCGCGTGTTGCCATCGGCCAGCGCGGCAGCCAGCGCAGAACGGTCGGCGACGGGATCGAAAACGGGCATGGTGTCGGAGTTATCGGTATCTCGGTATTGGGGGAGCGCGGTTGCCGGCGATTCCCGGGACTTGCCGGAATAGAACCCGCCTTCGGCCAACCGGTGTTCCGCTAGCGTATGGCCGACGCTGTCAGCCGGACAAAACGGCCGCCGGGCAGGCGGGCGATCCGGCCATGGAGTTCGAGTGTGCTCAGATGGGCAAGGACTTCGGGGACTTCCATGCCGGTGCGTGCGCAGAGGGTGTCTGCGCTGACGGGATCATAACCCAGTGCCTCCAGGATCGCTGTCGTGCCCGCCGGCATGCTGGCAGGCGAGGTCACGGTGACATGGACAGTCGGTACGCTGAGAGCGTTCCCGTCGGACGTGTCGGACAGGCCATCGGGCACAATGGCCGACCGCGGGCTTGGCAGCGCGTGTCGTTGTTTGCCGGCGCGCGGCGAGAGGCCGTCGCCCTGGGGGTGTGCGCTGATTGTCGCGGCAGGCGGTGCCATCCCTAACG
Organism: Pandoraea apista; assembly: GCF_001465595.2. Taxonomy (NCBI): domain Bacteria; kingdom Pseudomonadati; phylum Pseudomonadota; class Betaproteobacteria; order Burkholderiales; family Burkholderiaceae; genus Pandoraea; species Pandoraea apista. Next base: position 5,319,668 of record NZ_CP013481.2, on the reverse strand, counting down.
CCTCGAAGACATCATCGGGCGAGGTGGCGAGCGTGGCGCCATCCCGGATCAACGTGTGACAACCCCGGCTTTGCGGCGCGTGGATCGAACCGGGAATGGCCAGTACGTCGCGGCCCAACTCGCCCGCCAGACGCGCCGTGATGAGCGACCCGGATTGCGTGGCCGCTTCCACGACCACTGTGCACCTCGCCAACGCCGCAATCAGCCGGTTGCGGCGCGGAAAATGATCCGGCCGGGGCGGCGTGCCGATGGGGAACGCGGACAGCAACAGACCCCGCTCGGCAATGCGCTCGGCGAGCGCACCGTGGCGCGCGGGGTAGACGATGTCGGCCCCGGTGCCAACGACCGCACAGGTGCGTCCCGCCGTCTCCAGCGCGCCTTCGTGCGCGGCAGCGTCGATACCGGCCGCCAGTCCCGACACGACGGTCACGCCTGCGCCACCCAGCGCACGCGCGAAGTGGCGCGCGTTGTCGCGCCCTTGCGGTGTGGCACGACGACTGCCGACGAGCGCCACTGCCCTATCGCCCGCCCGGTTTGGCAAGCCGATGTCGCCCCGGCAATACAGGAGGGGAGGCGCATCGCCGAGGGCCAGAAGCGCGCGTGGATAGGCCGCCTCGGACAATGTCACCACGGTGCATCCCGGGCGGCGGGCCCAGTCGAGGGTGCGGGCAATCAGCGCGGCAAGATCGGTGCCGACCGGCGCCAGCAGCCGGGCGACGAGATCGTGGGGCAGGACGCGGGAGAGGTCGCTGCGCGACGCACGAAAGACCGCATCCGGCAGACCGAAGACCGTCAGCAGACGTCGTGTGGCAACGGGCGGCACGCCGGGCGTGTGGCACAAACGCAGCCAGTCCTTGATTTCCGTGGGATCGGCACCGACCTGCTTTCCATCGGAGGCCGCGGGGAGGCGTTCGTCGGAAGTGATGTCGGCAGGGCAGTCGTCGGGGGCGACGGACGCGACGGAAGCGACGGAAGCGACGGAAGCGACGTTGGCGAGGACACTGGGAAGGACGCAGAAATCGGCGTCGGCGCGGGCGTCTCGGGCGAGCGGTGTATCGCCGGCCGCCAGCGCCGGCAGGGGCGCTATGCTAAAATTTTTCATCATCCGGTAAGCATTGACCGGGGGGCCAAGGTTGGCATCGGCTGCGGCGCGAGCCTCGCGACGCAGTCTCCATCGCAAGATTGTGCGTTCGCGGCCCTCCTCAAGGCAATGCGGCGAATTCCCGTTTTCATCATGGCATTACTGACAATTCTTCAATATCCCGATCCGCGTCTGCACAAGGTGGCCAAGCCGGTCGCCCAGGTCGACGACCGGATCCGCCAACTCGTCAAGGACATGGCCGAGACCATGTACGACGCCCCCGGCATCGGCCTCGCGGCCACGCAGATCGACGTGCACGAGCAGGTCATCGTGATGGATCTCTCGGAAACGCGCGACGAACTGCGCGTGTTCATCAACCCCGAGATCGTCTGGCGCAGCGACGAACAGAAAGTCTACGAAGAGGGCTGCCTCTCGGTACCCGGCATCTACGATGAAGTCGAGCGTGCCGATCGTGTGCGCGTGCGTGCCCTGAACGAGAAGGGCGAGAAGTTCGAACTCGACGCCGACGGCCTGCTTGCCGTGTGCATTCAGCACGAAATGGATCACCTCAAGGGCCGCGTGTTCGTCGAGTACCTCTCGCCGCTCAAGCGCAACCGTATCAAGCAAAAGATGAAGAAGCAGGTCGAGCGCGCCTGACCCCGGCCGGCACGCCCGGCTTGGGCGCGCACGGTAAAGTCCTCTATACTTGCAGCGCTCGCGGGCCCTCGCCCGTCTTCTGCCGCTGCGACGGAGCGTCTCGAACGTCTGCCGTCGGGCCAACTCCCGACTGTTAGCCGAGATGTCTATCGCCATCACCTCGTCGTCTTCCCGCACCCGCACGATCTATTGGCTGAGCGCCGCACTTCTGTTCGCCTTCCTGCTGGCCGGACTCTTCGACCGTGACCCCTGGAAAGCCGACGAGCCGTATTCCGTCGGCATGGTGCTGAATTTCTTCCGTGGCCACGACCTGATCGTGCCGCATGTGGCCGCCGATCCCTTCGTGGAGAAGCCGCCCGTCATGTATTGGACGGGGGCGTTTTTCGCGCGATTGGCATCTGGCGTGCTGCCGGTCTTCGATGGCGCACAACTCGCGGTGCTCGCCTGGCTCGTGATGGCGGCGCTTTGCGTCGGCCGACTGGCGCAACGTCTTTACAGCCCGGCCCACACGCATAACCCGGACACTTTCAATTGGCTCGCTCCCATGTTGATGGTGGGGAGCTTCGGCGCCATTGAGAACATTCATAAACTCACCGCCGACGTGCCGCAACTGGCGGGCGCGGCGCTCGCGCTCGCCGCGCTGGCGCGTTTGGCCAGGCCCGAGAACCCCACGCGCCTGTGGGGATTGCTGTTCGGTACCGGCGCGGGCATCGCCTTTCTGAGCAAGGGCCTTCTCGTGCCCGGCGTGCTGGGGCTGACCGCGCTGGCCGTGCTCGTGCTGCCCGCCTATCGCACGCGTCGCTACGCTAGCGCGCTCGCTTGGGCGGTGCTGGCGGCGCTGCCGTGGGTCGTCATTTGGCCGCTAATGTTCTGGCATGCCTCCGAGCCGCTTTTCGTCGAATGGTTCTGGGACAACAACTTCGGCCGCTTCTTCGGCTTCGTTCATCTGGGCGGCGAGCGCAAGTCGTACTGGAACGACCTCACCAGCCTGATCGGCCTGACGTTTCCCGCCGGCTGGCTCGCCGTTGGCGCCTTGGTCGCGCAACTGAGACAAGGCGGGTTGCGGCGCTTCCTGAGCGAGCATCCGGAACAGGCCATGCTCTGGCTCTATTCGGGCTTGTTCGTGCTGACGCTCGTGGTCTCGTCGGCCATTCGCGATATCTATATGCTGTCGCTCTTCCCGGCCATCGCCGTGCTGGGTGCGGGTGTACGCCTGCCCGCCTGGCTGGAGAAGACGTGGTCGGGCGTGGCGCTTGTGCTCATGAGTGCGCTGGGCCTGTTCCTGTGGGCGCGCTGGGGGCTGCAACTGACTGGCAACGGACACGTTGCCGCCGGGCCGATCGGCAAGTGGCTGCCGCTTGACTACGTGCTGCCCTTCTCGCCGGGCCTCGTACTTGCGGCGCTCGTCATTGCCGGACTGTGGATAACGGCCATCGTGCATCGCCGTGAGCTAGGCGCTCTTGTTTTCGGTTTCGCGGGGCTGATGTTCGTCTGGGGAACGCTCTCGACGCTGTTGCTGCCATGGATCAACGAGGCGCGCAGCTACCGCACGCCGTTCGCTGCGCTGCGCGAATCGCTTGCGCATGTCGCACCTGCCGCACCTGCCGGGGCCTCGGCAACCAACGCCTGCATCGGGTCGTTCAACGTGGGCGAGTCGGAGCGCGCGATGCTCGACTATTTCATCGATGTGCGTCCGGTGCAGCTCCCGGATCTGTCACAGGCCTCGCGCTGCGGCGTGCTGCTGCTGCTCGACAAGGCCAACGCGCGTATTCCTGCCCCCCAAGGCTGGCGCGAGATCTGGCAAGGTGGTCGTGCAGGCGACACCAACGAACGCTTCCGTGCCTTCGTCGCGCCGGCCGTTTCGGCGGGCTCGACCGGGGCAGCCACCGGCGTCATCCAGTAAGTTATAGCGTTCAGCAGGAGAAAGTTCGTCATGACGCTTCGCATCGTCTTCGCCGGTACGCCGGAATTCGCGCAAACCGCGCTTGCCGCCATCGATGCCGCTGGTTTTCCCGTCGAGTTGGTACTCACTCAGCCGGATCGTCCTGCCGGGCGAGGCATGAAGCTGCAAGCCAGTCCGGTCAAGCGCTATGCGCTGGCGCACGGCATGCCGGTGTCGCAGCCGCCGTCGCTGCGTCGTAACGGCAAGTATCCCGAGGAGGCGGCGGCCGCCATCGAACAACTTCGCGCGCTGGCGCCCGACGTCATGGTCGTGGCCGCCTACGGCCTGATCCTTCCGCAGGAAGTGCTCGATCTGCCGCGTTACGGGTGCCTGAACATTCACGGGTCGCTGCTGCCGCGCTGGCGGGGGGCCGCGCCTATTCACCGCGCCATCGAGGCGGGCGACACCGAGACCGGTATCACCATCATGCAGATGGATGCCGGCCTCGATACGGGCGCCATGATTCTGCGCGAGGCCGAACCCATTGGCCCCGACGACACGACCGCCGTGCTGCACGACCGCATGGCGGCGCTGGGTGGCAAGCTGATCGTCGACGCATTGCGTCAACTCGCGCGCGACGGGCATCTGCCAAGTGTCGCCCAGCCCGAGGAGGGCGTGACCTACGCCGAGAAGATCGCCAAGCAGGAGGCGGTGCTCGACTGGCGCAAACCTGCCGAAGTGCTGGCGCGTCAGGTGCGGGCGTTCGACCCGTTCCCCGGCGCGCTCGGCACGGTGCACGACACCCCCGTCAAGCTGTGGCGCGCAAGTGCCGTGGCGGGCAAGCCGGGGGCGGCGCCGGGCACCGTTCTCGAAGTGAGCGCTGACGCCGTCGTCGTCGCTTGCGGGAATGGCGCATTGTGTGTGACCGAATGCCAGAAGCCGGGCGGCAAACGTTTGCCGGTCCGTGAATTTCTCGCCGGATTTGCGCTGACGCCAGGCGACGTGTTCGCGAACGCCGAACCGCAGGCGAAGTAACGGCCGCTCATGTCCACGGGCCCGCCATCGAAACCGCATGACAAAGACGCAAAACGTCGGTGAATTGGCAGGAAACGCAGGCAAACGTCAGAAAAGTATCTAAGCTGGCGGCGCAGACGTTGAATTTTCGACGTCCGGCACCATCTAACGCCCGAGGACACGCAAAGTGCGTGGCTCCTCGGGTCAGCAAGATTTGCAGAGGAGAACACCATGTTCAATTGGATGAAGACCACCCTGCTGATGGCGGCCATCACCGCGTTGTTCATGGTGGTGGGCGGCATGATCGGCGGCAAGCAGGGCATGATGCTCGCGCTGGCGTTCGCGCTCGCGATGAATTTCTTTTCGTACTGGTTCTCGGACAAGATGGTGCTGCGCATGTACAACGCGCAGCAAGTCGACGAGACGAGTGCACCGCAGTTCTACAACATGGTGCGCGAACTGTCGCAGCGGGCCGGGCTGCCGATGCCGAAGGTGTACCTGATCAACGAAGACTCCCCGAATGCGTTTGCGACCGGCCGCAATCCGGAGAATGCCGCCGTGGCTGCCACGACGGGCATTCTGCGCGTGCTCTCCGATCGGGAACTGCGCGGCGTGATGGCGCACGAACTGGCGCATGTGAAGCATCGCGACATTCTCATCTCGACCATCTCCGCGACAATGGCCGGTGCCATTTCGGCGCTCGCCAACTTCGCGATGTTCTTCGGCGGACGTGACCAGAACGGCCGTCCGGCCAATCCGATCGCGAGCATTGCCGTGGCGATTCTTGCGCCGCTGGCGGCGTCGCTGATTCAGATGGCGATTTCGCGTGCCCGGGAGTTCGAGGCAGACCGGGGCGGTGCGGAAATCTCCGGCGACCCGCAGGCGCTCGCGGCGGCGCTCGACAAGATCCACCGCTACGCGCAGGGTATTCCTTTCGAGGCGGCCGAGCAGCATCCCGCCACGGCACAGATGATGATTATGAATCCGCTGTCCGGCGGCGCCATCGCCAATCTGTTCTCGACGCACCCGGCGACCGAAGAGCGCATTGCGCGCTTGATGGAGATGGCGCGCACCGGGCAGTATCCCGCCTGAACGCGCTAACGATGCTCCGGAAGTGAGGACTGACCTCGCCGAGGTGAGGCCTGGCCGCTCGCCCGGGGGTGTGCTCGGGCAAGCGTCGCCAGTCTGCTATCCTGTCGCCCGACAGCCGTCCGATAGCCTCCCATGCCCGCCGTCGCGCGGGCATGTTCGTTTGTAGAAAGCCCATGCCGCAACCGAGTCTGCCCTCCGAATCCCTGGCCTACGCGCTGCAACGTGCCGCGCAGGCGCTCGAATCCGTCCAGAAGGGCACCGCGTTGCCGCAAGCGCTGGCGCAGGCCACCGCGCAAAGCGTGCCGACCGCCCGTGCCGCAGCACAAGATCTGGCCTACCGCGCCGTGCGCCGCCTCGGCAGCAGCCGCGCGTTGCTCGCGTTGCTGGTCAAACCCGCGCTGCAAGCCCGCGTGCGCGACATCCTGTTGTGTGCCCTTGCCTTGCTGCAAGACGACCCTGAGGATGCTGCGTACACCGAATTTACCGTCGTCGATCAGGCCGTCGAGGCGATTGCCGCACAGCGCCGCACCGTCGCGGCGAAGGGACTGGCCAACGCCGTGCTGCGTCGCTATCTGCGCGAGCGCGATACCCTGCTGGCGGAGATTGCCAGACAGCCCGAAGCACGCTGGAACTACCCCACCTGGTGGATCGAGACGGTGCGCCGGGCTTATCCGGATCAATGGGAGACGTTGCTTGCTGCGGGCGATAGCCGTGGCCCGATGACGCTGCGCGTGAACACGCGCCGCACCAGCGTGGCCGACATGCAGGCGCGCCTGATGCAGGAGGGGATGGCGGCGGAGGTCATCGGCCCGGTGGCGTTGCGTCTTGCGCAGGCTGTGCCGGTGGACCGGCTGCCGGGATTCGCCGATGGCTGGGTGTCGGTGCAGGATGCGGGCGCGCAACTGGCGGCCCCGCTGGTGCTGGGCGAGAACCCGCGCCCGGGCATGCGGGTGCTGGACGCTTGTGCGGCCCCCGGCGGCAAGACCGGTCATCTGCTGGAAATGGCAGACGTCGAAGTCGTTGCGCTGGAGTCGGATCGCACGCGAGTGCCACGCATCTACGAGAACCTCGAGCGTCTGGGGTTGAGCGCCGACGTGCGCATCGGCGATGCCGGTGCCCCGTCGAAGTGGTCGGGTGGCGGCTGGGACGGTGTGCCGTTCGACCGCATTTTGGCGGACGTGCCTTGTTCGGCGGCCGGCATCGTGCGGCGTCACCCGGATATTCGCTGGCTGCGCCGCGAGGCCGACATCGCGGCCCTGGTGGCGGAGCAGCAGCGCATTTTGCTGGCGCTCTGGGAGACCCTGGCCGTGGGCGGCGAACTGATTTATGCAACGTGTTCCGTCTTCCCGGCGGAAAACGAAGCGCAAGCGCAATGGTTTGAACGTGTTCGCACAGATGCGGTACGATTGGACGCTCCCGGGCAATTGCTAATGACCCCTGGCGGCGCCCATGACGGCTTCTACTACGCTCGCTTCCAGAAACGGTGACTTTCTCCCAACGGCTCCTGGCCAGTTTGCTGCCGCTGCTGCTGTGCGTTTTTGCGCTCGGCTTCGCAGCGCCTGCGCGCGCCGAAAACGAAATTCAAGTCCGCGAAGCCCGACTTGAGCCATCCGAGGGTGGCTGGTCGCTCGACGCGCGCTTCGCCTTCGAACTCAACAGCAGCCTTGAAGACGCGGTCAATCGCGGCATCTCTCTTTATTTCACGACCGACTTCGAACTCACGCGCTCACGCTGGTACTGGTTCGACGAAAAGGTCGTGTCCACTTCGCAGAGCGTGCGGCTCTGGTTCCAGCCGCTCACGCGTCAATATCGGGTCTCGAGCAATAACGGCAACAACAACAGTGGCGGGCTGCAACTCGGCTTCACCTCGTTGCGCGACGCGCTTGCACTCGTGCGCAACGTCAGCGGCTGGCGTGTCATCGACAAAGGGGTTGCCAAACCGGGCACCCAATATCAGGCATCGGTGCGCATGCGCCTCGACAATGCCCTCATGCCCAAGCCGTTCCAGATCGATGCCGTGAACAACCGCGACTGGAATCTCAGTTCGGAATGGGCTCGCTTCATGTTCTCACCGACATCGCCGCCGGCTGCGGCCAGCTTGTCCGCGTCGCCCGTTGTTGCAACGTCTTCCGTCGCGCCGGGCGCCTCGGGCGCGGCGGCAGCCGCACCTGCCAGCACACCTGCAAGCGCAGGCATCACGGGGTTGGCCGTGGCGGCCTCGGGAACCCTTGGCACTGCGAACACTTCGCCCCGTCTGACGGGCAATCTGCCGCTGGCCTTCAGTGCGGCGTTGCCACCCGGAGCTGCCCGTGTCAAATAACGGCGGCGGCCTGCTCAAGCACATCGTCATTCGCACGCTGATCGTCACGATGGCGCTGGTCGCCATCGGGCTGTTCTGCCTGCTCGCGCTTGCGTCGGCCAATACCGAGTTCTTCGATCGCTATTATTCGCTGCTCTACACCGCGAACATTGCGGTGGCGATCATCTTCATTTTCATCGTCGGCGCGCTGGTCTGGATCATTCTGGTGCGGCTGCGCCAGCGACGTTTCGGCACGCGTTTGCTGGCCAAGCTCGCGATCTTTTTTGCACTGGTCGGCGTGTTGCCGGGCGGTATCATCTATCTGGTGTCGTTGCAGTTCGTCTCGCGCAGTATCGAATCGTGGTTCGACGTGCGCGTGGAGACTGCGCTCGATTCGGGGCTCGAACTCGGTCGTGCCATCCTGAATAACGGTCTGTCGGATCTGAGCGCGAAGGCGCAGCTCGTTGCCGATAGTCTGACGTCGAGCGCAGACAAGGGCGGCACGCTGACGTTGCTGCGCATGCGTGACCAGTTCGGCTTGCAGGACGCCACGATCGTCGACGGCAACGGACGCGTGCTCGCCTCGGCGTCGGGCAACTTCAATGCCCTCGTGCCCGATCTGCCAACGCCGCTCATGCTGCGTCAGGCGCGCTCGCAATCGCGCGGCTACACGTCCATCGAGGGAGGCAGCGAGGGCTACGACAAGCATCAGGGGGGCGATCAACTGCGCTGGCGGGTAGTGATACGTATTCCGTCGAGCTATTCGTCGTCATTGCAGGACGAGGAGCGCTTCCTGCAAGTCACGCAACTGGTGCCGGCCAATCTCGCGCAGAATGCCGAGGCGGTGCAGAACGCGTATCGCGAATATCAGGAAAAGGCGTTGGGCCGTACCGGTTTGCGCAAGATGTATATCGGCACGCTTACGCTGTCGCTGTTCCTCGCAACGTTCGTTGCCATGATGCTCGCGCTGGCGCTCGGGAATCAGCTTGCGCGGCCGCTCTTCCTGCTGGCGCGTGGCACGCAGGAAGTCGCGGCGGGCGATCTGTCGCCCAAGGGGGAGGTACGCACCAACGACGAACTTGGTTTCCTCACGCAGGCATTCAATGCGATGACGCGCCAGTTGTCGGACGCGCGTGCGACGGTCGAGCGCAACCGCCTCGCGCTCGAAAGTTCGAAGGCTCACCTGGAGAGTATTCTGTCGAGTCTGACGGCCGGGGTGTTCGTCTTCGACCGGGATTTCCGTCTGACGACGGCCAATGCCGGTGCCGAACGCATCTTCAAGCAGAGTTTTCAGGGCGAATTGAATCGGTCGCCGGCCCATATTCCGGCGCTGGTGGAGTTCGGCGAGACGTTGCGCCGTGCCTTCGCCGATCGCGACGCCAATGCCGATCTCGGGCCGGGCGGACATTGGCAACAGCAGATCGGCCTGACACTGCCGGGCGAGACCGATGCGGTTACGCTTCTCGTGCGCGGCTCGCATTTGCCCGAGCCGATGCTCGCGGTGGCTGGGGTGCCGACTCGGGCGGGCGGCGGTTATGTCGTGGTGTTCGACGACATCAGCGACGTGATTTCGGCGCAGCGCTCGGTCGCGTGGGCCGAAGTGGCGCGGCGGCTGGCGCATGAAATCAAGAACCCGCTGACGCCGATTCAGTTGTCGGCCGAGCGATTGCAGATGAAATTGTCGGACAAGTTGCCGCCTGCCGATGCCGAAGTGCTGCGCCGGGGTGCGACCACGATCGTCAATCAGGTGGCCGCGATGAAGCGCATGGTCGACGATTTCCGTGATTACGCGCGCCTGCCGCCGGCGGTCATGCAACCGCTGCAACTCAATGAGTTGATCGGCGAGGTGTTGACGTTATACGGTGTGGACGAAGGGCGAGGGGCGATTCGTCCGTATCTCGATGCGGAACTGCCGGAGATTCGCGGTGACTCGACGCAATTGCGTCAGGTTATTCATAATCTGCTGCAGAATGCTCAAGATGCGGTGAGCGGAACCGAAAACCCTCTTATCACGGTGGAAACGAAGACAGTAGAATACGCAGGATCGGATGTGCATCCCGGCGAACCGAAGCGCACTGCGGTGCGTCTGACGATTACGGACAACGGGCCAGGCTTTCCGGCCCGCATTCTGACCCGCGCATTCGAGCCTTACGTGACGACCAAGTCGAAGGGCACCGGGCTGGGGCTGGCGATGGTCAAGAAGATCATCGACGAGCATCAGGCACGCATCGACATTCGCAACCGGTCATTACCCGAGGGCGAAGGCAGTGCAGGCGCACAGATTTCGATCTTGTTTACTCAATTGGCTGACGACCAGGACCTGCCGAGCATCAAGCCGGCAGAACACACGAAGGTAGCGTAAATGGCAACCATTTTGGTGGTGGACGACGAAATGGGGATCCGGGAGCTGCTCTCGGAGATTCTGAGCGACGAAGGGCATGTCGTGGAGGTGGCGGAGAACGCGCAGGAAGCGCGTGCGTTCCGCGCCACGCACACGCCTGACCTCGTGCTGCTCGATATCTGGATGCCCGATACCGACGGCGTGACGTTGCTCAAGGAATGGGCGGCACAGCAGTTGCTGACCATGCCTGTGATCATGATGTCGGGCCACGCGACGATCGACACCGCCGTCGAGGCGACCAAGATCGGTGCGCTCAATTTCCTCGAAAAGCCCATCGCCCTGCAAAAGCTGTTGCAGGCGGTGGAACAGGGTCTCGCACGCGGCAAACGCGACCCGTCGGGCGGCGCGGCGAGCGTGTTCGATGCCGACGACGATGCGCTCGACACCGGCGTTTTCGGCGAGAGCGAAACACGCCATGCCGGCGCTGGCCTGAACGGCGCAGCCACGCATCACGCATCGCTGAGCAGCCATGACGCCGAGGGCGCCGCGGGGGCGTCCGGTACGGGCATGTCTGCGGATATCTCCTTCGACGTGCCGCTGCGCGAGGCGCGCGATGCTTTCGAGCGTGCCTACTTCGCTTACCATCTGGCCAAGGAGCACGGCAGCATGACGCGTGTTGCCGAGAAAACCGGGCTGGAACGCACGCACTTGTATCGCAAGCTCAAGCAACTGGGCGTGGAACTGTCCAAGAGCAAGACCTGAGGGCGGGTGCCGCGCGCGCCGGCGCGCTGCGATGCCGCTTTCCTGCGGATTTTTTCGATATAGGGCTTGCATAAAGCGTCTGCAGTCTCTATAATCGCTTTTCTCTTGGCCCGGTAGCTCAGTTGGTAGAGCAGCGGATTGAAAATCCGCGTGTCGTTGGTTCGATTCCGACCCAGGCCACCAAATTCGAAGGGCTTGCGCACATCGCAAGCCCTTTTTGCGTTTGAACGAAAACGCTGCCCGATGATGGGTATCACGTCCCGGCGATAGCGACGCGGGCCGGCGCGGTTCAAAATCGCGTGACATATCCCGCACGCGGGCTGCCCGAGAGGTGGCCGCAGGCGCGTGCCCCGGCCCCCGTCGCCCTGACGGCGAGGGCGATACTGCTAGCGCATGATCATGACGACAAGCACCGATTCCGCTTTGGTTCTGTTCTCCGGTGGACAGGATTCGACCACCTGCCTCGCGTGGGCGCTGTCGCGCTATGCGCGCGTCGAGACGCTGGGCTTCGATTACGGCCAGCGTCACGGCGTGGAGCTTGAGTGCCGCACCGACGTATTGGCCAAGCTGCGTGAGCGTTTCCCGCAGTGGGCGCCGCGCCTGGGCGACGACCACATGATCGATCTGTCGATCCTGGGTCAGATCAGCGAGACTTCGCTCACGCGAGATACCACGATTGCGATGGCGGCAAATAATCTGCCCAATACCTTCGTGCCCGGCCGGAATCTGCTGTTTCTGACGATTGGTGCGACTATTGCGTATCGGCGCGGTTTGCGCGTACTGGTCGGCGGGATGTGCGAGACCGATTTTTCGGGCTACCCCGACTGTCGCGACGACACCATGAAGGCGCTGCAGGTCGCGCTCAATCTGGGTATGGATCAGCGCTTTGTCGTCGAGACTCCGCTCATGTGGATCGACAAGGCCGACACATGGCAGATGGCGCAGGATCTGGGCGGGGAGTTGCTCGTCGAGACCGTGCGCGAAGACACACACACGTGCTATCTGGGCGAGCGCAGCGTGCTCCATCCGTGGGGCTACGGTTGCGGCGAGTGTCCGGCGTGCCAGTTGCGCCAGCGCGGCTACGAGCAGTGGCGCGCACGCAGTAACGATCAGGATCGCGGCGCGGCCTGATGCTTCGACTATCGAGAGAATCATGACGTACGCAGTCAAGGAAATCTTCTACACCTTGCAGGGCGAGGGCGCGAATGCCGGCCGCCCGGCGGTGTTCTGCCGGTTCGCAGGGTGCAACCTGTGGACCGGTCGCGAAGAGGACCGTGCTGACGCCGTCTGCCAGTTCTGCGACACCGACTTTGTCGGCACCGACGGCGAAAATGGTGGCAAATACCGCACGCCGGCCGATCTTGTCGCGCAGATCGTGGCGTTGTGGCCGCAGGGCGACCGTGCGCACCGGTTCGTCGTGTGCACTGGCGGCGAGCCGCTGCTCCAACTCGACGCCCCGCTCATCGAGGCGCTGCACGCCGAGGGTTTTCGCATTGCCGTCGAGACCAACGGTACACAAGCCATTCCCGAAGGCATCGACTGGGTGTGCGTAAGCCCGAAAGCCGATGCGGAGATGGTGGTCACGCGCGGCGACGAGTTGAAGGTGGTGGTGCCCCAGGATCGTCAGCGTCTGGCCGATTACGAAGCGCTCGATTTCCAGCACTTCTATCTCCAGCCGATGGATGGCCCGCTGCGCGACACCAATACGAAGCTGGCGATCGATTACTGCAAATCGCACCCGCGCTGGTCGCTGTCGATGCAGACGCACAAATATCTGAATATTCCCTGAGCCGTTGCCGTGATTACGATTACCCGGAAACTCGAATTCGATGCGGGCCACCGCATTCCCGATCACCGAAGCCAGTGCCGCAACCTGCACGGGCATCGCTACGTGCTCGAGATCACGCTCGCGGGCGAGGTGAGCCGCGAGAGCGGTGCGTCCGATAACGGCATGGTGATGGACTTCGCCGACGTGAAGGCGCTTGCCAACGAACACCTCGTCTCGGTGTGGGATCACGCGTTTCTCGTCTACGAAGGCGACACGGCCGTGCGAAACTTCCTTGAGACGATGCCCGATCACAAGACGGTGATCTTCGATCGCGTGCCGACTGTCGAGAATCTGGCCGCTGCGGCCTTCGACAAGCTGAGCAGTGTCTTTGACTCACACTACGGTCACGACCTGCGGCTGGTGCGCTTGCGCCTGTACGAGACACCGAATTGCTGGTCGGAAGTCACGGCATAAGTCTCGGTGTCAGTGTCGGTCGTTGTGTCGGCATGTGTCGGCAGTACGGCATTTGTTCGCGCCGCCAGCGGAATTGTGGCGACGTCACTCGAATTGACTGGGATGCTGCCTGCTGCGGGACGAATTCTGACGCCCCGCCGCCGTATTCGGCAATCGACAACCCCCCTCATCACCCGCTTCCGGGCGCGCCCACCGCGGACTCTCCGCCGCCATATAGCCCGCCGAGTGTCGAGTGGATGTCGCGCAAGGCTATCCGGATTCGGCTGTCTGAGGCTGAGTGGGCCAGTGCCTTTCGACCCTGCCTCCTGCGTGCCAACGCGCTATGATGCGGCTGGCGCAACGTAAATCACAGGGGACTCCACACATGAAGACGCTGCTGCGCGGCTTGCTGGCCGCATTCCTGCTTTCGGCATTTGCTCTGCCTGCCACGTCGGCGTTCGCGCGCGACAAGGTCGTGTATCACATCAACGACGCCGAGCATCAGGCGCTGGCCGCATTGCGCAATGTTCGCAATCAGCTCGATACTGCGCCGGATACCGACGTCGTGGTCGTCGCTCATTCGCAAGGGGTCGATTTCCTGATGGAGAGCTACAAGGATGCTGCGACTGTCGGACCGCTGATCTCGGCGCTGCATGCGCGTGGCGTCAAGTTCGAGGTGTGTGAGATCACGCTCAAGCAGCGCAATCTGAAGAAAGATCAGTTTGTGCTCGACGCCGATTTCACGCCCTCCGGCGTGGTCGAACTCACGCGCTTGCAGCAGAAGGGCTACGCGTACATCAAGCCGTAAGCCGGCGACGCTCTGCAATAAAAAACCCCGGCCGAGTGCCGGGGTTTTTCATTCATGGACGTCTGAAAGACGCCGGATACGAGCGGCACGGGCGAGTCTTTTTCATTTGGCGCACAATAGGCGCAAGCCCGCCCCCGGAGGTTTGTCATGTCGCCGTCTTTCGCCATGCGCCGGCTGCTTGCCGGTTTCGCCGTCACGCTCGCCGGTGTGGCGTGCCAGCCGATCCCCTACGCGGTGGCAGCCGCTCAGGCCCCCGCGCAGACACTGACCGATCAGGCCGTGCATCACTATGAAGCGGGGCAGCAATCGCAGGCGCTCGAGGAATTCCGCCGGGCGGCCGAACAGGGCAATCGTCTGGCGCAGTTCGACTACGCGATGATGCTGCTCAACGGCGAAGGCGGCACGCCCGATCCGGACGGCGCCGTGCATTGGCTGGAGCGTGCCGCGAACGCGGGCATGACGCAAGCGCAATACGTCTACGGCAAGATGTTCGACGACGGCTACGTCGTCGGCAAGTCGATTCCGCAGGCCAATCTCTGGTACGAGAAGGCGGCCCGGCAAGGACATGTGCAAGCGCAGGCAGCCATTGCCAACGAGTACTTCATCGGGCGCGGTGTCCCCAAAGATTACAAGGCAGCATTCGGCTGGTACGAGAAGGCGGCGCGCGGTGGCGATCTGCCGTCGCAGTACATCGTGGCGAGCTATTACGAACGCGGCTATGGGGTAGTGACCCCCGATCTCGAACGAGCGCGCCTGTGGTACGAAAAGGCCGCTGCGCAGGGCGATGTCGCGGCACAAGGCAAGCTTGACGCCATGAATCGGGAGCGCGCGCAGCCGTCGTCTCCCGCCCCGGCGCCGACTCGCTAAGGCCATGCCCAAAAACAATGACGGCAGGGCGCTGGCCCTGCCGTCATTGTTTGGTGCTGTGGTGTGGTGCTGCGGCGCTGCGATATCAGCGCGCCGTCAGCTTTGCATCAGCCGCTTCTCGCGCGCGACACTCATCAGAATGCCGACCCCGAGGCCGAGCGTCACCAACGCGGTACCGCCGTAGCTCATGAACGGCAGCGGCACGCCGACCACTGGCAGAATGCCGCTCACCATCCCCATGTTCACGAAGGCGTAGGTGAAGAAGATCATCGTGACGGACCCGGCCAGCAGCCGCCCGAACAGGGTCGCGCCAGACGCCGCGATCATCAGCCCGCGCGCTACCAGCAACAGATACAGTACCAGCAGAACGCCTTCGCCGATCAGCCCGAATTCTTCTGCGAACACGGCGAAGATGAAGTCGGTGTGCTTTTCAGGAATGAACTCGAGGTGAGCCTGCGTGCCCTTGAGCCAGCCCTTGCCCATGGTTCCGCCCGAGCCGATAGCGATCACCGATTGAATCGTGTGAAAGCCCTTGCCGAGCGGGTCCGTCGTCGGGTCCAGCAGCGTGCACACGCGGTGCTTCTGATAGTCGTGCAGGATGTGCCATTCGACATCCGGCTGACAGATCTTGTCTTCGAGTGCGAGGATCGTACCAATGCCGAGCACGCCGGCGATGAGCACCGGAAGAATGAGCTTCCACGACAGGCCGGCCAGATAGATCACATAGAGGCCCGCCGCCGCCACGAGCAGGCCCGTGCCAAGGTCGGGCTGCTTCGCGATAAGCCCGACCGGCACACCGAGCAGCGCGAGTGCCGCCAGGTAATCGAACCAGCGGATGTTGCCTTCGCGCTTCTGGAAATACCACGCGAGCATCAGCGGCATGGCGATCTTCATGATCTCGGACGGCTGGATCACCATGCCGACGTTCAGCCAGCGCTTCGCGCCTTTCTTCGTGAGCCCGAACATCGCCACCGCAATGAGCAGCGCGACACCCGCCGTGTAGAGGGGCACGGCGAACTTCATCAGCGTTTGCGTTGGCATCATCGCCAGCACCCACATCAGCATGAACGTGAGCACGATGTTGCGGATCTGGTCTTCGACGCGGCCGGGCACGTCGATACTGGCGCTGTAGAGCGTGACCAATCCCACACACAGGAGCAGGAAGACGATCAGTGCCAGTGGCTTGTCGAAGCCGACGAACAGGCGCTTGACCTGCTCTTTCCACGTATGTTTGTCGAGCGCCATCATGGCGTTCCTCCTTGCGCGCCTTGTGCGCGGATCGCGGCGCGGTGGCGGGCCTCGTCGGCGACGGTCGGGCTGACAGCCGGTTGACGCTGCGGGGCGGGCTTGGGCGTTGCCGGTGCTGCCGGAGCGACTGGCGCCCCCGGTGCTGCAGCGGTTGCCGCGGCAGGCGGCATACGCGCCACGCTCGCGGGGGCGCCGGCGGTCCGGCTGCCGAGGTCGGCGGCGCTGGCGGGCGGGGCGTCGGGGGCGGCAGACACGCCCGGCGCAGATGCCGACGCCTGCAACGCTGCCGCTTCCGCAGCGCGCTCCTTCGGTTCGTCGATGAGATAGTAGTCGAGCAGACGGCGCGCGACCGGACCAGCCTGTGCGCCACCCCAACCGGCATTCTCGACGATCAGCGCAATGGCGATCTTCGGGTCGTCGGCGGGCGCGAAGGCAATGAATAACGCGTGGTCGCGCTTGAACTCGGGAATCGCATTGTGGTTGTACTTCTCGTTCTTGCCGAGCGAGTAGACCTGCGCCGTACCGGTCTTGCCGCCCGCTTCGTACGGCGCCCCTGCGAACGCCTGACGGCCTGTACCTTCCTTGATCACACCCACCATGGCGCGTTTGACGAAGTCAATGTCCGCCTGCTTGTACGGCAGCCGCGCGCTCTCGTGCGGCACGGTCAACTGACGCGCGTGCGAGACCGGGTCTTCGACGGCCTTGACCAGGTGGGGCTTCATCACCACGCCGTTATTGGCCAGCGTGGCCGTGGCGTGCGCGAGTTGCAGAATCGTGAACGAGTTGTAACCCTGACCGATACCCAGACTGATCGTTTCGCCGTCGTACCACTTCTGCTGCGCGGGCTTCTTGTACGCCTTGCGCTTCCATTCGGTCGACGGCAGAATGCCGCGCGCTTCGCCTTCGATATCGATGCCCGTCAACTGGCCGAAGCCGAGCGGCGCCATGAAATCGTGAATGGCGTTCACGCCGAGGTCGTGCGCGAGCATGTAGTAATACGTGTCGTTCGACACCACGATCGAGCGATACATGTCGATCCAGCCCTGACCGTTGCGAACGTCGTTGCGGAACGTGTGGTTGCCCAGCGTGAACGAGCCCGTATCCTGGAAGCCCCAGTTGGTCGTGCGCTTGCCGAGTTCAAGTGCGGCGAGCGCCATGAAGGGCTTGTACGTCGAGCCGATCGGGTAGGTGCCGCGCAGCGGCCGGTTGAGCAGCGGGCGGTCGGGCGAGTTGTTCAGGGCGTCCCAGTTCTGCTGATCGATGCCTTCGACGAACATGTTCGGATCGAAGCTCGGCGCCGAGACGAACGCAAGCACATCGCCCGTCTTCGGCTCGATGGCGACGACGGCGCCACGGCGTCCGGCAAAGGCCTGCTCGGCCACCTGCTGAAGCTTGATGTCGATGGACAGCACGAGGTTGTCGCCCGGCGTGGCGGGCGTGCGCGAGATCGTGCGCACCGGACGGCCGCCCGCGGTCACTTCGATTTCCTCGAAACCGGTGATGCCGTGAAGCTGGGTCTCGTAACTCTGCTCGACACCGATCTTCCCGATGTAGTCGGTGCCCTTGTAGTTATTCACGTCGCGGCGAATGTCGTATTTGGCGCTATCGCTGTCGTTCTCGTCGCTCATCGCTTCGATGCGCTGCCGATCGCGTTGCGAGATTCGGCCGATGTAGCCGATCACGTGCGCGGCCGTCTCGCCGAGCGGGTACTGACGGAACAGACGGGCGTGCACATCCACGCCGGGGAACCGGAAGCGCTGGGCGGTAAAGCGGGCGACTTCCTCGTCGGTCAGGCGCGTACGGATCGGCAGGCTCTCGAAGCTCTTGCTGTCGTCCATGAGCTTCTTGAAGCGGGCGCGGTCGCGCGGCGTGATCTCGATCACGTCGGACAAATCAGTGATGAGGTCTTCGAGCGGCCGGCCGATTTTCGAGGGCGTGATTTCCAGCGTGTACGCGGAGTAGTTGCGCGCGAGCACCACGCCGTTGCGATCCATGATCACGCCCCGGTTGGGCACGATCGGGGCAAGCGAAACGCGATTTTCGTCGGCTTGCAGCGCGTACTGATTGTGACGGAAGACCTGCAGATAGACGAAACGCACCGCGAGCAGGCTGAAGCAGATCAGCACGAAAAGCGCAGCCGCCGTCACCCGCAGATGAAACGTCTGCAGTTGTTGCTGGGGATTCTTGAACTCGGTCATGCTGGCTGGGCGGGCAGGGCTCGGTGGCGCGATCGTACGGGCGTGGGGCCCATCAGATCGGACGCGTGTCGTCGCGGTCGACGGCGCGTTTCTGAGGCGCCAACAGCAAAATACTGATCACCGGCCAGAGCAAGGCTTCGACGAAGCTTGCCGCGAGCGGCCACCAGCCCGGAAATGCCGCGCCGGTCGCCAGACGAATAATGAACGGTACCACGTGGGCGAGCAGCAGCAGCGGCAGGACCGTCAGCGCTTGCCCGAGCAGTGTGAAGAACAGCACGCGGCGGTGAATCATGATCGCCCCGTACGACAACAGCGTGTAAGCGAGCGCGTGCTCGCCGAGCAGGCCGGCGTTGTGCACGTCCATGAGCAGCCCGACGAGAAACGCCACGCCCATGCCCACCTTGCGCGGCTGGTGAATGTTCCAGAACATCAGCACGAGCGCCACGAAGTCGGGCATGGCCGGGGCATGACCCCAGGGCATCAGGTTCACCAGAAACGCCACCACGAGACTGAGCGCGATGAAGTACGGATTGACCGGCAGCAGAATGTATTGCGGTCGTGACATGTCGATTCCTCAATGACCCTTTCGGACAGCCGGCGCGTGCTTCGGATCGGCACGCGTGGCGCCCTTCTGGCCGGGCTTTTCGCCGCTTGCCGACGGATCGGAGGCGCGTGCGAGATCGGCGGCGGCGTCCGGATGCAGCGCGAGCGGCGTGGTGTATTGCAACACCAGCACCTGACGCTGGCTGCGCAGATTGGCCACCGGTTGGCAGAGAATGCGCGCGAACGCGGTATCCGAGACGCGATCGACCTTGGTAATACGGGCCACGGGCAGGCCAGCGGGGTAAATGCCGTCAAGACCGCTGGTGGCGATCTCGTCGCCCACCTTGACGTCGGCCGACAGCGGAATGAACCGCAGGTCGAGCACGTCGCCGCGCAGTCCGCCGTAGATCACGCTATGCACGCCGCTGCGCGTGACCTGCACGGGCACCGCCTGCTCCTTGTCGGTGAGCAGCGTGACTTCGCTTTGCAGCAGGAATACTCGTGAGACCTGACCAAGCAGGCCCTGTTCCGTGACGACCGGCGCACCGAGTTTTACGCCGTGTTTCGTGCCGCGATCGATGACCACGCGCTGCGTGAACGGGTCGCGGGTGTCGTATTCGATTTCGGCGGGAATGCTGGGCACGGGCAGGCGCTCGCGCAGCGCGAGCATCTGACGCAGATGTTCGTTCTCGGCGACCAACTGGTTGTTGCGCTGGGCCTGCACGGAGAGTTCGAGATTTTGTTCGCGAAGCGTGCGGTTCTCGCCCGTGAGTTGCGATTCGGTCGAGAAGAAGCCCGCCACGCCGAGAATGGCGTCGCGAGGTAACAGCATCATGCGTTGCACCGGATAGAGCGCGGTGCCGACAACGGCCCGAACCCGTTCCAGCGTGTTGTAGTGCGAGTCGACCACGAGCAGGCCGATGGCGAGCGCAACGAAACAGATCAGCCGGGCCAACGCCGACGGTCCCTGTTTGAACAGTGGCGGCGGACTGTACTGCATGGTGGGCCCTTCAGGGAAGCACGCGCAGCGAGCCGCTGCGGTGCGCGAATGGTGTCAGTCGGGTGCGACGGAACCGCATGACGGCAGGTTCCGTGCGCGTGGTCTTGCTGCGTGGTGTGCCGTTCCGGGCGAGGTGTGGAAGGGATTGCCCCGCCGCGCCGGACGACAAACCACGCACGTTGGCTTACTCGTAGGAGAAGATGCTGCCGAGCTTGTCCATGCGCTCGAGCGCCATGCCCGAACCGCGCACCACGCAGGTCAGCGGGTCTTCGGCCACGAGCACCGGCAGGCCGGTTTCTTCCGCGAGCAGGCGATCCAGATCGCGCAGCAGCGCGCCGCCGCCCGTGAGCATCATGCCACGCTCGGCGATATCGGCCCCCAGTTCCGGCGGGGTCTGTTCCAGCGCGATCTTCACCGACGACACGATCTGGTTGAGCGGATCGGTCAGCGCTTCGAGGATTTCGTTGCTCGAAATGGTAAAGGCGCGCGGAATCCCTTCGGAGAGGTTGCGGCCCTTCACTTCCATTTCCTTGACTTCCGAACCCGGGAAGGCGGAACCGATTTCTTTTTTGATCGCTTCGGCGGTCTGCTCGCCGATCAGCATGCCGTAATTGCGGCGGATGTAGTTGACGATGGCTTCGTCGAACTTGTCGCCACCGACGCGCACCGAACCCTTATAGACGATACCGCCCAGCGAGATCACGCCCACTTCGGTCGTGCCCCCGCCAATGTCGACGACCATCGAGCCCGTGGCTTCCGAGACCGGCAGACCGGCGCCGATGGCGGCGGCCATCGGTTCTTCAATCAGGTACACCTGCGAGGCGCCGGCACCGTGTGCGGCTTCCTTGATGGCGCGGCGCTCCACCTGGGTCGATCCGCACGGCACGCAAATGATGATGCGCGGCGACGGCGAGAACAGGCGCGACTCGTGCGCCATCTTGATGAACTGCTTGATCATCTGCTCCGTCACCGTGAAGTCGGCGATCACGCCGTCCTTCATCGGGCGGATAGCCTCGATGTTGCCCGGCACCTTGCCAAGCATCTGCTTGGCTTCCTTGCCAACGGCTTGAATCGTCTTCTTGCCGCTCGGGCCACCTTCCTGGCGAATGGCGACTACCGACGGTTCGTCGAGAACGACGCCCTTGCCGCGCATGTAAATGAGGGTGTTGGCCGTGCCCAGGTCAATGGCCAGGTCGTTGGAGAAATAGCTGCGAAGAAAACCGAACATGCAAAATCCTGTGTTTGCGTGAGGCCGTCCCAATGGATGTGACTGGGACGGCTGCCTGTCATCTGGGTTCCGGACTGTTCGCAAAAAAATCGCCAGGCGCCACGCGGCGGCTCGCGAAACATGCGGACAAACCGAGGAATGCTGTACCGGGCAGGAGGCGGGGCTGCCGTTATAAATCCGTCGCGTCAGGGTCTTCCAATGGACTGCGCGATCGTCTGTCGCACCCCCCGGACTCACCGTGGCCCACCTGCGCGACAGCGGCGAAGGGTGCAAAAACACGCTCCGACGCAAATTTAATGCGCAATGATACCTTATAATTTCGCAGGTTTTGCAGGAAAAACGAGCACGTTGACACCACATTCGACACCCTCGGCGTTTGGGCCGAGAGCCTTGTGGCACGGCGCGCCAGCCCTCCTGCGCAGCCCGGTGCACGGAGTAAAACAGCAGACGAGTCCGACCTCATCCGCGCATTCTCCGCATTCTGTCCCTAATATTGGCGTCATGTATGCATCCGGCTGCTCCCCAATGCGCATTTTTTCGGGATTTCTTCATGGCTTTGAATCTCTCAGACGTCAAACGTATCGCTCATCTCGCGCGTCTCGAGCTGGCCGATGACGAGGCGGCTCACATGGAAAAGGAGCTGAACGGCTTCTTCGCGCTCGTCGAGCAGATGCAGTCGGTCGATACGAAGGGCGTTGCCCCGCTTGCGCATCCGATCGAGCAAATTCAGGCAGTTGCCCAGCGGCTGCGTACCGATGTCGTGACGGAACTGGTCGACCGCGACGCCAATCAGCGTCCGGCCCCCGCCGTGCAGGACGGCCTCTATCTGGTGCCGAAGGTCATCGAATGAGTCCGGCGCGTTGCCCGGCGTCCGGCCCGGCCGGCGCTCGCGCAACGTATCGTCGCGCGCCACCGGCGCACCTCATTCCCTCAAGCGCTACACAGCAGCCACCATGGAACAAGATCTGATTCACTTGCAGGATTTGCGCGCCGCGCTCGACGCCAAGCGTGTCTCGAGCGTCGAGCTGACGCAGCACTATCTGGCGCGCATTGCCGCCGCTGCCGACCTGAACGCGTTTGTGCACGTCGACGCCGAGGCGAGCCTCGCGCAGGCGCGTGCCGCCGACGCTCGCATTGCCGCCGGCGATGGCGCGAACCAGCCCCTGCTGGGCATTCCCGTCGCACATAAAGACGTATTCGTCACGCGCCACTGGCGCAGCACGGCCGGCTCGCGCATGCTCGAGAACTACGTGAGCCCGTACGACGCCGCCGTGGTCGAGCGTCTGGCAGACGCCGGCATGGTCACGCTGGGCAAGACCAACATGGACGAGTTCGCGATGGGCTCGTCGAACGAGAACTCGTTTTACGGCCCGGTGAAGAACCCATGGGACACGCGCGCCGTGCCCGGCGGTTCGTCGGGTGGTTCGGCCGCGGCAGTGGCCGCGCGTCTCGCGCCGGTGGCTACCGGCACCGACACTGGCGGCTCGATCCGTCAGCCCGCCGCATTCTGCGGCGTGACCGGTATCAAGCCGACGTACGGCCGCGTGTCGCGTTACGGCATGATCGCGTTTGCTTCGTCGCTCGATCAGGGCGGCCCGTTCGGTCACAGCGCGGCGGATTGCGCGTGGATGCTGAACGGTATGGCGGGCTTCGACGCGCGCGACTCGACCAGCCTCGAGCGCGCCGACGAAGACTTCGCACGCGGTCTGGGCAAGCCGCTCGACGGCGCCACGGCAGACAAGCCGCTGGCCGGTCTGCGCATCGGTCTGCCGGCCGAATACTTCGGCGAAGGTCTCGACGCCGATGTGCGCGAAGCTGTCGACAACGCCTTGCGCGAGTTCGAAAAGCTTGGCGCGGTGCGTGTGCCGGTGTCGCTGCCCAAGACGGAACTGTCGATCCCGGTGTACTACGTGCTGGCCCCGGCCGAAGCCTCGTCGAACCTGTCGCGTTTCGACGGCGTGCGTTTCGGTCACCGCGCCGCCGAGTATCGCGATCTGCTCGACATGTACAAGAAGTCGCGTGCCGAAGGCTTCGGCACCGAGGTCAAGCGCCGCATTCTCGTGGGTACGTACGTGCTTTCGCACGGTTACTACGACGCCTACTATCTGCAAGCACAAAAGATTCGCCGCCTGATTGCACAGGACTTCCAGAACGCGTTCTCGCAATGCGACGTGATCATGGGCCCGGTGGCCCCGTCGGTCGCGTGGAACCTTGGCGAGAAGAGCGCCGATCCGGTGCAGATGTATCTCGCGGATATCTATACGCTGTCGGTCAGTCTGGCCGGTCTGCCGGGCATGAGCCTGCCGGTCGGGCCGGGCCGCGATGCGCGTCCGGTCGGCTTGCAACTGATCGGCAACTATTTCGACGAAGCCCGCCTGCTGCAAGTGGCCGACGCGTTCCAGCGTGCGACCGACTGGCATCAGCGCGCGCCGTCGGGCGTCTGATCATGAGCCGCCCGCGCGTGGTGATGTCTCTCGCCCCCGGTGGCTCGCGCATGGCTGCCCTGACCTTCAGGGGGCTGGCGCTTGCCGGCATGGTGCTCACGTTGGCGTCGTGCAGTCTGCCGTTCGGGCGGCCTACGCCGATCGCGTACCGCGAGATCAATCTGTCGGGCTATTGCTCGCAGACGGATGAGGACGGTTTTCGCGAACAGGCTACGCTCAAGGTGTCGGCCAATCAGGTGCAGACGCTTGACTGGCGTTTGTGGGTCGGCCAGCGCGGGAGCTGCCACTTCAATCTGGCGGATTTTCACCAGACGCAGTGGCGCCCGAGCATTGAGCTGCGGGCGAACAGCGGGAGTTGCAAGCTGCTCATCTGGCAGGACCCGGGCAACGTGACTATCGGGCATGCGAACTGCGAGGCGTATTGCACGCCGGGCATCTACGAGAACGCCTGGCCGGTGAGTTTCGATCCGCACTCGGGCATTTGCGCGGCGGACACACGCAGATAAGCGCCGGAACATTCGGGCGAACAGGAACAGGCCGGAGCGTCACCCCAGCGGGGGGCGACCGGCGGCAAGGGCAGGGCGAATACGCCATGCCGACAAGTTGAGACAGGGTGAACCTTATGCAATGGGAAGTCGTTATTGGTCTGGAGACGCACACACAGCTCTCCACCGCTTCCAAGATTTTCTCGGGCGCATCGACGCAGTTCGGCGCGGCCCCCAACACGCAGGCCTGTCCCGTGGATCTGGCGCTGCCGGGCGTGTTGCCGGTGCTCAATCGCGGTGCGGTCGAGCGCGCGATCGAGTTTGGTCTGGCCATCGGGGCAACGATTGCGCCGCGCAGCATCTTCGCGCGCAAGAATTACTTCTACCCTGATCTGCCGAAGGGCTATCAGATCAGTCAGTACGAAATTCCGGTGGTGCAGGGCGGCACGCTGAAGATTCAGGTCGAAGCGGATGCCCGCACCGGCCGCGAAGCGTATGAAAAGGTCGTTACGCTCACGCGTGCCCACCTTGAGGAAGACGCAGGCAAGTCGCTGCACGAAGACTTCGCTGGCATGACCGGCATCGACCTGAACCGCGCCGGCACGCCGCTGCTCGAGATCGTGACCGAACCCGACATGCGTAGCGCGGCCGAGGCCGTGGCCTACGCGAAGGCTTTGCACGGGCTGGTGGTGTGGCTTGGCATTTGCGACGGCAACATGCAGGAAGGCTCGTTCCGGTGCGACGCCAACGTGTCCGTGCGTCCGGTCGGTCAGAAGGAATTCGGCACGCGCGCCGAGATCAAGAACCTGAACTCGTTCCGCTTCCTCGAAGAGGCGATTCAGTACGAAGTGCGCCGTCAGATCGAACTGATCGAAGACGGCGGCACAGTGGTGCAGGAAACCCGTTTGTACGATCCGGACAAGAAGGAAACGCGTTCGATGCGCAGCAAGGAAGATGCGCACGACTACCGTTACTTCCCGGATCCGGATCTGATGCCGCTTGTGATCGACAGCGAGTGGGTCGAGCGCGTGCGCGCCGCGCTGCCCGAACTGCCCGCCGGCATGCAGGCGCGCTTTGTCGAGTCGTACGGGCTGTCCGAGTACGACGCCGCCGTGCTCACGCAGTCGAAAGCTCAGGCCGCGTACTTCGAAGCCGTGGTCGCGAAGGCGGGCAAGGCAAGCGCCAAGCCGGCCGCCAACTGGATCATGGGCGAACTGTCGTCGCTGCTCAACCGCGAAGACATCGGCATTGCCGAAAGCCCGGTATCGAGCGCCCAGCTTGCGGGTCTGCTGGCGCGTATCGCCGACAACACGATTTCCAACAAGATTGCGAAGGAAGTCTTCCAATTGATGTGGGAAGAGCGTGCCACCGACGACGGCGCGGCAGACCGCATCATCGAAGCGAAGGGGCTCAGGCAGATCACCGACACGGGCGCGATCGAGAAGATCATCGACGAAGTACTGGCCGCCAACGCCAAGTCCGTCGAAGAGTTCCGCGCCGGCAAGGAGAAAGCGTTCAACGCACTGGTCGGTCAGGCGATGAAGGCAACCAAGGGTAAGGCCAACCCGGCGCAGGTCAACGAGTTGCTCAAGAAGAAGCTCGGCGCCTGACGAGGGTGGAGACTGCCGCGCATCGCGGCACTCCCGAAGTATCAAACAAAAAGCGCGGTAGCCGGTTCGGCGCCGCGCTTTTTTTGCCCTCCCCGCAAATTGCGCGATACTGCCGCATAGCCTGCCACGAGGAGTTGCGATGTTCGAGAAATACCGGGTACCGCTGGGCAAGAAGCTCGACCTGTCGGACTACGATCCGGCCGACAAGCCATTTTCCGGCGACAGCAAGGACGACGACAAGGCGCGCATGGCCGAACTGGCGCTCAAGCTCGACGAGTTGCAGACCATTCTGCACGCCAACAGCAAGCATCGGGTCCTGCTCGTGTTGCAGGGCATGGATACCAGCGGCAAGGACGGCACCATTCGCGCGGTGTTCCAGAACGTTGACCCGTTGGGCATTCGCGTGGCCAACTTCAAGTCGCCCACGCCCATGGAGCTGGCGCGCGACTTTCTGTGGCGTGTGCACATGGTGGTGCCCGCGGCAGGCGAGCTGGTCATCTTCAATCGCAGCCATTACGAAGACGTGCTCATTACGCGCGTGCACGACTGGATCGACGACGACGAATGCAAGCGCCGCTACGCGCACATCAACAACTTCGAACGCCTGCTGGCGGACAACAACACGCACATCATCAAGTGCTTCCTCCATATCTCGGCGGAGGAGCAGCGCAAACGGCTTCAGGAACGTATCGACGATCCGAACAAACACTGGAAATTCGAGCTGAACGATCTCAAGGAACGCAGTTTCTGGCCGCAATACACGAAGGCCTACGAGGCGGCGTTATCGGCCACCTCGACGGAAGATGCGCCGTGGTATATCGTGCCTTCCGACTCAAAACGCCACCGTAATCTGATGGTGGCCGAGTTGCTGGTGCAGGCGCTGAGCGAACTGAAGCTGTCGTATCCGCCCGGCAGGCCCGAACTCGCGGGCATGAAGGTGGAATGACGCAGTGCCGCATGGCATTCGAAGAAAAAAGAGCATGACGTGAACGGCCGTGGGTATCCACGGCCGTTTTGACAGAAGAAACAGGCGCGGCCGGGCGAACGGGGGTTTGCCGGGCAACGGGCGTCGCATGGGGAAACGGGGAAGAAGATGAGTGACGAGAACGCCCGCCGGCATACGCCGGGGGACGCTGCCGCCCGCGGGCATCAGACGGCCACCCAGAGTGGCGCAGACGGAACACCACGGGGTACGGCGCGCTCGCGCCGCTGGATCACCGCCGTGCTGGCAGTCGCGGTGGTTGCCGGGGCTGGCGTGTGGCTGCGCTCTCGCGGGGCAGAGAAGCCGGCGAAGGCGACGGTGGCTCCCTCGGTAACGGCCGCCACCGTCGAGGTGCGCGACGTGCCTGTGCGGCTCATCGCCAACGGCACGGTCACGGCGCGTCAGACCATCGAGGTGCGTCCGCAGATTTCCAGCACGATCCGACAGGTGCATATCAAGGAAGGCGATTTCGTCAAAGCCGGGCAGTTGCTGTTCTCGCTCGATGCGCGTATGGACGAAGCCAACCTCAAGAAGGTGCAGGCGCAACTGGCGAAGGACGAAGCCGATCTCGCCAACGCTCGTCGCACGCTCGCGCGCACCCGGCAGCTGATCGCCGAGCATTTCGTCTCGCAAAGTGCGCTCGATACCGCGCAAAGCAGCGTAGACAGTCTGAGCGCACAGGTCGCCGCGGACCGGGCCGCGATTTCGGCCAGTCAGGTCGCGGTCGACTACAACCAGATTCGGGCCGGCATCGACGGCCGTACCGGAGCGATCAACGTTCATCCCGGCAGTCTCGTCACGCCGGGCGGGGCGGCGCTCGTGAGCATTACCCAACTCGATCCGATCGATATCAGCTTCACGTTGCCGGAAGGTGCACTGGCCGAGTTGCAGGCTGCGCGCGCGGGCGGCCCGGTTGCCGTGACGGCCACGCTCGGCACAACCGGCATGACGGCCACGGGCCAACTCAGCTTCATCGATAACGCCGTGGACTCGCAAACGGGCACGATTCGCCTGAAAGCCGCTTACGACAACCGCGATGCGAAGCTGTGGCCCGGCATGTATCTGAACGTCGCGGTGATCGGCCGCGTACTCAAGCAGGCCAGCGTAGTGCCGCCGCAGGCGGTGCAGACCGGCCCCGACGGCAAGTTCGTCTATGTCATCGGTGCCGACGGCCGAGTGAGCGCGAAGCCCGTGAAGGTCGGCTATGTGGAAGCCAGGCTCGCGGTCGTCGAAGGCGTGCCCGCAGGCGCGCGCGTGGTGCAGGAAGGCGCGGAGAACCTGCGTCCGGGCAACGCGGTGACGGTCGTGGCGGCGCGCGACGGCGCCGCGGGGAAAGCGCCATGAACCTCTCAGAACTCTGTATCCGCCGGCCGGTCATGACGATCCTGCTGTGCGTGGCGGCAGTCGTTGCCGGCTTGATCGCCTACGGCCAGATTCCGATTTCCGCCCTGCCCAGCTACAACTCGCCGGTGATTCAGGTCACCGCCACCTTGCCGGGCGCGAGTCCGGAGACGATGGCGGCGTCGGTGGCCGCGCCGATGGAAAAGCAGTTCTCGACGATTGCCGGCGTGGCGGTCATCAGCTCGACCAATACGCAGGGCACCACGTCGATCATCATCGAATTCGACAGCGACCGGGATATCGATGCGGCCGCCGTCGACGTGCAGGCCGCGTTGTTCCGCGCACAGCGCAAGCTGCCAGTGGAGATGACCACGCCGCCGTCATACCGCAAGGTGAACCCGGCCGACGCGCCGATTCTGTTCCTCGCGATGAATTCGCCGTCGATGTCGCTGGCCGAACTCGACGACTACGCGGAAAACCTCGTGTCTCCCACGCTTTCCACGCTGCCCGGCGTGGCGCAGGTGCTGATCTTCGGGCAGAAGCGCTTTGCGGTGCGCGTGAAGGCGCGTCCCGACGCGCTGGCCGCCCGCAAGCTCACGCTCGACGACGTGGCGCGTGCACTGGCTTCGGCGAATGCCAACAGCCCGGTCGGCACACTCGACGGCAATCGTCAGACGCTGACCATCGAGGCCAATCGCCAGATGACGAAGGCCGAGCAGTTCGCGAATCTCATCATTGCGAGCGTGAACGGCAACCCGGTGTATCTGCGCGACGTGGCCGAGGTGCAAGACAGCGTGGAGTCGGTCAAGACCGGCAGTTGGGTCAACGGCGAGCGCTCGATCGTGCTCGCGGTGCTGCGTCAGCCCAACGCGAACACCGTGGCCACCGTGGATCAGGTCAAGGCGGCGCTGCCGCGTCTGGCGGAGCAGATGCCGCAGTCGATTCAGGTCAAGCTGCTTAACGACCGCTCGGTGTCGATTCGCGAATCGATCGACGACGTGCAATTCACGCTCGGTCTCACGGTGATTCTCGTCACGCTGGTGATCTTTCTGTTCCTGCGCCGTCTGGCGGCCACGCTGATTCCGGTGATGTCGCTGCCGGTGTCGCTGATCGGCACGGTCGCGCTCATGAAGGGCATGGGGTACTCCATCGACAATATCTCGCTGCTGGGCATTACGCTCGCGGTAGGGCTGGTCGTGGACGACGCCATCGTGATGCTCGAGAACATCGTGCGTCACATCGAGAACGGCGTGCCGCCTTTGCGCGCGGCGCTGGTCGGATCACGTGAAATGGGCTTCACCATTCTGTCGATCTCGATTTCGCTGGTGGCCGTGTTCATCCCGATCTTCTTCATGCCAGGGGTCATCGGGTTGATGTTCCACGAGTTCGCCGTGGTGGTGTCGCTGGCGATTCTGGTATCGGCGGCCGTCTCGCTCACGTTGATTCCCATGCTGTGCAGCCGCTATCTCCGGCACGAGCAGGACGAAGGACTGGGAATGCGCGCCACGCAGTGGTTCGAAGACGGTTTCGTGTGGGTGCAGAACGGCTACGTGCGCAGTGTCGATTGGTGCCTCGCGCATCGCCAATGGGTGATGGGCGCGGCGGCCGCCACGTTTGTCGCCACGGGCGTGCTGTTTGCCACGATTCCGAAGGGCTTCTTCCCGAGCGAAGACATCGGGCAGGTGCAGGTCACGGCCGAAGGCGCGCAGGATATTTCGTTCACGGCCATGTCTGCGCTGCTGCGTCAGGCGGGAGACATCATCCGCGCGAACCCGGCGGTGGAGACAGTGATCGTGTCGGCCAGCGACAGCAATCAGGGCCGCATGTTCATCAACCTGAAGCCACACGGCGAGCGCCCGCACATGAGCGAAGTGCTCGAAGTGCTGCGCCGCGACGTGAAGCAGGTGCCCGGGCTCAACGTCTACTTCAATCCGGTGCAGAACCTGCAACTGGGCGGCAAGCAGAGCAAGAGTCGTTATCAGTACGTGATGCAGAGCGTGAAGCCGGGTGAGATGCAGTTATGGTCCGACCGGCTGATGAACCTCATGCGCGCCGACCCGATTTTCCGCGACGTGACGACCGACGCGCAGATGAAAGGGCTGCAAGCGCAACTCACCATCGACCGCGACAAGGCGAATACGCTTGGCGTGGCCATTGGCGATATTCGCAGCGCGTTGTACAGCGCGTTCGGCGAGCGTCAGGTGTCGACGATCTACACGCCGAGCGACAGCTATCAGGTCATTTTGCAGGCCGACGACAACGACCGCCGCGACGAAGGCGCGTTCGACAAGATCTACGTTCGCGGCAAGGGCGGCGCACTGGTGCCGCTCTCGGCGGTGGCGACCGTCGAGCGCAAGATGGGGCCGGTGTCGGTGAACCATCAGGGCCAGTTGCAAGCGGTGACGCTGTCGTTCAACCTTGCGCCGGGCGCAGCACTGGGCGACGCGTCGCAAAAGATCGTGGGTTTCCAGCAGCAACTGGGTTTCCCGGCGAGCATTATCACGAGCTGGGGCGGTGATGCAGCCGCATTCCAGAAGTCGCAGTCGAGCCAGATCGTGCTGCTGGTCGGCGCGTTGCTCGTGATCTACGTGCTGCTTGGGGTGCTGTACGAGAGCTACATCCATCCGATCACGATTCTCGCGGGTTTGCCGTCGGCGGCGGTCGGGGCGCTGATTACGCTGCGTCTGTTCGGCATGGATCTGTCGCTGATTGCCGTGATCGGCGTGCTGATGCTTATCGGGATCGTGAAGAAGAACGCGATCATGATGATCGACTTCGCGCTCGACGCCCAGCGCAACGGCGGCATGACACCCACCGAGGCCATTCGTCAGGCATGCGCGTTGCGCTTCCGTCCGATCATGATGACGACGCTTGCGGCACTCATGGGTGCGTTGCCGATTGCGCTGGGTCTCGGCGCAGGCGCGGAGTTGCGTCAACCGCTCGGTCTGGCGGTGGTCGGCGGCTTGCTGTTCTCGCAGGTCATCACGCTCTACATCACGCCGGTGATCTATCTCTACCTTGACCGCTTCGCCGGCAAGGGACCGCTCGTGCTGCCCGGGGACAAGGCGGCGAACGACAGCCCCGAGACGGATCGCAGTGGCGCCGGCGGGCACGGCGCTGCACGTGTTGACGGCCCTCAAACGGGGACGGCGCACTGACGTTTTGATGGTCTGACACCGGAGGCAGGCGGGGCGATCGATTCGCGCCGCTCCTGCCTTCGGGGTTGCACGCGGCCATCCAATCCGCGTACGAAAGGCATGCAATGTGCCTTGTGAAATCGCTGAATAGAGGCGTCGGCCAACGACGTTGTGAATACCCTCGTTGCGGTTAGGCTGAGTCCTATGATCGCAACGATCCGCATGACGGCACCGATTCTCGGTGATCCGCATCCCCCCTTGTTCGGCAGGTCATTGCGCGCATCGAACCGCACTTTGGCAATACATAACCCTTTGTCGGAATTGGCGTGCCAATGGGTGGTTTCATGCCCCTCGCAATTGTCAATTTGCGAAAAGCACGGATAGCACTCGATACCGGGGTGCCGATTGTTCAGGCATAAATCGCCCCTGTCGCGGCTTTGGGGAGACTTCACTTCGCCGTGCGAACTTTTCAAACGAATTGCTCAGGATGAGGGATATGGATATGCAAGTCAGCGGGGGTGCACTCGTGCAGATGAAAAACGGAATGGTCAGTCGTTTGAACAAGCGCCGTCAGCGCGGCGTGACGCTGGTGGAACTGTCTGTGGCCGTTGCCGTGATGGGCCTGATCATGGCCGGTGCGATGGTCGGGGTGCCGCGACTAATGAACTCGGTGCGAGTGAATCAGGAAATCAAGGACTGGCAGATGGCGGTGGTTTCGGTGCAAAACGCGGTGATGTCGGGGCAGTTAAATTCCCAGACCCAGATAGCGAATATGCACGATCTTGGGATCTTCGGTTCGATGCAGAGAATCGGGGTCACTGACACCTATCTCAATCGATTCGGCGGAACGGTCACTCCAGAGGTGATTAAGAGCGGCGGGACAGACATGCCGACATTCGGGATCAGGGTCAAATCAACGGATTTGCCTAGCGAGCAATGTCAGAAGCTCCTTTCCTCGATGCATCCAAGCTTCGCCACGGTCAAGGTGAACAGCACCGAGTTGAAAACCATGAAAACGCCCTTTGACATGAACAATCTGGCAACCGCGTGCCGGTCGTCAGCAGCGGTCAGCGCGGCTGATGGTGCCCCCGGGCAGAACGACATGACCAAGGCGAATATCGAGTTCACCATCGGCGGCGCCTGATCCCGTGATCGAACCCCCATCCGGCAATTCGGCATTGAATTCGACGTGAGGAAAAGATGCGCATCAAAAGGATGCTAACGGCGGCCGTGGTGTCAACCGTTTGGTCGAGTCCGGCTTTCTCGCTGGAGAAGGCGCAGGCGCCAGACCGGTCGTCGGACATCGAGGTCGCCTTCGTCAGGCATAAGCCGTTGATGTCCGGCGGTGCCGTGGCTGCCGCGGCCGCAACGCCACAGCCACAGGATCCTGCGAGTGCGCTGGAACCGCTAACGCCGGTCGACGTGACGACGCCGGAGGCGCTGTCGCAAGCGGCACTGCCAGCGGAAGCGCCTGCGCAGGAAGCGGTTCGAGACCTTCTCGAGTTGTTCGTGTCGCCTGGCGATGGCCGCGTTTCCGTGGCGCTTCAGCGCTATCTGGAAGGGCACGGCTGGCAACTCGCGTGGGAAATCGAACGTGACTTTCCTATCGAGTATCCGGCCACCTTCAGGGGCGACTTTCTCGGTATCGTCGAGCAGATCGTCGTCTCGCTGCAGAACACCGATGCGCCCATTCGCGTGAAAGTCTACGAGGCCAATCGCGTGTTGCGCGTCGTTCACGCAACACAATAACGAGCGCTGCGCATCCCCCCGGGCGCGGCCACCATGACGGAAGCGGTAATCCATGAGAAAGCGACTTGGCGTGTTGTGCGCCACAACGTTTCTGACGGCGTGCGGCACGCCAGGCATGCTGAGCCAGACCGATGCCAACGTATCGAATGCGCAGACGGAAGGCCAGTCGGCGTTCGACACCTATTCGGCAGCACCGATTCGCGCCATCGAGCATGTGGATGGCGCGTGGCTCGCGAAGCGCTCCGTACCCATCAACGCGTCGATAGCGTTGCCCGAATTTTTCAAGCGCAACGTGCGATTCGCCACCGGCGCGCCGTTGCCGATGTCCATCGTGCTCGCTCAAGTGGCACGCGCCAATGGCCTGACGGTGCGCATGGCGTCGGACGTGTCGTGCGTGGCCGGCGCAGGCGGGAGTGGCGGCAGCCCCGGCCCCGGTCGCAGCCGCGGTCCCGCCAACCTCTTCCAGTTGAACTGTTCCGACACGGGCGAGCCGACCGTGCCGCTGCAATACTCGGGCACGCTCTCCGGGCTGCTCGACACCATTGCTCACCGCTCCGGCACGCACTGGAGCTATCGCGACGGTGTGGTGCATTTCGCGCGCTACGTCACACGCACGTTCCAGATCAAGATGATGCCGGGCAGTTCGTCGTATTCGGCGTCGGTGGGCAAGGCCTCGCAGATGAAGGCCAACCGAGGTGCGGCAGGCGGCGGCGGGGCAGGCAGTTCGGCGGGGGGTGTCGACCTGAGCTTTAATGCCGACGCCAACGTGAGTGTGGAGTCCGAACTCGACTACTGGTCGGACCTCGTTCTCACGGTGAAAGACATGCTCTCCGAAGGGGGGCGCGTGACGCCGTCCGTGGTGACGAGTTCGCTGGTCGTCAGCGATACGGCCGATGTCATCGAGCGCGTGGCGAGCTACATCGACGCGGAAAACGCTGTACTCGGCCGCCAGGTCAAGTTGCGGGTGCAGGTGTACTCCGTGGCGCTGGAAGAGAATTCTGCCGCGGGTGTCGACTGGGATCTGGTGTATCAGGCGGCGAGCGGTATCACGTTGGGCATGGCCGGTCCTGCGGCGGGTGGTGCGCTCATGACCCGTAAAGGCGGCTTGCAACTCAGCAAGATCGAAAGCGGCAGATTCCGGGGGTCCGCTGCATTCATCCGCGCACTCAGTCAGCAAGGCCGTGTAAGCACGGTGATCGACACTACGGTGGTCACGCTGAACAATCAACCGGCGCCGGTCGCCGTCACCCAGAATCAGGGCTTTGTCGCGCAAACGAAGATGACGCCCGGCAACTACGGCGGGCAAGCGCTCGTGACTGCCGAGCAATCGGTGCTGACCACGGGTTTCGTGATGAACCTGCTGCCCACGCTGATGGACAATCGGAGCGTGATGTTGCAGGTACAGATCGATATGTCCGACCTGAAGAAGCTCGACAAGATCAATCTGCGCACCGGCAAGGAAGCGCCGAGCGGCACTAACGGGGAAGGAAGCGGCGGTGGCCCGGATGTAAAGGCGGAACTCGGCGCCGATGGCGTGAAGGTCGGCGTGGGCAAAAAGGACGAACGATCGGGTTCCGATGACGGGCTCGGCGTCGGCACGTTCATGCAGTTGCCGATCACGGCGTCGATACAGACCATGCAGCGGGCGTCGCTCAAGTCGGGCGATACGCTGGTGCTGAGCGGCTTCCGCCGGCGCGACAATTCGACCGATCGCGATGGCCTCTTCAATTACCAGGGCGGTACCAAGGAGGCGCGCCAGCAGGTTAAGGAAGTCGTCATCCTGATTTCGCCGGAACTGACCGAGGGCGTGTGATATGACACGCATATTGTCCAACCGGCTTGTCGTCGGCGCGCAGTGGGAGACATTGATCGGCTTGCAGAAGGAACCCACGGAGATTCGCGGGCTCGCCCGGAGCCGCGACGCCTCGTACTACGCTGTGGCCGACGATGCTGCCGGCACACGCACCGTGGGGTTGTTCTCGCTGGCCCCCTCGATCAACGGGCAGAGCGCCCCCGAGTTATATGCGCTGGGCGCGCTGCTCGGGGAGATGATCGACGCGCCGAACGTGGCTTTCGTGCATCCCGATCCCGATGACTCGACCGCCATGGTCTTCGTCACGTTGCGCGATCGTCGACCAGAACTGGATCTGATCGTACCCACGGTGGAGTTGGGGGTCAGACTGGAGCAATGGGCTGCGGAGATCGAGGGCGGGATTCAGATCGCAGGCGTGGCGCCACTGAATGGCAGCGGCGCCGATGTGACGCTTACGCTCAACGATATCGCGGCGCACGCTCATAAGGAGTCGCCGAGCGACGCGCGTTTGCAAGTCGTACGCAAGCCGTTACCGGCACGGAAACTGAAGATTGCCGCGATCGTGTTTGTCACGCTCTCGCTCATCTTCATGGCCGGTTGGTGGGGATGGGATTGGTATGAGGAGCGGCAGCAAGCCAAGCTCGCGGCGGCCAACCAGGTCGACCCGGTGGAGGCTTACCGGCTTGCACTCGCCCGCGCTATTGCTGCCGAGCCTTTCTCGACGGGGGCGTCGTACGCCCGGCGTGTGCAACACGCGGTGCAGTCGCTGCCCGCGAGCGCGGGTGGATGGCGTCCGGTGTCCATCGAGTGCAGAGACAATCGTTGCGAAATCCAGTGGCGTCGTCTGGAGGGCGGTACGTTCGATTTGCTGCTCTCGCAACGGCCGAACGCCCAGATCGTCGATCTCGATCATGCACGCGAAGACATGACACCCGCCGACACCGTTCCGCCGGAACCGGCACCGGCGGAAGCGATGCTCGTTGCGGCGAACACAGGCGGACTCGCCGACAACGAAGACGAGACCGATGACGGCGACGCTCGCGTGACACCTGTGCCGCGCACACAGTTCCTTCGCACGGCGGGGGCGCGGCTGCAATCGCTTGGCGACTATGGCATGGACATTTCGTTGTCGATGCCCAAGCCGCTGGTTCAGGCACCGCAGGCGGTGACTGCGCGCAGCGACGTGCCGCCGCCGATTGCGAAAGGGGAATGGAAGATTGCCGGTCATCTGGCGTTCGTCGATTCGGTGGCCGGTCTGATGATGCGCGCAGGCAACATGTCGTTGCACGAGTTGACAGTCGTGATCGACGACACCAAACCCGTCTTCTCCGCTCAAGGAACCTACTATGTCCATTAAGCTCCGCCGGACGGCATGGATTGCGACGGCCGTGGTGGCGTCGTCATCAATGTTGGTCACGCCCGGGCATGCCGCAGAAACGATCGACGCGTTTGCCCGTGCGCATCTCAAGTCGTCGCAGGCGGCGATTGCCTCCGACACCCCGGCGTCGGCTGCCACGATCAGCGCCGCGCCCGACGTGTTACCGGAATTGATGTTCATCCACGGCGTTGAGAACACCACCGTGGCCTATCTGCGTGTCGATGGCCGCTTTGGCTACAGCGTGAGCGACGGCGACCAGTTCGGCGATTGGCGGGTGGTGAAGATCGGCAGCGATTTTGTGGACGTGTCGCGAAGCGGCAAATCGCAGCGCCTGCTGTTGCCCAACGCGATGGGTGCGTCGACGTCGGGTGGCGCGCAGGCGGGCCGCCCGAGACCCGGTTCACCGGGGTGATGCAATGGCGAAGATCTCTGACCATTTCCAGGCGGCGCTCTCGCGGGTCAATTCTCGCAGCGGGACGGTGGCGCGGCCTATCTCGGACCTTCGCGTCGACGATATTCAGATGCAGGGATGGCGTCAGGATCTCGGCATCACGCTGGCTGGCGCGGAAAACGGTTCGCTCGTACTCGTTGCTCCGAAACCGCGGCTCTTTCTGGTCTTGCTCGAACACACGACATTCGTGCGCATGCAGGGCTCCGATCTTCTGGTGCGGTTCGAGCAGGCGGTGCGCGCGACGCATCGGCTGGATCTTGAAGGAATTTACGTCGGCACGACGGAAGAGATTCTGCTCATGCAGTCGCGCTTGCAACAGCAGACCGGCACCGGCACCCGGACCGACGAGCAACGTACCGGGGCATATCGGAACTTCGATCTGATCATCGAGCGCGCGATCGATGCGAAGGCTTCCGACGTTCACTTCGAATTTCGTGAGGGGCAGCATGTGCATGTGCGCATGCGTATTCACGGCAAGTTGCGCGCAACCGGCGAGAGCGATCGTCTTTCGCGCGACTATCACGCGATGCTCGATGCCGTTTCTGCGGCGTACAACTCACGTGCCGACCCCAGCAGCCGAAGTCACAACCACTTCGACGAAGATCAGCATCAGAGTTGCTCGATTCCGTTGAACCTGCGCAATCGCAAGTACCAGCTTCGGTTGCAGAGCATTCGCGAGAATCGCGGCGTCGACGTCGTGGTGCGACTGCTCGTGAACGAGGCCATGGACGACGACGTGCTGTCGCTCTCCGAACTCGGCTACTCCGACGATCAGATCGAAGTACTCGAGAACGCGGTCCATCGCAGTCCGGGGTTGACGATCATCGCGGGGGAGACCGGCTCGGGAAAGTCGACCACCCTGCGCACAATGATGCGATACGAGCGCAACTCCGGTAAGAAGTTCTTTTCGATCGAAGATCCGGTCGAATACATCCAGCCGCATGTGACGCAGATTCCGATTCAACGGCGCGCCGAAGACGGCCACGGCGAATCGGCGTTCGGGGCGGCCGCCAAGGTGCTGCTGCGCGGCGATCCGGACAAGCTCATGCCCGGCGAAATTCGTGACACCGAGACCGGCTCGTTCGCCAAGTCGATGACGGAGACGGGCCACCAGGTGTTGTCCACGGTTCATGCGTCGAGTGCATTCGGCATTATTCCGCGATTGATCAGCGAGGAGATCGGTATGCCGGTATCTGCCGTCACGTCCCCCAATTTTCTGACCGCGATGGTCTATCAGAAGCTCATTCCGGTGCTGTGCGATCACTGCAAACTGCCGGCCGTAGGGCATCTCGACGAGGCGATGTTGTGTGTCATTGCCGGCCTTGGCATCGACACGTCGCGTGTGCGTGTAGCGGGCCCGGGCTGCGATCACTGCAAAGGCCGGGGCACGGCAGGGCAGACGGTCGTGGCGGAAGTCTGCGAACTATGCGACGAGTTGCTCGACTTGCTGCGTCAGTCGAAATTCTGGGAGGCGCAACGTTATTGGCGCGCCCATCACGACGGCGATCTCACGAGTCCGGTCATGTACGGCAAGTCGGCCATGGAGCACGCGATCTACAAGATGGCGCAGGGTCTCATCGATCCGGGCGACATCGAGGCCGCGTTCCACAAGCTCAGGAAATTCCAGATGTGGAAGGGCGGGTCTACGTCGCCTCAACCTCCTCGTCGCCTGGCGAGCGTGTAAGTCGCCGCCTCGCCATTCGTCTCGCCCTTGATTTCGCCACTCATCTGAAACGCAGCGCCACTGCCTATGCTCGAAGCCGTCAATCGTCTGCTCGCCAAGCTGTCTCCCGCGCGGGCCCCGTATCCGGGACTCAGCCGGGCGAAGCGTCACT
Source organism: Pandoraea apista (assembly GCF_001465595.2). Lineage (NCBI taxonomy): Bacteria > Pseudomonadati > Pseudomonadota > Betaproteobacteria > Burkholderiales > Burkholderiaceae > Pandoraea > Pandoraea apista. The sequence continues at coordinate 5,281,202 of NZ_CP013481.2, read as the reverse complement.
TTCGCAAGACGCGCGCGAAGTTCTATAGCGATTTCGCCGATGCGATTGAAGACGGTGCCAATCCGTTCGAGCTCTTCTCGCGTCGGTATGCCCGCGCGAAAGAGCGGCGCAATCCGATGGCGCCGCTCTATGCCATATGGCGTGATCGCACCAGCTCGAAGAACCTGCGAAAGTCGTGGGAAGGCACCATTCCCGACGAAGATCTGATCGTGATTGGGGCCGGAGAGAAGGGCGATCTGCCCGGCTCGCTGCGATTCCTCGCGCGCGTGGTGACGCTGCAACAGCAGACACGCGCAGCGATTGCGGGGGCCGTAGTGCTGCCGATTTTCATGTCGGTGCTGCTCGCTGCGATTCAGCTCGGCGTGGCCTACGGCATGATGCCGATCATGACCGAAATCATGCCGCCGGAGCAGTTTCCGCTGGTGGGCGCGGGGTTGTATGTGGTGTCGGGTTTCGTCGCGAACTGGTGGCCGCTTCTCTATGGCGTGCCGCTCGTGAGCGTGGTGGCGGTGTCGTTCTCGCTCAGCCGGTGGACGGGGCCGCTGAGGCGGCGGGTCGACAACTTCGGTCCGTACGCGGTGTATCGCGATGTGCGCGCCGGTGAGTTTCTCGTCGCGCTTGCCGCATTGACCGGTGCGAAGACATCGGTGTTCGATTCCATTTCGCTTTTGCTTGCCGGGGCGTCGCCCTGGATGCGCTCCCATCTGTTGCGCATGCGCGCGTCGCTCAAGAGCGAACGGAGCATGGTCAAGGCGATGGATACCGGCATCTTCAACGAGGAAGTATTCGACCGGCTGGTCGAATATTCGGGCCGTACCAACTTTGACGCCGGTATTCGCAAGATCGGCCTGATGACCATTGAGGAGGTCGCCGAGCGCATCAAGATGCGTTCGGCAGCGCTTCGCTCCGTGCTGATGGCGTTGGTCGGTCTGACAATCATCTTCACCGTCGCCGGCATGCTGCAAATCGGGCACGCAGCGGGTGAGTACGCGGAGTCGATGTTCTGACGATGACGTCGATCACTGATCTTGTGTGGCACGAATTCCGGGCCCTCCCGCGCGAAGCGATGACTGCTGCGATGGCGATGTTGGGGCTGTTCGTCGGGAGCTTTATGAACGTGGTCGCGTACCGTCTGCCGCGCATGCTTGAGGCCCAGTGGGCACAGGAGAGTGCGGCGTGGGCCGGACAGGTGCCGGCGGTGACGCCGACGTTCAACCTGGCGTGGCCACCGTCGCGGTGTCCGCATTGCGAGACACGCATCTCGGCACGCCACAACGTCCCCGTGCTCGGCTTCCTTTTGCTGCGCGGCCGTTGCGCGCATTGCCGTGCGGGGATTTCGCCGCGCTATCCGCTCGTCGAACTGAGCACCGGGATTCTGTTCGCGTGCGTTGCGTGGCATTTCGCGCCGTCGATGCTATACGCCGCGATGCTGGCATGGTGTGGCTTCGGTGCCGTGCTGATCACGCTCACGCTGATCGACAGCGACACGCGGCTGCTGCCCGACGCACTGACATTGCCGCTGCTGTGGGGAGGCTTGCTTTGCAGCGTGGCGGGACTGACGATCTCCGTCGATGACGCGGTGCTCGGCGCGGCATTGGGTTATGGCGTCATGGGCATGATCGCTGGCGCCTATCGAATGCTGACGGGCACGGACGGACTCGGTGGCGGCGATGCCAAGCTCGTGGCGGCGTGCGGTGCATGGCTTGGCTGGATCGGTGTGCCGCTGATGCTGTCGTTCGGTGCGATGGCGGCGACCCTCGCCTTCGCCGTGCTGGGACTGTGGCGCGGCCGCGCGTTGCGCGAGCCGCTGCCGTTTGGTCCATGGCTGATTCTGGGGGCACTGGCGAGCCTGTTGTGGGGCGAGGCGTTCCTAAACCTGTGGCTGCGCGCGGACGGCTAATACGGTCGCTTCCGTCATTTCAGTCATTTCAGTCATTTCCGTCGTTGCGGTGCCGGAGGCGCTCGTGAGTGCATCAACGTTCTGCGCCCTCACCGAGGTACGCGCCAGCATCAGATCCGCTGCCTTTTCTCCGATCATCATCGACGGCGCGTTGGTGTTGCCACCGATGAGCGTCGGCATGATCGACGCATCGACCACACGTAGTCCCTCCACGCCCCGCACCTTCAATTCCGGATCGACGACCGAGGCGGCATCGCTGCCCATGCGGCAGGTGCCGACCGGGTGATAGATGGTGTCTGCGCGCGAACGAATCAGCGCGGTGAGGGCCTCGTCCGACTCGATACCCCGGCTATGCAGTTCCTTCCCGCCGAACTGTGCGAGCGATGGCGCCGCGAGAATTCGCCGGATCACGCGGGCGCCGCGCAGCAAAGTGTCGACATCCTCTTGTGCTTGCAGGAATGCCGGGTCGATGAGCGGTGCGTCGCGCATGTCGGCGGAGGCGAGCCTCACACGTCCACGGCTCTTCGGACGCAACACGCATGCGTGCAGCGACAGACCGCGCCGCCAATGCAACCGGCGATTGTGGTTGTCGCAGATACCTACAAGAAAATGCATCTGCAAATCGGGGCGCGCCAGCGCGGGGTCGCTTTTGAGGAAGCCGCCCGCTTCGGCGATGTTGCTGGCGAACAGGCCGCGCTTGTCGCGCAGATAGTCCAGCCCTTGTCTCAGCAGGTGCCATAAGCCCGCCGGCGTATAGCCCACGAGGTCGGGGTGCGCGACGTACTTGTTGATGATGAAGTCGATGTGGTCCTGCAGGTTTTCGCCGACGCCCGGCGCATCGACGCGCACTTCCACCCCATGCGAGCGCAGATGCCCGGCAGGGCCGATCCCCGAGCACATCAGCAACTGCGGAGAGTTGAAGGCGCCCGCACTCAACACCACCTCGGCCCGCGCGCGGATCGTCTCCAACGCGCCGCGCCGTTGCAATTTGACGCCCGTAGCCCGCCTGCCGTCGAACACGACACGCTGCACGACGGCGTCGGTGACGACATGCAGATTGGCCCGTGATTTCCCGTGCAGATAGGCGCGAGCGGCATTCCACCGTTCGCCGTCTTTTTGCGTCACCTGATAAATGCCCGCGCCTTCGTACTGCGCCCCGTTGAAATCCTCGCTGACCGGGAATCCGGCTTCGCGCGCCGCTTCCACGTAGTGCCGCGAGAATGGATTGACCGTGCGCAGATCCGAGACGTTGAGCGGGCCGCCGGCGCCGTGCCAGACGCTGGCGCCGCGCTCGTTGTTTTCGTTGCGACGGAAGTACGGCAGAACGTCGTTCCATCCCCAGCCGGTACAGCCGGCCTGCGCCCAGTCGTTGTAATCGTCCGGATGACCGCGCGTGTAGATCATTGCGTTGATCGAACTCGAGCCGCCGAGGCCGCGTCCGCGCGGCTGATAGCCCTGGCGTCCTGCGAGTCCCGCCTGCGGCGTCGTGCGATAACCGTAGTTGCGGCGCGAGCGAAACGGCACGAGTGCCGCAAGGCCGAGCGGTAGTCTTACGAGAAAGCTGTCGTCGGGCGGACCGGCCTCAATGAGCGCGATGGTGCGATCCGGTGCACCGTCGGCCAATCGCGCGGCCAGCGCACAACCGGCAGAGCCTCCGCCGACAATGACGTAGTCATAGTCCATGCTGTCATCCTCCCTTGGATGGGCACTTCGTCAACTGCGTTGCCTTGTTTTCTTGTTCGCTGCTTTGGAATTATGGTTCTGCGATTTTTCAGGTGCCGCACTGCGTGGCGTTCACTCGTGGTTGACGTCTCACAGCGGCACTCATTGTAGACAGACAACCCGTATGCTCGGGGGGGAAGTGAAGCATTCCTCTAATTTGTGCGAACGCGTGGACCTAGCCGCTATGATGAAAGGATGCACTTGAGGTGACCGTCCTATATTCGGCAGACGGGCCGACGGAGACACGGATGACTGAAGCCTGGCAGACCCACGACGTCACCAATCAGGTGCCGCCGCTCATGGATTACAACCTTTACGCCACGGATAACGCGCTGCAAGCCGCCGTTGTGGCGTTTAACGCCGACTGGCACGCGAAGGCGCTGCATCGTCAGGGCGCGCGTCTCGGGGAAGCGGAAGTCCAGCAGTGGGCGGACACGGCCAATCGGCACACACCGGAACTGCAATCCTTCGATTCGCAAGGGAATCGCATCGATCACGTTGAGTTTCATCCGGCGTGGCACGCGCTCATGGGCTTGTTACGCGGTGCACAGCTTCAGTCGCTGCCGTGGGCGCATCCGCGCGCCGGGGCGATGGCGGCACGCACGGCGTCGTACTTTTTGCACGCCCAGAACGAGGCAGGCGCGTTGTGTCCCACGACCATGACGTTTGCGAGCATTCCCGTGCTTGCGAAGGAGTCCGCGCTCTTCGCCTCGATCAAGGACAAATTGCTCGCGCCGCAACACGATCCGCGCGATGTGCCGCTCGCACAGAAGCATGCCATTCTCATTGGCATGGGGATGACCGAGAAGCAGGGCGGCTCCGACGTGCGCACCAATACCACCACGGCAACCGATCGGGGCGACGGCACATTTTCGCTCGTCGGGCACAAGTGGTTCTTCTCGGCGCCGCAGTGCGACGCGCATCTGGTCCTTGCGCGAGACAGCGACAGCGACGCGCTCTCCTGTTTCTTCGTGCCGCGCTATGCCCCCGACGGCCGCAAGAACGCCGTACAGATTCAACGTCTCAAGGACAAGCTCGGCAATCGTTCCAACGCGAGCAGCGAAGTCGAATTTCAGGGCGCGTATGGCGTGCGTGTCGGAGCGCCGGGACGCGGTGTTCCCACCATCATCGAGATGGCGACGTACACGCGGCTCGACTGCGTGATCGGCAGCGCGGCGATGATGCGCACGGGTGTCGTGCAGGCGATTCATCATGCGCGGCATCGCACGGCATTCGGGGCGAAGCTCGTCGATCAGGATCTGATGACGGCGGTGCTCGCGGATCTGGCGCTGGAGTCCGAGGCGGCGACCTGGCTGGCGATGCGTCTCGCACAGGCGTTCGACGCAAGTCTGGCCGACGACGATTCGCCGGTCGAGCGTGCATGGCGTCGCATTGTGCTGCCAGCCGCGAAGTTCTGGGTGTGCAAGCGCGCCCTCGAACTTGCGGGCGAGTGCATGGAAGTGTGGGGCGGCAATGGCTATGTCGAGACGGGGCCGCTCGCACGTCTGTACCGTGAGGCGCCCGTCAATTCGATCTGGGAAGGATCGGGTAATGTCATGTGTCTCGACGTGCTGCGCGCCGTGAGCCGCGAGCCCGACGTGGCACAGCACTGGTTCCGGTGGCTCGAAACGCGCGTCGGATCGCACGCGGCCTTGCGTGCCGCGTTGGCGCAACTGCATGGCTGGCTGGCCGCCGACCCCGCAACGCACGCAGTGCGCGCGCGCGCCATCGCGCAACAGGTCGTACTGCTCTCTCAGGCGGCATTGCTGCTCGAGCACGCGCCGTCCGAACTGGCGCACGGTTTCATCGAGAGCCGCTTCTCGAACGCCGGAGGGCGAGTCTATGGCGTGATGCCGGACACGCTCGCGGCAGGCGTTCAACGCGCCTGGCTCGACCGGGCATTTCTCGCATAACGCACAACAATATATCGATGGCGCCGGGCGACGCGCTTGCGCGTGCTCGCTCGCCGATCACAGGGAGGAGACGGCGTGGGACACAACCATGAACTGAACGGCTTGCACGACGCGGTGCCGCCGGCGTTGCGGGAGATTTCGGCTGAGGACGACATCGCGCGCGCATTGCTGACACCTCGTTTCGACGCGATGCGTCACGCACACGACGCCGCACCGCAAGTCGACTGGCCGACGCGCCAACGTCACCTGAAGGCGCTCCAGGCGATGATGCACAAGTATCGCGAGCCGTTCGCCCGCGCGATCGACGAGGATTTTGGCGGTCGCTCGGCGCAGGAAACGGACATGCTCGAGCTGTTCCCTTTGAACGGCAATCTGAAGCACGCCCTCTCACACACACGTCGGTGGATGCGGGGCTCGCAGGGCTGGGCCAATCTTTGGCTGCTGCCTGCGCGCCGGGCGATCGTGCCGCAACCGTTGGGTGTCGTCGGCGTGATCGTGCCCTGGAACTACCCGCTGCTCCTCTCCATCGGCCCGCTGACCGATGCATTGGCCGCCGGCAACCGTGTGATGCTCAAAATGTCGGAGGTCACGCCACGTCTCTCGGAAGTTTTCGCGGCGGCGGTGGCCGAGACATTTGCGCCGGAATGGGTGACGGTCGTGACCGGCGATGCCCAGGTCGCGCGCGCGTTTTCGACGTTGCCGTTCGACCATCTGCTGTTCACCGGGGCAACGTCCATCGGTCATCATGTGATGCGGGCCGCGAGCGCAAATCTTACGCCGGTCACGCTCGAACTGGGGGGCAAGTCGCCCGTCATCATCGGGCCGGGCGCCCGTTGGGAGCATGCGGTGGCGCGCATCATGTTCGGCAAGCTGGTCAACGCCGGACAGACCTGCGTGGCGCCCGACTATGTTCTGGTGCCACGCGAGAAGCTCGATGCCTTCGTGGCGGCCGCCAGGCAAGCCGCCGCGCGCCTCTATCCGGACGCCGTGAACAATCCGCAGTACACGAGCATTGTGTCGGCGCGGCACTTCGAGCGGTTGTCCGGGTTGGCGAGTGAAGCGGCGGCGCAGGGCGCCACGTTGCACGAACTGTTCGATACCCCGGCGCAGGCTTCGCGCAGGCGCTTGCCGCCTGTGGTCATCACCGGCGTGCACGACGGCATGCGCGTGATGCGCGAAGAGATTTTCGGGCCGCTCCTGCCCGTAGTGCCCTATGACGACCTCGACGCCGCTATCGCCTATGTGAACGAGCGCCCGCGTCCGTTGGCGCTGTATGTGTTCGATACCGACAATGCACGTATCGATCAGGTCGTCGGCGGCACGATTTCCGGCGGCGTGACGATCAACGACACGCTGCTGCATGCGGCGGAACACTCGCTCCCGTTCGGCGGTGTGGGTGCGTCGGGCATGGGCGGGTATCACGGCGAGGCGGGCTTTCGCACGTTCTCCAAGGAGAAGCCGATTGTCCGGCAAGCGCGCTGGAATGGCGCCGGCCTGCTCAATCCACCCTATGGCAAGGTGTTTGCCGCGCTGATCCGGCAGTTGCTTCGCTGACCTCCGCCGAACCGGCCTTCGTCGCTGTCGTGCGACCTCGGGCACCGAAGTAAGGCGAAGCAAAGCACAAAACAAAACCCCCGCCGGTTTGACCCGGGCGGGGGTTTTGTCTGGCGCTCACCGATCAGGACCGGTGGGCGCCGGGGGCATGCTCGATCAGGCGACGGCGCGCAGGCCGGCGTCGGCCAGCAGAGCGTCGGCGCGATCGGTCGCTTCCCACGAGAATTCCGGCTCTTCACGGCCGAAGTGACCGTAGGCCGCCGTCTTCTCATAGATCGGACGCAGCAGGTCGAGCATCTGGATGATGCCCTTCGGGCGCAGATCGAAGTGCTTCTCGACCAGCTCGGCAATGCGCTGATCGCTGATCTTGCCGGTGCCGAACGTGTTGACCATGACCGACGTCGGACGGGCCACACCGATGGCGTACGAGACCTGAATCACGCACTTTGACGCCAGGCCGGCGGCCACGATGTTCTTCGCGACGTAACGGCCGGCGTAGGCTGCCGAGCGGTCGACCTTCGAGGGGTCCTTGCCCGAGAACGCGCCGCCACCGTGCGGTGCGGCACCGCCGTACGTGTCGACGATGATCTTGCGGCCCGTGAGGCCGGCGTCGCCTTGCGGGCCACCGATCACGAAACGGCCGGTCGGGTTCACCAGGAACTTGATGTCGCCCTTGATCAGGTCGGCCGGCAGCACCGGCTTGATGACTTCTTCGATCACAGCTTCGCGCAGGGCTTCCAGCGCGATGTCCGGATGGTGCTGCGTCGAGAGCACCACGGTGTCGATGCTGTGCGGACGGCCGTTTTCGTACTTGATGGTGACTTGCGACTTGGCGTCCGGGCGCAGCCAGGGCAGACGGCCGTCACGGCGCACTTGCGACTGGCGCTCGACCAGACGGTGCGACAGGTAGATCGGCAGGGGCATGAGTTCCGGCGTTTCGTCGCAGGCGTAGCCGAACATCAGGCCCTGGTCGCCGGCGCCCTGATCGAGGTTGTCGTCATGTGCACGGTCCACGCCCTGAGCGATATCCGGCGACTGGCGGTCGTAGGCGACCAGCACCGCGCAACCCTTGTAGTCGATACCGTAGTCGGTGTTGTCGTAACCGATGCGGCGGATCGTCTCGCGCGCCACTTGCTGGTAGTCCACCGTGGCGGTCGTGGTGATTTCGCCGGCCAGCACGACAAGACCCGTGTTGCAAAGCGTTTCGGCAGCAACGCGGGCGTATTTGTCTTGCGTCAGGATGGCATCGAGAACGGCGTCAGAAATCTGGTCGGCAACCTTGTCCGGGTGACCTTCAGAAACCGATTCGGAGGTAAAGAGATAATCGTTCGCCACTTCTGGCTCCTCAAAACGAATTTGGCGACTCACGTAGCCGTCATCGGAGGGGAAGCGGCGACGCTTTAGCGGAAAGTTGGTCGAATGCGCTGCCAATAAGGTGGCTCATTCGAATCGCCCCGCAAGTTGTCAGTTAACTCGGCGATGTCGATTATTATACGCCCCTGAAGAAATTTTGCTGGCGACATGGCAACTACTCCCAAGAAGTCCATCGGCTACTACCTTAGCGTTGGCCTGCTGCGCGGGCTGAACCTGCTGCCTTATAGCTGGGTCGCGCGTTTCGGCGCCGGCCTGGGGCGGGTGCTTTACGCGCTTCCCAGCTCGCGCAAACGTGTGGTGCATACCAACTTGCGCCTGTGTTTCCCGCATTGGGACGACGCGACGCGAGAACGCGTTGCCAAGGCGTCGTTCGTGCACGCCATTCGCAGCTATGCAGAGCGCAGCGTGCAATGGTTCGCCGACGGCAAGAAGCTGGAACGGCTCATTGAACTCGATTCGGCCGTCGATCTGCGCGATCCGAACATGCCGCCGACGATTCTGCTCGGCTTCCACTTCGTGGGCATCGAGGCCGGTTCGGTCTTTATTAATTACTCGCTGCACCGGCCTTGTGCCTCGCTCTATACGCCGATGTCGAACCCGGCGTTCGATGCCATGGCGCGCGAGCAACGCGGCCGTTTCGATGCGGAAATGATTCCGCGCGGCGACAGTGCCCGCGATGTGCTGCGCATGTTCCGAAAGGGCAAGCCGGTCATGCTGGCGGCCGACATGGACTACGGCGCGCGAAATTCCACGTTCGTGCCGTTCTTCGGGGTCGAAGCCTGCACGCTGACGTCTGTTTCGCGTCTCGCCGAGGTCGGCCGGGCGCAGATCCTGCCGTTCATCGGCGAGGTGCTGCCGAATTACAAGGGCTACCGCCTCAAGGTGTTCCCGGTATGGGAGAACTACCCGAGCGGCGACCCCGATGCCGACGCGCGCCGCATGAACGCCTTCCTCGAAGAGCAGATTCTCAAGATGCCCGAGCAGTACTACTGGGTGCACAAGCGCTTCAAGACGCGTCCGCCCGGCGAGCCGGGGGTGTATTGACCGGCACCGGATGCGCGTCGACCTTCTCCACTACAATAGCGGCATGAAGCTCAAATTCACCAAGATGCAAGGCGCCGGTAACGACTTCGTCGTGATCGACGGCATCTCGCAGACCATCGATTTCAGGCCCGAGCAGTGGCGTGCGCTCGCCGACCGCCATTTCGGCGTCGGCGCGGATCAGCTTTTGCTCGTCGAACGCCCGACGCTGCCGGACGTGGATTTCCGCTACCGTATCTTCAACGCCGACGGCGGCGAGGTGGAGCATTGCGGCAATGGCGCACGCTGCTTCGTGAAGTTCGTGCGCGACACGGGGCTGACCGACAAGCGCTCGGTGCGTGTCCAAGTCCAGCAGGGCGTGATTACGCTCACGATGCGCGACGACGGCCAGGTCAGCGTGGATATGGGCGCACCGGTCCTCACCCCGTCCGACGTGCCGTTCGACGCCAGCGGTCTGGAAGGCCGCCGCGATGGGGACGACACGCTCTGGCCGCTCGACGTGGCCGGCAAGACCACCTGGATTTCCGTCGTCTCGATGGGCAATCCGCATGCCGTGCAGGTGGTCGATAACGTCGATACGGCGCCGGTGGAGACGGACGGCCCGCTGATCGAGCGCCACGCCCGCTTTCCGCGCCGCGTGAACGCCGGATTCCTGCAAGTGGTGGACAAGCATCGGGCGCGTTTGCGGGTGTACGAGCGCGGTGCCGGCGAAACGCTCGCTTGCGGCACCGGCGCGTGCGCGGCTGCCGTGGCGGGAATTCGCCGCGGGCTATTGAGCGCGCCCGTGGCCATCGAAACGCATGGCGGCACGCTGACCATCGACTGGGACGGCGCGAGCGGTCCGGTCATCATGACGGGGCCGGCCACCACGGTCTTCGAAGGCACGATCGAGGTCTGACGCAAAACGTCGGTCCCGGTACGGCGCGCCGGCAGCAGCACAGTAATATTGGTTTCTCACGAATTCTGATTTAGCGACCCAGGCGGCCGCGGGCCACCCTTGTGCTCGAGGGCGGCTGGCGGCAGTTGACGAACAGCAGACGGACACTCATGAACGACCGAGATATAGCGGAATACCTGATCGCGCATCCCGACTTCTTCGAGCGCCATGCCGAATTGCTGGCCGGTGTGCGGCTTACCAGCCCGCATGGCCAGCGGGCGGTGTCGTTGCAGGAGCGCCAGATCGAGATGCAGCGCGAGAAGACCAAGCAGATCGAGCGACGCCTCGCCGAACTGATGCGCTACGGTCATGAGAATGACGACATCTCGGCCAAATTGCATCGCTGGACCCTCGGGCTGCTCGGCGAGCGCGATCCGCATGCTTTGCCCGAAGCCATCGCCCGGGGGCTGCGCGACGTATTCAACGTGCCCTTCGCGGCAGTGCGCCTGTGGAACGTGGCCGCGCCGTATCAGCCGGCCGAATTCGCTCGCAGCGTGAGCGAAGAGGTGAAAATCTTCGCGTCGAGTCTCGCTACGCCGTATTGCGGCGCCAATACCGGTTTCGAAGCGGTAACGTGGCTCGGCGCGCCAAGCGATCCGGCGTCTGTCGCGCTGCTGGCGCTTCGCGATCCGCAAATGCCGGAAGGTCCGATCTTCGGCCTGCTCGTGATGGGTTCGGAAGACGCTCGCCGTTTCCACGAAGGCATGGCGACCGACTTCCTGACGCAGATCGGCGAACTGGCCGGCGCAGCGCTCGGCAAATTGCGCGCCGACGACTGATGACCGCCGGGTCTGTGGCTCGCTGACGTTCTCCGTTCCGGTACCTCATGGCCACGTCGACCCGATCGCCCCGCCCCGCCAAGGGGGCCGCAACTGGCCGCCGGGTCGGCAGCACGCCGCCGGTTCGCGGGCGGAAGTCCACGGCAGCCAGCTTGCCGGGCGGAAGCGTGTCCGATTCGCCCGAGATGTCCGTAGCCGCTGAAGTGCCCGACATGCCGCTCGAACCGGGTATTCGCAGTTACCTCACCTCCCTTGCGAGCGAACGCAAGCTCGCCGGGCTGACCCTCGAGAACTACACACGCGATCTGCGCCAGTTGCAGCGGCTGGCGCACGGCCGTCCCCTCGACTCGCTTCAGCACGGCGACATTCGCCGCTTCGCGATGCAGTTGCACAGCGAGGGGCTCGTCGGCCGTTCGATTGCTCGCAAGCTCTCCGCCTGGCGAGGCTATTTTGCGTGGCTCGCGCAGCGAACCCCGCTCGCCGCCAATCCGGTGGAGGGGGTGCGCGCGCCGAAACAGCCCAAGCCGTTGCCCAAAGCGCTATCGCCCGATCAGGCATCGGCGCTCGTCGAATATGCCGCCGGTACGTCTGCCGAGACCGTTCGCAACCGGGCGATGTTCGAGCTCCTGTACTCGTCCGGTCTGCGGTTGTCGGAGCTGACGGGCCTCGACCATCGCTATGTGGACGCTGACGGCTATCGTTCCGCCAGTTGGCTGGATCTGCCCGAGCGAGAGGTGGTCGTGACCGGCAAGGGGAACAAGCGACGCCGTGTGCCGGTTGGCGAGAAGGCGGCGCAGGCACTCGCTCTCTGGCTCGATAGGCGTACCGCATTGGCAACGGCGGAGCCGCACGCGCTCTTCCTGTCGGCGCGCGGCAAACGCATCGGCCCGCGAGCGGTGCAGCAGGGGCTGGCCCGTCACGCGCTGGCGGCCGGGCTGCCGACGCACGTTCATCCGCACATGCTGCGTCACTCGTTTGCAACGCACGTCCTGCAATCGTCCGGCGATCTGCGCGCTGTGCAGGAGATGCTGGGGCACAGCAATATCTCGACGACGCAAATCTACACGAAGCTCGACTTCCAGCATCTCGCGAAGGTCTACGATCAGGCGCATCCGCGCGCGCGCAAGAAGACCTGAGCTTTCCGGCAGGCAGTGCGACTCGGTGTAGAATCGCGTCCTTCCCTAGCAAGTCCCGCATGTTGTCCGTTCGCCGGACGTCGCCCTCGTAAGGCGATGCCGCCGCGTGCGTCGCGCGACTTGCCGCCATTCCGTACGCAACCGTTGGCCCGTCCCGCATGAATACCTTGACCCTCAAGCCCGGCAAAGAAAAGTCCTTGCTGCGCCGTCACCCCTGGATTTACGCCACTGCCGTGGCACGCGTGGACGGCAAGCCGGCTTCCGGCGCAACGGTCGTGGTGCGTGCCGCCGACGGGCGCTTTCTCGCGCGGGCCGCGTTCAGCCCGGTTTCGGCGATCCGTGCCCGTGTGTGGACGTTCGACGAAAACGAGCCGGTCGATCACGCGTTCTTCAAGCGTCGCGTGTCGGCGGCGCTCGCCTATCGCGAGCAGATGGTGCACGACACCGGCGCGACACGCCTGATCTTCGGCGAGGCCGACGGCCTGCCGGGCCTGATCGTCGACCGCTATCAGTCTGCTCCCGGTGCGCCGGTGACGGACCAGCTCGTGTGCCAGTTCATGGCGGCGGGGGTGGAAGCCTGGAAAGACGCGATCGTCAAGGCGCTTACCGGCGTGACCGGGTGTCCGAACGTCTACGAGCGCTCCGACGCCGCCGTGCGCGAGCGCGAAGGCCTGCCGAGCCTCACGGGGGTGCTGGCCGGTGCCGAGCCGCCCGAAGCGCCGGAACTGCTGACGACGTACGAATGCGGCGTGAAGTATTACGTCGACGTGCGTAACGGGCACAAGACCGGCTTCTACGTCGATCAACGCGATAACCGTCTGCTGGTGCAGCAGCAAGCCAAGGGCAGCGACGTGCTCAACTGCTTCTGCTACACCGGCGGTTTCTCGCTGGCGGCGCTGGCCGGCGGCGCGCAAAGCGTGCTGTCCATCGACTCGTCTGGCGAGGCGCTGGCGATCGGGGCGCGCAATGTCGAACTCAACGGTTTCGATGCCAGCCGTGCCGAGTGGCGCGATGCGGATGTCTTCAAGACCCTGCGCGCCTTGCGCGAAGAGGGGCGCACGTTCGACATGATCGTGCTCGATCCGCCCAAGTTCGCACCGTCGGCCCATCACGTGGATCGTGCCGCCCGAGCGTACAAGGACATCAATATGGCGGGTTTTAAGCTACTGCGCCCGGGCGGCCAGTTGCTGACCTACTCGTGCTCGGGGGCTATCGACGCGGCGCTGTTCCAGAAGATCGTGGCGGGCGCGGCGGTCGACGCCGGTGTCGATGCGCGCATTCTGCGCCGTCTGTCGGCGGGCATGGATCACCCGATGCTCACGCAGTTCCCCGAAGGGGAATACCTCAAGGGACTTTGGTTGCAGCGTATGTAAGTGTTCGCTTTTGCTGGGCTTCAGCCCAGCGTCAAAGCGACCACACCCAGCGCGATCAGCACGGCACCGCCCACGCGGCGGTGCATCTCCCCCTCTCCCAACAGACGTACGCCGAGTAGGGCGGCGACCATCATCGACATCTCCCGTGCCGGGGCGACGTGCGAGACCGGTGCGTACTTCAGCGCGGTCAGGATCAGGAAGTACGACATTGGCGAAATCAGCGAGATCAGCACGATCTTGCGCCAGTTCGACTGCCAGAGCATGGCCATGCGCGCAGGGCGCGAGCATGCCATCGGTGCCGAGAGCACCACCCGCAGCACGTTCTCAAGGTAGTAATAGACGAGAGGGGAGAGCAGCAGGGTACGGATGGCGTAGGCATCGGCTAGCGTATAAGCCGCGATGAATCCGCCCGTGAGCACGCCCCAGCCTGCACCCGCGTGCATGCTGCCAGGCCGGAACAGGCGCTCGCCGCCGGCGACGACCAGCACGCCGCCCACCACAAGTCCAATGCCCACGAGCGCGAGCCAGCCGGGGCGCTCCCCCAGCAACACGATCGCACCGAGCGACGACAGCAACGGTCCGGTGCCGCGTGCGAGCGGATAGACCACCGACAGATCGCCCACCCGGTAGCCGCGCTGCAAGACGAGCGTGTAGCCATAGTGCAGCAAGGCGCTCACCGCAATGACGGCCCAACCCGGCGCCGAGGGCCAACCGGCCTCGGCACCGATCAGAAAGTACAACGCCAGCGGCGTGTAGAGCACAACGGTGAGCAGCGCATAAAGGAAGACGAGTTGCGGGCCGCCCCCTTCGCTGGTGTCGATGCGTTTGGCGAGGAAATTCCACGTGGCGTGCAGGAATGCGGCGGTAACAACGAGGGCGAGAGCGGTGGGCGACATGGCGAGGGCTGTTTTTTGTGTCAATTGTATGACGCATTGCCTGCCCACTTTCAGTCACTTTTGGCCAATGTCCGCCCACGCTGGCCCGCGCGCCCTCACTTTTGCAACTCGGTTGCAGCGCTGACGGCGCTGTGCTTAAATCGATTCATGAGCCTTACTCAACTACAACCGTATCTGGAAGCCGCCCGAACGAGCTTGCAGGAGCAATCGGGCCGTGTGACCTCGGGGCGTGTCCGTGTGCTGGCCTTGCTGCTCAAGGCCGGCCGGCCGCTGACCCATCAGGAAGTGCTGGCCGATCTGGCCACCGACGCCGATCCGCTCGACCGCGTGACAGCCTACCGCGTGCTCGACTGGCTGGTCGCGCAGGGCTGGGCCACCAAACAGGCGGGTGACGATCGTATCTTCCGCTTCGTGATGGCCGAGCACGTCGATCCGCAACGTGCCGCGTCGCCGCGTCCGCATACGCAACACGGTCATTTTCGCTGTGTACGCTGTCATCGGACCTTCTGTCTTGACGACTGGCCCCAGCATCCCCAACTGAGTGAGCGAGAACTCAAACGCCTGCCCCAGGGTTTCGTGGGCGAACAGGTCGAGCTGCTGATTCACGGCACTTGCGCACAGTGCGCGGGCGCCCCCAACTGACGCGTGCCAAGCCGCTTTGCGTCACCTCGGGTAGAGTGACTGACATTCAGGCGGCACCGGGCGCGCCGTTTCACAACAGGACATTGCATTCATGACCCCCGTCACTATCCTGACCGGTTTTCTCGGCAGCGGGAAAACCACGTTGCTCAAGCGCATTCTGACCGAAGCGCACGGCATGAAGATTGCCGTTATCGAGAACGAATTCGGTGAAGAGAACATCGACAACGACATCCTCGTGCAGGAGAACGCCGAGCAGATCGTGCAGATGAGCAACGGCTGCATTTGCTGCACGATCCGTGGCGATCTGGTGCAGGCGTTGTCCGATTTGAACAGCCAGCGCGACGCCGGCAAGATCCAGTTCGATCGGGTGGTGATCGAGACGACCGGTCTGGCGAACCCCGGCCCGGTGGCACAGACCTTCTTCATCGACGACGAAGTGGCCGACACCTACCGGCTCGACGCCATCATCACGCTGGTTGACGCCAAGCATGGCCCGCAGCAGCTCGATCAGCACGAGGTGGTGCAGCGTCAGGTGGGTTTTGCCGACCGTCTGTTCATTACCAAGGCCGATCTGGTCACGCCCGAGGTGCTGCACGATCTGAAGCATCGACTGGCGCATATGAACCCGCGCGCGCCGCAGCAGGTGGTCGATTTCGGTCAGGCCGACCTCAAGCAGATCTTCGATATCCACGGCTTCAATCTGAACGACAAGCTCGATATCGATCCCGACTTCCTGGCCGCCGACGAGCATGCGCACGATCATGATCACGGCCATGGGCACGACCACGATCATTCGCACTGCGATCACGATCACGGCAAGTGCGATCACGAAGGGCATGACCACGGGCATCATCATCACCATGCCCATCACGACGACGCGATCAAGTCGTTCGTCTTCCGCAGCGAAAAACAATTCGATCCGGCCAAGCTGGAGGACTTCCTCGGGAGCATCCTACAGGTGTACGGCGAACGCTTATTGCGTTATAAAGGCGTATTAAACATGCGCGGCATCGATCGCCGGGTCGTGTTCCAGGGCGTGCACCAGATGATGGGCAGCGATGTGGGCACGAAATGGCAACCGGGAGAGACGCCGAATACCAAGATGGTATTCATTGGTGCCGAGCTGCCGAAAGACATCATCCTGCAAGGGCTGGAGCGCTGTCTGGTCTGAGCGGGACTGCCGAATCGAGCAACGGGAAACCCCTTAACCGGGGCTTTCCGGTGATTCGGTTACAATACCTGCCCACTGGGCTGTCGCCAGCGAATTCACGCGGCATTCCGGGGGGTAGGCAGGGGAGCACCGCCATGGCCACCGCCTCTCGCAAGACTGCCACCGCACGCCCCACGCGCCGGTCTGACCCGGCGCCAGATGCGGGTGCCAAGCGTGCTCCAGCAGGCAAATCGAAGACGGTCGAGAAGGTCGCCGCCAAAAAGGCCGCGCCCAAATCGTCCGGCAGGAACGTAACCCAGGAAGCCGCCCGCGGCATCGCCGGTAAGCAAGACGTCCCATCTGCTGCAGGGGCGTCGCCGGACTATCCGAAAGAGACGCCAGAAAAACCCATGAGCAAGAAAAGACTTTTGACCGAGGCCGAAATTCTGAAGATGGGCGAGAAGGACTACATGAATGAAGATCAACTCGCCTTCTTCAAGGATCGTCTGGAAACTCTGCAAGCTGACATTCTGCGCAATGCCGGTCAAACGACCGAGAACCTTCGGGAAACCATTCTCGTGCCGGACCCGGCTGACCGCGCCACGATCGAAGAGGAGCACGCACTTGAACTGCGTACCCGTGATCGTGAACGCAAGCTGCTGAAGAAGGTGCAGCAATCGCTCGCCCGTATCGATTCCGGCGAATATGGCTGGTGCGAGGAAACCGGTGAGCCGATCGGCATTCCGCGTCTGCTCGCCCGCCCGACCGCTACTCTGTCGCTCGAAGCGCAGGAGCGTCGCGAACTGCGTCAAAAGCTGTTCGGCGACTGATCGCAACACGCATTCCGGCCCGACGCCGCGCGGTGGCGGCCACGCCGTCGGACCCCTCGGTTTGCAAAAGGCATGTCTTCACGACATGCCTTTTTTGTTTGCCCACCGCTCGCCGCCCAGTCGCTCTCGGCTCGTCCGGCGCTGTCGCCTGCGCACAACACAGCGTAAGGCTCGCAGCCTAAGCGGCTTTATGGCAAAATTGCAACTCAGTTGCAATTAAATCTCTCCATGCCGTCCATCGAATCCGTCTTCCGCCAATGGCGTGCGTGCTTGCGCATGCCGAATGGCCGTGGACGAAGCGGATGGATCGCGTGGCTCATCGTCGCACTGCTCTGCGTGCAGATGTGGGGCCTGCAACATGAAATCTCGCATGCGCGCGAGCTTTCGGGCGCCGCTCAGCGGGTGTCGGCGGCAGTCGATCTGGATGACCCGGACTCGGATCTCACGTTTGCCGGCGAGGGCGGTGGAGCCTCTACGCAAGCCGGCTTCGGCTTTCATCATCATTGCCATCTGTTTGAAGGGGCGACGCTGGCGGCAGCAATGGCCGTGGCCGTGCTGCAATGGCGCGGCGATACCGCCAGAGCGAACGCGCCGATGCGGGCCACCGGTCGCAGCCACGCCAGTGCGCTTCAACGGCCATTCGATTCTCGCGCCCCGCCGGTCGCGGTCTGACCCTACGCGTTCTCTCGCGTTTTTCCGCGCTTTGCGCGCGACTCCCTGCCGATACCAGCACTGATCTTCGCTGCCTCCCGAGCGTGTGAAGCGAGCGTGCTGCTGCGCGTTCGTCTGCCGTTTGGCGTCGACGCGGCAGGCATTCGTTCGCGCCGATGCACGGGGTACCCGGGCGTCCTGAGCCCTCGGGCGAGGCTCCCTGCACAGACCCAACAGAATTCATACCGACATGGCACACCCTACTTCGAACGCCGCGCGTGAGCGTGCGGCGTCTTCGCTCGCTTTTGCTGCTTCTTCGCTTCTCGCCGTGCGTCGCGCGCGCCGCGCACTGCCCGATCTGGCGCCGCTGCCGTTGGCTGCGGCACTGACATTCAGCGCGCTTGCCGCGACGAGTCTTTCCGCTCAAGCGGCTGATGTCCCTTCCGAAACGCCTTCCGCCGCCGCCCCGGCGGCGCCGGAAGCAGCACTACCGACGACTTTCGTTACGGGGAATCCGCTCGGCCGTGCCGCTGCCGATCTGACCGTGCCGGTGACCGAACTCGACGGGAAAGCGCTTGCGCTGCGCCGTGCCGGAACGCTGGGCGAGACGCTCGACGGACTGCCGGGGGTCTCGGCAACGTCGTATGGCCCGAACGTCAGCCGGCCGATCATCCGGGGGCTCGACGGCGACCGCATCCGCGTGTTGCAGAACGGCACCGCCGCCCTCGATGCGTCGTCTCTGTCCTACGACCACGCCGTGGCACAAGACCCGTTGACGATCGAGCGCGTCGAAATCGTGCGCGGCCCAGCCGCCCTGCTCTATGGTGGCAATGCCGTCGGCGGCGTAATCAACACCATCGACAATCGTATTCCGCGTGAATCCATCACGGGCATTTCCGGCGCGACGGACTTCAGCTACGGCGGCGCGAACCGCGAGCGCGCGGGCGCGGCACAGCTCGAATTCGGCAATGGCCAGTTTGCGTTCCATGTCGACGGCTTTGCCCGGAAGAACGCGGACCTGCGTATCCCGGGCTTCGCCCGTTCGGCACAACAACGCGCCCGCGACGACGAAGATACGCCGCAACCGTCAGGCACATTGCCGAACAGCAACGGGCAGGTGAGCGGTGCTGCCGTAGGGGCGTCGTGGACCTGGGCGAACGGCTATGCGGGGCTGTCGTACTCCGGTTACGACTCCGACTACGGCACCGTTGCCGAGGCCGACACGCGCATCCGCATGCGGCAGCAGCGTCTGGCGCTGGCAAGTGAAGTGCGCAATCTGAGCGGCCCTTTCACGGCCCTCAAGTTCAACTTCGGCTACACCGACTACGAGCACAAGGAAATCGAAAACGGCGAGACGGGTACGACCTTCAAGAATCACGGATACGAAGGCCGAATCGAAGCGCGCCATGCGAAGATCGGACCGCTTGAAGGCGCGGTGGGCGTACAGTTCTCTCAGAACACATTCTCGGCGCTGGGCGAAGAGGCTTTTGTGCCCAAGAGCGACACCCGCAACGTGGCACTGTTCGCGCTCGAAGAGTGGGCCGTGAGTCAGGCGGTGAAGCTCTCGTTCGGCGCGCGCATCGAACACACGAGTGTGAAGCCGGCGATGGGGGGCAACGAGCGTTTCGACGACCTGCCGTCGCGCAACTTCACCCCGGGTAGCGTCTCGGCTGGTGCGGTCTTCGCGCTGGCGCCGGCATGGTCGGTAGCGCTCAACACCTCATATACGGAGCGCGCTCCCACGTTCTACGAGCTATACGCGAACGGCCCGCATCTGGCGACCGGCGTATGGGAAATCGGCAATCCGCAGGCCAAGCTCGAGAAGGCCTTCTCAACCGATCTGTCGCTGCGTTACGAAAGTGGTCCGAACAAGGGCAGCGTCGGTTTGTTCTACAGCCGCTTCACCAACTTCATCGCCCTGAACAACACCGGGCAGACGATTGCCGAGGACGACCGGAACCTGCCGGTCTATCAGTACGCGGGGGTTCCGGCTGACCTTTACGGTGTCGAGGCCGAAGGCCGCGCGCGCCTCTGGCAGGGCTACGGCAATCTCGATCTCGAACTGCGTGGCGATTACACCATTGGCCGTAATCGCGATACGGGCGAACCGCTGCCGCGCATTGCACCGTTGCGTCTGACGGCGGCGCTGGCGTACGGGCTGGGCCATTGGGGCACGCGACTGGAAATGGTGCATGCGAGCAATCAGGGCCGTGTGCCCGCCAACGATCTGACGACAAATGGCTACACCACGCTCGGCGCGGCGCTTACCTACCAGTTCAAGGCAGGTGGCGCACAATGGCTGGCCTATCTGAAGGGTGAGAACCTGACCAATCAGGAGGTGCGTCTGGCCAGTTCGGTGCTGCGCGACATTGCGCCGCAGGGCGGGCGTTCGGTTCGCGTGGGGTTGCGCACCACGTTCTAAGCGGTAAAACGCCGCAAAAACGAGGCAATTTCCGAGAAATTGTTTCGCAACACTCGATTCGCGCGGTGCAACGCCGCGCGAATCTTCCGATCCATGCCGCTATTTTGCGACACCGGCCTGCCAGAAAAGCTGGGGTTGCCCCAAGCCGTCGACGCCTCTTGATATTCTTTCGATTGCCCTAAACTACAGTCACGTCTCGCCCGGCAGGGTGCGTCGTCACGGTCGTGAGGGCGCGTCAGGCGTCCGGGCCAATCGTTACGGGGCGCGTTGTCGCCCCCCGAAAAGGAACAGGCATGGAGCAATATCACGGCACCACCATCGTCTCCGTTCGGCGCGGCGATCAGGTCGCGCTCGGCGGCGACGGTCAGGTCACGCTCGGCAACATCGTGATGAAGGGCACCGCACGCAAAGTGCGCACGATTTACGACGGCAAGGTCATGGTCGGCTTCGCCGGCGCCACGGCAGACGCCTTCTCGCTGCTCGACCGCTTCGAGGCGAAGCTTCAGAAGCACCAGGGGCATCTGACACGCTCGGCGGTCGAACTTGCCAAGGATTGGCGTACCGACCGTATGCTGCGCCGTCTCGAAGCGATGATGATCGTTGCCGATGCCGAGACCACGCTGGTCATCACCGGCAACGGCGATGTGCTCGATCCGGAGGGCGGCGTTGCCGCCATCGGTTCGGGCGGATCTTACGCACAGGCCGCGGCGCGCGCGCTGGTCGAGAACACCGACCTGACGCCGGCAGAGATCGTCAAGAAAGCGCTGACGATCGCGGGCGAAATGTGCATCTACACCAACGGCAACCACATTATCGAATCGCTGCCGCAGACGGCAGCGAAGTGACGACGGACGACGCGCGCACCGCAGCAGGTGGACTCCTGCGGTGCGACTTGCCGGCCGGCGGCGGCGAGCATGCCGGCCGGGCGTCACCCTCTGTGCGAACCCCTAATTTGGCGAACGTCATGACCCATATGACCCCCTCCGAGATCGTTTCCGAACTCGACAAACACATCATCGGCCAGCAGAAGGCCAAGAAGGCTGTTGCGGTGGCGTTGCGCAACCGCTGGCGCCGTCAGCAGGTGGCTGAGCCCCTGCGTCAGGAAATCACGCCGAAGAACATTCTCATGATCGGTCCGACCGGTGTCGGCAAGACCGAAATTGCGCGCCGTCTGGCCAAGCTGGCTGATGCGCCGTTCATCAAGGTCGAGGCGACCAAGTTCACCGAAGTGGGCTATGTCGGCCGCGACGTGGATAGCATTGTGCGCGACCTCGCGGAAATCGCGATCAAGCAGACGCGTGAAGCCGAAATGAAGAAGGTGCGTACCAAGGCCGAAGATCGCGCCGAGGATCGCATTCTCGATCTGCTGCTGCCGACCGGGCGCGAATCGTCGCGCGATATCCGTTTTGGTTCGGCGTCGCACGAGGTGGAAACGAACACGGAAGATAACGCGACGCGTCAGACCTTCCGCAAGCGCCTTCGCGAAGGTCAGCTCGACGACAAGGAAGTCGAACTGGAAGTGGAAATTCCGGCACAGGGCATGGAGATCATGGGCCCGCCGGGAATGGAAGAGATGACCGAGCAGATCAAGGGCATGTTCGCGAATCTGGGTAATCAGCGCAAGAAGCGTCAGAAGCTCAAGATCAAGGACGCGCTCAAGGTGCTGACGGACGAAGAAGCGTCGAAGATGCTCAACGACGAAGAGGTCAAGCAACTGGCCCTGCGTAACGTCGAGCAGAACGGCATTGTGTTCCTCGACGAAATCGACAAGATCGCCACGCGTAGCGAAGTGGGCGGCGGCGACGTGTCGCGTCAGGGTGTGCAGCGCGATCTGCTGCCGCTGGTCGAAGGCACGACCGTGAGCACGAAGTTCGGCATGATCAAGACGGACCACATCCTGTTCATTGCGAGTGGTGCATTCCATCTGGCCAAGCCGAGCGATCTGATTCCGGAACTGCAAGGGCGCTTCCCGATTCGCGTCGAACTCGAATCGCTGTCGGTGCAGGATTTCGAAGCGATTCTCACGCAAACGGACGCCAGCCTCGTCAAGCAGTATCAGGCGTTGCTCGCCACGGAAGACGTGCATCTCGAATTCGCGCCGGACGGGATCAAGCGTCTCGCGGAAATCGCGTTCTCGGTCAACGAGAAGACCGAGAACATCGGTGCACGACGTCTGTACACCGTGATCGAGAAGCTGCTGGAAGATATCTCGTACAACGCCGGCAAGCAGGCGAGCGAAGTGGTGTCGATCAACGCCGAGTACGTGAATCGTTTCCTCGAGGAAGTGGCGCAGAACGAAGATCTGTCGCGCTACGTGCTGTAAGCCGCGCCGAGAGATCGAAGCGACGTGAAAAAGGCCCCGGGAGGGGCCTTTTTTCGTCTGGCGACGCGCTGTGTGAGCGGCGTGCGGGCGCTGCGCGAGCACTGTATGGCTGCGCTATCGCGCGTTGCCCTGAGGTTACTGCTTCACAGGCCGCTTCAGCAGCTTGCGCTGCAACGTGCGCCGATGCATGTTCAACGCGCGTGCCGTGGCCGAGATGTTGCCGTTATGTTCGGCGAGCACGCGTTGAATGTGTTCCCACTCGAGGCGTGCGACCGACAGGGGCGACGGGTTCTCGAAGGCTTCGTCGGCCTGCGTTTCGCTTGCGTCGCTGCGTAGCGACGCGAGGATCGTGTCGGCGTTGGCCGGTTTGGCGAGATAGTTGTCCGCGCCGTCCTTCACGGCCTGTACGGCCGTCGCAATGCTCGCGTAACCGGTGAGCACCAGCATGCGGGCTTTCGGTTGCAATGCGCGCAGCGGAGCGATAAGCGGCAGTCCCGAGTCATGGCCGAGATGCAGGTCGACCGAAATCAGATCGAACTGACGCGTGCGCGCCGCGAGCAGCGCCGCAGCACTGTCGGCGGCGATCTGCACGTCGTAGCCGCGACGGGTCAGCGCCCGGGCCAGTGTTTCGGCGAAGACGACATCGTCGTCGATAAGGAGGAAATGCGAGGCGTTCATGTCTGACTCCGCGAGCCGAAGAAGAAGGTGGCCATCGGCAAGCGCAGCTCGGCGCGCGTGCCTTGCGGCGCGTTGGGGGTGAGGACGATATCGCCACCGAGACGCTGCGCGCTGGCAAAGGCCAGATACAGCCCCATGCCATGCCCGCCGTGTGTGCTCATCACCGGGGAATTCCCCAGCCGCGTACGCAATTCGGCCGTCATGCCAGGGCCCTCGTCGCAGACGGTGAAGTGCACATTGTCCGGCGTGACACTGACGTCGAGCGTGACCGACGACGGGCTGAAGTACGCTGCGTTATCGAGCAGGATGGTGAGAATCTGACCGACCTGCACGGTGTCTTCGATGCGTGCGGTCATTTGCGGCGGCACGCGTAACTGAAACTGCACCTGCGGATGGCGCAATCGCCATTGCGTGGTGAACGCGGGCAGCCACTCGGCTACCGCCTGACGCACCGGCGCCGCAGCGCGCGTCTGCACGTGGCCGATGGCGCTCTTGCACAAGGCGATTTGCTGTTCGAGCGTCTGAAGATCCGGCTCGAAGGGTTTGAGCGCGTCGTTGCCCCGACTCTCGCTGCGGAGTTCGCCCACGACCACGGCCATCGTCGAGAGCGGTGTGCCGAGTTCATGCGCTACGCTCGCGGCCTGTGCGCCTAGCGCGGCCATGCGTTCGTCGCGCAACAAACGCTGCTCGGCGCGGGCGAGTTGCGCGTCGCGCGCGCGCAGCGCCCGCGACATTCGCGAGACGAACCACGCGATGACCAGCACGCTGACCACGAAGTTGACCCACATGCCGGCCAGATGCAGGCGCAGCAGATTGCCCGGATCGGCCAGATCGAGCGGTACGTACTGGAAGTTCAGCGCGCCATAGGCGACTAGCGAGAGCAACGCCAGTTGCGAGGCGTTACGCCACGGCAGTACGGCGGCGGCAATCGCCAGACCGGGCAGGAACAGCGAGACGAAGGGATTGGTTGCGCCGCCCGAGAAGAACAGCAGCGCGGTGAGCGCGGCCAGATCGACGAGCAACTGTCCCATCAGATCGAGATCGGTGCGGCGCTTCGCGCGCTCCAGCCCGCGTCGCGCCCGTACCCAGGTGAGTACGTTGAACAGCACTTCGAGAGCGACGATGGTGAGCATCGGCTCAAGCGGCAATCGCACGCCGAGCCAGAGTTGCGCGACCCCGATCGTCGCCAGTTGGCCGACGATGGCCAGGCAGCGCAGCCAGAAAAGCTGAACGACGTTGGTTCGCTCGATGGGAAAATGAGTCATACGACAAGTGTACCAAGTCCGGGTCCCGGGCTATCCCGCGTGGCCCGGCGCTGCGACACTCTGCCGCACGGGGGGAACAAGCCGCAATGCACCTCATCACACTTCCCGCACACACGTGCGGCGAGGCGCGTCTACAATGAAGATCCACGTCTCGCGCGGCATGGTGCCGCGCGGCGTCTCATGCGATACAGGGCGGATGTGTGTCCGTCGATAACGAAAAGGAGTTTGCATGAAGCACAAGCTTTGGGTGGCTGCCGCGCTGAGTCTCGGCATGGCCTCGGCCTATGCGCAGGTGGATGTCTCCGACGCGTGGGCGCGCGGCACCGTGCCCGGCCAGACGGCGACCGGCGTTTTCATGACGTTGCAGGCGCATCAGGCGACTACGCTCGTTGGTGCGAGTACGCCGGTGGCGGCGAACGCCGAAGTGCACGAGATGAAGCTTGAAGGCACGCTCATGAAAATGCGCGCGTTGCCCAACGGCTTGCCGCTGCCGGCCAATCAGCCGGTGCAGCTCAAGCCGGGCAGCTACCACATCATGCTCACGGACCTGAAGGCGGCGCTCAAGAAGGGCGATACCGTCCCGTTGACGTTGCGCTTCGAATCGGCGGATCACAAAAAGTCCGAGCAGCAGGTGCAGGTGCCGGTGCGCGATCTCACGGCGGGTGCGCCTGCGGCGGGCGGCGGCATGGCGGGCATGGCGCACGGCGCGCACAGCCAGTAAATTCGGCGAGCGCTGACGCAGCCAGTCAGCTTCAACGGGGATCGGCGGCGGTGCCGTCGATCGCCACACCGGCACCGGCAAGCGCCGCGCGCAGACAGTCGGGGCACAGACAGCTGCCGGCACCGAGCCGGGCCGACGCAGGCAGGCGGGGCCAGTCAAGGCACCAGCACCGGATATTGCCGGCGTTGTCAGCGCAAGCCAGCGCCCCGCACGTCACCACGGCGCCGCACTTCGGGCAGCGTGACGGATCAGGATCAGGATCAGGATCGGGGGCGACGCCGGCCGGTTTCGTGGGGTTCGGGTCAGTCATGCTTACCACGTCATGAGAGACGGCGCCGCGACGGTGCCAGTGTTCTGCCGGGACACCAGCGACCGCGAGTTGCGCAACTGCAACAGCACGCACGCTGTCATTGGCCGGCCACAAGCGGGCGGTTGAGGCGCCGAAATCGGGGGGCGAGCGGCGATGCGGTAAAAATCGGCCACTGAAGGGCGTCCAGGAATAAGTGAAAGGGGTGATACGCACACGCGATTGTGTGCCGCTGAGCGGGCGAAAATCGCCGCTTTTGCGGTTGCCGTCCGGTACGTGACGAAGGGTAGCCATGGGCATTGCCCGAGGCAAGTCCCAGACCCTTCCGAAACCCGTCGAACCCCGGCACGCAAAGGCTTCTTGGTTGTACAATGCGCCGTGTTTCTGGTCCACCTGCGAAAACCTTCCCGCCATGTCCGATCCGCAACTGTCTTCCATCGACGACATCGCACCTGCTCTCAAGGCCGAAGTGCTGGCTGAGGCGATGCCGTATATCCGCAAGTACCACGGTAAGACCGTGGTGATCAAATATGGCGGCAACGCAATGACCGAAGAGCGTCTGAAGCAAGGCTTCGCGCGCGACGTCATTCTGCTCAAGCTCGTCGGTATCAATCCGGTGGTGGTGCACGGGGGCGGTCCGCAAATCGATCAGGCGCTCAAGAAGATCGGTAAGCAGGGCACGTTCATCCAGGGCATGCGCGTGACCGACGAAGAGACGATGGAAGTGGTCGAGTGGGTGCTCGGCGGCGAAGTCCAGCAAGACATCGTGATGCTGATCAACCAGTACGGCGGTCAGGCGGTGGGTCTTACCGGCAAGGACGGTGGTCTCATCAACGCCCGCAAGATGCTGATGCCGGATCGCGAACATGAAGGCCAGTTCCTCGACATCGGTTTCGTCGGTGAAGTCGACTCGATCAATCCGGCCGTGGTGCGCGCGTTGCAGGACGACGCTTTCATTCCCGTGATCTCGCCGATCGGTGTGGGCGAAGACGGTCAGGCCTACAACATCAATGCCGACCTCGTGGCGGGCAAGCTTGCTACGGTGCTGGGCGCCGAGAAACTGGTGATGATGACCAACATCCCGGGCGTGATGGACCGTGAAGGCAATCTGCTGACCGACCTGTCGGCACGCGAGATCGACGAACTGTTTGCAGACGGCACGATCTCGGGCGGCATGCTGCCGAAGATCTCGTCGGCGCTCGACGCCGCGAAGAGCGGCGTGAAGTCAGTGCACATCGTCGACGGCCGCATCGAGCACTCGGTGTTGCTTGAGATCCTGACGGAGCAGCCGTTCGGCACGATGATCCGCTCGCACTGAGCGCGACGTCATGCGGGGCGTGTCGATGGCAACATCGCAACCCGCAAGTCTCAAGGGCGGACCCTGCGGGGTCCGCTTTGCATTTGTGCGATCCGTCTCGCGATGGATCGCGGATCGATGTTTCGACAACCCCTTCGGCCGATCGACTCACAAGACCCCATGCCCACACCTGCCTTTTTCTCCTGGAGCGGCGGCAAGGATTCCTGCCTTGCCCTGCACCACGCACTGTCTTGCGACACGACAGGCGCACCGCATTACGACGTGCGGCGTTTGCTGGCAATGTTCGACGAGACCGGCGACAGCTCGCGCTCGCACGGCCTGCCGCGAGAGTTGATGCAAGCGCAGGCAAACGCGCTCGGTATCGCACTCGACGTCGGACAAGCCGGGTGGCGCGAATACGAGACGGCGTTCGTTGCCCGATTGCAGGCCATGCGCGCAGATGGCATTACGCATGCGCTGTTCGGCGATATTGACTTGCAACCGCATCGCGATTGGGAAGAGAAGGTGTGTGCGGCGGCGGGCATGACCGCCGTGCTGCCGCTGTGGCAACGCGAGCGCCTGACACTCGCCAATGAATTCGTCTCGTTAGGCTACCGCGCGGTGATCGTGTGTGTGGACGGACGGCATCTCGGACCGGAATTCGTCGGCCGCGAATACGACGCTACGCTGCTGGCCGACCTTCCGTCGACTGTCGATGCGTGCGGCGAGAACGGCGAGTTCCATACCTTCGCTTACGACGGCCCTCGCTTCGCCCGCCCGGTGCCGTGGCGCATTGAGCGGATCGAGACGATACACGGTCCCCGGGAGTACGGCGGCACGCCATACCACCGCGCGCAAATCGTGTACGCCCAGGGCTAAGCCGGACGGGGGGCATCAGCCGGGGGCGGTGAGTTGCCGCAACTCGTCGAGCAGTTTGGCCGCAGGGCTCGGTAAGATCCCCTGGCGGCGGCGAAACGCCGTGAGGGTGCGCGTGGCGCGCACGGTGGCAATCGGTAGCGTGTCCATCACCTGTGCCCGCGCTTCGACGTCGTACATCGGTTCGGGCATCCATGTCAGAAAGCCGCATCGCGCGACCATGCTTTTGAGCACCGGCACCGAGCGTGTCTCCACGACGATGTTCGGCAACCCCAGCCCGTGTGCGGCGAACACGCCCTGCATGTGGGCGTACGGTGCCGTGCCGCGTGGCGGAATCGCCCAGCGCTGTGTCAGCGTATCCGCCAACTCGATGGTCTTGCGCCGGCGCAACGGATGATTGCAGGCGGCGACCACATAGCTGTCGTCTTCCCAATGGCAGTCGGAGATCGCGACGATGTCCTCGGTATCGGGGGCGACGGTGGAGAGCGCCAGATCGATCTCGTGCCGCATCAGTCCCTGCGCGAGCCGGTCCCACACGCCTTCGATGATCTCCACCCGCAGATTCGGCCATCGGTTGAGCACACGATCCACGGCAAGTGGCAGCACGTGACTTGCAATGGCCCCGACGGCGCCGACCTTGATCGTGCCCTTGGCCAGACCACGCAACGCATCGATCTCTTCGCGTGCGTGGTCGGCCTCGCGCTCAAGCAGCATCGCATGGGGCAGCAGCGCTTGCCCGAACGCCGTTAACGCCATGCCCTTGCTATGCCGCTCGAACAGCGGCGCGCCAAGGTCGGTCTCGAGCCGCTTGATGGTGCGGCTCAGCGCAGGCTGGGTGAGGTGCAGTTCCGTGGCGGCGCGGCCGAGACTGCCGGTCGCAACGATGGTCGTGAAGGCGCGCAGTTGCTGGAGATTCAGGCTCATGGCGGACGACGGAACTCAAGGGGAAGAGGGGCGCCAGGCACAGCGATGGCGACGCACAGCGACATCGAAAAGTCATGCAAAAGCGTAATGACTTCGGCACATAAAAGCAATTCCGGTGCATATATCGGCTCCCTATACTCGTCCAATCGCTCGTTCAATCGCACGCGATCGACGATTGATCTTCCGCGTCGGCTTTCCGCCGCACGGCCCGAGCTCACAAAAGAAACCACGCCGTCACGTATGCGCGTCGACGGCGGCACGAGACAACCGTATCCATGAAAGACAGCCGAGAACTTCGTGCCGGCCAAAGCGCCGGCATTCCCCAAGCCTTGACCGTTCGCGACGTGGTCATCGATCTGATGCGACGTCACGGCATGACCAAGGTGTTCGCTAACCCCGGTTCGACCGAATTGCCGTTGTTTCGCGATTTCCCCGCCGACTTCGAATACGTGCTGGGTCTTCAGGAGGCCGTGGTCGTCGGCATGGCCGACGGTTACGCGCAGGCGACCGGCAACGCGGCATTCATCAATCTGCATTCGGCCGCCGGTGTGGGTAACGCAATGGGCAACATCTTCACCGCGTACAAGAATCAGACGCCGCTCATTGTCACGGCCGGTCAGCAAGCGCGCGCCATTCTGCCGTTCGACCCGTTCCTCGCGTCGGTGCGCGCGACCGAGTTGCCGCAGCCCTACGTGAAGTTCAGTCTCGAACCCGCGCGTGCCGAAGACGTGCCGCTGGCCCTTGCCCGTGCGTATCACATTGCGATGCAGGAGCCGAAGGGGCCAGTCTTCGTCTCGATTCCTGTCGACGATTGGGATCGTCCGGCCGAGACGTTGCCGCCGCGTCAGGTGAGTACGCGAGTGCAACCCGAACCGGCGGCGCTTGCCCAACTGGGGGCGGCGCTCGACGCCTGTGCGCGTCCGGCATTCGTTGTCGGCTCGTCCATCGATCGTGCCGGGGCGTTCGACGCGGTGATCGCATTGGCCGAGCGGCATAACGCGCGTGTTTTCACGGCACCGATGTGCGCCCGTTGCGCGTTCCCGGAAGATCACCGCTTGTTCGCGGGCTTCTTGCCGCCGATGCGCGAGAAGATCGTCGGACTGCTGGGCGGTCACGATCTGATTCTCGTGATCGGTGCGCCCGCATTCACCTACCACGTGGAAGGCGCCGGGCCGCATGTCCCCGAGGGGGCGTCGTTGTTCCAATTGATCGAAGACCCGGGCGTGGCGGCGTGGACACCCGTTGGCGCATCGGTGGTGGGGAACGTGCGGCTCGGTGTCGAGGCACTGCTGGCGCGCGAGATCCCGCACGAGCGTGAATTGCCGCCCGCGCGTACGGCGCCGCCGGTCGCCATGGCGAACGTGCCGGGCGAACGCATGACGACAGCGTTCGCGCTGCAAACGCTTGCCCAGGTGCGCGACGCGCAAGATATCGTCGTCGAAGAAGCGCCGAGCGCGCGCTCGGTCATGCAGCAATATCTGCCCTTCACGTTGCCGGGCACGTTCTACACCATGAACAGCGGCGGTCTGGGCTATTCGATGCCCGCCGCAGTCGGTGTCGCGATGGCACACCCGGCGCGGCGCGTTATCGGTCTGATCGGCGACGGCTCCGCGATGTATTCGATTCAAGGCTTGTGGAGTGCGGCGCAAGCCAGACTGCCGATCACGTTCGTGATTTTGAACAACCGTCGTTATGCCGCGTTGCAGGACTTCGCACCGTCGTTCGGCTTCGGCCCGAAAGATCCGGTGCAAGGAACCGATTTGCCCGATCTCGATTTCGTTCGTCTGGCCGAAGGCATGGGTGTGCGCGCGCAACGCGTCGAGCAAGGGAGTGAATTGCGCGACGTCTTGTCGCAGGCCATCTCGAGCGGCGAGACACGTCTTGTCGAAATCGTGGTGGCATGATGCGCGGCGAGTGCCTGCGCCGCGTGTCGTGAGCGCCGCGCGCCATCCGTGACGAATCATCGAGCAAGGAGACAAATGCCAATGCAGATCCAACAAGACCCCAAGGCGCTGACGATGCTGATCGACGGCAAGCGCGTCGGCGCGACGCAGGGCGCCACCTTCGAGCGACGCAATCCGCTGGACGGCGAAGTTGCGTCGCGTGCCCCTGCCGCGACGGTGGACGACGCCCGCGCCGCCGTGCGCGCGGCATGGAATGCCTTCCCCGCATGGTCGAACACCGGCCCCGGCGAGCGTCGCGCGCGGCTCATGAAGGCCGCCGATCGGCTGGACGCAAAGGTCGAACAATTTCAGGCCGCGATGGCGGCGGAGACTGGCGCGTCTGGCTTGTGGGCGGGCTTTAACGTCCATCTCGCCGCGCAGGGGCTGCGCGAAGCCGCTGCAATGACGACGCAGATCGCAGGCGACATCATCCCGTCCGATGTGCCGGGCAGTCTCGCGATGGGCGTGCGTCAGGCGGCAGGGGTGGTGCTCGGCATTGCGCCCTGGAACGCACCGGTCATTCTCGGTGTGCGCGCATTGGCGCTGCCGCTGGCTTGTGGCAACACCGTGGTCTTCAAAGGCTCGGAGTTGTGCCCGGCCACGCATGGCCTGATTGCGGATGCACTCGACGAAGCGGGCCTGCCGCCCGGCGTGGTGAACTTCATTACGAACGCACCGAAAGACGCCGGCGCCATTGTCGAAGCGTTGATCGCGGAGCCTGCCGTGCGCCGCGTGAACTTCACCGGTTCAACGCGCGTTGGCCGCATCATCGCCTCGTTGTGCGCCGAACATCTGAAACCCGCCGTGCTCGAGTTGGGCGGTAAAGCGCCATGTCTCGTGCTCGACGACGCCGACCTCGACGCTGCTGTGAGCGGTGTCGCGTTTGGGGCGTTCGCCAACTCCGGCCAGATCTGCATGTCGACGGAGCGTATCGTCGTGGCGGAGTCGATTGCCGACGTCTTCGTGGAAAAGCTCGCCGCCAAGGCCTGCTCGTTGCCGTTGGGCGATCCGCGCGAAGGGCCGGTCGTTCTCGGTTCCGTGATCGACATGGCGACCGTCGAGCGTTGCAACGCACTCATCGACGACGCCCTCGCCAAGGGCGCGAAGTTGCTGTGCGGTGGCCGGGCTGACACTACGCTGATGCCTGCAACGTTGCTCGATCACGTCACACCCGATATGAAGATCTACAGCGAAGAGTCGTTCGGTCCGGTCAAGGGCATCGTGCGCGTGAAGGACGACGAAGCGGCCATCGCGTGTGCCAACGACAATGCCTACGGGTTGTCGTCTGCGGTTTTCAGCCGCGACATTGCGCGGGCGATGGGGGTGGCCAAACGTATCGAGTCGGGCATTTGCCATATCAATGGCCCCACGGTGCACGACGAAGCGCAGATGCCGTTCGGCGGCGTGAAGTCGAGCGGGTGGGGACGTTTCGGCGGCAAGGCCGGCGTTCACGAGTTCACCGATCTGCGCTGGATGACGGTGCAGACGACACCGCGTCACTATCCGTTCTGAACCCTGCCCGGCGGGCCGTACGCCCGCTGACGCAACGTAACGCCAAACCACCATACCGCCGCAGCCGGGAGACCGGAACAGACGGCCGGAGGAGACAACCGTGTCACAACAGTACGAAACCGCCCCTGCGGGGGCTGGCGCAACCTCCGGCCATGCCGGAGGCAGCGAGGTTCACCAACACGACGCCAATGCTGCTGCGAAGGCCGCAACGCCCGGCGCATCGGCGAACTACGGGCGCGTGGTAGCGGCCAGTTGTTTCGGTACCGCCATCGAGTGGTATGACTTTTTCATCTACGGCTTTCTCGCGCCCATCGTCTTCGACCGGCTGTTCTTCCCGCAGCTCGATCCGATGGCGGGCATGATCGCGGTCTTCGCCACGTTCGCCGTCGGCTTCATTGCACGGCCTATTGGCGGTATCGTGTTCGGCCACTTCGGCGATCGCATCGGCCGCAAGTCGATTCTGCTGTTCACGCTGATTCTGATGGGCGTGGCGACCACCATGATCGGCTTGCTGCCGACTTACGACAGGGTCGGCATGTGGGCGCCCGTCATGCTGGTGACGCTGCGCTTCGTGCAGGGCTTCGCGCTCGGTGGCGAGTCCGTCGGCGGCTTGCTGATGACGGTGGAAGGCGCCCCCGCACACTTGCGCGGCCTCTTCGGCGGCCTGATTCAGGCGGCGGGGCCGACGTCCATCGTGGGTGCGTCGCTCGCCATCGTGCTCATCACGCGACTGCCGGAAGACGATCTGCTCACGTGGGGCTGGCGTCTGCCGTTCCTCGTAAGTTTGCTGCTGGTGGCGCTGGGGACTTACGTGCGTCTGAAGGTGGAAGAGTCGCCGAGCTTCAAGGCGGCGGAGCAGCATCGCGATATCGCAAAGGTGCCGGTCGCCGAGGTGATCACGCACTACTGGCGGCCAACGCTCGTCACGTTTTTCATCTGTCTGGCCGAGACGAGCTTCTTCTATCTGGTCGCGATTTTCTCGTTGTCGTACGGCACCAAGACACTCGGCTTGCCGCGCAACACGATGGCCGACGGGGTGCTGTATGCCAACATTCTCGCAATGCTGACAATTCCCGCCTTCGGCATGCTGTCCGACAAGCTGGGGCGCCGTCCAATGTTCCTGATGGGACTGGCTGCCACGGCGATCTTCATCTATCCGTTCTTCCTGATGATGGGCAGCAAGGAGACCGCGCTGGTCGTCATGGCGATCGTGATCGGTGCTGGTGTGATTCATCCGATGATGTTCGGCCCGGAGGGCAGCTTCTTCTCGGAATTGTTCGATACTCGCGTGCGATTCTCGGGCGTATCGCTCGGCAAGCAGATCGGCACGGTGCTGGGCGGCGGACTGGCGCCGATGATCGCGGCGAGTCTGCTCGCGTGGAGTCATGGGCAGATCTGGCCGGTCATCGTCTACTTCCTCATCCTGGCAGCGATGGCCCTGATCTCGACCTTCCTTGTGCGTGAGACCAAGGATCGTACGTTGTAACGATCGGGCAACCCATGAAAGCACAACAGCCCCGCTCGCGATGCGCAGCGGGGCTGTTGTCTTCTGCGGCAGATGCCGGGCTCGATTACAGATCGAGCACGAGCACGGCGGATTTGCTACGCGAGCAGCACGGCAGGATCTGGTCGTTGGCGGCGCGTTCGTCGTCGGTCAGGTAGACATCGCGATGATCGGGCGTGCCGTCGATAACTCGCGTGAGACAGGTGCCGCACACCCCTTGTTCGCACGACATCTGCACTTCGACACCCTGCGCGGCGAGGGCCGCCACGATGGTCTCGCCGGCCTTCACATCGATCACGCGGCCACTCGAATGCAGCTTGACCTGGAACGGCGTGTCGCCACCGGTGTCCGCTTGCGCCGGTGCGGCGAAGTACTCGCGATGCACGTTGCCTTCCGGCCATTGCGCCGCTTCCGCTCGCGCAAGCACCGCCTCGATGAAGCCGGCCGGGCCGCAGACGTACAGATGCTTGCTGCCGGACGGTTGCGCGAGGATCGCGTCCAGATCGGCGCGCTCGCCGTCGCTGTCGAAGTACAGACGCGTCTTCGCGGCGAGATCGTCTCGCGCGAAGCGTTCGCGAAAAGCAGTACGCGCTGGCTCGCGCGTGCAGTAGTGCACTTCGAACGATGCGTTGCGCGCCGACAGCGCTTCGGCCATACAGAGAATTGGCGTTACACCGATACCCCCGGCGAGCAGAATGCTGTGCTGCGCCTGCTCGTCGAGCGGGAAGTGATTGCGCGGCGCACTGATCTCCAGCGTGGTACCGACCGTGAGGGCGTGCATGCCCTCCGAGCCACCCCGCGACGCCGGGTCGCGCAGCACGCCCAGGCAGTACCGATGCGTCTCGCCCGGTGCGTTGCACAACGAGTACTGACGCACCAGGCCGTCGGCCACGTGCACGTCGATATGCGCGCCCGCCGTGAATGCCGGCAGCGCGCTGCCGTCGACACTCACCAATTCAAATTCGCAGATGTCGGTGGCGACATCGCGCTTGTTCGCCAGCCGGACTTTCATGCTGCGTTCTCCGCACCTGCCACGGCCTGCGCGTTTGCGCTACCGGCACGTTCGGCGTCGATCAGACGCTCAAGCACCTTGCGCGACTGCACGCCGCCCGCATCGATGTTGAGCTTGAGAATCTTCTTCTCCGGATAGGCGGACAAATTGCGCTGCTGGGCTTCGAGCACCTCCTGGTCTTCGGCGAAGATACCGCCTTGCCCGCGCTTGATCGCGGCGGTCAGCTCAGCGTCTTCCGGCTTGAAGTTGCGCGCCATGCCCCAGAAGTACCAGATCGACTCGTCGGTTTCGGGCGTGATGAAATCGACCACGATGCTGCCGGCCTTTTTGTCGGCCGGTGCGTGGTAACCGCCGTGACCCGCGTGCGCAACGCCCACCTCGATCATCACATGACTCGGCGGCGTGAAGCGGCAGACTTGCCAGCGGTCGCACGGCACCTGATCGTCCAGACCGTTTGCACGCAACGCGCTCGCCCAGAACGGCGGCGCCTTGATGTTCTCCATGTGACGCGCCGTAATCACCATGTCGCCTTCAACGGTCGTCTTCGGCGGCGCTTCTTCGATTTCTTCCTGACCGATGCTCGTTGCATGCACGTACGTCTCGTGCGTCAGATCCATCAGGTTGTCGATCATCAGGCGATAGTCGCACTTAATGTGATACAGCCCGCCGCCATACGCCCACTGATCGCTCACCGCCCATTCCAGATGCGGGATCTCGTCGGGATTGGCGAGCGCGGCGTCGCCCGGCCAGACCCAGACGAAGCCATAGCGCTCCACACATGGAAATGCGCGTGTCTTCGGGAAACCGCCGACGCGCTGCCCCACCATCTTCGTGCACTTGCCGCCGCCGTCGACTGTCAGGCCGTGATAGCCGCACACGAGGTGGCCGTCCTTGACGAAGCCCAGCGAGAGCGCTGCGCCACGATGCGGGCAGAAGTCTTCCAGCGCCGCGACATTGCCGTTGCCGTCGCGAAAGAACACCATCGGCTCGTTGCAGATCTTGCGGCCCAGCGGCTTGTCGGCAAACTCGTCCGGGGTGCAGGCGACGTACCAGGTATTTTTGAGGAACATGATCGTTTGTCTCCTTGGCGCACCTTCGACCGGCGCGCTCTCGTTTCGATGGGGAATGGTCGGGATGAATTCGGGGGGGGGGCGCCTCAGAGCAACTGCGCGCCCATGCTGTGTTCCTGTGTGACGATGTGCTCGCGGCACATGAACTCGGCGCGATCGGGCTGGCGTGCGGCAATCGCCTCGACGATCGCGTGATGTTGACGATGCGCGTACGCAATGATGTCGGCGTATTGCCGCCGGTCCTCGTGGCCAAACGCCACCGTGCGCGGCGCGACGAACGGCACCAGATTGCAGCGCGCGATGAAGCCTTCGAGCAACGGATTGCGAGCGCCGGTCACAAGCAAATCGTGAAAGCGTGCGTTGAGCGACGCGTAGCCGATCTGCACTTCGGCGGTCATCATGTGGCCGGCGAGCAGGTCGTCGCCCTCGGCAAGCAAGTCGCGCAATTTCGCGAGCAACTCGGCGCTCGCGCCTTTTTCTGCAAGCAGACGCGCGGCATAGCCTTCGAGCGCGCCGCGCAGATGCAATGCCTCGACACTCTCCTCACGCGTGTGCGCCCGCACGGCATAGCCGCGCTGTCCGGCGCGCACCACCAGTCCTTCCTCTGCGAGCACGGGCAGCGCCTGACGCACCGGCATGCGCGAGACCCCGAGCTGTTCCGCGAGCTTGGCCTCGGCCAGGCGTTCGCCCGGCGCCAGTTCGCCCTTGAGGATCATCTCGCGCAATTGAACCGTTGTCGGCGTGGGATGCAGCATGCGTCTCCTTTCGATCGCTGGAATGCCTGCCGGTCGTTCTGGACCCTGCCAGATCCGGCTTTTTTTCATTATGGGATCCCGTAATTGCAAAACGCATCAGTGAATACCCTGCTTTCTGACAATACGGGATCCCGGATAGACTCGGCGCAGCATAAATGCGGGTGGTTTCATTCGACCGCAGGGCATCACAAGACAAAAGACGGAGACTTCGCGTGGCAAAGATCATTGGGGGGATCGGTACGTCGCACGTGCCGACCATCGGCGTGGCGTACGACAAGGGCAAGCAACAGGATCCCGCGTGGGCGCCGTTGTTCCAGGGCTACGAGCCCGTCGCAAAATGGCTGGCCGAGAAGCAGGCCGACGTACTGGTGTTTTTCTACAACGACCACGCGACCACGTTTTTCTTCGACATGTATCCGACGTTCGCGCTGGGCGTGGGCGAGTCGTTCCCGATTGCCGACGAGGGCGCGGGGCTGCGCCCGCTGCCGCCGATCCGGGGCGACGTGGCGTTGCAGGCGCACATTGCCGAGTCGCTGGTGAACGACGAGTTCGATATCACCGTGTTTCAGGACAAGCCGATCGATCACGGCTGCGCGTCGCCGCTGCCGCTGCTCTGGCCGCACAAGCCGGACTGGCCGGGCACGGTCGTGCCGATCGCCATCAACGTCTTGCAATACCCGCTGCCAACGGGCCGCCGTTGCTACCGCCTCGGTCAGGCGGTGCGCCGCGCCATCGAGTCGTATCCGGAAGACCTGCGCGTGGTGGTGGTGGGCACGGGCGGTCTCTCGCACCAGATTCACGGCGAGCGCGCGGGTTACAACGACGAAGCGTGGGATCGCGAGTTTCTGGATCTGCTGGAGCATCAGCCCGAGAAGCTCACCGAACTCAAGCATGTGGACTATGTCGAGCGTGGCGGCGCCGAGAGCGTCGAGCAAATCATGTGGCTGTCGATGCGCGGCGCGATGGGCCCGCGCATCAAGCGTCTGCATCTGAACTACTACCTGGCGACGACCACCGCCATGACGGTCGCGCTCTACGAGGAGGACGCCGCATGAATCCGCAACTCGAAGGGATCGAGGCGATCACCGGCACGTATGCATTCGACCTGCGTGTGAGTCACCGCACGCTCAAGCTCAATCGCTTCTTCTGGCACATGATCCGTGCGGAGAATCGCGAATCGTATCTGAACGATCCCGTCGCCGCGATGACGGCGGCCGGACTGAGTGCCGAAGAGCAAGCGATGGTGCAGGCGCAGGACTGGCTGGGGCTCGTGCGCCACGGCGTGAATTTCTTCGTGCTGGAGAAGTTTGCCCGCGTGGTGCGCAAGACCAATCTCGAAGTCTATGCGCTCATGCGCGGCGAGACACTCGAAGCGTTCATGGCCACGCGACGCGTGCCAACCATGCGTTGAGCCGGACATGGCCATCGACACCGCCATCAGCCTGACGAACACGCCGGCCGCCCCCCGGCTGGCATGTCACGAGCGTGGCACCTGGAGCCGTGCGCCGCAGAGCAACGAAGCGACGCTGTTGTGCCGCAAGCTGCGGGGCCTGCGCGCGATGGTTGCCGTGCTCGAATGCGATTCGGTCGCCCGGGCGGCGCGCATGCTGCATCTCTCGCAGTCGGCCGTGGCGCGCTCGATCTCCGACATCGAAGCGGAGTTGGGCTTCCCGCTTTTTCATCGCAGCGGGCGTGGCCTGATCCCGAATGCGGCGGGCCAACGTCTCGGCGTGCGCGCCACGCGAGCGCTTGCCGAACTGGCCAACGGCTATCGCGAGGCGTTCGCCGCCACGGCGTCGCAGGCCGACGGCGGCGCGCGCGCGGCGAGCCGCTTCGCGGCAGTCGTCGCCCCGCAGCAACTCACCAGCTTCATCGCCGTCGCAGAGTTGGGGAGCGGGCCACTCGCGGCGAACCGCTTGCAATGCTCTCAGCCGACGATTCAGCGCAACCTCGATCAACTCGAAGACCTCATCGGTATCAAGCTGTTCCGGCGCACTCCGCGCGGCACTCGTCTGACCGATGAAGCGCAGGCGTTGCTGGGCCCGGTGAAGCGGGCGTTGGCCGAACTCGCGATTGCCGAAGACGAACTCGCACCGTTCGGCGGCCGTCAGCAGGGCACGGTGATCGTGGCTGCATTGCCGCTCTCGAGCGGCTTTTTGCTGCCCAAGGCCATCGACAGCCTGTTGTACAAGTCGCCGTACCTGAGTGTGACCGTCGTCGACGGCACCTATGAAGCGCTGGTGCGGCAGTTGCGTCAGGCCGACGTCGACATGATTGTCGGCGCACTGCGCGCGAACGACGTGCCGCCGGACATTCGCCAGGAGGCGCTGTTCGAAGATCATCTGTCGGTGGTCGCGCGCGCCGATCACCCATGTCTGGTCTCGGGGCGAACGCCCACGCTTGCGGACCTCGCCCAGTACGGTTGGGTGAGTCCGCTGCCGTGCACGCCAGCACGCGGCGTGTTCGAGCGCGTGTTTCATGCAGAAGGGCTACCGCTGCCGCAGACACAGGTGCACGCAAGCAGTTCACCGGTGGTGCGCGGGTTGTTGTCGTCGAGCGATCGGCTCGCGTTGCTCTCGCCGGTGCAGATCACCTCGGAGTTGCGCACAGGGGAACTGGCCGTGGTGCCGGTGACCCTGCAACATGCGCGGCGCGCCATTGGCGTTGCCACGCGCCGCGACGGCTTGCTGTCGCCCGCCGCAGAGCAGTTGCTCGACGAACTGCGCGCACTTGCGCCAACGATGCAACATCCGACGTAATGCTCACGTAATACGCACGCCGCGTTCGCAAAGCGACCGGCGAGCGCGGCGAAAATCGCCGGATTCGCCATGGGTTGCATATCTCGTTCCTATCGATCGCGAACCTTTTGCGGTTCGCGGACCGGTTGTTGACCGGCACTCGCCGCGCCTTGTGCGGCGGGCGTTTCACCAAGGGAACGCGAGGTGTCCCGCAGCGTGAAATTTCCCTCGCAAAAATCGTCACATAACGTAGGGGAAATCTCGGGGATATACGAAAAACGCAACGCTCGACGCGGGAGTTTCATTCGACGTGTCGTTTTCGGCTGCCTAAGCTGTTCCCGACACATTGAAAAGGTGCGCCAACCCCCCGGCGCACCACATCAGAAAAAATCGGAGCGGCGCACGACGCCGACGAGGAGACGACACCATGATGAAGCGCCATCTCTGGCTCGCGGTAGCACTTGCGGGCGTTTGCCAATTCACTGCTGTTTCGGCGCGCGCCGAGGAAATCAAGGTCGGCGTGCTGGGCTTGTTCTCCGGCTCGACGTCGTGGTGGGGTACGGAGTACCGCCGCGGCATCAACCTTTGGCTCGAGCAGAACAAGAACAAGGTCGGCGACGACACGATCGTGATTCTGGAGCGCGACGAAGGCGGCGTGAATCCGCAACGCACGCGTCAGCTTGCGCAGGAACTCGTGGTGCGCGATCAGGTGCAGTACTTGTTCGGCGGCTCGTTCACGCCGAACGTGCTGGCCATGGCCGACGTGGCGAACCAGACCAAGACGCCGCTCGTGATCGGTAATTCCGGCACCTCCAGCGTCACGCTCAAGTCGCCGTACTTCGTGCGCACGGGCTTCACGCAGTGGACCGTGAGTGTGCCGCTCGTCGAGTACGCCGCCAGCAAGGGCGTGAAGAATGCCGCCATCGTGGTGGCCGACTTCGCCACGGGCTACGACGCTATCGACGCCTACAGCGAAACGTTCAAGAAGGCGGGCGGCAAGGTCGCCGTCGAAGTGAAGGTGCCGCTGGGCACGACGGACTTCTCGAGCTACCTGCAACGCGTGCGCGATGCGAAGCCGGACGCCGTCTTCATGTTCATGCCTGTGGGCCCGATGTCGGCCGGCTTCGTGAAGGCGTTCAAGGAACGCGAACTCGACAAGGCCGGTATCCAGCTTTTCGCCACGACAGAGACGATGGAGTCCGATTTGCCGGCGATTGGCGACAGCGCACTCGGCACGATCACTGCACTGCACTACTCGCCGTACCTGACGTCGCCGGAGAACGTCGCCTTCGTGAAGGCTTACAAGGCGAAGTATGGCCCGGGCGCTTTGCCCTCGATTGCATCGGTGTCGGCGTATGACTCGATGACGCTCATCGCGCAGATGATCAAAGCGACCAAGGGCAAGAAGGATGGCGACAAGGCGGTCGCCGCCGTGAAGGGCTACGCCTGGACGAGCGCTCGCGGCCCGGTGTCGATCGACCCGAAGACGCGTGAAATCATTCAGAACGTGTACATCCGCCGGGTGGAAACCATCGACGGAAAGCTCGGCAACAAGCCGATCGAGACCTACAAGTCGGTGGTCGAGCCGTGGCACGTGAGCCACCCCCAGGTGGCTGCCAAGTAACGCAGGCGTCGTCGTTCAGTCCGTTCGGTAATTCGTCATGACGCAATCGCTTGCCACTTTCCTGTCGTTGTCGATCGACGGCGTGGCCTACGGGATGTTGTTGTTCCTCATCTCTGTGGGTCTCACCGTCACGCTGGGCGTGATGCGCGTGGTCAACCTCGCGCACTCCGCCTTCGCCATGATCGGCGGTTATTTCACCTTGTGGGCCATGCAGCGCGCCGGGCTCGATTTCTTCGTGGCGCTGCTCGTCGGCGTGTTCGGCACGATGGTGCTTGGCGCCGTGCTTGAGCGCACGCTGTATCGCTGGGTCTACACGGCCAACGGGCTTGGGCAGTTGCTCATGACGATCGGGCTCGCGTTCATCATCTGTGCGATCGCGAAGAACCTCGCCGGGACGGAGTTGCAAACGATTCCTGTGCCGCAGGGGCTGCGCGGCACGTGGGACTTCGGCTCGTTCTCGGTGTCGGTCTATCGCATCTTCGCGCTGGTATGCAGCGCGGTCGTGGCCCTCGGTATCTGGTGGGGGCTGGAGCGCACGCCGTTCGGCGCAAAGCTGCGCGCCGCAGTCGACAACCCTCGCATGGCGCGCTGCGTCGGTATCGATGTGCCGCTCGTGTTCTCGATCACGTTCGCCATCGGTTGCGGTCTGTCGGGGCTGGGCGGGGCACGCTCCAGCCAGATTCTGCCGCTCGAACCGTACTACGGCCTGAAGTATCTGGTGCTGGTGCTGATCGTGGTGGCCGCCGGCGGTCTGGGCAGCCTGCGCGGTTCGCTCTACGCGGGGCTGCTGCTCGGTCTGATCGACACGCTGGGCCGCTACTACTTGCCTGCACTGGGCGCCTTCATGATTTATCTGGCCGTGCTGGCCATTCTGCTGATCCGCCCGCAAGGGTTGGTCGGCCGCGCCTGAGCGGAGGGTCACGATGTCACATACGAATCCTCTGCCGCCGGTGGCGGGTACTGAGCGAGTGGTGCCTGCCTTGCGCCGCAAACGCCTGGGTGTGCTCGACGCGGTGCTGCTCGTTGCCGCCGTCGCCACGTATTTCTTCGCCGATCTGTATCTCGCGCTCGCCACGAGCGTGCTGATCATGATCATTTTCGCGCTATCGCTCGACCTCGTGCAGGGCTATTGCGGTATCGAGACACTGGGGCACGCGGCGTTCTTCGGCAGCGGTGCCTATGCGGCGGGCCTTTTCGCGTTGCATGTGTCGCCCGATCCGCTGCTGGGACTGGTGGCGGGTGCCGTTGTCGCGGCCCTTGTGGGCCTGATGACCGGTGTGGTCGTGCTACGCGTGAGCGGGCTGACCCAGATCATGCTGACGCTGGCGTGCGCCACGCTGCTCTACGAAGCGGGTAACGTCGCCAAGTCGATCACCATGGGCGACGACGGCCTGACCGGCTACACCGTCGCGCCCGTGCTCGGCCTGTTCGAATTCGATATTTACGGTCATACGGCGTATCTCTACGCGCTCGCTGTGCTGCTGGTCGTGTACCTGTTCACACAGTTCCTCGTGAACTCGCCGTTCGGCCTGACCGTGCAGGGCATTCGAGAGAACGCCATGCGCATGTCGCTGCTCGGTGTGCGCGTTGGCCTGCGTCGTCTGATGCTGTACACGCTTGCCGCCGCGGTGGCCGGTGTCGCGGGTGCACTTTCCGCGCAGGTGAACAACATCGTGGCGCTCGATACGCTGTCGTTCACGCTCTCGGCCAACGTACTGGTGATGCTCGCGCTGGGCGGCACCGGACGCCTCTACGGGGCAGTCCTCGGCGCAGTCGTCTTCATGGTGTTGTCCGACCGCATTGCGGCCATCGATCCGACGAACTGGCTTGCTGCCCTCGGTGTGTTGCTGATCGTGGTGGTGCGTTTCGCCCCCGATGGCCTCATCGGTCTGGTGGATCGTTTTGCGGCCCGTTTTCGTCGTCCTCGTCACGCGGTGACCGCGTCGCCGGAGAGTGTGAGTACCCAGGCAACGACCACGGACAAGGAGGTGACGCCGTGAGCGCTGCACTCGAAATTCAAGGACTGTCCAAGCGCTTCGGCCAGTTGGACGTAACGCGCAACGTGAACCTGTCGCTGCCTGTGGGGGCGCGACATGCGTTGATCGGCCCGAACGGTGCGGGTAAGAGCACGTTGATGAATCTGCTCACGGGGGTGCTCAAACCGAACGCCGGCGTGGTGCGCGTGGGGGGCACGGACGTGACGTCGATGCCTTCGCACAAGCGCGTGAAGCTGGGGCTGGCGCGCACGTTTCAGCTCAACACCCTGTTCGATGCGCTCACCGTGGCCGAGAACGTGGGCCTTGCGCTCACGTCGCGGCGCGGGCTCGACGGCCGTATCGGCAAACCGCTCGCGAGCCGCCCAGCGGTGGTGGAAGAGGCGGCGGAGCGGCTGCGCGAGCTTGGCATGCTCGACCTGGCGGGCAAGCGCATCAACGAACTCGCGTATGGCCAGCGCCGTCAGGTGGAAATCGCGCTGGGCCTCGCGCTCGACCCCAAGGTGCTGTTGCTCGACGAGCCCGTTGCGGGTGTGCCGTCGGGGCAGGGACGCAAGCTGTTCGAATTGCTCGAACGCCTGCCCGAAGACGTGGCGGTGATGGTCATCGAACACGATATGGATCTGGTCTTCCGCTTCGCGCGGCGTATCACGGTGCTGGTCGAAGGCGCCGTGCTGATGGAAGGCGAGAAGGACGAAGTGCGCAGCGATCCGCGTGTGCGCGACATTTATCTGGGGCGTCGCCATCATGACTGACATTCTGCTCGAAGCCGGCGGACTGAGTGCCGGCTATGGCGAGACCATCGTGCTCGAAGACCTGAGCCTGCGTGTGGAGGCGGGAGAGGCTGTTGCCATTCTCGGTCGCAACGGCGTGGGCAAAAGCACGTTGCTGCTCAGTCTGCTGGGATTGACCACGCGCCACGGCGGCGTGGTGCGCTACCGCGACGACGACATTTCGTCGTGGCCCGCTTACAAGCGGGCACGCGCCGGGC
This sequence comes from Pandoraea apista, assembly GCF_001465595.2. Taxonomy (NCBI): domain Bacteria; kingdom Pseudomonadati; phylum Pseudomonadota; class Betaproteobacteria; order Burkholderiales; family Burkholderiaceae; genus Pandoraea; species Pandoraea apista. Next base: position 5,237,348 of record NZ_CP013481.2, on the reverse strand, counting down.
TGGCGCTGGTGCCGCAGGAGCGCGAGATATTCAAGTCGCTCTCTGTCGAAGAGAACCTTCAGGTGTCTGCAATGGGCAACGGAGGCGACAGCGCCGAATGGACGCTTGAGCGCGTGTACGACCTGTTCCCGCGCTTGCACGAACGTCGCCGCAATCTTGGCAACCAGCTCTCGGGTGGCGAGCAGCAGATGCTTGCCATCGGCCGGGCGTTGATCGGCAATCCTCGCGTGATTCTGTTCGACGAGCCGTTCGAGGGGCTCGCGCCGGTGATCGTCGATCAGTTGGTCGATGCCTTCTGGAAGCTGCGCGCCAACGGCGGCATGGGCGTGGTGCTCGTGGAGCAGCACGCGGAACTCGGGCTGGAGTTGACCGACCGGGCGCTGGTGCTCGACCGGGGCCGCGAGGTCTGGGCGGGGCGCAGCAATGACCTTGCGGCGTCGCCGGAATTGCTCGCCACGCTGGTCGGGCTGGAAAGCGCCTGAGTCGAACGACCTGTCTGAGCAGGCCGTGCACAACACGAATTGACGTCAAACACATGAGCACAACACAGAACACCTCTACCGCCGGATTGGCCGGTCTCGTTGTCAGCGCCCATTCGGCGGATTTTGTCTGGCGTGCGGCCGGCACGATTGCCACGCACGTCGCGCAGGGCTACCGCATGAAGATCGTCTGCCTGTCGTTCGGCGAACGTGGCGAGTCGGCCAAGCTCTGGCGTAAGGGCGCAGAGATGACCGAAGCGAAGGTCAAGGCCGCGCGTCGTGAAGAGGCGCAGCGGGCCGCCGACATTCTCGGTGCGGAAATCGAGTTCCTCGACATTGGCGACTACCCGATGCGCGTGTCCGACGAGACGCTGTTTCGACTCGTCGACATCTACCGCGACGTGCAGCCGTCGTTTGTGCTGAGTCATTCGGAGAAGGACCCGTACAACTTCGATCACCCGCTGGCGATGCACGTCACGCAGGAAGCGCGCGTGATTGCGCAGGCCGAAGGTCACAAGCCGGGCGAGAAGATCATCGGTGCGCCGGCGGTGCTCGCGTTCGAGCCGCATCAGACCGAACAGTGCGAATGGATTCCGAACACCTTCGTGGATATCACGCCGGTGTGGGAGAAGAAGCGCGCCGCCATCGAGTGCATGGCCGGTCAGGAACACCTGTGGGATTACTACACGCGCGTGGCGCTGCAACGCGGCGTGCAGGCCAAACGCAACATCGGCATTACGGCCGCGCGCGACATCAAATACGCAGAAGGGCTGATGCGCCTCACGCCGGTCGTTACGGAGCAACTGTCATGATTCGCGGCGTCGTCGTTCGCAAGATTCCCCGTGTCGATGCCGCTACGCTCGACGTTCTGCGCAGCGCTGGCAGCGCCACCGTGCACGAAGCGCAAAGCCGCCTGGGCCTGATGGCCACTTACCTGCGTCCGATCTACGCCGGTGCCGCCGTTGCGGGCAGTGCCGTAACGGTGCTCGCGCCGCCCTCGGACAACTGGATGTTGCACGTTGCCGTGGAACAGGCACAGCCGGGCGACATTGTGGTGGTCGGCGTGACCTCGCCATGCGACGACGGCTATTTCGGCGATCTGCTCGCCACGTCGATGAAGGCGCGCGGCGTTGCCGGTCTGATCATCGACGCGGGCTGCCGCGACATCGGCACGCTTACCGAGATGCGGTTCCCCGTGTGGTCGAAGGCCATCTCCTCGCAGGGCACGGTCAAGGAGACGCTCGGTTCGGTGAACGTACCGGTCGTATGCGCCAACCAGATTGTGAATCCGGGCGACGTCATCGTGGCCGACGACGACGGTGTGGTCGTGGTGCCGTTTGCCACGGCGCAGACGGTTGCCAAGGCCGCCGCCGCACGCGGTGCCGACGAGGCATACAAGCGTGGTGTGCTCGCAGGCGGCACGCTGGGACTGGACTATTACAAGATGCGCGAGCGTCTTGCCGCGAAGGGTCTGCGCTACGTCGATTCGCTCGACGAGTTGCAGGGCGGGTGAGGACGGCGGGTTGACACACTTGACCGATTTGATCGATATGACCCACTCCCAAACCCGTATTCGCGCGGCCGTAATGCGCGGCGGCACGTCGAAGGGGCTTTACTTCCTCGCCGAGGATCTGCCGGCGGACGCCGCCACGCGCGACGCTGTGCTGCTGGCCGCGATGGGCTCGCCCGATGCGCGCCAGATCGACGGAATGGGCGGTGCGAATCCGCTCACGAGCAAGGTCGCCATTGTGTCTCGGGCAACGCGGCCCGATGCCGACGTCGACTATCTCTTTGCGCAGGTCGTGGTCGACGAAGCGCGTGTCGACTATGGGCAGAACTGCGGCAACCTCCTCGCGGGGGTGGGGCCGTTTGCGATCGAGCGGGGGCTCGTGGCAGCAGTGGGCGATGCGACCGACGTCGGCATTCACATGGTCAATACGGGGCAGGTGGCAATCGCTACCGTGCAAACCCCCGGGGGCATTGTGAAGTACGACGGCGACGTTGCCATCGATGGCGTGCCGGGCACGGCCGCCCCGATGCCGTTGATGTTCCGCGATACCGCTGGCTCGTCGTGCGGCGCACTGTTTCCGACCGGTCAACGTCAGGAGGTCGTGGAAGGTGTCACGGTGACGTGTATCGACAACGGCATGCCGCTCGTGCTCATGCGCGCAGCGGACCTCGGGTGTACCGGCGCGGAGTCCTGCGAACAGCTCGAGGCGGACGCGGCGTTTCAGAACACGCGCGACAGGATCGAGGCGATTCGGCTGGCCGTCGGTCCGCGCATGAACCTCGGCGACGTGCGCTCGCGCACGGTGCCCAAGATGTGTCTCGTGGCGCCGCCACAAGCCGGTGGCGCACTCGCGACTCGCTGTTTCATTCCGCACCGTTGCCACTCGTCCATCGGCGTGCTCGCGGCGGTGAGTGCGGCAACGGCCGCGGCACTGCCGGGCACCGTTTGTCATGAGATGGCGGTGGTGCCCGACGGCGATACACCGCTGCTCGCCATCGAACATCCGACCGGCGAATTCACCGTGCGTCTGGCGCTCGGCGCAGGCCCCGACGGCGCGCTGGAGGTGAAAGGCGCCGGATTGTTACGCACGGCGCGCTGGCTGTTCGACGGCGAAGTCTGCATACCCGCTCAAGTCTGGGCGCAGGGAGGGAAGTCATGAGCATCGAACGTCCCCCGTTGCTCATGCTTCCCGGCTTGCTTTGCGACCAGGTGGCATGGGCAGCAACCGCGGCACTTTTGCCGCAATACGATTGCCGCGTTCCGGCGTGGGGCGCGCTCGACACCATCGAGGCGATGGCCGAGCACGTGCTGACGACCACGCCCGAGCCGCACTTCGCGCTCGCAGGGCATTCGATGGGCGGACGCGTGGCGCTCGAAGTGACGCGTCGCGCGCCGCATCGCGTAACGCATCTCGCCTTGCTCGACACCGGTTATCAGGCATTGCCCGAGGGGGAAGCCGCGGAGAAGGAGCGCAGCGGGCGTGCCGCATTGCTCGCGCGTGCGCGCGAGGCCGGCATGCGCGCAATGGGCGAGGTGTGGGCGACCGGCATGGTGCATCCCGACCAGATCGGCACGCCGCTCTTCATCGCGATCCTCGACATGATCGAGCGCAGCCATCCCGATCAGTTCGCGGCACAGATTCATGCATTGCTCGGTCGTCCGGATGCAACGTCGCTGCTTGGCGATGTGCGCTGCCCGACGCTCGTGCTGTGCGGACGGCAAGACACGTGGAGCCCGCTCGCGCGCCACGAAGTCATGGCGAGGCTGATGCCGAACGCAGTGTTGAGCGTCATCGAGCACAGCGGCCATATGAGTCCGATGGAGCGTCCGCAAGCGGTGGCCGACGCGATGCAGGCGTGGCTTGCGCGTCCCGCGTCTCGCGCGGACTTCACCCAGGAGCGATCGGCATGACGCAGAACATCGCGCATCGGGACACGACGTCCGCCATCGATGCGAAAACGCTCGACGAACTGCTCGCCAAGCAAGCGTGCCACGACCTCGTGATGCGCTTCGTGGCTTGCAACGACCGGCGCGACCCGCAGGGGCTGGGCGCACTGTTTGCCGAGAAGGGCGTGCTTGTGCGCCCGAACGGCGAAACGCTCGTCGGGCCGGCGGCCATTGCCGCCGCCTATGCCGATCGTCCGGCGGATCGGCTCACGCGGCATCTCGTCGGCAACGTGCTGATCGATATCACATCGCCCACGAGTGCTATTGGCAGCAGCATGGTGCTGCTCTGGAGCGGGTCGGCGCAGGACACGCCGGGACCGTTCGGGCGTCCGGCGCAGGGCCGTCAGGTCATGGGGGAGTTTGAGGATACGTTTGTCCGGACTGCGCAGGGCTGGCGCATTGCTCGCCGTGAAGCGCGTTTCACTTTCATTCGCGAGGCGTGAGGAAAAAATCAGCACCTCACGCCGCGCAAAAAAATGCGGGGACCGATGCCGGATGTGCAGTACAGGAGGCGGCAACGGTCACCCGTCAAGGCAATAGCAGCAGAGGAAGTTGGAAGGTTGTGGAAGGGCAGTACCTGAGGCGGCCGCAGTGCCGTCTTGCAAAAGACTGGACCGGCGACATTGCCACCGGTCCGGAGTTTGAAGTCGTGAGGGTGAGCAGACCCTCGTAGCTGTGTATTTCAAAAACAAGGGGACAGAAGTGAAAGTGAAACACGCATTGGCCGCTGGCCTGCTGTTGAGCGCAGGACTGGCTCAGGCGCAAAGCAACGTGACGCTGTACGGGATCGTCGATACCGGCATCGCTTACTACAACAACGCAGTGGGGGGCGGCAGCTTCGTCGGCGAACCCACCCTCACGGGTAAGGTGCCTTCGCGCTTCGGCTTCAAGGGGGTCGAAGATCTGGGCGGTGGTCTGAAGGCCGTCTTCACGTTGGAAAACGGCTTTCAGCCGGGCACCGGCGGTCTGAACTACGGTGGACGTCTGTTCGGCCGTCAGGCCAACGTCGGTCTCTCGGGCGCATGGGGTACGTTCCTCATCGGCCGTCAGAACAACATGACGTTCTACGTGACGGGCAACGCCGACGTGATCGGACCGTCGATCTTCTCGCTGGCCAGTATCGATCCGTACATTGCCAATGCGCGTAGCGACAGCGCTGTCGGCTATATGGGCAAGTTCTCGGGCGTAACGCTGGGTGCTACGTACAGCTTCGGGCGCGACGCATCGGCCGCAGGCGGCCCGTCGGCCACGAATTGCGCAGGCAACGTGGCCGGTAACTATCAGGCGTGTAAGCAATTCACCGGCCTGATCGGCTACGACTACGAGAACTTCGGTATCGCGGCGTCGTACGATCAGATGCGCGGCAACACGGGCGCGGCGGCACCGCTTACCAGCTCGCAGTACACCGACTCGCACTCGGTCATCAACGCGTACTACAAGTGGTCGACGGGACGCGTGGGCGGTGGCTGGATTCACCGTAACGTGAGCGCCGACGCGGCATCGCTGCGCTCGGACATCTACTTCATCGGCTTCACCTATCTGCCGACGATCACCTGGGCGTTCGACGCGCAGGCGATTCGTTACCAGTTGAAGAGCCGCGCCAACGCCACGATGCTCATCGGCCGCGCCACGTACTCGCTCTCGAAGCGCACGTCGCTCTATGGCATGGCCGGCTGGGTGGCGAACAGCCAGAACGGCGCAGTGGCGATTGCCGCTGGCGGTTCGGTCGTCACGGGCGGCAACCAGTTCGGTACGATGCTGGGCATTCAGCACACGTTCTGATCGGGTCTCCCGACGACGCCAGAAACGCGGCATCGCGTGCATTTGACACGCGCGGAACGTCCGGGGGGGCGCTCCGCGCGTGACGCGATGCGGCGTCACTCCCTGTTGCGCGGCATGCGACGTGGTGGCGGTGCCGCGCGCCACGAGAGAGTGATCCGGCAGACGTCGTGCGGCATGACCGTGCGCAGCCGTACATTCCCCGAGCTGCGCCATTGCGCACGATTTTCCTGCCCGGCCCGGGCTATGATGCTCGCTGCAAGTGCGAAGGTTTTCCCGGGCCGCATTTTTTCTTCCTTCCCTATGCCGTCTTTCCCGCGCGCGCCTTCCCTGCCTTTCGTTGGTTTCGTCTTTCTAACCCGCTTCACGCTCCACGTATGACCCGACCGATGGCACCCTCCGCGCCGCATGCTGAAGGCCTGAGCGCAAGCGCCCGGCGCATCGCCGTGCCTTCCATTTTGCTGGGCACCTTTCTCGGAAACCTGGACGCTTCCATCGCCAATGTCGCGTTGCCGACCATCGCGCGCGATCTCGTGGCCGATCCCGCGTCGACTGTCTGGGTCGTTAACGCCTATCAACTGATTTTCGCGATGGCCGTGCTGCCGCTGGCGGCGCTTGGCGAGAAGCTCGGCTACCGGCGAGTGTTCCTGTTCGGCGTGGCCGGGTTCACACTCGCTTCGGTCGGCTGTGCCCTCGCGCCGAGCCTCGCGTGGCTCGTGGCGGCGCGCGTATTGCAGGGGCTGTGCGGCGCCTGCATGTCGACGATCGTGCCGGCGCTGTTGCGCATGGTGTTTCCGCCGCAAATGGGCGGCCGTGCCATTTCGCTGCTTGCACTCACCGTCGCCTTGTCGACGGCCGCCGGGCCCAGCGTGGCAGCGGTGATCCTGTCGCTCGGCGACTGGCGCTGGTTGTTCGCGATCAATTTGCCTATCGGGCTGATCGCCTTTGCCGCGTCTTACCGGTTTTTGCCGCACACGCCGGGTGCCGAGCGGCGTATCGATGTTCCCGGCGCGCTGCTTAATGCGGCCGCGTTGGCGCTCGTCATCATTGGGGTGGGGCATGTCGGCGAGGCCGGGCATCACGGTACGGCAGCGTTGCAAATCGTGCTGGGTCTCGTGGTGGCGGTGATTCTCGTTCGGCATCAGCGCACGCGCGCGGCACCGTTGTTGCCGCTCGACCTGATGCGCGTGCCGGTGCTGGCGCTCTCGTCGCTCACGTCGGTGGCGTGCTACATGTCGCAGACGCTGTCGTACGTCGGCATGCCATTTCTGCTGCAACACACGCTCTCGCGTAGCGAGGGGGTGACCGGTTTGCTCATTACGCCGTGGCCGCTGGTGATCGTGTTTATCGCGCCACTCGCGGGGCGTCTGTCGGATCGCTTCGACAGTGCGCGCATGAGTGCATTGGGTCTGGGCGTGTTCGCGCTCGGGCTGGCGTCGCTGGCATGGCTGCCGACAGATGCCGGCGATTGGGACATCGCGGCGCGCATGGCGATTTGCGGGCTGGGATTCGGTTTCTTTCAAACCCCCAACAATCGCATCATCCTGATGGGAGCGCCGCGCGAGCGCAGCGGCGCGGCCAGCGGACTGATGACGATTGCCCGCACGGTCGGCATGACGCTCGGCGCCGCCGTCGTGGCGCTGCTGTTTGACCTGTATGGAGACGACGGGGCGCGTGCGGCCATGGTCGCGGCGACCGTGCTCGCCGCAGTGGGCGGCGTGGTGAGTCTGTTGCGGGTACGGGCCCGGGTGCGAGGCGGTTGACGGCAACGGGGCCGGTCGGGCAGTCGGGCATATCGGTTCGCGAGAGAACGCGCTGCCTTAACGAGGGAGGCTCGCGGGAAGTCCGTGGGCAGCCGCAACTGGCGTAAGGCTGGCTGCGCCGATTTGTCAAAGCGTGCCCCGCGCGCTAGCATCGTGCCTTGCCGTGGCTGCGCCGCGTTCTCCGGCAAGCCGGGTGAATGTTCGGTCGGTGTGGTCATCTTCACCTATCTCCTCGCATGAATCTGCTATCTCCGTGCCTTCTTCTCATGTTCTGAGCCGGCGGCGCCGGGCGCCCCGCGCCCGCACCGAATACGGCACGCGCGGTCCGGTCTGGCTGTTCGATCTGGACAACACGTTGCATCGCGCGTCGCATGCGATCTTTCCGCGCATCAACCGCGCGATGACCGCTTATATCGCCGAGAAGCTGGGGGTGTCGAACGACGAGGCCAATCACCTGCGTTCGGCCTACACGGAACGGTACGGGGCCGTGCTGCTCGGTCTCATCAAGCATCACGCCATTGATCCGCACGAATTCCTGGCGCGTGTGCACGAATTGCCGCCGCTGGTGGAAGTGCTGCGTGCCGAACGAGGCGTAGCACGCCTGCTCGCCGGGTTGCCGGGACGCAAGATTCTGCTGACCAACGCGCCTGCTCATTACGCGCTGCCGATCGTGGAGGCGTTGGGAATCCGTCGTTATTTCGAGCGTTGTGTGAGCATTGAGGACATGGCGGACCGGCGTGCCTGGCGAGCCAAACCCGACGCCATCATGTTGCGTCGGTTGCTGGCGCGCGAAGGGCTCGCGCCGCATCGCACTTGGCTGGTCGAAGATACGCGCTCGCACCTGAAGCACTTGCGGCATTTTGGCATCAAGACAGTCTGGATCACGGGGCATCTGCCGGTGAGAAACAGTCTTGGCGACGCGATGCCGCGCAGTGGGCGCCCACACTTCGTGGATATCAAAGTACAATCTCTGCGCGAGTTACGGGCGCGCCTTGCGACCGGGGTCCTAGCCCAGGCCGTCCGACAATCAAATCCCTACCGATAACGACCAGACGATGCAGCAGGAAAACTCTTCGAGCGGTGCCGGGTACGGCACTGCCGATGCGCTGGAGGCCGCGCCCGCGCCGGTAAAGACAACCCGCCCCAAGCCGGGCGAGCGCCGCGTGCAGGTGTTGCAGACCCTCGCGGCCATGCTCGAGACGCCCAAGGGCGAGAAGATCACCACGGCCGCGCTCGCCGCGCGCCTCGATGTCTCCGAAGCGGCGCTTTACCGCCATTTCGCGAGCAAGGCCCAGATGTTCGAAGGGCTCATCGAGTTCATCGAACAAACCATCTTCGGTCTGATCAATCAGATCTCCGCGCAGGATCAGGACGGCGTGACGCAAGCGCGCGCTATCGTGCTGATGTTGCTCGGTTTCGCCGAGAAGAACCCGGGCATGACGCGCGTGCTGACCGGCGAAGCGCTGGTCGGCGAGCACGAACGCCTGCAAGAGCGCATGAACCAGTTGCTCGACCGCATCGAGGCGTCGCTGCGCCAGGTGCTGCGCCTGGCCGCCGCGCAAGGCACGTTGCCCGAGACGTTCGATGCCAACTCGCGCGCCAATCTGCTCGTGTCCTACGTGCTTGGCCGCTGGCATCGCTTCGCGAAGAGTGGCTTCAAGCGCTCGCCTGCCGAAGGGGCCGAGCCTCAGGTCGCCGCGCTGCTGCGCTAAGACCCGGTGGTCTGCGCCCCCTGCGCAGATTACGTTATACTTTTGCAACCCGTGACGGGGCCGCCGGTGATTGGACCGGCCCTGTCGCGACGATTGGCGCGCCGATTTGGTGACTCGCTTGCGGGCGCGCGAATGACTCTGCCGGGGGGTTCCCGGGCACTGACATTCATTAAAAATGCGGCTAAAGAGGTCGTGCGCGCGCACTCCGCCGTCATTCCGTCGACCCCTTTTCCCGCACAGAACGCTCAAGGCCGCCGTCCCTCGATCATTGTCGACAGAGACGCCGGCCACGACATGTTTCGGACAGGGATTTATGGAATCTTCAATCGGAATCGTCACACCGCAGCGGATGCATTTCGCTGAGCCGCTGGCACTGCAGAACGGCAGCACACTCGCGGGCTACGACCTGATGGTCGAGACCTATGGCGAACTCAATGCCGATCGCAGCAACGCCGTACTGGTGTGTCACGCGCTCAATGCGTCGCACCACGTTGCCGGTATCGCCGCCGACAATCCCAAGGACATCGGCTGGTGGGACAACATGGTCGGGCCCGGCAAGCCGCTCGACACCGATCGTTTTTTCGTCATCGGGGTAAATAACCTCGGTTCGTGCTTTGGCTCGACCGGGCCGATGAGCCTCGACGAATCCACCGGCGCCCCCTACGGTGCCCGCTTCCCGGTCGTGACGGTGGAAGACTGGGTCAATGCGCAGGCTCGCGTGGCCGACGCCTTCGGTATCCGGAAGTTTGCGGCCGTGATGGGCGGCAGCCTCGGCGGCATGCAGGCGCTTGCATGGAGCATCATGTATCCCGAGCGCGTGGGGCACTGTCTGGTCATCGCCTCCACGCCGAAGCTCTCGGCACAGAACATTGCGTTCAACGAAGTGGCGCGCTCGGCCATCCTCTCCGATCCGGATTTCCACGGCGGTAACTATTACGCGCACGGTGTGGTGCCGCGACGCGGACTGCGTGTGGCGCGCATGATCGGTCACATCACCTATCTCTCCGACGAAGACATGGCGACCAAGTTCGGCCGGGCCTTGCGCCGTGCCGAAGCGCTGGTGGACGGTGTGAAGGCCGCGCCCAGGGCAGACGGCAATGGCAACGGGCAGGACGATGCCTATCGCTTCAGCTTCGACGTTGAGTTCGAAGTGGAGTCGTATCTGCGTTATCAGGGCGACAAGTTCGCCGAGTATTTCGACGCCAACACCTATTTGCTGATCACGCGTGCGCTCGATTACTTTGATCCGGCGCGTACCGTGGGGGGCGATCTGGCAAAGGCGCTGTCGCACACTACGGCCAAGTACCTCATCGTGTCGTTCACGACTGACTGGCGCTTCGCGCCGGCCCGCTCGCGTGAAATCGTCAAGGCGCTGCTCGATACGCGCCGCACCGTGAGCTACGCCGAGATCGACGCGCCCCACGGTCACGACGCCTTCTTGCTTACCGACGCGCGCTATCACAACCTGGTGCGCGCCTACTACGAACGAATCGCCCAGGAGGTCGGGGTATGAGTCTGTCCACAGTACCGGCCACTAGCGCGCAGGCGGCGCATCTGGCCGCGTCGCGCGACCGTATTTCGGCGTCGCTGGCCGACCGGCCGGATTTTCGCGTCATCGCAAGATGGATCGAGCCGTCATCGCAGGTGCTCGATCTGGGATGCAGCGACGGCTCGCTGCTGCGCCTGTTGATGGACGAACTCGATGTGAGCGGCTACGGCATCGAGATCGACGACGCCGGGGTGCTCGCCTCGGCGCAGCGCGGCATCAACGTCATTCAGCAAAATATGGAAGACGGGTTGAAGCTCTTCGAAGACCAGAGTTTCGACACGGTCATCCTGTCGCAGACACTGCAAACGATTCACCGTACCGCAGACATTTTGCGCGAGACGGTGCGTGTCGGCCGTGAGGCGATCGTATCGTTCCCGAACTTCGGCTACTGGCCGCACCGCCTGTCGGTGTTGCAGGGCCGCATGCCGGTGTCGAAGAGTCTGCCGTTCCAGTGGCACAACACGCCGAACGTGCGTGTGCTGACCATCAAGGACTTCGAGGCGCTCGCACCGGATGTCGGTGTGAAGATTCTCGATCGCGCGGTGCTTCACAACGGCCGGCTCGTGTCCGTGGGCGCGAACTGGCGTGGTAGTCTTGCGGTCTATCGCGTCAAGCGTTCCTGAACCGACGGCAGCTAACGGGGCAGCGAAGCGCCGGGCCCCTGACGGCTGAAGACACGCCGGGGGCCGGGTGCCGCGCACCGCAGGCGGCTGGCCTCCACTGTCCTTTCCATGACCGATTCGCTGCCGCCCGACGACGGGCGCGTCTTTCACCCCACGCGGATGCTCATCTGCGTGATCCTCGGCTTTACCTCCGGCTTGCCGTTGTTCATCCTGCTCAACCTCGTGCAGGCATGGCTGCGCAGCGAGCATGTGGATCTCAAGGCGATCGGCCTGTTCGCCCTGATCCAGTTTCCGTACACGTGGAAGTTTCTGTGGGCGCCGCTCATGGATCGCTTTGCGCCCAACGTTTTTGGATGGAAGCCGGGGCGACGCCGTGGCTGGATGTTCGTGACGCAATTGCTCGTGGCCGGCGCGGTGGCGCTCATGGGGACGTATTCGCCGCAGCGTGATCTGATGACGATTGCCGCGCTCGCGGCGGCGCTGGCGTTTTTCAGTGCGAGTCTCGATATCTGTCTGGATGCCTATCGACGCGAGTTGCTCTCCGATCGCGAGCAGGGGCTGGGTACCGCCATGCACGTGAACGCCTACAAAGTGGCCGGCCTCGTGCCGGGGTCGCTCGCGCTCATCATGGCCGATCATCTGCCGTGGTCGCAGGTGTTCTTCGTCACGGCGGCGTTCATGCTGCCGGGTATCGTGATGACGCTCGTCGTCAAGGAACCGGAGATTCGCGGCACGCCGCCGAAGACACTGCGTGAGGCCGTGGTCGAGCCGTTTCACGAGTTCGTTACGCGCGGCGGCTGGTCTCAGGCGCTGCTCGTGCTCGCGTTCATCTTCCTCTATAAGCTCGGCGATTCGATGGCGACGTCGCTGGCCACGTCGTTCTATCTCGATCTGGGATTCACGAAGACACAAATCGGCGTTGTCGCCAAGGCGACGAGCCTGTGGGCCAGCGTGGCGGGCGGCATTATCGGCGGAGTCTGGTTGATCAAGCTCGGCATCAACCGCGGGCTCTGGGTCTTCGGTGTACTCCAACTGGTGTCGGTACTCGGCTTCGCGTGGCTGGCGGAGGCCGGTCCGGTGGTGACGGGGCTCGGCTTGGTGATCGCTTTCGAAGCCTTCACGGCAGGGTTGGGCACTGCGGCGTTCACCGCTTACATCGCCCGCACGACCGACCCGCGCTATACGGCGACGCAGTTCGCGCTGTTCACGAGTCTGGCCTCCGTGCCGCGCACGTTTGCCAACGCAGGCACCGGCTATATCGTGGACGGTGTGGGTTGGCTCACGTTCTTTCTTATCTGCACGGCACTTGCGCTGCCCGGCATGCTGCTGCTGCCGAAGGTCGCTCCCTGGGGGGCAGACGACGATGGTGGCGATGGCGTGCCCGCGACGAACGGATCACGCTGAGGGGTGTGGCGATGCGGCTCAGACGCCGCGAAAGGCGACCTTCTGGCGCGTGACGACCTGAGTGGCGAAGTCGGCGTCGGGCGGAATCGGCTCCCAGAAGAAGTCCCACTGGAAGATCGGGAGAAAGTTGAATTTCCTCGAGCGGAAGATGCCGCGGTTGCGTTTGAATTCGCTGTACCGATCGCCCTTGAAGTGCCGGTTTACCGAGGTAAATGGCAGCAGGCGCTCCGCGATGTCCGGGAAATCCAGATTCGGGTACGTATCCCGGAGCGTCTCAAGCGCCGCGAATTGATCCTGACCGATGATCTGGATGGCCGTCTCCGGCATCGCGTAACGCTGCGCCCACATGACATGCCAGCCGGTGTGCGTGTTGTTGATGAAATCGGCGAGCGACTGGCTCAGCGTGTAGGCATCGGATTCGATGTGAACGATCTTCTCCGCCCCGATGGCGCGCGCAATGCTCACCGAGTGAAGGAAACTGCGCCACCAGCCGGGATACCGGCTCATGCTCTGTCGCCCCAGATTCTTCTCGAATCGCACAATGCCATGCACAGGTTCGTGTGCCGAAAGATCGCCGTTTGCCGGTAGCGTTTTCACAATGTCGGCCGGCGGCAGATACGGCGAGCCGTCATCGATCATGAGGATCTTGTCGGCGTGGATCGGCCCGTTCCGGTAGTAGTCGAGCCAGCGCTGATACCGCTGCTGCCACGCGTCGGCATCCTTCATGTAGCTGGTGCAAAACAAAAGTGTTTTCATCGTGCGATACGTTATAGCGCGTGATCGTAGTCGACGGTCAGGGGGGCGTGATCGCTGAATTTGATGTCGCGGAACACCGAGGTGGCCTTGGCTTTGCCGGCGATGCCTTGTGTGGCGATCTGATAGTCAATGCGCCAGCCGACGTTCTTCGCGTAAGCCTGACCGCGGTTGCTCCACCATGTGTACTGATCGGCACGCGGGTCGAGTGTGCGGAAGACGTCGACATAGCCGTGTTCGTCGAACAACTGCGTGAGCCATGCGCGCTCTTCGGGCAGGAATCCCGAGTTCTTCAGGTTGCCTTTCCAGTTCTTGATGTCGATTTCCTTGTGCGCGATGTTCACGTCGCCGCACAGGATCACCTCGCGTCCGGCCGCCTTGAGGGCCAGCAGGTGCGGCATGAAGTCGGCCATGAAGCGGAACTTGGCGGCCTGACGTTCCTCGCCACTCGATCCCGACGGGATGTACACGGAGATCACCGACAGATTGCCGTAGCGTACTTCGACGTAACGGCCTTCGGCGTCGAACTCGGCGTTACCCCAACCGATGAGAATGTCGTCGGGCTCGCGTCGCACGTACACGCCGGCGCCGCTGTAGCCCTTCTTTTCCGCGTAATGGAAATAGCCCTGATAGTCGTGCGGCGTGAGGAAGTCCGGCGTCATGTCGGGCAACTGCGCCTTGATTTCCTGCACACAGAGAATGTCGGCTTCCTGCTTGCCGAACCACTCGAAAAAGCCCTTCTTGGCGGCCGATCGCACGCCGTTGAGATTCGCGGTAATGATGCGCATGAGTGTCGATGCGCCGCGCTCGCGCGGCAAAAGGGGGAGGAAAATGTCAGCGGCAAGCATACCGCAATCGCGATGCGGTGTCGGATGATGCCGGCCTCGCCACCTGTTGCCGTGACGGTACGGGTGTTATTGGGAAGGCTCAGCCCCTCGGGTGCGGCGAGCGCCACCCGCGATGGCCGCCTGAGCGTCGCCGTCACCGCCGGGGCCGAGAATGTCGCGGGCAAGCGCGAGCCAGCGTCGTGCCGCATGCGACAGATACGAGTCGCGCCGCCATGCCATGGCCAGATCCCACGGAATTTCCGGGTCGCGCACGTCGGTCATGACGAAGCGCTTCGGATCGAGGCGTGCACAGAAGGGCTCCGGCAGCAAGGCGATGCCCACGCCGTTGTCCACCATCGACGCAATGAAGTCCCATTGGCTGGAGCGTCCCGCGATCTTTGGCGTGAAGCCTGCGCGGCGGCACGCGGCAATCACGAACTCGGACAGCGCAAACCCTTCGCCGTAAAAGACGAATGGCTCGTCGCGCAACTCGCCCAGACCGACAGAGGCGCGTCCCTCCCAGCGGGACTCGCGCGGGGCGATCAGGCGCAGCTGGTAATGACACACCGGCAGCACATCGAGAATCGTGGGGTCGACCGGCAACAGCACCGCCCCCAGTTCGATATCGCCCGCCAGCAGTGCCTGCTCAATGGCGCGCGAGCCGGTCTCGAAGAGCTTCATCTCGATATCCGGATAGTGCTGGTGAAACGCACCGATCACCGGAATGAACAGATCGCCGCCGAGCGGCGGAATGCCAATCGACAGCTCGCCGCGTGCGACTGTCTCGAGATCGGCCAGCTCCTGCTGTAGCCGGGCGTAAGCGGCCAGCACGTCCTGTCCGCGCTCGAAG
This sequence comes from Pandoraea apista, assembly GCF_001465595.2. NCBI lineage: Bacteria > Pseudomonadati > Pseudomonadota > Betaproteobacteria > Burkholderiales > Burkholderiaceae > Pandoraea > Pandoraea apista. Next base: position 5,222,152 of record NZ_CP013481.2, on the reverse strand, counting down.
ACGACGCGCCCCGCGTCGGTCAGTTGAAGCCGGCGGCCCATGCCGCGCTCTTCGCGCAACATCAGCGGCGTGCCCAGCTCGTCTTCCAGCGCCTTGACCATTTTGCTCACGGTCGGCTGGGTGACGAACAGTGCTTCGGCCGCCGCCGTGAAGCTCTGCTGTCGCACAACTTCCACAAATCCCCGCAACGCGCGCAGTTCCATTTTGGTTCTCTCAATTGCACCAAATTAGTGCAAATTCTCGGAAAGCCCCGTCCCATCAGGCTTTCTCATGCACGATTAGGGTTAATACTTAAATTATTCCAATTTGGAATCTATTTTATGATACTAATTCATTATATTTATGTTGCGCTGCTTCCTATACTGCCCTTCATATTGAAGCCAAACCCGGGAGCCCGCCATGACCAAGATGATTGCCAGCCGTCTGTATAGCCGCAGCAAGCGCATTGTCGATGTGGTCTGGCAAATTGCGCTGCTTACCGGTATCTACCTTGTGGCCGATGCTGCATCGCGTCATTTTCATTTGCCGCTGCCGGGCGGCGTACTCGGTTTGCTCGCCGTGGTGGCGCTGCTCATGAGCGGCGTGCTGAAGACGGAGAAGATCAAGCGGGGCGCCGACTGGTTTCTCGCCGAAATGATCCTCTTCTTCGTGCCGATGGTCGCGGCCGTCATGCAATACACCGATCTGCTGCGTCACGAAGGGCTGCAATTGCTGGCCGTGATTGGCGTTGGCACGGTGCTCGTGATGGTGTCGACGGCGCTGGCAGTCGATCTCGCCTGCCGCGCGGAGCGTCATATGAAGCGCGCGCTCGTTCGTATTCCGGCTCGCCGCACACCTGCGCACGACGCCCGTTGATGCGCGAGCCGGCCGTCCCCATTACCAGTCTGTTCAGCGCTTGCCGGGTCTTGCCATGAATCATACGGCGCTCTTGCTGCTCGTTCTCACCGTCGTGTTCTATTACGTGTCGAAGCGCCTTTACGCGCGTTTCGGCAAGGTGTGGCTCGGCCCGGCAATTCTGGCGCCGGTCCTGCTCATCGTCGTGATGATCGGTGGCGACATTTCCTACACGACGTACATCTCCGACTCGCGCTGGCTGGTCTGGCTGCTCGGCCCGACGACGATCGCGTTTGCCGTGCCGATCTACGAGCATCGCGACATCATTCGCCGGCACGCGTTTGCGTTGATCGTCGGCGTGCTGGTCGCCATGGTCGTGGCTGTGGGCAGCTCTTTCGTGCTCGCCCGGTTGTTCGAGTTGCCGCCCGAGATGGCGCGCAGCCTGCTCGCGCGGTCGATCTCGACGCCGTTTGCTCTGGCCGTATCCGATCAGGTGGGCGGTTCACGCGATCTGGTGGGACTCTTCGTCATCATCACCGGGTTCATCGGCATGCTGCTCGGCGAGGCGTTGCTCTCGTGGCTGCCGTTGCGCACCCGCATGGCGCGCGGCGCGCCGTTCGGGGCGGGCGCCCACGGCTTCGGCACTGCCAAGGCGCGCCAGATCGGTAGCGAAGAAGGCGTCGTGGCCAGCCTCGTCATGATGATCAACGGCATTTTGATGGTGTTCGCCGCGCCCCTGCTCGCGCATCTGCCGATCTGACATCTCGACAGCCTGACCGCATGCGACGGGGTTGCGTCGCACGCGAGGCTCACGGCTGTCATCTGCCTCGCAAAAAATAACCCTTCAAGCGACGCTTGCGCCCCGACGGCGCGTATCAGTTTTGCTACAATGCCGAGATTCTTGAGGAGCGTTGCGACAGCCATCGTGCTGCCAGGCTCAAGATCCTTCCTATTGGCCGCGCCGGCCGCCGTTATCGATACGGGTAGCATGGCGTGTGAGCCTCCAGAACGGCGCTCACGTCCCACTATCTAGTCTTTATTTAGAGAAAAGGAGGCGTGATGAACGCCGTAGTCGATTCGAAATTCTCCGATTTCCACGTTGCCGATATCAACCTTGCCGGCTGGGGCCGCAAGGAACTGACCATCGCCGAGAGCGAAATGCCGGGTCTGATGGCCACGCGTGCCGAGTTCAAGGCCAGCCAGCCGCTCAAGGGCGCACGCATCGCCGGTTCGCTGCACATGACCATTCAGACGGGCGTGCTCATCGAAACGCTCGTGGCCCTCGGTGCAGAAGTGCGCTGGGCCTCGTGCAACATCTTCTCGACGCAAGACCACGCCGCTGCGGCCATCGCTGCCGCCGGCATTCCCGTGTTCGCCTTCAAGGGCGAATCGCTCGACGAGTACTGGGAATACAGCCACCGCATCTTCGAATGGCCGAACGGCGAGTTCGCCAACATGATTCTCGACGACGGGGGCGACGCCACGCTGCTGCTGATCCTGGGCAGCAAGGCCGAGAAGGATCTGTCCGTGGTCGCCAATCCGACCAACGAAGAAGAAGTCGCACTGTACGCCGCCATCAAGCGCCATATCGAGATCGATCCGCAGTGGTATAGCAAGCGCCTGTCGCAAATCAAGGGCGTGACCGAAGAGACTACCACGGGCGTGCATCGTCTGTATCAGATGGAAAAGGACGGCACGCTGCCGTTCCCGGCCATCAATGTGAACGACTCGGTCACCAAGTCGAAGTTCGACAACCTGTACGGCTGCCGTGAGTCGCTGGTCGACGGTATCAAGCGCGCGACCGACGTGATGATCGCCGGCAAGATCGCGCTCGTGGCCGGTTACGGCGACGTGGGCAAGGGCTGTGCGCAAAGCCTGCGCGGTCTGGGCGCCACGGTGTGGGTCACGGAAATTGATCCGATCTGCGCACTGCAAGCCGCCATGGAAGGCTACCGTGTCGTGACGATGGAGTACGCTGCCGACAAGGCCGACATCTTCGTGACGGCCACGGGCAACTTCCACGTGATCGATCATGACCACATGGCCGCGATGAAGCACCAGGCCATCGTGTGCAACATCGGTCACTTCGACTCGGAAATCAACGTGGCGTCGACCCGCAAGTACCAGTGGGAAAACATCAAGCCGCAGGTCGATCACATCATCTTCCCGGACGGAAAGCGCATCATCCTGCTGGCGGAAGGTCGCCTCGTGAACCTGGGCTGCGCCACGGGCCACCCGTCGTTCGTGATGAGCAACTCGTTCACCAACCAGACGCTCGCACAGATCGAACTGTTCGTTCACGGCGCCAAGTACAAGAACAGCGTGTACGTGCTGCCGAAGCATCTGGACGAGAAGGTGGCGCGTCTGCACCTGGGCCGTATCGGTGCCGAACTCACGGTGCTCACCGATGATCAGGCGAAGTACATCAGTGTCGACAAGAACGGTCCGTTCAAGCCGGCCCACTATCGCTATTGATTTCCCCGATCCACCGAGCCGGTACAGGGCGCCCAGGGGTGCGCTGTGCCGGTAAGGTGAACGGGTCAACGTGGTGGCTTCGACTGGCGCCGCGTTCACTTTTCGCTACCGCCGGTGCGGGACTGTCGATCCCGCACCGGCCTGTTCTCCGGAGCTTGCCATGCGTCTGCTGCTGATTTGGCTTATCAACGCCATTGCGCTTCTCGTCCTGCCGTACATCGTGTCGGGCATTCAGCTCAAGGGTATCGGCACGGCACTGATCGTTGCGGTCGTGCTCGGCCTGATCAACGCGTTCCTGCGGCCGCTGCTCGTTGTGCTCACGCTGCCGGTCACGGTGCTCTCGCTGGGCTTGTTCATCTTCGTGATCAACGCCTTGCTGTTCTGGCTGGCCGCGCATGTCGTCAAGGGTTTTGAAGTTTCGGGATTCTGGGCGGCGCTGTTCGGCTCGCTGCTGTATAGCCTGATTTCGTGGATTCTGTCGGCGCTGGTGTTCGGCGGCGAACGCGCCACTAACGTGTAAGTGTCGACGCCTCGCCGTCGACGGTTCTTTGCAGGAAACCGGTAGTCATGTCGCAAGCTCTTCGTGCCGATCAGGCCCTCGTCTCCCGGGGGCTGGCAGCATCGCGCACCGCCGCTCAACGTCTCATCGATGCCGGGCGCGTATATTTCGCCGGCACCGAAACGGCGCTGAAAAAGGCCAGTCAGGTTGTGGCGGACGACGAAGACCTCGAAGTGCGTGCGGCGGCGGACGGTTTGCCCGGCGAGGACCGCTACGTGTCGCGCGGCGGGTTGAAGCTGGCTGGCGCGCTGGCGCAGACCGGGCTCGATGTCACGGGGCGCATCGCCCTCGACGTGGGCCTGTCGACCGGCGGCTTTGCCGACTGCCTCTTGCAGGCGGGCGTTGCGCGGGTCGTTGGCGTGGATGTCGGGCATGGGCAACTGAACCAACGTCTGGCGACCGAGCCGCGCCTCGTCTCGCTAGAAGGCATCAACGCACGTCACCTGTCGCGCGAGATGCTCGACGAACGTTTGACGCAGTGCACCGATGACGCCGCACGAGATACTCCCGTCGCGGCCTTGACCGCCGTGCCGGAAGCGGGCTTCGACCTGATCGTCGGCGATGTGTCGTTCATCTCGCTCACGCTGATACTGCCGGCGCTGGCCCCTTTGCTGGCGGCGACGGGCGATCTGCTGATGCTGGTGAAGCCGCAGTTCGAAGTGGGGCGCGAGCACATTGGTCGCGGCGGCCTCGTGAAAGATGCCGCGCAATACGCGCAAGTGGAGACAAAGATCCGCACCGCCTGCGAAGCGCTGGCGCTGACCGTAGCCGCGTGGCTCGACAGCCCTATCGCCGGGGGTGACGGCAACCGGGAGTTCTTCGTGCACGCCAGACGCGCGGCATGAGTGGCTCTCTCGAAAACAAGACCATCATGACGAAGCCTTCCTTCAGTTTCGAATTCTTCCCGCCCAAGACCGCCGACGGCGCGGAAAAGCTGCGCGCCACGCGCCAGCAACTGTTTCCCCTTGGCCCCAAGTTCGTCTCGGTGACGTTCGGCGCCGGCGGCTCGACGCAGCGGGGTACGCTGGATACGGTCATCGAAATCCAGCGCGAAGGCGTGGAAGCCGCACCGCACCTCTCGTGCGTCGGCTCGACCAAAGAGAACATCCGCGACATTCTGAAGACCTACCGCGATAACGGCATCCGCCATATCGTGGCGCTGCGTGGCGACATGCCGTCGGGGATGGGCGAGATCGGCGAGTTCCGCTATGCCTCGGAACTGGTCGAGTTCATTCGTGCCGAGACCGGCGACTGGTTTCATATCGAAGTGGCGGCCTATCCGGAATACCACCCGCAGGCGAAGTCGCCGCGTCTGGATCTCGAGCACTTTGCCAACAAGGTGAAGGCCGGAGCAGACGCCGCGATCACGCAGTACTTCTTCAACGCCGACGCGTATTTCCGCTTCGTCGAAGACGTACAGCGTCTCGGTGTGACGGTGCCGATCGTGCCCGGCATCATGCCCATCACGAACTATTCGCAGATGATGCGGTTCTCGGAGATGTGCGGCGCCGAAGTGCCGCGCTGGGTGGCCAAGCGTCTCGAAGGCTTCGGCGACGACCGCGAGGCGATCCGCGCCTTCGGGCTCGACGTGGTGACGGCGCTGTGCGAGCGCCTGCTCGCGGGCGGCGCGCCCGGATTGCATTTCTACACGCTCAACGCTGCTTCGGCGACCAAAGCGATGTGGCAGCGCCTCGGTCTGTAAGGCGCCGCGCAATCGCTGACTAGCGGGTGGGCGGGTTGGAAGTCAATCCTGATCATAATTAAGCAATTTCCTAATCAAAAACACCACAAATAGGCGGTTTGCTAGGGATTTGGCGTGTTGTGAGGCGAGGTAAGCTTAAGTAATATCCCTCGTGGGCTCGGCGGCCGATCGTCGCCGGGCGTCATCTCATATCCCGAGGAGCCTATGAAACAGACTCACACCCTGCGTTTGCTTTTGGCTGCGACCTTGCTTGCCGGTGCAACCGTGATCCCGCCCGCGGCAGCAGTCGAGCTCCCGAACAAGACCCTCGTGTATTGCTCCGAGGGCAGTCCCGCCGGCTTCGATCCGGGGCAACTCACCACAGGCACCGATTTCGATCCCGCCGACGCCATCTACAACCGCCTCATCGCCTTCGTACCGGGCGAAACCGGTGTGATGCCGTCGCTTGCGGAGAAGTGGGATATCTCGCCGGACAACAAGATCTACACCTTCCACCTGCGCAAGGGTGTCAAGTTTCATACGACCGAATACTTCACCCCCACGCGTGATTTCAACGCCGAGGATGTGAAGTTCACTTTCGATCGCATGGGCGATCGTGAGATGCCGTTCCGCAAGGCCTATCCGGCCGAGTTTCCGTATTTCGTCGACATGGGGCTTCAGGCGGACATCGACCGCATCGAGGTCGTCGACCCGTACACCGTGCGTTTCGTGCTGAAGAAGGTCGATGCGCCGTTCATCCAGAATCTGGCGATGTCGTTCGCGTCGATCCTGTCGAAGGAATACGCGGACAAGCTGCTCGCGGCGAACAACCCGCGCGATATCGCACTCAAGCCGGTTGGCACGGGGCCGTTCATCTTCCGCAGCTATACGAAGGACGCCACGCTGCGCCTCGACGGCAACAAGGACTACTGGAACGCGAATCTGCCGCCGAAGGTGGGCAAGCTGATCTTCGCGATCACGACCGATGCGAACGTTCGTATCCAGAAGCTCAAGCGCAACGAATGCCAGGTCGCGACCTACCCGCGTCCGGCTGACGTCGACGCGCTCAAGGCCGAAATCTCGGCACAGGGCAAGGCCTCGAAGCTGAAGATGCCGGATCAGGTCGGCTTCAACCTCGGCTACGTGGCGTACAACGTGCAGAAGAAGCCGCTCGATCGTGTGGAAGTGCGTCAGGCACTCGACATGGCGATCAACAAGAAGGCGATTCTTCAGTCCGTCTACGGCTCGGCAGGGCAGTTGTCGAACGGCGCGCCGATGCCGCCGACGCAATGGTCATACGACAAGAACATCAAGTCGGCCAGCTACGATCCCGAGAAGGCCCGCGCGTTGCTCGACAAGGCCGGTGTGAAGAACATCGAGATCACCCTGTGGGCAATGCCGGTGCAACGCCCGTATAACCCGAACGGCAAGCTCATGGCCGAAATGATTCAGGCCGACTGGGCCAAGATCGGCGTGAAGGCCAACATCGTCACTTACGAGTGGGGCGAGTACATCAAGCGCGCCAAGGCGGGCGAACACGATGCGATGCTTATTGGCTGGACCGGCGACAACGGCGATCCGGACAACTGGCTCGGTGTGCTGCTCGGCTGCGACTCGATGAACGGCAACAACTTCTCGAAGTGGTGCTACAAGCCGTTCGACGATCTCATCAAGCAGGCACGTCAGACCACGGACGTCGCCGCGCGTACGAAGCTGTACACGCAAGCGCAGGAGATCTTCTCCCAGCAACTGCCGTTCTCGCCCATCGCACACTCCACGCAGTACAAGCCGATGGCCACGAACGTGAAGGGCTTCAAGCTCAGCCCGTTCAGCCGCAATAGCTTCGCCGGCGTGTCGCTGGATTGATCGAAGCCCGCGACATGGCAGCAGCGTCGGCCGGTGCCGGCCGACGCCGGCCAAAAGCAAGTTTTGGGTATCAAGCAGGCAGACCCGGCCGCCGCGCCCGGATCTGCCTGCCGCACCAAGACAAAAGATCGTCTACGAACTGACTAACGCGGCACAGCGCCATCCGTCCCTGCGCCGGGGCCGGGCGGTGCGCGAAGCCCCCACGGAACCCTCCTATGCTGAGATTCGTCCTGAGACGACTGGGCATGGTGATCCCGACTTTCATCGGCATCACTATCCTGGCGTTCGCGCTCATTCACCTTATTCCCGGCGATCCGATCGAAGTGCTCGTGGGCGAGCGGAACCTCGATCCGGTCATGCACGCGGAGGCGATGAAGCGGCTTGGACTCGACCAGCCGCTCACCACGCAATATTTCGTCTATCTGAAGCACGCAGCGCAGGGGGATCTCGGGCGCTCGATCGTGACCAACGAGGGTGTGCTTCACGAGTTCTTCTCGCGCTTTCCCGCAACGCTGGAACTCGCCCTCTGCGCGATGATCTTCGCGCTCGTGGTCGGATTGCCGGCAGGCGTTGCCGCCTCGCTCAGGCGCGGCAAGATGCTCGATCACACCACGATGGGGGCGGCGCTCACCGGCTACTCCATGCCGATTTTCTGGTGGGGGCTGCTGCTCATCATGCTGTTCTCCGTCGACCTGCAATGGACCCCGGTGTCCGGACGTATCGGCGTGGAGTACGACGTGCCGGTGGTCACCGGCTTCATGCTGATCGACACGCTGCTCTCCGGAGATCAGGGCGCTTTCAGCTCGGCGGTGAGTCATCTGATCCTGCCGACCATCGTGCTCGGCACCGTGCCGCTCGCGGTGATTGCCCGCATGACACGCTCGGCCATGCTCGAAGTCCTTCGCGAGGACTACATTCGCACGGCACGCGCGAAGGGTCTCTCGCCGTGGCGTGTGATCGTGGTGCATGCGCTGCGCAACGCGCTGATTCCCGTCATTACCGTGATCGGTCTGCAAGTCGGCACATTGCTTGCCGGGGCGGTGCTGACCGAGAACGTGTTCTCGTGGCCCGGGATCGGTAAATGGCTGATCGATGCCATTCTGCGACGCGACTATCCGGTGGTGCAGGGCGGCATTCTGCTCATCGCGACGGGCGTGATTCTGGTCAACTTGCTGGTCGACGTGCTCTATGGCGTCGTCAACCCGCGCATTCGGCACTGAAGGAGGTCAACGATGAGTGACACGCCTGCTACGCTGCCGCCTCCCGCGACTGTGACGGCCACGCCTCGCGCGCGTCTGGTTCGGGAGTTTCTGCGCAGCTTTACCGCCAACCGCGGCGCGACGGCCGCGGCCATCGTGCTGTTGTTGATGTTCGCGGCGGCGATTTTCGCGCCGCTGATCGCGCCGCACAGCCCCATCGAGCAATATCGCGATTTCGTGAAGATTCCGCCCGCGTGGTTCGAGGGCGGCAACGCCCGGTTCCTGCTGGGCACGGATGAGGCTGGGCGCGATATTCTTTCGCGTCTGATTTTCGGTGCGCGCCTGTCGTTCTGGATCGGTTTGTCGTCGGTTGTGCTTTCGCTGATTCCGGGCATTCTGCTCGGCTTGCTCGCGGCCTTCTTCCCGCGCTGGCTCGACACGCCGATCATGCGCCTGATGGACATGATGATGGCGCTGCCGTCGCTGCTGCTGGCCGTGGCCGTGGTGGCCGTGATCGGCCCGGGACTTGCCAATACGACCATCGCTATCGCTATCGTGACCTTGCCTGCCTATGTGCGTTTGACACGAGCGGCGGCCATTGGCGAGTTGCAGCGCGAGTATGTCGTGGCCTCGCGCATGGCGGGGGCGGGCACGCTGCGGCTGATGTTCTCGACGGTGCTGCCGAACTGTGCGGCGCCGCTCATCGTGCAGGCGACGCTGAGTTTCTCGGTGGCGATTCTCGACGCAGCCGCCCTCGGCTTTCTCGGTCTGGGCGTGCAACCGCCGCTCGCCGAATGGGGCTCGATGCTCGCGTCGGCACGCGACTATATGGAAAGTGCCTGGTGGATCGTTACGCTGCCGGGCCTTGCGATCGTCATCTCGGTGCTCGCGATCAATCTGGTCGGCGACGGCCTGCGCGATGCACTCGACCCCAAACTGAAGCGAATCGCATGAGTCTGCTCTCCATTCGAAATCTATCGGTCGACTTCGACGGCGCGCGCGCTGTCGACGCCATCGACATGACCGTTGGCCAGGGCGAGATTCTCGGCGTGGTCGGCGAATCCGGCTCCGGCAAGAGTGTGACCATGCTCGCGCTCATGGGGCTCATCGACGCGCCGGGCCGCGTGCGGGCCGACGAAGTGCGCTTCGACGGGCGCGACCTGCTCAATGCCTCGGCGCGCGAGCGGCGAAGTATTGTCGGGCGCGACGTGTCGATGATCTTTCAGGACGCACTCACCAGCCTGAACCCGAGCTACACCGTTGGCTACCAGATCGGCGAAGTGTTGCGGCGTCACATGGGATTGCGCGGCAAGGCGTTGAAGGATCGCGTTGTCGAACTGCTCGAGCAAGTCGAGATTCCCGACGCCGCCAACCGGCTAGGCGCTTACCCGCACCAGCTATCCGGCGGGATGAACCAGCGCGTGATGATCGCAATGGCGATTGCCTGCCGCCCGAAGCTGTTGATTGCCGATGAACCGACGACTGCGCTCGACGTCACGATTCAGGCGCAGATCATGGCCTTGCTGCTGCAACTGCAAAAGGATTACGGCATGGCGCTGGTGCTCATTTCGCACGATCTGGCTGTGGTGGCCGAGGTCGCGCACCGGGTGGCCGTCATGTATGCGGGGCAGGTGATCGAAGTTCAGCAGGTGCCGGCGCTGTTCGACGCGCCGCATCATCCGTACACGGAGGCCTTGCTCTCCGCCATTCCCGAACACAACCGCGGGGTGCGCCGTTTGCACACGTTGCCGGGTGTGGTACCCGGGCGGGACGACCGTCCGGCAGGCTGTCTGCTCTCGCCGCGTTGTCCCTATGCCGACGACCACTGCCGTACGGCGCCGCCCCCGCTCGAGCCCTATACGGGGCCTCAGGCCATCGGCACGCCGCTGGTGCGATGCTTCAAGCCGCTGCCGCATACGGTGGCGGGCGTACAGACGACGGGAGGAGCGCAATGAGTGAAACCGTTTTCGCGACGCCTCCGGGAGCGCCGCAAACGCCTGTGCCGGGTGGCAGCGAGCGCGGCAGCGGTCCGTTGGTGCTGACTGCGCAAGCGCTGACGCGTTTCTACACGGTGAACCGCGGCTTGATGCGCGGGCAGGCCACGGTCAAGGCACTCAACGGGGTGTCGTTCGAGTTGTCGGCCGGCCGCACGCTCGCCGTGGTGGGGGAGTCCGGGTGCGGCAAATCGACGCTGGCCAGAGTGCTGACATTGATCGAACCGCCGACGTCCGGCAGACTCGCCATTGATGCCACCGAGACCACGGGGGCGTCGGCGGGCGATCTGGCGCCGCTGCGCACGCGCATTCAGATGGTGTTCCAGAACCCGTATGCGTCGCTCAACCCACGCAAGACCGTGGGGCAGGCGCTCGACGAGCCGCTGGCGATCAATACGTCGCTCAGCCGCGCGGAGCGCGGCGAGAAGATTGCCGAGATGATGCGCACGGTAGGGTTGCGTCCGGAGCACGTGGCCCGTTATCCGCATATGTTCTCGGGCGGGCAGCGGCAGCGGGTGGCGATTGCCCGGGCGATGATCATGTCGCCTGCTATCGTGGTCGCCGACGAGCCCGTTTCGGCCCTGGATGTCTCAATTCAGGCACAGATCCTGAATCTTTTCATGGATTTGCAGGACCGATACGCGACGAGTTACGTGTTCGTGTCGCATAATCTCGCCGTGGTCGAGCATGTGGCCGACGACGTCATGGTGATGTATCTCGGCCGCGCGGTCGAACACGGTCCCAAGGCCGCCGTGTTCGGCAAGCCGCTACATCCGTACACCAAGGCGCTGATGTCGGCGACACCGGCGATCAAGCCCTCCGAGCGGCGCGTGAAAATTCCGCTGATCGGCGAGCTGCCATCGCCGTTGCGCCCGCCGCCGGGGTGTGCGTTTGCGCCGCGCTGTCCGTATGCCGTCGACCATTGCCGCGAGGAAGTACCACAATTGCGCAAGCTCGAAGGGCGTCTGGTGGCGTGCCATCGGGTTGAAGACATTGAGGGATAACGAGATTGGGTGGACCACCACGCGCGACGCAGGTGCGCCGGGGCGTTGCATTGACCGGCTGGCTGCTTGGCTGTCTGCTGATGACGCTCGCCGTCACGCTGGACGCAGCCTCGACCGTGACGCCGCGTGCCGTCACGCCGCGCACGTTGCCGCTGGTGGTGCCCGAGCCCGGCGAGTCGCCGCCGGGCGCCAATCTCCCGTTCTACGAAGCCCGCAAGGGCGACATGACCATCTACGTGATGGGCACCCTGCACGTCGGCAAGCCCGACGACTATCCGTTCCGCAAAGTTGTGGTCGATGCGCTGCGCGTATCGAAGGTAGTGGCGTTCGAGCTTTCGCCTGACGATCTGACGATGTCGCAGGACGACGTGCAGAAGTACGGCATGTGCACGCGTGCCTGTTTGCCGAAGATGATTCCGGCGCCGTTATGGCGCAAGTTGCGCGACCGTCTGAAAGGCAATCCGGCGATGCTGGCCGAGATCCGTCACATGCGGCCATGGCTGGCGGCGCTGCTCGTCGAAACGCTGGACTCGATGGGGGCCGATCTGCAAACGGAGTACGGCACCGAGAATCAGCTTGAGAACATCTATCGCGGACGTATCGTCGGCCTTGAGTCGCTTGCGGAACAGATGGACGCGTTCACCGGCCTGACCTCGGCGCAGCAGAACGAGCTACTGGCGCAGGAGTTGGTGCTTACCCCCAAGACGGCGACGGCGCAGGTCGAGGAGCTGCACCGTCTGTGGCGCGCGGGAGACGCCGAGCTGGTGTTCGACTGGTCGCAGAGCAAGTCGGCGCAAGTGCGGCGCAACGTAGCGCTCGCCGATGCTATCGACGAGCGCATTCTATATTCGCGCAATCGGCGTTTTCTGGCGCGCATGCTCTTTTTGGCGGACCCGGGCAAGCCGGTGTTCGTTGCCATCGGCACGTTGCACCTTGGTGGGCCGCACGGGGTATTGCAACTGCTGCGCGAGCATGGATTTTCGGTGACGCAGCGATAGCCTGATGCGCGCATCGGAAAGCCGGGACGTTCAATGCGCGCATCACCTCAAGCCAGCATTCCTCGCGCCTCGATAAAGCGGATGATCTCCTGAAGGCCCTTGCCTTCCTTCATGTTCCCCATGACGAAAGGACGCATGCCGCGCATCTTCTGTGTATCCGAGCGCATGATGTCGAGCGACGCCCCGACATAGGGGGCGAGATCGGTCTTGTTGATGACGAGGAGGTCCGACTTGGTAATGCCCGGCCCCCCCTTGCGAGGGATTTTCTCACCGCCAGCCACATCGATCACGTAGATGGTGAGATCGGAGAGCTCGGGGCTGAATGTGGCGGCAAGATTGTCACCGCCCGATTCGATGAAGACCACATCGGCGTCCGGAAACCGTTCGAGCATGCGCTCGACGGCTTCCAGATTGATCGACGCATCTTCACGAATGGCCGTATGCGGGCAGCCACCCGTCTCGACACCCAGAATACGCTCGGGCTCCAGGGCGCCCGCGACTGTCAGCAGGCGCTGGTCTTCCTTGGTGTAGATGTCGTTGGTGATCACCACGAGATCGTAGCGCTCGCGCATGGCTTTGCAGAGCATTTCGGTCAGGGTGGTTTTGCCGGAGCCGACCGGGCCTCCGATGCCGACACGCAGCGGCGGATTCTTCTTGGTACGACGGGCGTTGGCAGAAGTCGTCATGGCGAATGTCGTGGGTGGCGGAAAAAACGAAATCGCTGAGTAGCGAGGTGACAAAACAAGAAGACGCGACGCATCGCATTTCACGAACGGAACAGCCGTGAATACTGTGTCTCGTGGCGCGACGCGAGTATCGCGAGCATCGGGGAAAACGTATTGATCTGGTCGTCGGGCAACGACGCCGCCCGATGGGCCGCGTCGACGACGCGGGGACGTAGCGAGACGATCACACGTTGCGCGGCCAGTTGGCCGAGTGGAACCGCTTTGAGCGCACCGGCGACCTGGTTCTCGAGCCAACTGAACGCGTAAGCCACGAGCATGTCGGCCAGCGGTGCGCCATGCGTGAGTGCCGCGAACGCGAATGCCGTCGGCAGCGCAATCGGACGTAACGCAGCCAGGTGCGCTCGCTGTGCCGGCTCGCCCCATTCGAGCGAGAGCGCGAGTTGCGTGAGCGACCAGCCCATCTGTTCAGTTTCCGCGCGCAACTCAGCCGCCTCGCGTGTGGCAAGCAGCCAATCGTTCACGCGGGTGAGCGCGGCGACGTCGCCCGCTTGCCAGTAACGCCACTGCCGGGCAAGTAGCGCCATCTCGCCGGTCGTGAAGACCCCGTCGAGCTGGCTGGCGATCCAGCGCTCGGCGCTTGGGGCGTCGTGAATGATGCCGTGCTCGACGGCGGCCTCAAGGCCCTGCGAATAGCTGAACGCACCGATGGGCAGCGCCGGCGAGGCGAGATGAAGCAGCGCTGCGAGCGATTGCAGCGACGCAGCGGCAACGGGTTCAGTGAGAGGACTGGCCAGACTTGCCGTCATCGGTCGGACTCACAGGGATGGGCGCGGCGCCGGCAGCGGTGCCGTCCGGGGCGCGGGAATGGTCATGCCCGCAGTCGGGGCCGTGCATATGAAGATGGCCGTGATGATCCTCGTGAACGTGCGAGTGAGCGCAATCGGGCCCATGCACGTGACTCGGGGCGTGATCGTGATTGCACCCCGGGCCGTGAACGTGACCGGGGGCATGGTCATGGTCATCGTCATGTGAATGCAAATGCCCGTGACCATGGCTGTCATCGTGCGAGTGCCCATGATGCTCGTGGAACACTTGCTGAGCGAGGGCAAAGTCCTCGGCGAACGTCGCATCGTGACCATGCTTGTGTCCGCCGCCATAAGCCCCCGCTTCGGGTTCAAAGGGCATGAGCGCCTCGGCAACGTCGACATCAAGCCGTAGCAGCATGTCGCGCAGCACCGGATCGTATTCGAGCTTGAGATAACCGTCGCCGACTTCCACCGGCGTATGCCGGTTGCCGAGGTGATATGCCGCACGCGTGAGCGCAAGTGCCGTGGCGGCGCTCACGAGCAGCACCGTCTCGGCGGCGGCTTCCACGCGAATGAGGCCGCCGTCGTTGGCCACGAGTACATCGCCGCCACGCAGCACCGTGCCTCGTGGCAGGAACAGGGCAACCTCTTCTCCGGTCGTCAGCGTGGCGCGCAGGCGGCTTTTGCTGCGCGCGTCGAACGGCAGCACGAGTGCCGGAGCGCGCTGTGCCAGCGGTGCGGCAATGCGTCCGGCTTCGAGGCGTTTCTCAACGCGGCGCAGCGTCGACGATAAGGCGTAGTCGGAGGTTGAGGGGGATTCGGAATCTTGCGACATGGGGTCAGAAAAGGAAGTAACGTTGCGCCATCGGCAGCACGGTCGCAGGTTCGCACGTCAGCAACTGACCGTCCGCGATGACCTGATAGGTCTCGGGGTCGACGCTGATATGCGGCAACCAGTCGTTGTTGATCATGTTGGCCTTGGTCACCTGCCGGATATCGCGCACCGGCACGACGCGCTTGGACAGCCCATAACGGCCGGCCACGTCGCCATCGTACGCCGCTTGCGACACGAACGTGAGAGACGTGCGCGCCATTGCCCCGGCGCGTGCTCCGAACATCTCCCGATAGTGCACCGGCTGAGGCGTCGGGATTGACGCATTCGGGTCGCCCATGAGCGCCGTCGTAATCATGCCGCCCTTGAGAATCAGGGTGGGTTTCACGCCGAAGAAGGCCGGTTCCCACAGTACCAGATCGGCCCACTTGCCCACTTCGATCGAGCCGATTTCATGAGCCATGCCATGGGTGATCGCCGGGTTGATCGTGTACTTGGCCACGTAGCGTTTTACGCGGAAGTTATCGGCCTGCGCCGTGTCGGTACCCAGCGCACCGCGCTGCACCTTCATCTTGTGCGCGGTCTGCCACGTGCGCATGACGACTTCACCCACGCGTCCCATCGCCTGTGAATCCGAGGAGATCATCGACAGCGCGCCGAGGTCGTGCAGGATGTCTTCGGCCGCAATCGTCTCGCGCCGGATGCGCGATTCGGCAAAGGCAATGTCCTCGGCGATGGCCGGATCGAGGTGGTGGCAGACCATCAGCATGTCGAGATGCTCGTCGAGCGTGTTGATGGTGTACGGGCGCGTCGGGTTGGTGGACGACGGCAGCACGTTCGGCTCACCGCACACTTTCAGGATGTCGGGCGCATGACCGCCGCCGGCGCCTTCGGTGTGATACGTGTGGATCGTGCGCCCGTTGATGGCCGCGACAGTTGCTTCGACGAAGCCGCCTTCGTTGAGCGTGTCGGTGTGAATCGCGACCTGGGTGTCGGTCGCATCGGCGACGGACAGGCACGCGTCGATGGCGGCCGGCGTGGAGCCCCAGTCCTCGTGCAACTTCAGACCGATGGCGCCCGCTTCGATCTGTTCGAGCAGCGGCGCGGGTTGGCTGACGTTGCCCTTGCCAAGAAAACCGAGATTGATCGGCCAGCCGTCGGCGGCTTGCAGCATGCGCTCCAGGTGCCACGGCCCGGGGGTGCAAGTGGTGGCGTTCGTACCGGTTGCGGGACCGGTGCCGCCACCGAGCAACGTGGTCACGCCGGACGAGAGCGCCTCTTCGATCTGCTGCGGGCAGATGAAGTGGATATGCGAGTCGATGCCACCGGCCGTAACGATCATCCCCTCGCCCGCGATCACTTCCGTCGCCCCACCCAGCGGAATGGTGACGCCGGGCTGGATATCCGGGTTGCCGGCCTTGCCGATGCCCCAGATGCGGCCGTCCTTGAGTCCGATGTCGGCTTTGACGATGCCCCAGTGATCGACGATGACGGCGTTGGTGATGACGGTGTCGACCACATCGGCGCGCGTGCGTTGCGATTGGCCCATGCCGTCGCGAATGACTTTGCCGCCGCCAAACTTCACTTCTTCGCCGTAGATTGTGTAATCGCGCTCGATCTCGATGATGAGTTCGGTATCGGCTAGCCGCAGGCGATCGCCCGTCGTCGGGCCGAACATTTCCGCATAAGCGCGGCGTGAAATTTTCATAGCGCCCCCATGACACGACCGGCGAAACCGAAGACGCGGCGATCACCTGCCAACGCGACCAGCTCGACTGTCCGTTGCTGCCCCGGCTCGAAGCGGACTGCCGTGCCGGCCGCAATGTTCAGACGAAAGCCGCGCGCCGCCTCGCGGTCGAATTGCAAGGCGTCGTTGACTTCATAGAAGTGGAAGTGCGAACCGATCTGGATCGGACGGTCGCCGGTGTTGGCGACGGTCACACTGACGGTCGGACGACCCTCGTTCAGCGTGATCTCACCTGCGGCGGGCAGCAGTTCTCCGGGAATCATGCGCGTCTCCGAAAAGGCGTGACGGGGACTCAGGCCGCCGCAGCGAGCAGCGACACGCCGTACGCCAGCACACCGGCGCCCAGCAAACGCGGGACCCACACGCTGCGATGGCGCAACGCAACGCCCGCCGCAATGCCAATGCCGTGCAGCATGCCGGTCGCGACCAGGAAGCCCGCCATGTAGTGCAATGCGCTCGCTTCGTCCGGCAATTCCGCGCCGTGAGCGAAGCCGTGGAAGACCGCGAAGGCGCCTACGATGGCAGCACCTGCCCAGCCCGGCAACTTCGCGCGCGTGGCGAGCATCAGGCCGAGCACGAGGAGCGAGACGGCAATCATCGGCTCCACGCCCGGTAGCGAAAACCAGTGCGACATGCCGAGCAGGCCACCCG
Organism: Pandoraea apista; assembly: GCF_001465595.2. NCBI lineage: Bacteria > Pseudomonadati > Pseudomonadota > Betaproteobacteria > Burkholderiales > Burkholderiaceae > Pandoraea > Pandoraea apista. The sequence continues at coordinate 5,204,820 of NZ_CP013481.2, read as the reverse complement.
CCGCAAGCATGGCGACGAAAGCCACCGGGGCAAGCCAGACGCGTCTGGACGTGAGCGAACTCCACAGCCCGACGACGATCATGGCGCAAAGGTGATCGGCGCCGGTCAGCGGATGCAGGAAGCCAGCGGCGAAGCTGCTGGCGGCGTCGTGACCCGGATGGCCGGGGTGCGCGAGCGCAACGCCGGAAGCCGCGAGCAGCGCCAGGCCGGTCGCGGCCCGAACCACGCGCCGACGCGTGCGGCCGGTGGCATGAGCGCAAGGGCGGGCGTGGGCGGAAGCCGTTAGCGAAGTGGCGGACACTTCGCCGGCATCATGAGTATCGAGGAGGCGGTCCACTGACATGAGACGTCCTTTGGGTGTTGTTGTCGACGACGAAAAACGGAGATGAATCGAAACCGGATCGCAGACGATCGGGGGCAACCGGGAGTGCCCGCGATCGCTTGCGTCTCAGGGAATCGGGTGATGCACGGTGACGAGCTTGGTGCCGTCCGGAAAGGTGGCTTCCACCTGAATGTCGGGAATCATTTCCGGCACGCCGTCCATGACGTCGTCGCGCGTGAGCAGCGTGGTGCCGTAGTGCATCAGGTCGGCCACGGTGCGTCCATCGCGCGCGGCTTCCATGAGGGCGGCGCTGATGAAGGCCACGGCCTCCGGATAGTTGAGCTTCAGGCCGCGGGCACGCCGGCGTTCGGCGAGCAGTGCGGCGGTGAAAATGAGCAACTTGTCTTTTTCGCGCGGAGTGAGCTTCATCGTGACGAAGAAATTTCAATGCGAGGGGTTCATGGGGATAACGCCGCTGCCGCACATCATAGGCGCGTGCTCACGTGCGCGCCACTGGGTTTTGCGGTCGGCCCCGCGCGCACCGGCATTGTGCGGCGCAACGTCACGAAGGACGTCGTTGGCCGGCGTTTTCATTGGCAGATGAACCGCTGCAATTCCGGCGTGGCCGGCTGTGTAAAGAGCTGTTCGGGCTCGCCCGATTCCCAGATCTTGCCCTGATGCATAAACACTACGCGATCCGATACATGACGCGCGAAGCGCATCTCGTGCGTGACGAGTATCAGTGTCATCCCTTCGGCAGCAAGGTCTTCCAGCACTTTGAGCACTTCGGCGACCAGTTCGGGGTCGAGCGCCGAGGTGATCTCGTCGCACAGCAACACGGCGGGGTTCATGGCGAGTGAGCGTGCGATCGCCACTCGCTGCTGTTGCCCCCCGGAGAGCTGCGACGGGTAGCTATCGAACTTGTCGGCCAGCCCCACTTTGGCCAGCATGGCGCGAGCGATTTCGCGCGCGTCGGCGCTAGAAGTCTTCTTCACCACCTTTTGCGCGAGCATCACGTTCTCACCGGCCGACAGATGCGGAAACAGGTTGTATTGCTGGAACACCATGCCGACTTTCAGACGCAGCGCGCGCAGGTCGGTGTCGCGTGCGCCGACGTGAACACCGTCCACGGCGACGCTGCCCGCGTCGAACCGTTCAAGGCCGTTGAGCGTGCGCAGCAACGTGCTTTTGCCCGAGCCGCTCTTGCCGATGATCGAGACGACCTGACCGCGCTCGACATCCATGTCGATGCCCTTGAGCACCGGGTTCTCGCCGAAGCGTTTTTGCATGCCCCTGACTTCAATGAGCGACATGGAGTTTCCTTTCAAGATGACGCGCCCACAGCGACAGCGGATAGCAGGCGGCGAAGTAGAGCAGTGCAACGAGCCCGTACACGGTGAACGGCTGGAACGTCGCGTTGGTGAGCATGGTGCCGGTCTTGGTCAACTCGTCGAAGCCGATGATCGACGCGAGCGCCGTGCTTTTGACCACCTGCACTGAAAAGCCGACCGTCGGCGCAATGGCGATACGCAGCGCTTGCGGCAGGATCACGTGACGCAGTTGCTCGCCATAACGCATGGCGAGACTCGATGACGCTTCCCATTGACCATGCGGAATGGCGTCGACACAGCCGCGCCAGATTTCCGTCAGATAGGCGCTCGTGTAAAGCGTGAGGCAAACCGCGGCGGCCACCCACGGCGAGACATCCAGGCCGAGCAGCGGCAGACCGAAGAAGACCAGGAACAACTGCATGAGCAGCGGCGTGCCCTGGAAGACTTCGATGTACAGCGCCACAGCGTTAGCCGCCCACTGCACGCGGCCCACGCGCACCACGAGCAGCAGCAGCGCCACCAACCCGCCAAACACGAAAGCGATGGCCGAAAGTGCGAGCGTCCAGCGCCCGGCCAGCAATAGCCCGTACAACATGTCCCACGCCGAGAATTCGGTCATCGCGCACCTCCGCGGAGCTTGACCGTGCCGCGAAAGAGCCGGCGCGCACAACGCATCAGCACGCGACGCAGCGCAATCGCCAGCACGAGATACAGCGCGGTGACGATCAGATAGCTCTCAAACGCCCGGAAGGTACGCGACTGCACGAAGTTCGCGGCATACGACAGATCGGGCACAGAGATTTGCGACACGACCGCCGAGCCGAGCATCACAATCACGATCTGGCTGGCGAGCGCGGGGAATACCTTGGCGAACGCCTGCGGCAGGATCACATGACGCAGGATCTGGCCACGCGTCATGGCGAGCGACAACCCGGCTTCGGACAGGCCGGTCGGCACGGCGCGCATGCCGGCACGAATGATCTCGGTGGCATACGCGCCGAGGTTTACGCTCATGGCGAGAACGGCGGCGGTCGTCTCGTCGATATGAATGCCGAGGCTCGGTAGCCCGAAGAAGATGAAGAAGAGCTGCACGATGAACGGCGTGTTGCGGATCAGTTCGACGTACAGACCCGCAATGGCCTTGAGCCAAATGGGCCCTTCTTCGCGGGCAATGGCGCACAGCGCACCGATGACTACGCCCACAACCGTGGACACGGCCGTGAGGGCAATCGTCAGTGCGGCGCCGCGCACAAAGAGCATCAGGTATTGCCGCAGATCGGCAAAGTCGAGGACGTAATGCATGTGATGCCGGTGGTGAGTCGCGAGGTCGATCGGGCCGGAGCCCGGGCGCAGATCAGAGATCGGCCGGCAACGGCATGCCGAGCCACTTCTGCGAGATCTTGCCGAGCGAGCCGTCCTTCTTCGACGCCGTGAGGATCTCGTTGACCTTGGCGAGCAGGCGCGGTTCGTTCTTGTTCAGGCCGACGAAGCAAGGCGAGTTCTTGATGAGGAACTTCGGCTCCGGCAGCTTGGGCGGATGCTTGGCGAGAATTGCGGCGGCCACGACGTTGCCCGTGGCGACCAGTTGCACCTGACCCGAGAGGAAGGCCGAGATGGTGCCGTTGTTGTCTTCGAAGCGCTTGATCGTCACGTCGGCGGGCGCGATCTTCGAGAGTTCGAGGTCTTCCACGGCACCGCGCGTCACGCCGATGGTCTTGCCCGAGAGGTCGGCCGGCTTGGAGACAGCGAGGTCCTTCGGACCGAACACGCCGTTGTAGAACGGTGCATAGGCTTCCGAGAAGTCGATCACTTTCTCGCGCTCGGCATTCTTGCCGAGGCTGGAGATCACGAGGTCGGCCTTGTTCGTCGTGAGATAGGGCACGCGGTTGGCGCTGGTCACCGGCACCAGTTCCAGCTTCACGCCCATGCCCTTGGCGAGCAGGGCGGCGGTGTCGATGTCATAGCCGGCCGGCTTCATGTCCGGACCGATGGAGCCGAACGGCGGGAAGTCCTGAGGCACGGCCACACGCAGGGTGCCGCGCTTGACGATGTCGTCGAGCCCGTCGGCGTGGGCGGCGCGCGGCATCGCCACAGCGAGCGCGGCGATCGCACTGGCGGCGACCATCAGCGTGGTGAAGGCCCGGCGGGCACGGGCGCGCGCGCCGAGCGTGGCGGCAACGGCTTCATGAGAGACGGCGGTACGAGTGAACGGCAGCATGACGGCAACCTCGGGTATCGGGGGCGAAGGATTCCGGCAACAGGAGTGTGCCGGCGGCCGGATCATCTGGTCTGACCGGTCGATACAGTGAGGTAGCAGGAATCGTGCCCGAGGGGGTGGCGGCAAGAAAACGATCGCGCGGCGCGGCTGCTGCGCGATGTCTCAGGAATTCAGGCCGGCTCGGCGTTGGGGCGAGAGCCTCTTGTTGGTGCAATTCATAGGCAGGCACCAGAACGTTCCCATTTTTGGTGCATTTGCCGATGTCGCGCGCTCGCCGATCGGCGTTTGTCAGATCGGTCGGCGGCGCGTTCAGGCGTTGGGGGTGGAGGGGCGCGAGTTGTCCTGCACACACCAGATACCGCGTTCACTACGCTGGACGGTGACGAACGAGGCCCGGCCGTAGGGGGTCAAAACGCATCGAAGATTGTCGGTGCCTTCCAGCGCGACCCGGAACGTGAATCCTCCGGCGCGGACGAACCCGTTGCCGCGCTCGTCGATGCGAATCCCATCCGCGTTGGGTTGCGGCAATCCTTCGGGTTCGCGTACGGCAAGGCGCTCGAACGGCGGGACCCCTTTCGTCGTATCCCAACTGTGATCGGAGCCTGAGCGGAACGCGCATGCGCTGACGTCATGTTTTGCGAAAGGAACGTGACGTTCGATTCCCGCCGGAAGCGCGTCCGACGATTTCGTGGGGTTCGCATGCAGTTGGTAGAGCAGTGCCGATCTCGGATCGTGCTCGACCAAGACTTCGGTAAAAACCCCGGGGCCGCACATGCGGTTTATCTCGTAGTACGGTATCGCGTCTTCAAGCCGGAATTGCGGCTTGTAGCCGCCGTTTTCCATTCGCACATAGCGCTGGTAATTGGCGCCGCAGCGATCGATGACTTCGCGCAATAGCTCGCAGCCTGCGCGCGCTGCGAATGGGCAATTCGGGAAAAACAGGCCATCGCCGTGGATATGTTCCAGGGCATACGGCGTCTGATGAAGGACTTCGTCGGGGGCCGCATTCAAGCGTTGGAAGTCTATCGGTGTCAGCAGTTCGTCATCGGCATCGAAATACGCGCCGCCGGTGCGATATACCGCCTCGTAGCGCAGGGTGTCCGACGCCATGGCAAATTTCCCGGCTGCCATGCAGCGCTCGTAGAAGGCATAGGCGTCGCCGTGCGCGTTTGAAAAGGCCTCGCCGAAGGCACTGTCTCTCACGCGGACCAGTTTGACGTTCGGACATTGGCGTAACGCGCATCCGGCATCGAAACCGCTGCGCACAGCGAGGGCTTCGAGCGAGATGTCTCGCGTTTCGCTGTCGAGGTAGAGATGAACGGTTGCGTGCGGATTCAACCGGGCCGCATGCAGCAGATTGTTGTAATTGGCGCCGCTGATGCCGTTGCCGCCGATCCAGATGTAACTAATGATGCTCGGCACCGGTTCGCGCTTCGCTTCGTCGAGCCGGAAGATTTTTGCGACAGAGGCGACAGGCGGCGGGCCAAGGTCGGGGGCAAGTCCCCAGTCGACGATGTCGTCGCCAAAGACCTCGGGGACATCGTCGTCCAGTGACGGCATGTCGATCGTGGCCATTCCGGCGATTCCTACGATGCCCCCGCGAGGCCCCGGGGGCGCGTGCATTCGGAAGGGGCTTGGCAAGCTGCCGGTCGTCATCATGCCGATCTCGCTCTGATGACGGGATATCTGACTGGCCGCGCCGAAGTCCTGCGCAAAGGCATCCGGTCGGCCTCCCAAAGCGTCTGCGTGGGTCGCAAGCGGCGAGAAGGCCGGATAGGCGGCGACACCGCTGGCCGACGACGTGCTACTGCTCGATTTCACGAGGCACTCCTCTTCTTGGAACGATACGATGCGCGCGCCGGGTACTGGCGCGCGTGTGTCGAATTCTTCCCGAGCACCGCGTAAGCGAAGAGGATTCCGAAGCGTTTTGGGACGCGGCCTCAGACTTGTCGCAAAGATACCGCCCTATGGGGACCGCTTTCGGTATGCATGTGCACGTTATTGCGCGCTATTGCGCGGATTCTCGCGATAGCGAGATCACGTCGACCAAATTCGCAAAGGCTCCGCGGGGACCCCGTGGACCAAGGGGCGCAGCGTCAACCAATGGGAGACCAGCAACTGGCGCACCGCCTCCATGTCATGACCGAGCGCGCGTAGCACGAGCACGTTGCCGGGCAGGCAGGTGATCCCTGCACGCAGGGCGTCGTTGAACGGCAGACCTTCGGCCAGTGATTCGGCCAGCGCTCTCGTGCAAGCGTCGCCAACCGCCCACAGCGCAGCGAAGACCGGAAATCCGGCGAGGCCTGTGGCGCCCGTGCGTTGCGTGTCGTCCGCGCCGAGCGCGGCCTGTTCCGCCCACAGCAGGCGATCTTTCGCGTCGCGCAGTTCGAAGTTCGAACGCCAGCGGCCTTGCGTCCATTGCTCTCCGGCGGCCTGACGGCCGAGCAGGGTGGCGTCCCAGCCGATGATGCTCGCGCCTTCGCCGAGCCGCACGGTAATGTGCTGGCGAGCGTCGGCGTGTTCGAACACGATGTTCTCGAGCGGCAGCCAATCGAGCTTTGCCCCGTCTCGCACGGTGAGCGTGATGTCCTGCGTGCCGAAGCGGCCTTGCGACTTGTACCACTTGGTCGCCCCGGGCGTGGTCAGCACGGCGTGCGCGCGATCCCCGACATCGACGTCGATGGAAAGTGCGTCACCGCCGGCAATGCCGCCGGGCGGATGCACGACCACGGCGTGGCAAATGCCCGGGCCTTCCGGATGAAGCGACTTCTGAACGACGAGCGGGCCTTGATGGCGGCGCGTGGCCAGGACAGTGCGCGCATCGTGCCGCGCAAAGCCCAGCGTCAGCTCGGCATGCCAGCCGGTGGAGGGAGCGTGCAGGGAATTCATGAAAAGGGATCGGCAGTGAATGGCGCGAATCTAGCACGCGGCGCGCCTGCATGGCAGCGCCACGTGCCGGGTGCGTTACACCGCCACCATATGCCGCACCCCATCGGCCTCCATGTCCTTGCCGAGACCGCTCGCCACGATGGCCCCGCGACTCATCACGCGATAGTGATCCGCAAGTTCGAGTGCGAAGTCGTAATACTGCTCGACGAGCAACACCGTCATGCCGCGCTCGTCGACCAGCCGTCGCAGCGTCGCGCCGATGTCCTTGATGATCGAGGGCTGAATTCCTTCGGTCGGCTCGTCGAGAATCAGTAGTTGCGGATCGCTCATAAGGGCGCGCCCGATGGCGAGTTGCTGCTGCTGTCCGCCGGACAGATCGCCGCCGCGGCGCTGTTTCATGTCGCGCAGCACGGGGAAGAGTTCGTAGATGTGATCGGGCACCCCGCGCTTGACCTCGCGTGCGGATCGGCTTGCGGCGCCGATCAGCAGATTCTCCTCAACGCTCAGTCGCGGGAAGATGTCGCGCCCCTGCGGCACATAGGCGAGCCCGTTGGCCACGCGCGCATACGGTGGCGCCGAGGTCAGGGCATGACCCCGCCACGCGATGCTGCCGGACTTCACGGGCACCACGCCCATGAGGCATTTGAGCAGCGTGGTCTTGCCTACGCCGTTGCGCCCCAGCAGCACAGTGAGTTGGGCGTCGGGCACGGTGAATTCCACATTGCGCAAGATGTGGCTGCCGCTGTAGTACTGATTGAGTGCGTGAATTTCCAGCATGGTCAGCGTCCCAGATACGATTCGATCACACGTTCGTCGCGCTGCACAGTGTCGAGTGTGCCTTCGGCGAGCACCCGGCCTTCGGCCATGACGGTGACGAGGCCCGTCTCGCCCGCGAGCGCAGCCACGAAGGCCATATCGTGCTCGACCACCATCATCGAACAATGACCGCGCAGGCGATTGAGCAACTCGGCAAGCTGGGCGGTCTCTTCGTCGGTCATGCCGGCGGCAGGTTCGTCGAGCAGCAGTAGTTGCGGCTGCTGCATCAGCAACATGCCAATCTCCAGCCGTTGCTTCTGACCGTGCGATAGCTGTCCCGCGCGCACATGCGCCTGATGTTCCAGATGTGTGAGCGCGAGCACTTCTTCGATGCGATGCCGGATCGCGGGCGTGAGCATGGCCCAGAGCGAGCGGAACCAGCGTTTGTCGCCCGCGCAGGCGAGTTCCAGGTTCTCCCACACGCTGTGATGTTCGAACACCGTGGGTTTCTGAAATTTGCGGCCGACCCCTGCCTGCGCGATGGCGGGCTCGTCGAGTCGCGTGAGATCCAGCGTCTGGCCGAGGAAGGCGCGCCCGGCGTCGGGGCGGGTCTTGCCCGTGATGACGTCCATCATGGTCGTCTTGCCCGCGCCGTTCGGCCCGATGATGCAGCGCAGTTCGTCGGTCTTGATCGACAGCGAGAGATCGTTCAGCGCGCGAAATCCATCGAACGATACGGAAATGTTCTCCACATACAGAATGAGCCCGTGCGAGGTATCGATCTCGCCCGGCACCACGAAGTGCGACATGCCCGTGGTGTCGCCGCTGACGTTGACGGCCACCGAGGCGTCGGGCGTGTCTGCCAGTTGCCAGCTGATATCGGCCATGTAATTGTTCATGCGCGATCTCCGGTGACGGGGTGCGGTGCGTCGCCTTCGGCGGCGGCCGGCGCGTGTTGCGTGCGCTTGCGCGAGAGTTGCGTAACGAGGCCCATCACGCCTTGCGGCAGCAACAGCGGCACGAGCACGAACATTGCACCGAGGAAGAACAGCCAGTACTCGGCAAAATACGCAGTGAAGAAGCTCTTCGCGCCGTTGACGAGAAACGCCCCGGCAATGGCGCCGACGAGCGAGCCGCGTCCGCCGATGGCGACCCAGATCGCCATCTCGATGGAGTTGACCGGCGCCATTTCGCTCGGGTTGATGATGCCGACCTGGGGCACGTAGAGCGCGCCTGCGATACCGCACAGCATGGCGGACAGTGTCCACACGAACAGCTTGTAGCTCAGCGGCCGGTAACCGAGGAACATGGCGCGCGATTCGCCGTCGCGAATCGCCGTGACCACGCGGCCGAACTTCGATACGACCAGCGCGCGGCACAACAGGAACGCACCGACGAGCACGGCGAACGTCACGAGAAACAGCACCGTGCGTGTGTTGGCCGAGGTGATCGGGTAGCCGAGAATGCGCTTGAAGTCGGTGAAGCCGTTGTTGCCCCCGAAGCCAGTCTCGTTGCGATAGAAGAGCAGCATGGCGGCGAACGTGAGCGCTTGCGTGATGATCGACAGATACACGCCCTTCACGCGAGAGCGGAAGGCCAGATAGCCGAAGATCCACGCGATGACACCGGGCAGCGCCACGACGAGAAACATCGCCCAGGCGAAGTGCTCGGTCCCGGTCCAGTACCAGGGCAGCGACTTCCAGTCGAGAAACACCATGAAGTCCGGCAGGTCGCTGTGATACACGCCGTCGCGCCCGATGCTGCGCATCAGGTACATGCCCATTGCGTAGCCGCCGAGCGCGAAGAACAGCCCGTGGCCGAGGCTGAGAATGCCGCAGTAGCCCCACACCAGATCGAGCGCGAGCGCGGCAATCGCGTAGCACATGATCTTGCCGACGAGCGTCATGGCGTAGGCCGACAGATGCAACGGATGCGTGGCAGGCAACACCAGCGCGCATACCGGCACCAGAATCGCTACGGCGATCACGAACGCGAGCAGCAAGGGGGCAACGTGCTTCGGCAGCAGGCGGGCCCGCGAAGGGACATCCAGCGAGATCGAAGGCGTGGTGCCTTCGGGCAAAAAGTTCGACGTCTGCATTCAGGCCTCCGCGCTGCGCCCTTTGAGCGCAAACATGCCCTGCGGGCGTTTCTGGATGAACAGCACGATCAGGATCAGCACGGCGATCTTGGCGAGCACGGCGCCCCACACCGGTTCGAGCAGCTTGTTGGCGATGCCCAGACCGAACGCGCCCACGATCGTCCCCGCGAGCTGTCCCACGCCACCGAGCACCACGGCCATGAACGAATCGATGATGTAGCTCTGTCCGAGATCCGGCCCCACGTTGCCGATCTGCGAGAGCGCGCATCCGCCCAGTCCGGCAATGCCCGCACCGAAGGCGAATGCGTAGCTGTCGACGCGACCGGTCTTCACCCCGACGCAGGCGGCCATCGAACGGTTCTGCGTCACGGCGCGAATGAACAAGCCGAGACGTGTGAGATTGAGCACCGACCACGTGAGCGCCACGACCACCAGCGCGAAGATCAGGATCACCACGCGGTTGTACGGCAGCATCAGGTTGGGCAGCACGGCGATACCGCCGCTCATCCACGACGGATTGACCACTTCGACGTTTTGCGCGCCGAACAGCGTGCGCACGCCCTGAATGAGCAGCAGGCTGATACCGAAGGTCGTGAGCAGGGTCTCGAGCGGCCGGCCGTACAAATGCTTGATGACGGTGCGCTCCAGCACGAGACCGAGCGCGGCCGCCACGAGAAACGCGGCGGGCACGGCGGCCACGAGATAGAAGTCGAACGCCCCCGGCAGGAAGCGCTGGAAGAGTGTCTGCACCACGTAGGTGGCATACGCGCCGACCATCAGGAACTCGCCGTGCGCCATGTTGATGACACCGATGAGGCCGTACGTGATGGCCAGACCCAGCGCGGCGAGCAGCAGCACGCTGCCCAGCGACAGCCCCGCGAACACCGTGCCGAAGAACTCGCTGCGGCGTTGCGCGGCGGCCAGTTGCGTGAGCGCGATGTCGGCAGCGCTGCGCACGCTGGCGTCGGGCTCTGCGTAGGTCCCGTCTGTCTGCCTGGCCACGATGGGCAGCAGCAGGTCGCGCATCTGCGGATCGCCTGCGGCGGCAATCAGATCGATGGCTTCGCGGCGCTTGGCGGGGTCGGTGTCATGCAATGCCGATTGCGCCCAGAGTTGATCGAGGCGTTTGCGCAACGCCGGGTCGGTCTCTTTCTGGCGAGCCTGTTCGATGAGTGTCTTGAACGCGGGCGACGGATTCTGAAGCATCGTGTCGATCGCCTGCGCACGGGCATCGTGATCCTGCGAGAGCAGAGCGCTGGCCGCAGCGGCTGTGGCGACCTTGGCGCGCAACACGTTATTGAGGGTGAGCGAACCCGCGTCGTCAGCCTTGACCGGTGCCCCCGTGATCGGATCGACATACTTGTCGCCGTTCTGAATGGCAATGCGATCGCCCACGATCACGGCCGAGTCGTCGGCCAATGCCTTGAGCAGCGCAGCAGCCTGCGGTGAACCGTCGGCCACGAGGTGATCGATCGCTTGCGCGCGGGCGTCGAAGTCGTCGCCCGCGAGCGCCGTGAGATCGGCGCTGGTGACGGCGGCCCGGGCCGTGGAAGGAGTTGTCAGCGAGGCGCCCAGCGATATCAGGACAAGGGCGGCTGCGGTCCAGCGTCTTATCGTTATCATCAAAACCTCTGCATGCGCCGGAGACCGTCTACGCGGCGCCGGCGCAAAGAGTGAAAGAAAGGTCAGACTTTGTCGGGCTTGCCTTCATTACCCGCGATGAACGGGCTCCACGGCTGCGCGCGCACGGTCGATTTGGTCTTCCACACCACGTTGAACTGACCGTCCGGACGGATCTCCCCGATCATTACGGGTTTGTGCAGGTGGTGGTTGCCGTCCATGACCATGTCGAAGCCATCTGGCGACTTGAAGGTCTGGCCGATCATTGCGGTACGCACCTTGTCGACGTCGACGCTGCCGGCTTTCTCGACCGCCTGCTTCCACATATGCATGCCTACGAAGGTGGCTTCCATCGGATCGTTCGTCACGCGCTTGTCGCCGCCGGGCAGACCCTTCGCCTTGACGTAGGCGAACCACTCCTTCTTGAAGGCATCGTTGGTGGGGTTCTTCACCGACATGAAGTAGTTCCACGCGGCGAGGTGGCCGACGAGCGGCTTCGTATCGATGCCGCGCAGTTCCTCTTCGCCGACCGAGAACGCCACGACCGGCACGTCGGTGGCCTTCAGGCCCTGATTGCCCAGTTCCTTGTAGAACGGCACGTTCGAATCGCCGTTGATGGTCGAGATGACGGTGGTTTTGCCGCCTTGTGCGAACTGTTTGATGTTGGCGACGATGGTTTGGTAATCGCTATGACCGAACGGCGTGTAGACCTCTTGAATGTCCTTGTCCGCCACGCCCTTCGAATGCAGGAAGGCGCGCAGGATCTTGTTGGTCGTGCGCGGGTAGACATAGTCGGTGCCCAGCAGGAAGAAGCGCTTGGCGCCGCCGCCTTCCTTGCTCATGACATATTCCACGGCCGGGATCGCCTGCTGATTCGGCGCGGCGCCCGTGTAGAAGACATTCTTCGACATCTCTTCGCCCTCGTACTGCACGGGGTAGAAGAGCAGGCCATTGAGTTCTTCGAAGACCGGCAGCACCGACTTGCGCGACACCGAGGTCCAGCAACCGAACACAGCGGCGACTTTGTCCGTGGTGAGCAGTTGGCGGGCCTTTTCGGCGAACAGCGGCCAGTTCGAGGCCGGGTCGACCACCACGGCTTCGAGCGGACGGCCCATCACGCCACCGCGGGCGTTGATGTCGGCGATGGTCATGAGCGCGACATCCTTGAGCGACGTCTCCGAGATGGCCATCGTGCCCGAGAGTGAATGCAGGATGCCGACCTTGATGGGCTGCTTGCTCTGTGCGAACAAGTTCGGCGCCATGCCGGTAAGCGAAGCGGCGCCCGAGAGGGCCGCCATCTGGAGTAGCGTGCGTCGTTTCATGGTACGTCTTCCCCTTTCCTGGTTAGACCGGCGGATCCGGTATGGGGGGACTTACGCAAAGGTCGTGCCAGCGACGAGGCGTCGATGGCATCCATGCCCGCAAAGTGGGGGTGAAACGGATCGTTGCGAAACGCCGACTGGTGTACAAGGCGAGACGCCATCTGGTGTACAAGGCTGCGATATCCGGATTTTCCCGGCGATCGCGTCGGCGTTGGCCAACCCCTCGGGTATCCGCCTTTCGGCTGACGGCCGAACGCCGCGCGAAGCACGTTGGTGCGACGGCGCGCAGAGTTGGTGCGCACCGAGTTGGCGCGGCGGCGGTGATCTCTGGCTGCGGGCCGCCTGCCGGGCGGCCACCTGGCGGGGGAGGCCACCGAGTGGCATTTTTTGATGCATGATTGGCATTCGTGCCAAAACGGCCGACGGCAAGATTAGGGCTCCCGACGACTCCCGACTTGTTCGACATCACCGCTATGACCGAAGCCATTGCCGGGCGCGCCGCGCCCCCCTCAGAACCCGGCCACGCCGAACACCAACGGCGCCGCATGGGCCGTCGCTACGCTGCCGTGTTGGCCGCGTGCCAGGCGCTTTACACGGCGGCGCTGTCCGTCGATCTCACGCTGACGGGGCTCGTTGGCTACATGCTGGCGTCGGACAAGGGCTATGCGACGCTACCGTTCTCGCTCATTACCGTGGCGTCGGCCATCACGACGATCTTTGCGTCGATGCTGATCCAGCGTTTCGGGCAACGACTGGGGTTCGCGCTGGGCGCGTTGTTCGGCACGGTGGGCGGGCTCGTGTCGGTCGTGGCGATTTACGAGCGACACTTCGCGATGTTCTGCGCGGGCACGGCATGTGTCGGCGTGTTTCAGGCGTTTGCGCGCTACTACCGGCTGGCGGCGGCAGACGTCGTGCCTGTCGAGGACAAGCCGCGCGCCATCTCCATCGTGCTTACGGGGGGCGTGTTGGCGGCGGTGATCGGGCCGGCGCTTGCGGCGGGCAGCAAGGACTGGCTGGCACCGGTGACATTCGCCGGGTCGTATCTGGTCGTCACGCTGCTCTCGGGCATTTCGCTGCTGTTGCTTGTCGGCTTCCTTCGCAATTTGCCGGTGCATACGGCGAGCGGCGTGGCGGGAGATGCGGCGGCGTTACCTGCGCGTCCGCTAGGCGAGATCATGCGTCAGCCGATCTATATGGCGGCGCTCGCGAACAATCTGATCGGCTTCATGGTGATGATGTTCGTGATGACGGCGACGCCGATCGCGGCGGTTGCGTGCGGACACAGCATCGACGACGGGGCGCACATCATCGAGTGGCATCTGGTGGGCATGTATGCACCGTCGTTCTTCTCGGGGCATCTCGTGAAACGCTGGGGCGTCGTGCCGGTGCTGCTGGCGGGTATCGCGATGAGCGGGCTATGCGGCGTGCTGGCACTCATGTCGACGAGTCTGCCGTACTTCTATGCGGCGCTCGCGTTCCTCGGGGTGGGCTGGAACTTCATGTTTGTGGGCGGCACCACGTTGCTCACCATGTCGTATCGCCCGGCAGAGCGGGCGCGCGCGCAAGCCGCGAATGAATTCATCACCTTTGCCGGAACGGCGATCTCGAGTCTGTTCGCCGGGCAACTGCTGGCTCGCTTCGGTTGGGCTACGATCAATCAGGCGACCTTTCCTTTGCTTGCCGTCGCTGCGCTGGCGACCGTGTGGTACGCCCTTGACGCGAAGCGGCGTCCGGCGCACGCGCCTGCCTGACGAACGCTTTCGCCCATGACCCTATGACCCCGATTCAGCCTCGTCTCGTCGCCTTTCTCATCGTGCCGCCGTTCGTGCTGCTGGATCTGGCCGGCCCGCTCGACGCATTTCACGCGGTCATCCGCAACTTCAACGAGTCGGGACGTGCGGTGCCGTATCGTACGGTGGTGGTGTCCGAGCATGGCGGTCCGGTCGAGACCGGATCGGGGGTCGCGCTGCATACGGAGCCGATGCGCGCGCTCGAGGCGATGGAAGTCGACACGTTGATCGCGGTAGGCGGAGCGGTCGCGCATCGGCCCGCGGTGCCGGGTGAGGTGGGCGAGTGGTTGCGCGAGTACGCGCCGCGCGTGAGACGCGTGTGCTCGGTGTGCGTGGGGGCATTCATTCTGGGCGCGGCGGGGTTGTTGAACGGACGGCGTGCCACAACGCACTGGCTGGATACCGAGATGTTGCAGACATGTTTTCCGGAGGCGCGAGTCGAGTCCGATCCGATCTATGTACGCGACGAGGCGGTGTGGACATCGGCGGGGATCACGGCGGGCATCGATCTCGGGCTGGCGCTGGTCGAGGACGATTGCGGCGCGGACGTCGCGTTGCAGGCGGCGCGTCGGCTCGTGGTGTTTCTCAAGCGCGCGGGCGGGCAATCGCAGTTCAGTCCGCCGTTGCAGGAACAGGTAGCCGCGGGGGCACCGTTCGGGGAGTTGCATGCGTGGATGTCGGCGCGGCTGGATGGCGACCTGTCGGTGGTGCGTCTGGCGGAGCAGGCGAACATGAGCCCGCGCACGTTCGCCCGAAGCTATCTTGCGCGAACCGGATCGACCCCCGCGAAGGCTGTGGAGCGAATGCGTCTGGAAGCGGCGCGTTTCGCATTGCTCGACTCGGACGCGCCACTCAAGCGCATTGCCGCACGCGTGGGCTTCGGCGACGAACAAAATCTGCGCAGGGCGTTTCAACGTCAGTACGGCGTGACGCCCGCGGCCTATCGGGAGCGGTTCGGGATGGGGGGCTGACACCCTTCCCGGGACTCCTCGCCTTGCGCCGGTTCTTTTCGGAATTTCCCGATTTCAATACTGACCTCCCACGGTCAATACTCTTCCTCACCCGCGGTTTGTCTAGATCGCCAACCGGCATGGTGTAGCGCGTCTTGTTGACGCCCCGCAATCAACGAGACGATTTCCTTCGCGGGCTCTTAGGAGACGTATCCATGACAACGCAAGCCTTCATAGCTCAACTGACGGAAAAGCAGAACGCGGCACGAGAGGACGGTTCGATCAAGGAAATTCCTTTTTGCGAACTTGAGCGAGTCTCAGGGGCCGGAAACGGGAACGTGTTTGTGAATGCGACATGGAGTCGTGCCATGTAAGGCAACGGCATTATCCGTTCGAAGCGATGCACGCGCGATCCCGCGCATCAACGATCGGCTGGCGTCCACCGAGTTTGGCGGCAACGAACACGGCAACGGCGCGGGCAATGCGGGCCACTGGCGGGCCAGTATCAGTTGGTTTCTTCTCGATTTCGGCTCACGTGGCGCGTTGTTGGATAGGGCGCGAAGTCGATTGGCCGTGGCAATGGCGCTTCGGGACGCGCGATTTCAACAGGTGATCTTCGATGTCGCCCGAGCCTATTACTCCGTGCAGGAGGCGTAGTCGCAGGTGTACGCCGCATCGCGGGTCGAGCGCTTATCGTTGCAGAGCACGATGGCGGCTTGTGCGAGACATGACGCGGGGGCCGGTGCATTGGGCGACGTCCTGCGCGCTCGCACCGCACATGCGCGACAGGTGCTCGCAAGATTGGACGCAGAGGCAAAGGTCGTCGCGCGAAGTGGTGATCTGGGCTCGTTGATCGGCGCCGACATGAAGACAGCGTTCTCGCCGCTCCGTGCCCGGGATCATGCCGCTCGCTTCCCCGCTGCCGCCCGCTCGAGAAAGCGGAACAAACGCGCATCGTCCGAATACGCGACGTTGAAACGGAACCAATGGCACGGCTCGTTGTGCGCGAGGAAGAACTCGCCCGGCGCGAGCATGATGCTTTCCAGCAAGGCGGCTTCCGCCAGTTCGCGTGCCGATCGTGCGGTCTGCGGCAAGCTGCCGCACACGAACATGCCGCCTTCCGGCTGCGCCAGCAACGTCACCCCGTGTGATTGCAATTGCGTGATGAGCCGCGCACGAGCGCGCGTCAGCCGGTCCGACAGGCGTTCGATGTGCTTACGGTGACGTCCCTCGGTCAGAATCGCATGCACGATGCGCTCGTTAATTTCCGACGACGTGAGTCCTGCCACCATCTTGCTGCGTGCGATTTCATGCGCCAGATCGCGCGAACATGCCAGATACCCCACGCGCACCGACGGCGAAATCGTTTTCGAGAAACTCGATACGTAGATCACGCGCGACAGACCATCCATCGCCGCCAGCGACGGCGTGCCGGCGGGAGCCAACTCCCGATAGATATCGTCCTCGACGATCCAGAATCCATGTTGCTCGGCGCACTGCAAAATGCGATGCGCCGCTGCGGGTGAGAGCGATGTCCCGAGCGGGTTCTGCAACGCAGGATTCACGAACAGCGCGCGCGGGCGATGTGTCTGTGCCGCTTGCTCCAGCGCGGCGAGATCCAGACCGGCTTCCGTGCGCTCGATGCCCACGACATTGAGTCCCGCCAGACGCAGCACCGCCAGCAAGTTGCAGTACGCCGGGGCCTCGACCAGTACAGTGTCGCCCGGCTTGAGCAATGTGCGAACGATCAGATCGAGCGCCTGTGTCGCCCCGTGGGTGAGTACGATGTTCTCGGGCGGCGCATCGATGGACAACTCGCCAAGACGCCGCGCCAGCCACTGACGCAACAGACCATACCCGTGCGGATGGCCGTAATGCGCGAAATGCGCGCCCGGCCCTTTCGAGAGCGAGCGCAGCGCGCCATGCAGTCCGTCTTCGTCGAGCCAACTGTCCGGCAACCACCCGCAGCCGCTTTTCACGGCAATGGAGTCGTCGGCAAAAATTTCCGAAAGCAGCCACGCGTTCGTGACTTCGCTCGCGGCGCCACCGGCGCTCAGACCGGTTCCCGGACTGGCCGGTCCGGCGTCTCGCGCGTCGGCTGCCCCCGCCACGAAGAACCCCGCCCCGCGCCGGGCCACAAGCATGCCATTGGCGACAAGACGATCGTAAGCCTCCACCACGGTGAACGTGCTGATGCCGTGTGCCTTCGCCAGCGCGCGGATCGATGGCATCCGCATGCCCGCATGAAGCGTCTGCCGCTGCAATGCATGTTCGACCTCCCGCACGATCTGATCGACGAGCGCTTCCGGTTGGGCGCGATTCAGGGAGAAGGCGAGCGGCTGGACCATGATGGCAGGGTAGAGGCTGTTGCCAATACAGTTGGGGCAATTGACCGATACAGAATATACATTTTCCGGCCGACTGTACATGTCTGTACCGGTTGGCCTCTCGTAGGATCGATGCCATCCACCCGTGGCGATCTGTCGTGCTGTCCGCGGGACATCCTGATTGAGCCAATCCCTGAGGAGCTCCCCGCGATGAACATGAAAGACCTGAATCTCGACATGACGGCGTTCTGGATGCCGTTCACGAACAACCGTCAGTTCAAGAGCTCGCCGCGCCTGTTGGTGAAGGCCGAGGGTATGTACTACACGTCGTCGGACAATCGTCAGATTCTCGACGGCACGGCCGGTCTGTGGTGTGTCAACGCGGGGCACTGCCGCACCGAGATTGTCGAGGCGATTCGTCAGCAAGCCGGTGAAATGGACTTTGCGCCGACGTTCCAGATGGGCCACCCGAAGGCGTTCGAAGCCGCAAGCAAGATCGCCGCCATCACGCCGCAAGGGCTCGATCGTATTTTCTTCACGAACTCGGGTTCGGAGTCGGTCGACACGGCGCTGAAGATGGCCCTCGCGTACCATCGCGCACGCGGCGAAGGTCAACGCACCCGCCTCATCGGCCGCGAGCGTGGCTACCACGGCGTGGGTTTCGGCGGCATTTCGGTCGGTGGCATCTCGCCGAATCGCAAGGCTTATTCGGGCCAATTGCTGCCGGCTGTCGATCACCTGCCGCATACGCTCAACATCAAGGAAGCCGCTTTCACGAAGGGCCAGCCGACGTGGGGCGCACATCTGGCCGACGACCTCGAACGTCTGGTGACCTTGCACGATGCGTCGACCATCGCCGCCGTGATCGTCGAGCCGCTCGCCGGTTCCACCGGTGTGCTGGTGCCGCCGCAAGGCTATCTGCAAAAGTTGCGCGAGATCTGCGACAAGCACGGCATTCTGCTGATCTTCGACGAAGTCATTACCGGGCTCGGCCGTCTGGGCAAGCCGTTCGCTGCGCAATACTTCGGTGTGACGCCGGACATCATCACGATGGCCAAGGGCGTGAACAACGCCGCCGTGCCGATGGGTGCGGTCGCCGTGAAGACGAGTGTGCACGACACCATCGTCAATGCCGGGAATGCGGGCGCTATCGAGTTCTTCCACGGCTATACGTACTCGGGTCACCCGCTGGCCGCCGCTGCCGCCTGTGCGGCGCTCGACGTGTACAAGAACGACGGCCTGTTCGAGCGCGCCGCGAAGCTTGCGCCGTATTTCGAGAAGGCCATTCACGGGCTGCGCGACCTGCCGAACGTCATCGATATCCGGAATCTCGGGCTGGTCGGCGGTATCGAAATGTCGACTCGCGACGGCAAGCCGGGTGCACGTGCGCACGAGGTTTTCGTCAAGTGCTTCGAGAAGGGAGCGCTGGTGCGTTACACGGGCGACATTCTTGCGTTCTCGCCGCCGCTCATCGTGAGCGAAGCCCAACTCGACGAGTTGTTCGGCATTGTGGCGGAAGCGATTCGCGAAACGGCGTAAGCGGCTTCCGTCTGCTGCGAGGCGGTTCCGTTCGCCAGATTGTCCGCGGGGCCCGGCGACGATGCCCGCGCCAGCCGAAAACGAAAACGCCGTCCGGAGGTTGCGCCGGACGGCGTTTTTCTTTCGACGCGGGGGGCGCTTCGGCCCATCGCAATTACCGAACCGGTGCGATCTCGATGCCTTCGTCGAGCAGAAAGCTGCGAATGCGCCTGGCGAATTCGAGGGCGTGTTCGCCGTCGCCGTGCAGGCAGACGGTTTGCGCCCGAATCGGTACGAGCGTGCCGTCGATGGCGCGCACGCGTTGCTCGCGCACCATCAACAGTGTTTGCGCCAGCGCATCTTCCTCGCGTTCGATCAGGGCGCCGGGCGTGCCGCGTTTGACCAGTGAGCCGTCCGGGTTGTAACCGCGGTCGGCGAAGACCTCCTCGACCGCATGCATGCCGGCCGCACGCGCGGCTTTCACCAACTCGCCGCCCGCCAGCCCGAAGATCGCGAGATCGGTATCGAACGCGCGAACAGCTTCGACGATGGTTTCGGCCAGCGCCGGGTCGCGTGCCGCCTGGTTGTAAAGAGCACCGTGCGGCTTGACGTGCGAGAGCCCGCCACCCTGAGCCCGGACCATCGCCGCGAGCGCACCGATCTGATACAGCATGCCTGCGCGGATTTCATCGAGCGGAAGCTGCATTTCGGTGCGTCCGAAATTCTCGCGATCGGGGAAGCTCGGATGCGCGCCGACGGCGACACCGTTCTCCAGCGCCCAGCGCACCACCTGCTGCATCGTGCCTGCGTCGCCCGCGTGCCAACCACAAGCCACATTGGCCGAACTGACCAGCGCGAGCAGCGCTTCGTCGTAATTGCAACCTTCGCCAAGGTCGACGTTCAGATCGATCTTCATGATGGATTCTCCTGCAAGGGCCATGCCGTCGCGCGTGCGCTGCGTCAGCGTTTGCGCGTGATGGCCGGTACCCGTGGTGTCGTCAGAATGCCCCGATCGTGCCACGCGAGGGCGCGCTCGATCTGGGCAAGATATCGCAACTGTTCACGCAGCGCCTCGCGTGCCTCGGCGGCGCTGCATTCCGAGAAATACAGGGTGCTGCCTAGCCGCGCCTGTCCGAGCCGCCACAGGTCTGCGCTGATGACGGTGCCGATCTTGGGGTAGCCGCCGGTGGTCTGGGCGTCGGCTAGCAGAATGATCGGCTGGCCCGACGGCGGCACCTGAATGACCCCCGGCAGTACCCCATGCGAGAGCAGATCGTGACTCCGATTCTTCTTGCGCGTGAGCGGCTCCGGTCCCGCCAGACGGTAGCCCATGCGGTTGCTGTTGGGCGTGACCTGCCATGGATTTTCCCAGAAGCTTTTATGCGTGGCGGCGGTAAAGTCGTCGTACTCCGGACCCGGCAGTACACGCACACGTTGCGCCAGCGGGTCGGACAACCACAAGGGCGGACGCACGCCCAACGGCTCGACATGGCGCACGGCGGCGCTGGCGCGTCCGATCGCGATGCGGTCGCCGTCGTGCAAGGCCCGGCCTTCGAAGCCGCCGAAGCCGGCGGCCAGATCGGTGCTGCGCGAGCCAAGCGTCTCGGGCACGTCGACCCCGCCCGCCACGGCCAGATAGGTACGCATGCCGAAGCGGGCCGGACGCAGTGTCAGTGTCTGGCCGCGCGCGACCGGGAATCGCCACCACGACCACACGGGTGTGCCGTCGAGGTCGGCATGACAGTCGGCACCGGTCAGGGCAACGAGCGTGGCGGCGCTGAATCGCATCACGCACGTTCCCATGGTGATTTCGAGGGTCGCGGCGCTCAGGTCGTTGCCGACGAGGCGGTTGGCCACGGCGCAGGCCAGCGGATCGACGGCGCCACCGCTCGCGACACCGAATTCGCGCTGTCGGGGGCGGCCCAGATCCTGAACCGTGGTGAGCAGGCCGGCACGCTGGATGTCGATCACAGGTCGAGACTCGCGATAGTGAAGCGCACGCGGTCGCCC
The DNA here is from genome assembly GCF_001465595.2 of Pandoraea apista. Lineage (NCBI taxonomy): Bacteria > Pseudomonadati > Pseudomonadota > Betaproteobacteria > Burkholderiales > Burkholderiaceae > Pandoraea > Pandoraea apista. Next base: position 5,183,669 of record NZ_CP013481.2, on the reverse strand, counting down.
GGCGCCAGCAGGGCAGGCGGGGTCGCGGCAGGGTCGAACAGGGCGCAGGTGGTGTGGCCGATGATCTGCCAGCCGCCGGGCGCGGTAAGGGGATAGACGCCGGTCTGATTGCCGCCAATGCCTACCGAGCCGGCCGGCACCGACAGTCTCGGTTCTGCACGGCGAGGCGTGGCGATCGATTCGTCGAGGCCGCCCAGATAGGCAAAGCCCGGTTGAAAACCGAGGAAGTAGACAATGTACTCCGGGGCGGTGTGACGTTGGACGACGGTCTTCGGCTGCAAACGCGCAAGCTTGGCAACCTCGGCCAGATCGGGGCCATGCTGGCCGCCGTAGTGCACGGGGATTTCGATGTCTCGCCCGACGTCCCCGGCGGCCGGTGGTATCTGCCAGGCGTCGCGCAGACGCTCGCTCAGCGCGTCGATGTCGGTGGCGAGCGGATCGAACAGCAGCGTGAGGTTGTTCATGCCGGGCACGACCTCGCGCACGTCGGGCCACGCGTGCGCGAGCGACGCCACATGCCAGACACGGCGCTGCGTGGCCAGCGTAGGCGTGGTGCCGGCCTCGCAGACGAGGGCACTGTCGCCGAGCGGCAGAATCTTGAGCGTTGTCATTGGGTTAGCGTTGGGTGCCGGGAGGGCGTGCAAAAGTGGCGGATTCCGTCACGATGGCGTCGAGCGCCAGATCATGGGCTTCGGCGCTGAGGTGGTCGATTTCGAGCGCATCGTAGGCAATGCCGAGCGTTTGCGGGGTGGGCGTCATCGCGTGCAGGGTACGGTCGTAGAAGCCCCCGCCGTAGCCCAGTCGCAGGCCTTCGCGGGTGAAGCCCACGCAGGGCACCAGCAGCAGATCGGGCACCAGCACTTCGGTGCCGGCCGGCACGGGAATGCGGTAACGGCCTTCTTTCATGACCGTGGCGGGCGTCCAGCGGTGGAAGACGAGGGGCGTTGCCGGCGCGGTGACGACCGGCAGCGCGGCCAGCCGCGGTGCTCCGGGGGCGGCCTGCGCGAGCCACGCCGAGACGACCTCGCGGGCGTCGAATTCGCTCTGGATCGGCCAGTAGAAGCCCACACAGCGCGGTGCACGGCGCGCCAGTTCGTCGCTCAGCCGTGCAGCGAGCGCGACGTCGCGCTCGCTTCGGCCTTCGAGCGAGGCGCGCACGTCCAGCAATGCTTTGCGCTGACGCGCCTTGCCTGTGGCTGATTCCATCCCATTTCCGGCGGTTTGGGCCGCCGATTGAGCGGGGTCCCGTGCTATGCTTGAATTCACTTTTTAACCGACGCTCCCCCGAAGATGTCAGAACGTTTGACCCGAGTATATCGCGCTGCTGCGCTGGCCCTGACCGCTGCCGCGCTGGTCGCCTGCAGCACGACCCAGGCGACCGGCCGTCCGAAGGCGCCATCGGCGGCAAGCCGCTCGACGACATCTGCCGACGCGCTCTCGCAGCGCTCGCCCGACGACATCTTCGTGCAACTGCGCGAAGCCGCCCGCAGCAACGACGCGCCGCGCGCCACCGCGCTTGCCGCCATGCTCAGCGACTACGACGTGCCGTCGTACGTCCAGTACTTCCAGATCAAGTCGCGCATGTTCGACCGTTCGGGCAAGGCGCTCATCGATACGCCCGACGACGATATCCGGGCCTTCTTGCGCACGTATGACGGTCAGGCGATTGCCGATCGCATGCGCAACGACTGGCTGCTGGTGCTGGGCAAACGTCACGACTGGCAGACATTCGACGCCGAGTATCCGAAGTTCGTGCTCGACGACGACACACAGGTCAAGTGCTATTCGATGATGTCGCGCGCTGCGCGTGGCGAGAACGTCACACAGGCGGCCACCGATCTGCTGACTACGCCGAAGTACTACGGCGAGGGGTGCGTCGACATGATCAACACGCTGGCCGCGAGCGGTCAGTTGCCGCGCAAGGAAGTCTGGCATCAGATTCGTCTGGCTTACGAAGAGAACTACACGTCGCTCGGTAAGCAGATCGCCGACGCGTTGGGCGCCGTGCGCCCCGACGACAGCTTGCTCGATATGGCGGCCACGCGTCCGGCGCAGATCCTCGCGCGCGGCGTGGACGGCTCGGAAGCCTCGCGTCAGCTCGCGCTGCTCGCTACCGTGCGCATGGCCCGTAGCGACGCCATGCTTGCTGCGAGCACCTTCGCGGGCATTGCGGGCAGCTTGTCGGCAGACGAGCGCGCCATTGGCTGGGGCGCCATCGGCATGCGCGGTGCGCTGTCGCAGAATCCGATGGCCATCACCTGGTATCGTCAGGCCGGCAACGCCAAGCTCTCGAATACGGCGCAGGAGTGGAAGATTCGCGCGGCGCTGCGCGCGGGCGACTGGAATCTGGTGCGTACGGGAATCGAAGCGATGCCCGCCGCACTGCGTGACGACGCTGTCTGGACCTATTGGTATGGCCGCGCGCTGCGCGAAGCCGGGCAGGGCGACGCCGCTCGCGCACAATTCCAGAAGATCGCCATGCAGACGAACTTCTACGGTCAACTGGCGAACGAGGAGTTGGGCAACAAGACAACGCTGCCGGCACGCACGACCGTCACCAAGGCGGAGATCGACGCGAATCGCGCGAACCCCGGATTCCAGCGCGCCGCCAAGTTCTACGATCTGGGCCTGCGCTTCGAAGGCAATCGTGAGTGGAACTGGGAACTGCGCAACATGACTGACCGTCAGTTGATCGCGGCCGCTCAGTACGCCAATGGCATCGAGCTGTTCGATCGGGCCGTGAACACCGCGGATCGCACGAAGGCCGAGCACGACTTCACGCTGCGCTATCTGATGCCGTTCCGCAGCAAGGTGGAACCGCTGGCCGCCGCCGTCGATCTGGACGAAGCGTGGGCCTACGGTCTGATCCGCCAGGAGTCGCGTTTCATCATCAATGCGCGGTCGTCGGCCGGCGCCGGCGGTCTGATGCAGGTCATGCCGGCGACCGCGAAGATGGTCGCCAGGCAGATCGGCATGGACTATCAGCCGGGCATGATGCACGACATCGACACCAATATCCGTCTGGGCACCAGCTATCTGGCGGATATCTACAATAAGTTCGACGGCTCGGCCGTGCTGGCGTCCGCCGGTTATAACGCCGGCCCGGGGCGTCCGCGGACGTGGCGCTCCACGCTGGATCGTCCGGTCGAGGGGGCGATCTTCGCTGAAACGATCCCGTTCAACGAGACGCGTACGTATGTCGAGAATGTGCTGTCGAACACGACGTATTATTCGGCCCTGATCACAGGCCGTCCGCAATCGCTCAAGGAGCGGCTTGGCATAATCTTGCCCCAGTGACGGGCGGCCGTTCCACAGTCATGACGCGGAGGTGACGCATGCGCTATAACGTTTGTGTCGTCGGTGGCACCGGTTTTATCGGCAGCCATCTGGTAGCCCGGCTGGTGACCATGGGACACGCCGTGCGTTTGCCAACGCGACGCGTCGAGGCCGCCAAGGCGCTCGGCGTGTTGCCCGGTGTGGAACTGGTCGAGTGCGATGTGCATGATCCGCGCGCGCTGGAGCGAGTGATTGCGGGGTGCGACGCGGTCATCAATCTTGTCGGCGTGTTGCACAGCGACCGGGGTACGCCGTACGGTCGCGCGTTCGCCCGTGCTCACGTGGAGCTGCCGCGCAAGATCGCGCGGGCATGCCGCGACCGGGGCATCGACCGGCTCCTTCACATGAGCGCGCTCGGTGCCGATTCGCACGGCCCGAGCATGTATCAGCGCTCCAAGGGCGACGGCGAGGTGGCGATTCGCGAGACGGGCATTCCTGTCACGATCTTCCGTCCCTCGGTGGTGTTCGGCCCGGGCGACAAATTCCTGAATACGTTTGCCAAGCTGCAACGGCGCCTGCCTGTCGTGCCGCTGGCGAGTGCCAAGGCGCGCTTCCAGCCGATCTACGTGACGGACGTTGCGCAGGCCTTTGCGGGGGCGCTCGATAACGACGCGACGGTGGGCAAGACTTACGAGCTGGGCGGCCCCGACGTCTACACACTGGAAGCGCTTGTGCGTTTTGCCGGTGCCGCGTGTGGCTGCGAGCGGCCGATTCTGCCGCTGCCCGACAGCACCGCGCGTTTGCAGGCGGCGATTTTCGAGAAGCTGCCGGGCGAGCCGATCATCACGCGCGACAATCTCGACTCCATGACGGTCGACAATGTCATGAGCGGTCCGCTGGCGCCCGAACTCGGTCTCACGCCGAATGGGCTCGAAATTGCCGTCGATTACCTCGATGGCGACAACTGGGAGCGGCGTCTGTCGGATTACCGGCGGTACGCGGGGCGCTGACGTCTCACGCTCCTTCATCGGTCGCGCGCCACCCCCAACGTGCCGCGCGCAAGGAAAGTCCTCATGCAACTGATCATCGCCAACAAAAAATACTCGTCATGGTCGATGCGTCCATGGGTCGTGCTCAAGCACTTCGGCATTGCGTTCGACGAGCAGCAAGTGTGGCTCGCGCAACCCGACTCGCGCGAGCAGATTCTGCGCTATTCCCCCACCGGCAAAGTGCCGTGTCTGATCGACAATGGCATTACCGTGTGGGACTCGCTGGCTATCTGCGAATACCTGGCCGACAGCTATCCGCATTTGCCGCTGTGGCCGAAGTCGCGTGAGGCGCGCGCCCACGCGCGCAGCATTTGTGCCGAAATGCACAGCGGCTTCACCGCCCTGCGCACGAACATGTGGATGAATGTCGCTGCGCATTGGCCGGGGGCAGGCGCGACGCCTGAGGCGCTGGCCGATATCCGTCGTATCGAAGCGATCTGGGAGGATTGCCTCGCACGTCACGACGGCCCGTTCCTGTTCGGCGACTTCACCATTGCCGATGCCTTCTACGCGCCGGTGGTCATGCGCTTTGCCACCTTCGAGCCGTCGCTGTCGGCGCACGCGCAGGCGTATGCCGACCGCATTCGCGAAGTGCCCGCGGTGCAGGCGTGGGTGGCGGCGGGCCGTGGCGAGACGGTGAGCGTGGCCTATTACGACGTGCGTCCATGAAGATTTACGCTGTCGGCGGCGCGATTCGCGACGCCATGCTGGGACTGCCCGTCAAGGACCGCGACTATGTGGTGGTCGGCGCGACCCCCGAGGAAATGGTGCGCAAGGGCTTCAAACCGGTGGGCAAAGATTTCCCGGTGTTCCTCCATCCTCAGACCCGTGCCGAATACGCGCTCGCTCGTACCGAGCGCAAGACGGCGCGCGGCTATCACGGCTTTTCGTTCTACTTCGCCCCGGAAGTCACGCTGGAAGAAGACCTCGTGCGGCGCGACTTCACGATCAACGCGATGGCGCGCGAGGTCATGCCCGATGACAGTCTGTCTGACGAACTGGTCGATCCCTACGGCGGCAAACGCGATCTCGAGGCGAAGTTGTTCCGCCATGTCGGCGAAGCGTTTGCGGAAGACCCGGTGCGTATTCTCCGTTGCGCGCGCTTTGCCGCGCGCTTCACCGATTTCTCCGTTGCCGGCGAAACCCTCGCGCTGATGCGCGAAATGACGGCGAACGGCGAAGTCGACGCGCTGGTCGCCGAGCGTGTCTGGCAGGAGATCGCGCGCGGGTTGATGGAGCACCAGCCGTCACGCATGTTCGACGTGTTGCGTGCGTCGGGCGCGCTGGAGCGCATCTTGCCCGAGTTGGCGCAGCTATGGGGGGTGCCGCAGCGTGCCGACTTCCACCCCGAGGTGGACACCGGCTTGCATGTGATGATGGTGGTCGATTACGCGGCGAAGCAGGGGTACTCGTTGCCGGTGCGCTTTGCGGCGCTCACGCACGACCTCGGCAAAGGCACGACGCCGGAAGACGTATTGCCGCGTCACATCGGACATGAAGGGCGCAGTGTGGGATTGCTCGGCCCGTTGTGCGCGCGCTTGCGGGTGCCCGTAGAGTGCCGCGAGCTGGCGCAGGTCGTGGCGCGCGAGCACGGCAATATCCATGCAAGCCAGAAGTTCGGTGCAGCGGCATTGGTACGTTTGCTGGAGCGCTGCGACGCTTTGCGCAAGCCCGATCGGTTCGTGGAAGTGCTTCAGGCTTGCGAGGCCGATGCGCGCGGACGGGGCGGCGATTTCGCAACGGCGCCGTATCCACAGCGAGACCGTTTGATGGCTGCACTCGATGCCGCGCGCGGCATCGATGCAGGGGCTGTCGCCAGACAGTATGCCGACGATCCCTCGAAGATTCGCGACGCCGTGCAAGCCGCCAGAATCGAAGCCGTTGAGGCGGCGGGGCTGGGCGCCGCAGACGAGTGAGCGCCGCAGGGGAATGGCCGTTAGCGCTACAGGTCCGCGCGCCCGGAAGCAAACGCCATGACTACTGCGATTCCGTAGACGACATGAAGTCGTCGCGGCGCGGCGGCGCCAGCAATGTCGGGTCTTCGGCCGGAGGCGGAAGTGCGCGCCCGGCCATCTTTATCCGTGCCATTTCAATCGACACGCTGTAGGTCCGATCGCCGCGAGCGAAGACGAGACCCTTCTGACGCCTGATCAACTTGCCGACGGCGGGCGCCTGCGCCGGATCGTCCGGAATGCGGCGTTGGGCGTACTGGGCGAGTCGCGCCGATGACTGCGTATGCTGCATGAGGGCGGAGGGCAGCATCAGGTCCGCCTCGGCGCTCGCCACATATCCCTTGGTCAGCATGTCGCTGAACTCGCCCGCCCGCAAGCGTTGGTGTAACGACGTGAAGACATCGGCATTCCTGAACATGGTCTTGCAGGCGCACAAGCTGAACATCGCGCAATCGTTGGGGCTTTGTTGCGCCGCGGTCTCGAAGAACATCAGATGCTTGTCGAGCCCATTCCGGGCAATGCACCTCACCGTGTGCTTCAGGGCCATGGCGAGCCGAAGGAGCAGCATGCCCGCGCCGGTCGCGTTCAGCGTGCCGGACTCGATGACGATGATGGTCGGTTCCCCGGCATCGATGCGCAGATCGACCCCCACACAATGGCCTTCCATCGGGCTGAGCTCGACCAGACATTGCTCGCGGTGCGGCGCCCCCGCCCGGCATTGTTCGCCTATGTATTTCGCGAATGCGACGGGCGTTTCGTGATGCGTTATCCGTAAGCCCGGATAACGCGACATTTCCGAACGGACCAGCGCCGGAATGGCGTCACGATCGGCCCAGTACATTTGCATGCTCTGCCGATTGGCTTTCAGGAAGGCGACGGCGAAGTTGTAGTACTGCGTTGGCGTGTCGGGCAGCGTCAGTGTATCGGGCGCAGCAGGCGGAATATTTCCCGCGAATTGCAGCGCCACGCTGAATTGTCCTCCCGGCCGCGGGTAGCCCTCGGGATGACTCAGCGTGACCGGCCATGAGGTCGTTGACGTGACGGCACTGGCGCGGGGCGAGTGGCCGCCGGGGGAGGACATCATGAGAGAGGCTCCGGAAATGACGAAAGGCAAAGCCCCATGATGAAGGTCTTTGCCTTTCGCCGATGTTGCCCCTGATGCGCGAACTATGGATTTGCAGTCAGCGAGACGGCACGCCCTTGCACACGATTGACAGCGCTTATTCGAATGCCTTGTCGTTCGGATTCGCGTAGAGCTGTTTGAGCTGTTCGCTCATCGGGAAATTGAAGCTGGTGTTCTTCGGCGGCACCGGCGATTCGAACCACTTCTTGTACATCGTGTTGATCTCGCCGCTCTTCATTACTCCTGCGAGCGTGTCGTCGACGAGCTTTTTGAACTCCGTATCCCCGTGTTTCATCATGAAGCCGTAGGCCTCGAACGACTGCGGCGTGCCGGTCACGACCCAGTCGTCGGGGTTGCGGCCCATCGTGCGCGCACCCGCGAGCAACACGTCGTCCATCATGAACGCCTGAACGCGGCCGCCCTGGAGCATGGTGAACGACTCACCGTAATCCTTGCCCGAAATCACGCTCATGTTCATCTTCTTGTCGTTGTTCATCTTGTTGAGGATGCGCTCCGACGTTGTGCCCGCATTGGTCACGACCGGCTTGCCTGCCAGATCCGGGAAGTCCTTGATGCCCGAATTCTTGTTCACGAGCAGACGCGTGCCCGCCACGAAGAACGTATTCGAGAAGTTGACCTGTGCCTGACGCGCCTTCAGGTTCGTGGTCACGCCACACTCGATATCGACCGTGCCGTTTTGCACCAGCGCGATGCGGTTCTGGGAGGTGACAGGAATGAAGCGCACTTGCAGATCCGGCTTTTTCAGACGAGCCTTCACCACGTCAACGATCTTGTTGCACAGATCCTGTGAGTAGCCGATGACGTTGTGGTTGTTGTCGTAGTACGAGAACGGAATCGACGACTCGCGGTGCCCGATGGAAATCACACCGCTGCTCTCGATCTTTTGCAGCGTCTCCGATGCGTTCTGGGCCATCGCAGCGCCTGCCGCGACACACATTGCTACGCCCAGCATTACCCCGGTCAATCGCACCTTGATCATGTCCTGCTCCTGAAATGGTCTCACCGTGATTCAGATTTGAATCATTTGTTTCATGTTAATTTTTTTGCAACAAATGATCAAATGGTTGTTAACCCTAGCGGCGTCAAGGGTTTGGGGGCAGACACGCCAAGGCACACCGCGGCCTTGAGGGCGGCGGCGGGTGGCGGCAGACGGACGGGAAGCCGGGGCGGATAACGACGGGAGCATGCCGGCCGACGTTGCAACAGGTGTTGCGTCGACCGGCGGGAGTCAGAGCAACCGAATCAGCAGATTGAAGACGAGCGAAAGTACGACCGTCGAGGCGAACGGGAAGAGCATCTCCCTGCCCCGCCAGCGCAGGCGCAGATCACCGGGCAGCCGGCCGATGCCGAGCTTGGTGAGCCATGGCGAAGCAGCCGAGAGGATGCAGATCGCAATGAAGATCGTGAACATCCAGCGAAACATCGGCTTGACCTCTCTATGAAGGGGGGGATGTCAGAGCGCGTGGCTGCGGTCACCGGTGGCGAAACCGAGCAGGCCGGCCCACTCGTCCATGCCGCGTCCGAAGGCGATGACCTTGAAGAGTTCACCCATCTCGGCTTCGGAGAGCAGCTTCTGCGCGGCCGCGGCCGCTGGCAGGAACGTCTTCGGATCGGTCGGATCGAGTGCGCTCATCAGGTCGACGATACCCGCATTCATCAGGAATCGCGCCTGCGACGTGAAGCCCAGCAGATCGAGCCCGGCTTCGACGCCGGCGTCGGCAATGCCGGAAAACTCCACGTGCGCCGTGATGTCCTGCAAGCCGGGGTAGTAGAACGGGTCGTCGTGTGCGTGATGACGGTAGTGGCACATCAACGTGCCGTGAGCCCGTTGCGGATGGTAGTACTCGCGCGCGGGGAATCCGTAGTCGATGAGCAAGAGCACGCCACGCGCGAGCAGCGGCGCCACGCTGCGCACGAAGGCCGATGCGGCTTCGTGCGTCTCCGTCAGGTATTCCTGTGTCGGCGGCAAATCGGCCAGTGCCGCGAGCGCCTCCGGCAACGAGCCGTTATACAAACGCGCCTCCCAACCGAAACCCGTCGGCGTGCGGACCACGCCGCGCTCGAACCAGACGGGTTGTCCGGTCTCGTCGGGGCGGCGTGCCCACAGGCGCACAGGCATGGCGTCGAGCACTTCGTTGCCGAGCATCACGCCGTAAAAGGCGTCGGGCAATCGATCGAGCCATGTGACACGATCGAGCAGATGCGGCGCGGTGCTGGCAATGGTCTCGCGCTGGCGTGCACGCAACTCACCCGACAGTTCCATGATCGAGTACGTCTCGCAGGGCGTGCCTTCCGCCTCGAGCGCGAGCAACAGATCGGCAGCCAGGCGTCCGGATCCGGCGCCGAATTCCAGCACGTGCGCATCGCCCGTCTGCTCGAAGATCTCGCCGAGTTGGCGCGCCAACGTGCGCGCGAAGAACGGTGTGAGTTCAGGGGCGGTGACAAAGTCGCTGCCGTCGGCGGCGAGCCGGCCGAATTTGGCGGCGCCGGCGGCGTAATAACCGAGGCCGGGCGCGTACAGCGCCAGTTCCATGAAGCGATCGAACGGCAACCAGCCGCCGGCCGCGTCGATGGCGTCGGCGAGATGAGCCGTGAGACGGCGCGAGTGTTCGAGCGCGTCTGGCTCTGGAACGGGTAAACTATGGGGTTTCGGTGCGGCCTGATTCATGCGGGCATTGTAACGGAGACGGTGCAGACTGGCTGCTGGAGATGTGAAAGCGCGTCTGTGGCCGATATCGACACAATTTCCGCCAATTTTCGTTGGTTTTTAGCTGTTTTTTCGTGGTTTTCGCCAATTCCCGCGATATCTGCCCTTTGTCAGGGCGGTACGCGAGGCAATCGCAAGCCGCGACGCCCAATGTCCGGCCAAGCCGGCAGCCGCCCGAAGTTCGTCTACCCGCCCGCCCCACTGACCGGAATTCGCCGTATGACCGTTGCATCGACGCCACGCCCTACGCCTGCCATCAGCGACCGCTCGCGCACGCCCGCCGTGCCGCGCGTGGCGCTTGTGACGGGAGGCGCACGCCGGATCGGACGCGCGATCGCGTTGCGGCTTGCCGGCTTGGGCTGGGACGTTGCCGTTCACTACGAACGCTCGCACGACGAGGCGCTGGAGACCGTTGCCGCCATCGAAGCGTTGGGTCGCCGGGCCGTTGCGTTGCAGGCGTCGCTGGCCGACGAGGCCGCTACGGCGGCACTCATCGGCCGTTGTCGCGAAGCCCTCGGCGTGCCCACCTGCCTCGTCAACAATGCCTCGCGCTTCGAGTACGATAGCGCGGCCGATTTCGGCTATCAGGCGCTGGAGCGTCACATGCGGGTGAACGCGGGCGCGCCGCTCGTGCTCGCGCGCGAGATGCACGCGGCATTGGGCGAGACGCAGCGTGGTGTGGTCGTTAATCTGCTCGATCAGAAGCTGGCGAATCCGAACCCCGACTACCTGTCGTACACGCTGTCGAAGGCGGCGCTCGACGTGGCGACGACCTTGCTGGCGCAGGCCTTCGCTCCGCGCTTGCGGGTGGTCGGCGTGGCGCCTGGCGTTACGCTGCTATCGGTCGATCAGACACCGGCGGGTTTTGCGGCAGCCCATGCCTCGACACCGCTGGGCGCATCGTCTACGCCGGAGGACATTGCCCAGGCCGTGGCGTATCTGGCTGAAGCGCCTGCCGTGACCGGCACGGTGTTGTATGTCGACGGGGGGCAACATCTCGCGAGTTCGTCGCGCGACGTGAAATTTCTGACCGAGCCGGCCGATGCCGACCGGTCTCGTTGATTGTCATTACGAGTTTTCAAAATGCATAGCGCTCTTTCCCACCCTCGCCTGATGGACTGCCGTCGCATGTTCCTGCGCGACTATGAAGTGTTCATCAACATTGGCGTGCACGATCACGAGAAGCGGGGCGAACAGCGCGTGCTGATCAACGTGCAACTCTTCGTGCCGCTCGCCGAGAGCACCCCCGTGGCCGACAAGCTCGACGAGGTGGTCGACTACGACTTCATGCGCGAGACGATCGCCAAGCGCGTGGGACAGGGCCACATTCATTTGCAGGAGACGCTGTGCGACGACGTTGCGAGTGCGCTGCTGGCGCATCCGCGCGTGCGCGCCGTAGGGGTGTCGACCGAGAAGCCCGACGTTTATCCCGATTGCCACTCGGTGGGCATCGAAGTTTTCAAGATGAAGGATGCCTGACATGAGTGCCGTCATGCCCGAGACCGGCGCGCCGATGGTCGCGACCGGCAACGTTGCCGCCGATAGCGTGAAGAAAGCGCAGAAGCTCGCGTTCGAGAACAACAAGCTCGAGAAGCGGTTGTTCCGTCTGACGGGGCAGGCCATCGGCGACTACAACATGATCGAGCAGGGCGACCGTGTGATGGTGTGCATGTCCGGTGGCAAGGACAGCTACGCCATGCTCGACATTCTGCTCAAGCTGCGCGAGCGTGCGCCGATCGATTTTTCCATCGTCGCCGTCAATCTCGACCAGAAGCAACCGGGGTTCCCGGAGCATGTGCTGCCCGATTACTTCCGTTCCATCGGGGTGGATTTCCACATCGAGAATCAGGACACGTACTCCATCGTCAAGCGCGTGGTGCCCGAGGGCAAAACGACCTGCTCGCTGTGCTCGCGGCTGCGTCGCGGTATTCTCTACCGCGTGGCGGGCGAGCTCGGCGCAACCAAGGTCGCGCTCGGCCACCATCGCGACGACATCATCGAGACCGTGTTCCTGAACCTGTTCTACGGTGGCAAGCTCAAGGGCATGCCGCCGAAGTTGCAGTCGGACGATGGCAAGAACGTGGTGATCCGCCCGCTCGCGTATGTGCGCGAATCGGATCTGGAGCGTTACGCCGAGTACAAGCAATTCCCGATCATTCCGTGCACGCTGTGCGGCAGCCAGCCGAATCTGAAGCGCGCCGAGATGAAGGCGCTGATCCGTCAGTGGGAGAAGCAGCACCCGGGGCGCATCAAGTCGATCTTCAGCGCGCTCTCGAACGTGATCCCGTCGCACCTCATGGATACGAACCTTCACGATTTCAAGAATCTGCGTGCCACGGGGCAGCCCGATCCGCTCGGCGATATCGCGTTCGACGAAGCTCCCTGTGGCGACGAGAACGACGCGGGCATCATTCGCATCACGCAATTCGACGACTGATCGCGCGCGTGTCCGCACGCGGCATCATTCCTTGACGCGGCCCGCACACCTCATCGGCGGGCCGCAAGACACCGACACACCGACTTTCGAATCGTCACGACGCCATGAATATTGTGATTCTCGCCGCCGGCATGGGTAAGCGCATGCGCTCGAAACTGCCCAAGGTGCTTCAGCCGTTGGCTGGCCGGCCGCTTCTGTCGCACGTGATTGCGACCGCACGCAAGCTCGCGCCGGGCCAGCTCATCGTGGTGATCGGGCACGGCGGCGACGCCGTGCGTGAAGCCGTGGCCGGTGACGGCGTGCGCTTCGCCGAGCAGGCGCAACAGTTGGGCACCGGGCACGCGGTGCAGCAGGCGGCGTCGCTGCTCGACGAATCGGTACCGACGCTGGTGCTTTATGGCGACGTGCCGCTTACGCGCCCCGAAACCTTGCAGACACTGATCGACGCCGCGGGTAACGACAAGCTGGGCGTACTCACCGTCGATCTGGAAAACCCGACGGGGTATGGCCGGATCGTGCGCGATGCTGCTGGCAACGTGCAGCGAATCGTCGAACAGAAGGACGCCAACGAGGCCGAGCTGGCCATTCGCGAGATCAATACCGGCATTGTGATGGCGCCGACGCGCGCCTTGAAGGGTTGGCTGAGCGGTTTGAAGAACCAGAACGCACAGGGCGAGTACTACCTGACGGACGTCATCGCGTGCGCGGTGGCGGATGGCGTGCCGGTCGTCAGCACGCAACCGGCCTTCGCGTGGGAGACCGATGGCGTGAACGACAAGGCGCAGCTTGCACAATTGGAGCGCGACTATCAGCGTAACGCAGCGCGCGCATTGCTCGCGGCGGGTGTCACGCTCATCGATCCGGCGCGTTTCGACCTGCGCGGAGAGATCGTCTGCGGCACCGATGTTTCCATCGATGTGAATTGCATCTTCGAAGGCAATGTGACGATCGGCGACGGCGCGACGATCGGCGCGAACTGCGTGATTCGTAACAGCACCATCGGCGCGGGTACGCGCATCGAGGCGTTCAGTCATCTCGATGGTGCGGTGGTGGGCGCCGACGCGCACGTCGGGCCGTATGCCCGCTTGCGCCCGGGGGCCGATCTGGCAGACGAGGTACACATCGGCAACTTCGTGGAAGTGAAGAATGCATCGCTCGCGAAGGGCTCGAAGGCCAACCATCTGGCATATGTGGGCGACTCGACCGTGGGCGCGCGGGTGAACATCGGTGCTGGCACCATTACGTGTAATTACGACGGCGCGAACAAGCACCGCACGGTGATCGAAGACGACGTATTCATCGGCTCCGACACGCAGTTGGTGGCCCCGGTAACGGTGCGCCGCGGCACGACGATTGCTGCCGGCACCACCGTGTGGAAGGACACGCCGGAAGACGCGCTGGTCCTCAACGGCAAGACGCAGGAAGCGAAGATGGGCTATGTCCGTCCGCGCAAGCAGAAGCGGTAAAATCGGCGGTTATGGGCCGGTGCGCAAAGTCAAATGTGTGCCGGCGAGAGAGACGGATTCAGTCCGATCAAATGCGCCAGGGCCCTCTGGCATAAAGGGAAGCGAATATGTGCGGCATTGTCGGCGCGGTGGCGCGACGTAATGTAGTACCGGTGTTGGTTGAAGGTTTGCGCCGCCTGGAGTATCGCGGCTACGATTCGTGTGGCGTGGCGGTCTTGAAAGACGGCGTGCCGCAGCGTGCGCGCAGCGTGTCGCGCGTGGCGGATCTGGACGAGCAGCTTGCACAAACGCATCTCAGCGGCGAGACGGGCATTGCCCACACGCGTTGGGCGACGCATGGCGCACCGGTCACGAACAACGCGCATCCGATTTTCTCGCGCGACGAAGTCGCGCTGGTTCACAACGGCATCATCGAGAACCATGAAAGCCTGCGCGAGGAACTTCGCGGGCTGGGCTACGAGTTCGTGTCGCAGACCGACACCGAAGTCATCGCGCATCTGATTCATCACATTCTGACGAACGGCGCGGCCGGAGATTTGTATCACGCAGTGCGTCTGGCAACACGCCGGTTGCATGGCGCTTACGCCATTGCGGTGTTCCGCAAGCAGGAGCCGCACCGGGTGATCGGCGCGCGTGCGGGTTCGCCGTTGGTTGTGGGGGTGGGCGAGGGTGAAAACTTCCTTGCCTCCGACGCGCTGGCACTCGCGGGCACGACAGACAAGTTCATCTATCTGGAAGAGGGTGATGTGGTCGAACTCACGCTCGATGGCGTGACGATCATGGACCGCAATCACGCGGCCGTCGAACGCGAGGTGCGCACGGTGCAGGCGTATACGGGCGCGGTGGAACTGGGCCCGTATCGCCACTACATGCAGAAGGAAATCTTCGAGCAACCGCGCGCCATCGGCGACACGATGGAGGGCGTGGAAGGCATTTCGCCGACGCTCTTCGGCGAGAACGCAGAGGCGGTGTTGAGCAACGTCGACTCGATCCTGATTCTGGCGTGCGGCACGAGCTACTACTCCGGCATGACGGCCAAGTACTGGCTGGAGTCGCTGGCGCAGATTCCGACGCAAGTGGAAGTGGCGAGCGAGTATCGCTATCGCGACAGCGTGCCGAATCCGAAAACGCTGGTGGTGACGATTTCGCAGTCGGGCGAGACGGCCGACACGATGGCGGCCCTTCAGCACGCGCAATCGCTGGGCATGACGAACACATTGGCGATCTGCAACGTGGGCACCAGCGCGATGGTGCGCCAGACGGCGCTGCATTACCTGACGCGCGCCGGAACGGAAATCGGCGTGGCGTCGACGAAAGCATTCACCACTCAGTTGACCGCGCTGTTTCTGCTGACGCTGACCCTTGCGAAGCTGCGCGGGCGTTTGACGGCGGCACAGGAAGCCGATTACCTGACGCAATTGCGCCATCTTCCGGCGGCGCTGCACAGCGTGCTGGCGCTTGAGCCGCAGATCATCGCGTGGGCAGAAGAATTTGCCCGTCGCGAAAACGCGCTGTTCCTCGGACGCGGTCTGCACTACCCGATCGCTCTGGAAGGTGCGCTCAAGCTCAAGGAAATCTCGTATATCCACGCCGAGGCGTACCCGGCGGGCGAACTCAAGCATGGCCCGCTTGCGCTGGTGACGGAAGAGATGCCGGTGGTGACGGTGGCGCCGCGCGACGCGCTGGTCGAGAAGCTGAAGTCGAACATGCAGGAAGTGCGCGCGCGTGGCGGGCAGTTGTACGTATTTGCTGACGCCGATACGGAGATCGCGAATGCCGACGGCATCCACGTGATCCGCATGCCCGAGCATTACGGTCAACTCTCGCCGATTCTGCACGTCGTACCGCTGCAACTGCTGGCGTATCACACCGCCTGCGCACGCGGCACCGATGTCGATAAGCCCCGCAACCTCGCCAAATCGGTGACGGTGGAGTAACTCGAAGGGGCGCTTGTGTCGCGCCTCTCAAAAAAAAGCCGGCTTCGCTTTGCGCGAGCCGGCCTTTTTATTGATGGCGATTTTCATTGGGGCGCCGGCATGCGATCAATGTCGCACGCGTTGCCCGAATCAGTCTCGCTGGAATTGGGCCTTGTCCGAGAGAGGCCAATACTCACCTTGCAGATGCTCCCGCGCGAACGACGTAATGTCGGCGGTGCTCAACCCCACACTGTCCACCGAGATGATCTGCTTCGCCAGATGCTGATAGTAGGCACGGAAGTGATTAGCGCCCTTTAACGCAATGAGCCGGTGCTCGCTCACATCGAGACCGTGAAGCGCGAACGGTTCGATGTCGTAGATCTGCTCTGCGCGCGACGCCACGATGACATCAACGCCGTCGATGACAAGCCGGCACATCGCTCCCAGATCGAAGCGCACACCTGCAAACATGGCGCCCGGCCGGTTCACGAATTTGCCGTCGGTAATCGACTTGACGTAGGCGTCTGCCTCGATGGGCTCGCCCTGGTAGCGGCCCAGCTTGCCGCCCAGCGACACGCGAATCGTGGCGCCAACACCGGCCGCCTGCGCTTGCGCAACGACAGCCGCATCGTTGATCGAGGCGAAGCACGCGGTGCCCGGTGCCGGGCGCGCCGCCAGCAATGCACGCAGGAGATGCGTGCCGTCCCCGGGCGTGCCGCCCCCCGGGTTGTCGGCATACTCATTCACCACGATAGGGCCGTCTGCGGCAGCGAGCGCCATGGCGACGCCTTCGGCGGGCGACGGGAAGGACGGGTGGAACGCTTCGCGATGATTCCAGATCCAGTCGGCGACTTCGTCCGCCAGTGCCTGCGCCGTTTCCATATCGGCGTTCGTCGTACACACGACCGTGGGGCAGGGTGCGGCAATGTCGGCATACGGGAAGCCATGAAACCATGAGCAATCCACTACGCCTTCGCGTTTCGCAAGACGTGCGCAAAGCGCATTGACGAGCGACGGGGTAAAGCCGTCTTGCGTGGTGACGATGTAAGGCAGCATCGGCAGGCGTCGCATGGCAACGACCGGCTTCAGGTGCCCCTTCAGCATTTGCACCAGCAGCTCGACGGCCTCCACGCCGCGGTCGAAGAAGTCGGTATGCGGGTACAGCTTGCACGGCAGCGTAATGTCGCAGGCGCTACGCATCTCCTCCGTGAAGTTGCCATGCAAGTCATAGACCGCCGCGATGGGTACGTCGGGACCGACAAGCGCTCTCACGGCAGTGGCAAGATCGCCTTCGACGTCTTCCGTGCCGTCGGCCACCCCTGCGCCGTGCAGCGCCAGCAATACGCCGTCGACCGGTAGCGTTGCGCGGATACCGTCGAGGATTTCCTGCTTCATCAACGCGTAGGCGCTCGCCTCGATCGTGCCGGAGGGGGTGGCCTGTCCCACAAACGTGTATTCGAGCGTGACACCGGCCCGGCGAGCCCCTTCGATGAAGCCGCCTACCTGATGGTTCGACTGCTCGAAGGCGACGGGAATGGCGTCGTTCCCGTATTGCTCGAACGCACGCAACGGCGTCATGCCGGAGAATTCGGCCGCGTAGGTGTTGGTCTCGTGGATGATGCCGGCGACGGCGAAACGGGCAGAGGTGCGTTCCATGGTCAAGGTCATAGTCTCCTGGGTCAGCCTGTCTCGGCTTATCGATTCACCGTCTTGGGATCGAAGCTCAGCGCGATGAGGGCGCTGATGACGAGCGAGCCGGCAATGATGAAAATCGCCGGGGCGGTGCTGTGATAGGTGTCACGAATCCAGCCGATCAGGTACGGACTGACGAAGCCGCCCAGATTGGCCAGGCTGTTGATGGCCCCGATCGACGCCGCTGCGGTGGCGCCGCCGAGGAATGCCGTCGGCAACGTCCACATGATGGGCGAGAAGCTGATGATGCCAGCAGCGGCCACCGAAAGCGAAATAATCGCGAGCGTCAGATTCTGTCCGGCGAACACGCTGGCGACGAGACCGGCAGCGCCAAGCAGCATAATGCCGGCCAGATGCCAGCGGCGTTCGCGCCGGCGATCCGAGCTTCGGCCAATCGCGACCATCGCGACGGCGGCAACACAGTAGGGAATCGCGCTGAGCAGGCCGACCTGAAGGCCACCCACCGCGCCGGCATCCTTGATGAGCGTGGGCAGGTAAAAGCCCAGTGTGTAGAGCGCCATCATCGCGGGGAACGTCATGAGAATGATCTTCCCGATGCGCAGGTCGCGCACGATATGCGACATGGGCATGTGCGGGCGTCCCTGATCGTCTTGCGCAATGTCGTGGGCGATCAACTCGCGCTGTGCCTGCGTGAGCCATCTGGCGTCCTTCACGCGGTCCGTCAGGATCAGCAGAACGCCGATAGCCAGCGGAATCGTCGGCAAGGCTTCGAGCACGAACACCCATTGCCACCCGGCATGTCCGCCCACTTGATGGAAGGTGTCGAGAATCCAGCCGGAGAGTGGGCCGCCGATCAGCCCGGCAACCGGAATGCCTGCCTGAAAGATCGCTGTCATCTTCGCGCGGCGGCGGTTGGGAAACCAGTACGTCAGGAAGAGAATGACGCCCGGATAGAACCCGGCTTCCGCAACGCCCAGGAGAAAGCGCACCACGTAAAACTGCCACGGCGCGCTGACAAAGGCCATGATGCCGGAGAGCAGGCCCCACGAGATCATGATGCGTGCGATCCACAGGCGTGCACCGACCCGATGCATGATCAGATTGCTCGGCACCTCAAAAAGCATATAGCCGACGAAGAAAAGACCGGCGCCCAGCCCGTATGCCGCTTCGCTGAATTGCAGGTCGGCAAGCATGTTGAGCTTCGCGATGCCGATGTTGACGCGATCGAGATACGCGACCACGTAGCACAGCATCAGGAAGGGAATGAACCGGACGGCGACTTTGCGATACGTCGCGTCTTCGAAGGTCGTGCGCTCGATGCCTGTGCCGATATCCGGGGTAATCGTTGCCTGTTGTTTCATGTGCCTAACTCCCGCAGCGGGTGTGGACGTTCGTGGAATCAACTAATCTGCAAGGCGGCTTCGCCGCGTCGTGCCAGTTCATCTGCATGGTCGTGAAATGCCCGGTGTTCTTCGGGCGGCACCAGCGAGCCGCCGGTGGACCAGATCACATGCGTAGCCTGACGCATATCGAGCGCGTGCCGTTCGATGTAGGCCCGTCCTTGCGCCGAATCGCTCAACCATCGCGGGCCGGGGATGCCTGCGGCGGCAGACGGTTCGACCCACACCCCGAGGCTTGCCTTCAGTGCACGAAGATTCAGGAACAGTTCGGTATCCGATACGGTGAACACACCGGAGAGCTGCGATGCCATGAGCGGCGCCACCAGATGCGACGCTTCGCCAACGGCCAGACCGTCTGCATCGGTCTTGTTGTCGAGGCCGATGTCGTAGACGGAGATCGGCGTGTCGCTGTGCGAGGCCAGTTGCACCAGCATGCAGGGGGACGCGACCGGCTCTGCGAAGAAGCAATGAACGTGCTCGCCGAACAAGGCTTTCAACCCGTAGGTAATGCCGCCGGGAGCACCACCGACACCGCAAGGCAGGTAGACGAACAGCGGGTGCTGCGCGTCGACTTGCCTGCCCGCGTCTTTCAATTGGGCGGCGAGATAGCGGGCGCTCGCGGCGTAGCCGAAGAAGAGCAGGTCCGAGCGCTCGTCGTCGACGAAGTGGCTATGTGGCAGCGCGAGTGCCTGAGCGCGACCGCCGGCGACGGCTTTTGCGTAATCGCCAGCGTGTTCGACCACGCGAACCCCACGCTTGCGCAGCCGCTCCTTCTTCCAGGCCTTTGCATCGGCGGACATGTGAACCACGGCGTCGAATCCCAGCGCGGCGGCCATCACGCCAATGCTTAGGCCAAGGTTGCCCGTACTGCCGACGGCAACGGTGTACTGCGCAAACACGGCACGCACTTCCGGCGTGTTGAGGCGGCGGCGGTCGTCGTCCGGCAAGATTAATCCGCGCGTCAACGCAATTTCCTCGGCGACTGCCAGCACTTCGTGGAAACCGCCGCGCGCCTTGATCGAACCTGCCACGGGCAACGCATCGTCGCGCTTGATGAACCAGACCCCGGCGCCAGCGGTGCTGTCGCACGATAGCGCGGCTTTGAGGTTGTCGGCGGGCATCAACGCCGACTCGATGTGCCCGTCGGTATCGCTCAGTTCGGGGAAGAGTTCGACGAGAAGCGGCGCGCAGCGGGCCATGCGAGCTTCGGCGCCGGATATCGATGCCGTCGAAGGGGCCGTGGCGGGCAGCGGTTGCCCGAGCCTGTCGTTTAGCCAGAGTGTTGGCATCCTTGCCTGAAGCTTGGCTAATATGGCGTCGAACTGGGTGGGGGCAGACATAGTTGGCATTTCACTCGCAATTTGCTGATACTTGGCACGATGCTAGCGTCTGCTTTTGGGTAAAAATAGCGCTGGATTCTAATGAGTGCATTAGCTGGGCTAATTCGTATGCAACTGGATTCATCCATGCTCGGCGCGCTGCGTTGCTTCGAGGCGGCTGCGCGACTGTTGAGTTTCACGCAGGCGTCGCGGTCGCTGAATCTGACGCAAAGCGCCGTCAGCCAACAGATTCGACATCTGGAAGAGCGGCTTGGGTATCGGCTGTTCGTCCGGCAGGCGCGGAGCCTCAAGCTCACCGACAAAGGCGAGGCGCTGTTCGAAGTGACTACGCGCGCTTTAGGCGACATACAGGCAACGTTGCAGCGGCTCGGGCTGTCGAACGCCCCGTTGCAGGTGAGTTGTCTGCCGTCATTTGCGTTGCAATGGCTGATGCCGCGCCTGACGGACTTTCACCGGCAGGAGCCCGATGTTTCCGTGCGACTGCGGGCCGAGTTTCAAAGCGTGGACCGGCAGTCCATGCGGGTGGAAGACATCGATGTCGCGGTGCGTTACGACCCGACGACCTATTCGGAAGTCCAGGCCGACGTGCTGCTCGACGAATATCTGGTAGCGGTCGCCACGCCCGAGTATCTGGCCGCGCATCCGGGCCTTGACGACGGCCGTTCGCTGGACGGCGTGGTGTTCCTCCACGATGCGTCGCCGTGGGTCGGCGCGGCTGAATTCGTCGAATGGCGAACCTGGATGGAGGTGAATCGTCCTGACGGACCCCGCCATATCGATGGTCCGCAATTCAATCTGTCGAGCCTGGCGCTGGCGGCGGCACTCAGCCATCAGGGCGTCGCCATGGGGCGCACGGCATTGGTCTACGACGACATTCGAAGCGGGCGTCTTGTTGCGATGGGCAAGCCGGTGAAGGCGCCTGCGAGATACG
This sequence comes from Pandoraea apista, assembly GCF_001465595.2. NCBI lineage: Bacteria > Pseudomonadati > Pseudomonadota > Betaproteobacteria > Burkholderiales > Burkholderiaceae > Pandoraea > Pandoraea apista. The sequence goes on along the minus strand of NZ_CP013481.2, from coordinate 5,162,398 downwards.
TGCTGCTTTCGCGCGATCCGCATGATCGCCGTACTGCAATCTTCTCCGATTGGATCAAGCGCGAATGTCATCGCTTCGACATCGACCGGCACCGCTTGCTTCAAGCGTAGGGCCAGTGCACCGACGCGAGGTTCGGTGCGGCAAGGTGAATCACGGCAAAAAGCCGGACATCCGTTAGGTGTCCGGCTTTTTGGGGGGATAAAGGCGGGAGATGTGCAGCGCGATGTGAGGTGTCTACTCCCAGTCCAGCGCCTTCTTGCCCCACTCGTAGGCGAAGCCGAGCGCGAGAATGAACAAGAAGAACATCATGGCGATAAAGCCGGGCCAGCCTATGTCTCGTATCGCCACGGCCCACGGCAGCGTGAAGGCCAGTTCGATATCGAACACGATGAAGAAGATCGCGACGCGGTAGTAGCGCACGTCGAACTGTTTGCGGGCGTCGCCGAACGCATTAAACCCGCATTCGTAGGGTGAATTCTTCGCCATGTCCGGGCGATGCGGCCGAATCGGCTTCGCGATCACCAGCAACCCCCCGCCGATGAGCAGGGCAACAACCAGAAACAGCAGAACGGGGAAGTATTCGGACAGTTGCACCGGGGTTCCTTCGTAAGGCCAGCACTGAATGTGGTGCCGGGCGGTGCGCGTTAGTGTCTTCTGCGCGAGCGTATGTTCCCGAGAGCGCGGGATTTGGGGATTGTCCCTGCCTGTTGTGCGGGCGGAGACAAAAAAAGGGAGTCCCATCGGGACTCCCTTTCCATCTGGAGCACTCAATCAGGTACTACACGTCTCGCGAAGACGTTGGCTTAGAACTTGTGACGCAGGCCGGAGATCACAGCGGTCTGGCTCTTCGTGCTCGAAGCACCGCCCGCACCGCTGATCGAGGCAGCCGTAGCATCGCCGGCCGCCTTCTGATAGATGCCCACCAGATACACGTCGGTGCGACGCGAGAGCAGGTAGTCGACAGCGGCGTTGACCTGATGATACTTCGGCTTCAGGTCAGCGAGCGTGGTGCTGCGCGTGCTGGCATCGGTGTACGTGTACGACAGGCCGAGCAGCAGCGACGGCGACAGGTTGTACGTGCCGTTGACTTCATAGTTCGACACGCGTGCGCCCGTGCCGCTCACGTACTTGAGCTGCGTGTTGCTGTACACGAGGCCGACCGTTGCCGGGCCGAACTTGTAGCTGCCGCCCGTGGCGAACACGCGTTGCTTGTCGACACCGAAGGTCGTCGCGCCAATCTTCGTCGAGTAGAAGTCGCCGCTGTAGTCGCCGACCACCGAGCCGCCGGTGTTGGTGCTGTTCGGCGAGCTGACATCGAGGTAGCCGATACCGAACTTGATCGGGCCGTTGGCGTAACCGGCACCCACGCTGAACGCGCGGTTGTTGGCGAAGCCCGTACCGCCGGTACCGCTGCTTGCCTGGTTCGAGAAGCCATACAAACCGCCGAACGAGAAGCCGCCGTAATTGGCGCTCGTGTACTTCACCGAGTTGTTGATGCGGAACGAGTTGTACAGGTTGTCCACATCGCCGACGTGGGCGCCCAGCTTCGTGGCGAATTGCTTGGCCGACGTCAGGCCGCTCACGAAGTCGACCACGGAGTCGTATTGACGGCCGATGGTCACGCTGCCGAGCGTCTTGCTCGACAGACCGACGAATGCCTGACGGCCGAACTCGCGGCTGCCCTGACCGAGCGCACCGTTGGTGAGGTTGAAGCCGTTTTCCAGGTTGAAGACAGCCGACAGTCCGCCGCCCAGATCTTCCGAACCCTTCAGGCCCCAACGGTTACCCGACTGCAGACCGTCAGCCGTGGTGAAGTTCTTGCTGCCGCCAACGTTGCTCACATAGGCCAGGCCGCCATCGAGAACGCCATACAGCGTAACGTTGCTCTGCGCGTGCGCGGCACCTGCCGCCACTACCGCGATAACGCCACCCAGTGCGGCAGCCAATTGCGTCATTTTCATCGGTCTAATCCTCTTTCGATAACTTATGAGTTGATGCGAACCCGTCGCCTGTGGAATAGCGCCCCGTGGGTTCGGGGCGAACTATATCGAACGAAATCGCAATTCCATAGGTGTATTAACGAAATTGCCGTACCGATGTCGGTGCGCTGCAACGCTTCGGAATTCTCTGTCGAAAATCCCGTGAGTTTCATTTCGATGACATATGCGAGCGCTATAAAGACGAATGCGCCAAAGTTCCCGCCGCGTGTTTAACCGCTACCTCAGCAACGCGCAACGCGCAATGCGCCGCGCGACTCCGGACTGGCCGTCAATGAACCGTCGACGATCCATCCCCTCGAGGTTGTCAAGGCTGTCAATGCCTTGGAAAATACAATTCGTCATAAAAATCGACGATTCGGCAAAAATGTAAGTTTTTTCGACGAAATAACGCTACATTTCATCGGTCAGTCTCCCTAGAATTGATGTCGTAGTCCTCGTATGAACGCCCGCGGGATTCCTGCCGGGCGTGACGCGAGTGCACCTCGTTCGACGTCTTGATCCAGGGGGAAAACATGAAAAAGATCGCTTTGCTTGGCGCAGGACATATCGGCCAGACCATTGCACGCCTGCTGCACGACAGCGGCGACTATCGGGTGACGGTGTTCGACCGGAACGCGCGGGCGTCGGAGGTCGTGCGCGAACATGCAGACGACTTCGTCGAGTTGACCAGCAGCGACACGGGTTCGCTGCAGAAGGCCATTTCGGGCCACGATGCCGTTGTCAACGCGCTTCCCTACACCATGGCGACGAGTGCCGCCACCGCCGCCGTGGCGGCCGGATGCCACTACTTCGATCTGACCGAGGACGTGGCGGCAACCCACGCTATCCAGCAACTCGCCGAAGGGGCATCAACTGCGCTGATGCCCCAATGCGGTCTGGCGCCGGGCTTTATCGCCATTGCAGCGCATCATCTCGCGGCGGCTTTCGATCAGGTCGACTCTGTGAAAATGCGCGTCGGGGCGCTGCCGGCGTTCCCCACGAACTCGTTGAAGTACAACCTGACATGGAGTGTCGACGGCCTCATCAACGAGTATTGCCAACCATGCGAGGCAATTCGCGACGGTGTCAGACTGACCGTGCAGCCGCTGGAAGACCTGGAACACTTCTCGCTCGATGGAGTCGAGTACGAGGCATTCAACACGTCGGGCGGGCTGGGAACCTTGTGCGAGACACTCAGCGGCCGCGTACGCGATCTCGATTACAAGTCGGTGCGCTACCCGGGGCACGGCGCGCTAATGAAGGTGTTGCTCAACGAATTGCGTCTGAAAGACGATCAGGACACGCTCAAGACAATGCTCAAACGCGCTGTGCCGAGCACCTTGCAGGACGTAGTGCTTATCTTCGTGGTCGTTAGCGGTCTGCGCAGCGGGGTGCTCACGCAGGAAGTCTTTGCGCGGAAGATCTTTGCGGAGCGCAACAACGGCCACAGCGCCAGCGCCATCCAGATCACCACGGCGTCGGCCATCTGTGCGGCGGTAGACATGTTCTTCGCGGGACAGTTGCCGCAGCGAGGCTTCGTGCGGCAGGAGCAGATCGCGCTGCCGGATTTTCTTGCCAATCGATTCGGTCAGGCATACGCCCATTCGACGCATATCGAATCCCTCTCCTGAACCCGGAGAGGGGGATCGAAAAAAAACGACGACCCGGCACCGGCGGTTCACCCCCCGCAACCGCCGGGTCGTCGTTGAGGAAAACGTCAGAAGCGATGCTGGATACCCGCGGTGACACCGACCTGCGTATCTGCCGCGCCGGTCAGATCGCGTGACAGACTCACCAGCTGCCCGTGCTTGGCGAACGCATAGCCCCCCGACAGGTATAGCGCGGTGCGTTTGGACATAGCGTATTGCGCGCGCAGTGAAATGAGCGTCGGGTCTGCATCGCCCGCATCCTTGATGTCCTGATGGTAGATCGCGCCATACAGTGTGAAGGCCGGTGTGAAGTCGTATGACATGCCGAGCCAATACATGTCGCTGCGCAGCGACGCGGTGCTCGCCGTTACGAAGGTCTTCTTGTAGTTGCGGTAGCCTGCCATCACCTTCGCGCCACCGAAACGGTAGCTCGCGCCCGCGTGAATTCCCTGGATGTAATCGGTCGTGTCGGCCGGCGCCACGCTGCTGCCCGCGCCGTTCTGGCGGTCGTAGGTTGCCACGACCGCCAGCGGGCCGTTTTCGTAGCCAATGGCGAAGTCGTATTTCGACGCCGTCTTCATGCTGCCGGGCACGTTGCCGAAGCCATACATGGCGCCGAGCTTAAGGCCGCTGAATTCGCCGTCGTAACGCACGGCGTTGGCCGAGCGCGAGAACAGGCCGTCCTTGCGGCCACCGGTGGCTGTCGAACTCGTGGCCCACGAGTAGTTCGGGGCATAGCCCATCGGGTCGAACGGGAGCATGTAGTCGTACGTCGTGGTGAATGTGCGACCGAGCGTGACCTGCCCCCATTGCTTGTGCGCAAGGCCCACCGTGGCGCGACGGTCGAAGATGGCGCCGGGGCCGTCGTCGAACTGGCCGTTCACCATGTTGATGCCGCTCTCGAGGTTGAATACGGCCTTGAGGTCGCCGCCGAGATCTTCCGTGCCCCTGAAGCCGAAGCGCGAGGTGTTTTTGCCGCCGGAAATGGCGCGCGCGGCGCCGCCGTTTGGACTGGCATGATTCACGTACTCCACCCCCGCATCGACGATCCCGTAAATCGTCACGTTCGATTGCGCGTGGGCCTGTCCGGTCAGCGCGAAAGCACCGAATGTGCCGATGGCGCTCAAGGCGGCCAGACCGATACTGCTTCGTTTCATTGTCGTCTCCTCTTTTTTGTTTCTCGTGGTGTGCGCGGGAGAGCGCCCGCGCGTCGCATGAAAGGCGTGGCCGGGCTTACGCGTTCGATTGCGCGAATGCCCAGCAGTCGTTCGTCGGAAACTCCACCCAGTGATGGCCCGGCTCGCGCGGCACATGCCCGAACGCGCGGAAGCGCAGCGAGCCGCAGTGGAACAGGTATTCCCAGCGATCGCCGAGATACATCGACGTGACGAGTTGCGCGTTCACGCGGTTATGTCCCGGACCATCGGCCACCTGCACGCGCTCCAGACGAATGACGGCCTGTGCGTCCTGACCCGGTGAGAGGGCGTCGCGTGCGCGCGCTTGCAGGGCAAAACCTTCGCCCGCGAGCGTGACGAGATCGCCGTCGACGGCGCTGACCGTCGCATCGATACGGTTGTTGCTGCCCATGAACTCCGCGGTGTAGAGCGAACGCGGCGAGCCGTAAAGTTCGGCGGGCGAGCCTTCCTGTTCAATGCGTCCGTTGCGCAGCAGCAGAATGCGATCGGACATGGCCATCGCCTCGGTCTGGTCGTGCGTGACACACAGGGCGGAGAGTCCCAGCGAGACGATCAGTTCGCGCAGCCACGCACGCGCTTCTTCGCGCAGCTTGGCGTCGAGGTTCGAGAGCGGCTCGTCGAGCAGAATGACGGGCGGGTTGTAGACCAGCGCGCGTGCAATCGCAACGCGCTGCTGCTGACCGCCGGAGAGCTGAAACGGATAACGCTCGGCAAGATGACCCAGGCCGAGCTGGTCGAGCGCTTTTTGCACGCGCTCGCGACGCTCGGCCGCGCCGACCTTGCGCAGCTTCAGGCCGTAGCCCACGTTGTCCGCCACCGTGCGGTGCGGCCAAAGCGCGTATGACTGAAACACCAGACCGAGCGAGCGCTGCTCGACGGGGCAGTCGATGCCTTTGTCTCCGTCGAAGAAGACCTGATCGTCCAGCGCGATGCGACCTTCCGACGGCTGTTCCAGCCCGGCGACCGCGCGCAGGAGCGTGGTCTTGCCGCTGCCCGATGCGCCCAGCAGGCACACGACTTCACCGGCGTTGAGTTCGAACGACACGCCCTTGAGGATCGGGTTGGTGCCGTAGCTCAGGAAGAGGTTGTCGACGATGAGCTTATCCATGCAATTTGACTCCGAAGCGCAACGCCACGCCCAGACCGGCGCCGACCATCGCGATGTTGATGACAGAGAGCGCCGCGACCTGATCGACCGCACCGGTCGCCCACAGCGACACGAGCAGCGAACCGATGACTTCCGTGCCCGGCGAGAGCAGATACACGGCGGTCGAGTACTCGCGCTCGAAGATCATGAAAATGAGCAGCCAGGCGGCGAGTAAACCGAAGCGCACGAGCGGCAGGGTGACGTCGAGGCTCACGCGGCTGCGCGTGGCGCCGACGCTGCGTCCGGCTTCCTCCAGTTCGGGACCGACTTGCAGCAGTGCGCTCTGGATGAGACGCATGCCATAGGCGAGCCACACCACCGTGTAGGCCACCCAGATGCTCCACATCGAGTTCTTCAGTTCGCGCAGACCCGGCACGAACAGGAAGATCCACAGAAACGCCAGACCGGCGAGCAGCCCCGGCACGGCACGCGGCAGCAGCACGAGGTAATCGAGCAACTTCGCGGCCCAGTCGTTGCGGCGATGACCGGCGAACGCCACGAGCGAGTAGAAGCCGACGGCCATTGCGCCACCGATCACGCCAATGCCGAGCGTGTTGAGAATGGCGCGCACGAGGTTGTCTTGCTCGAAGAGTTCGGTGAAGTTGGCCAGCGTGAGGACTTCGCTCAGCGCCACGCCCTCGCCCCAATGCGTGACGAACGAGCGCAGCACAATGCCCGAAATCGGCACGAGCACCGTCACGAGCAGCCAGGCAGCAACGATCGCCAGCGCGACCCAGCGCCACACGCCGAGCGGCAGCACCGTCTGGCGCCCCGCCTTGCCCTTCACCGTGACGTACTTGTTCGCGCGCTTGAGCAAGTGACGTTGCAGCAGCACGAGCGGGAACGTGATCGCTACGATGCACATGGCGACAGCGGCCATCAGGTGATATGACGGCACACCGAGCTTGTTGGTGAGTTTGTAGAGGTACGTTGCCAGCACGAGGTGGCCTTCGGGGTCGCCCAGCACCAGCGGCAGGCCGAAGACTTCGAAGCCAAGGAAGAACACGAGCACGCCCGCGAAGAGCAGGGCGGGCATGGTCATCGGCAGACTGACGTCGAGCGCCACACGGAACGGGCGCGCACCCGCGACGCGCGCGGCTTCTTCCACGTCGGAGCCGAGGTTGCGCAGGGCCGCCGACGAGTACAGATAGACGTGAGGCACATGCGTGAGGCCGACGATCACCGTGATGGCGAAGATCGAGTAGATGGACCACGGGGCATCGAGCCCGGTGAGTTCGCGGAACCACACGGAATAGAAGCCCACCGGGCCGGCGGCGACCACGTATCCGAAAGCAAGCACCATCGGCGAGACGAACACCGGCGTGAGCAGCAACGGTTCGAGCCAGCGGCGGCCCGGCAGGTCGGTGCGTACCATCAGGAAGGCGAGAATGCCGCCGAGCGGGATCGAGATGAACAGCATCCCGAACGCGATAATGAAAGAGTTCTTCACCGCCGACCAGAAGTCGGGATCGGAGAAGATGAAGCGGTAGCCGTCGATACCGAACGTGCGGCTGGCATCGAAGAACGGTGCCGAGAGCAGGCTCTGCAAGACGATGAACGACAGCGGCAGCAGCACGGCAATCGTGAGTACGGCGATGACCAGCCAGCGCGAGGTGGCCGCAAGCGCGCGCCAGGGCGCCGCAACGTGAGGCGCAGCACCGGCAAGGGCGTGCCCGGCAGGCACCGCAGAGCGGTTGGCGGTAGAAGACGACAGCATGAGGGTCTCCCTGCACCCGGCAGGGTGCATATCGAGAAAGGCTTGGGGAGAGGCGGGCCGCGCGTGCGGCCGCCGGACTTAAGGGGGCTACGGGTCAGGCGATGACCGCGGGGCGAGAGCGCCCCGTGGCATTACGTCAGCAAACAAGCGCAGCTTGCAGCGTGCCGCTCAACGCTTGATCGACTGTTGCCAGCGCTTAAGGAATTCAAGACGCTTGGCCTGATCGAGATAGACCAGCAAACCCGCACCGATCGGAATTGGCTTGAGCGCCGAGCCGAGTTGCTGCGTGAGGCTTGCCATCGACGTTTCGCCGTCCACGTCGGCACGGATCGAGAAAAGATTGGCCTGATTGGCGAGCAACGTCTGACCGCGCTTCGAGAGCAGGTAATCCACCCACAGCTTGGCGGCGTTTGCGTTCTTCGCCTTCTTCGAGATCGTGACCAGACGGCTCACTACCTGGGTGTAATCACGCGGATAGACGTAGCCGATGGACGGATCTTTCTTTGCCTTGGCGAAGGCGTACGAGCCGAGAATGTTGTAGCCGATCAGGTTCTCGCCCGACGAAATGCGCTCCATCATCGCGCCCGTGCTCGATTGCAGCTTCGGGTTGAGCGCGCCCATGGCGCCCACGAGTTCCCACGTCACTTCCGGGTTCACGCGCGCGTCCTGCGTGAGGTAGTTGAAGCCCACGCCCGACTTTTCGATGTCGTAGGTCGTGACCTTGCCCTTGAACTTGGCCGGGTTCGCTTGCAGCAGCTTGATCAGTTCCATGCGCGTTTGCGGCACTTCGTTTGCCGGCAGCAGACGCTTGTTGTAGACGATCGCGAGCGGCTCGTAAGTCGTGCCGTAGGCTTGCTTCTGGTACTGCGCCCATTGCGGAATGTGCGCGCTTTCGGGCGATTCGTAGCTCGCCATCATGCCGTCGTTCACCAGCTTGACCTGAAGGTCCATGGCGGAACTCCAGAGCACGTCGGCGCTGGTGCTGTTGGCGGCGTTCTCGCTGATATAGCGGTTGTACAGCTCGGTGCTGTTCATGTCGTTGTACTCGACTTTCACGCCGTACAGCGACTCGAAGTCCTTGATGAGCGGACGCACCAGCGCCGTGTCGGTCACCGAGTACACGATGAGCTTGCCTTCCTTTTTGGCGGCGTCGATGGTGGCCTGATAGTTTGCCGGATAGCCGGCCGTCACCTGTGCGTGAGCCGCAGGCATAGCAGCCGCGAAGAGCGCTGCGGCCGCGGCCATCGCGCCGAGCGTTTTCTGTTGCTTCATGTCATCCTCCGGAAGACCCCTTGAATGGGGTTTGTCGTTTTCGCGTGGCGCATGTTAAGTTGCCGGAACTTTCAAATCGCTTTCGATTTCGTGTCGAATCCGATCCGAACCCCCTTTTTCGGGTCATGGATTTCCCTAGTTGTTATGCGCATCCTGCTTGTCGAAGACAATCCGAGTCTGGCCAAATCGCTCTCTGAAGCGTTGACGCAGGCAAACTTCGCCGTCGATTGCATGCATGACGGTGAGGCTGCCGATCATGTGTTGCGCACGCAGGAGTACTCGCTCGTGATTCTCGATCTCGGGTTGCCGCGTCTCGACGGCCTCGAAATCCTGCGCCGCTTGCGCGCGCGCCGTAACCGCGTGCCCGTGCTGATTCTCACGGCCCACGGTTCGCTCGAAGATCGCGTGAAGGGCCTCAATCTCGGGGCCGACGATTATCTGTCGAAGCCGTTCGAACTCGACGAACTGGAGGCCCGTGCCCGCGCCCTGATTCGTCGCGCCCAGCATCACGAGAGTGCCGATGTGGCCTGCGGGCCGCTGGTGTTTGACGGTGTAGAGCGCAGTTTCCGTCTCGACGGCGAACTCCTTGCACTCACCAAGCGCGAGCGCGCCGTGCTCGAAATCCTGATCCTGCGCGGCGGGCGCGCGATCAATAAGGAAGCCCTCTCGGAGAAGCTCTTCGGCATCGAGGAATCGGTCAATCCGGACGCCATTGAGATCTACGTCCACCGCTTGAGGAAGAAGCTCGAAGGCAGCCGCGTGGCCATCGTCACGTTGCGCGGGCTGGGCTATCTGCTTGAAGAAAAGTCCGACGCGCCGCCGGCCGTTTAAGCCCGCCGATCTCTCCATTTTTGCTGCCCATGCCGCAACCGAATCTTCGCCGTCAACTGGCGCTCTGGCTGCTGTTTCCGTTGCTCGGCCTGCTCGCGCTCGATACGTGGCTGACTTATCAGCGCGCCATGAGTGCGGCCAATTCGGCGTTCGACCGGTCGCTGGAATTCTCGATCAAATCGATTCGTGAAGGCACGCAACTGATCGACGGCGAGGTGCAGGTCAATCTGCCGTACCTTGCGCTCGAGATGTTCGAGTCCGATCGTGGGGGCAAGATCTATTACGTGATTCGGGAGGACGGCGGGCGTGCCGTGACCGGCTATCACGACTTGCCCATGCCTCCGGGCCGGCTGGCGCCGGAGCCGTATCACACGGCGTTTTACGACGCCGTGTATCGCGGCGAAGCGCTGCGCATGGGCGCGCTGCAACTACCGGTGCATGACGTGCCGAACGCACAGACGCGTGCGGTGTGGATTGTCGTTGGCGAGACAACGGAGTCGCGTCATGAGTTGGCGCGACAGATTCTGACCGGCGCGTTGCAACAGGAAGTGTTGCTGGTCGTGCTGGCGCTTGCCATCGTCTGGCTCGGTGTTACGCGCGGGCTGCGGCCGCTCAATCGGTTGTCCGCCAAGGTCGCCGCGCGCAGCGAAGACGACACGACCCCGCTCGATAACGTCGATCTGCCAACGGAGGTCAAGCCGCTCGTTGAGTCCATCAACCAATATGTCGGACGTGTCGGGCGAATGCAGGCGTCGCGGCAACGCTTCTTTGCCGACGCGGCGCATCAACTGAAAACGCCGCTCGCCATTATTCAGGCCGAGTCGGAACTCACCCTGCGCGAGTCGCTCAGCGAACCGGCGCGAACGCGCGTCGAGCGGCTCAATCACGCGGTCAAGCAGGCAGCGAAGAGCGTGCGCCAGTTGCTGTCGTTATCGCGTCTCGAAGCGGAAGGCGGGCCGCCTGTGGCAATGGTGCCATTGCGGCTCGACGAGGTTGCGCGCAGCGTGGCCCTCGACTGGTCGCCGGTAGCGCGCTCGCGCCATATCGATCTGGGATTCGAGCACGACGGCCCGGTGCCGGTACTGGCGCAACGTGAGTTGCTGAGCGAGCTGTGCGGCAATCTCATCGACAACGCCATTCGGTATGCGGCAAGGGCCGGCGACGGCACCGTCATCACGGTACGCACGCGGCGAGAGGCCGACGCGGCAGTGCTTCAGGTCGTCGATAACGGTCCCGGTATTCCTGTGCACGAACGCGAGGCGGTGTTCGAGCGCTTCTATCGCCGGGAACACCATGGTGCGACCCCGCAGTCCGCAGACGGCTCCGGGTTGGGACTGGCCATCGTCAAGGAGATTGCCCGCATGCACCGCGCGGAAGTCGCGCTTGACGACGCGCCGGGCGGTGGACTCGACGTCACCGTGCGATTCCCGGCGAGTGAGGACGAATGACGTGGATTGGATAAAATTTCCAGAATATTGTGTTTTTTGGGATGAATTTTCCACGAAGCTGTTTGTTGGCGGGTGATTCTGCAAGCCTTTTCTCGCTTTCGCCGCGTAGGATCGATGCACTTATTTATCCGAGGCCGATCATGCGCGAGAAAGAATCCCTCCATTACTTCGACTATGCCGCCACCACGCCTGCGGACGCGGCGGTGATCGCAGCAATGTCCGACTGTCTCGGCGTGGAGGGTGTGTTCGGGAATCCGGCGTCGAGCTCGCATGCGGCAGGCGTGAGTGCGCGCCGTCTCGTGGAGCGCTCGCGCGCACAGGTCGCCGCACTCGTCGGTGCCGATGCGGCGGAGATCGTCTGGACTTCAGGCGCCACCGAATCGAACAATCTGGCGCTCAAGGGCTATGCAGAACTGGGGCAGTCGCGCCCCCACATGATCACGAGTGTGCTCGAACACAAGGCGATTCTCGACACGATGGCGTATCTGGAAAAGCGCGGCGTACCGGTGACCTATGTCACGCCCTCAGCCAGTGGCGAAATCACGGCCGAAGCGGTGGCGGCAGCGTTGCGTCCCGACACGGGGCTGGTATCGCTCATGCTAGTCAACAACGAACTGGGCACGCTGACCGACGTTGCGGCCATCTCGAAGGTGGTGCACGCCGCCGGCGCGCTGCTGCATGTCGACGCGGCACAGGCGCTGGGCAAGACGCCGATCGACGTGAAGGCGATGGGCATCGATCTGCTGTCGATGTCGGCGCACAAGGTCTATGGGCCCAAGGGAATCGGCGCGTTGTACGTGAGCAAGGACGTCATGCCGCGCATCGCCCCGCAAATTCACGGCGGTGGTCATGAGCGAGGCTTGCGCTCCGGCACGTTGGCAACGCATCAGATCGTCGGTATGGGAACGGCATGCGAGTTGGCCATGCAGGCCATGACGACGGATAACGCGCGTATTGCCCGGCTAAGCCGGCGCCTGCTCGATGGCGTGCTGGCGCTCGACGGTGTGGTGCACAACGCCGCCGATGCACCGCGCATTCCGCACACGTTGAGCCTGACGGTGCGGCACGCGGGGTTCTTCACGTTCATGCTCAACGGCAATCTGGCGGTCTCGTCGACGTCGGCTTGCAACTCGGCATCGGGTCAGCCGTCGTATGTGCTGAGCGCCATCGGACTCGATAGCGAAGCGGCAAGCCGCACGGTCCGAGTGAGCCTCGGACGTTTTACCGACGAGGCCTCGATCGACTTCGCGATTGCGTGCTTCGAGCGCGTTGTCTGTCAATGCCGGGCGTTGGCCGCCTGAGCTTACATTCGCCGCATGCGTCGGTGCCGGCCCGTTAGGGTTGGGTAGGGTGACACCGGCGCCGTACTGATATCGATACCGATACTGACGTCCGCATTCGCGGACGTTTTCTTTTGCCGCCGTTCGCGCAAGCGGTCTCACGTTGATGAATATTCAATGCACCGAATGCCGGCGAGTGCTTTTGGGCGTCTTGTATTATGCTTTGAACGACTTGCGATATCGCTGACTCCAACTCTCTCCCTCTCCCCACCCACCTTCATCTCGGAGGTAAGTATGAGCAAAGAGAAAGATCGTCCGGACACCGGATCGACGACCGGTGCCGGTGCGCCGGCGGCAAGCGACCGGAACACACTATCGGTCGGAGCGGACGGCCCGCTGCTGCTTCACGACGTTCACTTCATCGAGCAAATGGCGCACTTCAATCGGGAGAAGGTGCCCGAGCGTCAGCCTCACGCCAAAGGCGCAGGTGCTTTTGGCGTATTCGAAACCACGGAAGATGTCAGCCGTTACACCAAGGCCTCGCTGTTCAGGAAGGGCGCCAAGGTGGAAATGCTCGCCCGTTTCTCGACGGTTGCGGGCGAAGCCGGCAGCCCAGACACGTGGCGCGACGTGCGCGGCTTCTCGCTCAAGTTTTATACCGACGAAGGTAACTACGATCTCGTGGGTAACAACACACCGATTTTCTTCGTGCGCGACCCGATGAAGTTTCCGCACTTCATCCGCAGCCAGAAGCGTCTGCCGGACTCGGGCCTGCGCGATAACCATATGCAATGGGATTTCTGGACGAACAACCCGGAGTCTGCGCATCAGGTCACGTATCTGATGGGTGATCGGGGTCTGCCGCGGACCTGGCGTCACATGAACGGCTATGGTTCGCACACCTACATGTGGATTAACGCCAGTGGCGAGAAATTCTGGGTGAAGTACCACTTCCATACCGAGCAGGGCATGGCGTTCTTCACCAACGCCGAGGCGGCGACGATGTCCGGTCAGGACGCCGACTTCCATCGACGCGATCTGTTCGATGCCATCGCCCGTGGCGAGTATCCGAGCTGGATTCTGTCGGTGCAGGTCATGCCGTACGCCGACGCGAAGCAGTACCGCTTCAATCCGTTCGATCTGACGAAAACGTGGTCGCACAAGGACTATCCGCTGATCAAGGTGGGCAAGATGACGCTCAACCGCAATCCGGAGAACTTCTTCGCGCAGATCGAGCAGGCCGCGTTTTCGCCGGGTAATACGGTGCCGGGCATCGGTCTGTCGCCCGACAAGATGCTGCTCGGGCGCGCCTTCGCTTACAACGATGCGCAACGCAATCGCATCGGCACGAACTTCCATCAATTGCCCGTCAACCGCCCGAAAGTACCGGTACAGTCGTATATGTTCGACGGTCATATGACGTTTGAGCATAGCGGCAATGCGCCGACCTACGTGCCGAACAGCGGGGGGCGTCCGTACGCCGATCAGACCGGCCCCGCGGAAGATGGCTGGGCGTCGGACGGCGACATGGTGCGCAGTGCCTACACGCTGCACAAGGACGACGACGACTTCTCGCAACCGGGTCATCTGGTGCGCAACGTGTTCGACGACGCGGCGCGTGCACGTCTGGTCGAGACCGTGTCGGGCGCGCTGCTGGCCGGGGTGCGTAGCCCGGTGCTGGAGCGGGCTTTCGATTACTGGAAGCAGATCGATAAGGACGTCGGTGCGCGCATCGAGCAAGCGGTGAAGAGCGCCAGAAAGTAGACGTTTCGTCACCACGAAGCCAACGACGGCGGGTTGCGATGTCAGGCATCGCCCCCGCCGTTTTCGTCGGGTAACGGGCAGGGCTCGAAGTCCGGCGACGTGTCGACCCGGTTGGCATTCGGGCGTTCGGCATGTCGCGCATTGTGAGTGCGTGGGCTTCCTGATAGCATGGCGGCTGCTTCACGGAGATGGCATACCTCCGGCGTTCGTTTCGCAAACCGCCCCTCCCCGGGGCTGATGATGCCTGCAAGATCCTGGCGTGCCGGGAGGTTGCGGGCGATGCATTCGAGCGGTTCACGCGTTCCCTTCGTATTCCGATTCCCGTTCTTCTTCCGGCAGGTTCAGGCAATTTATCGACGACGTTGCTCGTCCCGATGCTTGACACCATGAAGATGTTCCACGATTCCCCGTTGCGGGACCTGTTCGGCGTCTTGCCGCGTGCCGCCCATGTCAGTGCGCTGGCGGCGCTCGTCGGCGTGATGGCCGGCAGCGCCTCGGCGCTGTTTCTGGTGGCCCTGGATCTGGCCACGAACACACGGCTCATGCACCCGTGGCTGCTGTGGCTGCTGCCCGTAGCCGGCTTCGCGGTCGGCTGGCTTTATCTGCGCTTCGGCTGGCATGTCGAGGCTGGTAATAACCTGCTGATCGACGAGATTCACGATCCTAAGCGCGTCGTGCCGTTGCGCATGGCGCCGCTCGTGCTTTTCGGCACGGTCGTCACGCATCTGTTCGGCGGGTCTGCCGGGCGGGAGGGCACCGCCGTGCAAATGGGCGGCGCGCTGGCCGATCAACTGACACCGCTCTTTCGCTTGTCCGGCGAACAGCGTCGTGTGCTGCTGATGTCCGGCATTGCTGCGGGCTTTGCATCGGTGTTCGGCACACCGCTCGCGGGCGCCGTGTTCGGGCTGGAAGTGCTCGCCATCGGACGCCTGCGCCATGACGCCCTGCTGCCGTGCCTGGTCGCGGCGCTCGTGGGCGACGCCGTGACGCGCGCCTGGGGCGTGCATCACACCGCGTACGTGATTGCGCCCGGTCTGTTTGCCACCTCGATGTCGATCTCCGGAGCGTTCAGTGCCGCTGTCGCCGGGGTACTCTGCGGATTGACCGGCATGGCGTTTGCGCAGGCGACGCACGCGACGTCCGCGTTCATGAAACGGCGCGTCGCCTACGCGCCGCTACGCCCCTTCGCGGGCGGCGTGGCGGTTGCCGCCGCCGCTACGGTGTTGGGCACGCCGCAGTATCTCGGCCTGGGTATTCCGACCCTCGTGGACGCGTTTCACGCCACGCTGCCCTGGTACGACTTCCTCGGCAAGGCGCTCTTTACCGTTCTCACGCTCGGCTCGGGATTCAAGGGCGGCGAGGTGACGCCGCTGTTCTACATGGGGGCGACGCTGGGCAACGCACTCTCGCATGTGTTGACGTTGCCCGCCGCCGTACTCGCCGGCATTGGCTTTGTCGCTGTATTTGCCGGTGCGGCCAACACGCCCATCGCGTCGACATTGATGGCCATCGAGATCTTCGGCCCGCAAATCGGCGGCTACGCGGCGATCGCCTGTGTGCTGGCCTATCTGTGCTCGGGCCATACGGGGATCTATCGCGCGCAACGTGTCGGACACGGCAAGCACGGCGCAGTACCTGAAGGCGCGCGGCTCGCCGATCTGCCTGCGTGGCGCAAGTCGCAGGGGAGCGGTCGCCGCGCCGGCGAGGACACGTAGTTTCCCTAGCGCTCGCCGTGCGCCATCTTTACCAGCGCGCGCTGAAAGGCCGACGCGTTTTTCATGCCCTGATCTTCGTGATTTGTATTGAAAAGGACGTGCGTATCGTCGGCTAGCGCGGCAATGCGTTGCACGCGAGCCGAGATGTCGATCAGCTCGCTCGCGCTGTATTCGTAGACGAAGCGTCCGGACGAGGCGACGATGCCTCGCCGGTTCCACGCGTCGGCGTTACGGCCATGCAGGCGCACGACACAGAGGTCGTCGCGCGTTGTTGCCCAGACGGCTGGCACCGTGTTGTCGAACCCGCCGGGACTGTCGACGATAGTGTGCGCCGCGCCGGTCTCTCGCAGCATCGCCAACGTGGCGGCTTCGCGCGAGGGCGTGTCGAACCAACTGCGGTGGCGAAATTCGATAGCGTGCCGCTCGCCCTCCAGTCGTCTTGCCGTCTCGAATACCAGTGTCCTGCCGGCCTTGTCGTTGCGCACGCGTGGCGAGAACTGAAAGTGGATCGCGCTTAGCTGACCGCTCTGTCGCAGCGGCTCGACCGCTTCGAGATAGCGTCGCCAGAGTTCGTCTCGCAACTCGGCAGGGATGTCGGTCAGTGAGATGGCATTCCCTGCGGATGCCGCTGGCCCGGCGTTTGCGGCAAGTGCGTTGGCAATGTCGGTGGGGAATGCGGCCAGCGGTGTCGTATGACCCGTGAACGCGCGAAATGCCTTGATGTGAAAGCGAAACGACGCCGGTGTGCGTTGTGCCCATCGCCATGCCGTGGCGGCGTCGGGCAAACGGTAATAGCTGCTGTCGACTTCCACCAGATCGAACTTCGAAGCGTAATGACGCAAGCGCGCCTCGGGCGTAGCGACGCCCGGAGGGTAGAACCGGCCGCACGCAATGAGGGTCGGATCGGTCCACGACGAGGTGCCGGTGCGTATCGTCATAATCGTCATCGAACAGATCGGAGCGCCATCGTCTGGGCGACATCCGGGAGTCGTCTCAATTTCGGAACGGGGGTCGATGGACGTTGGTGTCATCGATATAATGTATAAATATACAGTACTCGATGAGCGTAACCGCGGGCAACGGCCCGCATTCCCGTGCTTCTCCCAGATTCCGCATGTCAGAACAGCCGACTGCCTCCGCCCGCGATCCGTGGGCCGAACTTAACGAACGCCAGCGTGAGGCCGTCGACCACGGTGTGGGCGACGGCGGCGAGCCCGGCGGCCCCTTGCTCGTCATAGCCGGCGCAGGCTCGGGCAAGACGAGCACGCTCGCGCATCGGGTGGCTAACCTGATCGTGCGCGGGGCCGATCCGAATCGCATTCTGCTTCTTACGTTCTCACGCCGTGCGGCGGGTGAAATGGAGCGGCGTGTGGGATCGGTGCTCCAGAAGGTTCTGGGGCTGGCGTCGTCGCAGCCGCCCTCGTTACCGTGGGCCGGAACGTTTCACGCGATCGGTGCGCGTCTTCTGCGCGACTTTGCTACGCGTATCGGTTTGTCGGAAGCGTTCACGATTCACGATCGCAGCGACGCCGAGGATCTGCTGGGTATCGCGCGTCACGAACTCGGTTTTTCCAACACGCAATCGCGCTTCCCGCTCAAGGGCACCTGTCTGTCGATCTATTCGCGCGTGGTGAACAGTCAGGCACCGCTCCCGGAAGTGCTGGCGAAACACTTCCCCTGGTGCGCGCAATGGGAAGCGCAACTCAAGACACTCTTCGGCGCTTATGTCGACGCGAAGCAGGCGCAACACGTTCTCGATTACGACGACCTGCTGTTGTACTGGGCCGAGATGATGAGTGCGCCGGAACTGGCGCGCGAGTTGGGCGAGCGTTTCGATCATGTGCTCGTCGACGAGTACCAGGATACCAACCGTTTGCAGGCGCAGATTCTGCTGGCAATGAAGCCTGATGGACGCGGCCTGACCGTCGTTGGAGATGACGCGCAGTCCATCTACGCGTTTCGCGCCGCCACGATCCGCAACATTCTCGACTTCCCGGGCCAGTTCGCCGAACCTGCGCATGTGGTCACGCTCGAGCGAAATTACCGGTCGACGCAACCGATTCTCGATGCATCCAATGCCGTGATCGCCGAGTCGAGCGAACGCTATGCGAAGGCACTATGGACCGACCGTCACTCGACGCGTCTGCCGCAACTCGTCAACGTGAGCGATGAATCCGGGCAGGCGCGCTGGGTCGCCGATCAGGTGCTGGCACAGCGCGAGACCGGCACGCGATTGACGCAACAGGCGGTGTTGTTTCGCACGGGGAGCCACAGCGCCGCGCTCGAACTCGAGCTGACACGCCGCAACATCCCGTTCGTGAAATTCGGGGGGCTCAAGTTTCTCGAAGCGGCGCATGTGAAAGACATGCTGTCGATACTGCGTTGGGCGCACAATCCGGCCAGCCGTCTGTCGGGGTTTCGTGTGGCGCAACTTATTCCGGGCATTGGTCCGGTAAGCGCGACACGTCTGCTCGACGCCATGGCGCAATCGGCCACGCCCGCGCGGGTGCTCGCCGATTTCAAGCCGCCGTCGGCCGCTGCCGCCGATTGGCGTGCGTTCGTTGAGGTTTTCATGGCGCTGCACGACACGCGGATTGCCTGGCCTGCCGACGTCGATCTCGCATTGCGCTGGTATGCCCCGATGCTCACGCAACGATACGACGATGCCGCCGTGCGTCAGGCAGATCTCGAACAACTCGCACGCATTGCCGGCACCTACGGCTCGCGCGAATCATTCCTGACCGAATTGACGCTCGATCCTCCGGACGCCACGAGTGCGCAATCCGGCGCGCCGTTGCTCGACGAGGATTATCTGATTCTGTCGACCATTCACAGTGCGAAGGGCCAGGAGTGGCACTCGGTCTATGTGCTCAACGTGGTGGACGGATGTATTCCGTCCGATATGAGTACGGGCGACGAGGCTGATATTGAGGAAGAGCGGCGTCTGTTGTATGTGGCGATGACGCGTGCGAAAGCGTCGCTGCAACTGGTCGTGCCCCAGCGGTTTTACGTGCATCAGCAAACCGGTTTGGGAGATCGTCACGTATATGGCACGCGCAGCCGTTTCGTCTCCGACAAAATGTTGCCGCTCTACGAGAGGCTCCCGAAGCCACGCGAAGGCGATACGCCGCGCGGGCCGGTGGGCGACGTGACGGTACATATCGATGTTGCAAGGAAGCTTCGCAATGCATGGTCCTGAAATTCTGTTGCGCAACGCGCGCGAGTCCGACGTTGCCGCGCTCACGTTGCTGCTCATGCAGACCTATCGCGAGACGTGGGCACCCATGTTGCGGCCGGAAGCCGCCGCCGCATTCGACAGCGGCGAACGCACGAAGGCCTACGTGCAGGGGCATTGGCGTGAGTTCACGGTGGCGGTGCCGGGCGTGGATGATGGTCGGATCGTTGGCATGGTGCATGTGGAGGGTGACTTCATCGACGCCTTGCATGTGGCGCCATCACAGCAACGCCGTGGTATCGGCGCGTTGTTGCTCGCGCAGGCAGAGTCACGCATGCGCGCGCAGGGACACCCCCTCGCACGGCTCGAAACCGACACGTTCAACGTACAAAGCCGCGCGTTCTACGCCAGACACGGTTACGCCGAGGTTGCAATGTATCCCGACGAGGAATGGGACAGCGGCTTTACGACCGTGCTGTTAACCAAGGCGCTCTGATCGGCGAATTCTTTCATCGGGTTTCGGCTGTCAGGCGCGGAAATTTTCCAAAGTTGCCGTCTTTCGTGCATCAGGTATAGTCGCCGCATCGGCGGCGGGGGCGCTGTGCCCCACCGCCATATCGATTTCGTAACGACCTATAAAAGACGCATGCGAGGGGACGCGAATGCAATGGCTGGTTGACCAAATGACGTTGTTGCCGACAGGGCTGTTGCTTGTCAGTATGGCGTTCGGCACGGCGCTGGTCGCCGTTATCGTCGCCTGGCTCGCGCGCATCTGGTTGTTCGACCGCCTGGCCGATCCCTCCGAAGTGCGGGGTACCGTGGCCGATGTGGTTCACGGCAGTTTGCTCGCGTTCATTGTCTTCGTGCTCGCTCACGTGCTGACCGATGTGCGCTCCAACCTCGGTCATGCCGACGACCAGGCGTTGCACGAGGCGTCGGTGGTGAGGCGTCTGGACCGGGAACTCAAAGCGGTCGGCGACGCCGACGCGCAGTCTGCGCGCGTGCTGCTGCGCAGCTACGTGAAGTCTGCCGTCAGCGACGAATGGGCGACATTGAGTACCGCCGATCCCGATTTGTCCCCGGTGACGGAGGAAGCGCTCACGGCGTTTGTCGGCGCCACGCGCCGCGTGGTGGCGAAACACGAGGACAGCGCCAGTTCGATCCGCACGCTGCTCGACCGGTTGGAGGAGTCGCGGCAGGGACGCTTCGAGAATGCAACGAAGACAGTGCCCGGCGTGTTCTGGTGGGTCATCTCGTTGTTCATGCTCGCGGCCATGGCGATGAATGGCCGGTATCCCGGCTCGTGGAAGGGTAATTTCATCATTGCGATCCACATGGGCGCGATCGGCATGGTGATCGCGTTGATCATTAATCTGGACGAGCCGTTTCGCGGCGTGTCCGGCATTTCGCCCGTGCCGCTGGCGAAGTCGGTGGGTATCGCGGTTCCGCACTAAGGCGGAACATCTGCAAGCGTTTTTTGTACCGGAGCTTCCGGTTGTCGTATGCAGGAGAAGAGAACGATGTTTTCGAATGTGCCAGTGTCATCGGCAGAATCCACGCCGGAAATCGAGGCGTTTCGCCCGGGCGTCTACCGTCACTACAAGGGGAATTGCTATCTCGCACTGGGTATTGCCCGTGCCGACGAGACCGATGAACCGGTGGTCGTCTACACGCGACTCTACCCGCGTGAAGGGTTGCCGATGAGCACCCGCCTGCTGCGTATCTGGAACGAACCGGTGATGACGGACGACGGGCCGGTGGCGCGCTTTACTTATATCGGTCATACGACCCCCGCCGCCTAAGCAATTGCGCCCCGTGCGTTGGGTAACGACGCGCCCGGCCGGCATGATTCTCTACACCTCGCCATTTCAGGACTCGCTTCCCATGACCCTGTTCTCCCCGATGCGCCGTCAGGCCATTGCCGATTCGCGTGCGCACATTGTCGCGGCCGACGAGCACGATCCCCGCGCCGCCAACGCGAACGAGGCGCCATCGGCGTCGAAGCCTGCACCGCGAAACCTGCGCCGTTGGTGGGCGCTGTTCGCCATTCTTCCCTTCGTGACGTCGGTTTCAGGGTGCGGATTGCTGGCCGCGCCATGCCGGGTGACGTCGGCAGGACTCAAGATCATTCCCGGCGTAGGGGGCGTGCTGGCCGCGCCGACGGACGCCTGCGCGGCAGCCATCGATTGATCGTCCGGCGGAGGAGAGGCGGGATGGCAGCCAGTTTTCCGGCCGCAGAAAAAAAGAAAGCCCGCATGGTGCGGGCTAAATCCATATCAGGAGGAGACATGGAGGAGACGAGTTCAGTATAGGACGCCGTGCTGCAACGCACCATATGTATTTTTACGTAAGTCTCCGCGTGTTGCGTACTTGCAACGGGAAATAAATCTCATGGAATCAATGATTTATTCCTGTTCTCCTGTTGTCTCTCAGTCTGTCGTCTCTCCCAAATCCCGAGTGCTTCCTCTAGTTATTGTGCGCGCGCACGTCTTTTGAGCGACATGAGTTCGAGGACGAAGGGCACCGAATCGCGCAGGGACGGATTGAGCGTTGCGTCATGATCGAGCCCGTCATACACGCGCACCCGCGTAGTGGTGCCCGCTTTGGCGACGTCGCGCGCGAACGCTTGCTGCATGATGACCGGCACATCGATGTCCTGACCGCCGATGCCGATGAACACCGGATGCTTGATATGCAGTGTCGGGTAGCGCAGCGAGGGTGTCTGGTGGTTCAGCAACTTCTGGATCATCGGTTGAAGGCTGTTGCCGGCGTTCAGGCCCGCGGCCGCCGAGTGATTGGTCAGCTCGTCGATGCACAGCGTACGGGCTTCGTCGAGCACCGGCAGCGCCTGCGGCGAGAAGTACCGCGCCGCCTGCAACGACGGGTCGCGGTCGGCGGCCGACAGGAAAAGATACATCGCGTAGGGAATCTTCGGGTCCGGCGCGCCCGGATCGGGTTGGCTCGCGAACAGCATGGCGGCAGAGGTCTGGGCATTGAAGTACGGTGTGCCCGTCAGCACGGTGGCGATCACTTTGACGTCTGGCGCGTATTGCGGTTGGTAGCCCGCGGCCGCGAAAGCGGCGTGCGCCCCTTGCGATTGACCGACGATGACCACGCGGTTCTGCAACGGAAATACGCTGCGTGCCGCGAGCAGACTGTCGAGCACGCTATAGGCTTCGGCGCGCGAATTCAGGTAGTGATGCAGCCCTTGCGAACCGAGGCCGGCATAGTCGGGGGCCACGATCGCGAAGCCCAGCGAGAGCCAGGTGCCGAGGTACTGTATGTCGCGTTGGCTGCGCACATTGAGCGACGGCGCACACGCGCTGGCAATGCCCACGGTGCCGTGAGCCCAGACAACGACCGGCCAGCCGCCGGGTGGTGTCGGCCCTTTGGGCAGGAAGACGGTCCCCGTGTCCTCGCGGGCTTCAACGCCGCCAACACCGTCGATGGAACTGTAGCGAATGCGGAATTGCGCCCCGGCCTCGGGTAAGCCGTGGTCGGCTTCGAGTGGCTGCCGGTCGACGATGGCGCCATGCGGAATGGTGGCGGGAGCCGCTTCGGGCGTGATCGCGTGAGCGGCGCGTCCGATGACCAGACTGGCGAACAGGGCGGCGCTTGCGAAGCGCCACAGGCGGTTGAACATGTTGAGCTGTCCTCGTCTTGGATTGCGCTTCTGAAGCGCGCTCGGGCCATGCGCGCACATCGCCCGAACGCTGGCTGCCGTTGCCCTGGCCAGTACAAGTGACGTTACACCGTCCCCGCACGAATGTCTCGCGTACCGCTCGTGTCGCTCTTGCTCCGCGTTACACCATGCGTCCCATCAACCGTGCGAGGCCTGATTGCTCTGCGCCTGCGCAACGGCGGCCTGCTCGGCGGCCTCTCGCCATGCGCGACGCGAGCGGCGCATGCGGCGCAGCGCGAGCGACGACATCGTGATCCAGCCGAACGGGCGCGGATCGACAAGCATGCTCACCGCGCGGGCGTAATCGAGCACCAGACCCGGCGTCCAGGCCATTGTCTTGGCGCGCTTGCGCAGTTGCGCCGCAACCCACAGTTCCGGCGTGAGCCACAGGCGCACGAACGTCCACCAGCCGGCGTCCGCCCCATTCGGCAATTGCCCCACCCGGCCTTCGATAGCGGCCTCAAGCGCCTTGGCGACACTGCTTGAGCAGTTGCGGTGCGTGAGGTTATACGTGGGGTTCAGCCGGTACGTCTCCCAGAAAGCGCTTAGCTGCCGGGGGCTGTAGTTGCGAATGCGGACTTTGACCGTCGACGGACACCATGCCTTCGATTCCGTTGCGTAGTCCGGTTGGAACACGCCCGGCACATCGTTTTCGCGTGTCGCGCGCAGCAGTTGCCCGAATTGGTCGGGAGAGCGGTCGATTTCCTTGGCCGGATACAGACTGACGTAAATGCCCTCGTGGCTTTCGAGTGCTGCGTGGCCTGTAGAAATCACACCGTTCTTGTCGACCGCGGCGATGTAACGATCGATCACCGGATGGCGGCGCGCCGGCGCCTTGGCCGAGCCCGACGGTGTCCAGACGTGCACCGTCAGTGCCGGTTCGGAATCGGTGGGCGGGCCTTCCCAGCGAGGCGCGCGCGGGCGCGTTTCCCACAGGTGGCGCTTTTCCTCCGGGCTGCCGAGAATCTGCTCGACACGGAAGTCGCGGCGCATACGTCGCGCGCGCATGGCGAGCACCAGCACGTTCCAGCCGGTGAACGCGAGTCCCAGCCCGATGGCGTACGGCAGCGTGCCTTTGTAGTGTGTCGGATATGGCTGGTAGAAGAAGATCGCGACGGCAATTTCAAGCAACCCGCCCGCCATGGCCCACGCCCAGCGCGGATATCGCACGACGTATGCGGCCACACATTGCAGCAGGCCGTCGGCGAGGAACAGGGTGCCGAACAGCATCGACAACCAGAAGTTGCCGTATTGCTGATCGAAGAAAAGTACAAGCAGTGCGGCGACGGTGAACGTGCCGCCCTTGAGGCCGCGCACGATGCGCTGGCCGCCCACGCCGATCGTGACGATGGCGAGTGTGGCCAGCCCTTCGAGCAGGAGCAGCCAGGCGAACACCTTGAGCGGGAAGTGGACAACACCGTCGAGGGCATCGACGATCAGGGCCAGCCCGAAGGCAAGGAAGATCGCGCCGATCCAGATCAGCGCGCGCGCCCGGCGCCGCAAGTAATCGACGCCAAGCAACAGTAGTATCAGACGTACCAACGTTAGGTCTCCATCGCAAGCGCCCGCCCCCGCTCATCACGGGGAATGCGCGCACCCCGAATGCGGGAGGATTTAGGATTTGGCTTATTTTGACGCTATCTTAGCGCGTGAACCGTGACAGGCCAAAAACAAAGGCGGCGCGCTCCTGTCGGGGCGCGCCGCCTGTTGTGACAGACAGCACAGGCGCAGCGCCCCGCGGAGCGATGCGTCAGCGCGGGCTGACTTAGTCTTTCTTGCCTTCGAGCTGCGGCAGGGCGTCGTCGCTCGATGCGGTGAGCAGACCGGCCTTGGCGTAGGTCATCAGCTTCTCGCGCGTGTCGACGATGTCGAGGGTGCGCATCGTGAGTTGACCGATACGGTCGAGCGGCGTGAAGACCGAGTCGCCCTTTTCCATGGTCAGACGCTCGGGCTTGTAGGTGAGGTTCGGCGACGTTGTATTGAGCAGCGAGTAATCGTTGCCGCGACGCAGCTCAAGGGTGACCTCGCCGGTCACGGCGCGTGCCACCCAGCGTTGTGCCGTCTCGCGCAGCATGATGGCCTGCGGGTCGAACCAACGGCCCTGATACAGCAGACGGCCCAGACGGCGGCCGTTTTCGCGGTATTGCTCGATGGTGTCTTCGTTGTGGATGCCGGTCACGAGTCGCTCGTAAGCGATGAACAGCAGCGCGAGGCCCGGGGCTTCGTAGATGCCGCGGCTCTTCGCTTCAATGATGCGGTTTTCGATCTGATCGCTCATGCCCAGACCGTGACGGCCACCGATGCGGTTGGCTTCTTCGAACAGTTCGACGGCGTTGGCAAACGTCTTGCCGTTCAGCGCCACCGGTTGACCCTCTTCGAAGCGCACGGTGACTTCTTCCGCCTTGATTGCGCAATCGTCGCGCCAGAACGGCACGCCCATGATCGGCTGCACGATCTTGATGCCCGAATTCAGGTGCTCCAGATCCTTGGCTTCGTGGGTCGCGCCCAGCATGTTCGAGTCCGTCGAATAGGCCTTCTCGACCGACATCTTGTAATCGAAGCCGTTGGCGATCAGGAATTCCGACATTTCCTTGCGGCCGCCGAGTTCGTCGATGAACGTCTGGTCCAGCCACGGCTTGTAGATTTGCAGGCCCGGGTTGGTCAAGAGACCGTAGCGGTAGAAGCGCTCGATGTCATTGCCCTTGTACGTGCTGCCATCACCCCAGATGTTGACGCCATCTTCCTTCATCGCGGCGACGAGCATGGTGCCCGTGACGGCGCGACCGATCGGCGTGGTGTTGAAGTAGGTGACACCGGCCGTCGAGATATGGAACGCGCCCGACTGGAGGGCGGCGATGCCTTCTGCCACGAGTTGCGTGCGGCAGTCGATCAGGCGGGCATTTTCTGCACCGTAACCCATGGCGCGGCGCGGGATTTCCTCGTAGTCCGGTTCGTCCGGCTGACCCAGATTGGCCGTGTAAGCGTACGGAATCGCGCCTTTTTGGCGCATCCAAAGCAGCGCAGCGCTGGTGTCGAGACCGCCCGAAAAGGCGATACCGACCCGTTGTCCCGTGGGGATGTGTTGCAGAATCGTGGTCATCGGCGTGAAAAAGCTGGGTTTTTAACCTGTCAAGTATCCCCGTCCGGGCTATGGATGGTCAAGTCTGACGGCCGATTCCCGTGCGCCGGGAGCGCCGCGACTTCCCGAATTCTCACCATTGCGAGCCCGCTACGCTGCACGCCGACGCCAGAAAATCCGAGAACGCCCGAATCACGAGTGATGCCTGACGATGCTGCGGATAGACAACGTGAATGGCCATCGGCGCAGGCGCGTAGTCGTCCAGCACCGTCACCAGCCGCCCATTCAGCAGCGCTGGCGCGACGATAAACACCGGTAACCATGTCAGGCCAAGTCCCGCCATGGCGGCGTCGCGCGCCAGTTCCCCGTTGTTGACGCGCAGGCGCCCAGAGACGGGAACGTCGATCGAATGACCGTCCTGTGCGTAGGTCCAGTTCACGCGTTGGGTGTGGCCGTAGGGCAGCAGCGCGTGGTCGCGCAGGTCGTCCGGGGTCTGGGGCACGCCGTGGGCTTCCAGATAGCGCGGGCTGGCGCAGGTGACCATTCGCATGGGGGCGACTGGCCGTGCGATCAGCGACGAATCGGCCAGCTCGCCGATGCGTACCGCCACGTCGTAGCCTTCGGCAATGATGTCGACGGTCCGGTCGTTCAACTCAAGTTCGATCGTGACGTCGGGATAGGTCGTGAGAAACGACGGCATGACCGATCCGAGGAACATCGTTCCGAACGACATGGGGGCGGAGACACGTAAATTGCCGCGCGGGCGCTCGCCCTGACTGCTCACGGCGAGATTGGCGGCCTCCACGTCGTCGAGAATGCGCCGGGCGCGCTCGTAGTAGATCCGGCCGAGATCCGTGACCGACAGCCGCCGCGTGGTGCGCAACAGCAACCGCACGCCCAGCGCCTGCTCCAGCGACGAGATGCGCCGGCTCACGAACTGTTTCGAAAGCCCGAGCTTCGCCGCCGCGCCCGTAAAGCTCATGGCGTCCACGGCGGTGACGAAGATGCGCATATCGTCGAGCAAGTCCATCGGCAAGATTCCAATCGTAAGAAAGTGAGGTGACAACGAACGCGTTTATCTCGTCATTGTCACCCGATAGCCGACAATCTTAGCCGAGGCAGGGTGTGCCGGGATGTCAGCCCCGGCTTTCCATGCTTCTTCGCTTGCGGCAGTTCGTGCCGCGTTACCGAAGCGCCAGACGCAGCCCGAGCAGGATGGCGGCGGTTCCCGCGACCGCGAGCCCTGTCGGGCGATGGCCGAAGACGCCCCAGTCGAGCAATGCCGTCACCACGGGAACCAGATAGAACAGGCTCGTAACGGTGACGAGGTTGCCCGTGGCGATCATCCGGTAGAGCAGCAGCGTGGCGCCGACCGAAATCACGAGGCTCATGTAGAGCAGCGGTAACCAGAAGCCCCACGAGTCGTCGATGTGCCACGGCTGGGTGGGTGCGACCAGCAACGCCAGCGCGAGCCCGACCGCGTATTGCAGCGGCAGCACGTCGAGCGGCGTTTGACGCGAGCCTTTCTGCGCGAGGGTGCCGAGCGTCATGCAGGCGAGTGCGCTTAACGCCCATACCGAGCCCGCCGCCGACAATTTCGCCGACACCAGGCTCTGCGCGACGACGAGCGCCAGTCCTGCCAGCGCGACGGCAAGCCCGGCGAGGCGCCGCGCGCTATGCGCTCGCTCAAGGGCTACGAGCGTGAGAATCGGCTGCACGCCCAGCACGGTCGCGAGCGCCCCCGGAGTGATGCCGTTCGCCAGCGCCAGCAGATACGCCGCCTGATAGCCGCCGATGAGCAACACGCCGGTGCCGGCGACTTGCCATCGCGTGCCTGGCGCCGGCCACCATTGGCGGCGCGTCAGAGCGATGAGCGTCAGCGCTGCGAAGGCTACGCCAAGCCGCACCACGAGAAACGCAAACGCCGACGCGTTTGTCAGCCCCCATTTGGCGGCCAATGCACCGCCACTCCACAGCAGAACGAACAAGAGCGTTGCGCCATGCCGGCGCCACGCGAGACTTTCGATTTGCATCGATTTTCCCCTGAACAGGATGTCCGGCCCGTCAGGCATCACGCCGAGGAAAAGGGTGCGAGGGCGCCCTCTCCTGTCACGCGATACGGGTCGCATGCGCAGCATGACGACGTGTCATCGCGTTCGACGTGCGACGCACAGACAGGCGGATCGAAACTGGATTTCGGATGAAAAGGTGTTGTGCCGGGAGATGAACACCCGGCGCGTCAGACGTGGCGTCAGGCCACGACGCTGACGTCTGCGACTACCACGGCGGGCGGTGCCACGCCGGCCGGCGGCGAGAGCGGAGGATGTGTGACTGCGACAAAGCGTCCGCGCAGGTGCGCGCCAACACCGCGTTGCAGCGGTGCGACGCCAGACCCGGCAATTCGGTGGGACGCGTAAGCCGTCATGAATCGATGATGAAGTGAAGGGCGCCTGTCACTCGACGGGCGTTGACGTACTCTACACGTACCCTCCGCACGCGGCAAGCGTGCGACGCCGCGCAGGCATTCGATCCGATCACGCGGTTGGCCAGGCCCCGGTCCTGTCGACGGAGGGCGAGGCGTCGCCGTCGCGCCAGTGGGCGGGTAGCGCGCCGCGCACGCGACGCACTTCGCGCACATGCACGCGCACGAGCCGCAAGGCCCCTTCGAAGCCGCTCTGTGTTTCGTTCTGCCACAGAATGTCGGCGTCGCCCGCGACGTGAAGCAAATCG
Organism: Pandoraea apista; assembly: GCF_001465595.2. Lineage (NCBI taxonomy): Bacteria > Pseudomonadati > Pseudomonadota > Betaproteobacteria > Burkholderiales > Burkholderiaceae > Pandoraea > Pandoraea apista. The sequence goes on along the minus strand of NZ_CP013481.2, from coordinate 5,133,734 downwards.
CCTGACGCAAAATCGACGAACACCAGTCCCGCACGCGGATTGACGTGCAGATTACCGAGCGTGTTGTAGTACGCATTGCCGCGAAAATCGGGCCACATCAGGGTGTGCGCGTCCTCGACACGCACGAAGCCCGGCTTGCCACCGCGATGCGACACGTCCGCGCCGGCACTCCGTTCGCTTGCCCCTTCTCCGGCGTAATGCGTGGCGATGAAGAAGGTGTCGGCGCTGGCGATCTGCCATTGTGCGTCGTCGTCGAGCGACATTTGCGCCGCCTCTGCCACAGGCGCTTCATTGTGGCGGTGCGGTGTGAGCTCGCGCTTGCGGATGTACTGCGGGCAATTGCCGAAACTCTGCGCAACGCGAATCGCGAAGCCGCGTGCGTCGGCTTCGACGACTCGCCCGTTCACGCGATTCCGCCGGCGGGTCGACGGCTCCAGTCCCAACAGGCCGACCGGTGCGTCCAACCTCATCGCACCATGCAACGGATCGGTCACGGGCGGCAATGTGTCGACACGCAGCAGCGTTGGATCGGGCGAGTGCGCGAAACCGGGCGTGCCGCTCAGCAGCGTTGCCCACGGTTGGCCGTGGGCGTCGAGCGCGCCTGCGACGAGAAACGGCAATTGTGCGAAGAACTGGCGATGCTGCTCCGGCATGGCGGTACGAATGACGCGCGCCCCGACTTCCGCCATCGCTTCTCGGGAACCGGCGAGCGTTTGTACGGCCATCTCACCGGCGTGAAACGGCGAGGTGGCGATCGAGGTTTCTACAGGCGCGGTCATGATTCTCTCCTGACGTTCCGACGGCATTTACGCGACTTCCAGCGCGGATTCAGATCGCGTTCAGGCCGCATTCAGGCCGCACGCGCTCGACGCCATCGGTATAAAGCGCGGCAGCGCGGCCACCCGGCCCAACCAAGCGCGCACAGCGGGATAGGGGGCGAGCGAGACATTGCCCTCCGGCGCGTGCGCGAGATACGCGTAGCACGCAACGTCGGCAATCGTGGGTGCGTCGCCCGCGAGGAACGCCCCGGCTTGCGGCGTGCTCAGATACGTCTCCATCGTCGAGAGCAGGGTCTTGGCGCGCTCGATCATCGCCGTCGGGTCGACGGCACGATTGAACAGCACGACGATACGCGCTGCCGCCGGGCCGAACGCCACGTCGCCTGCCGCCACCGACAGCCAACGCTGCACCTTCGCGGCGGTGAGCGCGTCGCGCGGTAGCCAGGCGCCGCTGGCGTCGTAGCGCGTGGCGAGGTACGTAAGGATCGCGTTCGAATCGGCAATCACCACGCCGTCGTCGTCGATGGCCGGTACTTGTCCGAAGAGATTGATGGCGAGATAGGCGGGCTGCTTGTGCTCGCCGGCCACGAGGTCGATGTCGATGGTCTCGTAGGGCAGATCGAGCAGATGCAGCATCAGTTCGACGCGATGACAGTGACCCGAGAGCGCGTGTCGATAGAGGCGGATCGGGCGTGCAGGGTAAACGGGGCGTTGAACTTGGGCTTCGACGGGGCGGGTCATGGAACGTCTCCAGTGATGGCGGGCCGTTGACGACGCTGCTACCACTGCCGTCACACGATGCCCCGATTCTCCATCCTGTCGATTTTCGGATAAATGCCGGGAAGTTGATTTGACTACTCCGAAAATCGGAGTAATGATGCGCGGCATGGATAAACTTCGCGCCATGCAGACATTCGTCGCCATCGTCGATCAGGGCAGCCTGAGCGCTGCGGCGCGCGCGCTCAATTCCTCGCTCCCGGCGGTAGTGCGCACGCTGGCGGCGCTCGAGACTTCGCTCGACGTGCGTTTGCTCAATCGAACGACGCGCCGAATCGCGCTGACCGAAGAGGGGCGAGGGTATCTCGACACCTGCCGCCAGATTCTCAGCGAACTGCAAGAGGCCGAAGCGCGTCTCGCAGCGCGGCACGAAGCGCCGACGGGCACGCTTGTGGTCACGGCGCCAGTGCTCTTTGGGCAATTGCATGTGGCGCCTGCGTTGTATCGCTTCCTGCGCGCCTATCCGGCCGTCAAATGCCGGTTGCTGCTCAATGACCGCGTGGTGAATCTCTGGGAGGAGGGCATCGACGTCGGTATTCGCATCTCGCCGTTGGAAGATTCCACGCTCGTTGCGCAGAGCGTCGGGGCGATTCGCCGCGTGGTGGTGGCGAGTCCCGGGTGTCTGGCCGAGCAGGGCGAAGTGACGCATCCGCGCGAACTGGTCGGCAAGAACTGTATCCGCTCGTATGGCGGCAGCTATGGCCAGTGGCGCTTCTGGGAGGGCGGGCGCGAGTTCGTCGTGCCGGTCGACGGCAATCTCGAACTCAGTCACGGCACCGCGGCGGTCGAAGCGTGCATCGACGGGATGGGCTACGGCTGTTTTCTGTCGTATCAGGTTGCGGCAGCCATGGCCGATGGACGTCTGGTGCGCGTACTCAAGGACTACGAAGGGCCGGCGCGTCCCGTGAGCATCGTGTATCCGCACGCCCGACTGCTGCCGTCGCGGACAAGAGCATTCGTGGAGTGGATGAAGCGGGCGTTGCGCGACGTGCCGATGATGTGAGCACGGATACGCGAAAGTGAACCGGCGGGAGCCGGATAAAAGAACGCGGAAAGCGACAGTGCCGCTTCCCGCTTAAAAAGCCCGCCGACGCCAACCGGCGGGCCGCTTCGTTCGTGGGCGTTCTCGATGACGTTAGTCGCGGCGCCAGCCACCGTGCCAGCCGCGATCGTGACGATCGTCCCAGCGGCGATCATGCCAATCATGCCAGCGGTCGCGGCCGTAATAGACCACCGGTTGCGGGGCGACGTAGACCGGGCGCGGCTGCACATAAACCGGCTGCGGTGCGACGTAGACGGGCGGCGCCACTACGACCGGCGCAGGCACGCCGAGATAGACGCCTACATCGACGCGAGCCGATGCGGCAGTCGATGCGAGGGCGGCGGCGGCGCCGAGGGCAGCAATGACAAGCATGCGTTTCATGATGTCCTCCAAGAGCGCTCGCAGATCGACGCAAGGGGCGAGGATGCTGCGTGCGGGTAGGCAATTAGCCAGTGAGTCGGATCGATTCGCGCAGGCGGATGACGCTGATGGGCAGAGATGCCTGTCGCCGAATCGTTGAAGCCAGTGTATCGGCGAGGCCGCGCAGCAGGTGCTACGAGTTTGTCTGGGATGTGTCGTTTTGTAACGCGGCTGGACGGGCCACGTTGGCGTGCTGCTCCGACGAGCCGGCGAGAGAATTCCGGAGCGGAGGCTGTAGGGCTGCGGGCGGGGAACGACAGGAATCGGTCGCCGGAAAAACAAAAGGCGTCACGCGAAAACGCGCAACGCCTTGTGCTTTGATTCGTTGGTAGGCTCGATTGGACTCGAACCAACGACCCCCACCATGTCAAGGTGGTGCTCTAACCAGCTGAGCTACGAGCCTAGAAAGACCGCGAGTATAGGGTGAATTCCAGAGGCTGGCAAGCGTTTCGCACGAAATATCCGAAAAAAGTTTCGGGCATGCTCATTCGCCGCGCTTTGGCGTGCCGCGTTTCGCCTTGATCCGCACCCAGAGCCCTTTGTTGCCGCCGCTGCCTGCACGCTGTTCGACGTCGAAGAGGCCGATGGTCGTCACGAGGTCGCTTAGTTTGCCGAAGCCATAATTACGCGCGTCGAAGTCAGGCGCCTGCTTGGCGATGTGACTGCCGATGGGACCCAGACTGGCCCAGCCGTCTTCATCCGACACGGCGGTCACGGCATTGCGCAGCAACCGCACGAGGCGCGTGTCGCGCTTGAGATCCGACGCCGTGCGGCGCTTGCGCGGCGCAGGCGTCTCGTCGCCGTCGGGTTCGTCGTCCTGACGCAGCAGTTCCGTGTAGATGAATTTGTCGCAGGCGGTCACAAACGGCTGCGGTGTCTTGCGTTCGCCGAAGCCGTACACGATCAGTCCTTGCTCGCGGATTCGCGAGGCCAGGCGCGTGAAATCGCTGTCGCTGGAGACGAGACAGAAGCCGTCGAAGCGCCCGGTGTAGAGCAGATCCATCGCGTCGATGATCATGGCGCTGTCGGTGGCGTTCTTGCCGACGGTGTATCGGAACTGCTGGATCGGCTGGATCGAGTATTCCAGCAGGCACTTCTTCCAGCCGTCGAGATTCGGCTTGGTCCAGTCGCCGTAGATACGTTTCACACTTGCCACACCGTACTTGGCCACTTCGGTCAGCAGCCCTTCGACGATGGCGGGGGCGGCGTTATCGGCATCGATGAGCACGACAAGCGTGGGACCCTGAGCGGTCACGGGTGTTGTTACGGGCATGGCGGAGGTTCCTTGATCGCGAAGACGTTCCGCATTATGGCCCGGAACCGTGTTCGCCATGCCTTGAACGGGATCAGTGGGCGACGCGACGTTGTCCCAACGGTGCGCACCACAACACCGCAATGCCGACCAGCAGACTCGCCGCCGCGAACATCAGGCCCGAGGTGAACGAATGTGTCCAGTCCTTGAGCATGCCCACCACAATCGGACTCAGCGCAGAGCCCAGATTGCCGACGGCGTTGATGACCGCCAGCCCAAGTGCGCGCGTATGCGGCGCCAGACTGCGGTCGGGCACTGTCCAGAAAATCGCCATCGCGGTATAGGCGCCGGTCGAGGCCATGGCCACGCCTGCAAGGCGCAGCGACGGGTCAGGCGCGAAACAGGTGACGACCCACCCGGCGGCGGAGAAGAGCATCGGCAGCACCAGATGCCAGCGACGCTCCTGCAGGCGATCGGATCGGCGTCCCCACCAGATCATGCCGGCAATGGTGCAAACCGAGGGAATGGCCGCGAGCAGGCCGATGGTGACATTGCTGCTCGTGGTGCCGAAGCTCTTCACGATCTGCGGAATCCACAACGACGCTAACGAGAGCGTGTTGACGAGGCAGAAATACCCGAGTGCGAACTTCGCCACGCTGGGTGTCAGGATCGCGCGCCACACGCTGCCGTTTGTGCCCGATGCCGCGCCCGGCTGTCGGGCACGCGGGGCTTGCTGGGCGAGGGCGGCGGCACGGTCGCGGGCGATCATCGTGTCGAGTGTCTGCTTCTCGGCGGCGCTCAGCCAGCGCGCGTGGGCCGGCTTGTCGTCGAGATACCACCAGGTCACGACGCCGAGCAGCACCGTAGGCAATCCTTCCAGCACGAACAGCCATTGCCAGCCCGCGAGTCCCGCGACACCGTCCAGACGCAGCAGATAACCGGAGGCGGCAGCGCCGAGGGCCGACGTTACCGGCATCGCGATCATGAACCACGCGTTGGCGCGGGCGCGGGCGGCCGACGGAAACCAGTCGCCCATGTACAGCAGCATGCCCGGCAGAAAGCCCGCTTCGGTGATACCGACGATGGCGCGAATGAGGTAGAGGCTCGTGGCGTCGTGCGCAAACATGGTGGCGCTCGACGCCAGCCCCCATGCGATCAGAATCGCGCCGATCCAGCGGCGCGCACCGAACTTCACGAGCATCAGATTGCTTGGCACGCCGCACAGCACATACGTCAGATAGAACACGGTCGAGGCCATGCCGAACATCGTGCTCGTGAGCCCCAGGTCCTGACTCATCGTGAGTGCGGCAAAACCGACGTTGATGCGATCGAGAAACGAGAACAGGAACAGCAGGAACAGAAAGCCCAGCAAGCGGCGGGAAACCTTGCGCACGACGGCGCGTTCCATAGCGTCGGTGGATGCGGTCTGTTGGACGTGGGGGCCGTCGAAGGCGGCAGTGGCGCAAGCCGCGATAGCGGCAGGAGATGCCGATGGACTAACGCCGCCGGCGAGGCCGGCGGCAGGCTTGATACGACTCATGATAGGTGTCTTCTCCAACGCTCCCCGCCTTGGTTTGGGTATGGCGGTGTCATGTGAACGGGGCCGCCATCGAGGGCGGACGCCGAAGGGTGCGATGACGAACAGTCCGTCAGTGCGCTTGGGTCAGGGCGTTCTGCGCGCCGCTCGCTGCGCGCCCGATGAGATCAATGACCCGCTGCGGGTCGCGAATCTCATGGGCCAGCAGCAGAGCGACCTTGGTGAGGAGCAACTCGCGCTTGTCTTCCTGTGCAGCGTCGATGGCGAGCGCGAGGGTGTCGTAAATCTCCTCGAGTCCGGCGACGGCGGTTTGTGCGGTGGTCATGATGGGCTTCCTTGTGTGATGCGACGGCTCACGTGCGGGCCGTTGCCTGCGCAAGCGCACTGGCAAGACGCGCAGCGTCGATCTGCTGCCAACGGGCGCAGACATGGTGATCGGGGCGCACGAGATACGCCGTGCCGTTGGCCGCACCGTATTTCGCTGCGGCATGTCCCGTCGGATCGGGCAGCGTGATATCCGCGCCCGTGACCGTGCTTTGCGACGGGGCGAACGCGATGACCTTCACCGGTACACCGCTTTCGCGCCACGTTGCGATCTCACGAAGCAAGCCGTCGTCGAACGGTGCGCCGCCGAACGTCAGCAGATGGAACGCGGCGCCGAGACGATCGTAGAGATAGTCGTTCTCGCCGAGCTTCACATTCGGTGCCGGTGCGCCAACCGCCGGGCCAGACGTCATTTGCGCGTTGTCGTCGTTGGGGCAATTCAGCGGCGAGTCGCGATAGTCGTGCGCCCGCGATGTGCGCCAGTGAAACAGCGGTCGAACGAACTCGTGTTCGAGCGAGAGATCCAGCACGGCGTCGCGCAACACGCGAAAGCCATGTGACGGCGGCGTCATGAAGCGAGTGCTCTTGCCGGCTTCTGCAATGATCTCGCGGGCGGCGCCGACGCGGTCATGCGTGTACGACGCGAGCAGGGGGGGCGGCGCTACGCCTTTCGCCACGGCCGCCAGTTTCCACGACAGATCGATGGCGTCCTGAAAACCGGTATTGGCACCGCGCACACCGAAGATCGGCAGCAGATGCGCCGCGTCGCCCGCGAAGAGCACGCGGCCATGCACATAGTCGGGCAGCGTGAGCGCACGCGCCGAATACACCGAACACCAGTCGAGTTCCCACGGCTTGCCGCCGAGCCCCATCATCTCCAGTTGGGCGTTGATGCGCTCGCGAATCGTCTCGGGTTGCAGCGCATGGTCGGAGGTCTCCGACACCGGCAGTTGATAGTCCACACGCCAGATGCCGTCGGGCTCGCGGTGCATGAGCACGGTGTTACCCGGATTCCAGTCGGGGGCGAAATACGCGAGCCGCTCGGTCGGCAGATCAAGATCGATGCGAATGTCGGCAATGACGAAGCGGCCCTCGTAGCTCGCGCCCTCGAAGCGCAAGCCGAGCGCGGTACGCACGGTCGAGCGCGCGCCGTCGGCGGCGACGAGCCACTGCGTGCGCTGCGTATATTCGCCGTCGGGCGTGTCGATTTGCAGCGCCACGCCGTGCGCGTCCTGCGTAAGGCCGACGAGCTTGTTGCCCCAGCGCATCTCGACGAGCGGCTCACGCTCGATGGCATCGACGAGATAGCTCTCGAGCACGTTCTGTTGCAGGTTGATGAGCGGCGCGAAGCGGTCGTCTTCGTCCACCGGTGATTCCATGCGGAACACGCGCTGGCCGCGATAGTACGAATTGCCGCTGGTCCACGGCAGACCTTTGGCAACGACAGCGTCGGCCACGCCCACGGCTTGCAGAATTTCCTGCGAGCGGCGCGTGAAGACAATGGCGCGGCTGCCTTCCGAGACTTGTTGCTCGGCTTGCAGCACGACGCAGCGCACACCATGGCGTGCCAGCGCGAGCGCCGTGACCATGCCGATAGGGCCGCCGCCAACCACGGTGACGGGGACTTCCGGCGTGTCGCCCTGCGGCGCAAAGTGGGGATGAACGCGGTACGCGTGATAAAGCGACGCGCGCGGGGTGGTCTCTGGTCGATGCATGATGCGGCACCCTATAAGCCGCTCGGCGCATGCGCAGCGGGTCTCGTGTCAGCGGGGAGACGGCGGATGCGCATTGCGCGAATGACGAAAAACGTCACCGAGCATTTAGTTGCTAACGCAACCATTCTAGTGTGCTAATGTTGCGTTCGCAACCAAATATCGACCCATTTCGTCTAGGGGAAAACACTGAAATGCGGCCAGTCCACCCATCGCTCGACCAGTTCCTGACGTACAAGATGCACCGTTTGATGAAGCAGCATGACAAGCGCATTGCGCAGTCGTATGCCGATGCGGCGCAACTGAGTCTTGCCGAGTCGCGCGTGCTTGCCGCCGTGGGCACGGCGGGCGCGCTGTCGAACTCGGAACTGGCGCGCCGCGCGAATCTCGATAAGAGTCAGGCGAGCCGGGGCGCGGACGGTCTGGTCACGCGAGGGCTGGTGCGTCGCGGGCCGGACGAACACGATGGCCGCGCGGTCAAGGTATCGCTCACACCGGAAGGCGAGCGCGTGTGGCGCGTGGTGATCGATGCCGCTCGCGCGCACTACGAGCGGTTGTTCGAAGCGCTGACGGACGACGAGATGCGCGTGTACGAGCGCCTGCTCGACAAGCTGCTGCTGCGCTCGGACGAACTCGACGCGATGGAATGACGCGCACGCGCAAGCGTTACGCGTCAGCAAACGAGAAAGGGCACCCGTGGGTGCCCTTTTGCTTAGGTGCGCGACGTTTGCGAAGCGTACGATTGCCGCCTCAAGCTCAGGCGAACGTCAGCGTTTTCGTCAGATCGCCAGGCGGCATTGCACCGCGGGCGGCGAAGGCGGCGTTGCGATGGGCAATGCCTTCGAGCGTCGGCAGATCGTGAAGGCGCGTGACAAGGCGCAGGATCGACGTCGTGTCGTAGAACGTGTGATCGACGTTGCCACGCTTGGCGAACGGCGAGACCACGAGCGCCGGAACACGCGAACCCGGCCCCCAGCGATCGCCCTTTGGCGGCGCAACATGATCCCACCAGCCGCCGTTCTCGTCGTACGTAATCACGACCATCATGTTTTGCCATTGCGGCGACTTCATCAGGTGCGCCAGCACGTTCGACACGTGCTGGTCGCCCGACTCTACATCCGAATAGCCGGCGTGCTGGTTCAGGTTGCCTTGCGGCTTGTAGAACGTGACGGCAGGCAGCTTGCCGGCAATGGCGTCGGCGAGGAATTTGTTCGCGATCGGGCTGTCGCCTTCGCCACCGTCGCGCAGGTGCGCCTCACGAGCGGCCGTGCCCGGCGCGAACTGCGCGAAGTAGTTGAACGGCTGATGGTGATACTGGAAGTTCGGCCGGTCCGCGCCGCCCTTATGGTCGAGCGCCGATTGCCAGGCGCCCGCATACCAGGCCCACGACACGCCCTTCGCCGAGAGCAGATCGCCGATCGTGGCGAAGGTCTGGGGCGGCAGCGTTGCGGGGTTCTCCGGGTCGGCCAGACGCTTATCGCCCGACACTGGCGGTTTAATCGGCGACGGTTGATACGGCGGCATCATGGTATTCACCGCGAAGTTATCGGGCGTGATCGCACCGTCGCGCACGAATTTCGGTTTGCCGTCGGCGGCCGAGGCGGGCGAGTCCGGGGCCACCGCGAGACGCACCCCCTGCGGGCCATCGGCCAGCACGGCGATCTTGTCCTTCGCGGGGCTTTGCGCTGCATTCGGATACACGGGGGGACGGCCCGTAATCAGGAACTGGTGATTCAGGAACGAGCCGCCGAATGCCGCCATGAAGAAATTGTCGCACATGGTGTACTGCTGCGCGATCTTGTACATGTCGAGCGTTTTGGCGGTCTCGCCGTAGTAGCCCATCACCGTACCGCCCGAGTCGGCCCATGCGGCGAACTGATTGTTCGCGCCGTCGTTGATCTGCATCTGGTTCTGCCAGAACAGGTGCCACAGATCGCGGGTGATGACGGACGTCGGCAGCAGCTTGCCCTCGGCATCCTTGAGCATGAACGGGGCGTTCGGCTGGCGCGGAATGTCTTTCTCGGTGATGTGATACTTCTTGCCGCCGAGGGTTTGCGCGCGCGGCACCAGACCGTCGAAGAACGGCGGCAGCAGCGACATCGGTGTCTTGCCGTCGCGGTCGAGCTGCGTGTAGGCCGACGCGGGCACCTTCGAGAGCGGCTTCTCCACGCCGGGGAAATCGGCGAACAGGTTATTGAAACTACGGTTCTCGAGATAGATCACGACCACCGTTTTGATGTTGGCCTTGAGCTGTGCGTCGAACGTGCCGCCGGCGGGCACTGCGGTCGGTGCACTGGCACCCCCCTCGGTGGCGCAACCGGTCAGCGCGGTCGTGGCGCCCGCCGCACCGGCGGCACCGATGGCGGCCAGCCCCTGAAGCAGACGGCGGCGCGACGGGTCCGACGGATTGTCGTCGTGAGAGAGGTCGGCATCCAGAGCGGGATCGTGGGGTTGGGGCGTAGCGTCGTTCGTCATGATGTCCTTGATTGACGTATCGGGCAGTGGCGTTCGGCTAGGGGGCGAGGGCGCGCGGGCGCGCCAACCGTTCGGCGGCGGTGGGCGCCGAGGCACGGAGCGCCATCGCCGGCTCACCCGCGAGGGCGAGGCAGACGACGTTTTTACGCGGGGATTGTGACAATTCGGTGACGCCGTGACGACGTCACGTCAAACGAGATGCCGTTACGGTGTCGCGCAAGCGGAACCGCTGCGGAAGGCTTCAGGCGGACGGCGGGGCCTGACGTCCCGCGTAGCCGGTATCCTCGAACAGCCCGGTGCGGAACTGTTCGACGAGATCGTCGAGCAGCGCGCGCAGGGCGCTCGGCATCTGCTTGCGCGACATGTACACGCCGTAGACGGTCATCTCGCGCGGCACGTAGTCGGGCAGCAGGGCACGCAGGGTGCCGTCGCGCAGGTGCGGCAGCGCCGAGTACACGGGCTGCATGGAAATGCCCGCGCCCGCCAGCGTGGCGGCGAAGACCACGTTCACTTCGTTGGCCGACAGATTGCCGCCGACAGGCACGCCGAGCGGCGTGCCGTTGTGCGTGAATTGCCAGAGGCTCTTGCCGAAGTAGGTGTACGTCAGACAGTTGTGCAGTGCGAGGTCTTCCGCGCGCTCCGGCGTGCCGTGACGCTGGAGATACGAAGGCGCAGCGCACACTACCGAGTGGCACGTGGCGAGTCGCCGTGCAATCAATCCGGGAGACGGCTCGGTGGTCACGCGAATGGCCAGATCGATGCGCTCGTCCACCAGATCGACGGCCCGGTCGGCCACCACGAGATCGATGGCCACACCCGGTTGCCGCGCAATGAAACGGGTGACGGCGGCCGCCAGAAACGCCTGACCGAGCGAGGTGCTGCACGCCACACGCAACAGGCCGTGTGGTGCGCTGTCGGCGTTCGACGCACACGCCAGATCGTCGGCGATCCCGAGCATTTCGCGGCAACGCGGCAGGGCGTCGTTCCCGGCGTCGGTGAGACTCACTGCTCGCGTGGTTCTGTGCAGCAGGCGTGTACCGAGCCACGCTTCGAGTTCTGCCAGATAGCGGGAGACCATGGCCCGGGACATATCCAGCCGTTGCGCCGCTGCCGTGAGCGAGCCGCGTTCGGCCACCTCGGTGAAGACACGCATTGCCGTCAGACGGTCCATGATCTGCTCGATTTGTGCAACAAAGTGATCGTCATTATGGGCTTTTTTTGAGCGATTGGCGCGACTACGATGGCATTCATGAGACGCCGTCGAGCGACGGCGCTGCACGACAAAGGACAGACCGAAATGACTCAGGCAACGTTGCATTACATCGCCGATCCGCTGTGCGGATGGTGCTACGCCGCCGCGCCGCTGGTGCGCGCCGCCCGCGACGTGGCGGGCCTCGACGTGGTGTTTCACGGCGGCGGCATGATGGCTGGCCCGAATGCCCAACCCGTCACGCCGCAGCTTCGCAATTACGTCATGCCGCACGACCATCGCATTGCGGCGTTGACCGGCCAGCCGTTCGGCGACGCCTATTTCGACGGGCTGCTGCGTGACGGCACTGCGGTGTTCGACTCGGCACCGCCCACTGCTGCCGTGCTGGCGGCAGAGGCGTTGGCCGGGCGTGGTCTCGACATGCTTGCGGCGTTACAGCGCGCCCATTACGCCGATGGCAAGCGCATTGCCGATCGCAGCGTGCTTGTTGATGTTGCGGGCGCGCTGGGCCTTGACCGCGACGCCTTCGCCAATGCCTTCGACGCGCAGGATGCCACCGCACTCATGAAGCACTTCCGCGAGAGCCGCGCGTGGCTCGCCCGCGTGGGCGGCAGCGGCTTTCCGACGTTCGCGCTGGACGTCGGCGGCAATGTCGAGCGGCTCGAACCGGGGCGCTATCTCGGCCAACCCGACGCGTGGCGCGATGCGCTGCGCGAGCGCTTGCTTGCCGCGCAGACGGCGTCGTCTGCCGGTGCCGACGTCACCGCTGGCGCGTTGCCGCAATGCGGCCCCGACGGTTGTGTGCGCTGAGCGCCCGCCATTGAATCCGAATTCCCCCTCACTCCCAGGAGATTCCTGATGAAAGTCGCCTTGATTGGTATTACCGGCCGCGTGGGTACGCGCGTTGCCGCCGAGTTGCTGGAACGTGGTCACACCGTCACGGGCATTGCCCGCAATCCCGAGCGTGTCGAAGCCGAGACGGGCCTGAGCGTCGTCAAGGGCGACGCGGCCGACCCGGCGTCGCTCGCGCCAGTGCTCGCCGGTCACGATGCCGTCATCAGCGCCGGCCGTTTTGTTTCGATGGACGCTGCCAAGCTCATCGACGCGGTGAAGCAGGCGAAGGTGCCGCGTCTGCTCGTGGTGGGCGGTGCGGGCAGTCTGGAAATCGCGCCGGGCAAAGCGCTGATCGACACGCCGGAATTTCCGGAGGCTTACAAGTCGGAAGCCAGCGCCGGGCGCGTGTTCCTGCAAGTGCTGCGGGCCGAGCCGAAAGATTCGCCGCTGAACTGGACATTCCTGTCGCCGTCGGCGTTGTTCGAGCCGGGCGAGCGTACGGGCAAGTTCCGCGTGGGCGGCGATGGCTTGCTGGTCGACGCCAACGGGAAGAGCTGGATTTCGATGGAGGACTACGCCATCGCGTTGGTGGACGAACTCGAGAAGAACCAGCACCCGCGTGCGCGTTTCACGGTCGGGTACTGAGCGTTACACGACGGCAGTGCGTGGGGGGAGGCATCGCGCGTGGTTCTTGAAAACGATGGGATCAGCGCGCCTGCCGGAACGTCAGGTTGTAACGCACGGCCTGCGCGTCGAAGCTGCCTTCGACGCTCGCAATGCCGTGATAGACGAGACGCGACGGCCCGCCCCACACGACGACGTCGCCCGGCGCGAGACGCACGCGGCGCGTGCGGTCGCTGCGTTGAAGACCGCCCCACAGGAAGGTCGCGGGCAGTCCCAGCGAAACCGACACGATGGGCGCGCCGAGTTCGCGCTCGTCGCGATCCTGATGCAGTGTGAGCCGTGCGTCCAGCGCGTAGCGATTGATGAGGCAGGCGTCGGGTCTGAAGTCACGATAACCCGCGGCTTCGGCCGCTTGACGCGCGAGTGTTACGAACGACGCAGGCATTGACGGCCACGGTTGCTGCGAGAGCGGATCGTGGGTGCCGTAGCGGTATCCCATCCGGTCGCTGATCCATCCCACTTCCCCACAGTTCGTCATGGCGACCGACATGCGTTTGCCGCCCGGCGTCAGCCAGTGACGCAGCGGCGCTTGTGCAATCACCGCGTCGATATCCGCTTGCAAGGTCGCCAGTTGCGCGTGTGCAAACCCCCGCAACACGAACGCGCCCGGTCCGAGTTCGTCGGTCTGGAAGCTGTCGTGAGGGGCGTTACCGAAGAGATCGAGTGTCATGTGGCGTCGTGCAGAATCACGCCGAGCGTATGCCGATGGCCGCTGCGTACGCGGCTGACGCCGTGTCGCATATTGACGCGATAGACGCCGCGTGTGCCGTTCACCGGGCGGTGATGCACGGCGAACACCACGGCGTCGCCGCGCTCGAGCGGCACCACTTCGGCGCGCGACTGCATGCGCGGACGCTGCTCCGTGAGGACGAATTCACCGCCGGTGAAATCCTCGCCGGGCTGCGACAGCAGAATGGCCACCTGCAACGGGAAGACGTGTTCCCCGTAAAGGTCCTGATGCAGACAATTGTAATCGCCGGCCTCATAGCGCAGCAGTAATGGCGTTGGGCGGCGCTGGCCGGCGTCATGGCATTGCGCGAGGTAGGCGCCGTGCGTGGGCGGATAGCGTGCGTCGATGCCCATCGCTGCGTGCCAGTGGTGGGCGATCTCGCGCAGCGGTGCATAGAACGCGTCGCGCAGTTCGGCAACCCGCGGCGGCAGCGGGTAGGCGAAGTACTGATATTCCCCTTGTCCGAAGCCGTGACGCGCCATCACGACACGACTGCGAAAGCGGGGCGACGTCGGCGTAACGCTCGTTCTGCCGTTCGTTTCGCCGTACATCGCGCAGAGTTCGCCGCACTCGGCATCGCTCAGCAGACGGGGAAGACGCGCGGCGCCGAAACGATTGAGTTCGTCTTCCAGTGCCGCCCAATCGAGCGACGCGATGGCCGACCGGTGCGCGCTCACCGCTTCACCTGATCGGAGCCGTCGCCACGCTCCCCGATGTCTTCAGGTTCCCCGTACTCTGCCCGTTCGTTGGCGAGCAGCGCGCGTTTGCGCTCGACACCCCAGCGGTAGCCCGACAGCGTGCCGTCGCGATGCACGATCCGGTGACACGGAATCGCCACGGCGAGCTTGTTCGACGCGCACGCTTGCGCCACGGCTCGCACTGCGCGAGGCGACCCGATACGCTCGGCGATCTGCGCGTAACTGGCAGTCTCGCCCGCAGGCACTTCTCGAAGCGCCTGCCAGACACGCTGCTGGAACGCCGTGCCGCGAACGTCGAGCGGCAGTGACAGACCGATGCGCGGCGACTCGACAAACCCGACGACTTGCGCGACCCAGCGTTCGAACTCGCCATCGGCGCCGACCAGTTCCGCCTTTGGAAACCGATCCTGCAAATCTCTCACGAGCGCTTCCGGGTCGTCGCCCAACGAGATGTCGCACAATCCGCGCGAGGTCGCGGCTACGAGGAGCGCGCCGAGTGCGCATTGCGCCACCGCAAAGCGAATCGATTCGGCTTTGCCGCCCGCGCGAAACGCGGCCGGTTTCATGCCGAGGAGCGCGTCGGCACTCGCGTAGAAGCGGCCGTTGGAGTTGAACCCGGCGTCGTAGAACGCCGACGTGACGCTCTCGGCGGCGGGCAACGCGTCGCGCACGCGTTCGGCGCGGCGGGCGTTCGCATAGGCGCGCGGCGTCACGCCGGTCACCGAGCGAAAAAGCCGGTGGAAATAATGCGGACTCAAGCCGGCGTCGGCGGCGAGGGCTTCCAGACGCGGTGGTTCCTCTGCCGTTTCGATACGCCGGCACGCGGCGGTCACCAGGGCGGCGTGACGTGTGTCGAGTGCACCCTGATCCGGCTTGCAGCGCTTGCACGGGCGAAATCCTGCGCGTTCGGCGGCGGCCATGTCCGTGTGGAACGCCACGTTTTCGCGGCGTGCCCGCCGGGCGCCGCACGAGGGGCGGCAGTACACGCCGGTCGTACGTACGGAGTAGAAGAATTCGCCATCCGCGTGCTTGTCGCGGGCAACGACGGCGGCCCACTTCGCCTCGTCGGTCGCGTAGCGCGTGACGGCAGGCGCCGGGGCAGACGCCTGCCGGGCCTGCGCTTGCGCGTTGTGCGGGCCAGAGGTGGCAGTGCCGGAGCGAAGCGGGCGTTTGGCGGTCATTTGGTCGGTACGCATCACGGTGTTCTCCCGATGACTGAAGTATGGTCCTCAGTTTAGGGAGCGGGTTGCGATGCTGCGCTCCGTTTCTTGCGATCGAATTCGATCAGACGCCCGGGGGCATTGTGGTGCCGAGTTTTGCGGCCAGACTCATCACCATGACCAGCACAAGGGCTTCGATGGCGACCACGCGCGCGAACGCCGTCGTGTCGAGCGGGGTCTCGCCGGTATCGAGCGCCAGGCGCGGCAGGAAGCGCCAGCGATTCCATGCACCGAGTAGCGCGGCGCAGGCGACCAGCACGAGCTTCGTCACCAGCCACGTCAGATACGGAGCGTTCTGAGCGGCGAACCACAGCGAGGGGGTTTCGCCCAGCGTGCGCCAGGCGTTGAACGCCCCCGTCACGAGTGCGACGAACATCGCCAGCGTGGCGACCGACGACAGCCGTTCACCATATGCAGCGCGCGCACCGACCGGCCAATGACGCCAACTCGGGATTACGCATCCGGCCACCAGTAACGCGCCGGTCCACGACGCCGCTGCACCGACATGCAGAGTATGAACGCCGATGGCGAGCCACGGCATGGACGCATCGGCCGCATGCCCCGTTCCTGCGCGGGCGAGCGCGAGTAAGACGGCACCGGCGAGGTACACCGCGCGGGCAAAGCGTTCCTGACGATGTTCGCGCTGGTGATGCCGGTCGCGCGGGTCGTCCGCAATGGGCAGCACTGCACGCAGACGGCGGCGTGCGTCATACCAGGCCCATGCGCCCGCACACAGCAGCGCGGCGCCAAGCCCGGCGACCCATTGCATCCGGCCGAAATGCGATTGCGTGAGCACCAGCCACACGTCGCCGAACATGGCCGACGTGCTTTCCCAATCGCCGCCGGTCATTGCCTCGGTGCTTGCGAGCACGTAGGCAACCCACGCGAGCATGGCGAGTCCGGCCGCGAATGCGGGCAGCACCCGCGCGGTGAGACCACGCCGCACGGCATGCGGGCTACGTAGCAGCCATACGCCGATGGCGAGCGCCAGCGCGAGGTTGAGCAACCCCGCCGTGGCGGGCTGCCACGTCCCGGCAGCCAGATTGTCCGGCATCACTTCACGGTGAACTTGAAGTTGCCTTGCGTGCGATGGCCGTCGCTCGCCACAGCGACCCAGTTCGCCTGGTAGTCACCGGCAGGCAGCGCGGGAAGGGGCAAGGTGAGCGTCTTGCGTGCGGCGTCGAGTTCGGGCTTTGCCTGCGTGACCGGCCGGCCCTTGGCGTCGACCACACTCAGCTTCGAGAGTGCAGCTTCAAGCGTCGAGTCGAACGTGACACGCACTGACTTCGGCGCTTCGACGGTAGCCTGCGCGGCGGGCTCGCTCGATACGGCGTGTGCGTGCGCCCAGGCGCCTTGAGAGAGACCGGCCAGACCGAGCATTGCCGCAAGCGCGAGTCCCTGCGTTGCACGACGCAGCGAAGCAGTGGCACGAGGGGCGTGGGAGGCGAGCTTGGAAGTATGCATGTCGAGTTTGGCGAAATGACGGAAATGTCGGGAGAGCGGCGTTTGCCGGCGAATGAGAAACGTGCGGCCGGCGTCGCGCGAGCGATGCGGGGGCGCACGGATGGGCGAATACGCGACTTGCGCTGCTCACGAAGTATCGCAGACCTTGCAGACCAATGCAGCCGCCCGCCGGTTCCGGGGCCGTGCTTCGCGCGGCAATCTGTCGCGTCACCCTCTGCCCCCAGTTTGTCGGCGATTTGCAACTGAGTTGCAAAATTGCGGCGTCCACCGTATCATCGCGCCATATTGCAACTCGGTTGCATTAATTCGGCTGCGAATGGTGCAGCGATGCGCGGTGATGCAGGTGCGAAGTGTCGGTGTGGATGCCGCCGTGTCGCTGTCGCGAGTCTCGCGCCGCGCGGTGTCCGGTGAACGGCCGGCATCGCCACGAATGCGCGCCGACGCACCCGCCCTCGCGTGATGCCGAGCCGGTTCCCTCCACGGCGAGCGCCAGCAGCGTTATGTCAGGCATGTGCCATGCCGCGCCGGCTATCCCAGGCGGCGGGTGCGGCGGTACCTCCTGGGCGGGTGTCGTCGGCGCGCATCCTTCGGGGCGTTGCGCGCACCCGGCACGCCTTGCCCGCCCCACAAGATCACAGGACTTTGCTGTCATGACACTTCCTCTCGCGAACTCCGGCGACGCCGATCGCCGCCTGCCCGTCACCGTGCTTTCCGGTTTTCTGGGCGCAGGCAAAACCACGCTGCTCAACCATGTCCTGCGCAATCGTGAGGGCCTGCGCGTGGCCGTGCTCGTCAACGACATGAGCGAGGTGAACATCGACGCCTCTTTCGTGGAGCGCGGCGCGGCCAACGCGGGCGCGGCGCTGTCGCGTACGGAAGAGCGTCTCGTCGAGATGAGCAACGGTTGCATCTGCTGCACCTTGCGTGAGGATTTGCTCATTGCCGTGCGCGAACTCGCACAGGACGGCCGCTTCGACTACCTGCTCATCGAGTCGACGGGCATTGCCGAGCCGATGCCGGTCGCGGCAACGTTCGAGTTTCGCGACGAGTCCGGCCAGTCGCTCGCTGACGTTGCTCGTCTGGACACGATGGTGACGGTCGTCGACGCGCTGCATGTGCTCGACGACTTCCACAGCCTCGACACGCTCGCTCAGCGTGGCGAAGTGGCCGGGGAGGAAGACGAACGGCGTCTCGCGGAACTGCTGACCGAGCAAATCGAGTTCGCCGATGTTGTTGTGGTGAGCAAGGTCGATTGTGTCGACGCAGCGCAGCTCGACGCTGTCAAGGCGCTGATCACCGGCCTCAATCCGTCGGCCCGCATTGTGTTGGGTGAACGCGGCCAGGTGCCGCTGACCCAAGTGCTGGGCACCGGGCTTTTCGATCCGGACCGTGCGGAACAGATGGCGGGTTGGGCGCAGGCGCTCGCGGGCGAGCACGATTCCGAAGCCGACACCTATGGTGTGACGAGCTTCGTGCTGCGTCAGCGCGAGCCGTTGCATCCGGGACGCTTCGCGTCGTTCATGTCGATGCCATTCGACGGTCTGATTCGCGCCAAAGGCTATGTCTGGGCCGCGAACCGCCCGGCTTGGGCACTGGCTTACTCGCGCGCAGGCAATACCGCAACGCTCGAACACGTGGGCCATTGGTGGGCCGCCGCAGATCCGGCGCAGTGGCCGCCTGAAGGCGACCCGCAGCGCGCTGCCATCGAAGCGAATTGGGAGGCGCCGTGGGGCGATCGCATCAACGAAGTGGTGTTCATCGGCCGTAACACGGATCGCGATGCCATCGAGCGTGCGTTCCGCGCGTGCGCGCTGAGCGTCGTCGAACTGTCGCAGGGCGATAGCGCGTGGCGCGACGCCGAGCACGCGCTGCCACTGGAAATGGCCGGCGAGATCGCATGAGCCGCGAGGGGGCGGACTCGCCGCACGGCGTGCGTGCGAGGGCGCTGAAGCGCACGGCACCACGCAGTACTCGCAACCTCGCTGTTGTAGCGTCGCGGGCGCAGTTCACGCTCTCGCGCAGCTTCGTGTTCGAAGCGGCCCACACGTTGAGCCGGCGCGACATTGATCCGCCGAGTATCGATGCCAGCCGCCGTATCCACGGTCACAGCTATCGTGCGACGGTCGAAGTAACGGGCAATCCGCAGGGGGAGAGCGGCATGGTGCTTGATCTCGCGTGCCTCGATGCCGAACTTACCCGTGTGCGCGAGCGGCTCGACCATCGGTTGCTCGACGATGTGGCGGGTCTCGGTCCTGCCACGCTGGAAAATCTCTGCGCCTTCATCTGGCGTGCGCTGGCGCCAACGCTCGAAGGATTGTCGCGGGTGACGGTCAGCCGCGACGCGCGTGGCGACGCCTGCTCGCTCACCCTGCGCGAGCGTTGATGGCGCGGGTTGCGTTGACCGTGTCGACCACGTTGACTGTGTGGACTGCGTTGACGCGCTCGCCGATGAATGTCGAACAAAGAAAAGCGGCCGGCACCGTGAGGTGCCGGCCGTATCCGCGCGGATATTCGCGCGGACATTCGCGCCCGGGGCGCTACGTGCATCGGAACGTTGAGCGTACGTAGCGCCTGCCTGCCCCGCCTTAGAAGTCGGGCGTTTCTACCGGACGCAGATCGAACACGAGCACTTCGGCGTCAGTGCCGTGCGAGAGCGTGAGCGCGGTTTCGTCACGCACGCGCACTCCGTCCCCTTCACCCAGCGTCACACCGTTCAGACTCACGCTGCCGCGTGCGACGTGCACGTAGGCGTAGCGGTTCGGCGCGAGCGTGAGCGTGGCCGATTCGTCGCCGTCGAACAGGCCGGCGTACACGCGGGCGTCCTGATGGATATGCAGCGAGTTCTCGCTGCCATCCGGCGATATGATCAGGCGCAGACGACCCCGCTTTTCTTCCGGCGCGAAGCGCTGTTGCTGATATTCCGGCGCGATGCCCGTCTGGTTCGGCACGATCCAGATTTGCAGGAAGTGCACCGGCGAGGTGGGCGAGTGGTTGAACTCGCTGTGCGCCACGCCGCGACCGGCGCTCATCAACTGCACGTCGCCCGGCTCGATCACCGAGCCCGTGCCCATGGTGTCCTTATGTTCGAGCGCGCCTTCGAGCACGTACGAAAAAATCTCCATGTCGCGGTGCGGGTGCTTGCCGAAGCCCTGCGCCGGGGCCACGCGGTCGTCGTTAATCACCAGCAGATCGGAAAAGCCGACTTGCTTCGGATCGTAGTAATTCGCGAACGAGAATGTGTGGCGCGAGCTGAGCCAGCCATGATCGGCAACGCCTCGGTCCGCAGCTTTTCTGATGTCCAGCATGATGGGCTCCTGTGTCTTCATCGTTTCGTTGGGAGGCTGGATTGGCCTCGATGAAGTTCATTTTAGAGTCCTGACGAAGAACTACAATCCACCTGAATTGTGAATTATTGTCGCCTGAAATGTGACAATAAGGGGCGGTGGCCATCGTCAGCCGTCCGGCGGGGCAACGGACGATTCTTATGGTGCGGGGTACAAAAGGCCGAAAGCGCCGGCATTGGCGCGCGTGCTGCGGCGCGATGTGCGAGACTACGTGCCTTCCTTCGAAAGGTCTTACCGGCAACCGCATGGCAATCGGCATGGCGCACCCTGTCTTACGAGGTCAGAGGGCCGGGCCGCTGTCAGAAACCCCCTAACTGGAGATTCGTCATGAGCCGCACCTATGCATTTCGTATCGTCAATGTCTTCGCCGAAACCCTTTTCGGCGGCAATCCGCTGTGCGTGTTCGAAGACGGGCGAGGTCTGAGCGACGACGAAATGCGGTTACTGGCGCGACAGTTCAACCTGTCGGAGACGACCTTCATTTTTCCCTCGGAGACGGCCGACGCGCATGTGCGCATCTTCACGCCGGGCTACGAAATGCGTTTTGCCGGTCACCCGACGCTGGGCACGGCGCATGTGCTGCGTGCAATGCGCGGCCTGGGCGACGACGTAACGCTGCAATTTGCCGCCGGGCGGGTGCCGGTCAAAGCCAATGGCGATCACTGGACGCTGACCGCACCGTCGTCGGGCGAGCCAAAGATCGAGAAGGCGAGCGAAGCGGACGCCGACATTGCCGCACTGGTGCGACTGAGCCGCGACGACCTTGCGCAATCGCCGCAATGGGTCGACACCGGCGCCGATCAACTGCTGATTCCGCTGCGTAATGCCGACGCCGTTGCGCGGGCCCAGCCCGATAGCGCGCGACTGGAACGGTGGCCGCTTTCGAGCCTTGAGCGCAAGACGGGTTACGTGTTTTCCATCGATAGCGCGAAGGACGGCGAACTGGAAGTGACGGCGCGCTACTTCTTCACGACGCAGGGCGGCGGGGTGAGCGAGGACCCGGGCACCGGTTCGGCATGTGCCAACCTGGGCGGCTGGCTGATCGGGCAGGGTTTCCCACTGCCGGTGCGTGCCCGCGTGAGGCAGGGCGACGCCATTGAGCGGCCGTGCCGTCTGACGCTCGAGGTCACGGCAAACCGCGAGATTCGCGTGGGCGGCAACGTCATCGAACTCGCGCGCGGCGAGGTGCGCCTGTAAGGCGCGCGGGGGACAGCAGCCGTATGTATGCGTTGGCAGCACCGGTCGAGACCGAGCTGGATATCAAGAAGAGCCGGTTTATCGGCATTGTCACGCCTGTGGCCTCACGAGAGGCCGCGATGCGCGAACTCGACGCGCTACGTGTGCGTTATCCCAACGCCACCCATTACTGCTGGGTGCTGTTGTGCGAGGGCGCCTCGGGCTTCGACGACGATGGCGAGCCGGGCGGCACGGCGGCCAAGCCGATGTACAACGTCCTCATGCACAAGGGGCTGGCAAACGTGCTGGCGGTTGTCGTGCGGTATTACGGCGGCATCAAACTCGGTGCAGGCGGACTGACCCGGGCCTACGGACAGGCGGTGAGCGAAGCGCTGAAGCTCGCAACGCTCACCGCCGTCGAACCGACGACGGAGCCGCGTTACCGCTGCACTTTTGCGCACGAGGCCATGCTGCGCCGTCTTGCGGAGCGTCATGCCGCCGAAGTCCTCGACGCCGCATATGACGATGCTGTCACGCTCCGGCTGCGACTCAAGATGCGCGACGTGGAGGCATTCGAAGCTGATGCGACCGAAGCGCTCAGCGGTGGGCTGGTGCGCTGCGACTGACCCACCGCCGTTGCGCTGCGATCAGCGCACGTTCACCACGCCTCGCATGCCGGCTTCGAAATGCCCCGGTTCGAGACACGCGAATTCCACCGTTCCCGGCTGGGTGAAGTGCCACACGAGCGTCTTGCGTTCGCCGGGTTCCACCGTGACGGCATTGGGTTCGGCGTGGGACATGCCGGGCATCTGCTGCATCATCCTGGCGTGCTCGGCGAGCGAGGCTGCCGTGCCCAGCATCATTTCGTGACGGATCTTGCCGCTGTTGGTAACGACAAAGCGCACCGTGTCGCCGCGCCGCACGGTGAGTGTGGCGGGCGAGAAGCGCATGGTGTCGCGCATGTCGACGTCGACGGTCCGGGTGGCCTGGGCCTCCTCGCCGGGCTCGCCAATGGCGGCGGCCGCGCCGCCGTGACTGTGCGGCATGTGCATGGCGTGCGGATCGTCGGCGAATGCCGGAGCAGCGAACGCCAGCGAGACAGCCCCCAACACGACAGGCATGACGAAGGCACGGGTGATGCGCGACGGGGTAGGTGAACGAATCATGATTTGACTCCGGTATTGCCCGTGTTGGCGGGCTGACGATGGGTAGAGGGTAACGCTGAAGTGCTGCCTTGCCACGGACTGGCAACAGAGCCCCGCGGCGCGCGATACCCGCCGGGATCGCGGTAACTGTCGCGCGGCAGGCCCTGCCGCACTTTCAGGGTGGTGAACATGCCGCCCATTTCGATGGGGCCGTACGGGCCGGTGCCGGTCATCATCGGCAAGGTGTTCTCCGGCAATGGCATTTCCATGCCGTTCATCGACGCGCCGGTTTCGCCCATCGCCATGTAGTCGGGAATGATGCGGGCGATTTTGGTGGCAATCTCGCGCTGATTCACGCCTAACATGGTCGGCACCTCGTGCCCCATCGGGTTCATGGTGTGATGCGACTTGTGGCAGTGGAAAGCCCAGTCACCGGGCTCGGTGGCATCGAACTCGATCGCGCGCATCTGTCCCACGGCAATGTCGGTTGTCACTTCCGGCCACTGCGCGGTGGGCGGCACCCAACCGCCATCGGTGCCGGTCACCTTGAACTCGTGACCGTGCAGATGGATCGGGTGATTCGTCATCGTGAGGTTGCCGATCCGAATGCGCACCCGGTCGCCCTGACGGGCCACCAACGGATCGATGCCCGGAAACGCGCGGCTGTTCCATGTCCACAGGTTGAAGTCCGTCATCTCGTTGACGCGCGGCGTGCGGCTGCCGGGATCGATGGCATAGGCGTTGATGAGGAACACGTAGTCGCGATCGACCGGCGCGAACGCTGGGTCTTTCGGGTGCGTGACCCAGAAGCCCATCAGTCCCATTGCCATCTGCATCATCTCGTCGGCATGCGGGTGATACATGAACGTGCCGGGGCGCCGGGCTTCGAACTCGTAGACGTAAGTCTGGCCCGGTGCGATGGCACGCTGGTTCAGGCCGGCTACACCGTCCATGCCGTTGGGCAGGCGCTGGCCATGCCAATGCACGCTCGTTGCCTCGGGCAGACGGTTCGTCACGTACAGGCGAACACGATCGCCCTCTACGACCTCGATGGTCGGGCCGGGACTCTGCCCGTTATAGCCCCACAGATTCGCCTGCATGCCCGGCGCAATCTCGCGCACGACCGGCTCGGCGATCAGGTGAAACTCCTTCACGCCATTGCGCATGCGCCACGGCAGTGTCCAGCCGTTGAGCGTGACGACAGGGCGATACGGCCGGCCATTGGGCGGCGAGTGCGGTTTGGCGGTGCTGGCGTCGCTACGCGTGGGCGCGTCGGGCAGGGCGGCCAGGCTGCTGCGCTCGACGGCCGTTGCACCCATGACGGCGAGGCTCGCGTTACGCAGGAATCGTCGGCGCGAAGTCATGCGCCACCTCCGTGTTGGTGGGGAGAGAAAGGTTGCGAGGGGAGTGCGGCCGGGACAGCCGGTGAAGCCGTGCCTTGCGTGGCTGCGGGCACCGCGCCGGTTGTCGCGGTCGCGTTGGCGGGGTTGGCGGTATCGGGTTCTCCGCCTCCCAGACTCTCGCGAAACGACGCGTCGGCCAACCAGAAATCGGCTTTGGCGTCGATGTAGGCGAGCACCGTGTCGCGCTGCTCGCGAGCGTCGGTCAACAGGTCGAAGACGCTGGCGAGCATGCCGTTGTAGCGCAGCAGCCATTCGTCGGAGACGCGCTGGCGCATCGGCAGAATCGTCACGCGGTAGTGCTCGGCAATATCCCAGGCAGCGAGTGCCCGGGCCCGACGCGTACGCACGTCGGCGCGCGCCGCGACCGCAGTGTCCGCAAGGCGGTCGATGCGCTGTCGATAGCGCGCTTCGGCACCGGCCACGCGCGCCGTACCCCAGTCGAAGAGCGGCACCTCCAGCGAGATTTCGTAACCGCGCTCGTTGGGCGAACCCGTTGCACTGTTGCTGCGATAGGCGATATCGAGCACGTTGACGAAACGCGTGACGCGCGTGAGTCCCAGATCGCTCGCCGTGCTGTCGAGCGCAGCGCGGGCGGCACGAATGTCGGCACGCTCACGCAACGCTTGCGCTTCGGCATCGGGCCACGCTGGCCGAGTGCGCGCAAGCGCGGGCAAACGCGCAGGCAGCGTGAAGGTCAGTTGCCGGCCCCACAGCCCCATTTGCCGTGCAAGTTGTTCGCGCGCCGCGCCCGCCTGCTCCCGCGCTCGCGCGAGGCGCGCCGCCGTGTCGGCGTAGACCAGATTCTCCTGTGTACGACGCATTGCGCTGAAGTTGCCCGCCCGCGCCATACCGTCGGCGAGTTCGCTGGCGGCCTGCATTGCAAGACTCGTCTGTTCGAGAATCTGCACCCGCTCCTGCGCGGCAACGGCTTCGATCCACGCGCGACGCGTGAGCGTGGCCTGTTCGATGACCGCTTGCGTCACTTGCGCCTGCACCTGCGCAAAGCGGCGCGCTTCAATGCGCGAGGCGAGTGGCAGCGTGAGCACACGAACGAAGTCGAGCCCCCATGTGCGCTCGATGCCGATATCACCGCCGCCCTGCACGCGCTGGAACGAGAGGCGCGGATTGGGCAGGCGTCCGGCTTGCACCAGAGAGGCTTCGGCGATACCGAGTTCCGCGTAGGTGGCTTGCAAACCGCGATGGTTGAGCAAGGTGAGACGCACGGCGTTATCGATGTCCAGCGGGCGCGCAAGCAAGTCGTCGCGCGCCTTCGCAAGGTCTTGCGCCGCGGCGTCGTCACGTGCCCAGACGGCCGGCTCGCCGAGGTGTTGCTGCGTCGCTTGCGCGACCGGGCCGAAGCCGCCGTCGGGGCTGAACGTCGCACATCCCGACAGGGTGAGCATGGCGAGAGCGGCCACGATCAATGGCGTGCGATGGTGTTGGCGCAGTCGCGCCGCGGTGGACGCGATCCGTTGATGGATGGACGAAATTGGCGCGATCGACGTGATCGTTGAAAGCGTTGAAGCCGTCGATAGCGGCGTAATCGGCGAATGCAGTGAATGGCGGAACGAAAGTGAGACCGTCATTGCGCGTCTCCCTTCGTGCCGTGTCCGGCGTGCCCGTCATGTCCGGTTGGCGGCACCGCATTCTTGCTGCCCATGTCGTGGCGATTGCCTGACATTCCCGTGAAGCCGGGCGCACCCGGCGCATCCGGCATTGCGGAGACACTGGCATTCACCTTGCGCCAATCGTCTGCGGGAACGGACAACGCAGGTCGGGAGAAGTCGCGGAGCACGCCGACGGGGGGTGGCCCTGCCGGTGCATCCGGCGCAGCGGGATCGTCGAAACCGGTCACGTTGGTGCGCCCGTCATGGGCATCGTGAGCATTGTGAGCGGGCGGTGCCGGTGGACTCGTCGCGCCACTGGCCGGCGCAGACCACGCGCCCCACAGCGAGAGCGCGACCGGCACGATCCACGTGTGCCGTCTTGGAGAAAGAAACATCATCGAAAGGCTCGTCAATCTGGCGATGCCGTGGCCGCGCATCCAATGCGCGCGGCACACCTGCGTCGCGTGTTCAACTGGCAGACGGATTCGCAGCCACGGCGTGAACGACCGGCCAATGTAGGTCGTTCACGACATCGTGCGGAAAGTCAGTCCGATGGAGAACGAAGACGGTTTGCGAGCGGCCGGGAACGAGGCGGCATCAGCGCGATGCCGCCGTCGATAGACGGACGCCGGACCGTCAGACGGCGAGGGCTTTCGGGGGACGCTCAGGCACGCCGACAACAGCGCTGGCGACTGACGTGCGCAAGAAGGGAATAGCGGTGGACGGCTGGGCGTCAGGCATACGAATGACGACGCTTGGCGGGAGTGCCGTGCAGACAACGCACGCGGCGCACGCTGAACAACTGGCGTGATGACTGTGCGAGGTATCCGATGCGGCGGGGTTCATCGACGTGTCTTGATGCGCCACCGGCAACGGCGTCGCGTCGCGCGTGGAGGCGCCGTCATGGCGGTGCATGCCCGGCGCGGCATCGTCTTGTCCGCCGATCATCGTTGTGTGATGCATGACGCTGGCGTCAGTCGCGGCGGTCGTGGCGATCACGATTTGTCCCGGCGTTTCCGGCGCGCAATGCGCACGCAGTGCGGCCATGGCCTGCAACGGCATGGTGACGCACAACAGCCACAACACGAGAAGCTTTCGCCAGCGATTCATGCCGCGAAGTCTAGCATCGCCCGTGCAACGCTCGCAAATCGGCGCGTGGCCGGGCCGTTCATCAATGCTCGAACAGATGAAACGCTTCGAAGTGCACGCGCCGTCGTGAGAGCGCGACAAGATTGACGACACACACCACGGCGACCAGCACGAAGAGGGGCGCCGACACCTCGATGGTGTCGCGTGCGAGCATCGAAATGAGCGTCAGCCCGATCATGAGGGTGAGCATCGCCCGGTGCAGCCACGACGCGAGCCGAAGGTGCCGCTCGGATTGCGTGACCAGCACCACGAACGAGACATAGAACGGGGCAGCCAGCAGCGCCAGCACGCATAGCGCGACCAACACGCCGAGCACACTGGCGAGCAACTCATGGCCGTCGGCCGCGCTCGATTGCACGCCGACCACGGTTGCTGCGGCAAGGTAAAGCAGCATCAGACCATCCAGAACGATCGCGAGTCGGTTCATCATGACTTCTCTCCGCCTATCGATAACAGGCCCAGCCAGACCGCTGCCGCCTCGATGCTTGCGGGATCGGACGCCGCCTGAATGCGGTAGATCGACACATTGCCGCTGTTGTCGACACAGAACAGATCGCGCTCGAGATCGGCAACGAGGTCGAGCCGTTGCTGAAACCCGTAGAAGCCCAGCGGCGTGAGCTCCTGTACGAGCGCGGCGAGCGTTTCGGGATAGAGATATAACTGCTGGGGCCAGTGGCCGTGGCGAAAGCGGAACTTGCCCACGGCGCCGAGCACGTGCGCGAGCGTGCCGCCGTGTCCGCGAACGTGCCGCATGAGACGCGTCGCATCGTGTGTCTTGCCGTTGCCGGAACGCTCGGGACGAAGACCGCCGGGAGGGGTAGGGTGTCCCATGGTTCACCCTGCATGACGCATAACAACGCGAGCGCATTGCGAGCAATGCACTGCTGACAACGTACACGTATCCACAAACACTCCGTTGACTTCCCGAAAGTGAGTGCCCGGCAAATATTGATCTTGTGTCTTGATAGTTGCAGAGCGATGCCGCGTGCGAAATCAGCACTTTCGCTTAATCCGTCGGCATGAGGTGTCGAGCGAATCCGGCGTAGGCGGGGCAGGTCTGTCTCGATGAGAGGGACAAATGGAAACCGGCGGACTTTGCCGCCGGTTGAGGCCCCATCGGGGCATCGCCAGCCGCGTGTACCGGCGCGGCATGGTAAGGGCCAAGCAGACTTGGCGCCTGGGGGTATTGCCGTCATGCACTGAACCACCATCGGTTCCCGGCCGTGCCCATGCAGTTTCACTGCGACTTCAGTATAGGTCGCCCGAAGCTCTCGTGAATCGGCCTTTTGGATGAGCGTACGTCGCGCGAGAACTATCGGGCGTTCAAGCACTCGAATTGGCGCACGATTTCCCCTGTGACCATGGTTTCGTCAGTGCCGACTTTGCGTTCTAATGGCACCATTCATGGCGGATATCGCAGGGGGTAACAGCCCTGCACGGCAACCACGATGCACGCCACCGCACTTAGTCAAAACATTCCAACGATGGCAACGAATTCACTACAACGATGGGCCTTGCTGGCTTGCCTTTGCGCAGCGCAGTCGGCCTTCGCCGCCGACCAGTGTGAGGGCATCCTCCTGCTGGCCAAGAGCGCGCAGAACGGTTTTGAAGATATTACCGGCCCGCTCGCGGCCAAGAACGAGCGAGGCGAAAGCTATCAGGCTACCTATTCGGTGCCGGGCGGTGACTGCAAGGTGTTCCGGGCTACGGGCCTCGCGCCGACCTACGAGTGCATCTGGGATTACCAGAAGATCACGCCGATGGATCTGCGTAATCAGGCGCAGTCTTTCGCCACGCAGGTGTCGCGTTGCACCCGTGGCGTGACCACGCTGCGCACCACGACGACGAACCCGGCCGGCCTGCCCGCCGAATGGCAGAGCGCGAGCAAGAAGTACGCGCGTCCGGTCAACTTCACCGTCACGGCGCAGGATCTGGTTACACCGCGCGGCGAGCGGTTGCGCGAGATTTCGCTGTCTGTCGAGAAACAAGTCGAGAAGTAAGGCGAGTGTTGCGTTCGCCGACATTGACAGCGCAAGCGGCGCCGGTCAGTCGGCGTCAACGCCTCGCCAAGCCCAGACGGATATGATGTTGCAGCGTGTCTCGCATGAGCCTGTGGCGGCAGTTACAAACGGTTGCAGACCACGTCAGGCATTAACACTTTTTCGGTCGACGCTCGTTCGGCTGACCCGGTACAGTCATTCTTGAGGCGTATGGCGCGCGTGCAACCCGCAAGTGCCCATGCGTCCCGTGCCAACCGGCCCCACTCAGGGCCGGGTGCCGTGGCTGAACCCAAATGCGTGCCCGACTTCGTTACTGTTTCCTGTTGCTGCTTGTGTGTGCCTACCCTGCCTGGGCTGACGGCGGCCGTGGGCGCGACGTGCTGGACGTGAACAAGGCGTCGCTTCGCGAAGACATCAGCCGTTTCAATGCCGATCGCGGCCGTGGCCAGTCGGCCTATCCGAACTGGGCGGCACCGGCCGAACCGCGAGAGCGTCAGTACACGCCGCAAGGCGCGCCGCGCGGCTCGCGGGGTGGCGAGGGCAACCGTCGCAATCGCTGACGACCATGCATCAGCCGCCGACATGGCGTGCTGATGCCGGTCAACGCAAACGGGCGGGCATCCCGCCCGCTGAGGTGTCTCCCGTACCCGACATCACGTGCCCGGACAATTTGTCCGCCCTGGCGCCGCATTTTTTCCTCCCATGCTCCCCGATGCACCGAATGTTGCACATGTGCAACATCGGATGCGGCTGATATCGCCCAATGGCGTCTACCGGTCGCGCTTATCCCCCGCCTATTCATTCCGCACATTATGGCGAATGTGAGTGTTTGCTAACCCGCTGATATAAGGGATATATCGATCTCGTTATACCGGGATTAATAGCGGCGCGGGTGGTCGGCCGATTTTTGTCTCCCCACCATTTCCCAGCCACGTTGTGTGGTGCTTTTTTCGTACGGTTCCGGCCTTTCTGCGCATGGCGGGGCTGTGCGAGAATCACGGCCGTTTATCAGGGAGGCGCTGCTTCATCCGGCGCCAGCAGGGCCCGCGCAAGGCGGGAACAGGCACACAAAATACATAAACCAAGGAGAAGTCAATGAAGCGGAGCATGGCCAAGGGCATTGGCGGGGCAATCGTTTTGGGCGCGTGCATGAGCGCACCGGCATTCGCGCAGTCGAACGTCACGCTGTACGGTCAGGTCGACGCCTGGGTGGGCGCGGTCAAGAACCCGGGCGGCGATCGTGCCTGGACGCAGGGCGGTGGCGGTATGTCCACGTCGTACTGGGGCATGAAGGGTAACGAAGATCTTGGCGGCGGCCTGAAGGCCGTGTTCGTGCTCGAAGACTTCTTCCGTCCGCAGAACGGCCAGTACGGCCGCTTCCAGGGCGACTCGATGTTCTCGCGTAACGCCTACGTCGGCTTGTCGTCGGACACCGCCGGTACGGTCACGATCGGTCGTCTCACCACGTCGTACTTCGTCTCGACGATTCTGTTCAACCCGTTCGTCGATTCGTACACCTTCAGCCCGATGGTGTTCCACACGTTCATTGGCCAGGCCGGTCAGGGCATTGTGGGCGACTCCGGCTGGAGCAATGCCGTGATGTACACCACGCCGAAATTCAAGGGCCTGTCGGGTAGCGTGTCGTATGCCTTCGGCAACAAGGCAG
Organism: Pandoraea apista; assembly: GCF_001465595.2. NCBI lineage: Bacteria > Pseudomonadati > Pseudomonadota > Betaproteobacteria > Burkholderiales > Burkholderiaceae > Pandoraea > Pandoraea apista. The sequence continues at coordinate 5,103,086 of NZ_CP013481.2, read as the reverse complement.
GGGAAACCGGCCAGAACAAGTGGAGCGCGTCGGCACTGTACTTCAACGGTCCGTTTGCCGCGACCCTGGCCTATCAGCAGGTGAAGTTCGACTCGCAGCCCGACGATCTCGCGGGCATGGCAGGTTTCCGCAGCCAGCAAGCCGTGCAACTGGGCGCGACGTATGACCTGCAGGTCGTGAAGCTCTTCGGTCAGTATCAGTACATTCGCAACAACATCACTGGCGGCGGCGTGTCGGAGAACGGCGGCCAACTCGGTGTGTCCGTGCCGCTGGGCGGCGGCAGCGTGCTCGCGTCGTACGCGTACACGAAGAGCTCGGGTACGAGCAATGTCAACCGCAAGACATGGGCGCTCGGTTACGACTACAACCTGTCGAAGCGCACCGATATCTATGCGGCTTACATGAACGACAAGGTCAGTTCGATGTCGGGCGGCGATACCTTCGGTGGTGGCGTTCGCATGAAGTTCTGATGTTCCGCGGCGCGCATGCCGGAAACATGCGCGCCGGGGAGGATCGTCGAAGGGGGCAGACGCTTGTTGAGGGCGCTTGCCCCCTTTGTCTGTTTACCGGAGTAGTCGGAACGTGCGGGACATGCAACAACGCGGTGCGTCGCCGTCCGAGCGTTTCGCACAGCGGTTCCATGTGTCACCGATCCGGCGTGTCCGCGCTATGATTTGTGCACCGCGCAAGACGGTATTCCTACCAGCTTTCAGCACAAACGGAGCAGAGACGACATGACGATTCAACACGTAGGCATCATTGGCGCAGGCACGATGGGTAACGGCATTGCACAGGCGTGTGCGGTGGCCGGGCTGCCGGTGACGATGGTCGACATCAGTGATGCGGCCGTGCAGAAGGGCGTGGCGACGATTGCGGGCAGTCTCGACCGCCTGATCAAGAAAGACAAGCTCACTCCCGCCGACAAAGAGGCGGCGCTCGCGCGCATTACCACGGCGACCGATTACGCTGCACTCGCCAAGGCCGACATCGTGATCGAAGCGGCCACCGAGAACTTCGATCTGAAGGTCAAGATCCTCAAGCAGCTCGAAGGCGTGGCGAAGGACGATGCGATTCTCGCGTCGAACACGTCGTCGATCTCGATTACCAAGCTCGCTGCGGTGGTCGCCAGACCCGAGCAGTTCATCGGCATGCACTTCTTCAATCCGGTGCCGCTCATGGCGCTGGTGGAAATCATTCGCGGTCTGCAAACGAGCGACGAGACGCATGCGCGTGTCGATGCGCTCGCGCGCCAGCTCGGCAAGTCGCCGATCACGGTGAAGAACGCGCCGGGCTTCGTCGTCAACCGCATTCTGGTGCCGATGATCAACGAGGCATTCTTCGTGCTGGCGGAGAATCTCGCGTCTCCCGAAGAGATCGACGAAGGGATGAAGCTCGGCTGCAATCACCCGATCGGGCCGCTCGCGCTGGCCGACATGATCGGTCTGGATGTCTGCCTGTCGGTGATGAATGTGTACTACGAAGAGTTTGCTGACTCGAAGTATCGTCCGTGCCCGCTGCTCAAGGAAATGGTTGCTGCCGGATACCTCGGCAGAAAGACCGGACGCGGCGTGTACATATACTGATGGCGGTTTGACCGGGGGCGCCGACGCGAGTGTCGCGTCGGCCGCATGGGCAATGCGCGGCGTTAGTCCGGCAACGCGCCTTGCGCCGGTGGCGATGGCGGCATATCAGGCGACGTCATGCTGCCACCCTGGCTAATCGGGCTCGTTGCCGACTGACTCGACGCGCTGTCCGAGTTCAGCGAATTGACCCATTCCCCCGGCGTGCCCCGTTGAGTGCCGAGTGGGCGCGTGACGGAAACTACGTACTTGTTTCCCGGCACTTGCCCGATGTCGGTCAGCGCGTTATTGATAATGCGCTCTGCGTCGATATGGCTGGTTGCGGTGGCGAACGAGATGGCCTTTGTGGTGCTCCACGGATCGAGAAGCACGGTCGATCGGCGTGTAAGGTAAATCGCCTCCCGAAAGAGTTCGTGGCTGATGCCATCGCGATGGGCCGGATTCGGTTCCAGTGGCGTGGATCGATCCAGTAGTTCGATAAAATGTTCGGACTCCGTATAAAGAACCATAACGTGAGGCGAACGATTTCGTGGCTTGATGGTGATCATGCGAATCTGGTTTTTCGATACGCCGTTCTGGAGCAGCGCATTGAAGAGAATCTCGGCGTTTTCCTGACAGAAAGCCTCGGCGGAGCCTTTCCACTCGTAATAAATCGCCGTGATCGCGGATGCTTCGCGTTGTTGCTTGATCAATGGCGAACGCGGGTCGATCCGGCGGCTCATGGCGCGGCTTAGCAATGTCCGGTGGTTCACGATGGAATTGTCTCGAATCGATTGCAGATCGGGCCGATTGGCCCGTCGCAGGTGCATTTCGCTCAGTTCGATAAACGCGTTTTGAATCGCGCCCTGTGCACTTTCATTGGGGACATGGCGTATCGCGCTGGAAATATCGCTCAGGCTGCCGGCGATGCTGTCCGGCGGATAAATTGGCTTGCTTGAGCCGCACCCGCCGCCGCAAAGCCGTAGCGGGGGATGCGCCTGCCAGTCGCCTGTGCTCATATCGTATGTCACCGGCACTTGTGCTCGGCGCTCGCCGCCTTTGGGGGCGTCGACCAGCCAGTGGTCGGCGCTCAGGCCTCGTTGCGCACGGTAGTAGCCCGCTTCGCCTTTGAGGTAGCGCTGTCCATCGACCATCACCACCCGCGACGGCTCGCCCGCAGGAAGCTGTTCTGCCGTCAGTGTTTGCGCATAACCTTGTAGATATTCATGCTCGCCAACGATGTGCAGGCCGCTCGTCAACACAGGACCCTTCGCATTGCCAAAAGCGGGTCTTGCCGCCGACGGCACGGCTTCCCCGGTGTCGATACCTTCGCTGGCGTAGGATCTGACGGCGTCTGACGCTCTCGGGCGCGCATTCCCTGCACGCGGCGCTACTGCGGGCAGTTCGACGCCGCGTGTCTGCGGGGAGTTGCCTGTGGGACGTGCAAACCACGGTATGCGGGGCCGGGCGGGTACTCCGGTGCGCACCGGAGCGCCCGACCCAACACTGCGCGGATCGCCGAATTGCAGTATGCCGCTCAGCTTTTCGGGATCGAACGGCTTGCCCTCCAGTTCGTCGCCGATGACGCTCGCAAGATAACCGGGCAGGCGTGTCAGCCACACATGCGGCACCAGTCCTGTCACGAAGTCCAGCGTATCGGAACTTGTCCGTACGCTCTCGCGTGCGTTTGGACTGACGGTGCTTGCGCTCAGTACCTCGTAAGCGTTGTGCACCGATTCGCTCAGAGAGCGGAACGGGGCGCCGGCCGAGGACACGGCTTTCACGACTTCCTGAACGGAGTAGTCGGTCTTGATCGGCGAGCCACGTTCCACGGGCGTAACGATCACGTCGTCGGGTACCGGGGCTCCCGCGATTTTGACCTCGGACGCATGGCGTTCCGGCATCGCGCGTGCGGTGGGCCACCGGAAACAGGGTGTTCTGGAGTCATCGCAGCCGTCTGAACGAAGCGGGCTCCGCGAGATACGGCCGCACGCCGGCGTGGCGAGATTGGCGACCAGCAGGATGGCAAATGCGATCGACCAAGGGGGCGCGGATGCCGGACCGGCCCCTGCGGGGGAGGGGCGCAGCAGCGTAGGGCTGGCAGAGCGCTTTCGCGCGTTACGTGTGCAGTGAAACTCGCCAGCGAAGGTGGGCGGCGTGAGCGCGGGCGTTTCGCGAGTGAACGAGTGACGTTCGGTTTGGTAACGGGGAGGAGTATCGATCGCACGACAATGCGACGTGTACCGCATGAAATCACCTCCTGAATATGAGACAACGATAGGCATGACCGGATCAGCGCAGTGCCTGTCCTGTCATGGGGACAAGACTGCCATCGGGTGGGGGAGCGTGTTTGTGCTTCGGCCGAATGCGTTGTCGATTCCGTTGCATAGCCGGGGAAAAGCGATGGCATTCACATCGTGTCACGCGCAGGGTGCACTTCTGGCTTCGGAGCGGGGAGACGTGGGGTGTTGGACGAGGCGTCGCGCGCAGGGCGCCAGATTGCCGCAGACCGTTGAAGGTTTCGCGGTGCGGCATTTTGCCTTCGAAGCCGCCGGCCAGCGGGCAGACAAGTTCGCTGGGTCAAGGCGACGAAACGGCTCACCTGCCGCGCGGCTCACCGGGTGTATCGCCCCGGGAAGGCGTGTGGTCCGAACGGATGGCCGTGCGTTCCATCGGGCGAACTGCTACGGCGGGGATGGGTGAAGCGCCGATGCCGGACGAACGATTCGACGAGGGGCCGGCGGCCCATTCACCAATGGAGGGATGGAGGGCCGTGTGTGGAGTGTTGCGTTCGCAAGCGCTCAGCCGGCGAGACGTCGGCGAGTCTCGTCGTACTCCTGCTTCAGACGCGCGATGATTTCCGCTGCGGGGCGGATGTCATCCATCAGGCCCACCCCCTGACCGGCGCCCCAGATGTCCTTCCACGCCTTCGCCTTGGCGAAGTTCATGGCGGTCTTGTCGGCGGTGGGCAGGTCGTCGGGATCGAGGCCGGCGTTCAGAATGCTCTGGCGGATGTAGTTGCCCGACACGCCGGTGAACAGGTTCGTATAGACAATGTCGTTGGCACTCGCGTCGACGATGGCCTGCTTGTAGGTGTCGCTGGCATTCGCCTCCGTGGAAGCGATAAAGCGCGTACCGATGTAGGCCAGATCGGCGCCCATGGCTTGGGCTGCGAGGATCGAGCCGCCGTTCGCAATCGAGCCGGAGAGCACGATGGGGCCGTCGAAAATCTTTCGCACTTCGCCAACCAGCGCGAACGGCGACAGCGTGCCAGCATGACCGCCTGCGCCGGCGGCGACGAGGATCAACCCGTCTACACCGGCTTCGAGTGCCTTGTTCGCGTGACGCAGATTGATCACGTCGTGCAGCACGATACCGCCATAGCTGTGCACCGCATCGAGCACTTCCTTGGGCGGCGCGCGCAGACTGGTGATGAAGATCGGCACGCGATGCTCTACGCACACGCGCACATCATGCTCGAGCCGCTGATTCGATTGATGCACGATCTGGTTGACGGCGAGCGGGCCGACGACCGCGTCCGGATTCGCCGCCTTGTACGAGGCGAGTTCCTCGGTAATGCGGGAGAGCCAGTCCTCGAGAATTTGCGGCTCGCGCGCGTTGAGCGCGGGGAACGAGCCGACGATACCGGCCTTGCACTGCGCGAGTACCAGTTCGGGGTAACTCACGATGAACATCGGCGAGGCCACAACGGGCAGCGCCAGGTTTTGCAGAATCTTGGGAAGGGCCATGAAGTCTCCTTGAGCAGGGCGTTCGACGGTCGGCGACCATTGCGTCGGCGCGCAATTTGCGGAGATCCAGTTTCGCGAACGATCGTTCGATTATAGGGGGATTCGGCCGTGGCCCGGTGAGCGGGCACTCGAAGAGTTCCTCGGTTCCGACGCCTTTACAACCTGTCTTCACCTCGTATCAGGGAAAGTCCCCTTGGGGCGAAGTGCGTGCGGCGTCTAGGATGAAATGGCGTGCCAGGCGAGCTCAGCATCACGATGCCGCAGGACGGGCGCAGCGTTAGCGACCGCAGCGTTCGTCCGGCACGTCACGTCCTCAAACGCCGCTTGCCTTGACTGGCAAGTGGCGTTGTTTTTTTGGGCCGCGCCGGGACACTCATACGGCGTACAGCGTATCCGTCTCCATGTCGTGACGCAGCGCGCCGGTCTTCGCCAGTTCTGCCACGAGCGTGTCGAGCAGGCCGGGCCAGCCCGATGGCGGCGCCAGCATGGCTGCGGCATTACGCCACGCGCGCGCCGTGTCGAGTGTGGCTTTGAGCGTGGCGCGTGCCATCGCTGTCTCGGCCATCAGACGAAAGACGATCAGCACCTTGAGCGCGTTACGCGCATTGCGTGCGGGATCGCTTTGCAGGTAATCGAGGCGCGAGCGTGCGGCGCTAAGCGCCCCATCGATGTCGCCGAAGGGTTTGCCATGTCCGGGAATCACCAGCGAGACGTCGAGCTGTGCGATGAGATCGAGCACCGCGGCCTGCTCGGCAAATCCCGACTCGCCGTCGAGTTCCGGGAAGATCACGCCGAAGCCGCGCTCCCACAGGGCGTCGCCCGAAATGAGAATGCCGTCGGTGGCGTCGTAGAGCATCAGTGCGTGCGGGTCGTGTCCCGGCGCGCCAAGTACCAGCCACTCGTGGTCTCCGAGCGTCATGGCGTCGCCGGGCGAGAGCGTGTCGTCGAAGGTGAAGCGCGCGCATTGCTGCCCGGTCGCTTCGAACGACAGACGCCTTTCGTCCCAATGGCGAACCGGATCGGCCTCGGCAGCGGGCACCCATGTGCGGCAGCCGTAGCGTGTCTGTAGTGCTGCGTTGCCGCCGCAGTGATCGGAGTGCAGATGCGTGTTGACGAGCCGCGCGAGCGGCTGGGCGTCGGGCAGCGCGTGTTCGACAAGCGCCAGCGTCTGCGCCGAGTGCGAGACGTAACCGCTGTCGACGAGCGTGGGCGCATCGCCGAGGAACAGCACATTGTTCGATGAAAGCCAGCCGCGCTCGAACACGCGCAGCCCGGCAGGCAGGGCAAGCGAGGTCATGGGCGTATCCCGTGAAGGGGGAAGACCGGACGCAACGGCGTGTCGGGCTTTTCCGGCTTGTCGGGCGTCAGGCGGGTTTGGCGCATACGAGGATCTTCGCTGTGGCCGCAATTACGGTCTCGCCGCGCTGATTGACGGCCTCGCCGTCGAGCGACACGATGTCGCCCGCGAGCTTCTCTTTCCAAAGGCTGTCGGTGACCGTCCAGCGCACGGTGATGTCGTCGCCCGCGTGCACGGCGCGGCGCAGCTTCATGTCGAATTCGAGCCCGAGCGGTTGCGCCGTCTTCGCATAATGCGTGGCGAGTAACGCGGCGAGATACGACATTTGTTGCGTGCCGGACGAGATCAACCCGCCGAAACGCGGATCGGCGGCCGCGTAGTCGGGGTCGATGTGCAGCGGGTTGAAGTCGTGCGCCAGTGTGGAGAACTCACGAATCGAGTCGGCAGAGAAGTGATGCGTGGCGGAGAACGTCTCGCCAACTTCAACGATTTTTCCCATATGCAGTGACGAAAGAGTGTTCATGCGTTGCCCGTGCCGGTGTCGTCGACGTTGCCAACGATCACGCGACGGTGCTGTACCGGCGGCTCCTCGTGCTCGGCGCGCCGGGCGGGCAGTAACGACCAGATGCGTCGCTTGTCGTCGTCGGCCATGCTCGACCAGGCCGCGATTTCACTGAGGGTGCGCCAGCAGCCCGAGCACCAGCCCGTTGCCGGATTCATGCGGCAGATGTTCGTGCAGGGCGACGGAACGGGGGATTCGAGTGGAGTCATGACAGCCATTGAGCGACGCAGGGCAGCGCGAAATTCAAACGGACAGACCGAGCTTGGCGGCCTTCTCGCGTAGCTTGCCGTGGAAACGTTCCTGATCGACGATGACGCGCTCGTGCGTGCCGGCGCTCACTTTGTCCAGACCGTCCCAGGCTTCGACCTCGAAGCGCAACGTGCGACCTGCGACGTCCACGAGCTTGCCGCGAATGCGCAGCGTGTCGCCTGCGGGCGTGGCGGCCAGATGCGAGAACGAGACGAGCGTGCCGAGCGATTGCTCGCGCGGCCAGTCGAGATAGGGGCGAATGGCTTGCAGGCAGGCGCATTCGAGAATGCCCGCGAGGTAACCGGTGGCGAGCACAGCCGGCATGTCGCGGCACAGTTCGACATCGTCGTACAGTTCGGGGACCACGGCCTTTTTCGGCACGCGATAAGTCCACTCGAATGTCAGGCCCGGTGCAAGTTCGGGGCTCGGCATGGTGTGTCTCCTTGATGCGGTTCCCGGATACAACGCTCAACCTGAGCGGCGCGCATGCGCCGGCTCAGCCACTTGTCACTCAGTCACGCAATGCCACGTCGACGACGGGCGCGCCCGTCATCGCCACGAGTTGCTGCGGCGTGAGGTTGAACACGGCGTGCGGGTGACCGGCGGCGGCCCACAGGCTGGCGAGCTTGAGCAGGTCTTCGTCGATCAGCGTGACCGGGGAGACGACATGCCCGATCGGGCTCACCCCGCCGATCGAGTAACCCGTCTTTTCCTTGACGAAGCGCGCGTCGGCGCGAGCCAGCTCGCCGACGCGCGCGGCCACCTTCTTCTCGTCGACACGATTGACGCCGCTGGCGATGACCAGCACCGGCGTGTCGTCCGACGCGCGGCGGAAGATGATCGATTTGGCGATCTGCGCCACTTCGCAGCCTAGCCCCGCGGCGGCTTCGGCTGATGTCTTGCCAGTGGCCGGCAGCAACACGATCGGCTGATCGTGGCCCATGCCGGCGAGCAGGCGCGCCACATGACGCGCACTTTCGGGAAGATCCTGCGCGTTCGCAGGTTCGGGCGTGTGAGGTGTTTCGCTCATGGTCGGGTCGATGTTCTCGATTCGCATGGGAGGCGTGGGTCAGGCGCCGGCGGTGGCGGCGTCTTTCAATTTAGCGAGCATGGCGCGTCCCACCCGCGATGCGTTCGGACGGCCAATGGCTTGCGAAATGAAGTCGCCGGTGTGCACCACCGCTTCAAGATCGATGCCGGTCTCGATGCCCAGTCCGTGCAGCAGGTACAGCACGTCTTCCGTTGCCACGTTGCCCGTGGCGCCCTTGGCGTACGGGCAACCGCCGAGACCGGCGACGGACGAGTGGAAAATCGTGATGCCCGAAAGCAAAGCGGCATAGATGTTGGCGGTAGCCTGTCCGTAGGTGTCGTGGAAGTGACCGGACAGACGCTCGATCGGGAACACCTTCGCGCAGGCTTCCATGACTTCACGTGTGCGCGAAGGCGTGCCCACGCCGATGGTGTCGGCGATGTCGATCTCGTCGCAACCGAGTGCCGCGAGGCGCTGCACGACGTCGACCACGCTCGCGACCGGCACTTCACCCTGATACGGGCAGCCAAGTGCGCACGAGATGCTGCCGCGCAAACGCAGTCCTGCGTCTTTCGCCGCACGCGCCACGGGTTCGAAGCGCGCAATGCTCTCCTCGATGGAGCAGTTGATATTGCGTTGCGAGAACGCTTCGCTCGCAGCGCCGAAGATCACGACTTCATCCGCCCTGGCCGCCACTGCGCCCTCGAAGCCGCGCATGTTAGGTGTCAGCACCGAGTAGATTGTGCCGGGCCGGCGTTTGATGCCGGCCATGACCTCGGCGCCGTCGGCCATCTGCGGTACCCACTTCGGCGAGACGAACGACGCCGTTTCGACGTTGGCGAAGCCGGCAGCCGACAGACGGTCGACGAGCGCGATCTTCACGTCGGTCGGTACCGGCTGCTTCTCGTTTTGCAAGCCGTCGCGCGGGCCGACTTCGACCACTTTCACGCGTTGCGGCAGATGGGACGTCACCATGAGTTGTCTCCTCGTTGAGGTGCGGGCAAGGGACCTGACGGGCCGTGGCTCAGTAGCCGCGCGTCAGATCGACAATGCCGGTAATGGCTTCGCCGCGCTCAAGCGCGGCGATCTTGCCTGCGATCTGCGCAACAGTCTCGTCGCGCAACGTCAGGGCTGAAATATGGGGCGTGACGGTAATACGCGGCTCGCGCCAGAACGGATGGTCGGCGGGCAGTGGCTCCGTGCGGAACACGTCCAGCGTGGCGCCCGCGATCTGAGCGCTTTCCAGCGCGGCCAGCAGATCGGCCTCGACCAGATGGGCGCCGCGCGCCACGTTGATCAGGAACGCGCCTTGCGCGAGTTTCGCGAACAGGCTGGCGTTGAGGACATCGACCGTCTCTGGCGTGAGCGGCAACAGATTCACGAGAATGCGCGCACCGGACACGCAGGCGTCGAAGCCCGCAGCGCCGTGATACAGCGCGACACCGCCACTATCCGAACCTTCGCTGCGCTGGCTGCGGCTCCACGCGCGAACCGGAAAACCGAACATCTTCAGCGTTTTGGCAACGTGCGCGCCGAGTGTGCCGTAACCGAGCACCGCGACGGGAAAATCTGCCAGCCGGTTCGGCTTCTGAAATTTCCATTGCGCCTGGGCTTGCTGGTCGTGGAAGACATCGAGGCGGCGGAAGTATCGCAACGCGGCGGCGCTCACGTACTGCGCCATCTGATCGGCCATGCCGGCGTCTTCCAGACGCACGAGCGGCACACCTGCGGGCAGACGCTGCGCCCCCTCGCCGCGGGTGCCAAGTACGCCGTCGACACCGGCGCCCATGTTGAAGATCGCTTTCAGGCGTTCGCGCGGTTGCAGCACTTCCGCATTCGGCTTCCAGAGCACCAGATAGTCGGCCGGTGCGCTGTCGCCGGGCTGCCAACTGCGAATGCTGGCTTGCGGCAAGTGCCCGGCGAGTCCGGTTTCGTACGGGGCGGTCTTGCCGTCCGGTGAAAAGATCAGGATATCCATGTGGTGCGGGGCAAACGCGTATAGGAATGAGGCACGGCGACAGGACCAGCGAGCTTACGGTACATACGCGCACCGACGTGACCGGCACGCGCGCTCGGCACGCTGCAACGGCCCGTGGCGCGATCGCGGACGGCGCAGTCGCGGTGACTCGATTGACGTTAACGTCAAGTGTAACGCAGCTTGTGACGTGCCGCGTATTGGGGCGGCGCCGGAGGGGCGGGCGGGGAAGCGGCGCGAGTCGTTTGGCGGGATGTGGAGGAGATGACAGGAGATGCGAAGGGAGACGCGAGGGGAGCTACGTGAGGGGAGCTACGCGAGAGGCGCTACGTGAAGAGGGGCGAAGCAGAGCGAAGGAGAGCGAAGCAGAGCGTTAAGGGGAGAGGGAGATCGCGAGGCTAAGCCAGGGGGCGGCAGAGCGGACGGGAGATCCGCTCCGCGCGACCGGAACCGGTCAGTCGTTGGCGGCGGCGCGCAACGTGACGAGGTTGACCGGCAGATTATGGTTGTCGTCGGCGATCCAGACTTCGCCGTCCTGAATGGTGCATTGCAGGCGCATCGTGCGCGAGGCCAGCGCCGTCAGCGCTTCGGCCGAGGCTTCGTCGAGCATGCGCACAGTCAGGTTCGACAGCCGTGTGATCTGCGTTTCGGTCGCCTGCCACCAGATCGCGGCCGGCTTGCCGCCGTAGGCGATGACATCGACATGCTCTGCGCGGCCGGCCGCCTTGACGAGGCGGCGTGCGTCGGGCTGCCCGACGTCGATCCACCGGACAATGTCGCCGCCGAAGTCATGCTCCCACAGGTCGGGCTCTTCGGCCGTCGAGATGCCCTTGCCGAAGGAGAGACGCTCGCCTGCGTACAACATGAAGGCAAGCAAACGCACCATCATGCGTTCGTCGGTTTCCGACGGATGCCGGGCCAGCGTCAGGCTATGGGAGGCGTAATAGTGGCGGTCGAGGTCGGTGATTTGCACCTCGGCCTTGTAGATAGTGGCTTTGAGTGCCATGCCGGGAAACCGCAGAAATGAAGAGAGTCGCAAGCATACACCAGCGCCCGATGCCGGCACGTTTGCGCTGCGCGCTTGCGGCACAGAAGGCGCGCCGCAGCAAGGGGGCCGCAAGCTCGGTATACTGGCGGCCCGTCTCACCTGATGTGTCCCCATGCCGGTTCCTGTACCGCAAACGATCGACGTCAACGGTTATCCGATGGCGTATGTCGAATCCCCTGCCCCTGCCGACGCGGTGGGGGCGCCGCTCGTGCTGGTTCACGGCTCGCTTTGCGATTGTCGTTACTTCAAGCCGAACATGGCGCCGTTGGGACAACGGCGGCGAGTCATCTCGGTCAGCCTGCGCCACTACTGGCCGGAAGCCTGGAACGGCCGCGACGGCACGTTCTCGGGGGAGCAGCACGCCGAAGACCTCGCCGCGTTCATCACGGCGCTCGGTGTGGGTCCGGTTCACGTGCTGGGACATTCGCGTGGCGGTTACGTCGCGCTGCGCACGGCATTGGTGGCGCCCGACACGGTGCGCTCGCTGATTCTGGCCGACCCCGGTGTGGAAATCAGCGGCGGCCCGATTCAGGTGCCGCTCGACAGCGAGCGAGGCAATTTCCGCCAAACGGCACTTGCTGCCATCGAGGCTGGCGATATCGACGGCGGTCTGGCGATCTTCATCGACACTGTGAGCGGGCCGGACACCTGGCGGCGCATGGTGCCCTGGTTCAAGCAGATGGTGCGCGACAACGCGCTCACATTGATCGGTCAAGTGGCAGAACCGCGCACACCGTTGCCGATCGATGCCCTCGGCGCGTTGCACGCGCCGGTGCTGCTGATGGGCGGCGCGGAGAGCCCCGCGCCTTATCCGGACGTGTTGAACGCTCTCGCGCACGCCATGCCGGAAGCCCGCCGCATGATGATTCAGGATGCGTCTCATGGCATGAACCTCGCCAATCCGATCGCGTTTCACCGCGCGGTGGACGCCTTCCTGGGTAACGATTAACGTCCGGAAAAGAGGGGCGCTTGAATCGCGGTGTCGCCCGGCACCTGACGCGAGCCCGTCGCCTCGGCTTCGCGTCTCGCTTTCATTCGTCGCGCAATACGCCGTGGCCCAGACGCAAGCTCAGTGTGCGCACCAGATCCGCCATCCATGCCTGATCGCGATCCGATAATTTCTGCATGGCGCGATTGAGCGACGGATATGGATCGCAAGGCGACGTCGCACCCGGCCCGGCATCCGAAGCCATGCCGTTCGACGAATCGAACGAGAGCAACTCATGCGGCGGCAACCCCAGCGTGTCCGCCAGAATGCAGATATTGCGCAGCGAAATATTGCGTTTACCACGCTCGACACCGCTCAGATAAGAACGCGCCAGTCCGCTTTCCAGCGCCAGCTTGTCTTGCGCCCAGTTGTATTTCTTGCGCAAGCCGGCAAGGTGTCTGCCGAATCGAAATAAGTTGGTGTCCATAAGAATGTTTTCCTTGTTAGGGACGAGAAGATTGAAACAAAAATCCAGTATTGAGGGCGGTGCCTCGGGTATCCCCCGTTTGTGAGGCGCGAGCTATCGGGCCTGCAATACGGATTTTTCTTGAACTTTCGGAGAAGGCACAAAGTGCGCGAGCTTTCCGAGGGGCGTGACGGCGTCAATCTACGTACTGCAGTGACGTCATTGAGATACGTTTTGTCGTACTCCCGTCAACCGGAGCCGCGCAGTGTGACACCAGACATGCGAAACCAAGCCACGGGGCGATTCTGAAAGGTTCCGCTTTGGGATGTCACTTGATGTCGACGGGACGAGTCCCATGCTGCGTCAATATGCGCGTGCGCGCAGCGGGCATCGAACTGCTGTCACGCCCGTGGTGACTGGCGTGCACGCGTTCGGCCCGAAGCCGTGATGTGTTGCCTGACGCAATGCCGGACGTCTGCCGGGGCGATCGATTTCAGTAGGGGTATTCGTAACTTTTACTGGACGAACGATCGCGCAATGCCCCCGTGATAGCCGGGGGACTTTGCGCAATGTCCTAAGAATCAAATGCCCAGCGATGGCTCATGCATCGTCGTCGTTGGGGAAACGCCGCGAGTCTTCGCGCACGATAGTGTCGGATCGCTGCGTTGCCGCAGGCGTATCCGAGGGGGGCGTGTCATCGGACGAGAGATGTGCCGGCTCGCGAATATGCGTAGTGGCGTGGGCGAGCCTCTTCCGGTCGTCGACTTGGAAACCCGTGTCGTTCGATGCGGCGAATTGACGATGCGCAGATACGCCGGGCTCGACGACGCTGCGCTCAGGGATGTTGCCGAACGCGGCGTGCCGCACGTTGGCATTGGCTTGGCAGGCATCGTCGGCATCGTCGAGGGCATCGAGGTCCTTATCCTCTTGGCCTCTGCCGTCGTGCTCGACGTGCGGCATCGCGCAAGTGTCCGCCGCGGGGCGAGGGCCCCCGGGTGGGGCGGCATGACTCAAACGGGAACTGAGACTCCGGATGATCTCGGCGAGCCAGACCTGGTCGCGATTTTCGAGCCGGCACAGGGAGCGGCTGATCTGAGGCAACGGCGTGCGAGCCGACGGCGCGGAGGCGTCCTCGGTGCCGGACGCCGCTTGTGCGAAGCGCAGCATCTCCGATGTCGGTACGCCGAGCGTATCGGCCAGGACACAGATGTTGACGAGGGCGACGTTGCGTCTGCCGCGTTCGATGCCGCTGACATACGAGCGTGCCAGGCCGCTCTCGAGAGCAAGTTTCTCCTGCGACCAGCCGCGCGCCTTTCGCAGGCGGGCCAGATGGTCTCCGAATAGCGCGAGTGGATTCGTTTGCATGGCGGAACTCCGTTGACGAGTCACACAGCGTAATCAATCCCCCCGCGCCCTGCGACGTTATATCGCTCTCCTCACCATGCGTTACAGCCGGGCCTCTATAAAGAGTCGGTGACGCTAATAGCGCAAAATTTATCGGACACTTCCCAACTCATCGGGCAATGCCGGACCCGGTACACGCGCTTTGCGGATCGGCAAGTGCCAGTTTTCCCCCAGGGCGACACCGGCCAGAATCAGCGCGCCACCAACGAGGTGATAGGTCGCGAGATGTTCGCCGAGACCGACCGCTGCGATGAGCGCTGTGAAGATCGGCACCAGGTTGATGACGACGGTGGCGCGTCGCGGACCGATGCGCGCCACGCCGATCATCCAGATGAACGGTGCGGCCACCGACACGGGAAGTGTCGCGAAGGCCAGTTGCGGCAGGTTGTCCATCGATACCCCGGCCTTCTGCGAAAACACGTAGAAAGGCAGCAAGACGACAACCGCGCACATGATCTGTGCGTAAAGCGACGGCAGCGGGGCGAGCGGCAATTGCCACTTGCGCAGTAACACGCAATAGACCGCGTAGGCGAGCATGGCGCCGAACATCATGGCGTCGCCAATGCCAATGCCTTGTCCCGCCAGATGCAGCAACGAGCCGTGCCCGACCACCAGCAGCACGCCCACAATCGACAACAACCCGCCCATCAGTGCGCCAGCGGTGAGCGCATCGCCCAGCACGACGACTGCCAGCGTGAGCGTCGTGAGGGGCAGCAACGCCAGAATGATCCCCATGTTGGTAGCAGTCGTGTAGTGCGCGGCCGAGTAGGCGAGCCCCTGATAAATCGCCATGCCGAGTACCCCCAATGTTGCGTACTGGGTTAGATGTGGCAGAAACACGCGGCGTGCTCGCCACAGTACCGGCAACGCAAATGGCGTGAGAATCAGCCCGGCGGCGAACCATCGCAGGAAAGCGATCTCGGCGGGGAAGATGTGACCGACAGCAAGCTTGTTGACGATCACATTGGCTGACCAGATCAGCACGGCAGTCAGCGGCAGGATGAAATTGAACATGGTTCTGAAATGGGGGGCGGCACGGCGCACGGCCGGCCAATCGTGAAAGCGGGCCAGGAGTACGGCAATACGGGCGTGGGGTCAGGCAATAACGTGAGGACTAGCAAGTCACATGAAGCTGCACACAATAGTGCGAATTGTCCGCTGGAAAGCGGTGAGTGACATAGCGAATTTGAGACAAACGATAAGGTTTTTAAGACACGACGTCGATACCATGCCACGTTGGATTGCACCGGGAGATGCGGGCTGGTTGGACCGGTTAGACCAATAATGCGCTGTCGCCATGCGCCGCAGGTAGAATGGCGCCATGCCGGGTTCTGGGCACGTAAATCGCGTACGCGATATGCCGTACCCGGCCCACGATGCAAGGGCATCGTGCGCGTTTCGTGATGGATGATCGGAGCAGCATGGTGTCAGTGAGTCAGCAAGAACGCTCGGCGCACGCCGGCAATTCGCCTCAACGGCGTGAAGCGCCGTCCCTTTCCGCTATCGATCCGGCCGTGGCCGGAAAGGGGAAACGTTTCGTTCGACGAATCTATCGTCTGCGAACGATTGGCTTGGGCATCGGGTTTCTTTGCGTCGCAGGCGTCTTTTACCGTCACGAGCCGTCCACGCCGCTCTGGCTTTGGGCCCTTCTGATCTTCCACGGGTTTGTCTGGCCCCATCTCGCTTGCGCGCTGGCGCTGTCGCGACCGGTGCCGTATCGCGCCGAGCGCACCAATCTGACGATCGATGCGGCATTCGGTGGCTTCTGGGTTGCCGCGATGCAATTCAATTTGTTACCAAGCGTGGTGATACTCACGATGATGTCGATGGACAGTGTCGGCGCGGGAGGCATTCGACTGTTCCTTCGGGGTTTGCTCGCGAACGTGGCGGGCTTGCTGATCGGCATTGCCATGCTCGGCTTCGTGTGGGCACCGGCATCGGACACGTTCAATGTCGTTACCAGCCTGCCGATGTTGATTCTGTACCCCATTGCTTTGGGAAAGGTGACCTACGACCTTTCGCAGAAGCTGGCGCAGCGCTCGCGTGAAATGGAGTATCTGTCACAGCATGACGGCCTGACAGGGCTGCTCAACCGCCGGGCGTGGGAGCAGCGGCTGGCCGAGGTTCATGCACATTGCATGCTCACGGGACAGCCGGCGTGTCTGGTGCTGATGGATCTGGATCACTTCAAGCGCATTAACGATACGCTGGGCCATGCGGCGGGTGATACGGCGTTACGACGCTTTGCCGAACTCTTGCGGCAGCGTCTGCGCGAGATCGATGCCGTCGGCCGATACGGAGGCGAGGAGTTCGGTGCCGTACTCGTGAACACCGGCGGTGTGGCGGGGCAGGACCTGATGTACCGCCTGATCGCCGATCTGCGTGCTCGGGTCGCGCAAGCCGAAGCGCGGATGCAAATGCAGACTTTACAGACCCTCTCGTTGGCCGAGTGCACGGTGAGCATTGGGCTTGTGCCGTTTTCCACGATCTTCGATACGCCGCAATTGTGGCTTCAGTACGCCGATCGTGCGTTATATCGCGCGAAACGCGAAGGACGCGACGGTATGGTCGTGCTCGATGCGGAGGGCGAAACGAAGACGGCGTGTGAAGGCGAAATGGGCGCAGCCTCTTAGATCGATGGCGCCGGTGTTATCGGCACCTCGCGCCGATCAGCGCACGCAGAGGCGGCTCAACGCGTTGCGCAGCGCTGCGGGCAGTGCGGCGGCGAAACCGAACGGACGTGCCAGCGTTGCGAGCCCTTCGCCGTTGAGCACGCGAGCGCCTTCCAGGTGCGTGGACAGCACGCAGAACTCTTCGCGTTTCATCCCCACGCGCTGGCACGCCTTATCGAGTTGTTTCAAATCGTTCGGGTGCAGGGTGATCGTGAGGGTGATGCGCTCTAGGTCGGTGTTCATGTTTTTCAATTTTCTCGTCTTCAAAATACTGGGCACGTCGCGCGGACAGCGCGCACGCCATGCGCCCACGCGATAACGCAGGCGAGCGGGATCCGACTACGTGCCATCGGCCGCGAGGTGAATGCGGCAGACAAGGCAAACACGTCAAACGAACGGAGAAATGCCATCGTGGTGGCGATATCCGTTCCGACGATGCCTGCGATGCGTGATCGGGGGCGGGTCGGGTTGTCTATTACAACGCGTGGGCAATACGAGGCTGTGGGCGCGCAATCCGCCGCCTTGAACGCAGGCGGCGGTACGGCTCTGACGCGTGAGAGCGATGCCTCGTAACAGCAGGGAGGGATGACTCTCCATCCGGCCATGACACTTGCGCCGGAATACAGCATGAGTACTGCGAACTGCAACTGCGGGTATTGCTTGAATTCACTGCGAAAACTGCGGTTGCCAACCTTCGGCAACGGGTAATGCTGTGATGCGAGACCTTCTGTACTGCAGGACTGCGGGTGGTGCGTGTACAGCGATGCAGACCTGAAACTTCCGATACTGCGAGTTGCTGAACTGCTACTGCGGATAATGCGGAACTACCTGGACTGCCAGAATTTCCACTGCTACTGCTACTGCTACTGCTACTGCTACTGCTACTGCTACTGCTACTGCCGGACGACGCTGATTACGCGGCGTCCTTGAACTGAATGCGTGGGCAGGGCGTATTGCGATGGCTACGGCGAAATCGCAATACCCGCTCAATGTAGGTCGCAGCGGCCGCGCGTTCCGCGCGACGGTGCAACTGCATCACTCGCGCTGCCGAGACCGTCACGGCAACGACTGCAAACACCAACCAACTGACGAAGACCACAGCACTTCTCCCTGATGACTTCAGCGTTCGAAAAACCGGAGCGCGTCGAACTCAAAGGGAAATCCAAAATGCGTGGTTACCGCCGGTTGCGACTGCATCGAACTTCAATGAAGACGAATTCTAAATAGATTCCCCAATAGGGTAAACCCTTAAAATTGTAAATAGTGTATTTTTTTAGACGAATGAGTTGAATTTATCCAAACTGCCGTTTGAATTCCAAGTGATTCATTCATTGGAATAATCGGTCCAAACCCGCATGCTTCCACGCGTTCGGACCGATGGCCAAGTGGATCAGAAGGTGTGCTTCAGACCCATGCCGACCAGCAACTGCGTTTGCGCACCTGCGTCCAGACCGTACGAACCGACCGAAGCGTTGGCTGCCACCACGCGGCCGCGATCCAGCGTCTTGCCCACAGCCTGTTGGTAGCCACCGATCACGTACGTCGAGGTGCGCTTTGAGAGCGCGTACGTCACACCGGCGTTGAATTGGTTGTAGTGGGCGCCGACATCGCGCCCACCGCGCAGGCGTGTGTAGCTGTAGCCGATACCCGTGTTGATTACCGGCGTCAGGGCGTAGGTGGCGAAGGTGTTCACCGTGTCGAATTTCGCCGTGACGGTGAAATTTGAAAGTCCGTCGCTCGCATACTGCGCAGTCGAGAAGGACACGCCCAGAATTGCCGGGCCGACCGCGTACTTGCCACCCATGCGCGCAATACGCACTTTGCTTGCCGTACGGAAGCCTTTGTTAATCGGCGAATTGAACAGCGAGCCTGCGCTGCTGGTCCAGTCGCGATAGCCAAAATCGGCATGCCTGAAGTCGCTCATTTCGCGGCTGCCGCCATCGGCGAAGAAGAAGCCTGCGCCGACCGAGACCGGACCATTGCTGTAAGCCCCCGCGAAGCCATAGGTGCGCCCGGCGCCTTCCTTGCCCGCCACGTTGCCGGTCGCATACATGCCCTCGAATTGCAGACCGCCGAAGTTCGGTGTGGCATAGCGAATCGAGTTGTTGACGCGCGCGCCGTTATCGTAATTGTCGACGTCGCCCGGCGTGGCGAAGAAGCCGCCGAAGTAGCCGTCGGCAGTCGTGCCTTGCACGAGGTTGACCACCGGGTCGTACTGGCGGCCGATGGTGACTTCACCCCATTGAGTGCTCTTCAGACCGACGATGGCCTTGCGACCGAACGCGCGGCCGCCGTTCCCCAACTCGCCATTGACCGCGTTGAATCCGCTCTCCAATTGGAACAGCGCGGAAAGCCCTTGCCCAAGCGGTTCCGTGCCGCGCAGGCCCCAACGGCTGCCGGAAAGAATGTTGCTCGTGATCATTGAGCGCGATTGCGGGCCCCTTTCCGTGGCGACGTGATTGGCGTGTACGAAGCCTGAATCGATCGCGCCGTAGAGCGTGACATTACTCTGTGCGCTGACGCTGGCGGGCAGCGCCAGTAGCGTCAGGGTGGCGGCCAGCGCGAGCGCGCGCAGACCGGAGGGTGTGTGTGGGTATTGAGTCATGGTGTCGAGCGCCTTGCTGCGCATGGTTGAGATCGACACCGAGAATATTTCCGAACACCTATTCGGATTCCTTATGAAAATTCCGAATGCGTGAAAATCCCCGTGGCAGCGGCCGCGTCTGCTGGCCGCTACCGAAGTTTCTAGGAAACCTCCTCAATTTTTGACAATGAATAACGCAGTAAGCGGTAGCGCGAAGGTATCCACGCTACGCGCCTCAGGTTTGGGTCTTTGGCAGGCCCGCGCGCCGCAGCGCGACACGCGAGAGTGCAGCCCAGTCGAGATGGCCCTCGCCGTGCGCGAGGCTGTCGAGATGGTTGTCGCGCAACACGGTGCCGAACGGCATCGGCACGTTCGCGGCCTCGCCCGCGAGTAGCGCCAGACGCAAATCTTTCGCGCCGAGCGAGAGCTTGAATCCGGCCGGCTCGAAGGTCTCTTTCGCGATGGCGCCGCCGTAGCCCGTATAGGCGGGCGTAGCGAACACCGCAGTGGTGATCATCTCGAGGAAGTCGGCACCGGCTACACCGTGACCTTGCGCCAGCGTGGCGGCTTCGCTCATCGATTCGATGGCGCTGGCAATCATGAAATTCGCGGCGAGCTTCACAACGTTGGCCTGCTCGGGCAAGTCGCCGAAGCGCCATGTGCGCTGGCCGAGTACGTCGAAGAGCGGTTGAACGGTATCGATGGCGCTCGCGTCGCCCGCCGCCAGAATGTTGAGCTTGCCCGCCTCCGCCACATTGACGCGCCCCAGCACCGGGGCGGCAACGTAACGCAGGCCGAGCGACTCGCACCGTGCCGCCATCTCTCGCGCGAAGGCAAGCGAGACGGTGGCCATGTTCACGACGACGGCGCCGCGCGGCAGAGCGCCGAGTGCGCCACCGTCGGCACCTTCGCACAGCACGGTGCGCGAGGTGTCGTCGTCGGACAGGATCGCGATGAGAGCCTCCGCGCCGCGAGCGGCGTCGGCCGGCGTGGCGCCGGGGGTGGCGCCGAGGGTCGCCAGTGCGTCGACCGGGCCGCGCGAGCGATTCCAGACGCGCAGTGCGAATCCCGCCTTGAGCAGGTTGCGCGCCATGGGCGCGCCCATGGTGCCGAGTCCAAGAAATCCGATATTCATATGAGCTCCTGATGCCAGGGAGGTAGGGGCCGCGCGGGGGCTGAGGGGCGAAAGGGATAAGCGCCATAGGAGCGAGCGCTGCCCGCCTGACGCGCCGCATACCGTTGCCGTCCGCGTTGTTCGAAAGCATGACACCGAATGCGAGTTGACGCAGATGAGACCCGGCGGCCTGCCCGGACGGAAAACGCCTTGCCCCCGCGCAGGGGACGGCACAGGTAAGATGCGCGAGACCCCCTTGCCGCCGGGCGCCCGTTCCCGCCATCGCCATGACCCTTCGCAACAACTGGCCGAGTTTCAAGACGCTGCCGTATCCGGTGTACTTCCGGTATGACGAGTTCGATGCGCAGACGGCGTGGGTGCCGCATCGTCACGACTGGGGCATGCTCAATTACGTTGCGAACGGTGTCATGCAGTTGGAGATTGAAGGCGTCCGGTTCCTCTCTCCGCCGCAGTACGCCGTGTGGATTCCGCCCAAAGCCGAACACGCGAGCTTCAATGCGAACGCCGTGGTTTACCGGTCGGTGTATATCGATGCTTCCCTTGCCGACGCGCTTCCGTCGAGTGCTGCGACGTTGCGCATCAGCGGCCTGCTGCGGGCCATCCTGTCCGATTTCGCCGAGCGGGGCGTGGCGTGTCCGGGCACTGAGGCTGACCGGCGTCTGGCGCACGTGCTGATCGATCAGTTGGCACTTGCGCCGGCAGAACCGCGATTCTTGCCGCAGGCGAGGTCGCTGTCTTTGCGCCGCGTACTGGAAGCGTTGCAGCGTGAGCCCGCAGATAACCGCACGCTCGAAGCGTGGGCCGAGACGGTCTCCATGACGCAGCGCACGCTCGCCCGTCATTGCCGCACGGAGTTGGGGATGACGCTGGGACAGTGGCGACAACGCATGCGTTTTCTGCGCGCTATCGAGGGGTTGGAAGCCGGGCGTACCGTCAAATCGATTGCGTTCGATCTGGGCTATGCCACGCCCTCCGCCTTCATCGAGATGTTCACGCGAGAGTCGGGGCTGACGCCGGAGCAGTTCCGGCGTCAGACGATTTTGGGCGCGGCCGGGCACGATCCGGCGTGATGCCGGCATCGGTGCCATCCGTCGGCCTGCGCCGCGGATCATGCCAACGCAGCGTCCCCATGGTTTGGGCGCGTGCCTTCGACGGGCGGTTCTTGTGCTATAGACTCGCGGTTCGCCTATCCCTTTGGAGGAATCGCCATGATTCGCTATGCAACGCTCGGCACCAACAATCTGGAAAATGCGACGGTTTTCTACAACCGCGTGCTGGCCCCTCTTGATTTGCATCCGACGCCGTTCTCGAACGAAACCTTCTACGGACGCAAGGGCGCAGCCAGTGAGGAAGTGGTATTGGCCGTCACATTGCCCTTTGACGGCGCGCCCGCCACGCATGGCAACGGCACCATGATCGCGTTGCATGCGGCGTCGAAACAGCAGGTCGACGCTGCGTATTCGGCGGCGATGGCACAAGGCGGCCAATGCGAAGGTGCTCCCGGGCCGCGTCCGGATTACCATCCGCGCATGTACGTCGCGTATTTCCGCGATCTCGATGGCAACAAGCTTGCCGTGGTGCATTTCGAGCCCGTCCGCGACAAGCATTGAGGTGACCTCAAGACGCACACGCTCAGCCGGTCTCGCGTTGATCGATGACCGGCTGGGGGATACGCGGGCAGTCAGTGGATGTCAGCCACGGACTGCCCGCCACGCACCCTTTACCGTTTGAACGCCAGCAACTGCGCGCCTTCGGGGACTTGATCGCCAACGGCGTACAGCACTTCTTCGATCTCGCCGTCCGCTGGGGCACTGATGGTGTGCTCCATCTTCATCGCCTCCATCACGAGTAGCGGTGCGCCCTTTTCGACCTTCGCGCCGGGCTGCGCAAGCACGGCGATGACCTTGCCCGGCATCGGTGCCGTCAACCGGCCTTCGCCCCCTTCGTGGGCCCCGGCTTGTGCCAGCGGATCATGCCAGCGCAGCGTCCACGACAGGCCATCGGCAAAGACATGCGCGTTTTGATGCTCGAAGTCGACATGACCCTGAACACGACGCTCGCCGAGCGTCACGCGGTACATCCCGCCGTCGTGGGTGTAGCGATACGGATACGTTTGCCCATCGACGGTGAGTGTGCTGGCCTGCGGCCCGCTCGTGAGTACGACGTCGAGACGCGTTTCGCCATGATCGAACGACAACGTGCGCCGGTAATCGGCGTTGAGACGCCAACCGGTCGCAAGTTGCCACGGGGAGTGATGGTCGACGCTGTCCAGATACTTGCGGCGTCCGGTCACGGTCTCGCGGCTGAGCTGTGCGGCGACGGCCAGCGCTAGCGTAGTGGCAGGCACCGGGGCGGCGGCCGGGAACAGCGTGTCGCGATGGCGCTCGATCAGACCCGTGTCGAGATCGGCCCCGGCAAACGGCTCGCTGGCCACCAGACGCCCGAGGAACGCGATGTTGGTCTGCACGCCGACCACGCGATACTGACCTAGCGCGCGACGCATGCGGGCGAGCGCTTCATTGCGGTCCCGCCCCCACACGATCAGCTTGGCGATCATCGGATCGTAGAACGGCGAGATGGTGTCGCCTTCGCGTACACCGGGGTCGATACGCACGGCGGCCGGTGAGCCGGCGCCTCCGATCTCGAACTGCACCGCGGCGGGCGGACGCAGCGTGGACAGCGTACCCGTCGACGGCAAGAAGTTGTTGTCCGGATTCTCGGCATAGATACGCGCTTCGAGCGCATGGCCGTGAATACGCAATTCGTCTTGCCTGCGCGGCAGCACTTCGCCAGCGGCCACGCGCAATTGCCATTCCACCAGATCGAGGCCGGTGATCATTTCCGTGACCGGGTGCTCGACTTGCAAGCGCGTGTTCATCTCCATGAAGTAGAACGAGCCGTCCTGATTGGCGATGAACTCGACCGTGCCGGCGCCCACATAGCCCACGGCACGCGCGGCGTTGCAGGCGGCTTCGCCCATCGAGCGACGGCGCTCGTCGGTCATACCCGGCGCGGGCGCTTCTTCCAGCACCTTCTGGTGACGGCGTTGCACCGAGCAGTCGCGCTCGAACAGATAGACGCAGTTGCCGTGCGTATCGGCGAACACCTGAATCTCGATGTGACGCGGACGCGTCAGATATTTCTCCACGAGCACGCGTTCGTCGCCGAAGCTGCTCGCGGCTTCGCGTTGGCACGACGCCAGCGCGGCGCGGAAATCCTCGCTGCGTTCCACCACGCGCATGCCCTTGCCGCCGCCGCCTGCACTGGCCTTGAGCAACACGGGGTAGCCGATCTCGTCGGCGCGCGCGTGCAGGAAGGCGGCGTCCTGATTCTCGCCGTGATAGCCGGGCACCAGCGGCACCGCAGCCTCTTCCATGAGTGTCTTGGCAGCGCTCTTGCTGCCCATGGCGTGAATGGCGCCGACCGGCGGCCCGATGAAGACGATGCCGGCCTCGTGACATGCGGCGGCGAAGGCCTCGTTCTCGGACAGGAAGCCGTAGCCGGGGTGGATGGCCTGTGCGCCGGTGGCCTTGGCGGCGTTGATGATGGCGTCGATACGCAGGTAGCTGTCGCGCGCGGCGGCCCCGCCAACGTGTACCGCTTCGTCGCACACGGCAACGTGCTTGGCTTGCGCGTCGGCATCGGAATAGACGGCCACCGTGCGAATGCCCAGTCGTGCCGCCGTTGCCGCGACGCGACAGGCGATTTCGCCGCGGTTGGCGATGAGGATCTTGTCGAACATATTGCCTCCGGAAAATGATCGATTGGGGCGGCGCTCACGCATCGCACCTCCGCTTGTGACGGAAGGCCGCTGCACTTGCGCCATTCTCGTTGCTATCCAACTTCGCCGCGACGGCGGATCGTCTCTTGCGATCTCGCAGCCGTCGCGGCGGTTAACCTGTCAACACATCCTTCAACGCCAGCCGTGCGACACAACGCATGGTCGAATGACTGAATGGCCGAACGCGCTCAGTGCGTGGCGCAGGCGGCGAGACCGTCGCACTCGCCAGCGCTTTCGGCACCGAGCTTCTCCTCGGTCGACGTGCGCATGCCAAGGCGTGCGAGCAGCGCGCGGTCGTGCTCGGCCTGCGGATTTTGCGTCACGAGCAACTTCTCGCCGTAGAACATCGAGTTGGCGCCGGCAAGGAAGCACAGCGATTGCAGCGCGTCGTCCATCATCTCGCGCCCGGCCGACAGGCGCACCATGGCGCGCGGCATGGTGATGCGAGCCACGGCGATCATGCGTACGAAATCGAACGGGTCAACACTCTCGTTGTGTTCGAGCGGTGTGCCTTCGACCTTCATCAGGTTGTTGATGGGCACTGACTCGGGATACGGCGACATGTTGGCCAGTTGCGCGATCAGGCCGGCGCGCTCACGACGTGTCTCGCCCAGGCCGACGATGCCGCCGCAGCAAACCTTCAGGCCCGCGTCGCGCACACGAGCGAGCGTGTCGAGGCGATCCTGATACGTGCGTGTGGTGATGATCTGACCATAGAACTCAGGCGACGTATCGAGGTTGTGATTGTAGTAATCGAGGCCGGCCTCGCGCAGTTGTTCAGCCTGACCGTCGCGCAGCATGCCGAGCGTAACGCATGTCTCCAGACCCAGCGCCTTCACGCTGCGCACCATCTCGCCCACCGCGTCGACCTGATGCGGCTTCGGGCTGCGCCATGCGGCCCCCATGCAGAAGCGAGTGGCGCCGGCGTCCTTGGCGCGCTGCGCGGCGGCAACGACTTCCTCCACCGGCATGAGCTTCTCGGCTTCCACGCCTGTGTCGTAGCGCGCCGATTGCGGGCAATAGGAGCAGTCTTCCGGACAGCCGCCGGTCTTGATCGAGAGCAGCGTCGAGAGCTGGACGGCGTTGGCGTCGAAGTGGTCGCGGTGCACCTGCTGCGCGCGGAAGATCAGGTCGTTGAACGGCAACGCAAAAAGGGCCTCGATCTCGGCAACGGTCCAGGGCTTGTCATTGCGGCGCAGTGCTTCGTCGTGTCCGTGAGCGGCGGTGTGGGCGTGAACTTGCAT
The DNA here is from genome assembly GCF_001465595.2 of Pandoraea apista. Taxonomy (NCBI): domain Bacteria; kingdom Pseudomonadati; phylum Pseudomonadota; class Betaproteobacteria; order Burkholderiales; family Burkholderiaceae; genus Pandoraea; species Pandoraea apista. The sequence goes on along the minus strand of NZ_CP013481.2, from coordinate 5,077,403 downwards.
GGTGTGATTCCTTGAATTCTGTCGCGGCGTTGATGTCGCGGTGGGAGAGCGTCGGGCGCTCAGGGCGCCGTGTGCGGGCGCGTCTTCATAGACGCCTCTACCGCACTCGGCAGTGGGGTATCGACCAGCGGGCCAATGTCGAGATAACCGGATGCCGTTGCCGCGTCGGGGTGTGGCAGATGGGGCACGCGTCCGAGCAAGGGGGCGGACAGTCGCGTAGCGATGGCATCGATGTTGGCCTCGACGTGGCGCATGTCCGGATCGACGTGATTGGCGACCCAGCCCGCGAGCGTGAGTCCGCGCGAGGCGATGGCCTCGGCGGTGAGCAGCGCGTGGCTGATGCAACCCAGCCGCAGACCGACCACGAGGATCACTGGCAGGCCGAGCTGACGCGCGAGGTCGGCGGTGTCCGGGGCGCTGGCGTCGGGGCCGAGCGGCACGCGAAACCCGCCAACGCCTTCCACGATCACAAGGTCGGCACGCGCAGCCACACGCGCATAGCCTGCCCGGATCACACTGCAATCGAGCGCGATGCCTTCAGCCGCAGCGGCAATGTGCGGTGCGGTGGCGTCTTTGAGAACGTACGGGCAGTACCAGTCGTCAGGCAGTTTCAGATTGCTGGCCTGATGCAGTTGCTCGACGTCTTCGTTGATGAAGCGTCCGTTGTGCTCCGATGCCCCCGCTGCCACCGACTTGAGACCCGCGCACACCAGCCCGCGACGCGCCGCCGTGTGCAGCAGTGCGGACGAGATCAGCGTCTTGCCGATTTCGGTGTCGGTGCCGGTCACGAAAAACGCGTGGCGGGCAGGCATCGGCCGCGCGGCCGGGGCATTGAAAGCGGCGATAAGGTTTTGATCAGCCATGCGCGTGCTCCATCCAGTCTCGATCGAGTTGGTTGATGGCGGTGGCGAGCCGTGCCACGTCGTCTGCCGTGTGTGCGGCGCTAAGCGTTACGCGCAGGCGCGATGTGCCCGGCGCCACGGTCGGCGGGCGGATGGCGGGAACCCACAACCCGGCTTGCGCGAGGCCTGCCTGCGCGTGCAGTGCCGCAGCGTTCTCGCCAAGAATGATCGGTTGCACGGCCGTCGGCGAGACCATGTGCTGCCAGTGTTGCAGCGTGAGCGAGTCGCGCAGTTGAGCGATACGTGCTTGCAACGCCGCGCGGCGTGCGCGTCCCTCGTCGCCTGCGATCAGCGCAATACTCGTGAGTAGCGCGTGCGCTTGCGAGGGGGCGGCCGCCGTGGTGAAGATATACGGCCGTGCGCGATTGATGAGCCAGTCGATGACGCGATGATTCGCCGCGACGAACGCACCACCGACGCCCGCCGCTTTGCCGAGCGTGCCGATGATGACCAGGTTGGGCGAGCGCAGATTGAAATGCTCGAACACGCCGCGGCCGTTTTCACCGACGACGCCGAAGCCATGCGCGTCGTCCACCACGAGCCACGCGTTGTGCTGTTCGGCCAGCGCGAGCAATTGCGGCAATGGCGCGATGTCGCCATCCATCGAGAACACGCCGTCGGTGACGATCAGCTTTGTCTCGGCGTGGCTGGCGGCGAGCAGTGCCGCGAGGGCGTCGACATCGCCGTGCGGATAGACATGCGTGCGGGCACGCGAGAGACGCGCGCCGTCGATCAGCGAAGCGTGGTTGAGCGCTTCGGAGAAGATCTCGGCATCTTTGCCGGCCAGCGCCGAGATTGTCGCCAGATTCGCCATGTAGCCGGTGCAGAAGTACAGCGCGCGAGCGTCGACGAGATGCGGCGACATGAACCCGGTGAGCAAGTCTTCGAGTTCGGCGTGGGCCTGCGAGTGACCGCTGATGAGGTGCGACGCACCACTGCCCGCGCCATAGCGGCGGGCACCTTCGATGAGCGCTTCGACAACCTTCGGATGCGCGGCCAGACCGAGATAGTCGTTGCTGGCGAACGCGAGAACGTCGCGGCCGTCGGCGCACACGTGCGGCTGGCACGGCGTGGAGACCACGCGGTGGCGGCGGCGCAGGTGTGCGCGGTCGATTTCCGCGAGTCCGGCGTCGAGACGGGCGAGCAAGGGGTGGGACGTCATGCCGGCACCTCCATCCCCTGCGTCATCGTGGCGTCGAACGCCGCGAGCGTTTGCGCCGCGAGCCAGTCGATGGTGCCGTCGTCCAGCACGTACGGTGGCATCAGATAGACCGTGGCGCCAATAGGGCGCAGCAGCACACCGCGTGCGCGGGCTTCGGTGGAGAAGCGCTTCGCGAAGGCCCCTGCCGCGCCGGGGGTATCCGGCAATGCGGCGTCGAAGGCCCAGATCATGCCGCGATGCCGGAAGTGCCGGGTGCGCGGGTCGTCTGCCAGCGGGGCAAGCGCGCGCGTGAGTTGTGCGGCGCGCGCAGCGTTGCGCGCGAGCACGTCGTCGTCGGCAAAGATGTCGAGCGTGGCGAGCGCGGCGCGGCACGCGAGTGGATTACCGGTGTACGAGTGCGAGTGCAGGAAGCCACGCGCGGTGTCGTCGTCGTAGAACGCGTCGTAAATCGCATCGCGCGAGAGCACTAGCGAGAGCGGCAGGTAGCCGCCGCTGATGCCTTTGGACAGCGTGAGCAGGTCGGGCCAGATACCCGCCTGTTCGCTCGCGAAGAACGTGCCGGTGCGTCCGCATCCGACAGCGATTTCGTCGGCGATCAGGTGGGCGCCATATGTGTCGCACAACGCGCGCACGAGACGCAGGTACTCGGGGTCGTGCATCGCCATTCCCGCCGCGCATTGCACCAGGGGCTCGACGATGACGGCGGCGACGCGGCCCTCGCGTTGCGCGAGCAATGCCTCAAGATCGGCGGCGGCACGGCGTGCCGCGTCGAACGGTGTTTCGCCGTCTCGTGCGAGGCGCGCATCGGGCGAGGTCACCACATGGGCATGGCGCAGCAGCGGATCGTAGGCGTCGCGGAACAGGGCGACGTCGGTGACCGCGAGGGCGCCGAGCGTTTCACCGTGATAACCGTTGCGGACACAGACGAATTCGCGCTTGTCGCTGTGGCCCAGATTGCGCCACGCGTGGAAACTCATCTTGAGCGCGATCTCGACGGCGGATGCCCCGTCGGAGGCGAAGAAGGCATGGCCCAGCACGCCGCCGGTCAATGCCGACAGACGTTCGGCCAACGCCACGACCGGCTCGTGCGTGAAGCCCGCGAGCATGGCGTGCTCCAGGCGGCCGAGTTGATCGACGAGCGCCGCGTTGATGCGCGGATTCGCATGGCCGAAGAGATTGACCCACCACGAACTGATGGCGTCGAGATAGCGCTCGCCGTCGGTGTCGACGAGCCAGGGGCCTTCGCCGTGAGACAGCGCGACGAGGGGCAGCTTTGCCTGTTGCTTCATCTGCGTGCAGGGGTGCCAGACCTGTCGCAGACTGCGCGCGGCAAGATCGCCGGGACCGGCGGGGGGGCGCGTGGAGGCGTCCATCATTGACTCCTTGGTTGGCCGCGACGAACGACGTCGGCACGGGGGCGTGCGTCGTTCGTCCGGCTGGCCGGTGGCGGGCGTCGCACTGGGCGCTGCCGCTCGGGGCCGGAGGTGGGAGATGGGCGCATGGTAGGCAAAGCGTTTTGACAGGGCAATAGGCGGAATTGGCGCGAAAAATCGCTGTTTTATGTGCCGTAGGAAGACGTTATCGATAAATTCGTAAAACCCGCCGATAACGTTGCGGCATCTCCGCCGTCAGCCCTCCTCAAAAAAATTTGTAACCGATGATGCGTGCTGTGTCGGGTACCGGGCTCAGGACACCTCGCGCCACGACGGCGAACGCTTTTCAAGGAACGACCGCACCCCTTCGCGGCCCTCGTCCGATGCGCGAATGGCCGCAATGCGGTCTGCCGTTTCGGCAATGGCGTGTTCGTCGATGGCGCGGCTCGAGAAGTCTTGCACGAGGCGTTTGCATTCCTTCACGGCGTTGGGGCTGTTCTCGGCAAGCGCCTTGGCAAGCGCTTGCACGGTGCTGTCGAGGGCCTCTGCGGCAACGACTTCATGAACGAGGCCGTGGCGTTGTGCCGTCGATGCGGTGAAGCGCTCGGCCGTCAGGAAGTAGCGGCGCGACGCCGGTTCGCCCAGGGCGCGAATGACGTATGGGCCAATCGTGGCGGGAATCAGGCCCAGCTTCGCTTCGGACAGGCAAAAGTGGGCGGTGTCTACGGCAACCACGATGTCGGCCACTGCCGCGAGACCCACGCCGCCGGCGTACGTGTCGCCCTGCACGCGAGCGATTACCGGCTTCGGGCAGCGGTAAATGGTGTTGAGCATGACGGCGAGCGTCATCGCATCGGCGCGGTTCTCGGCGTCTGAGTAACCGGCCATCTTCTTCATCCAGTTCAGGTCGGCGCCGGCGCAGAAGGCAACCCCTTCGGCGGCGAGCACGATGACTCGAACGTCGTCGTTCGTGGCGAGCGCACGGAAGGCGCCCGTCAATTCCTCGATGACCGTTTCGTTGAAGGCGTTACGCACCTCAGGACGATTGAGGGTGATCGTGGCGATGTGCGCTTCGACGCTGAGTCTTAGCGTGGCGAGATTCATGACGTGAAATTCCTCGAGGGACCGGTGAAGACGATTACATGCGGAACAGGCCGAAGCGTGTTTCCGGAATCGGCGCATTGAGCGCAGCCGACAGACCGAGCCCGAGCACGGTGCGGGTGTCGGCCGGGTCGATCACGCCGTCGTCCCACAGGCGGGCGCTCGCGTAATACGGGTGGCCCTGACGTTCGTACTGGTCGCGGATCGGTTGCTTGAAGGCGTCTTCCTCTTCGGCGCTCCACTGACCGCCCTTGGCCTCGATGCCGTCGCGCTTGACCGTGGCCAGCACCGAGGCGGCTTGCTCGCCGCCCATCACCGAGATGCGGGCGTTCGGCCACATCCACAGGAAGCGCGGCGAATACGCGCGACCGCACATGCCGTAGTTACCGGCACCGAACGAGCCGCCGATGATGACCGTGAACTTCGGCACGTTCGCCGTGGCGACAGCCGTGACCATCTTCGCGCCGTGCTTGGCGATGCCTTCGTTTTCGTATTTGCGCCCGACCATGAAGCCGGTGATGTTCTGCAGGAAAATCAGCGGGATCTTGCGCTGGCAGCACAACTCGATGAAGTGGGCGCCCTTTTGCGCCGACTCCGAGAACAGAATGCCGTTGTTCGCCACGATGCCGACCGGATAGCCCCACAAATGCGCGAAGCCGCACACGAGCGTGGTGCCGTAACGCGCCTTGAATTCGTCGAACTCGGAGCCGTCGACCAGGCGCGCGATCACTTCGCGCACATCGAAGGGCTTCTTTGTATCGGACGGAATCACGCCGTACAGCTCACGGGCGTCGTACTTCGGTTCGACCGGGGGCCTGACCGCCACGGTTGCCGGCTTCTGACGATTGAGGTTTGCGGCGATGCTGCGTGCAATGGAGAGGGCGTGCGCGTCGTTCTGCGCAAAGTGATCCACCACACCCGACAGGCGCGTATGGACGTCGGCCCCGCCGAGGTCTTCGGCGCTCACTTCCTCGCCGGTCGCGGCCTTCACGAGTGGCGGGCCGCCGAGGAAAATCGTGCCCTGTTCCTTAACGATGATCGACTCGTCGCTCATCGCAGGCACGTAGGCCCCGCCGGCCGTGCACGAGCCCATCACGACGGCGATCTGCGGAATGCCCTGCGCAGACATCTGCGCCTGGTTGTAGAAGATGCGGCCGAAGTGATCGCGGTCGGGGAACACGTCGTCCTGATTCGGCAGGTTGGCGCCGCCCGAGTCGACCAGATAGATACACGGCAGATGATTCTGCTCGGCGATCTCCTGCGCGCGAAGATGCTTCTTGACCGTCATCGGGTAATAGGTGCCGCCCTTGACCGTGGCGTCGTTACAGACGATCACGCATTCCTGCCCCGACACACGTCCGATGCCGGTGATGATGCCCGCGCCCGGGGCTTCGTCGTGATACATGCCGATAGCGGCGAGCTGCGAGAGTTCGAGAAACGGCGAGCCCGGATCGAGCAACTGCTGCACGCGATCCCGGGGCAACAGCTTGCCGCGGCCCACGTGCTTCTTGCGTGCGGCCTCACCGCCGCCACCGGCCAGTTGCGCGACCCGCTCGCGCAGGTCGTCGACCAGGGTTTGCATCGTGGCCGCGTTGCGTGCAAAGTCTTCGCCGCGCGGGTTGAGTTTGCTTTCGAGAATCGGCATGTGACGAAATCCGGTGGAGAGTGAGTTGTCGTTGAATTCGGGGTCTTCGTTGTCTTTACGTGCATGAGCGCGACGTGGCGCCCGCGCCGCGTCAGTCGAACAGGTCGCCGTCGACGTAACGCCAGCGCCCGTCGTCCGAGCGCTCGAAACGGCTGCGCTCGTGCAGGCGGTGGGCGCGTCCGCCGACTTTGTAGCGGGCGACGAATTCGACCTCGGCGTGGCGCTCGTCGCGTTGCAGATGTGCCTTGATCTGCAAGCCGAGCCACTGCGGCGCGTCGTCGAAGTCGAGCGTGGCGGGACGTGTGCGTGCCGCCCAGGTGTCTAGCAGATACGGCGCGTTGTGACGCACGAACGCGGTGTATCGCGAGCGCATGAGCGCTTCGGCCGTGGCGGGAATATCGCCGCGCTCCAGATAGCGCCCGCAACAGTCGGCGAACGCGAGGCCGCCGCAAGGGCAGGCTTCGCGCTCAACAGCCTGTGTCGTGGTGCTGCGCGACGGTTGGGGTGTTGCCATGGTGTGTCTTGCCTTGTTATCGGAATCAGAGTCAGATCTTGCCTTGCTTCAGACAGGCCTCGACCTGCGAGAGGCGGTCGAAGCCCCAGAACGGCTCGCCGTCCACGATCACGAACGGCGAGCCGAAGACCCCGCGCGCAATGGCCAGATCGATTTCGGCCTTGAGGTGATCCTTGGCGGCGGGGGAGTGCATGCCGGCGTCGAGCGCCGCACCGTCGATGCCCAGCGCCTCGCCAAGACGCACCAGTTCTGCCGGGTCGCCAATATTCACGTCGTCGACGTACAGTGCCTGAAAGATCGATTTCGCGAACTCCGCGGACAGGTCACCGCCGCGATGATCCTGCACCCACAGCACGGCGCGCTCGGCGGCTTGCGTCGGGATCGGGAAATGGGTCGGTCGCTTGTACGCGATGCCGTGAAAGCGCGCAGTGCGCTCCACGTCGTGTCGCAAATACTCGGTCTTGATCGGATGTTGCACCGGTGCGCCCGTGCCGTTCACCTTGTAGACGATGTCGAGCAGGATCGGATGCCACGCAACGCCGCGCCCGTTTTTCGCGGCGATGTCGTCGATGCGGGTGCTCGCAAAATACCCATAGGGGGATGCGAAGTCGAAATAAAAGTCGATGGCGGCCGTCATGTTGGCTCCGTTTCCGAGTGACGAGTCTGGCCCGCGAATCAAAAGATACGGCGGTGTGGCAACAGCTTGTTATTTGGTTATTCCGTTTGACGCCGGGCGATGGTCGCCCGGTCGCGACGTTGTGTCTTCCGGTGCTTCGTGTCCGAGTGGCCGGCTTACCGCTGCCAGTCCAATCCTTAGGGTTCGGTCCCCCTGGGTCACGCCTGCCGATGCATTGCTGCGGCCCGCGCGCATGGTCACCATGTGAGCGCGTTGCCGTCGTAATTGAAGAAGCCGCCGTTGTGCGTGGCGCGCTCGCCCGGTGCCCGGGCGAACACGCGGCGCATGCCGGCGACGCTCGTGTGCACGTCGATGTCGGCGTTCTCGCCGCCCATGTCCGTGCGCACCCAGCCCGGGTGCATGGCGACGCACGTGGCGCGTTGTGCTTCGAGCGATACGGCCTTGACGACCGAATTCACCGCCGCTTTGCTCGCACGGTAGAGCCAGCTTCCGTTCGAGTCCATCAGTGCAACGCTGCCCATGCGGCTCGAGAGAAAACCGAACGTGCCGCCGGCGGCTTCAACGAACGGCAACACGAGCGGCGCGGTTTGCATGGCGCCGAGCACATTCGTGTGAAACACGCGGTCGAATGCTTCCTTCGTGACCGGGGCCAGACCGGACGTGCGATCCGAATTCACGCCCGCGTTGTAGACCGCAACGTCCAGTTCCACGCCGTCGAGCTGCCACGACAGGCCGGAGAGCGACTCGACACGCGTGACGTCGAGCTTGAGCGGTTCTGCGCCGAGTTCGCGCAGGGCCGACAGTCCATGGTCATCGCGCGCGGTGGCGAACACGCGCCAGCCGTCGTCGCGATATTGCCGTACGAACTCCATGCCGATGCCGCGCGAAGCACCGATGATGAGCGCAGTCTTCATGACGGTTTGTCCTGTCGGCCAGTGCCGAAGTCAGAGGTACGGAGAATCAGACGAGTTCGATGGCCATGGCCGTGGCTTCGCCACCGCCGATACACAGACTGGCCACGCCACGTTTGCCGCCGGTCTTGCGCAGTGCGCCGATCAGCGTGACCAGAATTCGCGCGCCGGATGCGCCGATCGGGTGACCGAGCGCGCAGGCGCCGCCGTGAATATTGACCTTGTCGTGCGGCAGACCGAACTCATGCATTGCGGCCATCGTGACGACCGCGAAGGCTTCGTTGATTTCGTAGAGATCGACGTCCTTCGTCGACCAGCCGGTCTTCTCGAAAAGCTTGCGCATGGCGCCGACCGGGGCAGTCGTGAACAGGCCCGGTTGCTGGGCGAAGGTGCTGTGGCCGGCAATGCGTGCGAGTGGCGCGAGGCCGAGGCGTTTGGCCGTGGATTCGCGCATGAGCACAAGCGCGGCGGCACCGTCCGAAATCGACGACGAGTTGGCGGCAGTCACCGTGCCGTCCTTGCGGAAGGCCGCCTTGAGCGTCGGGATTTTCTCGGGATTGGCTTTGAACGGCTGTTCATCCTGATCGACAACGGTGTCGCCCTTGCGGCCCGGCACCGTCACCGGTGTGATTTCCCACGCAAACGAGCCGTCTTTCGTGGCGTTCTGAGCGCGTTCGAGCGAGGCAATGGCGAAGTTGTCCTGTGCTTCGCGGGTGAAGGCGTAACGGTCGGCGCATTCCTCGGCGAAGGTGCCCATCAGGCGGCCCTTGTCGTAGGCGTCTTCCAGGCCATCGAAGAACATATGGTCGATGACCTGACCGTGCCCCATGCGCATGCCGGCGCGCGCCTTGGGCAGCAGATAGGGGGCGTTGCTCATGCTTTCCATGCCACCGGCGACGATCACATCGGCACTGCCGGCGACGAGCATGTCGTGCGCGAACATCGCGGCGCGCATGCCGGAGCCGCACATCTTGTTGACGGTGGTGGCGCCGGCGGCGAGCGGCAGCCCGGCGCCGAGCGTGGCCTGACGCGCCGGGGCCTGACCCTGCCCGGCAGGCAGCACGCAGCCCATCACCACTTCGTCGACCTGTTCTGGCTTGAGGCCGGCGCGCTCGACGGCGGCGCGAATGGCGGCCGCGCCCAGTTGCGGTGCGGCGACTTCGCCGAACACCCCTTGCAGGCCGCCCATGGGCGTGCGGGCGGCGGAAACGATAACGATCGGGTCTTGTTGCATGGCAGTCTCCTGTAATCGGTGGCGAGGCTGGCGATTCGCTCTCGCGAGCGGGTGCGTCAGCCCCCGAATATCCAATGCTTCAGTCCTTCCATCGTCCACGCGCCCACCCGTGACCCGGCGCTTCCGGCCAGGCCGGATCGCGCTGATCGCCTAAGCGCGTGGATGACGCAATTCGGCCATTGCGGCGACACAACGGTCGTAGATACGCGGCAATGTTTCGAGGCTATTGACCGACATGCGCAGGTCGCGCACCAGTCCGTCGCGCAGGCCATACACCCAGCCGTGCACCGTGACGGGTTGGTTGCGGGCCCAGGCGTCGCGCAATACCGTCGTGTGGCAGATATTCACGACCTGTTCAATGGCGTTCAGCTCACACAGCCGGTCGTGACGCGCATCACGCGAGGGCAGCGCGTCGATCTGGTCGACATGGCGCTCGTAGACATCGCGCACGTGGCGCAGCCAGTTGTCCACCAGGCCCATCTTCGCGCCGTCGAGCGCCGCACCCACACCGCCGCAGCCGTAATGGCCCACCACCATGATGTGGCGAACCTTCAGCACTTCGACCGCGAACTGCAATACCGACAGGCAGTTCAGGTCGCTGTGCACGACCACGTTCGCGATATTGCGGTGGACGAACACCTCGCCCGGCGCGAGACCGGTAATCTGGTTGGCAGGCACACGTGAATCGGAGCAGCCGATCCAGAGGTATTCCGGCGTTTGCAGCTTCGACAGCCGCTCGAAAAACGCGGGATCTTCCGCGTTTACGCTGGCAACCCAGGCGCGATTGTTGTCGAGCAGATGAATGAGAGGTTGGTCTTTGTCTTCGGTCATGATCGTGTCATCCGGCGGCCGTGTCGTGTGCTGAGAGACGTCGCAGGCTCAAGCGGCCGCCGCACGGGGCGGGGCGCTCGTGGCACCGCTGCCGGTGCCGTAGCGATTGACGAAACGCAGTGAGACATCGTACGGATAGAAGTCGTGCATCTGTCCGGCTCGCACCCGGTCCTGATAGTCCTGCCACAGGCCGGGATCGAAAAAATCCGGATGATGCTGGCTCAGATAGTGCCGCACGCGCGCATCTCCTGTCAGAAACGTTTCGAACGTCTGCGGAAACACGTCGTGCGGGCCTACACGGTACCAGACTTCCCCCGACATCGCCTCTTCTTCGTTACGCGGTTCCGGCACTCGACGGATGTGGCAATCCGTGAGGTATTCCAGTTCGTCGTAGTCGTAGAAAACCACGCGGCCGTGGCGCGTCACACCGAAATTCTTGTACAGCATGTCGCCCGGAAAGATGTTCGCCGCCATCAACTCCTTCACTGCGTTGCCGTACTCGCGCATGGCGTGATCGACTTGCGCGTCGGTCGCTCCCTGAAGCCACAGGTTGAGCGGCGTCATACGGCGTTCGATATAGCAGTGACGGATGACGAGGGCGTCGCCGTCGACTTCGAGCAGCGACGGCACTTCGCGCCGAAGCTCGGCGAGCAGGGCGTCGTCGAAGCGCGCGAGCGGAAAGGCCACGCTCGAGAACTCCAGCGTATCGGCCATGCGCCCGACACGATCATGCTGCTTGACCATCAGGTACTTCGCTTTCACCTGCTCGCGGGTGGTTTCCTTGGGCGGCGCGAAACGCTCGCGAATCAGCTTGAAAACGTACGGGTACGAGGGCAGCGTGAACACCAGCATCACCAGACCGGGAATGCCCGGCGCGCTCACAAACTTGTCGCTCGAGTGCTTCAGGTGATGCAGGAAATCGCGGTAAAACAGGTTCTTGCCGTGTTTTTGCAGACCGACCGAGGTATAGATTTCGGCCTTGGGCTTGCCCGGCATGATGGTGCGCAGGAACTGCACGTAGGCCGACGGCACTTCCATGTCGACCATGAAATAGGCATGCGTGAAGCTGAATACCACCCGCAATTCGTCGCGGCGCAGCAGGGCGGTGTCGAGCATGAGCTTGCCATTCGCGTCGTGCGTGATTGGCACGGCGAACGGCGTGGTCACGTCGCCATTGACGATCCGGCCCACGATATAGGCTGCCTTGTTGCGAAAGAACAGCGACGAGAGCACATGAATCTGGAAATTCGGGGCCGGCTCGAACTCGCCGAAGGCGTCTTCGATGGCGCGCATCACGTAACCGACATCGCGCGGCAGATCGGCGAACGCCCGGGTGAGCTGAAAATTCGTGACGATGCGTGCGAGCGTGGCGGCCATGCCGTCTTGCACCGGGTAGTAGACACGATAGGTCGGCTTGGCCGCCGGCGCGTCGTTCTCGATGTACTCGGTCGCCACCGCGGGGCGCACGAAGATGAAGCGATTATTGAAATACGAGCGGTGCAGGATCTTGCAGCACACCGAGTTGAAAAACGTCTCGGCCAGCTCGGGCTGACGATGCTCCGTGAGCAAGCCGATGTAGTGCAGCTTTACCTGTTGCCAGACATCGTCGTCGAGCGACTGGGCGTCGAACTCGTCTTCCAGTGTCACGGTGCATTCGCGCACGCGCTCGTCGTAATAGGCGATGCGGTCGCGCTGGAGCTTCTGGATACCCGCGAAGTCACCCGCCTCGAAACATGCCTGCGCCGCGACACATACCTCGCGGAAAATGCGGTAATGCTTGTCGAAGCCGTCCAGCATGGTGCGGGCGACATCGAAAGCAAACTGCGACGACAGGAGTTTCGGGAAGTGATTCATACCGGTCGGGACTGGCGCAGGGGCGAGGCTTCGGTGGATTGTAGCGCCGCTGCCTGCGCCTGAATGTCCGTCGTGGATCGATGTCGGTTACAGGGTTTCCGCGAACAGTTCGCGGCCGATCAGCATGCGGCGGATTTCCGACGTGCCCGCGCCGATTTCATAGAGCTTTGCGTCGCGCCACAGGCGCCCGACCGGGTATTCGTTGATATAGCCGTTGCCACCCAGAATCTGGATCGCTTCACCGGCCATCCACGTTGCCTTTTCTGCCGTGTAGAGAATGACGCCCGCGCAGTCCTTGCGCACCTGACGCACGTGATCGCTGCCGAGCGAGTCGAGCTGGCGGCCCACCGCATACAGATAGGCGCGGCTCGCCTGAAGGATCGTGTACATGTCGGCGACCTTGCCCTGAATGAGCTGGAATTCGCCGATCGACTGGCCGAACTGCTTGCGGTCGTGAATGTACGGCACGACCACGTCCATGGCGGCCTGCATGATGCCCAGCGGCCCGCCGGCGAGCACAGCGCGCTCGTAATCCAGACCGCTCATGAGCACCTTGGCGCCGCCGCCGACCTGGCCCAGCACGTTCTCTTCCGGCACTTCCACGTTCTCGAACACCAGTTCGCCCGTGTGCGAGCCGCGCATGCCGAGTTTGTCGAGCTTTTGCGCGACCGAGAAGCCCTTCATGCCCTTTTCCACCAGAAACGCCGTCATACCGCGTGCGCCGGCTTCCGGATCGGTCTTGCCGTAGACCACCAGCGTGTCGCAGTCCGGGCCGTTGGTGATCCACATTTTCGTGCCGTTGAGCACGAAGCGATCGCCGCGCTTCTCGGCGCGCAGTTTCATGCTGACGACGTCCGAACCGGCGTTCGGCTCGCTCATTGCGAGGGCGCCGATATGTTCGCCCGACACCAGCTTGGGCAGGTACTTCTCCTTCTGCGCAGCGGTGCCGTTGCGGTGAATCTGGTTGACGCAGAGGTTCGAGTGCGCACCGTACGACAGACCGATCGAGGCCGACGCGCGCGAGATTTCTTCCATCGCGATCATGTGCGCGAGATAGCCCATGTTCGCGCCGCCGTACGCTTCCGAGACGGTCATGCCAAGCACGCCGAGCTCGCCCATCTTGCGCCACAGATCCATTGGGAACTGGTCCGTGCGGTCGACTTCGCCCGCGCGCGGAGCGATTTCCTTGGACGCGAAGTTCGCGACCGATTCGCGCAGCATGTCGAGGTCTTCGCCGAGCATGAAATTGAGGCCGGGCAACGTAGTCATGACACAGTCTCCAGAGGGTGGCGCGTGGCAGTTTGCCCGCGCTGATGTTCGATGGTGTTTCGAGAAGCGTTGATTCGGTAAATCCGGTGCGACGGCGCTCAGCGTGAGGCGGAGGCCGGGGCTGCCGAGGGCGCCGCCGGCAGTGCGAACAGCGTTTGCTGCATCAGCGCGCACAGCGTCCATTTGCCGTTGTCGATGACGAACAGTTCGGCCGTGGTGACGATGAGCGTGCGTCCGGCTTTGACGACCTGACCGCGTCCAACCAGTGTATCGCCCTTGCCGGGCGCCAGAATGTTCAGTTTGTACTCCGCGGTGACCAGCTCCTGATCCGGCGAGAGGCGCGTATAGCCCGCGTAACCGCCCGCAGAGTCGGCAATGGCGCCGATCACCCCGCCATGGAAAAAGCCGTGCTGCTGGTTGACCTTGTCCGAGAACGGTAGCGAAATCTCGCAGTGGCCGTCGGCCAAATGCGTGAGTTGCGCGCCCCAATTCGTCATCACGCCTTGTTTGTCGAAGCTGGCGCGAATTTTCGCGGCGATGGCGCCGTCGAGCGGTGCAGCGTGAGAGACAGGAATGTTGGCCATGATGGAGGCAAAAGCGCTGACAGGGCTGAGTTCAGACTGCGTTCGAGGATATTACTTTACGTTTACGTAAACGTAAAGTAAGGGGTTTCCTGAGGCGCCAATGGGCGCACGCAAGCGGGGGAAAATCCCGCCGGAGCGGGCGTAAGCCGACCGGCGGATGTGGCAACGCAGAGAGGGCGTCAGTGCGACGTGGCCGGGGTTTTCGTCCGCCGGGCGACAGCCGCCGGCGCGGCCTCGCCTGCGGCTTCGAGCAACGAAAGGCACTGCGCTTCGTGTTGCGAGACTTCATCGAGTGTCGCGTGAAGGTCTTCGAGTTGTTGCTCGAGCACTTGCCGGTGTTGCGCGAGGGTCTCAAGGAAGACTTTGAGCTGGGGCACCGTATCTTTGGGCGACTCGTAGAGATCGAGAATGTTCTTGATCTCCGAGAGTGTGAGCCCGAGACGTTTGCCGCGCAGCGTCAGCTTCAGACGTGTGCGGTCCTGTCCGGTGTAGACGCGATGGCGCCCGCCGGGGCCTTCGCGGGCCGGCGTGAGCAAACCCTGATCCTCATAGAAGCGGATCGCGCGGGGCGTGATGTCGAACTCGCGGGCGAGGTCGGTGATCGTGTATGTGAGCATCGGGTTAAGCAAGTGCTTACCATTGCAGATAGAATTGCCGTTTACGTTAGCGTCAACTTGCATCGTATGCAATCGGTGACGGCGTGAACCTGACAACAAGAGAACAAGTCCATCTGGAGTGTGGTCCCCCGTGAATGCCCTTGAACAACAACTGAACTATCCCCTTGGCGATTTCCTGCCGGACGGCGGCACGGTCCACGAAGTGGTGCCGGGCGTCTTCTGGGTACGCATGCCGCTGCCGTTCGTGCTCGACCACATCAACCTGTGGCTGTTACGCGACGAGGTGGATGGCGTCAAAGGCTGGACGGTGGTGGATTGCGGCATCACGCATCCGCAGATCAAGGCATATTGGGAGCAAGTGTTCGACAGCGCGCTGGGTGGCGAGCCGGTGTTGCGCGTCGTTGTCACGCACTGCCACCCCGATCACCTCGGTCTGGCGCACTGGATCTGCAAGGGCGGTGACAAACAGCGTTGGCAAGCGCGTCTTGCCATGTCGCTGGGCGACTATGCCTGGGGCCGTCTCATGTCGGAGGGCGACAACAATAACGCGGCCAACGCCGGAGGCGATTTCGCGGTTACGCACTTCATCTCGCACGGGCTCGCCGACGAAGCGATGATTGACCAGATTCGCAACCGCAAGAGCTACTTCAGCGATCTCGTGCCCGAAGTGCCGTCGCGCTATTACCGGTTGCGCAATGGCGATACGTTGCGCATCGGCGGCAGCGACTGGCGCCTGATCGCGGGCTACGGTCATTCGCCCGAGCATATGGCGTTGTATTCCGAACAGCACAACGTGCTGATCTCGGGCGATATGGTGCTGCCGCGTATCTCGACCAACGTGAGCGTGTTCGACATAGAGCCCGAAGCCAACTCGCTGCAACTGTTCCTCGACTCGCTGGGCGTGTACCTTGATCTGCCTGCCGATTGCCTCGTGTTGCCCTCGCACGGCCGGCCGTTCACCGGACTGCACACGCGCATTCGTCAACTCCGCGATCATCATGCGGCGCGGTTGCAGGAAGTGCGCGAGGCGTGTGCGGTATCGCCGCAAAGCGCGGGCGACATCGTGCCGATCATGTTCCACCGCAAGCTCGACGCGCATCAGACGACCTTCGCGATGGGCGAAGCGCTGGCGCATTTGCATATGCTCTGGCATGCGGGGGAACTCAGGCGCGCGCGTGACGAGAAAGGTGTCTGGCGCTTCTCGCCGGTCTGAACTTCGCGCCGAATCAGCCGGCGGCCGGCGCGGGCTGATTCGGTCAACGAAAAATGCCCTGGTGACTGTCGTCGCCAGGGCATTTTTTTGCGTCGCGAGAGCGCGACTACCGCATCAGGCGTGTTGCGTCGACGCCGGGATATGCCTGCCGTCGCGGCCCAGCAGACCATATGTCAGCAGGCTGATCGCCACGGTTAGCAGAATGTAATACGCCGGGGCCAGCGGGTTCTGCGTCGCCTTGATCAGATACGTGATCCAGAACGGCGCGAGGCCGCCAAACAACATCACCGAGACGTTGTAGAGGATCGATACGCCCGTCGAGCGCACGCCGACCGGGAACACTTCTGTCACCGCTGTCGGGAACGCGCCCCACACGAAGCCCATGCAGATCGCGGGGAGAATCTGCGCGAGCAGCAGGTTGGCCATCGACGGCGAGCCGTGCAGACGCGTGAACATCCAGAACGAGACCAGACCGTAGAGCAGCACGAACAGCAGAATCAACGGCTTGCGGCCAACGCGATCCGAAATCCACCCGGTGAGCGGGCACATCACGGCGATCAGAATGGCGGCAACAAAGGTCGACAGGCTGGCAGCGCCTTGCGTCAGCCCCAACTGCTTGACCGCGTAGATCGGCGTGTAGATGAGTGTCACGTAGAACGACGTGGTGGCGGCCACCGTCAGGCCGAAGCCCGCGATGAGCGAACGATAGTGCTTCGAGAAGACATCGGCGAGCGGCGTGCGCCGCGTCGGTTCACGGGCGGCGGCGTAGGCCAGAAACTCCGGCGATTCCGTCATGCGGCGCCGGATGTAGAAGCCCACCGGCCCGATCAGAATCCCGAACAGGAACGGCAGACGCCAGCCCCACGATTCGAGGGCTTCTTTCGTCAGCCCGGTGTTAAGCAAATAGGCGCACAGCCCGGCCAGCGCCACGGCCAACGCTTGCGAGCACATCTGGAAGCTGCCGTAAAAGCCGCGCAGATGCGGTGGCGAGAATTCGATGAGCATCGCTGTCGAGCCGCCGAATTCCCCGCCCGCCGAGAACCCCTGAATCACCCGGGCGAGCAGGATCAGCAGCGGTGCCGCGAAGCCGATGGTCGCGTAAGTGGGAGCAATGCCGATCAGGCCGGTACCGAGCGCCATGAGCAGCACCATGACGGAGAGCGCGGACTTGCGGCCCGCGTGATCGGCGTACAAACCGAATGCGAGACCCCCGATGGGACGGAAGAAGAACGCCACGCCAAGCGAGGCCACACTCGCGAGCAGCGAGTTCGTATCGTTTTCTGCAGGGAAAAAGAGTTTTGCGATGACGACGGCGAAAAGACCGTAGACGGTGAAGTCGAACCACTCGAATGCATTGCCCAGCGTGGAACCGATCACGGCTTTGCGTCGCAGTGCCGGATCGATGACCGGCGCGCCGGTGGGGGTTGCCTGCATATGCCTCTCCTGCTTGGTTGGGACTGCCGCAGTCGGATCGATATGCGAGGTAACGCCCTTCGGCATACGCCCGCTCTATGGCGGCAAGACCGGTTTAACGTCGTGTGTACCTCTATTCAAGTTACACAGGCACTCTAGCGCAGGTACGCAATGCACCACAACGGGTCAATATTCCGGAGCGTCCCTCAGGAGAGGGGATTTGAGGCGGGGGTTGAGAGCGTGGCGGGGCTTAGCGATTTCCCCGGCTGCCTTTCCAGCGGTAGTCGCGTTGTCCGACCCAACCCCAGGTGCCGGAGTAGGGGTCGTACTCGTACCGTTGCTGATACTCGGTGGTGTAGCAGCCGCCCTTCTCCAGATAGCATCGCTCCCTGAGGAAGTGCGCCGTATCGCGGGTGGTGCGCGGGCGGGGCTGCGGCACGACGATGTAGGGCTGTGCCGGCGCAAGGATCATGGGCGCCGGGGTAACGATGACCGGTGCGGGCATGACAATCGCTGGCGCCGGCGCGACGAAAACCGGCGCTGCGTGAACGTACGATGGCGGCGGCCCGAAAACCTGCCAGTTACCCGGGTCCATCACCGCGCATCCCGAGATGACGCCGGTGACCGGTACGAGAAGCACGAGGGCGACGCGCCGAAAGGAGGCAAATGAGGTAAACGAGGCGACGCCACGATTGTGGCAAGCGCGTGACGCGTCTTGCATTGACATGGCGTTCATGGGGACGGGGCGCGTGAGAGAGTCGGGGCACTGTAACGTGCATCTCACGGCACTCCCCGGGATCGCCCCCGAAAATTGGGCGATGTCCCCGGCGTGCCCGGCTATTCGGGCTTTTTCGCCGGAATGTCGGGTGGCGTGTTGGAATTGCCGGGCTTGCCCGAGGCGCGCTCGTTCGACTGACGCTCCGACAAGCGCGGCTTGCGAGGGGCGTGAGCGAAGAGCATGTCGTAGAGCCATCGCGGGAGGCGTCGCATGGCGCAGGCCACTATGCCCATCTGCCACGGCAGCACCGCGAAGCGCTTGCGGCGCGCGATCGCGGTAGCGGCTTTGCGTGCGAACTTGTCCGAGTCCATCAGGAACGGCATGGGGAACGGATTGCCGTCGGTCATCGGCGTGCGGATGTAGCCCGGCGCGATCGTTACGACCGCCACCTTGTCGGCGCGCAGTTCCACCCGGAGGCTTTCCAGATACGTCATGGCCGCCGCCTTCGACGCGCTGTAGGCCCCGTGCCCAGGCAGGCCGCGCACGCCGGCCACACTGCCGATACCCACGAGCGTGCCGCGCTTGCGCTCGCGCATCGGCGCGACGAACGGGCTGAAGGTGGCGACCATCGCCATCCAGTTGGTATCCATCACCGATGCGAAGTGCGGCAAATCGGCCGCATCTTCCGTATTCACGCCGTGGCTGATGCCCGCGTTGGCAATCACGATGTCCGGTACACCGTGGCGCGACATGAAGTCTGCGGCGGCCGCGCGCAGGGCGAGCGCATCGCGTACGTCGAGCGCGTAGCAGTGCACGGCGTGCGGGTGGGGCAGCGAAGCGGCAAGGTCGCTGAGTTTGTCGCCGCGGCGGCCCACCAGCCCGAGGATTGCGCCCTCGGCGGCATAGTGGCGCGCGAGGGCCTCGCCCAATCCGCTCGAGGCGCCCGTGATAAAGACTTTCGGTGATGTCGTATGGGTGGCCATGTAACGCAAAAGCCCGGCCGGGGCCGGGCTTTGTAAGACGCGGAGCTTATAGCTTCTTCGCGCGGATCTGGTTGATGATCGAGTCGGCCGTCTTGAGCGCTGCGTCGAACGTCTGCTGTTCGGTCGTAGCCGGCTTGCCGGCCTTTTGCAGTGCGTCGCCCGAGGTGGCCGGCGACACCAGATACTTGCCCTGGATCGCGATCGTCGGCACGCCGTCGATCTTGTAGTCCTGCCATGTTTTGTTGGCCGTCTTCACGTTGGCCTGGGTCGAGAAGCCGTTATACGCGTCCATGTACTTCTGCTTGTCGATACCGAACTGCGCGAGGAAGTCGGCTTGCGTCTGTGCCGTGAGCAGGTAGTTGTGCTTGACGTGGATCTCGTTGAAGACCTTCGGCGTGAGGTCGCCTTCGCGGCCAAGGGCGCTCAGCGCGTAGAACATGCGCGTGTGCGGCTCAAAGCGGTCCTGGAAGGCGACCGGCACACGCTTGAACACGACATCCTTACCTTGCTTCTTCACCCAGGCTTCGAGCGACGGCTCGAGCGCATTGCAGTGCGGGCATCCGTACCAGAAGAACTCGGTCACTTCGATCTTGCCCGCGCCAGCCGATGTGGGCTGTGCCTGCGGCAACACCAGATAGTCGGTCCCCGCGACCGGTGCTTCGGGCGACGCTGAGGCCGCACCGGAGAGGAAACCGAAGGAAATCAGAACGGCACCAAGAAGTTTTTTCATGATCGTTGTTTAGGAGTGAGGCAGACGCGCCAGCCATCGATTGAGCGGCGCTCCCGCGAAACCATATCCCGAATTCAGGCAGATTAGCCAGTGCGTATGACCGGCGATGTGCCGCCGGGTTCAACGGCCCGGCCATGCCGGATCCTCCCGAATGATGCGTTCTTTTCCGCGTTTCTGCTCGCGAGCGAGGCGTGTTTCGGGAGGAGAAACAAAGGGCGCTGCACCTGTCGGCGCAACGCCCTTTGCCGTTATTGCTTGGTAAAGCGAATGACCGCCGTGTCGTACCCGCCATCTTGCAGGCGCTGACGCACATGGTTCATCTCGTCGAGCTTGCCGTACGGGCCGAGGCGCACGCGGTAAAGCGTCAGACCATTTGCATCGCGCTGCGTGACCTTCGCCTCGAAGCCCGAGAGGGCCAGCTTGGCGCGCAGTTGTTCGGCATCCGTTTGCGACTTGAACGCACCGACCTGCAGGTAGTAACCCGTGTTGGCGTTATCCGTGGCGCTGGCGGGCGGGGTCGTCGGCGGGGCGACCGGAACCGTCGACTTTCCGTTGAGGATGTCGGCCGGCGACGGCTTCGTGTGACCGGGTTGCGTGGCCGGTGCGGTCGGGGCAGAGGCCGTCGCGGGCTCGGCCGGCGTGACCGTTGTACCCGGCACGAGCGGCGAGGTCACGGCCTGCGACGCCGTGTCCGGCGCGGCAGGCCCCGATGCTGCGCCCGGCAGCGGTGTGCGCGGTTGCAGCGACTTGTTCGGATCGGGCGTTTGCGCGGCCGGCGAGTTCTCGGCCGGGCGCGGCGGTGTCTTTTCGACGAACGGGGTGGGCGTCTTCGTGATGTAGAGCGCAACGACGACGGCAACGGCCAGCCCAACGATCAGGCCGAGCACGATGCCCAGAAAAGTACCGCCCCGCTGGCGGGGTGGTCGACGTGTGTTTGCCATCGAGTCGATTCCGTCCTTACAGAGTTCCGATGCGGTTGCCGTTCGGAATGGTTGGGTAATTGGCGTGAACAGACGTTGCCGGGCTCACATCTTGGCCGGGGCCGATACACCCAGCACGGCAAGGCCGTTGCGCAGCACCTGACGCGTTGCCGCCAGCAGCGCCAGACGCGCGTGCTTGACGGTTTCGTCATCGACCAGCACGCGATCGGCGTTATAGAAGGAGTGGAAGGCTCCCGCCAGATCCCGCAGATAGAAGGCCACCGCATGCGGTGCCAGTTCCTCGGCGGCGCGCGTGAGCATGTCCGGATACTCGGCGAGCAACTGGAGCAGCGCGAGTGCGCGTTCGCTGTCGAGCGGCGCGAGTTCGGCGTTGACCAATTGGGCTTCGTCGCCGCCCCACTGCGTGAGGATCGAGCAGATGCGAGCGTGCGCATACTGGACGTAATACACCGGGTTCTCGTCGTTCTGCTTGAGCGCGAGATCCACGTCGAACACGAATTCGGTGTCGGCCTTGCGCGAAATTAAGAAGAAACGCACGGCGTCGCGGCCACGGCGCAGGGCGTCTTCACGTTCGGTGGGGTCCGTTACCGGCGTTTCCGCGGTAATGCCGCCCGACCATTCGATCAGATCGCGCACGGTCACGTAGCTGCCGGCGCGCTTCGAGATCTTCACCTCTTCGCCGTTGCGCATGACGGTAACCATCTTGTGCAGCACGTAGTCGGGATAACCCTTCGGAATGCCGATGCCCAGCGCCTGAAGACCGGCGCGCACACGGGCGATGGTGCCGTGGTGATCGGAGCCTTGCACATTAATGACCTGATGGAAGCCGCGATCCCACTTGCGTGTGTGATACGCCACGTCTGGCACGAAGTAGGTGTACGTGCCGTCGGACTTGCGCATCACGCGATCCTTGTCGTCGCCGTAGTCGGTGGTGCGCAGCCACAGCGCGCCTTCCTGTTCGTACGTGACGCCAGCGTCGATCAGTGCCTGTACCGTACGCTCGACACTGCCGTCGGCGTAGAGCGACGACTCGAGGTAGTACTGGTCGAAGATCACGCCGAACGTTTGCAGATCGATGTCCTGTTCGCGGCGCAGGTAGGCGACCGCGAACGCGCGGATCGAGTCGATGTCTTCGATGTCGCCGCTGCCGGTAACCGGCGCACCGTCGGACGCCTGCACGGTTTTGCCGGCGAGGAAGTCCTGCGCGATGTCGCCGATGTAGTCGCCGTTGTAAGCCGATTCCGGCCACTCGGCGTCACCCGGCTTGAAGCCGCGTGCGCGTGCCTGCACCGAGGTTGCGAGCGTCTGGATCTGCACACCGGCATCGTTGTAGTAGAACTCGCGGTGCACCGGACGGCCTTGCGTGCCGAGCAGCGCCGAGATCGTGTCGCCGAGCGCAGCCTGACGCCCGTGGCCCACGTGCAGCGGGCCGGTCGGATTGGCCGAGACGAATTCGACGAGCACCGGGGCGGCTTCGTTGCTGGCGGCGCGGCGGCCGAAGGCGGCGCCCTCGGTCAGGATCGCGCGGGCGACCGACTGCTTGGCGGCGTTGGCCAGTCGCAGGTTGATGAAGCCGGGACCGGCGATCTCGACGGCGTCGACGAGACCCGTCGCGCGGCTGTCGGCGAGAATGGCGTCGGCAATCTTCTGGGCCAGCTCGCGCGGGTTGGCGCGCAGCGGCTTGGCGAGTTGCATTGCCACGTTACAGGCCAGATCGCCGTGAGCGGCGACTTTCGGGCGTTCGAGCAGGATGACGGGCGCGGTGGCGTCTGCGGGTATCAAACCGGCGACGACGTCGCCGATCAGTGCGACGAGAGCATTCTTTTGGGCGGGTAGCATTGGCGGGTGTTTCGGGTGCGTCCGGACGTGTCCGGACAGGCAATTGAATCGTCAGCACCGGATTTTAACAGGTGTATCATAAAGTCACGGTACCCGCCGGTCCCCCTCGTTGCGTAACAAGTCCGGGGCGGCGGTGGTGATAACGCGAATAGGGAGACAACCATGCTGGTAACGTTCAAGTCGCACGCCTCGCCCACGATCACCATGCTGGAGAATCTCGCGCAGTTTCTGCTCGGATTGGTCGGCAAGAAGCTCGGAGAGCGCGGAGCGATCGGCGAAGACGAAATGGGTGAGGCGATCGCCAAGCTCGAGGCCGCCATCGCGGAGGATAACGCCGCCGCGAAGAAGGAAAGCGAAGGGAAAAAGTCCGATGAACGCGACGAGCACGATCGTCTGCGTCTGGCACAACGTGCCTATCCGCTGCTCGACATGCTGCGTGAGTCCCGCAAGGAAAACGTGGCCGTGATGTGGGAAGTGGACAAGCGTTGAACACTGCGTGACGGCTGCCCGTAGAGGGCTCCTCGATTGCCGGACGCAGGCAATGAAAAAGCAGGCCGAAAATCGCGAGCCTGCTTTTTTTGTGTCCGAAGGAAACGAGCCGCTCCCGGGCGAGGATTTCGGCCAAGCCTTTACCGTGATGCCAGAACGGTTAAGGCCGTGAACCATGGCGGGTTGCTTCCCTGGCGCCTGGCGCGTTGCCGCCAGCCCGAAGGCAGCGACGGTACCGGTGTCGTCGCGCATCATTTTGCGGTATCACTTCCCGGTAGCGCTGCGCCGGGCGACGGTGCTTCCTGGCGGTGCTTCCTTATTGCGCCTTGCCCGGTGCGTTATCCGGGGCATTCGTGGCGCCGTTACCCGTATTGCCGTTGTTCGGCGTCTTCTTCGTGCTGTGACGCGGCTTCTGCGCCTTCGCGTTCGGGTGCGGGTCCGACGGCGTCATCGTCTGAGCACCCGGCGTCGGTGTTTGGCGCGAGTCCGGCGACGCCTGACTGGGCATTGGGGTCGACGGGTCAGTCGTCGTGCCGCCGCCCGGGCCTGCCGCACCGCCACCAGCCGAACCTTGGGCGAAACTCAGTGCCGAGGCACCGGCGAGGGTCAGGGCAGCAACAGAAATAATCAGCTTCTTCATCAGATGGACTCCTTTGCTTTGCGCTGCACATCGAAGGAACGTCTGTCGTGCAGGCATCACTTGCGTTAGTGAGATTCCAGTCTAAGAAGCCGAAGCGTGCGGTGCTGTAAGGCTTTGTAATCGTTTGTAATTCAGCTTTTTACTTAGTCATCCGAACGGCTTGACCAGAACACCTGATTGACGCCGGGCAGCATTTCGAGATGATCGGTGAGCGCGTCGAGTTCCCCCGCCTTGACCGCTGTGGGCAGCAGCAGCGCTTCGATTTCGACTTCCGCTTCGCCGAAGGGATGAATGTCGAGCGCGCGCACCGGATAGTTCGACGCCTCGAGCCAGGCCTCTACCTTGTCGAGCACGTCGCGCTGCGTAGTGCGGGCACAGATGACGGACAGCGCGTAAGTCGCCTCGGACGTGGCTTCGTTGATCGGGGCGCGGTTGATGCGATTCACGATAGGGCGCAGCAACGTATTGGCGGCCAGCACGAACGCGGCCACGACACAGGCTTCGACGATCAGGCTGGCCCCGGCGGCAGCGCCCACGGCGGCCGAGCCCCAGAGCGTGGCGGCAGTATTCAGGCCACGCACCGAAGCGCCGTCCTTCATGATCGCGCCCGCGCCGAGGAAGCCGACGCCCGACACCACATAGGCAATCACGCGGGTATCGCCGGGCATGAGTCGCATCGACAGGTCGACGAACGCGGCCGCGCCCACGGCCACGAGCACGTTGGTTCGCAGGCCGGCCGTGCGTTGGCGGACTTGCCGCTCCACGCCGATGATCGTGCCGAGCACGAACGCGACGAACAGCGAGACCGCCGTGTTCAGCAGCGGGAGGAGCTGAAAATTCTGGATGCTTTGCAGTGCGTGCATGGAACGTCTCGAAGTGAGCCAACCGGCAAATGGCTGCGGGCCGGAGGCCGGCAATTCAATCGGTTGGATCTGTCGGATCGATCAAATCGATCGGATCAGCCCGGTCGGGCGGGACACTACGCTTCGGTTGCGACAGGCACATGACACCGGAGACGTCAGACGTCGAGGTGTCTGCCCCGCCGCCCGTCGAATTGCTGCCATTGCCGCGCCGGTGCGCCGCCGCGATTATGGCATCCCGATCCGGCGCGCGGTAGTCATGCCGGGCGCCGGATCGCGTTTACAGCGGGTTCCTAAGACAGTTGCGGTGCGAGCAGACGCCGTGCGGTCGCCTCGTCCACGTTGGCACGCTCCATGAAGTCTTCGACCTGATCGGGACCGATCTTGCCGACACTGAAGTACGTGCTGTCCGGATGCGACAGATAGAAGCCCGAGACGCTTGCCGCAGGGAGCATGGCGAGCGATTCCGTCACGCTCATGTTGATCTCGTGGGCTTGCAGGTACTTGAACATCGGACCTTTGACGGAGTGCTCCGGGCAGGCCGGATAGCCCGGTGCCGGGCGAATGCCGACGTACGCTTCCTTGATGAGGGCGTCGTTATCCAACTGCTCGTCGCTGGCGTAGCCCCAGAAGTCGCGGCGCACGCGCGCGTGCATGCATTCGGCGAACGCCTCGGCCAGACGGTCGGCCAGCGCTTTGAGCATGATCGCGCTGTAATCGTCGTGCGTTGCCAGGAAACTGGCTTCCTTGGCGTCGACGCCAAGCCCTGCCGTGACCGCGAACACGCCGATATAGTCGGCAACGCCACTGTCCTTGGGGGCGATGAAGTCGGCCAGCGAGCGGTTCGGGCGGCGAACACCGTCTACGACCGGACGCTCGCTTTGCTGGCGCAGGTTATGCCACGTAAAGGCCACTTCCGAACGCGATTCGTCGGTATAGATCTCGATGTCGTCGTCGCCGACCACATTGGCGGGCAGCATCGCGATCACGCCGTTGGCGGTCAGCCAGCGCCCCTTGATCAGGCGATCGAGCATGGCCCGGCCGTCGGCGAAGACACGCTGGGCCGACTCGCCGACGATCTCGTCGGTCAGAATCGCGGGGTAGGGGCCTGCGAGGTCCCACGTCTGGAAGAACGGGCCCCAGTCGATGAACTCCGCCAATTCGGCCAGATCGTAATTCTTGAACACGCGGCGGCCGATGAACTTCGGCTTGGGCGGCACGTAGGTCGACCAATCGACCTTGAACTTGTTCTCACGGGCGGCCGCGAGCGAGACCATCGGCGTGGCCTTGCGGTTCGCATGCTGCTGACGCACGCGCTCGTAATCCGTTTTGACCTCGGCGAGGTAGCGCTCGGCGGCATCGTCGGAGAGAAGGTTCGAGGCGACCGACACCGAGCGCGACGCGTCGGGTACGTAGATCACAGGGCCATCGTAGTGCGGCGCGATCTTCACGGCGGTATGCACGCGCGAGGTCGTGGCGCCGCCGATCAGCAGCGGAATGTTGCGCAGGCGGAAGTACTCGTCGCGCTGCATTTCCGAGGCCACGTACGCCATCTCTTCGAGACTCGGCGTAATGAGGCCCGACAGGCCGATGATGTCCGCGCCTTCTTCCTTCGCCTTGGCGAGGATCTCGGCGCACGGCACCATCACGCCCATATTGACGACTTCGAAGTTATTGCACTGAAGCACCACGGTCACGATGTTCTTGCCGATGTCGTGCACATCGCCCTTGACCGTGGCGATCACGATCTTGCCCTTCGAGCGAACATCTTCGCCGGCTGCGGCCATGCGCGCCTTTTCTTCCTCGATGTAGGGCACCAGATGCGCTACGGCCTGCTTCATCACGCGCGCGCTCTTCACGACCTGCGGCAGGAACATCTTGCCTGCGCCGAACAGATCGCCCACGACATTCATGCCGTCCATGAGCGGGCCTTCGATCACCTGAATCGGACGGCCGCCCGCGTCGTGAATCTTCTGACGCACTTCCTCGGTGTCTTCCACGATGAACGTGGTGATGCCATGCACCAGCGCATGCGCGAGACGCGCTTCGACCGGCTGATTGCGCCATTCCAGATTCTCTTCGCGCTTTTGCGCGCCGCCCTTGAAGCGGTCGGCGATCTCCAGCAGACGTTCGGTGCTGTCCTCGCGGCGGTTGAGCACCACGTCTTCGACGCGCTCACGCAACTCGGGATCGAGGTTCTCGTACACGCCGAGCTGGCCGGCGTTGACAATGCCCATGTCCATGCCCGCCTGAATCGCGTGGTACAGGAACACGGTGTGAATCGCTTCGCGCACGAGGTCGTTGCCACGGAACGAGAACGAGACGTTCGACACGCCGCCGCTGATCTTCGCGCCGGGCAGGTGTTGCTTGATCCAGCGCGTGGCGTTGATGAAGTCGACCGCGTAGTTGTTGTGCTCTTCGATGCCGGTGGCGACTGCGAAGATGTTCGGATCGAAGATGATGTCCTCGGGCGGGAAACCCACCTCGTCGACCAGCACGCGGTAGCTGCGCTCGCAGATCTCGGTCTTGCGCGCGTACGTGTCGGCCTGCCCTTGTTCGTCGAAGGCCATGACCACGGCGGCGGCGCCATAGCGGCGAATGCGCTTGGCGTGATGCACGAACGCTTCCTTGCCCTCCTTGAGCGAGATCGAGTTGACGATGGCCTTGCCCTGGACACACTTCAGCCCGGCCTCGATCACTTCCCACTTCGACGAGTCGATCATGATCGGCACGCGTGCGATGTCCGGCTCGGAGGCGATCAGGTTCATGAAGCGCACCATCGCCGCCTTGGAGTCGAGCATGGCCTCGTCCATGTTGATGTCGATGACCTGCGCGCCGTTTTCGACCTGCTGGCGGGCAACCGCGAGCGCTTCGTCGAACTGGCCGTTCAGGATCATGCGGGCGAACGCTTTCGAGCCCGTGACGTTGGTGCGCTCGCCGACGTTCACGAAGAGCGTACCCTCGCCAATGTTGAAGGGCTCGAGGCCGGACAGGCGCATCGGCGGCACTGGTTCAACAGGCGTTGGGAAGGGCGTTTGGCTCATGGGGCAATCCGTTCAGTGGTTGGCGCGCCTGTCGTGGCGATCGCGTGGGGGCGTTGGCGGTGCGCCGGGCGTCTGCAATCAGTCTCTGGTTGGCTTCGTGCTGCGGTCGCCGCGTTATTGGTCGAGCGAGGCGTCGAGTGCGCTGTCGCCACCGGCATTGCGGTACTGCGAGGGCCAGCGGCGCGGCTTCACGTTGGCCAGCGCTTTCGCGATTTCGGCAATGTGTTCGGGGGTCGTGCCGCAGCAACCGCCGGCGAGATTCACGAGGCCGGCCTGGGCAAACTCTTTGAGCAGGCCCGAGGTCACGTCAGGCGTTTCGTCGAAGCCGGTATCGCTCATCGGGTTGGGCAGACCGGCGTTCGGGTAGACCGACACATACGTGTTGCACAGCTTGGCCAGTTCGGCGATATACGGACGCATCAGCGTTGCACCGAGCGCGCAGTTCAGACCGAACGTGAGCGGACGTGCGTGACGCAGCGAATTCCAGAACGCCTCGACCGTCTGGCCGGACAGAATGCGGCCGGAGGCGTCGGTGACGGTGCCCGAAATCATGATCGGCAGCACTTCGCCGGTATCTTCGAACAGCTCGTCGATGGCGAAGAGGGCGGCCTTGGCGTTGAGCGTATCGAAGATCGTTTCGACGAGAAACAGATCGACCCCGCCTTCGAGCAGCGATTTGGCTTGTGCGTAATAGGCGTCGCGCAGTTGGTCGAAGTCGACGTTGCGTGCGCCCGGGTCGTTCACATCCGGGCTGATGCTTGCCGTCTTGGGCGTCGGGCCGATGGCGCCGGCGGCGAAGCGCGGCTTCTCGGGCGTGCTGAACGCCTCGCAGGCGTCTCGCGCCAGTCGTGCCGACTCGCGGTTCATCTCGTCGGCCAGCGCTTCCATGTGATAGTCGCTCTGCGCGATCGTCGTCGCCCCGAACGTATTCGTCTCGATGATATCGGCACCCGCCGCGAGGTATTTGCGGTGGATTTCGCCGATAACGTCGGGGCGAGTGAGCGAGAGCAACTCGTTGTTGCCCTTGACGTCGTGTGCGAAGTCCGCGAAGCGCGTACCGCGGTACTGTGCTTCGTCCAGCTTGTACTGCTGGATCATCGTCCCCATGGCGCCGTCCAGAATCAGAATGCGGGATTCAAGCAGCGCAGGCAGCGCCTGACCGCGCGTATAGCGGGTCTGCACAGGGGCCTGAGCCGTGGCCGGTGCGGTCCCCGTTTGGGCATTGGCGGCGGAAGCGGTTGCGGTGGTCATGACGGACGTCGCCTTGGAGTAGCCGGAAAACCTATAATTGTAATGGTTTTCGTGCCTGTCGCCCGCGCGCCGTTGCCCGCCGGGCCGCACCGGGTGCTGAGAAGCGAAGCCTCAGCCGCCTTGTTTTCAACCTCTTTTCCGAAGATATGGAATTCCTGCTCCCGAGCGCCGCACATCAGTTTCTGCAAGCCAACGCCAACGCGCTGTTCGTCGACTGCCGAAGCGAGATGGAATACCTGTTTGTGGGCCACCCGGCCGGGGCGATCCATGTGGCCTGGAACGACGGCCCGGACTGGGAAATCAATCCCCACTTCGTGCCGAGCGTGCGCAAGCTCGCCGGGGCGGGCGGCGAGCGCCCGGTGCTGTTGATCTGCCGCAGCGGCAATCGCAGTGCGGCCGCCGGTGAAGCCCTCGAGGCGGCGGGCTTTCGCAATGTCTACGGGGTGTTGCACGGCTTCGAGGGCGATCTGGACGCGGTCCATCACCGCAACGCCGTCAACGGCTGGCGCTTCGATGGGCTGCCGTGGGAGCAGTGCTGAGAACGGCACACGACGGACGACAGTCAGGTCCGGGCGTCGGGCGGGAAGTCAAAGCCTGACATTGCGTCAGGCCCGTGCCTCATGAAAAAACCCTCGCGACGACGAGGGTTTTTCGTGTGGCGGCACCGCGTACGGTGTTTGTATCAGTGGAGCACGACCGGATTCGTCATGAAGTTATCGAACTGACCGAGAAATTCGTCGACTTCGTCCTCGGAGGGCTCGGAAGCGATCAGCTTCTGTACTTCTTCACGGAATTGCCGGGCAAGCGTGCCGTCGAGGAAAATCTCGCGGCCAGCGGTTTTGTCCACGATTTCATAGCCACCGGCAGACAGCGCGTGATTGCCGTTATCGGCGGAAAACTCAACGACACAGTAGTTTGGGCTGTTGTAAA
This sequence comes from Pandoraea apista, assembly GCF_001465595.2. Taxonomy (NCBI): domain Bacteria; kingdom Pseudomonadati; phylum Pseudomonadota; class Betaproteobacteria; order Burkholderiales; family Burkholderiaceae; genus Pandoraea; species Pandoraea apista. The sequence continues at coordinate 5,047,718 of NZ_CP013481.2, read as the reverse complement.
TCATGAGCATGGCAACTCTCCTGGTGTTCCTGCATGGTCCTTGATAACCCACATAGGGGCGACGCGGCGCGATTTCAAGAGGCACTGCCCCATGATTCGCTTATCGGCACACCGGCTGACGAATTCAATGGTTTTTTGCCCTCCTTGTCAAAGGTCCCGTTTTCAGGTCCCGCAGATTGCAGGGTTCAGACGTTAGAGGCGGCTCCTTGCAAAAATGTTGCAACGGCATTGGTTACGAACTGTTTCTGCTCGACGATCGACAGATGTGCGGCGTCCGGCACGATTTCCAGCCGGGCGCCCGCAATGCCGCTGGCCAGACGGCGAGCCACGGCTGGCGGGGTCGAGGGGTCGTTTTCCCCGACGAGTACCAGTGTGGGCGCTTCGATCTCCGCCAAGCGTGGGCGCAGATCGAACGCAGCCAACGCTTCGCACGAAGCGGCGAAGCCTTCCGGGTGCGCGCGTGCCACGAGTGCCCGAATGCGCTCGGCCTTTTCCGGGTGGCGTTTGCGGAAGCGTTCGCCGAGCCAGCGTTCCAGCGTGCCGTTGGCAAGTGTCTTCATCCCATGCTCGCGCGCATAGGCGGCGCGTTCGAGAAATACCTTCGCATCGGCGTGGTCGTAGCCACCGGTGGTGTCGATCAGCGCAAGGCTGGCGATGCGCTCGGGAGCGTCGAGCGCCACTTGCTGCGCGACAGCACCGCCCATCGAAATGCCGACGAAGTGCGTTCTCGGGATTTCCAGCGAACTGAGCAGGGCGGTCGCGTCGGCCGCCAACTGCCCGATGGTGTACGGGCCACGCGGAACGTCGCTGCCGCCATGACCGCGACTGTCGTAGCGCAGCACCCGGAAGTGCGCAGCCAGATCGGGTACGAGATCGTCCCATACCGTGAGATCCGCACCCAACGGATGCGCCAGTGTCAGCCACGGACCGTGGCCGTCCACTGCGTAATGAATCGATGCACCGTTGGCACTGACCTTCATGGTGAGCGGCCTCCCCCATCTCGGGCGTTGCGTCTGCTAACGTTGTGGCGTCGATGCAGTGGGATGATTCTGATTATGTCAGGAACCTTCGACTTGTGCTGAGCGAATCGTAGTAGTGGGGCAACACTTTCCCGAAGTCCCGCATGAACGCTACATCGCTCGACAATCTAACGAATCGATTTCTCGTCGCGACGGCGGCTCATGGGGCGGATTTCTGCGAGAAGATCAACTCGAACTCGTTGCCCGAAGGCTCGGTCTGCTTCACCCGCACAGGCAGCCAGTCGAGCGACGGCGCGAGCCAGATATCGACACGCCGTTCGTCTCCGGCCTTGCGAGGCAATCGCGTGAAATGGCGAGTCTCTACGTAACCATGAGGGGTGCGCAGCGTCTCCACGCCAACGTACTGCACCGGCCAGACCTCGCTGCTGTCCGTGTCGACGACCGTGAACTCGTGGGTCACCCCTACTTGCGTATAGCGTTCCGGATTCCCTCGCGCGTAGCTTGCGAGTTGCATCATCACGCTGAACCGGTCTTGCGCGCCGGGGGCCAGTGGCAACGACTGGCCTGAGCGCGTGAACGTGAGGGTTGGGGGGGCATCCCGATGGAAGTCCGTGATGTATTCGGCCCGACGCCCGCGTTTTTCCACATAACGGGATGGCGCAATGCCATTCACGTCGAAACCGCCTTCGCTGATGAATTCGAAGGTGCCGAGAAAGATGATCGGCACGGCCACACGCAAGCGGTAATGGCCATTTTCGTTTACCCACTGCATCTCGCCGGTCTGGTTGCGCACGCCGTTCATCAGGGCGTCGTAAGTTAGCGTGACAGATGGCGGCGGGTCGAATTTGTCGCCATTGGCGGCGGCGGCTGTCAGCGGCGGCCCTGCCGGGGGGGCCGCCTGCGCCTGACTGGCCGGGGCGCCCGGCGTATTTCCGTCACCGGCAACGGTTTCCGAGGCGGCTTGTGGCCCCGGGGTGTCGGCCGTGGCGGGGGCTGCGAGCGTGTCGGGCCGTGAGGGCGCGACCGGTTTGCGCGGACTTTGCTTCACCGCCGGTTTGGGCACGGGCGGAGCCGGGGGCGCGGGTGGCGCGACCGGTTTAAGGGGGATCAGCGTGATCGGAATTTCGGGGATCGGCGTCTCGTCGAGTGTAGTGCGGTGACTGGCGACCCACAACGCGATCAGCACATGCGCGACGAACACCGTGACGAGCACGCTCACCCATACGACCCAGCCACGGCGCGAGACCGGTGGCGTTGGGCCGGGGGGTGTCGAAACAGCGTCGGTGGAATCGTTGAGAGCCGGGGGCACGTTAGGCGCTGTTTGGCGAGCAGTACGAGATGGGCGAGGGGCGCGCGAAAACACGGGAATCGATAGGCCGGAACGTCAGGGCATCAGGATCGCACATTGCGATGAATGTCGGTTCGACAGATCGTGCGAAGGGCCGTTCATGACACCGCAACGCCTCCCCCGCCGTGTCATGTCCGTGCCTGGCAGCCCCGCCAGTCAAGGCTTGGCGCCCGGGGCGTGCGAGTGACCGAGATCGGCCGAGAGTTGCTGGGCGAGGGTGCGCAGGGCGGTGTCGATCGGGCCGCCCCAACTGGCGTCGAACCGGCTTTCCGGACCTAACGCCATGAGGCCCATCACCAGTTGGCCCGTAGCATCGAACACCGGCATGCAGAACGCATTGACCGACGGCAGCACCGTGCCTTCCACGCGCGCCGCCCGGTGCGCACGCACGTCGTCGAGCACGGCGTCGTACTGGGCGCGCGTGGCGGGCAGGTGATGGCGCGACGCGTGTTGCAAGGCTGCGAGGGCGGCGTTGATGAGTGGTGCTGTCTGGCGTTCGGGCAGATAGGCGGCGAACAGGCGTCCGGCGGCCGATTCCAGCATGGGCATCACGTCGCCCAGCCGTAAGGGCACGCGCATTGGAAACGTCGAATCCAGCCAATGCACGACCGTTGGCCCCTGATTGCCCCAGACGGCGAGGCCCACGGTCTGGTCGATGGCGTCGCGCAACTCGGACAGCGCGAAGCGGGCGGCCTTGAAGGCGTCGATGCGGGCGAGGTGCGCGAGGCCCATGCGCAGTGTGAACGGGCCGAGATCGTAGCGTCCGCTCACCGGATCTTGCACGATGAGGCCGAGTCTTTGAAAGCTCACGAGATACCGGTGCGCTTTGGCGGGGTTCATGCCGGCCGCGTGTGCGAGGTCGCGCAGCATCATCGCGTTCGATGCTTCCGTCAGCACCTCGATGAGCCGGAAGCCCACCTCGATCGACTGGATGCCCGATCGGGTCTTCTCCTCGTCGGGGGCGGCCGTGTTCTCGTCGTTCTCGATCTTGTTGTCTTGCTCAGGCACAGTCATGTGTCTCCGTCTTTGTCGTCGCGGCGTTGCCGGGCCGAGACCCTCGGGTAGAATCTTTGGCTTCACGCGCCATTCTATCGGGCCTGAGACGGCTCGCAGACTCCATCACATGAAACTTGCTACCCGAAAGGACGGCACCCGCGACGGTCAGTTGATCGTTGTGTCGCGCGACCTGTCCATCGCCTGCATTGCCGACGCCATTGCTCCCACGCTGCAACGCGTGCTTGACGACTGGACGTTCTACGCGCCCCAGCTCCAGACGCTATATACCGAACTCAACCATCATCGTGCGCGCAATTCGTTCGCGTTCGACCCGGCAGAGTGCATGGCGCCGTTGCCGCGAGCGTACCAATGGGCAGACGGCTCGGCCTACGTGAACCATGTAGAGCTGGTGCGAAAGGCGCGCGGCGCGGAAATGCCGCCCGAATTCTGGACCGATCCGCTGATGTATCAGGGGGGAAGCGACGATTTCATCGGGCCCACCGACGATATCGTTTGCGCTTCCGAGGACTACGGCATCGACTTCGAGGCCGAGGTTGCGGTAGTCACGACGGACGTGCCGATGGGGGCGAGTCCGGCGCGAGCGCTCGAAGGCGTTCGCTTGCTGATGTTGGTCAACGACGTGAGTTTGCGCAACCTGATACCTGCCGAACTGGCCAAGGGTTTCGGCTTTTTCCAGAGCAAGCCGGCGAGCAGTTTTTCGCCGGTGGCGGTCACGCCGGACGAGTTGGGCGATGCGTGGCATGGAGGCCGGGTGCACCGACCGCTCACGGTGAAGTGGAACGACAAGAAGTTCGGTGCGCCGGAGTGTGGCGAGGACATGGTGTTCGACTTCGGCCAGCTTGTGGCGCACGTGTGCAAGACGCGTAACGTGCGGGCGGGGACGATCGTGGGTTCGGGCACGATCTCGAACAAGGACCGTAGTCGTGGCAGTGCCTGCATTGCGGAGAAGCGCATGTTGGAGACTCTGGAGAAGGGTGCCCCGGAGACGGCGTTCATGCGTTATGGGGATCGGGTAAGGATCGAGATGTTCGATGCACAGGGCAAGTCGATCTTTGGCGCGATCGACCAGGCGGTTTCCCCGAAGGAGGAGTAAGGGGGACGAACTGTCGCAAGCGCAGCGCGCAAAGGAAAAAAGCCAGACAGAAAGAAGGCAGACAGAAAAACAGGGAGACGGACCGGGGCCCCTTTCTGCAGCGAGTTGGGTTTATGTCTGAGAGGCGGAAAGGGGCCCCGGTCCGTCTGGAGGGCGGTGTTGAGGAAGTCGCCGAAGCCCCAAAAAAGCAGGCGGTTAGAAGCGGAGGAACACCCGAATAGGGTGAACCCGGATATGGCGAGGAATTCCGGCTCCGCTATTCTTTGTCTCCTTGAGTCGGTTCGCACTCCTGTCGGGAGAGCGAGTTGGCGCTAACTTTCGCCGGCGCGGCGCGAGGTACCCCTCCAGGGGTGTCTGCGTTAAAAAAACAGCGCAGGCCAGACCAGGAGATTTTCCATGCGAAACCCCGTGCGCACTGCCCTGCTGGGTGCGATGTTGCTGGCATTGGCTGGCGGCGCAGTTGCTCAGGTCAAGATCGGCGTGAGCATTTCGCTTACCGGCCCGGCTGCCTCGCTTGGCATTCCCGCGCGCAATACGGTCACCATGCTGCCGACGGAGATTGGTGGGCAGAAGGTTGACTACATCGTGCTCGACGATGCGTCTGACACCACGACGGCTGTTCAGAACACCAAAAAGCTGATTTCCGAGAACCATGTCGACGCCATCATTGGTTCGTCGATCACGCCGAACACGTTGGCGATGCTTGACGTGATTGCCAGCGGCACAACCCCGACTATCTCGCTTGCCTCGTCGGCCCGCATCATCGAGCCGGTCGATGCCAAGCGGTATTGGATGTTCAAGACCCCGCAGACCGATGCGCAGATGGCCTCGGCTATTGCAGAGCATGCCAGCCGTCATGGCGTGAAGACGATGGCGTTCATCGGTCAGGGCGATGCGTTGGGCGAGGCCTTCTACGAAGAAGTTGCCAAATTCGCGGGTCTGCACAAAATCAAGATGGTGGCCAACGAGCGCTTCGCGCGTACCGACCCGAGTGTGACGGGCCAGATCCTGAAGATCATGGCGACCAATCCGGACGCCGTCGTCGTGGGTGCGGCCGGCACGCCTGCTGCGCTGCCGCCGAAGGCGTTGGCCGAGCGGGGCTTCAAGGGCCTCGTGTATCACAACCACGGCGTGGGTAACAACGACTTCCTGCGTGTGTGCGGCAAGGATTGCAACAACACGTACCTGCCGGCGAGCCCGGTTCTCGTGGCGTCGCAACTGCCCAACGACCATCCGGCCAAGACGGTTGCGCTCGACTACATCAAGAAATACGAAGCCAAATACGGCGCCGGCACCGTGGCGGCGTTCGGTTCGTACGCCTGGGACGCCGGTATTCTGCTTCAGCGCGCCATTCCGATTGCGTTGAAGACGGCAAAACCGGGTACGCCGGAATTCCGCAAGGCGTTGCGCGATGCGTTGGAGACCAGCAAGGAAGTCCACGTATCGAACGGCGTGATCAACATGAGCCCGACCGATCACCTTGGCCTCGATCAGCGCGCGCGCGTGATGGTGAAGATCGAGAATGGCAAATGGTTGCTCGCGCCGTAATGGCCGCGTGACGGCGGCGCACGCCGCCGATAAAAGAACGATCGATGTGAAGCACCCGACGTCGCTCACATCGCCCTGTTGACCGTCGGCGGCGCTGGCTTCGGCCGGTGCCGCTGTTTCCCAATCCCCGCTTGTGCGGGGATATTTTTTTGGAGCGGTAAGTCATGTCGCAAGACCCGTATCAACACTACCAGTCGCTACAGTTCAAACGGCATCCGAACGGTGTACTCGAACTCATCATGGGGGCCGGCGCGAACAAGAGCGGCTTGTCCACGGCCGATCACCAGATGCATCGCGAACTGGCCGACGTGTGGCGCGATATCGATCGCGACACCGAGACCCGTGCGGTCGTTATTCGCGGGGAAGGCAAAGGCTTTTCCGGCGGTGGCGATCTGTCGCTCGTGGAAGACATGGCTGACGATTTCGCGGTGCGCGCGCGCGTCTGGCGCGAAGCGCGCGATCTCGTCTACAACGTGATCAATTGCAGCAAGCCGATCGTCTCTGCGATGCACGGGCCGGCCGTGGGGGCCGGGCTGGTCGCGGGGTTACTCGCGGACATCTCCATTGCCGCGAAGAATGCACGCATCATCGACGGTCACACGCGACTGGGCGTAGCCGCGGGCGACCATGCGGCCATCGTGTGGCCGTTGCTGTGCGGCATGGCCAAGGCGAAGTACTACCTGCTGCTGTGCGAGCCCGTGTCGGGCGAGGAGGCCGAGCGCATCGGACTGGTGTCGCTCACCGTCGACGAAGCGGACCTGCTGCCCAAGGCCTTCGAAGTGGCGGACAAGCTCGCGCGAGGGTCGACCACGGCCATTCGCTGGACCAAGTACGCCCTCAACAACTGGCTGCGCAGCGCGGGACCGTCGTTCGATGCCTCGCTCGCGCTCGAATTCATGGGCTTTGCCGGGCCGGACGTGCGCGAGGGCATCGCGTCGCTGCGCGAGCGCCGTGCGCCGGACTACGGCGGCGACGCACCGTTCTGACACACCACTGGCGCACGCTCGGCGTATGATCGATACCCATACGCCCGCTGCGCGGGGCTTGCCGGGACCGGCCCGCAGGCCATCCGTCCCCGACCGAGACTGGAGACTGTAATGAGCGATTCGACGAGTGCCATGCCCAACGGCTTCGACATTCTCAAGAAGATGTGGGAAGCGTTCAGCCCCCCAGCGACATTCACCTCGCCGCTCACGCAGTTGATGCAGAGTGCCGCGCCGTTGCTCGATCCCGATGAAATCGAGAACCGCATCGCCGAGATGCGCGCGGTGGAGCAATGGCTCACGCTCAATCTGAACGTGCTGCGCTCGACCATTCAGGCGTTCGAAGTGCAACGCGCCACCTACGCGACGCTGCGGGCGTTCGGCTCCGGCAGCTTTGGCGCTGCGAGCGGCGACGATGCAGGCGCGACGAGTGCGCCGCAGAGCGGTGGGGCATTCACGCCGCCATTCGGACAGGCGGGCGCCGCCAACTTCTGGCGATCCCCGTTCGCGTCAACGGAACCGGCACAGGACGTCGAGTCGCAGGCACGCGCACCCGAACCCGAGCCGGAACCCGAAGCGGAGCCCGAGCCCGAAGCGGCGGCTAATGCCGGGGAAACCCCGCCGGAGGGCGGCGACGCGTCGTCGCCGTTCGCTCAGGCGGGCAACGCCTATGGCGCGCTCGACCCGTCGCTATGGTTCAACGCGATGCGCGCGCAGTTCGATCAGATCGCCGCCGCCGCGCAGGCGGCCGGCATGTCGGCCGCGCAAATGACGGAAGCGGCCACAGCGCAAATGTCCGAGGCAGCGGCCAAGGCTGCGCATGCCCCGCAGGCCGGGAAACCGGCGGGATCGGGGGCGGCGAAGCCCTCTGGCAAGGCGCCGGGCAAAGCGGGCGCCGCGGCCAAACGTACCGCCGGCACGGCGAAGACGGCGGGAAAGACTCCTGCCAGAAAAACACCGGCCACCCAAAAGACACCGGCAAAGTCGGCAGCGGCAAAGACGTCAGCGAAGACCTCGGCGAAGACACCGTCGAAGACGGCCTCCAAGGGGGCCAAGAGCGCCACCGAGACGCCGGCGCCGGGCGCAGGCAAGGCCCCGGGAAAGCAGGCTGCCTGGAAGTGGTAACGCCGTCGGGCCGGTGACGTGTGGCGCGCCGACGCTCGGCGAGGACCACCGCGATGGCATAACGGATGCCGCTCGCACGGCAAGCGCAACGACAGCAAAGTCGGGAGGAGGCCCCCATGATTTCAGGTGAACGTACCGGTCTCGTCCTGATGGGCGGCGGTGCACGCGCCGCGTATCAGGTGGGCGTGCTCGCGGCAATCGCCGCGATTCAGCGAGAAGTCTTGCCGTCGCGGCGCGCGATCCCGTTTCCGATTGTCTGCGGCACGTCGGCCGGGGCGATCAACGCGGCGGCGCTCGCCTCGAATGCGGATGATTTCCAGCACGGTGTCATCAAGCTCGATGCCGTGTGGCGTCAGTTCCACGCCGGGCAGGTATTCCGGGCCGACTCTCTGGGCGTGGCCGCCACCGGTGCGCGTTGGCTGGCTGCGCTTTCGCTCGGCTGGGCGCTGCGACGTGCTCCGCGCTCGCTGTTCGACTGGTCGCCGCTCGCCGACATGTTGCGCATGGCAATTCGTCTCGACCGGTTGCCGGAAGTGTTCGCCTCGGGGGCGCTCGCGGCGCTGTCCGTCACGGCGCTGTCGTACTCGTCGGGCAAACACGTGACCTTCTACCAGAGCGCGGAACCGATTCAGCCGTGGAAGCGTTCGCTGCGACTGGCGCGTGCGGTGCCGTTGAGCGTCGAACACTTGCTGGCGTCGAGCGCGATCCCGTTTCTCTTTCCTGCCATCGAACTCGATCTCGACGGCCAACCCGAATATTTCGGGGATGGGTCGATGCGCCAGATCGCTCCGCTGAGTCCGCCGATTCATCTGGGGGCGACCCGCATCCTGATCATCGGTGCGTCGCACGGACAATACGGGCTTGACAGCAGTGGCGAGCGCATCGGCGGCTATCCGAGCCTCGCGCAGATCGGCGGACAAGCCCTTGCGAGCGTATTCATCGATGGCCTGTCGGCAGACCTGGAGCGTCTTCAGCACATTAACAATGTACTGCGGCATGTGCCAGAGGCGCATCGGGAGTCGAGCGGCTGGCGGCCCATCGAAACGCTGGTCATCTCGCCGAGCCAACGCATCGAACCGATTGCCGCGCGTCACCTGCACCAGTTGCCACGTGCCGTGCGCACCATGCTTGGCGCGATTGGCGCCGACGAAGCGCGCGGTGCGGCGTTCGCCAGCTATCTGCTGTTCGAGTCGTCGTACACTCAGGAACTCATCGCGCTGGGAGAGGCCGACGCCTACGCGCAACGCGACGCGATCGCCGCATGGCTCGTGGCCGAGGCAGACGGCACCAGTCCACTCGACGATGTCGAAGCCGGTGCGGTGGGCGGCGTCGAACAGTCGGCGAATTCCCCGCTGTCCACAGACTCGTCCGTCGCCATGGCCGACACCGGCAAGCCGGCGGCATGACGCCAACGAAATGCCCCGGTCGCCGTCACGAAATCACACGCTTATGTCGAAATCCACTGTCGCCTGTCCTTACCCGTCTACGTTCTGGCGCGATCCGGCCCTGCCGTTCATCGAAGCGCGCGAAGTGCTCGACGGCCGCCGCGTATGCTACGCGTTGCACAGCCACGAAACGTTTTCCATCGGCGCGGTGACCGGCGGGCGGAGTACCTACGTGAACGGACGAGCGCGAGAGACCGTCGGGCGCGGCAGTGTCGTGGTGATGAACCCCGACGCGGTGCACGCCTGCAACCCGATTGGCGACGAGGCCTGGGCGTATCGCATGTTGTTCGTCGACACGGCGTGGTTACGGGATTTGCAGCGCGAGCTGGGCTTCGGACACGGCCCCGACCTGCATCTGTTCGATCCGATGTCGTCGACCGATCCGGTGTTGTACGAGGGACTGAACCGGCTCTATGACGTTTGCACCGACGTGTCGCGCGACCGGCTCGAGCGCGAGAGCGTTGTGCAGCAGTTCTTCATCGATGCTCACGAACGTCTGAACCCGGCGCCACGGCCGATGCGCGACGACTCGCACAAGCTGCGCGAAGCCGCCGATTTTATTCGCGCACACTGCTGCGAAGCCCTGACGCTGGCACAGATTTGTGAGGCGGCGGGCCTGTCGGCGTCGTATCTCACGCGGGCCTTTCGCGCGCAGTACGGCCTGACACCGCACGCCTTCCTGATGAATCAGCGAATTCAGTACGCGCGTGGGCGATTGCGCCGCGGGCATGCCATCGCGGAAGTCGCGCTCGATGCGGGTTTTGCCGATCAGGCGCATTTCCAGCGCACCTTCAAACAGCTTCTTGCCGTCACGCCCGGACACTACCGGGAACCGCGCGCGGCCTAATACGGCGGCCGCCGGTGCGGCGTCGCGCCGCGTTGCACCGCTTCGCCGATTACGTCGCCGCCACCAGATACACCGCACTTCCGGCCAGCAACGCCGCCATCACCCGATTCAGACGCCGCACGCGCCGGGCGTCGCGCATGTGATGCCGCAGCATCGCGCCCGCCGCCGCCCAGCATCCCACCGACAGCCAGCAGACCACGAAGTAGATCGCTGCGAATTGCCAGATGCGTGCGGGGTCTCCCGCCGTGTACGCGCCCATTCCGGCCAATGCCGCAAGCCAGGCTTTCGGGTTGAGCCATTGCATGACCGCGCCGTGTGACATCGTCGGACCGCGTTGTGCGTCGGCCTCGCCGAGTTCACCGTCGTCGATCGCCAGCTTGTACGCCATATAGAGGAGGAACGCCACGCCGAACCACTGAATCGCGTGCATCAGAACGGGCATGCGTTGCAGCAACTCGTACACCCCGAAGCCGACCGCGACGAGCAGCACGACGAAACCTGCCGTCGCGCCCGTGACGTGACGCAGGCTGGGTACGAGTCCATAGCGTGCACCCGAGCCCAGGGCTACAACGTTGACCGGTCCGGGCGTGATCGACGCGGCCAGCGCGAACGCGGCCATCGAATAGAAAAGTGTCATCGGAAACCTCAATGCAAGAGACGCGTATGAAACGAGGTTCCGAATGTAGGCCGCGGCGCGTACTGCGTATTGAAGAAAACTGCCCTTTGTGGCGGGCGGTCCGTTGCAGGCGTGTCAGCGGAACAGACGTTGTTGCAACCAACGCAATAAGCGTCCAACGAGAGGTAGCTTCGCATAGACGTCTTCAGTGGCGTCCCAATAGTCGCGCTGGTAGGTGACTCGCCCGTCGACAGCCAGGCGCAGGTGCGATGCCCCGTGGATGATCTGTTCGTCTTCGAGCCATCGTTTGGTATGGAAATGAAGATTCCAGACAAGCATCGCCTGATTGTGTTGCAGCAGCGTAGCGGTGATTTCGAAGCGCGGTGCGTCGACGCGTTCGAACAGATGGGTGAGCAGGTTGGCGACTTCGGCTGCGCTGCGCACCTCATGTAGCGGTGTCTTGAGATAGACGTTGGGCGTGTAAAACTCGCCCAGGTTCGAGAGGCTCAGGCGGGTAAGGGTCTCGAAGTACCGCGTGAGGCGCGTGAGCGCCGCAGCATGATCGATATCCATAGGCACGCTCGCGAGGGCGCTGTGACAGCGCGATTCGATCGACAGTCCCTGGCCGGTTCGGGTCTGCACCTAGCGGTCGCAGGTGTGCGGTGCCGAGACCGGACTTCCGTAAGTTACACCCCCATGGCGACCACGCGGCGCGCGTAGCGCTGATGCGATTTCCGCCAGCGCGCGCCGAACGCAGTCTCAATGCGCGTCGCTGATCAACTCGGCGCGCAGGTCGGGGGCGCTCGTGCGCGGGTCGAGCCAGATGGCGAAGAATGCCCGGCCGAAGGCGTCGCCCGGGATCTGTCCAATGAGCTTGCCGTCAGAGAAGAAACGCGTGCCGTCGCCGGGCCGGAATACGCCGGTCAAATGCTGGCCGGCCGCGACGTCTGGCAAGATGCGCGCGAGTTCGTCGGCCCATCGCTGGCGTTCCTCGTCGGTCGCCACTTGCAGTTTGGTCATCTCGATCAGACTACGCTGCACCAGCGTATGCGACTTGAAGCTGCGCGCGTAACGCAGATCCAGCACTAGCGGGTGCGTACCCCAATTCGCGCTGAGACGATCGGGGCCGGAAAAGAGTTCTGCATCGTAGAGATGGAAACCCAGGCGGGTGAATGAACCGTGCCCAACCAGATGGGCGGCGGGGATCTCCTGAGAGGCCAATTGCCCGGCGTCGAACGCCAGAGCACCGGGAGCTGACGTCACCATCGCCAGAAAACAGGCGGTGCGCAGCCATTCGGCAAATGCGGGACGAGTTGCCATGCTCGGCTCCTTTTCGGTGAAGGATCCAGTCGAGTAGGAAGGCCCGTTGGCAGTGCGCAGGCCGTTCTGCCGACGCACTGGCCAGTACAACATGTTGCGTAATTGCGACTGAGAACTATCATCAAAATGGGTGCTGCGAACAGCAATCCATCGCGTTGGCCGTTGTAACTTCAGATCTCAGGCCGCAAATTCGGAACGTTTGCTTTTAGCGTAGACCATCGGGTGCCGCTCGCGCAGGCCCGCGGCACAAGGACATACCCTGACGCGCCACCTTGGCGTTGCCGTGGCTGGCTTGGCCACCGGAGCGCCTGGGCAGTGCGTGCCGGTCATTCCGTCGAATGGTGGCCGGGATGCTTGTCGCCCTTTGAGCTTAGGCGCATTGCGTGACATTTTGACGGGCGTCAAAATTACGACGCATTACCGTCATGTGGCTGTCAGCGAAGGCGGTCATGAAAGGCTTTTATGTTATGATTCAAGAGTTTGCCCATATTTTAGTAGGGTCGCTCTAAGCCATATCGCTAATGTGCGGCCAGATCACAGGCGTTAATTCGCCGTCCTTCCGCGACGGCAGGGTTCAAGACGTGAAGCCGGACGGCGGGGGCCGCCCGCGACACGCTCACCGTTTTGTCTGTCGAAATTCGGCGTAAACTTTCACAATACTATCTTGAGTCCTGGTGTAAGGTCTCGCGACCTTGGGGGTAATTGAAATGAACGAAATGCTGTATCCCGAGCTGTACAAGTCGCTGGAGGCAGTGCGATGGAACATGGAGAAGGACATTCCGTGGGACAAATTCGACGCTAGCCAACTCACCGACGATCAGGCGCGCACCATCAAGATGAACGCCATCACGGAATGGGCGGCACTCCCGGCGACCGAGATGTTCCTGCGCGATAACCGCGACGACAGCGACTTCTCCGCGTTCATGAGCGTGTGGTTCTTTGAAGAGCAGAAGCACTCGCTGGTGCTCATGGAATACTTGCGCCGCTTCCGCCCGGACCTCGTGCCGACCGAGGCTGAATTGCATGCCGTGCGTTTCCCGTTCGATCCGGCCCCGCCGCTCGAGACGCTCATGCTGCACTTCTGCGGTGAAATTCGCCTGAACCACTGGTATCGCCGCGCTGCCGAATGGCACACCGAGCCGGTCATCAAGGCGATCTACGAAATCATTTCGCGCGACGAAGCCCGTCACGGCGGCGCTTACCTGCGTTACATGAAGAAGGCGCTGACGAGCTTTGGCGATAACGCGCGCGCTGCGTTCGCGAAGATCGGTGTGCTGATGGCATCGGCGCGTCGCACCGAAAAGCCGTTGCACCCGACCAACCTGCACGTGAACAAGGACCTGTTCCCGAACGACACGGTACAGTCGCGTCTGCCGGAACCGGAATGGCTCGAACACTGGCTCGACGAACAGATCAAGTTCGACGATAGCTGGGAGAAAAAGGTTGTCGAGCGCATTCTGCACAACATGTCGCTGCTGTTTGAGCGCACGTTTGCAACGGCGCAGGACCTGAATCGCTACCGCAAGGAAATCACCAGCCGTCTGGCAGCGGTGACCGCACCGGCACCGGCCGTGGCGACCTCGGCGTAAGACGCGAGTCACGTCCGTACATCAGAAAAGGGGCTTCGGCCCCTTTTTTGTTGCCCCGCACGCGGCGTGGGACAATAGCGCGTCCATTCAGACTCATTGTCATGTCATCTTCCCAAGTCACTTCCCCGGCCGATTTCGAGGCCAAGATTCTTTCGCGTGAAGCCCTTGCGGCGCTGACGCCGACGCTGCCGCGACCGCTCGTGTTTACCAACGGCGTGTTCGATATTCTGCATCGCGGTCACGTGACCTATCTTGCACAAGCGCGGGCACTGGGCGCGTGCCTGATCGTCGGTGTGAATACCGACGCATCGGTGCGCACGTTAGGCAAGGGCGACGATCGGCCGATCAACAACGAAAACGACCGTGCGGCACTGCTCGCGGCGCTGCAAAGCGTCGACTATGTCGTAACGTTCGGCGAGACCACGCCTGAGTCGTTGATCGCTGCCGTGCGGCCCGACATTCTCGTCAAAGGCGGCGACTACGACATGGACAAGCTGCCGGAGTCCGCGCTCGTTCGCGGATGGGGCGGTACGGCCGTGGCCATTCCGTTCGAACACCAGCGCTCGACCACGTCGTTGCTCAAGAAAGTGCGGGCTCAGTCATGAATCTTGCGCCGCTCGTTGAGGTGACTCGTGGCGCCAATGGTGTCGATACGGTCGAGTGCGTGCACTACGGTTCCGTGGCCGTGGTCGACGCGCAGGGACGTCTGCAATATGCCGCAGGCGATCCCACGTTCCTTACGTTCTCACGCTCCACGCTCAAGCCGTTTCAGGCGTTGCCCTTCGTCGAGGGCGACGGCGTAGCGCACTTCGGACTCACGCAGTCGGAGCTTGCGTTGCTGTGCGCGAGCCACTCCGGCGAGACCTTCCATGTCGACGGGGTGAGAAGCCTGCTGAGCAAAGCGGGGTGCGATGAACACCATTTGCAGTGCGGCTGCCATACACCGACGTTTTACTCCGCGACGGGCAAACGCCCGCCCGTCGATCTGAAGCCGACGTCGCTGCACCACAACTGTTCTGGCAAGCACGCTGGTTTCCTCGCGTATTGTGCGCAACACGGGTTGCCCCTTGAGACCTACCTCGACCCGGCACACCCGCTTCAGCAGGCAATTCGCGCGCGTGTGGGAGAGGTCGTGGGCGTGAAAGGCGACATGCTGCCCTTGGGTACCGATGGCTGCTCCGCACCAAACTACGCATTGCCGCTCGACAAGCTGGCCGGCGCTTATGCCCGGTTGGCCGCCAGTGACGATGCCGCGCTCTCGACGCTTTTTGCTGCCATGACGCAGCAGCCGGAGATGGTGTCCGGCACTGGGCGTAACGATCTGGCATTCATGCGTATGGCGCCCGGCGACTGGGCGGCGAAGATCGGCGCCGACGGTGTCCAGACGATCGGCGTGCGCTCTGCCGGACTTGGCATAGCGATCAAGGTTGTCGACGGCAATATGCGTGCGCTCTATACGGCAGCGGTTGCCGTACTCAAGGCACTCGGTCTGGTCGAGTCGCCCGAATCGACGGGACTGGCCCCGTGGGTCGCGCCGGTTATCAAGAACGCACGTGGTATCCACACTGGGGTTGTGCGTCCCGTTGTCGAGTTGAAGCGCGTCGCGTAAGTCCGGCGTTGGGAGGGGCGGTCCGCCCGGACCGCTTCCCTTGGGCTGGCTTGCAGCGCCGCATTCCTGTTTTGATCCGCAGCGTTTCCCTGTTCAGCGAGCGCCTTCAGGCGGGCTACCTGCCGGCGACGGACAGGTGCGCACCAACTGTGCCGCCCATTGCTGGGTGACCACGCTGCGCACCTGAGTTGCTGCGTTTGCATTGATTCCGGCGATCCGGTAGATGATCCGGCTCTTTGCATTCGGCCTCTCGCTCAATTGTGGCGTGACGCCTTTCTTCTGCGCCGCCGCCATCAGGCGCACCGCACGTTCCCGATCGTTGAAGAGTCCAAGCGAGACGACCAGATTCGAGCCGTCGTCGTTGAGCAGGAAGTACTCCGTGACGCCTGCCGAGCGTAATTGCGCCACCTGCTTGTCGGCCGCCGCCTTGTTCGGCACCGGGCTGAGATGCACCCAGTAACGCTTGTCGAGTGCGAGGGATTGTATGTCGCCTTGTCCCGACGGCAACGCCGCGAGCAGCAGGCCACGCGCCTGTTGCGCGTCGTTGGAGGCAAACGGCCCGATGTCGAGGCAGATGGACGCCGTAACGGCTGCGGCCGCCTGCGATGCCGTCGCGTCGCCCGATACCGCGCTCGGTGCAGTGGCCGCAACGGCTCGGCTCGCTGCGGCCGCAGCCGTTGCAGACACAGACGACGCCGAGGCTGGTTCCGCAACTGCGTCGTGGCGCGTGGTGCCATTCGCGGCACCGTTCTCGACGCCAGTGCTGCCCTCGCCGTTGGCCGTTCCAGTGCTGCTCGGCGTTTTGTCGCTGCCGGAGATCGGCACCCCCGATGCCTGCCCGCTGACCTCAGCTCCAATCAGGCGAATGTTGCCGGGATCAAGTTGCTTCTGCACGCGCGCGGGCTCACGGCCGGTGGCGGGTAATACGTCACGCCACTTCAGCCAGCCGAACTGCACCGCGGCAAGTGCCGCATTGGCCGCGAGAAACATGACAAGCAACAGCGCACGCAACATCTCAGGTACCTCCCTGGGCATGTTCGGCATCTCGCGGTTCGGATGCCGATGCGTCTGTCTTGGCGGCGTGTTCGACCTTTGCGGTTGCCGCGTCGACGCCAACTGCTCGCAAGGCGACCTCGTATAGACCCGCCTGCACCAATTGATCGTGTTCGGTAAAGGGCAGCGTGAGGGTTTGCGCCAGCGCCTGGCGGGCGCCGCCCGAAAGCACGCAACGTACCGGTGCGCCCAACTGCGCTTGCAGTTGGGCGTGACTTCGCTCCACGAGACCCGCTTGCGCAGCCGCGCAGCCGCGCAGAATCGCGTCTGCCGTGTTGCGTGCAAAGTCCTGTCCGCCGGATGGCATGGTGGCGTCGAGCGTGGGCAACTGGGCTGTGCCTTGCGCAAGCGATTGAAGCATCAGGGCGGGCCCCGGTGCGATCAAGCCACCGAGGTAATCGCCGTCGGCACGCAGGGCTTCAACGGTTGTGGCGGTGCCCAACGTTACGATCAGCAAGTGTTCGCCGGGCCACGCGGCATGGGCGCCGATCAGACTCGCCCAACGATCGCTGCCGAGTTGCGTGGGCGTGTGATAACCGTTGCGCACCCCCGCGCAAGCTTTGCTGGCGCGCAAGACTTGCAGCCAATCGGCAGATGCCATGCCCCACAGCGTTTGCAGCGTCATGCGAACCGCTTGTTCTGCGGCATCGCCCGCGACGTTCGCCAGCCAGACACCGGCAGGGGCCGGGCAAATGAAGCCCTCGTCCTGTCCGCCCTGACCAATCGCGAGCGGCGCAGTGTTTGGGGCGAAATGCGCCTTGCCGCCGCTCCCCGAGACCAACGCTGCCCAGCCTGCGCGGATTTGTGTCGCGAGGGTGCGCCATTCGGCGTGGTCAACCGCGCCGCTTGCGAGAAACGAGGGGGACGCGGCACGCCATTCGACCGGCCGCACGGCTGGTGCGAGTGCCCACTTGATCCGGCTGTTCCCGGCATCCACCAGCAACCATGGCGTGCTCTCGGCGGTGCCTTTGTCCCCTACGCCATTCAAGGTGTGGGGGGCGTGAGTGGACGTCGCAGTTTCGGCCGCGCTTGTCTTGTGCGACGCAGAGGAGCGTCTCGAGGCGGCCATCACCAGACTCCTTGTTTGCCCGGCTCGCCGGACGCATCGAGCAATCGCACGGAGACTTCGCCGCTGGCGACGATGCGTTCGCCCTCGTCGGTCGCCACCCGAAGGCAACCTTGCGCGTCGACACCGAGCGCTACGCCATGCAGCAGATCGCGGCCGTGTTCGATGACACGGATCGATGCCCCGCCATAGGCGTGCATGGCTTCCCAGTCATCGCGGAACGCACCGAATCGATGTTCGGAAAAGCGGTCGAGCATGGCCGTGAGGCGCCTGACTACGGCGACGAAGACCGAGGACATGTCCGGCTCCGGCAGCACGGATTCGAGCGCAGCGGGCGGCGTGGCAGGAATGACGGACGTTGCAACACCGGCACTGCCGGGCGCGCCGGCCGCCGCTGCATTGTCGATGCGCGCGGCGACATCGCCGGCCTGTCGGAGATTGATGCCGATGCCGATGACGACACCAATGCGTCCCGGGCCTGCCGGGACGGTTTCAATCAGGATGCCCGCGAGTTTGCCGCCACGCAGCAGGACGTCGTTGGGCCACTTGAGGCCGAGCGCATGGGGTGCCGACAGTGGCAGATCCGACAGTCCCTCTACGACCGCGACACCGGTGGCAAGCGAGAGTCCGGCCAGCTCGGCCGGTCCCCCCGGCATGACATAGGCCAGCGAGAACGTGAGGCTGTCGCCGGGCACGCTTTGCCATGCCCGGCCGCGTTGCCCGCGTCCCGCCGTCTGTTGCATCGCGGCGCGTATAACAGGGGCCGCAGGGGCCACGGAAGCGTGTGACGCGTTTTCGCGAAGGCGTGCGAGCAGGTCGAGATTCGTGGATCCGGTCGCGTCGACGACCTCGATCTGCCATCCACGGCAAGCGGCAGCCAGATGCAAGCGAATCCGCTCGCCATCGAGCGAGCGCGACACAGTGTCGCCCGATCGCTCGCCACCCATGCCGGCGGGGCGTTCGGGCGAGCCCGCAGCCGTAGCGGCGAGGGGGAGGTTGGGAGAGGAAGCAGCAGCGTTATTCATGGCTGCTATTGTAGCGGCGAGGCTGGCGCCGCGCCGGTCTGCACTGCGTCGATCCTTGTATTTCGGCATTATCCGAGGCGTAAGTCGGCCGATTCCGGCACGTTTTCAGCCCTTGGCGGGTTGCCATCGACCGGTCGCACCTGTACCGTACAATGACCTCGTTTTGCCGGATTCCGGCGGCTTTTTTGCCAGGAGATCGTCTGTTTTGAACCTCGATGCCGTGCCCACTCTGGAGCTGACCACCTCGTCGAAAGGCCCGGTGGTCATGCTGCGCGGCCTATGGACAGCGCTGGCGCTTTCGCAGCGCAAGAAAACGTTGCTGCGTCTCGTGCGCGCTTTGCCTCAGGGGAATCTGGCGTGGGATCTGACGTGTGTGGAGCGTCTCGATCACGTCGGTGCTCAGGCGCTGTGGCGCTACTGGCAGCGCCGCTATCCGGAGCATGTTGCGCTAACTCCGACGCAGCGCGCACTGTTCGATCACCTCGCCGAGTTCGATCGCACGCGGCAAAGCCCTGTGCCCGCGCGTCGGATCGATCAGGTCAGCCGTCTTGGATATTCGCTGTTCACGCTGGGAGAGCATCTGCGCGACGGCATCACGATGTTCGGCCGCTTCGTGATCGACCTTGGCCGTGTCGTTCGCCATCCGATGCGTGCGCCATGGCTGGAGATGTCCGCCAATATCTATAGCGCGGGGGCCAAGGCGCTCGGCATTACGGCGCTGGTGGCGTTCCTGATCGGTATCGTCCTGTCCTATCTGTCCGCCCAGCAATTGAAGCTGTATGGGGCGAGTACATTCATCGTGAACATTCTCGGTCTCGCGGTGATCCGGGAGCTTGGGCCGGTGCTTTCCGCGATTCTTGTGGCGGGCCGCTCAGGATCGGCGATTACTGCCCAGTTGGGCGTCATGCGCGTGACGGAAGAGCTGGACGCGATGCGCGTCATGGATATTCCGCACGGTTTGCGGCTCGTGCTGCCGAAGGTCATTGCGCTGGCGATCGCCATGCCGCTGCTGGTGATGTGGACGAACATCGTTGCCCTGCTTGGCGGCGCACTTGCCGCGAAGTACGAACTCGGTATCGGGCTGCATTACTTTTTCACAACGCTGCCCAACGCGGTGAACATTGCCAATCTGTGGATCGGTCTGGGCAAAGGTGTCGTCTTCGGCATGTTGATCGCTCTGGTGGCCTGTCACTTCGGTATGCGTGTCAAACCCAATACCCAGAGTCTCGGCGAAGGCACGACGCAGTCGGTCGTGACATCGATTACCGTCGTGATCCTTGCCGACGCCGTCTTCGCGATTCTGTTCCGCAATGTGGGGATCGGCTGATGCGCGGAACCACAGTCCCCGATCCGTCCATGGCGCCCGCCACCGCAGCGGCCCCGGTCTCGCCTGCGCTCGCCGACGACGTGCGTACCGGTGCGGTTGCCGGTTGTCCGCCGGTCTCGTCGACGTTGCCCGGCGAAGCCGAGCCGGTGATCGAAGTGCGCGATCTCACCAAGCGGTACGGCACACATACGATTCACGAGCATCTGGATCTCACGGTCAGGCAAAGCGAGATCATTGCGCTCGTCGGCGGTTCCGGTTCGGGCAAGACAACGCTGATTCGGCAGATCATCGGTCTGGAGTCGCCCACGAGTGGTCACATCAGTATCTTCGGCCACGACATTACGATGATCGACCGGCGCACCGCACACCTGTTGCGACGCCGCTCGGGAATGTTGTTTCAGCGCGGCGCACTATTCTCCGCGATGACGGTGTTCGACAACATTGCGCAGCCGCTACGCGAACTGCATACGCTTTCGGAAGATCTGATTCGCGATGTGGTGATGTACAAACTGGAGATGGTCGGGTTGTCGGGGCGCATGGCCAACCGCATGCCGTCGGAGCTATCCGGCGGCATGGTCAAGCGCGTAGGGATCGCGCGGGCCATTGCGCTGGAACCGGAACTGCTCTTTCTCGACGAACCTACGGCCGGCCTCGATCCGCAGGCGTCAGACGAATTCGTGGCCATGATTCGCGGCCTGCATCGCTCGCTCGGCCTGACTGTCGTGATGGTCACACACGATCTGGATACGGTAATGATGCTCGCCACGCGCGTGGCGGTGCTGGCCGATCGCAAGGTACTCGTGAACGCACCTGTGGAAGACGTGGTGTGCGTCGATCATCCGTTCATCCACAGCTTCTTCCTCGGTGAGCGCGGCAGACGCGCGTTGCTGGCCTTGCCCGCAGCGCGGCGCGCCAAGATTTCGGAGTTACTCGACGATGGAAAATAAATCGCACGCCTTCATGGCGGGCCTCTTCACGCTGGTGTTGCTCGCCGCCATTGCCGCAGCCGTGTACTGGTTCAATCGCGACAATCGCGTTCGCGTGCCCTACGATCTGGTGGCACGCACTAATGTCACCGGTCTGAATCCCGAATCCGCAGTGCGGTATCGAGGACTGGGCGTGGGCAAGGTGGACTCGATCAAGTTCGATCCGCGCACCCCCGGCCAGATTCTGATTCGCATTCTGGTCAACGAAGGCACGCCGATGACCAAGTCGACGTTCGCCACGTTGAGCTATCAGGGGGTGACGGGGCTGGCTTTCGTCCAACTGGACGACGATGGGCACGACCGCACGTTGTTGCAGTCGTCTGCGGCTCACGTTGCCCAATTGCGGCTGCGTCCGAGCTTTGTCGACGAACTGCAGCGGCGCGGCAACAATCTGGTGCATCAGTTGGAGGAGGCAACGTCGTCGGTCAACAAGCTGCTTTCGCCCGACAACCGGCAAGCCATTCTGGATTCGATTAACAGTGTGAAGACGGCGGCGCAAAGCGTGAATCGTGTGGCCGAGCAACTCGAGCCGGTCACGAAGCAACTCCCCGACACCGTTCGTGAACTCAACGGCACGCTCGCCGGCACACATCGCCTGACGAACCAACTGGCCGATCCGCAAGGGCCGCTGATTCGCAATCTCGACAGTGTGGGACGGGCGGCCGATCAGGCGACGTCGAGTCTTGCGGCATTCGAGGCAACGATGCAGACATTCGAGGGATCGCTGCAACAAGAGGCGCTGCCACGGCTCAACACGCTGTCTGATGATCTGCGCTCGACGACGCAGGCCGTGGGACAGGCCGCCGAGACCATCAATCGCAATCCGCGTGCGCTGCTGTTCGGCACGTCGCCGCCGCCGCCCGGTCCGGGTGAGTCCGGCTTTTCGTGGCCCGGCAGGGCAGGTCAATGATGCGCGACACCGTCTTGCAAGGGGATATCGAGATGACTGAACCAACCGGTGCGATCCGGACGAACGAGGCAACCGCCGCAATGGCACTGCGCGCGAGCGGCGCACGCCGGGTGCGCCCGCTGACTACCTGGCTGCTATGTGCCGGGGCGGCCGTACTGATGGCCGGATGTGCCACCTCGACGTCGCCAGGCTCGCTGACGCGCTTCGATCTCGGCCCGCCGACGGTGCCCGCCGCCGCTTCGATCGCTTCGGCCGCTTCGACCGCTTCGGCCGCTTCGACCGCTTCGGCCGCGTCCACCACCGCCAACGCCGCGAACGCTGTCGACACGGCAGCACCCGCGTCGGGCGTTACTGCCGCAGGTGCGCCGCGCATGTCGCCGCTCAAAGTCGTAGTCAACGCGCCGAGCTGGCTCGACGCCGACGTGATCTATTACCGTCTGCCCGCCAGCGAAGGCGATCAGGCCCGCGTGTATGCGAACAGCCGATGGCTTGCGTCGCCCGCGCGGCTCTTCGGGGATCGTTTGCGGTCCGCCTTGTCGGTCGACCGGCCCGTTCTTGCGGCGGGGGATCCGACTGCCGCACCGGCGTTGCGGGTGGAACTGGAGGAATTCGCGCAGTACTTCGACAGCACGTCGTCGAGCCACGGCGTCGTGCAGGTGCGAGCCACCTTGTTCGACGGACCGAAGCTGCTCGCGCAGACGACACTTCGTGCACAGGCTCCCGCGCCGAGCGCAGACGCCGCAGGCGGTGCGCGTGCACTCGCACTCGCCAGCGACGCGGTGCAGACGCAACTGATCCAGTGGCTCGCCGGACGTGTGCCCGCCCCTTCGGCAACGACGCGCGCGCCTGCTCAGTCACGGGCGCTGCCTGCCGCGTCGTCGGCATCGGGTGCGGCTGCGCCAGCGCGATAAAGCACGCCGCCGATGCCTGAGCAGGATGTCAAACCCTGGCAGCGACGCGCCTCTCCGCTGACGCGTCAGGCGCTGATCTGTCTGATTCTGCTGATTGCCTACGCGAGCCTGTATCCGTTTGAGTTTCAGCGCGCGGCCGTCGGGCCGTTCGACTATCTGTCCGCGCCGTTACCGCGATGGATGACGCTGTTCGATGTCGTTACCAACGTGCTGGGTTATATCCCGCTCGGCATGTTGACCGTACTGGCGCTGCACCCCGTATGGCGAGGGCCGCGCGCCGTACTCGCGGCATTTTTGCTGGGCACCCTGCTCTCGTGCGGCATGGAGGCCTTGCAAACGTATCTGCCGACACGGGTGGCGTCGAACGTCGATCTCGCCACGAATGCGCTTGGCGCGCTTATCGGTGGCGCCATTGCGGTACCTCTCACGAGTCCGTTGCTGGATCGCGGTTGGCTGCGCCATTTGCGCTTCGCCTGGTTCGAACGGCACGCGAGTCTGTTGCTCGTGTTGCTGGCGCTATGGCCGTGGGCACAGGCCTACCCGCAACAATTTCTCTTCGGTGATGGCGATCTCGTCCGGCAAATCTGGCTCTGGCAGGACCCGGACGTGACCGATCTGGTGCTCGACTGGGTGCCGCGGCTCGGGCAGTTGCAGGACTACCTGTCGGAACTCGACGCCGTCGCCAGTCACGCCTTGTGGGAAACGGTGGTGACCGCGAGCGGCACCATTCTTGCGGGGCTGCTTGCGACGCTTGCCATGCGTCGCTCGGCACCGCGTGCGCCCTTGCTTTGCGCGATGTTCGTCAGCGCGTTTGCGATCAAGGCTATCGCGTCGGCGTGGCAGTTTTCGCCCGCGCAGGCGTTCGACTGGGTGACGGCCGGGGCCATCTACGGTGTGATCGTCGGTGCGCTCGTCTTGCTCGTTGCCGGACGCGGACCGCGCGCGCTGCGCGGTGCCGTCGCGCTGGCGGCGCTAGTCGTGCTGCTTGTTTTCGTCAATCTGCTGCCCGCCAACCCCTACTACGAGGCGGCGCTTCAGTCATGGAGACAAGGCCGTTATGTGCATTTCAACGTGCTGGCGCGCTGGCTCGCCTGGACGTGGCCGTATCTCGTGCTGATCTACCTGCTTGCGATGTTCGATCCCAGTCATCGCGGCCCTGCCCGCAGCGTCGGGAATCAGCGCTAAGCCCCGTCCCATCCGGCTGAGCGAGCGAACGGGCGGCGGATTGTTGTCAAATCGGCAATAGCGTATTGGCCGCCATCCCATTGGTGAGGCGGCTCGTCGATCCTAAACTCCCATGTAAGGCATGCTGATACTCAGTGTGCCGCGACCGCCCGGCATCTTCAGGCAGATTCCGGGCGTTTTTCATGGGTGAGGCGGAGATGAGTCACGGGGGATCGATATTTGCGCACAAGACACGTCAGCGAGTGCTGATGGCTGTGATCGCCGCTGCCACGGGCATAGAAATGCTGGAAAACGGCATGTTCGTGTTCGCCTCGTCGCATATCGCGGGTGGCGTGGGTGCGGCACCCGAGGAGTACGCCTTCGTCTCCACGCTATACGCCGTGGCCGGGATCCTGGTCATTCTGAAGCAGCGCTGGCTGGCCGCGCGTCTGGGATATCGCACGTTCCTTGCCGGCGCGCTCACACTCATGGCGTTTGGCGCCGGGTTGTGCGGCATGGCCCATACGCCAACCGAACTTGCCGTCGCGCGCTTTGTGCTCGGTCTCGGCGCCGGGTCGCTGTTTACTGCCAGCCGGATCCTCATCAACCTGTGCTTCGCGCCCGAATTGCGGCTGCGGGCCTTGCTCTTCTTCACCTATGGGTTCTTCGGCGGGCAGATTTCCGCACCGCTGCTTGCGAGCTATCTCGTCGACCATTTCTTATGGTCGTCGGTGTTCTTCGCCATTGTGCCGATCGCGCTTGCGGGGGCGCTTGCCTCGTGGTTCGTGATTCCTGACTTTCGTGAGCGGTTGCGCGACGAGGGAGAATTCGAGATGCGCGGCATTGTCTTCTTTGCCGCAGGTGTGCTGTTCGTCGAAGTGATGATGCAGCGCTCGCGTTTCGACTTCTTCTCGAATCCGCTGCATCTGCTCGAACTGTGCCTGGTCGGTGCGATCTGCGCGATCGGCTACATGTGGCATCAATACTCGCATCACAAGCCGCTGATCGATTTTCGCGTTCTGGTGCGCAATCCCGTCTATGTGCTTGGGTTGGGCGGTTACGCCGTGTATTACTTCTTCTCCTACTCGACGTCGTATCTGTTCCCGATCTACATGCAACAGGGACTGAACTGGAGCGTGGAGCACACGGGCTATCTGCAAGCGGTGGCGTCGGTGACGAGTCTTGTCGTGGCCGTGATGTACACGATGGCGCGTCCGAAGTTCGTGCAGCTCAAGCCGTTCGTGTTGCTCGGGTATCTGTGTCTGCTTGGCTACGCGTTCCTGCTGTCGCAGACCTATCCCGGGGTGTCGAGCCAATGGCTGATTCTGCCGATGGTGCTGAGCGGGCTGGGCGGCGTGTTCGCCATGATTCCGATTGCCGAGCTGACGTTTCGCGGCATGGACGAGTATGTTTTCCAGCACGGTTATCAGACGAAGAACATCGTGCGTCAGTTGGTGAGTTCCATGTCGGTGTCGGTCATGGCGGTGTTGATGCAAGACCGGCAGGCGGTCTTCATGCATCAGCTCACGCCGTCGATGACCCCGCTCAATCCAGCATACAACGCTGCGGTGTCGCAGGCGCAGCAGGCATTCGGCGCGAGTGTCGACCCGGCAACGGCATCGCATATGGCGTCGGCGTGGGTCGGCGGGCTGGCGTCGCAACAGGCGCTCGTGCTCGCGTGCGTGAATGTGTTCTTCGGCTTCGCATGTCTGGCGGCGCTCTGTGCCGCCTTCATGGCGGTGCAGCGACGTTTGCGCTGACCTCATCGCGGCGGGGCAGGGCATGGCGCGTCTGCCATGTCCGTCCCGGATTTCGCAAATCCGCATGCCTGGCATGCGGCGCGCCGGGCCCATCTGGCGCGTGCGCCCGCAGCTGCCGGGCAGGTCGGTTAGAATGGCC
The DNA here is from genome assembly GCF_001465595.2 of Pandoraea apista. Taxonomy (NCBI): domain Bacteria; kingdom Pseudomonadati; phylum Pseudomonadota; class Betaproteobacteria; order Burkholderiales; family Burkholderiaceae; genus Pandoraea; species Pandoraea apista. The sequence continues at coordinate 5,021,857 of NZ_CP013481.2, read as the reverse complement.
CGCAATACGTTGCCACTCCCCAAAAGCACCGATATGGCCACCCAGCCGCAGTACTACCAGCATCACGTCTTTTTCTGCCTGAATCAGCGCGAACCCGGCGCAGATCGCCCTTCCTGTGCCAACTGCAACGCGCAGGCGATGCAGGAATACGCGAAGAAGAAGGTCAAGCAGCTCGGCCTGGCCGGTCCCGGCAAGGTGCGCGTGAACAAGGCCGGGTGCCTTGATCGTTGCGAGCAAGGTCCTGTCGTGGTGATTTATCCGGAAGGGACCTGGTACACGTATATCGACGAAACCGATATCGACGAGATCGTCGAGAAGCATCTGGCGCAAGGCGAGATCGTCGAGCGCCTGCTGATCGACTGAATCCGGCCGAGTCTGCCTCGGTGCGTCGATGAATCGGTTCACCTGATTCATCGACTTGCCGGCTTATCGATTCCTCGTTAAGTGGCGCCGCGCGGCAGGCTCCGCCGGCGCACCCCAGCCCAATACCGCTCATGAACGCTCAGACTGAACGCTTCACTATCGACGGCCCGGTCGGTGCCATCGAAATCGCCATCGACCGTCCGGCCGGCGCGCCGCGCGGGATCACACTCGTGGCGCATCCCCACCCGCTCTTCGGCGGCACGCTCGATAACAAGGTTGCGCAGACGCTTGCCCGCGCGTTCGTTCAACTCGGCTACGCCGTGGTGCGCCCGAATTTTCGCGGCGTCGGCAAGTCGGAGGGCGAGCACGACAAGGGTATTGGCGAACGCGACGATCTCCTGGCAGTGATCGACTGGATGCGCCGGCAACCGGGCTGGGAAACGCTGCCGCTGGCCCTCGCCGGGTTCTCATTCGGCACGTTCGTCCTCTCGCACGTCGCAAAGACGCTGGAGGCGGCCGGTACGCCAGCGCAACGTCTGGTCTTCGTCGGCACGGCAGCGAGCAACTGGGAGGTGGCAACGGTGCCGGCCGACACGCTCGTCATTCACGGCGAAGTGGACGACACCGTGCCGCTGCAATCGGTGCTGGACTGGGCGCGTCCGCAGACCTTGCCGGTGGTGGTCATACCCGGGGGCGAGCATTTCTTCCACGGCCTGTTACCCCTGCTGAAACAGATCGTGGTCGACGCGTGGCGTCATTGATACACCCGGGGCGAATTTCGGCCAATTTCGGCCGCGCCGGGCCGCCCCGCTGGGGGCGTGAAATCGCGGCGGGTATAATTCGCATCTGAACCATGTCGCGCCTTCCTGGGTCTATGTCCCGGACAGGCATGGCACCGGCGCTACGGTGCCGCTGTCTTCTTCGCCGTGCCGCGCGTTTGTCGAAGCGTCGGTTGCACGGCGCTTCTTCAAGCGCAGATGCCTCTGAGTCTCACATCGTTTTCCTCATCGCCAATGAAATTCAACGCTTCGCTGTCCCGTGCTGCCGCTGCTGCGGCGCTCGTCGCTTGCGGCTCGCTTGCTGCGCTTCCTGCCCGTGCTCAACAGATTCCGCCGCCGCCGATGACGGCCAAGGCATGGACCATCGTCGACGTCACCAGCGGTCAGGTGCTCGCCGCCGGTGACCCCGATGCGCGTGTGGAGCCGGCTTCGCTCACGAAGATCATGACTTCGTACCTGATCTTCGAAGCACTGCGCGACAAGCGCATTTCGATGGATCAGACCGTAATTCCGGGCGAGTCGGTTCGCAAGGTCGGTCGCGACGAATCACGTACGTTCATCGAAGCCGGCAAGCCGGTCTCGGTGCACGATCTCGTATATGGCATGATCATCCAGTCGGGTAACGACGCATCGATTGCGCTGGCCGAACTCGTGGGCGGCTCGCAGCCGGGTTTCGTCGAGCTGATGAACCGCGCGGCGCAGCGTATGGGCCTGAAGAACACCCATTACACGAACGTCGACGGCCTGACCGACCCGCAGCATTACACGACCGTGGCCGACATCGCCACGCTGTCGACGCACATGATTCAAGACTTCCCCGAGTACTACAAGATCTACTCGGAGAAGAGCTTCACGTATAACAACATCCGTCAGCCGAACCGTAACCGTTTGCTGTATCTCGATCCGACGGTCGATGGCCTGAAGACCGGCCACACGAAGGAAGCGGGCTACTGCCTCGTGTCGACGGCGTCGCGCCCGCTGCCGGGTACGCCGGGCGTGAACCGCCGCGTGCTGTCGGTGGTCGTGGGCGAGCCGACCGAGCGCGCCCGCGTGCAGGACAGTCTCTCGGCGCTGAACTACGGCTACCAGAACTTCGACACGCTGCGCGTGTACGGCGCGAATCAGGTCGTGGCCACGCCCAAGGTGTGGAAGGGCAAGGACAGCGAGTTGAAGATCGGCGTGAAGAAGGACACTTTCATCACGGTGCCGAAGGGCATGGCCGACAAGATCAAGCCGCAGCTCGAATTGCGTGAGCCGCTGATTGCGCCGCTCGCCAACGGCGCTCCGGTGGGCACCGTCAAGGTCATGGCCGACGGCAAGCAATTGGCCGAATTCCCGGTCGTGGCCCTCGCCGACGTGCCGCAGGCCAGCTTCATCGGCCGTGCCTGGGATGCCCTGCGCCTGATGTTCGTGAAGAAGTAACGATGGGATGTGACGTCCCGCTCGCGGGACGTTCGCCGGTGCAGACGCGTAGCATGCATGCGTTGGCCCGGCTCCGGTCTGGCAGGCTCGCGGTGCGGGCCTGCTACAACGTTAAGGCGCGCCCGGTGGGCGCGTTTTTTCCTTTCGCCGCGCGTTTGGCGCGCACCTTGCAAACATGGATAACCCCACCGTCTGGCTCAATGGCGACCTGATTCCGCTCAGCGACGCGAAAATCTCCGTACTCGATCGCGGTTTCCTCTTCGGCGACGGCATTTATGAAGTCGTGCCGGTGTATCACGGCAAGCCGTTCCGTCTCGCGCAGCATCTTGACCGCCTCGAGCGCAGCCTCGCCGAAATTCGCATCGCGAATCCGTACACCCGAGCCGAATGGGAAGCGCTCTTCGCACGCCTGTCGGCCACTTGCGCCGCCGATCCGCATAGCGTCTACGTGCAGGTCACGCGTGGCGTAGCGCCTCGTCAGCACACGTTCCCGAAGGACATCACGCCCACCGTGTTCGGCATTGCCACGCCCCTCACGCTGCCGAACCGCGAGAAGGTGGAGCAGGGCGTCGGGGCGGTCACGCACGAAGATCGCCGCTGGCTGAACTGTCACATCAAGTCGACCTCGCTGCTGGGCAACGTGCTGATGGCGCAATACGCGGCCGATCACGAGGTTCAGGAGACGATCCAGTTCCGTGACGGCAATCTGACCGAGGCGTCTTCGAGCAATGTGTGGGTCGTCAAGGGTGGTGAAATGTTTGCACCGCCGCGCGATAATCGGATTCTCGAAGGTATTCGTTACGGTGTGCTCGAAAGTCTCGCGCGGGAATGCGGCATTGCATTCCATGAGCAGGTAGTGAGCGAAGCCGAAGTGCGCAATGCCGACGAACTGCTCATCACGTCGGCCACGAAGGAAGTGCTGGCGGTAGTCACACTCGACGGCAAGCCGGTGGGCGATGGTAAGCCGGGACCCGTCTTCCGCGCGCTGTACGCGGCCTATCAACGCGCCAAGGAGGCACTATGACGACGGAAAAGAAGGAGAGTCTGCTCGAGTTTCCGTGTGACTTCCCCATCAAGGTGATGGGGGCGACGCAAGACGGATTTGCCGACGCCATCGTGGCGCTGCTGCGGGAGTTCGACGCGGAATTCGATGCCGCGACTGTGGAAATGCGGCCGTCCAGTTCGGGTAAGTATCTCGGGCTGACCGTTACCGTGCGCGCTCACTCGAAGGCGCACCTCGACGATATCTATCGTGCGCTGACCGGCCACCCAATGGTCAAGGTCGTGCTGTAAGGTCAGCGTCGGATGCGCGGCGGGTGAGGCGCACGCGCGTCACGCTTCACGCATGGGTCGGCGCGCCGTCGTCGGTGGGCAGGGCGGGGTCCAGTCCCAACTGCGCGTCCGTCGTCATCTCGCCCGCCGTGGCGGCCATGCCGGCCGCCAACGCCGCCGGGCTCGGTTTCGTCGGGCGGCGCTGCATGTGCTTCACCTTCTCGAACGCCGCCAACTCCTCCAGAAACCACGTTCGGAACGCCTGAACGCGCTGCGTTTCAAGCACGGCGGGCGGACACACGAAGTAGTAATCCCACTCGCACGGGGTATCCACGTCGGAAAGCCGCACGAGGCGTCCCGCCATGATGTCGCCCACGGCCAGCGAGCGTCGCACGAGCGCCACGCCCTGCCCGACGATGGCCGCCTGAGACAGCATCCCCGAATCTTCGTACATCATGCCCTGCGTGGGCTCGGGCAGGTCGAAGCCCGCCGCCGCAAACCACGGTGCCCACGGCTCGCCCTCCGAGCGCAGCAATGTGCTGCGACGGAACTCGTCCGAGGTCTGCGGAAGCTTCCCATCGTTGTATGACGGACTGCACGCCGGGAAGAAGACATCGTCGAGCACTTTCTCGATGTGCAGCCCGGGCCAGTTACCTTTGCCCATGCGAAGGGCGATGTCCACATCGTCACGCTCGAAGTCGGTGAGCTGAGCGCTGCACCGCAACTCCACTTCCAGTTCGGGGTGCCGATCGATGAAGCGACCGATGCGCGGGGTTAGCCACCGGCTCGCAAACGATGGCATGGTGGTCAGTACCAGACGCCGTTCGCTGCGCGTGCCCGCCTGCAATTTACGTGTCGCCTGAGCGATGTCGCCGAGAGCCGTGCGGATCGATGCGGCGTACTGGCGCCCCGCCGGAGTAATGCTGATGCGCTTGCCGTTGCGGGCGAAGAGCGTGGTGCCCAGCTCCTGCTCCAGTGCGCGAATCTGGTGACTGATGGCGCCGTGCGTGACGAATAACTCCTCGGCCGCACGCGAGAAACTCTCGAGACGGGCAGCCGCCTCGAAGGCGCGCAGGGCGCTCAGGTTGGGAAGTCTCCGAAGATCCATGTGAGCTTTATTCGCAAGGCCGTGAAAATATGTCGTTTGGTATAGCGCTTGGCAGTCCCTATGATTCAGTCATTGTCTCGCACTGAGTGGGGGTCGTAAAATGCAAAACAATTTGACAAAGGTGCAGTACTTCTACGGTATTCGTCCGGGCGAAGTGGTCACCCTCGACCTGCACCACGAGCATACGCTTGTTGCCCGGGGCTCGGCAGTCTGGGTGACACGTGCCGGCGATCCGCGCGACTACTGGCTGATGCCCGGCCAGCGCCTTGCCGTCGAGCCGGGGCGCCGTTACTGGGTGTCATCCGATAATGTGGCGGAAGCCGAACTGGAACGCGAAGTCAGCCGTCGCTTTTCGCTGTCGCGTGTGCTGGGCAAGTGGCTCGCCGGACGCCGTGCGGCCCGTGAGGCCAATTCCTGCGCGGCTGCCGCCTGAGAATACCCGGGGCGTCAGCCCGTCGATACCACGCGCTCTCTGGCAGCGAATGTCAGAGAGCGCGTGTGCCGTTTCAGACGGGGATGTCGATCCCGTCAATGTGTTACTGGAATTCACAACAAGACGCGCAATAATCGACCCGAGAATCTGTCGATAACGCGTTAAAACATAAGAAGTCGTTTCCCGATGACCGAAGCCCCCCGTCCGACCGCCTTGCCTTCTGCCCCGTCGGGCTCCGCCGCACCCCGCTCTGCGCAAGCCGATGAACGTCTCGGCCGCCTGTTGATGATCGCCGCCATGGTGATCTCCGGCACGATTGGCTACTTCGTGCTGATGTCGGGACAACCGGCGCTCAATGTCGTTTTCTTTCGGTGCCTGATCGGCGCGGCCAGCCTGTGCGCGTGGTGCGCCTATCGGGGCTACTGGCGCGGGTTGCGGATGGCCCGCTGGCAGATCGTGAATGTCACGCTCGGGGCCATTACGCTCGTTTCAAACTGGTATTTCCTGTTCACGGCGTATCGGTTGACCTCCGTGGGCATTACGACCGTCGTGTACAACGTGCAGCCCTTCCTGCTAGTGCTGGCGGGGGTGATTGTCACGCGTGAGCGACCGTCGCTGGCAACGCTCGGTTGTCTCGGCGTAGCGTTTGCCGGGCTGGTGATCCTGGCAGAACCGGGTGGCGTACACGGCGCGGAGTATCTGATCGGTGTGGCGAGCGCGTTGGCAGCCGCGTCGCTCTACGCGGCGACAACGCTCTTTACGAAGAAGCTGGCCGGAACGATCCGTCCCGAGATCATTGCAGCGTTGCACATGGTGATCGGCGCCGTGGTCTTCGTGTGGATGGCGGACTTCAATCATTTGCCCTCCGCGCCGCGCGAGATCGGGGCTGTGGTGACGCTGGGGCTTTTCCACACCACATTCATGTATCTGCTGCTGTACGGCGCCTTCCAGAAGGCTTCAACGTCGAGTCTGGCCGTGTTCGGCTTCGTCTATCCGGTCGTGGCGGTCGCCGTCGACTTTCTGGCGTTCGGCATTGTGTTGCACCCGACGCAATGGCTCGGCGGCGTGATGATTCTGGTGGCCGCCGGCCTTTACGCCCGGGGACTTGGCGCAGCCCCCGCGAGGAAGACGGTCTGACACCGTGGGCAGGGTGCGAGCGGCGTCGAGCAAGACTGCCCCGGTTTCGCTAAAATCGCGTACATGACCTCCCCGATCGAAGTGTGCTGGCGCGGCACCGAAGACTACGCCACATCGTTCGACGCCATGCGTGCGTACACCGACACGCGTGGCCCGCACGGCCCCGACCAGCTCTGGATCGTTCAGCATCCGCCTGTCTATACGCTCGGCCTGGCCGGCGACCCCGCCCACCTGCTGGTTGCCAACACCGGTATTCCCCTCGTCAAGGTCGACCGCGGCGGTCAGATCACGTATCACGGTCCGGGACAGGTGGTGATTTACCTGCTCGTGGACTTGCGCCGGCGCAAGCTGGGGGTGCGTGAAATGGTGCGTTTGATCGAGCAGGCGGTGATCGACACCCTTGGAGCGTATAATCTCGACGTTGAGCGCCGGGCCGGCGCACCGGGCATCTATGTGAGTCCGGGCGGCGGCGCCGCAGCGCATGCCGGCGCAAAAATCGCGGCACTTGGATTGAAAATCCGTAACGGATGCAGTTATCACGGCGTGTCGCTGAACGTCGCGATGGATTTGCGGCCGTTCGACTGGATCAATCCGTGCGGTTACGCCGGCTTGCAAACCGTAGACATGGCCACGCTCGGCGTGGCCCCCCGCTGGGACGAAGTGGCCGCGCGACTGGCGCAGCAACTCGGTCATCATCTCGAACAGCACCCCGCGACGGCCGACGCCGCGCCGCAGCCAAGCCCGGCCGCGAGCGCAAACGCCGCCGCCTGATTGGACGCCTGGAAAGCCCCCATCATGACCACCGTGACTCAGAACGACAACGCGAACAAGGAAGTTCGCACGATCGACGGCGATTACGACGCCACCGCCAAGCAGAAGTCGCAAGCCAAGACGGCGCGCATTCCGATCAAGATCGTACCGATCGAGCGTCTGAAGAAGCCGGACTGGATTCGCGTGAAGGCGGCCACTCACACGTCGCGTTTCTACGAGATCAAACAGATCCTGCGCGAGCACAATCTGCACACGGTGTGCGAAGAGGCGAGCTGCCCGAACATTGGCGAGTGCTTCGGCAAGGGCACCGCCACGTTCATGATCATGGGTGACAAATGCACGCGCCGTTGCCCGTTCTGCGACGTTGGCCATGGCCGTCCAGACCCGCTCGACGTTGACGAACCGCTCAACCTCGCGAAGACCATTGCCGCGATGCGCCTCAAGTACGTGGTGATCACGAGCGTGGATCGCGACGACCTGCGCGATGGCGGGGCCCAGCACTTCGTCGATTGCATTCGCCATGTGCGCGAACTCTCGCCGCAAACGCGCATCGAGATCCTGACGCCGGACTTCCGTGCGCGTCTGGATCGCGCGCTGGGCATTCTCAACGCCGCGCCGCCCGATGTGATGAACCACAACCTCGAAACGGTGCCGCGCCTGTACAAGGAAGCGCGTCCGGGGTCGGACTACCAGCACTCGCTCACGCTGCTCAAGGAGTTCAAGGCGAAGCACCCGGACGTGGCGACGAAGTCGGGTCTGATGGTCGGTCTGGGGGAAACGGACGAAGAAATTCTCGAAGTGATGCGCGATCTGCGTGCGCACAACGTCGACATGCTCACGATCGGCCAGTACCTGCAACCGTCGGAGCACCACCTGCCGGTGCGTCGCTACGTAACACCGGAGACGTTCAAGATGTTCGAGGAAGAAGCCAACAAGATGGGCTTCACGCACGCGGCCGTGGGCGCAATGGTGCGCTCGAGCTACCACGCCGACGTGCAGGCACACGAAGCCGGTGTGGCCGACGCGATCTGATTCGCTAACGTCGCACAACGTCGTCAGACACAAAACGCGGGCCGTTGAAAGACGGCCCGCGTTTTTGTTTGCGCGCGCGACTGGGTCAACCTCGCTGTGTTTGGGGAGGGGCGCTGTCCGGGCGCAGCATGCTGACGCCGCGAAGGGTATGGCCAGGGATGGAGCGAACGTTAGCGTGCGGATTACGCCGCGTCACAGACGGCGCCCGGTTCAATACGCAATACGGCCAGTGCTAACGGGCGAGTGCCAGCATTCTGGCGAAAACACGCTGCTATCTCGGAGGAACGTCGCCGAACTGGCAATTCCGCCCGCCGGCCACCTGCCGTCTCGCCACGAAATATGTTGTAACAACCCTTACCTTGTCGCCGCCCCCCTGTTGTTTCAGAATATTGAAACCTTGTTTTGCCAAGCAAAACAATGCATCCGTCGCGGAGATTGACGGAAGGATGTTCCGAATGCGAGCGAGGAGAGGGAGAGGGCATGTCCCGTCAGGTCACCGAGGGCCGATATTTTGTGGAAGCGCCACAAGGGGGCCTGGGGAGGCGTTTGCCCCTCGTGATCGACGCGCCGCACAGCGGGCATGTGTTGCCGGCGGACTTCGACACCATTGCCCCGACGGCGGCGATTCTCGCGTGTGGCGATGCTTATGTCGACGAGTTGTGGTCGATCGCCACGCATCACGGCGCAACGCTTGTCGCTGCGCTTTTCCCGCGCGCCTATATTGACCCGAACCGTGCGGAGCACGACATCGATCCCGAGTTGCTCGCAAGCCTGTGGCCGCACGACGCGCGTCCGCAACCTACCAGCGAGCGCGGTGTCGGGCTGTTGCACCGGTTCGCCGCGCCGAACGTGCCGCTCTACGACCGGCGCCTCTCGGTGGCGGAGGTCGAGCGACGCATTCACGACTATTACCTGCCGTACCGGCATGCCCTGCGCGACGCGCTCGACACCGCCTGGCGCCGGTACGGAGTGGTCTGGCATCTGGACTGTCATTCGATGCGTTCGCGCGGTGGCGCGCTCGACCCCGACGCGGGTCTTTTGCGCGCTGACGTGCGTATCAGTGACGGCGGCGGTACAACGGCCGACCCGGCGTTCTCGCGCTGGGTCATCGCCGAGTTCACCCGGCTCGGTTATCGCGTGGCTTACAACACGCCCGGCCATCTCGATGGCCGCGAGGATCTGGTGCGCCACTTCGGCCGTCCCGCCGAGCGTCGTCACAGTGTGCAGATCGAACTGAACCAGTCGCTTTACCTGAATGAATCAAGCGGCGAGAAGCATGACGGCTTCGCGACGCTGCAATCGCAACTTGGCAAATTTGCGGCGGCGCTCGCCGCCTATGCCGAACAACATAGCGAGGAAGTTTGATGGACTACACAGTCGCTTCGGTCGACACGGCGCTCTCGCTGCTGTCGTTGGTCGGGGAATGCCCCGGCCTGGGTGTGACGGAACTGGCGCAGCGCGCCGGTCTGAACAAGTCGCGAGCATTTCGTCTGCTGGCGACGCTCGAGCAGCACCGCTGGGTCGTGCGTGAGGGCAGCCCGGTCACCTACGTGCTTGGTGCGCAGGCGCTGGTGCTCGGCGTGGCGGGGCATGAGCAGGTCAATCTCGTGAAGGTGGCGCATCGTCATCTTCAGGCACTCAATCGTGCGCTCAACGAGAACATTCAGCTTCGCGTGCGCGACGGCCTCGAGTCGCTGTGCGTGGCGCGGGTCGAGTCCACCCACGAGTTGCGTGTGCATGGCGTGGTCGGCAACCGTCGCCCGCTGTATGTCGGGGCGTCGGGGCGTGTGCTGCTGGCGTTCGCGTCCGAAGACGTTCGTGCACAGGTGCTGGGCCGCCCGCGCAAACGCTTTACGGCAGGCACGCTTATCGAGCGCGACGAACTGGCGGCCGAGTTGCTCAATGTGCGTCGTCAGGATTGCGCCGTGAGCTTCGGCGAACTCGCCCCGGAAGCCGTGTCGGTCGCGGTGCCGGTGCGCGATGCGTCGGGCGAAGTGATCGCGTCGTTGTCCGCTTCCGGCCCGTCGTCGCGCATGACACGTGAGCTGCTGCCCGATATCTCGTCGCGGTTGTCGGCGTGCGCGGCTGAAATTTCCACGGCGCTGGGCTATCAGATTCCCGTGCCGGAAGCACTGTCGGCCTGACACGTCGCCAGTCGCAGTCTCTTTGGAGGCGTTCGCCGTCGCTTCGGCGAACGCACTCGGGAGAGGCGTCGGCGAATTCAACGGCTCGTTGTCGGCGGCCGGCCTCGGGATTTGCCCCGATGCCTCGCGTGAAATCTCCCCATTTCACCGGATTTTCTGGAAATCCAGAAAACATCTTTGCCCGTTTTCCGGTTTTCCATATAACCGACCATCGGGTTTTCCACAATTTCGCTAAATAAAATCAACAAGTTACGTAGTTGGCATAAGACTTGCTTTCTAACGCGCGTGCTGCCGTGATGTCTGGATTTCCGACGGGAATCCGGAATCGTCGAGTCAGCCGTTCAAATAAGAGAGGAGACCTTATGTTCAAGCAATGTCTTGCCGCCGCAGCGCTGTGCGCGGTTTCGCTACACGCTTTCGCCGACGATCTGGTGCGTTTGGGGAACCTGAAGTTCGCCCATTACGGCGCAGTGTCGTACATGAAGGTGATCGGTCCCAAGTACGGCCTGAAGATCGAAGAGCGCATGTTCGCCAAGGGCGTGGACATCATGCCGGCGATCGTGGCGGGCCAGATCGACGTGTCGGCAAGCGCGCTTGACGCCGCCATCGCGGGCCGTGCGCAAGGGGCGCCGATTTATGCCGTCGCCGGTTTCGCGAAGGGCGGTGTGCGTCTCGTCGCGAAGAAGGGGCTGCCGGTGACCAAGGTGGCCGATCTCAAGGGCAGGAAGGTGGGTGTCGCCCGCGGCGGTGCTCAGGAACTGATTCTGTACGCCGAACTGGCCAAGGCCGGTCTGACCTGGTCGGATCAGCCGGGCAAGGACGTGCAGATTATGTTCATGGCCTTCGCCGACCTGAATCAGGCGCTCGCTGCCGGCAGCATCGATGCGATGTGCCAGTCGGAGCCGCAGGCGTCACAAGCCATCAACAAGGGCTTCGGCGTGGAAGTGCTCAAGCCGTACGACACGCCCATCGGCGAGCCCGTGCGCGCGCTCGTGATCACCGAGAAGCTCTACAAGGAGAAGCCGGACGTGGCGCAACGCCTGATGTATGCGTTCGTCGAAGCGACCGATTACTTCATCAAGAACCCGCAAGCGGCCGAAAAGTACGTGCGCGAGGACATGTTCAAGAACCAGATCACGACCCAGGACTTTACGGACGCCATCGGCAACTCGCCGTATAGCTACGACCTGAGCGTCTCGCATGTGCAGCTCACGACCGATCTCATGAAGAAGTATGGCGTGGGCAAGCTGCAGGATCCGGTGCCGAAGGCGGAAGACTGGGTCAAGCTCGACCTGCTCGCCAAGGCGAAAACCAAGCTGAACATCAAGTAAGGCGAGGCAAACGGATGGCCGCTGTGCTTGCTTCTTCGGGCGCCTCGCGCACCACGCGTTTGTTGCGTGGTGTGTTGATTCCGCTCGCGGTCGTGGTGATCTGGCAGATCGTCACGGGCCTCGAGTGGATCAACCCGATCATTCTCCCGTCGCCGGTCGCTGTCGTGACCAAGTGGTGGCAATACCTTAAACCGACTGTCTCGATGGCCGAAGGCTTCGGCGCGTGGCTGCATTCGAGCGAACTGCTCACCGATGCGGCCAACAGTCTGTATCGCGTTGTCATGGGCTTTCTCGTGGGCACCATGATCGCGCTGCCGCTCGGCCTGCTCATGGGCACGAGCACTCGCGTCTACGGGTTGTTCAATCCGCTGGTGCAGGTCGTGCGTCCGATTCCCCCGATCGCGTATATCCCGCTGGCGATTCTCTGGTTCGGTCTGGGCAATCCGCCGGCGTTTTTCCTCATCGCACTCGGGGCATTTTTCCCTGTGCTGATGAACACGATTGCCGGGGTGCGTCATGTGGACGGCATCTATCTGCGTGCAGCCCGCAACCTTGGTGCGAGCCAGTTCACGATTTTCCGCCGCGTGATCATGCCGGCCGCGACGCCCTACATCCTGTCGGGGATTCGTATCGGTATCGGCACGGCGTTCATCGTGGTGATCGTGGCCGAGATGATTGCCGTGAACAACGGGCTGGGCTACCGCATTCTGGAAGCGCGCGAGTACATGTGGTCGGACAAGATCATCGCCGGCATGCTGACCATCGGTCTGCTCGGCCTGGTGATCGATCTGGGCATGGATCGTCTCAACAACCACCTGCTCAAGTGGCACCGTGGTCTCGAAACCAAGTGAGGCGAATAACATGCTGATCGAAATCGACAACGTCAACAAAAAGTTCGCCGTGCCCGGCGGCACCGTGGATGCGCTCAAGGACATCGACCTGAACATCGGTACCGGCGAGTTTGTCTGCCTGCTGGGCCCGTCGGGTTGCGGCAAGTCGACGCTGCTCAACGCGCTTGCCGGCTTTGTGCAACCGACCTCGGGCGTCATTCGTATCGATGGCCGCCCGGACGCGGCCGCCGAGCCCGGCCCGGATCGCGGCATGGTGTTCCAGGAGTACGCACTGTTTCCGTGGATGACGGTGGCGCAGAACATCGCCTTCGGACTGGAAATCAAGGGCATGAAGCGCGCCGAGATTAACGAGCGCGTGGACCTGCTGCTCGGCAAGCTGAACCTGCGCGAGTTTCGCGACCGGTTCCCGCGCGATTTGTCGGGCGGCATGCGTCAGCGCGTGGCGATTGCCCGCGTGCTTGCGCTCGACAGCCCGATCATGCTCATGGACGAGCCGTTCGGTGCGCTCGACGCCCTTACGCGCCGCACGTTGCAGGACGAGCTGCTGCGGATTTGGGAGGAATTCAAGAAGACGATCATTTTCGTCACACACAGCATCGAGGAGTCGATCTATCTGGCCGACCGGGTCGTCGTGATGACGTACCGGCCGGGCACGGTCAAGCGAGACGTGGTCATCGACCTGCCTCGTCCGCGCGACACGGCAGGCAGCGAATTCAATGAATTGAAGAAGGAGCTGGCCCAGATGGTGATGGAGGAGCAAATGCGCTTCGCGCAAAGCGAGATCCGCGGGGTCACCGCGGATTAATAACAAGGGTGGTGGCTTGCCCCGCCGCCTGAAGAGGAAACAACATGCAAACCCAGACCAAAAAACCCTTTTACCGCATTCTGTACGTGCAGGTGCTGATCGCCATCGTCATCGGCGTGCTGCTCGGGCACTTCAAGCCCGACCTCGCCGTTCAGATGAAGCCGCTCGGCGATGCGTTCATCAAGCTGATCAAGATGATCATCGGCCCGGTGATCTTCTGTACGGTCGTGACCGGTATTGCCGGCATGGAAGATATGAAGAAGGTCGGCCGCGTTGGCGGCAAGGCCCTGATCTACTTTGAAGTGGTCTCGACGCTCGCGCTGCTTATCGGCCTGATCGCGACCCACATTCTGAAGCCGGGCGCCGGGTTCAACGTCGATATCGCCACGCTCGATCCGAAGGCGATCGCAGGCTATGCCGAGAAGGCTGCCCATGGCGACACGTTCGTCGACTTCCTGCTGCACCTGATTCCGAACACGATTACGGATGCGTTCGCCAAGGGTGAGATTCTGCAGATCCTCGTGATCGCTATCCTGTTCGGCGCCGCGCTGGGCATGATCGGTGAGCGCGGTCGCGTGGTGACGGGCTGGATCGACAGCGTCTCGGGCGTGCTCTTCCGCGTGGTGCACATCATCACCAAGGTCGCCCCGCTGGGTGCCTTCGGCGCCATGGCCTTCACGATCGGCAAGTACGGCATCGCCTCGCTGGTGCCGCTCGCCAAGCTCATGGGCACGTTCTACCTGACGTCGTTCCTGTTCGTGATCGTCGTGCTGGGTCTGATCGCCAAGTTCACGGGCTTCTCGATCTTCCGCTTCCTCGCCTACATCAAGGAAGAGCTGCTGATCGTGCTGGGTACGAGCTCGTCGGAGGCTGCATTGCCGCACCTGATGGAGAAGATGGAAAAGGCCGGTTGCTCGAAGTCGGTGGTGGGTCTGGTGATCCCGACCGGTTACTCGTTCAACCTCGACGGCACGAACATCTACATGACGATGGCAGTGCTGTTCATTGCGCAGGCGACCAACATTGATCTGACCTGGGGCCAACAGCTCACGCTGCTCGCCGTGGCAATGCTCACCTCGAAGGGGGCTTCGGGCGTGACCGGCGCAGGCTTCATCACGCTGGCCGCAACGCTCGCCGTGATTCCGACGATTCCGGTCGCCGGGATGGTGCTGATCCTCGGTATCGACCGCTTCATGAGCGAATGCCGTGCGCTGACCAACATCTGCGGCAACGGCGTTGCCACGATCGTCGTGTCGGCCTGGGAAAAGGAACTGGACCGCAAGAAGCTGGCGCAAGCGATGTCCGGCAAGCGAGAGCCGGAACTGGCCTGATGGCTGGCGGCAGGGGCGGCCGGTGCTGCGCGTGAAGTGTCTCGCGTGAGTGTGCCGGCCCTCTGCCAACGCAACGTTCGCCACCGGGCGGCGCGGCACAGGCACAATAGCGCCTGAGCTTCGCCGCCCGGTGGTCCTTTGGTTCACGCACGCTGTGCCCCAATGGCCACCCTGTACGACAACATGATCCGCGCACCGAAAGGTGACACTGCCTCGCCTGCGGACCCCCGGCGCGACGAAGTCCCCATCGATCTCGAGAGGACTGTGCCGATGCGCCGTTGGTCATGGATCGTCGTCATGCTATTGGCGAGTGTCCTGTTTTGTTGGTTGACGTATGCCCTGAGCTGGCAGCGCGGCGTAGCCGATCTGCGCGTGAATGCCGGCGCGCGGGTCGAGCGTTACGCGGGCAGCCTGCGCAGCACCGTCGACCGCTACGAATTTCTGCCGTATCTGCTTTCGCTGCATCCGTACGTGCACGATCTGTTGCTTCATCCGGAAGATCGCGCGGTCGTGCAGCGAGCCAATGACTATCTGTTCGACGTGAATCAGCGCGCCAAGGCGTCGGCAGCCTATGTGATCGACGCCAAAGGGCTGGCGCTGGCAGCCAGCAATTGGCGCGAGAAGGCCACCTTCGTGGGGCAGGAATACCGCTTCCGGCCCTATTTCATCGACGCGCTCAACGGTGCGCTGGGCCGTTTTTACGGCGTGGGGACGACCTCTGGCGAGCCGGGGTATTTCGTGTCTCAGCCGATTGTCGTAGATGGCCAGATTCGTGGCGTGGTCGTGGTCAAACTCAATCTGGAGTGGTTCCAGCGCGCAGGGGCCGACGCCTCTGAGCCGGTCGTCGTCGCCGACGATCACGGCGTGGTGTTCCTGTCGTCCGAGCCGCGCTGGCAGTATCGGGCGCTCGCGCCGTTGCCCCCAGACGTGAAGGCGGCGCTCGACAGCACGCGCCAGTATTACAACCAGAACATCACGCCGCTCACCTGGACCGAGGACGAACGGCTCGACGCCGATGGCGAAGTGGTGACTGTGCGCGACGGCCGCGGTGTGGGCCATTCGCGACGTTTTCTCGCCGTACAACGCAAACTCGGCGAACCGGACTGGACGCTGATGTACTTCGCGCCGCTCGATCAGGTCATCGCGAATGCGCGCATCGCGGCGGTGGCCGCCGCGTGTCTTGCCGCGTTTACCTGCTTGTTGGGGGTGGCGTGGAACCAGCGACGCCAGCGCGTGCGCGACATGCTCAAGAGCCGTGAACTGTTGCAGTCGGCGTATGCCGAACTGGGCGAGCGGGTGGCGGAGCGCACGGCCGATCTGCAATCCGCGAACGAGCGTTTGCAGACGGAGGTGCAGGAGCGCTCACGCACCGAGCACGAACTGCGTGAGGCGCAAAGCGAACTTGTGCAGGCATCGAAACTTGTCGCGCTGGGGCAGATGGCGGCAGGTATTACCCACGAACTCAACCAGCCGCTCTCGGCGCTGCGCAGCTTCTCCGACAATACGCGCGTGCTGCTCGAGCGAGGTGAGCACGCAGCGGCGCAGGAGAATCTGGAGGCCATTGCGTCGCTGACCGATCGCATGGGCAAGATTACGGGGCAACTGCGGCTCTTCGCGGGCCGCGCGCGGCGCGGCGATATGGAAGCGCTTGTGCATCGCGCGCTGGACAATACGCTGATGCTGTTGCGCGGACGTCTCGCGGGCATTCATGTGACGACAACCTTCGCCGATGGCCTGGACGAGGTACAGGTTGCGTGTGAAGGATTGCGTCTCGAACAGGTGTTGATCAATCTGGTGGGGAACGCTATCGACGCCGTGACGAGCGCGGCGGGGGCTGCCAGTTCGCATGCACCGCCGTCGATCTGGATCGATGTGGACGCCGACGACCTGTGGGTGCGCATCTACGTGCGCGATAACGGGCCGGGCATTTCGGAGGCGCATATGCCGCGTTTGTTCGAGCCATTTTTCAGCACCAAGGAGGGCGGTCAGGGCATGGGGCTCGGACTCGCCATCTCATCGTCCATCGCGCAGGAGAACGGCGGCCAGCTGGTCGCGCGCAACGTTCCCGGCGGTGGCGCAGAATTTCTCGTGACGCTGCGCCGTGTGCAGCGCGCTGGCAAGACAATCGCATGATGTACAAGAACCTTCAGATCCTTTTCGTCGAAGACGACGAACTCGTGCGGCGTGCCACGCTGCAAAGCCTGCAACTGGCAGGACTCGACGCCTTCGGGCTCGCGTCGGCGGAAGCGGCGCGCGAGCGCATCACGCCGGATTTTGCCGGCATCGTGGTGTCCGACATTCGCCTGATCGGCATGAGCGGGCTCGAATTGCTCGCGCATCTGCGTCAGCATGCGCCGGAAGTGCCGGTCATCCTCGTGACCGGTCACGGCGATATTTCGATGGCGGTGCAGGCCATTCGCGACGGCGCCTACGACTTTATCGAGAAGCCCTTTGCGCCGGATCGTCTGATCGAGTCGGCCAAGCGCGCGCTAGAGACACGCAAGCTCATGCTGGAGAACCAGGCGTTGCGGCGCGAACTGGCCGAGCAAGGCGGACGCGCCTCGCGCATCATCGGCCGGAGCCCGTCGATGGAGACACTGCGCACGCTCATTGCCAATGTGGCCATGACCGACGCGCCGGTGCTCATCAATGGCGATACCGGTACCGGCAAGGAACTGGTGGCGCGCAGCCTGCACGAGTTATCGCGTCGCCGCGATGCGCCGTTCGTCGCGCTGAACTGCGGGGCGCTGCCCGAGGCGATCTTCGAGAGCGAGATGTTCGGGCATGAGGTCGGGGCATTCACCGGCGCTGCGAAGCGTCGTATCGGCAAGTTGGAACACGCGTCGGGCGGCACGTTGTTTCTCGACGAGATCGAGAGTATGCCGGCGGCGTTGCAGGTCAAGCTGCTGCGCGTGTTGCAGGACGGTGTGCTCGAGCGGCTGGGGTCGAACCAGTCGATCCGCGTTGACTGCCGCGTGGTCGCGGCAGCCAAGGGCGATATGGAAGCGCTCGTGCGCGAGGGAACGTTCCGTCGCGACCTGTACTACCGTCTGAACGTGGTGACGCTGGCGTTGCCGCCATTGCGCGAGCGTCGAGAGGACATTCTGCCGCTGTTCGAACACTTCGTGCTCGACTCTGCCGTGCGTTATGGGCGTCCGGCGCCGGTGGTCTCTGATCGCATGCGTCAGGAGTTGATGCAAGCGGATTGGCCGGGTAACGTGCGGGAGCTTCGCAACGCGGCGGATCGTCTGGTGCTGGGCGTGGCGACGGCGCCCGAGGGCGATTCGCTCGCGCCGCTGCCGCTCAAGGAGCAGGTGGAGCGCTTCGAGCGTGCCGTGCTGCAAGAGGCGCTCGAACACAGCAAGGGTAACGTGGCGGCGACCGCAGAGGCGTTGCATGTGCCCAAGGCGACGCTGTACGAGAAGCTCAAGCGGTACGGCCTGCATACACGCGGTCACGGTGAGGGGAGCGATAGCGGGCGTTGATAGTATGACGGGACTGACGGGACTGACGGGACGTATCGACTTGGTGCGACGTCATGCGAACGGTACGGGCATCGCCGGGTGCTCGGCGACGGTTCTGGTGCCGAGGACGCGAGCGTTGGCGTCGTTGTGCGAAAAGGAAAAGGCGGCGACAGGCTCCCGGCCCCCCAAAAAACAAAAGCGCCCCGAAGGGCGCTTGCGATGCAACGCAGGGAACCGCGAAATGAAGCCCGAGGCCCGAGGAGGTCGGCGGGCGTCAGGCGGGCGTTACGCCTGCTTGGCGAGTGCCTTTTCGATGAGCTTGTCGAGTTCTGCGTACTCCGGCTCGCCAACATACTGCTTGAGCACCTTGCCGTCACGATCCACGACGAAGGTTGTCGGCGTGAGTTGCACGTTGCCATACTGTTTGGCCACGCTGCCATCGGAATCCATGGCCACCTTGAACGGCAACTGACGCGACTGCGCGTAGTTCATCACGTACATCGGCGGATCGTAGCTCATGGCGACCGCCACGAACTCCAGCCCCTGGCCTTTGTACTTCTCATACGTCTGCACCATCGTCGGCATTTCCTTCATGCACGTCGTGCAGCTTGTCGCCCAGAAGTTGACGAGATAAACCTTGCCCTTGAGTTGTTCGGTGCCGACCTTCTGTCCGGAGAGCAGCGTGAACGTCGCCTCGGGGGCGCGTTTCGGTCCGGCGAACGTGAAATACGCGGCAATTGCCACCACGGCGATGATCGCCACGGCGAGAATCTTGCCCAGGGGAGACTTGCGGGAGGTCGTAGCGCTCATGACACAGCCGTGAGAATGGTGGGGTTCATTGGGTGACGTCGATTCTACTCTGAATCTCAGCGCGTCGTGGTACCGCTCCCGGCGTGCAAACGCGCACGTCCACGGGCGATGGCGTCGTCGAGATACGCGCCATAGAAGTCGGGCAATCCTGCGCCGATCAACGGGTCGGCGACAGGGCGTCCGCTCGTATCGAGGAACAAAACCGTCGGCGATACCTTCACGCCATGGGCGCGAGCCCAGTCGACACCGGTGGTTGTCGCGCCGTCGAAGTCGCGCACCGGAGCGCGGCTGTCCATGCCGATTTCGCGCACCTCGTACTTGCCGCTTCGCACGAGCGGCGCAAGTTCACGCTGACGGATCGGGCCGCAATACACGCAGTCGCGTAACGACACCAGCACGATCAGCGGTGCGTCGAGCGAAGCCGCGCGGCGGGCATGGGCGGCGAAGTCCGTCGCCATGGGCACGGCCTCCTGCTCGGCTCGCCGCTTCGCGGCTGTCTTGCTGTCGACCGGCGCCGCGGCAACGGTGCCTTCATGCGGATACGTGATGCCTGTCGCCTGTGCCAATTCGACTGTCGGCGCCGCCGGCCCGGTGCCGGCCGCTGCGGAGGTGGCGGTGCCGACGACAACCCCGATCGCCGCGAAGCACGCCATCGCGATTCGGCTGACGAGTCCCATGATTCCGGCGATTCCAGTCATTCGCGACCGTTTGGCCTGCGAAGGCGTGCCGGCGCGCTTCCCCTGCATTCCTAAGATGCGGGTGAAAAGGTTGCGGGGCGAATGGGCAAGGGCATATTTCATGTTGCCGATGATACCGGGAAGCCTCACGTCGTGTTTTTCGCGGCGCAACACATGGCGGATAATGGGCGTTTCCTTTCCTGCGACCCTCTCTCGCCTATGAATCGCGTTGTCCATGTCTGCGTCATGCTTGCCGTGACGATGGTGCTCGCCGCTTGTTCACCTCGCTACGACTGGCGCGAGGTGCACGACAAGGACGGCGCCTATGCAGCGACTTATCCCGCCAAGCCGACGCAGGATGCGCGCGACGTGAAATTCGCCTCCGGAACGTTGCCGATGCGCATGCAAGCGGCGCGCGTCGACGCGGCGCTCTTTGCGGTTGGCGTCGTCACCCTTCCCAGCGACGACGCCACACTGCGTCAGACAGTGTTGACCGAGTTGCAGCATGGCCTGCTCGCCAACGTGAACGAGGGCGCAGCGACGCCCGTGCAGGTGATGGTTCGTCAGGCCGGCGATGCGCCTGCCCTTCCCGGGCTGGCCGTCTCTGCAAAAGGTATGGCCAGTGACAAGACCGAGCGTTACGTCGCCGCCCGCTTCGTCGGACGCGGTACCCATGTCTATCAGGTGGTCGTGCTGGCGACCAAAGCCCCCGCGAAGGAACAAGTCGATCAGTTTCTGGACTCGTTCACGCTGGAGTGATGCCGTCACGACGGCGGTGCTTCTCGATATTGCACGGCCTCGCCGACGTGGTGAGCGTCAATCGATTCACAACCCGCAATATCGGCGACCGTGCGCGCCACGCGCAAGACACGGTGATAGGTGCGTGCGGACCAATGGTGCTGCGT
This sequence comes from Pandoraea apista, assembly GCF_001465595.2. NCBI lineage: Bacteria > Pseudomonadati > Pseudomonadota > Betaproteobacteria > Burkholderiales > Burkholderiaceae > Pandoraea > Pandoraea apista. Next base: position 5,001,222 of record NZ_CP013481.2, on the reverse strand, counting down.
CACGGCCCGATGCAGCACCTCACGAGCGTCCGGCCGTAACGCGCATTGTGTTTCCAGTGCGCTGCCTGACAGGCCGCAGTTCAATTGCCCCTGCCGCGAAAGCTGACGCTCCCTCGCTTGCCTGACACGCAGCGCTACGACTTCGCTGCGCTCGCCACCGGCCGGTGCAGCGAACGTCTCGGCGCTCAGTGCCGGCACCTCTACATGCAAGTCGATACGGTCGAGCAACGGTCCTGAGAGGCGGCCGCGATAGCGCGCCACCGCATCACTCGTACAACGGCAACTTCGCGAGGGATGTCCGAGATCGCCGCACGGGCACGGGTTCATGGCGGCCACGAGTTGAAAGGCGGCGGGAAACGTTGCATGACCCCCTGCACGCGAGATCGTCACATGACCCAGTTCCAATGGTTCGCGCAGGACTTCAAGCACACGCCGCTGGAATTCGGGCAGTTCATCGAGAAATAGCACGCCACGATGCGCAAGGCTGATTTCGCCGGGGCGTGGCGCACTCCCGCCGCCTACCAATGCCGCTGACGATGCCGTGTGATGCGGCGCGCGAAACGGTCGCCGGCCCCAATGCCGCATATCGAAGCCCTGCGCACTCAGACTGGCCAGCGTGGCAGCCTCGACGGCCTGTGCCTTGCTCAACGCGGGGAGCAGCCCGACAAGCCGCGTTGCCAGCATCGATTTGCCTGTACCCGGCGGCCCGTAGAAAAGGAGGTGGTGCCCACCCGCCGCCGCAACTTCCAGTGCGCGTTTGGCGTGCGCCTGTCCTTTGACATCGCTCATGTCCCCCATAACGGGAAAGTCGGTGCCGCGTGTGCCCGTAGGGCCGTAGCTTGCCGACGCCGCACACGCATTGGCCACGACGGCACGTGGTAGCGGTGTTGCGACGTCGGGCGCTGCAAGATGCGCGCAGACGTCGAGCAACGTGCGCGCGCCGTAGACCGTGGCGTCTTCGACGAGCGCCGCTTCCTGCGCACTGCCGGCGGGCAGCACCAGCGCACGCGCCGAGGGTTCGGCCGCCATGGCGCTCGCCATGGCAAGGCCACCGCGCACGGCGCGCAGTTCCCCTGTGAGCGATAACTCGCCCGCAAATTCATGCGTGCGCAGTCCGGCCTCGGGCAACTGACCGCTGGCCGCGAGAATGCCCAGTGCAATCGGCAGATCGAAGCAACCGGACGCCTTCGGTAAATCGGCCGGGGCCAGATTGACGGTGATGCGCCGCGCGGGGAATTCGAACCGGCTGTTCTGTAATGCCGAACGCACGCGCTCACGGCTTTCCTTGACCTCGGTATCGGGCAGACCGACCAGCGACAGGCCCGGCAGCCCGTTGGCCAGATGCACCTCCACGGTAACCGCGCGCGCCGCCATTCCCGTGATCGCCCGGCTGCTGACAACTGCCAATGACATGATTTCTCCTGGTTCCCAGAAACATCGCGACGTGAATCGCAGGCATCGATAGTCGTCGCCGGACATCGCATGGCGCAATGGCTTATCGGATGAAATAAGGGAAGCGGGCGTGTTTTCGGAGCGGTGGCACGGACGTGCCGGAAAGGCCTGCCGGAACTTAGGATGATTCCGACTGTGACTCAGAACTTCAGGAGGGGTTTTGTGCGGCGGAGAGAGGAATTACCCGCCGAGGCTTGCGAGAGCGCGCAGGTCCCGGGAAATGCAAAGGGCGCCGTGGCGCCCCTGTAATGTGATCAGTCTTGCGCTTCGCTGCGCAGGCTTTCAAGTTCAGCCACGCGCTTTTCCAGCGCTTCGAGCTTCTCGCGCGTGCGTGCAAGCACTTGCGCCTGCACGTCGAACTCCTCGCGAGTCACCAGATCGAGCCGCGTGAAGCCTTGGTTGAGCAGGCTTTTGACATTGCGCTCGATATCCTTGGCGGGCGATTGCTTGAGCATCTCGCTCACCTTGGCTTGCATGTCTTGCAGGATCTCGTTCGGTTTCATAAGCCTTCCTCTCTTCGTTTCTTCGCACCAATCTGGTGCTTGCACCGTCAACGTGCTTAGGCATGCCGGTCTGACCGGTGCAAGGTGGTGCATCAGGTGGCGCACATCAATGTTGGCGCAACTCTATCACCGTTTCCCGCACCCAGCCAGCGCAGGAACCTGCCTGACCGTTGCCCGGTAAGGATTTGACACGAATCGCCGGGCGTCGTTGCCAGCGCAGGCGTTGTCCGGTGGCCTCACCTTTCCCGCAATTTTGCCAATTTTTTATCCCGAAATCCGTATCTTGCGCCTCGCAGCGCACGCAGATTCCGAGGCTGGCACGGGAGTTGCTCTACCCAGTCCGCAACCTGCCGCACGCTGTACCAAGACGTCGAAAATCAACTTAGGGGAAAGTGATGAAAAAAGTGTCAACTGCGATGGCTGGCGTTGTATTGACTGGTGCGATGGCAATTTCCGCCGGCGCTTTTGCGCAGGCAAGCGCCGATGGCGCCGCCGCACCTGCCGCAGCGCCTGCAGCGGCACCGGCCGATGCAGCCGCAGCTGCGGCCGAACCGCTGACGATCACCGCAAACATCGGCCTGTTCTCGGACTATCGCTTCCGCGGTATTTCGCAAACGGGCAAGCGTCCGGCGGTTCAGGGCGGTTTTGATATCGCGCATGAATCCGGTCTGTATGCCGGCGTGTGGGCCTCGAACATCAGTTGGATCTCGGACGGGAATTCGGCAGTCAGCGCACCCATCGAGATGGATTTTTACGGGGGCTGGAAGAAGGAAATCATCCCCGACTGGACCATTGATTTCGGTGGTCTGCAGTACTACTACCCGGGCACCTACCCGTCCGGGACGTTCTACCCGCGGCCGCATACGTTCGAGCTGTATGCCGCGGTGGGCTGGAAAACCGTGACGCTGAAGTACTCGCACTCGTTGACCCGTCTGTTCGGTCTGGTAAGCCCGGACGGCCAGGATACGTCGAACAGCGGCTACCTCGACCTGACGGGAACCTACGATCTGGGCTTCTGGGGCTTGTCTGCCGTGGGCCACGTGGGTCACCAGTGGGTACATAACTTCAGCGCGGCAAGCTATACCGACTGGAAGATCGGCCTGTCGAAAGACCTGGGCAAGAACTTCTCCGTGTCGGTGTCCTACGTCGATACGAATGCCAAAGAGCAGTACTACACCGCCGCGAATTCCGGCAAAGTGCTCTCCAAGGCAACGGTCGTCGTAGGGTTGTCGAAGACATTCTAAGGAGCGACTCATCATGAAGCTGATTACCGCAATTGTGAAACCCTTCAAGCTCGACGAGGTGCGTGAAGCCCTCTCGAACATTGGCGTGGCGGGCATTACGGTGACCGAAGTCAAGGGCTTCGGCCGCCAGAAGGGCCATACCGAGCTGTATCGGGGTGCAGAATATGTCGTCGACTTTCTACCGAAGGTGAAGATCGAGGCGGTAATCGGCGACGCCTTGCTCGATCAGGCGATCGACGCCATCGAACAGGCAGCCCGCACCGGCAAGATCGGCGACGGCAAGATTTTCGTGTCAAACGTCGAGCACGTGGTCCGCATCCGTACGGGAGAGACCGGCGAAGACGCGCTGTAAAGGTCCTACATAAGAGACAACAATCATGAAAAAACTGCTTGCCAAACTCTTGCTCGCCGCCGCGTTTCTGGGTGTTGCCGGCACCGTGAGCCTCGGCTCCACCGCCGCGCTTGCTCAGGACGCCTCGGCGCCCGCCGCTGCCTCCGAGGCTGCGTCACCCGCTGCTGCGGCGGCTTCCGCGGCAACGCCAGCCGCAGCACCCGCAGCCGCTGCGGCTGCACCGGCACCTGCCGCCGCGGCAGCGGCACCCGTACCGCCGAACAAGGGCGACACGGCGTGGCTGCTGACTTGTACTGCATTTGTGATTCTCATGACGTTGCCCGGCCTGGGCCTGTTCTACGGCGGCCTCGTGCGCTCGAAGAACATGCTCTCGGTGCTGATGCAGTGTTTCATCATCTTTTCGCTGGTGGTCGTGCTCTGGTCGATTTACGGCTACAGCATTGCGTTCACCGAGGGGGGAGCGTTCTTCGGCGGCTTCGATCGCGTGTTCCTGAAGGGCATGACGCCGGACTCGGTCGCGGCGACCTTCAGTAAGGGCGTGAACGTACCGGAATACGCGTACATGGCGTTCCAGGCAGCGTTTGCCGCCATTACCTGCGCGCTGATCGTCGGTGCCTTCGCCGAACGCGCCAAGTTCTCGGCTGTGCTGCTCTTTACCGTCATCTGGTTCACGTTCTCGTACCTGCCGATGGCCCATATGGTGTGGTTCTGGCCGGGTCCGGATGCGTACACCGACGCGGCCGCTGCCGATGCTGCCAATGCGCATGCCGGCTGGCTCTTCCAGAAGGGGGCACTCGACTACGCTGGCGGTACGGTGGTGCACATCAACGCCGCTATCGCGGGTCTGGTCGGCTCGTACATGGTGGGCAAGCGTGTGGGCTTCGGTAAAGAAGCGTTCAAGCCGCACTCGCTCACCATGACGATGATCGGTGCCTCGCTGCTCTGGTTCGGCTGGTTCGGCTTCAACGCCGGCTCGGGTCTGGAAGCCAACGGCGGTGCCGCACTCGCATTCGTCAACACGCTGCTCGCGACCGCCGCTGCCACGCTGTCGTGGACGGCCGGTGAGTGGATCGGCAAGGGCAAGCCGTCGATGCTCGGTGGCGCCTCGGGTGCCGTAGCCGGTCTGGTGGCCGTGACTCCGGCGGCCGGCTTCGTTGGCCCGATGGGCTCGATCGTGCTCGGCCTGCTGGCCGGTCTGATCTGCCTCTGGGGTGTGAACGGTCTGAAGCGAATGCTCAAGGCAGACGATGCGCTCGACGTGTTCGGCGTGCACGGTGTGGGCGGTATGCTCGGCGCGATTCTGACGGGCGTATTTGCGGCCCCCTCGCTGGGCGGCACGGGTATCTACGACTACGTGGCGAACAAGGTCGCACCGGATTACTCGATTGCCGGTCAGGTCTGGATTCAGTTCCAGGGCGTGCTGACTACGCTCGTCTGGTCGGGAGTGGTGGCGTTCATTGCCTTCAAGATTGCCGACATCGTGCTGGGTCTGCGCGTGCCGGAAGACGAAGAGCGTGAAGGTCTCGACATCACCTCGCACGGCGAATCGGCGTATCACAACTGATTTCGGCCAATACCTCGCAATCTGTCTCATCGCGGCGTTTAGGCCCGGCTTCGGCCGGGCCTGATGTCAACCAAGATCGACGAATCGGCAAGGATTCGTAATTTGGCTCTGGACACTGGTGTTCAGGCTACGGGCTCCCTGGCCCCGTCTGGGGCGAGCGAGAGGAGTTGCTGACGGCCGGTCGGACAGCCGGCCCCGGCTTTGCGCGGGCACCCGAGAGGTGCCCGTTTTTTTGCTTGCGATTGCCCGCTTCGTCCCCACCTTCTCTCACCACAGCATCGCACTGCACCTTCCCCGATCCTGCCCGCGCGTGTTCTCCCCTGACGTTGTCTGACCGGCGACAGCAGTGGGCCGTGCATACGGCACGGCGTGGTGCCCCTTCCCGGGGCATGGCGAACGGCGGGGGTGCCAGGCGTATGCTCTACAATCGATATTCCATCTGGATATGAGAGAAGCATGGTTCCGCATCTCGTCACGGCCCTGAAAGGCCCGCTGCTCGACCTGGAAAAGAAGATTCTCGATGCGACGCCTGCCATCGAGCGATGGTTCCGGCTTGAGTGGCAGGAACATACGCCGCCGTTCTATTGTTCGGTCGACCTGCGAAATGCCGGCTTCAAGCTCGCGCCCGTCGACACCAATCTTTTCCCCGGTGGCTTCAATAATCTGGCGCCCGAAGTCCTGCCGCTTGCTGTGCAGGCCGCCATGGCCGCCATCGAGAAGATTTGTCCGGACGCCAAGAACCTGCTGCTGATTCCCGAGCGTCACACGCGCAACACGTTCTATTTGCAGAACCTTGCCCGGTTGTCCACGATCATGCGTCACGCAGGGTTGCATGTGCGTCTGGGCAGTCTGTCGGACGACATCACCGAGCCCACCACCATCGAACTGCCCGACGGCCAGCACGTCGTGATCGAGCCGCTCGAGCGTACGCCGCGGCGGCTGGGGCTGAAGAATTTCGACCCGTGCTCGATTCTGCTCAACAACGATCTGTCGGCCGGCATCCCGCCGATTCTCGAAGGGTTGCACGAGCAATACCTCCTGCCGCCGCTGCATGCGGGATGGGCAGTACGTCGCAAGAGCCAGCACTTCGCAGCGTATGACGACATCGTCAAGAAATTCGCCAAGATGATCGACGTCGATCAATGGATGCTCAATCCGTACTTCGCGAAGTGCGAGGGCATCGATTTCGACGAACGCGTTGGCGAAGAGAAACTTGCCGATACGGTCGATGCGGTTCTCAAGAAGATCAACAAGAAGTACCGCGAATACGGTATTACCGAGAAGCCGTTCGTCGTAATCAAGGCCGATGCCGGCACCTACGGCATGGGCGTGATGATGGTGCATGACGCCGCCGAGATCAAAAACCTGAACCGTCGCGAACGCACCAAGATGAGCGTGGTGAAGGAGGGCCTCGAAGTGCACGATGTGATCGTGCAGGAAGGTGTCTATACGTTCGAGCGCATCAACGAAGCCGTGGCCGAGCCGGTCGTCTACATGATCGATCGCTATGTGGTCGGTGGCTTCTACCGGGTGCACACCGGCCGCGGGACCGACGAGAATCTCAACGCGCCCGGCATGCACTTCGTGCCGCTCGCCTTCGAGCACACTGCGCTGCCGGACGTGCACGCGAAACCGGGGGCGGCGCCGCCCAACCGGTTCTATATGTACGGCGTGGTGGCGCGTCTTGCGCTGCTGGCGGCCTCGCTCGAACTCGAACGGACCGATCCGGACCCGGAGACGTACTGATAACGCGGGACCGACGCTGCGACGAGTGACATCCGCTCGCGGCCTTTCGGTCTCGCCGTTCATTTGAGAAGTTTCTGAATTTGGTATGAGGCCGCGCTTGTGCGGCGGCCTCAGTCGCCGCTCGTTCCGAGAGACGAAAAGAAAAAGACGCCCGGCTGGCCCCCCGACTAGCCGGGCGTCACATTTACCGGCCGCCTCATGCAACGGCCGGAAATCGGGGCTGCCCTGAGCGGGCCCCCCCGCAAACTGATTCCTGTGCGTTCCTTGCGACTTTCGGATCGGTGTACTGTGCCGATCCTTCGCCCGGTTTGCATCAGCAATGGCGTGATGATGCGACCGATTGACGCGTGCAACATCCCCCGAATGGGGGATGTCCGTATGTGATCGAGTGGAATAGGAAATTTCCTCGGAATTGTCTGCGCTGGGAGGGATACCGGAATGCAGGGGGATGTGCGCACATGTCTTCGTCAAATCCATCAATTGCCGGTGCCGATGCTCGGCTACCTGCCGCTGTGGCTGGAGACGCTGCGAGTCTGGCTGTCGGCAGACGGCGTGGCGGCGCTATGGTGCCACGCGCCCGACGATCCGGAGGCCGCCACTGACGGCACCTGCTGGTACGCACCGCAAGCCCCTATGTCGGCCTGCGAACGGCTCGCGGCCAGTGGTTGGACCATGCCGCCGGTGACGGAGCTGCAATGCGCCCTCTCGCACGGTGAGCTGTTGCGCGGCCACGCGCGGCGCTCGAGAGGTTGTCCGGGGGCGCTGCCCACAATGTTTCGCCGCCCACTTGAACTGGATCGGTGCCTTCCCGACGGCGACCTGCTCGACGTCTGCCTGCTGCCTGTCACGAGCACGAGGGGGGCGGCGGGTGAGGGGGGCGAGCGAGCCGACTTCTCGGCGGCGGCACCTGTCGACGTGTTGCGCCTGCTGGTATCGCGCCGCCGGTCGCGTCCGCGCTTCAGTGCGCGTGAAGTCACCGCGTTCGAGACGGCTGCCGCAGAATTCACCACGGCCCCCGGCCGTCCCGCCTTTCCCGCACTGACAGCCATGACGCCACCTGTACCCAATCTGTGGCCGTCGGCGTCGGGCGCCATCGGCGACGACGTGGCAGGCACGCTCATCTGGCACCAGCGCCAGCCGGAGTGGGCAGATCCCGCCGCGCTGGCGCTCATGCACCGCGTCTGGCGGCCCACGGCAGGGCGCGCGTGGCCCGACGCATGCGTCGTCGTGCAGGCGTGTCAGGCGCTCGCCGATGCGTTGACGCGTCACGGGTCGAACGCCATTTCATCGGGGGTACAGGTCCAAAGGGCAGTGGAGGTGCCCGGTGGTACGCTGCATCTGCACGCAACGCATTTGTGCGGGATGGGCGGCCGGGCGACCGAGCGCGTGCGCATTGCCCTGCACTTGTCCGTGCCTCCCACCGTTCGGTTGTTGCAACGGCTTTGGGAGACTGCGCTTACCCCCGTTCAGCGCGAGATTGCGATGCGCTTGCTGGCCGGTCAGTCGCGTTCGCAGACACGGGAGGCGTGCGCCATTGGCGTGCAGACGCTCAAGACACATCTGTCGCTCATGCGCGCCCGTCTCGACCCCGTGCGCGATGCCTCATTGCTTCTCGGACTTGGGGGCCCGGGGGCGACGGGAAACACCAACGGGGCGTGAGGTTTTGGCCGACTGCCCGGGCCTGACGGCGTGCCGGTGCGAAGCGGCAAAACGCCGCCTCGGCTAGAATAGACTTCTGTTGCCGCAGCCTGCGGTGTGTGCATCCGAACCCCCAAGACCTCCCCCGATCGATGCAGATTCTCTTTATCGCCGACCCGCTCGACCAGTTCAAGACCTACAAGGACACTACGTTCTCGATGATGCGCGAGGCAGCGCGTCGCGGGCACCGCATCTTCGCGTGCGAGCCGCACGAGATGGCGTGGTATGGCGCAAAGGTCGATGCGCGCGTGAAGGAAATTCGCCTGACGGGCGATGCGCAGGCGTGGTACGAGGTTGCCGAGATCCGCGTGGCGGCGCTCACGGAGTTCGATGCCGTGCTCATGCGCAAAGACCCGCCGTTCGACATGGAGTACATCAACGCCACGTGGCTGCTCGAAATAGCCGAGCGTGCCGGGGCCCGAGTCTTCAATAAGCCGAGCGCGATTCGGGACCACTCCGAAAAGCTCGCCATCGCCGAGTTTTCCCAGTTTGTGGTCCCGACGCTGGTGACGCGCGACGCGGCGCGACTGCGCGCCTTTCACGCGGAACATGGCGACGTGATTTACAAGCCGCTCGACGGCATGGGGGGCACGGGTGTGTTCCGCATTGGTCCGGACGGCCGCAACCTCGGCTCGGTGGTTGAGATGCTTGGCGAAAACGGCGCAGCGTCGGTGATGGCCCAGCGCTTTATTCCCGAAATCAAGGCGGGCGACAAGCGAGTGCTCGTCATTGGCGGCAAGGTCGTACCGCATTCGCTGGCGCGTATCCCGCAAGGTAACGAAGTACGCGGCAATCTCGCGGCCGGCGGCGTGGGAGAAGCACGCGATCTTTCGGCGCGAGATCGTCAGATTGCCGAAGCGCTGGCGCCGATCCTCTGGCAACGTGGTCTGCTGCTCGTGGGGCTCGACATCATTGGCGATTACCTCACGGAAGTAAACGTCACGAGTCCGACTTGCTTCCAGGAAATCACGGACCAAACCGGTTTCGACGTGCCGAAGATGTTCATCGACGCGCTGGAGCTGGCCGTCTGAGGGGAAACGGGTCTGTCGCTCCCGCGAATCGCTTGGGGCAGACCCTAACATGATGAAAATTCGGGGTTTTTGCGCGCCTGCTAAAATGAGAATCCCAAAATCGACAGGTTCGCGTTCGTCGTTGTGTTTGTATCCCGGACACCCGCGGCGCTTGGCGTGCCTAGCATCATGGCTGGAATTCTGATTATTGCCCACGCACCGCTCGCCTCCGCCCTTCGCGAGTGTGTGTCGCACATCTACGGCGGCTGTCCGTCGCGCATCGGCGCGATCGACGTCGTCCCCGACCAGGACACGGCGGCGCTTGTTGAGCTCGCCCGTGAACGCCTAGTGCAGTTGCACGAAGAAAACGGCGTGCTGGTCCTCACCGATTTGTTCGGTGCCACGCCGTCGAATGTCGCGGCGCAACTCGTCGGACCGAAAGTGCGCGTACTCGCCGGGGTGAACCTGTCGATGCTTATCAAGGCGGTGTGCTATCGCTCGGTGCCGCTCGATACCCTGGCGGAGAAGGTGCTTTCGGGCGGATCTAAAGGTATTCTCGAAGTCGGCGCGGGTGCGCCGGTCACACACACTACGTCACACTGAAACATGCTTCGACAAGAAACGACGATCGTAAATAAATTGGGCTTGCATGCCCGGGCATCTGCAAAGCTGACGCAACTGGCGGCGAAATTTCAGAGTGAGGTCTGGCTGACCCGGAATGGTCGGCGCATCAACGCGAAAAGCATCATGGGCGTTATGATGCTGGCCGCCGGGATCGGCTCCAAGGTCGAAGTGGAGACCGAGGGCACCGACGAGCAACAAGCCATGGATGAGATCCTGGCCCTCATCGCGAATAAGTTCGGCGAAGGGGAATAAGGCGTCGTTGCGGTGAGTGACGGCGTGTCGTGACGAATGGCAGATGCGCCGCCGAGCGCGGACCGTACTTGCGGTCGAATCGCTGCCCGCCGGCCAACGCCTCCCCAAGCGCAGCGAAAAAACATAGATTACGGTCGAATCATCCGCCTCTGAACTGGGGAGACTTCCTTGTCTTTCACCCTGCACGGCATTCCCGTTTCCCGCGGCATCGCGATCGGACGCGCTTATTTGCTCGCGCCCGCCACGCTCGATGTCCCGCACTATTTGCTCGATCCTTCCCAGATCGACGACGAGATCGCGCGCTTTCATGGCGCTCAGTCGACCGTCCAGCACGAGCTCGATACCCTCAAGTCTGAACTGCCGGACGACGCGCCGGGCGAGATGGGCGCGTTCCTCGACGTTCACTCGCTGATTCTCAACGATACGTTGCTGGCGGACGCCGTCATCAAGCTGATTCGTGAACGCCGCTATAACGCGGAATGGGCGTTGACCACGCAGCTTGAGGTACTTGTCGCCCGATTCGAAGATATCGACGATGAATACTTGCGCGAGCGCCGCGCGGACATCGAACAGGTGGCCGAGCGCGTGCTCAAGGCGCTTGCCGGCGCACCCGGCATTCGTCATGTGGTGGCCGAGACACCGCGCGACGACATGATCGTCGTGGCCCGCGACATTGCGCCGGCCGACATGCTGCAATTCAAGTCGCAGACGTTCAAGGGCTTTGTCACGGACCTGGGCGGCAAGACGTCGCATACGGCCATTGTGGCCCGCAGTCTGGGAATTCCGGCGGCGGTGGGCGTTGCGCAAGCCAGCCTGCTCATCAAGCAGGACGACATCATCATCATCGACGGCGACAGCGGCATCGTCATCGTGGACCCGGCGCCGATCGTGCTCGAGGAGTACAGCTATCGCCAGAGCGAGCGTGCACTGGAAGAGCGACGTTTGCAGCGGTTGAAGCACTCGCCCGCGCAGACCATCGACGGCACGCCCATCCATTTGTACGCCAACATCGAGTTACCGGAAGACGCCAAGACCGCCGTGGCCGCCGGCGCTGTCGGCGTGGGGCTGTTCCGTACGGAATTCCTTTTCATGAACGAGAAGGAGGCGCCGGAGGAAGAGGCGCAGTTCGAGGCCTACAAGCGCGCCGTTGAGGCGATGAAGGGGCTGCCGCTCACGATCCGGACCATCGATGTCGGCGCCGACAAACCGCTCGACAGCCACGAGAGCTATGAGACGGCGCCGAACCCGGCGCTGGGGCTGCGCGCCATTCGCTGGAGCCTGTCGGAGCCGCGCATGTTCCTCACGCAGTTGCGGGCGATTCTGCGCGCGTCGGCGTTTGGCAAGGTGCAGATTCTGTTTCCCATGCTCGCGCATGCGCAGGAAATCGATCAAACGCTCGAACTCGTGCGCGAAGCGAAAGCGCAGCTCGACGCGGCTGGCTTGCTCTACGATCCGGGCGTGAAACTCGGGGCGATGATCGAAGTGCCGGCCGCTGCGCTCACGGTTTCGATGTTTCTGAAACGGCTCGACTTCCTGTCCATCGGCACGAACGATCTGATTCAGTACACGCTGGCGATCGATCGTGCGGATAACGCCGTCGCCCATTTGTACGATCCGCTGCACCCCGCCGTGCTGCGCCTGATCGCCATGACCATCCGCGAGGCACATGCGTTTGGTGTGCCGGTCGCGGTGTGCGGCGAGATGGCCGGCGACCCGACGGCCACGCGTTTGCTGCTGGGCATGGGGCTACGGGAGTTTTCCATGCATCCGAGCCAACTGTTGCAAGTCAAACAGGAGATTTTGCGGGCCCACCTGCCGGATCTCGAACGCCCGGTGCAGGAGCTGCTTGCCGCGACCGAACCGGAAGAGATGCAGGCGGCGTTGGCGCGTCTGGCCGTCGCATGACGGATTGACGGCGATAGCACGTCGCTGAAATGAAGAAAGGCGCTCCGATATCGGAGCGCCTTTCTTTTATGTCGGTTCGATTCGCGGTGCCCGGGGCTCAGTGCCGCTGCCCGCAAACCTTGCATTCCGGATTGCGAGCGCAGTGCATGGTGTGCCAACTCATCTTGCGTCCGTCGAGCATCTGGAGTCGGCCAACCAGCGGCACGCCAACGCCCGTGATGAGTTTGATGGCCTCTGCCGCCTGCATGCTGCCGATGATGCCCACGAGCGGCGCGAGCACCCCCATGGTGGCGCAGGCCTGCTCGGGGAACGGCTCGTCTGCGGGGAAAATGCATTCGTAGCAGGGCGACACGTCGTTACGCACGTCGAAAACGCTGATTTGCCCGTCGAAGCGTAACGCTGCGCCGGAGACAAGCGGGACACCGGCGGCCACGCAGGCGCGGTTGACCGCATGGCGCGTAGCGAAGTTGTCCGAGCCGTCGAGTACCACGGTGGCGTTGCGCGCCAGGGCCGTGAGCCGTGCTTCGTCCACGCGTTCGTTGATGACGTCGACGACCACGTCAGGGTTGATTTGTGCGATGCGATCGCGCCCCGAGATGACCTTGGGCCGCCCCACGCTCTGCGTGTCGTGGAGGATCTGGCGCTGCAGATTGGTGAGATCGACGTCGTCGTCGTCGATCAACGTGATGTGTCCGACGCCCGCCGCCGCCAGATAGAGCGCTGCGGGCGAGCCGAGGCCGCCCGCCCCCACGATCACGGCATGGGCGGCGAGCAAACGCTCCTGCCCCTCGATACCGAGTTCGTCGAGCAGAATGTGGCGGGAGTAACGGAGCAACTGATCGTCGTTCATCGCTTAGCGCAGAGGAATAAAAAAACCGTGCCGGCTTTCGCGGGCACGGTTTGTAGTGTAAGGCCGATGCTTACTTCTTGTCCGCCGGCTTGGCCGGTACGACGGTGTCGGTCTTCGGGTCGGTCTTGGTCCCCGCAGCCGGGGCCGCAGCCTTGGCGGCGTCCTTCGGCAGCGGACCGGCATTCGCCTCCAGACGCGACTTCGTGCGCTGGACCGGTTCGCCCTTGAGCTGATGGACAGCCTGCTGGAGCATGAAGTCGTCGGCGCTGCCCAGATCCGGCAAGCGTTCCTCACGTTCCTTCTTGCGCTCTTCCGGTGTCTTCTTCGCGTTCTCTTCCTCGAGGCGGCGCAGTTCTTCCAGACGGCGGGCTTCGCGAGCGTCGATTTCCTTCTGCTCGTCAGGCGTTTGCGTGTTGTGCAGATGGTTCTGGTAGTCGATTTCTCGCGTGACCAGCACGTCGTCCGGATCGCCCTTCGGATTCTGGTCGACCGGCACGTCCGGCTTGATACCGATGGACTGGATCGAGCGGCCGCTCGGCGTGTAGTAGTACGCCGTGGTCAAACGCAGCGCGGTGTCCGGCGACAGTTGACGTACGGTCTGCACCGAGCCCTTGCCGAAGGTCGTCTTGCCCATGATCAGCGCGCGCTTCGAATCTTGCAGCGCACCTGCCACGATTTCCGAGGCCGACGCCGAGTAAGCATTCACCAGCACCACCATCGGCACGGTCTTCCAGAAAGCGGCCTCGCCCTTGAGCGGATCTTCCGGGCTGGCCGACAGGCGATAGTTGTCGAATGTGGCCGTGTACTTCTGCTTGGCGTCTTCGATCTGACCGTTGGTCGTTACCACCGTGGCACCTTCCTTCAGGAAGGCTGCGGATACGCCGACTGCGGACTGAAGGATGCCGCCGCCGTTATTACGCAGATCGAGCACCAGACCCTTGAGCGGTTGATCCTTGGCCAATTCCTGAAGCTTCTTGGCCAGATCCGGCACGGTGCGTTCCTGGAAGCTCGTGATGCGCACGTAACCGATACCCGGCTCGAGCATCTTGCCCTTCACGCTCTGCACGCGGATTTCCGCGCGCACGATAGACACCGGGAAGGTGCGCTCGTCCGCCTTGCGGAAGATCGTCAGCGTGACCTTGCTGCCCGGAGCGCCACGCATACGCTTGACTGCCTGATCGAGGGTCATGCCGCGCACGGGTTTGTCGTCGATGCGGGTAATCAGGTCGCCGGGCTTCAGGCCTGCCTTGAACGCCGGGCTGTCTTCGATCGGGGAGATGACCTTCACCAGGCCATCTTCCTGCGAGATCTCGATGCCGAGGCCGGCGAAGCGGCCGCGCGTCTGCTCTTGCAGCTCTTTGTATTCTTCCTTGTCGAGGTACGACGAGTGCGGATCGAGGCTCGACACCATGCCCTTGATCGCCGCAGTCAGCAGTTTCTTGTCGTCGACCGGTTGCACATACTCACGCTTGATCTGGCCGAACACTTCGGCCAGCAGGCGAAGCTGTTCGAGCGGCAATGGCGTGGTAGCGCTTTGTGCGGAAGCCTGCGAGAACGCGAGGGTGGCTGCCGCACCGGTCGCGAGGCCCAGCACGATCAGGCCGATGTGTTTGAGGGTTTGGCGCATATAGGCGTGGAAATTCCGGATTTTTCGGGGCGCCCGCCAACGGGCGCGCGCACTTTGGCGAAGTATAACCGTTTGCCCGCAGGGCGGGCATTGCCCATTCGACAGGGACTTTTCCCGAGTGGTTCTACAAAAAGTTCCGTTCGACGCACGGTTTTGACGGGATTTTGGCTGTGCGCCTTCCGATAGTGCGTGGCTTTTACCGGCAGAACGCGCATTGGCCGGCGACAAGCGGCAGAGAAAGCGACACCCGAACACCGTCGAAATCGTGTTACGGGGTATTACGGGCGAGGGGGTACGGGGGGCGAGGGGGATGCGCACCGCGCGGGGCGGTGCGCCGGGTTCCGATTGTCGCGTTGGGCGACAGCGGGAGATTACTTCGACTTGCCTTGCGCAGCCACGGCGGCCAGTGCGCCGGCGATCTTCTCCTGATCGCCCAGATAGTAATGACGGATCGGCTTGAGATCGGCGTCCAGCTCGTACACGAGCGGCGTACCGTTCGGAATGTTCAGGCCGGCGATGTCATCGTCCGAAATGTTATCGAGGTGCTTGATGAGTGCACGCAGCGAATTGCCGTGCGCGGCGACGAGCACTTGCTTGCCAGCACGTACGGCCGGGGCGATCGACTCGTTCCACAGCGGCAGCACGCGAGCCACGGTGTCCTTCAGGCACTCGGTCAGCGGAATCTCTTCGCGCTTGAGCTTGGCGTAACGCGGATCGTTGTAGGAGCTGCGTTCGTCGTCTGCGGCCAACGGCGGCGGCGGCGTGTCGTAACTGCGGCGCCAGACGTGAACCTGGTCGTCGCCGTACTTGGCCGCGGTCTCGGCCTTGTTCAGGCCGGCCAGGGCGCCGTAGTGGCGCTCGTTCAGGCGCCAGCTGTGCACCACGGGAATCCACATCTGGTCCATGACGTCCTGCACGTGCCACAGGGTGCGGATCGCGCGCTTGAGGACCGACGTGTAGGCGAGATCGAACTTGAAGCCGGCCTCGGCAAGCAGACTGCCTGCCTGGCTGGCTTCCGCCACGCCCTTTTCGGTCAGATCGACGTCGACCCAGCCAGTGAAGCGATTTTCCTTGTTCCACGTCGATTCGCCGTGGCGGATGAGAACGAGCTTGTACATGAGTAAACTTCAGTCAGAGTTGGAAAGCGGGGGCAGCCGACGGGGCGGGGGCAAAGCTCGCAGCGCCTTGTGCGACAAGGCCCGGCAAGGGCTTTGCGGCGGCAATTCAGGAACATTTCGGGCCGCAGCGAAGCGGCCGCCGACGTCCGGCGCAGCGATTGGCAACGCAACCCGTCGGCGCAATCACGGATTATTTTATAATGATCGGATTCTTTTGATCTTTTTCAGGTGGTTTGTGAAGTTCTTTTCCGATTACACCAACCTCGCGCTGATCGCGATTGCCCTCGTTTCGGGTGGCATGCTGGCCTGGCCGGTCTTCAAGCGCGGCGGTCGCGGACTGTCGACCCTTGAAGCGACCCAGCTCATTAACCGTAAGGGCGCTGTGGTGCTCGACGTGCGTTCGGGAGAGGAATTCGCCGCCGGCCATTTGCCGTCCGCGCGAAACGTGCCGCTCGACGACGTGGAGCAAAAAGTCGCTCAGGTCATCAAAAACAAGGCGGCACCGGTACTGATCGTGTGCAAGAGCGGTCAGCGCTCCGCGCGCGCTCAGACGCTGCTGCGCAATCTTGGCTATGCTGAGGCGTTCAGCCTTCAGGGCGGCATTACCGCCTGGCAGGAAGCCGGCCTGCCGGTCGTCAAGTAATCGAGGAGTTGCAAGTCATGCCGAAGATCGTGATGTACAGCACGCAAGTGTGCCCGTATTGCCAAATGGCGGAACGCCTGCTGCGCCAGCGCGGTGTTCAGGACATCGAGAAGATCCTGATCGACAAAGAACCCGCGCGCCGCGAAGAAATGATGACGCGCACCGGCCGTCGCACGGTGCCGCAGATCTACATCGACGAGCGTCACATTGGCGGTTACGACGATCTGTCGGCACTTGATCGTGCCGGTGGCCTTGTGCCGTTGTTGCAAGCGGCCTGATACCCCCTAAAATAGTGCGCCCAGCCGCGCGCCTGCGCGGCTGTCTTATACCCAAGGAAACGAAATGTCCGACCAGAATCAGCCGTTTTTCAGCATCCAGCGCGCTTACCTGAAAGATCTGTCGCTCGAACAGCCGAATTCGCCCGCGATCTTCCTCGAACAGGAGATGCCGACCGTTGAAGTGCAACTGGACGTCGCTGCCGAGCGTCTGGCCGAGGAAATCTTCGAAGTCGCCGTGATCGCCACCGTGACGGCCAAGATCAAGGACAAGGTTGCGTTCCTGGTCGAAGGCAAGCAAGCCGGTATCTTCGAGATTCGCAACGTGCCGGTCGAGCAGCTCGACCCGCTCATCGGTATTGCGTGCCCGACGATCGTGTACCCGTACCTGCGCGCCAATGTGGCCGACGCTATCAGCCGTGCCGGCTTCCAGCCGATTCACCTGGCCGAAGTGAATTTCCAGGCGTTGTACGAGCAACGTCTGGCGCAACTGGCCGAGCAACAAGCGGCCAACGGCGAGACGCCGGCCCCGGGCATCGTAATGCCCGATGGCTCGTCCGCCCAGACCCACTAAGCGCTTGCGCTTGATCGACGCGACGGCCGGCGGGGTGCTGGCTTTCGCGTCGAGGCCTCCTTCATGAAGATTGCCGTATTCGGTGCAGGTGCCTGGGGCACCGCAATGGCGAGTCACATGGCAGCACGCCATGATGTTGTCCTTTGGGCGCGTGATACCGCGCTGATAAAGCAACTGACTGCCTCCCACGAAAATTCCACCTATCTCCCCGGTTCCGCGCTGTCCCCCCGTTTGCAATTCGAAGCCGATTTCGCGACGGCGTTGGCGCACGGCACGGGTGAGCACGCGTTGTGCGTGGCTGCCGTGCCTGTCGCCGGGTTGCGCGCACTGGCCGGCCATATGGCGCTCGCCGCCCGTCCGCCGCAGAACCTTATCTGGCTCTGCAAAGGTTTCGAGGCTGACAGCGGGCTGTTGCCGCACCAAATCGTTGCCGAGGTTTTCCCGCAGGTTGCGGGTGGCTCGCTTTCCGGACCGAGCTTTGCACGCGAAGTCGCGCAGGGGCTGCCGGCCGCGCTGACCATCGCCAGTGGCGTGCCGTCGTTGTGCGAATTGACGATTGCTGCATGCCACTTCGGCGCGCTACGCATTTATTCGAGTGACGATCTCGTCGGTGTCGAAGTAGGTGGCGCCGTTAAAAACGTGCTGGCGATTGCTACGGGTGTCAGCGACGGGCTGGGCCTGGGGCTCAACGCCCGCGCGGCGCTGGTCACGCGCGGTCTGGCCGAAATGACCCGTTTGGGCGTCGCCTTGGGCGGCAAGCCCGAGACGTTCATGGGCCTTACAGGCATGGGCGACCTGATCCTGACGGCGACCGGCGATTTATCGCGCAACCGCACCGTGGGCCTGCAATTGGCGACGGGCAAGTCGCTCGATGACGTGTTGGCGTCGTTGGGGCATGTGGCCGAGGGCGTGCGATGCGCACGCGCCGTGCGTGATCTGGCCCATGCGCATGGTGTCGAAATGCCGATTACCGACGCTGTGTGTGCGACATTATTCGACGGTTTGCCTGCCCGCGCGGCGGTGGAAGCCCTGCTACGGCGCGATGCGCGCGCCGAACGTGAGGACGACGCGGGTTAAGCGCGTTACCGCATGTCGGGCCGGTGGTGCGGTATCGGGCCTTGCATCGTTTCCCGGTTTCCCGGTTCCCCGGGGGAACGTGGAGCGCCGACAGGCCATTTCTCCGGTGACGGAGTCCCGTCGCCGGCACTCGCAACAAGGGAGGTCAGCCCATGTCGCAAGTTGTCCGTCTGCACGCCTATCAAGGCGACATCACACAATCCCCGGTCGACGCTATCGTGAACGCCGCGAACGAATCGCTGCTCGGTGGCGGTGGCGTCGACCGGGCGATCCACCACGCGGCCGGCCCCGAACTTCTGGATGCCTGCCGCAAACTCCAAGGCTGCTCTACGGGGCAGGCAAAGCTCACGCCGGGGTTTCGTCTCAAGGCGAAGTTCGTGATTCACACGGTCGGCCCGGTATGGCACGGCGGCGCGGGCGACGAGCCTGCGTTGCTGGCCAGTTATTACCGTGAGAGTTTACGGCTGGCATCGGAGCAGGGTTGCCGCAGCGTGGCATTTCCTGCGATCAGTTGTGGCGTGTATGGCTATCCGGCCGAACTGGCCGTGCCATTGGCCGTGTTCACCGTGCGCGACGCGCTGCCCCACTTTCCGAATATCGAGCGGGTGGAGTTCGTTTGCTTCGACGCGCCGATGTTGGCTCGCTATCAGGCGGAACTCGCCAGTCAGGATCCCTCGGCGTAACCCTGTTGACGCCACGCTTCGAAGACCACCACGGCGACCGTATTCGACAGATTGAGGCTGCGGTTGCCGGGGCGCATCGGCAGGCGCACCCGTTGGGTGGCGGCGAACGTGTCGAGCAATTCCGGCGCAAGTCCGCGGGTTTCCGAACCGAAGATGAACCAGTCACCCGGCGCAAATGACAACTCCCCAAAGGGGCGCGAGCCGCGTGTCGTCAACGCAAACATCCGCGTAGGGTCGGGTGTCTCGGTGCTCAGAAACGCGCCCCAGTCCCGATGGACCTTCATCTCCGCGTACTCGTGATAGTCGAGACCTGCGCGGCGCATGCGAGCGTCGTCCAGCGGAAAGCCAAGCGGTTCGATCAGATGCAGACGCGCACCCGTGTTGGCACACAGGCGAATGACGTTGCCGGTGTTCGGCGGGATTTCGGGCGAAACGAGAACGACGTTGAACATGAGCGTGGGGGCGAAGTTATTCGGAAAACGGTGTGCGCAATACGACAGCCGCAAGTACATGCGTGGCGCCTGCTTGCTTGAGCGCGGCGGCGGCCGCGTCGCAGGTCGCGCCGGTGGTCATGACGTCATCTATCAGCACGATGCGACGTCCTTGCACGCGATCGCTCGCGAGAAAAGCGCCGCGCAGATTGTGCCTGCGCGCCTCGCGAGACAGACGCCGTTGTGCGATAGTCGTTCGGTCGCGCCGCAGCATGTGGGCACTGGCCGGCAGATTCGCACGACGCGCCGCCACCCGCGCCAGTTCCCAGGCCTGATTGAAGCCACGCAACGCGAGGCGCGAGGGTGCCAGCGGCACGGGGACCAACAGCGGCGCAGGATCAGCTCGGGCCGCTAGTGCATCGCCGAGCCGTTCGCCGAATTCTCGGGCGAGCGGCAGGGCGCCATGGTATTTCAGACGAATCATCAGTGTGTCGAGCGGTGCTACGTAGTCTGCGAGCGCCATGGTTTCGTCGAACGCGGGCCGATGTCGCAGGCATTGTCCGCAGACATCGTGGGATTGGGTGCGGCAAATTGTCGCACTTCCAGCGTTGGGTGTCGTGACGTCGTGGGTCGGATTTGTCAGCGAGGGCAGTGCTGCGGCGCATTGGCGGCAGCGCCGCGGTGCACCGGAACGGGCGTCGTCGAAGGCTTGCGAGCAATCGATACAGAGTTGCCGCGCAGCACGCCGATGGCAGATCGCGCAGTGATCCGGCAACGCCATGCGCAGCAATCCGCCGGCAAGTCTGGCGAGCGTGGGGAAAGTGGCGCGAAGGGTAGGCAAGGCGATAGCGGGCACGAGGTGGTGTGACGGGCCAGGCGGGCCAGCACCGTCGTGGCGCGGGACCGGACGAGGTCCGGCGTCGCATGGCAGTGCCCGATGCATTCGGGCAGCAACGAGTATACTGCCGACTCGCCTTTTTGCCCGTCCCATGAAGCCCTCTCCCGCTCCCCAAACCCCGTTCTCGGCGTTCTCCGCCCGCTTTTTGCGCACCGCGTTCGATCGCCGTGCGCCGAACTGGCACGAGGCTGATTTCCTGATGCGGGAAGTGGCGTCACGGCTTGCGAGCCGGCTCGATTACATCAAGCTCAAGCCCAAGCGCGTGCTGGACGCAGGTTGTGGCACCGGCGGCGATTTGCTGAGCTTCGGCGAGCGTTACCCCGACGCTTATCGCGTGGGTCTCGACGCCTCGTTTGCGATGGCCAAAGCGGCGGCGACGGCAGGGGCGACGACCGGCTGGCGTCGACTGCTGCGCACTGCGCCGCCGTATGGCGTGGTGCAGGCCGATTTTTCGGCGCTCCCCTTTGCCCCGCGAACGTTTGATCTGGTGTGGTCGAATCTCGCGCTGCATTGGTATCGAGAACCGCATCGTGTCATTCCCGAGTGGCACCGTGTGCTGAGCACAGATGGCTTGCTGATGTTTTCGGCCTATGGCCCCGATACGCTGCGCGAATTGCGTACGGCATGGGCGGAAGTCGACCACGTCGCGCATGTGCTCGAACCGACGGACATGCACGATCTGGGAGACATGATGGTGGCGAGCGGTTTCGATACGCCTGTCACGGACATGGAGCGCCTGACCCTTACGTTCGAATCCCCGGATACGCTGTTGCGCGACGTGCGTCTGCTCGGCGTGAATCCGCTGCCGGAGCGTCGCCCCGGGCTCACTGGGCGGTCGCGTCTTGCGGCTCTGCGATCGGCGCTTGAGCGTCAGCGCCGCGACGATGGCACGATCGCGCTGACTTTCGAACTCGTCTACGGCCACGCCTGGAAAACTCCTGAAAAAACCGATGCGGCCGGCAATGCGGTCGTTCGCATTCAGGATATCGGGCGTGGCGGCCGCCCTCGTTAAGCAAGCTCCGCGCACGCGGTTTCGGCACTTGCCCTCGCGCTCGACGCGCTAACCGGCAAGTCCCCGTCTCTCTCGATCTCATCGCCACAGGGGGCGGCAGAACGCCCCCAGTCAGTTCCCAAATACGTCGCCGCATCCTGCGTCCTACACGACTATGCAGGTGTTCCGCGCTCGTTCGGTTCGCTTAAATGACGCTTCACGGCGTGATGAGCGAATGCCGAATGCCAAATCTCTGAGCTTCCGAGCTTCCGAGCTTCCGCGTTTCATTACGGGCTGCATTCACTTCGCCTCTCCACGCCATCGCATCGCCCTCGGGCGAGACTTCGGGAGGTAGGTTGTGGGGTATGAGCACGAAACATTGGCGGTCCCGCGGCAGGCCGGACCCGGCGCAAGCGAGAACATGCACGACGGCCCGCCGTTGCGTGTCGGTGGCACATTCCTGCAACCGACGGCCCCCGTCTTCACGGCGATTGACGGTCTGTGTTCCGCCACAGTTCACCTGAAGCTGGAAGGCCTGAATCCGGCCGGCTCCATCAAGCTAAAGACTGCGCTTCAATTGATAGAAGATCTGGAAGCGGCGGGCCGCATTTGCACGAACACACAGATCGTCGAGTCATCGTCGGGAAATCTCGGCGTGGCGTTGGCCATGGTTTGTGCGAATCGGGGCTACCGATTCACCTGTGTGACCGATCCCAATACCCCGCGTCAGGCCGTCCGTGCCATGCAGGCAGCGGGGGCGCAAGTGGTTCGCGTGGAGCGGCGCGATGCGCAGGGCGGTTACCTTGGCACACGCATCGCGTGGATTCAGGCGCAAGTGGCGCACGACGAGCGATGGGTATGGGTCAATCAATATGCCAATCCCGGCAATTGGCGGGCGCACTACCGTTGGACAGCGCCGGAAATCTTCGCCGCCTATCCTGACGCCGGCCATCTGTTCATTGGTGCGGGTACGACCGGCACGTTGATCGGGTGCTTGCGCTACGTGCGAGCGCATCGACTGCCCACCCGTGTCATCGCGGTCGATGCGGTCGGTTCTGTCACGTTCGGCGGCCCGCCCGGACCGCGACGCATCCCCGGGCTGGGGACAAGCCACCGCCCGCCGTTGTGCGAACTCCTTGATGTCGAGTCACCCGACGCCATCGTCCATATCCCCGAAGCGGAAACGTTGCGCATGTGTCACCGGCTGGCCGCACGCGGCTTGTTGGCGGGCGGGTCCACGGGCAGCGTGCTGCGGGCGGTGCAACTGTCGTCTGCGGACATTTCAGCGAACGACACGGTGGTCGCCATTGCGCCGGACATGGGCGACAAATATCTGGACACCCTCTACGACTCCGACTGGGCTGCGCTATGGGCTGGCGATCGTTTCCGCGCAGCGCACGGCGCTTCGCACACCCTCGACGCCGTGAGGCCCTCATTGCCATGAACGCCTTGTCGCTACCGCAATTTCGCGTGTTCACCGGTGAGCAGATCGACGCGGCCATCGGGGAAGACAAGTCAGCCGTTCTCGATACGGTCGAGGCCGCATATCGTGCCCACAGCGCTGGCCGCACGGTGAATCCGGAAAGTCAATTTCTCCGGTTTCCCGGCGGGCGGCGCAATCGCATCATCGCGCTGCCGGCGCACATTTGTGACCACGATGACAGCGAAGGGGTGACCGGCATCAAGTGGATATCGAGCTTTCCAGAAAACATCGAACGTGGCATGCCGCGCGCATCGGCTGTCCTTATCCTGAACGACCCGTCAACCGGCTATCCGATGGCGTGCATGGAAGCGAGCATCATCAGTGCCGCGCGTACGGCGGCGAGTGCTATCAGCGCGCTCCGCTGCCTCGCGGGCAATACGTTTGCCAGGAAGGAGTCGTCACCGAAAGGCCTGCGCGTGGGATTTGTGGGGGCGGGGGTTATCGCACGTCATGTGGCCGAGTGTCTGCCGCTCGCAGCGCTGCCGATCGGCAACGTGAAGGTGCACGATTTGAACAATGATTACGCGACGTCGCTCGCAACCCGAATCGGGAAGCACCCCGGCTACGACGCACGCCCGGAGGCATTACTCGAAGCGACCATTCGTGAGTCGGACGTCATTGTGTTCACGACGACGGCCGCATCGCCATATCTGGACAACGCCGATTGGTTCTCGCACTGCCCGATCGTGCTGCATCTCTCGCTACGCGACCTCGCGCCTGCGGTTGTGCTCGCGTCTTACAACGTGGTAGATGACATCGACCATTGCCTGCGCGCAATGACTTCGCTGCATCTCACGGAAACCGAGACCGGCCACCGGCGTTTCGTCACGACTTCGCTGCCGCACTTGCTATGTGGCGATATACCACCGGCGCATGACCGGCCCATCGTGTTTTCACCCTTCGGTCTGGGCATTCTCGACATCGCCGTCGGCCGCTGGGTCTACGACCGGTTGGCGGCACAGCAGGCGCCCGTTCCCCGTTTTTTCTACGATATGCAACGCGCATGACCTCTGTCTCTACCCGCCCCTCGTTTCACTCCGCTCACCTCCCTTCGCAGCCCGCGGCAGGCTTCGCCGACGTTCTCGTCGGCCTGCAATACGGCGATGAAGGCAAGGCGAAAATCATCGATGCGCTTGCGCCAGGTTACGACGTGATCGCTCGGTTCAACGGCGGCGC
This sequence comes from Pandoraea apista, assembly GCF_001465595.2. NCBI lineage: Bacteria > Pseudomonadati > Pseudomonadota > Betaproteobacteria > Burkholderiales > Burkholderiaceae > Pandoraea > Pandoraea apista. Next base: position 4,977,046 of record NZ_CP013481.2, on the reverse strand, counting down.
CAATGCCGGGCACACCATCGATACGCCCTCCGGACGCATCGCACTCAAGCAACTGCCTTCCGGCGTATTCCACCCACACGCAATGCTGTACATCGGATCGGGATGTGCCATCAACCCCTGGAAGCTGGCCGACGAGATCGAACAGTTGCGCGAGATGGGCATCTCGCTCGAAGGCCGGCTGCGTATCAGTGCGCGTGCTGCGCTGGTACAGCCGCACCACATTGCGATGGACCGCCGCGCGAGCGGAATGATCGGGACCACGGGTAATGGCATCGGGCCCTGCTATGCAGATCGGGCCATGCGCGTGCGCAACGATACGCGTGTCAATTTGATGCTTGGCGACCTGCTCGCGAACGAGGCAGACACCGTGGCTTCGATGCGCAATGTATTCACTCGCATGATCAATGCGGAAGGCGGCACCTCGCCCTGGATCGCTGAAATGTCGGACATGCTCCTGAGCTTGCCGAAGGTTTCGGAAACCTTGCGTGATTACATCGAGACGGATCGCGGATGGCTCATCGATCGTGTGAGGCATGGTGCCAATGTACTGTTCGAAGGGGCACAGTCGGTGTTGCTCGATGTCGTTGACGGCAGCCAGCCGTACGTGACATCGAGCCATACCGTGCCGGCCTATGCCTATGTGGGAGGTGATCTCTCGCCGAAGTATCACCGTCGAACGATTGGCGTGGCGAAAGCGATCATGTCGCGTGTCGGGCGTGGCCCGTTTCCGTCCGAGCTGGGTGGCGAGCGTTCGGCGCAGTATTGTCATGACGCATCCCAGAAAAGCGTTGGTGCAGCAGAGGAGCAAGTGCGCTGTACCGCTGAACAACTGCTGCGCTCCGACGACCCGTTCGATGTCGGCATTGCCCTTCGAATACTCACGGGCGAGTACGGGACGGGGACTGGCCGGCCGCGACGAATCGGCATGCTGGACCTCGCGCAGTTGCGCGAAGTCGTCAAGGCACATGGCGTGGACTGCGTCTATCTCAACAAGGTCGATTGTCTGTCGCACTATTTTCATTCGGCGTATCAAGGCATACCCATGCGTGTACATCGCGACGTGCTGTCCACCGATCCCCTACCGGACGTGTTGATTTATCCCGGGCTGAACGAACATTCGCTCGCGCTCGGGCGGGAAGGCGCACTCGATGCTGCGATGCATGGTTTCGTCGATTTCGTCGAACGTCACATCGGTGCTCCGTTGGCGGGCATTGGACTTGGGCCGGAACGGGCCAGTCTGGTTACGCTGGCCGCGCATGCCGTCTCGCCTGTCACCTCTGCGTCGCCCCGTGTCTGACTCGAATCTACCGGACGATGAGGTGCTCATCGCTGGCGGAGGGGCGGGCGCGCTCGATCGAGCGCAACAGCCGTGGCAGGAAATCGCGGCCGTCACACGTTGTGCGGCGGAGGCGCCGTTCCCGCCACTTCGACCCGATCAGTTGTTCTTCAACGTGATGCTGATGCCGTATGCCATGCATCCGCTGGTTTGCGCATTGGGGCAGGCAGCCCGACAGCAATTGAGTGCGTTACGGCTGGCGGATTATCTGAACAAGACGGAGTGTGTGGAACTGCACATCGTCAATCGTGCCATTGAACAGATGCTCGGCATGCCAGCGATCGCCTCGGTCAGCCGCGACGACCTGCTGGCGATCTACACGGATGAAGGCTTTCATACATGGATGATGGAGCGTTTCCGCAGGCGTCTGTTGAGTCACACGGGGTACGGATTGACGCAAGGGGTGTCGCCGAGTGTGGTGCGCGTGTTGGCGTTGTGCGAGACGGTGCCGGCAGCGTTCCGCGCGGTGTCCATCATGGCGGCGGCGTTGGTGACCGAAACACTCATTACCGGCACGCTGCGTCAGGCGGGGGCTTGCGACGACGTGTACCCGCCTGTGCGCGCGCTGCTGGCCGATCACGCCGCGGACGAAATGCGGCATCAGGCGGCGTTTGTCCGTTTTGCGAGTGAGTGGGTGCCGTCGTTGTCGGCGGATGCGCGCGAAATCCTCAATGCCCTATTGCCCGACCTGATGACGGCGTTCCTCGCCCCCGACCTGCCCGCGTGGCGAGACCATTTGCGCTCGGTCGGGCTGGATGCTGCCGACGCTGGCCTCGTGATTCGGGAGAGCATCGATCCGCGGGAAGTCGGGGTGCAGATGATGGCGGCGGCGCTCGTGCCGCGACGTCTTTTCGAGCGATTGGGCATGTCGTGTGCCGAGCGTTTTACGCAGCAGGCGACCGGCTGGCGACCTCCTTGAGGGCGGTGCTCGCTGCCCGTCGTCCGTCACCGGTCACGTGGCAGGAACAGTGGCAGGTGCACTGGTTGGCTGACGGCAGATACGACAGGCAATGGGGTGCCGATGCCGAAACATCACGATGACTGAGACACGATCAGGAGAGATGAGTGACTTGCCACTGGCTAGCCCCCGATCTGACCATGAGTGCGGCGGACTATCGCGCGTTGCTCGACGCCGCACTCGCCTTCAAGCGCCGATATCCGCAACACACCGAAGGAGCGTTGCGTGGCCGAACGATCTACTTCCTCTTCTATAACGCCTCACTGCGCACCCGTAGCAGTTTCCAGACGGGACTGTCGAGAATGGGCGGGCACGCCATTGTGCTCGATCCCCAGAACGGGATATACACACCCGCGCTGCCGGAGGCGGAGATTCCGTATTCGACAGAGCGTGTTGCCGACGTGGCGAGAGTGCTCTCGTTATATGGCGATGCGATTGCCGTTCGTATGTACGGCGCACCGGCCGGTTGGGTGTACGGCGCCGCACATCGCCATCTCGAGGCGTTCGCGCAATGGAGCCGCGTGCCCGTCATCAACATGGAGTGCGATCGCTTTCACCCCTGTCAGGCACTTGCGGACATGATGACGATGCGCGAGCAACTCGGCGGCCTTACCGGACGGCGGCTCTGCATCAGTTGGGCGTATTCCGGAAGCTGGCACAAGCCCGTGGCGGTGCCGCAGAGCCTGCTGCTCGCGGCGGTGAAAGCGGGAATGGATGTCACGCTTGCCCATCCGGCGCTGTTGGGTCTCGATCCGCAGGTCATGGCGGCGGCTACGCAGTTCGCCGCGCAAACCGGTGCGAGGGTCCGCGTGACCCATGATCTGCGCGATGGGGTGACCGGCGCGCACGCCGTTTATGCGAAATCGTGGTGCAGTCTCGGGCATTTGCCGGCGCGGCACGGCGATGCTGTGGACGAGACGGCCATGCAGAAGACCTTCGAACGCTACCGGGATTGGCGCATCGATGCCGATGTGATGCACCTTGCCGCGCCGGACGCCGGATATCTGCATTGCCTGCCCGCAGACCGTGGGCAGGAGGTGACGGACGACGTGATCGACGGGGCGTCGTCATGGGTCTTTCAACAAGCCGGTAACCGGCTTCATGCGCAGAATGCCGTGATGGCGCACTTGCTGAATCCCGGGTGCCTTGCGTGACGTCATGCTTCTCATATCGTTATGTGTGTGTGAGGTGCGCGGCACCCCAATCGTGGGGCGAGATTCGCTATCGCTGCCATGAGTGCGGGCAGAATCTGCGTATTCAGCGTAAGGCCGATGGGCAGGCGCCGGCTGCGCAGGATATCGTCGCCATGTTTCGCGGCCGAGGGATGTGGCGATATCGTGCGCTCCTGCCCATCGAAGCCCATTGGGGCAGTCGACTGGTCGTGGGCGGCACGCCAATAATCGACTGCGGCGACGATGGGGGCGTAAATCTCTGGGTGAAGGACGAGGCGCGCAATCCCAGCGGGTCGCTCAAGGATCGCGCGACCGAAATGGTGTTGGCCGTCGCGAAGCGGGCCGGATGCTCGCATACGGTGGCGGCGTCGACAGGCAACGCGGGGGCATCGCTAGCGTGCATCGCCGCCTCGCAGGGAATGTCGGCAACCGTTGTGGTGCCGGCCAGCACGCCCATCGTGAAACTCGCACAGATTCGGGCATATGGCGCAAAGGTCTGCGAGGTCGACGGGACATACGACGATGCGTTCGAGATCGCCGAACGCATGGCCGCCGCCCCAGGTGTGTGCTGCCGCAATACCGGTATCAATCCCTTCACGCGCGAAGGCAAGAAGACTTGCGCATTCGAGATCGCGGAGGCGTTCGACTGGTGTGTGCCGGATTGGGTGGTGGTGCCCACGGGAGACGGCAACATCCTCTCGGGGATCGCCGCCGGGTTCCTCGATCTGCATGCGCTGGGCATTACGTCGTCGGTGCCACGCCTGCTTGCGGCGCAGGCGGACAGTTCGAACAGCATTACGCGGGATTGGCAGCACGACGACGAAAGCGTGGCCTTGCCGCAGTCGCCAACGTGTGTCAGCCCGCAGACCGTCGCCGACAGCTTGTCGGTGAGCCGCCCACGTGATCATTTCGCTGCGCTGCAAGCCTTGCGCGCCACGCGCGGTGCGTGCGTCGCGCTCGACGATGCCCGTATTCTCGCCGCGTCGCAAACGCTGGCGCGGCGCTTCGGCTTGTGGTTCGAACCGTCAACGGCCGCCGGGTACGCCGCATTGCATGCCAGTCTCGCAACCGGCCGGATTCAGCCTCGCGCGCGGGTCGTGCTACTGGGAACGGGCACCGGATTGAAAGCCCCGCATGACTTCGACGGCGTGACACCGGGGCACCCGCAAGATTATGCGGATGTCCGGCTTCGCGGTATCCGCGAAGCTCGCCGTCACCTTCGCGGGGAGGCGCCGGCATGACACGACAGCGCGTCATCGTGCTTGGCGCAGGCGTCAGCGGGCTGACGACAGCCACCACAATGGCATTGGCCGGATGGGACGTTGTCATTCACGCGGCGGAAGGGCCGGCACAAACCACGTCGGCACTTGCCGCGGCAATCTGGCATCCCTTCTATCAGGCACCCGACTTCGTCTATCTCGAACGCGCTCGTCAGACGTACGCGACGATGCGTCGCTTGTCTACCGATACGTCGTCGGGCGTACTCATGCGAGTACTCACCGAGTACTTTCAGCATGACGCAGGCACGCCGTGGTGGGCCGAGTGTGCCAGCGATCTCAGGCGTCTGCCGGAAGCGGATGTCCCGTCGCGGTTTGCGTGCGCCTATCGCATGGCGGTTCCCGTTGCTGACACGGCGACCTACCTTGGCTACCTGATGCACATATTCTTCGAACTCGGCGGACGTTTCGTACAGCAACGCGTAGAGCGTCCGGTCTCGCTGCTCGACGCCGCCGATTACGTGGTGAATTGCTGTGGCTATGGCAGCCGACAGTTCGGCGACAGAGAGTTGTCGCTCTCGCGAGCGATTGTGCTGCGCGCGCGGCGCGATACCACCGTGCGTGGCTGCTTCATCGATGACTCGGACCCGGCCGCACCGACTTATATCGTGGAGCGAGATAACGATATCGTTCTCGGTGGCACCGCCGACCCCGAGATGACGTCGACCGTCATTGGTCAGCGCCAAATCGAGGATATCGTGCGCCGCTGCACGCAACTTTGCGAGGGGGTGGCTGCATTGCACGTAATCGAGGCGCGCACCGGATTCCGGCCAATGCGAGGTGTCGTGCGAGTGGCGCGCGACGAGCGGTATCCGCATTTGCTTCACAACTACGGTCACGGGGGCGGAGGCTTCACGTTGTCGTGGGGCTGTGCGAACGATGTGCTGCGCCTCGCAGGTGCGACAACGGCAAGCTAACGTGTGCCCACTGCATGCCATTCGGGCGCCATAACTTTGGAAGGCGACATGGAACTCGATCCGGCAACGCTCGACGAAGCGAGCATCTACAACTTCATGATGAGTACGATCCTGCCGCGCCCGATCGCTTGGGTGAGTACGGTGGATGCGCAAGGGCGTCCGAATCTTGCGCCATACGCTTACTTCATGGGCGTGTGCTGCGTGCCGATGACGGTGTTGTTCTGCCCGGTTGTGCCGCCCGCGCCGAAACAAAAGAAAGACACGCTGCGTAATGTCGAAGCCGTGCCCGAGTTCGTTGTGAATGTGGCAAGCGCATCGTGTATCGATGCCGTGAATCTATCGGCAGCACCGCTGCCCGCCGGTGAGTCGGAGTTCGACCTGACGGGCGTGACGCCGGTGCCGTCATCGCGCGTGCGGCCGCCGCGTGTGCGGGAGGCGGCGGTCGCGTACGAGTGCCGGGTGCGCGACATCATTGAGATCAGTGCCGCGCCGGGCGGAGGGTGGGTCGTGCTCGGCACGGTGCTGGCGGCGCATGTCGACGACGCATTGCTCGACCCCGTCACGCATCAGGTGGATTTACAGGGTTTGCGTCCGATAGGGCGATTGGGCGGTGGATCGTTTGTGAATGCCGCGACCGATACCTTTACGTTGACGCGTTACAAGACGCTCGCTGACCTTGCTGGGCGGAAGTGACCCCGTGAGGGCCCGTCGAAGCGAAGTCGTCGAGCAGTCCGTAATCGCTGGCGAGCTTGGCCGCCCGGTGGCGGCTCGAAACATCGAACTTGCGCATCGCGCTGCGCAAATGGAAGACAACGCCATGCTCGGAGATCGTGAGAATGCGCCCGATTTCCCACGAGGTCTTGCCGCGTACCACCCAACGCAAACACTCCCGTTCGCGTGGTGTCAGCATCGGGGCATCCTGGCGCACGGTGTCGCGTTGCACGATACGCCAAACCGCCTCATGCACATGCATGGCGAGTACCGCTCCGCCGTGCTGTATCCATGTGTGCGCACCGGGCGTGCGCGGATCCCGGGGCGGATTGCGGGGTGACGAGAGACTCAATGTCCCCGATGCGCCCGACGGGGCGAACACCGGATACGTGATGCCGGAGCGCAATCCCGCCGCGCGTTGATCGCGAAGTAGTTGTCGGGCTTCGGGGGACGCGTACAGCGCGGGTATCCATTCGACGGGGGTGAGCTGCCTGCGGGCACGCGAGAGTACCGGGTCGATGGTGGCGTAATGCTGCGCGTCGTAACGTTTTTGCCACGCGTCGGGAAGGTTGCCGAGTTGCGGTGTCGCGAGCTTTCCGCCCGGCAACGGGAAGTGCCCGCGATAGCTGAAATAGCGCTGCCTGAGTGAGGTGCATAACGACGGCAACAAGCTACGCAAGGCATCGAAATCGGTGACGGCGTGCAAGGCGCTCAGGCCGTCGGCAAACGAGCGGGGAGTGATGCAACGCGTGGCACGCATGACAGATCAATGTAGGGAACATGTTTCGCTTGTAGCATGCGTGATATCGACGCGCGCATTGAGGGCGCCCGGGGGCGCGCGTGGAGGCCTGTCGCGTGGCCGCGTTAGCGCGCCGTTGTCGGGCGCGACATAACGTCGCATGTGAAATTCGATGCAACGTCTAGTGTGGATGGATATCGGACGAATCCCGCACCGCAGCGAAGGTGTTGACGTGTGGGATCTGTCGCGCGATTCGGGTGAAGGGCGTCTGACGATGGGGGAGCATCGATCTCGGGGGCGTGTGTTTCGGGTATTCAGGACACCGCAACGAGTCGCGTCGTGTTGCAATGTGTCAACCAACGACGCATAGGGAGTATCCCGTAGTTGTCCGCGTGCCGAAATTTACGGCTAGGGGAATAACCGGATTTCCCTTTTGCATCAATGAGTTCAGGAGGATGCTATGGCGCGGCAAATACTCGGTATCAATGTTGTCGCCTGGAGAATGCGCGTTCTATAATGCGGCAGTTTGTCGCGGCCCGGACGCAACTGGTTCCCGGCCGTCGGACATGAAAGACCCAAAATGCCCCACGGGTGACGGCGATGCTCGCAGCCTCTTCTTCCGACGTCGAATCGATGACGAAGGAATGGACGCACAAGCGCAACTGCGCGATATCGCCGCGCCAGTTTGTCCTGTTCTACCTGTCGTTGGCCGCCGTGTCGCTGGGTGTTGCCTTGATTGCGGCGTGGCGCGGTGGGTGGTTGGTCTTGCCGTTCACAGGCCTGGACTTGCTCGTGGTGGGCGTTGCGTTCGTCATTCATGCCCGGCATGCCACAGATTACGAGGTCATTCGGTTGTCGCCCGTGAGCCTTGTGGTCGAGCAACGTTCAGCACAGAGGTTGACGCAGTACGAGTTCAATCCCCGCTGGGTGCGCATCGACATCGAGACGCCGCCACGTACGCGCATTGTGTTGCGCTCGGGGAGCCGCTCGGTCACTGTCGGTGCCTATCTTGCGCCGCATCGCCGCGAAACGTTTGCGCGCGAGCTGCGCCGTTGTCTTGCCCAACAGGCCTGAGAGATGGAGACGATCTCGGGCGACCGCCAGGGAGGATTTGGATGGTAATTTTGGGTAAGGAAGCTATGAAAAAAACGAAACACGCCTTGGCGGCTTTCCTTGCGGGCGCCTCACTGCTCGCCGTCGCTCCGGCAATGGCGGCGGCGGTCACGGACATGCCGGGGGGGCCGGCCGTCAACGAACTCAACTTCCAGCCGCCGGTCACGAAACTCGCGGAAGAGCTTCATAGCCTTCACACCATGATGCTGATCATCTGTCTGGTGATCTTCATTGCGGTGTTCGGCGTGATGTTCTATTCGATTTTCAAGCACCGTAAATCCAAGGGTCATCAACCCGCAAATTTCCACGAAAGCACCACTGTCGAGGTGATCTGGACAGTCGTGCCGTTCATCATCGTGATTCTGATGGCGCTGCCCGCTACGAAAACCGTGGTGGCGATGAAGGACACGACCAATGCCGACATCACGATCAAGGTGACGGGCTATCAGTGGAAGTGGGGCTACGACTACCTGAAGGGCGAGGGCGAGGGCATCAAGTTCCTCTCCACGCTCACCACGCCGCGCAGCCAGATCGACGGTCAGGAACCGAAGAGCAACACGTATCTGCAGGAAGTCGACAACCCGATGGTCGTGCCGGTCAACAAGAAGGTGCGCCTCATCACCACGGCCAACGACGTCATTCACTCGTTCTACGTGCCCGCGTTCGGTATCAAGCAGGACGCGATTCCGGGCTTCGTTCGCGATACGTGGTTCAAGGCCGAGAAGGTGGGCGAGTATCGCGGCTTCTGTACCGAGCTGTGCGGTAAGGAGCACGCGTACATGCCGGTCGTGGTGAAGGTGGTCTCGGAAGAGGATTACAACAAGTGGGTCGATACGCAGAAGAAGCAGATGGCTGCGTCGGCCGACGACCCGAACAAGACTTACACCGTGCAGGAACTGATGGAGCGCGGCCAGAAGGTCTACGCATCGAATTGCGCGGTGTGCCACCAGCCGAACGGCAAGGGCGGCGGCGCATTTCCGGCACTCGATGGCGGCAAGATCGTGACCGGCCCGGTGGCAGACCACATCAGCATCGTGCTGCACGGCAAGAATGCGATGCCTAACTGGTCGCATCTGAACGATGTGGAGCTTGCGGCCGTCATCACGTTCGAGCGCAACTCGTGGAGCAACAAGACCGGTGATGTGATTCAGCCGGCGCAGGTGCGCGAAGCGCGTGGCAACAAGTCGGCAAATGCCGCAGGGGCTGCCGACGCTGGCGCAGCGAAGAACAGTTAAGTGCCGTTCGACCAGTTCGAGGAAGGAGATTGGGTATGAGTTCCATCGCTCACGATCACGTGGCGGGTCACGACGATCACGCGCACGACCATCCGCACGGATGGCGTCGCTGGCTGTTCGCGACGAATCACAAGGACATCGGCACGATGTACATGATCTTCTCGTTTGTCATGCTGCTCTCGGGCGGCGTGATGGCGTTGATGATCCGTGCGGAATTGTTCGAACCGGGCCTGCAGTTCATTCGTCCGGAGTTCTTTAATCAGCTCACCACCATGCACGGCCTGGTGATGATCTTCGGCGCGATCATGCCGGCGTTCGTCGGGTTCGCGAACTGGATGATCCCGCTGCAGATCGGCGCGTCGGACATGGCCTTCGCGCGTATGAACAACTTCAGCTTCTGGCTGCTGCCGGTCGGCGGTCTGCTGCTGATTTCGTCGTTCCTCGTGCCGGGCGGTGCCACGGCGGCGGGCTGGACGATGTACGCGCCGCTGTCGGTGCAGATGGGCCCGGGCCAGGATCTGGCGATCTTCGGTGCACACATTCTGGGTGCGTCGTCGATCATGGGCGCGATCAACATCATCGTGACCATTCTGAACATGCGCGCGCCGGGCATGACGCTCATGAAGATGCCGATGTTCGTGTGGACGTGGCTGATCACCGCCTATCTGCTCATCGCCGTGATGCCGGTGCTTGCCGGTGCGATCACCATGCTGCTCACGGACCGTCACTTCGGCACGTCGTTCTTCAACGCGGCGGGTGGCGGCGATCCGGTCATGTATCAGCACATCTTCTGGTTCTTCGGGCACCCGGAGGTGTACATCATGATTCTGCCGGCGTTCGGAATCGTCTCGCAGGTGATTCCGGCGTTCTCGCGCAAGCCGCTGTTCGGCTATAGCTCGATGGTGTACGCCACGGCGTCGATCGCGATTCTGTCGTTCATGGTGTGGGCGCACCACATGTTCGTGACTGGCATGCCGGTCACGGGCCAGCTCTTTTTCATGTACGCCACGATGCTGATCTCGGTGCCGACCGGTGTGAAGGTGTTCAACTGGGTCGCCACCATGTGGAAGGGCTCGCTCACGTTCGAGTCGCCGATGCTCTTCGCTGTCGGCTTTCTGTTCGTGTTCACGATGGGCGGCTTCACCGGCCTGATGCTCTCGCTGGCGCCGCTCGACATTCAGATGCACGGCACTTACTACGTGGTGGCGCACTTCCACTATGTGCTGGTGGCCGGTTCGCTATTCGCGCTCTTCTCAGGGTTCTATTACTGGGTGCCGAAGTGGACAGGCCACATGTACAACGAATGGCGCGGCAAGTTCCACTTCTGGGGCTCGCTCATCACGTTCAACGTGACGTTCTTCCCGATGCACTTCCTGGGGCTGGCCGGCATGCCGCGTCGCTATGCCGACTACCCGGCGCAGTTCACGGATTTCAACCAGCTCGCGACGATTGGCGCGTTCGGTTTCGGCCTGATGCAGGTGTACTTCCTGTTCTTCGTCGCACTGCCGACGTGGCGCGGTGGCCCGGCCGCCGAAGCCAAGCCGTGGGACGGTGCGGAAGGCCTGGAGTGGACGGTCCCGAGTCCGGCGCCGTTCCATACGTTCGAGACGCCGCCTAAGGTGCATTGAACATGGCGGCCAGTCCTGAACAACGGGCGAAGAATCTGCGCACGGGGCTGATTCTTGCCTCGGTCGTGGTGGTTTTCTTCGTCGGCGTGATGATCAAGACCAAGCTGATGGGCGGTATCTGATCCGGACGCCTCGCCCTCGCGGCGGGGTGGCCGGGGACGCGGCCCCACGGCAAGGGACGCAACGCAGAGCAACAGACGGCACCGAGCGGGTGCCCTCAAGGCGAATATGGGCGGTTTGCGACGAATCAATGTGCGTACCTTCAGCAAGTTGCTGCTGCTGGTCGCAGTGATGTTCGGTTTCGGCTACGCAATGGTGCCGTTTTACCGCGCATTCTGCGATCTCGTGGGCATCAACCAGTTGGGGGATCGCACAACCGAGATCGCGGCGCGCAATTCGCAGGTCGACGAAAGCCGCACGATCACTGTTGAGTTCGACGCCAACGCGCAGGGACCGCTGCGTTTCAAGCCGGCGAAGAGCAGTTTGACGGTGCATCCCGGACAGATCGCGACCATCGAGTACGAAGTGGCGAATCAGCAGCCGCATGAGGTGCGAGCGCAGGCGATCCCGAGCTATGCCCCGGCGCAGGCGGCGAGCTACTTCAAGAAGATCGAGTGCTTCTGCTTCACGCAGCAGACACTCAAGGCCGGAGAGGCCAAGGAGTTTCCGGTGGTTTTCGTGGTGGACACGAAGCTGCCCAAGGATGTGAATACGATCACGCTGTCCTATACTTTTTTCGATCTCGGCAAGAACGACGCCAATCAGCGCGCAGACGCCACCGCGGGCGCGCAAAGCGGCGAGTTGAGTGCAGGAGCGGCAGGAGGAGGCAAGGGCAGCAATGGATGACCTTAAGGAGGCGACCCAGCGCAAGCTGTCATTCGTCCAGACCATCAATGCGGTGTTCTGGTCGTTTTTCGGTGTGCGCAAGGGGCGCGATCACGACCGCGACATGGCGCAGCTCAATCCTGTGCACCTGATCGTTGCGGGACTGGTCGGGGGCATCCTGTTTGTCGTGGCGCTGGTGCTGTTGGCGAAGCTCGCCATTCGGCTCGCGACGTGAATGGCATAGACAAAGAGAACCAAGCCTGGAGAGATAAGAATGAGTGGTCAACACCAAACGGCGCCTTACTACTTCGTGCCGGCCCCCTCGCGTCACCCGGTGAGCTGCAGCGTCGGCTTGCTTGTGGTGCTCGGCTCGGCCGCCGCGTGGGTCAACGGTCTATCGTGGGCACCGTGGACGGCGCTGGCCGGCCTGCTGTGGGTGCTGTGGGTGCTGCGCAGCTGGTTCGGCGATTCGATCGCGGAGTCCGAGGGCGGGCTGTACGGCAAGCGCATCGACGTGTCCTATCGCTGGGGCATGAGCTGGTTCATCTTCTCCGAGGTGATGTTCTTCGCAGCGTTCTTCGGCGCGTTGTTCTACGCGCGCACGCTGGCAATGCCATGGCTCGGCGATCTCGACAACAAGCTGCTGTGGCCCGATTTCACCGCCGTGTGGCCAAACGCCGGCCCGGCCGGGGTGGTCGATGCTTTCGAGACGATGGGCCCGTGGCCGATCCCGACGCTCAACACCGCACTGCTGCTGACCTCGGGGGTCACGCTCACGATCTCGCACCACGCCTTGCGCGCCAACCATCGCGGCAGTGCGATCTTCTGGCTGTTCGCCACGGTGGTGCTGGGCTTCGTCTTCCTGGGCTTCCAGGCTTACGAATATCACCACGCTTATACCGAACTGAACCTGAAGCTCACCTCGGGCGTGTATGGCTCGACGTTCTTCCTGCTCACCGGTTTCCACGGCTTTCACGTGATGCTGGGCGCAATCATGCTCAGCGTCATGTTGATTCGTCTGATGAAGGGCCACTTCACCCCTGAGCATCACTTCGGTTTCGAAGGCGCGGCGTGGTACTGGCACTTTGTGGATGTGGTCTGGCTGGGGCTGTACGTCGTGGTCTACTGGCTCTGACGTCGAACGCGGCAAGACGATCGGGACGCCGCCGGATTCCGGCGGCGTTTCCATTTGCAGGGGCTGGCATCACCCGATAGGGCAGTAGGGGCTTTGCCGGCAAAAGTGCCGGGTGGGCGCGCAATGCGGCCTTATGTCGCATCGCCGGTGCGGTACCGTAAGTCTCGGCACCGTGCGACGGCCACCCGTACGGCGTGAATCGAAGACGGACAGCGGGGATGGGGTGCGGCGATTTGCCGCGGGTGGGCGGCGCGGGACTCAGTATCGTATGCCCGTGCTGTGAATCCAGCCCATCCAGTTGGCGAACAGGATGAGCAGGAACAGCGTCACCGACAGGCCGACGCGCACCATGAGCGAATGCACGGTGCGGTTCGATCGGCCCTTGTCCCGCATCATGAAAAACAATGCGGACGCCAGACTGCCGAGAATCAGGACGAAGGCGATGGCAACGATAATGCGCATGATCTGTCCGATGACGGGAATTCGTCATTATCAAGCAACGGACACGCGCTGGCACGCTGCAATGCAGTGTATTGCGCCGGCGTTCATTGCGCTGCCAGACAAGGAATGTACGTGTTGAAAACCCTCTTGCGCGGCATGCGTCCGGTGCCGGCGTTGCTGATTCTGCTGGGCGTGATGCTCACCGCAGCGCTCGGCGTGTGGCAGTATCAGCGCGCGCAGATGCGTCTGGCACGTCAGGCGCAGATCGAACAGGCGGAACATGCGCCGGTGATCGCGCTGGGCGCGCAGACCTATGCGCTGAGCGACGTGGCGAACCGGCGCGTGCGTGTCACGGGACGATTCCTGCAGAACCGCGTGGTGTATCTGGATAATCGTCCGCGCAACGAGTTGCCCGGGTTTTACGTGGTGATGGCGTTACAGACGGCGCCGGACCATGTGGTGCTCGTGAATCGCGGATGGCTGCCGCGCGATCTGCGCGATCGGGCTGCGATCATGCCGTATGCGACCCCGGCGGGCGACGTCACCATCGAGGGGCTTGCGCAACCCGACGCATCGCGTGCCTTCGAGTTGGGGCACGGTGGCTCGGCGGCAGGGCTGGTCATTCGGCAGAATCTCGATGTGGCGGATTACGCGCGCGAGACGTCGCTGCCGCTGCAACCGTTCGTCATCATGCAGACGAACGACACGGGCGATCATCTGCTGCGCGACTGGCCTGCGCCGGCGAATGGCGCGGATCGCAATTATGGCTATATGGCGCAATGGTTCGGCATGTCGCTGATCCTGGCGCTCCTGGGACTGCGTCTGGCTTATCGGCGCGGACGCCGGCTGGCGACAGCCATCGACCCCTTCAAGCGGGCATGAGGCGAGCATGAGTACAGAAGCGAGTGCCGGAAGTACGGGAAGCCCCGCCATCGATCCGACGCAACGACGCCGCGCGCGGCGCATGCTGGTGTTGTTGTTCGTGGTGTGTGCTGCGCCGGCAGTGGCGGCGTATCTGATGTATTACGTATTCAAGCCGCAAGGCGGCACGTCGGCGTATGGGAAGTTGATCGAACCGCAGCGGCCGCTGCCCGCGCTGACGGTGCGCGACGACGAGACGGGCGAGACGCTGCCGTTGTCGTCGCTCAAGGGCAAGTGGCTGATGATCAGCGCCGACACCGCCGCGTGTGACGAGAATTGCGTGAGCAAACTCTTCTATATGCGGCAGATCCGCGTGTTGCAGGGGAATGAGCGCACGCGAGTCGAAACCCTGTGGCTGGTGACGGACGATGCGCCCGTATCAGACAGGCTCGATGCGGCGTATGAAGATACGCGCCGTCTGCGGACCGATCCGGTTGCGCTGGCGTCGTGGCTGCCGACACAGGATGGCACTGGCCTGCGTGACCACATCTACCTGGTCGACCCGCTGGGCAACCTGATGATGGCGTTCCCGAAGCATGCCGATCCGGGCAAGATCAAGAGCGATCTGTCCCGACTGCTCAAATGGTCGGGTACGGGTTGAGGGGCGAGCCCCGCCATACAGACGATGGACGAGACCGGGCGCGATGGCGCACGGGACATGACGAAGAACTGACGTAAAACCGATGCTTTACCTTCTGGAACTGGGCTTCATCGGCCTGTGCATTGCGGTGCTGCCGCTCGGCTGGGTGCTGTTGCGCCGAGATGCGAACAAGTACCGCAAACTGGCCTGGGTGACGACCTTTCTTACGCTCGACCTGATCATGTTCGGCGGCTTTACGCGGCTCACGGATTCGGGGCTCGGGTGTCCCGACTGGCCGGGCTGCTATGGCACGTCGTCGCCGTTTGCCGCGCACGCCGACATTCACGCCGCGCAGTCCATGCTGCCGACCGGTCCGGTAACGTTCGTCAAAGCGTGGATCGAGATGATCCATCGGTACTTCGCCATGTCGGTGGGCGTGCTCATCATCGTGTTGATGGTGATGGCCTGGGTGAAGCGGCGCGAACTGAAGCAGTCGCCCTGGCTGGCCACGTGGCTGTTCGTTCTCGTGTGTGTTCAGGGAGCGTTCGGTGCGTGGACCGTCACGATGAAGCTCCAGCCGGTGATCGTGACTACGCATCTGATGTTGGCGCTCACTTTGCTGGGTTCGCTGACATGGCTGGCGTCGCGTCAAATGCCGACGACGAGCGTGGCGGCCGACCCGGGCGCGTTGCGCTGGCGTTGGGCGGCGCTGATCGGGCTGGCGTTGCTGGTGTTTCAGATTGCGCTCGGTGGCTGGGTGAGTACCAACTACGCCGTGTTGGCGTGTACCGATTTCCCGACCTGTCAGGGACAGTGGGTGCCGCCGATGGACTTCCACAACGGCTTCAGGCTCTGGCGCGAGCTAGGCAAGACCGCGGGCGGCGAGGTGATCCCGATGGATGCGCTCGTGGCGATCCACTGGGTGCACCGGACGTTTGCGGTGGTGGTGGTGGCGTATCTGGCGTGGTTGGCGAGCCGGCTGCGACGTCATGCCGCGCTCAGAAAACCGTCTATTCTGGTATTGATGCTGGTGTTCGTGCAGTTCGCGACGGGATTGTCGAACATCGTTTTCCAATGGCCGCTGCTCAACGCCATCGCTCATAACGGCGGGGCGGCCGTCCTGCTGCTGTTGCTCGTTATGTTAAACTACCGCATTCGCGCCGCCAGAACGGTGACGCCCATTGCGGCCGGCCTGACAGATCAGGCAGACCTTCCGGCCCGCCAGAAGCCCCTCCCGTCAGCGGAGCCGGCTACCGCACCACTCGCTGGCGCCCCGACTGGCTCGGCATAGCGCATTGCCTCTGAGTGTATGAAAAGCACGACCCTTCCCCATCCGCCGTCTAGCCGTATCGCACAATACTGGGCGTTGACCAAGCCCCGTGTGACGCAGCTCGCCGTCTTCTGCGCCGTCATCGGCATGTTCCTGTCCACGCGCGGTATGGTGCCGTGGCAGGTGCTGATCGGTGGCACCATCGGTATCTGGCTGCTCGCCGGGTCCGCCTTCGCCGTCAACTGTCTGATCGAACAACGTGTCGACGCCCTCATGCGCCGCACGGCGTGGCGCCCGTCGGCACGCGGCGAGATCGCTCCGTGGCAGATCATCGTCTTCTCGACGATCCTTGGCGCCGCCGGCATGGTGGTGCTCTACACGTTCACCAACGCGCTCACGATGTGGCTCACGCTCGCCACGTTCGTCGGCTACGCGCTGATCTACACCATCATTCTCAAGCCCTCCACGCCGCAGAACATTGTGATCGGCGGTGCGTCGGGCGCCATGCCGCCGGCCCTCGGCTGGGCCGCAGCGACCGGCGCCGTGCCGGCCGATGCGTGGATTCTGGTGCTCATCATCTTCGTCTGGACGCCTCCGCACTTTTGGGCGCTCGCGCTTTATCGCCGTCAGGATTACGTGAATTCGGGCTTGCCGATGCTGCCGATTACGCACGGCGAGAAGTACACGCGCCTGCAGATCCTGCTCTACAGCGTGGTGCTGTTCGCGGTGTCATTGCTGCCGTTTGCGCATCGTATGAGCGGCTACCTGTACCTCGTCTCGGCAGTGGTGCTCTCGGGCATCTTCCTTGGGTATGCGATCAAGCTGTGGCGCAACTATTCCGATGCGCTCTCGCGCTCGATGTTCCGCTACTCGATCGTCTACCTGTCGCTGCTGTTTGCGGCATTGCTGATCGATCACTACGTTCAGATCTTCCTGCTCGGCTGAGGCCGGGCGGTTCGGCCGCTGTGGTGTGAGTCACGAAGACAGGCGCGATACGGTATTCTTCACCGGCGCGCCTGTTGCATTTTTGGAAGGCGTTTTTCCATACGTTCTGGGGTCATTCGTTCATGAATCTTGCTGTCATCTGGTTGCGTCGCGCCATGCTGTTGATGGGGCTCACCGTGTTGCTCGCTGCGTGCGGCAAGGAAGGTCCTACGTTCCAGAGTCTGGATATCACCGGGAACAAGGAGTTCGCACAGGACTTCTCGTTGCAGGACCCTCAGGGCAAGACGCGCACGCTCGCCGATTACAAGGGCAAAGCCGTGGTGATGTTCTTCGGTTACACGCATTGTCCTGACGTTTGCCCGACGACGATGGCAGAACTCAACCAGGTGATGCAGAAGCTCGGCACCGACGCGCAGCGCGTGCAGGTGTTGTTCGTGACGGTGGATCCGCAGCGCGATACGCCGGAGCTGATGAGCCAGTACGTGCCTGCGTTCAACCCGGCATTCGTCGGCCTGCGCCCGGCAGACGACGCCGCGCTCAAGGCAGTGACCAAGTCGTTCCGCGTGGTGGTCAACAAGGTGGAAGGCTCGACGCCAAATAACTACACCATCGATCACACCGCCGGGATCTACGTCTTCGATCCGAACGGCCAGTTGCGTTTGTTCATGCGTCCGGACGAGCCGGTCGATGCGATGGCCAAGGATCTCAAGACGTTGCTGGGCTGAGGCCGCCACCGCATCGAGCCGTTTGGCCCGCATTCACTGGATCGGATGACAGCGCGTCAAGCGTTAAAGTGTCAAAGCGCCAGGACAAAAAAATCGCGCCCCGAGGGGCGCGATTTTTGTTTCCACCTTGTGCCAGCCAGGCTCAGCTACCTTCCTGACTGCGGCGTTCGAGGTCGTCATGCGCCTCGAACCACATCACGTTGATGATGCCGAACGCGAGCGCGAGGCCGAGGCCGAGAATCCAAGAGAAGTACCACATGTCGCGACTCCTTGATCAGTACATCGTGTGCGGGTTGTCGTTGACCGTCTCAATGGTGACGCGGCCACGAATGACGCGATACACCCAGCCGGTGTAGAGCAGAACGATCGGCAGGAAGACGATCACGGCGATCAACATGATTTGCAGCGTGAGCTGGCTCGAGGTGGCGTCCCACACCGTGAGGCTGCTGCCCGGCGCAGTGCCCGAGGGCATGACGAACGGGAACATCGAGAAGCCGGCGGTGAGGATGATCCCGGCCATCATCAGGCCAGTCACGACGAACGTCCACGCATAAGCCCGGCTGGTCGCGAGCATGGCCGCGAGCAAGGCGCACAGGCCGGCCACCACGGGCGCTGCAATCATCCACGGATACGTGTGATAGTTCGTGAGCCACAGGCCGGGGCCGGTCGTGACTTCCTTCAGCAACGGGTTGGCCGGCGAGTCGGTCGGGCCCATTTGCGTGATGGCGAAACCGTCGATATGCGTGGCGACGAGCACACCTGCCACGAGGAACAGCACCAGCGTGCCCAGCGCGGTGAGGCGCATGATCCGTCCGGCGCGCTCGGCCACGATCGGATCGGCTTTCATGCGCAGGTGCGCCGCGCCGTGCGTGACCAGCATCAGCACACTCACCAGACCGCACAGCAGCGCGAACGGGTTGAGCAACGCCCAGAACGAGCCGGTGTACGTCGAGCGCATGGTGTTGTCGAACGAGAACGGCAGGCCCAGCAGCAGGTTGCCGAAGGCCACACCGAACACGAGCGACGGCACCACGCTACCGACGAACAGCGCCCAGTCCCACGAATTGCGCCAGCGTGCGCTGGGCAGCTTGTTGCGATAGTCGAAGCCGACCGGACGCAAGAACAGCGCGAAGAGCACCAGCAGCAACGCCCAGTACAAACCGGAGAACGCTGCGGCGTAGACGAGCGGCCACGCGGCGAACATGGCCCCGCCTGCCGTCACGAACCACACCTGATTGCCTTCCCACGTGGGCGCCACGGTGTTGATGATGACGCGGCGTTCCGCGTCGGTTTTGCCGAGGAAGGGCAGCAGCGTGGCGGTGCCCATGTCGAAGCCGTCGAAGAAGGCGAAGCCGATCAGCAGCACGCCGACGAGCACCCACCAGATCAGCTTGAGTACGGTGTAATCGATCATCATGATGTCGTGTCTCCCTGACGATCAGACCGAAGCTACCGGACGGTCGCTGGCGATGGCCGCACCGTTCGTCGCTTCTGTCTCGAAGTGGTAGCGGCCGGTGTGCAGCGACGACGGGCCGAGCTTGACGTACTTCACCATCAGGAACATTTCAATGACGAGCAGCGCGGTATAGAAAATGATGAAGCCCGCGAGGCTCAGATAGAGGTCGCCTGCCGAGAGCGACGACGTTGAGAGGTGCGTCGGCAGAATGCCCGCAATGGTCCACGGCTGACGGCCCACTTCGGCAACAATCCAGCCGAATTCGGCGGCCAGCCACGGCAGCGGAATGGCCCATACGGTCCAGCGCAGGAACCAGGCCGAACGCGGCTTGAGCAGACGGCGGCGCGCGCACAGCCAGAAGGCCCACAGGAATGTGAAGAGGAACAGGAAGCCCAGGCCGACCATGATGCGGAACGACCAGAACACAGGCGCCACCGGCGGGATCGTGTCGTTGGCCGCCATATGGATCTGTTCCGGCGTGGCATCGACCACGTTTGGCGTGTATTTCTTGAGCAGCAAGCCGTAGCCGAGGTCGTCCTTGTACTTGTCGAACTCGGCGCGCACGGCCGGCGACTTGTCGCCGCCACGCAGCTTCTCGAGTGCTGCGAAGGCAATCATGCCGCGCTGAATGTTCTCCTTATGCTCGTCGCGCAACTGCGAGAGACCAATGACCGGTGTGTCGACCGAGCGCGTGGCAATCAGGCCCATCGCCCAGGGAATCTTCACGGCGTAGTCGGTGCGCTCTTCCTTCTGGTTCGGGAAGCCGAACAGCGTGAACGATGCGGGCGGCTTGGCCGTCTCCCATTCCGCTTCGATGGCGGCGAGCTTGACCTTCTGCACTTCGCCGGTGGTGTAGCCCGATTCGTCACCCAGCACGATGACCGAGAGTGTGGAGGCCAGCCCGAAGCCGGCTGCCACCGCGAACGAGCGCAGTGCGAACGGCACGTCGCGGCGCTTGAGCAGATACCACGCGGAGATGCCGAGCACGAACATCGCGGCGGTCACATAACCGGCCGAGAGTGTATGCACGAACTTCACCTGCGCCACCGGGTTGAAGATCACGTCCCAGATGCTGTTCAACTCCATGCGCATGGTTTCGTAGTTGAAGTGCGCACCGACCGGATTGTTCATCCAGCCGTTGGCGACGAGAATCCACAACGCCGAGAGGTTCGAGCCCAGCGCCACGGCAAACGTGGTCGCGAGGTGGCCAATGCGCGAGAGCTTGTTCCATCCGAAGAAGAACAAACCCACGAACGTGGCTTCCAGGAAGAACGCCATCAGACCTTCGATGGCGAGTGGCACGCCGAAGATGTCGCCGACGTAGTGCGAGTAGTAAGCCCAGTTTGTGCCGAACTGGAATTCGAGCGTGAGACCGGTGGTCACGCCCATCGCGAAGTTGATCAGGAAGAGCTTGCCCCAGAACTGGGTCATGTCCTTGTAGATCTGCTTGCCGGTCATCACGTAGACCGACTCCATGATGACAAGCAGCCAGGACAGGCCGAGCGTGAGCGGGACGAACAGAAAGTGATACAGCGCCGTTATGGCGAACTGCAGGCGCGAGAGGTCAACGACTTCGCTACTGATCATGGCGGACACCTTGACTTGGGGTAGGGGACTGCGCTTCGACGGCTTGCGGCCCGATGAGGGCGCGAGCCACGACGTCCGGCGGCAACTGCATGTGTTTGGCCATCGGGGCGTCGAAGAACGCGTGCTTCAATATGAACAGGAGTACTACCTTGATCGCAAGGACGATCAGGATTTCAACCATGAAACGGGAAGGGCGGGTGCGCCAGCGCCTGATCAGCCAGGCGACGATAGCGGCAGAGCGCGACGCCGCAACGGGCGCGGTCGGCGCGGGAGGCTTCAGACTGCTAGGAGAGTGGGTGTCCATCCGTGACGGCTCCTGGCGTCGAAAGTCGTGTCGTTGGAAACAGCGTCGACTTTCGGCGCATTTTGCCTTATCGCTTGAAAATGTCAAACCGCGGAGCACGGGGGCGGATGACACGCGGACGACACTGGTTCGATACGAATCCGCCACCGCGAGAGGTGGCCGGCGAGAAGCGAGTTCGAGACAAGGTTCCGACGCGGCGAACGGCCCCCGGGCCGTCCTTCGCACGTAGCATGGCCACGTACGAGTCGATTCTATCGACCGGCCGTCCGGGCGACCTTGCGATGCATCAAGTCCGATGCAGATGACCGGTGAACTTTCGAAGTCCAATAAAAAAGCCCCGTGAGTCTCACGGGGCTTCGGTGTCGGCGGTGAACGGCCGGCGGTGATCCGGCGGGGCGTGTGGCAATTTGTCGCGTTGCCGCCGCCCGTCCGATCAAAACATTACGCGAAAGCTTGCAGCGCGCCTTTCATCTTCTTCATGGCGGCGACTTCGATCTGACGGATGCGCTCGGCGGACACGCCGAATTCGTCTGCCAGTTCGTGCAGCGTGGCGCCGCCGCTGCCATCGTCGGCGACCGACAACCAGCGCGCTTCGATAATGCGGCGGCTGCGCGAGTCGAGGCGGGCGAGCGCCGTTTGCAGACCGTCGCTTTGCAGATGGTCGCGCTCGCGCGCGGCAATCACGGCGGTCGGCTCCTGGTGCGAGTCGGCGAGGTACGCGATGGGAGCGAAGCTTGCGCTGTCGCCGTCGTCGCTGTGACCCTCAAGGGCGATATCGCCGCCCGACATGCGCGTTTCCATCTCGATGACATCTTCGCGCTTCACGTTCAGATCGCGTGCGACCTGATCGATCTCTTCCGGCGTGAACGCCTGCAGGCCTTGCTTCTGGCTGCGCAGGTTGAAGAACAGCTTGCGCTGGGCCTTGGTCGTGGCGACCTTGACCGTGCGCCAGTTGCGCAGCACGTATTCGTGAATCTCGGCCTTGATCCAATGCATGGCATACGATACGAGTCGTACACCCTGGGTCGGATCGAAGCGCTTCACGGCCTTCATCAGGCCGATGTTGCCTTCCTGAATCAGGTCGGCGTGCGGCAGACCATAGCCGAGGTAGTTACGCGCGATCGAGACCACCAGTCGCAGGTGCGAGAGCACGAGCTGACGGGCAGCTTCGAGGTCGTCGTTTTCACGCAGGCGCTTGGCGAGCGACTGCTCTTCCTCGGCGGTGAGCATCGGAATGCGATGGACAGCCTGAATATAGCTGTCGATATTGCCCAGACTGCCCGGCAGCATCAATGCCGACGGGGCGAGAGCAAGGGCACGAGAATTCGGCGCCGTGCCGGTGGCCGGCGTCGTCGGATGCAAAGTGGCGGCAGTACTCAAGTGGTGGACTCCTGGTTAGCCTCTGGGAAAGCATTTTAGCACTCTCTTTCGATGAGTGCTAAAGACGTTAGAACCCTTACAGGGCGGGAAGTTTCCGGCGCCTCGGGGTTTTCCAGCACCCCCCGTAAAACCGGAGAAGTCACTGGCGCAAACGTCGCGTGGATGGTGTAAATTGCAACCCAAGTCGCGAGCGTTTGGGGTCGGCGAAGACGGGAGGGCAACATGGCGGGAAAGCATATTGACGTAGTGCGCGAGCGTGAATCGGCGCGCTTCGACGCAATGGTCGAGGGCGACGTCGAACAACTCGACGCTCTCCTGGCAGACGGCCTTCACTACGTTCATTCGAACGGCAAACGCGAAACCAAGCGCGAATTTCTCGACGCCCTGACCTCGGGCCGCCGTCGATATCTGGACATCGATATCCGGGCGCAGGAGCTGCGCCAGTTTGGCGACACCGTGGTCGTAACCGGCAAGCTCAAAATCGAACTGGAAACCGCAACCGGCTCGCTCGAGTCGCAAATGGCCTATACGGCAGTCCATGTACTGGAAGCCGACGAATGGCACCTCATCTCCTGGCAAGCGACCCGCATGGCATCGGCCGAATGAAGCGGGCAGCGTAGGCTGGCCGCTCCAACCGTTCTAGGCGCTATCTCGCCCGGTACTCGCCCGGTACTCGCCGGGCGTCCTCTCCGAACAAAATATTTGATTGATTTCGGTACAAAATGTTCCGAAAATTATTTAATTTGCTGGTTTCGTGCAGTTTGGCGTCAAATTCGAGCAAATCTGGTTTTGTCACGTCCGGATATCGATCGAATATCGCGTGAATCGCCGATGACCAAGCCCGGGGCATTCAGCGCGAGATCTCCAGCCCCAGTGCCTGACGAATCACTTCGATCTGCCGGGCAATCGGCGCGGGCACGTCGACATCACCCGCCAGCACCGCTTCAATCCATCGGGCAGTGACTGCTGCATCGGCCGCAGGCAGCGCCGGCGGCGCGCTCGTGGCGCCTTCCTCCGCCGATTGCCACAGCCGGTATGCCCCGTCACAGAAGCCGTCGATGGCGGCCTGACGGCGGGCATCGGCGACCGGCTCGCCTTCTGTGCCACGGGCGAGCAGCACGCCGGGCGCCGGACTGTTGGCGGCGTCGGCGAACATTTCACTGAGCGTTTCCCGGTATTCGGGATGCGTGTAATTCACGAGACGCAGCGCCGGGCCCGCAAACGGCTGCAACAACTTCACCACCGTATGGCCGGAGTTGCGAACGCCTAGCACGGCCCGCATCTCCAGCAACCGCTCCAGCGCGGGCGAGAGGGCGGCAATCGGCAGATAGGCGACGCGGCGCGCCTGCAACGCGGCTTCGGCCTCGGCGGCCGAGCGACAGGCGGCATGGCCCAATTCCGCGAAGATCGCCTGCGTGCCGACCCGATTCGCTCCGCTGTGATGCTGGCCGTGCACGAGCACCGGAATGCCGTCGCGCGCGAGCAGCAACGCCAGCAGCGGCGTGAGATTCGGTTGCTTGCGTGCGCCGTTGTAGCTGGGCAGCAGGACGGGCGGCGGCGCGTCGGTCGGCGCGGTGAGGGGCGTGAACGTCGCGTGCGCGGCGTCGAGCATCGCGCGCAGCTCGACGGGCGTTTCGCCCTTGATGCGATAGGCGATCAGTACCCCGCCGAGTTCCGCCGGCGCCACACGGTCGGCGAGAATGGCGTCGAACAACGTGCGGGTCTCGTCGGCGCTGAGCGGCCGAGCGCCTTTCGCCCCTCGGGCGATGGTTTTGAGCAGCGGCGCGCAGGCAAAGGGGGCGGCAGAGGTCATGACACTTGGCGGCAGGAATTCGTACCCGTTCATCATACGCAATCGGGTGTCCCTGGAGCCAGCGCTTGAAGTACCATCTCGTGTTCAGACGCGAGTGATTCGAGCGATTTCACACCCTGCGCGTCTTTCCACATTCCGCTTTCGAGGTCTGCCATGTCCACGCTGTACAGCTATTTCCGCAGTTCCGCCGCGTATCGTGTGCGGATCGCCCTGAATCTGAAGGGGCTCGATTACGACACAGTGCCCGTGCATCTGGTGCGTGACGGCGGCGAACAGCTCAAGCCGGCGTACCGCGCGCTCAACGTCAACGGGTTGGTGCCGACGTTCATCGACGGCAACGCAAACATTCACCAGTCGCTCGCCATCATTGAGTATCTGGAAGACGTGCATCCGACGCCCGCGCTTCTGCCGTCCGATCCGGTGGCCCGTGCTCAGGTGCGAGCGCTCGCGCTGGATATTGCCGCCGACATCCACCCGATCGACAACCTGCGCGTGCTGCGTTATCTCAAGCACGATCTGGGCGTGAGCGACGCGCAGAAGGACGCCTGGTACGTTCACTGGATCGTTGAGGGGTTCAAGGCGCTGGAAGCGCGACTGGCGGCGCAACGCTCGCCGGGCAAGTTCGTCTTCGGCGACACACCCACACTGGCCGATTGCTGTCTCGTGCCTCAGGTCTACAACGCAAACCGTTTCAAGGTGGACATGACGCCGTTCCCGCGTATTGCCGCCATCAACACTCACTGCCAGACGCTCGACGCTTTCCGTCGCGCCGCGCCCGAAGCGCAACCCGACGCTGAGTAAGGTCATGCTCGACCCGGCTTTCTGGCGGGGCATGGCGCTTGGCGCCAGCCTCATCATGGCGATCGGTGCGCAGAACGCGTTTGTGCTACGGCAGGGCATTCTGAAGCGTCACGTGGGCGTGGTCGTGGCCGTGTGCGCCATTTGCGACATGGTGCTGATCGCGGCAGGCGTTGCCGGAATGGGCGGCCTCATCGCCGCGTATCCGCGCTTTCTTACGGCGGTTACGTGGGGTGGTGCGGCGTTCCTGTTCTGGTATGGCCTGCGCGCCTGGCGTGCGGCGTTTCGCGGCGCTGGCGCGTTGCAGGCCGACGGCAGCCGCGCCGCCACGCAGGACATGACCTGGCAACGCGCGTTCGTCCTGGTGCTGATGCTCTCGCTGCTCAATCCCCACGTCTATCTCGACACGGTGATTCTGCTCGGCGGTATTGGGGCGCGAGAAACGCCGCCGGGCAATGTCTGGTTCGCAGCAGGCGCGATGACCGCGTCAGTGCTGTGGTTCACCGTGCTTGGCTACGGTGCCCGATTGCTTGCGCCGCTGTTCGCGCGCGCACGGGCATGGCAGATCCTCGACGGCGTAGTCGGCACGATGATGTGGGGGCTCTGCGCAGGGCTCGTCGCCCAGCAGTTGTAGCGCTTCGTTCGACGGCAGGCGTCCGGCGGGAAGGTTGAGTGACCATCCGCTTGCGTTGCCCGAATCCGCCGCTCGCCTCCATCGCGCGAAAAATAAAGACAAACGGCCCGCCAAGCGGAAATGGCGGGCCGTTTGTCTTTTCGCGTGTGTGGCGACGCGTGTTGCCGGAGGCGTTTATCCCAGCAGGGCGTCTGCGAACTCGCGGGCCGAGAATGGTTGCAGGTCTTCGACCTTTTCCCCCACGCCGATGAAGTACACCGGTACCGGACGTTGCCGCGCGATCGCGGCGAGAATGCCGCCTTTGGCCGTGCCGTCGAGCTTCGTGACGATGAGGCCGGTGAGTTGCAGCGCGTCGTCGAATGCCTTGACCTGTGTGAGGGCGTTTTGCCCCGTATTGGCGTCGATCACGAGCAGCACTTCGTGCGGCGCGCCGTCGGCGGCCTTGGCCAGCACGCGCTTGATCTTCTTCAACTCCTCCATCAGATGCAACTGTGTCGGCAACCGGCCGGCCGTGTCTGCCATCACGATGTCGATCTTGCGGGCGCGCGCGGCATTCACGGCGTCGAATACGACAGCGGCAGGGTCTCCGCTCTCTTGCGAGACAACGGCGACGTTGTTGCGCTCGCCCCAGATCGTCAGTTGCTCGCGGGCAGCCGCACGGAAAGTGTCACCTGCGGCGAGCAGCACGGACTGGTTGTAGTGCTGGAAGTGTTTGGCGAGCTTGCCAATGCTTGTCGTCTTTCCGGCACCGTTCACGCCTGCGATCATCACGACCATCGGCGCGTCGCGACCGAGCACGAGGCTTTGCTCAAGCGGCCGGAGCAAATCGATCAACAGATCGTGAAGTGCGCGCTTGACCTGCTCGCCTTCGGTCAGCCGTTCGGACTTGACCTTCTTGCGCAGCGCCTCGATGAGGAACCTGGTGGCTTCGACGCCGGCATCGCTCATCAGCAACGCGTCTTCGAGTTCTTCGAACAGGTTTTCGTCGACCTTCACGCCGACGAAAATGCCGGTGAGGCCTGCGCTCGTCTTCGACAGTCCGGCCTTCAGACGTGTGAGCCACGACCGTTTCGCGGCGGGTGCCGGTGCGGGCGCAGCGACGATCTCGCCGATGGCTTCGCCGTGCGAATCCTTTACAACGACAGGTGCCGGGGCCGGGGGCGCTGGTTCGGCAGGTGCTACCGGCTCGGGCGCGACTTGCGGAACGTCGGGGGCCGCGAGCGGTGCCTGCGCGTCGAGTTTTGGGACATGTGCCGGAGCCGGCTCGGAATGTGCTGTATTTTCAACCGGGTTGGCGGGCGCACGCGGGGCCTCCACTGGTGCGGCGGAGGCAGGCTGTGCAACGACCGCCGGCGCGGCGGGAGCCGTGGGGGCTGCGGGTGCGGTAGCGGCTGTGGCGGCCGGCGGTGTCGGAGCCGTTGGCGCAACCGTGGCGGGCTGGGCCTGCGCGGCCTCGGCCTTCGGGGCCGTGCTTTCCACCGGCGTGACCGACGATTCTGGCGTTTCCGGCAATGCTGCCGATTCGACGGATTCTGGCGATTCGGGGCTCGTCTCGGCGGCCTTGTTACCGCCCGACTTGAAGCGCTTGAAGAAGCTGAACATGGGGTGAAGAACTCGACGTGGGCGCGCGCAGTCGGTGCGCGTCTGTGATTTGTCTTGCCATTCGCGCCGCACAAAACGCCCTACAATGGGCGAGTCGTTATTTCCGACGCGGGAAATGCGACGTATTTTATCAGACGCGTATCGACGTCCATCACGGGCGAAAGGGGATCCATGACGGGAACCATGCGCTGGCGACATGCCTTGGTCGGACTGACCTTGGCCGGTGTGATGAGCCTGAGCCACGCTGCGGACACTACGGGCAGCAAAACTACGGACAACACTTCGGAATTCACGCTATCGAACGGCCTGAGGCTGATCGTGCGCGAAGATCATCGGGCGCCGACGGTCGCCCACGTGGTCTGGTACCGCGCCGGCTCGCTCGACGAGTTCAATGGCACGACGGGGGTGGCCCACGCGCTCGAACACATGATGTTCAAGGGCACCAGAACGGTCGGGCCGGGACAGTTTTCGCGTCAGGTCGCAGCCCTTGGCGGTCGCGAGAATGCGTTCACCAGCAAGGACTACACGGGCTATTTCGAGCAGACGGAGAAGTCGCGTTTGCCTGAGATGATGCGTCTCGAAGCCGATCGCATGGCCAACCTGTCGCTTACGGCCGACGAGTTTGCCAAAGAGATTCAGGTGGTCATGGAAGAGCGCCGTCTTCGCACGGACGACCAGCCGCGCGCATTGCTCTACGAGCAGTTGATGGCCACGGCGCTTATCGCCAATCCGTATCGCCGCCCGATCGTCGGCTGGATGGACGACCTGCAGCACATGACCGTGCAGGATACGCGCGACTGGTACGAGCGTTGGTACGCACCGAACAACGCCGTGGTGGTCGTGAGCGGCGATGTGGACCCGGCGCAGGTCAAGCAACTTGCCGAGAAGTACTACGGCCCGCTCAAGCAGCGTGCGTTGCCGGAGCGCCGTCCGCAGACCGAGCCGGCACAACTGGGTGTGCGCCGGATATTCGTGAAGGCACCCGCCGAGAATCCGCATGTGATGCTTGCGTGGCGCGCGCCGCGTCTGGCCGACATCGAGAAGGATGACGACGTGTATGCGCTGCAAGTGCTCGCCGCCGTACTCGACGGTTACGGCAATGCGCGTCTGACGAGTCGTCTGGTTCGCGAGCAGCGCATCGCCAACGATGTCGGTGCCGGATACGACGGCGTGGGCCGGGGTCCGCAGTTCTTCATTCTCGATGGCACGCCCGCACAGGGCAAGACACCCGAGCAGATCGAGAAAGCGTTGCGTGCGCAGGTGGCCGACATTGCCGCGCACGGCGTGACGGAGGCCGAGCTGGGGCGTGTGAAGGCGCAGGTGGTGGCTTCGCAGATCTACAAGCGCGACTCGGTGTTCGGTCAGGCGATGGAAATCGGGCTGAACGAAATGTCGGGCATTTCGTGGCGGAAGATCGATCGCATGCTTGAAAAGGTGAAGGCGGTGACGCCTGCGCAGGTGCAGGCGGTGGCTGGCAAGTACTTCGGCGACGAGTCTCTGACCGTGGCAACGCTGGTGCCGCAGCCGATCGACGAAGCGACACGCAAGCGCCGCGCCCAAGGGTCGGAAGACCTGAAGAACATGCGCTGAGAGAGGCCACACGATGATGAAAATTTCCGCACTGTTACGTGCGATTTCCATGCCTGCGCGTACGGGCTTGCTGGCAAGCGTTGTCGCAGGCGCCCTTGTCGCGGTCGTGCCGCTGAGCGCCCGGGCGGCGCTGCCGATCCAGAGTTGGATTTCGCCGTCGGGCGCCAAGGTCCTGCTGGTGGAGAGCCGTTCGATTCCGATGATCGACGTGAACATCGATTTCGATGCAGGCAGCCGCTACGATCCGCCGGGCAAGTCCGGACTGGCGCTATTCACGGCCGGTTTGCTCGATGCCGGAGCGTCGGCCGCGGGCGGCCGTCCGGCGTTGAGCGAAGCGCAGATTGCCGACCGCTTTGCCGACGTCGGGGCCATGGAGTCGACGAGCGCAGGACGCGACGCCGCGACCGTCACCATGCGTACGCTGTCCTCGGCGACCGAGCGTGACGCCGCCGTCAGCACCCTGGCGCAGTTCCTGCAACATCCCACGTTCCCCGACGCGGTGCTCAAACGTGAAGCGGCGCGTTTGGCCGCAGCCATTGCCGAGGCCGATACGAAGCCCGAGGCGATTGCCGAGAAGGCGTTTCGCAGCGCGATTTACGGCAGCCATCCCTACGGCGTGAGCCCGACGGTGGCCAGCGTCAAGGCGGTGAAGCGTGACGATCTGATACGTTTCTACCGAGACATGTATAGCCCGAAGCGCGCGGTCGTCACGATCGTGGGCGACATCGATCGTGCGCAGGCGGAGAAGCTTGTCGCCACGCTGACCGATGCCATGCCGGCAGGTGTGACACCGCCGGCAATGCCGCCGGTGGCGGCGCTGCGAAGTGCCGTGCAGATCGATCTGCCGCACCCGGCCGAACAGGCGCATATCGTGACCGGGCAGGCATCGGTTGCCCGGAGCGATCCCGACTACTTCCCATTGCTCGTGGGGAACTACGTACTGGGCGGCGGGGGGTTTGTGTCGCGTCTGACGGCGGAAGTGCGCGAGAAGCGCGGGCTGACGTACGGTGTGTCGAGTGGTTTCGTCCCGCAGTTGCAGGAAGGGCCGTTCGAGATCAGCTTGCAGACACGTCGCGAGCAAGCCCCCGAGGCGCTCAAGGTCGTGCGTGAAACGCTCGCCAGGTTCGTGCAGGACGGGCCGACCGATGCGGAGATGCAGGCCGCGAAGGACAACCTGACCAATGGCTTCCCGCTGCGTCTCGACAGCAATCGCAAGTTGCTGGCTAACGTTGCCGCCATCGGCTTCTACAATCTGCCGCTGGACTACCTCGACACATGGACCCGCAAAGTCGAAGCCGTAACGGCTGCGCAGGTGCGCGATGCCTTTGTGCGTCATGTACAGCCGGAGCGGCTTGTCACGGTCGTCGTTGGCCCGAGCAATGTCTTCGGTGCGGCTAGCGCCGGGGCGGCTGCGCCGAGCGGCAAACCGGAAGCGGCCACGAAGGCAAAGTAGCCGGCGTCAGTCTACGTCAGTCGACATGAGTGGCTGTGTCGCAGCCCCTTGCGACACACGTTACCAACACACGTTACCGACGCGCGCGGCGAACGAAAAACGGCACCGGAGCGATTCCCGGTGCCGTTTTTCTTTTGGCACGATTAGCGTACCGAGGACGCAACGCTTGCTACCGCAGTCGCCATCGAATGGCTACCGGAGAATCCGTCTGCGCAACAGCACCAGGGCGACGGTGAATCCCACGATGCCGTAGACGGCCAGTGCCCCTGCATGCAGCCAGGGCATGTCGATGGTGCGTCCGAGCATGGCCGGACGGATCAGCGCCACGGCGTGGGCCAGCGGTAACCACTCCGTCACATGACGCGCTGCCGCCGGCAGTTGCGACAACGGAAAGAACACGCCAGAGAGCAGCAGCATCGGCGTCATGACGAGCGTTTGGTAGAACATGAAGAAGTCGTAGCTCGGTGCGAGCGCTGTCATCACCATGGCCAGACTCGCGAACGCCAGTCCCGCGAGCAGGACCGCGGGCAGCACCACGGGAAGGCTCTCGATGCGCGCGTAACCGAGCACGCTGGCCACTCCCAGAATGGCGAGGCCCGAGAGCACCGCCTTGCTGGCCGCCCACACCACTTCGCCGAGGACTACGTCGCCCAGTGTGAGCGGCGTGTGCATCAGCGCTTCCCATGTGCGCTGCACGTGCATGCGCGAGAAGCCCGAGTACATCGACTCGAAGCTTGCGGAGAACATCACGCTTGACCCGACCGTGCCCGCCGCGAGAAACGCAATGTACGAGGTGCCGTCGACTTCACCGACCATCATGCCGAGGCCGAAGCCCAGTCCGAAAAGATAGATCATCGGGTCGGCCAGATTACCGAACATCGACGCGATCGCGAGTTTGCGCCACACGAGGAAGTTGCGCCGCCAGACGCCTGTCCACGGTGTCAGGCCCGGCAGATAGCGGGGGGCGTCGGGAGGGTGTCCGTGCGGTGTGCCGATACGCGAGGTGCTCGCGCTCGCGGCTGCGGCGCTCTCCGTGAGGGAGTGACTGCCGGAATCGTGTCTCTCGTGCTCAGTCATCGCGCATCTCCCGTCCCGTGAGTTTGAGGAAGACGTCTTCCAGATTCGCACGCCGATGCAGATAGCGCACCCCGGGCTGGTCTTGCAGGGCGCTCACGACCGGGACGGCGTCGCGCACGTAGCAGAAGTGGGTCTCGCCGCTGGTTTCGAGGCGCTCGGAGAGTGGGGTGAGCCGGGCGAGCAGTCCCTGAGGCACGTCGCCGAATACCTCGACGACATCGCAGCCGATCTCACGGGCCACGAGTTCGGGCGGTGTGCCCTCGGCAATCTTGCGGCCGTTGTCGATCACGCACAGGCGATGGCACAAGCGCTCGGCCTCTTCCATGAAGTGTGTCGTGAGCAGAATCGTCTTGCCCTCGTTCATCAGCGATTTGAGGCGTTCCCAGATCAAATGCCGGGCTTGCGGATCGAGGCCGGTGGTCGGCTCGTCGAGGATCAACAGATCGGGATTGTTGACGAGCGCCCGGGCGAGGGTGAGGCGTCGTTTCATGCCGCCCGAGAGTTGGCTCACGCGCGCGTTCGCCTTCGATTCGAGACGTGCGAACGCGAGCAGGGCAGGTACTCGCTCGCGGAGTTCGGCGGAGGAGAGTCCGAAATAGCGGCCGAAGACGGCGAGGTTTTCGCGTACCGTGAAGTCGGGATCCAGATTGTCGAACTGCGGCACGACACCGACGCGGCGTCGCGCTTCGGGCGCCAGTCGCGGTACGGGCATGCCGCCGAGGCGGATGTCACCGGCGTCGGGCGTGACCAGACCCAGCAGCATGCGCAGGGTAGTCGTCTTGCCCGCGCCGTTCGGCCCAAGCAGGCCGAAGCACTCGCCCGGCGCCACGCGCAGCGAGAGGCGATCAACGACCGGGCGGCCGTCGTAGGCCTTGCATAGCTCGGTTACCTCGATGGCGGCATCGGTCATGGCGAGTCGGGCGGTTTCCTGTTGAGCGGGTGCGGGCGTCTACGCCGTGCGGCATTTGCGCATTGTCGGACAAAGCCCGGCTGGGGCGCGTGCATTGCCTTACGGATTGCGTGCCCTTATGAGACGAGTACGGCGGGCGATGTGGTATGTTTCGCCTCAACAATGTAGCGTGATTTGTCATGATTTTGGATTCCCTGCGTGCGCAGCGGTGCGCGCGAACTCATTTTTGCCCCAGTGACGGGGCATTCGGCAAGGCTGTGCCGCGGAGGACCGTATGAAGTCCGGTGCGGGTAACGTGGCGCGCGGCGCGCCCCAGCAGGTGCGGATCATTGGTGGTCAGTGGAAACGTACGCCGCTGCCAGTGCCGCCGGGCGACGGTCTGCGGCCCACGCCCGATCGCGTGCGCGAAACGCTGTTCAACTGGCTCGGCCAGGATCTGAGCGGCATGCAATGTCTCGACGCATTCGCCGGAAGCGGTGCGCTGGGGTTCGAGGCGGCGTCGCGCGGTGCGGCACGGGTGCTGATGATCGAGCACGCTGCGCCGGCCGTACGGCAGCTCCGTGCCAATCAGGCGAAGCTTGGCGCCAGCCAGATCGAGATCGTGCAAGCCGATGCCAGGCGCCTGATAACCACACTTGCGCCCGGGGCTTTCGACGTCGTCTTTCTCGATCCCCCGTTTGCGAGCGGCTGGCTCAGTGACCTGTTGGCGCCTGCGGCCCGTCTGTTGGCGCCGAACGGGGTGATTTACGCCGAATCCGACGTCCCGCTGGAGGACGATGCACTTGCTGCGCTAGATCTTGCATGCCTGCGCCGGGCGAAAGCCGGGGCGGTGCATTATCATTTGCTTGAATCGATTCCGAAAACCTAGAGACCACAATGAATAAGCACGTAGCATCGGTCCCCAGCCGCGAGGAGACGTTGGCATGGTAGTGGCGATCTATCCGGGGACGTTCGACCCGCTTACCCGAGGACACGAAGATCTGGTCCGCCGCGCGGCGGGCATCTTCGACAAGCTCGTTGTCGGCGTGGCGGATAGCCGAAACAAGAAGCCGTTCTTCACGCTCGACGAGCGCATCGACATTGCGCGTGAAGTGCTGGGTCACTATCCGAACGTCAGCGTGGAAGGGTTTTCCGGGCTGCTCAAGGACTTCGTGCGCAAGCACCAGGCCCGCGTGATCGTGCGCGGTCTGCGTGCCGTCTCGGACTTCGAGTACGAGTTTCAGATGGCAGGGATGAATCGCTATCTGTTGCCCGATGTGGAAACGATGTTCATGACACCGTCCGACCAATACCAGTTCATCTCGGGCACGATCGTGCGCGAGATTGCGCAATTGGGCGGCGACGTCAGCAAGTTCGTGTTTCCTTCCGTCGAAAAATGGCTCGTGACGAAAGTTGGCGAGTTGCCGGCGAAGGAATGAGTATCGCGCGCGCCGGTCGGGGCCTTATGGCTGACCGGCGTTGCGATACGGCTGGAGGTGCCGTATGGCCTTGATGATTACCGATGAATGCATCAATTGCGACGTTTGCGAGCCCGAGTGCCCGAACGACGCCATTTCGATGGGGATCGAGATCTACGAGATCGATCCGAACAAGTGCACCGAGTGTGTCGGTCACTTCGATGAACCGCAGTGTGTGCAGGTGTGTCCGGTGGAGTGCATTCCGATTAACCCCGAGCATGTCGAGACGCCCGAGCAACTACTCGAGAAGTACACCCACCTGCAAGCGGGCAAGACTGCCTGAGCGGCGCGCGGCCGCTCGTTCGTCCACCGCTTCGCTTACTTCCCCGGCGTGGCGTGCAAACGCATCATCGCCTTTTCCATCTCGCCTTTGACGACCAGATCGACGATGTCGAGTGAGCGCGACATCGCGTCGTCGATTTGCGCTTGCTCTTCCTTGCGTGGCGGCTTGAGCACGAAGTCCACCACCTGCTGCTGACTGCCCGCCGGTTGCAGCGTGCGCGGATGCCCGATGCCCAGACGCAGGCGCCAGAATTCGGGCGTCGTCAGATGGGCGGTAATGTCCTTCAGGCCGTTGTGGCCGCCGCTGCCGCCGCCTCGCTTGAGCTTCACGGTGCCGGGCAGCAGATCCAGTTCGTCGTGCACAACGAGAATCTCGTCCGGC
The DNA here is from genome assembly GCF_001465595.2 of Pandoraea apista. NCBI lineage: Bacteria > Pseudomonadati > Pseudomonadota > Betaproteobacteria > Burkholderiales > Burkholderiaceae > Pandoraea > Pandoraea apista. The sequence goes on along the minus strand of NZ_CP013481.2, from coordinate 4,942,393 downwards.
AGGATCTTATAGAAGCGTGCGAGTGCGACCACCGACTGTCCCGAGCGGTTCATGAAGGTCTGCGGTTCGAGCAGCCACACTTCCTGACCGGCGATGCGCGCACGCGCGGAAAAACCGTGGAAGTTCTTCTGGTGGGTGAGCGATGCGCCGCATTGCTGCGCCAGCGCGTCGACGAACCAGAAGCCTGCATTGTGACGCGTCGCTGTATATTCGGCGCCCGGATTGCCGAGCCCTACGATCAGCTTGATCATTTCGGTATCAGGATCTTGGCGCGCCTGCCGTCAGGCACGCGCACCGCCAATAAAAAAACCCGCCGGACATGATGTCGCGGCGGGTCTTGCGTCCAGCGTCGCCGCTGAAAGCTAACGCACGAGGCTTAGGCAGCCGGCGTTTCGCCTTCGGCAGCCGGGGCAGCCGCTTCGTCAGCAGCAACACCAGCCGGTTGGACGGCTTGTGCCACCACCGGGTTTTCTTGCTCGACGTGCAGCGTCAGCGTCACGCCGGCGGGCAGCTTGACGTCCTTGGCGTGCACCGATTGACCGGCTTCCAGCTTCGACAGGTCAACTTCCAGGAATTCCGGCAGCTTGCCCGGCAGGCAGTTGATGTCGAGTTCGTTCACGGTGTGGCTGATCACGTTCGAAGCCAGCTTCACGGCCGGGGCGTTCTCGGCACCCAGGAAGTGCAGGGGCACCTTCACGTGGATCGACTTGTTCGGGTCGACACGTTGGAAATCCACGTGCAGAACCAGTTGCTTGAACGGGTGGTACTGCACATCGCGCAGCAGCACTTGTTCGGTCTTGCCGGCGACTTCCAGCTCGAGAATCGACGAGTGGAAGGCTTCCTTGCGGAGGGCGTGCCACAGGGCGTTGTGATCGAGCTCGATCAACTTCGGATCGACATTACCACCGTACACGATGCCCGCGGTCTTACCGGCATTGCGCAGGCGGCGGCTCGCACCCGTACCTTGCAGATTACGCTCAAAAGCGACGACTTTCATAACAACTCCTTGTACTGCCCGCGACCAGGCAGCGATTTCTTCCTGAAGATCCGGTTAAAAAACACAGGCTTCAGGAACGACAAAGGCGGGGAGATGCTCCCCGCCGACATAACAACGGCGCCACACAGGCGCCGCCGCATAATTCTACCGAACGCTTATTCCGCGAACAGCGACATTACCGAGTCGCCGCGACGAATACGCGAGAATGTTTCAGCGAGCAGATTGGCGCAGCTCAACTGACGAATCTTGCCGCCCTTCGAGTCGTCGCGCAGCGGAATCGTATCTGTCACGACCACTTCGTCCAGCTCCGAGGCGTTGATGCGCGCCGCCGCACCGCCGGACAGCACCGGGTGCGTGCAGTAAGCGAAAACCTTTTGTGCGCCGCGCTCTTTCAGCACTTGCGCAGCCTTGCAAAGCGTACCGGCGGTGTCGACCATGTCGTCCATGATGACGCAGGTACGGCCTTCGACTTCACCGATGATGTTCATCACTTCAGCCACGTTGGCCTTCGGACGACGCTTATCGATGATGGCCAGATCGCAATGCAGTTGCTTCGCGAGTGCACGGGCACGCACCACGCCGCCCACGTCAGGCGATACCACCAGCAGGTTTTCGTGGTTCTGTTCGCGCACATCCGCCAACAGCAGCGGCGAGGCGTAAATGTTGTCGACCGGGATATCGAAGAAACCCTGAATCTGGTCGGCGTGCAGGTCCATCGTGATGATGCGCTCGACGCCCGCGATTTGCAGCATGTTGGCTACGACCTTTGCCGAGATCGCCACGCGCGCCGAACGGGGGCGGCGATCCTGACGGGCATAGCCGAAATACGGAATGGCAGCGGTGATCCGGCCGGCAGAAGCGCGTTTGAGCGCGTCGACCATGATCATCAGTTCCATCAGATTGTCGTTGGTCGGAGCGCACGTCGACTGGAGGACGAAGACGTCCTTGCCGCGCACGTTTTCCTGGATTTCGACCTGAATTTCACCGTCGGAGAATCGGCTCGCCATGGCTTTGCCGAGCGGAATGCCAAGGGTGTCGACGACCGCTTGGGCCAGGGCGGGATTGGCGTTCCCGGTGAATACCATTAGGTTATCACTACTCATCTGGCTACCTGCGGAACGTTTGGATGCTGACACTGCACGACAGAGAAATTGGCAGGGGAGGAAGGACTCGAACCCTCGTATGCCGGAATCAAAATCCGGTGCCTTAACCAACTTGGCGACTCCCCTACACTAACCGATGCCCTTGTTGCGTCGTAGGAAACGCAACAAAGTAAAACTTTTTCACGCGAATCCGAACATCGGGTGTTCGGCCAGACTGGTGGTCACTTGACCGATCCAGCGCTCTGGCAATCGCTTGCACGCCGCTTCCGCATCTGCCTTCGTGTCGAATACCGCAAACACACTGGCGCCGGAACCTGTCATGCGTGCCGTGGTGAAGGTTCTGAACCAGTCAATCACGGCAGCGACTTCCGCGTATTCTCGAGTGACTGCCGCCTGCATGTCGTTACGGAAGATTTCGTCCGTTTCGAGCATGTTTTTGTTGGCGTGCTCAAGAAAGAACGCCATTGTGACGATCTTCGTATCCCTTGTCAACAGGGGATCGCGAAAAATTTTGTCTGTCGCGACGTGTACGCGAGGGTTCACGACGAGGAAGTGTCGCTGCGGTAAATCGACAGCGTGCAACTCCTCGCCGAGTCCCTCTGCGAAGGCATTTCGGCCGAAGACGAAAAACGGCACGTCAGCCCCGAGTTTCAACGCGAGCGTCTGGAGCGCCTCGCGAGGCAGATCGAGTTGCCACATGCGATTGAGCGCGAGCAGGGTCGTCGCGGCATCGGAGCTGCCGCCACCGATGCCGCCGCCGGCCGGCAGCCGTTTCTCGATGGCGATGTCCACGCCGAAGCGCACGCCGCAATGTTCCTGTAGCAACCGGGCGGCCCGCACCGTGAGATCCGTCTCCGGCGGCACGCCTGGCAACGGGTTCGTGTGCACGATCCGGCCATCGTCCCGGCGTTCGAAATGCAGCGTGTCGGCCCAATCGATCAGTTGGAAGACGGTTTGCAGTTCGTGATAGCCGTTCGGACGCCGTCCCACGATGTGCAGGAAGAGGTTCAGCTTGGCCGGAGCGGGGCAGTCACGCAGAATTTCGTACATGGCGATGGGCGATGCGAAACGAAGGCTGTCGGGGACCGTTGCCGCAACGTTGCGACGACGATGTCCGTGGATGAGAAAAATGTCCCGATGCAGTCCGAGCGATAGCGGCGCTCAGGGTGCCGGCACGGGCCAACGAGGCGGCGCCAAGGATAGCACCGTCGCGATGCCGGCGCCCGTGCGCTTGTCAGGACGTCGACACTGCGCAGGCGAAATCGGAGCGACGGGTGGAAAGCGAGAGGGCGAGCGGGCAAGCGGCGATAGGCCCGCGACTTACTCGTCGATCACCAGCCGGACAGCGAGTGGGGAGCCGTCAAGCTCGCGTGAGAGATCGAGGCGTTTGACCCGCAATGGCGAGCCGTCGAAATAGGCCTGGTAGTCGATCGTCCAGCCATCCTGTTTCAAATGGGTCGGGCGTTGCGTTTGCGGATCGCGCTCGATGCTTGCCGGCGAACCTGGTGCACTCTGCATGCGCAGCCAGTAGCGCAGCCCCCCCACCGGCAGCGCAAAGCCGAGCGCGTCGTGCATGACATCTTCGAGACGCGGACCGGTCAGCGGCGCCTTGCCTGGCAGTTCGAGCGACGCGCTGCGCGGATTTTCGCGCACGATCGCCTGTGTCTGCCCAAGCGGGTCGAGCAGTTGAACGGTCGCGTTCTCGCCGCTCTGCTGCCAATCGAAATTGCCGTACGTATTACGTGGTTCGCCGTTTTGCTCGTAACGCACGGCGAAGCGGCCGCGATAGTGTTCGACGCTGGTGCCGTCGGGCGGAGTGACCGGCACGGGCGGCGCGAGACTCGCGCAACCTGTCGCCAGCACAGCGCTCGCGCAGGCGAGCGCCAGCGTCATGGCGCGAATCGGGCGAGATATCCCGAGCGAGAACGAGGCGCCACGAAACGAAAGCGTCGACATCTTCCGCATTACGGTGCCACGTTGTAACGCTTCATCGTCGAGCGCAGGGTGTCGTCGTCGCCATCGAGCTTCAGCGCTTCGCGCCAGGTCTTGCGAGCCTCCTCCTGCTGGCCCGATTCCCACAGCACTTCGCCCAGATGCGCGCCGATTTCCGCTTGCGCCTGAATGCCATACGCGCGACGCAGCAAATCGAGGGCTTGCTGTTTGTCGCCGAGGCGATATTTCACCCAGGCCAGACTGTCCATGATGTACGGATCTTCCGGCGCGAGCGACGATGCCTTCTGCAACAGCTTGAGCGCTTCGGGCAGACGCGTGTTGCGCTCGGTCAGCGAATAGCCCAGCGCGTTGTAAGCCTGCGCGTTATCGGGCTGCGTCGACATGACACGACGCATCGCCTTTTCCATCACGTCGTAGTGCTTGTTCAGTTCGGCGACCATACCGTACTGATAGAGCAGGTCCGGATCGTCGGGATTGTTCTTGACCTCGACGGCGAGCAACTTCTCAGCGTCGTCGTATCGCTTTGCCTTGACGAGCAGATCGGACTCGGCGCGCTTGAGCGCGAGTTGCTCGCGCGGGTCGCTCGATTTGATGCCATGCAGCAGGGCGCGACCTTCCTCGACCTTGCCCTGATCGGCGAGCAATTGCGCGCGCCCGATCTGTGCCGGCAGATACGCGTTGCTGTCTTCGCGAATCTTCGAGAGCCACTTGTCGGCGGCCGGGTAATCCTTGCGATCCTGCGCAATCTGCGCGAGATAGACGTAGGCTTGCGCGCCGTCGGTGTTCTGTTGCTCGGCTTCCGCTGCGTACTTTTGCAGATACTGTTCGGCTTGTTCCGGATGCTTGGCGTGCAGATTGAGCAACGCCAGCGCCATGAGCGTCGAAAGCTCGTGCGGGTAACGCTTCTCCAGCGTCTCGAACTGCTTTTGTGCTGCGTCGAGCTGGTTATCTGCGAGCAGCAGCTTGGCGTACGCGAAGCGCGCTTCCTTGGCGTTCGGATTGCGATCGAGGAACGTCTTCAATCCGGCAATGGCATTGGTACGCTCTTCCGGGCCCATCTGACCGTACAGAAGCGCGGCGGCCTCATAGTCGGGCTTGAGCTTGAGTGCGGTTTCGAGCGACGTGCGCGCACCGGCCGTGTCGCCGGCATCGAGTTGCGATCGGGCCAGAGCCAGTTGCGCCTCGGGCCGTTGCAGGTCGTTCGCCAGCATGCGCTTGAGCGATTCGATGCCTGTGGCGCGCTCCGGACTGCGCGCAATCATTTGCTGAAGTTCGAGAATGGCCTGACCACGACGCGCTTCCGGCACCTTGTTCAGTTCTTCGACAAGCAGCGGCTCGGCTTCGGCCAGATGGCCTGTGCCGACTTCGAGGCTTGCGAGCAACTGCGACGCCGGACGCCAGGACGGATCGAGCTGATGCCACAGACGAGCGGCCACCAGGGCGTCGCCAAGCTGCCGGGCGCCCAGTGCGATCTCGACCGAGCGACGCGCCATGCGCGGGTCCTTCGTCCGGTTCGCCAGGGCGATGTACGTGTTGAAAGCCGGGGCAAGGTTGCCTTGCTGGAGGCTCAGCTCGGCGGCCATTACTTCGAAGACGATCTCGCTGGTAAGCGCGACATTCGGCAGCTTTTCGCGAGGAATGTTCGCATCGGGCTTCACGTCTTCGCTGTCGGCATTCGCATCGGCGTCGCTGGCCGCGCCCGGTGCGCTAGCCTTGGCCGGTGTGGCCGTCGGGGCGCTGGCAGGAGCCGCCGGCGCTTTAGGCGCCGTCTGTGCGGCCGGGCCGGTCTGCGCGAACACATTCGAAGATGGCAGAAATGCCATGATCGCGCTGGCGCAGGTTACGCCGAGCGCCGTTGCGCCGGCCCACGCCCCTCGTGCCAGCGCGCCGCGCAGGCGCAAAACCACGGGGGCTACAGTGAGCGCTGTATTATCGGCGGCGGGAATGGACTGGAATCGGGTGTTCGGCATAGGGATCCACGGCAGGTTTCGAGCGATTGTAGCGCGCCCGATACAATAGAGTCTAAATCCTCAGCAAACGTTCGCAGGCATGCCTGAACTCCCAGAAGTCGAAGTCACCCGCCGCGGTATTGCGCCGCACGTCGCGGGTACGCGTATCGCGCGTATCGACGTGCGCAACGCTTCGTTGCGCTGGCCGGTGCCCGATGGCCTCGACACCCTCTTGCGTGGCGAAACGCTCGTCGGCGTCACCCGTCGCGGCAAATACCTGCTGCTCGAATACGCCCCGGGCTGGCTGCTGGTTCATCTGGGCATGACCGGCACCTTGCGCGTCATGCCTGAACCGGAGGCGCTCCCGGCCGCCGGCGTACACGATCATATCGATCTGGTGTTCGAGCGGTGCGCGCTGCGCTATCGCGACCCCCGCCGCTTCGGCGCGGTGTTGTTCCATCCGCGTTCGGCAGGCGACGTGCTCAGGCATCCGCTGCTCGCCAGCCTCGGGGTTGAGCCGCTGACGGACGACTTCGACGGTCACTGGCTATACGCCGGCACCCGGGGGCGGACGGTCGCCATCAAGCAGGCGTTGCTCGCGGGCAGCATCGTGGTGGGCGTGGGTAATATCTACGCATCGGAGAGTCTTTTCCGCGCCGGAATCAACCCGCGCATGCCGGCAGGCAAACTCACGCGGCCGCGCGCGGACAAACTCGCAAAGGCAGTCAAGGACGTACTTGCCGCGGCGATTGAGAAAGGCGGCAGCACGTTGCGCGACTTTGTCGGCAGCGACGGCCAGAGCGGCTATTTTCAGCAGGAGTATTTTGTCTACGATCGTGCCGGACAGCCATGTCGCGTGTGTGGCACACCGGTCCGGCAGATCGTACAGGGCCAGCGTTCCACGTTCTTTTGCCCGCAGTGCCAGAAATAACGCAGCGGCGAGGTCGGATCGGGCGGCAGGGGAAACCCGGCGCCGCCGGACGTCGATCGCTGCACCCGATGTCTCCGTGAAACCCATATGAACTCATCGTCCAACGACCGTCCCGCCAATTCGCTCGCGGGTACTTTTGCCGAGCGCCTGATCGCCTGGCAGGCGGAGCACGGCCGCCACGATCTGCCGTGGCAGAACACGCGCGACGCCTATCGCATCTGGTTGTCGGAAATCATGTTGCAACAGACGCAGGTTGCCACCGTCATTCCCTATTACGGGCGGTTTCTCGAGCGTTTCCCCGACGTTGCCGCGTTGGCGAGCGCGCCGCAAGACGATGTCATGTCGCTCTGGGCCGGTCTTGGCTACTACTCGCGCGCGCGCAACCTGCATCGTTGCGCGCAGGTCGTCGTCGCCGAGCATGGCGGACGTTTCCCGTCGGACCCCGAGACGCTCGCCACGCTGCCGGGCATTGGCCGTTCGACGGCCGCGGCGATTGCCGCGTTTGCCTACGATGCGCACGCCGCGATTCTCGACGGCAACGTCAAACGGGTGCTTGCGCGAGTTTTCGGCATCGAGGGTTTTCCGGGCACGCCGAAGATCGAGCGAGACATGTGGGCACTGGCGGAATCGTTGCTGCCGCAAAAGGATTTGCCTGCCTACACGCAGGGCATGATGGATCTCGGTGCGACGCTGTGCGGACGCGGCAAGCCGCGCTGTGGCGAGTGCCCGTTCGATAGCGATTGCGTTGCCCATGCGACCGGACGCGAGCGTGTACTGCCGACATCCAAGCCGAAAAAGGTGCAACCGGAGCGTTACGTCGACGTGCTGGTGATTTGCTCGGACGAGCGCATGTTGTTCGAGCGGCGGCCCGACAGCGGCATCTGGGGCGGGCTTTGGAGTCTGCCGGAATTGTCACCGCCAACGGATGAGCGCGAGGCGGACGAAACATCGCTGCGCGAGCGCCTGACGGCGCATGCAGCGGCGCTCGGCGCAACGCAGGGCACGGTCCAGTCGCTCGTGCCGTTGCAGGAGCTTACGCATGTTTTTACGCACTTCCGGCTGCACCTGCGGCCGTGGCTGGTCACGCTGTCGGGGGCATCGGGCAAGCGCGCGTCTGTGGGGCATTCGAGCGATTCGGGTCATGCCTGGCTCGACACCGCGGGGATTGCTGCTGCGGGTTTGCCGTCGCCGATCCGCAAAATTGCCGACGCCCTGTGTGCCGTGTCGCCCGGCGACGGTCAACTCAGCCTGCCGGCGTGAATCAGGCGGCAGGAACCGGGTCGAGGGGCGCGAGTTCGCGATGACGCACGAGCACGCTGGCTTCCGCCCGAAAGCGTGCGCCCAGCGTTTCAGCGATGAATACGGAGCGGTGCTGGCCGCCGGTGCAGCCGATCGCCACCGTCAGATAGCTACGGTTGTCGCGCATATAGCTCGGTAGCCATTTCTGCAGATATGCGCCGATATCGTTGATCATCTCGTCGACTTCCGGAATGGCCGAGAGGAAGTCGATTACCGGCTGATCGCGGCCGGTTAGCGGGCGAAGCTGTGTGTCGTAATACGGATTGGGCAGAGAGCGAACGTCGAATACGAGATCGGCGTCGAGCGGCACGCCGTGCTTGAATCCGAACGATTCGAACATCAGCGTGAGTCCGGCGTGATCGTGCTGGACGAATTCCCGGATCCAACGGCGCAACGCACTTGCCCGCAAATTGCTGGTGTCGATCTGGTGACCGAGTTCGGTCACGCTGTTAAGCATCTCGCGCTCTTTCTCGATTGCTTCGACAAGCGAGCCGGTGGCCGAGACCGTATCGTCACCCACAACGGATAGCGGGTGGCGGCGGCGTGTCTCGGAGAAGCGCTGCACGAGCGTTTGCGTGGTGGCGTTGAGGAACAGCACGCGCACGTCGTGACCAAAGCGGCGCAGGCCGCCGATGATCGGTGGCAGATCGGCCAACGAGCCGCCGCTTCGTGCGTCGATGGCGACCGCGAGGCGCGTGTAGTTCTGCGTTTCGAGATATTCGGCGAGCTCAGGCAGAAAGCGCGACGGCAAATTGTCGACGCAGTAGTAACCCGCATCCTCGAGGACGTTCAGGGCGAGCGATTTGCCGGAACCCGAAACGCCGGTAATCAGTACGATCTTCATGACATTTCCCGGATACAACCTTCATGGTAAGCGATTGTGTCTTACGGGTGTCGAGCGGGCAGAAACAAGAACGTTCCCGAAGATTTCTCTCACTTTACGAGAGAAAGGTGCTGCGCATGTGACAACGGCGCCCTGTGGGGCGCCGTTGGGCAATCGTTGACCAGGAAAAACGTCAGGCCGACGGCTTGTTCGACAGGCACGACTTCATGAACGCTTTGCGATCATCGCCCTTCTTGTCACCCGCCTGCGCATTACAGGTCTTCATCTTTTCCTGCTGGGTCGGCTTGGCGGCGGCGGCAGGCTTGCTCGACAGGCAATCCTTCATGAACGCCTTGCGATCGTCGCCCTTCTTGTCGCCTGCTTGCGTGTTGCAGGTGCTCATCTTGTTCTGCTGGGAATTGGCTGCCTTGGGAGCAGGCGCCGGAGCGGCCGTCTGGGCAAACACGGGCGATGCGAGCAGCGGGGATGCCAGAAGCAATGCAGCGAATGCTTTTTTCATGATCGTCTCTCCATAAGGTCGACACGCACGGGAAGGGGCCGCGTCGCGATTACAACATGAAAGAAAACGCGCCGCAATCGCGCGGCGTTGACAGAAAAAATCGGAAATTGCGGTAAACCCCGGCACGTTGGGCGACGGATGGCGCCGCCCTTAGGGGAGTCAGAGCAGCTTGCCCTGCATGCCGTCCGGGTCCTGCATGGCCTGCCGCTGGCGTTCCATGAAGTCCTTGAGGGTATCGATGCCGCGCAGTTGCAGGATCGTATTGCGCACGGCGGCTTCGACGAGCACGGCGAGGTTTCGGCCGGCAGCCACTTGCAGGATGACCTTGTTGATGGGCAGGCCAAGAACATCCACCGTCTGCGCTTCGAGCGGCAGGCGCTGGAATTCGCCGTCGGGGCGGCGCACCAACTGAACGATGAGTTTGAGCTTCATCTTCCGGCGTACGGCCGTCTCACCGAAGATCGTCTTGATGTCGAGCAGGCCCAGGCCGCGCACTTCCAGCAGGTTTTGCAGCAGCGGCGGGCAACGGCCTTCGACGAAATCCGGTCCGAGGCGCACGAAATCGACGGCGTCGTCCGCGACCAGCCCGTGACCCCGGCTGATCAGTTCCAGGCCGAGTTCGCTCTTGCCGAGGCCGGAATCGCCGGTGAGCAGCACGCCCATGCCCAAAATGTCGAGAAACACGCCGTGCATCGTGCATCGCGGGGCGAACACACGCGAAATGTACAGGCGCAGGCTGTCGATGACTGCGGCCGTCGACATCGGCGTGGTGAACAGCGGTGTGGACGAGCGGGTACAGCGCAGTACCAGATCGGGCGGCGCTTCCAGGCCGTCGGCCACCACGAGGAAGGGGGGCTCAAGCGCGATCACTTCGCCCATATGACGCTTGCGGTTTTCATCCGTCAGGCGCTGGTAGTAACGCAGTTCGGCCTCGCCAAGCACCTGAATCCGGTTCGGGTGGATGAGGTTCAGGTGACCCACGAGGTCGGCGCTGGAGGTGGCGGTCGCCACGCTCTCGGGCGTGAAACCTCGCTCCCATCCCTCATGGCCGGTCAGCCACGACAACCGCAGCGTGGCGGCGTTGTCGTCGAAAATGCTTTGCGCGTTGATGCCGGTCAGTTCCACCGCGTCGCCTCGTTCGGTTGGGTGTGGGAGCTACGAATTTTCAGATTTTCGCGGCGGATACCGGCGCAAGCGCCGGCTCAGGGCTGCCAGTTGGCGAGTGCGGCGTGAATCTCGTCGGCACTCGGCGCATGGGTCAAGGTCTCCCGCATCGTGCGATCGGAGAGCAACTGGGCAATTTCGGAGAGAATCTCGAGATGTTGCTGCGTTGCCTGCTCCGGTACGAGCAGAAAGAACAGCAGGGACACCGGCTGACTGTCGGGTGCTTCGAAGGGAATGGGGTCATCGAGACGCACGAAGGCTGCCATCGGATGCTTCAGGCCCTTGATACGGCCATGCGGAATGGCCACGCCTTCACCCAGTCCGGTCGAGCCCAGACGCTCGCGTGCGAACAGATTGTCGGTCACAAGCGCGCGCGACAGGCCGGCATTGTTCTCGAAAAGAAGCCCGGCTTGCTCGAAGACGCGCTTCTTGCTGGTGACAGACAGTCCAAGCAGGATGTTGGACGCAGGTAAGAGTTTGACTAAACGGTTCATCTTGTAATGCGGGCGAACGCTTAGTCGCCCTCCAACCCCCGATTGACCTCGCATTATAGACCACCCGCCGTGGTGCCCGCGGCAATCCACGGAACTGGGCGGAACCATACAAAAGGGGCCGTTCAACGGCCCCGCGGTGGGTGATGCCAGACTTATGGCAGACGTGTGTGCGCTCGGGTGGTTCCGTGCGAATTCACGTGGCTGTCAGTCGATGCGACTACCACGCCCGGACAGACTCATTGCAGCGGTTCCGCCTCGGGAGGTTGCTGGTGCTTGAGGGCTTCGCGCCCGTGATCCTGAACCTTGTCCTTGTATTGCATTACCTTGCGGTCGAGCATGTCGATCAGCTTGTCGATGGCGGCATACATATTCTCGTCACACTTCTCGACGAAAATTTCCTTGCCCTTGAGATACACGGTGACGCTAGCAATCTGGCGTCCGGCCTTCTCCTTGGTCTTGTCGACAGATAGGATCACCTCGGCACCGATAAGCTGGTCGAAATGCCTCAACACGCGCTCGAGCTTGTTGACGACAAATTCGCGCAGTGACGGCGTGAGTTCGAGGTGATGTCCACTGATCTTCAGATTCATAGCTGCTCTCCTTGCTGAAATGCCGAAGTGCAGGCCGCGTCATGAACGACGCTGGCTAGCGGGAGTGCGAGCCATTGACGTGACGCAATGTCGCACTGCGGCGTTATGCCCCAGCGAGCCAACATGGCGCACCAGGACTGTCCTACAAAGATTTGCGCAAGTTCACTGCCGGAATTCGCATGGCCTCGCGGTATTTCGCGACGGTGCGCCGCGCCACCACGAACCCTTGCTCTGCCAGCAGTTCCGCGATACGGCTGTCGGAAAGGGGGCTCTGCGGGTCTTCTGCTCCTATGAGTTGCTTGATGAGTGCGCGGATGGCGGTCGATGACGCTGCGCCCCCGGCTTCCGTTGCCACATGTGAACCAAAGAAGTACTTCAGCTCAAACGTTCCAAATGGAGTGAGCATGTACTTACTGGTGGTCACGCGTGAAATCGTGGATTCGTGTAAACCCAGCGTATCAGCAATCTCGCGTAAAACCAAGGGCCGCATGCCGATTTCGCCATGCGTGAAGAAGTTCTTTTGACGCTCGACGATCGCTTGCGCCACGCGCAGGATCGTATCGAAGCGCTGCTGGATGTTTTTGATCAGCCAGCGGGCTTCCTGAAGTTGTTGTTGCAAGTTGCCGGTACCCGGGTCGTTGCGGTTATTGCGCAGAATGCGCGCGTACATCTCGTTGATGCGCAGGCGCGGCATGACGTCGGGATTGAGCTCGGCGGTCCAGCCGCTGCCCTGTCTGCGCACGAGCACATCGGGCACGACGTAATCGGCCTGCGGCGTGCCATACGCGGCACCGGGGAACGGATCGAGCGAACGAATCAGTTGATGGGCGGCACGCAAGCCGTCTTCGCTCGCCCCCAGCACGCGGCGCAGACGGGTGTAATCGCGTGCGGCGAGCAGTTCCAGGTGATCGCTCACGATGCGCAGCGAGAGCGTGCGAACGCTGCTCGCAGGCAGGCGCTGGAGTTGCAGGCGAAGGCATTCGGCCGGGCTGCGGGCGCCCACACCCGCCGGGTCGAAGCTTTGCAGCAGCGCGAGCGCGGCGTTGATTTCCTCGGTCTCCAGCGCCAGTTCTTCGGGCATTTCTGCCTCGATTTCTTCGAGCGTGGTGCCGAGATAGCCGTCTTCGTCGAGCGATTCGATCAGGAACGCCACCAGCGCACGGTCGCGCGGACCGGCCTTGGTCAGGCGCAACTGCGCCAGCAGGTGTTCGCGAAGGTTGGGATGGTCGACGTGCAGCTGCGGACGCGCGTTGTCGTCGTCGTCCGAGGTGCTGCCGGAGCGGGCGAAGTCGTTCAGGCTCCAGTCGCCGCCATTGTCTTGCGAGTTGTCGTCGAACCGGGTCTCGCCGTCGAGTTCGCGGGCTTCGTCACGGCCGTTGGCGGACTCGGCGCCGTCGTTCGTGCTGCTGACCGACGTTGCCCGCTCGTTGCGCAGCGACCCGTCCGTGCCCACACGTACCGAGCCCGCGAGCCAATCGTCCTCGCGTTCGAGCATCGGGTTCTGGGTGAGGGCGTGCTCGACTTCCTGCTGAAGTTCGAGCGTAGACAGTTGCAACAACCGGATCGATTGCTGCAACTGCGGCGTGAGGGTCAGGTGCTGCGAGGTGCGGAGTTGAAGAGTCGGTTTCATAGCGTGTCTCGCCTTTATTGTAGAGGCTTTGTCACGCCAGCGGAACCGGCCCTGCGCCCTATCGGAGGCAGGGTTTACATGCGAAAAATTAGCTTTACATCCGGAAATTTTCGCCCAGATACACGCGGCGGACGCTTTCGTCGGCCACGATCTGGTCAGGCGTGCCGGCGGCGAGCACAGAGCCTTCGCTGATGATGTAGGCGTGATCGCAGATACCCAGCGTCTCGCGCACGTTGTGGTCGGTAATCAGGACACCGATGCCACGGTCTTTCAGGAAGCGCACGATGCGCTGAATTTCCAGCACGGCGATCGGATCAACGCCCGCAAACGGTTCGTCGAGCAAAATAAAGCGCGGCTGCGTGGCCAGTGCACGGGCGATTTCCACGCGGCGGCGCTCGCCGCCAGAGAGCGACATTGCCGGATTCTCGCGCAGATGGCTCACCTGCAACTCGTCGAGCAGCGCTTCGATGCGGCGGTCGATTTCGTCGCGCTTGAGGGGTTTTCCCTGCGCATCGAGCTGCAATTCGAGCACGGCGCGAATGTTGTCTTCCACCGTGAGCTTACGAAAGACCGACGCTTCCTGCGGCAGATACGAGACCCCCATGCGGGCGCGCTCGTGAATCGGCAGTTCGCTGATCAGATTGCCGTCAAGCTGAATCTCGCCGTCGTCGGCTGGTACGAGCCCCACGATCATGTAGAACGACGTGGTTTTTCCGGCACCATTCGGGCCGAGCAGGCCCACGACTTCGCCGCTTTTCACATCCAGCGAAACATCTTTGACGACGGTACGGGCGCCGTATTGCTTTTTGAGCGAGCGCACCACGAGCGCGCTCGGCTTGCCCGCCGGCCCGAGGCCAGGATTGATGGTCGAAGCGTTGCTGTTGGCAGAATTACTCACGCGGATTCCCAATGCTTTTTGAGGGAGACAGCGGCGGCAGATCGCCCTTGGGGGCGGCTGCGCCCGGCTTGCTCGCGCCGCCGGGCTGCGCTTGATTCGCGCCCGTTGCATTGCGCGGGGCGAGCGTGGCGCGCACGCGGCCGTTCGGATTGTTGGCGTTGACCTGATCGGCGCCGCTGTTCGCGGTATAGACCTCGTTATACGTATCGTACGTAATCACGCTGCCGTGGATCTCGTCGAGCACCTTCGTGCCACCGGCCAGGCGCTTGAGCGTGGCTTGCGTGGTGAGCGTGGCGACTTCGGTCTTGCCGTTGTAGTAAATCGTCTGGCCCCAGCCATCGATGTACTCGTCGAGGCCGTCGCGCTTCTGACGCATATAGGCGAGCGGGCCGCCCGGCTTGTAGTACGCCGTAGCGTACTGATAGCCCTCGGGGTCCTGAGTCACTTCGACGCGGTCGGCCTTGAGGATAATCGTCCCCTTGGTCATCGTCACGTTACCGGTGAAGATGTTGACCTGTTTGAGGTCGTCGTAGCTCATGTGGTCCGACTCGATATTGAGCGGCTTGTCGCGGTCGGCGCGCTCGGCATGGGCGAGCGGCGATACGAGTGCGCCGAGCATGGCGAAGGCGGTGGCCAGGACGCGCAGTGCGCGCATCGACAGGAAAACGGGTCGCAGGTTGCGGCGATCGGTCATGGGGTCTTGGGGCCCTGTTTGGTCTGGGGTGGCGCGCTTGGCGTGGTGGCCGGTGCCGGGCGGTTGCCGCCCAGTTCCGCCGGCTGGATCGTGCCGTGAACATTGCCGAGCAATTGTACGGCGCGCGAGATGTTATTGAAAATCATGCCGTCGCCGTACATCACCGACGACCCTCGGTAGAGCTGGACCGGCAGTTCCGTACGCACAATGTCCTCGTTCACGAGGACCTGGAAATGCTCCGACAGCGCGCGCATTTCCGGATCGCGCGGGCCGGCCTGACGAACCACCACGGCATCGTCGTACATATCGACGACGGACATGTCGGCGTTGAGCGTGCCGCGCTTGCTCGTGGCTGTCACTTCCGGCTGATCCGGCGTGAACGCGCGCACGGCGGGCATTTTCAGCGCCGTTGTCTGGTCGTCTTCAAAATGCGTCATGTGGACCGCATTGATCCGGTATTGCGTGAGCCCGCTTGCCGACAGCGTGGAGATGGACATGTTGTCGGCGTAGTAATCGGGAATGTGCTGCTTCACGTACGGCGCGCGATCGGCGTCGGACGGCAGCGTGCGTTGCACGAGCCAGTACGTGCCGGCAGCCAGGCTGGCCAGCACCACGATGGCGATCAGGGAGGCAGGCGAGACGCGTTGATTGGCCATGAGTGATCGGCGTTCCTCTGTGCGTCAGGCCAGGGCTTCGGCGAGCAGGGCGTCGTAACGGCCCTGAGCGCGCAGGATGAAGTCGCACAGTTCTCGCACCGCACCTTCGCCACCACGCGTACCGGCAACCCAATGGCAGCGCGCCTTCACTTCGGCGTGCGCATTGGCCGGACAGGCGGCAAAGCCGACGCGGGTGAGTACCGGCAGATCGGGCCAGTCGTCGCCCACGTGGCCGCATACGTCGGCCGTTGCCGATACCTTGGCGCACAGGTCCTCGAACGCGGCGCGCTTGTCGTGCACGCCCTGATAGACATGGGCGACACGAAGGTCCGTCGCGCGCCTGGCGACGATCTCGGACTGGCGGCCGGTAATGATGGCGGTAACGATGCCCGCTTCGGCGAGCAGCTTCAGGCCGTGGCCGTCGAGCGAATCGAATGTCTTGATGACTTCGCCGGTCGGGCCGTAGCGCAGGCCGCCGTCGGTGAGCACACCGTCGACGTCGAAAATCATGACACGCAGGCGAGCGGCGCGCGCGCTTGCGTCGGCCGTGTGGGATCCGTCGGTCGGCGTGGGGTGGGCGATGCTGGGTTGACTCATGGGCAAGAGACTCACACGACCTTGGCGGCGAACAGGTCGTGCACGTTCAGCGCACCGACGAGGCGGTCGTTCTCGGTCACGAGCAGTTGCGTGATGCCGAAACGCTCCATCAACTCCGCCGCTTCGGCAGCGAGTTGATCGGGACCGATGGTGCGCGGGCCGGCTTTCATGACGTCGGCCAGCGTGAGCGTGGTGAAATCGAGGGTACGTTTGAACAATCTACGCAGATCGCCGTCGGTAAAGATTCCCACGACGCGATCGTCAGCATCGACAATGGCCGTCATGCCAAGTCCCTTGGCCGTCATTTCGAGCAGGGCGTCGGACAGGCTGGCATCGGAGCGCACACGCGGAATGCGTTCACCGGTACGCATGACATCGCGCACGAACGTAAGCAGACGGCGGCCGAGCGCGCCGCCCGGATGCGAGCGTGCGAAGTCCTCTGCGCCGAAACCACGGGCGTCGAGCAGCGTGACGGCCAGCGCGTCGCCGAGGGCGAGGGCGGCCGTGGTGCTGGCGGTGGGAGCGAGCCCAAGCGGGCAGGCTTCCCGGTCGACGTGTGCGTCGAGGTGCACGTTGGACAGGCGACCGAGGCTTGAACTGGCGTTGCCGGTCATGGCGATGAGCTTCGCGCCAATGCGCTTTATCATCGGCAGAATGCTGACGAGTTCGCCCGTTTCGCCGGAGTTCGACAGGGCAACGACGACATCGTCGGCCGTGATCATGCCCAGGTCGCCGTGGCTGGCTTCGGCGGGGTGAACGAAGAATGCGGGGGTGCCGGTGCTGGCGAAGGTGGCGGCCAGTTTGCGGCCGATGTGACCGGACTTGCCCATCCCGGTGACGACCACACGCCCGCGGCAGTCGAGCAGCAGCGAGACCGCTTCGAAGAAGCTGTCGTCGAGGTGCGCGGAGACGCGTTCGATGGCGTCGGCTTCCGTGCGCAACACCTCCCGGGCGACCTCGAGTGCCCGGCCTGGATTGATTTTCGCTATCATGCGCGGAGTATATCAAAATGGATGCGGCGCCGAGGACAGCCGCGCCAGGCTTGGCCCGCAGCGTTAGTATCGTCTTCCGACGCCGCCCGGTCCTCCCTCGGATGCCGCTTCACCGACGTAATCTGGCACGGCACTTGCATCATCGGAATCGCGCCTATTCAGATTCACTCAGGAAACCCACCTTAGCCGATGGCATCACCGCTCGAACTCACTCTTGTCTTGCTGTTTGCTGCCTGCGTCGGGGTGGTGTTGTTCCGCATGCTTCATTTGCCGCCCATGCTCGGCTATCTGAGCGTGGGTATCGTGATTGGCCCGCACGCACTGGGGCTGGCTTCCGACTCGCAGCGCGTGCAATACCTCGCGGAGTTCGGCGTTGTCTTCCTGATGTTCTCCATTGGCATCGAGTTTTCGCTGCCCAAGCTAAAGAGTATGCGCCGCGTGGTGCTGGGGCTGGGCGTTTCTCAGGTATTGGGGACATTGCTCGTGGCGGTTGGACTGGGCGCCGTGGTCAATCTGTTCTGGTCGTTCTCGTGGCAGGCGTCGGTTGCCCTTGGCGGTGCGCTTGCCATGTCGTCAACGGCGATCGTCACCAAGATGCTGGCCGAGCGCCTGGAACTGGAGACGGAGCACGGCCGCAACATCATGGGCGTGCTGCTGTTCCAGGATCTGGCCGTGGTGCCGTTGCTGATCGTCATTTCCGCGCTTGGCGGCAATTCGAAAGCGCTGGTGCTGGCCCTGTCGCTGGCGGCGCTCAAGATCACGGGCGCACTGGCGCTGTTGTTGTGGATCGGTCAGAAACTGGTGGGACGCTGGTTCCACATCGTGGCGGCACGGCGCTCGCAAGAGCTGTTCATGCTCAACCTGTTGCTGCTCACGCTGGGTCTCGCTTACGTCACCGAACATCTTGGCCTGTCGATGGCGCTGGGCGCGTTCATCGCGGGCATGCTGATCGCGGAGACGCCGTTTCGTCATCAGGTGGAAGACGACATCAAGCCATTCCGCGACGTATTGCTCGGTCTCTTCTTCATCACGACCGGCATGCTGCTCGATCCGGCCATTGTGATGAAGCAGCCGCTGCTCGTGCTGCTGTTCTTCGTAGGGCCGCTGGTCGTGAAGTTCACGCTGATCGCGGGCCTTGCGCGCGTGTTCGGCAGCCCGCCCGGCACGGCGATACGTACGGGGTTGGGTCTGGCTCAGGCCGGCGAGTTCGGCTTCGTGCTGCTCAATCTGGTGATCGACCGGCACCTGCTCGACCCCTCGCTGTCGCAGGCGGTGCTGGCGGGCATGTTGCTTTCGATGCTGTGCGCGCCGTTCCTCATTATCAACGCCGACCGCATCGCGCTGCGTTTCGTCGCCAACGAATGGATGATGCAGTCGTTGCAGATGACCAAGATCGCCACGCAGAGCATCAAGACCTCCGGGCACGTCATCATCTGCGGTTACGGCCGGTGCGGCCAGAACCTCGCGCGCATGCTCGAACAGGAGGGCATTGGTTACGTGGCGCTCGACCTCGATCCGGATCGCGTGATGGAAGCCGCCAGCTCCGGGGAGACGGTAGTGTTCGGCGACGCCGCGCGGCGCGAGGCGCTCGTTGCCGCCGGGATTCACCGCGCCGCCGGTATCGTGGTGACGTACGACAGCACCCCGGCCGCACTGAAGGTGCTCGCGCAAGTGCAGGCGCTGGAGCCCACGCTGCCGGTCGTGGTGCGCACGGTCGACGACACGCACATTGACGACCTGATCGCCGCCGGGGCGACCGAAGTGGTGCCCGAGATCGTGGAGGGGAGTCTGATGCTGGCGTCGCACGCGCTGGTTCTCATGGGCGTGCCAATGCGTCGCGTGCTGCGCCGGGTGGCGCAAGCGCGTAACGAGCGCTACAGCCTCCTGCGGGGATATTTCCACGGACTCGACGACGAAGACGAAGGCGGAGAGCGCGAGCAGGTCCGGCTGCAATCGGTGCCACTGACCCTGAATGCCGACGCGGTCGGACGCACCCTTGGCGAACTTCGCCTCGACAAGCTCGGGGTGACGGTCACGGCCATCCGCCGGCATGGCATTCGCGGCGTCGAGCCGGTGTCTGAAACGCGTTTGATGGCGGAAGACATCGTGGTGCTGCGAGGCTTGCCCGAGAAGCTGGTGGTGGCCGAACAGCGGCTGCTGGGGCACGAATAGGCTCGCCCTGCGAGGGCAGACCGGTAGGGCAGGCGGCCGACGGTATGTCCGCGGCCGCATCGGAACGGGCGTGCCGGGCCTTTTTGGCATAATGTGGCATGTTACCTATCAGTATCAGTACCCCGAGAAGGATCCCCGTGCAGATCGATGAGTCTCCTGCCGCCTATATCAAAAGCCAGATCCGCACCGTGCCGGACTGGCCCTCGCCCGGCGTGCAGTTCCGCGACATCACCCCGTTGCTCAAGAACCCGCGCACGTTGCGCGTGTTGATCGACGTATTCGTGCATCGCTACATGGAGCACCGGCCCGACTACATTGCCGGACTCGATGCGCGCGGCTTCATCCTCGGTTCGATTCTGGCGTACGAGTTGAACGTCGGCTTCATTCCCATTCGCAAGAAGGGCAAGTTGCCATATCAGACAGTCGCCGAAGAATACGAACTGGAGTACGGCAGTGCGACGGTCGAGATTCATGCCGACGCCTGCGGACCCGGGGATCGCGTGCTGCTCATCGACGATCTGGTCGCCACCGGCGGCACCATGCTGGCGGGCAAAAAGCTGCTCGAGCGTCTGGGCGCGACCGTGATCGAGGGGGCCGCCATCGTCGATCTGCCGGAACTGGGCGGCTCGCGTTTGATTCGGGATAGCGGACTGCCGCTCTTCCTGCTGTGCTCGTTCGAAGGTCATTGATCGAGTCGCCGAGCCCCTTACTTGTCTCTATCACGCTTGCCTCCCGCCTTTCACTTCATCACCTGACACGGACGCGCCGATGCCCAATCTCTGGCTGTTCCTGCTGACCTCGGTTGCGATCACTCTCGCACCGGGCCCGGACAACATGCAGGTCATCGCGCGCGGCATTGCGCAGGGGCGGCGAGCCGGTCTGGCGGCGGCGGCGGGCTTCACGTTCGGTTGCCTGTTTCACACGACCGTCGCGGCCGTGGGGCTGGCGGCCGTGCTGCGGTCGTCGCCGTGGGCATTCGAGGCGATCAAGCTGGCGGGGGCCGCTTACCTCATCTGGATCGGCATCAAGGCGCTGCGTGCACGTGGCGCCATGGCGCTGGCCAGCGACACCGCGCCGCAACCGCTCACGGCCGTGTTTCGTCAGAGCGTGTTCGCGAACATGCTCAACCCGAAAGTCACCCTTTTCTTCCTTGTGTTCCTGCCGCAGTTCGTGAGTGCCGACGCCGCGCATCCCGGCTGGCAAATGCTGCTGCTCGGTCTTGTGTTCATGGGGCAGACCATTGTGGTCTTCAGCGCGTATGGCTGGTTTGCCGGCGTGTTGGGCATGTGGCTCAAGCGTCGTCCGGGCGCCGGGCGCTGGCTTGATCGCGTGGCTGGTGCGATATTCATCGGCCTGGGTTTGCGTGTCGCGTTGCAGGGGTAACGACGACACAAGCGTGCAGCACAGGCGGGGCGCCATCGTCGCTTGTGCATGACCGGCATCGGTCTTGTCGATGCCGCCAAAGATTTCGTAGTCCAACCGACATTGTCCGATCATGCTTGCCGAACAACGCCAACAATACGTGCTCGAACAACTCGCCAAGACCGGGGCACTCGCGATCAGCGATCTCGTGCGTGAGTTGGGGGTCTCGCGAGAGACGGTGCGTCGTGACCTCAATACGCTTGCCGCGCGTGGTCTTTTGCTCATGACCCACGGCGGCGCGCTGGCCGCCGATCGCAGCGAGCCCGACTGGACATTGCGAGAGAACGTCAACGCCGTGGGCAAGCGCGCCATCGGTGTGCGTGCGGCCGAGCTCGTGCCCGACGGTGCGTCGGTCATCATCGACTACGGCACCACGACACGCGCGGTGGCGCAGGCGTTGCTCTCCAAACATCGTCTTCGCATCTACACGAACGACTGGCAGATCGCGCGTTTGCTGGGCCGTCATCACGACAACCGCGTGACGCTGCTCGGCGGCGAGTTGCAGGACAACGAAGACGCCGTGCAGGGTTGGGACGCCATCAACCAGATTTCCCAGTACCACGCCGACTTCGCCTTCATCGGCGTGGGGGGCGTGACGGAAGACGGAGGCATTACCGACTTCAACCGTGCGGCGGCCGAGTTGCGTGCGCGCATGCTGCTGTGCGCCAACGTCTCCGCGGTGGTCGCGGATCACACCAAGTTCGGGCGTGTCACGCCCGTGCGCATCCGCCATTTCGAAGCTGCGCGGTATCTCATCAGCGACGCCGCGCCGCACAAGAGCATGCTTGCGCAACTGCGCGCACGCGGCCCGGAACTCCTCATCGCCTGAGCGCGTAAGCGCGCCCGAGCCCGCCCCTGCGCGACCGCAGTTCGCCATAGGTCGCCACAGCACGCCACACGTCGCCACGACGGGCGGGCATTGCGCAAAACACCCTCTCGTCCACCCCCTTGCGGTGTTGCCTGCGGCACGGCCTTGCGCCGCCGGTTGCCGCTTCATCTCGCGTCGCCCGTCTTCCTGGAATGTGTAGACAAAACCGGTGCCCGAGTCACAGGGCACCGTTCACTCCAATCCGCGGATATGCCGGCGCCACACAGGTGACAGCGGGCGCCATTGTGCCGAAAAAATTCCCAAATCATTGAGTACATAAGGGTTTTCGGTGGAATCGAAAAAGCTGATCGATTGTCACTGTGTTGTCATCGAGGCTTTTTAGACTGCGTTCACTTTTGGCACAAATTGCCACAAAACAGCTAGTCGAGCGATGCGGGCGACGGACTCCTTCTGCGGGGCGCCGTGCAATGAAAAGCATCGGGTCCGACCGGCGATTCGACTGACAGGTGAACCGTGGACGAAGCGATTCGAATCGAGCGACTGACCAAGACTTTCGGGAGCGGCCGCCGTGCGCTCGACGAGGTGGCGCTCAAAGTCATGCCGGGCGAAATGGTCGCCCTCATCGGGGCGTCAGGCTCGGGCAAGTCGACGCTGATGCGTCATATTGCCGGCTTCGTGGCGGCCGATCAGCAGCCGGGCAGCATCGAGATTCTGGGCCGTCCGATTCAGCGCGATGGCCGTATCGTGCGCGAAGTGCGTCAGATCCGGCGCGACATCGGTTTCGTCTTCCAGCAGTTCAATCTTGTGGGCCGCCTGCCCGTCATCACCAACGTGCTTACGGGCCTGCTCGCGCGTGTGCCCGTGTGGCGCAGCCTGATGTTCCGCTTCACCTCCGAAGAGCGCCGGGCGGCGCTGGCGGCGCTTGCCGAAGTGGGCATTGCCGACCTGGCCTTCCAGCGCGCGAGCACCCTTTCGGGCGGACAGCAGCAGCGCGCGGCACTGGCGCGCACGCTCGTGCAGGGCGCCAAGATCATTCTTGCGGACGAGCCGATTGCGTCGCTCGACCCCGAGTCGGCACGCAAGGTCATGGACATGCTCGCGCGCATGAATCGCGATCACAAGCTCACGGTTGTCGTCTCGCTGCATCAGGTGGATGTGGCCATGCGTTACTGCGTGCGCACCGTGGCCCTGCATCAAGGGCGCGTGGTGTACGACGGCCCGTCGGCGGCACTCACGCCCGACCTGCTGCGCCGCCTGTACGGCGTGCAGGCGAGCGAGTTGCTCAACGAAGAATCCGATAGCTCGGAGAGCGTGGCGGGCGAGAAGCCGGCCGACGCAGAAGCCCCCTTTCTAACCTCGATGTCCCTCAGCCTGACCTGACCTGGAGTTTGCTCTCATGAAACTGTGGAAAACCCTGCTGGCCGGTGCGGCCATGATCGCCTCGGTGGCGGCAGCGCACGCGCAGGAAATCAACTTCGGCATTATTTCGACCGACTCGAGCGCGGCATTGCGCCAGCGCTGGCAACCGCTGATCGACGACATGGAGAAGCAAACGGGTCTCAAAGTGACCCCGTTCTTCGCCACCGACTACGCCGGCGTGATCGAAGGCATGCGCTTCAACAAAGTGCAGCTTGCGTGGATGGGCAATAAGGGTGCGATGGAAGCCGTGGACCGTTCCCAAGGCGAAGTCTTCGCGAAGATCATGTACGCCGACGGTACCGAAGGCTACTACTCGCTGCTGATCTCGAACAAATCCAGCCCCTACAAGACGCTCGACGACGTGATCAAGAACGGCAAGAAGATCAACTTCGGCCTGGGCGATCCGACCTCCACGTCGGGCACGCTCGTGCCGGGTTACTACGTGTTCGCGAAGAACAACATCGATCCGCGCACGTACTTCAAGACCGCGCGTAGCTCGAACCACGGTGCCAACCTGATGGCCGTGCTCAACAACCAGGTCGACGTGGCAACCAACAACACCGAAGAGCTCAACAAGCTCGAGGCAACGCAGCCGGAGAAGGCCAAGCAGGTGCAGGTGATCTGGAAGTCGCCGTTGATCCCGTCGGACCCGCTGCTGTGGCGCAAGGATCTGCCGGACGCGACGAAGAAGAAGATCCGCGACTTCTTCCTCGCCTATGGCAAGGACGCCCATGAAAAAGAAGTGCTGAAGAACATCTACAACTACGGCGGTTTCCGCGCGTCGAGCGACGCCCAGCTGCTGCCGATCCGTCAGCTCGAACTGTTCAAGCAGAAGGTGCAGCTTGAGTCGGACACCAGCATCGACGCTGCCAAGAAGAAGTCGCAACTGGCTGAGCTCGACGGCAAGCTTGCCGCGCTTGATCAGGAAATGAACAAGGCGAAGTAAGCACGCCATTGCCAGGCAGTCGGTAGTTGATTGAAGCGACGTCACGGGGCAGCACGAGCGTGTTGTCCTGTGACGAATACCGGCGAGCCGGACCCATGGGCTCGCCGCGTCCTTTGCGGTCCGATATTTCACCGGCGATGCTATGCCGGTATGACTTGTGGTACTCGACATGAACACCAGCGTATCCCTCACTGCAAATGGTCGCCTGCCGGGCGAACCGCCCAAGCGTTCGTGGCTGTCCCTGATCAGCTGGGGGGCATTCTTCCTGATCCTGGTGTGGTCGTGGGGCGGTGCCGATATGCGTCCGCTCGATCTGATTCGCGATTCCGGCAACATGAGCCAGTTCGCGCACGACTTCTTCCCGCCTGATTTTCACGACTGGCGTGTGTATGTGCACGAGATGCTGGTGACCATACACATTGCGGTATGGGGGACAGTCCTCGCGGTGGTTTGTTCGATCCCGATGGGTTTGCTCTCGGCGTCGAACATGGTGCCGGCGTGGGTGTATCAGCCCGTGCGTCGCGTGATGGATTCCTGCCGCGCGATCAACGAAATGGTATTTGCGATGCTCTTCATCGTGGCCGTGGGTCTTGGCCCGTTCGCTGGCGTGCTGGCGTTGTGGGTGCATACCACGGGTACGCTTTCGAAATTATTCGCCGAGGCTGTTGAAGCCATCGATCCGCGTCCGGTGGAGGGGGTACGCGCCACAGGAGCGCGAGCCATAGACGAAATTCTGTACGGCGTGTTGCCGCAAGTCATGCCGCTGTGGATTTCGTACACGCTTTACCGATTCGAGTCGAACGTACGTTCGGCGTCGGTTGTTGGCATGGTGGGCGCGGGGGGGATTGGCGTGGTGTTGTATGAAGTGATCCGCAGCTTCCAGTATGCGCAGACGTGTGCGGTGATGTTGATCATGATCGTAGTGGTGACATGTATCGACGTATTCTCGGCGCGCGTGCGGAAGATGGTGATCTGAGAAAAAAGAGCAAAAAAATGGAATAAAAAAACGCCGGTCCCAAAAAGACCGGCGTTTTGCATTGAAGAGAGAGAAAAAAGAAGCAGGAAAGGTGTAGGTGGAAGCACAGAAAGCGAGGAGGGGGATGGACCGGGGCCCCTTTCTGCAGCGAGTTGGGTTTATGTCTGAGAGGCGGAAAGGGGCCCCGGTCCATCGGGGGGAAGGTGTGACAGCGAGGAAAAAACAAAAACCTCAAGCGACGCGAAGCCCTTCCCGATAAGTGGCACGCGGCACAGGCGGCATGCCGGGATGAATGGCGACACGGACCAGATCGGCGCGTAAGCCGGGCACGATACCGCCGCGGTCCGAGAGTCCGACCGATTGCGCGGGCGTCCAGGACACGGTGCGCATGGCTTTCGGGAGGGACCAGCCGATCTCGCTATGCAACTGGAAGGCTGCTTGCAGCAGGCTCGACGGCACGTAGTCTGAAGACAGAATGTCGAGCATGTCGGCGCGAGCCAGATCGGCTGCTGCCACATTGCCCGAGTGCGATCCGCCGCGCACGATATTCGGCGCTCCCATGATGACGCCGATCGACTTCTCGCGGGCTGCGCGAGCGGCGGTGAGTGTCGTCGGGAATTCAGAGAGCGCGACACCGTCGCGGACGGCTTCGTCCACATGTTCGATCGACGTATCGTCGTGGCTTGCCAGCGGCAGGCCGCGTTCACGGCTCATCGCCACGATCGAGCGGCGGTGGGGCAGTGCGAACGCCGCTTGCTGCGCCTTCAGGTCTGCCAGCATGGTCTGCCAGGTTTCGTCCGACACCTTGCCGTTCCGCTCGTGATACTGGCGGTACTGGACCGGGTCGTGCCACTGGCGTTGTCCTGGCGTGTGGTCCATGACCGACACGAGGCGCAGCAGCGGATGATCGCTCATCTCGGCGAAGGCATCGGCGGCGTCGTGCGTGGCGACTTCGCAGCGCAGATGCAGGAAGTGGTCGGCACGAAACAGACCGGCGGCGTCAGCGTCGAGCATTGCCTGTCCGCATTCGTTCTGCACCTTGCGGCTGCGCAGCCCGAACGCATCGCGCTCGCCGATCACCAGCGAGTCGAAGACCGTGGTAATACCGGCGGCCGCGACTTGCGCATCGTGAATGGCAAACGCCGCATGCGTATTCCAGAACACGCCGGGACGTGGCGCGAGGTGCTTCTCCAGATTGTCCGTATGCAACTCGACCAGACCGGGCAGCAGATGATCGCCCTGCCAGTCGATGGCTTCCGGCACCTGCGTCGTGCCTTCGTCCACGGAATGAATGCGGCCCTCGCGCACCTCAACGACCCCGGTGAAAGAGGTCTCGGGCGTGACAATACGGGCGTTCTTGATGAGCATGAAAAACTCCGGCGGATCAATGAGCGGGACGAAGCACGGGACGCATCGCGAGCGTGCGGGAGGCGACCTCGTCGCGGGTCGCCTCGTCATGGAAAATGCCAACGATCGCGCTGCCGGCGGCGCGTGCCTCGGCAATCAGTTGCGCGACCACGGCGCGGTTCTGGGCGTCGAGCGACGCGGTCGGCTCGTCGAGCAGCAGCACCGGCGCGGCGGCAATCAGGCCGCGCGCGATGTTGATGCGTTGCTGTTCGCCCCCCGAGAACGTTGCCGGGGCGAGCGACCAGAGCCGTTCGGGAATATTCAGGCGGGCGAGCAGATCGCGGGCGCGGCCTGTGGCGTCGCCGTTGTCATAGCCAAGGCGTCGCAGCGGCTCCGCCACAATGTCGAGCGTGCTAACACGCGGAATCACGCGCAGAAACTGGCTCACGTAACCGAGCGTCGTGCGGCGTACCGAGAGCACCTCACGCGCGGTGGCTGCGCTCAGATCGATCCAACGCACTGCGTGTCCGTCGTCGTGACGGATCTCGATACGGCCTTCGCCCACCAGGTAGTTGCCATAGAGGCAACGCAGCAGTGTGCTCTTGCCCGAACCCGAAGGACCGACCAGCGCCACGCATTCGCCGCGTCGCACCGTCAGATCTACCCCGTCGAGGGCCGGAATCGCTGCGCCACCCTGAGCGTGCAGCCGAAAAGTCTTGCGAAGACCCTGTGCACGCAACATCACGTCGTGCTCGCGCGTGGCAAGCGTAATGGATTCGGATTCGTGCCGAAGCGCTGCCGCGTCAGGGGAAGTGGGAAAGTTCATTCCGGAGTTCATACGGGCAGCACCGAGGAAACCAGCAATTGGGTATAGGGGTGTTGGGGATCGTCGAGCACCTGATCCGTCAGACCGGCTTCGACCACGCGGCCGGCCTGCATCACGATCAGACGATGTGCGATGAGGCGTGCTACCCCGATATCGTGCGTGACGATGATGGCGGCAAGATGAAGGCGCTCCACCAGCGAGCGCAGCAGATCGAGCAAGCGCGCCTGTACCGACACGTCGAGACCCGCGGTCGGTTCGTCCATGAACACGAGGCGCGGCTCGGTCACCAGATTGCGCGCGATTTGCAGACGTTGCTGCATACCGCCGGAGAACGCGCCGGGCATATCGTCCACGCGTGCCGGGTCGAGTTCGACCTGCGCCATCCAGTGCCGGGCCTTCGTGCGAATGTCGCCGAAGTGTCGCGCACCGACGGCCATCAGGCGGTCGCCGATGTTGCCGCCGGCCGAGACGTTCATGCGCAGCCCGTCGCGCGGGTTCTGCTCCACAAAACCCCATTCGGTACGCAGCAGACGGCGCTTGTGCGCCTCGTCCAGCGCGTTCAGGTCGTGCAGCGTGCCGTCGGTGCCGCGATAGTGCAGCGAGCCGGCGTCGATCTCATGACGTAGCGCCAGCGCGTTGAGCAGCGTCGATTTGCCCGATCCCGATTCCCCGACCACACACACCACTTCCCCGGGCCAGAGATCGAACGTCACGTCGGCGCAGCCGATGCGATCGCCGTAATGCTTGCTGAGACCGGCCACACGCAGCAGCGGCTCGTCCATGGGTGGCGCGCCGCGCAGCGCCGCGTTGGAAAGCGCATTCATGCGACCTCCTTCGCCGCCGTGCGGCTGCCGCAGTAATCGCTGTCCGAGCACACATACATACGGGTGCCCGCGTCATCGGTAATGACCTCGTCGAGGAAACTCTCGGTCGCGCCGCACAGCGCACAATGCGCGTCCCACTTCTGGATCTCGAACGGGTGATCGTCGAAGTCGAGACTCTCGACCGGCGTGTACGGTGGAATCGCGTACAGACGCCGCTCGCGTCCCGCACCGAAGAGTTGCAGCGCCGGGTTCATATGCAGCTTGGGGTTGTCGAATTTCGGAATCGGAGAGGGCGACGTGAGGTAGCGTCCGTTCACGATGACCGGATAGTCGTAAGTCGTTGCGATGGCGCCGTGCCTCACAATGTCCTCATACAAACGCACGCGCATGAGGCCGTACTCGCCAAGCGCATGGAGCTTGCGCGACTCGACAATGCGGGGCTCGAGACGGAACAGCGGTTCGGGCATCGGCACCTGATAGACCATGATCTGGCCCTCATGGAGCGCCGCTTCGGGAATGCGGTGACGGGTCTGAATCACCGTGGCGTCCGAGGTCTTCGTTGTCGTGGCGACGCCGGCCGTGCGTGCGAAGAAACGGCGAATGTTGACGGCGTTGGTCGTGTCGTCCGCGCCCTGGTCGATGACTTTGAGCGTGTCGCCGGTGCCGATCACGGCGGCGCTCACCTGAATGCCGCCCGTGCCCCAGCCATAAGGCAGCGGCATCTCGCGGCTGCCGAACGGCACCTGATAGCCAGGAATCGCCACGGCCTTGAGCAGGCTGCGGCGAATCATGCGCTTGGTCTGTTCATCGAGAAACGCGAAGTTGTAGCCCTCCACGGTGGCGTCGCTGGCCACAGGCGAGGGGATTTGCGCGGTGTTGCGCGACGTGTGGAGCATGTCGGCGGCGTCGCTCATGCGGCCTCCTGAGTGTTCTGAACGGCAGGGGTGGCGTTCTCGCCAGCGGCCTGCGTTCCGTATTTCGTGGCGTGCTCGGCGCGCAGACGTCGCACCAGTTCCAATTCGGCTTGAAAGTCGACGTAATGCGGCAGCTTCAAGTGCTGAACGAAGCCGGACGCTTCGACGTTATCGCTGTGATAGAGCACGAATTCCTGCTGCTGGGCGGGCGAGGTGGCGGTGTCGCCCAGTTCCTGCGTGCGCAGCGCGCGATCGACCAGCGACATCGCCATTGCCTTGCGCTCGTTGTGGCCGAACGCGAGACCGTAGCCCTGCGTGAACTGCGGCGGCATATTCTGATTGCCGCCGAACTGTGTGACCATCTGGCACTCCGTCACGGCGATCTCGCCAATGTCGATGGCGAAGCCCAGTTCTTCCGGCACGATCTCCACGGCGACATGCCCGATGCGGATCTCGCCGGCGAACGGGTGATCGTTGCCATAGCCACGCTGCGTGGAGTAGCCGAGGGCGAGCAGGAAGCCTTCGTCGCCGCGTGCGAGGTTCTGCAAACGCGCGGTGCGCGACGCGGGTGTGAAGAGGGGGGCGTGCACGAGGTCGTGCGGCTCGGGGTCGGTGCCGTCGGCGCGCAGCGGTTCGAGCAGACCGTCTCGCCCCAGAATGTCGGTCACGCGCGGTGTGGTGTCGACGGGCGGCAGCGGCGGAATCGCGGCATAGCCGTTTGCTGCGTTGTCGTGCGATTCGGCGCGCACCGTGTTTCCCGTGATGGTGTCGGCCTGGGCAGCGGCTGGATCGACGCTTGCGGCGTCGGCGACGTGGCCAGCTTCGCCGGGCAATGGTGCGCGGCCGTCCTGCCCATGCATTTCGCCTTCCGCGAGCAACGCGAAGTCGAGTAGCCGTTGCGTGTAGTCGTACGTGGCGCCCAGCACCTGACCGCCCGGCACGTCCTTGAATGTGGCGGAAATTCGCCGCGACAGGCGCATCGACGCCGTATCGATAGGCCGGGTCGTGCCCAGACGCGGTAACGTCGTGCGATAGGCGCGCAGCAGGAAAATCGCTTCGACGAGATCGCCGGCCGCCTGTTTGATCGCCAGCGCCGCGAGCGTCTCGTCATACAGCGCGCCTTCACTCATGACGCGCGAAACGGCCAGACGCATCTGCTCGCGAATTTGCGTGACGCTCAGCGCCGGCACTTCGGGATTGCCGCGGCGCGCTTTGGCGAGCAGATCCCACGATTGTTCGATGGCGCGCTCGCCACCTTTGACTGCGACGTACATCAGCAAACCTCCACATGCGTGGTGCGCGGCAGGCCGAGCACCGTGTCGCCGTTGGCGATCAACAGGTCGAGCCCGGCGGGAAAGCGCGGTGCAAGTGCCGCGCGCGACTGCCAGAAAACGGTGTCGATCCCGCCGACGGTCACGTCGGCATGCGTGGCAATGCCGGGACCGCGCAGGCGCAAATGCAAGCCCGCGCCGGTGTGACCCGTGGCCAGCGCGGGCACATCGACAATCAGCGTGGCGCTGTGTTCGGGTGATTCGGCCGTGCCGAACGCGAATCGCTCCAGCGCCGGGCAGCACGTTGGATCGGTGAGCAACGCGAATTGCGCCGTCGCGAGATCCGTCTCGCCGCCAAGCAGCGGAGCGCCGGTATGAAAGCGCAGTGCGCTGGCGACCTCGGGCAGCGGAAATTGCAGCCAGACGGAGGTGGTCGCGTCGGCCAGTGCGAGCAATGTGGCGCGCGCCGCAATGCTCGCTTCCGCGCTCGGCGCGAGCCGGCTGCCGACACTGCGCAGACGACCGGGCCGTGCCAGCGCGTCGAGCACCGCACGGAACACGCCCTGTGCGTCGTGAACCGGATCGGCAAAACCGGGCTGCAGTTGCGACCAGTCAGGCATCGATGCCATCAACATTCAGGCCTCCCGGACCATGGTGAAGAACTCGACGCGGCTCGCGGCCGTATCGGCCTCGTTCCGCGCGGCGGTGGCCGCCAGACGTCCGGCAATCGCGGTGAGCGGGCCGGTGGCGAGCGCGTTGCGGTGATGCGGCATTTGCATGAGTGCGTCGAGACGCGCCACGCGCGCGGCGCGTTCGGCGTCGCGTCCCAGCACGTAACCCGTGCCCACCACGCCGTCGTGCTGACGCAGCGTGCAACGTGTCACGGTTGTCTCGCCGAGGTTGAAGCGATCGCCACTGCCGCCGACACGACCCTGCACCAGCACCAGTCCGGTTTGCGGCGCGCGCAGCCAGACAAACTCAGGGGCGTCCGGGCAGTGGGCGATGGCGTCGTCAAGCTCCTTGCGCGTGGCGCGGGCAAGCAGCGCAAGCCATCGCGCGCGTTCGGGCGGGGCAGCGTTGTCCTCATCCCGCGAAGTGTTGGAAGATGTGTTTGGCATGATTGTCTAGTCGTATAGACGTGTGTATGATCGCAATGACGTTGAATGGGTAAAGCACGCGTCCTCATTACAACTTTGCCGGGTGTCAATTTGATGACAGCACAACTCGAACGTGGCGGCGGTGTCGCCGTCTGGCGGCAGATCGCACAGATTCTCGCTAAGGAAATCGGTGAGCGCCGTTATGGCGAAGGGCTGCCCGACGACCGTTTGCCGAGCGAGACCGATCTTGCGCAGCGCTTTGGTGTCAACCGTCATACGGTGCGCCGCGCGATCCTCGGACTCTCGGAGCAGGGGCTCGTGAATGTCGAGCACGGCCGCGGCACGTTCGTGCAGGCGGGCGCCATTGGCTACGTGATCGGACGCCGCACGCGCTTTACCGAAAATCTCTCTCAGCACAACCTCAAGACGGCGCAGCAGATCCTCTCGGCGCAAAAGGTAAAGGCCGAGGCGAACGTGGCCCATGCGCTCGAGATTCGCGTGGGCGCGCCGGTGTATCGCGTGGAACTCACGCGTCGCAGTCTCGACGCGCAGGGCATCGAGCTGCCGCTCGCGTACAGCGAGAACTGGTTCCCGGCGGCGCGCTTTCCCGAGTTCCCGGAGGTCTTCGCGCAGCACGCGTCGATCAGTGCCGCGCTGGCGAGCTTTGGCGTGACGGACTACACGCGTCGGGAAAGCCGTATCGGCGCACGATTGCCCGACGCCGAAATCGCTCGGCATCTCGGCATCAATCGTCAGCAACCGGTGCTGAGCGTGGAGAGTAGCGACGTCGACGAAGCGGGCAAGCCGGTCAAATACGGTATTGCCTATTTCCCGGCCGATCGCATGCAACTCGTGGTGCAGGGAGAGACGGCATGACCGGCGCGCAGCAACTCGCGCTCGATCTGTCGGTGGCGCGCTTCGCGATCTACTATGCGCCACCCGCAGGCTCTTGCTGGTGGAACGAAGGCAGCCGCTGGCTCGGGCGCGATGCCATGACCGGTCGCTGTCTCAATGCGCCGCAAGTGCCGGGGTTGTCACGTTCGTTGCACGACGTCACGACCGATCCGCGGCGCTACGGACTACATGCCACGCTCAAGGCGCCGATGCGTCTCGCGCCGCAGGCCCGGCCCGGCGATCTGTCCGGTATCGCGGCGGCAGTCGCGGCACGTCATGCGCCGTTCGATCTTGCGGTACATACCGATGTCGTCGATACCGATAACGGCAAACGGCCGGGCTTCGTTGCGCTGCGGCCCATGCAGGGATCTGTAGGAGAGAAAGCGGTGAACGCCCTTGCCGCCGATTGCGTGCGGGCGTTCGACGTTCTGCGCGCATTGCCGACACAAGCCGAATTGGCCAAACGTCACGCGCAACCGCTATCGTCACGCCAACGCGAGTTGCTCGCCCAGTGGGGATATCCGTACGTGCTCGACGAATTTCGTTTTCATGTCACGCTGTCCGATCGCGTGGAGGCGAACGACGCCGCCGCGATCACCGACTGGTGGCAGCCTCGCGTGCAGGCGCTGGGTGCCCTGCGCGTCGATAGTCTGGCGCTCTTCGTGCAACCGTCGCCCGGTGCGCCGTTCTGGTTGCATGAACGCTTCGCCTTCGGGGAGGCCGCATGAATCACGCGCGCCTCTTTTACGTGATGGGGCCCTCGGGGGCGGGCAAGGACTCGTTGCTGGCATACGCCCGCGAGCGAATCGGCACGGCATCGCCGGTGCTTTTCGCCCATCGCTACATCACGCGACCGCCTTCCGAGGGGGAGAATCACGTCGCGCTTTCGCATGCCGAATTCGAGATGCGGCACGCGCTGGGCTGCTTCGCGCTGGACTGGACAAGTCACGACTGTCGGTACGGCATCGGTATCGAGATCGATGCCTGGATGGCGGCAGGCGCGAATGTCGTCATCAACGGGTCGCGCGCGTTTCTGGCTCAGGCCGTGCAGCGCTACGGTGAACGGCTGCATCTGGTCGAGATCCGGGTCGATCCGGCGGTGCGTGCCCAACGTCTTGCCCGCCGCGGCCGTGAAACAGGCGACGCGCTCGACAGACGCGTCGCTCATCAAGTGGAGTGGACACCTCCTGACGGCATTCCCCTCTCCGTGATTGCCAACGACGGCGCGCTGACCCATGCGGGGCATCGTCTCTCCGAATTGCTGACGGCGCAGGGACGGGACTGACTGGCTTGCGGAAGCCGGCCGCTTCACGCCGGGATAGCAGGGAGTACCGAAGAGGCCAGCCATGTGACGACGATGTGAATGTTGCAATGTGTGTCGTTATTTTGCGAATTATTGCAAATGTGACGCGCTTTGCGTAATCTTCACGTCATCGCACACGGCATCGCCCGGGCATAGCGTCGTCATCGACATCGGCCCGGGCTCATTGGGGAGCCCTTCATGACTTCAGCTTTGCCTACTCACGCCCGCGTCGTCATTGTCGGCGGCGGCATCGTCGGTTGTTCCGTCGCCTATCACCTTGCCAAGCTGGGCTGGACAGACGTTGTTCTGCTGGAGCAGGGGCAGTTGTCGTGTGGCACCACCTGGCACGCGGCGGGGCTCGTGGGCCAGTTGCGCTCGCAGGAGAGCATGACGAAGCTGATTCGTTATTCGACGAAGCTCTACAGCGAACTCGAAGCGGAAACCGGGCTTGGCACGGGCTGGAAGCAATGCGGGTCGCTGTCGGTGGCGCGCACGCATGAGCGCATGACCCAACTCAGGCGCACGGCTGCCGTGGCGCGCGCCTATGGGGTGCAATGCGATGTGATCTCGCCGCGCGAAGCGGGAGAACTCTGGCCGGTAATGCGTACCGACGATCTCGTTGGCGCTGTGTGGTTGCCGGGCGACGGCAAGGCGAATCCAACCGACCTCACACAGGCACTTGCCCGTGGCGCGCGCAGCCGGGGTGTGCGCATTGCCGAGAACACGTGCATCACCGGGATTCATACGGCATCGCCCAATGGCGTTCGCACGGCGACGGGCGTGTCGTGGCGCAACAAGCACGGTGAAAGCGGCCGCATCGACGCCGAGATCGTCGTCAACTGCGCAGGCCAGTGGGCCAAAGCCGTGGGTCGCATGGGTGGCGTGACCGTGCCGTTGCATTCGGCCGAGCACTACTACATCGTGACGGAGCGAATTGCGGGCGTGCATCCCGATCTGCCGGTCATGCGCGATCCGGACGGTTACATCTACTTCAAGGAAGAGGTCGGTGGTCTGGTGATGGGCGGCTTCGAGCCGAACGCCAAGCCGTGGGGCATGAATGGTATTCCCGAGAATTTCGAGTTCCAATTGCTGCCCGATGACTGGGATCAGTTCGAGATTCTCATGGAGAACGCGCTGATTCGGGTGCCCGCGCTGGAAACAGCGCAGGTCAGGCAGTTCTACAACGGCCCGGAGTCGTTCACGCCGGACAACAACTTCATTCTCGGCGAAGCCCCCGAGTTGCGGAATTTCTACGTGGGCGCGGGCTTCAACTCGATGGGCATTGCCTCGGCGGGCGGCGCCGGCATGGCGCTCGCCGAGTGGATCGTCGCGGGCGAGCCGACGATGGACCTCTGGCCTGTCGACATTCGCCGCTTCGCGGGATTCAACGGCAACGACACATGGCTGCACGATCGCGTGAAAGAGACCCTTGGGCTGCACTACGCCATGCCGTGGCCCAATCGCGAACTGGAGACGGCGCGCCCGTTCCGCCGTTCGCCGCTGTACGCAACGTTACTCGCCAAAGGCGCATGCTTCGGCAGCAAGATGGGCTGGGAGCGGCCGAACTTCTTCGCGCCGTCGCCCGAGCAAGCGCAGATCGAGTACAGCTTCGGCCAGCAGAACTGGCACGCGTGGAGTGCCGGGGAGCATCGCGCCTGCCGCGACGCGGTGGCACTTTTCGACATGAGCTCGTTCTCGAAGCTGCTCATCAAGGGGCGCGACGCCGAGCGCGTATTGCAGTCGCTGTGCACCAACGACGTTGCCGTGCCGCCGGGACGCACCGTCTATACCGGCATGCTTAACGAGCGCGGCGGTTACGAGTCTGACTTCACGCTCACACGTCTTGCCCCCGACCAGTACCTGATGGTCACCGGCTCCGCACAAACCACGCGCGACATGGATTATCTGGAGCGCCGCATCGCGACGCTGCCCGACGATCCGCGCTGCACGGTGGTCGACGTCACCGGGCAGTACGCGGTGCTGGCGCTGATGGGGCCGAAGTCGCGGGCGTTGCTGCAACAAGTGTCCAAAGCGGACTTCTCGAACGAAGCGTTCCCCTTCGGTACCAGCCGTGAGATCGATCTCGGCTACGCGACGGTGCGGGCGACGCGCCTGACCTACGTGGGTGAATTGGGCTGGGAACTGTATGTGCCCGTCGAATTCGCGGTGGGCGTCTACGAGACGTTGCACGCGGCGGGCGCAGCGTTCGGGTTAAAAGACGCGGGCTACTACGCGATCGATTCGTTGCGCATTGAGAAGGGCTATCGCGCGTGGGGACGGGAACTGACGCCGGACACGAATCCGGTGGAGGCCGGTCTCACCTTCGCGTGCAAACTGGCGAACGACACACCCTTCACCGGCCGAACGGCCGTGGAGCAGGCCAGATCGAAGGGGGTGCGCCGCAGGCTGGTGAGCGTGGCGCTCGACGGCGCGAGCGACAAGATGTTGTGGGGCGGCGAGGCGGTGCTGCGCAATGGCCAACCGGCCGGCTTCATTTCCTCCGCAGCGTATGGGCACACGGTCGACGCGCCCGTCGCGCTGGCGTTTCTGACGAACCCGGATGGCGCGGTGTCCGCCGAGTATGTGGAAACCGGCCGGTATCAGGTCGATCTCGCCGGCGAGTTGCTCGACGCCCGGGTGCAACTCCGCGCGTTGTATGACCCGAAGGGCGAGCGGGTAAAGGCCTGAGCGCCGCGTTTGACGCGGCGGGCAGCGCCAGCGCCGGGGGCGGGCAACGATCGCCAGACGTTAGCTGGCGTCAGCCCGACATTGGGCCGATGAAAGCCCAACGATCGCCCGGCGACAGCGGACATGGGCGGACTCGCCGCCGCTTCTGTAAAATGCCGGTTTTGCTTCGATTTCGCGCGCTTCCGACGGGGGCGCGTCCGGTCTTTGACGTATGTCTTTTGCTTGTATTGCGGCGGCGCGCCGCTTCGACGACACGGCGCATTTGCCGCTCGTGATCGGTTCGCAGCGTTATGGATGGATTCGCCGTCGCGACGTCGAATCGCTGTGCCGTTGGCCCGACGTATTCGAAATCAGCTCGCTTGCGGTGCGCATTCACCCGCGCCACGACACCTGCGAGGCCCGCACGGATGCGCTGGCGCCGGTGATCGAGACGTTGGCGGCGGAAGGGCGCATTACCGGCTGGCGCAACGAGCGTTATGCGATCCGGCAGCGTCTTTACGACGCACCGCTCGCGTGGATCGAACGCGCGGCCTCACGCTTCTTCGGCACGCGCACGTTCGCCGTGCATGTGAACGCCTACGTGCCGGCTCGCTTCGTGGGAGAGGCGCCGAAGATGTGGATCGCACGGCGCAGCGTGCTCAAGGCAACCGATCCCGGCTGCCTGGATAACGCTGCGGCCGGTGGCATCGGCAACGGTATCGGCGTGGGCGACACGCTCGTCAAGGAATGCTGGGAAGAAGCCGGTATTCCGGCCCATCTGGCGAACGAGGCGCGGCCCGGCCGCACGCTGCATATTCTCGCGGAGATTCCGGAGGGCGTGCAGTCCGAGCAGATTTTCGTCTACGACCTCG
Organism: Pandoraea apista; assembly: GCF_001465595.2. Taxonomy (NCBI): domain Bacteria; kingdom Pseudomonadati; phylum Pseudomonadota; class Betaproteobacteria; order Burkholderiales; family Burkholderiaceae; genus Pandoraea; species Pandoraea apista. Next base: position 4,905,324 of record NZ_CP013481.2, on the reverse strand, counting down.
CCCTGCCGCGCGGCTTCGTGCCCGAGAATCAGGACGGCGAGGCGAGCGCGCACTGGCTATGTTCCGCCGGCGATGTGCGCGACGTGATCGCGCGCGGCAAGATGACCGTCGACGCGAGCCTCGCGAGCCTGGATTTCCTGCTGCGCGAGGGCGCCATCCGCGTGAAAGACTGCGCCGGAATCGAAGCACTGTTCAAGCCGGCAGACGAGTAATCCCGGCTATCGGCCCCAGGGCCGCCGACACGAATTTCAACACTGCAACGACATTGCAAGCCTTTGCCCAGGAGCAATCATGGCACCGATCGAAAATAGCTACATTCTGAAGTTGTCCTGCCCGGATCGTCCCGGCATCGTCCACACGGTGGCCGGTTTCCTGGTCGAGCGCGGTGGCAACATTCTCGACTCGGCCCAGTTCAACGATCGTTTCACGGGTGGCTTCTTCATGCGCGTGCATTTCCAGCAGCTGCCGGGGCAGACCGATCTGGCTTCGTTGCAACGCGACTTCGCGCCGCTCGCCGAGCAATTCGAAATGCAGTGGGAACTGGTCGACGCCGCGATCAAGCCGCGCGTCATGCTCATGGTCTCGAAGATCGGTCATTGTCTGAACGATCTGCTGTTCCGCTACAAGACCGGCCAGCTTAACGTCGAAATTCCGGTGATCGTGTCGAACCACAAGGATTTCTACCAACTCGCGGCGAGCTACAACATCCCGTTCCATCACCTGCCGCTCCTGAACTCGACGCCGGAATCGAAGGCCGCGCAGGAAGCCAAGGTGTTTGAGCTGGTGCAGGACAACAACATCGATCTGGTGGTGCTCGCCCGCTACATGCAAGTCCTCTCGAGCGATTTGTGCAAGAAGCTCGCCGGTCGCGCGATCAACATCCATCACTCGTTCCTGCCGAGCTTCAAGGGAGCGAAGCCGTACTATCAGGCGTTCGACCGCGGCGTGAAACTGATCGGCGCGACGGCACACTACGTGACGTCCGATCTGGACGAAGGTCCGATCATCGAACAGGAAGTCGAGCGCGTGGATCACACGATGGACCCGGAACAACTGACGGCCATCGGCCGCGACGTGGAGTGCGTGGCGCTGGCGCGTGCCGTGCGTTACCACGCCGAGCATCGCATTCTGCTCAACGGCCACAAGACGGTTATCTTCCGCTAAACACCGCTGCGCGCAGCGCGACAAAAAACGCCCGGAACATCGTGTTCCGGGCGTTGTCGTTTCCGGTGCCTGCGGTGTGTTTTCTGTGAGGTGGCGTCAGCTACGCTGCGCCAGTTCGCTGCCGGCATCGCGTGCGAGACGCGCGATAGAAAACGTCGAACTCACGGCGATCAACGCCACGCTCAGGAAGGCCCAGGGGAAGTCGACGTCGGTGACATGGTCGCGTCCGTGCATCCATGACGAGGTCTGCAACACAGCTGCCCCGATGGTGATGCCTAACGTGAGCGAAACCTGTTGCGCGACGCTGGCCAGACTCGTCGCCTGACTCATGCGATGTGCGGGCACGTCGGCGTAAGAGATCGCATTCAGGCTGGTGAACTGCAACGAGCGGAAGCATCCACCGAACAGCAGCGTGCCGAGGATCACCAGATGCGACGTCTGGTCGGTGAACAAGCCATAGCTCCCGATGGTCGCCGCGGCGATGAGTGCATTGGTCATGAGCACGCGACGAAAGCCCCAGCGTTGCAGAATGCGCAGCGAGAGGGTCTTCATGAACATTGCCCCTGCCGCTGAAATGAACGTGAGTCCGCCGGATTCCATGGGTGTCATGCCGAAGCCGAGTTGCAGCATCAGCGGCAACAGGAACGGCGTTGCCCCCACGCCGATGCGGAACAGCGTGCCCCCTGCGACACCCGCGCGGAATGTGGGGATGCGAAAGAGATCGAGGCGCAGCAGCGGGTGCGCGAGCCCTTTCGCGTGGCGCAGATACAGGGCCAGCAGTACGGCACCGATGGCGACGAGCCCCAGCGCGAGCGGCGTGGGAATCAGATGACGGCCGATGGTAGACAGGCCGAGCATCAGAATCGAGAGCCCGAGACCGGACAGGATGAAGCCCTTGATATCGAGCGGAGGGATTTCGTCCTCGTAGAGATCGGGAATGTACTTCGTCGCGAGGATGAAGCCGAGCACGCCGATCGGAATATTGATGAAGAAGATCCAGCGCCAGTGCCAAAACGTCGTGATGAAGCCGCCGAGCGGCGGGCCGAGTACCGGGCCCACCAGCGCGGGAATGGTCAGGTAGTTGAGCGCGCGCACCATGTCGCGCTTCTCTACGGACTTGAGCAATGCCAGGCGGCCAACCGGCACCATCATCGCGCCGCCCATGCCTTGCACGAAGCGTGCGATCACCAGCTCCGGCAGATTGGTCGAAATGCCGCAGAAGATCGAGCTGAGCACAAATACACCGATGGCGGTGCGAAAGACGTTGCGCGTGCCGAAGCGGTCGGCTATCCAGCCGCTGATCGGAATGAAGACGGCGAGACTAATGAGGTACGTGGTGAGCGCGAGCTTGAGCGTGATCGGGCTCTCGCCGAGATCTTTCGCGATCAACGGCAAGGAGGTGGATAACACGGTGGAATCCATGTTCTCCATGAACAGCGCACAGGCAACTATCAGTGGAACGAGCATGAGGCATGGTGTTGCCGTCGCGGCAACGCGAATAAACACTGGAAATTCGATACGGTGCACGCATGTCGCATGTGCCGTCGGGGGCAGCGGATGAAACGGATGAAACCGACCCAACAGAGAACGCGCAGGCTGCGCCGGACATGGCAGACATGATGGCGACGCAATGAGCGTTATAGCAAACTTCGCCGCCGCCTGTCCCGTTCGTGCGCAGCGCCAGACATTACGCGGGTTTCCACGGTATCGGCGTCACACGGCGTCGTTTTGAAGAGTGGAATGCTGTGTCGCCGCATGATACGCCGCCGTCTCTGGTGAACCTTACCGCCGCCGGTGCCACGCTGACGGCGCCCCAGATCCGGCGGGCGTCAATACATCGACGCGTTGCCGCGGCTCACTGCCACGCTCCATTCCATCGGTCCATCGCAATGATCCCTATGTCGGGCCGCTTTATCGGTCTACCACCGGCCTACCACCGGCCTACCACCGGCCTACCACCGGCCCATCGAAACGATCGACGCGAATGGGCCAAAGCGGTTTAACGTGATTCGAGAAAGTCGCGGAGCACATGCAGGTGCGTGTGCGCTTCGTCATCTTCGAGGCGATGGGCGGCGGTGAGCAACGTGACAGGGCCGTCTGCCAGTCGTGTGCGCAGTTCGGCGAGCATGGCGTTGTGGTCGGCGTCGAGCGCGGAGAGTTCGTCGAGAAAGCGCTGACGGAACTCGTCGAAATGCTCGGGATGCTGGTGAAACCACTGTCGAAGCGGCGTGCTCGGCGTGACGTCCTTGGCCCAGAAGTCGACATGCGCCTTGACCTTGGCGAGGCCGCGCGGCCAGAGACGGTCGGCGAGGATGCGTTGTCCGTCGGCGGGATCGGGAGCATCGTAGACACGCTTGAATCGAATCTCGATAGACCTGGTGCCGCGTTTGCCGGCTACGCCCGCTTTGGCCGGGCGCGCCACGTCGGTGGCTTTCGATGAAGGCATGGGGGTCAACCTCCGGGAGGGCGCGTAGGCGCGACATCCGATAGCTTACCGGAGGAGGGCAAGGCGGGCGAGTCCCACGAGCCTGCTCTCGACCGGCGGCGCCGAATCGCGCCGCCCGGGACAGCCGACATTCGGGGGGGAGGCGACGACCGCGGCGAACGAACGGTCAACGCGCGGTCAATGCGCGCAGGAAACCATGACGTGTCTTGCCGGATGAAGCACTAATGCACGGGTGATGTGCGGCACATTCCAGGAAGTGCGATGCGGAAGTGCCGGTTGTGCGCAGCTAATGAGCGCAGGCACAGACGCGGCTGCGATGCCGGGTTTGACTGGGGAAACAAGGCCGTGCGTTGACACGGCGATGCCGTCGAAACACCGACGGAAATGCTAAGTGACGGACGATTCCCTTCGTGAGGGAATCGTCGAAAACGGGTGACCGCAGCGGTCACCCGTCGTTCTATTACGCAACGCCTGCGCAGCGCTACGCGGCGCGCGTGAGGGGCGCCACCTGCCGAATGCCGAGCGACGTCAACGACTGTGCAATGGCCGTGACAACATTGCGCATCTCGTTATCGTCGATGGCCCCGATGCAACCGACCCGGAACGTTTCGATCTGCGTGAGCTTGCCCGGATAGAGGATGTAACCGCGATCGCGCACGGCAGCGTAAAACGCCTTGAAGTCGTACTTGTTGTCGGCGGGCGCGTGGAATGTCACGATCACGGGAGCCTGCACTTCGGGCGCAAGGAACGGACGGAAGCCCAGCGACGCCATGCCGTCAACCAAGGTGCAGCAATTCTTCCGGTAACGCGCGCCGCGTACGGGCTGCCCCCCTTCGGCCAGGAACTGATCGACCGCCGCACGCAGTGCAGCGACCACATGCGTCGGCGGAGTGAAACGCCACTGCGTGGTCTTTTGCATGTAGCTGTACTGGTCGTGCAGATCCATCGCCAGCGAGTGACTGTTACCGGCGCTGGCCTCGAGCACGGACTTCCTGGCGATCACGAAACCCATGCCCGGCACCCCTTCAAGGCATTTCCCGCTCGCGGCGATGAGGGCGTCGAACGGCATCGAGCGCACATCGATCTCGACAGCGCCGAACGAACTCATGGCGTCGACGATAAGTCCCTTGCCGTGCTTCTGACAGACGCGCGCGATGTCGGCAAGCGGATTGAGCACACCGGCGCCGGTTTCCAGATGCACCTGCGCAACGTGTGTGATCGACGGGTCGCGCGTGAGCGCTTCGTCGATCGCGGCGGCGCTCGCGGCCTGATCTTCAGGAATGGGCAGGGCGATCGCGTCGCGTCCCAGATAGCGACAGATTTTCAGAATGCGCTGGCAGTACGCACCGTTATCGGGCACGAGAATGCGCGCGCCGCGTGGGGTGAGTGTGCCGATAGCCGCTTCGACGGCGAACGTGCCCGAGCCTTGCAGCGGCACACAGACATAGTCTTCGCCGCCGTGGACGACATCTACCAGGTCGCGGCACAGCGATGCGGTAATGCGGTTGAACTGGGCGTCCCACGACCCCCAGTCGCGCAACATGGCCTGTCGGGTGGCCGGCGACGTGGTGAGCGGGCCGGGGGTGAGCAGAATCGGTTCCTGACCGAGAATCATGACCGCCTCCTATCAAGCGGGGAAACAAGCGAGAGAAGTAACAACCCTGTCGACATTCGTGTTGCGTCAGGCGCCGGCACTGCGGACACAGCGTCGGGCCGTCATTCAGGAATGCATGCGTTTGCGATTGCTGAGCCCTCTGCAATATCAATGCGTCTTGCGGACCATTCCCGACGGCCGACGCCACGCCTGCGTATAGCGCTCCACTACGATCTGAATTGCGTGATAGAGCAGGCACACCCCCATCGACGTGAGTACGACGAGTGTGGCCATGGCGGCGGCGGGGCCGATCGAGCCGGTCTCGTCCATGTTCACGATGGCGACCGACGCAAGCGAGGTGTCGGCCGAGTAAAGAAACACCACGGCAGATACCGTCGTCATGGCGTTGACGAACAGGTACCGGCTGATGTCGATGATCGAAGGCAGGCAGATAGGCGCAGACACTCGCCAGAACGTGCGATAGAACGGCACCTTCAGCGACGCCGACACATACTCGAATTCCGGGTCGATCTGCTTGAGCGCCGTCACCGCCGTGAGATGACTCGACGAGTAGTAATGCACCACGTTGACGATCACCAGAATGGCAAGCGTGCCGTACAGGCCATGCAGCGGATTGGCCTCGGGAACGAAGAAGAAGATGTAGCCCAGCCCGAGCACGAGACCGGGCACCCCCATCGGCAGTACGGCCATCATGCGGATGAAACCGCGCAGCCACGTCATGCCGCGTGTCTTCTCGAGCAGATAGGCAATGACGAAGATCGCCGCCGTGCCCCACACCGCACACCAGAACGCCATTTGCAGACTGTTCACGTACGAGTCGAATGCACCGCTCTCGATAAGGCCGAAGCGGTAATGTCCGAGCGACAGACTGAAGTTGTACGGCCAGAACTTCACGAACGAGGCGTACACCGCCATGCCCAGAATCGCGAGCATGATGGCGGCCATGCCCCAGCACAGCGTGGCCATGAGCCAGTCGAATCCGCGAGAGGGTTTCGGTACATACGGCACCGCGCGCGCCGAGAGCAGCGCCTGTTGCTTGCGTTGCACAACCGAATCCACGAGATAGGTGATACCGACGGGCACGAGCAGCACGAGGCCCACGACGGCGCCCTTCGAGAAGTCCTGCTGACCGATCACGAGCTTATAGATGTCGGTGGCCAGCACGTTGAAATCGCCGCCGATGACTTTCGGAATCCCGAAATCGGAAATCGCATAGGTGAAGACGATCATGGCGGCACTAATCACGCCATACTTCGCGCCAGGCAGCGTGATGGTGAAGAAGCGTCGCAGCATGGGCGTACCGAGGGCGTCGGCGGCTTCGTAGAGCCGGGCGTCGGTGAGCGAGAGCGCGGTGATCAGGATCATCAATGCGTGCGGGAACGTGGCGTTCACCAGCGACATCACAATGCCCAGCGGCCCGTAGATGTCCACGTCGCCCATGAACGGCCGCAACAGTCCCTGATTGCCGAACCAGAAGATGAACGAGATGGCGGGCAACAGCGTGGGTCCGAGAATCGGGATGAGCGCGATGTTGCGCAACAGCGTCTTGCCGCGAATGCAGCTACGCGTGAGGGCGTACGCGAAGATGAAGGCGAGCGGCACGGTCATGCACGTCGTCACCATCGAGATCCACACGCTGTTCCAGATCGATCCGAACAGGGCGGGCGAATGGAAATACTCGCGGAAGTGTTGCAGGCCGACGAAGTGCCCGTCGTTATCCTGCACGCTCTTGATGAGAATCGCGGCCATCGGCGCGAGCAGAAAGAGCACGCCGGCGGCCGCAGCGACAAACAGCAGCCCCTGGGCGAGGCGATCCGTCCAGTGCGACGCGAGGCGCACCGGGCGGCCTGCCGCCGCAGGCGTTGCCGGTACTGTCGGCGCCGCGTGAGCATGCGGCGTGCTGGTCAGCGTGGAAGGTAGGGAACTCATCGTGGCATCACCCCTGACGGAAGACGCGTACCGCAGCGCTCGGCACGGCAAAGCGCAGGGCGCTGCCGGTGGCCGGTTGGAGGGCCTGCATGTCTGCGGGCGACAGGTCGGCATAGAGCGGGTGTTCGCACGCGTGCATGCGCAATGTCACGCGCGAGAACGCACCGAGAAACTCGATCTTCTCGACCGCGCCGTCGAACACGTTCGCGTCGTCGTCGAGATCGTCGAGATCGCGCACGCGAATGTCTTCCGGCCGGAAAAAGACGCGGATTTCCTCGCCGGTACGGCAGCCGTTGAGCGTGCCGCACGTCAACTCGTACTCTCCCACGCGCACGCGTCCGGCATCGCCGAGCCGCGCGGGAAGGATGTTGGTCTTGCCGACGAAATCGGCTACGAAAGGCGTGGCCGGATGTTGATAGATCTCCCCGGGCGTGCCGACCTGCTCGATGACACCGTGGTTCATGACCACGATGCGATCGGCCATCGACAGCGCTTCCTCCTGATCGTGCGTGACGAGAATCGTGGTAATGCCCAGGCGCTGTTGCAACGCGCGAATCTCGCTGCGCAGGCGTACCCGCACGCGCGCGTCGAGCGCGGAGAGCGGTTCGTCCAGCAACAACAGGCCGGGCGATGTGGCCAGCGCCCGCGCAATGGCAATGCGCTGTTGCTGGCCGCCGGAGAGCTGACCGGGAAACTTGGCGCCGGCGTCGGGCAGGCCGACCATCGCCAGCAACTCGGCCACGCGCGCGTCGCGCTCGGCACGCGGCACGCGCCGGTTCGTCAGGCCGTAGGCCACGTTCTGCGCCACGCTCAGGTTGGGAAACAGCGCGTACGACTGAAAGACAATGCCGTAGTCGCGCTGCATGGGCGGCAACGTCGAAATGTCGCGGCCGTTCTGCGACAACGTGCCCTGCGTTTGCGCCTCCAGTCCGGCGATGACGCGCAGCAGCGTTGTTTTGCCGCAGCCCGAAGGACCGAGAAAACACAGCATTTCGCCGCGTCGCACGTTGAGATGAATGTCGTGCAGCACCACAGTGCTGTCGAAGCGTTTGTGGATGCCGGCGAGGCTCAGATACGTGTCGTCGCTCATTCGGGGACCTCCTGCGGGGTTCGCGTTGTCCGGTGGGCCGGGAGAGGTTACTTCTTCTCCGACTTGGCGCCGTAGCGCTTCTGCCATTCGGCAAGCACCGATTCGCGGCTCTTCGCGATCTCCGTGAAGTCGTTCTTCACGAGCATGTCCGGATAGTTGACCGGAATCGTGTCGAACTTCTTCGCCACACCCGGATACGCCACGATCGCCCAGTCCTTCGCGTACATCTCATTGGCTTCCTTGCTGGCGAGCCAGTCCATGTAGCGCTTGGCGGCGTCGAGCTTCTTGGTGGTCTTCACGATACCGGCGGCTTCGATGTCGTAGCCCAGCCCTTCCTTGGGAAACACAAGGTCGATGGGCGCGCCAGCGGCCTTCGTGCGATGCGCGTTGAATTCGAACGAAATACCAATGGGATACTCGCCCGCGCCAGCGTCGCGACACGGCTTCGAGCCCGAGTGCGTGTACTTGACGATGTTCTTGTCGAGCGAGTCCATGTACTTCCAGCCGCCTTCCTTGCCGAACATCTGGAGCCACGCGGTCACGTCGAGAAAGCCCGTGCCGGAGGTGGCCGGATTGGGCATCACGATCATGCCTTTGTAAATCGGCTTGGTCAGGTCTTCCCACGACGTGGGCTTCGGCAGATTGCGTTTCGCGGCTTCCACTGTGTTGAAGCACACCGTGGCGCCCCATACGTCCAGGCCGACCCACGACGGCGGGTTCGCTTTGTCGCTATAGGCGCGCGTGAGCTGATCGAATCCCTTGGGAGCATACGGCGTGAGCAGACCTTCCTGCTTGATCAGTTCGAGACTCGACGCCGCCAGCCCCGCAATCACGTCGGCCTGCGGGTTAGCTTTTTCCGCGAGCACCTTCGCGGTCACCACGCCCGTAGAGTCGCGCACGTACTTGATTTCAATGTCGGGGTTCGCTTTCTGGAATGCCTCCGCGTAGGGGCGCATGACTTCGACTTCCCACGCCGTATAGACGGTCAGCGTGGTCTTGGCCAGCGCGTGGCCCGCTTGGGCGGCGCAGAAAAGTCCGGCGGCGAGAACGGCGGCAGCACGCATGGCGCGGCGCAACGATTGGTTCATGGATGGCTCCTGTGGGTCGCGAATCCAGGTCGCGTTAATGAGTACGGCAACACCTTCTTTGAGGCGATGTGTTGCATATTATTGGCAAATTATGTCTTTTTCTTGAAACCCTTGGCCTTTGTCATCTGCTCGTCAAATACCTCCAATAGTATGGAAATCATTGATTCAGATAGGGTTTTGCTGCTGCCTGCGCCGACTTTCCCCGTCAGTGTTGCAAAATTCGTCTGTCATGCTGGGGGTCGTTTGTTGACAATCTACAAACTGCTGTGCTTGAATGTCAAGCAACAAAAATAATCACGTAACGCCACAAATCGCCAAGCGCACTCGCCGACGCGGTTTGGCCTTCCGGCGGAGGGCGTTGCGCGATAGCTTCAGTGTTCAGAGATAAGGAAGACCGGTATGACGCCCAAGACCACGTCGCCTACGGCAATCGAGTTGTTGCAAAGCCAGTCGCTCACCACACTCGTTCAGCACGAGATCGAGCGCCAGATCATGGCAGGCACGCTCACGCCCGGCACCAAGCTCAACGAGATCGAGGTGGCTGGCCGTCTGGGCGTGTCGCGCGGTCCGGTGCGCGAGGCGTTTCGTGCACTGGAAGAGGCGGGGCTGTTACGCACCGAAAAGAACCGCGGCGTATTCGTGCGGGTCATCTCGCTGGAAGAGGCCGAAGAGATTTACGCGTTGCGTGGCGTGCTCGACGAATACGTAGGCCGCACGCTGGCCGAGACGATTACGTCGGAGCAACTCACCCGGTTACGCGAATCCGTGGAAGCGATGCATCGCGCGGTGGAGTCTGGCGACAGCGAGGCGTACTACCAGTTGAACGTGTCGTTCCACGATTCGCTTGTCGAGATGGTTGGCAATCGCAAGTTGCTCGAGACCTACCGGCGGCTGGTCAAGGAGTTGAGCCTGTTCCGTCACGAAGCGTTGACGGGCGATACCACCGCGCCGCCGAAGTCGGAGCGCGAGCACCGCGACATTGTGAGCGCGATTGCCTCGCGAGACCCCGAGCGGGCCGCGCAGGTCACGCGCGAGCATCTGGCGCGCGGCCGGGCACGTATTCGTGAAGCGCTTGCGCGTGCACCGGGGGCTTCGGCGCAGGCGAAGGCCGGCTGAGCGCGGGCCGAAGGTCAGTGAAAACGTTGTCTTGTTGAATACCCGGCTGCCGCGCGGGCGTCGCATCGAGGTCGATGCCAGCGGTAGCCAACCCAGTTGCTCTTGAGGAGACCCGACGTGAACCAGCCCGTGCAGATCCAAGTGAACGGCCGCCAGTACCGGCTGCCGCAACAGCCAACGGTCATCGTGTGTGTCGATGGCTGTCAGTTCGAGTATCTCGAAGCCGCAGCAGCGGCAGGTGTGGCGCCCTACCTGAAGCACTTGCTGGCCGACGGCGCGGTCTTCCAGGGCGACTGCGTCGTGCCGTCGTTCACCAACCCGAACAATCTGTCGATCGTGACCGGTGCGCCCCCCGCCGTGCACGGCATCTGCGGCAACTACTTCTTCGATCCGGCCGCCGACGGCGGACGCGGTGCGGAAGTCATGATGAACGACCCGGCCTATCTGCGCGCGGGCACTGTGCTGGCCGCTGCCGCCGATGCGGGCGCGAGCGTTGCCGTCGTGACCGCCAAGGACAAGCTGCGCAAGCTGCTCGGCCATCGCATGAAGGGCATCTGCTTCTCGTCGGAGAAGTCCGATCAGGTCACGCTGGAAGAGAACGGCATCGAAGACGTGCTGAGTCTCGTCGGCATGCCGGTGCCGGATGTCTACAGCGCAGCACTCTCCGAGTTCGTGTTCGCCGCGGGCGTTCGTCTGCTCGAGACGCGTCACATCGACCTGATGTACCTCTCGACGACCGACTACGTTCAGCACAAGTGGGCGCCGGGCACGGAGGGCGCAAATGCCTTCTACGCGATGATGGACAAGTACCTGCGCCGCATGGACGAGTTGGGCGCGGTCATCGGCCTGACGGCCGACCACGGCATGAACGCCAAGCACGATCCGAAGACCGGTCAGCCCAATGTCATCTATTTGCAGGATCTGCTCGACGACTGGCTCGGCAAGGGCGTGGAAGCCGGTGGTGCACGCGTGATTCTGCCGATTACCGATCCGTATGTGGTGCATCACGGCGCGCTGGGGTCGTTTGCCACGATCTACCTGCCGCGCGATGTGGATCGCGACGCCATCCGTCAGCGCATTGCCGCGTTGCCCGGTATCGAGGTGGTGCATACCAATGCCGACGCCTGCGCGCGCTTCGAGCTGCCACCCGATCGCGTGGGCGATCTCGTGGTCGTGAGCGATCAGTCGGTCGTGTTGGGCACGAGCGCAAGTCGTCACGACCTGACCGGACTCACGGTGCCGCTGCGCTCGCACGGCGGGATCTCCGAGCAGACCGTACCGCTGCTCTTCAACCGGAAAACGCAAGGAATTCCGGGCAGGGCGCGATTGCGCAACTTCGACATTCTCGATGTCGCACTCAATCACGTTTGATGCCGTACCGCCAAGATTTGCAATGAGAACCAACGGCGCGCAAACCGCAGAACGTTTGCGTCGCCGGGCCCCTGTCCGGTTGGATATGCTGTGGAGAACCCCATGAACGCGCCGCACAAGCTGCACCCCGAGTTTCGCGCCGAAGCGCTTCGCATCGGTGGCGAAAAAGTGACCCGCGAACGAATCATCGAAGTCTTCAACCCGTATTCGGGCGATCTGGTCGGCACCGTGCCGAAGGCGTCGCTCGACGACGTGCGCCGCGCGTTCTCGATTGCGAAACAGTACCGCTCGACGCTCACCCGTTTCGAACGCGCCAACATTCTCGACAAGGCCGCCGCGTTGCTACGCGAGCGCACTGCCGAGGCCGCCGCGATCATCACGATGGAATCGGGGCTGTGCAAGAAAGACGCCGTCTACGAAATCGGCCGCGTGGCCGATGTTCTCGGCTTCGCCGCAGGCGAAGCGCTCAAGGACGACGGGCAGGCCTTCTCTTGCGACCTCACACCGCATGGCAAGAAGCGCCGCGTGGTCACGCAGCGCGAGCCGCTGCTGGGCGCGATCTCGGCCATCACACCATTCAATCACCCGATGAATCAGGTGGCGCACAAGGTGGCGCCGTCGATTGCGACCAATAACCGGATGGTGCTCAAGCCGTCTGAGAAGGTTCCGCTTTCGGCGTTCTATCTGGCTGATACGCTCTATGAAGCCGGGCTGCCGCCGGAGATGCTCCAGGTCATTACGGGCGATCCCGTGGAGATCGCCGACGAGATGATCACGAACGAGAACATCGACATGATCACGTTCACGGGCGGTGTGTCGATCGGCAAGTACATTGCGTCGAAGGCGGGCTATCGCCGTATCGTGCTGGAACTGGGAGGCAATGATCCCCTGATCGTGATGGAAGACGCCGACCTCGATCGTGCCACTGACCTCGCGGTGCAGGGCTCATACAAGAATTCGGGCCAGCGATGCACGGCGGTCAAGCGCATGCTCGTGCACCGCGACGTTGCGGCACAGTTCACCGAACTGGTTGTGGAGAAGACCCGGGCATGGAAGTACGGCGATCCGGCCGACGGGTCGAACGACATGGGCACGGTCATCGATGAAGCGGCAGCCCGCCTGTTCGAATCGCGAGTGAACGAGGCAGTCTCGCAGGGCGCACGGTTGCTCGTGGGCAACAAGCGCGACGGCGCGTTGTACTCGCCGACCGTCATCGATCGGGTCGATCCGAAGATGACCGTCGTGCGTGAAGAAACCTTCGGGCCGGTCTCGCCGATCCTCACGTTCGGCAGCATCGACGAAGCCATCGCCATGTCCAACGGCACGGCGTTCGGGCTGTCATCGGGCGTATGCACGAACCGCCTCGACTACGTCACGCGCTTCACCAACGAACTTCAGGTCGGCACGGTCAATGTCTGGGAAGTGCCGGGGTATCGCATCGAACTGACACCGTTTGGCGGCATCAAGGATTCCGGACTCGGTTACAAGGAGGGGGTGCAGGAAGCGATGAAGAGCTTCACCAACACCAAAACCTTTACGCTGCCGTGGGGAATCTGAGCCAGAGCCGCGCGCGGAAAAGCGAGCGCGATCTAAGTGTATGAAAGGGGCGGCGGGGGCGATGCGATGGACCGAAAGTCGGTGCTGTAACGGTAGTCGTACCGCCCTGTTCCCCTTACGCAACAAGGCTCGGCAGAATCGGCGCAAAAATTGTGACAAATTGATGACACGATTGTTGCGCCGGTCGTTTTGGTGTACGGTGTGTCGATTGGGGATACGCATGACGCGTGAACTTCATACGCATCCCGACGCCAGTGTTGGACTGACGCGGGATGCCGGTTTGGCAAACCAGTGGACGCGTCATGTTGGCGGCGCGGAGCGCTGCCTGTCCCGTCGACAATAAGATCACGGAACACTGGCATGCTGACACTGCTCAACCTTCTCTCCGGCGTGGCAATGCTGATCTGGGGTACGCACATCGTGCGTACCGGGGTCCTGCGCGTCTACGGTGCCGACCTGCGGCGAATTCTGTCGCACAGTATCTCGAATCGCTTCCTCGCGTTTGCGGCGGGGGTACTCGTCACTGGCCTCGTGCAGAGCAGCAATGCCACGGCGCTCATCGTCTCGTCGTTTGGCGCGCAGGGGTTGATCGCCCTGGCGCCGGCGCTGTCGATCATGCTCGGTGCAGACGTCGGTACGGCGCTCATGGCGCGAATTCTGACGTTCGACCTGCACTGGCTCTCGCCGCTGCTGATCTTCTTTGGCGTCATCTTCTTCCTCTCGCGCAAACAGACGCGTGCCGGGCAGCTTGGCCGCGTATCGATCGGACTGGGGCTGATCATTCTGGCGTTGCAACTGATCGTGGGCGCCACCACCCCGATGACCGAAGCGGCGGGCGTGAAGGTGCTATTCGGCTCGCTGACCGGCGACGTGATGCTCGACACGCTGATTGGCGCGCTCTTCGCCATGGTGTCGTACTCGAGTCTGGCGGCGGTGCTGCTTACGGCCACGCTGGCGTCCTCCGGCGTGATTTCGCTCAAGGTGGCGCTGTGCCTTGTGATCGGCGCGAATCTGGGCAGTGGCATGCTCGCCATGCTGACCTCGGCCGGACAGAATGCGGCGGGGCGCCGTGTGGTCTTCGGCAGCCTCATCTTCAAGCTGATCGGCTGCCTGCTCGTGCTGCCGTTCGTCGACTATGCGCCGATGCTCGTGAGCTGGCTCTCGGACGCCCCCGCGCAAGCCGTGGTGAATTTCCATGTGCTTTACAACCTGGTGCGTTGCGTGGTGTTCCTCGCTTTCACCGAGCCGATGGCGCGTCTGTGCGTTCGCCTGCTCGCTGAAAAACCGGAGGCGGACGGTGTGACCCGGCCTCGCCATCTGGACGAGAGTGCGTTGGAGATGCCGTCGGTCGCGCTGGCCAACGCCACGCGCGAAACGTTGCGCATGGGCGATATCGTGGAGCAGATGCTTAACGGGTTGCTCGATGTGATTCGCAGCAACGATGTGGCGCGGGCGCGCGAGACACGTCGTATGGATGACGACGTCGACCATCTCTACACGGCGGTCAAGATGTACCTGACGCGTGTGTCGCGCGAGAACCTGAGCGAGCAGGACAGCCGCCGCTGGACCGACATCATTTCGCTCACGATCAATCTGGAGCATGCGGGCGACATCATCGAGCGCATGGTGACGGAGGTCGAGGAGAAGAAGATCTCGCACAAACTGTCGTTCTCCGAGGCCGGGTTGCAGGAGATTTGCGACATGCATGCGCGTCTCGTCACGAACCTGCAACTGGGCTTGTCGGTGTTCCTGAACACGGACCTGAAGAGCGCGCAGCGGCTGATGGCCGAGAAGGAGAGCTTCCGCGATCTGGAGCGCGCCTACTCATACACGCACCTGAACCGTCTGGCGGGGCAGTCGGTGCAGAGTATCGAGACGAGTTCGCTGCATCTGGACATCATCAGCGACATGAAGCGGCTGAATTCGCTGTTCTGCTCGACGGCATATCCGGTGCTCGACGACGCGGGCGCGTTGCGCAAGAGCCGCATGCGAGACAAGCCGAAGGACGCCAAGGAAACCAAGGACCCGAAGGATATCAAGACACCGAAGGAAACGAAGGTGTCGAAGCTGGCGGCGCTTGCCGATGTCGCGACGGCCGCCGCCTCAAGTTCGCGCGACGACAACGAGAGTTCTCACGATGGCCCTGAGCCTGCCGGACATCCGCACCCTGTTCGATAAATTCGGTTCGATTGCCTATAGCGGCGAGCCTGTCACCCAACTGGAGCACGCGCTGCAAAGCGGCGCGCTAGCCGAGAGCGAGGGCGCCGACGAGGCGCTCGTCGCCGCCAGTTTCCTTCACGATCTCGGTCACCTGCTCAATCTTCAGGGCGAAACGCCCACCGAGCGCGGTATCGACGATCTGCACCAATACTTCGCGCTGCCGTTCCTGCGCCCGCTGTTCAGCGACGCGGTGCTCGATCCGATTCGTCTGCACGTCGACGCCAAGCGTTGCCTGTGCGCCATCGATCCCGGGTATTACGGCAAGCTCTCGGTCGATTCGGTGCGCAGTCTCGCGTTGCAGGGCGGCGTGTTCAGCGATGACGAGGCGAAGACATTCCTCGCGCGCGACCATGCCGAGGCGGCGCTGCGGCTGCGTCGCTGGGACGACCGGGCGAAGGTCGCCGGCATGGCGACACCGTCGCTCGATCACTACATGAAGGTGCTGGAACGGGTCGCGCTCCAGTAAGCGCGCCGGTCGATTTTGCCTCGGCGGCGGCATGCACGCGCAAGCATCGCCACTAAAGCGTTGCGCGCACGGCCGTACGGAAATTACTGCGGCAGACGGGCTCGCCAGCCAGCGGGCAGAAACTTGAGCACCGCGGCGCGCGCAGGACGCCAGAGCGCAGATAGCAGCAACAACGCGCCACCGACGACAACGGTGACGACGGCCAGCGCCTGCGAAGCCGCCGATGTCACGAGCACACTCAGAATCGCGCTGATCACGTATAGCAAGGACGACATCATCAGGGCCCGGCGGTCAATGACAAGCGATATGCCGGTCAGCAGGACGAACACCGCGATGACCGCGATCGGGTAGCCGGGCATGAGCGCCCAGAAGATCGGATGCGTAACCATGCACGCGGCGAGCAGGTGCAGCCAGAAAGCCACGTCGGAGCGAATTGTCTTGCGTTGCGGGTCCTGCGCGTCCCAGCGCAATGCCCAGACGAAGATGGCGAGACCGGCGGCCATGTTCGCTACGCGCATCGGGCCGATGAAGTCTTGCCCGGCAACGAGCACGAGAAGCCACGTCAGGCAGACCACGCCGGCAAGGCCCAGAGCGATCGTGGCCGGCACCCGGAAGCGTCGCCAGTAGAGCACTGTGCCGATGACGATGCAGGCATAACTCGCGAGCAGTTCCGGAACGTACGCCGCGATCCCTCTGGCTTCGAAATACATCTCCACATCCGACGGCCCGCGGAATTCGTGCCCCGATGGAATTCCCGTAAAGCCGACGCAGGCAAGGTTGGCAATGAATCCGAAGCTATAGAACAACGCGGGCAATGCCATGCGACGGCGTCGCACGAAGACCTCGGACAGTCCCCAGAAAAGCGCGGCGCAGATCAATGCAACGAGCCACGGGGGGCGAGTGTTCGTCAGCCACGCCGTGCCGAACGCGAGCAGCGCCGACGCCACGACGACGAAGACGTCGTTGAAGCTCGTGATCAACGGCAGGGGTTCGTCGTCGATGCGCCGCTGCGGCACGTCAGGTGAAGGAGTGGTTTGCGGTGAAGGCGGTATATCGGGGGTTGTCATGTTTCGCTGTGATCGGCCGGCAGAGCCCAAAGTGTATCTGTCGGACGATCATTCCCCGGGAGAGATCCCGGGGAATGTCACAAAACACGGCGTTGGTTTCGTTCGTGGACCCATGCAGGGTCTTCGCTCGGGGGCTGCCGACGGAACCGTCGCGCGTATCGTGCAGAACTCGTGCAGAACTCGTGCAAAACGTCAGACGGATTACGAGGCCAGCGAAGACAGCGCAACGCGCCCGGGTGGGCGAAGCGTGCCGGCGTCCGCCCGGCGCCGACAACCACCGCAGACAGACGGGGAGCGACGATGCGCGTCCCCGCCGGTGTCGTCATCCCGACGATGCGACGAGATTACCCAGCCAATGCGGTTGCCTCGATCTCCACGGCCACGCCGTGGCTGAGCGTGGGTACCGGCACCACGGCGCGGGCGGGTTTCGCGCTGCCGGCCCAGGCAGCGTAAACCTCGTTGAACGGGCCCCAATCGTCGACGTTCGTGATGTACACCCGCACTTGCACCAGACGGTCGATGGTCGTGCCGCATGCCGCGAGAATGGCCGCGACATTATCCAGCGCCTGCTTTGCCTGTACCGCGAACGGTGCCCCTACGAGGCGTTCGCCTTCCGGCGTGATCGGCAACTGTCCCGACACGAACACAAAGCCGCCCGCGCATACGCCATGCGAATAGTGACCGCGCGGCGGTTGCAGTGTCGGTACGTTGACGGTTTCGATACCGCGTTCCTGTGCGCTCATACTGCCTCCCCAAGTGTGAGTTTTGCGAAGCGTTCCATATCGACGTTGCCGCCGGAGAGGAGGATGCCGACACGCTTGCCTCGCACATCCGCCTTGCCGTGCAGAACGGCTGCTGCGGCGAGACAGCCCGTCGGCTCGACCACGATCTTCATGCGGCTCGCAAAGAACGTCATTGTTTTCACGAGTTCATCGTCCGTCACGGTCAGGATGTCGTCCACGAGCGAACGAATCACCGGGAACGTGTATACGCCGAGATGCTGGGTTTGGGCACCATCGGCAATCGTGCGCGGTGTCTCGATATGCACGATCTTGCCTGAGCGGAAACTCTGCTGAGCGTCGTTGCCCGCTTCCGGCTCGACGCCGAAAATCTCGATGTCCGGATTCAGCGCTCGTGCCGCAATCGCGCTGCCGGAGAGCAGCCCGCCGCCGCCGAGGCACACCACGAGCATGTCCAGTTCGCCTGCGTCTTCGATCAACTCCTTGGTTGCCGTGCCCTGTCCCGCCATGACATGCGGGTGGTCGTACGGCGGAATCAACGTCATGCCGCGCTCCTGAGCAAGCCGACTGGCCAGCGCTTCGCGATCTTCCTTGTAGCGATCGAAGAGAATCACTTCCGCACCGTAGCCGCGCGTGGCGTCGATCTTCATCTGCGGGGCGTCCTGCGGCATCAGAATCACCGCCGGCACACCCAGTTCGCGTGCAGCGAGCGCAATCGCCTGCGCATGATTGCCCGACGAGAAGGCCAGCACGCCGCCGCGTTTCTGTTCGGGCGTGAACTGCGAGATCGCGTTGTACGCTCCGCGGAACTTGAAGGCGCCCATACGCTGGAAATTCTCCGCCTTGAAGAACAGGCTGGCGCCGGTCATGGCGTCGGCGGTGCGCGATGTAAGTACCGGCGTGCGATGTGCCGCCTCGCGGATCCGGTCGTGGGCGGCGACAACGTCGCCATAGGTAATCGCCAATGGGGGAGCGGTCATGATGCGCCTTTCGGGTCGGAGAGGTAGGTGTAGACGGTCGAGCGGGCAACGCCCAATGCGCGCGCAACCTCGGCATGGGCGTGGCGCAGGTCGAGCAGTCCACGCGCTTCGATAAGACGAATGGCCTCGCGGCGTTGTGCCAGCGACAGTCCCTGCGGGGTCGTGTTGCGCTGCGCGGCAAAGTCGGCAATGAGGGGCGAGATGTCGTCGAGCCGGCGGTTGGATAACGTTTCGCGAACCGGGGCCGGGGCTTGATTCGGCACGCTCACCAGTTGCTGCACGCTGGCCGCAGCGGCGGCGAGCATCGAGATGTCCATGTTCAGACAGATGGCTGCAACGTACTCACCGCTGCTGTTCTTCAGCCCGATGGATGTGCTCTTGGCCGGTCGTCCGTCCGGAAACCGGTTCGCATAGTTTGCGATGACTTCGGGAAATGCCGGATCGGCGATGCGCGCAAGCCCCATTTCCGTGACGGCATCGCCCGGCTCACGCCCCGACAAATTGTTGGCGATGGCCACGATCGCATGGTCGGGGTCGGTCAGGTCGTGCAACACCACTTCGACCAGAGGAGCGAACGTCTGGCCGAGCGCCTCGACGATTTTGCGGCCTTCACGCAGTAACAACGCGTTTTCGTCGAGCTTGCCCGTGGCGGGAGATTTTGCGGATTTCATGATTTGACATTATGTCATCGGGTGACGAAATGTCAAATCTCGTTCAAAAATATCGCCCGGTGCTCGTTCGCTCCTTTGTGGAGGCTACGTGCAGCGGGCGAGCAGGGCGATCAGACGAGTTCTTTTTCCGCCAGTTCGCTCTTGAGGTAACCGTAGTAGATCGGTGCGGCGATGAGTCCCGGCAATCCGAACGCGGCTTCCATCACGATCATGGCGAGCAACAGCTCCCAGGCGCGAGACTGGATCTGTGTGCCGACGATGCGCGCGTTCAGGAAGTATTCGAGCTTGTGAATGACGATCAGGAAGATCAGCGCGGTGATCGCCACGTAGAGCGACACCGACAGACCGAGCACCACGATGAACGTGTTCGAGATCAGGTTACCCACGACCGGCAGCAGGCCGACGACGAACGTCACCACGATCATCGTCTTGCGCAGCGGTACGTGAATGTCGAACAGCGGCAATACCCCGACCAGAAAGATCGCGGTGAAGAGGGTGTTGATCGCCGAAATTTTCACTTGCGCGAATACGATACGGCGAAAGGCGTCGCCGAACAGCGTAACGCGGCGTGCGAGCGCGGCAGCGAGCGGACGCATGCTATGCACGGGACGAATCGTGGAGAGCGCCACAAGCGCACCGAGCACCAGCCCCACGACGATGTGCACCATCGCGTTGAGCGCTTCCTTGCCCACCAGCGACATCTCCTGCGTGTGGTCTTTCAGGTAACCGGTGATGGCCTGATGAATGTCGTCGCTGTCGGCCGGCAAGCGCGCGGTGATCCACGCGGGCAGTTGCGCGCGCGCTTGCTCGATGGCCTCCATCATCTTCCCGTTGATGTGCTGCAAGTGGCCTGCATCGCTGCGGAAGAAGGTGATGATGCCGAAGATGAGCGCCGTCATCAGCGCAACGATCACCGCCGAGAGCAGGGCCACGGCGACCAGCCGCGCGCGCTCGCTCGAAATGCGCAGTTGCAGGCGTGGCCCGAGCACATGCACCAACTGATAGACGATCATCCCCGAGAGCACCACCGAAAGCAGGTGAATGCTCAGAATCAGCCAGAGGGCCACGGCGGCGAAGACATAGCTCGCCAGTTCGATCCAGAAATTCCGATCCGGATTCCAGCCAGTGCGCGGTTCCATGCAATGACGTCCTTCAAAAAAGCCTGTGTCGTGATGGCTTGGGCAGTGCGCGTTACTTCTCGCGCCTGAGTAACGGGGCGAGGTACTTGCCGGTGAAGCTGGCCTTGTTCGCCGCCACTTGCTCGGGCGTGCCCTGGGCAATGATCTGTCCGCCTCCCGCCCCGCCTTCCGGTCCGAGGTCGATCACCCAGTCTGCCGTTTTGATCACATCGAGATTGTGCTCGATGATGACGACAGTATTGCCCTGATCCCGCAGCCGGTGAATCACGGTCAACAGCAATTCGATATCGTGGAAGTGCAGCCCGGTCGTCGGTTCATCAAGGATATACAGGGTCCGGCCGGTATCGCGCTTGGAAAGTTCGAGCGAGAGCTTCACCCGTTGCGCCTCGCCGCCCGAGAGCGTCGTGGCCGACTGGCCGAGGCGAATGTAGCCCAGCCCCACGTCGAGCAGTGTTTTGAGCTTGCGTGCCACGACCGGCACGGGCTTGAAGAACTCATGCGCCTGCTCGACCGTCATGTCGAGCACTTCCGAGATGTTGCGGCCCTTGTATTGCACTTCGAGCGTTTCGCGGTTGTAGCGCTTGCCATGACAAACATCGCAAGGCACATACACGTCCGGCAGGAAGTGCATTTCGACCTTGATGACGCCGTCGCCCTGACAGGCTTCGCAGCGTCCGCCCTTCACGTTGAACGAGAAACGGCCCGGGTCATAGCCGCGCTCTTTGGCCGCCGGCACGCCGGCAAAGAGTTCGCGGATCGGTGTGAATACGCCGGTGTACGTGGCCGGATTCGAGCGCGGCGTGCGTCCGATGGGCGATTGATCGACGTTGATGACCTTGTCGAAGTGCTCCAGCCCCTCGATCTGGTCATAGGGGGCCGGCTCGGCCGATGACCCGTAGAGATGGCGGGCGATGGCGTGATACAGCGTGTCGTTGATCAGCGTCGACTTGCCCGAGCCGGACACGCCCGTCACGCAGGTCAGCAGGCCGACCGGCAGATCCAGGTTGACGTTCTTGAGGTTGTTGCCGGTCGCGTCGAAAATGCGCAGCCGCTCTTCGCGCGGCGCGTGGCGCTGCTCCGGCACCTCGATGCGCCGGGCCCCGGAGAGGTACTGCCCGGTGAGCGATTCCGGCGCCTGCTCGATCTGCTGGGGGCTGCCTTGTGCGATTACCGTTCCGCCGTGAATACCGGCGCCGAGCCCCATGTCGACGACGTAGTCGCTCGCGAGAATCATGTCCTCGTCGTGCTCGACCACGATCACGGAGTTGCCGAGATCGCGCAGGTGCTTGAGGGTGCCGATCAGACGATCGTTATCGCGCTGGTGCAGCCCGATGGATGGTTCGTCGAGCACGTACATCACGCCGGTCAGGCCCGAGCCGATTTGCGAGGCGAGACGAATGCGCTGTGCTTCGCCACCCGAGAGCGTATCGGCGCTGCGCTCCAGCGAGAGATAGTCGAGGCCGACGTTGTTCAGGAACGAGAGGCGCGCAACGATTTCCTTCACGATCTTGTCGGCGATCTCGCGCTTCGCGCCGTGCAACACCAGTTCGTGGAAGTAGCCGAGCGTATCGCGCAGCGGCAGATTGCCGATCTCATAGATCGCGCGGGCCTGCGGGCCTTCGCCGACTTTCACGAAACGGGCTTCGCGGCGCAGGCGGCTGCCTTCGCAATCGGGGCAGGCGCGGTTGTTCTG
Organism: Pandoraea apista; assembly: GCF_001465595.2. Taxonomy (NCBI): domain Bacteria; kingdom Pseudomonadati; phylum Pseudomonadota; class Betaproteobacteria; order Burkholderiales; family Burkholderiaceae; genus Pandoraea; species Pandoraea apista. Next base: position 4,882,972 of record NZ_CP013481.2, on the reverse strand, counting down.
ATACTTGGCAAGTTCTTCGCGCACCGCGACCGAATCGGTTTCGCGATAACGCCGCTCCAGATTCGGAATGATGCCTTCGAATGCGTGCTCGCGCACTGACGTGCGGCCCTTCTCGTTGACGTACGTGAAGGGAATGGCTTGCTCGCCGGAGCCGTAAAGCACGATCTTCTGCGTGTCTTCCGGCAATTCCTCGAAAGCGGTATCGACGTCGAAGTCGTAGAACGCCGCCAGGCTTTGCAGCATCTGGAAGTAAAACTGGTTACGACGGTCCCACCCCTTGATCGCCCCCGAGGCCAGCGAAAGCGCCGGGAAGGCGACGACGCGCTTTGGATCGAAGAACGTCATCTGGCCCAGACCGTCGCAGGTCGGGCAGGCGCCCATCGGATTATTGAACGAGAACAGGCGCGGCTCGAGTTCCTGCAACGAGTACGAGCACACGGGGCACGCGAATTTCGAGCTGAAGACGTGTTCCTTCTCGGTATCCATTTCCAGCGCAATGGCGCGGCCATCGGCCAGGCGCAGTGCGGTTTCGAACGATTCCGCCAGACGTTGCTTCAGATCGGCGCGCACCTTCACGCGGTCGATCACCACATCGACCGAATGTTTTTCCGTCTTCTTGAGCTTGGGCAGGGCGTCGATGTCATACACGCGGGCGCGGCCTTCGTTGGCGGCGCCGCCCCCGGAGCGGATGCGAAAGCGCACGAAGCCCTGCGCCTGCATCGACTCGAAGAGGTCGGCATGCTCCCCTTTGCGATCGACCACGATTGGCGCGAGGATCATGAGCTTGGTGTCTTCCGGCAGCGCAAGCACGGCGTCGACCATTTGCGAGACGCTTTGTGACTCGAGCGGCAGACCGTGGTCGGGGCAGTAGGGCGTGCCGACACGGGCGTAGAGCAGACGCAGGTAATCGTGGATTTCCGTGACCGTGCCGACCGTGGAGCGCGGGTTGTGCGATGTTGCCTTCTGCTCGATGGAGATCGCCGGCGAGAGACCTTCGATCAGATCGACATCGGGCTTCTCCATCAGTTGCAGGAACTGACGGGCGTACGCCGACAGACTCTCGACGTAGCGCCGCTGGCCTTCCGCGTAAAGCGTATCGAAGGCGAGCGACGATTTGCCGGAGCCGGACAGGCCGGTGATCACCACAAGCTGGTGACGCGGCAAGTCGAGATTGACGTTCTTGAGGTTGTGGGTACGAGCCCCACGAATACGAATGGTTTCCATTGACGGTTCCGGGTCGTCGCCGAGGAATCCGCGCGGCGAATTGTCGCGGGGCGGGTTCCGGCCCCCAAGAGTGCCCGAATTTCCCGGGACGCCGGGCCGGGCCGGCGCGGCGTAGGCCAGCGCGACGCGACTGGCGGCGGGAGCGGTCGGGCGGGCCGCTGGGGGGAAATTCCGGGCGGCTAAACCTGCTAATATACCTAAGTTTGATTGCCGGGGCTGAACCTGCTGACAGGCTGTCTCGGGCGGCACACTGGCACGAGGCACAGATGGGGACGAACCGCCCGATTTCCAGAGGCTGGCGCCCGACCGTCGGCAAGACGGCCATCGACGCGCCCGCCAGGCGGCACGCATGCCGCAGGACTGGGGCGTCATCATCAGAAGATTCTGAGGCAGCAAGCGTTTTTTCCATCTCCCAGGACGTAATGTCGACCGATTCCGTGACTTCCGCTTCCCCTGCCACGACACGCGGCCGCGGCGGCCGCATGACCCCGCTAGAAGTGCGCGCGAGTGCGTCGCTCGCGGGGATTTTCGCGCTGCGCATGCTTGGCCTGTTCCTGATCATGCCGGTGTTCTCGGTGTTCGCTCAGACGATTCCGGGCGGCAACAACACTTTCCTCGTTGGACTGGCGATCGGCATTTACGGCCTGACGCAGTCGCTGCTCTATATCCCGTACGGTTGGGCGTCTGACCGGCTGGGACGCAAGCCGGTGATCATCTTCGGCCTGATCGTGTTCGCGATCGGCTCGCTCGTGGCTGCGCTGGCCCATGATCTGATGTGGATCATCGTCGGCCGGGCGATTCAGGGCGCGGGGGCAATTTCCTCCGCGGTCATGGCCTGCGTGGCCGACCTGACGAGCGACGAGAATCGCACGAAAGCAATGGCGATGATTGGCGGCAGCATTGGTGTGTCGTTTGCGGTGGCGATCGTGTGCGCGCCGTTCCTGTATCACTGGCTAGGCATGAGCGGCTTGTTCTCGGCCATCGGCATTCTGGCCGTGCTGGCGATTTTCGTGGTGTTGTGGGTGGTGCCCACGCCGCCGGTGCATCCCAAGGCGGGGCCGGCGCCATTCTCCGAGGTGTTGCATAACCCGGAACTGCTGCGTCTGAATTTCGGCGTATTCGTGCTGCATGCCACGCAGACGGCGCTTTTCGTGGCGATGCCGCGCATGCTGGTGGCAGCGGGCTTGCCGGTGGCTCAGCATTGGGAGATCTATCTGCCGGTGATGGGGCTGTCGTTCGTGGCGATGGTGCCGGCGATCATTGCGGCCGAGAAGCGCGGGAAGATGAAGATTGTGCTGCTCTCGGCGATTGCCCTGGTGGCGATCGCGCAGGCGGCGCTGGGCGGGTTGCCGCCGACGGTGGGCGTGATCGCAACGGTGCTGTTCGTGTACTTCCTGGGCTTCAACGTGCTTGAGGCGTCGCAGCCGTCGCTGGTGTCGAAGCTCGCACCAGGGCAGCGCAAGGGCGCGGCGGTGGGTGTCTACAATACGACGCAGGCACTGGGGTTGTTCTGCGGCGGGGCACTAGGGGGTTATCTGATGACCCACTACGGTCAAAACGCAATATTCATCACATGTGCAGCCGGGGCTTTCGTGTGGCTTATAATCGCCGCACCGATGAGGACGCCAGCGCCTCGTCAATCCTGATCGGATTTCAGCAATACCGGAGAAAGTTTTATGGCATCAGTCAACAAAGTGATCCTGGTCGGTAACCTTGGCGCCGACCCCGAAGTCCGCTATTTGCCAAGCGGCGATGCGGTCGCGAACATTCGTCTGGCGACGACCGACCGTTACAAGGACAAGCAATCCGGCGAGTTCAAGGAAATGACGGAATGGCACCGCGTGTCGTTCTTCGGCCGTCTCGCCGAGATCGTCAACGAGTACCTGAAGAAGGGCTCGTCGGTGTATATCGAAGGCCGTATCCGCACGCGCAAGTATCAGGCGCAGGACGGCACGGACCGTTACAGCACGGAAATCGTGGCTGACCAGATGCAGATGCTGGGTGGCCGTGGCGGTGAAGGTGGCGGCGGCGGTGGCGGTGGCTACTCGCGCGGCGGCGGTGGTGGTGACGAAGGCGGCGGCGGTGGCGGCTATTCGCGAGGCGGTGGCGCTGGCCGCCAGCAAGCGCCGGCCAAGCAATCGGGCGGCGGCTTCGACGACATGGACGACGATATTCCGTTCTGAGGAACCCTCTCGGTTCTCTCAGAACAAAGCCCCGTGGACTTGGCGTCTGCGGGGCTTTTTGCTTTTCGCCGTGATCGGAGGCGAGGCGCGGCGACCGCAAAAGGCCGAACAGGCGCAATGAAAAAACAATTGTCATGAACGCATCGACTACGCTACTGGCGCAAGCCTTCTCGCCCTATGACGAGGTCGTCCTCGCCGCGCTCGACACGCTGGATGTGTCGCTGCGTACTGCGGATGCACAGAGTGAAAGGGCTGACGACAACGACAATCGCGAAGACGGCTCGCACGACGAGGCGCATTTGATTCGTGTGTGGCGGCTGGTGACGGAGATTGCGGCCGACGAGGCGGGCGTCGATCTCGAGATGCTGGCCGTGGCGACGCTGCTGCACGATTGCGTTCAGGTCGAAAAGACAGACCCGCGGCGTGCTCAGGCATCGCGGCTCTGCGCGGAGAAAGCGAGCAACGTTCTGCATACGCTGGGATGGACGCCGGCGCGCATCGACGCGACGGCGCATGTTATCGAGGCACATAGCTTTTCGGCGGGTATCGCGCCTCGTTCGCGCGAAGCCTGCGTGTTGCGCGATGCCGACCGTCTCGATGCCATCGGCGCCATCGGCATCGCACGTACCTTCTATGTGGCCGGTCGCACCGGCTCGCGTTTGTACGACCCGCTCGATCCGTTCGCTCAGCACCGCAGTCTCGACGACCGTCGCTTTGCCCTCGATCATTTCGAAACCAAGCTGCTTCGGCTGAGCGAAGGGCTGACGACATTGAAGGCCCAACGCATTGGGGCGCAACGCATTGCGACCATGCGCGCTTACCTCGATCTGCTGCGAGACGAAATATCGCCCGGCGTTCGCGGGTGAATCGGCGGGGTCGGTCGCGCTGCGCCCACAGGCGTGACTGTCGCGCTGATGTCATCATCGAACACAGCAGGCACATGCAAAGGCACAAACAAAGGAGCTTCGCATGACGCAGGACATCTATTTCGCCAAGGCGCTGACGGGATGGCGGCACGCGTTTCATCGTCAACCGGAAACCGGTTTCGAGGAAGTCGGCACGTCGCAGACCGTTGCAACGATTCTTGAAAGCCTCGGGCTGGAAGTGCATCGCGGTATCGGCGGCACCGGCATCGTGGCGAATCTGCGGGTAGGAGACGGCGGCGGCGCTATCGGCATTCGCGCCGACATGGACGCTTTGATGATCACCGAGCAGGCACCGGCGCGCGAATACGCGTCGCAAGTGCCGGGCAAGATGCACGCCTGCGGGCACGACGGCCATATGTCGATGGTGCTTGGCGCGGCGAAACTGCTGGCGGAGTCGCGCGACTTCAAAGGCACGGTGCGCTTCATCTTCCAGCCTGCGGAAGAACACGGTCGCGGCGCGAAGGCGATGATTGCCGACGGGCTGCTGGAGCGTTTCCCCATCGATGCCATTTATGGCGTGCACAACATGCCGGGCATCCCGGCGGGACGCATTGCCACGCGTGTTGGCGGCATCATGGCGAGTGAAGATAACTTCGTCATCCGTATTCGCGGCAAGGGCACGCATGCGGCGCGTCCGCACATGGGCGTCGATCCGCTGGTGATCGGTGCGCAAATCGTCGTGGCGCTGCAAACGGTGGTGTCGCGCAGTGTCGATCCTGGCTTGTCGGCGGTCGTGTCGTGCACGGAATTCATCACTGACGGGATTCGCAACGCGATTCCCACGAACGTCGTAATCAAGGGCGACACGCGCAGTTACACACCGGACGTGCAGCAATTACTCGAGACACGCATGCGCGACATTTGCATGGGAGTGTGTGCAATGCACGGCGCGCATTGCGAGTTCGAGTACACGCATGAGTTTGCGCCGACGGTGAACCGGGCTGACAATACGGCGCTCGCGATTCGTGCGGCACAGGCGGTCGCCGGGGAGGCCATGGTCGATGCCGAGGTGGCGCCGGTCATGGCGTCGGAGGACTTCGGCGTATTCCTTCAGCATGTGCCGGGCAACTTCGCGTTCATTGGCAACGGTACCGGCGACGAGCCGGGCGCGATTCCGTTGCATAACGCCTGCTACGACTTCAACGATGCGATTCTGCCGCTCGGTGCACGCTATTTCGCGCAGATCGTGCGCGATAGTTTGCCGCGTTGATCGGGGCGCAGCCCCGGCGGCTCAGCGAACCGGTGCGAGCGGCGCCGTCCCGGCGTTGATGACGGCGTCGGGTAATTCGCGCACCGCCTCAAGCGTCTTGCGAATGTGAGCGGCAAGCAGCGCAGACGCCTTGTCGGCGTCGCGAGCGAGGCAGGCGTCGAAGATCGCCCGATGCTCTTCGTGAACGTCGCGCGGCACCGGTTGATGCGTGATGGACAAACGCCGGTAGCGCTCTGACTGACGATAGAGAATTGCCAGAAAGTGATGCAGCCAGCGCGACGGGCAGGCCCGGATCAGCACTTCATGAAACGCACGATTACGGGCTTCCCACTCGGCAAACTGGCCGACATCCCCACGTTGCCCGTCCCCCAGCCGTTCTTCGGCGAGCGAGAGCAGGTGAAACGCGCTCGTCAGATCGGCCTCCCATGTGTCGTCTCCCAGCGAGACCGATTGGCGTAACGCCTCGGTCTCCAACTGCACGCGCGTCTCGGTAATGTCGATGAAGTCGGCCAGCGAGATGGGCGTCACCCGAAATCCGCGGTGCCCGTGCTGTACGACGAGCGCGTCGGCCACCAGCAGCGCCAGCGCTTCGCGCAGCGTTCCCGCTCCCACCTCGTAACGGTCCTTCAAGTGCTCGACGCGCAGCTTCTCGCCCGGCGCGAGCCGTCCCTCGACAATGTCGCTGCGCAGGCGCATGTAGGCGCTTTGCGCCAGTGTGGCGTCGGCCGTCGGGGCGGAAGACAGGGTCGGGCTGTGCATGCGTGGGGCAGTTCGGGGAAGGTGCCGAGATTATAAGCAGCTTCATCGCGATTTTCGCAAAATCGTCAAAAAATCGAGATAAATAAAAATTCTCGAGAAAATGTTGACGCGCGCCCGGCCGTGGATTTATCGTGTGCTCCATACGGCTGCCGCCGTCGCCTTTGCTGGTACCCATCGCGCCCTTAACGGGTACGCGGCGCGGCGCACGACATGCCCGGACTGCATGCATTACGCCGTCCGGGCATGGCAGCCCCCGTCCCGAAGTAACCGACAGAACGAGAGTGAGACATGAAGGATTTCCAGAACTTCATCAACGGTGAGTGGGTTTCCAGCCCCCGCACCTTCGAGAACCGCAATCCGGTAGACAACAGCCTGATCGGACACGTGCACGAAGCCGGTCGCGCCGAGGTAGACGCCGCAGTGCGCGCCGCGCGCGCAGCGCTACAAGGGCCGTGGGGCAAGATGACGGTCGCGCAGCGAGTGGAGTTGCTGCATGCCGTGGCCGATGGCATCAATCGCCGTTTCGACGACTTCCTGGCCGCCGAGATCGCGGACACCGGCAAGCCGCACGGTCTGGCGAGCCATCTCGACATTCCGCGCGGCGCCGCGAACTTCAAGGTGTTCGCGGACATGATCAAGAACGTGCCGACCGAGTCGTTTGCGATGACGACACCCGACGGCGGCAACGCGCTGAACTATGGGGTGCGTACGCCGCGTGGCGTGATCGCCGTGGTGTGTCCGTGGAACCTGCCGCTGCTGCTGATGACGTGGAAGGTCGGCCCGGCGCTGGCGTTTGGCAATACGGTCGTAGTGAAGCCGTCGGAAGAGACGCCCGCTACGGCCACCCTGCTGGGCGAGGTGATGAACGAAGTCGGCGTGCCGCCGGGTGTCTACAACGTGGTACACGGCTTTGGTCCCGAGTCGGCGGGTGCGTTCCTGACCGAGCATCCGGGGGTGAACGGCATTACGTTCACAGGCGAAACGCGCACGGGCGAGGCGATCATGAAGGCGGCCGCGAATGGCGTGCGTCCGGTGTCGTTCGAGCTGGGGGGCAAGAACCCCGGTATCGTGTTCGCGGATGCCGACTTCGAGAAGGCCGTCGCGGGCATTACCCGTTCGAGCTTCGATAACAGCGGTCAGGTGTGTCTGGGCACGGAGCGCGTGTACGTACAACGCCCGATCTTCGAGCGCTTCGTGGCCGCACTCAAGGAGCGTGCCGAGGCGCTGAAGCTGGGCGATCCGTATGCCGAAGGCACGAACTTCGGCCCGCTCGTCTCGCAGGTGCATCGCGAGAAGGTGCTGTCGTACTACGCCAAGGCGCGCGAGGAAGGGGCAACGATCGTCACCGGCGGTGGGGTGCCCGACATGCCGGCGTCGATGAAAGACGGCGCGTGGGTGCAGCCGACCATCTGGACCGGCCTGCCGGAGACGGCCTCGGTCATTCGCGAAGAGATTTTCGGGCCGTGCTGCCATATCGCGCCGTTCGATACGGAAGAGGAAGTCATCGCAATGGCCAACGCCACGCCTTACGGTCTTGCGGCGACGGTCTGGACATCGGATGTCAGCCGCGCGCATCGCATGGGGGCGGCGCTTGAGGTCGGCGTTTGCTGGATCAACGCCTGGTTCCTGCGCGACCTGCGCACGGCGTTCGGTGGCGCGAAGCAATCGGGCATCGGTCGCGAGGGCGGGGTTCACTCGCTCGAGTTCTATACCGAACTGCGTAACGTCTGCGTGAAGCTCTGAGCGCAAACATCGGGAGCCTCGCCAAACCTTCCCCGGGGACGGTGGGCGAGGCCCTCGTCATGACTGCCGTGTCGCGAGGGCCGGGGGCTGACCCGGCGTGCGGTTGCTCACCCGGCTTGCCGACCGGCCGCGCGCATCGCGCGAGCCAGCCGCGCCACACCGTCTTCAATCGCCGTGACTGCCGGTGCGGCGAACGACAGCCGTAGCGATGCTTCGTCGGCATGCTCGGCGAAGAACGCCGTGCCGGGCACGAACAACACCTTCTCGGCAATCGCATGCGGCAGCAACTCGCTCGTCTTCACGGCGGCGAGACGCGCCCACACGAACATTCCGCCCAGCGGTGCATGGAACTGAATCGCATCGCCCAGCTTGTCGCGCAGTGCGCCGCACATGGCGTCGCACTTGAGGCGATACGCTTCGGTGATCTTCGGCAGATGCCGTGTCAACGCCCCTGCCGCGAGATACTCGGCCGCGACGGCTTGCGTCCACGGCACGCTGCACAGATCGACGGTCTGTTTGGCAACCACGCAGCGACGCGCGATCTCGGGCGGTGCGACCGTCCAACCCACCCGCAGCCCCGGCGCAACGATCTTCGACAGGCTCGAGAAGTGCACCACCCAGTCGCGCGAGCCCGGCACCTCGGCCGTCAGACCCAGCAGCGTGGGCACGCCCTCGCCGGTGAATCGCAAGTCGCCATAGGGATCGTCTTCCACGATCACGAACCGATACGCCAACGCCAGCTTCAACAGCGCGACGCGACGCTCGCGCGAGAGCGTCGCGCCTGTCGGATTGGCAAACGTGGGCACCGTGTACAGCAACTTCGGTACGGCAATCTTGCCTTCACGCAGTAGTGCGCTCAGGTGATCGACGTTCAGGCCATCGGCGTCGACGGGCACCGTCACGATCTTCGCCTGTTGCAGTCGCAACGCCTGCAAGGTTGCCGGATACGCCGGTTGCTCGGTCACGACGACATCGCCCGGCGCGACCATCACGCGCAACAGCAGGTCGAGCCCTTGTTGCGAGCCGGTCGTCACCAGCAGTTCTTCGGTAGTGCAGGGGGCACCGCGCGAGGCCATCAACGAGATGAGTTGGGCCTTGAGTTCGGCGAGACCGTCGGTCGGGCCGTATTGCAGGCAGCGCGTCGGCTCGGCGAAGGCACGTGCCTGTGCCGCTGCGAGACCGTCAACGTCGAACAGGTCGCTCGCCGGATACCCGCCCGCGAACGAAATCATGCCCGGCTCGGCGAGGTATTTGAAAAGTTCGCGAATCGGCGAACCTGCCGGATTGGCGAAAGGGGAGGTGAATGCGTACATGAGGGCCTCGCTACAAAAAGCGTGACGGAATTCGGCGACCGGGAGAGGCGGCGCCGGACGCCTCTGCCGTGTTGGCACGACGCGCCCGGTGCTGACAGACGTTGAAGCAGCCCATTGGCGTGGCGCATTGGAATGTGCGACGCCGGGGCCTGTTAGCGCGACTTCACTCGATCGAGAAGTCGATGCCTTGCGCGAGCGGCAGGGCGGAAGAGTAGTTCACGGTGTTGGTGGCGCGGCGCATGTAGCCCTTCCACGCATCGGAGCCCGACTCGCGGCCACCGCCGGTTTCTTTCTCGCCCCCGAATGCACCACCGATTTCGGCGCCGCTCGGGCCGATGTTGACGTTGGCGATGCCGCAGTCGCTACCGGCCGACGACGTGAAGCGCTCGGCCTCGCGCAGGTCGGTCGTGAACACGCACGACGACAGACCGTGCGATGCGGCATTGTTACCGTCGATGGCTTCCGAGAAGTCGCTGTACTTGAGCACGTACAGAATCGGGGCGAACGTTTCGGTCAGCACGACCTCCGTTTGCGACGGCATTTCGACGATGGCGGGCTTCACGTAGAAGCCGTTCTCTGCGCCGGCGACCGTATAGCGCTCGCCGCCCGTGACCTTGCCGCCTTGCGCGCGTGCCTGATCGAGGGCGTTCTGCATGCGCTTGAATGCGCCTTCGTCGATCAGCGGGCCCATCAGGGTGCCGCGCTCAAGCGGATTGCCGATGGAGACCTTGCCGTACAGCGTCTTCAGGCGCTCGACCGTCTTGTCGTAGACGCTCTCATGCACGAACAGGCGACGCAGCGTGGTGCAGCGTTGGCCGGCGGTGCCCACGGCCGAGAACAGAATGCCGCGCGGGGCCAGTTCCATGTCGGCGCTTGCCGTGACGATACCGGCATTGTTGCCGCCCAGCTCCAGGATCGAGCGGCCGAAGCGGCGCGCAACTTCCACACCCACTTTACGGCCCATTTCCGTGCTGCCCGTGGCGCTCACGATGGCGGAGCGCGGATCGGCAACCAGTGCCTCGCCCACCTCGCGGCCCCCGATGACGAGCGAGGTCAAACCTTCCGGCGCGTCACCGAATTCGGCAATGACCTCTTCCATCAGCTTGTTGACGGCCAGTGCGGTCAATGGTGTCTTCTCCGAAGGCTTCCACACGACGGCGTTGCCGCACACGAGGGCGAGCGCGGCGTTCCACGACCACACGGCCACCGGGAAGTTGAAGGCGGAGATGACCGTGCACACGCCCATCGGATGCCACGTCTCGGCCATGCGGTGCCCCGGACGCTCCGACGCGATCGTCAGGCCGTACAGTTGACGCGACAAACCGACGGCGAAGTCGCAAATGTCGATCATCTCCTGGACTTCGCCCAGACCTTCTTGCAGGATCTTGCCGGCTTCGAGCGTGACCAGTGCGCCCAGTGCCTGCTTGCGCTCGCGCAGCTTTTCGCCCAGCAGGCGAACCAGTTCGCCGCGACGCGGCGCCGGCACGTTGCGCCATGCGGTGAACGCCGTGTGCGCGCGGGCGAGTGCGGCTTGTGCGTCGGCGACCGAAGCGCTGGCCACGCGGCCGATCAGTGCACCGTCGATCGGCGAATGCACGGCGATATCGCCGGCTTCGGCCAGTTTGGCAATGCCCAGTTCGTTGAGGATGGAAGTTGCGTTCACGTTGATACCCCTATGGAATTCAGTGTTGGCCGCCGGTGCCGTTCACCGGTGTCGGCTGGTGAGCGGGCGGCACAGGCGCACAAGACGTATTGTGCGCCGAAGGCCACCCGGCCTCATTGGGTTCGGTTGCTTAGGTTGCTTAGGTTGCTTTGGTCGGCTCGTTCTGTCGTGCAGTTTGCCCGGCCCCGGTTACTTGGCGTTGGCCGTCATCTTGAAAATTCCCTGTGCGTTGCCCGCATCGAATCGCAGATCGATCTTCCAGCAGCGCTTGACGGTGTCGTACTCGCGATGACGCGTGATGAACTCATAGAACGAGCCCGGCACTTCTCGCGTGACAATCTCGCCGTTCTTGCCACGGAACTCGCGTCGCACGGTGTCGGCGCGATACGCCGTCTGAAACACGCGGCCGGAGCGTGAACGCTCGACCTCGGGCTTCATCGGGCGGCCCTTGGCCTTTTCGGCGTCAGACAAGGCGAACACGTCTTCCACGCGATCGGTCGCATGGTTGAAGGCATTGCCTTCGGTCGCGATCCACGCCATTTCAGCGGATTCGGCAAGCAGCAGTTCGTAATCGGCTTCGCTAGGCACGTCGTGCTGACGGGCGAACGCCCCCACGATCACTGGCAGCAACGCCTGTGCGCTTTCCAGTGGCAGCGTGCCGTCGCGCTCCAGTTCCCAGAGCTGACCGACGGCCGCCGGCGTGAGAGGGTCTTTCGACGTACCGACCACGCGCGATACGGCTTGCTGGAACGTCTCGGAAAATCGCTCCGGGTGCAATTCGCTCACAAAGAACTGCGAGATCTCTTCGGGGGCGTCTTCATGCGCATAAGCACGCCCGGTCATGCCGAGGCGGTCGAGCGGATAGCGGCCGTTCAGACGGAAGCCCAGCGGACGCAGGATGCGCGTGAACGCGGCTTCGCCCGGCGGCAGGGCGCCGTTGTGTGCCCAGCGCACCGTGCGCAACGCACCGTGATCGAAGTAGACGCTGCCGCCAGCGGCAATCGCCTCTTCGGTATAGGTGCGGCCGTTTGGCGAGCGCGCCAGCAGTCCCTCGAACAAGACCATGTTCATGGCCTGCGCCAGTTCGGCGCGGGTCACGCGGCCCGGCTCGCAGTCGACCAGGAACGACGGCGAATTGAGCGTGGCGAAGAGGGCATCGGTTCGCGCTTCCCCAAGCAGGGAAACCAGCAAGGACTGCACATTGGCATTGCGCATCGGATTGTCTCGCAGGGTGGACGCCGCCTCTTGCAGCGCCGCAGGGTGTTGGGGGCATGGCTTGGGGCGAGTCACCCCATACCTTCTTGCAGTGACAGCATTATTGGAAGGGATGCTGCGCCCGTAAAGCGAGATAAAATTGCCACTTGATGCGTTTTAGGAATCAACATGCGCAAATTCAAGACACCCGGCACGGCGGCGCTATTGGCCTTCGAGGCGGCCGCGCGTCATGAGAGCTTTACCCATGCGGCGCGCGAGCTGTTTCTGACGGAAAGCGCCGTGTCGCGCCAGATCGCCACGCTGGAGGCGCAGCTTGGCGTGCGGCTGTTCGTCCGCGCAAAGCAGCGAGTGGTGCTCACGCGCGCCGGGCGTCTGTATGGCACGCAGGTGCGTCGTACGCTGGAGCAACTCGATCGCGACACGCTCGCTATCATGGCGCACGGCAGCGGTGGCGGTTACCTCGAGCTGGCGGTGCTGCCGACGTTCGCGTCCGAGTGGTTGATTCCGAGAATGAAAGACTTCGACGACCGGCACCCCGACGTTCGCGTGAACATGGGCGTGCATACCGACCTTTTTACGTTCGACGAGACACACTTCGAAGCGGCCATTCACTTCGGGCAACCGACGTGGCCGGGCACGTCATCCGACTATCTGTTCGGGGAAGAAGTGGTGCCGGTGTGCCGTCCGTCGCTCTTGAAGGGACCGGTGCGCAGCGCGGCGGATCTGCTCATGTACCCGCTGCTGCACTCGACGACGCGTCCCAGCGCGTGGACGCAATGGTTCGCGGAACAGCGCATTGAAGACAACCGGGCATTGCAAGGCGTGCGCTACGAACTCCACACCATGCTGATTGCGGGGGCGGCGGCGGGGCTTGGCATTGCGCTGGTGCCCAAGTTCTTTGTCGAAGGGCAGTTGGCGAGCCTTGGGCTGACGATCCCGTTCGACGTGAAGAGCGTGGCCGGGTCGGCGTATTACCTCGTTTATCCGACGGAACTCACGCACGGGCAGCCACTGAGCGTGTTTCGCGAGTGGCTGCTGACTCAGGCGAGTGCGTACCGGCCGAGAGACCGGTAACCGCAGGGCTATCGCCCCGTGTAACGCCCCGGCCGATGCCACGCCACGACCATCGCGCTCATGGCGATGGCAGACAGGGCGGACCAGGCGACACGTCCCGCCGGGATCGTCGTCAGCGAGACGAGCAGAATCGTCGCGTCGATACACACCTGCGAGATACCTGCGTTGATGCCGCGCTCGCGTTGCAGCCACAGGGTGACGATGCCGGTGCCACCCACGCCGGCGCCGTGCCGGGCGAGCGCCAGAATGCCCATGCCGCACAGGGTGCCGCCAACAAACGCAGCGAACACAGGATTGACGAAGGCGACGTTGAACGTCTGCGGCATGGCCGCAAGGGCGAACGTGATGCCGAAGCTCGCAACGGTGGACTTGAGCGCGAAGCGCGGGCCCATCGTGAAATACGCGAACAGGAAGAACGGTATGTTCACCAGCGTGAAGATGGTGCCTACCGGTAGGGGGAAGACGTAAGAGGCGAGCAGTGCGATACCGGCCACGCCACCGGTGACCAACCCGGCAGCCTTGAGCAGCACCAGACCGACCACCACAAATGCCATGCCGATGACCATCGCATAGATGTCTTCGAGCACGGAGTGCGGAACGCCGATTGTGTCGGTTGCCGCAATGGCGCTGGATACAGCGCCCGTATCGTGTTTCATGATCTGTAAGTCAAGTACGACAAGACGGCGCGTCCGACTCTCCTGGTGTCGTGACGCGCCGCCGATGATTTCCCGCGTCGCTGTCTCGGGCGACGCGCAGCTTCACAGCTTCACAGCTTGTTATGTCGAAATACGCAGAGGCTTAACGAACGGCTTCGCGCAGGGTGAGTGCGCGATTACGCGACGTAGTGCACCCAGCCGAACGGATCGGCGACCTTGCCACGTTGAATGCCCGTGAGTTGATCGCGGATGCGCTTCGTGACCGGGCCTTCGCCGCCGTCGGCAATGCTGAATTCGCCCTTGGCGTGACGCACCTGACCGATAGCCGTGACGACCGCAGCGGTACCGCAGGCGAACGTTTCCTTCACACGGCCGCTGGCCGCATCGGCTTGCCACTGGGCAAACTCGTAAGGCGTTTCGTTCACGCGCAGACCTTCGCGCCTGGCCAGCTCGATGATCGAGGCACGCGTGATGCCCGGCAGGATCGTGCCGGAGAGCGGCGGTGTCTGGAGCGAACCGTCGTCCATCACGAAGAAGACGTTCATGCCGCCCAGTTCTTCGATCCAGCGATGTTGTGCGGCGTCGAGGAATACGACCTGATCGCAGCCCTTCGCGCTGGCTTCGGTCTGCGCGATCAGGCTGGCGGCGTAGTTGCCGCCGCACTTGGCAGCGCCCGTACCGCCCGGCGCTGCGCGCGTGTACTGGTCCGAGACCCACACGGTCACGGCCGACTTGCCCGGCTTGAAGTACGGGCCGACCGGGCAGGCGATCACGCAGAAGATGTACTCGTGTGCCGCGCGCACGCCCAGGAAGCTCTCCGAGGCGAACATGAACGGACGAATGTAGAGGCTGCTGCCTTCTGCGCCCGGAATCCATGCGCGGTCGATGTCGACCAGCTTTTCCACCGCTTCGAGGAACACGGCTTCCGGCAGTTCGGCCATCGACATGCGCTGTGCGGATTCCCGGAAACGCCTGGCATTGGCTTGCGGGCGGAACAGCGAAATCTTGCCGTCTTCGCCACGGTAGGCCTTCATGCCTTCGAAGATTTCCTGTGCGTAGTGCAGCACGGCGCACGCCGGATCGATTTCGAACGGGCGGCGCGCTTCGACTTTCGCGTCATGCCAGCCCGTGCCTTCGGTCCAGCGGATCGTGACCATGTGGTCCGTGAATACGCGGCCGAACACCGGGTTCGCCAGCTTGGCGGCGATCTGGTCGGCGGGGGTGGGGTTGGCGTGCGGCTCCACGACAAAACGCAATTGATTATCGGCGCTCATGTTTCTTCAATGTCTCGGCAGAGGTGGCTTCAGTCGTCAGTGCCGTTAACGTAAACGGCAAGGTGGCGATATTTTCCTCCTTTCGCCCCCTGCCTGTCGACTGAATTCACCGCTCAAGCCGTCACACCGGGGTTTTCGCGAAAATGGCGCCGAAAAACATCGAAATTAGTCTGATTTTTGGTAGAAAAGTGCGGAAATTTGCGGAAGGGCGCTGCGGTGGCGCCTGCCACAAGGTGCCCGTACGCTGCGGTAAAGATGTGTAAAAAAGCGTTTCCATTCACATCGCCGAAGGGGCTCGACATTTAACATCAGAAGCGGATGATGTCGGGAGTGCCCCGGGGCTGCCGACGGCTCGTCTTCGCGCGAGCTGCCGCAGATCGGGGGCACTCCCGCGCAATGACAGCAAAGGGAGAGGAGACAGATGAAATCGTCAACGATTCGGATGTTGCGCGCTTACCTGCTCGTGGCCTCGCTGGGGGCCGCCTGCATAGATGCCTGTGTCGTGATCGCCATGCTTGTGTTCGATGTGCCCGAACGAATCTTCACTTCGTCCGATTTTCGGATTGCGATGGCGGCCTCATTACTGTTGCTGTTGCTCGCGGCACGCTCGACTGCGGCATCGGCCTATCGGGCGGCGCTTGCGTCGCGTCACGCTACCTTGCACGGTGTGCGCGGCCGGGCCAGTGTCGCCTTGCGCGACGACTGCCCGCACCGTTTGCTGGTCCTGCTGCACATTCACATTCGCCGCCAACGGCTGGCGATGGGTGCTGCCTGACGGACCACCCGGCAGGCAATATCGCTCAGGCCGCCTTGCTGCCGGCTACGTCGCCCGGGCGTGGAGGGCGCGACATCGCGATCCACTCCTGCACCGCCGCCCGCCCGAACTGACGGCGCGCGTACTCGGCCAGCGCGGGCGGAACCACGTCGTCGTTGTACACGAGGCGGTTGAGCATCAGCGCGAGATCCACGTCTGCAATGCACCATGTGTCGAATAGCGACATGCGGCCATCGGGCAGCAGGCTCTGGGCAATGGCGATCAGCTTGCTCGCCGCAGCATAGCCCGCGTCGGAGAGTGGCCTTTGCGACGGCCCATAGAAGATCCCTTCCGTCGAACGCTCCTCGCGCAAGACACCCAGATCGCTGCGTAACCACGCCTGCACCTGACGCGCCCGGGCACGCTCGCGCACGTTAGCCGGATAGACCGGCACCGCCGGCGAAATCGTTTCGAGGTACTCGGTAATGGCCGACGACTCGGACAGCGTGAAGTCGCCGTGCACGAGCGTAGGAACGCGGCGCGTGAGCGACATCTCCGCGTAGCCGGTTTCGTGGTGCGCGCCCTGACCGAGATCGACGGTGCGCAGATCGAACGGCAGTCCCTTCTCACGCAGTGTGACGAAGACCGACAGGGCGTAGGGGCTCGTGAACTGAGCGTCAACATAGAGCGTGAACGAGGCGGGGGCAACGACTGACACGATGGACTCCTGTGATGGGAAACGCGGGGCGGCGGTGCATGCCGCAGGGGCATGCCTGTTGGCGCAACGGCCCGCCAAGCCTCCATCTTGCCGCACCCGCCCGGTGCTAAGCTACTGCACAAATCGCCAGTAAGCTGTGATCTGTATTCACACCTTGAGGCTTGTCTCAAGGCGTGTCCTTCTCCATTCGTCACTCGTCATTCGTCCGTCGCCCCATGAACACTTCGCACCGCGCCCGTCCGCCGCTGGCCAATCTGGAGACCGTCTGCCTTGTCGCCCGTCACGGCTCATTCACGGCGGCGGCCGACGCAAGCGGCCTCACGCATGGTGCGATCAGCCGCCGGGTCAGCGCGGTCGAGAACTGGCTCGGCTGCGCGCTGTTCGAGCGGCATGCCCGGGGTGTCAGTCTGACCTGCGACGGCCAGCGATTTCTGGGGCGCATCGAGCATGCGTTCGACGTGATCGATGCCGCAGCGGATCAGTGGCATCAGGCCCGTAAAGCGCCGGCCGTGCGTTTGAGCGTGGTGCCGTCGTTCGCCAAGCTCTGGTTGCTCGAACGGTTGCGTTCGCTCGAAGCGGGCGAGCCGTTCATCGACATTCAGGTCACGACCGAGCACCGCAACGCTGACGTGGGGGCAGGAGAGGTCGACATTGCGTTGCGCTATGGCCGGGGTGGCTGGGCCAGTGTCGATGCCGAGCCATTGATGGACGAGACCCTGTACCCGATCGCCTCGCCGGAGATTGCGCGGCGTCTCGAAGGGGCGAGCGCGTCGGACATGCTGGCGATGCCATTGCTGCACGATTCCGACCTGACGGGCTGGCGTGCGTGGTGTAGCGCGCAGGGCGTTTCGTTGCGTCCGCGCGCGCGTGACCGGCGCTTTGAGGATTACACCGTTGTGCTGGCGGCGGCCGAAGCAGGACTGGGCATTGCGCTGGCTCGTGCGCCGCTGGCCGACGCATGGATTGCTCGCAGCCGCCTCACGCGGTTATCGGGCATCGAAGTCGGGTGCCCGTTGCGGTACCACATCGTGACGGCCAAGCGCGAGAAGCGCCCCGAAGTGCTGGAAGTCATTGCACGCCTGCATGAAGCGGCGCGTTCCGGCGCGCGCACGTAAATACCACGAACGAGACGGCGCGCATGGGCGGGGTTTCCCGCACTGCCCACGTTGGCGGACGTTGCCTAAAATGCGGGACCTCACCGCCTTGGGCGACTTGCCCCCAAGGGTCGTAACGCTTCTTGCAGGACTGCACGGCTGGGCATGAACTTACGCTCGCTCGACCTCAACCTGTTGCTCGTGTTCGAGTCGTTGCTGCGCACGCGCAGTACGACCGTCACCGCAGAGGAACTGAACCTTACGCAATCGGCCGTGAGCAACGCGCTCAAACGACTGCGCCTCGCGTTTGGCGACCCGCTGTTCGTCAAGACGCCGCAAGGCATGTTGCCGACCGATCTCGCTCTCACGCTCGCGCCGCCCGTCACCGAAGGTCTCGGTCTGATTCGCGGTGCGGTGGAAGCGCCGCAGGACTTTGTGCCTGCGAACGCGCAACGCACCTTCCGCCTGTATCTGAGCGATATCGGTCAGTTGATTTTCATGCCCAAGCTGATGGCCACGTTAGCGGTGGAGGCGCCGGGCGTGCGTATCGTCACCGTCGACACCACGCCGCGCGAGGCACAGAACGCCATGGCGATGGGTGACATCGACCTCACGCTCGGACTCTTCACCCGGTTCTCGTCGGGATTTCACCAGCAGCGTCTGTTTCGAGAGCATTACGTCGCGCTTGTTCGCGACGGGCATCCTGCGATTCGCGAACAACTGACGAGCGAAGCGTTCCTTAACGCCGCACACGCCGTGTATCGTCCGACGGCGGGTCACCACGATGTCTTCGAGACGGCCGTCGAACATTGGTTTGCACAGGCGGGACGCCAGCGCCACGTTGCACTGCGCATGGCGCATTCGATGGGACTCTCGGCGCTGATCGCCGCGAGCGACCTCGTGGTCTGCGTGCCGACACGACTCGGACGCGCGCTCAAAGTCGCGGCCGATCTGCGCACTTATGCGCTGCCGTTCGACGGCCCCGAGTTCGACATCTCGCAACTCTGGCACGAACGCTTTCACACCGACGCCGGTCATCGCTGGTTGCGCAGCACCATCTTCCGCCTGTTCCACGGCGAAGACTGATCCCTCCTTCTCGTTTCGCCGCGTGACAAGCCGCGCTGCAAGCTGAGGGGTACGCCGGCGCGCCTATGCTGCACCCCCAATTCACGCCGTAAATACCCCGCATTTACGCAATTTGTTGGCGTCATTCGACGCCAATCCTTATCGTATCTCCACGACATAACAGTCACCGGGCGAGTGTCCGGGACTCACACAATATCCGCAGGAGACAAGCGGTGATCAATCTGCACGACATTCGCTACGTGCGGCTGGGCACGCGCGACCTCGAGGGTGCCGTACGCTATGCGCGCTCCATTCTCGGGTTGCAGGAAGTGCGCCGGGAGGCCGGTTACGTATTCCTTCGCAGCGACAGCCGCGATCATTCGGTGTGCTATTTCGAGGGCGATCCCGCCGACCACACGGTCGCGTTCGACATCGCCAGCGATGCGCATTTCGACGCCGCTGCCGCGCAGCTTGACGCCATGCACATCGAGTTCCGACGCGGTACGCGCGACGAGGCCGACATGCGCCGCGTGGCCGATTTTCTGACGTTCCGCGACCCCACCGGCAACCGGATCGAACTGGTGTTGCGCGCTGCGCAGACCGGCCGCCGGTATCACGGCGAGCGCGATGCGGGCATCGATTCGTTCAGTCATGTCGGGCTGTGCACGACCGACGCCCGCCGCGACGAGGCCTTCTGGACCAGCGTATGCAACGCCCGCGTGTCAGATCGCATTGGCGAGGCGCCGCTGCTGCGCATCGACGAGGTGCACCACAAAATCGCGCTGTTCCCGGCCACGCGCGCGGGCATTCAACACGTGAATTTTCAGGTGAACGGTATCGACGACCTTATGCGCTCCTGGTACTTCCTGCGCGAACAGGGCGTGCCGATTCGCTTCGGCCCGGGGCGTCACCCGACATCGCATGCCATGTTCCTGTACTTCGCCGGGCCGGACGGCATGGTCTACGAGTACTCCACGGGGGTGCGCAAGATTGCGCCGGAAGACGAAGCGACCTATGTGCCGCGTCAGTTCCCCTTCGATCCGACGGGATTCTGCATGTGGGGCGCGAAGCCCGAGATCCCCGAGTTTTCGACCTGACGCCACCGGTCGATCCGGCCTCGGCCATCGCTTCCGGCAGGTTGGGTTCGCCGGTTGCCACGGATCGTTCCATGACACCGAGTCACACCGAATAGCGCCCCATTCCCCATGACACAACACACATTCGATGCCGCACGCATCGCCGAGCTGGATCGCGCGGTACGCGTAGCGGCGCGCACATTGGCCCGCGCGGGGCTGGCGCATGCGTACGGCCATTGCAGCGCGCGGCTCGATGCCGATCACTTTCTCGTATGCGCGGCCCGCCCCATGGGACTCATCGGCGTGGGCGAAGCGGGCACGGTGGTGCCCGTTGACGGCCCGCTGCCCGACGGCGTGCTTGGCGAAGTCCGTCTGCATCAGAAGATCTACCGTTCGCGTCCCGACGTGGGGGCGGTTGCCCGCTCGATGCCGCCCAAGACCATGTCGCTCTCGACACTGCGCAGAACACCGCGCGCATTGCATGGCCCGGGCACCTACTTCGCGCCCGGCGTGCCGCTATGGGACGACCCGCAACTGATCCGTTCCGATGCGCAGGCCGAGGCGGTCATCGCGAAGATGGGGGCGAACGCTGCCGTGGTGATGCGCGGCAACGGCGCGGTTGTCGCTGCCGACACGCTCGAAGCGATGGTGGCCCTCACGTGGTACCTCGAAGACGCGGCGCGTGTCGACCTCGACGTGCTTGCGCTCGAAGCCGCTCATCCCGCTGCCGTGCTCGATCTCGACGCCTGCCACGCGCGCGCCACCCGCTCGGGCCGGATCATCGAGCGCATGTGGGAATACCTCTCGGCCGGCGACCCGGAGCTGCCGCAGGGCGTCGCGTGATCGTATTCCGGTGATTCAAAACGTCATGCCAGGCATTTATACGTAATCGCCCCCAACCGGCGGTGTGGCCTTCACAGAGCGTCGTCGACAGACGCCACGGCCCGCCGCTCAGTCAGCGGTCACCACCGCACAGGAGACAGACATGGAAATATCCGCTTTGATGAATCGCAGAGGCATCACGCCATTTCAATGGCGCGTGATTGCCCTGTGTTTTCTGATCGTCACGCTGGACGGCTTCGATACCGCCGCGATCGGCTATCTCGCCCCGGCTATCCGTAGCGAATGGACGATGGCGACGACCAGCCTCGGCACGGTGTTCGGCGCGGGGCTCGGCGGCCTGATGCTCGGTTGCTTCATCTTCGGCCCGCTGGCCGATCGCATTGGCCGCAAGCGCGTGCTGATCCTCTCGGTCATTCTGTTCTCGCTGGGCAGCATCGCGTCGGCGTTCGTGCGTAGCCCGACCGAGCTTGCCGTGTTGCGCTTCATTACCGGCATCGGTCTGGGCGGCGCGATGCCCAATGCCATCACCCTTAGTTCGGAGTACTGCGCGGAGCGCATGCGTTCGCTGCTTGTGACGGCCACGTTCTGCGGCTTTACGCTGGGCTTCGCCATTGGTGGTGAGATCGTGGCCCAGACGCTCCCGCACATTGGCTGGCGCGGTGTGTTGATCGCCGGTGGTGTCGTGCCGCTGGCCGTGGTGCCGGTGCTCATGCGCTGGTTGCCCGAGTCGATGCGTTATCTCGCCGCACGCGGCGACAGTGCCGGGCAGTTGCTGGCGATCGCACGACACATCGATCCGCAGGTCACGCGCATCGATCCGGAGGCGGTTCCGGCAGGGGCGGCAACTTCTGCCGTTGGCGGGCTGTTCACACGTCAGTACGTCGTGGGCACGCTGCTCCTTTGGGCGACATATTTCTGCACGCTGTGCGCGTTCTATCTGCTCACGAGCTGGCTGCCGCTGGTCGTTAAGGATTCGGGCTACACGCTCTCGGAAGCGGCGCGCATCGGTGCAATGTTGCCGCTGGGCGGCACGGTCGGCGCGGTGCTGATCGGCTTTGCGATGGATCGCACGAGTCCGTATCGCGTGCTTGCTGCGTCGTATGTCATGGCGGGGATTGCGCTGTGTGTGCTGGGGTCGGTCACGCATCAGGCCGGCTGGCTGATGGTCGTTGTTTTCCTCGCAGGTTTCGGTGTTGCGGGATCGCAGACCGGAGCCAATGCGCTGACGGCGGCGTACTACCCGACGGCCTCGCGTGCGACCGGCGTGGCATGGGCGCTGGGCGTCGGGCGCCTCGGCTCGATCCTCGGTTCCAGCCTCGGTGGCGTGCTGATTGCCACCGCGTCGAGTACGGCGCAGGCGTTTCAGATCGTGGCTATTCCTGCATTTCTCGCCGCAGCGCTGATGCTTGTCATGCGCCGTCGCGTGAGTCGCACGGGGTCTCTCTCGGGCGCTGTGACCAAGCCTGCCGCGCGCGCCGTCTGACCGGAATTCGGGGCGAGTGTCTAACCGCCCGCCCCGCGCAGTGTCCGCAGCGTGAGCGTCCCCCGACGGTCATGCCGCGGCGCCTGCCCTCGCAGGCAATTGTTGGATATTCGGATACCGGTCGACACAGGCCGGACCACCACACGAATCCATGGAGACATCACCGTGACCCTCAAGGGACTGCCCGCGCTTGCGCTGGCCGCCGGCCTCGCATTGGCCCACACTTCCGCCTCGGCTCAGAGCGTAACGCTCTACGGCATTCTCGACACCGGTATCGAATACCTCTCGCACGCCGGCGCCAACAACAGCTCGCTCATACGCATGCCGGCGAACACCGGTTCGCTACCGTCGCGTTGGGGCCTGCGCGGTGATGAGGATCTCGGTGGTGGTCTGCATACGGTGTTCGCGCTTGAAAGCGGCTTCAACGTTCGCGCGGGCGACCTCAATCAGGGCGGGCGGCTTTTTGGCCGTCAGGCGTGGGTGGGATTGTCGAATTCGTACGGCACGCTGTCGTTCGGTCGCCAGTATTCGATGACGTTCTGGGTCATGAGCGATGCCGACATTCTCGGCCCGGACCTCTTCGGCAGCGGCTCGCTCGACAGTTACATTCCGAATGCGCGAAGCGATAACACCGTAGCCTACAAGGGCGTGTTTCGGGGCCTGACGGTGGGGGCGACCTATTCGTTCGGACGCGACAGCGGTGGCACCGGCAATTCCCCGGGGCAAGGGACGTGCGCCGGACAGACACCCGGGCAGATGACATCCTGCCGCCAGATCTCGGCAATGCTCAAATACGATTCGGCCTGGTTCGGCGTGGCCGGTGCGTGGGACGAACAGCGAGGGGGTGCCGGCGCCGCCGCAAGCTTCTTCAACGGTGCTGCGAGCGTGCCCCTTACCAGTTCGTCGGACAAGGACACCCGCTGGCAGTTGAACGGCTATGTGAAGGGGGGCAACTGGAAGGCCGGGGCGGGATGGCTGGGCCGCCGAGTGCAGACGGCGTCTGCGGCGGTGGCGGACGTGAACTCCGACATGTTCTACGTCGGTGCGTTGTATCAGTTCACGCCGGCGTTCGCGGTCGACGGTGAAGTCTTTCGCATGCTGAATGCACGTCAAAACACCCGGGCGACGATGGCGACGCTGCGCGGCACCTACTTCCTGTCGAAGCGCACGGCGGTGTACACGCAAGTGGCCTGGCTGGGGAACAGCGAGCACGCGGCTTATTCGGTGAGTTCGGGCGGGGCAGGCGGCGCGCCAACGGCGGGCACGAGCCAGTTGGGCGTGAATGTCGGCATGCGTCACACGTTCTGATGAATTGACGTGGCAAGCCCGGTTTTACAGGCGGGGCGTTGACGAAAAAAACACGGCGCACAGCTTTCCCTGTGCGCCGTGTTTCGTTACGGGACGCGTGCCGTCGTCAGCCGATCAGAGCAGACCGGCTTCGGCGAGTTGCGCGCGGCGCGGGTCGCCCTGACGCGAGAGCATCCAGCCCGGATATTCGCTCGGCAGTGCGCTGGCGGCATTGATTGCCGACAACTCGCGCTCGTTCAGGGTGACGCGCGTCGCGGCGATGTTGTCGTCGAGCTGATCGGCGCGCTTGGCGCCGATGATGACCGTCGAGACGACCGGTTGCGCGAGCAACCAGGCGAGGGCGATCTGCGCGACCGACACGCCCTTCTCGGCAGCGATGCCGCGCATGACGTCGATGGCGTCGTAAGCGCGCTCCACGTTGACCGGCGGGAAGTCGAAGCTCTGGCGGCGGCTGCCGGCTTCGCTCTGACCGTCACGCGTGTACTTGCCCGAGAGCAGGCCCCCGGCGAGCGGGCTCCAAACCATCAAACCGACGTTTTCGCTACGCAGCATCGGCACGATTTCGCGTTCGAGATCGCGGCCGGCGACCGTGTAGTACGCCTGAAGCGACGCGAAACTCGCGAGATTCAGACGTGCCGAAATGCCCAGTGCCTTGGTGATTTGCCACGCCGCCCAGTTCGAGACACCGATGTAGCGCACATGCCCCTGACGCACCAGCGTGTCGAGCGCGCCGAGCGTTTCTTCGATGGGGGTGGCCGGGTCGAAGCCGTGGACCTGATACAAATCAATGTGCTCGAGTTGCAGGCGTTTGAGGCTGGCCTTGATGCCGTCCATGATGTGATAACGCGACAGGCCGCGCGAGTTGGCCCCTTGTGCGCCCGTTACGCCGAAGACTTTGGTGGCGACCACGACGTTGTCGCGCGGCACCTTAAGATTGCGCAGTGCCTGACCGGTAAGCACTTCCGACTGACCTTCCGAATAAACGTCGGCGGTGTCGATGAAGTTGATGCCCGCGTCGAGTGCGCGACCCACGAGCGAGTCGACATCGTTCTGCTGCAATTGGCCGATCTTGCTCCACATGTCGCCCTGTCCGCCGAAGGTCATGGTGCCGAGGCACAGTTCCGAGACGAAGAGGCCGGTGTTGCCGAGTTTCCTTTGTCGCATTGCATCGCTCCGTTGAATAGCTGCCCGTCGCAAGTGGCCGTCAGGGGGGGGAGACGGTGTGCACGGGATGGGATGCATTATGCGTCGCGGGGCATCAGGCAAGCAGTACCCGTTCCTGCACATTTCCTGCCTGATTCTGCAATCGGTCGATCGCATGCACCGGATGTGGGCGCTCGTCGTCCGGAAAGCACTACAGAATATGGCGGGAAGATGACCGGCAGACATGGCGGGACAGCGAGATTGATGGCGATTGACGTGCGAATCTTGCCGTATTCTCCGGGATTTCTGCCTGATCGTGCCTATCCATGGCCGGAGAATCGGGCAAGTTTCTGTGGCAGGCGTATGCTGTGCGACATTGCGGCCGTGAGGTCTGTCACGGCCCGTTTGAATCGGGGTCACATCCATGCATCTGGTCAAGAACCCGCCACGTGAGGCGGTGCGCAGCGAATTCGCGGACGATCCGCCGCTGAGCGCGCGTAACGAACTGGTCAGCTTGCTTGAGCGGTCCACGCACGGACTGGAGGGCACGACACCTACGGCGGTCGACGGGCTGTTTGTGCATCGCATTCTGCATCCGGGCGGCCCGAAGCCGGCGATGCAACAGCCGGCTTTCGCCGTCATTGCGCAAGGGGAAAAGCGCTTGCAGATCGGCGACGAACATTACGCCTACGATCCGATGCACTACATGGTGTCGTCGGTGCATTTGCCGGTGGTCGCGCAAGTGTCGGGCGCGAGCGAGCAATCGCCGTATCTTGGATTGCGGCTCAATCTGGTGGCGGAGGACGTGACATCGCTCATTGGCGACGAGCACCTTCCGCCCCCGGCACCTTCGGCGAGCGGTCGCGGCATGTACGTGAACCGGCTGGACGCAGCGCTGCTCGACGCCGTGTTGCGTCTGCTGCGCCTGCTGGAAACACCACGAGACATCCCGATTCTGGCGCCGATGATCAAACGCGAGATCGTCTACCGGCTGTTGATGAACGGGCAGGGCGTGTTGCTGCGGCAAATGGCGTTGCAGGACAGTCAGATGAATCGCATTGCGCGCGCGGTGCGGTGGTTACGCGAGCACTATGCACAGCCGTTGCGCGTGGAGGCGTTGGCGCAGGAGGTGCACATGAGTGTGTCGTCGCTGCATCACCATTTCAAGCTGGTGACGGCGATGAGTCCGGTGCAGTACCAGAAGCAATTACGTTTGCAGGAAGCACGTCGGTTGATCTTCGCGGCGGACATTACGGTGGCGTCTGCCGCGCAGGCGGTGGGCTACGAGAGCGCGTCGCAGTTCAGCCGGGAATATGCACGGGTGTTTGGCGAAGCCCCCTTGCGCGATAAGCGCCGCTGGTTGCAGGATGGGGATGCGGGAACGACGCGCGCGTAACGGTAATCAGGAAGCCAACCTCGTATCGAGTCGCCGGGCGAGCCGCCCGGCAACATGTCGTGCGGGGGCAGGCGGCCAGTCAATTCAACGCGCCAGCCGATTCAGCACCGCCTTCGTCACCTGTTGTTGTGCGGCCTTCTCATAGTCGGCCCAGGGATCCTGCTTCAATGCGGTCAATCGGTCGACGGCATTGCGCACGTTCCACGCGTCGGCACCGGGTACCTCGGACAACTCTTCCCAGTGCACCGGCATCGACACGGCCATCCCTTCGCGGGCGCGGGCGGAGTATGCGCACACCGTCGTTGCCCCCCGGTAATTGCGCAGATAGTCGATAAAGCACTTTCCCACACGATGCTTCGGGCCCATCGTCGCGGTGAAGCGATCCGGGAATACGCGCGCCATATGCCTGGCCACCGCTTCCGCAAAGCCCTTGGCGACGTCCCACTCGTGACGTCGCGCCAACGGTGTCACGACGTGTAATCCCTTGCCTCCGCTCGTTTTCACGAACGCTGTCAGCCCGAGTTCCTCGAGCAATCCGCGAATCAGTTGTGCGTCTTCGACAATGCGCGAAAACGTCAGGCCCTTGCCGGGGTCGAGATCGAAGATCACCCGGTCGGGACGCTCGATCCGATCGCTGCGCGCGTTCCAGGTATGGAACTCCACCGTTCCCATCTGCACCGCCCCGATGAGCCCGCGCACCTGATCGATCTGCATGAGCGGCTCATGATCCGGATCGAGCGACGGATCAAGTGCGCGCACGCCCCGAATCGTTTTCGCCGCGTGCTTCTGGAAGAACATTTCGCCGCCGATCCCTTCGGGCGCGCGCAACACCGCGACCGGTCGCGCTGCGAGGTGGGGAAGCATCCACGGGCTTACGGCCAGGTAATACGCGGCGAGTTCGGCCTTCGTCACGCCGGAGTGCGTGTCCATGATGCGCTCGCCGTGGGTGATTTTCACCGGTAATGCGGATGTCCCAACGTTCGACTGCGCGGTGTGCGGCATGGTCGGTGTCTCCTTGTGCGAATGAGCGACGGCGTGCCCGGTACGACGCACTTCGCGTCGAATCTCCTTGGCGGGCTTGTCCCGTCGCATGGCAAGAAACGAGGCCTGACGGACATTGCCGTCGCGTGTCCATTCGGCAAAGCGCACTTCCGCGACGAGGGTGGGACGAAGCCAGTGCACGCGTGCCCGACCGCCCGGCCGAGGCGTGGGCGAGAGCGGCGGCTTGTCTGTCTCGATCGTGCCGAACTGCTTGCGCAACCGTCGCAGGGTGTCGGTATCGAATCCGGTCCCGACCTTGCCCGCGTAGCGCAACGTCTTGCCGTCGTCATCGTAGTAGCCAAGCAGCAACGCCCCGAAGCCCTCTCGCGAGCCGGACGGTTCGGTGAACCCCAGCACGACGAATTCCTGTCGTTGCGAGCACTTGAGCTTGCGCCATGCGTCGCTGCGCCCGGCGGCGTAAGGCGAGTCGTCGCGCTTGATCATGATGCCTTCGAGACCCGCCTCGCAGGCGCCTTTCCAGAGTGATTCGAGATCGCCGCCGACCGGTTGGAGAACACGCACGGCACTGGTTTCGCGTCCTTTGAAAAGGCGGGCGAGCGTTGCCTGTCGCTCGTGCAGCGGCAGGTCGCGCAAATCGCGGCCATTGCACCACGGGAGGTCGAAGACATAGATGATGATGGCGTCCTGCGTATCGTCGTCGAACGCACGTTGCAACGCCTGAAAGTCAGGCAAGCCGCGTTCGTTCGTCACGACGGCTTCACCGTCGAGCCAAGCGTTGGGCAAGCCGAGCTTGCGTAGCGCGTCGACAGCAGGTTCGAAGCGATGTGTCCAGTCCTGTCCGGAGCGGGTAAAGACACGAATGTCGTCGCCGGCAATACGGATGAGGACGCGATAGCCGTCGAGCTTGATTTCGGCGTGCCAGCCCCCGGAAGCGGGGACTGCGTCGACAAGGGTGGCAAGCATCGGATGCAGATCGGCGGGAGGGCTCACTGACGACTTGTGTGACGTGACCGGCGCCGCCCCCGATTTGCCTGTGGTCTCAGGCGCCGCAGCCTCGTGATGCCGATGAATCAGCAGCCACTGGGGTTGGCGCGCGGGCTTGCCGGTGCGAACGAGCGTCCAGTGTCCGTTCAACCGTTCGCCGTGCAACGTGAACGACAGTTTGCCGTTTGCATAATCGCGTTGTGCGTTGCCGTCTGGCTCCCATGTGCCGCTGTCCCAGATATCGACGTGACCCGCACCGTAGTTTCCCGCCGGAATGTCGCCTTCGAAATCGGCATAGGCCAACGGATGGTCTTCCACTTGCACGGCGAGGCGCGGGCGACTGACATCCGGGCTCGGTTGCTTAGGCAACGCCCACGACTTTAGGGTGCCGTCGAGTTCGAGCCGGAAGTCGTAGTGAAGATGGCTCGCGTCGTGACGTTGAATGACGTATCGCAGCGCCTTGCTTCGGGCCGCGCGTTTGCCGCGGGGCTCGGGCGTCGAAGCAAAGTCGCGTTTGGCGTCGTAGGTGGCGAGCGAATCGCGGGGTTGTCGGCGTTGCGTCGCTACGGCGGCTGGGGTCTCGCGCTTCGGCATGCTCTTCGTCACCGGCCTTTGGCGCGCTTGGCCGATGGCTTGTTTGCCGATGTCGTCTTCGCGGCGGTCTTCCTGCGGGGCTTGGCTTTCGCGGGCTTATGGGTGGACCTTTTGGCGGACTTCGTGACCGACGTAGTTGATTTCCCGCTGCCGGACGCCTTCGCCTTCGGTTCCACCGCCTGCGCTTCGACCGCAACGTCCTCGCGCTTGCCCCGGGTGCCGAGGCTTTGCTTGAGCAGCGCCATCAGGTCGGTGACGTTGCCATTGCCGGACAACTTGGGCGCACTCGCTTCGATCTGCGCGACTTCACGGGTCTGGCCCGACGCGATCTTGCGATCGATGAGCGCTTTGAGGTCGTCCTGAAACGTGTCGTGGTAGTCGCCGGGACGCCAGGGGCCGGACATCTCGTCGATCAGACGGATCGCCATATCCAGCTCACGCTCGCCCGGCGAGGCGAGCTTGCCGAGCTTCTCTTTCGTCAGCCCGACTTCGGCCGGGTCGCGCATCTCGTCCTGCCAGCGCAATGTGTCGAGTACGAGGGCGTCGCCCGCCGGCGCCAGCACGGCCAGATGGGCGCGCGTATGCATCACCACACGGGCAATACCCAGCTTGGCCGCCTTGATGAGTGCCGCGTGCAGCAGCGCATACGCCTTCGCGCCACCGCGTTCGGGCACGAGGTAGTAGGGCGTGTCCAGATACATGAACGAGACGTCCGTGGCATCGACGAACGCGAGAATGTCGACCGTCTGTGTCGCCGTCGGATTTGCGGAACGAATCTCGTCGTCGCTCAATACGACGTAATTCCCTTTTTCGTACTCATAGCCGTGCACGATCTGATCGCGCGGCACTTCCTTGCCGTTTTCCTTGTTGACGCGCCGATAACCCACCGGCGACATCGTGCGTTTGTCGAGCCAGTCGAGATCGAGCGTGTGGGTGGTCGAAGCAGGAAACAGCGTGACGGGCACATTGACCAGTCCGAAACTGATGGCGCCCTTCCAGATCGCGCGAGCCATAAGTACTCCCAATGCAGGATTCGCAAGGTTGATTCAGCGGCGAAGCGAACGACGTGAGCCGAATTGTCAGTATAGGCGGCGCAGGCCACGCGGTCGGCTCGCCAGCGGTCCATGTGGGTTGCGATTGAACTCGCCGAGTGCGGGTTCCCGGGCATTGATTTTCTCAATGTGTCGCCAGGTTCCATAAGGATTCCTTGATGAAACAAAGCCGCCGGGCTTTCATCCCACTGAGATCGGTACGCGAATTCAGCAAAGGGAGGTAGATGATGGCAATGATCGTGGCAGGGCGGTTCACGACGTTCGATCAGGCGAATCTCGTAGCGAGTCGCCTGTACGACAGATCGTTCCGGCCGTCCGACGTGTCGGTATTTTTTCTGAACCCCACGGGGCAGCACGCCCGATTCCCGATCGGCGGCGATGTCGACGCTGATGCCGCCGCGCGCCCGGCGGGTAAGGGCGCGGCTCAGGGTGTCATAGCCGGCGGCGCGTTGGGGCTGGTGGTGGGTGCGTTGCTCATGGGGGTCTGGCGCTTCTGGCTAGTGCCCGTTGTCGGCATGATGGGCGGTGCCTATCTGGGCGCATTTTTCGGTGCGCTGCGGCGCATGCGCAGCCGCGAGCGCGTCTCGGCATCGGAAGCGGGCATGCGCGACGCCGGGGTCATGCTCGCTACTCACGTGAACGAGTCCACGGCGGATGCGGCGATCGCCGTGTTGCGCGATGCCGGTGCCGCAGAGATCGAACAAGCCAACGGCGTATGGGAGAACGGCGAGTGGCGCGACTTCGATCCGCGCGAGCGGGTGCATCACCTCAGCGTGCCCGAGAAGCCTGCCGAACCGACGATTGGCGTGGCTGCCAACGACCCGCCGTCGCCCCACGGGGCGTCGGATCGCCGACCTCAGCGCGATACGGCGCGCGCCGGCCCGAGACGAACCGACTGGCTGTAGAATCGATGACGTTGCCTACGGGACTATAGGAATCAAAGACTACAGGACCACAGGAGGCCCGCCATGCTGTCGATCCACACCGGTTTCGTCGTTTGTCCCACCTGTCAGGCGCGCTTCGCCGTTGCGGCGAGTCAGCCGACCGTACAGGCGCTCCATGATTATCTTCATTCGGATGCCGAAGTGAAATGCCCGACATGCGAGACGGTCTTCGCCACGGGCAGCGCCAAGAGCAGCATCGAGTTCGAGCCCGTCAACGACGGTGTCACGCTGACACCGTCTCCTGAGCGCAGCATCGACGGGCTGGACAATCACTGAGGCGTTTCGCCGGTCACAGCGTCGTAAGCAAGGGTTCGTTCGCCTGATAACGGCGCGTGTTCTCGAGGAACATGGCGATTGTGGCGGCTTCGGCCTCGGGCGAGCGCCCGGCCACGTGCGGGCTAAGTACCACGTTCTGCAAGTCGATCAGTGCCGCCGGCGGCGACGGCTCGCCCTCGTACACGTCGAGCCCGGCGCCAGCGATCGTGCCGTTGCGCAAGGCCTCGGCCAGCGCGGCCGTGTCGACGATGCTGCCGCGTCCCAGATTGACGAGAAAACCGTGTTCGCCGAGCGCACGCAGCACGCCGGCATTCACGAGGTGGTGTGACTCCGCCCCGCCCGGTGCCGTTACCACGAGATAGTCGGCCCATTCGGCCAGCGCGAGCACGCTGTCGAAGTATCGATAGTGCGCGGGCAAGTCGTCGCGACGACTGCGATTGCGGTAACCGATTTGCATGTCGAAGCCTTCGCCGCGCTTGGCGAACTGACGGCCGACGGCCCCCAGTCCCACGATACCCAGCTTCTTGCCCGATACGCCGGGTTGCATCGGCAGTGCGTCACGCCATACCCCCTTGCGGCAGGCGGCGTCGTACTCCGGAATGCGTCGCACGACGGCGAGCAGCAGTGCAAAGCCCTGATCTGCCACCGTGGGCGCATTGGCGCCGGCGCCGTTGACCGCCACGATGTTGCGCGCGCGCATCGCCGGCAGATCGAGATTCTCGTAGCCGGCGCCCAGGGCACTCACGAATTCCACGTTCGGCAGATGCGCCAGTTCGGCGGCACTCAGGCCGCGTGCGCCGTTCGTGAGAACGAAGCGCGCGCGCTCGCCGTCGGCGCCCCAGCCTTGCGGCACGGGGTGATGGCTCGGTCGGTAGATCACATCGAATCGGGCTTGCAGTTCAGACAACTGCTCGGGGTGCATCGGGATAACGACCAGCAGTGGGGGCAGCGACACCTTCAATCTCCGGCTGAGGAATGTGGATTCGCGGCGTGGCGTCGGATCGACGCGGGTGCGTGAGGGCACTCGATTTCGCCGTCAGCCGATACTTTATTCCTATCCGCATTGATTTGCGCGGTGCAGCACCCGCCCGTGCTTTTTTTACGTCGGCCCCTTGCGCCATAAGCGAACGGGCGCCATCGCGCAGTGCGAATGGCGCCCGTCGGACTGGTCGCGTGCGTTACGCGAGGCGAAACGCTCAGGCGGTGGCTTGTACCGCGAGGGCGGCTTGCCGGTGACGCAGACGGCCCAGAGTCAGCATGGTCAGCCCGGCGAGTACGGCCGGTACCCCGATCGTCGCGAACAGGGCCGGCATGGACCAGCCCATGGCGAGCATCGATGCGCCGCCCACCGAACCGACGACCGAACCAAGGCGTCCGACCCCGTTGGCCCAGCTCACGCCTGTGGCGCGGCAGTCCGTCGGATAGAAGTCGGCGGAGAGCGCGTTAGCGCCAACCTGTCCGCCCGACACGCAGAAGCCTGCCCAGAACACGGCCACCGAGGCGAGCACCGGTGAACTGGCGAGCGGGCCGACGGCCGCCACGCAAATGCCGGCCAGCACATACGCGGCCGCCAACACGTAATGCGGATTGAAGCGGTCCATCAACCAGCCCAGCACAATGGCCCCGAGCGTGCCGCCCACCTGGAACATGGCGGTGACAATGGCAGCGTTACGCAGCGTCAGACCGTTGGTGCGAAGCAGTGTCGGCAACCAGCTCGAAAGCAGATAGATCACGAGCAGGCTCATGAAGAACGTGACCCAGAAGAGCAGCGTGCCACGCAGCAGCTCCGGCTTGAAGAGATGCCCGACAGGAGACGTGGTCGACGGCTTCGATGCGATATTGAACGTCGCGCCGCGCAGATCCTCATGCGGCGCAATGCGTTGCAGCCAGGCGGCGACGCGTTCCGGCGATTTTCCCGCCTTCACGAGGTAGCGCACCGATTCCGGCAGCGCGCGGATCAGGATGACGCCGAGCACGAGCGGCATGACACCGCCCACGACCAGCACGGAGCGCCATCCGAAGGCTTCGATCAAGCCGGCCGAGGCGAGACCGCCCAGCGCCGAGCCCAGCGTGAAGCCGCAGAACATGGTCGTCACGAGGAAAGACCGGCGCGAATCGGGGCAATACTCCGACGTCAGCGTGATGGCATTGGGCATTGCGCCGCCAAGACCGAGGCCTGTGAGGAAGCGCAGGGCGATCAGTTGCCGCAGCTCCATCGACCAGGCCGACGCGAGGCTCGCCACGCCGAAGAACAGCACGGAGAAGATGAGAATGGTCTTGCGGCCGAACCTGTCGGCGAGCGGCCCGAACAGAAAGGCCCCCGCCATCAGGCCGGCCAGCCCGGCGCCGAAGAGCGGCGCGAGATGTGCGGGGGTGAGCGACCATTCGGCGCGAATGGCCGGCGCGATGAAGCCGATGGCGGCGGTGTCGAAGCCGTCGATCGCAACGATCAGGAAGCACAGAACGACGATCATCACCTGAAACGGCGAGATGCGATGCCGGTCGATGAACGCCGTGACGTTGATGGGGGTAGCTGGCATAAGTTGTCTCCTCGAAGGTGCCAGAAGCGGCGCAGCGGGCAGGCCTGCGTCGCCAGAGTGCAGTGCAGTGATTGTTGTTATGGGTGCTGCAAATCCATCAATTGCCAGAGGCGGCATGATGGGGTGCCACGCGACGGTAGGGGCGTCACGCGGCAAATTTCGAATGACGAATCTCGAATTTCCCGGCTACGGACGATGGCGCTTGCCATGCGCCGTAGCGCGACCCGGTTCACTCACCGGTGAGCCAGGGCGTTTGCGACAGACAGTTCTCTGCGCGCCATCCGTGCAGCCACTGCAGGGCGTCGTAGAACTGCGGTTGCGTGCGGCCTTTCCACAGCGAGTTGCGCACCCAGCGGTCTACCCCCTTCGCGTGATACACGCGGCCCATGTCGCGTGCGCCATACAGCACGCGCGCCGTGCGGGGAATGCGGGCGTCTTCGTAGCGGCGGAACGCATCGACGAAATCGCCGTTCGCGGCTGCGTAGGCGGCCCCGAGCGTGACGGCATCTTCCAGCGCCTGACAGGCCCCTTGCGCGATGTATTGCGTCATCGGGTGAGCGGCGTCGCCCAGGATCGTGGCGCGGCCGAAGCTCCACTGCGCGACCGGGTCGCGGTCGGCGGTGGCCCAGCGTCGCCACGACGTCGGACGGTCGAGCATCTGGTGCGGCAGCGCGTCGATACCCTCGAAATACGACAGCACTTCCTCCTTGCTGCCGTCACGCACGCCCCAGACTTCCTGCTCGCGGCTATGGAACGTCACCACCAGGTTGTATTGCTTGCCGCCGCGCAGCGGGTAATGCACGAGGTGGCAGTTCGGACCCGCCCACACGACCGGCGCGTTGACTTGCAAATCCCTGGGCATGTTCTCGACATCGACCACGGCGCGATACACCACATGTCCGGTGACACGCGGTTCGTCGCCGATCAGCGCGGCGCGCACGGCAGACTTCACGCCGTCGCAGCCGATCACCGCGTCGGCCGTGTGGCGTTCGCCATGCTGGTCGATGACGGTCACGCCCTTGTCGTCCTGCGCCAGCGACTCGACGCGCGTAGCGGTCCGGAACTGGATCAGCGGGTTGCGTTGCACCGCTTCGAGAATCGACAAATGAATGTCGGCCCGGTGGATCACGGCGTACGGATTGCCGAAGCGCTCGCGATACGGCGTACCGACGTCGACTTCCGCGATGATGCTGCGGTCGATGGCGTCGCGCAGCGTGATGTGATCGGTGAAGACCGAACGGCCGCGGGCGGCCTCGCCCACGCCGAGCGCGTCGAGCGCCGCAAATGCATTGGCTGCGAGCTGAATGCCCGCACCGATCTCGCCGATAGTCTCGGCCTGCTCCAGCAGTTCGATGTGCACGCCCTGGTTGGCGAGCGCCAGCGCAGCGGCGAGGCCGCCGATGCCGCCGCCAACGACGAGCGCTTTGGGTTGAGAGGTTTGACTCATGGTTGTCTCCTGCGGCCCTTCCAGCCGTTCCGGATATCAGTTACGCCGTGTAATCCGGCTGACGATTGGGAGCTGCCGCAAGGAATGCCGGGTGCGTCTGGGCATGTGCATACACTGCCATTGCGCGCGGATAAGCCGACAAATCGCAGCCCATGCGCTGAGCGTTGGCGATTTGCGGAATCAGGCAGACGTCGGCGAGCGTGGGTTGGTCGCCAAAGCACCAACTGCCATGACCATGTTTTGCGAGCAATCGCTCCACCCCGGCCATGCCCTCGGCGATCCAGTGCTCGTACCACGCGTTCTTCTGCTCGGCACTCAGCCCCAGCGGACCTTGCAGATACTTCAGAATGCGCAGGTTGTTCACCGGGTGAATGTCGCAACTGATGAGCATCGACAGTTCAAGCACACGGGCGCGGGCTTCAATGTCCTGCGGCAACAGACGCGGCTCGGGATACTTCGCCTCCAGATAGTCGATGATGGCGATGGACTGACCGAGGGTGATGTCGCCGTCCACGATGGCGGGCACGACGGCCGACGGATTGATCTCGTCGACATACGCCCCGGCACGATGCTCGCCGACCCGGATGTTCACGGGAATGGTGTCGAACGTCAGTCCCTTGAGCGCGAGCGCAATGCGCACGCGATACGACGTCGAGCTATTGAAGAAGCTGTAGAGCTGCATGGCGATGCCTCAGACCACACGCACCGTGATCTCGCCGAGGCCTTCGACGGCGGTCACCATCGTTTCGCCCGCCTTGACTGGGCCCACGCCTTCGGGCGTGCCGGTATAGATCAGATCGCCCGGCTCGAGGCGGAAGAACTGCGACAGATACGAGACCGTCTCGGCGACCGACCAGATCAGATGCGTCACGTCGCTCTTCTGCTTTTGCACGCCGTCGACCGTTAGCGAGATACCGGCCTTCTCGATGTGACCCACGCTCGACACCGGATGGATCGGGCCGATGGGGGCCGAGGCGTCGAACGCCTTGCCGATTTCCCACGGACGCCCCATTTCGCGCATCTTCATTTGCAGGTCGCGGCGCGTCATGTCGAGGCCCACGGCGTAACCCCATACGTGGTCGAGCGCCTGATCGAGCGGAATGTCCGAACCGGCCTTACCGATCACGGCGACCAGTTCAGCCTCGTAATGATAGTTCGACGTTTGCGCCGGATACTTCAGTTCGAGGGTCTCGCCGTAGGCCACCGGCACCACGGCATCGGCCGGCTTGCAGAAGAAGAACGGCGGCTCGCGGTCGGGATCGAAGCCCATTTCGCGTGCGTGGGCGGCGTAGTTGCGGCCTACGCAATACACGCGGCGCACGGCGAACTGATCGTTGCTGCCGACAACGGGAATGGCGACGGTGGCGGGCGGAGCGAAGACGAAGGACATAGTGTTTGACTCGACGAATAAAGGGAAAAGGAGTGGCAACGTGCGCTGTCCGACCGGACGTCAGGCGCGCGATGCCCGTTTATTGGTGGGGTGCGCGATCAGGTGCGCGACTCGCGCAGCAGGTTCAGCGCGGCGAGCACCGGGCGATCCGAGTAGCTGAACAGCACGGCGTCTTCGAGCGCGGCAAGTTGCACCGGTGCCCACGAGGGCACGACGAAGTGATCGCGCGGCTCGAACTGGAACACCTCGTCGCCAATGCGCACCGTGCCGCGGCCCTCGACCACCGAGAAGACCGTGGCGTCGGTGCTGCGATAGGTCTTGCCCTGAAAGCCGGCGGGCAGGTACTGCATAAACGTCGCCATGGTCGGCATCGGCCAGCCACCGGTCGCCGGATTGACGTAGCGCAGCTTGATACCGTCCCACGGATCGAGCTCGCCGTTGCGATACAGCGTGTCGAGCGCTTCGCGCGAGCGGGCGTACGGATAGCTGAAGATCGGCGAGGTCGGATCGCTCACCTTGTGATGCACCGGCAGCATGTTGTAGCCATAGCGCGCAAAGCTGTCGCCCTCGGGCCGCTGCACCGGCTGCTGCGACTCGGGATAGTTCTCGGCGAAGCCCGCATCGAAGTACTGCACGAGCGGAATGTCCAGACCGTCGAGCCACACGACCGGCTCGCCGTCTGCCGGGTTGCCGTGGTCATGCCATGTCCACGACGGCGTAATGATGAAGTCGCCCGGATGCATGGTGGTGCGCTCGCCGTTCACGGCAGTCCACGCACCGCGGCCTTCCACAATGAAGCGCAGGGCCGACTGCGTATGGCGATGGCTCGGTGCGATCTCGCCCGGCAGAATCAGTTGCAGCCCTGCATAGAGCGAGCCGGTGATGCTCGACGAGCCGGGCGTGCCCGGGTTTTGCAGAATCAGCACGCGGCGCACGGCCTCTTCGGCGCTGATGACACTGCCGGCTTCCATCACCAGCGGGCGGACTTCGTTGTATTTCCAGATCGCAGGCACCACACGCGGGCGCGGCTGCGGGGGCACCAGGCTATGCAGCGACTCCCACAGCGGGGCCATGTGATTGCGGCCGATGTGTTCGTAATAAGCAGCGCGTTCAGCGCTGAGGGCGCGTTCGGACATGCGTGTCTCCGTATCGGTAGGGGCCCGGTCGGCTTGTCGGACAAGCACAGCCAGCGAGGGCTTGCGGGTCTATGGATAGCGTTATACTCGGCGAGACATATTCTTTGAAATGAATAAATCATCGGATCTATACGAAAAAACGTATGGCTCGGGCGATTTTTGGGGTACCCGTCGGGTGCCCGGAGACTGCGCATGGACTGGACCCATCGCCTGCGTCTGCGCAACTTGCAGATGCTGCTGACCCTCGCGGAGACCGGCAACATGAGCCAATCCGCGGCCTTGCTCAACACGACGCAACCGGGTCTGTCGAAGTGGCTCAAGGATCTGGAGGACGATATCGGCCTGCCGCTGTTCGAGCGTCAGGCGCGCGGCCTGCGTCCCACGGCCTACGGGGAAGCCCTGATCGAACATGCCCGGCGGATCGAAGCGCAGCTCGACACGGCGCGCGACGATCTAGACGCCATGCGCGAGGGCGGCAGCGGTCTGGTGGCGATCGGTACGTCGGGCGCCTCGTCGGCCGACACGGTGCCGTTGGCCGTGCTGCTGCTCCTGCAACGCATGCCTCGCGTGCAGGCGCGGGTGATCGAGAACACGATGGACAGGCTGATGAATCAGCTCGCGCATAGTGAAATCGACATCGTTGTCGGGCGTTCCGCTCCCGAGTTGCAGGACCGCAATGTTCGCGCCGAGGCACTCTATCTGGAGCCGTTGCATTTCGTGGCGCGCGCGCGCCATCCCGTTTTCTCGCTCGCGCAGGTGGATTGGCCCGACATGCAACGCTATCGCTGGGTGGTCTGGCCGCGTGGCACGCCGATTCGCAATGCGCTGGAGACGGCGCTCGCCGAAGCCGGATATCCGTTGCCGAACGACACCGTCGAATCGAATTCCACGATTCTCAATCTCACGTTGCTCAACAACAGCGACATGATCGGTCTGGCGTCGCATCGCACGGCGAGCCGTTTGCAGGCGCTCGGGGCGTTGCGTATCGTGCCGCTGCGTCTCGCGGGGTTTGGTGCGATCTCGATGTACTGGCGCGACGACGGTGCGAACCGCGCTGCGGTGGTCGCTGCGCTCGACTGTCTGCGTCACGCCGCCGCGCGCTCCACCGGCGACGCGATTGCCGGGGTCGAAGGCGAGGGGTGAGCGATCCGGTTCCACGGCCCCGCCGGGAGGGCTGCCGTTTGCTACACTTGCCGCCTGTCGAAGTCACTCTCTCGGGGCATCAATGATTGGCCGCATCTCCGGTACCTTGCTGGAAAAGAATCCGCCGCACATTCTGGTCGATTGCCAGGGCGTAGGCTATGAAATCTCGGTGCCGATGAGCACGTTCTTCAACCTGCCGAACGTGGGCGAGCGGGTGACGCTGCTCACGCAGTTCATTGTGCGTGAAGACGCGCAGCTGCTCTTCGGCTTTGGCTCGACGGACGAGCGCAATACCTTCCGCGAACTGCTCAAGATTTCCGGCGTCGGCGCACGTACCGCGCTCGCGATTCTCTCGGGCATGAGCGTGGCGGACATTGCGCAGGCGGTCACCTTGCAGGAGTCGGGGCGTCTGACCAAGATCCCCGGCATTGGCAAGAAGACTGCGGAGCGGCTGCTCCTCGAACTCAAGGGGAAGCTGGGTGCGCCACTGGGCACTGTACCCGGCACGGCCACGCCGCACGATCACAAGAGCGACGTCGTCAACGCGTTGCTCGCGTTGGGTTACTCCGACAAGGAAGCCCTTGCCGCCGTCAAGTCCGTGCCGGACGGTACGAGCGTGTCGGACGGCATCAAGCATGCGCTCAAGTCGCTCTCCAAGGCCTGAACGTGCCCGATCGTGGCTGAAGGTGTGAGGGTGTGGGAAGCGGTCAGAAGGCAGTGAGGAGACGCCATGCAACTGCGATGGCTTGAAGACTTCGTCGAACTCGCACGTACGCGCAGTTTTACGCGGGCGGCGGAGAATCGCTTCGTCACGCACCCGGCTTTCGGCCGCCGCATTCGTGCGCTGGAAGAGTGGGTGGGCACGCAACTGGTCGAGCGCAGCAAGCCGCTGGAACTCACGGCCGCCGGCACCGTATTTCTCGACGCCGCCACCAACGCACTCGACATTCTGCACAGCGCCCGTACGCAATTGCAGGACGCTGCGCCCACGCTCGAAAACAATCTGAAGATCGCGACCGGGCGCACGCTGGCCGCCACGTTCTTTCCCGACTGGTACGACGAGATGGTCTCGCGTATCGGCTTCTTCACCGCCACGCTCTCCACAGGCGGCGCCGAGGAGGCCATCTTGCGGCTGGCGGCCGGTGAGGTCGATCTGCTCATCGTGTATTCCAGCGCGCACACGCGGCTGCTCATCGATCAGGAGCGTTACGACTGGCTGAGTGTCGCGCGTGAGGTGCTGGTGCCGGTGAGTGCGCTCGACGCCCGCGGCCGCGCGAAGTATCGGCTGGCGGCGGGGCCCTCGCCTATTCCCTGGCTGGCGTTCACGCGCACGCTGACGCTGCGTGCGGTACTCGCCCGTCATCTCGCCGAAATGCCGAATCGGCCCACGCTCAAGCCCGTCTATCAGGCCGATTCCTACGAAGCGATTCTGGCAATGGCGCGACGCGGCACCGGTATCGCGTGGCTGCCGCAACGTCTGGTGGCCGATGACGTCGCACGCGGCACGCTCGCGATCGTGGGTGGCAAGGACTGGCAGATCGGCTTCGACATCGCCCTATACCGGCGCAGGCACCAGCCGCACCCGGTGCTCGACGCCATCTGGCAGCGCGTGCGTCAGGCGTCGGGCGAAGACGCCTGAAGCCATCGATCTGGCGCGGTGTATCGGCTCGCGTCGGCTTGTTCCTGCTTGTTCCGGCTTCGCCTCAGCCTCGCATCAACACGGTAATGCTCTGCTTCACGTATTCGAGCAGTTCCGCGTCGATGAGCGTGCCGGCGAGTAACTCCGGCTCACTCATGTTGGCCTCGCGAATCTTCGCGTGCGTGGCGGGGTCGTCTCCGGCATAGGAACGGAAGTACGTCATCCATTGGCGGGCAAGTGTCTGCACTTCAGGGGAGCCCGGCGACGTGCCGGCTTCCAGATGATCCCGCATGGCACCGATGAGTACCGGCCATTCGTCGGTGTACCTCAGGTAGTTCGCTTCCATGAAGCGGAATTCGTCGTCGTTGAGGTACTTGCGGTAGACGTTCAACTTGGTTTGCGCGAAGGCCTCCTTGAGGTACTGCATCAGGTCTTTGGTGATGCCCGTTTGTCTTTGCACCGAAGACTCCCGTTCATGCATGGCGTTGAGCTTGGCGAGCAGGCGCGCATCGCCGGCGGTATCGCGCTCAATCAACGTCATCCAACGTCGCGAGGCGGCTTGCGCCGCGTCTCCGGTCGATGGCTCGCCGCGCAGCATCAGCGCTCTGATTTCCGCCACCATGGCTGGCCATTCGGATTCGTGCGCCTGCTTGTTCTGATAGAGGGGGAAGCGGGCGAGTTCGTCTGGCGAGAAATATTTGTCGTACATGTTCATTAGCTCCAGCGTTGTCAGCCATTCGGCCAGTTCCGGGGCCTCGCCGGAAGAGAGCTGCGATTGCAGCCGCTTCAGGCGCTCGCGCAAGCGACTCGCATCTTCGATCTGTTGCGTGAGCATGTCGACCTGCCGAGCGATCAGCGTGTCGAGCGAGATATCCCGGTTGGCCAGCCATTGACCGATGTCGGTGAGCGACATGCCGAAGCGGCGCAACGCCTGAATCTGATGCAGACGGGCGATGTCGCTACGGTCGTAGAGTCGATAACCGGCATCGGAGCGCGCCGAAGGCGTGAGCAGCCCGAGCGTGTCGTAGTGGTGAAGCGTGCGCACCGTCAGGCCGCTGCGTTTGGCTAGTTCACCGACTTTGAGCCGCATGGAAACTCCCGTGGTCTTCTGGCGTGTGACAAGGCTGAAGCCTCACGCAACGTGAGGGTCAAGCGATTTGGGTCAAGCGATTTTAAGCGACCCAGCCGCTTGCGCCGACGAGACAGGAGCGGGGGAGAGGGACAGGGAAGGAGATGGTCGTCGCGCGGGTGACGATACGTTCCCGCGCGAGAGGGTGCCAAGCCATGGCAAGGCTGCCGGATACCGGCAAACGGCAAACGGCAAACGGCCCAGGCGAAACGCTGCCGCGCTCGCCCGGGCCGCCGGGATCAATGCTCGTGATGCAGGTACTTTGCCTGACGCGGCAGTCGCAGGCTCACAAGGAACGCTACGACCATCATGCCGGTCACGTACCAGTAGAACGTGGGCTCCATGCCGGCCTTCTTGAGGCCGAGCGCCACGTACTCTGCCGAACCGCCGAAGATGGCGTTAGCCACCGCGTAGGCCAGGCCGACGCCCAGGGCACGCACTTCGATCGGGAACATTTCAGCTTTCACGATACCGCTGATCGACGTATAGAAGCTCACGATGGCGAGCGCCAGGCAGATCAGCAGGAACGCTGCGGTCGGGCTCTGCACGGTCTTGAGCGCCGTGAGAATCGGTACCGTGGCGATCGCACCCAGGGCACCGAACAGGAGCATGTTGTTGCGACGGCCGATCTTGTCGGACAGCATGCCGAAGATCGGCTGCATGCACATGTAGACGAACAGGCAACCTGTCATGACGTAGCTGGCCGTCTTGATCGGCATGCCTGCCGTGTTCACCAGATACTTCTGCATGTATGTGGTGAAGGTGTAGAAAATCAGCGAACCGCCGGCGGTGTAGCCCAGCACCGTGAAGAACGCTGCCTTGTGATGACGGAACAGTCCGGCGATCGAGCCGGCATCGCGATTGTTGCGGC
Source organism: Pandoraea apista (assembly GCF_001465595.2). Taxonomy (NCBI): domain Bacteria; kingdom Pseudomonadati; phylum Pseudomonadota; class Betaproteobacteria; order Burkholderiales; family Burkholderiaceae; genus Pandoraea; species Pandoraea apista. The sequence continues at coordinate 4,840,705 of NZ_CP013481.2, read as the reverse complement.
TCGCGCTCGTCGACGTTTCGTGCAACGTGCGGCGCAGCATGAGCGCCACGACCGCCGTGATCGCACCGACCACGAACGGAATGCGCCAGCCCCAGGCCTTGAGTTCGGCCTCGTCGAGCAATTGCTGGAGAATCACGACCACCAGGACGGCGAGCAATTGGCCGCCGATGAGCGTGACGTACTGGAACGACGAGAAGAAGCCGCGACGGCCCTTGAGCGCCACTTCACTCATGTACGTTGCCGTGGTGCCGTATTCGCCGCCGACCGACAGGCCTTGCAGCAGACGCGCGAACAACAGCAGCGCCGGGGCCCAGTTGCCGATGCTGGCATACGTCGGGAGCGCTGCGATCAGCAGCGAGCCGAAGCACATCATCATCACCGAGATGACCATCGAGTTCTTGCGGCCGTTGCGGTCGGCGATCCGGCCAAAGATCCAGCCGCCGATCGGTCGCATCAGGAACCCGGCCGCGAACACCCCCGCCGTATTGAGCAACTGCGCGGTGGGATCCGAACTCGGGAAGAACGCCGGTGCGAAGTAGATCGCGCAGAACGCATAAATGTAAAAGTCGAACCACTCGACCAGATTGCCCGACGAGGCCGCGACAATCGCAAATACGCGTCTGCGGACTTCTTCCGGGGAGGGGGGCTGGGTGGCCGTGGTGGCTTCGATTGTAGCTGTGTCTCTCATTTCTACTGGCGATGGGGCATCGCATTGATAACTACGTTTGCGACATGACGCGAAGTCGCGTTCGGCTCCAATGTATTTCACACACGAGAGACCAAACCGCTATCGCGTCGCGGGGGCGGGGCCAACTATAGCGGGTGTCGGCGGGGGCAGACAATGCCTGCGTGCCGGATTGATTATTGTGAATATAGAAACAATCAGGGGGATTGTTGCGTCGCAGCATGGTGATGAAGCCCGCTGGGCGGTGGTTTGCGAGCAGGCCCGGGTGTTTCAATAGACGGGACGAAGCCGCGAAAATTGCCGAATTTTTTGTGCGCGCGAGGGCCGGCGGCGCAGCGCTCGCCTTATGCCTGGGCGTCGTGTGTATTTCTGCGCTGGATTCATAAGCATTTCGATAAGAAATGCTTAGGCGCAAACCGGGGGGCCGGTACGATGAGAGGCCGCACTATCTCAACGCCCTTGCGCCTTTGCGTGAGGCGCCCCCCGAAGTCATGCAAGGCGATACGTTATTGATCAAGTCGGGTGGTGCTGCCGCGCTGACCGAATGGCAGCACCACTTCGCACGGCTGATGCCCGGCCTGCGCGTGTACGGATGGGACGATCCGTTCGTCGATGCGCGCAGCGTGAAGTACGCGCTCGTCTACCAGCCCGACCACGGCCGTCTTGCGCACTACCCGCGCCTGCGCCTCATCCTGAGTGCTGCCGCCGGGGTCGACCATATCCTGGCAGACCCGGCGTTACCGGCCAATGTCCCCATCGTCCGGATGGTGACGCAAGAGACACGCGAGCGCATGAGCGACTTCGTAACGTTCGCCGCGCTGGCCGCCGTGCGCGACATGCCGGCCATCGTGGCCGCGCAGCGGAACGGTGAATGGGCGAACGAACTGACCGGCCGCCTCGCCCGGGATACGCGCGTAAGCGTGCTCGGCCTGGGCGAGCTGGGGCGCGCCGTCGCCACTCGTCTGCACGCCAACGGCTTTCGTGTGAACGGCTGGGCGCGTACCCCGAAGGCGATTGCCGATGTGCGGGTGTTCGCGGGAGAGGCACAGCTCGATGCGTTGCTCGCCGAGACCGACATCCTCGTCAATCTGTTGCCCGACACGCTTGCCACGAGAGGCATCCTCGGGCGCAAGCTATTCGCGCGTCTGCCGGCAGGGGCAAGCCTGATTCAGGTGGGACGCGGCGCGCATCTCGACCGTCAGGCCCTGCTCGATGCGCTCGACAGTGGCCGTCTGCGCTCTGCCGTGGTTGACGTGTTCGACATCGAGCCGTTACCGCCCGACGATGCGTTGCGCCGTCACCCGAAGATTCTTGTTACGCCTCATATTGCGTCGACCGTATCGTATGCAGCGCGGGCGCGTCAGGTGGCCGACGTACTGGGAGCGCATCTGCGCGGCGCGCCGTTGCCATTCGTCTACGACGCGCTGAGAGGATACTGACCTCATGAGCCCCGACTCACGCGATACCGACGCCGCCGCTGCCGCCGCCGCGATAGCCCGCGGCGACGACGCTTACGAACGCATTCGGCACGATGTGCTGACTTGCGTGATCATGCCGGGCGCCATCGTCAGCGAGGCCGAACTGATGCGCCGTTACGACATCGCGCGCACGAGTTGCCGTGTGGCGCTGGTGCGGTTGGTACACGAAGGGTTCGCGCGCGCGATTCCGCGGCAGGGATATCGCATCTCGCCGATCACGCTGGCCGACGTCGAAGAGATCTTCAACTTGCGTGCACAACTGGAGCCGATGGCGGCGAGACTTGCCTGCGGCAACGTGGATACCGAATTGCTCCAGCGTCTGGATGAAGCGTGCGAGGCGCCGCATGCCCACGAACCCATCGGGCATCAGATCGAGTGGTTCCTGCACACCAACCGGAAGTTTCATCTGACGATTGCCGCCGCGAGCGGCAATGCGCGCCTCTATCGCACCTTAGCGGGGCTGATGGACGACATGGCGCGCCTCGTCTCTCTCGGCTTCGGTGTGCAGGGTATCCGGCCCCGTATCGAGCATGATCACCGTGCCATCATTTCGGCTTTTGTGAGGGGCGATGCGGCCAGTGCCGAAGCGCTGGCGCGGCAGCACATCGAGACCTTTCTCCGGCAGACAAAGGAGCACGTCTTCGCCAGCCTGTCGGCATCGGGTACCTGGCTGCCATATTTTTCCATCGCCGATCTGCGCAGGTAACCGAGCCTCACGCCCGGTCGGGGCGCGCTATGCGGCAGAGCGTGCGCGCCCGTGTGCATGCTCGTCCCGGCTGCGACCCGGAATGGCATCGAGCAAGGCGCGCGTATAGGGGTGCGACGGTGCACGGAAGATCGCGGCGGTGTCGCCGTACTCGACCACGCTGCCCGACTTCATCACGGCCAGCGAGTCGCACAATTGCGCCGCGATGCGCAGATCGTGCGTGATGAAGATCATCGACAGCCCCAACTCCGATTTCAGACGAGCGAGCAGTCGCAGCACCTGCGCCTGAACCGAGACGTCGAGTGCAGAGACGGGCTCATCCGCCACCAGCACTTTCGGCCGCATCGCCAACGCGCGCGCCAGGCCGATGCGCTGGCGCTGGCCGCCGGAGAATTCGTGCGGAAAACGCTCGAGGGCGTCGGCGCTCAGGCCAACGAGTTCGAACAGTTCGAGGGCGTGGTCATGCGCCTGACGCGGCGGTTCGCCGCGCGCAATCGGTCCCTGCGTGACGATGTCGCCGACCCGGCGGCGCGGGTTGAGCGAGCTGAACGGGTCTTGAAACACCATCTGAATATCGAGCGCGGTGCGGCGCGCGTGCGCGTTCAGCGAACGCGACGCCAGATCGGTGTCCCGATAGAGGATACGGCCGCCATCCGGCGTCATCAGTCGAAGGATCGAGCGCGCCAGCGTCGATTTGCCCGAACCGCTTTCCCCCACGATCCCCAGCGTCTTGCCGTTGCCGACATCGAGACTGACATTGCGCAGCGCCGCAGCCTCTGTCTGTCGCGTCTTGCCGAGCCAACGATGCTTCGCATACGTCTTGTGTACTTGCTCGACGCGCAGCACGGGCGGCGTGCCATCGTCGCGTTTCGTCGATATCGGGCTCACTGGCCCCGTCGACGACGGCAACGCGGGCACCGCCGCAATCAGCGCGCGCGTGTACTCGTGCGACGGCCGCGTGAGAAGCGTGTGCGCCGGACCTTGCTCGACAATCTCGCCGTGCCGCATGACCGCAACACGATCCGCGATCTCTGCCACCACACCGAAGTCGTGCGTGATGAAGAGTACGCCCGTGCCTTTGCGTTGCTGAAGCTCGCGAATGAGCGTGAGAATCTGCGCCTGCGTGGTGACGTCGAGCGCGGTGGTCGGCTCGTCGGCAATCAGCAGTTCGGGTTCCAGTGCGAGGGCCATTGCGATCATGGCGCGCTGACGTTGGCCGCCGGAGAGTTCATGCGGATAGCGCCTTGCGGTCTCGATGGGCGACGGGATGTGCACGGCGTCGAGCCACGCCAGCATGCGGGCGCGAATGGCGCTCCCCGACAGACGAGTGTGGGTGCGATACACCTCTGCGATCTGATCGCCGATGGTGCGAAGCGGATTGAGCGCGGTCATCGGCTCCTGAAAAATCATGCCGATGCGCGCACCGCGCCAGCGGCGGCGCTCGGCCTCGGGCAGCGCCAGCAGATTGCCCTCGCCTTCCCATGCAATGCGCCCGGCGCTGGCATGCACGCCGGGAGGCAGCAGGCCGAGCAGGGCACTGGCGGTCATCGACTTCCCCGAACCGCTTTCCCCGACCATACACAGGATTTCGCCGCGCGCGAGCGAGAACGAGACGTCGCGCAGGGCATGCGGACGATCAGCATTGGGGGGAAGGTCGAGGGTGAGGTGTTCGACGTCGAGCAGAGTGGTCATGGTGGCTGGGCGTAAGGTTCGCGGCAGTGGCGAGGCGGCGTGGCGCTCAAAGGCGCTGGCCGCCGCTCGCGTCGAGGGATTGACCGGTGATCCAGCGGCCTGCGTCGCTGGCGAGGAAAGCCACGATGTCGGCAATGTCGCGCGGCTCGCCGACGCGGCCCAATGCGACGGTTTGCGCAATGGCCTCGCGTGCCACCGGGTCGCTCGCGCGCTTGTTCAGATCCGTCGCGGTGGCTCCCGGCAGCACCGCGTTGACGGTAATGCCTCGCACGCCGAGATCGGCGGCGAGCAACAGTGTGAGCGCTTCCAGACCGGCTTTCGCCGGCGCGTAGACACTCATTTCCGGATACGCCGCACGCGTGCCTATCGATGAGATGTTGACGATGCGTCCGCCATCGCGAAGGTGTCGCAACGCATGCTGGATCAGAAAGAAGGGCGACTTCAGGTTGACTTGCAGCACGCGGTCGAAGTCTGCGGGCGTCACGGCGTCGAGGCGCGAGCGCAGACCCACCCCGGCGTTGTTCACGAGGATATCGAACTGCGGCGGCAGATCGTGGGCCGCGAGTGCGCCTACGAAGCGCTCCACCAGTGCGTTTGCTCCGTCGGGAGACGACAGATCGGCCTGCACGGCAAATGCACGGACGCCTTCGGCACGCAGTCGCGCGACGAGCGCGTCTGCCTCCCCCGCCGCTGCGTTGTAGTGCACGGCAACGGTGGCGCCGCGCGCGGCCAGTGCGGTGGCGATGGCGCGTCCGATGCCGCGGCTTGCGCCGGTCACGAGCGCGACCTTGCCGTCGAGACGGATCGGATCGGCGGAATCAGGCAGAAGACTCATGATGCAAGGGCTCCCGAAAGTGTGAGGTTGCTGGCGTGATCGTCGCTCCATCCACGAGACGCTTCGAGCGCACGCGCCTGTTGCAGCAGGGCGTGGCGATCGACCTTGTTGGTGCCTGCCCAGGGCAGTTCGGCGACGAAGGCGACACGGCGCGGATGCTGATAGGCAGGGCCGTTCGCAAGCGCGTGCCGTTTGAGGGCCTCCACACTCAGTGAGCTGCCGGGCTGGCGAACCACAAAGGCGACCGGCACCGCGGCGCGTTCCTCGTCGGGCAACGGCACGACACTGGCCTGCCGCACTTCCGGATGCGCTTCGAGCAGCTTTTCGACTTCCACGGGATAGATGTTCTCGCCGGCGCAGACAAACATGTCGTCGGCGCGCCCGACAAAGTAAAAGAAGCCGTTGGTGTCGCGGCGCATCACGTCGCCGCTGTAGTACCAGCCGTCGTCGAGTACCTGCGCCGATTTCTCCGGCAGGCGGTGATACCCGCGCATGACTGCCGGGTTACGCATGCACAGCACGCCCTGATTCGCATCGGGGCCGTCGACGAGCTTCACGGCGTTGGACGAGAGCGGGTAGCCGAGTGCGAGCGGCGGCAACGGAATGCCGTCGGGGTGCTGACCGAAGATGCTTGGCCCGGCTTCGGTCGTGCCGTAACCGTGATGTATGTGGGTGTGCGGGAAGGCTGCCTGAATCCGCGAGAGCAAGGCGGCGCTCATGGGCGCCGAGCCGAGCATTACGCGCTTGAGCGCAGACACGTCGCGTCCGGCAAGCGTCTGCGGGTCTTTAACGAGACGCGCGAACATCGTCGGCACGGCGGTCAGCACCGTGATCCGATAGCGCTCCAGCGCATCGACATACGACGTCACGTCGAACGACGGCAGGATGACAAGCGTGCCATTGGCGGCAAAGGCGCGCTTCGCCATGAACAGGCCATTCATATGAAACAACGGCTGCGCGAGCAGATAGCGCTCGGACGCCGCGCCTTCCGGGCGCACATAGGTTGCCCCCAGTGCCCAGAGTTGACCCGCATGTGTGAGCGGCACGCCCTTCGGCTTGCCGGTCGAGCCGGATGTGTAGAGCATCTGCGCAACGTCGTCGTGCGCGGGGTGCACCGAGTCGAAGCCGGCGGGTTGAATCTGTGCGGCGAAACCATCGGGGCCTTCGTCGTCGAAGTCGATGACCGGCACGCGTGAGGCGAACGCGTCGCGACGCGCACCGTCGACAAAGGCGAGCGAGATTCCGGCGTCATCGATGACGTAATCGAGAATCTCACGCGATTGCTTGATGTTGATCGGCACGGCGACATAGCCGGCGCGCATGATGCCGAAATAGGCGATCAGGTACTCGGCACGATTGAGCGATGCGATCGCCACATGTGCGCCTTTCGTCAGACCGCGTGCGCGCAACGCGGTAGCGACGCCACCCGCCAGCCTGTCGATCTCGGCGTGCGTGTGATGACGCGGTCGTCGGTCGTCTCGAAGGTCGATGATGGCTGTCGAGTCGAGGCTGAGGGTTCGGTCGATCAGATCGCCGAGGTTATGCCAGCGGTGTGTCATGAGAATCGGAATAGCAGTAAGTGACCAGAGGAGGCGGGCGGACTCAGCGCTTTCGAAGCGCAGGGTTGAGGGCATCGTTCAGGCCGTCGCCCACGAGATTGAGCGCCAGCACGGCGAGCATGATCGCGAGGCCCGGCTCGGCACACAGATACCAGGACGAGCGGATGAGCGTGCGCCCCTCGCCGATCTGCCGACCCCAACTCGCGATGTTCGGATCGCCCAAGCCGAGAAACGACACGACCGACTCGTAGAGAATCGCGCCCGCGACCACCAGCGTGCCCATCACCAATACGGGGGGCAGTGCGTTGGGCAACACTTCGCGCAGGGCGATACGCCACGGCGAAAGTCCGACGGTGCGGCACGCCTGTACGAACTCGCGCGATTTGAACGACAGGCATTCGGCGCGCGTGAGACGGGCGATGGCGGGCCACGACACCAGCGCCACGGCAACGATCGTGTTCTCGATGCGCGGGCCGAGAATGGCGACCACCGTCAGCACGAACACAACGTTCGGCACAATCTGGAACAACTCGGTCAGGCGCATGAGGACTTCGTCGATCCAGCCACCCCACCACGCGGCGATGGCGCCGACGGATACCCCGATGACCGTGGCGGCCACGCTCGCGACCACGCCAATGGCGAGTGTCGCGCGCGCCCCGTGGGCGAGCATGGCGGCGATGTCACGACCCAGCGCGTCGGTGCCGAGCGGGTGTTGCCACTGCTCGAACGGCCAGATTTCGGGCGCAGCGACGATGCGCAGCGGGTCACCCGGATACCACCACCCGGCGCACAGCGCGACGATAACGACGATGGCGAGCAGCGCCGCACCGGCGAGCGCGCCGCCGTGGCGGGCGAACTGTTGCCAGGCGCGAGTCCGTCGCCCGGACGAAGGTGACGAAGGAGACGACGGGAACGGGTGCGACGAGTGAGATGGTGCAAGCGAATCGGACAGGTCGCCCGTGGCAAGCGTGTCGAGAGTGGGTTCGGCGGAAGACGTCATGGAGCAGACCGGTTCTTTACGGTAAAGCACTACGAAAACGCATCAGGCATGGGTGCGAATGCGGGGATCGAGCCGTGTATAGACGAGATCCACGAGGATGTTCGCGACAATCACCAGCGCGGAACTGAGTACCAGCAGCCCCAGTACGACCGGATAGTTGCGGCTCATCACGCTGTCGAAAAGCACCCCGCCGATGCCGGGCCAACTGAACACGGCTTCCACGACAATGCTGCCGCCCAGCACGGTGCCCAGTTGCAAGCCCAGCAAGGTGACGACCGGCAGCATCGCGTTGCGCACCATGTGCCGGGTAATCACGGCGCGGCGCGTGAGACCTTTCGCCAGCGCGGTGCGCACATGATCCTGACGGGAAACTTCAAGCATCGACGCGCGCATCACACGGGCGTACGTCGCGGCATAGAACAGACCGAGCGTCAACGCGGGCAGCGCCAGGTGATGCAACACGTCGAGCGAGGCATGCCATGCCCCGGCAATACCCGTGCCGTAGTCCATGCCGATGGTTGTCATGCCGCCCACCGGGAACCAGCCGAGCTTCACCGAGAACAGGATGATGAGCATGATTCCCAGCCAGAAGCTCGGGGCTGCGAAGCACACCACGGCGAGCACCGATACGAGCGTGTCGCGCCACGTGTTCACATTGACGGCGGCGACGACACCGGCCGTCACGCCAACGATCACCGCAATGGCGAGGCTCGCCAGCATCAACACCAGGGTGGCGGGAAGGTGCGCCGTGATGACGTCGAATACCGGCAGGTTGTGCCGATACGAGTAGCCGAGGTCGAGGTGCGCCACGGCGTCGATGTAATGAAGCAATTGTTGCCACAGTGGCTTATCCATGCCATAGGTCACGCGCAGGCGTTCGATCAGCGCGGGGTCCGTGACCTGTTGCTCGGCGGTCATCACGTCGAGCAGCGTGCCCGGCACCGACTGGATCAGGCAGAAGTTCATGACGATTACGCCGAGCAGCAGCGGAACTGCCTGCAAGACACGACGCAACAAGAGACGCGTCACCATGGCAGCCGTCTCCTCACGAGGCCAGCCAGACGTCGGCCAGGGCGTCGCCTTGCACGTTCGCGCTGGTCGTCGCACGCCGCACGTTGGTGCGCGCGAGCGTGAACGATTCCATCTCGACGAGGGGCACGAGCGGCACGTCCGTGGCGGCGAGTCGTGCGAAGTCGTGTGCGAGCTTCTGCCGCTTCGCGCTGTCGGTCTCGACAGTCAGGCGGTCCACGAGCGCGTCCATCGCCGGATTCGAATACCCGGTCGCGTTGCGGAAGGCGGCGCCCTTGACGATGCCGTCGGTCGTGAAAAATTGCGTGACCACCGGCACCAGTTCGAGCGGTGCGGTGAAGTTCGACACGGCGATGTCGTAGTCGTAATCGCTGTAAATGCGCTTGAGCGACGTGGCACGGTCAAGCGAGTCGAGCTTCACGGTAATGCCGATATCCTGGAGGGCCTGCTTCAGATACTGGCCGAGTTTGGCGTTCTCTTCGAACCACGCGGCGGCCACCAGATTGATCGAGAAGCGCGAGCCGTTCTTGCGCGGCAGACCGGCGGCGTCGAGCAGTGCATTCGCCTTTGCAGGATCGAACGGGTACTTCGGCACGTCGTCGGTGAAGAACAGCGGATTGCTGCGGAAAACCGGTGAGACGGCTGGTTTGCCGCGACCGAAGTAGATCGTGTCGATGATGAACTTGCGGTCGATGGCGTGCAAAATCGCCTGACGCACTTCGCGCCGCCTGACATGCTCGCGTCGCTGATTGAACTCGACCGTCACCGTCCACGCGGCGTTCTCGTAGCCCTTCGTGTCGACTACGACCTTGCCTGTCTTCACGAGACGATCGATGTCGCGCCCCGGCACCGGGTTGGAGAATGCCACGCCCAGCTCACCAGTCTCGAGCGCTGCCGAGCGCGACGCCGGATCGCTCCACCAGCGAATGATGAGCTTGTCGGGGTACGGTTGCGCGGCATTCCAGTATTGCTCGTTGCGCGCGTACGCGACATGGCTGCCGCGCACCCATTGGCCGTATTTCCACGGCCCGGTGCCGACGGGCGCATTGTTCACGGGGTTCGTGATGATGTCCTTGCCGGCGTAAAGATGTTTCGGCACCACCACCTGATACTGCCCGGCCAGAATCGACTTGAAGAAGAACTCCGGTACGGGCGTCGAGAACTCCAGCTTGACGGTGTGCGCATCGGTGGCGCTCACGCGCTTGAGCGACTTGAGGGCGACGCCTGCGGCAATCGGCTTCCAGTGCTCCTGCACGTTGTAGACCACGTCGTCGGCCGTGAAAGGCTTGCCGTCGTGCCATAGCACGTTCTGACGCAGCACCACGGTGTACGTTCTGAAGTCGCTCGATGCCCGAACGTCGGTGGCAAGCACCGGTTGGAACGCGAGCTTCTCGTCGATCTTGAGCAGCCGTTCGAGAATCTTGGTCGATGTCATGAACGGGCTTGAACCGCCGCCGCCCGGCACGAAGAGCGCCTGCGGTTCCAGTCCTCCCCAACTGGCCACGAGCGTGCCGCCGCGACGCGGCGCCGTGTCTGCCGCTAGCGCCTGTGAGGGGGAGATCAGCCAGCCGGCGGTGCCCGCAAGCGTGGCCGAGGTGGCGGCTAGCGCGCCGCTGGCGCTGCGATACAGGAACTGGCGTCGGGAAAGGCCCCGGGGATTACGCATGATGAACTCCGGAAAAACACGGCGCCCGGGGGTGCCCGTTGGCGCCTTCAAGACTCGGATCGGTGATCGTTGCTACGTGCATGCGGTTCAGGCCGGTGGCATCGTGGCGTAGCTCGCGCGACCGATGGCGATCAGCGCGCCCTGAGCGTTGAACAGGTCCACGTCGGCGACACCGATGCTCTTGCCGAGACGGCGCACGCGCGCCACCGCGCGCAGATCGGTGTCGATGGCAGGGCGCAGGTAGTCGACACGGAAGTTGACCGTTGGCAAACCGCGTCCGACGAGCATGCCCACGGCGAAGTCGCCGACCGTGTCGATTACGGCCGCAAGCGGGCCGCCGTGCCACTGACGCGTGCCTGCGCCGCGCTCGAACGCAGTCTGAAACGGAATGTGAACGTCAATCGTCTGGGCGTTGTGATCGAGCGACGTCACACGCATGCCGAGCCATGCGATGAAGGTCGAATTGTCGAAGGCCCTCTGCACCTGCTCGACGGACAGGGGGGATGTGGTCGTACTCATGCGCCCACCAGTACCTTGCCGACGATCTGGCGATTCTCCAGCGATGCGAGTGCCTGAGCGCCTTCTTCCAGCGGCCACTTCTTGTCGACCAGCACGCGCAGCTTGCCGCCGGCCACCAGGTCGAGCAGTTCGTGAAGGTCTTCGCGTTCCCAGCCGTTCGAGCCGCGAACCTGCAACTCGAATGTCCAGATGAAGCGCAGGTCTTCTTTCGGATCGAAGCCGGCCGTGGCGCCGCACGTCAGGATGCGGCCGCCTTGACGCAAGGTGCGCAGCGAGCGCGTCCACGTGTCGCCGCCGGTGAAGTTCACGACCACGTCGACACCGCCGTTGACCGCCGCGCCGCGGCGGCGCGCCGCCTTGCCGTATCGCGCGCGCACCACTTCAACGAAGTCTTCCTCGGTGTAATAGATGATGTCGTCGGCGCCCAACGCGCGCAGGCGTTCCCCTTTCTCGCGCGACCCGGCACAGGCGATGACTTCCGCGCCGGCGAGTTTCGCGAGTTGTACGGCGCACACGCCGACACCGCCGCTCGCGCCGAGAATCAGCACGCGCTCGCCGGCTTTGACCTGACCGATGCGGTGCATCATGCGCAGCGCTGTGCCGTAGGCGACTGGCAGCGCGGCGGCATCGTCGAACGATACCCCGTCGGGCAGGCGAACGAGTTGATGCTCGGGCACACGGCAGAGTTCGGCCAGACCGCCGTGGGTCGTCTCGCCCACGAGGCCGCCTGTCACACGATTGATCGGATCGACCAGCACGCGATCGCCGACCGACCAGCCTTGCACCCCGGGGCCGACGCTGGCGATTTCACCCGCGACGTCGAGCCCGATGATGACGGGGAAGGGGAGCTTGATGCCGGGCATGCCGCGACGGGTGAATACATCGTGATAGTTCAGCGACGAGGCACGTACGCGCAGCACCACTTCGCCTTCGCCCGCGACGGGATCGGGGAAGTCGGTTTCCAGTTTCAGACGGTCGTTGTCGCCGTGTTCTCGCAATACGATGGCTTTCATGAGAAGTTTTGAGTCGAATTCAGGGTGAGCGACGCCCTCGGGCAGTCGCCGATCCAAGTTAAAAAAACGGGGGAGGCTGGGGCGTCGTACGGTTAGCCGTTGGCGGCTAACGCCAGTGAACGCCTTTCATGCGGCTGACGCCGCTCATGCGCTTCATGTCGCCGTGGCAAGTCCTTGCAACGCTTGTGCGGTGATCTGCAAGCCGTGCGTGAGCACGCTGGTGCGCCAGACCGACGAGACCGGTACGAAGGCATCGAGCACGTCGGCGCGCAATTGACGATCGCGCGCGGCATCGGGGTAGGCCCTGGCGCGCGAGCGCAGCCACTGGTCGAGACGATTCGCGATGCTCGCGTTCGAACCTCGCGTGCCGAACTCCACCACGGCGCCGATGACCGGCCGCCCTTGTGCGAATTGCTCGACGCCACGGAACACCAGTCCCTGATAGTCGGGACGGCGCAGGCCGTGCGGCCGCTGATCGAGCACCCGCTCCGCCCCCCACCAGCGGGCGGCTTCGCGCTGCTCGGGGCTCGCGTCGGCGTTAAAGCACAGGAAGAACGGTTCGCCGTACTCGCCAATGCCCGTATGCCAGTCGATCAGGCCGATGCGCTGTGCTTGCGACAGGTCGCGCTCGACGATGGTTTGCAAAGTGACGTTCGACCATTCGCGCGCGCGTCCGCCGTAGATGAGGCCGTCAGCATGGGTGTATTGGCCGCTGGCCAATGTGTTGAACAAGGCGTCCGGGCCGTGTTCGCTGCGAAACGCGTCGATGGCCAGCGCGCTTTGCGCGAGACCGTCGGATGTCCACTCAGTAGGAATCAGATGATTGTGCAGCGATGCGTAGTGCTCGTTGCCCGGATGCCCACGCTCGTGATCGATGAAGTTGCGGTTCAGGTCGACGTTGTTTTCGGTCGTGCGCGTGGCGTGTGCGAAGCCGTACGGATTGAGCGCATGCACGAAGGTCACTGCGACGTCGGGCGGCAGCGCGTGGGAGGCGTGCGCGAGCCACGCGGTCTGCACGGCAGATCCGGCACCGCCTTCGAGGCCGTGCGTGCCGCTGATCGCGAGGAGTTGATGCGGGGCGTGTGCCGGGCCGAGCCGGGCAACGTCGATGCTTAGCTCACTGCCGTCAGGGGCTTTGGCGTCGGGGTGAACATAAGTACTCAGGTTCGCCCCGGCGCGGTCGGCGGCCGCGCGAAAGCGCCGGCGTGCGTCGGCATAGTCCACGCCGAACGCCTGCCACCAGGTCGGTTGGCCGCTCATGCGCCGTCTCCTTCAACAAACTGGAGCGCGACGTGGAAGGCGTCTGCTGCGGCGACGAGCACGGAGCCGTCGGCAAGCGCAGTCCACGGCACGCCGTTTTCTTTCAGCGTGGCTTGCGTCTGTGCAAGGGAGCGGGTGCGAAGGATGAGCGCGACATTGCGCTCGCTGCCGTCGTCTGTCGTCTCGACCTTACCGAAGCGTCGCTCGGCGTCGAGCGGCGTGACGAAGTGCACGCGGGCGCGGCCGGCCGTGAGCGAATAGCCCTGCGTACCGGTGGCGGCAAGTACGCCGGGACCGAAAACGCGATCGTAAAGCGCAGCCGTGACTGCCGGGTTGGGCGACGCGATTACGAAGCCGACGATGTCGGTCACACCGTTCGGATGGTCGCGCCATTCGTCGCGCCAGACATGCTCGGGCGTGAAGTGATGGCAGAAGAATGTGCGCCCGTTGCGAACCAGTTCGCTGGCCAGACGCACCGTGCGGAAGCGGGCGTCTTGTGTCGTGCCGTCCGGCAACCGCACGGGGCGGAAGAATTCGGCGGGCGTTTCCACGCCGACACCGCGTGCCTGCAACTCGGCGAAGAGGCCGAGCGAGTCCTGTGTCTTGAACACGAGCCCCGTCAGGCCGAGCGGGGCCTGCGTGACGTCGGGGCGTGCGGTCGACTTCCCCGCCTCGTAACCCAGCAGTTCGAGGTAGTTTTCCCCGAAGATGGCCAGATGGTTGCTGGTGCCGAGCGAGTGGTGGCCGCGCTCGGTCAGGGCGAAGCCCAGCCGCCGGTAGATGTCCACCGAGGGCTCAAGTTCGCCTTTGACGTTGATGACAACGTGATCGAGAACCGGTGCGGGAAGCTGACTCATGCCGGACCTCCGGTGCGTTGACGATGAAGCGGGACGACGGAGGCAGAGCAGACGATGGCGGCGTAGGCAATCAGCGACGCGCCTGAGGCAGAACGACTGGACACGACAACTCCCGGCAAAGAATGGACGACGCGTCCATTCTAGAAGCCTTGTGGCTGTCGGCCCAAACGATGGTTTTTGCTTTGCTTAGTGCTGGGCGGCGTGATCGTGAGGCCCTCACGGGGTGAGGTGCGACGCGGCTTGACTATCGGCCCCGCCGGGCGGGCGTTCGGGAGCGGCGGCCATTGTGTTCGATAGGGCGGATCGAGCGCTCCGGCACGACCGGGCGTCACATCTTCCCATGGAACTGCGCGAGCAGATCGAGAAAAAGTTCAAGCGCACGCGTTCTCGGGCGAGAGGCTTCGGTGATGGCGCTGATCGCGTTTTCATACTCCGGGCCCGACGGCACGCGGGCGAGCGCATAGCGCTTTGGAAACGACGCCGCGTAATACTGCGGCAGCAGGCCGACATAATGCCCCGACAGGACCAGCATGGCGACCGCTTCCAATCCCGACGCCGTCGGCCCGCGCGTCAATCCCAGCGAGTGCAGGGCTTCGTGGACAAACGGCTGGGTGCGATAGACGAGGGGTAATGTCGACGCGTCCTTGATCCGGTGTCGCGCTACGTACAACTGGTGGCGCTCGATGAACAGCGGCTGATAGTGAAATCCGGCCTCGCGCCGGTACATGCCGCGAATGGCGATCTGCACCCGGCGCTCGCGCAAGGCGAGGTCGAGCTCGTTGAACGTCATGACCGTCAGCTCGACTTTCACGTCGGGGGCCTGTGCCTTGAGCGCAGCCAGCGCCTCGGGGATGTGGCACCCGATGTCGGACACGATGTGCTCCACCATGCCGATGGACAGCGTGCCCGACAGCACCCCTCGCACCGCATCGATTTCGGGACGAATCCGCTCCAGCGATTTCAGCGCGTCGCGCGCCAGTTCCAGTGCGACCTTGCCCGCGTGTGTCAGCACGAATCCGGACGGGCCGCGCTCGCAAAGGCGGGTGCCCAATGTCTCCTCGACCTCACGGATGTGCCGGCTGATCGAGGCCTTCGACATGTTCAACTGCTTCTCTGCCGCAGCAAAACCGCTGGCCTGTGCTACCGCACAGAAGATGCGCAACGAGCGCAGGTCTCGCTCGCTGAAATCACGATTTGCCACGGGTCAGCTCCGATAGGACACGTCCATTCCGTTGCGGACGGGCGGTTTCAAAAGGTTTCGTTTTTTGAAACCATACCAATAAAAAAATCATTTTTCATGATCTTTTTGCCCGCATACATTGGTTCGCACAGGCACATCGAGCCGATGCGCCAGACCGATTCGAAACCCACGACACGCGAGGCAAGCTATGAAGACCTGGTCCAGACGATCCTTTGTAAAGGCGACGCTTGCATCGAGCGCCGCACTGGCGTTACCGGCACTGCCGACGCTCGCCCATGCCGAAGGCGGCACGCTGGCGGACATCAAGAAGCGAGGCAAGCTCACGGTTGGCACCGAAGCGGCCTACGAGCCGTTCGAGTTTGTGGAGAACGGTCAGGTGGTCGGATACGGACACGACGTGCTGGAACTGATGGCAGCGAAGCTCAGCGTGAAGCTCGAGCAAATGAACCTGCCATTTCAGGGGTTGTTGCCCGGCCTGATGTCGCACAAGTTCGATTTCGTGGCGACGAGTGTGGGCATCACGCCGGAGCGCGCCAAGCGCTTTGCGTTCAGCCAGCCCGTGGGCGTGGTGCGCTCGGTGTTGATGGTGCGGGCCGACGACGCTGCGATCAAGCAGGACATGGACATTGCCGGCAAGACCATCGGCACGCAGATGGGCTCGTCGTCGCAACCGGTGGCCGACGAATTCGAGAAGGAACTGAAGGAGAAGACGGGCAAGGGCTATGCGGGCACGCGACTGTTCCAGGCATATCCGGATGTCTCCAATGCACTCGCCAACAAGACCATCGACGTGGCGTTGATGCCGTCGAATATCGCGGCCGTTCAGATGCGCAAGCAGCCCAACGTCTTCCGCATCGCCAGCGCGATCGGACAGCCGAAGCTGCTGGCGTGGGTTGCCAATCCCAACGATCTGGAAATTCGCAAGTTCATCAACGATTCGCTGGATGAATTCCGTGCGAGCGGCAAGCTGGCGGTGTTGCAGAAGAAGTGGTTCGGTGGCCCGATGGATACGCCGCGAGAGAACTATCTCCCGCAAGGCGCCATTTGACGTCCGGCGCCATGGTCGACTGGTTCGATAAGGGGGGCGTGATCGCGCCGTTTCTCGAGGGCGTGGTTTCGGGAACGGCAATCACGTTGAGTGCGTCGGCGGGGGCCTTCGTGATCGGTCTGGCGCTCGGCATCGTGCTGCTGCTCGCCCGCATTTCGCCGTTTGCACCGTTGCGTGGATTTGTCGTGTTGTGGGTCAGCCTGATCCGGGGCACGCCTGCCCTGATCCACATGCTCATTGCGTACTACATGGTGCCGGCGCTGTTCGACATTTCGATCTCGCCGATCACGGCCGGGGTTGCGGCGTTAGCCTGCAACACCAGCGCCTACATCGTGGAGATTCTGCGCGGTGCCCTCGGCACGATCTCCTATGGGCAGCGGGCCGCCGCGTACGCGATGGGCATGCGTGCTGCGCAGGTCTGGACACATGTGTTGCTGCCGCAGGTCATCTATCGCGCCATTCCGCCGCTCACCAGCGAGTTCACGATTCTGCTCAAGGCGTCGTCGCTGATGTCGATCATTGCGGTGCCGGAACTGGCGACCGTTGCGCGCAATGCCACGTTGCAGACCGACTTGCCGTTGCAGGTGTTCGCGATTACCGCCGCCGTGTATTTCGTCCTGCTGTTCTGCATTTCGGCTGCGTCGCGGGTTTGCGAACGCCGGGTCTCGAGGATGCTGCCCCATGGCCATTGATTTTTCCATTGTCAGGGAAGCGATTCCCGTCCTGCTCGAAGGTTTGCGCGTCACGTCGCTCGTGAGCGCGATCGGTATTCCGCTCGGCATCGTGATCGGTATCGCTGCGGCCTATTCGGCGCAGTCGCGCTCGGTCTTGCGGCCCATCGCGTTGGGGTACGTCGAGCTGGTGCGCAATATCCCGTACCTGATCCTCGTCTACCTGTCGTTTTTCGGACTGCCCAAGCTTGGTGTGAGTGCGTCTGCCATGGCAGTGGCGGTCGGTTGCACGGCGTTCTATAGCGGCGGCTATTTCTGCGAAATCCTGCGGGCGGCGCTGCGCAGCGTGGCACGTGGACAGACGCACGCCGCGCTCTCGCTCGGCATGACCTACTGGCAGACGCAGCGGCATGTCGTCGTGCCGCAGTTGTTCGGCTTTCTCATTCCGCCGACGACCAGCCTGGTGATCATGATGTTCAAGGACTCGGCCATCTTCTCGGTGATGAGCCTGCCGGAGATGACCTATCAGAGCAATCTGCTCACGGCCAATACGTTTGCCTATGTCGAAGTGCTTGGCACCACGGCATTGATCTACTGGGTCAGCAGTGTGTTGCTGGCCAGCGTGGGGCGGCGTCTGGAAACTGTTGTCGGGCGACGTACCCGGCACGCCTGACGGCCCCCTGACTTCTACCAAAGGACCCTCTCATGACGACTTACACCGTTGCCCCTCGTATCGGCCATCCGACCCTGTTGTACTCGGAGCTGGACCTCGACATTGACAATCTCAAGGCGGACATAGCTGTGCTGGGCATGCCGTATGGTGCGCCCTACGCCGCGTCGGACTTCAGTAACGACCAGACGAATGCGCCGTCCGCGATTCGTCAGGCCACCGACCGTGTCGTGCGCCGTCCCGGCCATTACGACTTCGACATCGACGGTCCGCTGCTTCAGGGCCGCACCGATATTCGCTTTGTCGACTGCGGCGACATCATTCCGGATCTGACCCAACCGGGCGAACATTACGCTCGCGCCGAAGCGGTCGTGCGGCGCATTGTGGCCGGCGGTGCAATGCCGATCGTGCTCGGCGGCGATCACGGCATTACCACGCCCGTGTTGCGCGGTCTGGATCAGAAGGGGCCGATCACGCTTGTGCACATTGACGCGCATCTGGATTGGCGCGACGAAGTCAACGGCGTGCGCGAAGGACTCTCGAGCCCGATCCGGCGCGCGTCGGAGATGGCGCACGTCGACCGCATTGTGCAAATCGGCCTGCGCGCGCAGGGCAGTGGCCGGCCAGAAGAGCTCGTGGCGGCGCGCGCCTATGGTGCGGAGCTGGTGACAGCGTATGAGTTACACGACATCGGCATGGACGCCGTACTCGCACGCATTCCGGATGGCGGCAACTACTACCTCACGATCGACGCGGACGGTCTCGATCCGTCGACGATGCCTGCCGTGGCGGGGCCCGCGCCGGGCGGTGTGACTTTCGTGCAGGCGCGCAAGCTGATTCACGGGCTGGTGCGCAAGGGGCGCGTGGTTGGCATGGATATCGTGGAAATCCAGCCCGAAAAAGACGATGCCAATCTGATCTCGTGTGTTACCGCAGGCCGTCTCATTCTCAATCTGATCGGTGCGTCGATCCGTGCGGGGTACTTCGACAAATGAGTCCGGCGCAACCCATGATCGAAATTCTCGACGTCGATAAATGGTATGGCGCGCACCACGTGCTCAAGCAGTGTTCAACCCGTGTGAGCAAAGGCGAGATCGTGGTGGTCTGCGGGCCGTCCGGCTCCGGGAAATCGACGCTCATCAAGACCGTCAACGCGCTGGAGCCGTTTCAGAGAGGCGATGTCGTGGTGGCCGGAACGTCGCTCATGGCCAAGTCGACGGATCTGCCTAAGCTGCGCAGCAAGGTCGGCATGGTTTTTCAGCATTTCGAGTTGTTCCCGCATCTGGATCTCACGCGCAACCTCACACTGGCGCAGCAGATCGTGCTGGGCCGGAACGCCGACGCGGCGCGCACCAAGGCGCGTGCGTTGCTCGATCGTGTCGGCCTGTCGGCGCATGCCCACAAGTATCCGGGGCAATTGTCCGGCGGTCAGCAGCAGCGTGTTGCCATTGCGCGCGCGTTGTCAATGGACCCGATGGCGATGCTGTTCGACGAGCCGACTTCGGCGCTTGACCCGGAGATGGTCAACGAAGTGCTCGACGTAATGGTGGAGCTCGCGCGAGAGGGGATGACGATGATGGTCGTCACCCACGAGATGGGGTTTGCGCGACGCGTGGCCCATCGCGTCGTTTTTATGGAAGACGGCGCCATCGTCGAAGACAGTCCGACAGACGTTTTCTTCAATGACGCAGCCAGCCCTGCCGCCAAACGCTTCCTCTCGAAGATCCTGGCCCATTGAGCACACGTTGTGCCCGTATCACATCAAGATTCCCTACCGAAACATCATGACCCACACCCGAATTCGCAAGTTCAATACCCGCGAGACCTATCCGGAGCAGAAGCTCGACAACGATTTGTGCCAGGCGGTGATCGCCGGCAACACCATTTATCTGCGAGGACAAATCGGTCAGGACCTCGACACGCGTGAGTCGGTGGGCATTGGCGACGTCGCTGCGCAGACTGAGAAAGCCATGGCGAATGTCGCAATGCTGCTCGACGAATGCGGCAGCCGGCTCGAAGACATCTGCAAGGTCACCGTGTACATCGTCGATCCGCGCTATCGCGAGGCGGTCTACAACGTGATGGGGCGGTGGCTCAAGGGCGTGTTCCCGGTGTCGACCGGCATCGTGGTGCAGGCGCTGGCGCGTCCGGAGTGGCTGGTCGAGATCGATGTGACGGCTGTGAAGCCCGCTGCATAAACCGTGCCAACGCGACGGGTGGCCGGCGTGTCGCCGGTCACCCGTCGCGTCGGGAAACGTCTGGATGCCGGATTCAGAAACGGCGTTTGACGTAGACCGTCGCACCGATATCGTGCTGGCCCAGTAATGGCACGCGGGCGCTTGCCGAAACGGTCCAGTCCTGGGTTTTCAGCGCGAGACCTCGCTTCGGATCGGAGCCGAGTTTGTCGTCGGCGTTGTCCCATTGCACAAGGGATAACCGGGGCGCCACGGAAGGTCCAATGCTCAGGTAGCTTCGCGCCGCCTTGACGGCGGGCTTTTCGGTTGAGGTGTCGACCCAGCCCATATGCCGCCCGTCGGTGATGGGAGCCGCGTCGTTGATCGCTTCGATGTGTGTGTAGAGGAGAGCGTTGTCGTCTGGCCGGGGGGGCGTGCCGGCGCCTTCGCGGCCGAATGGGTATAGCGTGACGGGAACGGCAGGCACCGCAGCGATGGACACAGGCGGGGCAGGCGGCGGTACGTTGACGGGGAGCGGCGCGGGGCCAATATTGGCCAATATCATCTGTTCGGATGAGATCGAGTTGACGCCATCAGCGAACGCCACGCCGCTCAGCGTGACGACACAGGCGCCGATCATCCATTTGTCTAGGCACGTCATGGACATGCCTCCCGTGAAGGAATGGAAATGCTACTTCATCAGACCCATTTGATCTTCCGCACGGCCTTCGCATAACGAACCGTCTTTCGCGGTTTCCGAGTGTCGTGTGCACTTAGGAAGTGTAGTCAGTCATTTGCATCGCGCCACCCCGATTTTCACCGAGGTTGATCCGGGGGCGATTACGGGGGCTGGCGGACCCCCGCCCGGCGTGACGTTTGCGCTGACGCCCTCAATCCGGGCTCGGGTTTGTCCCGACGCCATCGGCTCACCCCGGATTTTGCGCAACCAACTGCCCGCGTAGCCAGCCGATGAAATTGTCGAGATTTTCCGAGGAGATTCCACTGGCGGGCAGCGCTTTCAGCCCGAACGGAAACTCGACAAATCCCCACGGGGCGACAAGGCGTCCGTCGTCGATTTCCCTTTGCGCCAGCCGTCGTTCGACAAGTGCGACACCGAGCCCGGACAGCGCCGCTTCGATGCACAGATGAGTGTGCGGAAAAGTGATCTCCGCACCTCGTCCGATGCCCGGCTTGTGGTGGGCGTCCCAATGCGCCCACGCGCTGGTGGTGTGGTCGTGGGCAATGCGCGTGCCGGTGGCGGCCGAGCGTCGATACGCGGGCGCGCAGACCGGGCCGAACGCCACGGGGGCGAGCGTGATGGCGCGAAGCCGGTCGCTCTCCGGATATGACGCGAGGTCCCACGCGATCACCAGATCCGCCCCTTCGTTTCGTATCTCGCGGGCAGAGGTCATCGACAGACGAATGCGCACGTCGGGGTACTGCCGATAAAAATCCGCCAGATTCGGAACGAGCCAGCGCATGGCGAAAGTGGCGCTGCACGCAACGTGCAAGCCCACGGGTTGCGCCTGCTGACGCACCTTCGCATAGCCATGTTCCAATTGTTCAAAAACCGAACCGACCAATGCGTAAAGCTGTTGGCCGTGTCGGTTCAGCTTGAGTCCCGTGCCGGCCTTGTCGAACAACGGCGCGCCGACATCTTCCTGAAGCAACCGCAACTGCCGGCTCACGGCGCTGTGGGTTCGGAAGAGTTCTTCGGCTGCTTTGGTGACCGACTGATGCCGGGCCGTGGCTTCGAACACACGTAGCAACGAGAGCGGCGGGAGCGTGCGCATCTTCGGTCCTTTGTCGAAAAAACTGACGAATCCGGGTAAAAAACTCGATTTATCGATGATATCGCGCGGGCCTATTCTCTAGCCTCATGACGGCGAACGAAGAAGGCGATCACGTGAATATCAGGCATGAAGACGGCAGCGCAGGCGACGCCAACTATGGCGCCATCGGTGAGGGCTACACCGCTTACCGGCAGCCCGACCCTCATATCGAAGGCTTTATCAGACGGGCGCTGGGCTGCGCCCGCCTAGTACTCAATGTCGGCGCCGGTGCAGGCTCCTATGAGCCTGTCGACCGCGAGGTAACGGCGGTGGAACCCTCTGCCTCGATGCGTGCTCAACGCCCGCCCCGCCTGCCGGCAGCTATCGACGCCGTGGCGCAAAGCCTGCCTTTCGCGGATGACACCTTCGACGCCAGCATGGCGACGTTCTCCGTCCATCAATGGCCGGATCTGAGTGCCGGACTGTCCGAGATGCGGCGGGTGACGCGCGGGGTTGTGCTGATTCTGAGTTGCGATCCGGCGAGGCTTGGCCGTTCGTGGCTAGCGGACTACGCACCAGAGATGATCGAGGTGGAGGCGCGTCGTTACCCGGCGATTCAGGCCATTGTCGACGGATTGGGCGGGCACGCGGAGGTTGTGCCGGTGGAGATTCCGCTGCATTGCACGGACGGGTTCAGCGAAGCCTATTACGGGCGGCCGGAGCGGTTGCTCGAGCCCGGCGCACGTCGCGCCAATTCAGCGTGGAGTTTCGTCGAACCGGGTGTGCAAACGCGCTTTGCCGAGCGACTGCGCCGCGATCTGGAGGACGGAGCGTGGGACCGGAAATACGGTTCGCTTCGCACGCAGCCCACGTTTGACGGGTCGCTGAGGTTGATCGTCGCCGC
Source organism: Pandoraea apista (assembly GCF_001465595.2). Lineage (NCBI taxonomy): Bacteria > Pseudomonadati > Pseudomonadota > Betaproteobacteria > Burkholderiales > Burkholderiaceae > Pandoraea > Pandoraea apista. The sequence continues at coordinate 4,817,966 of NZ_CP013481.2, read as the reverse complement.
TCCCGAGGGCGAGTCTTCAACTTTCCATCAAGCTGTGGCTGCACGATAGCGCCGGCTGAAGGTCGAAAGCAGCGCATTGCCTAGCAACGCGAAGAGCATGAGAAAGAGGGCGACGGACATGAGGGCGTCGATATTGCCCAGATTCATCGCATTGGCGAGTTGATGGCCGAGTCCCTTCTGCGATGCAAACATCTCGCCAATGAGTACACCGAGCAACGATAGCGAAAATCCCAGCCGCACCCCCGACAGCACTTCGGGCAGCACCGCCGGCAGCACGACACGTAGCGCAATCTGACGGCGCGACAAATGCATCGCTTGCGCGGCCCGAAAATAAACGGGCTTGATCTGACGTACGCCGTTCATCGTGAAAATCAGAATCGGAATCAAGCCGTGCATGACACCGAACGCGACTTTCGAGGCGATTCCCAAACCGAAGATCAGCAGCACCAGCGGGTAAAGCGTGACCTTCGGCAACGAATACAAATTGACGAGAATCGGCTCGGCGACGTTCGACGCCAGCCGGTTTGCACCTAATCCGAGCCCCAATGCAATGCCGCCGGCTACCGCAATCACCAGCGAATAGACGAGCGCCCGGCCGGTTTCCGTGGCGTCCGTCCAGAACGAGGCCGTGCCCATCATCTGCCAAAGCCCCTCTACGGTAGCGATGGGAGACCCGAGCGCCGCACTGTTGAGCAGGTGCACGGTTTGCCAGATCCCGATCAGCACGAGTACGACGGCGAACGTGCCGAGCGGGTTGGGTTTCTTCATTTCCATGAGACGTGAATCCGCTCAGCGTCGGCTGCGCGCCTGAACGCGCGCGTCGACGTGGTTCAGCACGCTGTTCACCAGCGTCACCGTGACCAGCACCAGAAGCATCAGTGCGTACATGTCGGCGTTCTCGAAATTGTTATACGCATAGCTGATGGCGTAACCCACGCCTGAACCGGACAGAATGAACTCCGACGCGATGACCCCGATGAACGCGTGCGATACCGCGAGACGCACCCCGCTGAAGAGATGCGGCAACGCCGCCGGCAGTTTGACGTGCCAAAGGGTTTGCCAACGATTGAGCCGCATCACCTGCGCGGTCTTCGAGAACGCGCGGGGGATACGGTCGAGCCCGGTCATCGTCGCCGTGATCATCGACACAATCGCCAGTAGTGTGGCAATGGCGATGATCGGCAGCGATCCGACGCCAAACAGCACGATGAAAACGGGGTAGAAGGCGAATGTCGGTACCGCGTAATAACTTGCGATGAGCGGCTCCAGCGCGCGGCGCACGCCCGGCATGGCGTGTATCGCAAGTCCGGCGGAAAAGCCGAACCCCACCGCACCAATCGAAGCGGCGGCAATGCTGGTGAAACTTGTCGCGAGATCGTGGCGGAATCGCCCTTCGCGCAGAATCTCGATGGCGTGAACGCCCATTGCACTCGGGGGAATCATGACCGATGCGGGAATGACACCCGTGCGGCACAGCGCCTCGATCAACAGGACAAGGGTGGCGACAATGCCTAAACGAAGGGTGTGTTCGATGCGGATCGTCACGACGTCTCTCCCCGCCCGATCAGCGGCCGCGCACGCGCGGACGGCGCATATCGCCACCGTCGCCGGGCCGCTCCTCCGCCTGCATCGCCTTGAGCGACTCGGCCCGAAGTGTCTCCCACAGACGCGCGGTGATCTCGCCGAAGCGCGGCGTGGCAACGCTCTGAGCGCTGCGCTCGCGTTCCCAGCTCGTCTCGAGGATATCTATGAAGCGGCCCGGACGCGACGACATCACGCCCACGCGATCCGACAGCACGGCCGCTTCGTCGAGCGCGTGAGTGATCAGCAGTACGGTTGCGGAGGTTTCTCGCCAGAGTCGCAGCAACTCGTCGCCCATGAGCATGCGGGTTTGCTGATCGAGTGCGCCGAACGGCTCGTCGAGGAGGATCAGCCGCGGCGCGATAACGAGCGTGCGTGCAATACACATGCGCTGCCGCATGCCGCCCGAGAGCTGCGCCGGATACGCATTGGCGAAATCGCGCAGCCCCATGAAACCAAGGGCATAGGCCACACGGCGCGTGACTTCGGCGCTGTCGATGCCGGCCATGCGAAGGCCGAAGCCAATGTTCTCGCGCACGGTCAGCCACGGGAACGAGGCGTCTTCCTGAAAGACCACGCCGACGCCGTCGGGCACCCCGACGACCGCCTGCCCTTCGAAAGTGATGCTTCCCGCGCTCGGTGCGGCGAGTCCCGCAATCAGTTCCAGCAATGTCGATTTGCCGCAGCCGGACGGACCGACCACGGAGAAGAATTCCCCCTTGCGCAGTGTCAGATCGATGGGGCCGAGCGCGTGCAACCGTGTCTTTCTGGCGGTCTTTTCGTCAGGGGTGTCGAAGTCCTTCGTCACGCCGCTCAGCACGACGTGCGGCTCGCGGCTGGCCGGCGGCGTGTCGGTGCCGTCGACCAGATGCAGGTGCGGGCTCGGGCAATGCAAGGTCATAGCTGACCTTTCGCGCGAACATCCGCCGGCAGGAAACGCGCATCGATCAGCTTCGCCCAGTCAACGTCTTCCTTGATCTCGCCGATGAGCTTGAGCCCGCTCGCCACGCGATCCAGTTCCGCACGGTCGAATTGTCCCTGACTCCACATGTGCGAGCGCACCATGTTCTCGACCGCTTCCCGGGCGATGTCGGGCGATAGTTTGAACTGCGCTGCGAGCAGTCTTGCCGCACCGGCCGGATCGGCATAGGTGGCATCGACGCCCGCACGGCGTCCGGCAATGATCGCGCGCAGCGTGTCGGGGTGCGACTGTGCGAACGCCCGCGTGGTAATGCCGACCGACGTGGTCATGGGCTTGAGCACGTCGCCCGCGCGATAGAGGGTGCGATATTGCGACTTGCGCAGAATCGACAGCGGTTCGATGGCAACCGCCCCCGCGACCGCGCCCTGTTCGAGCATGGTCATGCCGTTGACGTAGCCGCCCGAGGCGACGCGCGTGACCTTCGAGGCGTCGATTCCCTTCTCGCGCAATACCATCAGGAAGAGCATCTCCGACACGCTTTTGGGCGAGGTGATGGCGACCTTTTTGCCAACGAGATCGTCGAGGGTGCGCACGGCGCTGCCGGGCATCGTGACCATCGATGCCTCGGCAACGCTGCGCGTGCCTGCATTCACGATCACGATGTCCAGCCCCTGGCGCGCGGCTGCCAGTGCGGCAGACACTGCGACTTCCCCGTAGGGGGTCTTGCTTGCCAGAATGTTGCGCACGGTCGTGCCGCCGCCGCCGGAGCTGAGAATGCCGGTAATGTCGACGCCAGCCTTCTTGAACAGGCCCTTGTCCATTGCCACCGCATAGGGCAGTCCATACAGGCTGCTGCCCCATTGGGTGACGGAAATCTCTTCGGCGTGCGTCACGCGCGCCGTCGACAGAAGAAGGGCGCTCGCCAGGGCGAACCAGTGAGCGAGTTGGAACAGCCTATTCATCATCTACTCCGGGTCAGACAAACCGGCACATCACCGCGCGCCGGGGAAAAAGTCGAAAACGAGCACGCCTTGCGGCGCAAGCGTCGGGCCGATCGCCGCCTTGAAGGCGTGATGTACGGGGTCGAAGCAGGCAGGGTCGTGCACGATAGGCTCGCCAACATAGAAGTTGCGATCCCCTTCGGAATCGAACGTCACGAGGAACGCATGTTCGAATCCGAGCCCGTTGCCTTCCCCGCTTTCCTGCCGGCCGTGCTCGATGCTGCGAATATACGGCCGGCCGTCGCGAAGGCAGTCGTCCTTCAGACGAAGAAAGCGCTCAATCATAAGCTCATGCGTGGCGATTGGCACGTCGTTCGCAAAACGCAGCAGCACGATGTGTCGCAGCGGCGCGGCGCCATAGTCTCTCGCCGTAAAGGCACGCTCGCCGATCTGTGCGCAACGGTGCGCAAGACGCTCGGCCGCCGGCGGCAGCGTGTAGGCGGCCGAAGGGGCGGGTGGGGTGAGCGGGGCGAGTGAGGTGTTATGGGAGCGGGTATCGGCAGTCAGATTTGTCGTGAGCGATGTGGCGTTTGCATTCATCGTCGAACTCCGTTCATGGGACGAGGGACCCCCAGTATCGGATCGGACGCCCAGGAAGGATTGTAGAAATGCGCATCGCCGGCTAACGCGGCACGCCGTAACTGCGACGGCGTATGCCCCGTCAGGTCACGGAATTCATGGACTTGCTGGGCCTGATCGACGTAGCCCGCGTCGAGCAATTGCGTGAGCGTGCAGTCCTGCGGGGCCAGCAACAGCGTGCGCAACGAGCGGCGCAAGCGGGCCAGACGCCGGAACCGCACCGGCGACGAGCCGGTGGTCTGGCGGAAACGGACTTCCAGTTGCCGGCGGCCAAGCTGCGTGACGGCACACAGGTCTTCAATGCGTGTCTGGCCGCTGTGAAGGCGGGCAATCGCCGGGCGGATGTCGCGACCCGGCGGCGCATGGCGAAGCCGCTTGAGAAAGAAGCGGTCGAGGCGTGCCGCGCGGGCGTCGAATGTGGTGGCGTGCGCCATGCTTTCGTACAGCTCGTTGACGGCCGTTCCCCACAGTTCCGTGGCGGAGATGAACGTGTCCGCGAGTTCGCAGACAGGCACGTCGGTCAGCGACGGAATTTCGCCGGACTTGATCCGGACCGCCACGAAGTCGAGGCCTGCCGGTGCATCGAGTGCGGCGGTCGTGCCGCGAAGGCAGGTAATGTGCACGCCCGGCAGGCGCTGGCCGGTTCCGGTCGTGAAGGACTGACCGAAATGAAAGAAGACCTCCATCCCGCCCGGTCCCGGCAGGAGCGGCATCATAGGTAAGGCCAGCGCCGAATTCGCACCGGAGGCACTCCGGGTATCCCAACCCCAGTAGCGATCGATAGTGGCCTGGAGCGCCGCAGCGGGGCGCCGATGAGTGATGCGCATGCGTTTCGCCGATTCAGAACGAAGTGTCACGGGGACCGGTGAGATGCCGCGGGAAAGTTCGCGCCGTCGTCTCCAGGCTCACATGATGAAGCATTTCGGATTTTCTCGTCGGCGTGGGCTGACGGCGGCATCGTCTCGACGAAGTTCCGTCATCGTATCGCCGCGATTCTCGACGTGGCGGACTGACGTTCGAGGAGGGACTTGGTTTTGCGGGCGATGCCGGTGGCACGGCCTCACGCAGCCGGTAGAATCGCTCACTGTCCGCCATGTTCGGGAGTCCCATGAATGGATATCGTTGACTATCTCACGCGCGTCACTTCGACCCGGGCGATACCCGGCATTTCGCTGGCGACGCTGCGTGGCGGCAAGCCCGACATCGCGTGCTACGCCGGGGTTCGAGGCGCGCACGACCCTCTGCCGGTCGATGCGCAGACGGTCTTTGAAGCTGCTTCGCTGACCAAGCCGGTCGTTGCCTTTATTGCGCTTCAGTTGGTCGACGAAGGACGCCTGGACCTGCACCGTCCGATGGCCGACATTGGTGGCGAATACGTCCCCGACGATCCGCGCGCACGCGACATTACCGCTTTCCATATCCTGACGCACACCAGCGGATTGCCGAATATCGTTCGCGCCGAGGCTCCGCTGCGCATCTACTTCCCGCCCGGCGAGCGATTCAGCTACGGCAGCAGCGCCTTTGCATGGCTCCAGCGTGCTTTGGAGTCGGTCGGCGGCGCGCCGCTGGAAGTGCTCGCCCAGACCCGTGTGTTTGGGCCGCTCGGGATGCACCGATCCAGTCTTCTATGGCAGGCGCGCTTTGAAGACAACCATGCGCAAGGCCATGAATGGGAAGGGGAGCCGGTACCCAAGCGACGGCTGATGTCGGCGCAGGCATCCTGGTCGATGTTGACGACCGCGTCAGACTACCTCGCATTCGTCCAGGCGGTTCTGGCAGGGGAAGGCTTGTCGGCGGCCACTCGGGCGGCGTGGTTTTTGCCGCGAATGAACGGGCGGCAGGGTGGCGAGGCGGAAGACCTGTATGCCGCAAACCCCATCGATCCAGCGGTTGCCTGGGGGTTGGGCTGGGGCATCGAGATTGCGCAGCAATGCTGCTTTCATTGGGGGAATAGCCCCGGATTCCGAGCGCTGGTGCTCGCCAACCGAGAGACGAAAGACGCCGTGGTCTGGTTCGCGAACGGCGCACGGGGGCTGCGTGTCGCCCATGAAGTCGTGCCGCAGGCCGTGTCCGGCCATCATCCATGTATCCCGTGGCTCGGTATCGGGCGGCTGTGACAGCGGCGCCCCGGCAGAGTCCAGGGCCGGCGAAGTGGGCGGTGAGCGGCGATCAGCGCGAGCGGATTGATACGCGAGGCTCCCACCCCCAATCAGCACCTTTGCGTGCCGAATCGGCACGGAGCCCGATTTTCTGCCGCCTACACTCCGCTTCCTGAGACTGGCCGGTGGCCCCTGCGCGCCTTGGGTGCGTACCGCGTGGCCGCCACACATTTATCACCAACGCCAGCGTGATCCAGAGGAGCCGGCATGACCCGTAACGCCAAACCCCACAACCCGTGGCGCGAGATCTGCGCCGCGAGTATCGGCAACGCACTCGAATTTTACGATCTGCTGATCTATGGCTATTTCGCCATCGTGATCGGCCAGTTGTTCTTCCCGTCGCATGACGCGACCACGTCGCTGCTGCTCTCCGTCGGCACCTTCGGTATCTCATTCGTTACGCGGCCGCTCGGCTCGATCATCCTTGGCAGCTACGCCGATCGCGCGGGCCGCAAGGCGTCGCTCACGGTATCCATCGCCCTGATGATGCTCGGCACGGCCATGATCGCGTTCGCACCGACCTACGCACAGATCGGTATTTTCTCGCCGCTCATCATTATCGTCGCCCGCATGCTGCAAGGCTTCTCGACGGGCGGTGAGTTCGGTGCCGCCACGGCCTTCATGGTCGAGCACGCCGATGCCAAGCGCCGCGGCTTCTTCGCGAGCTGGCAGATGTCCACCCAGGGCCTCGCCACGGTGCTGGCCGCCGGGGTCTCCGCACTGCTGAGCATGCTCCTCACCGCCGACCAGCTGAGTGCATGGGGCTGGCGTATCGCCTTCGCAGTAGGCCTGCTCATCGGCCCGGTCGGTCTGTACATCCGCCGTAACATCGACGAGACCGCCGACTTCAAGAAACTCGGCGAGAAGCAGCGCGAAAAGTCGCCGCTGCGCGAAGTCTTCGGCCGTGATCGCGCCAACATGCTGCTTGGCGCGGGCGTTGTTGCCGCGGCCACCGCGTTCAACTACGTCCATAAGCTCTACATGCCGACGTACGCGGTCAAGCAACTGCATATTCCGGCGACGTCGTCGTTTATCGGCGCCGTTGTCACCGGCATGATGCTGATGATCGCCGCGCCCGTCGTCGGCCATCTCTCCGACAAGTTCGGTCGCATTCGCGTGATGCTCTGGGCACTGATCCTCGTGGGCGTGACGACCTATCCGCTGTTCGTGCTGCTCAACCGCTATCCGACCTTCCAGACGCTGCTCATGGTGCAAGCGCTGGTGGGGTTGCTCATTGCCGTGAGCCTCGCGCCGCTGCCGGCCCTGTTGGCAGACATCTTCCCGACGAGCACTCGCGGCACCGGGCTGGCACTGTCGTACAACTTCTCGGTGACGGTGTTCGGCGGGTTCGCGCCGCTGATCGTGACCTGGCTCATCGACGCGACGCGGAACAAGCTCGCCCCGAGCTTCTACGTGATGGCGACCGCCGTGCTGAGTATTACCGCCGTGATTGCCCTGGGCCGCCGTGTGCGCGCCGGCAAGATCGCCGGTATCACGCATGGCTCGCCCCGCGCGTCGAAGGCCTGATCGACGACGCCGACGATCTGCCGATCATGAGCCTCGTCTTCATCCGATGAACTGATTTTCGCCGTAACGACGACGTCCGCTGTCCCCTACAGCGACGTCGTCATCTTTTTTCGGCATCCCCTGCGGAGCATTTTCATGACCACGCTCGAAGCGATCCGCGCCGCCCTGCCGGCGTACCCCATCGAAGTCTCGTTTCCCGATATCAACCGCTGGCGCGAAGGCAATACCGGCATCGACTTTCTGCACTCGTTCGATAGCGGCAAGCCCGGCAAGCACGTGATGATCCTCGCGCTCACGCACGGCAACGAAGTGAGCGGCGCCATTGCTGTCGACGCGCTGCTCGCCGCCGGTGTGCGCCCCACGACCGGGCGCCTGTCGCTGGGCTTCGGCAATATCGGTGCCTACGAGCAGTTCAGTGCCGAAAATGCCGACGCCACCCGCTTCCTCGACGAAGATATGAACCGCGTGTGGACGCCCTCGACACTCGACGGCGAGCGTCAGAGCCGCGAACTCGCGCGTGCCCGCGCCATGCGCCCGTTCATCGACACGGTCGATCTGCTGCTCGACATCCACTCGATGCACGAAGCGTCCGCACCGCTGATGATGACCGGCCCCCTCGAGAAGGCGATTGCACTGGCCGCCGAACTCGGCACGCCGGAGCACGTCATCATCGACAAGGGCCATGCGAACGGCACGCGCATGCGCGACTACGGTGGTTTCGGCGATCCGGCCAGCCCGAAGAACGCACTGCTCATCGAGACCGGTCAGCACTTCGCCAAGAGCGCGCGCGACGTGGCGCTCGACAGCGCCGCGCGCTTCCTGCTGCACGCGGGTGTCGTGGCCGAGGCCGATGTGGCCACGTTCCTCACGCAAACGCTGCCCGCGCGTCAGAAGTTTGTGGAGATCACGCAGCCGGTTGTGGCGCGCTCGATGGACTTCCGCTTCTCGCAGCCCTTCACCGGACTGGAAGTGATCGAGAAGGCAGGGACCGAGATTGCCCGCGACGGCGACGAGGTCATCGTCACGCCCTATGACAACTGCGTGATCGTGCAGCCGTCGATGCGCCATCTTGGCGTGAATGTCACGATGATGCGTTTGGGACGTTTGCTCGATCGCTGATGATGCGACGATAGCGTTGGTGTGACCGAGATTTTGGAATGGGCCGGCTAATCGCCGGCCCGTTTTTTTTGCGTGCGTATTTTGCGTGCGTATCTCGGGTCCGTCGCGGTCGTCAGAACGTGCCGGCCAGCGAACCGACGACGATGACCGCCACGAGCGCGATCAGCGCACTCACGATACTCGCCATGACGATATCGAGGTAGCTCTCGCGATGGGTGCTGCCGCATACGGCCAGCAACGTCACGACAGCGCCGTTGTGCGGCAGGCTGTCGAGCGTTCCTGACGCGATCACCGCTACGCGATGCATGAGCGCCGGGTCGATCGCGTGTTGTGCGGCGAGACTCACATAGGCCGGGCCGAGGGCGTCGAGCGCAATCGTCAATCCTCCCGAGGCGGAGCCGGTGATCGCCGCCAGCAAATTGGCGGACAGGGCGAGGGACACCAGCGGACCGCCGTCGATGGACAGTACCCAGTCGCGTACCAGCGCAAAGCCCGGCAACGCGGCAATTACACCGCCATAGCCGACCAGACTGGCCGTACACATGATCGGCAGGACGGAGGCGTTGGCGCCGGCATCCATCGTCTTGCGCAGCGCGGGCAGGCGTTGCCATTGCAGGACCACCAGCACGACGATCGCGCTGGCGAGCGCGACACACACGCCCCATACGCCGGCCACGCTTTGCAAGGTAATGCCGCCCCATCGAGGTTCGGCGAGAAAGCTCGCGTCGAGGCGCGGGAAGACGATCACGTTCATCACGAAGTTGCCGCCGATCACGACGAACAAAGGCAACGCGGCGGTGAGAATGCCGGGCAGGGCTTCGCTGCGATGGCCCTGCTCGATTTCCGCCGGATCGAACTCGCGTGCCACGCTCGCGCGTTCGCGCACTACGGTGGGATCGGCAGGCTTGTCCCAGACCTCCGTATCGGCATAACCGTGGCCCGCGCGGCGTGCCTGCGCTTCACGCCACGACAGCCACCACAGACCAACGGCGAGCATGATCGCAGAGGCCATCAGGCCAAGTCCCGGCGCGGCGAACGGGGTGGTGCCGAAGAAGGGCATGGGAATGGCGTTTTGAATCGCCGGCGAGCCCGGCATCGCCGACATTGTGAAGGTCGACGTACCCAGTGCAATCGCCGCCGGCATCAACCTCACCGGAATGTCGGCTTCGCGGAAGAGCGCGTGAGCCATCGGCGCAAGGACGAAGAACGCGACGAACAGACTCACGCCGCCATACGTGACGAGTGCACCGCCGAGTACAACGGCGAACATCGCCCGTCGCGCGCCGAGTTTGTCGGTGAGGAACGCGGCGATCGCGCGCACCGCGCCGCTGTCCTCCATCAGCTTGCCGAACAGTGCGCCGAGCAGAAACAGCGGGAAGAACTGGGCGACGAAGCGCGCGGCGTTCTGCATGAACGTCTGCGTCCAGTGGGCGAGCACGGGTTCGCCTGAGAGCGCGGCCGCGAGCATGGCCGCGGCCGGCGCCAGCAGCAGTACGCTCCAGCCGCGATAGGCCAGCCAGACAAGCAGCGCCAGACCGATCAGAATGCCGGCGAGCTCCATTCAGAGGGTCTCCGTCAAAGCGCTCAGATCGAGCGAGGAACGGTGGCCAAGATCGGCGCCGTGCTGTTGCAGGAATGTTTCGGCGCAGCGCCGGCCCTCGTCGCGCAGCATTACCAGAAAATCCCATTCCGCCGAGAGCTTGGACGAATAACCGAGCGTGGTCATCATGTCGCTCGCTATGCGGTGCATACGCATTTGCGCCCAGCGCTTACCCTCAACGCTACCGGCATCGACAACCTGACGCAGCACTGCGATCATGCGCAGTTCCTTGAGCAGTGTGGCGTTGAACGAGACTTCGTTGACGCGGTTGAGAATCTCGCGCGCAGAGCGCGGCACGTCGTTACGCTCGACCGGATTGACCTGCACCAAAATGGTGTCGCACGAGGCGGTTTCTCGGATGAGCGGCGTAATCGTGGGATTGCCCGCATAGCCACCGTCCCAATAAGGCTCGCCGTCAATTTCCACCGCGCGGTATAGCGTGGGCAGGCAGGCCGACGCGAGCAAGACGTCGGGTGTCATCTCGGCGTTGCGAAAGACGCGTCCGCGTCCGGTACGAACGTTCGTTGCGGTGATGAAAAGCTGGATCGGGCTGGCGGCGATGCCGTCGAAGTCAATGTGATCGGCGAGCAGGCGTCGCAACGGATTGAATTCGAGGGGCGTGAGGTCGTAGGGCGACACAACGCGCGCGGCCAGATCGAAAAACATGAAAAACGGCGAGTTATCGAGCGACCAACGCCCGAGCACGATGTCGAGCGGTGTGCGGCGCAGCGGGCTGAAACGCCCGGCGTGAGACACGTCGCGCCAGAACTGTTCCAGTGCGCCGCGCGCGCCGTCGGGGCCGCCGCGGACATAGCCGGTGGCGAGCACGGCGGCGTTCATGGCGCCGGCCGAGGTGCCGGAGATGCCTTCGATATGGAACGGGCCGGCGTGCGAAATCTCCTCAAGCAGACGGTCGAGCACGCCCCAGGTGAACGCGCCGTGCGCCCCGCCTCCCTGCAATGCGAGATCGACAGGCATGGTCCTTGTGGCAGGCGCACGGCTGGTAGGGCGTGCGCCAGGCGAAGACCGCGTGGCGGAACTGGCTCGTTGAACGCGTGGCATGATCCCTCGGCGATGCGGCACTGCACCGACAGGCGCTGACCGCGGAGTCCGTTACGAGAGTACGGTTGCAGGCAGTACGCAGATTGCGCTGCAACATAACCACTGTCTCAGATAAACAAGAAATCGGCAACCGTGTGAACAGGCGGCCAGCCGGTTCGTGTTTTTGGGAGGGGATGGTGCCGGTTCAGGCGGCGTGAGACGAGCGTGCCGGGGTGTCGCCGGCGGTGTCGAGAGAGTGCGCCGTGTCGGGGGCGGCGTCGGCGTCGCCATTACCATCACCATCACCGGCAGGCGTCGGCTTGCCGCGGCGAAGGCTCAGTTGGGCAAGCACGTCGGCGTGTTGATTACCCCAGCGGTAGAGCATCTCGATAGGCTCGATGAACAACTCGCCCAGCGGGGTGAGCGAATACTCCACCTTGGGCGGCACGACAGCATAGACCTCGCGATGAATCAGGCCGTCGCTTTCGAGTTCGCGCAGCGTTTGCGTGAGCATCTTCTTGGAGATGCCTGGCAGGCGGCGCTGCAATTCCCCGGTGCGTGTGGTGCCGCACTGCAATGCGTACAGCACCATGCTCGTCCACTTCACGCTGAAGAGTTCCAGTACGCGACGCGGCACGCAGGTTTCTTCAAAAACGAAGGGTTCGGGTTTGCTCATGGTAACCAAATGGTGACTATTCAACTAAAGGGTGCCTACTGGGGATTTTGACCCTTCGTCACTATACTTTGTGGCGGTAGTGCGCGTCATCCGCTGTGGGAGGCTTCAGGCCAGAAAATGCCGGATGCGAGCGTGCGCAGGACAACGGAGAACCCCATGAGCAGTTTGTCGAAGACGGCCCTTTCAATGCTGGATCTGGTGCCGATACGCGCCGGCGGCACGGTGGCCGAAGCCCTGAAACAGTCCACGGAGCTTGCCCAGCACGTCGAGCGGTTGGGTTTTGAGCGTTTCTGGCTGGCTGAGCACCACAATATGGACGGCATCGCGAGTTCCGCAACCGCGCTGCTGATCGGTCACATTGCGGAGAAGACGTCGCGCATTCGCGTGGGGTCGGGCGGAGTGATGCTGCCGAACCACCCGCCGCTGGTCGTTGCCGAGAACTTCGGCACACTGGCCGCCCTGTATCCGGGGCGCATCGATCTGGGATTGGGGCGTGCGCCGGGGGCCGATCAGGCAACGATGCGGGCGCTGCGTCGCGACCGGTTGTCCAACGGCGACGACTTTCCCGAGCAGGTTGCCGAGTTGCGAGCATTGCTCGCGCCGGCGCAACCCGGGCAGCGGCTTGTTGCGACACCCGGGGCGGGCAGCGATATTCCTGTGTGGCTGCTGGGATCGTCGCTCTTTTCGGCGCAACTCGCGGCGCATCTCGGGCTGCCGTATGCGTTTGCCTCGCATTTCGCTCCGCGCTTCCTGTTCGATGCGCTGCGGCTGTACCGTGAGCTGTTCCGTCCGTCGGCGGTATTGGACAAGCCTTACGTGATGGTCGGGGTGCCGGTTGTCGCTGCGCCGACCGATGAGGAAGCGGCATTTCTCGCGACGTCGGCGCAACAGAAGATTCTGGCCCTCATGCGCGGGCAAAGTCTGAAGCTACAGCCGCCGGTGAACGATATGGACGAACGTTGGGACCCGGCGGAACAGCATTCGGTGGAAGCATTTCTCGGCGTGTCCGTGGTGGGCGGTCCGGAGCGAGTGAAAGCGGGATTGTCCGATTTGGTCGAACGCACACAGGCCGATGAACTGATGCTCGTGACCGACGTTTTCGATCCCGCGTTGCGGCTGCGCTCGTGCGATATCGTTGCGTCGGTCTGCAAGTCCTGACGCGCTGCGGCACGTTGGCGGGTAATCCGGGTGAGAGGGTGGATGAGGAGAGCGGGGGCGGCACGCGCGAAGCGTATTGTGCTGACCCCGCCGGGTCTGGCGCATCGTCGGCCCCGGTCGAGCTGGTTGCCACAGCCGTATCCGGGCGCCTCAGCGAAAGCGTCCGATAGAGAACGGTGAAAGGTCGATGGCAGGACGTTCGCGATTCACCAGCGCCGCAATCGTGCGCCCTGTCGATGCGGCTGCCGTCAGACCGACGTGACCGTGACCGAAAGCGTAGAACGCGTTCGGCACTTTCGACGCCGGACCCAATACCGGCAGCGAGTCGGGCGTGCTCGGCCGAAAACCTTGCCAGCGCGCACCGTCGACCGATTGCGTCGATTTCTCGCCGGGTACTGCGCGAGGAAACATCTTGTGCAACTGACCTAGCAGCAGATCGGCTCGCCGCCAGTTCGGCGGCGCTTGCAGGCCCGCCAGTTCGACCGTGCCTGCGCCGCGAAGCCGGCCGTTCATCGGCGTGGCGAACAACTTGCCTTCGGCCCACATGACGGGGCGCGAGGGCATTTCGTCCGGTGCCGGAATTTCCACGTGATAGCCGCGCTCGGTGTCAAAGACGATGCGGTCTCCCAACTGACGTACGAACGGTGCGGACCACGCACCCGCCGCAACCACCACCGCACTGGCCGCTTCGCGTCCCTTGTCGGTATGCACGGCCACCGCCTGGGCACCATTGGTTTCGATGGCCGTGGCGGCAGCATCGACAACTCGGCCACCGCGCGCGACCACCTGTGCGGTCAGGCGGGCCAGGAGTGCCCCCGGATCGAGGGTGTGACCCGTTTCGCTGATGTATCGCGCGCCCACGAAGTCATGAGATAGCGTTGGCTCAAACTCGCGTAGGGCTGCGGCGTCGAGCGTCTCGATGTGCACGCCGTTGTCGCGGCGAAGCGCCATGCCGCCTTCGTCACCCGCCATACCGTTCTGGCTGGAGTACGCGATGAGATAGCCGCGACGCTCGACCAGATCGTTCGCATTGGCATCGTCGAGCAGGGGTTGATAGGCATCGAGCGCGGGGCCGAGCAGCGCACGCAGCGCACGAGCCTGCGCGGCCACCCGAGCCGGTTGGCTCGCCGCCACGAAGCGCGTGAGCCACGGCACCATGCGCGGAAGATAGCGCCATCGCAGCACCAGCGGGCCGTCTGGTTGCATCAGCCAGCCGGGCACTTGCCACAGTACCCCGGGCATCGCAATCGGTACAACGGACGAGCCATTGATGCAGCCCGCGTTGCCGAGCGAGGCCGCCTGACGCGCCGACTGCCGGTCCACGATAACAACCGAATGCCCGGCGCGCTGAAGATATGCGGCGGTACACACGCCGACCAAACCGCCCCCGATAACGACGACGGGACGTGAATCGTTCATGAAGCCGTCCTGCTAAAGCACGAAAGCGCCTAGTGTACTTCGTTGCCGGCGTGCGACCGGACGCCATCAAAAAACATGAATGCTCTCAGATCATCTCCAAGGGACGTTTGCGTGACGGCGGCTCGAAATGGTGATCGAGCAATGCGAGCTCCTCCGGGGTCAGATCGATGTCATGCGCCGCACGATTGGCGCGCACATGTGCCGCCGTGCTCGCCTTCGGGATCGCAATGACGCCTGGCCGGTGCAATACCCAGGCGAGCGCAATCTGCAACGGTTCGACGTGACGTGCGCGGGCAATATCGACCAATATCGGCTTTTTCGCGAGCCGCCCCTGTTCGATTGGCGAATAGGCCATCATCGGCATGCCGCGTTCGGCAAGCCACGAAGTGAGATCGTAATCCGGGCCCCGCCGTGAAAGGTTGTACAAGACCTGATTGGTCGCGCACGCGTTACCACCACGCGCGTCGAACAGTGCTTCCATGTCGTCCACGTCGAAGTTGCTTACGCCCCAATGCCGAATCTTGCCTGCCTGACGCAGGGTCTCGAACCCTGCAATCGTTTCCTCGAGCGGTATGTCGCCACGCCAATGCAGCAGGTAAAGGTCGAGACGATCGGTACCCAGTCGCTCGAGGCTGCGCTCGCAAGCCGCAATCACACCGCGCTGCGAGGCGTTGTGCGGATAGACCTTGCTTACGAGAAACACCTCGTCGCGTAGCCCGTCGAGCGCTTCGCCAACGAGGCGCTCGGTCGCACCCTCGCCATACATTTCAGCGGTATCTACAAGGGTCATGCCCAGCGAGACGCCGAGCCTCAGCGCTTCGATTTCCTCTCGCCGCCGCTCCGCCTTCTCACCCATCATCCACGTGCCCTGACCGAGCACGGGTACGGTTTCGCCTCCGGGAAATGAGATGTCTCGCATAGTCTGCCCTCCATGATTTTGACAACTATTATCGGCCCGCAGGTCGAGCCATGACCAGTGCTGTGAGGGGTACACGCAACACTTCGCGGTGGCGTCCTATCTTTTGAATCGGATTCGTCCTAAGCACGGCTCGGATGCACCCGCTATTGCGTTCGTGCACCGATTCTCTCGGATAGTTCACAGACTTTTTTTGATCCCTCCGCGATAAGCTGATTTCACCGATGCACATGGCGAATGTTGCTCCGCAGCGAGACGGCTCGGTGATGGCTCCAGCTATGTGTGTCGGACCTGTGACGATCAGTAGGGGGCTAGGTTTTTTGCGGCGTACGCAAAAAAAAGCCCCGAAATCGGGGCTTAAAGGCCGACCGGGCGAAGGTCGGCCAAGGAGGCTCATCTTGAGCGCGCGTATCGGATGCCGGTAAATCGATGGAAAGCCGTGCGCGCTTGAGACGTATTGTCGGCATGGCCGGACAGTTCGTGGGGAGGAGGAATCCGAATGCCAGGAGGAAATTTTGAGTAACAGCTGTGACGATTTGCGAGCTTTTCGCGTAACAGGGCGAACGTCATAATGGGGTACCCCAAAAACGGAAAGGGAATCTCCGAGATGGATAACGCGATCAAGTTCCGCTCGCACGGCTCGCCGCTCTCGCCGGACGAGCGCTATGCACCGCCCGCCCTCTTCTTTCACTGGGCGGTTGCGCTGCTCATCGTGATTGCCTATGCGGCGGTCATCGCGAAGGGGTATTTGCCGAAAGGCAGCGCGCAGCGTGCCTTGTCCATGACGATCCACGAGTGGGCCGGGGTCATGGTGCTGGTGCTGGCGGTACCGCGTCTGCTCTGGCGATTGATCAAGGGGGCACCGGGGCCGTTGCCCGGTCAGGGATGGCTGGTTCGCGCATCGTCGGGCGCGGTACATCTGCTGCTGTACCTATTCCTGTTCGCTCAGCCTGTGCTGGGATATCTCACACTCAATGCCGGGGGGCATGCGCTCATGATTCCCGGGCTGGATATTGCGCTACCGCAATTCATCGGGAAGGACGCTGAATTGAGACGGTCGATCAAGGATATTCACGAGACGATCGGCAACGCGTTCTATTGGGTCATTGGTTTGCACGCGCTGGCTGCGCTGTGGCATCACTACTTCCGCCGGGACGATACGCTGCGCCGTATGCTGTGACGCTGGCTGTCGTATCACTTGCCGGTGAGGCGCGCGCGACGCGTCTTCTGCGCCGCGCACGCCCGGGCATAAAGCCGGTGAGCGTCAGAATGCGAAGCGCACGCCCGCAAAAACGCTTCTGCCGTCGCCCGGATAGAAAACGGCGGTGTTGGCCGTACGGGCATCGGTCACGGTGCTGAAGTCGGTGACGTAACGCTTGTCGGTCAGGTTGCGGGCATCCACATAGAACGTTACGCCGCGCTGAATCAGATACGACGCCTGTACACCCAGCAATGTGTAGCCGGGCACGCGCATTGTGTTGGCGTAATCGACCCACGCGCCGTTAGGAACCCAGTCGAGCGATGCCGAGATCTGGAAGCGGTTCGACAATGCGTATCCGAGTGTCGTGCGCAGCACGTTCGTCGGTACCCCGGCGATGCGATTGTTGCCATATTGCGGGTCGTCGCGGAAGCGGAAATCGCTGTAATTCCAGATTTGCGACAGTGTGATTCGATCTCCGGTCGCCATCACGTTTTTGAACAGGTCCACTGCTGCGCCTACCTCGAGACCTTGCAACACCGTCTTGTTTGCGTTGAAGGTTGAGGCGGGAATGTCGGGCGACGTCGTGTACTGGAGCAATTGATCGCGCACGAGCGAACGATAGGCCGTCACGTCCCACGCCACGCGATCGAGCTTGCCGCGTGTACCGGCTTCAATCGTCCAGGCGTGTTGCGACGCGAGCGGAACGAAGCGGGAGGTCGTGCCAAATGTCTGCGACAGATCGGTGAAGTCCGGCACGTCGGCACTGCGGGTAATGTCGATGAAGGCCTGCACGTCCTTGCGCGGCTCCCACAGCAGCCCGATCTTCGGATTGACGCCCGAATAGGCGGCGCTCGTCGAGCGATAGTTCGGATCGCCGGGCAGGCCGCCGTAGTCGATGTATTGGCGCACGTCGCGGTAGGCTTTCGCGCCGATCATCAGGCCGAGCGTGGGCAGGAAGAACAGGCGGTTCTCGAAGTACGCCTCGTAGTTATAGGCGCTCTGACGGGAGTCGAGCGTTTGCGCGCCGCGATTGCCGTTCACGTTGACGTACTGGTCCGCTTTTGTGTTTCCGCCGAAGAAGCGTGCGCCGACGATGAGCTCGTTACGCATGCCTGCAAGCGTCAGGTTGGCCGTGTAGCGAGGTGCAACGCCGTAAGTCCAGCCGTCCTGATCGATCACTTGAAAGATCGGGTGATACAGGCTCTTGTGAATAACCCACGAGGCGATGTCGAGCTGACCGGTGTCGAAGCGAATGGACGTCAGGTTGCCCAGTCGTTCGGTGCGCGTGTTGCGCGCCTGATCGCCCGAGACAGCCGAGGCCGCCGCTTTCGTCGGATTGTTGAGCGCGTCGAACAGTGAGAGAGTGCCCGGTAGTTTCTGGTCGACGATGTAGGCGCCGAAGAAGAATCGGGTCTCGACGTTCGGCGAGAACTTGTAGCCAATGTTGGCGTTGATCTGTGCGTAATTGCCCTTGTCGTGGTCGCGGTAGCCGTCAGAGCGGTTCAGCGTAACCGTCGCGAGCGCATCCAGCGGACCGAAGATGCGAGACATCTGGCCGCTGGCACGCACGGTACCGAAGCTGCCGCCCTCAAGGCGGAACTGATTGGGTGCGTCTGCCGTGTAAGCCGTCGGGGTGACGAAGTTCAGGGCGCCGCCAAGCGTTGTCGAACCGTAGGTGAGGCCATTACCGCCCTTGTAGATTTCGGTCGAACGCAGTCCCATGGGGTCGATCTGGTAATAGTCGCCGCTGCCATCGGCCGAATTGGTCGGAATGCCGTCCTGCAGGATCTCGAGCCCGCGAACGTGATAGCCGCGTGCGATACCGGAGCCGCGAATCGATAAGCGCAGTTCCTGGCCATAGCGGTTCTGCACGTAGACACCTGGGGTGTCCTTAAGGATGTCGCGCAAGTTGAAGGCGTAAGTGTTCTGGTACGAATCGGCGTCGACGAACCCGACGGAGCCTGCGGTCTGGAAAAGGTTGGCCTTTTGCTCGGACACGCTCGGTGACGTGAGTGACGCCGGCGGTGCGGTCACCGTCGTGAGTGGCAGGGTGGCGGTGGGGGCGCCCGGTGCAGACGCCGCCGAGGGAACCGTTGCCTGCGCAAGGGATATTGCCGGTGCAAGCGTGGATGACTGCGTGTCCGGCGTCGACGAGACCGCGCGGGTGTCAGGATGGTCGCCGGTGTGCGCTGCTGCATGCGTTGCGTCGATCGTTACGCTCACGCCGGCGGTAGCCGGGTCGTTAGTCAGTGCGTGTGCCGTGCTGCCCAGCGAGGCGAGGGCAAGCGCGATGGCCGTTTGCAACGGCTTCTGTGTCATGGGACGTGACATTGAGGGTCTCTCTCGCGACCGTATGGCGGCCGCCTGATAATCGTGAAATGCCGAACGGCGGCTGTGCATCCCCGTAATCGGCGGGCATGGTAGCCATCCGCGTATCGCGGTGACAAAGCGCAGACGTGTCACGCCTGTCGTGCGCTGTTGTGCGCATGACATGTGACGCCGGCACGGATGACGAGGGCGACAGGGCGGCGCCCCGAAACGCGGGCGGCGCTGACACGGATCAAACGTGCTGCGTGGATGACATGAACGGCACCAACGGCGTTGTCACAGCGAATGCTGATAGCGACAAGACGAGCGAATGAAGCCCGATGCGCCCGGCAAGGCCTTCCGGCATCGACCGGAAGCGGAAAGAATCAGACGGCAGGAACGGGCGGCGCGCGTGCGAGGGCAGCAGAGAAACGGGTGCGCGGGTAATACGGCACCAGCACTCGGGGGGCGGTGACGATGTCAGCCTGCGCGGCAGGTGGAAGGGAGAGGAAATCGGTGGTGACGAGCGGCTGATGTGCCCAAAGCGCACAGTAGCCGCACTTTTCCCAATGATCGGAAGAGGCAAGCGAGTGACCTGCGCCCTCGTGGCTGCTATGCAGGCTCGCAGCCTGCGGCTGAGCAGGAGGGGCTTGTGCGTCGTCGTGGCCAGTGTGCCCGTCGTGCGCGGCTTCACGTTCGGCGTTGGCGCGCGGCGTCGTGCTCGTGCCAAGCGCCGCTTGCGTGCCCTGCACCGTGCAATAGACCGCAAACGGGTCCTGCTGCGTCGCGGCGCGCCATTGCGCAATCGCCGGCATGAGCGCTGCCAGCAGGATCGCCAGCAAGGCGATCCCGATTGCGACGCGATGCTGACGGAGCTTGCGCATGCCTGGGCCCGATAACGAAATGGGAAAAAACTAGGGAACCACGCATTGTAGGTGCTGTCGTCGAACGACGTAAATGCTTTGCGTTCTCATGTAGGGAATGCGCGACAATTTGCCGCATCGGGTGTCCGGCAAAAAAAGAGCGCCACAGCCCCCCGGCTTGTGGCGCTCTACACCGGATATCAGAACTTCAGACCCACACCGACGCCGACGATGAGCGGATCGATGTGCAACGTGCCGAGATCGGTGCCGGCGAGCGAGGTATCCGTCTTCATCCAGATCTTCTTGATGTCGATGTTGAAGAACAGATTCTTCGTCATCTGAATGTCCACCCCGGCCTGCAACGCCGGGCCGAAGCTGTGGTTCTTGATCGAGATCGGGGTGCCGCCCGCGTTCAGGTTGCTGTTCCAGAAGCGCGTGTAGTTGATGCCCGCGCCGACATACGGACGCACCTTGCCGGCGTGGTTGAAGTGGTATTGCAGCAGCAGTGTTGGCGGCAGTACGTTCACCCCGCCCAATTGACCGAGGTTCGAGGTGAGTTGATGACGCGACATGCCGAGAATGAGTTCGACGCCGACGTTATCGAGAATCATGTACGTGAAGTCGAGTTCCGGCACGATCGCGTTGTTCACCGTCACGCCCAGTGTCGGCAGTACGCTGCCGCTCGCATGCGAGTCCGGCATGATGCCGATGGCGCGCACGCGCGCAAGAATGTCGCCGGCATAGATGCCTTGCGAACTGTCCTTGATGAAGCCGAAGGTCTTCTCCGACGAGGGCGCCCCGCTGTCTGCTGCGGTTGACTGGGCTGGCGGGTTGGCTTGCGCCGAGGCGGATGCGCTGAAAAAGGTGGCGCCGGTAATGAGCGCGGCTGCGATGGCCGTGGCACCGAGGGAGTGCTTCATGATGTTTTCCAAAGTCGTGAGTGAGCACGACCGATGGTAGAAGCAGGCCCCTGCGGCGAACTTGATGCGCGTCAAGCGCAGGAAAACGCGATGGAACTGTGCGACAAACTGTCGCGCATCGGTGTTGCGTTCCCGACGATCAGTCGCGCGCGAGCATCACGACCGTGAGCGAGCGTACGCCCTGGGCACCTTGAATCAGCACGCCTTCGATATCGGCGGTAGCCGATGGTCCCGTGACGAGCACCGCATAGCGTGCCGTTGCGAAGTCGGGCAGGCGATAGACGTCCTGCAACCCGTCGACGATATCGCGTGGATCGAGCAACACCACGAGATGCTGTACGAGATAGCCGAGGGCGTTGACACCGTACTCCTGCTCGGAGAGCCAGACCGACCCGGTCTCGGCGACCCCGAAGCGCGCACGAACGATACCGACGTCGACGTCGTGCAGCGACGCCGGTGAGCGCAAGACGTCGAGGGGGCGTGCCGACGCGGCTTCCGGTGTTGCTGTCACAAGCGTCAGGCCGGGGAAGCGTTCTGCGAGCCAGGTGGTTAAGGCGTGCGCATTGTCGAGCGTTGCGAGTTTGCCGCCCATGGCGGCGAGATGGTTGCCAAAGCGTTCGCATCGGTCGCCGGCAGGTGTCTCGAAGAGAGGAAGGTCCGGCAAGGGAAACCGTTCGCGAGCGCCTTGGGCAGGGTGTTCGTCGTCGCGTAACGCCACGCGCTGCGCGGCGCGCACGCGCACGAGAAATTCTTCGCGGGAAGTGTTCATGTTCGGTCCTTGCGTCCGGCGTCGGTCGACTTCCGGTTGGCGTCGTACCAGTCGCGGAACGTTTGTTTCGGCGCCTCGGGGAGGTCGCGGCCTTTGCCCCATGTGTTGAGCGGGTTGTAGAGCAGCATGTTGGGCAGACGATGCAACGCAGTATTCATGGATTTGACCGACGTGCGATACAGCACCGGATTGGCGAGCATTTTCCCGGCCACTTTGATCAGGCTGCGTTTGACACGCGGCAGTTCGCCTTCCTCGGCGACGATCTGGCGCCACTTGTACAACTGCTCGTGAATGTTGATGCGCACCGGGCAAACGTTGGTGCAACTGCCGTTCATCGTCGACGCAAACGGAAGTGCGCTGTAGCGTTTGAGGTCGTAGGCCGGATTGAGAATCGCGCCGATCGGCCCGGCATAGGTGCTGCCGTACGACAGACCGCTGCTGCGACGGTAGACCGGGCAAGTATTCATGCACGCGCCGCAGCGGATGCACTTGAGCGAGTACCAGAAGTCATCCATCGCCAGTCGGGCCGAGCGGCCGTTGTCGACAATGACGAAGTGCATCTCGGTACCGGGGCGCGGCGCGCGAAAGTGCGATGTGTATTGCGTGATCGGCGACCCCAGAGCGCTGCGCGACAGCAGGCGCACGAATACGCCGAGATCGGCCATGCGCGGAATCAGCTTCTCGATGCCGATGGAGACGATATGCACCGGTGGCACGTTGGCGGACAAGTCCGCATTGCCTTCGTTGGTGCACACCACGACCGTGCCCGTTTCCGCAACGGCAAAGTTGCATCCGGTCATGCCCGCACCGGCCTCGAGAAACGCCGGACGCGTGGTCCGGCGCTGACTCTCTGCCAGATAGTGAACGTCGTCGTTATCCGGATCGGTGCCGAGCGTGCGGCCGAACAATTGTGCGACGTCGCCTCGCAGCTTGTGCACCGCGGGCACGACCACGTGCGACGGCGGTTGTTTGTCGAGTTGCTGAATGCGCTCGCCAAGGTCGGTTTCCATCACGGAGATGCCACGCGGTTCAAGATACTCGCGCAACTCGCATTCGTCGGTGAGCATCGACTTGCTTTTGACAAGCGTTCTGACGTCGTGCGCCGCGAGAATGCCATGCACGATCGCGTTGTGCGCGGCGGCATCGAGCGCCCAGTGCACCTTCACGCCGTTCGCCTCGGCTCGCGCGGTGAACTGATCGAGATAGTCGCCGAGGCGCGATAGTGTATGTTCCTTGATCTGCGACGCGAGTGTGCGTAGTGTCTCCCATTCGCCGATGGACGCCGCCTGCGCGTCGCGCTTCATGCGCAGGTCCCAGAGACGCTTGTCGTGAAACGCCACATGTTCCGTTTTCGCGAGAAACGCTTCGGCGTTCTTTGCGTGATTCACGCGTGCTGCCGTGCTCATGCCGTCACCTCGTCGTGCGCCGTGAGCGACAGTGCGCCAACGTTTACCCCATTGAGCACCTGCGCGATGTGAAGGAAGCGCATCGGTGTCTGTGTGCGCGCGGCACATCCCTTCTGATGCATCAGGCAGGACATATCGGCAGAGACGATGAACTGCGCGCCGGCATCGAGATGGTCGCGCACCTTGTCCTGCCCCATCTTCACGGAGATGGCTTGCTCGGACACGGAGAAGGTGCCGCCAAAGCCGCAGCATTCGTCGGGACGGCGAGGGGCGGCGAAGCGAATGCCGCGCACACCTTCGAGCAGGGTGCGGGCTTTGGACCAGGGCTCGCCGGGAATCTCGCTGGCCGACGCCGCGTGCAGATGCCGAATGGCGCTGCAACTGTTGTGAAGGCCGACGGTGTGCGCAAAGCTGGCCCAGGGGAAGTCGCGCACCTTGAGCACGTCGTGAAGGAATTCGGTGAGTTCGTAGGTGTTGGCGCGAACGGCGGCAATGCGTTCCGACTCGCCCGCCGCCGTCAGATGCTGGCGAACGTGATGCACGCAACTCGACGAGGGCGCCACGATGTAGTCGTAGCCGGCGAAATTGTCGACGAAGAGCGCTTCGGCGCCGGCGGCGTCGGCTTCGCAGCCGTTGTTCGCCAGCGGCTGCCCGCAGCAAGTCTGACGACGCGGATAATCGACCGTCACGCCGAGTTTCTCAAGCAGTTCCAGGGTGGCGATGCCCACTTCGGGAAACAGTGCATCGATGAAACAGGGGACGAACAGGGCCGCTTTCATGGGGTTCTCCAACAGGGGACGACACACTCGCCGCCGCGCACCAACGGCGCGGCGGCGAGTGCCTGCAACAACGACAGGCTTAATGCACCAGCATCCCCGTGAGCCAGTACGCCTGCACCAGGGTGATCAGACCGGCGAGCACGACGAACATCAGGCTGTGCCACACAGTGAAGCGGAACAGATCGGCTTCCTTGCCGATCAGGCCGGTTGCCGCACATGCCACGGCAATCGACTGAGGGGAAATCATCTTGCCGGTCACGCCGCCGGTCGTATTCGCGGCAACGAGCAGCGTGTTCGATACCCCGATCTGCTGCGCCGTAGTGCTTTGCAGGCCGGAGAAGAGCGCGTTGGACGACGTGTCGGAACCCGTCAGGAATACGCCCAGCCAGCCAAGCAGCGGCGAGAAGAACGGGAATGCCGCGCCCGTGTGGGCAAGCAACAGCGCCAGCGTGGTCGACATGCCCGAGTAGTTCATGACAAATGCGAACGCCAGCACGAGCCCGATGGCCAGCACCGGCTTGCGCAGTTCCGACACGGTCTCGAACAAGCTCTTCATACCCGCAGCCGGTGTCATGCGAAGCAGGGCCATCGAGAGCAGCGCCGCGATGAAGATCGCCGTGCCGGTGGCCGAGAGGGCGTCCCACTTGAAGATGGCGTCCATGGGCGTTGGCGTGGCGACGATCGGTGCCGCTTTCGCGACAAGGCGATCCAGCCCGGGCACATGCAGCGACGGCACCGTCCACGCGAGCGGACCGGTCTTGGCGAACAACGCCTTGAAGCCCGGCAGACTCCAGATCGTGACCATGCCGGTGAGAATCAGGAACGGCGACCACGCGCGCATGATCTGGCCGGTGGTGTAGGGCGACGACTTCGCGCTGCGGCCCAGACCGCCACCGTCACCGAAGCCGCCCAGCGCAGCCGTGCCGCCCGAGGCGCTCACGCTCGTATGTGCGCGTGCTGCCGACGTCTTCGGCTGCCAGACCTTCAGGAAGCCCGCCAGACACACGAGCGAGAAGAGCGACGAAATGATGTCCGGCAGCTCGGGGCCGATGTGGTTCGAAGAGAAGTACTGCGCGACCGCGAAGCTGCCGCCGGCGACGAGCGCGGCTGGCCACGTTTCTTTCACCCCACGCTTGCCGTCCATAATGAACACGAGCCAGAACGGCACGAAGGCGGAGAGCAACGGTAACTGACGTCCAGCCATGGCCCCGATATGGAACGGATCGATGCCGCTCACCTGACCGGCGACGATGATCGGAATGCCCATCGCACCGAAGGCGACGGGCGCGGTGTTGGCGATCAGGCACAACCCAGCGGCATAGAGCGGCTGGAAGCCGAGCCCCACGAGCAGGGCGGCGGTGATGGCCACCGGCGCACCGAAGCCCGCCGCGCCCTCGAGAAACGCGCCGAACGAGAAGCCGATCAACAGCATCTGCAACCGCTGGTCGTCGGTGAGCGACACCACCGAGCTGCGAATGATGTCGAACTGCCCTGTCTTGACGACCACACGATAAAGAAACACCGCCGTGATGATGATCCAGGCGATGGGCCAAAGGCCGTAAGCGAAGCCGTAGACCGCCGACATGGCCGCCATCTTCGCGGGCATGCCGAAGTAGGCGACGGCGATCACGAGGGAAAGCGCTACGGTCAGGGCACCTGCCGTGTGCGCCTTCATGCGCAAGCCGGCCAGCGCCACGAAAAATACGACAATCGGTAACGCGGCCATGAGTGCCGCGATCCATAGCGTGCCACCCGGCACGTAGTTCTGTACCCACACTTCCACTTACGTCTCCTCGATTTGGTGATCGATTGCTTTGACGCCTGTTCAGGCTATGTTGCCGTGCGTGCGGCCGCGTTCAGTGCCGGTGGCACGACGGTTTGCGCAGACGTGCTGTCCGGCTGCCGCGATGATCGACACCTGAGAATCGTTCGGGCAAACTGGTCGTACCAGTTGCCGTGATTGACGAGGGACAGCGCAGAATCGCGGCATACCCAGAACATGCGTCAACGGCGCACGCGCCGGGGCTGCCATGCTCGCGCAGCGCAACGGGATGGCCGTGCGGCGCCGTTGCACGCATCCCGCCGAACGCACTTCACCTGCCGCAGGAGACATCACCGTGAGCGGTCCCACTCTGACCGAGCGCATTACGCGCGAGCTCGAAACCCGATTAATCGAAGGCGTTTGGTCGCCGGGCGAGCGCATTCCGTCCGAGCGTGCGCTGGCCGAGTCGTTGGGTGTGGCACGCTCTACGGTTCGTGCAGCGCTACAGCGGCTGATTGCTCGCGGGCTGCTCAAGACGCGCGCTGCCTCGGGGGTCTACGTGTCCGATCGTTTGCAGACCGGGTTGATTTCCCCTTGGCGCCAATTGGTGGGCGACCATCCGGAGCTTCGTCCGGACATGTTGGAGTTTCGTCTGATGCTGGAGGGCACTACGGCCTACCTGGCGGCCGTGCGCGCCACGGAGGAAGATCTTGCGCGCATGGGCGAACTGGTCGATGGGCTGGTGGATGCGCACAAGCGCGGCGATACCGTACTCGAATCGCGACTCGACGGCGACTTTCATACGGCGCTCGCGAACGCATCGCACAACGCCATGCTCCGTCACTTGCAAGGCAGCGTGGTCAAGATGCTCTACGAGCACATTTCGCTGAACAACGCGGGACTGTTCGAGTTACGGGAACAGGCGTCGGAGAGCATCCTCGCGCAGCATCTCGCGCTTTGGGAGGCGATTCGCACACGCCAGCCGGAGGAGGCGCGCCGCATCATGCGCGAGCACATCGGCTTCGTATGGCGCAAGCTCGAGCCGGACTCGCCGGTGCCGATCGTGCCCTGAGCCTGGCTGACGTGCCTGCCGGTTTTGGTAGGATGCGGACTTTGCCACGCGTTCCCCCATCGTGAAGCGCCCGATTTCGTCGCTGTTGCATGCCGCCGCCCAGGCGGGCCGGCATGGTCTCCGTCTCCTGCAACCCCTGCAGCCGTATGCGGCACGCGCGTGGTATCACCTGCGCCATCCCACACGTCGCGGCGTACTCATCGCCGTCGCGGCCGTGCCGTGCCTGCTCGTGGCCTACACGTTGATCCTGATTCCGTTCACGCCGGGCATTCGCGACATCCGGCGCGCGAAGGTCGATCAGCCGGCGCAAATCTTGTCGATGGACGGCAAGCTGCTCGCGGAATTCCGGCCGTCAAACCGCGAGTGGGTGGCGCTCAAGGACGTGTCGCCGAATGTGGTGAAGGCGCTGATCGCGACCGAGGACCATCGCTTCTACGAGCACCACGGTATCGATCTGAAGCGCACTGCGTCGGCGGCGTTGCACACGTTCTCCGGCGATCGTCAGGGCGGTTCGACCATCACGCAGCAACTCGCGCGCAATCTTTATCCGGACGACATCGGCCGCGCGCCCACGCTCACGCGCAAGCTCAAGGAAGCGATTACCGCACTCAAGATCGAGGCGCTTTACACAAAGCCCGAGATTCTCGAGACCTATCTGAATACGGTGCCGTTTCTGTACAACGCGTACGGCATTGAGATGGCGGCACGCACATATTTCGATAAGTCTGCCGATCAGCTCGACGTGCTGGAGGCCGCCACGCTCGTCGGCATGCTCAAGGGCAACAGCTATTACAACCCCGTCATCAACCCCGAGCGCGCCTTGCAGCGTCGCAATACGGTGCTGGCGCAGATGGTCAAGTTCGGAGACCTCGACGCCTCGAAGCTTGCCGCATTGCAGAAGCGAGCGCTGCGCATCGACTTCGAGCGGCAGACCGAAGCGCCGGGACCGGCGCCGCACTTCGCACAGCAATTGCGCAAGTGGCTTATCGGCTGGGCGGATCGTAACGGCTATAACATCTACTCCGATGGCCTGGTCGTGCACACCACTATCGATTCGCGGTTGCAGACGATGGCGACACAGGCGCTGACGCGTCAGGCCAACCAGTTGCAGGGCATAGCCGACGCGAACTGGTCGGCACGCGGTGGATGGCGCGACAGCACGGGGCTGGTGCAGGCCTTTGTGCGCGAGTCGGCGGAATATCGCAACGCAGTCGCCGGGGGCGAAGCGCCCGAGGCGGCGATGAAGCGTCTGCTCGCAGACAAGACGTTCATGCAAAACCTGCGTACGACGAAAACCCGCGTGCAAGCGGGTTTTCTGGCCGTCGATCCGCGCACGGGGGAGATTCGCGCGTGGGTCGGCAGCCGCGACTTTACGACGGATCCGTTCGATCACGTACAGCAGGCACGCCGTCAGCCAGGCTCGACCTTCAAGCCGTTCGTCTACGGTGCGGCCTTCGTCAAAGGCAGAACACCGGACGATACGATCGTCGATCAGGTGGTCGAGATTCCGCTCGCGGGCGGCGAAATCTGGCGGCCCAGCGACGACAGCGCGCCGACCAACAAGCCGATGACGTTGCGCGACGCACTCGCGCAGTCGCGTAACACTGTCACGGCACAACTGATGCAGGATGTCGGGCCGTCGCGCGTGGCCGGGCTGGCGCGGGCGATGGGGGTGCGCGAGAGCAAGCTCGAGCCGGTGCCGTCGCTCGCGCTGGGCACGAGTCCGGTGTCTCTCAAGGAAATGGTGGCGGCCTACGGCACGATTGCCGACGGTGGCGAGTATCGCGAGCCCACGATGGTCACCGAGATCACGAACGGCGAGGGCGATGTGTTGGCGACGTTCTCGCCCGCGCGCCCCGAACGGGCGCTCTCCGCGAACGACGACTACACGCTGCTCGACACCATGCGCGG
Organism: Pandoraea apista; assembly: GCF_001465595.2. Taxonomy (NCBI): domain Bacteria; kingdom Pseudomonadati; phylum Pseudomonadota; class Betaproteobacteria; order Burkholderiales; family Burkholderiaceae; genus Pandoraea; species Pandoraea apista. The sequence continues at coordinate 4,789,278 of NZ_CP013481.2, read as the reverse complement.
TGTGATCAATCGCGGCACGGGCAATGCGATCCGTACGCGCTTCGGCATTCGCGCCGACGTAGCGGGCAAGACCGGCACGACGCAGGACAACGCCGACGGCTGGTTCATCCTCATGCAACCGCAGTTGGTGGCGGGGGCGTGGGTCGGTTTCAACGACAGCCGTATCACGCTGCGCAGCGACTACTGGGGACAGGGCGCGCATAGCGCACTACCGATTGTCGGCGATGTCTTCTCGCGGGCGTTACGTGCGAAGGTGATCGACGCGAACGCGAAATTCGAAGCGCCGGACAATCATCATTGGTACAGCGACTGGTGGACGCATGCCGCCGCCTGGGTCACGGGACTTTTTGCGAAGCATCCTGAGCCGGATGCCCGGCCGAAGGCACCGGCGAAGCGTTCTGCGGCGCCCGCGTCTGTGCCTGCGCCGCCGGTATCGCCGGTATCGCCGGTATCGACACCCGACGCCGCGAGCGACAGCGGGCCCTTGCCCGTGCCGGTCGCCTCCGCCGTGCTGGCCCAGCCGGCGTCCGCATTGCCCGCAAGTGCGCCGCGCGGCAACACGATTCCCGGCGTGCCGGGGGAATGGAACGGGCCGGGCGGTGTGTCGTCGAATAACGGGCCTTCGTCCTCCTCCTCAGGGGGCGAAGCGTCGCCTTCGCTGCCCGCGCCGCCTGCCTTGTCGCCCTCCGCAACGACACGTCCCGCCTCTCCCGCTCCCGCGCCTTAATCCGGAGGTGCGAAGCCATCCGCCCGTGGTTCGCCGGGCGGATTTGCCATAACAGTTATGCGGCATTCTCATGACCGGCCGCGCATGGCCTGCGTTATATTCAAGAAGATATAGCGCAGGCGGATGCGTCTGCCACGACACCGGGGAGGACGCGGGCCATGTTCATTCGGCAATTGAGTTATCTCGTGGCGCTTTCGCAGGCGCAGCACTTTCGTCGTGCGGCGGAACTGTGCAACGTGTCGCAACCCACGTTGTCCGGCGCGATCCGCAGTATCGAGGAAGAGTTCGGCCTGCCGATCGTGCGGCGCGGACGCCGTTTTGAAGGCTTCACCCCGGAAGGCGAGCGTGTGCTGGCGTGGGCGCGCCAGGTGCTGGCTGATTGCGAGGGCTTGCGGCAGGAGGCGAGCGCGAGCCGCCGTGAAGTCGCCGGGTGTCTGCGCATCGGCGCAATACCGACGGCGCTGCCGCTCGTGCCGCTGCTGACCGATGCCTGTCTGCGCGATTTCCCCGGTATGCGTCACGAGGTCTACACGCTCTCCGCGACGCAGGCGCTGCGCCAGCTTTCCGAACTCGATCTGGACGTGGGATTGAGTTATCTCGACGATCCCCGACTGCGCGAATTCGAGACCATTCCCCTGTTTCGCGAGCGATACGTGCTGATTGCGCGCGACGAATCCGCGTTGGCCGGGCGCACCTCGCTGTCGTGGCACGAGGCGGCGAAGCTGCCGCTGTGTCTGCTCACCGGCAACATGCAATGCCGTCAGGGTATCGACGCGGCGCTGGCGCGGGCGGGCACGTCGGCGTTGCCGCGTGTGGAGACGGATTCGCTCATGGCGCTGTATGCGCATGTCCGATGTGCCGATCTCTTCAGCATCGTGCCGCATAGCGTGCTATGTCTCGCCGAGATGCGCGACGAGTTGCACGCCGTGCCGTTGCAGCCCGCGCTGCACCGCGAGATCGGCCTGATTCTGCGCGAACGGCAGCCGCGTCCGCCATTGCTCGCCGCCGCAATCGCGTCGTTCCGGTCGGTCGATTTGCAAACGCGCCTGGACGCCCTGTTGCCGGCGTAAGCGTGCAGCGCAGGCGTCAGGCAACGCCATGCCGGGGCATGCAATTCCGCGTATGACGCTTCTCGTGCGCAACGAAGGCCCGGTCGGGTACCTCCAGATCGTTCGCTTCGACGGCCCGATGCCATCGGGCACCGTGACCTATCACGACGCCTTCGGCGCTACGGCGTAACGTAACGTTAGGCAATCCGCATCGCCCGCAAAAAAGCCCTTGACCTGAAGTCGGCTTGAGTTGGCAGACTTCGGCCTATGCGCAGAGCCGGACGGATCGCGGGACATCATGGGGATCGACTGGCGTTCGTTCGGTGCGCATCTTTACGAGACGAGGTTTTCAAATGACTGCATCCGTCAATCACGATCAGGCTGCGCTATGGAACGGCGGCTCGGGGAGCGCCTGGGTCGACAACCGCGTCACGCTCGATCAGATGTTCGTGCCGCTCGCACGATTCCTCATTGATCGCGCGCGCGAAACGGCCCGGCAGGTGCCCTCGGGACGATTGCTCGACGTCGGGTGCGGCACCGGCGGCACGACGCTTGCGCTTTGCACCGCGCTCGGCGAGCAGTGGCAATTCACCGGCGCCGACATCTCCGCACCGATGATCGACGTCGCCCGATCGCGCGCCGCGCATGCGCGGGCACCCGTCGAGTTCATCAGTGCCGACGCGCAGACGCACGTATTCCCGCCAGCGCGCTTTGACCTCATCGTCTCGCGACTCGGTGTGATGTTCTTCGACGACCCGGTCGCCGCATTCGCCAACCTGCGCGCTGCGGCGCGACCTGGCGCGGCGCTGCATGCGCTCGCTTGGCGCAGTCCGGCCGAGAATCCGTTCATGACCGTGGCCGAACGCACGGCAGCGCCGCTGCTCGCCGGTCTGCCGCCGCGTGTGCCCGGCGCGCCGGGACAATTCGGGTTTGCGGATCGCGAACGTGTCGGGCAGATACTGGTCGCGAGCGGGTGGGACGACGTCACGCTCACGGCCGTGCAATTCGAATGTACGTTTGCGCAAGCCGATCTGCGCGCATATGCGTCTCGCCTTGGCCCTGTCGGACAGGTGCTCGCCCGGCTGGCGCCGCAGGATCGTGAGCCAGTGATCGACGCGCTGGTCGACGCCTACGCGCCGTTCGTCGAGAGCGGCAAGGTGCACTTTACTTCGGCGTGCTGGCACATGGCGGCGCGCGCTCCCCGTCTCTAAACCGGTTCGCTCGGTGTTGATAGGTCTCGCCGATCGACCGATCGGCCGGAACGATTTTCCAAGCCTGTCTGCGGCGCCCATCATGGGCCTCAATGCAGCGACGTCGCAATGCGTCGCCAACGCAGACATCTTGTAGATAATCATTCAGGAGCGAGACACCATGGCCAAGATTGTGTGTGTGCTTTACGACGATCCCGTCACCGGATACCCGACGAGCTACGCCCGCGACGATCTGCCGAAGATCGAATGCTATCCCGATGGTCAGACGCTGCCGACGCCGCGCGCCATCGACTTCCAGCCGGGGGCACTGCTCGGCAGCGTGTCGGGCGAACTGGGCTTGCGCAAATACCTCGAATCGAACGGCCATCAATTGGTGGTGACGTCGAGCAAGGACGGCGATAACAGCGTGCTCGACCGCGAGTTGGCCGACGCCGAAATCGTGATCTCGCAACCGTTCTGGCCCGCTTACATGACGGCCGAGCGGATCCGGCGCGCGAAGCAACTGAAGATGATCGTGACCGCCGGCATTGGCTCGGATCACACCGATCTGCAAGCCGCGATGGAACACGGCATCACGGTCGCGGAAGTCACGTATTGCAACAGCAACAGCGTTGCCGAACACGTGATGATGACGACGCTTGCGCTGGTGCGCAACTATCTGCCGTCGTACCACCGGGTACTTGAGGGCGGATGGAATATTGCCGATTGCGTCGAGCGTTCGTACGACCTGGAAGGCATGCATGTGGGTACGGTCGCCGCTGGGCGGATCGGCTTGCGCGTGCTGCGTTTGATGAAGCCGTTCGGCACGCATCTGCACTATCTCGATCGCCACCGGCTGCCGGCATCCGTCGAGAAGGAGTTGAACCTCACGCACCACACGAGCCTCGAGAGCCTCGCGAAGGCTTGCGACGTGGTCACGCTGAACTGCCCGCTTCACCCGGAAACGGAGCACATGATCAACGCCGACAGCCTGAAGCACTTCAAGCGCGGTGCGTATCTGATCAACACGGCACGCGGCAAGCTGTGCGATCGCGACGCGGTGGCGGCGGCACTGGAAAGCGGCCAGCTTGCCGGCTACGGCGGCGACGTGTGGTTCCCGCAACCGGCGCCGGCCGACCATCCGTGGCGGAAAATGCCTCACCACGGCATGACACCGCACATCTCCGGCACGAGCCTTTCGGCGCAAACGCGGTATGCCGCGGGCACGCGCGAGATTCTCGAGTGCTACTTCGAGAATCGTCCGATTCGCAATGAGTACCTCATCGTGCAGGGCGGCAAGCTCGCCGGGGTCGGGGCTCACTCGTACAGTGCCGGTAACGCCACCGGTGGCTCGGAAGAGGCGGCGCGCTTCAGGAAGTCGGCCTGACGCTCGCGTCGAGCCTGAAGGTTCACGGCGTCAACGCAGTATGGCAATACCCGCCGGGTCGTCGATCCGACATCCGGCGGGGGAGTGCCTCCTCGTGCATCGTCGCGTTCTGAGGCCGGACATCGCGTCGATGCTCCGGCATTTTTTCCTTCGCTCTCGTTCAGGCCGGACGCTTCGGAATGTCGAGACCACGAATCACCGCGAGGCGCGCGACAAACGCCGCAAGTGCGCGTTGCACGTTCCGGAACTGCGCGAACTCGACCAGTTCACCCGCTTCGTAGAATCCGACAAGGTTTCGAATCCAGGGGAAGGTGGCGATGTCGGCAATCGTGTATTCGTCGCCCATGATCCACTGGCGATTCGCCAGATGCGAGTCGAGTACGCCGAGCAGGCGCTTCGATTCCTCGACATAGCGATCACGCGGGCGTTTGTCTTCGTAGTCCTTGCCAGCGAATTTGTGGAAGAAGCCCAACTGACCGAACATCGGGCCCACGCCGCCCATCTGGAACATGACCCATTGCAGCGTTTCATAACGTGCGGCCGGATCGGCGGGCAGCAGCTTGCCGGTCTTCTCGGCGAGATACCAGAGAATCGCGCCCGACTCGAACAGCGGCAGCGGCTTGCCGCCGGGGCCGTTCGGATCGAGGATCGCGGGAATCTTGTTGTTGGGGTTGAGCGACAGAAACTCGGGCGAGCGTTGATCGTCGGTCTGGAAGCTCACCAGATGCACTTCGTACGGCAGCCCGATTTCCTCGAGCATGATCGATACCTTCACGCCGTTGGGGGTAGGCAGCGAATACAGTTGCAACCGGTCGGGGTGCGCAGCGGGCCACTTGCGCGTGATCGGAAACTGGGACAAATCGACGGACTGATCGGACATGGGGATCGGCGCATTCGTGATGAGCGGCCGACACGGCCGCGAGATCGCCAATATAACGCCAAGTGCGCAGATTTGCTGACGACAGCGGCACGGCCGTACGCGTATGCACCAACGGCGGGCCACGCGTTGGCGCGGTGCCGCTCGTGACAGGCATGCGGCAGCGGGCGTGAATCCTGTTCATGAGGTCGTCAAGAATTTTCACCTTGCGTGGGCGCTCATCGCGGCCTTAAATAGAAAGCCTTCACGACGGATGCATGGCACTCCGACGCGTGAAGTCCTGTCACGATGGCCGGCAACTCCTGCCGCGCTGCCTTCCCTGTCGCGATGTGGCATCCCGCGCCTTCACAGGTGCCACGTCCGGCGCCCTCGTTGTCGTTCATATCGCGCACTGCGCAAGGATCGCACCATGAGCACGTTCAAAACGAAGGATGGCACCTCGATTTTCTACAAGGACTGGGGCAAGGGCCGCCCGGTAGTGTTCTCCCACGGCTGGCCGCTGAGCGCGGACGCCTGGGACGCACAGATGCTGTTTCTGGTGCAGCACGGCTATCGCGTGATTGCCCACGACCGTCGCGGGCACGGCCGCTCCGGGCAACCCGGCACCGGCAATGACATGGACACCTATGCCGACGATCTGGCGCAACTGGTCGAATCGCTCGACCTGCAAGAGGCAACCTTCGTGGGCCATTCGACCGGTGGCGGCGAAGTGGCGCACTATCTCGGCCGTCATGGCACCGGACGTGCCGCGCAGGCGGTGCTGATCGGCGCCGTGCCTCCGGTCATGGTCAAGTCGGACAAGAATCCGAACGGTCTGCCCATTGGTGTGTTCGACGAGATTCGTGCGAATGTCGCGGGCAATCGCTCGCAGTTCTATCAGGACCTGGCCGTGCCGTTTTACGGCTATAACCGGCCTAACGCGAAGGCGTCGCAGGGCGTGATCGACGCGTTCTGGCTGCAAGGCATGTGGGGCTCGCATCTTGGCCAGTATCTGTGTGTCCGGGAGTTCTCGGAGGTGGACTACACCGAGGATCTGAAGAAGATCGACGTGCCGACGCTCGTGCTGCATGGCGACGACGATCAGATTGTGCCTATCGACAACTCGGGCAAGCTCAGCGCACAGATCGTCAAGAACGCCACGCTGAAGATCTATCCCGGCGGTGCGCACGGTATGTGTACCGTCGAGGCCGACAAGGTGAACGCCGATCTGCTGGAATTTTTGCGCAAGGCGTCCTGAGAGGTTGCCGCGCATGAAAAAAGGGACGGCCGAGGCCGTCCCTTTTGCGTGACGACATCAGGTCGTCAGCGGCTCAGGTGGAGGGGCAGACGCTCAGCCGTTGTTCAGCACCTTGGCAATGCTGTCCGCTACCACACCGACGTTCTTCTCGTTCAGGCCCGCCACGCACATACGGCCCGAGCGAATCAGGTACACGCCATGTGTGTCGCGCAGCACGTCGACCTGTGCGGCCGACAACCCCGTGTAGGTGAACATGCCGCGCTGCTCGAGGTAACGCGAGAGCATGTTCTCCGGCACATGGCCACGCAGACCTTCGTGAATCGCGCTGCGCATGCGCGTGATGCGTTGGCACATCTCGGCGAGTTCGGCTTCCCACGATTTGCGCAGCTCCGGTGTGCTCAGCACCTTGGCAACGATCTTCGCGCCGTGAGTGGGCGGGTTGCTGTAGTTCGAGCGCACCGCACTCGTCAATTGACCCAGGACACGATCGGCCGCTTCGGCGGATTCGCAAATGACCGACAGGCCGCCGCAGCGCTCGCCATACAGCGAGAAGTTCTTCGAGAACGAATTGGCGACGAAGGCCGGCACCCCCTGACGGGCCAGTTCGCGAATCACGAAGGCGTCGGCGTCGATGCCCGAACCGAAGCCCTGATACGCCATGTCGACGAAGGGCAGCAGTTCGCGCTTCTTGAGCACGTCGATCAGTTGCACCCACTGGGCATCGTTCAGATCGACGCCGGTGGGGTTGTGGCAGCACGCATGCAGCAGCACCACGCTGCGGGCCGGCAGCTTGTCGATAGCGTCGACCATGGCTTCGAATTGCAGGCCGCCGGTGGCTTCGTCGTAATACGGATACGTGTTCACCGTGAAGCCGGCGCGCTCGAAGATGAATCGATGGTTGTCCCACGTCGGATCGCTTACCCACACCTGCGAGCCGGGGAAGTAGCGCTTGATGAAGTCGGCGCCGACCTTGAGCGCGCCCGAGCCGCCAATTGTCTGCACCGTGGCGATGCTGCCGGCAGTGCGGGCGGGCGAATCTTCACCGAACACGAGGCCCTGCACGGCGTCGCGGTAGTTGGCGAAGCCCGCCATCGGCAGATACGGCTTCGGCCCGACTTCGGCGAGCAACAGGGCTTCGGCCTGACGCACGGCCTGCATGACCGGCAGACGGCCATCGTCGTCGTAATAGATGCCAATGCTCAGGTTGACCTTGTTGGCACGGGGGTCCTTCGCGAAATTTTCATTGAGCGACAGGATCGGGTCACCGGGGTAGGCGTCGATATGTTCGAACATGGCAGTTCCTGGGAAACGAAAGAAAGTCGGTGATGCGGGCTGGCAGCGCGCCGGGGCAGGAGAGCGACCCGGCGGCGACTGCGGTACCAAACAGTCGATGATACCGCTAGTAACGTATCGCCGGGTATGCCCTGGGCGGTTGGCGCCCAGGGGCACGTCGTTTTTCGCGACCGGCGGTGTTGCATGCCGACGAGCCGGGTTCAGCGCCCGTTCGGCGTTCGCCGAGCGCCGCTTAGCGTGTAGCGCTGGCCGGCACCGGGGCGGCGCCGTTTTTCAGACGCAGGCGATAGCCGACACCGAGGATGGCCAGCCACACCGGAATCAGGTACACCGAAATGCGCAGGTCCGGGATCAGGTACATCACGACCAGAATGCCGCCGAGAAACACGAGGCACACGTAGTTGGTGAGCGGATAGCCGAGGCTCTTGAACAACGTGGTCTCGCCCGCGCGGGCTTTGGCGCGGCGGAAGGCCAGATGGATCACGCTAATCATTGCCCAGTTGATGATCAGCGCCGACACCACCAGTCCCATCAGCAATTCGAACGCCTTGCCCGGCATGAAGTAGTTGATCACCACGCACACGGCCGTGGCCGTGGCCGAGACGCCGAGCGCTGCGAGCGGAATACCCCGGGCGTTCACCTTGAGCAATGCGCGCGGCGCGTTGCCCTGACCGGCCAGACCGTAGAGCATGCGGCTGTTGCAGTACACGCAACTGTTGTACACCGACAGCGCAGCCGTCAGCACCACGGCGTTAAGCACATGAGCGACGAAGTTACTGTTCAGTTCGTGGAAGATCAGTACGAACGGGCTGCCGCCGGTCACGACTTTTTCCCACGGGTACAGCGAGAGCAGCACGCCGAGCGCGCCGACGTAGAAGATCAGAATGCGGTAGATGACCTGATTGGTCGCGCGCGGGATGGAGCGCGACGGATTGTCGGCTTCTGCGGCGGTGATACCCACCAGTTCCAGTCCGCCGAACGAGAACATGATGACGGCCATCGCCATCACGAGCCCCGTCACGCCGTTGGGGAAGAACCCGCCGTGCTGCCAGAGGTTGGCGACGCTGGCGTCGGGGCCCGCGTTGCCGGAGAAGAGCAGATAGCCGCCGAATCCGATCATGCCGACGATGGCGGCGACCTTGATGATGGCGAACCAGAACTCCATCTCGCCGTACGACTTCACGCTCGAGAGGTTGATGGCGTTGATGACGCCGAAGCACACGAGGGCCGAGACCCACGTGGGAATGGCAGGCCACCAGTACTGTACGTAGATGCCGACCGCCGAGAGTTCGGCCATCGACACCAGCACATAGAGCACCCAGTAGTTCCAGCCTGAGACAAAACCGGCGAACTGGCCGCAATACTTGTTGGCGAAGTAGCTGAACGAGCCGGCGACAGGCTCGTCGACGACCATTTCACCGAGCTGTCGCATGATGAAAAACGCGATGACGCCCGCAATGGCATAGCCCAGCAGTACAGATGGGCCAGCGGTTTTGATGGTTTGTGCGATGCCGAGAAAGAGGCCGGTGCCGATCGCGCCACCGAGCGCGATCAATTGGATGTGACGATTCTTCAGGCCGCGGTGGAGCGAGCCTTCTTGTACTTCGTTGCCGGACATGTCTGTTCCTTACCCTACCTTCGTTGCCGTACGGCGCGTTTCTCTGATTTCGTTCTGTGGGAACGATCCGGAACCGTTGAGCCGCCACGGCGCGGCGCTTATGGCGCCGTCGCCGTGTCCTTTGGGATCATCGTAGCCATCGATGATCGTGAGCCCGGCGCACACGCGGTGCGTGCTGCCGGGTGTCTCCCCTGGACTCAGACCTTGAGCGTGCCCCGCTCGATCTGGTCGCGTTCGAGCGACTCGAACAGCGCCTTGAAGTTGCCTTCGCCGAAACCGTCGTCACCCTGACGCTGAATGAACTCGAAGAACACCGGGCCGAGCAGGGTCTTCGAGAAGATCTGCAACAGCAGGCGCGGCTTGCCGCCTTCGGTCGTACCGTCCAGCAGAATCCCGCGCGACTTCAGTTCGCCTACCGGCTGACCGTGGCCCGGCAAGCGGGTTTCGAGCGCATCGTAGTAGAAGTCGTTCGGTGCGGTCATCAGGTCGACACCGGCCATTTGCAGGCGGTCGATGACCTCGATCAGGTTGTCGGTGAGGAATGCAATGTGCTGAATACCCTCGCCGTTGAAGGCCATCAGGAATTCTTCGATCTGGCCGCTGCCCTTGGCGGATTCCTCGTTCAGGGGAATGCGGATTTTACCATCGGGGGCCGTCATGGCCTTCGATGTCAGGCCCGTGTATTCGCCCGAGATGTCGAAGTAACGGATTTCACGGAAGTTAAAGAGCTTCTCGTAGAAATTGGCCCAGTACGCCATGCGGCCGCGATATACGTTGTGCGTCAGGTGATCGATCAGACGCAGGCCATGACCGACCGGATGGCGGTCGACGCCTTCGATGTATTCGAAGTCGATGTCATAGATCGACTTGCCTTCTTCGAAGCGATCGATGAGATAGAGCGGCGCACCACCGATGCCTTTGATCGCGGGCAGGCGCAGTTCCATCGGCCCCGTCGAGATCTCGACCGGCTGGGCGCCGAGTTCCAGCGCGCGGGCGTAGGCCTTGTGCGAGTCTTTCACGCGGAATGCCATGCCGCAGGCGCTCGGGCCGTGCTCGGCGGCGAAGTAGGCGGCCTCGCTGTTCGGCTCGCGGTTCACGATGAAGTTGATTTCGCCCTGGCGGTACAGCACCACGTCTTTGGAGCGGTGACGCGCCACGAGCGTGAAGCCCATCTGTTCGAAGATAGGTTCGAGAACGTTCGGCGTGGGCGAGGCGAATTCCACGAATTCGAAGCCCATCAGTTGCATCGGGTTATCAAAGAGGTCGGCCATGATCGTCTCGGCTTGGTGAGGTGATTTGTGAGGTGACTGATTCGTTGGACGCGTGCACGGCCCGGTGGTTGTCACGAAGTTCATCGGCGGCGCGGGAAGATGCAACAAAATTGTGGTTTGTTGACCGTATGGTCGGGATATGGTGCTTCGTCCGTTCCATCCGCCGGAACCCCTGTCGCGACAAGGAGGGTGCGTGCATTTACGACGTTTTACGGGGCTCAGTGTAAGTGCGGCGCCACAAAATAGGATTTCGTAACGGAGGTAGGGAAACCCTAGTTTATGCATTAATATTTCGGCATTGAGATGCGAAGAGAAATTAAAGTGCATAACATCGAGATCGACCGAATCGACGTCCGGCTGCTGGGAATTTTGCAGTCGAACGGAAGAATTTCGAATCTGGAACTGGCCGAGGCGATCAAGCTGTCGCCGGCACAGACGCTGCGCCGTCACCGGCGGCTCGAGGAGATGGGCGTGATCAAGGGGTACGACACCCGGCTCGACGCGCAACGTCTCGGATTCAGTGTGGTCGCGTTCGTACATGTCACGATGGAGCGCGGCCACATTCGCGACCTGTCGAATTTCAAGGGTCTGGTCGCGGAGCTGGCGCAGATTCAGGAGTGTTTCTCCGTGACGGGCGATATCGACTACGTGCTCAAGGTGGTGGCGCGAGATCTGAAGGCGTTGTCCGATTTTCTGCTCGATACGCTCATGCGCATTCCGGGCGTGAGCGCCGTCAAGTCGAGCGTGTGTCTCGATGAGATCAAGTGCACGTCGGCGGTACCGCTCTCGCCGTGAGTCACGGGGGCGGCGCTGCGCTGTCCCTGTCGTACCCATTGTGGGAATCTCCCAAGGCAACACATCATGGTTGACAGCGCCGGAAAATCTGTGATCTCATGTGCCACATGATCACCGCGCAATTCACCCTCTCGCTACGACTACTAGCCCGCTCCACCGGGCTTGGTCCGTTGCTGCGCGCGTGCATCGTCTGAATTCCTCACTGAAGCACCGCTGATTTTCCCCAGTTACGCCGATCTGAGCCCCGGTTCCTCCAACCGGCGGTCGTAGCTTTTTTGCGTTCATGCGTCGTCCGGTTGACACTTTTGCCGACAATCGAGACAACGCCATGCTGAAGAACCCTGCCACGAAATACCGCCCATTCACGCCGGTCAACATTCCGGACCGACAGTGGCCGAGCCGCACCATCACGCGTGCACCGATCTGGATGAGTACCGATCTGCGCGATGGCAATCAAGCCCTGTTCGAGCCGATGGATGCTCAGCGCAAGATGCGCATGTTCAAAACGCTCGTCGCCATCGGGTTCAAAGAAATCGAGGTGGCGTTCCCGTCAGCGTCCGACACCGATTTCAACTTCGTGCGCGAATTGATCGAAGGCGGTCACATTCCCGACGATGTCACTATCGAAGTCCTCACGCAAGCCCGCGACGACCTCATCGAGCGCACGTTTGCAGCCCTCAAGGGGGCACCGCGTGCCATCGTTCACCTCTACAACGCGACTGCGCCGGAATTCCGCCGCATCGTTTTCAACCTCGATCAGCCGGGCGTGAAAGCGCTCGCCGTCTCCGCCGCGAAGACGATCAAGCGTTGTGCCGATGCCGCGCCCGACACGCAATGGACGCTGCAATACAGCCCCGAGACGTTTACCGGTACCGAACTCGATTTCGCGAAGGAAGTCTGCGATGCCGTATTCGACATCTGGCAGCCGACGCCGGAACACAAGTGCATTGTCAACTTGCCGGCCACGGTGGAAATCGGCACGCCGAACTACTATGCCGACCAGATCGAATGGATGCACCGTAACCTCGCCCGCCGCGATTCACTGATTCTCTCCGTTCACCCGCACAACGATCGCGGCACGGCGGTGGCAGCCGCAGAGCTGGCCGTGATGGCGGGTGCCGATCGCATTGAAGGGTGCCTTTTCGGTAATGGGGAGCGGACTGGCAACGTCGATCTCGTCACGCTCGCTTTGAACCTGTACACGCAAGGTGTCGACCCGGGCCTCGATTTCTCGAACATCAACGACATCGCCCGTACGTCGGAAGAATGCACGCAGTTGCCTGTGCATCCGCGTCATCCGTATGTCGGCGATCTGGTGTTCACCGCGTTCTCGGGCTCGCATCAGGACGCCATCAAGAAGGGGCTCGCCGTACAAAAGCCGGACGCAATCTGGGAGGTGCCGTATCTGCCCATCGACCCGAGCGATCTCGGCCGCACCTACGACTCGATCATTCGGGTGAACAGCCAGTCGGGCAAGGGCGGTATTGCCTACCTGCTCGAGCAGGCTTACGGCGTGCAGATGCCGCGACGTCTTCAAGTCGATTTCAGCTCGGCCGTGCAGCGCCATACCGACGAGACGGGAGCCGAAGTTACCGCCTCGCAGATCTGGGAACTGTTCCAGAAGGAATACGTGGCGTCCAACGCACCGGTGAACTACGTCGGTCATACGCTCTCCGAGCGCGACGGCCGTCAGCACATCGCGTTGACCATCGACCTTCATGGTCAGCGCACCACCGTATCGGGTGCCGGTAACGGCCCGCTCGATGCCTTGATGCATGCCATGCGCACGCCTGTGCGGGTTCAGCACTACGAGGAACGCGCGCTCACGCAAGGCGCCGATGCACGTGCGATCGCCATTGCGGAAATGGCGGGCGAAACCATTGTCGGTAGTGCGTTCGGTGTGGGGATCGATGCGAATCTGACGACAGCGTCGATTCGCGCGGTCATCAGCGGTATCAACCGCGCTTACGCCCGCAGCGATGCGCAGGCGCAGGCGACGTTCTTCGATGCCGTGATGCGCGACGTCGCCAAGGCGGTCTGAGCGGTTATCGCAGCGTCAACGGCACCCCACAGAAACAACAGGAAGGACGGAAGGAGACACAGGGCAGACGAGTCCCGCGCGGCGCTGATCGTGCGCACGGGACTCCGGTGCGGCGTAGCGAGACTTATCCAGCCTCGTACGCGCGCTCCGGCCCGGAAACATCGGCGGGGTAGTGAGATTACACCGCTTCGATGGCGATAGCGATGCCTTGGCCGACCCCAATGCACATCGTACACAGCGCGAAGCGACCACTAGAACGCTTCAGTTGATACATCGCCGTCGTGACCAGACGTGCGCCGCTCATGCCGAGCGGATGGCCCAGCGCGATAGCGCCACCATTCGGATTGACGCGCAGGTCGTCGTCGGCCACACCGAGCTGACGCAGCACGGCCAAGCCCTGGCTCGCAAACGCTTCATTGAGTTCGATGACATCGAACTGATCGAGCGACATACCGAGCCGCGCGAGCAGTTTTTTCGTTGCGGGAGCCGGACCGATGCCCATGATGCGCGGTGCTACCCCTGCCGTCGCCATGCCCAGAATGCGGGCTCGCGGCGTCAGGCCAAAGCGCGCCGCACTCGCCTCGTCTGCCAACAGCAGCGCGCAGGCGCCGTCGTTCACGCCAGAAGCGTTACCGGCGGTCACGGTCCCATCAGGGCGTACCACGCCCTTCAGTCTGGCGAGCGCTTCCATGCTCGTTGCACGCGGATGTTCGTCGTGATCCACGATGATCGCTTCGCCCTTCTTCTGGGCGATGGACACCGGCGTGATTTCCTCGGCAAGCGTGCCGTTCGCCTGAGCGCGCGCTGCCTTCTCTTGCGAGCGCACCGCAAAGCGATCCTGATCTTCACGGCTGATGCCGAACTCGGTCGCGACGTTCTCGCCCGTCTCGGGCATCGAATCCACACCGTACTGCGCCTTCATCAACGGATTGACGAAGCGCCAGCCGATCGTCGTATCGTAAATTTCGGCCTGACGCGAAAACGCGCTCGCTGCCTTGCCCATCACGAACGGCGCACGGCTCATGCTTTCCACGCCGCCCGCGATCATCAGACTTGCTTCGCCTGCTTTGATGGCGCGCGCTGCGGTGCCAATGGCGTCCATCCCCGAACCGCACAGACGGTTGAGCGTAGCACCCGGCACGTCCTGCGGCAGCCCGGCCAGTAGCGACGACATGCGCGCCACGTTGCGATTGTCTTCGCCCGCCTGATTGGCGCAGCCGAAGATGACGTCGTCTACCTGTGTCCAGTCGACGCCGCCGTTACGCGCCATCAGCGCCTTGAGGGGAATGGCGCCGAGGTCGTCGGCACGCACGGAAGACAGCGCGCCGCCGTAGCGGCCGATCGGGGTGCGAATCGCGTCGCAGATGAAGACTTCACTCATTTGTCTACCTCACAATGAAAATCGCCGGGTCACATCGAGTGATGTCCCGGCGATGGTGTCGTGCGATGGGTCAGGCAATGGCCGGCGACGGCAGCAGCGTCACACCGGTCAGACGTTGTAGTTCGTCGAACGAGAGACCGTCGACGATATCGACGACACGCAGGCCTTCGGGCGTGACATCGAGCACGGCCAGATCGGTATAGATGCGCGTGACGCAACCCACACCGGTCAGCGGATACGTGCATTGCTCGACGATCTTGCTCTCGCCTTGCTTGGTCTGGTGCTCCATCATCACGAACACCTGCTTGGCGCCGCTCGCGAGATCCATGGCGCCGCCCACGGCCGGGATAGCGTCGGGGGCACCGGTGTGCCAGTTGGCGAGGTCGCCGGTGGTCGAGACCTGGAATGCCCCCAGCACGCAGAAGTCGAGGTGGCCGCCACGCATCATCGCGAACGAATCGGCGTGATGGAAAAAGGCGCCGCCTGGCTTGAGCGTGACAGGTTGCTTGCCGGCGTTGATGAGGTCTTCGTCCTCTTCGCCCTTTGCCGGGGCCGGGCCCATGCCGATCACGCCGTTTTCGCTCTGAAGAATGATCTCCTTTTCAGCGGGCAAATGATTGGCGACGGCCGTCGGCAGGCCGATGCCGAGGTTCACGTAAGCGCCGTCGGGAATGTCCTGGGCGACGCGGGCGGCCATCTGGTCGCGGGTCAGTCGGTTCATGTCGTGCTCCGAATTCAGATGGGGATCAGGCGCGCGCGGTGCCGGGCACCGCGACGATGCGCTGAACGAAGATGCCGGGTGTGACTACGGCTTCCGGATCAAGCTCGCCCAGCTCGACGACTTCGTTCACCTGAACGATGGCGCACTTCGCCGCCGTGGCCATGATCGGGCCGAAGTTACGGGCGGTCTTGCGATACACGAGATTGCCCCAGCGATCGCCCTTGAGCGCTTTGATAAGGGCGAAGTCGGCATGGATCGGCAGCTCGAACACATACGGCTTGCCGTCGATCACGCGCGTTTCCTTACCTTCGGCGAGTAGCGTGCCGTAGCCTGTCGGCGTGAAGAATCCGCCAATGCCTGCGCCGGCCGCACGAATTCGCTCGGCGAGGTTGCCCTGTGGCACCAGTTCCAGTTCGATCTTGCCCGCGCGGTAGAGGGCGTCGAATACCTGTGAGTCGGTCTGACGCGGGAACGAACAGATGATCTTGCGCACGCGCCCGGCTTTGAGCAACGCAGCAAGGCCAGTCTCGCCGTTACCGGCGTTGTTGTTGACGATGGTCAGATCGCGCGCGCCCTGATCGATCAGGGCGTCGATGAGCGCCGAGGGCATGCCGGCGTTGCCGAAGCCGCCAATCATGATCGTCGCGCCGTCGTGAACGCCGGCGACCGCACTGGCGAGCGAGTCGTAAATCTTGTTGATCACACGTGCCTCCTGGGCAGTTCCATCGGGCCGACGGCTCACGTCCGTTGCCCACGTTGGGTGTTTTCCGGCGATGGCCCGCTTGTCCAGTGGCCTCGTCTGGTTCACAATGTTCTTATAGCGAACAAATATTCGCTATAAGAACAGCGTAAGCGTTCCCATGTCGGCCGTCAAGCGAGGGCGGCCCCGGGGTTGGCGCCGTGTAGGGCTGGTGCGATGCCGTGACGCCGCGTGCAATCGGATGGCGTGCGCCGTGCGGTGGAACCTGCGACACAAATCCATTACGCTTGCCGTTCACGCGAAGACGCCCGATTACCCGAAATTCATCCCCATGACACCCGTGCCGAACGACGCTATTGAACCGACCGACAAGAAACCCGGCGACTCCTATGTACAGTCGTTCGCGCGCGGGCTGGCGGTCGTCAAGGCATTCAGCGCGGCGCGCCCCGCGCAGACTCTCTCGGAAGTCGCACAGGCTTCGGGGCTCACGCGCGCCGGTGCGCGCCGCATTCTGCTCACGCTCGAGGCGCTGGGTTATGTACGAAGCGAAGGGCGGTTGTTCCGGCTGACGCCGCGAATTCTCGACCTTGGGTTTTCCTATCTGACGTCGATGCCGCTGTGGAATCTTGCCGAACCGTTCATGGAGGCGCTCGTGCAACAGGTGCAGGAGAGCAGTTCCGCGTCGGTGCTCGACGGCGACGACATCGTCTACGTGCTGCGTGTGCCTGTGCGCAAGGTGATGTCGATCAACCTGTCGATCGGCAGCCGCTTGCCGGCGTGGTGCACGTCGATGGGGCGCGTCTTGCTCTCGGCGTTGCCCGATGGAGAAATCGACGCTGCATTACGCCGCGCCGATATTCGTCAGCACACACGCCGTACGGTGACGGACATCGACGCCTTGCGCGAGCGCATACTCGACGTGCGCGCCAAGGGATGGGCGCTGGTCGATCAGGAACTGGAGGAGGGGCTGATTTCGATTGCCGCACCGATCCGCAATCGGGCGGGGCAAGTCATTGCAGCGATGAACGTCAGCGGTCAGGCCAACCGGACTTCCGCCGCCGAGATGGAAACGAAGTTCCTCGCGCCGCTACAGCAGGCGGCGCAGAAGATTTCGCAGATGGTGGTGGTGTAACGCCCGCTAGCACGACAACCCCCATCGCATAAAAGAAAGCGGGGCGCCCGGTCATCGGGCGCCCCGCTTTTCGTTGGGAGGTGTGGCGCATCGAGCGATGCCGGAGCGATCAATGCGCGGCGTTGCCCAATGCCCCCGCGCGTGCCAGACGAAGCGCCGAGAGCAGCGTGTCGTGATCGCCGATCTGGTTGGCGAGCAACAAGATCAGTTGTGCGTTGGCGGCCTGACTCTGCGACTCGTCGAGATCGCGATGCATGTCGATCAGGGCTTCGTAAAAATCATCCGGACGCGTCAGCCGCGGTTGTGTATCGAGTGCCATGAAGTTCTCCTTCCTGCGAAATCGGTGAGGTCTGAGCGTCGTTGGACGCGATCGGCTGCGCCAACGTCAGGCCGCGCATTGCATCGGCGCGACTTCCGGCACGATGCGCCCGAGCGCGCGTTCG
This sequence comes from Pandoraea apista, assembly GCF_001465595.2. Classification (NCBI taxonomy): domain Bacteria; kingdom Pseudomonadati; phylum Pseudomonadota; class Betaproteobacteria; order Burkholderiales; family Burkholderiaceae; genus Pandoraea; species Pandoraea apista. The sequence continues at coordinate 4,771,416 of NZ_CP013481.2, read as the reverse complement.
CGTGCGGCGGCAATCGCCGTAGCGTCGACCGTGCGCCAGCGTGCGCACACGTGTTGATCCGGACGAATCAGATACACCGTACCCGGTGCAGCGTCGTAACGTTGGGCGGCCAGACCTTGCACGTCATGCCAGACACTGTGCACGTCGTGCGTGTCTTGCGCGGCCTCGGCATCGGGTGTGACGAACACCGGCACGACCGGCACACTGTCGTTTGCCAGAGCATCGAGGGCCGCAAGCGATGCGGGTTCGAGCGAGCGCGGCGTGCCGAACACGAGCGCGACGAAGCGTCCGCCCAGACGCGGCAGCAGCCAGCCGTCCTGTCCCTGGCGCGTGAGCGGTGCATCGACACAAGCGGCGCCCGGCACCATGCGCCCGGCGAACGGGTCGCTGCCCACGGTGTTGAGTGTCGACTCATGCAGCACGGCAGGCACCGACAGGCGCCCGCTGTTGACCAGCTGACGGGCGAATGCATGATCGCGTGCCAGTGTCAGCACGGCATCGCGGAATACGCGCGAGACGGGGCTCTTCGGCGTGATGAAGTCAGTGGAGCGAGTGGAGTTGCGAATGTTCTCGTCGGCGGCGAATTCGCGTTCACGCGCATAGGTGTCGAGCAAGGTGTCGGGCGCGTGGCCGGCGAGCACCGCCGAGAGTTTCCACGCCAGGTTTTCGGCATCCTGCACGCCGCTGTTTGCGCCGCGTGCACCGAACGGCGACACACCGTGCGCGGCGTCGCCGGCAAACAGCACATGGCCGTGCCGGAAGTCGTCCATGCGCAGGCACGAGAACGTGTAGACGCTGACCCACTCCAGCGTGAACTTGGCATCGGGCCCCAGCAATGCCTGCACGCGCGGGATTACCCGCTCGGGGGTCTTCTCGAGTGCCGGGTCGGCGTCCCATCCCAATTGGAAATCGATGCGCCACACGTTGTCGGGCTGGCGATGCAGCAGCACGGACTGATTCGGATGGAACGGCGGATCGAACCAGAACCAGCGCTCCGCCGGAAAGTCCGCGGTCATCTTGACGTCGGCGATCAGGAAGCGGTCCTTGAACGTGCGGCCGTGGCTGTCGACACCGATCAACTTGCGCACGGGACTGCGTGAACCGTCGGCGGCCACAACATAACGGGCGCGCGTTTGATATTCGCCGTCGGGCGTCTCGACCGTGAGTGTCACGCTCGCGTCGGGGGTGCCCGGCGTGCCTTGTTGCGTGAGGCCGACCACCTTGTTTTTCCAGCGGATGTCAATGTTCGGCAACTCGCAGGCGCGCTCGAACAGGTAGCCTTCGACGTAATACTGCTGAAGATTGATGAACGCCGGACGATGGTGCCCTGCTTCGGGCAGCAAGTCGAAGTTGTAGACCTCCTGATCGCGCAGAAATACACGGCCCACATTCCAGCAAACCCCTTTTTGCACCATGCGCTCGCCGCAACCGAGACGGTCGAAGATATCGAGTGTGCGCTTGGCGAAGCAGATGGCGCGCGAGCCGCTCGAGAGGGTGCAATCGTCGTCGAGGACGATCACGGATACGCCTTGCTGCGCGAGATCGATCGCGGTCGCCAGTCCCACGGGACCCGCGCCGACCACGATCACCGGATGTGTCTCGGGCGCTACGCTGCCGGATTGTTCTGCGCATGGCCGGTAATCGAACGTCAGGCGCTGGTAATCGATGCTGCTCATGCAATGTCTCCATCGTCGGTACCGCACCGGCGCACACGCGCCGGCGGGTTCCGTTTTTTGCTTTTGCTTTTTGCTCTCGGCGCGCTCAGTCCTGCAATGCGGCCCACATTTCCTTGTCGCGTTGCGCCGTCCAGATGCGCGGATGCGTGATACCGCTCGCTTCGTCGAACGCGCGCGTCACATCGAACGGCAGGCAGTGTTCGTAGATGAAGACATGGCCGAACTTCGGGTCCATGTGGCTGCGCGTGAGGGCCATTGCTCCCTTGAGGTCGAGCTTCTGTTCGACGGCTTGCTTGCCCGCTTCGAACAGCGTCGTCACGAAGTCCTTCGTGTAGGCGAGACCCTTGGCAACCTCTTCGGGCGTGGTCAGCGCCGGACCCCGGCCCGGCACGAGCTTCTCTGCTCCGAGGGCGGCCAGCGCGTCGAGCGTGGCGGGCCATTCGGCGAGTTGCGCGTCGCCGGTGTAGCAGGCAGCGTCGTACTCGACCAGATCGCCCGAGAACAGCACCTTCTGCGACGGCAGCCACACGACGGTGTCGCCCTTGGTGTGACCCGAACCGAGGTGCGCGATCTTCACTTCGAGCTTGCCGAGGAAGAGCGTCATTTCCTTTTCGAAGACGAGCGTCGGCCATGTGAGGCCGGGCACCGTCTCGACACCGGCGAACAGGCGCGGGAAGCGCTCGATCTCCGACTTCATGTCGGCCTCGCCGCGCTCGACGATCATTTCGTAAGTGCCGCGGCTTGCGATGATCTGCTGCGCCCCTTCGGCGAAATAAGCCGATGCGCCGAGCACACGCACGGCGTGATAGTGCGAGAGCACCACGTACTTGATCGGCTTGTCGGTGACCGTGCGGATCTTCGCGATGAGGTCCTGCGCCATGGCGGGCGTGGCCGTCGTGTCGACGATCATCACGCCGTCGTCGCCAATGATGACGCCGGAATTCGGATCGCCCTCGGCCGTATAGGCCCAGGTGTTTTCCGACAGTTGGGTGAACGTGACCTTTTTGGCTTCCAGGTCGGCTTGCGAGGCGAATGCTTTGGCCATGCTTGTCTCTCTCTTATCTCGTCTGCGGGGATGGTGCGGATGATGAGGGCATCTTACGAAACGCCCAGAATATTTGTCAATGACAAATATGATTGTTATTTGCTAATGTGATGGCGTTGGCCATCCGATGCTGCTTTTGCTGCGGGTTAACCCTAATGCGTGACAGGGAAGCTTGAAAAAACGGACGCCGACTTGTTTAGAATCTAGGCCATTTTCCTTGGGGAGCCTGCCTCCCACGACCGCATGAACCGAATTCCGATGGACGGCACTGCCGACGCAGGCGGCCGACCCGGCCGAGCCTCGCGCGGCGTGCAAAGCGTAGATGTGGCCGCACGCGTACTTCAGGCGCTGGCGCAGGCGCGACGCCCGCTAGGGCCGGGCGATCTCGCCACGCTTGCCGGGTTGCCGCCGGCACAGGCTCACCCGTATCTGGTCAGTCTCACCCGATTGGGGTTGCTCAAGCGCGACCCGATGTCGGGCGACTACACGCCAGGCCCCATGACGTTGCGCCTCGCGTTATTGCATCTTGAAAACGATCCGGCGTATCGCGCTGCCGTGCCGCGCGTGACTGCGCTGGCGCGAGAGACCGGCCTTTGCGTCGCGATATCCACGCATGCGCCGCAAGGTCCGCTCGTTGTGCATTTCGAACGCGCGGCGTTTCCGTTGCATGTGAATCTGCACGTCGGTTCTGTCATGTCGCTCACCACGACGTCGACCGGCCGTACGTTCTGCGCCTTCACGCCGCCAGCGCAATGGCCGCAGGCGTGGCATGAGCAAATGCCGGCAGTCCGGGCGGAACGTGAGCGGTTCGAGGCGTTGCTCGACGAGACACGCACGCACGGTATGTCGCGCAGTGTGAACACGCCGAGTCCGTCGGTGAGCAGTTTGTGCGCACCGGTGTTCGATGCGAGTGCACGCCTGCGTCTGGCACTCACGGCTATCGGGCCGACGGCGGCGCTCGATGTGTCGTGGGATGGCGCGGTGGCTACGGCGCTGCGTGCGGCAGCAAGCGCCATTGCGTCGCAGGTCGATGCTGAGCGAGATACCGGCGAGGTGAACGCATGAGCGCAACGCGAAGCCTCGCCGGCAGCGGCGAGTCGAGAAACGACGTGATCTCGCCGCAGCCAGCGACGAAGCCGCAGCGCGGTATTCAGGCGCTGGAAAGCACCGGTGCGTTGCTCGAAGCACTCGTTGCGGCGGGGCGTCCTCTGTCGCTGGGCGCTCTCGCACGCGATGCGGGCATGGTTGCAGCGAAGGCGCATCCGCATCTGGTGAGCCTGCAACGTGCGGGCTTGCTTACGCGTAACGAGAACGGCAACTTCGAGGCGGGGGCCTTGAGTCTCGAACTCGGATTGATGGCGCTGCAACGGCTTTCGCCGACGGGCGAAGCCGAGCCGGAGATCCTCGCGCTCGCGCAATCCACCGGATTGTCGGCCGCGATGGCCGTGCTGGGGCCGGTCGGTCCCACGGTGGTTCGGCTGGAGGAAGCGATGCGGCCGCAACACGTCAGCCTGCGCATTGGCACGGTGCTCTCGCTGGTGAACACCGCTATCGGGCGTACGTTCGCCGCCTTCCTTCCGGAAGCGGTGCTCGACGGGTTGCTTTCGCAAGAGCCGGTACGCATGGCGGGGCTGGGCGCGGAAGGGCGCGCCGCCACGCCCGCGCCGGACTATGCCGAGCGGCTGGCGTCGATTCGCGCACAGCGATTCGATACGGCGCTGAGCAATCCGGTGCCCGGTATCGACACGGTCGCGGTGCCGGTGTTCGATCACACGGGAGAAGTGACGCTGGTGCTTGCGTTGATGGGCTCGGCCGGCAGTTTCGAGACTGCGCTGGACGCACCGCCCGCGCAGGCGTTGCTTGCGGCGGCGCATCGGTTGTCGTGGCGCTTCGGCGCGGTGGGGCGGGCAGACGAGGTGGGGACGTAGTCCCGGAGAGCCGAAGCGGAGGCGTTGCAGGATCGGGAGGTGCCATCGCGTTCGTACGCCGATGCATTTGCGCCACGCTTTCACGTCGATTTAGCCGAGGCTCGGCACGCACGGTAAGATGAGCGTCAACGCCGTCTCCGTCACCCCGACCCAAAGCCATGACTGCCGCCATGACCCGCGTGATGACTCGTGAACCCGTTCGCTTCCGTGAGGCTCGTTCAGACGTAGCGAGCCGCCGCAGACAAAGACGCAGCGGTGTGCGGTGGCAAGCCTGCATTGCGGTGTTCACGCTCGCCGGGGCGCTGAGTGGCTGCACCATGTCGCCGCCGCCGTCGCCGGGGCCGGCAAAACCGCCGGAATCGGCGGCCCGCATCGATGGCATGCCCGCCGACTGGACGCTCATCTCAACGGTGATCGTCAGCCGTCACGGCGTGCGATCGCCGACCCATGCCCATCCCCCGTTGGACAAACTGAGCCCGGACCCGTGGCCCGGCTGGCCCGTGCCCGCGGGTTATCTGACGGCGCGTGGCGGGTCGTTGGCCGAGCGCATGGGCCGCTATTACGGCGATTGGCTGCGCGCGCGACGGGTGTTGCCCGATAACGCATGTCCGGCGCCCGGTACGGTCTACGGCTGGTCCGATATCGATCAACGCACACGGGAAACCGGCAATGCCCTGCTGCAAGGCATGGTGCCGGGATGCGACATGCGCACGTCGCATCAGGCCGACCTCACGACCTACGACGCCGTATTCCAGCCGGTCGCGGCCGGCGATTGCCCACTCGATCCGGGGGCCGCACGCGGGGCTATCGAGGCACGTCTCGCGCCGGAGGGCGTTGCGGGCCTGAACAAACGTTATGCCGCGACGATCGCTCGCATGAGCGAAGTGCTCGATTACGCGCACAGTCCCGCATGCGGTGCGCAAGGCGGCTGCAAACTCGAAGAGGTGCCCACGCGCCTGCGTGTCGAAGCCGATGGCAGCGGCGTAGCGTTGCGCGGGGCGCTTGGCAGCGCGGCGAAGGCGTCGGAAGTGTTCCTGCTGCAATACGGCGAAGGCTTGCCCGACAGCGATGTGGCCTGGGGCAGAATTCACGACGAACAGGATTGGGTGCGTTTGCTCGAAGCCCATAACGCGCAACGCGATCTGCTCGACCGCACGCCCTATCTCGCATCGACGAATGGTACGCCGCTGCTGGCGGTCACCCTCGACGCGCTGACGCGTTCGGCGACGGAAAGTGGTGCGTTCGGAACACCGGTGCGTGGCCCGGCGTTGCCGGCCGGGAATCGCGTGTATGTGCTGATCGGCCACGACACGAACGTGGCTAACCTCGCCGGCATGCTCAAACTCGATTGGCAACTCACCGACCAGCCCGACAACACGCCGCCCGACGGCGCACTCGTGTTCACGCTGTGGCGAAATCCGGCAGGCGAGGCGTTCGTGCGTGTGGAGATGGTGTATCAATCGATGCACCAGATGCGGCACCTCACGTCACTCTCGCTCGACGAACCGGCAAAGCGCGTGGTACTTGCCTTGCCCGATTGCAACGATGGCCCGGATGCAAAGAGTTGCCGCTGGCAAGCGTTTGCCCAACGCACGAAGGCGGCTCTCTCGCCAACGTGTCTGGAAAGCGTGCGATAACGACCTGAGCCGGCGGTCACGCCAACGAATGAAAACGGGGACTTCGGTTCCCGTTTTTCATTGATGCCCGACCACAACGTGGGGTTGTTGCGTTCGCGCGGGATGTGCCTTCTCCTTAATTTATTTCGCAAGCGAAATAAATTGCGAATATACTTCGTGTACGAAATAAATTTCGAATCCGTCCTTTCTACCGACTGACGCTGCGCAATCCACAATCCCCCTGGACCGTGCGAGCGCCGGGGAGTTGTGTCATGCCATCGCTTGCCGTTGAGATTCCTGCCGTTGACTCGTACCCGTTGGGCGCACATGCGTGGTATCCCGAGTCGTTGCCTGCCCGGGGTGTCGTGCTGATCCATCCGGCGACCGCCGTGCCGGAGCGTCTCTATTTCGCCTTCGCGCAATACGTCGCGCAGCGCGGTCTGATTGCTGTCACGTACAGCTATCGAGGGATCGACGGATCGCGTCCGTCAAGGTTGCGCGGCTTCCGGGCAAGCATGCGCGACTGGGCCGATCTGGACGTCGAAGGTGTGACCCGCTGGGCATTCAAGTGTTATCCGTCGCTGCCGATATACGCCGTTGGGCACAGCTTTGGCGGTCACGCCATCGGCTTGTGCGAGAGCTCGAACCGGCTGGTCGCCGCTGTACAAATAGCCTCGCATGCCGGGGCCATGCGCGTGGTGGGCAATCGGCGCGAGCGATTGCGCGTCACCTTGATGATGCACTGGCTAGCCCCCATCCTGGTGCGTCTTGCCGGGTATATGCCGGGCAGCAAGCTTGGCATCGGCGAAGACTTGCCGGCAGGCGTGCTGCGCGAATGGAGCAAATGGACTCGCCTGCCGAATTACTTCTTCGACGATCCGACGCTCGACGCCGAAGCGCGCTTCGCGCGTGTACGCACGCCGATTCTGTCGATGGGGTTCGACGACGATCTCTGGGCCACGCCGATGGGGCTCGACATATTGGTTTCCCGGCTGCGTAACGCCCCGGTCACACGCCGCGCCGTTTCCGCCAAGCGTTCGGATGCCGGATCGATCGGGCATATGGGATACTTCCGCCAACGCTCCGGCGCGTTCCTGTGGCCGGAAACCGTCGACTGGCTGCTGTCGGCGGGGGCGGCCAGCGCCATGCACCCCGCAACGGAATCGAGCGGGCACGAGGCGACGATTTCCGCGTGGCAGAGCGCGCCTATTCCCGTGGCGACGACGTCGTTCCCCGCAGCGCCGCCGTAACAACGACGTCACTACGATTCATCAGACCGAATGCCAAAACGCCAATCGCCCGCCGCCACGACCGCTGCGACCGCCGTCAGCGCCGCAACTACTAGGAAGCCGGGAAAGGCGGCTGCGGCCGTGACGCGCAACGCTGCCGATCGCCGGCTGTTCTTCCTGCTCAATGTCGGTCAGCGGCGTGTCCAGCGATGGATCGATGCGCGCGCCGAAGAGAGCGCGAGCGTGAGCGCCGCGCAGGCAGGGGTGCTGTTCTACCTGCTGCATCATGAGGACGCGCTCGTGGGAGAAGTCGGTGCCGCACTGCAACTCTCGCCATCGTCGATGACGGGGTTGGCGAACCGTATGGTCGCCGCAGGTCTGCTGACTCGCTGTGCCGATGCCGAAGACGGGCGCGCTACGCGATTGCGTATCACGGCAGCCGGACACAAGGCCATTGCGCGCGCGCGCGACATTCTCTCGGAGCTTAACGCGTTGTTGCACGACGACTTCACCGAGGCGGAGCTGAATGTCGTGGCACGCTGGCTAGGCAATCTGCAGAACCGGTTTCCGGCCGATACCTGATCTGGCGCGCGCTACTCAACAGCGCCGTTAATGAATCGCCAGCGCATTGGCTTGTGCGTTGGCGGCACCTGCCACCACGTTCACACCGATATTGCCCGATGCGCCCATCAGCGCGCGATTGCCCAGCGACGCATTCATCGCGCCGGTCGCACCGGTCACGGTCGCGGCGTGGCGAATCGTCTGACGGGTATCGATCGCGACGTGCGACGCGTTCGCCAGCACGAGTTGGTTCGACTGCACGTTGAGCGCCCCGGCGGCAACGTTTACGCCGAAACTGCCGTGCGCATTGCGCAGGGCATCGGCGCCGAGCGTGGCGACCTGTGCGCCACCGAACACGGCGTCGGCGGTGATGGTTTGTCGGGTGGAAAGCTGAACAACGGCAACGTCGTCAGGGGTGGCGGCGAAGGCCGGCGCATGAGCGACGACCAGCGCGAAAGCACTCAGCAAAGCGAGACGCGTCATAGTGATCTTCCCCAGAAGGTCCGTTGGAACGGATATCTGGATATCGGCGCCTGAGGCGCTCGGGTTGAATGATTTTTCATGTGCCGCGTATGCGCCGGGCGATTGATGGTTTGCCCCAGCACCGACGCGCCGCGTCACCGAAAGCCGCCGTCATTCCCATGACCGCTGCGGTGCGCATTTTCGCACGGCGGCACCTGAACGCGCCGCCGTGCCATGAGATCAGACTTCCCGCCCGAGCGTGCCTTGACGCGCGCGATTACGCGGGTTCTCCCGCGCCGTTTGCGACTCCCGTCGTATTGCCACGCAATTGCGCGGCCGCTTGCTGCTGCACCGAGGCCGATTTCTTGTGGTCGATCAGCAACACGGCGATCACCGCAATGACTGCGGGAATCGCGATTGCCATAAAGTTTTGTTGCAAAGGCAGCGACATGCTCACCAGCACGCCGATCACGATGGGCGCGAGAATGGCGCCGCTGCGTCCCACCCCGGAAGCCCAGCCGATACCGGTGCCGCGCGCGGCCATCGGATAGAACTGCCCGGCATACGCATAGGTCACGATCTGCGTGCCGATGGTCGAGGCGCCGGCCAATCCCACGAGCACGAACAGAATCGGCGTGGGCACCTTCACGCCGAGCAACGTGATCGACACGGCGGCGAGCGCATACATGCCGACGAGCACGTACTTGATGTTGAAGCGGTCAGCGAGCCAGCCGCCACCGATGGCGCCGAGCATTGCACCGAAGTTCAGCACCAGCACGAACGTGAGTGCGGAGCCCAGGCTGTAACCGGCACTGGCCATGAGCTTCGCGAGCCACGAGCTGAGCGCGTACACCATGAACAGGCACATGAAGAACGCCACCCACAGCATGACGGTGCTGAATCCGCGGCCGTCCTGAAACAGACGCGACAGCGGCGCAGCCTGCTTGCGATCCGTCGCGGGCAGTCCGTACTGATCGCCAGGCTGCGCAGCATAGTCCGGCGTGAGGCGGGAGAGCACTTGCCGGAGTGTGTCGAAGCGGCCCGTGCGGATGAGGAATGGCATCGACTCGGGCAACGCCTTCATCGCGAATGGCACGAGCAGCGCAGGCAGACCCGCAGCCAGAAAGACAGACTGCCATCCGTAGGATTCGATCAATCCTTTACCGAGCAGCGCGGCGAGCATGCCCCCGACCGAATAGCCCGAGAACATGAGGGTGACGAGCGTGCCGCGCAGTTTGCGCGGCGAGTACTCCGTCATCTGCGCCACAACGATCGGCATCACACCACCGATCCCGACACCCGCGAAAAAGCGTGTGACGGAGAAGCTGATCGGCTCATGCGTCAATCCGGCCGCAGCGGTGAACAGCGAGAACATCAGCACGCAAATGGCGATGGCTTTTCGGCGGCCGATACTGTCGGCCACCATGCCCATCACGATCGCGCCGAACATCATGCCGAAGAGGGCGGCGCTGACCATGAAGCCGGCGCTGGTGGCATCCACGTTCATCGCCTTCATGATCGACGGCAGGGCAATGCCCGCGACCGCGAGGTCGTAACCGTCGAAGATGATGATGAGCGCGCACCAGAGCAGAATGCGGCCGTGATAGCCGTTGAAGCGCGCTTCGTCGGCAAGATGGTGTACGTCGATGTGTCGCATGCGGTGTCTCCATAACGAATCCGCCCTCCGTCGAAACGCGGAGAGTCTTGGGGATGTCTTGACCGACACAAGCGGCACCGGGCCGAGCCGCACCGGCGCGGCCCAAGGCCGTCGCCAATGAAGCAAACCACCTCTATGAACCGCGAAGGGTGGCTATTTATGCAATATTGTGCATGCAGTAAACGCGAATTGGTCGCCAACTGCAAGGGTAATTTGGCCGTTTCAGGGTTTTACATGAGAAAACACGGCACGTAAGTGCCTGTTTAATTGCGGCGGCCGGAACGAGATGAGAGCGAGGCGGGCGGCGGCTCGCGGCCGCCGCACGTTGAGGCAGGATGCAACTTATTGCTTGGCGACTGAGAACGGCGGGAGTTGATAGCTCCAGGTTTCGCTCACAGCCTTGCCGCCGGACACGAGGGCCGCGCGCAACTCCACGACCTTGGCCGGGTCCTTGACCATCACGCGCAGATTCAGGCGCATGCCGCGCGTGACCGGATTCGGTTGCAACGTTTGTTCGATGAGGGTGGCGTTATCGCTCACGCTGACCTGTGGCGTGACCGACCCGGCGGGCAGTGAGGCGAGCGGGCCGCCGTCGAAGTCCACGATCAGACCGGTGCTGCCGTCGAAATGACGAATCAGGTTGGCCTGCGTGATTTCGCCGGCAGTGCGAAGCGTTTGCTTCACCCAGGCCAGATTGCGATCGATGATGCCGCGCTCGTTCATTGTCCAGCGAATCGTGTAATCCGCCTGCAACGGCTGGCCTTTGGGCGGCAACTGGTCAGGCGTCCAGAACGCACCGATGTTGTCGTTGGTCTCGTCCGGCGACGGAATTTCCACCAGTTCGATGTGGCCCTTACCCCAATCGCCCTGCGGCTCGATCCAGGCGCTCGGGCGCAGGTCGTAGCGATCCTTCAGGTCTTCGTACTGCGCGAAATCGCGTCCGCGCTGGAGCAAACCGAAGCCGCGCGGATTCGTGACCTGAAACTGGCTGATGGCGAGATTGCGTGGATTGTTCAGCGGACGCCAGATCCATTCGCCGTTGCCCGCGTGAATCGCCAGACCGTTCGAGTCGTGCAATGCGGGCCGGAAGTTGTACGGGTCGCGCTGCTGATTCGGTCCAAAGAGGAACATGCTCGTGAGCGGCGCGATGCCGAGCTTGGTGACCGGGGCGCGCATGAACACGCGTGCCTGCACCTTCAGCAGCGAATCGTCGCCGGGAGTCAGATCGAAACGATAAGCCCCGGTGGCGCGCTTCGAGTCGAGCAGCGCGTAGAAGACCAGATGCTTGTCGCCCGGGTTCGGACGCTCGATCCAGAACTCGCGGAAGGCGGGGAATTCCTCGGCAATCGGCAGCCCCGTATCGATCGCCAGACCACGCGCCGATAGCCCGTAGACTTGTCCCTTGCCGATCACGCGGAAGTAGCTCGCGCCCAGCACGCTCATGATTTCGTCGAGCTTGCCCGGTTCGTTGATCGGGTACAGCACGCGGAACCCTGCGTAGCCGAGGTTATGTGTGGCGCTGCGGTCGAGCTTGAGATCGCCGAAGTCGAAGCGGCGGGTGTCGTACTTGATCTCGTCGATCTTCGCGTTGCTGCCATTGCCGACGATCTCGTTGATCTTCACCGGCGTGCTGAATTGCATGCCCTGATGATAGAAACCCAGACGGAACGGCGTGGCCTGATCGTTCCACTCGAACGCTTCACGGCGCGGCTGGATTTTGATGTAGTCGCCGAACTGCATGTTCGCGAAGGCGGGCGTGAGATTGCTCACCGGGGCGGCGTAGGGCTGGTCAGCGAGCGTCTTCGCGCGGGCCGTGACGTCGTCGAGGGAGAAGGCATGGGCATGCGCTGCACCCAGCAGGGCGGCACCTGCCACGAGGGCAGGCAAGAACGAACGTGCGCGTCGGCGCCAGGGCCTCGCGGGGGAAAACAAAACCACGAATCTCTCCAGAAGTTGGGGGGACGTTTCAACTCTCATATGCGTTCCGTGCAGGCCCCGTGAGCGTCTCGTTACGCAGTGATCTGCGCGAAAACCGGGGCAGAATCGCTTCGAAGATATCAATTGTGGCAAAGTATCGCACTTCGCCTAATTCGCTGTTACGCGTCCGGATCGATTCTCCGGGCCGGGTAACGCCAATTGAAACGACGGGGTGCTGCCGCAGGCAACCATCGGCATCCCACCGCCGCGCCACATTGGATCGCTATCACATGAGAATGTTCTCCGCGCTGGCGCTTGCCGCCAGTCTCGTTGCGGCGCCGGCCTTTGCCGGCGCGCCTTCCGGCCCAAACAACAATGCGACGGGCGATGCCCCGGTCGCCATGCCGTCTCCCGCCGCCAAACAGGCGTTTATCGACGATCTCATCGCGCGCATGACGCTCGACGAGAAGATCGGCCAGTTGCGCCTGATCAGCATTGGCTCGGATATGCCGCAGCCAATGCTGATCAAGGAGATTGCCGCCGGCCGTGTGGGCGGTACGTTCAACTCGGTCACGCGCGAAGATAACCGCCCGTTGCAGGACGCCGCCGTCAAGCAAAGCCGCCTGAAGATTCCCATCTTCTTCGCTTACGACATTGTGCACGGGCATCGTACCGTGTTCCCGATCAGCCTCGGGCTCGCGTCGAGCTGGGATATGTCGGTCGTGAAGCAGGCGGCCCGTGTGGCCGCCATCGAAGCGAGTGCCGATGGGCTGGACGCCACCTTCGCACCAATGGTCGACATTTCGCGCGACCCGCGTTGGGGCCGTACGTCGGAAGGCTTCGGTGAAGACCCCTATCTGGTGTCGCAGAGCGCGCGCGCCAGCGTGCAGGGGTTTCAGGGCACGTCGCCCGCGAACCCCGACAGTCTGATGGCCTTCGTCAAGCACTTCGCGCTGTACGGCGCAGTCGAGGGCGGACGCGATTACAACGTCGTGGACATGAGCCTGATGCGCATGTACCAGGACTATCTGCCGCCCTATCGGGCCGGCATCGACGCAGGGGCCGGTGGCGTGATGATCGCGCTGAATTCGATCAACGGCACGCCGGCCACGTCGAACAAATGGCTGCTGCGCGACCTGTTGCGCGACCAATGGGGCTTCAAGGGCGTGACCGTGAGCGATCACGGCGCCATTGAAGAGTTGATGCGCCACGGCGTGGCAAAGGACGGCCGTGAGGCGGCGAAGCTTGCCATCGAGGCGGGCGTCGACATGAGCATGGCCGACGTGCAGTATCTCAAGCAATTGCCCGATCTCGTGAAGTCCGGCGACGTGCCGATGCGCGACATCGACAGCGCCGTGCGCGAAGTGCTCGGCGCGAAGTACGACATGGGCCTGTTTGCCGATCCATATCGCCGCATCGGTAACGCCGCGCAGGACCCGAAGGACGTGAATGCCGAAAGCCGCCTGCATCGCGAGGCCGCACGCGACGCCGCACGCAAGTCCCTCGTTCTGCTGGAAAACCGGCACGACACGCTACCGCTTCGCAAGGCCGGCAAGGTCGCTGTGATCGGGCCGCTCGCCGACGCGAAGATCGACGTTATGGGTAGCTGGTCGGCGGCGGGCAAGTCGACGCAGGCCGTCACGCTGTTGCAAGGTGTGCGCGATGCCCTCGGCACGCAGGCGCAGGTGAGCTATGCGCGGGGCGCAAACATTACCGACGAGCCGCGCGTAGTCGAGTACCTCAACTTCCTCGACTGGGACAATCCGGAAGTCGTGCAGGACAAGCGCACGCCGCAACAGATGATCGACGAAGCCGTGCAGGTTGCGCGCCACGCCGACACGCTGATCGTGGCGGTGGGCGAATCGCGCGGCATGTCGCATGAGGCGTCGAGCCGCACGAGCCTGTCGCTGCCGGGCAGCCAACTGGCGCTGTTGCAGGCGCTCAAAGCCACCGGCAAGCCGCTCGTCGTGGTGCTGATGAATGGACGTCCGCTCGATCTGAACTGGGAGAAAGCCAACGCAGACGCCATGCTCGAGACTTGGTACGCGGGCACCGAAGGCGGTCATGCGATTGCCGACGTGCTGTTTGGCGACTACAACCCGTCGGGCAAGCTGCCGATCTCGTTCCCGCGCTCGGTCGGTCAGATTCCGACGTACTACAACCAGTTGCGCATCGGCCGGCCGTTTACGCCGGGCAAGCCTGCAAATTACACGTCCCAATACTTCGAAGAAGACTCCGGCCCGTTGTACGCCTTCGGCTACGGTCTGAGTTACACCACGTTCAACGTGTCGAAGGTGACGCTCTCGGACAAGACACTGGGGCGCGGCGGCAAACTCGATGCGAGCGTGACCGTGCGTAACACGGGCAAGCACGAAGGGGAGACGGTGGTGCAGCTTTATTTGCAAGATGTCGCGGCGTCCGTGGTGCGTCCCGTCAAGGAGCTGAAGGGCTTCGAGAAGGTCAGCCTCAAGCCGGGCGAGTCGCGCACCGTGCACTTCGCCATCGACGAAAGCCTGCTGAAGTTCTACAACGCAAAGCTTCAGTACGCGGCCGAACCCGGTGACTTCAACGTGCAGATCGGGCTCGATTCGCAGCACGTCGAACAGGCCACGTTCACGCTTCAGTAAGTTCGATAGCGCCTCGCTTCAGGCGGGGCGTTGCTCGGACTACGCCTGCGTCTGGAACTCTCCCGCGAGAAATTCCACGCAGGCGCGCACCTTGGCGGACGACGCCACGCGAGACGGATATACCGCCCAGACATTGGCCGGTTGCGTGACCTCGGGCAGTACCTGCACCAGATCGCCCCGCGCGATGAGCGCCCCCACATCCCACATCGAACGCAGCACGATCCCCTGTCCGTCGAGCGCCCATTGCACGGCCACTTCGCCGTGATTAGTGGAGAGGGGACCCGTCACCTTGAGCGACACCGCCTCGCCGCGCTGTTGCAACCGCCACATACCGAACGGGTGATCGCGCTCTTTGATGACGATGCACGCATGCCCGGCCAGATCGCTCAACTGACGCGGCGTGCCATGCGCGTCGAGATAGGCGCTCGAAGCACATAGCACGCGATGATTGTCGGCAAGCTTGCGTGCGATGAGATGCGGCGCAATGTCGTCGCCAATGCGTACGTCGAGGTCGTAGCCCTCGGCCGCCACGTCGACGATCCGGTCGAACAGGTCCAGCCGCACATTGAGCTGCGGATGCAACGTCCGCAGTCGCGACATGGCCGGTGCCACGACATGGCGTCCGAAGCCGAAGCTGCTCGACACCCGCAACGTGCCGCGCGGCACCTGCCGCGTACTCGATACGTCCTCCATCAGGTGATTCACGTCGTCGAGAATCTTCTCGGCCCAGGCGTAGACCCGTTCGCCGGCGTCGGTAATCGCCACACGCCGCGTTGAGCGGTGCAGCAAACGCGTGCCGAGATCGGCTTCGAGCATACCGACACGTTTGCTCACATAGGCAGGCGAAACCCCCAGCGCTTCGGCAGCCGCCGAGAAGCTGGCGCGGCGGGCGACCTGACAGAACACGCGCAGATCGTCGAGATTCGGATTAACGGGCAGAGGTTTATTCACGATTCGTGGATAGTGGATTAACCGATTGGGGGATTTTATCCGCGTTGGAATGGAATAACCTAACGCCATCGTCCAAACATCAGGAGAGACAGACCATGACCGACATGTCCCAACGCGCCCAGCGTCCGTTCAAGATCGCCGTGATTCCGGGCGACGGTATCGGCAAGGAGGTGATGCCCGAAGGTTTGCGCGTGCTCGACGCCGCGAGCAAGCGCTTCGGCATTCCCGTCGAGTACCTGCACATTGAATGGGCGAGCTGCGACTACTACGTCGAGCATGGCCAGATGATGCCGGACGACTGGAAGCAGCAGCTCGATGGCGTCGACGCGATTCTGTTCGGCGCAGTGGGCTGGCCCGAGACCGTGCCCGATCACATCTCGTTGTGGGGCTCGCTGCTCAAGTTCCGTCGCGAATTCGATCAGTACATCAACCTGCGTCCGGCGCGGTTGTTTGACGGCGTGCCGTCACCGCTCGCCGGGCGTAAGGCGGGCGACATCGACTTCATGATCGTGCGTGAGAACACCGAAGGCGAGTACTCGTCGGTCGGGGGCGTGATGTTCGAAGGCACGGAACGCGAGTTCGTCGTGCAGGAGTCGGTCTTCACGCGTCACGGCACGGAGCGTGTGCTGAAGTTCGCGTTCGATCTCGCCCAACAGCGCAAGCGCAAGCATGTGACGGTGGCGACCAAAAGCAACGGCATCTCGATTTCGATGCCCTGGTGGGACAAGCGTGCTGCCGAGACGGCTGCGAAGTATCCGGACATTACGTGGGACAAGCAGCACATCGACATTCTGTGCGCGCGCTTCGTGCTGAATCCGGATCGCTTCGACGTGGTGGTCGCATCGAATCTATTCGGCGACATTCTGTCGGATCTGGGGCCCGCTTGTACGGGCACCATCGGCATTGCGCCGTCGGGCAACCTGAATCCGGAGGGCAAGTTCCCGTCGCTGTTCGAACCGGTGCATGGCTCGGCCCCGGACATTGCGGGCAAGAACATCGCCAACCCGATCGGCATGATCTGGACCGCCGCCATGATGCTCGACCACCTCGGCGGCGGCGAAGGCCGCGCGCGTGACGCCCACGACGCGATCCTCGCAGCGATCACGCAGGTCATCAAGCACGGCCCGCGCACCGGCGATATGGGCGGGCAAGCGAACACGACCGAGGTGGGTCAGGCGATTGCCGCTGTCGTTGCCGCCGCGTGAGCCGATGAGATGGCCGTCGCGTTGTGATTGTGAGTATCCGGTGCCGACGACGCATCGCGCGGCGGGAAGTGCCGGTTGGGAACGGCCGGCACGCCAAGATTTTCGCGGAAGGTGCGGCCTTCGTAGCGAGTCCGGAAAAGACCGCGCCGCTGCAACTCCGGCACCACCAGATCCACGAACGACGTAATGCCCACGGGCGCGCTCGGGAACATGATGTTGAAGCCGTCGGCCGCGCCCGTCTCGAACCAGTGCTGGAAGTCGTCGGCGATCGATGCCGGCGTGCCGACCAGCACGCGATGTCCGCCGCCGGTGAAGCGCGTATAAAGCTCGCGCACGCTTGGCTGTTCGCGCCGGATCCAGTCCACCAGCAACTTCTGACGGCTCTTGTGCGAGTTAGTCTCCGGCACCTGTTCGGGTAGGGGGACTTTCGCGTCGAGCGGCAGACTGCCGAGATCGATGCCTAGACTCGCGTAGTTCGTCAGCGAATGCAGCACGACGGCGGGATCGCGATGCGCGAGCAGGGCGTCGTAGATGTCTTCAGCCTCGGCCTGCGTGCGGCCAACGATGGGCGATACCCCCGGCAGAATGAAGATGTGTTCGGGGCGCCGGCCGTACTTCAAGGCCCGCGTCTTCACATCGGTGTAGAACGCGCGCGCGTCGTCGATGTCTTGTGCGGCGGTGTAAAGCAATTCGCCCGCCCGCGCGGCCAGTTCGCGGCCGGCTTCGCTTGAGCCGGCCTGTGCGATTACCGGCCATCCCTGCACGGGGCGCGGCGCGCTGAGCGGGCCGCGCACGCGGAAGTGCTTGCCGCGATGATCGAGCGTGCGAATGCGGGTCGGGTCGGCCCATTGACCTGTGGCTTTGTCGCGGGGAAAGGCGTCGTCCGCGTGGCTGTCCCAGAGGCCGGTCACCACATCGTAGAACTCGTTCGCACGCTCGTACCGCACGGCATGATCGACATGATCGTCGCGATTGAAGTTCTCTCCTCCGCCTGTCGACGTCACCAGATTCCAGCCGGCACGACCGCCCGAGAGGTGATCGAGCGAGGCGAACGCGCGCGCCACGTTGTAGGGTTCGCTGTACGTGGTGCTCACTGATGCCACCAGACCGATATGCTGCGTTGCGCCGGCCAGACCGGCGAGCAGCACGACCGGGTCCCAGCGCGGTGCACCGGGGCTATGGGCGAGCGACACCGGGTCGGTCGACATGAAGAGGTTGTCGAAGAAGAACAGGGCGTCGAAGCAGCCGCGCTCCAGTTCTTGGGCGTAATGCCGGTACCGCGCGAATTGCGAATAGGCGTCGGTGTCCGTGTCGGGGTGGCGCCAGCTATCGCCCTGCACGCCGGACCCCGACATGTAGGCGCCCAGCCGGAGCTTGCGGGCAGGTTGGCTCATGACGTAGCTCTCGTTCGATTTCGGTAGACGATCACCATACGGGAGCGCCACGTTCCGGGGCAAACAACGAAATTCGATAAGCAAACCTGCATAAGCAAACCGGTGGCGCACCTGCTATGAAACGCACCAATCGATGGTTGGGAACGCGAGCGGCGTTGCCTAGACTGACACGTCCGATTCCTTTTCGGCCGCGCTCCGGTGTGGCATCACGACATGAAGACATCTGCTTCCTCTACCGCGCCGGTGGTGAACCCGGTGATCGATGCATTCATCGCCGCGTCTGCGATTGCCTTTGGCCTCTATGTATCTGCGCCGTCGCGCGCCGCGATGTTGCAGGCGACGCTTGCACGCTCGGCAAAGCGCGACCTGCGCAGCCGTTTGCGCGAGCGCTGGCCTATCTGGCGTGCGCGTCTGCGTCGCGCCACGGCGGTTGCGCTGAGTGTCGCGGCGATCCTGCCGTTCGGCAGCAAGGCGGCAGACAAGCCGGTGTTGGTTGTTGGCGATCAGGCGTACAACGCGCAGAGTCTCTTCGAGGCGTCGGGCGCGTTGCGCGACGCGCCCTACACCGTTGCATGGAAGCAGTTCCCGGCGGGCACGCCCGTGATTGAGGCGGTCAACGCGGGCGCGCTCGATATCGGTCTGCAAGGCGACGGCCCGGTGTTGTTCCTCGCGGCGCAGGGCGCGCCCGTCAAAGTCATCGGCATTTATCGGGACAGTCCCGACAGTGTGGTGCTGCTCGCCGGCCCTCATACGCAGATCAAGACTGTGGCCGACCTGAAGGGCAAGACGGTGGCAATCACTCGCGGCGGCTGGTCGCAGCAACTGGTGCAGGCGGCGCTGACGTCGGCCGGGTTGCCGCTCGACTCGGTGAAGTACTCGTATCTCGCGTCCGTGGATTCGGCGGCGGCGTTGCAGGCGGGGAAGGTGGATGCGACGGCGACCTGGGAGCCTTACGTCACGCGCTTGCGCGAGGCGGGCGCTCGCACGGTGGTGACGGCGCGCGGCCTGATCGCGGCGCAGAGTTATCTGTCCACAACGCAGAAGGTCATCGATGCCAAGCGCGAATTGCTGGGCGACTTCGTTCAGCGGTATCAGCGCGCGCGTGAGTGGTCGCTGGCGGACTCGCGGCATATCGAGCGCTATGCCGATGTCTGGGCCGCCAAGTCGCGCGTCGATCCCAAGCTGGCGCATCAGTGGTTCAGCACGTCGCGCATTCGCTATGAGCCGCTGACGGACAGCGCCATCGCCGAGGCGCAGAAGAGTGTGGACGATTTTGTGAAGACCGGCACGCTGACCAAGAGCTTCGACGTGCGGGGCCTGTTCGATACGTCGTTCAACAAGTTCACGCAGGCAGCGCGATAGCCCTTCGGCTGGCTCACCGTCCGAGAGCCATAACGCTCACTCACTACGCCCGGGAGGCGTGCAGCCCCTCACATGCAAGGGCTACAATGCACGCCAGCCGGCGGGCCGCGTAGCCCGTCCTAATTCGGGAATGCGCGCGAATGTCCAGCGGGATTCGTGCCGAACCTGCGGGGCAAAGCGTGTCAGCCTACGTTCTATCTTCGGACGCCGATCCGGTCGGCCGTCATATCGTCATCGTCGCATTCGAGGGCGTGGAGGCCATCGATGTCACTGGCCCGGCCAGCGTCTTCGCCAAGGCATCGCTTGCCGTGCCGGGCGCCTACCGTCTGAGCGTTGTGTCGCCGTACGGCGGCAACGTCAATACAAGTGCCGGCCTCGCTATCGCCAACACTACGCCGCTACGGGCACTCGGTGACTCGCGGAATATCGATACGATCATCGTTGCCGGCGGGGAAGAAGCGGCGTTGCGCCAAGCCGTAGTCGACGGTGGCGCCGCCCAATGGGTTGCACAGGCGGCTGCGCGCGCGCGACGCGTCTCAAGCGTATGCACCGGCGCCTTCGTGCTGATGGCGGCGGGGCTGCTGGATTCGCGCCAGTCGACGACCCATTGGCGCGCATGTGATTTGCTGGCGTCGATGTGCACGGCGACCGACGTGCAGCGCGACCGGGTGTTCGTACGCGACGGCAACGTGTGGACGTCGGGGGGCGTGACCACGGGTATCGATATGGCGCTCGGCATGATCGAGGCCGATCTCGGCCGGGCTGTCGCGATGGATATCGCGCGCGATCTGGCGTTGTTCGTGCTGCGTGGTGGCGCGGAGTCGCAGGTGAGCCGTTCGCTCGCATTGCAGCAGGGCGCAACATCGCCGGTGCGCGACGTGATCGCGTGGATCGAGAGTCATCTCGACGCCGATCTGAGTGTCGAAGCGCTGGCCGCCGTGGCCCGCATGAGCCCGCGCAACTTCTCCCGCGCGTTTTCCCGTGACACCGGAATCTCGCCCGCGCGATATGTCGTACGCGCCCGGGTGCATTTCGCGGCGTCGCTGTTACGCCAGACCGGGTGGACTCAGGAGCGCATCGCGCAGCGCAGCGGATTTCGTAGCGTCGACGCTTTTCAGCGGGCGTTTCGAGACACGTTCGGCACCCCCGTGTCGCAGTACCGCCTGACCGCGTAGCACTTGTCGGCGTCCCGCCCGTTCGCTTCATCGTGACGCGTCGGCGTATTCCAATGCGAGCGTTACGATGTCGCGTTCAGCCTGCCCATATCGCTGCCCGATAGCATCGAGCGTTTGTGTGAAGCGCGCCATCGCCGTGGTGTCTGGCGGGAGTTTTACGATGTGCGCGGAACGCAATGCCTGTCGGTCTTGTGTGACGAGTTGCAACCCGCTGGCGAGTGTGATGTGACCTGAAGACGTTGGCGACGCCACCGCATACGCCTGACTGCGCCATGTGCGTGACCAGGCGTCCGAGACGAGCGCGAGAGAGACATCGTCGACACCGTCGCTCACCGGGATGGCAAGCGTTTCATGCCGCCAGAACGCGAGCCAGTTGCTCGCTATCGTCCAGAGGCGCGGCGCGCTCAACGCAAACCCGGCGCTGGTATGCCCTGCCGACGCGTCGGTCACTCCCAGCGCTTCTGCGACCTCGATGGCGCGCGCCTGCCCGGCAATGCCCTCGACCAGTGTGAGGGCGAGCGGCAGCGAAGCGCTCACGCCCGTCGTCGTGACGATGCCATCGTCATGCAGAAAGCGAACGTTGGCCACATAGCGTCCGGTGGGATTGGCGCTGCGCAAATCGTCGCGGTCAAACCAGTGTCCTGTGAACCGGCGGCCCTTGAGCAGACCCGCCTGACTCAGCACCCGCGCACCCGAGCAGATGCCGACGATCAACGCCCCCTGCGCCGCCTGCCGCTGCAACCACTGGAGCACGCGAGGGTCGCGCTCGTCGTGCATCGCGGGCACGATCACGATATCGGCGCCGCGCGGGTGGCGCGCGTCGAAGGCGGCAAGCGTGGTGTCCGGCACGATGCGCAAGGCAGGCATAAGGGTGACGTCGCCTGCTTGTACGGCGACCGCTTCGACTTGCCCGGCGCGCGCCTGTCTGAGTACGCCGTAGGGCACGAGAAAATCGGTCGTCTCGGTGCCCTCGTTCAAGGCGAGGATGGCGATGACCGGATCACGCGGACGCGTTGCCAAGGCGTCGAGCAACGCCTGACGCGCTTGTGCGGGCTCGTCGCTGGGCGTGGCGAGCGGGCCGGCGCTCGATACCGCGACCTGTGCGATCAGCAGACAAAGGAGAGCGAGCGGGCGAAAGAGACGCATGGCGAGGCTGTCGAAGGCAAAGGGCACAGCGTACCGATTCGCATAGAAGGCTCGCAATGACAGTGATGCCGCAAATTCTGCCAGCGTGGCGGCGTACCCCGAGGGCTTATGTTGCCATTCGCTGCAAGACTTGTCCGTCGCCAAACGCTTGTGGCCGCGGCGCGTCGACACGTTCGCGCAGCAGCGCCACGGCGCGTTGCGCGCGTGCCGAGAGCGGCCATTCGGCGCGATGAATCAGCCACAGCGTGTCGACCACCGGCGGCCCGCAGTCGACCACGCGAATGGCGTCCTGCGAGGCAAACGCCTGTCGCGCGTATTGCGGAATGATGGTGAACCCGAGACCGCGTGCGACATATTCGAGGATCAGGCTGATCTGGTTCGTGCACCCCTTGCAAGGGAGGCTCTGTACGCCCGGATTGCCCGGAAAGCGCCGGCTAAGCAAGCGCGTGGACATCGCCTCGCCATCGGGATGATCGATGTACCCGATACGTTTCAGGTCATCCCAGGTGTGCACGTCGTCGCCCGCCGGAACCACCAGTTCGAGCGGCTCCTGCGTGAAAGGTGTGGCCGCGAGGCGAGGGTCGTCCGGGCGCAAGGTAACGAGCCCCAGCTCGAAATGATTCTGCAAAACGCCTTCGAGCACCTCGCGGTCCGGGGCGAAGCGATGGCGCACGGCCATCGCCGGATTCGCCTTCTGCATGTCGAGCAGAATCGGGCACAGGTACAGCCCGATGCTGCCCGGCGTGATGAGGGTGATGACACCGCACTCCTCATTGGCATCGTCCAGACGCGAGCGCAGGTGCCGGGCCGCGCATTCGACCTCCAGACAATAGGTCAGCAGCGCCTGTCCGGCGGGCGTGAGCTCCACCGCGCGCGGACGCCGCACGAGCAATGGCCCGAACGCCTCTTCGAGATGCTTCACATGCTGACTCACGGCGGCCTGCGTGAGGCCCAGCCGGTCGGCGGTACGCGTGAAGTTACCCAGCTCGGCGAGCGTAGCGAACGATTTGAGCCATTGCGGATTGACCATAATGAACTGTTATAGCTTTGATAATGTGTGGATGGTTTTCATTATAGCGATGCGCGACTACCATTGCTGGTGTCGGCCACCATCGGCCGAGGCGCCGTAAAGCATGACGAAGCGCTGCCGGGCGCGCTCCGCGCCGTCAGCGTGCGCCGCTTTCCCTGACTTCTTAGAGAACCCCCCTCATGTCTGCCTTGTTTTCCCCGTTCGAACTGAAAAGCGTCAAGTTGCGCAACCGCGTCGCCATTCCGCCGATGTGCCAGTACAGCGCCGTCGACGGTGTCACTAACGATTGGCATCTGGCGCATTACGCCGGACTGGCGCGTGGCGGTGCGGGGTTGGTCATCGTCGAGGCGACTGCCGTGTCGCCGGAAGGCCGAATTACCCCGGGATGCACGGGGCTGTGGAACGACGAGCAGGCGCAGGGCATGGCCCGCATTGCGTCTGCCATCAAGTCGCACGGTGCGGTGCCCGGTATTCAGATCGCGCATGCGGGGCGCAAGGCAAGCGCCAACCGCCCGTGGGAAGGCGACGACCACATTGCGGAAGACGATCCGCGTGGCTGGCCGACGATCTCGCCGTCGGCGGTGCCCTTCGGCGGGCACCTCGGCAAGGTGCCGAAGGCGATGACGTCAGACGACATCGCGCGGGTCAAGGCAGATTTCGTCGCGGCGGCGCGTCGTGCGTTGGCCGCCGGCTTCGAATGGCTGGAACTGCACTTTGCCCATGGGTATCTGGCCCAGAGCTTCTTCTCGGTGCACGCGAATCATCGCGACGACGCCTACGGCGGTGATCTCGCCGGTCGCAGCCGTTTCCTTCTGGAGACACTCGCGGCTGTGCGCGAAGTGTGGCCCGACCATTTGCCGCTTACGGCCCGTTTCGGCGTGATCGAATACGACGGCCGCGATGAAGAAACGCTGAAGGAATCGATCGCGCTGACGCGTCGGATGCGCGAAGGCGGTCTCGACCTGCTGAACGTGAGCGTCGGCTTTTCGACGCCCGCCGCGAAGATCCCGTGGGGCTCGGCGTTCCTCGCGCCGATCGCCGAGCGCGTCAAGCAGGAGGCGGGTATTGCCGTGGCGTCGTCGTGGGGCATCGACGATCCGCACGCAGCGAACCGTGTGGTGGCCGACGGCCAGATGGATCTCGTGATGATCGGTCGCGCGCTACTGGCGAATCCGCACTGGCCGTACTACGCGGCACGCGAACTCGACGTGGCGCGCCCGTCGTGGGTGTTGCCCGCGCCGTATGCGCACTGGCTCGAGCGCTATCGCGTACAACGCGCCACCACCTGACTTACCAGTTGATATCGACGCAGAGCACGTGCAGGCCCTGTTTGGCCGGCGTGGCAATTGAGGCCGTCACGCAAAGGTGGGCCTCGTTGATCGATAGGTAAGGCGGAGTGAAATGCACTTCGCCGGGCGCGCGCATGGCTTCGATGAAGTACGGTCGCCGCGCCCAGTTCGCGCCCTCCGAATGCAGCAGCGGACGGAAGCGCTTGGCGCGTTGCGACGAATGGTTGTGCGGTAGCACGTTGTCGCCGATCTGACGTCCGAGCGCGTCGAGCAGGAAGCAACGCGCTGCATCGGGCAGCGAGAGCAGGTCGTGCGTGGCTTGTGCGATGGGCTGACCTTGCGCCAGACGCGCCGCCGCCGATTCGATCCCCGCCACGTACGGCGCGAGCCGTGCATGCTCGGCGCGCTCGCGTTCCACCAGTTGCGTGCGCAGTGCCGACGAGAGCGAGTCCATGCGCTCGGCCGCGACCTTGGGCGGCACGGGGTCGACGTCGGGCGCCGCGAAGTGTTGCCCCTGCACGAAGTCGACGTTGCACTCCAGCGCGAGCAACGCTTCGCGATCCGTCGTGAGGCCGCACATCATCACCAGTTGTCCCGATTCGTGCAACAACGACACGAGACCCGGCAGCACGCGCGCCAGATGCGATTGCTCTGTCGCCTGCGCGAGAATGCCGCGGTCAAGCGCCACGATGTCGGGGCGCAGATCCCATACCCGGTCGATGTTCGAATGCTTGGCGCCGAAGCCGCCCAGCGCAATCAGGAAGCCCGCTTTGCGCAAGGTGCCGACAATGGCGCCAAAGCGCGGCGTGTCGCCCCCCGCTTGTTCCGGCACTTCGAGCACCACACGTTGCGGCGATAGCCCAATGGCCTTGAGCGTGGCGATGAGCGCGTCGCCGTAGACCGTGTCCATCAGTGCGGCCGGATGAAGGCTCAGGAAGAGCCATGCGTCGCGGCTGTCGAATTCGCAGAAGTTACCCAGATGCAGCGACTCGGCAAGCCGGCCGAGTTCGAGCATGTCGCCGTGACGCGCCGCCAACGTGAAGACTTCATGTGACGGGACATGCCGCCCTTCGGCGTCGTGCGCGCGCAGCGAGGCGTGATAGCCGATGGCGCGTCGGTGCGAGACCGAGAATACGGGCTGAAAGACGCTGCAAATCGTGAAGTCGCCGTAAATGACGATGCGCCGACCATCTTCGGCCGCGGTCAGTCGGGGCGGCAGCAAACCGGGGGCGTCGAGATCGATCATGGTCATGGTAGAGGCGGGCGCGGGGGCAGCAAGGATATGTACAGAATAGGTGAGCAAGAAGCGTGCTCAAAGGCACCCGGCGGCGCCGGGGCTATTGTCCGCGATTTTCCCCCGGCGTTGTGACGCATCGCACCAGAGAATGGCATCGCGGCACCAAAATGGGGCTTCGCCGCGTGATCGGGCGGCGCTTGCGAGCGCGGTATCGAATTCCGTTCGCTGCGTACCCGATGCGCCGTATCGACAACGCCGTCGACAGCCTCAGCGACAGATCCCGGGGCGATTCGCTGGCGTTGGCGGTATGTCAGGGCGCCAGCAATTGCGCACGTCGCGCGACCCGGGCGAGCGTGAGCGCGCAGACCACATTGAAGACGTGAAGGCCGCCCGGTCCGAGCAGTGTCACGACCACAGACGCGATCATCGGCCCCAGAATGCCGCCGACCGAGAAGAGGATGAGCAGCGTGGCGCTCACCGCCACCCGTCGCTCGGGCACCGTACGGTCGTTCACATGCGAGACGATCAGTCCGTACTGCGTGAAGTTGACGGCGGAGAACAGGAACATCAGCACGAACACCAGCCAGTGCGCCTGGAAAAAGATTAACGGCGCGCAGAACGCAGCCGAGGCAAAGGCAAGACGCCGCGACAGCGTGCGCCGGTCCATGCGATCCGACAGGCGGCCTACCGGCCATTGCATGAGCAGCGCGCCAAAGAGCGCCACGCCCATCAACGCCGACAGACTGCCGATCGACAGGCCAATGCGGGTGAGGTAGATCGGCATGATGGCGTAGAACGCGCTGTACAGAAAACCGGCGAGGACGCAGCCGGGAATGGCGATGGGCGTGGCACGCGCCATTTCGGCAACGTTGTCGAAGAGACTGATCGCCGGTTGTCTGACGAGCCGCTCGTCGGCCACGCGCGTTGGCCAGCCTTGCATGAGCGTGATGGGCAGAATCGCTGCCACGAACAGGCCGGCGACGAGCAGCAACTGCCCCTCGCTGCCCGCTTCGCCGATGTTGAGCAGGAACTGCCCGATGCTTACGGCAAGATAGTTGATCGTGAGATAAGAGCCGAACACGCGCCCGCGCATGGTGTTGGGTACCGAGCCGTTGAGCCAACTCTCCACGGTCGTGTACATGCCCATCAGTGCAAAGCCTGTGCCGAGCCGCAGCACGCAGAGCGTGAGCGTGGTTTCGCTCACGGCGAAGCCCATTACGAACAGGGCGGCCAGCGCGGTGAAGGCCACGAACGCGCGATGTTGTCCGATGCGCTCGATGAGCGAGCGATTGTAGAACGCGCCCAGCAGAAAGCCGCCGTAATAGCACGACTGGATCACGCCGATCGTGAACGTCGACGCACCGTACTTCAGGGCATGGAAGGGAATGGCGGTAGCGAAAAGCCCGTTGCCGACGACCAGTACACCGTAACCCAGCAGAATGCCCATGAGCGCCGGATAGACGCTGATGAGCAGCGGCACGGCGTCTGCCGGCGCCGGGCCGGGGGGTGTCGACGGTGCGCCCAGCAGGGACGCTTCCGAGAGGGGCCCCGGACGATCGGGTTCGTCGTCGGGAATAGCGGCATCTAGCGACGGGTCTCGCTGCATCATGTCTCGCGGGCCAGAGGATGGGGGGCAACAGGCTTTCATCGTGCCCGGCGAAGACAATCCTTTGCACTGCAAAATGTGCCGACGGCGTGCGAGGCCATCGCCGGATGTTCGCGTGAGGCACGTGGGCGATACCCCGAATCATCGCACGAGATGCGCCGTTCACGAACTGATCCGGGTCATGCAGGGAACACTCCGGCGATCAAAAAGGGCGTGCCCCGGTCTGGAACACGCCCTTTGCGACTTGCCGCGCGCCGAGGCTGGATCAACCCCGATGCGGCAACATCGGTCGTCAATGCTCGGTCACACCGGCCCCGTGCCACATATGCTGGCGGCGCTTGCGGCTGCCGATCCACGCGGCGGACAGCGCGCTGATGAGGCCGGCACACAGCACGTAGATGCAGATCATCCACGGCTCGCCGCCGTTCTTTTGGAGCAGATACGTGGCGATGATCGGGCTCAGGCCGCTCGCAAAGATCCCCGAGAATTGATAGACGAAGGAGATACCGGTGTAGCGCACGTCGGCGTCGAACAGTTCCGAGAAGAGCGCGGCTTCCGGTCCGTAGATCGAGGCGTAGATCACACCCAGCGGAATCACAATGGACAGCCACACGAGCATCACGTTGCCGCCGCTCGCCTTCATCAGCCAGAACCCGGCAAACGACGACAATCCGGTCGCGAGCGAGCCCCAGAAGTAGATCCGCGTGCGACCGATGCGGTCGGAGAGCTTGCCGAAGAACGGAATGGTGAAGATCATCACGAACGCAGCGGCCATCACCCCGGTAAGGGCTTCGGTTTGCGAGAGCTTGAGTGTCTGCGTCAGGTAGGCGATCGAGAACACACCGAAGATATTGAAGAACACGCCGTCGATGAAGCGCGCACCCATACCGGCCAGCACGTTGCCGGGGTTACGCGTGAGTACCTCTGCAATCGGAATCCTGATCTCGGTGCCGGCCTTCTTGATCTTCGTGAACTCCGGCGTTTCCATCACGTTCAGACGAATGTACATGCCGATGGCAACGAGGCCGACCGACAGGAAGAACGCCAGACGCCAGCCCCACGAGAGAAACTGTGCCGAGGTGAGTGTGTACGACAGCAACGCGACCACGCCCGAGGCCAGACACAGGCCGAGCGCGAGACCCACTTGCGGAATGCTGGCGTAGTAGCCGCGCTTTTCCTTCGGCGCGTATTCGAACGCCATGAGAACTGCGCCACCCCACTCGCCGCCGAGCCCGATGCCTTGCAGCACCCGCAGCAGAAGCAGGAGAATCGGCGCCCACAAACCGATTTGCGCATAGGTCGGCACCAGCCCGATGAGCATGGTGGCGATGCCCATGATGGTGAGTGTCATCACGAGCATGCTCTTGCGGCCGAGCTTGTCGCCGAAGTGTCCGAAGATGACCCCGCCCAGTGGCCGGCTGAGAAAACCCACGGCGAACGTGCCATAGGCGAGCATCGTCGAGACGAGCGGATCGCTGCCGGGGAAATACAGTTTGTTGAACACAATGCCGGCGACCACGCCGTACAGGAAAAAGTCATACCACTCGATGGTGGCGCCGATGAGACTGGCGACGACGACACGGCGCATCTGCCGGGCGTTGCTCTGGGTCGATGCATTCATGGTTGTCTCCGGATCTTGTAATGGTTGGGGGCTGACGTGACTGGCTAAACCGCCACAGTGACACTTGCCGTATCCGCTGCCGCCTGCATGCTGCCGCGGATTTCCTGTATGCCCGACGCCTGCTCCCTGTCTTCGAGGATCATGTCGGCGGCCTTCTCGGCGATCATGATGGTCGGTGCATTCGTGTTGCCCGAGACCAGCTCGGGCATGATCGACGCGTCCACGACGCGCAGCGCCGCGAGACCGTGCACACGCAAACGATCGTCCACGACCGCCATGGGGTCGTGTCCCATCTTGCAGGTGCCCGCCGGGTGATAGATCGACTGGCTGAACTGGCGTGCGGCCTGCAACAACTCGTCGTCGCTCTGATATTGCGTCCCGGGAATGAACTCACTGACGATGTGCGGCGCAAGCGACGGCGCTGCCGCAATGCGGCGAGCCACCTTGATACCGTCGATCACCACGCGATGGTCGCGCACATCCGACAAATAGTTGGCCTGAATCGCCGGGTACGCCAACGGATCGTTAGACCGGATCTCGACACTGCCCCGGCTGTGCGGGCGCAACTGGCAGACAGACGACGTGAACGCGGAGAAGCGGTGCGCGCCGTTACCCGGTTTGTCCGCCGACAGCGGCTGCATGTGGAACTGGATGTCGGGGCGAGTCACGTCCGGGCGCGAGCGTGTGAAGATCGTCACCTGACTGGCGGCGAGCGTGAGCGGCCCGGTGCGAAACATCGCGTATTGCAGACCGATGAGCGCCTTGCGCAGCGGATGGTTGACCTCGTCGTTGAGTGTGCGCTCGCGGGTCTTGAAGACCAGGCGGACTTGCAAATGGTCTTGCAGATTCCGGCCGACGCCAGGCAGCACATGGCGCAGCGCGACGCCTGCCCTGGCGAGTACCGTTGTCGGACCCACGCCCGAGTTTTGCAGCAACTGCGGCGAACCGATGGCGCCGGCCGCCAGAATGACCTCGACACGGGCGCGCGCCTTCTTGCGCTCCCCGTTCTGCAGATACTCCACACCGACCGCACGCTTGCCTTCGAAGAGGACACGGCACGTTTGCGCACGCGTCTCCACGATCAGATTGCGCCGATCGCGAACCGGTTTGAGAAAGCCCTTGGCGGTGCTCCAGCGAAGCCCCCTGAAGGCCGTCTGCTGAAAGTAGCCGACACCTTCCTGCGTCGCGCCGTTGTAGTCCTCGTTGAACGGAATGCCGATGTCCTTTGCTGCGGCGATGAAGTGCTCCGCGATGGGGCGGCGCAGCCGCAGATCGGACACCTTCAGCGGGCCGCCAACACCGTGGTACTCGTTCGCGCCGTGCTCCTGATCCTCGGATTTACGGAAGTACGGCAGCACGTCGGCATAGCGCCAGCCGCGATTGCCCAGTGCGGCCCAGCGGTCGTAGTCTTCGCGCTGGCCTCGCACATACAGCAGGCCGTTGAGCGAGCTTGAGCCGCCAAGCACCTTGCCACGCGGCCAGTCGATCCGCCGCCCGGCAACGTTGGTGTCGGCTTCGGTGCGATAGCACCAGTCGAGCGCCGGGTCGTGCATCGTCTTGAAATAGCCGACCGGGATGTGAATCCATGGATTGCTATCGGGGCCGCCGGCTTCGAGCAACAGCACCCGGTTCGCGGGATCTGCGCTGAGACGATTGGCGAGCACGCACCCGGCGGAGCCCGCACCAACGATCAGATAGTCGACCTCGTGTTCCATACCGCCTGTCTCCTGCCTCGCGTCTGCTTCGATGAGATGAAACGATTCGTTTCGGATTATTTCGATTCAATGTCGGCGAGCCTCGCGCAAATGCCAAGGGAAAAGCGATGCACAACGGAAAACTGAAACGGAATTCGCGCTTGCCGTCTCATAACGGGGCAATTGCTGCGCTGCATCTGCGGGGTTTCACTAAGGGGGGACGTTCGGGGCTGGCGCACCGGGCAACGGCAGATCCGGAGCGCTCGCGGTATCGGCCCGGGGTTATCCCGAGGCTGATGGAATTCAATTAATTGGTATATTTTGTTTCTTTTATTGCGTATGGGCGACGAGCAAGGAGGCGCAATGCGCGAGACGGCAACGCTGGACGAAGGGGATTTACGCGCGAGCGACGAAGCGCGGAATTTGCGGGCGCTGGCCGTTATCGAGCGATTGGCCATGGCGGGACAGCCCTACACGTTGTCGCAACTTGCAACGCGTTTGTCGATCCCGAAGGCCACGCTCATGCGCCTGATCGAAGCGCTCGAAATTTGCGGCTACGTTTCACATGTGCCCGATTCGCGCGGATCGGAGCGCGGCCTGTCGTTGGGACCCCGGGCCACGCGATTGGCGCTGGTCACACTGGCGAACAACAATTTCACGCGCGCAGCACGTTCGCTGCTGCGCGCGCTCGTCGATCGCGTTGGCGAAACCGTGAACCTGACAGCGCTCGACGGCGACGAGGTGCTCTACATCGAACGCGTGGAGACAAACGAACCGCTACGCATGCAGATGCATCCCGGCATGCGTGTGCCGTTGCATTGCACGGCGAGCGGCAAGCTGTTTCTGTCGCAGATGCCGGCGGCCGAGCGCCGGGCGGTGCTCTCGCGACTGTCGCTCAGGCGCATGACCCCGCGCACGATCACTGACGCTCGCCAGCTCGAAACGGAGCTGGATCGGCTGGCCACGCGTGGGATCGGTATCGATAACGAAGAGTTTGTGCGCGGCATGGTGGCGGTAGGTGTACCGGTGCGCGCGATCGAAGACGGCCATGTGCGGGCGGTGCTTGCCGTGCATGGGCCCACGGCGCGGGTGACGCTGGAGCAACTGCTGGGCATGGTGCCGACGCTGAGAGAGACGGCGACGGCGCTTGCGCCGTTGCTCGACTGGCAGCGGGCGGGCAAGCGCGAGGCGTTGGCGAAAAAGGGGAAAGCGGAAGGGGTGCCGGAAGGCGAGTCGCGGGCACAGGCGAAAGCGTTCTGACGCGTCAGAACGTCTTCGCGAGTTCCTTCGCGGCTTCCTGCAGACGCGGTACGAACTCCATCGCTTTCGACAGCGACGTGCGCGATACCGGGGCATGCACGGCCACGGCGGCGATGCATCCGCCGTCTTCCTTGAGCACGGGCGCCGCGACGCAGGCAATCCCCAGCACGAATTCCTCGTTATCGACGGCGATACCCTTGTGCGCAATGCGGTCGAGTTCGCTCTCGAGCAATTCGGGATCGGTCAGCGTATTCGGGGTGAAGCGTTGCAGCTTCATCGCTCGCAGCAGTGCGGCGCGCTGTTCGCGCGGCATCATGGCGAGCAGCAGTTTGCCGCTCGCGCTGCTGTGCGCAGGCACATGCGAGCCGGGCTTGAGATCGAGACGCAGCGGCCACGGCGCTTCCATGCGATCGAGATAGAGCACCTCGGTCTCGTGCAGCATCGTGAGGTTACAAGTCTCGCCGAGATCGGCCACGAGTCGGCCGAGAATAGCGTGACGCATGCGTCGCGCACCCGCCTGCATCATCACGCCCAGACTCAGTTGTGCGAGGCGCGGGCCGATCACGTAAGCATTCTTCTGCCCGGGTTCACGAATCACCAGCCCGCCTGCCTCAAGCGAGCCGAGCATTCGGTGCAGCGACGCCTTCGGCATCTGAATGTCGTGCGCCATGTCGGCGAGCGAGACCGGCGCGTCGGCGGCAACGAGATATTCGAGCAGCGCAAACGCCCGCAGGGTCGGGGTGTCCGCCTTGTTCTCCGAGGGGGTGTCGTGCTGGGTCGCTGCGTCGTTCATATGCGCCGTTCCGGAAAATGGATCAGCGGTATTGTACCCAAACGAACTATCGAGCGGATTGAGCGACATTGGCCGGTTCCGATGCGGGTCAGTTCGTTCGAATGTAGACGAACCTCCGGCGGAGCGTCAATCGGTGATTTAATTATTCGGAACGAATTGTTTCTAAAAATGGTTAACGTTATGATGCCCTGACATTGCCTTGGCGCAATGAAACCGTGGAACAGGAGAGGGACGTGATGGAGACCGCTACCCAACAACCGGATCGCCGGGTCGATGCCCGCACCGTATTCGGCATCGATACCGATCTGCAGGTGCCGGCGTTCAGCGAGCGAGACGATCATGTACCCGAGATCGATACGGCGTATCGCTTCAACCCCGACGTGACGCTGGCGATTCTTGCCGGTTTCATGTGCAACCGGCGTGTGATGGTGCAGGGCATGCACGGCACCGGCAAATCCACACATATCGAGCAGGTGGCCGCGCGGTTGAACTGGCCGTGTGTGCGGGTGAATCTGGACGGCCATATCAGCCGTCTCGACCTGGTGGGCAAAGACGCCATCGTTGTGCGCGACGGCCATCAGATCACCGAGTTTCAGGAAGGCATCGTGCCGTGGGCACTGCAACGCCCGGTCGCGTTGATCTTCGACGAGTACGACGCTGGCCGTCCCGACGTGATGTTCGTGATTCAGCGCATTCTCGAGCGCGACGGCAAATTTACGCTGCTCGATCAGAATCGCGTGATCCATCCGCACCCGGGTTTTCGCATGTTTGCCACGACGAATACGGTCGGCCTTGGCAATCTCAACGGTCTGTATCACGGCACGCAGGTGCTCAATCATGCGCAGATCGACCGCTGGAATGTCGTCGCAACGCTCAATTATCTGTCGCGGGCCGACGAAGCCGGCATTGTCCTGGCGCGGGTGCCGGCACTCGATAATGACGCCGGACGCGCGCTCGTCGACTCGATGGTGAGTGTGGCGGAGCTCACCCGAAAGGGCTTTGCGACCGGCGACCTGTCTACACTCATGTCGCCTCGCACGGTGATCAACTGGGCGGAGAACGTGGGCATTTTCCACGATACCGGACTGGCGTTCCGTCTCACATTCCTCAACAAGTGCGACGAAGCCGAGCGTGCCGTGGTGGCGGAGTACTACCAGCGCGCCTTCGGCCGTGAGTTGCTCGCGAGCGATGGCACACGCTCGCTGCTGGCCGATGCGCCATGACGATCTCGGATCGCGAGGCGGCACGGCGCGCCGCGCGCGGCGAAGCGCTGTGCGCTGCAACGGTGCGCGCGCTGACCGGCGACCCTGCGCTGCATTACAGCGGCGCACGCCTTTGCCGGAACATGCGCCCGCTTCCGTTGCATGCGCCGCATCTGCAAACGCTGCCCGGACCCGGCGACCCGCTGAGGGCGCTCACGACATTGCGCGGCGCCGCCGACGGTGCGGCAATGCGGCTGCGGCACAGCGATGCGGCGTTGCATCGCCGTCTGCAACCGGACGCGCCGCTCGAACGTTTGCTTTTCGAGCTAATGGAGCAATTGCGCTGCGAAACGTTCATCCCGGCCGGTATGCCCGGCATCGCGAAGAACCTGCGAGACCGATTCGAAGCGTGGTCGCGCGCGATGCACATCACCGGCGTGGCCGACAGCCATGTCGGACTGTTGCTCTATACCGTGGCGCAGATGAGCTGGTCGCGCTTGACCGGTTATCCCGTCGTCGAAGACACGGAGGGACTCATCGAAGCCACGCGCATGGCCATCGCGCCGCGCATTGGCGGCGCGCTCGCGGGAATGCGTCGAACCCGGGCCGATCAGACGGCTTTCGCCGTGTACGCGCGCGAGTTGGCGGCCGACATAGCAAGCCTGATACGTTCGGCGGGCGGTGAGCAGACGGAAGACAAGACTAAGGACGACGAGGACGAAAAGGGGGTACGCAACGCCTTCTCGCTCTTTCTCGATTTCGATGAACACGAAGACGACGGCATTACGATCGCGCACTCGGGTGACAGCCGCGTACTCCAGGCGTCGGCGCAAGGTTATCGTGTCTTTACGAATCGCTACGATCGAGAGTTGTACGCGGGCACGCTTGTGCGCCGCGCGCTGCTGACCGAGTTCCGCGAGCGTCTTGACGAGAGAATCGTCGCGCAGGCCATCAACGTGCCGAGGCTCGCGCGTGCGCTCAAGGCAGCGCTGGCCGTGCCGCAGCGCGACGGCTGGTCGTTCGGGGAGGAACAGGGACGTATCGACGGGCGCCGTCTCGCGCAACTGGTCAGCTCGCCCGCCGAGCGCCGGCTGTTCCGGCTCGAGAAACACACCTTGATTGCCGAATCGATGGTGAGCTTTCTCATCGATTGCTCGGGGTCGATGAAGGCACAGATCGAAGCGGTGGCGATGATCGTCGATGTCTTGTCGCGCGCGCTCGACGCGGCAGGTGTGACTAACGAGATCCTGGGTTTCACCACCGGTGCGTGGAACGGCGGTCGCGCCCGCAGCGACTGGCTGGCACGCGGCAAGCCCCGATTTCCAGGGCGTTTGAATGAGGTCTCGCATCTGATCTTCAAAGATGCCGTGACGAGTTGGCGACGCGCGCGAAGCGACATCGCGTCGCTGTTCAAGGCCGATCTGTTTCGTGAAGGCGTCGATGGCGAGGCGGTGGCGTGGGCATGCGAACGGCTGCGCTCGCGCAGCGCCAACCGTCGTCTGCTGATTGTGATTTCGGACGGCAGCCCGATGGACGCCGCGACCCATCAGGTCAACGACGACCACTATCTCGATCATCATTTGCGAGAGGTCGTGGCGCAGCAGCAGGCACGCGGCGACGTGGAGGTGCTTGGCCTCGGCGTCGGCCTGGATCTCAGCCCGTATTACCGGAATTCGCTTGCCCTGGACCTGACGTCCCCGCCCGACATGACAACGCTCTCACGCCTTGTCGACTGGATCGGCAGCGGCGGCCGTCGCGCGCACGCATAACGTGTCATGCGTTGCACGCGACGTTCCGTGTTACGCCATCTCCAGCACCGCACTCACCATCAGATGTGTGCCCAGCAAGATCAAGGTGAGGAAAGCGACCCGTCGCGTCGTTACGCTCGATAGCGGTGGCGGATGACGACGTGCCAGCAGTGTGGCGAACGCGACAACCGGCAATGCTATGGCGGCTTGCCACCCGATGGATGCAGGTAGCTGACCCGCGAAGGCGCTATAGACGGTGCGAACCGATGCCGTCACCGCGAACAGCAGGATCAACGCGCAGCGAATCTGCACCAGCGTAAGCGGCTGCCGGTAGAAATAGAAAATCAGCGGCGGACCGGAGATGCCGAACATGCCGCTGAGCAAGCCGCCGAAAATGCCGCTGAAGAAGAAACCTGTGTCTCCCGAGCGCTCTGCTTTGGGCGCAGGACGCAGGGCCGAACCGATACCGCCATACAGCACAACTGCACCGAGGAGAAGGTGCAACACGTTCGATGCCGTGCCGTTCAGATAATCGAAAAGCAACACGCCGACGACGACCGACGGCACGATGCCAAGCGTTGCGGCGCGCACTGCCCGCCAGTCGATGTGATGCAGCGTGCCGGGCAGCGCCAGCGCGCTATTCACCAGGGTGACCAGACTCACGAGGATGGCGACGCTCGCCACCGGCGCCAGTCCGAAACCACTGGCGCCGCCCAACACGATCATGCCTAGTCCGAACCCCGTCACCGTCTGGAAGTACGTGGCGAAGCCCAGCAGCAACATCAACGGAAGATAGGCCTGAATCGCGTGAAGCGTCATGGCCGGATGGCGAGCGGCGAGGTTCCGGTGAGCTTGGCGCGTGCGGCCTGCGCCTGCACGCAGGTCACGCCGATCACGTAATAGATGTCGTCGGCGCTGCAACCGCGAGACAAGTCGTTTGCCGGACGATTCAGCCCTTGCAGCAAGGGACCGATAGCCTTCGCGCCGCCGATGCGTTCGGCCAGCTTGTAGCCGATGTTGCCCGCATCGAGGTTGGGGAAGATCAGCGTGTTGGCATGCCCCTCGACCTGCGAGTGCACGACTTTGCGCTGCGAAATTTCGGAGACGATCGCCGCATCGAGCTGAACGTCGCCGTCGATGGCCAACTGCGGACGGGCTTCCTTCACGAGCCGCGTCGCTTCCACGACCTTGTCCACCGCGGCGTGTTTCGCGCTGCCGCTCGTGGAGAACGACAGCATTGCAACGCGCGGCGGCTCCATGAGCAAGGCGCTCGCGCTGTCGGCCGCAGCGAGTGCGATTTGCGCGAGTTGCGCGGCGTCGGGATCGACGACGAGGGCGCAGTCGGAGAAAATCAGGCCGCCCTTCATCGTATGGAACGGCTCGCAGAGCATCATCAGGAAAAAGCTCGATACGAGTTGGAACGATGGCTGTACGCCGATGATCTGTATGGCCATGCGCACCACATCGGCGGTGGTGTTGACAGCTCCTGCAACGGAGCCGTCGGCGTGACCGAGGCGCACCATCATGTTGGCGAAGCCCAGCGGCGAGCGCATTTCCTCGACGGCTTGCGCGCGAGTCATTCCCTTTTTTGCCCGCATGTTCTGCCACGTCTCGGCGAACGCGTCCGTCATGCCGGAGGTTGCCGGATCGATCAGTTCCATACCGGACAGATCGACGCGTGCCGCGTCGGCCGCACGTTGTGTCTTGCCGATGTCGCCGACGAATACGATGCGCGCGATCCCTTCGCGCGTGGCACGCGCGGCTGCGGTGAGCATCCGTTCGTCTTCCGATTCGCACAACACGATGCGCATCGGTGCGCGGCGCGCCGTATCGATGATGCGATTGATGGCTTTCATGATGTCGAGAGAATAAAAAAGCGCCCCCGGCACCCACAGAGCCGGGAGCGCTGTAACACGAATTACCTCGACTGCGTCAGACGTAGTCCTTGTACTTGTCGAGCATGCGCACCGGCTTCGACAGCGCGTCGCGGCGGAACGGATCGCCCAGCTCGCGGGTGCACATGATTTCGAGGATCGTCGTCTTGCCGTGGTTCATTTGCAGGTCGATGGCCTTCTTGAGCGCCGGGCCAACGTCTTCCAGACGATCGACCACAATGCCTTCGGCGCCCATCGCGCGGGCGATGTTGGCGAAGCTGGGGCTCTCGAGTTCACCGGCCACGAAGCGGCGGTTGTAGAAGTCCACCTGGTTCTTCTTCTCGGCACCCCATTGACGGTTGTGGAAGACCACGGCCGTGACCGGAATGTTGTGACGCACACAGGTGAGTGTTTCCATCAGGCTCATGCCCCAGGCGCCATCGCCGGCGTACGAGATGGCCGGACGGTGCGGTGCCGCAACCTTGGCGCCGATGATCGTCGGGAAGGCATAGCCGCAGTTGCCCCAGCTCATGGCGGCGAAGAAGCTGCGCGGCTTGTTGAAGCGCAGATAGCTGTTGGCTACCGAGTTGATGTTGCCGATGTCGGTCGAGACCATGACGTCTTCCGGCATCGCCTTCTCCAGTTCGCGCAGCACCTGACGCGGGTGCAAATACTCGCCGCCGTTGAAGGTGCGCTCGTGCTTCTGCTCTTCGATCATGTCGAGGCTGTACGGATCGCGCTCGTGGGTCCACTCGTCGAGTTCCTTCTCCCACGCCGCCTTCTCGGTGGCGATCTGGTCGGCCCGGGCGGCGCGCGTGGCGTCGCACACGAGCGTGCGCTCGGCCAGCCGTTGCGACAGCGCCACGGCAGCCGCTTTCGCGTCGCCGCAGATACCGACCGAGATCTTCTTCACGAGGCCGAGCATCTTGTGATCGGCATCGATCTGGATGATCTTGGCGTTCTTCGGCCAGTAATCCAGACCATGCTGCGGCAGCGTGCCGAACGGTCCGAGGCGCGAACCGAGGGCCACGACCACGTCGGCCTGTGCCAGCAGCTTCATCGCCGCCTTCGAGCCCTGATAGCCGAGCGGGCCGCACCACAGCGGATGGTTGGCCGGGAACGAGTCGTTATGCAGATAGCTGTTCACGACCGGTGCGCCCAGACGTTCGGCGAGCGCCTTGCACTCTTCGATGGCGTCGGCCATGACCACGCCGCCCCCCGAAATGATCACCGGGAACTTGGCCTGGGCGAGCAGCTCGGCCGCTTCGTTCAGGCGCTCTTCGCCGCCGGCGCCGCGGTCGAGACGCTGCGGACGCGGAATCTCGGTCTTGATCTGACCGTAGAAGTAATCGCGCGGAATATTGAGTTGCGTCGGCCCCATTTCGGCCATCGCACGATCGAAACAACGGCCGGTGAATTCCGCCATACGGGCCGGGTGCGTCACATGGCCCTGGTACTTCGTGAACTCCTGGAACATCGGCAACTGCTTCGCTTCCTGAAAGCCGCCAAGGCCAATGCCCATCGTGCCGGCTTCCGGCGTGACGATCACGACCGGGCTATGGGCCCAGTAAGCGGCGGCAATCGCCGTCACGCAGTTACTGATGCCGGGGCCGTTCTGACCGATCACGACACCATGACGGCCCGACACGCGAGCGTAGCCGTCGGCCATGTGACCCGCGCCTTGTTCATGCACCACCGGGATCAGACGAATGCCGGCCGGTGCGAAGATGTCCATTGCGTCCATGAAGGCCGAGCCCATGATGCCGAACATTTCGCTCACGCCATTGGCGACCATCGTTTCGACGAACGCTTCGGACGGCGTCATGGCCTGGGGGCCACCGTCGGCGGCAGTCAGTTGCTGGGTGGCCGTAGCCGGATCTTTGGCATTCATGGGTGTCTCCAGTGAAAAATAAACGGAACAAATAATTCCGATTTCGTTGATTATGTGGAAATCTAGGTGATCTGCTTGTCGTGGTCAATCAGTATTTTTATTATTTGGTACGTTTTGTATTGAAAAATGAAATATGCGCGACAAGGTCTTCGTACGACGTGGCGAGAGATGTCAGAACGCGGGGCGATCTTTGCGGAAGGCGTTCTTCACTTCGATCTTTCCGTCGCGCAGCGTGAAGACGTCGACCATGCGCGCTTCGACGCGGGTGCCGTCGGCCTTCGTGCCGCGAAAGGTCGACTCGGATACGCCGCGATTGCCGGCGACGAAATGCACGCCCTCGGTCCACGACGCATCGGGGAAGTTCTCCCATGCCGACTGAAACGCGGCGCGCACGGCCTCGCGTCCTTCGAAGGTGCGGCCCAGCATGTCGGGGCCGGCCACGGCGTGAAACACGCAAGCGTCCGTCATGCAGGCCATGAGGGCGTCGATGTCATGGCGATTCCAGGCGTCGTTGAAGGTCTTGAGCAACTGGATGTCGGCGGATTCGTTCTGAGTCGTCATTGCAGATTCCTGAAAAGACTGAGGTAAAGACGGGTCAACGCGCTTCGTCTTGCGCGTGATACCGCTGATAGAGGAAACGCTGGCCGATACGGCGGAACGGCGCGAAGCCTTGCCACTGCACCGTGCCGAAGACGTTCGGGTATTGCAGGGCCGAGTCGTAGATCGGCAGATCCCAGGAGGGGTCGCGTTGACCGGCAATGCGCTGGGCGAGGCGGCGGCCGGCATGTGCGGAGAACGACACACCGTTACCGCCATAGCCCACCGCATAGAAGAGGCTATGCCGCGGATCGGGTTGCGTGACGCGGGGCATCATGTCGTGACTTACGTCCACCCAGCCCCACCACGAGTAATCGACGCGAATGCCGCGCAACGCCGGGAACTTGCGATGCAGGCCTTCGACGAGCACCGCCATGTGTTTCGGATTTTGCGCATCGGCGCCGGTGATTGAACTGCGGCTGCCGATCTGCAAACGGTTATCCGGCAGCAGACGGTAGTAATAGCGCAGCGTGCGCGTATCGGTGATGACCTCATGCGTGCGGAAGTTCGTTGCCGCGATTTCGTCGGGCGTGAGCACGCGTGTGACGAGCGAGTTCGACAGAATCGGCATGATCTTCGCGCGCAACGCCTTGGTCACGTCGTTGCGCGTGTAACCGCCGGTGGCGAACGCAACGGCCCTGGCGCGAACCACACCGCGCGGCGTGCGCACGTGATGCACCCCGTTGATCGTCTCGACGTTCAGCACCGGCGTCGACGGATGCACACGAGCGCCGAGCGCGCGCGCCATGCGCAGATAGCCGAAGGCGAGTTTGAGCGGATGTACGCCGATGCCGTCGGGCTCGTGCATTGCGCCGCAGCTTTCCTGATCGTCGACGTATTGCTCGCTGACTTCGGCGCGCGAGAGGATACGTGTGTCGTAGCCGAAGACATCGCGCATGACCTTGGCTTCGTTGCGCAGGAATTCCATCTTGCGATCGCGGTGAGCGATGTAGAGATGGCCGCCGGGTTGCGGGTCGCACTCGGGCACTTCGGCGATAAGCGACTTGAATGTGTTGAAGCCTTCGCGGATTTCGGCGTCAAGGCGCAGGGCGGTTTCCTTGCCCCAGCGTGCGATCCATTGCGAGCGGTAGAGGCGTCCGCTGGCGTTCTGTCCCTGACCGCCGTTGCGGCTCGTGCATCCCCAGCAGGTGCGGTTGGCTTCGAGCACCATGGCGCGAATACCGTGTTCGCGAGCGAGGAATAGCGCGGTGGACAGACCGGTGAAGCCGGCGCCCACAATGACCACGTCGACATCGGCGTCGCCGGGCAGCGGGCCATCGTCTTCGGGCGGTTCGCCGGCGGTGGCGACCCAATAAGTTGGGGCGTAGTCCATGCCCAGACCGGGGCCGGACGAGACCAGGGGATCGTAAAGCGGATCGTATGGCGCAGCTTCGGAGCGACGATCCAGCGCGAAGGATTCAATCGTACCCACGTTAGGCTCCTGACGGAAATGAGCCAATACTGCCAAGAACATTTTCCCGGGATTAGTACCACCGCCGCTTTGTGATGGTGCCAGCGAAAAGCGGCGTCGCCGTAGCGTTTTCGCGCTTCGTGAAAGGCATTGCTGGCACCACACTTTTCTGTCATGTGGCTCTAAACGGTGCGAATTTTGGCTGTGGATACTGGGCCAGACATCGGGGCCCGTGCGTGCTCGGCCATAGCCGAGTACGCACGCCAAACCACGCCTCGCGTACCGGAGACAGCACATGCTCAGATTGTTGATTGGCCTTGGATTGCCGTATCTCGGCGTAGTGGGGTTGCTGCCGTGGGCGGCATCTGTCGAGCGCTATGTTCTCGGCGTGCCGTTCATCTACGGCTGGATCTTTCTGTGGTTCGTTCTCACGTCCGCGTGTCTGTGGCTGTGCTGGACACTGTTCGATCGCCACATCGCAGAAGACCCGGCGTGAGGGCGGTTCGCTTCGTCGAACCGTTGATCCCCGCATTTTTCTGACGGCTGGCAGATCGCGCCGTCATGCCCCGTTGGCGCGATACCGCGCTTCCGTACCGACTCTCCGGAGATTGCGTCGATGGCAACCCTCATCTTTGCCGGCTTCATTCTGTTCTCGGTCTATCTCGCCTTGCGAGCTCGCGGTGGACGCGGCCCGCAGAGCGTGCACGATTTCTTCGTCGCCTCGCGCCAGTTCGGCGCATGGCTGGTGTTCTTCCTCGCGGCGGGGGAGATCTACAGCATCGGCACGATGGTCGGCTTTCCCGGCGGTATCTATGCCAAGGGGCCGACGTATGGGGTGTGGTTTCTGGGTTACATCCTGCTGGCCTACCCGGTCGGGTATTTCCTCGGGCCGAAGATCTGGGATGCGGGCAAGCGCTACAACGCCATCACGTTGCCCGATCTTTTCAAGGGGCACTTCAATAACCGCTTTCTCGAACTGGTCGTCGCCATCACCGCCATCGTCTTTCTGCTGCCTTGGGGACAGTTGCAATTCACCGGGCTGGTAGCCGCGCTCAAGGGGCTGGGATGGAATTTCCAACCGCTGTGGCTCATCTCCTTCTCCGCGCTGCTGGCGTTTGTCTACATTGCGATCGCCGGCGTGCGTGCGTCGGCCTATATCGCCGTGCTCAAAGACATATTGATGGTCGCCGCGATTGTCATTACCGGCGTGGCGGTGGCGTGGGAGGCGGGTGTCGCACCCGTATTTCAGGCGGCGAGCCAGCATGTGAGCAACGCGATGAGCAGCTCGCAACTCACCTTCGCGATGACGACCATCGTGTTCCAGTCGCTCGGCATGTACGTCATGCCGTTCGGCGTGCAGAACTTCTTCACGGCGAAGAGCGCGGCGACCATCCGTCGCACGCAGATCGCCATGCCGCTGTATATGCTGATGTATCCGTTCCTCGTGCTGGCGTCGTACTACGCGATTAGCCGGAACATCA
This sequence comes from Pandoraea apista, assembly GCF_001465595.2. NCBI lineage: Bacteria > Pseudomonadati > Pseudomonadota > Betaproteobacteria > Burkholderiales > Burkholderiaceae > Pandoraea > Pandoraea apista. The sequence goes on along the minus strand of NZ_CP013481.2, from coordinate 4,728,731 downwards.
CACTGGGGTCGCCGAACGAGGCGTTCTTCGCCGCCGTGACGCAACTGCTGCCGTCGTGGCTGGTGGGGCTCGTCGCGGCGGGGGCGGCGTTGTCCGGCTTGCTGGTGCTCGCCGGTATTTGCCTCGCGCTGGGTCCCATCGTCACGCGCAACATTCTGTCGGGCATGCCGGAACATCGCCAGAAGGCCAGCTCGAAGGTCGTTATCGTGCTGTATTTGCTGGGTTCCATCGTGCTGACGCTGCTCACGCCGAATCTCATGCTGACGTTGATCAACATGGCGTATTACGGGGTCACGCAATTCCTGCCCGGCGTGATCGCCGTGGTCTTCCGCCTGCGCGTGCGTGCCGCGGCGGTGGCGGCGGGTGTGCTCGCGGGACAGGGGCTGGCGCTCGTGTTGTACTTCAAGAGTCCCGACCTCGGTGGCGTCAACCTCGGGCTCATCTGCCTGGTCGTGAACGTCGTGGTCATGTCGATGCTGAACCTGCTCCTCGGCGGTAACCGCGAGCGCTCGATGAATGCCGGCGTGGGCACGCTTTCCCCTTACAAGAAGTAAAGATGACAGACAGAGACAACACCGTAGCCAGCCGCGACGACATTCGTGTGTACGTCGCACGCAAGATTCTCACCATGAACCCGGCCCAGCCGGTGGCCACGCATGTGGCCGTTTGCGACGGCCGTATTCTCGCCGTGGGCGGTCCGGACGACATGCGTCGCTGGACCGACGCGGCGCCGATAGCCACGTTGCGAGACAAAGTGCTGATGCCGGGGCTGGTAGAGGGACATTGCCATCTGATGGAAGGCGCAATGTGGGACGCCGTCTACGTCGGCTATTACGACCGTCGCGGCCCCGACGGGCATTTATGGGAGGGGCTGAAGACGCCCGGCGCGGTGCTGGATCGTTTGCGCGACGCGCAGCAGCGCATGACCGACGATCACAAGCCGCTGCTCGCCTGGGGCTATGACCCGATCTTCTTCGAGGGGGCGCCACTTGTCGCACGCGACATCGACGCGGTATCCATCACGCGGCCCATCGCCATCCTGCACGCGAGCGTGCATCTGATGAACGTGAATACGGCGATGCTCGAATTGGCGGGCATCGACGGCGATACCGACATCGAAGGTGTCGTCATGGGAGCGGATGGCGAGCCCACCGGCGAATTGCAGGAGTTCGCGGCGATGTTCCCGGTGTATCGGGTGATCGGCGAGGGCTTGTCGATTGCGGCGAGCGAGAGCGTTCGCGCGATCTGGAATTTCGGGCGGGTCGCGCAACTGGCCGGCGTGACGACGGCGACCGATCTCGTCAACGATCTGACGCCGTCGGGTAATGCGAACCTTCACGAAGTGACGCGCGATCCGACGTATCCGATTCGCATCGTGCCCGCGTTCGCGCCGCAGCGCTGCCCCGAGGGCGGCCCGCAACGCGTGCTGAGTGCGAGAGAGGGCAATACCGACAAGCTGCACTACGGACCGGTCAAATTCATCGTCGATGGCTCGATTCAGGGTTACACGGCGCGGCTGCGCTGGCCGGGGTATTTCAACGGCAAACCAAACGGCCTCTGGTTGATTCCGCCGTCGCAACTGGTCGAGACCTTCTTGCCGTTCCATGCGGCCGGCCTGCAACTGCATATCCACACGAACGGCGACGAGGCGACGGACGTTGTGCTCGACGCCATCGAAAAGCTGCTGGCGCTGCATCCGCGTGTGGACCATCGGCATACGTTGCAGCACTGCCAGATGGCCGACTCGGCGCAACTGACGCGTGCTCGACGGCTGGGCATGTGCGTGAATTTCTTCGCGAATCACGTCTATTACTGGGGCGATGCGCACTACCAGCGCACGATGGGCCCGGATCGCGCCAACCGGATGGACGCTGCCGAGATTGCCCGTCGAATCGACCTGCCGTTTGCCCTGCATTCCGACGCGCCGATCACACAGCTCAATCCTCTGTTCACCGCGTGGTGCGCGGCCAAACGGGAGACGTCGTCGGGCCGGGTGCTGGGTGAGTCGTTACGCCTGCCCGTGGCGGACGCCTTACGCGCGATCACGCTGGGCGCCGCGTTTTCACTCGGCATGGATCATCTGATCGGCAGTATCGAGGTCGGTAAATACGCCGATTTTGCCGTGCTCGACGCCGATCCGTTCGACGTGCCGTTAGACGACTTGCGCCAGATGCCGGTGTGGGGCACGGTGTTGGGAGGCGAAGTCTTCCGTGCACCCACATGAATACTGTGCAAGTTAGCCAAACCGCCGCGTCGAATACGGTCGTTGCGGCTGCCAGACCCCCGATCCCGATGGTCGTCCTCGGCGGCTATCTCGGGGCGGGCAAGACAACGCTCGTTAACGCGCTATTGCGCAACGCCGAAGGGCTTCGGGTAACGGTCCTCGTCAACGACTTCGGTTCGATCAACGTCGATGCCGCGCTGATCCGTGAGCGCGGCGACGACGTGATCGGGCTTGAGAACGGGTGCGTGTGTTGCACGATTGGCGGCCGTCTGGTCGAGACCCTGATTGCCCTTGGCGAGCGCGCCGAGCGGCCCGACTTGCTGGTTATCGAAGCGAGTGGCGTGTCCGACCCCTCACGCATTGCGCAAGTCGGCTTGCTCGACAGTGCCTTTCGATTGCACGGCATTGTGGTGGCAGTCGATGTCGAAGGCATCGAGGCGGCGCTGGACGACCGCTACGTTGGCGATATCGTTCAACGTCAGCTTATTGCGGCCAGCACGCTCGTGCTGACCAAGACCGATCTCGTCGACGAGGACAAGGTGGCGTCGGTCAGGCGTCGTCTGACGTCATTGGGGGCGACGCAGATCGTCGTGACGGCGTTGGAGGGGCGTGTGCCACCGGCCATTCTCTTTCCCGACGAAGCCATGCGAGTGCCGGGACTGCTCAGTACTCACCCGATGCGGCGGGCATCGCATGCATTGCCGCGCGGGCTGCGAAGCTTCAATGTCGAGGCCGGCGGCGTATTCGACCGTGCGCGTCTGAAAGCCGCACTCGCGCTCTTCCCCGAGAAGCTATTACGCGCCAAGGGGTTCGTCTCGCTGCGCGCCGGGCAGGTGAGCGAGCTACATGTCGTGGGCCGCCGGTCGATGCTCACGCGGCGCCCTGATCTGACGGCATCGTCTTCGACGATCGTACTGATTGGCATCTTCTCCGACGAGGACCAGCGGTTGTTGACGCAAGCGCTGGTTTCTGCGGTTCTCTGAGGCCATCGGCCACACACGCTTTCCTTCGTCTCCCCCGATCGTTGCACAACGCCAATAAAAGAAAAGGCCGGCGGCAGAATCTCTGCCGCCGGCCATGACTTCCGTATCGAAATCAGATCGCCATCAAATTTCGAAGCCGGGGTCCGGCGAGCGCAGCTTGCGCCAGATCGAACGCACGGTGAAGGCCACGAGCAGCACCGTCAGGCTGACGACGCCGAGTGCGAGCGGTGTGCGCTGATCGGGAATGAACGCCATGGCACCAACGATGGACAACATGCCGACGATCGCGACCCAGGTGAGATACGGATAACCCCACATCCGAACCTTCAGCTTGCCCGGCGCCTCACGTTCAAGCCGCTTGCGCAGCTTCAGTTGAGAGAACGCAATCAGCACGTACACGAAAATTGCGACCGTGCCGTAAGAGTTCACCAAAAAGGCAAATACCGTGTCGGGCGAAACGTAGGACATCACCACCGCGACATAACCGAACAGGGTGCCGACAAGAATCGCGCGCACCGGCACGCCGCGCGCGTTGAGCCTGGCCAGCGAGCGCGGCGCGTCGCCACGGCGCGTGAGTGCGAAGAGCATGCGCGACGAGGCGTACAAGCCCGAATTGAGCGCCGAGAGCACCGCTGTGAGCACGACCGCGTTCATGATGTGCGCGGCCGCAGGAATATGCATGGCCTCGAGCGCGCTCACGTACGGTGTGGCCATGCCTGCCGAATTCCAGGGCACGAGCATCACCACCAGCAGGATCGAGCCGATGTAGAAGAACAGAACTCGCCCGATGACCGAATTGGTCGCGCGTGCCACGGCTTGCTGCGGCTCTGCGGCTTCGGCGGCGGCGATCGTCACGATTTCCGCACCGAAGTAAAAGCCGGTGGCCGCGACCGCGCCCGCCATCACGGGGCCGATGCCGTTGGGCATGAAGCCGCCGTGCGATAGCAGATTGCCGGTACTCGCGACTGCACCGGGCCACATGCCGAACACAAAGAGCGCGCCGAGGAACAGAAACACGACGATCGCCGCAACCTTGATCGACGCAAACCAGAACTCGAACTCGCCATACGAGGCCACCGACACCAGATTGGTCAGCGTGAGCACGACGAGCAACACGAGACTGATAGCCCATGCGGGAATGTCGGGGAGCCAGAACTGAATCAGGTTGGCGCCCGCCACGGCTTCCACCGCGACCACGATCACCCAGAAATACCAATACATCCAGCCCGTGAGGAAGCCGGCCAGTTCGCCGCCGACCGGTTTGTCGTTCCAGGCGAGCCTCGCGTACTCGTAGAACGATCCGACGGCGGGCAGTGCACAGGCCATCTCGCCGAGCATGCGCATGACGAGCACCACGAGCGCGCCGGTAATGAGGAATGACAGCACTGCCGCCGGACCGGCCGCATGCACGACCACGCCGCTGCCGACGAAGAGCCCTGCGCCGATCACGCCACCCAGCGCGATCATGCTCATGTGCCGTTGCTTGAGGCTCGACTGCAAATGCGTGCCGCTGTCACGATTGGCCATGGCGACCTCCCGCGAGATGGCGCACGAGCGGCGCGACGTTAAGGGAGCGGCGAGGGGACCGGGGATAGTGAAAGAAACGGGGGGAAACGACAACAGCGACAGAATGCCGCTCGCGGGCAAGACGCCCGCTTTGCAATGTCTCGACTGCCACACAACCTCCTGAATGCCTTGTTTGACGGCAGGTGCGGCGGGGGGAGCCGCCCTGCGTCTCTTGTGATGACCAACGGACCTGCTGCGGCCTTGTCAGACCTTGCCTTTCCAGGGCACGAGTGCGCGCTCCAGATAGCGCATGATCAGATCGAAACCGAAGGCGAAGAAGCCGATCACGATGATCCCCATGATCACGATGTCCGACGCGAGAAACTCCGCCGCGTTGAGCACCATGAAACCGAGCCCGCTCGACGCCGCCACCATTTCGGCGGCGACCAGCGTGGTCCATCCCACACCGATGCCGATGCGCATGCCGGTGAAGATTTCCGGCAGCGCCGACTTCACGATGACGTGCATGACGATCTGGCGCGGCGAGGCGCCCATCGAATATGCCGCGTGAATCTGCTCCATCGACACCGAGCGCACACCCGCACGCGCCGCGATGGCGAGCGGGGCGAAGATCGCCAGATAGATCAGGAAGACTTTCGAAAACTCGCCGATGCCGAACCAGATGATCACCAGCGGCAGATAGGCAAGCGGGGGTAGCGGACGGTAGAACTCAATGGGCGGATCGAACACGCCACGCGCCACGCGCGACACCCCCATCAGAATGCCGACCGGGATGGCCGTGACGCACGCCAGCGCGAAGGCACCGAACACGCGATACAGACTGGCGAGCGTGTGTTGCCACAGCGTGGAGCCTGCGAAGCCCTCGGTCATGACTTGCATGAACTTCTCGACGATGGCGCGCGGCCCCGGCAGGAACAGCGGCTTGATCATGCCCGACGAGGTGATGGCGACCCAAAGCAGCAACAGCGCGATTACGGTCACGATGCTGATCGCGAGACTGGGCCCCTGGCCCGGGGCGCCGAACGATTCGCCTGCCTTGACCGGTCTGGGCGCGAACATGCGGGCAAACCAGCCGCGCTGGCGCGGCGCCCGGGGGGACGATGGCGCAGGGGCAGGGCGTTGCGTGCCGCTGCCGGCGGGTGTGCCGGTAGACGGCGCGTGAGGTGTGGTGACGGGTTTGGTCATCATGATGGCAACGTCTCCTGCGTCGATCAGGCGGCGACCGCGCCGGTACCGGACGTTGCCGTCTGGCCTGCACGTTCGTCGCCGTAGATGATGCTGAGCACGGTCTCTCGCATGGCGATGAAATCGGGGCTCGACTTGATGGCGCGCGCATCGCGGCATTCGAGATAGCGCTGATTGAAGTCGAGTTCGTAGGTGTGCGTGATCCGGCCCGGACGCGGTGACATCACGATCAGGCGGCTCGCGAGGAAGAGCGCCTCTTCCACGCTGTGCGTGATGAAGAAGATCATCTTGCCGGTTTCGCGCCACACGTCGAGCAGCAACTCCTGAATGGTTTCCCGGGTGAGCGCGTCGAGGGCGGCCATCGGTTCGTCCATGAGCAGCATCGACGGATTGCAGGTGAGGGCGCGCGCAATGCCCACACGCTGCTGCATGCCGCCGGAGAGCTGGTAAATCATGTGGTTGTGAAAGTCCTGCAGGCCGACGAGGGCAAGGTTGCGCGCAGCACGGGCGCGCCGCTCCGTCTTGGGAATGCCTTGCAGCTTCAATCCGAATTCGGTGTTCTCCATCACGTTGAGCCACGGCAGCAGCGCATGCTTCTGGAACACCACGCCGCGGTCGGCGCCGGGCCCCTCGATGGGGGTGCCGCCGAGCAGCAATTCGCCGGAAGTCGGTGCAATGAAGCCGGCCATCAGACTGAGCAGCGTGGTCTTGCCGCAACCCGAGGCGCCCAGCGCCACCACGAAATCGCCGGGGGCGATGCTCAGATCGACGTGAGCGAGCGCCTGCACCTGCTCGCCGGGACGCCGGCCGGGATACACGACGCTGACGTCGTTGACGATGAGTTGTTCCATGAAGCCCTTCTCCTGTCGATCCGGTGATCGGGGAGGGCGCCGGCGCCGGAGGCGTTCCGGTGCAAGCGCCCCGGTGCGGCTACTTCAGTTTGAGTGCGGCGTCGACGTACCGCGACGTGACGTACGGCGTGTAGTCAGCCTTGACGGCGTTGATCTTCTGCTGGCTCTTGAGGAACTCGGCCGTGTCTTTGAGCGCCTTGGCCGCGCGGCTATCCTTGCCGCCGCCGAGCCATTCGCCGGACGCCTGCTGCTGCGCCGACGGATAGGCGTAGAGGGAGAGGGCGCCGGGCACGTCTTCCGGCTTGCCGCCGATCATCTTCACGATCGCTTTGACCTGCGGCGATCCGGCCGACCATGCGGCCTGATTCTGACGATAGGCCGCATCGGCGTCGGCGATCACCTTGACGAACTTCGCCATGAAGTCGGCGTTCGCTTCGCCCCATTTGCGGTCGACGGCAATGCCGTCAAATGTCGGTTTTCCCTGCTTCGACAGCTCGCCTGACGTGATCAGCACGTGACCACTTTGCTTGATCTGCGCGAGGGCCGGGTCCCACACATACGCCGCATCGATGTCGCCGCGCTCCCATGCCGCCACGATCTGGTTAGGCTGCATGTTGAGCACCGTTACCTCGTTCGGCTTGATGCCCCACTGTTGCAGCGCAAACATCGTGTGGTAGTGCGTGGTCGAGACGAACGGCACGCCGATCTTCTTGCCCTTCAGGTCGGCAGGTGTCTTGATGTTCGACGCGTTGCGCACGACCATCGCCTCGGCCTGGTTGATGTCGTCGAGAATCCAGAACAGTTGCAGGTCGAGCCCCTGGGAGACGGCCGCCGCCATGGGGCTGGAGCCGAGCACGCCAATCTTGATGTCGCCCGATGCGAGGGCCGTGGCGACCTTGGCGCCGGATTCGAACTGACGCCAGTGAATCTTGTAGCCCGTGGCCTTTTCGAACTCACCGCTGGCAATCGCCACCAGCCACGGGTCGACGATCTGTTGATACGCGATCGTCACCTCTTTCTCTTGCGCCTGCGCCGTGGTCGGCAGCGTCAATCCAAGCGTCAGTGCGGCGGGTAGCGCGGCGGCGGCCAGCGCGGTGGCAGCGAACACCCGTCGCAGCCGGTTCGGAAGTCCATTCATGGTTCACCTCTAATCGGAAAGTTTTCGGTGGAACACTCGGATTGACGCAGTTGGCGTTACGAATCGGCGTCAAGTGACTGCATCATTGCCGCCTGTATTTTTGTTCGTTAGAGCCAGTTGGCCGCATTTGATGATGCCAACTGGTCCAGATAGCGGGGAATCGGCCTGTGAACCGCATGAATGCTGGAATTCGACCGGATTTTCCGTGACTGCGGATAAACCCGAATTCGGAATAAACGTAACCGTCTCATGAGTAATAATTGACGCTCTAGAAGTGACAAGACGAGAGGGCGCGATGTCGAGCCGGATTTCTGCGGCGATGTGGAACCAGTTGTTTCTGATGTCGGCGCGTGCTGGCATGGGATTGCAGAGCCAGATACGCCAGATGCTGGTGTCGGCGATTCTGGACGAGCGCCTGATGCGTGGCGCCGCAGTGCCGTCGTCACGCGAGTTGGCCGAGGGGCTGGGCGTGGCGCGCAACACGGTCGTACTTGCGTACCAGCAACTGGTCGACGAGGGGTATCTGATTGCGCGCGAACGGCGCGGTTACTTCGTCAACGGCGACATCCTGGCCCCGCGCGTCGGAACGCAAAGCACCCCTGTGCGCGATGTGCCCGAGCCGGTGGCTGGCACCATCGCGCCGCTTGACCCGTCGACGCCAGACTGGGAGGGCCGCTACGTAGTGCGGCCGTCGGGGCAACGCAACATCGTGAAGCCTATCGACTGGCAGCAGTACCAGTACCCGTTCATTTACGGACAGTTCGATCCCACGATGTTCCCGACGGCGGATTGGCGCGAGTGCTGCCACAAGGCGCTCACCGTCATGGAGATTCGCGACTGGGCGCCGGACATGATCGCGCGCGACGACGAGACGCTCATTCAACAGATCCGAACGCGCGTGTTGCCGCGACGCGGCGTGTGGGCCGACGCCGACGAGATTGTACTGACCAACGGCGCGCAACAGGCGCTCTATCTGCTGGCGGATTTACTCGTTGGGGCGCATACCACGGTAGGCATCGAAGATCCCGGCTATCCCGACGCGCGCAACATCTTCGCGATACGCACGCCCAAGCTGGTCGGCTTGCCCGTCGACGAGCACGGGGTGCCGGTTGACGACCGCCTGTCGCAATGCGACTACGTGTACGTCACGCCATCGCATCAGTGCCCGACGACGACGACCATGCCGCTCGCCCATCGCGAAGCGTTGCTACGGCGTGCCGAGGCCGAGGACTTCGTGCTCATCGAGGACGATTACGAGAGCGAGAACAGCTATTCGGACATCCCGATTCCGGCGCTCAAGAGTCTGGATCGCAGCGACCGGGTGATCTATATCGGGAGCTTGTCAAAGTCGTTTGCGCCGGGACTGCGGTTGGGATATATCGTCGCGCCTGCGGCGTTAGTGGCCGAGTTGCGTGCGCTGCGGCGATTGATGATTCGCCATCCGTCGGCATTCATTCAACGCTCGTTCTCGATGTTTCTGGCGCTGGGTCATCACGACGCTTTGCTGCGCCGTCTGGCGGATACCTACGCCAACCGCGCCGAAGTGCTGAGTGCGGCGCTCGCCACGCATATGCCGGAAGTGTCGTTCGTGCAGGTGAAGGGCGGGGCGTCTTGCTGGGTGCAGGGGCCGGAGAATCTGAACGCCAACGTGCTGGCGGCGCGGGCGAAATCGCGCGGCATTCTGATCGAGCCGGGCGACGTGTTCTTCATGGGCGATGCGCCGCCGCGCAACATGTTCCGGCTGGGTTTTTCCTCGATACGGCTTGAGCATATCGAGGCGGGCATTATTGCGCTGGCCGAGGTGTTGCGCGAGACGCTGGCGGCGGAGTAGGCAGGTGTCCCGGCGAGCGGCATCCGGCCGCCGGGGGAGCGGCCGGCTTTGGTGACGGATCGCTGCAAACGCCGTCAGGGGGTGCCGTTGCGTCCGTAGCGGCGAAAGCCTTCGTTTTGCGACAGGCGTTCGTAATATGCAGCGACCGCGTCGAGCGGAGGCCGCTCGATCGGTGTGGCGAACCAGCGATGGACGGCCAGACCGACGGCGATGTCTGCGAGTGTGAACGTCTTGCCGCAGATAAACGCCTGTGTCGACTGCAATTGCTGATCGAGCACGCCCATCAGTTCTTTCCATCGTGCAACGCTGTTGGCCACCATGCGGGCATCGTCGTAGCCCGGGGCGTTGCGAACGAGCGATTTGAACGGGTACACCCAGGCCGGATTCAGATCCGACGCTTGCCAGTCGATCCATTGGTCAACGCGGGCACGCTCGCGCGGCGCAACGGGATACAGGTCGGCGCGTTCGCGCGTGGCGGCGAGGTAGCGAAGGATGCTGTTGGACTCCCACATGACGAAGCCGTCGTCGTCGATCACCGGCACCATCTTGTTGGGATTGAGCGCAACGAACGCCGGCGCGTCGAGCGCGCGCGACGCATCGCCGTCTCCCCAGGGGGTATTGACGAACGGGATGTCGAGTTCGTGACACAACCACAACACCTTGCGAACATTGATGGATGTCGGTCTGCCGAGGATGTTTAGCATGGGGAGCCTGAATCGGTGGTTAGGAGACGGCTCCATTTTAGTAGCGAGTCCGGGGGGGTAACAGATACAGATTCGCCACTTGCGAAGCGAAGCAGTTCGAGCGTCTTTCGGGGCGCGCGAGGCACCGGCCTTGCCGCCACGGGTGTCTTACAGGGCAATCCAACGGGTAACGTCCGCGATTTCCAGATAGACGGCGGTGCGCTTGTTCCGCCGCGCTGCGTCCGTTATCCGAACGTAAAACGAGACTTCAAACGGCCGTGTGAAATGATGAGACGCGAAGCGAACGTGTCGACGCACGGGACGAAATCGGAATACAGTTCGTACGACGAACGGTAGAGAGAAAAAACGGGAGTCTTCCGCTTATAATCCGAAAAATCGGAACCGCGTTATCCGGACGATCGGGGATGTTCATTGTCGTCGGATTGACTTCGTGGTTTGAAAATCGGGCAGGGGATTGTCGATGGCATGCCGAAAGTTCCGGTCTGTTTCCTTCCCGCTTTGAATGGCAAAATCGTTGCTTCTGGAACGATCTCCGTGAAACCGCTTTCAGGCGAGGAGACCACTGATGAAGTGTCCCCCTGTATTGCCGATGGAAACCGAACGGCTTGCCGCGTTGGCCGATTACGGATTGGGTAGTGATCGGCCCCTGCCAAGCCTCGACACCGTCGTGCGACTGGCGGCGCACATGTTCGATGTGCCGGTGGCTGCCGTCAACATGGTCGGAGACGATCATGTGTTCTTCGCCGCCGTTACCGGTTTCTCGGGGGGCGATGTCGACATGACCCGCAACGCATCGTTCTGCGCCCACGCGATTTTGCAGGACGGCGTGATGGTCGTTCCCGACGCAACTCGCGATGAGCGGTTTCACGACAACCCTCTGGTGACCGGTAACGCACAAGTGCGCTTTTATGCCGGCGTGCCACTGCTTTCGGTCGACGGCCATGCGCTAGGTGCACTGTGCGTAATCGACAAGAAGCCAAACCACCATTTTTCGGATATCGATCGCGAGCGCTTGCGCGAGCTTGCGAAGATGGCGTCAGACAGGCTGGAGTTACGACGCGTCGAATTGTTCATCGAGCGTGACCGGCGTACGTTCGACGAACCTGAGCGACAGTCGCCGACGGCGATGATTCGCTTTGACGATTGCGGCAGGATCCTCGACTGGAATCTCGCTGCGGCCATGCTCTACGGATATGACGTTACCGAAGGGGCCGGCCGGGAGATGGAAACCCTCGTTCCTGAGTGTGACCGGTCTTTGCTTCGCGATCAGATCGCCCAAGCGGTGGCGGCGGGGTCTGTCGACGCGATGACCATGCCGTCCGAGGTGTACGGATTGCGCAAAGACGGCACGGAATTTCCGCTGAGCCTTTCGCTTTTTTGCTGGCGTGAAAACGGTGCGCTGACATTCAACGCGCACGCACATGACCTGAGCACCTTGCGCAGCGATATGCACGCACTGAAGCGGCTTGCCGACGCCGACACCCTGACGGGCGTAGCTAACCGCGCGAGCTTTTACCGCGACGCCGAAGTCATGTCGGTCGATTCAACGGGCGCGGCCGTCGTGATCCTCGATCTCGACGGTTTCAAGGACGTCAACGACACGCTGGGCCATATTGTCGGCGACGGCATGCTTTGCGAAGTCGCCCGGCGCCTCGTGGGGCTCGCGCGGCCGGGCGATACCGTTGCCCGCATCGGCGCCGACGAGTTCGCGCTACTGCTGCCCGGCGTGACGAACACCGTGGACGCCCGCCGCTTCGCCGAAGCGGCCGCAGCGGTTATTGCCGAGCCGATGATCGTCGACGGTTTCGAGGTGCGAGTGACCGCGTGCGCTGGCATTGCCGTTACGCCGCAGCACGCACAGGAAGCGCTGAGTCTCATCAGCGACGCCGACCTCGCGCTATCGCGAGCCAAACATCACGGATCGGGACAGGCGTTTGTCTTCGTGGACGAACTGCGCATGGAGGCGGTGACACGCCGCGTGTACAACATCGAATTGCATCGTGCCGTCAGCGACGGCGAGTTCGTGTTGTTCTATCAACCCCAGGTGGATTTCTCCGACGGGTCTCTGACGGGCGCAGAAGCGTTGATCCGGTGGCGGCATCCGAAACGCGGGCTATTGTCTCCGGCGGCGTTTCTGCCTGCGCTCGAACGCGGGCCGCTCGCTGCGGCAGTCGGCGCATGGGTGCTCGACGAGTCTTGCGCACAGGCCGCATTCTGGCGTCGCAATGGTGCACCGTCTTTCCGGATGGGGGTCAATCTGTTCGGCTTGCAGTTCCGTATCGGGAGCATTGTCGATGAGGTCATCGCGGTACTCGATCGGCACGGCTTGCCACCGGAGGCACTCGAGTTGGAAGTGACCGAGAGCATCGTGCTGGACGACGACGTTGTCCTCGACGCACTGCAACGATTGCGCGATTACGGCGTCGGGATCGCGTTTGACGATTTCGGCACCGGCTATGCATCGATCAGTCTGCTGCGGCGCTACCCGCTGAGCCGTATCAAGATCGATCGTTCCTTCGTTCAGGGAATGATGGAATCGACACGCGACGCATCGGTCGTGCGTGCGCTGGTGGACATGACGCGGAGTTTCGACTTGCAAACGATTGCCGAAGGTGTCGAGACGACGCAACAGAGAGACAACCTGCGGCAACTGGGGTGTGACGAAGGACAAGGCTATCTTTTCGGCGTGCCTATGCCCGCGCACACGTTCAGCGAGACATTCGCTATCGGACGGAGCGGCCACTGGAGCGGTTTGCAACTGAACAGCGCATAAGCGGAAGCGGCATGCCGACCCAGCGACCTAGCGACCCAGAGCGCAGACAACTGGCCGTGCCCGCCGTGTCGGCAAACGGAATGCGCGGGCCTTGGGGCAATCAGGGCTTCGTCGTGTCGGGCTTCTCGTTCTCCGGCTTGGCAAAGCGGCTTTGCACGGCCACCAGTGCCTCGTCGTTGGTGGCGACTAGCCACAAACGGGCTTGTTCCACCATATGGCGGTTGTGGTCCTTCAGCGGACCCATTGCGGCGGCTGCCTTCCAGACGACCGGCCCGACTTTGCTCTTTCTCCCGGAGGGCGCACCGACGAGCAGGCAGTGCGGACCCAATGGAAGCGAGACGAGGGGAAGTGCCGGGCTGGGGAGCGCGCGCCAGTCGATGAAGGGCGCGTCGCCAATAAGCAACGGTGCGGGCAATCCGTAGAGCACGCTGAAGTCGTATAGCGCCAGTTGCGCTCGCATGCCGACATAAACGCGACGGATATCGTCTACGACCGCCGCGCGAATTTCATCCTCGAACATGGGCTCTTGCGAATAGCGGGCATGCGCCTCGCGGGCTGCGCCCTGATAGGCGCTGAAGAGCGCGAGATCCACACAGTCGGAGACTGCGCGCTGAACCTCGGCGACCGAGCCCGCTTCCTCTGGCTTACCCAATTGCGCTGCCTTCAAAAATCGCGCAAGCCCCGCCTCCTGAATCGCCGGGCCGTCCGCCGACGGATCATCGATAGCGTTTTCACCCAGCGGCACATATAGATACGCTTCGGCCGCAAAGTGAGACTTCTTGCCTTCGTCGAATTTGACTTCTCCGTCGATGCAGTCCAGATAACGGGTACCGATTCGCCCGTGCTCCCAAACCCAATTCTTCAGGAAGGGACGTAGCGGGTGCAGCGCATCTTGAGTAGCCATTCAAATCTCCAAGGCCCCCCGTATCCGTCGACGGGGCACCTGTTCGGGTAGGCATGGCGGCAAATCCCGCCAGCACTTCAGACGGCTGGCTTGCGCCACACGCTCGCGAGCCAGGGCTGCTGCTCGCGCGGCAAGCCGTCTGGGCGGTAGTAGTGTTCGAGTTCGACGAAGCCGGCATCCGTCATATACCTGCGCCACGATTCGAGATCGTGGAAAGTGCCGTACCGTCCGTGATGCCAGCCTTCCTGATTTGACCCGCGCGGGTTGGAACTGAAGAGCACGCCACCGGGTTTGAGCGTCGCGTGCAATTGCCGCAGTACACGCGGCAGATCCTGACCTGGAACGTGAAACAGCACGGCATTGGCGAAAATGCCGTCGAAGCGTGCGTCCGGCAAATCGAGTTGCAGAAAGTCCTGATGCCAGACCTCGCAGCCGGTTTCGTCGCGGGCCATGGCGACAAAACGCGCGGCACCATCGAGACCGATCGCGCGATGGCCTTGTGCTGTGAATGCCTTGAGGTCTCTGCCCGGGCCGCACCCGAAGTCGAGAATCGTGAAGGGCGGCTCGCCTTCGATATGCCGCAACAACGCAGCGATGTTCTGCGTGACGTCATGATCCCGGGTGCCTTCGCGGAAATCGTCGGCGTTCGTGTTGTAGTGCAGCAATGTGCCGGCACTGATTTGCCGGAGATCGTGAGAAGAGAGTTTGATGGACATGCCAATGCCTTGCGTGATGACTACGCCGAACGTTGCCGTCAGTATGCCACCGAAGCCATTGTCCACTCGTTCGACTCTGCACTCGTGTGCGTCGCAGATGCCCTGGGCACTCAACAGGGAAACCCGTCGGCAAACGCGCCGCGCAAGTAATCGACAAACAGTTTGACAGCCCGCGGCACATGCGACGCGTACGGGCGCACCACATAGATTCGCTCGGCGAATGCACCGACCGGCCGCCATTCGGGCAACAGCACCACCAGCTTGCCTGTGCCAACGGCCGCCTGTGCCGTGAAATCGGGCAGCAGCGCAATACCCAGATCGTCCAGCGCAGCGTCGCGCAGGGCTTCGCTATTGTTCGCCGCCACAGGGCCACTGACGTTGATCGTCACCGGCCCTCCGGCAGATCTGCGCCCGGTGCTGGGTTCGAACGACCAGGTGTTCGCCGTTTGCGCGCGCGGGTAGGAAAGGCAATCGTGCGCTGTCAGGTCCGCGGGCGTCGTGGGTGTGCCGCGTCGCCTCAAATAGGCGCGCGTGGCGACAATGAACGAGCGCGTATCGCAGAGTTTCCAGGCCACGTGAGTCTCGGGAGCGTTCGTGCTGTGCCGGATGGCGAGATCGAAGCCCTCCGTCGCAATCGAACTCAGTCGGTCGGACAGGTCGAGTTGCACCCGGACTTCCGGATGCTCACGCACGAACTGCGACAACTTCGGAATGACCTGCTGGCGCCCGAGCGCAACGGGGGCCGTGACACGAATCAAGCCTCTCGCCACGCCGGCCTGATCTCGCACGTTCGAAAAACTGGTCGCGATACGCTCGTACTGGCCACGCGTGTCGTCGACAAGCTGTTGCCCCGCTTCCGTAAAGCGAACACTGCGCGTGGTGCGCTGCACAAGCGACACGCCTGCGGCACGCTCCAGTTCGGCAATGCGCTGACTCATTGCCGCCTTGCTCACGCCCAACCGGGCCGCGGCGGCCGTAAAGCTGCCTTGTTCAGCCAGCACCGTCAGCCAATGAAGGTGTGTCCAGAGGCCCTCGATTTTTTCCGGTTCCATCAGTTGATTGTTCGACATTGAAAACAATGAGTTCAATGATAGCGCCTATGCGTGGCCCCCGGCGATTCATACACTGCTGGCATCGTTCATCAATTCATCAGGAGTCGAAATGCAAGCGTTCAACGATACCGCCGACGTGGTTCACTACATTCAGGGCCAGCGCGTGAAGGGGAACAGCGAGCGGACTCAGCCGGTCTTCAACCCGGCCACGGGTGCCAGCGCGCGTCGACTGGTGCTGGGCGACGTGTCCGACGTCGAGGCGGCAGTGGCAAGCGCCAAGGCGGCGTTCCCGGCATGGAGCAACACGCCGCCCATTCGCCGTGCGCGCGTCATGCTGAAGTTTCTGGAATTGATGAACCAGCATCGCGACGAACTTGCCGCGATCATTACCGCCGAACACGGCAAGGTGTTCACGGACGCGCAGGGGGAAGTCTCGCGCGGTATCGACGTGATCGAATTCGCCTGCGGCATGCCGCAACTGCTCAAAGGCGACTACACGGAGCAGGTGTCGACCGGGATCGATAACTGGACCACGCGTCAGGCACTTGGCGTGGTGGCCGGCATTACGCCGTTCAATTTCCCGTGCATGGTGCCTTGCTGGATGTTCCCGGTGGCGATTGCCGCAGGCAACGCCTTCGTCCTGAAGCCCAGCGAGCGCGATCCGTCGGCCTCGCTCTTCATGGCCGACCTGCTCAAGCAGGCTGGCCTGCCGGATGGCATTTTCAACGTGGTGCAGGGCGACAAGGTCGTGGTCGATGCACTGCTCACGCATCCAGACGTCAAGGCGATCAGCTTTGTCGGTTCGACCCCGATTGCGAACTACATCTACGAGACCGGCGCGAAGCACGGCAAGCGCGTGCAGGCGCTGGGCGGCGCAAAGAACCACATGGTCGTGATGCCCGACGCCGATCTCGATCAGGCCATCGACGCGCTGGTCGGCGCGGGCTACGGCTCGGCGGGCGAGCGCTGTATGGCGATTTCGGTGGCGGTGCTGGTTGGCGACGTGGGCGACAAGATCATGGACCGTCTGGCCGAGCGCGCCCGCACGCTGGTTATCAAGAACGGCATGGAACCGGACGCCGAGATGGGCCCGATCGTCACCCGTCAATCGTTGGAGCGTATCGAGAGCTATATCGCGCTGGGCGTGGAAGAAGGCGCCAAGCTGGTCGTCGACGGCCGCGGCCTGAAGGTGCCGGGTCATGAAGAGGGCTTCTTCACGGGCGGCACGTTGTTCGATCACGTGACCCCGGACATGCGCATCTACAAGGAAGAGATCTTTGGTCCGGTACTCGCCTGCGTGCGCGTGAAGGACTTCACCGAAGCCATCGATCTGATCAACGCACACGAGTTCGGCAACGGCGTGGCGTGCTACACACGCGACGGCCACATCGCGCGCGAATTCGGACGTCGCATCGAGGTGGGCATGGTCGGTATCAATGTGCCGATTCCGGTGCCGATGGCGTGGCACGGCTTCGGTGGCTGGAAGCGCAGCCTGTTCGGCGACATGCACGCCTACGGTGAAGAGGGCGTGCGTTTCTACACCAAGCAGAAGTCGATCATGCAGCGCTGGCCGGAGAGCACTGAAAAGGGCGCCGAGTTCGCGATGCCGACAGCGAAGTAAATCTGATCAGAGAAGCACGCACTGCCCTGTGAAGCGCGTGCCGCTCCACGTAATGTTGAGCGGCCGCGCCGGTTCCTTGCAGATGAGCGTTTGCAGGGTGCCGAAACGATCGGCTTGCAGCGACGTTTGCTGGCCCGGTTCCAGACCGTAAAAGCCTGAGTACTGCTTCTCGCAACGGGCGGCGGAATCGGCTGTATTGTCGCCCGTGATGCACCAGGCGACATTGACGGGGTAGCCGCATGTGTTCTTGATGCCGGTTTCCATGTCCCACCAGCCTCCCCAACCTGTGGCGCCGCGTGCGATACGCACCTGTTCGATGCAGCCCTGGATCGGGGCGACCGTCTTGCGCCCGGCACTGGCGCCGTTGCCGCTGGAAGACCCGCCGTAATTTCCGGCCGGCGATACCGGCTGCGCGCCCGGAGATGTGCCCGGAGATGCGACGGGCATCGCCGATGGCGAGGCCGTTCCCGACGTCGCCTGCAATGCCGTGGCGACGGCCTGATATTGGGCGGCGTTGCGTCCGCCGCCGCTTGCGACGCCCTGCGCAGCGGCGCCCAACAGACCTGCGACGAAAGACAACACACCGGGACCGTCGTTGGAGGGCGCGGAGGCGCGTGAGCGCACGCCGTTGGTGTAAGTGGCAATGAGTGTGCCGTCGGCGCGAGTGTCGGTGCCGTCGTAGATCTTGCCTTTGACGAACTGACCGGCGCGCACGGAACCATCGGACGCAAAGGTAATGACACCGGGGCCGTCGAACGTGTTTTCGGCCCACTGGCCGCGGTAGGTGTTGCCGTTGGGTTCGAGTTGATAGCCCTGACCGGTCATGCTGTCGTTGAGAACGTCACCCTCGTACCGCTTCCCGTTAGCCCACACGTAGATGCCTTTGCCCGTGCGTTTGCCTGCGACGAAGTCTCCCTCGTAGGTGTCGCCGTTGCTCCAGAAGAATTTTCCTTTGCCGGTGCGTTGGTCGTCGACAAAGGGGCCTTCATAGCGATTGCCGCTCGCCCACGTGTAGGTGCCGACGCCGGCCCGCTTACCTTTGCTCAGCTCACCTTCCAGGCGCTGATCGAAAACCCCGTCCTTGAACCACTCCTCAACGCCCGGCCCGTCGGCATAGCCGTTCTTGCACGGGCCAGACCATGTCGCGGTCCATGTGATGCCGGTGTTGCTCGGGTCGTTCGACCACACTTTGCAATCTTTGTTGGAAAGCGTGACCCAGCCTTCAGCATGCGCCGCAAAGCTGCCCAGCAGGCCATATACGCCTGCAACGCCGAGCGCGAGCATCGCGCTGCGCCTGAAGTGCCGCCCGTGAGCCATGACTTTCTCCCTGATCTTCTATGTAGGACTGTTTGCTCGCGAAGATAGCAAACGATCGAGCCACTGTGTATCCCCTATCTGGAGGATTGGCGCCTGGGAGGGCAAGCCATTGGGCGCCGGGCGATGCGGGGCCGCCGACCATAAAAAGATTATTTTTTCTTTGACACTTTATTTTCGTTTACATAGTTTACTGAAACATAAGTTCCAAAAAACAACAGCCACTGAAACGCGCGATGCAAATGGCGCAGTCGGTGGCAGCATGCTGGAACCTGCAACTTTGCGCCCACCCGGCAACGGACGGGCGATTGGAAAGGACCATGAACGGCACCCTTCAAGACCGGATTCTGCAACTACAAGACGATTTCACGCCCAGCGAGAAGCGTCTGGCGGACGTGACGCTGGCCCATTTGCCGCAGTTGGCCTCGTATTCCGCCACCGAGTTGGCCGAGATGGCCGAGGTATCGAAGGCATCGGCGGCGCGCTTCTTCAAGCGCCTGGGCTATGAGACGTTCAACGATCTGCGCACACGCATGCGCGACGACGCGGATCACGGCTCGCCGCTCTTCGCTCTGGCGGGCATTACCACGCCCGAGACTGCCAGTGACGCCCCGGAAGGCGCGCTGGGTGCGCATCTGGCGACGGATCTGCAGAATCTGGCGCACACCTTTGAGCGTATCGACGCGGCAGACGTTGAGCGGGCCGTGGAAATCGGTACGCGCGCCCGGCGTGTCTTCATCGCGGGGTTTCGCAACGGCCGGGTGCTCGCGCAATACATGTGGGCGTTGCTCACTCAGGTGCGAGACGGCGTGCTGCTCGTGCCGGGCGCAGGCCTGAATCTGGCGGAAGATCTGGCTGACATGACCGCCGACGACATGCTCGTCGTGATGGACTTTCGCCGCCGCGTGACGCTGCTGCGCCCAATGGTCGAGCATGCCAACCGCGTGGGGGCTCGCGTCGTGATTCTGACCGACCCGACTGCGACAGAACTGCCGGCGCGTAGCGACATCGTGCTGCGCTGCGTGAATCGCACGGCCGGCATGTTCGATTCGTATGTGGCCGCCATGAGCCTGATCAACCACCTATGCACGCGTCTGGGCATCGCCCTGGGAGAGGCGGCGCGAGAGCGCCTCGCCCACATCGAACGCTTGCACGACGACTACGGCGATTTGCGCCGGTAGCCGGTCTTTCACCGACAGATCTATCCAGAGAACCGAGGAGTTCGTATGACCCACCCCCTTCCCAATCTGCGTCTGCAACGCTTCGTGAACCCGGCCGTCGAGCCCGGTGCACCTTACGGCGAAGCGCGTCGCGCGATTCTGGGCGGCGACGCTTTTGCCACGGCAGCGCGCGAAATCACGCGCTGGCCGGGTTACGCCGAAACGCCGCTCGTGGCGCTCGACGGATTGGCGCGTGCCGCCCGCGTAGCGCAGATCCGTTACAAGGACGAGGCCGGCCGGTTCGGTCTGGGAAGCTTCAAGGCGCTGGGGGGCGCGTACGCCGTGAGCCGCCTGCTGATTCGCGAGATCGAGGCGCGTATGGGGGAGACGGGCGTTACCGTGGCTGACCTGCTATCGGGGCGCTTCGCTGACCTGACCCGCACGCTGTGCGTGACATGCGCAACCGATGGAAACCACGGCCGTTCGGTGGCGTGGGGCGCGCAACGCTTCGGTTGCCAGTGTGTGATCTATGTTCATGCCACGGTCAGTCAAGGGCGCGTTGACGCCATTTCGCACTATGGCGCAGAGGTCGTGCGCACCGCCGGCAACTATGACGATGCCGTGCGTCAGGCGGCGGAGGATGCCGCTCGTCTGGGGCGCTTCGTGGTGTCCGATACGTCGTATCCGGGCTACATGGACGTGCCCAAGGACGTGATGCAAGGCTACGCGGTGATGGCCGACGAAGCGTTGCGTCAGTTCCGCGACGAGGCAGGACAACTG
This sequence comes from Pandoraea apista, assembly GCF_001465595.2. Taxonomy (NCBI): domain Bacteria; kingdom Pseudomonadati; phylum Pseudomonadota; class Betaproteobacteria; order Burkholderiales; family Burkholderiaceae; genus Pandoraea; species Pandoraea apista. The sequence goes on along the minus strand of NZ_CP013481.2, from coordinate 4,707,968 downwards.
CCGACGCACGTTTTTTTGCAGGGGGGCGTGGGCGGTCTGGCCGCCGCTGTGCTGGCCCATTTCTGGGAAACACTCGAAACCCGCGGCGAATCGCGTCCGCGCTTCATCGTGGTCGAGCCGGACAAGGCGGCTTGCCTTTTTGAGAGCGCGCGCGCCGGCAAGCCCGTGGCCGTTCACGGCGACCTCGACACGGTGATGGCCGGGCTGGCGTGTGGCGAGGTGTCGTTGCTTGCCTGGGAAATTCTGCGCCCGGGCGCACAAGCGTTCCTGACCATCGACGACGAATCGGCATTGGAGACGATGCGAATCCTCGCGCAGGGCCGCTTCGGCGACGCCCCGATGGTCGCGGGCGAGTCTGCCGTGGCGGGTCTTGCGGGGTGCCTTGGTGCCGCCGCCGACGGAGCGTCGCGCGCCGAACTCGGCCTCGACGCTTCGAGCCGTGTGCTGGTCTTCGGCAGCGAAGGTGCGACCGACCCGGCGCTGTTCGAGAAGATTGTCGGCAAGCCCGCCGAAGCCGTGGCAGAGGCCGCCGTCAAACAAGCCGCCTGAATACCGGAGCCGGAGCGCATCATGAGCATGCTTTTCCCTGCGTCGAATGCCGCCTCGCCACACGGCGAGATGTCGGATTTGCGCATCAATTTGCCGCGCCTGCTGGCCCGCATCGCCGCACTGGCGAAAGTCGGTGCGATCGAGGGCGGCGGGTGCTGCCGTCTGGCGCTCACCGATGAGGACGGTGAGGGCCGCACGCTCGTCGCGGGCTGGATGCGCGAGCTTGGGCTGGCGGTGAGTGTGGACGCCATCGGTAACGTAGTGGGGATACGGGCCGGTCGCGAAGACGGCCCGCCGGTCATGACCGGGTCTCACATCGATACCGTGCGCACCGGCGGTCGTTACGACGGCAACCTCGGCGTGCTTGCCGGCCTTGAGGTTGTGGCGGCGCTCAACGATGCGGGGATTGTCACGCGCCGTCCGCTCGCGGTGGGCTTCTTTACGAACGAGGAAGGCGCGCGCTTCTCGCCCGACATGATGGGCAGTCTGGTCTACGTCGGGGGCATGCCGCTTGACGACGCGCTCGATACCGTCGGGATCGACGGGACCACCGTGAGGGAGAACCTTTCCCGTATCGGCTACGCAGGCGAGCGCCCGGTCGGCAAACCCGATGTGCACGCGTTCGTCGAGTTGCACGTAGAGCAGGGGCCGGTTCTCGAACATGAGGGCATCGCGATCGGTGCCGTAACGGGCGTGCAAGGCATTCACTGGACCGAGTTTACGGTCGAGGGCGTGTCGAACCACGCGGGTACCACGCCGATGCGCATGCGTCATGACGCGGGGTACGCGGCCTATGCGATTGCCGCCTTCGCTCGCGATGTCGCGCGTGAGCTGGGCGGCGCGCAGTTGGCGACCGTAGGCCATGTCACGGTGTCGCCGAATCTCATCAACGTGATTCCGAACCGCGCGGTTTTCACCGTCGACCTGCGCAACACCGACGCCGATGTGCTCGCGGAGGCCGTGCGTCGCGTCTTTGCGAAAGCCGAGGCGGTGGCTGAGGCCGAGGGGGTGCGCATCTCGCACCGCTCGCTGGCGGACTTTGCGCCGGTGCAGTTCGACGAGCGCATTGTCGCGCGCGTCGAGTCGCTGGCACGGGAACGGGGGCATTCGGTGCGCCGTATGCCGAGCGGTGCGGGGCACGACGCGCAGATGCTGGCCCGTGTCTGCCCGGCCGGCATGATTTTCGTGCCGAGCGTCAAGGGCCTCTCGCATAACGTGGCCGAATTTACCCATGACGCCGATATTGGCGCGGGGGCCAATCTGCTGCTGGCGCTCATGACCGAGCTGGCAGCGTAGTTCACACAATTATCTGGCAGTCCCCTGAAGGAGGCGCCCGGATCACCGGACGCTCAGGGAATCGAGATTCATCAAGGAGATAACGAAATGTCCCGTATCGTCAACGTCGCCGCCGCGCAGCTCGGACCGATCCAGCGCGCCGATTCACGAGCCGACGTGATGGAGCGTTTGCTCGCTCATCTGCACAACGCGCATGCGATGGGCTGTCAGCTTGTCGTCTTTCCCGAACTGGCGCTCACGACGTTTTTCCCGCGCTGGTACATGGAAGACCCGGTCGAGATCGACGCGTTCTACGAGCGTGAGATGCCTGGTCCGCAGACTCAGGTGTTGTTCGACACGGCAAAACGTCTGGGCATCGGCTTCTACCTCGGCTATGCCGAGATTGCGCTCGACGACGCGGGTCGCGCGCATCGCTTCAACACGTCGATCCTGGTGGGCGCCGACGGCAACATCATCGGCAAGTATCGCAAGGTGCACCTGCCCGGCCATGCCGAGAACGAGCCATGGCGCGCCTTTCAGCATCTCGAAAAGTACTACTTCGAGCCGGGCGATTCATTCGACGTCTGGCGTGGTTTCGGCGGGGTGATGGGCATGGCGCTTTGCAACGACCGTCGCTGGTCGGAGACCTATCGCGTGATGGGCCTGCAAGGGGTCGAGATGATTCTGCTCGGTTACAACACGCCCGTGCACAACCCGCCGGCGCCGGAGCACGACGACCTGTCGATGTTCCACAACCAGTTGGTGATGCAGGCGGGTGCGTACCAGAACGGTACGTGGGTGGTCGGTGTCGCGAAGGCGGGCAAGGAGGAGGGCTGCGAGATGATCGGCGGGAGCTGCATCATCGCCCCGTCGGGGGAAGTGGTAGCCGCGTGTTCCACCAAGGGGGACGAACTCGCCATCGCACGTTGCGACCTCGACCTTTGCAACTCGTACAAGAGCACCACCTTCAATTTCGCGAAGCATCGACGTCCCGAGGCGTATCGCATGATCGTCGAGCGGCGCGGTGCCGTGGCGCCGGAGGCTTGACGCCGCCGGCATGCAAGGCGTTGGACGCATAGACGTCTGACCGGAGGTGCGCGGCAGGCAACGCGCTCCCTCCTGCTTTTCCCAATCCCGAAACAGGCATGCAGGCCGTGAGGCCCGCAGGGGAACGTGTTGCCCGAAGCTTATGCCGAAGTCTTCGTGCGCATCACGCCTGGCCAACAGTTCGTCACGAAATCTCTCGCGCTGGAGCCTATGATGAAAAACGCACTACCCCCTGCATCCCTTTCGGGCAACTCGCCCGGGCAACCCATGCATGCCGACTCTCCGGTGCTGAGCGACCCTGCCGACAATGCGCTGTATCGCCGCGTGGCGTGGCGGCTTGTTCCGTTCCTGATGCTCTGCTACGTGGCCGCCTTCCTCGATCGCGTGAACGTCGGTTTCGCAAAGCTGCAAATGCTCGACGACCTGGGCTTCTCCGAGACCGTGTATGGTCTCGGCGCAGGCATCTTCTTCATTGGATACTTCCTGTTCGAAGTGCCCAGCAACGTGCTGATGCATCGTATCGGGGCGAAGAAGACACTGGCGCGCATCATGGTCCTGTGGGGCATGATCTCGGCCGCCATGGCCTTCACGCAAACGCCAACGCAGTTTTACGTGTTGCGCTTTTTGCTCGGTGCGGCCGAAGCCGGGTTCTACCCGGGCATCATTCTGTATCTGACGTACTGGTTTCCGTCGGCACGTCGCGGCCAGATCATCGCGATCTTCATGACGGCCGTACCGTTTGCCGGCATTCTGGGCGGCCCGCTCTCCGGCTGGATCATGCAGACGTTCCACATGGGGCACGGCATGGCCGGCTGGCAGTGGATGTTCATCATCGAAGCCGTGCCGTCGCTGGTGCTGGGTGTCGCTGTGCTGGCCTACCTTGATGACCGCATTGCCGATGCCCGCTGGCTAAGCGACGCCGAGAAGGCGCGACTCGCTCACAATGTCGCCGCAGAAACGCGTGAGAAGGTCGAGCATGTTTCGCTGTGGAAGCTGCTGCAGGACCGTCGCGTGCTGCACATGGCGCTGATCTGCTATTGCACCGTGTCGAGCCTCTCGGGCCTTGCGTTCTGGATTCCCTCGGTGATCAAGTCGACCGGCGTGAAGTCGTTGCTGGAGATTGGCTTGCTGACTGCCGTGCCTAACGCCTGTGCGGTCGTCTCGATGGTGCTGGTGTGCCGTCATTCCGACAAGACGCGCGAGCGCCGCTGGCACATGGTGATTCCGTTCGTCGTTGGTGGGGTCGGTCTCATCTTGTCGACGTTGTTCGGTCATAATCCGCCGGTCGCGGTCGCAATGCTCTCGGTGGCCGCCGCCGGCTGCATGGTCTGCTCGCCGCTGTTCTGGAGTTTGCCGACGGCCTTTCTGGAAGGGCGCAGCGCCGCTGCCGGTATCGCAGGGATTAACGCCTTTGCCGGTCTGGCCGCCTTCGTCAGCCCTTACGCCATCGGCTGGATCAAGGACACGACCGGGTCGACCGACTGGGGTATGTATTTCCTCGCCAGCTTCGCGTTCATCGGTGCCTTTCTGGTGCTGCGCGTGCCGGCGCGGCTTGTCAATCGCTAAGCACGGAGCCTGGACGACATGACGATCGACGTTATTGCACTGACGCAGGACATGGTGCGCACGCCGAGCCTCTCCGGCGACGAAGGAAGCATGGCGGCGCTAGTCGAGCAACGTATGCGAGAGCTCGGGTTTGACGAGATCCATCGCGACGAGAACGGTTCGGTGCTGGGCCTTATTGGTCCGGCAGGCACCGACGTTGCCGTGCTGTTCGATGGACACATGGATGTTGTGCCCGTGGTCGGCACTTGGAGCGTGGAACCCTTCGGGGGCGAAATTCGCGATGGCCGGCTCTATGGACGCGGCAGCGCCGACATGAAGGGCGGTATCGCGGCGGCCATGTGCGGGGTCGCGCAGGCGGCTGCAACGGGGCGGCTTACGCGGCGCGTGGCGGTGTCGGCGAGCGTGATGGAAGAGGTGATCGAAGGCTTCGCACTGGCACCGGTCCTTGACCGGTGTTCGCCTGCGGCAGTCATCATCTGTGAGCCGTCGAAACTCCAGATCAAGTCGGGGCAGAAAGGGCGCATGGAGATTCTGTTGACGTTCGAAGGTACGCCAGCGCACGCCGCGTCACCCGAGTGCGGTGTGAACCCGTTGCACGCGGCTGCGCAGGCGTTGATCGCGTTACAAGATCTGCCGTTGCCGACGCATTCGTCGTTGGGGGATGCACTGTTGGTGCCGACGGACATTGTGTCGACGCCGTATCCGTCGATCTCGATGATTCCGACTGCGGTGACGATCCGTTTTGACCGGCGCACGTTGCCGGGCGAAACGTCACAGGATGTGCTCTCCGCCATCGAGTCGAGACTTCGCGATGCCGGGTTGGCGCGCTTCTCGCTTGCGGTGACAGGCGACAAGGTGAGGACATTTACCGGTTGCTGCGCGCGGCCGTTCCGATGGCTGCCCGCGTGGCAAATGGCCGACGATCACGCGCTGGTGTCGACAGCGGCGCGTGCGGTCCGGGAGGCTGGACGCGTCGCCAGCCTGGGGACCTGGCGCTTCTGCACCAATGGCTCGGAATCTGCGGGACGCCGCGGCATTCCGACGATTGGACTTGGGCCGGGCAATGAGGAGGACGCGCACACCATCGACGAATCGATCGCCTTGGATCAACTCATCGGGGCGCGCGACATTTATCGCGAACTGGCACTACAGTTGGCGACACAATAATCCATTCTCCGGCGGTCACGTGCGATGGGCGCCGGAAGCGATGGAACAAAGATTGTGCCGCACTCGAATCTCTCGGACTCGAAATCGGGCAGCGACGTTGCAGATGGAAGTCGCCGCCCGTCGACGCGCCGCTCTGCGAGCGCGTCGGTGCCGCTGACGGAGCTCACGCCGTGCGGTGGTCTCATCGTTCACGCGGCGACGCTGTACGCTCCGGCGAGCGATCGCCGTAGTGAAGAGAAAAAAGTGGGTTACGCTGCTGTTCTCGAACGACGGCTTCCTGCCGACAAGCTTTCCTCGCACCGCAGGCGAGCGTGCCCACCCGAATTCCTGCCGAGTCTGGCTTTGATGTCTGGTGCCGGATGAATGGCATGGCTTGTCTGGCGCAATACCAGACGACGCTGGAAGATGCGCCCGCGTGAGGGCTCGGCGGGCGAGTCGTCAGCGCTTTAACCTTGAGGCGGAACGGCTTCGGGGTCCATCCACATCACCTCCCAGATATGGCCGTCCGGATCCTCAAAGCTGCGTCCGTACATGAAGCCAAAATCCTGGACAGGCGTGGGGTCCGCTTTGCCGCCGGCGTCGGTCGCCTTCTGCACGAATTCGGACACCTCTTCCCGTCCGCCCGCTGACAGACACAATAAGACCTGTGCCTCCGCGTGCGCGTTGACGATTCGCTTCCCCGTGAACTGGCGCCATTTGTCGTGGGTGAGCAGCATGGCGTAGATCGTCTCGGAGATCACCATGCATGCCGCAGTTTCATCAGTGAACGCGGGGTTGTTGACTGCGCCAATAGCCTCGTAAAAGGTCTTGGATCGCGGCAGGTCTGTCACGGGCAGGTTGATGAATATCTGCTTGTTCATGATCTGGCTTCCTGTATTCGAGCGATATATGAACTTGGGTTGTTGAGGTGAGCCAACGAAGAGATTGCCATGTCACCTTGCTGACTCACGATGAAAGAAGGTGTTCGACGAGACCTCTGCCGGCCTCCGCCGAAACCGGATCATGTTACCGAACTTCCATGGCAAATTGCCGCAGCACGGGTCTCGTCGATGCGGAAAATCTTATCGGCTCATCCCGGTGGGAGGAAGGCGGCGGTTTGCAACGCGGCGTTGCGGAACTGGAACGGTCCTGCGGGACACCTGGGATCAGGCCGTGACCGGATCGGCCTGCCACCTTGCGCGCACCAGATCGAGGAACACACGCACGGCAGACGTCATGCCGCGCCGGCTCGGGTACATGGCGTACAGCGTGGCCGGGCGCGAGCGCACGGTTTGCAGCACGGGCACCAGCGAGCCGTCATCGATGGCGTCCTGGCAAAGATAGGCCGGCAACTGTGCCACGCCGGCGCCGCGCAGCGCGAGTTCGCGGATGACCAGCAGGTTATCCACGGCAATGGCCGGTGTGACAGCGATATCGATCGGCTTGCCGTCTGCGTCGACGAACTGCCATGGCCGCGGTTTTGCCAGCGTGCCCTGCGCGAGACAGGGGTAGCCAGACAACGCATCGAGGCGTACGGGCGGGCCGTCGGCTTGCAGCAACGACGGATGGGCTACGACGATCGACGCCGACGTGGCCATCGGCAAAGCGATCACGTCCTCCGAGGCGAGGGGCGCAACGGCCGCGCGGATGACCAGATCCAGTCGCTCCTCGGCGAGGTCGACAAAGCGATTTGAGAGCGTCAACTGCACCTGCACGCCCGGGTGCGCGCGCGCGAACTCGGCCAGGATCGGGGGGAGCGTGGTCTCGGCGATCAGCACGGACGTATGGAGGTGGATCACGCCCGATGGCTCTGCCACAGCGCTGCGCGTGAGGGCGCCGATCTTGTCGACGTGCGCGGCCACCTCCCGCGCGTGCGCGAGCACCGCCTCGCCCACCGGCGTGAGGCCGAAGACTTGCCCCGACCGGTGTAGCAGTCGCACGCCGAGCGCGCGCTCAAGTGTCGCCACCCGGCGAGACAGCCGCGACTTGGCGATGCCTGTCTGCCGCTCAGCGGCGCTGAACCCGCCAGCATCGACCACGTGGGTGAAGAGCAGTAGGTCGTCGAGATGCGCGCCGCTGCTTTGTAGCATGGGGGCGGAGTCTCTGTAGACGGCGGAGGCCGCACGGGGATCTGGCATAGGAGGCGAATAGGAGACGGTAGGAGACGATAGGAGGCGAAGGCGCGGGGCGGCGAGATTGCGGGAAAGCAGATGCTACCGTCCCGAAGGGCGGCTGAAAAGGTGCCGATCTTGCCTTGGCCGGCCAGCCTTGCGCAGACGTCCTCGACCCTTGGGAGATACTTTGTAGCGGTCTAATCCCTCCGGACACTCATTTAGGCGAGAAGGCTCGCCCGAGTCCTCGCCAGCGAATCGACCGAGGTCGGGAGGCCTGATATGCTGGACAACTTCTACGGGCCCGACATAACCTGCCTTCGAATGAACCTGACTTTCTCACCCACTACGCAATCTGACGCTGATCTGCTGGTGAGCATTCGCATCGCCGCGATGCGCGAGAGCCTGGAGCGTCTCGGACGCTTTAACCCGCAGCGTGCGCGGGAACGTTTCTTGGCGTCTTTTGAGCCGGCGCTGTGCCGCTTCATCGACACCGATGATGCTCGGGTGGGCTTTTTCTTGGTTCGCCCTCAACCAGACCACTGGCACCTGGACCACTTGTACATCCTGCCTGAACATCAGGCACGTGGAATCGGAGCAGCAGTGCTGCGACAGATCATTGCAGATGCCGATTCACAAGGCATGCCAATCCGCCTGGGCGCATTGCGCGGCAGTCAATCGAACGACTTCTATCGACGACACGGGTTCGAGCAAACGGACGAATCGGAGTGGGATATTTACTACACTCGCCAACCCCGCTCTACAAAGGCATAGTTGCTATTCACAGTCTTGCGAGTGGGCCGAAGGCGCACGCAAGCACCCCGAAAGCGAGGTGGTTGCCGGAGAGCTTGTCGTTCCGCATGCAACCGAAGCGCTATGCGGCGCTTAATGCTCGGTCGAGTGACCAGCGTTTGAGAACATTCGCCGCTGAAGTGAAGAAGCTTCAGACGGATGGGTCGATCGGGATACGGGCATTGGTCGATCCGGCGCCTAACGAAAATCTGCTGTCCGACGGTCACGACGATTACGTCGTGACCGTCGGCTGCTGGTCGCGGTGACCCTACACCCGAATTTGTACCGATCACAAGTGGCAATTTCCGGCCCCCAACAGGGGGAGGAGCGCCGGTGACCGGAAACCTAAAGCAAAGTGGAACTATCGACGAAATCCAAACTTGATCTCCGTAGTGACCGCGTAAGGCCACGCACACCCCCTATCGTCCATCGCGGGCCTTGTGCATATCATTTCTTTCACTGCTCTGAGCGCTTCGACACGGAGCCGAGTAGCAACGCTACGTTCCATGAACGGCTACCAATCGCAGTCTATCAACACCCGCCAAGAGCCGACGCTCTAAATCATGACGTCGAGCGGCCGCACATGGCCGGTTGCCGCCATCTGCTGCGGCCCACATTGATGACCTGACGCGGAAGTTGGATGGCCAAACGCTTTGCCGATCTTTGATCGCAAGCCCCTCATCAACGCACACTCGGATCGCTCACTGCAAGGTCGAAACCTTCGTCGAGCCATCCCGTAACACCGCCAATCATCACCTTCACTGACCGTCCCAACTGAGCCAGCCGAATGGCGCCTCGCGTCGCGCCATTGCAGTGCGGTCCCGCGCAGTAGGTGACGAAGAGCGTGTCGTGCGAATAATCGGCGAGCTTCGACGCGATGATCTTGCCATGCATTAAGTTCACGGCGCCAGGAATGTGGCCGCTAGCAAACAGCGCCGGACTTCGAACGTCGAGCAACACGAAGCCGGGCGATCCGCTGGCCAGCGCACTGGCAACATCGGAGCAATCGGTTTCAAATTGCAGCGACGCGCGAAAGTGGGCAAGTGCCGCGGTGCTCTCGGCGGCGGGGATGGCCGTAACGGCGTTATTTTTGCTGAGGGTGGACATAGGTTTAGTCGAAGAAAAATGCGGTACGCGTGGCGCCCGGGTAGTGCGATTCGGGAGCCCTCATTTTGCCGTTGCACCGTCAAGCCGATAAGTGTCGTAAATGACAATATCCGGTAACATTACGCCATGGAAAATCGTCTTGTCGTTGCGTTGGCTTATGACCGGCTTTGTACTTTCGAATTTGGCTGCGTCACCGAATTGTTTGCACTTGAGCGCCCTGAACTCGGCGTCGACTGGTACCGCTTCAGCGTTTGCGCTATCGAGCCCGGACCGCTGCGTGCGGCCGGCGGCATCACCGTCGCCGCGCCTTACGCGCTCAAGCGACTCGACAGTGCTGACACGATCGTGGTGCCCGGTTGGCGCGACCCGGACGAAGTACCGCCTGAGGCGCTGCTGAGGAAGATTCGCGCAGCCCATCGGCGCGGCGCACGTCTTTGCTCGATCTGTTCGGGCGTATTTGTATTGGCGGCGGCTGGCGTGCTCGACGGCAAGACAGTGACGACCCATTGGCGCTACGCCGAGAAACTGCAGCAGCGCTACCCGAAGGTGCATGTGCAGTCAGACGCGCTGTATATCGACGAAGGTCAGATCATTACGTCGGCGGGATCGGCGGCGGGGCTCGACATGCTCCTCCATCTAGTACGACGGGATTACGGAAGCGCAGTGGCCAATCGTGTTGCCCAGCGGCTTGTGGTGCCCCCGCACCGCGAGGGCGGTCAGGCACAGTTTGTGCCGCGACCGATGCCGCGCGACGAGAGCGGACGTCTGGCGAAGTTGATCGACTGGGCACGCCAACACCCGGCCTTACCGCACACCCTGCGCTCGCTTGCCGAACGGGCGGCGATGAGTCCACGCACCTTACAGCGGCATTTTCAGGACGCTACCGGCATGGCGCCCTACGAATGGCTGACGCGCGAGCGTGTGGCGGTGGCGCGAGAGTTACTCGAAGCGCAACCGTCCATGCCGATGCTACGCATCGCCGAGTTGGCAGGCTTCGGGTCGGAAGAATCGATGCGCAGACACTTCCGCCGCATCGCCCATACGAGTCCGGCCGCCTATCGGGAGAAGTTTGGTCATGACGCGCGGACGCAGAAGGTTTGATGGGGAGAACCGTACCTTGTCCGGCCGCCGATTCCGACAGGTAGCCACGGTTCATTAAGGGCCGTTTTCGACCCGAAGCGGCCTTTCAGATCCCCTGAGGGCAGACACCTGTCGTGGTATTGTCGGCGTTCCATAGTTCGTTTTTTTCAGTATGGCCAAATCGGACCTCATTAAGGCTGCGATTGCGTTTCGCGATTGGGAAAAGCCATGGACATTCGCTTCTGCTGTACTAAAGCAACTCGCAGATGATTCCGAGAGCCGGGCACTATTCGGCCAGCTGTGGATGGAGGCGTGCCGCTCCGATAACTGGCAGCAAACAGACATTTCGAAGTGCTGCGACACTTGTGACAACTGGCTTAAGCATGAGTTTTCATGGATGCCAGAGGAGGCCCGTGCGCAGTTCGTGCGAGCAGCAGCATACCAATGGAAATGAGCCATCCAAGCACAAATCATCCGCGATCTTGGTGTCGACGTCGAACGCCTCTTGTTGGCCGACTACCGACGCCGAGCGATTTCGAGATGACGGATCCATTTTTGCGCCGCGGCGCCGACGATGGGTACGCAATTGAAAAAGCGCAGAGAGCGCGGGTGTAAAAAAGCCCGCTCGGGGAGGGCTTTGGAAGACCAAGCGGGGCGGTTTGGGCGTTTTTGTTTCGCAACGGGCGATCGAGTTTCTCCGAAGAGGTCATGCCGCTACATCAGGCGCAAAGAAATGAGTTGCATACGTTACGAAGGTTGCAGCGCCCTGGTTGGCCCGCACCAGACGCGCCATATAAACTGCCATCGGTCCATCGACTGGGAATCGAAATGGCGATACGCGCTGCATTCGGCAGCCTCAATACTGGCTGCACCCATTCCGTGCTTATGGCGCTGGGACTCTCTGCTGCACTATGGGCACTTCCTGCGGCGGCTGCATCTGCAAGCGAATACTGCTTTCCGCAAATCGATCTCGCGATCGCAAACGTGCACTACCGGGACGGAAGAGCTGCTGTCGAGCGGGCCATTGGGAAACCTCACCGGGTACGCATTTTCTCGGTTCCGGGAAGTGCCGGGCCATACCGAGTGGAACAACAAACCTATCGAGGCTTATCGATTAATCTGAAGCTCGCATCTCAGGAAGTCGAAATGATTGTGGCAACGGGGTCGGGCGCGGTCATGCCCAACGGCGTGAAGGTCGGCGCCACGATTGCCGACGTGTCTCAGAGATTACGATATAACGTTGAGCAGGCACTATCGGAGGATCTCGTATGGACCCCGTCGTTGTGCGAACGGGGTCCGTACGATTGGATTTTTGTGGGCCCGCAGTTCATTTTCGCGAAAAAAAATGGGGCCATCCGCCTGCAGTCGATCGAGATCAAGCGAATGTGAGTGACCAAATGGACGCTTCCGGTCGATGTCAGGCCGAGCCGTAATATAACGGTGTGCACAAAAAAGCCCGCGGGAGCGGGCTATATGGGGGGCGGGGAGTGCGGCGGGACGTATTGAGCGGGTTGGATGTCCGCTTTCGACCCATTGCGGACGTTGGAAAGTAATGGCTTTTAAGTTGGTCGGTCATGTTTGACCGAGTTGCAGGCGCGCCGATTGCCATTCAGGCCAGACCGCCTCTGCAACAATGTCCGGGTAGCCGCGTTTCTCTTCCATCATTGCAGCTTTTGAAGCGGGCATCGCCATGCAAACCGCTTTGTCACGAATGGCGATGACTTCAGCCTCAGTCAATGGCCTGCCATGCGCCTTTTCAGCATGTAGAAGAACGGTCACAAGCGCAGGGATGAAAACCAAGCAGAGAGGGTCTTCGGGCGGGGACGTTGGCGCTTGCCGCTTTTTGAACATTCCAAACATTTGGTCTAGAAAAGCAAAAAAGAATAATCAATCAAAATTTCCGCAATGGCCACTTCTGGCCGAGATCTGCCTGATGCGGTTAGCCGAGATGAATTCGATAGTCAGGTACGCTGGACTTCGTGGTTGCGCTTGACGTCTGTTGCAAGCTCCCACGCCTTAGTTCTTAAGCCATCTATCTCATCGTTCAGTTCAACGTACCCGGGTTTCCCGGTGGGCTGCCCGTCTATGGCGCTCTGTGCCGCAACAAAGTCGTTGAACGAGCCCATACCTCCGTACGCTTGAAGCAAATATTCAATACCGGAGTAATCCGCGTTTTCTAAACGAGCTTTGGCACGAAGCAACCAAGCGCGCCAGTGCTGTCCGCCGTTGGTTTTAAGTAGATCGGCGAGTTTGGTTAACACCTCAATCAGCTCTTGTGTTTTTGGTCCCATACTTGCCTCCATCCGTTCAGCGCCGCTCTTGATAAAGTCGAATTGTCGACGATCTGGGCGGGTCACGTCGACTGACCGAAATTGGCCGATTACTGTCTAATTCCGGTTACCAAAGAACTGCTGATGCATCGTCGTGAAAGCAGTTGGAGTCGGTCGACTCCGCAACCACTTCAGGATCGACTGCCCACAATCAGACGTGCTCGAAGACGACGTGTCCACAATGTAGTCATAGTGCCGATTAGCATGAATCGAGTCGAATTGGGACTTGGCCAATCCGATCTTACGGTCGGCACGGGTAAGTTCACGCTTGATCAGAATTTCGAGCGAACAAAAGACGCCGATGATGAATACTGGCAGATCAATCAAGTCTTCGAGCAGGTAGTGCCACGCATCGGGTGAAAGGACATGATCGACGATTACTGCCTGACCGTGCCTAGAAAAGGTCGCGGTAGTGGCATTTATTGCTCTACATAGCGCGGCAACGCGAACCTGTGCCACCGACTTCTCGACATCCCAGTAGTTTGCAGGCTCCATGTTTCGGAACGCGTCCAATTCAATGTGCAAATGATGCTCAACCAAGTTCTCGCGCAAATACTTGGCCAGTGAGCTCTTGCCGGCACTGCTCGGACCGTTGAGGACGACAATGGTCCCGTACGGGGGCAGCGGAACTTCGGTAATAGGCATTGACGTATCTGTTGATGGCCTGGGGGGGCAGCTCAATTGTCAACGAACCAGGCCACATTGTCGAACGACGGCTGCTGGCCGATAGCGATCTCTGACGACCGCAGCGGCCCGCCAGAGAATTGGGAACTACGTCTGCTTACTGAAGCAAACGATGCGTGCAGATCCAAACATCCGTGTCTCATTCGATACACGCTGCATCGCTGGCGCGCTGAATCCTTATGGCACATATGCCGTTTGCGGGCTTCTTCTTCGGCGTTTTCGTCAACCCGTCTCGTGCATTTCAAGCGCGAGCGACTGCACGCATTTATCGACGCTCAACTCCCACAGTGCGCTACGCGGCAGCGTCTCGTCGGACGCTCGCTCAAGCACGGTCAGCGCGCGCGGCTTGAGCCGCACCAGGAGCAGCCTCTGTCCACGGGACATCAATTCGGCAGAGAAGATGCGCAGCGCTTCGATAACTGAGCTATCGACATCGGGCGTTTCTTCGAGACTCAGCATCACCGTCTGCACCGGCGTCGACTGCCCCTGCAGCATTAAGCGCACCTTACTGAGCACGCGTTCGGCATTGGCAAAGAAGAGCGGTACCTCTGGCCGCACGATCGTGATGCCGGGGATGGGGGTCGCATCCGGGTGCGCGGAGATGTCGACGAAATCATGGCTATCTCTCAGGCGACCGAGTACCGATACCGCTGGTTCCGACAAGTTACGCAGGGCGAGAAGAAGGCTCACGCCGATGGCGACCAGCAAGCCGTGGAGTATGCCAAACACGAGCACGGCAAGCAGCGCCGCAATCACGACCAGTCTGTCTCGTTGCCACGTCCAGTACGGTTTGAACATGTCTGGGTGTAGTGAGTGACTGACCGCATAAATGACGATCGCAGCGAGCACCGGTTCAGGCGTGCGGGACAACTGCGGCGACAGCATCAGGACGATCAGCGCAATGACCGCTGCGGCACATAACCCTGCGAATCGGGTCTGCGCACCGGCAGCTTCGTTAGCGGAAGTCGCCGAGTAGCCCGCACCCACCGGCATTCCGTGCAGCAAACCGGAGACAAGGTTCGCGCAGCCGAGCGCCATGAGGTCCCGGTTTGCCGACACGATGTCGCCATGCTTTAGCGCGAAACTGCGGATCGATCCGTACGATTCCGCATACAGAATCAGCATCAGCGCAAACGCGAGTTCTGCGGTTTGCAGCCACTGTGAGCGGTCGAACATGGGCAGGCCGAAAGTCATATTGTGAAGATTGAGCACGCCAACGGTGCCAATGCCATGTCCATGCCAGTCGATCCAGTACCCCAATGCAATACCGAGCACAATGACCGCCAGTGTCGCCGGCATGCGGGCACTTCGGCCCAACCCGAAAAGGATGGCCAGTGCAGCCACACCAAGTGCCACGCTATAGAAATTCCAACCTGGCGCTTGGTGAGCAAGATCGAAGGCTATTCGCAGCGTATCGGTGTAATGCGATTGCACGCCTAAGATAGTCGGCAGTTGCTTTATGGCAATTGTCAGTGCCAGGCCGAATGCAAAACCGCGCAAGACCGGCTTCGAGACAAAGTCCGACATGGCTCCCAAACGCGCCGCGCCGGCCAGCAGAAAAAGGATGCCCGTCGCCGCAACGAGGGCGGCGGCGTAGGCGACTTGCGCACCGATGCCCCCGGCGCTGGCTCCCACAGTGGCGGCGAGCACCGCTGCTGAAGAGGATGTTCCCGACACGATCGCGAATCGGCTACTACCCATTAGCGCATAGACGACAAGCCCTGAGAGCAGTGCAATCAGGCCCGCCTGCGGTGGCAGTCCAGCGATACTTGCGTAGGCAATGGCTTCGGGCAGCAAGAGTCCTGCTATCGAAACGCCTGCCAGTACGTCGCGCGCAATACGAACCCTTCGCGGTGGGCGCGGCTCGACCGAACTCGTATAACTTGATGGCTTCTGAAGCTGTGCCGCGGCGGCATGGCCGGTATCGACAGTCATATCGAGGGTCGTTATCGAATATACGGTGGTTGATAACAGTCAGTGCCTTACAGGCTGACGCGCCATTATCTCCGGATTTGTTCGGGAGTTCGGGACGAAATTCCGCGAGCTCGTTACCGCACTTGTGAGTTTAGTCTTGCCGGCTGCATGCGCCCCGTTGTCTCGGCGAACCCGACGAGTTAAGGTTGGTGTCGGTGTGTTTGCGACCCTTTATCGTTGTCCAGACATCACACCGGATTGGTCTGGTTTGTGATCTCGTCGTACCACGCCTTCTTTTCGCACCACAGTTGGAGTATTGAGCGATCTAGGTAGGCTATTTCTTCTCCGTCTTCCGGCCACCACTCGAAAAGCCTTGCCGAATCGACCTCGATTCCCCAACACGGCATCATGCCTGGATCACCGAACATGATTGCCCGATCCCAAAAGCTTGGTTGAATCCCCTCTTCTCTAAGTGCCAAGGTAAGTGCAACGGCGGTCTGATCGTTAAACGCCTGCGGTGTTAGCAGCGGATACAGGAATGCTGCGTTGGTTGGACCGCGAAATCCATTTGCAACGCGATAGACGGCGAGCAGCTCTGCGGGCACTGCATGGCCCAGCGCAATTTCAGCTTCCCGGATCTCAGTCTCCTGAATTGGGGCGCCGTGGGGGAACGTCAAAATGTCGAACGTCATATGAGCCATTACCGATTTTGAGAACTCGACCATGATAATCGCCGTGCGAGTCCTGTAGATTCTCTCCACGTGCATGACTCGGTGAATCTATGACTGACCGCAACTGGCCATTTGTCGTCATTCAGGAACGGTTGGCCGCCTGCGTTCCATGGTGCAATTTAACGTTATTGATTTCTTAGAATCACACCGCTCATGTACTGGTGGATGTCGCGCAGATCCTGAATTCGCCACGCGTACGGGGCCAGTTTTACGCCATTTTCCCTTAGTGTTCTTGGAATCAGGTCTCCATTTGGACGAAGCACGATCGATGACACGATAACGCCGGGATACTCATTTAGACGTTTTTTGAATGCAGGCGTCGTCAGATCCGGTGTGGCGGGTGAGCTTTTCCGAGCCAACGCTCCCGTCCCTTTGAGATCCGCCCCATGACACATAGCGCATCTTTGTAAGTAGATAGTCTTCCCGTTGGAAGCATCTGCGAACAGCGGCGATGATTGAGTTAGTACTAAAATCGTTAGCGAGGCGACGAGGGTTTTTTTCATCTTTGCTGGTTGTAAATGAAACGATGTCACTGCAACATCGGCTGTCCCGCGTTCGGAGGGTATCGACGGCATCGTCGATGTTAAGCACAATCTGCGATGTCCTGCCCTGAAAACATCGCCGGTGTTTCGAGCTTCATCGCTTGCCTTTCTTCTCTTCGTCGCATCATTGGCTGGCAACTCGAGCAATGCATTGGCGATTGATCCATCCGAGAAACATTCCGGGCCTGCCGTTATGGTTCATTTTGACTGGACTGCCGCCGGGCGCGACGGACAGTTTGCGACTCTGAGCGGCCAACCAACTTTCTAGACAACGGATGTTCACGCAAATTTTGTGTCGCGCGTCGTGAACCAGTCTGCAACGTGCTCAATGGCTACATCGAGTTTTCCCAGTATCCGAAAGCTCAATTCGGCGACCTCAGCAGCCGGTGGTTTTAAGTCTGGAACGACGACCACGGCGATACCGGCACTCGCGGCCGCGTGCGCGCCGTTGTCGCTATCTTCAAATGCTAAGCACGCATCCGCCGGCACGCCGAGTCGATGGGCTGCAAGTCTGTAGACTGCCGGATCGGGTTTCCCACGATCGACTTCATCCCCGCCTGCGATCGTCTTAAAAAAATGCAGCACACCTACACGCCCAAGGCGAGATCTAATCTCATCCACAGGAGACGACGAAGCGACAGCGCATGGAATGCCTGCCCGCGATAGCTCAGTCAGTAGCGTTCGTGCTCCAGATTTCAGCGGAAATATCGGATTTACGGATGGCTTGCTCAAGTGCTGCCGAACTCGGGCCAGCGCCTCCCGAAATGTCGCCGCCCCACCGAGCAACTCCGTCAGGATCAGTTCACATTCCGTAGACGACCTTCCGACAATCCGAAGATAATCGCTCGCCGACAACGCGATCCCAAGGTCCAATCCCACCGTGATCCATGTGTTCATGATCGCGCGCTCTGAATCGACCAGCAGGCCGTCCATGTCGAAGATCGCCGCTGAGAACATCTGCCTCACTCCCCATACTCCCGTTGAGAGACCGCACTGTATCAAACGTAGCGGGTAGATAGCAGTCTCCAGCTGTCTAACGACATGACCGCCTCGTTGTGCGCGAAACGAAGATCAATTGCCGACGATATCCGCCGCATGATCGAGTGTCTCTTCATGGCCGAAAAGAGTTGTCGCCGTTTGGCTGCTGACACGCTTTCCAATTTACACGGCCCGGGCCCAGCGGCGTAGCTGACGGGACATCCGATCCCGCTAAGCCGTCGCCGCTTTTATGACTACAAAAACAGCCGGAGTCTACCCGCCGTACGTAACGTGCTAAAATCTTTGACTGATCAAACATTGATCCATCCAAAAATGGCTCCCAGTCCCAGTACCCCGCATTCGGCGGGGCAGGTTTTGCCCTTCCGGCAGTCGCTCGTGGCGATGCTCGGTCTTTGTTTCTGCACGATGCTGGTGGCGCTCGATCAGACGGTCGTCGGTACGGCGTTGCCCACCATCGTGGCGGAACTCAAGGGATTCGAGTATTACGCCTGGGTGGCGACCTCGTATCTCCTGACCTCCGTTATCACCGTGCCGATTTTCGGCCGGCTCGGCGATTTCTACGGACGCAAACCGTTCGTCATCGCCGCCATCGTCATCTTCACTGCGGCGTCAGTGCTGTGCGGCGCCGCGACCAGCATGCCGTTCCTTGTCGTCGCGCGGGCCTTGCAGGGCATCGGCGGCGGCATGCTTGTCGGTACTGCGTTCGCCTGCATCCCGGAACTGTTTCCCGACCCGCATGTACGCCTGCGCTGGCAGGTCATGCTCAGCTCTGCCTTCGGCATTGCCAACGCCATCGGCCCTTCGCTCGGCGGTTTCCTTACCGAGGCCTATGGCTGGCGTTCGGTCTTCTACGTCAACCTGCCGGTCGGTCTGCTCGGGCTCTGGTTCGTTGCGCGCCACCTGCCGCACATGCGCGCCGAAGGCCACGGCAAGGCGAGCCTCGACTGGCTCGGCGCCCTGCTTATCACCGCCGCACTCGGCAGTTTGCAGATGCTCGTCGAATGGTTGCCCGCCGACGGCCTCTCGCGTGGCGTGGTCACGTTGCTCGTTGTGCTGGTTGTCTCGTCATACGCCCTGTATTGGTGGGAGAAGCGCACCTCGCACCCGATCCTGCCCTTCGAGATGTTTCGCGACAAAAGCCTTGCGCCGCTCTTCGTGCTGTCGGTGTTCGCGGGCTTCGCCATGTTCGGCGTGTTGTTCTATGCCCCGCTCATGCTTCAGGGCGGCTTCGGACTCTCGCCGCGTGAAACCGGCCTCCTCATCACGCCAATGGTGGTGTGCATCACTGTGGGCAGCATCGTGAACGGCCGGCTCATTACCCGTCTGCGCAATCCGAACGTGATGCTCTATGGCGGGTTCTTCTTGCTTGCGCTGGCTTGCGCAGGGGTCATCACCACGCACCGGGGGACTCCGCATGCGCTCATTGCCACCTATATGCTGCTCGCGGGGATCGGTCTTGGTTTCGTCATGCCGAACCTCACCGTCTTCGCGCAGGAAGTTGCCGGGCGCGCGCATCTCGGAATCGCAACGGCGTTGATGCAGTCGCTGCGCATGATTGGCGGGATGCTCGGCACCGCCATTGTCGGTACGCTCGTGAATCACAGCTACACCGCCCGCGTGAAAGAGGCCCTCGTCGCCAGCGACGGCACGCAGTGGACGACCCAACTCTCCGATCCGCAGATCCTTGTGAACGCTCAGGCGAAAGACGACTTCATGATGACGCTCGCCCACATGGGCCAGAACGGCGCGCTGTATATCGAATCGGCGCGCACGTCGCTCGTCGCCGCCATTCACAACGGCCAGATGGTCTCGCTCGCAGCGGCGCTCGCCGGTCTGTGGTTCGTGCGGCGCGTGCCGCTCATTCGACTGACGCGCGGCGCCAGGCCGAAGGCGCCAGTGGGGGAGTGACGCGATGCCTACGTCACTCAAACGTAACGTCATCCAGCAACTCAGCCTGACGTATCGGGCGATGATGGTCGCATTCGACGCGCAGGTCGGTCACCCGCTGCCACGCTGGCGCATCATTCTCGCGCTGGCCGAGCGCGGCACCTGTTCGCAGAAGTTCCTCGCGGAACACTGCCGGCTCGATCCCGCCTCACTCACGCGCCAGTTGCAGTCGATGGAAGCACTCGGCTGGCTCTCGCGTGCGACCGATCCCGACGACAATCGCCTCACGAACGTTACGCTCACCGCCGCCGGCATGACTGTGTTCGACGAAGCAACGCCGCGCCGCCAGGCCTTTTTCGACGACGCGCTCGAAGGTATGACGTCCGCCGAAATCGCTACCCTGGAAAGCGCATTGGGGCATCTCGAGGCACAGTTCAAGTCGGTGGCGACCCGAGCGAAAGCGTCTGATCCGGCCGTGAAGTCAGGCGAGGAGCCGAAGCGGCGAACGCCCGCCGCCGCGGCCGATCAGGTGCCGTCGTCACCAGGGGTGTCGCCGCGCAAACGTGCGTCTCGCGGGCAGTCGTAAGGGGCCTTTGCGAGGGGGTGAATGAATAGCAAAAAGCCGCCCGACGGGCGGCTTTTTTTCATGACGGCGGCATTGACTGGTTTCGTGTTCGCGCTGGCCGATCAGAAGAACGTCTGCACAATCTCGACAACGTTGTAGTCGCTGTCGACGACCGGCAGATGGCGCCACTTGTCGAACGTGAGGCACGGGTGCGAGATGTCGAACGCGATCATGTCGCCCACGCGGACATCGTCGCCCGGCGCAATGCGCAGGTACGCATGCTGATCCATCATGCCGGTGACCTCCCAGTGCGCAGGCGTTGGCGTCGGCGCGAGGTTCTCGCCCGGACGGAACCGTTGTGCAGGTTCCGGCATGCCGGCATCGAACGCAGCATCGCGCTTGCCCAGCGCGATGATGGCGCGCTCCGGTTCGGGGATCGACTGCACGTACGCCCAGAGTTGCAGTGCCGGTTGCAGTTGGGAGCGCATCTGCTTCGCGATCGGGTTGCGCGTGGCGATCTGCGCCTGAGCGGCCTTGTAGATCCCGACGTCGTGAGTGAGATAGCACCCGGGGCGCAACACCACGTCGAGCGGAACACCCACGTCCTTGTGTGCAAACTCGTCGGCCACCACGTCGTACCACGCCGAACCCGCACCGGAGAGCACCGTCGGGCTGCGCTCGATGCGACCCGCCGCGACCAACTCGCGTGTGACACTCACCGCACGTTGCAGGAAGGCGCGAATGTCCGCCTCGGTACTGAGTACGCCCTCGTAGACTTCCACCCCCGCGAGCTTGACCGCATCGTGGTACTGCGCCAGCGCGTCGAGCACGGCTTGTTGTTGCGTGGCGTCGCGCACGCCGGTGCGCCCGCCCGTCACACCCAGTTCGATCAGCACCTGGATCGACTGACCGCGCGCGCGGAAGTACTCGCCCAGATGGGCTACCGCAGCGGCGGAGTCCACCAGACAGAAGAACTCGAAGCCGGGGTCTTTCAACAAATCGGCAATCAGCGCCATGTTGCGCTTGCCGACAAGCTGGTTCGCCATCAGGATGCGCCGCACGCCGTGGTGATACGCCGCGTTAGTCTGCTGCGCCGTGGCGAGCGTGATACCCCACGCGCCCCCGTCGAGCTGGCGGCGGAATAGCTTCGGGGCCATGGTCGTCTTGCCGTGCGGCGCGAGCTTCACGCCGTACTCATGAACGAAACGCTGCATCCACGCGAGGTTGTGACGAATCTTGTCTTCGTAGAGCACCGCCGTGGGCAGGCTCAGGTCTTCGTTGAGCAAATTCCAGCCCAGTCCCGCAGTGGCAGACGGCGCAAGCGGGGCATTCAGTGCACCCAGACCCTTGTTGAGGGTATCGATCATGCCATGTTGATAGTTTGTATCAGTCATTGAGAATCCTCCACGTGACGATGCGCCGACAACCGCCGGATGGCTCCTATAATAGCTTTGAATTACCGGGATTTGACAAATTGTTATAAAGTACCAAAAATTGGCAAATCTTTCAAAAAGGCATCCCGAAAAAAACGTCGGGGGCGCCACACAGACCCGGAATATGGCCGAGACCTTCGATATCGTGACGCGTGTTGCCGAGCGCAGCGACGCCTTGAGCCAGGCGGAGCGCAAAGTCGCGCAGGTGGTGTTGGACGATGTGGCGGGCGCGGCGGCGGCCTCGATCAATGTGCTGGCCGAGCGCGCAGGGGTGAGCGAGGCGAGCGTGACGCGCTTCGCCAAGGCGATGGGATGTCGCGACGTGCGCGATCTCAAGCTGCGTCTGGCGCAGGCGGCCGTGGTCGGGCAGCGCTTTTTCGGCGCGAATGCCGCCAACGGGCAGGACGGCACGGGCGAGACCATCGACCGCATTGCCGACGATATTCAGACAACGTTGCAGGTGCATCGCGGTCTCATCAAGCCGGAGGTAGTGCGGCGTGCGGCGGCGCGCTTGCTATCGGCCCGCATGGTGTACGCCTTCGGCATGGGCGGCGGTTCGTCGCTCATGGCGGACGAGGCGCGTTACCGGCTCGTACGTCTGGGCCGGCCGGTGGCAAGTTATCAGGACGCCGTGATGGCGCGCATGGTCGCCGGTACGCTCGGGCGCGACGATGTCGTGCTCGCCTTTTCGGTGAGCGGGCATACGCCCGAGCTGGTGTCCGCGTGCGAGATCGCACGGGAGTACGGCGCACAGGTGGTGGCGATCACGGCGACGGGTTCGCCGCTGGCGGCGTTGGCCGACGAGGTGTTGCCGATCCGCGCGCTGGAAACGGACTTCATTTTCAAACCGTCGTCGTCGCGTTACGCGATGCTGCTGGCGATGGACGTGCTGGCCACGGAACTGGCGCTGCTCGCCAAGCCGCAGAGCCAGGCGCTGTTGCGGCGAATCAAGTATGTGCTCGACACGCATCGGGGCGGCGGCGATCGCCAGCCCTTGGGAGACTGATATGACTGACTGCCTCGCGAACCGGACGGTCGACACCCTCATCAAGAACGTTCGTCTGGCGGACGGCTCCGGCGCGCCCATGACCGATGAGCGTTTCGACGTTGCGCTGCGCGACGGCCGTATCCACACGATCGCGCAGGCCGGCGCCTTGTCGGGCTGGCAGGCGGCGCAGCAGATTCAGGGGGGCGGCTATGTGCTGAGTCCCGGGTTCATCGATGTGCATACCCACGACGATACGAACGTCGTTCGCGCGCCGGAAATGACGCCGAAGCTCTCGCAGGGGGTCACGACCGTGGTTGTCGGCAACTGCGGCATTAGTGCGTCGCCGGTGACGCTCAAGGGCGATCCCCCCGACCCGATGAACCTGCTGGGCGAGGCCGACGCGTTCCGGTATCCGACCTTTGCCGCCTATGTCGACGCCCTGGAGAAGGCGCAGCCTGCGATCAATGTGGCTGCGCTGATCGGTCATACCGCGCTGCGCAACAATCATATGGACCGGCTCGACCGGCCTGCGACCGAAGCGGAGATCGAGGGCATGCGCGCGCAATTGCGCGAGGCGCTCGACCATGGCGCGTTGGGTCTGTCGACCGGCCTCGCCTACGCGAATGCCAACGCCGCGCCCACGGAAGAGGTGCTCGCGCTGGCCGAGCCGCTTGCCGAGGCAGGCGGCCTGTATGCCACACACTTACGCACCGAGTTCGCCGAGATTCTCGAAGCGCTCGACGAAGCCTTTCGCATCGGCCGTCATGCGCGTGTGCCGGTGGTCGTCTCGCATCTGAAGTGTGCGGGTGTCGATAACTGGGGTCGCAGCACCGAGATTCTCGAGGCGCTCGACAAGGCGCAGCGTTTCCAGCCCGTGGGCTGCGACTGCTATCCGTACACGGCGAGCTCGTCGACGCTCGATCTCAAACAGGTGACAGACGACTTCGACATTCTCGTGACGTGGTCGCAACCGCACCCGGCGCAAGGCGGCAAGCTGCTCGCGACGATCGCCGGCGAGTGGGGCGTCGATCTGATGGAAGCCGCGAAGCGCCTGCAACCGGCGGGCGCCGTGTATCACTGCATGGAAGAGGACGATGTGCGACGCATTCTGCGGCATCCGGCAACTGTGGTTGGCTCCGACGGGCTGCCGAACGATCCGTTGCCGCATCCGCGTCTGTGGGGCGCATTCCCGCGCGTCCTTGGCCGCTATAGCCGCGAGCAGCAATTGTTCCCGCTGGCCGAAGCCGTCCACAAGATGACGGGCCTTTCGGCCGAGCGCTTCGGTCTGACGCAGCGCGGCTTCGTGCGCGAAGGCTACTGGGCCGATCTGGTCCTGTTCGATCCGGCCACCGTGGCCGACGCCGCCACGTTCACCGACCCGATGCAGCCGGCCTACGGCATTGCTGCCGTATGGGTCAACGGCGTGTTGTCGTGGCAGGATCGCGCGCCCACGCAGAATGCGCGCGCGGGGCGTTTCGTACGTCGCGGTACGCCGCAGCCGGTACTTTGAATCCAAGTTGTTGAAGCCGTTTTGTCGAAAGGAGCGATGATGAGTATCAAACGTTATGGCGTGGAAGGCGGGCAGGGCACCGGTGGCCAGCGCATGCCCTTTGCACGCGCAACTGAAGCCGACGGCTTCCTGTTCGTGTCGGGGCAGACCCCGATGAAAGATGGCGAAGTGATCGATGGGGGCATCGTCGCGCAGACGCATCAGGCCATCCAGAACATGCTCGCGATTCTCACGGAGGCCGGTTACGGCACCGAGCACGTGCTGCGTTGCGGCGTATGGCTGGACGATCCGCGCGACTTCGCGTCGTTCAACAAGGTGTTCAAGGAGTACTTCGGCGAACACCCGCCCGCCCGCGCTTGCGTAGTGTCGAGCATGGTGATCGACTGCAAGGTGGAAGTGGACTGCGTGGCGTACAAGAAGCCTGTTGCCTGAGCTTATTTCCCCATTGACGGGTCACACGGTACTGGTTTCACAAAGCCCGTGGTTGGACTTCGATGGCACAGGCGGGGAGGGGCATGCAGGCTTGCGTTTCCTAACTTGTCAGGAGACGAACCGTGAGACTGGACTCAAATTCGGTAACGACTGCAGAACATGCCACGACGCCGCAGCGCTCGGGTGACACGCATCAGAACGACCTAACCCGGGCGATCGACTTTCCGCCTGCGCCTGACGATGTCCGCCTTCATCGGCAAACGGGGCGTCGGATATGTCCGGCCGGAGGTTCGACCCTATTGACGGGGTTGGCTGTGACGATTCTGGGCATCGCGGGTGTCGCCGGGGGCGCGTATTTCGTTATCGATGCCGCGACGACGGTTGACGATTCGTCGCTGGCGCAAAGCCAGGCGAGCACTAAATACCGGACGGGCGGGGCACTTCTCGGACTCGGAGTCTTGGTGGCAACGCTGGGTTTCTACCGCCTTGGCATCGGGTGGGAGGAGCATCGCGAGATGGCATCCGAACCACAGGATTTGCACGTGGAAGATCGGCTCGAAATGAAAGTGAGGGCACGAGAATACGCTTGATCTGATCGGGCGACAGCAGCACTTCGAGGAAGCGGCCGACGATTTCGTCGGCCGTTTTTGTTTTTGCGTCACGTATTCACATTGACGGACACTTTGGTAACCGTTTCGCAAAGTCTGCGGTTTGCCTTCGATGGCCGGCGATATCGGGGGAGCGCAGTCTTCAATCTCCCTATCAGAAAGGAGATGGACCGTGAGATCAGGGCCATTATCAGGTGCGACTGTGCAAGTGCCGTCGCATCGCCCGGCAGTCGAGGCTGCCGAGGACATGCAAGTCGACATCGATTTTCCGCTCACACCCGACGATGTGCGTTTGCGTTCCCGGAGAATGAGCCGGCTTGTCGACGCAGGATGCGGAGCTGGGCTAATCGGGCTGACGAGTACGGTGTTGGGGCTGGCAGGGCTCGCGGGCGCCGCATACATCTGTCTGGAAGCACACGCGCAGGCGGATACCTCGGTCGAGGCGCACAATCGCCGATGGCTGGGCTACGGCTTCGGCGGGGGCATGGGATTCGTGTCGTCGGTGGCGGTGACGTTCGGTCTCACGCAGGTGTGTCTGGCGTTGCGTAAGCGCCGCGAGGCCGCACAGGAAATAGGGACGCTGAGCGTGCGTGCGCGAGTCGAAACAGTGACTAGGGAGGACCTGCGGCGTGAGCCTGCCTGAGATATCCCAAGACAATACGCCGTCCTCACAGGACATCGCCAACGAGATCGATGTGGCGCTGGCCGCCGTGCGTGACGCCCACAAACAGCGCGAAGCAATGGGCATGCCGCGTCCCGGTGCATGGGACGCGAGGCAATGCGACGCGGCGTATCGCTGCGGCTATGGTGCGTTCGAGCGCGGTGACTATGCACAGGCCATCGAATGCTTCGCCCCGCTGCTCTCGGCGTGTCCGCTCGAAGCCGACTATGCGGTGGCGCTGGCGCTCTCGGTACTACGGCATGGCGAACCGAAGGCCGCGCTGCCCCTTTTCATGGCGGCGGCATTGATGGACGAGGAAGCGCCCGGACCGATGTATCGCGTTGGAGAATGTCTGTTCGAGTTGCAGCATTTCGAGGCGGCGTACCGCGCGATGAACGAGACGCTGAATCGATGCGCCGGTCAGCCGAAGTACGCGAACGTAGACAATGCCGCGCGCAAGTTGCTGCTCAAGGTCAGTTACCTGAGCTAGTCGGGAAACGCACACTTTGTGGGTGGATTTGGCGACGGGGCTCACTCACCCGTCGCCTTTTTTCTGGGGCGCGATTGGCATCGCGATCCCCGCACATCACTGACGCGCAGTGCGCGCGTTGTCCGGCATCGGCAGCGTGAAGTTGGTGCGGAATGGGTTGATGTCCAGTCCGCCACGTCGCGTATAGCGGGCATACACGGCCAACTGACTCGGTTTGCACTGACGCAGGATGTCCATGAAGATGCCTTCCACGCATTGCTCGTGAAAGCCGGTATGCCGCCGGTACGAAATCACGTATTTGAGCAGGCCCTCCTGATCGATCGGCGGCCCGACGTAGCGAATTTGCAGGCTGCCCCAATCGGGTTGTCCTGTCACGGGGCAGTTGGACTTGAGCAGATTCGATACGAGTGTTTCGTCCACATGAGGTTCGCCCTCGGCGGCTTTCAGCAACGTGGCATCGGGCGCGTAGACATCTGTTTCGATGTCGAGACGGTCGACGAGCAGGCCGTCGAGTTCGTCGAGTTCGAGCTTCTCGAAGGCGCCCGGTTCGACGAGGCGCACCTGCACGGCGGCGCCCGCAGCTTCCGAGAGGTCTTGCTGGATCAGCGCACGGGCGGCGTCGGCGTTCGCCAGTTTGGTCTGAGCGAACGAGCCGAGATACAACTTGAAGGACTTCGACTCGATGATGTTCGGCGAGTCGGCCGGCACGATGGCGGTAAGCAACGCGATCTGCGGTTTGCCCTTTTCGTTGAGCCACGAGAGTTCGTAGCCGTTCCAGATGTCCGCGCCGAAAAACGGCAGGGGATCGGGCACGCCGATGGCCGCGCGCGCCGGGGCGCGTGCGATCGGGAAGAGCAGCGATGGTGTGTACTGTTCGGTGTAGGCAACTTCTTTGCCCAGTGGCGATTGGTTAGGCGTTGTCATGATTTGCAATGCCACTGATGACGTGTCCGGTCGGGCTGACCCGTGCGGCCGACTCGCAGTGGCGTGTTTGGTCGTCGAAGAAGAAATCGGGCTCGAACTCGCGCAGGAATGTGCCTTTGTCCAGCCCGCCCAGGAACATCGCCTCGTCGATGTCGATTTTCCAGTCCATTAGCGTGCGGATGGCGCGCTCGTGCGCCGGGGCGGAGCGTGCTGTCACGAGTGCCGTACGGATCTTGACCGGCACTTCGTGACCGGCGAGCGTCTGCAACCGGTGCAGCGCCAGCAGCAACGGTTTGAAAGGGCCCGGCGGCAGCGGCGTAGCGGCGCGTTCGATTTCGTGTTGTTGAAACGCGTCGAGGCCGTTGCGCTGGAAAATCTGCTCGGCTTCGTCGGAGAAGAGCACCGCGTCGCCATCGAAGGCGATACGGATTTCGTCGGGATGAAGCTCCGCTTTTTTGGCCGAATCGGGATACACGCGCGCGGCGGGAAAGCCGGCGGCCAGTGCCCCGCGCACATCCCGCTCGTTGGCCGACAGGAACAGGTGCGCGCCCAGTGCGTTGAGATAACCGAACGGATCGCGCCCGCGCGTGAACACGCCGCGCTCGATCTTGAGGTCGACCTGACGCGCCGAACGAAACACGCGCATGCCACTCACGGGATCGTTACGCGAGAGCACGACGACTTCGACACGATGCTTGTCGCCCGTGCGGCTATCGTTGCCTTCACTGCGCTCTCGATTGTCGTGGCTTTCGTAACTCTCGTTGAACGCAAGCAGCTTTTTCACGAGCGGAAAGGCCACGCCGACACGGGCGGGCACGTCGAGGCGTTCGAGCTGGTAGCGCATGTAGGACTTGTCGTCGCCATGCGCCACGCCGGTCTCGTACACGCGGTTCTCTTCTTCGAAGTCGAACAGCGCACGCGAGGATATCGCGACAACGAGTTTGTTCTCGAGCGAGATCGGCATGGTGGCGGCGAGGTCCTGTCTTGATCCGTTGGGTAGTGGCGTCTGCGCGGTTCCCGCTTATGCAAGGAACAGTTTGTAGACGGGGTTGTCGCTTTCGTCCCAGTAAGCATAGCCGAGCGTGGCGAGGAAGTCGCGGAACGCAGCTTTCTCGTTCTCCGGCACCTGAATGCCCACGAGGATGTTGCTGTAGTCGGCCCCCTGGTTCCGGTAATGGAACAGGCTGATGTTCCAGTTCGGACTCATGGCCGAGAGGAATTTCATCAATGCGCCCGGGCGTTCGGGGAACTCGAAGCGGTAAAGCACTTCGTTGCTGGCGAGTGCCGAACGGCCACCGACCATGTAGCGGATGTGCTGTTTGGACAGTTCGTCGTTGGACAGATCGAGCGTGGGGAAGCCGTGGCGCTCGAAGCCCGCCTTGATGCGCTCGCCCTCGTCGCGGTTATGCATCTGGATGCCCACGAAGATGTGGGCGCTCGACGCTTCGCTAATTCGGTAGTTGAACTCGGTCACATTGCGGCTACCCACCACTTCGGTAAAGCGCTTGAAGCTGCCGCGCGCCTCGGGAATGGTGACGGCGAACACGGCCTCGCGCGCCTCGCCGACTTCGGCGCGCTCGGCGACGAAGCGCAGGCGATCGAAGTTCATGTTTGCGCCGGACGTGATCGCTACGAGCGTTTCGCCCTTGAGTTTCTCGCGTTCGCTGTACAGCTTGGCACCCGCGACGGACAACGCGCCTGACGGTTCTAGCACGCTGCGAGTGTCCTGGAAGACGTCTTTAATCGCAGCGCAGAGCTGATCGGTATCCACGCGTACGACTTCGTCGAGGTAGGCCTCGCACAGGCGGAAGGTCTCTGCGCCGACATATTTCACGGCGGTGCCGTCGGCGAAGAGGCCAACGTCGCTTAGCAGCACGCGCTCGCCTGCGTGGATGGACTGGGCCATGGCGTCGGAGTCGACCGACTGCACGCCGATGATTTTGATTTCGGGGCGCACGGCTTTGACGTAAGCGGCCACACCGGCTGCGAGGCCACCCCCGCCGATCGGCACGAAGATGGCGTGCAACGGCCCCTGATGCTGGCGCAGGACTTCCATGGCGATGGTGCCCTGGCCGGCGATGACATCGGGGTCGTCGAACGGCGGCACGAAGGTGAGGCCGCGTTCTTCCTGCAAGGTCATGGCATGGGCGTAGGCGTCGCTGTACGAGTCGCCCGCGAGCACGACTTCGACGGCGCGACCGCCGTGGGTTCTGACGGCGTCGATTTTCACCTGCGGGGTGGTGACCGGCATGACGATGACGGCTTTGCAGCCCAGACGCGCCGCCGAGTACGCCACGCCCTGCGCGTGGTTGCCGGCAGACGCGGTGAGCACACCGCGTTCGCGCTCGGCGTCGCTCAGGTTGGCCATCTTGTTGTACGCGCCCCGAATCTTGAAGGAGAACACCGTCTGATTGTCTTCGCGCTTCAGATAAATTCGATTGTGCAGCCGCATGGAAAGCGTGCGTGCCAATTCGAGTTCGCTTTCTTTGGCGACATCGTAGACTTTTGCGGTCAGGATCTTCTTCAGATAATCGGGAGCTGCGTCGGACATGATTTAAGGCTTCTTCAGGTTAGGCACATCAAGGAACAAAAGGACAATGATAGACCAGCACGTCCGCCGGGGCGGTCGCGCTTGTCTCTCGGGAAAAAACGGGAAAGGGGAGTGCGCGCCCTAGCGAAGGTCGTCTGGGGTGTCGATGTCGCGCACGATTCCGGCGTCGTCGACATCGACGATCGTAATGTGCTCGCTAATCAACAGGTCGCGCGCGCCAATGTCGCCATCGAGGGCGGCCAGACGCGAGGTAAAGGCAGAACCGAACGCGACGGGATGGCCGCGTTGTCCCTGATAGCTCGGCGCGACGATGGCTTCGGGCGAGGTCAGCCCGTTGGTGATCGCGCGCACGGTGTTCGGGTGGAGGTAAGGCATGTCGGCCAGCGCAACGAGCCAGCCGTCGAGATGTTCGAGCCCCGGGGGCGGCGCTTCGTTGATGCCGGACTGGATGCCGGCAGCGAGCGTTGCCCCCATGCCGCGCTTGGTGGCGTGGCTCATGACGACTTCACAACCCGCCTGCAACAGCACGTTTTCCAACTCAGCCGAATCCGGACGCACCACCGCAATGACGCGCGGCAACACCGCCAGCAGCGCATGGGCGCTGGCGAGGGCAACGGGTCGGTTCAGGGGATCTCCGGGCAGCGGTGCGAGCAGCTTGTTCCGGCGCCCAGCCGCATCGAAGCGGGTACCGAGTCCGCCTGCCAGTAGAATGGCCACGGGCGGCGTCAGAGGTCGGGTCATGGTCACGCATTATGCGCCAGACTTTTTGTTTCTGCCAAACAGCGCGTGCCCGGGCGCGCGCGTGTTGCGCCGACCGTCCGGTCGGTCATTGAGGGCGGATTCCGCCCGATATTCGATGGATTCTGCCTTTTTCGGAGTTGCATGGAGTCGTTCATCACCTGGCTGCTAGGCGTGCTCGCGCTGCCCGGCATCGGACTGCCAGCCATTTTTCTGGTGTCGTTTCTCTCCGCCACGCTGCTGCCCATGGGCTCGGAGCCCGCGCTGTTCGGCTATGTGGCCCTCAATCCCCACATGTTCTGGCCCGCGATCGCGGTGGCGAGCGTGGGCAATACCGCCGGCGGCATGCTCGACTGGTGGATGGGCTTTGCCGCACGACGCGGGTTTGTACGCCTTAAGGCTCGCAGGCGCGCGCATGCTCGTGCTGCCGCGCTCGCCGGCGGGAGTGTCGCTACCGTCACGGGCGAAGCCATCGGTGGCGACGATGGTGGCGACGGGGGCGCTCCTGGTCGGCGCACTGAGGGGAAAGCGCCAATGAACGACCGCTATCACCGATGGATGCGCCGCTTCGGTCCCCCCCTCCTCCTGCTTTCCTGGCTTCCCGTCGTCGGCGATCCTTTCTGTACCCTCGCCGGCTGGCTTCGCCTCTCCTGGCGAACCTGCCTCTTCTATATCGCGATCGGGAAAACGCTTCGGTACATCACCATCACCTACCTGATGCTGCGCGTGCCCGAATCGTTCTGGCAGGGGATTTTTGCACCGTTCAAACATTGGCTTATCGGGTAGCGATGTCCGCTTGACTGCTTCGTTTTCCTGCTTCCCCCTCCCTTAAGTCAGCGGCCCCCCCGGGGTTCTGAACGACGCCGGGGAGGCGGGACCGGGGCCCCTTTCCGCCTCTCAGACATCAACCCAACTCGCTGCAGAAAGGAGCCCCGATCCCGCCCGCCACTATGCTTTCTCAGTGCCCCTTTTTCCTTTTTTATGCCTGTGTGACTTCGAATGGCAATGTCCTCTGCCGTTTGCCCGTTAACGCGAAAAGTGCATTCGCGTACGCCGGCGCCAACGGCGGCAAACCCGGTTCGCCCATCCCCGTCGGCGCATCGCCCGAACTCACCACATGAACACTGATCGCCGGCATGTCCGTCAACCGCGCCACCGTGTACTGATGGAAGTTGCTCTGCTCTACCACCCCATCCTTTAACGTGATCGCCGCGCCCGGTAATGTCGTGCCCAATCCCATCAACGCCGCACCCTCTACCTGCGCCGCCACCGTCAACGGATTGACCGCGAAATTGCAATGCACCCCCGCCGTCGCACTCACCAATCGCGGCGAACCGTTCCGCATTTCCGCCACCACCACGTAAGCCACCACGGAATCGAAGGACTCATGGACCGCCACGCCCCACGCCTGTCCCGCAGGCAATTGGGTCTTTCCATATCCGGAACGCTCCACCGCTAACGCCAACGCCTCCCGATGGCGCGGATGCTTGTCCCCCATCAACGCATACCGATACGCCACCGGATCCTGCCCGGCATTCTTCGCCAATTCGTCGACCAATGTCTCCATGACGAACGCAGTGTGGGTGTTGCCCACCGAACGCCACCACAGAACCGGGACGTTGACTTGCGGACTGTGTAACGTCAGACGCAACGGTACGGCATAGGGCGTGCCCGATACCCCCTCCACGCTGGTGCCGTCGATGCCGTTCTTGACCAACATTTTCTCGAACGGCGTGCCCTGCAGAATCGACTGGCCAACGATGGTGTGATTCCACGCCAACACGTTACCCTTGGCATCGAGACCGATCTCGGCGCGATGGACATACATCGGGCGGTAGTAACCGCCGTGAATGTCGTCTTCACGGCTCCAGATCACTTTGACCGGCTCGCGATGCCCCGCACGCCGCCACGCTTTCGCCACTTGCGCCGCTTCGACGCCATAGTCGGATGTCGGTACGGCGCGACGGCCGAAACCGCCCCCCGCCATCAAGGTGTGCAGTTTGACCTGCTCAGGCTTCAGGTCGAGTGTGCGGGCCATGGCCGCCTGATCGACGGTCTGGAACTGCGTGCCTGTCCAGACTTCAGCCCCTTTGTCGGAAAGCTGTACGGTGCAGTTCAACGGCTCCATCGGTGCATGCGCCAGATACGGGAAGCTGTATTCGGCCACGAGCGTTTTCGGCGCGCCCTTGAGCCTGGAGATGTCCGCTTCGATGGCAACGGTGCCCGGCGTCTTGGCCATTTCCTTGAATTTGGCCAGTTGCGCAGTGGTGTCTACGTGTTCGACACCACTGGTGTCCCAGGTGGCATTGAGCGCGTCGCGACCCGTTTTGGCCTGCCAGTATCCATCGGCAATCACCGCCACCGCGGTGCCGCCCCGGTCGTCGGGAATCTCGAGCACGTCGCGCACTCCCTTGACCGCGCGCGCTGCCTTGGCGTCGAAGCTCTTTACTTTTGCCCCAAAGACCGGCGGACGTGCGACGACAGCCACTTTGAGGTTCGGCAGCTTGAAGTCCATTCCATACATCGGCACGCCGGTGGATTTGGCGCGCGCATCGAGCCGTCCGGTCGGCTTGCCGAGCAAGCGGAAAGCCGACGGGTCTTTGAGCGCGACATCGGCCGGCACGGGCAGCGCTTGCGCCCGTGCGGCGAGGCTGCCGTATGTGGCCCGCTGACCGTTCGGGCCCAGCACGATGCCGTTTTCGGTGCGCAACTGCGACGCCGGGACTTTCCACTGCTGCGCGGCAGCGGCGATCAACATGGCGCGGGCCGATGCCCCGATGCGCCGGTACTGAAGCCACGAGTGGGCCACGGAACCGGAGCCGCCTGTCATCTGAATGCCGAACATCGGATCTTTGTAGACGTCGGCCGCAGGCGCCAGCTCGCTTCGGACTTTGGCCCAGTCGCAATCGAGTTCTTCGGCAACGAGCATGGGCAGCGCGGTCTGCACGCCCTGCCCGAAGTCGAGGCGGTTGACCTGAATGGTGACGGTGTCGTCCGGGGCAATATGCACGAACGCCGACGGCACAACGGGGGTGGCTGCCGCGCCCTGTGCGCCGGCAGTGCGCATTGC
This sequence comes from Pandoraea apista, assembly GCF_001465595.2. Classification (NCBI taxonomy): domain Bacteria; kingdom Pseudomonadati; phylum Pseudomonadota; class Betaproteobacteria; order Burkholderiales; family Burkholderiaceae; genus Pandoraea; species Pandoraea apista. Next base: position 4,674,238 of record NZ_CP013481.2, on the reverse strand, counting down.
ACCGGGCAGCGACATTTCGAGCATCAGGCCGCCGGCCGCGATCGCCGACGTCTTGAGAAACGCGCGGCGTGACACGCCGGCAAAGTCGCCCACGGCGACGCCGGGACGCTGGGAAAAACGAAGTTCACGCATGGTGCTGTCTCCTCGCTTCAGGCCAACGACGCCGCAGCGTCTTTGATCGCCGCACGAATGCGGGCGTAGGTGCCGCAGCGGCAAATGTTGCCCGCCATGGCCGCGTCGATCTGGTCGTCGTTGGGCCGTTTGTTCTCACGTAGCAAGGCCGCCGCAGACATGATCTGGCCGCTCTGGCAGTAGCCGCACTGGGGCACGTCGTGCTTGACCCATGCGTCTTGCAAGGCGCGCCCGACAGGGTCTGTGCCAACGTTTTCAATGGTGGTGACTTTCTTGCCCGCGACGGCAGAGATCGGGGTGATGCAACTCCGGACGGGGGCGCCGTCCAGATGCACGGTGCACGCGCCGCACAGGGCCATGCCGCAACCGAATTTGGTGCCGGTCATGTTGAGCGCATCGCGCAGGGTCCAGAGCAGGGGAGTGGCAGGGTCGACATCGACCTGCACAGGGCGGCCGTTCAGTTGAAACGAAACCATAGAGACACCTCTTGACGGGTGAATGGATCGGAGGGGACCGGCCAAACATACTCCCATTCGTTGGAAATTTCAGCGCAGAAATGTCCGGCAAGACGTTGTATATAAACGGATATAGCGCTATTCGGAATGGCCGGATTCGCCCCGCGTGAATCGACGCACCGGGGGCTCGCCGCGGTGTCTTCAACGCCGCAGTGAACTTGCCGGGGCGCAGGGGAGGAGGGGAATCGCGCGCGCCGAGGGGGAATTCGGTGCGGCGCCGACGTGTTGCGGTGCAATGAAGTACAATTCGGCCTACATTCCCCTACCAACACTTTCCAAGCCGGAAGAAAGATCTGGGCATGCGCACCAACTGCCTCACCCCTCTGTGCTTCTGCTCGATGGATGGACACGATTCGTCATCGACGTCTCTGAACGGCAGTCGTCGATCTCGCTGACCGCAGATCGTCTGTTGCCGGCGCGCGCGCACCTGTCGCGTCAGCCGCCGGCATCCCTAGCGCATATCCGATTTTGACTTTCGGCGCGTCTCGCGAGACGAACGCCGACGGCGGACGCACCGCCGCACTGACGAGCCCGACAAGATGAACGCACCCTTGCCTGCCTTCGAGCCGCACGACGCAAAGCATGCCGTAGCCGCAACCCCCCCGCGACTGCGCGAGATTCCCTACAACTACACGTCGTTTTCGGATCGCGAAATCGTCATGCGCCTGCTGGGCGCCGACGCCTGGGCCATCCTCGATGAACTTCGCGCCGAGCGCCGCACCGGCCGCTCGGCCCGCATGCTGTATGAAGTGCTCGGCGATATCTGGGTGGTTCGCCGCAATCCCTATCTGCAAGACGACCTGCTCGACAATCCGAAACGTCGCAAGCTGCTGATCGATGCGCTCGATCACCGTCTGAACGAGATCGACAAGCGCCGTCGTGCCGATGTGGCCGAACACGCTGACGCGACGGGCCGCGAACGTGCCGCCCGCGTGGAGCAGTTGGAGGTGGCCGCACGCCGCGCTGTGGCGGACTTTGCTGCGGAGTTCGGCAAGATGGCCGATCTGCGCCGCCGCGCGAAGAAGGTGCTCGGTCGCACGACCGCCCACGACAACATCAAGTTCGACGGCCTGTCGCGTGTCTCGCATGTGACGGATGCGACCGATTGGCGCGTGGAGTACCCGTTCGTTGTTCTCACGCCGGATACCGAAGCCGAAATGGCGGCGCTGGTGAAGGGCTGTTTCGAATTGGAGCTGACGGTGATCCCGCGCGGAGGCGGCACCGGCTATACGGGCGGCGCGATTCCGCTTACGCCGTTTTCGGCCGTGATCAATACGGAAAAGCTCGAGCAGCTCGACGAAGTTGAGTATTCGGCGTTGCCGGGTGTCGACAAGCCGGTGCCGACGATTTTCTCGGGCGCAGGCGTGGTGACCCGCCGTGTCGCCGAAGCCGCCGAACGCGCCGGGCTGGTGTTCGCGGTCGACCCGACCTCGATCGATGCGTCGTGCATTGGCGGCAACGTGGCCATGAACGCCGGGGGCAAGAAGGCCGTGCTGTGGGGGACCGCGCTCGATAACCTCGCGTGGTGGCGCATGGTCGACCCGCAAGGTAACTGGCTTGAAGTTACCCGCCACGATCACAATCTCGGCAAGATTCACGACATTCCGGTCGCCCGCTTCGAACTGAAATGGTTCGACGGCAATCACGCGCCCGGCGCGGTGCTGCTCAAGACGGAAATGCTGGAGATCGAGGGTAAGCGCTTCCGCAAGGAAGGCCTCGGCAAGGACGTTACGGACAAGTTCCTTGCTGGTCTGCCAGGCATTCAGAAGGAAGGCTGCGACGGTCTGATTACGAGCGCACGCTGGATTTTGCACAAGATGCCCGCGCACACGCGTACGGTCTGTCTGGAATTCTTCGGTCAGGCGAAGGAAGCGATTCCGAGCATCGTCGAAATCAAGGACTACATGTTCGCGCAGACGGCTGCGGGCGGCGCGATTCTGGCTGGCCTGGAGCATCTGGACGAACGCTATCTGCGCGCCGTGGGTTACGCCACCAAGTCGAAACGCAATGCGTTCCCGAAGATGGTGCTGATCGGCGATATCGTGGGCGACGACGACAACGCCGTTGCACAGGCGACCTCGGAAGTCATTCGCATGGCCAACGGCAAGAGCGGCGAAGGCTTTGTCGCGGTGTCGGCCGAAGCGCGCAAGAAGTTCTGGCTCGACCGGTCGCGCACTGCCGCCATCGCCCGCCACACCAATGCCTTCAAGATCAATGAAGACGTGGTGATTCCGCTGCCGCGCATGGGCGAATACACGGACCACATCGAACGCATCAATATTGAGCTGTCGCTCAAGAACAAGCTGCAACTGGTCGACGCACTCGAAACGTTCTTCGAAGCCGGCAATCTGCCGCTGGGCAAGACCGACGACGCGAACGAGATTCCGTCGGCGGAACTGCTCGAGGATCGTGTGCAGACGGCGCTCACGCTGCTGCGCGACGTGCGCGCTCGCTGGGTATTCCTGCGCGATAACTTCGAACTGCCGCTGGCCGAGGCGATTCCGCTGCTCAATCGTCACGGCATTCGCGACATGAATGTGGCGCTGAACGAGCGCATGAACAAGCAGCCGGAAACGCGCCTGATCGATCTGTTGCAGGACCGCACGGTGCGCGTGTCGTGGAAGCAGGAGATTCGCGCGGAACTGCGCCAGATTTTTATGGGCGGCGAGTTCAAGCCGATCCTCGACGAAGCGCAGGCGATTCACAAGCGCGTGCTGCACGGGCGCGTGTTCGTTGCGCTCCATATGCATGCCGGAGACGGCAACGTGCACACGAATATCCCGGTGAACTCGGATAACTACGAGATGCTCCAGGATGCGCACAAGGCCGTGGCCCGCATCATGAACATCGCGCGTTCGCTCGATGGCGTGATCTCGGGCGAGCACGGTATCGGCATCACCAAGCTGGAGTTCCTGACGGAAGCCGAGATCGGCGAATTCCGCGCGTACAAGCAACGCGTGGACCCGGAAGGCCGCTTCAACAAGGGCAAGCTGCTCGACATGCCCGAGTTGCCCGCCGATCTGCGCAATGCCTATACGCCCAGCTTCGGGCTGATGGGCTACGAGTCGCTCATCATGCAGCAGTCGGACATCGGTGCGATTGCCGATAGCGTGAAGGATTGCCTGCGCTGCGGCAAGTGCAAGCCGGTGTGCGCCACGCATGTGCCGCGCGCCAACCTGCTGTACAGCCCGCGCAACAAGATTCTCGCAACCTCGCTGCTCATCGAGGCGTTTCTCTATGAAGAGCAAACGCGCCGCGGTGTGTCGATCAAGCATTGGGACGAGTTCAACGATGTGGCCGATCACTGCACGGTCTGCCACAAGTGCGTGACGCCGTGCCCGGTGAAGATCGACTTCGGCGACGTGACGATGAACATGCGCAACCTGCTGCGCAAGATGGGCAAGAAGAAGTTCAACCCGGGCGCGGCCGCCGGCATGTTCTTCCTGAACGCCACTAACCCGGAGACGATCAACATTACGCGCAAGGTCATGATCGACTGGGGTTACAAGGCGCAGCGCTTCGGCGCGGACATCTTCAAGAAGATCGCGAAGAAGCAGACGGCACGCCCGCCAGCGACAGTGGGCAAACCGCCGCTGCGCGAGGAAGTGATTCACTTCGTCAACAAGAAGATGCCGGGCAACCTGCCGAAAAAGACGGCGCGCGCACTGCTCGATATCGAAGACAACAAGGTCGTGCCGATCATTCGCAATCCGAAGGCCACCACGGTGGACTCGGAAGCGGTGTTCTACTTCCCGGGCTGCGGCTCGGAGCGTTTGTTCTCGCAGGTCGGGCTGGCCACGCAAGCCATGCTCTGGCATGTGGGCGTGCAGACGGTGCTGCCGCCGGGCTATCTGTGCTGCGGTTATCCGCAGCGCGGCTCGGGGCAGGGCGAAAAGGCGGAAAAGATCGTGACGGACAACCGCGTGTTGTTCCATCGCATGGCGAACACGCTGAATTACCTCGACATCAAGACCGTGGTGGTGTCGTGCGGCACTTGCTACGACCAGCTCGCGGGCTATGAATTCGAGAAGATCTTCCCGGGCTGCCGCATTGTCGACATTCACGAATACCTGCTCGAGAAGAACGTGAAGCTCGAAGGCGTGAACGGCACGCGCTACATGTATCACGACCCGTGCCACACGCCGATCAAGACGATGGATCCGGTCAAGCTCGTGAACCAGTTGATGGGCAGCGAGAACGACGGCTACAAGATCGAGAAGAACGACCGGTGCTGCGGCGAGTCGGGTACGCTGGCGGTCACGCGCCCCGATATCTCGACGCAGATCCGCTTCCGGAAGGAAGAGGAAATGCGCAAGGGCGCCGCGAAGCTGCGTGCAGATGGCAAGGTCGACGATGTCAAGATCCTCACGAGCTGCCCGTCGTGCCTGCAAGGTCTGTCGCGCTACAACGAAGACGCCAATGTCACGGCGGACTATATCGTCGTCGAGATCGCCAAGCATGTGCTGGGCGACGAGTGGCTGGTGGACTACGTCAAGGATGCGAACAACGGCGGCATCGAACGCGTGCTGGTCTGATGCACCTCTCAGGGACGCGGCCGATGCCTGACCGACGGACCACGGAGGTGGCATGGAGGTAGTCTACACAGCACTCATTTTGCTGTTCGTGGTGGCGCTGACCGGCGTGCTGGTCAGCTTCATCCGGTTTCTGCCGGTACCGCTCGTGCAGATCGCCGTGGGCGCCGCGCTCGCTTATCCGGGCGCGGGGCTGCACATCGATCTCGACCCCGAGATCTTCTTCCTGCTGTTCATCCCGCCGCTGCTCTTCGCCGACGGCTGGCGCATGCCCAAACGCGAGTTCTGGCACCTGCGTGTGCCGATCATCGCCATGGCGCTCGGGCTCGTGATCTTCACCGTGCTTGGGGTGGGCTATTTCATCCACTGGATGATTCCGTCGATTCCGCTTGCCGTGGCGTTCGCGCTTGGCGGTGTGCTTTCGCCGACCGACGCCGTGGCCGTCTCCGCGCTCACCGGACGCATGCGCATGCCCACGCGGCTCATGCATGTGCTGGAGGGCGAGGCGATGATGAACGACGCGTCGGGCCTGGTCGTCTTCAAGTTCGCGCTCGTTGCGGCCACCACGGGACTGTTTTCCATCGGTAGCGCGACCTTCTCGTTTTTCGTCATCGCGCTGGGCGGATTGCTCGCGGGCTGGGCCGTCACGTGGCTCTTTACACAATTCCACCGCCGGGTGATGCACGCGACTTCGGAAGAGCCCGCGACCGTCGTGCTGCTCCTGCTGCTCATGCCGTTCGCCGCCTATCTGCTTGCCGAACATTTCGGTTTCTCGGGCATTTTGGCGGCAGTGGCCGCCGGCATGACCGTCAGCTCGACCGATCTGCTCAATTCCCGCACCGCCACGCGTATTCTCGGCAACGGCGTGTGGTCGATGCTCGAATTCGTGTTCAACGGTGCGGTGTTCGTGCTTCTCGGCCTGCAACTGCCGGATATCGTGCGCGCCGCACTGCGTCCGAGCGAGCATCTGTGGGGAACGCTCCTGAATCTCGGCGAACTGATGGCCTACGTCGGCGCGATTTCGGCGGTACTCATCGTGCTGCGCTTTTGCTGGGTCTGGGTGGCGTGGCGGGTGATGTACTTCCTCGGCATGCGGCGCGGTGAGATCACGATGAAACCCGGCATACGCTTCACCGGCGTGACAGCGCTCTCGGGCGTGCGCGGCGCGGTTACGCTGGCCGGTGCGCTCTCGGTGCCGCTGGCATTGCCGGGCGGCGCGCCGTTTCCCGGGCGCGATCTGCTTATCTTTCTGGCCGCTGGGGTGATCCTGCTGTCGCTCATCGGTGGCAGCCTCGGTTTGCCGGTGCTGTTGCGCGGCGTGCGCTGGCCGGCCGAAGACGCGCGCAATCGCGAAATGGGCGAGGCGCGATTGGCTGCGTCGGAGGCGGCGATCCGCGCCGTCGAGTCGCTACAGAAGGTGATTGCCAAGTCCGGCGACGAACTCGATACCGCCGTGTGCGCCGAAGCGGCCGCGCGAGTGATGGGACGCTATCGCCGTACGCTCAACGCGGCAACGGCCACGGACGAAATGCGCGAGCGGGCGATCCGCGAGGTCGAAGTCGAGCGACGGCTGCGGGCGGCTGCGCTACAGGCCGAGCGCGTGGAGCTGTCGCGCTTGCGCATTACCCATCGCATCAACGACGAAACGTTGCGCGAGTTGCTCAGCGAAATTGATTTCGCCGAACTCGCGCTCGGGCCGGTAGATCCGGCCACGGGCAAACGAAAGAAGAGCAGGAAGCACTGACGCGCGCCGTTCCCGGAGAACGCACCGGGGTTGGCGCACGGCAGGCAAATCAAGGGAGAACGATCATGGAATGTCCGTTTTGCACGGGCGATGGCGGCGAAGTCGTGTGGCGCGACGCGGTGCTGCGCGTGGTGCTCGCGAACGAAAGCGGCTATCCGGGCTTCACAAGGGTGATCTGGCATGCGCATGTGGCGGAAATGAGCGATTTGCCCGAAGCCGCGCGCGAGCATGTGATGCGTGCGGTGTTCGGTGTCGAGGCGGCGCTGCGCACGGTCATGTCGCCCGACAAGGTCAATGTGGCCAGTCTGGGCAATATGGTGCCGCATGTGCATTGGCATGTGATTCCGCGCTATCGCGACGACATCCATTTTCCCGGCTCGGTCTGGAGCGCACCGCAGCGCGAGGTGCCGCAGGCGCGGCTGGCCGAACGCGCGGCCTGGATGCCCGCGTTGCGCCAGGCTATCGTGGCAGAATTGGATCGTGTTCCGGCGTGGCCGGCATGACCGTTCAGACCTGAGCAGCTATACTGCCGGCCGATGTGTCGCATGTCGGCACACCGACCGATTCTTCTGGAGCAAGACCATGGCTGGGCTGGAGAAAGACACGCCGATTCCCGTTTCCCTGACGCTGCATCGCGCATCAAAGGTGCTGGAACTTGGTTACGAAGACGGCAAACATTACCGCCTGCCGTTCGAATTCCTGCGCGTACTCTCGCCGTCTGCGGAAGTGCGCGGTCACGGGCCGGGGCAGGAAACGCTGCAAACCGGCAAGCGTGACGTCACGCTGAACGGCCTTGAGCCGATCGGCAATTACGCGGTGCGCCCGGTCTTTTCGGACGGTCACGACACCGGTATCTATTCCTGGGATTACCTCTACGAGCTGTGCGTGCGTCAGGACGCCCTGTGGCAGGAGTACCTGGACAAGCTTGCGGCGGCGGGGGTCGATCGCGACACGCCGATGCCGTCGCCCGCTGCCGGCGGCTGCCACCACCATTGAGGCCCCGGCTGGGCGCACGACCGAGTGTGCGCCCGCTTACATGATTTGGGAGATTGCAATGGGCCAACAGACCCACTTCGGTTATAAAACCGTCGACGAGAAGGAAAAGGCCGGCAAGGTTGCCGAGGTGTTCCATTCGGTCGCGAGCAAGTACGACATCATGAACGATCTGATGTCGGGCGGCCTGCATCGGATCTGGAAAGCCTTCACCATCGGGCGCGCTGCCGTGCGCCCTGGCTTCAAGGTGCTCGACATTGCCGGTGGCACCGGCGACCTCTCGAAGGCGTTTGCCCGTGCAGCCGGCCCGACCGGCGAAGTCTGGCTGACCGATATCAACGAATCGATGCTGCGTGTGGGTCGCGATCGTCTGCTCGATGCGGGTATCGTCACCCCGTCCCTGCTGTGCGATGCCGAAAAGCTGCCGTTCCCGTCGAACTATTTCGACGTGGTGACCGTGGCGTTCGGCCTGCGCAACATGACTCACAAGGATGCTGCCCTCGCGGAAATGCGCCGTGTCATCAAGCCGGGCGGCAAGGTGATGGTGCTGGAGTTCTCGAAAGTCTGGCAGCCGCTGGAGAAGGCATACGACGCGTATTCGTTCAAGGTGCTGCCGTGGCTCGGCTCGCGCATTGCGGGCGACGCAGAGAGCTACCGCTATCTCGCCGAGTCGATTCGTATGCATCCGGACCAGGAAACGCTCAAGACGATGATGGAAGAGGTCGGTCTGGAGCGAGTGGAATATCACAACCTGACCGCAGGCGTGGTCGCGCTGCATATCGGCCGCAAGTTCTGACGCGTTGGAAAACTAAGCACTCACTTACCTGATTTGGCGCAGCGCCCCGGTTTGCGGAAATATTTCGCGCCGGGGCGCTTCTCTAAGTACAAGCTAATTCTGCTATGGCAGAATCGGCCGTCGCCTCATCCGGTTTCAATACGTAAAAAAGTGCTGAACCATTCGAGTCGACGTATGTCAGTAGACAGCAACCTATAAACTCCACGGAGAGACCAGAACGATGTTCCAGTTCCTGAAAAACAAGCTGTTGTTGGGCGTAGTGGCCGGCGTATTGGCGGTCGGCATGACGATCGCGGACGCCGATGCCAAGCGCGTTGGCGGCGGCCGGAGCATCGGCAAGCAGTCCAATACCGTGACGCAACGCCAGCAAACGCCGCAACAACCGACGCAGGCTGCGCCGGGCGCTGCACCGCAGCAAGCCGCGCCGGCGGCCGCGGGTGCGGGGGCGGCAGGGGCCGCCGCTGCCAAGCCGGCCAATCGCTGGCTCGGCCCGATCGCCGGTCTGGCCGCAGGCCTCGGTATCGCCGCACTGCTGTCGCACTTCGGTATGGGCGGTGCCTTCGCGAGCATGATGGCCAACGTCATCATCATTGCGCTGATCGCATTCGCTGCGATGTGGCTGATCCGCCGCTTCCGCGGCAATAAGTCGCAGTCGCAGACGCCGGCCTATGCCGGCGCGGGCAACGATGCGTCGAACCCTTCTCTGCGCCAGTCGTGGGATAGCCAGCAGCAACCGTCGTCGCAACCGGCCACGCCGGCCCAGCCGTCGCTGTCGGCCGTGCCGGCAGCCGCTGCGGGTGCCGCCGCCACTGCCGAGCCGTTCGGTGTGCCTGCCGGCTTCGACGCTGAAGGCTTCCTGCGCAGTGCGAAGGTGTACTTCAACCGTCTGCAAGCCGCATGGGATAAGGGCGATCAAGCCGATATCAACGAGTTCACCACGCCGCAGATGTTCGCGGAAATCAAGATGGATCTCGAAGAGCGCGGTAAGTCGACCAACCGTACGGACGTTGTGCAGCTCGACGCCGAACTGCTCGGTATCGAGCAAACGGCGACCGAGTACATGGCAAGCGTTCGCTTCTCTGGCCTGATCCGCGAAGCCGAAGGCGCCCCGGCAGAGCCGTTCAACGAAGTGTGGAATCTGACCAAACCGGTCGCCGGCAGCGGTGGTTGGGTTCTCGCGGGAATTCAGCAGATCTAAGCCTCACGACGTTTTTGCCGTAACCTGCCTTACAATGAGAGCCCGCGTTTGAAGCGCGGGCTCTTTTGTTTTTGCCGTCCGCAATGTATCGCCGGGCGGCGTCTTTCGGTGCGACCGGTGTTCAGCGCCGGCCGGCCGCCAAGCTCATGACCGTAGCCGCCAAAGCCTTTGCCGCCACCGTGAACCATCTGCTTGCCCGCGAACCGTGGGCACGCGAGCGTTTGCGCCATCATATCGGTGCGTCTGCCCGGCTTGCGATGTCAGCCATCGATCTGCGCCTGCGCGTAGGCGAGGACGGTTATCTCGCCGCCGCCGAATCGGACCTGCCTTGCGACGTCAGCATTTCGGTGCCGCCGGCGGCCCTTGCCGACTTTGCGGGCGGCGGGCAGGCAGCCGTCATGCGTCACGTCAAGATTGAAGGCGACGCCGAGTTTGCCAATACCGTGTCGTTTCTTGCCCAGCACCTGCGCTGGGAGGCCGCCGAAGACCTGAGCAAGGTGATCGGCGACGCGGCTGCCCATCGGGTGACGCAGACAGGGAAGGCAGTAGTGGCCAGCGCGCGCCGCACAGGCGACACGCTGGCACGATCGCTCGCCGATTTCCTCGTGGAAGAGAACCCGCTGCTCGTGGCACGTCCGCGCCTCGATGCGATGCGTACCGAAATCAGTACATTGCGCGATGACCTCGCGCGTCTGGAGAAACGCATCGAAAAGCTCGAACGCCGGAAGGGCCTGCGCGACGACGCGCCGGGCCCGGCATCCCGCACGCAGGGAGGCCGCTGAGCGATGCGTCTTCTGCGCCTGATCAAGATCTTTTTCGTCTGCTATCGATATGGCCTCGACGAACTGGTGCTCTCGAGCATCCCCCATCCTCTCGCGCGTGCTTTGCTGCGCGTGCTCTCGTTCGGACGCAGTGGGCTGAAAGCCCCGCGGGGCGAACGTCTGCGCCTCGCCCTCGAATCGCTGGGCCCGATCTTCGTGAAGTTCGGGCAGGTGCTCTCGACTCGCCGAGACCTGATGCCGCCGGACATTGCTCAGGAACTGGCGCGTTTGCAGGACCAGGTGCCGCCGTTTGATCCCGAGGTGGCGCGCGCGGCCATCGAGCGCTCGCTGGGGCACCCGCTGGAAGACGTGTTCGTGGAATTCGAGCGCACGCCGGTGGCGAGTGCGTCGATTGCCCAGGTGCACTTCGCACGTATTCGCGACGGCGAACATGCAGGCAAGCAGGTCGCGGTCAAGGTGCTGCGCCCGAACATGCTGGGCGTCATCGACAGCGATCTGGCGCTCATGCGCGATCTGGCGGGCTGGGTGGAACGCCTGTGGCCCGACGGCAAGCGCCTAAAGCCGCGCGAGGTGGTCGCCGAATTCGACAAGTATTTGCACGACGAACTCGACCTGATGCGCGAAGCCGCCAATGCGGCGCAGCTTCGTCGCAACTTCATCGACTCCGGCATGTTGATGGTGCCCGAGATCTACTGGGAGTTCAGCTCCAGCTTCGTCCTCGTGATGGAGCGCATGCATGGGGTGCCGATCAGCCAGATCGACGTGCTGCGTGAGGCAGGCGTCGACCTGAAGAAGCTCGCCCGCGAAGGTGTGGAGATCTTCTTCACGCAATTCCTGCGCGACGGCTTTTTCCACGCCGATATGCACCCGGGCAACATTCTCGTCAGCCTTGACCCCGCAACGTTCGGCCGTTACATCGCGCTGGATTGCGGCATCGTCGGTGCGTTGTCCGAATTCGACAAGAACTATCTGGCGCAGAACTTCCTCGCCTTCTTCCGTCGCGATTACCACCGGGTGGCGTCGCTGCATCTGGAGTCGGGCTGGGTGCCGCCGGATACGCGCGTCGAAGAACTGGAAGGCGCCATTCGAGCGGTTTGCGAGCCGTACTTCGACCGGCCGCTCAAGGAAATTTCGCTGGGGTTGGTGCTCATGCGCCTGTTCCAGACATCGCGCCGCTTCAATGTCGAGATTCAGCCGCAATTGGTGTTGCTGCAAAAGACGCTGCTCAATATCGAAGGGCTCGGGCGTCAGCTCGATCCGGATCTGGATTTGTGGAAGACGGCCAAGCCGTTCCTTGAGCGATGGATGGCTGAACAGATTGGTCCGCGCGGCTGGCTCGAACGTCTGAAGGCCGAGGTGCCGCAGTGGAGCAAGACGATGCCGCAATTGCCGCGTCTCATCCATCAGGCGCTGGCCGCCCATGCTCGTCCGCAGGACGACACGCTGCTGCTCGCGCTGCTGCAAGAGCAACGCCGTACCAATCGGTTGCTGACCGGAGCATTCTGTCTGGTGGGTGGGATCGCGATCGGGGTGTTGACGGCGTTCATCTGGCTTTATCGCTGATTCTCGAATACAGGAGCCGGCAGTGATCGTCGCTCGGAAGCTTTATGTACCTGCCGCGCCTCGCGGCGATGATCGCCCGGAGCCCGGCGGTGCGGCGGCGCCCTCGTTTGCGCATCGTGATTCGTCTCGCGCCGAATTCTGGGACGAGCGCTTTGCGAGCGCCTTCATGCCATGGGACGCCGCCGGTGTGCCTCAGGCGCTACGTGATTTCGTGGCGTCCGAGGGCGCGCCGCGTGCCACCCTGATTCCGGGCTGCGGCGCCGCATATGAAGCGGCCTGGCTCGATGCGCAAGGCTGGCCGGTGCGTGCCATCGACTTCTCGCCGGTGGCCGTTGCCTCGGCGCAGGCCCAGCTGGGCTCGCGCGCGTCGCTCGTCGAACAGGCCGATTTCTTCACATTCACGCCACCTTTTGCGCTCGACGTGGTCTACGAGCGGGCGTTTCTTTGCGCCTTGCCCCGAACGCTCTGGCAGGACTATGCGCGCCGCATGGCTCAATTGCTGCCGCAAGGGGCGCGCCTGGCCGGATTCTTCTTTCTCAGGGACACGCCGAAGGGGCCGCCATTCGGCATCGCGCCAGACGCACTCGATGCATTGCTGGCCAAGGACTTCGTCTGCGAGACGAATCGCCTGCTCGACGACTCGGTGCCGGTCTTCGCCGGGGCCGAGCATTGGATGGTCTGGCGCCGTCGCTGATTCTCGATCTGCCGTTAAGGCTGGCCGACCGCAGTAAAGGGCGGGTGCCAATTGCCGGTAAGTCATCTCAGACGTTAGGCATTTCCCGATATTTGCCACGATCCACCAGAGGAATTGTGATTTTTCCCCCGGGCGTCTCTCACGCCGCTATAATCGGCCGAAAATTTTTTCGCCAGGTGGCAAAAACGGGCGCCCCCGAGCGCTGAATCGCATCAGCCCCGTCATGCACGACCTGATTTTCTGTTGCCCGGAAGGCTGCGGCCCACGGCTCGGTATCGTTAGCTCGCGCGGCGGCTTCATGCGGCCGGATCACGCCTGCGGCTAAGCGCCACCCTGCCATGAACCGTTGCCCTGGGGCTTGGCTGGGGCCGCGTTATGCTGATCTGGTTTGTCATTCTGTATTGGGTCATTTCGGTGGCCATCGGGCTGTTGGCCGCCCTCAAGGTCCGCAATACCAAGGATTTCACTGTCGCCGGCCGCCGTCTGCCCTACGGCATGGTCGTGGCTGTCGTGTTCGCCACCTGGTTCGGCTCGGAAGCGGTGCTTGGCATTCCGGCCACCTTCATCGGCGAAGGGCTGCGCGGTGTGGTTGCCGATCCGTTCGGCTCGTCGATGTGTCTGGTGCTCGTGGGCATGTTCTTTGCCCGCAAGCTGTATCGCATGAATCTCATGACGATCGGCGATTTCTACAAGCTCAAGTACAACCGCACGGTCGAAGTAGTGACGAGTATCGCCATTGTGATCTCGTACCTCGGCTGGGTCGGCGCACAGATCAAAGCGCTGGGCCTCGTATTCCACACGGTGTCGGGTGGCGCGATGTCGGAACCGACGGGCATGATCGTCGGCGCGATTTCGGTACTGGCCTACACGCTGCTGGGCGGCATGATCTCGGTGGCCGTGACCGACTTTATCCAGATGATCATCATCGTCGTGGGTCTGGTGTACATCGCCGTGGTCGTCTCGGGCATGGTGCCCGGCGGGGCGAGCGCCGTGATCGCGCACGCGTCGGAGGCCGGCAAGTTCGTTTTCCTGCCGGAGATGAATCCGGCTGACGTTTTAGCGTTCATAGCGGCCGGGGTCACCATGATGTTCGGGTCGATTCCGCAGCAGGACGTGTTCCAGCGCGTGATGTCGTCCAAATCGGAGAACATTGCGGTCTCGGGCTCCGTGACCGGCGGCGTGCTGTACTTCGTCTTCACGTTCATCCCGATCTTCCTTGCCTACTCCGCGCTGCTGATCGCCCCGTCGATGGTGCAGAAGTACATCGGTACCGATCCGCAACAGATCTTGCCGCAGTTGGTGCTGACCAGCGTGCCGATCGTCGCACAGGTGATGTTCTTCGGCGCGCTCCTCTCGGCAATCAAGAGCTGCGCCTCGGCCACGCTGCTGGCCCCGTCGGTGACGTTCGCCGAGAACATCATTCGCCCGATGCTCAGCGGGCAGATCGACGACAAGCACCTGCTCCGCCTCATGCGAATCGTCGTGCTGTGCTTCACGGCGCTGGTTCTGGTGTACGCGCTGAACTCGAAGGCGTCGATCTTCCAGATGGTCGAGAGCGCCTACAAGGTCACGCTCGTGTGCTGCTTCGTGCCGCTCGCCTTCGGGCTGTACTGGAAGCGGTCGAGTTCGCTGGGGGGCACGCTTGCCGTGTTCTGCGGGCTGATCGTCTGGATTGGCTGCGAGGCCCTGGCGCCCGAAGCGCTGGTGCCGCCGCAACTGGCCGGTCTGCTGGCGTCGATTTCCGGCATGGTGGTCGGCTCGCTGCTGCAACCGGCGTCGGAACGCGGCCAGCCGCCGGAACAGCGGGTTTCGACGATCTGACGGCGCCCAACGACAGGAAGCGCGCCCGCCATGCAAAACGCGGGCACGTCCTGTCTTGATCTTGCGCGGCCGCAGCCCCATATATCTCCGACAAATCCCGAAAGCCTTGTGAAGCGGTTATAATTCAAGGCTTTGCGCGCCTTTTTCCGTCGGAAGAATCATGCCTATCTACGCCTATCGTTGCGAAACATGCGGTTTCGCCAAGGATGTGCTGCAAAAAATGAGCGATGAACCGCTCTCCCAATGCCCGGAATGCGGCAAGGACTCGTTTCGCAAGCAGGTCACTGCTGCCGGGTTCCAGCTCAAGGGATCGGGGTGGTATGTAACTGATTTCCGTGGCGGTTCGGGCGGCGCCAGTGCGCCGGCGGCCGGTGCAGCAGGTGCGGCCGCGACCCCCGCACCGGCAGCGTCTGGCGAGAGCTCGTCGGCATCGTCCGGCGGTGAGTCGTCGGGCGCCCCGGCGGCAAGCTGTGGCGGTGGTTGCGCCTGCCACTGAACGAAACAAGACAGCGCACGTCAAGCCTGGCGGCCTGGCGTGCGATAGTACCAATCGGCACCCGGCGCCTGGCGCCTTGGTGCCCCGCTGACACCCCCCGTAGCCGCCAATATTCGCGAGTCCTGCCATGAGCGTTAAGAAACCCGCGCTGAAGACGATTTTCCTCACCGGCCTGCTGGTGTTGGTGCCGCTCGCCATCACGCTGTGGGTACTGGGCCTGATCATCGGCACGATGGATCAGACCTTGCTGCTGCTGCCGGACGAATGGCAGCCGTCGCGCCTCATCGGCATGCGTGTGCCGGGCTTCGGTGTGGTGGTCACGCTGGCGTTCGTTTTCGTCGTCGGCCTTCTGGCGCATAATTTCATCGGCCAGAAGCTGGTCGGTTGGTGGGAAGCCGTTCTGACGCGCATTCCCATCGTTGGACCGTTGTACGGCAGCGTCAAACAGGTGTCCGATACGTTGCTCTCGAGCAGCGGTAACGCGTTTCGCAAGGCGTTGCTTGTGCGTTATCCGCACGCGGACTCCTGGACCATCGCCTTCCTGACCGGCGCGCCGGGTGGCGATGTGGTCAATCACTTGCAGGGCGAGTATGTGAGCGTTTATGTCCCGACGACGCCCAACCCGACGTCAGGCTTCTTCCTGATGATGCGGGCGAGCGACGTCGTTGAACTCGACATGTCGGTCGACGCGGCCCTCAAGTACATCGTATCGATGGGCGTGGTGGCGCCCGCCCACAACCCGCGCCAGCAACGTCCCGGCCCGCTCCTTTGAGCCACCGGGAATCGCCGGCGCCATTTTTTGAAAATCGGAACAGCAAAATGTCCATGCGTACCTCCTACTGCGGTCTGGTGACCGAGCAACAACTGGGCCAAACGGTCAAGCTTTGTGGCTGGGTCAATCGCCGCCGTGATCACGGCGGGGTCATCTTCATCGACCTGCGCGATCGCGAGGGTCTGGTGCAGGTCGTGTGCGATCCGGACCGCGCGGAGATGTTCAAGGCCGCCGAAGGCCTGCGCAATGAGTTCTGCGTGCAGATCACGGGCCTTGTGCGCAGCCGTCCGGCCGGCACCGAGAACGCCAACCTGACGAGCGGCAAGATCGAAGTGCTGTGCCACGAGCTCGAAGTGCTCAACCCGTCGGTGACGCCCCCGTTCCAGCTTGACGACGAAAACCTGTCGGAAACCACGCGCCTCACGCATCGCGTGCTGGATCTGCGCCGTCCGCAGATGCAATACAACCTGCGCCTGCGTTACAAGGTGGCGATGGAAGTGCGCAAGTATCTGGACGCGCAAGGTTTCATCGACATCGAAACCCCGATGCTCACGAAGAGCACCCCGGAAGGCGCGCGCGACTATCTGGTGCCTTCGCGTGTGAACGCCGGCATGTTCTTCGCGCTGCCGCAGTCGCCGCAGCTCTTCAAGCAGTTGCTGATGGTGGCTGGCTTCGACCGTTATTACCAGATCACCAAGTGTTTCCGCGACGAAGACCTGCGCGCCGACCGTCAGCCGGAATTCACGCAGATCGATTGCGAAACCTCGTTCCTCTCGGAGCAGGAAATCCGCGATCTGTTCGAGAACATGATCCGCCACGTTTTCAAGGAAGCGATCAACGTGGATCTGGACGCCAAGGTGCCGGTCATGGAGTACTCGGAAGCGATGCGTCGCTTCGGCTCCGACAAGCCCGACCTGCGCGTGAAGCTCGAGTTCACCGAGCTGACCGACGTGATGGGCGACGTGGACTTCAAGGTGTTCTCGGTGCCTGCCACGACCGAAGGCGGTCGCGTGGTCGCGCTGCGCGTACCGGGCGGCGCAGAGATCTCGCGTAGCGAAATCGATGCTTACACGGAGTTCGTGAAGATCTACGGTGCGAAGGGGCTGGCCTGGATCAAGGTCAACGAAGTGGCCAAGGGCCGCGACGGTCTGCAAAGCCCGATTGTCAAGAACCTGCACGACGCTGCCATTGCCTCGATTCTCGAGCGTACCGGCGCGCAAGACGGCGACATCATCTTCTTCGGTGCCGACAAGGCAAAGGTCGTCAACGACGGTATCGGCGCGCTGCGTCTGAAAATCGGTCACTCGGAATTCGGCAAGAGCCATGGCCTGTTCGAAGCGGGCTGGCGTCCGCTGTGGGTCGTGGACTTCCCGATGTTCGAGTACGATGAAGACGACGCCCGCTGGGTCGCTTGCCATCACCCGTTCACAAGCCCGAAGGACGAGCACATCGACTATCTCGAGACCGACCCGGGCAAGTGCCTGGCGAAGGCCTACGACATGGTGCTCAACGGCTGGGAAATCGGTGGCGGTTCGGTGCGTATCTTCCAGGAAGATGTGCAGAGCAAGGTGTTCCGCGCGCTCAAGCTGGGTGAGGAAGAAGCCCGTGCGAAGTTCGGCTTCCTGCTCGACGCGCTGCAATACGGCGCCCCGCCGCACGGTGGTATCGCGTTCGGCCTCGATCGCATCATCACGATGATGGCCGGTGCCGATTCGATTCGCGACGTGATCGCGTTCCCGAAGACGCAACGTGCACAGGACTTGCTCACGCAGGCGCCGTCGCCGGTGGATGAGCGTCAACTGCGCGAACTGCACATTCGTTTGCGTCAGCCGGAAGCCCCGAAGGCCTGACGGCACCGGCAAATGCCGGCACGCTGATTCGAACCCCCTCGGCCGAAAGGCGAGGGGGTTTTTGTTTGATACGCGGGGTTGCAACAACGAGACGGCGCCATTGCCCATTACAATGGGGCGCTCAAGCCGGTTTGCCCTCACAGGTGTTCCGTTGTTCACGAGTCGATTTCACGCTACTGCCGCCTGCATGAAACCCTTCAAGATTCCCGAATCCGTGCTCGTCGTGATCTATACGCCGGCGCTCGACGTTCTGCTTATCGAGCGTGCCGATGCCGAGAATTTCTGGCAGTCGGTCACCGGCAGCAAGGATCGGCTCGACGAGCCGCTGGTCGAGACAGCCGTGCGCGAAGTTTTCGAGGAGACCGGCATTCGCGTGGCGGACGGTACGGCCGTGCCCACGACCGCCCTGACCGACTGGCAGCACGAGATTCAATACAACATCTACCCGCGATGGGCGCATCGCTACGCGCCGGGTGTCACACGCAACACGGAGCACTGGTTCGGCCTGTGCGTGCCGGAGAACACGGCCGTAACGTTAGCGCCGCGCGAACATGTCGCCTACGCCTGGCTGCCGTGGGAAGCGGCTGCCGCGCGCTGTTTTTCCCCCTCGAACGGCGATGCCATCCGGCAGTTGCCGTTGCGCGTGCGCTAGCCGCTGCGTCGCGCGCCGATGAGCAAGTATCTTCCGTTCTCCCACGATAACGATCTGACGCTGCTCTATCTCGGTCAGAACTACTTCACCGCGCTGATCGCCGCCATCGACGGCGCCACTCGGGAAGTCGCGCTCGAGACTTACATCTTCGAGGCCGACGAGGCCGGCGAGAATGTCTCCGCAGCGCTGCAACGCGCCGCACAGCGCGGGGTCGCAGTTCGCGTCATCACCGATGGTCTCGGTACCAGCCAACGCCTGACACTCTTTGCCGACTGGCGTGAGAGCGGGGTAACGCACCGCATCTACAATCCGCGACTGTTCGGGAAGTTCGGCTTCTCGCGAACCCACCGCAAACTCGCCATCGTCGATCACGAAGTGGCCTTCGTCGGTGGCATCAACATCATCGACGACTTTAACGGCGGGGGCGGCACCCGCATGAGCGATCCGCGCTGGGACTTTGCTGTGCAATGCCGGGGACCCATCGTTGCCGAGATCGCCATGGCGTTTCATATTCAATGGTTGCGTCTTGCCCCGGGGTACCTGGGCACGCCGTTTCGTCACCGCCGGCATGGGCAGCGCGGGCGACTGCACGCACCGTATGCCGGTCAGGCCGCCTTCGTGGCACGCGACAATCTGCACAATCGCCGCGCGGTAGAAAAGGCCTATCTGATGGCGCTGGGCCGCGCGCGCCAGGAGGTCTGGCTCGCGAACCCATACTTCGTGCCTGGCCGGCGACTGCGGCGCGCGCTGACGCAGGCAGCCCAACGTGGTGTGTCGGTGCACTTGCTGATCGGACGGAAGGAGTTCCGTTTGCTCGATACCGCCGTGCCGTGGCTCTACGCCAAGCTGCTCGACGCAGGCGTGCGCATCGGCGAGTACGATATGCGCCAACTGCACGGCAAGGTGGCCGTGGTCGACGATGTCTGGGCAACGGTCGGCTCGTCCAATCTCGACGCCTTATCCCTGTTCCTGAATCACGAGGCCAATGTGGTCGTGCTCGACGACCCGGTGGTCATCGAGCTGCGCGATCATATTCGCAAAGCGTTCGCCGAGGCCCGCCTCATCGACCCCCATCGCTACGGCGGACGCTCTCGCTGGCGGCGCTTCCGTCAATGGACGGCCTACCGTCTCTACCGGCTGGTGATGAAGGTTCTCACGCGCGGTAAGTACGACTGACGACCGGTTGGCGCGGGCCGTGCCCATCTGCCTGCGATCCCCGCCAGACCTCGTGCTGTCAAGGTCTGCGCCCGTCTGGGCAACGATACCGATTAGGTATTCCGATCTAATAAATTCCTTGTTCGCCCATGGGCGTCCCCCAATAATAGGACGGCCGTTCGATTTTTTGGTTAGCATCGGGGAACGGATAACGATAGCGATGCCAATACACATGCGAAAGGGTGAACAGACACGTGCCGCAATCCTGAATGCCGCGCTTGAGCTGGCGGGGCGGGATGGGCTCGAGGGGCTGACGATCGGCTTGCTGGCCGATCGTATGCAAATGAGCAAAAGCGGTGTCTTCGCGCATTTCGGTTCGCGCGAAGACTTGCAGATCGAAGTGCTGATGGAATACCACAGGCGCTTCGAGGAAGAGGTGTTCGCTCCCAGTATGGAAGCGCCACGCGGCCTGCCGCGACTCAGAGCGCTGGTGGATCGCTGGATGGACAAGCGGATTCGCGAAGTGACGACGGGCTGCATATACATCAGCGGCGCCGTCGAGTATGACGATCGCGCGGCCAGTCCGGTGCGCGAAGCCTTGGTGAAAAGTGTGCGGTTGTGGCGATCCGCCCTGCTGCGCGCCATCACCCAGGCGAAGGAGGAGGGGCATCTGCGTGCGGACACCGATCCGCGCCTGATGCTCTTTGAAATGTACAGCCTGACACTCGGCTTGCATCACGACGCGCGTTTCCTTCGGGAGCCCGGCGCCGTCGACATGACCCGGGTGGCACTGGAAAAACTGATTTCGTCTTATCAGCGCGGGTGAGGCACGAGCCGTCCGCGATTCAATTCGATGTGTTCGGAGGAGTAGGTCATGGGACAGTACAACGCGCCTCTGCGCGACATGCAATTCGTCATGCACGAGCTGCTGGGCGTGGAGAACGAATTGAAGGCATTGCCGAAGCATGCGGACATCGATGCCGACACCATCAACCAGGTGCTGGAAGAAGCCGGCAAATTCTGTAGCGAGGTGGTCTTTCCGCTGAATCAGGTGGGCGATCGCGAAGGCTGCAAGTACGAGGGCGACGGTGTCGTCACCACGCCGACCGGTTTCAAGCAGGCCTATCAGCAATACGTCGAAGCCGGCTGGCCGGCGCTGGCGTGCGATCCCGAATTTGGCGGCCAGGGCCTGCCGCAGGTCGTCAACAATGCCCTGTACGAAATGCTCAACTCGGCCAATCAGGCATGGACGATGTACCCCGGCCTGTCGCACGGCGCCTATGAATGCCTGCATGCCCACGGCACCCCCGAGCAACAAGCGACCTATCTGCCGAAAATCGTCTCCGGCGAGTGGACCGGCACGATGTGTCTGACCGAGCCGCATTGCGGCACCGATCTGGGCATGCTGCGTACGAAGGCCGAGCCGAATGGCGACAATTCGTACGCGATTTCCGGTACGAAGATTTTCATCTCCGCCGGCGAGCACGATATGGCCGCCAACATCGTCCACCTCGTGCTGGCACGTCTGCCGGATGCTCCGCCGGGAACGAAGGGTATTTCGCTGTTCGTCGTGCCGAAGTTCATTCCCGACGCCAATGGCGCACCGGGCGAGCGCAACGGTATCAAGTGCGGCTCCATCGAACACAAGATGGGCATTCACGGCAATGCCACCTGTGTGATGAACCTCGACAGCGCCAAGGGGTGGCTCGTCGGCGAACCGAACAAGGGCCTGAACGCTATGTTCGTGATGATGAACGCCGCGCGTCAGGGTGTTGGCATGCAAGGTTTGGGGTTGACGGAAGTTGCCTATCAGAACTCGCTGGCGTATGCGAAGGAACGCATTCAGATGCGCTCGCTCACCGGCCCGAAGGCACCGGACAAGCCGGCCGATCCGATCATCGTGCACCCGGACGTGCGCCGCATGCTGCTCACGCAAAAGGCTTATGTGGAAGGTGGCCGCGCTTTCTCGTACTGGACCGCGCTGCACATCGACAAGGAACTGTCGCACGGCGACGAAGCCGAGCGTCGTGAAGCCGCCGATCTGGTCGCGCTGCTCACGCCGATCATCAAGGCTTTTCTGACCGACAACGCGTTCGAGTGCACCAACCACGCGATGCAGATTTACGGTGGCCACGGCTTCATCTCCGAGTGGGGCATGGAACAGTACGTGCGCGACGCGCGTATCAACACGATCTACGAAGGCACCAATTCGATTCAGGCGCTCGACCTGCTGGGACGCAAGGTGCTCGGCGACATGGGCGCCAAGCTCAAGAAGTTCGGCAAGCTCGTGCAGGACTTCGTCGAGGCCGAAGGCACGAAGGAGGAGATGCAGGAGTTCATCAATCCGCTCGCGGATATCGGTGACAAGGTCCAGAAGCTGACGATGGAAATCGGCATGAAGGCGATGGCCAATCCGGACGAGGTGGGTGCTGCCTCCGTGCCGTATCAGCGCGTGGTCGGTCATCTCGTGTTCGCCTACTTCTGGGCGCGCATGGCGCGCATTGCGCTCGACAAGCAAGGCAGCGGCGACAAGTTCTACGAATCGAAGCTCGCTACGGCGCGTTTCTACTTCGCCAAGTTGCTGCCGGAGACCGCGTCGCAAATCCGCATGGCCCGTGCCGGTGCGAAGACGTTGATGGAAGTCGACGTCGACCTGTTCTGAGAGCGGAGGAGATTACCGTGAGCCAAACCAACAAACCCCTGGTCGTACGCAAGGTCGCCGTGCTGGGCGCCGGCGTGATGGGTGCGCAGATCGCCGCCCACCTCGTCAATGCGAAAGTGCCCGTTGTGCTGTTCGATCTGCCGGCCAAGGAAGGCCCGAAGAACGGCATCGTCACGCGTGCCATCGACGGCCTGAAGAAGCTGAGCCCTGCACCATTCGCCGACAAGGCCGACGCCCAATATATCGAAACGGCGAACTACGAAGACGACCTCGAGAAACTCGCCGGTTGCGACGTGGTGATCGAGGCGATCGCCGAGCGCATGGACTGGAAGCATGACCTCTACAAGAAGGTCTCGCCGCATCTGGCCAAGCATGCGATCTTCGCCTCGAACACGTCGGGCCTGTCGATTACCGAACTCTCGGAAGGTTTCGACGCCGATCTGAAGTCGCGCTTCTGCGGCGTGCACTTCTTCAACCCGCCGCGCTACATGCATCTGGTCGAGCTGATTCCGACCGCGACGACCGAGCCGGCGATTCTGGATCAACTCGAAACGTTCCTCACCTCCACGCTCGGCAAGGGCGTGGTGCGTGCCAAGGACACGCCGAATTTCATCGCCAACCGCGTGGGTGTGTTCTCGATTCTGGCGGTGTTCGCCGAGGCGCAGAAATACGGCATTCCGTTCGATGTCGTCGACGACCTGACCGGCAGCAAGCTCGGTCGCGCCAAGTCGGCCACGTTCCGCACGGCCGACGTGGTCGGTCTGGACACGATGGCGCACGTTATCAAGACGATGCAGGACGGCCTCAAGGACGACCCGTTCGCCCCGACGTACGCCACGCCGCCCGTGCTCAAGGCACTCGTGGAGAAGGGCGCGCTGGGTCAGAAGACCGGCGCGGGCTTCTACAAGAAGGAAGGCAAGGTCATCAAGGTACTCGACCCGCAATCGGGCGAATATGTGGAGTCGGGCAAGAAGGCCGACGAGATGGTCGTGCGCATTCTGAAGAAGGCGCCGGCCGAGCGCCTGCGTCTGCTGCGTGAGTCGACTCACCCGCAAGCCCAGTTCCTGTGGGCCGTGTTCCGTGACGTGTTCCACTACATCGGCGTATATCTCGAGCAGATCGCCGACAACGCGCGCGAAGTGGACTTCGCGATTCGTTGGGGCTTCGGCTGGAGCACTGGTCCTTTCGAGGACTGGCAGGCGGCGGGCTGGAAGGAGATCGCCCAGTGGGTGCAGGAAGACATCGACGCCGGCCATGCCCTCTCGAACGCCCCGCTGCCCAAGTGGGTGACGAGCGGTAAGGTCGCCGAGGCTGGGGGTGTGCACACGGCAGAAGGCTCGTACGCGCCGGCCAGGGACGCTTTCGTGCCGCGCAGCACGCTGCCGGTGTATCAGCGTCAGGTGTTCCCTGCATCGCTCGTGGGCGATGCCAGCGCCGATCCGCGCAAGTTCGGCAAGACCATCGAAGAGAACGACGCCGTGCGCCTGTGGGTCGACGAGACCCCGGGCCAGGACGACGTGCTCATCGTCTCGTTCAAGTCGAAGATGAATACCATCGGGCCGGCCGTCATCGACGGTCTGACCCGCGCCATCGATCTGGCCGAGCAGCAATATCGCGGCGTGGTCGTGTGGCAGCCGACGTCGCTCAAACTCGGCGCACCGGGCGGCCCGTTCTCCGCCGGTGCCGATCTGGAAGCGGCCATGCCCGCCTTCATGATGGGGGGCGCGAAGGGGATCGAGCCGTTCATCAAGAAATTCCAGGACGGCATGATGCGTGTGAAGTATGCGCAGGTGCCGGTTGTCTCGGCGGTCTCCGGCATTGCGCTGGGCGGCGGCTGCGAACTGCTGCTGCATAGCGCCAAGCGCGTGGCGGCGCTCGAGAGCTACATCGGTCTGGTGGAAGTCGGCGTCGGCCTTGTGCCGGGCGGCGGCGGCCTGAAGGAAGCGGCGATTCGTGCCGCCGAAGCGGCGAGCGCGGCGGGCAGTGTGCAATATCTCCAGTTCGTGACGAAGTCGTTCACCAACGCCGCTATGGCGAAGGTTTCGACTTCGGCGCTCGATGCCCGCGACATGGGCTATCTGAAGCCGACGGACACCATCGTCTACAACGTGCACGAACTGCTGTCGGTCGCACGCAACGAGGCCCGGGCGCTGGCCATCTCCGGGTATCGTCCGCCGCTCAAGCCTGCCGGCATTCCCGTTGCCGGTCGTTCGGGAGTGTCGACGATCAAGGCGTCGCTCGTGAACATGCGTGACGGCAACTTCATTTCGGCGCACGACTTCCTGATCGCCTCGCGCATTGCCGAAGCCGTGTGCGGCGGCGACGTGGAAGCCGGCAGCCTCGTGAACGAAGAGTGGCTGTTGGCGCTCGAGCGTCGTGCCTTCATCGAATTGCTGGGCACCTCGAAGACCCAGGAACGCATCATGGGCATGCTGCAAACCGGCAAGCCGGTGCGCAACTAAGCCGATCGGAGACTGACATGAGCAAACAACTGCAAGACGCCTACATCGTCGCCGCCACGCGTGCGCCGATCGGCAAGGCACCCAAGGGCAGCTACAAGAACACCCGTCCCGACGATCTGCTCGCGACCATCCTCAAGAGCACGCTTGCCCAGGTGCCGGATCTCGATCCGAAGGTGATCGAAGACGCGATCATCGGCTGCGCTATTCCCGAAGCCCAGCAAGGTCTGAACGTGGCGCGTATCGGCGCGCTGCTCTCGGGGTTGCCGAATACGGTGGGCGGCGTGACCGTCAACCGCTTCTGCGCCTCGGGTCTGACGGCGCTCGCCATGGCCGCAGACCGCATCCGGGTGGGCGAAGCCGACGCGATGTTTGCCGGCGGCGTGGAAAGCATGAGCATGGTGCCGATGATGGGCAACACGCCGTCGCTCTCGCCGTCGATCTTCGAGCGCGACGAGAACGTGGGCATTGCCTACGGCATGGGGCTGACCGCCGAGAAGGTGGCTCAGCAGTGGGGCGTGACGCGCGAGGCGCAGGACGCCTTCGCACTGGCCTCGCATCAGAAGGCGATCAAGGCCCAGCAAGCCGGCGAGTTCACGAACGAGATCACGCCGATCGAGATCGTCGAGCGATTCCCGAATCTGGCGACGGGCGAAGTGTCGATCAAGACGCGCACCCTCTCGCTCGACGAAGGCCCACGTCCGGATACGTCGATCGAGGGGCTCGCCAAACTGCGCCCGGTGTTCGCGAACAAGGGCTCGGTCACGGCCGGCAACAGTTCGCAGACGTCGGACGGCGCGGGCGCGCTGCTCGTTGTAAGCGAGAAGATTCTCAAGCAATTCAACCTCACGCCGCTCGCGCGGTTTGTGTCGTTCGCCGTGCGCGGCGTGCCGCCGGAGATCATGGGTATCGGTCCGAAGGAAGCCATTCCGGCCGCGCTGCGCGCCGCGGGCCTCACGCAGGACCAGATGGACTGGATCGAACTGAACGAGGCGTTTGCAGCGCAGGCGCTGGCCGTCATCAAAGATCTGGATCTCGATACCAGCAAGGTCAACCCGATGGGCGGCGCAATTGCTCTGGGCCACCCACTGGGCGCGACCGGCGCAGTCCGGGCAGCGACGGTGGTGCATGCGCTGCGTCGTCACAACCTGAAGTACGGCATGGTGACGATGTGCGTGGGCACCGGTATGGGCGCTGCGGGGATTCTGGAGCGTATGTAAGTGCAGACGTCGTCGGCCGTGGATGGACACATCGGCTGACAGCCGACAGATTGGCAGACGACGGCTCAGGGCGCCGGGGTGCGGGTTCGCGAATGCGTGGCCGCCCCCGGCGTTCTCATCTGTCGCAGGCGACGATCCGGCGTTCCCGGATTCGCGACAAAGCCGAGGAGACACAAACAATGGAAGACGTATTGGTGCAGCGTCAGGGCGCCGTGCAGGTGCTGACGTTCAACCGTGCACACAAGAAAAACGCGATTACCGCAGCCATGTATCAGGCCGTTGCCGACGGCATTGCCGAAGCCGAGGCCGATCCGTCGGTGCGCGTGATTCTGATTCAGGGGCAGCCGGAGGCCTTCTCGGCAGGCAACGATCTCGAGGATTTCCTGAAGCACCCGCCGAAGGACGACAACGCCCCCGTGTTCCAGTTCCTGCGAGCGATCAGTCAGGCGACCAAGCCGATCGTTGCGGCGGTGGCGGGCAACGCGGTCGGTGTTGGCACTACGCTGCTGCTGCATTGCGACGTGGTGTACGCCGCCGACACGGCGCGCTTCTCGCTGCCGTTCTCGCAACTGGCGCTGTGTCCCGAGGCCGCGTCGAGCTGGCTGCTGCCGCGCGTGGCGGGCTACCAGCGTGCCGCCGAGAAGTTGCTCTTCGGTGAGCCGTTCGACGTGAACGAAGCCGTGGCCATGGGTTTCGTCAATCGTATCGTGCCGGCGGCCGAACTGGCGGAGTACGCCGCGAAGCGCGCTGCACAACTGGCCGCCATGCCGGCGGGATCGTTGCGTGTGACCAAGCAGTTGATGAAGGGCGATAGCGCACGGGACGTGCAGGAGCGCATTCGCGACGAAGCGCTGGAGTTCGGCAAACGGCTGGTGTCGCCCGAAGCGCGCGAGGCTTTCACCGCGTTTTTCGAGAAACGTAAGCCGGATTTCAATCAGTTCTCGTAAGGCCGATTGCCGTCGCCGGACGAATCGGCGGGCGCGTAGAAACACTAACGCCGCACGTCTCGTTTCGCGAGACGGCGGCGTTTGTCGTTGGCGAGCGGCGCAGATCGAATCGGCGCGAATCGACCCGAATCGACCCGAATCGACCCGAATCAGCCCAGCGTTTCGAGCTTGGGCAGTGGACGCGGACGACGGTCTTCGTCGGTGGCCACATAGGTCACCATCGCCTCGGTGACTTTGACGATCTCGTGCGACAGGCGCATGCGCTGCGCATAGGCCTCCACATAGACGGTGATGGACGTGTTGCCTGTCTTCACGATCGTGGCGTAGAAGCTCAGCAAATCGCCGACGAACACCGGCTCCTTGAACAGGAACGAATTCACGGCGATGGTCGCCACGCGGCCGTTGGCGCGTTGCGCGGCGGGAATCGAGCCGGCAATGTCGACCTGCGACATGATCCAGCCGCCGAATACGTCGCCATGGGCGTTGGCGTCAGCGGGCATCGGTAGCACACGCAACGCCAGTTCTTTTTCGTCGGGCAGTGCCGTGAGGGCGGGGGTCGGGGTACTCATGAGATTCCTTGCGTGAGCCGGAAATGCCGGAAACAGCGGGGAAGACGGCGCGCCACAAGGCGGCACCGGTCGTTCCGAGGCCCGCCACGGGGGGAGGGCCGCCCGGCGTCGGCTCAGCATGAGACGCCGGGTTCTGCGAAAATACGCCATCGACGATTTTAGCGGAAAGCCCTCTCGCGAGCCGGACGCCGCCCCAACCCCATCATGAGACGTTTCACTCCGGCGGAGCCTGCGCCGGCGGCCTCCGGTGCTGCCAGGCCGGCTCGCGGCGACTGGCAAGTCATCAAGTCGCTGTTCCCCTACCTGCTTGAATTCCGCGGACGTGTCGCGCTGGCGCTGTCGTGTCTCGTGCTCGCCAAGGTCGCCAACCTCGGCGTGCCGATCATCATGAAGCATATCGTCGACGCACTCGGCCCGGTGACGGCGCTCTCGGCCACGGCGCGCGCGACGGGCGATCCGAGCCTGATCGTCGTCGGCAGCCTCGGCCTGCTGGTCATTGCCTACGGGGTGGTGCGCCTGTCCACCTCGCTCTTCACGGAACTGCGGGAAATCCTGTTTTCCAAGGTAACGGAGAGTGCGGTGCGGCAAATCGCGCTCAAGGTGTTTCGCCACCTGCACGCGCTGTCGCTGCGATTCCACCTGGAGCGCCAGACGGGCGGCATGAGCCGCGATATCGAGCGAGGCACGCGAGGCATCCAGTCGATGATCTCGTACTCGCTTTACAGCATTTTGCCGACGCTGATCGAGGTGGCGCTCGTGCTGGGCTTCTTCGTCGTGCGCTACGACGCCTTTTACGCCATTGTCACGCTTATCGCGCTTGCGTTCTACATCGTGTTCACGGTGAAGGTCACGGAGTGGCGCACGCACTTTCGGCGCACGATGAACGAACTCGACTCGAAGGCCAACGCCCGCGCCATCGATTCGCTCATCAACTACGAGACGGTGAAGTATTTCGGTAACGAAGCGTTTGAGACGCAGCGTTACGACGAGAATCTCAAGCGCTATCGCGCGGCGGCGATTCGTTCGCAGAATTCGCTTTCGGTGCTGAATTTCGGCCAGCAGGTCATCATCGCGAGCGGCCTGATTCTGATTCTCTGGCACGCTACGCAGGGCGTCATGAGCGGACGCATGACGCTGGGCGATCTGGTGCTTGTCAATACGTTCATGTTGCAGCTCTACATTCCGCTGAACTTCCTCGGTGTCATCTACCGCGAACTCAAGCAGGCAATGACTGACATGGACCGCATGTTCACGCTGCTCGACGTCAACCGCGAAGTGGCCGATCCGCCGGGCGCGCAGCCTCTTGTCTGTCGCGGCAGCACGGTGCGCTTCGATCACGTGAACTTTGGTTACGAGGCGTCGCGCCAGATTCTGCACGATGTCGATTTCACCGTGGCGGCAGGGACCACCACGGCGGTCGTCGGACATAGCGGCTCGGGCAAATCGACGCTTTCGCGGTTGTTGTTCCGCTTCTATGACGTAGGCTTCCCCGGTGTACCTGCGGGGCGTATCACTATCGACGGTCAGGACATTCGCGACGTAACGCAGGATTCGCTGCGCGCGGCCATTGGCATCGTGCCGCAGGACACGGTGCTGTTCAACGACACCATCTACTACAACATTGCGTACGGCAACCCGTCGGCGTCGCGCGAGCAGGTCATCGCTGCGGCCCGTGCAGCGCATATCCACGATTTCATTGAGAGTCTGCCGGCAGGTTACGACTCGATGGTCGGAGAGCGCGGCCTCAAGCTCTCCGGCGGCGAGAAGCAGCGCGTGGCGATTGCCCGCACCATTCTCAAGAATCCGCACATTCTGATTTTCGACGAAGCGACCTCGGCGCTGGACTCGCGCTCGGAGCAGGCGATTCAGTCGGAGTTGCGCAACATCGCCCGTGAACGCACCACGCTGGTGATCGCACACCGCCTCTCCACGGTCGTGCACGCGGCGCAGATCATCGTACTCGACAAGGGGCGCATCGTGGAGCGCGGCACGCACGACGAGTTGCTGCGCGCCGAAGGACTTTATGCGCAGATGTGGGCATTGCAGCAGCAACGTCGCGGCGGGGAGGGCGATACCGAGGCGTCGCACTTTGCCACGGTCGTGTCCTGAGCCGCGGCGAGATGCCGGGCCGGGGCGGCCTGGCGGCGGATGATAGGCACGGGCCTGTCATCCGGGCGGGCGATTGAGTAGACTAGCGCGCTGATATCGCCGACGCGGGAGTGCCGCATGGAAATCAAATGGCTCGAGGACTTCGTGTCGCTCGCCAAGACGAACAGTTTCAGCCGTTCGGCCGAGTTGCGGCATGTCACGCAACCGGCGTTCTCGCGCCGTATCCAGTCGCTTGAAGCGTGGCTCGGCAGCGAACTCATCGACCGTTCCAGCTACCCGACACGCCTGACCCCGGCTGGGGAAGTGTTCTACGAGCAGGCGCTCGCACTGCTCTCTCAGGCGCAGGAAGCTCGCGCGCTGTTGCGCGAGCAGCGCTCGGCAGATCATTCCGTGCTCGATTTCGCCGTGCCACACACGCTGTCGATGACGTTTTTCCCGCGCTGGCTCAAGACATTGGAAAAGCGCATGGGACTGTTGCGCAGCCGCTTACGCGCGCTCAATGTGCACGATGCCGCCATGTCGCTGACCGATGGCGGCTGTGACCTGCTGATGTGCTACTACCACCCGAGCCAGCCGCTGCAACTGGACGCAGCACGCTACGAGATGGTCGTGCTCGGCAGTGAGCGCTTCAGCCCCTACAGCGCGCCGACAGCGCAAAAACGGGCTCGCTTCAAGCTGCCCGGCACGCCCGAGGCACCCGTGCCTTATCTGGCCTATACCTCGAACGCCTATCTGGGGCGGATGGCCGATCTGCTGGCCGGGGATGCCTCCAGTCCGCCTTATCTCGACAAGGTGTACGAGACGGATATGGCCGAGGCGCTCAAGGCCATGGTGCTCGCCGGGCATGGCGTGGCTTTTTTGCCGGAAAGCGCCGTGGTGGACTCGGTCGCGCGCGACGAACTGATCGATCTTGCCCCGCCGGGCAAGGCCGCGGCGCCGTGGCATCTGGACATGGAAATTCGTCTGTACCGCGACCGCCTCGCTTATACCGACCCCAGCAACCGGCGCGAGCGCGCCAAGCGCGATGTCGTCGAAGCGTTCTGGCAGGCCGTGCGCGATCAGGTCAAGGGCTGACCGGGGGCCGGCGCTGGCTCATCCGTAGAGGACTGGCGTGGCGAATTTCCCATCCTTACCGGGCAAAGACCTGTCCCAAAGTAGGGTCTCACATGCTTGCGCGGGGCTTGCCGGGCCCCGGACCTTCACAGGTGTTCGTGCGCATTCGCATGATGTAGCGGCGAAATAGCCGTCAAGTCAAAACTATGCAGGAAATGCATAGATGCATGTTTATTCGGCATTGGATTGTTCTTTGCGGTTCTTTGTAAAGTGCCAGCCATTCGTGTCGCAAGCACGGTATGTGCCTGCGGCGCCGATTGAAGCCGGAGAATCCAACGATGTCGCAAACGTCACATGCCTTGCCCTCTTACCTCGACGCCGAGCATCTCGGCCCGTGGGGTAACTACCTCCAGCAGGTTGATCGTGTCACCCCCTATCTGGGCACGCTCTCGCGCTGGGTCGAAACGCTCAAGCGTCCGAAACGCATTCTGATCGTCGATTGCCCGATCGAACTCGATAACGGCACCATCGCCCATTTCGAGGGCTATCGTGTCCAGCACAACACCTCGCGCGGCCCCGGCAAGGGCGGCGTGCGCTTTCACCAGGACGTCACGCTTTCCGAAGTCATGGCCCTGTCGGCCTGGATGTCGGTCAAGAACGCAGCCGTGAACGTGCCGTACGGCGGCGCCAAGGGGGGCATCCGTGTCGACCCGCGCAAGCTCTCGCGCGGCGAGCTCGAGCGCCTCACGCGCCGTTACACCAGTGAAATCAACATCATCATCGGGCCGACGAAGGATATTCCGGCGCCCGACGTCAACACCAATGAGCAGATCATGGCGTGGATGATGGACACCTACTCGATGAACGAGGGTTCCACGGCCACGGGTGTCGTGACCGGCAAGCCGATCTCGCTGGGCGGCTCGCTGGGCCGCCGCGAAGCGACTGGCCGCGGCGTGTTCGTGGTGAGCTGCGAAGCGGCCCGCCGTCTGGGCATGGACGTGCGCGGTGCGCGCGTGATCGTGCAGGGCTTCGGCAACGTGGGCGGTATCGCCGCCCGCCTGTTCCATGAGGCCGGCGCCCATGTCATCGGCGTGCAAGATCACACCGGTACGATCTACAAGTCGGACGGCCTCGATGTGGTGAATCTGCTCAAGCACGTTGCCGAAACTGGCGGCGTGGGCGGTTTCCCGGCAGCCGAGACCATCAAGGACGACGAATTCTGGTCGCTCGACTGCGAATTCCTGATCCCGGCAGCCCTGGAAAACCAGATTACCGAGAAGAATGCCGACAAAATCCGCGCAAAGGTCGTGGTCGAAGGCGCCAACGGCCCGACGACGACGGCAGCCGACGACATTCTGCGCAGCAAGAATATTCTTGTCGTGCCGGACGTGGTCGCCAACGCCGGCGGTGTGACGGTCTCGTATTTCGAGTGGGTGCAGGACTTCTCGAGCTTCTTCTGGACCGAGGAAGAGATCAATCACCGCCTGGAGCGCATTATGCGAGAGGCGTTCGACGGGGTGTGGAATGTGGCGCAGGAACACAAGGTTTCGCTGCGTACCGCCGCATTCATCGTGGCGTGTACCCGTATCCTGCAAGCCCGTGAGATGCGCGGCCTGTACCCCTGATAGGGCGGTGCTGTAGGGCTAAGTAGTAATACGCATTAATGCGTAAAAACAGAATGTTCGGGGCGATTTACGTCAAAAAAGACGTACGTTCCGAACATTCTGGAATAAAAAAATAGGCAATTGCAGTGCTAAAATGCATTCGTTTTGTGCCAAGGAGACCAAGGAATGACCCTCTCGAAAATTGCGTTGGCGATGTGCTGTGTGGGCCTGATGGCAGGTGCTGCTCAGGCGCAGGAAAGCGGTACCCTCAAAAAAATCAAGGACACAGGCATTATCTCGCTGGGAAACCGCGAGTCGTCGATCCCGTTCTCTTTCTATGACAACAACCACAATGTCGTCGGCTATGCCAACGACGTGGCCATGGCGATCGTCGCTGAAGTCAAAAAGGATCTGAAGCTGCCGAAGCTGGATGTCAAGCAGACGCCGATCACGTCGCAGAACCGCATTCCGCTGGTTCAAAACGGCACGATCGACATCGAGTGCGGTTCGACCACGAACAACGCCGATCGTCAGAAGCAAGCTGCGTTCTCGAACACGTTCTTCATCATCGGCACGCGTCTGCTGGCGAAAAACAGCTCGGGCATCAAGGATTTCGCCGATCTGAAGGGCAAGAACGTCGTGACCACGGCGGGTACGACCTCCGAGCGTCTGCTGCGCGAGATGAATCAGAAAGAAAACATGGGCATGAACATCATCAGCGCCAAGGACCACGGCGAAGCAGCAATCACGCTGCATTCGGGCCGTGCCGTTGCGTTCATGATGGATGACGCCCTGCTCGCCGGTGAGCGCGCCAAGTTCAAGGACGCCAAGGACTACAGCATTGTCGGCAAGCCGCAATCGTACGAAGCCTACGGCTGCATGATGCGCAAGGACGATCCGGCGTTCAAGAAGCTGGTCGACAAGGCCGTTGCGGACTATCAGAAGTCGGGTCAGGCGCAAAAGGACTACGCCAAGTGGTTCCAGCAACCGATTCCGGCACTGGGTGGCGTGAACATGGACTTCCCGCCGTCGGCTGAAATGGCCGCGCTGTGGAAGTCGCCGAACGACAACGCTGACGTTCAAGGTTCCAAGTAAGCCTTGCTGGCTTGATGGAACACTGAGCACAGTCAGTACGTAATGCCGAAGCGGAAGGAGTCAATCCTTCCGCTTCTTTTTAAGCAAGACAAGTAGAAAAGGGGAGATCATGGCTCTCGGTCTCGATTTCAGTTTTTTCTTCCAGCCGGTTGCCACCGGTGAGGGTACGACCTACTTCGGGTGGTTGCTCTCAGGCTTCAAGCTCACGCTTGCGGTTGGCCTCGGCGGCTGGATCATTGCGCTAATCGTGGGCTCCGTGCTCGGCGTGATGCGTACCGTTCCCAACAAATGGATTTCCGGCTTCGCGGCAGGTTACGTGGAGCTATTCCGGAACATCCCACTGCTCGTGCAGTTGTTCTTCTGGTACTACGTAGCGCCCGACTTCCTGCCAGAAGGCGTGCGCCAATGGTTGTTCTCGCTCAATCCGGCAAACGTCTCTCTGCTCACCGGTGTGGTCGGCCTGGGGCTCTTTACGGCAGCCCGGGTGTGTGAACAGGTGCGTTCCGGTATCAATTCGCTGCCCAAGGGCCAGAAGAATGCCGGACTGGCCATGGGGCTTACGCTGCCGCAGACGTACCGCTTCGTGCTGCTGCCGGTGGCCTTCCGCGTGGTGATTCCGCCAATCACCTCGGAATTCGTCAACATCTTCAAGAACTCGGCCGTGATCTCGACCGTGAACCTGCTCGAACTGACCGGTCAGGGCAAGCAGCTCATCGATTACACGGCGCATAGCTACGAGTCGTTCATCGCAGTGACGATCGCGTACATGATCATCAACATCGTCGTGCTCACGTTCATGCGTTGGCTCGAATCGAAGACCCGCCTGCCGGGCTACATCGGGGGCAAATAATGGGTGAAATCTTTGCTTGGGGCGGTGCCGTCGACGCGATGCCGCTGCTTATCAAGGGCATGATCACCACGCTCCAGGTCACGGCGCTTGCCGTGATCGTGGGCATCGTCTGGGGCACATTGCTCGCGATGATGCGCCTGTCCGGCGTAACGGTGCTCAAGTGGTTCGCGGACCTGTATGTGAACGTGTTCCGCTCGATTCCGCTGTTGATGGTGCTGCTGTGGTTCTTCCTGATCGTGCCGCAGGTGCTGCGTTCGTTGCTCGACGTGCCGCCGACGTGGGACATCCGGATGGTCTCCGCGCTCGTGGCCTTCTCGTTGTTTGAAGCGGCGTATTATTCGGAAATTATTCGTGCGGGTATCCAGAGCGTGTCGCGCGGGCAATTGTCCGCCGCCTCCGCGCTGGGCATGTCGTACTGGCAGGCGATGGGTCTTGTGGTGCTGCCGCAGGCATTCCGCAACATGGTGCCGCTGCTGCTTACGCAGGGCATCATTCTGTTCCAGGATACTTCGCTCGTGTACGCGATCGCCTTGTCCGATTTCTTCGGCATGGCGTATCAGGTGGGTCAGCGTGACGGTACGCTGCCTGCGATGATTGTGTTTGCCGGAACGGTCTACTTCGTGATCTGCTTCTCGGTTTCGATGTTGGTTAAACGTCTTCAAAAGAGGTTGGCGAAATGATTACCCTTAAAAACGTCTCCAAGTGGTACGGCCAGTTCCAGGTGCTCACGGACTGCTCCACTGAAGTCAAGAAGGGTGAAGTCGTGGTGGTGTGCGGCCCGTCGGGTTCGGGCAAGTCCACGCTCATCAAGACCGTCAATGGTCTGGAGCCGATCCAGCAAGGCGAGATCATCGTCGATGGCACCTCGGTCGCCGACCCGAAGACGAACCTCGCCAAGCTGCGTTCGCGCGTTGGCATGGTGTTCCAGCACTTCGAGCTGTTCCCGCACCTCTCGATCACCGAGAACCTGACGCTTGCGCAGATCAAGGTGCTTGGCCGCAGCAAGGAAGCGGCTCGCGACAAGGGGCTGAAGCTGCTGGAGCGCGTCGGTCTGAAGGCGCATGCCCACAAGTTCCCGGGCCAGCTCTCCGGCGGTCAGCAGCAACGTGTGGCTATCGCCCGTGCCTTGTGCATGGACCCGATCGCCATGTTGTTCGACGAGCCGACCTCGGCGCTCGACCCGGAAATGATCAACGAAGTGCTCGACGTGATGGTCGAACTGGCTCAGGAAGGGATGACCATGATGGTGGTCACGCACGAAATGGGCTTCGCCAAGAAGGTCGCGAACCGTGTGATCTTCATGGATCAGGGCATCATCGTCGAAGACGATAAGAAGGACGAGTTCTTCGCGAATCCGAAGTCGGATCGTGCCAAGGACTTCCTGGCCAAGATCCTGCACTGATTCCGGTCAGTTGCCGAGACGAAAAAGCGTGCCTTCGGGCACGCTTTTTTTATGGCCATTGCGGCGTCGCGAGCTTACGGGCGGCTCACTGACAGGCGGTGTTCTGCGCGTTGCGCAGGCGGACAGCCTCCGGAATCGGCACCACGGTGCGCAGCGACGGCGCCCCCTTCTCGAACAGGATCAATTCGCCCGGTTCGAAGGTCGTCCAGACTTCGTTATCCGTGAGCGGCGCGGTGGCAATCACCGCGACGCGATCGGCCGGCGTAGTGAACTTGGCGAAATCGATTTCCCAGTCGGCATCGATCAGATGGGCCTTGGCGAATGGCCATTGCCGGGCGATGAAGTGCAGCCGTGTGGAGCAATGGGCGATGAGCGCCTGGCCGTTTGAGAGTACGAAGTTGAACACGCCGTGGCGCGTGATCGTGCGCGTAATGTCCTCAACGGCGTGGAACAGCTCGTCGAGCGGCGGTTGTGAGCCGGGGAACCGCTTGCGCAGACCTTGCATGATGTCGCAGAAGGCGCGTTCGCTGTCGGTCGTCCCCACCGGCTGGTAGACCCCCGAGAGGAACGGGTCATAGTCGTGCAGATCGCCGTTGTGCGCGAAGATCCAATGGCGCCCCCACAGCTCGCGCTGAAACGGGTGGCAGTTCTCCAGTTCAACAATGCCTTGCGTCGCTTTGCGGATATGCGCGATGACGTTTTTTGACTTAATGGGGTATTTCTTAACCAGTTCGGCGATGGGCGAGTTGGCCGCCGCCTGGTGATCGATGAAAAGGCGGCAGGCCTTGTCCTCGAAAAAAGCGATACCCCAACCGTCGGCATGGTGATCGGTGCCGCCCCCACGCGCCGCGAAACCGGTAAATGAGAACGTGATATCGGTCGGTTCCGCGCAATTCATTGCGAGCAGTTGGCACATGGACGGGCAAATCGAAGTTGGCTGCGTACGTCGTGTCTGAGCGCCGCTGCCGTTACAATATGGGGTTGCACAAGCATAGCACCGGCCCTTGTGCACGTACATTCCCGCCCAAGAAGTCCGTCGCGCCCACGCGTCACCACGCAGCCGCGGTTTCATGGGCCAGCAGCCCCCCCAGCCCCGGAAAACGCCCATGACCACAGAACTGACAATCACCCGTCCCGACGACTGGCACTTGCACGTGCGCGATGGCGCCGTGCTCAAGAGCGTGCTGCCCGATTCCGCCCGCCAGTTCGGCCGCGCGATCATCATGCCGAACCTCAAACCGCCCGTGACGACGACCGAGCACGCCGCGGCCTATCGCGAGCGCATTCTCGCGGCGCGTCCGGTTGGCAACACGTTCGAGCCGCTGATGACCCTGTATCTGACCGACAACACGCCGGCCGACGAGATCCGTCGCGCCAGGGCGTCGGGCTTTGTGCATGGCGTGAAGCTGTATCCGGCGGGCGCAACGACGAATTCCGATGCCGGCGTGACCGATCTGGCCAAGTGCCGAGGCGCGCTCGAGGCGATGCAGGAAGTTGGCATGCCGCTGCTCGTGCATGGCGAAGTGACGAGTTCCGACATCGACATCTTCGACCGCGAGAAGATCTTCATCGACCGTGTGATGTCGCCGCTGCGCCGCGATTTCCCGGGCCTGAAAGTCGTGTTCGAGCACATCACGACGAAGGACGCCGCCGAATACGTCGCGCAGGCCGAAGGCCCCATCGCCGCGACGATTACCGCGCACCACCTGCTATACAACCGCAACGCCATCTTCACGGGCGGTATTCGTCCGCACTACTACTGCCTGCCGGTACTTAAGCGCGAGACCCATCGCGAGGCGCTCGTGAAAGCCGCAACCTCGGGCAGCCCCCGCTTCTTCCTGGGTACCGACAGCGCACCCCATGCGCGTGGTGTGAAGGAAGCCGCCTGCGGCTGCGCGGGCTGCTACACGGCACTGCACGCGGTGGAGTTGTACGCCGAGGCGTTTGATAAGGCTGGCGCACTCGACAAGTTCGAAGGGTTCGCCAGCTTCCACGGCCCGGATTTCTACGAACTGCCGCGCAACGCCGACAAGATCACGCTTGTGCGGGAAGACTGGGAACTGCCTGCCGAATTGCCGATGGGCGACGAGACAGTTGTGCCCCTGCGCGCTGGCGAAGTCATCGGCTGGAAGCTCAAGGGGTGAGGGTGGAGGGCGCTCAGGCACCGTCGGTGCCCGCGCCTTCCGGCCTGTCGGAGATCGATTGGCGGGCGCCGTGGTTCGACGCTGTCTCGGCGCGCGGGCAGGCTGCATTGGCGAGCGGCGACTGGCGCGAGGCGCTGTCGGCACAGGCTGCGGCTGCCGGGCTGGTGAGCGGGCAGGGCCGGGCGCTTCGTTTCGTAGCTCAGGAGGCGTTGCCCGCCGCCACGGCCTATGAGGCGTTCATCGCGGCTACGGGCGGCGTGCCTACGCGCCGGAACCTGCATGACTTCTTCAACGCGCTGATCTGGTTGACGTATCCGCTCGGCAAGGCGGCGCTCAACGCGCGCCAGGCCGTGGCGATTGCGACCGAGGGCGTGCGGGCGACGCGTGGCGCCGCCCGCGACGCCGCAACCGTGTTCGACGAGAATGCCGTTCTGTTCGCGTGCAGCGATGCGGCCCTCGGGGAGGCATTGCGCGCGTTTGACTGGCACACGCTGTTCGTGGCGCGTCGGGCCGACTGGGGCCTCGCCTGTGAGGTTCAGCCTTTCGGGCATGCCTTGCTGGAAAAGCTTGTCGCACCCTACGCATCGGTGACGGCCCACGCCTGGATCGTGGACGTTCCCCCCGCCTATTTCCGCTGGGCGTCACCCGAGCGGCGTGCCTGGCTCGACGCCCGGATTGCACCGACGCTTGCCGGTGCCGCGTGGACCACGCGCGACTTTGCACCCTTGCCGGTGCTCGGCGTTCCGGGCTGGTGGCCGGCCAACGACAACCCGTCTTACTATCTCGACCGGTCGGTCTTCCGGCCCGGGCGGCGGCAGAAGGGTTGAGAAAAGAAGGGCTGGGGTGCTGGCAGATCACGATTCCGGCATTCCGGGACGACGGGCAACGACGCCGATCCGCGTGATACACTTCGGCCCGCAGAGTCGGCCAGACAATCGCCGCCTCCCATTGGGAGGGGGAGGAAAGTCCGGACTCCATAGGGCAGGGTGATGGCTAACGGCCATCCGTCGCGAGACGCGGAACAGGGCAACAGAGAACAG
Organism: Pandoraea apista; assembly: GCF_001465595.2. Classification (NCBI taxonomy): domain Bacteria; kingdom Pseudomonadati; phylum Pseudomonadota; class Betaproteobacteria; order Burkholderiales; family Burkholderiaceae; genus Pandoraea; species Pandoraea apista. Next base: position 4,635,389 of record NZ_CP013481.2, on the reverse strand, counting down.
ACCGCCGATGGCCCCTGGCGCAAGTCAGGCGGATCAGGTAAGGGTGAAACGGTGCGGTAAGAGCGCACCGCGGCGTGCGGCAACGCACACGGCACGGTAACCTCCACCCGGAGCAATTCCAAATAGGCAGGTGAGCGGCATTCGCCTCGTGCGGGTGCCGGCAACGGGGCCCCCGGGAGCCTGCGGGTAGGAAGCTTGAGCGGCGCAGTGATGCGTCGCCTAGAGGAATGATTGTCAGGCGCGGCGCGAGTCGCGTTCACAGAATCCGGCTTATCGGCCGGCTCTGCATCCCGATAAAACGCAAAAGGCTCCCGGTGGGAGCCTTTTGTGCTTCTGGCGTCATCGGTCGATGCGCCGATCTCAGCCTTCGACGATCTCGACGCTGTGCGTAAGCTCTGCCGTCTTGGCGAGCATGATCGACGCGGAGCAGTACTTGTCGTGGGAGAGTGTGACAGCGCGCTCCACCGTGGCCGGGTTCAGATTGCGGCCTGTGACCGTGAAGTGGAAGTGGATCTTGGTGAACACCTTCGGGTCTTCGCTCGCGCGCTCGGCCTTGAGCGTGACGCTGCAATCTTTCACTTCGGCGCGGCTCTTCTTGAGAATCAGCACCACGTCGTACGCGGTGCAACCGCCGGTGCCGACCAGCAGCATTTCCATCGGACGCGGTGCCTGATTGTGGCCGCCGCCTTCCGGCGCGCCGTCCATCGCGACGATGTGGCCGCTACCCGTTTGCGCGACGAAGGCCATGCCATCCTGGCCCATCCAACTCACCTTGCATTCCATATTTCGAAACCCCGATATCCCATTCAAGCAAAAATTGTAGCGGCTTCCGCAAACCTGCGTACGATGCCGCCCGCGAACCTTGGAAGCCATCCCGAATGGCTTCGGTTGCTGCGTCGCAATATTGGCGCTTTTTTGATCGGGTTTTCAGGGGGATAAACCCTAAATTTAGTTGGTCGCCTCTATTTGAGCCGTAGAAGTTGGCTGGGTTTGTTGTGTAAGCAATTGATTTTATTAACGATATTGGCTTTTTGCTTATTGTTTTGGCATTTCATATTGTGGTGTTGTATTTCGCACTATAAATTTTCTTGCGTCGCACAATCTGATTTGCTAGACTTCAGTCATTGGTTGTTGTGCTTCACAGCAATCCTGCAAGTGTCTCCTCCACCCTCCTCCTTTGGTGGATTTAACCCGGACCCATGAGGTTCGGGTTTTTTTTTTGTCCCGCCGGAATCGCGGTTTACCTGCGACGGTTTACCGGGGGGTGCTTTTTTCTGTATAATCAACGGCTTTTCCGGGAATGCCCACGGAAAAAGCATCAGGGAGAGCCTGCAAGCACAGGACTGCGCCATGCGACACAAAATCGTAAGGACGCGGCCGGCAGACAAGCAGGAAGTTGGTGTTAATGGGGCAAACGCATTTTATTTGGATCGATCATGAAGACGTTTTCCGCTAAGCCGGCAGAGGTGACGCGCGAATGGTTTGTGATTGACGCGACGGACAAAGTCCTCGGCCGTGTCGCCAGCGAAGTGGCACGCCGTCTGCGCGGCAAACACAAACCGGAATTCACGCCGCACGTTGACACGGGTGATTACATCATCATCGTCAATGCTGCCAAGTTGAAAGTTACCGGCACGAAGCAAACCGACAAGAAGTACTACCGTCACACGGGTTACCCGGGCGGTATCTACGAAACCACGTTTGGCAAGATGCAAGAGCGTTTCCCGGGCCGTGCGCTCGAGAAAGCTGTGAAGGGCATGCTGCCGAAGGGTCCGTTGGGCTATGCGATGATCAAGAAGCTGAAGGTTTACGCCGACGGCAATCATCCGCACGAAGCGCAGCAACCGAAGTCGCTCGAGATCTAAGGGCCAGCCATGTTCAAAAACGATTGGAATTACGGCACCGGCCGTCGCAAGAGTGCAGTTGCTCGTGTGTTCATCAAGGCTGGCAAGGGCGACATCGTCGTCAATGGCAAGCCGATCAAAGAGTACTTCGCTCGTGAAACGTCGCTGATGATCGTTCGTCAGCCGCTCGAACTGACCAACCACGCTGAAACGTTCGACATCAAGGTCAACGTTTCGGGCGGTGGTGAAACGGGTCAGGCCGGTGCGGTTCGTCACGGTATCACCCGCGCACTGATCGACTACGACGCGACGCTCAAGCCGACGCTGTCGACCGCAGGCTTCGTTACCCGCGACGCCCGTGAAGTCGAACGTAAGAAGGTTGGTCTGCACAAGGCCCGCCGTCGCAAGCAATTCTCGAAGCGTTAATCGCACGAGTGCTTGTTGGCATCTGTCTCTGGCAGGTGCAGAGAAAGGCCGCCTCGCGCGGCCTTTTTTCTTTTCTCGCCGCGTTTTGCCTGCATGAAACGGTGTCGCGCCCGGTGCGTCGCCGTCTCACGCGCGTCGTGGAAGCTTGATAGAATCGCGGTTCCGATTGAAAGGGGTTGGACATGGTCAAGGTAGGTATCGTAGGCGGCACCGGCTATACCGGTGTGGAGCTGCTCCGTTTGCTGGCGCAGCACCCGGAAGTGAAGTTGACGGCGATCACCTCGCGCAAGGAAGCGGGTACGCTCGTCGCTGATATGTATCCGAACCTGCGCGGCCGTGTCGACCTGGCGTTTTGCACCCCCGACGATGCCCGTCTGACCGATTGCGACGTGGTGTTCTTCGCCACGCCGCATGGCGTTGCCATGGCGCAGGCGCGCGAATTGCTGGCCGCCGGTGTGCGCGTGATCGATCTGGCGGCGGACTTCCGCCTGAAGGACATCGCAACGTTCGAAAAGTGGTACGGCATGCCCCACGCCTGCCCGGACATTCTCGAGGAAGCCGTGTATGGCCTGCCCGAGATCAATCGCGAACAGATCAAGAGCGCTCGTGTGATCGGGCTGCCGGGTTGCTACCCGACGTCCGTGCAACTGGGGTACGCCCCGCTGTTCGCGGGTGGCCGGAAGCTGGTCGATCCGAAGCATCTGATTGCCGACGCCAAGTCGGGCGCAAGCGGCGCGGGGCGCAAGGGCGAGACGTCGCTGATCCTCGCAGAGACGGCCGACAACTTCAAGGCTTACGGCGTGAAGGGCCATCGCCATCACCCGGAAATCAAGCAGGGGCTCGAGGCGATTGCCGGCTACGACGTGGGACTGACATTCGTGCCGCACCTGCTGCCGACGATTCGCGGCATTCACTCGACGCTGTACGCGACGATTCTGCCCGAGGCTCGCGATACCGACTTCCAGGCGCTGTTCGAGACGTATTACGCGGGCGAGCCGTTCGTTGACGTGCTGCCGGCCGGCTCGATGCCGGAAACGCGCTGGGTGCGCGCATCGAACTATGTCCGCATGGCAGTGCATCGCCCGGGCAATGAAGACACGCTGGTGATCCTCGTGGTCGAGGACAATCTGGTCAAGGGCGCGTCCGGTCAGGGCGTGCAGTGTATGAACCTGATGTTCGGCTTGCCGGAGAACATGGGGTTGACCCATATTCCCGTACTGCCGTAACGGTATTTGCCGTTCCTAAGCCCTTGATTTTCCGGCCATCGGCACAATTTTGGAATAGGGGCTAGAATGGTACCGAAACGATTTTTGGAGATTTGCGATGAACGCACCGCTTGAGGCTGCCGTCACGGAAATGCCCGCATTCCTGGTCTTTACCGACAGCGCCGCGGACAAAGTTAAGCAACTGATCGACGAAGAAGGCAACGCCGAGCTGAAACTGCGCGTTTTCGTGCAGGGTGGCGGTTGCTCTGGCTTTCAGTATGGTTTCACCTTCGATGAGGACGTCAACGAAGACGATACCGTGCTCGACAAGAACGGCGTGTCGCTGCTGATCGACTCGATGAGCTATCAATACCTCGTCGGCGCCGAGATTGACTACAAGGAAGACATCAACGGCGCGCAGTTCGTGATCAAGAACCCGAACGCAACCACGACCTGTGGCTGCGGTTCTTCGTTCTCGGTCTGAGCGGCAAGAACAGTCGCTAGCCGACCGTAGCAAGAGAAAGGGCCCGGAAGGGCCCTTTTCTCGTTAACGCGATGCGGTGTGAAGCGATATGACGTGGCGTGGGGTGTCGCCGCCGGCTCGCCACGTCGCTTCATTCAGTGCGGGTAGAGTGCGCCAAGAATGCGCGGACCTTTCGCGCCGGTGACAGAGGGTAGATTGCCGGGCTGCCGGGCCAGGCAGCGCTGCGCGAGCCACGCGAAGGCGCGGGCTTCGACTTGATGCGGCGGCACGCCGAGGGCTTCGGTCGTGGCAACGCTGATGCCGGGCAGACGTGCGGCGATCGCCTGCATGAGCGCGTGGTTGCGGGTTCCGCCGCCGCAGGCGTAAAAGCCCCGGCAGTCTGGCGCGTAGCGCAACACGTCGTCGGCAACGCATTGCGCCGTCAGTGCGACGAGCGTGGCCTGTACATCCACCGGCGATACACCGGGGAATGCTGCCAGATGCGCGTCCAGCCATTTGGCGTGGAACAGGTCGCGCCCGGTGCTCTTCGGGGGTGTCTGGCGGAAGTAGGGTTCGCTGAGCAGAGCGGCGAGCAGGGCGTCGTCGATGTGTCCGCTGGCCCCCCAGGCGCCGCCGTCGTCGTAGGGCTTCCCGAGATGGCGCGTGGCCCAGCCGTCGAGCAGTGCGTTGCCGGGGCCGCAATCGAAGCCGGAGACCAGCTGACCGGACGCCGCGCAAGGCAGGACCGTCACGTTGCTGATGCCGCCGAGATTGCAGACGACGCGCGTTTCTCCCGCCTCGGCGAACATCGCCTGATGGTAGGCGGGCACGAGCGGTGCGCCCTGACCGCCTGCCGCGACGTCCCGGCTGCGAATGTCCGCCACGACATCGATACCGGTCAGTTCGGCGAGCAGCGCAGGCGCATTGAGCTGGCGCGTATAACCAATGCCGTCGAATTCGCCCGGACGATGGCGGATCGTCTGTCCGTGCGCTCCGATGGCGGCAATGGCCGATGCGGGCAATCCGGCGGTGGCCAGCAACTCGCGCACGCACGCGGCATAGACACGTACCAGTGCGTTTGCCGCCAGCGCCTCGCGATGCAACTCGTTCTCCGAAGGGGCTTGCAGCAGCATCAGCGTTTCGCGCAGATCGTTCGGGAACGGGAGGTAGGCTTCCGCGAGTACCCGGCCGGTTGCCGACGCAACGAGCACACCGTCGACACCGTCAAGACTGGTGCCGGACATCAGGCCGATGAAATGGGGAGCGGAATCCGAAGCAGCGGGTTGACGAGCGATGTCGGTCATGAGCGGAGCGCGAGCGCGCGGAGAGCCGAAGAAATCAAATCCGCGCTGGCAGGGCAGACATGTGCATCACATATCGCGCCGCGCAGCGCGGTTTCCAGCATACCTTAATCGCGCTCGGCGACTTGCACGGTGCGCATCAGGTCGATGCGCTTGAGCAGGTTCTCGGCGTACATGTCGAACACCTTCAGGCGGGCGCCTGTGAGGGGGGCGACGGCCGCCACATCGGTTGAGAACGGGTCGCGCGGAACGCCCTTGTAGCGCAGTTCGTAGTGCAGGTGCGGGCCTGTCGCCCAGCCCGTCTGACCGACGAAGCCGATGACCTGACCCTGCGTGACACGCGTGCCCGGCTTCATGCCCTGACCGAAGCCCGACAGGTGGGCGTAACGTGTCTGATAGTTACCGGCGTGATCGATCTCGACGAGATTGCCGTAACCGTTCTGCTTGCCGACGAACTTGACGACACCGTCGCCCGCTGCGAACACCCGCGTGCCGACCGGGGCTGCCAGATCCACGCCTTCGTGCTTCTTCCACTTGTGCTGGAACGGATGCTCGCGGCCGCCAAATGCCGACGAAATTCGCGAAAACTCGACCGGCGTGCGCAGGAATGCCTGTTTCAGGTTGCGACCGTCGAAACCGTAGTACGCGCCTTCCGGAGCGCCCTGCGGATCGGCGTACCAGATCGCCTGATGTGTCTTGCCCTGATTGATGAACTCGATGGCCAGCACGCGTCCGGTGCGAACCGTACGATCCTGCTGCTTGACCACTTCATAGACCATGCGAAATCGGTCGCCGCGGCGCACGTCGCGCTGGAAGTTGATGACGCCGGAGAAAATGTTCACCATTTGCGCGACGACCGCGTCGGGCACGCCGGCATCGTCCATCGCGGTGAAGAAGTTGCCTGCAATGGCACCGGAGCGCATGGCCCATTCGGTGTCGTTGGCGAGCTGATCCATGCGCGCGCTCAGGCGGCCGGCGTCATTGCGCTCGATCACCAGTTGCTGGGCTGCGGCGTTGCCGGTGGAGAGAACCGTGGAGAGTGAGACCAGCTTGCCGTCGTCGTCCGTTTCCGCCTGCACGACTTGCCCTGCGGGCACACCGATCAGACGCCGGGCGATGGCGTTCTCGCGAATGAAGCGCTCGGCGGCGGGGTCCTGGATCGACAGCCGCGAGAGCATGTCGCCAAGGGTTTCGCCACGTCGCATCGCCACCTGGTGGATGAAGGTCTGGGACTGCGCGTCGAGCTGCTGAATTTGTTTGGCCAGATCCGGGAAGGTGAGCGGCAAGGTCACGCTCGCACCGTTGCGCGCCGCTTCGGGCACCATAGGTGCCACGCCGAAAGCGGTCACCATTCCCAACGTCAGGGCCGAACCGACCGTTGCCACGATTTGCACCTTTCTGCGGCGGTGCTTCGGCTGCGTGGGATCGATCAGGGTCAGCAGTTCACGCGCAAAAAAATCACGGAGTTTGGGCCACATCACGTAAAATTCTGCGCAACTTACGAAAAAAGCCCGGGCGGAGCGACATGCTTCGAGATGCCTGCCGGAATTCCGGGGCAACCCGGCGTCGCTTCGGCCCGAGCCGAGAATTGAGCGGCGATTATAGCAGACGCGCCGCTGCCTCCGCCTTTACTGACTGTTTAAGGGAAACCCTGAGCGAGTCTGGACAACGATGTTATGACAAGTGAACACGCACTCACCTCGGAAAAGAAGTACCCCGTGACCGATGCTGCGCGGGCCGCTCTGGCGATCGCCAAGCGCGGTTGCGACGAGCTTCTCGTGGAAGAGGAGTTCCTGCAAAAGCTGGCGCGCAGCGAAGCGACCGGCAAGCCGCTGCGCATCAAGCTGGGTCTCGACCCGACGGCCCCGGACATCCATATCGGTCATACCGTGGTGCTCAACAAAATGCGCCAGTTGCAGGATCTGGGGCATACGGTCATTTTCCTGATCGGCGATTTCACGTCGCTGATCGGAGACCCGTCGGGCCGCAACAGTACGCGCCCGCCGCTCACGCGCGAGCAGATCGAGTCGAACGCCAGGACCTATTTCGAGCAGGCCGCTCTCGTGCTCGACCGCAGCAAGACGGAAATTCGCTACAACAGCGAATGGTCGATGAAGCTGGGCGCCGACGGCATGATCAAGCTCGCGTCGCGCTACACCATGGCGCGCATGCTCGAGCGTGAGGACTTCACGAAGCGTTTCCAGGGCGGCGTGCCCATCGCCATCCACGAATTCCTCTACCCGCTCATGCAGGGGTACGACTCGGTGGCGCTGGAGTCGGATCTGGAACTGGGCGGTACGGACCAGAAGTTCAACCTGCTGGTGGGCCGCGAGTTGCAAAAGCAGTACGGTCAGGAGCCGCAGTGCATTCTGACGATGCCGTTGCTCGAAGGGCTGGACGGTGTCGAGAAGATGTCGAAGTCCAAGGGCAACTATGTGGGCATCAGCGAGAAGCCGAGCGAAATGTTCGGCAAGCTCATGAGCATCTCCGACGATCTGATGTGGCGCTATTACGAGTTGCTCTCGTTCCGCTCGCTCGAAGCGATCGCCCAACTGCGCAAGGACGTGGAAGGGGGGCGCAATCCGCGCGACGTGAAGGTGCTGCTCGCGCAGGAGATCGTGGCGCGTTTCCACTCGCAGGCCGATGCCGAGCGTGCGCTCGAGGACTTCAACGCGCGTGCCAGGGGCGGCGTGCCGGACGATATTCCGGAAGTCTCCCTCGACGGCGCGCCGCTGGGCATTGCGCAACTGCTCAAACAGGCGGGGCTGGTGCCGTCGACATCGGAGGCCAACCGCAACATCGAACAGGGCGGTGTGCGCATCGACGGCGAGGCTGTGTCCGACAAGGGCGCGAAGATTGATGCCGGTACCTACGTCGTGCAAGTGGGCAAGCGCCGCTTTGCCCGCGTGACGCTCGCCTGAGCGTCGTTGGCCCAGTGCCCTCGCTGACGCGTTTCTCGCGATGATCGCGCTCATCCAACGTGTGCTCGAAGCCGCGGTGACGGTCGATGGCCGTACCGTCGGCGCCATTGGTCCCGGCCTGCTCGCACTGGTGTGCGCGGAGCGTGGCGACACCGAGGCGAGCGCCGACAGGTTGCTCGCCAAGCTACTCGGCTATCGCGTGTTCTCGGACGAGGCGGGCAAGATGAACCGCAGCGTGTCGAGCCTCGACGGTAACGGGGCGGCGGGCGGCCTGCTGCTCGTCTCGCAGTTCACGCTGGCGGCCGACACCAACAGCGGCACGCGTCCGAGTTTCACGCCGGCAGCGAGTCCGGCCGACGGCAAGCGGCTCTTCGATCATTTCGTGACGCAGGCGCGCGCGCGCCATCCCATCGTGGAAACGGGCGAGTTCGGCGCGCACATGCGTGTCTCGCTCGTGAACGACGGGCCGGTCACGTTCTGGCTTCAGACGCGTCCCGACGCGCTCTGACACGCTTTGGCGGCATGGCGCCGGGCGGCGCTGTTCGCGCCGCATGTCTTTCCGTCTTATCCCGAAAATCGCTCGGAATCGTCCTGATGTGCGTGGCCTAGTGCACGCGATTCGCATCGGTGTGATACCGTCGTCGGGTTCCGAAACAATGCTTGGGAGAATGTGATGAAAGTCTGGAGTGACTCGTTTGCCGCAAATTCGGCGATGGATGCACAGTTCGCCTTTGGCAAACCGGATGCGCAGTCGCATGTCGCGCTGTCGCAGAACAAGAATCCCCATCTGGCCTGGTCGGACGTGCCTGCCGGTACGCGTTCGTTTGTCGTGATCTGTACCGACAGCGACGTGCCGAGCCAGGGTGACGATGTCAACAAGGAAGGCCGTGAAGTGCCGGCAGACCTGCCGCGTGTCGACTTCTACCACTGGGTGCTCGTCGATGTGCCGGCATCGGTGTCGGAGATCCCGGCAGCAAGCCACAGCAATCACGTCACGCCGCGCGGCAAGTTCGGCCCCGACGCGCTCGACGGCATGCGCCACGGTGTGAACGACTACACCGCATGGTTTGCGGGCGACGACGCCATGAAGGGCGATTACTACGGCTACGATGGCCCGTGCCCGCCGTGGAACGACACGATCGTGCATCACTACCACTTCACCGTGTACGCGCTCGACATCGCCCGCGTACCGCTCGAGGGCCGCTTCGGTGGCGACGACGTGCTCGCTGCGATCAAGCCGCATGTGCTGGGCAGTGCCAGCGTGACCGGCACTTATACGCTCAATCCGAAGGCTGCCTGACGGCGCCCGCCGGCTACTCATTTCCTCTGGACTCGCGCAAGACGCACTCGCATCGATGACCGGTACGACCACCACCCTCACTTTGATTCGCCACGGCGAGACCGACTGGAACCGCGTCAAACGGATTCAGGGACACACGGACATTGCACTCTCGACCGAGGGCGAGCGTCAGGCGGTCTTGCTGGGGGAGCGCATCGCGCGCGAGGTCGCGGCGCATGGCCGGGTATTCGATCAAGTGCTCACGAGCGATTTGCAGCGTGCGGTGCAGACGGCCGCGCCTGTTGCGCACGCCTGCGGCTTGCCGCTCGTGCGCACGGCGAGCCTGCGGGAGCGGCACTACGGGATTTTCGAGACCCTTGTGCCCGACGAGATTCAGGTGGCATTTGCGCAGGACTATTCGCGGTGGCAGAGCCGCGATCCGGATTTCGTGATTCCCGGTGGCGAGTCGATGCGGGGCTTCTATACCCGCATTACGGATTTCGTGGCACAACTGCTGCGCGACCACGCGGGCCAGCATCTGGCGCTCGTGGCGCACGGTGGGGTGCTCGACTGCTGCTATCGGTTGGCGACGGGACTGGCACTCTCCGAACCGCGCGCCTATCCGCTGCTCAATGCGAGCGTGAACCGTCTGGCTTATGACGGTGCGCGTTGGCATGTGCTGAGCTGGGGAGATGTCACGCATCTGGACGACGCGGTGCGTGATGAAAGCAACGATAAGCTCGGGGGTGTTTCCGCCTCGGCCACGGATCGCGTCGATCCCCGCGTGGTATAGGCGTTGGCTTGTGCGCCGCGCTGCTGCGCGTGGCGGCGTAGTGACGACGTGACAACGGTGCGCCAATCCGCTGGCGTCTTTTCTTCAGCGCTCCAGCGATGGTTGCACGACAGTGACATCGGGGCTTGCCAGCGCGCGACGCCGCGCCCGGTGGGCCACACTGTTGCGCATGGACCAGCGCGCGACCTGCGCCATGTGACGCACGGCAGGACGTAACGTGAGGCGGCGCATCATCGACTGCGCGTCGAAACCGAGCATCGCCTGCGACCAGTCCGGCAACAGATCGATTCCCGCCCGGAACAACAATCCACTGAACATGCGCGCACCCGCAAACGGGGCAGGCAGATTGCGCAACACGCGCACGACTTCCTCGGTGCGCTCGCTCGCACATAACGCGGGGCGCATTGCAGCAAGATACTCGTCGATCTGCGACACACTCATCGGCACATCGCGTGCGCCCAGGGCCACGGCGATACGGGAGACTTCCGCGTAGTAGCGGTCCTGCTCAGTGCGCGCGAACGCCGGATTCTTGTAGACGAGATAGCTGCGCAGAAAGCTCGACGTCTCGGCCACATGAACCCACGTCAGCAGGTCGGGGTCGTAAGCCGCATAGGGACGGCCATCGGGCGCAGTGCCCTTGACCTGCAAATGGATTCGTCGCACACGTTCGAGCAGCGCTTCGGCATCGGCGGTGTTGCCGAACGTTGTGCCGCCAATGAACGTTGCCGTGCGGCGCAAGCGGCCGATCACGTCCTGCCGGAAGGTCGAATGATCCCAGACACCGGCCATCGCGAGCGGATGCAGCGATTGCAGTAATAACGCGCTGATGCCGCCGATCATCATCGAAGTGAAGTCGCCGTGGACATGCCAGCAAGCGGCATCGGGGCCGAACAGGCCGGGATCGCCGGCCGGGGTATCGTAGTTCAGACGCGGCGCGCCGGGGCCTGAGGTCAGGCTCACCAGCCGCATGGCGATGGCATGCCTCACATGTCCCGACACACCTGTCACCGGTCCGGCGGGCCGCAGAGGCGTTGCCGGAGGTGGCGTCGGAAGATCGTCGTGCGAGGACATACGCGTCGGTCAGTGTGACGTAACAGCGGCCATCACTTGCCGGTAACGTCCGGCGACCAGAGCGAGCCGCTCTCGGGCGCGTGGCCAGGGGCGGTCAGGCCGAAGTGACGGAATGCGGCGAGCGTTGCAACGCGCCCGCGCGGCGTGCGTTGCAGGAAGCCTTGCTGGATCAGGAATGGCTCGATCACGTCTTCGATGGTGTCGCGCTCTTCGCCGATGGCGGCGGCGAGATTGTCTACCCCCACAGGGCCGCCGTCGAACTTGTGCAGCACCGCTTCGAGGAGTTTGCGGTCCATCACGTCGAAGCCAACGGGGTCGACGTCGAGCATCAGCAACGCGGCGTCGGCCACGGCGGCAGTAATGCGCCCGTCGGCCTTTACTTCGGCGAAATCGCGCACGCGCCGCAGCAAGCGGTTGGCGATACGCGGCGTGCCGCGCGCGCGGCGTGCGATCTCGAAGGCGCCGTCGTCGGCAATGACTGCGCCGAGCAGGCCGGCCGAACGGCGCACGATACCCGCCAGTTCCTCAGCCGAATAGAACTCCAGACGCGCCACGATCCCGAAGCGGTCTCGCAACGGATTCGTCAGCATGCCGGCGCGCGTGGTGGCGCCGACCAGCGTGAACGGTTGCAGATCGAGCTTGACGCTGCGCGCTGCCGGACCTTCGCCGATCATGATGTCGATCTGATAGTCCTCGAGCGCGGGATACAGAATTTCCTCGACGACCGGCGAGAGCCGATGGATTTCGTCGATGAACAGCACGTCGTTGGCTTCGAGATTGGTCAGCAGCGCGGCCAGGTCGCCCGGACGTTCGAGCACGGGGCCCGACGTCTGGCGCAGATGCACGCCCATTTCACGGGCGATGATGTGGGCGAGCGTCGTCTTGCCCAGACCTGGCGGGCCGAACAGCAGCACATGGTCGAGCGGTTCCGAGCGCTTGCGGGCCGCCTCGATGAAAATCTCCAACTGCTCGCGTACCTTGCGCTGTCCGACGTATTCGTCGAGCAGCTTGGGGCGCAGCGCGCGCTCGAAGGCTTCTTCGTTGGGCGAGACCGGGGTGGGCGCGATGATGCGCTCGGCGGCGAGTTTGTCGGTTTCGATCATGGCTGCATTGTAGCGCTTCGGACGTCGCTTGCCGGGGCTGGGCGACGGGATTTCACGCGATGCCCGGCGACCGCGGCGTTCAGCCGATCAGGCGTCCGCGCCGCACGCGCAGACCCTTGGCCGCAAGGGTGGGAGAGACGTCGGCCAGCGCCGCGTAGGTTTCGCCGCTGTGCGCGTGGCAGATGGCCACGCCCAACGCATCGGACGCATCTTTGCCCGGTGTCCCCGTGAGTGTGAGCAGGCGCGTGACCATCTCCTGCACCTGTTCCTTGCGGGCGCGTCCGTAGCCCACGACCGCTTGCTTGAGCTGCATCGGGGTGTATTCGAAGACTTCGAGCCCGCCGACCGACAGCGCGGTAATTGCCGCGCCGCGCGCTTGTCCCAGCAGCAGCGTGGATTGCGGGTTGACGTTGACGAATACCTTTTCGATGGCGGCCTGATCGGGGCGATAGGTGTCGACCAGTTCCGCCACGCTCTCGAAGATGATGCGCAGCCGCGCGGGCAGCGTGCCTTCGCCGGTGCGGATAACGCCGCTGGTCACATACTGCAAACGGCTGCCGTGCTTTTCGAGCACGCCAAAGCCGGTGACGCGCAGCCCGGGGTCGATGCCAAGAATTCTCATGCGGGGGCCAATAATGATCGGCGAACGGACCGATGCGGGCAAGGAAGCCAATATGGCCCGTATTCTGGCACAGCCGGGCAGGCGCGTCGCCGAAGTCGCGTTTCGTGGGCCGAGACGTGCGGGTGTTGGGCGGTCGGGCGCCGCGTCGCAATGCGCCGTGAGCGCGCCAGCCCGGTCGCGTCGATATGCCGCAGGCTCCGTGCCCGAAGGGCCGCGGTGTTGTGCATCGCGACAGGGCGGATTGTTGTACATTGCTTGCTGGTCAAAATAACCGACGGCTCGCGTGCGGGCCGCAGTCTCCGATGCTCTGGATCAAAGCGCTTCACATCGTTTTCGTCGCCTCGTGGTTCGCCGGTCTGTTCTATCTGCCGCGCATCTTCGTGAACCTCGCGATGGAGAGCGACGCCGCCGCCACGCAACGTTTGCTGCTCATGGCGCGCAAGCTGTATCGCTTCATGACGATTCTCGCCGTGCCCGCGCTCGCTTTCGGATTGATCCTCTGGCTGTATTACGGGTTCGGACGTCACAGTGGCTGGTTGCACGCCAAGCTGCTGATCGTGGTGTTGCTGCTGGGCTATCACCATGCGTGCGGCCGCCTGCTGCGCAAGTTCGAGACGGGGCGCAACACGCATTCGCATCGCTGGTATCGTTATTTCAACGAATTCCCGGTGCTCGGACTGCTGGGTGCAGTGATTCTCGTGGTCGTCAAGCCGTTCTGACGCGCGCCGTGCGTCGCGTCGTTCCGCACGTGGTCACCCGTGTTACCGTCGCCACCCTTGTTACGCAATACAAGCGCCATGCATAAGCGCTAACCGTCGATAGCCGAGAGGAGTCTGCCGTGAGTCTGACCTGCGATTATTATGTGGCGCCGCCGTCGCCCTTTGTGTACATGGGGCACGCGCGCTTTGTCGAGTTGGCGCGTCGCTACGACGTGCAGATTCAGTTGAAGCCCATGGATCTGGGGCGAATCTTTGCGGGCTCGGGCGGACTGCCGCTGGCCAAGCGCACACCGCAGCGTCAGGCGTATCGTCTGGTCGAACTGGCGCGGTGGTCGAAGTACCTCGGCATACCGCTCAACCTGCAACCGAAGTTCTTTCCGGTGGCGGGCGATCCGGCAGCGCGATTGATCGTTGCCACGCAACTCGCACACGGCACGGACAAGGCGCTCGATTTGTTGGCGGCGATCTCTAAAGCGCTCTGGGTCGAGGAGCGCAACATCGCCGACGACGCTACGTTGCAGGCGATTGCCGACGGTCTTTCGCTCGACGGCAAGTCGCTGCTCGCGGCCTCGAACGGCGCGAGCGTGCAGGCGGCCTACGACGCCAATACTGACGACGCCGCGAATGCGGGCGCGTTCGGCGCGCCCTGGTACGTCTTCGAGGGCCAGCCCTACTGGGGCCAGGATCGTCTCGACTTTCTCGAACGGGCTTTTGCCGAAGCGCACGGCGCAAAGCGCTGAGCCGGCAAACCTGTCGTTCCGATTGCCCCGATTATTTCGATCACTTAGACCGCTGCCCGCGGGGGCTGGCAGCGGCAACCCCCAGGAGTGCGCAGGATGAGTCGTCCGGAAGTGGTGTTGTACAAGGGCGTGCCGCCAGACGTGCGGGCACGGTTGGCCGAGCATTTCACGCTCACGGAATTCAATGGCGTGAACGACGGCAACCGGGCGGATTTTGCGGCGGCGCTCAGTCGTGCCGATGGCGCCATCGGGGTCGGTGTGAACGTGACGCCCGCGTTGCTCGACGCAGCGCCGAAGCTCAAGGCATGGGCCACGATCTCGGTGGGCTACGATCAATTCGATGTGCCCGATCTCACGCGTCGCGGCGTGGTGCTGATGAATACGCCGGACGTGCTGACGGAGACCACGGCGGATACCGTTTTTTCGTTGATTCTGGCGAGCGCCCGGCGCGTGGTCGAACTCGCCGAACTGGTGAAGGCGGGCGGCTGGAAGTCGAGCCTCGGTGAGGAATACTTCGGTACCGACGTGCAAGGCAAAACGCTGGGGATCGTCGGCATGGGCCGTATCGGCGGGGCCGTCGCGCGCCGTGCGGCGTTGGGTTTCGGCATGAAAGTGCTGTACAGCAACCGCTCGCGTAATGAGGCGGCAGAGCAGGCATACGGTGCCGAATACCGTTCGTTGCCCGAACTTCTGGCGCAAGCCGATTTCGTGGTGACACTCGTGCCGCTGTCGCCCGCCACCGAACGGTTGATCGGGGCGAACGAATTTGCGCAGATGAAACGCGGCGCGATCTTCATCAACGCGGCGCGCGGCATGGTGATCGACGAAGCGGCGCTGATCGAGGCGTTGGCGTCGGGTCATCTTCGTGGGGCCGGTCTCGACGTGTTCGAGCGCGAACCGGTGCCGGTCGATTCGCCGTTACTGAAGATGAAGAATGTGGTGGCCTTGCCGCACATTGGTTCGGCCACGCACGAGACGCGTCACGCGATGGCCTCGTGTGCGGCGGACAACCTGATCGCCGCGCTGACCGGCAAGCCGTTGCAAAACGCGGTGAATCCGCAGGCGCAGCAGGGCTGACGGCGCATTGCGGCGGCGAAGTATGCCGCAGCAATGCTGATTCCCGCCGCTATCTCTATCGTCCTTCGTCAGTTGTTCTGCGACGATTGATGACTTCCTTCGCGCGTGCGAGTTGGGCGGGCAGGCGATCGCCCAGGCGTAGCGCCATGCCCACGGCGAGCACGTCGCCAATGGCCAGATGTGCAATGCGCGAGGTCAGCGGCGAGTAGACGTCGGTGTCTTCGTCGACGTCGGCAAAGAGCGCCACGCTGGCGAGGCGCGACAGCGGCGAGTTGCTGTGCGTGATCGCAATCACGCTTGCGCCTGCCGAGCGCGCCAGTTGCGCGGCTTCGAGCAGATCCTGTGTGCGCCCGGTGTTGGAGAGGGCCACCACCACATCGCCCTCCTGCAGCAATGCGGCCGACATGCCGTAGACGTGGGGATCGTTGTACGCCACGGCTGGCACACCGAGCCGGAAGAACTTGTGCTGCATGTCGAGTGCTGCAATCCCCGACGCCCCCGCACCGTAGAACTCAATGCGCCGAGCGCCTGCGAGCAGGTCGATGGCATGCCCGATGCTGTCCGGCGACAGGTTGTTGCGAACCTGCATCAGGCTGCCGATGGTGCGGTCGAGTACCTTGCTGGCGATGCCGGGGACCGGCTCGTCGGGCCGCACATCGCGGTGCACGAAAGGAACCCCTTGCGCAATGCCTTGCGCAAGGCGGATCTTGAATTCGCGGTAGCCGCTGCATCCGACTGCCTGACAGAACCGCGCGATGGTGGGTTGACTGACGTTGGCGCGCTCGGCGAGTTCGTTCATCGACAGATCGACGACTTCGCGCGGCGCCTCCAGCACATAGGCCGCGAGCTTGCGCTCGGACGGGCGCAATTGGGTCAGTGTGGCTTCGATTCGGTTGAGCATGGCAGGCAGACACCCACAAAAGCAGAGGCGCGTAGCGAACATCGCCACGCGCCGTTCCCCTATTCCTTTATCTCCCACTCGCCGTGATCTCGCATGCCCGGTGAAACGAGCTTGCGCGGGGTCGGGGTGGGTCAGGCGCCCACTATAGCACCCGCAAGCCGAAGCGCCGCAGCGTAGCGGCTGGGCTGTGGGCGCGCTTAAACGGGGGGTGCCGAGGACGTTGCCAATGGTGGGAATGTACAAAAACTACAAAAAATCCAGATTTCACATTATGGATATTCATTTCTCAATACGACAATATCTCGCGTAACTCATGGAAAAGAATAAGTAAAACCCCGGATGCCGATGGCTTTTGATTGATGGGATGTAGAATTTCTACTAAACTCCGCTCCCAATCGCACCTGCCCTGGGTGCGTCGCAATCCAGTTCCCCGGCATGACGTCAGAGCAAACGAAGCCCCTGCACCCGACCGTAATGGCAGTCACAGCGCGCATTGCCGCGCGCAGCCGCGACACGCGATCGGCCTATTTGGCCCGCATCGACGCGAGCGCCGGCCGCTTCCCGCAACGTGGCGCGTTGTCTTGCGCCAATCTGGCACATGGCTTCGCCGCCATGCCGGTCAACGACAAGCTCATTCTGCGCGAGCAGCGTCGTCCGAACGTAGGCATTGTCACGGCCTACAACGACATGCTCTCGGCGCACCAGCCCTATGAGCAGTACCCGGCGCGTCTGCGCGAAGCGGCGCGGCGGCTGGGTGCGACGGCGCAGGTCGCCGGCGGTGTGCCGGCCATGTGCGACGGCGTGACCCAAGGCAATGCGGGCATGGAACTGTCGTTGTTCTCGCGCGAGATCATCGCGATGAGTACGGCAGTGGCGCTCTCGCACAACATGTTCGACGCCGCGCTGATGCTCGGCGTGTGCGACAAGATCGTGCCGGGCCTCGTGATCGGCGCGTTGCAGTTCGGCCATCTGCCGACGATTTTCGTGCCGGCCGGCCCGATGGCGAGCGGTCTGTCGAACGACGAAAAGGCCAAGATCCGGCAGTTGTACGCAACCGGCAAGGTCGGCCGAGACGCGCTGCTCGAATCGGAATCGCAGGCCTATCACAGCGCCGGCACCTGCACCTTCTACGGCACGGCCAACAGCAACCAGCTCCTGATGGAAATCATGGGGCTGCACCTGCCGGGCGCGGCGTTCGTGCACCCGCAACTGCCGTTGCGCGACGCATTGACCGACGCCGCCCTCGCACGCGTGCTGGCGATTGGCGCGGACACCCCCGACTACACCCCGATCGGCCATGTGGTCGACGAGCGCGCTGTTGTGAACGGCATCGTCGGCCTGCTGGCCACGGGCGGCTCCACCAATCACACGCTGCACCTCGTGGCAATGGCCCGTGCGGCCGGCATCGTCATCGACTGGGACGACTTCGACGCGTTGTCCGCCATCGTGCCGCTCATGGCGCGTGTGTACCCGAACGGCAAGGCCGACGTGAATCACTTTCACGCGGCGGGCGGCATGGGCTTCCTGATTGGGGAATTGCTCGACGCGGGTCTGTTGCACGGCGATGTGAAGACGGTGGCCGGCCCGGGTCTCGCGCGTTACCGCGAGGAGCCGTGGCTCTCGCCCGAAGGGCTGGCGTGGCGCACCGGCAGCGCCTACAGTGGTGATCGTGACGTCTTGCGCGGCCATGCCGAGCCGTTTGCCCCCGATGGCGGGTTGCGGCTCATGCACGGCAATCTGGGGCGTGGCGTCATCAAGGTGTCGGCGGTCAAGCCGGAACATCGGCGCGTGGCTGCAACGGCACGCGTATTTACTTCGCAGGAAGCGGTTCAGGCCGCGTTCGATGCCGGCGAGCTGCATCGCGACGTGGTCGTGGTGCTGCGTGGTCAGGGGCCGCGCGCGAATGGTATGCCCGAGCTGCATCGCCTCACACCGCTGCTCGGTGTCTTGCAGGACGAAGGGTTTGCCGTGGCACTGGTAACCGACGGCCGCATGTCTGGCGCATCGGGCAAGGTGCCCGCCGTGATTCATGTGTCGCCCGAAGCGGCCGGTGGCGGCCCGATCGCCCGAGTGCGCGACGGCGACCTGATCGTGCTCGACGCAAACGCCGGCATGTTGCACGCCGAGGTGGCGCCGCAGGCATGGGCAGCGCGCGAGATCGCGCAGGTGCCGGTCTCGGGCGACGACACCGGGCGTGTGCTCTTCGGTCACATGCGTGCGGCAGTCGGCGCGGCGGAAACCGGCGCTTCCGTGTTCTTCGGTACTGAGTGACGTGCAGTTCGCGTCACGGCATTCAAGGAAAAAGTAATGGACATCAATGACATCGTTCGTGCCGGCCCCGTGGTTCCGGTGCTCCAGTTCGACAGCGTCGAGCAGGGCGAGCAAGTCTCGCGCGCACTGCTCGCGGGCGGCGTGCGGGTACTCGAAATCACGCTTCGCACGCCGGCGGCAATGGACGTCATTCGCCATGTGGCAGGACTGTCCGACGAACTGATCGTTGGCGTGGGCACGCTCACGCGTCCGGAGGAAATGGCGCAGGCCGTGGCTGCCGGCGCGCGTTTCGGTGTCTCGCCGGGTTACACGCCCGCGCTGGGCGCGGCGGCGAAGGCGGCCGGTCTGCCGCTGCTGCCGGGCGTTGTCACGCCGTCCGACATTCTGGCCGCGCTCGCCGATGGCTACGAGACCGTGAAGTTCTTCCCGGCCGAGCCCTCGGGGGGCGTACCCATGCTCAAGGCCCTGTATGGCCCGTTCCGTCAGGTGCGTTTCTGTCCGACGGGCGGCATCAGCGCGGAGTCGGCACCGTTGTACCTCGCACAACCGAACGTGGTGTGCGTGGGCGGCTCGTGGTTGACCCCCAAGGCACTCGTCGACGCCGCCGACTGGGAGGGCATCACGCGACTGGCACGCGCCGCAACGGCATTGCCGCGCGGTTGAGTGCGAGGTGGCAGGACGGCAAGGTAACGCCGGCATTACCCATAACAGGATTTCAATAATCGGGCGCAAGCCTATCGGGCATCCGCCCATCTAGCCAAACGAGGAGACCCCCATGGTCGCGGTGCAAGGCAACTTGCTGCTGGTGTACGCGCTTGTCGCGGTAATCGCGTTGATCGTGCTGATCGCGCGTTTCAAACTGAATCCGTTCATCACGCTGATCGTCGTCTCGCTCGTGCTCGGGCTGGCGGTGGGCATGCCCATGGGCGGTATCGTCAAGGCTTTCGAGACGGGCGTGGGCAACACGCTGGGGCATATTGCGCTGGTGGTGGGGCTTGGCACGATGCTCGGCAAGATGATGGCCGAGTCCGGAGGCGCGGAGCGTATTGCGCGCACGCTCATCGGCTTCTTCGGCGAGAAGAACGTGCACTGGGCGATGGTCGTGATCGCGTTCATCGTCGGTCTGCCGGTGTTCTTCGAAGTCGGCTTCGTGCTGCTGATTCCGATTGCCTTTAACGTTGCCAAGCGTACCGGTACGTCGATGGTGCTCGTGGGTATTCCGATGGTCGCGGGGCTGTCGGTCGTGCACGGCCTGATTCCACCGCACCCGGCCGCTCTGCTGGCCGTAACGGCCTACAACGCAGATATCGGCCACACCATCATGTACGCGCTGATCGTGGGCATTCCGACAGCCGCGATTGCCGGCCCGCTCTTCGCGAAGCTGATGTCGCGTTACGTGGTGCCGAACCCGGACAATCCCTTGCTCGCGCAGTTTGTCGAAAAAGACCGCGCCCTGAACGAGCTGCCGGGCTTCGGCATCACGCTGTTCACGATTCTGCTGCCGGTGATTCTGATGCTTATCGGTAGCTGGGCCGACCTGTTCTTCGCGCCCAAGACGTTCGCCAACGATTTCCTGCGCCTCATCGGCAACTCGGTGATGGCGCTGCTCATTGCCACGCTTGTGAGCTTTTTCACCTTTGGCAAGCAGCGCGGCTTCAACCGCGAGCAGATTCTGAAGTTCACCAACGAGTGCCTGGCGCCGATCGCCACGATCACTCTGGTGGTGGGCGCGGGCGGCGGGTTCGGGCGTATTCTGATGGACAGCGGCGTGTCGAAGGCGATCGTCGACGTGGCCACGCACGCCAACCTCTCGCCGCTGTTGCTGGGTTGGCTGGTGGCGGTGCTGATCCGTATCGCGACGGGCTCGGCCACGGTGGCGATGACCACGGCCTGCGGTATCGTCGCCCCGATTGCGGCGGCGGCGGGCGCCACGGTCAAACCCGAGCTGATGGTGCTGGCCACCGGCGCGGGGTCGCTGATCCTGTCGCATGTGAACGACGGCGGCTTCTGGCTGGTCAAGGAGTACTTCAACATGACCGTGCCGCAGACCTTCAAGACCTGGACGGTTTGCGAGACGATTATTTCGGTAGTGGCGTTGCTGCTCACGCTCGGCCTTGCGGCAGTGGTCTGAGGTCGCGATGTGCGAAGTGCAACGCCGGCAATACGCCGGCGCAAGCCGGCAGGTTGGTAAGTGATAAGGAGGCGAGCCATGATCGTCGTGGTAATGGGCGTATCGGGCAGCGGCAAGAGCACGGTCGGGCAGCAACTTGCCGACCGTCTGGGCTGCGGGTTTTCCGACGCGGATTCGTTTCACAGTGCCGCGAACATCGAAAAGATGCGTCGCGGCGAGGCGCTCAACGATAACGACCGCGCACCGTGGCTTGCCGCGATTCGTGAAGCGATCGTTGCGCGCCGGTTGGCGGGGCGTCATCACGTGTTCGCCTGTTCGGCGTTGCGCTCGCGTTATCGCGACGTGCTGGGCGAGCACGACGGCGACGTGGTGTTTGTCTACCTGAAAGGCGCCCCCGAGGTGATCGGCGAGCGCCTGGCGTCGCGCTCGGGGCATTTCTTCGACCCGGCGCTGCTGCAAAGCCAGTTCGATACGCTAGAAGAACCGCACGACGCGCTGGTGATCGACATTCGCGAGTCGCCCGATGCTATCGTCGAGACGCTGCTGCACAAGCTCGCCGCCTGCCCTGGCGGCGCACCGCTGACGTCGGCCGGGCCGGCGCGCGTACAATAGCGGTTTATTCCCTCCGCCGGCACTTCGCGTGCCGGTCGTACGCATCGAAATGGCTTCCTTCGAATTCTTCGCGCCCTGTCCTCGCGGACTGGAAGAGGCGCTTGCCGCCGAACTGGCAGAGCTGGGGCGTCTGGCGCCGGTATCGGTCGGCAAACAGGTGCCGGGTGGCGTGCATTTCGCCGGTCCGTGGGCGGCCGGCATGGCCGCCAACCTGTATTCGCGCATCGCGAGCCGTGTGCTGCTGCGCGTGGCCCAGCAGGCGTACCGCACCGAGCAGGACATCTACGACTTCGCCTTGCGTCAACGCTGGGAGGAGTGGTTCGGCTACCAACAGACCTTGCGTGTGGATGTCACCGGTATCAAGGCGCCGGTGCGCAGCCTCGAGTTCGTCACGCTGCGTATCAAGGACGCCGTGTGCGATCGCTTGCGCGAGAAGACCGGCGCACGGCCGAACATCGATACGACGGAACCCGACGTTCGCGTGTTCGCCTTCCTGACGGCGACCGACGCCACGCTGTATCTCGACACTTCCGGCGAAGCGCTGTTCAAGCGCGGGTGGCGTCTGGACAAAGGGGCGGCGCCGCTACGCGAGAATCTGGCCGCAGGCATTCTGCGTCTGGCAGGCTGGCGCACCGATACGGCGGCCGACATGGTGCTGTACGACCCGATGTGCGGCAGTGGCACCTTCCTCGCGGAAGCTGCCCAGATCGCACTGGGTGTGCCTGCGGGGGCCGGACGCCGTTTCGGTTTCGAAAAGCTCAAGGGCTACGACATTACGGCATGGCAAGCGCTGAAGGTGCCGGCGGCAGAAGCGCAACGCGACGCGCGTGTGCGCGGTGTACCGTCGACCATCTTCGGCAGCGATATTTCGGGCGACATGCTGGTCAAGGCGCGCGCCAATCTGGAGCGCGCGGGCGTGGGCGACATCGGCCTCAAGCAGGTCGATGCACGGGACATGTCGCCGCCGGTGGACCGGCCGGGGATCATCATCGCGAACCCGCCGTACGGGGAGCGTATCGAGGTGCGAGGCCGCCGTGCTCCGCGTGATGGCCGCGATGGCCGTGACGGGCGCGATGACGACGAGCGTTATTCGCCCGACGTGCAAGGCAACCGCGGCGGGTTCCAGCGTAATCAGCCGGACGGGGTGGACGCCGAGTTCTTCCGTGCCTTTGGCGACGCGCTCAAGCAACGCTTCACTGGCTGGAGCGCGTACCTGCTGACGGCCGACATGAGCTTGCCGGGGCAGATGCGCCTGCGCGAATCGCGCCGCACGCCGCTATACAACGGCGCGCTCGAATGCCGCTTGTTCCGATTCGACCTCATTGCCGGTTCGGTGCGCAAGCGCGGCGAGAGCGAAGGCAAGGGCGAAGGCAGCGCACCGCAAGCGTAAGCGAGTCATACCCGATGGGATGCAAAAGACCGGCGATTGCCGGTCTTTTGCTTTCTGCACGCTGCCCTTTCGGGAGCGGCTATCGACCTTCGTCGGGAGATGTCGTGCCGGTTCCCTGCGATGGCGCGTCCGATGGCGGCGCCGGTGCGCCCCGTGCCGCCTGTTGCCGCGAAGCCGATGCCGCACGGCGCTCGCGCAACTCGCTCGGTGTCATGGCCGCTTGTGCCGGATTGCCTGTCAGGTTGTCGGGGTCAGAGAGATCGCTGTCGTAGTCGGGGCCGGTGCGCGCGGGTCGACCGGGAAGGTCGAGGCAACCGACCGGCGTGACGTTCCTGAGCCAACGCTCGGTCTCGCAAGTCACAGGGTGGTGGGACACGATATCGTCGAGGAACCTCGCGCCTCGCGGGTCCGGATAGATCTCCCAGAGGCCGTTTCTCACTTCCCAGTGGGGCCAGATTTGCTCGTGCGTGCGGTAGTGCGTGTGAGCCAATGCCTGATAGGCGCTGCGGCAGGCGTCGCGCACGCAGTCATCGTCAGGCCGATCCGTGATCGCCATATCGAGCAGCCCTTTGAGGCTGCCCATGTCGCTCGTCGACGCGCTGTAGAAGTACACCCATTTGTTGGTGACATCGAACGACCACGGCACGGCGACGTCGTGTCCGAAGGCCTGCAAGATGCGTAACGTGAGAACGTCGTCGGCCACATGCACGGCCTCGTTTCGCTCCAGCACGGAGCGTGCCCATGCGTTGAGATTCGGCGTCAACACGAGCCGCTCGAAGATCGTCCATTCCATTGGGCGCGCGAGCAGTCGTTGCAGGAGGTCGAGCGCAATGCCGTCTGGCAGGCCGGTGTTACGTAGCAAGTCCACCGTTACCTCATGGTTCTCCAACACCGCAAGCTGACGCAGTGCCTGCCGCTGTTGTGCGCCGCGCGCCGGATCGCCGATCGGTGTTTTGCCGATGTAGCGCTCGATTTCGCGTCCGAACACGCTGTCAGGATGCGTGGCGGCGAGGGCGACCGCAGCTTTCGTCGGATTGCATTTGGGATTGAGCGCGCGGATCTGAACCACGTCGCTCCAATTGAGCGATCGATAGGTCGGCTCGAGTGCCGCCGTATTCAGCGGAGACGCCGCGCTTGGCCCGACGTGACAGGTTCCAACGTTCATCGACAATTTTTCCTTCAGACAAGGGCAGAGGGGCCATTGTCGGGAAGGAAGCCGTTGCGCGATGTCGAGATCGCACGGCGGAATTGTCGAAACGGGGCGAGTGATGCGCACACACCGTGGTCCGGCGTGGATGCCTTGATGCACCGCGGAGGGTGCGCTCGCCTGCTTACGCCGCTTTTGCCGTCAGGAAGCGGTGGAGAATGCCGTGCGAGTAGCGGCTGGCCACTTCACGCAGGAAGCGCGCGAAGTCGACGTGGGCGGCATCGTCGGCGGCATCGGAGAGTGTGCGCATGACCGCGAACGGGATGCCGTACTCATGACACACCTGTGCCACGGCCGCGCCTTCCATCTCCACGGCGAGTGCCTCGGGCAGCGCATTGCGAAGACGGTCGACTTCCTGCGCGCTGGAGACGAAACGGTCGCCACTCGCAATTTGGCCGACGTGCACACGCGGCGTACCCGTTTGCCATTCGTCGCGCCATGTGGACGACACCTGTGCCGCCATCTCGTCGGTGAGCCAGTCGCGCGCCGCTTGTACGAGTGCGTCGCGCAGGGCGGGTGCGGTGCCGAAGGTGGCGCAGCCGAGCAGCGGGATTTCGTAGCGGGGGAAGAGGGGGCTGGCGTCCATGTCGTGTTGCACGAGCGTGTCTGCGATCACCACGTCGCCGACCGACAGTCCATGCGCAAGACCGCCTGCCAGACCGGTGAAGACGATTTCATCGACGTCGAACCGGTGAATCAATGCGGTGGTCGTGGCCGCCGCTGCGACTTTGCCGATGCGGGCCAGCACGATGACGCAATCGTGTCCGTGCAGTTTTCCCACATGGTAGTCGCGCATGCCAATGGACTCGACCCGGGCCCCGGGGGCCATTTCGGCGAGCAGATCGGCGATTTCTTCATGCAGGGCAGCGACGATACCGAGCGTCATGACGCAATTCCAGCGGGCAACGAGAAGCGCGCATTGTAGCGCGGGGCTGCACCCTGACGTGCTCAACAGCCCCGCGTTTGCCTGTGGCGCCCGCGCGCCGGCTTACGACTTAGTCGACAGCCTTGACCATCTCTTCGACGACCTTCTTCGCGTCGCCGAACACCATCATCGTCTTGTCCAGATAGAACAATTCGTTATCCAGCCCGGCGTAGCCTGCGGCCATCGAACGCTTGTTGACGATGATCGTCTTGGCCTTGTAAGCCTCGAGAATCGGCATGCCGGCAATCGGCGATTGCGGATCGTTCTTCGCAGCCGGGTTCACCACGTCGTTCGCGCCGAGTACCAGCACCACGTCCGTCTGACCGAATTCGCCGTTGATCTCGTCCATCTCCAGCACCTGGTCGTACGGCACTTCCGCCTCGGCGAGCAACACGTTCATGTGACCCGGCATACGACCCGCCACCGGGTGAATCGCGTAACGGACATTCACGCCCTTCTCCGAGAGTTTGTCGGTCAGTTCCTTGAGCGCATGCTGCGCACGGGCCACGGCCAGACCGTAACCCGGCACGATCACGAGCGACTCGGCGTTGCTCATGAGGAACGCTGCGTCGTCCGGCGAGCCGGACTTGACCGGACGTTGCTGCTGTTCGCCGCCTGCCGCACTGGCCCCGGGAGTTGCGCCGAAACCGCCGAGAATCACGTTGAAGAACGAGCGATTCATGGCTTTACACATGATGTACGACAGAATCGCGCCCGACGAGCCGACCAGCGAGCCCGCAATGATGAGCATCGGGTTGTTCAGCGAGAAGCCGATACCTGCGGCGGCCCAGCCGGAGTACGAGTTCAGCATCGACACGACGACCGGCATGTCTGCGCCGCCGATCGGAATGATGATGAGCACACCGAGTACGAAGGCAATGGCCGTCATCAGAATGAACGGCAGCCAGCTTTGCGACAGGAAGAAGATGACGCCGAAGCCGAGCATCGCGATGGCGAGCAGCAGGTTGATCGTGTGCTGCCCCGTGAACTGGACCGGCGCGCCCTGGAACAGGCGGAATTTGTATTTGCCCGAGAGCTTGCCGAACGCAATGACAGACCCCGAGAACGTGATCGCGCCAACGAACGTACCGATGAACAACTCGATGCGGTTGCCCGGCGGCAGGACCGTTTCCCCGGCAGGCACGATACCGAACGCAGCAGGTTCCGCCACGGCGGCGACCGCGATACACACGGCGGCCAGACCGATCAGCGAGTGCATGGCGGCCACCAGTTCCGGCATCTTCGTCATCTCGACCTTGCGGGCCACGAACGCACCCACGCCGCCACCGACCACGAGGCCCGCCAGAATCAGACCGAGCCCGGCGTAGCCGCCCCCCATCAGACGGCGCAGTTCGTAGATCAGCGCAAGCGTGGTGAGGGCTGCAATGGCCATCCCGATCATGCCGAACGCGTTGCCGCGCCGCGCCATTTTCGGATTCGACAGCCCCTTGAGCGCCTGAATGAAACAGATCGACGCGACCAGATACAGCAGCGTGACGAGATTCATGCTCATTGCTTGTCCCCTTCAGCCTTTGCCGGCTTGTCTTTTTTCTTGAACATCTCGAGCATGCGCTGGGTGACGAGGAAGCCCCCGAACACGTTCACGGCGGCGAGCGCCACCGCGATCACACCCATTGTCTTGCCGAGGCTGCCCTCGGTCAGACCGGCAGCAAGCATCGCGCCCACGATCACAATGGCCGAAATCGCATTCGTCACCGCCATGAGCGGCGTATGCAATGCCGGTGTAACGTTCCACACCACGTGATAACCGACGTACACCGCCAGCACGAAGATGATCAGATTGATCACCGTGTGATTGATCATTTCCATTTGCGTCCCCCTCCCTTATGCCGCACGCAGCACTTCACCGTCGCGGCACATCAGGCACGCGGCAACGATGTCGTCGTTGGTATCGATCACGAGCTTGCCTTCCTTGTCGATCACCAGCTTCAGGAAGTCGAGCACGTTGCGTGCATACAGCGCCGAGGCGTCTGCCGCGACCATGCCGGCGAGGTTGGTGTACCCCGCAATCGTCACGCCGTGGACTTTAACGACCTCGTCGGCCACCGACAGCGGGCAGTTGCCGCCGCCGTTCGCGCCGCGTCCGGCCGCCAGATCGATGATGACCGAGCCGGGCTTCATCGCCTTGACGGTGTCCTCGGCGATCAGCGTGGGCGCGGCACGGCCCGGGATCAGCGCGGTGGAAATCACGATGTCCGCCTGTGTGAGACGGGTGTGCACCAGTTGCGCCTGGCGCGCGAGCCACGCAGCGGGCATCGGGCGCGCATAACCGCCCACGCCCTTGGCGATCTCGCGTTCTTCGTCGGTCTCGAAGGGCACGTCGATGAACTTGGCGCCAAGCGATTCGATCTGCTCGCGCACGGCCGGGCGCACGTCCGACGCCTCGATCACCGCGCCCAGACGCTTGGCCGTGGCAATGGCCTGCAAGCCTGCCACGCCAGCGCCCAGCACGACCAGACGCGCAGCCTTGACCGTGCCGGCCGCGGTCATGAGCATGGGCATGAAGCGTTGGTAAAGGTTGGCGGCGAGCATCACGGCCTTGTAGCCGGCGATGTTGGCCTGCGAGGACAGCACGTCCATGCTTTGCGCCCGCGTGGTACGCGGGGCGGCTTCCAAAGCGAAGGCCGTGACGCCGGCGGCCGCCATGCGGGCGTTGTTCTCGGCATCGAACGGGTTGAGCATGCCGACGACCACGCTGCCGCGTGGAATTTGCGCCAATTCATCCGGCGAGGGCGCCCGTACCTTGAGCACGAGTTCCGCGCCTAGCGCGTCGGCGGCGCTGCCCAGCGTGGCGCCGGCAGCTTCAAAGGCAGTGTCGGGAACACTGGCGGCGTCTCCTGCACCGCGTCCGATAACGACCTGATGTCCCGACGCGACCAGCTTTTTCACCGTCTCGGGCGTAGCCGCGACACGGGATTCGCCAGCAAGCGTCTCGGCGGGGATGCCGATTCTCATTGCGTCTCTCCTTGGGTTTGTGAACTGATCTCATCAGCGGCCATGAACCGTGGGCCAAGGAGCCGCAACATATGCGCTGCCGGGGCAGGCGCGTTACCTGTTTCGCCGCTGATGACATTAGTCCTGCACAAACCACTGCATACGAACTACTGCACAAACCGGTGATGCGGTACTGCTACTGCGTGCTGCACATTGCTGGTGCTCGAAGCTTACCCGAAGATTACAAACCCGCCTATTGCGCGAAACGTCATATGGATATGCAAATGTGCGCGCTTGACGGGCGCCTGAGCCAACCGACCGGTCGGTTGTGTCTGCGGTCCGTTCTCAGCGCCAAACACCGCCAGACGGTAAAATGTCGGTTTTATCGGGGTAACGTGCCGGCGTATCACTGTGCGCCGGGTCCCGCGTCCCGCAAGGATGTGTCATGAATGCACGCTGGAAGCCCAACGTGACGGTTGCGGCGGTCGTCGAACGCGACGGTCGTTTTCTGTTTGTCGAGGAGCAAAAGCGTGCGGGTCTGTTGATCAATCAACCGGCTGGCCATCTGGAACCGGGCGAGTCGATCCTCGACGCGGTGCGTCGCGAGGTCCTCGAAGAAACGGCGCATCCGTTCGAGCCGCAGCATCTGCTGGGCATCTATCTGGCCCCCGGCCCGGATGACATCGCCTATTTGCGCTTCGCCTTCACCGGCACGCTGGGTGCGTTCGATGCGTCGCGCACGCTCGACGACGGCATTGTCGGCACGCTCTGGCTCACGCCGGACGAAGTGCGCGCGCAGCGCGCGCGGCACCGCTCTCCGATTCTCGAGCGATGCATGGACGATTACCTGCGGGGGGTACGTTACGACCTCGCGATACTTCAGACCCATCCGGCCGTGACCGGCGGGCAAGGCAATACATGAGTCAAAAACGCGTAGTGGTAGGCATGTCGGGCGGCGTGGATTCGTCGGTCACGGCGTGGCTGCTCAAACAACAGGGCTACGACGTCGTCGGTCTGTTCATGAAGAACTGGGAAGACGATGACGACAGCGAATACTGTTCGACCCGGCAGGACTGGATCGACGTGGTGTCGGTCGCCGATCTGATCGGCATCGACGTGGAAGCCGTGAACTTCGCCGCCGAGTACAAGGACCGCGTGTTCGCGGAATTCCTGCGCGAGTATTCGGCTGGCCGTACCCCGAATCCGGACGTGCTATGCAACGCCGAGATCAAGTTCAAGGCCTTTTTGGACCACGCGGTGGCGCTGGGCGGCGACACCATTGCGACCGGCCATTACGCTCGTGTGCGTGAACGCGACGGGCGTTTCGAGCTGCTCAAGGCGTTCGACCATACGAAGGATCAGAGCTACTTCCTGCATCGGCTGAACCAGAAACAACTCTCGCGCACGATGTTCCCGCTCGGCGAAATGCCGAAGACGAAGGTCCGCGAGATCGCCGCGCAGATCGGCCTGCCCAATGCGAAGAAGAAAGATTCGACGGGGATCTGCTTCATCGGCGAGCGTCCGTTCCGCGACTTCCTCAACCGTTACCTGCCGACCCAACCGGGCCCGATGAAGACACCGGACGGCACCGTGGTGGGCGAGCACGTCGGTCTGGCGTTCTACACGCTCGGACAACGCAAGGGCATTGGCCTGGGCGGCAGCCGCGAGGGCTCCGGCGAGCCATGGTTCGTAGCGCGCAAGGACGTGGCAAGCAATACGTTATATGTCGTTCAAGGGCATGACCATCCGTGGCTGCTCTCGGGCACGCTCAACGCCGAAGACCTCTCCTGGGTCGCGGGCGAGCCGCCGGCCGAAGGCACGCGTTGTGGTGCCAAGACCCGCTATCGCCAGGCCGACGCCGCATGCGAAGTCGTGCGGGCCGACGCGGGGACGCTCACGCTTTCGTTCGCCGAGTCGCAGTGGGCTGTCACGCCGGGTCAGTCGGCCGTGCTGTACGACGGCGAGATCTGTCTGGGCGGCGGCATCATCGCGTCGGCAACGCCGGTCGAGCCTGCCGAGCCGGACCGACTCGATACGCCGGCCGCGTCGGCTGCCAAACACACCATCCTCAATACGCACTGAAGCCGCCGGCGCTTGCCGGGGAAACACCCGGCAGCGTGACCGGCGAGTGTCCCCCCAAAGCAAGGAGGTTTCATGTTTTCGCGCCGATTCCTGGCTCTCTGGCTCGTGATTGCGTTGCTCGTGGCAACGCTCGCGCTGGTGCTCTTCGCCGGCTGGCATCCGCTCTGGCCGCTGCCGTTCGCAGCGTTGTTCGTTCTCGGGGTGTGGGACGTCCTCCAGCAGCGCCACGCCGTGCTGCGCAATTACCCGTTGTGGGGGCATTTCCGGTTTCTGTTCGAATTCATCCGGCCGGAGATTCGCCAGTACTTCGTGGAAGACGACACGGCCGAGACGCCGTTCTCGCGTGCCCAACGCAGCATCGTCTACCAGCGAGCCAAGGGCGATGTCGACAGTCGGCCGTTCGGTACCGAGGTCGACGTCAAGGCGACGGGCTACGAATGGATCGCCCATTCGCTCGCCCCGACCGTCCTGAAGGATCACGACTTCCGCATCACTATCGGTGCAGATCGTGCACAGCCCTATTCGGCGTCGATCTTCAACATTTCCGCGATGAGCTTCGGCGCACTTTCGGCCAACGCGATTCGCGCGCTCAATCGCGGGGCGAAGCTCGGCAACTTCATTCACGACACCGGCGAAGGTTCGATCTCACCGCATCACCGCGAGCAGGGGGGCGATCTGATCTGGGAGGTGGCCTCGGGCTACTTCGGCTGCCGCAACGACG
This sequence comes from Pandoraea apista, assembly GCF_001465595.2. NCBI lineage: Bacteria > Pseudomonadati > Pseudomonadota > Betaproteobacteria > Burkholderiales > Burkholderiaceae > Pandoraea > Pandoraea apista. The sequence continues at coordinate 4,604,630 of NZ_CP013481.2, read as the reverse complement.
ACGGTACGTTCAACGCCGAGAAGTTCGCCGCGCAGGCGACGACACCTCAGGTAAAGATGATCGAGGTGAAGCTCTCGCAAGGCGCGAAGCCGGGGCACGGCGGTGTGCTGCCGGCTGCGAAGATCACACCGGAGATTTCTGCCACGCGCGGCGTGCCGATGGGCCAGGATTGCATCTCGCCGTCGCGCCATAGCGAGTTCTCGACACCACTCGGCCTGTTGCAGTTCGTCGATCGTCTGCGTACGCTCTCGGGCGGCAAGCCCACCGGGTTCAAGCTGTGCATCGGCCATCCATGGGAATTCTTCGGCATTGTGAAAGCGATGCTCGAAAGCGGTATCCTGCCCGACTTCATCGTCGTCGATGGGTCGGAAGGCGGCACTGGCGCCGCACCGCTGGAGTTCACCGATCATGTCGGCGCACCGTTGCAGGAAGGACTGCTGCTCGTACATAACACGCTCGTGGGTGCCGGTTTGCGCGACAAGATCCGCATTGGCGCGTCGGGCAAGATCGTCACCGCGTTCGATATCGCACGCACGCTCGCCATCGGTGCCGATTGGTGTAACTCGGCACGCGGCTTCATGTTCGCCATCGGCTGTATTCAGTCGCAGAAGTGCCACACCGACCGCTGCCCGACGGGCGTGGCGACGCAGGATACGTTGCGTCAGCGTGCACTCGTGGTACCGGACAAGGCGCAACGCGTGCAGCAGTTCCACTCGCATACGTTGCACGCGCTGCAAGAACTGATTCAGGCGGCGGGCCTGTCGCATCCGTCGGAGTTGCGCGCCCATCACATCGTCAAGCGTGTGTCGTCCAACGAAATCCGTCTCATGTCGGAGTCGCTGAAGTATCTCGAGCCGGGCGATCTGCTGCGCGGGCAGTTCCGCTACCAGCTCTACGAGAAATACTGGCCGATCGCGCGCGCGGACAGTTTTGCTGCGGCACTTGCTGCTTGAACAAACCACGGCAGCTCCTGCCGCGCTTCGTCAACGAAAGCCCGACGCGATGTTGCGCCGGGTTTTTTTACGCTTCTCGACAGCCGTCTTCCCAAAAACGATAAGTCCGGTGTCCGATGGCTCACATTAAGGTGTCCACCGGATGATGCTCGCGCGCGTACTCGCCTATGGTGTGACCTTCGACTTTGTCATCCCGCCGACGAATTATCGTCAGAGGAGGAGCGTATGAGTACGGTACGATTTCTGATCAGCCGCCACGACGTCAAACTGAACGTGAGCGGCCTCGTGCACACGCTGCCGGCAGGCAGCATGACCGCTACCAGTTCAGATGCGACGATTGATGCCCCCGGACCCGTGGTGTCTCACGACTTTCATGCCTGCGATCTGCAGGCGTTATATCCGGACGTCGTCGATCTGCTCGATCGCCGCCCGCTCGGCGTCTTTCATCGGCAAGCGGCACGCACGCTGGTCCTCGAGCCCACCATGATGGACGTGGCGATGACGCTGCAAAACGTCGATCGCATGGCAATGCTGCGCTTCTTCTACGTGTACTGTCTCTGTCGCGATCAGCGATATTTCTCTGCGATGTTGCGTCAGACGATTGCCGGCAGCCACTCGCTGTTCGATTTCGTCGAGGCGAATTTTCATCGGCCCTGGCCGGTCGGACGGCTCGCCGAAGAGTTCGGCATGCCACTGCGCAAGTTCCGCTATCTGTTCCAGCAGACGTACGGCATGCCTGCGAAACAGTGGCTGCTCGAACGCCGCCTGCGACTCGCTCGCGATCTATTGCTTTCCACGCGCCACAAGGTGCTCGACATTGCGCTCGAGTGCGGCTTCACCAACCACGCACATTTCACCGACACCTTCCGCAAACGTTTCGACTGCGCCCCGACGGAGATTCGTCTTGGCAACCCGCCGCAGCGCGGCGGACGCCGCGTGGCCATGCCGCGCGCCGATGCCTATGCCGCCATGCGTGCCGATCTGGTAGCCGGCCACGGTGCATTGACGGACGGTGGGGGAGGCGTGCAATGAACATCGAAGAGGTCCATCGCGGCATGTCGGAGGGCGTGCGAGGTGCATCAAACGCCGCGACGCAAGCCTTGAATAACCGGAAAATCGACGACCCCGGACACATGCTCGACGTGCAGTTCAAGATGCAGCAGTATTCCACGATGACCGCGCTGCATAGCGCAACGCTCAAGCTGATCAAGGACACGATGATGGGCATCATCGCCAAGATCGCATGACGCCCGTGAACCCCGCGCTCGGCGACGGCGTTGGGCGTTGGCTGGACGCCCCGGCGCGGCAACGCATCGTCGAGCTGGCAATCGCGGGGGCACATCACGGCATGCGCACCGAGCCCCGCGCGATTCTGCGCGCCTTGCCGTCGCTCGTGACGGATCGGGAAACAAGGCAGTGGTTGCATGTCGCGCTTCTCATCGCACTTGGCGACAAGGGCGCGGCGCGCGCGCATCTGACCGACACGGTTGCTGCCGGGCGCGAGAACGAGGCGGCGACCGGCGTGCTCGCCCGCTGGCTCGATGCGGTGGATGCACGCGATTCAGCATTGGCTTCATCCTCACCCTCGTCTTCGTCCTCCCCCTCGTCTTCGTCTTCCCCTTCCCCTTCCCCTTCTCCGACTCTCTTGTCATGACGACTCTCCCGATCTCCGAAATCGCGGCGCATGTCGCGACGGCGACGCAGCCCGCGAAGGCTGTCCCCCCGGTTTCCGCTGACGGCGACGCCGCTGTGCGCTTCGGTCAGGCACTCGCCAGCGCGCCGTCGCTGCCTGAACATCATCTGCTCAGTGCGGCAGGAAAACTCGCGGGCAATACGGAGCGACTCGCCGAACGCGTGACGCTGGACGAGCGAGCGCTGGCGGATCCGAGCCGCATGCTCGACGTACAGCGTGTGCTGACCGAGCGCGTGCTGGCGCTGGAGTTTGTCGCGAAGGCGGCGGGCGTCACGACGCAGGGTGTGAACAAGCTGGTTCATATGCAATGACACACGGTATTCCCGTCGCTGGCGTTGCGACGATGCTAGGGAAACTCGCAAGGTCTGTCGTCAGGAGACGCTGCCTCGGCCGATGGTGGATCGGTTGTGCGCTCGTGTTCATGCTCGCGGGGTGCAAGGTCGAACTGCATCGCGCGTTGAGCGAGACGGAAGCCAACCAGATGCTGGCGTTGCTGCTTGTTTCCGGATTGCAGGCCGACAAGCGTGCCGACACCGCCGGCATGACGGTTCGTATCGAGCGCGGCGACTTCGTGCGCGGTGTCGAAGTCCTGCGCCAGCACGGTTTGCCGCGTCAGAAACGTGCGTCGGTCGAGGACGTATTCCCGCCGGGGCAACTCGTCAGCTCGCCCGTGCAAGAGCAGGCGAAGCTCACGTATCTCAAGGAGCAGCGGCTGGAGCGCATGCTGGCGGCACTCGACGGCGTGATGGTCGCGGAGGTCTCCATCGCGCAGGTGCCGGTGGACTCGGCGGGGCGCTCGACGTTGCCCCCCGGAGTGGCTGTCTTTGTGAAGTACAGCCCCGAAGTCAACATGGCGCAGCGCATGACCGACATTCGCAGTCTGGTGCACGACAGTGTGCCGGGTGTGACGCCCGAGCGTATCAGCATAGTTTTGCAGCCTTCGGACTATCGGTTGCCGCGAGCGGCCGTCAATGCGTCGTCAGGGGCGCAAGCTGAAGCTGCGGCGAAGGACGGGCGGTGGCGCTCGGCATTGGGGTGGGGCATGGTCGCTGTGGCGAGCCTCGGCCTGTTCGCCGCCGGTGCCGTGGCATGGCGACGGCGGGCGACGTGGATTCAGCGCCTGCGGGCTCAGGGGGTGGGGGTTTCGTGATCTGCCCGCATCACGCTAATGTCAACCAGCTTGCCCGCCTGATCTGGCAGCCGGGCCTGTACATGGACGACGGCTGGTGGCGAGCGTTCGGCATGTCGTCATGGCGGGATACCTATCGGCGGCACGCCGTTTGCCGGGCCCATATCGATCGTCTGCTGATCGCTCGCCGGGGATGGCCCGACACGGTCGCTCGCGATTGCGCGCCGCCCGAGAGTGAGGCAGCGCACGCCGTGTTGCGGCTGGTGCCGAGGTTGCGACGCGTTTCGTTAGCTTACGGCTTACGCATGTTGGGGTGTCCGGACTATCTGTTGCTCGGCGCCTACCGTCGGGCCCTGTCGTCATGGCTCGATACCTGGCAGTGCGACCGTTTGCTGCTCACGCGGCGCGAGTGGCCAACGCGCTCTGCGATTCCGCCCGGCCAGATTGTCGATGCGGCGCTGGCAACGACCGGCGCGTATCTGGACGGTGCTGTGACGCCGCTGGCGGTGGACATGGCGACCGTGAGCAAAGCCGCACGGATCTTGTTGCCACCAGCGGCCGAGGCCGGCCCGACGTCAACCGGCATGCCGGCAACGGACGACATCTGGGCGCGGCTCGTCGCGTTGGAGAAGATGCTATGTATGTCATCGACTTTGCATTGACGACGATCGAAACGATCGATGGCCCTGCGCCTGCGGGACCCGTGATATCCGGCGAGACGGTATCGCGACTGCGCGAGCAGGCGTGTCTGCGGGCCCGATGGATGGCTCAGGCACGCGCCGAACGCGATGCAGCGCTGGCCGAGCGCGAGCAGGCGGGCGTCGACGCACAGCGCTTGCGCGACGCGTGGCAGGACGCCGCGCGGGAGCGCGCTCAACAGGAGGCGGCCGTGCTGGCGGAAGCGGCGCATCGCGAGGCCGTAGCGAACACCGTCGAGTGGCTGGTCGACGAGGCCTTGATGGAGCGGCAGATCATTCATTCGCTTGAGCGCCGTGTGGCGGATGCCCTGACCAGTGCGTTGACGAATTTCGTCGGCACGCTCGACGTCGGCGAACGTTTCGCGCAGCGTGTCGGGCGCGCATTGCCGGGCCTGGTCCGCGAGGGAGCGCTGGTGTTGCGCGTGGCACCGGCACATCTCGATGCCGTGACCGTCGCGCTACGCCATGCCGACATCGTGCTCGCATGCGTGCCGGACGCTTCGCTCGGCGATCGGCAGGGCCGCATTGAGAGCGAATGGGTAACTGTCTGTCTGGATCTCGATGCAGATCTGGCGGCGGTGATCGAGCGCTTGCATGTCAGCCCCAGTCTGGAGATCGCTTATGGTTGAACGTCTGCCGTCCGCTGCCAACACGCTTATTCAGACGCCGCAGCAGAATAAACCACTCGAGCGAATGCTTGCAGACGAGTGGCAGGCGCTGGAAGGTGACGCACGGCCCGTGCGCGGAGGCACGCCCGACGCGCCGGGGCACATCGCGCTGATTGAAGCGGCCATTGCGCAGAACGAAGAGGCGGCCTTCGCCGAGTCGCAGGAGAATCTTAGCTTCGCGCTGGGTATGCGATTCCGTCGCACGGGAGATCGCGACGTAAGCGACGACAAGCCGCGTGCACGGGCCCTGTTCGAGCAGCAAATGCACCGCTTGGCACGCGTGAGCGGCGCGCAGTTCGAGACGCTGCGCGGGCAATTGCGCGATCTTCCTTTCGTCCCCGATCCGCAACTGTTGATCCGTCAGGCGCAAATGTCGGCGGGACACGCGGCGCTGGTCGTCGCGGCCTGGCTTGCCGATAGCGGCCTGGATGCCGGCACCCGCATGCGCTTGCGCCGCGCGCTGGATGAGCTGACGTCTTCCGAGACATGGGCCATCGAAGCCTTCGCGGCGCTGGAGTGCGGCACCGGGGATAACGCGGGCATGGCCTTGTTGGAACAACTCAAATCGCTGTTCCGTCAGTCGCAGGGCCCGCAGCGCTCGCTGACCCAATGGTTTGAAGCGTGCCGGCGCTTTGGGCAGCGCCGTGCGCGATTGCGTGCGCTCATGCAGGCATTGGGTCTGGAATTGGGCGCGGAACGGGCCGATGCAGACACGCAGCGTCTTGCTGCCGTCGTCGACGATCTTCGCCGGGTCGTGCTGTTCCTCACGCTGGAGTCGGCGTGTGAGCAATCGGCACAGGCCATACGAGCCACGGGTTGCCGTGTGTTCGACACGGACACCATGATTGCCGAAGTCCTGACGCTGCTGGATCAACCCTGGGTAGGCGCCGAATGGCTGGCGCAACGCGCCGCCCATCTGGGCGTGGCGACGCTCGACTCACGCTACGCACTCTCGCGCGAACTGACGCGGCTGATCAAGTCGGCACACGACGGTTGTTTCCGCGACGAGACGCAACGCGAAACACTTGGCGAGGCGCTCGATGTCTGGCGCACGGAGATCGCGCAGGAGGGCGACGCGTCCGGAAGGTAGCGGGAAGAGAAGTAGGAAGAAGGGGGGCGGTAGCGAATGGCGCACATCGAATGCGCCAGTATCTGCCGGGGCTGCCGATCAGGCGCGCAAATGTTCCCGGCAGAGTTTGATACGGTCATAGAAATCGGTGAGCGCCTGCGCAAACGGCTCGGCCTCGGCGGCGGTTTTCTCTTTGACTTGCGCGTGAAGAATGAGGCGGTTGTCGCGCTCGCTCAACTGCACATGACCGGTAACAGCCCATTCCGCCGGTTCGATAAGGAACTGCAACAGGCGCTCGCTGTTTGCGCGGTGCAGCCGCGCGGCTTCGTCTGTGGCCACCACGGCGTGAATACTGCACACCTTGTCTTCCAGCGTTTCCACAATGATGTTTGGCGACGCGTTGAAAGTCAGTTCGATTGGCGAGTGATTGTCGACGGCATTGATCTTGCCGGGGTCGCAGCCGATCAACTTCAGAGCTTCGACGAGAGTTTGCGCTAGGTCGTAACTTGGCATGATTTGCGTAGAGAGTGGAAAAAATCGACAGGTGCCCGAACGAGCGTTTTTCAGCGTGACCGGAATGCGACCCGTTCGCGCGGGCGCGCGCGATGCCGAAGGTTCTCACGAGCCCATCGCGCAGACTTTGGTCGGGCGATCCCGGTTATGGCTTCTGCGCACACTTGATCCAAGAGCGTATCCCGCACCGGCCGCCCTCGTACTCATGACGATCGTCCGTACGACGTGCGATACCGTCGCGCCATGCACTCCAGAATCGCACCGGCAGCCTGCACGGCTTGCATTTGTGTTTGCGCCAGCGCGTGCTCTGTCGGCGTGAGCGGCGTGTTCAGGGCTTGCTGCAACGACCGGCGTGCGGCGTCGAGTTGCGCGCCGACCTCACGGGCGACGGGTTCGGGAGACGCCGCGAGTTGGTCTTCAAACCGGGTCAGACGAATCGCCATGCACATTCTCAGCAGTCAGAGGTAAGTAAAAAAGCCGGTCGTGCGCGCTGATCGACACCCCGTCGGGATGAATGGCGAGCACGCGTGTGCCGCCCGGCAAGCGCACGCCTTGTGCAAGACGCGTGCCGTCGGCGAGCGTCAGTTGAGGCGCGTCGGGAGACCCGCCAATGCTCACTAGGGGAGCGGAGAAGCCCGTGTCGCCCAACGTCGGTGTCGGCGCAGGTAATGGTTCGATGCGCACGGGCCTTGCGTCAGCGGTCCTATTCCAGGTGTCGACTACGCCCTTCAACGACGCGAGACGCCCTGCCGTCAGCGCCCCCGTGAGACGCCATCCATCGCGGTCGCGCGACACGTCGATGCCGCGCAACTGCCCGGCCTCTCGCAGCGTCTTTACCAACTGCTCGAAGCTCTGGCCGGCGCCTTGCGCGACACGCCAGCCATGAGGTAACGCGAGCGCGTCGAGGGCGTCGGACGCCGTGCGCCAGCGCGCATCGGCGACAAAGGGCCCGCTGACGACGACTTCGCCATCCGGCGCCACATTCACCCGCGCATGGCCGAAACCGTGCAGGCGCAGCAAGGTGTGCACCGTTTTCACCGAGTCTTCCGGACACCAGGTCTCGTCATTCATCACCTTCCCCTGCCAGCGGGCCTCGGCGCGCAGGCGCGCTCGCGTGCCCTCGTCGATGCAGCCACCGGTCAGGCGCACGGCGTCGCCCGTCGTATTCAGTGCGACGTGAGGCGCGATGTGTGCAGCGAGTGTTTTCAGCACGTCGGGGTGAGGCGGCGGGGAAATGACGTTGGCCGTTCCCGTGCGCCAGATCGCTGCGCCGGCGGCCGCGATCAGCAACGACATGCCGGTGACGGCGATCCACGCTGCCGTACCGCGTCTGCTTCGTGCGACGACTGCCGGCGCTCGCGGCGATGGGATGCCCGCGGCGCGACGCGCCGGGCGCTTCGGTGTAGGGGACGGCATGTCTTGCGTACCGTCGGCGAGCCACATGCCCAGCCCCGCGAGGTCGATCGCGGTGTGCAGCGGCAGTACCGGGAGATCGACAGTGTCTTCGTCCGCGGGCAGGCGCGGTACGCCTTCTACCCAGAGGGGGGCCGCAGTCACGAGCCGTACGCCGTCGCTGTCGACGTGAAGCTCGATCCGGGCGTCCTGCTCGAGCGCCATGGCAATGTCGGCATCGCCGTGGCCGATGGTGAGCGGCCCCGGCGGCAGCGGCATGGGACGTCCCGCGAGCGGACCGTCGAGTAGCGTCAGCGTCAGCATCGTCATGCGCCCGGCACGTCTGCCGCCGGCTCGGCCTTGATCAGGAACAGACGCATGACGCTGTCGTTCCGGTTGCTTGTCGAGCTGAACAGACGCCCGATGAGCGGCAGATCTCCCAAGAACGGAATCTTGCGCTCGTGCTCTTGTTGTGTGTCTTGCACGAAGCCGCCAAGCAACAGGCTTTGTCCGGCCTGTAGGGTGGCATGCGTCGATATCGAGGAGTTACGGATGGTCGGGACTTCGTTGCGCGCACTGCGTTCGCTGCGCACTTCGCCACCGTCTTCGATATTGAGGGTGAGCATCACCTGCTCGCGCCCGAGATCGTGACCTTCGCTGGGCACGAGTCGCGGTGTCACGCGCAATAGCGAGCCCGATGTCACGCTTTCCAGTTTGGCGACCTTCTCGCCAGAGACCTTGGTGTAGAAAGTCACGCTCCGATCGAGCACGGCCTGCATATTGTCGAGCGTAACGATGGACGGCCGGGAGAGCACGCGCGCCTTGGAGTTTCGTTCCAGTGCGTTCAGATTGATCATGAACTTGTTGGTGTCGCCGACCACCGTTGTGAACGTGCTGCTGTCGCCGTCGTGTAACTGTCCGTTGAGCGAAACGGCACCGAAGCCGCCGATACGCGCACGGCCCGAGAGGTCGACGCCAAGCTCGGCAATGTCGCTGGCGTTGATGTCGATGATCGCCACGGAGATGTCGACCAGCCGGGGCTGGATGTCGAGCTGAGCGATCAGGTCGCCATAGAGGGGCAAGTTCTGTCGGCGCTCGCGCACGATGACCGCATTGCGACGCGGATCGGCCGAGAAGCGAGGCGTACCGGTTCGGGAAGCGGGCGCGGCGGTGGCAGGCGTATCGGCGGTCGTGGGCGCTGCGGCCGTGACGACGAGTGGACCGGCGCCGAGAATCAGATCCTTCAGTACGCTGACGACGCCAGGTACCACCACTTCCTGCCCGCGATAAAAGTACCTCGTGTCATCCGCCGTGGCGAATTTCAGGGGAAATATCTTGATGGTCTCTTCGCTCTCCTGCTGATCGCGAGCGTCGCGTTCGAGGTATTCGGCGAGCATCGATACCGCTTCGATGCAGGCAGGAACGCCGGCAATTTCAAGGGCGTGTGTCGCCGGAATCGCCCGTGCGACGCAGTGCCGCGGGTGTAACACCCCGGCGTTGCGAAGATGCCCGAGCAAGTCGCCGGGCGACGCGTGACGCAGCGACATGACGCGTCTTGTCGCCTCGCTGGACTTATAGATGTTCAGCGTCTGGCCGTTGAAGTACCACGAAAGCCGATAACGTTCCGATAGCGCGTCGAGCGTGGCTTGTGCCGTGCCCGCAGGCAGCGTGCCGATGAAGCGATCATCGACCTGCGCGCTTACCGACGTCGGAATGCCGTGATGGGCGCCGAAGTCGCGCAACAACTCTGTGAGCGGCGTGCCCGCGCTCTGAAAGACGAACGGGCCGCCGCGCCACTCGGGGGTGACGGACGACACCTTGGAGGGGGGCGCGGCGACCGGCGCGGGCGATGACGCGATGACCGGGGCCATCGGAAGCCACCCGCCTAGCGGGGCGACGACACATAGCGCGAAGCGTTTGAGGTGAGGCCGCATGATCAGCAACGGCGCAGCGCGTGAAGACGCCGGCTCGCGTCTGCGGCAGCAAGGGCGTTGGACATCGGCGAAGGGGGATGCGTGCGCATTCCTTGCGACGCCACCATCGTGCAAGCCAGAAGCTGGCGGCGAAGTTGCGCTTCCACGCGCGCCGCCGGTTCGCTGGCGTCGAAGCGGTGAACCCACCAGAGCACGTCGTTTGCGATGCACAGACTGTCGTCGCGCAGTGCCGGTTGACCCGCGATCACGAGCGAGAGACGCATGAGCCAGCGTGAGAGCGTGGTGTCGCCGTCGAGCGCCGTCGCGAGCGGCTGTGTGTGCGGCGCTTGCGCATCGGCCGGCAGCGTCACCGCCGTCGCCACGCAGTAGCCGCCGCTGGCGGGACAGGTCCAGCCGCGTTGACCGTCGAGATCAAGCGCAATGCGCGCACCTTGTACGTCGCGCGGAGCAATCCAGTCGAGAGCGGCAAGCGCAAATGGCAAACGCATAGGTATCTGAAGGAGGCATGCAAGGGACGGGGAACGAGGTGCGTGCGGCATCGATGCGGTATCGGAAAACACATGGCATTGCCTGGCGTCGCCGATCGATATGGCGCCGTTCACGGATCGTCATTATCAAGCGTTGTGTTGATGCCGCCATCCGGCGCAGACCTGAAGTCGACGTCGAAGGTCGTGGTTTGCGATGTTTTCCCATGGCGGGCGGCAGGCGACGACACAAGTTTCGAGCGACTTGCACGAAATCGAAAGGATGTGGGCAAAAATCCGCATGAACGCTAATGACTAACAATCGAGGAGCTGCGAATGGCGGGGTGTATCGGTGTCATCGTTGTGGAGGATCACGAATTGCTGGCCGACGGTCTGTGTCATCTGATCGAACAGGATCTCGGGTGGTGTGTGCTGGCGAGAGTGGACAACGGACTTGACGTGTACCGGGCCTGCGTAGTGCATCGCCCCGCCCTGATGATGCTCGATCTGGGACTGCCCGGCATGGACGGCGTGGACGTGATCAGGCAGTGCGCCCAGCGCTGGCCGGAACTGCGCATCGTGGTCAACTCCGCGAGCGACGACAGCGAGCGGGCACGTCAGTCGCTGGAAGCCGGCGCAGCGGCCTTCGTGCTCAAGAGCAGCGCCCGCGAGACGTTGATCCATGCGGCTTGTCAGGCGATACGTGGCGAGCGTTTCGTCGACCCGGCAGTGTTCGGTGGTATGCACGACCCGTCGCGCATGTCGCCTACGCCGCGACCGTGCGCCGTCGAGATGCCGGAACGGTTGCTGACGCTGCGTGAGCGTCAGGTGCTCAAACTTGTCGCGGAGGGCCAACGCAACCGTGACATCGCGCAACTGCTTTCGATCAGTGTGAAGACCGTCGAGACGCACCGTCTGAACATGATGCGCAAGCTCGACGCGCACAACGTGGCAGACATCGTGAACTGGGCGCATCGCTTGCGAATGATGTTGTGACGCGCTAGATCTTTCCCGGCGCAACACCCATCGCCGCGATACCTGCCGCGAAATTCAGGTCTGCGCCGGATAGCCGCGGCGGCGGTGAATAGGAGACCATGCCCGCTGCCGCTTTCCGAACGTTCACCCCGCCCGGCAGTCTCTGCCAGCTCGATGCCAACGCCAGACCGCCGATGGATACTCAGACCCAACGCAAGCTTGAGTTGCTCTTCGAATTGCTGGCGCTGCCGCCGCAACGCGTGGCGCCGCGCATGCGGATTGCGCTGGCCCCTTGCGTGCTGATGACAGAGGCAGACACGCACGGCGTGACGTTGGTGCTTGCGCTCATTCACCGCGTTGAGCGCGCACAACGCTGGCTCCCCCTGCTAATGCAAACCTGCGCCCCGGAGTGGAGCTTCGGCATTCCCGTGCGGGCGTGCGTCGCGCAGGGGCGTCCAATGCTGATCGCCAGTCCGCCGGCCAGTGCCAACTTTCAGGCCGTCGAGTGGTTGTCGTGCGTCACCCGAATGCGCCGGCTGCTTGAGCGTATCGACGCTCAACAGCAGCGGGAGACCCGTCCATGACGCGGCTCATGACGTGGCTCCGGCTCGCGGCGGGCCGGCAGGATATTGTGCTGGCCGGACTGCTGCTGGTCACGGTCCTGATGATCATCATCCCGATGCCGCCGTGGGTGATGGACTTGCTCATCGCACTCAATCTCGGCTTGTCGCTGCTGCTGCTGATGGTGGCGCTCTATATCAACGAGCCGCTCGACTTCTCGGCGTTTCCTTCCGTGTTGCTGATGACCACGCTGTTCCGGCTGGGGCTGACGATTAGCACGAGCCGTCTGATTCTGCTGCACGCCGACGCGGGCGACATCGTCTACACGTTTGGCGATTTCGCCGCGGGAGGGAACATCGTCGTCGGCATGATCGTCTTCCTGATCATTACCGTCGTGAACTTCATTGTGATCACCAAGGGTTCCGAGCGTGTCGCAGAGGTCGGGGCGCGTTTCTCGCTCGACGGCATGCCGGGCAAGCAGATGAGCATTGACGGCGATCTGCGCGCGGGCACCATCGATGCCGCCGAGGCCAAGCGCCTGCGACGCACGGTGCAGAAAGAAAGCCAGTTCTACGGTGCGATGGACGGGGCGATGAAGTTCGTGAAGGGCGACGCCATCGCGGGGCTCGTCATCATCGTCGTGAATCTGCTGGGGGGCATCGGCGTTGGCGTTTTCATGCGAGGCATGAGTGCCGGCGATGCGGCCGCGATCTACGCGATTCTCTCCATCGGCGACGGGCTCGTATCGCAGATTCCCGCACTGCTCATCTCGGTGACGGCGGGGATCATTGTGACGCGGGTGCCCGGCGAACAGCGTCGCAATCTGGCGCGCGAACTCACCGATCAGCTTGCCGCACAACCACGCTCGCTCACGTTGGCGGCTGTTGTGCTTGTGTTGTTCGGCCTGATTCCCGGCTTTCCGATGCATTACTTCCTGTTGCTTGCAGCGCTGGCGGGCGCGGCCTCGTGGTGGGCGGGGCGCCTCGCGCGCGAGGGCAAAGGAGCGAAAGACGCCGACGGCGCAGACGCCGGCGACGCCAAGACAACGAAGGGCGGCCGCCCGGGGGCTCAGCCGCTGTTGGTGCGCGTGAGCGCTGCGCTGACCGATGCGGACGGCAGCACGACGGCGCTTGCCGCGTGCATCGATGCGCTGCGCGAGAAGAAGTTCGAGCAGTTCGGCGTGCCGATGCCGGAGGTGAAGGTCGACGTCGACAAGACGTTGGCGGCCGGCACGCTGGACATTCAGCTCTATCACGAGAGTGTAATGACCGTCGACGTGCCTCCCGACGTTGCGCTCGCTCAACCCGACGCCACCCATCCGATACGTAAATTGCGAGGGCTCGACGCCGGGGCGCCGCGCGAAACGCCGCTGCCATTCGGCGGTCAGGTGTTGTTCTGGCTCGACGCCACACAGCGCGAGGCGTGGCAGGCGCAGGGCGGTACGGTCATCGAGGGGGCGGAGCGCGTGGCCCACTGCGTATCGCTGGTCATCGATGCCCACGCGGCCGATTTCCTCGGTGTGCAGGAAGCGCGTTTCCTGATGGACGCCATGGAAGATCGTTACGGCGAACTCGTCAAGGAGCTGCAACGTCAACTGCCGATCAGCCGGACGGCGGAGGTGTTGCAGCGGCTGGTGGCGGAGGGGGTGTCGATCCGGGACCTGCGCAGGGTCTTCGAAGCGTTGATCGAATGGGCGCCGCGCGAGCGCGATCAGATCATGTTGACCGAGCATGTGCGGCTAAGCCTGCGGCGTCACATTACGCGACGCTTTCGCCGTGGCACCGAGCACATCACGGGATGGAACGTCGGACGCGGCATCGAAGACACCGTACGCGCTGCCGTGCGGCAGACGTCGTCGGGGTCCTACGCCGATCTGAATCCCACACAGACCGACGCGATCATGGGCGCGATCGACGACGTGCTGAAGGAGCACGATGGTACGCCCGCGGTCCTCTTCACGGCGATGGATGTGCGTCGCTTCATGCGCAAGCTGATCGAGCGCGATCGCGCGGATCTGCCTGTTTTGTCGTTCCAGGAAGTGGCTGACGAGCCGCACGTTCGTGTGCTCGGCACCATCGACGTACAGGGGGCGTTCTGAGATGCGCCGCCCCGACGCCGCCCGCATTGCCCAAGGATTGCGCCGTACGCTCGACGCACAGCGCAAAGCCTGCGACGACTGCCGCTGGGCATCGGGCCCCGAGGCGCGCTTTGGGCAGATCGACAAGATCACCCCGAATGCGATGCGTGCCCGCCTGCCGGGGGCCGCATTGGGAGAGCAGTGCCGCGTGGTGTCGCCGGCGCTGGACGCCGAGGTGATCGCGGTCGAGGGGCGGCATGTCTGGCTGGCACCCTATGCGGAGCCGAAAGGCGTGGCCAACGGCGCGCTGGTGCAGGCGTTGGGAACCGCGTCGCGCGTGGCTGTGGGGGATGACCTGATCGGTGAGGTGCTGGACGGCCTGGGAAGGCGCCTGATGCCGCCGGTGTCGCCCAACGACGCGCCGCCGTCTGACATGGCGTGGCGGGCGCTGGATGCCGAGCCGCCGCCGGCCATGACGCGAGCGCTTGTGTCCCGGTGCCTGCCCATCGGCATTCGTGCCATCGACGGCATGCTCACTTGCGGCCGTGGCCAGCGGGTCGGCATTTTTGCGGCGGCGGGTGGCGGCAAGAGTACGTTGCTCTCAATGATGTGTCAGGGCGCCGGGGCCGATGTCATTGTGCTTGCGCTGATCGGTGAGCGCGGCAGGGAAGTGCGCGAGTTTCTCGAGTTGGCACTCACGCCGGAGGCGCGCGCACGCACGGTGTGTGTGGTGGCCACGTCGGATCGCCCCGCCCTTGAGCGCATGAAGGCGGCCTACACCGCGACGGCGATTGCCGAGGCGTTTCGCGATGAGGGCAAGGACGTGCTGCTGCTGATGGATTCCCTGACGCGATTCGGGCGAGCGGTGCGCGATATCGGCATGGCCGCGGGCGAGCCGCTTGGCGCGACGAGCGGGTTGCCGCCGAGTTTCTATGCGCGTCTGCCACGCTTGCTGGAGCGCGCCGGTACCGCGGCGCACGGCAGTATTACGGCGTTCTACACCGTGCTTGTCGAGGGCGACAACCTCGACGAGCCGCTCGCCGACGAGGTGCGTTCGATTGTCGACGGTCACATTGTGCTGTCGCGTCGCCTCGCGCAAGAGAATCACTATCCGGCCATCGACATTGCGAAGAGCCTCTCGCGGGTGATGTCGCAGGTGGCCGATCCGAGGCATGTCGAGGCGGCCGCGCGCGTGAGGCGTGCCATGGCGCTGGCGGCGGAAGTCGAATTGCTGGTTCGCGTGGGTGAGTATCAGGTGGGCAACGACCCGGAGACGGACGACGCGCTCACGCGCGTCCCGGATATTCGCGCATTCCTCTGTCAATCGCAGCATGACGTGGCGCCCTTCGACGATACCCGTGCATGGCTCGATCATCTGGTGACCTGAAGGCTCACGAAGCCGTTGCCGCACTGGCCGCGCTCGCAAAACGCCGCGAAGCCGGTCTGCGCGCGTCGCTGGTTCGCATGACCGCTGCGGCGCGTGATGCCGCGCAGGCCGTCGCCGAGAGTGAGGAAGCATGCGAAACGCGGCGCCAAGCGTGGCGGACTGCCCTGTCGCGCGGTGGCGTCTACGCGCAACGCGAGGTGGACGGTGCGACGCGCTCGGTGGAAGCGGCGCGCGCGGCGCTGGGCGAAGCGAAAACCCGCCACGGCGCGGCGCTCGAACAGGTGAAACAGGCCGACGCCGCGTTGCAACAGCAGCGCGAACGTCTGCAAGCCAATGCCCGCAAGCAGGAGAAGCTCAAGGCGTTGCTGGCGCTTTACCGCAGATGAATCGGCGACGAGACCGGGGGGTGAAGTGCCTTCGGGGCGCAACGTCGAGAAGCTGGACCCGTACGTCAAACGACATGCGGTCATAACCTTCGCATCACGAGGACTTCACGATGACCACCATTCACCGAAGTGCCCTGTCGGCCGACGCTTTCATCGGCCTTTCGGATAAGTCGGCATCGCATCAGCGTGACACGTCGCCCCGTCAGGGCAGGCGGTTTGAAGACGGCGGCGAGCCGGCATTTTCGCTGGTACCCGAAACTGCGGCCCGTGTGACGGGGCCCGCCGATGTGCTGCGTTGGCTGCGTGTCTGGCATGCCCGCCAGGACGCGAACTGGGATGGCGGCAGTTCGTTGCGGGTCATCGTGCACGGGGGCGCGCTCGATTCGTTGGTCGTCGAGGCGCGTCGGGGGCGGCAGGGCGTGACGGTGACCCTGCTGTGCGTGCGTCTCACGATGTACCGGCGCTTGCTGGCGCATCGGGGTCTGCTCTCTCGTGGATTGACATCGCGTCTCAAGCTCGCTGTCACCGTCGAAGTCGAGGCGCGCTATGCGCCATGAGTTGGAACGCGAGCCAATAGCCGCGCCGGAATCTGTCTCGACATCCCCCCCGACAACTGCACCGGGTCCGTTGGACGACTTGCTGACGGGCGAGGGGAGTCTGAACTTCGTCGAAGGCGATACGCAAGTGCGCGTCGGCTGGCTTCGCGCAGGGGGCGATGGCCTGATCGTGACGGCACGCGTCGACGAGGGCGTGATCGGCCAGACGCGCTTCTGGTGCGACGCACAGCAGTGGTGCGACTGGCTTGCGGCGGACTTGCCTGTGCCGTCGTGGGACGACCTGCCGCCGGCCTGGCACGCCAACGCGGCGTCGCTCACATTGGCAACGCAGGGCGCGGGTGAGGAGGCGGATGGGGAAATGCCGGGGGACGGTGCGTCGGAGCATGCGTTTCGGGAGGCGTGGCCCGGCACCGGCGACGCGACCTCGTGGCCAAGCGCGACAGTTCTGTTGCGAGCGCGCGTCGAGACGGCGTGGCGCGTCGGCATGGTATTGCAGCGAGCCGGGCGTCAACTGGCGTTGATGTATCTCGACGGGGCGAGCGCATGGCTGCGCGAACGCTGTCGTCGCGCCACGCCGGGCGATACGCCGCTGGACCCGGCGGGCTGGCCTGAGCGCCGGTGCGCGCTGGTAGCGGGATGGGTCACGTTGCCCGCAACGCAAGGCCACGATCTGCACGCGGGCGACGCCGTTCTGCTCGATGTGGCGGCCGATATCGAGCGAGGCGAGTACTGGCTGGTCGATGGCGAATTCGCAGTCGCCATGTGCGATGGGCGTCCGTCCGATCGCCACGTCGTGCAGTTCGGCGACGCGGATCGTCAGGGGGGGGAGATGGGCGCTGTCCGCTGGTATGCCGTCGTGGCCGAAAGGCTATTTCCCATTCCGTTACTGATGGCGTGGCGCGCGGGGGTGCCCGCAATGTCCCATCGATCGGCGGCGCACGCATTGCATGCCGTACGAATCACGCTGCGATGCGACCGCTCAGCGTCGGCCGGCGGGCGTTTGCTGCGTTTCGGGGACGGGCGGCTTGCGGTGCAAATCGACGCAGAAAGCGATGCGCCGCCCCCCTGCAACGGAACGGCTGGCGACGCGCCGCCCAACGATATTTCGGGTCGTGACCCGATGGGCCAGCCTCCGGCCACGACCTAACATCGCTCGTGCGCTCACCGCAACGCGCGGTGGTCTATTCGCGAGGCGCATCGCCGTTCGTTCGCACGGTGGCCCGTCGTGCGCCGTCGGAGCCCCGTGGTGATCCGCAGTGACCTCTTCCCGCCGATGCGTCCTGCTTCGTTCCGCTTTGCCATGCGGTGTGGTCGCCTGCCCGCACGCTCATTCGGCCGTCAACAACGCACATTGGAGTTTGCATGTCCTTGCTCGACCACCCGGTGCAGCTCATCGTGCTGCTGTCGCTGCTCTCGATCATGCCGTTGCTGGTGGTGCTGGGAACTGCATTTCTGAAGTTGGCCGTCGTGTTCGCCCTGCTGCGCAATGCCCTGGGAACGCAGCAGATCCCGCCCAACATCGCAATTTACGGGTTATCGCTCGTGCTCACCTGCTTCATCATGGCCCCGGTGGCATTCGACATCGAGGCGAATCTCGAGACGCGTCCCGTGTCGCTGTCGTCCAAGCATTTCGTGGCCGATGTCGACGCCAGCATCCTGTCGCCGTACCGCGCGTTTCTCACGCGTCATACCGACGCAAGACAACGCGACTTCTTCGCGAACATCGCGAGCGAAACCTGGCCCGAGGCGCATCGCGACCGGCTGGCGCCGGATTCCCTGCTCGTTCTGATGCCGGCCTTCGCGCTGAGTCAACTGGCCGAGGCGTTCAAGATCGGCCTGCTGCTGTATCTGCCGTTCGTCGTGATCGATCTGGTGATTTCGAACATTCTTCTTGCGATGGGGATGATGATGGTCTCGCCCATGACCATTGCGCTGCCGTTCAAGCTGCTGATCTTCGTGATGATGAACGGATGGGAGCAACTGGTGCGCCAGTTGATGCTCTCGTACGCATGACAGCCCACGGAGCGCGCAATGAGTGAAGCCGTCGTTGTCAATCTGACGAGCGAAATGTTGTGGCTCACGTTGCTCTTGTCGCTGCCGACCGTGGTGGTGGCATCGGTGGTCGGCGTGCTCGTCTCGCTTGTGCAGGCGCTCACGCAGGTGCAGGATCAGACCGTGCAGTTCCTCATCAAGCTCATCGCCGTGTCGGTCACCCTGGCCGCCACCTACGCGTGGATGGGCCATGTGTTGCTCCATTACGCGGGCAACGCGTTCGACCAGATCAGCCGGATGGGGTGAGCGGCATGGCGACTTCCCTCGTTCCGGGCATCGATCCCGCAGTCGACACCTTGCTCTCGCCGTTGTGGGGCGACCTCTATGGCTGGCTGATCGCGTGGGGCGTGGCCATGCTGCGTCCGTTAGGGGTTGCGATGCTGCTGCCGGTGCTCTCCGTCGGCATGCTCGGTGCCGGCATGCTGCGCAACGCTCTGGTGCTCGCGCTCGCCTTGCCGGTCGTGACGCTGGTGCACGCGAGCCCCGACATGCCGACGCATTGGGGCGCGTGGGGCATGTTGATTCTGCAAGAGCTATTCATCGGGGGGCTGCTGGGCTTTGCCGCTGCGCTGCCGTTCTGGGCTGTCGACATGACAGGGTATGTGATCGACACGATGCGCGGCGCATCCATGGCGAGCGTGCTCAATCCGTTGATGGGCGCACAGTCGTCGGTCTTCGGTGTCGCCCTCACGCAGCTGCTCTGCGTGTTGTTCTTCGTGACCCCGGCCGCGCATGCCATGCTCACCGCCCTGTACGACTCCTATGTGGCGTTGCCGGTCGGCCAGCCGTGGCAATGGCACGACGACAGTGTGGCTTGGCTGCTCACGCTCTGGCAGGCCATGCAGGTCATGTGCGTGGCCGTTGCCCTGCCGGCGATGGTCGTGATGGTGCTCGTCGACATGTCGATGGGGTTCATCAATCGCGCGGCGCAGCAGCTCAACGTGTTCTTTCTCGCCATGCCGGTGAAAAGCGCCATGGCGCTGCTGGTGACGGTGGCGAGCCTGCCGTTTGCGGTCGCGGTACCGCTCGCGGGCTGGTATCGCCTGCCCGATATGTTCCGCGCCTGGACCGCGCTGGCGCTGCCCGCACCGTGAGGCACCCGTGAGCGAGAAGAGTCAGCCGCCGACCCCCAAGAAGATCAAGGACGAACGCGCGAAAGGGCGTGTCGCGAAGAGCGCCGACCTTGCCGTGTGCATACAGCTCGGCGTGGTGCTCGTATGGCTCACGTTCGAGGGCCCCGTGCTGTACCAATCGATGGAGGCGCTCGTGTCGCGCATGTTGCTCGTACTGAACGATCCGGTCGACGACGCCGTGCGCGGCATGGCGGGGCCTTCGCTACTGGTTCTGGCGCGTTTCGGCGGCGGGCTCGCGCTGCTGTTGATCGTGACGACGTGGCTGACGATGGTGATACAGGTGGGCGCGATCGTTGCGCCGGAGGCGATCCGTCCCAAGTACGAGCGCGTCGATCCGATCGCCAAGGCCAAGCAGTTGTTCTCGATGCAGTCGCTCTTCGAGTTCGGCAAGTCGCTGCTCAAGGTGGGCGTGCTGGGCATGGTGTTCTTCTACCTCATCCGGCAATACACGCCCTCGCTCGCGGCGCTGCCGCAATGCGGCCCCGCTTGCGGCATTGCGCTCACCGCGAAGCTGCTGTTCTGGCTGATGGCGGTGCTGGTCGTTGCTTACGTGGTGTTTGGCGGGCTCGATCTCGCGTATCAGAAGTACCAGTTGCACAAGCAACTGCGCATGTCGCACGACGAGATCAAGCGAGAGTCGAAGGAGGTCGAGGGCGATCGGGATATCAAGAACAAGCGGCGCGATATCCACCGCGAGACGATCGAGAGCGGCAGCCTGTCGAACAATGTGAAGCGCTCCACGGCCGTTGTGCGAAACCCGACGCACATTGCCGTCTGCCTGCGCTACGTACCGGGCGAAACGCCAGTGCCGCTCGTGATCGAGAAGGGCCGCAACGCGCGCGCACGCACGATCGTGCGGCTCGCCGAGCGCGAAGGGGTGCCGGTGGTCGAGCATGTACCCGTTGCGCGCCGCTTGATGAACGATGTCGAGATCGATGCCCCGGTTCCCACGGATTTGTTCGATGCCGTTGCTGCCATTCTGCGGCTCGCGCTCGATTTGCCATACGAGGTGCAGGTGGAGCGGGAGGAGCAGGAGGAGCCGGATGAGCCGGATGAGCAGGACGAGCGAAACGTCGATCCGGCGTTGGTGGATAACCCCGGCGAGCGCGGGACCGGAGACCCGTCGAAACTTGCCGACGAGGGGAGGCGATCATGAACGTTCTTCAAAACCCGGCCTCTGGCGGAGGGACGCCCCGCAGCCGGTCATCACGCCTGATCTTCCTGACGGTGGCCACGCTGAGTCTTTCGTTGCCTGCAATGGCGGCCAACCGTGGACTGCTGCCGCTTCATCCGCGCGTGACCGATGCCCGGCTTCTGGTGCCCGAACCACGTGCCATAGCGATTCCGGAACTGCCACTCGTAGACGCCAGCGTTCCCCCTGACGCTCTCCTCCCCGGCAAGCCTGACGAACCCGGAGCGGCGCGTGTGTCCGCCCCGGCAGTGGCGCCGGAGGCACTTCCCTTCGACGCGCTGGTGCAACGTGCCGCCGAAGTGGCGTCGGTCGACGCGGCACTGTTGCACGCGATCATTGACGTTGAGTCGGGATACGATCCGCAGGCGGTATCCGGGCGGGGCGCGATCGGGTTGATGCAGGTGCTGCCGCGTACAGGGGAGCGCTTCGGCGTTCGACGTCTCGAAGACCCCGCTGAAAATGTACGTGCCGGAGCGTCCTACATCCGCTGGCTGTTCTCGCGCTTCGACGGCGACCTGCCGCTGGTGCTGGCCGCCTACAACGCAGGGGAGGGCGCCGTGCTGCGGTACGGGCGTCAGATCCCCCCGTTTCCCGAGACGCAGTCTTATGTTCGCAAGGTGATGGACGGGTACTCGCGTCTTCGCACCACGAATGTGCCGAAGACGGTCGAGCCGCCGCGGCGCCCGGTGCCGCCGGGGAGACCGGCGATTCGCCCGGGAATCAAAGAGATCGCGACAACGCCTCCGGGCGTCGCGCCAGTGCCGAAGACGGCGCGAGCAGACCCGCCGGCGCAAGCCGCAGGGATCGGCGATGCCACCGCAAACCGCACCTGGCGGCTGCTGCGAGGCTTGGGAACGTTACTCACGCGTAGTCCGTCGGTCGAAGCGTCAGGCGGCCGGGGGCGTGACCAGCCCGCGGTGCTTATGCCATAAGCGTCGACCCCGGCCCCGGCTGGCGGGGCGGCGGTAAGGGGGAAGCCCTATTACAGCGAGGGAACGGTATCGGCGACGGAGGGGCGGGCGGACATGCGCTCGAAGTGCTTGGCAAGGTTCGGGTGCGCCTCGCGCCAGTTCATTTCGGGATAACGGAAGTCGAGATAGCCAAGGGCGCAGGTAACGGCCACGTCAGCCAGCGTGAGGCGATTGCTCGCGCACCACTGGCGTTCGTTGAGCCCTTGCTCCATGGCTCGCAGTCCTCCTTCGATCTTGCCGAGTTGCCGAGCGATGAAGACAGACGAGCGCGACGCTTCGTCGTGGAACATTGTCTCGACGCGAATCTGCACGGCGGCCTCCGTCAGCCCGTCGGCGAGCGCTTCCCAGCAGCGCACTTCGGTGCGCTCACGTCCGGACGGGGGAATGAGCTTGCCGACCGGCGAGAGTGTGTCGAGGTATTCGCAGATCACCCGCGAATCGAATACGGCTTCGCCGTCTTCCATCACCAGGCACGGCACTTTGCCGAGCGGGTTGGCCTGCTGGATGCGGGTGTCGTCGGCCCATACGTTCTCCAGCTCGAGCTTGTAATCGAGCTTCTTTTCAGCCAGCACAATGCGGACTTTGCGAACGTAGGGACTGGCGAGGGCACCGATCAACTTCATGTGGATCCTTGATAAATCGCTTTAGCGCGGGGGAGAGTATAACGTGTCGTCCGGACCGGTCGCAGCGGGCGTCGGGAGGATCGGGGCCGGGAATGGTAAAATACTGGCCTTTCCGAGTTGGCGCCTCGCCGGCTCCCCGGTTTTCTTTTTCGGTGCCCAGTGCCATGTCCGACGAATTCTCCCCATTGACCGCGCTTTCCCCGCTCGACGGCCGCTATGCCAGCAAGACCGACGCCCTGCGTCCGTGGCTCTCGGAAGCGGCATTCATGCGTCACCGCGTGACGGTCGAAATCCATTGGCTGATCGCCCTGTCCAAGGCCGGTTTCGCTGAAATCGCCCCGTTTTCGGCCGGTGCGGAGACTTTCCTCCTGAATCTGGCCACGAACTTCTCGAACGCCGATGCGCAGCGCATCAAGGACATCGAAAAAGTTACCAATCACGACGTGAAGGCCGTCGAGTACTGGCTCAAGGAAAAGGTGCAGGGTCAGGCCGAACTTGAAAAGGCGAGCGAATTCATCCATTTCGCGTGCACTTCGGAAGACATCAACAACACTTCGCACGGCCTGATGATCAAGGGCGCCCGCGACAAGGTGATCGTGCCCGCGCTCGAATCGCTGGTCACCAAGCTCGGCGAACTGGCGCGCGAACACGCCTCGCAGCCGATGCTCTCGCGCACGCACGGTCAGCCGGCGTCGCCGACCACGCTCGGCAAGGAACTGGCCAACGTGGCCGTGCGTCTGGCGCGTGCGCTCGAACGGGTGCGCCGCGTCGAACTGCTCGCCAAGATGAACGGCGCCGTGGGCAACTACAATGCCCACCTCTCGGCTTACCCGGAATACGACTGGGAAGCTTTCTCGAAGGCTGTCATCGAACAGCGCCTGGGCCTCACGTTCAACCCGTACACGATCCAGATCGAACCGCACGACTACATGGCCGAGCTGTTCGACGCCGTGGCCCGTGCCAACACGATCCTGCTCGATCTGAACCGCGATATCTGGGGCTACATCTCGGTCGGCTATTTCAAGCAGAAGACGAAGGCAGGCGAGATCGGTTCGTCGACCATGCCGCACAAGGTCAACCCGATCGACTTCGAAAACTCGGAAGGCAACCTCGGTCTGGCCAACGCCGTGCTGCGCCATCTGGCCGACAAGCTGCCGGTCTCGCGCTGGCAGCGTGACCTGACCGACTCGACCGTGCTGCGTAACATCGGTGTGGCGTTCGGCTACAGTCTGCTCGCCTATGATTCGTGCCTGCGCGGTCTGGGCAAGCTCGAAGTCAATCCGCAGCGTCTGGACGAAGACCTCGACAACACGTGGGAAGTGCTGGCCGAGCCGGTGCAGACAGTGATGCGCCGCTTCGGCATTCCCAACCCGTACGAGCAGCTCAAGGAACTCACGCGTGGCAAGGGCATCACGCGCGAAGCGCTGCAAGCCTTTATCGAGAAGCTGGATATTCCTGCCGACGCGAAGGCTCGCCTGCTGGAAATGACGCCGGCGAACTACATCGGTATCGCCGAGTCGCTCGCGAAGCGCGTCTAAACTGCCTCAGCATCAACGAAACGGGCCGCTTCTGCGGCCCGTTTCGCATTGAGCGCCGAACGCCGGCCGCCAACCGTTCAACGCGGGAATACCGGGCCGGCGACCAAGACCCGGACGGTCGGCGATGTCATACATAACGTGGGAACGCTGTGTATCATAGCCGCATAACCCATAAGGAGAACCCCCACAGATGAAGCTCACTTTCGCCGTTGCAGCCCTTGCCGCCGCCATGGTCCCGGCCCTTGCCCAAGCGCAGTTCGCCAAGCCCGACGATGCTGTTGAGTATCGTCAGTCGGCGCTCTTCCTGCTCGGCAATCACTTTGGCCGTATCGGCGCCGTCGTGAAGGGCGACGCCCCATTCAACAAGGACGACGTGGCGAAGAACGCCGAACTCGTCGCCACGCTGTCGAAGCTGCCGTGGCCGGCGTTCGAAGGCGGCCAGACTACCGCCAAGAGCAAGGCCAAGCCGGAAGTCTTCTCCGACAAGGCAAAGTTCCAGCAAGCCGCCGAGAAGATGGAAACGGCGGTGGCAAAGCTCAACACCGTGGCCAAGGGCGGCGATCTTGCGTCAATCAAGACGGCGTTCGGCGAAGCTGCGCAAACGTGCAAGAGCTGCCACGATAACTTCCGCGCGAAGTAAGCGTCGTCTGCGCGCAAAAAAGCCGGTCGGGTTCAGCGACCGGTTTTTTTTATGGGCGACGCCCCCAATGCCGTTGCCTCGTCAATAAGACGGCAGCGACGCGACGGCCGGTGTCAGGTGCACGATCCGGTACACCAGCGCCGACGCCAGCACGATCAGCACCAGCGCACCCGCTCGTACCCGCCAGTCGTCGCGTGCCGGATGCGCGGGGGCGGGCAGCCGCTTGTCGCCCACGATCATCGGCTTGATCAGGTCCTTCTTGCGCGCAATGCGGTAGTAGAGGATCGCAAGCACATGCAACGCCACCAGCGCCACCAATACCCATTGGTTGCGCAAATGCCAGCCGGTGAGCATATCGCTCGTATCCTTGTCGATGAATTTGACGAGGGGGCCGTCGTTGAAGATGTCGTCGTTCGAGAACAGGCCGAGTACGACCTGAATGCCGAAGCACAGCAGCATCGCGATCACCGACAGACCTCCCAGAGGGGTATGACCCGCGAAGCGGGTATCGGTGTCCGGCGCGTTGCGTAACGACCGGAGGAACGCCCGAGGACCCGTGACGAATGCGCTGAAACGCGCGTAGCGCGGCCCGGCGACGCCCCACACCAGCCGGAAGAGCAGCAGCGCGAGCACCGCATAGCCGCACCAGAAGTGATAGACCATGGCATTGCCGCCGGTCTTGGCGGTGACATAGGCGGCGACCGCGAGCACGACGAATGACCAGTGGAACAGACGAGTGGGCAGGTCCCAGACGCGGATCGGCTTCATTGGCGTGACGTTTCGTAAATGGCGAATCTCGCGAGATTACCGTAAGCCCGGCGTGCCTGCACGTTCGAGCGGAGGCGTCGCACCGAACGCAGCGCGCCCCATGACGGTGACTGCGCTTTGAAAGAACCGTGGGAGCCGGCGGGCGAAAAAAAACCGCCGGACGTATAACGTACCGGCGGTTTCTCAGACGACGTGCAGCGAGCCGGTCAGACCCGTGCGCCGAAGTTCGGATCGTTGCGATCGATGCCTTCTTCTTCGTCCTTGTTGCTGTGCTTGATGAGGTCTTCACGCTTCACGCCGAGCCACATCGCAAGCGCGGCGGCCACGAACACCGACGAGTAGATACCGAACAGAATACCCACGGTCAGGGCGAGCGCGAAGTAATGCAGCGTCTGGCCACCGAAGAAGAACATCGACAGCACCATCATTTCCGTACTCGCGTGCGTGATGATAGTACGCGACATGGTGGTCGTAATCGCGTGATCGATGACTTCTTGCACGGTCGCCTTGCGCATCTTGCGGAAGGTCTCGCGAATCCGGTCGAAGATAACGACCGATTCGTTCACCGAGTAGCCCAGCACCGCCAGCACCCCCGCCAGCACCGCCAGCGAGAACTCCCACTGGAAGTACGCGAAGAAGCCGAGAATGATCACCACGTCGTGCAGGTTGGCGATCACGCCGGCCACCGCGAATTTCCATTCGAAGCGGAACGACAGATAAATGATGATGCCGACGACCACGAAGGTCAGCGCCAGCAGACCGTCCGTGAACAACTCGTGGCCGATCTGCGGACCGACGAATTCCACGCGACGCAACTGCACGTCGGGGGCGTCGGCTTTCAGGGCGGTCATCACGGCGTCGCTCTGCTGCGCGCTGGTGACTTGCTTGCCGTCGGAAGCGGTCTGAATCGGCAGGCGGATCATCACGTCGCGCGAGGTGCCGAAGCTTTGCACCTGCACGTCGCGATAGCCGAGCTTGCCGACTTCGCCCCGGATCTTCTCGAGATCGGCCGCCTGCGAATAGGCCACTTCCATGACCGTACCGCCGGTGAACTCGATCGACAGGTGCAGGCCCCGCGTGAGCAGGAAGAACACCGCCGCCACAAACGTGAGCGCCGAAATAACGTTGAAGATCAGGGCATGCCGCATGAACGGCACGTCTTTCTTGATGCGGAAAAATTCCATGACTGTTTCCTCTCGCGCCTGCGGTTATTGCTCGCCTGCGTCGGGTGCGTTCGTCGCACCGTCCGGGCGCCAGACCTGACCGATCGCCAGCGTCTTGAGCTTGCGACGGCTGCCGTACCACAGGTTGACCAGACCGCGCGAGAAGAACACGGCCGAGAACATCGATGTCAGGATACCCAGGCAGTGCACCACAGCGAATGCGCGCACCGGGCCCGAACCGAACGCCAGCAACGCCAGACCGGCGATGAGCGTGGTCACGTTCGAGTCCACGATCGTTGCCCACGCGTGCTCGAAGCCCAGCGAAATTGCTTTCTGGGCCGAGGCGCCCGCGCGCAACTCCTCGCGGATACGTTCGTTGATCAGCACGTTGGCGTCGATGGCCATACCGAGCGTGAGCGCGATAGCGGCAATACCGGGCAGCGTGAGCGTGGCCTGCATCATCGAGAGCACGGCCACGAGCAGCAGCAGGTTGAACAGCAGGGCGATGACCGAGAACACGCCGAACAGCATGTAGTACATCATCATGAACACGGCAATGGCGATCAGGCCGTACAGCACCGAGTTCACACCCTTTTGCACGTTATCGGCACCGAGGCTCGGGCCGATCGTACGTTCTTCGATGATCTCCATCGGGGCCGCCAGCGAACCGGCGCGCAGCAGCAGCGCCAGATCGTTGGCGCCCTGCGCCGAGCCCATGCCGGTGATCTGGAAGCTCTGGCCCAGTTCGCTGCGGATGTTCGCCACCGTCAGCACTTCGCCCTTGCCCTTCTCGAACAGCACGATGGCCATCGGCTTGCCGATGTTGTCGCGCGAGACGTCACGCAACACGCGGCCGCCTGCGGCGTCGAGCTTGATGTTCACCGAGGGCTGCTGGTGATCGTCGAAACCGGCCGACGCGCTCGTAATGCGGTCGCCGCTGAAAATCACCTGACGCTTGAGCAACACCGGTGCGCCATTGCCGTGCAGGAACAGTTCGTCCTGCGGCGGCACCGGCGTGTCGGCGGACACCAGACGCGGTGCATCGGGATCGGCCAGACGTGCTTCGAGCGTTGCGGTGCGGCCGATGATGTCCTTCGCCTTGGCAGTGTCTTGCACGCCCGGCAACTGCACGACGATACGGTCCGGACCTTCCTGCTGAATCACCGGTTCGGCCACGCCGAGTTCGTTCACCCGGTTATGCAGCGTGACGATATTCTGCTTGACGGCGTTGTCCTGCACGGCGCGGCGTGCCGCTTCCGTGAACGCACCCACCACCTTGAACGTGCCGTTCGGGCCGGCTTGCGTGGTGTAGGAGAGGTCGGGCAGGCCGTCGGTGAGGGCTGCGCGGGCACGGTCTGCGTCGTCCTGGCTGCTGAAGGCAGCTTCGATGCCGGTGTCCGTGCGTGTCACCCCGTTGTGGCGGATGTTCTTGTCGCGCAGCAGTGTGCGGGCGTCGGCAGCGGCGGCATCCAGACGCTTCGTGATAGCGCCGGCCATGTCGACTTGCAGCAGGAAGTGGACCCCGCCGCGCAAATCGAGGCCGAGGTACATCGGCAGCGCGTGGATTCGGGAGAGCCACTCCGGCGACGCCGAAAGCAGATTGAGCGCGACGACGTAGGTTGGATCGGTCGCGTCGGTATTGAGCGACGCCTGGAGAAGATCCTTGGCGCGAAGCTGCGTGTCGGTGTCGGAGAAGCGAATGCGCACGCTCGGGTTGTTGCCCGTATTGTCGAACACGGCGCCGTTATAGGCGATGTTCTGTGCCTTGAGCGCGTCTTCGGCACGCGAAAGCGTCGAGGGATCGACCTTCACGGTCGCCTTGACGCTGGAAATCTGTACCGCCGGCGTTTCACCGAACAGGTTCGGCAGTGTGTAGAGCACCCCGATGGCAAGTGCCACCAGAATGACGATGTATTTCCAGAGAGGATAGCGATTCATAGCAGCGGGCTAGGGTGATGCCTCGTGGCAAACCGTGCTTCGGACCGGCCGGCATGGCAACGCGGGTCGCCACGACCGGCGTTACCATGCACTGCGGCCGCCAGTAGTGGCGGCCGCGAGCGGTTGCGCGAAGGATCAGAGCGCCTTGAGGGTGCCCTTCGGCAGCAGGGTGGTAATGGCGCCCTTTTGCACGTTGATCTCGACGTTCTCGGCGATCTCCACGGTCACGAAGGTCTCGCCGACCTTCGAGATACGACCGGCGAGGCCGCCCGAGGTCACGACTTCGTCGCCCTTGGCGAGCGCGGCCAGCATATTGCGCGTTTCCTTCTGGCGCTTCATTTGCGGACGAATCATGATGAAGTACAACACCACGAACATCAGCACGAGCGGCAAGAAGCTCATCAGGTTGCTGGTCGGACTGGCGGCGCCTGCCGTCTGAGCGAAAGCTTCGGAAATCAGCACGTTCGGTTCTCCTTATGTAAGACGTGTAAAAGCCGCGTGTGGCCGGGTCTCCGGACACGCGCGGCATGTGTTTCGGTGCGAGGATGCAGGATCCAAGCCCGGCATTTTACCACTGCCCGACCCCGTTCCCCCGGGGATTCGGTGCCCGCCCCGAGGCCCCGGCCATTACTGCACGCCGCGCGCGCGATCGGCCCGGAACTGGGTGACGAATGCGTCGAAACGGTGGGCTTCAATGGCATCCCGGATTTCCTGCATCAGCGTGAGATAGTAATGCAGGTTGTGGATGGTGTTGAGCCGCGCGCCCAGAATCTCCCCGGCTCGCTGCAAGTGGTGCAGATAGGCGCGCGAGAAGTTTCGACAGGTGTAACAGCCGCAAGTTTCGTCCAGCGGGCGCGTGTCGCTCTTGTGCGAGGCGTTACGGATCTTCAGGTCGCCAAATCGCGTGAAGAGCCAGCCGTTACGGGCGTTACGCGTAGGCATCACGCAGTCGAACATGTCTACGCCCGCCGCCACGCCGGCCACGAGATCTTCCGGCGTGCCTACCCCCATCAGGTAATGCGGCTTGTTCGCCGGCAGACGCGGCGCCACGTGCTCGAGCACGCGCATCATGTCTTCCTTCGGCTCGCCGACCGACAGCCCGCCAATCGCGTACCCGTGGAAGTCCAGCTCGGACAGCCCGGCGAGCGATTCGTCACGCAAATGTTCGTACATGCCGCCCTGCACGATCCCGAACAGCGCATTCGGGTTCTCCAGGCGGTTGAATTCATCGATGGAGCGTTTGGCCCAGCGCAGCGACATGCGCATGGACTGGCCTGCCTCGACTTCGGTGGCCGGGCGGCCGTCGATCTCGTACGGCGTGCATTCGTCGAACTGCATGACGATGTCCGAATTGAGCACGCGCTGGATCTGCATCGAGATTTCCGGCGAGAGGAAGAGGCGGTCGCCGTTCACCGGCGAGGCAAATTTCACGCCGTCTTCGCTGATTTTGCGCAGTTCGCCCAGGCTGAACACCTGAAAGCCCCCGGAATCCGTAAGAATCGGGCGGTCCCAGCCCATGAAGCGGTGCAGGCCGCCGTGCGCGGCGATCGTCTCCAGCCCCGGGCGCAGCCACAGGTGGAAGGTATTGCCGAGGATGATCTGGGCGTTGTTTTCGACGAGTTCGGCCGGCGACATCGCCTTGACCGAGCCGTAGGTGCCGACCGGCATGAAGATGGGCGTCTCGACCACGCCGTGGTTGAGCGTGACGCGCCCCCGGCGGGCTTGCCCGTCGGTGGTGATGAGTTCGAACTTGAGCATGTGTCGTGCGCCCCGGCACCACCGGCAACACAAGCCGGCGCCCGCGCGGGACGTCAAAAAAAGAGCGGCCGGCGCCCCATGCGCGGCCAGAGCGCTATTGTACCGGGTCGAGCGGCCGCCGATCGTGGATCTGACGGCCGCACGGATTCAGGCAGCCGCCCTCGGGGTGTCGCGCAGTTCTTCGCGCGAGAGGATCATGGCGTCGCCATAGCTGAAGAAGCGGTAGCGCTGCTCAATGGCGTGGCGGTAGGCCGCGCGGATCGTCTCGACGCCAGAAAAGGCGGAGACCAGCATGAGCAGCGTCGATTTGGGCAGATGGAAGTTGGTGACGAGGCGATCGACCAGTTGGAAACGGTAGCCCGGCGTGATGAAGATGTCCGTCTCGGCGCTCCCGGCGCGCAAGGTGCCCGGCGCACCGCCGGCGGCCAGTGCAGCCTGTGCCGCAGACTCCAGCGCACGCATCGAGGTCGTGCCCACGGCAATCACACGCCCGCCGCGCGCCCGGGTGGCAGCCACGGCGTCGACCAGCGACGGCGTGATCTCGTACCACTCCGAATGCATCTTGTGTTCGCCGATGTTTTCCACCCGCACCGGCTGGAACGTGCCCGCGCCAACATGCAACGTGAGCGCGGCGCGTTGCACGCCGAGCGCGTCGAGGCGGGCAAAGAGGGCGTTGTCGAAGTGCAGCCCCGCCGTGGGCGCAGCCACCGCACCCGGATTGCGGGCGTAGACGGTCTGGTAGCGGGTTTCGTCGGCGGCATCGGCATCGTGTTCGATATACGGCGGCAGCGGCAGGCGGCCGTAGGTCTCGAGCAACGTATAGCAGTCTTCCGGAAAGTGCAGCGTGTAGAACGGCTCGACGCGCTCGCCGACCGTCACGTCGAAAGCATCGGCCAGACGCAGCACGGTGCCGGGCGCGGGGCTCTTGCTCGCCCGGATCTGGGCGAGGGCGGTACGGTTGTCGATCACGCGCTCGACGAGCACTTCAATCTTGCCTCCGCTGGCCTTCTGGCCGAACAGGCGGGCCTTGATGACGCGGGTGTCGTTGAACACGAGCAGGTCGCCGGGCGCGAGCAGGCCGGGCAGATCGGCGAAGTGCCGGTCGTACAGATGGGGCGGCGTGACACTGCCGTCGACCTCCAGCAAGCGGCTGGCGGTGCGCTCGGCGAGGGCGGTCTGCGCGATCAGTTCGGGCGGCAGGTCGAAATCGAAATCGGAAAGGGTATACATCAGCGTTTACAATGCGTAGCAACCGACATTTTACTTGGTTCGTCCGAAGGCCTGCCGGCACGGTGTGCGCCGCACGGGCGAACGCCCCCGACTCGCGACTGCATGACCGAACGCAGAATGCCCGCCACCGCGCCTGACGACGCCCCTGCCGACCTCGTGGATCTTGCCGATGCCGCAGGCACGCAGGCAGACGCCTCGCCACGCCCCGCTGCGAAACGCGCGCGGCGCACGTCCGCTCAGGTCGACACGCAGACCGGCGCCGAGGCGTCAACGTCAGCCAGATCGGAAAAGATCCCGGCAGCTTCCAAGTCAGCGAAATCGTCAAAAGAGGCCAAGCCCGCAAAGCCCGCCGCGCGCAAGACGGCCGGTTCCGGCACGGCCGACAAGCTCGCCAAGCTTGGGCTGAAGCGCGACATCGATCTGATCCTGCATCTGCCGATGCGCTACGAGGACGAAACCACGTTGCGCAAGATCGGCGAAGTGCTGCCCAGCGAACTGGCGCAGGTCGAAGGCGTGGTGACGTCGAGCGAAGTGGCGTATCGGCCGCGTCGTCAGTGGGTGGTACGCATTGCGGACGAAGGCGACGAACTCGTACTGCGGTTTCTGAATTTTTACGGTAGTCAGCAAAAGCAACTCGCCATTGGCACCCGCGTGCGCGTGCGGGGCGAAGTGCGCGGCGGCTTTTTCGGACTGGAGATGGTGCACCCGGCGTATCGCGTGGTGCAAGATGCGGCGGCGCCGCTGCCGGAATCCCTCACGCCGGTGTATCCGAGCGCGGCCGGGCTGTCGCAAGCCTACCTGCGCAAAGCGATTCACAACGCCATGGAGCGCACGCCGCTGCCGGAGTTATTGCCACCCGGACTGCTTCAGCACGCCATCGGTCCCGATCATCCGCTTCCGGCGTTGGCCGATGCGGTGCGTTTGCTGCATGCGCCGCCGCCTGATGTGTCGGAGACGGCACTCATCGAGCGTTCGCATCCGGCATGGCTACGGATCAAGTGCGAGGAACTGCTCGCGCAGCAACTCTCGCTCAAGCGGGCGCAGGCGGCGCGCCGGCGTCTGGCGGCGCCGTCCTTCGGCAAGCCTGTGCCGGGTGGTCTGCTCGCGCGCTTCGAAGCCGCACTGCCGTTCCGGCTGACCGGCGCACAGCAACGGGTGTGGGCCGAGATTCAGGCCGACCTAGCGGAACCGCATCCGATGCAGCGTCTCTTACAGGGCGACGTGGGCAGCGGCAAGACGATCATTGCAGCGCTGGCGGCGGCGCAGGCCATCGACGCCGGTTTTCAGGCGGCCATCATGGCACCGACCGAGATTCTTGCGGAACAGCATCTGCGCAAGCTCTCGGCGTGGCTCACGCCGCTGGGCGTGGAGGTCGCGTGGCTGGCCGGCAGCATGAAGGCGAAAGAGAAACGCGAGGCGCTGGCGCGCGTGGCGAGCGGCGAGGCACAACTCGTCATTGGCACGCACGCCATCATTCAGGACACGGTCACATTCGCGCGTCTGGGCATGGCGGTCGTCGACGAACAACACCGCTTCGGGGTGGCGCAACGTCTGGCCTTGCGCAGCAAGATGCAGACGGCCGGCGTAGGCCCGAACGCCATGCCGCATCAGTTGATGATGAGCGCCACGCCCATTCCGCGCACGCTCGCCATGACCTACTACGCCGACCTCGATGTCTCTGTGATCGACGAGTTGCCCCCGGGCCGCAGCCCGGTCGTTACGAAACTGATCAGCGACTCGCGCCGCCCCGAAGTGATCGACCGCGTTCGCGCGGCGGCGCTGGCCGGGCGTCAGGTGTATTGGGTTTGTCCGCTGATCGAGGAAAGCGAGGCGCTGCAATTGCAGACGGCCGTCGACACGCACGCCCAATTGGTGGCGGCGCTGCCCGAACTGCGTGTGGGGCTCGTCCATGGGCGATTGTCCCCGGCGGAGAAGGCCGCGGTGATGGACGACTTCACGCGTGGCGACACGCATCTGCTGGTGGCAACCACGGTCATCGAAGTGGGCGTGGATGTCCCTAACGCCTCGCTGATGGTGATCGAACACGCCGAGCGCTTCGGGCTCGCGCAATTGCATCAGTTAAGAGGGCGGGTCGGGCGGGGCTCGGCGGAGTCCGTCTGCCTGTTGATGTATGCGTCGCCGTTATCGATGGGCGCGAAGGCGCGCCTGCAAACGATGCGCGAGACGACCGACGGCTTTGTCATTGCCCGGCGCGATCTGGAAATCCGCGGGCCGGGCGAGTTTCTCGGGGCGCGTCAGTCGGGCGCGGCCATGCTGCGTTTCGTCGATCTGAACGAGGACGCGTGGTTGATCCCGGGCGCGCAGGAGGCGGCCGATGCGCTGCTGAAGTCTCATCCTGGTGCCGTGGCGGCGCATCTGGAGCGCTGGCTCGGGGCGCGGGAAGACTATCTCAAGGCGTGATGAGGTTTGATGGGTGTGGTGAGGCGGGGGCGGGGGAAGACGCGATGCCCGGCATCGGTATGGCGTCTATTCGGGATAGCGCGTCGCCCGAAAATGGGCAATTGCCGCCCGATTGTGCTATAAAAAACAAAATCTATCGATTGCTGGACTTCGATTAATTTACACAGGTTAGGACGACATGACCCTCACGGAACTCAAGTACATCGTGGCGGTGGCGCGTGAACGCCATTTCGGTCGCGCGGCGGAAGCCTGTTTCGTCAGCCAGCCGACGCTCTCGGTGGCCATCAAAAAGCTCGAAGACGAGCTGAACGTACAGATTTTCGAGCGTGGCGCGGCAGAAGTGAGCGTGACGCCCCTCGGCGAGCAGATCGTTGCGCAGGCGCAGCGTGTGCTCGAGCAGACCATCGCCATCAAGGAAATTGCCAAGCAGGGTCGCGATCCGCTCGCCGGACCGCTGCGGCTGGGCGTGATCTACACGATCGGGCCGTATCTGCTGCCCTCACTCGTCAAAGAGATGATCGAGACCACGGCGCAGATGCCGTTGATGCTGCAAGAGAACTACACGCTCAAGCTCATCGAATTGCTCAAGCAAGGCGAGATCGACGCGGCGATCATGGCGCTGCCGTTCCCCGAGAGCGGTCTGATGGTGCGTCCGCTCTACGACGAGCCGTTCGTGGTGGCGCTGCCGCGCTCGCACCCGTGGGCCGAGCGTACGCAGATCGACGCCAGCGACCTCAAGCAGGAGACGATGCTGCTTCTCGGCAGCGGACATTGCTTCCGCGATCATGTGCTCGGTGTGTGTCCGGAGTTGATGCGCTTCTCGCAAAACGCCGACGGCATTCAGAAGACGTTCGAAGGCTCTTCGCTCGAGACGATTCGCCATATGGTCGCGAGCGGTGTCGGCATCACCGTGCTGCCGAAGACGTCGGTGCCCGAGACGCAGGCCCCCGACAGCTTGCTGCGCTATGTGCCGTTCTCTGCACCAGTGCCTGACCGCCGCGTCGTGCTCGCGTGGCGCAAGAGTTTCACGCGTCTGCCGGCCATCGAAGCGGTGGCGCAGGCCATTGCCCGCTGCCATCTGCCCGGCGTGATCCCGCTCGACCTGCCCGCGACATCGAACTGACGCCTGGCTGACCCACCGGGGCGACTCCGCCCCGCGATTCCCTGATAAGCCATACGCCGCTGCCTTGCGCCGCGGCGTATTGCTTTTGGCTATTGAATATATAAAAACGATTAATTCGACCGTTTTAATAAAAATAATTAATCTTGAGGCACGCGTTTGAAGCCGGCCGCGCCGAGAGATGCCGGTTCGCCAGACGCCGACCGCTGCCCCGCAGCAAGACGCATTCGAGGTGCCGACGATGACCCAACTGAAGGCCTATTTGCACGACATCGAAACCACGCTGGAACACATGCTCGCCGACTTCGCGCTCATGAGCGCTTGAGTCTCGCGAGGTTGCCCGATCAGGACAGGAAACAGGAGAGCGTCACATGTCAGAAACGAAAAAACTCACCACAGCCGCCGGTGCACCGGTGCCCGATAACCAGAACACGATGACGGCGGGTCCCCGGGGCCCGGCGTTGCTGCAAGACGTGTGGTTCCTCGAGAAGCTCGCGCACTTCGATCGCGAGGTGATTCCGGAGCGTCGTGTTCACGCGAAGGGTTCGGGCGCGTTCGGCAAGCTCACTATCACGCACGATATTACGAAGTTCAGCCGCGCTCGCGTATTCGAGGCGGTCGGTAAGGAAACGCCGGTGTTTCTGCGTTTCTCGACGGTGGCGGGCGAGCGCGGTGCGGCCGACGCCGAGCGCGACGTGCGAGGCTTTGCCATCAAGTTCTACACGGACGAGGGTAACTGGGATCTCGTGGGCAACAACACACCGGTGTTCTTCGTGCGCGATCCGCTCAAGTTTCCCGATTTCATTCACACGCAGAAACGCGATCCGAAGACCAACCTGCGTAACCCGACGGCCGCATGGGACTTCTGGTCGCGTCACCCCGAGTCGCTTCATCAGGTGACGATTCTGATGAGCGATCGCGGCTTGCCGGCGAACTATCGTCAGCAGCACGGCTTCGGCTCGCACACGTTCAGCTTCATTAATGCTGCGAATGAGCGCTTCTGGGTGAAATTCCACTTCAAGTCGATGCAGGGCGTCGAGAACCTGACGAACGCGCAGGCGGCGGAGGTCGTGGCGGGTGATCGAGAGAGCGCGCAGCGCGATTTGTTCGCGTCGATCGAGGCCGGCGATTTCCCGCGCTGGCGTATGCAGGTGCAAGTGATGCCCGAGGCAGACGCCGCGACCTATCGCATCAATCCGTTCGATCTGACGAAAGTGTGGCCTCACGCGGATTACCCGCTGATCGACGTGGGCGTGCTGGAGCTGAACCGCAACCCGGAGAACTACTTTGCCGAGGTCGAGCAAGCGGCGTTCAATCCGGCCAACGTGGTGCCAGGCATCGGCTTCTCGCCGGATCGCATGTTGCAGGGGCGTTTGTTCTCGTATGGCGACACGCAGCGCTATCGGCTTGGCGTGAACCACAACGCGATTCCGGTCAATGCGCCGAAGTGCCCGTTCCACAACAGCTTCCATCGTGACGGCGCGATGCGCGTAGACGGCAATCTGGGCGGCACGCCGAACTACGAACCGAATCGCTACGGGGCGTTTGCCGAGCAGCCGGAGTTCCGCGAGCCGCCGCAAGCGGTCGGCACTGTGGCAGATCGCTTCGACCATCGCGAAGACGACGACTACTATTCGCAGCCGCGCGCGTTGTTCAATCTGTTCGACGATGCGCAGAAGTCGCGTCTGTTCGGCAATATCGCCGCCGCGATGCAGGGCGTGCCCGACGATGTGGCCGAGCGCCAGATCGGTCACTTCGCCAAGATCGACCCGGCGTACGCGCAAGGGGTGATCACAGCGCGCAGAGCCTTGGCGAAGTAACGGGCAGGTGTCGTATTGCGGCTGAGCGAGGTGGGTGCAACGTCGCTCGGCGGTGCCTGCGGTGCCAACAGTGTCGGCGGGGGCGGCTCAGATCGTCCCCGTACCCGCGTTGCCGCGAGGGCATGCGGATCGCGGTGAGCGGCGAGCGGCGAGCGCCGAGTCACGGGGGCGGTGCGGCATTCGAAGGGCGGAGGACGGAAGACGAGATGCGGGGTACGTCAGGCGGTCGGCCAGAAGGCGCGTATCGCCGCAATGCCATAGGCTCCGGCATGTCGGGCACTGGTCAACATGTCCGCTCGCATGCCACCGAGGGCGAAGACCGGCAGCGAGGTTTGCGTAGCGAGCGCGGTGAACGCAGGCCAGCCGAGCGGCAACGCGTCGGGATGCGTTGCTGTGGCGAGCACCGGCGACAGCGTCACGAAGTCGAGCCCGAGATGAGTGGCATGGGCGAGTTGTGCCGCGTCGTGACAGGCGGCACTCACCAGTTTCCAGTTCGCAGGGCGCGCGTGACTGGCCATGAGCCGTGCGCTGGTCAGATGCCAGCCATCCGCCTGCGGTACGGTGTCGGCATGCATGCGGTTCGTCGCGTCGAGCCACAAATCCGCAACGTCGTGCGGCGGATTGAGGATCAGTTGCGCCCCGGCGGCATGCGTCAACGCCAGCGCACTCTCCGCCAAGGCACGATAGCCGTCGGCATCGAGGGATCGATTGCGAAGCTGTACGAGACGAGTGCCGCGCGCGAGCGCCTGCGCCAACTGCGACGCGAACGTGGCGATCTGCGTGCGCGATGCGACGTCGGGCGTGACCAGCAGCTGGCGCGGCAAGGCGAGGTGAGCGGGGGACGACGCGTCGTGGGCGAGGGCGCTCACGCGTGATGTTCCGGCGGGATGAGTGGGCATCGACAGGCGGTTGGCGGAATTTGCAGCGTCCGCTGTAGCAGGTATGGGCGCAGTGTAACCGGAATGCCCGGGCGAACGTCTCGAGGAAAGTACGGAGACGGGGGCATGAGGAACAACGGTGGGCTGGGGGCGTCACATTGGCATGTGTCCCGTATCGTCACATGACCGCGATACGCTCGGGCGAGTCCAGCCGGACGTCAGACCCCGAACTTGGGGGGCTTGTACATCGGCCCGCATTTTCATGACAGTGTGTCCCCGATGGACGAAGGGGACGCCATAGCAAACGGAGTCAACATCATGGCAAAGAAAAACAACGTGGCCAGCGTGAACATCGGCATCAGCGACAAGGATCGCAAGCGTATTGTCGAAGGATTGAGCCATCTGCTGGCCGATACCTACACGCTGTACCTGAAGACGCACAACTTTCATTGGAACGTCACCGGCCCGATGTTCAACACGCTGCATCTGATGTTCGAAGGTCAGTACAACGAACTGGCGCTGGCCGTCGACCAGATTGCCGAGCGTATTCGTGCGCTGGGCTACCCGGCGCCGGGCACCTACAAGGAGTTCGCCAAGCTCTCGTCGATTCCCGAAGCGGAAGGTGTGCCGGCCGCAGAAGAAATGATCCGTCAGCTGGTCGAAGGGCAGGAAGCCGTCACGCGCACTGCGCGCGGTATCTTCCCGATCGTCGACGCCGCTGCGGATGAACCGACCGCCGACCTGCTCACGCAGCGTATGCAACTGCACGAAAAGAACGCGTGGATGCTGCGCAGCTTGCTGGCCTGAGCGCCGGGAGCCTCTCTCTGTTGTCACGCCCGTGTGTTTGCACGGGCGTTTTTGTTGGCGTTGCTCCGGTCGTTGCCGTGTCGATGCGACCGGTTTGACTCACGCGGGCGCATCGCATCCCCCTATCACGCGAGAAAGGTCATAGAGAAAGGGTGCACTCGACGGTGCAGTCCAGTACACTCGCCGGATGCCCTTCGATTGGCTCGCCCGAACCCTCCTCGTCAGTCTGTTTCTGCCACCGGTCAACGTGCTGGTGATCGCAGCGCTTGCGCTCGTTATCTGGCGCCGCTGGCCCCGCCTGGGGAAGACCTTGGCGGTGGTCGCCGCGCTGGCGCTCTGGGTGCAGGCGATGCCCTGGTTCGGCCGGCAACTGGCCCATCCGCTAGAGCGCGGAACCCCGGTCGATCTCAATGCGCTCGACGCAGCGCGCCAGACACCGGGCGCGGCGGCGAAGCTGCCGCAGGCCGTGGTGATTCTCGGCGGTGGGTCGACCCGTCACGCGCCGGAGTACGGTCGCCCGAATGGGGCAGACGCGAATGACAGCACGCTTGCACGCGTGCGCTACGGTGCGTTCCTCGCGCGCCGCGCGCAGTTGCCGGTGCTCGTCTCCGGGGGCAGTCCGACTGGCGAAGCCGTCGAGGCGCGAGTGATGGCGCAGATCTCCACGGACGAATTCGGTGTTCCGGTCCGCTGGATCGAGGCACAATCATTGAACACGGCGCAAAACGCCGCTTTTAGCGCGCATATGCTGACGAACTCCGGCGTAACGCGCATCTATCTGGTCACGAGCACATGGCATATGCGCCGGGCCCGCGATCAGTTCGAACGTGCCGGGCTCACGGTGGTACCCGCACCGTGCTGCAACGCGAATGCGTTCGAGGCGGACATCATGCCGGGCTGGTGGCCGACCGTCGGTGGCCTGCGCACCACGCATCAGGCGTTGCGCGAATGGATGGGCCTGGCGGTGGGGCATTGATCCGCGTGGTCTCCGCGAAATGTCACGAAGCACCGGCATCGTAGGCAGAAGATGGATTGTCCGGAGCCCTGCGTAGCGGCGGCTCCCTGATTTGCCAACCCTAAAACGAGAGAGACGTATGAAGACGAAAGCAGTCCTGAGCGTTGAAGACGTGCAGAAGATCAACGCCGCCGCCGTGGCCGAAGCTACCGCCAACGGCTGGAACGTTTGCATCACGATCGTCGACGACGGTGGTCACGCCCTGTCGCTGCATCGTATGGACGGCGCCGCGCCGAGCACCGCCATGATGTCGCTGGGCAAAGCGCAGACCTCGGCCGTTGGCCGTCGCGAAAGCGGTGCGTTCGAAGAGATGATCAATGGCGGGCGTTTTGCCTTTCTGAGCGCGCCGAATACGGCGATGCTCGAGGGTGGTGTGCCTATCGTGATCGACGGCAACGTCATTGGCGCGGTGGGCGTGTCCGGCGTGAAGTCGGCGCAAGACGCGCAGATCGCGCGTGCGGGCATTGCGGCCGTGACCGGCGGCTAACCCCAACGATCCACTGATCTGCGGATCGACGGGGCCGGTACGCGCCCAGCGCGTT
This sequence comes from Pandoraea apista, assembly GCF_001465595.2. Classification (NCBI taxonomy): domain Bacteria; kingdom Pseudomonadati; phylum Pseudomonadota; class Betaproteobacteria; order Burkholderiales; family Burkholderiaceae; genus Pandoraea; species Pandoraea apista. Next base: position 4,564,565 of record NZ_CP013481.2, on the reverse strand, counting down.
GCCCGCCACGGTAAAGACAAAACATCGCCGACGAAAGTCGGCGATTTTTTTTGTGCGCCAAAAGAAAAACCCGTCCGGGAGGACGGGTCAAAGGCTTGTCAGGCCGGATGGCCCCACCTGAGGCTTGGCAGGGTGGGCCACGAGGAGAACATCAATGAAACCCGAGTGGATGGACAAAAAAGTGGCTTGGCTGGCGCGCAACGCAGGTAGAGAGGGGCTTGCCGTAACTACATGGGATCGCGTTGCGTTCGCTGGCTACTGCCAAACACCTCTTAGGCGAGGTGGTCCCCACAAAACTCGGTGAAGGCGGCGGCAAGGTCGTGGTCATGCCGCCGCCAAAATTCGTGATGACTTCAGTGTTTCATTTCGTCAGGATCAACTTGCCGTAACGTGTGGCGCGCAATTGGTACGTCTGCCCGTTGTGCAGAATATTCACGCACTGCGTGCCTTGCAGCAGGTGATCGCTGGTCAGCACGCGACCTGTGGCATGGCTGGCCAGCTTGTCTGCCGCCGCGCTGGCCACTTGCGTACGCGACACCGACAAGGTGCGGCGCGGCGCCGTAGCGGGCTGGGTCTGGCGGGCAGTGGTGTGGCTTGCGGTCATCTCGCTCATCCGTGTGGCTGACTGTGAGATGAATATTAAATGAGAATCATTCCCATTTGTATTTGAATTTGACTATTGTGAATTATTTGAAGATAGTTTTTGCTAAAGCATACTGCGCTGGATGCGTTCGCCGGACGGCGTATGGCGTCGTCCGGCGAATCCTCTGTGTCGGCGCGACAGCGGCCGTTCAGCCCAGCGCGCCTTGCTCGGCAAGCGCCCGGATCTGACCGATCGTGTCGATGTCTGCCTCGCGATACGCGGACTTCACAAACTCGCTGTAGCGCGTGTCGGCGGTGGCAGCATCTTCCGGCAGCGTCGTGCTGTAGGTGAAGCGCACGAAGTAGTGCGTGGGTGCCGGCTCTTCGATTTGCATCGTAAGGGTGCCGCCCGCATGCTGCTCGGTCGCCGCCGTTTCATAGCGAACCGACTCGGGGGCGGTGAAGACGACCCGGTCATGCACGACGGCTTCACCAAAACGCAGCTCACGAGTGAGCGTATTTTCGGTGCGCTCGTGCACGATGCACTTGTCGAGTCCCAGCACGAAAGATTCCGGCTGCTCGGCGCGCAGCATGAGGCCACGCCAGAGTTGATCGCGCGTCAGCGCGAAGGCCAGAGGATTCAGGAGGTCGTTGACCTCGATCAGGTGTTCGTACTGCAAGAAAATTCCCCTTCAATCGATGGCTGCCGGCTTGCCGTTGCGACATGCCGGCAACGCGCCGGATATTACTCGACCAATGTACTGTCGATGGCAATGGTGCCAGATAACACCTTGTGAATTGGGCACGCATTGGCAATTTCCAATAGGCGCTGACGTTGCACTTCCGACAAATCACCTGCGAGTTCGATTTTGCGCGTGATCTGCGTTGTTCCGGCGGGGGGCTTCCCTTCCGGATTCATCGCCAGCGTCACCTTTACGTCCTTGAGCGGCCATTCTTTGCGGCGCGCGTACATCTGCAACGTAATCGACGTGCAAGCGCCGAGGCTGGACAGCAGCAACGCCGCCGGGGCAGGCCCGAGATCGGCGCCGCCGAGCGTTGCGGGCTCGTCGGCGCTCCATTCGTGCTTGCCGTCCGAGAGATGGGTGGTGAAACCTGCGGCGCCCAAATGGGCAGTGACAATCGCGTCTGCGGCCATGGCAGCTCCTGTAGGGGCGCAATGCACGTAATGAGATGTCGAGTGATGACAAAAACGGCCCGGCGAAATTATCGGGCCACAACGCACTCTAGGTGCCATTGTGACCCAATTTCGCCGGGCCGGTGCGAGGGCTACTGGCGGAGCGCTTCCTCTTTCCGCCGGTACCGATTCACGAAGTAGCGCCCGAGGCGGGAATGCGTCCCATGCGGCCGGCCTGGAAGTCGAGAATTGCCTGACGGATCTCGCCTTCCGTATTCATGACGAACGGGCCGTACCGGGCTACCGGCTCGCCCAGCGGCTTGCCACCGATCAGCAGGAACGAGAGCGGCTTGTCGCTATCGTTTCGCACCGTGATGCCTTCGCCCTCATGACCGAAGACGACCATTTGATGCGCTCTGGCCAGCGAGGCGTCGGCACCGAAATGTCCTTCGCCGTCGATCACGTAGGCAAACACGTTGAAATCCGCAGGCACCGCGTGCTCGAGCAAGGCTTGCGGTTGCAACGTGAAGTGCTGGTACAGGATCGGAGTGCGTGTTTCGATGGCGGCGCGCGTGCCGAGCGCCTCGCCTGCGATCACGCGCACCGAGACCTTGCCGTCGTCGCTGGTTGCGCTCGGAATGCCCGCGGCAGGCAGTTCCTGATAACGCGGCGTCATCATCTTGTCCGTGCGCGGCAGGTTCACCCAAAGCTGGAAGCCGTGCATCTCGCCGCCACGCTGCTGGAACGCTTGCGAAGGCATCTCGGAGTGAATCACACCGGCGCCTGCCGTCATCCACTGCACGTCGCCGGGGGTGAGCTTGCCTGCATGGCCCTGCGAGTCGCGGTGCTCCATCTCGCCGGCGAGCAGATACGTCACGGTTTCGAAGCCGCGATGCGGGTGATCGGGTGCGCCCTTGGCGTTGCCGGGGGCAACTTGCATCGGGCCCATCTCGTCGAGCAGCAGGAACGGATCGAAGTCCGCCAGCATGCGGGTCGGGAACGGTCGATTGACGTAGAAGCCAGCGCCTTCCTGCGTTTGGGCCGCCGTGAAGACACGGGCGACCGGGCGGGCGTGGGGAGTGCTCATGGGGGAATCTCCTGTGGGGACGGGCGCCGAGACGGCGTCTTGCGTCCAATGTCATGCCCAGACTATATCGGGGCACACGGCACTCGGAGTAGCCCGTAACACAGGAAGGATTGTTACCCATTTGGAACAATGGCAGGAAAAACGCAGATCATGCGCAATGTTCCCGAATCCTATGGACGAAAAAAAGCGCGATGACGAGCACCGCGCTTTTCCTTCGGCGAGACGTGACTCGACCGGGCTTACTTGGTCTCCGGCTCGGTCACGAAGCCGAGTTTGGTCACGCCTGCCGTCTGCGCTTCCGAGAGCACCCTGGCCACGCTCTCGTAACGCACGTTCTTGTCGGCGAACAGATGCAGCTCCGGTTGCGGCTGCGCCTCTGCGGCCTGCGCCAGGCGCGCCTTGAGCGTGGCGTCGTCGATGGGCTGCTTGTCCCAGAAGACCGTGCCGTCGGCCTGAATCGACAGATCGACCTTGGCCGGCTTGGTGTCTTCGGGCTGGCTGCTCGCCTGCGGCAAGTCGAGCTTGACTGCGTGATTGAGCACCGGCAGCGTCACGATGAAAATGATCAGCAACACCAGCATGACGTCGACGAGCGGCGTCATGTTGATCTCGCTCATCATGGCGTCATCGGCACCGTCGTCGCTGCTGTATGAACCCATAGCCATAGCGAACTCCTTCTCTTGCGCGGCCGCTTAGCTGGCGCTGGCCGGGGTGGACTTGCGCACCGGCGTAACGTTGGTCGCGAACTGCGTCGAGTGCAGGCTGGCGCCGGTCAGGAAGTAACCGTGCAGGCTGTGCGCGAAGCGGTTCAGCTTCGAGACAATGCCCTTGTTGGCACGCGTCAGAGCGTTGAAGCCGAGCACGGCCGGGATGGCGACGAACAGACCGAAGGCGGTCATGATGAGCGCCTCGCCCACGGGGCCGGCCACCTTGTCGATAGTCGTCTGACCCGAAGCACCGATAGCCAGCAGGGCGTGATAGATACCCCACACCGTGCCGAACAGGCCGACGAACGGCGAAGTCGAGCCGATCGACGCGAGCATGGCCAGGCCGCTTTGCAGACGCGAAACCGTGTCGTCCACCGAGTTCTTCAGTGCACGCGTGATCCAGTCGCTCACGTCCATCTTGTCGTGCAGATGCGGCTGGCTTTGGCGGTGATGTTCTGCGGCGTCCTGACCCGCGAGCGCCAGCGCGAGGAACGGGTTGTTCTGACCCGATTCGCCCAGCTTCTGCAAACCGGCCGAGAAGTTCTCCGAGTGCCAGAAGTCCGGCTCGGCGGTGCGCGTGAGGCGGCTCAGGCGGAAGACTTGCGTGCCCTTGATGATGATGACCGTCCAGGACAGCACCGACATCACCAACAACACGATCGCGATAGCACGGGTGACGAAATCGCCCTGCGCCCAGACGTGGCTCAAACCATACTCTTGCATTTTGCGTTCCTCGGGAGATCCAGTTCGTAAATCGTGACGTTAATCGTTCAGATTGAAATTAAACGGTTTGGTCGCTGCGGCTTCCACCGCCCGGCCGTTTTGCATCGGGGGCGCACAGCGCATCGCCAATGCGGCGGTGCGGGCGGCCTGATCGAGACGGGGAAAGCCGCTCGACTTGACGACATTGGCGCTCGAAACGACCCCGCGGGTGTCGATCACGAGACGCAACGTGACGGTACCTTCCTCGCCTACGCGACGTGATTGCGTAGGATAGACCACGCGTGGCTCTTCGCATTTGACGGCGAGTCCTTCGATCGGCCCCGACGGTGCCGGGGCGGGGACCGGCGCCGGTGGTGCGGGTGGCGTCGGCGCGGCGTTTTGCACCGGTTCGACTTGCTGCTGCTGCGGAGGTGCGACCGGTTCGGCCTTTTGCGTGATGGCGTTCTTCGGCTGCTCGCGTGGCTTGGGCGGCGGCGGGGCGACCTTCGGCTTCGGCGGCTCCGGCTGCGGTTTGGGCGGCGCGGGTTGCGGCGGCGTCGGCGCGGGCGTGAGCGGAATGATCGTGGCGGTAAATGTCGTCGGTTCGATCGTTGCCTTCTCGGGGTCGTTGCGCAGGTGCGACAAACCGACCAGAGCGGCAATGTGGAGGACGACGATCGCTGCCGCGATCGCGATGGCGCGCGGCGACGTCAGCGGATCTCGGATCTGCGTGAGCGCAAGGCCAGATGGGGGCACGGCGGTCGACATGATAACGGCTAGGGTACGCTAAATTGCGGCGGTGAACGGTGAGTGAAGCGCGGTGTGCGAAACCTCGGCGTTCGGGATGGCCGGACGTACGATCAAAGGAAAACCGCGCCAAGGGGCGCGGTCGGCGAACGCAGGGAGTTGGAAACCGTGCTTGAACTCACCTTCGAAACAGGAAAAACGACAAGCATAACGTGGAAACAAAGCCAATCAGGAGTTCCATCTGACACCTCCAGGGTGACGAATCGCTGGCTGGCGCATGACGCCGCTAGACGCCTGGCTGGCTCCGTAACTACCGTGCCCCGAAAGCGCTGGGGTCACGGTAATGAAATCGAAACGGGTAATACGAGGCGAAAGCTGTGCTTCGCCACACGCGCTGGCGGCGATTAGGCGGCCAGGGCGAGTTCGCGCGTCATGACCACCGCTTCGGTCGCGGTCTCGACTTGCGACGAGTGCCCCGATTGGCAGCAACCACCGCACGAGCGGCCGCAGCACGGCGTGGCGCCCGCGACCATTTCCTGAACGTACGGCCCGCATTTGCCGCAGCACAGCGCGACGCCGAGGTCGATCTGAAGATCTTCCATCGTGGAGGCGCCAGCGTCGAGACAAGCCTTGATCTGGCGCTCGGAGACGGATTTGCAGACACAGACGATCATGGTGAAAACGTCAAAATGTAACACTAATGAGAATAATTATTATTTAAGTGCTGACGTTTTGCAAGCACCATCGACCTATTCCATAGTCCGCACAGGGGTATACGTCGGGCGTCTTACGCGGGAATGATGGGAAGGTCTGGCGGCAGATCCAGACAGGCCGGGCGATGCGGCGCGATCTCGGCAATGTCGATCGTTTGTACGCGTGGAGCGTTGGGCAGGAGTCGATCAGCCATCGTTTGCAGGGCATTTGCGTTGGCGGTCGTCATCAACTGAAGGTCGCCATGTCCCTCTGCCTGCGCGGAGGCATCCAGCCCATCGGTTTCAAGACGCCGCTGAAGCTGGCGGGCGATGGCGGCACCGGTATCGACGAGGGTGAGGGCGGTGCCGAAGCGCCGCTCGATGGCGGGGATCAGGAACGGGTAGTGGGTGCAGCCGAGCACGAGCGTGTCGGCCCCTTGTGCCACCATCGGACCGATGAACCGGTCGAGTAACGCCATGACTTGGGGGGAGTCGATATCGCCGGCTTCGATGCATTCCACGAGCCCATGACCCGGCTGGCAAAGGAAACGCTGCCCCTGAGCGGTGTGGCGCGCCAGCAGATCCGCGAATCGGGCGCTACGCAACGTGGCCGCCGTGGCGAGCACACCGATTACACCGCTGCGCGATAACGCTGCGGCAGGCTTGATGCCGGGCTCGACACCGATGACCGGCCACGTCGCGTCGGCGCGCAACGCGGCTACACCATGTGCCGTCGCGGTATTGCAGGCGACAACGAGCGCCTTGGCGCCACGCTCGCGCAACCATCGGCCTATCGCCACGCTGCGTTGTTCGATGAACGTATCCGGGCGTTCGCCATACGGCGCGAAGCGCGAGTCGGCTACGTAGAGCAGCGACTCGTGAGGGAGCAGAGCGCGTACGGCCTGAAGGACCGACAGGCCACCGAGGCCGGAATCGAAGACGCCAATCGGCGCGTTGGAGGGCATGGCAAATGAAAAAGGGCCGGCAAATGCCGGCCCCGAAATTTTAGCGCAAACCTCGCCGGCCGATACTGGCCCGGCGCAGCGCCTGTTATGTGTCTTGTGGGGTGTGACGAGCTTATTCTTCGAACGACGCCATGCCCGACTGCTGGTAGTTCTGGAGACCGACCTTGCCGATCAGTTCGATCTGCGTTTCGAGCCAGTCGATGTGTTCTTCCGTGTCATGCAGAATCTCGTTGAAAATCTCACGCGACACATAGTCCTTCACGCTTTCGCAGTGCGCGACACCTTCCTTGCAGGTTTTTTGCGAGAGGTATTCGAGCTTCAGATCGCAGTTCAGGATTTCTTCGGTGTTCTCGCCGATGAGCAGCTTGTGAAGATCCTGCAGGTTGGGCAGGCCGTCGAGCATGAATATGCGTTCGATCAGCTTGTCGGCGTGCTTCATTTCGCCGATGGACTCGTCGTATTCGTGCTTGCCGAGTTTGTCCAGGCCCCAATGCTTGTACATCCGGGCGTGCAGAAAGTACTGGTTGATCGCCGTCAGCTCGTTGGTGAGCTGTGCGTTGAGGAGTTCGAGGACTTTCTTATCGCCTTTCATTTCGGATCCCTGTTTTTTCATGCGAATTGCAAGCGGTTGAAGAGTAGCCTGAAAAGCCCGGAAAGCCAAGCCCCGCAAGGCTTTTCGTGAACCGAGGTGCGAATGGAAATACGATCCATTCGCGCTGTGAAATGCGACATCGCCGTGGTTCGGAGCCGCGGCGCGAAGACGAAAAAAAAGCCCGGACGATGCCGGGCTTTCTTGGGCGGCTGACGAACCCCCTTCGGGGGCTCGTACAGCCCGCTATGCCAACCGGATGAGCCAGCTTATTCGGCCGCGACCGGAATCTTGCCGATCTTGGCTTGCCATTCCTTCGGGCCGGTCTGGTGCACCGACACGCCGGTCGAATCGACGGCCACGGTCACGGGCATATCCTTGACGTCGAACTCGTAGATCGCTTCCATGCCGAGGTCGTCGAACGCCAGCACGCGGGCGGCACGAATCGCCTTGGAGACGAGATATGCGGCGCCGCCGACAGCCATCAGATACGCAGCCTTGTGCTTCTTGATGGCTTCAATGGCGGCCGGGCCGCGCTCCGACTTGCCGATCATGACCGAGAGGCCCGTCTTCGACAGCATCATGTCGGTGAACTTGTCCATGCGGGTGGACGTGGTCGGACCGGCCGGGCCGACGACTTCGTCACGCACCGGATCGACCGGGCCGACGTAGTAAATCGCACGGCCCTTGAAGTCGACCGGCAGCGGCTCGCCGCGGCCGATCATGTCGGCGATGCGCTTGTGGGCGGCGTCGCGACCGGTGAGCATCTTGCCCGAGAGCAGCAGGGTCTGCCCCGGCTTCCAGCTGGCGACCTCTTCCGGCGTGAGCGTGTCCAGATCGACGCGCTTGCTCGTCTCGGTGTTCGGTGCCCAGTGCACGTTCGGCCAGGCGTCGAGCGACGGTGCGGCGAGGAACGACGGGCCCGAGCCGTCCAGCGTGAAGTGCGCGTGACGCGTTGCCGCACAGTTCGGGATCATGGCGACCGGCTTGGATGCCGCGTGCGTCGGATAGTCGAGGATCTTCACGTCGAGCACCGTGGCCAGACCGCCGAGACCCTGGGCGCCGATGCCCAGTGCATTGACCTTTTCGAACAGCTCGATACGCAGCTCTTCGTTCCAGTTCTGCGGGCCGCGCTTGATCACGTCATGGATATCGATCGGGTCCATGAGCGATTCCTTGGCGAGCACCATCGCTTTTTCCGCCGTGCCGCCGATACCGATGCCGAGCATGCCCGGCGGGCACCAGCCGGCGCCCATCGTCGGCACTGTCTTCACGACCCAGTCGACGATCGAGTCGGACGGGTTGAGCATCACGAACTTCGACTTGTTTTCCGAGCCGCCGCCCTTGGCTGCAACCGTGATGTCGACCTTGTCGCCTTCCACGATTTCGTAGTGGATGACGGCGGGCGTGTTGTCTTTCGTGTTCTTGCGGCCGGCTTCGGGCGGCGCCACGATCGAGGCGCGCAGCACGTTGTCCGGGTGCATGTAAGCCTGACGCACGCCTTCGTTGATCATGTCGGTGAGGCTGCGCTTGGCGTCCCAGCGCACGTTCATGCCGACCTTCACGAACACGGTCACGATACCGGTGTCCTGGCACAGCGGACGGCGGCCTTCGGCGCACATGCGGCTGTTGGTCAGGATCTGCGCAATGGCGTCCTTCGCAGCGGGGCTTTGCTCGGCCTCATAGGCACGGCCCAGTGCCTGGATGTAATCGTCCGGATGGTAGTAGCTGATGTACTGCAGGGCACCGGCGACGCTCTGAATGACGTCGTCTTCTTTAATGACGGTAGACATGAAACGGCTCTCGACTTAGTGGGGACTGGTATTTGTAATGACGTGCTGCGGGGTTGCGTACGCCGGGGCGTGGCTCTCGTTCGTCATCTTGTTGACGACAGCCATGACCACGGCGGAAAGCAGGAAGGCACAGTGAATGATCACTTGCCACATGATCGTGTGCGGCGTTTGCTGAGCCGCGTCGATAAATGTCTTGAGCAGATGGATCGACGAGATGCTGATGAGCGCCATCGACAGCTTCACCTTGAGCACCCCGGCGTTCACGTGATCGAGCCATTCCGGTTCGTCCGGATGACCTTCCACCCCGAGCCGGGAGACGAAGGTCTCATAGCCGCCGATGATCACCATGATGAGCAGGTTCGAGATCATCACCACGTCGATCAGGCCGAGCACGACGAGCATGATCTGCGTTTCGTCGAACGTCGTTGCGTGCGAGATCAGGTGCCAGAGTTCGACCAGAAACTTGTAGACGTACACGCCTTGCGCGGCGATCAGCCCCAGATACAGCGGCAATTGGAGCCAGCGGCTGAAGAAAATCACACGGGGCAAGGGGCGCAGCGGCGCGTCTGACGGGCGGCCGGGAGTCGTCGACATGGCTATTTTGACGGAGTGGAGACATTGGCCTGCGGTGTAGGCCACAGGCTGTAGTTATCAAATACGCAACGCAAATGCGAAACCACCGGGCGACGGGCTTACCGCAGGTACGTTCCGGATTGAGCGTCGCAAAATCGGCATGGCGGGCATTTTACAACGTCTTGCCCGGGGCGCCGCGTCCGATTCAGTCCCGGGCCGGCAATAGCGTCTTGCGCATACCGGCGCACGGCAGTGACGCGAGCACGATGCCGGCGACCGTCAGGGCCAGCGCAGCGCCTTGAGCGAGCGTCAGCCTTTCGTCCAGAAAGATCACGCCGTACGCCGTGGCGGCCACGGGCACCATCGCGGTGAACACCCCGGCCAGTTGTGCGCTGACGTGCCGAATGCCGCGCATCCACAGGAAGAACGAGAACACGCTGGCGGCGAGGCCATACCAGATGATGAGCGCCCAGTGGCCGGGCGTAAGCGCCGCGTAATCCACGGCCATGAGGCCGACCACGCCGAGCGGCAGCATCAGCACACCGCCGATCAGGTGCGTATAGGCGCAGATATCGATGGCGGAGAGTTCTGCTGCGAGCCGTTTCGAGACGATCACATAGATACCTTCGCAGACCACGGCGCCGAGCACGAGGGCGTTGCCGAGCCACGCGTTGCCGGTATCGGCGCCGCTGACACCATGGGCGTCCCCGCGCGAGAGGTTCAGCAGGGCGACACCGGCAATCGCCAGGCCGACGCTGACCATCGTGCGCCGCGACGGGTGTTCGCGCAGCACCGCCCATGACAGCAGTGCCACGCATGCGGGCAGGGTGGCGGTAATGACCCCGGCCGCCGTGGCCGTCGTCATCCGAACGCCCGAGAGCATGAGCAGGGTGAAGAGGAACGTGCCGAAGAACGTTTGCAGAAAGAGGTGCCCCCACTGGGCGCGCGTGACACGTCGCATGGCCGACGGGCGGTAGCGCGGCGCGAGGGCGATGACGGCGATCACGAAGCGCCACAGGGCGAACGCTGCGACAGGCATGACCGCGACCATGGTTTTGCCGATACCGACATTGATCCCGACAAACGTCATTGCCAACGCCAGCGCGAAGCTTGGAAAGCGGGCGAATACGCGATCGATGGCCGGGGGCGCGGAGGGAGTATCAGCAGACGGTTGAGGCGAAGATGTCGAATTCACGGGCGCTCCGGGCGAGTCCGGGGTGGCGAGACAGGGTTGATACGGGTAGGATTGTAGCGAATACGCCACAGTCGGCTGCAATGCGGTGACGCGTCTGCGTGAGTCCCGCACGTGGAACATGGAACTTGCGTGCACCAGTGTAAGGCGTTAGTAAGTCGCTCGTCTTAATGTGGCGTTAGCGATTTGTTTTGGCTTGATTGCAATCGTTTTTGCATATCCATAAGAGGGGACAACTCATGGCAGCAATTGAATCGGTATTGCAGGAGCAGCGCATTTTCGCGCCGCCGCAGGCGCTGGTCGCCAAAGCGAACATCTCCGGCATGCCCGCCTATGAGGCGCTGTGCGCCGAGGCCGAGAAGGATTACGAGGGATTCTGGGCGCGCAAGGCGCGTGAGAATCTGGCCTGGCACAAGCCGTTCACCAAAGTCCTCGACGAGACCAACGCCCCGTTCTATACGTGGTTCGAAGATGGTCAGATCAATGCTTCCTATAACTGCCTGGATCGTCAGATCGAGGCGGGTCTGGGCGACAAGCCCGCCATTCTTTTCGAAGCCGACGACGGTACCGTTACCCCCGTCACCTATCGCGATTTGCTGGCGCGCGTGAACCGCTTTGCGAACGCGCTCAAGGCCAAGGGCGTGAAGAAAGGTGACCGCGTGGTCATCTACATGCCGATGTCGATCGAAGGTGTGGTCGCCATGCAGGCGTGCGCCCGTATCGGTGCGACGCACTCGGTCGTGTTCGGCGGCTTCTCGGCCAAATCGCTCAATGAGCGCGTGATCGATGCGGGGGCGGTTGCCATCGTCACGGCCGACGAGCAGATGCGCGGCGGCAAGGCGCTGCCGTTGAAGGCCATCGTCGACGAAGCGCTCGCGATGGGCGGTTGCGATCACGTGAAGTCCGTCATCGTCTATCGCCGCACCGGCGGCAATGTGACGATGCAGGCGGGCCGCGACGAAGTATTGCAAGACCTTGTCGCCAGCCAGTCGGACCAATGCGAACCTGAATGGGTTGGCGCGGAGCACCCGCTTTTCATTCTCTATACGTCGGGCTCGACGGGCAAGCCGAAGGGGGTGCAGCACAGCACCGGCGGCTATCTGCTGTGGGCGTCGCTCACCATGCAGTGGACGTTCGACATCAAGCCGGACGACGTCTTCTGGTGCACGGCCGACATTGGCTGGATCACCGGCCACACCTACATTGCCTATGGGCCGTTGGCCGTGGGGGCAACGCAAGTCGTATTCGAAGGCGTGCCGACGTATCCGAACGCGGGCCGTTTCTGGGAGATGATCGGCCGCCACAAAGTGACGGTGTTCTATACCGCACCGACGGCAATCCGTTCGCTCATCAAGGCGGCCGAGCAGACGCCTGAGGTGCATCCGAAAAAGTACGATCTGTCGTCGCTGCGCATTCTCGGGTCGGTGGGTGAGCCGATCAACCCGGAAGCGTGGATGTGGTACTACGAGAACGTTGGCGGCGCGCGTTGTCCCATCGTCGACACCTGGTGGCAGACCGAGACGGGCGGACACATCATTACGCCGTTGCCGGGCGCCACGCCGTTGGTGCCGGGGTCGTGCACGCTGGGGTTGCCGGGCATTGCGGTGGCGATTGTCGACGAGACGGGGCAGGACGTGCCGAACGGTCAGGGTGGCATGCTGGTGATCAAGCGTCCTTGGCCGGCGATGATCCGTACGATCTGGGGAGACCCGGAGCGTTACAAGACCAGCTACTTTCCGTCGGAGCTGGGCGGCAAGATCTACCTGGCGGGCGACGGTTCGATTCGCGACGCCAAGACCGGCTATTTCACGATCATGGGGCGTATCGACGACGTGCTGAACGTCTCGGGGCACCGCATGGGCACGATGGAAATCGAGTCGGCGCTGGTGGCGAACCCGATCGTGGCGGAGGCTGCGGTGGTGGGGCGTCCGGACGACACGACGGGCGAGGCCATCGTCGCGTTCGTGGTACTCAAGCGGTCGCGTCCCACGGGGGATGAGGCCAAGCAACTGGCGCTCGAGCTGCGCAATTGGGTGGGCAAGGAAATCGGGCCGATCGCCAAGCCGAAGGACATTCGTTTCGGGGACAACCTGCCGAAGACTCGCTCTGGCAAGATCATGCGCCGTTTGCTGCGTGTGATCGCGAAGGGCGAGGAAATTACGCAGGACACGTCCACGCTTGAGAATCCGGCGATTCTGGAGCAGCTCAAGCAAGCGCAATAAGCGCGCGGCTCCCGGCCTGCTATGGCAAATCGCTCGCAGACCGGCGCGGCCGGCGCGCCTGAGACGGTGAGCGTCGGCGTGAACATCGCCGGGTCGCCGTCGGACCTGGCTTGCGGCGGTGTGCCGCTCGATGTCGATTGGCATGGGGCGGCGGCGGCCATTGCGTCGCGTCATTGGCGACGTACGCTGGGACTGGTGGCGGTACTCATGGTGATCGGCTTCGTGGTGACGTTCGTGCCGCAGTTCTGGGCGCGCGAATGGGCGTCGCTGCGATTTGCCGGGTGGCCGCTACCGTTTTACATGGGGGCGCAGGGGGCGATCCTGATCGATATCGGCCTGATCGTCATCTACGTATGGTTGCAGCGTCGCAACGACGCGCGCTACCAGCGGGAGTTGCATGAGTTGCGCGATGCCCGTCGCAACAGTCTTGGCCCTGACGGTGCGGCATTGAGCCGCGACGCGGCGCCTGCGACGTCACTACGTCCATCCTCTCGCGCCACGTCGGCGCCCGCTTCCCGATGAGTTTCACGCGCAGATTGCTGCGTTACTACCTGTATTACACGGCGGGTTTTCTCGCGTTCGTGCTGATGATTGGTCTGCTGGAGCGGGTCAACGGCCCGGGCGTGTGGATCGGTTATGCGTTCCTGTTTGTGACGATTGCCGTCTATGCCGTGATCGGTTTGATTTCGCGGACATCGGACGCGACCGAATACTACGTTGCGGGACGACGCGTGCCACCGATGTTCAACGGTATGGCGTGTGCGGCGGACTGGATGAGTGCGGCGTCGTTCATGGGGTTGGCGGGATCGCTCTACGTGTCGGGTTACGACGGCCTTGCGTACGTCATGGGATGGACGGGGGGGTATTGTCTGGTAGCGTTCCTGCTCGCGCCGTATTTGCGCAAGATGGGGCGCTACACGGTACCGGACTTTCTTGGCACGCGATATGACAGCAATCTGGTGCGCGCACTGGGTGTCTTCTCTACGATTCTGTGTTCGTTCGTCTATCTCGTGGCGCAGATTCAGGGCGTGGGTCTGATCGCGTCGCGCTTCATCGGTGTCGAGTTCACCATCGGTATTTTCTTCGGGTTGGCTGGCATTCTCGTTTGTTCGTTCCTCGGCGGTATGCGCGCAGTGACTTGGACGCAGGTGGCGCAGTACATCATCATGATTACGGCCTTTCTGGTGCCGACGGCCATGATTGGCCATCAGACGGGCAACGGGTGGTTTCCGCAATTTTCGTACGGCAAGGCATTGGCGAAGGTTGAGGCGCTGGAGCGAGAAATTCAGCAGTCGGTGCCGGAGCGGGAGGTGCGCGACTACTATCGCGAGCAGGCTGAGCAAATGCAGCGCCGTCTGGACGGATTACCTGACAGCTTTTACAGCGAGCGTGCGGAGCTGGAGCGGCAGTTGTTGGATACGAAGCGACGGAATGGGCCGCTGCGTGACGTGAAGGTGCTCGAGACGAAGCTTGATGCCTTCCCGCGCGACGTTGGGGAGGCGCAGAACCAGTGGCTTGAGATGCGTAATCAGTACGTGGAGCGCAGCGAGCCGCCGCACGCGATGACAGAGCCGTTCCCGGCGCGGGACGATACGACGCGCAGTGCACAGCGGTTGAACTTTCTGTTGCTGATGGTGTGCCTGATGATCGGCACGGCGAGTTTGCCGCACATTCTGACGCGGTATGGCACGACGGCGACGGTGCAGGGGGCGCGCAGTTCGGTGGGGTGGACGTTGTTTTTCGTCGCGTTGTTGTACGTGAGTGCGCCGGCGTTGGCGGTGATGCTGAAGTACGACGTGTTGTTGCATCTGGTGGGCGCGCGTTACGAGAATCTGCCGGGGTGGGTGACACAGTGGCGGCATGCGACGCCGGTGCAACTGGACATCTCGGACGTATATCGTGACGGGGTGGTGCAGTGGGGCGAGATATGGATGCAGCCGGACATGCTGGTGTTGGCTGGGCCAGAAATCGCGGGGTTGCCGTACGTCATTTCGGGATTGGTGGCGGCGGGGGCGTTGGCGGCGGTATTGTCGACGGCGGACGGGTTATTGTTGACGATAGCGAATGCGCTGTCGCACGACGTTTATTTCCACATGGTGGACAGGAATGCGTCGAGTCAGAAGCGGGTGACGACGTCGAAGATCTTGTTGTTGTGTGTGGCGATGTTTGCGTCGTATGTCACGTCGTTGAAGCTGGGGAATATATTATTTTTGGTGGGCGCGGCGTTTTCGTTGGCGGCGTCGTGTTTGTTCCCGGCCTTGGTGTTGGGGGTGTTCTGGAAGCGTACGACGCGGCTGGGGGCGACGGCGGGGATGGTGAGCGGGTTGTTGGTGTGTGTGTACTACATCATGACGACGTATCCGTTCTTCACGAGGCTGACCGGATTTGCGGGGGCGCGCTGGTGGGGGGTGGATCCGATTTCAGCGGGGGCCTTCGGGGTACCGGTGGGGTTTGCGGTGGCCATTGCGTTCAGCTTGCTGGGTGGCCGCCCGAGCGCGCGGGACCGGCATCTGGTGGACCATTTGAGGCGTCCGTAGTGACGGGGCGGAGAAGAAATTTTGCGAGGGTGGCACGAAAGGGTATGGGATGTTGCTGCCGACCTGCTATAATGCGCGACTCTTCAGGAGAGATGGATGAGCGGTTTAAGTCGCACGCCTGGAAAGCGTGTATAGGTTAATAGCCTATCGGGGGTTCGAATCCCCCTCTCTCCGCCACAGATGTTTAAAGGGCTCCCCGCAAGGGAGCCCTTTCGCGTTTTACTATAGGGCGGATGTTTACTATTCCGGGAGGCCTAGCGGCGCCGCGAATAGGCAATGGGGTCTAACCGATGGTATGCGGCATTCATTAGATCGCGGCTCGGGATATTGCCTCTAGGATTTACCCGATGCAGCAGTCGTTATCTCGACGGCTGGTACGTAGACTACCTCTGGCGTCCTAATGTCAGTGCCCTCGTCGAGGGATAGCGTTGCTTCGACGACATAGGTTCTACCGGCCGGGACAACGAACGGCTCAACCTCATCGAACTCCACCCCGGGATCAAGCTCATACCCGCCCTTATATCGACCAATGATGTTTTGAGCGACGTATAGTGGCTTCAAATCGTCCCGATTGACGTAACCGGTCTCGTGTCCTGCTGGAATTTCCTTGATGGCAATTGACATCGGTTGATCACTGATATCTAACGGTACGCGCCCCACGTTGCCCGGCTTTACTCGGACTACCAGCAATCGATGATCAGTGTCATATGGCAGCACTGACGCCGAAACTTTGAGTGTAGGGGTAATCGTCGACGTGCCGAAAAGGTTAAACGTGAATATTGCCCAAGCGGCCGTGCCACCGACGGCTAATACCTGAGCCCATTTCGAGCAAGGATCGGCAACGCGAGCCGCCCACCCCCAAAACGACCATTCGTAGGCCACTTTTCCGGCCGTAGACATCAGTCCTCCGATTCGCTTCATATTGATCGCCCCCCGGTTGTCTCTAGCCATTATCCGAGTTTCACGTTTTGATAGGGCGGCTCGATTTTCGAATGGTACCTGTCGCGAATACTCGCCGAAATCCCATTGATAAGTCGAGCGGCCCGAGTCCATCAACGAAGGGGTTTGACCCGTTCAGGCTTGCGACGGTAGACCCGTGCGGTCAAACGGCCATCTGCGTGGGCAAGAAGCGTTTGCGCGTGCTCAAGCGTTTCAGCATCACTGGCGCACTTGGCACGAAGGTCATGCTCGGTGAACCGGGCTTCGACCTTTGTTTCCGCCAACACCCGCCGCATAAATCCTTGCCACATCGAGTCCCATGAACCGGCTCTCCCCGTCTTTTCGTTGAGAAAAGGTTCACCGCGCTGTGTGCAGAAGAGCCATTCGGATGCATGCATTGGCCTTACTGCCTTGGCTTGCTCTACGGCCTCCCGCAACGCGTCTGTCCACTCGATGATCAGCCGCTTGCGAGTGGTGTTCGCCGTCTTAGCTGGCGTGACGTGGATTCCGTCCTCCTTCAGGTCGTCGAGGCGAAGCCGTAATAGATCCCCGCGACGCAATCCCGTGAGCAGCTTTACGCGCATATACGCTTGCACGGCGAGGACGCTGCCAGCTTTCCGCTTCGACGTCAGCGAGAAGCATTCGACGATTTCCCAGTCTTCCACGTACCGAGTCCTTGGCGGGATGCTCGTCAGGCGCAACTCGCCCTTGAATGGATGCCGGTCGATGTATCCCCACTCGACAGCTTTCGTCAGTGCATGTGACAACACTTCGACCTCGCGACGCGCAGCCACCTTCGCTCCTCGTTTGTCGATGTACTGATAGACGTGACGAGGCTTGATGCCGTTGAGAGGCATGCGCCCGAAAACCGGCTTAAGCGCCTTCAACGCAGACGTGTTTTGCGCTTGTGTTGTTACCGCCTTGGTCGGCAAAACTTCGCGCGCATAGCGCTCTAGCAACTTGTCGATGGTTCGCACGTTTTCCAGATCGGCAAGCCGATCCGACCAGACTCGATATGCCTCGGGAAGAGACGATCCGAGACGGAATGTCTGCTTGTCATCCCACATCGATTCGAGGCCGGGCGGTACCTGGTAGTAGTACGCGCCGCTGATATGCCGCCAGCGCGTCGGTAAGCCCTTATTGCGGGGATCACGCCTTCGCGGCATTCATCGCCCTCCAGTCTGGTTCGATGGCGGCGTCACGGGCAGCTATGGCCGTTTGCGCGCCAAGGACCACAGCAACGTGCTCGCTCAACACCACAATCGTGCCGTTTGGCCTCACGCGGTGCTCGATGCCCATCATGCGCAACGCGCGCGCCTGAGCGCGGTTCTGGGTGCGTCCGGTCAGCGTCACTAACTCATCTGGTTCGAGAAACATCGAGGTCGGATTTCTCATCGATGTGCCTCCTTACGCCTTGCTGGAAGAGGCTGGCCGTTCTTTGGTCGCCATCCAGAAATAGCCCGCATCCTGATCCCAACACTGCTGATGATCCACAAGCGTTGCCCCAGTTTCGAGTACGGCTTCGTATGCCGCGACGATGGCATCGGCTGGCGTATCCACAAGAAAATGCTTGATCGTTTCTACCTCGGGGACCTTGATGCCACGACTTGCCCAATACCGCTTTTCGTTAAGTTGATGCTCATCGAAATTCTTGACGATGTACTTCCCGATGTAGCAGGCGATCCTATGACGCAGGTGGGCTTCGCGATTCGGATTGCGCACGTCGACGTTTCCGTTTCCCTCGCCGACGACACGTAGCCACAACCCCCGCAAGACGCGATAGTTCTGTCGTCCTTTTACAGCGATGTGCAGATGCCACGCACCTCGCTTCTGCCGTTCAGCGACAGCGACATACTGGAAGTTCTGAATTCGGCCTAAAAGGCGTCGCAAAGAATCGAAATCGCGTTTGATCCTCTCCTTGTCGAGGACGTTTTCGCGATACGTGAGGGTGATCATGCGATCAGCGCCGATTGCCTTGCAGCGCAGTCGAACTTGCTGCTTTGCGCGCTTCGCGGCAACCAGTTTGTTCGTCTCGGTGGAAGCGGACTCACCGCGTTTGGCCCTCGGCATCAGATGAAGCGACTGCGTCTTCAAATACCGTTCGAAACGGATCGCATAAGCCTCCACCTGTCCATCCTCAAAGACGCGTCGACGGACGATCCACTCAGGGCGAAACGGGGAGTAATTCAAAACGTTGGTCTCATTCATCGCAAACCTCTATCTCTCTGATCAGGGTGCCCCGCGCGTTGATTGCTTGGGGGTAGATGTTCCTGTCGTGCCTGATCGGGCGGGCGATTCCGAGGACTTGTACGTTAAGTATTAGTAGTACAAGTCTATGGGCGCACTTCGTGCGCCCGCCGTCCTCGCCCCTGCGGGCGGCGGGCGCTCGCAGTGCTTCCAAACTTCTGTCCGTAACCCTTCGCGTACAAGACGAGCGATAGCGCGCCATTGAGGCTGAAAGGTTCGGCATGAGAGCCGGGATGCAAAGGAATGAGGTAGTGGCGAACGCGCGAGGTCATACCCGCTGCTCGGTCACGCGGGCCGCGCTGAGCCGCGCGATAACCGCCCGGACTCCGCAAGCACGCATACGCAACCCTCTCTCCGGGTACGGCGCTGACACTCCCGACGCTAGACGCCTTGAAAGACGACCGGCTTACAGAAATACAAACGTCAGCGAACGAACCAACGGATGAGGTTGGGTTACGACGGTGTTACCTGCTGGGTGAGATAGGGAATTTTGGATGATGGCCGCAGTACGACGATGGACACTGCCCGCGATGGGATCTTGGCCGAGCTCTCGTTTAATTGCCCCAGCATACGCTTTTGAGCGCAGATCGACTTCTGGCTTCTGCCGCCTGAAGTGGTGATAGGCCAGTGCGCGCCCGTACTGCTATGCACTGAAAAAACTAAATCCAACCGGAAGCCACGTATGGAGGCGTGGCGCGAATGTGGAGTTATTAAAGCAGCGCCTGAACGGACCGTATATGGGGAAATTCCGATTGGGTTGGAGGTGAGGGGAGTGATGGCTTGCATGGCGAATGGCGTGGCGTGGATTTGAAACAGCGAGCGCCGTAAAGCGCAGCGCTATGAATGCAGCCGAAACATGCGGGGGGCCATGCCGTTGGCAGAGTCAGATGAACTGCTGGGTGACGACTATGCGTCGAGAAAGTCAGCCTTCAACTTGTGGCATTCACAGACGAGTTCGACAGTCATTTCGCCAAGCTCTTCGAAGATCGCGAGAAGGAAGCGGTGAGGCATTTCCTTGCCCGCGTCTGTAGTCGTGCATGTCGTGAGCACGAGGATACGTTCGGCGAGAGTGCTGAGCTTGTCTACGGACGAGGGGATGGGGAAAACTGCTGGAGGATTACAGGTCATGCGGGGCACCTCGATCTAGCCAATCTGAGAACCCCGCCACCCGTTGCATTGCGCAGGGGTGGGCGGGCACTGGACTAGGTTGGCGAACCGCTGATGACTAGGATTAACGGCACACCCGAAGGTGTCCCAATCCAGGCCCACCCTTAGAGGTGAAGCGCAAGACCGCGTGCACACGAAAGCCGCAAACATCGCGGCTGTGTGCCCTAGTAAAACATCAATCGGGTCGCCAAACCCGGTCGCGTTTTGGGGCGCGACAGGGACAACTTTAACGATCCGACTTTGAGGGCACCACGCGTTCGGAGTCGCATTCTAGGTCACTCGCTGCGATTCGGAACATTCCGATGCCTCAATAAGGATCTTTCTTGGTCGACGGAGGCGGTTTGAACGACGCGGTTTCACAAATGGGGATGGAGTCGCCGCTACGTTGACACGCACATAAAAAAATCACGTCTACCGCGCCGCCAAATCCGAGCACGCTTTTCGGGTACCTCCGCCGTTGTAGGGGCGTGAGGCAGGATTTCCGGTACTCTAAAGATGTTCCCAAGGGGCAGAGTTATTTCTCAGCTTCATTTTCTCATCGCTTGGTTGATCAGAGCGCGACGTCAAAAAAAAAGCGATTGCATATGAGACCACCGCCTTATCAAAGGAAGAGAGCCAAATGAGAGTTCATACAGAAGGACAATTGTTGACGAAATATTGTATTTACTGTCGGGAGGCGAAGAACGCTGACGATTTTTCTTTAGAGCACATCATCCCTCAATTCTTGGGAGGGACATATGCGCCAGACGAGTTCAAGACACGGGACGTTTGTAAGCGCTGTAATAATGATTTAGGACTTTTTGTTGACGCAGGGTTCGAGAAGGATTGGCTTGTCACGCAGAAGCTCAGGGACATTGCTTGCTCGACGTTCGATCTTGAGAGCGACACAGGGGTACCTTTGTTGTGTATGGGGATGTCAGATCTCCGTCCGCCGGGGATGTTGCCTGACGAAATTTGTGAAGCGTGGCTCGGTCCTCTTGGCGAACAGGTCTACTTGGTGAGGCGAGGCGACGAGCGTTTGTTTTGGTATGCGGGTGGAAATCCTAGAACCGGAAAGGAAGTAAAGAGCCGTGCATATTTCATGTTTTGCGAGCGATCCGGAATACAACCGATCCTTCCATGGAGATCCTTCAGAGATGCATTTGAGGGGCGCCGCACGAGAAAAGTCATGTGCACCTCCATTGACGTCGATCCTAGTCAGATCGGCTTTTCGGAGCCTGATGAGCTAGATCGATCTCGAATCGACTTTTTCTTGAAAAACTGCACGAAGTCCCAGCAAAGGAATAATCGTCTTGCGTTTTACACAAAATATGACGTCCGGTTTATGGCAAAGCTCGCAATAGGCCTTGCATATGCAATGTTCGGTAGCCGTGCGCTTAAAACGGCTTATTCGGAGGAGTTATACAAGGCGTTGTGGCATCGCCCCGACGAAGAAGTACCGGATATTCACGGCGAATCCCATTTGTCGGGGCAGCGTGACCCGATTTTCTCTCGGATGATGGGGGATCCGAACGCCGTCACTTTGGCAATTTCTCCAACCAATTTAGGGGTTGCGATTAACCTTAATATCGGCGAGACGATGAATTGGACGATCAAGTGTGCTAGTAATGAGAATCTCGAACATGACGAACTTGGCTCCATGGGGACAGGGTTTGCCATCGTGTTGTATCGTCAGCTTCGGCGAGCGGTTCGACTTTCCACGTCGGAGCTCATTGCGCACAAACTTGGGAATCGCCCACATCCGGAACTAAGTGAGATAAACCTGCAATTGAGTTCTTACTCTGATTATCTGAAGGATCTTCATAAAGCGACGCGCACACCGCTCTAACCCTCTAGCGCTCACCGCATCCCGGATTCCGTGTTGAGCTTTTTCTTCTGCGACCGCTTCGACGCCGTGATTAGTCGATCACTGTAATTGCGAAGCCCAACGGCTGCTACTCCGTGTCAACTTCCGGCCAAAGCTTCGGGAACAAGAACCTCAAGCTCTTCAACGGTAGCGCGAAGGCAAGATCATCCCGATGCGAGTCAGAGCGCAGAATCCCGAAATCCAAAAGACTGCGGGTAATGCGTCTAGCGGTCGCATCGCTCTCGCCGAGAATCTGTGCGAATTCCGCACGCGAAAGCGGTCGGGTGCGAGCGATGAATTCGAGGGCTAGGGCCGACTTCTCAGGTCTGATAACCGATTTGTCGGAACCGATCTGCCAGGGGTTGGCATCGAGGTAGTAGAGCAGGTCGCGTAGCCGCGCCGTGAATCCGCCGAACTCCATCATCTTCAACATGAAGTTGACTTGATCCAGGCAGCAGTCGAGGAAGTAATTGATGAACTTGACTAGCTCCTCCTGCGACAGGTTGCCTCTTCCGTCCAAGTCGTTGCGTCGAGACATATCCGCTGCGGCGAGGCGAGCGTAGTACTCGTCGTGGGTACGAGCGAATCCGCGTAATGGAGACCAAAGGCCGTCGGTCAATCCAGATGCGTGTAGCGTCAAATGAGAATGCAAGCGGCAGACGCGACCATTGCCGTCGATGAACGGGTGGATCCACGCGAGGCGATGATGTGAGCAAGCTGTCGCTATCAGTTGGTACTCAGAGGCCTTGATGCGGGAGTAGCGCTTCTCCCATTCCTCCATTAGCTGGGGTATGAGATCTACGGGGGGCGCCATGTGCTTGCCAACGGTGACATCCTTCTCTCTGAATTCGCCAGGTCGGATAAGGTCGCCTTCGTTCGTGAGTCGGAATTTTTCAGGCAGCGCTTCGAAGAACAGTCGGTGAATGGTGCGCACGCGCTCCGCATTAAACATTTCGCTGGCGCTTACATCTTTCCATTGCCTTTCCAACTGCTCCTCGGCGTGAATGTGCGCCGTGGCCATCAACTGCTTCTTGTGCTCTTCTGTGTCCAACGAGTAGTGCTGCTCGAGAGCCTGCTGAATCTTGGCGGGAGTGGTGTGTTGTCCCTCGATCTTGTTCGTGTAGTAGGAGTTCATGTTCCGAAGGAGCGGAACAAGGGCGTCGGCGACCGGGCCTTTCCCGTCGGCCTGTAACTCGCGGGCTCTTTCTGACAGAGAAGCCGCCAGTTCGAGTGAACCGTCAAGCACTCGGTCTTCCGGGAAGAGGGGCTGGATCGAGACGACAGTAACCATGGGACCTTTCTTTGCGTTGGTTTTCTCCGCAAGAGCTTACCTATCCGCCCAGGTTTGTACAGTTCTCTGGAGGGATAAATGTAGGGTTCTTTGGAGGGTTAAAAATAACGTAACTGTTTGTTGATTATAGCTTTTTTTTATTTTTGTGCGTGGATGAATGTAGGGTTGTTCGTAGGGTTCATTGGGCGGTTCTGCTGCTCCCCCGACCCCACGAGGCCGTGCTAGCCCCGAACGGTCACTCGTGCCACGTTCTTGGCGGTGTCAAAGGCTCACATCTCTCCCCCTTGACGACGAACTACTCGCGAAGGCTAAGGCGCTCGCAGGCCACTCAATGCACGACGGCATTGATCAATGAGGCCCTCAGAGCATTGATTGAAAGGGAGGGACATCCGAGTGGCGAGGAGCTGATGGAGATAGCTTGGCGCAGATACCTAAGCGCCCGCCCGTCCGTAAAGCTTGAAATGAGATCTCGGCACTTTGGCGTTGCTCTCGGAGCGCGTGGTATGCCGAGGAGAGTTATTGCTGCTACACAATCACTTGGTCTGAGAGGGCTGTTCCTCCAAATAGCGACCGGATGTGGTCGTCACCTATCGGCCATGAAGCGTCATCCACCTGCCGGGAAAGTGCGACGTTCAGACGTCGGTTTCGCGCCCAGAAACAGACCAAGTCGAACTGTGAAAGCAAGTGCTCAGCCGAGAAGTTACCCTACGCTTAAAAGGGTCTCGGCCGCAGTCGCTCCGAGGTACGACAGCATGGATGAGGGCGTGTCTGCAGCGGATTCAACCTCAAGACTTCCGAGCGCCTGTCCGACAATAACCTCCCAAGGCTTCTTCGACCCCGCAATTGAACAAATTAGCTGTCGGATGGTTTTGATCTTCGCGTCACGCAACCGGTCCGTGCTATCAAGGAGTTGCCTAATGCGAGGCACATCCTTATGTTCCCCGTTCTGCGCAATCCATGCCGTCGCTGCTTCTTGGAATGCTGGCCACGTCAGGCCCAGGACTGAGAGACATTCATCCGTCAGCAGGGTATTCTCGATCGCATAGCACTGGAGCCGGAAGCGGGTGACCACGCCTATGGCTGGCAGTGGATCCCGGACACCGTCGCCGTCCCGAAGCGAATAGGCAACTGGGTCATCGAACACCGCGGTTAGAACAGTAGAACAAAACGTCTCCAAGCTGGTCTGCTGATCCACGGATGTCGCAAGCACTGGGAACACACGAATTTTTCCTTGCGACGTTCGTGCTGCCTGCTGCCAGACTCTTTCATCGTCCTCCCCCTCTAGGATCAGCAACACGTCCTGACTGATGCTAAGAGATAGGGGGTGCCCAAAGAATGGCGCTACCTTACGCAGTTGTTCAGATGCCCGCGAAAACTGGACAACCATCTGCCCAAAGTTCTTTGTCCCGATAGACGTGTACGGCGAAGGAGCTAAAGCACAGATGAACGGGGTGCTATGCGTCGCTATGCAGACTACGACGTTATCGCGCGTCGCATCATCAAGCTCACTCAGAGACGTGACCAAAAATTGTGCGAGGCGTGCTTGCAGATCTGGATGAAGATGAACGTCAGGTTCGTCGAGTAGGAGGACATTGAACCGATCGGGGTCCAGTGTCTCGAAGAAGTACAGAATTTCGGTCGCCAAGGCTATCGATTCTGATTCACCGCTACTAATTTGATCAGGATTGACCCGCTCGCCCGTAGCTGAGACGAATACGAACGAGCTGTTTTCCTGTTCAACAGAGATGTTCGCCAACAGCCCGCTGATTCGTCGCAGGAGATCATTCTCAAACGAACGAGTCGGATCGACGCGGAGCGTCGGCGTGGACAGAATGCGACGGTTATAGACAATCTCCAGTTCCCTCAGCAGATAAGCAGAGACTGCCTTGAAATTGTCGGCCTGATTTCTCCTGCGAACTGACGGAAGCCAGTTTTTGTCTCGTTCCAAGTTCGTGCCAGTGCTTCCTTCTCGCTGGAATACACCTGCTCTTTCCGGACTGATGTAACGCGTGTTAAATGCTTGGTCATTCCATAAAGCCTCGTCTAGGGATCGGAGCAGCCTGCTTTTCCCGGCTCCATTTCGCCCTACTATCACGTTGATGTTTGTAAGGCCCCGAATGGCTGTTCCACTCGTCCCCGTCAGTTCTTGGTGCTTTATAGACATGAGCTACCCTCCTGTGCGAATAATAGCTCACCAGCCCGAATGTAAGAGAATGCTCCGTCGATCCTTGCGTGATGCGGTTCACTGAATCAAGCCGACGATGGAGAAAGATCACACTCTTCGAATCACACGAGGTTTGGCGACCGGTAGCTTCCGTCGAACATCGCCGGACGACTAAGTCACTTGAACCGTTAATACGCTCGAAAGCGGTCACTGAAAGCATGACTGCTTGAACGGCCGTAATGGGTTGTGGATTCAACCGGTCAGTGCAACAGAGTGAAGAAATCGTTGTGCCGGTGTTTCGTAGTCTAGTGTCTTCCTGGGGCGTTCGTTCAAACGTCGGGCCACGACATTGAGTTTGGCTTGTGAGTACACAGATAGATCAATGCCCTTCGGCAAATATTGGCGTAGCAATCTGTTCGTATTTTCGTTCGAGCCGCGTCGTCGGGGTTTTTCAATTGTGGCGCAGGCAAATGACGCAATGTCACGCACGCCATACAGCCCTTATACTCTTCCGAAAATTACTTTTTAAGCGGACATTTACTGTGGCCGCACGTGGGTTTCGCGACATGGGGAGGGTATATGGGAGGTGTGATACTGCAACCGGGATCTCTGGGCGATGGGTTGCATGAAACCATAGGGTATAAATCGGGACTAGCCGTTTCCATAGCCGAGCTTTGCGATTTGCTATCAGGTACGAAGTACCCCGACGCCATCCTTGAAAATGAGGCGGGGTTTGTTCGCCTGCGTGCAGAGGAAATCGAAGACCTCTACTATCACGCCCTGTACAAAGTCGGCTACACGGATAAGAGATTTAACGGTGATCGACTGGGCTTGTTCGTATACACCAAGTATGCGGAGCACCAACGTGAGCTTGACGGCGTGGCAAAGTTGTTTTTGGAGTGGTGGCCGAAAATGATGGATGTCGCAGAGCGTAACGGCACCAAGAAAATGGACCCGACGCCGCTAATGAAGGATGCGCGCGAAAAGTTCGGGATTATTGGACTCAGAATTGCGCTTGACCGTCTCGATGCGATGGTTACCGCGTCAGATCTCGACCCCTTTGCGCGAAGCCAGCATCAACCGGAATGGTTAGACCGACTAGACTTGGCGGAGCTAAAGAAGCGGAGCGAGCAGGCGCCCGCGCACGGAGCCTTCTTCGATCAGAGGTTCATCAATTTTTTGGCGAACAATAATGAAAGAATCGGGGAAATACACTGGCGTCGCTTTGAACAAATGTCCGCTGAATTTTTGCATCGAGCGGGATATAAGGTTGAAGTCGGGGCGGGGAGTAACGATGATGGTGTCGACATTCGCGCATGGCGGGGGGGCGCAGATCCCTCTGGCGCTCCGACGCTAATTGTTCAATGCAAACGCCAGAAGGAAAAAGTCGATAAGGTGACTGTAAAAGGTCTTGCGGCAGACGTTTCATATAACGGCGCGGACTACGGAGTCCTGATTACATCAGCTGAATTGAGTGTTGGCGCCCGTGAGGTGGTGAGCGTTCGAGGGTATCCGATTAAGGAAGTCAATTCGGAAAAGGTGGCAGAGTGGCTTGGGATACTTCGTTCTCCGGGAACCGGGATCGTCCGCGTGTAGCGGCGTGCAAAGCCGGTGCGCGATGCGCGCGCCAGTAGCGCTTCGCGCTTTGGAGGAACGCCCGCTCCAAAACGTTCGACTGGCGGTGAGAAAACGGGGTGCTCAGCAAGAAACTAATCATCCGCGGATCTGTGTGTAAGTGCACCGTTGGTGCACCTTCCTCGTGTTAGTTGTTGATTTTGCGCAATATATGGTTCTGGTCTTCGGCACCGCTACTCCCTCTTGGGTTAGTTCGGAGGGGCGTTTTGTGAGGCGGAATTCGGCCATGAGCAGTCCTTCAAAAACTGTTCCATAGCAGCCATTTGCCACAACCCTCTTGCCTTCGGCATACCGACTTTTTGCCGGTCCGTAATATCATTGCATATGCGGACAGTCTGCCGGAGCCTCCCGTAAATGAATCAATCAGTTACTTGGAATTTCCGTGTTTTACGATTATCAATATGCGGACCGCTGGATTCGTTGGATAACTGTTAGAAATTTTCTCGAAAGGAATCTCTTCAAAATGGATGCAGCTACAGCAGCAGCACTTACAAACATTGCATGCGGTGTTCTTGCGAATTTTTCAACCGACGCAGTAAAAGCTTTCTTTAGCAAGGCTATCGGCTTTAAGCCGTCTTTGGAGCAGGCAATTCAGCAAGCAAGAACATCCAAAGAGATTGAGTTAATTTTCAAAGAGGCTGTCGGTGTAATTGATGCATCTGCAGGAACTGGTTCGATAGGTATTGATAGAGCTCTTATTGAAGCCATTCGCGGCATAAGATTTGACCATGAGCACGGTGTTGTACACATCTCAGGTAGCACGATACAAGCTCCCGTCCTTGTTACGGGTGGGGGAATCACTGCAACCGGAAAAACAACCGTCGGGGGCAATACCATACTCAAGAGCGAAGGAACTTCAATCAGCGTTGGAAGTGGATGTTCAATCGTAATGACTGGTGGAGCAAAAATCACCCAGAGCTAAATGTCTGACATGGTGCTCAACCTCCGCT
Organism: Pandoraea apista; assembly: GCF_001465595.2. Classification (NCBI taxonomy): domain Bacteria; kingdom Pseudomonadati; phylum Pseudomonadota; class Betaproteobacteria; order Burkholderiales; family Burkholderiaceae; genus Pandoraea; species Pandoraea apista. The sequence goes on along the minus strand of NZ_CP013481.2, from coordinate 4,536,803 downwards.
CCCTTCGGTTGCTGGACGCTGCGCGATAAAGCCGCGCAGCGCCGGTTGGCTCTTCGTTCCTGAGCGTCTGCTTTTCAAAGTCAGCTACGGCAGCAATGGGTCGGAAACTGCCGTTCCAGGGCTTTTTTTTCGACCCTAATCCCCGCCGCCACTCCTACTATCACCCCAAATCCCCCACCATAAAAATCAACCACTTACCCTCTTCGCGTAACACCCCAAAATAGTAAACGCCCCACCCGCAATCCCTTGCCAGCTAAGCCCCCCAGCCACGCCTAGCCAAGGTTAATAGCCTATCGGGGGTTCGAATCCCCCTCTCTCCGCCACAGATACATAAGGCTTTGCAGCGAAGTGCCCGCTCAGCTTGTGCAATAGATGCGCGAGTGTGCAATAGAGCGGGCTGCAAAGTTCATTTCAAAGGCATCACCTTCTCGGCTTTACGGCGATACACGCGACGCGTGGTTCGGCTATCCGTGTGCGATAGCAGCGCCTGAGCATGCTCCAACGTCTCTGCGTCACTTGCTGCTTTGGCGCGCAAGTCGTGCTCTGAAAATCGCTCGGAGACGTCCGTCTCCTCAAGAACTCTGTCCATGAAATCGCGCCAAAGCGAGTCCCATCCGCCTGCGCGTCCGGTCAGTTCGTTGATGTACGGTTCTGCCCGGCGATTACAGAATAGGTGAGTGGAGTTCTGCGCCGACCTGGCATCGATAGCCTCCCTCACGCAACGACGCAGTTCTTCGCGTCCATTGATAGAGCGTTCGTTTCCCCGTCTTCTTGGCCGTCTTGTTTCGCTCGATCAGAATCCCATCGTCGGTAAAGTGCCTCTCCGGTTGAAGGCGCAGCAAGTCGCCGCGCGCCATGCCGGTCATGCCCTTAAGTCGAATGTAGGCCTGGACCATTCGAATGCCACCACGAGGCCGCTTGGGCTTGATAGACATACACGCATCAACCTCCCAGTCCTCTACATAGCGTGTCCGTGCGTCTTCGCCCTTTAGGCGGACCTCGAATTTGAATGGGTGGCGATCAAGGTATCCCCATTCGACTGCTTTGGTAAAGGCATGTGACAGCACTTCGATTTCTCTATGGGCTGCGGTGACTGCCGGAACTTCCTTAAAGCTCCCGTCGGGTTGCCTCACTTTCTTTCGACGGAGATTTACGTAGGCGTAAATGTGTCTCGGTTTTATGCCACCCAACGGCGCATCGTGAAATTTTTCGCGTAGCTGCTTCACTGCGAGTTGGTTTTGCGTCTGCGTAGTGGGAGCTTTGGTCGGGACGACTTCGAGTGCATAACGGTCAAGCAGTTGGCCAACGGTCTTCGCCTTGTCCAGGGTTCCGAGACGTTCGGCCCAGACCCGATACGATTCCGGGAGTGTTTTGCCGAGACGAAACTTCTTTTCCCCTTCCCAATGAAGCTCCATGCCAGGGGGACTTCGTAGTAATAAGCCCCGTGATAGTGTCGCCATCGAGACGGAGGACCTCGATTTTCTGGTTTGCGCGGAACTGGCATCAGGCGACGCTCCAAACAGGGTTCCAGTCAGACGATGACTTTTCCGGCATGCGTCCCCCAAGAAGTGATTCCACATGCGCTCGCAACACGAGTACATGGCCGTCGGGCCTCACCCGATGTTCGATGCCCATAGAGCGAAGTGCGAAGACTTGGTTGTTTCGCCGCCGTCGCCCCGTCAATTCAGACAGTTCCTCGACGCTGAGAAAAAGCGATGCAGTCAATTCAGTTCTCCTTCGTTGCTAACCAGAAGCTTCCGAGACCCTGATTCCAAAATGCCTGGCAGCGGGCCAAGCTTGCGCCGACTTCCTGCGCCGCATTAAACGCAGTCACAATGGCTTTCACCGGGTCGTCGCTCAAGATGTGGTCGATGGGATCTCGTTCGGGGATCGCGATGCCACGACTCGACCAATAGCGCTTCTCGTTCATCTTGTGCTCGGCAAAGTCCTTGGTCAGATATTTGCCGAGGTAGGCCGCCAGCTTGTGATGTTGACCTTTCTGACGAAGCGGATTTCGCACATTGACATTGCCGTTGTCCGCACCAACGATCGATATCCAGATCGCGCGGAGCACCCGGTAGTTCTGCCGTCCCTTCACCGCGACGTGTAGATGCCACGCGCCCCGTTTCTGACGTTCAGGAACTGCGATGTACTGGAAATCCTGAATCCTGTTCAAGCGGCGGCGTAGAGCGTCGAAATGACGCTTCAAGCGCTCCTTGTCCTGCATATTCTCCCGGTGGGTCAACGTAATCATGCGATCCGCGCCAATGGCCTTACAACGCAATCTGGCTTGTTGTTTGGCCCGTTTGGCCGCCGCCATTTGGTTATCTTCCGAATTTTCTGATTCGCCGCGCTTCGCTTTTGGCAGAGTGTGAAGCCTCTGAGCGCCCATGTAGCGGTCGAATCGGGGGACGGTGACCTCCACCTGACCTCTCCAAAACTCCGTCCCCTGATGATCCACTCTCGTCGGAAGGCGGAATCGTTCACTAAACTCGGTTCTTGCATGGCAGCTCCTTTGTCATGTGTCATCGCGGAGAAGGCGTTGGCCCTGATGTTCTGCATCGGGGCCTCTTTTCATCCGGATTGAAGTCGAAGTGTTTCTGTCCTGGCTGAATGCGCTTTGCCACCTCCTTTTTCGTTAAGTGTTATGGATATAAATTTAGGGCGCGCTTCGCGCTGACCTGCTCCCCGTGAATAGTCCGCAGACGGTGCAGAGTCCGTTCCAACGAAGGGGAACGGAAGTGAAGAAGCGATTTAGCTAAGAGCAAATCATTGGCGTGTTGAAGGAAGGCGAGGCGGGCCTCAAGCCGGCCGAGTTGTGCCGTAAGTACGGAGTCTCGGAAGCGACCTACCACCACTGGAAAGCTAAATTTGGCGGGATGACCGTGTCGGATGCACAGCGCCTTCAAGGAGCTTGAGCAGGAGAATGGCCGGCTGAAGCGATTGCTGGCCGATTCGATGCTAGGCAATGCAGCGCCGAAGAACCTGCCTGCCCGAAAGTAGCGAGCCCGCAAGCCAAACGCGAAGCGGTTCGAACGTTGATGATCGAACGCGCGATGGGTGTCACCCGGGCTTGCGGGCTGGTGAGAATATCGCGGTCGTTGTTCCGTTATGAGTCGAGCCGTACCGACGACGTCGAATTGACGAACAGAAGGTGGCTATTGCAGCGCAGAAGCGTCGGTATGGCTATCGCCGCATTCACGTGCTGTTGCGTCGGGAGGGTTGGCTGGCGAACCATAAGCGGGTTTGGCGGCTCTATAGCCAGGCGGGGCTGAGCGCGCGCAAACGAAGGCGCAAGCCCATTCGCGCAGTCGAACGAACACCTCGACGGCTACCGACAGGCCCGAATCAAAGCGGGTCAATGGACTTCGTCTCTGACGGCTTGGCGTATGGTCGGTGGTTTCGATGCCTGAATGTAGTCGACGATTACACGCGAGAATGCCTTGTCATAGAGGTCGACACTTCACCGCCTGGGCAGCGCGTGAGACAAGTGTTGGAGCGTTTGCGGGAGATGCGCGGATTGCCGTTATCCATCACCGTGGACAACGGGCCGGAGTTCGCTGGCAAGGTACTGGATGCTTGGGCGTACGAGGTCGACATCACGCTGTCGTTCATCCGCCCCGGCAAACCCGTGGAGAACGCCTACATCGAGAGCTTCAACGAGCGGTTACGTGACGAATGTCTTTGGATTGAATCGAGATGCGTTCGTCACGGTCCCTCCCTATCAAAAACGCCAGGGAACAAAAATGGAAACTTGTCTCGCAACGAAGACCTACGCGCCGTCAAAGCTGAATCATATGCGCCCTTATCGCCTCTTCGGCATCGAGGACGGCCGGGGAGAAGAGGTGAAATTCTACATGCCTCCTGCCGACGGAGCGGGATGCCTAACTGCTTTCGAGTCGGTGGTGCTTCTGAAGCTGGTCCGCGTTGTAAATCCTAATTTCCTGTTCGAGTTTGGCACCTTTGATGGCCGAACCACGCGACTGATGCTTGAAGACCTGCAGGACAATGGCAGTGGCGAGCCAAGGATTTACACATTGGACCTGCCAGACACGGATGGCGTGCACTTCCAGGGCGACGACAAGAAACTCGCAGAGAAGGCAATTCTCTCGACGCGCAAATATACGCGCAGCGAGAAAAGCTCGCTGGTAAAACAGATTTTCCAGGATTCTATGTCTCTGGACCCGTCGCTGTATGAAAACAAATTCGAATTCATCTTCGTTGATGCGAACCACGAATACGTATACGTGAAGAAAGATACTGAAAACGCGCTCAAGATGATCGGTGGCGAAACCAACTGCATCGTTTGGCACGATTACGGAAATCCTCAGTTCCCTGAACTCACCCGGTACTTGGAAAATCTCGCTAGTGATATTGAGCTGTATCACGTAGAAGGGACAATGCTTGTCTTCCACTTGCAAGGTAAAGCTCTTGGCGATGAACGAGCTTCATAACTTACACATCTAGGCGCCACGAATGGCGCCTTCTGCTACCCCCCAACTGAAAGCCCGCCCACCACTTCGAAAAACACTTAAGAGACTGAGTTAAGTCAGAACCTTCAGCGCTTTTTCGTAGAGTGCCTGGCGATCATCCTGGCCGGTGAGCCCGCCATTGATGCGCCGGGTGATCTTCACGAAGTTTCCCTGATCCGCCAGCGTGTTCAACCCACGGGTAGACCAGGACCAGGACCAGGCCGCAGACATAGCAGCGTGCGGAGGCTGCTCCAGCAGCGCAGGTTGATTGATAAGGTCCAGGCCCAGCGCTTCATCGCACGCCATGTAGTTCGCTCGGCCGGTGATTTGGATCAGGCGCCGGCTGCGGTACTCGGAACCATCACCCTTTACCGTGTTGCCCAGGTCTCGGCTGCTGCGGGTTTCGTGGACACCAAGATAAGGTGGACAATGTGACCGGAGATGGTAAATGAGCAGCAGAAGGCAGTTTAGTAGGGAATTCAAAGTCGAGGCGGTAAAGCTGGTCAAGGAGCGCGTGCGAAAGCGTGTCTACAAGATCCGTCTGGCGCGCGCCGACATCTTCGATTACATCGAAGTCTCTTACCATCGAAACCGTCGTCATACCCATCTGGGCGGCGTCAGTCCCGACGCCTTTGAACGTGCCTCGGCGTGAGGCTGGAAAGTGTCTTAATCCGGCAGCAGTCCAATCATAGGCCAGAAGTGCTTACGGCCCCGGCAGCAGCCCACCTGGGCATCTATGCTGTGTACAACGAGGCACGCGGAATCCAGAGCCGCACGGAACATCTCCGTGCGCTATTGCCATCTTCCATTCAAGAATAATCTGTAGGCCTAGAGCTTCATTTTTTTGATTTTGCAATCCCCCGTCGCCCTCTTGTGTGTATCCTCCACTCCATAACTCGAAGCGGAAAACTCAAATTCGCCCGTCTCTCGATTGATGGTAATTACTGTGCGCTCGCCGTTCCTTTCGGTGTTAAAGATATCTCGGCCATTATAGTTCGAGCCGTTTGCCTTCAATGATTCGACAGGAATATCCAGTGAAGAGCCAACGCGAATTTCAGCCACAGCTCTAGTTTTCGCGCTACCGCTGGCTGTCTTAACAACACAAGAAAGCACAGATTGCTGAGAGTAAGCTGCCGGAGAAAATAAGGCGGCAGCAACTGCCATAGCGAAAAAAAGTTCTTTCATTCTTCTTACTCGTCAATACGTTGTTGGTTAGTGGGTTTGGCTTCGTTGGCGATGTCGGATACCGACGCCGCAGACCTAGGTTGTGCCTCTTCGGCGGCTGTTACTGACTCAGTACGAGCTTTCATCTCCGCCAGAAAATTCTGAGCGGCAACGTTTCGGGGAGCATCCTCCTCAATTGTCTTCAGAACTTGAGGCATCCATTTGGGACGCATGTCATCCCGTTGACTCGCGTAGTCAACCGCGTCCATCCGATGTCCCTCGCGAATAACATAGCTTTTATTAAACGGATAGAAATACTTCGCGCCCGCGCTGAAAATTGCTCGCTCTTCCTTGCCGGGGCATTTTTCCTTTGTGAGAATCAGGGCATAGCCAATGGGCTTGTCCGGCTCGGGGGTAAAAACTATCCCTGTTGATGGTTGAGTTTCCTCCCAATCTCTGGCGTACTGCACCATCACACCCTGGTAATGGCATTTTTCGACCCAGAAAGGGGCCTGCTGCCTCATGGAAATTGGATAAATCCTGACGTTATCCTGGGTTTTAATATCTGAGTCAGCCAAGGCAACGATATTAAGAGCTTGGCTTGCGATAGTGCCAGCCAGAAACAATGAATTTAGTATGTCAAGCATTTCACATGTGTTTGGTTTGCAACAAATGGAGGTATTCACGCCGTCGCATGACAGGTATGACACCAGCTTAATTTTCCCCATGTCCATAACGGCACAAAACCTCGAAAACCTGAGGGTTGGATAGAAACCAGGGGACCCGCCGAATCGGTATCGGCAACAGTCGGATTCTACGAATTACGTAGAGAATCGACAGGAAAATCCTACGGCGTAGGATGACAAAAATGAGCCCAGCACAGTCTTCGGTCGTCGCCTGCGCGAATCGCGGCGGCTGGCTGGCATTCCGCAGGACCGGTTGGGTGTCGAAGTTCGCCTTGATGAGGGCACGGCAAGCGCGCGGATAAGCCGCTACGAAGCTGGAACGCACGAACCGCCGTTTTGGCGTCCCGGTCAGGTTGGCCAGGCACTCCGTGTGCCCGCAGCTTATTTCCGTTGCGACGATGAGGCGCTTGCTAACCTACTGCTGGCTTTGGGGGCGGGCGACGAGGTCTGAGCGTAAGCGCATTAAGGCTCTGATTTCGTCCACGCTCAACGTTGAGGGCGGCGACTGGCAGGGGCGTAGGTGGCTAATTATTCCAAGATTGTCCCACCGTCAGTTTTCCAGAGCATTGCCCAGAATTGGCTACCGCAGTCGGTCTCATGTCCATCGAGATACCCCAACTTCGCTAGCGCAAGTCGAAGGCTTCCGTAAGCACTTTGAGCGGCTCGTCATCGGGATAGCCGGCAATCAACATGCGGCCCGGCGTGTACGTGAGAAGCGCGTGATAGCGCGTGATGCGTGCTGCCTTCTGAGCATCGTAGCCTCGTGGCTGAATTTCCACCAATAGATGCGAACCACGCAAAGTGCGCGTCCAACTCCGGGGCGTTGGGCAGTAAACGAAGCTGCCACAGCGCCAGCTTCGAATCGTAGTGTGCATAAGGCTGAATCGCAGCGGCAAATTCCCGTATAAAGAGGGGCCACGGTTCGGTCCAGAGACCAACGCCGTAAGCGGGCCACGTTCGCTTCAAGCCAAGCTCGCAGCTTGCCCGGGCTCAACTGGTCAGCATCCCAACACAGCATGGTGGCTTCCGCCTCAGGATGGCCGCATATGCTCAGTTCGATAACACTGATTGCTTCGACGCACCGCCGCGTCAGCGCCAGAGCGTTGGCACGCATGCCTTCGCGATTTGCACGGTTCGCGATGCGCATTGAATCGAGCACGAACCAGTGTGCCAACAGCGGTGACGACCTCATTTGCAGGCTCATCGCGCTGGTTTTCACTACGTCCGCCATACGCCGCATAACGTCAGGCGCTGCCTCTTCAGCGACGGTGAATCATTCCGGAATTGGCTTCGTCATACGCCGACGTGATTTGCAGAGCGTGTTATCCGAAGCGCCAATTTGGCATGTGCGGAACATCAGATAGGTCGCCATTCTTAATGCGCGAGTGCCGTTGCGGACTCAATGCAGTGGCGACGACGGTATGGCCGAATGGGGTTGGGTACAGAGGCAAGGACGCGCGCAGGTACAAAATACAAACTTGCGACGAATATAAGTCATTGATTTTTTTGGGGCCGGACTTTCCCTCTCTCCGCCACAGATGTTTAAAGGGCTCCCCGCAAGGGAGCCCTTTTGCGTTTTATGGACTGCTGACGGGATCGTAAGCGCTTCTCGCCTGACCTGTGAATGTCACGATCTGTGGCGGCGTCCGCTTGCAGTTTGAACGCCGACACCGCAGATTCGAGCCCTGAGGCATACCCCATGAGCGATTGCAACGACGCAGCTTGCTGTTCAGTGGGCGACGACAGGTCCGGATTGCCCGCCGAGATTTCTCGAGTCGCTGCCACGACCGCCTCATTACCGTCACGTACTTCCTGGACGGTCCGGTGCAGGCTGTGGTTCATCCGCTGCAACCCGGCAAGCGGTTGAGCGATCTCGTCGCGCCCCGCGACATCGATGTGCGCCGAGAGGTCACCTGCGGCAACGTTGCCGACGAACCCGATGTCTTGGCGTGAGGCTGGAAAGTGCCTCAATTCCGGCAGCAGTCCGGGGCAGATGCACGCTCAGGCCAAAGCCAGCTTTTTTTTGAGAAAGTGCATCCGGCATCTCGTTTCGTTCGTATATCGGGGTTCGCGAGACCTGGTAAGTACCGTTCAGAAAGGATTTCAACGCGTAGGCGAGGCATGCCGACGTTTTGCTTTGGGAGATCAAACCATGATGTCGCTCTAATTTCGCGCTACCCGAGCTGAACCCCGATGAAGCGCGCGCTTTCTTTTGCAATGGTCCGACGTATTCGGCGGGCGGCGTCCCGGTCGTCATGCGGGCCGCATCACATATTGCCTCGCGGATATCGGGAGCTCTTGCTTGCCGCCTTGCTCGGCGTGTGCAGTCTGGCAACCGTGCGCGCTGACTGCGTCGACGACGTACGGAATGCACGGCGCATCGGTGCCGGAGATTTTTGCGTGCTGGGCTTCTGCCTTTACCGGGCCGAACTTTGGGCGCCGCAAGCACCCAAACCGTCCACACTGCATGACACCCCCTTCGCGCTGTCCCTCACGTACGAACGAAGCGTGAGCGCAGAGCGAATCGTCTCGACGGGACTCGACGAAATCCAACGCCTGTCAGCGCAACCGATTGCCGACGCTACATTAGTGCGATGGCAGCAAAACATGCGGCGCGCTTTTGGCGATGTCGCTCGTGGAGACGAACTCTGCGGCGTCTATTTGCCCGGGCATGGCGCGCGGTTTTACACCAACGGGAAACTGTCTGCCGACGTTCAGGATTCGGCCTTCGCCGAAGCGTTTTTTGACATCTGGCTAGACCCTCGAACGCGTGCGCCATCGCTGCGTCGACAACTGTTGGGCGGTCCCTGAATGCCCGGCGCATGCCCATGGCGCTTGCCCACAGTGTCCTCGAGATATGGGCGCGTGCTTTACCTCTTGCTCGGCCAGGCCGGGTGGATGATTTGCGTGATGAGTGCCGCTCACGGGCGCGGATGGGTGGGGGTGGTGTTTGTGACCTTGCTCGTCGCAGCGCACGTGCCATACGCGACAAGCCGTTCGCGTGAAGCGATGTTTATCGCCCTTGTCGCGTTTGCCGGTTGGGGATGGGAGTCGATTGTGCTGAGAACTGGCTGGATCGCGTATCCCGCCGGTAGTTGGCCGGCCGGATACGCGCCCTACTGGATGGCCGGTCTTTGGGCGCTGTTTGCTATCCAAATCAACCCGCTATTCTCGTCGCTGCGCCCGCATTGGCTATTGGCCTCACTACTCGGCGCAGTGGGGGGGCCGCTGTCGTTTCGCGCCGGGGCTGCGCTAGGCGCCGTCACCTTTACTTCCCAGTGGGCGGCCCTTACCGTGATTGCCATCGGATGGGCCGTTCATTTCCCCGTACTGCTGTGGTTGGGAGGGCGAATCGGGTCTGCGCCGATGTGGCGGCCCGCCGCGCAGTCGGGAGGTGCGTGCGCGAAAAAGTCCAAGGGCAAGCTTCGGTGATCCGGGCGCTGCGGTAAATGAATTGTGGACAACGTGCTCACCGATCAGGGATTTGCAAGGAAAGTCGTCGCGAAAGTCCCGCATTGGCTTCTGATGCCGCCGATTCTGCAAGAGAGATCATCCGATCGCGGTCATTTCCGGCAAGCTGGCGGCGCGCTTCTCGCCGGAGACGATTGCGGTTCGGTCGTTACCGTTTCCGTCGGAGCCCTTTTCGTGGGATATCTACTGGCATCGTCGCAACGACAATAGCGCCTCGCATCAGTGGATGCGCGATCTGGTCGCCGGCGCCTGCTCGACGATATAGTCGCGCGGCCGATACCCGCCCTCACAGGCATCGGCCGACAACAGCGCCAATGCCTCAGAACTTATGCACCATGCCTACCCGTAGCGCGGCCTGATTGCGTGAGGACGAGGCATTGGCGATGGCACCTTCGAAGATGTCGGCATGTGCGGCATCGGCGTTCGCGCGCTGGAACGATGACATTGCGTAGAGCTCGGTCCGCTTGGACAACTTCTTGTCGATCACGACCCCTACAAGCTGATAGCCGGGCGATGCACCCGAGTAGCCGACGCTGCCGGCCGTGAACGTGTATTCCGCGCCGACTGTCCACGAGGGGGCGAACTGGTAGTTCGCCCACACCTCGTAGTTCGTGAACGCCACCGTCGCGGTCGTTGCGTTCGCCTGACCGAACAGCGTGCGCGTGTAGTTCGCGCCGAGCGTAAGCGCGTCGATATTCCATGTGGCGCCCAGTCCCCACGCTTGCAACGACGCCGGATTGCCAACATAGCTGAACGGTCCTGCCGCGCCGATGGCCGCTCCGCTCGTGTTGGCGAGGAAGTTACCCTCTGGGAATAATGTTGCAGGATGTTTCGCTTGCAGGTAGCCGCCTGCGATCAGCAGCGAGCCGATGCGATAGCGTGTTCCGGCGCTCCATGTCCCTACCGTCGCGGTGCCGGGAGAGTTCGAGTTCGACAGTCCAAGCATTGCCCCGAACGAGAGGCCGCCGTAATCGACGCTGGTGAATTTGATCGAGTTGTTCACGCGGTACGAATCGCTCGTGTTGTCGATATCGCTGGCATGAGCGAACATGGGCCCCCAGTTGCCGTTGAACGTGACCGGCTGCACGAAGTCGACGATCTCGTCGTACTGACGGCCGATCGAGAGTGAGCCGAGCGAGCGGTCGCGCAATTCGATGTAAGCCTGCCGTCCGAACTGACGTCCGCCCTGAAAGAGCTGTCCGTTCGCCGAATTGAAACCATTCTCCAACTTGAATGCTACCGAGCGTCCGCCCCCGAGATCCTCGCTGCCCATGAGCCCCCAGCGGCTGCCGTATATTCCCGACAGCGTGCCGTCGACTATCGACCACTGCGACTTTCCGCCGCTGTTACTTACATAGTTGATCCCTGTGTCGATAACGCCGTATAGCGCGACGTTCGACTGCCCATACGAAAAACCTGTCGACAATGCCAACAGTCCCCATGCCCACTTCGCACGTTTCATAAGACTTCCCCTTTATTGCCACGTTTAACATCAACAAAAATATGTTTGGATTACTAATTTATTGATAATTGGAAATTCCGTATCTACCGGGCGTGTTGCGAACCTTTCGCTACCTCGGCGTCAGTCCGGGCTCGCTGAGATGCCACGGTGTGACGTGCTGATAGGCGCTTGCGTAACGCAATAGGGAGAACTCTGACCGGGGCCGGCCGATCAGTTGCAGTCCCACGGGCATGCCGGTGTCGTCGAACCCAATGGGTAGGGACAACGCGGGAACACCGAGATAGTTGAAGCCGCGGTTCGAGCGAAGCAACGCCGTCGTGAGCGCTACGGCCGCCTGAGGGTGATCGGACAGGGCGGCAATCGGCGGCGCCCGCACGGTGACCGAGGGACAAATCAACAGATCGTGAGACGTGAAGACGTGCGTGACGAACTGTTGCAGGCTGGGTACGCGTGCGGCGACCGCTCGCGCATACGTGGCCGGGTCGACTTGTCCGGCCGAGGTCAAGCGCATGCGCGTGGCGGGCGAGAGACGCTGTGGCAAGCGTTGCAGACGATCGCGGTGCAACGCATGCGCTTCGAACGAGGTCGTTGCCGCAGCGTACGCATCGCAATGCTCGATCTCGTCGAGCTCGAGCGGATGCAACGTGGCGCCCAGCGCCTCGAAGACGCTCAGGGCTGTCGCGATGCATTTGGACAGGCCGCTGTCGCGAATATCGAAGAACGGATGCTGTGCGAGCGCGATACGGAGTCCGCGCAATGGCTGCACCTCGCCAGACGACGTAAGCATGCCGTTGCTATCCCACGGGGCCGCCTTATTGTCAGGATCGGCGAGATCGGCAAGCGCGGAGATGAAGTCCCGTGTCGCGCCGTTGGCGGAAACGCTATCGGAGCCTTTCGTGTCGACCGGACGACGAATGACCGAGAACACGCGTGCACAGTCCTCGGCAAGGCGCGCCATGACACCGATCGTGTCCTGCGAGCGGGAGAGCGGCACCGTGCCGCGGGTGTCGACGCTCGCAAACGTCGGTTTGAGACCGACCACCCCGCACAGGGCCGCAGGAATTCGCACCGATCCGCCCGTGTCTGCGCCCAGCGCGAACATGACGGCACGGCCAGCGACAGCGGCCGCCGCACCGCTCGACGACCCGCCGGCGATCATCGCGGTATTCCACGGATTTCGCACCGGCCCGTTTGCCGCATGCAATCCGGTCGCACCGTAGCTCAGTTCGTCGACAGCCAGCTTGCCCAGCCCCAGTGCACCAGCATTCCAGAGCGCCGCGAGCGCCGGTGCAGGCAGCCGGTCGGTACACAAGTCGTCGAAATGCGAACCGGCGCGCGGCGGGGCCGAGCCATCGGCGAACACGTCCTTATGACCGAACGGCACGCCGGCGAGCGGTTTCGTGACGTCGACGACCGGCGGCTTCGCATCAGGGTTGCCGCCCGGGCCAACCCAGCAATGCGTGGCTGCGCCCACGCGCCGGGCGCTGGCGCCAAACGCCTCCATGACGCCGGCTGGCGTCAGTCGACCGGTGCGCAGGGCGTGTCGCAGCCCGTCGATCGACTGGCTCAGCGGGGCGACGTCGACGGCCATGTCAGACATGGCCGTATTTCGCAAGCGCATCGGCGAGGCTCAGCCCCTGCTGCAATTCGGCGCGAATGCTGCGCTCCTTGTCGGTGAGCCGCTCGGCTTCGACCAGTACCTGGTCGACCAACGCCGCCGGAATCACGATGACCCCGTCCTCGTCGCCGAGGATGAAGTCGCCCGGACGGACTTCGACCCATCGAGAAGACGCTCCGCGCAGGCTGACGGGTATTTGCCAGCCGTCGACCTTCCATCGACCGATGGACTGCACGGGCGTGCGATAGCGAGCGTACAACGGGTATTCCTGGGCGCCGATCCAGCGCACGTCGCGAATGCCGCCGTCGATCAGCGCACCAACGCTGCCGCGCTCCTTCATGCCGATGGCGATCAGTTCGCCGAAGTAGCAGATGCCCTCGCCGTCGCCGCTCCATACCGTGATCTCGCCGGGCGACACGCCGGCACAGGCCTGCATTTTCTCGGCGTCCCCGCCCTGCGGGTACGGCATCATATGCCCGTGGATGGTGTACGCCCAGCCCGCGAGCTTGCCGGCGTCGGCAGGATAGGGGGCGAACTCGGCCGCAAGCCCCTGATTGAAGTAACCCATCGCATCGAGCACGTCGGCGACGTTCGACGTATCGACGATCAGAAAGCGCTGGCGAATCGCTTCTTTTTCCTCAGGACTACGAATTTTTTGATTTGCATTCATTGCATTCTCCATGAATTTCAATGTGTCAGATGCTGGGAATCATGCCGCCGTCGACGCGAATGACGGAGCCGTTGATGAACGAAGCCCGTTCACTGGCGAGGAATGCCACCGTGTCGCCGTATTCCTCCGGCGTGCCATATCGGCCGACCGGAATGGTGGCAATGCTCTGCGTGACGATGGCGTCGAGTGAGCGCGATTCGCGGTGGGCACGTGCCTCGTCGAGTGCGCGAATGCGATCGGTTCCTATACGCCCCGGCAGCACCACGTTGACGCACACACCATCGGCCGCGACTTCGTTGGCCAGCGTTTTCGACCAGCCGAGCAACGCGGCGCGCAGGGTGTTCGAGACGCCCAGATTGGCGATCGGTGCGATCACGCCAGACGAGGTGCTGGTCACGATTCGTCCCCAGCCTTTCGCACGCATGTCCGGCAAAACGAGGTCGGTGAGATGCATGAGCGAGAGCACCATCGCCTCGAATTGCGAGCGCCAGGTTTGCGCCGCCACGCCTGCCGCGCCCGACGGCGCCGGGCCACCCGAGTTGTTCACGAGGATGTCGGGGGCGCCCAGATCGCGTTTCACCGCCTCGACCATGTGGTCCAGACTGTCGATCTGCCCCAGATCGGCCACATAGCCGCTCGCCGTGCCGCCCGCTGCGCGGATCTTGGCAACGGTCTGAGCCAGTGCCTCTTCGCTGCGATCCGACACCGCGACCTTCGCGCCTTCGCGGGCAAGCGCCATGGCGATCGCACCGCCCAGCCCGCCACCGGCCGACATGACCAACGCAGTCTTGCCTGTTATGCCCAAATCCATGTCTGCTCCTTATTCGTAATATCGATGGCAGTCCGAGCGAGACTCACGTGCCGACGCGCAGCGGACTGCGGACTTTGCGCAGGGCCGCAAGCACGCTTTGTGCCGTGATACGGCCGGTCTTGGGGTTCTCGGTCGGAATGTTCTGAATGCTCATCGAGAACGATGCCGCGTCGGAGTCGACCTCGATGGTGTGCGTGTTGCGGGTGAGCGCCGGGTCAGCCCAGATTTCGAGTTGTGTGTCGTCGGGGCCGACACCGGCGAGTGCGAGGGCTACGACCACGTTCAAATTGGCCGGAAATCCCTTGGCGGCGTCTCGTGCGTTGCCCGAGAAAATGCGGATCGGTGCCGTGACGTCTTCGATCCGGATGTTGTTGTCGACCAGAAACGGGGCACCGACCAGACCGCGCACGGGCTTGCGGGTGATCATGCGCACCGAACGGATCTTGCCCTCGGCGGCGGCGGTGACGGCGTCGAGGCCGAGCAGCGCGCCAGTCGGCACGATGATCTGCCCGCCGTGCTGGCGGGCGAGCGCGACCAGATCCATACGGTCGAGTAGTGCGCCGCAGCTCAGTACGATGAGCGTCTTGCCGGCACGCAGTACCGGCTCGGCAATCTCTCCGACCAAATGCGCCGGCGCACACTCGATCACGATATCGGAATGCTCGGCCAGCTCGCCGATCGAGACCAGCGGCACGGGTTGCCGCAATGCGCCGATGGTCTCGGCGGCTTTGGCCGGGTCGCGCACCGCGATGGCTGCCAGCTTCAGGCCGTAAATCCCTTCGTCGAGCCGTGCTGCCAGGGTCTTGCCGACAGCGCCAAGTCCGGCAATGCCGACGCGCAACTCCTTGTAGTTAGGCATATGTGCTCCTCTCATGTGGGTATCGATGCAATGGAAGTCGCGGCTGCCTCACGGCATGTCGAGACTGATGAAATGGTCGGCGATCGCGCCGGTCGTCGTTAGCCAGATCTGGTCGCGATGCCGTGCAATGTGTTCGAGTGCGCGCCGGAAGTGCCGAAGCCGGAACGGTTGCCCGATCAGGAACGCATGGATCGAGATTCCGAACACGAGCGACTGTTGCCGGCTTTGCGCGAGCATCTCGTCGAAGTTGTCGATGATCATGTCGGCGAAATCGGCGGCGCTGCCGTGATGCAGGGCAATTGCGGGAATATCGTTCACTTCGTGCGGGTAAGGCACGCTGAGGATGCGCCCCTGACGCGTGCCGATCCAGACGGGTTGATCGTCGATCGGCCAGTCGAGCAGATAGCGATAACCGGCTTCTTGCAGCAGGTCGGGTGTGACGGGGCTCGGATTGACGCCGGGACTCAGCCAGCCTCCCGGCGCCCGCCCTTCGTGTCGCGTGATGGCCTGCGTCACGTCGCGAATGAGCTGACGCTCGCCGGCTTCGTCGAAGTCGTTCTGATGCTCGGAGTTCGTTCGGCCGTGGCCGAGTATTTCGTCGCCACGAGCGCGCAGCGCTGCAACGACTTCGGGGCAGTGGTCGTAGCACTCGGAGTTCAGCAATACGGACAGGGGAATGCCCAGCGTGTCGCACAATTCGATGATGCGCCACACGCCGACTCGGTTGCCGTACTCGCGCCAGCCCCAGTTGTAGGTGTTCGGGTGCGGCAGGCCCGGCGAGTACGAGATGCCCAGACCGGTGTTGTACGAGAAGTGCTCCAGATTCAGGCACAGATGAACGGCCAGACGGCGGTCGCCCGGCCAGCAGAACTCCGGACGAGACACGATGCCGGAGTAGCGGAAGCGGTCATGCGAAGGAAGCATCGTTAGCCTCTGCAATGCGGTGAAGTAAGAAAGTCATGTATGCCGGCGCGTAAGGTCGAGCCATCAGGGACGGTAGGACGCCGGCGCGCTGAGAAGCGAAAGGTCGACCGTTGCCAGATTTTGCGCGCTGATCAGCACCGAGGGGGCTTGCACGTCGCGTTGCACCGGTTTGTGCGAGGCGGCAGCCACCGCTTGTCGCAAGGCCTCGCGCCCTTGCGTCACGATCTGTTGTGCGGATGTGCAAACCAGATCGCCGCTCTTGATCATCTGCTGGGCCGTCTGGCTCAGGTTCGACGCACTGATCTTGACCTGTCCACGGCGCTGCGCGCCCTTCACTGCAATGAGGGCGCCGGCCGCCGAGTCATCCACGGCGTTGTAGATGCCACCCAGATCGGGGAAGCGTTGCAGCCAGTTGTCGACCAGATTGATCGCGTCGTTGCGCGTGATCGCGTTGCGCGATTCCGCTACGACCTTGATGTTGGGATAACGAGCCTTCAGCGTGTCGAGAAAGCCCTGGCGGCGCTGATCGGCCCACGATTGCCCCTGTTGCTGCGAGATCATTGCCACCTCGCCCTTGCCCGCCATGGCGTCGCCCAGGCATTGAGCCTGGAGTCGGCCCATCTCGTAATGGTTGGCGCCGACCGTAGATGCCAATTTCGTGCTGGCCGGAAGGCTCGACAATCCGACCACCGGGATACCTGCCCCGATCGCGTGCTCGACCGCGCCACGCACGGCTTCGCCATTGGTCGCCCCGACCACCATCGCGTCGACCTTGCTCTCGGACAAATCCTGTATCTGCGATATCTGGGTGCTGACGTTGGCATCGCCGCCCGCATTGAGCTTGACGAGCTTCACGCCGAGCTTCTTCGCTTCGTCCTCGACACCGTACGTCATGGACACCCAGAACGACGACGAAAGATCAGGCGTGGCGTAGCCGATCGTCACGGCTTTCTGGGCGTGCGCGTTGCCCAGCAGGGCCAGCAGAAGGCCGGCGGCGCACATAGACTGCTTGAGTTTCATGAGGGGTCCCCTTTGCAGGATCATGGGTAAATCGTGGTTGAGCAGTTGACTGAGGCAGGCGTCACGACGTGGATCCAGGTTGCAGACGCCGAAGTTGTTGCAACAGGAAATCCATCCCTCCGCACACAACGATGATGAGTCCGAGCATCAGTTCGGACATGAAAGGTGAAGCGCCGATCAGATTCAGCCCGTTGAGCAATGCCTGAATGAACAGCACGCCAACCACGGCCTGCCAGACCCGCGCCCGGCCGCCCATGAGCGAAATGCCACCGATGACGCACGCGGCGATCGATTGCATTTCCATGCCGTTACCGTCCACGGCCACCGCCGAGCCGCTGCGCGCGAGCAGCAACACCCCTGCCGCGCCGGCGAACGCGCCGCACAATGCATAGGCGGCCATGCCAGCCCGGCGCACCGGCACACCGACCAGACCGGCCGCATTGGTGTTGCTGCCGATCATGCAGAACCAGCGACCCAGCGGGGTGCGCATGGCGAGCCACCAGGCGAAGAGCAACAGCGGCAATGCGCATACGGTGAGAGCGGGCACGCCGAACCACGTTTGATACGCGAGGGCGTGCAAATGGCTCGACGTGGGCAGGAGCACGGCGTCGGCGCCGCCCGACGCGGCGGTGGCAACGCCGCGCACGACGAGCGCCGTCCCCAGCGTGACGATCACGGGCTCGATGCGACGATAGGCGACGAGATAGCCGTTGATTGCACCAAACCCCAGGCCGACGACGATGGCAACGCCGATGGCGGCGGTATCGCCAAGACGCAACGCCGTCTGAGCGGCCGCGATGGACGCGAGCACGGCGACAGGGCCGACCGAAATGTCGAAGCCGCGCGTCACGATCACCAGCATCTGTCCTACCGAGAGCACTAGCAAGAACGTGCTTTGCGACAGCACATTGCCCGTGTTGACGAAGCTCGCGAAGCCGGGCGCCGTGGCAGCCAGCACCACCCAGAGCACCACCAGTGCGCTTACGCCGGACAGTTCTCGCACCGACAGGTTGGCGGGCATCCGCAGGGCCGGGAGGTTAGCATGCCGGTTCATGACGACCCCGCTCAGTGTTTTCTGGTTATCCATAGGTTCTCCGTTCATCCCGCACGGGAGACGCGCAGGCGTCGTCCGCTCATTCCTGTCTGACGCGCCAGCACTGCACCGACGATCACAATGCCCAGCAGCATGTTCTGTACGAGGCTCGGCAAATTCAGTAGCACGAGCGCATTGACGACGATGGTGAGAATCAGCACTCCGATCAGCGCATGCAACGCGCTACCCTTGCCGCCGGCAAGCGGCACGCCACCGATGGCGCACGCCGCGATGGCTTCGAACGGCAGGCCCGGGTACAGATTCGGCTGACCCGATCCGAGCCGGGACGTGAGCACAGCGCCTGCTGCCGCCACGAGCAGTGCATTGAACAGATAGGCACCGACCACGCGACGCCGCACCGGAATTCCCGCGAGCCGCGCAGCCGCTTCGTTACTTCCCAGGGCGAAGCACTCGCGGCCGAAGCGGGTAAAGCGCAAGGTGATACCGACCAGCACAAAGCTCCCGAGCGCGAGCCACAACGGGGCGGACATGCCTAGCCACGAGGTCTGCACGAGCGTGGAGAAGTCGATGTCCGGCGGGGCGTCGAGCGGCATGCCGCCCACCATCGCGCCGCATAGTCCGTGCACGGCGATCATCGAGCCCAGCGTGACGAGAAATGGCGGCGCTTGCATCACTCCGATCAGTACGCCGTTGACGAGGCCCAGAGCGAGCACAGCCAGCGCGGCCAGCGCGAAGGCGCCGCCGGTGCCGTACTGCGCCCCGGTCATGACCGCGGTCACGCTGAACAGCGCCACCGCCGACCCGATCGAGAAATCGATGCCGCGCACAATGATCACGAGTGTCTGGCCCAACGCGGCGAGCAGCAGAATCGATGCCACGCGGGAGAGATTCGCGAGATTGCTGACGGTGCCAAAGCGAGGCACTGCGACCCAGCAGACCACGAGCAGTGCAACGCCAATCCAGAGTGCCGGCGGCACGCGATCAAACCGCTGCATGGTTCGCCTCCTTTTCAGTGGTATGCGTCAAGGTTATTGGGGATGCATCGGCAATGCGCGCAATCACCTCTTCCAGTGGCGTGCCGCGCGGCAGTTCGCCCGCCGGGCGGCCGGCGCGCATGACGACAATGCGATGCGCGAGCGCGACGACTTCATCGGTATCTGTCGACGCGATCACGATGGCGATCCCGCGTCGCGAGGCGTCGATCAGGACGTCGTGGATCGCCGCGCGAGCGTGGACGTCGACGCCGCGAGTGGGTTCGATCACCACGAGGACCGATAGGCCGGGTAGCATCAGATTGCGAATCAGCATGACCTTTTGCTGATTGCCGCCGCTCAGCGCGTCGATGGGCAGACTGGCATCGGCGGGTTTGACGCGTAGCGCCTCGAACCACGACGCCGAGGCTTGCCGCTCCATGCGCGCGGTGAGCAGGCGTGCACGGGCGATCGAAGCGAATGTCGATGCCGCTGCGTTGGTCGCGCAGCTCAGGCCCGGCAGGATGCCTTCGGCGCTGCGATCTGCCGGCACGAAGCCAACGCCGTGCTGCATGAATTGCATGCGCGACGCGCCGCCCAGCGCATGACCGTCGACCGAAATGCTGCCATGCGACAGTGCGCGTGCGCCCGCCAGCGCTTCCCCTACCTCGATGGCCCCGGCGCCGATCAGGCCCACGATGCCGACCACCTCGCCTGCACCGATGCTCAGCGACAGGTCGGAGAAACGCGACTGACACGCCGCTTGCCGTACGATCAGACGAGGCGCACCCACCGGCCCCGGTTCGCGGTGTACGCGCTCTGCCACGGGACCGACCATGCCTTCGACGATCTGACGGTGTGAGAGGGTGCCGATCGGTGCCGCATCGATCACCGTGGCGCCATCGCGCAGGACAGTCACGGCGTCACAAATGCGCGTGATCTCGCCGAGCTTGTGACTGATGAATACGATGCCCAGCCCTTCGGCCTTGAGCGAGGCCACGGCTGTGAAGAGGCGTTCCGTCTCGTGTTCGTTGAGTGCTGCGGTCGGCTCATCGAGGATCAGTACGCGACACTGTGAGGCCACGCCACGAGCGATTTCGAGCAACTGGCGTTCGGCCATCGACAGGCTGGCGACCGGTTGCCGTGCGTCGACGTGAAGGCCGATCCGGTGGGCCACGCCCAAAAGGTCGTCGCGGTGGGCGCTGGCTGCGCGTCGGCCGAACGGCTGCGCTCGCGCAATATCGAACGCCCTTAGGTTTTCTTCGACACTCAACTCGGGGAAGACGGTGGCGTGCTGATACACCGGCACGACGCCCATGGCGATGGCGTCGCGCACCGAGTGGAATTCGCATCGCCGGCCTTGCAACACGATCTCTCCCGCATCGGGTTTGAGCGCGCCAACGAGCATTTTGACCAGTGTGCTCTTGCCTGCGCCGTTCTCGCCCATGAGCGCGTGTACTTCGCCCGGCTGCACGCGCAAGTCCGCATGCCGCAGTGCTTGCGTCGCGCCGAACGATTTTGCGAGTCCACGAGCGTCGAGCAGTGCCCCGGGCTGGTCCTTGGTGATCATTCTGTCCTCCTGCCATCGTTTGATTGCGCTTTGCACGGGATCAATCGTTAGCCGCCAAATTTCTGTTCACAAACAATTTGATCGCCCCGACGCATGAGCTAGACTCATCCATGACTTGGCCCGACACTTCGACATCGTGAGACGAGATCTTCCCAATCTACTGTCGTTGCGTGCATTTGAATGCGCAGCTCGCCATCTGAGCTTCACATTGGCCGCAGACGAGCTTTGCGTGACGCAAAGCGCGGTGAGCCGGCATATCAAGAATCTGGAAACGCACTACGGCCTAAGACTGTTCAACCGGCTCACGCGCGAAATCGAACTGACGGAAGCGGGGCAGCGACTCTTTCGCACGGTCGAGAAGTCGTTTAACGCGATCGAGGCGGCGTCGCGAGAGCTCGCGCCGCGCGAGGTCAAGCGCAGTCTTGTGGTCAGTATCCTGCCCACATTGGCTTCCACCTGGCTGATGCCCCGGCTGGCGAAGTTCACGCAACTGCATCAGAACGTCGAAGTTCGACTGCATACGTCGATTGCCCCGGTGTCTTTCGAGCGCGATGGAATCGACATTGCCATTCGTGTGGGAAAACCGCCGGCACAGCGTCGTCGCAAGGGGGCGCCACGCGTCGATTTGGTCATGACGGTGGAATGGAAGGGGGTGGCTAACGACCGTCTGTTCGCAGACGTGCTGGTGCCCGTGTGCCGGCCCGCGCTGCTGGGCAAGCGGGCCACGGTCGATGCACTCGCGCTGCAACGTCTTCCGCTGATCCATACGGATTCTCGTGCGCACGCGTGGGAAGACTGGTTCGGAACTCAGGGCGTCACTTATCGGCCAGGTGCGCGCGATTTGCATTTCGGTCACTTCTTCATGTCGGTACGCGCGGCGCTCGACGGTCGCGGCGTGGCGCTCGTGCCCGATGTCGTGGTCGAAGACCAACTGGCGTCGGGCGATCTGGTCATCGCCTCGCCGGCTCGGGTGGCCAGCGCCGGCGATTACTATGCGATCTATCGACGCGAGCGGGCAGACGAACCCGCGATCGCGGCATTTCGTGCGTGGATCGCGGCCGAAAGCGCGCCTGTACTGGTCGCACAAGGGCTCGCGGATTGATCTGTTGCGTTGCCCGCCGTCTGTCTGAACAAGTAAGCTCTGACTTCGGTACGGCGACGTTGGATCGAAGTCGATGGCAACGGTTGCGCCGTTTCTTGTTCTGTGAGGTGGGGAATGACGTCGGGTATCGACACAACCACGACTGCCCCGAAGCCGGGGCATGTTGGCCCCGTTGCGGCAACGATCGGTGTGGTCTTCAAAGACGGGCGAGTATTGCTGGTCAGGCGCAGAAACGAACCGGATGCCGGATATTGGGGTTTCCCGGGCGGCAAGATCGACCGTGGCGAGTCGATCACGGCAGCGGCGACGCGCGAAA
The DNA here is from genome assembly GCF_001465595.2 of Pandoraea apista. Classification (NCBI taxonomy): domain Bacteria; kingdom Pseudomonadati; phylum Pseudomonadota; class Betaproteobacteria; order Burkholderiales; family Burkholderiaceae; genus Pandoraea; species Pandoraea apista. Next base: position 4,514,633 of record NZ_CP013481.2, on the reverse strand, counting down.
TATTCGAGGAGACGTCTGTCACCGCCGAAGCCGTGAAGATATTTACGGCGGTCGATGTGCTGGACAAGGACAAGGGAGGCGCTTTGCGTCATCACTTTGTCCTGATCGCCGTCTTGTGTCATTGGGTCGCAGGCGAGCCGGTGGCGGGCGACGACGCGCTCGAGGCGCGCTGGTGGGATCTCGACTCGCTCGACGAAGCGGGACTCGTCATGAGCTTCGGCGTGATGGAGGTCGTGCGCGAGGCATACGCGTTGTCGACCTCGCGCTCGTGTTGATTCGGGGGCTGATCTGTGTCGTGGTCGCCTAGTCCATGAGGCGACGAAACGCCCGATGCGTTTCGTCGTGCGACTCGAAGCCGATGCCGGGCGCCTGCGGCAGGTCGATAAAGCCGTCGGAGATCGTCAGGCCGGAGGGCATTCCCTGGAACGGAGCAAAGGCAAGCGGATTGATTTCCGCGCCGCCGAGACGCAGTCCGGCCACCACATGCAGGCCGAACAAATGCCCGCCGTGCGGCCAAAATGCCGAGCGCGGCCAGCCACGGTGGGTCATCTCCGCCACAATCTCACAGTAATGTGTAAGCCCGTAGCAATGCGTCGGGTCGAACAACAGAATGTCCTGATGCCGCCGCAAGCCGCCATACGCGTCGAGTAACCGAGCCTCCGCCCGTGAGAATAGCGCTTCACCGGCCGCGATCGGGGGGGCATAGCTTGCCGCTACGCGCGAGAGGGTTTTGAAGTCCAGCGGATCGCAGATGTCCTCGAACCACGCCAGCCCGAGCGGCGCCAGCGCATGCGCGGTTCTCATTGCCGAGTCGTGACCGTATGTGTTCATCCCGTCGACGGCGAGGTGTGATGGTCCTGCAAGCTTCGCGACGGCCGTGTCGATGCGCACCAGATCCTGATCGAGGTCGCCGCCGATCTTGATCTTGGCGTGGGTGAGGCCAAGGTCCGTGAAATGGCGAATCTCATCGGCAAGACGGAGGAGATCGTCTTCCGGATAGCGATACCCGCCGCCCGCGTAGACCCTAACCCGGGACGGCGGCGCCTGTCCGGAAAGATGTTCGGAAAGACACCGATACAGCGGTTGTCCGGCGATCTTGGCGGCGGCATCCCAGACAGCCATGTCGAGGGTACCGACTGCAACGCAACGTTCGCCATGCCCGCCGGGCTTCTCGCCCTGCATCATCGCCGACCACGCACGCAATGGATCCAGCCCGTCACCCGTATCGTTAGCGAGTGTTCCTGCGGCGATAAGCCGTGGCGCGAAGCGCTCCCTGATCAGTCCGCCTTGCCCGAAACGGCCGATGGACGCGAAGCCATATCCCACGACCGGCTTTCCCGATCGGATGACATCGGTGACGATAGCGACCAGGCTGGTGGTCAGTCCGCCGGACGGGATGGCGCGATCGGCGTAACGGGAAATCGGGATCGTGAGCTCCCGAACATCGACAATCCGCACAATCTTCTCCTGGTATCCCGGCAGCAACCGCAGGCATTCCGATACGTCGTATCGATTTGCGTCAAGACGTGTGTGACGCGTTCTCGATAGCCTTGACGACGGCGACCATATCCTGCTCGCCGAATCCCATCGACTCCGTTTTTGCGTACAGTGCACGGCAGACTTGCATCAGCGGCATAGCGATGCCCGCAAGACCGGCAGCATTCATCACCAGATCGCTGTTCTTCAGCACATCGGAGATGCTCGCTTGCTTCGTCAGGTCGTTGTCTCGCAGCTTGCCGACCTTGACGCGCGAAACGGCGCTACACATCGGCCCGGCGTCGAGGATTTCCGCGAAACGGTGCATGTCGAGTCCGTGTCCGCTAGCGAAGCGCGCGGCTTCTGCCAGACCGGTGACCATGGTAATCAGAAACGTATTGACCGCCAGCTTCATGCGCAAAGCTCCGGGAACCGGTCCGCACGCAAAGTGTTGCCGGCACATTGGCGCAAGCTGAGCGCCGATGGCGTCGACATCTTCGGGCGCACCCGACAGCATGGCGACAAGCTCGCCTTTTTCCGCCGGAATGCGCGACCCCGACACCGGTGCTTCGACGAATCGTCCGCCTGCGGCGCGAATGTCTTCGGCAAGGGCCTGGGAGTACGCCGGTTCCACGGTCGACAAGTTGACGATGACGTGCCCTTGGACGCGTGTGGAAAACGCCTGCGTTCCGCGCGCGAGCACGGCATCGATGGCTTCGCCGTCCATGAGCATCATCATGACAGTCGCACATCGGGAAAACACGTCGTTCGAGTCCGCCGCAACCTCTGCGCCGGCGGCGGCCAGACGCTCACACTTTTCCGGCGAGCGGTTCCATACGACGAGCGGGGAGCCGGCCTTGCGAAGATTCAACGCCATGGGCGCGCCCATCGTGCCGAGTCCGATAAATCCGATCGGTGCCGTGTCGGTCATGGTTGCCTCCTTCGTCGCTGCGCGGGTTCATTGGCTGAGAACTTTGCGGTCGACTATATGCCAATCCTTTGCTTGGAAATATCGAAAATATCTTAAGTGACACTTCACGAAAACAGATGAATTGATGACGACACGATTCGATGGCGACGCACTGCCGAACTCAAGCCGCCGCCTGACTGCATTTGTCGATGTTCTCGCCCCGGTCGTACGGCGGTGAGCGCTGGCAACGTCAGGCCGGATTTCGGGGGTACAAAACATACCGGTAAAAGGAGTTGTCTTGCTCGGCGCTCGCCAACCCGAAACAATCTTTCCGACGTAGGTATCTCTATCGCGGCGTCCGACATGTTCGGGCGACGCAAGACGGACGGAAAAGGAAGGGGGGAGCAGGCAATGCGCGTATCTTTTTTACACACGCTCGAGAGCAACAAGCGCTTATTCGGGGACACGGCTGAACGTCTTGGTGTCGCGGGGGAAAACCTTCGCCATGAACTCCGGCCAGATCTTCGCGAGGCAGTGCAGCGTGCGGGCACGATGCCGGCGGACGTGAGGGCGGAAGCGAGTCATCGTCTTCTGGCGCTGGCGGCCGAGGCTGACGTGGTCATTCTGACTTGCGCGACGCTTGGCGCGGCAGCCGACGACATCGAATCCCCGCCGGTTCCCATCGTCAGAGCGGACGTTGCGTTGGCGGTCGAGGCGAATCGCATGGGAGGAAAAATCGCGGTGTTGTGCGCTGTCGAGTCCACCATCGAACCGACCCGGCAACTCTTCGAACGGCACGCCACCGACAAGACTACGTCGATTGACGTCATTCTCGTCGAGCGCGCCTGGGCGCTTTTCACCAGCGGCAATGCTAACGACGCGCGCGAATGCTACGCGGTCATCGCCGCTGCCGCAAACGACGCCTTCGATGCCGGAGCGGACGTTGTCGCATACGCGCATCCCTGGATGGCCGCGGCATTGGATCTTGCGGACAAGGACAGGCGACCACTCGACAGTGCCCATGCCGCGTTGCGCACCGCAATGCAAGCGGCGGGCAAGTCGGCGTAGGGACATCAATGCTGCCGGACTGTAACGTGAAGTACTTCAGCGCATCCGGCGAAATTCACGACAAGAGGTTCTCGGTCGCACACTCCGTCACCACCTGCTTGAGTTGCGCCAGAGCGGGGGACATGTCCTGATGTCGTCCATGCAGACACAGTTTTACGGAGGGCAGCGGCGGGAGCCCTTCCTGTGCCCCGAGCCGTCTGAGCGACGACGGAATGCCGGCCCCCGTTCGCAATGTGATACCCAGACCTGCTGCGACGCCGGACCAAAGGCTTTGAAGGCTGGCCGTCGTGTAGGCAAGCCGCCACGAAATATGGGCGCCATCCAGGGCTTCGATGCCTGCGCGCCGGAAGAAACATGGAGGGTGGTATAGCGCCAGATCCAGCGCCTGACCGGGGCGCACGACCGCGTCCGCGTCGGCGGGTCCGATCCACGTCATGGGCAGTGTCGCCAACGGTTCGGCGTCCGGACGGTTCTCGTTGCCCATGACGAGCGCGAGATCGAGTTCACCGCGATCCAGTCGTTCGAGCAGTACGCCGTTTCGCTCGACCGCAACTTCCACGCGGACGACCGGATGCGTTTTCTTGAACCGTCCGAGTGCCGCAGGGAGCCAGGTTTCGGCGAAATCGCCCGGCAGGCCGAAGCGCACCACGCCTTCGATGGAGGCGCCGCGCACGGCCAGAACCGCCTCGTCGTTGAGATCCAGAATCCGGTGTGCGTAGGAAAGGATCATGTCGCCGGCGTCCGTCAATACGAGCCCGCGCCCTTGTCGGCGAAACAGCGGGTGACCGACTTGTTCCTCCAGCTTTCGCATCTGCTGGCTAACCGCCGATTGCGAGCGGCCGATCCGCTCGGCAGCCCGGTTCAGGCTACCGAGTTGTTGGGTTGCCAAGAACGTACGAAGCGCGTCCATATCGAGATTGGGGAGCGGCATCGTTCAGTTTTTCCGCATTAAAGATGTCGAATTATCGCATTCATTGCATGGTTTGTCTGGCTACTATTCAGACAGGCAAAGGATCGAGTCTCGCTTCTTGGGCGCATACGCATCACCCGATCAAGCCTCGTTTCCAAGATGCCATTACGCGTTCACAGAGGAATTCACGGTATGAATAGCCAGACGATTTTCAAGCGCAGCGTGCTCGCCGCAGTCTTGTCGGCGTGTACCTTCATGGCAGCGGCCACGCGCGCCGAGGCCGCCGCGATCGATCCTTCTTTCGTGGGAAGCTGGACGTTGGTCGCGGCCGATGTTCAGCACCCTGACGGCTCGCGTGGCCGGGATTACGGCGCTGCGCCCAAGGGATTGCTGATGATCGATACGCAGGGTCACTATTCGTTGCAGATCTTCAAGGAAGAACGGCCCCGCTTCGCCTCCGGAGACAAGCGTTCGGGAACGCCCGAGGAGTACAAGGAGGCGGTGATGGGGGCTAGCACTCACACTGGCACGATCAGCGTCGATCGGGCGAAGGGCACGCTGACTTTCCACATTCAGAACGCGTCCTTTCCGAATTGGGAGGGAGAGCAACAGAAGCGGAACTTCGAACTCAAGGGCAATGAACTGAGCTATCGCGTAGTGCCGCGACCCAATGGCGATGTGCCGATTTCGATTTGGCAAAGATTGAACTGATCAGGTCGACCTCTGGCGCGCGTCACGCTTTGTCGTTAGCGCTGACGCTAAAGCAGGCTGGACGCGCTTGCCAGTTGGCACGCCACCCCGTTGCGGACGTTCGTGACCTCGGCATCGTCGGCGTCCACCCCCGCGGTTTGCGCGCCGGCCTGACGCCTGAACTCCCGTGGCGACACACCGTACCGGGCACGAAAATCGCGTGAGAAATGTGCGCCGTCGGAAAAGCCGCATTCGAGAGCAATATCCGTAATGCTCCTGCTATCGTGGCGCAACTGCCATCGTCCATAGTCGAGCCGCATCCCGCGAAGAAATGACATCGGCGAAATGCCCAACGCCTCGTGGAATGCCCTCTCAAGCTGTCGCCGCCCAACGTTCACATACCGTGCGATGGCATCGAGCGTGGGCGGATTGTCGATCCGCTGTTCGATGAAATGCGCGGCCTGCCGCACGCGGATGTCGGTAATGTGCGAGAGGTCCGCATAAAAATGCGCCTGCGGCAGCTTCGCCGGCCGGATACCTTGCAGCATCATGTGCCGTACCACTTGCTGTGCCTTCGCCTGACCACAGTGCCGCGTCACGAGATAAAGCCCGAGATCGATCGCCGCGGTCGACCCGGCACAGGTAATCAAATCCCCTTCGTCGACGAACAGATGATCGACCACCGCCTTCGTTTGCGCGAAGCGAGACCGGAAGGCATCCAGCACGTTCCAATGCACACAGACGGTTCGTGAGCCGATCAGCCCCGCCTGTGCCAATGTGAACGTGCCCGTACAAATCCCCAGCATACGCACATGCTTCGAACTGGCGAGCTGAAGCCAATCCCGAAGTGGCGGCGGCAAATAGGTATTCGGGTAGTCGTTCCCGCCGCACATGGCGATGTAATCGAAGGCCGCAGGGTCGTCCGGCAACGCCCCATCGACATTCACCGCAACACCGGCGCTCGACTCGCGCGGCAATCCGTCCATGCTCATCACGCGCCAATGCACGTCGATCTGACGGCTGCGTCCACCGTGATCGGCGGCCAGGCGCAGAACATCGACGAGGCCCGCGAACGCGGCCAGCGTGAATTGGTGTAGCAAGACGAGGCCGATGGATAACTTGGCCTTCGCAATGGGTTCGGCGGTGTCATGCATCGCGTCGCTGCTGTCGTCGCCCATCGGCGAGACGTCCGGCACCAGCAAATGAGGTACCGCGGACGCGTGCTTCTTTTTTTTCGACGTTTCCTGTGCAGTCGTCTTGCCGTATGTATGACGGCTTTGCATGTCGCGGTTATACAAGTTTTTGACCGATGCTTGCAAGCTGGCGACAACCCTTGCTCGCTACGATGCAACTCAGCGATATCCGCGGTACAGCGCGTCAAACGAACCTGAGCGCGACATCTGCGGCGCGCACAAGATGCTCGTAATGCTTGCAAGACTCGGAATGACTGGCCACACCTTCCTTCGGGGGATGACATGAACTTCTGCAGCCGCAACACCTTACGGAAGTCGGTAATCGCGATGGCGATTGCGACAACCGCGTCTATGTCTGCTTTCCAGGCGGCTGCGCAGTCTTCGCGCATAACGGTCGCCATGTACGGCGGTAATTGGGGCGACGCCTTCAAAGCCTGCGTCGCCGAGCCCTTTACCAAGGCAACCGGCATCGCCGTTACGCCCGAGATCGGCACGTCGACGACAACGCTCGCAAAGCTGCAACAGCAAAAAAATTCGCCGACGATCGACGTTGCATGGCTCGACGGTGGCATCAGCGAGCTGGCCTTCGACGCCGGTGTTCTCGATAACCTCGATGCAGCGGGCATTCCGAATCTGAAGAACGTCAATGCGAAGGGTATCTATCGCAATGGCAGCACGACCTATGCAGTGAGTTCCGGCTACTACTCACTCGGTCTGACGTACAGCACGAAGTCGGTCAAGACCCCGCCCACCAGTTGGAAAGACCTTTGGAAACCCGAGTATGCGGGCGCCGTGACCGTGCCGTCGCCGTCGAACTCCGCCGGCGTTCCGTTCGTGGTGTTTCTCGCGCATGTCTGGGGTGTCGATCCCGCCAACCTCGGCCCGGTGTACAGCAAGCTGGCTTCGCTCGACGCATCGCTCTTCTACGATAGTTCGGGCGCGGCGACCAACGCGTTCCAGAGCGGCGAAGCCATCATCGGCGCCCACTTCAACGTTGGCGCATGGGATCTGATCGACAAGGGCGTACCCATCGGATTCGTGGTGCCGAAGGAGGGCGTGTGGGCTACGGATGCTCGCCTGCACCTGGTCAAGGGATCGCGCAACAAGGCGGCAGCGGAGAAGTTCATCAACACGGCGCTCACCCCTGAAGCGTCGTCGTGCCTGGCCTCGAAACTGTATCTCGGCCCGACCGTCGCCGGCGTGAAGGTCTCGCCGGACGTCGCGCGCAAGTTGCCCTGGGGCGCCAATGGATCGGTCGACAGCCTGAAGCTGTTCGACTGGAGCATGATCAACGCGCGTCGCGCCGAGATCACGTCGGCCTGGAATCGTCAGGTGTCTGCAAAGAAGTAAGGAAGGTTGCACCATGACAGCATTGCTATCTCTGCAGGCGGTATCCAAGCGCTTTGGCAGTTATCAGGCGCTTGATCGCATCAGCCTCGACGTGCGACAGGGCGAGTTCATCGCGCTGCTCGGCCCGAGCGGTTGCGGCAAGACAACGCTCCTGCGCGCCATCGCCGGTTTCCAGACGCCCGACAGCGGCCGCATCGCCATCGACGGTGAAGACGTCACGCAACTGCCGCCGTATCGCCGCCCGCTCAACACAGTGTTCCAGCAGTACGCGCTGTTCCCCCACATGCGTGTGATCGAGAACGTCGCCTATGGCCCGCGCCGCCAAGGTGTCGCGCGCGACGAGGCGGCGAAGCGCTCGCGCGACGCTTTGGAGATGGTCGGGCTCGAGAACTTCGGAGCGCGCTATCCCCGGGAACTCTCCGGCGGGCAGCAGCAGCGCGTGGCACTGGCGAGAGCCATCGTCAATCGTCCGAAGTTGCTGCTGCTCGACGAACCGCTCTCCGCGCTCGACATGAAGCTGCGCAAGCGCATGCAACTGGAACTCAAGCATTTGCAGGAGCGGCTTGGCATTGCCTTCGTGTTCGTGACTCATGATCAGGAAGAAGCGATGACGATGGCCGACCGAATCGTCGTGATGAACGCCGGTTGTATTGAACAGGTCGGCACGGGGATCGACATCTATCGCCGGCCGGCGACTCGCTTCGTCACGGAATTCATCGGCGACGCCAACATGATCGCGTTCAACGTCAGCGACGGCGCGCTGCGTCTCGACATGGCGTCGCACGCTCAATGGCCGGTGGCATCGAACACCCCGGCGCGCGGCGTGGCCGTGTTGCGCCCGGAGCAGTTGCATGTGGTGGCCGACGCTGCAAATGGCGCCGCCGCCGGATCGGCATGTTGCATGCGAGGGGTGCTGGCCGACATCGTGGACATCGGAAGTCACGCGTTGCTTTACGCTGACGTCGGTGCGCATCGCATCGTTGCACGCACGACAAGCGGCATCGCGGCGACGCTGCGCACGGGAGCAGACGTGCATCTGGGGTTCGACCCGGCGAACGTCCACCTGATCGGAGATGCGGCATGAACCCGGCCTTGTCGCTTCCCACGCAACACGAGGGAACGCACAGGTGGCGACTGGCGCCCGTCTGGATGATCGGCGTGCCGTTGCTGTTCTTTGCCGCGTTTTTCCTCGCCCCGCTGGCGGTCGTGCTGGTGGCGAGTCTCACCGCAGGCAACACGCTCGGGCTATCGGCATTGACGTTCGCCAACTACGCGAGAGTGCTCGCCGATCACTATCACTGGGATGTCACGCTCGTCACTTTTCGTATTGCGTGCCTCACCACGGTGTTTTGCGTGATCCTCGGCTATCCGCTCGCCTGGTATCTCGTGCGTATCGTCCGCTGGCAGGCGTGGCGCCGCGCCTGCGTGATTCTGCTCGTCGTGCCAATGCTCACGAGCAACATCGTCCGCTCGTTTGGCTGGATGGTGCTGCTGGGACGCAACGGCCTGATCAACGAAGCGCTGTTGGCGACCGGACAGATCGAACGCCCGATTCGTTTTCTCGGCACGGAGACAGGCATTCTCATCGGTATGGTGTACGTGCTGCTGCCGTTCGTTGTGCTGGCGGCCGGTAATTCGCTGGCACGCGTAGACACTTCGCTTGAGCAGGCGTCCGCCGATCTTGGTGCGAAGCCTCACGAGACGTTCTTTCACGTCACGCTGCCCTTGACGATGCCCGGCATCGTGGCGGGCGCGATCATGGTCTTTACGCTCGCGGTCTCCGCGTATGTCACACCGGCACTGCTCTCCGGCGGACGCGTAACGGTGCTCTCGATGCTGATTTTCCAACAATACAGTTCGACGTTCGACGTCCACTACGGTGGTGCGCTCAGCATCGTTTTGCTGGTGTTCACGTTGGCGATGGTGGCCATGGCGGGACGCATCGGCGTGGTGCGGGGAGGTGTCCGATGATTGCGCGCTTTTCCGTCCGTCTGGTGGCATGGGCCGTGCTCGCCTATCTGATGTTGCCGCTCGTGGTGATTCTGGGCAGTTCGCTGACCCATACCGAGTTCCTGGCGTTTCCGCCGCAGGGCATTACGTTGCGCTGGTACCAGCAGATGCTGCACGACCAGAGTTATCTGGCGGCTTTCTCGACAAGCACGACGCTGGCGTTCACGGCCACGGTGCTGTCGCTGTTGCTGACGGTGCCCGCGTCGCTGGTGCTGGCGCGATACGAGTTTCGTGGCAAAGGCACGCTGACGGCGATTCTGATGGCGCCGCTGACACTGCCGCATATCGTGCTCGGCGCGGCGCTGTTGCAGTTCGGTGGCTACTTCGGTCTGACGCGCAGTTTCCTGTCGCTTCTGATCGGCCACACGATTATCGTCGCGCCGTTTGTGTTGCGCTCGGTGCTCTCGATGATGACCCCGGAGCAACGCGCGCTGGAAGAAGCGTCGAGCGATCTGGGGGCAAATCCGTGGACTACGTTCTTCCTCGTCATCCTGCCGCGCATCCGGCCGGGCATCGTGACCGGCTCGATCTTCGCGTTCATTTCGTCATGGATCAACGTCGAGCTTTCGATCTTCAACACGACGGCAGATCTCAACACCATTCCGGTCAAGTTGTTCAATTACGTGCAGTACACGATCGACCCGACGATCGCCGCGGTGTCCGGCGCGACGATTCTGGTAGCCGTTGCGGCGATCGTGATCCTGGATCTCACCATCGGTCTCGACATGTTGTCCGACCGCAGCTAATCCTCAACTGACTCTTCTGGAGCCATTGCTATGCGCAAGCAAGACGCGTTCGACGTCATCTACACTCACACCGAAGGTGAGCCGCTTTGCATCATCCACAGCGGTATTCCCTATCCGGCGGGATCCACCATTCTGGAAAAGCGCGCTTTTCTCGAAGCCAATTACGACTGGTTGCGCATGGCGCTCATGCGTGAGCCGCGCGGCCACCGGGATATGTTCGGGGTGTTCCTTACCCCGCCGTCGAGTCAGGCGTTCGATGCCGGTCTGATCTACATCGACGGCACCGAGTACTCGCACATGTGCGGTCACGGCACTATTGCTGTCGCCATGGCGATGGTCGCTCACGGTTTCGTGCCGCGGGGCCCGAACGGCATTACGCGCATTCGCTTTGAAACGACGGCGGGTCTTGTGGTCGCGGAAGTGGCAACCGAAGGCGACGAAGTCCTGTGGACTCGCTTCGAGAACGTGCCGGCGTATGTTGCGGCGCAAGACGTTCCGGTACATCTGCCGGGCTATGGCGATCTCAAGGCGGACATCGTGTGGGGCGGTAACTACTTCGGTATCGTCGACCTGAACGGTTGCAACCTGAGAATCTCGCCGGAGAACGGCAGCGAACTGTCGCGCCTCGGTGTGTCGGTGCGCGATCAGATCAATGCGAAGATGCGCATCCAGCATCCGACGCAGGCCCATGTGAACAACCTGAACTACGTGACGTTCTGGCATTCGCCGACGATCGAGGGTGCGTTTTACAAGAACGTTCACGTGTTTAGTGCCGGACAGCTCGATCGTTCGCCCGGCGGCACGGGTACCAGCGCGATGATGGCGATGTTCGAAGCTCGGGGCCAACTGAAGATGAACCAGCCGATTTTGACCGAAGGCTTGCTTGGCAGCGGAACGTTTGAAGGTTGCCTGCTCGGTGAAGTGGATCTGAACGGCACACGCGCTGTGCGCCCGACAGTTAAGGGCACTGCCAGCGTTCTGGGTACCGCTCGCTGGATCATCGATCGCAAGGACCCGGTAGGCGCGGGGTTCCTCGTGCGATAAAACCCCTTGGGGGGTAAGGGGGGGTATTGGGGGGTATGGGTGAACGAGTGGAACACCCATACCCTGGTTGTTCATAACGATGCCGTGCCGAAGCATCCCAAGACGCTCGGTAAGGCGTTCGGCGGCGCGTTGCGAAGATCCGACAGGTGAACTCGCACTCGACGCGGTGTCGAGAGGAATATCGTTGGTTATCCTTCGAAATCGATGTGAATTTGGTAAGCTCCCTGTCAACGAGAATTGACCTGTCCGGTAGCGTTGGGCACGAAGAAGGGGAGGCATCATGGCATATACGGACATCCGCATTTCGACCGACGCGATTGAGCCTTCGCTGCGTGACGAATTTTGGCGAGACCTCACACGGCCGTTCTGCGAGACATTGCGCTCCGCGCGCGCAGACGCCGGCCCTCTCGAAGGGACGATGTTGATTCGCCATGTGGCGGGGTTGACGCTGGGCTCGACGAAGTTCAACGCCCAGCGCTACGTGCGAGACAAGCGAACCATTGCGCAGGGTGGACTGGACCACTATCTCATTCATGTGCTGGTAGCGGGCTCGATTCGCGGCAACTTTGCCGGCCGAGATGTCGTGGCCGCGCCGGGCAGTATCTGTGTCATCGATCTCGCGCGAACCTACGAGTGCGACGTCGATGCCGGGGTACGGCTGGCGACGACGGTGCCGCGTGCGGGCATCGAGACGTTGCTGGGCAGCCGAGATCTGCACGGATTTGTGCTCAAGCCCGGGCTGCCTATTACACGACTGCTCGTGGAATACCTGCGCGGCCTGCACGCCGTGTCGGCGGACTTGTCGGCCAGCGAAGACATTGCCGTGCAGGACGCCCTTGTGACCTTATTGACGGCGGGGCTCACCAGCGCGCCCCCGGCACAGGCCGAGCCAAAGTCCGTGCTTGGCAGGGCGTTGCGCGAGCGTCTGCTCGCTTTCATCGAAAACCACCTGGGGCACCCGGAACTCGGGCCGGCGCTTCTCGCGCAGCGCTTTCGTATTTCTCGCGCCCACTTGTATCGTGCATTTGCAGAGGATGGCGGGATCGTCGGCGTGATCCGCAGCCGTCGTCTTAACGCCAGCTATCGCGCTTTGCTCGATCCGAGCAAAGGTACCTGGACGATAGCGAAGATTGCCGCCGATTTTGGCTTTCCCGACGCGGGCAAGTATCGCAAGGCATTTGCGGCGAGCTTCGGCCTGACACCCGAAGACGCGCGAGCACAGGGGCGTTTCGTTGCGCCGCCAATCGACGGGGCTGGCCAACTGTCGACGCATTTCGCTGCCTTTGGGGCGCTTCAGTCTCAGTCGGGACGGTGGCTTTCACCCCGGCATGGTGGTTGAACGACGCCTGACTCGCTTGAGCATGATCGACGAGAGCCGCCGGCGCTGAACGAATATCTCGGATGTGAGCTGCAACATGAGGTTGGGAGTGCCCCTCTCCGGTCTCGCGCGACCGGGTATTGTGCGAGCTTCCAAACGTCGCTTCCAGGCATGCCATGCTCACCGCGCTCGCCATTGACAACTATCGTTCCATCCAATCGCTCGTCATGCCGCTGACACGGCTAAACGTCATCAGTGGCGCCAACGGCAGTGGGAAGTCGAATCTTTATCGCGCGCTGCGGCTGCTGGCGAGTACGGCCAAGGACGGCATCGTTGCGCCGCTCGCGCGCGAGGGCGGACTGAACTCGGTAATGTGGGCGGGCCCGGAGGAGATCAGCGCGCGCATGCAGCGAGGGGAGGTTCCGGTGGAGGGTGGCCTGCGCCGTAAGCGCTCGCGGTTGCGGCTCGGGTTCAGCAGCGACACGTTCGGTTATGCCGTGTGCATGGGATATGTCGGCAACGCCGGCCCGGTTTCTGCCTTCGCACTGGACCCGGAGTTCAAGCGGGAAAGTCTATGGGCAGGGGATTTTCTGCGTCCGGCCAGCACCCTCGTCGACCGGGATGGCGGCGTGGTGCGTCGGAAGTCTGGCAGAGAGTGGGACATTCTCACGAGCAGTCTGCCCCGTTACGAAAGCCTGTTTTCTCATATCGGCAACGACGCCGCTTGCCCGGAGGTATTCACGGTGCGTGAGCGCATGCGCGACTGGCGCTTCTACGATCATTTCCGCACCGACGTCGATGCGCCTGCGCGCATATCCCAAATCGGGACTCGCACCCGTGTTCTGCATCAGGATGGCCACGACCTCGCTGCGGCGTGGCAGACCATTCGTGAGATCGGCGACCCTGCGGCCCTCGACGAAGCGGTTTCCGATGCGTTCCCCGGCGCGCATGTGGAGATCGATGCGCAACCGGGAGGTCTCTTCTCGCTCGCGTTTCATCAACACGGCCTACTGCGTCCCTTGAGCGCGGCGGAGTTGTCCGACGGGACGCTGCGTTATCTGTTGCTGATCGCCGCGTTGCTCACGGCGCGTCCGCCCGAATTGATGGTGCTCAACGAGCCCGAGGCGAGCTTGCACCCGGATCTGATGCCCGCCTTGGCGCGTTTGATCCGACGCGCCGCAAAACACTCGCAGCTTTGGATCGTCTCCCATTCGAATCGGCTCGCGGCTGCGCTGGAAGATGATCCGGAATGCAATGCGATCAAACTCGAGAAGGTATTTTCCGCCACCACGATTCAGGGCCAGCGCGCGCTGGAGCGGCCTGCCTGGCGATGGGCGGACAACGGCAAGTGACATTGAGGGCAGCGCCGCACATTCATCGAAAGTGCAAGTCTGCCGCTGGTTACGCAAAACCGAATGTTGCAGCACGGGCAGGATGCTATCTCCCACCAGCAAAGGAGATGGACGATGAATCCCATAGGCGTCGCAACGATCGGCATTGTCCCCATGACGTTCCCCCTGAGGCATCAACCGGGGCATCGACGGCATGAGAATTTCATCGCCGATCTGCAGACGGTAAGGCTCAAAGCGGCGGGTATGATTCGGTCGCCATTCGAGACCGCTGCACAGCCAGTTCCCCATATCGGTTTGCCAAATCGTCTGCCGGTAGTGTCAGTCAGACAGTTGCAAGAGGCCGTGGCGGGGGAACTGGCGCCGGGCCCGGCAGCAGACTTCGATTTCTTCCGGGAGCCGTTGAAGCAGAACATGGCGCTGATGGGCCAATGGGCGGCTGCGGCCAGGGCCGGCAGTCAATCTGGTGCGTGGTCGCAGTTCGTCAGCGACATCACGGAACACTTCTTCAAGGGCAGTCGTAAGCAGCGCGTGATGGACGCGTTGATCCTGTCTATCGACGTGTTGCCCGCGAACTATCGTGCGGACGCGCTGGCGTGCCTGCTCGCCGACGGCGAAGAGGGACTGGCGGCCGCCGAGGAGTTCTGGGAATACATTGGGTTGGATCGAATCCCCGATGGGGACAAGGAGCGTGTGCGCGGTTTGATTCGTCAATATGGCATCGGTGCGTAATTCGCACGGGGCGCACCCCGGGCTCGCGTAGCCCCGGTCGGGGTGCGAAAGTGCGTGTGCTGAGCACAAGGCAAGACGAACCCGGGCCGTTACGAAGTACGCTCAGGCCTTGGGCGATTCCGTCTTGCCTTCCTCTTTCGCGTTCTTTGCCGCCGGCCCCGGCAGGCCGGTGATCTTTGGCACGCACTCCCGGTGAAACCAGACCAGATTGACTGGCTCGCCGGCCAGCAAGCGCTTGACGGGGGGCACGACCTGCTCGCCGATCAGCATGCCGAGCAACCCAAGGAGCGCCACTGCCGGTGGCGCGGGTGAGCGCACGCCGAGGCCGCCATAAATGATACCGACGAGTACGCCGACACCCAGCGAGACGAGATATAGCTTCATGAAATTCTCCGCGAAGCCCGCGTTCCGAGGTCGTACCAGGCCACCGCAATAAAGCCGCCCACGAGACCGAGATGTTCGAAAAAGGCGTTCGCAAGCATCACGCGCTCGCCCTGCGCCGCCGCCCAGAACCGATTGGCCATGAACGACGCCGCCAGCGTAAATGCCGCCAGCGCCAACGCCCCGAGCCATCGCCACCGTCCCGTGAGAATGAGTAGCGACGCGCCGATTTCAAGCGCAATGACCGCCGCCGCAAACGGCGCGGCAGGCGCCAGCCCGAAGTGGTTCATCTCTGCAATGGCGGCGGGAAAGTCCAGCGCCTTGTCGATCCCGCCCTGCAAATAGGCGCTGCACAACAGCAACAGGGCGAGCCAGTAGGCCCAGCCCGGCAGTGAGATGCCCCCACGCGCCAGGGGCGACGAGGGCGGAGCGGGCCGAGAGGGATCGGAGGACGGCAATACAGTAGCCATGGCACACCTCGATTCGTGCGACTGCGATCAGAACGCCCAGCACGAGCAGCCGAGCGCTCCCCAGAAACCGCTTTCGTCAGACGCCGGCACGCTGGACATCCACGCCCTCGTATGCGCATGGCCGTGCACGCCGCACGACGTGGCACAGGCGCAACTCGCGCTGACATTGAGCACCTGCGGCTGACGCGACTTGTAGCCCACCCCATGACGCGCGGGTGACCAGTCCGGCATGGCGGGCGGTAACTCGGGCGCATAGCCGCTGAAGTCACCGTCGCCATAAACGACTTTGCCACCCAGCAGCGTGAGCACCGAGGTAATGTCCTGAATCTCGTCTTCCGGCACGCTGAAATAGTCGGCGCAGAGCACCGCAAGGTCGGCAAGTTGTCCGACCTTGATCTGGCCCTTCTTGCCGACCTCCGACGAGAACCACGTGTTGGCCTCCGTCCAGAGTCGCAGCGCGTCGCTGCGGTCGAGCAGACTGCCGGGCGCGGCCATGCGCAGTCCGCCCACGGTCTTGCCCGTCACGAGCCAGTACAACGAGACCCACGGGTTGTACGATGCAACGCGCGTCGCATCCGTACCGGCACCGACTTTCACGCCGCGCTCCAGCATGCGGCGGATCGGCGGCGTGGCTTCGGCTGCGCGCGCGCCGTAGCGCTCCACGAAGTACTCGCCCTGATAGGCCATTCGGTGCTGCACGGCGATACCGCCGCCGAGTGCCGCGATACGGTCGATGTTGCGGTCGCTGATCGTCTCGGCATGATCGAAGAACCAGTGCAGGCCGTCGAACGGCACGTCCTTGGCGACTTTCTCGTAGACGTCGAGAGCACGCGAAATCGTCTCGTCGTAGGTCGCATGCAGACGCCACGGCCAGCGGTTCTCCGCCAGCAGCCGCACGACCGGTTCAAGATCGGCCTCCATGGACGGCGGCATCTCGGGGCGCTCGACACGGAAGTCCTCGAAATCGGCGGCTGTGTACACAAGC
Organism: Pandoraea apista; assembly: GCF_001465595.2. Taxonomy (NCBI): domain Bacteria; kingdom Pseudomonadati; phylum Pseudomonadota; class Betaproteobacteria; order Burkholderiales; family Burkholderiaceae; genus Pandoraea; species Pandoraea apista. The sequence goes on along the minus strand of NZ_CP013481.2, from coordinate 4,498,001 downwards.
ATCTCACCTGCCCCGTTGTGACGATAAACATCGTCTCCCTGTCCCGGGCTGACTTGCTTGACCCACTGGCTGAAGTCGGCGAGTTCGGCTTTGGGCTTCTGGGTGAACAGGTTGTACGCGAGGCGCACGGTCAACTGACCTTCGCGGTGCAGCGCCTCGATGATGCTGTAGTCCTCGGGGTAGTTCTGGAACCCGCCGCCGGCGTCGATCACGCCAGTCACGCCGAGCCGGTTTACCTCGCGCATGAAGTGCCGCGTGGAGTTCTTCTGATACTCCGGCGGCAGCTTCGGGCCTTTGGCGAGCGTGGCGTAGAGAATGGTTGCGTTCGGCTTGGCGAGCAGCAGCCCGGTCGGGTTGCCCGACGCATCGCGCACGATCTCACCCCCCGGCGGGTTAGGCGTGTCTTTGGTGTAGCCCACGGTGCGCAGGGCGGCACCGTTAAGTATTGCGCGGTCATACAGGTGCAGGATGAAGACCGGCGTGTCGGGGGCGACGGCGTTCAGTTCCTCGATGCTCGGCAGACGCTTCTCCGCGAACTGATGTTCGGTGAAGCCGCCCACCACGCGAACCCATTGTGGCGCAGGCGTTCGGTCGACCTGATCTTTCAACATGCGCATGGCGTCGGCCAGCGAACGAACGCCGTCCCAGCGCAACTCCATGTTGTAGTTGAGGCCCCCACGGATGATGTGCATGTGACTGTCGATCAGCCCGGGAATGACGCGGCGGCCCTGGAGGTCGATGACCTGGGTCGTGTTGCCTGCCAGACGCATCACGTCGTCGCGCGTGCCGACGGCGGTGAATGCGCCGCCGGTGACGGCGACGGCATCCGCCTGAGGGTTGACGCGATCGAGCGTAGTGAACTTGCCGTTGAACAGAATGAGGTCGGGCGTGGGGGCGGTCATGGTGCGCCTCCGATCAGCGGTTCGCCGGAACGGCCGGAATCGCTTCGTGTGGCGTTGCGGTGCGCTGCGCGGCCTTGTGAACCATCGTATAGGCATAGTCGACGCCCATGCCGTAGGCGCCGGAGTGCTCCTTGACGAGCTTCATCACGGCATCGTACGTATCGCGATGCGCCCAGTCGCGCTGCCATTCCAGTAACACCTGCTGCCAGGTCATGGGCACGACACCGGCCTGCACCATGCGCTGCATGGCGTAGTCGTGCGCTTCCTTCGAGGTGCCGCCCGATGCGTCGGCGACCATGTAAATCTCGTAGCCGCCCTCAAGCATTGCGCACAGGGCAAAGGTGGTGTTACAGACTTCCGTCCACAAACCGGCGACGACGACCTTCTTGCGACCGTTGGCCGCGAGCGCGTCGCGCACCTTCTGGTCGTCCCACGAATTCATCGAGGTGCGTTCCAGCAACTTCTGGTTCGGGAAGACATCGAGCAATTCCGGATAGGTGTAGCCCGAAAAGGATTCGGACTCCACCGTAGTGATCGTGGTCGGAATGTTGAAGATGCGCGCGGCCTTGGCCAGGCCCACCGTGTTGTTCTTGAGCGTCTGACGATCCATCGACTGAACGCCAAAGGCCATCTGCGGTTGATGGTCAATGATAATCAACTGGCTGTTCTGCGGGGTGAGGACTTCGAGCTTGGGATTCGACATGGAAGGCTCCGGAGGAATGGGGGCAGAATCGCGAGGGCGCCGCACGCGACCCCCCAAGAGACTATGCTCACCGCCGGGTAACGGCCATCGTCCCTTCGTATTAGTGCCCGTAACCCCAGGCCTGGCGTGGGCTCGTCGTAAAAATCGACCAAAATTAACGCGCACGTTCGTGCTTTTTTGCGACGATGTGGGGCGCTCGACGTACGCCGGCTGACGTATACTCGGCGGCATCGAATCATACTGTGGCCACCTGCATGAACGGGCTTCTGGACAGCGATACCGCCAATGTCTACGTCGTCGTCGACGCGCCGGATAACGACGCGCTTTGTGCGCTGCTTTCGGCCGCAGGTCTGCCCGCGCGCGGATTTCTATGCGCTCCGTCGTTCCTTGCGGCCGAGCGGTCTGCCGGGCCGGGTTGCGTTGTGCTGGGTGCGGATCTCGGCATAGCGGGCGGCGGCCTTGCGTTGCAGGAGGCGCTGATCGCCGTGCAGGACCCGATCCCCGTGGTGTTCGTCGCCGATCATGCCGATGTGGCAACGAGCGTTCGCGGCATGAAGGCGGGGGCGATCGACTTCCTCGCACGGCCGTTTCCCGAGAGCGTGTTGCTTCAGGCGGTGGGGGCGGCGCTCGCACAGGACCGGCAGCGTATCGCGCGAGAACGAGCCAGCACCGACGTGGCCGGCCGCGCCCAACGGCTCTCTCAGCGCGAACGCGAAGTCATGGCGCTCGTGGCGGCGGGACGCATGAACAAGCACATTGCTGACGAACTGGGCATCAGCGAAGTCACCGTGAAGATCCATCGCGGCAATGCGATGCGAAAAATGGAGGCACGCTCTTTCGCGGATCTCGTCATCATGGCCCACAAGCTCGGTATGACATCTCCCGCGCTCTATCACGGCGGCATCGGCAGGCATCGGCGCGAGACAGCGTGAGCTGTTTTTTGTCGACGTTCACCGGCCGGTAGCCTGCAATCTCCTCCGACTCATTCCCAAGCGATTTCGGGAATCCATCGCACAGTTGACACAAACCTGTCAGCACCGGGCGGCATAGTGCGTGAATGTCGATAGAAAAGCCGCCGTGAGCGGCACGGAGGAAAAGTGAAAGCGATTTACAAAGAACTCCTGAAAATCGGGGCGGGTGTGTGCGTGACATTGAGTATGAGCGCGGCATTTGCGCAGGACGATGTAGTGGCGCGCGCAGGTGACGTGTCCGTCACGTCGGGGGAAGCGGCGGGTCTGTTCCAGTCGCTCAGTCCGGAGAATCGCGCCCGTTTGTCGGCCGACAGCGCCACACGCGATCAACTGGTGCGCTCGCTGCTGGCCCGCAAGGCGGCGCTTGCCCAGGCCGAGTCGAAGGGATGGGAGAAGCAGCCGCAAGTGCAAGCCGCGATCGAGCGGGCACGGCAGGACATCGTGTTGCAGTCGTTCCTGAGTTCGATGAGTGTGCCGCCGGCAGATTTCCCGACGGACGCCGATGTGCAGGCCGTATACGAGCGCAATCGTGCGGCTTTCATGCAACCGCGTGCACTGCATCTCGCGCAGATCTACATCGCCGTGCCGCAGGACGCGAGCGAGAAAGTTGTGGAGGCAGCCCGCAAGCGCGCGGCCGACCTGACGAAGCAAGCACAGGCCAAGCCGGCCAGTTTCGAGGCGCTAGCAAAGAAGAACTCTGAAGACCGCGCCAGCGCCGAGCGCGGTGGCGATGTCGGTTTCGTGCCTGAGCCGATGGTGCAGCCGCAAGTCCTTGCGGCTGCCGCGTCGCTCAAGGCGGGCGATGTCGTCGGGCCGGTGCGCACGGCCACCGGTTTTCACGTGATCCGGCTGTTGGAAGTGCGCGATGCGGCGCTCAGTCCTCTCGCGCAAGTCGCCCCGCAAATTCGCACCTCCCTGCGCGAACAGCGCTCACGTCAGATTGCGCAGGCGTACCTGGATCAGCTCCTCGCCTCGGGCACCGTGTCAATCGACGAGAAGGCGTTGTCGTCGATGCTCACGAAAACGCAATAAAGTCCCACCCGCGTTCGAAGCAGGGGGCTGCCGCGTCTTGCGCGGCAGCCCATGTCATCAAGACATTCCCTAGGGGCCCGATGCCGTGCCTCACCGCCCCGGGATGATTGGCGTTGGCGGTGGCGCGGCAGGCCGTTGCGGCGTGGCCGAATTCCCGAATGCATTTCCCATGCGTTGAGACGTCGCGCTCCAGTTGAACTGGCCGCCGATCTGGTTGCCCGGCTTGTTGGCGATGTCTTCCGACTCCAGCCCGGGCGCACGCCCACCGGCAAGCGGGCTCGACGCCGGTTGCAACTGATTCGTCAGACAGTCATAGGACGGCGAGCGCTGTCCGTTCACTTCCACGTCGACGCAACCGGCACGGGCGTGCGCTGCCGCAGCACCGCTCGCGTGCGAGGCGTCGTTGGCCCCGGCCGCACTCACGGGCCCGGCCACGCTCAGCGCCAAGGCAAAGGCGGCCGCTCCCGCCGCTGCCCACACCGGTACAACTCCGCGAAATCCCCGAGTGCTCTCTGCCTTCATGGCATGTCTCCCCGTCAAAAATGTTAGGTGGTCCATCAGGACTCCGACCCAACAAGCATACGTCAGCCGGCGCGTTTTTCGAGAAAGATGAATTTCTCGTGACAAACGTTAGTTGGCCGCATTCCCGGACGTCTAGGTATCCGTATTCGTGAGGAATGTCGACACGGATTGCGTGCGGCCGGGCGATTCCAGCGGTGATTGGGTATGCGCGGGAAATCGCTGATAAGCGCCAGGCCACCGGGGGCACTGCATCGGGCAGAGCCGCGTCGACCTAACAAAGCAGAGTCTTCTATATGCGTTTGATGAAAACGAACCGGCCGTGGTTGCGCTGGGCGGCAGTGTGCGCTGTCACGTTGGGGGGAACCGTTCATGGCGTTGCGATTGCTCAGGAGGCCAAAGCAGCTCAGCCGGAAAACGCACCTGCGATGAAGCCGCAGGCAGGCGCGACCGGATCGGAGTCAGCCAAGGAAAAGTCTGCCGACGCGCAGAAGCCGGTCAATATCAATGAGTACGTGGTGCGCGGCAATACGGTGCTCGATGTGCGCACGATCGAAAAGGCGGTCACCCCGTATCTGGGGCCGAACCGCACGCTCGCCGACATCGAAGCTGCGCGCGACGCCTTGCTCGCTGCCTATCAGGCCAAGGGTTATCAGTCGGTGTACGTCGATCTGCCGGAACAACAGGTCACCGGCGGCATTGTGTATCTGAAGGTGAGCGAGACCAAGCTGGGCCGTCTGCGCGTGGTCGGCTCGGAATATCACTCGCCGCGCGAGGTGCGCGATCGCGTGCCGTCACTGGCCGAAGGCAAGGTGCCGGACTTCAACGCCGCGCAGGCGGAACTCACGGCGCTGAACCGTACCGGCGAGCAACAGGTGGTGCCGCTCGTCAAGCAAGGGGCGGTACCCGGCACGATGGACGTCGACCTCAAGGTCGAAGACACCAACCCGTGGCGCGCGAGCCTTAGCCTGAACAACGACCGCAGCGCCGATACGAAGCCGCTGCGCATGCTCGCCTCGGTGGGTTACGACAACCTTTGGCAACTCGGCCACCGCGTGTCGATGAGTTTCTTCGGCGCGCCGCAGGACTTCAGCCAGAGCAAGGTGTGGTCGGGGTCGTACGTGGCGCCGCTGGGTTCCTCGCCGTGGACACTCGAACTGAACGGCTATCAGTCGGACAGCAACGTTGCTACCACCGGTGGCACCACAGTGCTCGGGAAGGGGCACGCGATCGGCCTGAAGACCACGTACACGCTGCCGGACACCGGCGCCTGGTATCACGCCTTCAGCGTGGGCGTGGATTTCAAGGACAACACGGAAACCACGCGCTTCGGCACCGCCGGCGACGTGGTGCCGCTCAAGTACGCGCCGGTCACGCTCGGCTACAGCGGTTTCTATCAGGACGAAGACCTGAGCGCCGGCCTGAACACGTCGATCGTCTCGGGCATGTCGAGCTTCCTCGGCTACGGCAGCAGCCCGGCTCAGTTCGATGCCAAGCGCTACAAGGCGTCGCCGAGCTTCATGGTGCTGCGTGCCGATGCCAACGGGACTTACACGTTCGGCGGCGGCTGGCAGATCGCGGCGCGCGTGGCCACGCAGATGACCGATTCGCCGCTGATCTCGAACGAACAACTGGCGGGTGGCGGCATGAATTCGGTGCGAGGCTACCTTTCCGCCGAAGCGACCGGCGACTACGGCGTGGTCGGCTCTATCGAGTGGCGTACGCCGCCGATTCCGCTGCTGGGGCCGGTCGTCTCGAACTGGCGCGCCTATGCGTTCTTCGACGGCGCGCGGCTCGGATTGCGTGACGCGTTGCCCGAGCAGACATCGCGGTACTCGCTGGCGTCTGTCGGCGTGGGCTCGTCGTTGCGCCTGACCTCGCATGTGACGGGGCGGGTCGATGCCGCATATCCGCTGACCAACGGGCCACGCACGGAGCGCTACAAGCCGAGGCTGAACTTCAGCATTACGGCGACCTATTGAGCGACCGAGCGACCGAACGACATCCGAATTCCACGACACAACATTCACGACCTGATGCCCGATGCGCCAAATCAGCACGCCGGGCGGCATAAACGGAGAAACACAGCCATGCGACGCATTCTTCCATTCCTGCTTGCGCTGATCGGCACGCTGATGCCGGTGCTCGCGCACGCCTGGTGGCAACCGGATTGGGCGTACCGCAAGCCGATCACCATCGACGCCGGCCCGCAAGGCGGCAACATTGCGGGCGACGCCGGCCGTGTGCCGATGCTGTTGCGCCTGCATACCGGTAACTTCAGCTTCGAAGGCGTGAACGAAACCGGGGCCGACCTGCGTTTCGTGGGCGCCGACGACAAGACCGTTCTCAATCATCAGATCGAGCAATTCGATCCGGTGCTGGGCATTGCGCTCGTGTGGGTCGATGTGCCCGCTGTGAGCGCGGGCGCCAAGCAACAAATCTGGATGTACTACGGCAACCGCAAGGCGCCCGCTGCCGGCAACGGCCAGCGCGTGTTCGACCCGGACTACACCGCGGTGTACCACTTCGGCGAATCGAACGTGCCCGCACGCGACACGACCGCCTACGGCAACAACAGCCAGAACCCGGTTGTCACGCTAGATGGCGCGATCATTGGCAAGGGCGCACAAGCCGGCGCCTCGCCGATCGTGTTGCCCGCGTCGCCGTCGCTCGCGCTTGCCGCCGGCAGCCCGTTCACGTTCTCGGCATGGGTGCGTCCGGAGAAGCTGGGTGCGAACGAAGCGATCTACGTGCGTCGAGATGGCGGCAACGATCTTGTGATCGGTGTCGATCAGGGGGTGCCGTTTGTTCAGGTCGGCACGCAGCGCAGCCAGCCGGGTCAACCCATTCAGGCCGGTCAGTGGTCGCATCTGGCGGTCACGGCCGACGGTAAGTCGGTCACGCTCTACGTCGGCGGTCACGCGGCGACCACGCTGGCGGTTGCACTACCCGCGCTGAATTCGCCGACGATCATCGGCGGCGATGTCGAAGGCGCCACCGGCGGCCTCGCACGCTTCTCGGGCGCGGTGGACGAAGTGCATCTGTCGAAGGTTGCACGCAGTGCCGCGCTGCTCCAGACGGATGCCGTCTCGCAAGGCGCCGAATCGCGTCTGATCGCTTTTGGTCCGGACGAGCAACAAGCGGGCAAGAGCCACTTCGCCTTCATCCTCGCAGCCATGCCGGTCGACGCCTGGGTCGTGGTTTGTGTGCTGGGCCTCATGGCGCTGGTTTCGTGGCTCATCATGATCACGAAGGGCCGCAGCTACGCCGCAAAGGCGCGCGCCAACAGCGCCTTCATGACGCAATTTCGCGAAGCCTCGGGCGCACCGCTCGACCAGATCGCGCGTACGAATCGCGTGCCGGAGGACGTGCGCGACCAATCGCCGCTGTGGCGTCTGTACGAGGTTGCGCTGGGCGAGCTGCATCGCCGTCACGAACTCGGCTACGACACGAGCGCGGTCTCGGACGCGACCATCAGCGCCATTCGCGCGTCGATGGACGGTGCGATGGTGCGCGAAGTCGAGGACATGAGCAAACGCATGAACTGGCTCTCGACGTCTATTGAAGGGGCGCCGTACGTCGGTCTGTTCGGCACGGTGATCGGGATCATGCTGGTGTTCGTCGTGGCTGCCATGGCGGGCGCGGTGGACATCAACTCGGTGGCGCCGGGCATGGCCGCCGCACTGCTGTGTACGGCCGCCGGTCTTGGCGTGGCCATTCCCGCACTGTTCGGCTACAACTGGCTGGTGTCGCGCTCGGATGCACTTTCCGCCGACATGGCCGTGTTCGTCGACGAGTTCACGACCCGCCTCGCCGAAGAGCAGGGCGAAGGCCGCCGTCAGCCCGTGCTGCAACGCGCCTGACGAGGACGAATCATGGCAAACGCAATGCGATTCGCGGCGAAGAAGCGTGCTGGCGGCATCAACATCACGCCGTTCGTCGACGTGCTGCTGGTGGTGCTGGTGATCTTCATTCTCACGAGTAACGCCAGCATTCCCGGTATCAAGGTCGATCTCCCGAAGGCCAGCTCGTCGGTGGCGCTCGAGAAACCGAAGACCAAAGCGATCACGGTCGACAACTCAGGTCAGGTGTTTCTCGATGCCTATCCGGTAACGCTCACCGAGCTTGAGGATCGCTTGCGCACGGAAAAGGCGGTCACGCCCGACTTCCCGGTGATCGTGCGCGGCGACGCGCAGGTGCAGTACGCCAAGGTTGTCGAAGTACTCGACCTTCTGCGCCGGATCGATCTCAATCAGGTCGGCCTCGTGACCGGCAAGCCGCAGTAAGGAGCGCAGCGTGAAACCTCGCGATTTCGCGTCTAGCCCCGTGCGGCCCGCCGCCAAGCCGCCCAGTCCGGCGCTGGCGCTGCTGCGCCGGCGCGGCGGACTGATCGTCGGCGGCCTCGTCGTGCTCGGACTGATCGCCCTCTTCTGGCACTTGCTCACGGACAAGGCCAGCATGCGCCGCGAGGTCAACACCCCGCCGATGCTCATGCTGCCACCGCCGCCGCCACCGCCGCCGCCGCAGGAGAAACCGCCTGAGCCGCAGCCGGAGAAGATCAAGCCCGAGGTCGTCGAGCCGAAGCCGGCCGACCCGGTAGAGCCGCCGAAAGACGACACGCCGCCGAGCCCGACCAAGGATCTGGGCGACGCCGTGACGATCAACGGCGACGCACAAGCCGGTACCGATGCGTTCGGCATTGGCGCGGGCAGGGGCGGCGGCATGACCGGTGGGGGTGGCGGGCTCGGCAGCCGCTCGTACAGCGCATGGCTCGCCAGTTCGCTGCAACAGGCGTTCGGGCGCGACCAGCGCACTCGCACCCTGGCATTCGACGACGTGCGCATCGATCTCTGGCTCGATGCCGACGGACGCGCCACACGCGCCCAGATGGTTCGGGGTACCGGTAACGCGGCCATTGACGATGCAGTGCTTGCGATGTTGCGCGACTTCCGTGCAGAGGAGAAGCCGCCCGCGTCGTTGCGCTATCCGCTGTCGATGAGCATCCGGGGGCGCAGGCCATGACGCGCACGCCGACGCTCGCCACGCCGCCTACGGCGCAAGCAGGACTTCCTTTTTACGCAAAAGTCACACACAAAATGAAAGCACTGGAACGTATGACCGACGCGCTCGCGCACCGACGTGCGCCACGCGTCGCGGGGACCGCAGGCGCCGTGGCGCTCGCGCTCGCGCTGCTGGGGACCACGGGCCTGGCCCATGCACAGGCGCAGCCTGCCCCGAAAGAGACCGCCATGGTCAAGTTGATCCGTGGCCTCATCAAGAGCGGCGCGATCGACAAGGCTACCGGCGAAGCGTTGCTGGCACAGGCCGAGACGGAAGCCTATGCCGCGTCGGCAGCGGCGCAGAAGGCCGCCGCTGCCCCCGCGGTGGCGGCGACAACCGTACCCGCAGGCGAGCCGGGTGATGTGCGGGTCCCGTACATTTCACAGACCACGCGCGACCAGATTCGCGACGAGGTGAAAAACGAAGTGATGGCGCAGGCCAAGACTGAAGGTTGGGCCGCGCCGAACGAGACGCCCGAGTGGACCAAGCGTATTCACGTCGAAGGCGACTTCCGGTTGCGCAACGAGTCGCGCTTCTACTCGAGCAGCAACACGAACACGCAGATCGACTGGGCGCAAATCAACAAGGGCAATGGTTTCGACGTCAACTCGAACACCAATCTCACGCTCCCGCCGCTGCTCAACACCACGCAGAACCGCACCAACCAGTTCCGCGCCCGCGCGCGCTTCGGCATTTATGCCGACGTGTCCGAGCAGGTCAAAGCCGGTGTGCGACTCGCGAGCAGCAACGACGACAGCCCGGTATCGACCAACTCCACGCTTGGCGGCGGCCTGAACAAGAAGAGCGTGTGGCTTGACCAGATGTGGATGTCGTATCAGCCGTTCGACTGGGTGAAGTTCACCGGCGGCCGCTTCGCGCCGCCGTATGTCACGAGCGACATGCTGTTCTCGAGCGACCTGAACATCGACGGCATCGCCGCCCAGTTCAACAAGGTGCTGCCGCAGAACCCGAACGTCGAACTGTTCGGCTCGCTCGGCTTCATCCCGCTCGAGTACTCGGGCGACAACTCGCCGTCGAACAGTCAGAGCAAGATGTCGAGCCAGACCAAGTGGATGCTTGGCACGCAGTTCGGTGCGAACTGGAAGCTCGACTCGAAGAACAGCTTCCGCGGCACGGTCGGTTACTTCGACTTCCGCAACATCACGGGCCAACTGTCGTCGCCTTGCGCACTGTACTCGGGCCAGACGAGCTGCGATTCGGACTGGTCGCGCCCGGCGTTCATGCAGAAGGGCAACACGCTCATGCTGCTGCGTAACATCGCGCTCAATCCGCTCGATCCTGCCAATACAGCGCAGCCGCAGTATGTCGGTTACGCATCGAAGTTCCAGTTACTCGATCTGTCGGCGCGTTGGGACACCATGCTGGCCGGGCGCTATCCGCTGCGTTTCGACGTGAACTACATTCGTAACCTCGCTTACAACGAAGGCGAGATGTGGGCGCGTGCGAACGGCGGCATCGTGAACAACTTCGGCGCAGGCGATGCAACGCGTGCCAACTTCAAGAGCGGTCCGAACGCCTACATGTTCCAGGCGACTTTCGGCAAGCCGGTCATGGCGTCGCGCGGCGACTGGAACGTGCTGTTCGGCTACAAGCGTATCGAGCCGGATGCCGTGCCCGACGCCTACAACGACTCGACGTTCCACGGCGGTGGCACGAACGCGAAGGGCTACTACATCGGTGCTTCGTACGCCTTCGACAAGAACGCGTGGCTCTCGGGCCGCTGGCTTTCGACGAAGGAAGTCTATGGCGCGCCGTTGTCGATCGACACGCTGCAAATCGAAGTCAACGCGCGATTCTAAGGAGGTGGTCATGAGTCAACAGCCCCCGCGCGCGATGTCGCGTCTGGCGTCGGGTGTGGCCGCCGCGGTGATGCTCGCCGTGTGCTCGGCCGCCTCGGCACAGACGCCGCAGGGCGCGCCGAGCATGGAAGAGCGTCTGCGCACGCAATTGCGCAGCACGACCGAGCAACTTCAGCAGGCGAAGAACGAACTCGCCGCGCTCAAGGCCGGCGGCGCCACTGCCGGCGCGCCCGGCAAGGACTCGCCCGAGGCGCTGAAGAAGGCGCTGCAGGAAGCCCAGCAGCAACTCGCCGCAGAGCGTCAGGCGCGAGAGCGTCTCTCGCAGGACGCACGGGCGTCGCAATCGGAGGTGAAGGCGGTGGCAGACAAGGCCAACGTGCAGATTGCTCAGTACCGTAATGCCTACGACGAACTGCTCAAGCTCGCGCGTCAGGCCGACGCGCAGCGCAAGCATCTGGCCGACGAGACGGCGGCACAGCGTGTCGCGCTCGCGATGTGCAAGGAGAAAAACGATCGCCTCTACGCCGTCGGGCAAGAAATTCTGACGGCTTACGAGACGATGGATGTGGCGACTGTGGTTGCGGCGCGTCAGCCGTTCGCCACGCAGGCGCGCGTGAAGTACGAGCAGATCGCTCAGCAGTACGGCGACAAGCTCTATGAGGGCAAATTCGACGAGCAGCAGGCCGCTGCCGCCATTGCCGCAAAGCCGGCCGAGACGGCGGCGGCGTCGTCGGGTGCGTCGGGTGCGTCAGCAGCACCGGCATCACCGGCAGCAGTACCGCAGTAATACCGCAGGAAGACCGCGTGCGGCGAGGGGCGTCGACGGCGCGCCTCGCCCTGAATTCGCATAACGATAGTTCGAGGACCACTGGCATGAACGAAGAGAACACGACGCAACACGACAATCACGACGCCGAGCGAGCCGGTGCGCCGACGTCTTCGAATACGACGTCGCCCGCAGACATCATTACGTTCGTCACGTCGTCGCAAGTGGCCGATGCCATTCGCGCGGCAGGTTGCGCGGTGTCGGTGCAGCAGGACGATCTGGTCACGCGACTGCACAGCGCGAGTCACGGCATCGGCTATCAGGTGCACTGGGGCAATCAGGCCGGCGCCGACCAATATCTCGATTTCACGCTGAGCTGCCCGCTGCGTGTGCAGGGCGGCGATCTGCCCGACGGCCTGATCAACGAGTGGCATCGCTCGCGCCGCTTCGCTCGTGTGGCGGCGCATGGCGAATTCCTCGTGCTCGAGATGGACGTCATCGTCGCGGGCGGCGTTTCCCCCGAATTCCTGAATTTCTCGATGCGTCTCTGGGTCGAGATGATGGGGCAGTTCTTCCTGCACCTTCGCAACTTCACGCAGCAGGCTACCGGTCAGGTCCCGGGCGCCGAAGCGTCGGGCGAAGGCCGTGTTGCGGCACCGGGCGATACGCTCGCAAGCGGCGATGCGCAGGTACCGATGACGCTTAACTAAAGCGTCGCCGCGCGGCGCATCTTTTGCGCGTTTCTCGCCTGAGCCTCGGGAACCTCCCGCGCGCGGTTGTTTCACGTCCAGGTAGACGACTGGTTTGCCCGTAACCTGCCTACACCCCGTGGGCGCGTTACGGGCGTTTTTCGTGGGCATTCCGAAGGGGTTCCGGCATGCCAGACGCCGTGCAATGCGGCATGATCGGCGGCACTGTCAAAGTACCGTCACAATCGCCCACCAGAATTCTCAGGAATTCTTACAAATTATTAGTGGGCCTACGGGGAAACGGCTGACGCCTTGACGCGTTGCCGTGCGCTTTGCCTGCCGCAGAGGTTCCGCCACTCCCGCCATCTTCGACCGCCCGCCATGCAAAGGCCAACCGCCAGACATGATCGTTATCGCTCGTTCTCCATGTTTGCGCTTCGCGGCTGCGAGCGTTCTGGCGGGCGGGCTGCTGTGCAGCATGCTGGGCGTCGCCCCCAGGCGCGCATCGGCGGCGGCGCCGCAGGCGCAATCGTTTGATCTCCCGGAGATGCCCTTGAAGGACGCGCTCGCCCGCTTCGACGCGCTCACGCGTATGTCCGTTTTCTACCCGTCGTCGCTGGTAGAGGGGCGTCGTTCGCATGCCGTCTCGGGTCTCTACTCGCCACGCGAAGCCCTCGACGAACTTCTCGAAGGCACGGGGGTGACAGCAGAAGCGACGGCGCAGAGTGCGTTCGTACTCGCCCCGCTGGGTACCGCTGATACACAGCGGGACGTGGCGCGAAGCGCGGCGCGGGCGGCGAACGATTACCACGCACGCTTGCAGGCCAAGGTGTTGCAGGCCCTGTGCGCGGCGCCGTCGCTTTCACCAGGAGAATACCGCCTGGCGATGACGGTGCAGGTCGACGCCAGCGCCCGGGTGTCACGGGTTCGCTTGCTCGATACGACGGGAGATGCTCGACGCGATGCAGCATTGCTGCGCCGCCTTCAGGGGCTTGACATTGGTATGGCGCCTGCCGATACGTCGCAACCGTTCGTGCTGTTGCTGGTGCCCGCCGACTGCCGGGCGACGTCGGCCATGTGCGCACCGTCGCCGTGTCCGGCGAAGACGGAGCGATAGATGGTCGACACGCCCCGGGCTTTCCTGCGCGACTTGCTGACGCAGCGTTATGAGGATCTCAAGCGCAAGCTGACCTGGCGTCTGGGGTCGGCCGAACTGGCGAGCGATGCCCTGCACGATACATGGGTGCATCTCGACGATCGGGCCGACCGTCAGAACGATGTGAAGAGCCCGGGCGCGTATCTGATGCGCATTGCCATGAACATGGCGTTCGATCGTGTGCAGCGCGAGCGCCGGTACATGAGCGACGACGAGATCGATGCGCTCCTGACAGAGTTCGTGGATCCGGCGCCGGGCCCTGCACAGACGGTGGAAGCGCGCGACGAGATCGCGTTGCTGGAGCGCTTGCTCGCCACCATGCCGCCGCGCCGCCGCGCGATCTTCATCGCGGTGCGGGTGCACGAGATGTCCAATGAGGAGGTGGCGCGCCGGTTCGGTGTGTCGGCGCGTCTGGTCGGCCTGGAGCTCAAGCGGGCTCACGAGTACTGCATGGCCCATATGCCGAGGACGGAATGAACGCAGGATTGCCGATGGCGTGCGGGAAAACCGTCTCATGGAGTGAGACCTTCCGTCTCATGCGAGAGGTAACGCCATGAGTTCACAACCCAACGCCACGTTGCCGCCGAAGCGGCGTCTCGATTCGCTTGAGCGTCAGGCCATGGCCTGGGTGCGGCGCATGGCATCCGGTGAGATGACCCATGCCGACGGCGAGGCGCTGCGCGAGTGGGCGCGTCGCGACCCCGGCCACGCGAAGGCGCTGGCAAACGCGCGTCGTCAGTGGCAGCACCTGACGCACGCGGCGCATCAGAGCGCATCGGTCGCCGCGGCGTGTGCGGCGCCGGCAAGGCCGGTGGCACCGCCGCGAAGCGCAGGGCGCGGCTTCAACCCTCGTCGCCGCTGGTGGCTGGCGGGCACCGCCGGGGCGTTTGCGACGGCCGCTGGCGTTGCCGCGATCGGTGGGCCGCTTGGCCTGTGGCAGGGCGCGGCCGCGTTGCACGCGGATTACCGCACCGGCACAGGTGAGCAACGGACTGTGGCGCTGGCCGGCAACGTATCTGTCGAAATGAACACGCGCACGAGTCTGGCGTTGCGCACGGGCAGCACCTCCGGTATCGATTTGCTGGGCGGCGAAGCGGCGGTCGATACCACGCGAACGTCCGCCCCGTTTGTGATCGTCGCCGGGGCAGGCCGCACGATCGCGCACCGCGCGCGCGTGGAAGTGCGCAACGTGGCACAGAAGGTGTGTGTCACCTGCATCGACGGCGTAGCCGAAGTCGTGCATACGGCGGGGCGCGTGCAATTGCGCGCGCGTCAGCAACTGGTCTATGACGAGCGCGCATTGCAATCGCTCGTGAATGTCGGCGAAGCCGAAATGCCGGCGTGGCGCGACGGTTATCTGCGATTCGCCGAAGTCCCGCTCGGCGAAGTCATCGACGAGATCAATCGTTACCGCCCGGGCAAGGTTGTGTTGATGAACGACAAGCTGGCGGCGCGCCCGGTGACGGGGCGCTTTGCGATTCGCTCGCTCGACGTGGCACTCGGGCAGATCGAGCGCTCGCTGCAACTCTCTGCACATACGTTGCCGGGCGGCATCGTTCTGCTGGGATGACCCTGAGCGTCGCCCTTCGTGACGGCCCGACCCTGTCACGAAAGATTCAAATAAATCCTTGCCGATTGGCTCGCGCCGAACGGTCTTAATCCCGAGAGCGTCAAGCGTTCGCATCGCTTGAACGAAAACCTGCCAGGGCCGTCGCTGGCGTTGTCGCGAGACAGCGTCCCACGGCCGCACGAGACGCCAGACGGGATTGAGATGACCATGCACAAGCGCGTAGTTTCCCTATCAACTCGCACGCGGCCCAGCGCACGTCTGCTGCGCATTCGACCGCTTGCCCAGGCCGTGGCCGTATTCGCCGCCAGTAGCGCCATGATCAGCGCGGCGCATGCGCAACAGGCCTTCAGTAACGCGTGGTTTGCCGCTCGTGGCGCGGCGCAATCCACCGCGGCACAGACGGGCCGCCTGCCGAACGGCATGCCGGTATCGTCGTTGCAGAATCCGGGCGAGCAACAGCAACGCGCTGCGCAAGCCGTGCAGAATTCCATCGCCAATCTCGCCACAGCGGCGCAGGGCATCGCCGCGATGCAGGCCGCGCAAAATGCTGCGCGTCAGGCAGCGGCCGCTGCGCCCGAAACCATTCCGGACGGTCTGGCCGAAGGTGGCCTGAAGGTCGACACGAATAGTCTCACCGCAGGCTGGATCAATGCGAACAAGAAGATTGCACAGGATCGCGACGCCGCAGGCAACACCAAGGTGGCGATCGAGCAAACCGGCGAGAAGGCGATCCTGAACTGGGAGACGTTCAACGTTGGCCGTCGCACGACGCTCGAGTTCGTGCAGCAACCGGGTTGGGCCGTGCTCAATCGCGTGAACGATCCGCAAGCGCGCCCGAGCCAGATTCAGGGTCAGATCAAGGCCGACGGCACGGTGATGATCGTCAACCGCAACGGCATTCAGTTCTCTGGCACGGCGCAGGTCGACACGCGCAACCTTGTGGCGGCAGCCGTTGGCATGACGAACGATCAGTTCAATCGCGGTATCTATGGCGCTGCGGTGTCCGGCGCGACGGTGCCGACCTTCGCCAACGATCTTCAGGTGAACGGTTCGAACGTGTCGCACACGGGGGCGAGCGCCGATGTGACGGTGGACGCGGGGGCACGCATCAACACTCGGCGTCCGCAATCGGTGACCGAAGGCGGTGGCTATGTGCTGCTGCTTGGGCGCGAAGCCCACAATCGCGGCACGATCGTCACCCCGTCGGGGCAGACGGTCATCGCCGGTGGCGATGCGTTCGTGATCCGGCGTGGCGTTGGCACCGACGGCAATGTGAATTCGAGCACGCGTGGCAACGAAGTCGAGCCGAAGCTGCTGCCCGGCTCGACGGCGGGGCGCGTGAGCAACAGCGGGCTGATTCAGGCGGAGCTTGGCGATATCACGCTCGCAGCGCGTCAGATCGAGCAAAGCGGTGTGCTGGTCTCCACTACCTCGGTCAATGCGCGCGGCACAATTCACCTGACGGCCGGTGGTGACAGCAATGCGCTGGTGCGCGTTGCCCCTGGCGCACTCAACGCCATCGTGCTCGACACGTCGGGCGATGCGGCACTCGATGCGCAGCGCGCGACGTTGTTGGCCGATGCAGGGAAAGTGGCGGAATCCGGGTTGTACAACCGCCGCGATCAGTCGCTAGTGCAAATCACCTCGTCTGGCGACGTCTTGTTCGACAGCGACTCGCTCACTGTCGCCACGGGCGGGCAGATCAACGTGCTGGCCACACGTCGCGCAATGGTGATGGAGCGCGCGAAGCTCGACGTCTCCGGTGCCGTCGGTGTGAAGGTGGCGATGTCGGCAAACAATGTCGAGGTCAACGTCCAGGGTAACGAGCAGCGTGACGCGCCGAGTAATCGGGACACGCATACGCTCAACAACCTGACCGTCTACATTGACCGACGCTATCTCGTGCGGGTGCCTGCCGGCACGCAGGGGTACGCCACCGATCGCTGGTACACGCCGGGTGGCCTGCTGGAAGTCAGCGGCTATCTGAACACGGCGTCGCACAGCATCGGCGAGTGGGCGGCGCAGGGTGGGACGGTGCAACTGGGCGGTGCCGAGGTGGTCACGCGCGCTGGCTCGCTCATCAATCTGGCGGGCGGCACGCTCGACGTGCAGACCGGCATGATCCGGCAAAGCTGGCTGCGCGGCACCGACGGGCAGTTGTATCGCGTCGATAACGCCCCGGGCGATTTGCGGTACCTCGGCACGTATCGCGGGTTCGAGGCCGAACACCCCCGCTGGGGAAAGCACACGACCGAGACATTCGCCACGCTGTTCATCGCACCAGGGCAGCGCCTGGAGAACGGATACACCGTGGGGCGCGACGCCGGGCGGTTGATTATCTCGGCCCCCTCTGCGGTGCTCGAAGGCGATGTCGATACCGCCATTTACCAAGGCCCGCGCCAGACACAGGCTGCCGACCGGGGGCTTTACGACGGGTATCTGCAATCGCCGCTTGCCGCGCCGCGTGCCGGCCAGTTGATCGTCGGCAAGCTCACTCCCTATTACGACGACACTGCGCTCACGTTGCGCGATAGCCCGTCGGCCATCGTGCGTACGATCGATGTCGGCGACGTTCAGGCGCTCGCGGCGGACATTGCGCAGGGGAGTGCTCTCGACACCCAGCGCGCAGGAAAGATATCGCTCGACGCGGGCTGGCTCAACCGGCAGCAGTTTGGCGGTGTGAAGCTGCTGGCGACTGACGCGCTGACGCTCTCGCGCGATATTCGTGTGGCGGACGGCGGCGACGTTGGTTTGCATGCAACGCGAGTCAACATCGACGCGGACGTGACGGCACGCGGCGGCTCGATTGCGGCGGGCAACCTTGTGCAGCGCGTGCTTGAAGCGACGAGTGGCGTATGGGGCGATGTCCCCATCGCGGACCCGGCGCTGATCGCCGGTGGCCAGCACGTCAAGGTGGCGCGTGGTGTGACGCTCGACACGCGTGGTCTGTGGAGCCGTGCAGACGATGACGAGGCAGGCATCCACGGTATGCCATACCTCAACGGCGGCAACGTCATCTTCTCGACGACCGGCGACGTGCGGGTGCAGCAGGGCAGCACCATCGATGTCTCGTCGGGGGCCGTGCGGCTCGCAGGCGGCGCGGTGCGCGGCGGCAAGGGCGGCAACGTGTCGCTGCTGGCCAGCCAGTACGACACGACTGGCAACAGCGCAGGCGAACTGCACGTCGACGGCGAACTGCGCGCTTATGGCGTGAGCGGTGGCGGCACGTTGAAACTGAATACTGGCAATGGCGTGATGATCGGCGCGCCGACGTCGCCTGGCTCGTCGCTCGACACTTCGCTCGGCGTGTCGCTTTTCTCGACGGGCTTCTCCCGCTATGACGTGACGGGCCAAATGGGTTTGACGGTAGCGGATGGCGCGCACCTCGACGTTGTCATGCCCGTGCTGAACGTCGACGGGCAAGCCGCGCGAGACACGCTCAGCGGCAGTGACTCGTCGGGAGTGCTGTCTGTCGTCCTCGCGCCGGTCTGGCAAAGCGACGCGGCCAAGGGCACGATCACGCAGCGCGCCGGGGCCGATCTGGCGTTGTCCGCCGGTTCGCAGCTCAAGCGTGGGCAACTGAGCATCGGCGACGGGGCGCAGATCGAAGTCGATCCGGGACGCAGCATCACGCTCACGAGCAACGGGCAGATGACGGTGCTCGGCACGTTGCGCTCGGCATCGGGCACGATCAGTCTGTTGCCCGGCCTGTTCGGTATGGGCGACGCGCAAGGCCGACCCGAGGGCACCTTCACACCGACATCGATCTGGCTGGGCGGCAATGCCGTAATCGACGTTGCCGCGCGCCCGATCGTGGCAAAGGACTCCTCCGGCGCGATCTCCGGCAAGGTGGCCGCAGGTGGCACCATCCAGATCGGCGCGAAGTATGTCGCGGGCGCTACCCAGGTCGAGGCGGCCGATGCGTTCGTTATCGTGCGCCCCGGCGCACGGCTCGATGCGTCGGGCACAGCCGCCGACGTTGATGTACCGGGTCAGGGACGCACGCATGTGGCTAGCAATGGTGGGGTTATCTCATTGGCGTCGGCACGCGGTCTCTATCTCGACGGCGAGATGAAAGCGGCGTCGGGCGGCGCAGGCGCCGCGGGCGGTACGCTGAACGTGGTGCTGGAGACGCTGGCTTACGGCATGGTTGATCGGGCCACGCTGCGCGGCAACAATGTGGACGATTCCGTGCGCGTGGCACACGAGATGATCGTCGCCCAGACGCAGGGCGGCAGCGCGCTCTCGGATACGCTGCGCCCGGGCGCGCTTGGCGGCGGTCTGGCTTTGGGCAACGCACGCATCGGCGTCGATCGCGTAACGGCCGGCGGTTTCGACAATCTCTCGTTGCTCGCCAACGGGATGATGGATTTCGATGGCAACGTCAATCTGTCGCTCGGTCAGAGCTTGCGCCTCACCGCAAGTTCGTTTGGCCTGGCAGCGAACGCTGCCCCGGGCGCGCAGGTCAGGCTTGCCGCGCCCTACGTGCAGCTTGCCGGCACAACCCGCCAGCAATCCGATAACTTCCTCATGCCAAACGCGGTGAGTGGCTCGAGGAACAACGGACAAGGTGCCGGGACGCTGGGGGTGCCGCTGCTCGACGATCAGGCACGTTTCGAAATCGACGGCTCGCTCATCGACGTATCGGGCCGGATGCAATTCGGCACCGCAGGGACCATCGAGACCAACGCCGGAACTCCCGTCAGTGTCTTGCGTAATGCGTTCGGCAATGTCGCCTTGCGCAGTGCCGGCGACCTGCGTTTGCTCGACAAAACCGAGGTCTATTCGCCAGGCGACATGACGTTGGCCGCCGTGCAGATCTATCCGGCACAGGATGCGAGTGCAATGATCGTCGTGGGGCAGCGCAGCTATTCGAGTGACTGCTGTGTGCGCCAGACCCAGTTGGACCCGGCGCGTGTCCTGACCATCGAGCGCGTGGGCGACACACTGTCGGCGCAGCCGTATTCGCTGTTCGGCAGTCTCACGCTCAAGGCCGGGCAGATCCGTCAGGGGGGCGTGTTGCGCGCCCCGATGGGGACCATCACGTTCGGGTCTCCGTTGGACATGGAAGTCAACGGGATCCTGACCTTGTTGCCGGGTAGCGTGACGTCTGTGAGCGCGAATGGACTCGTGATGCCCTATGGCGGTTCGCTCGACGGACTGAGTTATCTCAATGCTGCGGTCGACGCGCGATACTCGCTCGCCGGCGGCGGACCGTCGGTCGTGGTGTATAGCCATTCGTTGGCCGTGGATCCGGGGGCTGTCATCGACCTCTCGGGCGGCGGCGAAATCCGTGGCGCCGCATTCCTCACCGGCCGTGGCGGTTCCACCGATGCGCGTCTCGCGCCGCTGATGCAAGTGGTGCAGACCGGCACAAAGGGTAGTTTCCGTCTGCCCGCCCTCTCGTCCAATCCGGTATACGCCATCGTGCCCGGGGCACAGCCGGCCTATGCGCCGGTGGTCAGCGAGAACGGCGCGGGCGCTCCGCTCATGGGGCAGCAGATCACCGTCGGCGCCGGGGTGCCGGGATTGCCCGCCGGCACCTATACGCTGCTGCCGTCGACGTTCGCGTTGCTGCCCGGCGCGTATCGCGTGGAATTGCAGACGCAGTCCGCCGTGCAGGCGGGCCTCGCACCGATTGCAATGCGCAATGGGTCGCTCACGCTTCCGGCGCAATTGAGCGTGAGCAACACGAGCCTTCGCAACGCCACGCCGACGCAGGCCGTTCTGACTTCGGCAGATGTCCTGCGCACCTACTCGCAGTACAACGAGATGAGCTACGCAGATTTCGCTCGTGCTACGAGCGAGCGTGTCGGAGCACCTCGTGCGCTGATCGAGGCGGACGCCAAGCGTCTCGATCTCTATTTCCTGTCGGATGCCTACCGGGGCAAAATCGCCGATACGCCAGCGTTGCGCTTTCAGGGCTCGGCGAACGTCACCCCGGCCAAGGGCGGTTACGGCGCCAGCCTGCTGGTCACTGCGCCGTTCTCCGGCAACTTCGAGATCCTCGGTGCAGGCGCAACACCTCAGCAAGGCGACAAGTCGCTTATTTCGCTCAGAGCGGACGATCTGAACGCGATCGGCGCGGCACGCATGGGGATTGGTGGACTGCCCGTGGTCTCCGCCGATGCCACAGGGTCGATTCTCAGCGCCACGACAGCCGGGTTCACAGGCAACGCCTACAACGTTGTGCTGCGCGGTGGCGCAATGCTGCGCGCCAGCGAAGTGTTCATCGTGACGATCTCCCCCGCCAAGGGCATTACCGTCGAGCAGGGGAGCGGCATCAACACACTCGGCTTCGGCATGCCGATGTGGGATTCCACGATGGGGTATACCTACGCGCCGGGGGCGGCGGGTGTGCTGGCGGTGTCTAATGGCCGGCTCTCGATGCTGTCGCCGTTGCCGACCGGCGCACAGGATTCCTTCGGCGCAGGGTATATCGACCTTGGCGTTTGTGCGGCGGGCGCGACATGTGCAGGTGAAACGCTGCTGCTTTCCGAAGGCTCGATTGCGGTGGCGACAGACAAGCGTTTCACGATCACCGATGCCGTGCGCTACGGCACACGCCAACTGTCGCTCGCTGTGGGGCGGGTCAATGTCGGCGATCAGGCATCGCTGGATTCGCTCGCCGCATCCGGGCGTCTGGCGCAAGGACTGACGCTCAACCAGACGGTGCTGTCGCGGCTGTTACGTGGCGACCGGACCTATGGTGCGCCTGCGCTGGAAAGCCTGTCTCTCATCGCACGCGATTCGATCAATTTCTACGATTCCGTCGAGCTATCGACGATCGATGCTGCGACCGGAAAATCGAGCATCGACGTGCTCGTGCTGGGCACGCCGGCCATCTTCGGATACGGCGCGAGCGATGCACTCGCGCGTATTCGCACCGACCGGCTCGTGTGGACCGGCTCGAAGTCACCGGGGGGCGCCATTGTCGAGGGTGGGGCAGGCACCGGCAGCGGCCGCTTGTCCCTCGACGCTCGGGAGATCGAGTTCGGCTTCGGACCGGCCACGCAGCGCGACGTCAATCACGATATGAACCGCATGACAGTCGGTTTCTCGACAGTCGAACTCAACGCCAGCGAACGGGTAACTGCCAACCAGAAGGGCAGCCTGTCCGTCTATCGCTCACAGAACGGGTGGAACGACCAGAAGCAGGATTTCGATTACAGCGGCGGTGACATCGTCATCGATACGCCACTGCTCACGGGCGCGGCAGGGTCGGTGAACCGGTTTGTCGCGGGCGGTAATGTGTCGGTGGTGAACGCGAGTGCTCGCACGAAACCCGTGATCGACAACAGCCAGCTCGTGGCTGCGCTGGGGGCCGAAATCGCGCTCAGCGCTGGCGGAGCCGCCAACGTCGACACGAATGTCGTGCTGCCGAGCGGCCGTTTAACCGTCGCCGCACAGGCGGATGTGACACTGGGTGACGGCGCCCAACTCGATCTGGCCGGACGCAAGCTCGATTTCTTCGATACCAGCAAATACAGCTGGGGCGGCGATATGGTCCTGTCGAGCGCCAACGGCAACGTGCGCCAGACCGCCGGGTCGCGCGTCGATCTGTCGGCGCTGGAAAACCGGGCCGGCAAGCTCACGGTGACGGCGCTGTCACCGGCCAGCGGTGTTGTATCGATGGCGGGCAAGGTGCTCGGTAGTGCCAGCGGTCGCTACGATGCGGGTGGCACATGGGTGCCGTTCGCTGCGGGAGGCGTCGACCTCCGCGCTCAGCACATCGACGATTTCAGCGGGCTCAATGCTCGTCTGACCGAAGGCGGCGTCTTTGGCAACCGCAGTTTCCAGATTAAGCAGGGCAGTCTTGTCGTTGGCGACGAACTCAAGGCGCGTGAGATCACGCTCTCGATCGACGGGGGGCGCCTCGATGTGCTCGGCCGCGTCGACGCGAGTGGCGCACAAGCGGGCACCATTCGCCTGTCGGCGCGCGATGGCGTGAGCGTCGGCGGCAACGCGGTGCTCGACGCGCACAGTACTACGCTGCGTCTGGACAGTTATGGGCAGCCCATCGAAGCCTCCAACCGTGCGGTCATCGAGATCAACGGCAATCAGGGACGGGTGGTGCTGGCCGACGGTGCACGGCTCGATGTGCGTGCCGGGACGAGCAACGCGAATGGCACGCCCCTGTCGGTGGGTACGGTCGAGATCAGCGCAAAGCGCCTGGGCGGTGCGAACGAAGCGCAGGGCAACGACATCGCGATCGACGCGGGCGGTAATGTGGTGATCGACGGTGCGCGCTCGATCACCGTCAACGGGATGTACCGCGACACCCAGGCACCGGCCGGTACGGATGTTTCCATCGATGGCCGTCCGTATCAGGTCGTCAATCAAGCTTATCTGGACGCGCTTCACGCGCAGAACGAAACGTTCATGTCGAACGCGCTGGCCAATGGCGCGTTGCTGGCGCGGCTGGCCGGATTGCGCCGCTATACCGATGCCTTCCATCTGCGCCCGGGTGTCGAGATCGTCAGCGCGACGCCTGACGGCGACATTCACCTGGACGGCGATATCGACATGTCGCGCTATCGCTATGCGAGCCTGAACCCGAACACGCAGAAGACCGGCGTGTGGGGCAGCGGCGAGGCGGGCTCGCTGACGATTCGTGCCGGGGGAAATCTGAGCGTCTTCGGCAGTCTGACTGACGGGTTTGATACCAGTAAGCTCACGCCGGGCGCAGACAGCAAGGGGTGGGTGCTCACCAGCGGAACTGCCGGGTGGGGCGGCGACGCTGTGATCCCGGTGGGCGGGTTGGTGACGCTCGCCGCCGGCACGGAGTTCCCCGCCGATCGCAAGCTCAACTACGACGTTCAGGTGGCAGCGGCAAAGTTGCCTGCGGGCACGCGTTTGCCCGCTCGCATCACACTGAGCGCCGATCTGACGCTGCCGTTGGGCACCGTTCTGGGGGCGGCCGTGCGCGATGCGACGGGCAACGTGGTGTACCCGGCGGGAACGGCGCTGACGTCAGCCCTTACCTTGCGCTCCGGCATGCAGATCGATGCCGGCATGGTGTTGCCTTTGGACACTTCTGTGACGGCCATGCGGTGGCCTGCGGGCGCCGTGATGCCGGTGAATCTCAAGCTCGCCGCTGACGTGTTGCTGCGCAAGGGCGCGATCATTCCGGCCGAGACCGACGTTAAGTTGCCGGGAGGCGAGCTGTTCGTCAACTTGCGCCCGGCGGATGCCGATGGCAATCAGGGGCAGATCCATGCGCTGGCGCCGATGCTTCAGGCGGGCTCGGCGTCATGGTCGCTGCGGCTTGTCGCTGGCGCCGATACATCGGCTGCCGATCCGCGTGCGTTGCAGCCGTTGAAGGCCGATGGTCACCTGACGCTTGCAGATACCCACTATGGCATGGGCGTGCTCAATGTACTCAAGCCGGGGACCGGCACGCTCGGTGTCTATCGCTGGGGCCCCGATGCGGCAGAGCTGGGCGCCGTCGAGGGGGAGATTGTGACGCCCGAGGAACTGATAGCCTGGGGCATCTCCACGCCCGCGGACATCGACATGTGGAACGGGTACTACGATGCGTTCCGACTCGTGACGCCCGGCATTCCCGCCGAGTACGAGTTGAAGACGCAGCCCGCTCGAGAACCGGTCTTCAGCGTGGTGCGTACCGGCACGGGCGATCTCGACATGCTCGCGGCGGGTAACTTCACGATGAGTTCGCCGTTCGGGGTATATACGGCGGGTACGCAGGCGCGCGATGTGACGAGCGCTTATAACCTCGCACGGGCCACGATCAAGAATACGTCCGTGCTGGGGGCAGAGGGGGCGGCTTTCGAGCCCTACGTCAGCGGTGCGCAGAGTCTCTACAGCGCGTGGTATCCGGAGCATGGCGGCAATCTGTTCGTGCGCGCTCAGGGCGATATTCGTGGCGACACCGTTGGCACACGCGACGGGTATCAACGCTCGACAAGCTTTGGTGTGCCGCGAGCCGTTCCGGACGCCGGCAATCTTGGCAATTGGCTGTGGCGGCAGGGATCGGGTTCTGTGATTGCGCAGGGGGGTGTGCCGAGTGCGTGGTGGGTCAATTTCGGGACGTATGTGGTCGGCAAGGAAGACGGCTACGCGGCATTCGAGAAGGCGCCGTTCCTGGTGGGTTTCGCCGGACTTGGCACGCTCGGCGGCGGCAATGTGGTGCTCGAAGCCGGTGCGAACGCCGGCATGCTGGAGTCCCGCATGGGGGCAGGCAATAGTTACGGCCCGAGCGCGCTCGCTCGCAGCGAGGGCTTGAATGTCGCGGTAGGTAGCACCGGTCGAGTGTCGGCGGACGGTTCGCAGATTCAATTGACAGGCGGCGGCGATCTCGACGTGCGGATTGGCGGCGGTCTGAATCCTGTACGAGAAGTTCGTGCCATCACGCAGCCCGGTAGTGTGATCAGGGACTCGGCGGAGTGGCGCAATGGCAACCTTGGGCTGAACGGCACGTTCACCAACCTGCGCGGTGTCACGCGTATCGAAGCGGGGGCGCTGGGCGGTGTCGATGCGCTGTTCGGTACCACCGATTTGCGCGAGACCCGGGCGCGCGATGTGTTTACGCCCCAGATTGGCATGGCGACCGGGGGACCCACGCTGGTGCTCGGCGACTCGACCATTCGCATCGACACGCGCGGCGATCTGGTGATCGGCGGCTATGGCGATGCAACGCGCGCGCAACAGCGCACCAACGGCACGCCGTTCACGGTGTCGGGCACCCACTATAGCGGCGAAGGATTCAGTTGGTTCACGCTGTGGACGCCTTCCACAGCCATCGACTTGTTCAGTGCGGGCGGAAATCTCGCACCACTCACCGCGATGGCCGACGCGAGACCGGGGGCGAACTACGCTTCGACAGACGGCCGTTTCGTGCTGCCCGCGACACTGCGCGCGGTCGCCGCGAGCGGCAATATTTACAACGGCTTCTCCGCAACCCGTATTCTCGACGCAGAGTCGAAAGTGACGATCGGCGACACACCGGCGTTGCTGGCACCGGAGCCGGTCAGTTCGTTGTTCCGGGTGGCGCCCGACGGTGGTGCGCTTGAGATGATGGCCGGCCAATCCCTGTTCGGGTCCGGGTTCCCTATCAGTCGTTCTGCTGCCGATCCCACGGCGTTACCGACGCCGCAAAACCCTGCCTTCATGGGGGGCGTGCGCGATGCATGGTTTGGCCGCGCTTACCTCACGAACGTGCGGCAAGATGCCATCGCACCGCAACTCCTGTTCTATTACAGCCCGGATTCCGCGACGCGGTTCCCGATGTTCAGCCTGACCCAGGCGACCGTCTCCGGCTACGACTTCACCGGCATCGCGCCGGCGCGTTTCTATGCACTCACAGGCGATATCGTCGGACTGCAAACGGGCGGCATCGACTACCGCGGCAGCATAACGCCGGTCGCCGGCACGCAGCCGACCTGGTATGAAGGCAATGGCGCCGTGGCGATTCGGGCCGGGCGTGACATCGTCAACTCGGGAACGCCGCTCGGCACCTATTTGAGCACCGACGCTGACTTCGCCGGCTGGACCACCACGCCTGACTTTGCTGATCCGGTCAACAATCCGGGACGCCCGATGAGGGTCGCGTCGACGACAATGCGCGGCAACCTGATCGTGCAAAACTCGGCAGACGATATCTCCGTGGTCTCCGCAGGCCGGGACATTCTTTACAGCACGTTCTACGTGGCGGGTCCGGGGTTGCTGGAAATCACGGCGGGCCGCAATGTCTTCATGGGCGACAAGGCGGAGTTGCGTAGTCTCGGCGCGCTCGCCAACGTAAAACCCGGCGACCGGAGCAACGGGGCTGCGATTGCAGTCGCGGCGGGTGTCGGGCCGCGGGGGCTCGACGGCATCGACTTCAAGGCGTTTGCCGCCCGGTATCTCGATGCAGCGAATCTGGCGGACGGTGGACGGCCGTTCGCCGATCAGCCGGGCAAGGCGGTCGTCGTGTACGGCGGAGAACTCACGCTTTCCGGATGGTTGGGGCAGGAGTTCGGCTATCGCGGAGAGGCGGCAGGCGCCGAGGCGTTCCTCGTGACGAAGCAGGCGGAATTCGACGCGGCGAGTCAGGCCGCCGGGAGCGCAGGCGGCATCGCCAAACGGGATCTGCGTAATGAGTTCGCTCAGCAAAGCCAGCTATATCTCGTGAATTGGCTCGCGACACGCTTCGGCGGCCGCAATGCGCTCGGGCGGCATTTCGACGCGGCGTCGATGGATGCCCGTCAGTTCTTCAACGCCTTGCCGGCTGAGCAGCAGCGCGCGTATCTGCGCGACGTGTACTTCGCGGAACTGCGCGCATCGGGGCGTGAGTACAACGATGCGAGCGGCCCGCGCGCGGGTAGCTATCTGCGAGGGCGCGAAGCCATCGCCACGCTCTTCCCCGAGCTGGACGAGAACGGTGCGTCGCGCCAATACGACGGTAGTCTCACGATGTACAGCAGTGCGCTCTACTACCTGCAAAATCTGAATCGCCAACCGACGACACGTCCGGTGCCTGGTGTGAAGTATTTGACGCAGGCGCAATGGGTCGCGCGTGGCAGTCCTGCGTATGACGTTCCTCACTATGAAGTTCAGGACGCCGGTATCCATACCGACTTCGGTGGTGGGGTGAGCATCATGACGCCGGGCGGGCGTTCGCTCGTTGGCGTGGACGGTGGTTTTGTGCCGGGCGAAGGCTCCGGTGTGCTCACGCAGGGGCGCGGCAACATCGACATGTATGCGCGAGACAGCATCCTGCTCGGTCAGAGCCGCGTGTTCACCACGTTTGGTGGCAATATTCTTGCCTGGTCTGCGCAGGGCGATATCAACGCGGGTCGCGGTTCGAAGTCCACGGTGGTCTACACGCCGCAGCGTCGCGTCTATGACAACCTTGGGCTGGTCTCGCTTTCGCCGACGACACCGAACACCGGCGCCGGCATTGCCACGCTGAACCCGATCCCGGAGATTCCGCCGGGCGACATCGATCTGATTGCGCCGCTTGGCACGATCGACGCGGGCGAGGCGGGGATTCGGGTCTCCGGCAATGTGAACATCGCGGCGTTGCGAGTGATGAATGCCGAGAACATTCAGGTGCAGGGTAAATCCGTCGGCATTCCGACTATCGCGGCGGTGAATGTGGGTGCGCTCACGAATGCCAGTGCGACGGCCGCGCAGGCGGCGGCCGCGGCACAGGACGCGGTATCCCGCGATCGGGCGTCGGCGCGGCAGAATCAGCCGTCGATCTTCTCGGTGCGCATGCTCGATGCGAGTACCTCGGGCGATGTGACCGGCAAGCCGCGTGCCGATGGCGGCCGGACGCTACGCTACGATCCGGCGTCGCCGGTGCAGGTGCTCGGGCAGATGAACCTGAGTGAAGCGCAGTTGCAGGCGCTGACGCCCACGGAGCGGAAAAACCTGATGCGCTGACGCGGGAAGGACTCCTTGCCTTGTGGGGAAGTGGTTCGGCGCATGGTGCGGCTGTCCTGGCATTGCTCAGCGCAGCCGCACGTCATTTGATCGTTCTATATATAGAGGACCGGGAGGAATTTGCCGGCTTTTCAAAATAGTTTCACAAAGGGCTTGCGCAGTTCGTCGAAGGTGACTAATATCTCGTCTCTCGCAACGACAGCGACGCAGCGAAAGCGGCGACGAAGGCGAAGCGAGACGGGCTGCAAAGCCCGGTGGTTGGCGGTTTTGATGCGAGCGAGTGGCTACGGCGACGAGCGAAGAAAGTGAAAAAAACTGTTGACGACGACGAGAAGCTGCGACATAATCTCACTTCTCTGCTGCTGATGCAGCGACGCAGAAAACGAAGCGACGGCGCGGTAAGTGTGCGACGAAGCGAAGTCAGATGCGATTGATCTTTAAAAATTGAACAACCGATAAGTGTGGGCACTCGATGAATAGTGCGTCTGCTTCGGCAGATTAGCTTTAAATTTATTGAGGCTCACATAGTAATAGGTAAGTTAAGTAATTAACTTGTCAGCATACTTTGAGAGCGACCGGTTCAAGTGATTTATCACGAAAACCGAAAACAGTAACAGGTTTAAACTGAAGAGTTTGATCCTGGCTCAGATTGAACGCTGGCGGCATGCCTTACACATGCAAGTCGAACGGCAGCACGGGTGCTTGCACCTGGTGGCGAGTGGCGAACGGGTGAGTAATACATCGGAATGTACCTTGTAGTGGGGGATAGCTCGGCGAAAGCCGGATTAATACCGCATACGCTCTGAGGAGGAAAGCGGGGGACCTTCGGGCCTCGCGCTACAAGAGCAGCCGATGTCAGATTAGCTAGTTGGTGAGGTAAAAGCTCACCAAGGCGACGATCTGTAGCTGGTCTGAGAGGACGACCAGCCACACTGGGACTGAGACACGGCCCAGACTCCTACGGGAGGCAGCAGTGGGGAATTTTGGACAATGGGCGCAAGCCTGATCCAGCAATGCCGCGTGTGTGAAGAAGGCCTTCGGGTTGTAAAGCACTTTTGTCCGGAAAGAAATCCTCTGGGTTAATACCTCGGGGGGATGACGGTACCGGAAGAATAAGCACCGGCTAACTACGTGCCAGCAGCCGCGGTAATACGTAGGGTGCAAGCGTTAATCGGAATTACTGGGCGTAAAGCGTGCGCAGGCGGTTTTGTAAGACGGATGTGAAATCCCCGGGCTTAACCTGGGAACTGCATTCGTGACTGCAAGGCTAGAGTATGGCAGAGGGGGGTAGAATTCCACGTGTAGCAGTGAAATGCGTAGAGATGTGGAGGAATACCGATGGCGAAGGCAGCCCCCTGGGCCAATACTGACGCTCATGCACGAAAGCGTGGGGAGCAAACAGGATTAGATACCCTGGTAGTCCACGCCCTAAACGATGTCAACTAGTTGTTGGGGATTCATTTCCTTAGTAACGAAGCTAACGCGTGAAGTTGACCGCCTGGGGAGTACGGTCGCAAGATTAAAACTCAAAGGAATTGACGGGGACCCGCACAAGCGGTGGATGATGTGGATTAATTCGATGCAACGCGAAAAACCTTACCTACCCTTGACATGTACGGAATCCTGCTGAGAGGTGGGAGTGCTCGAAAGAGAACCGTAACACAGGTGCTGCATGGCTGTCGTCAGCTCGTGTCGTGAGATGTTGGGTTAAGTCCCGCAACGAGCGCAACCCTTGTCCTTAGTTGCTACGCAAGAGCACTCTAAGGAGACTGCCGGTGACAAACCGGAGGAAGGTGGGGATGACGTCAAGTCCTCATGGCCCTTATGGGTAGGGCTTCACACGTCATACAATGGTCGGTACAGAGGGTCGCCAAGCCGCGAGGTGGAGCTAACCCCAGAAAACCGATCGTAGTCCGGATCGCAGTCTGCAACTCGACTGCGTGAAGCTGGAATCGCTAGTAATCGCGGATCAGCATGTCGCGGTGAATACGTTCCCGGGTCTTGTACACACCGCCCGTCACACCATGGGAGTGGGTTTTGCCAGAAGTAGGTAGCCTAACCGTAAGGAGGGCGCTTACCACGGCAGGATTCATGACTGGGGTGAAGTCGTAACAAGGTAGCCGTAGGGGAACCTGCGGCTGGATCACCTCCTTTCTAGAGCAAGCACTGGAAGTTGAGTGTTCACGCTTATCGGTTGTTGACTGCGTAGATCTAAGTCGGGTCTGTAGCTCAGGTGGTTAGAGCACCGTCTTGATAAGGCGGGGGTCGAAGGTTCAAGTCCTTCCAGACCCACCAAGCTAACCACCGCCTGACCAAGTCAGATGGTAACTGGCTTGAAATGGGGGCATAGCTCAGCTGGGAGAGCACCTGCTTTGCAAGCAGGGGGTCGTCGGTTCGATCCCGTCTGCCTCCACCAATTCCTTAGATCGCACATCGATGTCAGTCAAAAGCTTTTACGTCTGCAGTAAATCCCAATGGTGATGAAACGTGAATGTTTTTGAATGACAGCAATGTCATGCAGTATTTGTTCTTTAACAATTTAGAAGAAGTAGTAGTACAACGGAAGCGCGTTAGAGATGGCGCGTGGAAATTGTACGGGTTGTGATTGTATCAACCAGTATTTAAGTGATCGAAAGATGACTTGGAATACGGCACAACGCGATAACTCAACCTATAGCTGGAAGACATTCTGGTTATAGGGTCAAGCGAATAAGTGCATGTGGTGGATGCCTTGGCGATTACAGGCGATGAAGGACGCGATAGCCTGCGAAAAGTTGTGGGGAGCTGGCAAATAAGCATTGATCCACAAATGTCCGAATGGGGAAACCCGGCCTTTTAGGTCATCCTAGACTGAATACATAGGTCTAGCGAAGCGAACGCGGCGAACTGAAACATCTAAGTAGCTGCAGGAAAAGAAATCAACCGAGATTCCCAAAGTAGTGGCGAGCGAAATGGGACCAGCCTTCAAGATTTAGCACCGGTGTTATCAGAACGGAATGGAAAGTCCGGCCATAGTGGGTGATAGCCCCGTATGAGAAAACCCTGGTGTGGAACTAAGCTTGAGATAAGTAGGGCGGGACACGTGAAATCCTGTCTGAAGATGGGGGGACCATCCTCCAAGGCTAAATACTCGTAATCGACCGATAGTGAACCAGTACCGTGAGGGAAAGGCGAAAAGAACCCCGGGAGGGGAGTGAAATAGATCCTGAAACCGCATGCATACAAACAGTCGGAGCCTCGTAAGGGGTGACGGCGTACCTTTTGTATAATGGGTCAGCGACTTACATTCAGTGGCAAGCTTAACCGAATAGGGAAGGCGTAGCGAAAGCGAGTCCGAATAGGGCGTTCAGTCGCTGGGTGTAGACCCGAAACCAAGTGATCTATCCATGGCCAGGATGAAGGTGCGGTAACACGTACTGGAGGTCCGAACCCACTAATGTTGAAAAATTAGGGGATGAGCTGTGGATAGGGGTGAAAGGCTAAACAAACTTGGAAATAGCTGGTTCTCTCCGAAAACTATTTAGGTAGTGCCTCGTGTATCACCTTCGGGGGTAGAGCACTGTCATGGTTGAAGGGTCCATTGCGGATTACTTCGCCATAGCAAACTCCGAATACCGAAGAGTGCAATCACGGGAGACAGACATCGGGTGCTAACGTCCGGTGTCAAGAGGGAAACAACCCAGACCGCCAGCTAAGGTCCCTAAATATTGCTAAGTGGGAAACGAAGTGGGAAGGCTAAAACAGTCAGGAGGTTGGCTTAGAAGCAGCCACCCTTTAAAGAAAGCGTAATAGCTCACTGATCGAGTCGTCCTGCGCGGAAGATGTAACGGGGCTAAGCAATATACCGAAGCTGCGGATGCGAGCTTGCTCGCATGGTAGGAGAGCGTTCTGTAAGCCTGTGAAGGTGTCTTGTAAAGGATGCTGGAGGTATCAGAAGTGCGAATGCTGACATGAGTAGCGATAAAGGGGGTGAAAGGCCCCCTCGCCGTAAGCCCAAGGTTTCCTACGCAACGTTCATCGGCGTAGGGTGAGTCGGCCCCTAAGGCGAGGCAGAGATGCGTAGCTGATGGGAAGCAGGTTAATATTCCTGCACCGTCGTATGATGCGATGGGGGGACGGATCGCGGAAGGTTGTCCGGGTGTTGGAAGTCCCGGTCCCTGCAGTGGAGAAGGCGCTTAGGCAAATCCGGGCGCGTAATTCAAGGCTGTGGGGCGAGCGAACTTGTTCGCGAAGCAATTGGAAGTGGTTCCAAGAAAAGCCTCTAAGCTTCAGTCATACGAGACCGTACCGCAAACCGACACAGGTGGGCGAGATGAGTATTCTAAGGCGCTTGAGAGAACTCGGGAGAAGGAACTCGGCAAATTGGTACCGTAACTTCGGGATAAGGTACGCCCTTGTAGCTTGACTGGCCTGCGCCAGAAGGGTGAAGGGGTTGCAATAAACTGGTGGCTGCGACTGTTTAATAAAAACACAGCACTCTGCAAACACGAAAGTGGACGTATAGGGTGTGACGCCTGCCCGGTGCCGGAAGATTAAATGATGGGGTGCAAGCTCTTGATTGAAGTCCCGGTAAACGGCGGCCGTAACTATAACGGTCCTAAGGTAGCGAAATTCCTTGTCGGGTAAGTTCCGACCTGCACGAATGGCGTAACGATGGCCACACTGTCTCCTCCCGAGACTCAGCGAAGTTGAAGTGTTTGTGATGATGCAATCTACCCGCGGCTAGACGGAAAGACCCCATGAACCTTTACTGTAGCTTTGCATTGGACTTTGAACCGGTCTGTGTAGGATAGGTGGGAGGCTTTGAAGCAGGAACGCTAGTTTCTGTGGAGCCGTCCTTGAAATACCACCCTGGCTTGTTTGAGGTTCTAACCTAGGTCCGTAATCCGGATCGGGGACAGTGCATGGTAGGCAGTTTGACTGGGGCGGTCTCCTCCCAAAGTGTAACGGAGGAGTACGAAGGTACGCTAGGTACGGTCGGAAATCGTGCTGATAGTGCAATGGCAAAAGCGTGCTTAACTGCGAGACTGACAAGTCGAGCAGGTGCGAAAGCAGGTCATAGTGATCCGGTGGTTCTGTATGGAAGGGCCATCGCTCAACGGATAAAAGGTACTCTGGGGATAACAGGCTGATACCGCCCAAGAGTTCATATCGACGGCGGTGTTTGGCACCTCGATGTCGGCTCATCTCATCCTGGGGCTGTAGCCGGTCCCAAGGGTATGGCTGTTCGCCATTTAAAGAGGTACGTGAGCTGGGTTTAAAACGTCGTGAGACAGTTTGGTCCCTATCTGCCGTGGGCGTTGGAAGTTTGAAGGGGGCTGCTCCTAGTACGAGAGGACCGGAGTGGACGAACCTCTGGTGTACCGGTTGTCACGCCAGTGGCATCGCCGGGTAGCTATGTTCGGAAGAGATAACCGCTGAAAGCATCTAAGCGGGAAACTCGCCTTAAGATGAGACTTCCCTAGGAACTCGATTCCTTTGAAGGGTCGTTCAAGACCAGGACGTTGATAGGTCAGGTGTGGAAGCGCAGTAATGCGTTAAGCTAACTGATACTAATTGCCCGTAAGGCTTGATCCTATAACCAGTGTGTTTTCCCTGGTTTGAGTGACGTGTGTGCGCCAAATGGCGCTGATACATTCACAACCCAAACTACATGATGTACTACGCTTCTTCTGAATTGGTTTTGTTGCACGCCTAGTGCAGCAGAACATACAAGTTATGCCTGATGACCATAGCGAGTTGGAACCACCCCTTCCCATCCCGAACAGGACCGTGAAACGACTCCACGCCGATGATAGTGCGGATACCCGTGTGAAAGTAGGTAATCGTCAGGCTCCCCTAAAAACCCCTTGCTACAACGCGTAGCAAGGGGTTTTTGCTTTGTGCGCGTCCAATGGCTCGCGGGATTCTTCCTTTGAAACTCCCCGCGTGATTCATCGGCTTGGGGAGCCTCGGCAGCATGCGCTGGCGATCCCGAATCACTGTTAGGACATTGGCTGATGTCGGCAATCGAGACTGGTTCTTAGCTCATGTCACTGGCCGATGCCGGCGTCGCTACTGGTCCTTAGCCGATGCCGTGATGCAAGCCTCCCGTTTTGCATATCCAGACTCGACCACGTCATTGGTCGATCCCGGGCGTCTGGCTACACGGCGGACCGAGAGCTTGCGGGATGTCATTGCTAATATCCCACCGCTACCGCTACCGCTAACGTCGTTGCTATCGCTATCGACCAATTGTTTTCGCTGCCCTACATAGGGCACGGGATGGCGCCAAGGCGAATCACCCTGTGACCACGAACCCACGAGGGACGATTCGCACTGCTTATGTGAATCCGTTTGATTGGCTTTGATTTGTGCCACGCAATGCAGCAGACAGGTCGTCCAATGATCTTGCAAACGGACGTATAGCTTTCGCAGTTTTTGCAGTTTTCGCGACGACCAGCGGAGTGCGCCCCACCAGTAAGCAGTCCCTTCCGTTTGCCGTATCGTCTGCGGCCGTCACACGATACATCGCTTCGCTCTGTTGGCGTCGTCTGCGACGTATCGAGCTACGTAATTCAGATGAAAATTCAGATGAATCGGGAAGAGTGGCTTTCATCCAGATCAGGAATTTATTGCGATCAGCGGAGGCCGTTTCTGGTCACTCCGGTGCAATCCGGACGCCTTCCGCTGATAACCGTTAACGGAATGAGTCTGAATAAACACGACGCGCGACAGCGGGCTGGCGTTTCGCCGTGCGCTGCGTCAATCGACTGAGCAAGTGGAGATTGGGGAAGGCGGGAGGGATACTGTAAGCCACCCGATACCGGACGGACATCGAACAGCTCACAGCGCACAGTCGAAAGCTAAGACACCAATGGACTCACGCGATTTACGCGTTATCGGGTTGTCGCAAGGACCCGTCGAACCAGAACTACGCAAATACCGGCAAACACGATTAGCGCGAGCCATTCGGCTGTCGGGGCAAATCCGTTGCCGACGATGGCCAACGGCGCATCGGAGCCGGTGAAGCCAACGACCATCGCCATCGCCACGCCGACAAGACTTTCACCGACGATTAAGCCCGACGCCAACAACACCCCCCGTCGTTCCGCCGCTTCTGCGAATGGACCGTAATCCTTGCCCTGCGCTTTTGCGCGCGCTTTCAGCACACGTTGAGCGATCCAGCCCAACACGGCACCAATCACCAGCACCGAACCGATCGTCGGCGGCAAATAGATGCCGATGCCCACGGCAATCACCGGCAACCGCGCGACACCGCCGCGCTTTGCCAGCACCGCATCGATGGCGATCAAGGCGAGGCCGAGCAACGCACCAATGCCAAGCATCGACCAATCGAGCTTATGCGTGAAAATGCCCTTCGCGATGGCCGTCATCAAAATTGCCTGCGGTGCCGAAAGGGCTTGCGATGGGTCCATGCCTGGACGCGGCAACGCATCCGTAAAGCCGTACGCGTTGTATAGCAGGTTCAGCACCGGGGGAATCACCGCCGCACCGACCACGCAACCAACGAGCAGCGCCACCTGCTGACGCCACGGCGTGGCACCCACCAGCCAACCCGTTTTCAGATCTTGCAGGTTGTCGTTCGAAATCGTTGCAATGGCGATGACGGCCGACGTGGTGAACAGCGCCAACGCGATCGCGAGCTTGCTGCCCTCGCTCGTGTCGAGCAGCCCGCTTGCTTGACTGACACTGAGAATCAGCAGCGAGACGAGCACCACTGCAACGATCCCGATACCCGAAATCGGGCTGGCCGACGAGCCCACCAGTCCTGCCATGTAGCCGCAGGCTGCCGCCACCAGAAACCCGAAGACAACAGCAAACACCACACTGCAAGCCACCAGCGTTGCAATCGCGCCGAACGATAGCGGGGCCTGTGCAAGAAACACGCCGAATGTCACAACCCACACCGCCACGCACACCAGCGTCAGCCCGATCACCCAATACGGCGAGAGGTCTTGCTCGGTACGCCCCAATGCAGCGCCCTTGCCGCGTGCACTGCGCGATTGTCCCAGCGCAGTGAACGACGTCTTCACACCGTCGATCATCGGTTTCGCGAGCGTGATGAGCGTCCAGATCGCAGACACGCCAATGACGCCGGCTCCCATGAATCGCACCTTGTGCTGCCACAGACCGTTGGCAAACGCGGCAATCGTCTGGCTATCGGTGTTCGGCGTCATGGAGGTGAGCACCGGCACCGCAATGCCCCAGCTAAACACAATGCCAAACAGTATCGCCAAGCCTGAAACAATACCGATGAGATACCCCGCGCCGATCAGGGCAAGCGAGAAACCGGTTGTCAGGCGGAAGACCGCGGCGCCAGCCGGAATCCACGCCGTAATACTCTCTCCCAATACCTTCAGGCCCGCCGTGGCGAACGCGAACAGTGCGGAGATCGCGCCGCCGAACGCAATTTCGCGCACACCGCTGGTTTCGCTGGCACTGTCGCTTTTGGCTGGCGACGTCTTTCCGCCGGCCGAAGCGACGTCGTCGCCTTCACTGCCAACGCGCAGAATTTCTGCCGCCGCCACCCCTTCGGGGTAGGGCAGCTCGCTGTCGACAACCATCGCGCGTCGCAGCGGAATGGTGAACAACACGCCGAGAATGCCGCCCGATGCGCAGATCGCGAGCGTCAGGCCGAACGGAAAGCCTTGCCAGTGACCAATCATCAACAGACCAGGCAGCACGAAGATGATCGACGACAGCGTGCCGGCCGCCGACGCCTGCGTCTGCACCATGTTGTTTTCGAGAATGTTGCCGCCGCGCAATGCGCGCAGCACGGCCATGGAAATGACGGCCGCCGGAATCGACGAGGAGAATGTCAGCCCGACTTTCAGACCAAGGTAGACGTTGGAGGCGGTGAACACCACGGTGATCAGGGCGCCTAGGATCATGCCACGCACCGTCAGCTCGGGGAGCGAGACGGCGTCGGGAATTCGGGTCGGAAGAGATGCCATGTATGAATCGGGGGGATTTTTCGCCCTGTGGGAATGTGGCGCAAATTGTATGCGCGCCTGTGGTGCACCGCCAGTCTTGACGGGCGAGATAGAACGACCGTTCGAATCGCTCTTTTTTCGCTGTCCGAAGTTAGCCCCCACCCACTTTCGTCTGCCCTGCCGCTTGATGAATTTCAATGCGCCGAAATGTCATCTATTAAACCGATGGAATCTAACTTTTCTCAAATGATTTAATGATGGATGATGCGGGTTTTCCCTAGAATTAGAAGCAAACGCGTGGCCGCTCCGAGGGAAAGGAGCGCCGCGCAGTTAAAGGAGCTTTCCGATGTCCAGTCTGCATACCTCATTGCATCCGGTAACCCCGTCGAGCGGCGCACGTCGCTGGCTGGTGCTTGCCATTGTGTCGGTAGCGCTGCTGCTCATCGTGATCGACATGACGGTGCTCTATACGGCACTGCCTCGTCTGACCCACGATCTCGCAGCAACGGCCTCCGCCAAGCTGTGGATCGTCAACGCGTACGCGCTCGTTGTGTCGGGCTTGCTGCTCGGCATGGGCACGCTGGGCGATCGACTCGGCCACAAGCGTCTGTTCCTTGCCGGGCTGGTGGTCTTCGGCGTGGCGTCGCTTGCGGCGGCATTGGCTCCTGACGCCAATTTCCTTATCGGTGCGCGTGCTTTCCTCGGCGTGGGTGCTGCGATGATGATGCCCGCGACGTTGTCGTTGATTCGTCTGACCTTCGCCGACACCCATGAGCGAGCGCTCGCTATCGGCATCTGGGCGTCGGTCGCTTCCGGTGGTGCAGCCTTCGGGCCGGTCGTCGGGGGCGCATTGCTCGAGCATTTCTGGTGGGGCTCGGTCTTCCTGATCAACGTGCCGATCGTGCTGGTGGCATTGCCGCTCGCGTGGTGGCTGATTCCGAAGGGTGGTGCCACGTCGGCGCAACCGTGGGACTGGTTCGGATCGCTGCTCTTCATGGTCGGCCTGATCGGGTTGACGTATGCGATCAAGAGCGCGGGCAAACCGTTTCCGGACTGGTCGACGGTCGCTGTCGCGCTGATCGTGGGCGTCGCTTTTCTGTGGGCTTTCGTGAAACGGCAGCAACGCAGCGCGCATCCGCTGCTGGACTTTGCCCTGTTCCGCAATCCGGCGTTTTCGGGCGCGGTGGCCGCAGCGGTGGTGGCCGCTGCTGCCCTGATCGGCATGCAACTGGTATTCAGCCAGCGTTTGCAACTGGTCCTCGGGTATTCGCCACTGGAAGCCGGGTTGGCCAGCATGCCGTTGTCACTCGCTGCCTTCGTAGCAGGGCCGATCGCCGGGCGTTTGCTGCCGCGAATGGGCGGCGCACGGATGTTGCCGATTGCGCTGTTGACGTCCGCCGT
This sequence comes from Pandoraea apista, assembly GCF_001465595.2. Taxonomy (NCBI): domain Bacteria; kingdom Pseudomonadati; phylum Pseudomonadota; class Betaproteobacteria; order Burkholderiales; family Burkholderiaceae; genus Pandoraea; species Pandoraea apista. The sequence continues at coordinate 4,459,086 of NZ_CP013481.2, read as the reverse complement.
CGGTATGGCGGGCTACCTCGTGGCACGCGACATGGGCTTCTTGTTTTCGGCACTATCGCTGGCGATTCTCGGCCTTGGCGTCGGCGCGACGATGACGGCTGCATCGAGCACGATCATGCAGAGTGCGCCGCCTGAACGCGCGGGCATGGCGGCATCGGTCGAAGAGGTGTCTTACGAACTGGGCGGCGCGCTGGGCGTGACGTTCATGGGAAGCCTGCTGACGTTCGTCTACGGCCGGGCAATGGACGTGCCGCAAACGGCAGCGCTGCCCGACACCGTGCGCGACAGCCTCGATGAGGCGCAACTGGTCGCTGAGCATCTGCCGCCGGCACTTGCCGACACGCTGATGAGCGTGGCGAACGCTGCCTTCAATCAAGGCTTCAACGCCGTGATCGGCGCGGGCGCGCTGCTGCTTTTCGCGACCGCCGTCTGGGGCCGCTGGCACGCACGCCAGCGCTGAACCATAGGTTCGAAGCGCGTGCTCACTGTCTGGTGAGTGCGTGCTTCACTGCAACGAACACGACAACCAATGCGCGATACGCACGCCGTCCAGACGTGAGCCTTCGGGGGTGTCGCTGCCGAGCATCGTCACGATGACGGGGCGCCGATCATGCACCATCACGCGCATCACCATGTTGTGCCCCGACTCGTTGATGAAACCGGTCTTCTGCACACTCGCCTTCACTTTCCCGTAGCGCACCAGTCGGTTCGTATTGACGTACTGCAATTGCCCTTTGCCCGTGCGCACTCGTTGCTGATGATCGATCGAATAGCGGCGGATGAGCGGATAAGCGTTCGACGCACGCACCAGGCGCGCCAGTTCGCGCGCCGTCGACACATTGCGCGGCGACAGCCCTGTCGAGTTTTCGAAGCGTGTGTTGGGCATGTTCAAGGCGCGAGCCTTGGCGTTCATGGCGGAGATGAACGCCGCGCGTCCGCCCGGATAGTCGCGGCTCAACGCGGCGGCGGCGCGGTTCTCCGACGCCATTAACGAGATGTGCAACATGTCGGCGCGCGAGAGCGTTGAGCCCACCGCGAGACGCGAATGTGTGTACTTGAGCGTATCGAGATCCGCCGTCGTCACGGTGAGTGGCGCGCGCATCGGCGGCCTGCTATCGAGCCAGACCACAGCCGTCATTAGCTTGGACAGCGAGGCAATCGGGCGAACCTGATCCGCATTGAGGGCGAAGAGCGGCGTGTTCGTTTTCTCGTCGACGATATAAACGGCTCGCGAGAAAAGGCGTTTGCGTGACGCCGGCGTGAAGCCGCAACGCGCGAGTAATCGGGGTTTCGCGTCGGTGCTCACTTGCGCGGCGGCTGCATTGCCGGCTTTGGCCGAGGCCGCAGGGGCCACCGGCGCAGCACGAGCCATGGCCGTCGACGGCTTCGCTCCGGCCTTGCGTTTTGGACTCGCAGCAGGCCGCTTTGCCGCAGCTTTCGCCTGGCGTGGCGGTTTTGCAGCCTTGCGCCCGGAAGGCGCCTTCGCACGAGGGGTCGCCGCTCGTTTGCGGGATGTACTTGCCGCCGCTGCTTTCCGGTGCGTGGTTTTTGCCGGCTTTTTCGCCACGGCTTTCTTCTTCCTGGCGGTATCGTCACGGCGCTTGCCAGTGTTGGCGTGATGCGCTGTGGCGCCGAGCGCGTCGCTCACAGGTAGCCCTGCGATCAGCAATATCACGCCAAAGAGCACCAGGCGTGCGAGCGCGACGACGCGTGGCGGCACGCCATAGAGGCGGGGCAGAGAGGGGCTGAGCAGCGAGTACCACGAGGTAGACATCTTCGCGCGATTCCGTAGTGAGGTGTGACGGTCGACGCGTGCATGCAAAAGGAACCACCTCGCGCAGCGGGGAGCCGCCACGCGGGACGCAGACGCAATACACGGGAAACTTGTTGGACGGCAGGTCGACGAGGAGTTCCTGAATTTTGCGGTGATGTATTACAAAAAGTTACCTATATCGAACCTTCGGCGTACGAATGCTCTGCGCCGCGCGCCGTATTTGCTTTGCGTTTTTGGTTATTGGACGGCCTGTTGGGCGATTTCCTAAACTGTGCCTTCGCCTGAATCGGCGCCCTCCCGCTCTCTATCGAAAGGAAATCACCCATGCAACGCCGCCACTTGTTTCGCCTGCTCGGCAGTCTCTCGCTTGTACTGGCCATCGGCACGATGGGGACGATGGGGGCGCATGCGGCTGACAAACCGCTCAAGGTCGGTGTGCGCGGCGGTGTCGACGAGGAGATCTGGGAAGTCGTCACGAAGGTTGCGAAGTCGCGGGGCCTGAACGTCGAGACGGTGGTGGTCTCCGGCACTGCGAGCCCGAACGAAGCGCTCAACAACGGCGATCTCGACGCCAACTCGTTCCAGCACATTCCGTTCCTGCGCGATCAGGTCAAGCAGCGCGGCTACAAACTCGTGGCGGTTGGCGACACCCTGATTTCACCCATCGCCTTTTACTCGAAGAAGTACAAGTCGCTCGAAGCGCTGCCGACGGGGGCGAAGATTGGTTTGCCGAACGATCCGAGCAATCAGACCCGCGCGCTCGTGATTTTGCGCGACCACGGCCTGATCAAATTGCGTGATGGCTTCGATCCGTACACGGGCACGGCCACGCTTGCCGACGTTACGGCCAATCCGCGCAAGCTTGAATTCATCGAGAGCGCCTCGGTCGTGCTGGCTCGCTCACTGCCCGACGTGGACGCCTCGGCTATCGTCAACAGCTTCGCCTATCAGGCCGGCCTGATTGCCACGCGCGACGGCATTGCCGTGGAGAAGCGCGAACACAACCCGTACGTGAACATCATCGCTGTGCGAGAGAAAGACAAGAACGCGCCGTGGGTGGCTCCGCTGGTCAAGGCGTACCAGTCTGAAGAGGTGCGCAAGTTCATCGAGACGAAATACCAGGGCTCGGTCGTCCCGGCGTTCTGACGCGGGCATGAAACATGACACGACGCCGCATCCGGCGTCCCTCCCGAATCGCTCCAGGGCGCATGTCACCAGCGAGGAATAGGCGATGACTACCCGACACACGTTGACGGCCCCCGTCACACGGTTGCCTACGGCGGCCACGCGCGAAGTTGCGCACATCACGTTCGATGGGCTCGGCAAAATCTATGCCGGGGCATCGAGCGCCGCGCTGCAAGAGGTCTCGTTCGCGGTGCAACGCGGCGAGAGCTTTGGCATCATCGGCCGCAGCGGTGCTGGGAAATCCACGCTGCTGCGAACGATCAACGCACTGGAATTACCGAGCCGCGGACACGTCAAGATCGACGGCGTCGACGTTGCGACCCTCCGCGAAGACGCGCTCGTCGGCCTTCGACGTCGTATCGGCATGATCTTCCAGCACTTCAATCTGCTTTCGGCGAAGACCGTCTTCGAAAACGTTGCATTGCCACTGCGCGTGGCGGGTGTGCCCAAAGCACAGATCGCCCCTCGGGTGAACGAACTGCTCTCGCTCGTGGGGCTGGCGGGCAAAGCGCAAGCCTATCCCGCCATGCTCTCGGGCGGACAGAAACAACGCGTTGGCATTGCGCGGGCGCTCGTCCACCGTCCCGAAATTCTGCTGTGCGACGAAGCGACCTCGGCGCTCGACCCCGAGACAACCGACGCGATTCTCTCGCTGCTCGGCGATGTGCAGCGAGAGTTCGGTCTGACTGTGGTGCTCATCACCCATGACATGGGGGTGATCCATCAGGCGTGCGACCGCGTGCTGGTGCTCGACCAGGGGCGCATCGTGGAGTTGGGGGCGGTCGACGAAGTGTTCGCCAATCCGCAGGCCGATGCCACCCGCGCGTTACTGCGCCCGCTTCAACACGCATGGCAAGGGCGTCTGGCGGCGCCTCGTGCGCAGGCGCAGATCCGCGCGCTCTGAAAATCCCGGAATCCCCATGTTCGATAAATATCTGCGCGCGCTTGGCGAAACGTTAATGATGGTGACGAGCGCTTGCGCCATCGTCTTCGCGGTCGGGTTGTTGCTGGCCGTGGTGCTGGTGGTCACTGCGCCGGGCGGTCTGGCGCCGCGACCGCGTGTGAACCGGGTGCTGTCGGTGGTGGTGAACCTGTTCCGCGCCGTGCCGTTCATTATTCTGCTGGTGGCGCTGCTGCCGGTCACGCGTTGGATCGTCGGCACGACCATGGGAACGTGGGCTGCCGTGGTGCCGCTGGCCGTGCATCTGATCCCGTTCTTTGCTCGCGTGACGCAAGTCGGTCTGCGCGAAATCGAGCCGGGGCTGATCGAAGCCGCGCGGGCGATGGGCTGCCGTCGCTGGCATATCGTGCGCCACGTATTGTTGCCCGAGGCATTGCCCGCAATTCTCGGCGGCGCGACGGTGACGGTGATTGCGATGGTCGGCGCGTCGGCAATGGCCGGGGCCGTCGGCGCGGGCGGTTTGGGCGATCTGGCGGTGCGCTACGGTTACGAACGCTACGAAACCAGTGTGATGTTCAATGTGATCGTGATTCTCGTTGCCCTCGTCACACTTGTGCAATTCGCAGGCGAACGGCTGGCGCGACGTGTCGATCACCGTCGCTGATGGGGTCGACACGGCTTGGTGTGGCCGACGTCGCTGACGGCATCGAAAACCAATGGGGCCGCTCGCGCGGCCCCATCGACAGACTGAATCCGGACGTCGTCCGGATTACAGCATTGCGTCAATACCCGAGTGCGAGACCCGTATTGCGACGCGGATCGTTCGCGCCGTAGTAACGGTTCTTGCCGATCGGCTTTCCGCCCAGCGACGGTGCGCCCACGAGAATGGCGGCGATGTGGTTCGCCGGTTGCGGGCCGGCAAACTTCTGGCCCCAGCTCTCGAGAATCTTCTGCGTGTCAGGGCTCAGCGCGAAAGGCTCGATGTTGGTGGCCTCCGGCATCCACTGCTGGTGGAAGCGCGGTGCATCCACGGCTTCTTGCAGGTTCATGCCGTAATCGATGACGTTGAGCATGGTCAGCAGCGTTGCCGTGATGATGCGGCTACCGCCCGGCGTACCCACCACCATGACCGGCTTGCCATCCTTCGTGACGATGGTCGGGCTCATCGACGACAGCGGACGGCGGCCCGGGCCGATGGCGTTCGCTTCACCCTGAATCAGACCGTACAGGTTCGGCACGCCCACCTTGGCGGTGAAGTCGTCCATTTCGTCGTTAAGCAACACGCCAGTGCCGTTGGCCATGACCTTCGCGCCGAACCAGTCGTTGAGCGTGTAGGTGACCGACACGGCGTTGCCGTCCTTGTCGATGATCGAGTAGTGCGTAGTGTTGCTGCCTTCATGCGGCGGCACGCCCGGTTTGATCTCTTGCGAGATTCCGGCCTTCTGCGGATTGATGGCGGCGCGGATCTTGGCGGCGTAGTTCTTGTCGAGCAACTGCGCGATCGGGTTCTTCACGAAGTCCGGGTCGCCCAGATAGCTGTTGCGGTCGACGTACGCGTGACGCATTGCCTCGATGGTGTATTGCACGCTTTGTGCCGAGTGGAAACCCAGTTCCTTCATCGGGTAGCCTTCGAGGATGTTCATGATCTCGCAGATCACCACACCGCCCGAACTCGGGGGCGGCGCCGACACCACGTGATAGCCGCGATAGTCGCACTCGACCGGGGCCAGTTCGCGGGTCTTGTACTGATCGAGGTCGGCCTGCGTGATGATGCCGCCGCCTGCCTTCATCGACGCCACGAGCTTGTCGGCGACTTCACCCTTGTAGAAACCGTCGGTGCCCTTGGCACTGATGAGTTTGAGCGTGCGTGCGAGATCCTTCTGCACGAGGCGCTCGCCCGGTTGGAACGGTTTGCCCTTGTTCAGGAAGATGGCGCCCGAGTTGGCATGGTCCTTCTCGAAATCCTTGGTCGATGTCCACAGCATGTCGACATCGCCCTGATCGAGCACGAAGCCCTTTTCCGCCAGCGTGACGGCCGGGGCGAGCAGTTGCTGACGCGTCTTCGTGCCGTATTTCTCGCGGGCGTATTCCATGCCCGATACGGTGCCCGGCACGCCCACTGCCAGATAGCCGGTGGTCGAGGCACCCTTGATGACGTTGCCGTCCTTATCGAGATACATGTTCGCCGTGGCGGCCAGCGGGGCCTTCTCGCGGAAGTCGAGGAAGGTCTTGCGGCCATCGGCAAGCTGGATCGTCATGAAGCCACCGCCGCCGATATTGCCGGCTGCCGGATACACCACGGCGAGGGCATAACCCACGGCAACGGCGGCGTCGATGGCGTTACCGCCGGCCTTGAGCACGTCCACGCCGACTTTCGACGCAAGGTGCTGGGCCGTGACGACCATACCGTTCTCGGCACCGACCGGTGCCTGCGAGGCTGCGTGGACGTTGAATAGCGCACAGCTCAGAGCTGTCGCCAGAAGCGCTTTGGTGAAGGTTGGGTTTTTCATCGTCTTTCTGTGGTTCTTGTCTGAGCGAGATTAATGGAACTTCAACTGCGCTTGCGACGGACGCACGACCGGCCAGCTCGCCCACGCGCAGCGCCTGAGGCCGGCACTGTTCCGGGGCGACGTCTCCGCTGCCGTATGACTGAAGTGCGTAAAAGTTCCGTCGACTATCGAACGGTACCGCATAACGGGTAATTGGGGAAAGATGCGCCAAAAGTCCGGGGGGCGGGCCACAGCGCGATGTGAGGTGGCTCTGGACATTTCGCAGAAATGCGCTCGCGCCTTCACTGGCAAGCGCTGAGCGATATTTAGGGTCAGATGATGGCGGCGGATTGTCCTTTGAAACGGAGCGGATCGCGAGGCGAATCGACGCGAAAAGAGCGGATTCCACGTCGGGGTTGTTGCGCTGTCGCCACGTCGTTATCGACGGGGTGTCGCGTCGATGAGGCGCGCTTTCGCGCGGGTGGACGGACGCAGATCAGGGCGGCAAAAGGCAGAGAGAGCCGGATTGAACGCGGTGTTGAGCGGCAACACCAACCTCTGCCGCTCCCCGGACCCGGCGGGCGGATCAGACCTCAGACCAGCAGATCTTCGTAGAACGCGCCAAACGGGCGTGTCGGATGCGCGATCTGGATCTCCAGAATCCACAGGCCGCCGCTGGGCGTATCAGTCAGGTCGGCGAGTTTGCCGGCCTTGTAGATGGCGTGAGGGAAGTCGCTGACGCGGTGGCCTTTCATGTCGAGGTTGAGCACCCAGCCCATCGCTTCGGCCTGTGCCTTCGCGAAGGCGTACAGGGCCTGACCGCTCACGCCCTGGGTGCGCCAGTGAGCGTGCACGATGTCGAACAGGCGCTTCGCGTCGTCGGCGCAACGCTGCATCTCGGGATCGGTGCCGGTCGTGCGCGTGAAACCGCAATCGCCCTCGTGCGCACCGAACACCACGCCAATGTCGATGAAGTAGATGTCGTCGTTGCCGAGGACCGGATCGTTGTCGCTGCGCTCACTGAACGTGCGCAGCGTGTTTTCGCCGAAACGGATCAGTACCGGATGCCAGATGCGGTCCATGCCGAGTGTTTCGAGCAGCGCCTTGCTCGCGGCAATGGCTTCCGATTCGCGCATGCCCGGCTTGACGATGGCGGCGATCTTTTCGGCCGCTTCCCAGGTGAGGGCCTGCGCACGTTGCATGGCGGCGGCGCTGAACTTTGCCCCGACCGCTTCTCGTTGTGCCAACTCCATTGCATCTCTCCACTGATCTTGATGACTTTGAGGACCGCCCGTCGCGTTGCAGCTTTCGGAACAAGCACCATGCCGATCAGGATAAAGGCTGACTTGTATAATTCGAAGCGCCATTTATTGCACTTTCGATTGGGCCACTTTGATGCCCACTGTCACGTCATGGGCCTTTGCCTGCCCGAACCCACCCTCGTTCAACCATCGCCATGCGCCGACGACACCTTAGCCAATCGCTCGAACTGCCGCTCGCGGATCGCCACGAGAAGGAGACACGACAGGCGTGGGTCTACCGTTGCGTGCGAGAGCGCATTGTGGCGGGCGAGTTGCGGCGAGGCGACCGGTTGCCGTCTACACGCACGCTGGCAGAACGATGGGGCGTGTCGCGAGGCATCGTCGAGTTGGCTTTCGAGCAACTGACACTCGAAGGCTATGTGGCGAGCCGCGTTGGCGCGGGTACCGAAGTGGTGGCGGATCTGTCGGTGGCGGCGGCGTCTCATGCCATGCGCGACGCCGGGAAGCTGGCGGCACCACTACCCGAAAACGCGGCGTCGATTGCGCTAAAGACGGGCCGTTCGGTGGACGCCGCGCTGTTTTCCCTGCCCGTGTGGCGCAAGCACATGAATCGCGCACTGCGTGCGGTCACGCCCGAGTTGCTGGCCGATACCGATCCGCGCGGCTATTTGCCGCTGCGCGAGAGCATCGCACGCTATGTGCGCATGACACGCGGTATCGCATGCGATGCCGCCGAGATTGTCGTGACGACGGGCATTCGCCATGCCATCGATCTCGTGACCGACGTGCTCGCGGACGACACCACCGCGTTCTACCTCGAAGACCCCGGATACAAGAATCTCGCGTCGCTCCTCAAGGCGCCGCCGCCACGCTGCGTGAGCGTGCCTGTCGACCATGAGGGCTTTGTCGTCGAGGCTGCCGAGCGCCTCGGCGAGGGGCGTTCGGGCATTGCTTATGTCACGCCTGCCCATCAGGCGCCGCTGGGCACCACAATGTCGATCAACCGTCGCATGCAACTGCTGGAATGGGCGGCGGCAAGGGATGTGTGGATCGTCGAGGACGATTACGACAGCGAATTCAGCTACGGCAGCGCGCCGTTGCCTGCGCTCAAGGCCATCGATACCGGTGATCGCGTGATTCATTGCAGCAGCTTCAACAAGACGTTGTTCCCGTCGCTGCGCATTGGCTATCTGCTGGCACCCCCTGCGCTGCTCACCCGAATTGCGGGGCTGCGCTCGGCGTCGGGGCGGGCCAACAGTCTTATCGAGCAGATGGCGTTGGCAAGCTATATCGACGCCGGCGATTTCGCGCGGCATTTGCGGGCGTCGCGCAGTGTTTATCTGCGCCGTCGCAATCTGTTGCTCGATGCCCTTCGCACATACGTGCCGACGCCGTGCCGTGTGACGGGCGAGCATGCGGGATTTCATTTTGTGCTTTGGCTGCCGTCGCATATCGACGAGGCGGCGCTCGTCGCAACGCTGCGTGAGCAGGGCATATTCGTGGAAGGGCTGGGAGAGTTCACCCGTTCGCAGGTCGTGACGCCCGCGCTGGTGCTCGGCTACGCCGCGCTCGACGACGCGCGGCTGCCGGAAATTGCGATGCGGATGGCCGACGCCATTGCGGCGGCGGCAGACTGAGCGTGCGTCGTGCGGTGTTTTACGGCGTGTGCTTGCGCAGTTCGAGCCGGATCACGAACCAACCGGCGACTGCCGACATGACGGCCAGCGCGTACCACGTCAGCAGATAGCTCATGTGGTTGTTCGGAAATTGCACTACGGTGAGCCCGCCTACGGGGTAGTCGCGCGCCGGTGCCTTGCCGGTGACGGCTTCGGCATCGCCTCGCACGGCGTTCGATTCCGCAGCCACGCCCGGCTTGCCATCGGCATCGATGAAGTAAGGCGCCACGTCGGTTGCCGTCAAGCCGCGTGCGGCCGCAATGCCCGCGACGTCGCGCGAGTACCAGAGGTTTTCCGACGGGGCGTTTTTACGCAGGAAGCCGCCGCCCGGTTCGGGCATGCGCAGCAGACCGGTAACGGTCACTTCGCCCGCGGGGGCCGGGGGTACCGCTTCTTTCCAGCCCGGCGGCACAAAGCCCCGATTGACGAGCACTTCGCTGCCGTCAGCCGTGCGCAACGGTGTGAGCACCCAGTATCCGCCACCCAGATCGGTGACGGCCTGCACAAGTGTGTCTTTGTCGAACTGATACGTGCCCGTGAGGGAGACATGACGATATTCGTCGTTGGCCGCGTTGACGGCCGGCCACTGAGAACGCCCGGGGGCCGGCGTGGGCGGGGCATGCACGCGCGAATTCACGCGCTCGATCAGGTCGAGTTTCCATGCGCGGCGATGGAGCTGCCAGGTGCCCAGAGACGCGAACACCGAGATCAGCACCAGCGTGATGACGCCGAGAATAACCAGCCGGAGGGATGAGGGACGGGCGGGCGCGCCGGGAGCGCGCGGGGGGCGCTGCGCGCCCCCCGAGTCATGAAGTCGATTGCTGCTCAAGGGAAATGCCGTTCAAGGAAGGTTTTTCGTATCCTGCATCATACCCGGCATCATGTTCTGGTTCAGGTGATACATCACCCATAGCGAACCCGACAGCGTAATCACGACCAGCACGATCGTGAAAATCAGCGACAGCAGGTTCCAGCCGCCTTCGGACTTCCCGTTCATATGCAGGAAGTAAATCATGTGCACGACGATCTGAATCGCGCCCAGAAACAGAATCATGATCGCGGTGGTACTCGATTTCTCGAACACCCCGCCCATCACGAACCAGAACGGAATCGCCGTCAGCACGACCGACAGGATGAAGCCGGTCGTATAGCCGCGCAGCGTGCTGTGCGGCCCTTCGTCGCCATGATCGTGGTCGTGATCGTGCCCGTCGGCATCGTGCATCGTCGAGTCGTGGGTGCTCACGGCAGCACTCCCATCAGATAGACAAACGTGAAGACGCCGATCCACACGACGTCGAGAAAGTGCCAGAACATCGACAGACACATCAGACGGCGGCGGTTAGGCGCAGTGAGGCCGTGCTTGCCGACCTGCACCATGAGCGTGATGAGCCAGACGATGCCGAACGTGACGTGCAGCCCGTGCGTGCTCACCAGCGCGAAGAACGACGACAGGAACGCGCTGCGCCACGGGCCGGCGCCCTCGTGAATGAGGGTTGCGAATTCGTACAGCTCCAGCGAAAGGAACGCCGCGCCGAGCAAGCCGGTCACCACGAGCCAGCCCAGCACCGCGCTTTGGCGGCGCTTCTGCATCTCGAGCATTGCGAACCCGTAGGTGATCGACGAGAGCAGCAGGAAGGTCGTGTTTAGCGCCACGAGCGGCAGTTCGAACAATTCCGCGCCGGTAGGCCCACCGGCGTAGTTGCGCCCGAGTACGCCATACGCCGCAAACAGACAGGCGAAGACGAGACAGTCGCTCATCAGGTAGATCCAGAAGCCGAGCAACGTCCCGTTAGGCGGGTGATAGTCGCTCGTCATCATGAACTTCAGTTCGCCGTCGCGCGGCGGACTCGGCGTGTGGGCCCCGAGCGGGGCACCACCCGGCGGGAACGTTGCGGTCGTGTCAGACATTCTGGGCGAGCAGTCGCGTGCGCGCTGCCTCCGTGTGTTCGACCTGATCGGCCGGGATGTAGTACTCGCGGTGGTAGTTGAACGTGTGGCCGATCGCGACCGCCAGCAGCGCCACGAAAGCGACGATCACCACCAGCCACATGTGCCAGATGAGCCCGAAGCCGCAGACCGTTGCCAGCCCGGCGAGGATGATGCCTGCGCCGGTGTTCTTCGGCATGTGAATCGGGATGAAACCGCTCTCCGGACGCTTGAAGCCGTGCTGCTTCATTTGCCACCAGGCATCGTTGTCGTGAATGATCGGCGTGAAGGCGAAGTTGTAAGCCGGCGGCGGCGAGGACGTCGACCATTCCAGCGTGCGGCCATTCCACGGGTCGCCGGTGTCGTCGCGCAGTTGCTCGCGGCGCATGAAGCTCACCACGAGCTGGACGATGAAGCACCCGATACCGATGGCGATGAGCAGCGCGCCCACGGCGGCGACCTGGAACCAGATCTGCAGCGACATATCGTCGAAGTGGCTCATGCGCCGCGTCACCCCCATCAGGCCGAGCAGATACAGCGGCATGAAGGCAACGTAGAAGCCGATGAACCAGAACCAGAACGAGCATTTGCCCCAGAACGGATCGAGGCGATAGCCGAAGGCCTTCGGGAACCAGTAGGTGATCGCCGCCATGATCCCGAAGATCACGCCGCCGATGATCACGTTGTGGAAGTGGGCGATCAGGAACAGGCCGTTATGCAAGGAGAAGTCTGCCGGCGGCACGGCGAGCAGCACACCGGTCATGCCGCCGATCACGAACGTCACCATGAAGCCGACCGTCCAAAGCATGGGCACTTCGAAGCGGATACGGCCGCGATACATGGTGAACAGCCAGTTGAACATCTTCGCTCCGGTCGGTATCGAGATGATCATGGTGGTGATGCCGAAGAACGAATTCACACTGGCGCCGGAACCCATCGTGAAGAAGTGGTGCAGCCACACGAGGTACGACAGCACGGTAATCACGACCGTTGCATAGACCATCGACGCGTAGCCGAACAGCCGCTTGCCGGAGAACGTGGAGACGACTTCGGAGAATACGCCGAACACCGGCAGCACGAGAATGTAGACCTCGGGGTGGCCCCAGATCCAGATCAGGTTCACGTACATCATGGCGTTGCCGCCGAGATCGTTCGTGAAGAAGTTCGTGCCTGCGTAGCGATCCAGCGCCAGCAGGGCCAGCACTGCGGTCAGCACGGGGAAGGCGGCCACGATCAGTACGTTGGTGCACAGCGACGTCCACGTAAAGACTGGCATGCGCATCATCGACATGCCCGGTGCACGCATCTTCACGATGGTCACGAGCAGGTTGATCCCCGAGAGCAGGGTGCCGATCCCCGCAATCTGCAAGGCCCAGATGTAGTAATCGACGCCGACGTCCGGACTCTGCAATACGCCCGATAACGGCGGATACGCCAGCCATCCGGTGCGGGCGAATTCGCCGACGAACAGCGACATCATCACGAGCACTGCGCCGCTCGTCGTCATCCAGAAGCTGAAGTTGTTGAGGAACGGAAACGCCACGTCGCGCGCGCCGATTTGCAGCGGCACCACGAAATTCATGAGGCCGGTCACGAGCGGCATCGCCACGAAGAAGATCATGATCACGCCGTGCGCCGTGAAGATCTGATCGTAGTGGTGCGGTGGCAGATACCCCATGTTGTCGCCGAACGAGACCGCCTGTTGCAGGCGCATCATCGCGGCGTCGGCAAAGCCGCGCAGCAACATGATGATGCCGAGGATCACGTACATGACACCGATCTTCTTGTGATCGATGCTCGTGAACCACTCACGCCACAGATAGCCCCACAGCTTGAAGTAGGTAATGGCGCCCAGTACGACGATGCCGCCGATCGCCACACCCGCAAACGTCGCGAGCAGGATCGGTTCGTGGTACGGAATCGCCTCGATCGTGAGGCGGCCGAAGATCAGCTTGACGATGTCCATAAGCGAGAGCCTGGGATCATTCGCGCGCGAGGCGCATCATTGTCGAGGGTTGCGCGCGGTGTATGTCACTGCGTGAGCCCTCCACCGGGGGCACGCTGCACGCCGGAAGCGAACTGCACGGTGTTTTCCGCCGTGCACATCGCGTCGGCAAGCAACGCGTCGGTCTTGCCTGCGCGCGCTCTGCTCGCATGCTGGTGATTGGGCTGGTCCATCATGTCCTTCAGACAGGGCTGCCCGGCTTGCACGCAACGATTCAGAATCGCGTCGTAGAGATCGGGGGCGACATCGCCGTAGTAATGCACGGGAACCCACTCGCTAGGCTTTTCGAGCGCCGTGTATTTGTCGCGCGTGAGGTTGTCGCCCTTCGCCTTGACCTGCTTCACCCAAGCGTCGAAGTCGTCTGCCGAGAGACCGTGGAACTTGAAGCGCATACCGGAGAAGCCCGCCCCGCTGTAATTCGCGGAGAAGCCGTCATAGACGCCGGGCTTGTTGATGATCGCGTGGAGCTTCGTCTCCATGCCCGGCATTGCGTAGATCTGACCGGCCAGTGCAGGCACGAAGAACGAGTTCATCATCGTGGTCGACGTGATCTCGAAGCGGATCGGCCGGTCCACCGGCGCGGCCAGCTCGTTGACGGTCGCAATACCCTGATCGGGGTAGAAGAAGAGCCACTTCCAGTCCATCGCCACGACCTGCACCGTCAGCGGGCGCGTGTCGGGCTGCAAATCGCGCCTGGCGTCGATCCGCTCCAGCGGCCGATAGGGGTCGAGTTTGTGCGTGCTCACCCAGGTGAGCGCCCCCAGCGCGATGATGATCAACAGCGGCGCAGCCCAGATGAGCAGTTCGAGCAGCGTCGAATGATCCCACTCGGGAGTGTAGACGGCGTTCTTGTTCGAGGCGCGGTAGCGCCACGCAAAGAGTAATGTCAACACGATCACCGGAACGATGATCAGCAACATCAAAACGGTGGAAACGATGATGATGTCCCGCTGCCTTACCGCGAGATCGCCCGAAGGCGACATCAATACGGTATTGCATCCGGACAGCAACACGGCGGCGGGGAGCAAAAGTACCCCGCGAAGGAACTTGGGGGAAGTCATGCTGCGATTGATGGAACCGTAGCCTTAGACCGGATCCATCATGGACTCCCCTCTCTCATGCATCAATTTAGGGTAAACCCTATAGCGTCGATTCGAGATACCTGCGATGCTTTTCTGGCACGAGTGTCATGGTCATCCCGATCCGCAAGGGGGTCCGATAATGTCAAGCAGTGCTCATCAAACGCCGACGCCGCAGGGCGTTACCGTCGCGACGACGGCGCACGATCACGGGAGCAAGTCCCGCATTGCGCCGGAGGAAATCGCGGTCGGTGTGGTCGTCGGACGTACCTCCGAGTACTTCGACTTCTTTGTGTTCGGCATCGCCGCTGTCCTCGTCTTTCCCCACGTTTTCTTTCCGTTTGCGGACGGCCTGAAAGGCCTGCTGTACGCGTTCACGATCTTTTCCTTCGCGTTTATCTCGCGTCCGTTCGGCACAGCGCTGTTCATGAACGTGCAGCGTCGCTGGGGACGAAGTGTGAAGCTGACCGCTGCGTTGTTCGTGCTTGGTACGGCGACGGCCGGCATGGCCTTCCTGCCCGGATATGCGGTGCTGGGCGACCGCGCGATCTGGCTGCTGGCCTTCTTCCGTCTGATTCAGGGCATTGGCTTTGGCGGCTCGTGGGACGGCCTGCCGTCGCTGCTCGCCATGAACGCGCCACCGCAACGGCGCGGCTGGTATTCGATGATGGGGCAGTTGGGCGCGCCGATCGGTTTCATCATTGCGGCGGGGCTGTTCCTGTTCCTGCACTGGAGCCTTGAGTCCGACGACTTCCTCACGTGGGGCTGGCGCTATCCGTTTTACGTGGCATTCGCCGTGAACGTGGTGGCGCTGTTTGCGCGGCTGCGTCTGGTGGTGACGCACGAGTACACGGAGATGCTCGAAGAAGGTCAACTGGAGCCGATCAGCACGCGCGAAATGGTTCGCTCACAGGGCTACAACATCTTTCTCGGCGCATTTGCGGCACTCGCCAGCTACGCGCTGTTCCACCTGGTGACGGTATTCCCGTTGTCGTGGGTTGCGCTGCAAAACACGCAGGATCTGAACAGTGTGTTGATTGTGCAACTGTGCGGAGCGGCGATCGCCATCGTATGCACGGTTATTTCCGGGCGCATTGCCGACCGCATTGGCCGACGCACGACACTGGGCCTGTTCGCCATCTTCATCGGGATATTCGCTCTGTTTGCCCCGTACCTGATGGGCGGCGATTCGACACGGCAGGACATCTTCATTCTGGTAGGGTTCGCGCTGCTCGGGCTGTCGTATGGGCAGGCGGCCGGGACCGTGACGTCGAACTTCGAGCAGCGCTTCCGATATACCGGCGCGGCGCTCACGACTGACTTCGCGTGGCTGTTCGG
This sequence comes from Pandoraea apista, assembly GCF_001465595.2. Classification (NCBI taxonomy): domain Bacteria; kingdom Pseudomonadati; phylum Pseudomonadota; class Betaproteobacteria; order Burkholderiales; family Burkholderiaceae; genus Pandoraea; species Pandoraea apista. The sequence goes on along the minus strand of NZ_CP013481.2, from coordinate 4,443,451 downwards.
TGCGGCGTTTGCACCGCTCGTGGCCCTGGGGTTGTCGTCCGAGTTCGGGCTGGTCGCCGTGAGTGCTTATCTGCTCTCGGGCACCGTGTGCACGCTGCTGGCCTTACGCATCAACAAGGCCCTGGAGACACGCGACTGACGCTGCACATCGCGTAAGGGCATGTCAGCGGCGCGACGGGTTCGCGCCGTTTTTCGTTCCGGGAGGCCTTCACGCGTCTTGCAACATGGCGGCGATGGCGGCCGTAATGTTGTGTGTGCGCGAATCGTGTTCCCGATGAATCATGCCAACCGTGCGCAGCAAGGGCGGTTGCGCAATCGGGACGATGCGCAGCAGCGGGTCGGATTGCCAGTCGCCGCGATGCAGCAGCGGCAGCACAGATACCCCGACATTCTTGCGCACGAGCGCCACGATCGTTTCGATGGAGTTCAACTCGAGATATTCGGTCACGCTGAGCTTCGCTGCGCGCAATGCCTGCTCGACCACCATGCCGGTGCGAACGCGCCGGTCGAAGCGCAGAAACGGGTATTCATCGAGAATGCTCTGCGGTTCAGGTTCGGTGACATCGCGATTCACCACCATGACCATCGGTTCGGTGTAGAGCGGTGTCCACACCAGCCCGTCGGCACGAGCATCGTCAGCACGCGCGACCACGGCGGCGATATCGACTTCGCCCTGCTCGACGAGGTCGGTCAGCTCGTCCGAGCGCGCCGAGGTGAGCCTCACGTCGAGCCGAGGGTGAGCTGTTTTCAGTTCTGCGACCACGAGCGACAGCGCGCCGATGACCGACACCACCGCGCCGATGGTCACCGGGCCCTGCATGGCGTCGATGGGGGTTGCCGTCAGCTCGGCCGTCAGCGCCAGAATCTGTTCGACACGGGGAAACAGGTCGCGCCCCTGACGCGTGAGCGTGATCTGCCGTCCGCGCCGGTCGAACAGTCGTTGACCGACAGCGTCTTCCAGCCCGCGCATTTGCAAGCTGACCGCCGCCTGAGTGAGCGACGCACGTTCTGCCGCCGCCGCAAACGAGCCGGTTTGGGCCACCAGCCGGAACGTCTTCAACATCCGTAACGTGAGCATCTGGGAGTTAAGAATAATTTACGAATGAAAAAGAAATATTAATATTTCCTTTGATAGTGTGCGAGACATAATCGTGTCATGCACATCCCTGATGACCGGCTTGCCCGGAGGCAGGGCACGAAGACCGACCCACACCACGCGCCCATGACCATGCCCGCAGACGCCGGGCCGGTGCTCGATGTCACCGGACTCTCGCTGAAATTCTCGAAGGCGCCCGACGCGCCGAACCTGATCGACGGGGTGTCGTTTGCCGTGCATCCCGGTAAGACGCTGTGCATCGTTGGCGAGTCCGGGTGCGGCAAGAGCGTGACGTCGCTCGCCCTGATGGGCCTGCTGCCCAGCCCGCCCGCGAACATCGTGGCGGGCCGGGCGATCTTCGAAGGCCGCGACCTGCTGGCGCTCGACGAGCGGTCGTTCGCCGACTTGCGCGGGAATCGGCTGGCGATGATCTTTCAGGAACCGATGACCTCGCTGAACCCGGCGTTCACGATCGGGCATCAGATCGAGGAGGGCATTCGCCGTCATCGGGGGCTGGACCGGCGCGCTGCGCGCGCCGAGGCGCTCGACATGCTCAAGCGGGTGCGCATTCCTGCGCCCGAGACCCGGCTCGACAACTATCCGCACGAACTATCGGGCGGTATGCGTCAACGAGTCATGATCGCGATGGCGCTGGCCAACCGGCCCGCGCTGTTGATTGCCGATGAGCCGACTACGGCGCTCGATGTGACGATTCAGGCGCAAGTGCTCTCGCTCATTCAGACTTTGCAGCGCGAAACCGGTACGGCTGTCGTACTCATTACGCACGATCTCGGCGTGGTGGCCGAAGTTGCCGACGACGTTGCCGTGATGTATGCGGGGCGCATCGTCGAATATGGCACGGTCGACGAGATTTTCGACGATCCGCAACATCCTTACACCGTCGGCCTGATGGGCGCGATCCCGTCGATCGGCAAACGCGAAGGCACGCTTGCCACCATTCGCGGTGCCGTGCCGTCGCCCGAGCGTATGCCTGCCGGTTGCCGTTTTGCGCCGCGCTGTCCGTTCGCCGAAGCCCGTTGCACACGCGAGGCGCCGGTCGAGCGCACCTTGTACGGTGCGCATCGCGTTGCCTGCTGGCTCGCGCCGGTCGAAGCGCTGACACCCCCCGCCACGCCGTTGGAAGAGGTCGCCATATGAATGCCCCCTCCCCGTTGCTGGAAGCGCGCGATCTGACCAAGCACTTCGGCGGACACCGCGTCGGCTTTTCCCGAGCGCCGACGGTGTATGCCGTCAACGGTGTGTCGTTTGCCGTACAGGCTGGCGAGACGTTCGCGATCGTGGGCGAATCCGGTTGTGGCAAATCCACCCTGGGGCGGCTGTTGCTGCGCCTGCTCGACGCCACGCGCGGTGAAGTTCGCTATCAGGGCGAAGACATCATGACGCTGGGGGCGGGGGCAATGCGTCGTCTGCGGCGCGAATTGCAGATCATCTTTCAGGACCCGTTCGCGTCGCTCAATCCGAGCATGACCGTGGGGGGCCTGATTGGCGAGCCCATCGCACTGCACGGGCTCGCGCACGGACGTGCCCGCGACGAGCGCGTGGCCGAGCTATTGCGCACGGTGGGTCTGCAACCTGACTATGCGCAGCGCTTCCCTCACGAATTCTCTGGCGGGCAGCGCCAGCGTATCGGCATTGCGCGCGCGTTGGCCGGCGAGCCGCGAGTGATCGTTGGCGACGAACCGGTGTCCGCGCTCGACGTCTCCGTGCAGGCGCAGGTCATCAATCTGCTGGAACGGCTCAAGCACGACTTCGGCCTGACGCTCATCATGGTTGCGCACGATCTGGCGGTGATTCGTCACATGAGCGACCGCGTGGCCGTCATGTATCTGGGCGAGATTGTCGAGTTGGCGAGCGCCGACGCCTTGTTCGACAACCCATTGCACCCTTATACGCAGGCGCTTTTGCAGGCGATTCCGGCGAGCCGCCCGCACTTGCGGCGCGAGCGTGCGCCGCTCGGCGGCGAATTGCCGAGCCCGACCGCACCGCCGCCGGGCTGCCGTTTTCATCCGCGCTGCCCGCACGCCAGGGCGGCGTGTCGCGAGCAAAAGCCCGTGGACGAAGTACTGCCCGACGGGCGGCAGGTGGCGTGCCACTTCTGGCGCGAGATTCAGAACGCCGGCGCCAGTCCAGCGCGCGCGGCGGCACCCAGCGAAAAGCTGGAAGCGCGCCTTGCACTGTATCGTGCACGGCAGGCACAGGCCGACGCGGCGATCGTCGGATAACAACACTCTCACTACACCATCACACACAAGGGATCTCACGCATGCGCAACGTTTTGCTCGATCTTGTTCTGGCGGCGTCTCTCGCGACCGGTGCCGCTTCTGCGATGGCGCAGTCGACGCTTCGCATCGGTTTGCAGGAGGACATCGGTTCGCTCGATCCCGCGCGCAGTTCGCAGGTCGTCGACCGCATGGTGCTGCGCTCGCTGTGCAGCTCGCTGGTCGATATCAGCACCGATCTGAAGTTCGTGCCGATGCTCGCTACCTCGTGGAGCGTCAGTGCCGATGGAAAGACGTGGACGTTCAAGCTGCGCCAGGGGGTGAAGTTCCACGACGACGAGCCGTTCAACGCGCGCGCCGTCAAGGCGAATCTCGATCGCGCGCGCAGCATGCCCGCGAGCAATCGCAAGAGCGAGTTGTCATCCATCGATCATGTCGACGCAGTCGACGACACGACGGTCAACATTGTGCTCAAGGCCCCGGATTCCGCGCTGCTCGCCACGCTTTCGGACCGCGCAGGCATGATGCTCGCACCCAAGACGCTTGCCGACGACGCTGCCGTGCAGGCTCGCCCCGTGTGTTCCGGGCCGTACAAGTTCGTGCAGCGCGTGCAGAACGACCGCGTGGTGCTGGAGAAATTCGCGGGCTTCTGGGACGCCGACAAGTATCCGACGCAGAAGGTCATATTCCTGCCGATTCCCGACACGACCGTGCGCCTGGCCAATGTGCGCTCGGGCTCACTCGACATGCTGGAGCGCCTGTCGCCGTCCGATGTGAAGTCGGTCAAGCGCGATGCCAACCTGAACTTCGTCAGCATCGACGGCCTGGGGTACTACGGTCTCACGTTCAACGTGGCAGCGAACGCGCCGAAGGCGTTGCGCGACAAGCGCGTGCGTCAGGCGTTCGACCTGGCGATCGATCGTGACGCTATCAATCAGGTGATCGGCGGCGGGATCTTCACCCCGGCCAATCAGGCACTGCCACGCTCCGGGCAGTACTACGACACGTCGATCAAGACCACCCGGCGCGACGTTGCCAAGGCGAAGGCGCTGTTGAAATCGGCGGGCTTCGAGAAGGTCGATGTGACCCTGAGCTTTGGCAACAACACCGTCTCCAATCAAATGGCGCAGATGTTGCAGGCGATGCTCGCCGAAGCGGGCATTACGCTCAAGCTGCGGCCGATGGATTATGCGGCGGCGCTCGACGCAGCGCATCGCGGCGACTTCGACGTACTCTACAACGGCTGGTCGGGTCGCGTTGACCCGGACGGCAACCTGCATCAGTTCGTGACCTGCAAAGGCAACCTCAACTACGGGCAGTATTGCAATGCCGAGGTCGACAAGCTGCTCAACGACGCGCGTGTGAAGTCCAGCGTGGCAGAGCGCAAACCGCTTTACGACGCGGCGAACAAGATTCTGGCCGACGAGGATCCCATCCTTTACCTGTACGTGCAGCCGTGGCCGTATGTGCTCAGCAAGAAGGTGCAGGGGTTCGTCGCGTATCCCGACGGGTTGATTCGCCTGCGCGGCGTAAGCGTCAAGTGATCGACGGATAAACGGGAAAAGGAGAACAAGCCGCCATGCTGCGCATCGTCGTTCATCGTGCACTGGTCGCGATCCCCACGCTCATCATCGTGTCGATGATGATCTTCGGGCTTCAGAAGATGTTGCCCGGCGATCCCGTGCTCGCAATGGCCGGCGAGGACCAGAACCCGCAGGTCATTGCCGCCCTGCGCGAGAAGTATCACCTCGACAAGCCATTGCCCACGCAGTACGCGCTCTGGATTGGCGATGTCCTGCATGGCAATCTCGGCACGTCGTTGCGCACGGGCGAACCGGTAACGTCGCTTATCGCGCAGAAGCTGCCCGTCACGCTGCAACTGGCGATGTTCGGGCTGGCGATTGCCATCGGGATCGGCATTCCGCTCGGGATTCTGTCGGCGGCGAATCGCGGCAAGGCTATCGATTACGGCGCGAACGTATTGGCGTTATCGGGTATGTCGATACCAAACTTCTGGCTCGGCATTCTGCTGATCTTCCTTGTCTCGGTGCGCTGGCAGTTGTTGCCGTCTTCGGGGTACGTGCCACCGGGCGAAGATCTGTGGATGAGCCTCAAGACGATGGTGATGCCTGCATTCGTACTGGGGGCGGCGCTCGGCGCGCAATTGATGCGCCATACGCGCAGCGCCATGCTCGGCGTGCTGCGAACCGATTACATTCGCACGGCGCGGGCCAAGGGGCTGCTGCGCGGCACCGTCGTGCTCAAACATGCGCTGCGCAACGCGCTGATTCCTATCGTGACGGTGCTCGCGCTGCTCTTCGGCGAATTGCTCGCCGGGGCCGTGCTCACCGAGCAGGTCTTCACGATTCCGGGCTTCGGCAAGCTGATCGTCGACGCTGTGTTCAACCGCGACTATGCAGTAGTTCAGGGCGTGGTACTGGTGACGGCGGCGGGTTTCATCGTGCTGAATCTGCTGGCCGACGTGCTTTACGTCCTGCTCAACCCGCGCCTGCGTCGCGCCTGAGACCTCTCTGAACATGGCCGCATTGCCCAACACTTCTTCCGCATCGCCAGTGCCCGAAGGCACGAGTCCCGTCACCGTCGTGGCAGGTGCCGAACGTTTGCCCCGGCGTCGCCATCGCGGTCTGCGCAAGTTCGCGCGCAACCGGGCGGCAGTCGCGGGGGCCGTCATCGTGGCGTTCGCCGTGATTGTCGCGATCTTTGCCCCGTGGTTGTCGCCTTACGATCCGATTGCCACGAGCTTCATGACCGTACGCCAGGCGCCGAGTGCGCTGCACTGGTTCGGTACCGACGAGTTGGGCCGCGATGTGCTCGCTCGCATGATCTTCGGCGCACGGGCCTCGCTCGCAGCAGGCGTGGTGTCGGTCGGTATCGCCGTGGTGATCGGTGTGCCGCTGGGCTTGCTCGCGGGATATTTCGGCCGTTGGGTCGACGCCATTGTCTCGCGACTGGCCGACGCGCTGCTGTCGATTCCGTTCCTGATTCTCGCGATTGCAATGGCGGCGTTTCTGGGCGCGAGTCTCACGAACGCGATGATTGCCATCGGTGTATCGGCAATGCCGCGTTTCGTCCGGCTGGCCCGGGCACAGGCGCTCACCGTCAAGGCGGAAGAGTATGTCGAAGGGGCACGCGCCATTGGCCTGACCGATACGCGCATCATCGTGCGCTACATCCTGCCCAACGTGCTGCCGCCGATTATCGTGCAGGCGAGTCTGACGGTGGCGACCGCGATCATTGCCGAGGCGAGCCTGTCGTTTCTCGGGCTGGGGCAATTGCCGCCGTTGCCGTCGTGGGGCTCGATGCTCAATACGGCCAAAGACTTTGTTGAGCAGGCGCCCTGGATGTCCATTTTCCCCGGTATCGCAATCTTCCTGACGGTACTCGGCTTCAACCTGCTGGGCGACGGCTTGCGCGATGCGCTCGATCCGCGCGAGCAATGATGCGGTGAGCGACGAAGTCATCCTCGGCAACCACCCGGCAGACCCATTCCAACCATTCGAGACAAAGGTCAACAGGAAGTCCCATGACGCAATTCAATTGGCAGAACCCATACCCGACGCCGCGCATGCCGGTGTTCGCCCGCAATATCGTGTCGACATCGCACCCGCTGGCCGCGCAAGCGGGCCTGCGCATCTTGTGGCAAGGCGGCAATGCGGTGGACGCCGCGATCGCCGCTGCCGCGTGTATGACGATCGTGGAGCCGGTGTCCAACGGCCTGGGCGGCGACTGTTTCGCACTCGTCTGGGATGGCAAGGAGCTGCACGGCCTTAACGCGTCGGGCGTTGCGCCCGCGGCGTGGAACGTCGACTATTTCCGCAAGAAGTACGGCGAGCAGCATGGCATTGCCAAACAACCGACGCGCGGTGTGGACACCACGACCGTGCCGGGCGTGATCGCCGGCTGGGAAGCCCTGCACGCGAAGTTCGGCAAGCTGCCGTTTGCCGATCTCATGGCGCCAGCCATCGAGATCGCCGAGCGCGGTCATGCGGTGGCGCATATCGTGGCGCGCAAATGGGCGGCGGCGGTGCCGGAATTGAAGGACCTGCCGGGGTACGCGCAAACGTTCATGCCGAACGGCCGCGCGCCGACAACGAGCGAAATGATCCGCATGCCGGGTCATGCGCGCACCTTGCGCATGCTTGCCGAGCAAGGGCCGCGCGCCTATTACGAAGGCGAGATCGCGCAGCGCATCGCCGCATGGTCCGCGCAGCATGGCGGCGCAATGACAACCGACGATCTGCGCAACTACCGCGCGGACTGGGTCAAGCCCATCGAGAAGGACTATCGCGGCTACACGGTGCATGAGATCCCGCCGAACGGTCAGGGGATCGCGGCGCTCATGGCGCTGGGCATTCTCGAGAAGTTCGATGTGTCGCGTCTGGCGGTCGATCGCGTGCATTCGCAGCATTTGCAGATCGAGGCGATGAAGCTCGCCTTTGCCGATCTCTACAAATACGTGGCCGACCCGCGTTCGATGGAAGTCACGCCCGAGCAGATGCTCGACGACGCCTACCTCACCGCGCGTGCAAAGCTCATCAATCCCGAGCGCGCTTCGCATTTCGACTTCGGTATGCCGAAGTCCGGCGGCACGATCTATCTGTCGTCGGCCGACGAGCAGGGCATGATGGTGAGCTTCATCCAGTCGAACTACATGGGCTTCGGCTCGGGGGTCGTGGTGCCCGATCTGGGGATCGCGCTGCAAAACCGTGGCTGCGGTTTCTCGATGGACCCGAAGTCGGCCAACGTGGTCGAAGGCGGCAAGCGCCCGTTCCACACGATCATTCCGGCGTTCCTTACGCAGAAGGTCGACGGCAAGCACGAAGCCGTGATGAGCTTTGGTGTGATGGGCGGCGACATGCAGCCGCAGGGGCATCTGCAATCGATCGTGCGGATGATCGACTACGGCCAGCAGCCGCAGGCGGCATGCGACGCGCCGCGCTGGAAGGTCAATCGCGACTTCACCGTCGATATCGAATCGACGCTCGACCGCGAAACGGTGGCGGGGCTGGTCGCGATGGGCCATCAACTGAAATCCATCGACGACCCGTACATGGACTTCGGCTCGGGCCAGTACATCTGGCGTCTGGATCGCAACGATCCGGAGCGCGGCTATGTCGCCGCCAGCGATAGCCGCCGGGACGGTCTGGCCGCCGGTTACTGATCAGGAGGTCGCCTCGCCTGCTGCGCGGGCCGCACGGTGCGTTTCGTACCGTGCGCCCACGCTGATAATGAACGCCGCTACGCTGGCCAGGAACACGGGCAACGCGGCGATCATGAACAGATGCTGCGGGTCCCAGTGCAGGGCCAGCAGTACGCCTCCGACGATCGGCCCGACGATAGAACCGAGGCGGCCAATCCCCAATGCCCAGCCGATCCCGGTGCCGCGAATCGCGGTAGGGTACGTGCGCGCGGCCAGCGCGTTGGCGCCGATTTGCCCGCCCACCACACAGAACCCCGCACCGAAGATGGTCGCGCCCAGCACGCTCACCGACGTTCCCGCCAGACCGACCAGCACGACACACACCGCAGCACACAGATAGACCGCGCCGAGCGCCTTGAACGGCGACACCCGGTCGAACACGCGTCCCAGCGTCAGGGTGCCGAGGGTACCGCCGATCTGGAGCATCGACGTGATGAGCGCGGCCGTGTCCAGCGCGATGCCCGCATCGTGAATCACCGTTGGCAGCCAACTGGACAGAAAGTAAAGATCCATCAGACTCATGAAGAAGATCACCCAGAGCAAGAGGGTGATGCGGGCGCGCTTGTCGGCGAAGAGTGCGCCCACACCCGTGCGGGCGGCGGCGTGCAGGTCGACGCCGCCGTCGATCTGCGCGTCGGCGGGCAGGTCCGGCGCCAACTTGCGCAGTACGCCGCGCAGACGCGCCGGATCTTTCGCGCGAACGATGAGAAAGCGCGGCGATTCCGGCAGACTGCGCCACGCGACCAGCGCGGCGACGAGGGGAAGCACGCCGCCCACGACGAAAACGGATTGCCAGCCGAAGTCGCGAATCAGCCCGGCTGCGGCGAGGCCACCCAATGCAGCGCCCAGCGAGAAACCGCAGAACATGACCATGATGGCCGTCGAGCGAACGCGCTCGGGGGCGAATTCGCTGGTGAGCGCAATGGCGTTGGGCATGACGCAACCCAGACCGACGCCCGTGGCGAGCCGCAGCACGAGCAATGACGTGACGGACTGGGCGAGGGCCGTGGCGAGCGACATCGCACCGAAGATCAGCATGCCCGCGATGAGCACCGGCCGCCGGCCGACACGGTCCGATACCGGGCCCCCGATGAGCGCACCGAGCGTAAGACCGACGAGACTCGCCGAAAACACCGGGCTCAGCGCCGAGCGTTCGATGTTCAGCGCATGGACGATGGCCGGCGCGACATAGCCGATGGCCTGCGCGTCGAAACCGTCGAGAAAAACGATCAGCGCGCATAGCGCCGTGACGAAGACCTGATAGCGGCCAAAGGGACGCTCGTCGATGAGCGCGCGCAAATCGATGCGGTGGATGGGCATCACACAGTCTCCGTGAACGGCCTCGTTGGCGAGGCTCTGTCGAAAAGGCAAAAGCGTGCGAACCCGGCGGTACGCACGCGTGGTCGGCGTTACAGCGCCGTAGAGGTTTAGCGGATCGTGCTCGCGGCGTTCAGCGATTCTCGGTTCAGCCCGGCAACGTTCTTGTAGCGATTCGAGATCTCCGCGAGGTCAGCGATGCTGATCACATCCTCGATTCGCGAGAACGGCTTGTCGCCGCTCAACTCGTGCACGGTCTGCAAGATGGCGTCGGGCGGCGCCTTGCGGTTCATCAGTACCACCTCGGCCGTGGCCTTACCCCGAATGCGTTCGTAGGCGTCGAGGGCGGCGGGCACGATGCCGTGTTCGCGTAATTGCGCGGCCAGACACGGCGCATCGAGAATCGCCTGACCAGCGCCGTTGGAACCGCGCGGCACCATCGGATGTGCGGCGTCGCCGAGCAGCGTCACGCGCCCAAAGGTCCAGCGCGGCAATGGGTCCTGATCGACCATGGGGTACTCGAGAATGGTCTCGGTCGCCTCGATCATGCCGGCCACATCGAGCCAATCGAAATGCCAGTCGGCGAACGTCGGGAAGAAGTCTTCCAGACGTCCCACGCCGTTCCAGTCGCGACGCGCAGGCCGGGGAGCTTCGATCTCGGCGACCCAGTTCACCAGTTGGTTTCCGTGGCCGTCGACATTGTTGCGAATCGGGTAGATCACCATCTTGCCCACGGACAGCCAGCCCGCACGGACCATCGACGCACCCGTGAGGAACGGCGGCAGCACAACGCTGCCGCGCCACATGTTCACGCCCGAATAACGCGGCGCACCTTCTGTCGGATAGCACTGCTTGCGCACAACCGAGTGAATGCCGTCGGCCGCCACGAGCAGGCGGGCCCTGACGGGAGCCAGCGTCTCGCCGTCGGGGGATGCGAACGAGATCTCGACTTCGTCGTCGCTCTGCCGGAAGCCGGTGCATCGATGTCCTTCGACGACTGCACCCTGCCCCAGGCGTTCGCGCACGGCGGCGAGCAGCACGCCTTGCAGATCGCCTCGATGAATGGAGAACTGGGGCCACGCATAGCCGGCATGTTCGCCGGCCGGTTCGCTGTACACGAATTGACCGAAGCGGTTGTAAAACGCCGATTCACGGGTGGTAACGGCGACCTCGCGCAGGGCAGGCGTGAGGCCCAGTCCGTCGAGCACGCGAGCGGCGTGCGGCAGGATGTTCACGCCCACGCCGAGGGGACGAATTTCGGCAGCGGCTTCGTATACCCGGCAGGCGATGCCCGCGTCGTGAAGGCTGAGAGCGAGGGTCAGACCGCCGATCCCGGCGCCGACGATGGCCACATCGATCGATGAGGACATGATGCGTGTCTCCTGAGCGGCAATGCGCTGGTGGTTCTGGAATGGCCACCATTAGACCGCGTCGTCAGTCATTGGAGAATTTTGACTATCATATGAATTCATATCCAATATTTATGAGTCTCCCGTGAACATCTCACTGCGTCAGTTGAAGGCCTTTGTGCTTGTGGCCACGCTCGGTAACTTCACGCGGGCGGCCGAGCGGCTGCACATTACGCAGGCGGGGTTGTCGGTCATGATGCGAGAGATCGAGACGCAATTCGGCAGCCGGCTGTTCGATCGCACTACGCGAAGCGTGACGCTTACCGAAGCCGGGCACGCGTTGTTGCCCGTGGCGAGTGCGGCGGTCGGCGAACTCGATACCGTGGCCGTGCAGATTGCGGCGTTCGGGCAGGCGCAACGCAAGACACTGCGCATCGCGGCCACGCCGCTCGTGTCGTCGCATCTGATGCCGGAGTGGTTCGGGGCGTTTCGGCAGGCCCATCCCGATGTGGACGTGCGTTTGCACGAAGCGGAACTCGCGCAAGTCCAGGGCCTCGTCGAGCAAGGCGAGGCCGATCTCGGTTTTGGCTTCTTCACCAAGGCGTCGCACGGTATCGAGCGAACGCTGATGCAATCCTTCCGGTTGATGAGGGTCTCGGCAGCGGGGAAGCATTTGCCGCGCAAAGCGGCCCGGCGCGGCAGGGCGGAGAGTGATGGCCGCACAGCGTGGGAAGCGCTGCGCGCCGAGGTGCTCATCGGACTGCCGCCGGATAATCCCATCCAGCAGTTGGTGGAGACACATCTCGCACGCATTGGCCGTGCCGACGAACCGCGCCCGATGTTTCGCCGCTTTGAAACGCTGATCGGTATGGCCGAAGCGGGCCTCGGCACGGCCATCATGCCGACGTTTGCGTTTCCTGCCTGTCGTCATCGCGCGGTGCGCTGCGAGGTACTCACTCACCCCGAGGTCTCGCTGGGCTTTCATCGCATTGTGAAGCGCGGGCGCTCGAAGCCCGAACTCTGGCGGCAATTCACCGAACTGGCGATGGCGTCGATGCAGCGGATCGACGCCATGGCGCACGCACGGTGAAACGAAGGATCGCGAGTCTGCGCCGGGGGACCGTGTGAGGACTAAGGGCTATGCGAGGCGCATGTTGGTGCGCGCTTACTCATCTCGGATTCCTACACGGCATTGCCGCAGGCAGGAGACATGAAGCTTCTGTGGATTCATCGAATCGTCACAGTTCACCCGCAATAATCACGGCGCACGAGGAATCTACAACTAATTCGGCGGCCGATCTACTGCGTCAACTCACGCGTGGCACCGGGCGCCGGTGCGACCCGGGGAAACGACGCAATGACGATCCGTCATCGAATAACGCTATTGGTGATCCTGACGTTTGTCGCGCTCTCGATCATTGGCGGCTACGCGGTCTATCAGACCCGCGCCAGCGCTCACAAGGTGCGGCAGGTTACGGAAGGCGTAGTGCCGAGCGCGCTGGCTTCCGCCGATCTCGTCTCGCAGGTCAAGGCGGTGCAGATTGCCACCATGACGCTGGTCTACGCGCCGGATGACACCGTCGTCGATCAGGCGCTCGAGAATCTCAAGAAGCTGCATGGCGAAATCGACCAGTCGCTGGCGCGGCAGACCGAAGGCGCCGCGAGCGACGCGCAGAAAGGACTCGTGACGCAGGCCCGGGAGAGTGTCGAGAACTACTTCAACGCCATCAACGACACCGCCAAGCTCAAGCAAGCCGGAAAGACCGAGATGGCACAGGCCTTCCTCTTCGCGATGGTCGCGCAATATCGCGACGAACTCGAAGGCGTGGTCAATACGCTGCGTGTCGAGAAGAACCGCCAGAAAGATTCGGCCATCGCCACACTGAACGACACCCTCTCGACCACCACGACGGCAATTGCTCTCGTGACCGGGCTGGCGATTGTGCTGCTCACCGCCATCGGTGCACTGCTGTATCGGCAGATTACGCGTCCGCTGTCGCGCATGCAGGCCATGATGAGCGAGATCGCCAACAGTCAGGACTTCACCCGTCGCGTGCCGGTCGGCCGCATGGATGAAATCGGACATTCGATCGTGGCGTTCAACGGCATGATCGAGAAGATTCAGGAGCGCTCGGCGCAACTCAAGCAGAAGACGGCCGACATTCAGGCGATGCTGCAAAACATGCAGCAGGGCATTCTGACGGTCATCGACGGCTCGAAGGTGCACGGCGAATACTCGGCCTACCTCGAGGCAATCTTCGAGACGCAGGACATCGCCGGCCGTCCGGTCATGGAACTCGTCTTCGGCGACAGCGATCTGGGTTCCGACGCGCTCTCGCAGGTCGAAGCCGCCATCGATGCCTGTATCGGACAGGACGCCATCAACTTCGCGTTCAACGAGCACCTGCTGGTCGGCGAGATCGGCAAGCGCATGCCCGACGGCCGTATCAAGCAGCTCGATCTGACGTGGTCTGCAATTACCGACGAGAGCGACACCATCCTGCGTCTGATGCTGTGCGTGCGCGACGTGACCGAATTGCGCGAACTCGCGGCCGAGGCCAGCGAGCAGAAGCAGCGCCTGGAGATGATCGGCGAGATTCTGGCGGTGAGTCAGGAGAAGTTCCACCACTTTATCGAAAGCTCGACCGGCTTCATTCGCGAGAACGAGCGCATTATCCGCAAGCACTCGCAAGCCGATAGCGCGGCCATTGCGGAACTGTTCCGCAACATGCATACCATCAAGGGCAACGCGCGCACCTATAACCTGCAATACCTGACGAACGTGGTGCACGAGACCGAGCAGCGCTATCACGAACTGCGCCAGCCCGACGTTGCCCGTCTGTGGGATCAGGACGGCCTCATGCGCGAACTCGAACGGGTTCGCGAGGCGGTCGACACGTACGCGCAGATCAACGAGATGAGCCTTGGCCGTAAGGGCCCGGGCAGAACGCCCGACGAGCAGTCGATGGTGGTCGATCGCGCGCACATTCGCGCGTGCCTGCGCATGCTCGAAGCGGCCGATCCGAACGATCCGTTGCAACTCGTGGCCATGCGCGACGCCGTTCATCAGACATTGCGCTTGCTGGGCACCGAAGGCGTGGGCGAAGCGTTGGGCGGCGTGCTGGACTCGCTGCCCTCGCTCGCGGCCGAACTCGGCAAGCCGGCCCCGGTTGTGCGTATCGACGACAACGGCTACCGCCTGCGCGCGCCGGCCGTGCGGATTCTGCGCGACGTGTTCATGCACCTGCTGCGCAATTCGATGGATCACGGGCTGGAAGATGCAGACGAGCGCCGCGCGAAGGGCAAGCCGGCCGCCGGCACCATCGACATTGAAGTCGGCCTCGATCACAACATGCTGCAAGTCACGCTCACGGACGACGGTCGCGGACTGGCGCTGCATCGCATTCGCAGCATCGCAGTTCAGCGAGGCTGGATTACGGCCGAAACCTATGTGACGGACGAGCAGATCGCCCAGTTCATCTTCCGTCCGGGCTTCTCGACAGCCGCACAAGTGACCGAGGTATCGGGGCGCGGCGTGGGCATGGACGCCGTGCAGGACTTCGTGCGCCGCGAACACGGCCGTATCGAACTGCGCTTTACCGATGAGCGAAAGGGCGCCGAATACCGTCAGTTTCAGACGGTGGTTTGCTTGCCCGACAACCTCGTGGTCGATGGCTTCGACCTGAACAGTGTGGCGGCCGATGCCGTCGACTTGCCGACTGTCGACCTCGGCGAGCGTTCCGCCTCGCGTGGCGGTCTGTCGCAAGCCGACAAGGTCTGAGGAACGGCCGCACCGTTGGCATAGTAAGCACGATGGGCGAGGCGGCGCAGGCCTGACGGTCTGCCGCCGCCGTGCCGCTTTCGGAGAAGAATGGCGTATGGATGCAGTGGAGTGGCTATTGGCAGGCGCCCTTGCCGGCGTGATCGGCGCGGGCGTGGCGGCGTTTGTCGCGCATCGCTGGCGCATGGCGCAGGCGACCGCGCATTGGCGCGCGTTGACGAAGACGCACGACGAGGCGCTGGCGCAGGCCCTTGAGCGCGAGCGTCTGGCCGTTGCCAGCCAGCAGGACGCAGCGCAGGCGCACGACGAGACGCTTGCCACGCTGCAAGCGAGTCTCGCGCAGGCGGAACTGGATTTGCAGGCGGCGCGTAAGTCGGAAGCCGCCGTGCTCGAAGCCAAGGGCCTCTGGCAAGCCGAGGCTGAGCGCATTGCCGGAGAGGCTGCGCGCTTGCGCGGGTTGGCGGCCACGTTCGAGCGTTGGCACGAACAGATGATCTCGCTCATGACGCAGAATCAGGACATGCACGCGAAGAACCATGAACTGGCGTCGATTGTCCGTCATGTGCTGATCGTGTCGCTCAATGCGTCAATCGAAGCCGCGCGTGCAGGCACGGCGGGACGCGGCTTCGGCATTGTCGCGAGCGAAGTGCGTGCGCTTGCCACGCGCTCAGAGGAGTTGTCGAAGAGCTATCGCGACAGCCTGCATCGCAACGACGTGACGACCACGGCAACCTTTCAGGACATTCAGGCGGGCGGCAAGATGATTGCGGCCTCGCTCTCGAGCGTCGAATCGTTGGCGCAGCAGTTGCATTCCCGTCTTCACTAAGCAGGCAGGTCTCGTTGTGATCAGCGCTCAGGCACGCGACAGTTTCGAACGCATTTTGCATAAGGCGGCCCGCACGCGGCTGGCCCGCACGCCGGACGCCGCGTGCGACATCGTACCGATCGCGGTACGTCAGACGGATTCGGCGACCCCGGATACCGAAGTCGCCATCGGGGTGCGGCACGCCAACGTGGTCGTACTCACGATCTCCTCCATCGGCTTTCGCATGCTGCTGGTGCTGCATTTCGACGAAGACGACATCACTACGCGGTACTTCGCCGGCGACGACAGCGACAAGCCGTTTCGCGAGGTCTTCCTCGAAATCAGCAATCTTTGCTGCGGGGCGATCAATCAGGAACTGCTCAACTATTTTCCCGATCTGGGCATGTCGACGCCGTATGTGCTGAGTGCGCGCTGCGTGCCTCACCTCATGCAGCTCAAACCGAACCATCTGGCGTCGTGGGACATCACGCTCGACGGCTCGGTGCGTCTGGCCGCCACGCTGTGCGTGTGCGCGCACGCGCCGCTCGACTTCAATGCCGAACTCAGCGAGACGCAGGACACCAGCGGCGAACTGGAATTGTTTTGAATCGGCATAGGCCATAGGAAATGACGACAATGAACCGAAGCACCCCCCGCGAGTCGGTCAGCCAGTTTTTGATCCTCGAAGACAGTGTCGAGCACGAATATCCCGAGGCGCTCGTGCGCGGGATGATCGACATTACCGACGGCGTGTTTCGCGGCCTGTTCGGTGAGATTGCGCTGAATTGCGAGCCGCCCAGCGTAGTGCGCGATCGCATTATCTTTGGCGAAGTCTTCAGCCTGATCCCGCTCGAGAGCGCCTGGTGCCGCGGCTACATGATGATGCAGGCCGAACAGGTGCCGTTCATGCAACTGCTCGAACATACGGGGCGTTGCGAAGGGCAGGCGGGATTTCGTGAGCTGAACGGCATGCTCGGCGAGTTGACGAACCTGATCTGGGGCGCGTTCAAGAATCGCTACATGGGCGACCCGTCGGCGGTCGACCGTGCGCAGGTGCAGGTGCCTCTGCTCATCAATCACAAGCAGAAGTACATCTCGTTCGGCACCGACAATCCGCAGTTGTGCTTCGTCTATCGGCTCACCGATCCGGTCAACGGACAGATCGTGACGTTGCATCAACACTTCGTATTCAGTCTGAACTGGTCGCCCGAAGCGTTTCGCGAAGCCGCGCAGGCTGCGACCGAGCCCGTCGAGACCGGGGCGCTGGAACTGTTCTGAGATCCCGGCTCACCTACCACTCTCTCTTACACACAAGGACAACACCATGTCGAAGATTCTCGTGGTCGATGACTCGAGCACTGTGCGCGACGAAGTCGCGGGATTCCTGCGCAAGAACGGCCTGGACGTGGACACTGCCGTCGACGGCAAGGACGGCCTGGCGAAGATCAAGGCCAGCCCCGGCGTGAAGCTCGTCATCAGCGACGTGAACATGCCGAATATGGACGGCCTGACGATGGTTGAGAAGATTCGCAGCGAACTCGCGAACAAGACCGTCAACGTGGTGATGCTCACCACGGAGAGCAGCCCGGCGATGAAGGAACGCGGCAAGGCCGCCGGTGTGAAGGGCTGGATCGTCAAGCCGTTCAAGGGCGATGCCGTGCTGGAGACGTTCCGCAAGCTCGCCAGTTGAACGCACGGCCGGCGCGGCGGGTACCGCGCTGGCCCCGGAGGGGGGTACGCGCTTGTACGAGTCTGTGCGAGCCTGTACGAGCCTGTACGAGCCTGTACGAGCCTGTACGAGCCTGTAAGAGCCTGTAAGAGCCGATAGCGCCGCTCATCGTCGGCATGAACCGTGGATCGACCGTCGCCACCGCACGGCGGCGGCGTTACACTGCTGACTTTCCCGCACCACGCGAAAATCCGCGCACGTTGTGTGCGCGGGTCCGCGATCTCACCATGAGCGTTGTACCCCAGAAAAAGAAGTCGGCCGCCGTGGCGTCCCGCGACCCCCTTGGGCTGGAATCCGGCAGCGAAATGCTCGAGGAATCGGGCGTATCCGAGGCGCGCCCGCGCCGTTCCAAGCTGCGACTGACGTACGTTATCGCCAGTCTCGATCGTTTGCTGCGCCGCCACATGTCGGAAGCGCTGGCGCCGCTGGGCCTCACGCTGGCCCAGTTCACCGCGCTGTCGGTGCTCGATGCCCGGGGCAAGCTCTCCAACGCCCAACTCGCGCAGCGTTCGTTCATCACCCCGCAGTCGGCTAACGAGGTGGTGAGCGTCATGGCGTCGCGTCAGTGGATCACGCGCGAGCCCGATCCCAATCACGGCCGCATCGTACTGTTGCAACTGACCGACGAAGGCCGGCGCGTGCTCGCCCAGTGCGAAGCCGTGGCCAAGGAGATCGACACGCGTATGCGTGCCGACGTGAGCCGCGAAGACGCCGCCGCCGTGCAACGCCATCTCGAAATGTTCGTGCGAAATCTGCGCGACTGACTCCGGGTTTGTCCCGACCTGCCGATTGCTTGTATTGTCAGGTAGCTTGATATTAAATGGAGTCCGTCGACGCGAAGACACGCGCGACCGAATCCCAGTGACACGGTAAGACGACAACGACGAGCCGCACTTGCGGCATCGCCGTGGCTGTCGTACTTACGTCGTTAATATCAGGCTACCTGATTAAATGATCTGTGCAGACACTCGCTTGCGTGCGGTGTCGCCGGTGTCGACTGACTTCGTATCAGGCGCTGCCCCGTGCGGGCGGCGACCGAAGTCCATCAAGAAGATCAAAGGAGACACCATGGAATCGAATCGGGACGGCGGCGCACGAGCGTTGCCTTTGGCGGCGGAGGGCGCGGCAAGCGGCACCAGTCCGGTGGCGCTGACGCTGGCCTTGTGCTTTGCCGTGGCGCTGCTCGAAGGCCTCGACCTCCAGTCGGTTGGGGTCGCGGCGCGCGGCATGGCCAAGGAGTTTGGCCTGAGCGTCGCGCAAATGGGGATCGCGTTCTCTGCCGGCACATTCGGTTTGCTGCCCGGCGCGATGGTGGGGGGGCGGCTGGCGGACAGCATCGGCCGCAAGCGCGTGCTGATGCTCTCGGCGGCGCTGTTCGGCGTGTTGTCGATTGCCACCGCCTTTGTGTCGGACTTCTGGATGCTGGTGATCGTGCGTGTGCTCACAGGGATCGGGCTGGGCGGAGCGATGCCGAACCTGATCGCGCTGTCGTCGGAAGCCGTCGCGCCGCGTTTGCGCGGCACGGCCGTGAGCATCATGTACTGCGGCATTCCGCTGGGAGGCGGCATCGCGGCCACGATCGGCATGCTGGCGGTGAGCGACGCCGACTGGCGGCACATCTTCTACGTGGGAGGTGTCGGCCCGCTGCTCCTGTTGCCATTGCTGGCGTGGTGCCTGCCGGAGTCACGCGCGTTTGCCGCGGCGACTGCACAAGGCCAGCGCGCCACGCCTGCGCCGATGATGAAGGTGCTGTTCTCCGAGGGGCGCGGTGTCTCGACTGTTCAACTCTGGGTGTCTTACTTCTGCACACTCATCGTGCTGTATTTCCTGCTCAACTGGCTGCCGTCGCTCATGGGGTCGCGCGGCCTGGCGCGTGGCGACATCGGCTGGGTGCAGATTCTCTTTAACGTGGGCAGTGCGGTCGGCGTGCTCGTGCTCGGCTACCTGATGGACCGCGCGCGTATGTCGCTCGTGATCGGTGGGATGTATCTGGGCATGATCGCTTCGCTGGTCGGTCTGGCCGCCGCCCAGGGCTTCGGTGTGCTGGCGACGGCGGCGTTCTTCGCGGGCATGTTCATCATTGGCGGCCAGTCCGTGCTCTACGCGCTCGCCGCCGCCTATTACCCGACCGCCATGCGCGGCACCGGCGTGGGCACAGCCGTGGCGATCGGGCGTATCGGCTCAGTGGTCGGGCCGCTCGCTGCCGGCATGCTGCTCGCAGTAGGCAGCAGCGCGGCCGTGGTGATCGGCGCCAGCATTCCCGTGACCATCGTGGCTGCATTGGCCGCACTCACGCTTATCCGTCGTCCCCGCGCGGCTGACTGACCTGCCTCAAACGGTTGGCCTCGCTTGCACGCGACGGACGGCATTCGGCTGCCCCGTCGCGTTTTTTCTTGTGCGCCTCGCGCGCATTCGCCGAAGCAAGATAGCACTCATAACGACATCAATAATCTGGAGACTCGCATGGCATTTCCTTCTCGCACACGTGCGCTCGCAACCCTCGCCGCCGCTGCCGCACTGGCGGCTCCCGGCATTGCCGGTGCGCAATCGAATATCACGCTGTACGGCATTGTCGACACCGGGATCGAATACGTCTCTCATGCGAGCCCGAACGGCGCCGTTGTGCGCATGCCGGGGGTAACGGGTGAGTTGCCGTCGCGCTGGGGGCTGCGCGGCTCGGAAGATCTTGGCGGCGGCCTTGCGGCGATCTTCCAGTTGGAGAGCGGCTTCAACATACGCGGCGGCGATCTCGGTCAGGGCGGGCGACTGTTCGGCCGTCAGGCATTCGTCGGGATCAAGGGACCCTATGGCACGCTGGCGCTGGGGCGGCAGTACACCATGACGTATTACGCCCTCCTGGGCTCCGACGTACTCGGGCCGGACATCTACGGCATGGGCTCGTTCGACGCCTACATTCCCAACGCACGCACCGATAATGCGATCACCTATCA
This sequence comes from Pandoraea apista, assembly GCF_001465595.2. Classification (NCBI taxonomy): domain Bacteria; kingdom Pseudomonadati; phylum Pseudomonadota; class Betaproteobacteria; order Burkholderiales; family Burkholderiaceae; genus Pandoraea; species Pandoraea apista. The sequence goes on along the minus strand of NZ_CP013481.2, from coordinate 4,422,962 downwards.
GGTCGGCTGGCAGGGGCTGACCTTCGGCGCCGGGTATTCGTTCGGCCGCGATTCCGGCGGCACGGGCAATTCGCCGGGGCAGGGCACCTGCGCGGGCCAGGTGCCCGGACAAGCGGTGCAGTGCCGCGACTGGTCGGTGATGCTCAAGTACGACGCGAGCAACTTCGGTGTGGCCGCGTCATATGAAGAGCAGCGCGGCGGCACGAATGCCGCGGCCAACTTCTTCGACGGCATGGCGCCGTCGGCTTTCGCCAGCAGCAACGATAAGGACACGCGCACGACCGTCGGCGCCTATTACAAATACGGCGCGTTCAAGGTCGGCGGCGGATGGCTGGGGCGTCGCGTCTCGACATCTGCCGTCAACACGCACTCGAATCTGTTCTATCTCGGGGCGGCGTACAGCATCACGCCGGCATGGCTGGTGGACACCGAGGTCTATCGCATCATCAACAGCGATCACGACACGCGCGGCACCATGACCACGCTGCGCGCTACGTATTCGCTTTCGGTGCGCACGGCTGTCTATGCGCAAGCCGCTTATCTCTTCAACAGTGCACGCGCCGCGTACTCGGTCAGCGGCGGCGGTGGCGGTACTACGCCGCCCGCAGGCGAAGGGCAGGCGGGTGTGATGTTGGGCATGCGTCATACGTTCTGACATCCAGGGCTAAGGGTTTCCACTGAAAACACAGCCCTTGCAATGTAAGGTTGCCTGATATTAAATGTGGGTGTCGGCAACACCGCGCGCCACTCCCGGCGCGCGGCGCAAGTTGCCCCGCACACTTGGGAATTACGCAAATGAATGCATACGAAGGACGCTGGAAAACGGTCGACGTGAAGGTCGAGGGCGGCATTGGCTGGGTGATCTTCAATCGCCCGGAGAAGCGCAACGCCATGAGCCCGACGCTGAACACCGAAATGAATCAGGTGCTCGACGCGATCGAACTCGATGCCGACGTGAAGGTTGTCGTGCTCACGGGCGCGGGCGCGGCGTGGACGGCCGGCATGGATCTGAAGGAATATTTCCGCGAGATCGACGGTGGACCCGAGATCGTGCAGGAACGCGTGCGCCGTGACGCATCGGACTGGCAGTGGCGCCGTCTGCGTATGTATTCGAAGCCGACGATTGCCATGGTCAACGGCTGGTGCTTCGGTGGTGGTTTCTCGCCGCTGGTTGCCTGCGATCTGGCGATCGCTGCCGATGAAGCTGTCTTCGGTCTGTCGGAGATCAACTGGGGTATTCCGCCGGGAAATCTGGTGAGCAAGGCCATGGCCGATACGGTCGGCCACCGTCGTGCGTTGCACTACATCATGACCGGCGACACGTTCACCGGCGTGGAAGCTGCCGACATGGGGCTGGTCAATCAAAGCGTGCCGCTGGCCCAATTGCGCGATGCCACCATTGCACTGGCCGGCAAGTTGCTTGAGAAGAACCCGGTGGTGCTGCGTGCCGCGAAGCATGGCTTCAAGCGCGCACGCGAACTCACGTGGGAGCAGAGCGAAGACTATCTGTACGCCAAGCTCGATCAGGCGCAATTGCGCGACCCCGAGCATGGCCGCGAGCAGGGCCTCAAGCAGTTCCTCGACGACAAGTCGATCAAGCCGGGTCTGCAAGCCTACAAGCGCTGACGCACAGCGTTCATTCGTGAACGAACAGACGAAAGAGGAATCGCGCAATGCATGAAGTTCAGATGCTGATCGGCGGCCAGTGGCGTGGCGCACAAGGCGGAGCGACGTTCGAGCGAATCGATCCGGTGACGGGCGAAGTCGCCACGCGCGCCCCGGCGGCCTCGTTGGCGGATGCCGACGCGGCAGTCGATGCTGCGCAAGCGGCATTCCCCGCATGGGCGGCGCTCTCGCCCACGGCGCGGCGTCAGCGTTTGCTCGCGGCTGCCGAACGTATGGACAGCCGTGCGGCCGAGTTCATTGCCATTGGCGCGGCCGAGACCGGCGCGATGGCCAACTGGTACGGCTTTAACGTCATGCTCGCGGCCAACATGCTGCGAGAAGCGGCGGCCATGACCACGCAGATCGACGGCAGCGTGATTCCGAGCGATGTGCCGGGCAGCCTCGCGCTGGCCGTGCGCTCGCCGGTTGGCGTGGTGCTGGGCATTGCGCCGTGGAACGCGCCGGTCATTCTGGCCACGCGAGCGCTCGCCATGCCACTCGCCTGCGGCAACACGGTCGTGCTCAAAGCGTCGGAACAGTGTCCCGGTGTGCATGCGCTGATCGGCGCATGTCTGCACGAGGCGGGGCTTGGCGACGGGGTCGTCAACGTCGTGACGAACGCCCCTGAAGACGCGGGCGACATCGTGGCGCGTCTGATTGCCCACCCGGCCGTGCGCCGTGTGAATTTCACCGGCTCCACGCATGTGGGGCGCATCATTGCGCGTCTCGCGGCAGAGCATCTCAAGCCGGCGTTGCTGGAGTTGGGCGGCAAGGCGCCGGTGCTCGTGCTCGACGATGCGGATCTCGATGCCGCCGTCGATGGCATTGCCTTCGGCGCCTTTTTCAATCAAGGGCAGATCTGCATGTCGACGGAGCGGGTCATCGTGGATGCGCGTATCGCCGACGCCTTTGTCGAGAAGCTCGCCGCCAAGGCAGCGAAATTGCCTGCCGGATCGCCGACGTCGCCTGACAGCGTGCTCGGCGCGATGGTCAGTGCGCAGGCGGCGTCGCGCGTGGCCGCACTTGTCGAGGATGCCCGCGAGCATGGTGCGCGTTTGCCGTTGGGCTGCCGCGTCGAGGGCGCGATCATGCAGGCGGCGATTGTCGATGGTGTGACGCCTGCGATGCGTCTGTATCGCGAAGAGTCGTTCGGCCCGGTGGTGACGATCCAACGGGTGCAGAGCGACGACGAAGCCGTGAATGTGGCCAACGACAGCGAATTCGGTCTGTCGGCGGCAATTTTCAGTCGAGACGTGTCGCGCGCCATGCAATTGGCCCGGCGCATCGAATCGGGCATCTGCCATATCAATGGACCGACGGTGCACGACGAAGCGCAGATGCCGTTCGGCGGGGTGAAGGCGAGCGGTTACGGCCGCTTTGGCAGCAAGGCGTCCATCGGCGAGTTCACGGAGCTTCGCTGGATCACGGTGCAAACGACCCCGCGTCACTACCCGATCTGACGGCGTGACGGGATGAGGATGGGCCCGCCCGCGAACGCGCCTGAGAGTGCGTCGCGGCGGGATAGAAGCAGGAGACAGCGTTTTGAATCACGGCAATAACACGACGGCGGCTGAGATGCCGGATATCGCGGCGCATCGCTACCGCCCGGTCACTATCGGTAATCCCGGTGTGGAAGTGCGGCGCGACGGCGAGTTCTGGTATCTGCGCTCGCGTGAAGCACTCGGTGATTTTCCCGAGCGGCTGACCGATCGGTTGGTGTCGGGGGCCGCCCGGCATCCCGAGCGTTGGTTGATCGCACGGCGCGGCCCCGACGGCGCATGGATCGGCATTACGTACGCGCAGATGCTGCAACGTGCCCGCGCCATCGGTCAGGCCTTGCGCGATCGCGGGTTGTCGGCCGAGCGCCCGATCGCGATTCTGTCCGGCAACGACCTCGAACACTTCCAACTGGCCCTCGGTGCGATGTACGCCGGCGTGCCATTCGCACCGATTTCGCCGGCCTACTCGATCGTATCGACCGACTTCGGCAAGTTGCGTCACACCCTGGGCGTGCTGCGCCCGGGGCTTGTCTACGCGACCGACGTTAATGCCTACGGACGCGCCATGGACGCGGTGCTGGGCGACGACGTGATTCGTGTGACCGCCGGCGGCGATGGCGGCACGCTGGCATTCGATACGTTGCTCGATACCGTGCCGCGCGATGTCGACGGTGTGCATGCACAAGTCACTGGCGACACCATCGCCAAGATCCTGTTCACCTCCGGATCGACACGTCAGCCGAAAGCCGTGCCGACCACGCAGCGCATGTTGTGCAGCAACCAGCAGATGCTGCTGCAAACGTTTCCGACCTTCGGTGAGGCACCCCCGGTATTGGTGGACTGGCTGCCGTGGAATCACACTTATGGCGGTAGCCACAACGTGGGCATTGCGCTGTACAACGGCGGCACGCTCTACATCGACGACGGCAAACCGGTGGCGGGAAAGTTCGAGGAGACGTTGCGCAATCTGCGCGAGATTTCCCCGACGGTGTACTTCAACGTGCCGAAGGGGTGGGAAGACCTCGCCATTGCGCTGGAGAGCGACGCCGCGTTGCGCGAGCGCTTCTTCGCACGCGTGAATCTCTATTTCTTCGGCGGAGCGGGGCTGTCGCAGGCCGCCTGGGACCGGCTTGAGCGTGTGACCGAACAGCACTGCGGCGAGCGCATCCGGATCATGTCCGGACTGGGGATGACCGAGACGTCGCCGAGTTGCATGTTCACCACCGGGCCTGTCATGCGTGCGGGCTACATCGGCCTGCCCGCGCCGGGCTGCGAGGTGAAGCTCGCGCCGGTGGGCGGAAAGCTGGAAGTCAGGTTTCGGGGTCCGAACGTCATGGCAGGCTATTGGCGTCATGAGGCGAGCGAGCCGGTGTTCGACGAAGAAGGCTACTACCGCACGGGAGACGCTGCGACGTTCGTCGATAGCCAGCATCCGGAGACCGGTCTTCAGTTCGACGGCCGTATTACCGAAGACTTCAAACTCAGCTCGGGCACCTTCGTGAGCGTTGGCCCGTTGCGTGCCCGCGTGATTTCGGAAGGTGCACCGTATGTGCAGGACGTCGTGATCACAGGCATCAATCGCGACGATATCGGTCTGATGGTCTTCCCGCGAGTCGACGACTGCCGCCGCCTGAGCGGTCTGCCGAAGGAAGCTCCCCTGGCGGATGTGCTGGCCAGCGCGCCGGTGCGCGAAGCGTTCGCAGCGCTGCTGACGAAGCTCAACGCTTCGGCGGGGGGCAGCGCCACTTACGTCGCTCGCCTTATGCTGCTCGATTCGCCGCCCTCGCTCGACCGGGGCGAGGTGACCGACAAGGGATCGATCAACCAGCGCGCCGTGCAGGATCATCGGGCGGCAGCGGTCGATGTGCTGCATGCCGCAAAGGCCGACGGCCGCCACATCATTCTCGCTCCGGCAAGGCGCTGACATGGGGTATCCGGAGTTGCAAAGCGCGGCCCGCGATATCGCGTTCGTGCTGGACAAGCTCGGCGTGGGCGAAGCCTTGACGCGTCTCCCACCATTCGGTGAGTTCGATACGGCGACGCTGGTGCAGGTCGTCGACGAAGCGGCGCGCTTTTCCCGCGAAGTGCTCGCGCCGCTGAACGCCGTCGGTGACCGTGAGGGGTGCATATGGCGCGACGGCGAGGTCCGCACGCCTGCCGGATTTGCCGACGCGTATCGTCAGTATCGCGACGCCGGCTGGCCGTCGTTGCCATGCGATCCGTCGCTGGGCGGTCAGGGGTTGCCGGTCGTTGCGCAGGTGGCGGTACAGGAACTGACGGCCGGTGCCAATCTGGCCTGGACGATGTATCCCGGCATTCTGCATGGCGCTTACGAATGCGTGCATCGGTTCGGTAGCGACGCCTTGCGCGAGGCGTGGCTCGGCCCGCTCGTGAGCGGCGAGTGGCTTGCCACGATGGCGTTGACGGAACCGGGGGCCGGTAGCGATCTGGGACAGATTCGCACGCGTGCCGAGTGGATCGACGGCGCGAACGACACGGTAAAGGTAACGGGCGAGAAGATCTTCATCTCCGGCGGCGAACAGGATCTGACGCCGAACATCGTGCATCTCGTGTTGGCGCGCACTCCCGATGCGCCCGCCGGAAGTGGCGGCCTGTCGCTCTTCCTCGTGCCCAAGGTGTTGGCGAACGGTGAGCGGAACGCCGTACGTTGTACCGGCATTGAACACAAGATGGGGATTCGCGGCAGCGCCACATGTTCGATGGCGTTCGAGGGTGCTACGGGGTATCTCGTCGGAACGCCGTGTCGCGGACTCGAAGCGATGTTCGCGATGATGAATTCGGCCCGTCTGCATGTCGGGGCGTCGGCGCTCGGGTTGGCACAGAACGCTTATGAGATGGCCGTGAGGCATGCCGGAGAGCGAGTGCAATCGCGTGTGCCGGGGGCAGACACGGGTGCGCCTATCGCGCGGCACCCAGCGGTATGGCGGCTGCTCGAAGGGCAGCGGGTCGCCGTAGAAGGGGCGCGGTTGCTGTTGTACCGTGCTGCGCTCGCCATCGACGAAGCACATCACGCCGGCACGCCCGAAGCACGCAAGCGAGCCGACGCCTTGGCGGCGCTGCTGACTCCGGTCGTCAAGGCCATGCTCACCGAGCAGGCGTTTGAAGGAGCGAGCGCGGCGTTGCAGGTCTTCGGCGGCTATGGCTATGTCGAAGAGACCGGCATTTCGCAGTATCTGCGCGACGCGCGCATCCCCATGATCTACGAAGGGACCAACGAGATTCAGGCCATCGACCTGATGCTGCGCAAGGTTGTCAGAGACGGCGGTGCGACGCTGCGCCATTGGCTCGCCTGGGCACGCGTTCAGGTGGACGATGCGCGGTCCGTTGCGACACTCGGTGGTTTTAACGCCGCGTTGGCAGCACTGGACGAATGGGGGTCGCTGCTGCCATCGGTCATTGCCTTGGCGCAGTCGTCGCCACGTGCGGCGCTCTGCGTGGCCGGGGAGGTCATGCGGGCCGTGCACGGGCTGTCGATGGCCGGGCTTTGGGCGCAGGCGGCGCTCGCCGAGCATCGCGCCGAAGCGGCGGGCGGCATGACTGGCGAGCGAAAACGCGATGCGGCACGCTACTGGCTGAAGTTCGAACTGCCCGAGACGCGCCGCGCGATGGCGATCGTGGCGGCACAAATCCATGACCCGGAGACGGCCGAATGAACCTCGAAAAACTCGTCGCCATCGATACGCATGTGCATGCGGAAGTGTCGTGCTGTCAGCCACCGGATCTTTTCGGCAAGGCATTCGATGACGCGGCCGACAAATACTTCGGCACGGTGCTCAGGCAGAATCGCCGGCCAACGATTCCGGAGACGATCGAACACTACCGAGAGCGCAATATCGGATTCGTGATGTTCACGGTCGATTGCGAGGCGAACATCGGCCGTCGCCGCATTCCGAACGAGGAGATTGCGGGCTTCGCACAGGAAAATGCGGACATCATGATCGCGTTCGCGAGCATCGATCCGCACAAGGGACGCATGGGGGTGCGCGAAGCGCGGCGGCTGGTCGAGGAATTCGGCGTGCGCGGCTTCAAGTTCCACCCGACCATGCAGGGGTTTTTCGCCAACGACCGTATGGCGTATCCGATGTACGAGCTGATTGCCGAGTACAAGCTGACGGCTGTGTTCCACAGCGGTCATTCGGGGATTGGCTCGGGCATGCCGGGCGGCGGCGGACTGCGACTCAAGTTCTCCGAGCCGATCCATCTGGACGACGTAGCGACCGATTTTCCCGACATGAACATCGTGATCGCCCATCCGTCCTGGCCATGGCAATCGCAGGCGCTGTCCATTGCGTTGCACAAGCCGAACGTCTATATCGATTTGTCGGGCTGGTCGCCCAAGTATTTTTCGCCGGAACTGATTCAGTACGCCAACGCGTTGCTGCGCGAGAAGATGTTGTTCGGTTCGGATTTCCCGCTGATCGCACCGGATCGATGGCTGCGCGACTTTGAAGCGGCCGGATTTCGCGACGAGGTCAGGCCGCTGGTGCTCAAGGACAATGCAGTGAGGATGCTCGGTCTGGCACCGGCGCAGACCGGCGTTGCGGATCCGGCGGCGGCCTCGGCGCCGCAGGCATGACCGGTGACCTCGTCAGCGCAGTCCCGGCACGCCGTAGCGCACGCGCGCAGCCTCGCGCATCGCGCTGATGAGGGTCTGTTCCGGCGGGGTGGGCACCGTGTCGTTGCGCCACAGAATGCCGATGGACTCCTCCGTGCCTTTCGTCGCGAAGGGCAGGGCGCACAACACGCCGTCGGCGAGATCGTCCTGCACCGTGATCTCGGAGGCGATCCACACGACGTCGTCGCGCAGCGTCATGGCGCGCGCGAGCGACATCGAGAGCAGCTCCGAATAGTCGTCGAGCGTGCCCACGCCGTGTGCGCGCAGGAAGCTGTCGGCAGTATGCCGCAGGATCGTGCCGTGCGGCGGCAGGATGACGTGATGGCCGGCCAGATCGCCCATCGACACGCTGCGCTGCTGCACGAGGGGATGCTCGGGGCGCACCACCACACAGAGCGGGGTCGCGCAAAGATGCTCGAACGTGAGTCCCGCCATGCCCTCGGGATCGGACATCCGGCCCAGTGCAAGCGTCATTTCTCCGGACTTCAACTGCGTGAGCAATTGCTGATTCGCGCCGGTGTGAACCTGTACCACGATGCCCGGCCATTCGCGCCGGAAGGTTTCGAGCACGCTGGGCATCATGGCGGCGGCCAACGTCGGCAATACGGCAATCTCGATCACGCCGCCTGTCTGACCAACGGCGCGCGAGAGCACGTCGATGCCCTGTCGCAACGCGCTCACGCTCGCGCCCGCATGCCGCAGGAACAGTTCCGCCTGCGCGGTCGGGCGTGCGCCGTTGCGTCCGCGATCGAACAACCGCACCCCGAGCAGCCCTTCGAGTTCCGCAATCGTCTTGCTGACGGCCGGTTGCGTGATGGACAGCGCTTCGGCCGCGCGCTGAAGACTGCCGTGCTGCGCGACGGCCAGCAGGCATTGCAGATGGCGCAACTTGATGCGCCCGTCGAGTAAGTGTCTTTCCATGCCGAAAAGTTATGAAATGCCTAAGAAAATGTCAATAAATATATCCGTTGATTATGGATATAGTGTCGAAAACAAGCTGGCGACAAGCCAGATCAGTCAACACAAAATGGAGTGAGACCATGTCGGAAACGACCACTGTCCTGCGCCCCCGGGACTGGGATTCGCATCCCAAGCTGATCGACAGCGGGTACAAATCCACGGCGCTGCGCGGCCCCAAGCAACTGCTCGTGCCGGTCAAACAAAACCTCGCCAACCTGCGCGCGCCGGTCTACGGCCACGGCATCATCGGCGAGCTCGACGGCGATCTCACGCGCAATGCGGTTCGCAACGGCGAGCCGCTGGGCGAGCGCATGATCGTCACGGGCCGCGTGCTCGACGAAGGCGGCCGCCCGGTGCCCAATACGCTCGTGGAGCTTTGGCAGGCCAACGCCTGTGGCCGCTACGTGCACAAGGTAGATCAGCACGACGCCCCGCTCGACGCGAACTTCCTGGGCGCAGGCCGTGCCCTGACGGACGCGCAGGGCCGCTACAAATTCCTGACCATCAAGCCGGGTGCGTATCCGTGGAAGAACCACCACAATGCGTGGCGTCCGCAGCATTTGCACTTCTCGGTGTTCGGTCAGTATTTCGCGACCCGCCTTGTCACACAGATGTACTTCCCGGGCGATCCGTTGCTGGCTTACGATCCGATTTTCCAGGCCACGCCGGCACATGCCCGCGACCGTCTGATCGCGCGCTTCTCGATGGACATCACCGAGCCCGAGTACGCGCTGGGTTATGAATTCGACATCGTGCTGCGCGGTGCCGACCAAACGCCGATGGAGTCCTGAGCCATGTCCGATTACCAGCAAACGCCGTCGCAGACCGTCGGTCCGTACTTCGCCTATGGCCTGTCGCCGGAACAGTACCTGTACGACTTCAAGAGCGCTTTTACGCCCGTGGTCGCGCTCGATCGCGCTGAGGGCGAGGCGATTCGCCTGATTGGTCAGGTGTTCGATGGCGCAGGCAATCCGATCAACGACGCGCTGATCGAGGTTGTGCAGGCCGACGCCCACGGCCGCTACGTGCAGAGCGCCGACGAGATCGAGCGCACGGGTTTCGCCGGCACGGGCCGCTGCGGCACCGGCACCGACCCCCAGAACCGCTTCGTCATCGAGACGATCAAGCCGGGCGCGACCGCGCCGGGCGAAGCGCCGCGCATCGATGTGATTCTCACGATGCGGGGCTTGCTCAATCATCTGTTTACGCGTATCTATTTCGACGACGAGGCAGCGGCCAACGAGGCCGACCCCGTGCTGCAACAAGTGCCGGCCGAGCGTCGCCACACGCTGATCGCGCGCCGCGAGGTGAGCGGTGGCCGTGTGTCGTATCGGTTCGACATCCGCATGCAGGGCGACGAGGAGACGGTGTTCCTCGACCTTTGAAGTCGGTCGTGCAAGGCTGAAACTGGCGCGGCTTCGGGCTGCTGGCATGAAAGTGCCGGTGGCCCGTGGCCGTATCTGCATTTTTGCAACGTACAAGGGTTTGGCCATGAATGTGCAATTCGTGCGAACAGACCTTAATCACCAACCTCCATCGACCCTCCGATGACGGAACTGCTTGACTCCTTGCTGCGCGGCTCTGCCGTGACGGCGTGCTTCTCGCGCGACGCCACGCTTCAGGGCATGCTCGACTTCGAAGTGGCGTTGGCCGCTGCCGAAGCCGAGGTCGGTCTGATCCCGGCTGCCGCCGTCGCTCCGATGACCGCCGCCGCCCGTGCCAGTGACCTGGACTGGGCCTCGCTGCGCGACGACGCGGCTCGCGCGGGCAACCTCGCCATTCCGCTGGTCAAGCAACTGACCGCACGCGTGAAAGCGCTCGACGCCGACGCGGCCCGCTTCGTCCATTGGGGCGCCACCAGTCAGGACGCGATCGATACCGGCCTTATTCTGCAAGTGCGCGCTGCGCTCGACGACATCGGGGCAGATCTCGACGGCCTCATTCGTCAACTCGCCGGACAGGTCCGGCAGCATCGCGCCACGGTCATGATCGGGCGCACCTGGCTGCAACATGCGTTACCCATCACCTTCGGGCTCAAACTCGCGGGCACGCTCGACGCTTTGCTGCGGGCGCGTGCCGATCTGGCGAACGTGCGTGAGCAGGTGCTGTGCGTGCAATTCGGCGGTGCGGCAGGCACGCTGGCATCGCTCGGCACGCAAGGCCCCGCCGTCGCGGCGGCGCTTGCCCGTCATCTGGGGCTGTCGAATGCCGCTACGCCATGGCACGGTCAGCGCGATCGCATCGTGCGCGTGGGCGGCTGGGCGGCGTCGCTGACCGGCTCGCTTGGCAAGTTCGCTCGCGACACCGCCATGCTGACGCAAACCGAAGTCGGCGAAATCGCCGAGGCTTCCGGGGCAGGGCGTGGCGGCTCATCGACCATGCCGCATAAGCGCAACCCGGTTGGCTGTGCCGCGATATTGGCCGCCGCCGCCCGCACGCCGCAACTCGCTGCCACTCTGTTCGCTGCGATGCAGCAAGACCACGAGCGTGGGCTGGGTAACTGGCACGCGGAATGGGAGACGCTGCCCGAACTGCTCATGCTGTGCGGCGGCGCGCTGGCCACGGCACGCACGCTCGTCGACGACTGGACCGTCGATACGTCGCGCATGCGAGCGAATCTCGAGATCACGCACGGGCTCATCATGGCCGAGGCCGTGACCATGGCGCTTGGCGAAGCGCTGGGACGTCTCGAAGCACATCGCCGTGTCGAAGCGCGTTGCCGCGACGCGCTCGCTCAGCAACGCCATTTGCTCGATGTGCTGCGCGAAGACGACGACATCACACGCATTCTCTCCAGCGACGCGCTTGAGCGCCTCATGGACCCGCAACATTATCTGGGCGCCGCCGAGACGTTCGTGAGCCAGGTGCTCGCGCTCGCCGACACTGCGGTGGCGATCCCCCAATCCGGCAGGAAATCCAAATGAACGATCAGGAACGCTACGACAACGGAATGCAGGTGCGCCGCGCCGTTCTCGGCGACGCGCACGTGGACCGCACGCTGACTCGCCGCAACGAGTTCAACGACGACTTTCAGAACTTCATCACGCGCTTCGCCTGGGGCGACGTGTGGACTCGCCCGGGGCTCACGCGGCACATGCGCAGCATGATTACGCTCTCGCTGCTTATCGCGCTGAATCGCGGCGACGAATTCCGCATGCACGTGCGCGCTGCGTTCAACAACGGTGTGACGCGCGACGAGATGAAGGAACTGTTCATGCACGCCGCGCTGTATTGCGGCCTGCCTGCGGCCAATCAGGCGATTCACGATGCCGAGAAGGTCTTCGCGGAGATGGAAGCCGCCGAGCCGGGTTCGACCACCCGTGTGCGCAACGACGCGCAGGGCTGAGGAGATTCACCGAATGAGCATGGAATGTCTGATTGACGCAGGTGACGCCCAACTGCGTGTGGCCGTCGACGGTGACGAACGGGCGCCGGCGCTTGTGCTGTCCAATTCGTTGGGCACGACGCTGGACATGTGGGCGCCGCAGGTGCCGGCACTCGCGCGCGAGTTCCGCGTGATTCGCTACGACACCCGTGGGCACGGGGGATCGTCCGTGACGCCGGGGCCGTATGTCATCGGCCAATTGGGACGCGACGTGATCGCATTGCTCGACGCCCTGCACATCGAACGCGCGAGTCTGGCCGGCGTCTCGATGGGCGGCATGACGGGGATGTGGCTGGGCATTCATGCACCGCAGCGGCTCGATCGTCTGGCGATTGTTTGCTCGTCTGCCCACATTGGCGGTGAGGATGGCTGGAACGCGCGCATTCGCGCGGTGCAGGCCGATGGCATGGGCGCCGTTGCCGACGCCGTGGTGTCGCGCTGGTTCACGCCCGAGTTCGCGCAGCAGGAACCCGCAGTCATCGACCGCATGAAGGCGATGTTCCGGTCCCTCTCGGCAGACGGTTACGCGGCGGCCTGCGCAGCCGTGCGCGATATGAATCAGCTTGACGAGATTGCGTCGATCACGGCGCCTACGTTGGTCATTACCGGCTCAGGAGACCTCGCAACGCCGCCCGCGATGTCGAGCGCCATGGTCGAGCGTATTCCCGGCGCGCAGCAGGTCGTTGTGCCGGGCGCGCATTTGTCGAACATCGAGTGCGCGCCGGCGGTCACCGACGCGTTGCTGACCTTCCTTCGGGGGAAGACGCTGGCGGGCGCGTAAGCGCCAACTTGCCAGCGTGAGCACGGGGGCGAGGCGCTCGACGGAGCGCCTCGCCGACCCGGCCGGGCATTTTCACTCGTCGCCCAGATGGGCGTTTTGTGCCGTGCGCCGAAAGGCCGACGGCGTGACGCCGACATGCCGTTTGAAGACGCGGCAGAAATATGCCGGGTCCTGAAACCCGAGTTCATACGCGACGTGGGAAACCGGCGCGGGAATGTAGATGAGCTTGCGGCGGGCTTCAAGCATCAGGCGGTCCTGCACCAGATCGAAAGCCGATTTGCCCGCAATGCGGCGGCACAGTCTGTTGAGTTTGCTCTCGGTGACATGCAGCCGTTCGGCGTAAGCCGGTATGGCCCAGGCTTGCGTGTAGTGGGATTCGACGAGCGCGCGAAAGCGAGCGAACAGATCCAGTTCCGTGCGTCCGGAACGTGTCGCGGATTCGCGATGCGCGTGCAGCCTGGCGAGCAGCAGCAGCACGCTGCGTGTGAGCCATCCGACCATTTCCGCGTGCCCCAGCTGCGGGCGCGAAAACTCGTCCATGATCAGGCCTAGCAATGTGTAGAGGCGGTCGCGCGTTTGCGGTGCCTCGCCTAGCGGGAAGAGCCACGGCTTGCTTAGCAAGGACTCCATGTCGGCGTCGGCGCCAATGGCCGCATCGAACGGCACGCTTTGCGCCATCGTGAGCACGAACCCGTGTGCGCCGCGCGAGAAGCGGAAGTTGTGCACGGCGGAAGGGTGCACCGTAATGACGGCCGGGCCTTCGACTTCCCAGGTCGCGTCGTCGACATTCGCCTCGACCGTGCCTTCGAAAATCGCCAACACCTGAAAGAGTCCCAGATGCCGATGTGTATCGATATGCCAGTCGTAGAGGCGGCTGCGTGTTTCGATCCATTCGATGTGGACGAAATCGGCGCTGTCGGTTTCCGTCAATTCTCCGTACAGCGAGAATTCCGGAATCGTCTCGCGAGCCGCGCGCAGCCGGGATGACGCGCCTGACATACTGGTTTTCCCTTGGGCGAAGTTGTCAAAAAAGTACAAGAAAGTCGTCGATTCATCCATTCAACGCGACGCGCGTGCTCCATAAGATATGACGCATTCGCCCCTCGTGACAAGGCGTGAGCGCATCTTTCGACATACTCGTTTACGCGCAGTCTTAAGTTGGTGCAGCGTGCGTAAGGCAACCGAGAAATGCAATTCGCGCACATGCCGCATGCCATTTTCCTGTCGCGACATGACCCGGCTCAGACATACCGGAGGAGGGCGGTGCAAATCTCAGGAGACAATTCATGCGTACCCATTACCCCGTCGTCATCGTTGGCGCCGGTCCCGCCGGCTTGCTGCTTTCCCACCTGTTGCACTTGCAAGGTATCGAGTCGGTCGTGCTCGAATCGCGCTCGCGTGCAGCGGTCGAGTCGACCATTCGTGCCGGTGTGCTGGAGCAGGGCACGATGGACATTCTCAACGACACGGGCGTTGGCGAGCGCATGCGGCGCGAAGGCGCGGTGCACCACGGTGTCGAGCTGGCGTTCGGCGGTCAGCGTCATCGCATACCGCTTACCGAGTTGACCGGACGCGCCATCACCGTCTACGCGCAGCATGAAGTCATCAAGGATCTGATCGCAGCGCGGGAAGCGGCGCAGGGCGAGATCCTGTTCGACGTATCGGACGTTTCGGTGCATGACATCGATAGCACGCAACCGAGCGTGCAGTTCACGATGGACGGTCAGGTGCAACGTTTGACGTGTGACTTCATCGCGGGCTGCGACGGCTTCCATGGGGTGTGCCGCCCGGCCATGCCGGCGTCGGTGCGCAAGGAGTACCAGCGGGTGTATCCGTTTGGCTGGTTCGGTGTGTTGGTCGAGGCACCGCCGTCGTCAGACGAACTGATCTACGCAGCGCACGAGCGCGGCTTTGCGCTGATCAGCACGCGCTCGCCCACGGTGCAGCGCATGTATTTCCAGTGCGACCCGAGCGAGCGGGCGGAGTCGTGGAGCGACGAGCGCATCTGGGGCGAGCTGCATGCGCGCACGGAGACGAACGATGGCTGGCGTCTCAAGGAGGGCCCGATCTTCCAGAAGAATGTGGTCGCCATGCGCAGCTTCGTCGCGACGCCGATGCAATACGGCCGTCTGTTCCTGGCGGGCGACGCCGCACACATCGTGCCCCCGACAGGGGCCAAGGGCATGAACCTGGCCGTGGCCGACGTCTGGCGACTGGCGCGTGCGCTCGACGACTTCTATCAACGCGACAGTGAAGCAGCGCTTCAGGGCTATTCCGAGGCGGCGCTCAAGCGGATTTGGCGCGCGGAGCATTTCTCGTACTGGATGACGCGCATGCTGCACCGTCTCGACGACGCCACGCCGTTCGAGCAGCAGATGCAACGCTCGGAGCTTGAGTACGTGGTGAGTTCGCGCGCAGCGTCTCTCATGCTGGCGGAGAACTATGTAGGGCTGCCGCTGGCTTGACGATAGGGGGACGTCGAAGCAGGGTCACCGATGTGCTATAACCGCCAGCGGTGGCCGCGAGCATAACCGTCCGTTATGGATGGGCTGACGAAAGATCATTTTGACGGGCAGTCGAAAGACGTACAGTAGCGGCAGATTTCGACGCCGCCGCCCCGCTGCATCAAGGCAGTCAGGTATTCAGACCGCGCTCGCCCCCAAATGAACGGGCGCGTCAGGGCGGCGCCGAATTCAAAATAATAATGGGATGACAAGCGGGGCGACCACGCCCCGAGGAGACAGTTTCATGAATCAATCGCGCACGGTGGATGTGCCCGCCTATATCAACGCACAACGGTTTTCCGGCTATCAATGGCTGGTGCTGATCCTGTGTTTCTTCGTGGTGGCCATCGATGGTTTCGATACGGCCGCCATTGGTTACATTGCGCCCTCGCTCGTGCAGCAGTGGCACATTGATCGCGGCTCGCTCGGCCCGGTGCTCTCGGCCGCCCTCTTCGGTCTGGCGGGCGGCGCGATCTTCGCTGGGCCGCTGGCCGACAAGTTGGGACGCAAGACACTGCTGGTGCTCTCGGTCGTTTTCTTCGGCGTTGCGAGTCTCGCCACTGCGTTCGCTCAGGATCTCGACACGTTGACCGCGCTGCGTTTCCTGACAGGACTCGGGCTTGGCGCGGCCATGCCTAACGCGGTGACGCTGATCTCGGAGTACGCGCCGGAATCGCGCCGCGCCGTTATCGTCAACACCATGTTCTGCGGCTTCCCCCTCGGCGCGTCGGTCGGTGGATTCGTCGCCTCGTGGCTGATACCGCACTTCGGCTGGCACAGCGTGCTGGTGCTGGGCGGGGTATTGCCGCTGGTGCTCTCGGTGCTGCTGGTGCTGTGTCTGCCGGAGTCGGTGAAGTTTCTCGTCGTGCGTCAAAAACCGGTTGAGCGCGTGCGTCGCATTCTGTCGCGCATCTCGGGCGAATCGCTCGGCGATGTCGGTACTTTTACCGTCAATGAAGCGGCACCGAAGCGCGCGGGTTCTGCCATCAGCGTCGTGCTCTCGAAACAGTACGGCTTCGGTTCCGTGATGCTGTGGCTCACGTACTTCATGGGACTCGTAATCTTCTATCTGCTCACAAGCTGGATGCCGATCCTGTTCAAGGATGCAGGCTTCACCATCGAACGCGCGGCCCTCATCACAGCCCTGTTTCCGCTGGGTGGCGGCATCGGCACGATTCTGTCGGGCTGGCTGATGGACAAGTTCAACGCGCAGAAAGTGGTTGCCATCGGCTATGCGCTCACCGCAGTGCTGGTGTATGCCGTCGGTCAGGCAATGGGCAATATCGGTTTGCTGGTGGCGCTGATTTTCCTTGCCGGCACGGCGATGAACGGTGCGCAGTCGTCGATGCCGTCGCTCGCCGCCATGTTCTACCCGACACACGGGCGCGCCACTGGTGTGGCATGGATGCTCGGTATCGGGCGCTTCGGCGGCATTGCCGGTGCGCTGCTGGGCGCCGAGTTGATGCGCCGCCATCTGGGCTTTTCCGCGACCTTCTCGCTGCTGGCGATTCCGGCCGTGATCGCCACGGTCGCGCTGCTGGCGAAGAACGCTTGGGAGCGTGCCAACGGAAATCAGTCGGCGACGTCGCGCGAGGCGCGTAACTCGGCCGCCATGCACTGACGTTCGGCCCACGGATTGACCGTAGTTGTGGCAGTACGTGATGCGGCGCCTCCAGGGGCGCCGTTTTTTTATGTGGCGAGGCGTATCCGCTGCGATTCGGTCAGTGCTTTGCCAAGGCGTCGATCATTGCCATCGCGGCGGCGGGATTGCGCTCCTTGAAGCCGCTGATGACATAGAGAAACACGTCGCGATGCGTTGCCTTGGGCGGGGCGCCGGCGAGCGTGTCGAGGTCTTTCGGTGCGCCGCCTTGCGCGAAGGCTTGCGCCCGCTCGATCCACTGCGTCATCGCCTTTGGCGCGTACCCGAGCTTATAGTGCTCCTGCGTACCCATGAGGCGTGCGTAGACGAACGGAGCGGTGACATCGGCGATGCAGGGGAATTTCGCATCGCCGGCAAGCACGATCGCCATGTGGTACTTGCGCGCCAACGCGACAAACTCGGGCACGGCAAAACTCTCGTGCCGGACTTCCAGCGCATGACGGATCGCATAGCCGCCAGCCTCGGTCGGCAGCAGACTCAGGAAGTGTTCGAAGTCCTGCGCATCGAAGGCTTTCGTTGGCGCGAATTGCCAGTTCACCGGGCCGAGCTTCTTGCCCAGTTCCAGCACACCGCTGTCGAAGAAGCGCGAGATCGATTCGCCGGCTTCTGCGAGCACGCGCCGATGCGTGGCGTAACGCGATGCCTTGACCGAGAACACGAAGTCGTCGGGGGTTTCCTCGAACCAATGCCGGAACGTTGCGGGCTTTTGCGAGCCGTAGAACGTGCTGTTGATTTCGATGGAAGTCAGGTGCCGGCTGGCATATTCGAGTTCGCGGCGCTTTGGCCACTTCTCGGGATAGAACGTGCCTTGCCAAGGGGCGAAATTCCAGCCGCCCACACCAATGCGAATGCGGTTGCCAGACGACGCGCGCGTCGCGTTGGTTGCACGCGTCGTCGGCGTTTTGGAGGGGTGAGTCGTCGCCATCGGAGATCGCGCCGGTGCCCCGGCGCATTCGGGGAGATGAAGTCTTCGATGGTGAAGCCACCGGGCAACGTGCGTCAATGGGGCCGATGCACGTTGCTTGCGGTGCGGCGCGCTCAATTACGTCGGCATCCGAGATGAAGCATGCGCTCGCGCACCTCCTCTTCGGCGCGCCAATGCTCCGCTGGCTTTACCAGATCGCTCACGGCCGGCAGCCAACGCACGCAGTCCCGGCCACGTGGCGTGTGGGGATATGGGGAACTGCGATCATGACAATGCCGTGATTACAGATGAACGCCACGAATGTGGAAGATGTCTGCGAACGTGCTCAACTCGTTGCGATGCTGTGCCGCGAGATTGGCGAGGCAGGCGTCGCCTGCCGCCGACAGATGCACTTCCACCACGCGCCGGTCGCTTTCGTTTTGACGGCGCGTGACCAGTCCTGCCTTTTCGCACCGGGCGACCAGCGCCACCACACTGTGATGCACGGCTTGCAGGCGCTCGGCCAATTCACTGATGGACGCCCAGTCGCGCCCCGGTATACCTTTCACATGAAGCAGCAAGAGATATTGCTGGGGCGTGATACCGCCTTCGCGTGCCGCCGTCTCGCTGAAATTGAGGAAGCGGCGCAGACGGTAGCGAAATTCCGAAAGGGCTTCGAAATCGCTCTTGGTCAGCGCGTCGGCCGTGATCGGCGAACGACTTGCGCCGGATGAGGTGGGCTCGGGCATGGGCAGGCAGGCGTGAGACGCGGGGAGGTCCGAAAACCAAAAAATATATCACAATGCGATATATTCAACGGTCTTAGGGATACCCGGGATGACAAACAAGGCCGCCTACGTGCAGAATCGCGAAAAAACGAGACTCAGCAATTGACTGGAACTCGATCCCCGCCGAGATGCTGGAGTGTGGTTACCGTGGGTTGGTGACAAGTATCTTTTGCGCGGGCCGACCTCTGACAGGGAGGAGACATGGCTTCCACGGTCCGACGCCGCTGGCGTACGGGTACGTTGTTGTTGCTATCGGTGGCACTCGGCTCCACGGTTGCCGCCTATCACTACGCCACCGGCTTTGAGCTGGGTGGCGGTGTTTTTGAGCAGATCGGGTTCGGACGGCAGGGCACGTCGTCCGCGCCGGTTGCGCATGCGCGCGGTTCGCCATCGTCTTGCCCGGGTGGCGATTGCCGCGACGAGTCAACCTCGCAGGCGCACTGACACCGTATTGCAGCCGCACCCCGTTGCAGGGTGCGGCCTTCCCGCTTAGAACACGTGACGCAGACCGATGGTCATGGCGCTCTGGGTGGCGTCGCGACCCGGCGCCCCCCCGGTGATGCCGGGGCTATACATATTCCATGCGCGCAGGTTCGCAACGTACGAGTAGATGTCGGTGCGCTTCGACAGGAAGTAATCCAGACCGACGTTGAACTGAAGCAGACGGCCGGTTGCCGGTGCGCCGACGAACGAGTAGCGCGAGTGCAGCACGGCGCCGATCAGCTCGAGATTGGGCAGCACCCAGTAGTTCACGCCGACATCGAACACGTTCGTTGCATTGTTGTTCGACCCTGCGGCAGCGAATGCCCCGCTGCTCGCCGCGCTGGTGAAGGTTGTGGCAAGTGGTGCGGTTGTGCCGCCGAAGCGGGCGAGCGGTTGGAGCGTGCGTGACCACGATGCGTAGATGCGCGCCTTGTCCCACTTGTAGCTCGTGCCGACCATCCACGTGCGAATACACACGTCGCCTGCCTGACCGAACGCCGGATCGCAGCCCGCACCGGAACTCGCTCCCACGTCGCTCGACGTGTTCGCGGCAGCGGTACCGGTGCCCAGTCGCGACTGCCAGTAGCCAAAGCCCACACCAAAGCCGCCGTATTTGTAGTTCGCACCAAAGCCGAGCGACTGACCGGTCGCCATCGAGCCGGCCGTGCCGCCGAACCCATACGTGACGTTGGCCGTCAGGCCGCGATAGTCGGGCGTGTCGTAGCGGACCGAGTTGTTGGAACGGTTGCCGCCGACACGGTCGAGGTTATTGTCGTGCACACCATTGATGAATACACCGAAGTTGTAGACGCTCGAATACCAGGTCGCAATTTCGTCGATGTAGTCCTTGCGGCGGCCGATCTGCACCGTACCGTAAGGGCTTGAGAGCCCGACCACCGACGTGCGGCCCAGCGGCAGCCCGCCTTGCCCCGCCGTGCCATTGGCGACCGAGAAGCCGCCTTCGAGGATGAACAGTGCTTTCATCCCGCCGCCAAGATCCTCCGTTCCCTTCATGCCCCAGCGCGATTGCTGAAGGTCTCCGCTGTCCACGCTGAAGCGGTTGCCCGTGGTCGTGCCGGTCGGGCCCGCCACCTTGCTGACGTAAGTGACGCCGCTGTCGATCAGCCCGTACAGCGTGACGTTCGATTGTGCGCGGGCTGACGTGCTGAGCACCGACAGCGCTGCGACCCCCATCCCCATTGCGGCCACGCGAGCGATTGGCCAAACCTTCTGCTTCATATCCCCCCTCCGGGTGTGTGTTGAATGACTTTTTGCGTATGTCTTATTGATTAAAACAACGTTTTGAAAATTATCGATTCCAGAAAGCAAGTACGTCAACCGGCGAGAAAAAAATACAGAAGTGAATGCGACGAAGATGAGGAGGGAGGGATATTTCGATGATTGAAACACTGGAAAATCCGCTATTTTTCTAAGGACTTTCGCGGTGCGAGATGAAGGTGCCTGTGTCGACGACAGATTCTGCGCTTGACCGGCTCAAATTTTTGAGGCTTAATTTTTAATACGTTGTTTTATTCAATAAGACATTTGCGGTTCGGTGAAGGTAGAGACCGCGACTTTGGCCCGTCAGGGGCCGCCGGTACGTGGGAAAAATTTTTGATGGTGACGCAAGAAAACAACACGACGGCCTTGCCCGGCAGATTCATGACTGATGACATGACGCAACGCGACGTTTGCGTGGTCGTGCCGCCGAGCGTGCCGTCGCTCCCGATCGTGTTCGACTCGCCACACAGCGGCTTCGACATGCCGCACGACTTCGGCACGGTTGCGCCACGTGAAGCGCTGCTCACGGGGTGGGACGCCTTCGTGGACGAACTCTGGGCATGCGTGCCGCGTCACGGCGGTACGCTGATCGCCGCGAACTTTCCACGCGCCTATATCGACGCCAATCGCGCCGTGACGGACATCGACGCCGAGATGCTCGACGCACCGTGGCCGGGGCCCATTGCCCCCGAGAAGTACTCGGCGCGCGGCATGGGCCTGCTGCGCCGCTACGCGTTGCCAGGCATGCCGATGTACGACCGCAAGCTGACGGTGGCCGAAGTGCGCCATCGTATCGACGCCTACTATTCTCCGTATCGTCAGGCGCTTGGCGTAGCGGCCGAAGCCGCCTACGCACGGCACGGAGCGCTGTGGCACGTCGATTGCCATTCGATGAAATCGCGCGGGAATGCGATGAATGTGGATGACGGCGAGCCGCGTCCCGACATGGTTGTGAGCGACCGGCTCGGGACCACGTCCGACCCGGCCTTCACGCAGTGGGTTGCCGAGGCGCTGCGCGAGCAGGGATATCGCGTTCAGGTCAATGCGCCCTATCAGGGCGGCGATTTGCTCACGGCGGTGAGCGATCCGGGCCGGCGGCGCTCCAGTTTGCAGATCGAAATCAATCGCGCGCTGTATATGGACGAGACGCGCTTTGTGAAGCACGCGGGATTTGATACGCTCGGGCGCAACCTGGAAACGTTCACGGCTGCGCTCGCCCGTTGGGTGCGCATGCAGTCAAGCCCGAAGGAAATCCCATGAACTACATCGTCGATTCGGTCGACAGCGCCCTGAAACTGCTCTCGCTAGTCGCGGAGCATCCGGGACTCGGTGTGACGGAGCTGTCCAATCGCCTGGGCATCAACAAGTCGCGCACCTATCGCATGTTGTGCACGCTGGAGCACAACCGCTTCGTATTGCAGGACGAGCGCACCACGACCTATTCGCTGGGGCCGCAGGCGTTTGTGATCGGCGTGGCGGCGTCGCAGCAGAACATTCTCGTGCGGGCCGCGCAGAAGTACATGCTCGCGCTCAATCAGGCGATCAACGAGACGATCGTGCTGCGTGTACGCGAAGGGCTCGAGACGGTGTGCGTGGCGCGCTGCGAAACCACGCATCAGGTGCGCTCGGTGGGTTCGGTGGGGAATCGCCGGCCGATCAGTTCGGGGGCGTCGGGCAAGTTGTTGCTTGCGTTCTCTCAAGACGCCATTCGCAACGAGTTTTTCGCGCGCATGAAGCATCTGCCGGTGGCCGCAGAGCCAATGGCGTTTGCCGACGAACTGGCGGCGGTGGCGCGCAAGGGCTATGCAATGAGCGCGGGCGAAGTCACGAGCGGTGCCGTGGCTATCGCGGTGCCGGTGCGCGATGTGTCCGGCGACGTTGTGGCGGCGCTCTCCATCTCGGGGCCTGAAGCGCGCATCAGTCGCATTGAGATTCCCGATTATCTGGAACGGCTGCAAGCCTGCAGCCGGCAGATTTCGGCCGAACTGGGGTATGCGGGTGCGGCTGGCGAACGCGCCCCGAACGAGGCGCAAGCCAACAAGGTGGCGTAGTCCGGCGATGGTCTCCGGGCCGGCGAGCGTATGGGCGTATCCGCGCATCGCATCGGCCGACCCGGGGCAGGGCGCAGCGCAACGTCATTTCACAAACACAAAAGAGACAACAGGCAGGACTGACATGACAGCGCTTGCGCCGACGCCCGTCGACGGGCATTCCCATTCCGATCTTACGAACGCCTCTGCCGGGCATGGCGATGGCGAGCAGGGCAAGGCCGAGAAACCGCACGGCAAGATGTTGCACCCGGTCGTGATGATGCTCTGGGTGTTGATCATGGCCGTGGCCATGACCTGGTGGGTCGACGCCGGGCGCTTCGAGCGCGACGGCAAACTCGTGGTGCCGGGCACCTATCAGGTGGTGCCGAAGACGCACGACATCGGCTCTCTCGTTGCGCCGAAGGCCGCGCACAGCACACCCGAACAGGCTCAGCCGGCCAACGTAGTGTCGGCATTTCTTGCGGTACCCCAAGGGCTGGTGAAGAACGCGCCGCTCATCTTCATGGTGATGTTCGTAGGTGGCATGTTCGGCGTGATGCGCAAGACGGGGGCCATCGATGCGGGCATTGACCGGCTGCTGCAACTCACATCCGGCAACATGTACGTGCTCGCACCGCTGCTCATGGTGCTGATTGCGCTGGGCAGCACATTGCTCGGCTTCATTTCCGAGTACCTCGTTGTCATTCCCATGGTCATGGTGCTGACGCGCCGATTGGGATTGTCGAATCTGTTCGCGGTGGCGCTGGTGGCGATTGCGGCGAAGATCGGCTATATCGCTTCGGTGACCAATCCGCTGGCGTTGGCCGTGGCGCAACCGCTGGTCGGCTTGCCGCTGTTCTCCGGTATCGGTCTTCGTATCGCAGTGTTCGTGGTGTTTCTTGCGCTGGGCATCGCCTATTTTCTGTGGCACGTGTACCGCAGCGACTATCGTTTGGCCGAGGCGCGCGCGCAGATGGCGACGGTGGCGCATTTGCATGCGCGGCTGTCGCGCCGCCACAAAGCCACGCTGCTCGTACTGGCGCTGGCGGCGGTCATGCTGGTCTACGGCACGCGCGAACTGAAGTGGGGCAATCTGGAACTGTCGGCGTTCTACGTGTTAACCAGTCTGGTGACGGCCGTGGTCGGTCGCCTCGATTCGCGCACGGCGGCCGACGCGTTCGTGGAGGGACTCAAGGGCATGATGCTCGCCGGATTGCTGATCGGGCTGGCGGCGTCGGTGGAGATCATTCTGCACGGCAGCTACGTGCTCGACACGCTCATCAACGATTTCACGCTCAAGGTGCGCGGGCAATCGGCGGTGGCTGTCGCCAACGGTCTGATGGGCGTGCAAATGGCGCTGGACGTGTTCATTCCGTCGGTCTCGGGCAAGGCGGCGGTGAGCATGCCGATCATCGGACCGATTGCGCAGCTCTCGGGCGTGAGTCCGCAGACGTCGGTGCTGGCGTTTCTGCTGGGCGGCGGGCTGACGAACATGATCACGCCGACGTCCGGCATGTTGCTGGCATATCTCGCCACGGCGCGGGTGGGCTTCGGTCAGTGGCTGAAGTTCATTCTTCCCCTGTTCCTTGTATTGCTCGTGTTGTCCGGCGGCGCGCTGGCGTTCGCCGTGCTTAGCGGGTACTGATCGACCGGGCGACACTTTCGCGGCGGGGGCGGGGCACGCTACGCGGTAATATCGCGCGATGGACTCCCTCATCGCCGCTTCGGCCCGCGCGTTGGCTGCGGGCGACCCGCTGGGTGCGCTGCACCGTGTTGCGCTTCGCGACGATCCGCCCGCGCTCGCGTTGCGCGGGATCGCGATGGCGCAGCTTGGCGATTATCCGCGCTCGCGCGAACTGCTCAAGCGTGCCGCACGAGGCTTCGGACGTCATGAGGCGCTTGCCCGCGCACGATGCGTTGTCGCCGATGCGGAAGTCGCCCTCGCCATGCGCGATCTCGGCGGGACCTCACGCTCGCTGCAAGACGCTGCGGCCCTGCTCGCCGCGCACGACGACTTCCCCAACGCCATGCTCGCCCGGCTGCTTGTTGCACGCCGCTTGCTGCTCGTTGGCAAACTCGACGCCGCCGCGCAAGCGCTGCACGAGGCGCCGTTGCCCCATGTGCCCGCACGTCACGTTGCCGTTCACGCCCTGATCGCCGCGGAGCTGGCGCTGCGCACGCTGCGGATTGCCGACGCTCGCCGCGCGCTCGCACGCGCATCCGACGCGGCCACCGCCGCAGGGGTTCCCGCGCTCAGTGCCGAAATCGAAAACCTGAACGATTCGCTCGAACGTCCGGCCGCACGCCAATGGCACGCGGGCGGCGAGCGTGCGCTAACCCTCGCCGACGCGGTCGCACTGCTTCATTCCAATGCGTTGGTGATCGACGCCTGCCGTCGGGGCGTGAGCATCGGCAACACATGGCGCCCGCTGGCGAAGCGCCCGGTGCTGTTTGCGCTGGCCTTGCAACTGGCCCGCGCGTGGCCGGACGATGTCGACAGGGAAGCATTGATCGCGGAGGCGTTCCGGCTGCGCCATCCGGATGAGACACATCGCGCGCGGCTGCGTGTCGAAATCGGACGTCTGCGCGTGTTGCTCAAAGGCATTGCCGAGATCGACGCGACCCCGCGCGGCTTCGCCTTGCGCACCACTACCGCGACCGCCGTTACCGTGTTGTTGCCGCCCATCGACGGCGAACGTGCCTCGTTGATCGCCCTATTGGCCGATGGCGCGGCGTGGTCGACGTCTGCGTTGGCCATGGCCCTCGACGCCAGTCAGCGCACTGTGCAACGTGCCCTGGTCGAACTCGAATCGCAGGGCCGGGTACGGTCGATCGGCCGCGCACGGGCGCAACGCTGGATGGCGCCGCCGCTCACCGAATTCACGACGATTTTGTTACTCCCTGCGGGATGGTCGTTTGGCTAGAGTGGTCTTGCGCGCCTGCCAAGGCGTAACTACAGGAGACTGACATGACGAGCAAACCGCAACGAAGCCTTCGCACCGCCGCCGTGAGCGCGGCCGACATCGCCTGCGAATATGGTCCTTTCCCCGGAACCCCGAGCATCCACGGCGTGACCTTCGACGGCCGGCAAGTCTGGGCGGCCACGGGAGAAAAGCTGCTGGCCATCGACCCGGTCAGCGGCGATGTCCGCCGCGCCATCGACGCGCCAAGCGACGCCGGCACCACCTTCGACGGCACGTATCTCTATCAGATCGGTGAAGACCGCATCGACAAGATCGAGCCGTCGACCGGTCGCGTCGTGCATTCGATTCCCGCACCGGACAGCGGCAGCAATTCGGGACTGACATGGGCCGAAGGCAGTCTTTGGGTCGGACAATATCGCGACCGTCGCATCTTTCAAGTCGACCCGGCGACGGGGAAGGTGCTGCGCAGCATCGAATCCGACCGGTTCGTCACGGGTGTCACGTGGGTGGGCGACGAGCTTTGGCACGGCACCTGGGAGAACGACGAGAGCGAGTTGCGTCAGGTCGATCCGGCGCGCGGCGAAGTGCTCCAGCGCGTGCAGATGCCCGACGGTATTGGCGTGAGCGGTCTGGAGTACGACGGCCACGGCCTCTTCTACTGCGGTGGCGGCGCAAGCGGCAAGGTGCGAGCCGTGCGCTACCCGAAGGACTGACTCTCTCACCGAGGTGGCCGCTGGCGAGGTCATCGCCATAAGGTAGGAAGCAGGCTATCGGCGTCGATAGCCTGCTTCAATTGAATAGATTTTAATAATCAATTTCTATTAATCGATAGCGTTCGGCATACTGGCAACACTTTCCACCCAGTCAGAGAGACAACGACATGCCGATCATCAACACCCAGATCAAGCCGTTCAAAGCCAACGCTTATCAGAACGGCGACTTCATCACCGTGACCGACGAAACCCTGAAGGGCAAGTGGTCGGTGGTGGTGTTCTACCCGGCCGACTTCACGTTCGTGTGCCCGACCGAGCTTGGCGATCTGGCCGACCATTACGAAGAATTCAAGAAGCTGGGCGTCGAAATCTACAGTGTCTCGACGGATACCCACTTCACGCACAAGGCCTGGCACGACACGTCGGACACGATCCGCAAGATCCAGTACCCGATGGTTGCCGACCCGACGCTCGCGATCTCGCGCAACTTCGACGTGCTGATCGAAGAGGAAGGTCTGGCATTGCGCGGCACGTTCGTGATCAACCCGGAAGGCGAGATCAAGCTGTGCGAAATCCATGACAACGGCATCGGCCGCGACGCCAAGGAACTGCTGCGCAAGGTGCAGGCAGCGCAGTACATTGCCGCTCACCCGGGCGAAGTCTGCCCCGCCAAGTGGACGCCGGGCGCCGAAACGCTGAGCCCGTCGCTCGACCTGATCGGCAAGATCTAAGCGTCAAGCGCGATCACTGCAGCAAGCGCCGCTCCCGTCACAGAGCGGCGTCCCGCCGGCGCGGCGGCCCCCTAAACCCGCCGCGCCGGCACCCAATCCCGAATTCCCGACGCTTACCTGCGCCCGCCTCAGGCCGACGCGGTGGCCTGTGCTCGCCCTATCACCCCCCTATCGAGACGGATAAACGCCATGTTGGACGCGAACCTCAAAGCCCAGTTGCAAACGTACCTCCAGAAAGTCACGCGCCCGATCGAGATCGCCGTGTGGCTCGATGACAGTCCCAAGGCGGCCGAAATGAAGGCGCTGGTGGACGAGATCGCGCCGCTCTCGCCGCAGATCGCTGTGGTGGTGCGAAACGACCCCGATCAGGACGCCGGCGAGCGCCGTCCGTCGTTTGCCATCGGCACGCCGGGCGAGGCGCCGCGCATTCGTTTCGCCGGACTGCCCATGGGCCATGAGTTCACCTCGCTGGTGCTCGCGTTGCTGCAAGTCGGCGGACATCCGGTCAAGCTCGACGACGACACCATCGCGCAGATTCGCGCGCTCGACGGGGATTTCCGCTTCGAAACCTACATTTCGCTGTCGTGCCAGAACTGCCCGGAAGTCGTGCAGGCGCTGAACGTCATGGCGCTCATCAATCCGCGCATTCAACAAGTCACCATCGACGGCGCACTGTTCCAGAGTGAAGTCGAGGCGCGTCAGGTCATGGCGGTGCCGACGGTATTTCTCAACGGCGAGTCGTTTACGCAAGGCCGGACCAGCGTGAAGGAGTTGCTCGCGAAGCTCGACACGGGAGCCAGCGCACGGGCTGCGAAGGCGCTCGAGAACAAGCCCGTCTACGACATGCTGATCGTGGGCGGTGGCCCGGCGGGTGCTGCGGCTGCCATCTATGCAGCACGCAAGGGCATTGTGACGGGCGTGGTCGCCGAGCGTTTCGGCGGTCAGGTACTCGACACGATGGCCATCGAGAATTTCGTGTCGGTGACACATACCGAAGGGCCGAAGTTCGCCACGGCGCTCGAACAGCACGTCAAGACCTATGACGTCGACGTGATCGACACGCAACGCGCCGAAGCCCTGGTGCCGGGCAAGATCCACGAAGTGCATCTGGCCAGCGGCGCTGTGCTCAAGGCGCGTGCGGTGGTGCTGGCCACCGGTGCGCGCTGGCGCGAAATCGGGGTGCCGGGCGAGCGCGAATATCGCAACCGCGGCGTGGCGTACTGCCCGCACTGCGACGGCCCGCTGTTCAGGGGCAAGCGCGTCGCGGTCGTTGGCGGTGGCAATTCGGGCGTGGAAGCCGCCATCGATCTTGCCGGCATCGTCAAGGAAGTCACATTGATCGAATACGGCGCGCAACTGCGTGCAGACGAAGTGCTCCAGCGCAAGCTGCGCAGCCTGCCGAACGTGCGTGTGTTGACGAACGCGCAAACGACCGAGATTCATGGCGATGCCCAGAAGGTCAACGGCCTTGCCTACCGCGACCGTGTGTCTGGCGAGACGGCCACGATTGCCCTCGAAGGGGTGTTCGTGCAGATCGGTCTGGTGCCCAACACCGAATGGCTCAAGGACACGGTGGCGCTCTCGCGTCACGGCGAGATCGAAGTCGATGCCAAGGGCAAGACGTCGGTGCCGGGCGTGTTCGCCGCCGGCGATGTTACGACGGTGCCGTTCAAGCAGATCGTCATTGCCGTGGGCGAAGGTGCGAAGGCGTCGCTGGGCGCGTTCGAACACCTGATGCTCAGCTCGGTGGAAGACGAGGCGGCAACGCCGGAGAAGATCGCCGCTTGATCTTCGCGCACGCGGCCCCTGGCCGCACTTGCCTCGTAGCCAAGCCCTCACGCCTGACGCGCGTGAGGGCTTTTCTTTTTTCATTGTTTCGATTCGGGTTAATGGGAAAACGCATCAAATTTCCCGCCTAAGTACAGCCGATGCCCAAAGACTACGCAGATATTCGTTAATCGACCGATTCGTTGTCACCATGTGCTCCTTCAAATTGACACCCGACGCGTGAGTCTTATGCGTCACGCCTTAGACGAGCTCCCCGTATCGGACTGTATTCGGGACGCTCAGCAACAAGGCATGTGAATCGACATATGGGAATCGACAATATCTTTCGGGCGCTTGGCAGCGCTGGCACGCGATTGCGTGAGCAATGGCTGAAGTGGCGTGTGCAGCCTTCGGGTTTTGCCGGGCAACTGCGCAGCGCGTTGCCGCTTTTGGTCGCGGCCGGCGCGATTACCGCCGCCACGCTGGCCTGGTACTCGCACGACACGGGCTACGCGCCGCTTTTCGGCCAGAACCAGCGCATTCCGATCGCACAGGCCACCGGCGTACTCGAAGCGGAGCAGATCCCGTTTCGCATGCATCCGGACACCGGCGCGATCCTCGTGCCGCACGACCGGCTTGGCCGTGCACGTCTCGCGCTGGCCGCGAAGGGCGTGACGCCGGAGTTGCCGCCGGGACTGGAACTGGTCGATCGCGATGAGCGTCTGGGCGTGCGCCAGTTCGTGCAGGACGTGCGTTTTCGCCGTGGTCTGGAGGGAGAGCTGGCGCGCACGATCATGTCGATCGATGCGGTAGATGCCGTACGTGTGCACATTGCGCTTGCGCCGCAGTCGTCATTCGTCACCCATACCCGGGCGTCGGCCAGCGCGTCGGTGCTGATCTCGGTGCGACCGGGGCAAAAGCTCGCGCCGCAGCAGGTGAGCGCCATCGTCAAGCTCGTGGCCGGCAGTGTGAACGGGCTGGCGGCGGAGAACGTTTCCGTGCTCGATCAGCACGGCACACCGCTGAGCGCGAATCTCGATCTGGACGACGCCACATACGGTAACGCCGAAGCGCGCATCCGTTCGCGTGACGAAGCGCTTCGCAACGTGCGGGGGCTGCTCGACGGCATTCTCGGCGCCGATCGCTACCGTGCGAGCGTAAGCATCGATCTGGACGAAGATCTGGTGTCGAACACTACCGAGGCGCTCGGCGCCGATCCCCGTGTCATGCAGGAAGCCGTGCGGCAGGCGCGCGACGACGACGCGGTTGTGGGCGGGGTCCCGGGGGCAATGGCGAACCGGCCGGTCGACGCGGCGCCGGTACTCGGCGGCGAGGGCGGTGCGATGCGCACCACTTCGTCCACGCGACAGTTCGCTTACGACCGCTCGATCACACAGACCAAGCGTCACCGCCCACGCGTGCGTCAGATGCACGTGGCCGTCATGGTCGATTCTCAGGCTGCGCCCGGTGGCAATGGCTGGACCGCCGACACGATCGCCGAGTTGGAGCGTGCCTTGCGCGCGAGCGCGGGTATTCAAGTCGACCGTGGCGACACGCTGGTCGTGAGTGCGATGCCGTTCGTGGCGACCGATGGTGCAATGACCTTCGACTCGCCGGCCACCGCTGCTGCGGGCTTCGGGCTCACCGGCGCACAACGGCGATATGTCGCCATGGCTGTCGCTGCGGCGCTGTTGATTGCGTTGATCACCTGGGGGGCACTGGCCCGGCGTGCGCGCCGGCGAAAGGACGCGGCACGCGTTGCCGAGACCGACGCGATCGAGCGCAGCCGCCGCGACGCCGAGCGTGCGGCGCAGCAAGCGGCGCTGCCGGCGTTTGCCAACGACATGCCGCCCGCCTCGGACGCCTCGCTCGACACGAAGCTCGGACGCCTGACAACACTGGCCGACGGCGAACCCGAGCGCGTCGCCCAGATCATCAAACAATGGATCGGTTCGCATGCCTCTGCCCGCTGATAGTTCCACCCTGACCGAGATCAACGGCGTTGACCGCGCCGCCGTCCTGTTGCTTTGCATGGGCGAGAAGGCTGCCGCCGGGGTCATGGCGCAGCTCGCGCCCAACGAGCTTCTGCGCGTGGCGCACGCCATGTCGCGTGCCGGCGGCGTGAAGAAGCACGACGTGCATGCCATCGTCGATCAATTCCTCGAAGCCAGCGTGCAGCATGGCGGCGCGAATGCCGCCCCGCGTGCGTATCTGGAGCGCTCACTGGCTGCGGCGCTCGGAGAAGGCATTGCCAGCAATGTGCTCGACGGCATTTATGGCGATCGGATTCGTCCCAAGCTGGCGCGTCTCCAATGGGTCAGCGTGACGAGACTCGCCGACGTGCTTTCGCGCGAACATCACCGTATGCAGGCGTTGCTGCTGGCCTATCTGCCCGCCGATCTCGGCGGCCAATTGCTTCGCGCACTGCCAGAGTCGCAGCAGGAAGCGCTGCTACTGGAGACCGCGCAACTCAAACGCGTGGACCGCGAGCTGCTGGCTGACCTCGAAGTGATTGCCGATCGTTGTCTTGCGGGCTTGTCCGCCGAGAGCACCGATGTGCCCGGCACACGACTTGCGGCGCAGATCATGGGTCATGTGCCTGACGATCAGAAACGACTCATGGACGTACTGCGCGCGCACGACGCGTCGCTGGCGGAGTCCGTCGAGGCAAGTATGTACGGCTTCGACATCCTGGCCTATCAGGCGCCGGAAGTCATCGATCTGGCGGTCGCCGAGGTGCCGACCGAATTGTGGGCGGTCGCGCTCAAGGGAACCGACACGCGTATGCGGCAAGTTGTGCGCGAACGCATGTCGCGTCTTCAGGAAGATGCCCTCGCGCAGGCGATGCAGCGTCTGGGCGCCATGTCGGCGGCGCGTGTTGCCGCCGCGCGCGACGAAATCATGGTCATGCTGCGCACGCGAGCGCGCGAGGCCGATCTGGTTCTGCGTCTCGCCGACGGTGAGGTACTCGAATGAAGCCGCACCGGTTTGGCACGAAGTCCGACATTGCGGCCCAGCGCGGCTGGCTGCCGGTTCATCCGGATCTCGACACCTTGCGTGCACAGGCCTATGCGCAAGGCATGGCAGATGGCGCAGCGAACACACGCGAGGTTGTCTGGCAGGAAGCCTTCGATGCCGGACGTGTGCACGGCGAGCAAGCGGCCGAAGCACGCTTGCAGACATCTCATGCCGAGCACTTGCGCGACGAACTCGAGGCGCTGAAGCTGCCGCTCGAGGCACTGCATGCGGCCCGAGAACAAGTGCATTCCCGGCTCGCGGCCGCGGCCGTCGACGTGTTGAGCGACGTGGCGTCGCGCGCGGTGCGCGCCATCGTGCAGCGCGAGTTGCACACGGCACCTGCCGACATCGAGAGCATTGTTGCGCGGCTGCTCGCGCAGTTGGGAGGGCGCGACGATGCCGTGACCGTCTATGTCAGCCCCGCCGATGCCCGCGCGCTGTGCGCGCGTGTCGGCAGCGCATCGGCCCACGCGGATGGCCCGCGCCCGGGATGGCGCATCGAAGCCGATCCGTCGTTGGTTCGCGGAGATTGCCGCGTTGACGTCGACGGCCTCTGGTACGACGCGGGGTGCGAAGGCCGCGAAGCGGCAGCACAAGCGATCGCACGTCGGCATCTGAGCGAATGGGGGGAAGCAACGCGCGCCGCCTGCGCGCCGGCCGCGACCTCGGAGACATTGTGATGAACGACGAGATCGCACTCGCAACGCCGATGGCGTTCGTCACGCGGGCCACGGGCGCCGTGCTCGAGGCGCGTGGGCAACGTTTTTCGCTCGGGCAAGCCTGCCGTGTCGAGACCGCCGCAGGCCGGTGGACGGAGGCCGAGGTGGTCGGGTTCTCCAATGGCGCGTTGCAGCTACTGACTTACGCGTCGGTGGCGGATATCGTGCCCGGCGCCCGGGTGCTGCCCGGCACCGCGACACCTGCGCTGCGTATCGGGCTGTCGTGGCTCGGCCGCGTGATCGACGCCTTCGGTCAGCCGCTCGACGGGAAAGGGGCGTTGCGTGGCGATGCGCTGCTCGATACCCGATGTTCGCCGCCAGCACCGCTGGCGCGTCGTGCGATCGCCGAGCCACTGCCCGTGGGCGTGCGTGCCATCGACGGGTTGCTCAGTCTGGGCAAGGGGCAACGCGTGGGGTTGTTCGCCGGTAGCGGCGTGGGCAAGAGTGTGTTGCTGGGCATGATGACCCGGCATACCGATGCCCAGATTGTGGTGGTCGGCATGATCGGTGAACGCGGCCGCGAGGTCGGTGAATTTATTAACGCAACGCTGGGTCAGGCCGGGCTTGCGAAGGCCGTTGTGGTGGCCGCACCGGCCGATGCGCCGCCCGCGCAACGGATAAAGGCCA
Organism: Pandoraea apista; assembly: GCF_001465595.2. NCBI lineage: Bacteria > Pseudomonadati > Pseudomonadota > Betaproteobacteria > Burkholderiales > Burkholderiaceae > Pandoraea > Pandoraea apista. The sequence goes on along the minus strand of NZ_CP013481.2, from coordinate 4,389,887 downwards.
CGGAGTTGTGTCACGCCGTTGCCGCCCATTTTCGCGACGCAGGGCACGACGTGCTGTTGCTCGTCGATTCGCTGACGCGCTATGCCATGGCATGCCGCGAGGTGGCGCTCTCGCTTGGTGAAGCGCCTGCCGCACGCGGTTATCCGGTGTCGGTGTTCGCCCGGTTGCCCCGTTTAGTCGAGTGCGCGGGGAATGGCGCGGGAACGGGCAGCCTCAGCGCGATCTACACCGTGCTGGCCGAAGGCGACGACCTGCAAGACCCGGTGGTGGACACCGCCCGCGCCGTCCTTGATGGTCACATCGTGCTGTCGCGCGAACTGGCCGACGCCGGACACTATCCCGCCATCGACGTCGGGGCATCGGTGAGCCGGTGCATGACGCAGGCGGTGGGCGCACGGCACGCCAATGCCGCGCGCGCGTTCAAAGCGCAGTGGCATGCCTATCAACAGATTCGCGAGTTGATGCCGCTCGGTGCCTATGTGCCGGGCGCTCACGCCGAGACCGACCGTGCCGTCTCCCGGCATCCGCTCATGCTCGACTTTCTGCGTCAGCGCGATGGCGAGGCGAACACACCGCATCGCCTGTGCGAACGGCTGGAGGCGTTATGCCGATGACCCCGCGAACACCGCGCGCGCTTCAGGCGTTGCTCTCGATCCGGGATCGTGAACTCGAGGCCGCGCAACACGACGGCCGGCGCTTGGCCGAACAGCATGGGCGGCTCGCGCGAAACGTCGAGCAGCTTACCCGGCTGTATCGCGCAGTGGCGATCGGTGGCGCACGCGCGAATGCCTACAGTTTTCAGAATCGCGCCGACTACAAATGCACGCTCGTGCAGATGATCGAGACGCAGCAGGCGCCGATGGCGCAGTTGGCACGCTGGCAGGCGGTCTCGGCACAGGCCGTGCGCGACGCGCAGCGCCGGCGCGAGGGCGTGGCAACGCTGGCTGCCCGTCACGAGGCGGCAGCGAAGCAGGTCCGACTCCGGCAGGAAGGGCAGGAACAAGTCGCTCAGGCGTTAGCCGTCTGGCAAAGAAGCGCACCGGCAAGCGAGCAGCGTGCAGATACGCACGACATTGAGGAAATCGCCCCGGGCGCGCGCGTTGACAAAGTGCGCCCCGCGGTCGCTTGGGTTGGGAAAACGCATTTCGCGTCCCGTACATCACCCGAACCAGGAGCTTCGCCATGCTGCAAGTGAAAAACCGTATCGACGATATGGCCGCCGAAATCGCCCAGAGAAAGATGGGAGCGGAGTTCGGTCGTCTGGGTAAGGACAAGGCCGGTGCTGAAGCTCGTCAGAAGGGTGTGGAGACGCTCAAGGACGTTCTCGGCAATTTCGAGAAGCAACTCCGGCGTATCGGCGACAGCGCAGACCTGCATCAGCACAAGGCAACGCAGTCGAGCGATTCGGCGTTCTCCGTCAAGCTCGACAAGGGCTCGCAACAACTCGATTTCGACGTGCACGTTGAGCAACTCGCGGCCGTTCATCAGGTGCAGATCATGAACGTGGAGGCGCTCGCCGACGGCAAGGTGAAGATCAACGGGCGCGCAGACTCAATCGCGTTGAACACCTCAGGCCTTGATTTGACGACGGCCGAGGGGGTTCGCGAGCTTGCCAGACGAATCAACGCCAATCCGGATTTGAAGGACGTGGTTCGCGCCGACCTGCGGCATGTGCCCGGGCAGCCGACACCATATTTGCTGCTGAGCGCGACGAAATCCGGTGCCGGTGCGAAGTTCGATTTGCAGGCGTCGACAGGCAACGCTCTCGCGGGGAGCGACGCGACGGTGCTTGCACAAGGGCAGAACGCCATCGTGCGGATCGGCAACCAGGGAACCCCCGAGTTTTACCCAAGCAATGAAGTCACGCTCTTCACTGGCGTAACGCTCTCGCTGAAGAAGGCCAATGCCGCAGGCGAGACTACGCGCGTGTCGGTCACACCCGACATGGACGGCACGGCCACCAACATGCGTGCCCTCGTGCAAGCGTACGACGCGGTGCGCAAGCAACTGCGCGACCTGATGGACCCCGGCACGCCGGGCGCATCGATGTCGCCCGACGGCGACGACAAGGGCGACGTCAAACCGGCCGGAGCGTTCTATGCCGACGCCGGCGTGCGCGCGCTGTTGCGCGATCTCGAACGCAATTTCGAGCGGCCCGTGACGATCGACGGCAAGACGTTCGACCCGACCCAGTTCGGCGTGAAGCGAAATGCCGACGGTTCGGTCACGTTCGATCAAAAGCGCTTTGAAGCCGCGTATGCCGGCGACAAGGCGCTGCTGACCCAGTGGTTCGGCGAGAGCGCGGATGTGATGAAGCGCGACACCCGCATCGATCTGGACAAACAACCGGCCGGCATGCGTCTTGCCGTGCGGATTCGCGAGTGGACCGACGAGATCACCGGCGTACTCAAGCACCGCACGGACACCGACGAAGTCACCACGCAGCGGCTCGCTGCCAAAGAAGACAAGCTCAAAGCCCGTTTTCTGGCGCTCGTGGCGCGCTATACCAATGAACTGGCTCGCGCCGAGCAGGTTCAGCAACAAATGAAAGAGACACGCGGTTTTGTCGACGCGCTCTTTCGTGGATCGCGCAAGTCGGGCGATTGACGCGCGACGCCATCCTTTAGGGAGTCCACCCGATCATGACTTACCAGCAATACCGTACCTCCGACCTCGATGCGCGCATCGCAGGGGCAACGCCCTTGCAACTTATGCTGATCCTTCTGGAAGGGCTGCTCGACGAGTTGGCCCGCGTGCGTGGACATATCGAACACTCACGCCACGATGCGCGCCTGCGCAGCGTGACCAAATGCCTGAACCTGGTCAACGGGCTGGCATCGCATATCGATGTGGCCGATGGGCCCGGGGTCACGCAGCCCCTCACTGCGGTGTATGACTTCTGCATGCGTGGCATTGCACAGGCCAGCGTGGAACTCGACCTCGCCAAGCTCGACGAGGTCGTGGCGGTCGTCGCACAACTCACGCAGGGTTGGCGGGCGCTGGAGACGCGGCGTGGCTGACGTGGCGACCTTCCGGGCGCTGGCGCGAGATTTGCGACGGCATTCCGCCGCCCGCGAGTGGGACTTGCTGCAAGCGACCGACGCCCTGTTTCGCCGGGCGTGGCGCTATGCGCCTGCCCCCGACGCCCGCGAGGCTTTGCTCGCACAGGCTATGGCGGATGCGCGTATCGCGCACGAGCAGGCCTATGCCCTCAGCCAGCGAGCCACGTCGGAGGCGCGCAGACATCTGGCCGGACTGGGGCATTGGCGCGACGGCGCGCTCGGCTATCTGAGGATGCACGATGATCGTTGATTTCACACGTCTCATGAAACCCGGCAACGCTGACGCATTCGCACCGGTGGCAGAAGGAATGCCGACCGACACGCTGGCGCAGACGCTGCTGTCCGTTGGGGTTCCAGGGACTCCCGTCGCTCGCGGCATGGAAGCAGCGCCGGGTGATTTCGCCGCGACACTCGATCGCTCGACGGCGCAGGCGCTCGATCTGCTTTGGAAAGAGAGTGACGCCGAGGCGTTGCAAGGCGCGCTTGTGCATACGCCGGGGACGGAGACGTTGGCACGACCCGACGTGGGCTCACCTGCCGGCATGCCAGTGCTAGCCATTGTGCCGGGCGCGCCTGCCATGCCGGACGGCGCGGACTCGCTGGTGACGGGCGACACCGTGTCGATGCCACGCGACATTCCCGTCACGCGGGCGGCCGATACCTCCGTCGCCGACAATTCGGCGCGTGTCGCACCCGGCACACCTGCGTCGACCAACGAATCGCTGCGCGATGCGGTAACGCCCCATATCGAGACGTTGCTGGCGGCACATGAGCATCGGATGCGTGGCGCGCTCGGAAGGCATACGCCAGCCGGGCCGAATCCGTCGAACGAAGGCACCACCGGTGCGTTGGCGTCTGCTGGAGGTGTCGCGGTGGTGCGTGCCGCTGCCGTCTCGTTGCCTCTCGGTCCGGCAGGCCCGTCGATGGCGGTGCTGACAACGGCTACCGACCCGGCAATGCTGGCCGCAGCCCCTATCGACAGCGGTAGTGCACAAGCGCTCCGTGGAGCGTTTCCCCCTGCGACCTTCGGCAACGCCGTTACGGGCGAGCTGTCTGCCGCTGCGACATCGGGCGGCTATCTGAGCGCCAATGTAGCGGCTGGCGATGCGACGACTGTGGCCCGCACGCTGTCCGAACGGGTTCATGCCATGACGGAAAAGGGTGTCCACGAAGCGCGCCTGCGCCTGACGCCGGCCGAGTTGGGGGACATCGCCATCGTGGTTCGCAAGTCGCCCATGCAACTCAGCGTGAGCTTGCAGGTGGCGCGCCCCGAGGCGTTGAGCCTTGTGCAAGGCACTGCGGCGTTGCTGCGCGACATGCTCTCGCAACGTCACGCGGGAGAGGTGCAGGTGAGCGTTGCAGGCATGCCGTCAGATGGCGGCGACGGGGGGGCGGGCCACGCGCGCGAGCGGCATTCGGGTGACGAACAGTCCGGTGACGAAGGCCCGGGGCTCGCGCTGGGCGAAGCGGCACGCGAGCGTAAGGCGTTCCGATTATGAACACACTCCTGTACGGCCCTGTCGTGCAACGACGGGGCGAAAAGCGCGGTAGCGCGCGCGTGGCGACGCCCGGGCAGGAACCGGACGCCTTGACGTCGTCTCCCGGTACGCCTTCCCCCGGACAGCCGAAGGGGCCGTCGTCGCACGGATGGCAGGCGATGCCCGTGGCGGAGGAGCAGGCGCATGTCTTGCGTCTGATGCCGGTGATTTCGCGCATCGTGCGTTCGCTCAACCCGCAGATCAGCGTTGCGATTGCGCAGGAAGACATGACGCAGATCGCGCTGATTGCCGCGCTCGACGCCATTCGGCGCTACGGGCCGCCCGACGAACGTTTTACCGCTTATGCGGCAACCCGCATTCGCGGGGCCGTGCTGGATGAACTTCGGCGGCTCGACTGGCGGCCGCGCACATTACGTCAGTCGTCGCACCGTCGGCGCGATGCCGAACGGGAACTGACGCGCACCCTCGGTCGCGCACCGACCCGCGAGGAACTGAGTGCACACGCCGGCATGGACGGCGCCACGCTCGACGCGGCCGAGATGGCCGGCTACGCGGAGAGTATCGCGAGCTTCGACCAGTTGCTGGCCGACGGAGGATTGGCGGCCAACGAGGCGCTTGTCGAACGGCGAAGCCCCGAGTATCTGGTCTCCATGCGGCAGCGCCTGACACGCGCGCTCGATGCGCTCGACGAACGAGAGCAACGCGTCGTGCAGCTTTATTACGAGTTCGACATGAATCTCGAAGAGATCGGCGAAGTGCTGGGGCTGACCCGCGCCCGCATCTGCCAGATCCATCAGGCGGCGCTCGGAAAGATGAAGCTCGCCTTGCAGGACGCAGGGCGAGGCAGCGCACGCGCTGCAAGTGCACCACTATCGAAATGTGAGACGAGGCAAAGGAAATGAAACTGTTGATGCTTGGGGCTGCCGTGATCGCCGGCAGCGTGTTCGGTATGTTCTGGCTCAATGGCGGCCAGTTCGAGACCGTCTTTCATTTGAACGAACTCGTGTTGGTGGTCGGTACCGCTCTGGGGGCGTTTCTGGTGGGCAACACGGCGCGCGTGCTGGGCGATTTGCGTGCCGTTGTGGCGGCGGCAATGCGCCGCCGCCGTCATGGAGATGCGTTTGAGCAGGAGTTGCTCACGCTCACCTTTTCGCTGCTGCAAACGTCGTCTCGCGAGGGCGTTCGTGCGCTCGACGCGCATCTGGACGACCCGTCGCGCAGCGCCATTTTTCAGCGTAGCCGCCACGTGCTGGCCAATGCGAAGCTGGTCGATTTTACAGTCGATGCCCTGCGTGTCGCGGCACTGAGCAAGGGGTCGCGCAGTGAACTCGACGGCCTGCTGGCGATGGAAATCGAGAGCCGTGAGCGCCGCATGATGCAGCCGGTGCAGGCACTGCACAAGCTGGGGGAATCGATGCCGGGCTTCGGCATTATCGCGGCGGTCCTCGGTCTGGTGCTCGCGATGTACGACATTGGCGCGGGTGCGGCGACGGCCACGATTACGCGTCAGGTGGCCGTGGCGATGGTCGGCACGTTCTTTGGTGTTTTCGCCTGCTACGCAGTGATTGGGCCGCTGGCCAACCGCCTGTCGCAATCCGTCGCGGTGGAGATGACCGGGTACGAGTGCGTGCACGCTGCACTGATCGCGTTCCTGAGCGGCAAGACACCGCTACTCTCGGCCGACGCCGGCCGTCGCATGCTGCAATACGGTGCGCTGCCCAGCTTCAGCGCGCTCGAAGGCTGGGTGCGCAACGTTGAGGACGTGCGATGAGCACGCGTCGCGCACGGGCCGCACACGAGGAGCAAAGCGGCGCCTGGAAGGTGGCCTTTGCCGATCTGTGCCTGGTGCTCATGTGCCTGTTCGTCGTGATGTGGATGCTTGAGCGGCGCGTCTTTGAAACGGCGGCGGTATCGGATTCACAGTCGGCCAGCACGCCGCAGCCCTCGTGGACGTCGCCGTCGTCTGCCAGTGCCTCGCCATCTGACGCCCGGCATGCGCAGAGCTCATCGTCGGACGGGCTCCCGCACGGGCAGTTCGAGTCGCCGGCGGATCTGGCTCGTCTGGCTGCCGCCGTGCAGCAACTTGGCGAACTGGCGAAGCTCTCCGATCACGTGAGTACGACCATCACGCCGGACGGCTTGCGCGTGCGGCTGGCCGACTCCGATGAGCGCGGCATGTTCGAACGAGGCAGTGCAACGCCTTCGCCGGGCGCTCGCGTGCTCCTGACGCGTATCGGCGGGCTGCTGGCAGGTGTCGAAAACTCGCTGATGATCGTGGGCCATACCGACGCAGTGCGATATCGCACGACGGCGGCCGACGGCTATACGAACTGGCACCTGTCGTCGGAGCGCGCACTCGCGGCGCGCACCGCCCTTGTCGCCGGAGGGTTGGCACTCGATCGGGTGTTGATGGCGGTCGGCATGGCGGACCATGCGCCGTTGCTGGTGCACGACCCGGTTGCGGCGGCCAACCGGCGTATCGAATTCGTGGTGCTTACGAAGACGCGGGCGACGCAACTGTCCCAGATGTTCGGTGCACCGCAGGTCGGCGAGATGGTGCTTTCCGGGGAGAACACGGCGTCGGATGCGGCGGCGATCGCCACGCTGCCGGAGCGTTTAACAAATGATGGCGAACCGTCGCCTGATTCGAGTGAACCGTAATTTCCAAGGACACCTCTCATGCCCAAGATCGACTCGATTGCCAACGTCGCGCCCATCGACGCCGCGCGCCTGCGCCTGACGGCGGGGCAGACCCAGCCGCCGGCGAAGCCGACGGCTGCTATGGGTAGCACTCCACGTGCGGTGCCGGCGAACGCCGGCGAATGGCTTGCCAGCGCGCGTGCCGCCGTCGAGTCCGTGCCGCGCGTGGACGCCGCCAAGGTCGCCCGAATCAAGGCGATGCTGGCGAGCGGTGAGTTGGCCTTCGACAGCGAGCGCGTGGCGAACGGGATACTCGCGCATCACGGGATGTTGCGTTGAGTACCGAGCTTCAGCGTCTGCGTAGCGAGTGTGTGGCACGCATTGTGGCGGATGTCGACGCCGATCTCGGCGACTATGGGCGGCTGATCGATACGCTCGACGTGCTGCATCGTGCGCTCGTGGACGAACAACTCGACACACTCGGGCGTGCGCATGACCGGGCTGCGCAACTGGTGAGCCGGTTGCAGGTTCGCGCACGGCGTCGCGTGCAGTGTCTGGCGCAGGCGTTCGGTGAGGCATCCACCCATACCATGGCGCCCGTCCTGCAATGGCTGGATACTCCCGCACGTCAGACATTCTCTGCCCGCTGGGAAACGCTCCAGGCATGCGCGGCGCGCTGCAAGGCGAGCAATGCCCGCAATCTGCAAGACATCGGTACGCGCCTCCACGCGCTCGATGTCGTGCTGTCACCTGTCCCGGCGACTTACTCGCCGCAGAGACCCTCGCGATAACTCTCCGATTCGCCTCAATCCGTCCCGGTGTCATCAAGTCATGAGGTCATCAGGCCGGTAGGCATGCCCTGCAACTTGCGTAGCGCAACAACGAAGTCACTCACAAGACACCTACGCAGGCAACGTCATCTTCCCAAAGCGGGGCAAGTGCTTTGGGAAACGCGGCAATTTCCGGCGCATTCGAGCCTCTTTTCGATAGTTATGCCGAGAATGGGGGCAGTCGATATCAGTCACCCATGGAGGCGGAGTTTGCAGACATTTTTTTCGCAGGCGCTTGGCGTACACGCTGCGGCGTTGCGCGCGAGAGAGGACCGCACGCGTGTGCTTGCCGCCAATCTCGCAAATGAGGCAACGCCCGGCTATCAGGCGCGTGACCTCGACTTCGGCGAGCGTGTGCAACAGCATCTGAATGCCGGCATGACGCCGCTCGGCGGTGTCGACACGTTGCATGCGAGCGAGTCGTTCGACGCCTTGCGCTATCGCGTGCCGACGCAGGCGCGCGCCGACGGCAACACCGTGGAACTCGGTATCGAACAGGCGCTCTTTGCGCAGAACCTGTCCGACTGGCAGGCCAGCCTTACCTTTCTGAACCGGCGTCTTGCCGGATTGCAGAAGGTCATCGACGGAGGCCGTTGACGATGAGCTTCAGAGAAATTGCGGGAATCGCGGGCTCGGCGATGGCCGCGCAAACGATTCGATTGAATACCGTGGCGAGCAATCTGGCGAACGCCAGCGCCGTGTCGGGCGACGCCGAGACGGCCTATCGAGCCCGCAAACCGGTATTTGCCACGGTGCTCGGGGAGGCGCAGGGCGCGCACCATGTGCAGGTCATCGATATCTACGAGAGCGAGGATTTGCCGCGCGTTGCGTACGAACCCGGTAATCCGGTCGCCGACGCCGACGGCAATGTCTTCTATGCGAACGTGAACGCGATCGAGGAAATGACGGACATGCTCGATGCGTCGCGCGCGTTTCAAACCAATCTGGAAGTGCTGGCCCGTGTTCGCACGGCGCAGCAGGAACTGTTACGACTCGGAGAACGCGGATGACGCTGCCCATTGGAAACCTACCCGGCGCACTGAACGCCCCGGCAAATGCCGCTGGCGCACTGGCGTCTGCCGGCGATCCCGGTGAGGACATGCGGATGATGTTCACGAAACTGCTGGTCGCACAAATTCGCAATCAGGACCCGCTCAATCCCACCGATCCGGCGCAGTTCGTCGCGCAGCTCACGCAGCTCAGCCAGACCGAAACGCTGCAGCAGGTCAGCCAGCGCATGCTCGCCCAGACCCAGGTGCTCTCCGGTTTGCAGGGCTACACACTGGGCAGCCATGTCGGCCGTGAGGTGAGTGTCGAGACGCCGAGCGTCGAGCGCGCGAGCGGACAAGGGATTCGCGGCACTGTCGAACTTCCGGTCGGGACCGAAGGGGCCGAGCTGGTGCTTACGAGCCACGACGGCAAGACGATTCGCAAGCCGCTGCCGGGGTCCGCCGGACGCACGGAATTCAGCATCGACGATGCGTGGTTTGCCGGCAACAACCTGGGCGCGGGCAAGTTCGATATCCACGTTCAGGCAGGCACGGCCAAGCTGCCGGTGCGCGTCTCGGGGCGTGTCGAGCGTGTGCATCTTGACGGTGCCGGCGCGCAGATCGACGTGTCCGGCGTGGGGACCCGCATCGACGCGTTCAACATCAAAGAACTGTCGGCCAACGCGCCTTTGCGCGCGGCCAAGCATGGGAGTGCGGCATGAGTTTCGATATTGCCCTGTCGGGCATCAACGCCATCAATAAGTCACTTGAGACCATTTCGCAGAATATCTCCAACGTGGAGACGAACGGATACAAGTCGGGGCGTACCCATTTCGAGTCGGCCATGGCCGAAGCCCAGTCTGCGGGTGTGAGAGCCAGCGGTACACGGTATTCGGTCGCGTCCAACGGCAGCCTGCGCAGTTCCGGCGACCGTTTGCATCAGGCGATTCAGGGTGGCGGCTTCTTCATCCTCAAGGAAACGAACGGGCAGCGTGTCTATTCGCGCGTGGGCGATTTCCAGGTCGACAAAGACAACAAACTGGTCGACGGAAGCGGTCGCAGCGTGCAGGGTTTCGCTCAAGGTCAGGCGAACGTATCGGATGTGACGATCGACAAGAGCCCGGTGGGGGCGTTGCCAAGCACGACCATCAATATCTCTGGGCGTTTGCCCAATCCTTTGCCCGCAGCACCGGGGGCGGTCGGTGAGATCTCAGTCACGTTTCGCGACGCCAACGGCGAACTCGCCGTCAGAGGGTTGCGGTTCGAAATGATCGCTGGCCCGGCGTTGCAAGTGTCGGAAGTCAATGGACAAACTGTGACCCCGCTGGGCACGCTTGATCCCACGAACCGGGCCTTTAATGCGACCGCTCAGGGCACGCTTCCGTCACTGGACTTTTCCGGGATGGCGCATCAAGCCGGTCAGTTCACCGCCACTGCCGCCGAAGTCGGTGGTCGAGAAGCGGGCGAATTCGTGCGTGCGCGCATCGACAAGGATGGCTCGGTGGTTGCGGAGTACAGCAACGGTACGAGCAGCGCGCAATATCAACTCTCCCTCGGCGAATTTGCCAACGTGGGCGGTCTGGTTCCCGTGGACGGTACCGTCTGGCGCGAAACCGGTGATTCGGGCGCCGTGCAACTGCGTCGCCCCGGCGAAGGCGCGGCGGGGGTACTCGTGAGCGGTTCGCTCGAAGGATCGAACGTCAACGTGACGGACGAACTGGTGAACCTGATGTCCGCTCAGCGCAACTATCAGGCCAACACCAAAGTCATCTCCACGCAAAACGAGATGATGCGCAACCTGATGCAGTCGATCTGACGCGATGGACGCCCTGATCTATACCGCCATGTCGGGCGCGCAGCGTGCGCAGGACGCTCAGCACACGGTCGCTCACAACCTCGCCAACACCACGACGACCGGCTTTCGCGCGTCGATGGCCGTGGCGCAGGCCAATGCATTGCCGGGCCCCGGTCTGGCCTCGCGTCACTACGCGGTGCAGGCGCCGGCCGGTCTCGATACCACGCCCGGCGTGCTCGAAACAACAGGGCGCGCGCTGGACGTCGCCATCGACGGCGACGGCTATCTGGCGCTCGCGGCGCTGCCGGAAGACGGCGCGGACGCTGTCTACTCGCGCGGTGGTTCGCTGATGCTCGATGGCGACGGTACCTTGTTGCTGCACGGTCGTGCGGTGTTGGGCGAGGGCGGTCCCATCGTGGTGCCGCCTCATCATGAGCTCGATATCGGCGCTGACGGCACGGTGTCCGTACGGCTCGAAGGGGCAGCGGATCTGCTGCCGGTAGGCACACTGCAACGCGTGCTCGCCATGCCGGGCGACATGCGCAGTGCCGGCGGCGGCCTGTTCGTGAGCGACGCCGGCACGCTGCCCGGCGACGACGTCATGCTGCGCGGCGCCCATCTCGAAGCGAGCAACGTTTCGGCTGTCGGCGCGATGGTGCAGAGCATGAACGCGAGCCGTGACTTCGAAATGCAGATGCGCGTGCTCAAAATCGCCGACGACATGGCAGAAGGCGGCAATCGCCTCGTGCGCGGCTAAGTCGAGTTAATTCACCCCCCAATTCCCAACGAGATGTCATGAATCCCGCACTTCTCATCGCCCGCACGGCGGTGCATGCGCAAGATGCGCAATTGCAGTCCATTGCCAACAACCTGGCCAACGTGAACACCACCGGCTTCAAGCGCGACCGTCTCGCGTTCGAAGACACGTTCTATCGCGCTGTTCGTCCGGCGGGGGCGCGCACGCAGGGCGATGCCACGCTGCCCGGCGGCATGTATTTCGGTACCGGCGTGCGGCTTGCCGGCACGCAGAAGCAGTTCGTCAACGGTGCCGAGCAGGAGACCCAGAACGAACTCGACGTCGCCATCACCGGGCGCGGCTTTCTGCAAGTCGAAATGCCCGACGGCGAGACGGCTTACACCCGCGCCGGCAATCTCAGGCTCGACGCCGACGGGCGTCTGGTGACGCAGGCAGGGCATCCGTTGGTGGGCGACATCGTCGTGCCGCCGGGCGCGCGCGATCTGAGGATCAGCCCCGATGGCGATATCAGCGCCCTCGAGGACAGCGACACCATGCCGACGTCGCTTGGCCGTCTGCAACTGGCCGACTTCGTGAACCCTTCCGGTCTGCGCCCGATGGGCAGCAACCTGTTTGCGGAGACGGCTGCGAGCGGCCCGCCCATCGAGGGCAATCCGGGGGAAGAGAACCTGGGGCTGCTGCGACAAAAGGCGCTCGAAGGCTCGAACGTCGTTGCCGTCGAGGAGATGGTGAACATGATTCAAGCCCAGCGCGCCTATGAAATGAGCACCAAAGTGTTGTCGGCGGCCGACAACATGATGCAGAGCCTCGCGCAGGTCGCGCGGTAACGGACGGAGATGACGATGACGGACGCGACCCGCCCTCTGCCGCGCGATGCCCGCATGACCCATCGCGGCGTGCGCGCGGGACGTGCCATGCGTGCGGCGGTCGCGATGGCGCTCGCCGCCGCGCTCACGGGCTGTGCGGGTTACCTGCCGCCGCAGCTCGAAGAGAGCGACGACCTGCCGAGCGTGGCCGAGATGTCGTCGCAGGGGCAGGCGGGCGGGCTTTTCTCGGCAGGCAACGCGCTGTCGTTGACGTCGGACCAGCGCGCATTCCGCTCGGGCGACGTGCTGACCATCGTGCTGCAAGAGCAAACACAGGCGAGCAAACGTGCCGGTACGCGACTGGACAAACGCAGCGACATGTCGATCGACGAGGTCACGCTGATGGGTAAGTCCACCCTGGGCGACTCGGCAATTGGCGCGCGACGCGGCTTTCGCGGCGATAGCTCGAGTACGGCGCAGAACACCTTACGCGGTGCGATCACGGTTGTCGTGCATCGGGTGCTGCCCAGTGGGTTGTTGCATGTGCGCGGCGAGAAACGTCTGTTCCTGAATCAGGGCGAAGAAACCGTGCGCGTTGCCGGTTACGTGCGTGCCGGCGATATCGACACGACCAATCGCGTGTCGTCGCTGCGTGTCGCGAATGCCCGCATTCAGTATTTCGGTACCGGAGCGCTTGCCGACAGCAACAATCCCGGCTGGCTGACACGCTTCTTCAACAGCCAGTTCGCGCCGCTCTGAGGGGAGATTCGAATGTTCGGAATACCTGACGCGCTCGTGCGCATGTCCCACCGTTTCACCGCATTGTCGTTTTCGGCAATGATCGCCGTCACGGCGGCGATCGCGGCATTGGTCACCGCCCCTGTGGCCCATGCACAAACCGTGCGCAACTACGTGAACGTGGAAGGCGTGCGCGATAACCAGCTCGTCGGCTACGGTCTGGTGGTGGGACTCCCGGGGACTGGCGACGGCCCGCGCTCGCGCCACTCCAGCCAGTCGCTCGCCAATCTGCTCAAGCAGTTTGGCGTGAGCATGCCCGATAACGTGCAATTGCGCTCGCGCAACGTCGCTGCGGTCATGGTCAGCGGAACCTACCCGTCGGGATTCCTGCGCGGGCAGACCATTGACGTTACCGTGTCGTCGATGGGCGATGCGCGCAGTCTGCGCGGTGGCACGTTGCTGCTGACCCAGCTTCGCGCGGTCGATGGCCAGACCTACGCGCTTGCGCAGGGCAACCTTGTGGTGAGTGCCATGCAGGCCGAGGGGCGCAGCGGCTCGCGCGTGCAGAAGAACACACCGACTGCCGGACGTGTGCCCAATGGGGCGACGATCGAGCAGGAGATTCCCGTGCCGGTCGGCGAGGGCGGCGCCATGCGGCTGAGCCTCAAGCGACCCGACTTCCAGTTGGCGGCCAACATCGCAGACGCCATCAACACGCGTTTCGGCGAGCGCGTGGCCCAGGCCATGAACGGCAGCACGGTCGAGGTGAGTGCCCCGGAAGACGCCGACGCGCGCGTGCGCTTTCTGGCCGACGTGCATTCGTTGCCCGTGCCGGGTGTGAGCCGGGTGCCGCGTGCGGTGATCAACGCACGCTCGGGCACCGTGGTGATCTCGCAAGGCGTGACGGTGCGGCCGGTGGCCGTGTCGCACGGCTCGTTGCGCGTGACGGTGACCGAGTCGCCCGTCATCGCGCAACCTGCGCCGTTCTCGCGCGGCCGTACGGCCGAGGTGCAACGCTCGAATATCGACGTGCAGGAAGACGGCATGGACATTCAGGTCTGGCCGGATGGCGTCGATCTGCAAACCATCGTCGACAGTCTGCGCCGCTCGGGGGCGACCCCCGACGACGTGATTGCGATCCTGCAAGCCCTGGACGAAGCCGGCGCGCTTAACGGCGAGCTGCATGTGATCTGAGATATCCGATGACGCCGATAGCGCACAACCATTTGCTAATTTCCGCTCCCGGGTCGCCTATGCAGAATGCGGGCGCGGCACCGAACGCTCCGGCCGCGAATCTCGAGGCGGCCGCCGAACAGTTCGAAGCGATCTTCATCGCGCGACTACTCGGCGAAATGCGCCGCGCCACCCAGGCGTTGCGCGACGACGGCGACGGTACCGGCGGGCTGGGCAAGCGCGACCGCTCGACCGACGGCCTGCACGACTGGGCCGATACACAGGTCGCGCAAGCGCTCGCGTCGCGCCGAGCCTTTGGCATTGCCGACACGATCGTCCGGCAAATGGCGGGCCGCTGAACACGCGGCAGCCACCCACGTCGCACCCATGCCGAGCTAAACCCGACACGACAGGCACCCAACCATGAACATGCTGAATATCGCCACGCAAGGCGTGAAAACTGCGCAGTCGCTGCTCGACAACGAGTCGCTCAACATCTCGCAGATGGGCAATTCGGCGTATACCCGCCGTAACGTGCGAGTGACATCGCGCGCCGACGGCACGGTGCAGGCGCAGGAACTCGTACGCGCGGCCGGGCTGGAGCAGCGGCGTCAGTTGTGGCGTGCGGTGTCCGGCGCGAACGAACTCGATGCCCAGAAACCGCACGCGGACGCCTTGCTCACGCAACTGGGCGGCACCGATGTGGCGAGCGATCCGCTCGGATTGCGCGATTTCGTCAAGGCGCTCGATCACGAAGCGCAAACGGTCGGCGGCAATGTTCATGCCGACGAAGTTTTCGCGTCGCTGGGGCGTGTCGCAGAACGCACGAACTCGATGTTCTCCGCGTTGGAACGCATGCGCGAGACCCTCAACAGGGTGCGAACCGGGGACGTGGAGAAGGTCAATCGCCTGGCGACCACGCTGGCCGACCTCAATCGACTGCATCGGCTGGCGCCCGATGAAGCCGGTCGTCTTGCCATCGAAGATCAACGCGATCAGGCGCTGGGCGAATTGGCGGCGTTTATCGACGTGGATGTGCGCGAAGACAGCAGCGGCGCATATCACGTGCTGACTCGCGCCGGGCACCCCCTCGTTCTGGGCAATCGCGCGGCACAGCTCGAAGCGCTGCCGACGGGGGGATATGCGCTGGTGGCCGGCGCGTCGCGGGTCAATGTGCCGGCAGACGGGCTTGGCGGCCGGTTGGGGGGGCACGACAGGTTCCTTACACGCGAATTGGATCAACGCATCGCAGACGTGGCGGAAGTCGCCCGCACGCTCGTCGAGCAACTCAACCGTGCGCACGCCGACGACCTGTCGTCATCCTTCAGCGGCACGCCGCTGCTGTCGCTGACGATCGGCCCGAACGGTGCGCCAAGATTGGCGCGCACGCTTGCCACGGCGCAAGGTCTCAATCTCAATGCCGACAGCGTCAACGGCAACGGCAAGACGTTGCAGCGCCTGAAAGGTGCGATTGTCGCGCCGGTATCGCTGCCGGGCCGCACGATCGGAACGCTTGTCGAAGCCATGAGCGCGCTGGCGGCCGACACGGGCCGCCGCGCCAGTGAGATCGACGCCGGCCGAACGTCTGCCGGCGCCGTGCTGATATCTGCACGCACGCAATTTCAAAAGCAGGCAGGCGTGGACGAGACCGAATCGGGGGGGGCGCTCATGTCCTACATGAAGCTCTACCGAGCCAACGCGCGCGTGGCGGCCGTCGCCAACGAGTTGTTCGACGCCACGCTGGCGATGGTGCGCTGATCCGCCCAACGTCGCCAAAGGAAACCACAATGCAAATCAATCACCACTTCAGCCGTTTCGAGCGCGAGCACGTACTGCGGGAGATGAACGAACGTCTGGCGCGCATGACCGATCACGCGCGCGAAGAAAAACGTGTGCTGCGCGCCACTGACGATCCCGTCGATTTCGAGCGCATTGCCCGCATCGACCGCGAACAGCAGACCATTGGGCATCGCACGAAGGTGATCGCCAGCCTCGAGGCCGATCTGAAGCAGGCGAACGTGAGTCTCAAGAATGCATACGACCGGCTCAGCGCTTTCAAAAATGAGGTATCGCTGAAGGCCGACGCCTTGCAGATCGGTGAAGCGAAAGCCTCTGCGGACAAGATTCGCGAGTTGATGACCGGGCTGGTCGGTGCGATCAACACGCGCCGTGCAGACGGCAGCTATCTCTTTGCCAGCAGCGGTGCGCCGATCGTCGACACGGCCAGCCCGGGCGCTGCGGCGGTGAACTTTATTTTGAGCGCCACCACGCAAGCCCCCACGGCCGTGGATATCGGCGACGGGATGCTCCATACCCACGCGTCGCAAGCCTGGCAGGGTATGCCGGACCTGCTCAATCGCCTCGGCGCGGCAGCGACAACGTTGACGAATGCGGGACGCGCGACGCCGGGTACGACATCGCTTTCTGTGCTTCGCGCGCTTGCCGAACCCGTCGACAAGGTTGCCGCGCAGATCGCAGACGCCGAGTTTGTGAACGATCAGAGCGCGAAGCGCCTCGACGCCGTGCGCAAGGATCATGAATTGCAGGGCGAGGTGCTGGTGAAGGCCCGCGTGGCCATCGAGGGCACGAGCGCCACCGAAGCCTTGCCGGACCTGCTTGCCATGTATCGCGCCATTTCCGCAGCACGCTCTGCGCACGCCGAAGTGGGCAAGTTGTCGTTCTTCGACGTTATCTAAGCCATTCGCCGTGGATTTGCACCGTCTGACTCAACAGGATCTCGCTCATGGTTGATATCGTTCGCGAGATTCCCGGCAGTGCCGCACTCGACGACGCACTGACTTCGGCTCGTCTGAATGCCCGCAGAGGCGACGCTTCTCAGGCAGATGCGTCGGCGCGTGCGCCCGGCAGCACTGCGTTGACGAACGCGACATCGGGTGTGGGCGAGCGCGCGCACATTGGCGTATCGGGCGGGCCTGCGTCGCGAGGCGCGGAGCCGTTCGACAAGCGACGCGTTGCACAAGTTACCGAACTGATTTCGCAGCACGCCTCGGCTAGCCGCGCGAGTGCCGGTGCGCAGTGGTTGTCGACACTGCATGCGTCGGCAAGCGTGGCATTGACGTCGCTCTCGCGGTGGCGGGACGACGACCCTGTCTCGCAAGCGCAGGCACGCCGGTCGCTCGACGCCCTTGGTGCGTTATGGCAGGACCGGGAGCGGGGCAGTTTGGGCACTGTCGACGACCGTTTGCATTTCGACGTGCAAAGAAACGCGCCGCGACGTTTTACCGTCGACGGCGTTGCGCCTGCGCAGTGGCGTGCGTCGAAGGCGCAGCAGGTCTCGCTCTTTCCCGCAGGGCCCTACAAGCCGGGGGTGGAGATCGATCTGGCGAACGCGGTGTCGGAGGCGGGATTGCGTCGCCGCACGACCCGCGCACTGGCGGCTTACGGCATCACGCTGGAACCGTCCCCGTCCCCGTCCCAGCGCCCTCCGGATAGCGGCTGGGTGTTGAGCGCGCCTGGCGCGGCATGGCCGTCGCTGGCGTCGCGCTTTGCCATCGCACAATCGAACGAAGGTGTCGACGCGCACCCGCAACGCGCAACGCTTCGCGACGCCCCTGATGCCATTGCACCCCGGACGTGGCGCCTCGATAGCCCGGACACCGTCGTACAGGCGCGCCGTGCATTGGCGTCGATGGTGGGGGCTATCAGGGCATCTCATGCGTTGGCGAAGCATACGGCGCGGGCGTCGGCGCAAGTCGTTGGGAAATCGCAGCTCGCTGGCGAGCGCGCCGCCGATGGCGTGGCATTCGAAATTGCGCTGGCATCGGCGAAGGCATGGACGTCGCGACTGGGAAAACAGCCGCCGTTCGTGGCACTCACGCTCGCGATGCCGAAGGGGGTTCCTGTCTCGCGAGCGAATGTGCGTGCGTTGCTTGGCGACGTGTAAGCGAGCGTTGCGGGTTCGACGAGCGATCTGCCGGGGGGCGCTTGCAGATGGGAAAAATCTCCACGGGAATGCATTAACAAATCTCGCGAAGAGACGCCTTAGCACGGTGAGGCAGGCAATCCGGTCTGCCGATTAGCTCACCAGAACAAGGAGCTCTAGCAATGTTGAATCTGCATACCAACGTGGCGCAAATGTCGTCGCTGAATTCGCAACGCAGCACCAGCGGCAAGCTGAACGCCCTCATGCGCGATCTTTCGACCGGCAAGAAGAACGACCTGTACAAGAACGACCCGGCCGCAGCCCGTATTTCGGCCATGCTTAACATGCATGCCAGCGGCACCCAGTCGGCGATCGGCAACATGAAGTACGCTCAGTCGAGCACCCGCGTGGCGCAAGGCGCGCTGGACAAGGCCAATGAACTGCTCGTGACCATGAAGGATCTGGCCACGCAGGCGAAGGATGGCCTGAAGGGTGGCGCTGAAAAGTCGGCGCTGCAACAGCAATACACCAACAACGCACAAGCGCTGAAGGCAATCTTCGACAACACGACGTTTGCCGGTAAGAACCTGCTGAAGATGGAGCTGGGTGGTGCTGCGACGGGGATTCTCGCCGAAGGCAAGATCGACCTGCAAGTCGGCGCTGGCGCGTCTGAAACGAAGGCGCTGGACATCAGTGCGGCGCTTGGCAGCCTTTTCTCGAGCATTGGCGACGCCACGGGGCAATTCGGAACCCAATCGACGGCACCGTTTGCCGCCGGCGACACTCTGGCAGCGAAGATGGGTTTCGTCACTGGCGCGAATCCGAACGCCGACGCTGCGATCTCGTTGATTGGTGAACTACATGCAAAGCCGGGTATGACCGCCCTGCTCGCCAAAGAGCAGACCGGTGGCGTGAACTGGGGCGACGCGCTGACGACCGCCTTGACCGCAATCGCCGGGGTGAACGCCTATGGCGACGTGGGCGCAATGCAGACGGCTCTCGCCGGTGCGTTCCGTACAGCGGCAACGGTGGGTGGTAACCAGCTTGTCGGCAGTGAGGAGCGTGACCTTCTCGCGGCGGTCGATGAACTGATCGTATCGAAGGCCCAACCGGCGTCTCGCCAATTGGATACCGCGACTAATGCAGCTAGCGCCATGTCCAATCTCGAAGCCGCCATCACGCAACTGGCCACCGTGCAAGCCAGCATCGGCGCTGCCATGATGGATCTGGACGGCCGTGAGGAAGTTCAATCGACGCTGCTGCAAAACACGCGTGAAGCGAATGCGCGCATGAACGAAGTGGACTTCGCTGAGTCCGTGTCGGAGCTGACCAAGCTGCAAACGCAGATGAACGTGAATCTGCAAATGCTGCAAAAGGCCGGCGAAATGCCGGGCATGATCCAGATGCTGCTGCGTTAATTGCGCCGCGCCGGCCGGTAAATTCTCTCGGCCGAGAAGTCTGAAAAGAGCCAACGGTGTCATGCCGTTGGCTCTTTTTTTCTTAGGGGCGCCCGATCCCCGACACCGTGAAGCAGGCCGTCGGGTCTACCGAATTGCTCATCGCCCTCGCTATCCCAACGTTCCCGCCACTTCGATCTCTTTCGTCTGCGGCACCTCGTTATACGAGAGTACGTGCAGACCGCTCGCGAACATCCGGGCGTAGCGCGAGAGTAGGGGACGCAACTGCGGCATGACAAGCAGGATCGGCGCGCGGCCCGTTTGCTTCATATTCTCGCGGGCCTGAGGCATGTGCGATTGCAACTGCTCGAGCAATTGTGGGTCGAGCGGGAAGGCATCGGCGGTCGACTTGCCCGCCTGTTGCGCGGCCGTATAGGCACCCAGCAACAAATTCTCCAGGTCCGTCGTGAGCTGGTAGACATGCAGCGTCGGCTCGTCGCCGATCAGCCCATGAACCAGCCGTCGCTTGAGCGCGCTGCGGGCCTCGGCGGCCAGCATCAGCGGCTCTTTGCTCACGGTAGATGCGTTGACCAGCGCCGTGGCCAGCACGTCGATATCCTGCAACGACACAGCTTCCGCGAGCAGCAGACGAATGACTGTCAGTTGCTGTTGATGCGTGAGCGCCTTGTCCAACGCATCGGCAAGCGATGGCGAGAGTTCTCGCAGCCGTTCGCCAAGCGACGTGACATCCTGATAGGTGAACAAGTCCGCCAGATGGGCTTTCATCGCTTCCTGAACATGCGTGGCGATCACGCCCGCCGGGTCGACGATCTGATAACCCAGCCCCAGCGCATGGGCGCGCCGCTCGGGCTCGATCCACACGACGGGCATGCCGAATGACGGATCGATGGCCGGCATGCCGTCGAGTTCGCCGTAGCAATCGGGCGCGGAAATCGCCATGAGCCGGTCGTGCGGCAAGGTGGCGCTCGCGACACGCACGCCGCCTATGTCGATGGCATATTCGCTCGCCCCGAGTCCGAGGCCCGTATCGAGCCTGACCGCAGGCACGACGAAGCCCATCGCCTGCGAAAGCGTTTGCCGCATGCCGTAGAGCCGTTGCACGAGTGGCGCCCCTTCGCGTTTGTCTACGAGGCCCACGATCTGGTAGCCGAGACTGACTGTCACTGGCGAGACGAATGGCAGTTGGTGCCATGTGAGCGCGGGCGGTTCGTGTGCCGTCAGTGCCGCTTCGAGGGCGTCGGTGTTGTCCGCTTCGTCGGGTGCACGCCGCTGGCTCACGCGCCATGCCACGAATGCCATGACGGCCGCGAACGCCAGAAACGGCAGCGTCGGCATGCCCGGAATCACCGCGAGGACGAACATCAACACCGCCACGCTCCACAGTACCGATGGCGAAGCCAGCAACTGGCTGCCGACCTGCTTCTCGAAGTCGCCTGCGTCGGATACGCGCGTCACGATGATGGCCGCGGCCGATGAGAGCAGCAGTGCCGGAATCTGTGCGACCAGCCCGTCGCCGATGGTCAGCAGCGAATACTGGCGGAACGCGTCGCCCGCGCTCATGTCGTGCATCGTCACGCCGATGGCTGCGCCGCCAATCAGGTTGATGAGCAGGATCAGGATGCTGGCAATGGCGTCGCCACGCACGAATTTTGAAGCCCCGTCCATCGCGCCGTAGAAGTCGGCTTCCGAGCCGACCTCGCGCCGACGAGTCTGTGCGGCTTCCTGATTGATGAGGCCGGCATTGAGATCGGCATCGATGGCCATCTGCTTGCCGGGCAGGGCGTCGAGCGTGAATCGTGCCGAGACCTCGGAGATACGTTCCGCCCCCTTGGTGACCACCACGAAGTTGATGATCATCAGGATCACGAACACCACGAGGCCCACGACGAAGTTGCCGCCGATGACCACGTTGCCGAACGATTCGATCACGCTCCCTGCGGCGTGGGTGCCTTCGTTGCCGTTGAGCAGCACCACGCGTGTCGAGGCAACATTCAACGTCAGACGCATGAGCGTCGTGGCGAGAATGACGGTCGGGAAGACGGAGAAGTCGAGCGGTCGCCTTACCGACAGGCTCACCAGAATCACGACCATCGAGAGCACGATGTTGAACGTGAAGAGCGTGTCGAGCAGCAGCGGCGGCAACGGCAGCATCACCATCGCGAGGATGGCGAAGACGAGGAGCGGCGTCAGAAATTTGTGACGCCGAAGATCGGTCAGTAGTCGGCTCATAAGTTCAGGGAGTCGGTCGCGTGGAAGGGGGATCGGAGAGCGTTGCCGGTACGGCGGGGGTATCCGGACGCTCGGGTTGGGTCGCGCGCTCGCCGGTACGCCAGGCGCGCAGTTGCAGGACGTAGGCCAGAATCACCGCGACCGCGTCGTAAAGGACACCGGGAATCTGCTGGTTGACCTGACTTGTGTGGTACAGCGCACGTGCGAGCGGTGGAGAGCTCACCACGTCGATCTTGTGTTCGCGGGCGATCTGGCGCATCACGCCGGCCATTTCGTCGAGGCCGCGCGCCACGACATACGGCGCTTGCGCACGTCCGGTGTCGTACTTGAGCGCAATGGCGTAGTGCGCCGGGTTGACGATCACCACGTCGGCCGTGGGCACCGTGCGGCGCAAGCTGCGCTCGGCCATGCGACGCTGGATCTGGCGAATGCGTTGCTTCACTTCGGGGCGCCCCTCGGTCTGCTTGTGTTCGTTCTTCACTTCCTGTTTGGTCATGCGCTGCTCGCGCATGAAGAGGAAGCGTTGCAACGGAAGATCGAGCAGCGCGAACGCAACGAACGCGCCGCCCAACATGAGCACGGCGTCGCGCAATAGCCATAACCCTACGGTGATCGCCTCGCCAGGCGCGCTCGCCTGCAACGCGAGCAGGTCGTCCCAGCGTGTGCGCAGCGCAAGGACCAGCACCGTCACCACCAGTGCGACCTTGAGAATGGCGGTTCCGACCTGTGCATAGTGCTTCATCGAAACCAGCCGCCCAAGGTTCGACTTGGGCGACAGACGTTGCCATTTCGGTTTGAGCAGCGTCGTGCTGAAGACGTAACCGCCGGGCAGCATGGCGGCCACGCTGATGCACAGCGGAATGGCCGCCAGGGGGGCGACAAGTTTGACGAGCAGCCACATCGCTGCGGGCAGCAGGGCCGTCCACGCGTCGTCGAAGCCGATCCCGGCGAGATCGGCGAATGCCGCTGCGTAGAGCGAGCGAAACTCGTCGAGCTGCACGGGTGCCGAGATCGCGAGCACGGCCACACTGGCCATGATGCCCACCGCGGTGGCGGTGTCGCGCGAGCGCGCCACCTGCCCCTGCTCACGGGCGCGGCGCAGCTTCTGATGGGAGGCGGCTTCTGACTTGTCGCCGGTGTCCTGGGTTGTCATGCGCTCATTTCGGTCGTGCGACGGGGCCGAGCGAGTCGAGGACTCGTTCGGTCAGCGTCAGGTAATGGGCCGGCAGCGCCGGGACGACTGCCGAGAGCACGACCAGCCCGACGAGCGTCGTCACGGCAAAGCCCAGCGAAAACAGATTCAGGGCCGGTGCGGCGCGATTGAGCAACCCGAGACCGAATTGCACGATGAAGGTCGTGAGCACGACCGGCAACGCCAGCGTGATCGCGGCGGCCAGTGTCCAGCCAAGCGCACGCAGCAGGCCGGCCAGATCGGTGAGCGGCAACCCGCCGCCGATGGGCCAGACCTCGAAGCTGCGGGCCACGATCGACACCGCGATCAGATGGGCATCGGCGACGAAGAAGAGCAACGTGCCGAGACAGACCATGAGCAATGACACCGGCTCGCTGGCCTCACCGTTCATCGGGTCGTTCATGGCGGCCATGGCCAGTCCCATTTGCGACGCGCACAAATACCCCACGAGCGTGAGCAGGCTGCGCACGATAAAGAACGCCAGACCAAGGCACGCACCGATGATCGCCTGTTCTGCGGCGAGTGCAACGCCGGCGAGCGAGAACGGATCGGTCGACGGCACGCCGCTTTGCGCGAACACCGGCCAGAGCGCAAGGCTGAGCACCAGCGACATCAGCACACGCCAGCGCATGGGCACCACGCCTTCGCCAACGAGCGGCAGCATGCTCAGTGCCGCGATGAAACGGCAGAACGGCCACCACAGCATCACGAGCTGGGCGGGCCACTGGGCGAGCCAGCCTTCGAGGCCGGGCCACGCGGCAAAGGGGAGAGGAAACGGCATGATCGTTTGTCAGGCGGCGGCGTCGTGGCGCGCGGCGCTAACCGGCGAGGGTGGCCGCGCGGGCGAAGGTCTCGGCGGCGAAATCGGTGAGCATGCCCGCGAGCCACGGGGCGGCGAGCCCGAGCGTAATCAGTGTGACGATCAGGCGCGGCAGGAACGACAGCGTCTGTTCGTTGATCTGTGTGGCTGCCTGAAACAGCGCCACGACCAGCCCCATCACGAGGCTCGGCACGATCAGCACGAGCACGATGACGATGACGAGCCGAAGGGCGTCGAGTCCGATGTCGATGGCAATATCGCTGGTCAGCATGGCGTTCTCCTCAGACGGCCTGCACGCTGGAAACCAACGTGCTGACGGTGAGCGTCCAGCCGTCGATCAGGACGAACAGCAAGAGCTTGAGCGGCAGGGAGACGACCAGAGGCGAGAGCATCATCATGCCCATCGCCATGAGCACCGAGGCCACGACCAGATCGATCACGAGAAACGGCACGAAGAGCATGGCGCCGACTTGAAACGCCGTTTTGAGTTCGCTCAGCAGGAAGGCCGACGCTTTCACCAGAAAACTGTGCGCTTGCGGCTCGGCAACGTCGGTCTCGCCGGTCAGGCGAGCCATCAGGTCGAGCGACGACTGACGGGTCTGCGCGAGCATGAAGCGCGAGAGCGGTGCTTCGCCGGCACGGATCGCTTCAGTCAGCGTGATCCGGTTTTCGTCGTAAGGCACCACTGCCTGTGTCCAGATCGCCTCGCCCACCGGACGCATGACGAGCAGGCTGAGTAACAGCGCCATGCCGGTCAGCACACGCGCGGGCAGCCCCTGTTGAAGACCGAGCGCCTGGCGCAGCAGCGCAAGAATGATGGCGAAACGCACGAACGTCGTCATCACCATCAGCATCATGGGCAGCAGGCCCAGCAGCGTCATCAGAATGAGCAACTGGGTCTTGACGGTGAAATCGGTGGTGCCGCCCTGTGAGCGCAGGCGCATCAGGTCGCTGGCCTCGTCGGCGCGCGCGCCCGTGGCGAACAGGGCGAGGCCGATCGCCAGAATCATGAGAACGAAGGTCTCCGAGGCGCACAACGGAAAGCTGTGCGACCCGAGCGTGCGCACCAGCCGCTGGCGCAAGAACTGTAGCGCAGCTTTCATTGCGCCAGACGATCCAGCTCGAGCGCATCGAGCGTGAGGATCTTCAGTCCGTATTGCGTGCCGGAGGCCACCACCTCGGCGAGACCCACCGGCACGCCGTTGACCAGCACGGCGAGCGGGGCACCTGCGGCGCGATCGAGGCTTAGCACGTCGTCGGCGCGCAGGGCGGCAAGTTCACCGAGCGTGAGGCGCGTCGCACCGACCTCGAGCGTGAGTTTCACCGGCACGCGGCGCAATGTCTCACGCATGGCCAGCGGTACTGGCGCCGTGCCGGCTTGCGACGCAGGGGCCGACGCCGTGGTGGGGTCGCCGACCTTGCCGAGCCAGTCGCCGGAGAGATCTTGCGAGAGATCGTCCAGCGCAGGCAGATCGTCGAAGTGCGCGTCCGGGCGCAGGTCGGGCGTGTCGGCCGTGCCCGGCGTCTGGCCGGCGGGATCGTGGGGGAGTTGCGTGGTCATGGGCATCTTACTCAAGGGTTTGGAAGTGCGTGAGGCACAAGTGCGCGTCGCGCTCGATGATGTCGGCGCTCATCAGCGGGGCGTTATCTACGCAGACGAGGGCGCGTTGCACGAAACGCACGGGCAGTACGTCGCCCGGTTGCGCGTCGAGCAGGGCGCCGAGCGACAGGTCGATATCGAGCCAATGCGCGCTCAGACGTACCGGAATCGTGGCGATATCGCACGCGGGCCGGGTGTGTTGTGCGGCGCGTTCGCTCGTGTTGGGGCCCAGCATCGTGAGCCAGCGGCGTGCGTCTTCTGCGGCGAGCCGGAACGTGACGGTGCCCAGCGGAGTGTTACCGGCGCGATCCGCAATGCGCGCGCCGATCCACAGCGACGCCGGCGTCAGTCGCGGATCGAGGTCGATCGTCTCGACATCGGCCGGAGCCGGGGCCATCTCGGACGACACGGCATGGCGCAGGGCGTCGAGCATTTGCCTCGCAAAGCGGGTGACAAAGCGTTCGTACGTCGCCGCAGGCGGCGCCGCGTGTCTGGCGGGCGGCCCGACGAAGTCGTCCGCGTCGTAGCGCAGACGGAAGGCGTCGCGCAGCAGGCCGGCGTCCAGCGCCACATCAATGCAATGACCATCGACCCGAAAACGCTGCACGACGACATCAGCCGTGTCCGGAGCGTTGGCGCTCACCGACATGGCGGCGACACGCCACGCCATAGCATGGCGATGACGGACGTGCTGCGGCAATTGGACATCGAGACGCGAGCGCAGCCGCTCGGTCAGAGGATCGAGGAGCTGCGTCGGCTGTCCGAGCCGGCACGGATCGAGTGCCCGGATCGCGCCGGGCATAGGCGCGTGCATAGTGTTCATGTGATAAGTAGACGGTTCGCAGCGCTTCTGCGCGGAGGGAAGTTCGCATCCTAAAGGCGTCGATCGCCCTTGTTGATGGGGAATCACTCAACTCCGTACCCTTTGGGGGATTGCCCAATCACGAGGGGGGCGGGTGTGCGTAAAGTGCGGAGTCATACCGGTGCCGCTGCGGGCTAGGCAGGCACACGTTCAAACACGTTACGGAGATCCGAATGCCTGTCTCGATGGAACAGTCGCTGATGACTGAAATGCGTCGCATGCAAGCGACGCAACGCGAACTGAATATGGCCGCTGGTGTGCGCGAGGCCGAGCCTGCACTGGCAGGCCCCTCGGGCAAGCCCGATTTCAGCGCGATGCTGCGCGGGGTCGATGCCGCTCAGCGCGACGCGGGCGACCGTATGAAGGCCGTCGATCTGGGCAAGAGCAACGATCTGACCGGTGCGATGCTGGCAAGCGCGCAGGCCGACCTGTCGTTTTCCATGCTGATGCGCACGCGCGACAAGGTGGTAGGCGCGGTGGAAGAGTTGGTGCGCATGCCGTTCTGAGCGGCATGCGCGTGGTGGCGATGTGGGAGAGAACGTCGCGCCCGGACCCTGGCAACAGGTTGAGCCGGGCGCGAACGGATGGCGTTAGCCGTTCGCCGGTTTGCCGTTGAGCTTCGACGCCAGCGCGAGCAGGATGCCGCTTACCGTCATCGACACGACTCCCATCGCCATGCCTTGCCCGATGGAGCCTTGCTCGAACTGACGCCACACGAAGATCGAGACCGTCTGCACGCCGCTGGGGGCCAGCAGCAACGAGGTGACCAATTCGCGCGAGGCGATGGCGAACACGATCATCAGCGACGCGCCAAGGGCCGGCATCACAAGCGGCAGCGTGATGCGGCGCAGCGCCACACTGGCGGGTGCACCGTGTACGCGTGCGGCGGCTTCGAGCGAGGCGGCTGTCTGACGTAAGGCGGCGCTCGTGTATCGCACCGGGTAGGGCAGCAGCAGGCAGCTATACGACAGCAGCAGAATGCCCCATGTGTTGTACGGTGTCGCCGGCCAGAACGGCAGGTTCCACGCGAGGATCAGGCCCACGCCGACAACGATGCCCGGCAACGCGTGCGGTAGCAACGACAAGCCGTCGATCAGAACACGTCCGCGCATCGTCGACTTCACGACACACCACGCACACAAAAACCCCAGTACCCCGGTCACGAGCGATGTACCCAACGCCAGCGACAAGCTTGTCGCCAGCGCCTCGATCCCCTCTGCGCCCTGACCGAGCAGCGCCGCGAAGTGCGCCGTCGTCAGATTGGCGAAAGACAGGCCGCCCGAGAGGGTGCCCGAGAACGCCGTGGCCAGAATCGAGAACAGCGGTGCGGCCGTAGCCAACAGGGCAACGAGGCCGAAGCCACACAGCACTGGCACTTGCCACCGACCCAGCGCACGCGGCGGCGAGGCCACCGGCTTGCCCGTCTGTGTCTCGAAGTCCTTGCCTGCCGCCAACCGGTGCTGCAACACGAAGGCGAACAACGCGATCACCGCCAGCATGACCGACAGGATCGACGCGCCCGGCAGATCGATCGGCCAGTCGGCAAAGCGGCCTTCGATGGACGTCACCAGCACGGAGAAACCGGCTCGCGCGCCGAGTGCGGCGGGCGCACCGAATTCCTCGATGGCCATCGTGAACGCCAGCAGCAGACTGGCGGCGAATGCAGGCAGTGCCAGCGGCAAGGTCACGCGCACGAACGCACGCCATGCCGAGGCCCCATGCACGCGCGCGACATCGGCCAGACGCGAGCCCGTGGTGGCCAGCGCGCGAGAGACGGCGAAATACACGACGGGGAAGATATTGAGCGTCATCACGAAGACGAGGCCCGGTAGCGAGAACAGGAACTGTCCGGCATCGAGCCCGGCCAGCTGCTGGGCGTAACCGCCCGTTTGCAGCAACAGCATCCAGCCGAGTGCCGCGAGATACGGCGGCACGAGAAACGGCAACAGGAAGCACAGATCCCAGAGCCGGGCGCCCGGTACATGAAACAGACCGCGTACCGCGCCAAGCGCACCGCCGACGATTGCCGTACCCAGCGCCACCGAGAGTCCCAACCGCAACGTGTTGGTCACCAGCGGCAACGTGCTGTCATGCGACAGCGTGGGCCAGACAGCGGAGAAGGGCTCGGCGAACGAGCCCTGCGCGAGGTGCGGAAAGACCGCCTGCAACAGCACGAACGCGACCGGCAACGCCACCACGACGGCGAGGGCTGCAACCGTCGCCGCGGGGAGTAGTCGGAACGATTTCACCGTTAGTGCTGGCCGTTGAGTTTGGCGAAACGTGCCAGGACTTCGGCGCGCGAAGCGCTCGACGATTGTGCGTCGCCCTGCGGCAACAGACGCAGATCCTTGAACGAGGCGCGCTTGATCGCGATGTCCTCTCTCGCGGGGATCAGCCACGCCTCGGCCACCATCTGCTGACCTTCTTCCGAGAGCACGTAGTCGATGAACTGGCGCGCTTCGTTTTGCTGCTTCGACGTGTTCAGAATCATCATCGGACGCGGTGCGATGACCGTGCCGCTCGTCGGGAAGATGACCTTTACCGCTTCGCCGTTTGCCGCCGCCGCGTAGGCAACGTAATCGACCGCGCCGAACACGGCAGCCTTTGCGCCTTGCAGCACCGGATTGAGCGCCTGCGCGTTCGGGCCCGAGACCACCATGCCGTTGTGCCTGAGGTCGTCGAAGAGTTTCCACGCTTCACCGCCCAGACGCGCTTGCAGACCCAGCAACAGATCCGCCGAGGCGCCCGAGAGCGCCGGATCCGGCATCGTCACGAGATTGCGATAGGCCGGCTTGGTCAGGTCGCGCCAGTCATGGGGTTCGGGCGTGCCCGACTTGGCGTTCCACACGATGCCGAGCGCCGAGAGACCTTGCGCCACGTAATGCGGCGTCTTGAACGGCGCGGGCACGCGTGCGGCATTGGCGCTTTGAACGGGAGCGAGCCAGCCGCGCTTTTCGAGATCCTGCGCAGTGTCCCACGAAGCCGAGATGAGGACGTCGGCGCGCGGGTTGGCCTGTTCAGCCTCGATGCGCGCCATCACCTTGCCGGTCGTGGCTTGAAATACATCGACTTTGATACCGGTCTTCTTCTCGAAACCCGCAGCAAGTTTTTTGCTCAGGTTGCCGGGGCCGGCGGTATAGACGGTCAGCGCATGCGCGTGTTGCACGCCGGCGCTTGCAGCAAAGGCCATGGTGAGTGTCGCGATAATTTTGCGGTGGAACATTATGAGCTACCTCGTAATACGTTTGTCAACGCGCCCGTGGGCGAGGATCACGATCTGATCGGCCAGCGCCTCGGCTTCGTCACGGTCGTGGGTGACATAGACGGCGGTGGTGCCGAGACGCGAGAGCAGTGCGCCGATATCGGCGCACAAGCGCGTGCGAAGATCGCGGTCGAGGTTGGAGAGCGGTTCGTCGAACAGCAACAGACGCGGGGCCGAGACGATCGCGCGTGCGAGGGCAACGCGTTGCTGCTGGCCGCCCGAGAGCGCCTGCGGACGGCGTGCGCCGAGCCCGGCCAGACCGACCAACGAGAGCGCCTCTTCGACACGTTCGCCACGTTCTGCGCGTTTGATACCTCGCATCTCGAGCGGAAACGCCACGTTCGCAGCCACACTCATGTGCGGCCACAGCGCGTAGTCCTGGAACACCATGCCGAGCGAGCGTCGCTCGGGGGCATGGCAAACGCTGTCGCTGGCAACGACCGTGTCGTCGAAACGGATTTCGCCCCCGGTGGGGGCGAGCAGGCCGGCGAGCAATTTGAGCAGGGTGCTCTTGCCGCAGCCCGAGGGGCCGAGCAGGGCGGTCGTGGTACCGGCCGGAACATCGAGGTCGATACCGTCGAGTACGCGCGTTGCACCGAATGTCTGGTGTAACGCGCGCAGCGACAGCGACACGCCCGACGACACACCGCCCTGCGAAGCGCGAGTGTCGCTCGTCATCAGAACGTGTGCTTGATGCCGGCCATCGTACCGAACTGGTTCTTGCCGGCAACCACGTTGGTGCCGAAACCGTTCAGCCCGAGGTCGGACCCGTTGCGGTTCACGACATAGCCGAGGTTGACGTAGACATCGGTACGCTTCGAGAAGTTGTAGTCGGCGCTGACCTGGAACGACAGCGGGTCGCGGTTCGTGCCGTAGAAGTCCTGGTACATCGCCGTTGCCGACAGGTCGAGTGCCGGCGTGGCATGCCACGTCGTACCCAGCCAGTAGTAGCTCGACGCTTCCACCGGGCTCTTGTTCAGGGCCGAGAGGTGGATCGCCTTGGCATTCAGGTAGCGATAACCCACGTACAGATCCACACTTTGCAGCGAGTACTGCACAGCGGCGGCGATACGGCGATCGATGTTGCCTTCATAGCCGCCGACCTTCGAGGTCATGGCCGCATTGGGCAGCGTCGAGCCGCCGTTCTTCTGGTCGTAGGCGATCACGAACGACAGCGGGCCGTTGGCGTAACGCACGCCGGCGTCGATAACCTGGGCACGGCGATTGTCGCCCGGCGTGGCGCTGCCGAAGCTCACGTCGTCGTACCCCTTCGAGTACTGGACCATGCCTTCGAACGCGCCGAGCTTGCCGGTATAGCGCAGGCTGTTGTCGAGACGGTCGGAGAACGCCGTGTCCTGCATCTTGATGGCGTACACGGCATTGTTGAGCGGGTTGAACTTGCTCACCCAGTCAAGGAACACACCGCCCTGACGGCCGATTGTGAAGGTGCCGAACGAGCTGTTCGACAGGCCGACGTAGGCCAGACGCCCGAACTCGCGGCCGCCCTGAAGCGACTGACCGTTGCCGAGGTTGAAGCCGTTTTCGAGCAGGAACAGGGCCTTGTTGCCACCACCGAGGTCTTCGGTGCCCTTGATGCCCCAGCGCGAACCGGCGAGGTTGCCCGAGGTGAAGCGTGTCAGGTTGACGGTGTTGCCGGCGGCATTCTTGTCGGCATTGGTGAGGAATTCGACGCCCGAGTCGATCAGCCCGTAGAGCTGAACGTTAGACTGGGCCAGAGCGGGCATGGGCAGGCTGCTGGCGAACGCCAGGCAGCACCCCGCCGCCGCAATGCGGAAACTGGGTTTCATTACAAGGTCCTCTTTGGGATTAAATTGAGCTGCCAATGTAAGCGGCCAACATGTCGTGCGCATGACAATGCATCGTCATCCGAAGGCATCCGGCGCTATCCGAAAAGAGACACTGCAATGCAAACGGCCGGCGAATCGTTCGCCGGCCGCAAGGGGGGAGTCGGTCGTGGTGTGCCTGAGGGGCGCCCGGTGTCAGCCCGTGGCGGTGCCCGGGAGCGTGATGGTGAAGCGCGCGCCGCCCAGCGGCGACGTGTCGACGCCGACGTGCCCGCCATGCAGCAGCGCAATACGCCGCACGATGGCAAGCCCGAGACCGAAGCCGCCGGTCGCGCGGTTGCGACTGCTATCGAGCCGGTGGAAGGGCTCGAAGATGCGGACCCGCTCAGGCACGGGTACACCCTCGCCGTCGTCGTCCACGTAGATCATGACGCCGCCACCCTCACACGTTTTCGCCCCGCAGACAATGCGTCGCGCTGTATGCCGCATCGCGTTGTTGAGCAGGTTCTGCACGGCGCGCGCGAGCAGCTTGGGTTCGACTTCGACGCAATCTGCACCGGGTTCAGCGGCAATGTCGAGCGCAATCGAACGCGCGGCGAGCGCCTCGGTGCAATTCGCCGCAAGGCTATCGAACATCAGGCGCAGCGAGACGGCGTGACGCGCAGGCGGCACGCTGATCTGGTCCAGACGCGCGAGCGACAGTAGTTCGGTGACCAGTTCGTCGAGTTCGCGTATGTCGCCTTTGAGCGCATTGATGCGCTCAAAGGCGTCGCTTTCATGGCGGCGCTGCTGAAGAATTTCCAGTCCGAAATCGAGGCGTGCGATCGGTGTTCGCAATTCATGCGACACCGCGTTGATCATGTCTTTCTGTGCCTTGATGGAGCGATCGATACGTTCGGCCATCGTATTGAAAACGTGCACCAGCGAGCCGAGATTCGAGAAGCGAGAGACCTTCGCCCGCGAGTTGAAGTCGCCCTCGCCAAAGCGAATCGCGGCGCGATTGAGCGACTGCAAATCGGTCCAATACCATCGAACCCAGGTCAGCACGCCAATCAGCATGAGCAGTGCCAGCAGCGCGTAGGCGAGGTAGTTGATCTGCTTCACATTCAGGTCGGTGGCGCTCTCGTAGGCGAGCACCCAGTCGGAATCGCGCAATCGAACGGCGATGTGCTCGCCCTGAGTATCGTTCACGATCGGCAGCCCGGCTTCCAGTTGCGGCCGCGTATATTCGCGTTCGAGCTTGAAGCCCTTGAGCGGCACGATCTCCATCTTGTCTTTGCCCTTGCTCTGGAATTCTGCGATGAACGCGGGCCACTTCGACTCGGGGATTTTTCCGAGGGATTCGTTGATGAGCCACACGTACGCGCCCAACTGCGTTTGCGTGGAGCGGTTCATGAGGTCGTAGAACAGATAGCCGAAGGTGTGCTGAATCAGAAGAATGGCGGCCACCAGCGAGATGCCGACCAGCAGGTACAACTTCAAAAGAACGCGAAACATGGCTCAGCTCTCCCAGGCCGACGGGCTGAACAGATAGCCGCGTCCCCAGACGGTTTTGATACGTTGCGGTTCACCGTCGGTGTCCTCGAAGCGTTTGCGCAGGCGGTAAATGCCCACATCGACCGTACGGTCGATACCGTCGAACTCGATGCCGCGCAACTGTTGCAGGATTTCGTCGCGCGTGACCACGCGCCCGGCGCCGCGCGCCAGAATCAGCAGCAGGCTGAACTCGTTGGACTTCAATTCAACGGGCGCGCCGCGCCAGAACACCATGCGATCGCGCGGCACAATGCGCAACAGGCCGAACGCCAGCCCGTCGTCGCCCGCGACTTCCGCGTCGGCGCTCGGTATGGCACGCCGTAACAGCGCCCGCAGCCGCGCGAGCAACAGGCGCGGCTCGACCGGCTTCACGACGTAATCGTCAGCGCCGACCTCCAGACCGGCGACCTGATCGTAAGTGTCTTCGCGCGCCGTGAGAATGAGAATCGGCGTGGCGCTCACTGCGCGCAACTGGCGGCAGATTTCCATGCCGTCCATGCCGGGCAGCATCAGATCGAGCACCACGATATCGGGCGAAAACGCGCGAAAGCGATCCAGCGCGCGTGCGCCATTCGCAACGACCATCACTTCAAAGCGATAGGCGTGCAGGTATTCCGTGACAAGCGCAGCCAGCCGCGCATCGTCTTCGACAAGCAAGACACGGTACATGGCCGTATTCCTTTCCTGTTGTGCCGTGCCGCACACGGTGGGCGGCACTCCCGTGATGCGCATTCTAATGCCCCGAAGCCCACGCCGGGCGGGCGTTTTAAACCTGCGAACAAATGAAAACATTTGTTCACAACTCTCCTAAATCAGGTAACAGCTACGCGCTCGCTTCCCGCCTACCATGCGTTCACCTTGCGATCCATCCGCAGGTCGCAATTCCCCAACAATAGAAACGCCTCGTACTTGTAGGAGTGCCATGAAAAGCCGCGACTCACGCTATCCCCACCGCATTCGTCATTTTCCCCGCCTCGCGGCCAGTGCCGCAGGCTTGCTGCTGGCCGGTGCCGCCTCGCACGCATTTGCCGTCGAGCCCGCCCGCTACAGTGGCATTCAGCCTGACCAGAGTCTGCCGACGAACGCACCGGAAAGCGGCTATGAATTCACGATCGGCGGTGGTGTCGGCTACTCGCCGCGCTACATGGGCAGTGACGAATATCGCGCCACGCCGGCCCTGAACCTCGCACTGCAAACGCCCTATGGCGTGTTTGTCGGTCTGGGCGGCATCGGCTATCGACTTCAATTGCCTGCGGGCTTCTTCGTATCGGCGGCGCTCTCGTACGACGGCGGACGTAAAGACCGGGCCAAGGGGCTTGACTCCGGCTCGGACAAGTTGCGCGGCATGGGCGACATCAAGGGCTCGGTCTTCACCACGCTGCAAGCCGGTTACGCCATTGGCGATCTGGCCGTGGTGAGTGTGGCGACGGATGTGCCGCTGTCCAATCGCGATCGCGGCAACGTATACCGCTTCGCCGTGGACAGCGTGCTTTTCAAGTCGGCCGCGGACTCGGTCGGCGTGGGCGCCACAGCGCACTTTGCCAGCGGTAAGTATGCACAGACCTATTTCGGTGTGACCGCCGATCAGAGTCTGAATTCGGGCTATCGCCAATACGCGGCAGGTGGCGGCTTGTACGGGGTGAGCCTGACCGCGAACTGGACTCACAAATTCACCAAGCACTGGAGCACCACGGTGGCTGGCGGCGTCATGCGCTACACGGGCAATGCGTCGAAGAGCCCCATCGTATTCAACAAGACCAACTATCAGGTCGCCGCAACGCTCGACTACACGTTCTGACGAACGCGTCGCGGTTCCGTTTTTCTGCGAGGCTAATGCCATGCGAATTCTCGTCACCGGCAGTACCGGTTTTGTGGGGGGCGCGGTTGTCGCCCAGCTTCTCAAGGATGGATTCGGTCCGTCGTTGTTGCTGCTCGTGCGCTCGCGAACCAGCAGTGACGGTCTGGCCCGTGTGC
Source organism: Pandoraea apista (assembly GCF_001465595.2). NCBI lineage: Bacteria > Pseudomonadati > Pseudomonadota > Betaproteobacteria > Burkholderiales > Burkholderiaceae > Pandoraea > Pandoraea apista. The sequence continues at coordinate 4,355,017 of NZ_CP013481.2, read as the reverse complement.
GGGCCGCGATGGACCGTTTTCGCGTCGCGCCGGTGCATCGGCTCGCACTCAGCGAAGCGAACATCGTGTGCGGCGACCTTGCGCAGCCGGTCTCGTTCGAAGACGACCCGCGCATGCGCAGTGTCACGCATGTCATTCACGCCGGGGCAATTGCGACCTTCTCTGCGCATCCGCAACTCGACACCGTCAACGTGACCGGCACACTGGCGCTCGCCCGTGCGGTCGCGGCGTCGCCGGTGCTTGAGCGCTTCGTACATGTCGGCACGGCCATGGCCTGTGGCGATGCGCTCTCGGGGCTGGTGCGCGAGTCGCACGAACTGGCGCTCGCAGATCATCAGGTCGTGCCCTACACCGCGTCGAAGGCTGAGGCGGAGCGACGCCTGCGCCGCGAGTGGCCGGGCCTGCCGCTGGTGATTGCGAGGCCTTCCATTGTCGTGGGGCATACGCGCCTGGGTTGCGAGCCGTCTGGCAGCATCTTCTGGATGTTCCGCATGGTGCAGTTGCTCGGCGCATTCACTTGCAGTCTCGATGACCGGATCGATGTGGTGCCTGTCGACTTTTGCGCCGATGCACTGATCGATCTTGCCTTCCTGCCGCGCTTGCGTCACGACTTGTATCACGTGTCGGCAGGCGAGGGCAGCGCGCGAACCATTCGCCAGATCGAGGCGGCGCTGGCGAAGGCGCGCGGCGTAGCCCCGCTGGGCGAACGCTTCCGGCACATCGGTGAAGCGGAGATCGATCGCCTGACCCCGGCGCTGGCCCGTCAGCTAGGACATGGCAACAGCCGTTTGATGGCCAAGGCGTTGCGCCGGTATGGCGCATTCGCAGCGCTCGACTACGTGTTCGATAACCATCGTCTGATGGCCGAAGGCACCCCGCCGCCGCCGCCCATTACCGACTATCTGGAGGTGTGTGTGCGGTCTTCGGAAGCCACGTCGGTGGCGGAGCAAATGGCTTGGGATTTCAAATGAGGCCGTAGGAGATCGGCCTGACGCGCCGGTCCGGTGGGCGATGCGACGAGTGCCGCGCAGCGTACGATGGGGTCGCTGTCGCGTGTCACCGCACCGCAGCCGGATCGGCGGCGTCTCCCGGAAAGCACTGGGCGAGAAAGCGCTCTGTGGGGCGCGAGAGGGCGTCGGCGTGGGGGACGAGCGCAGTCAACAAACGCTTGAGACCGTGCGGCGGATCGATGCGCACCGAAACGAGCGCAGCGTCTTCATGACGCATTGACATCGCCGAGACGAAGCCCACGCCCATGCCGGCACGCACGGCTTCCTTGATACTCTCGACCCCCGCCAGTTCCAGCGCCACGCGCGGCGTGAGCCCCGCCACCGAGAACGCTCTGGCGACCAGCGCTCGTACCCCCGAGCCCGGTTCGCGCATGATCAACGGGTAGTCGGCGATGGCCTGCAACGACGCCCCTTCCGGGGCTTTCGTCAGCGGATGGTCGACACGCGCAATCGCCACGACTTCGTCGTCGCGCCACGGCCGCACGGCGATCTCCGGCGACAAGCCCGGCGGCACGGCCCCCTCGATGAAGGCAACGTCCAGACGGTCGAGCTGCGCCACGATTTCGCTGGTGTTGCCGTCGACGATATGCAAGGCGACAGCGGGGTAGCGCTGATGGAATTCCGCGATCACGTAGGGCAGGAGATAGCTGGCCGGCGTTGTGCTCGCGCCAATGCGCAGCGCGCCGGTTTCCATGCCGCGCAGGCTGTCGCGCAGGGCGAGTGCCTGACGGTAATCCTGCCGCAGTTTGTTCGCGTACACCGCGACCTGCTCGCCCACGGCCGTGAGGCGAATGCCGCGTCCGTCGCGCCGGTACAACGGCTCGCCAAACGATTCCTGCAACAAACGGAGTTGTCCGGAAACCGCAGGTTGCGACAGATGCAGCGCCTGTGCCGCGTGGCTGATATTGCCCAGTTCGGCGACCGTCGCGAAGGTCAGCAATTGGTCCGGCGTCATCTCGAATTTATCGGCTATGGTGATGATTGACTGTCATCATAGCCATTATTTGGATGATTGACCTGACGTTCCATCCACGAGGCGAGTGGCGACGAGGCCTTCCACTGCCTGCCAGTCGGGTGCGTAGGCACCCGTGCGCGTGCAGGCGAGGGCTGCGGCGGCGGCCGCGCGGCGCAGGTGACTGGCAAGCGAAGCCTCGGGATCGCGCGACAGACTGGCCAGCCAGCCACCGATGGCGGCGTCGCCTGCGCCGACCGTATCGGCTACGTCGACGGAGTATGCCGGTTGAGTTAGCGCCGTGCCGTCGGGCAGCAGTAATCGCATGCCGTTTGCGCCGTCCGTGAGTAATACCGATGCTTGCGGCGCGATACGACGCACGTTTGCCAGTGCATCGTCATCGGTCCGCGCAGGGTACAGCCCGCGCAGGTCTTCCACCGAGAGCTTGAGCCATGTCGCGAGCTTCGCCATTTGCGTGAAGGTGGCGAAATAGTCGGGGCCCATCAGATTGCGCAGATTCGGATCGAAGCTGATGGCGACGCCGCGCGCATGCAACTGCGCGGCCAACGACAGCAACCTGCCCGCCAGCGGCGCTCTCACAAGACTGATGCAGCCGAAGTGCGCGACACGCGCGGCGTTCTGCCAGCCGGAGGGTAGGGCATCGGGATCGAAGGCGAGATCGGCGGCGCCCGTGCCGAGAAAGAAGTACGCGGGCGGATCGTGACGATGCACGACGGCCACGAGCGGCGGGGCGTCGACCGGTTGCAGGTATCGTTCGTCCAGACCTGCCGCGCGGGAAAGGGCAAGCAATTCGGTGCCGAAGGGCGCATGCGTGCTGATCGCGCCGCCGTAACCTGTTGCCACGCCCATGGCGGCGCTCACCCGCGCGACATTCCAGCACGCACCCCCCGCGCGCGTCACCCACTGGCGGCCATCGCCGCCGGGTCGGCGAATCAGATCGGTGAGGGCTTCGCCGAAGACGAGCAGGGCGGGCAGCGACATGGGAGGAGGGCCATACAGGGCCATACAGAGCCGTATAGAGTTGCGTACGGCTGTCAGCATACCCGCTTGCCGGTGCGCGCTGTGTTGGGGGGAATCGACATGACCTCGATATCCGCCGTAACGGCGCTTGGCGCTATCGGCTGCGCATCAGCAGCGCGATCCCCGCCGCCAGTACGACAAGATTGACCGCTTTCACAAACTGCAGGCGTGAGAGGCGCAAGGTAATGTGCTTGCCGAGCCACATCCCGGCGATCATCGCCGGGATCAATGACGCCGCCGTCACCAGCATCGGCAGATTGGCGTAGACGCCGGCAAACAGGAACAGCATGGCGCGCGCCAGAGTACTGAAGCCGATCAGCGTGGCCTGCGTGACCCGCATCGCCTCGACCCGCTCCAGGGGACTCGTCAGATAGATCGCAAAGATGAAGCCGCCGCTGCCGAACATCGCGCCGAACATGCCGCCCAGCGCCCCGAACGGCACCGCCCATGCCTGTGACAGACGCGATTTCGCACGCGGCCCGATCAGCGAGAACACGGCGTATCCGCAGATGAACCACGCCAGCGCGCGCAATAGAACCTCGGGCTGCAATGTCAGCAACAGCGCGGTGCCCGCAAGACTCCCGGCGACGATCGACGGCACCAGACGACGCAACTCGCCGATGTCGGCGGCGCGGGCATTGCGCACGACATTGCCCGAGGCCGCGCTGAAGTCGAGCAGGGCCAGCATCGGCACGATCTGGGCGACGGGCATCGCATAGGCAAGCACAGGGCTGGCGACGAGCGCCGTGCCGAAGCCCGCGACGCCGAAGATCACATAGGCGACGACAAGGGCGGCACTCATCAGTAGCCAGTGGCCGGGGGTGGGGAGTGCGGCGGCAAGTGTGTCGAGTAGCGGCGCAGACAACGTCGAGAGCATGATGGCAGGCGTAGTGGGACGAGAGCGAAGCGGGCGAGAAGAACGCACATGGCGTTTGCAGGTTTTCCGCCAGCATAGGGCCGTGTGCCGGGGCCGCGCCAATATAGAATGTGGCGATATTCGATCTCGAAACGGCATGGTTATGGTGTCGCTGCGGCAGTTGCGGTATTTCCTGGAAGTGGTCGACGCCGGTGGTTTCAGCGCGGCGGCCGAACGTTTGTTCGTCGCGCAATCGGCGCTGAGCCGCCAGATATCGGAGCTTGAGCGCGAATTGCAGGCGGTGTTGCTCGAGCGCTCGTCCAAGGGCGTAACGCTCACGCCTGCGGGGCGCACATTCGTCAACGAGGCGCGGCGGGTGCTCACCGAACTTGAAGGCTCGGTGGCCCTCACGCGCAGTGTGGCGCGTGGCGAGCAGGGCACGGTACGGCTGGCGCATTCGAGTTCGGTTCCGTTTGCCGGGGCGTTGCCCGCCGCCTTGTTTGCCCATCTTCAGGCACACCCCGGCGTGAGTGTTGATGTCTCCACGCTGTCCTCCGAACAGCAACAAGACGAAATCGAAGCCGGCCGCATCGATCTGGGGCTGGTGCGCCTGCCAGTGCTTCGTCCCGCGGCGTCGCTCGTGTGCGACACCCTCGCAACGGAGCGCTTGCTGTTGCTCGTCCCGCCGGGTCACGTGCTGGCGGGCGAGGCGTCGGTGAGCGTGGCGGCGCTGGCGGCCGAGCCGTTTGTCTCGCTGCCGCATCGGGAACGCGGCGGATTGAGTTATCGCGTTGCGCAGTTATGCCAACAGCACGGCTTCTTTCCGAAGGCTGCCGTGGCAACGTCGCGCAAGGCGACGCTTGTGAACCTGGTAGCAGCGGGATTCGGCGTGGCTATCGTGCCGGAGAGCCTTGCTGCCATGGCAGGGCCGGAGGTAAGGCGCGTGACGCTCGACGACGCCAACGCCGACAGCGAAATCGCGTTGCTGCATCGCCGCGATGCCAGTGGGCTGGTCGTTGCGGTGGGCGAAGCGATGCGCGCCGCGATAGGCGCGGCGGCCTCGTCAGGCCGCTCAGCGCTCAGTAAGTCACGCGTAAGCCGTGCGTGAGAGGGTGGCCCCATAAAGTCGAAAGTGCGGGCGGCGGCAAGGGGTGCGACAAGCGAAGAAACCCTCAAGTCGGCCGTTTTTTCTCCCGTTATACTTTTCGACACATCAGCGTGCGGCGCGAGCGTCTTCCCGGCGTTTTTGGCAGTTCCGGCGGATGTCGCGCCCTCGTCATAACAAGCAGATCAGAATGCGAGGAGACTGACGATGGGGCTATTCACGCGCACAAGGGGAGCAGCGAAGACCGTCGCTATCATGAACGAGGTGGCCACCAATGCGGGCACCCTCGGCGTGGAGTTGTGCGATATCGCCGGTAACGTCGACGAAATCGCCGTTCGAATCAAGCGGCAGGCCGAAGTGTTTCAGGAGCTTCGCCGGGCCGCCGCCGACACCAGCGAAGGGAATCAGCGGATCGCGAGCGCTGCCCGCGAGGCACGCGATGTGGCCGATCGTGCGAGCGCGGAAATCTCCGCGTCGCGCAACACGGCAGACGCATCGCTGGCTTCCATTCACGGCTTGGTGGAGGGCGTATCCGGCATGGCCGGCGAGATCGCCGGGCTGCGAGACGCACTCGATCATGTGGGGAAAGTCGCCGAGGGGATTTCGGTGATCGCCCGTCAGACGAATCTGCTGGCGCTCAATGCCGCTATCGAAGCGGCTCGTGCAGGCGCGGCCGGGCGAAGCTTCGCGGTCGTTGCCACCGAAGTCAAATTGCTTGCCAGCAAGACGGCTGAGGCGACCCAGCAGATCGAGCACACACTCGCCGCGCTGGGGGAGCGCACCGAGCGTTTGATGCGCGAGAGCAATGCCAACGTTGCACGCGCCAACGATGCGCGCGAAGGCACCCGCGCCATTGCGAACGTGATCGAGACCGCCGGCTCGGCACTCGATACGTTCGATCGTCAGGCCGGCCAGATTGCCGAGGTCAGTGAAGCGATCGAGAACGAGTGCACGACGCTCGCCGCCCACGTCGATGAAATGGCAGACGGTGTCTCGCATTCGGCCGATCATGTCGAAAGCGCGCGCGAGCGCATCAACGGGCTGTTGTCTGTCTCGGAGCATTTGATCGGCCTGATCGCCGAGGCCGACGTCGAAACCGAAGACACGCCCTTCATTCGCGCCGTACGCCGCGCGGCCAAGCAAGTGGGGGAGAGTTTCGAGGCGGCGCTGGCCAAGGGAAAGATCAGCGAGCAGGAGCTGTTCGACCGTCGCTACGAACCGATTCCGGGGTCGAACCCGCAGCAGTTGATGGCGAGTTTCACCCGCTTTACCGACGAGACGCTGCCCGCCATTCAGGAGCCGTTGCTCGGACTCAACGAGCGAATCACGTTCTGCGCCGCCGTCGACGAAAACGGCTATCTGCCCACGCACAATCGAAAGTTCTCACAGTCGCCGACCAACGATCCGGTGTGGAACGCTGCGAACTGTCGTAATCGGCGTCTTTTCAACGACCGAACGGGCGCTGCGGCCGGACGCAATACCAAACCGCTGCTGCTCCAGACTTACCGGCGTGACATGGGTGGGGGCGAGTTCGTGGTGATGAAAGACGCGTCGGCACCGATCTATGTGAACGGGCGTCATTGGGGCGGTTTTCGCATTGCCTACCGGGTGGCGCGCTGAGCACGCGCTCGTCTTGTCCCCCTGAAAAGCAACGCGCCACGGACTTCGCAGTCGGTGGCGCGTTGTGCTTTCAGTGGCCGGGCTTGCCAGCCCTCAATCAATACCGGTACCAGCGGCCGTGACGCCAGTAACCGTGGCCGTAGTAGTACGGACGACCGTAATAAGCCGGCGGCGGTGGGCCATAGTAGACGGGCGCGGGGGCGACATAGACGGGCGGCGGTGCGACATAGACCGGCGGAGGCGGCGCCACGTACACCGGGGCCGGCCCATACACCGGGCCGGGGACGACCAGCGGCACCCCAATACCGATACCGACCGAGACGTGCGCCTGCGCCGTCCCGATCGCACCCGCGGCGAGCGCGATGCCGGCGATGGCAAGGGCGGCAAACTTGGTTTTCATGACATTTCTCCTGCGGACTTGGCAGCGTACTGATGACGGCACCCGAACGGCACCATGCCGTTCGACGCGCCAGGTGCCCACCGGCACCTTGGTTCGTCAGATTTCTTGACTTAACTTTACTGAAGTTCCGAAACGCAGGCGTGGCGCAATTGTTGCAAAGTATGCGCATTGACACGGCATAGGGAACGTTCGGGCGTAGAAAGGCGGCCGCCAAACGTGTGAATCAGGCCCCTATTCTATTCAGAATCAACGGTTTGCGCTCGTTTTGGTTGACGCGCCAGAGGGTGGCGTCCGCGCGTCGGCACGCGGTTTCGAGCGACACTTGTTACATTCATTTACATGACGCCGTGTGCGTGTGGCGCAAAAACAGCGGGCGGAAGCCGCTCTCACGGCATCCGCCCGCTGCCAGTGTCTCTCGTGTCGACGAGACACCTCCTCCTCCCTGCTAAACCGAATCGGCCCCCGCCGCGATGCTTGTTTTTGGGGAATCGCCCGGGTTATGGGGCGGGGCCGCCTATTGCCGGAAATTTGCCGGATGTGTGCCAGATGTGGCCCGGTTACTGGTGAAAGCGCGCCTTGGCGTCGGCCACACAGGCGTCCTTGCTGTTGCCGCTCAGGCTGTCGCAACGCTCGAGCGCGGCCTTGTATTGGGCCTTGTTCGCATCGGCGTTGGCGTCCTCGCGTGCGGCCATGGTGTCCTTCGACGATTCGCGGCTCGTGCGCATGACCTTGGCGTCGCCATAGGCCTTGGTCTTGGCGGCGTCGGCATCCTTGACGCAGACGTCCTTCTCGTTACCCTTCTTGTCGTCGCAGCGCAGCTTGGCCACGCTGTAATCGGCGTCGGCCTTCGCGATGGCGGCGTCGTAACGGGCCTTGGGCGTTTGCTTGTAGTCGGCTTCGGCGTTCGCCTTGGCAACCTTCTCGTTACCCTTGGCGTTCTCTACGCAAACTTTCTTCGCGTTGTCCTTGAGATCCTCGCAGCGCGCCACCGATGCCTTGTAGTCGGCCTCGGCAGATTTCTGCGCGGCGTCGTACCGATCCTTGGTGGCGGCGTCGGCCGCGTTGGCTACCGTTGTGCCCATCATTCCCGCAGCGCCTGCCGCGAGACAGGCGCAGGTGAGGAAGTTCATGGCGATTCGATGTGACATCTCAAAGTCCTCCTTTGGGCTGGTATTAGAACGAGCGAACGAGTATGAGACGCGATGCCGATGCATCGCGTGTCAGACGGGGCATGCGCCGGGGTTCCGGCGGTCAGTCGGCGTTACTTATTACGCTCTGCGGCGCCTTGAATGGCCTCGCCACCCTTTTCAACGTCCTTGCCCGCGCCCTGAATGGTGTTGCAACCGGCAAGACCCAGTGCGAAGCCGGAGAGCAGTGCGATGGCGATCAATCGTTTCATTTTGATTTCTCCTTGAGAGTGAATGTCGTCCGAGGCGCTGGAAAGCGCAAGGCGTGAGGCGCGAGGCGCTAGAACGCAGTTGCGGCCCGCCTCCCGGCGGGCACGGCGACCTGGGCTTACCAGAGCTTGTGCTGGTTGTTCCAGGTATCGACTTCGCGTTCGGCATCGGCCTTGGCCTTGCCGTAGCGTTCCTGAATCACGCCCACGAACTTGTCGCGGTTGCCTTCAATCTTGAGCAGATCGTCGTCAGTCAGATTGCCCCACTGCTTCTTGGCTTCGCCCTTAAGCTGATTCCACTTGCCCTTGATCAGATCCGAGTTCATAGCAACTCCTTAATGTTGGGTTCAGGGATAGTTCGTGCCACAGCACGCACAGCATCGCGCGTTTGATACCCGCGTCATTACCGCGTCATTGCCGCGCCGTGAGGGCGGCAAGTGATTCCATGGTAGGGAGTGCGAAACGTTTGCGCTGTCAGCCGCGTGAGCGTCGCGGTGTAGGCGGAGTCGGGTTGCGCTGTCAGCGCATTCCGACGGGAGGGACGGAGCGTGGAGACACCTGCGGCGATTCAGACGATTCAGACGATTCGGGCGACTCGGGCGACTCGGGCGACTCCGGCGATCCAGACGAACCCGGCGCTTGGGAAGTCTCGCTGGCGCCGCTGTCGGGAGTTGTACCGGCGGGCGCCTGCGGTGCAGTGCTTTCGGTCACTTCCGTGGCAATGTCGAGCGCGTCTGCCGGATTGCACAGCGGCAGCACGACCTGAATCTCGGTGCCGAGGCGTTGCGGCAGCGAGTGAATATCGATGCGTCCGCCCTTGGCGGAGACACGCTGGCGCATGCCGAACAGGCCATGTGTCTTGGGCTTGTTGAACTGATCGCGCGTGAGGCCAATGCCGTTGTCGATGACTTCCAGGCGGACACGTTGACCGTCGCACGCCAGCGCGACGCGCACGGCGGTAGCGCGTGCGTACTTGCCCGCGTTCGTAAGCGCCTCCTGCGCCACGCGGAACAGCACGATGGCAGTCGACTCCGGCAGCGCGAAGTCTTCTTCCGGCAGATCGAGGTCGAGTTGCCAGTGCTGTTGATCGGCCGCTTCCTCGGCAAGCGAGCGTAACGCCGTGACCAGACCGAAGTTGATCAGCACCGTTGGACGCAGGTTCTCGATGATGCGGCGCTTGGTCTGAATACCGGAGTCGAGATTGCGCTGTGCGCGAGCCAGTTTCTCCGCGATAGCCGGATCGGTCGCTCGCAGTTTGTGGTGCGCCCACGTCACGTCCATCTTGCAGGCCGTGAGAATCGCACCGAGTTCGTCGTGCAACTCGCGCGAGAGGCGTGTCTTCTCGTCTTCGCTGACGTTTTGCAAGTGGGTGGCCAACTCGTCGAGCTGTTCGGTGCGTTCGCGCACGAGCCGGTCCAGATGGGTCTGCTGTTCGCGCAACTGTTCGCGCGCCAGTTCCTCTTGCCGCATCTGTCGCCCGAGCGTGCGGAACAGCAGAATGAACAGCAGGATGGTAAGGATCGAGAGGGCGCCGGCGCTCACGGCCGAGATGGCCTGGTCGAAGCGTCCGTCGTCTTGCGCTGTGCGTGCGCGCGCCAACTCGCGGTTGTACAGATCCGTAATGCCGTTCTGTACGGGTTCCATCGTGCCCATGCCGAGATTGGACGGCGAGAGCGCCTCTTCGATGGTCATTTCTCCTTGCTTGACCGCCGCGCGCGCCGTTTCCATGGCGGTAATGCGTTGCGAGAACAACGTCATTACGTTGGCAAAGTCCCGCGTGGCCTGGGTATCGCCGACATCGTCGTAATGCTGGACGATGAGTGCCGCGAGATCGCGAATGCGCCGCACTGCCGACAGATACGGATCGAGATAGATCGGATTGTTCGTGAGCAGGTAGCCGCGCTGGCTCGAGACCACCGTGGAGGTGCGCGCCATGATCTCGTTGAGCTCGTTGGCCGCAGTCATGGCCTGGAGGGCAGTCTCGTAGGTGGAGGCGAGACGCCGGTGCGCAGACTCCAGCCCGATCAGGCTCCCGACCGTGATGACGATCGCGGCAATCATGGCGATGATCCAGCTTCGGCGGCGCAGCCAGGACGTCAACAATCGGGGCATGAGGGGTTGTCAGGTGGTTGGGAAGTGGTCCAGCAGGGAGTTCGACGGGCGAGACGCGCTTTGATCATAAGTCGAAAATCGCGTCATTTCGGAAATTGTCAGCGAATTCCTACGCAAAAACCAGCGCCGGCCGGGCAGTCTCGTCGGCGGGCATTCCCTACCATACAGTCAGCGTCCGATAGTTTGCGTCGCCGTGTGTAACACGATGTCACCCCGTCGGATGCCAGGAATGTCTCCGGGAAACGATGCAATAACAAGGAGAGCGCTATGTTGAAGTGGGCTTTGCTGTTTGCACTGATCTCCATCGTGGCCGGCTTGCTGGGCTTCACTGGGATCGCTGCCGGTGCCGCCGGGATCGCGAAGATTCTGTTCGTGCTGTTCCTGGTGCTGTTCGTGATCTTCCTGCTGCTTGGACTGACCGTCGCCAAGAAGATCGTCGATTAGACGGTGCGCCGCGGCGCAACGCGTGATCTTGCGCTGTGGCGATTCCGTGAAGCGTCAGTCATGCCGCTCACGGTCCGTTCCCATTCAAGGAGGAGGTTGCGATGCTTCACTATGCTGTCGTTTTTTTCGTGATCGCGTTGATCGCCGCTGTTTTCGGCTTCACGGGAATTGCTGCCGGTGCAGCCGAGATTGCCAAGATTCTGTTCTTCATCTTCCTGGTGATCTTTCTGGTCACGCTGCTGTTCGGGGTGGTCCGACGATAGACGTGCTCGCCTTGCGCGGCATCCCCCGGGCGGGCGGGGCGGTTCGATCCGCCCGGCAGTTCGCCCGGCGCGATGACCGGTGATCGCTCACCGACGGCCGCGAAGCACGCCTTCTTTCCATCCCGTCCATCCCCCGCAAACACTCGCAAACACTACCAAGGAGATTCGCTAATGCATACCGCCAAGCAAGCCAAGGCCCCTGCCAAGACGCATGGCCAGCCCGCGACGAAAGGCAACGGTCACAGCAAGCACGCGGGCGAAGACTTCGAGATCGATGTTCGCGCCCTGCGTGAGCGTGCCCGTGAGCATCTCGACGACGGCGCCGTCACGGAAGACTACCGTGCAGACCGCGACGCGGTCGTGCACATGCTCAACGACGCACTGGCCACCGAGCTGGTGTGCGTGCTGCGCTACAAGCGCCACCACTTCATGGCCACCGGGATTCATGCCGAACCGGTCGCGGCCGAGTTTGCCGAACACGCCTTGCAGGAGCAGGATCACGCGGATCGCATTGCGGCGCGTATCGTGCAACTGGGCGGTGAACCCGATTTCTCACCCGACGGGCTGTCGGCACGCAGTCATGCGGAATACGTCACGGGGAACAACCTGCGGGACATGATTCGCGAGAATCTCGTTGCAGAGCGTATTGCGATTGAGAGTTACCGCGAGATGATTCATTATTTAGGCGACCGGGACACGACGACGCGGCGCATGCTCGAAGAAATTCTGGCGGTCGAGGAAGAGCATGCCGACGATATGCACGACCTGCTCGAGCGAGAATAACCAGCGGTGACGGCCATGGTCTGTCCATCCAAAACATGTGGGCGACGCCATCGGGCCGATGGGGACCGTTTCTGGAGCTTAGATGTCACTGACAATAAAAATCCTGATTGCCGACGATCACGCAATCGTTCGCACGGGCTTCAAGCAGTTCATTGCCGACGAATCGGACATGCAAGTGCTGGGCGAGGCCGCGAGCGGCGACGAGGTGATTCGCGCCGTTCGCGATACGGCGTTCGATGTCGTGCTGTTGGATATCGCCATGCCTGACAAGAACGGCATCGACACCCTGCGAGTGATCAAGCAATTGCGTCCCGAGCAGGGTGTGCTGTTCCTGTCGACGTATCCGGAAGCGCAGTACGCGGTGAATTTGCTGCGTGCCGGGGCGAACGGATATCTGATGAAAGATGCGCCGCCCGAAGAGATCATTCGGGCGATCCGCACGGTGGCGCGCGGCCACCGGTATGTCAGTGAGGGAACGGCCGATCTGCTGGCGCAGAAGCTGGATAATCCGATCGACGAGCCGATGCACGAACAGCTCTCGGAGCGCGAGTTTCAGGTGTTCTGCAAGCTCGCGCAGGGGCGTACCCCTACGGAAATCGCCGACGAGTTGCATCTGTCGGTGAAGACTGTCAGCACGTACCGCGCGCGCGTGCTGGAAAAAATGCATTTGAAAACCAATGCCGACCTGACGCTTTATGCGCTCAAGAACGGTCTGATCAGTTGATGGAAAAGAGAGGCTTGTGATGTCAACCGGGAACGCGGCAACGCATACGGGGTCCCGTTTGCCCCTCAAGGTGCTGTTGATCGAAGACTCGGCGGTAATTCGCGAGAGCCTGTCCGAAGCGCTCGGTTCGACCGGGATGCTCCAGGTGGCGGGCGTGGCGGAGACTGCCGACGACGCGGTTCGCACGCTAAAGGAAGACCAGTTCGACGCCGTGATCGTCGACATTCAGTTGCGACGTGGCTCGGGCATGGACGTGCTCTCATATCTGCACGACGCTGGCCTGTTGCCGCAGCTCATGGCCGTTGTGCTGACGAACTACGCACTGGCGACGTATCGCAAGCGGTGCCTCCAGCTGGGTGTGCAGTACTTCTTCGACAAATCGCTGGAATTCGATCGCGTAATCGAAGTGCTCGACGACTTTGCCTCCAGCCGGCAGGCCTGAAATCTCCCTAATTTCGGGAGTGCCGGTTCGATCCGGGGCTCTTGATCCCACTCACGCTCCATTCCTGTCTGGCGGGAATGCGATTCCCGATTAGCGAAATCACCTCACATTTTCTCGATTGAGAGGGCAGGCATTCTGTCGCGAGCCCGATTCGTGTTGCATTGCGGCACGGCAGGGTTCCCCCTCGTTCGAGCTTCGCGAGGCGCTAAGAACTTCGGTTGAAATTCGATATAAAGAGATCAAATTTTATTATTTTCAACTATTTAGGTGCATGGGCTAGAATGTCGCCTTTGCGCTAAATACCGGGTCAAGGCGGCGGCACTGCGGGCACTTCAGGCAGTGGGGCTGCCATTTTTTTGCATGATCGAACTCCAGAACATTACCCAGCGATTTGCTGGACCCAAGGGGCCGATCGACGCGCTTTCCAATATCAGCCTGTCGATCGAGCGCGGCGAAGTTTTCGGCATCATCGGCCGAAGCGGCGCCGGTAAGAGCACGCTCGTGCGTGTGATCAACCTGCTCAATCGCCCGAGCGACGGGACCGTGCGCGTGGACGGCCAGGATCTGACGTCATTGTCGTCGGACGAACTGCGTCAGGCGCGCCGTCGCATCGGCATGATCTTCCAGCACTTCAACCTGCTCAGCTCGCGCACCGTTTACGACAACGTCGCGCTGCCGCTCGAACTGGCGGGCATGTCGGCCACCGAGATTCGTGCGAAGGTGCTGCCGCTGCTCGAACTGGTGGGCCTGACGGCGCAGAAGGACCGCTATCCGGCGCAGATCTCCGGCGGCCAGAAGCAGCGCGTGGGTATTGCCCGCGCGTTGGCGAGCGAGCCGCAGGTGTTGCTCTCGGACGAAGCCACGTCGGCCCTCGATCCCGAGACCACGCGCTCGATTCTCGAACTGCTCAAGCGTATCAATCGAGAGCTGGGACTGACCGTCGTGCTGATTACTCACCAGATGGAAGTCATCAAGCAGGTGTGCGACCGTGTCGCCGTGCTCGACGCCGGCCGCGTGGTTGAGCAGGGGCGCGTGATCGACGTATTCCTGCGCCCGCGCCACGAAGTTACGCGTGCCCTCATCGGCGACGTGATTGCGCAAGAGTTGCCCGCCGGCGTTCGCGAGCGTGTCGCATCGCGCATCGGTAATGGCCACGACCATCTGTATCGTCTGGCGTTTTCCGGCGCGGGCGTGGATCAGCCGCTGCTTTCCGAGGCGATTCGCCGTTACGAACTCGATTTCAATATCCTGCATGGCCAGATCGACGAGATCCAGGGGCAGGCATTCGGATCGCTTGCCGTCATGGCAGGCGGCACCCCGGCCCGTGTGGCCGAAGCCATGGCGTTCCTCGCCAGTCAGGGCGTTGTCGTTGAGGAGCTGAGCCATGTGGAGTGAAATGTTCGATTTGTTCGTCTCCTCGTTCTGGGAGACGCTCATCATGGTCGGGATTTCCGGCCTGATCGGCGCCGTCGTCGGTGTGCCGCTCGGCGTGCTGCTCTATTTGACCGATCGCAACGGCGTGTTGCAGAACCTGCCGACCAATCGCGTCGTCGGAATCATCGTCAACGCGGTACGCTCTACGCCGTTCATCATCCTGCTCGTTGCCGTGATTCCGTTCACGCGACTCATCGTCGGCTCGTCCATCGGTACGATGGCCGCCGTGGTGCCGCTCACCATCGCCGCTGCGCCGTTCGTGGCGCGTCTCGTAGAGACCGCGCTGCGCGAAGTCGACCGTGGCCTGATCGAAGCGGCCCAGTCGATGGGCGCCACGACCGGTCAGATCGTCATGAAGGTTCTGCTGCCCGAAGCGTTGCCCGGTATCGTGGCCGGCCTCACGATCACGTTTGTGAGTCTGGTCGGCTACTCGGCAATGGCAGGCGCCATCGGTGGCGGCGGACTGGGCGATCTGGGCATCCGCTATGGGTATCAGCGCTTCCTGCCGGAAGTCATGATCACCGTGGTGCTGATCCTGATTGTTTTCGTGCAACTGGTGCAGACGTTCGGCGACTGGCTGGTGCGTCGCCTGAGCCACAAGTAATTACGCTTCACATAACAACATCGCCGGCAAACCGGCACTTCATACACACGCGAGGTTTTCTATGCAACGCCGTACGATTTTCAAGCTGCTGGCCGGAGTTGGCGCCGCCACGGTCTTCGCCACGCAATTTGCAGCCCCTGCTGTCGCCGCCGATGCGATTAATCTGAAAGTGGGTGTCACGGGCGGCCCGCACGCGCAGATCTTCGATGAAGTGAAGAAAGTTGCTGCGAAAGACGGCCTGAACATCAAGGTCATCGAATTCAGCGACTACGTGCAGCCGAATGCCGCACTGTCGTCGGGCGATCTGGACGTGAACAGCTATCAGCACCAGCCGTACCTCGATGCGCAAGTGAAGGACCGTGGCTACAAGCTCGAGTCGATCGCCAAGACGGTGATCTTCCCGATGGGCATCTACTCCAAGAAGCTCAAGTCGCTGGCCGAACTGAAGTCGGGTGACAAGGTGTCGCTGCCGAACGACCCGACCAATGGCGGCCGTGCGCTGCTGTTGCTGCAAAAGCAGGGTCTGCTCAAGTTGCGGGCCGACGCCGGCCTGAAGGCAACACCGCTCGACGTGGTCGAAAACCCGAAGAAGCTCAAGTTCGTGGAACTGGATGCGGCACAACTGCCGCGCTCGCTCGACGACGTGGCCGTGGCTGTCATCAACACCAACTTCGCGATGGAAGCTGGTCTGAACCCGAAGCGCGATTCGCTCGCCATCGAAGACGCCAATGGCCCGTACGCCAACGTGCTGGTCATTCGCACGGCCGACAAGAACAAGCCTTGGGTGGCCAAGCTGATCAAGGCCTACCACTCGCCGGAAGTGAAGGCATTCATCGAGCAGAAGTTTGGCGGCTCGGTCGTGACCGCCTGGTAAGTTCGGGCAGGCCGCTCCAGTCGATGGAGCCGGGCTGGAAAAACGGCAACGCTTTGCGGCGTTGCCGTTTTTTTTCGTCCCGTGTCGGAAACATTCCCCACTGGTGTGAGAATTCCCGCCTGACGAGATGCCGGGGTTCGCGCGGGGGCCGGGTGTGTGGCAATTCCGGCACTGTCACGGTTCTGTCAAATAACGGCGATAGCCTGAGTGCCAAGTAAAAGAGGGTGCCTGCGGGCACCGTCACAAGACGCGGATATGGGCCACAGAGCAGCTACCGCACGCGAAGCACGGGGAACACGGGTGAGACCGTTCATCGGAGCGCACTTGCCTTCGGCGCGCTCGATGGCGCCCGACACATGCCCGCACAACGCATTGCTGTTTGCATGATGGCGGCGCACCGCACCGACCTACGGAGTCTCAGTTGAACCCTCCCACGCCTGTCGCGATACGTCCGCCGGAGCGCCCCGGCGCCTTCGGTGCGTCACGCGACGCGAAAACCCTCTCTGCCAGTCCTGCCGCGCCTTATGCCGATCCCGACGAGAGTGCGTTGCTCGCCGAACTGTGCGAGGGCATTGGTCTGACCTGCGTGTTTCAGCCGATTCTTGATTTTCGGACATCGGAAGTCGCGGGTTTCGAGGGGTTGGTGCGGGGCCCTGCGGGCACGTCGATTCACTCGCCGATGGCGCTGTTTGCCGCTGCGCGTCGTCATGGTCTGCTCGGACCGCTGGAGCTGGCCTGCCGCCGTGCGGTGTTGCGCGGTTTTGTCGAACAGGACTTGCCCGAACGGTTGTTCCTGAACATCGGCCCCGTTACGCGCGCCCAACCTGGGGGGGGCGTGAGCGAATCGTTGGGGCTCGACGAGACATTCGCCATGCTCCAGTCGTTTCGCCTTGCGCCCGAGCGCGTCGTGCTCGAACTCACGGAGCATGCCCCCACACTCGATCTGGCGAGCACGCGGGCGTCGCTCACCGCGTATCGGTCGCTGGGCTTCGAAGTGGCGCTGGACGACATGGGCGAAGGCTACGCGAGCCTACGACTCTGGTCCGAGCTGCGGCCTGACTACGTCAAGATCGATCGGCATTTCGTTGACGGCATCGACACCGATACGGTCAAACTCCAGTTCGTGCGTTCGATGCGCCAGATTGCCGAGACGAGTGGTACACGCGTCATTGCCGAAGGCATCGAACATGCCGAAGAGCTTCAGGTAGTGCGCGATCTTGGCATCTTCCTCGGTCAGGGATATTTCATTGCGCGCCCTGAAGCACAGCCGCAACGGGCGATCACGGCCAATGTGCAGGATGTTGTGAACGAGCGCCGTGCCTATGTGCACCAGCAGCCCAGTCAACTGGGTTCGGGCAATGTGACGCTCGAGCGCATTGCTGCCTACGTCGAGCCGGTCTCGCCCGATACCCGTAGCGAAGATGTGGTGGCGCGTTTCGAGAGCGATCCGGCGCTAGAGGTATTGCCCGTGGTCGAGCGCGATCGTGCGGTAGGGTTGATCGGACGCGCATCGCTCATAGGCCGGTTCGCACGTCCGTTCACGCGGGAGTTGTACGGTCGCAAGCCGTGTTCGGCGGTGATGGAGCCGCGCCCGCTCACGTTCGACAAGACAGCGCGCATGGAAGATCTGAGCCGCATGATTGCCGAAGGGGCGAGCCGGCAGATTGCGGCGGGTTTCATCGTGACGGATCAGGGCCGATATTTCGGCGTCGCGCAGGGGCATGCCCTCATGCGTCACATTACCGATATGCAACTCGACGCGGCGCGCTACGCTAATCCGCTCACGTTGCTGCCGGGCAACGTGCCGATCGACGACTACATGGATCGCATGATTGGCGAGCGGCAGTCGTTCCATGCTTGTTACATCGATCTGGACAACTTCAAGCCGTTCAACGACGTGTTCGGTTACCGACGCGGCGACGACCTGATTCAGCTTGTCGCGCGTGTGCTGATGGCCGTGCGAAATCCCGAGCGGGACTTCCTCGGGCATATCGGGGGTGACGACTTCCTGATTCTGTTCCGCAGTCCCGACTGGGAGGCGCGATGCCGCGAAGCGCTTACCCGTTTTGGCGAGGCGGTGACTGAGTACTTCCATCCGGACCAGATTGCGGCGGGTGGATTCGAGGCGGAAGATCGACGTGGCATGGTTATCTTCCATCCGATCACGAGCTTGTCGATCGGTGTCGTGGCGGTCACTCCGGAGAGTTTCCCGTCGCATGTAGAAGTTTCGGCCGCGGCGGCCGATGCCAAGAAAATGGCGAAGCGAGCACTAGGCAACAGCCTGTTCATCGAGCGTCGACGCGCACACCGGTGAGTGAAGGACCGAACGGAAAAAAGATAGCCCGCAAAACGCTACCCGAGCAGCGCGGCGCACTGAGACGCAGGAACGGTGTTGATGGAAGTCCTGACGGCGTGAAGAGAGACGGACCGAAGCCCCTTTCTGCGGCGAGTTGGGTTTATGTCTGAGAGGCGGAAAGGGGCTTCGGTCCGTCTGGGGGGCGAGGTAAAGCGCCCCCCAAAAGAGACCGTCGTAAAAAGAGAAAGATGACGTGGCTTAGTGCGAGAGGGCGGGCATGCCTTCCATGCTGGCGGCGTCTTGCTCGCGTTCTTCAGCGAGGTAGGGCGTGCGCCACCCGGCCTTCACTCCCCAGTGATAGAAGGCGAGCGAGAGGGCTGCCACGATCACCATGTCCCAGCCGTACGGCAGCCAACCGATACCGCCGAATTCCTTGCTGCCGAGATACGAGCAAAGCGCCATGACCGGCAGATATCCGATCAGCCACCATGAGGCTTTGAGATCACGACCGAAGCCTTGCCACTTGTCCTTTGCCTGATAGTAGAAGTACACCGGCAGCGCCACGACCACCAGCACGATGATCTGGCCGGTGAGTGGCCAGCGAGCCCAGTACAGGATCAGCGAAGCACACACAAAGGCGAACGGCGCAATCAGCGACAGGCCGGGCAAACGCAGGGGGCGGTGCATGTCCGGTGCGGCACGGCGCAGAGCCATCACACTGATCGGGCCGGTCAGATACGAGATCACGGTGGCCACTGAAATCACGGCGGCGAGCGAGTCCCAGCCACGGAAGAAGAACATGAAGACAAACGAGATGGCCAGATTGAACCACATGGCCGGGCGCGGCACACCGTATAGCGGGTGCACGCGGCCGAAGATCTCAGGCATGGTGCGGTTGCGTTCCATTGCGTAGATCATACGGCTCGTGGTCGCCATATAGGTGGTGCCGGTGCCGCTCGGGCTCAGAAACGCGTCGAAGTACAGCACGATCGCGAGCCAGTTCAGACCCAGAGCAATGGCCAATTCGGCGAACGGCGAGCTGAAGCTCACCATGTGCCATCCGCCTGCCAGTTGCTCGGGGGAGAGCGCGCCGATATAGGCCACTTGCAGCAGCAGATAGATCACGGTTGCGAGCAGAATCGAACCGACCACTGCAAACGGAATGCTGCGACCCGGATCGCGCGCTTCGCCCGCGAGGTTCACCGGGCTTTGAAAGCCGTTGAACGCAAACACAATGCCCGACGTGGCGACAGCGGTAAGCACGGCCGACATGCCGTTCGGCGCGAAACCGCCGTGTTCCGCCAGATTAAAGTTGCCGGGGTGGAATCCCGCGATCATCAGACCTGCGATGGTCAGGGCCGGAATCGCGAACTTGAACAGCGTGATCGCCGTATTGGCGCGCGCGAAGAGCTTCACGCCCCAGTAGTTCAACATGAAGTAGACGATCACGAGCAGGGCTGAAAGCATGAGGCCGCTGCTTGTGAGCGTGCCGTCGACAAACAGGCGGTGCGCCCAGTCGTACGGCCATGTGCTCATGTACTGAATCGACGCTTCGGCCTCGATCGGGATCACCGACACGATGGCGATCCAGTTTGCCCAGGCGGCGATGAAGCCGACCAGACTGCCATGCGAATAACGCGAATAGCGCACCATGCCGCCCGACTCGGGGAACATGGCGCCCAATTCCGCGTAAGTGAGTGCAATGGCCAGAATGACGACCGCGCCAATGATCCAGGCAAAAAGGGCGGCGGGGCCAGCGATTTTGGCGGCTTTCCAGGCGCCGAACAACCAGCCGGAACCAATAATCGAGCCGAGGCCCGTCAACATCAGGGCAAACGGCCCGATGTTGCGCATGAGAGATTGATTGTTATCCATTCGATGTCTTCTCCACGCCCGGGGGGAGCAGGCACCGGCCCGATGAGGGCGGGGCGGCACGCTGCGCGAGGGCGGACAAACTGCCGGCAGGCCGGTCGCCGTCACGAGAAACATGACGGCGCGGGGGCGACGCTGACCGACGCGACTTCCGTTGATGGGCTTCGCGAACATCGACCGGTCCCATGTCGTGGCGCACGGGGGGCGTGCATTACCCGAATTGGGGTCGGAGTCGCCGTTCGCGAAAAAAGCGCGATTCTACCCGAGGCGCCCCGCGTCTGTGGGACTTTGTAACACTTTCCCAATGCCATCCTGTTTGCCGACGTTACGGAAAATTACGTGCAAGCCAGTCAGGACGCGGATCTCGGCATGGGAAAGTGCCTATTACAAAGTATTAAAGGGTCAGATTGTCGTCACATCCCGGCAAGGCAGAGATACTTCATTTCAAGGTACTCGTCGATGCCGTATTTGGACCCCTCCCGGCCCAGACCCGACTGCTTGACGCCTCCGAACGGCGCCACCTCATTCGAGATCAGGCCGGTATTGATGCCGACCATTCCCGCTTCGATGCCCTCGGCCACGCGCCAGACGCGTCCGACATCGCGGGCGAAGAAGTACGATGCGAGGCCGAAATCGGAGGCATTGGCCAGGCGAATGCCGTCCGCTTCGTCCTTGAAACGGAAGACCGGCGCCACCGGCCCGAAGGTCTCTTCCTGCGCGACGAGCATGTCGGCGCTGGCGTCTGCCACCACGGTCGGTTCGAAAAAGCGGCCATGCAACACTTTGCCGCCGACGGTGACACGCCCGCCCTTAGCGAGCGCGTCTTCCACGTGACGCTCCACCTTCGCGACGGCGGCGTCTTCGATGAGCGGCCCAATCGCGACGCCGGGCTCGAAGCCGTTGCCCACGCGCAGCTTGCTCACCGCCACGGTCAGTTTCTCAACGAAAGTGTCGTAGATACCGTCCTGCGCATAGATACGGTTCGCGCACACGCACGTCTGGCCGGCATTGCGGAATTTGGAGGCGATGCAGCCTTCGACGGCGGCGTCCACGTCGGCATCGTCGAAGACGAGGAACGGCGCGAGGCCACCCAGTTCGAGCGCTACCTTCTTGATTGTGGACGCACATTGTTCCATCAGCTTCGCGCCGACCGGCGTGGACCCGGTGAACGACAGATGGCGCACTCGGGGACTCGAGGTGAGCACGTTGCCCACATCCGACGAGTTTTTCGACGTCACGACATTGAATACGCCTTTGGGTAACCCGGCGCGATTGGCGAGTTCGGCGAGCGCCAGTGCCGAGAGCGGGGTGAGACGGGCTGGTTTGACCACGATAGTGCAGCCCGCGGCAATCGCAGGCGCGATCTTGCGGGTGATCATCGCGATGGGAAAATTCCACGGCGTGATCGAAGCGCACACGCCGATGGGCTGCTTGAGCACCAGCAGACGTTTGCCGTTTTCCGGCGAACTGAGCACGTCGCCGTCGATGCGCTTGGCCTCCTCGGCGAACCACTCGATGAACGATGCGCCGTAGGCCACTTCGCCTTTGGCCTCGGCCAGCGGCTTGCCTTGCTCGGCGGTCATGATCGCGCCGAGGTCGTCCTGTGCCTGCATGATGAGGTCGAACCAGCGACGCATGATGCGTGCACGCTCCTTACCGGTCTTACGACGCCACTCGGGCAGGGCGGTTTCGGCGGCGACCAGAGCGCGCTCGGTCTCCTTGGCCCCCAGATCGGCCACATGCGCGATTTCGGCGTCGGTGGCGGGATCGTTCACCACGAAGGTCGCGTGCGAGTCGGCCGGTGTCCAGTCGCCGTCGATATAGGCGTCGGACTTAAGCAATTCGGGATCTTTCAGACGGGCCAGCGCCGGATGGGCTTTGGCCGATGCGCGGGAATGCGCCGGTGGGCGGGTAGATGACACGATCAGCTCTCCTCTTCGATGACCGGGCGGCGCTGTCGGGGGACTGTGCACCGTACGGGGGACGGAAACGGATACGGCTTGTCGGTGTATCGGGTGCCAGCTTACTCCAATGCCGTGCGCCGTTCGTGACGACGCATGAACATCGGATGGGGCGATGCAATGTCGAACAATGCGCCGCGCGTGCGACACCGGCAGCCCGACGGCCGCCGGCGTAAGACGAGGATCGCGATCCGGCTTGCGCGGCCGGTTTTACAGGCCGAGATCCTTATATAGAGCAGCCATGCGCGCGTCGACGTCGGCGGTCATTTCGATGGGACGTCCCCACTCGCGCGAAGTTTCCCCCGGCCACTTGTTCGTCGCGTCGATGCCCATCTTGGAGCCGAGCCCTGCCTGGGGCGAGGCGAAATCGAGATAGTCGATAGGCGTCTGGTCGACAAGCGTGGTGTCGCGGGTCGGATCGACGCGCGTGGTGATCGCCCAGATGACTTCCTTCCAGTCGCGAATATCGACGTCCTCGTCCACCACGACGATGAACTTCGTATACATGAACTGGCGCAGGAAACTCCAGACGCCGAACATGACACGCTTGGCGTGCCCCGGATAGGCCTTCTTCATCTGGACGATGGCCATCCGGTAGCTGCAACCCTCAGGCGGCAGATAGAAATCGGTGATCTCGGGGAATTGCTTTTGCAGCAGCGGGACGAACACCTCATTGAGCGCCACGCCCAGCACGGCCGGTTCATCGGGTGGCTTGCCGGTGTAGGTGGAGTGATAGACCGCGTTACGACGCAGGGTGATGCGCTCGATCGTGAACACCGGGAACCATTCCTGCTCGTTGTAATAGCCGGTGTGGTCGCCATAAGGACCTTCGAGGGCGTGGTCGTAACCCGCTGTCGCACCGCGCGACGGGGGCGGCGGGGCACCGTCGGGGATGGGGCGCGCTTGCTCGGATGGATAAATGAAGCCCTCGAGCACGATCTCGGCGCGGGCGGGGACACGCAACGACTCCAGCCCTGGCGTCAGACATTTGGCCAACTCGGTTCGGCTGCCACGCAGAAGCCCGGCAAATTGATACTCGGACAGCGTATCGGGCACCGGTGTCACGGCACCGAGCATGGTCGCCGGATCGGCACCGAGCGCGACGGCAATCGGAAACGGCTTGCCCGGGTTCGCCTGTGCAAACTCGCGGAAGTCGAGAGCACCGCCCCGGTGGGCGAGCCATCGCATGATGACCTGATTGCGGCCGATGACCTGCTGGCGATAGATGCCGAGATTCTGTCGCTTGCGGTGAGGTCCCTTGGTAATGACCAAACCCCATGTGATGAGCGGCGCGGCGTCGCCGGGCCAGCAGGTCTGAATCGGCAGGCGTGCGAGGTCGACGTCGTTGCCCTCCCAGACGATTTCCTGACAAACGGGGCTGCCGACTTCCTTGGGGGCCATGTCCCAAACGGCCTTGGCCATGCCGAGCAGCTTGCCCGCGTCCTTCAGCCCGCGAGGGGGTTCCGGTTCCTTGAGGGTCGAGAGAAGGCGGCCAATGTCGCGCAGCGAGCCGAGGGCGTTTTCACCGCCGTCGATGCCCATGCCAAGGGCCACTCGTTCAGGGGTGCCAAATAAGTTGGCAAGCACCGGCATGTCGTAGCCGGTCGGCCGCTCAAACCACAGCGCGGGACCTGCCGCTTTGAGAACACGGTCGGCGAGTGCCGTCATCTCCAATACCGGCGAAACCGGCACGTCTACGCGACGAAGCTGGCCGGATCGCTCCAGTTGCGCGGTGAAGTCACGAAGATCGAGATATTTCATGAAACAAACAGTTACCAAAAATTTTTACGAAATTCATACGTCCAATGAAAACGGTCGTTTGAATTCGCAGAATGTCGGGGTGGCACCCCCGTAAACGCGGGGTGAGGCAGGGCATTTTACCGGTCAAGGCTCCCGAACGTCACGGCAAAACAGCCGTTACAAATTACTTTTGGTAATGATTTAGACTAATAATAGTATTGACTGTTTATATGTGGCTGCTACAATCCGCCCGTTGAATCCAGAAAGGCGGCTTTGAAGACGGGTAGGCCGACCCGCTCAAGCTTAGCGACAACTACAACATCGACGTGGATTTTCAGTGGCTGGTTTTCTCACCGAGGTCGGGAAGCCAGTGTTTTAGGAAGCAGCGCGAGCGATAGCTCGTCAGCGCCGGGGACCTGAACAGGTCGGCGCGCTGCGGCGGTAGCGGCATCGTCAACGACAAACGCGATGCACCGCCTCGTTCCATATGCCGTAAATGAGCACTTAACGGGATGCCTGGCGGGCATACCGGCTCGTTTCCTTACGCCTCGGGGCCACCCCGTGGTGACGGCGTAACCGGAGTACGTAGTATGAAGAAGTCTGGTTTATCACCCTGGCTACTGGCCGCTGTCCGTGCGCTTGGCGCACGCAGTGCGGCAACGGTAGCCGCGGCTCGCCGCGATTGGCGTCGCCTGGCATGGCATGGCGGTCGTGTTGGACTGTATACGTCCAGCGCGGTCGGTCTGGTTGCCGTGGTCGGCACGCTGGCGTTGTGGGCTCGACCGACGTGGCGTGCCGATCTGGCGTCGCGCGTGGGTCCGCTGCTAGAGGCAGCCACCGGTTCGGCCAATGCGGCCAGCCAGGGCGCCAACGGCGGCATGGTCGCGCAGGGCGCCTCGTCCTCCGACTCGGCGTTGATGGCGCAAGCGGCACAACATGTGCCGTCGGCAGCAGTCCTCGCCGCCTATATTCCGAACCAACGTGTGGCCGCCGACGCGCGTGCCACCAAGGTACTGGACACGCGTGAGCAGATCGCCGTGGCCGATTACCTGGCGCGGCGTTATCGCGTCGCGGGTGACGTCACGGGCAATCTCGTGCGCGCCGCTTACTCGACGGGCAAGGAAGTCGGCCTCGATCCGCTGCTGCTGCTCGCCGTGATGGCTATCGAATCGGGCTTCAACCCGTATGCGGAGAGCACCGTCGGCGCGCAGGGCCTGATGCAGGTCATGTCGAAAGTGCATCAGGACAAGCTGGAATACTTCGGCGGTCCCGAGGCGGCACTGCATCCGCTCGCGAACATCAAGGTGGGTGCGCTGATCCTGAAGGAATGCATTGCCCGCGGTGGCTCGCTCGCCGGTGGTTTGCGCCTGTATGTGGGATCGACCAGTGCGGGTGACGGCGGTTACGGCGCCAAGGTGCTTGCCGAACGCGATCGTCTGCGCAGCGTGACCATGGGTCGCAAGGTCTCGCCGAATGCACCGCAAGCGCCGGTGATCGTCAGTTCGGCCAAGCCGGCGATGAAGCCGGTCTCGGCAGGCAAGTCGGACGAATCAACCGACTCGGCGCCCGCGCCGGCCGCGTCAACGTCGGCTGGCAAGGCCGCTGCGGCTGCCAAGCCGCTTGAGGCGGACGACAGCACCGCTGCCTGACGGATCGGCGATTCGCTTTGGATGGATGCGCCACGGCCGGTGCATTGCCTTCGAGCCAATCGTCACACGGGTACGCGTGTTGTCTATCTATATAGAGAGGCTGCGCGAAGCCAACAAAAAAACCCATCGAAGCGATTCGATGGGTTTTTTGCTTTCCAACGGGGCTGCGCTTCTGTTGCCGTTTGTGCGGGGGAGTGCTGACGCTATCTGCGTTATCCGCCGGCGGCAAAGACCTTCCCGATCCGGTCCATCGCTTCGTGCAACTGTGCCAGTGACGTGGCATACGACAAGCGGATGTACTGGTGCGGTTCGGCAAAGCCGAAATCGAGCCCCGGCACCAGCACCACATCTGCTTGTTGGAGCAACGATTGAGTGAGGCGGTCGCTGTCGGCGGCGTGCGGATGCGAAACGCCGGTGCAATCTGCGTAAACGTAAAACGCGCCGTCCGGCATCACGGGCACTTTGAAGCCAAGATGTTCGAGAGCCGGCACGATGTAGTCACGACGCTCGCGGAACGCTTCCTTTCGAGATTCGTAAATCGCCAGCGTTTCCGGGAGGAAGCAGGCGGTGGCGGCATGCTGTGCCACCGCAGACGGGCAGATGAACAGATTCTGCGCAAGCTTCTCGAAGGTCGGGACCATCGAAGGCGGCACGACTAGCCAACCGAGGCGCCATCCTGTCATGTTGAAGTACTTCGAGAAGCTGCTCACGACCAGAACGTCGTCGCCGAACGACAGCGCCGTAGTCGGCTTGCCATCGTAGGAGAGGCCCTGATAGATCTCATCGACCAGTGTGAAGCCGCCACGGGCGCGCACTGCCTTGACGATGCGAGACAGTTCTTCCGTCTCGATGGATGTGCCGGTCGGGTTCGACGGCGAGGCAAGCAACACGCCCTTCGTGGCCGGCCCCCAGTGGGATTCAATGCGCTCGGCTGTCAGTTGAAAACGTTCTGCCGGGCCCGAGGGGATCAGGACCGGCTTGCCGTCGAACGTCGAGACGAAGTGCCGGTTGCACGGATAACAGGGATCCGGCATCAACACTTCATCGCCCACGCCGACCAGGGCTGCACAGGCCAGCACCAGGGCGGCCGACGCGCCGGCCGTCACGACAATGCGCGACGGATCGATGTCAACGCCGTAATAGCTACGGTAGTAACCGGCGATGGCCTCGCGCAGCGCGGGGATGCCCATGGCGCCCGTGTATTGCGTGCGTCCATCGCGCATGGCCTTCGCGGCCGCCTCGATCACCGCTTCGGGCGCCGTGAAATCCGGCTCGCCGATCCCCATGTGGATTACGGGGTGGCCTGCCTTCTCCCGCAACGCGGCTTGCTTGGCTAGCTCCATCACGTGGAACGGAGCGATGTCGTCGACGCGTTGTGCAAGTTTGAGCGAGGGAGAGGCGAGATCTGGCGTGCGGTCCATGATATCGGGGGGAGGAGGCTGAGCGATTGGATGAGAAGGGCTGAGGGCGACTGGCTGGGCCCTGCGGGGCAGATAACACCCCGTTGAGCCCAACCGGTGGCAGGTTTCTGGCGGCTTCAGGCCTGAGACACCTGCTGAGCGTTATGCGTTACGCGCTCTTGCCGCGATTGCCGTTGCGGTTCGCTGCAACTTCGTCCGGGCGCACTTCCGCCGAGAACTTGTCGAGGACACCGTTCACGTAGCGGAAGCCTTCGACACCGCCAAAGGTCTTGGCGAGTTCGACGGCCTCGTTGATGACCACGCGATACGGAATATCCAGGTGGTGAATCAGTTCGTAGGCGCCAATGACGAGCACGGCGTGTTCGACCGGCGACAATTCTGCGGCCGGGCGGTCCAGGTACGGCTGGAGTTGCTGCGACAAGGCGTCCGCCTCCCGGATGCTACCGTGCAGCAGGGCATCCAGGTGGGTATGGTCCGCCTTGTCGTAGCCGGGGGTGGTGCGCAGGTGCGCATCGATCTCACCCGCGTGGTCGCGCGAGAGCAGCCATTGATACAACCCTTGCAGCGCAAATTCGCGCGCGCGGCGGCGAGCACTCTTCATTACCGATTTTCCTCTTCTTCGTCTTCATCCGATCCGTCGTCGTCGCCACTGAGCATGTCCATGGCTTCGAGCAGATTGGCCATTTCCACCGCCACGCGGGCTGCATCGCGGCCCTTTTCGGCGGCGCGCACTTCGGCCTGTTCGTCGTTTTCGGTCGTGAGCACCGCGTTGGCGATGGGAATACCGAAATCGAGACCGATACGCGTAATACCGGCACCGCTTTCGTTCGACACCAGCTCAAAGTGATACGTCTCGCCGCGAATCACCGCGCCGAGCGCGATGAGCGCGTCGAACTGGCCGCTTTCGGCCATTTTCTGCAATGCCAGCGGAATTTCCAGTGCACCGGGCACCGTCACAAGCAGAACGTCTTCGCCGTCGACGCCGAGGCGGTCGAGTTCAGCCACAGCGGCAGTGCGCAACGCCGTGCATATGGCGTCGTTGAATCGTGCTTGCACGATACCCACGCGCAGGCCTTCACCGTCGAGTTCCGGCTGGTATTGTCCGATGTCCATAATGGGCTTCCTCTAAAAAAGTACCGTCCAGGCGGTGCAGCCAACGTTGTGCCGGCATGCCCGAAACAGGCAATGCTCGGCAAGATGATCCCCCAACGCCGTTTGCCGGCAGGGGATCGATACAGAACAGACTCAGGCGGTTTCGGCGCCGGGCATCGGCTGGAAGCCGGTGACCTCGAGGCCATAACCTGCCATGTTGGGGATCTTGCGCGGGCTCGAAAGCACACGCATTTTACCGACGCCCAGTTCGCGCAGGATCTGTGCCCCCACGCCGTGCGTACGGAAGTCCACCGGGCGGCGCTTGGCGCGCGCAGCCTTCTCGGATTCGTCGAGGGCTTCGAACTGGTTGAACAGGTGCTCCGGCGTTTCCACGCAATTGAGCAGCACGACCACCCCCTTGCCTGCCTCGGCAATCGCCTGCATGGCGCCTGCGAGCGTCCAGGAGTGCGTCGACACGCCGGTTTCGAGCAGATCGAGTACCGACAGCGGTTCGTGCACCCGCACGAGCGTTTCGTCTGCCGGGGTTGGCGTGCCCCGCACCAATGCCAGATGCGGGTTGCCGCTGGGCTTATCCCGATAAAGGGTTGCCTGGAAGGTGCCCCAGGCCGTCTGCATTTCGCGCGTTGCGACCGTCTCGATCATCGATTCGGTGCGGCTGCGGTAGTGAATCAGATCGACGATCGTGCCGATCTTGACGTTGTGTTGTTCCGCGAACTCCAGCAACTGCGGCAGACGTGCCATCGTGCCGTCGTCGTTCATGATCTCGCAGATTACGGCGGCGGGCGTGAGGCCGGCCATTGCCGTGAGGTCGCAACCGGCTTCCGTGTGACCCGCGCGCACCAGCACCCCGCCGGGCTGCGCCATGATCGGGAAGACGTGACCCGGCTGCACGATATCTTCGGGACGCGCTTCTTGTGCAATGGCCGTCTTGACCGTATGCGCGCGATCTGCCGCCGAGATGCCGGTGGTAACCCCCTCGGCCGCTTCGATCGACAGCGTAAATGCGGTGCCGTATTGCGTGCCGTTGCGGTAGGTCATCAACGGCAGATTCAACTGCTTGCAACGCGCTTGGGTGAGCGTAAGGCAAATCAGTCCACGGCCGTACTTCGCCATGAAATTGATGGCTTCGGGCGTGGCGAACTCGGCTGCCATGACCAGATCGCCCTCGTTTTCACGATCTTCCTCGTCGACGAGGACAACCATGCGGCCGGCCTTCAGCTCGGCAATGATTTCTTCTGTAGTGGCCAACGGCATAGCGGACAACGCGGGGGCTGAATTTGGAAAGGCTCTATTCTACGCCAAGCCGGTGCACGGCTGCGGCCGAATCTCGCGCCGCAGCCCCGGAAAATCGGCCGACACGGGCAATTTCGGCAGCGTCCGAATGTGAACTCGGAAGAATCGGCGCAAGGCGTCGGTGGCGGGCCGGGCATTGGGTGGAAAATTCCCAATACAAAGGTGTTGACCTAAGTGATTGGTGTCACTATAGTTAGGTGAATGGCTAACCAATCTATCCCTCTCGACCGGATCTTTCAGGCGCTGTCCGACCCCACGAGACGCGCGGTCGTCGAGCGTTTGACGCTCGGGCCCGCTTCGGTGAGCGAACTGGCGCGTCCGTTTTCCATGGCATTGCCGTCGTTCTCCCAGCACTTGAATGTGCTTGAGGAGAGCGGACTGGTCGTCTCCCGGAAAAGTGGCCGTGTCCGCACTTATGTGTTGGAAACGGAAACACTGGCTGGCGCGCAGGATTGGCTCCAGTTGCAGCGCGACAAATGGACGCGCCGCCTCGATCAACTCGATAGCTATCTACTGCAAATGAAGGAGACATGACGATGAGCCGTGCCAACCTTTTCTCGATCGACCCGAAGCTGGATCTAGTGCTCGAGCGTTACGTCGATGTGCCGTGCGAGCGTGTCTGGGCGGCGTGGACACAACCCGAGCACATCAAGAAGTGGTTCACCCCTGCGCCGTGGCAGACCGTGGAGTGCGAAATCGATCTGCGCCCCGGCGGGCTTTTCCGCACCGTCATGCGCTCGCCCGAAGGGCAGCAGTTCCCCAACGACGGATGCTATCTGGAAGTCGTCGAGAACTCGCGACTGGTCTGGACGAACGTGGTCCTGCCTGGCTTCCGTCCGGCGCCTGCCCCTGTGGCGGAACACGGCGGCTTTCATTTCACCGCGGCCGTATTGATGGAGGCACAAGGCAAGGGCACACGTTATACGGCCATTGCCATTCATGGCGATGAAACTACGCGTGCGCAGCACGAGGCCATGGGCTTCCACGACGGATGGGGCAAGGCGCTCGATCAGTTGGTCGAACTGATGAAGTGATGTGCCGGCGAAGCCGGACAAAACACGTTGGGTCATCGCGGCGGCATGAAAAAAGGGACGCGCCCGAAGGCGCGTCCCTTTTTGCGCTCGGCATGTGCCGAGAGCGGCGCTTACATCCCAGGCTGCAATCTCATGCCCCGAGATAAGCGCGCTTGATGTCGTCGTTCGCGAGCAGGTTGGCGGCCGAATCCGCGAGCACCACGCGGCCGGTCTCCAGCACGTAGCCTCGATCGGCCACATGCAGCGCCTTGTTCGCGTTTTGCTCCACCAGAAACACCGTGACCCCTTCTTCGCGAATGGCGCGAATGATGTCGAAGATCTGCGCGATGACGAGCGGGGCCAGACCCAGCGTCGGTTCGTCGAGCAGAAGCAGACGCGGACGGCTCATCAGCGCACGTCCGATGGCGAGCATCTGCTGCTCGCCCCCCGACATGGTGCCGGCGCGCTGCTTGCCACGCTGTGCGAGTCTCGGGAACAGCTTGAAGACGTGGTCCATGCCAGCCTCGATTTCGTCCTTGGACGCAAAGAAGCCGCCCATTTTCAGATTTTCGATCACCGTCAGGCTTGGAAACACGCGGCGGCCTTCCGGCGAAATCGCGAGGCCCATGCGCATGATTTCATGCGTGGGGCAGGCGGTGATGTCGTTGCCTTCGAACATCACCCGTCCGCTCGACGCACGCGGCGTGCCGCATACCGTCATCATCAGCGTGGTCTTGCCCGCGCCGTTGCTGCCGATGAGCGTGACAATCTCGCCCTTGTTGACTTCTATCGACACGCCGGAAAGCGCTTCGACGGCCCCGTAATGGGTGTGGATTTTTTCCAGCTTCAGCATTATTCCTCCCCGAGGTAGGCCTTGATGACGCGCGGATCGTTGCGCACCTCGTCGGGCTTGCCGGTCATGATGGGCTTGCCGTGTTCCATAACGAGAATCCGGTCCGACACGCCCATCACCAAACTCATGTCGTGTTCGATGAGCAGTACCGAGATGCCGAACTCGTGACGCAGATTGTCGACAAGTTGCTGCAACTCGACCTTCTCTTGCGGATTCAGGCCGGCAGCGGGTTCGTCGAGCATGAGCAGACGCGGCTCGGTGATCATGCAGCGCGCGATTTCAAGACGCCGCTGATGTCCATACGATAGCGTGCCCGCCTCGCGATTGGCCACGGCGGTCAGGCCCAGCCGATCGAGCCACATCTTGGCCCGCTCAAGTGCGGTGCGCTCGGCCCGCCGGAACGCTCCCGTCGAGAACAGCCCTTGCAGGAAGCCGCTATGCACACGCATATGCTGCGCGACCAACAGGTTCTCCACGACCGTCAATTGACGGAACAGCCGGATGTTCTGGAATGTGCGCACGAGACCGCGCCGGGCCACCATGTGGCTTGGCAGACCGGTGATGTTATCGCCGTCGAGCGTGATCGAACCGCCCGTGGGGCGATAGAAACCACCGACGCAATTGAACACGGTCGTCTTGCCTGCGCCGTTCGGGCCGATGATCGCGAAGACTTCGTTCTTGCGGACGTCGAACTCGACGCCGTCGACGGCGAGCAGACCGCCGAAGCGCATCTGCAGGCCGGAGAGTTTCAACAGTTCTGCGCTCATTGCGGCAACTCCACATGCGGGCGGGTGGCGGGCAACAGACCCTGCGGACGCCACATCATCATCAGCACCATCACCAGACCGAAAATCAGCATCCGGTACTCGGCAAAGTCGCGCGCGACTTCCGGCAGGATCGTGAGCAGAATGGCCGCGAGAATCACACCGATCTGCGACCCCATGCCGCCGAGCACCACCACGGCGAGAATGAGCGCCGATTCGATGAACGTGAACGACTCGGGCGTGACCAGTCCCTGACGTGCGGCAAAGAACGCACCGGCGAGACCCGCGAACGATGCCCCCAGCGTGAACGCCGAGAGTTTGATGCGCGTAGGGTTCAGGCCGAGCGAGCGGCATGCGATTTCATCTTCGCGCAGCGCTTCCCACGCGCGCCCGATCGGCATGCGGATCAGGCGGCTCGTGACAAACAGTGTGAAACCCACCAGTGCAAACGCGAGCAGGTAGAGAAAGATCACCATGTGCGAGCCGCTGTAGGGCAGGCCGATCAGTTCATGGAATGTCCTGGCCCCTTCGACACTCGACGAACGCGCCATTTCCAGCCCGAACACGCTGGGCTTCGGAATACCCGACACGCCGTCGGGTCCACCCGTGAGGCTCGTCAGATTGTTCAGCAGGAGACGGATGATTTCACCGAAACCCAGCGTCACGATAGCGAGGTAGTCGCCGCGCAGACGCAGCACCGGAAAACCGAGCAGGAAGCCGAACGTAGCCGACATGAGCGCGGCAAGCGGCAGGCATTCCCAGAAAGTCAGTCCGAAGTACTGATTGAGTAGCGCATATGTATAACCGCCCACGGCGTAGAAGCCGACATAGCCCAGATCGAGCAGGCCCGCGAAGCCCACAACGATGTTCAGGCCGAGACCGAGCACGCAATAGATAAGGGCAAGCGTGGCTACGTCGACCGCACCGCGCGAACCGACGAACGGCCACACGAGCCCGACGGCAAGCAGCACCCACATTGCCGTCAGTTGCTGGCGGCGTCCCATGGCGGGCAGGGTCGGCAGCTTCACTGCACGCTTGGTGCGCAGAAGGAAAGGCTTGATCAACTGAAACACGAAGACGATGGCCGTGGCGATCCAGACCGGGCGCCAGTGCTGCTCGAGCACCACCTGATAGCCTTCGAGCTTCAATTGCAGGCCCAGGATGGGGGCCGTGAGAACGATCGTCACGAGTGCGGCGATGACCGCACCCTTGAGCGTGTCGCCTGCCTGCGCGCGATTTGCGGCGCCGGACTTGAGAGTGAGTTGTTGTGTCATGGTCGACCTCAGACTTTCTCGACGTCGGGCTTGCCCAGCAAGCCGGTCGGGCGGAACAGCAGCACCAGTACCAGCAGGCAGAACGCCACGATGTCCTTGTACTCGGAGGGCATGTAGCCCGAGGCGAGTGTCTCCGCCAGCCCCAGCAGCACACCGCCCAGCATCGCGCCGGGTACGCTGCCGATACCGCCCAGCACTGCCGCCGTGAAGGCCTTGATGCCGGCGATGAAGCCGATATACGGATTGAGCTTGCCAATGGTCAGGCCGATCAGCACGCCGCCCACGGCCGCGAGCATGGCGCCGAGCACGAACGTGAACGAGATCACGCGGTTCGTATCGATGCCGAGCAGATTGGCCATGCGCATGTCCTCGGCGCAGGCACGGCAGGCACGGCCCATGCGCGAGTTGGCGATGAACAGCGTAAGCAGAATCATCAACGCGACCGTCACCCCCACGATCAACATGCGAGCGTAGGGAATGGTCACGGTGAAGTCACCCATCGGAATGTCGATGGCGCCCGAGATCAGCATTGGCACGGAGACATCGCGCGCGCCTTGCCCGATCTGCACGTAGTTCTGCAGGAAGATGGACATACCGATCGCGGAGATCAGGGGTCCGAGACGAGGTCCGCCGCGCAGCGGGCGATACGCCACCCGCTCGATCGCGAAGCCATACAGGCCCGTGATCAGCACCGATACCAGCAGCGCTGCCCCCAGCACGAGAGGCAAGGGGTAACCCGCCGCTGTGCCGATGGCAGTCAGTGTGACAAGCCCGACATAGGCGCCGATCATATAGATCTCGCCGTGGGCAAAGTTGATCATGCCGATGATGCCGTAGACCATTGTGTAGCCAATGGCAATCAATGCATAGATCGCACCCAGCGTCAGGCCATTGACCAGTTGCTGGGCGAGCTGTGGGAAAAATTCGTTCATGCGGGAAGCCTCGCGACGAGCGGGGGCCGAGCGCGAATGCGCGCCGCCCGCCGGGGTCGGCGGGCGGCAGGGGGTGATTCGCTGGCCGGTAAAGCGTCAGGGAATCAGTTGGCGGCGGTCTTGGTGGCGTCTTTGTGCCACGTGAACACCACGAACTTGAACGACTTCAGATCGCCGGCAGCGTCATACGCAACCTTGCCGATCGGCGTGTCGAACGTGTTGGCGTGGAGGTACTTGGCGACCTTTTCCGAGTCGGTGCTCTTCGCGCCGGCGATGCCCTTGGCGATCAGTTGCACGCCCGTGTAGGCAGGCATCTGGAACGGACCATTCGGATCGCGCTTGGCGTCGGCAAATGCCTTCACCAGCTTGGCGTTGGCCGGGTCGGCAGCGAAGTCGGCCGGCAGCGTCACGAGCATGCCTTCCGAGGCCGGGCCGGCAATGGCCGTCACGTCCTTGTTACCCACGCCTTCCGGACCCATGAACGTGGCTTTCACGCCTTGTTCACGCGCCTGGCGAAGCAGCAGACCCATTTCCGGGTGATAGCCGCCGAAGTACACGAAATCCACGCCTTGCGATTTGAGCTTGGTGATGACAGCCGAGTAGTCCGAGTCGCCGGCGTTGATACCTTCGAACAGCACGACCGGAACCTTGGCGGCGTCGAGATCCTTCTTCACCGAGGTGGCAATGCCCTGGCCGTACGACTGCTTGTCGTGCAGCACGGCAACCTTCTTCGGCTTGACCTTGTTGATGATGTACTGGGCAGCCGCCGGGCCTTGCTGATCGTCACGGCCGATGGTGCGGAAGATGAAGTGGCGCTTCTTGCCTTCGGTCAGTTGCGGGGCCGTCGCCGACGGCGTAATCATCACCACGCCTTCGTTCTCGTAGATGTCCGATGCCGGGATCGTCGAACCCGAGCACACGTGACCGATCACATACTTGATCTTCTGGCTAACGATCTTGTTGGCGACGGCAACGGCCTGCTTCGGCTCGCAGGCATCGTCCATCATCACGGCTTCAAGCTTGTTGCCATTGGCACCGCCCGCTGCGTTGATTTCTTCGATGGCGGTCAGCGCACCGGCCTTGACCATGTCGCCGTATTGAGCAACCGAGCCGCTGAACGGACCGGCGATGGCGATCTTGACGGTCTCGGCGTTGGCGGCCGTTCCAATGAAGGCGAGGGCAGCGGCGACGAACAGGGATTTGTGACGAAACTGCATTGTGGACATCTCCTTGATTTGTATTTTTCTGACTACCCAAGCGTGCGGTGGTCTTGATCGACTGCTAAACCTGTTGGTATTTGATCACTCATGCCGCAGGCGACACGAACGATGCGCCATAGTAGCGTAATACGCAGTTCAATTGGAACAGCTATCCTCAACGCCCCGAAGCGCCGCATGAATAAAGGGTTTCAAAAGGGTCGGAAGAAAAAAATAAGAGTCCTCACAGTGATACTCCGTACTACTACGCAGATAAAAAACCCATTGAAATCGATTCAAGTCGACTAATCGGGGCCATGTTGAATCGACGACTCGGATTGTCGAACAGGACATTTTGGATACAATCCGCGATTCATTGGAATCCAATTATGGAGTTTTGCATCCGATGCTATATACCGGCGGATATGCGGCTTCATTACATGGTCAGTGGGCGGCGTTGGTTGCGTGAGCGCCGGATGAGCGCCAGAAAGGCTGCCAGAATGGGCGAGTCGTCGTCGCGCCGGTACATACAATTGAGCTCGATGGAGCGCAGCCGCTGAGACTTCAGCGGCCGGTACACCACGCCGGGCAGGCGCAGGTTCGCCGCCGACTCCGTTGTCACGCAAACACCGAAGCGGCTCGCCACCAGCGCGATCGACGTCACCACGTCCTCCACCTCTTGCTCCACCCGCAGCGTGACGCCCTCGGCGCGGAACGCCGCAGTAACTTCTTCCGCGAGCCCGGGCACCGGCGCGTTCGGATAGAGGATCATCCGCTCGTTGTCGAGATCGGCCAGTGTCAGCGAGGCACGTTTGCATAGCGGGTGGCCCTCGTAGAGCGCCACCAGAAACGGCTCCCGATGAATCCAGTCGACCACCAGATCCGGTTCGTCCGGAATCAGGCGGTTGAATCCGATGGCGATGCGCCGTTCGCGCAGCGCCGAAATCTGCTCGGTTTTCGACAGGTTGTGCAGCCCGATCTTCACTTCGGGGCGATCCGTATGAAAGTCCGCCAGCAACTGTGGAATGACGTTGAGAATGCCGGAACTGAAGATGCCCACGTCGAGGCGCCCGATATAGCCCTCGCCGGCGAGGCGCGTCTGTTCTTCGGCGCGACGCGTCAGCGCCAGAATGTTCGGCACCTCGGCGAGCAGCGTTTGCCCGGCAGCGGTCAGCGTGGCGCCTTTGGGGGTGCGCACGAAGAGGGGCGTGCCCAGTTGCGCTTCTAGGGCGTGGATGTGGCGGGTCAACGGCGGCTGCGCCATATTCAGCCGCTCTGCCGCCCGCCCGAAATGCCCTTCCTGCGCGACGGCAAGAAAGTATCGCATCTGCTTGATGTCCATGGAAATCCCGTCCGGGCGCCGCGACTGGCGCCATCTCTCAATACCGAAATGGTATCGGAATATGGAAATTTGGTATTGGACGGTATCCCCGAGGTGCGCGCATCATGAGGTCCGAAAGCAATCTTTTCGGCATTTTCAGGGGACAGCATCATGCCAATCGTACATATCAATCTGGTGGAAGGTCGTGACGCCGCCGCCGTGAAGGCTTGTGTGAAGGCCGTAGCGCGCACCGTGCACGAAACGCTCGGCGCGCCGCTCGAATCGATCCGTGTGTATGCCACGCAGGTGCCGGCGGCACATTGGGCGGTTGGCGAGCGAACCAAGGACGAGCCGGCGGCGCCGGCCAAGGCAGGCGCGTGATGACGATGAGCACACCACGCGACGCTGCCACGCAGGCGCGTCTGCAACAGGCGGCTGATGCGCTGCTCGAAGCCGAGCGCTCGCATCAGTTCATTGCCCCGTTGCGCGACACGTACGCACCGTTGAGCATCGACGACGCCTACGCCATCCAGCGCATCAACACCGAGCGGCGTCTGGCTGCCGGGCGCCGTATCGTCGGGTGCAAGATCGGCCTCACGTCGGTCGCCGTGCAGAAACAGCTCGGTGTCGATCAGCCCGATTTCGGCATGCTCTTCGACGATATGGGCTATGGCGACGGTGAACCGATTCCGGCTTCGATCCTCACGCAACCGAAGATCGAAGCCGAGATCGCCTTCGTCATCGGTCGCGATCTGAACGTCGAGAACCCGGGCCAGCTCGACGTCATCAACGCCATCGAATATGCACTGCCCGCGCTGGAGATCGTTGGTAGCCGTGTGGCCGACTGGAACATTCGCATTACCGACACGATTGCCGATAACGCGTCGTCGTCGGCCTATGTGATCGGCAATACGCCGAAGCGCCTCTCGGAATTCGACGTGCGCATGTGCGGCATGGTGATGGAGCGGCGCGGCGAGCCGGTGTCGGTGGGGGCGGGGGCTGCCTGTCTGGGCAGTCCGATCAACGCCGTGGTGTGGCTTGCCCGCACGATGGCGGCCGTGGGCACACCGCTCAAGGCCGGCGATCTGGTGCTCTCCGGTGCGCTCGGCCCGATGGCCGCTGTGACGCCCGGCGACATTTTCGAAACCCGTATCAACGGCCTGGGCTCGGTCCGCGCCGTGTTCGCACCTGCCAGCGAGGCTGCGCGATGAGCCACATTCAAGACTACGCCAAGCTGCTCGACGACGCGGCGCACTTCGCGCACGAGGTTGAGCAGTTCGATACCGACAACCGTCTGTCGCTCGACGACGCCTACGCCATTCAGGCCGCATCGCTCGCCCGGCGCGAAGCGCGCGGTGAAACGCGCGTGGGCGTGAAGATGGGTTTTACGAGTCGCGCGAAGATGATTCAAATGGGGCTGTCCGACGTGATCTGGGGGCGTCTCACGTCCGGTATGCAGGTCGAGGAAGGCACCTCCATCGACTTCAGGCGCTATGTGCATCCGCGTGTCGAACCGGAGATCGCCTTCATTCTGAAGAAGCCGCTCGATGGCAACGTCACGGGCCCGCAAGCGCTTGCGGCCGTCGAGGCGATTGCACCAGCCATCGAGATCATCGATTCGCGCTACAAGGACTTCAAGTTCACGCTGCCGGAGGTGATTGCCGATAACGCGTCGTCGAGCGGCTTCGTGATTGGTGCCTGGCACGATCCGCATGTCGACTTCTCGAATCTGGGGCTCGCAATGACGATCAACGGCCGCACCGTGCAGGTAGGATCGACGGCGGCGCTGCTGGGGCATCCGCTGCGTTCGCTGGTTGCGGCGGCGCGTTTGTCGGCGGCGGCCGGCGAGCCGCTCCAGGCGGGCTGGATCGTGATGGCGGGCGGGGCGACGCCGGCCGAATACATTCAGCCGGGGCAGTACGTCTCGGTCGAAATGGAGTCGCTCGGTCGCGTGGGCTTCCACGTCTGAGACAACGCACGGTACGGTACAAACGTTACAACGTTACAAACGGTGCCATACGGCAGGGCCTGGTTTCCGGTCCTGCAAAGAAGAACGGGGCGCGCCATTCGGTACGCCCCGTTTCTTTGTCTTCGCGATGCTGCGCTTCATCGGACCTGGCTCGTCCCGGCCTTCCGCTAGTCGCGCCTGAAGCGGGCCATCACGCGCAGATCGTTTTCGATCATGCGCACGTCGGTGAAGGTGAGCGTGAGCTTGTCGTCGAGCGAGGTGAGCGCGGGCAGATTGAACATGCCCTGCGCGTCGCCCACGATGCATGGGGCGAGATAGGTCAGCAGTTCGTCCACACAGTGCTCGCGCAGCAACGAGCCGTTGAGCTTGTAGCCGGCTTCCACGTGAATTTCGTTAAGCTGACGCTCGCCCAGCGTACGCAGCAATGCAGACAGCTCGACCTTGCCGTTCGGATTGGGCAGATCCAGGACTTCCACGCCGAGATCGTGCAGACGCGACACCCGGTCCGGCGCGCCGTTCGCGCAGACCACGAGCGCGTTGCCGTTCGCGAGCACCTTGGCGGTCGGGGAAATCTCCAGACGGGAATCGACGACGATGCGCAGTGGCTGGCGCGTTGTCTCCACCTCGCGCACCGTGAGGGCCGGGTCGTCTTCTCGCACGGTGCCGATGCCGGTGAGAATGGCACACGCCCGTGCGCGCCACGCATGTCCGTCGGCGCGCGCGGCCGGGCCGGTGAGCCATTGGCTCGCACCGTTGTTCAGGGCGGTCTTGCCGTCGAGGCTGGCGGCCACCTTCAGCCGCACCCACGGCGTGCCGCGCACCATGCGCGCAACGAAGCCGATGTTCATTTCGCGCGCCTCTTGCTCGAGCAGTCCGCAGCGCACTTCGATGCCGGCGTCGCGCAGCATGGTCAGGCCGCGTCCCGCCACGAGCGGGTTCGGATCTTCCATTGCCGCGATCACGCGTTTCACGCCGGCTTCGATCAGGCCCTTCGCACAGGGCGGTGTGCGGCCGTAGTGGCTGCACGGTTCCAGCGTGACGTATGCCGTCGCCCCGCGTAACGACTCGCCGCGCGTGCGGGCGTCTTTCATGGCCTGCACTTCGGCGTGATCCTGTCCGGCGGGCTGTGTGAAGCCTTCGCCGATGACACGGCCGTCCTGCACGATCACACAGCCGACGCGCGGATTCGGCGTCGTGGTGAACATTGCGCGCTCGGCAAGGGCCAGCGCGCGGCGCATGTAAGCAAAATCCTGTTCGGAAAACATGAGGCGTCAGATCATCAGCGGCCGGTCGGTCAAGGCATTGTCCGGCGCAGCGCCGGCGTGAGCCGGCAGGGATTCGCGCGCAATGCCGCGCAGGGTGTTCAGCGCGTCGAGCACGCTCTGGACGTAACGTTCGTCGCGAAAGCCGGCGCTCATTTGCGCGACGACGGCGTCCCACGTACGTGCAGGCACCAGCGCATTGACGCCTTTGTCGGCGATCAGCTCGATATCGTGATCGGCGATGTTGATGTACAGAAGTATGCCCGTGCGCTCGCCCGTATGGGCGACGCCGAGGTGATGAAATAGCTGAACGGCCCGTTGACGGCAGGTGTGCCCGCGCCACACGGCCGCAAGCGGCATTGCCGCTTCGATCACCAGGCGGATCTCGCAGCGGTGTTCCGTCTCCGACTCCCGGATTGCTGCTTCAAGCGTATCCAGCGCCTTGTCGGGGAAGATCCATCGGGCGTGTGCGCGCCAGGTGCCGAGATGCCGCAACCAGCGCGAGACGTCGTGCGGCTTCTGTTCCATCGTGATGGGTTCGTGTGTCATCGCCATTACCAGTTCCCCGACGAGCCGCCGCCGTCAAAGCCGCCACCCCCGCCACCCCCGAAGCCGCCTCCGCCCCCGCCCCCGAAGCCGCCACCGTCGTTGCGTCCCCAGCCTCCGCCGAGGCCGCCCCCCAGGCCGCCCCCGAGACCGGCGCCGAAGCCACCCGCGCCGATGCGTCCGCGTTGACCGGTGAGCACGCGCGAGCGCGGGTCGTTGGGATCGCCACCCGGTAAGCCCGGGCCGCGAAAGCGCCGGCGGCTCTCCATGATCACCACCATCGCAATGATGAAGACGATGAAGAGCAGTGGCAGGAAGTCGGACAGATCGGAGTGGGGCGCGCGCGTCGACGGCAGATTCGGCGCGGGCAGCGCTTCGTTGTTCATGGCCGCTTGCACGGCCGCAACGCCCGCCGCGAGCCCGCCGAAGAAATCGCCGTTGCGGAAGTACGGTGCCATCACGTCGCGCAGAATGCGCCCGGAGATGGCATCGGTGAGCGAGCCTTGCACGCCGCGTCCGACTTCGATGCGCATCTTGCGCAGGTCGTTCGGATTGTTCTTCGCGATGAGCATGATGACGCCATCGTCCACGCCCTTGCGGCCCGCTTTCCACGCGTCCGCTACCCGAATGCTGTACTGGTCGATGGTTTCGGGCGCGGTGCTTGGCACCATCAGAATGAAGATCTGACTGCCGCGCTCCTGCTCGTACTGCGCGAGTTGTGTTTCCAGGGCGTTGCGTTGCTCGGGCGTGAGCGTTCCCGTGAGGTCGGTCACGCGCGCCGTGAGCGCGGGCACGGCCACCAGCGCTTCTGCACCGGCCGGCAGCGCCAGCCAGCACAGGCAAGCCAGCACCAGTGCCCAGAGCCCCCAAAGCACGCGTCCCTTCGCGTGGCGTCGTGGCGTGCCGGCGGCGCTGTCGCGTAAGTCGGTCAACGAACGGTGCAACGTCGGCAGTGGCAGCGCGCCGCTATCCGACATGACCGATGAGACAGCAGAGACGGCAGCCATGACATGATCCTCAGAACTTGACGGCCGGTGCGGTCGAAATCGCCTTCTCGTTTTCCACCGTGAAGTTCGGCTTCGGCGAGTAGCCGAACATCTTCGCCGTCAGGTTGTTCGGGAACTGGCGCACATACACGTTATAGTCCTGCACGGCCTGAATGTAGCGATTACGCGCCACGGTGATGCGGTTTTCCGTGCCTTCGAGCTGCGACTGCAAGTCACGGAACAGGCCGTCGGCCTTCAGGTTCGGATAGTTTTCCGAGACCGCCATCAGGCGCGAAAGTGCGCCGGACAATTCCCCTTGTGCTTGCTGGAAGCGCTTGAACGCCTCGGGGTCGTTCAGCGTCTCGGGCGTGACGGTGATGCTCGTGGCCTTGGCGCGGGCGTTGATCACGTCGGTGAGCGTCGATTGCTCATGCGATGCGTAGCCCTTGACCGTGTTCACCAGATTCGGCACCAGATCGGCGCGGCGCTGGTACTGGTTGACGACTTCGCTCCAGGCGGCCTTGACGGCTTCGTCCTTGACCTGAATCTGGTTATATCCGCAGGCGGACAGCAGGGACGTCAACAGTCCCAGCGCGAGCCAGCGAACAAACGATTGACGGAGTTTTGTCGGCAGCAGCATTTGCATGGTGTGTTTCTCCTTGTTGGCGTCGGACGGGCCTGTGCGCAGGCCCGATCCATTGCAACCATTACGTGTGACGTGAGACGTGGAGCGAAATCGGGTTGGCGACACGCCCCGATGCGACGTGATGCGAGACGCTCAGGCGATGGCCCGGAAGGCATCGCGGGCGGCGTCGAGCGTCGCGTCGAGGATCGTGTCGTCGTGCGTGGCCGAGACGAAGCCCGCTTCGAAGGCGCTCGGCGCAAGATAGACACCGCGATCGAGCATCGCATGGAAAAACTTGTTGAAGCGCGCCACGTCGGAGGTCGTGACTTCGGCAAAACTCTGCGGCACGTTCGCGCGGAAGTACAGGCCGAACATGCCGCCGACGCTGTCGCCGGAGAACGGCACGCCTGCTGCCTGCGCCGCGTCGACCAGTCCGGTGACGAGCTTCGACGTACGCTTGGCCAGATCCTCGTAGAAGCCCGGTGCCTGAATCAGCCTGAGCGTGGCGAGCCCTGCCGCGACCGCCAGCGGGTTGCCCGAGAGCGTGCCCGCCTGATAGACCCCGCCCAGCGGTGCAAGGTGCGACATGATGTCGCGCCGGCCGCCGAACGCTGCTGCGGGCATGCCGCCGCCGATGACCTTGCCCAGGCAGGTGAGGTCTGCCGTAATGCCATAAAGCGCTTGCGCGCCGCCCAGACCGACGCGGAATCCGCACATCACTTCATCGAAGATCAGCACGGCGCCGTGCGCGGTGCACAACTCGCGCAAGGTTTGCAGGAAGTGGCGCGAGCCTCGCACCAGATTCATGTTGCCGGCCACGGGCTCGACGATCACGGCAGCGATCTCACCGCCTTGTCCGGCGAAAAGCTCGCGGAGCTGCTCGACATTGTTGTACTCGAGCACGAGTGTGTCGCGCGTAACTTCGGGCGGCACTCCGGCAGACGACGGCGCGTTGCGCGTGGAGTCGGCGAACGTGAGCAACCCCGAGCCTGCCTTGACCAGCAGGCTGTCGGCGTGACCGTGATAGCAGCCCTCGAACTTCACGATCTTGTTGCGGCCCGTAAAGCCGCGCGCGAGACGCAGCGCGCTCATCGTGGCCTCGGTGCCGGACGACACCAGACGCACCTGTTCGATAGACGGCACGAGGCGGCAGATTTCTTCGGCCATGACCACTTCGGCCTCGGTAGGCGCACCGAAGCTGAAGCCTTGCGACATGGCCGTTTGCACGGCGGCCACGACGTCCGGGTGCAGGTGGCCGACGATCATCGGGCCCCACGAGCCGATGTAATCGATATAGCGCGTGCCTTCGGCGTCCCACATGTAGGGGCCTTGTGCACGGGCAATGAAGCGGGGTGTGCCGCCGACCGAACGGAAGGCGCGGACCGGCGAGTTCACGCCGCCGGGAATGGTTTGCTGGGCGCGCTCGAAGAGGGCGGCGTTCGTAGTAGATTCGGACATGAATTCGGCTTTTTGAGACGTCTTGATGCGTCGATTCTAGCGGATGGCGGTCAAGTCCGGGACTTCTCGCCGTGCGGGGCTTCTGTTAGATTGAAGGCCACTCTCTCAACGTCAAGGAAAAACAGGCCCGTCGACATGTCCACCGTTCACTCCCAACGCCCCTCGATCACTGTCTCGACTCTCGACCTCGAACGCCTGGAAGCGCTCATGGCGCAGGCGCCGCGTGCGGCATTGCCGTATGTGGAGGCACTCGAAACAGAGCTTGCCCGGGCGGTCGCCGTCGATCCGGAGCAAATGCCGGCCGACGTCGCCACGATGAATTCGGTGTTGCGCTATCGTGACCTCGCCACGCAGCAGGAACATCGCGTCACGCTCGTGTATCCGCAGCATCTGGCGAGCACGGAAGGCGGTATTTCGGTACTGGCCCCTGTGGGCAGCGCGTTGCTTGGTTTGCGCGTCGGCCAGTCGATTCACTGGCAAGTGCCGGGCGGCCACCTGATCGAGCTGGAACTGCTCGGCATTGATTACCAGCCCGAAGCTGCTGGCGAATACCACCGCTGATCTCCCTCTGCGCAGCACCACTGGGAGATTCGGATCTCCCGAGTCTCCCAACCCTCATCCCCTGCACGTCTGACGTTCCTCGCCGTTCCCGCCCGTCTCTTCGGCAGTTCCCGAGTTTTCCGTGATCCCTCTGCTTCAGCGACGCAGCCAGCCGCGCGCAATCGGCCACGCCATCAAGCGGCGATAGATGCCTTCAAGGATCGCGGCGACGATCCGGCTCGTTTCACGCGCGCTTCCCGTACGCATGACGAGTGCGACCACAATCGATACGGCCAGTCCGCCGAGCATATCGACCGGCCAGTGAACGCCAAGATAGACGCGTGCCCAGCACACCGGCAACGCGCAAATCAGCAGCAATCGGCCGAGCAGGCGCGGCGTGCGCGCGACGGTGCCCATCAACACGAATGCAGACGTGAACATGATCGACGCGTGATTGCTGGGGAATGCGCTCGTCGGTGCGTGGGCGAGCAGGTTCGTGCCGAGGCCAACGACGAACGGGCGCGGTTCGGACCACGCCAGCCCCACCACGAAATTGATCAGCAGCACGAGCCCCACGCCCAGCAGCCCGTGAACAGCGCTTTCGCGATCGCGCCCGCCTGCCAGCCAAAGGGTGACCAATCCCACAGGGAGCAGGAGAATCAGATACTTGGCGAGGAAGATAGCGACGGCCAGTTCGCCTTCGCTCACGTTGGGCGAGGCGTTGATGGCCAGAAAGAGGGCGCGGTTGAGCGAATCCATGGAGTCCGGGGGGCGAAGAAGTGACCGCCGGTCGTCCGGGATGCTACCGGGCTGCACACAGGGTGCCGG
This sequence comes from Pandoraea apista, assembly GCF_001465595.2. Classification (NCBI taxonomy): domain Bacteria; kingdom Pseudomonadati; phylum Pseudomonadota; class Betaproteobacteria; order Burkholderiales; family Burkholderiaceae; genus Pandoraea; species Pandoraea apista. The sequence goes on along the minus strand of NZ_CP013481.2, from coordinate 4,310,045 downwards.
CGCATCGACGGCCGCCGGCAGGCGGTTTGTGACGAAAACATGACGAATTCTGACTGAGCCGCTTTCCGTTGGAAAGTTGCATCTGTCATCATTTTGTAACACGTTGAATTGTCACTTTTCTTTCGACGCACTCGGGGGTAAAATCGCGCCGTCATAGCTCTCAGGAGGTCCTTCCGTGGACAGTAGTTCTAGTGGTAGTTGCCGGTCGACGCAGTTCGACACCATCACCGCGAGTTAGTCCCCGGGATCTTCCCCGCCGCTGACTCGCATAGTCGGGTTGGCGCGCACCTCTGATGTACGTTTCGAATGCCCTGTCCCCTTGGCCTGCATGCCAAAGGGTTTTCTTGGGCCGTACCGATAGCGTCCGTCTTTCGTAGCACGCTCCCTAATTAGCTTTTCATCTGCCGTTCGGGCTGTTCCGCCGTGCGCGCGTGTTCGTTTCAGGCCGTTTCCGTTCGCCATTGGGCATCGGCCGGCAAGCTCGAACACGTTGCGAGCGACGGGCGGATTGCCGTGCGGCCGGGAGATTCATCGTGTTCCGTTACTCCATGACCCTTCGCGGAGGCAATCCGCAAGCCCTGATGCTGCCGAGCGAGTGCCTGCATCACTATCACGTCGATCCGCATCCGGAGGCCGCCGCGGCGGTGCGTCCGGGCGCCATGACGCGTGTCGGGCAATGGCTGCGGGCGTTCGTGCGCCGCGAAAAAACGGCGGTCTGACACCGCCTCACGACCTTCCGGGGGCATTGGCGATTCGCCGGTGCCCCGGGGCATTTTCAGGATGTATCCGATGCAACAAGCTCTCACGCTCAGCGAGCGACTGATTGCGGTGCTTGGCGCGCGCCTTGGGCTGCGCTTCTTCCGTCGCCGCGACATGCTCGAAACCCTCGATGCGCCCGCGCACGGCCACGAGGCACCACCCGGTCTTGCCGAAGCTGCCCGCGACGCCGGTCCGGATCTGCTCGCACGGCTGAGCACCACCCGAGACGGTTTGTCCGACGACGAAGCCGCCACCGTGCGGGCTCACGTCGGCGCCAACGAGGTCGAGCACGAAAAGCCGTTGCCCTGGTGGCGGCACCTGTTCAACTGCTATCGCAATCCGTTCAATTTGTTGCTCTCGGCACTGGCCGCTGTCTCATACGCGACCGACGACACCGAGGGAACGATCATCATCGCGTCGATGGTGATCATTTCCACGGTGTTGCGATTTGTGCAGGAAGCGCGTTCGAACAAGGCGGCCGAGAAGCTCAAGGCAATGGTGAGTACAACGGCCACCGTGTTGCGCCGTGAAGTGCCGGGCCAGGGGAGCGTGGAGGCGGACAATGTGCGGCGTCTGGGCCGCATGGGCCGAGAAATTCCGCTGGCCGAACTCGTGCCGGGCGACATTGTGCTGCTCGCGGCAGGCGACATGATTCCGGCAGACGTGCGCATTCTCGCGGCCAAGGACTTGTTCGTCTCGCAATCGGCGCTCACCGGCGAGGCGCTGCCCGTCGAGAAATTCGCGCATGCGTGCGAGTCCGGTGGAAGCAACCCGCTCGCTTACGACAACCTTGCCTTCATGGGGACGAACGTTGTCAGCGGGTCGGCCACCGCGGTGGTGGTGGCAACGGGTGCGCGCACGTTCTTCGGTTCGCTCGCGCAGCGCGTCACGGCCCTGCAACCGACGGTCACATCGTTCCAGCAAGGTGTGAATCGGGTGTCGTGGGTGTTGATCCGCTTCATGATGGTCATGACCCCCATCGTGTTGCTCATCAACGGATTCACGAAGCACGACTGGCTCGAAGCCTCGCTCTTCGCCTTGTCGGTCGCGGTTGGCCTGACACCTGAAATGTTGCCGATGATCGTGACTGCCACCCTGGCGAAGGGGGCGGTCGTGCTCTCGCGCAAGAAGGTGATTGTCAAACGGCTCGACGCGATTCAGAACTTCGGTGCGATGGACGTGTTGTGCACGGACAAGACCGGCACGCTCACGCAGGACAAGATCTGCCTTGAGCGTCACACGGATGTCTGGGGTCACGGCTCCGAAGACGTGCTGGAGTACGCCTATCTCAACAGTTTCTACCAGACCGGTCTGAAAAATCTGCTCGACGTGGCCGTGCTCGACCATGCCGAGTTGCATCAGCGTCTGGATGTGGTCAACCGCTACCGCAAGATCGACGAGATTCCGTTCGACTTCCAGCGCCGTCGCATGTCCGTCGTGGTCAGCGAAAACGGTGCGCATCACGAGCTGATCTGCAAGGGCGCGGTGGAAGAGGTGATGGCGGTGTGCGACCGCGTGCAGCACGGCGCGAATGTCGAGCCGCTCACTCCCGACGTGCTGGCGCGTCTGCGTCGCGTAACCGCCGATCTGAACGCCGAAGGGCTGCGTGTGGTGGCGGTGGCTACGCGGCATTTGCCGCCGGTGCGAGACAGCTACGGGATTGCAGACGAAAGCGAACTCGTGCTGGTCGGGTACATCGCGTTTCTCGATCCGCCCAAAGAGTCGACGGCACCGGCACTGACGGCGCTCGCGGCGGCGGGTGTCGACGTCAAGGTGCTCACGGGCGATAACGATCTCGTGACCGCGAAGGTTTGCCGCGAGGTGGGGCTGAAGGTGAACGGCTGCGTGCTGGGCGACGACATCGAGACGATGAGCGACGCCGAACTGGCGCAGACGGTCGAGCGTGCGAACGTGTTCGCGAAGCTCACGCCGGCGCACAAGGAGCGCCTCGTTCGCATGCTGCGTGCGAACGGTCACGTGGTCGGCTTCATGGGCGACGGCATCAACGATGCACCAGCCTTGCGCGCGGCGGATATCGGCATTTCGGTGGACACGGCGGTGGATATCGCCAAGGAAGCGGCCGATCTGATCTTGCTGGAGAAGAGCCTGATGGTGCTCGAGCAGGGGGTGATCGAGGGGCGTCGCACATTTGCGAACATGCTCAAGTACATCAAGATGACGGCCAGTTCGAATTTCGGCAACGTCTTCTCGGTGTTGATCGCGAGTGCGTTTCTGCCGTTCCTGCCGATGTTGCCGTTGCAGTTGCTTACGCAGAATCTGCTCTACGATCTGTCGCAGACGACGATCCCGTTCGACAACGTTGACGACGAGCAACTGACGCGCCCGCAACGCTGGAACCCGGCGGACCTGTCGCGCTTCATGGTGTTCTTCGGCCCGATCAGTTCGATTTTCGACGTACTGACGTTCCTGGCGATGTGGCATTTGTTCGGCGCGAACAGTGCCGAGCACCAGACACTGTTCCAGTCGGGGTGGTTCGTCGAGGGGCTGCTGTCGCAGACACTGATCGTGCACCTGATCCGCACGCGCCGGATTCCGTTCGTGCAGAGCCGTGCCGCGTGGCCGTTGTTGTTGATGACGGGCGCGGTGATGCTGATCGGGCTGATGCTGCCGATGTCGCCGTTTGCGGACACATTCAGAATGCAGGCCCTGCCGCTCGCGTACTTCCCGATGCTCGCCGCCATCCTGCTGGCCTACGCCGTACTGACGCAAATGATGAAAGGCATGTTCGCCCGACGGTTTGGGTGGCAGTGAGGCGGCCGTTTCCGGCTTGAGAAGAAATGTCAGCGGCGATGAGACCGCCGCTGACACTCACATCAGGTTGCAAGCGCTTGCGTTAATCCTCCACTCAGGTTCCCGACGGCCGGTCGGGGAGCCAGGAATGGATCGCCGGATATCGGCGCTTCGTCGCGCGAATTACGGTCAGTTCGCGTGTAGACGCATTCCTTCATTGCCTGGCGCGTAAGCGCGGAGTCCTGCCTCCAAACGGCGTTGCGGCGAGAGTGCGATACCCAGTTCCAAATACAGCTCGTCGAGCGCCTCGCGCGTGCCGACAAGCAGAGCCGTGGTTTGCCCGCTGATATCCGTGACGATACTCACCAGCGTCTTTCCCTGACATGTCTCGCGTGCCGCAACGAACTGCGTCAACGTCAGTGCTGCAAGCGTGGCGAAGCGCTCTGCCTGCACCAGTCCGTTGATCTGGAATACCGGTTGCGCGGCGCCAGTGGCGCGCGGCGCGAGCCGTATGTGGGTGCCGTCGCTGTAGGCACCCAGCGCCGCGAACAACTTTTCGCGACCTTGCGGCCCCAACGCACAATGATCGCCATGCACCCAGCGCGAAATCGTGTTGCCGGTGATACCGGTCGCGTAAGCGAGCCGGGCCAATGTCGTGCCCGAGAGCTTGATAAGCAGACGGGCGACGGTGCGGTGACGCTGTTCGATGTCATCCATAACGGGTGTCCTGTCGTGAGGGCTGTCAGGCGGTGGCATGGTGTGACGCAGGCGCCGGATTCAGAACGCCATGGTCACTTCGAGTTGGGCGTCGATCTCTTTGCGCAGCGAAACCGTACAAGGCATGAGCGGACGCCGGACGGTCTCCGCGCAGAGCCCCAGCGAGGCGAGTGCCGCTTTGATCGCCACCGGATTCGGCTCGGAGAACAACCGGCGAATGAGCGGCTTCATGCCGTTGAACAGCGTTGCCGCGTGGGCCATGTCGCCGTCGCGTACGTAGCGAAACAACTTCAGATATAGGTCGGGCCGCACATGAGCCGCGGCCGAAATGCACCCCGCAGCACCCGCTTGCAGGGCGGGCAGCAATTGCATGTCGTCGCCGCACAGTACCCGCATGGTGACCTGCGATGGCAGATGTAAGAGCGGATGCGCATCACACTCTTTGATCGCGGCAAATGCGTCGTGCGATGCCAGCTCGCGGATCGTATCCACGCCAAGCGTCACCCCCGTGCGCAGCGGCACGTTGTAAAGCACGAGCGGCTTGCGCGTGCCCGCCGCCAGCGTGCGGTAATGCCAGAGAATGCCCTCTTGAGACGGACGCAGATAGTAGGGCGGCGGCACGAGATACCCGGCAAGCGGCAGGTCTTCGATGCTGCGGATCTGATGGGCAGCATTGGCCGTGTCGGCGGCGCCCACCCCGGCTACCACCGGGGCATGTCCATATGCGAGATGGCAGGCGGTCTCGACGAGCCAGCGACGCTCGTCGTCGTTCAGCAGGGTGCCTTCGCCCGTGGTGCCGGCCACGACGAGGCCGTTCACTCCCGCAGCGAGGTAGTAGTCGACCAGACGCGCAAAGGCATTGCGATCGATCTGCGCGCCATTGGCGCCGGTCATGGGCGTGACGAGTGGAATCCACACGCCTTCGAAGATGGCTGTGTTCATAGCAGGGGGGAGCAAGGTTGACTGAGGGATGCGAGACGCGCCGGACGGCCGCCGGGGAGGCTTCGCACCAAATGGCTCAGATGGCCCAAACGCGGCTCAAATACGCTCAAACGGCCGGGCGTAGACGCAACGCGCCGAACTCGGCTTCCGGCAACGATTGCATGACGACGTGCATTGCCCGTGAAGCTTCGATTCGCGGCAACGCAATCGACACCACCGCAGCCGTATCGCGCCGTATCGGGCGGATCGTTTCGACGCGCCACGGTAGCGGCAGGCTCATGGCGAGGGTAATGGCAAGCGTGGAGACGGCAGCACGGCTGAGCGTGATGTCGAGCGTCGCATCAAGGCGAACGCGCGGGGTATGTCGATTGCGTTGCCGCGGCGCCGCGAAAACGCTGGTCGCAGGAAGCGTTTGCGTGCTTGCCGGTGTGGCGGCAATCGAGGTGCCGGTCGTGGTGACCGAAGCGCGCGCCGCAGGGGCGGGCGTTGCAGCGTAGGTGTGAAAAGCGTCGAACGGCGCGCCGCTCGCATCGGGAGGTTCGAGGCTGGCGCGTTGAGCAAGGGTAGGCATGGCAACGTGTCGATTGACGACAGGAGTGACAACGGGGCCAGTCTAGGGACGCGCAGATAAAAAAGGCGTCAAGATTTTTGACGCCTCATGGACAAAGGGACAGGGCGGCGGCGCTACTCGTCAGTGCTCCTTCGGATACTCCGCGTCGTTGAACAGCACGCAGGCGCCGTGCGGCGCTGCGCCGACGTTATCGCGGAAGCGCCGGAACACATTACGCCACGGATCGAAGGGGCGTTGCGGCATAGGCTCCGGCGTACGCGCTGCGAGCGTGACATCGTCGACTTCACAATGCAGCACGTTCTTTTCACAGTCGATGACGATGATGTCGCCGTCCTGCACCCGCGCGAGCATGCCGCCTTGCTCCGCTTCCGGCGAGAGGTGAATGGCCGCCGGCACTTTGCCCGACGCGCCGGACATTCGCCCGTCGGTCACGAGCGCCACATGATGGCCCTCATCCTGAAGCAGGCCCAGCATCGGCATGAGCTTGTGCAACTCCGGCATACCGTTCGCGCGCGGCCCCTGGAAGCGCACGACCACGACCACGTCGCGCGTCAACTCTCCCGCCTTGAACGCGGCTTGTGCCGACTCCTGATCGGAAAATACGCGTGCCGGGGCGCGCACCTTCTGATGTTCCGGTTTGACGGCAGACGATTTGATGACGGCGCGTCCGAGATTGCCTTCGAGCATGCGCAACCCGCCTTCGCGTGCAAACGGTCTGGCCGCCGGCCGGACGATGCTCTCGTCGAGGCTCGCTTCGGGAGCGTCTTGCCAGGAGAGCACGTCGTCGTGCAGGACAGCTTCCTGCGTGTACGAGCGAAGACCGTGGCCCATCACCGTGGTGACGTCGTTATGCAGAAAACCGGCGTCGAGCAGTTCGCGGATGAGGAAGTTCAGACCGCCGGCGGCGTGAAACTGGTTCACATCGGCCTTGCCGCTCGGATAGACATGCGCGAGCATCGGCGTGACATCCGATAGATCGGAGAAGTCTTGCCAGTCGAGCAGAATGCCGCCCGCGTGCGCCATGGCGACGAGGTGCAGCGTGTGGTTCGTCGATCCGCCCGTCGCGAGCAAACCGACAACGCCGTTGACGAACGCCCGTTCATCGAGAATCTGCGAGGTAGTGATGCCGGACTTCGCGAGCGCTACGGCGCGGGCGGTTGCGGCCTGCGTGAGCGCATGTCGCAGCGGCGTATGTGGATTGACGAACGACGCACCCGGCAGATGCAGCCCCATGAACTCCATGAGCATCTGATTGCTGTTCGCCGTGCCGTAAAACGTGCAGGTGCCTTCCGTGTGATATGCGGCGAGTTCGGCGTCGAGCAGCGCCGCGCGCGTGATACGCCCGGCGGCATATTCCTGCCGGATGCGCGATTTCTCATCGTTGGGCAGCCCCGAGGGCATCGGGCCCGCCGGGGCGAACACGGCAGGCAGATGGCCGAACGCCTGCGCAGCGATCACCAGCCCCGGCACGATCTTGTCACACACGCCGAGGAACATGGCGGCATCGAACATCTGATGCGAGAGCGCAACCACCGAAGCCATGGCGATCACGTCGCGAGAGAACAGCGACAGCTCCATCCCTGCGTAGCCCTGCGTCACGCCATCGCACATCGCGGGCACGCCGCCCGCGACCTGTGCGCTCGCGCCGTGGGCGCGTGCCGCAGACTTGATGATGTCGGGGAACTCCACGAACGGTGCGTGCGCCGAAAGCATATCGTTGTACGCGGTGACGATACCAATGTTGGGAGTGCGCTCGGAGCGTATCTTGAGGCGGTCGTCGGCAGGGGCTGCGGCCAACGCGTGTGCCAGATTGGCGCACCCCAGCTTCTCGCGTCCCGGCTGCCCCTGCGCGGCGCGCGAGACACCTTCCAGATACGCCTGACGGGACGGCCGGCTGCGCTCGATGAGGCGCTCGGTCACGCGTTGGACCACCGGATGCAGCGACACGTTATGCGAAGGCTGAGTCATGGTATTTCCGGGACGTTGTGGGGTTGCCCTATGCGGATGACGCGATTGATGCGTGAGAGGCCCGCGACACCGTTCGCATGCTGACGTAACGTTATGCCCTGTCCTAAATCATCGATGGATGATGTAGTTAAAGCACGGGATTTTGTTGATTTGCAGTGTAGTTAAACTACAATGCAGTGTCAAAGTTGCGCTTCTTAAGTGACATCCGAATGCCTGCCAAAGTTCGGTCGTCGTCTGGTGGTGTCGATGAGAAGTGCCCGGTTGTACGGAGTCCACGCCCTCTATGAACACGCCTTCACCCTATACCTTTGTGTTGTTCGGCGCCACCGGCGATTTGTCGCTGCGCAAAGTGCTGCCGGCCCTGTTCCGGGCGTTCCGCACGGGCCAGTTGGGCTCGGACGCCGCGACCGATACCGGCCACATACTGGCCATCTCCCGCAAGCCGATGGATGCCGACTCGTATCGTGCGTGGTGCGAGGCGCATGCCCGCGCGCACATCAAGCCCGACGTCTGGGACGAGGACGCCTGGAAGCGTTTTCTCGCCACCATCGACTATATGCCGCTCGACCTGGGCCGCAAGGAGGAGTTTGATGCGCTGGCCGGGCGCTTGTCGCAGCGCAAGGGCGTCCGCATTTTTTATCTGGCGACGGGGCCGTCGCTGTTCATTCCCATCTGCGAGGGGCTGCGCAGTGCCGGGCTGAACGAGAACAGCCGTATCGTGCTCGAGAAGCCGCTGGGGCACGATCTGGCCTCGTCGGTGGCGATCAACGACGCCGTGGGCGCGAGCTTCCGTGAAGACCAGATCTACCGCATCGATCACTACCTCGGGAAAGAGGCGGTGCAGAACCTGCTTGCGCTGCGTTTCGGCAACGCGATCTTCGAGCCGCTGTGGCGGCGCGAATTGATCGAGAGCATTCAGATCACGATTGCCGAGGCGATCGGGGTCGAAGGGCGCGGCGAGTTCTACGAACAGACAGGTGCCCTGCGCGATATGGTGCAGAACCATTTGCTGCAACTGCTGGCCATCGTGGCGATGGAACCGCCGCTGTCGATGGACGCCGACGCCGTGCGCGACGAGAAGCTGCGTGTCTTGCGCTCGCTGCGCCCGCTCGACGACGAAACGGTCGCGCGCAACGTAGTGCGCGGCCAGTACGGCGGGGGCGCTATCGACAAGTCGGCGGTGCCTGCGTATGTCGACGAGCCGGGGGTGCCGCCCGACAGTCAGACGGAAACGTTCGTCGCCCTCAAGACCGAGATCGACAACTGGCGCTGGGCTGGCGTGCCGTTCTTCCTGCGCACCGGCAAGCGCCTCGGCGAGCGGGTGGCGGAGATTGTCGTCAACTATCGCGCGACGCCCTATCCGCTGCTGGGCGAGGCAACCACGCACCCCGGCGCCAATCGATTGGTGATCCGCCTTCAGCCGAACGAATCGATTCGCCTCTACTGTCTGGCGAAGCAGCCGGGCGAGGGGATGAACCTGCAATCGGTCCACCTCGATCTGGCGTTCGATCAGTTCTTCAAAGGACACCGGATGGATGCGTACGAGCGTTTGTTGCTCGATGTCATCAACGGGCGTCTGGCGCTCTTCGTGCGGCGAGACGAGCAGGAGCAGGCGTGGCGTTGGGTCGCGCCGATTCAGGCGTACTGGTCGCGTCAGCATAAGGGGCCGAAACGTTACGCCGCCGGCACCTGGGGGCCGCCCGCTGCCAGCGCCTTGCTGGCGCAGTACGGCACGAGCTGGGTCGAAGAGGATATTTGAGACGGTGCGCCGGGCGAGGCGTTGGCCCGTCCGGCGCAGTCAGTCCGCAGCCAAGGAAACGGAGGCAGACACGCATGATTCACTGGCGCATATTCCCCACGCGCGAAGCGCAGGCACAGGCGCTCGCCAATGCCGTCGTCGCGGGGCTCGACGACGCTCTGACCATTCGTCCGCGTGCGTTGCTGGCCGTGTCAGGCGGCACAAGTCCCCAAGCGTTTCTCTCTCAACTGGCGCGCTTACCCGTAGCGTGGCGAGACATTGCCATCACCCTCGTCGACGACCGGTGGGTGCCGCCCACGCACACCGATAGCAACGCGCGCCTTGTCTCCGATGCGCTGTTGCCCGGCGCCACGGGCGCGCAGTGGTTACCGCTTGTCGATACGGCGACCGACGCCGCGCTGCAAGTGCAAACACTTAACGACACCTGGACGCATGGCGTGCCGCAGGTGTGTGTGCTCGGCATGGGCGAGGACGGTCATACCGCGTCGCTGTTCGCCGACGCGCCGCAATGGCACGACGCCATTACCACCCGCCGCAAGTTCGTGCTCGTGCAGCCACAGCGCGCGCCGCATTTGCGCGTGTCGTGGTCGCTCACGGCACTGGCGGCTTGCGAGCGTCTCTTCTTGCAGATTCAGGGGCCCGCCAAGCGCAAAGTGCTCGAAGCTGCGCAAACCGAGGAACAGGACAACGCCATCTCCCGGCTGATCCACCGAGAAGGAGTGAAGATCGATGTCTTCTGGAGCGAGGAATAATCCGCCGCATGTGAGCGGTCCGCGACTGCTGGCCGATATCGGGGGCACCAATGCCCGTTTCGCGCTGGAGATTGCGCCCGGCGATCTCGTCGAAATCCGGGACTATGCCTGCGACGATTATTCCGGCGTTCTCGAAGTCATCCGGGCCTATCTCGACGCGGCCGATCACGCCGAGCCCGTGCAGCACGCCGCGATTGCCATCGCCAATCCGATCGAAGGCGACGAGATTCGCATGACGAACCGCGACTGGCACTTCTCGATCGAGGCGACGCGTCGCGCGCTGGGCTTCGAGACCTTGCTGGTCGTCAACGATTTCACTGCGCTCGCGATGGCGCTCCCTTATCTCTCCGATACGCAGAAGCGACAGGTCGGCGAGGGCGAACCCCAGCCCAATGGCGTGATCGGCTTGCTTGGCCCGGGCACCGGGGTTGGCGTGTCGGGCCTCATTCCGGCCGGCGATCGCTGGATTGCGCTCGGCAGCGAAGGCGGCCACACGACCTTTGCCCCGGCGGATGAACGCGAAATCGATGTGCTGCGATATGCATGGAAGCACTTCCCGCATGTGTCGTTCGAGCGGCTCGTGGCGGGACCCGGCATGGCGCTCGTCTACCAGGCGCTGGCGCTGCGGGCAGGGCGTGACGTGAAACCGCTCGAGACGCCTGCCATCGTGAGCCTTGCACAAGACGGCGACGCGCTCGCGCGCGAGACGGTCGATTGTTTCTGCGCGATGCTGGGCACCCTCGCCGGCAATGTCGCGGTATCGCTGGGCGCCGTTGGCGGGGTGTATCTGGGCGGTGGCGTGATCCCGAAGCTGGGCAAGTTGTTCGAGGACTCGCCCTTTCGCCGACGCTTCGAGGCGAAGGGGCGTTTCGAAGCCTATCTGAAGAAGATTCCAACGTACGTCATCACAGCCGATCACCCGGCATTCCTCGGCACGTCGGCCATTCTTGCCGAGCAACTCGGTACGCATGCGGCGGGTGCGGGCGCGCTGATCGACCGTCTGCATCGCCTGCGCGATCGGCTGAGTCCGGCCGAACAACGGGTGGCGGAACTCACGCTCAAGCAACCGCGTGCACTGCTCGCGGAGCCCGTGTCGGAGATCGCACGTCTGGCGCGGGTGAGTCAGCCCACCGTCATACGTTTTTGCCGCAAGCTTGGCTGTCAGGGGCTTTCGGACTTCAAGCTCAAGCTCGCGAGCGCGTTGACCGGCACGCTGCCGGTGCGTCACGGACAGGTGCACGTAGGCGACTCGGCGGCGGAGTTCAGCGCCAAGGTGCTTGATAACACCGTGTCGTCGATTCTCCAGATGCGTGAGCACCTCGACGCACGAACGGTTGAGGCGGCCGTTACGCTGCTCGATGGGGCACACCGCATCGAGTTCTACGGGCTGGGTAATTCCGGCGTGATTGCGCAGGACGCTCACTACAAGTTCTTTCGCTTCGGCATGCCGACCATCGCCTATGGCGACCCGTATCTGTTGCAGGCGTCGGCGGGGTTGCTGGGGGAGGGCGACGTGGTGGTCGCCATTTCCGCATCGGGGCGCTCCGCAGACCTGAATCGTGCCGTCGACATTGCGGTGGCGCGTGGGGCAAAGGTCATTGCGCTGACGGCACGCAACTCGCCGCTGGCGCGCAAGGCGACGCTGGTGCTGCCGAACGACCACGTCGAGACGATGGGCGCTCATGTGACGATGATCGCGCGAATTCTGCATCTCGCGGCCATTGACGTGCTGGCGGTCGGCGTCGCGATTCGTCGCGCCGGTCCCGGCGCGGAGACGGCAGGCGAAGGCGCGCTTGACTGGCTCGGGCATGGCAGCGGTCAGGACTCGGGCACGGCGGCCGCGGCCTGACGTCTGTTCGGATTCCGCTCGATCGACACCCCTGCATGCCAATGGCCACGGCGCACACCGTGGCCATTGGCATGCAGGGGGCGCGCGAAATGCCGCGTCGTTGCTAAGCGCAGCTTGATATCCATAAACATGTTTAGCATAATGCGGCATATGAAAGTGTCCGATTCCGCCCAACGTTTCGGCTTTCTCGTGGCAGACGTTCAGCGTCTGTTCGGGCGCCGCTTCGAGCAGTTTGCGCGACGCACGCTGCCGATGACGCGTGCGCAATGTCGTGTGCTCGTCTATCTCACTGTCAATCGCGGTGTGAGTCAGACCGTGCTGGCCGACATTCTCGAAACCCCGCCGCAAACGCTCGCCCGCATGCTCGATCACATGGAAGACGCCGGGTGGTTGCGACGGCGTCCCGATGCCCGCGATCCGCGCATCGAACGTTTGTTCGTCACGCGCGCGGCCGTTGCACAGTTGCAGGTGGCCCGCATGCTTTCCGATGAAGTGCGCAACGAAGCGCTGCACGGGCTGACCGCGTTCGAGACGGTGCAACTCATGCAATTGCTGCAAAAAGTCCGCCGCAATCTCACGAATGTCGTGCCAACGCCGCTCGACACCGTGGTGCCGGCCATGCTGCGCCGCGATCCGGCGGCTTGCGAGCCCGACGACACCCACGCGGCGTCTCACCCTATCGCGGACGCCGGCGACGACATATCGGAATGCACCGACTTGCGGCCGCAGTAGCACACGCCTAGCATGGGAAGTCTCCAAACCAACCCCGGAGACTGTCATGACGAATCACGTGTACAAGCAGATCGAGCTGACCGGCTCGTCGCCCAAGTCCATCGACGATGCCGTCAGGTGCGCCATCGAGCGCGCGAGCAAGACGCTGCGCAATCTGAACTGGTTCGAAATCATCGAGACACGCGGCCATATCGAGGACGGTAAGGTTGCCCACTGGCAGGTCACTCTCAAGGTTGGTGTGCGACTGGAGGACTGACACCGGCAGACCGTTGCCGGCAATGGTCGGCGTGCCGCGCTGCTTGCGCCATCGGAGCCCTGGATTTTAGGGAGTCTGCATGGCGCAAGGACGCCGCGGCCGTCATACAGTCGTGTCACAATAGGCGCATACTCAAGATCATGAAAAAGACAGAAGAGGTTTGCGCATGTCTGAACAAGAACCGGTCCACGCCACCCGATCGATTACGGATCCGGTGGAAGCCGTTGCCTACCTGAAGACGATTTACGACGCCAATACGGCATACCTTCGTGCCGCTTTCGAGCGTTTTTCCACACAGAAAGATCAGGCGCGGCGTGTGAGCGCGCATTACCCGTTCATCCGCATCACCACCGAAGACATCACCCAACTGGACAAACGCCTGTCGTACGGCTTTGTTTCCGGCCCGGGCAGCTATCAGACGACGGTCACGCGACCGGACCTGTTCGAGAGCTATTACATCGAGCAGCTCCGGCGTCTCGCTCACAATCATGGGGTGGCGTTTGAAGTCGGTGTCTCCGACGAGCCGATTCCCGTGCACTTCGCCTATCAGGACGGTGTGTACCTCGAAGGCGATCTCGATCAAACGCACTTGCGCGCCATGCGCACGGTCTTCGACGTGCCCGATCTGGCCACAATGGACGACAGTATCGTGAACGGCACACGCGATCCGCTGCCCGACGAGATCCTGCCGCTCGCGTTGTTCACCGCGCCGCGTGTCGACTACTCGCTGCACCGTCTGCGCCATTACACGGCAACGTCGCCCGAGAACTTCCAGAACTACGTGCTCTTCACGAACTACCAGTTCTATATCGACGAGTTCGTGGAGCTGGGCCGGGAGTTGATGAGTGCAAGCGACGATCCCGCCACGCGCGAGTATCGTAGCCAGTACACCGCATTCGTGGAGCCGGGCAATGTCACGCACTGGAACCAGAACATTGGAGTGCGCGACTCGCAGGGCACGCCGCCACCGCGCCTGCCGCAGATGCCGGCGTATCACCTCGTGCGCCCGGACAACACCGGCATCACGATGGTGAACATCGGCGTAGGGCCGTCCAATGCGAAGACCATCACCGATCACATTGCCGTGCTGCGCCCGCACGCCTGGATCATGCTGGGACACTGTGCCGGACTGCGTAACTCCCAGCGTCTGGGCGACTACTGCCTGGCACACGGGTATGTGCGTGAGGACCACGTGCTCGACGACGATCTGCCGCTGTGGGTACCTGTGCCGCCGCTGGCCGAGGTGCAGGTCGCGCTGGAGCGCGCGGTCGCCGACGTCACGCAACTCGACGATTTCGAACTCAAGCGCGTGATGCGCACGGGCACGGTCGTTACCGTCGATAACCGCAACTGGGAGTTGCGCGATCACCGTGAGCCGGTTCAGCGCATGAGCCAGAGCCGTGCGATTGCGCTCGACATGGAAAGTGCGACCATCGCGGCGAACGGTTTCCGCTTCCGTGTGCCCTACGGCACGTTGCTATGCGTGAGCGACAAGCCGCTGCATGGCGAACTGAAGTTGCCCGGCATGGCGGACCGGTTCTATCGCGAGCGTGTCGACCAGCATCTGAAGATCGGCGTGAAAGCGATGGAGCTATTGCGCGATAACGGTCTGGATCGTCTGCACAGCCGCAAACTGCGCAGTTTCAACGAAGTCGCATTCCAGTAACGCCCCCGGCGGCCGCGATGTTTCGACGAATGAAACTCGCCGCCGCACCCCTCACGCTCCGTGTCACGGGGCCTTCCAGCCCGTGCGTGCACGCGGCCGGCGCCAGTAGCACAATCCCCCCACACACCGGCCGCACGCTGCGCGCCGGTGTTCTCGTTTCTCGTCATCAAGGATCATCGTGGAGCTAGTCAGCCACGTCGTGCCTTGGGCAGCGCACGACACCCGTCTTCTGCTGTCCTGTTTCGTCGGCCTCGTGGCCATCATCGTTTTCATCAGCGCGCTCAAGCTATCGCCGTTTCTGTCGATTCTGATCGGCACGTTCATCGCCGGTCTCGGCGCGGGCTTGCCGCTCGACGCCGTGGCCAGCGCCTTCAGCAAGGGGGCGGGCGGCCTGCTGGGTGACGCCGGCATGATTATCGCGCTAGGGGCCATGCTCGGGGCGTTGATGGCCGACACCGGCGCGGCCGACCGGATCGTGACCGTGCTGCTCACGTTTGCGAAAGGATCGGCGCTGCCGTGGATGATGGCGCTGGTCGCAATGATCATCGGCTTGCCGCTGTTCTTCGAGGTGGGGCTGGTGATGATGGTGCCGATCATCTTCGTGATGGCCCGCCGGGCCAACACGCCGATTCTTCGTGTGGCGATCCCGGCGCTTGCCGGCATGACCACGCTGCACGCGCTCGTGCCCCCGCACCCGGGGCCGCTGATCGCCGTCTCGGCGCTGCACGCGGATCTGGGCATGACAATGGGCCTCGGTCTGTTGATCGCCATCCCGGCGGTGATTCTGGCCGGGCCGTTGTACGGCATGTGGCTCGCCCCGCGTTTGCACGTCGAGGCGCCGCAGCAACTGGGCGACCTGTTCACCAAGCGCGACGACGATGTGTCGCCGCCGCCGTTTGCCGCCGCATTGCTGGTGATTCTGTTGCCGGTCGTGCTGATGCTGGGGCGCACGCTGGCAAAGATCGCACTGACGCCCGAGACACCGCTGTTCGACGCGCTCAACTTCCTCGGCGAGCCAATCGTTGCGCTGGCGTTGACGGTTATCGTCGCCATCGTCGTGCTGGGCTGGAGCCGTGGCCTGCCGCGTGCCCGTGTCGGCGAGACGCTGCGTCGCGCATTGCCGCCGATTGCCGGGCTGTTGCTCACGATCGGTGCGGGCGGCGGTCTGAAGCAGGCACTGGTGACGGCGGGCATTGCCACGACCATCGGAAAGGTGGCGGTCGGCACGCATATGCCGCTCATTTTGCTGGCGTGGCTGATTGCCGTGGCATTGCGTCAGGCGACGGGCTCGGCAACGGTGGCGACGACCACCACGGCGGGTATCGTCGCACCGCTGGTCATGCACCTGCCGCCGGTGCAGGGATCGCTGATCGCGTTGGCGATCGGGGCGGGATCGGTGTTCTTCTGCCACGTCAACGACGCGGGCTTCTGGATGGTGCGCGAGTACTTCGGACTCAAGCTTAAGGAGACGCTATGGGTCTGGTCGGTGTTGCAGACCATTGTGTCCGTGGTGGGGCTGGTGATGACGCTGCTGCTGTGGCAGGTCTTCGTCTGATCTGATCGCCCGAACGCTGGAGCGTAAGAAAAAAGCGCGCAGACCTTTCGGTTGCGCGCTTTTTTCATCGTGGCCGGGTAGTGACGGCAGATGCCGGCACGGGCGTGGGAACGCTCAGGAAAACACCCGTTTGGCGTGAATGCCCAGACCCAGCGCCACACTGGCGAGGCGATCGCCATAGACCGGTGTGGCTTTCGGGAAGGCTGCGCACATGGCGTTGGACAGGCAACGCAATCCGGTGGAGCCACCGGTGAAATAGAGAGCATCGACGTCTTCGGCTCGCAGTCCCGCCAATGCCGCCGTGTGCACGGCGCCTGCCGTGATGCTCGCAATTTCGTCGCTGACTGCTTCGATCAGCCCGGCTTCCGAGAACGCAACGGCCAGATCGCGTTCGATGACGGACAGGTCGATGCTCGTCTCACCCCCCGACGACACCTCGATCTTCGCCGCTTCCGCGTGACCGACGAGCGCATGCCCGAGGCGTTGCTCGACGGTGCGCATGAGGCGGCGGTGATGCGCCGGATCGGCGTACAGATGTGCAGTGAGCGCGAGTTCACCCACGCGCTTCGGCGTGTAGACGGTATTGATCAGGTGCCAGGTCGCGAGATCGAAATAGATCCGGTTGGGGACTTCCTTGCCGTCCGGGCCGAGCGCCTTGTAACCCAGTTCTCGCAGGATCGTGGCCAGTTCGATGCGCCGGTCGAAGTCGGTACCGGCGATATGCACGCCGTGATGGGCGAGCACGTCGTTCTTGCGGTCCAGATGCCGGGCACGTTCCGGTCCGACGCGTACGAGCGAGAAGTCCGACGTGCCGCCGCCGATGTCGACGACCAGCACCTGCTGCTCGCGGGTGAGGCGCGACTCGTAATCGAAAGCGGCCGCAATCGGTTCGAACTGGAAATGAACGTCCTCGAAACCCACGTCGCGCGCGCTTTGTTCGAGCGAGCGTTGTGCTGCGGCGTCGGCGCGCGGATCGTCGTCGACAAAGAACACCGGACGGCCCATGACCACCTGACGCAGATCGCCGCCATCGGCCTTGAGCGCGTGGGTGCGCAGATGCCGCAGGAACGTGGCGATGATGTCGATATAGCGCATCGCCGAGCCGTTGCCGAGGTCGGTGGTGCTTTCGATCAGAGAGGAGCCGAGCAGGCTTTTGAGCGAGCGCATCAGGCGCCCGTCGTAGCCATCGATGTAGTCGGAGACGGCTTGGCGGCCGAACGAGGCGCGGCCGCCTTCGTCGGCGTTGAAAAATACGGCGGTCGGCAGTGTGCCGTAGCCGGCTTCAAGTTCGACCAGACGCATGGCCGCGCCGTCTTGCACGGCGACGGCAGAATTCGAAGTGCCGAAATCGATAGCGCAAAAACTCATGGCGTTTGCGACTCGCACAGGCGAGCCGTAAAAGGTCGGCAGTGTAGCACGGCCGGGCGGGCGGCCGGGTGAACCTGTCGGACCGGCCCGAGTGCGCTTTTCATCCGTGTGCTCATCCGTGTGACGATTTCGCGCCAGGCTGCGCCGACGGCAACGTGCGCAGACTGCTCACCACCGCCGCCACCGCCGCGAATGACGCCGCGACGTACAGCGACGCACGCGTGCCGAAGCCATCCGGCGCGACGCTGAACACGAGGGCGACGAGTGCGGCGCCGGTCGTCTGCCCGGTCAGGCGTGCCGTGCCCAGCATGCCGCTCGCGCCACCGCTGCGATGCGCCGGGGCAGACATGAGCATCGCGTAGTTGTTGGGCGACTGGAAAAGGCCGAAGCCGAAACCGCACAACGCCATGCGCCAGACGATATCGATCTGATGCGGATGGGCGGGCAACAGCCCGAGCGCAAGCAACCCGAGCGCGAATGCGGCCAGGCCGATCGCACCCAGCAAGCCAGGCTTGTAATACTCAAGCAGGCGTCCGGCCAGCGGGGCGACGACCACAATAGTGAGCGGCCATGCCGTCATCAGCAGACCGGTTTGCACATGGTCGAAGCCGAGCGTGTCCTGAAGGAAGAAGGGGAGCGAGACGAAAGCGAGCATCTGCGCGCAGAACGAGGCCATCGAGGTGCAGATCGACAGGCCGAAAATCGGAATCCGCAGCAGATCGACCGGCAGCAGCGGGACGGGCTGCCTGCGTTGGCGCCGCACGAAGACCGAGCCGATGACGACGGCGGCCACGAGTTCGACGGCCACGAGCCAGCGATCTTGCCCGTGCCCGAACGAGTCGATCCCGGAGATGAGCAGTCCAAACGTGAGCGCGCTCAACAAGGCGCCGACCCAATCGAACGGATGCGACGCGCGCACGGTGTCGGGAAGCGAGCGCACGGCGATGGCGAAGGCAATGATGCCGAGCGGCACGTTGATGGCGAAGAGCCATGGCCAGTGCGCGATGGACAGCACCCCGGCGGCAATGGTCGGACCGGCCGCGGACGAGACGGCCACGATGAGCGAGTTGAGGGCGACGCCGCGTCCGAGCCAGCGCGACGGGTAGATCGCTTTTACCAGCGCGGTGTTCACGCTCATGATGCCCGCTGCGCCAAAGCCCTGCGCCACGCGCGCAAGGGTGAGCGTCATGAGCGAGTCCGACAGGGCACAGGCCAGCGACGCGACCGTGAAGAGCGCAAGGCCCACAGTGTATACGCGGCGGTACCCCACGATCTCGCCCAGCGCGGCGAGCGGCAGCAGCGAGATGGTGATGGCAAGCTGGTAGGCGTTGACGATCCAGATCGACGTGGCCGGACTGGCGTTCAGATCGCGGGCGATCGTGGGCAGGGCAACGTTGGCGATGGCGCTGTCGAGCACCGAAAGCGAAATGGCGAGCATGACAGTCGCAATGGCCCAGACCCGGGCGGGCATGGGCATGCCGTCAGTATGTGTGTCGGACATGAGAGCTGCGAAAGACGAAACGGTTGCGCACCCCGAGCGAGGTGCCGCCGATGCGCGAAAAGAAACCGCCATCCTGCCCGAAATCGCCGAATACCGCCGTGGGCGCCCGCAAAGCCTTGTGTTTGTTGGGGTTCGGGGCTGCGCACTTTGTTTTGTCTGTCGGAACTATAGTTTCATCAAATAAAACAGCGACAGTACGGCCAACAACGAGGTGTCTGGACTATTGGGAATCTTCATGGAATCGGGCGATCCGCACGTTGCCGAGGGGGTGATAAGCAGTGCCGCTGGCCGTTGACACCAGATCGACTTCATTGTCGAGCATCGTCTGTATGCCGACGGCCGCAATCGTGCTGGCGGGCGAGCGTCCCGGGCAGGCGTGCACCCCATGTCCGAAGGTCCATGCGATGTCGTCGGGCGAGGCACCGGCAGGCCCGCTGGCAAGCACCAAGAGTATCGCGTCGCCACGCGCCAGTGTTCGCTCGCCGATGACGGCGGGGGCGAGCAGGAAGCGCCGCGTGTTCTGCACAGGCGGATCGCGTCGGACGACCTCGCCGACTGCGGCGATGGCGAGACTCAGGTTGGCGGGAAGCGCTGTGCGACTGCGACCGGTGCCGGCAGACGATGACGCCGCCGCGCCATGCCGTGCGAGTCTGCGAAGACTGTTCGCCACGAGCCCGGCACAGGCATCGTGCGCTTGCGTGAAGAGGCCGACGATGTTGGAGGTGAGCGCGTCGCCGTCGATTGCGTTTTCGCATGAAGCGCGCCGAGCCGTGCCGTGCAGCCAGGAGTTCGAATCGGCTCCCCCGCCTAACCATTGCATCGCACGGCCGCGCAGCGTGGCGACGGCGCTGTGACCGCGTGCCAGTACATCGGCGCGAGGCGAGGGCTTTGCGGACTCGGCCATTGCGGCAACGAGCTGTCGAACGTCGTCATGAACATCCGTCCACTGTGACGCGGGAACGCCCAGCCACGCGGCGAGGGCGTAGATCGGCTGACGGAAGACGAAATCGTCAAGGCGTGCGGTGAGGGCGTCGCCGCACGCGAGATAGGCATCGGCGTATGCGGCATGGCTGGCTTCGCGCAGTCTTGCAAGGGTGGTGCGCTCGGTGTGCAACTCGGCGAGTCGTGTCTTGAGCCACGGCTTCATGGTGGCGTGCGAGGCGCCATCGGTCATGCGCACGAGCGCGCCGAACCAGTCGCCGGCGGGGCCGCTGGCTAGTGCGGCGGGCACGGTCGCCCCCGCAGGACGCACGCCGCAGGCCGGGTGGCTGAGAACAGCGGTCAACGCTTGCGGTCCGGCGGCGACCCACATGCCAAGCGAGGTGTCGAAGTCGAACGGGCGTTGTTCGGCGAGCGACGCATAGTACGGATATGGATTCGGGTGGACGACTGCGGCCAGAGGGTTGGCCGGAGCCGCTACGGTAGAGGAATCGACGTTGGCAGCGAGCATGGCAGGGGCCTTTTAGAGAAGGTCTCGACGGTGTCCATCATCCGGCATTCTCCGACCGGCATGTTTCACGACGCAATGAAGTGTTGATCGCATTCCGGGGCCTATACTGCGCTCATATTCTTCACGGGAGTCTGTCTGTGGACATCGCAAGAGACCATGCCCCCGGCGTCAGTTCACTGGCGGCGCTGCTCGCGGATACCGGCCGCATGACCATGCTGTGGGCGTTGATGGACGGCTCGGCGCGGCCTGCGGGCGAACTGGCGCTGGTCGCCGGGCTTTCGCCTTCGAGCGCCAGCGGACATCTGGCGAGGCTCGTCGACGGCGGCGTGCTCGCGCAGGAAGCGCGCGGCCGTCACCGCTATTTCCGCATTGCCACGCCCGAGACGGCCGCCGCCATCGAAGCCCTGGCCAGTGCCGTGCTGGCAACGAGGGAACTGCGCCCGCGTCCGGTGCCGGTCAGCCGGGCCACGCCGATGCCGTTGCGACACGCGCGCACTTGCTACGACCACCTGGCCGGCGAGATTGCCGTCGACCTTTTCGAGCGGATGCGGGCGCATCGATGGCTTCGCATCGATGGCAGCGACGTAGCGCTGACCGACGCTGGCGCCGACGGGCTCACTGCCCTCGGCGTTGATCTGAGTTCTGCGCGAGCCCGTCGCAGGCGTTTCGCCTGCACCTGTCCCGATTGGAGCGAGCGCAAGCCGCATCTCGGCGGCGCGCTGGGGGCGGCGCTGCTCAGCACATGCCTTCACGCCAAGTGGCTTGAACCTACCCGTGAGCCGCGCGCGCTGCGTGTTACGCCGTTGGGCGAACGCCAGTTCTCCGCGATGGCGGTCTGAGCGTTTTCGTCGCCCCAAAAAAGAAACACCCCGCGGAAATACGCGGGGTGTGGCACAACGGTAGCAAGCGATCAGGCGCTTAACTGCCAGCGTAGGTCGAATTGATCAGTGCGGTCGAACCATTCACGCGTTCGGCAATCGCCTTGCCGTAAGTCTTCAATGCGGGGTACTGACTATCGGTTTGCGTGAGCGTGCCTTGCGCGTCGATCAGTTGCTGACGAACATCTGCGCGCGGCACCGCGAGCTTTTCGCTATACACGCTCGATTGCCAAAACAGGTTTTCGTCGGGATAACCGTTGCCGCCCGTGCCTGCGAATGCCGCAGGGGCAGCCGCCACCGCAAGGGTTGCGGCAATCATCAGATGGGAAAGTGTGCGGGTCATGATTTTTCTCCTGTCATTGCTTTTCTGGTGGTCGGCCGGCTCACCTAAATGCCCGGCACCGCCTACGCCTTTAAGGTAGAGCGACCACGTCGCAGGAAAAACCGCATGCGGCGCAAGAATCCATTGCAGAGAAAGAACTGTCTCGAAACGCCTGTGAAATAAGGGTTTCAAGCCATCAAGCCACGTTGGGAAATGTTGAATCCAGACTCTAATAAAGATATTAATTAAATCGTCCGTTCACACTTTGGAGTGCGCAGGTACGCGCCCCCAACAAACATCGAATCGCAAGATCGTACAAGCCGGACAACCGGGTCCTCGATATCCTGCACTTTTCCTCCGAATCCTCTGAGAAATGCGGGACAGGCAATGACGCGGAAAGTGTTCTGGGATGAACCGTATCGAACCACACTCGACACCGTCGTGACGCGGGTGACGGGCGATCTGGTCCAAGTGGAATCGACGATCTTCTTTGCCTTCTCCGGCGGCCAGGAAAGCGACGCCGGTTCGCTGGGCGGTTACCCCGTCATTCGGGCGGAAAAGCGGGGACTCGACATTGTCTACGCGCTCCCGCATGCGCACTCCCTGCGCGTTGGGGACGCCGTGACATGGCAGATCGATTGGGCGCGGCGATACCGGCTGATGCGTCTGCATTTCGCTGCGGAAATGGTCTTGCAGTGGGTATATCAACTCAGACCGGGCATCGAGCGCATTGGCGCACACATCGCGCAAGACAAGGCGCGAATCGACTTTGCAAGCGATGTCAGTCTTGCCCCATGGTTTCCCGAGATCGAATCGGCCGCAGCCGATCTTGTGAAGCGCGATCTGCCTATCCTGACCGACTTCAGCGATGTTCCGACGCAACGCAGATTCTGGAAGGTAGAGGGTTTCGCGACGATGGCATGTGGGGGAACGCATCCGAGATCGACGCGCGAGATCGGCGCGCTGAAACTCAAACGCAAAAATACCGGGAAAGGAAAAGAGCGAATCGAGATTTCGCTACCTGATTCGCCGTGCGTGCCGGCGTGACATCGGCCTGACCGCCCTCAAGTCCTGTCGGCCCTGAGGGCGATACCAGCGTGCGGCAGAACGCGTTCAGAACTTATAACCGACGCCCGCGAGAAAGATATCGCTGTCGCGGTCATAGCCCGTCACGACACGGTTCCATGACACGCGTGCGACCCAGTGATCGGCGAATCGATAGGCGGCGCTCATCGTGAGCAGACCGGCCACGACGTTCTGTGCACCGCCCGCTTCGCGATTCTCCTTGTACTTGTTCCACGTGACGTACGGCCCGAAGCCCAGACCGAGGCTGAAGCGGCTATCGAAGAAGTCGTTCTTGATCCAGGCATTGCGCCGCAATGCCCTGACGGTTGCCGAGATTGCTATGCCCCTCGTTGATGAGGGAGACGGTGCCGTCAAAGAAGCGGCCGAAACCGTGCCGGTACTCGATCGCCTCGGCAGCGGCATTCTGCGAGTCCAGACTGTTGACGACAGACAGGCCCGCCATCACGGAAAGCACGTCACCTGTCGGTATCGCTTGCGAATTGCCGCCGATGAGCGGGCCGGTCGACGCGGGTTTCTCAAGTTGATAGCCCACGCCAAGCAAGTACGTCACCGAGTTGATACTCGACGGCGACTGGACATAGTTTGCCCGCGCCTGGACATACCAGCGGCTTCGGCAGTCTCTTCCGTGCGTTACAGACGTCCGGCAGCGGCGAGGAAAGCTGGCGCGTCTGCCAGTAATACGGCGAGATCGGCGGCGCCGGATTTGACCGCTGCGGCGGTACGTTCACGCGTGACCGAGTCAGTGCCGACCAGTGAGCGCGGGCCCGCGACACTGAGTGCGGCCAGTGGCCTGCCACGCGCGTCGAGGGCGGCGGCCGCACAGGCGTCGATGCCCGCTTCGAAGCCGTCCTGACTCCAGGCGCACCCGGCCTCCCGGTCGCGCGCTAGCTGGGCGTCGAGTGCCGCATACGTGCGGGCGCTTTGTGCCGTGGCGGCAGCGAGCGGTTCCGGGCCGAGCAGTACGCGGCGCCGCTCGGGGCTCAGGTGTGCAAGCAGCGCCCGGCCCGGGGCGGTCAGATGCGCCGTGACGCGGCTTCCGGCACGGATATTGCTGACGAGGGGCAACGCCGGCGTTTCGCATAGCAAATAGCGAACCTGTGCACCGTCGAGGATCGTCAGATAGCTCGATAATCCGGTCTCGCCGGTAACGCGCGTCAGCACGCGTCGCGCCGTGGCAAGATGATCCTCGCCGGCGAGGGCGCCAGCCGCCAGTGTCAGAAAGCCGAGCCCGAGCCGATGCCCGCCCTGCGGTAGCGGTTCCAGCACGCCCTCGAATTGCAGCGTCTCGATCAAACGCATGACTGTCACACGGTTCACGCCGATGCGGCGGCCGACTTCGCTGATATTCGCCGTCGATCCGCCGTCCGCCACGAAGCGCAGCAGCTTGAGCGCACGCATGACCGGTGTTACCAGGCCAGCCTGCGCGGCGTCGTGGGTAGCGTGAGCGTCGGTCGTTGCGATGTCGGTGGCGCCGGCAGTGATTCCGGCACTTTGCGAAACTCTGGTCATGCGTTCGATTCCATTCATCGGGCCGAAGCAGCGCGCCGCTTCGAGGTCATTCAGGCCGCCAACGGGACTTGCCACGCGTCGTACTCGTAGACCCAATCGGCATTGCCGCCTTCCTTGAGCCATTGATTGCCGCGCGAGCCGATCTGCACCCGTGCCGTGCGCTCGCGTCGCGACGCTTCGTAACGCGCCAACGCAGAAGCGAGCGCAGCCGCATCGGCGTTCGGCCCCACGGCGGCCAAGTGGCGAGACAGTACCACAGCGTCTTCGATCGCCATGCCGGCGCCCTGCGCCATGAACGGCATCATCGGATGGCTCGCGTCGCCAAGCAGCGACACACGATCGCGTGACCACTGCGGCAAGGGATCGCGCACATACAGCGCAGACTTGAGCACACTGTCACACGCGGCGAGCAACGCCTGCGCTTCGGGGTGGTAGTCGGCATACATGGCGCGCAGCTCGTGCACGTCGCCCGGCGCGGTCCACGATTCGAGCGTCCAGCTATCTTGCGGCGTGGTGGCGAATACGAAAATGTCGCGGCCGAGATTGAGCGGGAATGTCACGATCTGGCTCGATGGATTCGGTCCCCACCATTTCGTGAACGCGCCGAGATTCGGCACACCCTTGAGCCTATCCGCCGGCACGACCGCCCGATAGGCCACCACGCCCGTGAACTCCGGCGACTCCTGCCCGAACAGCCCGGTACGCACCACAGAGTGAATGCCGTCTGCGCCGATCAGAACATCCACCTCGTCCTGTGTGCCGTCTGCAAACGTCAGTCGAATGGGACCGGTCTGCGAACCCTCGGGGGCTTCGAACGACACCAGCTTCCTGCCCAGCGCTATCGACGCCGCGGGCACCGCTTGCTCCAGTGCTTGCAGCAAATCGGCCCGATGCATCGTGAGTTGCGGTGCGCCGTACTTCGTCTGCGCCGTCTGCGCCATTTCCAGTCGTGAAGTCTCTTCTCCCGAATCCCACGTGCGGCTAATGCGATGGCTCGGTTGCGCGGCGGTCTTGCGCAACGCGTCGCCGACACCCAGACCGTCGAGCGCGCGCACGGCGTTGGGCGTCAGGTTGATGTCCGCACCGACACGGGCGAATTGCGACGCCTGCTCATACACGCGCACACGAAACCCTGCGCGGATCAGACCGATGGCGGCAGCCAGACCGCCGATGCCGGCACCGTTGATGCCGATGAGAGGAGCTTGCATGGGGACATCCTTTGACAAAAGAGACGACGAATCCGAAAAAATAAAACGTTCAAATATGAACATGATGTTCAAATATTATTGTTTTTGATTCGATTGATCGCAAGAGGTCTTCGGGTAAATCCCGAGCGGTAGGTATCGTGCAAAGCAACGAGCGCCGTGGACTTCCGGCAACGTCAACGGGATGAATGGTGTCGCGCGATCGCTTTGCAGCAAGGCGAATGACGACCGAACCTGCGCGCGATAGCACGCCAAATTCCTCGCATCAATTCGTGCATCTCCGCTGCGGGACTCGGACGCCACCTGGCCTAAGCTCTGCTCAGTTGGTTTCATAAGTAATCCAACGTTTCATAGGTGGAACGTCGAAAAACGACAGGCGCACGCAGGGGAGTGACCGGCCAGGTCGCCGTGTGCCAGATGCGGCGTCTTCACCGTTCTCGAATCATCGAACGACAGGAGTACACAGATGAAGCGGTTTCCGATGGGGCGGATCCCGGGCATGACGGCGCTGGCGGCGGCAACGTTGCTGGTGGCAGGCTTGCCGGTCGCAGCACAGGCGCAGAGCAACGTGACGATCTACGGCAGCATGGATGCCGGTGTCGCGTACGTGAACAACCAGAGCGGCAGCGCGAACTGGATCGCGCAGCAGGGCGGCACGCAGCCGGATCGCTGGGGCCTGCGCGGCGTGGAAGATCTCGGCGGCGGCAACCGCGCGATCTTCCTGCTGGAAAACGGTTTCTCGACGCTCACCGGTAACACGATCAAGGCGGGCGCCATGTTCAACCGCCAGTCGTGGGTGGGGCTCCAGTCGGACAAGATGGGCACGCTCACCCTCGGTCACATGACCACGTTCAACTTCGACTGGCTGGGCCCGATGAGCACGGCCTATCTGGGCATGAACTGGTACATGTTCCACCCGGGCAATCTCGACGAACTCGCCAACACATCGGTGGTGCAGGTCGACAACTCGGTGCGCTATGTCACGCCCGATTTTGCCGGCTTCAAAGGGGGGGCCATGATCTCGCTCGGTAACAACCCGAACTTCGCCAACGGGCGCAAGTGGAGCGTGGCGGCGAACTACACGAATGGCGGCCTCAAGGCGTCGGCCGTGTACTCGAACGAGAACAACCGCACGCCGAACGTCGCCGTTCTCGGCGGCGCGACGTTCCAGGGACAGCCGGTCGGCACCTATGCCGCTTCAAATGTCGAGAACATGGGCGCCGGTGTGTCGTATGGCTTCGGGCCGTGGTTGCTGCATGCGTTGTACACGCGCGTGAAACTCCAATCGCCCGGCTTCAGCGATACGTACCAGTCGTACGACGGCGGCGTGAACTATGCAACGAGCGTGGCGAACACCGTTACCTTCGGCGCGGCAACGACCAGCATGTCCGGCAAACGCTGGACGCAAGTGAGCCTGGGCGACGTCTATGCGTTCTCCAAGCGCACGCAGGTGTACGTGAGCGGCGTCTACCAGCACGCGAGCGGCAATGGTGCGATCACGGCGATCAACACTATCGGTGCGTCGTCGACGGCCAACCAGCTCGTCATCATGTCGGGCGTCCATCACTCGTTCTGACGCACGGCTTAACAGATTCACCCAGTGGTCTCACTTCACACGCCGGCTGGCCTTCGCCCGCCGGCGTTTTTTTGTCCCGGGAAATCCGCCCGGCAGCCCGACATGCCCGCAAATTCGGGTTTCCCCTAGTGAAAAAACAATTTTGACTGCGCGCATCACTCCCTATAATTGATCCATAAGTAAATCAACGTTTCATATATGAAACGTGACGCGTAAGCGAAAGACAGGCTGGCAAGCCATGCTGGTGAAGTGAAACCGCGGGCTGCCCGAAGCAAGTTGAACATCCAGAAACACGGTGGTTTCCCATGCTCAGGTCGATTCAGTTGAAGGACGCGAACGTAGCCGAGGCGTATGCCGACGCGCGTCAGGCGCAGCCGGTGGCGGCACCCCTGCCGTTCGCCATCGAATACCGTGGCGTCACGCGTCGGTTCAAAAATCGCCAGGGCAAGGGCGAGATGACGGCCGTCTCGAACGTATCCATCGGCATCAAGGCCGGTGAGTTCGTCTCGCTGATCGGCCCGAGCGGCTGCGGCAAGAGTACGTTGCTCAACATGGGCGCCGGCCTGTATGCGCCCAGCGAGGGGCAGGTCACGCTCGCCGGCAAGCCCGTGCGTGGTCCGTCGCAACAAGTGGCATTCATGCTGCAGAAAGATCTGCTCATGCCGTGGCGCTCGATTCAGAAGAACGTTGAGCTGGGCATGCAGATTCGCGGCCGCAGCAAGGCGGAGCGTGCGGAAGTGGCGAAGACGCTGCTCGCGCGTTGCCATCTGAAGGGCTTCGAAAACCACTATCCGCATCAACTCTCCGGCGGCATGCGCCAACGCGCAGCGCTGGCACGCACGTTGGCCGTCGAGCCGGACGTGCTGCTCATGGACGAGCCGTTCTCGGCGCTCGACGCGCAGACCAAGATGGTGCTCCAGCAAGATCTCGCGCAGATGCTCGCCGCCGAAGGCAAGACCGCGCTGATGATTACCCACGATCTCGCTGAAGCGATCGCGCTCTCGGACCGCGTGTTCGTGATGAGCGAGCGTCCGGGCACGATCATCGAAGAAATCACGGTCGATCTGCCGCATCGCGACAACCCCATCGAGCGCCGCAAGCAGGCGGGCATGAACGAATACGTGGCCCATTTGATGGAACTGCTCAAGGTCGGTCGCGACGACCACCTCGGCTGATCCCGGCTCCCGACACTGCAAGACACTGGAATCTCGCTATGAAATCCCTTTCCAAAACGCAATTGACCGCCGGCAGCTTCGTGTTGCTGCTGATCTTCGCGGCCGTGTGGCAATGGGGCCCGACGGCGTTCGGCGTGCCCGAGTTCGTGTTGCCCAAGCTGTCGTCGACCCTGATCGAAGGCGTGCGCATGTTCGAGGTCGAGAACCTCTGGCTGCATATTGGTGTGACGGCGCTCGAAGTCATCGCCGGCTTCGTGATCGGTTCGGCCCTGGGCGTGCTGATCGGCGTGATTCTCGGTTTGTCGCCGTCGACCGAAGCCATGCTCTCGCCGTACATTCTCGCGTTGCAGATCGCGCCGAAGGTCGCGTTCGCGCCGTTGTTCGTGATGTGGATGGGCTACACCATCTACCCGAAGATTCTCGTGGCCGTGCTGATCGTCTTCTTCCCCGTGATGATCAATGTGCTCGGCGCGGTGCGCTCGGTGGACCCCGACATGGTCAATCTGGTGCGCGCCCTGTGCGGCCGTCGCTGGCAGATCTTCCGCTTCGTTGAATTCCCCTCGGCCATGCAGGCGCTCTTCGCGGGCCTGCGCATTGCATCGACGCTTGCCGTGATCGGCGTGACCGTGGGCGAGCTGGTCGGTGGCGACCGCGGGTTGGGCTATCTGCTGGTGTACGGCGAAGGTCAGGGCAATACCGCGATGGTATTCGTCGCGATTGCCGGGCTCACCGTGATCGGTATCGCAGCGTACGCCGCCGTGGTCTGGCTCGAACGCCGTGCACTGCATTACGTGCCGCGCGCTTCCATGAACATTGCCTGAGCGACGAGGAATTTCATGGTGACCGAATTGCCCATCCTCCCGCTCGACACCGACACGCTGGCACCGCTCGACGGCAAGAAGCTGCTCATCACGGGCGGTGCACGCGGCCTTGGCGAAGGGTTTGTTCGTGCCGCCGCCGCGCGCGGTGCGCAGGTGACGATTGCCGACATCGCCGCGCAAGCGGGCGAAGCCCTCGCGGCGGAGTTGCAAAGCGCCGGCTACGACGTGTCGTTCGTGCGCCTCGATCTGTGTGACCCGGCGTCGGTGCAAGCTGCCGCGAAGGCGGCCGCCGAACAGATGAGCGGCATCGACGGACTGGTCAACAACGGTGCGATCACCAACTCGGGCGGCAAGCTCGCGACCGAACTGAGCCTCGAGACGTGGGACGCGGTCATGAACGTGAACGTGCGCGGCACATGGCTGATGACGATGGCCGCGCTGCCGTTCCTGCGCGCGTCCGGTCAGGGACGTGTCGTGAACATTGCGTCCGACACGGCGCTGTGGGGCGCCCCGCGTTTGCTCGCGTACACCGCCAGCAAGGGCGCGGTGATGTCGATGACCCGCTCGCTCGCGCGTGAACTGGGCCCCGACGGTATTACCGTCAACGCCATCGCGCCGGGCCTCGTCGAGGTCGAGGCCACCGCTTATGTGCCGGCCGAGCGGCATCTCCACTATCTGGAGGGACGTGCACTGCCACGCGCGCAGGTGCCCGACGACGTGATCGGCCCGGTGCTGTTCCTGCTCTCCGATGCATCCCGTTTCGTGACCGGGCAGGTGCTGCCGGTCAACGGCGGCTTCGTCATGCCCTGACGAGCTACCTCTCATTCGCAACGCCTTCAAGGAGTGACAACATGGCGCAAGCCGAAGCTAAAAACACCGCGACGCCACAGGCTGTCGAAAGCTGGACGCAGGCCGAAGGCCAGACATTCAGCGAGTGGCTGGACACGCGCGTAGCGCGTTTCTCGACGCGCAAGTACGACTGGGACGCCCTCAAGTTTCAGGCCGACTACGACCCGAAGTATCGCCGTGCGCAAATGCGTTATGTCGGCACGGGCGGCACCGGTGTGGCCAAAGACACCAACACCGTGCCCGCCGGCCATTTCACGTTTTCGACGATGGTGATCCCGGCCGGCAACATCGGCCCGAGCCACATTCATATGGACGTCGAGGAAATCTTCTTCGTGATGCGCGGAAAGATGAAAGTGATCTGCGAGCGCGATGGCGAGACGTGGGAAGCCATTCTCGGCGAGCGTGACCTGATCTCGGTGCCGCCGGGCGTTTATCGCACGGAAATCAACATCGGCGACGAAGACGCGCTCATGTGCGTGATGCTCGGCTCGCAAAAGCCGGTCACGCCGACGTATCCGCCCGATTCGCCGCTCGCCAAGATCAAGCGCGAACAGAAGTAAGCCGCCCGGGCGGTCGTCCCGGAAAGCCCGGTGAGGTGTCTGCCGCTGGCAGGCGCCGCACCGGCAGGAATTCACGAAGTCAGACGTTCAGTTCAGACCATGCAAGCCGAAGCCTCACTGTCCGAAGTGCCCGAAGATGCCGCCGTCGCACCGCTGCGCGCGCGTCTGAATGCTTTCCCGTACCGCACGCTCGCCACGCGTACGGGCACCGTCGGCTATCGCTGCGCTGGCGCGCGTGCCGAGGGTGGCATGCCGGTCGTGATGCTGCACGGCATTGGGTCCGGCGCGGCGTCATGGCTGGCGCAGTTCGAAGCCACAGGGCTTAACGCCGAGCTTTACGCGTGGGACGCCCCGGGCTATGGGCAGACGTCGAACGTCGCCGATGCCGAGCCGCATGCCGATGCTTACGCCGACGCGCTTGAGGCGTGGCTCGATGCCCTGGGACTCAAGCGTGTCGCTCTCGTTGGCCACTCGCTGGGTGCGATCATGGCGACGAAGTTTGCGAGCCGCTCCCCGCAGCGTGTGAGTGGACTCTTTCTCTGCTCGCCGGCCGGCGGTTACGGCAAGGCCGATCCGGACGTGCGCGTAAGCAAGCGCGATAGCCGTCTGGCGATGCTCGACAAGCTGGGCCCGGCCGGCATGGCCCGCGAGCGCAGCGACAATCTCGTCGCGCCGAATGCCGCAGACCTGCCGCGCTCCTGGGTGAAATGGAACATGGCGCGCGTGCATCCCGCCGGATACCGGCAGGCGACGCACCTTCTCTCGAACGGCGACGTCGCCGGCGAGTTGGCGCAATACGTGGCCGCGAACGCCGGGCCGGTGGCCGTGGCGGTCGGCGCACAGGATGCGATCACGACGCCCGCAGCTTGCCAGACGATTGCCGACGTGGCCGGCGTGCCACTGCAGATCATCGAAGGCGCGGGACACGCGTCGTACATCGAAACCCCGGACGTTCTGAACGCCGCGCTCGCGGCGTGGCTCGAGCGCATCGCGGCAGGAGAGCGCTGACATGGCACCGGCAACCCCGAAGCGCGCAGCGGCAGCGCCCGACGCGCAGATCGAAGACGACAAGCTCGGTCTTCAGGACACCCAGACCGATGGCGACGAACTCGCCGAAGGTTCAACGTCCGACACCCGTTATCTCGTGCCCGGTCTGGAGCGCGGCTTGCGCATTCTTACGCAGTTCTCGCCGCGCGAGGCCGTATTCAGCGCGCCGGAGTTGTCGCAACGCCTCGGCATTCCGCGTACCACCGTTTTCCGTTTGTTGCAGACGCTTGAAGCGATGGGTTTTCTGGAGCGCGCGGGGAGCGAGAAGAATTTCCGTCTGGGCGTGGCAGTGCTGCGTCTGGGCTTCGAATACCTCAGTTCGCTGGAGTTGACCGATCTGGGGATTCCGATCATCGAACGGCTGCGCGACGCCACGCAATTGACCTCGCACATCGTGATCCGGGACGGGCGAGACATCGTGTTCGTGGCGAAGGCGCAAAGCGTTGCCGGCGTTTTCAATTCGATCAAGGTAAACGTCGGCACGCGTCTGCCGGCGCATGCAACGGTGCATGGCCATGTGCTGATGGGCGACCTGACGCTGGCCGAGCTTCGTGCGCTGTATCCGGAAAAGACGCTGGAAAAATACACGCCGCAAACGCCCGAGACGCTTGCGGAGTTGTTCGAACGGGTGCGTGAAGACGCCGAGCGCGGTTACGCGGTGTCGGCTTCGTCGTTCGAGCGGGGCATCAGTGTCGTGAGTGCACCGGTGCGCAACGACGCGGGCCGTATCTGCGCCGCCATCACCGTGACCATTCCGCGCGCCAACATCGATTCGTCAATGCTCGATGCGGGGCTGATCGGACAGGTGCGCGAGGCGGCCGATGCGCTGTCGCATCGTCTGAACTATCGACCGGGCAGCGACCGTCAACCCACCCCCTACATGAAGTCACTGGGATTGAAATGATCAAGATCGACCTCACCCGGCGCGCTGCGCTGGTCACCGGCGGTACGTCCGGCATTGGCCTCGCCACCGCCAGCCGCCTGCTCGACGCAGGTGCCGCTGTCGCGATCTGCGGCCGTAACCCCGAGCGTCTTGCGCAGGCCGAGGCGCAATTGCGCGAGCGTCATCCCGATGCGCGTCTCATTGCCGCGCAGTGCGATGTACTCAACGCGAACGACGTGACTGCGCTGGCCGAGCGCATTCGCGGCGAGTTCGGGCGTCTCGACATGCTGGTGAACAACGCCGGGCAGGGCCGTGTGTCGACGTTTGCCGATACGACCGACGAGGCGTGGCGCGAAGAGTTGGAGCTGAAGTACTTCAGCGTGATTCGTACCACACGCGCATGTCTGCCGATGCTGCGTGAGGCGGCGCGCGAGACGGGAGACGCCGCGATCGTCTGCGTCAACTCGCTGCTTGCGCTCCAGCCGGAGCCGCACATGGTGGCGACCTCATCGGCGCGCGCGGGGATTCAGAATCTCGTGCGCTCGATGGCGAGCGAGTTCGCGCCCGACGGTGTGCGTGTCAATTCCATCCTGATCGGATTGGTGGAGTCGGGCCAGTGGCGTCGACGCTTCGCCGAGCAGGGCGAAGGCAAGACGTGGGAGGAGTGGACCGGGGCGCTGGCCCGCAAGAAGCAGATCCAGTTGCAACGCCTGGGCAAGCCTGAAGAGGCGGCCGCGGCGATCTTTTTCCTGGCGAGCCCGCAATCGTCCTATACGACGGGCAGCCATATCGATGTTTCCGGAGGCTTGGCAAGACATGTCTAACAAAACCACCGTCGGCGAAGTCATCGCGGCGTTTCTCGAACAGTGCGGCGTGCAGACCGCGTTCGGCGTGATCTCGATTCACAACATGCCGATTCTCGACGCCATCGCGCGCCGCGAAAAGATCCGCTATGTGGGCGCACGCGGCGAAGCGGGCGCGCTGAACATGGCCGACGGCCTTGCGCGCGTGTCGGGCGGTCTCGGCGTGGCGTTCACGAGCACCGGCACGGCCGCAGGTAACGCGGCAGGAGCGATGGTCGAAGCGCTCACCGCGGGCACGCCCGTGTTGCACATTACCGGTCAGATCGAGACCGAGTTCCTCGACCGCGATCTTGCCTATATCCACGAGGCGCCGGATCAGCTCAGCATGCTCAACGCGATCTCGAAGGCAGCCTACCGTGTGCGTTGCGTCGACACGGCGCTCTCGACCGTACGCGAAGCCGTGCGCGCGGCGCTCACCGCGCCGACCGGCCCGGTGAGCGTGGAGATTCCCATCGACATTCAGGCGGCGGAAATCGAATGGCCCGCCGATCTGGCCGCCCCGCACATTCCGGTGCCGACGCACGACGAGGCCCGCGTCGCCGAGCTGGCCGACAAGCTGGCTGCCGCGCATCGTCCGCTGCTGTGGCTGGGCGGCGGCGCGCGCGGTGCCGAGGCGGCCGTCAAGCGCCTGGTCGACATGGGCTTTGGCGTCGTGACCAGTGTGCAAGGCCGCGGCATCGTGCCGGAAGATCACGCAGCCACACTCGGTGCGTTCAACATCCACCCAACCGTCGAGAAGTTCTACAAGACTTGCGACGCCGTGCTCGTGGTCGGCTCGCGTTTGCGTGGCAACGAAACGCTGAAGTACAAGCTGGCGCTGCCGCGCCCGCTGTATCGCGTTGACGCCGACGGTCTGGCGGACGGCCGGGGCTATCGCAACGACCTGTTCGTGCAAGGCGACGCCGCACGCGTGTTGAATGCGCTGGCTGATCGTCTGCAAGGCCGTCTCTCGGTTGATCCGGCGTTCCACGCCGACCTCGCCGCCGCACGCGATGCTGCCGTGAAGCAGGTGGCGGAAGGTCTCGGGCCTTACCGTCAACTGGTCGCGGCCCTGCAAGGCGCACTGGGGCGCGACTTCAACTGGGTGCGCGATGTCACGATCTCGAACAGCACGTGGGGTAACCGTCTGCTGAAGATCTTCTCGCCGCGCGCAGGCGTTCATGCGCTGGGCGGCGGTATCGGTCAAGGCATGCAGATGGGGATCGGCGCGGCACTCGCCGGTAACGCGAAGAAGACAGTGGCCCTGTGCGGCGACGGCGGCCTGATGGTCAACGTGGGCGAACTCGCTACCGCCGTGCAGGAAAAGGCGCCGGTCGTGATTCTGCTGATGAACGACCAATGCTACGGCGTGATTCGCAACATTCAGGACGCGCAGTACGGCGGTCGCCGTCACTACGTGCAACTGCACCAACCGGACTTCGCAGCGTTCTGCGCGAGTCTGCAACTCAAGCACGAGCGTATTACGGCGATCGATCAGGCAGAAGGGGCGGTGGCCCGCGCATTCGCGCACGACGGCCCGGTGCTGCTCGAAGTCGACATGCTGTCGGTCGGCAGCTTCGCCTCGCATTTTGCCGGCCCGCCGGTCCGGGAGCCCGCGAATGCATGAAGTGAACCACCGTCGCATTGACGTCGCATTGATCGGTTTCGGCGCCATCGGCTCGAAAGTCTACGAGGCCTGCGCAAGCGACCCGTACCTGCGCGTAGGCCATGTCATCGTGCCGGAAGACGCCGCCGAGCGCGTTCGTGGCAGCGTGCGAGCAGACACTGAAGTGGTGTCGTCGGCGCAAGCGCTGTCGAGCCGTCCGGACTTCGTGCTCGAGTGCGCGGGGCACAGTGCGCTGTCGGGACACGTCGTTCCGCTGCTCAAGTCGGGTATCGACTGCGCAGTGGCCTCGATCGGCGCGCTGTCCGACGCCGATCTGCTTGCCGCATTGGAGCAAGCCGCCAAGGATGGCGCGTCCACCGTCACGCTGCTCTCCGGTGCCATCGGCGGTATCGATGCGATTGCCGCTGCGCGTGAAGGCGGTCTGGACGAGGTGCTCTACACCGGACGCAAACCGCCGTTGGGCTGGCAGGGCACGCCCGCAGAACAGGTGTGCGATCTGGCAGCGATCACCACCGCGACCGTGATCTTCGAAGGCAGCGCCCGCGACGCGGCGCGTCTGTATCCGAAGAATGCGAATGTGGCGGCCACGGTGGCCATCGCGGGTCTCGGACTCGATGCAACGCGCGTGCGCCTGATTGCGGATCCCGCGACTACGCGCAACGTGCATCACATCGCAGCCCGTGGCGCGTTCGGCGAGATGTCGCTGGAAATGTGCGGCAAACCGTTGCCGGACAACCCCAAGACGTCGGCACTGACCGCCTATTCCGCCATTCGTGCGCTGCGCAATCGCGTTGCGAACTGTGTGATCTAGCAGGAAGCGCATCATGAGCCATCAAGATTTGCTGCAAGGGTTTTCGAGCGACATTCTGGTCGGCGGCGAATGGCGTGCCGGTACCGGCAAGCGCTACCAAAGCCTGTACCCGGCCGACGAAAGTGTGAACGCCGAGATCGCGGCGGCCGGTGCCGAAGACGCCGTCGAAGCGGTCGAAGTGGCCGACGCCGCATGGCGTCGCGCCGACTGGGCCGGACTGAAACCGCATCAGCGCGCCGCGGTGCTGCACCGTGTGGCCGACGGCATTACGCAACGTGCCGAATCGCTTGCGCATCTGCAACGCCGCGACAACGGCAAGCCGATCAGCGAGACTCGTGCGCTGGTGGCGAGCGCTGCGGGCACGTTCCGCTACTTCGCGTCGTGCCTGGAGACGCTCGAGGAAACGCTCACGCCGTCGCGTGGCGATTACCTGACGATGAGCGTGCACGAACCGCTCGGTGTCGTGGCCGCCATCACACCGTGGAATTCGCCGATCGCTTCGGACGCGCAGAAGCTTGCTCCGGCACTCGCGGCAGGCAATGCCGTGGTGCTCAAGCCTGCGGAAGTCACGCCGCTCGCTTCGCTCGAACTGGGCCGCATCTGCGAAGCCGCCGGTGTGCCGCGCGGCGTGCTGTCGGTGCTTCCCGGCAAGGGCTCGGTCATCGGCGACATTCTCGTGCGTCATCCCAAGGTCAAAAAGGTCGCCTTTACCGGCGGCACCGAAGTCGGCCGTGGCATCGCCAGGCTGGCGGCGGACAAGCTCATGCCGGTCTCGCTCGAACTGGGAGGCAAGTCGCCAACCATCGTGTTCGAAGACGCCGACATCGATCATGCCGTGGCCGGCGTGCTCTACGGCATTTTCAGTTCGTCGGGTGAGTCGTGCATAGCGGGCTCGCGTCTGTTTGTGCACAAGGCGATCTTCGACACGTTCGTCGAGCGGCTCGTGGCAGGCGCGAAGCAGTTGCGCGTGGGCGATCCGTTGCGCGAAGACACGCAGATGGGGCCGCTCGTCACGTCTGCCCATCGCGAATCGATCGAGCGCTATGTCGCCATCGGACTGGAAGAGGGCGGCCGCCTGTTGTGCGGCGGCGAGCGTGCGTCGGGCGACGGCCGCGAGAAGGGCTACTTCTACCTGCCGACCATTATCGCGGGACTGACGAATCAGGCGCGCATGGTGCAGGAAGAGATTTTCGGGCCGGTGCTGGCGGTACTGCCGTTCGAGAACGAAGACGATCTGCTGGCCGAGGCAAACGACAGTGTCTATGGTCTGGCGGCCGGTATCTGGACTCGCGACTACAAGCGCGCGTGGCGCGTGGGCCGCGCGCTCGAGACAGGCACCGTGTGGATCAATACCTACAAGCAGTTCTCGATCTCGACGCCATTCGGCGGCTGGAAGGAGAGCGGCATGGGGCGCGAGAAGGGCCGTCTGGGCCTGTTGGAATACACAAACCAGAAAAGCCTCTATTGGGGCATGAACGACAACCCGCTCGCCTGGGCGGGCCGGGTGTGAACGACAGGTAGTGCCAAAGCAAGCCGCAATGCACGGGGCATTGCGGTAACCCGATACTTGAGCGAGGCAAAGATATGTTGTCGATTTTCCGTGCATCGTTGGCGCGCCGCGCGCGCCAAGCCGCAGGCCTGTGTGCCGTGGCCGCACTCACGAGTCTGGCGGCGCCGGTCATGGCCCAGCCGGCGACCCAGCAGATCACCTATCTGCTGCCGGCACCGGCCAACCTGCCGGCCTTCGCGCCGCTGATGCTGGCCGAGAAGAAGGGCTACTACGCCGCTGAAGGGCTGTCGGTGCGCTGGCTGACCGTGCAAGGCGGCGCCGACGTCGGCAAGCAACTCGCCTCTGGCAACGGCGATCTGGGCGGTGGCCTGGGCGACACGCCGATCGTGTTGCGCCCGAACGGTATTCCCATCAAGGGCGTGGCACTGCTCGGCGGGCGCACGCTGCACCAGTTGGTCGTGCGCGACGACGCGAACATCAAGTCGCCGGCCGATCTGAAAGGCAAGACGATCACGGTGCTCGCCTATCAGGACACGGGCTTCTACGCCACGCTCGGCCTGCTCGCTTCTGCGGGGCTCACGCGCAACGACGCACGTATTCAGGGCGCAGGCCCGGCGGGCGTATGGCAGCAAGTGGCCACGGGCAAGGCCGAAGCCATGGTGGGCACGCCGGAGTGGGCGCAGAACATCGAAGATGCGGGTGTGAAGATCACCATGACGTCGACCGACAAGTACTTCCCGGGCATGGCGCAGGCGATTCTGGCATCGGACAAGACCATTGCCGAGAAGCCGGAGATGATTCGCAAGTTCGTTCGCGCCACGATCAAGTCGGTGGCAGAGATCATGCGTGACCCGGCGTCGGCGGCGAAGGAGTACTGCGCAGCGGTGCCGGCCTACAAGGGTAAGGAAGCGGAGATCGAGAAGATCCTCACGTATTACGCCCGCAACGTCTATCCGGGCCAGCAGCGACTGGGCGCGTTCGATCCGGCGCGCGTGATCAAGCTCCAGGACTTCTACGCGCAGGAAAAGGTGATCCGTGAGAAGTCGAATCCGACGGATCTCTACACTAACCAGTTCGTGCAATAAGGCGAGGCGCCCCATGAGTGAGAACGCACCCGCTGCTCAGCCCGAGACCATGTTGCTCACGGTGTTTCTGCGGCACGACCAGTCGAACAATCTCGACGAATTTCAGGAACGCCTGAAAGCCGCCGAGTGGTGGGAGCGCTTTCCGCCGGCCGGTGTAAAGGTGGTGTCGTGGATCGTGGCGATGGGCTTCGGCCAGATCGTCACGCTGGAACTGCCGCCGCACCTGCTGCCGGTGGTCAACGTGGAACTGGAGCGCTCGGCCTGGGGCGTGTTTCGCACCGAATGCTATCCGACTTACGACTTCGTACCCGTGCACGCACGCATTCGCGAACGGGTTCGCAATGGAGGGAAATGATGGACCGTTATCTCGAACCGCATCAAGCGCGTCGTCATGAGCCGACGCAATACGAAAGCCTGCTGGGCGACGCCATCGAGCGTGCCTACGCCGCCGGCACGCACGACCTGGCGGGTCTCGTGGCGTATTTGAATCGCACCGGACCTGGCCCGCAGGAAGGCGACGTGTGGACGGAAGCCGTCTACACCGCGCAGATTGCCCGAATGGCAGAAGAGTAAATAAATCACATAACGCAGTCGCCGCCCGCCACCAATGCGCGGCGACCGCGATGGAGAGGTCCCCCATGACTACGCAACAGCCTATCCTCACCGCCGACGCCATTCTCGAGCGCGGCCTGAAGCAACTGTGGTATCCGATTTGCCCGTCGCACATGGTCGGCCGTGAGCCGGTCTCGTTGCGCCGTCTGGGCAAGAAACTCGTGTTCTGGCGCGATCAGGACAACAAGGTGCATGCCCTCGACGATCATTGCCCGCACCGCGGCGCGCCCCTCTCGAAGGGCATCGTGATGGGAGATCGCATCGCGTGTGGCTACCACGGCGTGCAGGTGCGCTGTGACGGTACGGTTATGCGCGTGCCGGGCAGCCCGGGCTGCAAGCTCGAAGGCTCGCGTCCGACGCAGTCGTATCACATCGTTGAGCGCAACGACGCCATCTGGCTATACAACGCCACCGAGAACATCGACACGCCGCCGCCGCTCGTGCTGCCGGAAGAGCTCGATGCCAACGGCGAATACTCGTCGTTCCTGTGCTACACCGAGTGGAAGGGCGACTACCGTTACGTGCTCGATAACGTGATGGACCCGATGCACGGCACGTATCTGCACAAGCAATCGCACTCGATGGCCGAGGGCGACAACACGGCGGCCTTCCGCATTCGCGACACCGACCGCGGTTTCGTTTTCGAGAAGGAAGGCCAGCGCGACGTGAACTTCGACTGGACCGAGTGGGCCGATACCGGCACGCACTGGATGCGCCTGGAAATTCCGTACCCGAAGACAGGTGGCCCGGGCGGCAACTTCGTGATCGTGGGCAGTTACACGCCGATTTCGCCGAAGCTCGCGGCCGTGTTCCACTGGCGCTGCCGCAAACTTGACGGCTGGCAGCGCGACACGTGGCGCTTCCTGTATCGCAATCGTCTCGAGGCCCGTCACTGGGCGGTGCTGGAGCAGGATCGCGTGATGCTCGAAGACATGGAGCCGGACGCCAACCAGAACGAGCATCTGTATCAGCATGACATGGGTATCGTGCGTCTTCGCCGTCACCTG
The DNA here is from genome assembly GCF_001465595.2 of Pandoraea apista. Taxonomy (NCBI): domain Bacteria; kingdom Pseudomonadati; phylum Pseudomonadota; class Betaproteobacteria; order Burkholderiales; family Burkholderiaceae; genus Pandoraea; species Pandoraea apista. The sequence continues at coordinate 4,270,044 of NZ_CP013481.2, read as the reverse complement.
AAGAATCTGGCGAAGGCGGAACTCGAGCGCATGCAACAGGGCAAGGCGTGAGCCGTACGAGACACGTCATGTCGATCGATCAACCTCTCAAGGCCGAGCGAATTCGCGCACCGGCCGTGCCCGATTCGGGCATGGCAACGTGGAGCAACGGCATTCGCTTCGGCAATGAGATTCTGATGTCGGGCATGACCGCTCACCCGGCCACGCGAGATTCGGACAAGCCGCTCACCACCTACGAGCAGACACTTGTAGTGTTCGGCAAGATCCGAGCGCTGGTCGAGGCGGGCGGCGGCAGCCTGGCGAACATCTACAAGCTGGTGGTGTACGTGACCGACATTGCCGACAAGGACGAGGTCGGCCGCGCGCGCCGCGAGGTCTTTGCGGAAGTGGCTGCGAACGGCGGTGCGTATCCGTGCTCGACGCTCGTGCAGGTCAGCGGTCTCGTATTCCCGGAACTGCGCGTGGAGATCGAGGCGTTTGCGCGGCTCGACATCGATTTGTCCACCGCCGGCTGACGCGGCGGACATCATCAGAACAAGCAATATCAGAAACATCAGAGAGCGGCGTTATGAGCAAGTCAAACCTGGTGGCAATGGTGCGTACGCTTCGTTACGAAGCGGCAGGCATCATGAGCATCGAACTTGTGCCTGCGGCGGGCAGCGGCATGCCGTTTCCCGACTTCACGCCGGGCGCGCACATCGATCTGCATCTGCCCAGCGGACTGGTGCGCAGCTATTCGCTCGTGAACGCACCGGGCGAGGCGAACCGATACGTGCTCGGCATTCTGGCCGACCCCAAGAGCCGCGGCGGCTCGCGTTTTATCCACGACAATTTCCGCGTGGGCATGACGCTCGATATTTCCGAGCCGCGCAATCACTTCGTGCTCGACGAAACCGCCGAGCACACGGTGCTCGTGGCGGGCGGGATCGGTGTCACGCCGATTCTCTGCATGTACCGTCGTCTGCGCGCGTTGGGCCGCAACGTCAAACTGATGTATTGCGCGCGCACCGCGCCGCAAGCGGCTTTCGTTGACGAACTGAATGCGCTGGGCGGCGATATTACCTATCACTTCGACGATCAGCACGACGGCAAGCCTGCGTCGCTCGCGGCGTTTCTGGCGGGGCAACCGGCGGGCACGCATGCCTATTGCTGCGGTCCGGGCGTCATGCTCGATGCCTTCGAGGCGGCGTGCGCCGACGTGGGGATTGCCAACGTTCATATCGAACGCTTTGCTGCGGCACCTGACGCGCCACCGCCCGCAACGTCCGAAGGCTATGTCGTGACGCTGGCGAAATCGGGCAAAGAGATTGCCGTGCCGGCTGGCGCGACGTTACTCGATACCTTGCTCGCCGCAGGCATCGATGCCGAATATAGCTGCATGGAAGGCGTGTGCGGGGCGTGCGAGACACGCGTACTCGACGGCTGCCCCGATCATCGCGACTCGGTGCTGAGTGCGTCCGAGCGCGCGGGGAACAAGGTCATGATGATTTGCGTATCCGGTTGCAAGGGCGACCGCCTGACGCTGGATCTCTGATCGCTCCGACTCCGAAACCCTTACCCGAGACTGCCATGACGATTCTGGGCATCGAACAAATTACCTACGGGGTCACCGACCTCGATACCTGCCGCCGCTTTCTGGGCGACTGGGGACTTACCGAAGTGTCGAGCGATGCCAATGGCGTGCGCTTTGAAACGTTGAACGGGTGCCGCGTGTTGGCGGTACGTCACGACGATCCGTCACTGCCGCCGGCCATGGAAGAGGGGCCGACGTTGCGCGAAGTGACGTGGGGCGTGACTACGGCCGACGAGGTGGCGGCAATCGCCGACCGGCTTGCCGATCAGCCGGGCTACTACTTCAAGGACGGTGCGACGGGCTGTATCGACTCGAACGGTCTGGCGATGCGTGTCGAAGTGACGGGCAAACGCGCGGTCGACGTACAGGGGGCGCCGACCAATCCGTGGGGTATTCCGGCACAGCGTGTGAATACGCCGAGCCCGGTGTACGAGCGTGCGCAACCGATCGAAGTCGGTCACGTCGTGTTCTTCACGAACGCGCTGGCGGCCACGCAGGCGTTCTATGAAGAGAAACTCGGTTTCGAGTTGTCCGATCGCTACCCGGAGCGGGGGGCGTTCATGCGCTGTGCGCCTCACGGCGGCCATCACGATCTGTTCTTGCTGGCGTTGCCCAATGGCAAGCGTGGGCTGAATCATGTGGCGTTCACCGTGCGCGATATTCACGAGGTGTTCGGCGGCGGCATGCACATCGACCGTTGCGGCTGGGAAACGCAGTTGGGGCCGGGTCGTCACCCGATCTCGTCGGCTTATTTCTGGTACTTCAAGAACCCGTGCGGCGCGCTCATCGAGTACTACGCCGACGAAGACATTCTCACGCCGGAATGGCAGCCGCGCGACTTCGAACCGGGGCCGACGGTGTTCGCGGAGTGGGCCGTCGACGGCGGGCTGGATGGCAACTCACGTCGCCAGAAGAAGGGCGGCGAAGCGCCGACCGGCAAGTTCATGACCGACACGGCCAAGCGCTGAGTCGAGTCATCGCGGGCGTGTCGAACCGGGGGGTACGGCGCGCTCGATGTCGCGAGTTGTCGCGAGAAGCGGGAACCGGCGCGTGACGCTATCCCATGAGGCTCGGGGGGCGATTTTGCCCAGACGTGAATCGTCGCCCGGGGGGAGCGTTGCGCGCCGGCAACCGTCTTTGTCTTGCCGGCGCAGCGAGACAAGGGACGATGAGTCCCTTGTGCGGGGGCTTACTTTGCCAGTTCGGCGTCGATGGCGGCAACGAGTCGCGGATCGTCGGCTTTGACATCCGGCGAGAAGCGAGCCACGACCTGGCCGTTACGGCCGATCAGGAACTTCTCGAAGTTCCACAGCACGTCTGCGGGGTTCTCCCGCTCGACACCAAATCCTTTCAGACGCTCACGGAACGGGCCTTCGCCGATCGCCTCGGGCTGCGCTTCGACAAGTGCCGTGTAGAGCGGGTGACGGTCGTCGCCGAGTGCCGAGAGTTTGGCAAACAGCGGAAACGTGACGTTGTACTGCGTGGTGCAGAAATCGAGGATTTCGGCATCGGTGCCGGGCTCCTGGCCCTTGAAGTTATTGGCGGGGAAAGCCAGCACTTCGAGACCGGCGGCACGCTTTTCTTCATACAGACGCTCGAGGCCTTCGTATTGCGGCGTGAGGCCGCACTTCGACGCCACGTTGACGACCAGACGCACTTTGCCGGCGTAATCGCCGAGCGTAGCGGGAGTGCCGTCGTTGCGATTGACGGCAATGGTTTCAATGTTCGTGCTCATGGGAATTCCCTGTCTTTGATGGGTCAGGCGAGTGTAGCGTAAGCCCGTTAAGCGCGCTGAGCGTGGTCCCGTCTCAATGCATACCGACGGAGAACGGATATCGCATGGGTATCCCGGCGATGCGCTCGATACGGATCAATTTGTTCCGGAGAGAATGAAAGCTAGTGGTCAAGTTATGTCGGTATGCAAATTTACCGGTAAAAGGAAATGGCGCAGCGGCTCTCGTGGACTGCCATTTTTTACGTCGATGCTATTGATAGTGCGACGTTTGTGGGACGTTTTTTTTCATCGGTTAAATAATTAAAATTAAGTAAAATCAATGGTTTGACGATAAGTTCGGATTCCATATTGACAGTCGTGTAATCCTGTGAAAGGATTCGCGTTGTCTAAAGAATTACAAAAAATAACAAGCACGCTGTGCTGTCAAATAATAACGGGGTAGTCCGAATGTTCTGTGCCGCTTCTCGCAAAAACGGTGCTCCTGCGGTAGGCGCAGGCGATCTCAATGCCATGTCTCAACGAGAACCGGATTTATCTCGCGTTCTGACGCAATAGCGTCGCTGCACTGCTCCCGCCCGAATACCCATCAGCCTGACATCGCCGGACTTCGCTTCGACCTCGAAGCGCTTGCGTTTGTGCGCCTGACGCCGTGCGAGAGCCTGTTCCGAATCATCATTCATCGCATCACAAAAAGTACACAGCTACCAGGGGGAACGAATGAATCACGTCTATCGTGTGGTGTGGAGTGCCAGCCTCGGCATGTATCAGGTGGCGTCGGAAGTGGCGAGTGGTCGCGGCGCGAAGTCGCGCTCGATCGATCGCCGTCGTGCGCGCAAAGCGGCAACGGCCGCGGCGATTGCCGTGGTGTCGCTCAATGCGGCCACAGCGTACGCCGTGACTTCCCCCGTCGCGACAATGGACGGCACCACGACGCTCATCTCGGGCACTGAGAACACGTCCTCGACGGCATGGAGTTTCACCGGGACGGATCTGCTCATTTCGGGCACCACCTTTGCCACGATCACGGGCGGGTTGGGATCGATCGTCAGCACGGGGACATTGACTGGCGCCTACGCGCTGGCCTTTTCGGCTGCCGCAAACGTGGCAAGTGTCGAGAACAATGGCCAGATCGCTGCAACGGGCAGCAGCTCGGGCGTGTACAACAGCGGCACAATCGGCACATTGATCAATCGCGGCTCGATCACGACCGGGACGTTTGCCGGTGTTGGCAATGGCGGGTCGATTTCAAGCTTTGAGAACAGCGGCACGATCACGGGTGCGGCGCAGGGCCTGGGCAACTTCGGTACGCTCACATCGGCCTCGAATTCCGGCTCGATTTCGGCGGTCAATGGCTACGGCGTGTTGAACAGTTCGGCGCTGGACTCGCTGACCAACACGGGGAGGATCTCAGGCATTTTCGGTGTGGCCGCGTTCACGAACGGTGCGCCCGATTCGCATTTGGGGACCGTGACCAACAGTGGGACGATAACGGGCACCCAACTCGGTGTAGCGAACCGAGGCATGAACATCGGGACGATCGATAACCAGTCGAGTGGCCTGATCATGGTCACAGGCAGCTTTGGTAACGGTATCGACAACGGCAGTACCGTGGCAGGCGGCACAACCTATCACGGCACCATTGGCGAGATCAAAAACGCCGGCCTCATTCAGGGCAGCAGTTACGGCATCTATAACGTCGACTCGATCGGGACGATCAACAACCTTGCCGGAGGTAAGATCGCCGGCACCATCGCCGCGATTGCGAACCCTTCGGCAACCGGCGTAATCGGCCAAATCAATAACGCTGGCACCATCGCCGGCGACATCAATTATTACGGTACGCAGGCGCTGTCCATTGCTGGGGCATCGGGCGCTGCGTTCGGTACGTTGACGGGCGGAGCCGGCAGTATTCAGGGCGTGATTTCCAGCCCGTACGCCGATCTGCATTTCAACGGCGGCAACCTGCTGCTCAACGACAATCTGGACCTTCTCGGCACGCGCACTGCGTTCAACGACGCCTCGGTGCTCCAGGTCAACCGGCCGATCCAGGTGTGGGGGAATTACTCCCAGGCGGCAGCAGGCACGTTGCAGATCGGCGTGGCCGCCGGTGCTTTTACCACCGGCAACATCGCCACCGACGGCGGCTATGGCCGACTGCTTGTCTCGGGCAATAGCTACATAGCGCCGGGCTCGACCATTGCGCTGCAATCGCTTGGCTACAACTTTGCGGCAGGTCAGCGCTATGTGGTGATCGACACCGCAGGCACCGCCAACTACAACGCCAACTCGCTCGTCTATCGCGTGAATGGCTCGACGACGCTTGACGCAAGCGGTGCCGAAGTGGCGAACGGCACGCACAAGAATCTCGTCGTCACGCTCGCGCCGGGCGCCGGGGCGAACAACCCCAGCGGCAATGGCGGTATCAACACGGGGGGAGCTTCGGGAGGCACGGGCGGCGGCGACGCCGGCGTGCCGGTATTCGATCCGAGAACCAGTGCCACGACCGCGTCGGCGCCCAACGCTTCGGCCGCACTGCGGGGCTTGCTGGGCTATACCGGTGTGAGCGACCCGCAACTGCTGAATCTGTTCAACGCCACACTGGGTTCGCTGAGCGACCATTCGGCAGATTCGGCCAACCGCGTCGGCAAGCAATTGGCGCCGGTGCAGAATACGCGTGCCGCTGGGGCTGCCACGTTCGGTTCGCTAGGCGTGGTGAGCTCGCGCGTCAACGGTCTGCGCGTGGCTCAGGCGGGCGGAACGGGGGTCGCGACCGGCGACAGCGCGGCCAACTGGGGTGTCTGGGGACAGGCGTTCGGCGGGCATGCCAGTCAGTCGGCACGTGACGATGTCGATGGCTACAGCGCGAACTACGGCGGTCTGCTCGTCGGTGCCGACCGGGCATTCGGCGATCGCGTGCGGGCCGGCGGCGCCTTCCAGTTTTCCCGCACCGTCATTAACAATGACGGCAGTACGTCGGGCAACTCGACCAGCGTGAATGGATACGGGTTGATCGGTTACGCCGCCTATACGGGCGAGCCGTGGTACGTGAACCTGACAGGCTCGGTCGTGCTGCAACGCTACGACTCGAAGCGCTTCGTCACGATGCAGGGCTTCAACGGCGTGGCTAACGGCAACTTCAACGGTCAACAGTACGTGGCCAGTGCCGAGTTCGGCTGGCCGCTGGCCGTGGGCCGCGCCATCGTCACCCCGCTGGCGAGCGTTACGTATAGCTATCTGAATCAGAACAGCTATACCGAGACAGGAGGCAACGGCGCGGCGTTGTCGGTGGGCAGCGCGGGCAGCAGTTCAGTGCGTAGCGCACTGGGAGCGAGGTTCGCGGTGCCGTTCGAGACGTCGACGGGGACATGGGTGCCGGAGCTGAGCGTGCGCTGGGTTCACGAGTACAACCGTACGCGTCAGGCGACCGGGGCGAGCTTCGCCGCCGATCCGACCGGACAGACGGGGTTCACGACCGTGGGCGCGACGCCGGTGTCGGATCTGGCCGAAATGTCGCTGGGGCTTACGCTGCTGAAGGCGAACAACCTGAGCGCTTCGATTCGCTACGACCTGCAAGCGGGCTCCGGCTTCGTGTCGCACACGGGTATCGTGCGAGTGCAACAGCGTTTCTGATCGTCTGAGGCGCCCGGACCGTGCAGGCGGTCGCAGTCATTGACATGGCTGCGGCCGCCGTGAAAGTATCGCGCAGTATTCACCGATCTCGCCTTTCCACCGTCCGCTATCCCTCATCCCCTCCGATGTCGTTACCTACGAGTTCCCCCGGCACGCTGACCTTCGCGCAGGCCATTGCCCTGGCGCAATCGCATTGGCAGGCGGGGCAAGCACCGCAGGCGGAACTACTATGCCGTCGCGTACTGGAAGTGTCGCCCGAGCACCCCGATGCGCATTATCTGCTCGGCCTGATGGCGCACGCCTACGGCAAGCGGGAGATGGCCGTCGACCACCTGCGGGCGACTTGCCGCGCGCCGAACGCCCCGGCGTCCTGTTGGTCGGATCTCGCTGAAATGTGCCGGCAGGCGGGGCGTCTCGACGAGGCGCTGACGGCGGCGAGACGGGCTGTCGAAGTCGATCCGGCCTTCGCCGCAGGATGGAACAATCTTGGGATCGTGTTGCAGGAGACCGGCCGGCTCGATGAGAGTTGGACGTGCCTTACGCGCGTGAGTGAACTGCTGCCCGCGTCGGCCGATGCCCAGAACAATCTGGGTAACACGGCGCGCTTGCTCGGACGCCTGGACGTTGCCGAGACACACTATCGCGCCGCGCTTGAGCGCGACCCGCAGCGTGCCGATACCCATAGCAATCTGGCATCGCTGCTGAGTGCGCAACAGCGCTTTGCCGAGGCGGAGGCACTGGCTCGCCGGGCCATCGAACTGGCCCCGCAGTTTGTCGACGCCTATCGGAATCTTGCCGACATCGAACTCGCTCGCGGTCACGTGGCGGCGGCATTGCAGATCGTCGAGGTGATGTCGGCGTTTGCGGCGAAACATCCATCGACGCTCGTGGCGCGTGCGCGGATTCTGCGTCTCGCCGGGCGACTGGACGAAGCGCTGGCGAATGCTCGTGAAGCCGTCGCGCTTGTGCCGGAAAGCGCCGATGCACGGGCGGCACTCACCGACGTCGAGGCGGATGCCGCGGCGCGCGCGGCTCCGATCTCCATTGAGCCGCCCCCACAGAGCAGCATGCCGCTGCCGGTCACGCCGCCCGCGTCTGCCGATCTCGCTGCCCTTCACGAAGCGGTCGTGGCGCGGGTGCATGCCCATGATTACGCAGGTGCGGAAGCGATACTGCGCGAAGTCGTAGCGACGGGCGCGGCCCCCATGTCCCTGTGGCGGCTGCTCGCGGTCGTTCTCCGCGCGCAGGGTAAGGCGCGGGAAGGGCGAGACTTGCTCGACATGCTCGCGCGTCAGGTGCCGGGCGATCTGTCCAACCGCTTCGATCTTGCAGAAGCGCTGCTCCTGCTGGGGGATTTCGAGCGCGGCTGGCGCGAGTACCGCTATCGCTACAGCCTGGAACATACCCGGTCCATCGAGCGCAAGGTGCAACGCCCCCGATGGGATGGTCAGCCGATTCCCGGTCAGACGTTACTCATTCACGACGAACAAGGCTTTGGCGACACGTTCCAGTTCATGCGCATGGCGCGCTGGGCGCGCGAGCGCAGTCAGGCGCGCGTGATTTTCGAGGTCAATCAAGAGACGTTGTCGATTGCGAAACGCATGTGGGGCGATGATGACATCGTCGCGCGCGGAACGTTGCCGGTGACATTCGATCAGCATTGCGAGTTGATGAGCTTGCCGATGGCCATGGGTCTCACGCTCGCCGATCTGCCCGGCGACGTGGCCTATCTGAGCCCCGATCCCGAGCGGGTGGCGCATTGGCGCGAACGGCTGGCCGGCGTGCCGAAGCCGTGGGTGGCGGTGGTGTGGGCAGGGCGTCCGGAGCATGTCAACGACAGCAATCGTTCCCTGCCGCTCGAGCAACTTGCGCCGCTGGGCGCCTGCGGTGCGACGTTCCTGGCAATCCAAAAGGGGCCGGCAGCCGTGCAGGCGACTTCGCCGCCCGATGGCATGTCGATGGTGTCGCTGAGCGATGAGATTCGTGATTTCGAGGACACGGCTGCGATTCTTCATCTCGCCGAGTTGCTGATTTCGGTCGATTCGTCGCCGGTGCATCTGGCGGGGGCGATGGGGCGTCCGGTGTGGGTGCTGCTGCCGTTCGTGCCCGACTGGCGGTGGATGCTCGACCGCGACGACACGCCGTGGTACCCCAGCGTGCGTTTGTTCCGTCAGGCGGCGCGCGCGCAATGGGCGCCGGTCGTGGAGCGCATGGCGCAGGCGCTGACGCAATTTGTGACGGACTGGCGCGATGGCGCAGCTTGACGCGTGGCTTAAGGTTCGATCCAACGCGCAGCGACGCGTGTGGCACAAGGCGCGGCTCGACCTGCGCGGTCTGCTCTGTGCGGGCGTGCTGGGGCTTGTGTCGCTGATTTCCGGCTGCGTCAGTCTGGATCGCAATGCGCACGCCGATTCGCTGGCCAAACCGGCGGGGCTGCAACGGGAAGTGCTCGTGACAGGCGAGTTTCGCCTGACGGCGTTCTCGCGCATCACCCGCCCGGATCAACCGCTGCGCATCTACATCGAAGGCGATGGGCTCGCGTGGATTTCACGCACGGAGCCCTCGCTCGACCCCACGCCGGTGGCCGCGACCGGCCTCGCGTTGGCGGCTGCCGATCCGTCGGCCAATGTCGCCTATCTGGCGCGGCCCTGTCAGTTCACGCCGATGCAGGACAATCCTCGCTGTGAGGTCGCCTACTGGACCGGCAAGCGTTTCGCCCCCGAAGTCGTCGACGCGATGGACGGTGCGATCGGGCAATTGGCGGCGCGCGTGCCCGGACAGGCACTTGAGCTTGTCGGGTATTCAGGCGGTGGGGCGATTGCAGTGCTGGTCGCGGCGCGTCGGCAGGATGTTGCCACCTTGCGCACGGTGGCGGGCAATCTCGACGTCGAGTACGTTAATCAATTGCATCGGGTCTCGGCAATGCCTGCGTCGCGCAATCCCATTGATGTTGCACGGAAGGTGGCCGGCATCGCACAAATCCACTTCAGCAGCGCGCAGGATACGGTCGTGCCGCCGGAAGTGGCGCACCGCTTTGCGTTGGCCGCAGGAGGCGCATGCGTGAAGACACGCGTGGTGAACGGGGTGGCACACGACGGCGATTGGGCGCAACCCTGGCGCGATCTGCTCGCGCAGACACCGGTCTGCGACGCTCGCCAGTCACGAGGTGGCGCACAGACGACGTCACGCGAGCGCAACGTTTCAGCTTTCGCGCACTAATGCAGCAATCGCCTCAGTGAGCGTGACGTTGCCGCGCAGGGTGTGTTGGCCGCCATCGCGGAACCGGAAGCCGTCGTTGTTGAAGCCGTCCAGCATTTGAATGCGTGGCAGCGGATTGCGCATGCCTTGCGCCCGGAACAATGGGTCCCAGCCGGCGCGCGGCACCGCCTCGGCGCGCACATCGCGCACCAACGCACGCGCGAGGGCCGCAGCAATGTCGTCGGGCGAGTAGCGATCCGGCCCTTCGATTTCCCAGATGCGCTCGTCGGTGAAATTCTCTTGCATGGCCCGGGCCGCGAAGTGACCGACATCGCTGGTCGAGACCATCGGAATCGCACGATCCACCGGTTGCAGATAGCTCGGCAGTTCGCCGCGCTCACGCGCGGGAGCAATGTCCCAGGCGAAGTTCTCCATCAGCCAGGCCGGACGCAGGAACGTGACCGGCAACGCGAGCGACACCATCGCCGTCTCGAACATATGCAGGGCTGTGAGCAGGCTGGGGGATTCGCAATCTGCACCGATGCTTGAGAGGCACACCACGCGCTTCGGACGCGTGCTCGCCAGCGCTTGCCGAATCGCGTCGATCAGATGCCGCGCGTGCGAGAAGTCCGGCTCGGGGTCGGCGTTGGGCGGCAACATCACGAACACGGCTTCGCTATTGCGAAAGGCATTCGTAAGCGCATCGACGTCGCCATTTTCGGCGACGGCGATTTCACCGCCGAGTGTCGCCCATCGGCTGGATTTGACGGCGTCCTGAACAACGGCCCGTAGCGGCAGGCCCGCCGTGAGCAGATCGTGCCCGATAACGCCGCCAACTCGCCCCGTGATGCCCATTACGGTGTACATGGTCACTCCTTGCGCGCAGTAACGTTGCCGTAAAAGTAACACGGGAGCGGCGCCGGCTTACAAATGGATGGCGTCCACGTTCGATTGCGCGGTGACGTGCGGCGGGTTGCGGCGCGCGTTGAGCAGCGCGGCCCCGGCGTCGGCCAGACGTACCGCCTCGCGGGCGCGCTCGCACATGTCGCGTTCGTACGCTGCGATGGCTTGCGGCAATGCGCGGCGCCCTTGCGCTACCGCGCGCAAATGGTCGGCCAGCTGCGCAGCGTCGCGCAAAGCCGTGTTCGCGCCGAGGCCGCCTGCGGGACTCATGGTGTGCACGGCGTCGCCCAGGCCGGTGACACCGTCGACTTGCCACGGCAGAGGGCTTGTCGTGCTACGCACCGGCATTGTGCGGATGGTGTCGGGAACCGCGTTTGAAAACAGTGAGCGCAGGTGCGGATGCCACGCATTGGTAAGCGCCTCGATGCGTGCGAGCGGGACAGGGCCGGAACGTTCGGTGTTCGCATGCGAGGTGCCCAGCAGCGTTTTCGATGGGCCGATGAACGCCCAGTAGAGGTAATCGGATACCGGCGACAGGGGCATCCGGTCAGGGGCGATTGGGGTAGACGAGGCGTCGTCGTCGGGCTGCCGGCGAAACAGCATCGCTTCGATCACGACGGCGAAACCGTCGGCGAATACCACCGTGCTGCCTTCCATTACCGTGGCTTCGCCGTGTTTGTCCATGAGTACCAGCAAGGCGGTGGACAGCGGCGTCAGGCCGTAGCAGCAGACATTGCCGGTGTCGCGTGGCGCCATGCCCGGCAGCACGTATTCGCGCACGCGGGAATGGCTGCCATCGGCCGCCACAATGAGCCCCGGCGCGCTACTGGACCCGTCGTCGAAGTGAGCGATTCGACGGCCATCGTCGGTGGACGTTGTGCGCGAGAAGGATTTGCCGAAATGCACCCGATCGAGAATGCCGTCGAGCAGAATCTCCCGAAGCGTCTGGCGGTGCAGGCTGATGTCGCCGGGAATGCCCTCGGGGGCGGGCGTTCGGCGAGCCGGCGCCGGGGCGGGTGTCGGGGCGTCGCCGCGATGCACGGCGAGGCCGGTATCGGTGTGCGCATCGTGCCAGCTCGGCGGCAGGACAACGTTGGCGTCTTCGAGCTGCGGGGTCACGAAGCGGCCACCGGTGCGTGCAACGGCGGCGCGCTGGCGTACCCGTTCGACCTGGGCGCCGGGCAGGCATTGGGTGAGGGCGTCGAGGCCATCGGCGTCGATGCGAAGGCGATAGCCCTGGAAACGGGCGTCGGGGGCATCGTCTCGTTCGTAGACGTCGAATGGAATTCCCGCGCGGCGGAGCCCTTGGGCGAGGCACAGGCCACCCAGACCCGCGCCGATGATGTTGACATGTAAGGCAGACATGATTTGAAAAGAGCCGCCGGAAGGCGGCTGGCAGTGGCACTTCGCTTATTGTCTGCGCGCTGTTTGCTGACCTGATAACATTGTTTGGTCATAAAACAATGCAAATCGGACAAAGCGTTGCGCCGCAAAATGCCTGATACCCGACCTGATGCTCATCTGGTGAAGCTGGCCGATTCACCGTTTGCCAAATATCAGCCGAACGACCGGCCTGACGGCCCGCCGGTGTGGGCGTTTGGCGGACACGACAACGAACGTAGTCTGTTCCGGATCGGCACGCGCGAGTTGGACTGGCATTCGCACGTGCGCGGCCAGTTGTTCTGCATTCACTCGGGACTGGTGCAGGTCTACACGCCGTTTGGCGCATGGATGTTGCCGCCTTACCGTGCCGGGTGGATTCCGCCGGGGGTCACGCACCGCGTGTCGCTCACGGGCGTGGTCAGCGGATGGATCGTGCTCGTGGCGCCGTCTGCGGCAACAGGGCTGCCGTCGACCCCTTGCGTCGTGGGGGTTTCCGAGTTGCTGGCGGCGCTGGTCAAGCGGGCCGTGTCGTGGGCGTTGCGCGATGTTTTGACGGAAGACGAACTGCGTCTCGCGCAAGTGCTGGTCGACGAGATCGGACGCGCGCCGGCGGAGCCGCTCGGCCTGCCGATGCCGACCGATGCGCGTGTGGTGCGTGTGGCTCGTGCCGTGCTCGACGATCTGGGCGGACATGCATCGCTGGAGATGCTGGCGCAACGCGCGGGTGTTTCATCGCGCACGGCCAGAAGGCTTTTCGTCGCCGAAACGGGAATGGGGTTCACACAGTGGCGTCAGCAAGCGAGACTGGTGAATGCTCTCGAGCGGTTAGCCAACGGCGAGCCCGTCGGCACGATTGCCGATTCGCTCGGCTACTCCACGCCGAGCAACTTCATCGCGATGTTCCGACGTGCGTTCGGCGAGTCGCCGGGACGTTATTTCCGGCAGGTCGGGCCACTCGCGAATCTGCACGGCGAAGACAAGGGCGGGCTGGCATAACCCGGTGGGATACTGCGGCCGTGTGACGCGTCGAGCGGACGATACTTCGCAAGCAGTTCTGCCCTTAGGGCGTCAGCGTCTGGCCAGCCTCGGCCCCGATGCGATTTTCATAGTCGGATGCGATCTCGGCCGCGTGCTCCTGCATCGTGCGTGAGAAGCGTTTGACGTTGCTCTCCGTCATACGCGACGCGATCGCGCCGAGCCCCAGCGCGCCGATCGTCTCGTTGGCACTCGTTACGATCGGCACGCTGATACCGCGATAGGCGGTGTTCTGCAACATCGCGTCGAGCATGCCGAAGCCGCGCTGGCGGCAGCTTTGCACCCGTTCTCGGATATCCGTCATGGTGGCACCGAAGGCGGCCAGCCGCCGGGCATTGCGTCTGAGCAGCGCGTCGAGTTCGCTGCGCGACAGGGTGTGCATCAGCGGAATGCCGCCAATGCTAACGCCGAGCGGTCGCCGGTTGCCGATGTCGACATACAGGATGCGCGACGGATTCTCTCCGGTGCGTCGGTCAACGCACACTGAGTCGAGCGCATTGCGTGTTGTCAGGAAGACCGTCTCTCCGAACATTGCCCGCAATGTGTCGAGATGGGGCGATGCAATCGACTTGACCGGAAAGCGATTGCGGCGCGACAGCGCCAGCAGGAATACATCCTGCCCGATGTAATAGCGGTGCCCGCCAACCGGCTTCTCCACCAGTCCTTGCGCGACCAGCGTGCTCAGCAGGCGGTGGACGGTCGCCGGCGCGAGTCCTAACTCGTCGGCAATCTCGCTCAGGCGCCTGCCCTGATCCTGCCCGATGGCGACCGCCCCGAGAATCTGCGCGACCCGCTCGGTACTGCGCACCATCTCGGTCGTCGTGCCCGTTGCGTCGGGCATTGGCCCCGTCGCGCAGGATCCTTTCAGTTCAACGGTTCGTCGTTTCATCGATGCCAGCTCTCGTCTTGTAACGACAGTAATCGCTCGTCCGCTGCGGCGGCAGAGGGCCGTTCACCCGGCGTATCAAATTTTTCCGTCTGGCGGAATTTATCTGAGTTCGGCGATTGTGGCACGAATACCGGCTTCCTAAACTTGACCAGCCGATCAAGCCGCGTGGACGACACGTGTGCCACGGCATCGACAACATCAACCCAGAAGGCCGCGGCGACAGACCGGGCCAGGAGGAGACATGATGGAATCATCCATCGGCGCAGCGTCGTTTGTTTCGAACGACAGCGCGGACCCGGTATTCCGCAAGATATTGAAGCGGCTCATGCCGCTGGTATTCGTCGCGTACCTGTGCGCATTTCTCGATCGCATCAACGTCGGTTACGCCCAGTTGCAGATGAAGGACTTGCTGGGCTTTTCCGATGCCGTGTATGGTTTGGGCGCCGGGGTCTTCTTCATCAGCTACCTGCTGTGCGAAGTCCCTAGCAACATGCTGTTTGTGCGTATGGGTGCACGCAAGACGTTCCTGCGCATCATGGTGCTGTGGGGCCTGACGTCCGCAGCGATGATGTTCGTCAAGACGCCGGCCCAGTTCTACGTCATGCGCTTCCTGCTGGGCGCGTTCGAGGCCGGCTTCTTCCCCGGCGTCATCCTGTATCTGAGCTACTGGTTCACGCCGCAATGGCGAGGACGCGCCACCAGTGCGTTTCTGTTCGCCCTGCCCGTGGCCGGTGTGATCGGCGGCCCGCTGTCCGGCGCGATCATGCGCGGGATGAACGGCGTGGCAGGACTCGCCGGCTGGCAATGGTGCTTTATGCTCGAAGGGCTGCCGACCGTACTCGTGGGGTATCTGTGCTACCGCTACCTTGCCGACAAGCCCGCAGATGCTGCGTGGCTGACACCTGAGGAAAAGGCTATCGTTGCCGAGGCGCTGCACCAGCAGGGGACTCGCGGACATGCTGGCTGGCACGAAGTGCGGCAGGCGCTTGCCGAAGCGCGCGTGTACACGCTTGGCCTGATTTACTTCTCGATTACCTGCGGCGCCTACGCGTTCTCATTCTGGCTGCCCACGATGATCAAAGCGCTCGGCGTGTCCGATCCCGCACTGATCGGCGCCTGGTCGCTGATTCCGTATGCCGCTGGCGCGATTGGCACATGGATCGTCGCGACGCGCTCGGATCGCCGCAAGAGTCGCCGTGGCTACATTGCCGGGTCGCTGGTCATCGGTGCAGCAGCGCTGGTGGCGACCACCTTTTCACATCAGTCTCTGGCGCAGACACTTGTGCTGTTCAGCGTCGCAAACTTCTTCATGATGGGGGCCGGGGCCGTTTTCTGGGCGGTGCCCTCCACGGTACTCAATGTGCGCATCGCCCCAGCGGGTATCGCGCTGGTGAGCAGCATTGGCATTCTCGGCGGTTTCGTCAGCCCTACGCTGATGGGCTGGATGCGCGGCATGACGGGCAATTTCAGCAGCGGTTTGCAGCTCGTCTCGGCCATCCTTCTGGCGGGGGCTTGCGTCGCCATGCTGTCACTGAAGCGAGGCGTCGACGCGCATGGCCACTGAACATCGCATGCAACACGACGCTGCGGCTTTTGTGCGCGAAAGCACCATTCGCTTTCACCACTGCGATCCCGCGGGCATCGTCTTCTACCCCCAGTATCTCGTGATGCTGCACGAGTTCGTCGAGCAGTGGTTCGACGACGGGCTTGCGCTGCCCTATGCCACCTTCATTGGCGAGCAGCGACTCGGCATTCCTGTTGTGCGGCTCGATTGCGAGTTCTTCGCGCCGAGTCGCCTCGGCGACCGCGTCGACCTGTCGCTGATCGTGCTCCGCCTTGGCAACAGCGCCATCGATCTCGTGCTCGAAGTGCATGGTAAGGACGCGTACGGCACGCCCGAACTGCGCATGCGGGCAAAGCAGACCGTGGTGGTGATGTCGCTCGAGACCCATCGATCGGTTGCCATCGCACCTTCGCTGCGCGAGCGCATGTCCGCGTTCCTCATGCAGGCCGAGGCGCAAGTCCCATCCCCCTGACTCCAAATTTCCGTCGATACAAAGGAGCTATTCATGGCCAACAAGAAAGTGATCGTCCTCGTCGCCCCGACCGGCGGCATGGCATTCAAGTCGCAGAACCCGCATTTGCCCACGCAGCCGGACGAGATCGCGCGCGACGTCTACGACTGCTACAACGCCGGCGCCAGCGTCACGGCGATCCACGCTCGTCTGCCCAACGATATGGCGACGTGCAATGCCGATATCTATCGCGCCATCAACTCGCGCATTCGCGACAAGTGCGACATCGTGATCAACAACTCCACCGGCGGCGGTATCCATGGCGATATGGTCAAGGCGTTCGAGGACGGCCTGATGGACACCGTCTGGGAAGAGCGTCTGAAGGGGATGGACGCGGGCGCCGAGATGTGCACGCTCGACGCCTGCACGATGAACGCCACGTTCAACGGCACCGAGGTGTTGCTTAACACGCCGCCGTCGCGCTGCCGGGCGCTCGCCGAGGGGATGAAGCAGCGCGGCATCAAGCCTGAATGGGAAGTGTTCAATCCGGCGCACATCATGCAGGACGTTACGAGCCTGATCGAGCAGGGCTTCGACGAGCCGCCCTACATCATCAACATGGTGCTCAATGCACACCGCGGCTTCCAGAATGCGATGCCGTATACGCCTCGCGTGCTGCAGTCGATGGTGGATTTGCTGCCGAAGGACAGCGTGTTCTGCGTGAGCGGCATCGGGCCGGCGCAGTTGCCGGCTGGGATCAACGCACTGTTGCTGGGCGGCGCCATCATTCGCGTTGGCCTCGAAGACAATCTTTACTATCGCCAGGGCGAGTTGACGACCAATGTGGCGCTGGTGGAGCGCACTGTTCGTCTTTTGCGCGAGATGGACTACGACGTCGCGACGCCGGCCGAGGCGCGCCTGATGCTCGGGCTGCCGCGAAAGGACACGACGGCACGGCCGGAATTCTCGATGGCGCCGGTGTAACAGGAACACTGGCTTTCGAACCCATTCGGGCTCGGGGGGGGGAGGTTGTCCGTCGCGGCCACGGGGCGGACATCCCAGTCTGCGGTTGGGATGTCCGCGTCGGGCCGGTACCCGCCTATTGGCTTGCGGCAAAAATTGAGATGGTGCGGAGAGTGCGTATGGGAAATCAGCGGCTTACGCTCTAATTCCGTTCGCTGAACGACAAGCCGTTTTTGAGATGCCGCATAACCGGTGCCGACTTCGCCAACCGGGCGTATCTACGGACGGGCTGCACATGCCGGCGCCAAAATTACGCCAAACAACCGGGAAAGCCTTACGGGATATAGATCTTGTGGTGCCCAGGGCCGGAATCGAACCGGCACGCCTTGCGGCGGGGGATTTTGAGTCCCCTGCGTCTACCAATTTCACCACCTGGGCGGGTGTGCGTTCACCGAGCGGTGTCGCAGCGTGACTCGTTCGATAAACCTCGATGGCTCACCGGACGAAGGCGAGATTATGACCGAAATTTCTTCCGGCCACAAGCCCGCCTTGCCATGATTCAGTGAACCTGTTGTTGCCCCTCCAGAACGCGCAGCAGCGACGACGTGTCGTCATGGCCCCAGCCGTTCTCCATCAACGCGGACAACTGCCCCTTTACCAGCGTCAGCGCGGGCAGCGATAGCCCTGCATCGGCCACAGCCTCCAGGATCATGGTGAAATCCTTGTCGTGCAGACGCGCTTCGATCCCCGCAGCAAAATCCCGATGCGCCATTTTGGGACCCATCATGTCGAGCATTCGACTACCCGCCAGCCCCTGCGAAATCGCTTCGATGACCTTGTCCTGATCCACGCCGCTGCGCGCGGCGAACATCATCGCCTCTGCAATGCCCTGAATGTTGATCACCTGAACGATCTGGTTGCAGGCTTTCGCCACTTGCCCCGCCCCCACGTCACCCACATGCGTGATCGTCGTGCCCAGGATCGACAGCAACGGCCTGACCTTTTCAAAGACCTCGCCCGACGCCCCGACCATGATCGACAGCGAAGCATCCGCAGCGCGGGACGGTCCACCTGACACGGGTGCGTCCACGAGCGTAATCTCATGGCGCGCCAGACGTGCCGCCATGCGCCGCGTTGCCTCCGCTGAAATCGTGCTGTGATCGATGCAGACGGTGCCCGCACGCGCCTGATGTACCACGCCCTCGGCGCCAAGCAGTACCGCTTCCACGTCTTGTGTGGTCGTGACGTTGGTGATGACGAAGTCCGCCTCCGCCGCCGCCTGCGCGGGCGATGCGAACGCCTTCGCGCCCTGCTCGACGAACGGCGCGGCGGCCTCGGGCCGACGCGCATACAAATGCAACCGGTGCCCCGCCGCCATCAGATGACGAACCATCTGGCCGCCCATGGCGCCCAGCCCGATAAACGCTATCGTGTATGTCGTCATGCCGCGATCAGTCCGAGACGTACACAAACTTGCCATTCCTGATCTGGCCCATCACGCCGGCACGCTGATCCAGTCCCACGTGATCCTGGGGGCTCAGATTCATGATGCCGTTCGGGATCGCGAGATTGTGCGTGGATTCGAGCGCGTCGCGAAGTGCGCTGCGGAACGCCGGTGTGCCCGGTGCCGCCACCTTCGCTGCGCGCGGTACGGCGTCGTTGAGCAGATCCCACACGCCATAGGCGTCGGCGGCGAACTGCGTGACGGTGTCGGCCCCGTACTTCGCCTCGTACTTCCGCGTGAACGCCAATGCCGCGGTGCGTGCCGGATGCCCCGCAGGCAACGTCTTGGCGACGACCCCCGGCTGCGTCGGGAACAGGGTGCCCTCGACGTCCTTCCCGCCCACGCGAACGAAGTCATAGGTGGCGATGCCGTGCGTCTGATAGATCTTTCCGGCGTAGCCACGCTCTTGCAGGGTGCGCTGCGGCAGCGCGGCAGGGGTGCCCGACCCGGCTACCAGAATGGCGTCCGGTTTGCTTGCCATGAGCTTCAGGACCTGACCCGTGACGCTCGTGTCCGTCCGGTTGAAACGCTCTTGCGCCACGATCTTCAGCTTGCGCAGTTCGGCAAACTTCGAGAATTCTTTCCACCAGCTCTCACCATAGGCATCGGCAAAGCCGATGAAACCCACCGTCTTGATTCCATGGTTCGCCATGTAGCGGGTCATCACGTCGGCCATGGCGGAATCGTTCGCCGCCATCTTGAAAGCCCAGCGGCGCTTGGCATCTTGCGGCTCTACAGCAACGGCCGATCCGATCAACGTGATCATCGGCGTCTGCGCTTCGGAAATCGGATCAAGCATGGCCAGCGCGCTCGGCGTGATGTTCGGGCCGACGATGACGTCGACCTTGTTTTCGCTGATGAGCTTGCGCGCGTTCTTCACGGCCGTACCGGGGTCGGAGCCGTCGTCGAGAAAGAGGTAATGCGCCTTCTGCCCGCCGATCTGGTCGGGCCATAGTTGCATGGCGTTCTTGCTGGCAATGCCGATGGCGGCCGCCGGGCCGGTCGACGACAGATCGATGCCGACGGTGATGTCGGCGCGAGCCGCCGTCACAACGCCGGCGAGGGTCATGGCAAGCAGCACGCCCGACAAACGGATGCCGCGAACAGGTGAGCGCATGGGGTCTCCTTTGGGTCGAATCGCGTAAGCATACCGCAGAGGTTGGATTCGGCCATCGAAGAAAAATAGTGCCCGGCTCAGCGGGGCAGGCGTACGAAACAGCGGGGGCGCACAGGGGATTTCCCGATTCGGGTTTGGGGGCGTCAGGCCGGGAACGTGTCGGTGCGGGCGGGGGGCTTAGCCTGCGTGTCACCGTGTGGTGCGCGTCGGCAATCGAGAGATTTGACGCCGGCGTCTCGCAGGTGGCGCATCCCCCTGAAAACTATTTGAGAGGGCTCAGGGAGGACGCGCGCGTCAACGTCGCAGAGGAGTTCGACGGCATTTGCCGCGCCGAAAGAGCCCGCCGACTCGGGCGGACACTTTGCGGCGCGTCAAGCTTTCAAAGCTCGTAACTTTCGTGCTCGCCGCGCAGGGCCTGCTCGACCAGCTTACGGGTCAGAATCGGCGACAGTAGTTCGACCATGGTAAAGACGTATCCACGCAGATAGGCCCCCTGTTTGAGCGCAACGCGCGTCACGTTCGTGCCGAACAGATGCCCCACATGGATGGCCCGGAGATTGCGATCGCGCTCAGGGTCGAATGCCACGCCCGCCAGAATCCCCACCCCGAGCCCCAGTTCCACATACGTCTTGATGACGTCTGCATCGATGGCTTCGAGCACGATGTCCGGCTGCACATGACGCAACGCGAACGCCTGATCGATCTTGGCGCGTCCGGCGAACTGCGGGTCATAAGTAATCAGCGGGTACTTCGCGAGATCCTCGATGCCAACGGAGGGCAATTGCAGCAGCGGATGGTCCGGCGGTACCACCGCCACGTGCTGCCACTGATAACAAGGCAACGACACCAGATCCTTATAGCCGGCGATGGCCTCGGTCGCGATGGCCAGATCGGCCTGATCGTGCAAGACCATCTCGGCGATCTGCGTCGGGCTGCCTTGCAGGATCGACAGACGTACCTTCGGGAAGCGCTTCTTGAACTCGGCCACCGCATGCGGCAGCGAATAGCGTGCCTGCGTGTGCGTTGTGGCAATCGTCAGGCTGCCCTGATCCTGCGCGGCGTAGTCCTTGCCGATCCGCTTGAGGCTTTCCACCTCTAGAAGGATTCGCTCGACGGACTCGAAGATGATGCGCCCGGGCTCGGTGAGGTTACGGATGCGCTTGCCGTGCCGGGCAAAGATGTCGACGCCAAGCTCTTCTTCTAGCTCGATGATGGCCTTGGACACCCCGGGTTGGGAGGTAAATAGCGCCTTGGCGGCCTCAGTCAGGTTGAAATTCTGACGAACGGCCTCGCGCACAAAACGGAACTGGTGCAGATTCATTTGTATAACTTTAGAAAATATACAAACAATTTTTAATTCGTTTGAAGTATATAGCGTTTTCATTACAGTGGGTGCCACTGTTTCGATAACGTTATTCCCGCCAGGCATTTAGCACCCAACAGGAACGTCATACATGTCGCTGTGGCTCGAACCCCTTTCCGGATTTGGCGTCGGCCTGCTGGTCGGCCTCACCGGTGTCGGTGGGGGCTCGTTGATGACGCCTTTGCTCACGCTCTTGCTTGGCTACACAGCGCCGGTCGCCGTGGGGACGGATCTGGCGTTTGCGGCGATCACCAAGAGCTTCGGCACGGTGGCGCACCGCTCGCACGGCCATGTGAAGTGGCACATCGTGCGCCGGCTCACGCTGGGCGCGCTGCCCGCAGCGCTGGTGACGATTCTCTTCCTGAAGCGTCTGGGCGGCATCGACGACGCAGCGCTGCATGTCATCAAGCTGACGATCGCCGCCTCGGTTCTGCTCACGGTGCTCTCCCTGCTGTTTCGGGCGAAGCTGCTGGCGGCGCTGCGCGCGCATCCGAACTGGCAGTTGACGGGCCGCAATCAGGCGGTCGCTACCGTAGTGGTCGGCGCGCTGATCGGTGCACTCGTGACGATTTCCTCGATTGGCGCCGGTGCGGTTGGCGCGACGCTGATCCTGATGTTGTACCCGCAGTTGGAGCCGGCCGAAGTCGCCGGTACCGATATTGCTTACGCCGTGCCGCTGACGGCGATTGCCGCGCTGGGCCATATCTGGCTCGATACCGTGCACTGGGCGCTGCTCGGCAGTCTGTTGATCGGCTCGCTGCCCGGGATCTGGCTGGGGGCGAAGCTCACCCGCCACCTGCCCGAGCGCATTGTGCGCGGGGCGCTGGCGGCAACGCTCACCCTCGCGGCAGTGAAGCTGGTCGGCTGACACCCCCACAGATAACAAGGAGTTCGCGACATGCGAAACGAATCCCGCTGGGAACCCGCCCCGGCGACCGTGCCGTCGAATGCGACCGATGCCGAGCATCAGGACATGGCGCTGCTCGACGAAATGGAAGCCGTGCTGACCGAGCGCCTCGCACGCATCGCAGGTTCGCATCGCAACGTGAAGTTTGCCAGCAGTCTGGCCGCGGAAGACATGCTCATCACGCACGTCGTCTTGCGTGAGCAACTGCCGATTACGGTCTTCACGCTCAATACGGGTCGTTTGCATGCCGAGACGCTGGGCATGATCGACCGGATCAAGTCGCGTTACGGCTACGACGTTGTGCAGTACGCCCCGCAGGCCGACGCCGTCGAGCAATACGTGGCCGAGCATGGCGCAAACGCGTTCTACGAGAGCGTGGATCTGCGCAAGGCATGCTGCCAGATTCGCAAGGTCGAACCGCTCGGCCGCGCACTCGCCGACGCCGACGCCTGGCTCACCGGCCAACGCCGGGAGCAGTCGGTCACGCGGGGAGAACTGGCGTTTGCCGAGCATGACGACGCGCGCGGCATTGCCAAGTACAACCCGCTCTTCGACTGGACCGAAGCGCAGGTGTGGGCATACCTGACAGCGCGCGACGTGCCGGTCAACCCGCTGCACGCACGCGGCTACCCGAGCATCGGCTGCGAGCCGTGTACCCGCGCGATCCGCCCGGGCGAAGACAGCCGGGCAGGGCGCTGGTGGTGGGAGTCGCGCGACAGCAAGGAATGTGGGCTGCACGCCGGCAACCTGAGCAAGATCCCCGTCTCGGTGCAGTCGACCTGAGACCTGTGCGAAGTCCGCTCGGATCTGGCGGATCAGACAAACAAGACATATGACGATGCGGCGCCTGTGAGAGGCGGCAAATCGTGGCAAATCGAATCTCGGAAATCTCGGAATCGTCAAGGAAGGGAACACTATGGGTGCGATGCACGAAGTCGCGCAGGCCAATGGCTCGCGAATGGATCATCTGGACTGGCTCGAAGCCGAATCGATGTACATCCTGCGTGAGGTCGTGGCGGAGTGCCGCAAGCCCGCGCTGTTGTTCTCGGGCGGCAAGGATTCGGTGGTGGTGCTGCATCTGGCGCTCAAGGCCTTCGGCCTCGGCCCGAACCGCAAGACGGTGCTGCCGTTCCCGCTGGTGCACATCGACACCGGGCACAACTATCCGGAAGTGATCGAGTTCCGCGACCGTCACGCCAAGGCGCTTGGCGCCGAACTGATCGTGGGGCATGTGGAAGATTCGATTCGCCGCGGCACGGTGCGTCTGCGCCGTGAAACCGATTCGCGTAACGCGGCACAGGCCGTGACGCTGCTCGAGACGATTGCCGAACACGGCTTCGATGCGATGATCGGCGGCGCGCGTCGCGACGAAGAGAAGGCGCGCGCGAAGGAGCGCATCTTCTCGTTCCGTGACGAATTCGGCCAGTGGGACCCCAAGGCGCAGCGGCCTGAACTGTGGCACCTGTTCAACGCGCGTTTGCATGGCGACGAGCACCTTCGCGTGTTCCCGATCTCCAACTGGACCGAACTGGACGTGTGGCAATACATCGCTCGCGAGAACCTCGATCTGCCGTCGATCTATTACGCCCACGAGCGCGAAATCGTGCGCCGCAACGGCTTGCTCGTGCCGGTCACGCCGCTCACGCCTAAACAGGACGGCGAGTCGAGCGAGACAGCATCGGTGCGCTTCCGTACGGTCGGCGACATCAGTTGCACCTGCCCGGTCGCAAGTATCGCCGCGAGCCCGGTCGAGATCATTGCCGAGACGGCCGTGACCGATATCACGGAGCGCGGCGCCACCCGCATGGACGATCAGACGTCCGAGGCGGCGATGGAGCAGCGCAAGAAGCAAGGGTATTTCTAAGGCGCCTGACGGCAGCCTTTTCCCTTACGTTCAGAGACACCGGCTTGCCGGGCGCGCAGATTCGCCGCACCCGGGGCCACGCAATCGAGTTGAAGAGATCATGAGCCTCACCCCGCATCAGGAAGACCTCGGCGTGCTGCGTTTCATCACGGCAGGCAGCGTCGACGACGGCAAGAGCACGTTGATCGGCCGCCTGCTCTACGACAGCAAATCGGTGCTGACCGACCAGCTCTCTGCGCTCGCCCGTGCGAAGCACAAGCGCACCGCTGGCGAAGACATCGACTTCTCGCTGCTGACCGACGGCCTGGAAGCCGAACGCGAGCAGGGCATTACCATCGACGTCGCCTATCGCTACTTCACGACCGCGCGCCGCAAATTCATCATTGCCGACACGCCGGGCCACGAGCAGTACACCCGCAACATGGTCACGGGCGCCTCGACGGCGCATGCCGCCATTGTGCTGGTCGATGCCACGCGCGTGACCCAGGTTGACGGCCGTACCGAGTTGCTCGCCCAGACCAAGCGTCACAGCGCCATTGTGAAGTTGCTCGGTTTGCAGCATGTGATCGTTGCCATCAACAAGATGGATCTGGTGGATTACAGCGAGACGACGTTCGACTCGATTCGTGCCGCCTATCTGGAACTGGCACACCGTCTGGGGCTTGAGGACGTGCGCTTCGTGCCCGTGTCGGCGCTCAAGGGCGACAACATCGTATACGCAAGCGAGCGCATGCCCTGGTATCAGGACGAGCCGCTGCTCGACCTGCTCGAATCGCTGCCGGTCGCCCAATTGGGCGGCGAGCTGCGCTTCCCGGTGCAACTGGTCGCGCGTCAGGACGGTTCGCATGCCGACGACTTCCGCGGCTACATGGGGCGCGTGGAGTCCGGCTCGGTGCGAGTCGGGCAAACGCTGCGCGTGTTGCCGGCGGGCCGCTCGGCGACGGTGGCCGAGATCGTCGGGCCGCGGGGTCTGCTCGACGAAGCTTTCGCCGGGCAATGTGTGACGATTCGTCTGACCGAGGACGTGGATGTGTCGCGCGGCGATACTTTCGTGAGCGCCGACTCGGCGCTCGCCCCGTCGCGCAAACTGTCGGCCGACGTGTGCTGGTTCGACGAAGATGCGCTCGCGCCGCAACGCAAGTACCTGCTCAAGCAAGCCACCAGCACGGTCTACGTGAAGATTGGCAGCGTGGATACGGTGCTGGACGTGAGCACGCTCCTGCACGGCACGGAAAAGACCACGCTCGCCATGAACGACATTGGCCGCGTGCAGTTGAACTTGCAAAAGCCGGTGGCGGCCGACACCTACGACGTGAACCCCGCGACGGGCGCGTTCGTGCTGATCGACGAAGCCACGCACCACACAGTGGCCGCCGGCATGATTCGCGCATTGGCCGCGTAACCACGCCGTTGGCGTCGTACGCGTCGCTCGTCCCGACACACAGACGTTCTCTTTTGTATGGCACGGCGCACGGCTCCCTGGAAGGTGCCGGCGTCCTACCCCTGAAACCATGGCGGCATCATGATGGTGACTTCTTCGCAAGCCGGTCAGGCACCGGGCAAGGTCTATCTCGTTGGGGCGGGCCCCGGCGCAGCCGATCTGATTACCGTGCGCGGCGCACGACTGCTGGCGCAAGCCGACGTGGTGCTTCACGACGCGCTTGTCGAGCCGGAGATGCTCGCGCTGTGCCCGCAAGCCAAGCGGATCGCGGTCGGCAAGCGCTGCGGCAAGCAGTCGAGCGCGCAGCACTTCATCAACAAGCAGTTGATCGATCACGCTCGCACCCATGCATTGGTAGTGCGTCTGAAGGGGGGAGACCCGATGTTGTTCGGCCGGGCAGACGAGGAGCTGCGCGCGCTGGAGGCGGCGGGTATCCCGGTCGAGGTTGTGCCGGGTATCACGGCCGCGCTGGCCAGTGCGGCGGCGTTGGGTCGCTCGCTCACGCTGCGTGGCGTGGCCCGCAGCGTGGCCTTCGCCACGCAAAGCCGCGCGCCGGAATCTGCGGAAATTGCGGCGCAGGCGTCGGCCGATTCGCTTGTCTATTACATGGGCCGCGACAGCGCCCAGCACATTGCGACGGCGTTGATCGCAGCGGGCAAACCGGCGTCGACGCCCGTGGCCATCGTTGAGGCGGCAACGACCGCTCGCGAGCGGCGCGTGCGTCTCACGCTCGGCGACGTTCGCCAGGGGCTGGCGGCCTCGTGGTTCGACGCGGCGCAGCCGAGCGTTCTGTTGATCGGCGAGGCGTTTGCTCATGCCGACGCCGCGTCGCTGCACGATTGGGCGGCTCAGGCCGCGATGGCCGCCTGACGGAGGCGTTTCTAACCTCGCTTCCCGCGACTGAATGCAAAAACGGCGTCACA
This sequence comes from Pandoraea apista, assembly GCF_001465595.2. NCBI lineage: Bacteria > Pseudomonadati > Pseudomonadota > Betaproteobacteria > Burkholderiales > Burkholderiaceae > Pandoraea > Pandoraea apista. The sequence goes on along the minus strand of NZ_CP013481.2, from coordinate 4,243,601 downwards.
GTGATCTGTGACGCCGTTTTCTTTTGGGCAAGGGCGCAGGATTGGCCGTGGTGTCGTGATCAGTGGCTATCCATCATCCTGCCGCAGTACTCGGCGAGGGCGTCGAGCACCGTGTCGTCTTCCCCGATGGCAGCACTCACGTGCAGCTTGAGGCCGGGGTGTGCGGCGACGCATGCGTCGGCGAGGGCCGGCAGGTCGCGCCTGACATGGCCGCCCTGACCCAGAAAGACGGGCACGAGCGTAATGTCGGTCACGCCCTGCAACGTCATGCCGGCGACTGCCTCGGCAAGGTCCGGTGTCATCAACTCAAGAAACGCCAGCCGGACATCGGCATCGGGACGCTGCGCACTCAGCTTGTCGCGCAGCCGTGTGAACGGCTCGGCCCAGCGCGGATCGCGGGAGCCGTGAGCAAACAAAATGACGCCGGGCTTGCCGTGCATGATCCGCGCCTCAGTGTTTGTCGACCCAGCGCAGCGCCGCGACGGCGAGCACCAGATAGAGCAACGAGGGTAACGCCGCCGTGAACCACGCCGGCCAGGTGTTGAGCAAGCCCAGATGCGAGAACAGGTTGTTGAGCAACTGGAAGCTCATGCCGAGCATGATCCCGCCGAACACCTTCAGACCGATGGCACCCGCGCGTGCGTGCAGATAGGCAAACGGCAACGCCAGCGCCATCATCACGAAGACGGCAAAGGGATACAGCAGCTTTTGCCAGAGCGCGAGGTTATAGCGGTCGGTGTTCTGCTGATTTTCCTTCAGATGGCCGATGTAGCGGTACAAGCTGCCAATGGCCATGTTGTCCGGCGAGACCATCAGCACCGACAGAATCTGCGGCGTCAGCTCCGAGCGCATCTGCACCGTGTCGATATGCACCTGCTTGCTCTGCACCAGGGCTCGCAGCGGGTCGTTGCTCGCCGTGGCGTCGTCGGTCGCGCTGAACACCGTCTCGGACACATCGGTCAGCTTCCAGAAATTCGGTGCGTCGAACTGTCCGAGCTTTGCCAGCCGCACGCTGTCGAGGCGCAGCTTGTCGTCGAATTCGTAAATGCGCACGTTGGCGATGGTGTTATCCGGATTGAGCGTGCCCACATTAATGAAGCGTGTGACGCGCACACCGTTCTGATCCACGGTGTCCTTGACCCAGACCCCGGAGCGAAAACCGGCCGAGACCGAGCTGCCCAATGCCTCGAGACGAATCTTCTGCGCGAGCTGCTCGGCGTTCGGCGCGACATATTCGCCGATAGCGAAGGTGACCAGCACGATCGGAAAACCGATTTTCAGCAGGGATCGCAGCGCCTGACCGGTCGAGAGTCCCGAGACGCGGAAGATCGTGAATTCCGAATTCCCCGCCAGTTGTGCACACACGTAGATGGCGGCGATGAGCGAGGCGACCGGAATGATTTCGTACATGCGCTGCGGGGCGAACAGCAGCACATAGGCGAGGGCATGCTGGAAGCGATATCCGCCGCGTCCGACGTCGCCCAGTTCGCTCACGAGATCGAAGAAGACGAACAGACCGACGAACGCAAGCAGAACGAACAGGAACGCGAGATAGATCTGGCGCGCGAAATATTTCTCGTAGATGCGCATCAGCGAGTTCCTCCCGACGCACGCATCCCGCCTGCGCCATGGTTACGGCGGCGGCCTGACAATCCGCGGAACCGCATACGACGCAAGTAGAGCAACACAATGACGCCGAGGGCCAGCACATGCAGCAGCCACACGCCAATGGCCAGCGGCAGGCGTTCCTGCGCGACGTAGGCCTGCGACAGGCTCAGCAGGTTGGTGTACCCGAGATAGATCAACACGGCCATGACGAGGTTGACGGTCCGGCCGTGGCGCGGATTCTGGTAGGCGAGCGGCACCGCGAGCAGCACAAGGGAGAGCGCGAGCAGCGGCAGACCGATCCGCCAGACGATTTCGCCTCGGAAGATCGGATTCTGGATCTCGCGGAACAGGCGTGTGGTCGGCACCCCCTTGGTCGGCGTATTGTCGACGTCGACCGCCGTGGGGTTGTCGATCTTCACGCCATAGCGCTCGAACTCCATCACGCGGTAATCGGGTTGACCCGGTACCCCGTCGTAGCGGCGGCCGTTTTCGAGCACGATGTAGCGGTTGCCGTCCTTGGCGGTCTCGATATGACCGTCTTTGGAGACGATCACGTTGACTTTGCCGTTCTCGGTGCCGGAGACGAAGACGTTATGGACCTTGGTGGCGTCCGGCGAGACAGTCTCGACGAAAAACACCCGATGGCTGGCGGCGCTCTCGCGGAATTGGCCCGGCGAGATCATCGAGACATCGTCGCGCTGGGCGAACCGGGCTTCGAGGGCGGCGATCTGCTGGTTCGCCCACGGCCAGGCGACCAGCGCGCAGAACGTGATCACGGCCAGATAGGGGGCGGCAAAACGCAGTACCGGCCTGACGAAGTTGGTGATCGACAGACCCGAGGCAAACCACACGACCATTTCGGAGTCGCGATACCAGCGGGTGAGTACGAACAGGATCGAGACGAACAACGTCACGATCAGAATGACGGCGAGGTAGCCGATCACGGCCAGACCGATCAGCACGAGAACGTCGCGCGGATCGGCTTTCCCCGACGCGGCGAAGCCCAGGATGCGGATCATCATGGTGGTGAGCATGACGGTGATCAGCACCATGAAGACGGCCCCGGCGGTGTAGTTCAGCTCGCGCTGCAGGGAACGCTGAAAAATCATGTGATGACGATTGGGGAGCTCTCGCGGTTGGGCGAGCGCGGAAAAAAGCGGATAATTGCGGCTCGTACGAATTTTACCCGAGGAAAGCGCGATGGACTTTAGCACAAAAGCCTTCGATTCGACCAAGGCGGGCCAGGCCGACCTTGCCAACGCAAAGACGGAGTGTCTGGTGGTTGGCGTGTTCGAGCAGCAGCCGCTTGCAGGGCTCGCCAAGGCGCTCGATGTCGCCAGCAAGGGCCTGCTCGCACGCATGGTCAAGCGGGGCGAACTCAACGGCAAGCTCGGCAGCACGCTTATGCTGCACGAAGTCGCCGGATGGAGTCCCGCCCGTGTGCTGTTCGTCGGACTGGGTCCTGAGGACAAGCTGACGCAAAAGGGTTTCAACGAAGCCACACGTGCGGCCGTGCGCACGCTGCTCGCTTCGCGTGCCGTCGATGCCATCTGGACGCTATCGCAAGCCCAGATTGCCAACCAGGACACGGCCTGGGCCGTGCGCGCCTCGGTACTCGCCCTGCGCGAGGCCACTTATCGCTTCACGCAGATGAAGAGCAAGCCTGAGCCGGCCACCACGGTGCTGCGCAAGGTCATTTTCGCGGTAACTCCGGAAGCGCTGAAGGCAGCCAAGCTCGCCGCCAAGCGTGGCGAGGCCATTGCCAACGGCATGGCGCTCACCAAGGACCTCGGCAACCTGCCGGGCAACGTATGCACCCCGACGTATCTGGCCGACGAGGCGCAGAAGCTGGCACGCGAATTCAAACTCAAGTCCGAAATCCTCGGCCCGAAGCAGATCGAAGCGCTCAAGATGGGATCGTTCCTGTCGGTGTCGCGTGGCTCGGTGCAACCGCCGCGCTTCATCGTCCTCAAATATGAGGGCGGCGGCGCCAAGCAGGCACCGATCGTGCTGGTCGGCAAGGGCGTGACTTTCGACTCCGGCGGCATCTCGCTCAAGCCGGGCGAAGGCATGGACGAGATGAAGTACGACATGTGCGGCGCCGGTTCGGTGCTCGGCACGATCCGCGCGGTCGCCGAGATGGGCCTGAAGCTCAATGTCATCGCGATCGTGCCGGCCACGGAAAATATGCCGAACGGTCAGGCAACGAAGCCGGGCGATGTGGTCACCAGCATGTCCGGCCAGACCATCGAAGTGCTCAACACCGACGCCGAGGGCCGTCTGATCCTGTGTGACGCGCTAACCTACGCCGAGCGATTCAAGCCGGCTGCCGTGATCGACGTCGCCACGTTGACGGGCGCTTGCATCATCGCGCTCGGTCACGTGAATTCGGGCCTTTTCTCGAAGAGCGATACGCTTGCCGACGAACTGCTCGCGGCGGGCCGCACGACGGGCGACACGGCATGGCGTCTGCCGGTCGAAGACGAGTATCAGGAGCAGCTCAAGTCGAATTTTGCCGACATGGCGAATATCGGCGGCCGCCCGGCGGGGAGTGTCACTGCCGCCTGCTTCCTGGCGCGTTTCGCCGAGAAGTATGAGTGGGCTCACCTCGACATCGCCGGTACGGCATGGAAGAGCGGTGCCGCCAAGGGCGCAACGGGCCGTCCGGTGCCGCTGCTCACGCAGTTCCTGATCGATCGCGAGGCCCGGTGACCCGCGTCGACTTTCATACGCATGTGGCGAACCGGCTCGAGTACGCTTGCCGGTTCGCGCGCAAGGTCTATGGGGCCGGGCAGACGCTCGTAGTCGTTGGGGAACCCGACATGCTGCGCGCGTTCGATCAGGCGCTGTGGACGTTTTCGCCGCTGGAATTCGTGCCGCACTGCTTCACCCGCGATCCGCTCGCGGCGCAGACACCCGTGGTGCTGGCTGCCCCCGACGAGGAGGCCCAGCATCATCAGGTACTGCTTAATCTGGCGCCTGGGGTGCCCACGCACTTCGCACGTTTCGAACGCGTGGTCGAGATCGTGGGCGACGCGCCGGACGAACTGTCCGGTGCCCGAGAGCGCTACCGTTTCTATCGGGATCGCGGCTACACGCTGAACAACTACGACCAGAGAGGCTGACCGTGACGAACGAGCCCGAGCGCACCGATCCCGGCATTCCCACGCTGACCGAAGTGCTCGCGCCCGGCGAGGCCGTGCCGCCAGCGCACATGGCGCCGTCTGCTGCACCGGTAGTCGAGCAGGGGGTACCGGCCGACGTTGCGGTTTTTGCGGAACGCGTGAGCGCACGGCTCACGCTGCAATTGGCCGATGAAATCACGACGATGGTGGAGCGCCGCTGTCACGACGCGTTGATCGACCAGACCTCATGGCTGGTGCAACTGATCGGCAAACAGGTGGCCGACGCCTTGCAGGTGCAATTGCCGGACCGTATCCGGCAGGCCGTCATCGAAGAGGTTGCGAAGCAGGTACGCTCGCAAGGGTAGGGCTTCAGCGACGCTGTGTTGGCGCGCTCGCAGCAAAGACCGGTTAGCCGATATGACGGCAACGGCTCAACGCGACATGCCGAGAATCCAGCGCGCAAGACGGATGGCCTCGTCCGGCGCAACCTGAGGGCCGGCGGGCATCGGAATGCTTCCCCATTTGCCGCGACTGCCCTCCGTAATGGAGCGGGCGATGTCGTCGACGGCACCGGCCTGCCCGGCATAACGCTTGGCGATCTCCCGGTAAGACGGGGCGAGCAAGGTGCGGTCGGTGGCGTGACACGTCATGCAATTGCGCTCGCGGGCGAGCTTCTCCAGGGCGCGCGCGTCCGAGGCGTCGGCGGGCGGTGCGCTCGTCTGCGCAAGCGCGGCGCCTGCCGCCACCATTAGCCAGGCACCGATCGTCGCACTAGCGGACTTGCCGGCATATTGCTTCATTCGATGTTCGTTTCCGGAGAGTGGAGAGGGAAGTCTGGCCGCAATATAGCACTTGTCTGCCGCTACCCGGATGTCGTGGCCAGCCGTGACGCAACGCAACCCGCCGATCAGTCGATGGCCCCTGTCGCCAACGCGAGCGACGCCGCTGCGGACAACGCATTGCTGTAACTGTCGGCGTAGGCGTTGCGGGCGGCCAATAGCTGGTTCTGAGCGAGCAAGGCGTCGGTGATCGAGCCAACGCCGTGTTTGTAGGCGTCGAATGCGGCGTCGTAGGTCGTCTGCGCTGCCGCCATCAACGCCTTGGCCGCTTCGTGTGCCGACAGACTGGTTTGCAGCATGTTTTGCGCGCCCACGACCTGTCGCACCGCCTCCTCACGACTGCGTTCGAGCCGGGTACTCGCGCTGTCCGCGTCGTTGCGTGCCTGCGCGAGGGCTGCCGAGCGCAGCCCGCCGTCGTAGAGCGGAATCGAGACGCCAATGATCACGCTGCCGCCGTAGCGGCCGCCGCTCAGATTGACGGTCGGCAACTGCTGACCGATGGCGGGCACGGCTGACAGTGAAGCGTTGCCGGTGTTGTAGACGCCGGAGGCCGACAGGAAAACCTTCGGCTTGAAGTCCGACTCTGCCGCCTGAATTTTCGCAAGGTTCGCGCGCTCTGCGGCGTAGGCGCTCAGCACGTCCGGCCGACGTGCAATCGCGGTCGCGACGATCTGCTCGACCGGCTGGCGCAGCGCGGGCGAGAGCGCGTGCACCGGCATGTCGGCAATCTTCGGCTTCGACAGCGGTGAGATGCCCAGCGCCGAAATCAGCGTCAGATAGGTATTGCTCTGCGCGCCTTGCGCCTGCACGAGGGCCAATTTCGCCTGCGCGTAGTTCTGATTCGCTTGCGCGACCTCGATCACTGTCCCGATGCCACGCCGGTAACGCGACCTGGCGGCCTCCGCCACAGCGCCGGCATTCTCAAGGCCTTGCTCGGCCGTCACCATGCGCGCGCGCACTGCCTGGTAGGTGTAAAAGGCGACGCTGACGTCGTACACCACCTGCTGATGCGCCGCAGTGAACCCGATATTTGCCACGACCGAGGCTTGCGACGCCGCTTCCACACGAGCGGCACGTCCGCCGAAATCGAACAACAGCCATTGCAACGCCACCACCGACGTCAATCCATGCGTGGAAGCGCTGGCCGACGAGTCGCCCAGCACGCTGGACGTCGAGTTGTGGGCGGCGGCGTACTGGCCCATCGCGGCCAGCGACAGTTGCGGTAGATAGGCGCTTTTCGCCACGCCTGCCACCAGTGCGGCGTTACGCGCGTTGTTCCATGCAATGCGTGTCGCGGGGTTCGACGTCTGCGCCAGATCGATGAGTTCGGGCAGTGTGTAAGCGTGGTCCTGCTCAAGCGGGGGCGGGGGTGAGACGTTGGCGAGCGCCGGGTTGGCGGGCAGCCGGTAAGTGCCACGATTCTGATAGGTACTGGCCAGCACGGGGGCGCCGGGCCGGATCGCACCGGAGGCGTCCGTATTCGGTTGCCATGGACGATCCGGACGCTCGGGCGCCATGTCGAGCGACGACGTCGCGCATCCCGCCAGCGCGACCAGCGTGAGCATGGCCGCGAGGGAAGTCATCGGGGCAGGCGTGGGCGGATCAAGCCGGCGCATGGGGAACAGGCTCCTTCGTCACATTGTCGTCGTGCATCGCATGGTCGAGTTGGATGAGGCGCGCGTCACCAAGCATCAGCAACGATTGACGCTCCTGATCAGCGGGCCATGACATGGTCGAGGGGGATAACGTGGGGGTAATCGATGCTGCGGAGCCGGTGCGTTCATCGCCATCGAGCCGTGCGTCGAGGCGTGTCAACCAGCCGTCGATGATCGCGTCGGCGGGATGTCGTTCCGCCAGCAGCACCATCGGGCCTTCGAGCGCTTCAAGCTCGGCCAGCACACGCCGGCGCGTCGCCGTCCAGTCCTGTGCGGGACGCACCCACGACGGTTCGTAGTGCGTCAGCGCAATGTCGTTCTGCAAGGCCGCACGTCGGGCCATCGCGCTTGCGGCTTGCGCGCGCAGGAGGCTGGCGGATGGCATCGTCGTCAACGCGCGCCAGCGCTGACGCAACTCGATAAGGGCAGCGTCGACGTGCCCGGCCATGCTCACGGGCCACACGCGGGTGAAGATCAGGTAGACGACAACGTTGCCAATCAGAATGCCGATGGTGCGATCGCGTGCAATCGTCAGATCGAACGCCGGGGCCGGGCCCTGCACGACGCACAGGAAGAAGGCGAACGCGATTTGAAAACCGGCATAGCCGATACGCGGCGAGCCAAACGCAATCCAGGCCGATAGCCACGCACCGACGGCGACCACGCTCAGCAGGCCGGCAATCGTGGTGAGACCGGGGACGACGAACACGATCATCGCAGTGCCCGCCAGCGCACCGGCGATACATCCGGCAATGCGCAGCGTCAGCTTTTCGACTGTTTCGGCGGTCGTGCCGAGCGACACGAGATAGACGGTGATGAAGCAGGTATGAATGCCGGGCCAGTCCAGCAGTGAGTAGAGCAGGTAGCAGATCATGGCGGCGACCGTGGTCTTGAGCGCGTACCGCACATGATCCGGATTGGAGAAGGCATCGGGCAGGAAGAACCCACTGTGCGCCGGTGGTTGGGTGTCGGGCGCGGTCGCAGGGGCATTCACCCTCGTGAAGCCGCTGATGGCGTCGCTCAGACGCCCGACAGCCACACGTGCGAGCGGTGTCAGTGTTGCGAGTGCATCGGATGGTGGCAGCGGCAGGTCGGAGGGGGCAATATCGACCGGGTAGCCACCAGCCTCGAGCATCTCCGCCATACGTTCCAGTGCGCTGGCCAAGGGCGCGGCAAACGTGGCGGGCAGCCGCGCTGTCGGTTCACGGCCGACCAGATCGGCGGCGAGGAGAATGGCAAACGTGGCCGACGTCGCCTGTCGCAACGCGTCGGCGTCGGCGCGTGCCGACGAACCTTCCAGTACCGAGCGCTTGAGCCACTTGCCGATCTCTTCGTCGCCGGCGCTCAGGCAGACGTCTAGCTCGTCGCGCGGGGCGTCTGGGTTGCGCAGCACCTGGGCCGCAATGCGCAATCGCCTCGCCAATTCGTTGCCTGCGAGCTTTCGCGGCGAGGCGCCGATGGCGAGTTGCACGCAGATCGCGGCGCCAATCGGAATCGCGACCATGAGCCATGCGTACAGCAACGCACGCGTGGCGATTTCACCGAGTGGCACGCTGCCAAGCTTGTCGAGCGCGAAGCCGACGATCATCGCGATAATCCCGCCGACGGGGCGCAGCTTGCTGGCCGAGGTGACGAACAGGAGCCCCGCCGAGAGTCCGGCGATGGCGGCGACCCGTACCATCGGGTTGTCAAGCACGAGCGTGGCGATGAACAGCACGAAGCCCACGATGAGGCTCACCAGCACGAGCATTGCCGCACTCATGACGATGCTCGTGACGCGATCCGGGCGAATCAGAAAGAAGACCACATAGGCCGAGAGTGCCGCTTCGGGCGTGCCGTAGGCGGTTGCCACGAGCGTGGTCAGCACGCAGATGATTGCGACCCGGGTTGCCGTCGCCGCACGCCCTGGAAATGGGGCGAGCCACTTCAGCAGATCGTCAAACCCCGGACGCTGCAGGTCACCGGCAGGCAGCGCCATGTCTGATCTCCACGACAGCGCTGGCACCGATGCGGACCAGCCGTTCGGCTGGCTCATGTAATGCAACGCGCACCGGGAACCGCTGCGCCACCCTCACCCAATTCACCGACGCCTGCACGATCGGCAATGCGCGCGGCAGGTTGATGCGTCCGGCGTCGGCGATACCCGCGCCGATCCCCACGACCTTGCCGGCGATGGCCTGACTTCGGTCGATCATCGAGTAGACCGTCGCGCAATCGCCGACCTGAATGTGCGAGAGGGCGCCTTCCCGGAAGTTGGCAACGGCAAACCATTCGTCGGCGTGCACCAGCGTGAAGAGCGACTGACTCGGCGCAACCGTTTCGCCGGAGAGTACGGTGAGCCCCGTGACGTAGCCGTTCTGCGGTGCGCGCACGACGGTGTCGTCGAGGTTGTGCTGCGCGAGGGCGACCGCGGCTTCGCGAGCACGGACGGTCGCCAGCGCACCCGCCTCGTCGCCAACGCTCTGTGCGCTGGCCGCCTTCTGCGCCTTCGCCTGCTTCATCGACAGTTCGGCGTCGCGCTGGGCGACCTGCGCCTGATCGAGTTGCTGCTGCGACACGTAGCCCTTGGCGGCCAGCGGCGTAAGCCGTTCGACATTGCGAGTCGCCAGCGCATAGTTATGCATCGACTTGCTGGTCTGGTCGTCGGCAATCGTGGCGTTGGCCTGCTCGTTGTAGATGGTTTTCTGCCGGGTATCGAGCGCGGCGCGGGCCAGTTCGAGATCGGCGCGCGTCTGGGCCAGCACGAGACGATAGGGAACGGCGTCGATTTCGTAGAGAACGTCGCCCTTCGCGACACGCTGATTTTCCTGCACCGCCAGCCTGACGATGCGTCCGCCAACGGGCGTGGCAACGTGCACGACATCGGCATCGATGGCGGCGTCGTCGGTCGAGGGGAATTGCGTCGAGCGGTAGTTGGCGTAGCAGGCGACGATGATGCCAACAAGGATGATCGCCAGCGCGATCAGCCGTCCTTTGAGCGGGGCTTTGCTTTTGCCGGCCATTTTCATAGCAACTGTCCTGTTCCTACGAGCCAGACGAGGGCTGCCACGGTGATACCGATCGACAGGCAGACGCTGAGCTGGAGCGGCACGATTTGCGTCCATCGCATCGCGACGCTGAGGCGGTGCGCGAGCCATGCGGCGAACAGGCCGATGACGCCGCCCAGAAGCCAGAGGGGAAAGTACGCGCCGAAGAGCTCGCGAGAGGGGGCGCCATGCAATGTGCAACCCTGCAACGGAATGCCGAGGGTCAGCGCCACGGCATAGGTCGCGCGGATTTTACTCGGCCCTGTGCGGGGCGGTGCGGTCGGCTTATGCGGCATAGGAACACTTCACGTCAGTGAAAATGCATCAAGCTGCGAAACGGCATAAAGGCACGCAGGTGCTATCGCCGCCTCTGCAGACGCGACCCGCACCCGGCTGACCACGCGCCCGATGCGCGGATTGTAGCGCTTTCCTTGTTCGTGGGCCAAGCGTGAAAACGGCACGTCCGCCATGTGAGACGGACGTGCCGTTAGCCGTGGTGTGATCGGTATCAGCCTGACATCAGCCCGTCGAGCCGCCCTTGTTGGCCGGCAGAGCCAGCGCTGCGTACTTCGCCAGAACACCCCGCGTGTAACGCGGTGCCGGCGCTTTCCACGCGGCACGGCGTCGCGCGAGTTCGTCGTCCGGTACATTGAGCTGCAACAGCAGCTTGTGCGCGTCGATGGTGATTGAGTCGCCTTCGTGCACGAGGGCGATGGTGCCGCCGACGTATGCCTCCGGCGCCACGTGGCCGACCACCATGCCCCACGTCCCGCCCGAGAAGCGGCCGTCGGTGATGAACCCGACCGACTCGCCAAGCCCCTTGCCGATGATGGCCGAGGTCGGGGCCAGCATCTCCGGCATGCCCGGTCCCCCCTTCGGGCCGAGATAGCGCAGCACGAGAATGTCGCCCGACTGAATCTTGTCGCTGAGGATCGCTTCCATCGCGCTTTGCTCGTCGTCGAACACGCGCGCCGGCCCCGTGATGACCGGATTCTTCAGGCCGGTGATCTTCGCGACCGCGCCATCTTCCGCCAGATTGCCCTTGAGGATGGCGAGATGGCCTTCCTTGTAGAGCGCTTTGTCGATAGGGAAGATGACGTGTTGATCGGCGCGGGGCACCGAGGGCACGTCCTTCAATTCTTCGGCGATGGTGCGGCCGGTGATCGTCAGGCAGTCACCGTGCAGCAGGCCTGCGTCGAGCAGAATCTTGAGCACTTGCGGAATGCCGCCGGCCTTGTGCAGGTCCGTCGCCACATACTTGCCCGACGGCTTCAGGTCGCAGATGACCGGCACACGCGCACGAATCCGTTCGAAGTCTTCGATGCTCCATTCGACGTCGGCGGCGTGGGCAATGGCGAGATAGTGCAGCACGGCATTGGTGGAGCCGCCTGTAGCCATGATGAGTGCCACCGCGTTTTCGATGGACTTGCGCGTGATGATGTCACGCGGTTTGATGTCTTTCTTGACGGCCTCGATCAGCACTCGCGCCGATTCGGCGGCGGAGTCGACTTTCTCCTGATCGGGATTGGCCATGGTCGACGAGTACAGCAACGACATGCCCAGCGCCTCGAATGACGAACTCATCGTGTTGGCCGTGTACATGCCGCCGCAAGAGCCGGTCGACGGACAAGCGTTCTTCTCGATGCCCTTGAAATCGGCCTCGGTCATGCGCCCGGCCGTGAATTCGCCCACAGCCTCGAACGACGAGACGATGGTGAGGTCCTTGCCTTTCCAGTTGCCCGGCTTGATGGTGCCGCCGTAGACATAGATGCCCGGTACGTTGATCCGCGCCAGTGCGATCATGCCGCCCGGCATGTTCTTGTCGCAGCCGCCAATCACAACCACGCCGTCCATCCACTGCCCCTGCACGGCAGTTTCGATGCAGTCGGCAATGACTTCGCGCGAGACGAGCGAGTACTTCATGCCCTCCGTGCCCATGGACATGCCGTCGGAGATGGTCGGGGTGCCGAAAGTCTGCGGATTGGCCTGATGGGTTTTGATGGCGTCGACGGCGGCGTCGGTGAGACGTTGAAGCCCCGCGTTGCACGGGGTGATCGTCGAGTGGCCGTTGGCCACGCCGATCATCGGGTTGTCGAAGTCTTCTTCCTTGTAGCCCAGCGCGTAGTACATCGAGCGGTTGGGCGAACGCGCCACGCCTTGCGTGACATTTCGCGAACGACGGTTGAATGCCATGACGTCTCTCTCCTTGTGGGGATGCGCCACGCCACGAGCCGTCGCAGCGTCGCACATAGGCGTTGTTGTATCACGCTGTCTTGCCGGCGGCATGTCCGGCTGGCGGATGGCCGTCTGATGTCGCTACTGTATTCCTGCCGGGGAGCGGTGGCGAGGCCTTGGCCTTGCCACCGCTCCCGATCCAGTCGATTCACGACTGGCGTACGACCTATCGCGGGTCTCAGCCGCGCTTACCCAGCTTCAGTTGCGACAGATCGCGCACGGCACCGCGGTCGGCGGAGGTCGCGAGTGCCGCGTAGGCCTGCAGGGCTTGCGAGACGACACGCTCACGGCCCACCGGCTGCCATGCGTCGTCGCCACGCGCTTCCATGGCGGCGCGGCGGCGGGCCAGTTCTTCGTCCGACACGGCCAGATGCATTTTGCGCTGGGTGATGTCGATTTCGATCACGTCGCCGTCTTCGACCAGACCGATGGTGCCGCCTTCGGCCGCTTCCGGCGAGGCGTGACCGATCACCAGACCCGACGAACCGCCCGAGAAGCGGCCGTCCGTGAACAGGGCGCAGGTCTTGCCCAGTCCCTTCGACTTCAGGTACGAGGTCGGGTACAGCATTTCCTGCATGCCCGGACCGCCCTTCGGACCTTCGTAGCGGATCACCACCACGTCGCCGGGCTGGACCTTGTCGCCCAGAATGCCTTCCACGGCGTCGTCCTGGCTCTCGAACACGCGGGCACGGCCGGTGAACACCCATTGCGCTTCGTCCACACCGGCTGTCTTCACGATGCAGCCCTTCTCGGCGAGGTTGCCGTACAGCACGGCCAGACCACCGTCCTTCGTATAGGCGTGTTCCTTGTCGCGGATGCAACCGGTTTCGCGGTTCAGGTCGAGCGACGGGTAGGTCGACGACTGGCTGAAGGCGATGGTCGTGGGCACCCCGCCGGGGGCGGCGCTGTAGAACGTTTGCGCCTTATCGTTGGCGCTGTTCTTCACATCCCACTGCGCAATGGCGTTGCCGAGCGTGCCGCTGTGAACGTTACCGCACGACGTGTCGAGCAGGCCGCCGCGGGCGAGTTCACCCAGAATGCCGATGATGCCGCCAGCGCGGTGCACGTCTTCGATGTGGTATTTGTCGGTCGCCGGAGCGGCCTTGCACAGGCACGGCACGTTGCGCGAGATGCGGTCGATATCGGCCATCTTGAAGTCGACGCCCGCTTCCTGCGCGGCGGCGAGCAAGTGCAGCACGGTGTTGGTCGAGCCGCCCATGGCGACGTCGAGCGCCATGGCGTTTTCAAACGCGGCCTTGGTGGCGATGTTGCGCGGCAGGACCGAGGCGTCGTCTTCCTGATAGTAGCGGCGGCAAAGATCGACCACGAGACGGCCAGCCTGCTCGAACAGCCCGCGACGCCAGGCGTGTGTGGCCACGATGGTGCCGTTGCCCGGCAGGGCGAGACCGATGGCCTCGGTCAGGCAGTTCATCGAGTTGGCGGTAAACATGCCCGAGCACGAACCGCACGTCGGGCAGGCGCTGCGCTCGACTTCCGCGACTTCGGCATCGCTGATTTTGGGGTCGGCCGCCTTGATCATGGCGTCGATCAGGTCGATCTTGGCGATCACCTGCCCGTCGCCGTTCTTGACCTTGCCCGCTTCCATCGGACCGCCCGAGACGAACACGACCGGAATGTTCAGGCGCATGGCGGCCATGAGCATGCCCGGGGTGATCTTGTCGCAGTTGGAGATGCAGACCATGGCGTCGGCGCAGTGCGCGTTGACCATGTATTCCACCGAGTCGGCGATCAGTTCGCGCGACGGCAGTGAGTACAGCATGCCGCCGTGACCCATGGCGATACCGTCGTCTACCGCGATGGTGTTGAATTCCTTGGCCACGCCGCCAGCCGCTTCGATTTCCTTGGCCACGATGGCGCCCAGATCGCGCAGGTGCACGTGACCCGGCACGAACTGCGTGAAGGAGTTCACCACGGCGATGATCGGCTTGCCGAAATCGTCGTCTGTCATGCCGGTGGCACGCCAGAGGGCGCGGGCACCAGCCATGTTGCGGCCGTGGGTGGAGGTGCGGGAACGGTATTGAGGCATGGTCGTCTCTGAAACGCTGTGCTTGTGGGATGAACGAAAATCGGGGCCGCCAGGCTCTTTGTGGACTGGATTCGCGCGTTGCGGGTTATGTCGCCAACGTCACGCTTGGCGCCAGTGTCGGCCGGACGTCAAGATTCGTCTTTCCTTGAATGCTTGTCAAATATATTATTTGACTCGGATTAAGTCGAAAAACATATCATGGATCTCCGGCAATTCAGATACTTCGTCGCGGTGGCCGAAGAGCGTCATTTCGGGCGCGCCGCACAGCGCCTGTCGATGACGCAGCCGCCGCTGTCGCAGCAGATTCGCGCGCTGGAGGCGTCGCTGGGCGCGCCGCTGTTCGTGCGGACCAACCGGTCGGTGGAGTTGACGGCGGTTGGCCGCCAACTGCTGCCCGAGGTGCGGCGTATTCTGGCCGACGCCGACGCGCTGCCGGCGCTCGCTCAGGGGCTGGCGCACGGGGAGGTAGGCACGCTCTCGCTGGGCTTCGTCTCCACGGCGGACTACGGCATTCTGCCGCCGCTGTTGCGCGAGTTCGGCGAGCGTTATCCGCGCGTGCGGCTGCAACTGCTCGAAGCCACGAGCGACGTGCAGGTCGAAGCGCTCATGGACGGCCGTATCGACGCCGGGCTCTTCATCCCGCCCGTGCCCGCGCGCTACGCCAACGAGCTCTCCTATCTGCCGATCGTGCGCGAGCCGTTGATGCTCGCGCTGCCCGACGGTCAGGGCGATACGGACGCCGATGGCCAGCCGGGCGACCCGGGCGCCCCGGTAAGTCTCGCCGACTTTGCCGACGAGCCGCTCGTCATCTTTCCGCGTCGCGTGGCGCCTGCGTTCTACGACATCATCATGGGATGCTACGCCGCGCTTGGCCTCACGCCCCGCGTGGGGCAGGAGGCGATTCAGATGCAGACCATCGTGAGTCTGGTCTCGGCAGGCATGGGCGTGGCCCTGGTGCCGCAGTCGCTATGCCATTTGCGGCGCACTGGCGTGACCTATCGCATGCTGCGCGAGACGAGCACATTGATCGAGACGGGTTTGCTCTGGCGAACGGCGGAAGTCACGCCCGTGCTCGAAGGCTTTCTCGAGACGGCGCGAGGTGTGGCGCACACGCCACCGGGGGCGACGCTGACGAGTTGATCGTCAGAACGAAGATGCTGTGCGTTGGCCTGCCGCGACGCAGTGCGCTCGTGGTATTGTGCTGCCCATCCCAAGACATGCCGGGCCGCTCTCCGACGAAGAGACGGTGGACGGTGCGCGGCGTGTCACTCGATGGTGGCAAGGGGGCATGTTTCGCGTTGCACCCGCCGCCATTAGCCGCCATTGCGCCGACGGAACTTTTGTTCACGAATCGATTCTTCTGATCCATGCTGATTCATCCTCAATTCGACCCGGTCGCGATTCATCTCGGCCCGCTCGCTATCCGCTGGTACGGCCTGATGTATCTGGTCGGCTTCATTCTGTTCCTGCTCGTAGGCCGGCTGCGCGTGCGTCAGCCTTCCATCGCCAGTCAAGGCTGGAAGGCACAGGATCTCGACGACATGCTGTTTTACGGCGTGCTCGGCGTGATTCTCGGCGGACGTCTGGGTTACGTGATTTTCTACAAGCTGTCGTTCTATCTGGCGAACCCGCTCGACATCTTCAAGGTGTGGGAAGGCGGCATGTCGTTCCACGGCGGGTTCCTCGGCGTGCTCGTCGCCATGTGGCTGTTCACGCGGCGCCGCGGGCACTCTCTACTCGAGGGCACTGATCTCATTGCACCGATGATCCCGCTGGGGCTTGCGGCCGGCCGTCTGGGCAACTTCATCAACGGCGAATTGTGGGGGCGTGTGACGTCGCCCGATTCGCGTTTCGCGATGCTCTTTCCGCAAGCGGCGGGTGAGGACGCGCAGTGGGTGCTGGCGCATCCGCAAGCCATGGCCGATCAGGCGATGGCGATGGTGTTCGCCCAGTTCCACGGATTGCCCCGCTACCCGTCGCAGTTGTTCGAATTTGCGCTCGAAGGCGTGGCGCTATTCCTGCTGTTGTGGTTCTTTGCGCGGCGCGCCCGTCCGGTCGGCGCCGTATCCGGCATGTTCCTGGTGGGGTATGGGGCGTTTCGCTTCCTCGCCGAATTCACGCGCGAACCCGACGCCTTCCTCGGGCTGCTTTCGTTCGGTCTGTCGATGGGCCAGTGGCTGTCGCTGCCGATGGTGGTGGCGGGCGTGATCATGCTGGTCTGGTCGTATCGCCGCCCGACGACGTCTCGCGTGTAAGGCATAGCGTCGCTCGACACTGCACCGCAGCCTGTTACGTAACATGAAGGGCCGCCGGAGGATTCTCCGGCGGCCCTTTTGTTTGGTACTGGCAGGGGCTCGCTCAGTTGACTCAGCTTGCCTTGCGCTCCAACGCCCGCAACGACGCCATCAGATCGGCGAAGCGTTCGCCCTGCACCGTGACGTGCCCACGAAGATGGTCGGAGGCCGCGTCGGCGTCGCCCGACTCGATGGCGCGAAACACGGCGTCATGCTCCGCGAACGACTGGTGCGGCCGATCCCGCACGCGCAGTTGCAGCCGGCGATAGACGCGCAGCCGCCGGTGCAGTTGCAGCGCGGTTTCCTGCAAATAGGCGTTGTGGCTCGCCTGATAGATCAGCGCATGAAAGCGTGCGTTGACTTCGTAATACGTGTCGATGTCCCGTGCTTCGGCCGCCGCCCGGCTGGCCTCGTGTGTTTCGCGCAATTCCGCCAGTTCGTCTTCGGTGATGCGGCGCGCGGCAAGCCGTCCGCACATCGACTCCAGCTCGGCCATGACTTCGAACATCTCGCACAGCCGCTGGGGATCGATCTGCGCGACCACCGCGCCTCGGCGGGGACGTATCTCGATTACGCCCGACGACGCCAACTGAATCAACGCCTCGCGCAACGGCGTGCGCGACACGCCGAATGCGCTCGCTAGTTCGACCTCGTCGAGCCGCATGCCGGGCGGGTACTCGCCCACGGCAATCTTCTCTTCGATCGCCTGTCGCAGCGCTTCCGATCGCTTCGGTTTTACGGTCATGACGCTCTCGCTCGGTCGTGTGTCGATCCCGTCAAACGGGGCTGAAGTGGGGGGCATCGTTGCCAAAGTACCGCGTGAGCCCGTCGTTGAAGATCGGGGTAAACGCCGAAAATGTATTTTTTGCGGGGTTGATTTGTATACACCGTGATGGATTAACTATACGATTTCAATCCGAGAGCGGCAACTCGCGCACTCGAAACACCCAGAAAACTAAAGCAGTCATCCGTACATGCAGTGCCGGCGAACCGGTGGTGCAGCCGGGACGTGTCTTCCGACATGGGCCGGGCAATGTCAGACACCGGGCTTCGCTGGTTCATCACTGACAGAAGTGACAGGAGACGCCATGGAGACAACCCTTTCCCCGCTGCGGCGGCAACTCATGCTGGGTGCCGCTTCGGCGCTCGTTACCGGCGGTCTGGCCAGCCCCTGGGGTAGCGCATTCGCGCAGACCGGCCCGCTCAAGATTTCGCACCAGTTCCCCGGCGGTACCCTCACTGAAGGCGACTTCCGCGACCGGCTATGCCGCAAGTTCGCCCAGGAAGTGGAGAAGCGCACCAATGGCGCGCTCAAGTTTCAGGTCTATCCGGGCAGTTCGCTGATGAAGACCAACGCGCAGTTCTCCGCGTTGCGTCGTGGCGCCCTCGATCTGTCGCTCTATCCGCTGCCCTATGCGGGCGGAGAAATCCGTGAGCTCAACATCGGTCTGATGCCGGGGCTCGTAACGTCTTACGCGCAGGGCAACGCCTGGCGCAACGGCGAGATCGGCAAGGTGCTCACGGACGTGCTCGCCGAGAAGAACATCGTAATCGTGAGCTGGGTCTGGCAAGCCGGGGGGGTGGCGAGCCGAGCCAAACCTCTTGTCGCGCCCGAAGACGCGAAGGGCCTCAAGGTGCGCGGCGGCAGCCGCGAGATGGACATGATGCTCAAGGAGGCCGGCGCGGCCGTCATCTCGTTGCCGTCGAACGAACTCTATGCCGCCATGCAGACGGGCGCGATGGATGCGGCGATGACGTCGTCCACCAGTCTGATGTCGTTCCGTCTGGAAGAGGTGTCGAAGCATCTGACCACGGGGCGCAACAAGTCTTACTGGTTCATGCTCGAGCCGTTGCTCATGTCCAAACAGATCTTCGACAAGTTGCCCAAGGACCAGCAGCAGGTGATTCTGCAAGTGGGCGCGGAACTCGAGGCGTTCGGCACGGAAGCGGCCAAGGCCGACGACGCGCAGATCGCCAGCGTCTACACCAAGGCCGGTGCGAAGGTCTACGATCTCGACGAGGCCACCGTGATGAAGTGGCGTGACATTGCCCGGCGCACGGCGTGGAAGGACTACGCGAGCAAGTCGGACACCTGCGCGAAATTGCTCGCGCTTGCCGAGAAGGTGCCTGCATGAGCGGGGCCATCGTGAGCGCGGAGCCCACGGTGGCGCGCACTCGCGTGTTGCGGCGGCTCGACGCCCTGTTGCAGGGCGTGAGCCGTCTGCTCATGATCGTGTGCATGCTGGCGCTGGTGGGCGCCGCACTGGTACTCAGTTACAGCGTGTTCGCGCGGCACGTGCTCAAGCTCGCGACCGACTGGCAGGACGAGGCCGCCGTGTTTCTGCTGGTCGGCG
Source organism: Pandoraea apista (assembly GCF_001465595.2). Lineage (NCBI taxonomy): Bacteria > Pseudomonadati > Pseudomonadota > Betaproteobacteria > Burkholderiales > Burkholderiaceae > Pandoraea > Pandoraea apista. Next base: position 4,224,418 of record NZ_CP013481.2, on the reverse strand, counting down.
CGACTTTCGTTTCCGCAGCGCATGTGCAGCACCTGCGCGGGCACATTGGCATCGAAGCCGTTACAACGTTGCTTTCGCCGCGCGTGAATCGCGTGCGGCGCTGGCTGGTGGACATCGTCACGCTCGCGTTCTGCGGCTTCTTCGCCTGGAAGTCGTGGACGCTGTTCTGGGAAGCCTATGTCGACGGCCAGACCAGCAGTTCGACGTGGGGCCCGCCGCTGTCCATTCCCTACGGTCTCATGGCGTTCGGCATGACGTTGCTCACCGTGCAACTGCTGCTGCAAGTGGCCATCGGCGCCTGCGAGATGGGGACAACGCCGGCGCGCGACGCATCGCCCTCATCAGATCGCAACGGAGGCCACGCATGAGCGAACTCGGCATCGGATTGCTTTACGGCGGCGCCACGCTCGTCGCCATGTTCTCGGGCATGCCCATTGCGTTTGCGCTCGGCGCCGTGGCGGTGGCGTTCATGTTCGGCTTCATGCCGGCCTCATCGCTGGATACCATCACGCAAAACGTCTACGAGGAGATGGCCAGCATTACGCTGCTGTCGATTCCGCTGTTCATTCTGAAGGGTGCGGCCATTGGCAAGTCGCGTGCGGGGCAGGACCTGTACCTCGCGCTGCACGCCTGGATGCGACGGATTCCGGGCGGCCTCGGCATCGCCAATGTCTTCGCCTGCGGGTTGTTCGCGGCGATGGCCGGTTCGAGCCCGGCAACGTGCTCGGCCATCGGCAGCGCCGGCATTCCGGAGATGCGTCAGCGCGGCTATTCGCCGGGGTTCGCCGCCGGCATCATCGCGGCCGGCGGCACGCTGGGCATTCTGCTGCCGCCGTCGATCACGATGATTCTCTACGCGGTGGCAGCGGAGCAGTCGCTTGGGCGCCTGTTCCTCGCAGGGATCGTGCCCGCGCTGCTGCTGGTGGGGTTGTTCTCGTGCTACGCGGCCTGGCGTTACCGGAAGGAGTACGGACTCGCGCAACTCGCGCTTGCACGCGACGGCACGCCGTCGCCGTTCCCGAGCGAGCCGCCGGCCACGATGCGCGAGAAGCTGGCGTTGCTGCCGCGCGTGTTGCCGTTCGTGACGCTGCTCATCGGGGTCATGGCGGCGCTTTATGGCGGATACGCCACGCCGTCGGAGACGGCCGGACTTGGCGGACTGCTGGCGCTCGCGCTCATCGCCGTGATCTACCGCATGTGGAAGCCGCGTCAGCTCGCGCCAATTCTCACCGGCACGCTGCGAGAGTCGACCATGCTCATGTTCATCATCGGCATGTCGTTGCTGTACTCGTACGTGATGAGCTATCTGCACATCAGCCAGTCGGCGGCCCAGTGGATCGTGGGGCTGCATCTGTCGCGCTGGGTGTTGCTTGCCGCCATCTTGCTGATGGTCGTGGTGCTGGGCTTCTTCCTGCCGCCGGTGAGCATCATTCTGATGACGGCACCGATCATCCTGCCGCCGCTGCGGGCCGCAGGCTTCGATCTGGTCTGGTTTGGCGTGGTCATGACGATTGTGATGGAACTGGGGTTGATTCATCCGCCCGTGGGGCTGAACATATTCGTCATCAAGAACACGGCGCCCGATATCGCGTTGCGCGACATCGTGTGGGGTGTCATGCCGTTCGTGGTGTTGATGGTCGTGGCCGTTGTTCTCATCTGTCTGCTGCCGGGGCTGTCGTTGTGGTTGCCTGACCAACTGATGGGATGAAGTGGGCGTGCGCGCGCCGATCGTCCGGCATGTGTCGGACCTGTTTTGATTGCAAGCCATGAGAGAGGAAGCCATGAAGGATGAGCCGATCATGTCAGCCATGTCCGTTCCCGTATCGCTGAGTCTGTCTGCGGCGTCGTCATCGGCGGCAGCAGCAGCATCGTCGTCGTCCTCCTCGCCGGGGAGGAGTGCGCCCGAGAGCGTGGCCGAGGTCAGCGCGCCTGTGCCATCGCCGAAGCCGTCGCTGGGCGAGCGTCTGGGGCAGTGGTTCGGGCGCGGCGCGGGCAAGACGGGCGGGCAGGGCGGCGGTCCGAAGGATGGCAAGGGCGACAGGGGTGACAAGGGTGACAAGGGCGATGGAAAGGTAGTCGCCGAGAAACTGTCGCCGCGCGCGGAGAGTGCACTGCGGCGTCAGTTGACGCAATGTCTGTCGGCGCGGCTGACCGACTCGGCCGCCAACGAGGCGGCGCGAGACTTCATGGCGCGCTACGATGCGGCGTCTCCCGGAGGGCAACTGGCACTGCTCGCGGTCGTGGCCGATATCTGCGCGAGCGACGGCAATGCGCTCGCCGATGCGGGCAAGGACGGTGACGGCGCGAGCGCGAAACGCACCGCCAGTGGACTGGCGGGGGCGCTGGGCAGCGCCCGCGTGCGCTTTCTCAAGCGCTTCAACGCGTTGCCCGACGGCTTGCCGTTCCTTGTGCGCTGGCGCGCCGACATGTTGCACCATCGTGCGGCACTCCCCGGCCTCGCAGCGCTTGAAGACGACCTCGGCAGTCTCTTCTCGACGTGGTTCGACGTCGGCCTGCTGGAGTTGCATCCGATTACCTGGGACTCGCCTGCGTCGCTGCTTGAGAAGCTTATGCGTTACGAGGCGGTGCACGAAATTTCGTCGTGGGCCGACTTACGCAACCGGCTCGATTCCGATCGGCGGTGTTACGCATTCTTCCATCCGCGGATGCCGCGCGAGCCGTTGATCTTCGTCGAAGTGGCCTTCGTCCCCGACATGGCGGCCGACGTGCATTCGCTGCTCGACGAGAAGGCGCCACTCGAAGATTTGCGTCGCATACGGTGGGCTATCTTCTACTCGATCTCGAACACGCAGCCGGGGCTGCGTGGCGTGAGCTTCGGCAATTTCCTGCTCAAGCGCGTGATCGACGAACTGCAAGTCGATTTCCCCAAGCTGCGCAACTTCGCCACACTGTCTCCCATTCCCGGTTTCAACGACTGGCTCAGGCAACTGTCAGCGCAAGCGCTTGCCGAGACGCTTGGCCCGAAGCGGGCGAAGCTGCTGGCGCAGGAGGCGTCGCTGGCCTCGGGCACCACCGGGGCGCAGATGATGACCTGGTTGCAAACGTTGCCGGAGCGCAAGAGCATGCAGGTGTTGCAGCGCAGCCTTGGCGAGGCGCTGGCCGCGCACTATCTGGCACGCGAAACCGTGCGCGGGCAGCCGCGAGATCCGGTCGCGCGATTCCACCTGGGCAACGGCGCACGCGTGGAGCGCATTAATTGGCAGGCGGATCTCTCGAAGAAAGGGGCGAAGCAGTCGTGCGGCATGATGGTGAACTACCTCTACGAGCCCGACGAACTCGACACCAATCTGCAACGCCTCATCGACGGCGAACCGGCACTCGGACGCGCCGTATCGCGCTTGCTCTGAGCCTCATGACTTATGGATACCGAAGTGGCCGCGAACGCCAGACAACATCATGGAGACACGTGTGAGTGAAGTCCTGCGCGACGACAGTTCGCTTGACGAGGGTTGGGTCACACTGACGCTATCGAATCCCGGCAAGCTCAACGCCATTTCGGTGGCGATGTGGCGCGCGTTACGTGCGCATTTGCAGGCGCTTGACGAGGACTCCCGCGTGCGGGCCATTGTCATTCGCGGTGCGCAGGGCAACTTCGCAGCGGGCGCCGATATCGAGGAGTTTCCGGTCGAGCGCGGCAGCTACGATACGTTGCGCCGCTATCACGGCGAGGTGATCGGGCCCACGCTCGACGCGCTGGCGCGTTGCCGGCACCCGAGCGTTGCGTTGATCGAAGGCGTTTGCGTGGGCGGCGGTCTGGAGATCGCCGCGCATTGCGATCTGCGTATCGCCGGGGAAGGTGCGCGGTTCGGCGTGCCGATCAACAAGCTAGGCTTTCCGATGGCGCCCGGCGAACTGCGTGGCGTGCTGGCGCTCGCGGGGCGCGCGGTCACGCTCGAGATCTTGCTCGAAGGGCGCGTGTTCGGTGCGGCGGAAGCGCGCGAGAAAGGGTTGCTCACGCGTGTGGTCGCTGATGAAGCACTCGAAGAAGCGAGCTACACTTGCGCCCGGCGCCTCGCAGCCGGTGCACCGCTTGCGGCGCAATTGAACAAGTGGCTGATCGCCCGGCTTGCACCGCCGGTGCCGCCGTTGTCCGAGGCGGAATGGCAGAAAGCCTTCTCTTATTGGGACTCGCACGATCACCGCGAGGGCGTGGCGGCGTTCCTCGAGAAGCGGCCGCCCGATTTCCGTGGGCGCTGAGTGCCGGCGCCCCCGGGTGTTGCCGATTCACTGACACATCGACACATCGACGCCTCGACGCTTCGACGTTTTCGCTGTATCCCCTGTATCACCTGTATCCACCGTTTCGAATCCGGTTCTGTTTATGACGCAAGACGCCAACCTCTACCGACTCTTTGCCGAACGTTTCCCCGCCGACAAATCGGCGTGCGCCATTGAGACGCCCGAAGGGCTTTACTACAGTTGGGACGACCTCGAGCACGCGAGCGCACGCATTGCGAACCTGCTCGCGAGTCTCGATCTGGCGCCCGGTGCGCGTATCGCCGTGCAGGTCGAGAAGTCGCCCGAAGCACTGTTGCTCTACCTCGCCACGCTACGCGCGGGGTTCGTCTACTTGCCGCTCAACACGGCTTATCGTGAAGCAGAGATCGCGTATTTCGTCGGGAACGCTGAGCCGGACGTCGTAGTGTGCAGCCCGGCGAATTTCGGCTGGGTTTCGAAGATCGCGTTCACAAACGGGGCGAAACACGTCTACACCCTGGGCGACGATCGGACGGGCTCGCTGCTGGAGCGCGCGGCGTGGTTCGGCGATACCTTCGAGACAGTGCCGCGCTCGCCCGACGACCTCGCCGCCATTCTCTACACCTCGGGCACGACGGGCCGCAGCAAGGGCGCGATGCTCTCGCACGGCAACCTTGCGAGCAACACGCGCGTGTTGCACGCGTTCTGGGGCTGGGGCGAGCGCGAAGGGGGCGACGTGCTGCTGCACGCGCTGCCGATTTTCCATGTGCACGGTCTGTTCGTCGCGAGCCATGCTGCCTTGTATTCGGGCAGCAAGATGATCTGGCTGTCGAAGTTCGATGCGCGCGAAGTGTTGCATCAACTGTCGCGCGCCACGGTGTTCATGGGCGTGCCAACTTACTACGTGCGGCTATTGGCGGAGCCGGGACTCACGCGCGACGCGTGCCGCAACGTACGGTTGTTCATTTCGGGTTCGGCACCGCTGTTGCGCGAGACGTTCGATGCTTTTCGCGAACGCACCGGGCACACGATTCTGGAGCGCTACGGCATGTCGGAGACGATCATGCTCGTCTCGAACCCGTACCACGGCAATGCCGCGAGTGTGCGCCGCGCCGGCACCGTCGGCGTGCCGCTGCCGGAGGTGACGGTTCGCGTGGTGGGCGATGACGGCCTGCCGTGCGCGCAGGGTGACATCGGCCATATTCAGGTGAAAGGGCCGAACGTGTTTGCCGGGTATTGGCGCATGCCGGAAAAGACGGCAGAAGAATTTACGGCCGACGGGTTCTTCAAGACGGGCGACGTGGGCAAGTTCGACGAGGACGGTTACGTGCACATCGTGGGCCGCTCGAAGGACCTCATCATCTCCGGCGGATACAACGTCTATCCGAAGGAGATCGAGGGCTTTATCGACGAAATGGACGGTGTGGCGGAGTCGGCTGTGATTGGCGTACCGCATCCGGACTTCGGCGAAGCGGTGGTGGCGGTGATCGTGCCGCGCGACGGGGCGCCGGCACCCGATGAGCGCACCGTGATCGACGCACTCAAGCAACGCATCGCCAATTTCAAAGTGCCCAAGCGGGTGCACGTCGTCGCGGAATTGCCCCGCAACACGATGGGCAAGGTGCAGAAGAACCTGTTGCGCGAGCGCTTCAAATAAGCGTGCCGCGTGTTAACGTCGCTGCGTCACGTTGTCGCAAGTGGCAACGCGGCAACGCGGCAATGTGCCGCCGACATGAAAATGCCGCCCTCGTTGGGGCGGCATTTTGTTGGCATGGCCTGACCGGCGCGTGCTAGCGTCAAGCGGCCGGCAACCCGGCCCGACTTACTTCATTTGCACGGTGCCCGAAACCGTCACGGTCACTTGTGTCTTGCCGCCTTCGAGTTGCATCGGCGGCGCGGCAGCGGCGTCGGCGCTCATGGCCATAGCCTTCATCGCGTACGGACGCGGCATCATCGGAGCATTCGAGCCGACCTGCACCTGACGGATCGTATAGCTGCTGTAGCCGAAGGCCTTCGTGTTGTTCTGCGCCTGATCGCGGAACGCCTGAATGGCCTGGTTGGTCAGCTCGGCCTGAGTCTTCTCCTGTGCTTCACGCGAGAGCGAGAACGACACGCCGTCCATTTGCATCTGATTCGAGATCTGGCTCGCGAGTCGCGACGCCGCGCCGAAATCTCTCGACGTCATCTGCAACTCGGTGCGGCCGCGCCATGCCGTGATCTTGCCGTCCCGATTGGTCGTCGGGTAGAGCGAGACGTTGCCCGTCTGCACCTGCACGCCGCTCTGCCCCTTGGCGACGGACATCGCGCTATTGGCCTTTTGCGTGAGGTTGCGCGACACGGTGGCCGCATCCGGCCCCTGCTCCTGGGCAGACATCGTGATGTGCACGGTGTCCTGTTCGACTTCCTTCGTGGCGTGCGCTTCAAGACCCAACACGCCCGAAACCTGACGGTTCGCGTCGTCACCCGACTGGGCGTAGGCTGCATTGGCGGCGGTGGCAATCAGAAGAGCAGCAGCGAGAGATTTGCGCATAGTTTTGTCCTTTTTCGAATGTTAGTTCGCATCTTACCGACGAACGTTTGACCGATTGCCGGCACCGCCTTCGCGGCAGCCCTCTTAGCTCGATGAGACGATAAGTGGGTGCGCACTATGCGTTTGCCGGCAACGTTATACAGACGCTATCGCAGCAATTTTGGTTCCCGGTCGGTTTTCCTGGCGTTCAGCGAGTTCCTCTAAGCTTTAAGTAAGTGCTTGGTGATGAACTTCCAATGCTCAGGCGAGACTGGGGTGATCGACAGGCGGTTACCGCGTGCCAGAACGAGCATGCCGTCCAGCTCGGGTGTCTGGCGCATTTCGGTGAGAGGCACGAGCCGTGTTTTGCGATCGAGTTTGACGTCGACCAGCAACCAACGCGGCGATTCCGGCGTCGACTTGGGATCGAAGTACGGACTTTTCGGGTCAAACTGGGTGGGATCGGGATAGGGCGTCGAGGCAACCGTCGCGAGGCCGGCGATACCGGGTGCCGCACAGCTTGAATGGTAGAAGAGCACACCGTCGCCCACTTGCATGTTGTCGCGCATGAAATTGCGCGCCTGATAGTTGCGCACACCGGTCCACGGAAGGGTCTGATGGCTGGCGCTGGCGAGATCGTCGATGCTCGCCTCCTCGGGTTCGGACTTCATCAACCAGTAACGTTGCGTCATGACGTTTCGGAGTTTAAGTGGGTGCAACAGCAACAAACATCGCTCAAACGCCCTCGAAGGTGACGCGTTTGTAATCGATTGTTTGCCGCGCTGCGATATTTTGCCAAATCCTATACTATGCCTTCGTGACCTTCGTGTGACGTTTAACGTGGTGTATGGAACCATGATGCGGAGGCTGGAAGTTGCAGTGCACAACGCGTTCGTCAGCCTTCCGTTCGCGCCCGTCGCACTTACGTGCTTGAGCGAAACATGTTCAATTCCCTATGCCGATAGGAGAGTGTGTCATGGCAGCAGAGCCGTCTGTCCGAACCAATGCGTTCATCTTCTATTCTCTTGCCACGGTGTCGTTCATCGAGACCAGCGTCCCGGAGTTCGTCTCCACCCTCAATCAGATGTATGGCGACGACGACGAGATGAGAACGTGGCTGCGCGATACCTGGCTGCCCGAGGAGGTCGAACACGGGCGCCTCGCCAAGGACTATATCGCACGCGTTTGGCCCGAGTTCGACTGGCCGAATGCCTATGACGCTTTTCTGGCCCGTTACAAGCCGCGTTGCGAGGTTCAGTACATGCGGCCGTCGCTGGCGCTGGAGGCGCTGTCACGCTGCGTTACGGAGACGCAGACGGCGATGATCTACCGCTGCCTCGAGTCGTACATGCCGGTCGAGGAGCTCAAGCAGATGATGCGTAAGCTGAGTAACGAGGAGGTCGGCCACTATCGCTATTTCCGCAAGACCTTCGATAGGTATAACGCTGTGGAGCAGCATGGCGTCATCAGCCGGTTGCGCACCATGGTGGCGCGCAGTGAGTTGGTGCGCGACGAGGACATTGCGTTCGCATTCGAACCGCTCAATCACTTCTGGCGTTCGCCGCCGCCGTTCGAAACAATGACCTGGGAGGCCTTCCTGGCCATGTCGGGCGACGTGATGAAGCAGTACATGCCGGTCGAGGCGGCCACGCGAATGATGTTCAAGCCGCTGGAGACCGGGTCGTGGTGGCGTGACCGCCCGGTCAAGGCGCTGATGTCGTTTATGGTGAAGCGTCAGTATCCGCAGTTGGGCAGCGAGGCCTGAGGGCGGGTTTTCCGCCGTTCGTCGCGGGTTCGCTTGGGTGACGGACGAAAAAGCGGCGCATGACGGAGAACGATGGACGAAAAAAAACCCCGCCGAGGCGGGGTTTTTTCGTAGTCGGCGAACCGTATTACTTGTTCGTGCCGACGACTTCGACTTCCACGCGACGATCCGGTGCCAGGCACTTGATCAGCTGACCGCGGTTCTTCTGGTTGCAACCAGTCGTCACCGGGTTACGCTTGCCCTTGCCTTCCGTGTACACGCGGTTAGCTTCGACGCCCTTGCTGACCAGGTAGGCCTTCACAGCTTGAGCACGACGCAGCGACAGGCGGTCGTTGTACTTGTCCGAACCGATGCGGTCGGTGTAGCCCGTGGCAACCACGACTTCGAGGTTCAGAGCCTGAACCTTGCCAGCCAGGTCGTCCAGCTTGGCCTTGCCTTCCGGCTTCAGGATAGCCTTGTCGAAATCGAACAGGGCGTCAGCCTGATAGGTCACCTTCTGCGAGACCGGAGCCACCGGAGCGACCGGGGTCGGTGCCGGTGCCGGGGCCTGAGCGATGATCGAGCCATCGCACTTGGCATTGGCCGTGGCCGGGGTCCAGTAGGCATCGCGCCAGCAGAGTTCGTCCGAGCCGTTCTTCCAAACCCACTCGCCGCTGCCGTTCACCCAGTTGTCGTTGACTGCTTGCTTCGAGGCCGCAATCGGGCCCGGAGCGGTCTGGACGTAGTTTTGGGCCATAGCCGAAGCAGCCATCACTGCGGTAGCTGCAACGATCGCGAGCTTAGCGAATTTATTCATATTTCTCCTCTCGAAATGAGATTACCGCAGGTTTACTGCGAGCCTAGACGACGGAACCAAAGTCTTACATCGCTCGAAGTATAACATCGGCAAGTGCGCGAAAGCATGACCCATGCACTTCGAATAATGTCTAACTTATGCCACGGCATTTTGCCATAGCGCTCCCGCCAGACGTGAGCAAAACCCCAAGTTTGCCGCCCGTCGTGGCGCAGTTGTGGTTTGAGCGCAACACCTTTTGAGGGCCCTCGCCAACCGTTTCATTTCATATCGTTGCCTGACATTTTGGCGTGCCAGACATGTCTTGTGCATTGCATCACGCTCGTTTCGGATGCCTATGACGGGCATGTTAGAATCCGAAGATCATATCGCCGGCAGCCGCCTATCGCGATTAGGGCTTGATAGACACGAATAATGGATCAGTTCGCCAAAGAAACTCTCCCGATTTCGCTCGAAGAAGAAATGCGGCGGTCGTATCTCGATTACGCCATGAGCGTGATCGTCGGCCGCGCTTTGCCGGACGTGCGTGACGGCCTGAAGCCAGTTCATCGCCGCGCACTGTTCGCCATGCACGAGTTGAACAACGACTGGAACCGGGCGTACAAGAAATCGGCACGTATCGTCGGTGATGTCATCGGTAAATACCACCCGCACGGCGACGCCTCTGTATACCACACCATCGTTCGTATGGCCCAGCCGTTTTCGCTGCGCTATATGCTGGTCGACGGCCAAGGCAATTTCGGGTCGGTCGACGGCGATAACGCCGCTGCAATGCGATACACCGAAGTGCGCATGGCCAAGATCGGCCACGAACTGCTCGCTGACATCGACAAGGAGACCGTCGACTTCGGTCCGAACTACGATGGCAGCGAAAAGGAACCGCTGATCCTGCCGGCCCGTATCCCGAACCTGCTGCTCAACGGTTCATCGGGGATTGCGGTCGGCATGGCGACGAACATCCCGCCTCATAACCTGAACGAAGTTGTCGATGCCTGTCTGCATGTGCTGCAGAACCCGGATGCCACCGTCGACGAGCTGATCGAGATCATTCCGGCGCCGGACTTCCCGACCGCCGGCATCATCTACGGCATTTCCGGTGTGCGTGAAGGCTATCGCACCGGCCGTGGCCGTGTGGTGATGCGAGCGAAGACTCACTTCGAAGATATCGATCGCGGTCAGCGCGTGGCGATCATCGTCGACGAGTTGCCGTATCAGGTGAACAAGCGCTCACTGCTCGAGCGGATCGCCGAACTGGTCAACGAGAAGCGTCTTGAGGGTATCTCCGATATTCGTGACGAGTCCGACAAGAGCGGTATGCGCGTCGTGATCGAACTCAAGCGTGGCGAAGTACCTGAGGTCGTTCTCAACAATCTCTATAAGCACACGCAACTGCAAGACACGTTCGGCATGAATATGGTGGCGCTGGTCGACGGCCAGCCCAAACTGCTGAACCTGCGCGAAATGCTGGTGCATTTCCTCTCGCATCGTCGCGAAGTGATTACTCGCCGCACGGTCTATGAGCTGCGCCGTGCTCGCGAGCGCGGCCACGTGCTCGAAGGTCTGGCGGTAGCGCTCGCTAACATCGACGACTTCATCGCGATTATCAAGGCCGCTCCGACGCCCCCGATCGCGAAGGCTGCGTTGATGGAGAAGGCATGGGATTCGTCGGTGGTACGCGACATGTTGTCGCGGGCAGAGACCGAGTCGCAGGGGGGGCGTGAAGCCTTCCGTCCGGAGGGGCTCGACCCCGCAGTCGGCATGCAGGCGGACGGCATGTACCGCCTGTCGGAGACGCAGGCGCAGGAAATCCTGCAGATGCGTCTGCAACGCCTGACCGGTCTGGAACAGGACAAGATCGTCTCCGAGTACAAGGAAGTGATGGCGCAGATCGCCGACCTGCTCGACATTCTGGCGCGTCCGGCACGTGTGACGGCCATCATCAGTGAAGAGCTGACGGCCGTGCGCGCAGAGTTCGGCGATGCTCGCCGCTCGACTATCGAACACAATGCTACCGAACTCGACACGGAAGATCTGATTACCCCGCAGGACATGGTCGTGACGCTGTCGCACTCGGGCTATATCAAGTCGATGCCGTTGTCCGAGTATCGCGCCCAGAAGCGTGGCGGACGCGGCAAGCAGGCGGCGGCCACGAAGGACGACGACTGGATCGACACGTTGTTCATTGCGAATACGCACGACACGATCCTCTGCTTCTCGAACCGTGGCCGTGTGTACTGGATCAAGGTTTATGAGGTGCCGCAGGGTTCGCGGAACTCGCGCGGTCGTCCGATCGTCAATATGTTCCCGTTGCAGGACGGTGAGAAGATCAACGTGGTACTGCCGGTCAAGGAGTACACCGAAGATCGCTTCGTGTTCATGGCAACGAGCTTGGGAACGGTCAAGAAGACGCCGCTCGCGGCTTTCAGCCGTCCGCTCAAGAAGGGCATCATCGCGGTCAACCTCGATGATGGCGATGTGCTGATCGGCGCGGCCATCACCGACGGTGCGCACGACGTCATGTTGTTCTCGGACAGCGGCAAGGCGGTGCGTTTCGACGAAAACGATGTGCGCCCGATGGGACGTGAGGCACGCGGCGTTCGCGGCATGCAGCTCGAAGACGGTCAAACGGTCATCGCGCTGCTGGTCGCCGAGAACGAACAGCAGTCGGTGCTTACGGCCACCGAAAATGGCTACGGCAAGCGCACTTCGATCACCGAATATACGCGCCATGGCCGTGGCACTAAGGGTATGATTGCGATCCAGACGAGCGAGCGCAACGGCCGGGTGGTCGCGGCGACGCTGGTTGAGCCGGATGACGAGATCATGCTGATCACGACTGGCGGGGTGCTGATCCGTACGCGTGTTTCAGAAATTCGCGAAATGGGCCGGGCCACGCAAGGGGTGACGCTGATCAGCCTGGATGAAGGCACGACGCTCTCAGGCCTGCAACGCATCGTTGAGTCCGACGCCGAAGTTGTCGAGAATGGCGACGTGCAGGGCGACGATGAGACGCCGGAAACGGATGTCACGGAGTAATACTGACGTAACTCGATGTAATCTACGGGTGCATTGCCCCGAAAAGTCAGTAGAATCTGGCCCGATGCAGTGAAGTGCCCAGGCGAGGATGCATCTATTTATCGTCGTCGACAGCCGACGAACTTTGGAGTGACTATTACTATGCAACGCAACGTCAAGAAGTGGATGTGGCTGCTGCTCGCAGCACCGGCAATGGCAATGGCCCAGCAGAGCGCACCGCTCGACGCCGACAAGAAGGCAGCCATCAAGGAACTGCTCGACGCCATCGACGCGAACAAGCTCGTCGCCGCCATTGGCGAAGGTGCCGCAGCGCAGGCCAAGCAAATGGCCCCGCAAGTGCTGGAGCGCCAACTGGTTCAGAACAAGACGTTGAGCGACGCGCAGAAGCAGTCGATCGTGCCGACGCTGGAGCAGAACTCCGTGCAGAAGCTGGTGGACGGCGCTGGCAAGGTCTTCACGAGCGACGCCTTTAAGAACGACGCGGTGCAGGCGCAGTACAGCGCTTATGGCAAGTACTACACCACCGACGAAATCAAGGGTCTGACGGCGTTCTATAAGAGCCCGGTCGGCCAGAAGTACATCAAGGTGCAGGATCAGGTTGGCCAGGAAGTGGTTGGCGGCCTGATGCAGAAGTACATGCCGCAATCGATCGACGCGACCAGCAAGCAAGCTGACGCAGAGATCGCTGCGGCAGCCAAGTCGGCACCGAAGGCACCTGCGAAGAAGTAAATTTCGGCCGGTCCCTCTGGGATTGACCGATAATGGCCGTTTGCGAGTGATCGCAAGCGGCCATTTTGCATTGGTGGGACGAATCGGCAGGTTGTGCTCGGAATTTTCCGGAATGCAGTCGTCCTGCACCGGAATTGCGGAGCACATCCGCACGCGTTGGTCATCTGGCGGTATAGTTGACCTCTGCCGCTGCCGCGCCACCGAAGGAACGCCAGATGTGAAACGCAAGCCGCACGGGCCAGTCTCCGCCGGCTTGCGTTTCACTTTTACTGCTGCAAAACGATAATGACGCGCGCTTTCAATTTTTCCGCCGGACCGGCGGCGCTGCCTGCCGAGGTGCTTGCACAGGCCGCTGAGGAAATGCTCGATTGGCATGGGGCCGGCATGGGCGTGATGGAGATGAGCCATCGCGGTCGCGAGTTCATGAGCATTCTGGCGCAGGCGCAGGCTGACCTGCGCGAACTGCTGGCCGTGCCCGACAACTACCGTATCTTGTTCATGCAAGGCGGGGCGCTGGCGGAGAACGCCATCATCCCGATGAACTTGCTGGGCGGCGCACGGGCAGGTGAGCGTCAGACGGCGGATTACGTCGTCACGGGCTCGTGGTCGGTCAAGTCGCAGAAGGAGGCGCGCAAGTATTGCGACGTCAACATCGCTGCGAATACCGAGTCCGACAAATTTACGCGGTTGCCGAAGGTGGACGAATGGCAACTGTCGAAGGATCCGGCGTACGTGCACATCTGCACGAACGAGACCATCCACGGCGTCGAGTATTTCTGGACCCCCGATCTGGCGACGGCTGGTTTGCCGAACACGCCGCTCGTGGCCGATGTCTCGTCGCACATCCTCTCGCGCCCGATGGACGTGTCGAAGTTCGGCGTGATGTATGGCGGCGCGCAGAAGAATATTGGCCCATCGGGGCTCACGCTCGTGATCGTGCGCGATGACTTGCTCGGCCGTTCGTTGCCAATCACGCCCAGCGCGTTCGATTGGAAGATCGTTGCCGAAAACGATTCGATGTTCAATACGCCGCCGACTTACGCGATTTACATTGCGGGTCTCGTATTCCAATGGCTCAAGCGTCAGGGCGGTCTGGCGGCCATGGACGCGCAGAACAAAGCCAAAGCCCAGCTACTGTACGGCTATCTGGACGGCAGCGATTTTTACCGGACATCGGTGGAGAAGGATTGCCGGTCGCGTATGAACGTGCCGTTTTTCCTGCACGACGACGCATTGAACGAAGCATTCCTGGCCGGCGCTCGCGAGCGCGGTCTGCTGCAACTCAAGGGCCACAAGTCCGTGGGGGGTATGCGTGCCTCGATCTACAACGCGATGCCGCTTGCAGGTGTCGAGGCGCTGGTCGACTATCTGCGCGAATTCGAGCGCAGCCGCGGCTGACGAGGGCGAACGGCCGGCGCGAATGGAATCTTCCGATGTCCTTGGAGACATCGCGCCGCGAGATGCCTGACCATGTCCCATCGTAAGAAGACAATAAGCTCCATGGATGACGATCTGAACGCATCGCTGCGCCCTTTGCGCGAGAAAATCGATGCTATCGACGCGCAGCTTTTGAAGCTGCTCAATCAACGTGCGGCCATCGCCCTGGAAGTGGGCGAGGTCAAGAAGCGCTTCGGAGCGCCGGTGTTCCGGCCCGAGCGCGAGTTGCAAGTGATTTCCCGTTTGCAACAAGCCAATGACGGCCCGTTGTATGGCGACAATCTGGCGGCGATCTGGCGCGAAATCATGTCGGCCAGTCGCGCGCTCGAGAAGGTCATGACGGTTGCCTATCTTGGCCCGGCAGGAACTTACAGCGAACAGGCAGCCTTCGCGTACTTCGGTCAGAGCGTGAAGGGCTTGCCGTGCCCGTCGCTCGACGAAGTGTTTCGTGCCGTCGAGGCGGGCAGCGCGGACTTCGGCGTGGTGCCGGTCGAGAACTCGACCGAGGGGGTGGTCTCGCGTACGCTTGATCTGCTACTGCAGAGCCCGCTGACGATCGGCGGTGAAGTGGCCCTGCCGATTCATCATAATTTGATGTCGCAATCCGGCACGCTTGATGACGTGACCCGGATATGCTCGCACGCTCAGTCGCTTGCGCAATGCCAGCACTGGTTGACGGCACATTTCCCGCAACTGGAGCGACAAGCCGTATCGAGCAATGCCGAGGCGGCGCGCCTGGCGTCGGCCGACCCCACGATCGCCGCTATCGCAGGTGATTCGGCAGCTACCCAGTACGGACTGCAAATCGCGTTTTCACATGTGCAGGACGATCCGCACAACCGTACGCGTTTCGTTGTGATCGGTACGCAAGACCCGGCACCGAGCGGTCACGATCAGACGTCGCTGATTCTCTCCGTGCCGAACCGTGCCGGTGCCGTGGTGGCATTGCTGGAACCGCTCGCGAGCAATGGCGTGTCAATGACGCGTTTCGAATCGCGCCCAGCCAAGAGCGGCGCGTGGGAGTACTACTTCTACGTCGACTTCGAAGGGCATCGCGACGATCCTAACGTCGCCAGGGCGCTCGACGTGCTTCGTCAGAATGCGGCCTACTGCAAGGTGCTCGGGTCGTACCCGCGCTCCGCGTAACGAGCGGCAGGCCATCCATCATGAGTCTGAATAAACTCGTCATCTGCGGTGTCGGGCTGATCGGCGGTTCGCTGGCGCGCGCGCTTAAGGTGGCAGGCGTGGTCAAGGAAGTTGTGGGTGTCGGGCGTAGCGAAGCGTCGCTCGCGCGGGCCTGCGAACTCGGCGTGATCGATCGCGCTGCCGTGTCGATGGCCGATGCGATGACCGGCGCCGACGTGGTCGTGCTCGCGGCGCCCGTCGCGCAGACGCCAGCCTTGCTTGCGGCGATTCGTCCGTATCTTGGTGGTCAGACGATCGTGACCGATGCGGGTAGCACGAAGACCGATGCTGTCGCCGCCGCGAAGGTGGCGTTGAGCGACGAAGTTTGGCGTTTCGTGCCGGGGCATCCGATTGCCGGCGCGGAGTTGTCGGGTGTCGACGCAGCGAAGGCCGATTTGTATCTCGACCGGCGCGTGGTGCTTTGTCCGCAAGCGGGCAATCGCAGTGAAGATGTCGCTCGTGTGCGCGCGATGTGGGAAGCGACCGGCGCGCGTGTCTCGGAAATGTCCGAGACGCAACATGATCGCGTTTTCGCATCGGTGAGTCACTTGCCGCATGTATTGTCGTATGCGCTCATCGCACAGATTCTCGAAGCCCCCGATGCTGCCTTGAAATTGGGTTTTGCCGGTGGCGGTTTTCGCGATTTCACGCGTATTGCCGCATCGAATCCAGAAATGTGGCGCGATATCTGTGTGGCCAATCGCGAGGCATTGCTCGCCGAACTCGATGGCTACCTCGCCACACTCGGTAGGCTGCGTGAATTGATCGATGCCGGCGATGGCGCCGGTCTGGAAGCCGTGTTCGCTCGCACCAGTCAGGCGCGAACGGATTGGGCCAAGCAACAGGAAAAGTAATGGAAACGCTCGATCTCGGCCCCTACGGCCATGCCGAAGGCACGCTGCAACTGCCCGGCTCGAAAAGTATCTCGAACCGCGTGCTGCTGCTCGCCGCCCTGTCGCGGGGCACCACGCGCGTGCGCGATCTGCTGGCTTCGGATGACACGCAGGTGATGCTCGACGCGTTAGCGGTACTTGGTGTGAAGTGCACGCAGGTTGGCGACTCGCGCGATTTCATCGTCGAGGGCTGCGGCGGCGTGTTCCCGGTGAAGACTGCCAAGCTGTTCATGGGCAACGCTGGCACGGCAATTCGCCCGTTGACCGCCGCGTTGTCGTTGAGCCATGGTGACTACGAAGTCTCCGGTGTGGCACGTATGCATGAGCGACCGATCGGCGATCTGGTCGACGGATTGCGTCAGCTCGGCGCGCAGATCGACTATCTCGGCAACGCTGGTTACCCGCCGTTGCATATCAAGCCGGCCGACGTGGCGGCGCCGGCTACGCCGATTCGCGTGCGTGGCGACGTATCGAGTCAGTTCCTGACGGCGCTGCTGCTCACGTTGCCGCTGCTTCCGTCGGCGACCGGCGAGATTGTGGTCGAAGTCGAGGGGGAATTGATTTCCAAGCCGTATATCGACATTACGCTGCGACTGCTGCGGCGCTTCGGCATTGACGTGCGACAGGATGGCTGGTCGCGCTTCACACTGCCAGCCGCAGATGTGGATGGCGCGAAATATCGGAGCCCGGGCGAAATCCGAGTCGAGGGCGATGCTTCGTCTGCGTCTTATTTCCTTGCCGCCGGTGCGATCGGTGGTGGTCCGATGCGCGTGGAGGGCGTTGGCCGCGACAGTATTCAGGGGGACGTACGTTTCGTGGATGCGCTCGAGGCAATGGGTGCGCGCGTCACGCTGCACGACGACGCCATCGAGGTGCATGGCATCGACACGCCGAGCGGCAAGCTGCGTGCCGTCGACATGGACTTCAATCACATTCCCGACGCGGCAATGACCATTGCGGTCGCCGCACTCTTCGCCGACGGCACGACGACGCTGCGTAATGTGGCGAGCTGGCGTGTTAAGGAGACGGACCGTCTGGCTGCCATGGCGATTGAATTGCGCAAGGTCGGGGCGACGGTGGAGGAGGGGGCGGATTATCTACGCGTCACGCCACCGGCTTCGCTCACGCCGAACGCGGCGATCGATACTTACGACGATCATCGTATGGCGATGTGCTTTTCGCTTGTCAGCCTGGGGGGCGTCCCGGTCACGATCAACGATCCTAACTGCGTTGCCAAGACATTCCCGACATATTTCGCTGAGTTCGTTCGGGTCGCGTCTTAGTGCAGTTCACGAGTTCGGGCTGACGCATCGTAGGGGCAAACTATCCGAAATTCGAATGACTCCACGGTATTTCACCCGCGGTAACTTTCGCTCGGTGTTTTGCCGCATGTCCGGTGCGTTAGCGTTGATCCGGCGCAGGCTGCGTCGTCACCCCTGTCCGGTCAATGTCTGCCAGAGCAGAATGCCGTTCAGCGCGACGATGGCACCTGCAATGACCCAGGCGACCACCTGCAAGGTTCCGCGCACTCGCCATTCCCCCATGAGTTTCGCATTGCCGGCGAAACGGACCAGGGGGATCACTACAAACGGCAATTGCAGGCTCAGCACAACCTGACTGAAGATCAAAAGGTTTGTTGTCTGGGCTTCGCCGCCGTGTCCAACGATCAGTAGGGCAGGTACGAGCGCCAGGGCACGCGTGATGAGCGCACGTTGCCATGGCTTCATCCGCAGATTGAGAAAACCCTCCATTGTGACCTGTCCCGCCAGTGTGGCGGTGACCGTCGAGTTCAGACCGCAGGCGAGAAGCGCGACAGCAAACATTAGCCCGGCCCATTGGTTGCCGAGCAGAGGGGCAAGCAACTTGTGTGCATCGCCTAGCGATTCCACCGACGTGTTTCCGCTCGCGTGGAACACCGCAGCCGCGAGAATCAGCAGTGCAGCGTTGATCAGGAAGGCGAAACCGAGCGATAGTGTCGTGTCCCAGTGCGTCGTGCGCAGCGCGCGCCGGAGGGTCGCCGGAGTGCGCTCGGGCATCGACTCGCCGCGCATGCGCAACAGGGCTGAGTGAAGGTACAGGTTGTGGGGCATGACTGTGGCGCCGAGAATGCCGGTCGCCAGCTAGAGCATGCCCGCTTGTGCCACGATTTCACTGCGCGGCCGCAGGCCGGCGGCCGCGGCGCTCCAATCCGGGTTAGCCAGCGCGAGCTGCGCGGCGAAACAGCCCGCAGTGAGCAGGATCAGCGCTGCAACGGCGCCTTCGAGCCGGCGTTGTCCGAAACCCTGGAGCCCGAGCATGGCGAAAGCGAGCATGCCTGCGAGCAATACACCCACCGGCAGGGAGAGGCCGAACAGGAGTTGCAGTGCGACGGCGCTTCCGATGATCTCGGCGAGATCGCAGGCGATGATGGCAATCTCGCAAAGGACCCACAGCGCCAGCGAAGTCCGGCGGCTATACTGGGTACGTGAGAGCTGCGCGAGATCGCGTCCGGTGATCAGGCCAACGCGTGCCGCCAGCCATTGCAGCAACAGCGCCATCACGCTCGAGAGCAGCACGACGCACAGCAGCGTGTATCCGTAACGGGCGCCCCCGGCGATTGCCGTGGCCCAATTGCCCGGATCCATATACCCAACAGCAATGAGGGTGCCCGCACCCGCGAACCCCATCCACCGCTGCGCTCTGCGCGGCGTATGGCTTTGCGAGGCGGGCGGCGGCGCCCATTCGGGGCCGGGTAGAGGATAATCGCGGCTTTGCATGGCAGTCACGTCTTCAGGTGGCGCCGGTGGCGCTTACATCTAAATGATAATCATTATTATTTGGATGGGGGTTTTATTTTTCAATGTGTTGGATTGACAGAGACTAAGGAATGCCAGATTTGACGGTAGTAGACGACTCGATTCCGGTCATTACGGTGGACGGTCCGACGGCATCCGGCAAGGGCACGGTGGCGCACCGTGTCGCCGACGCACTGGGCTTTCACTATCTCGACAGTGGGGCGCTCTACCGGCTGACGGCGCTGGCGAGTGCGCGTCACGGGATCGATCCGGACGACGTGGGCGCGTTGTCGGTGCTTGCCGAAACGCTCGACGTCCGTTTCAGGGATCAGCGCATCTGGCTGGCTGGCGAAGACGTGACCGATGCGATCCGGGCCGAGGCTATTGGCAACCGGGCGTCGAGCATTGCCGTGCACAAGGCGGTGCGGCAGGCGTTGATGGCGCTCCAGCGCGGTTTCAAGACCGCGCCTGGCCTTGTCGCGGACGGCCGCGACATGGGCACGGTGATCTTCCCGGAAGCCGAATTGAAGGTGTTTTTGACGGCCTCGCCACAGGCCCGTGCCGAGAGGCGGTATAAGCAATTGATAGAAAAAGGTTTTTCTGCTAACATAGACAGTCTCATGCTGGATCTTGAGGCGCGTGATGCGCGGGATCGTACCCGTGCCGAAGCGCCGCTAAGGCCGGCGGAGGGTGCGCGGGTACTCGACACATCGGGGCTCAACGTCGATCAGGCGGTGGCTCAGGTGCTCGAATGGTTCGCGCAAGTGCAGTACCCGCAAGGCGCCTGACCGGATGTTTCATGCAGTCATCCGGCGTGGCTTTGTCTAACCTTTAACCCAACCGTTGTTCGTCATCGTCAGCCCCCTCGGGAGACGGACGTCAGCGGCGTAATCCACATTTATGTCCGACCTGCAAACCTCGACCAACGAATCTTTCGCGGCGCTTTTCGAAGAGTCGCTCTCCCGCCAAGACATGCGTGCTGGTGAAGTCATCAGCGCTGAAGTCGTGCGGGTTGACCACAACTTCGTGGTCGTCAACGCCGGGCTCAAGTCCGAAGCGTATATCCCCATCGAAGAATTCCTGAATGATCAGGGCGAGGTCGAAGTTCAGGCCGGCGACTTTGTTTCCGTGGCGATCGACGCCCTGGAAAACGGCTACGGCGACACCGTGCTGTCGCGCGACAAGGCCAAGCGTCTGGCCTCGTGGCTGCAACTGGAGAAGGCCCTCGAGTCGGGCGACCTCGTGACCGGTACGATTACCGGCAAGGTCAAGGGCGGCCTGACCGTGATGGTCAACGGCATCCGTGCATTCCTGCCGGGTTCGCTGGTTGACACCCGTCCGGTCAAGGACACGACCCCGTACGAAGGCAAGACCCTCGAATTCAAGGTTATCAAGCTCGACCGCAAGCGCAACAACGTTGTGCTGTCGCGCCGTGCCGTGATCGAAGCCACCCAGGGTGAAGAGCGCGCCAAGCTGCTCGAAACGCTCAAGGAAGGCGCGATCGTCAAGGGCGTGGTCAAGAACATCACCGATTACGGTGCGTTCGTCGACCTGGGCGGTATCGATGGCCTGCTGCACATCACCGACATCGCATGGCGTCGTGTGCGTCACCCGAGCGAAGTTCTGTCGGTTGGCCAGGAAGTCACCGCCAAGATCCTCAAGTTCGATCAAGAGAAGGGCCGTGTCTCGCTGGGCGTCAAGCAACTCGGCGAAGATCCGTGGGAAGGCATTGCTCGCCGTTACCCGCAAGGCACCCGCCTGTTCGGCAAGGTCACCAATATCACCGACTACGGCGCATTCGTCGAAGTGGAATCGGGCATCGAAGGCCTGGTTCACGTGTCGGAAATGGACTGGACCAACAAGAACGTTGCTCCGACCAAGGTTGTCCAGCTGGGCGACGAAGTCGAAGTCATGGTGCTCGAGATCGACGAAGACCGTCGTCGTATCAGCCTCGGCATGAAGCAGTGCAAGCCGAACCCGTGGGATGACTTCTCGCGCAACTTCAAGAAGGGCGACAAGATCAAGGGCGCAATCAAGTCGATCACCGACTTCGGCGTGTTCATCGGTCTGCCGGGCGGCATCGACGGCCTGGTCCACTTGTCGGACCTGTCGTGGAGCGAAGCTGGCGAAGAAGCCGTTCGCAAGTACAAGAAGGGCGACGAAGTCGAAGCCGTGGTTCTGGGCATCGACGTCGAGAAGGAACGCATTTCGCTGGGTATCAAGCAGCTCGAAGGCGATCCGTTCAACACCTTCGTGGCAATCCACGACAAGGGTTCGATCGTTGACGGCACCATCAAGGCTGTCGATCCGAAGGGTGCTGTCGTGTCGCTGGGTGATGACGTTGAAGGCTACCTGCGCGCATCGGAAATCTCGCACGACCGTGTGGAAGACGCCCGTAACGTGCTCAAGGAAGGTGAAGCCGTCAATGCAATGATCGTCAACATCGATCGCAAGTCGCGCAACATCAACCTGTCGATCAAGGCTAAGGATTCGGCTGAACAGCAAGAAGCGATGAGCAAGCTGTCGACCGACAGCTCGGCAGCGAGCGGTACCACGAACCTCGGTGCCCTGCTCAAAGCCAAGCTGGACAGTCAGAATCAGTAAGGTCCAAGGCCTATGACCAAGTCTGAATTGGTCAACCAGTTGGCGGCGCGGTTTCCCCAGTTGGTGCTCAAGGATGCCGATTTCGCGGTGAAGACAATTCTCGACGCGATGGCTGACGCGCTTGCGCGCGGTCATCGAATCGAGATCCGTGGTTTCGGTAGTTTTGGGCTCAACCGTCGGCCACCGCGCGTCGGCCGCAACCCGAAGTCGGGCGAGAAAGTGTTGGTGCCGGAGAAATTCGTGCCGCACTTCAAGCCGGGCAAGGAGTTGCGAGAGCGGGTTGATCACAAGGCG
Organism: Pandoraea apista; assembly: GCF_001465595.2. Taxonomy (NCBI): domain Bacteria; kingdom Pseudomonadati; phylum Pseudomonadota; class Betaproteobacteria; order Burkholderiales; family Burkholderiaceae; genus Pandoraea; species Pandoraea apista. The sequence continues at coordinate 4,202,181 of NZ_CP013481.2, read as the reverse complement.
TCGGACCAATAAGGCCCTTTGGGATCTACTACGCAAAAAAAGCGCCTTCGGGCGCTTTTTTTGCGTCTGTCGGGCGCGAGTGCACACAATTGACGGAAATGTGAAGCGCGCTGCAGTAACGACGCCTCACAGAGCACATCCGGTACAATACGCCCACGTGCCGGCCCTGCGCATCGACGGTGTCGATACCGTCCATGTGAGGCCGCTCAAGTTGCAAAACATACGGCAAGCCTGCCGCAGGAGCCTTTCGGCATGAAGCTGATTGTTTGGATCGTTCGTCTCATCGTGTTCGTGGTGCTGTTGTGCCTTGCGCTCGCCAACACGGGCGAGGTCACGTTGAACCTGTTCCTGGGCCATACGTGGACAGCGCCGCTCATCATGATCGGCCTGGCCTTTTTCGTGGTCGGCGGCGTGATCGGTGTACTCGCCACTTTGCCGAGCCTGATGCGCCAACGCCTGGAACTGCGTCGTACGCGACGCGATCTGGCGCGTGCGCAGCGGGACCCCGAGGCAAGCGATCAACCGCCGATGCTGCCGCCAGTCTAAGGCGACGGCGGCGCGGCGCACGACTCTCGCCATCCTCATCGACTGTATCAACGACAACACGCATTCATGGAATTCGAGGTCTGGTGGCTATTAGCCATCCCCGTGATTTTTGGCTGCGGCTGGGTAGCCGCACGCCTGGATCTGCGCAGCTTGCTTTCCGAGAGCCGCAATCTGCCGGCGTCCTATTTTCGCGGTCTGAACTTCCTGCTCAACGAGCAGCCCGACAAGGCGATCGACGCCTTCATCGAAGTCGCGAAGCTCGACCCGGAAACCACCGAACTGCACTTCGCGCTCGGGAGTCTGTTTCGCCGTCGAGGCGAAACGGAGCGCGCCATTCGTGTGCATCAGAATCTCCTGTCTCGCGATGATCTGCCGCAAGCCGATCAGGAACATGCGCTCTATGAGCTGGGCCACGACTTCCTCAAGGCCGGGTTGCTCGATCGTGCCGAAGAGGCGTTCGGCCGTCTGCATACCGGCGCGTACGCCAAGGCCGCGCAACATGCGAAGCTCACGATCTATCAGATCGAGAAGGAGTGGCGCAAGGCGCTGACCGAGGCCGAGACACTGAGCGATCTCGATCCGGCAGTGTCGTACCGCAAGGAGATCGCGCAGTTTCACTGCGAATTGGCGCAGGAAGCGCTGCAACGCAAGGACGCCGGGGCGGTGACGCAAGAATTGGATGCCGCGCTCGAGGTCAACCCCGCAAACGTGCGTGCACCGTTGCTGCGCGGCGATATGCTGCTTGCCGCAGGCGACGCGCAGGGCGCATTGAAGGTGCTTAGCACCATCGAACAACAGAATCCGGTATATCTTGGGCTTGCGGCCAAGCGTCTGATGCGGGCGTACGAGGCCCTGGACCGTGCGCCGGAAGGGCTCGCCGTGCTGCGCGACGGGCTGCGCAAGAATCCGTCGGACGATCTGCTTGAGATCGTCTACGAGAAGACGGTGGCCCTGGAAGGGCCGGAAGCGGCGCTCAAGCTGATGCGAGAACAGATGCATCGTGCCCCGAGCGCACTTGGCATGACCCGCTTGCTGGAAGCGCATGCTGCGACCGCCGCCGGTGACACGCAGTCCGACCTGCAACTCATGGGCAAGCTCATTACGCAACGCACCAAGTCGTTGCCGCGCTACGTCTGCGATCAGTGCGGCTTCCGAGCGCGACTGTTCTACTGGCAATGCCCCGGCTGTAACGGCTGGGAGACCTATACGCCGCGCCGTGCCGACGTGCCCGCGGCCTCCTAATTTCTTTAAGTTCGCGCAATCATGAAAGTCACCATCATCGGCTCCGGATACGTCGGCCTCGTTACGGGCGCTTGCCTCGCGGACGTCGGCAACGACGTGTTCTGTCTCGACGTCGATCCGCGCAAGATCGATATTCTGAACAACGGCGGCGTGCCGATCCACGAACCCGGCCTGCAGGAAATCATTGCGCGTAATCGGGAAGCCGGCCGACTACAGTTTTCGACGGACATCGAAGCGTCTGTGGCGCACGGCGATGTGCAGTTCATCGCCGTAGGCACCCCCCCCGACGAAGATGGCTCAGCCGATCTGCAATACGTCGTGGCGGCTGCGCGCAACATCGGCCGTTACGCCAAGAGCTTCAAGGTGATCGTCGACAAATCGACGGTGCCGGTGGGCACCGCCGACAAGGTGCGTGCGGCCGTGGCCGAGGAACTCGCGAAGCGAGGGGAGGACGTTCGATTCTCCGTGGTCTCGAATCCCGAATTCCTGAAGGAAGGTGCGGCCGTGGACGATTTCATGCGTCCGGATCGTATCGTGATCGGTGTGAGCGACGACGCCGACGGCCAGCAGGCCCGCGCGATGATGAAGCGCCTGTACTCGCCGTTCAACCGCAATCACGAACGCACCCTGTATATGGATGTGCGCTCGGCCGAGTTCACCAAGTACGCGGCGAACGCCATGCTGGCCACCCGTATTTCGTTCATGAATGAGTTGGCCAATCTGGCCGATCGCGTGGGCGTGGATATCGAAGACGTGCGTCAGGGCATCGGTTCGGATCCGCGTATTGGCTATCACTTCCTCTACGCCGGTTGCGGTTATGGCGGCTCGTGCTTCCCGAAGGATGTGCAGGCGCTTGTGCGCACCGCCGAGGACTATGGCTTGCCGCTGCGGATTCTGAACGCCGTGGAGGCCGTCAATGAAACGCAGAAGACGGTGCTGATCGAGAAGATCATCAAGCGCCTCGGTGACGACCTCTCGGGCAAGACCTTCGCGCTGTGGGGGTTGGCGTTCAAACCGAATACGGACGACATGCGCGAGGCGCCCAGCCGTCGCGTCATTGAGGAACTGGTGCGACGTGGGGCGCGTGTGCGTGCCTACGATCCGGTTGCGCTCGACGAGGCACGTCGCGTGATTGCGCTGGACTTTGCAGACGATGTCGCCGCGCATGCGCGTATCGAATTTTGCGCGACCCAAAACGACACCCTGACGGGGGCTGACGCGCTCGTCATCGTCACGGAGTGGAAGGCCTTCCGCAGCCCGGACTTCGCGAAGGTGAAGACGGCGTTGTCGCTACCACTGATTTTCGACGGTCGTAATCTGTACGATCCGGAGGCCATGCAGGAACTCGGCATCGAGTACCACGCCATTGGCCGTGATTTGCACAAGCCCGCTTGAGCCCACTGGAGCGACGAATGACTTCGACGGCAACTCCGCTCACACGTACGGTCCAGGCGCCGGGCGTGCCCACGGTACCCCGCGAGGCTTTCAGCCGCGCGCGTGTGCTGATCGTTGGCGACGTGATGCTTGATCGGTACTGGTTTGGCGACGTCAATCGCATTTCACCTGAAGCGCCGGTGCCAGTCGTGCACGTCAAGCGCAATGAGGAGCGTTTGGGCGGCGCGGCCAACGTGGCGCTCAATGCTACATCGCTGGGCGCGCAGGCCGGTTTGCTGTGCGTGCTGGGTGAAGACGAACCGGCCGGGCGTGTCGTCGACATGCTCGACGCGAGCGGTGTCAAGGCCTTTGTGACACGCGACGCGGATCTCGCGACCACGATCAAGCTGCGCATCGTGTCGCGTCAGCAGCAACTGCTGCGCATCGATTTCGAGAATCAACCGGCGCGCGAGGTGCTGCTGGCAGTACTCGACCAGTATCGTCAACTGCTCGCCAGCTACGACGTGGTGCTGCTCTCGGATTACGCGAAGGGCGGTCTGACGCATGTGCAGCCGATGATCGACGCTGCACGTTCGGCGGGCAAGGCGGTCCTCGTCGACCCGAAGGGCAGTGACTACGAACGCTATCGCGGTGCTACGATCCTGACCCCGAACCGGGCGGAATTGCAGCAGGTCGTCGGCGAATGGCGCTCGGAAGAGGACCTCACGGCACGCGCGCAGAACCTGCGCGAGTCGCTCAACCTCGAAGCGCTACTGCTTACGCGCTCGGAAGAAGGCATGACGCTCTTCACCGAGAACGGCGCGCTGCACGTGCCGGCGCAGGCACGCGAGGTGTATGACGTCTCGGGTGCGGGCGATACCGTCATCGCAACACTGGCGGCATCGCTCTCCGCCGGCCTGCCACTGGCGCAGGCCGTGGTGCTCGCGAACCGCGCGGGCAGTATCGTCGTGGGCAAGCTGGGCACGGCGACTGTGGACTACAACGAACTCTTCTCCGAACTGACATGACCATCATCGTGACCGGCGCGGCCGGCTTCATCGGGGCGAACCTCGTCAAAGCCCTCAACGAGCGCGGCGAGACCGACATCGTGGCGGTCGACAATCTCACGCGTGCCGACAAATTCCGCAATCTGGTCGATTGCGAAATCAGCGATTACCTCGACAAGACCGATTTCGTTGCGCGTTTCCAGCGTCGTGAGTTTGGCCGCGTTCGCGCGATTTTCCATGAGGGCGCCTGCTCCGACACGATGGAAACGGATGGCCGCTACATGATGGAGAACAACTTCCGTTACACGCGTGCGTTGTTCGAAGCCTGTCAGACGCAAACCGTGCCCTTCCTCTACGCGTCGTCGGCGGCAACGTATGGTGCATCGGAAACGTTTGTGGAAACCCGCGAGTACGAAAAGCCGCTGAATGTCTACGGCTACTCGAAGTTCCTGTTCGACCAGATCGTGCGCCGCGCCATGCGCGATGCGGGCGGCAAGCTGCCGAGTCAGGTGGCCGGTTTCCGCTACTTCAACGTGTATGGTCCGCGTGAGGCGCACAAAGGACGCATGGCGTCGGTTGCGTATCACAATTTCAACGAATTCCGCGCCAATGGCCGCGTGAAGCTCTTCGGCGAGTACAACGGCTATGCAGCCGGCACGCAAAGCCGCGACTTCGTGTCGGTGGAAGACGTGGTCAAGGTCAACCTGCACTTCTTCGATCACCCGGAGCGGAGCGGCATTTTCAATCTGGGCTCGGGCCGTGCGCAGCCGTTCAACGACATCGCCGTTGCCGTGATCAACACGCTACGTGCGGAAGCTGGCGAAGCACCTCTCACGCTCGATGAACTGGTCAAGCAGGGGCTGGTGGAGTACATTCCGTTTCCAGAGGCGCTGCGCGGCAAGTATCAGTGCTTTACGCAGGCGAACATCGACCATCTGCGTCAGGCTGGCGGCTATCAGCAGCCGTTCTATACGGTGGGCGAAGGGGTGTCGCGTTACGTGCGCTGGCTGCTCGCGCAGTAAGCGTCCAAGTGCTGCGCGCCGCCGGACAGGCGACAGACGGGGAGTCAGACGGCTCCCCGTTTTTGCTTTAAATCGTGCCCGATGTCATCCGCAGACGCGCTAGGGCGTTAAGGGGATATCGGGGGTATCCACGATATTGGCCCGAGTGACCTTATAAGGAACACATCATGCTTCGCAAACTGTTGCTGGCGGTTGTTGCCTTTTTCACCCTCTGCGGCCTGGCGATGGCCGCTGTCGACATTAATACCGCCGACCAGGCTCAGCTTGAAACGCTCAAGGGGATTGGACCGGTCAAGTCCAAGGCCATCATTGACGAGCGCAACGCCCACGGCCCTTACAAGGACGCGGCCGACGTGGCCAAACGTGTGAAGGGACTGGGCGCCAAGTCCGTCTCCACGCTCCAGTCCGAAGGCATGACGATTAACGGGCAGGGCGCCGCCACCCCGGCTGCCCCGGCACCGTCGGCAAAGGCTCCGCCGGCCGCCGCTCCGGCTGCGCAGGCGCCCGCGGCACCGGCAGCGGCCAAGCCGACACCACAGGTCACTCAGTCCCCCGCAACACCTGCGACCACGACGAAGCCCGTGACGGCAGCGCCGACACCGGCAGCACCGGCACCCGTGCCGGCCACGGCCACCCAGAAGACCCCGACGCCCACGCCGGCCGCAGGTCAGACCATGAAGCCTGCCTCGCCCGGCATGACGGCCACGCCGGCCAAACCGGGTACGCCGGTTCCGGCGGCGGCATCGGCCGCCGGTGCGCCGGAGGCGAAGGCGTCCAAGTCCAAGAAGTCGAAGGATGCCAAGACCGCCAAGTCGGCCAAGGCAGATGCGGCCCCGGCAGCGGCGTCGGCAGCGGAGTCGGCACCTGCGGCGGCGACCGCCACCGATTCTGCGTCGGCCAAACCGTCCAAGTCGAAGAAGGCCAAGGCGCCGTCGCCGGCTAGCGCGCCGAAGTCCTGAGGTCCGCAGGGCGGCCGGATATTCGTGGGTGAGATGTCCGGCCGTAGCCCTACCCTGAGCGCGGTGGTGGCCGGTGGATTAGAATGTTTCAATTCCCGACCGAAAAAGCTTAGCGCAATGGCCTATAAGACTATCGAAGACACCATCGGCAATACGCCGCTGGTGCAACTGGTGCGTTTGCCCGACGACGACATTCGCCGCCGAAACAACGTGATTCTCGGCAAGCTCGAGGGCAACAACCCGGCGGGTTCGGTGAAAGACCGTCCTGCGCTGTCGATGATCAAGCACGCAGAATTGCGCGGCCGTATCAAACCGGGCGACACCCTCATCGAAGCTACCTCGGGCAACACTGGCATCGCGCTGGCCATGGCGGCCGCTATTCGCGGCTACAAAATGGTCCTCATCATGCCGGAAGACCTCTCCATCGAGCGTCGCCAGAGCATGGGGGCGTATGGCGCCGAAATCATCCTCACGCCGGTCAAGGGCGGCATGGAATACGCGCGCGACCTCGCAGAGCAGATGCAGCGCGACGGGCGTGGCACCATCCTCGATCAGTTCGCCAACCCGGACAATCCGCGCGCGCACTACGAAACGACCGGTCCGGAAATCTGGCGCGATACCGAAGGGCGCGTCACGCATTTCGTCTCCGCGATGGGCACGACCGGTACGATCATGGGCGTGTCGCAGTACCTGAAAGAGCAGAGCGAAGCGGTGCAGATCATTGGCGCGGAACCGGCCGAAGGTTCGCGCATTCCGGGGATTCGGAAGTGGCCGGAAGCCTATCTGCCGAAGATTTTCGACCGCGCACGCGTGGATCGCACGATCTCGGTAACGCAGGCGGATTCGGAGATCATGGCGCGCCGTCTGGCCGCGGAAGAGGGCATCTTCTGCGGTATTTCAGCCGCTGGCGCCTGCCACATCGCCTTGAATCTGGCGCATGAAGTCGAGAACGCGACCATCGTGTTTGTCGTGTGCGACCGTGGCGATCGTTATCTTTCGACCGGGGTGTTCCCGGCGTAGGCGTAACGCGCATCAAACGGCAGCTTTTATCGCCAGCTCACGCGGGATGCATAACGAAAACGGGACCCGAGGGTCCCGTTTTGGTATGGCGCACGACGCCGTGAATCTGGCATCCGACGCACCCGCATGCCGAAATTACGGTGCGCGAGCGGCCTTGATCGCATCGGCGAGATCGTACACCGACATCGCGTAAAAGAAGCTGCGGTTGTAGCGCGTGAGCACGTAGAAGTTGTTCAGGCCCATGCGGTACTGCGTGGCTTGTCCCGGTGTCGGCAGATCGACGATGAGTACCGGCGTGTCGAGCAACGCCCCCACGTCAAGCCGTGGCTCGTTCATCAGCATGCCGGCCTTGATGAAGTCGCCGAGCTTCCAGTGCGGCTCGGGCTGTCCGTCGGCGCCGGCCTCGGCAAGCCCCTGGCTACCACGATCCCCGGCAATGTTCCAGACCACCGGTTGCCCCGCCTGCCAACCATGCAGTCTGAGGAAGTTGGCGACGCTGCCGATGGCGTCGGCCACATCGGTCGTCAGATTGATCTTGCCGTCGCCGCTGAAGTCGACCGCGTAATTGCGGATCGATGACGGCATGAACTGCGGAATGCCGATGGCACCCGCGTAAGAGCCATAAATGCTGAACGGATCGACACCGCGCTCTCGTGCATAAAGCAGCAGGTTTTCCAGTTCATTGCGAAACAGCGCCATGCGCTCCGAGCGATTGCGTGCGGGCGGATAGTCGAACGCGAGCGTGGTGAGTGCGTCGATGGTGCGGAAGTTACCCATGTTGCGCCCGTAGATCGTTTCTACGCCGATGATGGCAACGATGATTTCTTCAGGCACACCGTATTGCTTGGCCGCACGTGAGAGCGTGGCGGCGTTCTGATTCCAGAAGCGCACACCGCCGTTGATGCGCGTGTTGTCGAGAAAATTTCGCTCGTACTTCACCCAGTTCTTCTGACCGGGCGTGGCGGGCGGCGCGGCCAGTCGCGCCGCCGTTTGCGAGAACACAACGCGTGAGAACACGCGCTGCAACTCGGCGCGATCGAAGCCGTCGCGTGCCACGATGTCGTTGATGAACGCGTCGACTTCGGGGTTCGCAGCATAGCGCTGCGGCACGACCTCTTCCTCGAACTCTGTCTGCGCCACTTGCTTCGGACGTGTCTGCGCGTGTGCGCCGGTCGCCATTGTCGCGAAAGCGCCAAGGCAGAGCGCAACGCCGAGCGCGCGCACCGGGCGCGACAGTCGCGACGATCGCGTCGTGCCGGAGGAATTGCGGAAGGTGGCCGGGAAAATACGGCCAGTGTCCGGTCGATGAGTGAGGCGCGAGAGCGCCAGCGGGAGCAAGTCGTACATCCGTACCGGTGATGTCATGCTGTCTGTCAGGCCTGTATGAAGTCCGAATGCGAGGTAGCCGCAAGGGCCGTCGTCGCGTTAGTCGCGTTGACGCTGTCGTAGGTCGGTATCGAATCAATCCGGAAGTCATTCGGAAGCAATTCGGCACGCGATTCAGACTAGAGCGTCAACCATTCATGCCAGTTCCTGCCGTCTCGAATTTCAGGAGAACGGCGCTTACCGGCTGACACGGGTCTGCTGTGAGACTGCTTGGCAGTATAACCGAGTGCACCTGTGATACCTTAAGGCCTGTGCACTGTCGATGACAGTGTTCAGGGGGATGCCGGCCATCGGCACGCGTGTGCCAATGCGATGCGGCACCGTGAGCCAGGCACCACGCCCGGCCGCTACCGGAAGTGGAGACCACGGCGCGGCGGGCATCCCCCGCCCGTCCCAATATAACGATTCGAAGCGATAGGCGACACAACGAATGGCTACCGGGTTTTATACGCACCCCGATTGCATCCTTCATGAGATGGGAGAGTGGCATCCGGAATGCCCCGAGCGGCTGCGCGCCATCGAGGATCAACTGATCGCCGGACGCATCGACGGTCTGCTCGAGCGCCGCGAAGCGCCGGCGGCAGACGAGGCCAGTCTGCGACGGGTGCACACGCAGGATCACATCGACTTCATTCGCGACAATATTCCCGAGTCGGGCTACTTTCCGATCGACCCGGATACGTTGCTCAACCCGTATTCGTGGCGTGCGGCCACCCGTGCCGCGGGGGCCGCGATTGCTGCTACCGATGCCGTCATTCGCGGCGAACTCGAGAATGCGTTTTGCAGCGTGCGGCCGCCGGGCCATCACGCGACGCCCACGCGCGCCATGGGCTTTTGTCTATTCAATAACGTAGCGATTGCCGCCGCCCATGCGATGGAAGTGCACGGGCTTTCGCGCGTGGCAATCGTCGATTTCGACGTGCATCACGGCAACGGTACCGAAGCCGCGTTCGCCAATGACGACCGAGTGCTGATGTGCGGTATTTTCCAGCACCCGTTCTACCCGTTCTCCGGGGCGGTCGATCCGGCGCCGAACATGCTCAATATTCCGCTCGCGGCACGCACCTCGGGCATGCAGGCGCGCGAGGCGATCGACTATGGATGGCTGGGGCAGCTCGAAGCTTTCCGCCCCGAAATGATCTTTTTCTCGGCGGGCTTCGATGCGCACCGCGAAGACGATCTCGGCAATCTCGGGCTGACCGAGGCTGACTTCATGTGGATCACCGAGCGTGTCAAGGCGGTGGCGGATCGACACGCCAAGGGGCGCATCGTGAGCTGCCTCGAAGGCGGCTACAACCTCTCGGCGCTTGGGCGCAGCGTCGTGGCGCATCTGAAGGTGCTTGCCGACGTTTGACTTTTGACGTTTGGCCGGCGCTACACGCGATGCCGCGCACAGACGCGGCGCAGGAGACGAACATGACGGCATCCGAATCCATCGCCGCAACGACTGAACCACTGGTCCTCGTCTCGCGTGGCGCGGGCGAGCTTGCCGGCGTGGTCACGCTCACACTGAATCGTCCGCGTCATTTCAATGCGCTCTCCGAAGCGATGCTCGACGCGCTGCAACATGCGCTCGACGACATTGCCCTCGACGCCTCCGCACGCGTGGTAGTGCTCGGCGCCGCCGGCCCGGCCTTTTGCGCCGGACACGATCTGAAGGAGATGCGCGCCGAGCCTTCGCTCGACTACTACCGCACACTTTTCAATCAATGCACGCGCGTCATGCTGACCATGCAACGCATGCCGCAGCCGGTGGTGGCGCGCGTGCATGGCATTGCCACGGCGGCCGGGTGTCAACTGGTCGCCATGTGCGACCTGGCCGTGGCGGCGTCGGCCGCACGCTTTGCCGTCTCGGGCATCAATGTCGGTCTGTTCTGCGCGACACCCGGCGTGGCGCTCTCGCGTAATCTCACGCGCAAGCAGGCGATGGAGATGTTACTCACGGGCGAGTTCATCGATGCAGAGACGGCTCGCGAGCGCGGTCTCGTCAACCGGGTGGTGGCGACGGAGCGGCTGGACTCGGAAGTGGCGGCGCTCTGCCGGGCGATTCTCGCAAAGCCGGCAGCAGCGGTGGCCGCTGGCAAGGGGCTGTTCTACCGGCAGGCCGAGACGGGTATCGAAGCCGCGTATCAAATGGCCGGGCAGACAATGGCGTGCAACATGATGGACGAATGCGCACTCGAAGGTGTGCAGGCGTTTATCGAAAAACGCGCGCCCGACTGGGCGGAGCCGTCCGGCTGAGCGCAGGCGGCGTTGACGCCATGCCCGGAATTTCGAACGTGGCGCGCGCTTATCGCTATTACAGCCATCACCCACTACTACCACTGCTTTTCAAGCACCAGCGGCCCCGGCGCGGCGGTGCGGCTGACGGCGTAGCCGTTATTGGTGAACCATGCGCGCAACTCCTTGACCATATCGGGGTTGCCACACACCATGATGCGCGATGTCGCCGGGTCGAGCGTCGCGCCCATCGCCTTCTCCAATTCCCCCGATGCCAGTAACGACGTGATACGCCCGTACAGCGCCCCCGGTGTTTGCTCGCGTGTCACGCTCACCGCGAAGTGGAGCTTTTCGACCAGCGACGGATCGACATCGGGGTGGGAGAAGTGCCGCAACGCTTCGTAGTAGGCGAGGTCACGCTCCCATCGCACGCTATGTACGACGAAGATACGTTTGAAGCGCTGCCAGACGGCTGGGTCGCGCAGGATCGACACGAACGGTGCGAGGCCGGTGCCAGTGGCGAGCAACCACAAATCTTCACCGCCGGTGAATCGGTCGAGCGTGAGAAAGCCGTAGGCTGTGTGATCGACAAACAGCTCGTCGCCGACCTTCAGTTTCGAAAGCCGGGGCGTTAATTGGCCTTCGGGAATCGTAATTGCATAGAACTCCAATGTATCTTCTGCGGGCGAACTCACGAGGGAGAACGCTCGCCAGATCAGTTTCCCGTCGTCGCCGGGCAGTCCCAGCCGCACGAACTGGCCTGCTGTGAATTGCAGGCCGGCCGGGCGTGTGGTCTTGATGCTGAAGATCGTCGGCGTCCAGAAATGCATGCCGGTGACCGTTTGCGGCGAGTATTTCGTCTGCGCTTGCATGCGGGAGCCTCCTCGCAATTCACACAGATTCAGTGTAACGCGCAGCGAAATGTTGTGTGGCGAGCCCCTGCTCGCGTGCAGGGTTCCGCAGATTTGTCGTATCGACGGTTGCGAGGCTCACACGGTCAGACGTGCCCGTGCGCCCCCATTGCCGGCTGGGGCGGTTGTGCCGCCGGTGCCCCCAGTGTGTCGGGCAAGTGCTGCAAGAGCCACGTCGTCAGTTCGCCGATGACCTTCTCGCGGTCGAGGTCATTGAGTGTTTCATGAAAGTGTCCGTGATAGAGACGGAGCGTCTTGTCTTGCGAGGCGGCGTTACCGTGAAACTGTTCGCTCGCCCAGGGCGCGGTGAGTTTGTCGGCGGTGCCATGAAAGATGTAGAGCGGCAGGTGCAATGCGTTGGCGTTGGCATGAATCCGCGCCATGGCGTCGAGCAGTTCGGCGGCGGTGCGTGCCGGCGTGCCGCGATAGGCGTTGAGCGGATCTTTCTTCGCCGCGGCGACAACCGTTTCGTCGCGCGCGATCATTGCGGGATCGATCTTGAACACAGGGACCTTGGGCAGCCAGCGTGAGACCCAGCGTCCGGCCGCCACCATCCACGGCGCCACGGGTTCGCCCGGCGCGAGTGCCGGGCTGCTGAGCATCAGTCCGCGCACGTTGGCCGGCGCGCGCGTGATGGTGAACAGCGCCGCAATGGCGCCGCCCATGCTGTGACCGAGCAGGAAGAGCGGCGTCGGGCCGAACGTGGTGCGTACGTGCGTGAGGAAAATTTCCGTATCGTCGAGGTACTCGTCGAAATGGTTGACGAAGACGCGCGCGCCGCCCGAGCGACCGTGCCCGCGCAGATCGTAGGTAACGGTGGCGATGCCGAGGGTGGCGAAATGTTCGGCCAGCCGTGCATAACGTCCGCCGTGCTCGCCCATCCCGTGAACGATGGCGACGACCGCACGCAGGGGGGCGCCGCCGGTATCCGGCTGCCAACGATGAACGTGCAGAGAAAGGCCGTCGCTGGCTTGCAGACGCGATTCCGAATAGGTGGTCATGTCTCCTCCTGGCGCACTGGCCGGGTGGCCGTCGTACGTGCGACGGCGCTGCGATTATCGGTGCGCCATTCGATCATAGGCGCCCGCACGACGGGGTGATTTCTCTAGAGGAAATGCACCACACGGATACTGGCTGTGCGTCACGATTTGCATAAAAATAGCACGATCGTTCGGGGCTGGGTGGGCGCCTGTAAGCGCGTGGAGGCGTACCCGTGCCGGATCCCGACGCCGCTATCGCGAGGATCGCGCATCCGTGGCCATTCGACAGAGCGTTCGAGAATGTTTGCCACAAAATGCCGCAAATATGCAATTAATGCGTCATTTGCCGTGTGGTTATAATGGCAGCGGATTGACGTAAACGTAACTTTGGAGCGAGTTCATGAAGATCCTGGTACCGGTCAAACGGGTAGTGGATTACAACGTAAAGGTTCGCGTGAAGAGCGACGGCAGCGGCGTCGATATCGCGAACGTGAAGATGTCGATGAATCCGTTCGACGAAATCGCGGTGGAAGAGGCGGTGCGCCTGAAGGAAGCGGGCGTGGCGACGGAGGTGATCGCGGTGTCGGCGGGCGTGACGCAGTCGCAGGAGACGCTGCGCACGGCGCTGGCCATCGGCGCGGATCGGGCGATCCTGATCGAGTCGGACGAAGAACTACAGCCGCTGGCGGTGGCCAAGCTGCTCAAGGCGATCGTGGACAAGGAGCAGCCGCAACTGGTGATCCTGGGCAAGCAGGCGATCGACGACGATTCCAATCAAACCGGTCAGATGCTCGCGGCGCTGGCGAAGCTGCCGCAGGCGACGTTCGCCTCGAAGGTGACGGTGGCGGACAACCGGGCTCAGGTCACGCGCGAAGTGGACGGAGGGCTGGAGACCGTGTCGCTGTCGCTGCCGGCGGTGATCACGACGGACCTGCGCCTGAACGAGCCGCGTTACGTGACGCTGCCCAACATCATGAAGGCGAAGAAGAAGCCGCTGGAGACCGTCAAGCCGGCGGATCTTGGGGTGGATGTGGCGCCGCGCCTGAAGACGCTGAAGGTGGCCGAGCCGCCCAAGCGCAGTGCGGGGGTGAAGGTGGCGGACGTGGCAGCGCTCGTCGAGAAACTGAAGACTGAAGCCAAGGTCATCTAAGGGAGACGACGAGATGAGCATTTTGGTAATCGCAGAACACGACAACCAATCGATCAAGGCGGCGACGCTCAACACGGTGACGGCAGCGCTGCAATGCGGCGAGGACGTGCATGTGCTGGTGGCGGGCAGCAACGCGAAGGCGGCGGCCGATGCGGCAGCGCAGATCGCAGGCGTGAAGACGGTGTTGCTGGCCGACGCGCCGTACTTCGCCGATGGCTTGGCGGAGAACATCGCCGATGAGGTGGTGTCGATCGCGGGCAACTATTCGCACATTCTGGCCCCGGCGACGGCGTACGGTAAGAACATCGCGCCGCGTGTGGCAGCGCTGCTGGACGTGGCGCAGATCTCGGACATCACGAAGGTGGACAGCGCGGACACGTTCGAGCGTCCGATCTACGCGGGCAACGCGATTGCGACGGTGCAAAGCGCGGACAAGGTGAAGGTGATCACAGTGCGCTCGACGGGTTTCGACCCGGCAGCGGCCACGGGAGGTAGCGCGGCGGTGGAAGCGGTGTCGGCGACGCCGGACGCGGGGTTGTCGCAGTTCGTGGGCCGTGAGGTGACGAAGCTGGACCGTCCGGAGCTCACGAGCGCGAAGATCATCGTCTCGGGCGGCCGGGGTCTGGGCAGCGGCGAGAATTACACGAAGGTGCTCGAGCCGTTGGCGGACAAGCTGGGTGCGGCGCTGGGCGCCTCGCGTGCGGCGGTCGACGCGGGGTATGTGCCGAACGACTATCAGGTGGGTCAGACGGGCAAGATCGTGGCGCCGCAGTTGTACATCGCGGTGGGCATCTCGGGTGCGATTCAGCACTTGGCGGGGATGAAGGATTCGAAGGTGATCGTGGCGATCAACAAGGATCCGGAGGCGCCGATTTTCTCGGTGGCGGATTACGGCCTGGTGGGCGATCTGTTCACGGTGGTGCCGGAGCTCACGGGCGCGCTGTAAGCGTGTCGTGAGGTGAGGTTGCGGGAGCGCAGGCAAGTGCCTCCCGCAGCCGATCCGCATGAGGAGGCTGGCCGGCAACGGTCGGGTGTCTTCATGCGAATCGGTCAGACAAAATAACAAGAATCCGGCATTTGCCACCATCAGCAGGCATTTGGAATCCCTTGGAGGAACGACATGAGTTATCAGGCCCCGATCAAGGACATGCAGTTCGTGATGAACGAACTGGCGGACCTGACGAGCATCGCGGCGCTACCGGGTTATGAGGACGCCTCGCCCGAACTTGCACAGGCCGTGCTCGAGGAAGCCGCACGTTTCAATCAGGAAGTGCTGGCGCCGCTGAACGTCATCGGCGATCAGCAGCCGAGCACGTGGAAGGACGGTGTCGTCACCACGACGCCGGGGTTCAAGGACGCCTTCCGCAAGTTCTCTGAGGCGGGATGGCAGGGGGTTCTGCACCCGCAGGAGTTTGGCGGACAGGGGCTGCCCAAGCTCGTTGCCACACCTTGCACGGAGATGCTCAACGCCGCGAACCTGTCGTTCGCCTTGTGTCCTTTGCTGACCGACGGTGCGGTTGAAGCGCTGCTTACCGCAGGCACCGACGCACAACGCGCGCTCTACGTCCCGAAGCTGCTCTCGGGCGAATGGACCGGCACGATGAATCTGACCGAGCCGCAAGCCGGGTCCGATCTCGCGCTGGTTCGCACGCGTGCGGAACGCGAAGCGGATGGCACTTACCGCATCTTCGGCACGAAGATTTTCATCACGTTCGGCGAGCACGACATGGCGAGCAACATCGTGCATCTCGTGTTGGCCCGTACCCCCGATGCGCCGCCGGGCGTGAAGGGTATTTCGCTGTTTATCGTGCCGAAGTTCGACGTCGATGCCGAGGGCAATCTGGGCGCCCGCAACGATGTGCATTGCGTGTCCATCGAGCACAAGCTCGGTATCAAGGCGAGCCCTACGGCGGTGCTGCAATTCGGCGATAACGGCGGAGCGAAGGGCTACCTCGTCGGCGAAGAGAATCGCGGCCTCGAATACATGTTCATCATGATGAACGCGGCGCGTTTCGCCGTGGGCATGCAGGGGGTCGCCATTGCCGACCGTGCTTACCAGCATGCCGTGGCCTATGCACGCGATCGTCTGCAAAGCCGCCCGGTGGATGGTTCGTCGCGCGACGCCGTGTCGATCATCCATCACCCCGACGTCAAGCGCATGCTCATGACGATGCGCGCACTGACCGAAGGCGCGCGGGCACTCGCGTATGTGGCGGCGGCACAGGCGGATATCGGACACCATGCGGCGGATGCCGCCGAGCGCAAGCGCGCGCAGGCCGTCTACGAATTCCTCGTGCCGATCGTGAAGGGCTGGAGCACCGAAATGTCGCTTGAGGTCACGAGCCTCGGCGTGCAAGTGCATGGCGGCATGGGCTTTATCGAAGAAACGGGGGCGGCACAGTACTATCGCGACGCTCGTATTCTCCCGATCTACGAAGGCACGACCGCGATTCAGGCGAACGACCTGATTGGCCGCAAGACCTTGCGCGATGGGGGTGCCGTGGCGCGCGCGCTATGCGAGCAGATCGTCTCTACGGAGAACGAACTGCGGGCATCGGGCGGTGTGGGGCAGTCAGTGGCGGAACGTCTGGCAAAGGGACGTGAGGCGCTGTCGATCGTGGTGGACTACGTGATTGCGAACACGCAGGACAATGCGAACGCCGTGTTTGCCGGCAGCGTACCGTACCTGAAGCTTGCCGGTATCGTACTCGGTGGCTGGCAGATGGGGCGCGCGTTGCTGGCGGCGCAGACATTGCGCGCGCAGGACCCGTCGTTCTACGACGCCAAGATCGGCACCGCGCGTTTCTTCGCGGATCACATTCTCACGCAAGCTCCGGGCCTCGCGCAGGCGATTACGGAGGGCGCGGATTCGGCGCTGTCGCTCACGGAAGCGCAGTTCTGAGCGGGGGGGCTTGTCATCACGCTGTCGAGACCGACGGCGTGATGCGATGTAACGTAAGTTGAAAAAAGGCGGCCTGCGGGCCGCCTTTTCTTATGCGAGAGACGTTCGTGCCGACGCGCGATGCGCAGACGAAAAAAAACGGCACTGCTTGCGCAGTGCCGTGTATTGGGTCCCCGCCTCAGCCGCTAAGCCGGCATCCTGAACCGTGAGGCTCAAGGTGGTCGCGGTTAGTAGCGCTTTGGGTTCATCAGACAGAGTGACGCTCACGCCAGCACTACAAACTTCCGCAACCTGCAACAGATCATTGGTTCAAGGAATCTATGACTTTCGCGAACCAGGCAGGGAAAACTAACTTTTTGAATCGGACGGCACTGAGTGATTTTTCAGTTTTGATACTGATCGATCACAGCGCTTAATCGTTCGTTCATGCGTTGCATTCTACTCTGAATTTCTTCGGCGGGGAATGCTTGTCCGGCAGCAATACTTTTTTCAAGTGCAAGCAATTCGGATGCCAGACTCAACGCTGCCATGACGGCAATGCGGTCGGTGCCGCGCACGCTGCTCTGGGCGCGAACCTTGCTCATTTCTGCATCGACCCGAGACACGGCGGACAGCAGGTCAGCCTCATGCTCCGGCGGGCAGGCGAGCCGGTACGACTGTTCGAGAATGTTGACTTCGAGCTGCTTGATCGTCATGCGTTTTCTCCACCGGGGGTGCCGAGCAGATCCATCTGACCCTCAGCGGGGTTTTGCGTAGGGAGCTTTTCCAGGATGGCGTTCAGGCGAACCTGGGCCTCGTCGATCTTGGCCGCAAGCTGATCGCGCTGCAAACGCAGGGCGTCGCGCTCGGCGCGTAATTGCTCGTTCGCCACGCGGGTTTCGTCGCATTCGGCGCGCGCGCGATCGAGTTCGGCGAGCAAGGCTTGATTGTGTTGATGAAAACGTTGGCTTATCACAACCAACTGTTCAATTTTGTCGGTGAGATTGTCGAGATCGGTGAGCATCGGGCTGCGTCCTCATAATTGCCCTACATTCTAACGGAATCGGCGGCCAATGCCCGGCGATCGAGCATTGACGCTCTTTCGAATGGCCCCTACACTTGCGGCACTTCGGTGCTCGCGCACGCCCCTCCGGCATGCGCAGTTAAACGGGAAACAGGGAGCCGCGTCCCCACACGGGCTGGCCAACCTGTGCTGCCCCCGCAACGGTAAGTCATTCTTTCGGCCCGAAAGGTTTCCGAAAACGCGCTTCGCCTTTATCGCCACTGTGAGTTACCCGCTCGCGGGAAGGCCGGTCAGGCGCGACGATGACCAGCCCGGATACCGGCCCAAGTGAGTGGGGAAAAGCCATGCTGCCCGGCCATGCCGTGGGTGGCATGTCGTCGTTTTCATGTGTCGATGCTTCGCATCCTTGACCTGTCACCGGCGTTCCCCTTGCGCCAGCGGCCTGCGGGGGAACGGGTCTAGGCAATAAGAAAACTACGGAAGTTACACCAGATCATGCGCACCCACGTTCGTGCGATGGCGCTGCACGCGCCTGCATTTGCACGCCTAGCCTCGGCGTCCGCCGCCCTTGTTCCCGCGCCGCACCGTTTCGCCATCGCCGCCGCCATGCTGTGCGCCAGCGTGGGTGTTCATGCACAGTCGGCTCAAACGGATTCGTCGACCCAGCCGGTCCAGCAGGCCGATGCCTCGGTCGCCGTTGCCGCCAACACAGCCGACAATCCCACGGCCGCTCAGCTCAAGACGACCGTCGTGACAGCCTCGCGCACCGAGCAGAAGCTGGCCGACACGCTGGCCGCCACGTCGGTGATTACGCGTGAGGACATCGAACGCAGCCAGGCACAGGACCTGCCGACGCTGCTGCGCGGTCAGGCGGGGGTAGAAATCGTGCAGAACGGCGGCTTCGGTACGTCGGCCAGCATCTTCATGCGCGGTGCCGCGTCGAACGCCTCGCTCGTGCTCATCGACGGGGTGCCGGTCAACTCGGCGACCTCGGGGACGACCAACATCGCGCAGATTCCGGTGTCGCAAATCGATCACATCGAAATCGTGCGCGGTAACGTCTCGGCCCTGTACGGCTCGCAAGCTGTGGGCGGCGTGATTCAGATCTTCACGCGCAAGGGCGATGGCGGCCCGCCCCGCGCTTACGCCGAAGTGGGTTACGGCACGAACAACACCACGCAGGCCAACGCCGGTATCGCAGGTTCGTTCGAAGACGGCAAGACCCGTTTCTCGCTGGATGTTTCGCGCTTTCACACCAACGGCATTTCCGCACAAGACCCGCGCTTCGCGCCGAAGGTCAACCCGAACCGCAACGGCGACGACAACACGAGCGTGACCGCGTCGCTTTCGCGCAAGTTCGGCGACACATGGGAAGCGGGCGTGCGTCTGTTCCAGAGCGACGGCAGCAGCAGTTACGACAATGCCTTCGGCAAGCCGACCGATCTGAACGACACCGACGCTCGCGTGCGTCAGATTTCGGGCTACATGAAGGGCAACATCACGGACAAGTGGAGCACGCGCTTCACTGTCACGCAGGGCGACGATTACAGCTACAACTATCTGAACGGCAAGGGCAACGGCAACTTTCATACGTCGAGCAATCAGATCGACTGGGCCAACGAATACGCCTTCATGCCGGACCAGAAGCTGATCGCCGGCTACACGCGTCTGGAGCAGACCGTCGAGAGCAACACCAACTACGGCCGCAATAACCGCCATCTCGATTCCCCGTACCTGGGCTACGAAGGCACGTTCGGCAAGCATCAGGTGCAGGCCAATGTACGCCGCGACGTCTACTCCGACTTCGGCGGGGCAAACAGCTACTGGCTGGGCTACGGCTACAACCTGACGAATCAGTGGAAGTTCATGGCCAACGCGTCAGACGGCTTCCGTGCACCGACCTTCAACGAGCTGTTCTACCCGGGCTACGGCAATCCGAACCTGCAACCGGAACGTTCGATCTCCAAAGAACTGGCCGTGCAGTTCAATGGCGGCGAGCGTCTGGGTCTGGTCAAGCTGACGGGCTTCCAGACCAACTACACCAACCTGATCCAGTCGCTGACGGTGTTCCCGTACACTGCTGCGAACGTGGCCAAAGCCCGTGTCGAAGGTCTTGAGCTGACCTATGCCGGCCGTCCGTTCTTCGGCGTGGATGTGCGCGCGTCGTTCACGCGTCAGAACCCGACCGATCTGGATGCGGACAAGCAACTCGCACGTCGCGCCAAGCAGTTCGGCTCGATCGGCTTGTCGAAGACATTCGACAAGTTCACCGTCGGCGGCGATGTGTTCTACAGTGGCGAGCGTTACGATACGGGCGGCCAGCACCTCGGCGCTTATACGCTCGTGAACCTGCAGGCACGCTACGATATCGACAAATCCTGGTACGTCTCGGCGCACCTGGACAACGTCTTCAACAAGAACTACCAGACGGTCTATGCCTACAACACCCTCGGGCGCGCGATCTATGTCTCGCTCGGCTGGAAGCAGTTCTAACGACGTCCCGGCAGGGCGCCACGCTCCTCACGCGGCATGACACCGCGTCGCGCTCTCGCCATCTGGGCAGGACTGGCCGGCGTTGCGCTGGTCGTTCTGCTCGCGTCGCTCATGCTGGGCAGCGTGCCAGTCTCGCTCGGTGAGATCGGCTCGCTGCTGCTGGGTCACGATGCCGGTCTCGCGGGCGACGTGGTCTGGCGTCTGCGCCTGCCGCGCGCGCTCGCCGCGTTTGCCTGTGGCGGGCTGCTCGCCGTTGCCGGCACCCTGATGCAGACCCTGTTGCGAAACCCGCTCGCCGATCCTTACGTTCTGGGAATCTCCGGTGGCGCGGGTGTCGCCGCACTGGCGTCGCTGGCGCTCATGCTCCCCTTCTTCTGGGTACAGACGAGCGCCTTCGCGGGCGCTCTCGCCGCCATCGCTATCGTGATGGCGCTCTCGCACCGCAGCTTCCTGCGGCCCGGCGAGCAGGATAGCAGCACCAAACTGCTGCTCACCGGCGTGATGATGGCCGCAGGCTTCGGCGCACTCGCCACCCTTATTCTCACGCTCGCGCCCGACGCCAGCCTGCGCGGCATGCTGTTCTGGCTCACGGGCGATCTGAACGGTGTCGACCGCGCCGCCCTGCCGTTGATCGCGCTAGCGGTAACGCTGCTGATCGTGTGCCCCGTCGCGCACCGCCTGAATGTGCTGTTGCGTGGCGAGGCCGTGGCGCAGGCCGTGGGCGTGGCTGTCGGCCCGCTACGGGCACGCATCTATCTGGCGGCGTCGCTGGCCACCGCGGTTGCCGTGACCACTGCCGGCAGCATCGGCTTCATCGGTCTCGTTGTACCGCACATTCTGCGTCTGCGTTTCGGCAACGATCAGCGCATGTTGTTGCCCGCCGCCGCGCTCGCCGGTGGCGCATTGTTGATGCTCGCCGATCTGGTGGCGCGTACGATCATTGCACCGACGCAATTGCCCGTGGGCGTGATTACCGCGATGATCGGCGTGCCGGTCTTTCTGTGGCTGCTTTCCCGGCGGGCCATCCGATGAATACACCACTGCTGCAAACGCATGCCCTGACATTACGCGCCGGCGAGCGCGTACTCGTCGACTGGCTCGATCTTGCCGTGGCTGCGGGTGAGTGCTGGTGTCTGGCCGGGCCGAATGGGGCCGGCAAGACCACGTTGCTCACCACGCTCGCCGGGCTGCGTCCGGTGCAAGCCACGTCATCGCGCGATGCGGCCATTGCCGGTAGCGGGCGTGTCGAGATCGAAGGCAAGTCGTTGGCTCAGTGGCGTCCCGCGCCGCTCGCCAAGGTGCGTGCGCTCATGCCGCAACAAACGCGCGACGCCTTCGGGGCCACGGCTCTCGAAGTCGTGCTGGCCGGACGCCACCCCTATCTGGCGCAAGGGCGCTGGGGCGCGTGGGAATCGGATGAAGACATTGCCGCCGCCATGGCGGCACTCGCGCAAGTCGGCATGGAGGATTTCGCGGCGCGCGACGTCACCACGCTCTCGGGCGGCGAACGTCAGCGGGTGTCGCTGGCTGCCGTACTGGCGCAGGCCACGCCGCTGTTGCTGCTCGACGAGCCGGTTTCGCATCTCGATCTGCATCATCAGATCGACGCGCTCGAACAACTCGCGCGCCATGCGCAACGCGACGATGCTGCCGTTATCTTCTCGTGCCACGATCTGAATCTCGCACGGCGCTTTGCCACGCACGCGTTGCTGCTCGACGGCCGTGGCGGGTGGCGTGCCGGCCCGGTGGGCGAAGTGCTTTCGGCCGAGTATTGCAGTGATGCTTTCGGTTATCCGTTGCGCCTGATTCGCGATGGCAACGACGAAGCCCTCGTGCCCGTGCGCCGTTTCTGAGCGGCATGTCCGACGCCACGGTCCTTATCAGCCCCGTGGGGATACACAGGCGTACACTCTCATCCGCGTACGGCCATGTTAGGCCGTGCGCCTGCTTTTGACAGGTGATGTTCATGACGCAAGACAAGCCGCAATCCCAACCTGAAAGTGCCACTGCCGGCGACGACGGCCGCAACGAGCGCCACCGCTCGCGCATGGTGCGCAAGAAAGCGGTCATCGACGACAAAATCGCGCAGGCGCAGCGCGACTGCGGCGTGATCGTCATCACGACCGGCAACGGAAAGGGCAAGTCGAGTTCCGGTTTCGGCATGGTGGTGCGCGCGATGGGCCACGGTATGAAGACGGGCGTGGTGCAATTCATCAAGGGCGCGATCCCGACCGGCGAGGAGAAATTCCTGCGGCGCTTTCCCGACGAGTGCGAGTTCCATGTGATGGGCGAAGGCTACACCTGGGAGACGCAAGACCGCACGCGCGACATTGCCAAGGCGGAAGCGGCGTGGGAGCAGGCGCGCCGCATGTTGCGCGATCCGTCGTTCGGCCTTGTGTTGTTCGACGAACTGAATATTGCACTCAAGCTGGGTTATCTCGACGTGAACACCGTGGTCGCCGATTTGCAGGCGCGCCCCGAAATGCAGCATGTCGTGATCACCGGCCGCGGCGCCCCGCAGGCGCTTATCGACGCCGCCAACACCGTGACCGATATGACCCCCGTCAAGCACGCTTTTGCCGAGGGCATTCGCGCGCAGGCCGGCGTGGAAATGTAATCTTTGCTTCACCGTTTCAGGACGTCTCTCGTATGACCGCTTTCAGCCCGTTGCTAACCGAACTGTTCGATATCGCCGCACCTTCTTCAGCGATGGATGCGGCGCTCGAACATGCCATCGACATCAAGACGAAGCCGCCCGGCAGCCTCGGTGCGCTTGAGCGTGTCGCGCATCAGATTGGCCGGATTCAGCAGAGCGCGACACCGGATCTCGCGCGTCCGACGATGCTGATTTTCGCGGGCGATCATGGCGTTGTCGCTGCCGGCGTGAGTCCGTATCCGCAGGCGGTTACCGCGCAGATGGTGCTCAACTTCCTGCGCGGCGGCGCGGCCATCAATGTCTTCTGCCGTACGCATGGCATTGAGCTTGAGGTGGTGAACGCCGGTGTGGCCGCCGATTTTCCGGCGCACGCGTCGCTCGTCGATATTCCGGTGGCGCGCGGCACGCAGAACTTTCTCGACGCGCCGGCCATGACGCGCGAGCAACTCGAAACCGCGCTGGCCGCCGGTGCCGCGCGGGTCGTGGCGCACGCATCGCGTGGCGCACGCATGATCGGTTTCGGCGAGATGGGCATCGGCAACACGTCCTCGGCAGCGTGTCTGATGCAACGCCTGACCGGTCTGCCGCTCGCCGCCTGTGTCGGTCGTGGCACGGGTGTCGACGACGCCGGGCTGGCACGCAAGACGGCCATTCTTGAACGCGCACTCGCGGCGCATCCCGTCTCGGGCGACACGCCCGATCCGCTGGACACACTCGCGACCTTCGGCGGCTTTGAGATCGCCATGATGACCGGCGCGTATCTGGCTGCCGCGAAACTGGGGCTCGTGATCGTGGTGGACGGCTTTATCAGTACCTCGGCGCTGCTCGTGGCTGCACGCGTGTCGCCGGCCGTGCTCGACTACTGTGTCTTCGCGCATGCCTCGGACGAAACCGGTCATCGCGCGATGCTCGACATTCTCGGCGCGACACCCTTGTTGCAATTGGGCTTGCGACTGGGCGAAGGCACCGGCGCAGCACTGGCGATGCCGCTGATTCAGGCTGCCGCCGCCTTCTTGCGCGAGATGGCGACGTTCGAAGGCGCGGGCGTGAGCGACCGGGAGACAAACGGGCAATGACGACGTCGTCCCCCGATCCCTCGCATGAGGCAGCGCCGTCGCGCGATCTGGTGACGCAGGGTCGCCCGGCGCATGCGGGGGCGGCTGCACCGTCGTTCGGGGGCGTCAAGGGACAGTTGCGGCTTTTTCTGACGGCGCTTGGGTTCTTCACGCGCGTGCCGATCCCGCAATGGGTGGGCTATTCGCCCGAACAGTTGAATGCCGCGACGCGTTATTTCCCGCTCGTCGGGGTGTTTGTCGGCGTGCTGGTCGCGTTGCTCACGACGGCAATGGGATTGTTGTGGTCGCCGTCTCTCGCCATCGCCCTCGGATTGGGCGCGAGCGTGCTGCTTACGGGAGCGTTTCACGAGGACGGGCTGGCCGATTCGGTCGATGCGTTCGGTGGCGCCTTCACGCGCGAGCGCGTGCTGGAAATCATGCACGACTCGCGCATCGGCACTTACGGCGCGGTGGCGTTGTGGCTGGCGCTCGCGGTGAAGTGGCAAGCGTTGGTCGACATTCAGGCGGCAGTGGGGTGGGGCGGTTTTGCCGTCGTGCTGATCGGTGCCCACGCGGCGAGTCGCAGCATGGCCATCAGTTTGCTGCGCACGCTCGACTATGTGCGCCCCGAAGGCAAGGCCAAACCCGTTGCTCAGCGACTGAGCATGAACGGATTGATGTTCGGCGTGGCATGCAGTGTGCCGTGGTGGGTGTGGCCCGACTGGCGAGCGGGCGTGACTGGCGCGGTCGTGCTGATCGCGGTGCGCATGGGCTTCATTCGCTATCTGCGCCGGCGTCTCGGTGGCTATACGGGCGATACGCTGGGCTTCGCCCAGCAGGTTGGCGAACTCGCGCTGTATCTCACGGTGTGCGCATGGATCTGATCCTGATGCGGCATCCGCCGCCACACATCGTGTCGGGGTTATGTTACGGGCGCACCGATTTGCCGGTCGATGCGGCGCGCTTCGATGCGGCTGTCGCGGCAATGCAGGCCCGCCTCGTAACGTTGCTGGACGGCCGTACCCCTGTGGCGATCCACAGCAGCCCTCTGCAACGCGCGCGCCGCGCCGCCGAAGCACTGGCGACACCGTTTGGCCTGCGGGTGACGGAAGACGAGCGTCTTGCCGAGATGGACTTCGGCACATGGGAAATGCGGCCGTGGGAAGCGATCGACCGGCAAGCGCTTGACGCTTGGGCGCGCGACGTCACCGGATTTGCGCCGCCCGGCGGCGAGTGCGCGCGAGACATCGTGCGGCGTATGGACGCCTGGGCCCGGGATTTGGGACACACGGCGAGCGCGGCGGATGCCGTGCATGTGGTCGTTGCGCACGCAGGGCCGATTCGTCTGCACACGGCGACTGCGCTGCGAATGCCGACGGCGGCGTGCCTGTCGTGGTCGCTCGATTTCGGGGGACTCTGTCACCTTCATCTCGACGGCGACGGCAACGCGCGCCTGATTCGCTGGAACGCATGAGGTCGCGCAGGCGGTAACGCCCCGGCCTTGCGCGGCTACCCTCGATTTCGTATTACTGCGCAGCCGATGCCCGGCGCGAGCGGGCGATATCGAGGTCTTCGCACATTGTGCGTGCGCCGTCGAGAATGCGCGGGCCGGGCCGGTTGATGAGGTCGCCGTCGATGCCGAACAGGTTGTTGTGCGCCACGGCAGGCAACTGCGGCCACTTGCGCCAACTGTCGAGCGTAGCAAGCGGTTTGTCGGACTTGGTTGCGCCGGGCGTGGCAGTGAACATCGCTTCCGGCCGTTTGGCCAGTACGGCTTCGACGGACACACGCGGCACGAGCGGTGCTTCGTCGGCGAAGATGTTCACCCCGCCGCACAGTCGGATCACGTCGCTGACCATATGCGTGCCGTTCAAGGTCATGAGCGGTTGTGTCCACACCTGATAGAAGACGGATACCGGTGCGCGGGAGGAATATTGCTTGCGCAGCGCTTCGTAGCGTGCCCGGAACGCTTCGGCCGACGCCTGGGCTTTCGCCGGAGTTCCGGTCAGTGTGCCGAGCGTTTCGATGGCCGCAGGCAGATCTGTCAGATGCTTCGGCTCGGAGTAGAACACCGGCAGTTTCAATTGACGCAGCGCCTCGACCTGGCGCTGGGAGTTGCCATGCATCCACACCACGAGCAGATCGGGCTTGAGCGCGAGAATGCGCTCAAGGTCGAGCGCGCTGTTGTCACCGACGCGGGGCAGTTTGCGCGCCGCTTCGGGATAATCGGAGTACGCCACGACACCCACGACCTTGTCGCCTGCGCCTGCCGCGAACAGCAATTCGGTCGCATGCGGCGAAAGGCTTACCACCCGCTGCGCCGGAGCCGCGAGCGTGACGGTGGCGCCGGAATCGTCTTTGACGGTGACGGCGGCGTGGGCGCCGAGCGTGGCGAAGCCGGCGAGCGTCAGTGCGAGCCGGTGACGACGAAGGCGGTGTGAGGCTGTGAGATTG
This sequence comes from Pandoraea apista, assembly GCF_001465595.2. NCBI lineage: Bacteria > Pseudomonadati > Pseudomonadota > Betaproteobacteria > Burkholderiales > Burkholderiaceae > Pandoraea > Pandoraea apista. Next base: position 4,175,801 of record NZ_CP013481.2, on the reverse strand, counting down.
AGCGACATCGAGGCAGCAGGCTTAGGTGTTGGCGGGTTGGGGCTGGCGTTGACCGAACGTCACGATGACCGCTCGCCCACGCAACCGACTCGACATTCTCGGCGTGTTGTCGTGCTGCGGCAAGCGTGAGGGGAAGGGCCGAATGTGCGCCCGCAGCGAACCGATGTCACGCGAGGGCTGTCGAACGAAGCGTGACGTCATAGGTCAGTCTGTGTCGGATCATCGACAGGAAGCCCGCTCGGCCAGTACGCGCGGGCCGCGCACTTAGAGGAGTCGAAGACGTGAAACGAAATATCGGATTGATGAGCGCGTTGGCGCTTGCCCTGGCGACGATGCTCAGCGCTTGCGCCGGCCCCGACGGCGGGTCGGGGGCGAGCGCCGGCAGCGGGACAAGCAAGGTGCAAGCCTACGGCGTGATCGACGGGGGTGTGACGGTGGTGAAATAAGCCTGGCGGGACATTATCGTGTTGTGCCGCCTTGCGTGCGACCGGCGTTCCCCAAAACGACCGCGCCCCCTGACGCCGAAGCGTTCAGGGGGCGCGGTCATTCACGCATGGCAATGCACGATCAACACGGTGTCACCTCGATGTCAGCGCGTTACTGGAGCGTGAAGGCGGCACAGGGTTGAGCAGGACACCTTACGATGGCACGAAGCCCACGGCAGTGTCTGACCAAGCGTTGGACAGCGTTAGTTGGAGGCCGGCGCCGGGGCTGCGGCACCTGCGTCCGACGCCGGAGCGCTCATGGCAGCGCCAGCATCGCTGGCCGGTGCCGTGTTATCTGCCGGCGCCGCTGCCGGTGCCGAAGCCGACATGTCGGAGGCCGGCGCGGCCGATTGGTCTTCCTTCTTCGAACAACCGACCGTCACGACGGTAGCGGCCAGAAGCGTAGCAAGCAACAGAGGCAGTTTTTTCATTTGGTCGTCCTTTTATATATGGAGAAAGCCCTTGCGAAAGAACCTTCAGTCTAGCGGCGCCCTATGGCGATGACTGTGTGCATTTGTTGCAGAAATGCTTCAATTTGTAACGAAAAGGGCGCCAAACGCCCGGTTTTTAATACGGCGTAAGGCATGGCGCCGTGCGGTGCGCGCGGTTCATGTGCCCGATCGAAAGCACCACGGGGAATTTTGATGGCCGTTGTCTTCCGCAGTTCCCGAAAACTCTATCCGGCCCGCAATCCGGCTAGCGCAGATTGCAGCCGCTGCCACGCAAACTCGGTCGGCGGCAGGCCGAGCCGCAAGCTTGGCAACGTTTGTGTCGTCCCGTTTCCGAGCGTGACAGGCCGGTCATCGAAGCGGCGGGTCCAGATCCCTTGAGCCGCCAGTCGTTCATGCCATTGCGGGGCCAGTGGGTGGGGCGTCCAGGCAAACAGGGGCGTGCCGTTCGCCGGCCAGTCGTGTGCGCGCAACAGTCTGAGAAGCCGTTCGCCATCGTGCAACAAACGTTCCCGGGTGGCGGCTTGCCATGCCGTATCGCGCAGGGCGGTTCGGACAGCGAACCTTGCCGGCCCACTCACGGTCCACGCGCCCAGGCGCTCGGCCAGACGCGTTGCCAGCCCTTGCGGACACAACGCGAAGCCCGCACGAATTCCCGCGAGTCCGAAGAATTTGCCCACGGAACGCAAGACGACGAGACCCGTCTCGCCAACATGAGGTGCCATCGATGCCTGCGGCGAAACGTCGGCGAATGCCTCGTCCACGATCAGCATGCCGCCGTGTTCGGCCAGCCGGGCTTGCCATTGCGTTAATGTCTCGCGCGAGACGTGTCGTGTGGTGGGATTGTCCGGATTCACCCAGACGAGATAGTCGACATCGGGCAGACCGGCCTCAGGACCTTGCCACGGCACCAGTGTGTGGCCAGCGTTGGCGAAGGCCGGTGCGTACTCGCTGTAGGTCAGCGAGGCGACGGCAACCCTCCCGGGGCGCAACAACGTCGGCAACGACCGGATGACGGCCTGCGATCCCGCACACGGCACCACGGTGCTGACCGGCACGCCGTAGTACTGCGCAGCAACGTCGCAGAGATCGTCGAAGGCGTCGGGTAAGTCGCGCCAGGCGCTCGCAGGGGGCATCGGCACAGGGTAGCCGTGCGGGTTGACGCCGGTAGACAGGTCGATCCAGTCCTCGCGGGGACGCCGATAGCGAAGGATGGCTTCGCCAAGATTGCCGCCATGACGCGGCGTGGCGGGGCCGGCAGGCACGCTCGATACGCTTGATGGGTTCGGTGTGACCGATGCTGGTGATGGCGAGATGACTGAGGATGACATGGGGAAACGCGAGGGCTGCGATGATGGGGCTACGGTCACGTCACGCCAACCGGCAAGGCGTCAGCCTGTGACGCCGCGAAGAGCGCGAGCGCACCGCTAACGATCAGCCACATCCACATCGAACGCGAGATCAGCCGCCACGCGGCCTTGATGTGCTGGGCCGAGGGTTCCATGCCGCAACCCAGCGCCGGGCGCGGCTCCCACTCGCCGTGATAGCGTGCCGGGCCGCCCAGTTGAACGCCGAGACTGCCTGCCCCCGCGGCCATCACAGGTCCCGCGTTGGGGCTCGACCACGCGCTTGCCTGCGTGCGCCAGCAGTCGATGGCACGCGCGACATCTCCGAAGACCGCGTAGCTTGCCGCCGTCAGGCGTGCGGGAATCCAGTTGAGCACGTCGTCGATACGCGCGGCCGGCCGGCCGAAGTAAAGAAACTTGTCGGTGCGATAGCCCCACATGGCGTCGAGCGTGTTCGCCAGCCGAAACAGCACGACGCCGGGGGCGCCCGCAATGGCGAACCAGAATAGCGCGCCGAAGATCGCGTCGTTACCGTTCTCCAGCGTCGACTCGACGGCCGCCCGCGCGAGATCGGATGCGCTCGCGTCTTCGGTGTCGCGCGAGACGATGCGAGCGGTCAGCGCGCGAGCTTGCGCCAGATCGCCGTCGCGAAGGGCGTGGGCGATGGGCATTACATGCTCGCGCAGACTGCGTGCGCCGAGCGCTGCATACAACGCCAGCGCCTGCCAGAGAATGCCGCTCCAGCCCGGGAGGAACGTCAGCCCCCACGCGATGAGCACGGGGAGCACGAGCATGATCATCCAGGCCCATGTGCCACGTGTCATGGCGCTGAAGGGTTTGTCGCGCGATTCGGGATCGTTGAGCCAGGCTTCGACGCCGTTCGCAATATAGCCGAATCCCACCAACGGATGCCATCGGCGCGGCTCGCCGAGCCAGGCGTCGAGCAGCACGCCGATCAGCGCGGCGAGCCAGAGCGATTCGGGGGCGAGTCCAGTGAGCATCGACGGTTATCCTTTGACGGCCATCGGCAGTCCGGCGACGACAAAGCGCACTTGCGGGGCCAGCGCGGCCACACGTTGGTTCAGACGTCCGAGTTCATCGACGTAGCGGCGCGTGAGTGAACCCATGGGGATCACGCCCAGCCCGATTTCATTGCTGACGATCACGATCTTGCCGGGCAGTGACCCCAGTGTCTGCGCCAACGATTCGACGACGTTGTGCCACTGTGCGTCGCTGGCAGGGCCGTCGGGGTGGTCGTCGGGAGGGCATAGCCAGCCGGCAAGCCACAAGGGAAGGCAGTCGACCAGCACGCAGTGGCCGTCGCGGGCAACGTCGCGCAGCGCGCCAGCGAGGTCGCGCCCGACTTCCACGGTTGGCCAGTGCGACGGCCGACTGGCGCGATGATGGGCAATGCGAGCGTGCATCTCGGGCTCGTCACTCATGGCTGCGGTGGCGAGGTAAGTGACTGGCAGGCCGCTTTGTCCGGCGAGACGTTCGGCGAACGCGCTTTTGCCGGAGCGCGCGCCACCCAGCACGAAAGTCAGGTCGAGGGCACTCATGAGCGATATTGTACGAGCGCCCGATGCGATAATCCGCGTCATGAGTGAAATCCCTGTCAATTTCGGCGCGTCGTCGCGCGCTTACCGGGGCACCCTGATGATTCAGGGGACGTCCTCGGACGCGGGCAAGAGCACGGTGGTCGCCGGACTATGCCGCCTGCTATACCGAGAAGGTGTGCGCGTCGCGCCGTTCAAACCGCAGAACATGGCGCTCAATAGCGCCGTGACCGCCGACGGCGGCGAGATCGGGCGTGCGCAGGCGTTGCAGGCGCAGGCCGCCGGCGTCGCGCCGCACACCGACTTCAACCCCGTATTGCTCAAGCCGAGCAGCGACCGGGGCGCACAGGTCATCATCGGCGGCAAGGTCATGGCCGATCTCGACGCGCGCGCCTATCACGAGTACAAGCCGCGCGCGATGGCGGCCGTGCTGGCCGCTTACGAGCGTTTGCGCACAGGCTACGACACCGTACTCGTGGAGGGGGCGGGCAGTCCGGCCGAGGTGAATCTGCGCTCGCGCGACATTGCAAACATGGGCTTTGCCGAGGCGGTCGACGCGCCGGTGCTGCTCGTCGCCGATATCGACCGGGGTGGCGTGTTCGCGCAATTGCTGGGCACCCTTGCGTGTCTGTCGGACAGCGAACGCGCACGCATCAAGGGTTTCGTCATCAACCGGTTTCGCGGCGATCCGTCGCTGCTCACCAGTGGTCTTGAATGGATCGAGGCGCGCACGGGGGTTCCGGTGCTGGGCGTGCTGCCGTATCTTCACGGCCTGCATCTGGACGGCGAAGACATGCTGCCCGGCGAGCGGCACAAGGCCGCCAGCGGCGAGACGCGGTTGCGTGTCGCGGTGCCGGCGTTGCCGCGCATCAGCAATCACACCGATTTCGACGCGTTGCGGGCGCATCCGCAAGTCGACTTTCGCTATGTGAGCGCTGGTGAGTCGTGGCCCGCGAGCGACCTCGTGATCCTGCCCGGCAGCAAACATGTGCGTGCCGACCTGGCATGGCTTCGTGCACAGGGCTGGGCGACGGCGATGGCACGGCACCTGCGTTATGGGGGGAAAGTGCTTGGGATCTGCGGTGGCTTGCAGATGCTGGGGACTGCGATTCACGACCCGCAGGGCCTGGAAGGCGAGGCAGGCACGACAGGTGGACTCGGCTGGCTGGATCTCGAGACCACGATGGAGGCGCAGAAGCAGCTTCGCGTTGTGGCGGGGCGTCTGAGCGCTGGCGACGCGCCGGTGACCGGGTACGAAATTCACATGGGCGTGACAAGCGGGGCGGCGCTCGGACGTCCCGCCGTCTGGCTGAACGAGGCGGGCACCGAGCGTGCCGATGGCGCGCGCTCGGCCGACGATCAGGTCATGGGGACCTATTTGCATGGACTGTTCGATACGCCGCAGGCGTTACACGCGCTGCTGACATGGGCCGGTGCCCGCGATTTCGAGGCGCAGGACTACAACGCATTGCGCGAGGCCTCGCTCGACCGGCTGGCGGATTCGTTTGCCGCGCATCTTGATCTTCCGCGCGTGTGGGCTTGCCTGCGCTAACGGTCGTGCGCTGGGGATCGATGGGATAGACAAGATAGGCGGAACCGTCGGAACTGTCGGAACGGCAGCGCTGCGGCGACCGTCGAGATTGCCGGGGCCGCCGGGGCCGCCGGGGCCGCCGGAACATGAGGCTGCCATCCAACCGTTGTAAGATGAGCGGCAAATCGACCTCGGGGAGTCTGCAATGCCGGTGATCGTGGTGGCGAATCCAAAGGGTGGCGTGGGCAAGAGCACGCTGGCAACGAATTTGGCCGGGTATCTGGCGGCACAGGGCCATGCGGTGATGCTCGGCGACACCGACCGGCAGCAGTCCTCGCGTGCCTGGCTGGGTCTGCGCCCGCCAGCGCTGCGCGCGATTGGCACCTGGGAAGTCGATCACAACGACGTCGCACGTCCTCCCAAGGGCACGACCCATGCGGTGCTCGATACGCCGGCCGGCCTTCACGGCAAGCGGCTCGACGCGATTCTCAAGCTCGCCGATCACGTGCTGGTACCGTTGCAGCCGTCGATCTTCGACATTCTCGCCACGCGCGACTTCCTGCAAAAACTGGGCGAGGAGAAGGCCGTACGTCAGGGGGATGTGCGCATCGGCGTGGTCGGCATGCGCGTCGACGCCCGCACGCGTGCGGCCGATCAACTCTCACGATACTGCGAAGAGGCGGGCCTGCCGGTGCTCGGCATGTTGCGTAATACGCAGAACTACGTGCAGCTCGCCGCGCACGGCCTCACGCTGTGGGACGTGGCGCCGGGGCGCGTCGAACGCGATTTGCCGCAATGGGAAGGCATCACGGCATTCGTGGCGAAGTGATCGATCACGCCGGGAGGCGGTGTATCAATAGACAAAGGGGCCTGCGGGCCCCTTTGTCGTTAGCGTCGAAGCGTTGCCTTACTTGGCGGCCTGCGCAGCCTCGAAGGCGCGGGTGTCTTCCCACGCTTGCAGCGGCACGTGATCGCGCTCGCCCTTTTGCACGTTCTTGTCGTCGACGAACACCAGCTTCGGCTTGAAGCCGGCCAGCACTTCCTTTTCCTCGACCTGGGCATACGACACGATGATGACGATGTCGCCCAACTGCGCGCGGCGCGCGGCTGCACCATTGAGCGAGATCATGCCGCTGCCACGTTCGCCGCGAATGGCATAGGTGGTGAAGCGCTCGCCGTTGTTGACGTTGAAAATGTCGATTTGCTCATTTTCGACAAGGCCCGAGGCTTCGAGCAGGTTTTCGTCGATCGCGCACGAGCCTTCGTAATGCAATTCGCAATGCGTTACGGTGGCGCGATGGATCTTCGACTTGAGCATGGTGCGGTACATGGCTTGCCTCTTGTGTTGCGGTGTCGCGCGAGCGGCGCGACGAAAGATGCGCGTGCAACCGGCACGCGCGGCTTGCGTCGGGAGCACACGGCGCCGGTCGTTCGACCGTGCGTCATGTACCCGGCGCTCAGATTTCCAGATTGTCGATCAGACGCGTAGCGCCAAGCTTGGCCGCCGCGAGCACCACGAGGCTCTCGGCCGGCGCGGCGCCGGGTGCCGGCACGCGCAGGTTGGCGCGTTGGCGAATCGCCACGTAATCCGGTTTCCAGCCACGCTCGGTCAGTGTTTGCATGGCGGCCGCTTCGAGGGCGGCGTAGTCCGTCTTGCCAGCGTTCACGTCGTCGCGAATCTGGCCCAGCAAACGATAAAGCTGCGGCGCTTCGGTGCGCTCCGCATCCGACAGATAGCGATTGCGCGACGACAGCGCCAGGCCGTCCTCGGCACGCACCGTCTCGGCGGCAATGATCTCGATCGGCAGTGCGAACTGACGGCACATGCTGCGCACGATCATCAGTTGCTGGTAATCCTTCTTGCCGAACACAGCCACGCGGGGCTGCACGCAGGAGAACAGCTTGGTGACGACCGTGCAGACCCCCTTGAAGAAGCCGGGGCGGAACTCGCCTTCGAGAATGTCGCCCAGATCGTGCGGCGGCTCGACGCGGTATTCCTGCGGCTCCGGATACATCTCCTTCTCGTCAGGCGAAAACAGCACGTAGACGTTCTCGCGCGTGAGCTTCTCGATGTCTTCGGCCATCGTGCGCGGGTACTTGTCGAAATCTTCGTTCGGCCCGAATTGCAGGCGGTTCACGAAAATGCTGGCAACGACCGGGTCGCCGTGCTGGCGCGCCAGGCGCATGAGCGACAGATGCCCTTCGTGCAGGTTGCCCATCGTGGGCACGAAGGCGACGCGATTCTGTCCGCGCAGTTGATCGCGCAGTTCGTGAATCGAGGGGATAACTTTCATTGAAGTTCCGTGCGTGGCGTACGTTGATGACGTCCAAGTGTGGCGCGCGCCTTATCTGGCAAGGGCGTGGCCGCCAAAATGTCCGGGGGATTGTAGAGGAAATCTCATTGGGCGTGCGCAAAACCGCGCTGGTCCAACGGACTCCCTCGGCCGCGAGGAATGACTGGCGCTCAGTTGGGGGAATAGGTCAGGCGGACATAGATCGGCGCAAACGGCTCGGCCTGAGTGATCTCCAGCAGCGATTCGCGCGAGAGTTCGAGCATGGCGATGAAATTGACCACGACAACGGGCACGCCGCGCGTGACGTCGAAGAGTTCGGTGAATTCCATGAAGCGCGCCCCTTGGAGACGCCTCAGGATCTGACTCATGTGCTCGCGCACGGACAGTTCCTCGCGCGAGATCTTGTGATGCTGTACGAGCTTGGCCCGGCGCAGCACTTCGGCCCACGCGGCGCGCAGATCTTCGGCGTCGACATCGGGAAAGCGCGGCTGGAGGCTCTGCTCGATATACACCTGCGAGCGCAGGAAGTCGCGGCCCAGCACCGGCAGCGTGTCGAGCTTTTGCGCGGCAAGCTTCATCTGCTCGTACTCAAGCAGGCGGCGCACGAGTTCTGCGCGTGGATCTTCGGCTTCTTCGCCCGTGTCGGCCTTCTTGACCGGCAACAGCATGCGCGACTTGATCTCGATGAGCATCGCCGCCATGAGCAGATACTCGGACGCGAGTTCGAGATTGGTCCGGCGGATCTGTTCGACGTAGAGCAGGTATTGCTTCGTGACCTGCGCCATCGGAATGTCGAGCACGTTGAAGTTCTGCTTTCGGATCAGATACAGCAACAAGTCGAGCGGGCCCTCGAAGGCTTCGAGGAAGATCTCCAGCGCGTCGGGCGGGATGTACAGATCGGTCGGCAGCGCGAAGAGCGGTTCGCCATACAGGCGCGCACGCGCCACACCGTCGACGATGTCCGGCGTAGTGTCCTGCCCGCTCTGTGGTGCGGGCAGCTCCGTTGTCGTGACGGCAACGGGATGGGGCTTGATCGGATGCGCCTCCGATGTCCCCGGGCGCGTGACACCGGCCGCCGATCCGGCGGGCGCGGCCGACGCGGCAGATTCAGCAGATTCAGCAGATTCAGCCGATTCAGCCGATTCAGCCGATTTGTCGCCCTCGTTGGATTCCCTTGCGGCGGCTGACGCCTCGTTAGTATCGCCATTCTGGCCGTCATCCGGCGCGGCATCGACGTGCGCAGACACCGGCGCGATCTCGGGGATCGGCTCGGGGGTGTGCGACGGATCGTCGGGCGGACTCGGATTCAATGCAGCACTCGGCGCGAGAGGCGGCGACTTACTCGCTTTGGTAGACGTACGGCTGCTGGGCCACGCGCGATTGCTGGGCGCGGCGGCGCTCTTCCATATCGATCGGCTGCTTGTCCCACAGCAGCGAGCGGCCCTGACGTTGCTCGGCTTCCAGCGCCGGCTTCTCGGACTTCAATTGCTTGATGAATTGGGTGATGTCGGACTCGTACATGGTCGAATGCTTGAAAAATAGGCAAAAGCGGCGCCATCGCAATGGCACCAATCGACGCAGATTCTACCGCAAACGCGTTATGGTTCGCCTTTTTGGCTGAATTGGGATACGCGAGTGAAATCCGCCGTGGGGATATGGTCAAATACGGCTCATCTCCGCGTCGCACGTTACGTCGTTGTGCGATGCTTGCCAGTATTGTTGTTCGATTGGGCACCCTGAACCGCACGCGGGACAACCCGCGGCGGCATTTAAGATTCCAAGGAAGGTTTTGACCGTCTCGCAGATCAAACCCCGTTACGACGTTTCTCGTCGCCTCGGCGTGCGCCCTTTGCGCACCCTACCTGCCGCACTCCTGAGCCTGGCCGTGCTGACCTGTGGCTTGCTGGGGCCGGGCGCGGCGCAGGCCGACTATCGTGTTCGTGTCGACGCCCCCAACGGTCTGGCCAAGCTGCTCAAGGATAATCTCGACCTTGTGCGCTATGCCGAGCGCGACGATATTGGCGAGGCGCAGTTCGAGCACCTGGTCGCCACGGTGGGGGAGCAGATACAGGAACTGACGTCGACGGAAGGCTATTTCTCGCCGGTCACGCATGTGGACGTCGCCACCGTCAACGGCAAGCGCGACGTTCACGTCACTGTCGATTCGGGACCGCGCACGCATATCAAGGAAGTGGCGTTGAAATTCGACGGCCCGGTGGTCGATCAGGACCCGCAGCGCGTGGCGCAGTTGCGCAGCGCGTGGGAACTGCCGGTGGACGCACCGTTTCGTCAGGCCGATTGGGACAAGGCGAAGAACGACACGCTGTTCCAGCTCGGACAGAAGCGGTATCACGCGGCGAAGATGGCGTTCTCGCGCGCGGTGATCGATGCCGACAGCGACACGGCGTCGCTGGCGGCGACCTATGAAAGCGGGCCGCCGTTCACGCTGGGCCCGCTCATCATCACCGGGACCCGTCGCTATCCCGAGCAGATCATCCGCAACGTCAATCCGCTGTCCGTGGGCGAGCCGTTCGACGCCGACCGCTTGCAGGAACTACAACGCCAGATTCAGGCCACGCCGTATTTTTCGAACGTCATCATTTCGGTGACGGAAGACCCCGCGATGGCCGAGAACGCACCGATCGAAGTGAAAGTGCGCGAGTTTCCGGTGCAACGCGTGCAGAGCGGGGTGGGTTATACGACGGATACGGGGGCGAGCGTCAACGGCCGGTATTCGTACTACAACCTGTTCGGCCGGGCCTGGACCTTCGACTCGCAGGCGCGTCTGGAGCAGTACCGCCAGGGCGGTTACGCCGAAATCGGCATGCCGCCCGATACCTCGGCATATACCAACAGTCTGCGCGGATCGTTCGACCGCACCTACCTGAATGGCCTCGATCAGCGCTCGACGCAAATCGGCATCAAGCGCGCCCGCTCGCGCGAGCGCTATGACTGGGCTTATACGCTCGACTTCTACCGCACCGACGAGCGGCCGGACGGCGGCCAGCGATTCCTCAACAAGGCGCTCGTGCCGGCGTTTTCATGGAATCGTCGCGACGTAGACGACCTGATCTTTCCGCGCAAGGGCAACATCATCAACACGCAAATTGGTTTCGCCGCAAAGCCTTTGCTCACCGATCAGAGTTTTGCGCGTTTGTATGGCCGTATTCGTCAGTACTTTCCCGTCGGACAACGCGATCTCGTGATCGCACGTCTGGAACTTGGCGCTGTCCTCACGAACGGCAACAGCAACCGCATTCCGTCGTCGCTGCTGTTCTTCGCGGGCGGCACGTCGTCGATTCGCGGGTACACGTATCAGAGCATCGGCCGTCAGCAGAACGGCACCACATTCCCAACGAAATACCTCGGTACGGCAAGCCTCGAATACCAGCGCTGGGTCACGCGCGACTGGGGCGGGGCCGTGTTCTGGGACGTCGGCACGGCCACCGACGACTATCGGCACCCCACGCCGCTGTATCACGGTGTGGGCTTCGGGGTACGCTGGCGCAGCCCGGTCGGGCCGGTGAATCTCGACCTTGGTTACGGCGTGCACGACCGGCGCTTCCGCCCGGCCATTTCGCTGGGGGTGGCATTCTGATGATGACGATGCCCCCGAATCCTCAGAATCCTCCGAGCACTGTGAGCATTGCGAGTGCGACGCCCGGCGATACGCCAGCACTGCCGCCGCCGTCTCCCCCCACCGCGCCGCCCCCGCCATCGCCCCCTCCGCGCCGGCGTTGGGGACGCATGCTGGCGGGCATTGTGCTGACGCTGCTGCTGATCCTGGCGTTGGCGCTCGGCGCGCTGCTCTGGGCAATGTCGAGCGAGCGGGGCAGCCGCTGGTTGTGGCAAACCGCCGTGTCGACGCTTGGCGGCAAGCTCTCGGGCGAATGGCGCAGCGGCAGCTTCGCGCGGGGCTTCACGGTGAACGATGTGCGCTATCTCGACGGCGCGACGCGCATTACCGTAAGCCGTCTTGAGAGTCGCTGGGCGTTGGGCCTGAGCCCGCTGCATTTCACCGTCGACAAGTTGCACGCGGGCGAGGTGGCGCTGGCGTTTGCGCCGTCGCCGCCATCGAACACGCCGACGACGATGCCTTCGAGCCTGCGCCTGCCGCTCGGGCTGACGCTGAACGACGTTCGCGTTGGCCGGCTCACGTTGGCGTCTCCCGCGCTGGTACTCGACGACATTCGGGTCTCCGCGCGCAGCGATGGTACGCAACACACCGTTCAGATCGAACACGTCGGCACGCCCTACGGCGAGGCGCAGGCGAACCTGCAATTGAACGGACGGCGTCCGTTCGCGCTCGGCGGCAACGTTGGATTGCAGGCCAGGGCGGGCGATATTCCCGTGGCGTTGGAGGCCAATCTGTCCGGCTCGCTCGACGCACTTGTCATCGATCTGAGCGCGAGCGGCGAAAAGCTGAACGGCACGGCACATATCGCGGCGTCGCCCTTTGGCCCGGTGCCGCTCTCTCGCGCGCGGATCGCACTGGATCACTTGAATCCGCGAGATTTCGCCGCCGGCGCGCCAGAGGCGGATCTGGCCGTACAAGCCGACTTGCGGCCGGAACCCGGGGCGAAGGCATTCCGAGTGCTGGGGCCGGTGTCCGTCGTCAATGCCAAGCCTGGCGCTATCGATGCCGGCGGGTTGCCCGTCGAGAGTCTTCGCACGCAGGTGTTGCTCGATGCAACGCGTCAGGCCCTGACCGGCATTGAATTGAAGCTCGCGGGCCGCGCGCTGCTCACCGGTAGCGGCGAGTTGCGTCGCGAGAAGATTGCCGCGACGGCTGCGACGGCCCCGGTGGCGTCGGGGGCGAGCGGTGCTACGGCGGCCCCGGTGGCAACGTCGGTAACGTCGGTAACGTCGGAAACGTCTGATACCGAGGCCACGGTTGGCGGGTTCGCCTTCACGATGCGCGATCTCGATCTGCGCGCCCTCTACGGCAAGCTGCCGGCGACAAAGCTCGCCGGGCCGCTCGACATCAAGCTCGACGCCGCCGGGCAGCGCATTGTCCTCGACTGGCGAGACACCGCCCGGCGTGTGCAGGCCGATGTGGGGCTCGACGCCAGGGGGACTACGATTCACACTTTCTCGCTCGACGCGGGCAACGGTAAGGTCGCCGCGACCGGGGTTCTCGAAAACGGCGGTACCGGCGCGTATCAGGCGCAGATCAAGCTTTCGCGCTTCGATCCCGCAGCGTGGTACGACCTGTACGGTCCGCAGAAGCGCGGCGCCAAGACCCCGCAAGCGAGCGTCACAGGCCAGTTCGACGCGCAGGGCACACTGCGTCCGGCGTTCGGCCTCTCACTCAAATTCGCGTTGCAGGACAGTGTCTACGCCGACTTGCCCATGAGCGGGGCCGGCACTGTCAGGCTTGCCGGTTCGCGCTTGTTGCCGAGCGACGCCAACCTGCTCGTAGCAGGTAACAAGGTGGCGTTGCGAGGCAATTTCGGCGCGCCGGGCGACAAGATGGCGGTGAATATCGATGCACCATCGCTCGACAAGCTCGGCTTCGGCCTCGCAGGCCGGTTGCAACTCGACGGGCAGGTGTCGGGCACGATCGAGCGTCCGGCCGTCGTCGCCACGCTCGCGGCCGACAAGCTCGTGTTCGGTGCGCAGACGCTTGAGCATCTGAGCGGCAAGGTAGATGTGAGCGGTGGTTTGCCGGGCGCGGCGAGCGACCGTCTGAACGTGACGCTCGATGGCCGTGGGTTCACCAGCGACGTTGCGCGGCTCGACAACCTCTCCGTGGTGCTGGCGGGCACCCGTGGCGCCCATACGCTGCATCTCAAAACGGCGGGCAAGCTGCGCGAAGCGCCGCTCGACATGACGCTCGACGCTGCCGGTGCCGTGACCGACACGCGCGGCAAACCGGGCTGGCGCGGCACGATTCAGACGCTCGAAAACCGTGGCGTGCCGAAGCTCCATTTGGCGGCACCGTGGCAGGTCGAAGCGAGCGCTGAACGTGTGCATCTCGGTGCGGCCAGATTGGTGACGGGCGCCGGCGAGCTCTCGCTCGCGAACTTCGATTACGGCGACGGACAGTTGAAAACCGCCGGTACCATCGACACGCTCGACGTTGCGCAGGTGCTGCGCGTGGTGCAGTCGTTCACCGGCGAGCCGTCGCCGGTGGAGAGCGACCTTGTGCTCGACGGCAAGTGGGATGTGCGCGTCGGTCAGCGCGCCGACGGATTTGTCGAGATGGTGCGCCGGCGTGGCGACGTGACACTGCGTCGCGGCGGTCTCAACGAAAGCGTGAAGGTGACGGTGACCGGTATTCCCGGTCTGAGCCCGGAGAAGGGCGGGGTCGGTGCACGCGTGCCGCTGGGTATCTCGGAACTGCGCACGCGTATCGATCTGTCGGGCCAGACGGCGAGCACGACGGTGAAGGCTGTCTCGTCGCTGATTGGCACGGTGGATGCCGACGTGAAGACGGGCTTACATGTGCAGGGCGGGATCCCCAATGTGCCGGACGACGCCCCGCTGACCGGGCGCATTGCCGCTGTCATTCCCGACCTCTCGAAGTTCGAGACGCTGGCCGGTGCGCAATTCGCCTTCAAGGGGCGCGCCAACCTGCAAGTGACGCTGGCGGGCACCGTGGCCAAGCCACGACCCACGGGAGAACTGACCGCGGATGATCTGTCGGTGCAGATGTTCGACACCGGCGTGAGTATCAAGAACGGCCGGGTACGCATTGCGCTGACGCCGACCGAGATCGTGTTGCGCGACGTCGTTGTGACGGGCGGCGGCGGTGGCACGGCGAAGGCCGCGGGCAACATCCGCCTCGATACCCCCGAGCCGACCCTTGGTATCACGCTGACGGCCGACAAACTGCAATTGTTCGCGGCGCCCGACCGGCAGCTCTCGTTGAGTGGCGAGGCCAAGGCAGCAGGCAGCGGAGACGCGATGTCGGTGACCGGTAAGTTCACCGTCGACCGTGCGCGATTTGCTTTGCCGCCCACAAGCGCGCCGAAGCTGGGCGACGACGTTGTGGTCGTACGCGGCGGCGCTCAGTCTCGCGTCAAGCCGGTCGATCCGAAGGAAGAGGCCGCACGCATCAGCGCGAAGCCCGCCAGCCGATTCTCGCCGCACATCAATGTGGAAGTGGATCTGGGGCGCGACTTCCGCTTCGTCGGCGCGGGCGCCGATCTGCTGTTGCGCGGCAGCATGCGCGTGCAGAGCGATCCGCTCTCGCCAATGCGCGCGACCGGTACGATCACGGTGGCCGAGGGCACGTATGAGGCGTTTGACCGGAAGCTCGCCATCGAGCGAGGTCAGATCAACTTCGTGGGTCCGCTGGACAACCCCGACATCTACATTCAGGCCATGCGCCGCAATCAGGAGGTCGCAGCCGGGGTGCTCGTCACGGGCACGGTGCGTCAGCCGCGCGTGTCGCTCGTCTCCGAGCCCAACGTGTCGGACGAAGAGAAGCTCTCGTGGCTGATGTTCGGCCACGGTCCGGACGGTGCGGGCCTCGGCCAGCGTCAGGCGATGGCCGGTGCGGCGACGGCATTGCTCGGAGCGACCGGCGGCAAGCGCATCATCAAGGATCTGGGGATCGACGAGTTCAGTATCGGCACCAGCGACTCGGGGCTGTCGGACGACGAGCAGGTGGTGAAGGTGGGCAAGGCGATCTCGGACAACTTCGCGCTCGGATACGAGCAGAGTCTGACCAGCGCGGCGAGTATCGTGAAAATTACGTGGCAGGTCTCACGCCGCTGGCAACTGGTGCTGCGCACCGGCTCGCTGTCCGGCTTCGACGTGCTGTTCAACCGCCGCTTCGACTGATGCATCAGTCACAGCGAAGCGCGGGGGAGCGGTCAACTGTGAAGAGGAGGTGGTACCGATGCTAACGTCGCGTAGTTCCGTTCATTCGGCGCATGCGCTGCGCCGGAGTCTTCGTTGGGGAGTCGCCATGGGATTGTTCGCGAGTCTGCTGGGGTTATTCGGCTGCGATCAGCAGCAGATCGACAAAGCGCGAGAGAAGGCGCGTGACACGTTCAACGCCATCAAACCGGACGACATGCTGTTGCGCAACCTCATGCCGGGTGTCACCACCGAAGCGCAGGTGCGCGAGCAGATGGGCAAGCCCGAGATCGTCTGGGAGAACGACGACGGCTCGCGCCGGCTGGAGTACCCGCGCGCGCCGGGTGGCTTGCGGACCTATATGGTTGACATTGCTCCGGACGGAAAGCTGCGAGCCGTGACGCAGGCGCTTGCCGCAGAAAACTTCGGGCAGGTGCAGCCGGGTATGTCGCAGGACGATGTGCGGCGTTTGCTCGGCAAGCCAACGACCGTGGCGGAATATCGCCTGAAGAAGGAAACCGTTTGGAGTTGGCGCTGGCTGGAAGACGGCGTCAATACGCCGGGAATGTTCAACGTCCACTTTGGACCGGACGGTCGGGTAACGGTCACGTCGCGCTCCCCGGACCCGGCGTCCGAGCGCCCCTGAGTCTGATGCGCTCACACGAGCGCGCCTGAGACGCTATCGGGCTTGTTATCGCGTCGCCTGCTCAGCGGCCGCCGCCGTCTGATTCGCCTGAGTACCCTGGGGCGGGTGACGGTGGCGGTGGGTCACCATGCGATCGTGCAGACGCACGATGATCCGGCTGCCCGTTTTCTCGAACATGAACGGCAATACGGCGTGCACGAGGCAGGTCAGAAACGCACCCAGTAACGGCAACGCGAACGACAACGCGGACCCCATGTGCTGGAGGTAGCTTTCGCCGACAGAGGCGGGATGCCGGGTGAAGATTTTCATAATGCCCTCTGTTTCTGGAATATTTGTGAAGTCTACCTGCCGACGTCGGGTAAAGGCTTTCAAATATTCCGCCAAATCGGGTAGGATTTGGAAAAATTTACCTCCCAGGTGGCTGTCGTGGACAAGACCGATCTCGCAATTCTCGAAAATCTGCAAGCCGATGCTTCTCGTTCGCTGGGCGAACTGGCCGAGGCGGTTCACCTGTCGCCCACGCCGTGCTGGCGGCGCGTGCAACGTTTACGCGAAAACGGGGTCATCACGGGGCAGGTGACGCTGTGCGATCCCCAGCAACTCGACCTGCGCGTGACCGCGTTTGTGTTCATCAAGGCGGCGACCCACAGCGAGGACTGGATGGTCCGCTTTGTGGCCGGCGCACGGGAATTGCCTGAAATCGTCGAAATTCACCGCATGGCGGGCGAGATCGACTATCTGCTCAAGGTCTACCTGCCGGACATTGCGGCCTATGACCGTTTCTACAAAAAGCTCATCCGCGTTGCCGATTTGCAGGACATCAGCGCGAGCTTTTCCATGGAGACGGTGAAGTTCACGACTGCGTTGCCGGTGGATCATTTGCGCTAGGCCACGGCGGTAGATCGATCTGACGAGATGACCGCAGACTCGGCATTCGCCGCGAGCGGCCACCGTCCTACAGCGTTCGTTCGAAAAAATCGTATGGCTCAGAACATCTACGACAACCCCGAGTTTTTTGCCGGCTACCGCCAGTTGCCTCGTCAGGTGCTGGGATTGGACGGTACGCCCGAGTGGCCTGCCATCAGCTCCATGCTGCCCGATCTGCATGGCAAACGCGTGGTCGATCTTGGCTGTGGGTTTGGCTGGGCGTCGCGCTGGATGCGCGAGCAAGGCGCGGCGTCCGTGCTTGGCCTCGATCTGTCGCAGAACATGATCGACCGCGCAACGTCCCTCACGTCTGACCCGGCCATTGCGTATCGCATTGCCGATCTCGACACGTTTGACCTGCCGCCGGCGTCGTTCGATCTCGCCTACAGCGCGCTGACCTTTCACTACGTGCGCGACTTCGCGCGTCTCGTGCGGACGATTTACGCGAGCCTTGCGCCGGAAGGGGACTTCGTTTTCAGCATCGAACACCCGGTGTTCATGGCGGCAGCGCATCCGCACTGGATTGCCGATGAGGACGGTCGCAAGACCTGGCCGGTCAACGGTTACGCCACGGAGGGCGAGCGCCGTACCGACTGGTTCGCCAAAGGCGTGTTGAAGTACCACCGCACGCTCGGCACAACGCTGAACGGAGTTATCGCAGCAGGATTCCGGATTCGGAAGGTCGATGAGTTTGCGCCCACAGCGGAGCAGATTCGTCAGAACCCTTCGCTGGCGGAAGAACGGGAGCGTCCAATGATGTTGATGGTGTCGGCGTCGCGATAGACCGAACGCGGCCTCAACGGTACAAAGCGAAACACCCCGGTGCGGGACATGGCGTCCGGCACCGGGGTGTTTCGCTTGGGAAGGCCGTTACCGCCGTGAAGCGAGGTCTGCCTTCCCCTGTCCTGCGTGGGCGTTGGCTGATTATTTGACGCGCATGCCCGGCTTTGCGCCGTCGTGCGGCTCGAGGATGTAGATGCCCGGTTCGGCCTTCTCGTCGGTGGCCGATGCCGCGAGCACCATGCCTTCGGACAGCCCGAACTTCATCTTGCGCGGCGCGAGATTGGCCACCATCACGGTGAGCTTGCCCACGAGCGCTTCCGGCTGCGGATAAGCCGACTTGATCCCGGAGAAGACGTTGCGCGTTTGCGCCTCGCCTGCGTCGAGCGTGAGTTGCAGCAGCTTGTCCGAGCCTTCGACCGCCTTGCAGTCGACGATGCGCGCGATACGCAGATCGATCTTCGCGAAGTCGTCAATGGTGATGACACCGTCGTCAGTCCCCTTGTCGGCTTTCTCGGTCGTCTTGTCAGCCTTGGCCGTCTTGTCCTTGTTTTTGGCGGCAGCGGCGTCCGCGGCCGGCGCGCTTGCTTGCAGCGAGTCGCGGTTCGCTGCGAGCAGCGCTTCGACTTGTTTGCCCTCAACGCGCGTCATCAGGTGCTTGTACGCCGTGATGGCCGTGTCGGCGGTAAGCGGACGGGCGACGTCCTGCCACGCTTGCGGCGCGATATTCAGGAAGCGCTCGACTGCCTCGGCGGTCACCGGAAGCACCGGTTTGAGGTACAGCGTGAGCAGACGGAAGGCCTCGAGACACACCGAGCACGCCTCGTGCAAGGCAGCAGCCTGCGCCGGGTCCTTCGCCAGATCCCACGGCTTGACCGTGTCGACGTAGCCGTTCACGGCGTCGGCCTGCTCCATCACGAGACGCAGCGCCTTGCCGAACTCGCGGGCCTCGTAATGCGCGGCAATTTGTGGCGCAACGCCGCGCAACTGGCCGAGCAGCGGCGCTTGCATGGCGTCCGGCGACACGCGGCCGTCGAAGCGCTTGATGAGGAAGCCTGCGGCACGGCTGGCGATGTTGACGTACTTGCCGACCAGGTCGCTGTTCACGCGAGCAATGAAGTCATCGAGGTTCAGGTCGATGTCTTCCATCGTGTTGCTCAGCTTGGCGCCGATGTAATAGCGCAGCCATTCCGGATTGAGGCCCGTGTCGATGAAGCTCTGCGCCGTGATGAAGGTACCGCGCGACTTCGACATCTTCTGGCCGTCCACCGTCAGGAAGCCGTGTGCGAACACGTTGGTCGGCGTGCGATGGCCCGAGAACTCGAGCATGGCGGGCCAGAACAGCGTGTGGAAGTACAGAATGTCCTTGCCGATGAAGTGGTACTGCTCGGTGGTCGAGCCCGGTTTGACCCACTCCTCGAAGTTCAGGCCGCGTTGGGCGCAAAGATTCTTGAAGCTCGCGTAATAGCCGACCGGCGCGTCGAGCCACACGTAGAAGTACTTGCCCGGTGCGCCCGGAATCTCGAAGCCGAAGTAGGGCGCGTCGCGCGAGATATCCCAGTCGGCCAGTGTCGACTCGCCGTCTTCGCCGAGCCATTCCTTCATCTTGTTGGCCGCTTCGGGCTGGGCGAGACCGGCTACCCACTTGCGCAGGAACTGCTCGCAACGCTTGTCCGAGAGCTTGAAGAAGTAATGCGTGGACGTCTTGCGCACCGGCGTGGCGCCCGAGACCACCGAATATGGGTTGAGCAGGTCGGTCGGCGCGTAGGTCGAGCCGCAAACTTCGCACGAATCGCCATATTGGTCCTTCGCGCCGCATTTCGGGCATTCGCCCTTGATGAAGCGATCCGGCAGGAACATTTCCTTGACCGGGTCGTACGCCTGTTCGATATCGCGCGCCTCGATCAGGCCCTGGTCCTTGAGGGCAAGATAGACACTTTCCGACAATTCGCGGTTTTCTTCCGAATCCGTCGAATAGTAGTTATCGAACGAAATGCCGAAGCTGTCGAAGTCACGCTTGTGTTCCTTCCAGACGCGCTCGATCAGTTGCTTGGGGGTGAGACCCTCCTTCTCGGCGCGCAGCATGACGGGGGTGCCGTGCGTGTCGTCCGCCCCCACGTAATAGACCTCATTGCCCTGCATCCGCATGAACCGTACCCAGATATCGGTCTGGATGTATTCCACCAGGTGGCCGATGTGAATCTGGCCATTGGCGTACGGCAGGGCGGAGGTGACAAGAATGCGGCGGGACATGAGGATCGCTTGTGTGTTGAAGGGACGGGGAAAGGACGATTCTAGCAGGCGGGGCGGGAAGTCGCCCAACCGGGCGTGCCGGGAGGCGAAATCTGGCGGACCCGCCAGCGGCTGTGAGCGGCCCGGGCGGGATCGAATGGCCAAAAAAAAGCCGGAACCAGGTTCCGGCATAACTAGGCACACGTAACGTCAATAACAAAGAGGAGATGGAAGCGCCCACGGTAGGCACTTCCGAAGGGTCTGAGCGGTATGACGCGGGTTTAGTTCAACCGATGTGCCGAGTTTCGATGCTGCGCCGCACCATGCAATCGCCGCAAGGCCCCCAAATGCGGCATGCCCGGCGGGCCGGGCATGCGTTTGAATGACTGACTTTCGGGGCAGAGGCGATCAGCCGCGCGGGGCTTGCTGGTTCGGCGCGTGCAGCAGGATTTCGACGCGGCGGTTCTGGGCACGGCCTTCGGCGGTGGCATCCGAGGCGACCGGCTGGCTTGACGCCACGCCCGTGCCGCTCATACGGTTCATGGCAACGCCGCGGCTGTTCAGATACTGGATGACGTTGGCCGCCCGGTTCTGCGAGAGAGGAACGTTGATGCGGTCGCCGCCCGTGCTGTCGGTGTGGCCCACGACGTTGGCGGTAATGCCCGGGTTCTGGTTGAGGGTGGCAGCGACGTCGTCGAGCACCGCGCGGAAGTTCGGCTTGATGTCCGCACGGCCGGTATCGAACGTCACGTCGCTCGGCACTGCGACCTTGAGCGAGCCATCCGGCTGTTCGGAGATCGTGGTGCCGGTGCCGGCGGTGTGGCCGCCCAGCTTGTTCTTGATGGCACTCCAGTTGTAGCCCGTCGCACCGCCTGCGGCTGCGCCAACGGCGGCGCCGATCAGCGTGCCGGTGGTATTGCCACCGATGAGGTTGCCCAGACCTGCACCGACTGCGGCGCCAACGCCCGTGCCGACAGCGGTGTTGGTGCCCTGCTCGGTCTGGCATCCGGCGAGCATGGCGGCAGCGGCCAGGATGAGCGCCGATGCGCGCAGAGTGTTCTTATTCATTTAAGGCTCCTTCTCGATTAGCTAGCAGTCATAAAACAACGCGTGAGCACTTCGTCGAAGCACGCGCGCCTTGCAGGGGTTTTGAGCCTGAGGGCGCGCCGTCTTTTACAATAGCGCTGAGTGTCAACCGCAGGCAAGGACAGATTGCCGCGACGGCTGGTTCCCCAAAACACGTGCGCCTCGCATGCTAATCGAGAGCGTGCGCCATGGATGTTACAAGTTGTTAGCGCTCGCCGGGCCTTTCCCGGCGAGCCTCGACAGAGCGAGAGACCACATGGAAGTCGCCCAAATCAATGAAGTGCTGCGTGGCATCGTCGACCCCGACACGGGGCTCGATCTGATCGCCGGGAAGTATGTGAAACAGGTCGCGGCCGAGCACGGTCACGTCGGCATTCAGATCGAATTCGGTTATCCCGCGAAGAGTCAGTTCGAAGCGATGCGTGCGCGCATCACCGATGCCGTGAGCCAATTGCCCGGCGTCGAGCGCGTGGCCGTTGAAATCAGTCAGAAAATCGTGTCGCATGCCGTACAGCGCGGTGTGAAGCTGTTGCCCAATGTGAAGAACATTGTGGCGGTAGCCTCGGGCAAGGGCGGTGTGGGCAAGAGCACCACGGCAGTGAATCTGGCGCTGGCCCTCGCGGCAGAAGGCGCAAACGTCGGTATTCTCGACGCCGACATCTATGGCCCCTCGCTGCCCACGCTGCTGGGCATTCACGGCAAACCCGAGTCGAAGGACGGCAAGACGCTGGAGCCGATGGTCGGCCACGGTCTGCAGGCCAGTTCCATTGGTTTTCTCATCGAGCCGGACAATCCGATGGTCTGGCGCGGCCCGATGGTCACGCAAGCGCTCGAGCAACTGCTCAACCAGACGAACTGGCACGATCTCGACTATCTGATCGTCGACATGCCGCCGGGTACGGGCGACATTCAGCTCACGCTGGCGCAGAAGGTCCCGGTCACCGGGGCGGTCATCGTCACCACGCCGCAAGACCTTGCGTTGCTCGACGCACGCAAGGGTCTCAAGATGTTCGAGAAGGTCGGCGTGCCGATTCTGGGCCTGATCGAGAACATGAGCCTGCATATTTGCTCGAACTGCGGTCATGAGGAGCCGATCTTCGGCGTGGGCGGCGGCGAGCGCATGAGTCACGATTTCGACGTCGACCTGCTGGGCAAGCTGCCGCTGGAGATGAGCATCCGTGTGCACGCCGACGCCGGCATGCCGAGCGTGGTGGGCGACCCGGACGGCCGTGTGGCCGAGCTTTACAAGGCCATTGCCCGAAAGGTGGCGGTGAAGATCGCGGCCAAGCAAAAGGACATGACGAGCAAGTTCCCGTCGATCGTCGTGCAAAACACGTAACGCGGGGGCGGGAAAGCGGTGTGCGTGAAAAAATCACCGCACCGCAACAATCGCGTAAAATACGCCCACTTTTTACGTACTACCCCAGTTCAGGCCCACACATGAGCATCAAGTCCGATAAATGGATCCGGCGAATGGCCGAAGAGCACGGCATGATCGAGCCCTTCGAGCCGTCGCAGATCCGGTATTCCCAGGACGGGCAGAAGATCGTCAGCTACGGCACGTCGAGTTACGGCTACGACATCCGCTGTGCGCCTGAATTCAAGGTCTTCACGAACATCAATTCGACGATCGTGGATCCGAAGAACTTCGACGAGAAGTCCTTTGTCGACGTCGAAAGCGATGTCTGCATCATCCCGCCGAACTCGTTCGCGCTGGCGCGCACCGTCGAGTACTTCCGCATTCCGCGCAGTGTCCTCACCGTGTGCCTGGGCAAATCGACGTATGCCCGTTGCGGCATCATCGTGAACGTAACGCCGTTCGAACCCGAATGGGAGGGCTACGTGACGTTGGAATTCTCGAACACGACGCCGCTGCCGGCCAAGATCTACGCCAACGAAGGCGTGGCTCAGGTGCTGTTCTTCGAGTCCGACGAAGTCTGCGAGACCTCGTACAAGGACCGCGGCGGCAAGTATCAGGGACAGCGTGGTGTCACGCTGCCGAAAACCTAGCCTGCTACGCTCGACTCGCCGCCGGTGAGCATCCCCCCTATCGCACTGCCCAAGAGCCACGGCCATGTTGGACCGTGGCTCGTTCTTTTGTCGAAGGAACGCCAATGAAATTCCGTTTTCCGATCGTCATCATCGACGAGGACTTCCGCTCCGAAAATATCTCCGGGTCCGGAATTCGCTCCTTGGCGGAGGCCATCGAAGCCGAGGGCATGGAAGTCAACGGACTTACGAGCTACGGTGACCTGACCTCGTTCGCGCAACAGGCAAGCCGCGCCTCGAGCTTCATCCTGTCCATCGACGACGACGAGTTCGGCACGTTCTCGAGCGAAGCGGGCGGCGAGGGCGAGGGAGAACTCGCACTGGCCATCATCAACCTGCGCGCTTTCGTGCAGGAAGTACGCCGTCGCAATCCGGATATTCCGATTTTCCTGTACGGCGAGACGCGTACGTCGCGCCATATCCCGAACGACATTCTGCGCGAGTTGCACGGCTTCATTCACATGTTCGAAGACACGCCGGAGTTTGTGGCGCGTCACATCATCCGTGAAGCCAAGTCGTATCTCGACTCGCTGCCGCCGCCGTTCTTCCGCTCGCTTACGCACTACGCGGCCGACGGTTCGTATTCGTGGCATTGCCCTGGGCACTCGGGCGGCGTGGCGTTCCTGAAGAGCCCGGTCGGCCAGATGTTCCATCAGTTCTTCGGTGAAAACATGCTGCGTGCAGACGTGTGCAACGCGGTGGAAGAACTGGGTCAGTTGCTCGACCATAACGGCCCGGTCGGCGCGTCGGAGCGCAATGCAGCGCGCATTTTCAATGCGGATCACCTCTTCTTCGTGACGAACGGCACGTCGACGTCGAACAAGATCGTGTGGCATGCCACGGTGGCGCCGGGCGACATCGTCGTGGTCGACCGTAACTGCCACAAGTCGATCCTGCACGCGATCACCATGACGGGCGCCGTGCCGGTGTTCCTCACACCCACGCGTAATCACCTGGGCATCATCGGTCCGATTCCGAAGTCGGAGTTCGAGCCCGAAGTCATTCGCGCGAAGATCGAAGCGAATCCGTTTGCGCGCGAAGTGCTGGAGCGGGATCCGAATGCCAAGCCGCGCATTCTCACGATCACGCAGAGCACGTATGACGGCGTGATCTACAACGTCGAAATGATCAAGGAAATGCTGGGCAGCAACATCGATACCCTGCACTTCGACGAGGCCTGGCTGCCGCACGCGGCATTCCACGACTTCTACCGCGACATGCACGCGATCGGCGAGGGCCGCCCGCGCTCGTCGGAAGCGACCATCTACGCCACGCACTCGACGCACAAGCTACTCGCCGGTATCTCGCAAGCGTCGCAAATCGTGGTGCAGGATTCTGACGCTCGCACGTTCGACACCTACCGTTTCAATGAGGCGTATCTGATGCATACGTCGACCTCGCCGCAGTACGCGATCATTGCGTCGTGCGACGTGGCGGCCGCGATGATGGAACCGCCGGGCGGCACGGCGCTGGTGGAAGAGTCGATTGTCGAGGCGCTCGACTTCCGCCGCGCCATGCGCAAGGTGGAGGGCGAATATGGCGATTCGTGGTGGTTCTCGGTCTGGGGCCCGGAAAACCTGGGCGACGAAGGCACGATTCAGCGCGAGGACTGGGTGCTGCGCGCGAACGACCGCTGGCACGGCTTTGGCGATCTGGCAGACGGCTTTAACATGCTCGACCCGATCAAGGCGACGATCATCACGCCGGGGCTGGACGTGGATGGCGAGTTCGGCGAGAGCGGTATTCCGGCGGCCATCGTCACCAAGTATCTGGCTGAACACGGCATCATCGTCGAGAAGACCGGGCTGTATTCGTTCTTCATCATGTTCACCATCGGCATCACCAAGGGCCGCTGGAACTCGATGGTGACCGAGCTGCAACAGTTCAAGGACGACTACGATCACAACCGTCCGCTGTGGCGTGTGCTGCCCGAATTCGTGGCGAAATTCCCGCGCTACGAGCGCATCGGTCTGCGTGACCTGTGCGATCAGATTCACAGCGTGTACAAGGCGAACGATGTAGCGCGCGTGACGACCGAGATGTACCTCTCGGACATGCAGCCGGCGATGAAGCCGACCGATGCCTTCTCGAAGCTGGCGCACCGCCAGATCGACCGGGTGCCCATCGACGAACTTGAAGGCCGCGTAACCAGCGTGCTGCTCACCCCGTATCCGCCGGGCATTCCGCTGTTGATTCCGGGCGAGCGCTTCAACGCCGCGATCATTGAGTACCTGCGCTTCGCACGCGACTTCAACGAGCGCTTCCCGGGCTTCCATACCGATATCCACGGGCTGGTCGTCGAGGAGGTCGACGGACGCCCCGAATACTTCGTGGATTGCGTGCGCCAGTAAGCTATCTTGCCTTGCGCCAAAACGGTCCTGTGTGAAAGCACAGGGCCGTTTTTTTATGTGCCGATCCCCTAATGGGCGGCACGCCTTATACGCCTGTTTGCGGTGTCCTAATTCTGCATGTCACGTATGTTTCGTTTGCAGCTCGCAGCAGCCTTGGCGCAACTCAATCGAAATACCCGTTAACTTTCGCCAAATATCGGTATATTGGCTTGCGGCGCCCTCAGTCGCTCGATTTGTGGATTAGCTTGAATTTTTAATAATTAGGCATTTTCCCAGCAATTAGGACGACTTCGATTGCTACACTCGACGCACTTTTTCGAGCAGGAGGGTTCATGGAAACCGGACAACTGGTGTTCAGCAACTACGGCACGCTCGTTTGTGCCACGTTGGTGTTGTTGCTGGGCCGCAAATTGGTCGAGTGGATCTCACCGCTTCGTACGTACAGCATTCCGGAACCGGTGGCTGCCGGGTTGCTGGTGGCGCTGGGTACGCTCGCGCTGCGTGAGGTCGGGCACTTCGAGTTGAAGTTCGATACGTCGCTGCAAACGCCATTGATGCTGGCGTTCTTCGCAACGATCGGTCTGTCGGCCAATCTGGCCAGCCTCAAGGCGGGCGGGCGTCGTCTGGTGTTGTTCCTCGCCGTGGTGGCGGGTATGTTGATCACGCAGAATGCGATTGGCGTGGGGCTTGCCACGCTGATGGGGCTCGCGCCCGGTGTGGGCCTGCTGGGCGGGTCGATCACGTTGGCCGGCGGGCACGGTACGGGAGCGGCGTGGGGGGAGACGCTGACCACGCGCTACGGCGTGCAGTCGGCGCTTGAGATCGCTATGGCGTGTGCCACGTTCGGCCTGGTGCTGGGTGGCCTGTTGGGCGGGCCGGTGGCACGGTTTCTGGTCGGGCGTCTGGGTAATAAGGTGCCGGGTTTCGACGCGGCGAAGGATGCAGCGCCGGAAGGGTTCGAGCAACCGCATACGGTGCGACTGATCACGGCGCAGGCGCTGATCGAAACGGTGGCGATGATCGCGATCTGTCTGCTGGGCGGCGAAGTCATTGCCCGCTGGCTGTCGGGCACCATGTTCGAGGTGCCGACATTCGTTTGCGTGCTGTTCACCGGTGTGATCGTGCGCAACCTGTTATCGCTCGTGGGCTATGAGGTCTTCGATCGTTCCCTGTCGGTGATGGGCAACGTCAGTCTGTCGTTGTTCCTGGCGATGGCGCTCATGACCTTGCGCCTGTGGGACCTTTCGACGCTTGCGTTACCGATGATCGTGATTCTCGTCGTGCAGGCGATAGCGATGGCGACGTACGCGATTTTCGTCACGTTCCGGGTCATGGGAAGCAACTATGACGCGGCAGTCCTTGCGGCGGGTCATTGCGGCTTCGGGCTGGGCGCGACGCCGACGGCCATCGCCAACATGCAGGCCGTGACCGAGCGCTTCGGCCCATCGCACATCGCGTTCCTGATCGTGCCGATGGTGGGGGCGTTCTTCATCGACATTCTCAACGCGCTCATCATCAAGGGGTTCTTGTCGTTACCGCTGTTCTGATGCGAGGCGCATGACGTCGTCGTGCCAATAAAAAAAATGCCACCCGATCGGGTGGCATTTTCGTTAGTGCCGGGGAGGGTGCGAACTTCGCGGTCATCCCGGCCAAACGGTATTACCTGGCGAGCTTTGCGCGGGCTGCGGCGATGGCGCGTTGCACCTGCGCCGGGGCCGTGCCGCCGATGTGGTTACGGCTGGCGACCGAGCCTTCGAGCGTGAGGTAATCGAAGACGTCTTCCCCGACCAGCGGCGAGAACTTCTGCAACTCCGCGAGCGAGAGGTCGGCCAGATCGATATCGCGATCCGAGCAGATCTTCACGGCGTGCGCCACGATTTCGTGGGCGTCGCGGAACGGAAGACCCTTCTTGACGAGGTAGTCGGCCAGATCGGTCGCGGTCGAGAAGCCTTGCAGTGCGGCGTTGCGCATATTGGCTTCGCGCACCTTGATGCCCGGCACCATGTCCGCGAAGATGCGCAGCGTGTCGATCACGGTGTCGACCGTGTCGAACAGCGGCTCCTTGTCTTCCTGATTGTCTTTGTTGTACGCCAGCGGCTGGCCCTTCATCAGCGTGAGCAGAGCGATCAGGTGACCGTTGACGCGGCCGGTCTTGCCACGCGCCAACTCGGGCACGTCCGGGTTTTTCTTCTGCGGCATGATCGAGCTGCCGGTGCAGAAACGGTCTGCCAGATCGATGAAGCCCACACGCGGGCTCATCCACAGCACCAGTTCTTCCGAAAAACGGGAGACGTGCGTCATCACGAGCGCTGCGGCGGCCGTGAATTCGATGGCGAAGTCACGATCCGACACCGCGTCGAGCGAGTTTGCGCAGACTTCTTCGAAGCCGAGCGTTGCCGCGACACGTTCACGATCGATCGGGTAGCTCGTGCCGGCGAGCGCAGCCGCGCCCAGCGGCAGACGGTTCACGCGGCGGCGCACGTCGAGCATGCGCTCGGCGTCGCGGCTGAACATCTCGAAGTAGGCCATCAGGTGATGACCGAACGTCACCGGCTGGGCCACTTGCAGGTGCGTGAAGCCGGGGAGAATCGTGGCGCTGTGCTGCTCTGCCAGATCCAGCAACGCCCGGCGCAGGTCGCCCAGATGATCGCCGATACGGTCGATTTCGCTGCGCAGCCACAGGCGGATGTCGGTCGCGACCTGATCGTTACGCGAGCGGCCGGTGTGCAGGCGCTTGCCGGCGTCGCCGATGAGGGCGGTCAGACGGGCTTCGATGTTCAGGTGAACGTCTTCGAGATCCAGTTGCCACTCGAACTCGCCGCGCTCGATCTCGCCACGGATCTGCGTCATGCCGCGCTGAATGTCGGCCAGATCCTGTGCGCTGATGATGCCTTGCGCCGAGAGCATGTCGGCATGGGCGAGCGAACCTTCGATGTCGAACAGCGCAAGGCGCTTGTCGAAGAACACCGACGCCGTATAGCGCTTGACGAGTTCGGAAACGGGTTCGGAAAAGCGGGCCGACCAGGCTTCGCCTTTCTTGTGGAGTTGGGAGGTCATTGTCGTAGCGTGGCTAGTCGAGGCCCATCGGGGCAGATGGAAGCAAACCGTGGCGGAGCACGGCAAACCGTGATTATACAACCCCCGGGAGCGTCGCCACGACACGCTCGGCGCCGGGGTTCGGCGCCGGCGCTCAGTTCGCCGCCGACAATGTCCAGATGCGCGGCGGTGCCGACAGGCAAAGCCCGGAGGTCGCTTCGTCGAACGCCGCGCGTTGCAGCGCTTCGAGTTTCGCCGTTTTCGCAATACGCTCGCGCGCCTGATGGATGCGGGCCATGCGCGACGGATCGTCGGGCAGCGCACACAGGCGCCCGAGATCGTGCATGAGCGAGGTGCTCAGCCGGTCTAGTGCCGGGCGCAGGCGCGAGGCCAGATCGACCGGCTCGCCCGGGGCACGGCCCTCGCGCGCCCAACGGGCCAGCAGAGCCGTCTGCACCAGCTTGCCGGCCTCGATTTGCAGGCGGAAGAAGGTGCGCGCCTGCGCGGGTGTCAGGCCGAACTGAGCGGCGCGCTCGCCTGCATTGTCGAGCAACGCCTGCTCGCGCGGCGTGTCCTGAACCGGTTTCCCGGACGTGTACTTGGTTCGTGCTACCGCTTCACTGATGGCCAGGCGCTCCAGAATGCCGTTCATCAACGGGTCGACAATCGGATCGACGACTTGCGGCCGCTTGGCCGGCGTACCAGGCGAAGCACTCAGCGTTTGCGAGACTAACCGCACGGCCAGCCCCCGCACGCCATGCGGTGCAGCGGCGGTGAGCGCGTTCGCAGGGAATGGGTAGGCGTTAGCGTCGCGTGTCGGCAGTATCGCCGCTGTGGACCCCGTGCCGGCCAGCGTCGCGGTGGACAGCAGGGCGAGCGTCGTTGCTGTCATGAGTACTGCGGTGCCTAACACAAAGCGAGTGCGGGTAGCGCGAGTGGCACCGGTGGCGCGCGCCACGCGTGGTGCGGGTGTTGGTAGTGCGTTGGAATCGGAATGCATGATGGATGGGCCCCCCGGCAGCCATCGGGTCGAATCCGACAAAATATACCGTTCTATCGGTCGACTGTCGTTGGGGAGAATCCCAAGGGGGCATGTCGATTGGCGGCGGCCGACGTGGCGATGGGGGCGGACGCAAACGGATACCGTGCCACTCGGGGGCTGCGCCAGCCCCTCAGCATGGGGCCGGCGCAGCGTCAGGCGTTGCGGGTATCAGCCCGTGTTGCGCAGACCCGCTGCAATGCCGTTGATGGACAGATGAATGCCTCGCCGCGCACGCTCGTCGGACTCGCCTGCCCGATGGCGCCGCAACAACTCGACCTGCAAGTGGTTGAGCGGATCGAGATACGGGAAGCGGTTCTTGATCGAGCGGGCAAGCAACGGATTGTCCGCAAGGCGTTCTTCATGACCGGTGATGAGGGCGAGCGCCTGCGACGTGCTTTGCCACTCACTCACGATGCGATCGAAAACGCGTTTGCGCAGCTTCTCGTCCGCAACCAGTTCGGCATAGCGTGAGGCCACGGCCAGATCGGTCTTGGCGAGCACCATATCCATGTTCGAGAGCAGGTTCGCGAAGAACGGCCAGCGTTTGACCATCTGACGCAACGTGTCGAGACGCTTCTCGCGGCCCGCGTCGCCGTCCTTGCCCTTGCTGTCCTCCCCTTCGCCGTCGAGATACGCGCTGACTGCGCTGCCGAAGCCATACCAGCCCGTGATCAGCAAACGGCATTGGCCCCACGAGAACCCCCAAGGGATGGCGCGCAAATCCTCGATACGGCGGTTCTTCGGATCGGAAAATTTGCGCGAGGCAGGGCGTGAGCCGATGTTCAGCTCGGCGATTTCCGCGATCGGCGTTGCCGAGAAGAAGTAGTCGGTGAAGCCCGGCGTCTCGTAGACGAGGTTGCGATAGGCGGCGAAGGCTGTGTCGGAGAGGGTCTGCATGACCTTCTCGTATGCCGCCAGACGCGGCGGCTGGTTGCGGCTCGGCAGCAGCGTTGCTTCGAGCGTGGCGGCCACGATCGTCTCCAGGTTGCGCCGCCCGATCTCCGGGTTGGCGAACTTGCTCGCAATGATCTCGCCTTGCTCCGTGAGGCGAATCTGCCCCTTCACCGTGCCCGGCGGCTGCGACAGGATGGCCTGATAGGTCGGGCCGCCGCCACGGCCCACGGTGCCGCCCCGGCCGTGGAACAGCCGCAGGCGAATGCCTTTCTCCTCGAACAGGCGAACCAGTGCCAGTTCCGCCTTGTAGAGTTCCCAGTTCGACGTGAGAAAACCGCCATCCTTATTGCTGTCGGAGTAGCCGAGCATGACTTCCTGCTCGCCGCCTTGCTGGGTCACCACAGCGGACATGCCGGGAATGTCGAAGAACTCTCGCATGATGACCGGCGCATTGCGCAAGTCGGCAATCGTCTCGAAGAGCGGGATGACCATGGCGCCGACTTTGGGCTCGATGGCCTTCGCGCTGCCGCTGCCGAGCGCGCCCTGAAAGAGGCCAGTCTCCTTTTGCAGCAGCATGACTTCCACCAGATCGCTCACGGTTTCCGTATGCGAGATGATGTAGTTGCGTACCGCACGAGGGCCGAAGCGTGCGCGAATGTCGCGCGCGGTAGCGAACACGGCCAACTCGTCGCGAGTGCGCTGAGAATAGTCGAGATACGGCGAGAAGAGCGCACGCGGCTCACTTAGCTCGCGTAGCAACAAAGCGAGCTTTGCGTCTTCGTCGAGTTTTGCGTAATTCGCTTCTACGCCCGCCTTGGCGAACAATTCGGCGATGACGGCTTCGTGAATGTCCGAACTCTGGCGCAGATCGATACTCGCCAGATGGAAGCCGAACACTTCCGCGGCGCGCACGAGCGGGCCGAGTCGCTGGGAGACCAGCGCGCCGCCATGATGTGCCATCAGCGAGGCGACGACCGTGTTCAGGTCCGAGATGAATTCGCTGGCGTCGAGGTACGGCCGGGCGTCGCCGACGGCGCCGCGATGCGGCACGTGGCCGACCCACTCGCGTGCTGTGGCAGCCAGTCGGGCGTACACGCCGATGAGCGCGCGTCGATACGGCTCGTCGGTGCGGTGCGGCGAGTCGTCGGGTGAGCGGCGCGCGAGCGTGAGCAGCGCGTCGCTTGCCCCGGCGAGCAATTGCGAGACGGACAATTCCGCGCCCAGCAAGTGCACCTCTTCGAGGTAATGCGCAAAGATCTCGGTGGCCTGACGCGTGATCGCGAGTTGCAGCGTTTGCGCCGTGACGTTCGGATTGCCGTCGCGATCTCCGCCGATCCAACTGCCCATTTGCAGGAATCGTCCGAGGCCCTCGGCGCGTACGCCCGGCACGGCGTCGTGCAGTTCTGCGCTCACATCGTCGTACAGCGCGGGGATTTCGGTGAGGAACGTGCTGCGGTAATACGACAGCGCGTTGTCGATTTCGTCGGCCACCGTCAGTCGTGAGCTACGCAGCATGCGGGTCTGCCAAAGCGTGGTGACGTAAGCACGCATCGATTCGGTGTTGCGCGACGACTCACGCTCGGTGAGGGCGTCGTCGCGATGCGCCAGCAGACGCGCGATTTCGCGTTCGGCGTCGAGAATACTCTTTCGCTGAACTTCGGTCGGATGTGCGGTGAGCACGGGCACGATCAGGGCGCTGGCGAAAAACGCCTGCAGCGTGGCGGGATCGGCGCGTCCGGCATCTTTCAGGCTTTGCAGGGCGGCGCTCAGGCTGCCCGGCTGGGCGCGGCTGCCCGCCAGCGCGTGCACGCGGCGACGCCGGTTATGGTGGCGGTCCTCGGCGATATTGGCCAGATGCGAGAAGTAGCTGAACGCACGCACCACCTGAATGGCTTGCTCGTTGGTCAGACCGCCCAGCATCGTGTCGAGCGCGCGGGCGGCGCTGCGGTCGCCTTCGCGGTGAAAGCGCACGGCATTCTGACGAATGGTCTCGACCAGATCGAAGGCAGCACTGCCTTGTTGTTCGCGCAGCACGTCGCCGAGCAGGCGGCCGAGAAAGCGTATGTCCTCGCGCAGCGGGGCGTCTTTGTCCTCACGCGAGCGGCGAGTCTTGGGCGCTGTGGATCTGGCCGGCACATCCGGCGCCGGTGTCCGGGTGAATGGGGCCGCTGCTGCTGCCTTGGCGGGGGAAGTTTTGCCGACCGACTTGGCGAGGCCCTCTTGCGGGGCTTTTACCTTTGCGCTGCTCTTCATGTCGCTCCTCTCGAGACCAGCCGTTCGGGCCGGTCAAGCGTGTTACCATTTTTTCTTTTGGTCTTCACGCGGTTGCTGAATGAACTTCGCTGCTCCTGAAACCCTGGTGATCGCTTCGCGCGAGAGCCGGCTCGCCATGTGGCAAGCCGAACACGTACGTGACGCGCTGCACAAATTATATCCGCAGTGTCACGTGAGTATTCTCGGAATGACCACTCGTGGTGACCAGATTCTCGACCGATCGCTCGCGAAGGTCGGCGGCAAGGGGCTGTTCGTCAAGGAACTCGAACTGGCGCTGGCCGACGGTCGTGCCGACCTCGCCGTACATTCGCTCAAAGACGTGCCGATGCAACTGCCCGACGGTTTTACGCTGGCGGCCGTGCTTGAGCGCGAAGATCCTTGCGACGCCTTCGTGAGCAACGATTACGACAGCCTTGATGCGCTGCCCGCCGGCGCGGTGGTCGGCACGTCGAGTCTGCGGCGCGAAGTGAGTTTGCGCACCCGGTATCCGCATCTGAAGGTCGCGCCGTTACGCGGGAATCTGGATACGCGTCTGGGCAAGCTGGACCGTGGCGACTTCGCGGCAATCATTCTTGCCGCGGCCGGCCTCAAGCGATTGGGGCTTGGCGCACGTATTCGTGCCACGATTCCGGCCGACGCCAGCTTGCCGGCTGCCGGGCAGGGGGCGCTAGGCATTGAAGTGCGCGCCGGACGTCCCGAAATCCTGCAATGGCTCGCACCGTTGCACGATGCCAACACTACGCTGGCCGTGAGCGCCGAGCGTGCTGTCTCGCGAGCTTTGGGCGGGTCGTGTCAGGTACCGCTGGGGGCGTTTGCGGAATTCACGCCGCAGGGCGAATTGACGTTGCGTGCTTTCATCGCGTCGACGGATGGGGCGACGGTGCTTCACGCGCAGGGAGCGGCCAATGTCGCCCAGGGCGACGTGGCGGGCGCCGAGGCATTGGGGCAGCGCGTGGCCCAGGAGTTGATCGACGCGGGCGGGCTGGCGTTGGTGCCGCCGTCCGAGCCGAAGGATCCTCCCGTTTGAGCCCGCGCGCGCCGGTTCCGCCGCCTGTCAGGGGGCTCGCCTCGGAGACCGCTGCCGGACGCCCCGTTGCCGGTTCGGCGACGCCTCCCGCGCCGTGCGCGATTCTGACGCGCCCCGATGGGCAGGCGGATGCGCTCGCCAGGGCGCTGAATGCCGAAGGCATCGACACGCTCGCGTTCCCGTTGCTGGATATCGCGGCGCAAGCCGATCTCGGCGCGTTGGCGGCACTCGACAGTGCATTGGGCGCGTTGACCTCATACGCGCTGGCGGTGTTCGTCTCGCCCAATGCGGTCGCACATGCACTGGCGCGGCTGGTGGATGTGCGGTCGCCCGACGTTGGTGAGGCCGCCAATGATGTCGATGGCAACGCGAATGCAGGCAACCTCTGGCCGGCCGCATTGCCGGTCGCGGTGGTAGGGCCCGGTAGTGCGCAGGCGCTGGCAGACGCAGGCATCGCCGCGCCGAAGCACCGGGTGATCGTGCCGCCGGGAGGCCCGGCGGCGAGATTCGACTCGGAAGCTTTGCTCGAGCAACTCGATCTGACAGCACTCGCCGGACATCGTGTGTTGATCGTACGAGGCGACGGCGGCCGCGAACTGCTGGCCGACACGTTGCGCGCGAACGGGGCACAGGTCGACATCGTGAGCGCCTATACGCGTCGGGCCCCGGCGCCGGATGCTGCCGCATGGGCCGCGCTGGAAGCCCGGCTGGCCTCGCCCGCGCATTGCGCATGGGTGCTGACCAGCTCGGAAGCCGTAAGACATCTGGCGACTTTGCTCGCGGCGCGCTATGGTACGCGCGACGGTCTTCACACGCCGGGCACCCCGCAAGTGCTGGCGCAAATCCTCGCTGCGACGTGCTTTACGTCGCATGCGCGCATCGCAGATGCCGCGCGCGCTGCGGGGTTTGATAGGATTACGCAATGCGCGCCCGGCGACGAGAACTTGCTGGCGGCACTCAAAACATGGGCGGATCCCATTCAAGTCAAGCATGACGACAGATAATCGCGTTCCAGAGTCTTCCCAGAACCCGTCGGCGCCGAGCGGCCCGGCGGCGTCGAATTCCCCTGCAACCGGCGGTGCGACTTACGGCACGGCGGGTGTCCCGCCTACGTGGCAGCCACCGGAGCCGCCGCAAAAGCGCCGTGGCTCTGGGGCCGCGTTGCCGTGGCTGCTCTTCGTGCTCGTGTCGGCGGGTGCCGGCATCGGCGGCTGGTCGCTCAACCAGAAGCTGGATCGTGTGCAGCAGGAAATGGCGCGCCGTCAGCAGGCGGGCGACGCACAAGTGATGCAGGCGCAGGTACGCACCGCACAGGCGCTCGACAATCAGCGCGATCTGCAGAACCGTCTCACTTCGCTCGAAGGCCGAGTGTCCGATTCGCGCAGTCAGCAGGCCGCGCTTGAACAGCTCTATCAGGAACTCGCGCACAACCGCGACGAATGGGTGCTGGCCGAGACCGAGCAAATCGTCACGAGTGCGAATCAACAGTTGCAACTCACAGGTAACGTGCGTGGCGCGCTGATTGCGCTGGAAGGTGCAGATGCGCGTCTGGCGCGCACGGGGGCACCGCAACTTGCCGGTGTGCGCGACGCCCTGAAGAAGGACATCGACCGCCTGAAGGCGGTGCCTGCCGCCGATTTGCCGCAACTGACAGGCAAACTCGATCAGGCGATCGCCATGATCGACACACTGCCGTTGCAGGCCGAGGAACAACGCACCGAACCGAAGACGGATGTAAGCGGCCCGAGCGGCGCCGGCGAGACCGGCTGGACGGCAACGTGGCACCGCCTGTCCGGCGAGATGCTGGGTAGTCTGAAGCAACTGGTGCAGGTGCGTCGTCTGGACGACCCGGACGTGATGCTCGTCGCGCCGGAGCAGGGGGCTTTCCTGCGCGCCAATCTCAAGCTGCGTCTGCTTAATGCGCGTCTGGCGCTGCTGGCGCGCAATGCGTCGGCCGTGCACAGCGACGTGCTGGTCGCGCAAGCCGCGCTCGACAAGTACTTCGATGCGAAGTCACGCCGCATCGCTGCCGTGAAAACGTTGCTCGATCAGGTCGACTCGGGCTCGCGCACGATCGAACTGCCGACCCTTGACGCCAGCCTGACCGCCATCGGTCAGGTCAAGGACGTCAAGGACAAGCCGTAAGGAGCCGGGCATGCGAGGATTGATCTGGTTGACGCTCCTGTTCGCGGTGGCGGCCGGCTTCGCCGTGCTGGCCACGTTCAATCACGGGCAGGTGGTGATGCTGGTGCCGCCTTACCGTGTAGACGTATCGCTGAACCTTTTCGTGCTGGCGCTGCTGGCTTTGTTCGTTGCGCTGTACGTCATCATTCGTATCCTGCGCAACATCTACAAGATGCCGGAGCGCGTGGCCGCTTACCGTAATCGCCAGCGTAGCCGCCGAGCGAACATCGCCTTGCGCGACGCGGTGGCCAATCTTTTCGCAGGTCGCTACACGCGTGCCGAGAAAGCGGCGCGCGAAGCAGCGGAGCAAGACGATAACCGTGGCGTGGCGGCGATTATCGGGGCGCGTGCGGCGCATCGCATGCGCGAGTTTGCACGTCGCGACGCATGGCTGGCCGAGGCGCAGGGGGCGAATCTGGAAGAGGCGCGTCTGTTGCAGACGGCCGAGTTGCGTGTGGATACCCGCGATGCGGAAGGCGCGCTCGAAGCACTCACCGAGATGCGGGCGCAGGGGGCACGTCGCATGCAGGCGCAGCTTGTCGCGTTGCGTGCGCATCAGCATCTGAAGCATTGGCCGGAAGTACTCAATCTGCTCAAGATGCTGGAAAAGCGCGAGGCGCTGCATCCCGCGCTGGCGGCCAAGCTCAAGCAGACGGCCAGCGAAGGCATTCTGCGCGATCACCGGCACGACGCCGACGCACTGCTCAAGTGCTGGCATGAACTGCCGCCCGACACCCGCACCTCGGCGCGAATTGCCGATGTGGCGGCGGAATTGCTGATCTCGCTCGACCGCCCGCGTGAGGCACGCGACATTGTGGAAGCCGCGCTGGCCGAGCACTGGGATTCGCGTCTGCTGCGACGCTATGCAGAGTGTGCCGGCGGCGACGCGCTCCCGCTCATCCAGAAAGCCGAGGCATGGCAACAACGCCATCCGAACGATCCCGATCTGCTCTTCGCGCTGGGCAAGCTGTGTCAGCATCAGCGTTTGTGGGGCAAGGCGCAGACGTTCCTCGAAGGTGCGCTGCGCCATACCGACGAGCTTCATTTGCAGCAGCGCGTGCATCTGGCGTTGGCACAACTCTTCGAAGGTCTTGGTCAGATGGAACAGGCCAACCGTCACTACCGGGCTTGCGCGACCGCGTAAGTCCCCGCGAGTCTCTCAGCGCACCGATGACATCTGCGCAGCAGTCGCATGTCGTCGGTGTGCGTCGCAGGAGCGCCCGAAAGCGCTTCGATCCTCACCGTAGTCTCTCTTCAGTCAGTCCAGCAATGCGCTCCGATAGTCCCCGAGCGCCTCGGCAATGTTGGTGCGCGCGTGCGCCGCGAGATCGTTGAAGTCGCTATCCATGCAGGCCGAGTACCGGTCGTGAAGCCCTTCGATGCACTCGCT
The DNA here is from genome assembly GCF_001465595.2 of Pandoraea apista. Classification (NCBI taxonomy): domain Bacteria; kingdom Pseudomonadati; phylum Pseudomonadota; class Betaproteobacteria; order Burkholderiales; family Burkholderiaceae; genus Pandoraea; species Pandoraea apista. Next base: position 4,138,413 of record NZ_CP013481.2, on the reverse strand, counting down.
GCATGAGAACACAAGGTGTTCGAACTCGCCCTCCATCGCGGCGATATCGATGCGTTGCATGAGCAAGGCATGAGCCTCTTGTCTCGGAATCTGCCCGGTGTGGCTGGCGATCACGGCGACGGTGAATTGCGTGAAGGCGATGCGCGGGCGATGAGCATCGCGTGCGCGGGGACTGCTGCCTGGTTACTCGATGGCCGTCGCCTCGTTCCCGGAGCTCTGACGCAACGGCAATTCCGGCAACCGGCCGAGTGCAACGATGGCAAGCGCCGCGACGAGCGCGCTACCGGCGAAGAACGCACCGAAAGCGAGCCGCAGATGCGCTTCCATTCCCGCCGGTGCGCCACCGGGACGCAGGAAGTCGGTCAGTTCGCGCGATGCGCCGCCGTCTTCTCCCGCGCCCGAAACCAGCAGGCCGACGATCAGTGCACCGAACATGGCCACGCCGATCATACCGCCCAGTGCCCGGAAGAACGCATGGGCGGCCGTCGCAATACCGATATCGCGGGGTGCGACGGCATTTTGCGTGGCCACGGTCATGACCGGCATGGCCGAGCCGAAGCCGATGCCGACGAATCCTAGGCACAGCCCGATCACCACGAGCGGCAGCGATTGCACGCCCATCGCAATCGTGGCGAGCCCGAGAAACGCTACCGGCAGACCGATCTGCGGCGGACGCTTGTAGTGCCCGGTCTTGCGCATGTAATGCCCGGAACTGAGCGCGCCGATCACGATTCCCAGCAGTGGCAAGATCAGCATCAGTCCCGAACGACTGGCCGATTCGCCCCGTTGCAACTGAAGATATAGCGGTACGTAGATCCCGATACTGATGTTCACCATCATGACCAGCACCGCCATCGTCGACGTCATCCGGAAGACCGGGTTGGCGAGCAGCGCGAGTGGCAGCAGGGGCTCTCGCACCGTGCGTTGATGACGCAGGAAGACGGCGCCGACGACCATGGCGGCGACAAGCAGGCCGCCGATCTCCTTCGAGAACCAGGCATAGCGGTGCCCGCCCCACGTGAGCGCGAGCAGCAGACAGACGGTGGCGGCGATCAGTAGGAGCGAGCCGAGATAATCGATGCTCGGCTTGCCTTCACGACGCGGCAGACGCCGCAACGCCCGGTCGCTCAGATAGATGGCGAGCACGCCGAGCGGGAGGTTGATCCAGAAGATGAGGGTCCAGTTCAGGTACTGGGCGAACACGCCGCCAGTGACGGGGCCCGCCACACCGGAGACCGCGAACATGCCGGAGATATACCCCTGATACCGGCCGCGTTCGCGCGGCGAGACGATGTCAGCGATCACGGTGTTGGACAGGGCGATGAGGCCACCGCCGCCCAGACCCTGAACGCCACGCGCGAGGATCAGCGCGAGCATGCTCGGCGCCAGTGCGCACAGCACCGATCCGACGAGGAAGACCGCCACGCTCACGGCGATGACGACGCGTCGTCCGAGCAGATCGGAGAGTTTGCCGACGATGGGCGTAATGGCAGTGGACGACAGCAGGTAGGCGGTGACCACCCAGGACACGGCGTCGAAGCTGCCAAGGTCACGGGCGATGGTCGGCAGGGCAGGCGCCACGATGGTCTGATCGAGCGAGCCGAGAAACATGATGAGCAGCAGGCCGGAGAGGATCGACTTGACCTCGGCGGGAGTGAGCGAGACGCCGGCCGGCGTCGCCTGTGAGTCGTTGGCGGGCATGCGGATTCTTTGGGGAAAAAACAGGCCGTCCCGACGGGGACGGCCTCACGAATGTTACTCCCAAGGGGGCCACCCGGCCAGCAGCCCCGTAGCGCCTTGGTCTTGGTCACCAAGACGAGGTTTCGTCAGGCGATCTGCGGGGCCGTCACTTGTTCACAAGTCGCGCAGGCACCGAGAGCGTCAGCAGTCCGCCGAGAATCATGAAGACCGTGAGCAGGAACATACCGCTGTTGGTACTCTGGGTGGCGTCTTTGAGAAACCCGATCAGATAGGGGCCTACGAAGCCAGCCAGATTGCCCAGCGAGTTGATCATCGCGATACCGGCGGCAGCGGCGGTGCCGCCGAGAAACGCGGTGGGCAGACTCCAGAACAGCGGCAGCACGATCATGATGCCCATTGTGGCGAGCGTCAGCGCGAACATGGCGAGTGGCGTGTTGTGGCTCCAGACCGTCGACAGGAACAGGCCGATCGCGCCGATGAACGCCGGGATCGCAATGTGCCAGCGGCGCTCGGCGCGCAGGTCGGACCGACGCCCGACCGCGACCATCGCGATCACTGCAAAGAAGTACGGAATTGCCGTGAGCAGGCCGATCTGTAACGGATCGGCCACGCCTGTGCTCTTGATGATCGTCGGCAGCCAGAAGCCCACGCCGTACAGACCGATCACGAACGAGAAGTAGATGAGGCTCATCATCCACACGCGCGGGCTGGAGAACACACGACGCAGCGGCAGGTCCTCTTTGGTCAGCACATCGCTGGCGATATTGCGCTCCAGCATCGACTTTTCGTCGTCGTTGAGCCACTTGGCGTCGCGAATACGGTCGTCGAGAATGAACAGCACGGCAATGCCGATCACGACCGACGGAATCGCTTCGATCATAAACATCCATTGCCAGCCGGCCAGGCCGGAGACGCCGCTCATGTCCTTCAGAATCCAGCCCGAGAGCGGGCCGCCGATCAGCCCCGACAACGCCACGGCGGTCATGAACCAGGCGGTCATGCGGCCGCGCCGGGAGGCCGGGTACCAATACGTGATGTACAGGATGATGCCGGGGAAGAAGCCTGCCTCGGCCACGCCGAGCAGGAACCGCATGACGTAGAACATCGCGGGGGTGGTTACGAACATCGTCGCACCCGAGATGATCCCCCACGAAATCATGATCCGCGCAATCCACACGCGCGCGCCCACGCGGTGCAGGATCACATTACTTGGCACTTCGAAGAGGAAGTAGCCGATGAAGAAGATGCCCGCGCCGAGACCGAACACCGTCTCGGAGAAATGCAGGTCGCCGATCATCTGCAACTTGGCGAAGCCGACATTGACACGATCGAGGTAAGCCACCACATAGCACAGCAGCAAAAACGGAATCAGCCGCCAGCCGACCTTGCGGTAGGTAGCCGCTTCAAAGTCGGCCGATGGCGCGGTGGCCATGGGCGACGGGGGCGTCGGAACGCTGTTCATACGGATCTCCTCCGATTTGACGTTGTGTTGTCTGTCGTTATGGTGTGAGTGCGACAACTACGGGTGCTACGACATGCAAACATGTGGATCGCTCAGATGCAACGTCCACCGTCGACCTCGAGGCAGACACCGGTGATGAAGGCGGCGTCGTCGCTGGCGAGATAGAGGCAGGCGTTGGCAATGTCCTGTGGCGTGGAGAAGCGACCGAGCGGAATGCCGGCGAGGAATTTGGCGCGATTCTCGGGGGTATTGGGCACGCCCATGAATTCGGCAGTCAGTCCCGTGTCGCCAATGACCGGATTCACGCAGTTCACCCGGATATTGCGCGGGCCGAACTCGGCGGCCATCGCCTTGCTCGCGGTGATCACGGCCCCCTTGCTGCCGTTGTACCAGACGAGCCCGGGGCGCGGGCGCACGCCCGCAGTGGACGCGATATTGATCATCACACCGCCCCCGCGTTGAAGGAAATACGGAATGACGGCGCGCGCACTCCAGAAGATGCTCTTGACGTTTACCGCATAAACACGATCGAACTCGGCCTCGGTGACTTCGAGCAGAGGTTTGTTGCGATGGGTGGTGCCCGCGTTGTTGACCACGATGTCGAGATGCCCGAAACGCGTGACGGCTTCGTCGAGCAGCGTGACGTGATCGTCTTCGCGCGACACGTCGCCGTGCACGAACGCGGCGCGTCCGCCTGCGGCGGCGATTGCTTCGGCAACGCGCTCACCGGCCTCGCGATTCAGATCGTTGACGATGACCGCGGCGCCCTCGCGCGCAAACGTCCGTGCGATGCCTTCGCCGAAGCCGGAACCGGCGCCGGTCACGATGGCCACTTTCTCTTGCAAACGCATGCCTTGTCTCCTGAGTTGCCGTGTTATGGCGAAGCGCGGAGCGATGAAAGGGCCGCGTTTCGCTGCGATCTAAGTCAGGTCGGTGACTGCGGGGTGCGGCGAGTTACTGAGAGATGCAGATGCCGCGAGGTGCTATCGGGTGTTGCTGTGCAAAGCAATCGCTCTCGAACGGACTAACCGTGCCGGATAGCGACCGTCTTGAGCGTGGTGAAGCCGTAAAGCGCTTCGAAGCCTTTTTCGCGTCCGTGGCCGGAGTGCCGCATGCCGCCAAACGGAAGTTCCACGCCGCCGCCGGCGCCGTAGTTGTTGATGAACACCTGTCCCGCGCGAATGGCGCGCGCCATGCGCATCTGACGTCCGCCGTCGCGTGTCCATACACCGGCCGCCAGCCCGTAGAGCGTGCCGTTGGCCAGACGCACGGCGTCGGCCTCGTCGGTGAACGGCATGGCCGCGAGCACCGGGCCGAACACTTCCTCGCGGGCGAGACGATGCGTCGCTGGCACGTCGCGCAGCAGTGTGGGGGCCTGATAGAACCCGGCTTCCGGCGCACTGCCGACCACTTCCCCCTGCGACATCACGGCTATGCCGTCGTGCTGCGCTTCGGACAGGAAGTCCCACACGCGTTGCTGTTGGCGAGCGTTGATTAGCGGGCCGAGGTCGAGATCGTCGTGCGACGGTCCCACGCGCAGGTGCGCGAACGCCTCGGCCAGATGGGCGAGCACGGTTTCATAGGCGTCGCGCTCGACCAGCAGACGGCTGCCGGCCGAACATGTCTGTCCGGCGTTCTGCACGATGGCGTTGACGACCACGGGCAGCACGGCCTCCATGTCGGCATCGGCAAAGACAATCTGGGGCGACTTGCCGCCGAGTTCGAGCGTGACCGGCGTATGGTTTTCGGCGGCCATTTGCGAGATCAACGTGCCGGTCGCGGGCGAGCCGGTAAAGGAAATGTGATCGATGCCCGGGTGCCGCGCGAGCGCTGCGCCGGCTTCCGCCCCGTATCCCGTGACAATATTGAGCGCCCCCGGAGGCAACCCGGCTTCGAGCGACAGCTCGGCAACGCGCAATAGCGACAGGCAAGCGTCTTCGGCCGGTTTGACGACGCATGCGTTACCCGTGGCCAGCGCGGCGGCCACGCTGCGCCCGAAGATCTGCAACGGGTAGTTCCACGGAATGATGTGCCCGGTCACACCATGCGGTTCTCGCACGGTAAACACGGTGAAGCCCTGCTGATAGGGGATCGTCTCGCCATGCAGCTTGTCGGCGGCGCCCGCGTAGAACTCGAAGTAGCGAACGATCGCTGCGGCGTCGGCGCGCGCCTGCCTGAGCGGCTTGCCGGTGTCGCGGGCTTCGAGTTGCGCCAGCGCTTCATGATGCCGGGCGAGGGTATTCGCCAGGGCGTACAACATACGGCCACGCTCGGCAGCGGTGGTGCGTCCCCACTCGCCCTCGAAGGCGGCGCGCGCGGCTTTCACGGCGCGGTCGATGTCTTCGGCGTCGCCCCGGGCAATCTCGGCAAAGGGTTGTCCGTCGGACGGGTCGATCACGGGAATGGGGGAGGCGGCAGGCGTGGCGGAAATGCCGGACCGCCTGGTGGATGCGACCCATTGATTGCCGATGAAGTGTGTAGCTTCGGGCATGTCGACGTCACCTCGTGTGGGGGTGACGCTCATTATCACTTAACTCGCGAGGGCGTTGACCGTCGGATAGGGCACATCCGCATAAACACCTAAAATGAGTGCATTGCAATTAAAGATATTTTATTGCAATTTTTTATCGCCTATCCTTGATCACATCGAATCGCCAGACGTGCGTCTGGCACAGGGCGACTACCGCTCGCCGCGCGCTGTAACGCACACCGTGGCGAGGCAGGTGAACCGATGCATTCAGGCAATTCAGGAGTCGGCAGGAAATGAACGATGCAGTGACGCGCGAGACGCTGATCCACCACTTGCAAAAAGCGCTTGGCGCGGATGCCGTGCTCAGCGATGCGTCCGATACCGCCGGGTACACGGAAGACTGGCGCGGACGCTATCGGGGCGAAGCACTGTGTGTCGTGTTGCCGTCGTCGACCGCGCAGGTGAGCGAGGTGGTGAAGCGATGCGCGGCGGCCGGCGTGCCGATCCTCCCGCAGGGCGGTAACACCAGTCTGTGCGGCGGTGCGGTGCCGCCGGGCGGCGGCCCGTCGCCGGTGATTGTGAATCTGGCGCGTATGCGTCACATCCGTCAGGTCGATGCTGCGAACGGCTCGATGATCGTCGAAGCCGGGTGCATTCTGAAAACCGTGCAGGACACGGCGGCGGATGCCGGTCGTCTGTATCCGGTGAGTCTCGGCGCGGAGGGTTCGTGCCAGATCGGCGGCACGCTCTCGACCAACGCCGGCGGCACCAGTGTGCTGCGCTACGGCAACACGCGAGAGAACGTGCTGGGTCTTGAAGTGGTGCTGGCCGACGGCACGGTCTGGGACGGCCTGCGCGCGCTGCGCAAGGACAACACGGGTATCGATCTCAAGCATCTGTTCATTGGTGCGGAAGGCACGCTGGGCATTATTACGGCCGCAGCGCTCAAGCTGCATCCGCTGCCGACCTGTCATGCGCTCGCCTGGTTCGCACCACGCGATCCGGCCGCCGCCGGGCAGATTCTCGGCATGTTCCAGAACGCCTGCGGCTCGCGTTTGTCGGCGTTCGAAATCATGAACCGCTACCAGCTCGATACGGTGCTGGCCAACGTGCCGAACCGGCGTAATCCGCTCACGGGCGCGCACGACTGGCATGTGCTGGTGGAACTGGGCGATACGCGCGACGCCGAAGGGCTCGAAGCCGTGCTCACCGAAACGCTGGGCGAAGCGATCGAACAAGGGCTGGTGGCAGACGCCGTCATCGCGGCGAACGAAACCCAGCGCGCCGATCTCTGGGAAGTGCGCCACAGTGTGAGCGAAGCGAACAAGAAGGCTGCGGTCGGTCTCACCACCGATTGCGCCGTGCCGGTCTCGAGCGTGCCCGAATTCATCGACGCCGCCACGCGCGCCGTGCATGCCATCGTACCGGGGCTGGACATCGCCATCGTCGGCCATATGGGTGACGGCAACGTGCACTTCATCCCGATGTTCTCGTTTGCCGCGTGGGCGGCGTTACCCGACAGTGCGTCGATGGGCGACGCGATGCGCGCCTGCGTGAACGACGTTGCCGCTCGACTGTCCGGCACGTTCAGCGCCGAACATGGTGTCGGCCAGACGGGGTTGCCGCTCATGCAGCGTTACAAGTCGCCGGCCGAACTCGCGCTCATGCGCACCGTGAAGGCGGCGCTCGACCCGAACCAGTTGCTCAACCCGGGACGCCTCGTTCCCTGAGTCATTTCAGTTCTGCTGTTTGTTTTGCCATAACTGCGCGCGCGGCGGCTGTGCCGAAGTTGCGGTCCGTCGCCGCGCCCACCCTCCTAGCCAAGACCGGAGACCATGATGAAACGCAAGACCTCCGCAAGCCCGCTCGACATCGCCGATAACCACGCAGCGTCGCTTGCGCAACCGGGCCGCCGCACGGCCATGAAGACGGCGCTCGCCGGCGCGGCCGCCGTGGCGTTCCCGTTCGTGTGGACGCCCTCGCGCGCCGCCACCAAGCGCATCGTGGTGCGCGACGACGGCGGTATCTACACGAAGGCGTACGACGCCGTGTACTACAAGCCGTTCGCCAAGGCGACGGGCATTGAAGTCGTTGGCGTGCAGGCCAACGCCGAGCCGACCGCGCAGATCAAGAGCATGGTCGAGGCAGGCAGCTACACGTGGGACATGGCCAAGATCAGCCAACCCGCGATTCTGCTGCTGACCTCGGGCGGCAAGGAATATCTGGAGCGGCACGGCCTCGAGTCGGACCCGACCGTCGCCAAGATTCCGAAGCAGTACATGTCGCCGTTCGGCGTGGGTACCAACGTCTATTCGACGGTGCTCGCCTATCGCACGGATGCCTTCAAGGGCCGCAAGGCACCCACGTCGTGGGCCGATCTGTGGAACGTGAAAGACTTCCCGGGGCGCCGCTCGATCCGCAAGTATCCGTTCGACACCATTGAAGAAGCGCTGATGGCCGATGGCGTTGCGCCGGGTTCGGTGTATCCGTGCGACTTCGACCGCGCGTTCAAGAGCCTGGACAAGATCGCCAAGCAAGTCGCGGTGTGGTGGACCACCGGCGCACAGGTCGAGCAGATGCTCGGCTCGGGCGAAGTGGACATGGTCGCCACGTGGGCCTCGCGTGCGCAGTCGGCACAGGCCAACGGCGTGCCGGTCGAGATTGTGTGGAACCAGAACATCTGGGGTTGCGACAACTGGTCGATCCTCAAGGGCACGCCGAACGCGGCGGCGTGCCGTGAGTTCATCAAGTTCGCAAGCGATCCGAAGCGTCAGGCGGAACTGGTCAAGTTCTTCCCCGCCGGCATGACGCAGCCCGAAGCGTTCAACTATGTGAAGCCCGAGGTGGCGAAGCACTGCCCCACGTTCCCGGAGAACATCAAGAGCGGCGTGCAGATCAACGCGCAGTTCTGGCAGCAGAACCAGAGCGCGGCGCTCGAACGTTTCAACCGCTGGATCCTGACCTGATCCTCACCTGCCGTTTCGTTTCACGTTTTTTGGGGTGCTGATCTCATGACCGTTGCCAATCTTCAAGTCTCGGGCCTGTCCAAGCGTTACGGCGATTTCGTCGCGCTTGCACCGACCGACCTCGATGTCGCTCAGGGCGAATTCCTGACCTTGCTGGGCCCGAGCGGCTCGGGCAAGACCACGTTGCTCTCGCTCATCGCCGGTCTGTCGCAGCCCGACGCGGGCGCTATCCGCATCAACGGGACCGATGTTACATACGGTGCGCCGTACGAGCGCGACATCGGTATGGTGTTCCAGAACTACGCGCTGTTCCCGCACATGACCGTGGCGGAGAACATTGCCTTCCCGTTGCAGATGCGCCGCACCGACGCTCAGACGGCTCGCAAGATGGTCATGAACGCGCTGGAAATGGTTCACCTGCCGCATGTGGCAGAGCGCTATCCGCGCGAGCTCTCGGGTGGTCAGCAGCAGCGCATCGCATTGGCGCGCTGCATGGTCTACCGGCCGTCGATCATTCTGATGGACGAGCCGTTGGGCGCACTCGACAAGAAGCTGCGCGATCACATGCAGCTCGAGATCAAGCGCATTCACCGCGAACTCGGCACCACCATCGTGTACGTGACACACGATCAGGAAGAAGCGATGACGATGTCCGATCGCATTTGCCTGATGAACGCCGGAGAAATCGCGCAACTGGGCACGCCCGACGACCTGTATTTCCGTCCGAAGAGCGTGTTCGTTGCCGACTTCCTCGGCGAGTCCAATCTGCTCGACGCCACCGTGCTTGAACGCGCGGGCGATCAGGTGCGCGTGGCGATGCCGGGTGTGCAGGGGGCGAACGGCGCGGGCGCGATGGTCTACGACCCGCAGGTCGAGCAAGGCCGTGCGGTCAAGCTGATGCTGCGGCCGCAGAACCTGCATGTCCATGACGGCGAGAGCCGCCGCGATGGTGTGTCGACGATTTCGGCGAAGCTCACCGACATCATGGTTACGGGCGGCATGACCAAGCTGTACCTGCAATCGGATGTGACCGGCGGCAAGGCCGGCGAGCCCGGCAAGTCGCTCGTTGCGGCATTCCCGACGCATCGTCAGGGCAACCGTTTCGAGATCGGGCAGACGCTGGGTCTCGCCTGGCATGCCGACGACGCCGTTGCGATCGCGGGGTAAGCAATGAGTGCATCCGCCGTGGTTCGCCCTTCGTCGTCCAGTCCCGTTCAGCCGGCGCCGCGCCGGTCGCGTTGGCGCGCTCGCCTGCGTCCGATGCTCATGGCCGCGCCGATCGTGATTTTGCTGACGGTCATGCTGATCTATCCGGTCGGTCAGTTGCTGTTGCTGAGCGTTCGCGGCGAGGGGGGCTTCACGCTCGCCGAATATCAGCGCCTGTTCGCCTCGTCGGTGTATGTCGAGGTGTTGCTCATTACGCTCAAGGTCTCGCTCTACACGACCTTCTTCGCGGTACTCACGGGTTACCCGATTGCCTACCGGCTCTCGACGCTCACCGGCGCGCGCAAGCAGCGCCTGCTCTTCTGGCTGCTGGTCTCGTTCTGGACCAGCTTCCTCGTGCGTACGTTTGCGTGGGTGGTGCTGCTCGGGCGCAACGGGGTCGTCAACCGCACGTTGCTCGATCTCGGCCTGATCGACGCGCCGCTCTCGCTGCTCTACAGCTTCCCCGCCGTGATTCTCGGCATGGTGCATGCGCTCATGCCGCTGGCCGTGCTCACGATGCTCTCCGTCATGGAGAACATCGATCGCCGTCTGCCGAGTGCAGCATCGACACTGGGGGCGCGTCCGGGCACGGTGTTCTGGCGTGTGTACTTCCCGCTGTCGCTGCCAGGCGTGGCGGCGGGTGCGCTGATGGTGTTCGTCACGTCGATCGGCTTCTTCATTACGCCGACACTGCTGGGCGGGCGGCATGAAACCATGATTACGCAGCTCATCATCGATCAGGTGATGCAAGCGTTGAACTGGGGCTTTGCCGGTGCGATTTCAGTGCTGCTGCTGGCCGTGGTGCTCGTTGTGTTCCTCGTCTACGACCGCATGGTCGGCCTGTCGACGATGGCGGGCGGCGCAGGCGACGTGAAAGCGGGCAAGCGTCGCGGTGGCTGGAGCCGCACGCTCGGCGAGAAGGTTCTCGGTGCGCTGGGCAGCGCCACCGACGTCATGCTGCGCGCAATGCCGCGTCATCAGGGCGAGCAGGGCGACGGACTCGTGCTGCGCGTGATCGTCTTCCTGCTGGTGGTGTTCCTCGCCGCCCCGGCGCTGCTGATGATTCCGGTGTCGTTCGATTCGGCCTCGGCACTGGCGTGGCCGCCGAAGGGTTTCTCGCTGCAGTGGTACCAGCAGGTCTGGGATTCGCCCCTGTGGATGCAGGCAATCACGCGCTCCATGCTGGTTGGCATTGGCGCCGGTCTGCTGTCGATGCTGATTGGCACGCCGGCCGCGTTCCTGCTGGTGCGCGGCGGCATGCGCGGCAAGTCGGCGATGCTCGCCTTCGTGCTGGCCCCCATTGTGGTGCCTCGCATGATTCTGGCCGTCGGCGTGTTCTATTTCTTCGCCAAGATCGGTCTGGTGGGCTCGAATGTCGGGCTGACCATCGCGCATACAGTGGTGGCTGTGCCGTACGTCGTCATCACCATGATGGCGGTGCTGCGCAACTACGACACGCGTCTCGATCTGGCGGCTTACAGCCTGGGGGCGCGTCCGTGGGCCACGCTGCGCCGCGTAACGTTCCCGATTCTCGGCGCGGGCCTGCTGTCGTCGTTCCTGTTCGCGTTCGCCACGTCGTTCGACGAACTCACGATTGCGCTGTTCACGTCGGGCGGCCTCTCGACCACATTGCCCAAGCAATTCTGGGATGAGTTGACGATGCAGATTTCGCCGGTGATCGCTGCCGTCTCCACGTGCCTGTTCCTTTTCATCGCCGCACTGATCTGGGTGGCCGAGCGTTTGCGCCGGCGCAGCCTTGCGACCTGATGCGGTATCCGACTTCTCCGAACTTACGATTCACGGACGTTTAATTCATGCTTCGTTCTGCACAACTGAAGGGCATTCTGCCGGCGATTCCCACGCCGGTGAATGCCGACGACACGATTCATACCGACGCCGCCCGCGCGTTGATGCGCTACCTGCTGGGGCAGGGCATCGATGGCGTGGTGCCGCTGGGCGGCACGGGCGAGTACGGTGCGCTCTCGCGCACGGAGCGCGTGCGCATGGCCGAGCTCACCGCGCAGGAAGTCGAGGCGCACGGCCGCGACGTGCCGGTGATCGCTGGCGTGCTGGACCCGGGCTATCACGACGCCATCGAGGCCGGGCGTGATTTCGCCGCGGCCGGCGCCGACGGGTTGCTCGTGCTCACGCCGTATTACACCAACCCGACGCAGGCCGGTATTCGCGACTACTTCCTGCGCTACGCCGACGAGTCGCCGCTGCCGATCCTGATCTACGAGATTCCGTACCGCACGCGGATCGCGATTGCCCCGGAGGTGCTGCACGAGTTGTCGCGCCACGAGAACATCATCGGCATGAAGGCCTGCAACACCGACATGTGGCATTTCCTGCGCACGGTGGCCGGGGTCGACGAATCGTTTGCCGTCCTGAGCGGCGAAGACACGCTGTTCCCGCTGCATGTGGCGGCAGGCGCGCGCGGTGGCATTGTGGTGACGGCGTCGCTGTTGCCGACGGCGTGGCAACGTATTTTCGCGCTCGCTTCGGAGGGCAAGACGGCGGAAGCGCTTGCGCTGCATCGCTCGCTTATTCCGCTGATGAATCTCGCCTTTGCCGAGACGAATCCGGGGCCGATGAAGTCGGTCATGGATCTGATCGGTGTGACGGCGCCGGCGATGCTCGCACCGCTGGTGCCGCCCGCACCGGCGCTGTCGGCACAGTTGCGCGAGGAACTGGCCCGGCAACTGGCGATTTTCGAAGGGCGTTGAGGCGATACGCCGTTAGCGCGCCGAAGGGCCCGGGTCCGCTCGCCGCAGTTCGTTATGCGGCAGCGGACCATCGACAGCACACTGACGTGGCTTATCGGCGGAAGGTCGACAACCGGGATTTCGAGATCGACGTCGCGGCGACCTGAATGTGTTGGGCGAGTTCGGCTTCCGCGCGTTGACGCGTCCACCGCGAGGTCGGCACCGAGATGTTGATGGCGGCCACCGCGTGGCCGTCGTGATCGGTGATGGGCGCGGCGACCGAAATGTCGCCCATCACCGTTTCGTTCTCGATGATCGCAAAGCCGTGACGCGCAGTGTTCCGGATACGTTCGAGAAGCTTCGTCTTGTCGGTGACCGTGTACGGCGTCATCGGGTCGAGGGGCGTTTTCGCGAGAATGTCGTCCACACGCGCCTGGGGCAGCCGCGACAAGATCGCAATGCCTGACGCCGTGAACATGGCCGGCAGACGCGCGCCGACCACGATATCGATGTTCACCAGATGCTGGCCGGGAAACCGTGCGACGAACACGATTTCGTGACCGTCCAGCTCCTGCAAGTTGGTGGTCTCGCCGACCCGCCGGCTGATGTCGAGCAGATACGGCGAGGCTTTGTCGACCAGTTCGTTTGCCCGGATGTAGTTGTACGAGAACTGAAGGACCTTCGTGGTCAGGCCGTAAGTGCGGGTGTCGGGCACGCGGTAGAGATAGCCAAGCGCTTCGAGCGTGTGCACGAGCCGCTGTGTTGCGCTCCGGTCGAGTTCGGCCGCTTTGGCAATGTCGCTGAGCGTCATGTAGCGCGCGGGGCCGTCGAAGGCGTGCAAGACCTGAAAGGTCTTCTCTGTCGAGCCGACGAAGAGCGACGAGCGCGGCGCGAGCTGCGTCGCGTCGCTGGAGGATTGGGCTGACGCGTCTTCGGAAGGACGGGACGACCGGGCAGGCAAGCGCGGCATGGAGTGTGCGAACGTGTTCGAATTGTAATGATTGTGATTGTAATGCAATTGTTTGTGCCCAACTAGCGAACTTCGTCAGCGCCCGGATGGGCGTGACACGGATCGACGTCTCGTGGCGATTCCCACGAGCGGACATGAGGACAGGGGGGAGGAATGCACGCGTTTTCCTGCGTGGAGGATTACCGCCGGGCAGCCCGGCGGCGGTTGACGAAGCTCGCGTTCGATTATCTGGAAGGCGGCGCGGAAGACGGCGACGCGCTGCGGCGCAATCGAGAGGCCTTCGGGTTGTGGGGCTTTTCGCCACGCGTGCTGACCGATACGTCGGAAATGTCGAGCGCGGCGACCTTCTGGGGGCGTGAAGCGGCCGCCCCGATGGTGGTGGGGCCGACCGGCCTCAACGGATTGTTCTGGCCGCGCGCGGACGAACTGCTCGCGCGCGCGGCTGCCGATGCCGGGCTGCCGTTCGTGTTGTCGACGGCGTCGACCTCGTTGCTTGAGGACGTGCGCGCGGCCGTGCCCGACGGCGAGCTATGGCTCCAGCTCTATGTCCAGCAGGACCGGCGCATTGCCGAGAGCATGATGCGCCGTGCGCGCGAGGCCGGCTTTCGCACCTTGCTGCTGACGGTCGACACGCCAGTGCATGGCAAGCGCGATCACGACACGCGTAATGGTTTCAAACTGCCGTTGCGTTTCACGCCGCGTCTGGTGGCCGATTGCCTGCGGCATCCGCACTGGAGCTGGCAGATGCTGACTCACGGTGCGCCGCAGCTGCGAAACATTGCGAAAAGCGTGGGCGAGCGGGCGGATCTGGCGCGCCACGCGGCAATGCTCAGCCGTCAGATGGATCTGTCGCTCGGATGGGACGATCTGGCCTGGGTGAGACGTCACTGGCCGGGCGAGGTGCTCGTCAAGGGCATTCAGACGGTGGACGACGCCCGGCTGGCGCAGGCGCATGGCGCCGATGGTATCGTCGTCTCGAATCACGGCGGACGGCAATTGGGTAGCACGCTCGCACCGGTAGAAGTCTTGCCGTCGATTGTCGAGGCCCTCAGCGCTGGTGGCCCTGCGATGGCGGTCTTCGTCGATGGCGGCGTGCGGCGAGGTGCGGACGTGGCCAAGGCCGTCGCATTGGGCGCCAAGGGCGTATTGCTTGGCCGGGCGCCATTGTATGGCGTGGCGGCGCGCGGCGGGCAGGGCGCTGCCGAGGTGCTCGCGCTGTTGCTCGGCGAGTTGCGCACGACCATGCAACTGCTCGGTTGCAAACAGGTGGACGAACTCACGCCGCAGCGGCTTGCCCGTCTCCCGGCAATACAGGCAAATCGGGCAAACCCGCTATAATGTTCCGCGCCCGATTGCCGTCGGGCGGCGTGGCATCCGGCAGATGACGGGCGTGCGCGCCGTGTGGCGGCAATGCCCTTTTTCATACACAGGAATGCGATCATGAGCTTCAACCACGTGCCTGCCGGCAAGGACATCCCCAACGATTTCAACGTCATCATCGAGATCCCGGCGCAAAGCGACCCGGTGAAGTACGAGGCTGACAAGGATCTGGGTCTGCTGGTCGTTGACCGCTTCATCGGTACGGGCATGCGCTACCCGGCCAACTACGGTTTCATTCCGCAAACGCTGGCAGGCGACGGCGACCCCGTCGACGCGCTGGTCGTCACGCCGTTCCCGCTGCTGGCCGGCTCGGTGGTTCGCTGCCGTGCACTGGGCATGCTCAACATGACCGACGAATCGGGCGTGGACGCCAAGCTGGTGGTCGTGCCGGTCGACAAGATTTGCCCGATGACGGCGCACATGAAGTCGATCGACGACGTGCCGGGTTACCTGAAGGACCAGATCAAGCACTTCTTCGAGAACTACAAGGCGCTCGAGAAGGGCAAGTGGGTCAAGATCGAAGGTTGGGAAGGCATCGAAGCCGCCCACAAGGAAATCGTCGAAGGCGTGGCCAACGCCAAGAAGTAAGCGATCGTCGCCTGCGGCGTCGCGCGTCGACACCAGAGAAACCCGGCCGTGCGCCGGGTTTTTTTACGCGCCGCGCGCTTCGTGCGCAGGCAATGCGGTTACGCCTTGTGGCGCTTGACTATCGCCAGAATGGTCTGCGTCAGTTCCGCCTGGGCGTCGTCTGGCGTGATGTCGCCGGCGACCGCGGCGTCCGAGAGTGAGTCTGCGGCCCCCAGCATGGCCCACATGGCGGGCGCAGGGACACCCTGCGATCCGGCGAACGGCGCGAGCACGGCCGCACACTTTCCGATGAAGGTCTGCTGGTACTGCCGCTTCACTGCGGCAAGCTCTGCCGAGCCACTGAGCGCGGCCAGTACCCCCGAAATCTCGCGGCCCTGCGTCAACACGCACGTCACGTAGCTCGACGCCATCACGCGGGCCTTGTCCTGCAAGGTCGGTTTCGCCGCCGCCACCGAACGGTCGAAGATCACGGTCTGACGTTCGTCGTAGTCCTGATACAACGCGGCGAGAAGCCCATTGCGCGTGCCGAAGTGGTCATACACCACCGGCTTCGTGACCCCCGCCGCCTCCGCCAGCCGCCCCAGGGTCAGGGCGTCGGTGCCTTCGTCGCCGATGAGGGTCCACGCCACGTCGAGCAACTGTCGTGTGCGGGCGTCGCGCGGCATGCGTTGGCGGGGGGCGGCGTCGGTGGCTGGGCTCATGGCTGGGCAATACGCGATGGGGGTAACGGTCAGGGGGCGTTTGCGAAGACCTTCCGGCCGATCGCACGCGCGGTGTCGAGATGGGCCTCAGGGTAGCCGGTGTCGGAGGCCAGGAGCAACTCGGATGTGACGACTTGTGCGCCACAATAGCCGAAAATGCCGTGATCGATCTGGGTTTTCATCGCGCCGAAGTAGCCATGCCGGGCCATCGTGCGTTGGTCGGCGCCGCCGACCGCCACCAGATGCACACGCAGTCGTTGCAGCTTCTTCATCACTTTGCCGCCTTCCACGTCTTCATAGGCCCAGCCTTGTGTGAATACGCGATCGATCCATCCTTTGAGCAGGGCGGGAAACGACCACCAATAGATCGGGTAGACGAGCACCAGTGCGTCCGCCCGGTCAATGCGTGCGTGCTCACCCGCGACATCGGCGGGCGCCTCGCGCGTTTTCTGGAACAGCGCGAGATCGTCGACAGAGAATCGCGGGTCGAAGCCCTCCGCCGCCAGATCGGCAATCTCGACAGTGTGAGAGGCAGGCGGGTGTGCCTGCGACGGCGTTGTGGCGATTCCCTCGGCAACGTGTGAGGCAATGGCATGGGTGAGCGATTGGGCGTCGGGGTGTGCGACGACGACAAGGGCATGCATGACAACTGGCTCCTTAATAAATAACCTACCAATGGTAACTTACTTTTGGTAGGTTGTGTTTTGTTGCATCGGTTGCCTGAAGGCAGCGTCGAGTTCGGCGACAATGTCGGCCAGTGGCAGGGTGTTGCGCCGGCGGGTGCCGTGCGGCGGCCGTTGATTGGCAAACGAGGTGTGATGTGAGCAGCGACGTAGTCATTCGTGTAGTGCAATCGCTTGAAGGGGTGCCGGCCAATGCGTGGGATGCCCTCGCGGGCAGCAACCCCTTCGTGAAGCACGCATTCCTGCATGCCATGCATACGAGCGGGTGCGCATCGAAGCGCACTGGCTGGCAGCCGGCTTATTTGCTCATGCACGCCGGCGACGTGCTCGTGGGCGCCATGCCGCTTTACGTCAAATCGCACTCGCGCGGCGAATACGTTTTCGATCATGCGTGGGCCGATGCGTTTGCGCGCCACGGTCTGGACTATTACCCGAAGCTGCTATGCGCCGTGCCGTTTTCGCCGGTCACGGGCCCGCGCCTGCTGGCGCGCACGCACGCCGACCGGGTAGCGCTCGCCCGGGGGGCGATTGCCTTCGCAAAGCAGCTCGAGTTGTCGTCGATCCATGTGTTGTTCACCCATGAAGACGATCTGGCGGCGCTGACAGAGGCCGGCTACCTGCTGCGCGAGGGCGTGCAGTTTCACTGGGAGAATCCGGGCTTTGCCACGTTCGACGACTTCCTCGCGCAGATGAACCAGGAAAAGCGCAAGAAGCTCAGGCAGGACCGTCGGCGTGTGCGCGAGGCCGGGGTGAGCTACCGATGGCTGCGCGGCGCCGAGATTGACGACGCGGCGCTCGATTTCTTCTATCAATGCTATGAAAACACGTACCGCGAGCACTGGAATGCGCCGTATCTGAGCCGCGCTTTCTTCGCTCAGGTGCATGCCGCCATGCCGGATGCACTGCTGCTCGTGGTCGCCGAGCGTGACGACGCGCCGCTGGCGTGCGCGCTCAACGTGGTGAGTGGCGACACGATGTACGGGCGATATTGGGGCACGACGGACTTCGTCTCCGGCATGCACTTCGAGACGTGCTACGCGCAGGGCATCGAGTATTGCATCGCGCATGGGCTGCGCAGTTTCGAGGGCGGGGCACAGGGCGTGCACAAGATGTCGCGCGGTTTGCTGCCCACCCCCACGTGGTCGGCGCACTGGATTGCGGATCAGCGCTTTGCCGACGCCATTGCCGAGTTTCTCGATTCGGAGACGTCGGCGATGGAAGCGCATATCGGCGAGCTGGAAGCGCATACCCCGTTCAAACGCCCGGTGTCCTGACGCTACGATCGACGTGCTGCCGGCGTCGCCGCATCACGCGCAAGCCCCCGGCACGGCGGGGCCTCGCGTAATATACTGACGAATCTAACGTCCGCCGCTCGCGCCGGGCGGGCGCCAGCCCTCGGGGGCATCGCCTGCCGACGCCACGGCACATGGGCGATGCATGGTAGCCGCCGACATGACCAACCGATTTCTCAATCTCTATAACCACGATTTCGCGCGTGTAGCCGTCGGGGTGCCGCAGTGCCGCGTGGCCGACCCCGTCTACAACGCCGCACAGACCATCGCGCTTGCCAGGCAAGCCGATGCCGCGGGGGCGGTACTCGTCGCCTTCCCCGAACTGGGCATTCCGGCCTATAGCTGCGAAGACCTGTTCCAGCAGCGCGCCCTGCTCGACGCCTGCAACGTGGCGCTGGCCGACATCGTGGCGGCAAGCCGCGAGTTGGGGGCTGCGCTGATTGTGGGCATGCCGGTGCGCGTGCAGCAGCGCCTGTTCAACTGCGCCGTGGTCGTGGCGCGCGGACGCATTCATGGCGTCGTTCCCAAGACATACCTGCCGAACTACAGCGAGTTCTACGAGGCGCGGCAGTTCAATGCTGCCGACGACGCTGGCGTCGATACCGTGACCTTGCTTGGCGACGATGTACCGTTCGGCTCGCTCATCTTCGAAGCCGTCGACCAGCCGCTGCTGCGCTTTCACTGCGAGATCTGCGAAGACGTCTGGGTGCCGGTGCCGCCGTCGTCGTTTGCGGCGCTGGCCGGTGCGACCGTCCTCGTCAATCTATCGGCGTCGAACGTAGTGGTGGGCAAGTCGGCGTATCGTCATCAACTGGTCGGTCAACAGTCGGCACGATGCCTCGCGGCGTACCTATACACGTCGGCCGGGCAAGGCGAATCGACGACTGACCTCGCATGGGATGGACAGGCACTCATCTATGAGAACGGCGACATGCTGGCCGAGTCGGCGCGCTTTGCCAGCGAGTCGCATCTGATTTATGCGGACGTCGATCTGGAGCGTCTGGCGCGCGAGCGCATGCATCAGACGACCTTTGGCGTTTCGGTGCGCCGCCATGCCGACGAGGTGGCGCGCTTTCGCACAATCAAGGTCGATGTGGCCCTGCCGCGCGACGCAGCGTTGCCGCTTGCGCGCAATGTCGAACGGTTCCCGTATGTGCCTTCGGACCCGCGCCGGCGCGACGAGCGTTGCCACGAGGTCTACAACATTCAGGTGCAGGCGCTGATGCAGCGTCTGGCGTCGTCGAAGATTCAGAAGGTTGTGATCGGTGTGTCCGGCGGTCTCGACTCCACGCATGCGTTGCTCGTGTGCGCGAAGGTCATGGATCGTCTCGGTTTGCCGCGCATCAACATTCTGGCGTACACCATGCCGGGCTTCGCTACGAGCGAGCGTACGTTGCGTCAGGCGCGCGAGTTGATGGACGCGGTCGGGTGCACGGCGCGGGAGATCGACATTCGCCCGAGTTGCATGCAGATGCTGAAAGACCTCGATCACCCGTTCGCGAAGGGCGAAGAAGTCTACGACGTCACGTTCGAGAACGTGCAGGCGGGCGAGCGTACCAATCATCTGTTCCGTCTGGCGAATCACCTGGGCGCGATCGTCATCGGCACGGGCGACCTCAGCGAGTTGGCGCTGGGCTGGTGCACGTACGGCGTGGGCGACCATATGTCTCACTACAACGTGAACGCCAGTGTGCCCAAGACACTCATCATGCACCTCGTGCGATGGGTGGCCGAGACCGGGCAGCTGGGTGGCGCCGCATCGTCGAAGGCTTCTCCGGTCAAAGGGGGGCGGGACGCCGGGGCGCGCCGCAACGTCCTCATCGATATTCTCGAAACGGAGATCAGCCCGGAACTGGTGCCCGGCAAGGCCAATGGCGCGCCCGAGCAGCGCACCGAGCATTTCATCGGGCCGTACGCGTTGCAGGACTTCAATCTCTATTACACGTTGCGTTTCGGTTACGCCCCGCGCAAGGTGGCGTTTCTCTCGTGGAGTGCCTGGCACGATGCGTCGGCGGGCCGCTGGCCCGACGAAGGGCACCTCGCCCGCAACGAGTACGATCTGGTCGCGATCAAACGCAACCTGCGGATTTTCCTGGACCGATTCTTCCGCACGAGTCAGTTCAAGCGGTCGTGTATTCCGAACGCGCCGAAGGTCGGCACGGGCGGCTCGCTTTCGCCGCGCGGCGACTGGCGTGCACCCAGCGATTCGGAGTCGGTGGTGTGGCTCGCAGATCTGGACACGGTGCCGGACGACCCCCACGCCTGAGCGAAATCGGGCGGAGGCTGCCGGGAACGGGGCGCTGCGGACTGTCATCGGCGTGCCGTTGCCGGCCCGGTACAATAGCCCGGCGAATTTTCAGAACAAACCAACCAAGATATCGAGGCGACAATGAAACGCGTAACTGCCATCATCAAACCCTTCAAGCTCGACGAAGTCCGTGAAGCGCTGGCCGAAGTCGGCGTGACCGGCCTGACCGTCACGGAAGTGAAGGGCTTCGGCCGTCAGAAAGGGCACACCGAGTTGTATCGTGGCGCCGAGTATGTCGTCGACTTTCTGCCGAAGATCAAGATCGAAGTCGTGGTGAGCGCGGCACAGGCCGAGCAGGTCATCGACGCAGTGCTGGGTGCGGCGCGCACCGGCAAGATCGGCGACGGCAAGATCTTCGTGACCGACGTTGAGCGCGTGATTCGTATCCGTACGGGCGAAGAGGGCGAGCAGGCGGTCTGAGGCCGGTTCGGGCGGCGCTGCCGAGCGTGGCGGCGGGCGGGCGAAGGCTCGAATGATCGAAGGGTCAAAGTACTGACGAGGGCGGCGGCTGCGTAAGCAGCGTCGCCCTTCGACGTTTACCGATGCTCATCGATGCATTTATCGATGCACATGCCGAGGCACTTATCGTGGCGTCAGGTTTTGAGCCGTACGTCGAAGGCGACGGTGATCAGGCGTACGAAAATGACGGAGAATGCGCTGATCGACAAGGTGTAGACGGGATCGAGGTCGGCGTAGGTCAGGGCGATGTAGATCCAGCCGCCGATGAAAGCACACACCGCATAGGGGCGCGTATCTCGCAACACGAGGGGCACTTCATTGCAGAGGATGTCGCGCATGACTCCGCCGCCCACACCAGTGATCACGCCCATCATCACTGACATGAACGCCGACATATCGGTCTGCAACGCCAGCGACGTGCCGGACGCGCTGAAGAACCCCAGACCGATCGCATCCGTAATGAGCAGCACGCGCTCCGTGGCCACGCGCGAGACGAGCCGTAACACGCCGGACGTCGATAGCGAGAGTATGAGAATGATGACCGTGTACCACTGGTGCTGTACCCAGTAGAAGGGGCGGTGGTCGAGCAGCACGTCGCGTAGCGTGCCGCCGCCAAAGGCGGTGGCGAAGGCCAGCACGAACGCGCCGACCGGGTCGAGGTGCTGCTTGCGGGCTTCGGCGAAACCTGAGATCGCGCACGACAATACGGCAATGGCCTCCATGACGGCCAGTATCGTATGCAGTTGGGCGCTCATCTCGTGAATCATCGGCGAATCCTGTCAGTGAAACGTCGTGATCTGCGGGAGAACTGGCGGTATCAGGACGCGCAGGCCGAGACGATATCGCGATGCTATGTGCCGCCCCGGGCAAGGGGAACTACCGGCGCGTCGCCTTCGTCTGCGCAGCCTGGAGCAATACTACCAGCGCGCCACCCCCGCCGTCGCGTCCTTGTGCTTGCGCCCATGCCAGCACTTCGTTCTTCTGGGCCAGCCAGCCGCGCACTTTGTCCTTGAGCACCGGTTCGCGATTCACCGAGCCGAGGCCTTTGCCATGAATCACGCGCACGCAGCGCAGACCGCGCTTCACGGCGTCGTGCAGGAAGGCGGAGAGGGCTTCGCGCGCTTCGTCGCGACGCATGCCGTGCAGGTCGATCTGCGCCTGCACGACCCATTCCCCGCGTTGGAGTTTTAGCACGGCGTCGTGGCTGATCCCGGGGCGGCGATACGACAATCGATCGTCGGTGTCGAGCAGCGCTTCGGGATCGAATTCATCCGACAGCGATTCGAACAGGACAGCCGCTTCGTCTTCCTGAGTCTGACGCGCGACAGGCTCGGGCGGCTGGCGCGGATGCTCCACGCGATTGGTCGCGCCCTTGTGGGACAACGGAGCGATGTCGCCGACGCTATCGCGGAACACGTTCGCATCGCGCTTGGCTTGCGCGGCACGTTTGGCGGCGGCGAGGCGTTCGGCTTCGCGGGCTGCCGTTTCCCTGGCGAGCGTGTCACGCAGGCTGGCGAGGTCGCCGAGGCTGAGTTTGGGGGGCTTCTTGCTCATGGTCGTGCGAACAAGGACGTTGGAGGGGCAGACGACAACGGCGCCGCCGCTGCATGAAAACTCACACAGCGAGGGCGCCGCAGCCGGGCGCTCAGCGATTACTGATCGAGATTTTCGAGGTAACGCTGGGCATCGAGCGCGGCCATGCAACCGGTGCCGGCGCTGGTAATGGCCTGACGGTAGACGTGGTCTTGCACGTCGCCCGCGGCAAATACGCCCGGCACGCTGGTGGCCGTGGCGTTGCCGTTCAGGCCGCTGTGCGTGACGATATAGCCGTTCTTCATCTCGAGCTGGCCGTCGAAGATATCGGTGTTCGGCTTGTGGCCGATGGCGATGAACACGCCATGCAGTGCGATGTCTTCGTGCGCGCCCGTCTTCACGTTCTTGATGCGCACGCCGGTCACGCCCGAATTGTCGCCGGTCACTTCGTCGAGCACGGTGTCGTATTTGAGTTCCACCACGCCTTGCTTGGCCTTCTCCAGCAGGCGGTCGATCAGGATCGGCTCGGCGCGGAATTTGTCGCGTCGGTGGATCACCGTGACCTTGCTGGCGATATTGGAGAGGTAGAGCGCTTCTTCGACGGCCGTGTTACCGCCGCCGACCACGCAGACTTCCTTGCCCTTGTAGAAAAAGCCGTCGCAGGTGGCGCAGGCGGACACGCCGCGGCCGGAGAACGCTTCTTCCGAGGGCAAGCCAAGGTATTGTGCCGAGGCGCCGGTGGCAATGATCAGGGCGTCGGCCGTGTATTCGCCGGAGTCGCCGATCAGACGCAACGGGCGCTCGTTCAGATGCACCGTATGAATGTGATCGAAGATGATCTCGGTGTTGAAATGCTCGGCGTGAGCCTGCATACGGGCCATCAACTCGGGGCCTTGCACACCGGTCGGGTCGCCGGGCCAGTTCTCGACGTCCGTGGTGGTCATCAACTGACCGCCCTGGGCGATACCCGTGATCAGCACGGGCTTGAGGTTGGCGCGCGCGGCATAGACGGCGGCGCTGTAGCCGGCGGGGCCGGAACCGAGAATCAGGACTTTGGCATGCTTGGCAACGGACATGGACGGACTCACCGGAAAGGGGGATGGGGGCTGGCGCCAGGCCCGCACCGCGTAAGAGCAGCAGGGGGCGAATGGCGCAAACCGACATTATAAGGGGCCGACGTCGTTTCGTTGATCGAGCCTTGCAATCGACGCGATAGCCTCCGGGCCGTGCGGTCCTCCGGGGGCTGAGCGTCGATAGATAAAGATCTCGACAGCGGGAAGTCTCCTATATTTGGGGGCAGATGCGCCGGATGCAAGGCGCCGGCTCGCCGGTGGCGGACCGGCTGCGTGTTGCCAGACGACCCTGAACGGGGCCATGAGGCCTGACGTTACTGCTTGTCACCTTTTCGTGCATTGAGCAATGTAATAGTTGTTTACAATGGAGCCTGCTGCGCGGCAGGCCGCCCGTCTGCCCGCCCAACCGTATGGCTTGATGACGACGAAATCTTCCTACTCTGCTGGTGCCGGATCGTCGTTGCCCAACCGGGTGACGCACCTTTTCCATGAAATCCGCTGGATGGCGCAGGTCGCGCTGATGGTGTTCCTGTTGATGGCGTTGTTCTCATACAGCCGTCTGGACCCCAGCTGGACGCATGCGGCGCACGTGGAGCGCATCGCCAACTGGGCGGGGCGCGTCGGCGCTTGGGTGGCCGACATGCTGCTGCTCATGCTCGGTCTGTCCGCCTACTGGCTGGTGGTCTTTATCGGCCGTCGCGTGATTTCGGGCTACCGCCGTATCTCGGCCAAGCGCGAAGCGCCCCCGCTGCGCGAGCGTCTCGCCAGCGGCGGCTGGGTGGAGATCGTCTCGTCCCTGATGGTGCTGCTCTCGAGCGCCGGTATCGAATCCCTGCGTCTTTACCGTCTCAAGGCCCAATTGCCGCGAGCCTCGGGCGGCGTGATCGGTGAGACCGTTGGTGGTTTCTTCCAGCATGCGCTCGGCTTTACGGGCGGCACGCTGGCGTTGCTGCTCATCTTTGCCTTCGGGCTGTCGCTGCTGTTCCATTTCTCGTGGCTGTCCGCCGCCGAAAAGCTCGGCGCGCTGATTCTCGATACCGGCACCGTGATCCGCCGCCGCCGTGAGGCGCGCCGGGACCGGCGGCTGGGTGAAGAGGCGGCCATCGCGCGTGAGGGCGCGGTGGTGCAGAACCGGGTGCGCACGGAAGTTCACGAGCCTGTGCAGATCGTGCCGCCGGTCAAGGTCGTGCCCAAGAGCGAGCGTGTGGAGAAGGAAAAGCAGGCGCCGCTCTTCGCCGATCTGCCTGACTCCATTCTTCCGCCGTTGGCGCTGCTCGATCCGGCACCGCCGGTGCAGGAGACAGTTTCGGGAGAAACGCTCGAGTTCACGTCGCGCCTCATTGAGAAGAAGCTCAAGGACTTCGGCGTCGAAGTGAATGTCGTGGCGGCGTATCCCGGGCCTGTCATTACCCGATATGAGATCGAACCGGCAACGGGCGTGAAGGGCAGTCAGATCGTCAATCTGGCGAAGGATCTGGCGCGCTCGCTCTCGCTGGTGTCGATTCGTGTGGTCGAGACCATCCCGGGCAAGAATTTCATGGGGTTGGAGTTGCCGAATCCGCGCCGTCAGACCGTGCGTCTGACCGAGATTCTGGGTTCGGAGGTCTACAACGATTCTTCGTCGTTGCTGACGCTGGCGCTGGGTAAGGACATCGGCGGCAAGCCGGTCGTGGCCGATCTGGCGAAGATGCCGCACTTGCTGGTGGCCGGTACCACCGGCTCGGGTAAGTCGGTCGGGATCAACGCCATGATTCTGTCGCTGCTCTACAAGGCGACGGCCGAGCAGGTCCGGCTGATCCTGATCGATCCGAAGATGCTCGAAATGAGCATGTACGAGGGCATTCAGCATCTGCTGTGTCCGGTGGTGACCGATATGCGTCAGGCCGGCCATGCGTTGAACTGGGTGGTGGCCGAGATGGAGCGCCGCTACAAGCTGATGAGCAAGCTCGGTGTGCGCAATCTTGCCGGGTACAACAACAAGATCGACGACGCTGCGAAGCGCGAAGAGCACATTCCGAATCCGTTCTCGCTCACGCCCGAGGCGCCGGAGCCGTTGCAGCGTCTGCCGTACATCGTGGTCGTGATCGACGAGTTGGCCGACCTGATGATGGTGGTCGGCAAGAAGGTCGAAGAATTGATCGCGCGTATCGCGCAGAAGGCGCGTGCGGCGGGGATTCACTTGATTCTGGCCACGCAGCGTCCGTCGGTCGACGTCATTACGGGGCTGATCAAGGCGAACGTGCCGACGCGTGTGGCGTTTCAGGTGTCGTCGAAGATCGACTCGCGCACCATTCTCGATCAGCAAGGTGCGGAAACGTTGCTGGGCATGGGCGACATGCTCTACATGCCGCCGGGCACCGGGCTGCCGTTGCGTGTTCACGGCGCGTTCGTGGCCGATGACGAAGTGCATCGCGTGGTCGAGCGGCTCAGGGAGCAGGGCGAAGCCAACTACGTCGAAGGGTTGCTGGACGGCGCTGTCGAAGGTGAGGACGGCGGCGTGGACGGCGCCGCCGGTGGAACTGGCGAGGGCGGAGGCGAGTCCGATCCTCTGTACGATCAGGCGGTGGCGGTGGTGCTCAAGCAGCGCCGTGCGTCGATCTCGCTGGTACAGCGGCATTTGCGCATCGGCTACAACCGGGCGGCGCGCCTGCTCGAACAGATGGAACAATCCGGCGTGGTGTCGGCAATGGCGAGTAATGGCAACCGGGAAATTCTGGTGCCGAATCGCGAAGGAGAATAAGGAACATGCTGGGATTCAAGCGAGGCTTGCCGCTGATCGCGGGGGCCGTTGGCGTAACGCTGGCGGCGCTGGTTGCGCCGGCGTATGCAAGCGGCACGGCGCAGCTCAAGGCATTTGCGGCGCAGGTGAAGTCGGCGCGGGGCGAGTTCGAGCAAAAGCAGGTCAAGGGGCAGCAGGACGGTGCCATGAAGGTGACGAACTCGGCGTCGGGGACGTTCGAATTCTCGCGCCCGGGCCGCTTCATCTGGCGTTACGTCAAGCCTTACGACCAGTTGTTGCAGGCCGATGGCGAAACGCTCTATATCTACGACAAGGATCTGAATCAGGTGACCGAGCGTAAGCTGGGCACCTCGCTGGGCGCGAGTCCTGCGGCGATTCTGTTCGGCAGCAACGACATCGAGAAGAATTTCACGCTCAAGGATGCCGGCGTGAAGAACGGTATCGACTGGGTAGAGTTGAAGCCGAAGTCGCAGGATACGCAATTCCAGCGCGTGGGCATTGGCTTTCGCGATGGCAATCTGGCGGCGATGGAACTCTACGATGCGTTCGGCAATGTCACGTTGCTGACGTTCGACAAGATTCAGAAGAATCCGCCCATGTCGGCGGACCACTTCAAGTTCACGATGCCCAAGGGGGCCGACCTGATCAAGGGTTGAGCGTGACTTGTCCCCAATGCCTTGAATGCGCTTTGCTCACGGCCCTGCCGGCGGGCTGGCATAATGGGGCCATCTGATTATCCGAATGCGGCCGGGGACTCCCCGGCCGCGCTGCTTGAGAACATGCCAGACGACACCCCGCTGTCGGCTTCGGTGCCTTTGGCCGAGCGCCTGCGCCCCCATACCATCGACGACGTAATTGGCCAGCGCCACTTGCTGGGCAAGGGGAAACCTTTGCGTGTGGCGTTTGAGGCCGGACGTCCGCACTCGATGATTCTGTGGGGGCCGCCGGGCGTGGGCAAGACGACGCTGGCGCGCCTGATGGCAGACGCCTTCAAGGCGTACTTCATTGCATTGTCCGCCGTGCTTTCGGGCGTGAAGGACATTCGCGATGCTGTCGAGGCGGCACAGATTCAGCGCGCGCAAGGAAAGCAGACGCTGGTGTTTGTTGACGAAGTGCACCGCTTCAACAAGGCACAGCAGGACGCTTTCTTGCCGCACGTCGAGTCGGGGTTATTCATTTTCGTTGGCGCGACGACGGAAAATCCGTCGTTCGAGGTGAACGGGGCATTGCTCTCGCGCGCGGCCGTTTATGTGCTCAAGAGCCTGAACGACGAAGAGCTTGGCGAGATGATCACGCGGGCGTCGCGCGAACTGAACGATATCGGTTTCACCGACGAGGCACGACAAGGTCTGATCGACTCGGCGGATGGCGACGGCCGCAAACTGCTCAACAATGTGGAAATCGTCGCGCAGGCGGCAACGTCGCAAGGTCTGGATACGATCGACGACGCGTTGCTTGCCAGTGTACTTGCCGAGAATCTGCGACGCTTCGACAAGGGCGGCGATGCGTTTTACGACCAGATCAGTGCGCTTCACAAGTCGGTGCGCGGCAGCTCGCCGGACGGTGCGCTGTACTGGTTTTGCCGCATGCTCGATGGCGGTGCCGATCCGCGGTATCTGGCGCGCCGGATTGTCCGGATGGCGTGGGAGGATATTGGCCTCGCCGACCCGCGCGCGGCACGTATCGCACTCGACGCGGCTGAGACCTACGAGCGTCTCGGAACTCCCGAGGGGGAACTGGCACTTGCGCAGGCTATTTTGTATCTCGCGTCGGCGCCGAAGTCGAACGCGGGTTACAACGCTTACAACCAGGCGCGGGCTTTCGTCGGCAAGGACAAGTCACGGGCAGTGCCGATTCATTTGCGCAATGCACCGACGAAGCTGATGAAGGAACTCGGCTACGGCCACGAGTATCGCTATGCACACGACGAGCCCGATGCTTACGCGGCGGGCGAGACGTATTTCCCCGACGATTTGCGGGCTCAGCATTGGTACCGTCCGGTGCCGCGGGGTCTGGAGGGCAAGATTGGGGAAAAGCTGAGTTGGCTGAAATCGCTCGACGCCGAGTGGCGGCGGGCAAATGCCAAGGGGCGTAAGCCCGATGCGTCGATGAAGCCGTCCGGGGCGAGCGCCACGTCTTCCGGCAGGAATCCGCCGGCTGAGCCTTCCGACGACGAGGCGACCTGACGCCGACGTCGCGGACATCGCAAACGCGCCAAATGACGAAAACGCGGTGCGCGTTTGGTAAAATCCCTGCTTTGATGCTGCATCCGGTGCCATGAGGGCGCGGGGCGGCCAGAACGAATTCCATGGCCCAAGACCGTGGGCCACTAACGACAGACATCCCACCATGCTCGACATTCAACTTCTTCGCAAGGATCTCGACGGCGTGGCCGCGCGACTCAAGACGCGTGGCTATACGCTGGACGTAGCGACGTTTGCTGCGCTCGAGGCCGAGCGCAAGCAGATCCAGACGCAAACCGAGGAGTTGCAGGCACGCCGTAATGCGCTCTCGAAACAGGTCGGCATGAAGAAGGGCAAGGGCGAGGATGCCTCGGCCGAGATTGCCGAAGTTGGCAGCATTGCCGACACGCTCAAGGCGTCGGAAGTGCGGCTGGGCGAAGTTCAGGCGCGTTTGTCGGACCTCATGTTGGGGGTGCCGAATCTGCCGCACGAGAGTGTGCCTGTCGGCTCGGACGAGACGCAGAACGTGGAGGTGCGCCGCTGGGGCACGCCGCGTGAGTTTGATTTCCCGGTGCGCGATCACGTCGATCTTGGCGCGGCGTTGGGGTTGGACTTCGATGCGGCGGCTAAGCTGGCCGGTGCGCGATTCTCGGTCATGAAGGGGGGCATTGCGCGACTGCACCGTGCGTTGGCGCAGTTCATGATCGACACGCACACGTCGGAGCACGGCTATACGGAAATGTATGTGCCGTACATCGTGAACGCGGACTCGATGCGCGGCACCGGTCAGCTTCCCAAGTTCGAGGACGACTTGTTCAAGGTGCCGCGCAAGGTGGGCGGTGACGATGGCGAGCGTGTCGAGAACTTCTATCTGATCCCGACGGCGGAAGTGTCGCTTACGAACCTGGTGCGTGACGAGCTGCTGGCGGCCGACGCCGTGCCAATGCACTTGGTGGCGCACACGCCGTGCTTCCGTTCGGAGGCGGGCAGCTACGGCAAGGACACGCGCGGCATGATTCGTCAGCATCAGTTCGACAAGGTTGAGCTGGTGCATGTGGTGCGTCCGGAGGCGTCGTACGACACGCTGGAGACGCTGGTGGGGCATGCGGAGGCGATTTTGCAGAAGCTGAAGCTGCCGTACCGGACGTTGGTGCTGTGCACGGGCGACATGGGCTTCGGCAGCGCGAAGACTTACGATATGGAAGTGTGGATTCCGGCGCAGAACACGTATCGCGAGATCTCGTCGTGTTCGAACATGGAGAGCTTCCAGGCGCGCCGGATGCAAGCCCGCTTCCGTAATGCGCAGGGCAAGCCGGAGTTGGTGCATACGCTGAACGGTTCGGGATTGGCGGTGGGACGCGCACTCGTTGCCGTGCTTGAAAATTATCAGAACGCCGATGGATCGGTGACGATCCCCGACGTGCTGCGGCCGTACATGGGCGGCATCGAGCGTCTTGAGCCGGCTGCGTAAAAAATTTAGTAAAAAGGGGTTGGCAGCGGAAGAAATTCGGCTATAATCTCTTTCTCGCTGCTTGAGGCCACTCAGGCAGCGAACCAAAGCAGAAAGAACGCTTGGAGAGGTGGCAGAGTGGTCGAATGCGCCGGACTCGAAATCCGGTATACGGTTATACCGTATCGTGGGTTCGAATCCCACCCTCTCCGCCAAGCAAACAATTAAGCCCTTGAAATTCAAGGGCTTTTTTGTTTTGTGCGTCAGTGACTTACAAAATGACTATCAAGGCGCTGACCACCTTACCCCACCGAATTCGTGTACTCCACGATCATTTGTCAGTGCGGATCATCTCCAGAGCTTGGGAAAGGATGTGATCCTTGTCTTCGTCACGCAGCCGATGATAAGCGACCAGCAATTTCGCTTCTGAGTCGTCAGCCGAGAAAAAATAAGTGACCGGAAGATTCAAGTTGGCGGCAATGCGCTCGACCATCGAATAGTCAGGGGCGTGCTTGCCGCGCTCATACTGATTCATGCGGGCGCTGGCGGACATTTCGTCAATGCCGGCGAGTACCCCGAGCTTCTCCTGCGATAGACCTGCGGCCTTCCTCGCTTCCTTCAAGCGTTTCGCGAATACGGACATGTTCTTCCCCGAAAGGAAAACATGCTGGGCGTTGACGATATTTGCTACACTAAGAATTCCTTAGTATTTGGTGGGCCAGCAAAACGCGGTCCGCTCGTCTCTAGCCCAGGAATACCAATGAAAAATCAAAAAAGTAATCGCAACCGCGTTTTGTTCAGTTTCTTTTTCTGTGTATTGGCAGTGTCCCATGCTCAGGCGCAAAGCCTGCCTCCGGCGTGCCAACAGTACTTTCGGACGATTGATATTTGTGGCGCCGATCTCGTGCGTCTTACCGAACTCCGCGAGCCGGGCAGTGTCGGCGAACTGAAGAAATCGCTCGACATGAAGCCGTCAATCGCCATCTTGAAGAAGGGGGTCAGCGAAGGGCATGCGCAGAAGGTTGCTGAATATTGCGCTACGTCCGACGCCCGGGATCGTTTCATGGCCACTATCAATAACATCGTCGGGCCGCTCTCGATGTTGGGTGGGATGAGTCAACGTTGTTACGACGCGGTCGCGGCTATCCGATGAAGATCTTCAATTCGAGGTGCCAGGTCGCGATTCGGTGCGCAGCGGCGTTGCTCATATCGATAAATTTTGACTCCGTCTCGGCGCAGGCGGCACAACCTTCGTTCGACTGCCGCAAAGCGTCGAGTTCGGTGGAGCGGTCCATTTGCGCGAGCCCTTCGCTTGCCGAATCGGATAGCCAGCTTGCACAGGCATTCGCGGCGGCGACGAGTCGGACGGTCGACAAGGCAGGACTTCGAAAGGATCAAAACAAGTGGCGCGTCACGGTTCGCGACAAGTGTGGTAGCGACGAATGCATCGCCGACGCCTATGTCACCCGAACACGCGCACTTCGTGTAAGTGCCGCGAACGGTCTGGTGCTCACACTTCCTCGTACTGGAGACGCGTCACTTCCCGCGAAGACGTCGGCATTTTCGGGCGCAGTTCTATACGGAACGCTCGTTTTTGATCATGACCCCGCAGGCGGCTTTACCGCACTCCAAGTCGGCGATCGGCAATACAAGCTTCGATACGTTTGGGATGTACCCGAGCCTATTCGCGTACAAATCCAACGTCTCGAAGACAGCGCCCAGATGGTCTCCGTTGTCGGTGACCTCGTCGTTTGGCCTGACGGTACAAAGGAATTCGACAACCGTTCGAGGACCATCGTACTTATTCCTCAGAAATGAACTGCAGCAGTACCTATTGAGGGTGAATGTCGCGCCCGCATTGGAGAAAAAGTATGAATGTCCTGATGAAAAAGAATGAGACCGTGGTCCCAGTGAAGGTCGGCGTGGCCTGGTCTTTTTGGTTCGGCCTGGCGTTTCCAATTGTCGCGATAGTCGCTTATGTGAGGCGCCGTCTGTACATTCCAGCATTGATCGTAATTGGATACATCGCGATTCAAACGTTTCTTCGGACCGGTGGTTCGACATGGATGGGGTTGATTGACGTGATACCTGACGAGTCAGCATACCCAAGCAAGGATTTCTACATGGTGTCTTTGCTGCTTTGGTGCGCATACGGTCTCTATGTTGGGCGTTACGCGCTATGGGGCAACAAGATAACTGCACAAACTCTCGCTCGACGCGGATACGTTTGCCCAGTGCCCGAGCATGCCGAGCTCGCCGGAGCAGCATGGTCCATCGAGGACGGGGCGAATGCTGGTATGGGCCATAAGCAACCGCAAACTCAGGGTTCGTCTGATCCTCGATAAGAAATGGGCGGATCCAGTTTGAAGGTGTCCAACTCACGGAGGCGTATGAGTAGTCCTGCGGATCTGCTTAGTGCAATTCAATTTGCGGCTGAGCGACATAGAAACCAGCGTCGGAAGGACGTTGAGTCGTCACCTTATATCAACCATCCGATCGCCGTCGCCAATTTGCTTGCAACGACGGGGGAGGTTAGAGACGTTGCCGTACTACAGGCTGCGGTTCTTCACGACACTATCGAAGATACGCATACGACAGTCGATGAACTGAGATTGTTGTTTGGCCAAGAAGTCGCACAGATTGTTGTCGAGGTAACGGATGACAAATCTCTGCCAAAGCAGCGACGTAAAGACCCTCAAGTGCAGCTTGCACCTGCGAAATCTGATAAGGCAGCGCTTATCAAAATCGCTGACTTTACGTGCAATCTGCGGGATCTAGTGAGCGCTCCTCCACCGCAGTGGTCTACTGAGCGTCGTATGGAGTACTTCGATTGGTCAGCGCGGGTCGTGGCGAAGTTACGGTGTGAGAACGTTTCGCTCTTGCGTGCGTTCAAAATTGTGCATGACGTTGGTGTTGAACTGCATTCTCGGTGAGAGAGGAGAGTGTAGTGATCAACCCATCTCGGATACCGTGTAAATTTTTCTTCTGCGATCGCAGAGGCTATTGACCTCCCCCGGATAACCGAGCACTTTGGCCTAGAGATTTTCAGCTTCAAGGTGGGCAAGTCGGAACTCACCCGGAGTCAAATCGCCTAGCGAACTATGCGGTCTGAAGTCGTTGTAATCCTGTCGCCAGCCTTCGATCTTTTCTCGGGCATCGTCCAGTGACAGAAACCAATGCACGTTTAGGCATTCATCCCGAAAACTGCCGTTAAATGACTCGATGAACGGATTGTCCGTGGGTTTGCAGGGACGGGAGAAGTCCCACGTTACACCATTTTCATACGCCCAGTGATCCAGCGCATGAGAAATAAATTCGCTCCCATTATCGACCTGTATCCGTTTCGGGGTACCTCGCAGCGCTTTTAGATGTCCCATCGTTGCCACCACATCGACTGCCCTCAAGGCGTAATCGACGGT
Organism: Pandoraea apista; assembly: GCF_001465595.2. Classification (NCBI taxonomy): domain Bacteria; kingdom Pseudomonadati; phylum Pseudomonadota; class Betaproteobacteria; order Burkholderiales; family Burkholderiaceae; genus Pandoraea; species Pandoraea apista. The sequence goes on along the minus strand of NZ_CP013481.2, from coordinate 4,105,124 downwards.
AATCGCCAAGCTCTCCCGACTAAAGTTATCGACCACAGTTAAGGCCCGGATTTTCTGCCCGTTGAACAATTGATCGGCCACGAAATCCGTGCTCCAGCACGCATTCACCGTAGAGATTTCGGGGCGCTCCATACGGTGTGCGGCCGCGACACGACGGCGAGGCCGCTTACGCCTCGGGTTCAGTCCCTCTTCACAGTAGATTCGGTAGGTCTTCTTGTGATTGATCAAGCAGCCTTCGCTGCGCAGTAGAACGTGAATGCGCTCTACGCCGTAGCGTATCCGAGTCTCGGCATTCTCCCGGATGCGCCGGCGCTCGGCACGGTCGTGACGTGGGCTCGGCACATAGAAGTACGTGGCCTGGCGTAGCTGCAATAGTGCTGTCGCACGCCGGATGCTCACCCGATACGCCTGAATCAAAAAATCAGCCAGCTCGCGCTTACGGGCTGGCTTCACAGCTTTTTTTGCACCACTTCCTGAAGCATTTGCTTGTCGAGGCTTAGGTCGGCCACCATGCGCTTGAGTCGGGCGTTCTCCTCTTCGAGTTGCTTTAGGCGCTGCAACTCGGAAACCCGAGGGCCGCCGTACTTCTTCTTCCAGTTGTAGAACGTGGCTTCGGAAATACCCATCTTCCGACACACTTCTGCCACCGTGGTACCCAGTTCGGCCTGCTTCAGCGCAAACGCAATCTGCTCTTCCGTGTATCTCGATTTCTTCATACAAACTTCCCGCCCGTCAGGGCTTCAAATTTGCCAGAAATCTCTACTTCTCGCCGCTACGTTTTTTCGGGGGGAGGTCAGTGTCTGAGGTTTTGGAACTAGGCCGTGCTCGATCATCCATTGCGGCGTCTTTACGATTGTTGCCGAGTTCATCAGGTCAGTAGCGATCGTGGTCGACTTGGCCAGCGTTGGACACGGATTGAGGCCAAGACCAAGATCGCGCAGTTTTCCCTTGTGCCGTCGGGACGTTGACGGCGAACAGAGGTATTCGATTGGAATTCCAGCACTCAGGGCAGCAATCAGTGCTCTGAGCTTGCGTGGAAATGTCGACAACGCATGTTTGTCGGGAATCGTGATCGCGTCGTATATCGGCAGTCGTTGGAAGTATTTGCGGAATATCAAGCGCGCGATCTTCGGCGTCCAGGCCGTGGGTTGGATCAAGCCAAGCTTTTCGAGCTCCGCGGTTCGCAATCTCAGTTCAATTCGCACGGTACCTGTGAATTCTTCGATCAGATTCTTGTTCGGCGACGTTCGCTGTCTGCGATTATGTTTGAGTTCGCACCCCTTGTTGTATAGAAGTATCTCGTAGTCGCGGCCACGACGTGGGCAGATCATGATCGAAGATCCGATGGTTGAGATCGGTATCTTGGTTGAACCAAGTTGAAGGCGAAGATCGCCCAGAAATTGTTCGGCCGCATCGTCCGATTCGAACCTCAGGTTTGCGGCGAGATCTACTCGCGTGATTTTCACGTAGTTGAGCATCGGGTCGTTCGGACGATCTCGAATGCTCAGACCCATATGAATCTTGCAGTGGGTAAGGAATTCACGGACTGCACGCTTAACGCTGGCGCAAGTGCAAACGTTCTGGCCGTACAGGGCACCGAAAGGCGAACCTGAAAACGAGATTTCGGTTAACGATGGGCCACCGTCAGTTCGCGTTCTATACATGACTTGATGATTAGCGGAAGTCGCGGGAACACGAGCGCGATTCGTGCGAATGCTCGCGATTTCGTCTTCGGATTTTACGATCACGCACTTCGTTGCGTCAGTCTGGTATGTAATCTCTGGATTGGTTACCACGAATTCTACGGTGTCAACGTTTAAGGGGAATCCGGTAGGGAATATGCGTCGAACGATGTGCTTTGGAGTGAGGGTAGGTCTTGCCATGGTCAGAATGATATTAATTGGTATGTATTACTGAGAGTCGTTGAAGACGTGTAATCGGGGCACTTACGCGATAAGAACCGTTTGCGAATTCGCAGGTTCGGTCACTGTGATATTTGCGGGGTCCGTCGGATGATTTGACGGCTCGGACGACGCATGTGCGATGACTTCTGCTGACGTGGTTTCTTCGAGAACGGAATTCTCGAAACTTCGGATTGAAGTCCCGAGCGAAATTTTGCTGTGATTGCTGTGATTGCTGTGATTGCTGTGATTGCTGTGATTGCTGTGATTGCAGGGACGTTGCCCGTCACATCGATCTGATGATGACGCATCGCGAATTCGTTTCGGATCGTGCTGGGGATTTGTGGATGTCGAATTCGCTTCGCGGATATTGATTCTTGACTGAACCCAACCCAGAATCTCAGATTCGAGCCACGCCACGATTCGACCTGTCAGCGGAATCGATCGTGGGAATTCACCGATCTTCATCTTTGCGTATATCGATGATCGGGAAAGGCCGGTGATGCGTTCAACATCAGGACGGCGTAGCAACGCGACCTTGGTCAGTTCTTGATGAATTGAAATTTGATTATTCATGGTGTGCTCCAGCAGACAATCGTTGCCTGTTCCGGCATCGGGCGGAGGCCCCGAAGCACAATTTATTTACTGACGACGTCGAAGTTCGACTTCGGAGCCCGGGATGGGCCCCGAAGGCGGCCACGAAACAGGAAAACGGCAATCCAATTCGTCTCGTCAGATGCCCGGCCGTGCAATGATTTGGTGCTGCCCGAATTGATCGCTGGATCGGGGCATGGTCCCGAGATTTGGCGACGTGACGTTACCGCTCACAGTGTTGTTCCTTGCGTACTCAAAGATGATGATGAACGTACGGAAGTTATGGGGCATCGAATTCGGGTTCATGACGTGCACGAGCAACCCGAGCGTTTTTCTGAATCGTCGATGAATTGATCAGCATCGGTATCGGCCGCAGAAGAATACTAAGCACCGTTGCGTGTGTAGACGTTCAATTTGAGCTCGGCGTCCGACTGCCGATCCGAGGATTGCGGGCGCGTTATTTACTAGGGACCAAATTGTTCCGGGACTGGGCCCGATCTTCCGGGATCTGAGATCATGTGAATTGGTGCGACTTCACAGAACAACGATCTGCTGGAACTTCGGCAATTGGTTTGCTGTTGACGCAGCGGCTGCAAACGGTGGCGATCGTCATCGAATTCGGGGCGACCGAAGATTTCGAGTGTGGCTCGACTTTGTGGCAGAACTGGCGACGTCGTTCAGGCACGAATTGGTACGTGCGTGATCGAGTTTGTGCGTGTGATTATTTACTAGCGCCGACGACGTTCGCTATCGTTGCTCGATCTCGAACCCGTTTCGAGCCAATCGAAATGCGACTGGCGCGCGCCCGCAACGTTCGGCGGTCCATCAATGAAGATCAGGCTTCGTCCTGACACGAGTCAGCCAGTTCAGTTTCTGAAATTGGATGTGGGCGGCCTCGAATTGGATGCACCTCCGCAACGGTAAATAGACGCCAAAAATCGGTGACCCGCTTGCCCCCTGCGTAATCGACCTCGAATGCGATGGGGCTACTATTTACTATAGACCAGGCGGTTTCATATTTTTCACTCGGATGAGACGCCGAATCGGCGACACCTATGGATGGCTGTTGGCCGATCGAGTGAAGAACTCGGTCGTGCGGGACCGTTGATTTGAACCGAATGGCGCCCGAGGGTTTGCATGTAAGGCAGTCCCAGATGCAGACCATCTGCGCTGCAATCCTTAACGCTGTCGACACTGAATGGCAAACAGAATATTAGGAATTCTTAATAAGTTACCAGAATCTCCAGATTGCAATAACGCCGCGCCGACCGGCGTCAGCGATCGGGATATGTCAGATTTTTGACGATTTCACCATTTTCATTGAGCGTAACGTCGCGCTGGTCTTTCAGATAGCCGTCTTCATCGAAGACGAACGTCGATGTGCGCTCCTGCATTTTCTTCCCATTGCACATCAGGATCGCCTGCACTTTGTAGTGATTCTGGTCTTGTCCGGCGATCTGGCTATATGTCTCCATACAGCCGTTGCGATTGAGCAGACCGGTGATGACGTCCCGAGTTTCATCGTGGAAGAATGTGAACTTCGTCTGGTCGGGATAGACGATGGATTGCAGGTTGAACTGAGCGCTGTAGGCAAACGTGTATGGCTTGAGCCAGGCGTTGTCGACCTTAATCATCTGGTCGCCGTCAAAGGTAAAGTTGGCCCGAATACCGTTCGGACCTTGAATCTGTTTGAGATGATCGCCGTCGTAGACGAAAATTACCTGCTCGTCGTCTGCTGCCTGAAGCGTAACGACGCGTCCCTGAGGATCGGTCGATACGCGCTTGCCGCCCACTCGCCTGAGTTGCCCGTCCCACCCGTAGAATTGCGCGCCCCCGGGGAAGCGGGGCCGTTGCACGTCGATGCCGAGTTCGTTTACCACGACACGTTGGTAGGTTTCCGGACTCTTGAGAACGATTTGTTCGCCGGTATTTGCCAGTGCCTTAAGCGTGGTGCCGTTGAGTCTGGCCAGCGTTTTCGCGTCTGGCACATAACGCGTGACATCCCCGCACTGAGCGCGCGTTCCGCAGTTTTCAATGGTGATAGCGTCCTTCTCGATGACCGCGCGCGATTCGATGTCGAAGTGCTCGTCCGCCAGCGGGGTGCTGATATGGATGGCGTTGCACCAGCCCGTACCCAGTGAATTCCGGTACGTGTTTCGCGACTTGTATTCATGCACGAGCGAAGTGCCGCGTACCTGCATCGATACGAATTCGTAACGCAGTTCGAGGTTCTGCATGTCGACCGACACGCCGATGGCATGGGCCGATGAAGCGAGACAAAGTGAAGCCGAGGCGAGCAGCTTTTGCAACGATTGCATTCTGCAGTTGCCGTGAATTGGTACCGCTTGCTCGATCAGTAGTGTTGACGTGCCGAGGCAACGTTGATGGCGGTCATGCCGGTTGTTTCCAAATGGGGCCGGGCCGAGTATCGATAGCCAACTCGTCGCCCCGAGCCTTTTCATAACGTTGCCGATAGGCTAGATGACCTTCCGTCCGGATGACCCGATGGGACAGGTCATGTGGCAATTCCCTCTCCCAGAAAACGTCCGACGGGAAAAGCAGGGGGTTTCTCCATCATCGAACAAAATTAAAAAACTGATTGTTAATCGGTTTGTGCTCGCCTATTATTCCGATTGTCCGGTGAGACGAATTTTCATTTCCGTCTCACCGAACTGCCAACATACCTGGAGCGAGACACACGATGAAGATTGGTGACGTTAATCTGGCGGACCCCGATGCCTTTTTCACGGCGGTCCCATACGACTACTTTGCGATGATGCGGCGTGAAGCACCGGTTTCCTGGGTTCCGCGCGTCGGGGATGACGGTTTTTGGTCGATTACGCGTTATGCAGATATTGCGGATGTGGAGAAACGTCCGGAAGTCTTCAGCTCGCGCGCCAATATTCTGCCGCTGCCTATCCCGGAATACACACTGGCGCGGGATATCGATCACAACATCATCCTGTCCGATCCCCCTCGTCATGGCTTTCTTCGACGCGTCATCATGAGCGCATTTACGCAGAAGGCGATTCTGGGCATTAATGAGCGCGTGCGTGTCCTGACCACGCGCATCATCGACTCGGTAATCGAGTCCGGTGAGTGCAACCTTGTCGACGTGGCGGCCTATGTTCCGATCGAGATCGTGGCGGAAATGCTTGGCGTGCCCGAATCGGATCGAGCTCGATTGTTCGCGTGGGCCGATGCAACCGTCGGCAGCGCAGATCCGGACGCCACGCGGCATATCAGCAGCAAGCAAGCCGCCGAAGAGATGTTCGAATACGCTAGCCGCCTGGGGGCCGAGCGTCGGCGCAATCCTCAGGGCGATATCTTCAGCACCATCGCGGCAGCCAAGGAGAACGGCGAGAGGCTGTCGGACGTGGACCTCGGTTGTTTCTTCCTGTTGCTTGCGACCGCGGGCACCGAAACCACGCGCACACAGATATTGCAGGGCTCACTGGCGCTGATCGAACATCCGGATCAGCGCCGCAAGCTTATCGAAGATCGCAGTAAATTGACCAACGCCATCGAGGAAATGCTGCGCTGGAGTACGCCGGCCATGTGTTTCGGACGCAAGGCTTTGGTCGACACCCAGGTGGGCGGACAGGCCATCAAGGCCGGACAGCAGGTCGTGCTCTGGTATTGCTCCGGCAGCCGCGATGAGTCGGTGTTTGCCAATCCGGATGTGTTTGACGTTGATCGGCACAACGCGCGTGAACATCAGGCGTTCGGTGTGCGCGGCAGCATCCACCAATGCCTGGGGTCGATGCTGGCCCGATCTGAACTGGTGGCGGTTTTCGACGCGCTTCTGGAGCGTATGCCAGATATGTCGCTCGCCGGGCCGGTGGTGCGTTTGCGCTCAAACTTCGCCAACGGAATCAAGCAGATGCCTGTTCGCTTCACGCCCGGGATCGTGCTCGGAGACGGCCCGAGCGCGCGCTGGTATGCGGCGGAAAACGAGGGATGTCCTGCGCATTCGTCACCCTCTGCGACGCGGTGTCCCGTGACTTCGCATGGCGAGTGAGGCCGACATGACGCCCCCACACACCAAGGCACGAGAACCCATGAGCGATGAGGGTATCGACATTGAGCCGGTACAGCCGAGTGCTTTCCATCAGCGAGTGATCGACGCGACCCAGGAATGTGTCAACCGTCTTGGGTTGGATCGCACAAAGGTTGACGATATTGCCGAGGTCGCGGGGATCTCCCGCGCCACGCTCTATCGAAGATATGGCAACAAGGATGCGATTCTCGAAGCGTTGATTGGCGAGCAGGTTGGCCCGGCAGCGCAAGCCGCCATTGGCATATTGATGGCCAGGGAAGGGGGCATAGCGCAGCGCATCGAGTTGGCGCTTGTGCGTGGCGTGCTGGAAATGCCTCGTCAGCCCTGGTTAGAGAACGTATTCGAGGCGACATCGCATACCCAAGGGCAAGCGCTTTTTCACGCCACTTATCGACAGCGTATCCGAGCCGTCCTGCACCTGTTGCTCAAGGAACCCGGGATACGTCCCGGTCTCGATCTCGAGGCCACACTTTCTTGGTTTCTCAGGGAGTTGCTGGCGCTACTCGCCATGCGACCGTGCGATGAGGCCACATTACGTCGACATATTCGTTGTTTTATCTTGCCGGTGTTTGTGCCGGATCACGCGTTCGCGAAGACGCTTGTCAACTAGACATATGTGAGGGGAGAACAATGCCGACAATCTATTTTGTCGAACCGGGTGGTGTGACGCATGAGGTGCCCGCTGACGCTGGATATTCGCTGATGCAAGCGGCGGTGAAGGAGATGGTGCCCGGCATTCCGGCGGAATGCGGCGGGTCTTGCAGTTGCGCGACTTGTCATGTGTATGTCGACGACGCGTGGTTTGCGCGCCTGCCGCCACCGTCCGAGGACGAGAAGATGATGTTGGAGGGAACGCTGGAACCTCGACCCACCAGCCGTTTGACCTGTCAGATCATCGTGCACCCGGAGATGGATGGCATGGTCGTCCACGTCCCCGCGAACACCTGGTGATTCGTCGCCGGCCCGCATGAATCGGGCCGGCGACGCTCATTATCGAACGCCCTCGAGCAATTCCTTCAAATTGGTACTCATGACGCGCTGCGTCTGTTCGGCACTCAGGCTCTCGATATCCTTGAAGAAATCGAGCGGATGTGCCAGCCCCTCCGGATGGGGCCAATCACTACCGAAGAGAACGCGCTCCACGCCGATCAGCTCGATCACTTTCTCGACGGGATCTTCATAGAACGGTGCAACGTAGACATGCTGACGGAATGTCTCAACCGGATGCCGGCGGAAGGCCTTCGGCATCTTGTGATACGTCATGTTCAGGCGATGCAGCAGCGGCTCCAGCCAACCGGAACCGTTCTCCAGTGAGGCGACTCGCACATTCGGGAATCGATCGAATACGCCGTGGCAGATCAATGCGCCCAATGAGTCAGCGATCGGACGTCCCATCCAGTCGAGAATTTCGCCAAAGGGGTCCTTTTCGAACGGACGGAACTCGCCTTTCCCGCCCGCCGTCCACCACTGATAGATCTTGTCGTAACCGGAGTCGGATACGTGCATCACGACAAAGATCTTTGCTTCGTTGATGCGTGCCCAGAACGGATCAAACTCCTCAAAGCCCATGGATCGACCGCCCGTGAGCCCGGTGACGGGGGCCGGACGAATGCCCACGACTCGCGCGCCGGCTGCCAGCAGGTAATCCAGTTCCTCGCAGGCGGCATCGACGTTCGACAGATTGATCATCGGCACCGGGAACAGGCGGCCTTGGTGCGCGAATCCACACTCATCGGCAGTCCAGCGATTCACGCTCTGAAGCAGCGCATGAATCACGTCCGGCTTATGCGCCAGGCGTTCTTCGATGATCGACGCCAGCGTCGGGATGAACAGGCCGGCATGAATGCGCTGCTCATCCATCACCTTCAAATGCGCATCGCCACTGTGAAACGCGGCTTGAGAGGGCACCGGTGCGCCCGTGCATTCCCGGAGCGACAAGCCTTCCGGGTTCTGCCCGCGATACCACTTCTCATGTGAGCCCGGCGCCGCCACGACTTCAAAGGTCGGGTTCGGAATGTAGTCCGAGAGCACGCCTGCTACGGCCAGCTTGGTCCGGCCGTTGACCTCTACATACTGAAACTCTTTCTGAAACTTCTTCGGAAGATGGCGCAGAAAGGCCTCGGGGGGCTCGTAGAAATGTCGATCAGCGTCATACACCGGGTAATTCGCGACAGTCATCTTGGTCCTCGCTATACAAAATGGATTGGGTGCGACGAATTCTAATAACTAAATATATGTCAGTTATTGATGGCGGTCAATTGATGGGGGGCGAGCGAAATCGTTGCGGATCTGATGGGGTTGAATGAAAACTAACGATGTGTTAGTTTGTAAAAAGATAACGATCAGGCGAGATGCCAAGGAGATAGCGATGTCCAAAGGAGCGGTCGTGATGGTGACCGGTGCCGCTGGCGCTTTGGGCCGGGCGGTATGCGAGATGTTCCTCGCTCGTGGCGATACGTTGGTGGCGGTGGATCTTGACGCGCAGGCGTTGCAGACGCTCTACGGCGATAACGAACGAGTGCAAACCGTCGCGACCGACCTCACGCGATGGGACGCCACCGATGCCGCGCTCGCTCGATTGCCGGGCGTCTCCGTGCTTTGCAATATCGCAGGCGGTTTTGACATGGGGCCGGCGGTGCACGAAACCGCGGATGCGCTGTGGCAACGGATGATGGCGTTGAATGTGACGACGTTGATTCATGCTTGCCGGGCGGTCGTGCCGGGCATGATCGCTGCCGGAGGAGGAGCGGTCGTCAACGTGGCGGCAGCCTCTGCGTCGAGCGGCAAGGCGTCGATGGGGGCCTATTGCGCCGCCAAGGACGCCGTGGCCCGACTCACCGAATCGATGGCGCTTGAGGTGCGAGAACACGGCGTGCGTGTAAACGCCGTGGCGCCGAGCATCATCGATACCCCTGCCAACCGTGGCGCCATGCCCGACGCAGACCCCACGCGGTGGGTCAGTCCTCGAGACCTTGCCGCGGTGATTGCCTTCCTTGCGTCGGATCAGGCGTGTGCCGTCAACGGTGCGGTTGTGCCGGTGGTCGGCCTGTCATGAATTTTTGGCGGTGCTCGCGGGTAGCCGCGCCGCTCATTTCCGCTTAACGAAATCTCACATGAAGAAGATTCCGGTTCTGATTGCTGGCGGCGGGCCCGTTGGCATGACCCTTGCCCTCGCGCTGGCACGTTATGGCGTGCGCAGTCTTTTGGTGGAGCGCAACCCAGGCACGACACGTCATCCGAAGATGGATATCACCAACGCGCGGAGCATGGAGTGTTTTGCGCAGTTGGGCCTGGCCGATGCACTGCGGGCCGTCGCCGTGCACCCTGACCACAACTTTGATGTGTCGTGGGTCACGCGCATGAACGGCCACGAATTGCATCGTTTCCGTTATGCGAGTGTGACGCAATGGCGTGAGCGCATTCGCGAGATCAACGACGGTACGTTGCCGTGCGAAGCGCCGATGCGCGTCTCGCAGGTGGAGATCGAGCCTGTGCTGCAACGCGCCATTCTCGATGAACCGTTGGTGGATGCGCGTTGGGGAGTGGCGTTCGAAGCGTACGCCGCGTCAGACGAACAGGTCGTCGTGACGCTGCGTCGTGAGGAGGACGGGACGATCGAACAGGTGGCCTGCGAATTCCTCGTCGGATGCGATGGCGGCGGCAGTCGTGTGCGCCAGCAAATGGGCGTGGCGCTCGACGGACAAGCGGCCGTGATGCAGCGATTCATGACGCACTTCCGGTCCGACGCGCGTCATCTGCTGCAGCGCTGGGGTGTCGCCTGGCATTACCAATCGCCGAGAGGCACGTTGATTGCGCAGAACGACCGTGACGTCTGGACACTGCACACCCGCTGGCCCGAAGGGGTGCGTCCTGAAAACGTTGATCCCCGGGCGTTGGTGCGGGATTTCATCGGCGAGGATATCGATCACGAGGTATTGGTGTCGAATGCCTGGACGCCTCACTTGCTGGTGGCCGATCGCTACTCGGACGGCGAGCGCATTTTTCTCGCGGGCGATGCCGCCCATCAGTACATTCCGACGGGTGGCTACGGCATGAATACGGGGATCGGGGATGCCTGCGACCTCGGGTGGAAGTTGGCGGCTCGCGTGCGTGGTTTCGGCGGTGCGGGTTTGACGGGTTCCTATGAGACCGAGCGACGGCCTGTCGGCTTGCGCAACCGAGAGGGCTCCGGGCGGCACAACGAGATGCGAAAGACGATCGCGGGCCTGTACGACGACCGGCTTGATGGTGATGGTGCGCAAGCCGATGCCCATCGCCTGTCCATCGGAGAGCGTATCGGCGAGCTGGGCAACGCGGAGAACGAAAGTTTTGGGATTGAGCTGGGCTACGTCTACCGCGATTCGCCGATTGTATGCGCCGACTCAGGCACGCGTGACGCCTCCGACGATCCGCTTCATTACGTGCCGAGCGTCGCGCCGGGGGCGCGGTTGCCCAGCGTGTGGTTCGACAACGGCACCTCAAATCACGCCACGCTGGGGCCGTGGTTCACGTTGGTCTGCGTTGGCGGCGCCGTGCCGGGCAATGCGCTGGTATCGGTGGCTGCCCGGTTGGGGATTCCTCTTGCGGTGGTCATGCACGACACATCGCGCTGGCATGCGCTGTTTGGGCGAGGGCTGCTGCTCGTTCGGCCCGACCGGCATGTGGCCTGGCGCGGCGAACAATGTGACGACGAACGTCAGGCCGAGGCGATTTTCGCCCGAGTACTGGGGCGCTTGGCGAAAGGCAACTAATTTCGGTATGGGGTGACGGCCTGTCGCCCACGCATTCACGTTAATGAAGTGAACAGAGAGGTTTCATGAAGCTTGTCTCCTTTGAATTGGCCGGAAAAGCCGGCTATGGTGCGGTGCGCGAGAACGGCATTGTCGACCTCGGTCGGCGATTCGGCAGTGATGCGCCCACGTTGCGCGCGCTGCTCGAAATCGACGGTCTGGCGGCTGCTCGCCGCGTCGTGGAAGAGAGCGCCGCAGACTTTGCGTTGGCCGATGTCAAGCTTCTGCCGGTGATTCCCAATCCTGACAAGATCATCTGCGTCGGGCTCAATTACCACGATCATTTGGCGGAGACGGGGCGTACTCAGACCGAAAAGCCGGTGTTGTTCGCGCGATGGCCCGGTAGTCAGGTCGGCCATGGTGTCGATATGGTGAGACCGAAGATCTCGAGCGATTTCGACTTCGAGGGCGAAATGGCCGTGATCATTGGCAAGCGTGGTCGCCACATCTCTCGCGCAGATGCACTTTCCTATGTGGCAGGCTACAGCGCCTATAACGACGGCAGCGTGCGCGACTGGCAGAAGCACACGAGTCAATTCCTGCCGGGCAAGACGTTTGCCGGCACGGGCGCGTTCGGCCCCTGGCTGGTGACCACGGACGACATTCCCGACCCGACCCGGTTGACGCTCGAGACCCGATTGAATGGCCAGGTCGTACAGCACACCACGACCAATCTGATGATCACGGACATCCCGGCGTTGATCGAGTACTGCTCGACCATCCTGCCGCTGGAGCCGGGTGATGTGCTGGTAACCGGCACCCCGGGGGGCGTTGGCGCGAAGCGGACGCCGCCGTTGTGGATGAAGCCGGGTGACGTGGTCGAAGTCGAAATTTCGCAGATTGGCGTGCTGCGCAACTCGATTGCCGATGAAGTCTGATCGCAAAGCGCCGCGAGGTGCGCCTGCGCGCCTCGCGCAGTAGGGGGAACGATGGAGCTCAAAGCATTGGGATATCTGGGGTTGCGCACCTCGAAGCTCGCCGAGTGGAGGGACTTCAGCACGCGACTACTGGGCATGCAGCAGGTCGACGGCAGCGCTGGCACCCGGCTTTTCCGTATGGATGAGCGTGCCCAGCGCCTGGTGGTGAGTGAAGGTGCCCACGACGCCTTGGACTTCATGGGTTGGGAAGTCGACAGTGCCACCGATCTGTCAGCGCTCGCGTCACGTCTTGAGAATGCGGGAGTTCGCGTCGAGGTCGGCACGCGAGCACTGTGCGAGCAACGTCAAGTGAGCGAGCTGATTGCCTTTTGCGACCCGGTGGGTAATCGCCTTGAGGCCTTCTGTTCGGCCGCGTTGGCCACGGCACCCTTTGCGCCGGGGCGTCCGCTGTCTGGATTCCGTACCGGAGCACTTGGCATGGGGCACGTGGTGTTGCATGTTGAAGACGTCGATGCGCTGTTGCCGTTCTATCGGGACCTGCTCGGCTTTCGGACCACCGACTATGGTCTGACACCTTACAAACTGTACTTTTTCCATCTGAACCATCGGCACCACAGCTTTGCCATGGTGGGCTCCGGGCGGCGTGCGTTCCATCACTTCATGGTGGAGTTGTGCAGTCTGGACGACGTGGGGCAAGCCTACGATCTCGCACAGCAGGAGCCAGGGCGTGTGGCCTACACGCTTGGCAGGCATCTCAACGATCAGGTCACGTCGTTCTACGTGCACACCCCTTCCGGATTCTTTGTCGAGTACGGTTGGGGCGGCTTGATCATCGATCCCGAGAGCTGGTCGCCGCACGAAACCTTTGGCGGGCCCAGTCTGTGGGGGCATGATCGGCTGTATGACATGCCTGAGCAGCAAAAAGCACATCTGCTGCAAATGCGACTTGAGGCCGCAGCCAATGGTCTGCGTGCCCCCAATCCTTACGTCCCCGGGTTCTGACAGCGTTCCTGCATCCGCATCCCGCGCGTTCGCGGGGTGCGGTTCGCTTCCGACCTGTTGCGTCACGCCCAATCCACCTTGATCTCCGACATCAGATAACGATCCGCCCGCTCCAGCAAAGCGGGCTGGTGGGCATGCCGGCGAGTACGAATTCGCGTGTCTATGGCCGCCTGTGCCGCGACGCGCTGTTCGGAATCGTTCCAGCCGATGAAATAGACGGCGCTGGGCGAGGTATAGCCGCTGGTGACATCAAACGCACCATACAAATGGGCGCCAGCGCCCTTTACTTCGGGCGCAAGCCCGTGGGTAATCTCGTCTCTCACCGCGCCAGAGAGTCCGACGGTCGTCGACTGAACCACCATCTCGGTGAGTGCCGGGCGCACTCCGTTTTCGGGCAAGTGCCACGGTACGATCGCTCGGAGAAACAGGATGTCAAAGCGCTCGACCAACTCACTGCCCGCATTGGTTCGCGCACGGATCTCGGCCCAGTCGGGATCTGCGTAGAAGCCAGCCCATGCCCGGGTGCGGGTCGCCATGTCGGGCCAAGGCGTCACATATGCCAGAAGCGGCGTGTTTGGGCCGGCCAATACGTCCCACGTCGCCGCAGGGACGATGCCGTGACGCGGGAAGACACGACACAAATCTTCCTGAAGGCGCGCGCGCATATCGGGCATGCGTCCCGATGCGACGTGATAGAGGCGCAGTTCGACGAATGATTCGTCCAAAGTTTCCATAACGTCATCTCATAGTTAAAAAAGGAAGGGCCCGGGCATCGCCGCGTTTCCATGGGTTGCGGGGCTTGCGATCGGGTTGCTGAACTTCAATAACTGATATAATATCAGTTATTGAAGTGAGCATCATACGGTGTTCAGCGAAGAACTGCTTGGGGACGAGATGAAGATTCTGGTGCCGGTAAAACGCGTCACGGATTACAACGTGAAGATCCGCGTAAAGCGCGACGGGAGTGGTGTCGATATCGCCAATGTGAAGATGTCGATGAACCCGTTCGACGAGATCGCGGTAGAAGAGGCGGTGCGATTGAAGGAGGCCGGTGTGGCTACGGAGGTGATCGCAGTGTCTGCGGGGGTATCTCAAGCGCAGGAGACGTTGCGCACGGCGCTGGCGATCGGTGCGGACCGGGCGATTCTGATTGAATCGGATCAGGCGCTGGAGCCCCTGGCCGTCGCCAAGCTGCTCAAGGCGTTGGTGGACCGTGAACAGCCGCAGTTGGTGATCCTGGGAAAGCAGGCGATCGACGACGACTCGAATCAGACCGGGCAGATGCTCGCGGCGCTGGCGAAACTGCCCCAAGCAACGTTTGCATCGAAAGTCGCGGTGGTCGGCGATCGGGTTGAGGTGACACGCGAAGTGGATGGCGGGTTGGAGACGCTGTCGTTGTCGCTCCCCGCCGTGGTGACGACGGATCTGCGCTTGAATGAGCCGCGTTACGTGACGTTGCCCAACATCATGGCAGCGAAAAGGAAGCCACTGGCGGTCATCAAGTCAGCGGATCTGGGCGTGGACGTGTCGCCTCGTCTGAAGACTCTGCGGGTTGCGGAACCGCCTGCGCGGGGGGCGGGAGTGAAAGTGCCGGATATCGGGGCGTTGGTCGAGAAACTGCAAAACGAAGCCAAAGTGCTTTAAGGAGACACAACGATGAGCATTTTGGTAATTGCGGATCACGACAATCAAACGATCAAGTCGGCCACCTTGAATACGGTCACTGCGGCGCTGAACTGTGCGTCGGGCGACGCTGACGTACACGTGCTGGTGGCTGGCGCCAATGCCTCGACCGCGGCAGAGGCCGCCGCAAAGATTGCGGGTGTCGCGAAGGTGTGGCTGGCCGACGCGGCACATTTGGGCGACGGGTTGGCTGAGAATGTGGCGGCGCAGGTGATCGCAATGGCGCATGGCTACACGCACATTCTGGCGCCGGCCACACCCTACGGGAAGAACGTGGCGCCGCGCGTGGCGGCGTTGCTCGACGTGGCTCAGATTTCAGATATCACTCGCGTCGAAAGTGCCGATACGTTTGAGCGTCCGATCTACGCGGGCAATGCTATCGCTACGGTACAGAGCGCCGATGTCGTCAAGGTCATCACTGTGCGCGGAACCGGATTCGATGCGGCCTCACCGAGCGGTGGGGACGCTTTGATCGAGTCAGTGCCGGCGGTCAAGGATTCGGGTCTGTCGCAATTCGTGGGTCGACAGGTAACGAAACTTGACCGTCCGGAACTGACCTCAGCAAAGATTATTGTGTCGGGTGGGCGCGGCCTGGGGTCGTCGGAGAACTATGCCAATGTGCTGACACCGCTGGCCGACAAGCTTCACGCGGCGTTGGGGGCCTCTCGCGCGGCCGTGGACGCAGGGTATGTCCCCAATGACTACCAGGTCGGCCAGACGGGCAAGATCGTCGCGCCAGAGTTATATGTGGCGGTGGGTATCTCGGGGGCGATCCAGCATTTGGCCGGAATGAAGGATTCGAAGGTGATCGTGGCGATCAACAAGGATCCGGAAGCGCCGATTTTTTCGGTGGCCGATTTCGGGCTCGTTGACGATTTGTTCTCTGCGGTTCCGCTTCTCGTAAAGGCCATTGCCTGATCGGGTTCGGGCTGTCCGCGCGAGATTGCAGCCTGGATGCGATGCGATGCGTGGCGCGGACTAGGGATGTAACCGATTTTTTGAGGGCATCGCATGCGGGAAACTGTGCGTTCTTGCATGCCATCGATCTGGATGACAGGCCCATTGCCACCCGCCATTCCCGTTTGAGACTATCCGATGCGACCGGATGACCACATCGCCGCCACCCCCGCCAGGGCGGCGCTTGTCGTCGCCAATGCCAATGGCGCGACCACGTTAGATTATCGGCGTCTGAGTCAGCGCAGCCGTCAGCTCGCCGCTTACTGGGCGCGAGAGGGGTTGCGTGAGGGCGACACGGTTGCCGTTCTTTTGGAAAACCGGGTCGAGGCTGCCGAAATCATGTGGGCCGCGCAGCGATCCGGCCTGCGTTATACGTTCATCAATCACCATCTCTTGCCCGCCGATGTCGCTTATATCGTGCAGGATAGCGACGCTGTCTGTGTCGTGACATCGGCCGATCTCGCCGAGTCCTTGCTTCCCGAATTCCCCGCTCTGATCCGGGTGGCACTGTGCATGGATCGCGATGTGAGCGGGTATGCTCGTTACGAAACGATCGTGGATGCCGCCGAGAGGATATTCGCGGATGCACCGGCGGTGGAGGGGGCCATGATGCTCTACTCGTCGGGCACGACCGGGCGCCCCAAGGGCGTGAAATACGACCGGCCGAGGCAGCGGTACGGGGAGTTTGTCGCTATCGCGGAGCTTCTGCGCGACGGATTCGGTATCGGCCCCGACAGTGTGTTGTTGCTGGCAGGTCCGCTGTACCATGCCGCCCCGCTTAGCTGGATGGGGGCGGCCCAGCGACTGGGGGCGACGGTCATTGCGTTGGACAAGTACGACGCGCACACCTGCCTGCAACTGATTTCCCAACATGGGGTCACGCATGCCCTAATGGTGCCGACTCACTTTGTTCGATTGCTGAAACTGGACAGCGAAGTTCGCGCAAGGTATTCGACGGCGTCCCTCCAGCGGGTGATTCACGCGGGTGCGCCGTGTCCGGTGGAGGTCAAGCGCCGAATGATGGCATGGTGGGGCCCCATCCTCCATGAGTTCTACTCCAGCACCGAGGCCAACGGATTTGTGATGATCGGGCCTCATGAGTGGCTCGCCCACCCCGGGTCGGTCGGCAAGGTGACTCGGGGAAGCATTCGCATCACCGACGACGCAGGGCAGCCAATGCCACCGGGAGAGCCGGGATTGATCTGGTTCGAGTCGGCGGGCGTTGCTTTCTCGTATCACAAGGCGGAAGACAAGACGCGTGCGGCATACGATGCCCAGGGACGAAGTACGGTTGGCGACATCGGCTACGTGGACGCCGACGGGTATCTCTACCTGACGGATCGCAAGGCCAACATGATCGTATCGGGCGGTGTGAACATTTATCCTCAGGAAATCGAGAGCCTGCTCACCTTGCACCCCGACGTACACGATCTTGCCGTTATCGGCACTCCCGACGAAGACCTGGGTGAAATCGTGACAGCCGTTGTTGTTCCCACGCCGGGCGTGGCGCCGGATGAGCGCCTCGCCGCCGCGCTGAGCAGCTACTGTCGTGCGCATTTGGCGTCGTTCAAGTGCCCGCGCAAGGTGCGCTTCGTCGAGGCTGTGCCGCGAACACCGACAGGAAAGCTACTCAAGCGGCTGATCGCGCTCGACTAAGCGCGGCGGGCAACCGGGACGGTCGCTGGGCGGCTCAGGAGAGCAGGAAGCCGCCGTCCACGGTGAGGCTGGCCCCAGTGGTAAAGCTCGCCGCATCCGAGACGAGATAAAGGGCAGCACCGACCATGTCACTTGGTTGTCCGACGCGACCCAGCGGTAACCGAGGCATCAGCGACGCCATGGACGCTGGGTCATGGATCAGGGGCGCGGCGAAGCGGGTATCGGTCGGCCCCGGTACCAGGGCATTCACACGGATGTTGTCAGCCGCGCATTCGCGGGCAAACGCCAGCGTCATGGAAATGACCGCTGCCTTGGTAATCGAATAGATACCCTGTTGATCCCCCGGGGCGAACGCGTTGACCGACGCCACGTTCAGAATCGAGCCACCGCCTCGGCGAGCCATCTGCCGCGCAGCACACACGGAACTGTAGAAGAAACCCCGGACGTTGACGTCGACCGTCTTCGCAAAGACGGCGGGCGAGGTATCGACGATGGGGCCCTGGTACGGGTTGGCTGCGGCATTGTTGACGAGTATGTCCAAGCCTCCGTGAGTGGCTTCGATCTCGGCAAAGGTCGCTTCGATTTGCGTCAAGTCGCCCAGGTGGCAGGGCCTCGCACTGGCTTGCCCGCCCGATTCGCGGATGCTGTGGGCAACCTGCTCGCACGCGTCGGCCTTGCGGCTGGCGATCACCACATGTGCGCCATAGGCGGAAAGGGTTCTCGCGATGGCCTCACCAATACCCCGGCTGCCGCCGTTGACG
This sequence comes from Pandoraea apista, assembly GCF_001465595.2. Lineage (NCBI taxonomy): Bacteria > Pseudomonadati > Pseudomonadota > Betaproteobacteria > Burkholderiales > Burkholderiaceae > Pandoraea > Pandoraea apista. The sequence goes on along the minus strand of NZ_CP013481.2, from coordinate 4,086,842 downwards.
AGGGCCACCTTTCCTGCAAGATCAAACATGGAATCTATGAGCATGAGTTGTGTCGGCGAAATGAGGGAGGCTTGCGGCATCAGCAACGGAGTTCACGCGGGGGCGCGCCGGTGGCGCATAGCGCGACCACCGCGCTATACGCCTGATTCACGGCGTCGCCGATACGTCCGCCCCGACGGGCATCGCCGATCGTGACGACGGGGATGCCTGCCTCGAGCAAGGCTTCGGTCAGCGATGTGTCGGGGGTTCGTCCCTGGGCGATCAGGACGGCATCGGTCTGTACCTCTTTGGACTGGCCGCTCGGTGAGACCAATGTGACGGTGCCGTCGGGGGCTATGCGTCGGATTTCGTATTCGTCGACGATCTCAATCGCAGGATTGGCCTGTAGGCGGGCGAGCAGCACCTGTCGGTAGATCATTTCTGCGGATCGTGCGAGTTGTTTGGCCGCAGAGCGCGATACCAGCACGACTCGATAGTGGCGTGCAGCCAGGTACTCGGCGGTTTCGCAGCCGGTTTCTCCGCCACCGTAGACCATCACCGGGTGTTGCCCCGGAGCGGGCAGGGCGCTTGCGTCACCCATTAGCAGCGCATAGGCATCATGCACGTTCGGCAGGCTTATGCCGTCGATGGACATCGGCTTCGGGGTGCCGCCGCCTGCCACGACAACGATTGCCGGCGGAGCGCTCAATAAATCTTCACTCCGCACCCGGTGCCCCAAATGAACCTTGATATCGGCGCTTGCGAGACATTGCTCGAGGTATTGCTGATACCAACCAAGTTTCTCCTTGTCGGGAGGCGCTGCCGATGCGATCAGGCCACCCCCCAACTGTTGGCGCGCTTCGAAGAGTTCGGTGCGAAACCCGGCAGCATCGAGCATGAGTGCGGCCGACATGCCTCCCGGGCCGCCACCGATTACCACGGCTCGGGCACCTCGCAATGCCCCCGCATCGGGCAGAGCATCGAGCTCGTGGCCGGTGCGTGGATTTTCAGCACACCCGATGCCGCCGTGTTCTCCGGCGTGCATGGAGACGCAATAGTTGCACGAGGTGCATGGCCGGATCGCTTCGATCTCCCCTCGTTTGGCCTTGTTGGGCCACTCGGGATCCGCGAGCAGAGGGCGTCCCAAGGCAACCAGGTCGGCGTCGCCACGGACGATTGCTCCCTCCGCGGTTTCGGGCCAACGTATCTGGCCGACCCCAATGACAGGCACGTCGACAGCGGCGCGAATTCTGCGTGCGTAGGGCAAGCGCCAGCCTTCGGGGACCGACATCGGTTCGATGACCTTGTCCAGTCCGGTCCATCCGGTGCCGATGGAAACGTGCAACGCATCTGCACCGGCTCGTACCAAAGCCGGGGCGATTCGCACCATGTCGTCGATGTTCAGTCCGTGCGGGCTGAATTCGTCGGCGGACAATCGATAGATCAACGGACGGTTGCCAATCGCGGATTTCACCCGGGCGATCACCTGCGAGGGAAATTGCAGACGGCGGGCTTCATCGCCGCCCCAAGCGTCGTCGCGATGATTGGTCATCGGCGACAGGAACGACGTCAGCAGATAGCCGTGCGCACCATGCAACTCGAAAGCGTCGTAACCCGCGCGAACACCCAACTCGGCCGTGCGTCCGAAACGTTCGATCAGTTGCTCGATTTCGTCTGCCGTAAGGGCGCGCGCCGAGCGCTTTGTGGGGTCCCGTCGAGAGGGGACGTCGCTGGGCGCTACCGCGATGCCGTCGACCAACAGACTTCGAACGGCACCGTTGCCACCGTGCTGTAGTTGTAGTGCGGCCGCCGCGCCCCCCCGGTGAATACCTTCAACCAGCCGTTGATGGCCATCGAGGAAGTGAGGGGTCTCCAGGGTGAGTTGCCGATGCTCCGAGCGCCCGGTGGCTGCGTCGACACAACAGAACTCGACAATGATCAATCCAATGCCGCCGGCGGCCCGCGCCTGGTAGAACGCTACCTGCCGTGGGGAGACCGAACCGTCAGGATGGCTCATGTTGGTTGACATCGGCGCCATGACAGTGCGGTTGCGCAAGGCAAGCGTGCCCAGACGAAATGGGCTGAACAATGACGGGTAAGGCGTGTTTTCGGGGCTGGCTTTCATCGATGACCGACTAAAGAATGCGTGAGTGCCGTAGGACGGCGCAGGCCCGCTACCGCCACCCGTTCTGTTTTTGCCGATTGACAAGTGTACGTCGCGGAATCAACATAAATGATAATGTGTTAGTTTTTAGAAGTCTCATATAAATCGATCGGCACGTCAATTGGTGACGACATCGGTCGTATCGGGAGGAGCGCGTATGCAACGTCGATTCGAAGGCAAAGTGGCGCTAGTGACAGGTGCCGGACGTGGAATGGGGCGAGCGGTATCGCTCGCGTTGGCATCGGAAGGGGCATCGGTGGTCGTCTCGGCTCGTACAGCGCGCCACGGCGATGCCGTGGTGGCCGAAATTCGGGCGCTCGGGAGCCAGGCGTTGCGTGTCGGCGGAGATATTTCGGATCGAGAGGCGGTACAGGCCACCTTCGACGCGGCGGCGCAAGCGCATGCTCGTCTGGATATCGTCGTGCACTGCGCTGCCGATGCGGCACACGGTCGGGTTGTCGGTATGCCGGATGAGACCTACGATTATCTGATCAAGAGCAACATTTACGCGCCGTTCTGGATTGCGAAGGCTGCGGCTCCCCTGTTGGCCAACGCGCCGGACAAGGGGCGCATGATTTTTATTTCGTCGGCGATGGCCAATCGCACGTTCGTCCCCGGATTGATTCCGTACGCGGCGAGCAAAGCGTACCTGAATGCCTTTGCCCGCGGCCTGGCGGTGGAGCTCGGAGGGCAGAATATTCTCGTCAACGTCATAGAGCCGGGGTTGATCGCGTCGGATCGTCTCAAGCAGAAATTCAATGATGCCCAGATCAATGCCATGTCTGCCGGATATCCGGTGCCACGCGCCGGAACGCCTGACGAAATCGCTGCGGCGGCACTTTTTCTGGCCTCGTCCGACGCGAGGTACATCACCGGTGCCGCGCTGCTCGTGGACGGAGGTGTCAGCATGGTTCCGCTCACGGGGTTGCCGGAGAATATGAGCCGCTAATGACCGTTGTCCTGCACTCACATACGTGTTGCGTTTCGAAAAACTGACGATGTAACAGTTTTGTGTTAATCTGCATTTTGAGATGCAACTGGCCTGAGGACATGCGGTACTTGGGCGCCACTCGATTCAATGGGAACCGTTATGACGACCTTTCGCCCCCTTCCGCTTCTCACCGATATCAACCGCTTCTTTTGGACGAGCGGGGCCGACGGCAAATTGCGAATGCAGCGTTGTCGCGGGTGCGGTCACTGGCAGCACCCGGCCGGGGTAATTTGTTCGCAATGTCTGAGCCGGGATGTGGCGCCCGAAGTGCTGTCGGGGTTTGGCACCGTCGAAGCGGTGACGGTTAACCACCAACCATGGTTTCCTGACGTGGAGGTGCCGTATGCCATCGCCATCGTCAGCTTGCCGGAGCAGCCGGGTCTGAATCTCACCACCAACATTGTCGGCGTGCCGCCCGATCTGGTGAAAATCGGGCAGCGCGTCAAGGTTGTGTTTGAACCGGTGGAGGATGTGTTTCTGCCGCTGTTCACGCCAGTGACCGAATAACGAGAATCTAATGGAAGATCACGACGATCTCGCGCCGATCCGGGACCAGGCCCGGCGCTTTTTGAAAGATGCACTCTCGCACGACCACCTGAAAGCACTGCTTGAGGTGCCGGGGACTTTCGACCACGTTACCTGGCGTGAAGTGGTCGCGCTGGGGTGGCCGTCTGCATCCGTGCCCGACGCTGCCGGTGGTCTCGGGTTGGGGTGGGGGGCAACGTGCATGTTCGCAGAGGAATTGGGGCGAACCACCGGGTCTTTGCCGTTGATCGCGAGTGGGGCACTGGCTCGTGTCTTGCTTGAATGCCACGACGCACCCTCATTGCTTGCGGCCGGGCAGAGGCTGCTCGAAGGTGAGACGCATGCTTGCCTGGCTTTTACTGCGCCCGGCGAGGGAGGGTTGGCCGTGAATCCCACGGTCTCTCTGACGCCCGATGGGCTGTTTGGCGAAACCGCGTTTATCCCGTTTGGCGCAAGTGCCGATGTCGCATTGGTACACGCGTCTTGCGATACCGGCACCTGTTTGGTGTTGGTCGAACTCGCAGGCGGGGGCGTCACACGGGAAACGGCACCGACGCTGGACAACAGCCGGGCGTCGGCACGGCTCCGCTTTACAGGAGCCCCGGCCGAGATCGTCGGTAACGACGCCCCCGCGCTGTTCTGGAGAGTTGCGGGCGAGATCGCGTTGGCGACCGCCTTTGAGCAATTGGGGGGGGCGCAGGCGTGCCTGGATCTCGCGCGGGACTACGCCATGGAGCGCACTGCGTTTGGACAACCGATCGGTCGGTTCCAGGCGATCAAGACCAAGCTTGCCGAGATGTATGTGCGCATCGAGATCGCGCGCGGTTGCTCGCTTGACGCGCTCGCTGCGCTCGACGCCGGCGAGCCGACATGGTTGGGGCTTGCCGCGGGGGCTCGTCTGGCGGCGACCGAGGCGTATGAGTTTGCCGCACGAGAGAGTATCCAGACGCACGGTGCCATTGGTATTACCTGGGAGGCACAGCCGCATCACTATTACCGTCGCTCACGCACACTCGCGCTCGAATGGGGAAATGCCCTGTTCTGGCGGGAACAGTTGATGGCCGGGGCGGGGTTCAATGCTGGCATGGCGCGGGAGACGACAAAATGATGGACGACGATCTGCAAGCCTACCGGGCGCGCGCCGCACATTGGCTGGCGGAAAATGCGCCTCGCTACTCGGGAGAGGCTCGGCACGGATTGAGCTTCGAGGCCGATTTGGCCCTCGCGCGGGAATGGCAGGCGCTCAAGGCTGCCAACGGCTACGCTGGCATCACACTCCCCACATGCTATGGCGGCGCGGGCGGGAGCGAGCTCGAGAAGATCGTGTTCAGCGAAGAGGAAATGCGCTATGACGTGCCATGGACTTACTTCAGTGTGAGTCTGAGCAATCCCGTGCCGATCATGCTAAGGCATGCGACCGAGGACGAGCGTCGGCGCTTGGGTCCCCCCGCGATCCGCGGGGAACATATCTGGTGTCAATTGTTCTCCGAGCCATCGGCCGGCACCGATCTTGCCGCGTTGCGATTGCGTGCCGAGCGCAAGGACGATGGATGGGTGTTAAACGGGCAGAAGGTATGGACGAGCTGGGCTCAGATCGCGGATTGGGGCGTGATAATCGCACGCACCGACGCGACGGTCCCCAAGCATGCCGGGCTGACCTATTTTTACCTGGACATGCGCTCGCCCGGGATCACGGTTCGCCCGATTCGCCGTCTGGTGGATGAACCTGATCTTAACGAAGTGTTCTTCGATAACGTCTTCGTGCCCGATGCCCAGCGGCTCGGTGAAGTCGGCGCCGGCTTCAAGGTCGCCATCGAGACCTTGATGATAGAGCGCTATGCAGTCACTGACGAGTCGGGCTACGGGCCGACCCTGGAAGCGTTTGTCGAGATTGCGAGACACGCACGAATTCAAGGACGTCCCGCCCTTGAAGATGGGGAGGTGCGAGCCTTGATCGCACAAGTGATCACGGAGCGCCAGGGGCTGCGCTCGATCCATCAACGTGCGGTCAGCGCGATGGCCCGTGGTCGTCAGCCCGGCCCTGAGGGCGCGATCCGAAAGCTGCTGCTCGGGCGCACACGGCAGCGCATGAGCGCGCTCGCGCTCGATCTGCTGGGGGCCGACGGGGTTCAACTCGATCCAGAGGCATCGCCTCTCAGGGACTTCGCCCGTTCCTGGATCGATCCCAGTCTGCGCATTGCAGGCGGAACCGACGAAGTCCTTATCAATACGCTCGCCGAGCGAATTCTGGGGCTCCCCCAGGACTACCGCCCCGATAAAGGCGTGCCGTTCAACCAGTTGTGATCGTCGGACGTCGGCGCATGGGCGCGGCGTCCATCATTTCCGGAGTTCCCATGAATTTTGACATCGATCCCGATGATGTCGCATTTCGCGACGAAGTGCGGGTGTTCCTTCGCGAGCATCTTCCGGTCGATATGGCGGTTCGCACGCGGCGTGGTTACCATTTTTTGCGTGAAGACCAGCGCGACTGGACACGCATCCTGAACCGTCACGGTTGGTCCGGGGCCAACTGGCCGACGGCGTGGGGGGGCACGGGGTGGTCGCCGGTTCGGCAATTCATCTTCGAGGAAGAATGCTTCATGGCGGGTGCGCCCCCTATCGACACCGCGGGCTTCAAGATGATCGGCCCAGTGATCATGACCTTCGGTAGCGATGCACTGAAGCAGGAGTTCGGTCCCCGTATCCTCAATGGAGACGTTTTTTGGGGGCAGGGCTTCTCCGAGCCCAACGCCGGATCCGACCTGGCGTCTCTGTCGACCCGTGCCGTGCGTGATGGCGACGACTATGTGATCAACGGTCGAAAGATATGGACCTCATACGTCGAGACGGCGGAGACGATTTTTCTGCTTGCGAAAACCGATCCGGAAGCGCGCCAGCGCGGGATATCCATGTTGTTGGTCGACAAGAATGCGCCGGGTGTGACGATACGGCCGATCATCGATATCGGTGAGAGCCATACGCTCAACGAAGTTTTCTTCGACGACGTGCGCACACCAGCTCGCTACCTGGTGGGGGAAGAGGGCAAGGGCTGGACCTATGGCAAGTACTTGCTCGACCTGGAGCGTGCCTTTAGTGCCGAGTGGCCGAGAAATAAACGAAATCTCGAGCAGCTGCGCGCGATGGCGCGTCTCGAGCGAACGAACGGCACGCGATTGATCGATGCTCCCGGCTTTGCGTCCAGGCTTGCGCAGTTGGAGATCGACCTCCAGGCGCTTGAGTGGCTCACGTTGCGGGCACTGTACGAAAAGGACGAGGGTTCCACGCTACCCGTGGGCTCGTTGCTGAAGGTACGTGGCTCGGAGTTGCTGCAGAAGATCGGCGAGATGCAAGTCGAAGCGCTGGGTGATTACGGAACCTATATCTATCCCGATCCGGATCGAACGCCGGGGGGCGAAGCCACATGGCCCCCGGGACCAGAATACGCACCGGGGGTATTGCCCGATTTCATGTATCGCCGCGCCACTACCATCTATGGCGGTGCGAACGAAGTGCAGCGCACGATTATTGCGCGTTCATTCCTGGAATTGTGAGCCCATGGATTTTCACCTGAACGAAGAGCAGCAGATGTTGAAGGACAGCGTGCGTCGTTATCTCGCTGACCATTGCGGGTTCGAGAAACGTCACGAACTGGTCGCTCGCGGGAGTTTCGACGCCGAGCGTTGGGCCACGATGGCCGAGCTGGGATGGCTTGGCATGGCATTGCCTGAATCTCACGGCGGGCTGGGCGGCAACGAGATCGATACCGCGATCCTGATGGAAGCGATGGGCGAGGTATTGTTCGTCGAGCCGTTTTGGGCGATCGCCGTTCTCGCGGGGCAGACGTTGGCGGCCTTGGGCGACGATGCTCAGGCCAAAGCGCTGGTGGAGCAACTCGTTGTTGGGGCCGCGCGACCGGTGGTTGCGCATGGGGAAGCGCAGGCGCGCGGGAATCTGTCATGGGTGGAAACCACGGCGAGTTCGATCGGGGGCGAGCGCTGGCGGATCAATGGCAACAAATCCGCAGTCGTGGGCGGCAATGTGGCCGATTGCTTCCTCGTCTCGGCACGCACGGCGTCCGAGGTGTCGGATGCGCAGGGCATTTCGCTGTTTGTCATCAAGCGTGATACGCCCGGCCTGGTGATTCGGGATGTCCGCATGATCGATAACCGATGGTGTGCCGACATTTCGTTGCATGACGTCGTGCTCGACCGGGCGCAATTGCTCGGACCCGTGGGCGGCGCGGCCGATGCGTTGCAGATCGGCGCAGACCATGCATTATTGGCGGCGTGCGCCGAGGCGGTGGGCGTGGCAGACCGTGCCCTTTGGATCACCCGTGACTACCTGAAGGTGCGCAAGCAATTTGGCGTGACGCTCAGCACATTCCAGTCACTGCAGCACCGCATGAGCGAAATGCTGATTGAGTTGGAGCTGGCGCGCTGCATGGTGTTTCAGGCGCTGGCCGCGATGCCTCAGGAACGGCAGGCGCGTGAGGCAGCGCTCAGGGCAGCCAAAGTTCACGTTGGCCGCAGCACCCGGTTTGTCTGCGCGCAGGCCATTCAATTGCACGGAGGAATCGGCGTGACCGACGAGTACGTCGTCGGTCATCATTTCAAGCGGATCACAACCTTCGAAAATCTTCTCGGCAGCTCTCATTATCATCTGGAGCAATTGGCGGAGCGCGAGCGAATCGTGGTTGGCTAATCGCAGTGGCTCGCAGCCGCTACTGGCACGCAGAGCGATCTGCGATCCCTACTGCCGGCGACAGGCGTTGCCGGCTAGCGCTTAACGGGCGGCTGTTCGTTTGGGGGTCTTGCGAGGTGCCTTGGTTGCCGGCGGAGGATTCAGCTTCAGTTCCGCTTGAGCACCCGCGGACTTGAGGACGCGCTTAGGGGCTGCTTTCGCCGGCTTCTTGGCCGCAACGGCCCCCTGTTGCGCTGGCGCTGCGGGTTTGCGTGCCGAGGCCCGCGGCTTCTTCTTCGCGGTTTCCGCGGCTTGTGCGGCCTTGGCAGACGCTGGGGCGTCGAGCAGGGCATCGCCCGGGGGCTGACCACCGGTCATTACCAGCGTGATGATCCGCGCCATATTGTCGTTAATTCGCTTGATACCCAGGCCTCGCTCCATGACTTCCGGGTCAGTCGCGGCCATATGTTCCATGGCCCCCTGGATGATGGAGGCTTCAGCGTAGGCGTCCGCACGCCGACGTGTGCCCTGCGCGGGATTGACCGCAAGGATGCATTGAGCAAAGCGCTGGATGAAGGGGATGAAGGTATTGAGTCGAAGCTCGGCAAAGCGCGGGTCGCCGCGCGTGGCCTCGAGGTTTCGGTAGCGCAAGACGGGCCGGTGCTTGTCCCATACCGCGTTCAGCGCTTCGATGACATCCATCGCCCGATGGTAGAGGTTGTCGATGGCCCAAGGCTCGTCAAAGATCGCATGGATCTTCGCCATGTCCTGACCGGCGACTTCGCTCAGCGCGAACAGCAAATCCTTGGTGTCGTCGAAATACATATAAAAGCTCGCCGGCGACGTGCCGGCTTCGGCCGCAATCGCGACGGCCGTCAGCTCGACCGGCGAATGGGTATCGAGCAACCTGCGTGCGGCTTCCATCAGCCGTGCACGCGTTTCCTGGCCCTTGCGGCCTAGCTTCTGTCCCTGCTTGTTCTGATTGACGACGATGCTCATGTGCATGTCCGTGATTTTCATGTGGTCCACATACGCGATGTCGCTTTCCATCAAGCGAATCCGCGGAGATATCTTTTTATTTTGACACATCCGGATAAGGGCAGGTAGTTGTCGCGGAATCGCGACTGGCAGGGAGGGCATTACATCAATACAAAACTGATGATACATCATTTATTTGCAGCAATGTCGCGCGCGAATAAATGGGGGGATTCCCTATGGCTAAAAGCTGACGATCTATCTGTTATTCCTTGACGATGACAGGGTATCCGTGGCCTACTTCTGAAAACTGATGAAACGTCAGTAATTGAGCCGCACGGAGCGGCCGAGGTTGGAGACCCTCGGCAATACGACTTCGGTGGCGGGTGTGCCAACAGGAGGAGAGCGAGCGGTATGAAAAGAAATATACGAGTCCGTTTCCCACGAAACAGAATGTCCATCGCCTTGGCGACGGTACTGCTTGGCGTGTCCGGCGCGAGTCAGGGCATGTCGATCGATGTGGGCAATCCCGACATTGATTTGCGCTGGGACAACACGGTCCGTTACACGGGCGCGTGGCGGGTGAACCCGATCAGTCCGGCGTTCTATAGAAGCCCTGGCTACGATGAAACGGAGGGACGTTTCAAATCCGGTGACATGATTATCAATCGGGTCGACCTCTTGTCGGAACTCGATTTCATTTATCAGGGGAAATACGGCTTTCGCGTGAGTGGCGCCGCCTGGAACGAGATGGCATACGGTACCAACTCCGTGCGAAATCCTGCGATTTCGTCGAGCAACTACGCGAACGGGGCGTACAACAGCTATGCCCGACGTTACATCGTTGGCCCTTCGGGAGAACTGCTCGATGCGTTTGTATTCGGCACCTTCGAGTTGGGGCAAACATCGCTGAGCGTCAAGCTCGGTCAGCACAATGTGTATTGGGGGGAGTCGCTTTACTCCGTTAGCAACAGTATTGCCTACGCGCAAGGGGCGGTGGACACCATCAAGGCTGCCACCAGCCCGGGGGCCGAGGCCAAGGAACTGTACTTGCCCCGTAATCAGTTGTCGGCCCAGATGCAGTTGACGGATACCTTCTCCGTTGCCGGGCAGTATGCGTTTGCCTGGGCACCTTATCGGATTGTGCCGGGCGGCACCTATTTCGCGTCAGGCGACGCTGCGCGGTCGGATTATGCGGCCCCGGGTTTGCCTAACGGTCCAGATCTCACCCCGAAGAACCATGGGGATTTTGGTGTCAATGCGCGGTGGAGTCCGGCTGAGCTGGGGGGCACAGTCGGGCTCTACTTCCGCAAGTTTGACGAAAAACTTCCGTGGGGCTTTACGCAGGTCACGCCTGCGGGCTCGTCGCTTCGCTATAACTTTGCGCGGGGTACCGAGCTATACGGGGTGAGTTTTACTCGCAACATCTCGACGGTTAGTGTCGGTACGGAAATGTCGTTCCGCCGCAATACCGCGCTTAACGCCGTCGGGGGGTATGTGGTGCGTCCCACAAACGGCAGCTCGGCGAGCTATGCGGAGGCGGAAGGGCCACGAGGCAACACATTGCATGCTGTGATTAACGCGGTCTACTTGCTGCCGCGCTCGCCGCTATGGGCTGGCGGTACGTTGCAGGGGGAAATCAACTACAGCCGCCTGCTTGCCGTCACCACCAATCCGAATTTGTACAACGGCGTTGGCTACGGATGTCCGGCCGGGCAAACCAAGAACGACGGTTGCTCAACCAAGGACGCGTGGGGGATCAATATCGGCTTCACGCCGCAGTGGCCACAAGCCATCGCGGGCTGGGATATTTCGATGCCGATGTCGCTGGCCTACCAGATCGCGGGCAATGGTCCGGCACTGGGCGGTGGCAATCAGGGCTCGATCTCATGGTCCATCGGTGTGACTGGACTGTTGTATTCGAAGTATGAATTAGGGGTGAAGTATGTGAGCGCGCGCGCTCGCTACAACGTGAATCCGATCACGGGCGTTGTCACAACGACGAACGGTAGCAACGCGGTGCAGTCGCAACATGACTGGGTTGCCCTGACGTTCAAGACCACATTCTGACGGGCTCATCGTTGCCGGAGTCAAATCCGGCACCGTCTCTTTGCCCCCGAAGTGACCTTCGGGGGCATTTTTTTATTCGCCGGCGACGCGTGTCATCGGGCGTTCGGCTGTAGCATGGCGTCGCGTCGGACGGGCAGCAGATGCCGACCCAGAAATCCGACGACGGTGTTGGTGAAGGCGTCGTTGCGATCGCCGGCGATCATATGCCCGGCGCCGGCAATATCCGCGTACTCAAGGTGAGGAATGTGGGCTCGTAGTTCGTCAACGCCCTCTTGTCCTACGACGTCGCTCTCGCCCCCTCGCACCAGAAGTGCGGGTAGCCGGAGCCGTTCGGCGGCAGTCAGCATGCGCTGCGCCAGCCCATGAAGTTTCGTGCGTGGGTCGTCAGCAAAGATTCTCGGATCCCAATGCCAGTACCAGCGGCCATCCTGATGCTGCCGAAGGTTCTTGCGAAGCCCGTCGGGATTCCTGGGGCGCGGACGGGCAGGGTTATAGGCAGCGACAGCGTCGGCGGCGTCGTCAAGCGTGGAGAAGCCGTCGAGATTGGCGTGCATGAACGCGCGAATCCGATCGACGCCGCCCATCTCCAATCGCGGTGTGACATCGACCAATACCAGGGCGCTGGCGATCCCAGGGTGCTCGCCGCAGGCCATTAGCGCGTTCATCCCGCCCATGGATGCACCCACCAGCGCCGGAGGCCTGCCGATGGCTTTCGCCACGGCGATGATGTCCTGTATCTGAGCGTCGGAAGAATAGTCGGCGTTGGCGATCCACTCCGAGTCACCGTGACCGCGTGCATCGAGAGAGACGACAAAAAAGCCGGCGGCGATAAGTTCGAGTTGGGTTTGGCGCCAGGAATGCCGCGTTTGCCCCCCGCCATGCAGCAGCAAGACAGGGGCGGACGCAGGATTGCCGCCGACGTCTGCCGTGAGGCGATTGTGGGTACCGCCGAGAAAGGTTGTCTTGCGAATCACATTGTCCATAGAGAAATCCAGAATGGGCCATGGCGACATCGACGACGGTTGGCGATCGCCGATGCGGAAAGGATGTTGGGTTGACGCATAACCGAGATGGTTATCGGCGAGGTCTGGCCGCATGCAGGCTACGGCCGAAAATCTCATGAAGACACGTCTTCATATAACTGACAATATAACAGTTATTGGGGTGATTGCGTGGTCGTCGGTCTGGCCAGAAGTTGACAACACCGGGTTGAAATGGCACGTTTCGCGCATGAAGAAAAAAGTCCATACACCGGCCGGGGGGCTGGTCGAGAGCCTGATCGACGAAGTGCTGCGTCTCAGAGGGCGCGTGCTGTCTGCAACACGCGCCATGAACGAGAGTCGCGGGCTCAGCAGCCATTCCCAAGGGTTGATTCTGTCTGCCGTCGCGCGCGCGGTTGAACCGCCGACGGTTGCGCGAATTGCCCGTAGTCTTGATCTGACCCGCCAATCGGTGCAGCGCACTGCCAACGAGCTGGCCGACGCCGGTTTGGTGGCATTTGAAGACAATCCATTTCACAAGCGTGCCAAGCAGCTTGTCATGACGCCGACAGGATGGGCGCTATACGAACGGGACGCTGACTTTCGCGGTCAGTGGGCCGACGACATAGGCGCGGCCGTTGGGGAGGAAGCGCTTGCGCAAGCGGTTCAAACGCTGCGCCGGATGCGCAAGCACCTGGAACATCCGGATAGCGACAACGCGGAAGTCGACGATCTGTCCTGAGTCGTCGGCCCCTGCCGCCGCCCGGGCGCGGAAGCGGTTCAGGCAGGCGCTGCCCCGAAGCGGGCGAACAGGGCCTGAGCCCGGGATTCTTCCGTCGATGTGGACAGCTCGGCAAGCTGTATTTGCGCATTGGGATCGCAAGCCCGTTTGAGCGGCCCCGCCACTTCCAGTTGATCGACGACATTGCGTGCGGCATCGTCGGCCGAGATCACACGGCTGCGAATCTGTGCCGGCATGGCGGCATGCTGCTCTGCCATGGGGCGATAGCGTTCGTAATCGATGGCCTCGGGCGGACGGTTGGCAATGCTGGTGCGCAGCATGTCGGTGTCGACACCGCCAATAGGGATTTCGATGACGCGTATGCCAAAAGGGGCGAGTTCGATTCGCAAGCCTTCCGATATCGCCGTCAGCGCAAGCTTGCTGGCGCGGTAGGTTGTATAGAAAGGCATGGGCATATAGGCGCCCATGGAGCCGATGTTGCATATGATGCCGTCGCCGGCGTTTCGCAGTGCCGGGATGGCGCGACGTGTCAGGTCGATCAAACCAAAAAAGTTGGTCTCGAAGGTCCTGCGCCATTCGTCCATCGAGGTTTCTTCGATCGGTAGATACGGCCCTCGATACCCTGCGTTATTGATCAGGATGCGTAAATTGTCGGGCACGCGGAATTCGCCCAGTGCTGCCATGTCGAGCTTTTGCAGCCGGATTGTTCCTGATAGATGTTCTGCTTGCTCCACCAGTCCATTTGCCGATGCCAAGTCGCGCACACAGGCAATCACATCGTAGCCACGTCGGGCCAATTCAAGACTGATGGCTCTGCCGAGTCCCCGGCTCGCCCCTGTGACAAGTGCTGTTCCCTGTCCTTGCATGTTCTCTCCTTTGTGGCTGGCGCCCGTTCGTGCGCGTTGTCGCACTCAGCGTAATTCGTTTCGGCATGAAGGCTATTTTCCACATTGACAGTATGCTGTCAATGTGGAAATATGCTGTCAACTGTGAGGGCGCACGAACGCTTTGCCCGCGTGCCTCCTCCTGAATCATCAACGCCAGGAAGGCGAGGGGACATTGCTATGTGGGATTTTTCGACGGACCCGGAGTTTCAAGAAAAATTGGATTGGATGGCTGCGTTCGTGAAGGAAGAGTGCGAGCCGCTGGATCGTCTTTATCCGGGCATGGGCGCACCGTATGACATTACCAATCACAAGGCCCGGGCGCTGGCGCGTCCCCTTATGGAAAAGGTCAAGGCGCAAGCGCTTTGGGCTTGCCACTTGGGGCCCGAACTCGGCGGTCAGGGATATGGGCAGGTCAAGCTGGCGCTCATGAATGAAATTCTCGGCCGCTCTCAGTGGGCGCCTATTGTGTTCGGGACCGCAGCGCCAGATACGGGAAATGCCGAAATCATCGCAATGTTTGGTACGCAGGCACAGAAGGATCGCTATCTGAAGCCTTTGCTGGAAGGCGAGATCGTGTCGTGTTACAGCATGACCGAACCTCAGGGAGGAGCCGATCCCGGTCAGTTCCAGTGCCGCGCCGTTCGCGATGGTGACGAGTGGGTCATTACGGGAGAAAAATGGTTTTCGTCGAACGCCCGCTATGCGGAGTTTCTGATCGTGATGTGCGTGACGGATCCGGATGTTCCGATTTATCGGGGAGCATCGATGTTCCTGGTGCCCAGAGCGACGCCCGGGGTGAATATCCTGCGTAATACCGGTGTGTTCGGTGAGCCGGAGAGCGATTACTCGCACGGCTACATTCGCTACGAAGGGGTAAGGGTGCCGGCAGATGCCCTGCTGGGCGGTGAGGGACAGGGCTTCGCTGTCGCGCAGGCGCGGTTGGGGGGCGGGCGGGTGCATCACGCCATGCGTACCGTCGGGCAGTGCCGCATGGCATTGGAAATGTTGTGCGAGCGGGCAGTGTCGCGTCATACCAAAGGCTCGGCACTTGCTGACAAACAACTGGTGCAGGCGTATGTCGCGGATTCCTGGATTGAACTCCAGCAATTGCGATTGCAGGTCATGCACACGGCATGGTTGATCGATCAAGGCCACGATTACAAGTCCAACCAGGTGCCGATCGCCGGTATCAAGGTGGCCATGGCAAAGGTCATGCATGACATCGTGCAGCGCACGATCCAGGTTCACGGAGCGCTTGGCCTGTCCGACGAAATGCCGCTCGCCCAGATGTGGATCCATGCCATGATGATGGGCGTTGTCGACGGGCCGACGGAAGTTCACAAACTGACCATCGCCAAGCATCTGCTGCGTAATGCCAAGCCGGCACCGGGACTGTTTCCCAGCGCGCACCTGCCACCGCGTATCGCGGCAGCGCGCGAAAAATACGCGGGGCGTTATTGAGTCCCGAGGGCGCGTGCGAAGTGTTTCCTCACGCGCAGGTATTCACAGTGAAATCTCCGGACGACGATGACAATGCCTCTATCCGATTTTGACGGACTGCTCGCCTGGGAGCCACTTCAGGCCTGGATTGCCCAGCAAGCGCTTCCCGGCTGTGGTCCGGTGACTGAATGCGTGCGATTGACGGGTGGCTCGCAAAATAACCTTTTCCTGCTGTCGCGCACCGATGGACGCTTCGTGTTGCGGCGTCCGCCCCGACATTTGCGTGCCAACAGCAACGAAACCATGGTGCGCGAAGCCCGGGTGTTGGCGGCACTGCGCGACAGCGATGTCCCACATCCGCGTCTGTATGCCGTGTGCGACGATCCCGACGTCATTGGGGCAACGTTTTATGTGATGGCGCCCCTTGATGGCTTTACGCCCATGGGGGCGCTGCCCGGGAACTACGCAACGTCTGACGAGTGGCGTCATGCAATGGGGTTTTCGATGGTAGATGCCGCTGCCGCACTGGGGCGGATCGACCCAGACCAGGTAGGTTTGACGGATTTCGGCAAGGCTGATGGCTGGCTCGAACGTCAAGTGTCTCGCTGGCGTACACAGCTTGAGAGCTATCGTGACACGCCGGGATATCCGGGAACGTCATTGCCAGACATCGACACGGTGGGCGACTGGCTGGAGCGCCATAGACCCAAGACGTGTCGCGTCGGCGTGATTCACGGTGACTTCCAGTTTGCGAATGTCATGTTTTCACATGAACGTCCCGAATTGATCGGCCTTGTCGATTGGGAGCTCTCCACACTCGGTGACCCGTTGCTGGATCTCGGGTGGCTTCTGAGCAGTTGGACCGAACCGGGCGATCCTCAGGTGGGCGGTCGCACACCGGCGGTGACGCCATGGGCCGGGTTCCCCACGCGCGACGCATTGGTGCGCAGGTACGGCGAACTCAGTGGGCGCAGCATGACAGACATGCCGTGGTACGCCGTGCTGGCTTGTTTCAAGCTTGCGTGCCTGCTGGAAGGAAGTTATTCCCGTGCGTGCGCTGGCAAGGCGTCGATGGAGATGGGATTGTTTCTTCACAACTACGCGACCTGGCTGATGGCCAGGGCGCGTCAGCTATGTGAGTGAAACGGTTCGCGGGCGGCGCTGCTTCGCAGCGTCGCCGCCTGAGATCAGCCGTGAAATAGCGCCCAGTCGTCGCCGTGCACGTTGCGCGTCCAGCCGGAGGACGCAATCGTGCCCCCATCCACGGGGATCAGAACGCCATTGAGATATGACGCCATGTCCGAGGCCAGAAACGCGATGACATTGCCGAACTCTTCGACGCGTCCCATGCGTCCCATGGGGATATAGCGGTCGCGAGCGGCGTTCTCCGCAGGTTCCGCACGCTCCACGAAACGGCGCAAGCCGGCCGTTGCGATCATGTCCGGGGCGAGGACATGGGTGCGTATGTCGTGAGGCGCCAGCTCAAGCGCCATGGAGCGGGTGAAGCTCACCATGCCTGCCTTGCAGGCCGCATAGACGGCATACCCGGGGGCGGCGCGAAGTCCTTCGCTGCTGGAGATATTGATGATGGTGCCGCCTCGCTTGGCGCCGATCATGACGTGCGCGACCACCTGTGTCGCGGCCAGCATGCTGACCAGGTTCATGTCGATATGCTTGCGCCAGCTTTTCTCCGGCTGAGACAGGAAGTCGCCTTTTCGTACGCCACCAGCATTATTGACCAGGATATCAATGTGCCCGAAGGTCTTTACCGTGCGTTCGACGGCGTCGTTGATGGCTTCGGTGTCGAGTACATTGGCTTCGACGAAAAGCGCTTGAGTCCCGGTAGCCTGAAGCGCCCTCGCGACGCGCTCGCCGTTATCTTTATCGATATCGAGGAAGGCGATTTTTCCACCAAAGCGAGCGATGGCCATCGCGGCGGCTTCGCCGAGACCATTCGCGCCGGCGGTGATAAAGGCGACTTTGTCATCGAGTCGATACCCGGCATCCGTCATGCTGTTGTCCCTCTGTGGCAGGTTGATTCATCCTCGGAGCAAGGGCGAGCAAACTGCTCGCGCAACTTGTGTTTGAGAATCTTGTTAAAGGTTTCATTGCGTGGCAACTGCGCGACGATTTCCAGTTGCTCGGGGATCTTTTGGCGCATCACGCCGGCGTCCGAAAACCACGCAATTACCGCATCGAGCGTGAGCGGCAACGCCGGGTTGCGTAGTTCCACGACGGCACAGACGCGTTCCCCGCGCTCCGGGTCGGGCAGACCGATGACCGCGGCTGCGCCGACTCGCGGGTGGGAGAGAAGTACGTCTTCGATTTCGCGCGCGGAGATATTCTCGCCCTTGCGAATGATCACATCCTTGATGCGACCCGTGAGTACGATATGGCCGTCCGATCGGCGCTTGCCCACGTCACCGGTGCGGAAATAGCCCTGATCATCGAATGCGCTGCGATTCAGGGCGCTGTCGGTGTATCCGAGACAGACCGTCGGACCCTTGATCCGGATTTCGCCTTCCTCGTCGACGTCGGCGACCCTGCCGTCGAAGCCGATAATCCGGATGTCCATGCCATCGACCGGTGCGCCGTCGGTGTTTGCCAACCGTTCATCACCGTGGTGCGGTGATGCCGCAGTGATCAAGGGGGCTTCGGTCATCCCATAACTGTGGGTGGTCAGACAGCCCATTTCGCGCTTGATGTCGTGGAACAAGGTGGCCGGCTTAGGCGCCCCACCACCGCAAAGCAGACGCAGGCTCGGGACCACCGGTGTTCCCGGCGCCTTGCGCTGTTCGCCGAGCAATGTCTGGTAGTGCACAGTGCTGCCGCAGTTGATCGTGACGCCATGACGGCGCAAGCGCGCGACAGCCGTGTCTGCGGCGAAGCGCCGTATCAGTACGGCGGACATGCCCGCCGTTAGCAGCATGACAAGATTCATCGATCCGCCGACGTGCGCATACGGGAAGCCGATGGCGGCAATGTCCTGTGGGACGACGTCGAGTGCGTCTGCAAAAGCGGTCCCCGCCGCGATCAGGCTGGCGTCGCTGTGCAGCGCGCCCTTGGGCTCCGATGTGGTGCCCGAGGTGTAGTAGATCCAGCGCGCTGCCCGAGCGTCGGTAGGCGGAGCGGGTAAGGTGAGCGGCGCGTCGTATGCGAAGGCATCCCTGTCAAGCTCGATGATCGCCGGCCCTGGCGCAAGCGTGCGACACACTTGCGCCGAGCGTGCCACTTGCTCGGCGTCCTGCGAGTCGGGGCGAGGCAAGATAAAGTGCGACGCAGCGCTGCGTTGCAGGATGGCGGCGACTTCCTTGGGCCCGTAGAGAGGGATCAGCGGACTTTGGACTACGCCCAGACGCGCGAGCGCCACCGACAGTACGACGGCACGGACATCGGTGGGAAACTGCCATGCAATCACCGACTGCCGGACGATTCCGCGGGTCAGTAACCACGCGGCTACGTTCTCGGCTGCCCGCGCGAACGTGCGAAAGGTCCACACCTGGTCGTTGTCGTCGATCAGTATCGGCGCGTCGGGCGTGAGGGCAGCGCGTCGCGCCACAAGCTGCCAAAGTGTTGCTCCTTCAACGCGGAACGAATCGGCGTTGCGATGCTCAACGCGCATGGGGTGCTCCGTGTGTCTGATTGGCCAGCAGCGCGTTTATCGTAGCGACCAGAGCAATCGGCTGATCGAGCATGAGATGGTGGTGTCCCGACGGGATCGTGATCGGTCCTCGGGCGTTGACGAGGTGCGTGGCAATCCGTTGCGCCAGTGCTTGGGACACGACCTTGCTTTGCTCGCCAACGACAACGTCTACCGGTACCGAAATCCCGGACAGTAGCGTCTCGCCATCGATCTCCGTGTGGCCGTCGGCTGTCACGGCTGGGTCGAGCTTCCACCGCCAGCCATCATCAGTGTGTTTCAAGCCGTGCCGCGCGACGTGCGTCAGCAGGAAGTTCGGCGTATCCGGTTGCTCTGGCGTCAAACGAAAGCGCGCAATCGCGGCGTCCGCCGACGCATAAATTTTCGTGCCAAGGGGCTGTGGTGGCATGCGTAGGTTGTCGTCGCGGAAGTACACATGCGCATCGACCGCAATCGCCCGTTCGAACAATGACGGTTGCTCGTAGCATGCACGCAGCAATCGCCCGCCGCCGTAGCTATGCCCCACGGCGTTGACGGGAGCGCCGGCGCCGTATGTTTGTGCGACCGCGATGATTTCGCGGGCAAATTGCGATACGTCATAGGACTCGCGCCGAGCGCTGTCCCCCATGCCGGAGAAGTCCATCGCAACGACGTGATAGCTGGACGCGAACATAGGGGCAAGAAAATCCCACCAGCGCGCGTGGGCCCGCAAGCCGTGAAGTAACAACAGCAATGGCTTCTCGCCCGAGCGATGCCCCCAATGAAGGCTGTGAATAGCCGCGCCGTCGACATTGAGGAAATGCGATTCCCCCGGTTGCTCCATGGCCTTGCGGTACCACATCGGCGTGCCGTTGCTACCCGGGTGATCGTCTGGTTCCTCAGCTCCGCTGGCGAGCATGCGTTCAGTCACCATGAATTCGAATTCCAAAAGCGCAGCCCATTAGCCGCAGACTTTGTCCCGGTGCCAATGCGCCGGGGTTAGGTGCCAGATTATCATAAAACTAACTAAATGTTAGTTATTGAATCGAGGCTCAGTTACACTTTGTATTCGAGCGCTACCCACAGGGCGCGAGAGTGCATATCGAACGCGTAGACGGAGAATTAAGGAGCATGGAGCAGCTTTTTGGAGACGGCGACTGGCGTCGATTTTTGGCAAGTGTTGGTGAAGACCCGGATCGCTCGGGGTTGCAGGAAACGCCGCAACGCGTGAGGCTGGCGTGGGAGCACTGGACTCAAGGCTATCGTCAGGATCCGGCGGAAGTCCTGAAAGTCTTTGAGGACGGGGCGCAGATGTACAACGAACTGATTATCGTGCGCAACATCCCGGTGTATAGCCATTGTGAACATCATCTTGCGCCGTTCTTCGGGCAAGCAACGATCGGCTATGTGCCGGCAGGGCGTATCGTGGGTCTGTCCAAGTTGACCCGGCTGGTGGACTGTTTCGCCAAGCGGTTGCAGGTTCAGGAGCGTCTGACGACGCAAGTCGCCAATGCTTTGATGGCGCACCTGCAACCCAAGGCAGTCGGCGTGATCCTGACTTGCCGTCATTTATGCATGGAGAGTCGCGGGATCCGCACGCCTGGCGAGGAGTCGGTGACGTCTGCGATGTTGGGTGAACTACAACCGAATCTGGCGCTGAGAACCGAGTTCTTGTCTTTGGCTCGTATGAAATGACGAGACGGCGAAACCGGTATTGAGCGTGATGGGAGGGACGTACCTCATCGACATTAGGTTGCGTCCATGTCCCGATCCCGAGCGGCGTTGCTGCCGCTCGGGGCGGGGCAAGGTCATTTAGCGCTTGAGTACCGTGACGACGCAAGCTCCCCCAAGCCCGACGTTATGCTGAACACCCAGTCGGGCGTGTGGCACCTGGCGCTCGCCGGCCTGACCCCGCAGGTGCCAGGTGATTTCCGTGATTTGAGCGAGGCCGGTCGCGCCGAGCGGGTGCCCTTTGGAGAGCAAGCCGCCGGACGGATTGGTCACCACCTTGCCACCGAAGGTGTTGTCGCCATCCATCACAAACTTCTCTGCCCCCCCTTCGGGACAAAGGCCCAGCGCCTCGTAGCTGATGGCTTCGTTAGGGGAGAAGCAGTCATGCAATTCCACCAGATCGATGTCATCGACGTCGATGCCGGCCTCCGAGTAGGCGAGGGCGGAGGCGCGTCGGGTCATGCCCGCTCCGACGACGTTCATCATGCTTCCTGATCCAAAGCTGTCGGGACTGTCCGTGGTCAGCCCCATGCCGGCGATCGTTACCGTTGCATCGAGGCCGTGTTCTCGCGCGTATTTCTCCGAGACAACCACTACGGCGGCGGCACCGCAGGTCGGAGGGCAGCACATCAACCGTGTCAGGGGACCGTACACGTGCGGCGCCGTCATCACTTGTTCGAGCGTCAGTGCCTCGGAGAACAGGGCATAAGGATTACGAATCGCATGGCTGCGCGCCTTGACCGATATGCGGCCGAATAAGTCGGCGCTCACGTTGTATTTCTCAAGGTATTCCGCGCCGGCATTGCCGAAGTATTGCAGTCCCGTGGGCACGTTGTCGTCGAAGCCCGAGATCGAGCGCATGGCTTCGTCGATACGCCAGGTGATCGGCGGGCGATCGGTGGACGACAGCGCCAGTGCGCCAGGGCTCATTTGCTCAAAGCCGAGGGCAAGCGCGACATCAACCGCTCCACTGGCGACCGCTTGCCGTGCGAGAAAGAGAGCCGTCGAGCCGGTCGAGCAGGCGTTGTTGACGTTCACAATCGGAATTTGTGTGAGGCCCACACCATAGAGTGCGGTTTGCCCGGAACAGGTGTCGCCGGACACATAACCGACATAAGCCTGTTGCACATCCTCATAGCGTATCCGGGCGTCGTTCAGGGCAGTTCGTGCGGCTTCGCAGCCCATGACATCATACGTTTGGCTTTTGCCGGGCTTGGCGAACTTCACCATGCCCACGCCGGCGATCATGACGTGACTCATTTTGGGTATTCCATAAACAGAGGATGTCGCTGGCGTATCCCACGACATCCAGATCCAGGGGAGATGTCGGAGTTACTGACTGAAATCCATGATGGTGAGTGCGGGCTCTTCGCGATACAGGCGGCCCTCGTTGGCGGCGATCGCCTGTGCCGAAATCGGCGCGCCGCCTCTTGCCCCAGGGATACCCTCGGACGACAACAGTTTCAACTCGCGAATCGACTGTCCCGAGGCGAAGATCGTATGGCCGGTGCGCGTGCCCGAGAGGTCGCTGACCATGTACAGCAAGACCTCGGCGACATGTTCCGGTGCGAGCTCCTTTTGCATGGCCTCAGACATCAGGCCTGCGGTCAGTGCAGAAGTGGCGGCCGGAGCCAGGGTCCAGACACGCACGCCGAACTTCGCGCCTTCGAGTGCCAGAACGTGAGAGAAGCCCCAGACGCCCGCTTTTGACGCGCCGTAATTCGTCTGTCCGAAGTTGCCGACGATGCCCGACACGGAGCTGGTGTTGACGATGACGCCGCCCCCACCGTTGTCCTTCATCCAACTGAAGATCGGCCGGGTTACGGTATAGAGACTCTTGAAGTTCACCTGCTGCACGGCGTCCCAGTCGGCCTCGTCCATTTTTGCAAATGACTTGTCACGCAGAATGCCGGCGTTGTTGACCAGGATGTCGACGCGGCCGAAATGATCGAGCGCGCACTGCAGTAGCGACTGCCCACCGACGACCGTGGAGATGTCCTCGGTATGTGCGACAGCACGTCCACCGTTGTCTCGAATACTGGCGGCGACCTGCTCGGCTGACGCCACTCCCTGCGCGTCGCGACCCACGTCATTGACGACGATGGCAGCCCCTTCCGCAGCCAGCCGCCTTGCGTACACCGCGCCTAATCCGCGTCCGGCGCCTGTTACCACGACCACCTTGTTCTCGAGTAATGCCATTGATGTCTCCCTTGAAGGATGCGGGACAGCCGACGGGCGCCGTGAGGGCCTTGATCTGCTCCTCGTGCGGGGAGCGGGGGCCGCCTTCGCTAAAAATATAAAACTGATTTAAGATCAGCTTTCGTTCTGCTATGATATCCCATAAAACTGACGATGTAACAGTTTTGTGGCCGGATAGACCGGCAAAACGGAGACTTTGCGCAAAGCGCAGGAGGCATGGCGTGTCCCTGGATTATTCACTCGTGAAGCATTGGCAACTGCCTCCGGTCACTCAGCACTACACCGCCAAGGACACGATCTTGTATGCCCTTGGCGTGGCTGCTGCGACCGAGAACCCGCTGACGGAGGCGGATCTGAAGTTTGTGTTTGAACGCAAGCTGCAGGCGTTACCTACATTTGCTGCCTTGCTCGCGGGTAGTAGCGACTGGATGGCAGATGCACGTACAGGGATTGACTTGGCGCAGGTGCTGCACGGCGAACAGTTCCTCACGATCTATCGACAATTGCCCGCCGAGGGCGCTGTGCAAGGTGTCGAGACGGTGGATGAGATCTACGACAAGGGGCCAGACAAGGGGGCCGTGATGTACCTGTCTCGCAAGATTCACGATGCGGTGACGGGGGATTTGCTGGCCATGTCGGGCTATTCGATCTTCATGCGAGGCAACGGCGGGTTTGGCGGGAGTGCACAGGGACAGCCCAAACCCTTTCCAATGCCGCAGGACCGCGACCCGGACGCGTCGCTGGCGATGATCACTCGTCCCGAACAAGCGGCCATCTATCGTCTTTCGGGTGACCACAATCCTCTGCATATCGATCCTGCGATGGCGAGGCTGGCAGGTTTTGATAAGCCGATTCTGCATGGTATGTGCAGTTACGGCATTGCCGGTCGCGCCATTCTGAACCTACGTTGCGGCGCAGACCCCTCGCGTTTGCGAAAGCTGAATGTGCGCTTTGCCAGCCCGGTGTATCCGGGGGAGACCTTGGTCACTGAAATCTGGGATCTGGCGCCGGGAAGGCTCGCGTTCCGGGTGAAGGTGCTGGAGCGTGACACGGTGGCATTGAATAACGGGTACGCGGAATACGCGGCCTGATATGGAACTCTGGAGACGGACAAGATGACGTATCAAGACATTACTTATGAAATGATCGGGCCGGTCCTGCGGATTTGCCACAATCGCCCGAAGATGGCCAACGCGGAGTCGGAGAACCTGTTGGCGGAAATCGATGACGCCCTCGAACGCGCCAGGCGCGACGACAACGTTCGCGTGCTGATTCTGGGCGGTGTCGGTAAGCATTTCTCGGCCGGCCATGATCTGGTTGAGGGCATGGCCAAGCGAGGTCAGTACACCCCGGAGGAGAGTTGGCTCTGGGAGAGCGAGCATTACCTTGGCAATGCGCTGCGTATTTGGGATTTTCCGAAACCGACCATCGCACAAGTGCAAGGCGCCTGTGTGGCAGGCGGATTCATGGTGGCGAACATGTGCGATTTGATGGTGGCTGCCGACGATGCATTCTTCAGCGATCCGGTGGTGCACAGCTTGGCCGCCGCTTCTGTCGAGGCGCTGTTGCACCCGTGGGTGTTGGGCATGCGCAAGGCCAAGGAGTTTCTCTATACCGGGCAACGCCTGAACGCGAGCGAGGCCAAGGAGTGGGGAATGGTCAATCACGTCGTTCCCCGCGCGGAGCTTGAGGACTTTACCTTGCAGCTGGCCGAGCGCATCGCGCAGGCGCCACCGATCGGCCTTCGCCTGATGAAGCGTTCGCTCAATCGCTCTTACGACATCATGGGGTTCCGCAATTCGCTGATGGCCCACTTCGACACTCACATTCTCTCGACCGAGACGGCCGAGCATCACAAGTTGCGCTCAGGCGGCATGGACGCGTCGATGAATACGGCCAAGAAGGTAAGGCAGGATTGAATGGCTACGGAATCGGCGACAGCGGAGGAGCACCATGGCGATTGATTACGCGTCTTTGATGGGACGCCGGTTCCCTGTCGAAACGCGGTGTTACGGGCCGGCCCAGACCAGCCGGGTTGCAGTGGGCTTCGGTGCCGGTATGCCGGGGGAGTTGCGCATTGGCGACACCTCCTTTCTTGGCGGCATCGAGGTTCTGCCGATGATGGCATTGGCCCTTGCAGACGGCCAGTTCTGGCAAAAGTCGCCCGATACCGGTATCGACTGGCAACGCATCGTTCATGCCGAAGAGTCATTGACGATGCACCGACCACTGCCGACATCCGGAGAACTCAGGCTCACGCAGAAAATCGACAGCATTCACGATCGAGGCGTCGGCAAGGGGGCTGTGATGCGGCAGATCCAGACACTTGCGAACATGCAGGGTCAGTCGCTGGCGACCATCACGGTGACGACCTTGCTCAAGGGCGACGGCGGGTTTGGCGGCGAGCCGCCAAGTGGCGAGAGAGTCAGAGTGCCAGATGATCGAGCACCCGATGCCACCTTGGCAATACGCACCCCGCCGAACGACGAGCGAGCCATATTCCGGCTCGATACCAGTCTGGCGGTGGCCGCCGGTCTGCCGCGAGGCAAAGCCATGATGCGCGGCCTGGGCTGCTTCGGTCTGGCGGGTCGGGGTGTGATGCACCTCGTGTGCGGTAATCGACCCGCGCGATTGCGTCACTTGGCGTTGCGGTATGTGGGACCGATGCTTACAGACGAGACGATGTGGCTCGAGCTTTGGCATACGGGTGAGGACAGTGCGGTGTTTCGTATGAGCTCGCGAGAACGCAGTGCATTGGTGGTCGATGGCGGTCGGGTCGAATTCCTGGCGGCCGAAGCTATGATGATGGAAGACAAGGCTGATGCGATTCCTGCCCCTGCCTTGGGCTAACGGAATCGTTGAGCAACATATCCCCACTGGGAAATAGGAGAGAGACGATGGAAATGAACGACATGATCCTGATCAGCGTGGACGACCATGTGATCGAGCCGCCGGATCTGTTCAAAAAACACTTGCCGGCCAAGTACATGGCACACGCGCCGAAGATGGTGCCGCTGCGGGACAACCCCGGCGCCACGGAAGACACGTGGGAATACGAAGGTCGCCGAACCCCGAACTTTGGCCTGAACGCCGTCGTCGGGCGCCCTCCCGAAGAGTACGGCATGGAGCCGGCCTCCTATAGCCAGATCCGCAAGGGTACCTGGTCGCTCAAGGAGCGTTTGGATGACATGGATGTGAGCGGCGTGTTGGCGTCGATTTGCTTCCCCACGTTTCCGACGTTTGCCGGCAGTCTGTTCCTCAATCCGAAAGATCCCGAGGCGACCAATGCGGTGATCAGCGCCTATAACGATTGGCACATCGACGAGTGGTGCGGTGGCGCGCCGGGGCGTTTCATTCCGCTGGCCATCTTGCCGTGCCATGACATCAACGCTGCAGTGGCGGAAGCCAAGCGTGTGGCCGCCAAGGGGTGCCGTACCATCAGCTTCTACGACAGCCCGACGGCCAAGGGGTTGCCGAGCATTCACACGGACTATTGGGATCCGCTGTGGCGGGTGTTGGAAGACAACCGCATTGTCATCAGTATTCATATCGGCTCGGGCGCCAGCGCACCTCCCGTTTCCAACGACTCGCCGATCGACACCTGGATCACGTCGTTCCCGATGTATATCGCCAACGCGACGACCGACTGGTTGTTCTCGCCGGTGTTCCAGAAATTCCCGAATCTGAAGCTCTCGCTCTCGGAAGGTGGGATTGGCTGGATTCCGTACCTGCTCGAGCGTGCGGACTTCACCTACAAGCATCACAAGGCGTGGACCAACGCCAACTTCAACGGCATGCTGCCGAGCGACCTGTTCAAGCGCAACTTCATCACTTGTTTCATTGACGACGCGTTTGGCCTGGCCAACACGCGCTTCATGAACACGGACATGATTGCCTGGGAGGCTGACTATCCGCACTCCGACGCACTCTGGCCCAATGCTCCCGAAGGTCTGTGGCCGTCGATCAAGCATCTGCCCAAGGAGACGATCGACAAGATCACGCACTTGAACACGATGCGCGAATTCCGTTTCGATCCGTTTGAATTCGCACCGCGCGAGGCATGCACGGTGGGGGCACTGCGTGCCCGTTCCACGCACGTCGATACGCGCCCGGTGGCCAATATGGGTGGGCACAATCCCTCGAACCGCGAAGGCCGTCCGGTCACCGCGGGTGAAGTCATGAAGCTGTTTGCCTGATCGCGCCCGCCGATGAACATGCCAGTACTGGAACGACAGGCGGTCATCTCCGGGATAGGCCAGTCGGCGGCGGGCCGCCGACTGGGGCGCACCGGTCTCGACCTGACTCTGGATGCGGTGCTCGCCGCGATCGCCGACGCCGGGCTCGATCACCGCGAGATCGACGGGATCTCGAGTTGGCCCGGCTATCGGGTCGACGCCCCGGACTTTTCGCCGGTGACGATCAGCGAGATCAAGGAGGCATTGGGCCTGCGCCTGAACTGGTATAACGCCGGCATTGAAGCCACCCAGATGGCCGGCGTGATCAACGCTTGCATGGCCGTTGCAAGCGGGCAGGCGCGCCATGTCTTGTGTTTTCGCACGGTCACGGAAACGTCGGCCATGTCGCAGCAGGGCGGTCGGCCCAGCCTCATCGGCACCGGGGGCGAGCGAGTGCGTGGTTTCGCAGAGTACATGGCGCCGTTTCTCGCGCCTTCGGGCGCGAATTGGGTTGGGCTTATCGCGAGCCGGTATTTTCACGAATTCGGCGCGCGTCGCGAGCAGTTGGCGCAGATCGCCATCAATGCGCGGCGCAACGCCGGATTGAATCCGGCCGCCATCTATCGCGACCCATTGACGCTGGACGCCTACATGCAGGCGCGCATGATCTCCACGCCGCTTTGCCTGTACGACTGCGACATTCCGATCGATGGTTCGATTGCCGTGATTGTTTCTCACGCCAGCACGGCACGCGATCTTAAATCGAAGCCGATACGCGTGGAGGCCATGTCCGGTGCATTGCACACGCGAGACTCGTGGGATCAGTTGGACGACCTCACACGGTTTTCCGCGGAGGGTTGCGGCAAACAACTGTGGGCACGCACCGACCTCAAGCCGCACGATGTCGATATGGCGCAGCTCTACGACGGTTTCAGTTTCCTCACCTGGCTGTGGTTGGAAGGGTTGGGGTTCTGCCAACGCGGCGAGGCGCCCGATTTCGTCGGCGATGGTTCCCGGATCGCACTTGACGGCGAGTTGCCGATGTCCACCGGTGGTGGGCAACTCTCGGCCGGCCGTCTGCACGGCATGATCCATGTCGTCGAGGCCGTCACGCAATTGCGGGGACAGGGCGGGGCTCGTCAGATCCCGGGAGACCCGCGCGTGGCAGTGGTTTCCAACGGCGGCGGTCCGATAGCCGGGGCCATGCTACTCACATCGGATTGACCTCTTCCTCAGATGCGACGTGTCGTTCTGACACGCCGCATCCTCATTGCGATTTCTCGCTGGCACCGCTGACTTGCGGTGTATCCGCTGGCGTCCGATAGTCGATTCTCGTATTGCTACGCACCGTCGTCGTGCGTGATCTCGCGTCCCCGCTTCAACTCCCCCAGATTCTGCCGAAACCCGCGCCATATCAGGGTATTCGAGCATTCAACGGAATTTTCAAATCTCATTTGACACGTGTTTGGAGATTGGATATTCTTTGAAAAAATGATGGTGTATCAGTTTCTTGGATGCGATGTCGATTCAGTGATGAGTACGGCAAACGTGTCTTAAATTTCGCCACAAAATATAAGCAGGAGACACTCATGCATTACTGGAGGCATTGCATTGCCATCGCCAGCGGAATTCTCATCGGCGGGCATGTCATGGCAACCCCGACGCCTGAAGAGGCGAAGCAATTGGGAACCACGCTGACGCCGGTGGGCGCTGAGAAAGCCGGCAACAAGGACGGAACGATTCCCGCCTGGGACGGTGGGATCTGTACGCCGCCAGCCGGGTACAAACCGAAGATGGGCGCGGCCGCTGGCGGTGCACCGTACGTCGATCCGTTCGCCAATGAGAAGCCGCTGTACCGCATCACTGCCGCCAATCTCAGTCAATACGGCGACAAGGTCGATGCGGGTACCAAGGAGCTGTTCAAGCGCTATCCGAACACCTATGTCATGGACGTGTACCCGTCGCATCGCACGGCGTGCATGCCGAAGTGGGTCTACGAGAACACGGCAAAGCGGATCATGAATCCGAAGCTGATCGGCTCGGCGCCGGGTATCACCGGCGCACACGCGCAGATTCCGTTTCCCATTCCCAAGAATGGCTATGAGGTGATGTGGAACATGGTGCTCAAGTGGGAGCCGACCAATTTCCGCTTCGGTCTCGATGCCGGGTTGATGGACGCCTCGGGCACTTTCACGCGCGCGTCCTACCAGATCGCCGATACCCAAAATCTCTATTGGGACAACACCCTGACAACGGTGCCCGAAGACCGCCCGTATCGCAATCTGCTTGCCTGGAGCAAGGAGCCGGCTTCGCAAGCCGGGCTGGCACAGTTGCGCACGACCTACCTGCGTCAGGATCTGCATGAAGACGTGGCCTGGAGCTACGTTCCGGGGCAGCGCCGTGTCAGACGTGCGCCGGAATTCACATACGACACGGTCTCGACGACCTCGGGTGGCCTGCTGATCTTCGACGAGATCAACGGTTGGGACGGCCGAATGGACAAGTATGACTTCAAGCTGGTTGGCAAGAAGGAAGTCTACCTGCCATACAACAACTACAAAGCGCTTGCGGCACCGATCGAGGAGGCCATGGCCAAGGACCACGAGAATCCTGCGGTCATGCGCTGGGAGCTGCACCGCGTGTGGATGGTGGAGGGTACGCTCAAGCCGGGCGAGCGCCATATTCAGCAGAAGAAGGTCTTCCTGATCGACGAGGACAGCTGGATGTCGCCCGTGTACTACGCGCTCGACCATTCCGGCAAAGTTCACCACCTGATGCACTTGCCGCTGATCCAGGAGTATGAAAAGCCAGGTCCCCGTACGCTGGGTTTCATCTTGTATGACATGAGCCGCGGGATTTATGGCTTCCAGACGAAACCGCAGGGGCGACCGGATCAGTACGGCGTGATAACGATCGACAAGTTCCCTCAGAACCGCTTTCTCCCAGACGCGTTGGCGGGCGCCGGAGTGCGTTGATGTGCAGACGGAGGCGGCGCAGGTTGGCCGCCTCCGGCCGCCCCGGCGTTCGTCGGAGTGGGGTCAATCCCGGAGCCGGTCGTTCTGGCAAGGAGCAGGGAAGTGCAAAAGCAGGTTTTGGCAGTCTTGGCTGCTTTCATGATCGGCGCGCCCGCTTGGGCGGTGAGTGACGCAGCGCGTGACTCGCTGGATGTGCCCGCGTCAGCGACTCGCCTGACCACGACCACTCAGGTCAATGGTGTCGCCCACGCGGGCAAGCGGTTGGTCGCCGTGGGTATTCGGGGCCTGATCGTCACGTCTGACGATAACGGTGCGACGTGGGTACAGCGTGCGGCACCCGTATCGTCGGATCTGCTTGCGGTGCAGTTCGTCTCGCCTACGAAGGGTTGGGCGGTCGGTCACGACGGCGTAATTCTTCACAGTGAGGACGGTGGCGAATCCTGGATCAAACAGTTCGATGGTCGCCAGGCTGGGGAGATGTTCATCCGCCATTTCCAGCAATTGGCCGATGCGGGCGACGCCAACGCTCAACGCTTGCTCGGTGAAATGAAGCTGAACTACGAGAGTGGGCCCGAACAGGGGTTGCTCGACTTGTGGTTTGCCGATGAACGTAACGGCATTGTGTGCGGCTCGTTCGGCACGCTTCTGGCGACCACCGATGGTGGCAAGACCTGGCAGTCCTGGGTTGAGCGTCTGGATTACGGCACCTTGCTGCACCTGAATGCGATTCATGGCGTTGGCCAGGACATTTTCATCGCCTCGGAAAAGGGACTGGTATTCCGTCTCGATCGCGATAAGGGCAAGTTCATCGCTGTCGAGACTGGCTACATGGGCAGTTTCTTCAGCTTGGCGTCGGTGGGCAAACAGATCATCGCTTCGGGACTACGCGGCACGGCATATCGCTCAAGCGATGCAGGCCGAAGCTGGCAAAAGCTCGAAACCGGGCAGGGCTCCTCGATTACGGGGGCCGTTGGTATCGGCGCGGCGAGAGTGTTGATGGTCAGTCAGAACGGCAATCTTTTGGTATCGGACGACGCGGGCGAGCACTTTCGAGCGATTCGGGTGCCACGGCCGGGCGTGTTGACCGCCGTGACCCAGGTCGATGCGCATACCGCCGTCGTCGCCGGCCTAAGTGGCGTGCAACAAGTACCACTGAAGTAGCGTCCCTGTTATTGAGCGGTCTAGTTTTCGGAGCACAGCAATGGCAATGTCCCCCCGGGTCGCGGATCTTCCGGTCATTACGGACCCGGCACAATTTGATCGCAACAGCGGGTCATGGCTCGAACGCTTCATTTTCAACCATCGGGCCTTGATGGTGCTGGTCTGCGTGGTCATGACCACATTCCTCGGTTGGCATGCGACGCGCCTGCCGGTCAACGCGAGCTTCGAGAAGATGATTCCGAGCTCGCACCCCTACATCAAGCATTACTTCGAGAATCGGGACACGCTGCGCGGTATGGGTAACTCCTTGCGTATCGTGCTTGAGACCACCGACGGCGACATCTTCGACAAGGCCTACCTGGAGCGCCTTCAAAAGATCAACGATACGGTTTTCCTGATGCCGGGAGTTGATCGCGCGTGGATGCGCAGCCTCTGGACGACGAGTTTGCGCTGGACCGAGATCACCGAGGAGGGCTACCGAGGTGGTCCTGTCATGCCTGATCGGTGGGACGGTAGTCCTGCCGCAATACGTCAGCTTCAGGCGAATATCGCAAGGGCGGGCATCATCGGCAGCTTCGTCGCCGACGATCTGAAGTCGTCCATGATCGTGGTGCCGCTGATCGAGAAAGATCCGGAAAGCGGAAAACCCCTGGACTACGCGGCATTCTCCCGTCAATTGGAGAAGCAGATTCGCGCTCAGGAGGGCGGGCCGTATCGCATTCACATTGTCGGATTCGCCAAGTTGGTCGGGGATCTGATCGACGGCCTCTACGCGGTAATGGCGTATTTCGCGGTGTCCATTCTGATTGCTGCCGTGTTCGTGTTCCTGTACACGCGGTGCTGGCGCAGTACCTTGCTGTTGGTGGCGAGCGCGGCGCTGGGCGTGGTTTGGCTGCTCGGCATCATGCAGCTCTTTGGCTTCGTGCTGGATCCGTATTCGATTCTGGTGCCGTTTCTCATCTTCGCCATCGGCCTGTCCCATGGCGCACAGAAGATGAACGGCATCATGCAGGACGTCGGACGCGGTACTCACAAGTATGTGGCTGCGCGCTACACCTTCCGACGTTTGTTCATGGCCGGACTGACGGCACTCCTCACGAATATCGTCGGTTTTGCCGTCCTGATGATCATCGATATTCCGGTGATTCGCGATATGGCGCTGACGACCAGTATCGGTGTCACTGTCCTGATTTTCACCAAGCTGGTTCTGATACCGGTGCTGTTGTCCTATACCGGTGTGAGCGAGCGGGCCGCGCGCCGCAGTATCCGGGTCGACGCATCCGTTGGCGGCGGCGCGGCGGCGTGGATTCGCCATCGCCTGGTCGGTCTGACCGAGCGCCGCAATGCCATCATCATGATCGCGATCGCTGTAGCGCTGGCGGGCACGGCATTGTCGGTGCGCAAACATATCGCCATCGGTGATTTGAGTCCCGGGGCGCCTGAACTACGTGCGGAATCGCGTTACAACCGCGACTCTGCATTCCTGACGGCTCACTACGGGCTGGCGAACGACCAATTTGTGGTCATGATGAAGACGCCGCCGGGCGAGTGCTTTGCTTACGACAACGTAGTGGAGATCGATCGTCTGGGGGCCGCACTGCGCCAACTCGACGGGGTTCAGACCACCTTGTCGATTGCGGATGGCGTTCGGCGTGGCACCTCGAGCCTGTTCGAGGGCAACCCGAAATGGCAGACGATCTCGCGCAATACGACGAATCGCTCACAAGCGTTCGCCATCTTTCAGGGAGACCGTCCCGATCTGGCCGACCGGACTTGTGCGGTGACGCCCCTTGTCGCCTATCTGACCGATCACAAGGCAGGCACATTAACCCGGGTCATGGACGCCGTGGAAGCATTCTCCGCGACTCACGACACCCCCAAGCGCGCGTTTCAACTGGCCGCGGGTAACGCAGGCATTGAGGCGGTCACCAATATTGTGGTGAAGAAGAGCTTCTGGACGATGCACTTCGTGCTGTACGGCGCTGTGATCCTGCTATGTCTGCTGACCTTCCGCAGTTGGCGTGCAACGCTCGTCGCCATCATTCCATTGATGCTGACCTCGATTCTGTGCGAGGCGCTGATGGTGTGGCTGCACATCGGTATCAAGGTGGCTGTCCTGCCGGTGATTGCGGTCGGCGTAGGCGTAGGGGTGGACTATGCGCTGTACTTGTTGAGTATCCAACTGGACTTGCAGCGTCAGGGAGCCTCGTTGCGTGACGCCTATCGTGGCTCGCTCGACTTCACCGGAAAGATTGTCGGACTGGTAGGCGTGACCATGGCTGCCGGGGTGGTGACTTGGGTCTGGTCTCCCATCAAGTTCCAGGCCGACATGGGCATTTTGCTCACCTTCATGTTCCTGTGGAACATGATCGGCGCGCTCATGCTGATTCCCGCACTCTCACACTTCCTGCTGCCGAGGGTTTCCGCCAAGGGGGTATCGCAATCCGATGCCCCCGTCGTGGACGACACACGCCGGACGGATATCACAGGTGCGTTGCGCTCCGTGACCAACGAATGACGCTGTGAGGTCATTCCAAGCGAGCGCCGATCACACACAACACCGTGGAAAACAACTCATGAAAAATTTGTTCGACCTGACCGGGCGCGTTGCGCTGGTCACTGGCGCAGCATCCGGCATCGGTCGCGAGACGACACTTGTGCTCTCTCACCTTGGCGCAACCGTTTATGCCACCGATCGCGACGAAATGGGCGTCAAAGCCCTGGTGGAAACGTTGCCTACGCCTGGGGTCGCCCTGGCCCACGATGTCACGGATGCGCAGGCCTGGGCCGCGACGATCGAGCGTGTCGGCAGCCAGTCACAGCGGCTCGACGTGCTGGTGAATAACGCCGGCATCATGCTCAAGCGAGGCTTTCTGGAGACCTCGCTGGACGATTTTCGGCACCAGCAGCGCGTCAATGTCGAAAGCGTGTTTATCGGCATGCAGACCTCGCTGCCCCTGATGCAGCGCACCGCCCGGGACAAGGGGGCATTGCCGTCGATCATCAATGTGGCATCGGTGTTCGGTCAGGTGGCCGGCCCGACGTTTGCCGCCTATAGCGCGTCGAAAGGGGCGATCCGTCTGATGTCCAAGGCCGTAGCGTTTGAATTCGCGCGCGCCGGCATCCGAGTCAATACGATCCATCCGGGCGCGATTCTCACCAACCTGAGCGCCGATTGGGACCCGCCCAAGGATGCTGCCGGGAATGTCATCTCGCTTGAGCAGGCACGCGCGAATATGGAGCGGATTATCCCGCTTGGCCGCATGGGGGTGACCAGCGACATTGCCGGCTGCATTGGCTTTCTGGCGAGCGACGCCTCTTGCTACATGACCGGAAGCGAACTCACGGTCGATGGCGGCTATACGGCAATCTAAGGACGACAAACATCATGACACGCACTCCTTTTCTGGATGGCAAGCAGAAGCAACTGCTGATTGACGGCAAGTGGGTCGAGGCTCAATCGGGCCGCACCTTCGATACGATCAATCCTTACAACGGCAAAGTCCTTGCTACCGTGGCGCATGGGGATGCGGCCGACGTCGATCTGGCGGTAGCTGCCGCGCGCCGCGCGTTCGAAGGGCCCTGGAAACAGTTCAA
The DNA here is from genome assembly GCF_001465595.2 of Pandoraea apista. Taxonomy (NCBI): domain Bacteria; kingdom Pseudomonadati; phylum Pseudomonadota; class Betaproteobacteria; order Burkholderiales; family Burkholderiaceae; genus Pandoraea; species Pandoraea apista. The sequence goes on along the minus strand of NZ_CP013481.2, from coordinate 4,051,952 downwards.
GCCGGTGGATCGGCAACGTGTGCTGTTGCGTCTGGCGGACCTGATCGAGCAGGACTTCGATGAGATCGGTGTGCTCGACGTACTCGACATGGGCGGCCCGATCTCCAGTCTGCCGCGCCGTCGCGAGCGAGCGCTCACGACGCTGCGGTATTACGCGGGATTGGCGACGGCCACGCATGGACGGACCATCGAGAACTCGCAGCCCGGCAACATCGCGTCCTACACGGTCAAGGAGCCCCTCGGCGTGGTCGGGGCGATCATTCCGTGGAACGGTCCGCTGTTCATGGCGTTATGGAAAGTGGCGCCCGCTCTCGCGGCAGGATGCACGGTCGTACTCAAACCGGCTGAACAGGCACCGCTATCCTCGTTGCGACTTGGCGAATTGTGTCTAGAGGCCGGAATTCCGCCGGGTGTCGTGAACGTCATCACCGGTTTTGGTGAGGCGGGTGCGGCACTGGCCGAGCATCCGGATGTCGACAAGATTACGTTTACCGGATCGACGGAAGTCGGTCAGAAAATCCTCCGGGCGTCTGCCGGCAACGTGAAGCGCGTGACGCTCGAGTTGGGGGGCAAGTCGCCCAATATCGTATTTGCCGATGCCGACCTCGATCTGGCCGTGCCCGGTGCTGCGATGGCAATTTTCGCGAATTCCGGGCAAATCTGCAGTGCCGGATCGAGGTTGTACGTGGAGCGCAAGATTCATGACGAGTTTGTCGAGCGTGTCGCCGGCTATGCAAGCCAGCTCCGCCTGGGCGACCCGATGGATCCCGCAACGCACTTGGGGCCGGTGGTCTCGAAAGAACAACTCGACCGCGTTCTCGGTTACCTCGACTCGGGGCGCGAGCAGGGCGCGCGTGTTGCCGCGGGTGGGGAACAAGCGACCGAAGGAGACCTGGCCAACGGTTACTTCGTCAAGCCAACGGTCTTTTGTGGCGTGGATGAAAGCATGCGCATCGCGCGGGAGGAGATTTTCGGCCCCGTGGTGGCGGCGATGCCATTCGACTCCGTCGAGGAAGTGATCGCTCGCGGCAATGCGACCCAATATGGCCTGGGGAGTGGCGTGTGGACCACGAATCTGAACACTGCCCAGCGGGTGTCACAAGGCTTGCGCGCAGGGTCGGTCTGGGTCAACTGCTATCAACTCATGGACGCCGCGGTACCGTTTGGTGGCTACAAGATGAGCGGGTTCGGCCGCGAAGGCGGGGTGGATCACATCGATGAGTTCATGGCCGTCAAGGCCGTCTGGATTCGTTCTACCTAAAGAAGCACAGGTATTTCGCCTCGTAAAACACTGACGGGGCGAAAATCCCCTTTAAAAGCTGACATAATTTCATTTATTTGAAATTTATGGCATGATCGCTGCATACAACCTGATGAGAAAGGTTGAATGCGGGAGACACGGAGTAGGCGGCATACACAGGTGCACTGATGCACTGGCGCTTGCTCCAACGAACTATCTGGAGGAGTTCGCCACAATGAACGCAGTCTGCGCTGAAACCTGGAAGCCGACGGAACAAGGGACGGTGAACGATGTATTACGTCGTGCCGTGCACACCTACGGCGATCGAATGTTCCTTGAATTTCTCGGCGACGAGTATTCGTTTATTGACGTCAACGATCATGCCTGCCGTTTGGCAAACGGGTTGAAAGCCTTGGGCGTCAAGCACGGTGATACCGTCGTCACGATCCTTGATACCTCTCCCGACGCAGTGTTCATCTGGTTGGCCATCAACAAGTTGGGCGCCATCAGCGTGCCGGTCAACACCGCGCTGAAAGGGGAGTTCTTGCGTCATCAACTCAGTGATGCCGATGCCGCGGTCGTGCTGGCCGAGCACGACTATGCTGAACGAGTGGCTGCGGTGGCCGATCGTCTACCGTCGTTGCGCACGCTGGTCTATCGGGGAGCGAAGCCGTCGCTGGGGCAACTGCGTGCCGATGTGCTGCCCTGGGCGGAGATCGTTTCCGACGACAAGACCGATCAGGACGTGGTGGTCAAGCCCACGGATCTGGCGATGCTGGTGTATACCGGTGGCACCACTGGGCCGTCGAAGGGGTGCATGCTCAGCCACAATTACACCTACGTCTTCTGCCAGCAAATGCTGAAGATGACCAACCGCAATAGCGAAACCCATACATGGACGCCGTTGCCGTTGTTCCACATGAACTCGATTTGCTCGACGGTCATGGTCAATCTGATTGTCGGCGCACGAGTCTCCCTGTATCCGCGTTTCTCCGTGTCGAATTTCTGGCCGGAAATCGAGCGAACGAAGGCCACGGAGGTCTCCATTCTCGGGGCCATGTTCCCGATGCTGGCCAACGCTCCGGACAATGAGGCGATGAAGCGTTGCAAGGGACAGCTCAACGCCGCCTGGGGGGCACCGTTTCCGGCAGAGATCCAGCAGGTCTGGAAAGATCGTTTCGGCTTGCGCTATACCGCATCGGGGTGTTTTGGCCTGACGGAGTGTTCGCTGATGACGGTGCTGCCATTCGGCACGCCCGCCAAGCCCGGCAGTTCGGGCATGCGTAATGAGTGGTTCGACGTGCGTATCGTCGACGAGAACGAGAACGAGCTGCCGGCGAATACGCCGGGCGAGCTGATCGTGCGCCCGCGCATGCCGAACATCATGTTTGACGGCTACTGGCGTCGTCCGGAAGAGACCCTCAAGGTGATGAAGAACCTGTGGTTTCACACCGGTGACATTGGCAGGTTCGACGAGGAGGGCTATTTCTTCTTCGTCGATCGGAAGAAGGATTATTTGCGTCGTCGCGGAGAAAACATCTCGAGCTTCGAAGTTGAGAATGCGTTTCGAGCTCATGAGGCGATCGAAGATGTGGCCGCCCATGCCGTGCTCGACACACTCGGTGAGGACGAGCTCAAGGTGACAATTGTCTTGCGCGACGGGGCTCAACTGACTGAAGAGGCCCTCTGTCGCTGGGCGATCGACCAACTCCCTTATTACGCCGTGCCGCGTTACATCGAGTTCCGGACGGCGTTGCCGCGCAGTCCGGTTGGCAAGGTGCAGAAGTACGAGTTGCGCGATCAGGGCGTCACGCCAGGCACATGGGATCGCGAAAAATCCGACATCGTACTGATCAAGCGCTAGTTTGAACGCAGGGTGTGGAGGTCTCATGACCTGCACACCTATTGCGCTCCCTTCGACTTCACCCGTCGGTGCGACGGAGCCTCGCACGGCATGCTTGCCGGGGATTCGTTCGTCCCGGTGCCGGGCTTGGGACTATGGAGACATGTTCATGTCGACACCAGATTCACTCACAGCAAGTTCCGGTACCGATCATGGCAATACCGTGCCGGCCGATGCGCTCAAGCCGGGTTCGACGGTCGCGAGCAAGGTGGCACGAGCCAGTTGGTATGCATTGGCGATCATGACGTTGATCAATGCGTGCCACTTCCTCGATCGCACCATGATTTCGATCATCGTGGAGCCGGTGCGTGCCGAGTTCGGCCTTCATGACAGCCAGATTGGTCTTTTGACAGGCCTGGCATACGGCGCGACATTTGCGCTGGCAGGAATCCCGATCGGGCTGCTGGTCGATCGGGTGAATCGGGTGCGCCTGCTCGCGGGGCTAGTGTTCATTTGGAGCGGCATGACGGTGTTGGCGGGCTTTGCGCAGTCCTTTCATCATCTTCTGCTGACTCGAATGGGTGTCGGTGCCGCAGAGGCAGGGGGGTCGCCGACGTCCATGTCATTGATTGGTGATCTATTTCCCCCGAACAAGCGCTCCACGGCGGTCGGCTATTTTTTCCTGGCAACGGGTATCGGCGCACTTGCGAGTTTTCTGATCGGTGGTTTTGTGTCAGCACACTACGGTTGGCGGGCCGCCATGATGGTCGCGGGTATCCCCGGTGTGCTGCTGGCATTTATCACGCTGCTCACCGTGCGCCATCCGGTGCGTGGTGCGAATGACCCAACCATGGGCGTCGTCAACCGCGAGTCTGCCGGCATTTGGGATGTGTTGCGTCACGCTTTTGCCAACCCGGCGATGCGAAACCTGTTGCTGGGGGTGTGTTTTGCGGCAGGAGGGGTGTCGACCATCGCGGCTTGGTTACCGTCATACATGATGCGTTTTCATGGATTCAGCCTGAAGGAAGCCGGTTTTTCTGCCGCGATCGCAGGGGGTTTATTTAGTTCGCTCGGTTCTCTGGCCGGGGGATTCCTGAGCGATCGCCTCGCCAATACGGCTGTTCGCCGCCGTATGGATCTCTCTGCCGCAGCGTGTCTCGTGGCAGTGCTGCTGGCGATGTGTGGGTTGTGGAGCACTTCCGAGTACGCGGCATTGGGCGCACTGTGTCTGACGATGTTCTGCATTTTCGTGGTCTTCCCGGCGGCGTTCGGCACGATGCTGGGTATCACCGCACCGCAAATGCGTGGGACGACCTCGGCAACACTTCAGATCGTATCCAACTTTGTGGGCTATGGCGTGGGGCCGTTCGCAGTCGGCTGGTTAAGCGACTTTTATGGTGGCTCGCAATCGTTGCGATTGGCGATGATGACCGGTGGGGGTGTTTCATTGGTGCTGGCCGCCGTTACCTTTGCATTGTCCGCCCGGGCTTGTGGGCGGCGCTTCGGCACGCGAGCCCCTTAACCCAGGCGCATTTCAAAACACTTCGAATGGTTTAGGAGACACCGATGCCCGTGAGCTCAACTGTGGCTTTGCAAGACCGTCCTGTGGTCATTGAGGCTGCCATCTGTCCGTACCGCGCAATGGCGCCCGTGTGGGATGTGCACGGCATGATCAACGAGTCGAAGGCATGCATCGCAGCGGGAGCCGCCATCATTCATCACCATCACGATATGCGCTTTGACAGCGCGGCGTCGATTGATGAAATGCTCACCATGGGCCGTGCCGTGAAGGCGGCGCATCCGCAAGCCATGCTGTACCCGGATTTTCTCAGCGGTAACGTGGTCGGCGAATGGATTGCCCATTTTGCGCCGCTGACCCATGCGGGCGTGATGGATTTCTGCCCGGTGGATCCCGGTGGCGCATTCTCGGGGCAGTTGGACGACGCCGGCGCGCCGATGGGGTCCAACAAAGTTCGCTTCACGTTTGACGATGCCAACGCCACGCTGCGTGCGGCTAACGACTGCAAGTTGCCGTTGACCGTGGGGGTGTCGGAGCCGTTCAATCTGCGCTGGGCGCTCGCGGAGCATGCCATTGGCGCGCTGCCGGTCGGTTCAATGATCAAACTCTACTTCGGTGGCGAGTACAGCCTGATCAAGATTGGCAGGCGTGCGCTCAACTTTGGGTTGCCTCCGACCACGGCCGCGCTCGATGCCTATGTCTCGATGCTCGAGGGTACCGGGTTGCCCTGGAGCGTGGGCGTGATGGGCGATGCGCTTCTGGACACACCGATCGCCCGTCACGCGTTGCAGCTTGGTGGGCATTTGCGGGTGGGAATCGAGGACGCGGCCGGGCGCTCGGATATGACCAACCGAGAGATGGTTGAAGTCGCGGTGGCCCTGGCACAATCCGTCGGCCGTCCGGTCGCCACACCCGATCAGGCGCGGTGCGTATTGGGGCTTGATCCCGTCACCGAGAGATTGGCCGGTTGACGTTCGACGCAAAGATTTGTGCGCCAACCAATGATGTCATTTACACCAACACCCGATTCAGGAGCTACCCATATCATGGCCAATAGTGAGAAGCACAATGGCGCGCCGGTGGTGATCGAGGCTGCGGTGACCCCGCTTCGCAAGGGGGCACCTCTGCAGCCTGCCGACGTTACGATTGCCGAGGCGAAGGCCTGTCTGGCGGCCGGCGCGGCCGTCATTCATCATCATCATGATTTTCGACTGTCGCGAGAGGAGGCAACCCAGCAGATTGTCGATATCGGACGAGGAATTCTTGACGCCTATCCTTCGGCATTGATCTATCCCGACTATATTGCCGGTCGTGATTCCGATCGTGCGATTGGCCGACGTTATCAGCCTGACGCGCTGCTACAGCCGATGTACGACGCGGGTGTGCTCAGAATGTTCGCGCTGGATCCTGGTTTCACGCTTTTCGGTCAAATGGATGCGGAAGGTTTGCCGTCGGCCTCCGTCACAGGGGGGGCGACCTATGCGGAATCGGACGCGATGGTGGCTTTCGGGCGTAAGGTGGGCGTGCCCATCTCGATAGGGGTGTATGAGCCGGGCAATTTGCGATGGATTCGAGCCTATGCTCGTGCCGGGAAGTTCCCGGCCGGATCGATCATCAAGCTGTATTTCGGCGGTGATTATCTGATGGGCCAGGATCGAGTGCCTGGCGTGACCTTCGGTCTTGCGCCGACCCCGGAAAGCCTCGACACGTACCTGGGCATGCTGGCAGATGTCGACATGCCGTGGTGTGTCAGCGTGCAGGGCGGCGCGTTGCTTGATCTTCCCCTGGCGCGATATGCCCTTGAACTGGGGGGGCATTTGCGCGTTGGCGTGGAAGACACGGCTGGCTGTACCACCCTGACGAACGCGCAGACGGTGGAGGCTGCGGTGGAATTGGCAAGACAAGTCGGCCGCCCCATTGCAAGAGGGGCTGAGGCGCTTGACGTGCTGAAGCGACCCCACGCAGCGCTCGCTGCTTGATTTCTTGTCTGAACGGAAGTTGCCGTATCCCTTTGGCACGGCGCTTCCCGTCATGACGTGTGGATGAGTTCACATACAAAATCCCCCAATTTACTGACTAAGATATATGGCCCAGTCGGACATCATGGATGCCCGTTTCTCAAACAAGTCACCGCGGGCGTAGGCTGCTTCTGCCTTGTCCTTCAGTAGGTGTGCCAGTGCGGCCTCCGCCACTTCACGTGGGTAGTGCGTGGTTTCTCCGACCCAATCGCGAAACGTGGAGCGGAACCCGTGCGCAGTGAGACCTGACCGGTCCATGCGCTTCAGCAGCTGGAGGAGAGCCATATTGGACAGCGGCCTATTTTTGCGCTGGCCCGGAAAAACGAACTCGTTCTGCTTAATGGCCTGCATATGTTTCAACAACGTCACTGCGGATGGTGACAGCGGGATGCGGTGCTCCTTTCCGGCCTTCATTCGTTCCGCTGGGATTCGCCAAATGGCAGTTGCGAGGTCGAACTCGTCCCAACGCGCTTCGATGACTTCGCTGGTCCGCGTGGCCGTCAAGATCAGTAGCTCCAACGCCTTCGCGGCCATCGTGTCGATGGTCCGAAGCTGCGTCATGAATTTGGGGGCGTCCGCATAAGGTAGCGCTGCGTGGTGAACCACTGCTTGAACTTTGGAGCGCTTGGGAAGCAGATGGTCCAAGTGGCCTTTCCATCTTGCAGGATTCTCGCCGGTGCGATGGCCACGTGCGGTAGCCCAGTCGAGTACAGATTCGATCCGGCCACGAACGCGCGAGGCAGTTTCGGTCTTTGAGGCCCAAATCGGCTCGAGTGCCTTCATGACTAGGTCGGTGTCGAGTTCAGTGATTGGCAGGGACCCAAAATGAGGGGAAGCGTAGGTCGCGAGCGTATTGCGCCACTGATCAGCGTGCTTCGCGTTTTTCCAGCCACTCGAATGAGCGTCAATGTAGGCTGCAGAGCATTCGTCAAACGTGGTTGCCTTGACTGCACTGGCCTTGACTAGCGCCTGCTCTTGTTGCTTCGCGTCGAGCGGATCGATTCCCTCGAGAAGCTGCTTGCGGACTTCGAGGGCCTTGATGCGTGCTTCCGACAGACTGACTGTGTGCACCGAGCCGAGACCCATGCCGCGCGCTCGGCCGCTCCTCATGTATCGGAACAGCCAAGATTTCACTCCGCCCTTAGTGATCTGCAAGTAAAGGCCGGCTCCGTCGCCGTACAGTCCAGGCTCCGACAGTCGATTGACCTGAAGCGCGCTAAGTTTGTTGATTGCGTTTGCCATGTTGCCAGTTTACCTCGTCGACTATCAAAATGACTATCAAATTGTCGCTGGATTCATCTGGAACATGTCGGACGATAGGGGATGGAAAACCACGGAAAGCCCTTTGAAATAAGGGGGTGTGTGGATCTTGTTGGAATTTTTTGGAATGCAGTTAGAAAGACACCCTCTCCGCCAAGAATTTGGCTTTGCAAAGAAATGCCCGCTTAATCTAGCGGGCATTTTTGTTTTTGCGGTGGGGATTTTCTGTCTTTCCTGTTCACTGCGCTTGCCAGCGAGTCGACGGCGCAACTGCGCATATCGTTGCGTACTCCGTGCATCCCGATGTTCGAGGATACGTCTCCTATCCCGAATCAATCGACATCGGCGTTGACCAACCCTCTTGCACACGTACTTCGATATCGACGGCCACCGCCTGGTCGATTGTGGACGGTGGCGCGCCGACACCTACGACCATCGCGTATAGCCGAGCACACTCTTGCCTGTCGGATTTTTCAGCGTGGATTGACCCCATGCCACGAAATCCGACACGGGCTTTTCCTCTAGTGCGACAAGAAGTCGATGACCATGCGATTGAACGCGTCTGCGTGCTCCCACTGCACCCAGTGTCCGCAGCGGTTGAATACATGCAGTTGCGCATTTGGCAAGCCAGCCAGCAGTCGCAGGCCGACGTCCATCGGCACGAACCGGTCTTCGCGTCCCCAGACGATCAGCGTCGGCGCCGCGACTTCGCCCAGCCGTGCGCCATAGTCCGTGAACTGCTTCGGATTCGCAGCAAGGCTCTTCACGAAGTTCTCGAGGTGCTCGCGATTCGCGAGCATGTTATCCAACCTGGCTTGCATCAACGCATCGGTGATCGCGCTGGCATCGAAGACGAACACGTTCATCATGCGCTTCAGGTTCTCTAGCGTCGGCTCCCTGTACAGACCGTTGAGCAGCTTGATGCCTTCCGTCGGCATGGCCACGAATTGGCTCGGACCGCCGGTGCCGCCGCCCATCAGAATTAGCTTGCCGACGCGCGCGGGATTCGCCAGCGCAAACGCCACAGTACTGTGGCCTCCCATCGAATTGCCGATGATGTGCACGCGCTCGATGTCGAGCGCGTCGAGCACGGCCTTGAGTACCCGTGCGTTCAGTTCGGAGCGCGACCCGGTGCTCACCACCGGATCGCTTTTTCCCCAGCCGGGGCAATCGACCAGTAGCACGCGGTAGCCGGCGTCGACCAGCGGCTCGACGTTGCGGCTGAAATTGGCCCAGCCGGTCGCACCCGGTCCGGAGCCATGCAGCATCACGACCGTCTCAGCGCCGCTGCCGGCATCGTTGTAGTGAATGCGAAATTCCGTGCTCGTGTCCGCGTCGCAGATCGTCACGAAACGGCTCGTGGACGCTTCCGTGAACGTCGTGCCAGCCTGCGTTGTCGTCATGATGACTCCCTCTAACAATATTCAATCGTTGAAGGCGGCGCCCTTCGTCACGAAAAGCGCCGCCCTCCCAAAAACGCTCTCAAGCACTCGATGATGCTCAGCACCGCCCGGTCATCGCCCCGGCTGGGCGATGCCGGCGACAACGCGCGGCGCGAACGTGCTCACCACGCTGAGCGCGGCAATGGCCGCAATCACGATCAACGGAATGCTCGACGACACCAGCATCGATGCACTCTGTCCCAGCGCGAATAACTGACCGGCGATCAACGGCCCCAGGATCGAGCCGAGACGTCCGACGGCCACCGCCGCGCCCACGCCGGTGCCCCGCACTTCCGTGGCATACGCCTGACCGGCCATCGAATACAGCACCGACTGCCCCCCCACCAGAAACAATCCGCAGAAGAACGCGCCGCAGGCCATCGTCAAAGCACCATTGGCCCCCGACAGGCCGGCCAGCGACAAGGCAATGCCGACATACATGCCGATCACGGTCAGCCGCGGCGAGCAGCGATCCATCACATTGGCAATACCGATCGCCCCGAGGCCGCCACCGATGTTGAACATCATGATGGCCATGCCCGCCTGCGCGCGCGACAGCCCGTTGGCCACGACCATCGATGGCAGCCAGTTCATCAGGAAGTACAGGACGATGAGCGTGCCGAGGTAGCTCGTCCACAGGGCGATCGTCGTGCGAGCGCGACCCTCTTTCCAGAGCGCGTGTGTGATACTCGGCGTCTCGCGTTGCACGGTGTGCCTTGCCGTAGTGCCGGCGCCACGCGTGACGCGCATGGCGACGAACTGGGCCGATTCACGCAAACAAAGCCCCAGCAACGGCACCATCAGCAGGGGGCCGAAGCCACCGACGTAAAACACGTGACGCCATCCTTCGTCGCCCGGACTGACGATGCCGATCGCTGCCGCCAATGCAGCACCGAACGGCATGCCGCAATACATGGCGCCCACGGCCGTGTTTCGCTGGCCTTCCGGTGCCGCTTCCGCACACAGCGCAATCAGATTGGGCATGGCAGCCCCCAGACCGAGACCGGTCAGAAAGCGCGCCGTGAGCAGCGATTCGAAGTTCCAGACATGTGCCGTGGCGAGCGAGAAGATGCCGAACAGGGCGACGGACAGCATCAGCACCCGTTTGCGTCCCCAGCGGTCGGCAAGACGCCCGCCGAGCGCGGCGCCCGGCAACAACCCGATGGCCCCGGCGCTGAACGCCCATCCCATCTGTGCCACGGAAAGCGCGAACTCCTTGGCGATGCGCGGTGCCGCCACGCCTGCCGATTGCAGGTCGAGGCCTTCGAGCAGCGCGATGGCCAAACACAGTCCGATGGTCGCGAGGCTACCCTTCGTGGGTGCCGCGCCTTGCGGTGATGATGCTTGCATTGCTTTGTCTCCAGTTCCAGGAAAATCCGCTCTTCTCGGCGGTCATGTGATATCTCGGGAATTGCGCTTTTTACCTCTCGATGCTTGTCCTGACGCCCTCGGGCTTTCTTACGCGAACGTGGCGCGTACGCTGCCCAGACCACTGATTTCCGTCACGAACGTGCCCGCCTCGGTCACAGGGACCATTGCGCCAAGCGCGCCGGTGAGCACCACGTCGCCCGCGCGCAGCGGCGTGCCGAGTTGTGCCATGCGATCGGCAAGCCAGACCGCGGCATTGAGCGGGTTGCCCAGGCAAGCCGCGCCGTTGCCGCGCGAGAGCACCTCGCCGTTGCGCGACAGCGTCATCTCGCAGGCCGTCAGGTCGATGTCGGCGAGTGAGACCGGCCGGCTGCCCAGCACGAACATCGCGCTCGACGCGTTGTCGGCCACGGTGTCGACGAAACGGATATCCCAGTGCTCGATGCGGCTGTCGACGACTTCCACAGCCGCGATTGCGTAGGCGGTAGCGCGCAGAATGTCGGCGAACGTGTGTTTCTCGCATGTGAGATCGCGCTCGATCACGAGCGCAATCTCGGCTTCGACCTTGGGCTGAATGAGGCTCGCGAGCGGCATGGGCTGCGCGTCGCCGTAAGCCATGCCGGCAAACAGCGCGCCAAAGTCCGGCTGATCCACCCCGAGTTGGCGCTGCACGGCGAGCGATGTCAGGCCGATCTTCCGGCCGACGATGCGCTCGCCCCTGGCGGCCCGCGCGTCGACGTTGCACTGCTGAACGGCATAGGCGGTCGCCATGTCGTCGGGGGCGATCTCGCCGCGAACCGGCGCAATGGGCTGGCGCGTGACCTCGGCACGGCGAAGACGCTCGGCGAGGGTCTGAATCAGCGGGGAACTCGACATCGGAAACTCCTTTTCTCAGGCGGCCGCAGCCAGTGTCGTTTGCGGCACGGCGTGCATCGCGGCAAAGCCGGCGATCCACTCGGGAATCGCACGGTAGTAATCGAGCGACGCGCCGTACTCGCCGTAAGCGGCGAGCGCCGCGAACGCGGCGACCCATGTGCGGATTTCGTGGGCCGACTTGCCGCCCTCGCGCGTGATCATGTCGTTGCCGATTTCGTCGACGGCGCTCAGATTCCCGCTGCTCAGCAAGGCGAGAAACGCACGGTCCCATTGCGGATTGAGCGGATGCAGATGACTCTTTCCTGCCGTGAACGCTTCGGCGGCGGCCACCGTGCGTGCCTGACGCGCCGCGCGCGACTCGGCGGACGGGTTACGCCCGGCGATCAGGCGCTCGGCGACTTCCTCGGTCGCGCCGATCAGCTCGGGCACGGGCGGCTCGTGCGAGATGCCGCCCGACCCCACGACCAGCACGCGCTTGCCGGTGCGGGTCAGGTACCGGCCAATGGCATCTCCTAGCAGGCGCGAGCGGCGCAGCGTCGCCATCGGCGGCGCAACGGAGTTGATGAACACCGGCACGACGGGGTAGGCATCGAGTCCGCCGGTGAGTACTTCCAGGGCATAGGCGCAGCCGTGATCGACCTGCATGCGGTAAGACAGCGAGACATCGACCTCCGACGCGAGCACATGCTCGGCGAGCGCATGCGCGATGTCCGACGGCACCGGCAGCTTGCCGGCAAGACTGTTGAAGTCGCCGATGGCCGTGGCCGCCGCGCCGATGCAGAACGGTGGCATCACGTCATAGAAGAAGCCATTGAAGTGATCCGGCGCGAATACGACGACCAGTTCGGGATCGAACGCGCGCACGCGCTCGCGTGCCTGCGCCTGCACCCGCTTCACTTCTGACACGACCGCGTCGGGCGGATCGAAGTACCCGTGCAACGGCGTATGCGAAATACACTCGAGATGAATTGGCATCACTCAGGCTCCGGCAACTTGTTGCGATTGCCGCGCGACGGCGGCGGTGTGGTTCGTTGGTGCGCGCAGTGGCGTCGGTTGCCGCATTGCGTCGTCGGCGAGCGCTACCTTGCCTGCCAGTTCGATCAGGGCGTCCGACACTTCCTGCGGTGCGCAAACCCCCGCGACGAATCGATCGGGGCGCAGCAACACCACAGATTGCGAACGCGCGCCGAACCAGTCCTTCAGGCGATTGAGCGGATCCCCGATCGCGATCACGCCCTGCGGCACATCGTCGGTGTGCGCCATCTGAACATCGGGCTTGGCCAGCACGAAGCGCACGCCCAGCGTCTCGGCGACGGCGCGCGCACGCGCGGTCAGACCGAACGTCGGATCCGCCCCCCAGCCGAGCACAGCAAAGTGATTGCCGATAACGTCGTCCAGACGCTGGAGATCGCCGCGCGACGTGCGCACCCTGGGCTGAATGAACAGACGGCCGACCGGCGAACTGGCGAACGGGTCGTGGCCATACACCCGGCGCCCGAGCCACGAATCCCGCTTCTCGCTCATCAGGCCCAGCAGGCGGCCCGGCGCCGAATTGCCGGATCGCTTCAACAAAGCGGCCAGCCAGCCGCCGGTAGATTTCGCGGGAGGAAGCAGCACCACCCCCGCTTCGTAGCGCGGCATCGGTTTGAAACGCATCTCCACGAAGTAGCGCTTGACCGACGGAAACAGGTTGAAGCTGCGCACGAAGGCGTCGCGGAAACGCACGCCGAAGCGCGTGGTCGGCGCAAAGATGTCGCCCGCGACTTCGGAGAGATGGATCATCGAGCGCGCATGTGGCCGGCGCTCCGCAGTGTAGGTATCGAGCAGGCTCGGAAGACTCTGCCCCTTGATCACCATTGCAAGCTTCCAGCCAAGGTTGTTGGCGTCGCGAATGCCACTGTTGTAGCCCTGGCCCTGCCATACGGGCATGATGTGCGCCGCGTCGCCCGCCAGCAGCACGCGATCGACGCGGAACGTTTCCGCCAGTCGCGCGTTGTGCGTGTAGACCCGCTTGCGGATGTAATCGACCCGATCCGGATGCGCGACCACCTTGCGGATCAGTGCCGCCATGTTCTCGGGTCTGGAGAGTTCTTCTTCCGTCTCGCCCGGCATGACCATGAATTCGAAACGGCGAATGCCGTGCGGCAGGGCCGCCGAAACGTAGGGACGCGCGTGATCGCAATGCAGATAGACGTGAGGCGCACCCACCGGGTCGTTGCGCACGTCGACCACGATCCACTGGTTGGGCTTCGTGCGTCCCTCGAACGGCACCTGAAGCAGGCGGCGAATCATGCTGTTGCCGCCGTCGGCGCCCACGACGTACGCCGCGCGAATCGTGCGGACTTCGCCATCGCTGGTTCGCGTGCTCAGCGTCACCCCCCGGCGGTCTTGCGCGAGCGTCTCGACGCTGTGGCCGAAGCGCACGTCCACATGCGCGAAGCGCGCGAGCCCCTCGAACAACACCCGATCGGCGAGCGGTTGGATGAAAGCGTTGCGGCGCGACCAGCCGAATTCGTCGGTACGCGGCTCGATCGACGCGAAGCAGTGGCCGTCGCTCGTGAGAAACCGCATCCAGTGATCGGGGGTTGTGTGCGGAAGCAGCGCGTCGGCAAGGCCGACCGCCTGGAACACACGCAAGGCCTCGTCGTCCAGACCGATGGCACGCGGGTAATCGATGAGTTGGTCGAGCTTCTCGACAATCGTGACGCGCACGCCCTGCAAGCCGAGGATATTCGCGATCATCAGCCCGACCGGTCCGGCGCCCACAATGGCCACGTCCGTCGTGATGTCGGCTGTAGTGTCGGCCGCGGCATCGGCCGCATTGGTGGCATTGACGAATGCACTCATGTGTCTCGCTCCTGTTTTTTGAGCGCGAGCGCGCCCCGCGCGCCGGTCTGGCGCGTTCGAATGGCGTGCTGCGTTTGTTGATTCAATCGCGGCTCGTGTCGTCCGCTAATCGTCGGGCTGGGGCCGGCCGTCGAACGACGTGACGTCGGTCACGCTCGCTCATACGGAAAAGAAGGTGTCTCCATTCGCTCTCTGATTTTTCGATGAGTCTAGGCAGGTCGCGAAAAGCGCTCAACAATTTCAACGAAATGTGCATAGAATGCACATTGTTGATTTGAAAGACAATTTCATGGGCAAATATCCAAACGTGCGCGGCCTGTCGCGTGGCTTGCTGGTGCTTCGGGCGCTCAATGCAATGGAGCGCGGCCGCGCAACGCCGCAGCAGTTGAGCGACGCGACGGGGCTTCACCGCACCACTGTGCGCCGATTGCTGGAGACATTGCTGGAAGACGGATTCGTGCGACGCAGCACTTCCGACGACACCTTCCGTCTGGCGCTCGCGGTGCGCTCGCTCAGCGAGGGCTTCACGGACGACGAACGCATCGCGACGATCGCGCCGCCGATCATGGGGCAGTTAATGCAGCGCGTGGTGTGGCCTTCGGATCTGACCACGCCCGACGGCGACGCCATGATCATCCGCGAGACGACCCATCGTTTCAGCCCGTTGTCTTTTCACCGCGCCATGGTTGGCCGGCGCTTGCCGATGCTGTTCACGGCTGCCGGACGCGCGTATTTCGGCATGTGTCCGGAGGCCGAGCGCGAGGATATTCTCGATTTGCTGCGAACGGGCGCGGGCGGGGAGTTGCAGCAGCGTTTCGCCAGCGACGATGCGTTCATCCGCAATCTCGTGCGTCAGACACGCGAGAATGGCTTCGGCTCGAATCATGGGGACTGGCTCGACCAGCGCAAGATCGGCGCGGTGGCGGTCGCCATCCCGTCGCAGGGACGTGTGCTGGCAAGCCTGAACGTGATCTATCTCGACCAGGCCGTGAGCCCGGCCGAGGCCGTGCGGCGGTTCGTACCGCCGCTGCAGGAGGCGGCGGCACAGATGGCGGCGGCAGTGGCGCCGGCCGAGCCCGATTGATCGGACAGTGAGAACCGTCGAACGCTTTCAGGAAAATCCGGCCTTGCACCGGATTTTTTGCGTCATCGGCGACCGGCTCCCCTGGGGGGAGGCTCGAGACATCAGGGTGCGAACCTTCCACGCAAGGTTAGCCAGTCTAAAGTTCTATTTCCACCGGCCGATAATACGTTGCGTGAGGTCTCATCCCGACATCGCGTCTGACGGATGTTTGCGGGAGGCCAGTGTTGCATAACGGTCGATTGAAAGGTCGAATATCCCGACCTGATGAAATCATGCTACGTGGGGGAAGTGTGGACAGCGAATTTGAAAACGTACCGATCACCGCACTCGAAAAGTTAGACGCTCAAGGGTTGGATGCGTTGCCATTCGGCGTAATCGGGTTCACGTCGGACGCAATTGTTACGACCTACAACGCCACGGAGTCGAGAAATGCCGGATTAAGCCCGCAACGCGTTTTGGGCAAGCATTTTTTTGAAGAAGTCGCGCCTTGTATGAATAACTTCATGGTCGCGCAACGGTTCGACGACATGGTCGAACTGGACGACATCATTCCGTATGTCTTGACCTTGCGTATGCGCCCGACGCCGGTGCGTTTGCGACTGCTCAAGACCCCGATCTGTGCGACTCGATTTGTCCTGATTGAGCGGAGGACGAACAATTGAATGCGCCGAATACGGACAAGTATGACCTGGAGTCCGAGTACGAAGCATTGCTGTCATTCATGTATCTATCGCCGGTCGGGATTGTCCGTAGCGACAAATCCGGCGCCGTCGACATGATGAACCCGCTTGCCGCGCAGTTGCTCATGCCTCTGATAAGCGGTGGGAGTATCGAGAACATTTTCGACAGCCTCGCCTCCGTAGCGCCGGAGCTTCGCAATCTGGTGGCCAGTTTTGAGGCCGAGCGCGGGCCGGTTTGCGAAAACCACCGCATTCTCGTCACGCCGGCCAAGGATGACGCTGTCGTACTGGCATGTTCCATCATCAAGGTGAGTGCGGACGTGCTGATGATGGTGTTGACGGACATTTCGCGCCAGGTCGCCGCGGAGCGCCGTGCGCGACAGACCGAGTCGTGGCTTGCAGGCATTTACACGAGCGTCAACGATTTCGCGTACTTTACGCTCGATGCGCAAGGTTGCATCGACAGTTGGAATTCGTCGATCGAGCGCCTGACGGGCTATGAAGCGGCCGACCTGCTCGGTCATATGCTCTCGCGCCTCTACGCCGACGACGAGATTGTTCTGCACTGTTCGCCCGAACATATGGCGCTGACGCGTGACGACGGTTGGCATGTGGAAGAGTTCTGGTGCAAGACAAAATCCGGTCGGCGCTATTGGGGGCAACTGCTCGTTGCGGTGCTACGTGAGGAGGACGGAGAGGTATCGGGATATTCGGCCGTTCTGAGAGATATCACGGAACGGAAGATCAACAGTGAGAACCTCGCGCGTCTTCTCACGACAGACCATCTGACCGGCGTAACGAACCGAGCCCACTTCTTCGAGATCGGGGAATCCGAAGTGGCGCGGGCAAAGCGAAATGGTCGTACATTGTCGTTGGTGATGCTGGATGCAGACCACTTTAAGCGCATCAACGACAATGCAGGGCATCAGGCCGGCGACGAGGTCCTTAAGCGGATCACGGAAGAGGCGAGGGCGCTTTTGCGAAGGTCGGACATCGTCGCCCGGCTCGGTGGGGAAGAGTTCATTCTGCTGCTCCCGTCGATAACGTCGGGAGAGGCAATGACGGTTGCGGAGCGGCTACGCGTGGCCGTCGAGCAGGCGATTATCGAAACGGCGGTTGGGCCATTGAGTGTAACGATCAGTCTTGGCGTTGCCAGTCTTGGCGACGAGAACCATACGCTTCAGGACTTGTTGGCTGCTGCCGACCATGCGCTGTATGACGCAAAGCAAGCCGGTCGGAATTGCGTGCGCGGCTTTGCTGTGCAGGCGGAAGATGCCGCTAACTTCCTCGGTAAATAAGGCCGGGCGGTTCGAACGTAGCGACTGTCCGGCCGCCGCCAACGGGCGCAAACCCAACCCATAGACGCAGCCCAAAGACAGACGGATGAAGATGGATGCTTTCAGGATTCGTAGCCACGGCGAGGCGGCCAGTCAATCGGCAGGGTGCTCGGGATGCAGGAACACGGCGCCCTTGCCCGTCGAGATAGATTTTGCGTTTCAGCCAATTGTCGACGTCAACGCCAGGACTGTGTTCGCATGCGAAGCGCTGGTGCGTGGTGCGAACGGGGAGTCGGCGCATTCCGTGCTCTCGAAAATCGACGCTGCCGGGAAATACCAGTTCGACCAATACTGCCGGCAAACTGCAATTACCCGTGCGGCCGCGTTGGGTCTCGACGCGTTTCTGTCCATCAACTTCATGCCCAATGCCGTCTACCGACCGGAGGTCTGCATAAGGAGCACTCTGGACGCAGCGCACGCAAACCATTTCCCGATCGAGAGAATCATCTTCGAGACGGTCGAAGGGGAGCATCTGGCTGACCGTACTCACCTGGTCCATATTTTCAGGGCCTACAAGGAATACGGATTCCTGACCGCAATCGATGACTTCGGGGCGGGGTACTCGGGACTTTCGCTTCTGGTGGATTTTCAGCCCGACATTATCAAACTCGATATGGCGCTACTGCGCGGCATTGACACGGATACGGTTCGGCAGCGAATCGTACGAAATGTCATTTCCATGTGTCACGACCTGGGCATTCGGGTCGTCGCAGAGGGTATCGAGACCAGAGGCGAGCGCGATTTCTTCCTCTCGCACGGCGTGAGCCTGATGCAGGGCTACTTTTTTGCAAAGCCGGCCTTCAAGGCAATTCCCGTGATCGACGAAGCGTCATATCGCCCCTAAGGGCGGCGCTGCCAACGAGGGCGACGTCCCTATGTTCGTCGTCACCCATTTCATTGAGGTTGCTTTCTCCGCACAGCCGCAGTCTGTGCCACCAGGGGACGCCTCACCAGTTCAATCGAACGCCGATGATGCCCTGGGCGGCAGACTGCCGCGAGCGGCTGTCGTCGAGCGAGAAGCGGTAGCTCGCCTGGCCGTAGAAGCTCGTATTCGCGTTCACTCGCGCTGTCACACCGCCGCCGATCTCCAGCGCCGTCTCTCCGAAGCGGCTCGCGATGGGCGCATTCGTTCCGAACGTCGCCTGGTCGCTGCCCGAAAATGCGTGCCAGAGATTCACCACGGCATACGGTTGCCAGAGTGTGCCCCGCGCGTCTCGTCCCGTGCGTTGAAGCCGCATGCCCAGCCGGCCCGTCACGGCGTTGCCCGCATTCCAGTCCACGCTCGAGTATGCGTCCTGCGTGTGATTCACCGATAGGCTCTGCCAGATGATCTGCGCCTGCGGTTCCCACTGCCAGTCGCTCTCGTCACCGAAATGGATCGGATACCCCGTCTCGAGCGAGGCGGCGTAGCCGGTGGCATGGGGCGATATTTCGGCGCCGTAGTTCGACCTTGCGTTGATGTCGTACCAGCTTGTCTGAAAGACGGCGTCGGTATACCAGCCGCTCGGGCCGAAATGTGTCCAGTACGCGCCGACGGACGGCCCGTGCATGGATAGCTTTCCGACTTCCAGGTCTTGCGTACCGAGCGCGAAGCCGCTCACCGACGAAGCGCTGTAGTCGGTATAGGCGGCGTAGACGCCGGCATGGTCTCGATGTCCACTGTCTGTCGTGCGTCGCAGAAGGTCGAAGCCGACCTGCAGCCCGGCCTGATTGCCGGTCGCCTTGGCATCGACCGTGCCCGCCCAGCGGTTGCTCACGTGCGTGCCGAACACGCGCGCCCAGCTCCCATTGGCATAGGTCCGGCTTTCCGGAATGCCACGAAGATTTTCTTCCTCGCCAACCCGTTCATGCAGGGTGCCGAGCGTGGCCAGTCCCATTTGCCGGGCCAGCGCAGGTACCGGCATGTAGAGCGCCACCTCGGGGCGGTAGAGTGGAATTTCCGTGGCCGGCGCCGATGGGCTGCTCAATGCCACGGTCAAATGCGAGCGCAGGAACCAGTCGTCTGCGCCGGTACTGCCACCGCGAAAGAGCTGGTACTCATAGGCGCCGGCGGCGACACGTTGGCCCAGCGTAAAGGCATTCGTCGTGGAGGCGCCGCCCCCGGTCACCTGAACCAGTCGAATGCCATCTGCCGTGGTTTGCGCGCCGGGGCCGCCGGCATTATTGACCAGAAGTGCGCTGGTTCCGCTGGCCTGGCCGCCATTGACCACCAGAAGATTGGTCGGTGAGTTGTCGGTGCCGAGATAGGTGTTGAAACCGATACGGCTACCGGTGCTGCCGGTGTAGCTGCCCACTGTCAGCGTGCTGTACGATCCCGGCAGGGCCAGGAACTGGATCAGGCCCGCGTTATTCACCGCACCAATGGCGTTGGAATTCCCCGTGACGTTCCACACGCTGCTGCCATCGATCGTGACATTGGTGGCGTTGCGCGCCAGACCGGTCCAGAGGCTGCTTTGCAGCGCGACGTTCGCGGTGTTGCCGGCATCGGCCAGCAAGTTCCCCGTCCATTGCGATGCGGTAAAGCTCGCGTTCGCGGTATTGCCCGGGCCGCTCAGCACCAGATCTCCGGCCCAGCGACTGTTGGCGACACGGTAGGTGAGGGTGGAGGGATCGACGACGATGTCGCCCGAGACGGTCGGCATGTCGAGAATGTTGAGCGTCAGATTGGACGGCGTACCCGTAGTGTCTTCGGTCGCCAGGGCCAGTAACTGTCGGCCATTGACTGCCGCCGTAACGATCGTATTGACGCCGCTGAGCGTGACGGAGCCAGTGCCGCCTTCGGCCCGAACGACGGCGCCGCCGGTGGCGCTCAGACTGCCGCCGGTCACCGAGACAGCGCTCGGGGCGCTGCCCGAGAGATAGATCGCCGCCGATCCGTTGCCGCTTACCGCAATCGCAGTTCCCGTGGCCGATAGCGTGCCGCCGTTGATAGCCGCGATCCCATGCGCCGCACTGCCAGTGGTCGCGACAGAACTGTCGGTGACTTGCACGCGGCCCGCATTGCTGGCCTGGATACCGTTGGCCGCATCGCCTGCAGTGGTAATGGCGGCACGGTTCAGCGTGATGGCGCTGCCGGCGTCTTGCGCCTGGACGCCGAGAGCGCTCTGTCCCTGCGTGTTCACGGTAATGTCGGTGGCAGTGATCGTGCCGCCGGCCGCCGCGTGCAAGCCAATAGCATTGATGTTCGTGGTGCTGACCCGCGTACCCGTCAGGCCGATGAGGCTGCCGCTGTCGCTGGCTCGGACGGCATCGGCCCCGCCGGCAGAGGCAGTATCGGCGCCATGCGTCGTAATGGTGCCGCCGGTAACGGAAGCCGTTCCCCCTTGTTGGGTCCAGATACCGACGGCGCCGTCGCCGTTGGTTGTCACGTTGTTATTTTGGGCCTGCAACTGACTGCCGTTACCGACCACATTCACGCCATGTGCTTCCAGGCCAATCTGCGCGTCCGGGAACTGGAGGACGGGCGGGGAGCTGCCGCTTACCCGATATCCGGTGGTGATCTCGGTGCCCGTCGCGAGCACCGTGCTGCCATCGCTGACAAGCAAGCCCGCACTCGACGGGCCTGACGTACGGACGATGGTGTTGGTCAGTGTGATCGTGCTGGCGCCAGTGGCCTGCGCGCCTGGCGAATTGGGTTGGTAGGTGAAGATGCCATAGCCCGAGAAGTCGATTTTGCCCCCGGCATCGGCCCATACGCCCGGGCTGTTTGCGCCATAGGTGGCCGAAGTCGCGCCGTTGCTCACGACGATGCTGCTTCCAGGGCCGCGAGCGAGCATGCCCGGGGAGTTGGCGATGACCGTGCCTCCGTAATAATCCCCGGTCGCTATGGCGCCGCCGCTGATGGTGATGCTTCCCCCTCCGGTGGCAAACAACCCCGCGCTACCGTTGCCGTAGATATTCACGTAAGTGCCGAGCAGGCTGAGATTGCTGCCGGCGCCTGATGCAACCGCGCCAGGGGCATTGTCGCCATAGCTGTACGTGCTCAGGTTGTTCAGGGTGATCGAGCCCCCGGCGTCTGCGAAGGCGGCCGACGCGCCTGCACCTGTGGTTGTGATGTCGGTGCGGGTCAGAGAAAGCGTGCCGCCATTTGCCGCATAAGCACCATACGAGCCATCGCCGCTGGTGTTCACGGCACTATCGCTGAGTGTCACCCCGCTGCCTGCGCCAATGGCGCCAACGCCGTTGGCGCTGGCACCGCTCGTATAGACGGTCGTATAGCTGCCGGTGATCTGGCCACCACCGTCGGCAAACATGCCATGCCCGCTTGCGCCCTGGGTTGTGATCGTAGAACCACTCAGCGGCGTGCCGTCCAACATCACTCTTCCCTGGCCGGTCGCCTGTACGCCCAGACCAGTGCCAGTTCCGGTAAGACTGACAGACGTGCCGCTGTAGATCCCGGTGCCGGAGACTTGCACGACGGGGGCTGCACCAGCACTTTCTCGTACGGTGAGGGCCGGATCGGTGCAACTGCCAGACGACAGGTTGACTGCGGCCGGCGACGGGGCGCACTGGG
The DNA here is from genome assembly GCF_001465595.2 of Pandoraea apista. Taxonomy (NCBI): domain Bacteria; kingdom Pseudomonadati; phylum Pseudomonadota; class Betaproteobacteria; order Burkholderiales; family Burkholderiaceae; genus Pandoraea; species Pandoraea apista. The sequence continues at coordinate 4,029,925 of NZ_CP013481.2, read as the reverse complement.
CCAGCGCTTGCGCCGAAGGCAGCATTGCCGCCACGACGGTGGCCAAGACGTGGCGTTTGGTACTGGGGGAGCTCATTAACGCGGGTTTCGTCTTGCCTGGCACGGTTCTCCTCCAATTGGCGATCAATCTCGATTTATTTTGATAAGATCATAAGTATTTTTAATTATTTGTGCGAATGGTATGTCGTAAATGACGTCTCGTTTCATGGGTGGAAAATCCAGAAGGCGCTTGATCTGATTTTATTTGAAGTCCATGGTAAACCGTTGACGCTGATCCTGGGATTCGCTGCGTGGGCGTTCTTCCATAAGGACCTTCAGGTTTGCGATCGAGGTTGAAACCGGCCCGTCTACACCGGATATTTGAGGCGGCTTTGCATGGCGCGAGTAACGGACTCAGCGAAAAATCTATTTCGCTATCCGATAGTGAATGGCAACGCGGAATTCATGTCCCCCGCAATGCCTTCGGCGATTGTTTATCAGCCGCCTGTCGGCTGCCGACGTAATCATGCCGAGCAGTCGCTCGTCGCAACTACCGGTGAAGAATAGTTCCGGGTTCCGGGAGTGTTCGGTCGTTGCTTAACCCGCTTCGAAAGGTCTGACGGGCGTGTGCATCCCCCGACGTAGCCACAAAGGCGAAACCTGTTGTTGCAGCCAAACCACGAACGATGACCGGAAACGTTTTCAGCAGCACTTTATAGATTAACTATAAGCAATCGATATTGCGGCCCATCTGGCATTCATGCTCTGATTGTCTCGTACGAGTCAGACCGCAGATGTCCGTCAGGCGCACGCGTTGTGGGTGCAATGTCATTGGCATAGCTCAAGATTCTCTTCGGCGCCGCCATTCTCTCGTTCTGCCGGTGGTCAGGGTTTCAGGCATCGCCTTGAATACTCGCAGGCTGCCGACCTTGGGGAGCAAGACAAGATTCTCAGTGCCTACCGTATCGAGATTCGCTACGTGGCACACATCTCACGCGAAGGTATGACGCATCCCAATGACACCTTACAGGTGTTGTCGGGCGAAACCCGAAACCTGATCCACTGCCCCCACGTAATGGTGAAGTTTGGCATCGCTGGCATGACGTTCGTGACCGCCGCGCAAGAGGGGGCTTCGCGCGAAAACGGTCGTGGGTATGCGTTGTGCCGCAAGTAGTTGTTTTTCATTCATCCTATGGTTGCGCACGTACCGGATACAGGGGTACGGAAATCAGTTCTGGAATAGGCGTATCAGGTCAGGTGTAAGTACATGGGCAAATCTATCTCGTTCCATCTCTAGCCAACAATCGGCCGTAATGCCCTCCCATATCCAAAGTATCAATCTGACCACTATCCCGGAGTCGGTCCATGTACGTCGGTAGCTACAACACTTTGCTGGTGCTTGTTTCAGTACTAGTTGCAATACTCGCCTCATATACCGCCCTGGACTTGGCCGGCCGCATTTCAACTACACAGGGAAGGGCTGCCGTTTGGTGGCTTGTGGGAGGAGGCACCGCGATGGGCATCGGCATTTGGTCGATGCATTTCGTCGGTATGCTGGCCTTTTCCCTGCCGATCGAGCTTGGCTACGATCCGCTGGTGACCTTAGCTTCATTGTTAATCGCTATTTCGCTGTCGGCCTTTGCCCTATGGCTAGTGTGTCAAGAGACGCTGCCTATTCTGCGATGGGCGATGGGCGCTCTATTGATGGGTTTGGGTGTGGCTTCGATGCACTATACCGGCATGGCCGCGATGCGCATGGACCCCGGAATCCAGTACATCCCATCGCTATTCGGACTTTCCGTGGTGATAGCGGTGGTCGCGTCGGGGGCGGCGCTATGGCTCGCGTTCCACCTGCGCAGACAATCTCCGCGAGCCCGCATGTTCCGATTCGGTGCAGCTGTGGTCATGGGTTTTGCCATTGCCGGCATGCACTACACGGGAATGGCAGCGGCGCAATTCCAATTGGGAAGTATCTGCGGAGCGGCACGTAGTGGCATGAGCAGCGGATGGTTGGCGCTCGTGATTACGGTGGGCACGTTGTCCATCCTCGCCATAGCATTGATAGTCTCGGTGCTCGATAGACGGTTGGAGTCTCGTACGGCTCGGCTGGCCGTGTCACTTGCCGAGGCGAATCGGGAACTGACCTATCTCGCCCTCCACGATGGCCTGACCCGGCTGCCAAATCGTCTACTCCTGGAAGACCGGATCGAGCAGGCGATGCAGCGCGCTGATCGCGAGCAGGCAGGCTTCGCGCTGATGTTCCTGGATCTTGACGGATTCAAGGCAATCAACGACGCCTACGGCCATCATGTCGGCGACCTGCTTCTGGAGCAGGTCGCAAAGCGCATCACACAAAGTGTCCGGGCCCAGGACACCGTAGCGCGTGTCGGTGGAGATGAGTTCGTCTTGCTTGCAAGTGTCAATGAACCCTCGGATGCCGCGACACTGGCAGACCAGCTCGTACATGCTATCCACGCGCCATTTGACGTTGCCGGACACGAACTGCGCGTGTCGACCAGTATCGGTATCGCCATGTACCCCGGTAACGGGGCAAGCCTGCACGAACTGATAACCAACGCGGATGCCGCGATGTATCACGCGAAGCGTCTCGGTCGCAATACGAGATGTTTTTTTGAAGAGTCGATGAACGAGAACGTTCGTGCCCAGTTGGCGCTTGTTCAGGATCTGCGAGTGGCTCTGGAGCGATGCGAGTTTGTGCTGTACTACCAGCCCAAATTTACCGCGCCAGGCGGGCCGGTGATTGGTGCGGAAGCGCTTGTGCGCTGGAATCATCCCGTACACGGGCTTCTGTCACCGGATCAGTTCATCTCCGCGGCGGAGAAAACGGGTCTGATCATACCGATGGGCGCCTGGGTGCTGGACGAGGCGTGCAGGCAGATGAGCGTTTGGCATCAGGCTGGACACACCGATTGGACTATTGCGATCAATCTATCCCCCCTGCAGTTTGCCCATACTGACTTGCTTCAGACCGTCCAAGCAGTACTGACTCGCCACAAACTAGCACCTTCCTGCCTAACGCTCGAAATTACCGAATCGACAGCAATGCAAAACGCAGACGCCAGTTTGGCAATTCTGCAGCAACTGCATGACTTGGGGGTACGGATTTCGATCGACGATTTCGGTACGGGATATTCGAGTTTGCTGTATCTAAAGCGACTGCCTGCCAGCGAATTAAAGATTGATCGTGGGTTTATTAGCGACCTGACTCACGACACGGAGGATGCTGCAATTGTTTCCGCGATTGTCGCGCTCGGCCGCACCCTCAAACTCAATGTGGTTGCGGAAGGGGTGGAGACCGCCGCTCAACAAGAGTTTTTAACGACTCTTGGCTGTGACTCCTTGCAAGGATATCTCCTGGGCAAGCCTGCGCCAGCCGAGTCTTTCTTCGAGGCCGCCTCACGTCGGGATACGCTCACCGGCGCAGAACCGATTGTTGTCAGCGATGCGTAGGATAGTACGGCGCGAGCCGGCTTGGGTCAGGCGCTCTTCGTACCGGTTCCCACTCTCCGGCGCTTGCTGCGACTGACCTGTCCTGAAAATTTCGGACATGCTGAAACTGGGGGAATAACTTCCTTGATTGGCATGCATGCTCGATGCCGACGGTGCGAGGTGAAGTGTTCTCGGCGGTTGGCCTCAACCGGGCTCAACCGGCGGCAACTGGCGCGGGCGCGTATCGACGTTCCACGGGGGCCAGCTCGTTAGTTGTTCTGACTCCCGGGCACCATCCGCGCCATGATTTGCTCCCGCACGCGGATCAGGTGTTCGCGCATTGCCGTTTCGGCAAGGTCAGGCGCCCGATTCCGTATGGCTTCGGCAATCGCCTGATGCTCCCGGTCACGCTGTCGAATGCGCTCCGGGCAGTGCGGAACCGGTTGTTGCACATGTAAGCGGATATCCGAGCCGACTCGCCGAATGATCTGATAGATATCGGCAGCCAGTGCATTGCCCGATGCCGCAGCGACCGCGCGGTGAAAGGCCAGGTCGGTCGATCCCCGATCGGCACCGGGCGAGGTCGTGGCTGCACGCTCGATGCGCGAAATCTCGACCGGAGTGGCGCGGACTGCTGCCAGCCGTGCCAGAAACGGTTCAAGCGCCAGCCGAAGTTCGATCACCTCCAGCACATTCGTGTGCCCGGCCAATATCTCTCCGTTGCGTCTGGATTGCCCCTCGCCGCGTCCGCGCGGCGATTCCAGTTCACCCTCGTCGCGCAGTACCTTCAGTGCGTTACGCAACTGATGGCGTTTCACGCCCAGCTCGTCTGCCAATTGCCGTTCCGCCGGCAACGCTTCGCCGTTGGCGAGGCGGGTTCGCAAACTCTCAACCAAATCGACCATTACTTTTCTCTTTGCCGCAACCAAGGTGTCTGGTTGCATGCAGTAAAAATCCCAGAGGCAGCATGATAGCGGAATTCGTAACCATCGGCTAACGCGCTGGACGCTTTGCTAATTCAATGTGGCGCTTTGTAATCAAAGCGAAAGTGAGGTTTTTGCCCCCGGATGGTGGAAATTCGGTTCAACCAAAAATTCAACCAAAGTATATCAACCAAAACGACCAAATACATTTTTGGTTGACATGAAAAATTTGTATTGATCTAATCGTTTGCGTCAGCGGTTCGTGAAACCCCACTCGGAGGTAGCGCAGCATGATGCAAGCCACGCAGGAAGCCGCCGTTCGCAGCAGCGAACAGGAGACCCGGCAGATGTACGAGGAGATTGGTAACGCGCATCTGTTCCCGTTCTGGGCCAGAAGTTCGGACATCGAACACGACGAGATCAGGCAACTGATGCAGGGCCAGCGCGCTGTGCCTTATGTCTGGCGTTACAAAGAGGTGCTCGAACCACTGTTGCAGCAGTCGGCGCGCCTGATTTCCACCGCCGACTCCGATCGTCGCTCACTGATCCTGACCAATCCGGGCCTCAAGCCGAGACGGGCAACAGTGACCACCATGTACACGGCGTACCGGCTTAACGATCCGAACGAGATCATGCCGCCGCACCGCCATACCGCAAGCGCCGTCCGGCTGGGTTTGACCGGATCGCAGAATTTCACCGGCGTGGAGGGGGAAGACGTCGTTTTCGGACCCGGCGACATGGTGCTGACGCCGCGCGACACATGGCACAACCACGGTAACGTCGGCAACGAGCCGGCCATCAACCTTTCGGTGCTCGATTACCCGCTGGTCGAAACGCTCAACGCGCTCTCGTTCGATCACGACTACAGCGAGGGCGGCGCGGCCATGCGCAAGCAATCCGCGCGCTTCCCTGCGGATTACTCGGCGATTACCTACGGGGCCGGTGGCCTGATGCCGCGTTTTGTCGACCATCGCCGCGGTGCCAACGGTTCGTCGCCGATGTTCATCTATCGCTACGAAGCGGTGCGCGAATTGCTGGAGAAGCATCGCGAGTGGGCCGAAAACCCGTATGAAGGGCTGCGCATCGAGTACGTCGACCCGCTACGGGGCGGTCCGGTCTACAAGACGATGACGTTCTTCATGCAGATGTTGCGTCCCGGCGAGCGCACATTGCCGATGAAGCAGACGGCAAGTCTGTTGGTGTCGCCGATGGAGGGCGACGTGCGAGCCGTGCTCGACGGCGAAACCTTCGAGACCCGGCAATTCGATACGCTCGCCGTACCCGGCGGGACGTGGGCCGAATTCGAGAACACGAGCGCCACGCAGCCGGCCATCGTATTCATTGCGAGCGACGAGCCGGCGCTGCGCGCGTTCGGCCTGCTGCAACGCTGGGGCAAGACCGCTGGCGGCGACGTCATGCTTCTCGACTAAGGGGCGCGTCCATGGCCAAGGCGTGGAATACGCGGCTCGTGAGCCACATCGATTGCCCCGGCGGCGGGCAGGTGTGGATCGATCGCAACATCCTGTATGTCTCGCACATGCGTCCGCCCGCGGGCACGTCGATTTATGACGTCTCCGATCCTAAGCATCCGCGCTTGCTGGCGACGCTCGAAGTGCCGATGGGCTGGCATTCGCACAAGGTTCGCGTTCAGGACGGTGTGATGCTCGTGAACTACGAGAAATTTCGTGAGGGCGCGCCGGACTTTGGCGGCGGGCTCGGGATATTCGATATCACGCGCCCGTCCGAGCCTCGATTGATCTCGCGCTGGTACTCCGGCGGCGAGGCCGGCGGGGTACATCGTTACGACTTCGATGGCCGCTACGCGTATATCTCGCCAACCGCAGAAGGCTTCGTCGGGAACATCGTCAAGATTCTCGATCTGGCAACGCCCGAGCGTCCCGAGGAAGTGGGGCGCTGGTGGATTCCCGGCCAGAACGTCGGTGCGGGCGAAGCGTATCCGTGGGACGACTACGTCCGTCCGCGCTGTCATCACCCGCTGCGCATGGGCGATCGCCTCTACGTCTCCTACTGGCACCACGGCTTCTTCATTCTCGATATTTCGGACATGTCGTCGCCGAAGCTGATCTCGGGCATCAACAGCAGCCCGGCGCATCCGCACCCGACGCACACCGCGCTGCCGATTCCCGGTCTCGTCAAAGGGCGTCGCGTCATGGTGGTGGCCGACGAAGACGTTGCCAAACTGCGGCCGTCGCCACCGTCCTTCGCCTGGGTCTACGACATCACCGACGAACGTCAGCCGATGCCGATATCCACGTTTCAGGTCGCCGGTGTCGACCCCGACGGCGCCCCGCGCGAGCCGATGTCGGGTTGTCACCAACCCTCGGAACGCTTCGTGGGAACGACATTGCCGTTCGCCTGGTTCGCCAAGGGCATGCGCCTTGTCGATCTCTCCGATCCGTTTGCGCCGAAGGAAATCGCTTTCTACGAACCGGACGCCCCGGCCGGCTGCGAGCGCGCTTCGTCCAACGACGTCACGATCGACGACCGCGGACTCGTGTATCTGCTCGACCGGCAACAGGGGGTCGACATCATCGAGTGTTTCCCGGGATGACTTCAGGGCCCCTACGAAAACGAAGAGGACGGTAATGACGATTTCGGTACATGGCAAAAAGAACCCCAACCTGCCGTTTCATCCGGCGGTTCGCGCAGGGGATTACGTGTTCGTTTCCGGGCAGGTCGCCAAGGACGAAGCGGGGCGCATGGTCAGCGGCACCATCGAAGAGGAGACCCGCGCCACGATCCTCGCCGTGCAGCGCGTGCTGCACGAGGCGGGGTGCGATTTGCCGGACGTGGTCAAGGCGACGGTCTATCTGGAAGATGCGCGTGACTTCGGCCGCTACAACGGCGTGTTCAAGGAATTCTTCCCTGACGGCCGCCTTGCACGAACCACGGTCGAAGCGCGCGCCGTCATCACGACGCGCATCGAGATCGAATGCATTGCTTACCGGCCGCTATGAAGCCCGTGCTTCGCCTGAAGCAACCGAATCGGCCGAGACACTGATCATCATCTGAGGACATCGACATGCTGAAGCTCTACGGACGTGCAACTTCCGGCAACGTGCAGAAAGTCATTTTCCTTCTCGAGGAACTGGGTAAGCCCTACGAACGGCTCGACTACGGCCGCCAGTTCGGCAACACCGGCACCCCGGAATATCTCGCGATGAATCCCACCAATAAAGTGCCCACGCTCACCGATGGCGAACTCGTCATCTGGGAGTCGCACACGATCCTGCGCTACCTCGCCCGTCAGAGCAAGTCGCTGTATCCGGACGATCCCGCGCAGCGCACATTCGTCGAGCGCTGGATGGACTGGACGCTCGCGTCGCTCAACCCTGTCTACCTCGCAGGGTTCAAGGACGCCAAGAAGCCGAAGGACGAACAGTCTGCCGATACAGGGCCGAACCTGGCTGCCGAGCTGAAGATTCTGGACACCCACCTGCGCGAGGTTCCCTGGTGTGCCGGCCAGTCGTTCAGTCTGGCGGACGTGGCGCTGGCGCCGCTGGTCAGGCGCTGTGTGAACTTCCCCTTCGAGTTGCCGGAATTGCGCGGTATTACGGCATGGCTGGCGCGCATCGAGCAGCGCCCGGCATTTGTGAAAGCCACGAGTGCCGGCTAAGCGAATATCGAAGCAGACGGGCTCGCCGCACGCCCATCGAGGCGCGGCGATATTCCAATTACACAGCAAGACTGGAGCATCCCTATGGCAAGTCTCGATCGGCCGGAGATGCCGCCGCCAACCTTCCCGGCGGCAGCGACATCGTCTGAGCCGTACATCAGCGTCAGCGGCCTGTGCGTCGATTTCGAGACGCATGGGCGGATCAATCGCGTGCTCAACGACATTCATCTGTCGGTGGAGCGCGGGGGATTCACCTCGCTGGTGGGGCCGTCCGGCTGTGGCAAGAGCACGTTGCTCAAGGTGCTTGCAGGATTGCTGGCGCCCACGCACGGACGGGTGAGCGTGGGCGGGATGACGCCGGCCGAGGCAGTCCGGCAGCGCCGCATCGGTCTGGTGTTTCAGGAGGCGGCGCTCATGCCGTGGAAGAGCGCGTTCGACAACGTCTGTCTGTTGATGGAACTGGTCGGCACGCTGCGCGAGAAGGACGCCATACGCACGCGCGCGCTCGAGTTGCTGAACATCGTGGGGCTGGGACACGCGGTGGATCGCAAGCCGTCGCAGTTGTCCGGCGGGATGCGCCAGCGTGTCGCGATTGCGCGGGCGTTGGCGCTTGATCCGGAAGTGCTGATGATGGACGAGCCGTTCGGCGCGCTCGATGCCATTACGCGCGAAGAGATGAGCGATTTTCTGCTCGACCTCTGGAAGCGCACGGGCAAGACAATCGTTTTCGTGACGCACTCGATCGACGAAGCCGTGTTTCTGTCGCGCGAAGTCACGGTCATGGCGACCGGCCCCGCACGCATTCTCGAATGCCTGACCGTGCCGCTGGCGTATCCCCGTAACGAAGATAGCTACGCCACGCTGGCGTTTGCCCAGACGGCCTCGCATTTGCGCAAACGTCTCAAAGAGGGCCATCGGGCCGGGAGGACATCATGAGTGCATCGCCTACCGATGTCGTGCCGGCCGGCGCGCGCGGGCGCGCTGCCCCGAAACCATTCCGCGGCCTGTGGCGCGCGGGGCCGGGGGTAGCCCTGTTGATCGCATTGCTGGTGTTGTGGGAGGCGGGGCTTCGTGTGTTCGACGTGCCGGCATTCGTACTGCCGACACCCACGCAGATCGTCGGGGCGTTGGTGGCGAAGCAATCGGAACTCGCCGTTGCCGCGTGGGTGACGGCCCGCGAGGTGCTGTACGGATTCGTGCTGTCTTCCGTCGTGGGGGCGGCTCTGGCCATCTGCATCGCCCGTTTCGAACGACTGGGCAGTGCTGTCTATCCGCTCATGGTGGTCTTCCAGAACGTGCCCAAGATCGCGCTCGCGCCGATCTTCGTGCTCTGGTTCGGCTACGACCTGATGCCCAAGATTCTCCTCATCGTCGTCATGGCGTTTTTCCCGGTGGCGCTGAACATGCTGGTGGGCCTGCGCTCGGCCGATCCGAATCTGGTCGCGCTGCTCAAGTCGGTGGGCGCCACACGAACCCAGATTCTGATGCGAGTGCAGATTCCCCACTCGTTGCCTGCCTTGATGGCGGGTATCAAGGTCGCGATCACGCTGAGCGTTATCGGCGCCATTGTCGGCGAATTTGCCGGCGCCTCGGCAGGTCTCGGTTATGTGATTCAGTTTGCCTCGACGCAAATGCAGATGCCGCTCGTCTTCGCGGCACTCGTCGAAGTGTCGTTGCTCGGCGTGCTGTTCTATTACGCCGTTGAGTGGTTCGAGTACCGCTTCATTACGTGGGGCGGCGAAGCGCGTCACTAAGCGCCACTGAGCGCCACTCGCCGGGTTGTCGTTGCGTCTTCTTTCTTAGCGTTCCTTCTTGCAGGAGTACCAGCGTGAGCAGATTGAGCAAACTGTTTTCGGTTCTTCTCGTTTCGATGTCGTTGCTGGTCGCGGCAGCGCCGGCGTCGGCGGCCGACGACGTCATCGTCCAACTGGACTGGATCGTGCGCGCCAACCATGCGATGTTCTTTGTGGCGCGCGACAAGGGCATGTTCGCCAAACAAGGAATCAACGTGACGGCGATCCGCAAGGGCACCGGCTCGGTCGACGCGCTGCGCATGGTGGCCAATGGCAGCGCGCAGTTCGGCTTCGGGGACCTCTCGACGCTGATGGTCGCCCGCACACAAGGTGCGTCGAACACCACGCTGGTGGCGGTGAACCAGAAGAGTCCGTTGGCGATGGTTTCGGTCAAATCGCGCAAGCCGCTCAATTCCGCCAGAGACCTCAAGGGCATGAATGTCGGCGTGCATCCCGCCGGTTCAACGTACGTGTTCCTGAAAGCGTTCCTCAGCAAGAACGGCATGTCGCTCGCCGACATCAGGCAAAGCACGGTGGCGCCGCCCTATGAAAATTATCTCGTTCTGGGCCGGGTCGACGCCGTGCCCGGATATATCGACGCCGAGGTGCCGCTGCTCGAAGAGAAGACGGGTGGCCCGGGCTCGCTGTCGATATTGCAGGCGGCGGATCATGGGCTGAATGTATACGGCTCAGGCATGTTCGCCTCCGACAAGATGATTGCCGCGAACCCGCAACTCGTTCAGCGCTTCGTGAACGCGTACATGGAAGCGTTCGCCTATGTCATCGCCCATCCCGACGACGCGCTCGCCATTCTGGTCAAGGCCAACCCCGAATACAAGGGGCAGGAGAAGATCCTCGCCGAACAGCTCGATGCCGATTTCAGGCACACGATGTACTCGGCCGACACGGCGGCCAACGGCATCGGCTGGGTAGACGGCAAACGCTGGGGCGAGATGTTCGACATTCTCCAGAAGGAGGGGTCGATCGATGCGGGAGCGAAGCCGAGTGCCGGCTTCGACATGAAGTTCCTGACGGCTGCCAAGCCGTTGCGTAAATGAGGCGCGCAGAGATGACAGCGATTACGTCCGATATTTCTTCCCCGGTATCCGGGGCGTCCGGGGCGTCCGCAACGCGAGACCGGGTGCCGGGATTGGTGCTGCCGGCACACGACGGGCTTTTCTACGGCGGCGCATGGCACGCCCCGCGTTCGGGCCGCTATGGCGACGTTTTCAGCCCGGGCGACGGGTCGCGCATCGGTCGCGCGGCGATCGGCGACGCAAGCGATGTCGACGCCGCAGTCACCGCCGCCCGCGAGGGGTTTGCGGTGTGGCGCGATACACCGCCGTTGGAACGGGCTCGCCTTCTCAAGGCGGCCGCGGTAGAGATGCGCAAGCATGCCGCCGATCTTGCGCTGCTCGACGCGGCCGATTGCGGCAACCCGGTCGCCGAAATGACGGGCGACGTGATGGTCGCCGCCGCGCTGTTCGAGTTCTTCGCCGGGCTTGTCACCGAGATGAAAGGGGTGTCGATTCCGATGGGGCCCGATGCGATCGACTTCACGGTGCGCGAGCCCGTCGGGGTGGTCGCCCGAATCGTGGCGTTCAACCACCCGTTCATGTTCGCTGCGGGCAAGATGGCGGCACCGCTCGCAGCGGGCAACGCAGTCATCATCAAACCGCCCGAGCAGGCCCCGCTGTCGTCGTTGCGCCTGGCGGAGATCGTGGGCGGCCTGTTCCCGCCCGGTGTGGTGTCGATTCTCAACGGCGGGCGCGAGGTGGGCGAGTCGCTCGTGTCGCATCCCGGCGTGGCGATGCTGGGACTGGTCGGCAGCATACCGACCGGGCGGGCAGTGGCGCGCGGTGCGGCGGAGCGCATCAAGCCGATGCTGCTGGAGCTGGGCGGCAAGAACGCTCTGATCGCTTACCCCGATGTCGACCCTGACGCGCTCGCCGCCAGTGCGGTCGCCGGCATGAATTTCACATGGTGTGGTCAGTCGTGCGGTTCCACGAGCCGCCTGTTCCTGCACGAGCATCTGTATGAGGCCGTGATCGAGCGTATTGCCGAGCGGTGCAAAGCGTTTGTGCCGGGGCTGCCGACCGATCCGAAAACGAGCATGGGCGCGATCATCAGTCAGGCCCAACACGCGCGGGTGCTGGAATACATTGCCTCTGCACGCGAGCAGGGCGCGAGGCTCGTCGTCGGCGGCAAGGTGCCCGACAACCCCGCGCTGGCGAACGGCTACTACATCGAGCCGACAGTGTTCGCCGACGTCGATCCGGAAATGCGCATCGCCCAGGAGGAGATCTTCGGTCCCGTGCTGTCGATCATCAAATGGCGCGATGAGGCGAAGATGCTCGCCGACGTGAACGCGCTCGACTATGGGCTGACCTGCGCCATCTGGACGAACGACCTTGAGCGAGGAATGCGCGCGGCGTCACGTGTCAACGCGGGGTATGTGTGGATCAACGAAGTCGGCAAGCACTTTCTGGGCGCACCCTTCGGCGGCATGAAGCAGTCTGGTATGGGCCGTGAGGAATGCCTCGGCGAGATGTTGTCGTTCACTCAGGAAAAGAACATTCACGTCAGCCTGCGTCGCGTTGCCGCGCCGCGCTGACCCGTCAACCGATGGCAGGACCCAGGCATGCAAACCACTTTTGATTACATCGTCGTTGGTGCGGGCTCGGCGGGTTGCACGCTCGCCAATCGCCTGACCGAGGACAGCGACGTGCGAGTCCTCGTGCTGGAGGCAGGGGGATGGGATCGCGACCCGTGGATTCATATTCCGCTGGGCTGGGGCAAGATTCTGACCAAGCGGCTGCACGACTGGATGTACGACTGCGAGCCCGAAGAGAATGTTGGCGGGCGCCGTGTGGAATGTGCGCGAGGCAAGGTCGTGGGCGGATCGTCGTCGGTCAACGCCATGGCGCATGTGCGAGGTAATCGCGCCGACTTCGACCGATGGGCAAGCGCCTATGGATTACACGATTGGTCCTACGACGCGGTGCTGCCGTACTTCCGCAAGCAGGAGCGCTGGGAAGAGGGCGGCGGTGCATTTCGCGGCGGCGACGGACCGCTGAACGTTCAGCGCTGCCGCTATGAAGACCCGCTGCTGGGGGCGTTTGCCAAGGCGTCCGCGACCGCCGGGCACCCATGGGTCGACGACTACAATGGCGCCACACAAACCGGCTTCAGCCGCCTTCAGATGACGATTCGCAACGGACGCCGTTGCAGTGCCGCCAGCGCCTATCTCCACCCGGCCCGCGCACGCGCCGGTCTGTGGGTCGAAGTGAATGCGCTCGCGTCTCGTGTCTTGCTCGAAGGCGACAAGGCGGTGGGCGTGGAGTACTGGCAGAACGGCGTGAAGCATGTGGCGCGGGCCAGCCGCGAAGTTCTGTTGTCGGGCGGCGTGATCAATACGCCGCAATTGCTGATGCTCTCGGGGATCGGCGATCCCGAACGGCTCTCGCAGAGCGACATCCGCACATTGGTGGCGAGCCCGGGCGTTGGCCGCAACCTTCAGGATCATCCGTCGGTGATCGTGATGTATCGCCGGGCCACCCCCGGGCCGTTCCACAGGATGATGCGTCTCGACCGCATCGGTACTCAACTGATTCGCGCATATCTGACGGGCAAGGGTTTTGCTGCGGACGTGCCGGGCGGCGTGGTCGGTTTCATGCACAGTGGCGAGGCGCCTGACGTCAGCGACGCCCCCGACCTGCAACTGCTGCTGACCGCAGCACCGCTCGGGGCGTGGCCGTACTTCAAGCCCTTCAAGGCACCGTTCAACGACGGTTTCGCATGTCGGACGGTGTTGCTGCATCCGCAAAGCCGCGGAGAGGTTCGGCTCGCATCGAGCGATCCGTCTGCGAAGGCGCGCATCCATCAGAATTTCCTGTCGACGCCTTACGACTGGGCGGCGCTGCGTTCGTCCGTGAGGATTGTGCGAGACCTGGCCGCGCAGCCGAGTCTCGCGTCTTACATCGGGGCGGAAATCGCGCCGGGACCGGCGAGCGCGTCCGACGCCGATATCGACGCCTTTATTCGCAAGACCGCGATTACGGTTCACCACCCGGCGGGCACCTGCCGGATGGGCAGCGACGACGACCCGATGGCGGTGGTCGATAGCCAACTGAGGGTGAAGGGGGTGCGAGGGTTGCGCGTGATCGACGCGTCGGTGATGCCGGACCTGACCTCGGGCAACATCAATGCGCCGGTCATCATGATCGCCGAACGTGCGGCCGATTTGATTCGTGGACGTGTGCCGATGCGTACCGGCGAGGCGGTGCGCGAAAACGCGGAAGCGGTGCCCGCGTGAAGCTCGCTCTTGCAGGGCTGCGACGGCATCGGGTGGTGGTCACACAGCCGCTCGACGAGGCCGCCATCGAGCGTCTCGATAGCTTTTTCGATGTCTCGATGTGCGGCCAGACGGAGGCGATGTCGCGCGATACGCTGAGTGAGCATCTTCGTTCGGCGGCGGCGGCGCTCGTGGGCGCGAGCGATGTGATCGACGCGCAGATGCTCGCCGGTCTCGACGCGCTTCAGGCGGTGTGCTGCCTGACCCGGAGCGAACCGCAGATGGACATCGAGGCGATGACGCGAGCGGGCGTGCGTGCGATGTCGTCGCCCGACGTTGGGCGCGCGGTGGAGAATCTGGTGGCTGCGTTCGGCTTCGGCAGACTGGGCGGACGCCCGCCCGATCTGCTCAATCCGGAACTGCTTTGCGATTGTTGCAGTTTCTGAACGTGGGCACTTGCGGCTGCCGTTAGCCTTGCCCTGTCGCTCGTCACGCCGGTTTGGCGACCTCCAATGCCAGTAGTGCCGAACTCAGCGATTTGCCATGCGCGTCCAGCGCGAGGGAACGCGTGACGCCGCCACCGAGCGCTTTGCCCAGCACGAAGTTGAATGCTGCCAGATGGGGGAGTTCGTAGCGCACCACGTCGCCGAGCACGACATCTCCCAGAAAGGCTTTGACCCGCTCGGGCGTGACTTCGGCGCGCAGGTGCTCGTAATGCTGCGCGTCATGGCAAATGAGCGAAACATTGAGCGTGTTGCCTTTGTCCCCGGTGCGCGAATGCGCGAGTTCTCGCAGCTTCATCTCAAATCTCCACAAGGGTGAACGCGGGCTTTACATGCTCGCGCGGTAACAGCACCGACTGGACGGCGAGCACTTCTCGTACGGACTTGGTCGCGCCGCCGCCGCCCGCCGGACCGTTTGTGTACAACGTCTCGACTTCGTTGCCGATGCGCACGGCCTGTTCGGCCGATGCCGTGCGCCCCGCCACGCGCACGCGCACCTCGTACGGGTCGGCGTTCAGTGCGCTCGCCGTTGGGCCGTAAAGCGAATCCACACCGATCAGATCGAAACGCAGTTCGCTTGTCTGAACGCCGGTCAAGGCGAGTCGTTCACGCACGATCTCGATAGCGAGGCGTGCGCGCGCAACCGCGCCGGGCCCCCCGTAGGAGATTTGTCCCTCGCCGATGAATCCATCGACATAGCCGACCGACACCTTGAGCGTGTCGGTGCGGGGAGTCCCGCGTCCGCCGGTCACCTTGATGCGGTCGGGCGCTTCCTCTGTCACGCGGACCTCGGAGAAATCGGCGACGACATCGGGTTGCAGGTATCGCCGCGGATCGTGGATCTCGTACAGCAACTGCTCCTTGCATGTGGCTTGTGTGACACGTCCGCCGGCGTGCGGGGCTTTCGTGATGACGACCGAACCGTCGGCCGTCACCTCGCCGATCGGAAAGCCGAGCTTTGCGAGGTTCGGTACATCCTTGTAGCCGGGATCGGCGAAATAGCCCCCCGTGACTTGTCCCGCACACTCCAGCAGATGGCCGATTACGGTGGCCTGACCGAGCGTTTCCCAGTCGTCCATACGCCAGCCGAACTCGTGGATCAACGGCGCGGCAAACAGCGACGGGTCCGCGACGCGGCCAGTCAATACGATCTGCGCGCCGGCGGCCAGCGCGTCGACGATGGCGCTCGCGCCGAGATACGCGTTCGCGGAGACAATGCGATCCCGATAAGATGCCACGGTCTCGCCTGATTCCTCGAATTTCGCATCGCTTTGCCGCACGACGTCGAGCACGTCGTCGCCGGTAATCGCTGCGATTTTCACGTCGCCAAGGCCCAGCTTGCGGGCGATCTCGGCCGTTTTGCGCGCGGCAGCCAGCGGATTCGCCGCGCCCATGTTCGAGATGATTCGGATGCCGTTGCGAATGGCTGCCGGCAGTACGGCAGTCATTCGCGCTTCGAGCAACGGATCGTAACCCGACAGCGGGTCTTTACGTCGCGCCTGTTGTGCGATGGCAATCGTGCGTTCGGCGAGACATTCGAACACGAGGTAGTCGAGTGCGCCGTGTTCCGCGAGTTCGACGGCGGGTTCGATGCGGTCGCCGGAATACCCGGCGCCCGCACCGATCCGGACGTGTCGTGGGGCCGGTTGCGTTGGCTTGCCTGTCATGCGTCGAGTCCGTTCGGTGGGGCTTAAAAAGGGAACACGCCGAGCGCGACGGCGGCGATCGTCATGACGATCGAGGCGCCGAAGAGCAACGGAAACGTGAATTTCTGGTGATCCGCCAGATCGATCCGGCACAGACCGACCACGAGGAATGTGGCGGGCGTGAGCGGGCTGACCGGGAAACCCGTTGTCATTTGGCCCAGCAACGCGGCCTGACCAACCTGTACCGCCGGCACACCCAGTTGGCCAGCCACTTCAGCGATGACCGGCAGCACGCCGAAATAGAATGAGTCGGGGTCGAAGAGCATGCTGAGCGGCATCGAGACCATGCCGAGGGCGACCGGAATGTGGCTCGCCATGCCTTGCGGCACGAAGCCTACGGCGGCTTGGGCCATCGCCTTGAGCATGCCGCTGCCTTGCATCACCCCGGTGAACACGCCGGCGGCGAGCAGAATGCCTGCCATCATCAGCGCTGCGCGGGCATGCGCATCGATGCGTTTGCGCTGCATGTCGACGTTCGGATAATTCACCATCAACGCCACGCACAAGCCGACCATGAACATGATCGCGGGCGGAATCTTCTCGCCCATGACGACCATGGTGCCGAGCACGATCAGCGTGAGCACAATGTTGAACCAGAAGAGCTTCGGGCGGCGCAGTGCCTGTTCTTCCGGCGACAACTCACGTTTCGGCATCGGAATCGCCCCGCTGGCGGCGGTGAAGCCCAGACGCTTCTCTTCGCGACGACCCAGCCAGTAAGCCATGCCGAACACGAAGACCAGTCCTACGGCCTGTACCGGAATCAGCGGATTGAAAAGACTCGACACAGGCAGGTGCAGCGACGCCGATGCGCGGATCATCGGGCCGGTCCACGGCAGGAAGTTGATGCCGGCGGCCATCGACACAGCGGCGGCGAGCACGCGCCGGTCCATGCCGAGGCGGTCGTAGAGCGGCAGCATGGCGGGAATCGTCACGAGGAAGCAAACGGCGCCGGAGCCGTCGAGGTGAATGAGGAGCGCCAGCAGCGTCGTACCTACGACGATACGTGTCGGGCGCGTGCCGACGGCCTTCAGAATGCGATCGATGATCGGGTCGAGCGTGCCGGCGTCGGTAATGGTGCCGAAGTAGAGGATCGCGAAGACGAACATACCGACCACCGGCGCGAGACTCTTGAGCCCGTCGATGACGAATTTGCTGGTTTGAAGGCCAAACCCGCCGATCAACGACGCGGCGATCGGCACGATGATGAGCGCCACCAGTGGCGACATGCGTTTTGACAGAATCGCGCCGAGCAGTACGACGATAGTGGCCAGCCCCAGTAATGGCAGCATGTGCTTGTCTCCAATATTGTTTTTTAGTGCGTTCGAGCGTAATTTCAGGAGATTGATAAATCAATTGAAATGATTTGATCGCAGTAATCACAAAACATAATGGATTTGAATCTACGAGACATTCGGGCGTTTCTCGCGGTAGCGCAGAGCGGCAGTTTTACGCGCGCGGCGGGACAACTGCATCTGTCGCAACCGGCGTTGACTGTGCAGATTCGCCGGCTGGAGGAGACGGTCGGTGTGCGGTTGTTCGACCGCAATAGCCGAAATGTGGCGCTGACTCCGGCGGGGCGTGCGCTCTTGCCGTTGTTGCAGAAGTCGCTGCACGACATGGAGCATGTGCTGATCGATGCGCGGGCGTTGGGCGACGGATCGAGCGGTGTCGTGCGTATTGCGTGCCTGCCGACGTTTGCCGCGAGCGAATTGCCGGAGCTGATTCAGCGAGTCAAGGCACGGGTGCCGCGTGCGGGCTTCCACGTGCGCGACGCCGTAGCCGGCGTGGTCGACTCGCTGGTGCGCACTGAGGAGGTCGATATCGGACTGACGGGGGGCGACGTGACCGACCCCGAGTTCGATGTCCTGTATTCGGGCGGCGATCATCTCGTGGCGGTGCTGCCCGCGCGCCACAGGCTTGCGCGACGCAAGCACCTCGGGCTCGCGGAGCTTGCCAGTGTGCCGCTCGTGCTGACCGCGAAGAATACGAGTGTCCGGGCGGTCGTCGACGGCGCGTTTGCGCGCAGTGGCTACATGCCGGAGATTGCGTGTGAGCCGACCTACATGATGACGGCCGTTGCCATGGTCAGGGCGGGGCTTGGCGTGACAATCCTGCCGGCGTCCGCCCGAGAGGTCAGGGCGGAACCGGACTTGCTGATTCGTCCCATTGATCACGACGCCTTCTTGCGCCCCATTGCCTTGATCAAAAAGCGAGGGCGGACATTGCCGCCCATTACCCAGACATTTGTGTCGATGCTGCTCGAAAGATTGGCCTCGCATTGAGCGATGACGTCGGGCGCGAGCCCACGCTTATTCCCCAGCAATGCGCTGCGTCGTTTCAACACGCACAACACCCCAAAAATCCTCGCGACGGCCGCCGTTCGGGGCTTTCAGGCCAGCCCGGCAAAACCTGTGTCGATGGGCTAGAGTGAGAAACAGTGGCAAGTCAATACGCATCAATCCAACCAAAACGCGAGGAGAGACACGCAAATGCGGTTATTGCTATTGCTGCCGTTCATCGGCTTATTGTGGGTTCCGTTCTATAACCGGGAATTGCCATCGCTCTGGGGCTTTCCGTTCTTCTACTGGTATCAATTCGCCTGGGTGCCACTGACGTCGTTGCTGATCTGGATCGTGTTCCGCAACGGACTGAAGAAAGGGGAAGAGTGATGAACGCCTCCGGCATCAACTGGACCGCACTGGCGGTTTTCGTATTCTTCTTTGCCCTTGTGACCGTCATGGGTTTCTGGGCGTCTCGATGGATGGCAGGCACATCGCCCAAGGGCGCCCACCTCGACGAGTGGGGACTGGGCGGTCGCAATTTCGGTACCTGGATTACGTGGTTCCTCGTTGGCGGAGACTTCTACACCGCTTATACGGTGATTGCCGTGCCTGCCCTGGTCTATGCCGTTGGCGCCTATGGGTTCTTTGCGCTGCCGTACACGATTCTCGTCTATCCGATTGTTTTCCTGATCATGCCGAAGCTGTGGCATGCGGCGCACAAGGCAGGGCATGTCACTGCCGCCGACGTTGTCTATGGCCGGTATCAATCGCGTCCGCTTGAGTTCGCCATTGCGCTCACGGGGGTGGTGGCCACCATGCCCTACATCGCCCTGCAACTGATCGGTATGGAAGTCGTGATCAAGGCGCTGGGTCTGACGGGCGAGTTTCCGCTGCTGGCCGCGTTCGTCATTCTCGCGCTGTACACCTACTCTGCGGGGTTGCGTGCGCCGGCGCTGATCGCGTTCGTCAAGGATCTGATGATTTACATCGTCGTTCTGGTGGCGGTGATCGTCGTGCCGGCCAAGCTGGGCGGGTACGGCGTAGTGTTCGATACGGCGCGCGACGTGTTCGCCAAGAAGGGCGGGGCGACGGGGCTGACGCTGAAGCCGGCGCAATTCCTGCCATTCGCAACACTCGCGATCGGTTCGGCGCTGGCGGCGTTCATGTATCCGCATACGTTGACAGGGGTGTTTGCGGCGAAGAATGCCAACACGATTCGCAAGAACGCCGTGTTCCTGCCGGCCTACACTGTGCTGCTCGGCCTGATCGCCTTGCTGGGTTTCATGGCCTACGCCGCTGGCGTGAAAGTGCAGACCAACAACGATGTCGTACCGGCGTTGTTCAACGGCCTGTTCCCGAGCTGGTTTGCAGGCTTCGCATTCGCGGCGATTGCGATCGGTGCGCTCGTGCCTGCCGCCGTGATGTCGATCGGCGCCTCCAATCTGTTCACGCGCAACTTCTGGAAACCTTACGTCAACCCGGGCATCTCGAATGCGGGTGAGGCGAAGGTCGCCAAGATCGTGTCACTGGTGGTGAAACTCGGTGCGCTGGTGTTCATCCTGTTCCTTCCGACGCAATTCGCATTGGATTTGCAGTTGCTCGGTGGTGTCTGGATCTTGCAGACGTTCCCGGCGCTCGTGTTCGGCTTGTTCGTTAGCTGGTTTGGGGCGCGTGCGCTGTTGTGCGGCTGGGCGGTCGGTATCGTGTACGGGAGTTGGCTGGCATTCGCAGACGGAATCAAGCCAGTACACACGTTCGCGTTCGGAGGGGACAAGATATCTCTGTACACCGGCCTCATCGCCCTGGCAGTAAATATCGTTGTCGCCGTGATCGCCAACGTGGTGCTCGGAAGGGGTGCGCATCCGGCGCTGCGCAGCGCTTAAACCGTTTGATGTCCAATCGGCTCGCGCGACATTACGCGCGGTTCAAGGTGCCACACGTCATCGGCATGTGTGGCACCGGTTTTCCTTTGCAGTGTCCCCTTCGCACGCGTCCACCTAACAAGTACCTGCACGACGCAAAGTGCCATGCGCGCGGGCAGTTTGACCGTCAGCGTGCTTTCTTAA
Source organism: Pandoraea apista (assembly GCF_001465595.2). Classification (NCBI taxonomy): domain Bacteria; kingdom Pseudomonadati; phylum Pseudomonadota; class Betaproteobacteria; order Burkholderiales; family Burkholderiaceae; genus Pandoraea; species Pandoraea apista. The sequence continues at coordinate 4,009,292 of NZ_CP013481.2, read as the reverse complement.
GCAATGTCCCGATGGCGCGCCACGGCTGGAAAGGCGTTCCGTGGATCGTTTGATGCCATCGCGGAGCACATCCGTCCAGCGATTTGGCGCAGATGTCTCTGCAACGTCATGCTGACCACCGGCTGCCCACGCCGGCTGGCTTGAACTGGACGGCATTCGCCGCCGAGTTTTGCGAGTAGGTACAGCCGCTCGCTACGGCCGTCGCCCTCCATCTCCCTCCCCGTTTTCCGCATTGCGCCATGACGAGTGGCGGCATACCCGCTCGCTTTATCCGTCATCCGCACGTAATTCCCCAACATTTTTCCGCTTCGCAGCACAAATCGGTGCTTACCCTACAAATGCATAAAATCGTTTACACATATATGTGATGAATCTAGCATGCATTTAACCGTGCGGCGTGAGACATCGAACCTTGGGATTCGATCGCGCACGGCGGTCCGAACAACATCGCGAGGAAAGAAAAAATGGTGTGGTACGCATTGGCAAATTACCGGAACGGCACGACGGAGCGCGCGGCGCTTGTGCTTAGTGGCGAACAACTTTTCGATCTGGCCAACGCGGCACGTCTCGTCTTCGACGGGGCGTTGCCCGCCTGGGCGACGCTGCCGGTCGACGGCCTGATTGCCCAATGGCCGGATGTTTCGCTCGAATTGGATCGATTCGCGGCGAAGGCAGAGGCGAAGCGTGGGGAGATGCGTCCGCTGACGATCGGGGCGAACGACATCCTGCCGCCCGTGCGCCCGCAACGGGTGTTCTGTGCGGCGTCGAATTTCGTCGAGCACGCGAATGAAATGGGGACGGTGCTGGCCGCCAAAGCTGACAGCCAACCTTATGTATTTTTGAAGCCGAATACGTCGGTGATCGGCCAGAACGACGTGGTGCGTATGCCCGCGGCGTCCCAACAGGTCGACTGGGAGATCGAGCTGGGTGCGGTGATTGGCCAGACGACGCGCAACATCAGCGTCGAGCGAGCGCTCGATTGTGTGGCGGGCTATACGGTCGTGAACGACGTGTCGGCACGCGATCTGAATATGCGCACCGATTTCCCCTTCAAGTTCGACTGGTTCCGCGGCAAATGCTTTGACACGTTCGCGCCGATCGGTCCGTGGATCGTGCCGGCCAACCAGATTCCCGATCCGCAAGACGTTCACATGCGTCTGAAGGTGAACGACGACGTGATGCAGAACGGCTCGACCGCCGAGATGATCTTCAACGTACGCGAGCAGATCGCTTACCTGTCGACGATTCTCACGTTGCAGCCGGGCGACGTGATCGCTACCGGCACACCAACTGGCGTGGGCATGGGGCGCGGCATCTATCTCAAGCCGGGCGATGTCATGGAAGCGCACATCGCGGGCATCGGCACGTTGCGCAACCCGGTGGCAGCTGCTTAGCCCCGCAGATCGTACCTCCGCAACCTCGTGTGCACGGCAAGAGGCATTCTCACAGGAGACACCATGAAGTGGGGCAAGCGAATTCAGTATTGGGCCGCGTGGGTTGCGGGCGTTGCGTTCTGCGCCGGAGCCGCGCAGGCGGGACAGGCCGTGACGTTCAATCTGGCGTGGGTTCCGCAAGGGAGTACGGCGGGCGTGCTGGTGGCGATCGATAAGGGCTTCTACCGCGACGTGGGTCTCGATGTCACGGCAGTGCGCGGCTACGGCGGCAATCGGACCGTCAACGAGGTGGATCGCGGTGCATTTCAGTTTGGCTATGGAGATCCGGTGAGCGTATCGCTCAACCGGGCCAACGGCGGCCAGACACGCATGGTGGGCGCGATCAATACGCGATGGCCGGCCGGCCTTTGCTACGTGGAAGAGAACACCAAAGCCACATCGCTGAAGGATCTGGCGGGCAAGCGCCTCGGTGGAGGTGCGGGGTCGCCGGTGCAGAACATTGCACCGGCGTGGCTCGAAAAGAACAAGTTGCCGCGCGACTATCTCCGTCTCGTGCAAATGGACCCCTCGGTGGTAGATCTGTCTCTCATTCAGGGCCGGATCGATCTTGCCGAATGCTGGCGCGGCTCGAACCGCGCGGTGATCCAGAAAGATGCGCGTCAGGCGAAGCTCACCCTTCGCGCCATCGAGTATGCCGACTACGGACTGGACATCTACGGCAACGGCATCGTCACCTCCGACGAACTGATCAGGAAAGACCCCGAGATGGTTCGCAAGTTCGTGCAAGCGACCTATAAGGGTTACGACTATCTGGTGGCACACCAGAAAGAGACGGTCGACATCATCGCGAAGCAGTACCCAATGCTCGATCGCGACGTACTCACCCAGCAGGTGTCGGAGACGGCCGATCTGATCGTCGACAAGACCGCGTCGAAGAAGTCGCTCGGCTGGATGTCGCCAGACCGCATGAACAAGACGGCGGCCTTTATCGACAGCGCCTTCAGGCTCGGCGGCAAGGTCAAGAGCGAGGACATCTACACAGACGCATTCTTCGACTGAGTCGCCTGGTGAATTCGTGCCGGAGCGTTTGCCTCGGCTAAAGCACTGCGGCCCTCGCGAAGGCCGCTTTCCCAAAGAACTACCAAGAACCACGAACGACAGACAGGAGCACAACCATGGCCAAGCTGCGCCACATTGCCCTCGCCGTGCCGAATCCGGCCGAGACTGCGAAATTCTATTGCGAAACGTTCGGCATGACGATTGCAGGACAGACCGATTCACCGCTGGCGAGCGGCGTCTATCTCACGGACGGCACAGTGTGCCTCGCGCTGTTGAACTACAAGAACGACGAATCGGCGGGGCTGGACAAAGGCAAGGACTTTGTCGGCTTTCATCACATTGGTTTCTGGTGCGACGACCTCGACGCGCAATCGGACGCCATCACACAGAATGGCGGCGAATTTTTCATGGATCTGCCGATAGACAAGACATCGCTGTACTACGAAAAGAAATTCCGCGATCCCCTCGGCAATGTGTTCGACATCTCTCATAACGGCTGGGTTGGCGCGCGCAAATGACGCTCGCTTCGCTCATTCCTCGCAAGGAGCGCGATGTGTTGACGATGAAGGTGATGAGTTCGCCCGCAGCCGATGGCACGCGCCCGCGTGCGGCAGTGCCCGGCGATGTGCCCGCGGCGCTCGCCATTTCGCTGCATGAGGTCGCAAAGACGTTTGAGGGGGCCGGCGTGCGTGCGCTCGATCCGCTCTCGCTGGAGGTGCCGCGCGGCGAGTTTGTTGCGGTGCTGGGCCCCAGCGGCTGTGGCAAGAGCACATTGCTGCGACTGATCGGCGGGCTGTATCCCTGCGATCCGTCAGGGGTGGTGAGGGTGTTCGGCGACGAAGTCAAAGCGCCGTCCCCGCATGTCGGGATCGTGTTTCAGACCTACAACCTGTTGCCGTGGTTGAACGTGGTCGAGAATCTCTGCCTGTGCGCGCAGACACGCGGCATGCCACGCAATGTGATCAACGAGCGGGTGCCCGGCATGTTGCAAGTGCTTGGTCTCGACGACTTTGCAAACCGCTATCCGCACGAGTTGTCGGGCGGCATGCGGCAGCGGGTGGCGTTGGGACAGGCACTGATCACGCAGCCGGATCTGCTGCTGCTCGACGAACCCTTCGGCGCACTCGACGCCCTGACGCGTGACCGCCTGAATGTCGAGCTGCTGCGGCTATGTCAGACGAACCGGCAAAGCGTGCTGCTTGTAACGCACAGCATTGACGAAGCCGTGTTTATGGCAGACCGGGTGTTGGTGATGTCGCCCCGCCCGGGGCGAGTCGTGCAAGACATTCGCGTCAACCTGCCGCGCCCGCGCGATCCGAAGGTCACGCGTCGACTCCCCGAATACGGGCGGCTGGTGACCGAGCTTGGCGAAATCATGGGTGTTGCCTGACGCTGCACGGCAGAGCGTCGGCATCGCGTGCCCCGGACAACAATAGATCAATACAGAGAGACACATTCATGAACCGCATTCGATCGGCTACGGCGCTTCTGGCGCTTCTGGCGCTGTGCAGCGGGACCGCTTTTGCCCAGAGTAACGTCACGCTATACGGCAACATCGATGCCGGCGTGATGTACGTCAACAATGTGAGAGGTAACGCGCTGTTCGCGGCACAGGAAGGCAACCTGGTGCCCAACTTCTGGGGGATTCGCGGCAGCGAGGACCTGGGCGAGGGGAATCGCGCAATCTTCAACTTGCAGGGCGGGTTTTCCGTATTGAACGGCAACATGATCCGCCCGGGCGTGATGTTCAACCGCCAGGCGTTTGTGGGGCTCGCGTCGGCGCGTGCAGGTACGTTGACGTTTGGGCATCAGACGACCTTCAACTTCGACATCCTCGCGCCGTTCTCCACGGGCTTCAACCTGGGCAGCTTCTACGCCATGCACCCGGGCAACTTCGACGAGTTGGCCAACACCTTCCAGTACGACAACTCGGTCAAGTACCGCACACCCAGCATTGGCGGCCTGACGGCGGGGGCGATGTACGGGTTTTCGAATCAGGCCGGTGCGTTTGCGCAGGGGCGCAATTATGCGTTCGCGCTGGATTACGCAAACGGCCCGCTCAAAATCGGCGCGACTTACGAGAGCGAGAACAACCGCGCGTTGAATCTGGGTGGGGGCCTCGGGCTGCCTGCCTATCAAGGCGTCAGTCTCGCGAACGGTGCGACGTTTCCAACGGATAACGTGCGCAATTACGGCGTGGGCATGTCGTACCGGATCGAGCGCTGGTTGCTGCATGCGTTGATCACCGCCACACGCATCGCCGCAGGCGGCAATGCGCAGACGATGACGAACTACGATTTGGGGGCGAACTTCCAGTGGACGCTCACGAATGCCGTCAACGCTGGCGTTGCGTACTCGCGGTTCAACGGCCAGCGGTGGACGCAGTTCAGCGTCGCAGATGTCTATTCGCTCTCAAAACGCACGTCGCTATACGTGAACGTGCTGTACCAGATGGCGTCGGGTAATGGCGCGGTGGCCGTGCTCCAGGGCATTGGCGGGCCGTCGTCCACGAATCGGCAGATGGCCGTTGTCACGGGTATGCAGCATGCATTCTGAGGCCGGGGGCCGAGCGTCGACCGCTGGTTTTCGAGACACACACGCAATGGAGATATCGCAATGACACGCCCTCGTCCCCGCCGCCTCGGCCATTTGGTCATGATGGTGCGCGATCTAAAGGCGTCCGCTCGCTTTTACGTCGACATTGTCGGCCTGGAGGTGTCGGACCGTATTGGTGACCAGATGGTCTTTCTTCGCTGCGGCGAGGAACATCATGATCTGGCGCTCGCGCAGCTGCCGGCCGACTCCCCGAAGTTCGACGACGGGCCCGACACCCGGCGGCCGGGCCTGGAGCATTTCGCTTATCAACTGGCCAATCTTGACGAAATCGAACGCGCCGCCGCGTTTCTGAAGGCGAAGGGTGTCGAGATCGTGCGTGGAATCGGCAAGCACGGTCCGGGCGAGAACGTCTTCCTGGTGTTCAAAGATCCCGATGGCAACTATGTCGAATTCTATTGCGACATGATTCAGATGAACGCGGCAACGCCTCATGTGCCGCGTACGTGGGAGAACAACCTCGACGCCTTTGATCAATGGCATTTCCAGCGTTTCCTTGTGCCGCCTCCTGCGTGGGGGCCGCGCACAGGCGATGGCGACGACAATCACAACAATTAAGGGGGAGGCCATGCGCAAGTCATTGCGTCGTTTTGATGCCGCTATCGGGTTCGTGTTGCTGGCGATCGTTTGGGAAATGGGGGTGGCGCTATTTCATATCAAGCCATATCTCCTGCCATCGGGCAGTGCTGTTGCGAGTGCGTTCTGGGAGAACCGGGCGGCGCTCGCGCATCACGCCTTCATTACGACGTGGCAGGTGGTCGCGGGCTTCGTCGCCGCAGTGCTCGGCGGAGTGCTCATCAGTCTGCTGGTGTTTTTCTTCGACGGCCTGCGGCGCACCGTGATGCCGATGATCGTGGCGATCCAGGGCATTCCGAAAGTGGCGCTCGCGCCGTTGCTCATCGTGTGGTGCGGATATGGGGCAACGTCGAAGATCCTCATGGCGTTCCTGTTCGCCTTCTTCCCCATTGTGATCTCGACGTTGGGCGGGCTGGCGGGCACGCCGTCGCATCTGGTCGAGCACTTCCGGGCGATGAACGCATCCGCCTTGCGCACCTTCTGGAAGCTGCGCGTGCCGAGCGCACTGCCGAGCTTTGTCGACGGTTGCAAGATGGCGATGCCGCTGGCGGTGATCGGGGCCATCGTTGGCGAGTTCGTTGGTTCGGAAAACGGACTCGGGAGTTTGATTCTGCTGGCAAATGCGTCGGCAAAGACCGACCTCATGTTCTCCGTGATTGTGACCATCACCGTGATATCGGGGGGGCTTTATGCCCTGATCGATCTTGCCGGACGAAAGATCTGGTGGCGCGCTCTGTAAGCGACTTCGACTTCAATGGATAGGGACAATTTCATGACTCGACATTTTCACGGGGTGATCCCCGCCATGGTTACGCCGTTCGATGCGAGCGGCAATTTCGATGAAGCCCGTACACGCGAGTTGATCGAAGGTTATCTCGAGGCGGGCGTCCATGGTATTTCGGTGGCAGGGAGCCAGGGCGAGTTCTACTTCTTGAGTTTCGATGAGCACGTGCGCCTCATCGAGATTGCCGTTCAGACAGTGAATGGGCGAGTCCCGGTCTACGCAGGGACTGGCGCACCGTCGACCCGTCAATCGATTGCCCTGACGCAGGCGGCCGAGTCGATCGGCGCCGATCTGGCGTTGGTCATCACGCCGTACTTCGTGCAACCAAACGACGACGAGCTTTTCGGCCACTATCGCGCCGTTGCGCAGGCGACACGGCTGCCGGTGATGATCTACAACAACCCGCCGCGAACGGCGGTCGATGTACCGGTCGGGTTGTTCAAACGGTGTATGGAGGTCGAGAACATTGTCGGTATCAAGGATTCGAGTGGCGACCTGACCCAGTTTGCCGAGTACATGCGGGTGGGCGGCAAGTCGACGCTTGGCTTCTGCGGACGTGATACGTTATTTCTTTCAATGTTGCTGCACGGCGGTTCAGGCGCGATTTCGCCGGCGGCGAACGTGTTTCCGGAACGGGTGTTAAAACTCTACGAACTTGCACGGGCGGGGCGGTGGGAAGAGGCGCGTGCAGTGCACGATCAGCTCGCCCCGCTACGCGCTGCGTGGGCGTTGGGCTCGTTTCCGGTGGTGATCAAAGAGGCGATGGCGCTGGTCGGCCGCGACGCAGGCCCCGCGCGCGGGCCCATCGAAGGGCTGCCTCAAGCCAGGCGGGCGAAGTTGCGCGAAGTGTTGGAAACCATTCAGGCGAGCGCGTGAGCGCTGGAGAGGACTCAATGACGAAGCCGGCACATCCTTATGACAATCGGGGTTCAGTGGCCGATTGCGACGCTTATTTCGACGATTGGCATGCGCGCAGCGCGTTGGCGTACGACGACCCGGCGGTAGTGCGTGGCATTCGTTATGGCGACGGCGAGCGCGAGGCGTTCGATCTGATGCCGGGCGAGGCACCGAACGGCGATGTGCTGGTCTTTATCCACGGAGGCTATTGGCAGTGGTATTCGCGGGAAGTCTTCGCATTTATCGCGCCAGCGTGGCGAGCGCGCGGCGTGCATGTTGTGAATCTGGGCTATCCGCTGGCCCCGGGGGCGAATCTGGCGACGATGATGGCGGGCGTCGGCAAGGCATTGACGGGGCTGCGCACCGCGCTCGCACCTTATGTCGGCACGGTGAACAAGGTTGTGGTGTCGGGTTGGTCGGCCGGCGGGCATCTGGCGATGAGTGCGGGCGCACAGGCAGACGCCGTCATTGCCTTGTCGGGGCTGTACGATCTGAGGCCGCTGACCGGGACATCGCTGAACGACGTGTTGGCGTTGACGCAGGAATCGGCCGAAGCGGCGAGTCCGGCGCTGTGGGCAACGTCATCGCCGGGGCCGGTGATGCTGGGGGTGGGAGGGAGCGAATTGCCGGCGCTCCAGGGGCAATCGCGTACCATGCATGACCGGCGCGTGGCGCTGGGCTTGCCGGTGTGCTTGGCAAGCTGGGCCGCACTGCATCATTATTCAGTCTTGGACTCATTCTCGAAACCCGGAACGCCGGTATTCGACGACGCTTATCGCTTCTACACGACATGTACATCACGCTAACCCCCTATTCCGCGGGAGATGACCATGAATGACACCCGGGAAGAAACCACCTTGTCGCAGAAGGTCGTGCGAGGGCTGACCGAGGACATCATCAGCGGGCGCGTGCCAAGTGGCGACAAACTGGAGATTCAGGTCATCGCAGATCGGTTTGGCATTTCCGCTACCCCCGTGCGCGATGCGCTGCGCGAGCTGGCCATTGCCGGGTTGGTCGAGATCGTGCCGCGACGCGGTGCGACAGTGCTCAGCGTGGACGTCGCCCGGCTTCGCGACATGTTCGAGACGGCGGCTGAAATCGAGGGGCTATGCGCGCGCTTCGCCGCCGAGCGAATGACCCGCTCGGAGCGGTTGCGTCTGGAGATGGTTGCGAAGCAAGCACACGAGGCGGCCGAGGCCGGCGACGCCGTGCTGTACGCGCAGATCAACGACAAGTTTCACGAACTGCTGTTTGACGGCGCGCGCAATGTATCGCTGGCGGAGTTGGCACGTAGCTTCCGGGTGAGGCTCTCGCCGTTCCGGGCGAAGTTGTTCTATCAGAAAAGGCGCGTGGTGACCTCAGACAACGAGCACGAGCGCATTGTCGAGGCCATCGTTGCCGGTAAGCCCGAGGACGCCCAGAACGCTGCCCGGGAGCACTTGAATAACGCGAGTCTTAACGTGATCGAGTACTTCGAGGCCAACGCCTGAAGGTGTTGCCGCGCGGTTGAGGCTTCGTGCCAAAGCCTTGACGCGGGCGGGGATTGGACGTCCAGGGCGAAGACATCGCTATCTCCGCCCTGTGTGCCGGATGCGGCAGGCGTCTTCCTCAGACGCCGATGCGCTGTCGGTCAGAACAACTGGCGCAACCGCAACGTGCCAGCCTGAGCGACGAGGCCGCCACCGACTTGCAGTTCATAGCGCGCGGTCACGCTCAGGTTGTTCGCGCGCAGCAGCGTCACGCCTGCCGTGACCAACGCCAGATCCGATGCCGGTTGTGCACCCAGCGACGTGAATGCGGTGGCGCCGGACGGATCCGCCACGAAGCGGGCATTCGTTGCGCTGCGGCTGTTGTCGTATTGGTGACGCCAGCCCACTTGCAACTCCGGCACCACCTTGCCGTAGGACGTGGCGAACTCACGCGATATCTTCACCCCGAGGTCGCTCGTGACCGACGTTGTATTGGCGGCGTTGACCGCCAACGCGGCACCGTTGCCCCCCGACTCCGTATAGCTGGCCTGATGCAGGTAACTGTAGGTCAGCGCGGCCACGGGCGTCACCGTGGCGAAGGGCAGGGCCAGCGGGTATCCGGCCTCGGCGCGGGCAACGTACTGGGTACCGTTGAACTGCGCGTTGGTGTTGCCCGAGAAGCCGGTGAAGTTGATCGAACGGTTGGTGTCGTAGCGCTGTTGCACCACGCCAGCCGACAGATTGCCGTACCACGTATCGGCAATGTAGCTGGCGTAGCCCATCAGACCGAAGGCGTTCACGCGGGTTCGGTTGCCGTCGGTGTTGCCGGTGCTGTTGATGGTGGTGTTGGTGTAGCTGAACACGCCGCCGGCACGCCAGGCATCGTTGATCGCCCGGTCGACACCGATCAGGAAGCCACCGAAGTTGGCGCTGTAGCCGTCCACCGAATCACGTTCGCTCTGGCTCGCATGGCCACCGAACGCTTGTCCCCACGTGGCCCACTTTGGCCCGGCTTCGCCCGTCGATACCCCGCTCTTGGCGTCGGCCTGCGCGAGCCGCAGACTGTCGCTGCGCCCGGCGATGATGTTCAAGACGCTAAGGGTCGGGGCCGATACGGCCTGGCTGCTCGCGCCCGGCGCCGACGGGCTCAACTGCGCACCGGCACGGTTCGACGCCGCGGCGCCGCCAAGCTGGAGCGCCGTTGCCGCATTAAAGAGGTTCAACAGGCCGGGATCGCTGATGCCGGTGTAACGTGACAGTCCGCTTAGGGAAGCGTAGGCGTTCGGCGTCGTTGCCTGAATCTTCGGCGCCGGGGGCGTTGTCGGCACGGTAGGCGTCGTCGGTGTGGTCGGTGTGGTGTCCGCGTCCACGCTCGTCACGGTCAGCACCAGATCGCTGCGATCGCCATTGGCGACGGCGGCGCCGGTGACAGTGCCCTTGACACCGACCATCGAATACTTGAGCTGACCTTCGTTGTAGTTCGTCCCGGCGGTGGCCGCGTCGATGACTACGAAACGCTGACCGGGGGCAAACGCGTAGGCAGCGGTATTCTTCAACGCCACGGCTGAGCCCGGCGCGATGTTGGCGGAGCCCGACACCACCAGACGGCCGTAACCGGTGTCGCTTTCCATGGTGCCATTGGCTACGGCGCCGCTGCCTACGCCTATCAGTAGCGTTGCCTCCGCATATTGAGCGTAATTGCCGAAGATCGAGATGACTCGATTGATTTGCAGGTTGCCCGAGACGTTGGCAACTTTGCTGGCGCCGACGACGACGTTGTCGTCAAGCAGTTGATTGCCGTCCAAGAACACAACGTCTGCGCCGGCGTTCATCAGCGTGCCGGTTGCTCCGTTGAGGCCCGTCAGAACACCGAAGGTCGAACCTTGCCCGCCCGAGAACCTCAGAGGCTTACCCGAAACAGAGTTGATATCGCCGGCGATGGTGCCCGAGTTGACGATAGTGCCCAACACGGCGTTTTGCGCATTCTGAATGGCGAAGGTGCCGCCGCTGATGAGGCCGTTGTTGGTCAGCGAGTCGATTCGCCCGGCGTTGATCACCGCCTCCATGGACGAGTTGAGGGTGCCGGTGTTCACAATCGAGCTGATCGAGCCGGTGTTATTCAGGGCGATAGACGTTTCGCCCCCCCGGTTGTCAATGCCGACGGTGATCTTCCCGGTGTTGTTCAGCGTGCCGATCGTGCCCTGATTGTCGATCACATATTCGCGAGCGGAGAGGTAACCATCGTTGTTCAGGCGCTGGATCAGGCCACTGTTGGCAATCCCCGTGAAGTTGCCTGTAATCGTGCCTGCATTGCTCAGTGAACCGATCGTGCCACCGACGGCGTTCGTAACCCCGGTGTAGTTGGACAGCTTTCCATCAGCGAGGTTGTTCAACGAGGTGATAGTGCCGGCGTTGACAATCCCGTTTTGACCAGAGAGTTCCCCGCTGTTGTTCAGCGTGACGATTGACGCGTTGCTGCGGTTGTCAATCGCCGTGTAACCGGTAATGGTTGCGCCGGCCGAGTTGGTGAACGTGGCGATCGTGCCATTATTCACAACGACCTCGTACATGTACTGGTTCGAGATGAGTCCGCCCGGGTTATTGACCACCGCAGCAACGTTTGCGCCGGCCTCGATATTGATCGCGTTGTTTCCGATGATGGTGCTGCTGTTGGTGAGTGTGCCGACCGTTCCCGAGACGTAAATCGCTGCGTCCTCAGTCTGAACGGGGGCGCTTACCTGACAATCTCCCGAGCTCCAGGATACCGTGGCGTTCGTTGCAGACGTTACGGAACAGGGCGCCGGCGTAGCGTTGGCTAAAGAGGCCATTGCGGACAGGGCCGCGGCAATGGCCAAGGGTAGTGCTTTCAGTTTGAAGTGGCGACGTTCGTGGGTCATCTGGTGTGGTCTGCCCTTGCGGGCGATATTTTTTGCGAACGCCGCATCCTATCCCTGCAATCCCTCTAAAGAAATGCCTGGGTTTTGGTGGGGAGCAGAATTGTTTTTCTGGACGGAATAATGTTTCGGGCTTCAAGATAATCGAAGCGATTACGCATTGGCGCTCATTCGGATTGCCGAGGTGGCGAGTGGGCATCAGCGGTCGTAAAACTTGCGCAGAAGGGTTTGGGGCCAATCGAGCCTCTGCGTTCCCGTCCCCTCCCCCCCCGGTGAGATCGGCTTCGGCACTCACGAGGAATCGAGGATGCGTCAGGGCGCGACCCGCTCGATCGCCACAGCGCCCGCGCTGGAAACGGTGCCCGTCACGCGTAGTCCGGGATCAAGCCAGTCCGTCATCGCCCACCTTCCATGCGCAACGCGGCGCTGCCACGTGCGAAGCGGCACTTCGCTCATCGGCAGCCTCGACATGTCGACCTCTGGCATTGCGTCCAACGTCGTCTCTCCGACTTTCACGAGACTCTCTTTGCGTGTCCAGAGGCGCAGCCACGCCAGTGCGCGGGGGGAGGGCGCGTGATGGGTGTGCGCTACGCTCGAAAATGCGTCCAGACGCAGTCGCTCTCGCGCACTCATCCCCGGAAAATCCGCGTCCGCATCCAGTGCTTCATTCCAATGCTCGATGTCGATCCCGATCGGCACGATGGCACACGCCGCTGCCACGGCGCCGCGGGTGTGGCTCAAACTGACATGCAGCCCGGGATGCGCCGGCAGACGTGGGCGTCCATGGGCCCCCCCGCAACGCTCGCAGCGCTGCACGAGCCCGTAAGTACGCGCTGCGGGCCCCGGCGTATCGGGGCTTCCGGTGACACGCGCGGCGGCGACCCGAACCAGTATGTGCGCCGCCACATAGTCCTCCCGGTCGGCCGGTCGGGAGAACGCATCGGCGCGCTTGCGCTCGTCCCCTGTCAAATAGGCTGTCCATCCCCCGAATCGGGCCAGCACGTCGTGAGTTTCGCCGTAAAGCGCAAGCGTCGTTCCGGTCGGTCCGGCCGTCATGGAGTGGGTCATCGGTAATCGGGTACCAGAGACCTGGCACAGGGTGATAGGAACGACGGGATCCAAGCAATTTGGATGCCATGCGTCTCATGACGAACCGAAATAGCCAGTGCGCAGGGAAGTCGGTTTTCCAACGTGAAGCGAGTGACGCACACACCTGTCGCAGCGTGAAACAGGTGTCGCAGCCTCGGACAGATGTCGCACGTCATTTTCGACCGACGCTTGTCCGTCTGAGCGCACCCGAAGCGCCAATACCTGAGGTCCGCTCGTACCGCGAGATCACGCAGGCACGCGGGGCGTATCGATGCGGGGAGGTCGGAGCGAAGCGGGGCGAACGGGGGATAGAAAAATACCTTGAAGAATGGTTCGAAACTTGCATCGTCAGGAACGCGGTGCCGGACGGACGCTTCGGTAACCGAACAAAATACTCAATTGCACAGGAGCTGCACGATGCTGCCAACACGACGGCTTGGGACGCAAGGGCTGGAAGTACCTGCTATAGGGCTTGGGTGTATGGGAATGAGCTATGCCTACGGGCCTTCCGACGACAAGGAGTCGGTTCGCGTGCTGGAACGGGCGCTGGCGCTGGGATGCAATTTCTTTGACACCGCAGAAGTCTATGGGCCGTTCGAAAACGAGCGTCTGCTCGGGCGCGTGCTCAAGGGACGGCGCGACAAGGCGATCATTGCGACGAAGTTCGGATTCCGTCTCGATAACGGCACGGTAACCGGTGCGAACAGTCAGCCGTCTCATATTCGGAACGTGGTCGACGCCAGCCTCTCGCGGCTGGGTACCGACTACATCGATCTTCTTTATCAGCACCGTGTCGATCCCGACGTGCCGATCGAAGACGTCGCAGGTACCGTCGGCGATCTCGTCAAGGCGGGAAAGGTGCGTTATTTCGGCTTGTCCGAAGCCGGTGAGCGTACGATCCGTCGCGCTCACGCCGTGCATCCCGTGAGCGTGCTGCAAAGCGAGTACTCGCTTTGGCACCGCGACATCGAGGCGTCGATCCTGCCTTGCCTGCGCGAACTCGGCGTGGGACTGGTGCCGTTCGCGCCGCTCGGGCGCGGCTTTCTTACAGGTACTGCGCGCCGGGCCGAGGACTTCCCCGAGGGCGATTCGCGTCGGACATCCGATCCGCGTGTGCAAGGCGAGAATTTCGAGGCGAATATGCGGCTTGCCAGAACGTTGGCCGAGTATGCCGGGAAAGCCGGCGTCACCCCCGCGCAACTGGCGCTTGTCTGGTTGCTCTGGCGCGGGGAAGACATCGTGCCGATACCAGGCACACGTCGTATAGAACGTTTGGAGGAGAACCTCGCGGCCGCCGATGCGGATGTCGACCTCGCGATTCTGAGTGCACTCGACGCACACTTTAGCGCCGGTGCCACGACCGGTCCCCGTTACAAGGAAAACGCCATGATGGCGTTGCTGGCGGATCGGGCGTAGACATTGTACTCAGCGGATGCAGAAGGGATGAGGCCCGTTTGCATCCGCCGCGCTGGTGATTCGCGCCTGACGATCAACGCTGCGAGCCGAGCAGCACGTCGCTACCCATGTCGCGAACATGCGGGATATGCAGTTCGCGCAGCTTGCGATAGAGCGATGTGCGGCAGATGCCCAACTCGCGCGAGGCGGCCGAGATATTCCAGCGGCGCGACGAGAGCACGCGGATGATGATCTCGCGCTCGCCGTGTGCGATAGGAGAGAGCGAGTCGAGCGGTGTGGCCGGGACACTGACCGGCGTGGCTGTGTTGCCGGTCGCGGCCGACTTTGCACTGTGCACGAGATTGGTTGGCAGATCGCGCAACCGGATAGTGTCATCGGTCTTGACGGCGCATGCGTACTGAACGGCAGCGCGCATTTGACGCAGGTTGCCGGGCCAGGCGTAGGTGAGCAGCAACTCGCGCGTTTCACTGTCGAGCGAGTCCAGGTTCGTCGTGCCGCGCGACTCCGTCATAAACATGAGGTTGAGCAACCACGCGCGATCCTGTCGTAGCCGTAGCGGGGGAAGATTGACGATCCCCACGGCAATCCTGTAGTAAAGGTCTTCGCGAAACGATCCGGCCTGCACACGAGCTTCAAGATTCTGATGCGTCGCACAAATGAGTTGCAGGTCGACGGCGACCGGATGTGTCGCCCCGATGGGGGTGACCTCCCGTTCGGACAACACTCGCAGCAGACGCGTTTGTTGTGCTGACGGCATATCGCCGATTTCGTCGAGAAACAGGGTGCCGCCGTCGGCCTGTTCGACCTTGCCCTTCATGCCGGAATTCAGGGCACCGGAGAAGGCGCCGCGCCGATAGCCGAAGAGTTCGCTTTCGATAAGATTTTCCGGAATCGAACTGCAATTGACCGAAACCATGCTCGCGTTTCTGCGAGCGCTGTAGTCGTGCAAGGCCCTTGAGAGATACTCCTTGCCAGTGCCGGTTTCTCCGAGAATCAGGATGGGGAGTTGCCGATCGATGAGCATGCGGGCACGCGAGAGGGTCGCCAGCATGACGGGATCTTGACCGCAAAGCTGGTCGAGGGATGGACGTAAGGACAACTGAAAGTTTGCGTTTGAACGGTCCAGCGGATCGTGGGCGTACATAGCGTCTCTCATTGACTTTATAGGAACGGGTGAGCGCTGCGTTTGGCGGCGCAATATCGCCTGTTGCCGATGTTCCCGTGGTGGGGGGTGCTCCATAAAGCAAGAGCAAGCATAGTTCGATTCGCGAGAGGTATCCAATACCATATGATGTGACGACTGATACGGGTTCGCTATGAATAGAAACCGATGTTCTTCGAAGGAGCAGGCTCCATGGAACTGAGGCAACTTCGCTATTTCGTAGTACTGGCTGAAACACTTCACTTCGGGCGGGCGGCGAACCTGCTGCACATCTCGCAGCCACCGTTGTCCCGCCAGATCGCCATGCTCGAAGAGGAGTTGGGGGTGGTGCTTTTTCAACGAACGCAGCGCAGCGTTTGCCTCACCCCCGCAGGGCAGCGCTTCTATCGCGATGCGCGCTCCGTGCTGGCAACGCTCGACCAGGCGCGCTCCCATGCCCGCGCCGCGGAAGTTGGCGAGACCGGCGTGCTTTGCGCGGGTTTCATGTTTGCCGTGGCATGCAGTGTGCTCCCCGTACTCACCCGTGATTTTGCTGCGGCATTTCCGCGTATCGAGGTCAAACTCAAGGAAACGATTCCGACGGATCTCGCAAACGAACTGCGTTGCGGCCGGCTCGACGTGGGCATCATGTATTCGTCAGACGCAAGCGACGAGTTATGCACCGAAACCATCTTCCGTGAGCCGCTCGTCGCAGCCCTGCCTGCCGGTCATCGGCTGGCGGCACGCACCGCCATCTCCATAGCGGAACTGAAGGACGACCCGTTCATCATTTCGCCACGCGAGGCATCTCCTTTCATCCATAACACCATTACCGATCATTGCCGGCAGGCGGGCTTTACGCCGCGCGTACGGCTAGAAACCAATTTTCAACAGACGATCGTGAATCTGGTGGGGCAACGGCTGGGGGTCGCGCTCGTGCATAGCTCGATGCGCAGTACGCGCGCGGAAAACGTGTTGTTCGTTCCGCTACTGCATGCGCCGCATATCGACGTTGCGCTTGTATGGAGCAAAACGAGCAGCAATCCCTGCGTGCCGCGCTTTGTCGAGACGGCGCAACACCTCGGGCGCTTCGAACCTTTGGACGCCACGCTCCAGGCATGCGCATAGATCACGCGACGCGCATATGCGCATATGCCGTGTCCGGACCGGCATCGACGTGACGCCCTCGGGCGGCGTCTCCGTGGTGCCCCGTCAATCGATGCCGTCCATCCAGGCCAACCGGGGAATCTGTCACGACATGACGAGACGCGATGCTGTCTTCTCCAGACGCGCCTCGATGGTTTTGGCGAGCCGCATGATGCCGGTTTCGATCTGCGCCGGTGTCGCTGTCGTGAACGTCAGCCGCATCGTATTCGCTTTCGGAGAGATCGCGTGAAACGACGCGCCAGGGATGAACGCCACGCCGCAAGCCAGGGCGTCTTCGAACAGGCTGGCGCTGTCGATCTGCGGCGGCAGCGTAACCCAGAGGAACATGCCCCCCGCCGGGCGGGTCCACGAGACACCGTCGGGCATGTATTCGGCCAGGCATTTGAGCATGAGCGCGCACTGCGCCCGGTAGCGCAGCCGGATGGCGTCGAGATGGGCGTCGTACTCGCCGTCTGTGAGAAGGGCGTGCGCCAGCCGCTGCGTGATGCCGGTCGTGTGAAGGTCGCTCGCCTGCTTCGCCTGCAACAGCTTGATCATGAGTTCTTCCGGGGCGACGAGGTAGCCTACGCGCAGGCCGGGCGCAATGACTTTCGAGAACGATCCAAGATGAACGACGTCGTCAGGCGCCATCGAGCGCAGCGAGGGCGGTGTCACGCCGCTGTAGACCAGCTCGCCGTACGGATCGTCTTCCACCATCAACAATCCCAGGCGTTTTGCCCGGGATGCCAGCGCTTTGCGGCGCTCAAGAGGGAGCGTGCGGCCCGTGGGATTCTGAAAGTTGGGCTGGATGTAGAGCAGCCGGGCGTCGCGCATCGAGGCTTCATCCATGTACTCGGGGACAAGGCCGGCGGCGTCGGTCGGGACTTCGTCAAATACCGGCTGGTACTGAGCAAAGGCCTGAACCGCGCCGAGGTAGGTGGGCGTCTCGATCAGCACGCGGCTGCCGGGATCGATGAGCACGCGTGCGACGAGGTCCAGCGCCTGCTGCGAGCCCGTCGTGATGAGCACCTGAGCGGGACTCACCGCCGCGCCCTGACGCGACAGGCGTGCGGCAATGGCTTCGCGTAGCGGCGTATAGCCTTCGGACGGGCCGTATTGCAGCGCCCCGACAGCGTCACGGTGCAGAATGCGATCGAGCGCCGTGCTCAATCGCTCGACGGGTAGCGCATGCGGGGAGGGCAAGCCGCCCGCGAAGGAAATGATGTCGGGTCGTTCGGCCACCTTGAGCAATTCGCGCAGCGAAGAGGGTTTCATGTGGCGCGCGCGCGCAGCAAGTTGCCAGCGGCCAGCGGGCGGGATGTGTCTGTCCATGGTGCGGTCCGTGACGAAGCGAAATAAAAAAGGGGCCCCCGCGGCACGCGCCGCAAGGGCAAGGTTCGAACGACTTGATTGCCGAATGCCCCAATTGCCGCGCGAACCGGGCACCGTGCGGGCGATCAGCCGCCGTTGAATATTTTGCGCAGATTGTCCATGGCCATCTTCAGGAAGCCGACGGCGAAAGTGTCGAACGCCGCCTGATCCTTCGGGTTGCCGGAGCGTGCCTCGCCGACGATGCGGTACGTGGCGGTACAGGCGTTGTCGCCACGTGGCACGACTTCCATCGATGCCCACATGTTGCCGATGTCGAACGTCGTGTAGATCAGTGTCCAGCTCATCGTCATGGCGGCGTCATCGCGCGTGTTCAGTTGCTCGACAACCAGATCACCGCCGGTGAAGTGCTTATGGCGCAGTGAGCGGGGGCCGGTCGCCGTGCCCGTCATCTGAATGTACTCAAGCCCCGTGACGAAACGGTTGTAGCCGTCAAAGCGACCGACCACGTCCCACACTTTGCGGGCGGGGGCGTTCAGCTCTGCGACACCGGCATGCACCGTGGTCGTGAGGTTGTGGATCAACGTGTCGGGTTGCAGCTCGGTGCGGACTTTTTGCAGCATGATGAACTCCTTGAGGTGTGAGGGAACAGCACGAAAACAGCAAAGTCACGACAAAGTCACGAGGTATGGCGCTCAGATTGCGGAAGCCATATCCGTCTCGCGTTCGGTGCGCCGGGTGTCGCTGCCGGCCGGCGCGGGTAAAAAGCCGCTCTCGATCAGATAGGCGAAATGCCGGGCTAGCAATCGGGCGTCCTTGCGCGGGTACACGACGCCCAGCCGTGCGAGCGCAGCGGCGGTTTGCTGATGGTCAATGCGTGACATGTCCCCGATGTCCTCCTGACTGTCGTCGAGGTAGAACGCCACAACGTCGAACAGCGCATTGCTCTCGTCGATCGAGGTCAATCGCTTGCGCCACTCCGACGGTTCTTCCAGTGTTATCGGGTAGCCGCATTGCGCCAGCGCGCCGAGATAATCCTCCCAGGTCAGCGGGGTCGGATTCTGGAGATGGAACACGCGCAATTCCCGTTGCGGGTCGGTCGTACAGCGCACGACAGCGCGGGCAAGAAAATCGACCGGCGTGAAATCGAAGTCGGTGTCGCCCGCAGGCGCAGCGCCGAGTTGGAGCGAGCCTTTGACGAGGAGCAGGATGCGGTTGCGCGCGGGCTGGCAAAGACCGGTGTCCGCAACGCCGGTGATATTGCCCGGGCGCAGGATGGTCACGTCGACCCCTCGCTCGGCTGCCTCCCACACGAGATGCTCGGCGACCCACTTCGTGACGTTGTAGCCGTTGTTCACGAACACCGGTGCGCTGCGTGCGGGGCCTTGCTCCAGCACGTGCCCGGCGTCGTTCGCAGCACTCGCGGCCGACAAGGTTGAGACGAAGTGCATCGACTTGTTGCGGAACTCGCAGGCCAGGCGCAGCAACGCCAGTGTTGCACCGACGTTGGCATCGTAAAGATAGGGATAGTCGTAGACATGATTGACATGCGCGCCGTTGTGGTAGATCGCATCGATGTCGCGCGCCAGCATGCGCCACGTATCGGCGCTCAGCCCGAGCCGGGGCTTGGCAAGATCGCCGAGGATCACCTTCAGACGCGGATGCCCGGCGATCGCACCGAGTCCGTTCGCTTGCAGGGCCTGGGTCAGTCGGGCTTCTCCCTCCTTCTGGCTGGCAGCACGCACCACGCAATGCACGACGGCCGATGTCTGCGCGATCAGCTCCGCTGCAATGAAGGTACCGAGGAATCCGTTCGCACCGGTGAGCAGGATGGCACGGGCACCGTCGGGGACGGGGCGCAGTCCATCGACAGGACGGATATCGTCGGGCAGCGCCATGTCATCGAACACACGCTGCGGTATCCGTTCGCCCTTGTCGACATCGTCGTTCTCGAGCAATGACGACAGCGAGGCGATGGTCGGACGTTCCATGAAGCGGGCGAGCGGGGCATTGCCGCCAAACTCCTTCTTGACGGCGAGCATCAGCTTTGAGACCAGCAATGAGTGTCCGCCGAGATTGAAGAACGAATCGTCTTTCCCGATCTCGAACGGTTCCAGATCGAGCAGCCGCGCCCACAGCGCTTGCAGTTGCGTTTGCGTTTCGGTGAGCGGTTCCTCGTGCGCCTGTGCCTCATGGGCATGGGCGCGCTGAGCCGGGATGCGCGCCAGCGCGCCGCGGTCGATCTTGCCGTTGTTGGTGGCGGGCAGTTTGTCGAGTACAACGATCTCGTACGGCACCATGTAGTCGGGCAGACGTGCGACGAGCAGTGCACGCAGCGCGTCGCCACTGGCCGATGTGTCGAGCGGTCTGGCAACGAAGCCGCGGATGCGCTTGCGATCGTCGACTACACACGCGCACTGACCGAACATGCCGGTCGCGATGGCCGCGCCCTCGATCTCACCCAGCTCGACGCGGAAACCACGAATCTTGACCTGCGCGTCGCGTCGGCCGACGAAATGCAACTGGCCGTTGTCGTCCCATTGCACGATATCGCCCGTGCGATAGAGCTTTTCGTCGCGTGCCGCCGGCCATTCGCCATTCGGATCGGCGAACGGATTGGGCACGAAGCTGCGCTCGGTCAGGTCTGGCCGGTGCAGGTAGCCGTCGGCCACGCCTGCCCCCGCGACACACAGTTCGCCGGGTTCGCCGGTTCTTGCAGGTTGGCCGTCATCGTTGAGCACGTAACAACGCACATTCGCGATAGGCTGTCCGATCAGGCGATTACTGTCGCCTGCCTGAAGGCGCGCAATTGTCACGAGCACCGTACATTCCGCCGGCCCGAAGATGTTGTGGAAGGCTCGGCCCTGACTCCAACGGGCGATCGTCTCGGGAAAGCAGACATCGCCCCCTGTGAGCAGGTGACGCAGCGCCGGCCACTGGGCGTCGGGCATCACCGCCAGCAATGCGGGCGGCAAGAAGGCGTGAGTGAGGGCTTCGCGGGCAATGAGGTCGCTCAACTCGTCGAGTGCATGCCGCTGGGCTTCGGTGGGAATCACCAGCGTCGCGCCCGAGAGGAACGTCGGAAAGATGTCGAGCAACGAGACATCGAATGCCACGGTACAGAATTGCAGCACGCGCGAGCTGGCGTTCATGCCGATGTAGTCGCGATACCAGTGGCAGAAGTGCACGATATTGCGATGCGTGAGCATGACGCCCTTGGGCGTGCCGGTCGACCCTGAGGTGAAGATCGTAATGGCGCAACGGCTCGCCCGATCGGCTTGACGTTCCACTGGCCATGTCGTCACCCCGATATCCACGTCTGCGGCATCGAGCGAGCGCAGGCGAATCACTTCGACGTCAAGGCCGTCGAGTCCGCTCGCGTCGAAATCGTCGTCGGTGATCAGGCACTTGGCCCGGCTCTGCTCAAGGATCTGACGCACGCGCTCGGGCGGGAACGACGGATCGAGCGGCGCATAGGCCGCACCCGCACCAATGACCCCGAGAATGGCCGTGTAGAGCAGGCGCGACTTCGGCAGGCGTACCGCAATGACGCATGGCGTGCCGTCGTGTGGCGCACTTGTCGGTATTAGCGCCGAGAGTTGCCACGCCAGCTTCATCGACGCGGCCACGAAGGTGCGGTAGTCGACGTCGCCATGCGCGTCGCGCAAGGCAATCGCCGCCGGTGCCGCCACGGCCTGGCGTGACACCATCTCGGGCAGTGAGGGGGGCAACGACATCGTTCGCGCCGTCTCATTGCCCGCATGCCAGCCGGACAACTGATGCGTGTCGAGGACTATGCTCCCGGGCGTGGGTATTGCCGGGGCGCGCGCCGCCAGCGTCTGCGGCGTCAATACATCGCGCCCGAGTTGGCTGACGATGTCCACGAGCATGGCTTCGGCTTCGGTATCGATATGTGCCACGAGATCGGCACCGCAGATCGGACGGTCGAACTCGCACGGACTTGATGCCACGTCGACCACGCCATTGGGCCCTTGCCATTGCCAAGAGAGCGTCGCGCGAGCCGGAGGGAATGCGGGAGCGCGCGCGACGAAGCTCAGCACATGGTTCGCTTGACTGACGATTGCCGGATCGGCATCGCCACACTCGATGCGCCACTCGACGTTCGGCGGCGCGGCATGCGCGTGCGGGACGGCGGCGCCCAGTTGCTCGGCCATCTCGGCCAGCGGCCCAGACGCGTTGCACAGCGGCGTCACGTCATGCCCCATGTCGTGAAGGGCAGCGAACAGGCGTGCACCCAGGCGGTTGTTGCCTGCCACAGCGAAGGAAATCGCTCTCATGACACGTTCCTCACAGGTATTGCGCGATAGCCGCGCGTGTGGGCTCGTGTTCGAGCAGCCCTGCCATTTTCAGGAATTTGCGGATGTTGACGATCATCGGATGCTGGTTGGTGATCGGGTAGGCGCCCACCATGTCGCGGGCGATCTGTTCGCGCGTGGCTGCCGGGAGGTCGAGCGTAGCGATCAGACGCCGGTCGAACTCGAGTTGCAGTTCATTGGTGAGGTATTCGCGCAGGAAGAAGGGCAGCCCGCGACCAAGTTCGACACGTGCCGGCTCGTCGATTTCACGCCAGTAGAGCTTGACGAGATTGATCCAGAAGACCGAATGCCGGCCCTCGTCGGCCAGATGGTCGGCCATGACGCCTTTGACCGAGCGCTTGAGCGTGGTATCGCGCGAGAACGCGGCGACCTCTGCGGTGACCGTATTCTCCGAAATCGCCACGCCGAGCAGTTCCATCCCGGCGGCGTATTGCGGCGGCACGAATTCCATGGCGCGCGGAATCGCGCGCGAGAGTTCGATCTCGCGGTTCTGTTCGATCGGGCCGATCCCGGTGCTGCGCTCGACCTGGTCGAGGTAGTCCATTGCCACGTACGCATGGTAGTTCTCGTCGATCACGACCGACATGGCGTCGCTGCGGCAGGCAAACGGAAATTCGAACGGAAAGCGCGACTTTGCGATGGCGAGTGCCGTGCGGTTGACGATTTCCGTCTCGAAAATGATGACGTCGTTGATGTACTTGTAAAAGCTCTGCAGCAGGATGTAGTCCTGCACTTGCTTGCCGGCGTCGATCACCGCCGGATGCGCGTAGAGCGGCTGGCGCTCGACCGGGTAATAGCTCAGGTCATCGTCCTCGACGATGCGGCGCGGACGGGAACGGATGGTGGCACGTTGTTCCCATTGGTCAGCGT
This sequence comes from Pandoraea apista, assembly GCF_001465595.2. Taxonomy (NCBI): domain Bacteria; kingdom Pseudomonadati; phylum Pseudomonadota; class Betaproteobacteria; order Burkholderiales; family Burkholderiaceae; genus Pandoraea; species Pandoraea apista. The sequence continues at coordinate 3,986,278 of NZ_CP013481.2, read as the reverse complement.
GGCTGACGTAACTCTGCAGTGACATGGCATTGCCTCGGAGAATGGGGGCGGGCAGACCGGAAACCGCGCCACAGGCGGCGCGGCACGCAGCGAAAGGACGGACCCGGTGTGACCCGCCGGGCGTCAGGCGGCGACGGCTTCCTTTTGCGTGGCCACGATGTGCTCGTGCAGGCTGTCCCACAGACGCAGGCGTTCGTCGATGGCGCGCAGGCCGGCTTCAAGCGCTTCGGCAAGCAGGCGTTCGTCGTTGCGGGCGGCCTCGGCGATCATTGCGCGCGCTGCCGGACCGTGTTCGCCGGAGTCGACTTCGATGTGGCGATCGAGATAGAACGTCAGGAGCGGCACGCTCTTCGCATCGATCTTCCAGCCGTCGAGCAACGTGCGGAACATGTCGGGGATCACGTTTTCGCGGCCGTAGAAGAAGTTGCCGAGGACCTGATGGGTCGCGCCTTCGTAGCAGGTCGCAAACGTGGAGTTGACGAAGCGGATCACCGGCGGCGGCGCTTCAACGGCGGCAAGCGCGGCGCTCACGCTGTGACCCTTCATGAGCAGGTCGATGAGCTTCTGGATCTGCCGCGTGTCGGCGCCGACGTCGCGCATGGCCGCGAGATACAGATCGAAGTGGCTCATCGGGCCTTGCGGCGTTTCGTCGCACTCTTCGCCCAGCACGATCTCGTTGATCAGACGCGCGGCATGAATGTTGCGCGGTGCGATCCATGGCAGGGTGATGGTCGTCAGGTCGGCCTGAAGACGTTTGACCAGCGACATGAAATCCCAGACCGCGAAGACGTGCCATTCCATGAACGTCTGCAAGCCCTGCATCGATTCGATGGAATGGAACACCGGGTGATTTGCCAGCGTCGCATGATGTTCCTGGATCTGCCGTTCGAGATGTTCGATCTTGTCCACGATATGCATCCTTGAGGTAATGAAATTGAGTTCAACCTGTGTGAGGGGAATGCGGCGCGACTTTCACGTCGTCGCGGACATGGATTAGCAAGTTCGATACCAGTCTCTCGAAATGCAAGAATCTAGCGGTTCAAGCCAATTTTCAGGACGTTGGGGGATGGGCAGCACGCATGACACCTGTACAACTTCTGGACAGGTGTGCATACGCGTGTGTAGGGCTGCGGGGGATGCCAGAACCGATGCGTCAGCCTGATCCGGCCGTTACGCGGGTCGCCATATTTGTAGTCGTTATGTGCGGAGGCCTGAGTCGTAGCGCTTGTGCTCTTGTTGCAAACGAAGCGCTTGCCTCATCGCTTGCGTCCCTCCCGCAGACTCCATAGCGCATCGAGAACATATTGCGTCGCGCGTTCGATGTGACCTGTACGGTGCGCAATGCCGAGTTGGCGCCACAGCGCCGGGCGCAGGGCGCGCATGGCGATACGTTCGTCAAGAACGGCGTTTTGCGCTTCGTTCGGTAGGAGTGCCGCGCCGTAGCCTGCGGCGACCAGACTCTTGATGGCGTCGTTGTAGTTGATCTCGATCCGCGGGGCAGGGTGATGCCCTGCGGTGGCGAACCACTCTGCGGTCAGTCGCGACAAACGCGTAGTGCTGTCGTTGAGGATCAGCGGCTGCCTGGCCAGCCACTCAGGCGTTACGTGTTTTGGCGCTGACCAGTGGGCCGGCAGAAACGCCATCACAGGATCGCGTCGCCATTGTTTGATGACGAGCCCGGCAACCGGTGACTGCGGCAACGCCACCAACCCGACATCCAGCGCCCCTCGGCGAAGCCGGCTCAGCGTTTCCTGCGAAGTCAGGATCGCCGCCTGAACGTCAATGTCGGGATGGTGCAGACGGAGCGCTTCGAGCGCTTGCGGCAGGAGATGCGCGATCGCCCCTGTCGATGCGCCAATTCGCACCCGACCCGCGAGACCCTGCGCATGACGCTCGATATCCTCCAGCGTTTGCTCCGCCTCGGCGAGCAAGCGCCGCGCGCGCTCGACCAGCACTTCCCCGACCGACGTCGGCCGTATTTGCCCGCGTTTGCGTGACAGGAGCAAGGCGCCGACCCGCGCTTCCAGATCCGCCACATGCAGGCTCACCGTCGGCGGCGACAGATGCAGGGCTTGCGCTGCGTCGGCAAATGAGCCGCTGTCTGCAACAGCGACAAGCGTTTTCAATCGGTCCAGGCTGATTTCTCTCATGTCGGCGCCGTAATTTAGAAAATACGAATTTGAGATTCATGAAATTCAACTTTTCCAATTTTACGCGTCGCGGGAATATAGCGCATCGAGAACAATTTCTGACCGAATGACAGGGAGGTTGCGCAAATGTCTTCTCCGCATATCTTTATCGATGGCGATCAGGGCACCACCGGGTTGCAGATCCACGGGATGCTTCGGGATCGTCGCGACATCACGCTCGTCACGCTGCCCGAGGCGCAGCGCAAGGATCCGCAGCGTCGCGCCGAGGCCATCAACAGTTGCGATATTGCGATCCTTTGCCTGCCTGACGGCGCTGCTCGTGACGCGGCGGCATCCATCGTCAATCCTCGCGTCAGGGTGATCGACGCGAGTTCCGCGCATCGCACGCATGCCGACTGGGTGTACGGTTTTCCGGAAATGGCGAAGGGTCAGGCGGACCGCATTGCGAGCGCCAGCCGGGTGTCCAACCCCGGTTGCTACCCGACAGGGGCCATCGGTTTGTTGCGGCCGTTGCTTGGCGCCGGTTTGATCCCTGAGGACTATCCGGTCAGCATTCATGCCGTTTCAGGGTATTCCGGTCGCGGGCGTGCGGGGGTTGAAGCGCATGAGGGACCGAACGCGACGAAGGCGTCGGGGTATCGGCTCTACGGTCTGGAACTGGCGCACAAGCATCCGCCCGAGATTCAACAGCACTCGGGGCTCGCGTTCCGTCCCATGTTCGTCCCGTCGTACGGCGCGTATCGTCAGGGAATCGTATTGACCATTCCGATCGAGACGCGGCTTCTGACGTCGGGGGCGAACGCCGGCGCGCTGCACCAATGTCTCGTCGATCACTACGCCGGTCAGCCGTACGTTCAGGTCATGCCGATGCAGGAACCCGGTGCGGTCAAACAGCTCGACCCGGAAGCGCTGAATGGCACCAACGTCATGCAGTTGAGTGTGTTCGGCAATGAGGCGCACGGGCAAGTGCTATTGACCGCCGTTCTGGACAATCTAGGCAAAGGGGCGTCGGGGGCAGCCGTTCAGAACCTTGAATTGATGCTCGCCTGAGTGCCGCTGCGCAAACTGCGGCTCGGGGAGTCCTATCGGACTCCCCCTGACGCCGTCGCGCTGCACGACCGCGATCTTCGCGGCTCAGGGCGCAAGCGCTGCGCCGGAAATATGATGTCGGCGTAAGGCGTCAGTCACGAATCCCGACGCCTTCATCTCTTCGACGAAGGCTGCCAGAAACGCGTCGGCCTGCGCCCCTCGGCCGATCGCCAGTCCCATTGCCTGTCGAATCACCATGAAGCGCTCACCTAACAGCCGGTAGCCTGGCGTGCCTGCAATATCGGCTTCGATCTGCTGTTTCACGCCTGCCGCGACTTCGTAGCCGCCTTCGAGAAATGTCTTCACGACGGTCGGCGACGTCGGTGCCCGCACGATCTCCGCATGCTGCAATTCGCGCGTGAGGAAGAGGTCGTACGCGCTGCCCTTGCCGACCACGACACGCGTACCGACCCGGTCGACATCCGCGTTGGTCTTCACGGCCGACGCTTCCGGCACCAAGTAGTAGCCTTCAATCAGCACATAGGGCGCGGTGAAGGTAATGGTCGCCGCGCGTTTCGGGTCGACGGCGAAGAAGCCGACGTCGGCGTCGCCAGCCGAGACCACGTCGACGGATTTCCCGGCGGTATCGACCGTGATGAGATCGAGGGGCACGCCAAGCCGCTGCGCGAGCGCCGATGCCAGATCCACTGAAATGCCGCAGGGCCTGGACTGTGCATCGAGCCCGGCGAGGATCGGGTTCCCCAGATTGATAGAAGCGCGCAGCACACCGGTCGGCGCGAAGACGGCAACGAGAGAGGGATCGAGTGTCATGGCGGTGAGGGTTGGGCGCAATAGATGCCATCTTACCGATGGCGACGGTATCGAACACGACATATTGCGCTACCGAATGTCGTGGCCGATGGCTGCGTCAATGGACCGATTCGATGGTGATTTCCGGATGCTTGCGGAATTCCGAAAGTGCGTCGTCGTCGGCGCGCGCTTCGGTGACCAGCGTCCAGGCGCGCTCCAGCGGTGTCCAGTGTTGCTGGCTGGCGCGATCAAGTTTGTTGGCGGTGACCAGCACATACACGCTGGCCGACTGACGGATGATGCACTCCTTGAGCCACGCCTGTTCGGCGGAGGCTTCGCACAGACCGCGTCCGGCCACGACCCCGTCGGCCCCCAGAAACGCCTTGTCGACGGACACCCGGGAGAGCGCCAGTTGCGCCAGCGGACCGAGCACGCTCATGCTCGACGGCCGTACGTCGCCGCCGATCAGCGTCACCGGAACCTTGTTGGCGGCCAGCGTCCCTACGGCGAGCAGGTTGTTCGTCACGACTCGCACACCCTCGCGCCCGGCAAGAAAGCGCGCCATTGCTTCGGTCGTGGTGCCGCCGTCCAGAAAGATCGTATCGCCATCATCAACGTGGGCCACGGCAGCGCGCGCGATGGCGTCCTTCTGCTCTCGCAAGCTCTCGCGCCGCAACTCCAGCGATTCCTCGGGTTCATGCATGCGCACGGGTGCGGCGGCGCCGCCGTACGTGCGCACGATGCGGCGCTCGTCGGCCAGCGCGCGCAGATCGCGACGCACCGTGGCTTCCGACATGCCGAAATGTGCGCACAGCGCGGCAACATCGGTCATGCCCGACAGGACGGCTTTGAAAATCGCCTCGCGGCGGTTAGCAACTTTCATGGATGGATCGAAGCTGAGCAGAACGAATCGTGGCGTTTCGCGGGCAGACAGCGTGTTCGCCGCGCGGCGCGCATAGTGTAGCTTGCTGTGTACGGAAATCGTCCGATAAGCCGTAAAGACGCCGGCCGGCGTCAACGCGATCGTGAGGGTTGTCCAAAATGATCGATTCAATCATTTTGGACGCAAAGCAAAGTCGCCGCCGAGCGAATTTGACCGATTTCTGCCAAGGATAAACCCTTAGTCACAAAATTTGCACATTTTTCTGGCAGCGATTAGACTTCCGTCTGCTCAAAACGATCAAAATAATGATCGATTGATCAAAATCTATACCAGTCGGGAGACAACAATGGCTCAAATTCGTATCAAGCGTGCAATCGAGCGCGTGCCGGGCGGGATGATGATCGTTCCCCTGCTGATCGGTTCGTTGATTGCGACGTTCATGCCGGGTATGCCGAAGTTCTTCGGCTCGTTTACCAACGCACTGTTCACGGGCGCGTTGCCGATTCTTGCGGTGTTCTACGTCTGCATGGGCGCGAGCATCGACGTCAAGGCAACGCCGTACCTGGTCAAGAAGGGCGGCGCGTTGTTCGGCGCCAAGGTGGGCGCGGCCATTGTCGTTGGGGTTGTGCTGGGCCATTTCCTGGGCGAAGCGCCGATCACGTCGGGCATGTTCGCCGGCATTTCCACGCTGGCTGTCGTGGCAGCGATGAACGACACGAACGGCGGCTTGTACATGGCGCTCATGGGGCAGTACGGTCGCTCGGAAGACGTGGGCGCGTACACGATCATGTCGTTGGAGTCGGGGCCGTTCCTGACGATGGTCACGCTGGGTGTCGCGGGTCTGTCCGCCTTCCCGTGGCCGACGCTGGTCGGCAGCATTCTGCCGCTGGCCGTGGGCATGCTGCTGGGCAATCTCGACCGCGAGATGCGAGACTTTCTGGGGCGCGCCGTGCCGGTGATGATTCCGTTCTTCGCGCTGGCGCTTGGCGCGGGGCTCGATCTGCACAAGGTGTGGCAGGCTGGCCTGCTGGGCATTCTGCTCGGTTTCGCCGTTGTCGTCGTGACGGGCATTCCACTGTATATCGTCGACCGTCTCACGGGCGGCACGGGCGTGGCCGGCACGGCTGCCGCCAACACGGCGGGGAATGCCGCCGCGGTGCCTGCGCTCATTGCGGCTGCGAACCCGGTGTACGAAGAAGCGGCCAAGAGCGCGACGTTGCTTGTCGCCGCCTGCGTGGTGGTGACCGCCATCGTCTCCCCGATCCTGACGGCGGCTGTCGCCAAGCGTGCGATGGCACGTGAGGCTGGGGCAGCGGCCAAGGGGGCGGCGCAGTGAGCATTGTGATTGTCGCCGACGACCTGTCTGGCGCCGCCGACTGCGCGATCGGCTTTACCAAAGCCGGCCGTCGCAGCGTTGTGTCGCTCGACGTCGACGGCTTCAATGCGGCTGCGCAAGTGGTGGCGATCGACACGGACACGCGTCGTCTCGCTCCCGCCGAGGCGGCTGCGCGTGCCGTTGCGGCATGGCAGCGGCTTGCCGCACCGGGCCGTCGTCTGTACAAGAAAATCGACTCGACGTTGCGCGGTAACTGGGTTGCGGAAGTCGCGGCATTGCAGCCGCTGGCGGGACTCGCTATCGTGGCGCCCGCGTTCCCGGCCACGGGACGCATTGTGCAAAACGGAGAAGTCTTCGTGCGCGGTGTGCCGCTTGCCGAGACGGACACGTGGCGCTTGGAACATGAGGGTCGGGAGGCGCGTCTCGCGCCCATGCTGGCGGCTGCCGGCATGACGACGCAGACGGTGCCGGTCGATGTGCTGCACGGCGATTTCGCCGCAGTCCATTCGGCACTGAACGACGTCATCGCGCAAGCGCGCGCCCATGGCGTGACGGCGTTGATCGTCGATGCGAAAACGGATGACGATCTCGCCATGCTGGCACGCGCCAGTGTCACGTTCACCGACACCTTCTGGGTCGGCTCGGGCGGGCTTGCGCGCGAACTGGCCGAACTCCCCGAACTGTTTGCATCGCCGGAGCATTCGGAGGACGGGCAGCACAATAGGCTTGCAACGACGGACGACCATGCGAACGGTCGTGTGCTGACGCTGGTTGGCAGTCTGTCTGCCGTGTCTCAGCAGCAATGCGCCCGCCTGTGCGAAGACAACGACGTGATCGAATGGACTGTGCCGCCTGCCGTGTTGCGTGCCGGTGAGGCGCATTCTGAGTGCGCTGTCTGGCGCGCGCGCATTGGCGAGGCGATCGAAGCGGGTAACGACCTGCTGGTGCGAATCGGCCGCGACGACGCGTTCGATCCCGCCGAGGGCGCGCAACTGTCGGCCGTGTTGGCCACATTGATCGCGCCACATTTCTCGCGGTTGTCGGGCCTCATCGTGACGGGTGGCGAGACGGCACGTGCGATGTTGAGCGCGGCCGGTATCGGCGCGCTGGAATTGCTCTCGGAGGTCGAGCCGGGCGTTGCCGTCGGACGGCCCGCCGACGGCTCGCCAGTGCGCATCGTCACCAAGGCCGGTGCCTTCGGTGGAGAAGCGGCACTGCACAGCGCTTACCGGCATCTGCGCGCTACGGCGAGGGTCCGCGACGCGCATTGAGGCGGCGTGAGCGGGCAGCAGGACAGCAGGACATCAGGACATCAGGACAAACGGACATCGGCCCGGAACACGCAGTACGTTCCGGGCATCCCCCTAAACGAAACGGACATCAACGCAAACGCCATGAATCAATATCTCCCTGTCATTGGCATCACCATGGGTGATGCGGCTGGCGTCGGCCCGGAAATCATCGTCAAGAGTCTGGCGCACGACAGCGTCTATCAGCAGTGCCGCCCGGTCGTGATCGGCGACGCGCGACGTCTCGAGCAGGCGATTGCCATCGTGAAGACGCCGCTGAGTGTGCGGCGTATCCAGACGGTCTCTCAAGCCACGTTCACGCCGGGCGTGGTGGATTGTATCGACCTCGATCTGATTCCCGAAGACCTGCCGTTCGGCCAACTCTCCGCTATCGCGGGCGATGCCGCGTATCAGTACATTGCGCATGCGGCAAAGCTCGCCGAAGCCGGTGAGATCGACGCGATCTGCACCGCGCCGCTGAACAAGGAAGCGCTGCACGCCGGTGGCCACAAGTTCCCGGGGCATACGGAGATGCTGGCGCATCTGACGGGGGTCGACGAAGTGTCGATGATGCTCGTTGCGCCGCAACTTCGCGTGATTCACGTGACGACCCACATCGGCATCATCGATGCGATTCGCAAGATCGAGCCGGGCCTGGTGCAACGCACGATCGAGCGGGGTCATGCCACGCTGGTCAAGGCAGGTATCGCCAATCCGCGCATCGCCGTGTGCGGTATCAACCCGCACGCGGGGGAAAACGGTCTGTTCGGCTACGGGGAAGAGGAAGAGAAGATCGTGCCGGCGGTGCAACTGCTGCGCGAGCGTGGCTGGGACATCGAAGGCCCGCTGCCGGCCGACACGCTGTTCTTCCGCGCCGGGCGTGGCGACTTCGATCTCGTGGTCGCGATGTACCACGATCAGGGACACGGCCCGGTGAAGGTGCTGGGGCTCGAAGCCGGTGTGAACGTTACCGTCGGTCTGCAAGTGGTGCGCACGTCGGTCGATCACGGCACGGCGTTCGACATTGCCGGCAAGGGCATTGCCGACGAAGGCAGCCTGCTCGAGGCGTTGCGCCAAGGGGCGGAACTGGCCACGCGCCGCGCATAAGCCGCGCATCAGTCACACATCAGTCACGCAAAACGGCAACGGCACGTCTGTCGAGTGCGTTGCCGTGTGTCGATTATTCGACACCCCTATCACCGCGATCGTTGATTTCGCGGATGAGCGAGCGTAACGCGCTGACGATGCGCTCGGTCAATCCTTCCGGCGGACGTCGCTCCGCCCACACCAGTCCCACATCCGTCGACGGCACGCTCACGCTCAGATCCCGCCGCAAGATTCGTCCGCCATCGAGTTGTCATTCCCCGGGGCGTGACGCTAGTTTCTGCACACCGACAGCACATGTCGTCGCAGCCACCGATGCGCAGGGTCTGCCTCCATGCGCGGATGCCACATCAGCGAGACCGTGATCTGTGCGGTCGGCACGGGTAATTCGAACACATGAAATGCCGCGGAAGAGGCCGCAGGCCGCCGTGCCGCGCGTTGCGTAATGAGCGACGCGGGCACCAGCGCAATCAGATCGGATGTCTGCGCCAGGGATAAGGCCGCGGGAAAACTCGGTACGACCGCCACGATGTCCCGATGCAGGCGTAATGCGGCGAGCGCGTTATCGACCGGCCCCTCGCCGTTGCCATGGCGCGACGCCACGACATGCCCGAAGGCGACATATCGCTCGGCGCTCGGCGCGGCTTCGGTTGCCAGCGGATGGCCTGCACGCACCGCGCCCACGAAGTGATCGCGAAACAGCGCCTGCACCCGAATTTCCGGCCCCATGTTGCTCGTCTCGCCCACCTCGCCGAGGACACCGATTTCCAGATCGGTCCGTCCGTCGCGCAAGGGGGCTGCCGTCTTCTCTGCCTTGGGCAGAAAGCGCAGGCTGACGAAAGGCGCGTCTCGCGTGACGGCGGCAATCAGCGTGGCACCGAAGGCCTCCACGAAGCCGTCGTTGACGCGCAAGGTGAAGGTGCGGCGCAGGGTTGCAAAGTCGGGCGACGCTGTCGCCGGGGTGAGCAGCGAGCGCGCTTCGTCGACAGCGCCACGGCTGCGCAAGCGTAACTGCTCGGCGTGCGGCGTGAGTACCATCTGACGACCCGCCCGGACCAGCAGCGGATCGCCGGTAGCTTCCCGCAATCGGCTCAACGTCCGGCTCATTGCCGATGCGCTCAGCCCCAGCCGGCGCGATGCGCCCGCCACGCTGGCTTCGCAGAGCAGGGCGTCGAGCGCGATGAGCAGATTCAGATCGGGATCGGGCATGGTGGTGACAATCTCCGGTGCACTGGGATATGGCGCTTCATGCATGTTATCAGTGCATGTGGTGCGTCTTCCGCCAGGTATCCCATCGTCCTATATTTCCTGACAGATCACGTCGCTTCGCCGCGCGGCATCTCGCCGGCACGAGCGAGGGGCGTCCCACACGAGGAAACACGCATGCACAACACACTCACCGCTCACATATCGCCGTCGAAAACCGCACTGCTGATCGGCGCGTCGCGCGGTCTGGGCTTCGCAATGGTCCAGGCGTATCTGACGCGCGGCTGGCGTGTCATCGCCACGGCGCGAGAGGGCGCGTCGGACAAGCTCGACGCGCTGGCGGCCAACGCTGGCGGCGCACTCGAAGTCGAGACCGTCGATATCACGATCCCGGCACAGGTGGCCGCATTGCGCGAGCGGCTTTCAGGTCGCCGTCTCGATCTGCTCTTCGTGAACGCCGGTGTGAAAAACGACGACAAGGAGACGATTGCCGACGTATCGACCGACGAGTTTGTGCGCGTCATGGTGACCAATTCGCTCAGTCCGATGCGAGTGATCGAAGCGTTCGAGGCGCTGGTGCCGTCGGATGGCACACTTGGCGTGATGTCGTCGGGGCAGGGCAGCCTGACTAACAACACCAATGGGAACTACGAGGTATACCGGGGCAGCAAGGCCGCGCTCAATATGTTCATGCGCAGTTTTGCGGCACGTCACCGCGACGATACACGCACATTGCTGCTGATGGCCCCCGGCTGGGTGCGCACGGACATGGGCGGGCCCGATGCGCGTCTGAGTATCGAGCAGAGCATTCCCAACCTGATCGATACCATTACCGCGCATCACGGCCGCCCGGGGCTTCACTATGTCGACTATCTCGGTCGAACGGTGCCGTGGTGATGCCGGGCAACCCCGTATCGATCGCCGGTCAATTGCCGCGTAGTGCCGCGACCTGACGCTTCCACAGTGTCCACGGACGCTCGATCACACCCAGGTTCGTCGCGTTCGATCGTTTCCCTTCTTCGGGGTCGAGATACGTCACCTCGCCGCCAAGCGCGATGGCCTTGAACTGCATACCCGCGTTCAGTTCCGTGTAGATGGCGCGGTACACGGCGGCGGGCAGCGACGGGGCCGTTGCGACGAAGCCGTGTCCGCGCATGAGTGCGACATCGGCGTCGCCGAGCGACTCGGCCAGCGCTTTGCCTTGATCGCTATTGCGCACGAGCATGTCGGTGCAACCGAAGCAATGGCGAATGTCGAACACCGGGGCGCCGCTGCCGAGAAAGCCCGCCATGTGATAAACGGGACGCAACCGCACGGACGACGCCGCGAACGGGATCACCGATGGCGAGTGGCTATGCACGATGGCCGCCACGTCGGGGCGCGCGCGGTAAATCTCGCTGTGAATCCACGTCTCGAGATAGCGCTTTCGGGTGTCGCCGTCGACCGGCTGGCAATCGAGGTCGAGTGTGAGAATGTCGTCGGGCGTGACGAGTTCGGGCGCCATCGATTGTGCGATCAGAAAATGGGCCGGATTGCGCGGGTCGCGCACGCTCACATGGCCGAAGCCGTCGAGGACTTCGTGATGCGCGAGGATATGATTCGCGGCGGCGAGGTCTTCGAGCAATTGCGCCATGGAACGGGCATCGTGTTCGGTGAGCGCCGGGGTGTAGGGGGTAGCAGCTTGCGTCATGATCGTGACAAGTGAAATACCAATGAAAAAAGGCGAGGAAGGGACGTCGGCTGCGAGCGGTGGTCAGACCCGCACGGCGGCCGCCACCTCCGGAGGAAATAGTTCGTCGGCCTGCATCGGGCGGTGGCACACGCCCTGCTCGAAGGCGAAACGCAGGAAGGCGTCGAGCGTGGTTCGGTTCGGCGCGATGCCGTACGGCCACGGGTCGCCACCGAACATCACGCGCGCCTGCGCGGCGCGTTGGCTCATCCACGGCAGCGGGAAGTGCGAGCAGGTGATGTCTTCGAGACGTGCGACGCTGGCGTCTTTCGCCTGCGTGAACGCCTTGAGCAGATTGCCGGCGATCCAGCGGTTTGCAGTGAAAACATCGCGTCGCATGACGATCAGATGCATGATCGGGAAGATGCCGGTTCGTTCAAAGTAGGCGCGCTCGGCGGTCTCGAAGTCGGGAAGCATGCGAACGATCTCCCGCTCGCGGCCAGCGGGCGGTGCGGGCGGACGGGCGCTGAGAATCGCATCGATGTCGCCGTCGAGCAGCATGGCCGTGAGCGACTTCTCGGGCGAGGGGCGGTAACGCACGCCGTCCGGCACGCGCACGGCGACTTTCTCGCGCCGCCCCGCCTGATTGACACCGCCCTGCACCCATTCGACATCTGCGAGCGCCACGCCCTGATCGTGCACGAGCCATCCGCGCGAATAGACGGATGCCGTTTGCGCCCACTCCGGCACACCGATTCGCTTGCCGCGCAGATCGGCGGGCGACATCACGCTGGCGTCGTCCCGCACATAGAGTGACGACAGCCGGAACACCCGCGAGGGAAACACGGGCAGGCCGATCAAACGGTCGTCGCCTTGCGAGCGCAGCGACGCGTACTTGGCAAGCGACATCTCCGAGAGATCCCACTCCTGGAAGTGGGTTGTGCGATAGAAAATCTCTTCGACCGGCAACACCGACGGCACGAGGTCGATGCCTTGCGCGGCGATCCGGCCATCGAGCAGGTCGCGCACATGGTCGTAATCGTTGACGGCGAGCGAGAGAGAGAGTTTTGACATGACGCGCTCCGATGCGCAGAGAGTCAGTGGCCGAAGGCCGGCGCCTTGGGCAAGTTTTCGGGACGGGCGACGAGGAACACCAGCACGGCAGCCGTGACGAGGGCTGCGCCGAGCACGAAGAACATCACGCCGGCCCCGCCCGTTGTCTGTTGCAGCAGACCCGCGATCGCCGGTCCGCACATCGCGCCGACGCGGGCAATACCGAGGTAGAGGCCGACACCGGTGCTGCGAATCTCCGTCGGGTAGCTCACGGCGACGAGGTTGTTCAGCACCGTCTGCGTGCCGATGACGAACATGCCGGCAACCACGATGCCCAAGAACGTCACCGAGCCCCCGGTGATCGTGCCAAGCACACCGATGGCCGCCGCACCGCACAACCAGGCGAGCGACATGGCCAGACGGCGATTGCCGATGCGGTCTGCCACGACCCCGGTGAGCAGACTGCCGAATGCCGACGCGAAGACCAGCAGCGAGCCGTAGGCAAAACTCGTCGAGAGGTTTTCGCCGCGCTTGAGCATGATCGTCGGCAACCAGCCCGACAGACCGTAAGACGAGAATAGCGACAGCGCGCCCATCGCCCAGAGGCAGATCGTCTGACGGCGGAATTCGCTCGAAAAGAGCGCGGCTACCGAGCCTGCTTTCACGCCGGCGTCCGGCGAGGTAAACGTCGCGTTCGCAAACTCGCTCGCACGAGCAGGCCAAAGGCGGGTGAGCTGTGCCCGCACGTCGTCCTGACGGCCACGACTGGCGAGAAACGAGACCGACTCCGGCAGCACGAATTGCAAGGCCAATGCCAGCACGACCGACAGCGCCCCGACGTAGTACATGCTCTGCCAGCCATGCTGCGGAATCAGCCACGCGGCAATGAAACCGGACGCCGTTGCCCCACCGATCCACCCGCAGGAGAAGAACACAATGGTGAAGACATTGGCGCTGCGTCTGGGCGCGATCTCGTTGATGTAGGTGACGGCAACCGGCATCAGCAAGCCCAATGAGATCCCCATCACGAAACGAAGCGCAATGAAGGTGCGCAGATCGTGCGCGAAGAGGGCGATGGCGAGACTCATCAACCCCGAGAGCCAGATGCCCGTGAGCAACACGCGACGCCGCCCGATGCGATCGCTGAACAACCCCGAGACGGCCGAGCCTGCGGCGAAACCAGCGAGTCCGCACGACAACAGCACGCCGATCTGGCTCGGCGACAGATGCCACAGCGCGCTCACGTCGTGAACGATATAGGCCGCGTTGTAGAGGTCGAAGCCGTCGAACAGCAGGATCAGCGCGAGCAGTGTGCCCAGCCAGTAGTGAAACGCCCCGAGCGGGGCCGATTGCAGCGCGTCGCGAACGTCGATGCGTTCCGATGGCCGCGATGAAGTGTCTTGGGTCATGCCGTGTCTCCGAAGGGACGACCTGTCGAGCGCAAGGAAGTACCGGGCTCGCAGTGTCTTTGTCGTGTTATCGGCGTTGACTTTACTGGGCGATTTTTTGTTTATCAATATTGATTTTTAAAGTCAATATGAATGTGGCATGATGTGCCGCAAAGCCGTCGCAGCCGGGCGGCGGCTATCGCCGAGGGTGACAATGACGCAGCAAACCGATCTGATGACGCGCGAGGAAGTGCTTGCCGTGCTCGACATCAAACCCGCCACGCTTTACGCCTATGTGAGCCGGGGGTTGATCCGGGCGCGTCCGCATGAAGACGGTCGAAAGAGCCTCTATCTGCGTCGCGACGTCGAGCGTCTGGCAACCCGCAAGCGCGGGCGCGCGCCGACCGGTGCCGTGGCCGAATCGACCATGCGCTTCGGCGATCCGGTGCTGCATTCGGCCATTACCCAGATCACGCCGCACGGCCCACGCTATCGCAATCGGCTGGCTATCGATCTGGCGAGCGGCGGGGCATCGTTCGAATCGGTGGTGCATTTGCTGATGACGGGCATCTGGCAAGACAGCATTGCCGAATGGCCCATGCAGGAAACGCCACCCGACGTGTTGCGTTTTCTGTCCGTCTACGACGGCGAAGTGGCGAGTGCCGACATCGGCAACTTGCTGGGCATGGTGCCGTTTGCGCTGGCTATGCACGGGCGCGGCGCACGCGAGCTCGCCGATGGCGCGGCCGTGCAGGCAGCGCGGGCCATGCTGCATTGCATGGCCGGATGCGTTGGATTTCTTGGTCCGCAGCAACGCTTCATCGCGCGCAACGACGATGAAAGCGTCGCGGCGCATGTTTTGCGTGCGGCAGGCAGCGCAGTGACGCCCGTGAGACTTCGCGCGATGAACGCCGCGCTCGTCGTGCTCGCCGACAACGAACTGGCCCCGGCCACTTTTTCGGCGCGCGTTGCGGCGTCTACCAATGCGGATCTGTTTGGTTGTGTGGCGGCGGCCATCGGCTCGCACATCGGCTTCACCACGGGCACCAGCACAGAGAAGATCGAGACGTTGTTACTGTGCGAGCCGTTCGAGGCCCTCGATTCGCGCGTTGGCCGCGTTCGCGAGTACGGCGCCAGTCTGCTCGGTTTCAATCACCCGTTGTATCCCGGCGGCGACGCGCGAGCGGATCTGATGATGCAGATCGCAGGCGAACTGATGAGCGAGACGGATGACGCGACGATTGATGACACGTTGCGGAAAAACACGCGTCTTACGCTCAATTTTCTGGAGCGCATGCGCACCGAAGCGAACGCGCACGCGGGCTTGGCGACGGGGCTCGTTGCGCTCGCCCGCGCGTTGGGACTGCCCGACGGGACATCGACGGCGCTCTGGATCATCGGCCGCTCGGCGGGTTGGGTGGCGCATGTAATGGAGCAACGCACTCAGGCCTTTATGCTGCGTCCGCGTGCGAAGTATGGCTTTGGCGGCCCTGTCGAGGCCGATACGTTTGAGGCGCCCGGCGCAAGATAGGCCTACAGGTCGGACAGGCGGGACAGCGTCCGGCATAAGGGGGCACTGCTCAGGTGTCAGACGTGAGCGCCCCGGCAGATACGGCGCTTGTAACAAAAAATTCACGTCGGACTGCTAGCCTGCGCGAAGAATTCAATTCCGCACGCCCCCGAAGGCCCCGGCTTTGCCCGGGGCCAGTTGTGCGCCAAGTAGCGCGGACATGCTCAGAAACATAGCGATAAGCACGCCGCGGCCGACATTGTTACTGTGCATCGCGATGATCTGTTCCTGCGCTTGCTCTGCCCGTGTCTCGGCGACGGAGGTCGCGCCGGGCGGCGTGATCCCCGCCGATGCCGTGGCGCAGACGCCGTTGCATTTCGATATCCCCGCGCAGCCGCTGCAGTCTGCGCTCGAGGCGTACGGCGCATTCACGGACGTTTCGTTGCTTTATGACAGCTCCCTCACCGCAGGACGTGTTTCCCCGCCTGTGCAAGGTGACATGACCGCGCGCGCGGCGCTCCCGATTTTGCTGGAAGGCAGTGGCCTCACCCCGCGCTATACCGGTGCAAAGACGGTGGCGCTCGTACCCGTGCGCCGCAATGCGCCCGATGTCGCCGACGACACATCCGCAGCGGCCGCGACGGCGCGTCGTTACTTCGGGCTGGTGCAGACACGCGTGCGCGATGCGTTCTGTGCGCAACCGGTGCTGGCGCAGGGCGCCCGGCGTATCGCACTGCGTTTGTGGATCGACGCCACCGGCCAGATCGGCCCGGTTTCGTTGCTCGGCTCCAGCGGAGACGCGAGCATCGATAAGCTGGTCGTGACTTCGTTGCAAGGGGTGCGCATCGGAGAAGCGGTGCCGCCATCGCTTGCTCAGCCGTTCACGTTCGTGATCT
This sequence comes from Pandoraea apista, assembly GCF_001465595.2. Lineage (NCBI taxonomy): Bacteria > Pseudomonadati > Pseudomonadota > Betaproteobacteria > Burkholderiales > Burkholderiaceae > Pandoraea > Pandoraea apista. The sequence continues at coordinate 3,969,955 of NZ_CP013481.2, read as the reverse complement.
TGCCGAAAGCGTCCGGCCGGAGTTGGGGGTGCGAGCCTGCCAACGACGCGAGGCCCGCGACGGGAGGGCTGAATGGCCGATAGTGCGCGCGCCACCTTGCGTGAGCTGCTCGTCCAACGATATGGGCAGCTCAAGACACTGCTCTCTCGCAAGCTCGGCTCTTCCGACCTGGCAGGCGATGCCTTGCAGGACACGTGGGTGCGCCTCGAGAGCACAGAGAACATCGAGCCGGTGCGCAATCCGGGCGCGTATCTGTACCGAATGGCGTATCACGCGGCCATCGACAAGCAACGGGCCGAGGACCGTCGCCTGAGCGTCGGCGAGATCGAGACGATGCTCGATCTGGTGAGCCCCGACCCTGGCCCTGCTCAGATCGCGGAAGCAAACTCCGACCTGAACGAACTGGTGCGCGTGCTGGAGAAGATGCCGCAGCGCCGTCGCGACATTCTGTTGGCGGTGCGTCTCGACGGCCTTGCGCAACGGGAAGTCGCCGAGCGTTTCGGGATTTCCTTGCGTCTGGTCGAACTGGAGCTTAAGCGGGCGCAGGCGTTTTGCGCCGAGCACATCGAACGGAAGTGAATTGGCAATGCGCGTGACACGACTTTATGACGGTCGTGCGACGCGACAAAAAATAATTTGAAGAAAAATTGCGGAATCCGGTAATGGGAAACGTCATGTAATCAAGACGCCCCGAAGTTTAACGAAATCGCACGGATTCTCGCGGATTGGCGGCCTGGATTGCGGAAAGAATAGCCGCCACCGCAAGCAGAGGATCGACAGATACCACCCGACATGAAGGCAGCACCCGACAGCCCGACCCGAATCCCCCCCCGGCAAGCGTCGTACGACGCGCAGGCCGTGAATCGCGACGCCCATGCGTGGGTGCGACGTCTCACGTCTGGCGAAGCTACCGTGGCAGATGCGCAGGCGCTCCAGCAATGGTGCGACGCGAGCCCCTCGCATGCTGCGGCGTTCGCAGACGCGCGTCGCCTGTGGCGCGATATCGGCCCCGCCGGCGAGAGGGTGCGCGCACGCGAGCGTGCCGAGGCTCGGCGCCCTGCGCGTGTCGGCCGCCGTGTATTCCTCGGGGGCGCGCTCGCCTCGGTGGCCGGCATCGGGGCTGCCGTGATTGCCCCGGTTGGCATCTGGGGCGCGATGACCTCGCTGGCCCATGCCGATTACCGTACGTCGGTGGGCGAGCAGCGGCAGATCGCTCTGGCCAATGACGTCACCGTCAATCTGAACACGCAAACCCGCATCGCTTTGATGAACAAGGACGGGGGGGCTGGCGGGGATGCCTCGGGAAGTGCGCGCGCCGGTATCGACTTGCTCGATGGCGAGATTGCCGTCGACAACTCGCGCAGTGCCGGGCGGTTCGTGGTGACGGCGGGTGACGGACGCGCCATCGGCACACAGGCCAATTTCGAAGTGCGTAATCTCGACACGCGCGTCTGCGTGACATGCGTGTCCGGCAACGTGCGCGTGGAATTGGGAAGCCACAGCGTACAGTTGGCGGCGAGTCAGCAAGTGATCTATCAGGGCCGGCATCTCGGGAATGCCATGTCTGTCGACGCGGCCGTCGCCACGGCGTGGCGCTCGGGCGTGCTCGTATTCCGCGACACGCCGCTCGCCGACGTCGTCGGCGAGATCAATCGCTATCGCGCCGGGCGTGTCGTGGTCATCGACAGTCATTTGGCGCAGAGCCGTCTGAGCGGACGGTTCCGCATCGACCGGTTGAGCGAAGTCTTCGCGCAAATTCAGGAAGTACTCGGCGCACGCGTGACGCAGTTGCCCGGCGGCATTGTCGTGGTGGGCTGACATCGGGGCGTGGCGGCGGTGCTGCCCGGGGAGCGCGGAAGCGCGCACGGCAGCATATTTTCGAGGGCGGCTTTGCGGGTTTTGAGAGTGAGCGTCGTCATCAAAGGGAAGGCCGCGCGCATCGACACGTAGCGCGCGGTCGCTAACCGATTGCCACTGCAAAACCGACATGCAACCGAACCCTTTCGTCTCGCTCGCTTCGCCCGATTCCGACACCTCTGCCGACTCGCCACGTAAGCGTCAACGTCAGCGATTCGGATGCGTCATTCGCAGCCTTCATCGAAAACCCCTCGTACAAGCGGCAGCACTCACACTCCTCGCGTCGTCGGCCGCCCACGCACAGCAAGCGTTCAGCAACGCGTGGTTCGCCGCGCGAGGCGCGGCACAGGCCACAGCGTCGCAGACGGGACGCCTGCCCAACGGCATGCCGGTCACGTCGCTCATGGACCCGTCGGCGCAGCAGCAACAGGCGAACGCGCAGTTGCAGCGCTCGATTGCGAATCTGGGCACGGCGGCGCAGAACATTGCCGCGATGCAGGCCGCGCAGGCCAATGCGCGTGCGGCGGCTGGCAATACGGATGCGACGATTCCCGACGGTCTGAGCGAGGGCGGCCTGAAGGTCGACACGAACAGCCTGACCAAAGGCTGGATCAACGCGCAGGCGCCCACGCAAACGAGCGCCAACGGCAAAACCAACGTCAACATTGCGCAAACGGCCGACAAGGCAATCCTGAACTGGGAGACGTTCAACGTCGGGCGCAATACGTCGGTGAACTTCGCACAGCAAAGCGATTGGGCGGCGCTCAATCGCGTGAATGATCCGAATGCACGTCCGAGCCAGATTCAGGGGCAGATTCACGGCGACGGCACAGTGCTGATCCTGAACCGCAACGGTGTGATCTTCGGTGGGACGAGTCAGGTCGATACGCGCAATCTGGTGGTGGCGGCGGCGCGCATGAGCGACGCGCAGTTCCAGACCGGTGGGATTTACGGGGCGAACGGCACGACACCGAGCTTCACCGATGCGCTGGGCAAGGTCGAAGTGCAGGCGGGTGCGAACATCACGACCCGCACGCCGACGTCGGTGACGCAGGGCGGCGGCTATGTGCTGCTGCTGGGCAACCAGGTGAGTAATGCGGGCGCCATCGTCACCCCGCAAGGGCAGGTGGCGCTCGCCGCGGGTGATAGCTTCGTGATTCGCAAGGGCGTCGGCACGGATGCGAATACGGCATCGACCACGCGCGGCAACGAAATCTCGCCGCAGTTCGTTGCGCAGAGCACGGCGGGCAAGGTGGTCAATACGGGCTTGTTGATGGCGTCGGAAGGCGACATTACGCTGGCGGGCCGCGACGTTCAGCAGCTAGGCACGGCGGTGTCGACCACGACGGTGAACACGCGCGGCACGATCCACTTGCTGAACTCGGCGAGCGACACGCAGGGCAAGGTGACGCTGGGCAGCGGGGCGCTCACGTCGGTGCTCATCAGCGACAGCGGCGCGACCGCCCTTGACAGCCAGCGCACGGCACTGATTCAGGATTCGGCCACGCAGGACGCACTGCGCGCGGGCACTTCCAGCGGACTGTTCGACAACCTCTCGAAGCTCTCGGATCGTCGCGATCAATCGCGCGTCGAGATCGTGAGCGGTGGCAACGTGGAATTCCAGAGCGATTCGCTCACGCTGGCCACGGGCGGACAGATTGCCGTGAGTGCGACGGGCCGCAGTTTCGTGGCGAACCGTGCGCAACTCGACGTGTCGGGTGCGGTCGGCGTGTCGCTGTCGATGGACAGCAACAACGTCAAGGTGAACGTGCAGGGCAACGAGCAACGCGACGCGCCGGGCAACCGCGATAACGCCGCGTTGAACAACGCAAACGTCTGGATCGATCGCCGCCGTCTGGTCTATGTTCCGGCCTCTGTGGGGGGCTACGCGAACGAGCGCTGGTACACCCCGGGCGGTTTGCTCGAAGTCGGCGGCTACCTGGCGAATCAGGCGCACGGCATTGGCGAATGGGCCGCGCAGGGCGGTACGGTCACGATCGGCGGCAACGAGGTTGTCACGCAAAAGGGCGCGCTCATCAACTTGTCGGGCGGCTCGCTCGACGTGCAGACGGGTTACCTGAACCAGTCGTGGCTCAAAGGCGCAGACGGTCAGCTCTACAACGTCAACACCGCGCCGTCGAATGTGCTCTACACGGGCGTGTACAACGGCTTCGAAGTCGATCATCCGCGCTGGGGCAAGAACACGACCGAGTCGTATGCGACCCCGCTGATCGCGCCGCAACGGGTGCTGCAAAACGGCTATACCGTGGGGCGGGATGCCGGCCGTCTGTCGATCTCAGCGCCCACCGCCGTGCTCGAAGGGGACGTGGTCGCCAACGTCTACACCGGACCGGTGCAGACGCAGGCGCGTCCGTCGAGCCTGACCGATGGCTACGCATTGAGTCAGTTCACGGTCGCGCGTGCCGGTTCGCTTACGCTCGGCCAGTACACGGGCGCGGGCCGCACGGGGGCTTTCACGACGGATGTCGTGATCGGCGGCATTGCCGACATCACCTCGGCCTTGTCGGCGGCCGACACGCTGGACCCCTCGCGCGCCAACACCCTCTGGCTCGATGCCTCGCGCGTGAACGCCACGGGCTATGGCGAAATGGATCTCGTGACCTCGGGCGACGTGAAGGTGCGCAGCGATCTGCGTCTGGATAACGGTGGCCGCCTGTCGCTGGTCGCGCCGTATGTCGATGTGTCGGGCAATCTGACGGTGCCGTCGGGGACGGTCAACATCTCCAATACGTACCTGCGCGAGGGTGACAAGTACGCCACCGCACTCTTTTCGCCCAACGGCACTGTCGGGCTGACGTTGTTGCCCGGCGCGCGCATCGACGTGCGCGGTCTCTGGGTCAATGGCAGCACCAACCCAGGGTCGCTCTCCAAGGTGGCGTTCATCAACGGCGGCAACGTCACGCTCGATTCGACGAGTGACCTGACGCTCGGCGACGGCAGCGTGATCGATGTGTCCTCAGGCGCTGCAATCCTCGCCAATGGCAAGACCCGGGGCGGCACGGGCGGTAATGTGACGCTGATCGCCGGCGATTCGGCGAGTAACGTCAATGTGAGCGTCGGCACGCTCATCCTGAACGGCACGATCAACGCCTACGGCGTGAACGGTGGCGGCAAGCTGACCGTCTCGACGCCCGACGCCATCTTGATCGGTGCGAACGCGGCGCTCGCGGGCGGCGAACTGGCCGCCGGCACGTCGGTGGATATTGCCGTGAAACTGGCCGAACCGTACACCGTGCCCGCCGGCACACCACTGCCGTTCTCCTCGATAGACGCCCATACCCGGCTGATCTTGGACGTCCCGTTCCCGGTGCCGATCCAGCTCGACGTCGCACCGACCGTACCGACGGCGGCGGACTGGGTCGTGCCGGACGGCGTGAACGTATATGCGTACCGGGCAGGGCCGAATTCGGGTTACGATCGCTATTACGCTGGCGCCACGCTGCCCAAAGGCAAGCTGATCTTCAACATCTTCGGCGCGAACAGCAGCGACGGCGCCCTCCCCGTCGGCACGATCATTCCGTCGAGCGTGTTCCCCGTTGGCTTTGCGATTCGCCCGTACCAGATCGTGTACACGGCAGGTACGGTGAGTAACGTCGATGTGACCTATCCGGTGGGTGTCGTCATTCCGGCGGGCACAACCCTTGCGCGCACCATCGCCATCACACCGGTCCCGATGTTCAATGCGGGGGCTTCGGGCAGCAATACGCCGTTCTTCAGCGCGGGTTTTTCCAGCTACGACATCAATGGCGGCCAGGGCGTGCGTGTCGATAACGGCGTAACGCTCGCACCGGTCATGCCGGTCTATCGCTTGACGGCGGACAGCCCGATGGCACCGACGGGCAGCGATCCGTCGAAGGTCATGACCCTGACACTGCCGCCGCTGGTTGCCGAGAATGCTCAGACCGCCACGCTCACGCAGCGCGCCGGGGCGAGTCTCGCGCTGCGCTCCCTCGGCAAGGACTATCAGGGCAACATGACGGGGCGCGAGGTCAGCATCGGCAAAGGTGCGACGCTCGCCGTCGACCCGGGGCAGAGCCTCACGCTCGATGCCTTCGGCCGCATCACCGTCGACGGCTCGCTCATTGCGCGCGGCGGGAAGATCGCGTTGACGTCGGAAGCCGACAACGTACTGGCGAGCGCGCGCAACTTCGACGCGAGCGGCAACAACCTCGGCATGTCGATCTGGCTGGGGCCGACGGCACTGCTCGACGTCTCTGGCTTTGGCTACACAGCCACGGATGCCACGGGGCGTCAGTACGGCACGGTGTCGGATGGCGGCAGCATCACGATCAACGGCGGTCCCTCGTTCGTGATCGTGCGCCCGGGGGCCGAGCTCAATGCCGACGGCGCGGTGGTGAGCGTCGCCACGTCAACCGTGTCGGGACAACTGATGAATGCCAAGGGCACGACGACGCTCGCGTCCAGCGGCGGCACCGTCTCGCTCAGTTCGACGAGTGGATTGATGCTCGACGGCAACGCCCATGCCAAAGCGGGGGGCGCCGGCGCTTTGGGCGGAGATTTGTCGCTCTCGCTCATCACGCCGCAGTTCCTGGACCCGTGGGGGCAGTTGCCGGGGAACGTCACCGTGCCGGGGCAGTTCGTGGTGACGGAAACGCGCGGCGTACCCACGGCACTGTCGGGACCGGATGCTGTCTCGGCACTCGCGTTCGGCAAGGCTGCCGTGAGCGTCGACCAGATCAGGGAGGGGGGCTTCAGCGGCGTGTCGCTGATGGTCACCGACATGATGATCTTCCCGGGCGATGTCTCGCTCTCGCTCGACAAGAGCCTCAAGCTCACGGCGAATGCTTTTACGTCCTCGGCGCCGCAGACTGGCACCGTCGTGCCGTCGAGCAACACGGTTCGCCTCACCGCACCCTACGTGAGCCTGACCGGCACGCCATCCATCTACAAGGATGGCTATCGCAGCGGCAGCATCGGCGCACCGGGCTCGGCCCCGGTCCCTACGACGGCAACGTTCGAAGTCGATGCGAATCTCATCGATCTGCAAGGCCCGCTGTCGTTCTCGCCAAGCCTGTCGGCACCGGTGACAGGCTTTCTCACGACACGTCTGGTCAGTCAGGGTGATATCCGCTTCCTGCCCACGCCGGCGATCCAGCAGGGCACGACGTTGCTCTCCGCCTGGGACATCGAACTCGACGGCGCGCAGATCTATCCGACGACCGGTGCGGTCGCGAACATCGTGGCGGGCCAGCGAAATCGCGACTACGACGGAACGCTCACGTTCGGCCGCACCACATCGAGCGTGCCGGACATGCCGATGACCGCGTTCGGCACGCTCACGTTTTCCGCGCCGAAGATCCGTCAGGGCGGCATCCTGCGAGCGCCGCTGGGCCGTCTGATCTTCGGCCAGACGGACGCCGCAGTGCCCGGCGAGGGGGCCCCCGAGGTCAAGTCCATCGAGTTGCTGCCCGGCAGCATCACCTCGGTGTCGTCGAACGGTCTGAGGATGCCTTACGGCGGCACGTTCGACGGCGTGACGTACAGCTTCAATGGTGCGAGTGTCACACCGTTGCAGGCAGGCGGCTTCACCGGTGGCGGCTGGCAGATCAGTTCAGGCATCGGCCTGAAGGGCGACGTCGTGACGGTCGACAGCGGCGCGGTGCTCGACCTGTCGGGCGGCGGCACACTCACCGGCGCGGGATTCGTGTCCGGCCGCGGCGGTTCGGTCAACGTGCTCAACACGCCGTTGGTCAACGCGAACCCGACCATGAAGCTGAGCAAGGCGGGCGACAAGGTCTACGCCATCGTGCCGGGCTACGCGTCGAACTATGCACCGGTCTCACCGGAAAACGGCGCGGGCGATCCGGCCGTGGGCCAACGCATCACCATCGGCGACGGCGTGCCGGGCCTGCCTGCCGGCACCTATACGCTGCTGCCGTCGAACTACGCGCTGCTGCCCGGCGCGTACCGCGTCGAGATCGGCGGCACCGGACAGATTCTGCCGGGCACGCCGACGGCCGCCGGCAACGGCACCTATCTGGCGGCGGGCTATATGAGTACCGCCAACACCGGCGCGCGCAGCCAACTGCCGTCTACGCTGCTGGTCACCCCGGGTACGGCTGTGCGCAAGTATTCGCAGTACAACGAGCAGAGCTACGCCGACTTTTTCTCGGCGCAGGCAGCGCAATTCGGCAACCTCGTGCCGATGCTGCCGCGCGATGGGCGAGTGCTCGATATCTTGTTCACATCGCCTGGCACGCCCGCAACGGGGCCGGTGTTCTCGTTCCAGGGGCAGGCCAACTTCCAGGCGGCACCGGGTGGCATCGCCGGGCAGGTGGCCGTGGAGAACGTCGGCGAAATCACCGCAGGCACACCCACGGCCGGATTCGGCGGCGTTTCGGTCGGTGCGAACGATCTGAGCGCTATCAACGCACCGCGCCTGAGCATCAATGGCTACGCGTCGGCGAAGGTCGGGCAGTACATGTTCGGCAACAGCGGCGTCAGCGTCAATGATCTGTTCGTGCGCGACGGCGTGACGCTATCCGCCGGAGAGCTCTACCTGATCGGCAACAACATCACGCTCGGCAACGGCGTAACGCTCACGACCGTCGGCAAGGGGCCGGCCCCGTTCGACACGGCGTCGACCGGCATGCCCTACGTCGCCGGCAACTACACGGTGCTTGGCCTCTCGAATGGCGAGATCGAATTCGGCGGCGCACAAACGAGTCGGGGCAGTATCACCATCGGTGCAGGCTCGAGCCTCTTCGCCGAGGGTTCGCTGGTTTTCTCGACCAACGGTGCCTCGACGCTCGATCCGACGTCGCGCTTCGGTGCACGCAACATCACGCTGGCCGTCGGCTCGCTCAATGTCGGCGATGCAGCGCAAGTGGCCGCCGCAGGCAATCCGGCAGGCATGCTGTTCAATCAGGCCATGCTCTCGACGCTGATGCACGGCGACCCGGCAAGCGGGGCGCCCGCACTCGAGAAGCTCACGCTGGGTGCAGCAGGCGCGATCAATGTCTTCGGGAGCAGTCGCCTCGATACCCGCGGCTCCGGTGTGAGCGTCGTGCTCAAGGCCCCTGCGATCTACGGTTACGGTGCGGTGGGCGACCATGCGACGATCGCGGCCGATCAACTGATATGGAACGGTGTAGCCGATGCGCTGGCACCGGCGCTGGTCGGCGCACCGGGCAGTGGCATGTTGAGTCTGATCGCGAAGGAAATCGATCTCGGCACATTCGCGCCGGTCGACACGACGAGCGCCACGCGCACGATGTACGGCTTCGGTAACGTCGATCTCACTGCCAGCGACCGCATTGTCTCGGCAGGCAACAGCAAGCTCTTCGTGTATCAGGCGCCGAGCACGCAAAGCGGAGACGTGTTCGGTCAGAGCGGCACGGGTGGCAACCTGACGCTCGCCACGCCGCTGCTGACCGGCGTGCAGAAGTCGGTCATCGCTTACACGGCAGGCGGCACGCTAGACGTCGTGGCCCCGGCGGGCACGACGCCCAGTGCGGTCACGTCGAGCGTGGCGGGGGCGGAGATCGATCTGACCGGCGATACCGTACATCTCGGCACGACGGTCCTGTTGCCGAGTGGCAAGTTTGCCGTCGACGCGACACATGACATCGTGCTCGCCGACGGCAGCCGCATCGACCTGAGCGGGCAGACGTCGCGTATTCAGGCGGCGACCCTCTACGGCTTCGGCGGCACTGCGGTGTTCACGAGCGCACAAGGCGGCGTTTCGCAGTCGTCGGGTTCGATCATCGACGTCTCGGCTCAGAACAATCATGCAGGCACGATCACCGTCGACGGCAGTACCGGCACCGTCGCGCTGGGCGGACAATTGCGCGGCAACGCGAACGCGGGGTTCGTCAGCGGGGACTTCGGCGCGTCGGCCGGGACTTTCGCGGATTTCGCCGGACTCAACACGCGGCTCAATGGCGGTGGCTTCTTCGATGCGCGCAGTTTTGTGCAGAAGCAGGGCGATCTGGTGGTCGGCGACGGCGTGAAGGCGCACAAGGTCAACCTGTCGGTCGATAACGGCAGCCTGACGGTGAGCGGCACTATCGATGCGTCCGGCACCTCGCCGGGCACGATCCGACTTTCCGCAGGCAACGGACTCACGCTCGCTGGCACGGCAGTGCTCGATGCGCATGGCACGAAGCTCCAGGTCGACAGCTACGGCGCACCCGTCGAGTCGAAGAATCGCGGTCATATCGAGTTGACGACGTCGGGCGGACGAATGACGCTCTCGCCGGGCGCAACACTCGATCTGAGCACGCCGGACGGCAAGTCCTACGGCGACGTCGTGCTGAACGCGATGCGCACGGGCGAAACCTCGGGCGACATCGCCATCGACGCGATGGGGCCGCTGACGATTCGCGGCGCGAACAGCATTGCGCTCAATGGTTTCTGGACATACAACCTCGCGCCGGGCAGCGCGATCTCGCAGGCAACGCTCGACGGCTACGACACCGCGAGCACGGCGTTCATGAACGCCGCGGCGGGCAACGGTGCACTGGCGGCACGCACCGCGGGCCTGTCGGCCTACGGCAGCGCCTACCACCTGCGCCCGGGCGTGCAGATTGCCTCGACCGGCGATCTTTCGACGATCGGCGATATTGATCTCGCGAAGTACCGTTATGGCGCGTCTGCCAACCGCGACCCGAATTCGGCGACTTACGGCGCAGGCGAGCCGATGGCGCTTGCGATCCGGGCGGGCGGTAATCTGACCATTGGAGGCAGCCTCTCGGACGGGTTCCAGTCCACGAGCGGTACGCCGGCGGTCTACAGTGCGATCGATTACGCGAACGACCCGAAATCCGAACTGTGGTCGCCCAGTTACTCCGGTCTGAGCAATTCCAGCTACGCCTTCCAGATCGCTGTCGCATTGATGTCTGACTGGACCGTGCCGGACGACGCGTTTTACCAGCAGATGGTGACGGACTACGGCGTTCCGTTCGTGGATACGAATGGCCGTGCCTACGGACCCGGCGATACGATCCGCGCAGGCACCATGCTCGACCCCGGCCCGTCGTCGGGGGGGAATGACTACCTGATGTTCGAAGTCTCGAACCTGCCCGCCATCGGGCGGATGGCGTCCCCCGCAGTCCCTGGTGCCGCGCCCACTTCGCCGATGGCAGCCATGCTCGCCCCCGGTTCGCTCTCGGCGTCGGTGCGCCTCGTCGGTGGCGCCGATCTTGCGGCCGCCGATCAGCGCGCCATGCAATCGATGCGCACACTGGCAGGCAGCGGCAACGTGACGTTGAGCGACGCCGCGTACACCAACGCGCAACGCGCCACGGCGTTCAGCGTGCTGCGCACCGGCACCGGAAGTCTGGAAATCCTGGCTGGCGGAAGTTTCAGCGAAGCCACGCCTTATGGCGTCTACACGGCGGGCACGGCGTCGGCGCCGATCCTCGCGGCCGATGGCAGCAATCCGTACAACCTGCCGGCCACGGCGTCAGGCGGCGCTGTGCAGGTCTGGTATCCGGAGCACGGTGGCGACATGCTGCTCGTCGCGCAGCAGGACGTCACCGGCAATATCCAGATCGCCGATAACTCGGTGCGCTATAACAACAGTAACCTCACGTCGAACTGGTTGTGGCGTCAGGGCGGTGCCGGGCTGACGCAGGACCCGGCGGCATGGGGCATCAACTTCGGCTCGCTGGCGCAGGTCAACCCGAACAGCCTCACGCAGTCGATTGTCGGGTTCCAGGGCATTGGCACGCTCGGGGGCGGGAATCTGACCGTGGACGCCGGGCGCAACGCCGGCGTAATGACGTCGGGCAACGTATTGCAATCGACCGGTCTCGACCTCGTCGTCGCCTCGACCGAGCGCGTGCTCTCCGATGGCACGGTGATCCAGACCGGCGGCGGCGATGTGAGCCTGAAGGTCGGCGGGATGCTCAACGGACGCTCGTCTCTGGCGCAGCAGTCCGACCGTCCGTCCGACTACTTCGGCAATGTCACGAACCTGCGCGGCGATGCAAGCATCGATGCAGGCTCGATCGGCACGATGGCCCCGTTCGGCAACGGCAGCTACTGGAAGTCGTTCGATCCGCGTGTGCAACTGTTGACGACGATCAAGGGCGTGACGCAAACACGCGGGCCGACACTCGTTCCGGGTGACGGGACGGTCAGCATGAGCGCACGTGGCGATCTGGTGCTCGGCGGCGTTGGCGACGCGGGCATGATCCCGACTGCGGACACCAAGGGCGGGTACTACACGGACAGCACAGGCACCGTTGGCAAGGGCGGGTATACGCAGTTCACACTGTTCCGGCCGTCCAGCAAGGTGTCCTTGTTCTCGGCCGGTGGCGACGTGATGCCCATGGACGGCGGCGCCTCAGGCAACGCGATCAACAACGCCGGCACGTTCTTCCCGGGTAGCCTCAGCGTGACGGCCGCCAATGGCGACATCCGCTTCAAGACGGGCATGACGCCGGATGACCCGAGAACCGACCTGGAGTTGATCGCCTCGCCCGTGGGGCAGCTCGAGATATATGCGGCAGGTACGATCTACGGTCAGGGCGGAACTGTCTCGATGTCCGGTGCCGACATGGTGGCGTTGGCCACGCCGCAGCACGTCTTCTTTCAGACGTTCAACGGCGGAGCGCTTAACAGCGCGTCGACCGATGCGGCCATTCGTCAGAATGCCCGCACGCCGCTCGCCTACGGCGAAGACACGGTGACGTCGGCGCTCCACGCAGGCGACAGCGTGCCCGCCCGCATCTATGCAGGCGTGGATATCGACGATCTGGGGCTGGGCAAGACGCTCAAGATGGTCAATGACCCGGTGGCGCAGTTCATCCCGTCGCACAACGCCTGGTACGTTGCCGCCAAGCCGTTCGAGGTTATGGCGGGGCGAGACATCGTCGGCATGGGGACGGCACCGGACACGTTCGCGAATGTAACCGGCAGCGACATCACCCTGATGCAGGCCGGACGCGACATCCTCTACCAGTCGGCGAACATTCTCGGACCGGGGCTGTTGCAGATGCAGGCCGGGCGAAATCTGTATCAGGGCTATTACGGCATGCTAACGAGTGTGGGCGATGTGATTCATCCGTCGAACACGAGCGGCGGTGCAGGGATCTCGGTGTTGGCTGGGGTAGGCGCCAACGGCCCGGACTACGCCGGTTTTGCCAAGACGTACTTCGATCCGGCGAACCAGTCGCCCGGCGGCATTGCGCCGGCGGGCAGCGGTAAGGTGGCGCACGCCTATGGCGAAGAATTGGTGACATGGCTCAAGGGGCGTTTCGGCTACGACGGCACCCCGGCCGATGCCCTCGCGTACTTCCTCGCGTTGCCCACCGCCCAGCAAGGCGTGTTCGTGCGCGACGTGTACTTCCGGGAGTTGCTGCTTGGCGGCCGTGAATACAACGACTCGGGCAGCCCGCGCTATGGCAGCTATCTGCGCGGACGCGACGCCATTGCGACGCTGTTCCCCACGAACGATACCGCCGGTCGCCCCAATGACTACAACGGCGCGATCACGATGTTCAGCAGCGTGGTCGGGATGAACAACGTCAATGGCGTGAACATTCCCGTCACCAGCGACGCCGGGGTGCGCACCAACTTCGGCGGCAGCATTCAGATGCTCAACCCGGGCGGCCGCACGCTGGTCGGCGTTGAAGGCGTCACGCCGGGCGCAGCCGCCGGTGTGGTCACGCAGGGCGAAGGCGACATTCAGCTCTACAGCCGCGACAGCATTCTGCTCGGTCTGTCGCGAGTGATGACGACCTTCGGCGGCAGCATTCAGGCGTGGTCGGCGCAGGGCGATATCAACGCGGGGCGCGGTTCGAAGACGACCGTGCTCTACACGCCGCCCAAGCGTGTGTACGACGGCATGGGCGACGTGACGCTCTCGCCATCGGTGCCGTCGAGCGGGGCTGGTATCGCCACGCTGGCGCCGCTGCCGGAAGTGCCGGGCGGCGACATCGATCTGGTCGCCCCGCTGGGTACCATCGACGCAGGGGAAGCGGGCATTCGCGTGTCGGGCAACGTCAACTTCGCGGCGCTCGCGGTCGTGAACGCGGCCAACGTGCAGGTGCAGGGTAAGTCGACGGGCTTGCCGGTGATCGCGGCCGTCAATGTCGGCGCGCTGACCAATGCGAGCGCCACGGCGGCACAGGCAGCGTCGGCCGCACAGGACGCGATGGCGCGAGAGCGAGTGGCGCAGCGTCAGAACGCACCGTCGATCTTCTCGGTGCGGATGCTGGGCGGACCGGATTCTGGTGCCCCCGCAGCAGGTGCGAAGGGCGCGATGGCGTTACCCCCGGCGCGTGTCAGCTACGACCCCGCGAGCGCATTCCAACTGGTTGGGAATGGTGAGTTGACCGAAGCACAGAAGACGCAACTCACCCGTGAGGAAAAGGCGCATCTGTGACAGCGCCGGCGCCGTTACAAAAAATAATCTGCGGATTTGCCCTTCGATATCCGTCTTGTCATTGAGGCTTGCCGTCAGCCGGCAGATCGAAGCGTTCATGGGTATCGGGGGGACACAATGTTCGCGCAGAAGTCACACGGGGAAAGCAGGGCTTGGGGGGCGTCGACGTGGAAATGAGCACAAGAAGCAACGTCGCCGTCGCCATGGCCAAAGTACAGGACGGCAGCGAGGGCGACCGGGCAAGCGCGGCGACCCAGATGCTGCGGGAGTGTCTGGAGTCGAACTACGACCGCCTGCTGCGGCGTTTGTCGCGCCGGATCGGCTGTTCCGACACGGCCAGCGACAGCCTGCATGAGGCGTGGGTGCGTCTGGGCAGTGCAACGCTGCCCGACGCCGTGCATAGTGCCGAGACTTATGTGTTTCGGATGGCTTACAACCTGGCCGTCGATCAGATGCGCGGGCGCAGCATGTGGGCGTCGCTTGCCGACGAGAACGACGTGTTCGACGTGCTGCCGGATCGCGGGCCGGGGCCCGAGGCGGTCGCGGGTGCCCGCTCGGAGCTGGCGGCGCTCGCTCGTGCGTTGGAGGCAATGTCGGGCCACCACCGGCGCGTGCTGATGGAGTTGCGCGTCGACGACCTGACACGCGAGGAAGTGGCCGCGCGGCACGGCTTGTCGTTGCGCAAAGTCGACACGCTGCTGCGCCAGACACTCGACTACTGCGCCGCGCAGACCGGGCGGCAGGCGTGCGGCGGAATCAGCGAAGCACGCCGTCCGGTCAGGCGCGCTGCCGCGCCCGTTGCGGGTTCGGCGTCACCGTCTTGCACGCAAGCCGAGGTCTGACGGGCCCTTCCGGTTCGTCGCCGGTGGCGATTGCCGCGTACGGAACCCGGCGAAATCCCGCTGTCGGAAAGACGGCCGCCGTCCCGCAAGAATGTCGTTTGTCACTGAAAATTCACAATATTCAACGACATTGCAGGCGAGACAGCGGCTTGAGGCCTTCTTAGAACTCCGACGATCGTCCCATCGAGATGACAGGCAATCCGCCATTGGCCGGCGCGCTTGTGCTGGCAGGCGTCATGTGCGGCTTGAGTTTTCTTGGCGCATCCGGGGCCGTGCGAGCACAGGCACAGACGGCTCCGACGCAGGCGACCGCGGGGGCCGGCGACCGACGGTATACGTTCGATATCCCCGCGCAACCCCTCGACATGGCACTGGAATTGTTCTCCACCGTTTCCGGACGTTCGGCACTGTTCAGCAGCGCACTGGTCGCCGGACGTACCGCGTCGCCCGTCTCCGGCCGCTATACCGCGCTGGAGGCGTTGCGGCGTCTGGTCGACGGCACGGGGCTTGCCGTGGAGACGGCCAGCAGTCACGACGTTACGACCTTCGTACTGGTGCCGGCTACCGGGCAAGCACTGGAGAGTGAGGGGCGCGAGCGAGACGCGACGGCAAGGCTGGCCGGTTACGACGCTCTGGTGCAAACGGAAATCTGGCAAGCGATCTGCACCAACGCCCGCACAGCCAAGAGCCGCTATCGCGCGCTGCTGCGTTTTCGGGTGGCGCCGGACGGGCGCGTGGTTGATGTCCGCGTGCTCTCCGAGACGGGCGAGACGCCGATGGGCGCTACGCTCGTCGACACGCTCTCGCGGGTGCGGGTGTCGCAGCCGCCGTCGCCCGATCTGCCGCAGCCCTTCGCCATGCTGATTCTGCCTGAGTCGAACGGCGGCCCGGTATGCCGTGCCGGAGCCCGCCCGTCATGACGGAGGAAGTCCGGCTGGCCCTGATGGCCTATCTGTCGAAGCGCTATGGCGATCTCAAACGGCATCTCGTGCGCTCGTTGCGCAGTCCGGAGCTGGCCGAAGATGCGCTGCACGACACCTGGCTGCGGCTCACGCGACTGGAAGATCAGGAAACCGTACTGAATCCGCACGGCTTTCTGCTGCGCATGGCGACGAACATCGCCATCAATCATCTGCGCAGCAACAGTCAGCACGCGAGCGCCAGCGAAATCGACGAAATCCTCGAGGTGGCCGACCCGACGCCGGGGCCGGAGCAGACGGCGCAGGCGCGTGCCGAGATGGAAATGCTCATGCGGCTGATTCAGCGGTTGCCCGAGCGTCGCCGGGACGTGCTGCTGCTGGTGCGCTGGGAAGGGATGTCGCAGAAGGACGTGGCGGCGCGACTGGGCGTATCGGTGAGCGTTGTCGAGCACGAACTTCGGCGTGCGCAGGACTTTTGCGCGGAACAGATGGCGAGACGTCACGGTCCCGCAAAAAAAGGTGGCGGAAACGTGCCGTGAAACATGTCATCTCTATGAAGACCAAAAATATTTCGGTGCGGCTCGCCATTCGGTGTGACGCGATCGACTCGCAAGTGCGGACGCAAGGCCATGACGATATCCCAGACAACGCGTGATCCGATGGATCGGGACGACGCGCTTCTCAAGGAGGCGCGGATCTGGCTCGCCCGTCTGGCCGGTGGTGACGTACGACAGGCCGATCTGCATGCGTTCCGTCGCTGGCAGAGTACGAGTGCAGCCCACGCCGAGGCGTTCGACGACGCGAAGCGTCAATGGCATGCCATGCGGCCGGCGATCGGCGAATGGTTGCGCACGGATGCCGATGCGGCCGCGCACCATCGGCGTTTGGTGCGCGGCGATCGGCAAGGCGCCGGGGCGGGCAGCGTGCACGCCGGGCGTCGTGCGCTTCTCGGCGCAGGGTTGAGCGCAGCGGCGGTGGCTGGTGTCGCCGCCGTGTATCCGCCTTTCGGCCTCTGGCCGTCGGCGGCGACATGGATGGCGGACTATCGCACGGCGACCGGCGAGCAGCGCGATATTGTGCTGGCCGGGCACGTCAATGTGGCGCTCAATACTCAGACGAGCGTGCGGCGGCAAGCGAGCGACGGCGTGGCTGATGGGCTGCGCCTGCTGGCCGGCGAATTGGCGGTCGATCTGGCGTCGGCGCGCGAGCCGTTCGCGGTCGCGGCCGGCGCAGGGCGCAGCATCGCCGACTCGGGCCGCTTTGAGGTGCGCTATCTCGATGGGCGCGTTTGCGTAAGCTGTCTCGAGGGTTCGGTACGCGTGCAGCATCCTGCCGGTGAGCGCCGGCTGGCGGCGCGTGAGCAGACCATTTATCGCGACGACGCCATCGGCGGCGTCATGAGCGTCGAGCCGGCGGCCGTGTCGGCCTGGCGGCGCGGCGAGTTGGTGTTCCGCCAGACGCCGCTTGTGAAGGTCATCGAAGAGATCAATCGCTATCGTCCGGGGCGTGTCGTGTTGTTGGCCGACTCGCGCCGGCAAGATCCCGTGAGTGGCCGCTTCTCCATCGCGATCCTGAACGAGGCGCTGTTGCAGATTGAGCGGTCGTTCGGTTTGACGTCACGTGCATTGCCCGGTGGAGTGCTGATTCTGAGTTGAGATATTGCGGCGGCTTCTCGTGAGAGACGTCGCGCGGTCCGGTTCGAACGGTTTCAAAAAAGTTGGTGGTTTTCGTGCAGCCCCCGTGTCTTTAGGAGGACGCATCCACCACAGGCTGAATTCCAGATGAACACACGCGGGCACCAGGGCGCAGCAACGAGCCATCGACGTCGTCACTCACCTCCGGCGCGGCGGCGCGTCTCACCGGTTTCACCGATCATGCAGGCCGTTGCCGTGGCGCTGGCCACCAGCGGTGTGTGGCACAGCGCCCACGCACAGCAAGCGTTCAGCAACGCGTGGTTCGCCGCGCGAGGCGCGGCACAGGCCACAGCGTCGCAGACGGGACGCCTGCCCAACGGCATGCCGGTCACGTCGCTCATGGACCCGTCGGCGCAGCAGCAACAGGCGAACGCGCAGTTGCAGCGCTCGATTGCGAATCTGGGCACGGCGGCGCAGAACATTGCCGCGATGCAGGCCGCGCAGGCCAATGCGCGTGCGGCGGCTGGCAATACGGATGCGACGATTCCCGACGGTCTGAGCGAGGGCGGCCTGAAGGTCGACACGAACAGCCTGACCAAAGGCTGGATCAACGCGCAGGCGCCCACGCAAACGAGCGCCAACGGCAAAACCAACGTCAACATTGCGCAAACGGCCGACAAGGCAATCCTGAACTGGGAGACGTTCAACGTCGGGCGCAATACGTCGGTGAACTTCGCACAGCAAAGCGATTGGGCGGCGCTCAATCGCGTGAATGATCCGAATGCACGTCCGAGCCAGATTCAGGGGCAGATTCACGGCGACGGCACAGTGCTGATCCTGAACCGCAACGGTGTGATCTTCGGTGGGACGAGTCAGGTCGATACGCGCAATCTGGTGGTGGCGGCGGCGCGCATGAGCGACGCGCAGTTCCAGACCGGTGGGATTTACGGGGCGAACGGCACGACACCGAGCTTCACCGATGCGCTGGGCAAGGTCGAAGTGCAGGCGGGTGCGAACATCACGACCCGCACGCCGACGTCGGTGACGCAGGGCGGCGGCTATGTGCTGCTGCTGGGCAACCAGGTGAGTAATGCGGGCGCCATCGTCACCCCGCAAGGGCAGGTGGCGCTCGCCGCGGGTGATAGCTTCGTGATTCGCAAGGGCGTCGGCACGGATGCGAATACGGCATCGACCACGCGCGGCAACGAAATCTCGCCGCAGTTCGTTGCGCAGAGCACGGCGGGCAAGGTGGTCAATACGGGCTTGTTGATGGCGTCGGAAGGCGACATTACGCTGGCGGGCCGCGACGTTCAGCAGCTAGGCACGGCGGTGTCGACCACGACGGTGAACACGCGCGGCACGATCCACTTGCTGAACTCGGCGAGCGACACGCAGGGCAAGGTGACGCTGGGCAGCGGGGCGCTCACGTCGGTGCTCATCAGCGACAGCGGCGCCACCGCCCTCGACAGCCAGCGCACGGCACTGATTCAGGACGGCGCGGCACAGGATCTCATCCGGCGTCAGAGCGCCGCAGGGATGTTCGACAACCTGTCTCGCCTTGACGACCGCCGAGACCAGTCGCGCGTCGAGATCGTGAGCGGTGGCAACGTGGAATTCCAGAGCGATTCGCTCACGCTGGCCACGGGCGGACAGATTGCCGTGAGTGCGACGGGCCGCAGTTTCGTGGCGAACCGTGCGCAACTCGATGTGTCGGGTGCGGTCGGCGTGTCGCTGTCGATGGACAGCAACAACGTCAAGGTGAACGTGCAGGGCAACGAGCAACGCGACGCGCCGGGCAACCGCGATAACGCCGCGTTGAATAACGCAAATGTCTGGATCGATCGCCGCCGTCTGGTCTATGTTCCGGCCTCTGTGGGGGGCTACGCGAACGAGCGCTGGTACACCCCGGGCGGTTTGCTCGAAGTCGGCGGCTACCTGGCGAATCAGGCGCATGGCATTGGCGAATGGGCCGCGCAGGGCGGTACGGTCACGCTCGCGGGCGGCAACGCCGTGACGCAGGCCGGTTCGGTCATCAACGTGTCCGGCGGCTCGCTCGATGTGCAGACAGGCTTTCTGAATCAAACTTGGCTACGCGGTGCGGACGGCCAGATCTACAACGCGAATTCGGCCCCTGCCGGAATAACGTACACCAGCGTCTACACCGGCTTCGAAGTCCAGCATCCGCGTTGGGGCACCACGACGACGGAGTCCTACGCAAACCCGATCATCGCGCCGCAGCGTGTGCTGCAAAACGGTTATACGGTGGGCCGCGATGCAGGGCGTCTTGTCGTGTCGACACCGACGGCGACGATGGCGGGCGATGTCGTCGCCGCGACCTATCAGGGGCCGACGCAGGTGAAGGGCGCCGATGCCACCATCGCAGACGGCTATGCACAGGCCCAGCAAGCTGCGCCGCGCGGCGCGGAACTGATTCTCGGCAGCTATCAGTCGGCGTCCAACAGTTCCCCGACCCTGGGGGCAACGGGCGTTTTCTACAATCTCTCGCCGGTCGCCCGAACTATCGTCTTCACTGGCGACGCCCCGGCGGCCAACGACAGCGCGAATGACCCCAACACCACGATTGCCCTCGATAGCCAATATGTGAGCCGCTTCGGGCTGGGCGCGATTCGGGCCGCCGCGAACGATACGCTTCGTGTCGAGGGCACGCTCAGCGTTGGGCCGGGCGGCACGATCGCGCTGTACGCGCCGCAAGTCGGCATTGGCGCCGATCTCGTCGCGCACGGTGGGGCCATCTCCCTTGGCAATGTCGTGAGTACGGTGGCGCAGAGCGGTGCGCGCGTCGAAGGTTCGCTAACTCCTGCGAATGGTCTGGGCAACGTCACGGTTGCAGACGGCGTTCGTCTCGATACGTCGGGGCTATGGACCAATCTCGCCCTCGACGGCAGCACGACCTCGGCATTGCCCTTCGTCAACGGGGGCGACGTGACGATGAAAAGTACCGGCGATGTGAACGTCGGCGCCGGCACGCTGATCGATGTATCCTCCGGCGGCGTCATGCGCGCGAATGCCACCATCGATGGCGGCGCGGGCGGCGACGTCACGTTGAATGCCGGATACAGCATCAACAGTCTGTCGACGCCGGGGCGTCTGACCTGGCTGGGAGATGTGCGTGCTTACGGGGTGACGGGAGGCGGAACGCTCAATGTGCAATCGGGCGGCACGATCCTCATCGGGCCGGTGACGGACGTGGCTGCGACGACTGGCGGGGTGAATCCGCCGCCGTCATTGCACCTTGATCCGGCACGCTTCCAAACAGGCTTCTCCAACTATGTCGTGAACGCGCACGACGGTCTCACGGTGGCCGATGGCACCACGCTCGATGTGACGATGCCGGTGCTTCGCGCCGACCCCGACATCGCGCGCGCATCGGTGACGGGCAGCCGACCGGCCGCCCTCTTCTCCGTGTGGACGCCGCCCGTCTACAGCGAGAACCCGCTGAGTGCAACGCTCACGCAGCGCGGCGGTGCAAGTCTGGCGCTGAGTGCCGGTTACGATGGATCGCCGGCCACGGCGCCCCTTACGATCGGCCACGGCGCGACGATCACGGTCGATCCGAAGCAGTCGATCGGCCTGACCAGCGAAGGGCAGATGACGATCGGCGGCACGCTCAACGCCTGGGGCGGCAGCCTCACGCTGGCGGCCACGGGTCAGAGCGCCGGGACCGGATATTCGAATGTCCCGGCGCGCTCGATCGTCATCGGCGACGACGCGCGACTCGATGTCGCGGCGCGTGCCTACGTGGCCTACGATGCGCAAGGGCGCGCCTATGGTGTGGCGCCGAACGGTGGCAGCATCACCGTCAATCCCAGCGACGCGTTTCTGGTGATACGCCCGGGCGCTGTGCTCGACGCTTCGGGCGCGTCGGCCCGCGTCGATCGCAACGCAGGTTCGGCCGCGTCTGGCGCGCCGGATCTTGTTACGCTGGCCGGCAATGGTGGCAACATCGCGCTGCATTCGAACAACGGCTTCGTGCTCGACGGCACGTTGCGTGCCGAAGCCGGCGCTGCCAATGCCGGTGCACAGGGCGGCACGCTGGGGGTTTATTTCGACACCCGTTCCTATGTCGGGACGGCCGGCTTGCCTGCGCAGATCGGAAACCTGCACGACATCACGCTCGTACAGACCGCGCCGCCGCCGGACACGACGGGGAGCGATCCTCAGTATGGTCAGGCCGTGATCGGCGTGGATCGGTTGACCCGCGGGGGATTCGACAATCTTGTGCTCTCCACGAACGACCGTTTCGTCTTCCAGGGCGATCTGAATCTGTCGCTGGCGGGCAGTGTGAACCTCAAGGGCGGCTTGCTGACGGTATCGGGCCAGACGCCCGACGCACAAGTGCGGATTGCCGCCCCATACATTCGCCTCGACGGTGGGTCGTGGAGTGCCCCCACTATTTTTGGCGACACATTCGTTCCGGGCATCTTCAGCCTGCGCGCCGGGCAGGCATCGGCAGGGAACAGTGCGCTGACGTTCTCGGCGAACCTCATCGATGTGGCCGGCCGTGTGGTGTCGGGGGCGCAGGCGTGGCAAGGGTTAGGCAGTATTGGCGGCACTACCGTGCCTACGCAGTGGTTCGCGCAGGACGGTTTCGCCGACCTCTCCCTGGTGAGCACCGGCGATATCCGGCTGGCGGGCGGCCTCAACTCACAAGGCAATATCAATCTGACGGCGGCGCAGATCTATCCGGTGTCTTCCGCCTACGCGGCGGTGGTGGCCGGCGACCGGTTCACGGGCATCGCGCCCGACAGCCATCTGACCATCCGCTCGAATGGCGGTGTCGTGCCCGATGTGCCTTACTCCGTCTTCGGGCAATTGATTCTGATGGGCGGTACGGTCGATCAGGGGGGCGTTGTACGTGCGCCGCTCGGGGTCGTCTCGTTGAACACCACGGGCGGCAATCTCGGCGCCGATTGGACGAGCGTGCTGCTGTTGGGACAGGATGGCACGCTCAACGCCACGCAGACGGATCCCACGGTGATTCTGCGCAGCGGCAGTCTTACCTCGGCCAGCGCAGCCGGCCTCGACATGCCGTATGGCGGTACGTCCGACGGGGTGACATATCGCGGCGTGAACATTGGTGGCCGATACGCGACGCAGTACAACCTCGCCGACACCTTCGTCTCGCGCGGCGACACGAGTGGGGGGAAGGCCGGCGATACGCGTGTGCTCGTCTCGGGGGTAAACATCGGCGCGGCCCATTTCATCGGGGAGTCCGGCGCCGTCATCGATTTGTCGGGCGGCGGCACGCTGCAAGGCGAGGGCTTCGTCTCGGGGCGAGGGGGTTCGGTCAACGTTCTGAACACGCCGCTCGTGAACGCGAACCCGGCCGCCAACACTTACAGCAAGGCGAGCGATCAGGTCTACGCGATTGTGCCGAGCTACCAGGGAGCATATGCGCCCGTGGTGCTAGACAAGGGCGCGGGCGACCCCGCCATCGGCAAGCAGATCACCATTGGCGATGGCGTGCCCGGGCTGCCTGCGGGCACCTATACGCTGATGCCGTCCAGCTTTGCCTTGATGCCGGGGGCATACCGCGTGGAACTGGCGGGATCGGTGCCGCTGCGGCAAGGGACTCGCGTGCCCGTCATGGCGACCGGCGACGGCTCGTGGATGACAACCGGTGTGCAGGGCACGGCAGGCACCGGGCAGTTGGACACTCAACTCACGCGCCTGATCGTCACACCCGGCGGCGCCGTGCGCAAGTTCTCGCAATTCAACGAAACGACGTTCAGCCAGTTCCTGCTGGCACAGTCCGCGCAGTTCGGCACTGTGCGCTCGCGTCTGCCCGAAGACGGCAAGCTTCTGAACGTGAGCTTCATGCCGGCGACCACGCCCGGCGAGGCGCTGAACTTTGCGGGCACCGTGCGTTTCGACGGCGCGACGACGCCTGCGGTGACCGGTGTGGAGGGCGCGCTCTTCATCACGGGCGGTCAGTCGGTCATTGAGATCCGCTCGCCGGGCGCAGCACCTACCCCAGGCATGGTTTCGCTGGTGGACCGGGACCTGAACGCATTTGCTGCGCCATCACTCGGGCTGGGCGGCTACTGGACCTACTTCGACGGTCAAAGCACATTGGGCGACAGTGCACGCCTGTTCTTCGGCAACGACGGCCTGATCTACAACGGCGTGACGGTGCGCAGCGGTGCCTCGCTGCGCGCGGGGCAGGTGTTTCTGGTTGGCAATAACGTGACGGTGGAGGCCGGCGCCACCATCGATACGCGCGGCTTCTCGGACAATGTGATCGACTCGCGCTACGGCTACGTTTATGCCACGGGCCTGATCGCGGGCCAGAACCTCGGTTATCACCCCGGCCTGCTGGCGGTCGGCAACGGCTGGCTGGACTTCCTGCCGTCCGACGGGATCGGCAGTGTGAGTGTGGGCGACGGTGCGTCGCTCCTGACGCAAGGCACGATCGCCTTCGCCGCGCCGAACAATCTGTCGCTGGGGAACGTGAACCTCGGTGCACGCTATCTCACCGTTTCCCAGAATCAGATCAACATCGGCGATTCAGCGGCCATGAGCGCTGCCGGCAACGCAGGCGTGTTGCCCGCCGGATGGCAGTTGTCGCAAGCGGTACTCGACAAGCTGCTGCGTCCGTCGGCAACTTCGGGATTGCCCGCGCTCCAGCGGCTGACGCTGACCGCTGGCGGGGCGTTCAACTTCTTCGGCTCGGCCACACTCGATACCGGCGACTCGCCGGTGCAGATGGTGTTCAATTCGCCAGCCTTTTACGGTCTGGGCAGCAGCACCGATGTCGT
Source organism: Pandoraea apista (assembly GCF_001465595.2). Classification (NCBI taxonomy): domain Bacteria; kingdom Pseudomonadati; phylum Pseudomonadota; class Betaproteobacteria; order Burkholderiales; family Burkholderiaceae; genus Pandoraea; species Pandoraea apista. The sequence continues at coordinate 3,945,547 of NZ_CP013481.2, read as the reverse complement.
GCGTCTGTCCACCGCGAACTTTCTGTGGAACGGCGTGGCCACCGGGGCGGGCACGGCAACCAATCCGTTCAGCTCGCAGGCCCCTGCCGCCGTGGTGGCGGGCGGCCCGGGAACCGGTGCGGGCAAGCTCATTATCGATGCGCGCACTATCGAATTCGGTTATGACGACCTGAGCCAGCCGCAGAGCCAGACCCCCCTCGACAGGCTGGCGCTCGGTTTTTCGGGGGTGACGTTGCAGGCGTCCGAAAAGGTGACGGCGAACCATCTTGGGACGCTGAGCGTGGGCGGCACACAGGCGGCGAACGGCACGCGCAGCGGTGGCGATCTGAACCTCGTCACGCCGCTTGTCACCGGCAAGCCCGGCGCGTCGATGACTTACAACGCCGGCGGCAACATCGTTGTCACTGCGCCGTCGGGCGTGAGTCCTTCGTCGACGGATACCCAGAACGATCTGGGCGCGTCGCTCGCCTTCAACGCAAAGTCCGTGACCATCGACACCGCCCTCGCGCTGCCCAGCGGGAAGCTCTCCGTGGCGGCCGACGGCACGATTACGCTCGGTGCTGCGGCGCGTCTCGATCTGGCCGGGCGAGATACGACATTCTTCGACGTTACGCAACCGAGTTGGGGCGGCAAGGTGCTGCTCGCGAGCGCGAATGGCGATGTGACGTTGCAATCCGGGTCGGTGATCGATGTTTCGGCGGCACATGCCGCCGCTGGCTCGGTGAGTCTGAGCGCGCCACAGGGGCAGGTGCTGGTCGGCGGCACGTTGTCAGGGACTTCGGGACAAGGACAGACGAGCGGTCAGTTCTCGCTTGATTCGGGAAGTCTGTCCAACGCGGGCTTCTCGGCGCTCAATCAAACGCTCAGTGATGCCGGCTTCTTCGCGTCGCGCAGTTTCCGGTTGCGTCACGGTGATCTCACTGTGGGCGACGGCGTTCGTGCGACCAACATCAGCATTGCCACCGACAACGGCAGCCTGAATGTCGTCGGCACAATCGATGCGTCGGGCGCCACGCCGGGATCGATCATTCTCTCGGCGCTGGGCGACGTGACGCTTGCGGGCAGCGCCGTGCTCGATGCGCATGCCACGTCGCTCGTGACCGACAGCCAGGGGGCCGCTGTCGACGCGTCGAACCGCGCGAACATTGCACTCACTTCGACCTCGGGCACCGTACGTCTGGGCGGCGGCGCGCGTTTCGACATGCGCTCGCCCGATGGCGTGGCGCGCGGGCAGTTGGATATCAACGCGCCACGGACCGATGAGACGAGTGGCGACATTCGAATCGACGCGTCGGCACCGCCCGATATTCGCGGCGCACGCAGCATCGCCGTGAACGGCTTCTGGACCTACACGCCGACAGATGCGAACGGCACGGTAACGCAAGACAACGGCGATGCCGCCGGGCGTCCGATCGGCGCAGACGGCGTAGCGGGGCTCGCGCAGATCGACGCGCGCAGCCGCCAGTTCATCGACAATGCCTGGGGCAATGCGTCGTTGCAGTCGCGTCTCGCGGGGCTCGCCGCCTATGGAGACGCGTTCCACTTGCGCCCGGGCGTGGCAATCACGAGCACGTCGGACATCAACACGCGAGGCGATCTCGATCTGGCGGGGTACCGCTACGGGCCGGGCGTCATCTCGGGCGTGCGAGGCTCGGGGGAACCGGGTGTGCTGGTGCTGCGCGCAGGGGGCGATCTGAAGATCAACGGCAGTGTCACGGACGGATTCGGCACCCCGGTGTCGTCGCCGGACGGCGCGGTGTTTCAAACCGTACTGTCTGCCGTCACGCTTACCGGTCCCTATACAGTGGCCGCAGGCGGCATGACGCTAGGCGTAGGTACGAAGCTGCCCACGACCGGCACGTTGAATTTCAGTCTCAGCGTCGCCACCGGCACGCAACTTTATCTCTCGGACACGGCGCATCTGCCCATCGATGTCGTGCTCGGCGGGTCTTCGATCTCGTCCAACCGCCTGAAGTCCGGCGTGGTGACAACGGCGGACATCATTCTTCCGGCCGGCTACACCATGAAGAACGGCACGGTCGTCGGTGCGGGCGGGTATCGCATTGCGGCCGGGACAAACACCTCGACGCTGGTGGGCATTGTCGGGACGACGGTGAACAACATGCTGCTGCCGCCCGGCACGATTCTCAAGGCGGGCATGAACGCGATTCAGTTCAGCGACGCCGGGGCGTATGTGATGAAAGTCGCGGCCACGGTCTGGCCGGCTGGCGTGTCGATCGCGCCGATCAAGAACTACACGCTCGCCGCGCCGCTCGATGTCGCACAGGGTTCGGTACTGCCTACGGGAATGTATGTATCGACTGGGGACGCGCAGGTGGGCGATCGGCCGATCTGGGCAATTGCGCCGATGCTCGATCCCGGTACGCTGTCGTGGTCGATGCGCATGGTGGGAGGCAGCGACCTGACGAGTGCAGATTCGCGCGCCGTGCTTGGCACGGCGCAGGGCGGCGACATCGTGCTCAACGACCCGTTCACCGTCAATGTCCTCGGCAAGGGGCGCGGAACGCCTGCGGCGGGCATCAGCGTCGTGCGGACCGGCACGGGGGATCTGGAACTCTTCGCGGCGGGCGACTATCGGCAGCTATCGCCGTTCGGGGTCTATACGGCAGGCACCTCGGTGGCGGGAACCGGGGCCGGCACCCAATGGAACGCGCCGCGTGCGCTTGCCTCCGACGGCACCTATCTCGGCAATAACGTGACGGCCCGTGCGGCGTACGAAGCTACGCTCAATGCGCAGCGCATGTGGTACACGCAGGACGGCGGCAACTTCACGCTCTCGGCAGGGGGCGACATCCTCGGCTGGCAGGAACCCAACTCGGAAATGGTGGGTACATGGGTGCTTCGTCAGGGGGGGGCGGCGCTGGGGCAGAGCACGGCGTGGGGGATCAATTTCGGCACCTACGCGCTTGACGGCAGCGTCAGTTCGGGCGCGTTGGGGTTGGCGGCATTCTCGGGCATGGGCGCGCTCGGTGGCGGCGCGGTCAACGTGCGCGCCGGCGGCAACATCGGGACGGACGATCCGACGTCGAAACGCAATATCGTGGTTGCCGTAGGCGGTTCGGGCCGCGTGACTGACGCAGGCATCGTGCAGACCGGCGGTGGTGTGCTGAACGTGGCCGCGGGAGGAAACCTCTACGGCGGTCTGTATTCCGATCTGCGCGGCGATACCACTGTAACGGCGGACGGCAACATCGGTTTGATTCAACTGCGCGACTATGGCGTTGCGCAGTTGCAGGACCCGCGAGGTCTCAGCAGCCATAAGGCGTACGCAGCATTTAGCCGGGACGGCGCGAGCGTGGCGCCGGGCGACGGTTCGGTCACGTTGCAGGCGCTGGGCGATCTCGTCATGGGTAAGGTCATCGATCCGGGGCGTGCCGAGGAACGTGTTCAGACGCAGGCATCGCTCGGCGGCGTGAGTACCAACGCGGCGAGCTGGTTCACGCTGTGGCAGAACGACACGCGCCTCTCGTTGTTCTCCGCAGGCGGAAACGCGTCGCCGCTGGGTAACACAAGCTCGGAGAGCAGCACCACCCTTTATCTTCCGCCGATCCTCGATGTGACGGCCGCAGGCGGCAGTATCTACTTTGCTCCCCGGCAGTCTGCGGACTACCTCATGCCGTCTCCCGACGGCAACTTTCAGTTTCTCGCCAAAGATAACGTCTCGGGCGTTTCGTCAAACAACGTCAGCAATATTTCGGGCACGTTCGGTGCGCTCGGCACGTCGCTGTCGTCGCTTGCCACGCCGCAACAACCGGGATGGCAGACCGGGCAGGCGTCCAACTACTGGAACGGCGGTATCGATTTCGACAACACCTCGAACGAGATCATCTATTCCTCGTCGTACAACCTTGGCTACGGCAAATACCTCGGGCAGGGCGGCGGTCTCGTGATGTTTGGTCCGAACACGCTCACCGACACCAGTGCCGACGGTAACAGCACGATCTCGCGGATCTATGCGCTGACCGGCGACATTCAGAGCGTCAATGTCGGGCAGATCAAGACCTTCTTCAATGGGAACGGTGCCAACGCCACTTACTATTGGGCGTCCAAGCCCGTGCAATTGGTCGCAGGTGGCGACATTGTGAACAGCAGCGGGCTGATCAACCAGACGCGCGAGTCCGATGTCTCGATGCTGGCCGCCGGGGGCAACATTTTCTATCAGGGCGCGAACAGTACGGGCTTCACCGTGACGGGGCCCGGCACGTTTGAAGTGTCGGCGGGCGGCGACATCTATCTGGGCAATACCGCCAACTTCACGAGCCTTGGGCCGCTCGTGCCGGGCGACGCGCGTCCGGGAGCCAGCATTGCGGTACAGGCCGGGCTGGGCGCGGGTAAGCCGGGCTTAGGACAAACCGACGTGGCGGCGTTTGCCCAGCGTTACTTCGATCCGGCCAATCTCGCCGACGCTGCGCAGCCGCTGGCAGATCAGACGGGCAAGGTCGCGAAAACCTACGACGCCGAACTCCTCGTCTGGCTGCAATCGCGATTCGGCTATACGGGCGCGGGCGGGGCGCAGGCGCTGGCGTGGTTCCTGACGCTGCCCGGCGAGCAGCAGCGCGTGTTCGTGCGGCAGGTCTATTACGCGGAATTGCTTGCGGCGGGCCGCGAGTACAACGACGTTTCGGGCAAGCGCTACGGCAGCTATTTGCGAGGCCGCGAAGCGATTGCCACCCTGTTCCCCGAGACGGCTGCCAACGGCGAGCCGATCTCGCGAAGCGGCGGGCTGACGCTGTTCCAGGGCTTGTCGACCAACGGTGGCGTGCGCACGATCGCGGGCGGCAATATCGAATTGCTCGTGCCGGGCGGACAGACGACGCTCGGGGTGGAAGGCGTGACCCCGTCCGTCTCGGCGACGACGGTGCCTGCGGGGGTGCTGACGCAGGGCGAGGGCGACATCCGGATCTATAGCGAGGGCAGTATCCTGCTTGGCTTGTCGCGGGTGATGACGACCTTCGGCGGGGCGATTCAGGGCTGGTCGGCCGAGGGCGACATCAATGCGGGGCGGGGCGCGAAGACCACCGTGCTGTACACGCCGCCCAGGCGGGTGTATGACGCATGGGGCAATGTCACGCTCTCGCCGAACGTGCCGAGTTCGGGGGCGGGTATCGCCACGCTCAATCCGATCCCCGAGGTCAGGCCGGGCGATGTGGATCTCGTGGCGCCGCTGGGCACGATCGACGCCGGTGAGGCCGGGATTCGCGTGTCGGGCAACGTCAACTTTGCGGCGCTTGCCGTGGTCAATGCGGCCAACGTGCAGGTGCAGGGCAAGTCGACGGGCCTGCCGGTGATCGCGGCGGTCAATGTAGGAGCCCTCACCAACGCCAGTGCAACGGCGGCGCAGGCAGCCACCGCCGCGCAGGACGCCGTGGCGCGAGACCGGGCGGCGCAGCGCCAGAACACGCCGTCGATCTTCACTGTGCGGATGTTGAGCAACGCGGCGGGTCCGACGGAGCGCGGCACGGGAGCGGGGGGCACGCAGGACGACGGGAGTGCTACCGGCGCCGGCTCGCAGTCGAGCGCTTACGACCGTCGAAATCGGGTGCAGATCGTCGGCCACGGTGCCGATCTCAGCCCGCGTGCCATGTCGTTGCTCACGCCGGACGAACGTGCGCAGTTGAGAGCGGATCGCTAAGCGAGAGCGAGCGATAACGCCCTACCGCATTGACGAGCCGGGAATAACGGCTCGTCAATGCATCGGCTCGGCCGGTGCTTCGTTCTCGAACGTGCGGAAGCGCCAGCCGAACCACACGGCCAGCATCCGGATAATGAAGCCGGCGGCGAAGCAAATACCGGTCGCAATGCCGTTCTCGACCCCCAGGCGCAGCATGACGACGTACATCGCGCCCGCGATGCACGCCACGCTCGCATACATCTCCCGGCGCAGCACGAGCGGCACCTGACCGCAGAGCAGGTCACGCAGCATGCCGCCGCCAATTCCCGTAAGTACCCCGGCCAGCACGACAATGACCGGACTGGTGCTCACGGTCATACCGATGTCGCAGCCCAGAATGGTGAAGGCGGCGAGCCCGATGGCGTCGACGGTGATGAAGGTCATGCGCAGCCGGTGCACGTGGCGCGCGATGATCGAGGTCAGCGTCGCGGCCCCCAGCGTGAGCAGCAGATACTCCGGGTGGGCGATCCAGACCAGTGGATGACGACCGAACAGCACGTCGCGGATGGTGCCACCGCCCAGCGCCGTCACCATGCCGATAAAGGCGAGCCCGAAGCGGTCCATGCCGCGCTGCATGCCCATGATCGCGCCCGACATGGCCTCGGTCACGATGGCAATCAGATAGAGGGCGTAGAAGATCTCTGTTTTCATAATGTCCCTTCAAGTGCCGGGGGAATATATCACTTCGTGAAATTTTCCCAATATTCGCGCCCCGTCTGCTGCGATTTGTACAAGTTTTCAAGGGCGCGGGGCAATGCGACACTCCTTCCAACGAAACGACGTCCGCAGATACCTCTCCCGTCGTCGGACGTAGAAAACCGTCGTCTTTCCAACGCGTCAAGGAGTCCGTCATGCCTCACGTTCCCGGTCTGCTCCCCCGTATTTTCGAAACGATAGTGGCCATTTTCCCGTTCGTCGGCGATCTGTGATGCGGGTGCTTTTTCAGGTGCACAGCCTGTTCGTCGTTGTCGTTGGCGGCATCTCTTTGCTGCGTTCGGCTGCACGAATGGCCTCCAAAGCGGTCAAACGCCTTAAACTCACAACTTTTTGTGCGCCTAACGATGCCTCGGGGCGGTGATCCTGCCGATGTGTGCTACCGGCAGACTCACCAGCCAATAGGGGGCAGCGGCTTTGCGCATCGTATCTTTCGACGTGCCTCTTTGATCGCCCACTTCGTTCCATGATCCAGTTCATTCGCCGCCGACGCTATCTGGTCGCCAGCCTTGTCGTGCTCGTCGTACTCGTGGCGCTTGGTCTGCGCAGTCTCGCGACTCCCAGGCCGCCGCAGTACATCACAACTCAGGTTGAGCGCAGCGATATCGAAAACACCGTTCTTGCGACGGGAACGCTCCAGGCGTTTCAGCAGGTCGACGTCGGTGCGCAGGTGTCCGGGCAGTTGAAGTCGCTCAAGGTCAAGCTCGGCGACAAGGTGAAGAAGGGGCAATGGCTCGCGCAGATCGATCCTGTGCTGGCGCAGAACAGCCTGCGTCAGGCCGAGGCCGAAGAGCAGAACCTTCAGGCGCAGAAGCGCTCGACTGCCGCGCAGCTCAGGCAGGCAGAATTGGCGTTTGCACGCCAGCAGCAGATGTTGCCCGACAACTCGACTTCGCGTCAGGACTTCGAAGCGGCACAGGCGGCGCTCGACACGCAGCGCGCTGCACTCGCGGGCCTCGACGCTCAGTTGCGCAAGGCCGGTGTGGCCATCGAATCGGCCAGAGCCAATGTCGGTTATACGCGCATCGACGCTCCCATCGACGGGGAGGTTGTCGCCATCGTCACGCAGGAAGGCCAGACCGTGATCGCGCAGCAGCAGGCGCCGGTGATTCTGAAGCTCGCCGATCTCGACACCATCACCGTGAAGGCGCAGGTCTCCGAGGCCGACGTGATCCGCGTGTCGCCCGGGCAGACGGCGTACTTCACGATTCTGGGCGACCCCGACAAGCGCTACTACGGCAAGCTGCGCGCCATTGAACCCGCACCGCAGAACTTCCTCGACACCCAGAGCACGCTCGGTGGCGGCGCCACGCGTAACAACACAGCCGTGTTCTACAACGCGCTGTTCGAAGTGCCGAACGCCGATCACCGCCTGCGCATTTCCATGACCGCGCAGGTGAACGTGTTGCTCGGTACCGCCAAGCAAGCGCTGAGCATTCCCGTGGCGGCGCTCGGCAAGAAGGTCGGAGCCGATCGTTACGAGGTACGAGTGCGGGGCGACGACGGTAAAGCGGCGACGCGTCAGGTCGTCACCGGGCTGAACAACAACGTGAAGGTCGAAGTTCGCGAAGGGCTCAAGGCGGGCGAGCGAGTCGTGATCGGCGAGGCGGGCGAATCCACGTCGGCCGGTGCAGGTCAATAAACGATGACGAGGACGCTGAGGATGCCGAGAATGTCGGGCGCCGTCGCCCAGTCCCCTTTGAGCGCAAGTTCGCACCCCATGCTCGAGCTGACGGGCGTTACCCGGCGCTTTCCCTCGGGAGACCGGGACGTGGTCGTGCTGAACGACGTGAATCTCACCATCGAGGCGGGAGAGATCGTTGCGATCATGGGCGCATCGGGGTCGGGCAAATCGACGCTGATGAACATTCTCGGGTGTCTGGATCATCCGAGCGAGGGTAGCTACCGCGTGGCGGGACGCGAGACCCGCGATCTCGACGCCGACGCGCTGGCCCAGTTGCGTCGCGAGCATTTCGGTTTCATCTTCCAGCGCTACCATTTGTTGCCGCATCTGGACGCTGCCGCCAACGTCGAGATGCCGTCGGTCTATACCGGCATGCCCCAGGCGGCGCGTCGTGCGCGCTCGGCACAGTTGCTCGAACGGCTTGGACTCGCGGATCGTACCGGCCATCGGCCGAGCCAGTTGTCGGGCGGTCAGCAGCAGCGCGTGAGTATCGCCCGCGCGCTGATGAACGGCGGCGAAGTGATTCTGGCCGACGAGCCGACCGGCGCGCTCGATACGCGCAGCGGCCGCGAAGTCATCCGTATTCTCAAGGAACTCAACGCGCTCGGCCACACGGTCATCATCGTGACCCACGACGAAAACGTTGCCGCGCACGCTCGCCGCATCATCGAGATTCGCGACGGCGAGGTCGTGGACGACCGATCCAATACCCCGGTGGAAGATGCCCCGGTTGCGGTGCCGGTCCGCGCGGGCGAGGGCGCTGCCGACGGTGAAGTCGTCTCGATTACGCGCGCAGCCGACCCGGCCGCTACGCGGGCGAGCCACGGCGGCGCTCTGCCGCCGCGCCGGTGGGCCGGCGGGATCGGCCGGTTTGCCGAAGCCTTCCGCATGGCGTGGATCGCGCTGGTGTCGCACCGCCTGCGCACGTTCCTGACGATGCTCGGCATCATTATCGGCATTACGTCCGTGGTCTCCATCGTCGCCATTGGCGAGGGCGCGAAGCGCTACATGCTGGCCGAGATCGGCAGCATTGGTACGAACACGATCAACATCTACCCCGGCAAGGACTGGGGCGACAATCGCGCCACCACGATTCAGACACTCGTGCCGGAAGACGTGAGCGCGCTGTCCGAGCAGGTGTATGTCGACAGCGCGACGCCCGAGACGGCGCGAAGCCTGCTGCTGCGATATCGCAACATCGACGCCAGCGCGATGGTGACAGGCGTGGGCGAGCACTTTTTCCAGGTGCGCGGCATGAAGATCGCGCAAGGTATCGCCTTCGGGCCGGATGAGGTGCGCCGTCAGGCGCAGGTCGCTGTGATTGACCAGAACACGCGCCGCAAGCTGTTTGGCGCCAATCCGAATCCGCTGGGCGAGGTGATTTTCGTGGGTAACCTGCCGTGTGTAGTGATCGGTGTGACGGCGGAGAAGAAGAGCGCCTTTGGCGATATGAAGAGTCTGAACATCTGGGTGCCGTACACCACGGCGGCCGGTCGCTTGTTCGGACAGCGCAATGTCGACAGCATTACGGTGCGGGTGCGAGACGGCCAGCCGAGCAGTGTGGCCGAGAAAAGTCTGGAATCGCTCATGACGCAGCGTCACGGGCGCAAGGACTTCTTCACCTACAACATGGACAGCGTGGTGAAGACCGTCGAGAAGACGAGTCAGTCGCTCACGCTGTTGCTCTCGCTGATTGCCGTGATTTCGCTCGTCGTGGGCGGGATTGGCGTGATGAATATCATGATCGTGTCCGTGACCGAGCGCACGCGGGAAATCGGTATCCGTATGGCGGTAGGGGCACGGCAGAGCGACATCATGCAGCAGTTCCTGGTCGAGGCCGTGATGGTGTGCCTGATGGGCGGCGCGATCGGTATCGCGCTGTCCTTCGGGGCGAGCTTCGTCTTCTCGCTGTTCGTCGCCAAATGGAAAATGGTGTTTTCGATAGGCTCCGTTGTCACGGCTTTCCTGTGTTCGACGCTCATCGGCGTTGTGTTCGGCTTCATGCCTGCGCGCAATGCCGCGCGGCTGGACCCCGTCGAAGCGCTGGCACGCGATTGAGGTACTGCCTGATGATCCGAATGATTCCTACGATTCGTATTCCGACGCTGACCCGCACGGTGCTCGCACTGGCGAGTGCGGCCACGTTGCTGGCCGGCTGCGCCGGCGTTCGTCACGAACCGCTGCCGGCCGTGCCGGTGCCGGCGCAGTGGACCGGTGCGCCGGTGGCCGCCGCGTCGGCTAACGCGATCGCCCCCGATTTCTGGCGTGCGTTCGGCGACCCCGTGCTCGACCGTCTGATTGCCGACGTACTGGCCGTCAACAACGACCTCGCCGTGGCCGGCATCCGGGCGTATCGCGCGCAGTTGCAGGCCGGACTGGCAGATACCAACCTTACGCCGGGGGTGACGGTGCAAGGTCAGGGGAGCGTATCGCGCCGGCTGGACAACCATGCCATGGCGCGCGCAAGCGGTCTGACGGCGACGGCGAGCTACGAGCTGGACCTGTGGGGCAAGCTTGCTGCGCAACGCGACGCCGCCCGCTGGGAGTTCGAAGCCACCGAGGCCGATCGCGAAGCGGCGCGTCTGGCCGTGATCAGCCAGACGGCACAGTACTACTGGCAGATCGGGTACCTGAATCAGGTGATTGCTTACGCGCAAAGCGATATCGCGTACGGCGAGCAAGTTCTCGCGCTGGTTCGCTCGCGCTTTGCTGCGGGCGCCGTCTCGGCGCTGGACGTCGCGCAAGCCGAGCAAACGTTGTCGGATCAGCGCGCGGCGCTCACGCAACTGCTGCAACAACGCACCGAGAACCGCAACGCGCTCGCGATCCTGTTCGACCGTCCGCCTCAGCAGGCGGCCGACGAGCCGTCGGCGTTGCCCACGCAGGCGTTGCCTGTCGTGCCGGCCGGGTTGCCTGCCGAGTTGCTGGGGCGTCGTCCCGATCTGCAAGCGGCGGAGCGGCGTCTGCGAGAAATGCTCGCCAACGTCGACGTAGCGCGCACGAGCTTCTATCCAACGTTCACTCTGACGGGAACGCTCGGGACATCGAGTTCGTCACTCGAGCGCGTGCTGGCCAACCCGTTGGGGACATTGGGGCTTGGGCTGGCGTTGCCGTTCGTTCAGTGGAACACCATGCAATTGCAGATCAAGGTGTCGCAAACACAATTCGACGAAGCTGCCGTGACCTTCCGCAAGAGTCTCTTCACTGCCCTGAGCGAAGTCGAGAATGCGCTTTCGGCGCGCGAGCAACTGGCGAAAGAGGGCGAGCAGCGCGCCTTGTCGCTGGCGCAGGCGCAGCGCGCGGAAGCCCTCTTTCGCTCGCGTTATCTGGCCGGCGCCATCGACATTCAGCCCTGGCTTCTTCAGCAAAAGAGCCTGCGCGACGCGCAGACCGCAGACGCGCGGGTTCGTCTCAACCGATTGAACAATCGTATGGCGCTCTACAAGGCGTTGGGGGGCTCGGGCAATCCTTCAGACGTGGCGCCGCCCGCTTGACGGGCGGCGGATGGCCCTGCGGCAGAGGGGAGCTGCAAGGCGCGAGCGACCAAGCAAAACGGGCCGGCAATGCCGGCCCGTTTTGCTTTTGGCAAATCTCGCGCGATGGTCTCAGGCGGCTTCGCCGATGTCAGGCGATTTCGGCAGCGTGATCGTAAACGTGGTGCCCACACCGACCTGACTCGCCACTTCAATGGTGCCTTTGTGGAATTCGATGGCGGCGTGGACCACGGCAAGGCCCACACCGGAGCCGTCTTCCAGCACGGCGTTGCTGCGCGAGCGGAACGACATCTGGAAGATATCCCTGAGTTCGTCTTCCGGAATACCGGTACCGTTGTCCCGCAAGACCACGCGCAGGGCGTCCCCTGCATCGGACACGCCGATATCGATGGCGGGCGCCACCATCGTGTACTTGGTGGCGTTGCTGATCAGGTTGATAAACGCATGGAACAGCACGTTGCTGTCGCCGACCATGCGGGTGTCGAGTTCCGGAGCGGCTTGCACCGTAATCGTGGCGTTCGGGAACATGTCCGAGCCGACACCGCGCACGTCCTCCAGCAGGGAGACGAGAGACAACTCGGCGCGCTTGCCGAACTTCGGGTCGTCGAGCGACGCGCTTTGCGCGGCATCCAGCCAGTTTTGAATCAGGCTGTTGAGCTTGGCAACCGCTTCGCGGATTTTCGTATAGCGCGGACTCGAATCCGTTTCCTCGTTACGCGGGCTCAGCAGGCGCTGCGCATGCCCGTCGATCACATTGAGGAGCGTGCGGAACTCGTGCGTGGCCATCGACCGGAAGGTCTTCTGGAAATTGTTGAGGCGTTCCTCATTGGCCAGCGCGCGTTGCAGGATCGTGTTCTTCGCGGTGGCGAGCTTCTGATTACGCACCAGCGACGACGTACTCTCCTGGAACTTGGCGAGCGAGCGGGAGAGCGTGCCGATTTCATCGCCGCGCGAGAGCCAGGGCAGGCGCAGCTTTTCCTTGCCCGACACGGCATTGCCCGACATACGGATCAGGCGGGTGAGTGGCTTGAGGATCACCGTATCGACATAGATCAGGCAGAGCAGTGTCACGGCGATCATTGCCGCGATCAGGCCATCGATTTGCAGCAAGCGATTGCGGGCCGCCTTGTTCTTGGCTTCGACTTCCTTGATCAGCGCCTCGGTACTGCGAAACACCAGTGAGCCGAAGGTGCTGTTTGCCTGCGTGTACTTATTGTTCGACTCGCCGCGATAGAGCTTCACGGCCTCGTTCAGCTTGCCGGCCTGGGCGAGTTGAAACACCTGATTCGAGGCGCGCCGATACTGTGCCCACTGTGTCTGGAATTTCGCGAAGGCCAGACGGAACTCGTCGTGAACGAGCACCTTTTGATAGCGATCGGTGGCGGCTTTGATCTTGTCATCGAACTCGGCGGCGGCCGTGCGGATATCGGCCAGTGCCTTGGGCGACATCGGGGCGAGGGCTTCGGATTCCACCGTGCGGAAGTCCGAAATGTAATCGTTGATCGCCTCGAGCACGCTGAGGTGTTCGATCTGCGTGCGTTCCGCTTCGATCGCGCGTCGCTGCGACGCGTCGACCTCACGGTGCACGATAACGCCCACCGCGAGCATGGCGATGAGGCAAACGGCGAGCAGCAGATACATCTTGCGCCGGATCGGGAGTTGCTTGTGGGCAGAGGAAGATGCTTTAGCCATGCGGGTGATCCGTCGCGGGAGGAGAGTCTGAGGCAATCAAAGCTGGATGATATTGAGTAGCGCCGCGCGTACCACGGCTTCCGTGCGTGTGGCGACGTTGAGCTTCTCGCGGGCGTTATCGATGTGGAAGTCCACCGTGCGTTTGCCCAGATCGAGAATGATCGAAATTTCGGCCGACGTCTTGCCGCGTGCCGACCACTGCAGCACTTCCACTTCCCGCTTTGTGAGGCCAAACGGCAGCGGTGTGCCATCCGGGATTTCCTCGTGATCGGTGTACTTGCGGATCACAGTGTCGAGCACGTCGAAGTCGACCGGCTTGAGCATGTACTCGTCGGCGCCGGTGCTGTGCCCGCGCATAATCGACGCCTTGTCGGCGTTGCCCGTCAGAAAAATGAAAGGGATCTTGCGTTCGCCCTGAATAATGCTGCGCGCGCTTTCCAGAAACTCGAAGCCGGTCATGCCCGGCACATTGACGTCGCACAGGATGACGTCTGGCATAAACGACGCGAGCGTCGCCAGCGCTGTCGTGAAGTCGTGCGCCACCTTGACGACATAGCCCCGGTCCGTCAGATCCTCGCGAATCAGATCTGCCGAATCATGGTCGTCCTCGATGCAAAAAACTTTAGTGGGAGATGACATCCCTCTGGCCCCGGATTTTTATATGGAATAGTGGAATCCTACTAAAAAATCACCGGATGACGAAATTCCCACCAATGCCACACGGGCGACATAGAGGTCTTCCTTCCGGGCGTTGCCACATCGTGAAAGAAAAAGGACCGCTGGTGCGGTCCTTTCTTCATTGTCGTCATGGCGATTCAGAAGGGGAGCGGCACAAGGTGGCTGACTTTATCGAACAGCTCCAGGGCGGCGTGAAAGAGGGTGACGGGCATGGTGTTTCTCCTTGGTGAACGAGATCTCTGATGGCGCGGGGGCTACGGGTGGTTCAGTAGCCGAAGAAGTGGCCGATGGTCATGGCGCATTGCATGCCGGTTTCGACGCAGGTGTCGTTGGTCAGCAAGCTGTCGATGAAATCGTAGAGGTGGCTCATGGTGTCGTTCTCCGGGGGCGGGTCGGGTTGAGGCGCGGTTCAGCCGAAAATCGGGGCGATGACGCCGACCAGGCCGAGGAGTGCGGGAAAGCCGTAAGCGATGATGGCGGGCATATTGTTTCTCCTTGAGTCGATGTGTCGTGGTTTCGGTTTTCGGCTGCCGCTTTGTTGCGTCAGTCGGTGAGTGAAGTATCGTCATCGACCCTCCCGGGCGAAACTGTGATTAGTACAAGTCGGGCCGTTTTCCCCGGGAATGACAGCCTGTAAATTCAAAAAGTCTTGATTTAACAAGGGTGTGCGGGCGGTCTCCCCCGAACCCCGTATAAATCGCAGTGACGCTCCCCGGAGCTCTCCGTACCATGCGCTTGGCATTACAAAGCATTACAAAAGCCGAAAAATGGATACGGAGTACTGAATGAGGACGATTCGTATGACCGGCGTCGCGTTTGCGGCGCTTTGCATGATGGTGTCGCCGGGGGCCGGCGCATCCGACGATATTGAGACCATCGCCGACGCAAACGGAGTGCCGTTCATCGTTGCGCGCTTCGTGTCGCCATCCTTCGGCGACTATCGGACGTCGGAAATTACGGGGCAGCCGGTGCCGTCGAGCGGCGTCATTTCGGCAACCCAGAGGGCTCAGACGGTGGCTGCCTTGCGCTACTGGGGCGAGATTCTGAGGTTTGGGCAGGGGCAGACCCCGGCGATCCTTAACATCGGCTTGTCGAACACGGGCGGCACCCATGCCTATAGCCCGTTTGGTGCTGACGAACGTGGTGTTGACACGATGGTGGTCTCAACGCTGCTTCAAAACCGGGTGCTGGACCCGGACTACTTCAAGGCGCACGGAGAAATCACCATCACCGACATGAATTTCTCGACGGCGCCGTACATTCCGTCGCAAGTCCCGCTCAATCGGCAAGCCGATTTGCCAGCGGTGATCTTTCATGAGGTGGGGCATAACCTGGGTATTGGTACCAATATCAAAATGAACTACGCGGGGCCGTCGCCATACGCTGCGTCCTTCCCCGACCAGCTCGATGTCTGGACCTCTCATTTGCGCGACGCGAATGGTAATCCGGCCCGGCCGGGACAAGTCATCTATTGTCCGTTTTGCACCAAACCCCCCGCAAACGATCCATTCGACGTCAGCGACGAGGGGGGGTACTTTACCGGCGATCACGTAAGCGAAGTGCTGGCGGGGGCGATGAAAGGGATTCCCGTGGCCACGACGGCCACGATCGACAACGTCAGGTATGTGGACCTGCCGTTCATGTCCCATATCGAGTTGAAAAACAGCCTGATGAGTCATCAGGCCTATCGCAATTACACCGGGTTCATGGAGGCCGAACTGGCAGCGCTTCAAGACCTCGGCTACAACATCGACCGCCGTAATTTCTTTGGTCGTTCGATATACAACGATGGGCTGAGCCTCGTGAATGACCAACCGTACTTCGCGCGCAATGCGGACGGTACGGCTTACCTGCCGAACGTCTACAACACCGCCACGCAAGGGCTGGGGTTGCATGTCTACGGCAGCTACAACAATGTTTCGCAATTGGCCGATCTGCTGAGCATCGGCCCCGGGGGCGCGGGTGTTCGGGTTGACGGCGTTGGGAATACCATCACCGTGCTGCCCGGAACGCGCGTGTATGCCGACGGCGCCTATGGCCGTGGCGTGATGTTTGCCTATGGCAAAAACCACACGTTTGTACAGCGTGGCGACGTTCAGGCAATGGGCGAACACGGCATCGCGGCGAGCTTCGATTTCGGCTATAACCCGCTCGGCGATGGTAAAGGCATGGAATATCGAGGCTCGTACTTTCGCGAGGAGCTGAACAAAGCGCTGGCGTTGCCCGACGAAATCAATGGGCCGCTGGTGTCGCAGGTCGACGTCACAGGCCGACTCTCGGGCAAATTCGCCTCGCTATATATGTCCGAGAGCGGTTACGTCGGGCAGATCAACATCATGCGGGGGGCGGCGCTCTACGGCGACATTCTGTCGTCTTACTCGCGGCTCGACGACAACGGCGCCCTTCGTCTGACGCAACTCAAATTCGGTCTGGCACCTGACGCGAACGGCCGTGCGACCGAGCAGCCCGATTCGACCTTCAACCTGCGCTTCGACGGCAATATCATTGGCAACAACCTGTCGGTGTCGATGCTTGGCGGGACCACGCAAATTAACGGCGATCACACCGTCTACGACGTGTCTGTCGCAAACGGCGCGACGCTCAGCGGCAACAGCCGCTACCAGCTTAACGCTGCCGGACGCTTCTTGAACGAAGGCACCGTTGCGCCCTTGTTGGCAGGGAGTTTTATCAGCATCGCCGGCGACTACAGGCAGACGAACACGGGACGCCTGCTTGCTGAACTCTCGGGCGATGGCACCTTCAGCAAACTGATCGTCTCGGGCACTGCGACACTGGACGGCACACTCGCCATCGCTCCACAGCGGGGTTGGTACGCGAATGCTTTCAGCGTCACGTCGGATCAATGGCTCAATGCGTCGAGCATCAATGGTGCGTTTGCCAACGTGACCACCCTGCTGTCTTCGCCGACGCTGCTGACGAGCGCCACGTCGCTTGGTGGCAACACCTATCGCGTGGCGGTGACGCGTGCGGCGAATGCTTACTCCCAGTACAGCACCGACGGCAACAGCCAGCGGGTGGGGGCGGCGTTAGACAAGATCGCCGGCAGTGCCGGTACGGACTTGCAGCCGCTTGTCACGGCGCTGGACTTCTCGGCGGCCGATGGCAGCGGCATTGCCAAAGCGTTGCCGCAACTCACGCCTGCCGCCTATGGCGCCATGTTCGCGGGAGGATTGATGCGTGAGCGTCAGATCACCGACATCGTGGCTGCCGCGGTGGGGGCAGACGGCGCAAATGGTGCGGGCGCGGACACCGGCATCAGCACGGGCGAAAGCGTAGCCGGCGGCAATTGGCGAGCGTTCGCGATGCCGTTCGGAAGCGGTTACTGGCGGAGTCGCGACGGCGACATGGCGGGGGTGAGCGGCAACACCTACGGCGTTGTCTTTGGTGTGGAGAAGGTGGCGGGCGAGGGCCGAGACTGGACCCTTGGTGCGCACGGTGCTGTCAGTAGTCAGTCGACACGTCTTGATGGCCAGACACCGGGGTCGGGCAAGACGACGGCGTTCGATATTGGCGTACATGCACGATACGCGCCGGATCTGAGCGCAGGGCCCCATGCGTTTGCGGCGGTGCGTGCGGGGGTTGAAGATGGCCGAGTTGATCGCACGGTTGCTGTGAACGGATACTCGGCGACGCCAAGGGGAACGTGGACGGGGGCAACGGCGTCGGCCACGGTGGGCGGTGGATGGCGTTGGCAGTTGAGCGGCACGACCAGTGCGGGTCCGGTGGCGGCGTTTGATTACACGGCCTTGTATCGTCCGAGCGTAACGGAGGGAAATGCTGATGGTGTGCGATTGCACGTTGACGGCAAGACGTTCAATTCGCTGAGGAGTCGATTGGGGGGAGAAGTGCGTTTCGAGTTGCCGATGGTTTCAGGAAATGCGTTGACGGCGAATTTGCAGGCGACGTGGAACCATGAGTTGACGGGAGGCGCGATAAATCAGAGTGCGTACTTCGCGGGGTATCCCGGGGCGACCTTTACGACAAGGAGCGAGGTGGTGGGAAGAGACAGCCTTGGTATACAGGCGGGCGTGTCGTATCGGATAGCGCGGCGCGTGGTGATCGGTGCTGCGGTATCGAGCAGTGTTTACAAGGCGGGCAATGCGGACGTATCGGGGTCGGTGTCAGCGACGTGGCGCTTCTAGGGGGGAGGAGAGAGGAGAGGGGGGGAGAATCTGGGGCGTAAGAGGCCGGACCGGGGACCCCCTTCCGAGACGAGTTGGTTCATTGTCTGAGTATCGGAAGGGGGTCTCCGGTCTGGCGCAGCTGAGGTAACCAGTATCAAAAACGCAGTAAATAAAGCAGGTTCCAGCGCTAACAAAACAAGATAAGAAAGCCAACAGCGGGTGCACGAACCGGGAAGTCGTGGCCTGCGTCATTATGTCGCGATGTATGGAATATGCGCATGCGTAGCATTCGTCACGCAAATTGTGTATCCATACATAGAGGCTAAAGATGTCCATGCATAAGGTCTCGCCCCCCCTGAGAGGAGGGGCAGACACAGCACCCAGCGTTCGTTGGCGCATGGTGTGCGCGCGCGTCGCAGCGGCGATGGCGATGGTGCCCATGAGCGGTTGCACGCTGGAGTTGCTGAACCCGAAGGGTAGCGTTGGCGAACAGGAAAAGCATCTGATCCTGATTGCGTTGGGCGTCATGCTGCTCGTCGTCATTCCGGTGATCGTGCTCACGCTCGTGTTCTTCTGGCGTTATCGCGAGACCAACACTGCCGCGACGTATTCGCCCAAATGGGCACATTCGACCAAGATCGAAGTTGTCGTGTGGAGTATCCCGGTCGTCATCGTCGTGTCGCTTGCCGTGATGATCTGGGAGACCACGCACAAGCTGGACCCCTACCGTCCCATCGAGCCCGTGGCAACCGACAAGCCGCCGGTGCGAGTCGAAGTCGTGGCGCTCAACTGGAAGTGGCTTTTCATCTACCCCGATTACCACGTCGCTACCGTCAACAAACTCGTGTTGCCGGTCGACACGCCTGTCGAGTTCAAGCTCACGGCCGAGTCGTTGATGAACGCCTTCTTCATTCCGCAGCTTGGCAGCATGGTCTACGCCATGTCGGGCATGCAGACAAAGCTCCACCTGATTGCCAACGAGACCGGCACCTATGCCGGGATGTCGTCGGCCTACAGCGGTGCGGGCTTCTCGGACATGCACTTCAAGGCCCACGTGACCTCGCGCGGCGATTTCGAAAAGTGGGTCAAAGAAGCCCAGTCTGTGCCAGACACGCTCGACGCGCCCACCTACGTCAAGCTCGAACAACCGGGCACCGGCGCCCCCGTGGCGATCTACGCGAACGTTATGCCGGGTCTGTTCGATGCCGTCGTCGGCAAATACATGGGGCCCATGGAGGGTGCCGCGCAAGGCATGCGAGTCACGGGTAACGCCATCGACGACATCATCGCCGCCGCCAATTGCCGCGTGGACGGCCAACTCGATCCAATGAAGCGCCGAGCGTTGCTCGCGCTGCGTCCCGAGCGCGAAGCCGGTGCACAACCCGCTGCCCAACGCGCGCTCACGGAGTAAGTCATGTTCGGAAAATTAGATCTCGACGCCATTCCGCTGCACGAGCCCATCATCATGGGCACACTTGCCGTGGTGCTTATGGGGGGCGCGGCGCTGTTGGGCGCCATCACCTACTACCGGAAGTGGGGCTACCTCTGGAAAGAGTGGATCACCTCCGTCGACCACAAACGCATTGGTGTCATGTACATCGTGCTCGCGCTCGTCATGCTGCTGCGCGGGTTCGCCGACGCCATCATGATGCGCGCACAACAGGCCGTTGCCGCCGGTGGCGAAGCGGGTTACCTGCCGCCGCATCACTACGACCAGATCTTCACGGCGCACGGCGTCATCATGATCTTCTTCGTGGCCACGCCGCTCGTGCTTGGCCTGATGAACGTTATCGTGCCGCTGCAAATCGGTGCGCGCGACGTGGCGTTCCCGTTCGTGAACTCCCTCTCGTTCTGGCTCTCCGCCATGGGCGCCGTGCTCGTCATGATGTCCATGTTCGTGGGCGACTTTGCCGCCACCGGCTGGGTCGCCTATCCGCCGCTCTCCGAACTCGGGTATAGCCCCACCGTCGGAGTCGACTACTACATCTGGTCGCTACAGATATCGGGGCTGGGCACCACGCTCACCGGCATCAACTTCATCGTCACCATCCTGCGCATGCGTGCGCCTGGCATGAACCTGATGAAAATGCCCGTGTTCACGTGGACCGCGCTCATCACCAACATCCTCATCGTTGCCGTGTTCCCCGTGCTGACCGCCACGCTCGCGCTGCTCACCGCCGATCGTTATCTGGACATGCACTTCTTCACCAACGAACTGGGCGGCAACGCCATGATGTACGTCAACCTCATCTGGATCTGGGGCCACCCCGAGGTGTACATCCTGATTTTGCCGGCGTTCGGCGCGTTTTCCGAAATCATCGCCACGTTCTCGCGCAAGCCCCTGTTCGGCTACAAATCCATGGTCTACGCCACCTCGTCGATCGGCATTCTGTCGTTCTTCGTGTGGCTGCATCACTTCTTCACCATGGGGTCCGGCGCCAACGTCAATGCGTTCTTCGGGATCATGACCACCATCATCTCGATTCCCACCGGTGTGAAGCTGTTCAACTGGCTGTTCACCATGTATCAGGGCCGTATCCGATACCACTCGTCAACGCTCTGGACCATCGGTTTCATGGTGACGTTCGCCATCGGCGGCATGACCGGCGTGCTGCTCGCCGTGCCGGGCGCCGACTTCGTGCTGCACAACTCGCTGTTCCTGGTGGCTCACTTCCACAACGTCATCATCGGCGGCGTGGTGTTCGGGTGCCTTGCCGGCATCACCTTCTGGTTCCCCAAAGTGTTCGGTTTCACCCTCAACGAGCGCTGGGGCAAGATCTCCTTCACCTGCTGGCTGGTGGGTTTCTACCTCGCCTTCATGCCGCTGTACGTGTTGGGCTTCAAAGGCATGACACGTCGCATGAACCATTACGTGCAGGCCGACTGGCAGCCCTACCTGATCGTGGCCGCCGTGGGCGCCGCCGTCATCGGACTGGGGATTCTGGCGTTCATCGTCCAACTCGTTGTGAGCATTCGCGACCGCCATGCCAACCGCGATCTGACCGGTGACCCGTGGGACGCGCGCAGCCTCGAATGGGCGACATCCTCGCCCGCGCCGTTCTACAACTTCGCGCACGTGCCCCACATCGACTCGCTCGAACAGCACTGGGACGACAAAGAGCGCGGCCTCGCGTGGCGTGAGCCCAAGCAATACGAAGACATTCACATGCCGCGCAACACCGGCACCGGCTTCCTCGTCTCCGTCTTCAGCGGTGTCATGTGCTTCGCGCTCGTGTGGCATATCTGGTGGCTGGCCGGTGCGAGCCTTGTCGCCACCGTTGCCGTCTTCCTGTGGCGCACCTACGACCGCGACGTCGATTATTACGTGCCGGCGGCCGAAGTGGAGCGTATCGAAAACGCCCGCTTTGCCGACCTGCGTGCAGCGCTTCCTGCGCGTCAATCCCTGCAAAAGGCCGCCTGATGTCCTCGGCATCCCTTCATCCCCATCACGGGCACGGCGCTCAGGCGTCGTCCAACGATCACGCTCACGGTCATCACGACACCGGTGCGACCACCACGCTCGGTTTCTGGATCTACCTGATGAGCGACTGCCTTATCTTCTGCGTGCTCTTCGCCACGTTCGGCGTGCTCGTGCAGAACACCGCCGGCGGGCCCACCGGGCGCGAACTCTTCGAACTGCCGTTCGTGCTCGGCGAGACCATGCTGCTGCTGCTCTCGAGCTTCACCTTTGGCCTGGCATCGCTGTCGATGCGCCCGGGCAACGAGGCCGTCGTCCAGCGCTGGCTATGGGTCACGTTTGCGCTCGGGGCAGCCTTCGTCGCCATGGAAGTCTACGAATTTTCGGCATTGCTCCACGAGGGCGCCGGGCCGGGACGCAGCGCGTTCCTGTCGGCATTCTTCACCCTCGTGGGTACCCACGGCCTGCACGTCACCTGTGGTTTGCTGTGGCTTGTCGTGATGATTCACCAGATCGGCCGCTTCGGCTTCGACGCCGTGGTCCGCCGCCGTCTGCAATGCCTCAGCCTGTTCTGGCACTTTCTCGACCTCGTCTGGATCTGTGTCTTCACCTTCGTCTATCTGCGGGAGTTCGTATGACGAGCGCTCAAGTTCACGACCATGCGGCGTATGCCTCGCAGAGTCACCTGCGCGACTACGTCATCGGCTTTTTCCTCTCTCTGGTGCTCACATTCGCGTCGTTCGGCGCGGTCATGCTCAAGCTCGTGCCCGCCGATATGGGGTTGGCCACCATTGTTGTGCTGTGTGTCGCGCAACTGGTCGTGCAACTCGTGTACTTCCTGCACATCGGCGCGAAGCGCAGTCAGCGCCAGAACTCGGCCATCTTCCTGTGTACGGCAGGGTTGATCGCGATCATCGTTGCGGGGTCGCTCTGGGTGATGCACAACGCCAACACCAACATGATGCCGACGCACATGTCCATTGAGCGGGCCAAGCTGCGCGATTGATCATGGATCGCCTCAAATGCATGGAGGTGTTCGTGCAGGTCGTGCGCGCCGGCAGCTTGTCGGCCGGTGCGGCGGCTTGCGGCATGTCGGCGGTCACGGCGGCGCGCCATGTGCAGGCGCTGGAGGCGCGTCTCGGGCAGCCGCTGCTGCGGCGCAGCGGCCGGCGTCAAGTGCCGACCGAACTGGGGCAACGATACTTCGCCGAGTGTGCCGAGGTGCTGGCACGCGTGGAGAATGCCGATGCGCTGGGCGATGCCGCACCGGCTGGCGCATCCATGTCGAACGCGATGTCCCGGCCAGTCGGTCAGCTTCGTGTGAGCGCACCGACCACCGTAGGCTCGCATCTGCTGATGCCGATTTTTGCCGAGTATCTGCAATCGCATCCGGACGTGGCGCTCGATCTCGCCCTGAAGGATCGCGCCGTCGATCTCGAAGAGGAGGGGATTCACGCGGCCTTTCAGTCGGGCGGGAATCCCGAGCCGGGGCTGGTCGCGCACACGTTGCGCGGGGTGACACGTATGGCATGCGCGTCGCCGGGCTATCTGGCGCGACGCGGGGTGCCACAGCATCCCGCCGATCTGGCCGGACACGAGTGTCTGGGGTTCCGCTACGACGATGTGCTGGGCCGCTGGCTGTTCACCCAAGCCGGAGCGAGTGGTGGGGCGGGACGCGACGCCCGGCTCATCGCTCACAATCCGCTTGCGCAGTTGCAGGCTGCGGTGCATGGCATGGGGATCGCGCTGCTGCCCGAGTATCTGCTCGCACCTGAGGTGGGCGCAGGGCGGCTGGTACGTGTGCTGGAGGCCGACGCGCAATTCGGCGAGCCGATGCATCTCGTGCATCTGGCAGGACGCTACGTGTCGTCAAAACTCGAGGACTTCGTACGTTACATGGTCGAGAAGCTCGGGCCGGAGGTCTACCCGGTCGCGACATCGGGCTGACAGAACCGGACCCGACCTGATCCGTTCTGACGGGGCTTGCGCGCAGGGGCACGGGCTGCGGCGCGCTGGGGCGTGACTTCGGCTAAGATGCAGCCATCGACGTCGTGGCCGATGCGATATCTCCGAGAGCGGGGCAGTGCGAGCCCGCCATCCCTTCGAGTGGAACGATGCTACGTGGCAACGTATTGCGACGCCTCGTCGCCTGTGCACTGGCCGGCGCGGGCGTCGTGTGGGTGGCGCCCGCGCTTGCGCAACCGCCGCAATACAAGAACGACGCTGAATTGATGGGGGCCGCCATCGCCTCGCCGGAAGGCGTGGAGTTGGTACTGGAACGGCTTGTCCAGAAATGCGGCCTCTACGGCGAGTCGACCCGCGCACATGGCAACGCGGCGTTGCGTGCCTGGCAGGCGCGTCACCGCGAGTACCTTGCCGAGGGCCGGCGGGTGCGTGCCGAATTGCAGGCGACCTACACCGATGCGCAGGCGCGTGAGCGTTTCGACGATCTGTTGCGCACGCAGTTGCCCATGCTCGTGGAGCGCCAGTTCGTTGTGTACGCGCGCAGCATCGACGATCAACCGACCGAAGCCGAGAAGGCCGATTTGTGCGACGGCTACTTCAACGCCGTCGACGAGCTTCAGTTCGATCTCAAAGTGAACGACCCGGCACTCGCGGCGTTTTTCGATCGACGGATCGCGGCGCGAATCGAACCGGGAAGTGCCAGCCAACCCGACGCCACCGCAGTCCCTCAACCCGGATCGCCGGCGAATTGATCCGAATTAGGCTGCATTCGCCGCATTTCCCTCCTCCGGCTTCTCGCCCGTGAGCAGATAGCGCATGAGATCGGCCACGGGCCGGATACGCTCGCCGAAGGGCAGCGGGTCGCGTCCACGGAAGAAGAGTCCGCGTGCAACATCACCGCGCACGGCCTGAGCGAGTTTCAGGTCGATGCAAAACTGTCCGATGCGTGCCACGCCGTCGCGAAGCCCGCACGCCTGCAAGCAATCAAATCCTTCCAGACACTGTCGCACCTTCGCCTTTGCTTGCAACGCAGTCTCTCGCGACAGGTATTTCCGCAGCCACGGCGTGAGCACGGCGCGTGCGGGCAATCCGGCCACGCTGGTGAATTCGACAATGTCTTCGGGGCGCGCACTCGCGAGCACTTCCTTGAATGCCGGGTGCGCATCCGATTCTTCGGTCACGGCGAAGGCCGTGCCCAACTGCACGCCGGCCGCGCCCTTGTCGAGCCAATGCCGGACCTGCTCGTGCCGATAAATGCCCCCTGCCACGATCAGCGGCACGCTGGCCCATTCGATGCCCAGCGCGGCATAGATCTCGCGGCATTCCTCCAGCACGCGCTCGAACGAGAAGCGCGCATCGCTCAAATCCTCGATGCGCGATGCGCCGAGATGGCCGCCCGCATGCGCAGGATGTTCGATGACGATGGCATCGGGCAGACGCCCCTTCTTCATCCATTTGCGCAGCACGAGACTCACGCCCCGCGAATCGGACAGAATCGGAATGAGGGCGACATTCGGGTATGCCGCCGTGAGTTCGGGGAGATCGAGCGGTAGTCCCGCGCCCATCACAATGGCGTCGGCCCCGCTTTCGCACGCCTGGCGCACCAGCGCGGCGTGTGCGCTCACGGCTTTCATGACGTTTACCGCCACGAGTCCGCTACCGTTCGCCATTGCTTTGGCCGCCCGGACTTCACGATCCAGCGCGATCAGATTGACGGCTTCGACGGCCGCCTTGTCGCGAGTGCCCTCGACTTTGGCGAGCAGGTCGGGGTGATGGTGACGCAGATCGATGCTCGCGATCGTGCCCATGCCGTTGTACCGCGCGACCGTGCCCGCCAGCCGGTGCGCGGAGATGCCGATTCCCATGCCGCCTTGCACCACCGGCACCAGCCGGCGGCCGGCCAGGGTCAACCATTGCTCGTTCATGTCAGTTCCGTTCGTCGAAGTGGGTTCGCCGGCGCGACCGGGCCACCATGGCGACGCGCACGCGAAGAGGCAGTCTGGCATCTGCCTGTCGAACGGTTATTGCGATGGGTCAAGCGCCGGGGCGCTCAGGCGGCGCGCTGCGTGCGGCATGACGTCGCAGTGCCCGGCACCGTGCCGAGCGCAATGCCGCCGACAATCAGCACGAGGGCGATCCAGACGTCCAGCCCGAGCGACTCGCGCAGGATGAGCGCCGAAGCCAGCGTGCCGACGACCGGTACACCCAGCAGCCCGAGCGAGGTGACACCCGCCGGCAATTGCCGCGTGACCACGCCCGCGAGCCAGTAGGCGATGCCGCCGCCCATAACGCCGCCGTACGCCAGCAATCCCGAAAATCCGCCCCAGCCGGTGATGCGTGGCGCGCCGTCGACCCCGGCCGCGAGCGTGCACATCACGCTGCTCGCCAGCAGCAACTGCCAAGGGCTGAGTTCGAACGGACCGTTGACCCAGCGATGCGCCCGCATATGGACGATCGCCACCGCCCACACGAACGCCGCCGCCAGCACCAGCGCATTGCCGAACACGGCATGGCGGTCGTGCCAGTCGAATGCAAGCGGATTGAACATGACCGCCAGACCCAGCAGACCGCAGGCCAGTCCTAGCAGACGGCGCGGCGTGAGCGCTTCGCCCAGCCACACACGCGCCGCCGGCATCACCCAGAGAGGCGTGGTGTAAGCGAGTACGGCGGAGCGCCCCGCACTGACGTATTGAAGGCTCAGCGCGACGAGCAGCGAGAACAACGTCATGTGTAGCAGCCCGACGCTCAGGATAACGGGCAGATCGCCCCGGCGTGGCAACACGAGACGCCGGGTGAGGGCACAGATGACGAAGAGCGTCGTCATGCCGACGACTGAGCGCAGCGCCGCGCTCCACCACGGTGAGACATGGGCGAGCAACGCCTTGCTGACCGGCCAGTTCACGCCCCATGCCACGATGACGACGGCAAAGAGCACGCCGGCGTGGGATCGCACCGGGGATCGATTCGAGGCAAGACGTTGCAGACTGGCTGGCAGATTCACGCGCACGGGCTCCCGGAGGTCGCAGACGAGCGCGCCGATCGGCCGATATGGCGATATGCCGAGACGGACGGCGCGCTATCCCGTCACGTTAGGGCAGTCGTGGAGGGGTGAGAAGCGCCAGAAACGGAGAAATCGGTAGTGCCACGGGGTGTTATGGGCTGCGTGACGGGAGGGCGCGGCACAGCGCAATGGCGCCGAGCGGCATCAGGCGCTACGAGCCTTGGGCGGCTTGCCGCTCAGTTTCATGCAGAGGCCGCGCAGGAACACGCGCAGTCCGTCGGACTTGCCCAGTTGCGGGCGGTGGCGGAAGACGTCGTAGTTGGCGGCTTCGATCATGTCGAGAATGCGCAGGCCGCCATGCACCACGCAGCACAACTCAAGCCCGAAACGACCCGGCACGCGGTTGGCCAGCGGCGCGCCGCGAAGCATCATCTTGCGGGCGAAGTCGACTTCGTAACGCATGAGCGCGCGCCAGCGGTCGTCGAATGTCTGCGCGCCGATATCGGCGTCGGTGACGCCGAAGCGGGCCATGTCGTCCTGCGGTAGATACACGCGCGCCTTGCGCCAGTCGACCTCTACGTCCTGCCAGAAGTTGATGAGTTGCAGGGCTGAGCAAATGTCGTCCGAGCAGGCGATGTTTTCCGGGGTGTCCAGCTTGAACAGGCCAAGCATGATGCGCCCGACCGGGTCGGCCGAGCGACGGGTGTAGTCGCGCAACTCGGCAAATGTTGCGTAGCGTTTGACCTCGATATCCTGATCGAATGCCGAGAGCAGGTCGGCGAAGGGCTGCACGCTGAGTCGATGCTCGGCAATGACGCGCGCGAGGGCGGCGAACAGCGGTTTGTCAGGCGATGTGGGCTGCCCGGCGGCGATCTTGTCGAGTTCGGCCTGATAGGCGGCGAGGCCGGCATGGCGCTCGGCATTGGTCGCATCGCCCTCATCGGCAATGTCGTCGGCGGTGCGTGCGAAGTTGTAGATCACGCCCACCGGCGCGCGCATTTCGCGCGGCAGCAGGATACTGGCGACCGGGAAGTTCTCGTAATGCTCGATCTTGGCGTCGGAAGTCATCGGCGGGTGAGGCAATTATGGCAACGCGGCTGCGCTGAGTGCCCCGAGATTCTATGCTATCGTTCCAGATCCTGGCGGGAAAGTCGCGCCAATCCCCGGTATACTTCCCTCCTTGCAAGAATCCCCTGAGTTTTTTCCGTGGTGTCACCCTGTTCCCCTGCACGACGAGGAGCCTCGTGAGCGTCGCCGAACCCATCGAAATTTCGCCTGAGCAAAGCAGCGCACGCGTGGCCTCGGGCAGCAGTTTTTACGCTGCCATGCGCATTCTGCCGCCCGCGCAGCGCGAAGGCATGTTCGAGATCTACGCTTTTTGCCGCGCAGTGGATGACATTGCCGACGACGGCGAAGACACATCGGCGAGCCGGATGTCGCGTCTGGCCGCCTGGCGGCGCGATCTGGCCGATCTGTACGACGGTCGCCCGGCGCCCTCGCTCGCGAACCTCGCCCGCGTGGTCAAGCAATTCGGTCTGAAGCACGAAGACTTCCTTGCCGTCATCGACGGCATGGAAATGGATGCCTGCGGCCCGATTGTTGCGCCCGATCTGCCCACGCTCGATCTCTATTGCGATCGCGTCGCGAGCGCCGTCGGCCGTTTGTCGGTCAAGGTGTTCGGTATGCCCGAGCAGGACGGCATTGACCTGTCGTATCACCTCGGCCGTGCACTCCAGTTGACGAATATCCTGCGCGATATCGATGAAGACGCCGGCATCGGCCGCGTCTATCTGCCGCGTGAAACGCTGGCCGACGCCGGTATCGTGAACGCCACGCCCGAGACTGTCGTGGCAGCCGGGCTCGACCGCGCCTGTGCGCCGCTCGTGGCCCAGGCGCGCGAGCACTACGCGAAGGCGCGCACGATCATGGCGCGGCATCCGCGTCGCGTGGTCGTCGCCCCTGCGGTGATGGCCAAGGCGTATGGCGCCATTCTCGACAAACTCGTTGCGCGCGGCTTTGCCGTGCCTCGCGAGCGGGTGCGTGTGCCGCGCTGGCGCCTCATTCTGATGCTGCTGCGGCAGATGGTCTTCTGATGGCGGGCACAGTTCACGTCATCGGCGCCGGCCTTGCAGGGCTGGCCGCCGCGGTCAGGCTTGCCACGCGCGGTGTGTCCGTCGTGCTGCACGAGGCGGCGCCGCAGGCGGGCGGGCGGTGCCGCTCGTATTTCGACCGGCAATTGAATGCCGTGATCGATAACGGCAATCATCTGGTGCTCTCGGGCAATACGACAATGCGCGAGTTCACGCGCATCATCGGTTCGGAACACACGCTGAGCGGCCCCGATCGCGCCGAGTTCGCGTTCATCGACCTCGATAGCGACGAGCGCTGGACAGTACGTCTGTCGGAAGGGCGTTTGCCGTGGTGGATTTTCGACCGGCGTGCCCGCGTACCGGGCACGAAGTGGTCGGACTATCTGTCGCTCGCACCGTTGCTGCGCGCCGGGCCCGATGCGACGATGACCGACGCCATGCGTTGCCCGCCCATGCTGTACAAGCGGCTGATTCACCCGTTGTTTCTCGCCGTACTCAACGCCGATCCGGCGGAAGGCTCGGCGCAGATGGCGGCCGCTGTCATTCGGGAGACACTCGCGGCGGGGGGCAAGGCCTGTCACCCCCTGATTGCGAGCGACGGTCTGGACGTGTCGTTCGTCACGCCTGCGCTGGCGTATCTGGAAGCGAAGGGCGCGCGCGTGATGATGCAGCACCGTGTGCGGGCGTTGGGTTATTCGCCTGACGGCAGCCGCGTGGAATCGATCGATTTTGGCGATGGCCCGCAGCCGCTCGGGACCGACGACGCCGTTGTGCTCGCCGTGCCGCCGAATGTTGCGGCCGCGCTGGTGCCTGAGCTGACGACGCCGGATGAATACCGCGCCATCGTCAACGCGCATTTCCAGGTATCGCCGCCGCCGGGCTGCCCGCCGATGATCGGCGTGGTGAACGGGGTGAGCGACTGGATCTTCGCGTTCGACGGCCGCCTGTCGGTCACGATCAGCGGCGCAGACCACCTGCTCGACGAATCGCGCGAATCGCTCGCGCTTCGCATCTGGGAAGAGGTCGCGCGCGCTTGTCGGGTGCCGTCGGCACCGATGCCGGTGTGGCAACTGGTGCGTGAGAAGCGCGCCACGTTCGCAGCCACGCCGGCACAGGACAAGCGCCGTCCGGGCGCGCGCACGCGTTGGCGCAATCTCGTGCTGGCCGGCGACTGGACGGCCACCGGGTTGCCCGCGACCATCGAGGGTGCGCTGCGCAGCGGCAACCGGGCGGCCGACGTGCTGCGTCCGGACTGAGCGCTGTCATCGTCTTACGCGCCAGCCGGGCAGAAGAACCCGGCGTAATCGCAAGAGTGAATGTTTAACCGGCGCGCACCACGCGCCGCTCATACGCCTTTGAGAAGGCAAGAACGCCATGGATACGATACGCGATGCTTCCGAAAAAGAAGCGCGACGCACGGCCACTGCCACGGCCGTGGACCTCAAGCTGCATACGGAGCTCGCTCAGAAGGTGAGCACGGCGATGGCCACGCAGACCCTTGAAACGGGGATCGAACGCTCGATCACGGCACTGCTCGATCTGCAACAGGACGACGGTCACTGGCTGTTCGAACTGGAAGCCGACTCGACCATTCCGGCCGAGTACGTGCTGCTGCGTCACCATCTCGGGGAGAAGGTCGACGCCGAGCTGGAGGCGAAGATCGCGGCCTACCTGCGTCGAATTCAGGGCGAACACGGCGGCTGGCCGCTGTTTCACAAGGGCAAATTCGACATGAGCGCCAGCGTGAAGGCGTACTTCGCGCTCAAGATGATCGGAGAGCCGATCGACGCCCCGCACATGGTGCGCGCGCGTGAGGCCATTCTCTCGCGTGGTGGTGCACAGAATTCGAACGTCTTCACGCGCATTCTGCTCGCGCTCTACGGCGTGCTCGAATGGAGGGCGGTGCCGATGATGCCCGTCGAGATCATGCTGCTGCCGCAGTGGTTCCCGTTCCACCTGTCGAAGGTGTCGTACTGGGCGCGCACCGTGATCGTGCCGCTGCTCGTGTTGCAGGCAAAGCGTCCGCGCGCGCGCAATCCGAAGGGTGTCGGCATCGACGAACTGTTCATCGGCAGTCCCAAGGACGTCGGCCCGCCCAAGCGTGCGCCGCATCAGAGCCGCTTCTGGTTCACGTTTTTCTCGGGTGTCGATCAGGTGCTGCGTGCGCTCGATCCGTTCTTCCCCAAGAAGCTGCGCGAAAAGTCGATCCGGCGTGCTGTCGATTTCGTCGAGGAGCGCCTGAACGGCGAAGACGGCCTCGGTGCCATTTATCCGGCCATGGCCAATGCGGTCATGATGTACGACGTGCTTGGCTATCCGGAAGATCATCCGAGCCGCGCGATTGCCCGCAAGTCGGTCGAGAAGCTGGTGACACCGGCCGAACACGAAACCTATGTGCAGCCGTGTCTGTCGCCGGTGTGGGACACCGCATTGTCGGCGCACGCGCTGCTCGAAACCGGCGACAAGCGTGCCATTGAACAGGCGGGCAAAGGGCTCGAGTGGCTCATTCCGTTGCAGATTCTGGATGTGCGCGGCGACTGGATCTCGCGTCGGCCGAACGTGCGTCCGGGCGGCTGGGCCTTCCAGTTCGCCAACCCCCATTACCCGGACGTGGACGACACCGCTGTCGTGGCCATGGCGATGGATCGCTACGAGAAGCTTGCCGGTACCTTCGAGAACGACAAGATCGATGCGAGTCCGCGCCCGATGCGCCATGCGATCGACCGTGGCACGGAGTGGGTCATTGGCATGCAGAGCAGTAACGGTGGGTGGGGGGCGTTCGAACCGGAGAACACGCATCTGTACCTGAACAGCATTCCGTTCTCGGATCATGGCGCGTTGCTCGATCCGCCCACGGTAGACGTCTCCGCGCGTTGCCTGTCGATGCTGGCGCAACTGCCGCAGTCGCCGGCGCGCA
Organism: Pandoraea apista; assembly: GCF_001465595.2. Classification (NCBI taxonomy): domain Bacteria; kingdom Pseudomonadati; phylum Pseudomonadota; class Betaproteobacteria; order Burkholderiales; family Burkholderiaceae; genus Pandoraea; species Pandoraea apista. Next base: position 3,914,057 of record NZ_CP013481.2, on the reverse strand, counting down.
AGGCCTCTGCGGATCTGGCATTGAAGTACATTCTCGACGATCAGGAAGCCGACGGCAGCTGGTATGGCCGCTGGGGCATGAATTTCGTGTACGGCACATGGTCGGCCATGTGCGGCTTGCAGGCAGCAGGTTTGCCGCCGGAGCATCCGGCCATGGCACGTGCGGCACAGTGGCTCATCTCGATCCAGAACGCCGATGGTGGCTGGGGCGAGGACGGCGATAGCTACAAGCTCGATTACAAGGGCTACGAGGCGGCACCGAGCACGTCGTCGCAGACGGCCTGGGCATTGCTCGGCCTGATGGCGGCGGGTAAGGCCAACGATCCGGCGGTCAAGCGTGGCGTCGACTATCTGCTCAATACGCAGAACGAAGAAGGACTGTGGGACGAAGAACTCTACACGGCGACGGGTTTCCCGCGCGTGTTCTATCTGCGCTATCACGGCTATCGCAAGTTCTTCCCGCTGTGGGCACTGGCTCGTTATCGCAATCTGACGGTGCGCAACGATTGCCCCGTACCCTGCGGCATGTAGTCCTTGAAACGCACGCCAAATAAGTGAGTCCCCTGAACCCGCCCATCATCGTTGTGACCGGCATGCCCTTCGAGGCGCGCATTGCGCGCGGCGACGGCGTGGTCGTAGTTTGCGCGCAGAACAACACGCTTGCCGCAGACCTCGAAGCCGCTATTGCGCACGACGGCGCGCGTGGACTGGTGAGTTTCGGCACTGCCGGCGGCTTGATTCCCGGCGTGAAGCCGGGGCAGTGGGTGATCGCGCACAAGGTGCTCGACATGCCGCGGCAAGCGCACGAGTATGTTTCGGCGACCGGCTGGGCGGACGCCTTGCGTCGCGCCATGCCCGGCGCCTTGCGCGCCGATCTCGCAGGGGTGAGCGCCCCCGTGGTGAATGCCGGCGACAAGGCCGCGTTGTTCCGTGAGACCGGGGCGGCGGCGGCGGATATGGAGTCGCATGTCGTGGCGCGCGTCGCGCAGGCACACGGTCTGCCGTTCGTTGCAGCACGCGTGGTCATCGATCCGGCGGAACGCTCGCTTCCCCCGGCGGCGCTCGCCGGGCTTCGCAGCGACGGTTCCACTGATATTCTGGGCGTGCTGCGCTCGCTCGCCGCCAATCCGCTGCAATTGCCCGCGCTGCTGCGGGTCGGTAAAGACGCGAGCCTCGCCAGGCAGGCCATGCGTCACGGACGCCAGATCGTGGCCCTCAAGCTGGGGGATGGATTTGGCGCCGGCGCCGCAGGGATCTGATCGCCACGCTTACCGCCCCCAAGGGCAAACGTCTCTCAAGAAAAATGCCAGCGCGTCTTTGCAGACGGGCTGGCATTTTTCTTTTGGGCGGATGCCGGTGCGAGGGCGTGAGTCAGTTCATACGTCCGACGATTGCTGTCCGCGCGCCTGAGCGCGTCCCTTCCACATGCCGCCACGACCGCGCCAGTGTTGCAGCGCCGAATCGAATGTGAAGACGGTGTACAGCGCCGCGACCAGCGGCAGCAACGGGCCGAAGCTAGACGGTTGACGATAGAAGCGCAACATCGGCAGATAGGACAGCGTCATCGCGATCCAGGCGAAGAGGCCGAGCCATTGCGCAATGCCTGACGCGAAGAGCGTCATGACCGGCGGCACGATGAATGTGAGCAGCAGCGACACGATTGTGCCTGCCAGCAGCACGGGCGAGTACCGCAATTGCGCGTAGGCCGTACGCGACACCATTTTGCGAATCTCGCCAAGGTTGTCGTACGGACGCACGCTGATGGCGCGCTCGGTCAGGCCCAGCCAGATTGCCCCTTGCTTCTTGAGCAGGCGCCCCATGGCGCAGTCGTCGATGATCTCGTCGCGTATCGCCTCGATACCGCCGCCGGCTTCGAGCGAGGCGCGGTGGATCAGCATGCAGCCACCGGCGGCGGCGGCCATGCGCTTCTTCGGATCGTTGACCCACGCGAACGGGTACAACATCTGGAAGAACAGCACGAACGCCGGAATCAACGTGCGCTCGAACCATGCGGTGCAGCGCAGCTTCGCCATGAGTGAGACGAGTACCCGCTTGTCGCCCGTGGCGCGCGTGACCAGACGGCGCACGTTTTCCGGGGTGTGCGCGATGTCTGCGTCGGTGTGCAGCAGATAGTCGGGGGCGATACCGTCGTCGTTGGTGCCGGGGTCACTGGCAAACGCCACGCCCTGACGTACCGCCCACATCTTGCCGGTCCAGCCGCCGGGCAGCGGTTGTCCGCTCAGCACATCTACCCGGCGGTTGAAGCCATCTGCGGCAGCACGGGTGGCTGCCTCACGCGCGAGATCGGCCGTGCCGTCGTTGCTCTGGTCGTCGACGACAACGATACGCAGGCGTCCCGCATAGTCCTGACGGCACAGGGATTCAACCACCTGTCCGATCGATTCCGCCTCGTTGCGCGCGGGAATGACAACGGCCACGGCAGGCCAGACCTCGGGCACGGGCAAGCGGTCTTCGTCGAGATCGTCGCGTTCGCGGGCGCGCCAGAAGTCGCCCTGCGAACTCAGCAGATAGATCCAGATGGCCAGCGAGAGCGCGGCGATCCAGGCCAAAACAGTCATGACAGATATCCGGCAGAACCAAACCAGGCAAGCGCATCGCGCAGGCCTTCGGGGTAGGGGCGGGCGGTGTAGCCAAGTTCGCGTTTTGCCTTCTCGGACGAGAAGAACATGTGATAACGCGACATTTTCAGGCCATCGACCGTGACGAACGGTTCTTTGCCCGTAAAACGGGCAACGCCTTGCGCGGCCATCGCGAGCGGATAGAGCGGCCAGCGCGGCAGGGCGATCGTCGGGGCCTTGCGATTGACCATGCCCGCAATGCTCGCGAGCATGTCGCGCAGCAGCACGTCGTCGCCGCCGAGAATGTAGCGCTCACCGATGCGACCGCGCTCGAGAGCAAGCAGATGGCCTTCGGCGCAGTCGTCGACATGCACGAGATTCAGGCCCGTATCGACGAATGCGGGAATCTTGCCTTGCGCGGCTTCGACGATGATGCGCCCGGTGGGTGTGGGCTTGATGTCGCGCGGCCCGATGGGCGTGGACGGATTGACGATCACGGCAGGCAGACCGTCGTTTGCGATCATTCGCTCGACCAGACGCTCGGCCGCGACCTTGCTGCGCTTGTACACGCCAATGGTCGTGGCTTCGTCGTTGGGGGAGGTTTCATCGACCGGGCCCGTGGCGTCGTGCACACGCAGCGTGGCAACGCTGCTCGTGTACACCACACGCTCGACCCCGGCACGCAGCGCGGCTTCCATCACCGTGCGCGTGCCGTCGATATTGGCTCGCATGATGTCGTTGGGATCTTTCGCCCACAGACGATAGTCGGCGGCGACGTGGAGCAGAGCATCCACCCCGGCAAGCGCGCGTTGCATCGATGCGGCATCGCGCATGTCGCCTTCCACGACTTCAACGGGCAGGTCGGCGAGGTTCGCGCGCGGGCTGGTGCCTCGCACCAGCAGGCGAACCTCGTGACCGCGCGCGAGCGCCGTGCGTGCTACCGCAGAACCGACGAACCCGGAGGCGCCGGTGACCAGCACACGCGACGGCATTTACGCCTTTGCCCGGCGCAGTTCGTCGAGCTTGATCTCGACGTGCTTGGAGAACACGAACTCAGCCGGACGCTGCTTGGCGAACGAGACGTCTTCGGCCATCGGGCCATCGGTACGTACACCCTTGAGCGCCACACCCAGCGCGCGCAGCGGACGCGTGAGCGTCTCGTTCACAGCCGTGGCTTCGAAACCGCTGTGCACCATGCAGTCGGCGCACTTCTCGTAGTTGCCCACACCGTACTTGTCCCAGTCGGTGGTGTCCATCAGTTCCTTGTACGTCTTGGCATAGCCTTCGCCAAGCAGGTAGCACGGACGCTGCCAGCCGAACACGGTACGCGTCGGGTTGCCCCACGGCGTGCAGTGGTACGAACGATTGCCCGCGAGGAAGTCCAGGAACAGGCTCGACTGGCTGAACGACCAGTTCTTGCCGCCGTTGCCGCGCTTGAGAATGTCGCGGAACAGTTGCTTGGTCTTCGAGCGGTTCAGGAAGTGCTGCTGATCGGGGGCGCGCTCGTAGGCATAGCCCGGCGAGACGGTAATGCCGTCGAGGCCCAGATCCTTCGTCGAATCGAAGAACTTGGCGACCTTCTCGGGATCGGCGTTGTTGAACAGCGTGCAGTTGATGTTCACGCGGAAGCCGCGCGACTTGGCCAGCTTGATGGCGGCCACGGCGCGGTCGTACACACCTTCCTGCGACACGGCAGCGTCGTGCATTTCGCGGTCGCCGTCGAGGTGAATCGACCAGACGAAGAACGGGCTCGGCTCGTAATCGTCGATCTTCTTTTCAAGCAGCAGGGCGTTCGTGCACAGATAGACGAACTTCTTGCGCTCGATGATGCCCTTGACGATTTGCGGCATTTCCTTGTGCAGCAGCGGTTCGCCGCCAGCGATCGAGACCACCGGTGCGCCGCATTCGTCTACGGCGTCGAGCGAGTCCTTGAGCGAGACACGCTGATTCAGGATGGGGTCCGGATAATCGATCTTGCCGCAGCCCGAGCATGCGAGGTTGCAACGGAACAGCGGTTCGAGCATCAGCACCAGCGGGTAGCGCTTGTTGCCCTTGAAGCGTTGTTTCATCAGGTAGGCGCCAACATACGCCTGTTGCAGGAAGGGGATGGCCAAGTTCGGCTCCTGTTCGTGTTGCGTTAGCCAGCGACCGCGTGTTGTACGGCGGCCGGCTCGGTTTTAATCAATTCCGACGGCAGGCGAAACTGGATGGTTTCCTCGATGCCGTCCATGAGAGTCACTTCGACGGTGTCGATGCGACGCAGTGCGTCGATCACGTCTTCGACCATGCGCTCGGGCGCGGACGCCCCGGCGGTAATGCCGATGCGGGCCTGACCACGCACCCATTCGGGGTTCAACTCGGAGCCGTCGGCCACCAGATAGCTCGGCAGTCCCATTTCGGTGCCGATTTCGCGCAGGCGGTTCGAGTTCGAGCTGTTCGTCGCGCCGACCACGAGCAGTACGTCCACACGCTCGCACAGCTCGCGTACGGCCGTTTGCCGGTTCTGCGTGGCGTAGCAGATGTCCTTGGTGTTCGGGCCGACGATATTGGTGAAGCGACGTTGCAGTGCAGCAATGATACCGCGAGTCTCGTCGACCGACAGCGTGGTCTGGGTCACGTACGACAGCGGCGTGTTGTCGGCGAGCGGCAAAGCATCGACATCGTCCTCGGTCTGAACGAGATGCACGGGCCCATCGATCTGGCCCATCGTCCCCTCGACCTCGGGGTGACCCGCATGGCCGATCAGAATGACTTCACGACCGGCAGATACGTAGTTCTTGCCCTGAATGTGCACTTTGGTGACGAGCGGGCAGGTGGCGTTGAGCACCTTCAGGCCACGCGTCTGCGCTTCCAGCTCAACGACCCGTGCGACGCCATGCGCGCTGAAAATGGTCACGGCGCCAGCAGGCGCTTCGGACAGCTCATCGATAAAGCGCGCGCCCTTGGCCTTGAGCGAATCGACCACATGTTTGTTGTGGACGATCTCATGGCGAACGTAGACCGGGGCGCCGTATTTTTCCAGGGCGCGCTCCACGATCTCGATGGCACGTATGACACCCGCACAAAACCCTCGGGGTTGGGCAAGGAAGACTTGCATTCAGCTCTCCGGCTCAGGTCGGCCGGGATGGCGGTTCTACTGGGTGTCCACGTTGTAAAAACTATGGCCTCATGGAACGCGCGGCGCCAGTTTCGCTGGCAATTCGCGCACACCCTCGGGGGGACCGCCGTCCGGTCGTTTGACAAGCAGCGATTGTAACCGCCGCGGCCAAAATCTGCTGGCGACCCCCTGTGGGAAACCGCCTGCGAGTGTTGCATAAGTGTTGACGAATCGGCGTTTATCTGTGGCGAATTTGTATCGATTCTGCCGGCAAGTGGGTGCAAGCCGGCGGAACGCGCTGGCGAGGCCGCCCTGGATGGACCGCGCCGCTCACGAGGCTCGCCGATAAGTCATTGATTTTACTTGCCGAAACGCTCGTTCTTCTCGCGCAGATAGGCGATCAGGCTGTCGATCCCGCCCTGAGCGATGCGTGCCTTGAATTGCGGCTGATACAACTGGATGAGCCATGCGTCGGCCACGTTCTCGCCCATCATGTTGATGTCGTAGATCTTCCAGCCCTTCTCGGTCTTGGCCAGACGGTAGGCGACCGAAAGATTGTCGCCGGTACCGCTGACCGAGGCGCCGACCACAACATCGTTGCTGTTCGCCGTGAGTTTGGCCGGGGCGAACTTGAACGAGATCTGGGTGCCGCGTACTTGCGAGAGTTGCAGCGCAAAGGTGTTGACGAGCAACTGCTGGAACTGCTCGAAAACCTGCTGCTGCTGGGCCGGCGTGGCGGCATCGAACGCCTTGGGGCCCACGGCATAGCGCGTGGTGCGGTGGAAGTCGGTGTAAGGCAGGAAGTCGCGGGCGACGACACGCGCCGTCGCGCTCACGTCGCCATCGCGGGCAGCCGGGTCTGCTTTGGCACCCTTGACGACCGTTTCGACGGCCGTTTTCACCATGTCGTTCGGATTGGCGCTGCTCGCCTGTGCCCAGGCGCCAGAGGCAACACCGATGCCGCTCAATGCGACGGCGGCAGTTGCCGTCACCAGAAATTTGTTCATACCAGCTCGTCTTCGTCGGTTTTAGTCGGTTAAAACGGGTAGGCCCGTAGTGTAGTGCACGCGGCCTTGTATACTGCTGCGATTTTGTAAATTCACCGTTTCCTCGTTTTTCATGGGCGGATCGACGGATTTCCTCCGCGATTGGTTCCCCGGCGCATCGCATACATAACGTTTCGTGACGATATGGATCGAATTGGCCAAAGGCGAGGGCGGCCTCCACTTTCTTCCGGAACCGCTACATGCTGACTTCGCTCGTCGTGCGCATCGTCCGTTTTTCGGCGAAGCACGCGTACCCAGTCATCTTCGCTTCGCTGCTCCTCGTTATCGCGAGTTCGGTATACGTCGCCAAGCACTTTGCGATCAACACCGATATTTCCAGCCTGATCGATTCGAATACGCCTGCCGCCGAGCGCGGCCGCGAAATCGACCGCGCTTTCCCGCAGAAGGCTGATATCACGCTTGCCGTGGTACAGGCTCCGGCCGTGGAATTCGCCGACCGGGCCGCCGCCGAACTGGCAGAGAAGCTCTCGACCGAGACAGACGTGTTCCGCTCGGTGAGCCGTCCGGGATCGGGCGAGTTCTTTGCGCGCAATGCGCTGCTCTTTGCCTCGCTCGACGACGTGAAGTCGCTGACCGGCAAGCTTGAAGACGCCAAGCCGCTGCTCAACCGTCTGGCGCAGGACCCCAGCCTGACGGGCTTGTCGAACCTGCTGTCGGTCACGCTGCAGACCCCGCTGCTCACGGGGCAGGTGAAGCTGCCGGACATGGCACGCCTGCTCGGCAACGCCGCCGATACGACCGAGGCGGTGCTGGCCGGGCGTCCGGCGGGAATGTCGTGGCGCTCGCTGGTCGCGCCGGATACCGTGGCGCGCAGCTATGTGCAGGTCCAGCCGGTGCTGGACTATGCGGCGCTCGAAGCCGGCGCGAACGCCGCAACGCGTATTCGTGACGCCGCTGCCGATCTGAAGCTTGCTGAACGCTATGGCGCGACGGTGCGCCTGACGGGCCCACGTCCGCTGTCCGACGAGGAGTTTGCTTCGGTGCGCGAAGACGCCGGCCCGAACGCCATCATCACGATGCTGGCCGTACTCGTGGTGCTGTGGCTGGCGGTGCGCTCGGGCAAGATGATTCTCGCGGTGTTCATCACCTTGCTGGCGGGGCTGGTCGTCACGTTTGCACTCGGCCTGATGATGGTCGGGGCGCTCAACATGATTTCGGTGGCGTTCGCCGTGTTGTTCGTGGGCATTGGCGTGGACTTCGGCATTCAGTTCGGCGTGCGCTATCGCGAGGAGCGACATCGTCTGGACAGCGACGGCAAGTCGTCGAGCGACGACGTGCTTCGCGGGGCGCTCGCCGGGGCCGGCAAGGCAATCGCCATGCCGTTGTCGCTGGCCGCAGCGGCCACGGCGGCGAGCTTTTTCTCGTTCCTGCCGACGGACTATCGCGGGGTTTCCGAACTGGGCCTGATCGCAGGCGTAGGCATTTTGTGCGTGGCCTTCCCGTCGGCGATCACGTTGCTGCCCGCACTCATCAGTGTGTTCAAGCCGAAGGGGGAAGCGAGCCCACCCGGTTTTCGCAGCCTGGGTCCGGTCGACGATTTCACCGACAAGTACCGCAAGCCGCTGTTGTACGGCACCCTCGCCCTCGTGGTGGCCGGCCTGCCGCTGTTGGCGCATCTGCACTTCGACTTCAACCCATTGCATCTGAAAGACCCGAAAACGGAGTCGATGGCGACGCTGCTGGATCTGGCGAATTCGCCGGAAGCCGGAGTCAACGACGTGCAATTGCTCGCGCCGACGCTTGACGCTGCCAACGCCGAAGCCGCGAAGTTGCGTGCGGTGCCCGAGGTCGGCCGCGTGGTTACGCTCACAACGTTCATCCCGACGGAGCAGCCGGCCAAGCTCGCGCAGATCGGCACGGCGGCCGCGTCGCTGCTGCCGGTGCTCACGCAGACGCCGCTGCCGCCCGTGGCCGATGCGGCTCGCGTGTCCTCGCTCAAGACGGCCGCCGGCCAGTTGGAAGACGCCGCGCTCGATCATCCGGGCGAAGGGGCCAAGGAAGCGCAGCGTCTGGCGATAGCCTTGCGCAAGCTTGCGGCGGCGGATGCCGCCACGCGTGAGCGCGCCGATCGTGCGATTGCTGGGCCGTTGAAACTCGCCCTCGGTCAGTTGCGCGACGCGCTGCAACCGCGCGAGGTGACGCGTGAATCGCTGCCCAGGGACATCGTGTCGCAATGGGTGGCTGCCGATGGGCGCGCGCTCGTGAACATTTCTCCGCATGTCGAGAAGGGCGCTGACCCGAGCGACGACGCCATGCTGCGCAAGTTCAGTGCAGCCGTGCTGGCGAGCGCACCGGATGCCGTGGGCGGTCCGATTTCGATCTTGCGCTCGGCCGACACGATCATTCGCGCTTTCATCGAGGCGGGAATCTGGGCGTTGCTCTCGATCACGGTGCTGCTGTGGCTCGCATTGCGCAATTTCGGCGACGTACTGCGAACGCTGGTGCCGCTGCTGGTCTCGGCGGCCGTCACGCTCGAAATTACCGTGCTGATCGGCCTGCCGCTGAACTTTGCGAACATCATCGCGCTGCCGCTGCTGCTCGGCGTTGGCGTGGCGTTCAAGATCTACTACGTCATCGCCTGGCGCGAGGGGAAGACGCAGTTGCTCGCGTCGAGTCTGACGCAGGCCATTGTGCTCTCCGCGGCAACGACGGGTATCGCCTTCGGGAGTCTGTGGCTGTCGCACCACCCGGGCACGTCGAGCATGGGCAAGCTGCTCGCGCTCTCGCTGGTATGCACGCTGATCGGTGCAGTGTTCTTCCAGCCGGTGCTCATGGGCAAGCCGCGCGAGAAGGACGTGCCACAGAAGCCATGACTTTCCTCGATTACCGCGCCTGAGGATCACGGTCCGAGGGCTCGGGGGCAATGAAAAACGGCACCTTCCGGTGCCGTTTTTCTATCTGAGCGCAGGGAAGCGATCTCGCTCAAGGCGCCGACGGCGCCGACGGCACCGCCTCGACCTTGCCGCCCAGACGCTCGGCCAGCGCCCGGCGAATCGACGCCGCAATACCCGGCGCATCGAGCCCGACAGACGCGAGTTGCTGCGCCGGGGTGCCCTGATCGATGTACGTGTCGGGCAATCCCAATTGCAGCACCGGAACCAGCACGCCATTGGCATTGAGTACTTCGACACAGGCCGTGCCCGCACCGCCCATCACCGCGCCTTCCTCAAGCGTGACGACGAGGTCGTGCGTACGTGCCATGTCGAGCAGCGTGGCGTTATCGAGTGGTTTGACAAAGCGCATGTTGACCACGCTCGCATCGAACTCGCTGGCGACCTGTTCGCCCAGTGCCACCATCGAGCCGAACGCGAGAATTGCCACGCGACGGCCTGCCGGGGCGGCGCTTTGCCGACGCACCTGCGCCCGGCCCACCGGCAAGGTCGACAAGCCGGCCTGCGTCTTCACACCGGGGCCCGCGCCACGCGGGTAACGCACCGCGCTCGGGCCATCGATGCCGAGCGCCGTCTGCAACATCTGACGGCACTCGTTCTCGTCGGCCGGCGCCATGACCACCATGTTTGGAATGCAGCGCAGGTAGGCAATGTCGTACGCCCCCGCGTGCGTTGCCCCGTCCGCACCGACAAGACCGCCCCGGTCGATCGCGAACACGACCGGCAGGTTTTGCAGGGCTATGTCGTGAATCACCTGATCGTAAGCGCGTTGCAGGAACGTCGAGTAGATCGCCACTACCGGCTTGAGCCCTTCGGTCGCCAGCCCGCCCGCGAACGTCACGGCATGCTGCTCGGCGATGCCGACATCGTAGTAACGCTCAGGGAAGCGTTTCTCGAACTCCACAAGTCCGGAGCCTTCGCGCATTGCCGGCGTAATGCCTACGACACGCTTGTCCGCCGCCGCCGCATCGCACAGCCATTCACCGAAGACCTGCGTATAGGTCTTGGCCGCGACTGTGCCTGGTGCAGCGGGACGAATCCCTTCGCTGGGATTGAACTTGCCCGGGCCGTGATACAGTACCGGATCGGCTTCGGCGAGCTTGTAGCCACGGCCTTTACGCGTGACGACGTGCAGGAACTGCGGGCCCTTGAGCGCTTTGATGTTCTCGAGCGCGGGAATGAGCGCGTCGAGATCGTGGCCGTCGATGGGGCCGAGATAGTTGAAGCCGAACTCCTCGAACATCGTACCGGTGGGCGATACGAGGGCCTTGGCGTGTTCCTCGAGCTTGTGTGCCAGTTCGCGCATCGGCGCGGGGGCGTTGCGCAGCAGGTTGCGCACGCTCTCCTTGCCGGCCGAGTAAAACTGCCCGGACATCAGACGCGTGAGGTACTGATTGAGGGCACCGACCGGCGGGGAGATCGACATGTCGTTGTCGTTGAGCACCACGAGGAACGGCAGGTCTTCGTAGACACCGGCGTTGTTCAGCGCTTCGAACGCTTCGCCCGCCGTCATCGCCCCATCGCCGATCACGGCAATCGCGTGCCGCTTCTCGCCCTTGACCTTGCTGGCGAGCGCCATGCCGAGCGCGGCCGAAATCGACGTGCTCGAATGCGCCGTGCCGAACGTGTCGTAGGGCGATTCCTCGCGCTTGGGGAAGCCCGACAAGCCTTTCCATTGACGAAGGCTCGACATGGCCTCGCGCCGGCCGGTAAGGATCTTGTGCGGATACGTCTGATGCCCCACGTCCCATACGATACGATCGTTAGGCGTGTCGAAAACGTAGTGCAGCGCGATCGTCAGCTCGACGGTGCCCAGATTCGACGAGAGGTGCCCGCCCGTGCGCGAGACGCTGTCGAGTACACAGGCGCGCAGTTCGTCCGCCAGACGGTGCAAGTCGGCGCGCGAGAGCGCGCGCAGCTCGGATGGGGAGTGGATGCTGACTAGCAAATCGGTCATGGCTGAACGTCCGGTCCCCTCGCTCACTTCACCAGTCTTGCGAAGGAAGCCAGCAGGCGATCGATGTCGGCCGCGGTGAGGTTGCCCATGGTCGAGATTCGGAACAGTTCCTTGGACAGGCCGCCTTGCCCCGCGTAGATCACGAAGCCGTCGGCCTTGAGCCAGTCGTGCAGACGCGGGTAGTCGACCCCGGCAGGCAACTTGTAGGCGCGCAGCACCACCGACGACTCACTTGCGGGCAACGCGCTGTCGATACCCAGTGCGGCCAGACCGGCGCGCGCCTGCTCGGCAAGCGCGCCGTAATGCGCATGACGCTTTTGCCAGCCTCCGGCGTCATCGAGTTCGCGCAGCGCCTCGACCAGCGCGTAGTACGCGTGCACAGACGGCGTGAACGGTGTATTGCGCTCGGCCTGCAGCTTGGCGAGGCGAGCGATATCGAGGTAATAGGTGCGGCTGGCAGCCTTGGCGAGGGCGTCTTTGCGCACCATCACGAACGACACGCCCGGCACGCCATGTACGCACTTGTTTGCCGTGGCGGCCACCGCCACGATGCCCGAGTCGTTGAAATCAATGGCTTCGGCGGCAAAGCTGCTCACGCCATCGACCAGCAGGCCGATGCCGCGTTCGCGACAGGCGGCGGCGATACCGGCCAGATCGTTCAGGCGGCCCGTAGTCGTCTCGTGGTGAATGATCGCCACATTCGTGTACGGACGATCTCCCGCCGTGTCGAGCTTGCCGACGATCTGCGCGAGATCGGGGGCTTGCATCCATTCGAAATGAATAACGTCGTGGTCGATACGGTATTGCTTCGCGATCTGCGAGATGCGCTCGCCGTACACGCCGTTCTCGACGATCAGCAGGCGCCCCCCTTCCGGCACGAGGCCAGCGGTCATGCTCTCAACGGCGGCCGTGCCCGAGCCGGTCATCAGCACCGGCGTCCAGACCGCCGGATCGAGACCGTAGACTGCCGTGAGGCGTGCGCGGGCTTCATCCTGCAGGTCGAAGAATTCGGGCTCGCGGTGGCACAGATCGGGTTGCAACAGGCTATTGCGGACGCGTTCGGTCAGGGTAACGGGGCCCGGATTCAGTAACAGCATGGCGAAGCTTCCTCGGCAGATTTCGTGAATGGGGGCACGCTCAGGCCGAAGCCTGCGCGCGTTGTGCAATGTGGTCCATCAGGCGAGCCTTGACGGCCTCGGGCGTGACCTTCGGGCGCGGTAGCCCGTCAGGCGTTCCCGGACGCGTGGTCAGGCACGCAAAGCGCGGACCTTCGTTCAGGCTGGCGGCGCGCCCGTCAAATAGTTGTTCGATAACGTCGAGCGTGTCGCCTTCGAGTGCAAGCGCGTAACCGCTGGCGGCCGCAATGCCCGCGAACGATACCGTCGGCGACACCGTTGCCTGGGCACCGGTCGAGTCGTGCGACGCGTTGTCGAGCAACAGATGCACCAGATTCGACGGACCATAAGCGCCCAGCGTGGCAAAGGCCCCCATGCGCATGAGTGCCGCTCCGTCACCGTCGAGCGCGACCACGCGCAGGTCGGGGCGCGCCAACGCGAGTCCCAGCGCCAGCGTTGTGACGCAGCCCATCGAGCCGACCATGTACAACTGGTTAGCGCGGTCGTCGAGTGCGTACAGTTCGCGGCCGCAGAAGCCGGTCGATGCCAGCACGACCGTGCCGTCGAGCGGCGTGTGGGCAATGACGCGCTCGAGCGCGTCGCGACGTGTCGGCAGTTCGGACGGGGCGACACCTTTTACCAGCGAGACCGGCGCGGGCTGTGCCGGGCGTGCGGGGCGCTCGGCCGGTTGCAGCGGATAGGGCGCCACGCTGCCCTTTTGCATCACGAGCGCGTAGGGGCGGCCAGTCTCGTCCATGTGGCGCACTGCGCGCTCCAACGCGGGGGCAATCGCCTCGGGCGCCGTGGGGAACAGCTCCCAAGGCACTTCCATCAGGTCGAGCATGGCTGGCGTGATCGGGCCCATGAGCGCATGCTGCGGCTCATCGGTAATACCCGGCTGACCGCGCCACGTCACGATCAGCAATTGCGGCAGACGGAAGGTCCATGTGAGCGAGGTCAGCGGGCTTACCGCATTGCCGAGGCCCGAGTTCTGCATCATGGTGACCGAGCGTGCGCCGCGGCCTTCACCGAGCGTTGCACCGGCAGCGATGGCGACGGCGTCGCCCTCGTTGGCTGCCGACAGGTAATGCAGCGTCGGATCTTGCAGCACGTAGTTGATGAACGGCGTGAGGAACGAACACGGCACGCCCGTGTACCAGGTGAAGCCGTGCTTGCGCGCGGCTTCGACAAACTGTCCGGCCTCAATCACCTTGTGTCTCCGGGGCGGCGCCGCTGAATGGGGTCTGACCATGGGCAAAGTCCGCCGCGCGGCGGAATTCTTCCATGTCGTTCACTCCGCGCCAGTGGCCGTGCACGTATTGCACTTCGATCCGGGCGCCGTCGGCGGCCAGCGCATTGATCAGATCGGGCATGCCGAGCTGGTCGAAGTCCGGGCGAGCCTGCAATGCTGCGAAGACGCGTTGCAGTTGTGCGCGGCCTTCGTCGCCTCGCACGCCCAACAGGCCGATCCAGCGGCCGTTAGGGGAGCGCCCGGCGTCTGCGGCGTTGGCACTGATCTTCTCGAGCAGCACTTGCTGGCCGAACAGACCGCGGTCGTCGCCGGCCGAGCAGTACGCAAAGTCTCGCACGCTGGCGTTGGCGGCATTGGCCGTGGTCGCGGCCGTTGAGTCGACGACCACCGTGAAGTCGGCGTCGCTCTCGATCAGATCACGCACGATGTAGCTGCGGAACAGCAGGTCGCCATAAGAGACGACGGTGTCGTGCGTGAAGGCGTTGGGCACGCGGGCAAGCGAGGCGAGTTCGCCGGTTTCGGCGTGACGTTCGTTCACCGCGAGGGTGATGCCCGCCGTGTCGATGGCGTCGGCGCGATAGCCACCCACGACCGTGATGTCATTCACGCCCTGTTTCTTGAAGCTGTCGACCAGCCAGCGCAGCAGCGGCTTGCCGGCGACCGGCAACATCACCTTCGGGCGGTCGGTCGTCACGCTCTCGAGGTTCTTGCCGCGACTGGCGGCCAGCACGATGGCCGACCGCGGTGCGTTCGCGGCCGACAGGTAACGGTCTTCCGCTTCGGTGTATTCGTCGGCGTCTTGCAGGCGGAAGATCTCGTCGACCGTCGCGATACGGTCTTCGACGTTGATGAGTGTCTCGCTGCGGTGGATCTCGGCGGCCACGGCCTGCATCGCCGATGTGGCGGCGCGAATCAGATGGTTTGCCCAGATCACGACACTGATACCCGCGTCGCGGAACACGTCGGTCGGCGTGCTGTAGTACTTCGTCGGCACGATCACCAGCGGGCAGCGGTTATCCCACTCGCGGGCGAATTGCACGATTTCGTCGGCACGCTTGAGCTTGCTGTGAATCAGGATGGCGTCGGCGCCGGCCTGACGATAGGCCTCGGCCCGGCGCAGAGCTTCTTCCATGCCCCAGCCGGCGATCAGCGCTTCGACACGCGCCACGATCGAGAAATCGTCGTCGGCCTGCGAGTCCTTGCCGGCCTTGATCTTGCCGCAGAACTCGTCGATGTCCGCGAGCGGCTGGCGTTCGCCGCCGATGAAGCTATTGGTCTTCGGGAAGACCTTGTCTTCGATGCACACGCCGGCCACGCCACGTTGCTCGAGCTTGCGCACGAGGCGTCGCATGTTGTTGAAGTTGCCGTAGCCGGTGTCGCCGTCGAGCAGGATCGGCAGATTGCTGGCGTCGGCCATGAACTCGAGGTTATCGACAACCTGCGTCCAACTGGCTTCGTTGTTATCGCGCACACCGAATTGCGCCGAGATGGCAAGGCCCGAGGCCCAGATACCCTTGAAGCCGGCCTCGCGCACGATACGCGCGGACAGGCCGTTGTGGGCTTCCATCAGGAATTCGAGTTGATTGCTGCGCAGCATGGCGCGCAGTTGCGACGCGCGCGTGGCCGTCGGCGGGAGGGTGAATGCGTCGGGAGCGTTCATTCTGACACCATCGTGAGCGGTTCGAGTTGCGGCAGCACTTGTTCGGCAGCGCGCTTCACGTCTTCAGGGTAGTCGATTTCGATCCACGGGAAGCCCGTGACATCGGCGGTTTCGAATTGCGCACCGCGCTCGAGCAGCAAATCGCGCACAGCTTCCTCGTGCGGCATCTTCGCGCGGCCCGATTCGACGTAATCGCGCGTGATTTCCGCAAGACGCGCGGCTGTCGCTTCGTTGAAACGGAAGAAGCCGACCGATTCGCCGACCGTGTCGTATTCAAGGCCGACCATGACCTGCTTGCGCAGCTCGACCGGCACGCCATTGCGCAGGCACAGCTTGACCGGTTCGTCGCCCACTTCGAAATCGCGGTCGATGAGCAGACGGTTCGCCGTTTTGCCCGCGACCAGTGCATTGAAAATGCGTTGATCGTAGAGCACGTCGGCATCCATGACGAGCACGTCGCCGCCTGCGGTCATCGCATCGGCGGCCGTGTGCAGCGTGAGCACGCTGCCCAGATGGAAGTCTGGGTTGAGGCGGATCTGCGGGCGCGGTGTCCAGTTCAGACGGTCGAGCGCTTCGCTCACCTGCTCATGGTGGAAGCCGAGCGCGAGCACGACGTCGGTGATCCCGGCCGCCGCGAGCATGCGCAGATGGCGCTCAAGCAGTGACATGCCGTCGAACGGCAGCAGGCACTTGGGCGACTGCTTATCTTCGGGCTGGAGCAAACGCAGGCCCATGCCTGCTGCGAGAATAATGGCACGCATGGCGAATATCCTTCTTCAGAGCGGTGCAGAATCCGTGGCGGCAGGCAGCGGCGCGCTTTGTTGCGAGGCGCGCCGGCGGCGCCAGCCACGTTCGGAGAAATGCAGATAGACGAGGCCCGGCACGCCGAGCAGCAACTCGCGCGTGCGTTTGGCCAGCGAAAGAGCCAGCGCGGCGTCGGCCGGCAGACCCACGAGCGGGGCGAGCAGCAGGTACCCGCCTTCCTGCACGCCAAGCGAGCCTGGCACGAAGAACGCGGCACCGCGAATCGCCTGCCCCAGACTTTCGAGCAACATGGCGTCGACCCAACTCACCGGGTGGCCGATGAATTGCAGAATCAACCAGACTTCCACCGTGCCGACGATCCAGCCGACGAGACTGAGCATAAAGCTCGCGAGCACCTGGCGGCGCTGGCCGTACATGCGTTGCACGATTTCGTCGACGGCGTCGGCGCGATCGAGCAGCGACGACCAGTCGCGCTTGGAAGACATCTTCGAGAGCATGCGAAACGCCCAACCGAAGATGCCGCGCCGTTGCGCGATATAGAAAGCATAGAGCAGCGTGGAGACGAGTGCGGTGGCGATCAGCATCGGCAGCCACAGGCCGTCATTGGTGTTTTGCGTGGCGCTGATCCCGAAGACGGCCAGCCCCAGCAGCGCGAAGACGATTTGCGCCACCGCCTGCAATGTCGTGCTGACGGTGATGGCAGCCGCAGCTTCGCGACCGGCCATCCCGCTTTGCTTCATTTGACGCACCATCGCGATCGGCCCGCCGATCTGACCGGCCGGCAGCAGGCTGTTGACCGACTCGCCGACCCAGCGCGTGAGTGTGGCGCGGCGCAGCGAGCAGGATTTCGCCACCAGCACCTGAATGGCTGCGGCGTCGAGCACCAGCGGCACGAGGTGGAAGGCGGCAATGGGTAGCAGCCCCCAACCGGCGACCGCCAGCGTGGACATCACCGATCCCGTGCCCTGCCAGATCAGCAGGGCGACGAAAAGGGCGAAACCGAGGGTGAGAGATACGATGGCAGTCCGGTTCATTTAGCGTTTCGTCCGTCCCAATACCTGACGAAACACTTGGCGGAAACCGAAGTAGGCAATGGCGTCTTTCATGTTTGAAATGAAGCGCTGCCACGTGCCCATGCGCGGGTCGGTCACGTACTCGAACGTGAGCGAGATTCGCTCTTCGTTGTCGCCGAGCGGCGTGATCCGGTGATGCAGTTTGTCCCCGTCGAAGAACACCAGCGCTCCGGGCGGATACGCCACGGCGCCATCGACTTGCGGCACGCCCGGATTGCGGGTGTGAAGTCGGTATTCGAGCTTGCAGCTCGATTGGTCCACCACGCCTAGCAGCAGCGTGTAGCGGCGGCCCTTGTAGTAGGAGGTGTCATAGTGCCAGCCGATGTGATCGCCCGGACGCGTGTAGTAATACAGCGCATACGCGTGCGGGTCGTCTTGCGGCGAGGGCAGCAGTTTTTCGCCGGCCAGACGCTCCAGAAAGCGCATCAGGGCAGGCGAACGGTACAACTCGGCGACGAACGGGGCAAGCTCGTCGAGCGTGTGGCGGCTTACGCTGCCCCCCTGTTTGTGACCGGGAAGGTAGTTACGGTTGACGTTCGGCGTGACCGATCGGGCCGCCGCAATCAATTGTTCCGTGACCGTCGCGGGCAGGAACTTCTCGAGATAGATGAAGGCGTCCTGCGATTTGAACTCGCGGGTGACGGCGTCGAAGTCGATGGCGTCCAGTGCGCGCTCGATTTCCGCATCCGCCGCGAATGCCGCAGGCGTCACGGGTTCAGTGGGCGCAGTGGATACCACAGGCGTTGCGGGGGCAGTAGCGCCGGTAGCGTCGGCCTTGGCAGGCAGCGGGCGGCGCATGACACGCACGTAGTCGGCAATCACGAGCAACGCGAAGATCGGTGCGCCGATGGCGGCGGCGACCAGGAAACCACGCGTGCCGTCGAACAACGTGACGAGCGGCATCAGATAGAGCACGTCTTCCGTCTCGAAGCCACCGACGGATGCCTGCTTCGTACCGGCCTTGCCGACACGGTCTTCAATGCGCATGCGCAGGAAGAAGATCAGCGCCACGGCAAACCCGGCGATCCAGCCGAGCGCAGATGCCGACAGCGGCACGGGCAGCGGGTAGTGGTCCGTAGACGAGGCCATGACGCCCATGCCGATGCCGCCAAACAGCAGCACAGTTACGAAGGCGTCAGAGGCGAGGTCGTAGAGGTGGCCGATACGGCTGGTCTTGCCGCTGATGCGCGCCAGTTCGCCGTCCGTGTGGTCGATGAAGTTCGACAGCACGAGCAGCAAAGCGCCCAAATTGGCCATGGCATAGCTGCCTTGCGCAAATGCCCACGTACAGGCCAGCCCGACGACCAGCCGAAGCGTCGTGAGGTGGTTCGGGCTCACCCGGGTATTGACGAGTGGCGTGACCATCCAGCGCGCAAGCCGCGCATCGTATTGACGCGGGCGCGGTGGCACCGGGCGTGCAGTTTTGCTCGCATCCGGCGCAGCAGCGTGCGCCGAAATGATTTTCGGTATCGTTTCCATGAGGGGGGAATATATACCCATAAGGCGGTAATGTGCAGTGCACTCAACAGACCTGTAACTACCGCGACAAGCTTGACGATTCGGGACATTGACGGGCGATAAACCTCTCGCCGTGCCGGTGTCCTGAGCGTTCCGGCGGCCTCGCCAAACGCGCTTTTTACTACCTTAGGTTATAAGCATGCGAAGTTTGCGATTATATTCCGCAATACTCCATTTCGCTTTGGAGGCACCCGGTGTCGTTTTGACGCACCGGCAGTCGCCGGCCCCCGCGTTCATGCCCGGTTCGGCTGGAAAAACGAAGATGAGACGGGATAGCGGTGCCGGAATGTTGCGCGGATAATGACGATCCCGATGGCCTCTTTTTGCGGCGTTTTCCGACCGCATATCTCCTAATGTCCCAAACGATTGCCATTCTGACTGGCGCCTCCCGTGGTCTCGGTGCGGCGCTCGCACGCTGTTTGCTCACCTCCGGTACCCATCTCGTGACGCTGGCGCGCCGCACGGACGACGACCTCGCCGCGCAGGCGAGCGCTCAGGGCGTCACGCTCGAACAAATCGCCGTCGATCTGGCCGACACGCAAGCCACTGCGCAGGTCGCCGAGCGTATCTTCGCCACGCTGACGCGTAACGCCGACCGCTATCTGCTGATCAACAACGCCGGCACGGTCAATCCGGTCGCCAACAGCGCGGCCCTGACGGACCCGGCCGCCATCGGCGCGGCATTCGCGCTGAACGTGACTTCGGTCATGCTGCTTACGGCCCGTTTTCTCACCGCGACACAAGGATTGACCGCCAAACGCCAGATTGTGAACATCTCTTCAGGCGCCGGCCGTCAGCCGAACGCCGGTTGGGCGGTCTACTGCTCGACCAAGGCTGCGCTGGATATGTATACGCGAGTGGTCAACGCGGAGCATCGCGAGCACGGGGTGCAGGCGGTGTCGCTCGCGCCGGGCGTGGTCGATACCGGCATGCAGGAGACGATTCGCAGCAGCAGCGTGGAGAGTTTTCCGGCGTTGGCACGGTTTCAGGACCTCAAAGCGAGCGGCAAGCTCTCGTCGCCGGAAGATGTCGCCCGCCGCATTCTGGCACTGACCGAGCGCGACGATTTCGGTCAGACCGAGATCGACGACATCCGCAACTACGCCTGATCCGGTTCGCTACGCCGGGCGCGAAGGCGCCCGTCGCCGTGTGGTGGAGCATTTCAGAAAAAAAGCACCGGCCAGTATTTTGCCGGCCGGTGCCATCTTGTTACGGCAAACGTCGATTGTGACGCGCCCCTTACTGCTCGGTGCTGGTGATGAAAACGCCGCCGTTGCGCTCCGGTGCGTACAGAATCAGTGTCGGCGTGTGAATGTCGAAGGCACGCTCACAGGCCTCCCCATACGAATCGAATTGCACGGCCCAGGCACCGTTACGCACGTAGCAATGCGTGATGGTGTCGGTACGCCGGTCAAACTCCTGACCGAGAAAAACGCCCTGCGTGTAACACCACACGACGAACCCGTGAAAGTCTGCCTGCTCCGGTGCGCGAAATACGCGCCAACGGGTATCGTCCCGCCCCGTCTGACGCGCCGTCGCGCCCGCTGCCCAACGCTCGAAGCCGTCGTGTCGTTTGCGTTGCTCCATGTCGTCGTACCCCCTTGGGTGAACCGCCCTCCGGGTGCCGAGATTCGACATCCCCGGGCGCGTTTTCATAGTCGGAATTTGTTCCTGCCTTTTCTATCAGGCAATTCCGAAATACGGCAGGGAATTTCTCCAAAGGGGAATGGAAGTGCGGCGTCAATCGTAGTGAATCGCCAGCCAGACGGTGGTTTCACCCGGTGCAGTCCACGCCACGCGGTGCATTCGGTGAGCGGCGATCGTAACGGCGTCGCCCGGATTCAGCACGAGCGTCTGGCCCGGCGTGTCGGCGAAGGCGAGGCCGGCGCCGCCGGTGAGCAACACGACCCACTCATGCTGCGCCTGGTTGTACCAGAAGCCCTCGGGCGACGCCTGCCCGGTGGAGACGATGCGTTCGACCCGCATTCCCGGTCGGCTGAGCAGTGTATCGAACTGCTCGGCCGCCTTCGGATCGACCGGGTGCGAAGGCAAGCCGGCAAACAGGTTGGTATCGGGCAGTAGCGGCGTATCCATACGTATTAAGCGTTCTTTTTTGAGCGACGGATAGAAAGCATACACGCGCTGCCTCTTCCTCAATCGTCCAGATTCTCGTGCACGGCGGCGTCGCCACGCCGCCAGTAGGCGGCTGCCTTCACCCATTTCGGGTTGAGTCCGCGAACGTCGACGAGATGGCGGCGCACGGCTTTCGCGACACCGGCTTCGGCTGCTACCCAGACGTGCACGTCGCCGTTGGGCAACGAGGCAACCTGAAGGGTGTCGATCAACGCAGTGCTTTCGCCGGCGGGCTTGCCTTCGCGATAGATCCACTCCACCACGACGTCGGCCTGACTTGCGAAGCGCAGGCGGTCGGCAGGGCTGTCGACTTCCGCGAAGACGAACACCAGCGCGCCTGCGGGCAACTCGGCCAGACGCCGAGCAATCGCCGGCAGCGCCGTGTCGTCACCGATGAGCACGTAGCCGTCGAAGTTCATGGGAATGACGAACGAGCCCCGAGGTCCGCCAACGCCGATACGATCGCCCGGTTTGGCCGAACGCGCCCACTGCGTGGCGGAACCGGAGTCATGCATGGCGAAATCAATCACGAGCGTTTTCGACGCCGCATCGTAGTCGCGCGGCGTGTAATCGCGCATCAGACGCGGCGCGTCGCCGGGGGCCGGTTTGGCCACGCCCTCGGCACCGATCTGCGGCAGTGTCAGTTCGCCGGTCTGCGGGTTGGGGAAGAACAGCTTGACGTGGTCGTCGAAACCGGGGCTGGTGAAGCCATCGAGGTCGTCGCCGCCCAGCGTCACGCGCAGCATGTGGGGCGTGAGCGGCTCGACGCTGCGCACTTCGAGCAGGCGCATGCGGAGTTCATGGCGCACACGTTGCGGCGTGCGGTCGGGGACAGCGTTCGGTGCAGCGTTGTCTTGCATCAGAGTCGCTCCAGTTGTTGTGCGGCCGCGTCGAGAATCGCGGCAAATGCGTTGGCCTGTTCGGTGGAGAGCGGTTCGCCGCCCAGCCGCAAATGCACGGCATATTTGAAGTTGTGCAGCGCGCGCATGACCTGCGGCGGCATGTCTTCCGAGCGCTCGCGACGCGTGGCGAGGCGCGCGAGCAACTCCGTGACCGAGTCTTCGTTTTCGACCAGATACTCGCGGCCGGTGTCGGTGATCTCGTACGACTTGCGTTGGCTCTCGCCTGCGTTTTCCTGCACACGGATGTAGCCCATTTCTTCAAGCAGCGTGAGCGTCGGATAGACCACGCCTGCGCTGGGGCTGTACGTTCCGTTCACGCTTTCTTCGATGGCTTTGATGAGTTCGTAGCCGTGACGTGGTTGTTGCGCAATCAGATGCAGTAACACGAGCCGCAAACCACCGTGACTGAAGAGGCGTCCGCCACCGCGTCCGCCCCGGCCACCGCGTTCTGTTCGTTCACTGCGGGCTTCGTCGGTCCGTGCGAACCGGCCGTCGCCATAGCCCTCGCCGCCGCCGCGCCGTCCATGGCGCGCACCGCGCCGTTCGTCGCCAAAATCCATTTTGTCCAGGTCAAACGGGCCTCGGCCCATGAAATCGCCACGTGATCCACGCATGATGCGACTCCTTATCGATGTGGTTAAGACGTGTTTACGATATATCTAAATTGCATCGAAAGCAAAATTTTTTTCGTTTTGTCCCTAGGGAGATCAGGGGGAATCCCCGTGGAATAAGGGATTTGGGGCATTTGGGTAGCAGGCGGGGGATGTAGGGAAACGATATCGAAATGTGCATTTCGATAGGCCGACGAGAGACGCTGCGCAACCCGGCGAACAGAGACGAGGTGCCGCGAAGGGGGGTGAGATGCGTTGTCGCGTTGACGACTACTTTTTTGTGGGGCGCATGGGTTTCACCAGGCGTGCGCAAATCTGGCGTCGGAACGCAACGACCGGGAGAGAACGCTGGGGCTATTTGCGCAACGCGGGCGGCGCGCGGCGGTGCTCACGCCATCTTCGGCAGATCGGTTTCGAGCCACTTGCGATAGAGCTTGTTCAATTCGCCATTGGCCGTATTACGTGAGACAAAGTCGTTGATGGCTGCCAGCAGTTCCGGCTGATTGGGGCGCATCGCAATCCCCATTGCCTGTTGTAGCAGATTGAACTTCGGCTCGAACTGGCCGGGCGCACGCTGACGAATTGCGTTTGCGACCGTTACTGAGCAGCCGATGGCATCGACCTGCCCGCTGAGCAGTGCTTGCATCGCGGAGGCATCGTCGTCGAAACGACGGATCTCGGTGCCTTCTGGCGCGGTCTTGGTCACGGCCATGTCCTGCGTACTGGCGCGTGCAACGCTCACACGTACCCCTTTCAGATCGGCGGCTGACTTGATGGCGGCTCCCGTCTTTCCGAGCAGCAGAATGGTGGCGGCGGCATACGGTTTGGAGAACTGGACCTGTTTGGCGCGCTCCGGTGTGATTGCGAGCGAGGCGACGAGCACATCGACCTTACCGCTGAGCAGATACGGAATCCGGTTCGGTCCCGTGACGGGCATGAGGTTGAGCTTCACCCCCAGATCCTTGGCCAGCAGTTTCGCGACGTCGGCGTCGTAACCATCCGGCTGCGCTTGCGCATTTGTCGTGCCGTACGGTGGGAAGTCGATGAGCATGCCGACGTTGATCGTGCCCTTCTTCTTGATGTCGGCAATGGTTTGCGCGTGCGCCGGCGTGGAGAACAGCGACAGGGTGCTGGTGAGCAATCCGCCAAGCGTGCCGCCGAGCGATCCGACGAACGCGGCCGGCATGGCGGCGACACCGAGCGTGGCGAGAAATCCGCGACGCGCGCTGCTCTCTACGGTGCCCGGAACGGTGCGCCGGCTGGCCGGATGCGATGACACATGGTGCACTTGCGCAGGGTGACGCGAAAACTTGCGAGTCATGCTGAGTCTCCAGAGGCCGCGAAGACATCGCCGAAAATGCCAGCTTGTGATGCCGGGCGTGGTGTTCGCCGCTGGCTGATGGCTGTCCCCGAGCGATGGTAGCGGGGGACACTGGAGGCGTCCACTCAGCACAAACCCCAGAGAAAACCCTGAGTTTTCGCAAAGCGGCGCAACGTCGCCAAAGTCATGAGGACGACGAAATCAGTCGTCTCAGTGCAGGGGGGGGAAATGCAGACGAAAAAAAACGGTGCCGGAAAACCGGCACCGTATTCAGGCGTTGCCTGCCAGATCTGTGCAATTTACGCTGCCGTGGAGGCCACGGCGGCGTAAGCGCAAGACTTACTGGGCAGCGTCCTTGACCTTCTTCAGCGGGCGAACCTTCACGCGCACCGAAGCCGGCTTGGCCGGGAACCAACGCTCTTGACCCGTGAACGGGTCCTTGCCGAAACGCTTCGCCTTGGCGGCGATTTGTTGCGACGTGACCTTGAACAGGCCATGCAGCGTGAATTCGCCGGCACCCTTTTTGTGCAGCGAGCTGATGATCGTGTTCTCGAGCGCGGCCAGCACTGCCTTCACTTCCTTCACAGCGACAGCCGATTGTTCGGCGAGGTGCGCTGCGAGCTGGGTCTTGTTGAGCGCTTCCTTGATCGGCGAAACCTTGCCGGCGGCTGCCTTCGGAGCGGCCTTCGGGGCTGCCTTCGGAGCTGCCTTTTTCGCTACCGGAGCCTTCTTTGCTGCCGGAGCTTTTTTCGCCACAGGGGCCTTCTTTGCTGCTGCTTTCTTTGCCGTTGCCATATCGATCCAATCGATGAGAATAAGAAAGTGCCGTCGGAGAACGGCCACCCGAATGATACGTCTTGCTGCGCCGACGATTCTACCTAAGAAATCGCTTTGTGAGAGTAGTGCGCGAATTATGTTGCGTGCTTGCCGCACAAGGCTGAGCGACGATCGCGCTGCATTTCGATTCGTTTCATTCGTAACGTGGCGCTTCGTCGTCGCCGATGCGAATTTTCAGCGCGAATTTCTGTCGGCTTTCGCGACATTTTTTTACGCGATTTTTGTATCCGTCCAATGCATCGCTATCGAGCCTGATTGCCGGGAAACCCTTAGAAACGCTGCATTTCGCAGGTTTCGCAGCGGCCGTCGCTGTTGCACCAGGCGTCGGTAAGCGTCGTGCCGTCGGGGCCAAAGGTGATGTTGTGCTTCGCGCCGTAGCTGCCGGCGAGTTGCAAACGATCGCCCGCCAGCGTGCCTTGCACCGTGGTGTGGATGTTTGGCTCCACGTCGTCGACACTGCCGGTGACTTGCGCGCCGTTGAGCGCGAGCGCCATCAGTCTTGTCATCGGCGAGCTCCACAGACCCCACCAGGGAGGTGCATTCGTGCAAAGCCCGCGCCAACGTCCCGAGGGGTTCACCACGCGCAACGGCGCAGGCGTACTCGCTTGCACGGCAGCACCTGGGGCGATTGGCGGCGTGACGAGCGTGGTGCCTGCGGGGGGCGGCGCTTCGATGGCGGCGACATCGCGTGCGACTTCCGGCGAATTGGCGTTCGCGGCGTTCACCGCTTTCAGTCCTGCCGTGTCGCCAATGGTGCTCGGCAACGGTGTGCCGGACGCCGGTGCTGTCGCCGCCATGGCTGCGTTTTGCGAAGCGGCGGCGCTCGGCGCGTAAGTGCTGGCGTTAATCGGTTGCGGTTGCGGTTGCGACTGCGACTGCGGCGGCACGGCCGCAGCGGGTGCTGCGCTAAATGTGCCGGGCGCACCGTCCACCCGCGCCATATCGGGAGACAAACCGTCGTTGGGCACCGGTGCTGACGCTGCTGCGCACACGTGGCAAGACATGTGAGAGAGGCTGTTGCGCGTGAGCGGACGCGTACCGTAGAGACGCTGTCCGCCCTGAGCGCCGTCGCGCAGAATCGTGACGTAAGGCGTGTCGTCGAGCTGATAGTCGACCTTCGCGCACGAGGGCGCGTCGGTTTGCAGCATGACATCGGCGGAAAACACGCCGTTGGCTGCGCGTGTCGGAATCACCGACACAGACGCCGAACAATCGGCAACGATCTGCGCGCAGTTACACGCGGTGACCGGCGCGCGCAACGCGCCACCCGACTGCGCGCACGCGTGTCCGGCGAAGCCGAGCATGCCGGCGACGAGCCATCCCGTCGCAATCCTCAAAGTCCTGAAACCCCGCATGATGTTTCCCCGAATGTGGCGGCATATCCCGTGCTGCGGATAGTCGATCAAAAGACGTCGGCTGACAAGAGCCGAAAACAGTAAAAAACAAGGGAAATCGGGGACTCGACTGCGTATCGCATGCCATCGCTGCGTCACGCAAATATGAGATTCCGCCCGTATCCCGGTATCGATAGCGCGTTCTACACTGATGCGTATTGGCCCCTCGTTCAATGAGCCACTGCCCAGTGGCTTCTGGAGACATGCATGCCTGTCGATCGCACGAATGCCCCCAGTCGTTCCGAGGTTCCCCCTCCCAACGATTCACCCACGATCACCACGTTCCCCATGCCCTCCGCGAATCGCGTGCTTGCGATGCTCGCGACGCTTTTTTTCGCCATGGGGCTCATTACGTCGCTGAACGATATTCTGGTGCCTCACTTCAAGGCAGCGTTCGATCTGACCTATCGTGACGCGGCGCTCATTCAATCCAGTTTCTTCGCTGCCTATTTCGTCGTGTCGTACCCGGCGGGCCAGTACACCGCGCGCGTTGGTTACCGGCGCGCGCTGGCCAGTTCGCTGTGGCTCGCCGGTCTGGGCTGCGCGCTGTTCTTTCCTGCGGCCGCGCTCACGTCCTATCTCTGTTTTCTCGCGGCGCTCTTCGTACTGGCGAGCGGCATTACCTTGCTGCAAGTCGCGGTGAACGCCTATGTCGAGACTCTGGGCTCGCGCGGTGCGGCGGCGAGCCGTCTCACGCTCGTGCAAGCGTTCAACTCACTCGGAACGACCGTTGGGCCGCCGCTTGCTGCGCTCTGGATTCTCGCGCCGCAGGCGGCGACCGCAACCGGCCACGCCGCAGACAGTGTCCGGGGGCCCTACGGGTTGCTCGCCGCCGTGCTCGTCATTGGCGGTGCCGTGCTCTGGCGATTGACGCTGCCGGAGCCGCGGGCCGGCGATGCGTCGCCCCCAGGGGTGCTCAGGAATGTACGTAGCCTGATGACGCACCGTCCCTTGCGTTACGGCATCGTGGCGCTATTTCTTTATGTTGGCGCGGAAGTCAGTATCGGCAGCTTCCTGATCGTCTACCTGACGCAAACGGGCACGGGCATACTCGATCACGCGTATGCGAGCCGCTATCTGGCGTTTTACTGGGGCGGGGCAATGCTGGGGCGATTCGCGGGTGCATGGCTGCTGCGAAAGGTGTCGCCGGGACGGCTGCTGAGTCTGTGCGCGGCCTGCAACCTGACGTTGATTGCGGTATCGATGACGTTGCCTGCGTCGTTCGCAATGTGGCTATTGCTGGCCTGCGGCCTTGGCAACGCGATCATGTTTCCCACGATTTTCTCGCTCTCGGTCGGCGGGCTCGGGGCGCGGGTGAGCGAGGGCGGCGGGCTGATCTGCATGGCGATTGTGGGCGGCGCGGTGCTGCCGTACTTGCAGGGGGCGCTGGCGGACAGCATCGGCATCGTGTTCTCGTTCCTTGCACCTGCCTTGGCGTACGGCTACATTGCCGGGTTCGGTGCCTGGTGCGCGCGCATCATGCCCGAATCCGAATCCGAATCCGAATCCGAATCCGAATCCGAATCCGAATCCGAATCCGAACCCGAGGTCGGCCCGAATGCCGGCATTCGCCATGCGCCGGCAGCTACGCGCGCGGGGGGCGCGCGGTCTGTCGGCGACAGACGATCAACCTGATTTGCCGAACGTATAGCGCCCGAAGATGAACAACACATTGCCGTTGCCTTTACCGCCAGGCACATAGGCGGTAGAGACGGCGGCGCGTCCGATGCCGATTTCCGCGAGCGGCAGCGCAGCAGGAAAGGGCACGCCGCCGAGCGTGTCGGAGCGCGACATCAGAAACACGGTGTAGCCGAGGCCGAATCGCACAGGACCGGCATTCGCCAAGTTCCAGATCCGGCCGTAGCCCGCCATCGGCGACCAATCGTTATGTGAATCCTTGAACGCCATGGCGTACAGCATGCGCGAACCGTTCTTGCCATCGGACAGCACGCGACCGTAGCCGAGACCCCACGGGTTTTCGTTGTACTGGTCGATCTTCTCGCGGGTATACGCGAAGCGCAGGTGATGCGTATGCAGGGGTACATAAAGATCGCTGGCCCCTTGCGTTGCCACCTCGCGGAATTCGTCGACGATGGCGCCGGCCCAGGTCGAGATGCCGCTGGGGGCATTGTCTGCCTGGGCGGCGAGTGGCAAGAGCAACATCAATGCGGTGCCCAGTGCAGCGAGACTGCGGCGGAGCGTATGTTGCGAAGTCCGGAAGGGTAAGGCAAGCGGTGCGAGTCGAATCGGTAGCGCGAGCCGCCCAGTGAATTGGGGGTTCGTAGGCATGGATGAGTACGTCGTTATTTGCGGGAAACGTGTCGATGGCAAGCGTCGACATCGTGCTGACGAATGGGGCACAGTGAGCATGACGAGCCATCGACGGTACCTCCCTCAATGCACCGCGTGCCCGGCATTCAAGTGTCTCTAGACCCCTCTCGTCTCGCAAAAGTTCGAAGTGCCCCCGGTTTGCGGAAATTCCCATGCCTGCCGCATTGATTGACCGAACCTGCTGCGCGATGAAGATATCCTTTTACATCAATGAGATGGCGCGGATATCGACGTGTTATGCACCGGGTTGTGAACAATTTCTGTGGATAACACGCAGCGCTCGCGAGCCTGTCATGCCGCGCCGCGACCGACGCGCAAGAGAGCGACGTCAGAACATCGATAGGACACCGATAGGCGCAGTAAATGCGCGCCGCATATTTTTCCTACCGGATCAACGACTTGGATCGTCTATCCGCGAGTTGTCCACTGGCTTGCAAACAGAATCTGTGGATAACCCTACCTTGCGGAAACCCGCGCCACGCCTCGTTTTGCAGCACATGGCTCAACTTTCGCGCGTGGCAATTCTTTCCTGTCGAATCAGCGACTTGCCATGCTTTTCCGCAAGTTATCAACGGGCTTGTGAACAAAAAGTGTGGATAAGCCATGAATCTCATTAATCTCATAATATGAGATCAATGTTTACATATTGACATTTGAATGGCTCCGGAATTACGATGCGCCTCATACCGGTGGACGGACACGTTCAGGAGACGACAGTGACGGAACGACGCAAACAGAAAGTGGCGATCATTGGCTCGGGCAACATTGGCACCGACCTGATGATCAAGGTGATGCGCAACAGCGAGCATCTGGAGATGGGCGCGATGGTCGGTATCGATCCGGCCTCGGATGGTTTGGCGCGCGCGCAGCGTCTCGGCGTGCCGGTGACTGCGGGCGGCATCGAGGGCCTGTTGGCGATGCCGGGTTTCGAAGACATCCGCATCGCATTCGACGCCACGTCGGCCAAGGCTCATGCGCACCACAACGAGCTGTTGCAGGCGCGTGGCGTGCAGGTGATCGATCTGACGCCGGCGGCCATTGGCCCCTATGTGATTCCGTCGATCAATCTCGACGCGCATCTGGACGCCCGCAACATCAACATGGTGACGTGCGGCGGTCAGGCAACGATCCCCATGGTCGCGGCGATCTCGCAAGTGACGAAGGTGCATTACGCCGAAATCGTCGCGTCGATCTCGAGCAAGTCGGCAGGTCCGGGCACGCGCGCCAATATCGACGAGTTCACGGAAACGACGTCGAAGGCGATTGAAGTGCTGGGAGGGGCGTCGCGCGGTAAAGCGATCATCGTGTTGAACCCGGCCGAGCCGCCGCTCATCATGCGCGACACGGTGTTCGTGTTGTCGGAGCCGGGAGATCAGGCGGCCATCGAAGCCAGTATTCAGGCAATGGTCGACAAGGTGCATGCCTACGTGCCGGGCTACCGTCTCAAGCAGCAGGTGCAGTTCGAACTGTTCGACGCATCGCGTCCGCTGAACGTACCTGGGCTGGGCAAGCTCACTGGCCTGAAGACTTCGGTCTTCCTCGAAGTGGAAGGCGCCGCGCATTATCTGCCGGCTTACGCGGGCAACCTCGACATCATGACCAGCGCCGCGCTGGCCTGTGCCGATCGTATTGCCGCCACCCGCCTGGCGATTGCCGCTTGAGCGTTGCACGCGCTCTCAGGAGACACACCTCATCATGACGCAGAAAAAGCTCTATATCTCCGACGTGACGCTGCGCGACGGCAGCCACGCGATTCGTCACCAGTACAGCATTGCCAACGTGAAGGCGATTGCCGCTGCGCTTGACGCCGCCCGCGTCGATTCCATCGAAGTCGCGCACGGCGATGGCCTCGCCGGTTCGAGCTTCAATTACGGCTTTGGCGCACACACTGATCTCGAGTGGATCGCTGCGGTGGCGGAGACCGTGACGCATGCCAAGGTCGCCACGCTGCTGCTCCCGGGCGTGGGCACCGTGCACGACCTGCGCGCAGCTTACGACGCCGGTGCTCGTGTCGTGCGCATCGCAACGCACTGCACCGAGGCAGACGTTTCGCGTCAGCACATTGCTTACGCACGCGAACTGGGCATGGATACGGTCGGCTTCCTGATGATGAGCCACATGACCACGCCGCAGCATCTCGCCGAACAGGCCAAGCTGATGGAGTCCTACGGCGCTACCTGCATTTACGTGGTGGATTCGGGCGGCGCCCTGGGCATGAACGATGTGCGGGACCGCTTCCGCGCGTTCAAGGATGTGCTCAAGCCCGAAACCCTCACGGGCATGCACGCGCACCACAACCTGAGTCTCGGCGTGGCGAACTCCATCGTTGCGGTGGAAGAGGGCTGCGACCGTATCGACGCCAGCCTCGCGGGCATGGGCGCAGGCGCGGGCAATGCGCCGCTGGAAGTGTTCATCGCGGCGGCATCGCGCCTGGGCTGGAACCACGGCTGCGATCTTTATACGCTGATGGATGCGGCCGACGACATTGTGCGACCGCTGCAAGATCGCGCCGTGCGCGTGGATCGTGAGACGCTGGCGCTCGGTTACGCGGGGGTGTATTCGAGCTTCCTGCGTCACGCAGAAGCGGCGGCGGCGCGTTACGACCTCAAGACGGTCGACATTCTCGTCGAACTGGGCCAGCGTCGCATGGTGGGCGGTCAGGAGGACATGATCGTCGACGTCGCGCTCGACCTGCTCAAGCGCCGCGCTGCATAACGTACCGGCACGACCGGCCGCGCCGGCCGTGGCCATGCATCGAAGTATTACCTTGGCATCACTCAAGCATCACTCAGGCATCACTCAGGCATCACCCAAACGGTGCCTGAGGCATCACCCAGGTTGTGGCATCTCCGAAGCCTTACCGATGCCGGCCCCTCCATGGAAGGGCCGGCTTTTTTTTCGTCGGTTGACGATGGGGATCAGCGTGTGTGGCCAGACCAACCAAGCTGGCGGCTGATCTGTGCCGCGGCGTCTTTCACTCGCGGTACGAGTTCCTGCATCCGCTCGCGGCTCATGTACTTGGTCGTACTCGAGACACTGATCGCGGCCACGATACGCTGGCTCGCGTCGTACAACGGGGCGGCCACACAGCGAATCTGCGGTGTGTCGTCTTCCAGATCGAAGGCGTAGCCGAGGCGCGCGTAGTCGTGCATGCGCGCGAGCCATGCCGCGGTATCGATGGGATGCGATGGCACCTGCGTCTGGTAGTGCGCGAGCTGCGCCTGCCATTCCCGTTCGTCCTGATCGAGCAGCAGTGCCTTGCCCACACCGGTCACGCAGATCGGCTTGCGTCCGCCGATGCGCGAACTGATCTCAACGGCGCGCTGTCCCGGCAACTTGTCGAGGTACATCACTTCCCAGCCGTCGGCCACGGCGAGATGCACGGTGTCCTGTGTCTCGTTTGCGAGCCATTCCAGCGTTGGCCGGGCAACGCGCGGCAAGTCGATCTGGCGGTAGGCAAGAAACCCCAGTTCGATGAGCTTGTTGCCCAGCCGGTAGCCGCGACGCGGCTCGAATCGCAGGTAGCCCGCATGTACGAGGGCCGATGCAATGCGGTGCGTTGTCGAAGGCGTGATGCCCGTGTGCGCCGAGAGCGCCGGCACGGTATCGATGCCGGCGGCAACCGCCTCCACGATATCGAGCCCGCGAAACAGTGTCTGACTGGCGAGTGTGCGAGGGCGTTCGGCCTCTGGTGACTTGGGTTTTGCCATCAGGCGCCCCCGAGCGCGAGCAGGCGCTCGTAGACGTAGCACTTGAGTGCAACGTAATGCGCGGGTTCGAGCACGGGCAATTCGATGCCGTGCAGATGACTGCCATCGTCGCTTTGTTGCACACCGCGAATCGTGCCGGTGGCGTCGATCGGCATGTCGATATCGCCCACACGCACGCGAAACGCGAGATGGATGCTGTCGCCCGGCGCCCCGAGCGGCGCATCAGCCAACAGCGAAACGCCTTCGGCGCTCACGTCCTGCAGCAATGCGAGGTGGCGGGCTTCGCCCATGGTGACCGATGCAACCAGCTTCGCGGGCACGCGTTGCGAACGGCGCAGCACCTTGCGGCGAATCTGGGCCGGTGCCGAGAGAACAACGTAATCGAACGGCACCCGCTCAACGCGTTCGACCGTGCAAACGAAGTGATAAATGTCCTCTCCCGAAAACGTCCAGAGTTCCAGCCGCTCGCTCGCCTGCAAGGTCGGGGGCGCGGCGCGTCCCGTCGGGGCGGTGACGAATAGCATCTGATTCGGCGCATACCCGATGACGCGTGTGCGCACTCGCTGCGATCCGGCACCCGGCGGCAACTGGATCTGCAACCAGTCACCAGCACGCAGATTGAGGTCGGTGAGCGCGTACTGCGGTTGGGCTGCCCCCGCCGTTGATGCTGCGCTTTCCGTGGCCGGAGGCGGCGATGGCGTGCCCGCATCGGGGGTGGCGGTGTCGTCTTCGCCGAGGTTCGCCACACGGTGGGGGGCGAAGGAAGTGAACAGCCAGTCGCGTCCGGCTTGCGTGGGGACAATATCGCCCTCGGCCAGCAACGGCTCACCATGTCGATCGACGATGGCCCAGGGCAGCGCCTCACCCAGCGGAACCTCGTCGGGCGTCAGCGGGACGAGCGGAAGCGGGGTGACGGCGGCAGCGGGTGCTTGAGACGGCGTGTTGGACATAGGGGTTGGGGGGCGCGCGACAGGCGCGCTCGCAATCGTGCGTCGAAAGGTCTGGGGTCGTTGGCCGGTTGGCACCGTCGGCATTGGCGCACCATTTTCGCCGGAATATCAGCGAAGTGGGCACTTGCCAGAGCGTGCGCGCCGGACCGCAGACGTCAGGTGTGGCGAAAGTCTACCGCGACGCATCGGCACTTGGCGAGAGGAGATGACACTCTCGCCTGTGCAAGCTGCGTAAGTGGGTGCTCGCTGGGGAAGCTGTTCGGCACATATTCGGGGTCATCGCGACCCGAGCGCCGGGGCTTGCGTGAGTGCCCGCTCGACGCAATGCCATGCGTATCGTGTCGTCTGCCTATAGTCGACGGTTTGCCGGCGAGTCCGGCGACGACCATTGGGGGATAGCGATGTGGTACCAGCAGTGTGCAGGGGCAAGCGGTTGGAACGCCAGTTGGCGCGCGACGCCGGATATCGAGTTGGCGGGCATGCGTGAGCCGGCAGCGCAGCACCGTGCCGAGCGAAACGGGCTTGGCGAGCGTCTGGAACGCACGGCCAACGCAGCGAGTCATGCCCGGCGTAATGGCATCGATGCATCGCGCCGCGTCGATCCTGCGTTGGCGGGCGCGTTTGCTCAGGCGTGGGCGGGATTGTGGGTCAGCACCGGCCCGTCTCAGCACTTCTACCGCAAGGAGTTCGATCTGGCGCACAAGCGAGATGCGCGTCTGGGACGCCATCTGACACAGGTTGAAGCGATGTTGGCACCGACTCACGCGCAGGGCGCGCAGCGTTCCGCCGTCCAGGCGTTGCCCGACGGTATCGCTATCGAGCAGGTGCAGCGCGACATCGCGCAGTGGCTCGAAACGGTCGCTGCCACCGGCAACCGGGGATGGCATTTCCGCGCGGCGCGTGATGCCCTGTCGCTGGCGGGCAATCTGTCGTTGCTTGCGATCATTGCCGCTTGCTTCTATTCGCAGGAGACGGCTGAGAACGACGGCTCGCCAGCCACTGTCCGCGACGCCACGATCGCGAACACCCCGTTCGGGGTTCCGTGGGCCGACTGGACGCTGCTGGCGTTCGAGGGGGCGAAGGGTGTGATCACGCAGTCGCTCGGCTCGCCGACACTGATTCGCCATCATGCGGTCGATGAAGTGCTCAAGCGTATGGAAGCGGGGTGCCGATTGCTGGAGGCGTGTGTTGAGATGCCATCTCCCGCAGTACCTGATTCCTGGCGCGAGGCGTTGGGCTCGCTCACGCGCGCTCGTGACGTGGCTACGCTCTTCACATTTGCCAACACGGCGATACCGCCTGCGCGTCTGGGGCTTTGGGTTCCTTCCTGGTTCACGAATCCACCGGCAGAGATCAATGGCTACCGGGGCATCTTGCGCGTGGCGGGTCTGATGCTCGATTCGTGTCGCGCCGTGACGAGCCTGCTGGGGACGTGGGCGCGCAACGCGGCGTTCACACACGATGCGCACCGCCTGACTCATCGATGGCAAATGCTATGCGCCCGGCTCGCCGACGTGCCGGGCGCCGGCCAGTCCACCGTACTTCGCCGTGTCGCGTGCGTAACACGGCTCTCCGAGCACTGCGACACGCCACTCATGACGCAGATCGCTTCGCACGACACGCTACGCGAGCACTTACTCGCACGAGGCGATTCGTTGACGGCAGGCGAGATCGCGCGTGCTTGCGAGCAGTTTTGCGTGCCATGCCACACCTCGTACGTTGACGGCACCCCTTATCTGAGCCTGAACCCGGCGGAGAGTCCGTGGGGCCATCGGTGGACGGGCGACGCGTGGCAGTGGGGAGGTGCGACACCGGCGCGTGCGTCGTACCGGCTACTGCTGTCGTATCAGCACTGGAGTTCGGGATTGCTGGAGCGGGCGTTGTCGTCGTCTTGCATGGGCGCGACGCCCGATGCCGAATCGTCGTCCGTCGATCCGGCGGGCGTGAAGCGCACCCGATCCGGTGTTGCGCACGTCGATATCGAGTCGACGCGAGTCTGACGAGGCCGCGGGCTGCACTCGTTCCTTCTCGCCGCTGCTGCGGCGAAGGCGGCTTCGGCTTCGTCGGCACGTTGGCAAAGTCGCCGTGCCGTAGTCATTCACGCGTCCATTGTCGATGCGGTGGGTAAGCGTCTGCCGCGACCTTACCCTCGAATCCCCGGGCAACCTGCTGGCTGTCCGGCAATGGTGAGCGTCACCAATTCGTCTCGCGTTCCGGCGTGGCGGTGATCTTGTGGATGGATAGATCGGCGCCGTAATACTCCTGTTCGTCGTCGAGCCGCAAACCGACACTGCGCTTGATAACGCCATACACCAGATAGCCTCCGGCGAAGGAGATGGCCACGCCCATCACCGTCCCGACGACTTGCGCAACGAAGCTCACGCCACCCAATCCGCCGAGCGCCGTCTGCCCGAAGATGCCTGCCGCCAAACCGCCCCAGATGCCGCACACGCCATGCAACGGCCAGACGCCGAGCACGTCGTCGATGCGCAGGCGATTCTGCGTCACGGTAAAAAGCCACACGAACAGACCACCCGCTACCGCGCCCACGACGAGCGCGCCGAGCGGATGCATGACGTCTGACCCGGCGCACACCGCGACCAGCCCTGCGAGCGGACCGTTGTGAATGAAGCCGGGGTCGTCCTTGCCGACCCACATTGCCACGAGGGTGCCGCCGACCATCGCCATGAGCGAGTTGACGGCCACCAGCCCGGAAATGCCCCCCACACGCTGCGCGCTCATCACGTTGAAGCCAAACCAGCCGACGATCAGAATCCACGCGCCGAGCGCGAGGAAGGGAATCGACGACGGCGGGTGCGCGGCGACTTGCCCCTGCCCGTTGTAACGCCCGCGGCGTGCACCCAGATGCAGCACCGCGGCCAGCCCGATCCAGCCGCCAACCGCGTGCACGACGACCGAACCGGCGAAATCGTGGAAGGGGGCGCCGAATACTCGCGTGAGCCAGTCCTGAATGCCGAGGTGACCATTCCATGCAATCCCCTCGAAGAACGGGTAGATCACTCCCACGAGGAAAAACGTCGCCACCGACTGCGGATGAAACTTCGCCCGTTCGGCAATGCCACCCGAGACGATGGCGGGAATCGCGGCCGCGAACGTCAGCAGGAAGAAGAAGCGGATCAGCGCGTAGCCATTGTGTTCGGACAGCACTGCCGCGCTCGACCAGAAGTCGACACCGTACGCGAGCGGATAGCCGATGAAAAAGTAGGCCAGTCCCGAGACGGCGAAGTCGGTCAGGATCTTGACCAGTGCGTTGACCTGATTTTTCTTGCGGACGGTGCCGAGTTCGAGAAAGGCAAAGCCGGCGTGCATCGCAAGCACCAGAATCGCGCCGAGCAAAAGGAACAGCACGTCGCCGGGGGTATTGGAATTGGGCATGAATGTGCTCTTTTGGTGCAAATGTAAAGAAAAATGAAGATATGCAAGAGCAATGCCAGACTTTTTCAGGTCTTTGATTTATTGGGGTGTTTTGGCTGGTGATGCGATGCGTGCGTCGCTACGCTGCACGTTCATGGTGCTGCGTGGCCGGTCGATGAGCGAAGTCCGTGCATGGGCATGAGGTGCGGGGACGGAAAAACGCTGAAAGGGTCGGGAGGGGCGACACGCGATGCGCCGCGCGTATGTGCGGTATAGAATCGAGCGTCCTCGCGGCACTGTCGCCACCGCCCGGCGCCGACGATTCCACGATTCCGCGAGCCTGCCCAACCGGCGGCGCCATCGTGCGACGACAACAAGATCGACAGCACAACTACGCACCATCACGCATCAACCACAGAGGAAATCCGATGATCTTTGAAATTGCCCAGATCGAAGTGAAGCCCGGCACCGAAGCGGCGTTCGAACAAGGTGTGGCGAAGGCCGCGCCGCTGTTCAAGGGCTCGAAGGGGTGCCATGGCATGCGTCTGCTCAAGTCCATCGAACAGCCGACCCACTACAGCCTGGTCGTCACGTGGGAAACGCTTGAGGACCACACCGTCCACTTCCGCAACTCCGAAGCCTTCTCGCAATGGCGCGCGCTGGTGAGCGATTGCTTCGCGGCACCGCCGAACGTGAGTCACGTCACCGAAGCGTTGATCGGCTTCTGAGGGCAATGCGCGTCACGTCGCAAGGCGTGGCGCGCTATTCGTCCGGGGAGGCGGCGGAACCCGTCTCCCAGTCACCACTGTTATTCATCGCGCGGCGGACTAAGGGTTAACTCGGTAACGAGCGTCAAAAGTTTTCAGATAACATGCAAACCAGAAAAGCATGAGACGACGCGAGAGGATGACGACCAAGCCCAAGACCCTGACCGAGCAGGTTGCGCAGCAGTTGCAGGACGCGATCCGGCAGGGCACCTACCCCGTTGGCACCAAGTTGCCGACCGGCAAGCAGCTTTCCGAAACGTATGGCGTGAGTCAGGCGGTGATCCGGGAGGTCACGGAGCGTTTGCGCTCGCAGGGGCTGATCGACAGCCGGCAGGGGGCGGGCGTAACGGTGAGGGCGCGCACGCCGTCGAGCGGTTTTCAGGTGCCTGTCGGGCAGGACGCCGCGGATCTCGCCAGCGTCTACGAACTGCGTCTCGATCTGGAGAGCACCGCTGCGGCGCTCGCTGCCGTTCGTCACACCGATGAGGACATTCGCGTTCTCTCCGACATACTCGGCAAGCTGGAAACAAATCTGTATCACGCGGAAAACGGCGTGGAGTTCGACACCGCATTCCATGCCGCGATCGCGCGCGCAACGCACAATCGCTATTACGCCGACCTTTTGCAGTATCTGAATCTGCAAATTCGCCAGGTGGTGCAAGCGGCGCGCACGAATACGCTCCGCCATGAAGGACTTGCTGCGCAGGTGCATCAGGAGCACGTGGCCGTGTTCAATGCGATCAAGGCGCGCGATCCATTGCTCGCCCGCGCGGCGTCGCTCTCGCATCTGCTGCGTGCTTCGGCGCGGCTTGGCCTCACGCTGCCCGGGCGCGACATCATCACTGGCGCCATCGCGCCGACCCGTGTCTGACCGCTTCGTCAGATGCCATCTCCCTGCACCGTAACCCCCGACGCGTGACCCTATGACCCTCTCCGCTTTTGCTCAACGACTCATCGATGCCGTCGGTGCCGACAGCGTATTGACTTCCGCCGACGACCTGGCGCCGTGGTTGTCCGACTGGCGCGGCATGTATCGCGGTAATGCGCAGGCCGTCGTGCGCCCGCGTACGACGCAGGACGTCGCCCGGATTCTCGCGTTGTGCCAGAGCACATCGACGCCGGTGGTTCCCCGCGGGGGCAACACCGGTCTGTGCGGCGGAGCGACGCCCGACACCGCTGCGCAGAACGTGGTGCTGAGCCTCGATCGCATGAATACCGTGCGCAGTCTGGACACCATTGCGAACACGCTGGTCGCCGAAGCCGGTTGCATCCTCGAAGACCTGCAACGCACGGCGCGCGACGCGAACCGTCTGCTCCCGCTCAGTCTTGCGGCGGAAGGCTCATGCCAGTTGGGCGGCAATCTGGCGACGAACGCTGGCGGTGTGAACGTGGTTCGCTACGGCATGACACGCGAACTGGTCCTTGGTGTGGAAGCCGTACTGCCGAACGGCGAAATCCTGCACGGCCTGCGCACGCTGCGTAAAGACAACACAGGTTATGACCTCAAGCAATTGCTGATCGGCTCCGAAGGTACGCTGGGTGTGATCACGGCGGCGGCACTGCGCCTGTATGCGCCGACGCCCGTGCGTCAGGTCGTGATCGCCGCGGTGACATCGCCGCGTCAGGCATTGGAATTGTATGAATTGCTGTTCGCGGAGTGCGGCCCGCGCATGCAGGCGTTTGAGTTCTTCACCGGCGAATGCGTCGATCTGGTGATGGCGCATGTGCCCGGCGTACGCGCACCGTTCGGCGAACGTCACCCCGGCTATGTGCTGGTTGAACTGGCCGATACGGCCGACGAAAAGGCACTGGCAGCCTTGCTCGAACGTGTGATCGAGACGGCCATTGAGCGCGATCTGTGCGCCGATGCCGTGGTGTCGTCCACGCTGGGTCAGGTCGAGGAAATGTGGAAGCTGCGCGAGGAAATCTCCGAGGCGCAACGCGCAGACGGCCTGCACCTCAAGCACGATATCTCGCTGCCCATCGAGGCCATTCCGGAATTCATGACGAGTGCAGAAGCGCGCGTGCGACGCGTTTGTCCGCAGGTGCGTCCGTTCATCTTCGGGCACTTTGGCGACGGCAATCTGCACTACAACCTGTCGCGCCCGGCGGGGGAAGCGGCGAACTTCATGGCAACGCATGGCGAAGCGATCACGGCCGAGGTGCTCGATGAAGTCGCGCGCTTCGGCGGCAGCATCAGCGCCGAGCACGGTATCGGACAACTCAAGCGGGAGTACTTCGCGAAGTACAAGTCGCCGCTGGAACTGCGCCTGATGCGCGAGATCAAGGCCGTGTTCGATCCGGCCGGCATCATGAATCCGGGCAAGTTGCTGTAAGCGCCTGCCTTCTGACGGGCACCGTCAGCGGTGCCCGATCTGTCTTTGTTTTACCCCTGGCGTGAGCCCGACGTTGCCACTGTCGCCCTCGCGCCTCCTGAGGAGTCGACATGATTGCAACCCCTGCCGCCGGAGCGCCGCTGTGTCTTGGCCCGCTGCCGGAGATCGATCCACCCACTTTCGACGTGCCGTTCGGCGCCGTCGACACGCATGCGCACGTGGTCGCCGCGAGCGACGCGTACCCGATGGTGCCCGAGCGCAGCTACACGCCACCACCCGCGCCGGAAGACAAATACCTCGCGATGCTCGACGCCACGGGTATGACCTATGGTGTGCTCGTGCAGATTAGTGTTTACGGCACCGACAACCGCTACATGCTCGAGACGTTGCGTCGCCACCGCGACCGTTTGCGCGGCATCGCGGTTGTGTCGCCGGACGTGACCGATGCCGAACTCGAAGCGATGCATGCGGCGGGCGTTCGCGGCTTGCGCATCAACGTGCTGTTCGGCGGCGGTATCGGCTTCACGGCGATGGAAACGCTGGCGCACCGGATCAAGGATCTCGGCTGGCATATGCAGTTCCTGATGGACGTGAACGCGTTGCCGGAACTTATGCCGCGCATGACGAAGCTGCCGGTGCCGGGCATCGTCGATCACATGGGACACACCCCGGTGGCGCAGGGCCTTGAAGCCCCCGGTTTCTCCGCTTTGCGCTCGCTCGTTCGCGATCACGGTTATTGGGTCAAGCTCTCGGGGGCTTATCGCATCAGCGAGCGCTTCCCGTCGTTCGACGACGTGACGCCCTTTGCGCAAGCTCTGATCGAAGACGCGCCGGATCGCATGGTCTGGGGCAGCGATTGGCCGCATGTGTCGCTCACGCGTATGCCGAACACGGGGGCGCTGCGCAATCTGCTGCCGCAATGGGCGCCGGATGCCGACACACGCCGCCGCATTCTGGTGGATAACCCGGCGCGACTGTACGGGTTCCCCGCAACCGTTTGACGATGCACGGGCACACGCGGTTGCACAGACTGCCGCGTTGCCACTCGATGCACTGACGTTCTCATTACTGAAGTTCATCCTAACCGGGCGCACCTCGCGCTCTTGCAGTTCACGGGTACAAGAGGAGGAGACAAGATGGATTGGTATCGCCAGATGAACCCAACCGAGCGGCGCACCTTTATCGCGGCGTTCGGTGGCTGGGCGCTCGATGCGCTCGATTTCATGGTGTTCACTTTCGTGATCTCGACGCTGATCACCGTATTCAGTATCGATAAGGGGCAGGCCGGCATGCTGGCCACCGTCACGCTGTTGTTCTCGGCCATTGGCGGCTGGGTGGCGGGCGTGCTTGCCGATCGGTTCGGCCGTGTCCGCATTCTGCAAGCCACGATTCTGTGGTTCTCGATCTGCACGATTCTGATCGGCTTTGCGCAGAACTTCGAACAGATCTTCGTGCTGCGCGCGTTGCAGGGGCTGGGCTTCGGTGGTGAATGGGCGGTCGGCTCGGTGCTCATGGGCGAGATTGTGCGCACCGAGTATCGCGGACGCGCCGTCGGCACCGTGCAAAGCGGCTGGGCGATCGGCTGGGCGGTGGCGGCGCTGTGCTACACGGCGTCGTTCTCCCTGTTGCCGGAGGAGTACGCCTGGCGCGCGCTGTTCTGGATTGGCGTGATTCCGGCGGTGTTCGTGCTTTACATCCGGAAGCATGTGCCGGAGCCTGAGCTGTTCGAGCGTACGCGCAAGCAAGAGGAGCGGGCGGCCAAGCGCACGTCGGCCTGGGCGATCTTCTCGCCTTCGCTTATCAAGACGACGGCGCTCTCGGCGCTGCTGTGCACCGGCGTGCAGGGTGGCTACTATGCCGTGACGACGTGGCTGCCGACGTTCCTGAAGACCGAGCGTCATCTCTCGGTCATCGGTACCGGCGGATATTTGCTTGTGATCATTCTGGGGTCGTTCATCGGCTACCTGACGGGGGCCTATCTGACCGACCGTCTGGGCCGGCGCGCGAATCTGCTGATCTTCGCCGTGCTGTCGGGGGCGAGCATCTATGCTTATACACAGTTTCAACTGAGTAATGACCAGATGCTGATCCTGGGCTTCCCGCTGGGTTTCGCGGCATCGGGCATTTTCAGCGGCATGGGCGCTTATCTCACCGAGCTGTTTCCGTCGGCGGTGCGTGCCAATGGGCAAGGCTTCGCGTATAACTTCGGGCGCGGCATCGGCGCGCTGTTTCCGAGTCTTGTCGGGTATCTGGCCAAGACCAGCGGCCTGGGAACCGCCATCGGCATGTTTGCCGGCGGTGCCTATCTTGTCGTACTGGTCACCGCATTCTTGTTGCCCGAGACGAAAGGGCGCGAGATCGAGTAAGTTCGTATCTTCCGGGGGGGCGAGCGCCGTCGAGTCGGCCCGCCTCCCGGGTTTTCTGAATCAAGGGAGTTGTGCATGAAGATCCTGGTACCGGTCAAACGGGTAGTGGATTACAACGTAAAGGTTCGCGTGAAGAGCGACGGCAGCGGCGTCGATATCGCGAACGTGAAGATGTCGATGAATCCGTTCGACGAAATCGCGGTGGAAGAGGCGGTGCGCCTGAAGGAAGCGGGCGTGGCGACGGAGGTGATCGCGGTGTCGGCGGGCGTGACGCAGTCGCAGGAGACGCTGCGCACGGCGCTGGCCATCGGCGCGGATCGGGCGATCCTGATCGAGTCGGACGAAGAACTGCAGCCGCTGGCGGTGGCCAAGCTGCTCAAGGCGATCGTGGACAAGGAGCAGCCGCAACTGGTGATCCTGGGCAAGCAGGCGATCGACGACGATTCCAATCAAACCGGTCAGATGCTCGCGGCGCTGGCGAAGCTGCCGCAGGCGACGTTCGCCTCGAAGGTGACGGTGGCGGACAACCGGGCTCAGGTCACGCGCGAAGTGGACGGAGGGCTGGAGACCGTGTCGCTGTCGCTGCCGGCGGTGATCACGACGGACCTGCGCCTGAACGAGCCGCGTTACGTGACGCTGCCCAACATCATGAAGGCGAAGAAGAAGCCGCTGGAGACCGTCAAGCCGGCGGATCTTGGGGTGGATGTGGCGCCGCGCCTGAAGACGCTGAAGGTGGCCGAGCCGCCCAAGCGCAGTGCGGGGGTGAAGGTGGCGGACGTGGCAGCGCTCGTCGAGAAACTGAAGACTGAAGCCAAGGTCATCTAAGGGAGACGACGAGATGAGCATTTTGGTAATCGCAGAACACGACAACCAATCGATCAAGGCGGCGACGCTCAACACGGTGACGGCAGCGCTGCAATGCGGCGAGGACGTGCATGTGCTGGTGGCGGGCAGCAACGCGAAGGCGGCGGCCGATGCGGCAGCGCAGATCGCAGGCGTGAAGACAGTGTTGCTGGCCGACGCGCCGTACTTCGCCGATGGCTTGGCGGAGAACAT
The DNA here is from genome assembly GCF_001465595.2 of Pandoraea apista. NCBI lineage: Bacteria > Pseudomonadati > Pseudomonadota > Betaproteobacteria > Burkholderiales > Burkholderiaceae > Pandoraea > Pandoraea apista. The sequence goes on along the minus strand of NZ_CP013481.2, from coordinate 3,870,995 downwards.
CGCCGATGAGGTGGTGTCGATCGCGGGCAACTATTCGCACATTCTGGCCCCGGCGACGGCGTACGGTAAGAACATCGCGCCGCGTGTGGCAGCGCTGCTGGACGTGGCGCAGATCTCGGACATCACGAAGGTGGACAGCGCGGACACGTTCGAGCGTCCGATCTACGCGGGCAACGCGATTGCGACGGTGCAAAGCGCGGACAAGGTGAAGGTGATCACGGTGCGCTCGACGGGTTTCGACCCGGCAGCGGCCACGGGAGGCAGCGCGGCGGTGGAAGCGGTGTCGGCGACGCCGGACGCGGGGTTGTCGCAGTTCGTGGGCCGTGAGGTGACGAAGCTGGACCGTCCGGAGCTCACGAGCGCGAAGATCATCGTCTCGGGCGGCCGGGGTCTGGGCAGCGGCGAGAACTACACGAAGGTGCTCGAGCCGTTGGCGGACAAGCTGGGTGCGGCGCTGGGCGCCTCGCGTGCGGCGGTCGACGCGGGGTATGTGCCGAACGACTATCAGGTGGGTCAGACGGGCAAGATCGTGGCGCCGCAGTTGTACATCGCAGTGGGCATCTCGGGTGCGATTCAGCACTTGGCGGGGATGAAGGATTCGAAGGTGATCGTGGCGATCAACAAGGATCCGGAGGCGCCGATTTTCTCGGTGGCGGATTACGGCCTGGTGGGCGATCTGTTCACGGTGGTGCCGGAGCTCACGGGCGCGCTGTAAGCGTGTCGTGAGGTGAGGTTGCGGGAGCGCAGGCAAGTGCCTCCCGCAGCCGATCCGCATGAGGAGGCTGGCCGGCAACGGTCGGGTGTCTTCATGCGAATCGGAAGGTAATCAAGGAACAGCAATGGACAAAGTCGATTGCGTCGTGATCGGCGCAGGCGTGGTGGGATTGGCCGTTGCACGGGCTCTGGCCATGGCCGGCCGCGAGGTGATCATTCTGGAATCCGAGCGCGCGATCGGCACCGGCACGAGTTCGCGTAACAGCGAAGTCATTCACGGTGGTATCTACTATCCGCCGGGCTCGCTCAAGGCCAAGCTGTGCGTCGAGGGCAAGCATCGGCTGTACGAGTTCTGCGCCTCGCATGGCGTTGAGCATCGCCGCTGCGGCAAGCTGATCGTTGCGACCACCGACCATCAGGTAGGCGAACTCGAAGCCATTGCCGCCAACGCGCGCGCCAGTGGTGTCGACGACTTGCAATGGCTGAGCGCCGGGGACGCCGCCCGTCTTGAACCGGCGCTGCACACTTTTGGTGCACTGCTGTCCCCGTCAACGGGCATTGTCGATAGCCACGGGCTTATGCTGGCTTTGCAGGGGGACGCGGAGAACGCCGGCGCAATGCTTGCGTTCGACGCGCGCGTCGTTGGCGCCCGGGTTGGTCAGGCGGGCCGTGCCGACGGGATCGAACTGGATGTGCAGACGCAGGGCGCGACATCGACACTGCTCGCGAATACCGTTGTCAACAGCGCCGGACTCTATGCCGTCGACATTGCGCGCACGTTCGTCGGATTGGCGCCCGAGCACATTCCTCAGCGCTACTACGCGAAGGGTAGTTACTTCACGTGTGCGCAGCGCGCGCCGTTCTCGCACCTGATTTATCCGGTGCCCGAGCCGGGCGGGCTCGGCGTACACCTGACGCTCGATCTCGCGGGGCAAGCGCGCTTCGGGCCAAACGTGCAATGGATCGACGAGATCGACTATACGGTCGATCCAGCGGATGGCGATGGTTTTTACGCAGCGGTGCGGCGCTATTGGCCGGCGCTGGCAGACGGCGCGTTGCAACCCGGCTATGCCGGCATTCGACCGAAGATCAGCGGACCGGGAGACGCGTCGGCAGACTTCCGTATCGACGGGCCGGCGGTGCATGGTGCTGCGGGACTCGTCAACCTGTTCGGTATCGAGTCGCCCGGCCTGACGGCCTCATTGGCCATTGCCGAAGCGGTGCGCGCAGCGCTTTGACGCGAGACGTGGCCCCGTGGTCACATCTCGCGTATTGGCTGCTATCTGGCTAACCCCGTAATGCCTGCCCGACGGTGCCGCGAGCGTTGCGCGGACATTCCTGTCGAAGGAAAACAATTGCAATCGCGTTGTTCCGGCATATCGGCCGATCAGGGCCGATCTAGGCCGTTCAACGCATGGCAACCGGCGGTTTCCACGACGCCGGGTTCGTCCAGAACACCCCGCGCAGGCGATCGGTGTCGCCGCACGGCGTGCTGCGCGCCGGCTTGCTGATTTGACCTGCACAGGCGCTGATATCGCGGCCCGATTGTTGCAGGCGTTTCAGGATCGTATCGAGCATGCCCGATTCGCGCCACTCGTTGAGTTTGCGGCGGCAAGTCGGTACGGAAGGGTATTGCATCGGCAGTTTGGACCAGCTTTCGCCAGTGAACAGCACCCACAAGACAGCATTGGTCAGCGTGCGCTGCTCGACTTGAGGGCGGCCGCGTCGTTCCGTACGGACCGGTCGGTCGCAAATCAGATCACGCAGGGCGTGCCATTCAACGTCGCTCAGTTCAGTAAACATAACACCTCGACCCAAAACAAACGGAGGCGCCGCAGGGGGCGAGTCCGGGCTTCACGATCTGGCAGGTACCGATGCAATCTGGTGCGTGCTTATCAATGAAACCTCGGCCAAGGCGGCGTCGTTCCCCGATGCTGGAAACACAAGCAACAAGCATGCCAGGGCATCGGGTTCTCTCGTGAAGAACACCGCGGGCGGGGTCGAACCACACAGCGAAGGGAGCGTTTAACCAGCAAAAAAACGCCCACTTGGCAGGTGGGCGCAGCTCCTGAGTGGCTATTGGGATAGGCAATCGCAAAAGCGTCAGGAGAAAAGGAATACGTGCCTTTTGGCCAGTCCGGATCGATTGTTGTTCTCGGCTCGGGCCACGGTGTCTCGCTCCACATGCGCCAGCTTGTCAAGCTTGCAGGCGCAATGATGACAAAAAGCGGGAGTCGACGCGCTTCGGAATTACCCCCATTGCGGTGCATGACCCATGCCGAAGGCGATTCGCCCAAGTTGGGTGCCGGCCTGCGCTCAACTTGGGCACCATGTCGCGAGAACGGGCGCAACCCGCGAAGCGGGCGGCGCAACCGAGTCTCGTTGCGTGAGAAAGTGGCCCGGTCGCGGTGTCGCGTTCCGTCATGGCGGGGTGGCAGGCCCGTAGCCTATAATGTGCGCCTTCCATGAATATCGTCTATCGGTTGCGCGGAACTGCCGCACCACCGGTCGGCGCCAGTGTGCGCAAACGGCATGAGCAACGACAGCGATAACAAATACTCCGTCCCGGGTCTTGAGCGCGGCCTGCGCATTCTCATGACCTTTTCCGCGCGCGAGCCCGTGCTGGCCGGGGCCGATCTTGCGCGGCGTCTGGATATCCCGCGCTCCACGGTGTTCCGTCTGTTGCAGACGCTCGAAGCCGAGGGCTTCATCGAGAAGGCCGGCGACGAGCGTCATTACCGGCTTGGGGTGGCGGTGCTGCGCCTCGGGTTTGAATATCTGAATTCGCTGGAGCTGACCGATCTCGGCACGCCGGTCATCGAGAAGTTGCGTGATGCGACGGGTTTCTCGAGCCATATTCTGATTCTCGATCAGCGCGATGCCGTGTTCGTCGCCAAGGCCGCGAGCCGAGAACTGGTGTTTGGTACGGTGCGCGTGGGCACACGTTTGCCGGCACATGCCACAGCGGTAGGGCACATTCTGCTGGGTGATTATTCGCTGCCGTCGCTCAAGCAGCTTTACCCGGAGCGCAAACTCGAAGCCTACACGGCACACACGCCGACGACGGTGGAAGCGCTTTACCGCGTGGTTCAGGAAGACATCGCTCGCGGCTACAGCATGAGCCAGGCATTCTTCGAGCAGAACATTTCGACGATTGCCGCACCCGTGCGCAATCATCGTGGACAGATCGCTGCCGTGATCAGCGTGACGATTCCGCAGGCGCGCGTCGAAGCGGATTTGCTCGAGAACGGGATCGTGGAGAAAGTCGTGTCTGCTGCCGACGAGCTTTCGCACAAGCTCAACTATCGTGAGGAGCGCGCGAACGTCGTATAGGCGCTCGTGCGGTATATCGCCTTAGCGAAGTCGTGCGCGCCGTGGCATTCCGCGATTCGACAATCGAATGTCACATGAGGCGCTCGCATACTGAACAACATTCCTTTAGTCATCACAAGCCTGACGCCTCGACAGCGGGACAAAGACAGATTCTCGATCTGCACCGACCCGACGCATACGCAATGAGTGACCACACGGCGCGATAAGTGCCGCTAAGTCCGCCCACGCACTTCCCCCCCCCCGCACTCGCGTGCGGGTCATCCCCCCCTCCGCGTTTCAACGCCCCATCGGCTCGCGCAGTCATGCGCCTGCCAGCCTGCCGCACTGAACCTTCCTCAAATTTTTCCCGCAGACGCGCGAAGCCTTTGTCATTAGCATTTGCGCAACATCAATAAACGCAGACTTATTTTCTGCTTGTCTCGCGGTATTCACTTCGCCATAATTGTCTCACCTATTAACCATTGTTTCATAGGTGAGACAATAACGATGCATCGGCGGGCGCGTCTCGGGTGACGTCAACCTTGCCGGCATGGGGCGCCAGTCAGCCTCAGGCATCAGGAAGCGCTACAGGAGTGGAAGGTGAAGAGACGCAGTATCGGCGCAGTCTGCCTTTTGGCATGCGTTGGCGCGGCCAATGCCGCAGGCAATTCGTTGCAAATTTACGGGACGATCGACGATGGCCTCACGTACGTGAGCAATCAGGGCGGTGGTCGTTTGTTCAAGATGGATGCCGGCATCGGGCAACCCGATCGCTTTGGCCTGAAAGGCCGTGAAGACCTCGGTGGCGGACTGTCCGCAGTGTTCCAGTTGGAGCAGGGCTTCAACACGAGCAGCGGGGCGCTCATTAACAGCGGCGTGGAGTGGAACCGTCAGGCATGGGTCGGTCTTGCCAGCGATCGATTCGGCACGGTATCGATCGGCCATCAGACAGACTTCATGCAAGACGTTTCGATTCGCTACTCGAACGGTTTCTGGCAACACAATCTGTATGCCTACCACCCGGGTAACCTCGACAATCTGGCCAACTCGTCGCAGGTCGACAATGCGGTCAAATGGAACAGCGCGAGCTTTCACGGTCTGACCGGCGGCCTGATGTACGGCTTCGCGGGCGGCAATGCACTCGGCCGCACGGCTGGCGGCTATGTGAAGTACGACAACGGCCCGCTTTCTGTCGCCGCGACCTACGTGAGCATCAACAAGCGGACCTTCGATTTCTCGTCGCGTCTGGGCATCACGTCGATCTTCGGCCAGTCGGGGCTGTCGGCCTCGAACGTATTCAAGTCCGACGCCGTGAACAACACAGGCATTGGTGCCTCGTATCGCATCTCGTCGCGTTGGAACGTTCATGCGCTCTACACGCGCAGCGAAGTGCGCGCGCCGGGCGGCTCGGGCAACATGTTCAACTACGATGTCGGCACCGAGTACCGGGTAACGGACGCCAACGCGCTCACGCTGGGCTACTCGTACTCGTCGTTCAATCACACGCATTACAACCAGGTCGAAGCGGGCGACCTCTATTCGTTGTCGAAGCGCACGCAATTGCAGGCACAGGTGACGTATATCGGCGCAAATGGCAATAACAATGCCGCGTCGTATCCGATCGGCGCGTCGAGCAACCACGATCAGATGCTGCTGCGCGTGGGCATGTATCACAGCTTCTAAGTCGCGACGCCACCGGTTCGGGCGTCGGACGCACCGGTGGCGGCAAGCATTTCGGCGGCGTGCTGAAGGCATCGCCGCTCATTACGAGACTCATCATGTCAGTTTCTCTGCGCCAGTCGTCCTCGCCGCGCCCATCGCGGGTGCGCTATTGGATGCTCTTTCTGGTATTCGTCGGTACGGTCATCAACTACGTCGACCGCGCCAATCTCTCTGTGGCCGCGCCGATGCTCAAGCAGGAGTTCGGCCTCGGTCCCGTGGAACTGGGCTTTATCTTCTCGGCCTACGCGTGGACTTACGTGATCGCGAATATCCCCGGTGGCTGGGTCATCGACCGCTTCGGCACGCGGGCTATCTACGGGATCGCCATTCTCAGTTGGTCGGTGCTGACATTCATGCAAGGCTTCGCGACGCGATTCGTCACGTTGTTCGGCATGCGTCTCGGCGTGGGCATTGCCGAAGCCCCCACGTTCCCGGTCAACAACCGTGTGGTGTCGATCTGGTTCGCGCAACGCGAGCGGGGTGTAGCCACCAGCATTTATCTGGTGGGGCAGTACATCGGCATGGCGGCCCTCACGCCGCTGCTGTTCTGGATTGCCCACACATGGGGGTGGCGTGAAATTTTCTACGCGACGGGCCTGTTGGGCATCGTCTGGGCCGGTGTCTGGTACGTTGGCTATCGCGATCCGGATAAATGCTCGTGGGCGAATGCGGCCGAGCTGGCGCACATTCGCAGCGGCGGGGCACTTGTCGAGGCCAAGCCTGCGGACCGGGCCACCCCGCAGAAATTCCCGTGGCGCAAGCTGCTGGTACTGTTCCGCAATCGTCAGATCATTGCGATTTGCGTGGGCAAATTTGCGTCGCTATCGTCGCTGTACTTTTTCCTGACGTGGTTCCCGACCTATCTGATCACTGAGCGCCACATGACGGTGCTCAAAGCGGGAGGCATGACCTCGGTGCCGTTCGTGGCCGCGTCCATTGGCGTGGTGTGCGGCGGATTGCTCTCCGATTGGCTGCTGCGTCGCGGCGTGGCGGTGGGAACGGCGCGCAAGACACCTATCGTGACCGGCCTGTTGCTGGTGCCGACGATGTCGCTTACCGTGCTCACCGACGCAAACTGGCTGGTGATCGCCATTATGTCCTTCGCGTTCTTCGCGCAGGGCGTGGCGTCGGCGTCGTGGTCGCTCGTGGCGGACATTGCGCCGAAGGGCATGGTTGGGATCACGGGCGGTGCAGTGAACTTCGCGGGCAATCTGTCGGGCATCGTGACGCCGATTGCCATCGGCTTTATCGTCAAGGCGACCGGCTCGTTCGGCTGGGCGCTGGGGCTCATCAGTCTCTTCGCGATTGCCGGCGTGCTGTGCTATTTGCTGTTGCTCGGCGAGGTGAAGCGCATTGAGCTTGACGACGACAGTGACGGTGGCGAGAGCGAGCCGGTAGGCGCTCAGTCTCGCGCGAAGGCTCACTCTGCCTGAGTTGCAGGATTGCAGGATATGCGTCAGGCCTCTGCGGCCTGACGCCGATAATCGCCGGGACGGGCCCCCGTCCATTTCCGGAACGCGCGAAAGAACGCGCTCGGATCGGCGAAGCCTAGCGAAAGGGCAATCTCGAGCATCGGCTTCGACGTATGACACAGCGCGTGAATCGCGAGATCGCGCCGCAATTGGTCCTTGATCGACTGATACGATTGCCCCTCGTCCTCCAGCCGTCGGCGCAGTGTTGACGGTGTCGTGTGAAATTCTCCCGCGAGCGCTTCGAAGGCCGGCCAGCTATCGGTCGGCATCGTCTTCAGACGCCGCCGTACCCGCGCGACCATGCCCTTCGTGTTCTTGTATTTCAGGATGATGTTGGCCGGCGCGGCGCGCAGGAATTCCTTGACGGACACTTCATCCTGCACCACCGGCAGATCCAGGCATGCCGCATCGAATTCGATGGCGGTATGAGGGGCGTGGAAGACCAGACGCGGGGAGTACATTGTCCGGTACTCGTCACTGTAAGCCGTTTCGGGAAACGCGAAGTAGGCCGTGCTCAGCGGCACGCGACGCGCGATCAGCCAGCAAGTCAGCGCGTAGAACAAGATCAACAGCGTTTCGTGCCCGAAGATGCGCGGCGCTTGCGCGTCGTCGCGCTCGTGCACTTCGAGCCGTGCAAGGGTGCCGTCTCGAACCAAATGCACTTCGAGATCGTCCAGTAGCAACCCCATGAAGCGTGCCGCGCGTTGCAGCGCTTGCTCCAGCGTGCGGCAGGCAATCACGCTGTGACACAGCATCGCGAAGCTGCCGACCTTCATGCGCCGGGAGTCCTGCCCGAAAAACTCGTCGTCTAGCGCGAGGCTGATCAGCCGCCACAAGTGAGCATAGCGATCTGCCGAAACGCGGGCCTGCGGGTGCGCGAGCAAGGACGGCGCAATGTCGGCGGCACGTAGCAATGCCACCGGATCGCCGCCGAGCCGTTCGACATGCGCCAATGCGTTAATAACGAAATAGATCGAGATGCTGCCTTTTTCCATGCGTCGCGAAACGGTACGTCGTAGCAAGGGGACGCAAGGATTCTAGCAGTGCGGCCCCTGTCGGCGCTTCCGGCGCCGTCCGAAAATGGGTTCGGCGCTTTCCGATTTCGCATGTGTCGCCGGATCTCGATCCGGACGGCGACTTACTTCGGTGCCATGCGCAATGCACCGTCGAGACGAATGACTTCACCGTTGATCATGGTGTTCTCAACGATGTGGCGCACGAGAGCAGCGTACTCCGAGGGACGTCCGAGGCGTGGCGGGAAAGGTACCGAGGCGCCAAGCGCGGCTTGCACCTCTGGCGTCATGCCGGCCATCATCGGGGTCTCGAAGATGCCCGGCGCGATCGTGACAACGCGCACGCCGACGCGCGCCAGTTCGCGGGCCGCGGGCAGTGTCAGCGCGGCAACGCCGCCTTTCGATGCGGCATAGGCCGCCTGACCGATTTGTCCGTCGAATGCCGCGACGGATGCCGTGTTCACCACCACGCCACGTTCGCCTTCTGCGTCGGCAGCGCCTTCGGCCATGGCGGAGGCCGCGATGCGAAGCACATTGAACGTGCCGATCAGATTCACGTTGACGATGCGCGCAAAACTCTCGAGCCGGTGCGGCCCGTGCTTGCCCAGAATGCGCTCGCCGATGACCAGTCCGGCACAGTTCACGACGCCGTTAAGCCCCCCGAACTCGCGCTTCGCTGTGTCGACCAGACGCTGCACGTCGGCTTCCTGGGTGATGTCGGTCGCGACAAAGCGTGCGGCGTCGCCCAGCGCGTCGGCTTGCGCGGCGCCCGCCTGCGCATTGATGTCGCCGAGCACGACCTTCGCGCCGGCATCGACGAACATGCGCGCCGTGGCGGCGCCCAGACCCGACGACGCGCCGGTCACGAGAAAAACACGATCCTTGATTTGCATGAGCTGCGATTCCTGAAAGAAAGCGGTGGCGCTCAGGTTGCGTTGGCCGCCGCTTGCGCGGCCTTGGCGACTTCCTGATTGCGCAAGATGAAGCGCTGGAGCTTGCCGCTCGGGGTTTTGGGCAGTTCGGTGACGAATTCGATTTCACGCGGGTAAGCGTGCGTAGACAGGCGATGCCGTACGTGGGCCTGCAACTCGCTTGCGAGCGCCTCTGTCGGTGCGAACTGCGGATGCAGCACGACGAAAGCCTTGACCAGTTCGGTGCGTTCCGGGTCCGGTTTGCCGACCACCGCCGTCTCGATCACTGCCGGATGTTCGATCAATGCGCTCTCGACATCGAACGGCCCGATGCGATACCCCGCCGAGGTAATCACGTCGTCGTTGCGTCCGACAAAGCTGATGCTGCCATCCTCGTTACGTTCGACCGTATCGCCGGAGAGGTAATAGTCGCCGACGAACGCCGGCGTCTCCCGCTCCCAATAGCCCCCGAACCACATCAGTGGCGATTGTTTGCGATCGAGCGCGAGAACCCCAGGTTGTCCGACCGGGCATTCGCGCCCGTCGTCATCGAGCACGACCACGCGATGGCCCGGCGAGGCGAAGCCGGCGGCTCCCGCTTGCACGGGATGGGCCAGCGCGTGGTGGTTACACACGACCATGCCGAGTTCGGTCTGCCCGTAGTGATCGTGAATGGTCACGCCGAGATGCTCGGCGAACCAGCGAATGACTTCGGGATTCAGCGGTTCCCCCGCGCTGGACACTGCGCGGAGCTTGCCCTTGATCGGCGCTGCAGCTTTGTCGCCGCCCGCGATCAACAGGCGGAACGCCGTGGGCGAACCGGCCAGATTCGTGATGCCGAGCTTGTCGATGATCCGGTAGGTGCTTTCGACATTGAACGGGCCGTCGTAAAACGTGGTGGGAATGCCCATGGCGAGAGGGCCGGTCACCGCGTAGTACAGGCCGTAAGCCCAGCCCGGATCGGCAATGTTCCAGAAGGTATCGGTGGGGCGAAGATCGACCGCGTCTCGCATGTAACCCACAAACGCCAGGACCGCGCGCAACGGCACCATCACAGGCTTCGCCGATCCGGTTGTGCCGGAGGTAAACATCATCAGGAACGGATCGTCGCCGCGCCGCATGACAGGTTCGAAGTCGGGAGTGTGTTGCTCGACTTCGTGCCAGAAACTGAAGTCACCTCGACGCACGCCCTGGCCGCGCGGGCCGCTGACCGTGACGACCGGCGGGCAGTTGGCCACTTCGTCGAGCTTGGCCCGATTGACGCCGTCGGTGATCACGAGCTTGCTCTGCGCACTGTGCAAGCGGTGTTCGATGGCTTTCGGCCCGAACGCCGTGAACAACGGCTGATATACCGCGCCCGCACGCCATGTGCCGAGGATCGTCACGAGTAGTTCGGGGGTTCGGGGCAGCAGTCCACTTACGCGGTCGCCCGGCTGCACGCCCTGTTCGCGCAGGAAGTTGGCGAAGCGCGCGGAGAGCGTTTGCAATTCCCGGAATGTCCATGTCCGGCTCGTGCCGTCTTTGCCTTCCCAGAACAGCGCGATGCGCCCGGGAAGCGCATGGCGGTCGCAGCACTCGACGCACGCGTTCATGGCGTCGAGATTGCCGGCGAGCGTGGTGCGCACAGCGGTGTCGAGGTCGAACGCCCGATAGGCGTCGGCGTAATCGGCAATCATGGATCGTCTCCTGTAGTCGGCTGCTGGCCAGCGGCACGCCTATCATGGAAAAATGCAGGCGCGCACGGCTGGTCACCCCCGGCGCCGTCTTGACAGGCGCGGCGCTCACGGGGCAATGGCGAAATTCATCGTAATGCCTGGCGTTGGCGGCAGGCAATGTCCAATCGGCTCAGACTTTGTGAGGGATTTATCCACTCTTGCAGTGGGGAATTCGAGACTGGCCGGGGCTTGCCCGGCAACCCGCCTTGGGGCGGGCTGCCAAGTTAAGGGTTTGTCCGGGGCGGGATTCAGACGTTTCCGATGGCAATTCCGCTCATGCAATTTGCCGTTTTTGGCTATGGTGCCAAAGCGACGCGATCCCTACACTGGGCCCATCGACATGGCAAAAGCGCCGGCGATCCATTTGGGCAACGCCAGAGCGCAGGAGACTGAACATGGATTTCTATACAGAAGACCAACGCATGATTCGTGACATGGCGCGCACGTTTGCGAGCGAGCAGTTGGCGCCGAACGCCGCGCAGTGGGATCGCGACTGTGCTTTGCCAGACGCGATGGTCGCGCAAATGGGCGAGTTAGGTTTGCTCGGCATGATGGTGCCCGAGCAATACGGCGGGTCGTACACCGACTACACGGCGTATGCGTTGGCGATGGAAGAGATTGCGGTGGGATGCGCGTCTACCGCCACCATGATGTCCGTTCACAACTCGGTGGGATGCGCGCCGGTTCTGAAGTTCGGCACGGACGCCCAGCGCGAGCGCTGGCTGCCTGATCTGGCCGCCGGGCGCAAGATCGGCGCGTTCTGCCTGACCGAACCGCAAGCCGGGTCGGAAGCCAATAACCTGCGAACCCGCGCAGAGCGCCGCGGTGACAAATGGGTGCTCAATGGCAGCAAGCAGTTCGTGACGAACGGCAAGCGGGCGGCCATGGCCATCGTGTTCGCGGTGACCGACCCGGGCGCCGGCAAGCGAGGGATTTCGGCGTTCATCGTGCCGACAAATACGCCGGGCTTCGAAGTGGGCCATCCCGAACACAAGCTCGGCATCCGGGCGTCCGATACTTGTCCGATCACGCTTGTCGATTGCGAGGTCGGCGACGAGGCGTTGCTTGGCGAGTTAGGGCAGGGGTTGAAGATTGCGCTGTCGAATCTCGAAGGCGGGCGCATCGGTATCGCTGCACTGGCGCTTGGCGTGGCGCGCGCAGCGTTTGAAGCAGCGCTGCGTTATGCCGGCGAGCGTCAGCAGTTCGGCAAGCCGATCCGCGAGCATCAGAGCATTGCGAACATGCTCGCCGATATGACAACGCGTATCAACGCGGCACGATTTCTGATTCTTCACGCGGCAGCCCTCCGCACGCAGGGATTGCCGTGCCTGTCCGAGGCGTCGCAAGCGAAGCTCTTCGCGTCCGAGCTTGCCGAGTGGGTGTGCTCGCATGCCATCCAGATTCATGGCGGTTACGGTTATCTCGAAGACTATCCGGTGGAGCGCCATTATCGTGATGCCCGTATCACGCAGATTTACGAGGGCACCAGCGAGATTCAACGTCAGGTCATCGCCCGTGCGCTGGACTGATCTGGTCGCGGCAACCGAGAGAACGCTATATCGCTATAGCCGCAGGCATGCACGAGTGCCTGCGACGTGACGCCGGGCTTCGCGCGCCGCGCGGCTGCGCATGCCGTCAGGCTTCACGAAACGCTGGGCACCGCAAGGAGGAGAGGGAGTGAATCTGCGTGAGAACGCCGTTGAGGCGCAAGACGAAGTGTTGTTCGACGTGATCAATGGGTTCGGCGTGATCACTCTCAACCGGCCGCGTGCATTGAACGCGATCACCCACGGCATGGTGTGTGCGATGTGGGCGCAACTCAACGCATGGGCCGACGACCCTGCGGTGAGGGCTGTACTAATCGAAGGGGCCGGCGAGAAGGCTTTCTGCGCGGGAGGCGACGTCCGGGCGCTTTACGACAGTCGTGTGAATCATGCGAACGAGCATCAGGCGTTCTTCGTCGACGAATACCGGCTGGACTACCTGATCCACCGATATCCGAAGCCGTATATCGCGCTGCTCGACGGCATTGTGATGGGCGGTGGCATGGGCGTTGCACAAGGGGCAGCGCTGCGTATCGTGACCGACCGCACACGACTGGCAATGCCGGAGACAGGCATCGGTTTGTTCCCAGATGTCGGGGCCAGTTGGTTCCTGGGGCATCTGGCGCCGACTCTGGCACGCTATCTGGGCCTGTCGGGAGTGACGCTCACCGCTGCCGACACGCTGTACTGCGGCCTCGCTGACGTTTGGCTCGAAGGCGATGCACCGCAACGGCTAAAGACGATGCTCAAACAATTCGATTGGCACACCGGGGCGACGGGAGCGCCGATCAAGCCGCTTGCGGGGCAATACGCGTCCGATTCGGCCGCTCTTCTTGAGCGGCTTCGCGCGGCCATTCTGCCGTTGGGGCGCACATGGACGGACGCTGCGCCACTCGCTCGGGTGAGAGCGACGTTGGACCGGCATTTCAGCGCCGTCGACGTGCACGGTATCGTGGCGTCGCTGGCCGACGATCAGCACACGCCATGGGCCGCCGAGACGCTGGCATTGTTGCAGCAGCGCTCGCCCTTGAGCCTGTGTGTGACCGACCGGCAATTGGAGATCGGGCGTCGCCTCGATCTGGCGGATGCCTTCCGGATGGAGTTGGTGCTGGGCCACCATGCCTTTGCGACGGGCGACTTCGTCGAGGGCGTTCGGGCGCTGCTGATCGACAAGGACAAGCAACCGCGCTGGCGCTACGCCACGCTGGCGGACGTGCCAGCCGCGCAGGTCGAAGCGTTCTTCGTCTCGCCGTGGCCGGGCGACGGTCATCCCCTCAAAGCGTTAGGGGAGCATTGAACTCGGGCAAACGCATGCGACAATGCCGGTTTTGCGGGGGACCGCACAATCCGTTGGAGTCCAGATGCTCGTCGAAATCGCCCGTCTGCTGCTAGACCTTGTTTTCTCGCTATTCGGCGCTTTGCTGCTATTGCGAGTGTGGATGCAGGCCACGCGGTTGCCCCCGCGCAATCCGCTCACACAAGGGGTGTTCCAGTTCACCAACTGGATCGTGTTGCCGTTGCGGCGTGTGGTGCCGGGTATCGGCGGGATCGACTGGGCGTGCGTGATCGCCGCCTGGCTGAGCGCTATCGTTTATCTGGTGCTGATTACGGCCGTGGTGGGGGTGTCTCCGGCTTCCGTGTTCCCGCGAGGCTTGCTCGTGGCGCTGGTGCTGGTCGCAAAGTGGGGCGCGAACCTCGTCATGTGGCTCACGCTGTTGATGGCCGTGCTGTCGTGGGTGAATCCGCGCGCCGCCGCGATGCCGATTCTCCAGCACTTGCTCGACCCGCTGCTGCGCCCGATCCGGCGCGTCATTCCGATGATGGGCGGCTTCGATCTCTCGCCGCTGGGGCTGTTCCTGCTGATGCAGATTCTGCTGATCGTGCTCGCCCGCTTAAGCCTGTTCTTCGCGACCCTCTGATCGTGTCGCTTGTGCCGATACGTCGGTAATATCCGCAACATCGGCGGGCAGCGTCGCTGCCTGCTGCAACTCACGGACGGTCTCGCCGACGGAAACATTGGTTGGCGCGGGCCGTCCGCGAACACTCACCTCCGCCTGCCGATCCGCGCGTTGCGCGCTCGCCTGCGTCAGACGCAGCGCTTCCGTGCGCTCGCCCACCGTACGCTCCAGACCCAGACGACGCAGTACCCGGTGACCATCCTCGGTCACGATCACCTTGGCTTGCCCTTCGTCGACATCTACATGCACCAGACGCGCTTGTTCCAGTGCCGCAAGGTCTGGCGGCTCAAGTGCATCGGCATCGATAGGTCCAAGGGATGCGGCCGCCAGCAACAGCGTGGCGATTTCATGCGGGCTCAGCATGGTCATGCTCCTTGAGGCGAATTCATATCGTCAGCGTACCGGGCAGATGTAAGCCCGCGACTACGCCATGTTTACTGCACGTTACGACTCGCCTCCGACCAAGCCTCCCCAGGCGGTCCTGCGACAGTCCTGTGTTGCGTTGCCTGATTTTTTCGCGAGGGTAGAAAACCGCCGCGTCGTGACACCGTAGTTCTGAAGTCGGATCGCAAAGCGTCCGGCAAGTTCGTGCATTCGGGTTTCCCCTAGTATGCCCGCATTTTGCGTATCGGTGTGGCGCGGCCCCCTTGTTTTGACAGGGTTTGCGCGGCGAAGGGGGGCGTGCATCGTCATTCCGGCAGTGTTTGAACTATTTTTTTTCTTTTGACGGGGTTCTGATGAAAATATACTTTCCTTCACTCCGATGGATTGCCTCGAATCATGATTGACGCCGAATCGTTGCCCGCCGACCTGCCGCTCACCGAGCGCATCGTGCGTGCCATGCCCGACCTCACGCCAGCGCAGCAGCGCATGGCGGCGTTCGTGCTCGACAACACGTTTCGTGCGGCAACCATGCGTATCGACGAGTTTGCCGATGCCGTTGGCGTGTCGCTCGCCACGGTCAATCGTTTCGCCCGTGCACTCGGCTTCGATGGCTATCCGCAATGTCGAGCCGCGATGGTGCGTGGATACGAGGCCACGCTCGCGCCGATCGAAAGCCTGCGCACGAGCAAAGCGCAGGCGAGCGCCAGCGCCGACGTGATGGCTGCGTCGCTTGCGCAAGCCATCGAAAATCTCGACTGGACACGTCGCGCACTCGACGCCGCGACCTGCGAGCGCGCTGTCGAGTCGATCCTTCAGGCGCGCCGCATCTATGTGCTGGGGTTGGGCGCGAGCGGATATCTTGCCGGGCTGCTGCATCACGGTCTCGATCCGTACTGCGAGAACGTGCAGGCGGTGGTCGGTGTGGGCGGATCGACGCATGCCGCGCGCCAACTTTTCAAATTGCGCGAAGGCGATCTGGTGATCGCGCTCGCTTTCCCGCGCTACGTGTCGGACACCATCACGCTGTGCCGGCGTCTGCGAGGGCGAGGTGTGCCGGTGATGGTGCTCACGGACAGCCCGACGTCACCGTTGGCACCGCTTGGCGACATCGTGATTTTCGTGCGTAGCAAACCGCGTCTGTCGAGCAATTCGGAAGCGAGCGTGCTGGCGATCATCGATGCCCTGTGCGACGCCGTCGCGCAGCGCGCCAAGCATGCGGTGGACCGCGCCACGGAACTCACTGATTTCCTGCTGCCGTGGCTCGATTCCGCGTCGGTCGCTCAGACGTCAGGTGCGAGCGCATCGGCCCATGCGCCGGCCAATTCGCCGGCCAATTCGCCGACCAATTCGCCGGCGGGACCGGTGGTCGGGCGCATCGTCACACCCCAACATACCGCCGCAGCAAACGCCACGGCGAACTCTCCCGCCAGTGCCGCGGCGGTGGTAACAGCACCGAACCCCGCCCATCCGGCCATGCCCCGCACTGTGCCGGTCGGGCAGGACAGAAAGGACAAAGCACTATGAGTCACGCCCAACGCGCGGTCATCGCCATTCACGGCGGTGCCGGAACGATTAGCCGCGAGACTTCGCCAGAAGAACTCAAGGCGTACCACGAGGCGCTGGCCGATGTGCTGCGCGCGGGACAGGCGGTGCTCGCAGCAGGCGGCTCGGCGCTCGATGCCGTCACCGAGGCAGTGCGTCATCTCGAAGATTGCCCTCGCTTCAACGCGGGACGCGGCGCAGTGTTCACGCATGAAGGCACCCACGAACTCGACGCTGCGATCATGGACGGCGCCACGCTCGACGCGGGCGCCATTGCTTGCGTTCACCGTTTGCGCAATCCGATCCTCGCCGCCCGCACGGTGCTTGAAAACAGCCCGCACGTGCTGCTCGTGGGCGAGGGGGCCGAAGCCTTTGCGGCGGCACACGGTGCCGTGCTGGTCGAGCCCGGATATTTCTTCACCGAAGCGCGCTACGCCCAATGGCAGCGCGCGCTGGCCGACGCCGCTGTGGCGCTCGACCACGACATGCCGCTCAAGAAAGAGCCGATCGATCCCGACACCAAGTTCGGTACGGTCGGCGCGGTCGCCTGCGACAGCAACGGTCACGTGGCCGCAGCGACGTCGACCGGCGGCATGACAAACAAGGCAGTCGGCCGCGTGGGCGATTCGCCCATCATCGGTGCAGGCTGTTATGCAAACGACGCCACTGCGGCCGTCTCGGCGACGGGCACAGGCGAGGCATTCATCCGCACCGTGGCCTGTTACGAAGTGGGCGCGTTGATGGCATACGCCGGGCTGTCGCTTGCCGATGCTGCCGAGCGCGTGATCCACGAACGTCTGCTGCGCGTTAAGGGCCGTGGCGGCCTGATCGCGGTGGACGCACAGGGCAACGTCGCGTTGCCTTTCAATACCGAAGGGATGTATCGCGGCGTAGCGCGCGTGGGCGAGACACCCGTGACGGCCATTCACGAGTGAGTTTCCGAACGTGAAAGACAAGGCCGGGCCGTAGACGGCAAGACCTTCAGTAGCAGATTCAGCAAGCGAAGATTAGCGAGGACAGGTGTGGCAGAGCGCAAGACAACCCCTACGATTTCGTTGCCCGAAGAGCGCGTGCTCGACGTGAGCGGCCTTACCGTGCAGTTCGCGACGTCCGAGCGCGTGGTCACGGCCGTACGTGACCTGTCCTTCCATGTCGACCGCGGCGAGACCCTTGCCATCGTGGGCGAATCCGGTTCCGGCAAGTCGGTGACGTCGCTCGCTGCGATGCGCCTCGTCGAGAACGGTGGCGGAAGCATCACTCACGGCTCGATGATCATGCGCCGCCGCAACGGCAAGCTCGTCGACCTGACCCGTGCCAGCGGCCGGACCATGCGCAGCATTCGCGGTGCCGACATGGCCATGATCTTTCAGGAGCCGATGACCTCGCTCAATCCGGTATTCCCGGTGGGCGAGCAGATCGCCGAATCCATTCGCCTGCACCAGGGCAAGGACGCGGCGTCTGCCCGCGCAGAAGCCCTGCGCATGCTCGAACTCGTGCGAATTCCCGAGGCGCGTCGTGTACTCGGGCGTTTCCCGCACCAGCTCTCGGGCGGTATGCGTCAACGGGTGATGATCGCGATGGCGTTGTCGTGCAAACCGGGCCTGCTCATCGCCGACGAACCCACGACCGCACTCGACGTGACGATTCAGGCGCAGATTCTGCAATTGATTCGCGCGTTGCAGGACGAGATGCACATGGGCGTGGTGTTCATTACGCACGACATGGGTGTGGTGGCGGAAGTGGCCGACCGTGTGCTCGTGATGCATCGCGGCGACAAGGTGGAAGAGGCAC
The DNA here is from genome assembly GCF_001465595.2 of Pandoraea apista. NCBI lineage: Bacteria > Pseudomonadati > Pseudomonadota > Betaproteobacteria > Burkholderiales > Burkholderiaceae > Pandoraea > Pandoraea apista. Next base: position 3,852,917 of record NZ_CP013481.2, on the reverse strand, counting down.
CGTCGCGCGAGATCTTCGCCGCACCGCGCGAGCGCTACACACAGGCGTTGCTCTCCGCCGTGCCGCGTCTTGGCTCGATGCAGGGTACGGACTTGCCTGCTCGCTTCCCGTTACTGCGTTACGACGCGCCGGCCGACACGAAGCCCGCCGAGGAGACTCCGCAGCCAACCGTCAGGACCGAAGCCGGTCCGATTCTGCGCGTGAAGGATCTCGTGGCCCGCTTTGACGTGCCATCGGGTTTCTTCGGCCGCGTGACGCAGCGCGTGCACGCTGTCGAGCGCGTGAGCTTCGACTTGTATCCGGGGGAGACGCTGGGTCTGGTGGGCGAATCCGGTTGCGGCAAGTCGACGACCGGCCGAGCATTGTTGCGTCTGGTCGCAAGTCAGGGCGGCTCGATCGAATTCGGCGGCAAGCCGATTCAGGACCTCGCCGGGCGCGCTCTGCAAACGCTGCGCCGCGATATTCAGTTCATCTTCCAGGACCCGTTCGCCTCGCTCGATCCGCGCCTGACGGTCGGCTTCTCGATCATGGAGCCGCTGCTCGTACACGGTGTGGCGAAGGGCGCAGAGGCCGAGAAGCGGGTGGCCGAGTTGCTCGACCGGGTCGGGCTGCCGGCCGATTACGCCCAACGTTATCCGCACGAGTTCTCGGGCGGTCAGCGTCAGCGCATTGCGATTGCGCGGGCGCTGGCGCTCAAGCCGAAGGTCGTGATCGCCGACGAATCGGTCTCGGCGCTCGACGTCTCCGTGCAGGCGCAGATCATCAACCTGATGCTCGACCTGCAAAAGGAGTTCGGCATCGCGTTCCTGTTCATCTCCCATGACATGGCGGTCGTGGAGCGCATCAGCCACCGGGTCGCGGTGATGTACCTCGGCCAGATTGTCGAGATCGGTCCGCGCCGCGCGATTTTCGAAAACCCGCAACATCCGTACACGAAGAAACTGATGTCGGCGGTGCCGGTTGCCGATCCTGCGCGCCGTCACGCCAAGCGGGAGTTGTTGACGGAAGAGATTCCGAGTCCGATCCGCGCGGTCGGCGACGAACCGCAGGTGCAGCCGCTCGTGGAAGTCGGTGCGGGGCACTATGTGGCGCGTCACCGCGTGGCGGGTGCGTATTGAGACGGCGGATGCGGCGGCGCGGCGTTATGACGTTATGACGTTATGCACGCGCCTCGCGCCACCAGTATGGTTTTCCCCCGGGGAGTAAGTCTCCGGTAGCTCAGGCAGTACCCAGTTGCAGCTCTCTTTGTAGCCACAATGTCCGCCAAGGGAAGCAGTCGTACGACTCGCTCGCGGCGACCCCGTCAGACCAGAAGGAGAAAGACAGATGTCGAAAACCGCTTTGTTGGGCGCTCGCTGGAAAACCGCGTTCGCGTCCGTCGCCGTGGCTTCCGCCGTGCTCGGTGCAGCGCCGGCGTTCGCCGCCAAGGATGTCGTGATGGCCGTGCAGTCGACGTTCACCACGATGGACCCGTACGACGCCAACGATACGCTGTCGCAGGCTGTCGCCAAGTCGTTTTATGAGGGCATGTTCGGTTTCGACAAGGACATGAAGCTCATCAACGTGCTGGCCGATAGCTATACGGTCTCGCCGGATGGCCTCGTCTACACGATCAAGCTCAAGTCGGGCGTGAAGTTCCAGGACGGCACGAACTTCGATGCCGCCGCGGTGAAGGCGAACTTCGACCGTGTGACCAATCCGGACAACAAGCTCAAACGCTACAACCTGTACAAGGAAATCGCCAAGACGGAAGCGGTCGATGCCCATACGGTGAAGTTCACGCTCAAGGAGCCGTTCTCGCCGTTCATCAACACGCTGGCTCACCCGTCGGCCGTGATCATTTCGCCCGAAGCCCTCAAGAAGTACGGCAAGGACATTGCGTCGCATCCGGTCGGCACCGGTCCGTTCGAGTTCGTCGAATGGAACCGCACCGATTACGTGAAGGTGAAGAAGTTCGACGGCTACTGGAAGAAGGGCTATCCGAAGGTCGACACGATCACCTTCAAGCCGGTGGTCGACAACAACACGCGCGCCGCTGTCATGCAGACCGGCGAGGCGGGCTTCGCTTTCCCGGTGCCGTATGAGCAGGCCGACGGTCTGAAGGCGAGCGGCAAGGTCGACGTGATCGCCGGTCCGTCGATCATTCAGCGCTACGTGAGCTTCAACACGAAGCAGAAGCCGTTCGACGACGTGCGTGTGCGTCAGGCCATCAACTACGCCATCAACAAGGAAGCGCTGGTGAAGGTGGCCTTCTCGGGTTACGCCACACCGGCCGACGGTGTGGTGCCGAAGGGCGTGGACTATGCCGCCAAGACCGGGCCGTGGCCTTACAACCCCGCCAAGGCGAAGGAACTGCTCAAGGAAGCGGGGTATCCGAACGGTTTCGAGACCACGCTGTGGTCGGCTTACACGTACACGACTGCACAGAAGGTGATCCAGTTCGTGCAGCAGCAACTGGCGCAGGTAGGCATCAAGGCGCAGGTGCGTGCGCTCGAAGCCGGTCAGCGTGTCGAACTGGTGGAGTCGGCGCCGGATCCGGACAAGGCGCCGGTGCGTATGTACTACGTGGGCTGGTCGTCGTCGACGGGCGAAGCCGACTGGGCGTTGCGCCCGCTGCTGTCCTCGGAATCGTTCCCGCCGAAGCTGTTCAACACGGCCTACTACAAGAACGACGCTGTGGATGCCGACTTCAACAAGGCGCTGCTCACGACCGACCGTGCCGAGAAGACCAAGCTCTACACGGACGCGCAGCAGAGAATCTGGAACGACGCGCCGTGGGCGTTCCTCGTGACGGAAAAGCTGCTGTACGCACGTAACAAGAACCTGTCGGGCGTGTACACCATGCCTGACGGCTCGTTCAACTTCACCGACATTTCGATGAAGTAAGCCTCACGCGCAAGTGTGAAGTGTCCGCGCCGCCAGCGACGCTGGCGGCGCGGTTTACCGCAAGACATGGTTTGGCAAGACGTTCGGCAAGACTGCGATGCTCAATTACTTTCTCAAACGCCTGCTCGGCCTGATCCCCACGCTGCTGATCGTGGCAGTGCTGGTGTTCGGCTTCGTGCACATGTTGCCGGGCGATCCGGCGCGTCTGGCCGCCGGCCCGCAGGCAGACGAGGCGACCGTGATGCTGGTGCGCCAGGATCTCGGCCTCGACAAGCCGCTGCTCACGCAATTCACGAACTTCATCACGCACGCAGTGCGGGGCGACTTCGGTTTGTCGATGCGCAGCAAGCAACCGGTCTCGGAGGAAATCGGCAGCCGTTTCATGCCGACGCTGTGGCTCACGCTGGTGAGCATGATCTGGTCGGTCATTATTGGTATGGGATTGGGCGTGGCGTCCGCCGTGTGGCGCAATCGCTGGCCCGACCGCCTGGGCATGACGTTCGCGGTCTCGGGCATCTCGTTCCCGGCGTTTGCGCTGGGCATGCTGTTGATGCAGATTTTCTCGGTGCAGCTCGGATGGCTGCCCACGATGGGCGCCGATTCCTGGAAGAGCTACATCCTACCCTCGATCACGCTTGGGGCGGCGGTGGCGGCCGTGATGGCGCGCTTCACCCGTTCGGCGTTCGTGGAGGTGCTGCACGAGGACTTCGTGCGCACGGCACGTGCGAAGGGGCTCAACGAAATGCACGTGGTGTTCAAGCACGCGCTGCGTAACGCCATGATTCCCGTCGTCACGATGATGGGCTTGCAGTTTGGCTTCTTGCTCGGTGGCTCGATTGTCGTCGAAGTGGTGTTCAACTGGCCGGGGCTCGGACGTTTGCTGATCGATTCGGTCGAGATGCGTGACTACCCCGTGATTCAGGCGCTGGTATTGCTGTTCTCGCTCGAGTTCATTCTGATCAACCTCGTGGTCGACGTGCTGTATGCCGTCATCAACCCGACCATTCGCTACAAGTGAGGCACGCATCATGAATGTGAGTCAGCCAACGACTGTCACCCCTACCGCTGCCGGCAGCAATCGCGTACGCACGCCGTGGCGCGAATTCTGGCGCAAATTCAAGAAACAGCATATTGCCATGGTCGCTGGCGCGTTCGTGCTGGTGCTGGTCGTCATCGCGATTCTGGCGCCGCATCTGGTGCCGTTCGATCCGGAGAACTTCTTCGATTACGACGCCCTGAACGCCGGCCCGTCGGCGAAGCACTGGTTCGGCGTCGATTCGCTGGGGCGCGACATCTTCAGCCGCGTGCTCGCGGGCACGCGAATTTCTCTCGCCGCCGGTTTTGGCTCGGTCGCGCTGGGTGCGGTGATCGGCACGGTGCTGGGATTGCTCGCGGGCTATTACGAAGGCTGGTGGGATCGCATCGTGATGCGCATTTCCGACGTGCTGTTCGCCTTCCCGGGCATTCTGCTGGCTATCGGCGTGGTGGCTGTGCTGGGTAACGGCATGGTCAACGTGATCGTCGCTGTCGCCATCTTCTCGATTCCGGCGTTTGCGCGGCTGGTACGTGGCAATACGCTAGTGCTCAAGCACCTGACCTACATCGAAGCGGCCCGCTCCATCGGGGCCTCGGACTGGACGATCATCATGCGGCACATTCTGCCGGGCACGGTGTCGTCTATCGTGGTGTATTTTTCGATGCGTATCGGCACGTCGATCATCACCGCCGCAAGCCTGTCGTTCCTCGGTCTGGGGGCGCAGCCGCCTACGCCCGAATGGGGCGCGATGCTCAACGAAGCCCGCGCGGACATGGTCAATGCGCCACACATCGCGATCTTTCCGAGCCTGGCCATTTTCCTGACCGTGCTCGCGTTCAATCTGCTGGGCGACGGCCTGCGCGACGCGCTCGATCCGAAGCTCGACCGTCACTGAATTCAACGCAGGAGCGCGACATGACGTCATCGTCAGACCCTCGCGAAGCCTTGTTCGGCGCCCCTTACATCGGGCTTCTGCCTGCCGGGCCGCGCCATGCGATCACCGATGTGCCGGGCGTTTTCGTCGGCCATGTCACGCTCGCCGACGGGCCATTGCAGACGGGAGTGACGGTGGTTTGTCCAACACCCGCCGATACGGCAGGGGCGGCGGGCGCGGCGCCGGCGACCGCCCCCGATAGCCGCTGGGACCCGTTCCGCACCAAGATTCCCGCGGCGGCGGCTGTCATCAACGGTTTCGGCAAGAGCGTTGGTCTGATGCAGATCGACGAACTTGGCGTCATCGAGGCCCCGGTCGCGCTCACCAATACGTTTTCCGTAAGTCACGTGGTGCTCGGCCAGTTGCGCGCGGCGCTGGCGGCGAACCCGGGCATCGGGCGCGGCAGTCCGTCGCTTAATCCGACCGTTCTCGAATGTAACGACGGCTATCTGAACGACATGCAGGCGTTTGCCGTGACCGAGGCGCACTATGCGCAGGCGCTGGCGAACGCGTCATCCGAGTTCGAGCAGGGAGCGGTCGGCGCGGGGCGAGGCATGTCGAGCTTCGGCCTCAAGGGCGGCATCGGTTCTGCGTCGCGTGTGGTGGAGACGGCGGGACAAGCGTTCACCGTCGGCGTGCTCGTGCTGTCGAACTTCGGCCGTGCGCCGCAATTGACCATTGCCGGGCGTCACGTCGGGCCGGTGCTCGATGAGCGTCTGGCGCAGCCGGACGAGAGCGCGGCGCCCGAGCGCGGCTCCATCATCCTGCTGGTCGCCACCGACGCGCCGCTCGACGCGCGGCAATTGCGGCGTGTCGCCACGCGTACCGGTGCCGGTCTGGCGCGCACCGGCTCGGTGTACGGCCACGGTAGCGGCGACGTTGCGCTTGCCTTTACCACCGGCTATACGATGCCGCACGACGCCCTGGGGCGTGTCGCTCCCGCAGCGCTCGTGCCCGACGCCTTGCTCGATCCGATTTTTCAGGCCACGGCCGACGCCACCGAGCAGGCGATCCTGCATGCGCTCTTTGCCGCCGAGTCGGTGCTCGGGCGCGACGGCCATGTGCGGCGCGCGCTTGCCGACGTGCTGCCCGACTGGGCAACGCTGTGAGCCTTCCTCCTGCCTTGCTGACATTATGCGAATTCTGATTTCCACTGACATCGAAGGCGTTGCGGGCGTTTTTCACGCCGAACAGACGCGCGCGGGAAACGGCGAATACGAACGCGCGCGCCGCTGGATGACGCGCGAAGCCAACGCGGCCGTCGAAGGGGCGTTCGCGGGCGGGGCGACCGAAGTCATGGTCAACGATTCGCATGGCGGATTTCGCAACCTGCTGCCGGACGAACTCGATCCCCGCGCCCGCCTCGTGTTGGGCAAGCCGCGCTATCTCGGCATGGTGGCAGGGGTAGAGGCAGGCTGCGATGCGCTGTTCATGATCGGTTACCACGGCAGGGCGCAGAGCGCCGGCATTCTGGCGCACACGATCAACAGCTTCGCCTTTGCGCGCGTGTGGCTGGCCGGCGTGGAGGCGAGCGAGGCCATGCTGTACGGTGCGCTCGCAGGCGAGCGTGGTGTGCCGATGATCATGGCGAGTGGCGACGACGTGTTTTGCGAGGAGACCCGGCTGATCTTCCCGCACGCTCATTATGTGCAGACGAAGGCGGCGTGGGGGCAGGGCAGCGGCATGACACTCAGTCCGAGCCAGTCCTGCGACCTGATTCGCGCTGCCGCGAAAGCGTCGCTGGCCGCGCCGCGCACATGGCATACGTACAAGGTGGAAACGCCGGTCGAAGTGCGTTTGCAGGCGCAGACCACGGCGCTGGCCGATCTCTTCTGCCAGTGGCCCACGCTCGAACGTGTCGACGGCGTGACGCTCCAGTTCGTGGCGCCGAGCGTCGAGGCGGCGGTGCGGGTGCTCAATTGCCTGTCGGCCATGTCGTTCATGTTGCGCTGAGCAATACACTCCCCCTCCTGTTTTTGCTGCAGTCGCCCCGGCCAGCCCGTCTTCGGTTCATGCGATCGCCTAAACCCCTATGCATATCAGGGTCTTTGGGCGGGGTTGAGTCGGGTACGTCCGTTGTGGTTTCCCCTGTCAACGGACCGAAGGCTGCCCGCCTGAGCGCGCCAATGCTGGTCTTGCCGTCGTGTGTTGTGGGGATGCGACTCAATAGGGGTTAGTCGTCACGGAACGTCAAGAGCCGGCATGCGATAATCCGTAATATTTTGTAACAGGCATGCCGCCTTTGGGGGGCGCCACTTTGGATTATCGAGCGCCGGCAAGTCCCGGCGGGGAATCATGGATATCAGAAACGCCCGACGTTGGGCGGAGCCCGGCGCAAAGCGTTACGTTGGCGCGCTAATGGTGGTACTTGCTGCGTTTCTTGTTCGCAGTCTGCTGCATCCGGTGCTGGATCACTCGATGCCGGGCATTTTTTTCGCCTGCGCCGCCATCATCGTCGAATTCGTGTGGGGGTTGGGACCGGCGATCATGGCCATGGTCATCAGTATTCCAATTTTCGACTTCTTCTTCGTTCCGCCCTTTCGCGATATCGCCGAGCTTGACCGGCGCGACGCGCTGATCGTGACCGGCTTTCTGATGATTACGCCGCTGGCCGTTGCGCTGATCGAGCGCCTGCGTCGCGCCCAGTACCGCGCCGAATTGATCGCGGAGGTCGCACAGACGCGCTACGAGATGTTGCTGCGCGCCGAGAACGAACGCATGTTGCTGTCCGACTCGGTGCAGTTGGGTAATGCCCTGATGACGTATCTGACGAAGCATCTGGATACCATTTTCTATCTGGCCAATCCGGTCACGCATTACGAATTCATCGACGAACATTTCCGCCGGGCCACGGGAGTTGCCCCCGAGGTCGTCAAGCGCGAAGGTCTGCGCGCGTTGTTGCATCCCGAAGACGCGCTGCGTCTGGCCGGGCTGTTTGTGGTGGATGGCGAGCGACCGCACCACGGCGCGCACAATCTGCGCATGCGCACTCGCGACGGCGACTACGAGATGTTCCACTGCGAATTGCAGTATTTCCGTGCCCATGTCGGCACCTACGTGATTTTGCGTTTGCATGCGGGGCCGGCCGTGCGTCCGGTCACACCGTTGCATACGCTCACGCCGGCGGCCAACGCGCGTGATGTCAGCGAGACGCCGGTCGTCTCTGGCGGAGTTTGACGATGTTCCAGGACGATATTTTCTACAAGGGCGGCGAACACGCGGTGCTGCTGTTACCGGGGCTGTCGAGCACTCCGCTCGAAATGCGTCCGGTGGCGAAGGCGTTGCATCGCGATGGCTATACCGTGTCGGTGCCGCATATCGAGGGCTACGGGCTCGGCACGCCGTGCACCGACTGGCGCTCGTGGATTGCCGCCGCACGGGCGAAGTATCGCGAACTGCGTGACACGCACGAAACGGTGTCGGTGTGCGGGCTGAGCATGGGCGCGACGCTGAGCCTTGCCGTCGCGGAGGAAGAGCCCGATATCACGGCGCTTTCGCTGCTGGCAGTAACGCTGTTGTACGACGGCTGGACCATTCCCTGGTATTACCCGCTCATCGATCTGGTCTACCACACGCCGTTCCGTCATCGTTATCGCTATCAGGAGAAGGCGCCGTTCGGCCTGAAAAACGAAGCGCTGCGCGCGCGCGTGGCAAAGTCGATGTCAATGCACGACGCCTCCGAGATCGGCTCGGCCTCGTTGCCGCTGGCTCACCTCTACAACGCACGACGGCTGGCGGCGCACGTGCGCAACCGGCTGAGCCGCGTGACGGCCGACTGCCTCATCATTCATGCGGTGGACGACGACACGTCGAGTCCGCACAACGCGCGCATCGTCTTCGAGGGCGTGTCGTCCGAGGTCAAGCAGAAGTGCCTGCTCGGCGAGAGCTATCACATTCTGACGATGGACAACGAGCGCGAAACCGTGGCGGATGAAACGCGCCGCTTCTTCCGCGATGCCGTGGCACGCAGCACCGGTGCCGCCACATCGGAGACACGCGTCATCTCGAAGGCGCTGCTGCGCGCGAAGCGCCGTCAGGCAGCCGCCTGATCGGCAGGCGTGATCGCAGTGCGTGTGCGATCGCGCTTGCCTTCTCACTTCTCTCTCAGTTTCTTCGCTTCTTCATCTCCTCGGCACCTCCGCCTTATTTCCCATGGACTGCGAAAGGTGTTGAGGTACCCGATCGCGCGACGGGTGCCCTGATATCCGCCTGTTGCTCGCCCCCGTCATTGTGAATGGGGGGTGTCATCAAACTGCCATCGATGACCGGTTATGGTCGGAGTTTTCCGATCCAGCCGCCTGCATGATCTGCTGGTGGCGCTGCATACCTCTGGCCATGTCATCGCTCGTCATCGAATCCGTCAGCAAGCAGTGGGGCAATACACACGCGCTTCACGATGTGAGTTTCGCCGCCGATGCAGGCTCGCTGGTGGTGCTTCTTGGCCCATCGGGCTGCGGCAAGTCGACGCTGCTGCGCATGATCGCCGGTCTCGATACGCCGAGTACCGGACGCATTCTGCTGGGCGGCACCGACGTGACCGGATTGCCGCCTGCGCGCCGCAAGCTCTCGATGGTGTTCCAGTCTTATGCACTCTTCCCGCATCTGTCGGTGCGCGAAAACCTGCTGTTCGGGCTGCGCGTGCGCGGTGAGCCGGCACGCGATTTTCCGCAGCGTCTGGCGCGCGTGGCATCGCTCCTCGGCCTTGAGCCGTATCTGGAGCGTAAGCCGTCACAGCTCTCGGGCGGTCAGCAACAGCGCGTGGCGCTTGGGCGCGCGGTGATTGCCGAGACCTCCGTTTGTCTGATGGACGAACCCCTCTCGAATCTCGATGCGCAACTGCGTCAGGAAATGCGTCGCGAGATCCGTGCGCTGCAACAGCAGCTCGGCATGACCCTCGTTTATGTGACCCACGATCAGACCGAGGCGATGAGCATGGCCGATCAGGTCGTGTTGCTGCGCAACGGCCGCATCGAGCAGCGCGGTGCACCGCACACGCTCTATGCCACCCCCGCTACCCGTTTCGCCGCGAGTTTCATCGGCACCCCGCCGATGCAATTGCTGCGCCTCGTACGCCATGGCGACGCGCTGGTGCCCGCCGGGCAGACCGGCCCGGCGTTGGCCACCGCCCTGAGCGACACGCAAGACGCTGCGTTGCTCGGGGTGCGTCCCGAGCATGTGAGAGCTGTCCCGCCAACGTCGGTGGGCGCGGTACTGGCTACGGTCAGCGCAGTCGAATATCTGGGCGCGGACACGCTCGTCGCCTGTACGTTAGGAGACGCCGGCGAAGTCGCCACGCGTGTGCCTGGGCATCGGCCGTTTGCGCCGGGCGAAGCGATCGGCCTGCAATGGGACGCCGCCGATCAGCATTTATTCGACGCGGCCAGCGGCACGCGCCTCGCTGGCGTGACAGCGAACTGGCGAACGGTCGAAGCGGTCGATGTGGTCGACGCGGTCGACGTGAACGAGCCGGCCAGTGCCGGGGCCAACACGGCGTTGGCGACGGAACCCGCGAAGGGCGTGCCGGCGATGCCGTTGACCGCCTCGGCGTTCACGTCATACAAGTCCGAGCAACACGTCTGACACTGGCCTGCCGTCGTTGCCGCCGAATCGATACGAGTCGGCCCGGCACAACGAGCGAGAAGCCGGGCATCGGACACGAATCACACCACCACGCTTACATGGGGAAACAAGCGACATGCGACGCACGATTCTGAAAACGTTTGCGGCCAGTCTGGCCACGCTGGCACTGGGCGGCCTGACGGGCTCGGCCATGGCGCAGCAAAAGCCGGTCGAACTCACGTTCTATTACCCGGTTGCCGTGGGCGGCCCGGTCACGAAGATCATCAACGATCTGGTGGCGGACTTCGAGAAGGATCATCCGAACATCAAGGTCAAGCCGGTCTACGCCGGCACGTATCAGGATTCGGTGCTCAAGGCACTGACCGCCGCGAAGGCCGGCACGCCGCCGCAAGTGGCCGTGCTCGCCGCCGCCGATGTCTTCACGCTGATCGATGAAGACGCCGTCGTGCCCATCGACAGCATTGCCGGCACGCCTGCCGACAAACAGTGGCTCGACGGTTTCTATCCGGCGCTGATGCTGAACTCGCGCATTAACGGCCACACCTGGGGCGTACCGTTCCAGCGCTCGACCATTGTTATGTACTGGAACAAGGACATGTTCCGCGAGGCTGGTCTCGACCCGGATCGCGCCCCCGCGAACTGGGCCGAACTGACCAGCTACGCGCAGAAACTCACGAAGCGCGATGCGTCGGGCAACGTGACTCAGTGGGGGATCAAGGTACCGTCCGTGGGCTTCGCCTACTGGCTGTTCCAGGCGTTCACCACGCCGGCCGGCATCGAACTGATGAACCCGGCGGGCACCAAGACGTTCCTCAACGCGCCGCAGGCGGTCGAATCGCTCCAGTACTGGGTGGATCTTGCCGCGAAATACAAGGCCATGCCGACCGGCTCGATCGAGTGGGGCACCACGCCGAAGGACTTCCTCGAGAAGAAGACGGCAATCATCTACACCACAACGGGCAACCTGACCAACATTCGCACTAACGCCACGTTCCCGTTCGGCGTGGGCAAGATGCCAGCGAAGGTGCGCGGTGGCAGCCCGACCGGCGGTGGCAACTTCTATGTGTTCAAGAAGACCACGCCGGAAGAAAAACAGGCGGCCATGACTTTCATCAAGTGGGCCACCACGCCCGAGCGCGCAGCGCAGTTCGGTATCGACACGGGCTACGTTGCCGTGACGCCGGCCGCCTGGGAAACCCCGGCGATGAAGCAGTACGTGCAGAAGGTGCCCGCTGCCGCCGTGGCGCGGGACCAGCTTGGCGTGAGCGTGGCGGAGTTCTCCACGCACGACAATCAGCGGGTCACCAAGGCGCTGAACGATGCGCTGCAAGCCGCGCTCACCGGCACCAAGTCGCCGAAGCAGGCGCTGGACGATGCGCAACGCGAAGCCGATCGTATCCTGCGTCCGTACGCCCGCTGAAGTTTCGCCGACGTCTCGCGCTCGTCTGATCGCGGGACGCCGCTGTCAGTCACGTTGAAATGCGGGGCCGTCACATCGCGGCGAGATTGCCGCGTGGGCCGGCCCCGAGTGTTGAATCGATGGACCGTCGATGAATCGTTCCTCTGCTTCGTGGGTGCCCTGGTTGCTGCTGTTGCCGGCGCTGGTGCTGCTCGTCGCCTTTACCCACTATCCCGCTGTCGCTACGCTGTGGCATAGCTTTTTCTCCACGGCACGCGCGGGCGCGACGTCCATCTTCGTTGGCGCCGAGAACTATCAGCTTCTGGCCGAAGACCCCGTGTTCTGGCAGGCGCTTCGCAACAATCTCCTGTTTGCGCTGATTACCGTGCCTGCGGCAATTGCGCTCTCGATTGCCATGGCGTTGTGGGTGCATCGTCAAGTGCCGGGGCGCGCGCTATTGCGTCTGGCGTACTTCACGCCGGCCATTTTGCCGATGATTGCAGTGGCGAACATCTGGCTGTTCTTCTACACGCCGCAGTACGGCCTGATTGCTCAGATTTCGCAGGCGTTCGGCTGGGGCGATCACAACTGGCTGGGGCAGCCCGGCACGGCGCTGCCTGCGCTGATGGTCGTGACGATCTGGAAAGAAGCTGGGTTCTTCATGATCTTCTATCTGGCCGCGCTGCAACAGATTTCGCCCACGCTTGCCGAGGCGGCTGCCCTCGAAGGGGCATCGCGCTGGCAGTACTTCCGGCGGGTGCAGTGGCCGTTGCTGATGCCCACGACCGTGTTCGTGGTGATCAATGCGGTGATCAACGCGTTCCGCCTTGTCGATCACGTTGTCGTGATGACACGCGGCGGGCCGGATAACGCGACCCAGTTGTTGCTGTTTTACATCTATCAGGTCGCCTTCAGTTTCTGGGACACGTCTTACGCGGCGGCGCTCACGGTGGTCTTGCTCACGTTGCTTGCCATCGTCGCCTTCGTGAAATTTCGTCTGCTTGACTCACGCACGCACTATCAATGACGACCTCTGCCCGCTCGACGTCTGCCGCACGCCTGTCTGCGAAATCGCGTGCCGCCCTTCCGGCGTTCTCCGCGAACGGTCAGGCGAACCTGATCGACACCGCCGCAGCATGGCTGCTCGGCCTGCTGTGGTTGCTGCCGCTGTTATATGCGTTCTGGAGCGCGTTTCATCCGTCGGCCTACGCCACGCGCTTTTCGCTGAGCGCACCGCTCACGCTTGAGAATTTCGTGCACGCGTGGCAGGCGGCGCCGTTCGGGCGCTACCTCGTCAATACGTTCGCGCTGGTGACGGTAATCCTCGTCGCGCAACTGGTGCTTGCGACGCTCGCGGCCTATGCCTTCGCTCGTTTCACCTTTCGCGGCAGCGAGGTGGCGTTCATGATCGTACTGCTGCAATTGATGGTCATGCCCGACGTGCTGATCGTCGAGAACTATCGCACCATCGCATGGATGGGTTTGCTCGACACGATCTTCGGCATTGCGCTGCCGTATTTTGCGTCGGCGTTCGGTATCTTCCTGCTGCGTCAGGCCTTCAAGACGGTGCCGCGCGAGCTTGACGACGCCGCGCGCGTGGAAGGCGCCAACGCGTGGCAGGTGCTCTGGCGCGTGTATGTGCCGCTCGCGCGCCCGGTGTACGTCGCTTATGCGCTGGTGTCGATCAGCCATCACTGGAACAACTTCCTGTGGCCGCTCATCGTCACGAACTCCGTCGAGGCGCGCCCGCTGACGGTGGGGTTGCAAGTGTTCGCGTCGACCGATCAGGGCATCGACTGGTCGATGATTACGGCCGCGACACTGATGACCGCCGCACCGTTGTTTGTCGCCTTTCTGCTCTTTCAGCGCCAGTTCGTGCAGTCGTTCATGCGGGCGGGTATCCGCTGAGCGAGCCGGGCACGCGGGCGAGGGCGGCGGCGATCCTCGCATCCAAAAACAAAACGGCACACCGAGGCGTGTGCCGTTTTGTCGATCGCCAGACCCTATCGGATCGGGCAGGGTGCCGGCCGCGTGGGCATTGCCGGTGTTGGCATGACTGCGGATTTACTTGTCGGCGGCCTTGACCAGCAACACCGGCAACGTGGTGATACGCAGCAGCGTTTCGGCAACGCTACCCAGCAGCAGGCGGTTGATGCCGCGACGGCCATGGGTGCCGAGCACGATCACATCGGCGTTCCACTCCTGGGCTTCGCGCAGCACGGCGTCGGCGATTTCATCGGTGCCCGCGTCGAGGGTGATCATCTTCGTTTCAGCGTCTACACCGCGCTTCTTCAGTTCGGCTTGTGCCGTGGCAAGGATTTCGCTCGTTTCTTTCTCGAACGATTCCTCGCTTTCCAGCGGCACGAAGCCGCTGTAGGCGCCAGCGGCGTAGGCGTTGGCAAGTGAGGGAACGACCGACACGAGGCGGATCTTGCCCTGGCTCAGGGCCACGAGCTTGACGGCCTCGTCCATGGCGCGGTTCGAGGGGGTGCTGCCGTCAATCGAGACCAGAATGCGTTCGTACATGATGGTGTCCTCTTTGGGCTGGAAATGCGTGATGCCGGGTGGTGCCGGGGGGCCATGCGAGCGCGTCGATACAGCGATGTGCGGCAATCCGTCGGCATAATTTTCATTCTCGCACTGCGCGTATGGAAAGTCATCCCGCGCAATGGCGGCGGGTTGACCACGCGCAATAACGCATCGTAATGCCAACCGCCGGCGCTTGCACGCCGGGTGCCATGCGCCGGGAGGTGCGGAGCGTTTCGGATGCCCGAAGGGGCGGGCTCAGTTCGGCCGGCAGGCGATCACGAGATTGGCGACGCCGCCGCTCACGTCGCGGGTGAGCACGTCGTAGCCCTTTTGCAGGCATTGTGTCCGAGCGCGCTGGTCGCAGTCGCCGGCGCTATTGGCCGAACACTGGATCTGCTGAGTGGGACGGCCGTCCGAGGTGAACAGCGGAGCAGACGAGCCGCAGGCAGACAGCGTGACGGTGAGCAGCCCCGAGGAAAGCAGGATGGCGATCTTGGCGAGATTTTTCATAAGGGTCGTCTTACAAGATTTCGCGAGTATAACGCGGTGTCATGACGCCTCGCGCGCGCTCGTTCAAGGTTGGGATACGTCACAAGCGGACCTTTGGCGGCGGCTTGCGCTGCGCCGTCACCGCGTCGTCACCGCGCTGTGATGCTCCTTACCGCGCCGCCTCTGCGCGCGCCGCGGCGCTTGCCAGGCGTTGTCGGCGCAGTGTGCGCAGGCTGTCGAACACAATGAGGGCGACGCCGAACCAGATCGGCGCGTAGGTCCACAGGCCGCGCGCCGTGAAGGGCTCGGCGAGCAGGAAGATCGAGACGGCGAAGAGCAGCACTGGCTCTACGTAGCCGAGAATGCCGTACAAACCGATGGGGAGCACGCGCGCGGCGCCTAGCGTGCTCGCCAGTGCGCTGGCGCTCAGCAGCCCGAGGGCCGGCAGCCAGAACCAGTAGCGCGGCTCGCCAAGCACCATGGCGTTCTGCGGCCATGCCTGCCAGAGCAGCACGGCTGCCACCGGAGCCATGGCGAGCAGTTCCATGATGAAGCCGCTGAGCGCGTCCAGGCGCAACCGGCGGCGCAGCATGAAGTAGGGGGGATAGCCGAACATGATGATCGCCGTGACCCACGACAGGGCGCGCGTGGCCCAGAGTTCATGGGCGACACCCAGTGCGGCCGCAATCACGGCAGCCGTTTGCAATGTACTTAGCCGCTCCTTGTATACCGTGCGGCCGGCGAGCACCATGGTGAGCGGTAGCAGGAAGTAGCCGAGGGATACGTCGAGCAGGCGCTGTTGCAGCGGCGCCCAGACGAACAACCAGAGCTGTACGCTCAGGAGCGCCGCGCAGAGCAACACGGCGCCCAGCAACGCGGGCCGGTGCAGCACATGCGACATCGTGCGGCCGAGCACGTTCCAGCGCCGCAGCACCGTCACGATGACGAGGGTGCCCGGCAGCGTGAGCAGAATGCGCCAGGCGAACACATCCAGTCCGGATAGCGGGGCCAACTGCGAGACGAGCGCGGGCATGACGGCGAACATCACCGACGCCGAGACTGAGAGCATCACGCCGCGACCGGAAAGCATGGGGGACCTGTGAAATGGAGACGGGGGCGGGGCTTAGCCCGGATCAGGCCGCGAGCATAGCAAATTTGCACCAGATTGGGCGTTCTTGTGAGATCGCAACGGGCGGGGCCAAGCGGCGAGGGGGCCCACGAGAGGCCCGCGAGGGGACCGCGAACGCGTATGATCCCCATGCGTCACCATTTTCCATTTTTTGCCGCGATGCGCGGCACTTTTGCAGGAGATTCGTGCATGTCGTCCGTACCCGCAGTTGCTGAATACGCGGCTTTCGCAGCGTCGTTGGCCGATGCCGTGAGGCCGCTGTCGCTGGGCTGGTTCCGCCGGCGTCTCGCCGTCGACGACAAGGCAGACGAAAGCCCGGTCACCATTGCCGATCGCGAGGTCGAAACCGCCCTGCGCGAGAAGATCGCGGCGCGCTATCCGGCACATGGCATCTGGGGCGAGGAGTTCGGCAAACGCGGTGTGGACGCGGAGTTCGTCTGGTCGGTCGATCCCATCGACGGCACGCGCAGCTTTATCACGGGACACCCGTTGTGGGGCACCTTGCTGGCCTTGTTGCATAACGGCAAGCCGGTCGTCGGCCTGATCGACATTCCCGCCACGGGCGAGCGCTGGGTCGGGGTGAACGACGTGGCGAGCGGCGTGCGTGAAGCCCGCTTTGGCGGCGAGCTGTGCCGCACCAGCCCGGTGACGGCGCTGGCCGACGCGACCGTTTATGCCACCTCGCCCGACATCTTCGACGCGGCAGAGTACGCCCAATTCGAGCGGTTGACGAAGGCGGTGAGCCGTCGCCGCTTCGGTGGCGATTGCTACGCCTACGGGTTGCTGGCGAGCGGGCACATCGAGCTTGTCATGGAAGCCGGCTTGCAGACCTACGACTATCTGGCCGTGGCGCCGGTCGTCGAGGCGGCCGGCGGTGTCATTACCGACTGGGAAGGCAAGCCGCTCACGCTGACCTCGCAGGGACGTGTGCTGGCCGCCGCAAACGCCGAACTGCACGCCGCGGCGCTGGCGTGCATTCGCGGAGCCTGAGACCGTAGGCGATCACGCGAGCGGGTGAGGGAGACCTCGCCAGATTCGCGGCAGCAAGACGCCGAGCACAATGCCGCGCGTGGCGAGAAACGCCAGCAGCGCGAGCCACAAGCCGTGATTGCCCCACGCCGCGAGCGTGAGCGGCATCACGGCGCCAAACACCAGCAGACCGATCAATGACGATGTGAGCAGTTCGCGAGTGCGCGTCGCCCCGATGAACACGCCGTCGAGCTGGAAGCACCACACCGCGACGAGCGGCGAGAGCACCGCCCATGGCAGGAACTCGCGCGCGGTGCTGCGCAGTGCCGGCTGATCGGTCAGCGTATCGATGATGGCGCCCCCGGCCAGCGCATAGACGAGCGCGAACGCGAGGGCGCAGCCCAGCGCCCATCCCAGCGATAGCCGGATCGCGTGCAGCAACGCCTGACGCTGCCGCGCCCCGACATAGGCGCCCACCAGTGCTTCGGCCGCATGGGCAAAGCCGTCGAGCCCATACGCCATGAAGGTCTGGAAGTTCAGCAGCAGTGCATTGGCGGCGAGCGTCGTATCGCCAAGCCGCGCACCGACACGCGCGAACCATGCGAAGGCGAGTTGCAGGAACAGGGTGCGCAGAAAGATATCGAGATTGAGCCGCAGCAGGCGCCACAGGGCGGCCCGCTCGACCAGCGTGGCGAATCGCAGTGGTGGCAGCCCCGGCGTGCGTGCGAGCCAGAGTAACCATGCGCCTAGTGCGAAGCCGAGCGCGTCTGCCAGTGCGGTCGCCGAGGCGATGCCCGTCACCCCCCAGTCGAAGCCGCGCACGAACACGAGTACGGCCACGATATTCACGAGGTTGATGAATACCTGCACCGCCAGCCCTTGTCTCACGCGTTGACACGCGAGCAGATAGCCCAGCACGACATAGTTG
Organism: Pandoraea apista; assembly: GCF_001465595.2. NCBI lineage: Bacteria > Pseudomonadati > Pseudomonadota > Betaproteobacteria > Burkholderiales > Burkholderiaceae > Pandoraea > Pandoraea apista. Next base: position 3,835,038 of record NZ_CP013481.2, on the reverse strand, counting down.
CCCAGTGCGAGCGGCGCGGCGAGGATGCGAATGCTTGCATATTCTCGAGCCAGCGCCTGTACCTGTTCGCTGCCGCCAAGCCATGACACGCCGATCGACACCAGCGGATGGCGAAAGACCCACAGCACGGCACCGATGGCAAACGCCAGCGCCAGCGCACGCGCGAGCGTATCGCGCAGACGCGTCGAATCGTTGGCACCGAAAGCCTGAGCGGCGAGTCCTGTCGTGCCCATGCGAAGGAACGAAAAGCCCCAGAAGATCAGGTTCAGCAGCAGACCGCCGAGTGCGACACCGCCCAGATAGGCTGGCCCCGGCAAATGACCGGCCACGGCCGTGTCGACGGCCGAGAGCAGGGGCTGGGTGAGGTTGGCGAGCACGATGGGCACCGCCAGACGCAGAAGTTGCCGGTGACCGGCGGCCGCAGGGGCAGGGTTCATGGGTGAGCTGTGCGGCGGCCGTTCATGGCGGCGCCGTCGATCCGCGCGGGGCGGTAGGTTATGAGTGGGCCGATTATAAGGGGTGGACGATAGAAGACGATGGACCGACAGGACAGACTTCCGGACGCGGCGCAGCACAGGCACATCGACAAAACGCGAACGGTACAATACGTGGCGTCTCCGCTTCTGTGTTCAGGGTGCGCGGGCGTATCCCATCTTTGCCGCTTTGCATGGTTTCGTTCTTCATGACTTCGCCGATTTTTCCGACTTCTCGTTTGGCCCGCCGCCGTTGTGCGCTTGCCGTCGCCTTGTGTCTCGCGAGTCTGCCGGCACTTGCCGAGGTAACACTGAAACGCGGCCCGCCACCTCCTCGTTTCGAAGACCCGCACGCCGCACCCAAGGGAGCGTTCTGGGTGCCGGGCTACTGGCAATGGAAAGACGGCCGCTACGATTGGGTCGACGGTCACATGGAACCCAAGCGCCCCGGCATGCGCTACCACCCGCCGCACTGGGAGGAAACGGGCGATCACGAGTGGACGTTGCGCGACGGCGTATGGGAGTCATCGGGCTGGGGCCCGGGCACGATTCACGACATTCGTGCGCCCAAGTGATCGGGTGTCATGGTGCTGTGACACAACGTCGCAGTGCTTGAGAATTTTTCATCCGATCCTTCGATGTTTCGCTGTGGCGGTGACAGCGCGCAATGGCGTCGCGCCACGGTGTCTCGACGGTGTGCACGCATGGAAAGCATTCCCGGCGTATTAATCAGTAATCCGATGTATTAGGAAAAATACAGACTTGACGCGCATAGGCCAGAGCCGTTACTCAAAAAATATTGACACGTCCAGAACGTTGAACAACACTATGCCCGACATCGCGTCACCACGAAGCGCGGAACAGTCGCAGATAGCGTAATTTAAATTACTTGTGCAACGAAATTGCGTGCAACTCATGCGCCTCGCACAAGTCATTCGAGTGCCTGGCTAGCGGCTGATGGTGTAACGCCCGAGGGCTTCCAGGGAGGAGGCGGGCGTAATCGATTATCGGGTTGTCTCAACGTTTTGGGATCCGCTATGTACACCGCACGCATAGTTTCAAGCGCCTTGCCGAGGGCGGCGCGCTTCACCGGACAATCGATCCGTTGTTTTGCTTCGTCTCTGTCCGTTCCCACTTCAACGCCTGGCTGAGTTGCGCACGGGTGCATAACGTAAGGCCGCACGCGCGGTCTGCTGTTTCCCCGATCTGCGAGGCCCCGGCCACGACGATCTGCCTTTCCCTGAAGCCATATGCCTGACAGACGCCGCGAATTTGTGGCACAGCTCGTCACCTCTGCGTGACATGTGGCAGGAGCGTGTATGCAATGTTCAGTCCCGTTGTTCGATGCCGTGCCGTTGATCACCGTGTTCGTCTGCGTCGTTCTGGGCCAACTGCTCGGGCGCATCAAACTCGGTCCGGTCCAGCTCGGGGGCGTGTGCGGCGCGCTGCTTGTGGCGTTGCTCATCGGCCAGACCGGCTGCATGGCCGAAGGCTCGCTCAAGGACTTCGCATTCGCGCTTTTCATCTTCGCCATGGGCTTTTCCGCCGGCCCGCAGTTCGTTGAGAACCTGAACCTGCGCGGCCTGCGCTTCGGCGTGTTGTCCATTATCGAAGTGGTGTTCGTGTTCGGTATCGTGATGATCGCCGTGAAGGTGCTCGGTCTGGATGCGGGCACGGCCGGCGGTCTGGCGGCGGGGGCTGCCACCGAGTCCGCAATGGTCGGCACGGCCATCGAAGCGCTCAACCGGCTTGGCCTCGCCCCTGAGAGCTTCAAGGCGCTGCAAGCCAACGTCGTGACCGCATACACGCTTACGTATGTGTTCGGTCTCATCACGATCGTGCTGTTCACCAACTTGCTGGCGCCGCGTTTGCTGGGCATCGATCTCAGGCAGGACAGCGCGCGGCTCGCCCGCGAGATGGAAGACGAGAACGGTGGTGAAACCGGGGCGCCTGCGGCGCCCGATCTGGTGGGGCGCAGCTATCGCGTGGCGCATCCGGGGCTCACCGTTGCCACGTTGGAGGCCGCGTTCGAAGCACGAGTGGCCGTCGAGCGCGTGCGGCGTGGCTCGACCTCGGTGCCGGTTGCGCAGAGCCTTGTCCTTGAGCCGAACGATGAAATTCTGCTCGTCGGCCGGCGCGATGCCATGCTCGAAGCACATACGCTCGTCGGTCGCGAAGTGGCAGGCACCGAAACGAACGATATCGTGCTGGTGGAGCGCGACTTCGTCATGACCAACAAGGAAGCCGAGGGCCGCACGGTCAGCGACTTGCGCCGCGAAGCGCCGGTCGACGTGCGCCATGGCGTGTTCGTCAAATCGGTCAGGCGCATGGGCATGCAGTTGCCGTCGCTGGGCAAGATTCCGCTGCAACGCGGGGACGTGGTCACGCTGCAAGGTTTGCAAAGCGACGTGGATCGTGCGGGCGAGGTACTCGGCAAGCCGGTGCCATATGGCAACAAGACGAGTCTCGTGTTCGTTGGCGTGGCCCTGATCGTGGGGCTTTGCATTGGGCATCTGTCCGTGCGCATTGGCGGTGTGCCGATGACGCTGGGCTCGGGCGGCGGCGCACTGCTTACGGGGCTGGCGAGCGGCTGGCTGCTCTCGCGGCGTCCCACATGGGGCACGTTCCCGCCGGCGGCTTACGAATTGCTCAAGGATCTGGGGCTGGCAGTGTTCGTGGTGTGCGTCGGTCTGTCGGCAGGGCCTCAGGCCGCCGTGCTGTTGCGAGAGCACGGTCTGGCGCTGCCGGTGGTGGGTATTTGTGTGTCTTTGATTCCGGCGCTTGTGTCGCTGTGGGTGGGGCACAAGTTGCTGCGTATCGATGGACCGATCCTGATCGGCGCCATTGCCGGTCAGCAGGCAAGCACGCCGGCGATCAGCGCCGTGGTGCAAACGGCAGACAGCGCATTACCGGTCGTGGGGTACACGGTGACGTACGCCCTGTCGAACGTGTTGCTGCCGCTCATGGGGCCGGCGGTCGTCTTCGTCGCCCATCAGTTTTCGCGTTAGGGCGCATCGGTGCCGTCGGGGCACAGCCCTGAGCGCGCCGGTCGCCGTTCCCATTTCTTGACGGAGGTTCTGCCGTGGAACTCGTGCATAGCATTCTCAATCATGTCCCGGAGGTCGCGATCTTCCTGTCGCTCGCCCTCGGGTATGCGATCGGAGCGGTCAAGTTCGGATCGTTCCAGCTAGGCGGTGTGGGCGGTTCGTTGCTCGTGGCCGTCGTTGTCTCGCAAATCGGCATTTCGGTCGACTCGGGCGTGAAGAGCATCATGTTCGCGCTCTTCATCTACGCCGTGGGTTACGAAAGCGGTCCGCAGTTCTTCAGCTCGCTCTCGCGCAAGACACTGCGCGAAATCGGCATGGCGGTGTTCCTCGCCGCTTCGGGGTTGGTCACGGTGCTGATCTGCGCCAAGATCTTCGGCTTCGACAAGGGGCTTGCTGCCGGTGTCGCGGGCGGTGGCCTCACGCAGTCGGCCATCATCGGTACGGCCGGCGACGCCATTTCGCGTCTGGGTCTGCCGGCGGACGAAGTCAAGCGTCTGCAATCGGAAGTGGCCATTGGTTATGCCGTCACGTACATCTTCGGCAGCCTCGGTGCAATCATCGTGTGCGCGTCGCTCGTGCCGAAGCTCATGGGCCGTACGCTCAAGGACGACGCGAAGAAGGTCGAACTCGCCATGACCGGCGGCCAGACCGTACTCTCGGCTGATCAGGTCGATTCGCTGCCGCCGCTGGTTGGCCGTGTCTATCGTGTGACGACCGGCGCGGGCAAGCGGGTGATCGAGGTCGAGAAGCATCTGACCGACGGTGTGACCATCGAGCGCTTGCGGCGTAACGGAAAGATCATCATCGCGACCGACGATCTGGTGCTCGAAGCGGGCGACGACGTCATGCTCATCGGGCGCCGTGAGGCGGCGACCGAAGCGTGGCGTCTGCTGGGCGACGAACAGCCGCCGTCGCGCGATCTCGACATTCCGCTGCGCATGCAGGAAGTGGTGTTCGCCCGTAAGGGCGGGAACGGCAAAAAGCTTGGCGAGTTGAAGGCCGGTGTGGAGCGCGACGTCAAACACGGCGTGTACATTGCCAGGATCACCCGCATGGGGCAGCCGGTGCCGGTGCTCGACGATACCGTCGTTTATCACGGCGATGTTGTCACGCTGTACGGTGCAGACAGCGACGTGCAACGCGCCGCGAAGGAAGCCGGCTACCCGGTGGCTTACTCGGTGAAGACCGACTACGTGTACATGGGGATCGGTATCGTGTTCGGTCTGCTGATCGGCTACATCGTGGTCAAGGTCGGTGGCATTCCGCTCACGCTCGGGAGTGGTGGCGGTGCGCTGCTCGCCGGCCTGATCTTTGGCTGGCTGCGTGGCAAGCATCCGACCTTCGGCGCGATGCCCCTCGCCGCAAGTTCTCTGCTCAAGGAGCTTGGGCTCGCCACCTTCGTGACCTGTGTTGGCCTGTCGGCTGGCGCACAGGCGTGGCAGACGTTGCAGCAAAGCGGTGTCTCGATCTTCGTCGCCGGGGTGATCGTCACGATCGTGCCGTTGCTCCTGACTTATCTCTTCGGGCGTTATGTCCTTCGCTACGACAACGTGGCCATTCTGGCCGGTGCGCTCTCGGGCTCGCGCAGCGCCAACCCGGCGTTCGGTGAAGTTCTCGACAAGGCCGAAAGCAATGTGCCCACGGTGCCGTTTGCCATTACCTATGCCATCGCCAACGTGCTGCTCACGCTGCTCGGACCGCTGGTGGTGTCGCTGACCTGACCTGCGACAGGGCGTGGCCGTCTCGCAACGCCCTGCAACGCAACGTGTTTGATTCATTCGCCCGATTGTCCGTCGTTGCCCCCGCATGACGGAGTCGCAATGAGTTGTAGGTGGTTGATTATGGAGAAATCACTATGAAATCGAAGGAACTCGACGCACTCGCCAAACTCAGCCCGTTCGAATTCAAGGACACGCTGATCGAACTCGCACAGGAGAACGGCGCGCAGCGTTCGATGCTCAATGCCGGGCGCGGCAATCCAAACTTCCTTGCGCTCGAGCCGCGTCATGGCTTTTTCCAGTTGGGCCTGTTTGCGCTCTCGGAAGCCGCCCGGCAATTCACGTATATGCCGGAAGGCGTGGGCGGCATTCCGCCAGGCAAGGGCGTTGAAGCGCGCTGGCAGGATTTCGCGCGCGAACATCAGCATGAGCCGGGGGTGAAATTCCTCGAGAAGGCGATCTCGTACATCCGCGACCAGATGGGGTTGGTCGTCGAGGACTTCCTCACGGAAATGGTGCACGGCATTCTCGGGTGTAACTACCCGGTGCCGGATCGCATGCTGCGCAATACCGAGAAAATCTCCGCCAAGTATCTGCGTCGAGAAATGGTCGGGCGTCACCCGTTCGTGGGCAACTTCGACCTGTTCGCGGTCGAAGGCGGCACTGCGGCCATGACATACCTGTTCAATACGCTCAAGACCAACCATCTGCTGCAAGCCGGCGACACCATCGCGCTGGGCATGCCGATCTTCACGCCGTATATCGAGATTCCGGAACTGGCCGATTACCAACTTCACGAAGTGAACCTGAATGCCGATCCCACACTGGGCTGGCAGTACTCGAAGAAGGAACTCGACAAGCTGCTCGATCCGAAGATCAAGGCGTTTTTCCTCGTGAACCCGAGCAATCCGCCGTCGGTCAAGCTCGACGATGCGTCGCTCGATCACCTGGCCGAGATCGTCAAGAAGCGTCCGGATCTGATCATCCTGACCGACGATGTCTACGGCACGTTCGCCGACGACTTTCGCTCGCTGTTCGCGATCGCGCCTTACAACACCATTCTCGTGTATTCGTACTCGAAATACTTCGGGGCGACGGGCTGGCGTCTGGGCGCCATCGCCACGCACGAAAAGAACCTGTTCGACGACAAGATCGCCAAGCTGCCCAAGGCGCAGCGTGAAGGCCTCAACGCCCGCTATTCGTCGATCACGACGGAGCCGGAGAAGCTCAAGTTCATCGACCGCCTGGTGGCCGACAGCCGCGCCGTGGCGCTTAACCACACGGCTGGCCTGTCTACGCCGCAGCAGGTACAGATGGCGCTCTTCTCGCTGTTCTGCCTGATGGACGAGCCGGACGCCTACAAGCATGCCGTGAAGCGCATCATCCACCGCCGCAAGAGCGCGATGTACCGCGCGGCCGGCATTGCGGATGAGACCGGGCCTACGGCCGTGGACTACTACAACATTCTCGATCTCGAAGTGCTGGGAACGAAGATCTACGGCAAAGGCTTCGTGGACTGGTTCATGAAGAATATCGATCCGTCGGAAGTGCTGTTCCGTCTGGCCAAGGAAAGCGGCGTGGTGCTGCTGCCGGGCCGGGGCTTCGGCACGCTGCATCCGTCGGGCCGTGTGTCGCTCGCCAACCTCAACGAGCCGGACTACATCCAGATCGGCGTGACGGTGCGCAAGCTCATGGACGAGTACAACGAGCGTTACATCGCGGGCGGTAGCAAGGGCGGCAAGAAAAAGTAAGCCGCGCCGGGCGTCGCCCCTGTCCGAAACCGGTGCCGGGTCTGAGCGACCGGCACCACTGCCCCCCCTCGATCGCCCCTCCATGGCGATCGACGATTGCCCGGGAAACGTTTGCAAGCGGTTTTCCGGGCTTTTTTATGATGTGGAATCGGGACCGGCCCCTCGTGCTGTGAATGTACGCAAAGTGCTTCGCTGGCGCGGAATCGCCAAAGCGAGGGCGCAATCGGCGGGCGCCAATAAAAATGCCCGCACGAGGCGGGCAAAAATCACTACAGGGGAAGTCACGCGGTATGAGTGGCGATGTAACGAAAGAGTTCCCGACAATCTGTTACTGGTATCGCGTCATCCGATCGACGTAAAATATCCGCTTGTCGCTAAAGCACCCCCTCATGTCGGACGCAGCGCACGACGCTGGCGAATGGCATCAGCGCGGGGTGGGATCTCAGGTGTCGAATGTCGTCGGTAAAGCCGGCCGTGCGGAGTCGTCTCCTGCTGGCCGCGTGCCTGAGCGCCGGAATGCCGGGGCTCACGCATGCACAATCCTTGTTCTCGGACCCCAATCCGCCATGTTTCACTGAGCAGAACGCCGTGTCCTATGGTTTGTGGGATCGCGGACTTGCGCCTCAGTATTTCGTGCCGCCTCCGCCTCCGCCCGCGACCGTTGTGCAGGACCCGGGCGCGGCGTCGGACCCGATCGCGTTGTTCGCGGGAGACGATCCGAACGCGGTCGCCGCTGCCGTCGATCGTGAGGCGTCCGAGCGAGCCGCCGCCGCGAGCGCTGCTGCATCGACGGGCGACACGGCGACCCAGGCGCCGCAGACGGCTTCAGCGGTGACGGCATCGAACACCGATCCCGCTCAGATGGCACAGGGTGAGGGGGCTGCAAGCGCGCCGTCGGCCGATACCTCCCCCGCGCCGCCGCCGTCCCCTCCATTACCTGCCGCCGATTTTGCGATCGCGCCGGAATTGAGCGCCGATGGCACGGCGATTTCCGCAGTGGATCTCGATGCCGCAGCCTCGGCAACTTCGGCGGCGAGCGAACCGCCGCCCGCACCTGACGTTGCGCCGCCCAATGCCTTCCTCGCGCGTGCCTCGTGCTGGCGCGCGTTGCCGCGTCACGAGAGTCTTGCGAATCGCAATCTGCGTATGCTGATGAGCCGGGGACTCGTGGTGCGCAGCGAGCAGTTACCGCTTGTCGCCACGCGCAGCAGGACTCCCGGCGAGGGCGCCGTGGGTCTTCAGGTGCTCAACGAGCAGCCGTACCAGTTCAACGTCGGCATGAACAACAGCGGCATGACGACCACGGGCAAGATGCAAGGCACGGCGAACCTGCTGATGAACAATCCGCTGGGCATGGATGGCAAGTTCAATACGACGCTGAGTCAGGATTTGCAGAATGCGCGACGCGATACGACGAATCGCGATGTGACCGCCAACTATTCGTTGCCGATCGACGCGGACTGGACTGTGGGCATCACAGGCAAGACCAATGCCGCGACCGATCAGATCGCCACCGGCACGACACAGACGCAGACACTGCAATGGCGTGTGCGCCGGGCGTTCGACTTCACGGCCAACGGGTCGACGGGGCTCGAACTTCGCTACAACCGCAGCCGCACCGAAGACCCGAACGCCATCCACACCTACGACAGTTACGCCGAGGTGGGCCTGAGCCACACGCACTATATGGGCACGTCGAAGCTCGATTTGTCGGTGATGCAGCGTTTGAACGCGCCGTGGATGCCCGCGTCGAGCGGCCCGCCGGGATGGTCGTATCGCTTCCAGTCGATCGACGCGAAACTCACCGTGCCGTTCTGACGAAGTCCATCACGGTATCGAGCGATACCGTTCGCACCAGCGAGGCGGGCATGTCCGCGAAGTGTTCGCGCTGCCCGAACAGAATGACGGGCTTGCCGTAATGCAAGGCGAGCCCGACTTCGTCACGCGTGCCGTGATTGCCGGGCAGCGCGACGATAACGTCGCTCGAGAGCACGTTGATGTGATTGCGTGAGAGCGTGCCTGCCGGTGCATCGGGCAGATGGCGCGGTAGCGGACTCACGATGGGCACTTCCACGAAGGGATTCGGATAGCCGGCCAGAGGGCGGAATGTCGGACGCTCGCCATCGTGACTTACGGCCTCGGTCGGCACGACACCGATACTGCGTCCCATGCGCTGCGGTACGGCGCAGAAGGCTTCGCTCACGCTCGCCATTACGCCCTGTCCGCCCCCAGTCAGCAGGTGGTAGCCGGCGATCGCGAGTGCGCGTCCGAGGGGCGCGGCAAGTTCGGTCCACGGCTGTTTGCCGGAACCCATGACACCAACGGTTATGGAACGCAGGGCAGAAGTCATAGCGGGAGGCGGGTCGGAGCGCTGCCGATGATAAACGAAATTGCATCGACGCATCGACCGTAACGCCGGTCTGCTCGTCAGCCGGTCAGGCGATACCAACCGCGAGGGCAAAAAAAACCCGCCGAATGGGCGGGTGAGGAAGCAGGCCTCCCACGGGGAAGTGAAAGCCTGATCTCGCGAGGTGTCTGCGAGACCCGTGTAGTATCGTGATCCGAGCGTCTGCTGGCTATGGGCGAAGTCCTAAAGTCCATGTCAGACACTTTCCATTTCCGTTTCTTAACCTTTCTGACGTTCATGGGGCGACAAATGACCGAATCGACCGATACCCCGCCGGCCAACGCTGCCCAAATCGCCGCCATGCGAGTGCTGCGCACGGCATTGCTGGCCCAGCACAAAGTACTGATTGCCAATGATCGTCAGCAATACGAAGCAGTGTTCGGCCCCGTGCCGACCGGCCGCTTCGTGCAGTTGCTGACCGAAGACGCCTGGTTTCGCTGGCTGGATCCGCTTTCACGCCTGATCGTCGCCCTTGACGAGTGGCTGGAACAAACGCCGCCGCTGGGCGACGCGGGCATTGCGCTGGCCGATGAAGCCGCCAAGTTGTTCCGCAACACCGACGCCGAGTTCGGCGAACGTTACCGGTTGGCTTTGCAGCAAGCTCCGGATGCCGTGCTCGGCCAGAGTCAGGTCGTCGCGGCGCTGCGCGGTGTGCCGCAATCGCCGCCCGCTACGCCGGGCGCTCCCGAAGCCGTCGTAAAGACCGGTGGGCCGATCCGGCAGGACCCCGATGTGTTGGCAAACAAGGGGGATGGCGCTTGAGCAGGGAGGGAGCAGACCGTCAAGCCGAATATTTGTTCCATTGCTGATCGTTTTTTGAGCAGGGATCTTGACAGCCCCTGTTCATGAGGCATTCGGGAAGGTGGGGGCAGGTTATCCAGTGGGTTATCCACAAAGGGTGTGGGCAACTTTCGGCGCGGCCCTGCGTCGACGCCGGCTGCCTTTCCTTCGATGGCCGAAGCAGGGGGACGCTCGTTTCGCCAGCAAAAGCCGGTGGCGCGAGTTCGCGATGCCGGGAGAAGTCGTCTGGCCCTGTGGGAATCCATAACGCTGGCACTATGTCGACGTCGTTCGCGCTGCGACAATATCGCCTTTGCCGTTCGTCGGACAGCGCGCTGTGTCAGACGCTCTCCGACACCCCCTCCTGCCGCGTTCGATCGCCATGACTACCACGCCCATCGTGTTGTTGGTGCTGCTCTCCGCACTGATGCATGCCACCTGGAACGCGTTTCTCCACGCCAGTCCCGATCGTCTCTGGCAGGTCGGCATGATGGCCGTGCCGCAAGGGCTCATGGCCGTGGCCGGCATTCTGTGGCTGCCCATGCCGCCCGTGGAGGTCTGGCCGCTCATCGTGCTCTCCGCCTGCGCACAGGTTGCCTACACGGCGGCGCTCATTCGCGCGTATCGCGTGGGCGAGTTCGGGCAAATCTACCCGATTGCGCGGGGCATTTCTCCGCTGCTGATCTCGGGGGCGGCGTTGCTGCTTGCGGGCGAAATACCTCGCTGGATTGCTGTGGTGGGGATTGTGTGCATTTGCACGGGCATTCTGACGCTGGCGCTGCGCGGGCGCCGTTTGTCGGGCGACAGCGTGCCGGCGGCGTTACTCACCGGCGTGTTCATCGCGGCGTACACGATTATCGACGGCTTTGGCGTGCGTCTGTCGAACGGCAACGGCGTTGCCTATATCGCGTGGGCGTATCTGTTCGCCAGCGTGCCGCTCGTGGGCGCGGTATGGGCGTGGCGCGGGGGATGGCGAGGCATGTTTCTCGCACCGCGCCGCCGCGTGACAGAGGCATTGGGTGCGGGCGTGGTCGCGCAGTGCGCGTACGGCATGGTGGTGTTCGCGCTGCAATACTTGCCAATGGGCGTGGTATCCGCGCTGCGGGAGTCGAGCGCCATTTTTGCGGTGCTGCTGGGCTGGCTGTTCATGCGCGAGAAACTCAACGCTCGCCGCCTCGTGGCGTGTAGCCTCGTGGTCGGCGGCGCGGTGCTCATCAAGCTGGGCGCGTAGGCGTAACCGCCTACGCTTGTCCGCCGAGCAGCTTAGCCGCGCGGCCAGAGCTCGGCGCGATGCGCGGTGATCGCAGCCACCACGATCTCGCGCATGCCGTGCCCGTCGGTCGCCTCGAGATGTTCGAGAATCGTCATGCGCATGCGTGGGGCCCAGAAGCGTCGCAGGTGGCCTGCAATGTTCTCGAGCGCCTCGCTGCGATCGGGCATCGTCTCGAAGAAGTCGCCGATCTGATTGGCCATCTTGACCAGATTGTCGGTGTCCATGATCTGTTCTGTCCCCTGAAATCGTTCTCTGTCGGTGTGCTGCCGTGCGATGTGCGGTGTCTTGCCTTGCTACGTGGCCAATCTCGCGTCCGCCGCACCGTCTCATGGCATTAGACGGTGAAGCCCGCCGGAGCCGTCCGGCGCTGGACGCGGATTGTCCGGCGCTACGCACCGCTTCGCAGAGGTTGCAGACTTCACAGACCTCTGCCGGCACGGTGCGCGTTGCTTCCCTTTGTGGCGTGCTGCCACGCGTTACCGCTTAGCTCGGACTCGCTTCCGTCGTGCTGTGGGCGTGTCCGAGGAACGCCTCCTGCTGACGGTTGAAGTCGGAGTACTGGCGCTGCCATTCCGACGGCTGCGCCACCGGCGTGACCTGCACGGCCGTCACCTTGTACTCGGGGCAGTTCGTCGCCCAGTCCGAGTTATCGGTGGTGATGACGTTCGCCCCCGACTCGGGGAAGTGGAACGTTGTGTACACCACCCCCGGCTGCATGCGCTCGCTCACTACCGCACGCAACACCGTCTCACCGGCGCGACTCTGGATACCGACCCAGTCGCCGTCCTTCACGCCGCGCTCTTCTGCGTCGTGCGGATGGATCTCGAGGCGGTCCTCGTCATGCCAATAGACGTTGTCCGTACGGCGTGTCTGTGCCCCCACGTTGTATTGCGACAGAATCCGCCCGGTCGTGAGAATGAGCGGGAAGCGACGCGTGACTTTCTCGTCCGTCGGCACGTATTGCGTGATGAGGAACTTGCCCTTGCCGCGCACGAATTCGTCGATGTGCATGACGGGCGTGCCGTCCGGCGCTGCTTCGTTGCACGGCCACTGCACGCTGCCCACCTGATCGAGCTTCTCGTAGCTCACGCCGGTGAAGGTCGGTGTGAGGCGAGCGATCTCGTCCATGATTTCCGACGGATGCGAGTAATTCATCTCGTAGCCCAGACGCTTGGCCAGTTGAATCGTCACCTCCCAATCGGCGTAACCGGCGCGCGGCGGCATGACCTGCCGCACGCGCGAAATGCGACGCTCGGCGTTGGTGAACGTGCCGTCCTTTTCCAGGAACGACGAGCCCGGCAGCAATACATGCGCATACTTTGCCGTTTCGTTCAGGAAGATGTCCTGCACGACGATGCACTCCATCTGTTCGAGCGCGTGGGTCACATGCTGGGTGTTCGGGTCGGACTGAACAATGTCCTCCCCTTGGCAGTACAGGCCCATGAAGGTGCCGGCGATTGCGGCATCGAACATGTTCGGGATACGCAAGCCCGGTTCGGATTGCAACGCTACGCCCCATTCGGCTTCGAACAGCGCACGCGCCGCCGAGTCGGATACGTGACGATAGCCCGGCAGTTCGTGCGGGAAGGCGCCCATGTCGCACGAGCCTTGCACGTTGTTCTGACCGCGCAGCGGGTTCACCCCCACGCCCTCGCGGCCGATGTTGCCGGTGGCCATGGCGAGGTTGGCGATGCCGATCACGGTCGTGGAGCCTTGCGCATGCTCGGTCACGCCCAGACCGTAGTAGATCGCTGCATTGCCGCCCGTGGCGTACAGCCGCGCAGCACTGCGCACGAGATGCGCGGGCACGCCGGTGTGGACCTCGGTGGCCTCGGGCGAGTTTTCGGCACGCGCGATGAACTCGCGCCATTGTTCGAACGCCCGGTCTTCGCAGCGCTCGGCGATGAAAGCATCGGCCATCAGGCCTTCCGTCACAATGACGTGGGCCATGGCGTTGATGATGGCCACATTGGTGCCCGGGCGCAGTTGCAGGTGATAGTCGGCCTTGATGTGCGGGCTCTTCACCAGATCGATGCGGCGCGGGTCGATCACGATCAGCTTGGCGCCTTCGCGCAAACGCCGCTTCATGCGCGAGCCGAACACCGGGTGGCCGTCGGTGGGGTTCGCCCCCATCACGAGGATCACATCCGACTGTTCGACCGACTTGAACGTCTGCGTGCCGGCCGATTCGCCGAGCGTTGCCTTCAGGCCGTAGCCGGTCGGCGAGTGGCACACGCGTGCGCAGGTGTCGACGTTGTTGTTGCCGAACGCCGCGCGCACCAGTTTCTGAACCAGATAGTCTTCCTCGTTCGTACAGCGCGAGGACACCAGACCGCCGATCGAGTCGCGTCCGTACTTGGCTTGAATCCGCTTGAACTCCGAGGCGGCATAGTCGAGCGCCTCGTCCCACGACACTTCCTGCCACGGGTCGGTGATCTTCTTGCGAATCTTCGGGGTCAGGATACGGTCCTTGTGCGTGGCGTAACCCCAGGCAAAGCGGCCTTTCACGCAAGCGTGGCCTTCGTTGGCCTGCCCGTCCTTATGCGGCACCATGCGCACGACTTCATTGCCCTTCATCTCCGCCTTGAACGAGCAGCCCACGCCGCAATAGGCGCAGGTGGTGATCTTGGCGTGCTCGGCCTGACCGAGATGGATGACGGACTTTTCCTGCAACGTCGCTGTCGGGCAGGCCGCCACGCAGGCGCCGCACGATACGCATTCCGAGTCCATGAACGGCTGATCCTGACCCGGCGAGACGCGGGCTTCGAAGCCACGCCCCGAGATCGTCAGCGCGAATGTGCCTTGCGTTTCTTCACAGGCGCGCACGCAGCGATTGCAAACAATGCACTTCGAGGCGTCGTAAGTGAAGTAAGGATTGGATTCGTCTTTCTGACTGTCGAAGTGATTCGCGCCATCGAACCCGTAGCGCACTTCGCGCAGTCCGGTCACGCCGGCCATGTCTTGCAGTTCGCAGTCGCCGTTGGCTGCGCAGGTCAGGCAGTCGAGCGGGTGATCGGAGATGTAGAGCTCCATCACGCCCTTGCGCAATTCCTGCAGCTTTGGCGATTGCGTGCGCACTTTCATGCCCGGCTCAACAGGGGTCGTGCACGACGCCGGAAAGCCGCGACGGCCTTCGATCTCGACGAGGCAGAGGCGGCACGAACCGAACGGCTCGAGCGAGTCGGTGGCGCACAGCTTAGGTACGTTCACGCCACTCTCGGAGGCCGCGCGCATGATCGAGGTGCCTGCGGGCACCGTGATCTGTTCGCCGTCGATCTCCAGCGTGACTTCCTTCGTCGATTCGCGGCGCGGGGTGCCGTAATCCTTTTCAAACATCGGGTCCATCATGGTGGGCACTCTCCTAGGCGGCCTTGGTCGGCAGATTCGACGACTCGGCCGCGCCGAAGTCTTCTGGGAAATGATTCAGCGCAGACAGCACGGGGTAGGGCGTCATGCCGCCCATGGCGCATAGCGAGCCCGCGAGCATGGTGTCGCACAGGTCGCGCAGCAGCTTGATCTGCTTCGGACGGTCGCGTCCGTCGATGATCCGGTCCATCACTTCGACGCCGCGCGTCGAGCCGATACGGCACGGCGTGCACTTGCCGCACGATTCGATAGTGCAGAACTCCATCGCGTAGCGCGCGAGCCTGGCGAGATCCACGGTGTCGTCGTGGGCCACGATCCCGCCGTGACCCAGCACGGCCCAGAGCGCAGCGAACGCTTCATAGTCGAGTGGCGTATCCCATTGCGATTCGGGCAGGTACGAGCCGAGCGGGCCGCCCACCTGCACCGCGCGCAGCGGGCGGCCAGTGATGGCGCCACCGCCGTAGTCGTACAGAATCTCGCGCAACGTCACGCCGAAGGCTTTCTCGATGAGACCGCCGTATTTGATGTTGCCGGCGAGCTGAATAGGGAGTGTGCCGCGCGAGCGTCCCATGCCGAAGTTCTTATAGAACTCCGCACCGCGATCCATGATGATCGGCACCGAGGCCAGCGAAATCACGTTGTTGATGACCGTCGGCAAACCGAAGAGACCTTCGATCGCGGGCAGTGGCGGCTTGGCGCGCACCACGCCTCGCTTGCCTTCGAGACTTTCGAGCAACGCCGTTTCTTCACCGCAGACATACGCGCCCGCCGCCTTGCGCACTTCGAGGTGGAACGTTTGCCCCGAGCCCAGAATGTTCTCGCCGAGATAGCCTGCCTTGTTGGCGTTGACGATGGCTTCGTTAAGCACGTCGATGGCGTGCGGATATTCGCTGCGCACGTAGATGTAGCCGCGCGTGGCGCCTACGGCGATGCCCGCAATCGTCATACCCTCCACGAGCACGAGCGGATCGCCTTCCATCAGCATGCGGTCGGCGAATGTGCCGGAATCGCCTTCGTCAGCGTTGCACACGATGTACTTCTGTGCGGCCGGCGTGTTCAGCACCGTCTTCCACTTGATGCCGGTCGGGAACGCCGCACCGCCGCGTCCGCGCAGACCCGACTCGGTCACTTGCGCGACGATGGCGGCGCCGTCCAGGGCGAGCGCGTTGCGCAGACCGCGATAACCGTCGTGCGCCACGTAGTCGTCGACCGATACCGGGTCGGTGAGGCCCACACGGGCGAACGTGAGACGTTCCTGCTTCTTGAAATACGGGATCTCTTCGGTCAGCCCGAGCGCAAGCGGATGATCGCCGCCCGCCGTGACGTTGGCGTCGAACAGACCGGGCACGTCGTCGGCTTCGACCGGGCCGTAAGCGACACGCCCTGCGGGGGTGACAACTTCGAGCAGCGGTTCAAGCCAGAGCATGCCGCGTGTGCCGTTGCGCACCAGTTCGATATCGATGCCGCGCTGTGCAGCTTGCGCGGTAATCGCCTCGGCAACGTCATCTGCGCCGAGCGCGAGGGCGGCGGAATCGCGCGGCAGGTAGAGCCGCACTTTGCCGGCCGTGCGAGCCGTTGCGGGCGGGGTGGCCGGCGAGGTGGAAGTGGAGGCTTGGCTCATGCGGCATCCTTTGCGCGGGCGACCAGACGGTCGAATTTCTCGGGGGTGACGCGCGCGTGCAGCTTGTCGTCGATCGTGATGGCAGGCGACGTCGCACACTGGCCGAGGCAGTACACCGGCTCAAGTGCGACATCGCCGCTGTGGCTATGCATGGCGCAACCCAATACACGCTCGGCATGCGCAACGAGTGCGTCGGCGCCCATGCTCTGGCACGCTTCGGCACGGCAGATCTGCACGACATGACGCGGCGGCGGACTGGTGCGGAAGTGGTGATAGAACGTGATCACGCCATGCACTTCGGCGCGAGAGAGATTGAGGGCGTTGGCGATGACAGGCACGGCATCCGGGGGTACGTAGCCGAAAGCTTCCTGAACGTCATGGAGGATCGGCAGAAGGGGGCCTTCCTGAGCCGCATGTACGTCCAGAATCGCTTGCACCGTCGCGATGGAAAAAGCCTCGCGCATGGCTGTTGTCTCCTGTTTGGCGCACCGTGGGGAACTGTGCGCCTGAGGGTATGGGTTATCTGTTGTTGTCCTGCCCCGGGGCGAGAGGCCCAATGGTCACATCCGGCAACGCTGCTCGGGTCTAGCGATCAGCGCGGCGCCGGAAGAGCGTGCGGCACATAGCCCCCACCATATGCCGCACGGGTTCGGCCTCTCGCCCGTTGCTTACTTCCGTTAACTTTGGTCAATGCTCCGGTCTCGCGAGTCCTGCAACGCCAAAACCGTTCGCCACTCATCGATGCACCCGATGAAGGGCAGTGCTTCTCACACGTTTTCGCTCGCTCGGCAGGCCGTTGCCGACGGTGAGGCGAAGCATCAGTATGTGAAACACGATATATGATATACGGTATACATGCAATAGCATGACACCCGGTTTGGCAGCCTCGTTTACCCGAATTCGGGAGAGATAGGCGACAGGCGAGGGCGGTGAGCGCGGTGAGTGGGGGCGGTCCTCCCTCCATTCGTGCGTGGGTGGAGGCAGGGCGGTGGGGGGCAAAAGGGGATAAAGAAAAGGCCGGCGGCATTTGCATGCCGCCGGCCTTTTTACTGGCGGCGTCCGTTGCCGGACGCGCTCGCAGACGCTGACGTTACTCGAGGAAGTCGCAGTGCTCTTCGACGAAGGCAGCCAGGCCGAGCGTGTGGTCGCGCGCGAGTTTCTCGGCGAGTTCCGTGTCACGCTTCTCAAGGGCCGTAATGATCTTCAGGTGATCGACAATCGAGCGGGCAGCCCGGTCGTTCTGAGCGATCGTCACCTTGCGGATGGCGCGCACGTGAATGAACAGGTTCTTGATCGTATTGGCAATGGCTTGCGAGCCGCCAAGATTGATCAGGGCCTGATGGAAGTCGATGTTCGCGTCCGAATATTCCTCGATATGATCCGTCGGCGGTGCATTGACGAACTCGTCGAACAAGTGGCGCAGCTTCGCGATTTCTTCATCGCTCGCATGCAACGTGGCCAGCCGCGCGGACATCCCTTCGAGGGCGGCCCACATCTGAATCATCTCGACGATTTCACGCTTGGTCTTGCGGATGATGAAAATGCCCCGGCGCGGCACCGTACGCAGAAAGCCTTCCTGTTCCAGCAGGGTCATGGCCTCGCGAATCGGCGTGCGCGAAACGCCAAGCACCTGGATAAGCTGACGCTCATCCAGGCGAATTTCTTCCTTCTGGTTATAGATATCGGCATCGGCGATGGCTTTTTTCAGCAGCGCATACGCCTGATTGCGAAAACTCGTGGTGGTGTCGATCGGCTCCAGCGCGAGCGGAGTCACGCGCGCCGGAGTTGGGGTGATCAGGGACATGCAATAGTCTCCTAGGTATTACGGCCCCTTCAGAGGCGCAATGCTTGCTGCCCCACGATGGTTGCCGGCTTGGTAACGAGTTTACCCGATTCGTTTGCCTGCGTGGTTTCCGCCAGATACGCGAAACGGCCATTCTTTTCGGCTTTTTCGAGCATCGAGGCCGGCAAGGCGACAAAAAGGTGAACCATCGCGACACCGGCGGCAAGGGCAGAAGCAAGGGCAAGCAAAGTAAGCGCAGCGATTAACATGGTGACACTCCTGATAAACGATTAACGGTCGTAATGTGGGGGAGAACTTGCTTTGCATTGTATGTCGCGCCGCAACAAGTCTCAAGATATACCACATACCGAATATCAAAATTTATCGTTTTTCGGGACGTTCTTTACGTCACATCATGCGTCCACTGCCTGGATTTGTCTCTTTTTCCGATACTGTTCATTGGGTCGATGATGGCGGTGTACCTCCTCAGATGTCCGTCGGGCTTGCATTCGTGTGGATTTCGGGACGCGGGTGGCGTGCCTGTTTTTCGAGGGACGCCGTTGGGCGCCCGGGGTAAGGCAAGTGAGCGTTATTGCGTTGCCGCGAAACCACACGCGGTATTGCGTATATCGGCCGGACAAGCCGAGGGGCTGCGGCAAAAAATCGGCCGCGACCGGGAAGCCGGCGGCGGCACGTTTGAGCGATTGCGCAGCAGGGGGAGCGGTGATATCCCACTCGACCGGCCGTGCGATTCTTTATCTGTTCTCTATATAGATAGCGCTGAATTGGCCAGGGCGCTGCCGCGCGCCCTGCATGACGCCATCCCGAATCAACGGCGCCCTGCTCAGGCCGCCTTGGCCAATCGCGCCTGCGCGGCGGCGACGGCGTCGGGTTGTGTCATGAACTCGCGCTGCTGAATCAGGGCGAGCACCACGTCGAGCGTCGGCGTTGGCACGCCCGCGAGGCGTCCCATCTCCTGCACGACGGAGACGAGCGGATCGATTTCCATGGCGCGGCCGCGCTCCAGGTCCTGAAGCATCGAAGTCTTGTGCGCGCCGACAGCGCCTGCGCCATTGATGCGACGCTCGACGTCGACGCGAAAGTGCACACCGAACTTGTCGCCGATCGCTTTGGCTTCGAGCATCATGGCGCGCGCAATGGCTCGCGTGCCCGGATCGCTGGCAATGATGTCGAGCGTGCCGTGAGTCAGAGCGGAAATCGGATTGAAGCAGAGGTTGCCCCACAGCTTGAGCCAGATTTCGTCGCGGATGTTCTCGCGGATCGGGGCGTCGAGTCCGCCGGCGATCATCAATTGAGAGAGCTTCTCCACACGTTCGGTGCGCTCGCCGCTGGCTTCCCCCAGCGGGAATTTGTTGCCATAGACATGCTGGATCACGCCCGGCGCAACCACTTCGGTCGCGGGGTAGACCACGCAGCCGATAGCGCGCTCCGGCCCGAGCTGACGCCACTGGCGGCCGCCCGGATCAATGCTCTCCAGCGTCGTACCTTCGAGCGCGCCGCCGTGCTTGTAAAAGTACCAATAGGGGATGCCGTTCACGGCGGTGACGACGGCCGTGTCCGGGCCGATCAGCGGTTGCATCGCGTCGAGTACCGCCGGGACCGAATGCGCCTTCAGGGCGATGATCACGTAATCCTGCGGACCGAGTTCGTGCGGATCGTCCGTGCAACGCAACTGGGCGACGCGCTCCTCGCCATCGATCAGCAGCTTGAGTCCGTGCTCGCGCATGGCGGCCAGATGCGGGCCGCGCGCCACCAGACTGACATCGGCTCCGGCGCGCGCGAGTTGCACACCGAGATAGCCACCGATGGCACCAGCGCCATAGATGCAAATCTTCATGAAGTCTCTCCCTCCAAAGGTCAATCGAAACCTGGGGCCTGGTACTGGCCGTTTATTTTTCTAATACCAAATGTTGTATATCGTATATCACAAGGTGGACATCGCCAAGCATTCTCCGGGCGATCGCGGTCATGGTTTCCCCGCAGGCGACTGAAAAATCAAGGCATCGATGTGTGAGCGTGACCGGCATGAAGGGAGGGGATGAAAAACGCTTTGGACCTCCGATGAGCGAATTATTACGGTGTGTTACAGCGAGAGCGACGGGCGTTAGTTGATCCCATTTTGTGAGAAAAATTCACAAAAATATCGCCTTGTGCTGGTTTTAAAAATTAGCAAGGAGCCCGATATAAAAGGGCTGAGCGCCTTGTCTGGCAGGCTTTGCGGATCAGGTTAACTCCTTAGTGTTTTCGCATTGCGTTGTTGCGCCGCTCCGTCCTACAGTGGCGTTACTGTATCTAGCCGCCACTTAGGACAGTGCCTCGCGTGCCGTAGTTGTTTTCGCTGCAATGGACGAAAACGACTTCGGCACGCGAGGGGGAAAGCGAGGACAGCGATAAATTAGTGTTGACTTATATCTGATATATCGTATATTTCGTTCGGTATATTTGCGGGAAAGGCAATGGACTCCCGTGAGCATCAGAGACAAGTCGACGAGGCAAAGACCTCGTAAAGCATACCCAGGGGGCATAGACCCCATCCGGAAGGTGTTGTTGTTGTGAAGCTGCCAAACAACTGGAAACCGATGGAGGAGGTACAAGTGGAGACGACAAATCAACACGGTAAGCAATCCGTGTTCGCGAGCCCTTGGGTTCAGCTCGTGTTCGGCGTGATTTGCATGGCGATGATCGCCAACTTGCAGTACGGGTGGACGCTGTTCGTCAACCCGATCGATGAGAAGTATCACTGGGGCCGTACGGCCATTCAGGTCGCTTTCACGATTTTCGTCGTGACCGAGACCTGGCTGGTGCCGATCGAAGGGTATCTGGTCGACAAGTTCGGCCCGCGCCCTGTCGTGGTCGGGGGTGGTCTGTTGTGCGGTATTGCGTGGGTGCTGAATGCCTATGCATCTTCGCTGCCGATGCTGTATTTCGCAGCAGCGGTGGGCGGCGTGGGCGCCGGTGCAGTGTATGGCACCTGCGTGGGTAACGCGCTGAAGTGGTTCCCGGATCGTCGCGGTCTTGCCGCGGGCATTACCGCTGCCGGTTTCGGCGCCGGTTCTGCACTGACCGTGGTGCCGATCGCCAACATGATCAAGTCCAGCGGCTACGAGAACACCTTCCTGACCTTCGGGCTGGGCCAGGGGATCATCGTGCTGGTGCTGGGGCTGGCGCTCGCCAGTCCGCCCGCGTCGATCGAAGCACTCAAGAAGCTGGCCCCGGGCGCCATGCGCTACAACGCCAAGCCGACTGAAGTCATGCGCTCCCCGGTGTTCTGGCTGATGTATCTGATGTTCGTGCTGATGGCTGCCGGCGGTCTGATGGCAACGGCACAGCTCGGCCCGATCGCCAAGGACTACGGTCTGGATCAGGCGCCTGTCTCGCTTCTCGGTCTCACGCTGCCCGCACTCACCTTCGCACTGGCTATCGACCGTGTGCTCAATGGGGTGACGCGTCCGGTGTTCGGCTGGATATCGGACAAGATCGGTCGGGAAAACACCATGTTCATCGCGTTTGCGATGGAAGCCGTGGGGATCTACGCACTGGCGAAGTATGGCCAGCACCCGGTGGCATTCGTGCTCCTGACCGGCCTGGTGTTCTTCGCCTGGGGTGAGATCTACAGCTTGTTCCCGGCGACCTGTGCCGACACGTACGGCTCGAAGTATGCCGCCACCAACGCGGGGATGTTGTACACCGCGAAGGGGACCGCCGCTTTGCTGGTGCCCTTCTCAAGTGTCATCACCTCGATGACCGGCAGCTGGCAGGCCGTGTTCATGGTCGCTTGCGGCATGAATGCCTTCGCTGCCTTCCTTGCTTTGTTCGTCCTCAAGCCGATGCGTGCCCGTCTGGCACAGCGTTACGCCAGCGACTACAAGGCGCAATCCAGTGAGCCGGTCGTGAAGGCTGCGGATCTGAGCCGCAGCACCACGTAACGCGCACTGACGAAGTGAAGAAGCAGACTGGCTGGCTTGATTAGCGAAATGTTTGACCGGCGTGCAATCCGTGCCCTCGCGGGCCCGGTTGCACGACCGGGTGAGCAAGTAGAGAAGCAGTACAGGATTACCCACTAATCGTCAGACAAGACGACGCAACACTGAAACCGGAAAATTTGGAGGAGAGAATTATGTCCATTGCGATGACCGTGCCAGTCGGCAAGGCGGAAAACGACACCGCGGGCGACACGCTCAAAGACACCAGCCGACACGCGAACATCGTGTCCGAGGCAGAAACGACGGATGGCTTTCATCTGGTCATCGATGCCCTGAAAGCGAACGACATCGACACCATCTTCGGTCTGGTGGGGATTCCCATCACCGATCTGGCTCGCCTCGCGCAAGCCGAAGGCATGCGATTCATCGGCTTCCGCCATGAACAGCATGCAGGCCACGCGGCCGCCATCGCCGGCTTCATGACGCAGAAGCCCGGCATCTGTCTGACCGTATCTGCACCTGGCTTCCTGAATGGCCTGACGGCACTCGCCAACGCGACGACCAACTGCTTCCCGATGATCCTGATCAGCGGCTCGAGCGAGCGCGAGATCGTCGACTTGCAGCAAGGCGATTACGAAGAGATGGACCAGCTCAATGCGGCCAAGCCGTATTGCAAGGCAGCCTACCGCGTGCTGCACGCCGAAGACATTGGCGTGGGCCTCGCCCGCGCGATCCGTGCGGCTGTGTCCGGCCGTCCGGGCGGCGTTTATCTGGATCTGCCGGCCAAGCTGCTGGCGCAGACCATCGACGCACAAAAGGCGAAGGACTCGCTGATTCGCGTGATCGACGCCGCACCGCGTCAGATCCCGGCGCCGGATGCCGTGCAGCGCGCGCTCGACGTCATCAAGGGCGCCAAGCGGCCGCTGATTCTGCTGGGCAAGGGCGCGGCTTATGCGCAAGCCGATGCCGATATTCGCGCCCTCATCGAGAAGACCGGCATTCCGTACCTGCCGATGTCGATGGCCAAGGGGCTGCTGCCCGACACGCATGAGCAATCGGCATCGGCCGCGCGCTCGTTCGTGCTGCAAGAGGCCGACGTGGTCGTGCTGATCGGCGCGCGCCTGAACTGGCTGCTCGCCCACGGCAAGGGTAAGACGTGGGGCTCGGCACCGAAGAAGTTCGTGCAGATCGACATCTCGCCGACGGAGATCGACAGCAACGTTGCGATTGCCGCGCCGGTGATCGGCGATATCGGTTCCTGCGTGTCGGCACTGCTCGCCGGCATCGACAGCAAGTTCGGCAAGCCTTCCGCCGAGTGGACGGGCGCGATTGCCGAGCGCAAGAACAAGAACCTGGCCAAGATGGCGGCAACGCTTGCCCAGAACCCGTCGCCGATGAACTTCCACAGTGCACTCGGCGCCATTCGCGACGTACTCAAGCAACACCCGGACATCAACCTCGTGAACGAAGGCGCGAACACGCTCGACTACGCCCGCGCCATCATCGATCAGTACCAGCCGCGCAAGCGCTTCGACTCGGGTACCTGGGGTGTGATGGGCATCGGCATGGGCTTCGCCATCGGCGCTGCCGTGACGAGCGGCCAACCGGTCGTCGCCATCGAGGGCGACAGCGCGTTCGGCTTCAGCGGCATGGAACTCGAAACCATCTGCCGTTACGAGCTGCCGGTGACCACCATCATCTTCAACAACAACGGCGTGTATCGCGGCACCGACGTCAATCCGACGGGCGGCAAGGACGTAGCGCCGACCGTGTTCGTGAAGGGCGCGCGCTACGACAAGATGATCGAAGCCTTCGGTGGCATTGGCTACAACGTCACCACGCCGGAAGAACTGACGAAGGCGCTCAAGGAAGCCATTGCGGCAGGCAAGCCGGCGCTCATCAATGCTGTCATCGACGAAGCTGCGGGCACCGAGAGCGGCCGTCTGACGAACCTGAATCCGCAAAGCGCGGCGATGAAAAAGTAATCCGAGTCAATTAAGGAGACATGACATGAGCAAACCCCTCGAAGGTATCAAGATCATCGACTTCACGCATGTGCAAGCCGGCCCCGCCTGCACCCAGTTGCTGGCCTGGTTCGGTGCGGACGTCATCAAGGTGGAGCGCCCGGGTTCGGGCGACGTCACGCGTAGCCAATTGCGCGACATTCCCGACGCCGATGCCTTGTACTTCACGATGCTCAACAGCAACAAGCGCTCGCTGACGCTGGACACGAAGACGCCGGAAGGCAAGGAAGTGCTCGAGAAGCTCGTGAAGGAATCGGACGTCCTCGTGGAGAACTTCGCACCGGGCGCCCTCGATCGCATGGGCTTCACGTGGGAGCGTCTGAGCGAACTGAACCCGAAGCTGATCGTGGCGTCGGTCAAGGGCTTCTCGGACGGTCACCACTACGACGACCTGAAGGTCTATGAAAACGTGGCGCAGTGCGCTGGCGGTGCCGCGTCGACGACCGGTTTCTGGGACGGCCCTCCGACGGTGTCGGCGGCTGCCCTCGGCGACAGCAACACCGGCATGCACCTCGCTATCGGTATTCTGACGGCACTCATCGGTCGTGGTCAGACGGGCCGCGGTCAGAAGGTCGCCGTGTCGATGCAGGACTCGGTCATCAACCTGTGCCGTGTGAAGCTGCGCGACCAGCAGCGTCTGGACCGTGTCGGCTATCTCGAAGAGTATCCGCAGTACCCGCATGGCGAATTCAGCGACGTGGTGCCGCGTGGCGGTAATGCCGGCGGTGGCGGTCAGCCGGGCTGGGTGCTCAAGTGCAAGGGCTGGGAGACGGACCCGAACGCGTACATCTACTTCACGATTCAGGGTCACGCCTGGGAGCCGATCTGCCGCGCGCTGGGCAAGCCGGAATGGATCAACGACCCGAACTACGCCACGGCACAAGCGCGTCAACCGCACATCTTCGACATTTTTGCGACCATCGAAGAGTGGCTTGCCGACAAGACCAAGTACGAAGCGGTCGACATCCTGCGCAAGTTCGACATTCCGTGCGCACCGGTGCTGTCGATGAAGGAAATCGCGAACGACCCGTCGCTGCGTGCATCGGGCACGATCGTGGAAGTGCCGCACAAGGAACGGGGTACGTACCTGACGGTTGGCAGCCCGATCAAGTTCTCGGGCCTGAAGCCGGAAATCACGGGCTCGCCGCTGCTGGGCGAACACACCGACGAGATCCTGGCCGAGCTGGGTTACAGCAAGGAACAGATCGCGAATCTGCATACGTCGCGCTCGGTGTAAGCGCGCCACGCGCACGATGTGTCGCATGTGCCGAAGCTGCCCCCGGGCGGCGACGGCGCGTGCGGTCGCGCACGCGAGGGTGTTCATGGGTGCGGCTCCGCTCGGAGCAGGCACCCATTTTTATTTTCGGGACCGTGCTGTCCTCTAATTGATGTAATTTGTTGGCATGTTTGGTGGCCGTGCCAAGCACATTCCCTACAAGCGTATTGGAGACATCATGAGTGCATCCGTCGACGTCAATCAGTTGGTCCAGGTGGTGGGCGACGCCATCGTCGTGGCCGATCCGCACAACATCATCACGCTGTGGAATTCGGGCGCAGAAAAGATGTTCGGCTTCTCGTCGGCCGAGGCCGTGGGGCAGCCGCTGGACATCATCATTCCTGACCGGTTGCGCGCACGTCACAACGAAGGCTACGCAAAGACGATGGCCACCGGGCAAACCAAATACGGCAGCGACCTGCTGAAGGTTCCCGCTGCCCACAAGGACGGCCGGAGCATGTCGATTGCGTTTACGGTGGCGCTGCTGCATGGCGCAGACGGCGAAGTGACCGGCATCGTTGCGGTGATTCGTGACGAGACGGCGCGCTTTCAGGAGGATCGGCAGTTGCGCAAGCGTCTGGCGGAACTCGAAGCGAAGGTGGGGGCAACGGCCGGCTGATCGCGTTGCGGCGCGACGGTTTGCAGACTCTCCAGCTCGCCGGCGCTCAGGCGAGCGATCGTCACTCGATATCAACGAAGCACCGATTCGCGATGTCCTCCCCGTGGGTGTCGTGACTCGGTGTTTTTTGCTTTCTGGCGGGGCAATGGAAAGAGGGGGGAGATAATCGGTATTTTGTATTCAATATATTAAAAGGCGACTTGATGAAATTTCGCCCCTGACGATCCAATTTCCGCTCCGCAATGTATGCCTGTAAACCCGTAGACAGCGGGTTTTTCGACGCCAATGCTGCACTGCGTTCTCCCTTTATTTATAAGGGTTTTGCTTATTCTCAACGTATTTTTGCCGCGACACAGCAAATGGCATCGGCAACAAAAAGCCGTTGATAAAATATCGTGTATGAAATACCGTATATCACAACAATCGAACGATGACAGGCATGGCGCCCGAAGCGGCGACGCCCATCGTGAGATCCGGCGGAACCTGCATACCGAATCGTTTCGCATACCAATTACATAAACGCCGTCGCATCAGGAGGAGACAAACCATGTTCACCGTCGCCAGCTTCCGGCGCGAAGCCAGCCCCACGTGTGGCACACACGCGCAGCAGACATCGGCGTGTGCCGCGAGCCAACTTTCGGTGTACGTCCCGGGCGCGTTCGCCCTGGCGGCCTGCTGAACGGAGGCGACCATGGGCAAGGCACTCGAAGGTGTGCGCATTCTCGACTTCACGCATGTGCAGTCCGGGCCGACGTGCACACAGTTGCTGGCTTGGTTCGGCGCCGACGTGATCAAGATCGAGCGCGCCGGTCATGGCGACGTCACGCGCGATCAGTTGCGTGACATTCCCGATGCGGACAGCCTCTACTTCACGATGCTCAACAGCAACAAGCGGTCGATCACGCTCGACACGAAGCACCCGGAAGGCAAGGCGGTGCTCGAGCGCATGATTCGCGACTGCGACGTGCTGGTGGAGAATTTCGCGCCCGGCGCGCTCGATCGCATGGGCTTCACGTGGGAGCACATTCATTCGCTGAACCCGCGCATGATCGTGGCGTCGGTCAAGGGCTTCGGCCCCGGTCCGTATCAGGACTGCAAGGTCTACGAGAACGTGGCGCAGTGCGTGGGCGGCGCGGCGTCGACGACCGGCTTCGACGATGGCCCGCCCATGGTCACGGGTGCACAGATCGGCGACTCCGGCACGGGGTTGCATCTGGCGTTGGGTATCGTCACGGCGCTGTACCAGCGCACGATGACCGGGAAGGGGCAGCGCGTGCTGGCCGCGATGCAGGACGGCGTGCTGAACCTGTGCCGTGTGAAGCTGCGCGACCAGCAACGTCTGGAGCGTACGCGCGTGATGGAAGAGTATCCGCAGTTCCCGAACGGTCAGTTCGGCGACGCGGTGCCGCGCGCCGGCAATGCGTCGGGCGGCGGTCAGCCGGGCTGGATTCTCAAGTGCAAGGGCTGGGAGACGGACCCGAACGCCTACATCTACTTCATTACGCAGGCGCCCGTGTGGGGCTCGATCTGCAAAGTGATCGGCAAGCCCGAGTGGGTCGAGCATCCGGATTACGCCACGCCGCGTGCGCGTCTGCCGCGTTTGCGCGAGATCTTCGACACGATCGAGCTGTGGACCATGACGAAGACCAAGTTCGAGGTCATGGCCATTCTCAACGAGTACGACATTCCGTGCGGCCCGATCCTCTCGATGAAGGAAATCGCAGAAGACATGTCGCTGCGCGAGACCGGCACCATCGTCGAAGTCGACCACCCGAAGCGCGGCAAGTACCTCACCGTCGGCAACCCGATCAAGCTCTCGGACAGTCCCACGCATGTGGAGCGCTCGCCGCTGCTTGGCGAGCACACCGACGATGTGCTCGCCGAATTCGGCTACAGCGCGCAACAGATCGCTGCCCTGCGCGAAGTCGGCGCGCTGTAAGTCACGGCGCACGAGCGCAAGTGTCTGCACAAGGCAGCGGTGAATGACGTCAAGACATCGTGCCCGGCGCGCGCGCGGCGAAGCCTGCCGTGCCGCCGGGCCGTTACAGGAATGGCAAACGCATGAAGCTCTGGACCCGTTTCAAGACCGCACATGGCCGCATCGGCTTCGGCCTGCTGCAGGGCGACCACATTCTCGAACATCGCGGCAGTCTCTTCGATCAGCCGATCGCCACGGGCGCGACCATTGCGCGCGACGCCGTCGATCTGTTGTGCCCGTGCGAGCCGTCGAAAATCGTGGCGCTGTGGAACAACTTTCACGCGCTCGGCGCGAAGCTCGGCAAGGCGGCGCCATCGCATCCGCTTTTCCTCATCAAACCTGCGACGTCGCTGTCCGGACCCAACGCAGTGATTCGCCGTCCGGCGTCGTATGCCGGCAAGATTGTTTTCGAGGGCGAACTGGGCGTGGTGATCGGCAAGCGGGCGAGCAACGTGAGCGAGGAAGCCGCACGCGATCACATCCTCGGCTACACCCTGGTCAACGACGTCACCGCCGCCGAAATCATTGAGCAGGACGGTAACTTTGCGCAGTGGACGCGCGCCAAGGGCTTCGACACGTTTGGGTGCATCGGCCCGGTTATTGCGCAGGATTTCGATTGGCGCGAAGCCGAGCTGGTCACGCGGCTCGACGGCACGGAGCGTCAGCGCTATGCGCTTTCGGACATGATCTTCAACCCATGGCAACTCGTCGCGCGTCTCTCGCAGGACATGACCCTGCTGCCGGGCGACGTGATCGCGGTGGGCACGTCGATTGGCGTCGGCTCGATGAAAGAGGGCGCGCTGGTGGAAGTGAGCATCGACGGACTGGGAACGTTGGCCAACCGCATGGGTGGCTGACGAAGCAACCGATTTCACGGTGGTCGGCCGGGGTGGCAATGGCCTGAGTCGATCGCCCTTTTTCATTTGGCCGCTTTGCCCTGCTTCGACAAATTCGGCCGGCAGATCAGGTGTCTGCCGGGCGCGGGGCAGCGTAGTGTTTCGTGCTGCCTTCGGGCGGCGGCACCGGGCTCTTGTAGGCCATCATGCCGTCGATGAGCGTGGCGCCGTCGGCCAGCAGGAATTCCCGGAAGGCTTGCGCGACCGGCGGCAACCGCTTGCTCCGACGATGGACGACGTACCAGCTTTGCCACGCGGGAAAGCCCTGCACGTCGAGTACCGTCAATTGGCCGGTTTGCAACTCCATACCGACGGTATGTGCGGACAAGAAGCTGATGCCCATGCCCGCCACGACCGCTTGCTTGATGGTTTCCGTGCTGGCGATCTCCATCGTGATCTTCAGTTGCTGGGTGCGATGACCGAACGCGTCTTGCAGGGAGTTCCAGGTGTCGGACCCGCGCTCGCGGCTGATGAACGGTTCTTCCGTCAGGCGCGAAAACGGAATCTGGCGTTGACCGGCGAGCGGATGATCGGGGGGCGCCACGATCACATACGGATGCGGTGCGAAGGCCTCGTTGATCGTATCGATCTCGTGGGGCGGCCGCACCATCACGGCCAGATCCGTGAGGTTTTCGGTGAGCTGGTGCAATAGCTCCTCGCGGTTGTGCACCGTGAGCCCCAGCGTCACGCCGGGATGGCGCACGGTAAATGCCGCGAGCAACCTGGGAAAGAAGTAGTCGCCTGCGCTGATGACCGCCACATTGAGCTTGCCGCCGGTTATGCCCTTGAGGTGGTCCATTGCCTCTTCGGTTTCGCGAAAGAGCGCAATGATCGCGCGGCTGTAGTGAAGCATTTCGCTGCCCGCCGGTGTCAGGAAGATCTTCTTGCCCAATTGCTCGAAGAGCGGGAGTCCCGCGTGTGTCTCGAGTTGCTTGACCTGCGTGGAGACGGCCGGTTGTGTGAGGTGCAATTCTTCGGCGGCGCGCGAAAAGCTCAGATGGCGCGCCACCGCTTCGAAGACCTTCAACTGACGGAGCGTGGCGTGTTTCATGCGGCAGGCTTCCTGGGATCGGAGACAAGCGGCGGAACGATTCCCGCTCGCGCAGTACGGTTCTGGAAGTATAAGTAATCGTTGATGGTTTGCATAATTAACTTTAACTGTCTTTTATGGGTTGGGCTGCGTAATCTGCAATGGCAGCCCGCATGAAAGTGATGTGACAAACAAAGCGTCGGTGACATGTCGCGTCAGGCGAGAGCGGGTTTGCGTGTTCTGGAGACGATCACTGTTTTGGGAGAGCGCCATCATGTCTGTCATCGAAACGCACATCAAACCCGCGGCACTGGCCCCGGTTGCCAACGCCCATCTGCATGCGTTCAACAATGCATTCGTGGAGTTGGGGTTGGATTGGTATTGGGATCACCAAACGTACACCCGTCTGTTGCACACGACCGGGAATCAAGATTTGCCGCTGGCGTATCTCGAAGGCGCTTCGGCGCAGGCGTTGCGCATGGCTGAGCTGGTACTGATCGGGGCCTATCTCGACGGACACCAGCCGCATTTGCTGCGCGCCTACGAGCCGGAATTCCTTTGCGACCTGATTCATTGCACAAAGGTGCGTTGCTTCGAAGCGGCCAATGAAGGGCGCTCGATGCAGCCTTTGCAAGCCGCAGTGGCCTGAGTTTCACAACACGACAGGGGCTCAGACCCCCGAGACAATAACTATGCATATTGGCATTCCAAAGGAGACGGCCGGCGGCGAATCCCGCGTCGCGGCCACACCGGAAACGGTGAAGAAGCTGGTGAGTGCAGGGCATCGCGTCACGGTGGAGTGTGGCGCGGGCGAGGCCGCGAGCGTGCCCGACGCGGCCTATGTTGCAGCGGGCGCGTCGAGCGGCACCGCGGCGCAGGCCCTCGGTGCCGAACTGGTGCTCAAGGTCCGTGCACCCTCGGTCGCGGAAGTCGCGCAGATCCCTCGCGGCAGCGTGGTCGTCGGCATGCTCAACCCGTTCGATGCCGAGAACAACGCCCGCATGGCGGCCGCCGGCATCATCGGCTTCGCTTTGGAAGCCGCCCCCCGTACCACGCGGGCGCAAAGCATGGACGTGCTGTCCTCGCAGGCCAACATCGCCGGCTACAAGGCCGTGATGCTCGCCGCCAACCTTTACCAACGCTTCATGCCCATGCTCATGACTGCGGCCGGCACGGTCAAGGCTGCGCGTCTGGTCGTGCTGGGCGCCGGCGTGGCAGGCTTGCAGGCCATTGCCACGGCCAAGCGTCTGGGCGCGGTGATCGAGGCGTCGGACGTGCGCCCGGCCGTGCGCGAGCAGATCGAATCGCTTGGCGCCAAGTTCATCGACGTGCCCTTCGAGACCGACGAAGAACGCGAGATCGCCAAGGGCGTGGGCGGTTATGCGCGCCCGATGCCCGCCGCGTGGCTCGCGCGCCAGGCGCAACTGGTGCACACCCGTCTCACACAGGCGGACATCGTGATTTCCACCGCGCTGATCCCGGGCCGTGCCGCGCCCACGCTGATCGCCGAGGACACCGTCAAGGCGATGAAGCCCGGCTCGGTCATCATCGATCTGGCGGCCGGACGCGGCGCGAACGGCGGCGGCAACTGCCCGCTGTCGGTGGCCGACGAGGTCGTTAAAGTCCACGGCGTGACGATTGCGGGGTACACCAACCTCGCGGGCATGGTCGCGGCAGACGCCTCGGCGCTGTATGCACGCAACGTGCTCGACTTCCTGAAGCTGGTGATCGACAAGGAAGGCAAGCTCGTGATCGATACCAACGACGACATCGTTGCCGCGTGCCTGATGTGCCGCGACGGTGAAGTGCTGCGTGCGGCATAAGGGAGGGGGACGCAAATGGAAATGATCAATCACACGGTGATCAATCTGATCATCTTCGTGCTGGCGGTGTACGTCGGTTATCACGTGGTGTGGAACGTTACACCGGCATTGCACACGCCGCTCATGGCGGTGACGAATGCGATTTCGGCCATTGTGATCGTGGGCGCGATGCTTGCTGCCGGTCTGACCGAGGGCAGCCTCGGCAAGACAATGGGTGTGATCGCGGTGGCGCTCGCCGCCGTGAACGTGTTCGGGGGCTTCCTCGTCACCCAGCGCATGCTCGAGATGTTCAAGAAAAAAGACAAGCCGGCGAAGGCTGCGGCCAATGACGAAGCAGTAAAGGGAGCGCACTGACATGAGCATGAATCTTGTGACGCTGTTGTATCTGGTCGCGTCGATCTGTTTCATTCAGGCGCTCAAGGGGCTGTCGAATCCGAAAATGGCGCGGCGCGGCAACGCGTTCGGCATGATCGGCATGACGATTGCGGCGCTCACGACCGTGGCGTTGATTTTCGAGTTGCGCAAGCTCTCGGGCGGCAACTACTCGGGTCTCGCCCTGATTCTGGCGGGCCTCGTGGTCGGTGGCGGTATCGGGGCTTACGTAGCTCGCAAGGTCGAGATGACGAAGATGCCGGAACTGGTGGCCGCCATGCACTCGCTGATCGGTCTGGCCGCCGTGTGTATCGCGGTCGCCGCCGTGGCGGAACCTGCTGCGTTCGGCATCGTCGCCGCAGGTCAGCCGCTGCCGCCGGGCAACCGCATCGAGTTGTTCATCGGTACGTTCGTGGGCGCGATCACGTTCTCGGGGTCTGTCATTGCGTTCGGCAAGCTCTCGGGCAAATACAAGTTCCGCCTGTTCCAGGGCGCGCCGGTGGTCTTCAAAGGCCAACACATGGTGAATCTGGCGCTGGCAATTGCGATGCTCGGCTTCGGTGGTGCGTTCTTTGTCTCGCAGAGCTGGACCCCGTTCGTCATCATGACGGCGATCGCCTTCGTGCTCGGTGTGCTCATCATCATTCCGATTGGCGGCGCAGACATGCCGGTCGTGGTGTCGATGCTGAACTCGTACTCCGGCTGGGCCGCCGCGGGGATCGGCTTCTCGCTGAACAACCCGATGCTCATCATTGCGGGCTCGCTGGTCGGCTCGTCGGGCGCGATCCTGTCGTACATCATGTGTAAAGCCATGAACCGCTCGTTCTTCAACGTGATTCTTGGCGGCTTCGGTGCTCAGGCCGGGGCGGGGGCGGCTGGCGGCGAACAGCAGCAGCGTCCGGTCAAGTCCGGCTCGCCGGACGACGCAGCGTTCCTCATGAGCAACGCCGAGTCGCTGGTGATTGTGCCGGGTTACGGCCTGGCCGTGGCCCGCGCACAGCATGCGCTCAAGGAACTGACCGACAAACTCTCGGAGAAGGGCGTGAATGTCCGTTACGCGATTCACCCGGTGGCGGGTCGTATGCCGGGTCACATGAACGTGTTGCTCGCCGAGGCCGAAGTGCCGTACGACCAGGTGCTGGAGATGGACGAGATCAACGGCGAATTCGGTCAGACGGACGTGGTGCTGGTGCTTGGCGCGAACGACGTGGTGAACCCGGCTGCGAAGAACGATCCGCAATCGCCGATTGCCGGCATGCCGATTCTCGAGGCTTACAAGGCCAAGACGATCATTGTCAACAAGCGTTCGATGGCCGCAGGCTACGCCGGGCTGGATAACGACCTGTTCTATCTGGACAAGACGATGATGGTGTTCGGCGACGCGAAGAAGGTCGTGGAGGAGATGGTGAAAGCGGCGGCCTGACCCGATCGACCGGTTTGACCCGGGTATCAGGAAATCAGGAAATCGGGGAATCGGGAGAATCAAGGGGCGCGCCGCACGATGCGGCGCGCCGGAGTCATTTCCATGACTCGTTTGCTCACATTCTGGCGGGGCACAAGCAAATGAACGTATCGCTGAGACAGCTCAAGGTCTTCATGGTCGTGGCGCGCAGCAAGAACTTCAGCCGCGCGGGCGCCGAGATCGGCCTGACACAACCGGCCATCAGCCGTTGCATCAACGAACTGGAAGGGCAACTCGGCCTGCGCCTTGTCGACCGAACCACGCGCGAGGTCGCGCTGACGGACGCGGGGGTTACGCTCGCGGGCAATCTCGACCGTGTCCTCGACGAACTGGAGATCGCGCTGTTGCAGACTCACGGTGCCGAGGCTCGCACGACCGGGCGCGTCCGCATCGGTGCGGCACCCACGATCTCGGCGACATTGCTGCCGCGCGTGTTGCTGGCGTCACAGGCGACGTATCCGGACATTGCACTGGCGCTCGTCGACCAGATGCAACGCGCCGTGCTCGACAGCGTGCGGGCGGGCGACGTGGACTTCGGCATCGTCGTCGCCCCGCAAGGCGCAGACGATCTCACGACCGAGCATCTGATGAGCGAGCCGTTCTGTCTGGTGTGCCGCAGCGATCATCCGCTTGCCACGCAGGCGGCCGTGCACTGGTCCGAACTTACCGGCGAGAACCTGGTGCTGCTCAATCAGAGTTCGGGCAGTCGTCCCTTGATCGATCGCGCACTCACTACACAGAAGGTGCAGGGCACGATCACGCAGGAGCTGGGGCATGTGAGCACCATCTTCCGCATGGTGCAGGAAGGGCTGGGGGTGAGCGTGCTTCCGCCGCTGGCGTTGCCGCTGCCGGAGAACTCCACGCTGGCGGTGCGTCCGCTGTTGCCCGCGTTCGAGCGCAACATCGTGCTCGTGCGGCGCAAGAACCGCTCGCTCTCGCCCGTGGCGCACACGGTGTGGGAGTTGATCCATCGTGTCGTGCGTGAGCGTAACAAGGGCTTCGCGATGGGGGCCGAGTGCCACGCGGCTGCTGCGGCGGCGTCGGGTGACTGAATCTCCGATTTGAATCAATGACTTGCATGCCGTCATCAAGGACTTTTCCACAGAGTTGAACACACAATCTGTGGATAAATCGGCGGCGCTTTCGGGCCATCTGCCTGCGGGGGGCGCCGTCTGATCTCTTTCGTCAAAAACGCCATATCGATCAATCGCTTGGCGATTGTCTTCCGTTCGTTGTCCACAGCCTTGTGAACAAAAACGGTGGATAACTCGCGGCCGTCGCGTGCGTAGCGACGTCGACTCCCGACAGCTTGAGGTCGGATTGCCAAGATGCCCCGGCGCGAGGGTGCATAGGATACCCAACGGCTCGTGCCTGTGCGTCCACGACGCGGGCAACGACCAGTGATTCGTCACCGGGCCGGCTGGCAAGCCCTTATCCCTCAGCTCTGGAGTTCCCCCATGTTCCCTTTATCGAGCGGCGGCGCTGCCCCGTATCGTTCAGAAGTCTCGACGTCGACGTTCGTGCATCGGCCATATGGCAGCGATAGCCCGTCCGACGTTGCGGACCTGCGGCGGCAGTACGCACAGGCCCCGCGAGACAGCCCGCTGCGCGGGCAGCTTTTCTCGATGGCAACGGGAGCTTCAGGCAGCGTCGCGGCATTTCTCGACCCATTGCTGCCGCGCGACGCCAGGGGCGGTTGCCTGCTGAACGCGCAAGAGCTGGCCGCGTTGCGATGTGTGGTCTTCTTGCCGGCAGAGGAGGTCGGCCTCGACGCACTGCTGCGGGCCGGCCTCCCGAACGATGCGGCCCATGACCTGTGCGGTCTGCTTCGCGACGCCCCCGAGGACGCCGTCATGACTACGCTGGCGTCGATGGCAGCGACGCCGTTGCCGCTCGCGCACTGGTGGAGTCAGGTGCCGGCACTCACCGGGGGCGTTGCGTCTCGCAACGCGCGGCGTTCGCTTCGCGTGCTGCAACTCGCCGGCCACCGTCAGTGGCCGTTTGCCGAAAATGTCTGGCGAGGCGCGGTCACGCTGGCGGGGCAGGCGTTGCAATGCCGCACCGCCTCCCGACTGCCGGCAGATCCCGACATGGGCCTGGCGCTGCTGGACTTTCTGCCGCGCAATCCGCATTCGCAACGTCTCATGACGACGTTCACCGGCGAGCCGATCCTGCTGTACTCGATGCGCACCGGATTTCCCGTGGCGGCCGTGGAAAAGATGCTGGCGCTCGGCTTCGACGTGAATGTCGCCTCTCCAGAGGGGCGTGCGCCTGCAGGAGATGCCGTGCCTATTCTCTCAGGGGGCACCCCGCTGCATTACGCCGCGCTTCACGGCGACCTCGAAATGATCGGATTGCTGGCGAGCTCGGGTGCCGATCTCAATGCACGGGATACGCGTGGCTATTCGCCCATCCTGTATGCAAGGGCGGGGGCGGCGGCGCTGTATGGGCACGACGCGGCGACGACCTTCAGGCGTCAGGCGCGCACCGACATCCGATTGCGCGATGCCACCGCCGCCGTTGTGTGTTCGCTGCACGGGCTTGGCGCTGACCCGCGTGTCCGTGGCTACGATGGGGGAGGGCTGGGCCTCACGCTGATTCACTCGGTGATCGCTTCGCGCGATGGGGGCGGCATGGATCAATGGCCCGAGTTCGAGCAGTTGATCGTCAGGCTCAACGACCTGGGGGTGAGTTTCGAGGCGCATGCGGGGATCGGCGCGGAGCATGTTGCCGCATTTGCCCAAGTCAACGCCCACGACAATCCGAACGACGCGATTTGGGCGCTGGGCGCGCTGCTGTCGAAACTCCAAGCGTGGTAATTTGTATGCCGTAGCGTGTCGCGACGCCGAATGCCTCCGTTTTTTTCAATATCACATTGACGCGTCGCGCGATGCCAATCGCTTGACGGGTGCACGGCACTGTCACACAGAGTGCGCTAGAATTCCCAGCATGGACGGCCCCGCATTGCGCCGGGGTTTTGCCGTACCTCTCTTCAAACGACAACGCAGTTTTCTCTGCCGCGTCATTCCTGCTTCTCTTGCGATTCCCATGACTTCTCAAATGACGAAGCCACGCACGGGCTTTTGGCCTGCCCGCGCGGCGACGATGGCATTGCTGTTTTGCAGTGGATTCCTGTATGCGACGTGGGGCGTTCATGTGCCTACCGTCAAGGCGATGTTCGACCTGAACGACGCGAGCCTCTCCGTAGCGATGTTCGCCGTGGCGGGCGGGGCCATTGTCACGATGTCGCGCACGGCGCGCTGGGTCGGGCGGGCCGGCAGCCAGCGGGCGAGTCTGCGTTCGGGCATGGCATTGGCGGTGACGAGTGCTTTCATTTTGTCGATGCCGAGTTACTGGGGCCTGGTGGGCTGGCTCGCGCTCTATGGCGCAGCGAACGCCACGTACGACGTGGCCGTCAACGCGCAGGCCGCCACGCTCGAAGCCCGCTATCGCCAGCCGATCATGGCGTCGCTGCATGGCTGTTTCAGTCTCGGCGGCATGGCGGGGGCGCTCGTGGGGGGCGCATGGCTTGCGCACCACGGCTCGCCGCAATGGCACATGGGTCTGGCTGCGCTGGCGTGCGCGGCCGTAATCGTTGCGGGCGCGCGTTTCATGCAACCCGACATGATGCCGGGCGAAGCGCCGCTTGCAAGCAGTGGCGCCGGTAAGGCGGCAGCGCGCCCGCATACGCCACCGCCGGTGCTGGACGACGATGGGCGTCGTCGACTGCATCGCAAGCTCACGGGCTTCGGCATTCTCGCGTTTCTGGGGCTCGTGGTCGAAGGCGCGATGTACGACTGGACGGCGGTGTACATGCGGGAAGTGGTTGCCGCACAGGGGGCATGGATTGGGGCAGGCTACGCTGCCTTTTCGCTCGGCATGGCGGGCGGGCGCTTCGGTGGCGATCCGGTGCGCGCACGCCTAGGCGGGGCGCGACTACTGAGGGTGAGCAGTCTGCTCTGTGTCGGCGGCGTGCTGCTGGCGCTGTTCTGGCGGGTGCCGGCGGCTGCGGTGGCGGGCTTTGCACTCGCCGGACTGGGTTTGTCGAATGTGATGCCGGTAATGTTCGCGGCCTCGGGCGAGGTCGCGCGCAGTGCCGGCATGGCGAGTGCCGAAGCCATTGCGGTGATGGCGCGGCTGGCCTATCTGGGGCTGCTCGTGGGGCCGGTACTGATCGGGGCGATCGCCCATGGCGTCAGTTTGCCGGTGGCGCTGGGCGCGGGGCTGCTCTGCATTGCGCCGATCGCGCTGCTCGCGCCGAAGATGCTGGCGGGGGCCGACGGGCGCGCGGGGCAGCAGGGGTAGGAGGGGAGGCAGGAGGGGCACGCTACGCGGCGGTGAGTCGCCGGGAGCGCGCCGCCCGTCGTCGAGTGCAGATTACTTCAGCGTGACCGCCACTTCGCCAATGCCGTGGATCGTGCCACGCAACTCACCTTTACCGCTGGCGGGGATCATGCCGACATAGGAGCCGCAGGTGACGACGGCGCCCGCACGCATGGTAATGCCGCGCTTGCCGTTGTGGTTGACGAGCCATGAGAAGAGAGCCCGCGGATCGCCACCGGGGTTGCCGGTGTGCGATGGGGCAATGTCGGCGCCGTCGAGCGAGAACGTGAGCTTTGGCGTCAGGTAGTTGATCGATGCATCATAGTCGCGGCCGCTGCCGATCACGAGCGCCCCGTTGTTCTGCAAGTCGGCAAGCGCGAACCGGCTGTCGAGCCCTTTCGATGCAAATCGGCTGTCAGTGATTTCGATCGTGGTGAGCGTCTCGCCGATGAACATCGTCGCCTCACGCTCATCGTAGTTGCCGGGCTTGATGTCGCGCGCCAGACGGAAGGCAATTTCCAGTTCCAATCCCGGACGAAAGAAATCGTCGAGAGCCAGCGTGCCGCCGGCCTCGCTCACCACGGATGCCGGAATCGGTGCGCAATTGGGCAGATCCGACGGTGTCTTGGCACCGACTTTCCACGCGGCGATCGTCTCGCCGAGCAGGTCGAGCGTGCGCAACTGCACCGCGTAGGCGGCGCGGGCGTCGGCAGGAAGCAAGGCTGGCGCTGGCGAGTCGATCGGCGTGTTGCCACGGCGGGTGTCGGCCAGCAGTTGAGCCAGCGATTCGACAGCGGCTTGATTCTCGAACATGTTGCAAGTCTCCTGAGGGAAGGGCGATGCACCGGAAAATTATCGGCGGCGCGTTGGCACACATCGTATACAAAATTCGCGCGCCGTTGCGCAGTGCAGCGAACGTGATGGCTACTCAGTGAAAACACCACCTAACGTAGTCAAAACCGCGCTGATCTGCGAGAATCGGACTTCGTAATAATTCGTAATATTTCGTGCGGCCTGACAGCGATGGCAAACGTCCTTCGCCCACGACAGTGCAGTGCGTGCAGTCGATGACCTTCCCTTCAAAGCGAACGACCCGAGCCTATGCACTCCGTGACCCTGAATGCCGTACGCGACACCGCAGTTCATCCGCCGGACACCGGCACGGCGCAGCGGATCAGCCGTCAGGCGCTGCATCACGCCGTGATGGATCGTCTGCGCAAGATGATTACCGAAGGCGTCTTGCTGCCGGGCGCGCATTTGAACGAGCGTGCCCTGTGCGAGCAGCTTGGCGTGTCGCGCACGCCGCTGCGCGAGGCGCTCAAGATGCTGGCCGTTGAGCGGTTGATCGAACTGTTGCCGAATCGGGGCGCACGCGTTGTCATGCTGTCGGCCAGCGATATTGCCGATGCATTCGAATTGCTCAGCGGACTCGAAGCGTTGGCGGGCGAACTGGCCTGCGAGCGCATCACGCAAGCGGAAATCGACGAGATTCAGGAACTGCACGCCACAATGGCGGCTTGTCACGCGAACGGCGATCTGTCCGGCTATTTCGACTGCAATCAGCGGATTCACGATCGGATCAACGCGGCCGCGCGCAATCCCGCCCTTACGCAGACGTATCAATCGGTCAATCAGCGTTTGCAAGCCTTGCGGTTCCGCTCCAATCTGCATGCAGGGAAATGGGAGCAAGCCGTCGACGAGCATGTGGCGATGCTGCGTGCTTTGCATCAACGCGATGGGGCGGCACTGGGGCGACTGCTGCGTACTCACCTGATGACCAAATGCGCCACCGTGCTCGCCAATCGACGAGTTGCCGCGTAACGCTTAACGCGTAACGCACAAGTTCCGGGCGCGGAGAAGATACTCGCCCACACGCCTGTTCACATCCCCGCTCACGCGGCGCGATTCATACTCACCAACCCTTCGTTGAGCATGGCTGCCACGTAGGCGTCGGTTTTGCTGCGCAGGTGCGCTTCCATCAGCGCGCGCAAGCGTTTGCCGTCGCGTCGACGCAGTAGCGCGAGCATTTCCGCGTGCTCGTCGACCGCCTGACGCCAGCGCTCGGGGGTTGGCGTGAGCCGTTCCCGGACATGGCGCAAACGGGCATTGAGATTGTGGAAGTACTCGGCCAGCGGGCCGTTGTCCGCCATGCGAAGAATGCTCAGATGGATCTGCTGGTTCAACGCAAAGTAGGCCGCGTGATCGGTCCGTGCGTAAGCCGATTCCATTTCGGTTTGCAGTTGCGCCAACACGTCGAGATCGGCGTCTGACGCTTTCTCGCATGCCTGTTCCCCGGAGAGCCCTTCGAGCACGGCCATCACGGCGAGCAGATTCACGACTTCATCGACACTCACGCGCGCCACGCGCGCCCGGCGCGTTTCCGAGATTTCTACCAGCCCCTCGTTTGCCAGCCGTTTGAGCGCTTCGCGCAGCGGCGTGCGTGAGACCGCCAGTTCGTCGCAGAGCGAGCGCTCCGAGAGCGGCGCGCCGGGGCGCAAGTCACCGCGCACGATGCGCGCCTTGAGGGCGTCGTAAGCGGCGGCGTTCAACGAGGCAGACGTGCTCATGCGTAATGGATGGAAAAATGGAATGCCAATTCTGATGGCGATAGACGGAATCGTCAATCGACAAGCGCCTAGATCTGCACGTTAACCCTGATTTATATCGTTGTTGCTTGCCAAGTGCCAGACGGTGAATTTATCGTTTACCAAAAATTGGTATACCAAAAATCGAGGCTGGCCCACATCGGGTGAGTGCCGGCGTTTGAAGGAGGCAATGTGACATCGACCGTTCTGACCGAGCGACACGGCGCAATTGCGCTGGTCACGCTCAATCGTCCCGAGAAGCTCAATGCGTTGACCAAGCCGATGTGGCAAGCGCTGGGCGACACGATTCTGGCGTTGTCCTCGGACCCCGAGGTGCGCTGCATCGTGCTGCGCGGCGCAGGGGAGAAGTCGTTTGCACCGGGCAATGACATTGCGGAGTTCGAGACGGACCGGGCCAACGTGGAGCAGGCGCGCGCCTATGGCGCGCTCATGCATCGCACGCTCGATGCGCTCGTCAACTGCCCGGTGCCGCTCGTTGCGATGATTCATGGCATTTGCGTGGGCGGCGGCATGGAGATCGCCGCGTCGTGCGACGTGCGCATTTGTGGCGAATCGAGCCGCTTCGGCGCACCCATCAACAAGCTGGGGCTGGTGATGGCGCATGCGGAGCTCTCGGGGCTCGTGCGGCTGCTCGGTCCTGCGCGGTCGCTCGAAATCTTGCTCGAGGGCCGGATCTTCGATGCACAGGAGGCGCTGCGTGTGGGGCTGGTCACCCGTGTGGCGGCCGACGCCGACGTCACGCGCGAAGCGCTGGCGAGCGCGGAACGCATTGCCGCCGGCGCACCGCTGGTCGCACGTTGGCACAAGCGTTTCGTACGTGAACTTGCGAGCGGCCGGCCGCTGACCCCGGCGCAGATCGACGAAGGTTTTGCGTGCTTCGGCACGGCCGATTTTCAGACAGGCTATCGCGCATTCCTCGCGAAGACGTCGCCTGTGTTCGAGGGGCGCTGACATGATGCAATCCGGAAAGAAAGCAGGACCGTTGCAAGGCGTCAAGGTGATCGAGTTGTCGCACATCATGTCGGGACCGGTGTGCGGCATGATGCTTGCAGACATGGGGGCCGATGTCATCAAGGTTGAGAAAATGGACGGCGACGATGCGCGTCGCTTCGCCCCGATTCTCCCGCACGGCGAATCTGCCTCGTTCATGATGCTCAATCGCAACAAGCGAGGCATTGCGCTCAACCTCAAGACGGAAGGCGGCAAGGCCGTGCTGCGCAAGATGCTTGCGAGTGCCGATGTCGTTACCGAGAACTACCGCATGGGAACGATGGAGAAGCTCGGTTTGGGGTACGAATCGCTGCGTGAAGCGAACCCCGGCCTGATCTATTGCTGCATCTCCGGCTACGGCCGCACGGGGCCCTATGCGGACAAAGGCGGTTTCGATCTGATCGCCCAGGGGCTCTCAGGCCTGATGAGCGTGACGGGCGAGCCGGGACAGGCACCCATCAAGGCGGGCTCGCCGATTGCCGATATCAATGCGGGCATTCTCGCGGCGCTCGGCATTTCGGCGGCTTATGCGCATCGACTACGCACCGGGCTGGGGCAGATTGTCGATACGTCGCTGCTCGAAGCGGGCTTTCAGCAGATGTACTGGGCTGCGGCCAATTTCTTCGCAAGCGGTGAGAATCCGCCCAAGCTCGGGTCTGCCAATCCCACGAGTACGCCCTATCAGGCCTTTCGTACGCAGGATGGCTGGATCAACATTGGCGCAGCCAATCAGGCGAACTACGAGCGTCTCCTTCAGGTGCTCGACGCCCCCGAGATCGCCAACGACCCGCGCTTCGCTACGAATGCCGGCCGCACCACGCACCGCGCCGAACTCGTCGACCGGCTCACGGCGTATCTCACGCGCGACACCACGCAGAACTGGGTCGAGCGCCTCGATGCAGTTGGCCTGCCTGTTGGCCCGGTATTGCCGATCTCCGAGGCGGTAACGCACCCGCAAATCGTGGCGCGAGAGATGGTGGTGGAGACCATTCATCCGCTCGACGGTCCGACACGCAGCATCGGCTTGCCGATCCGGTTCTCCGAAACGCCGAAGTGCACGGGCGGTCCCGCGCCGCGACTTGGCGAGCACACTTTCGAGGTGTTGGGCGAGTATGGCTTCGATGCCGGACAGGTGCGCGACCTGGTGGCGCAGGGTGCCGTGCATGCATTGGAGGAGACGGCACAAGCGGGCGCATGACGTATGTGCCGCGTTGGCGATGCGGATTCTGCGCGTCTTCGCAAATTATGTAGAACTTCCCTCCCGGCGGCCGGTCGGTTTTGAGACGGGTGCATGACCGGCCCCCGATCAACCTGACACGACGGTAATGTCGTAAGGAGGGAAAGCATGACGTTTGGGAGTCATACCGGCAGTCATACCAGCAGTAATGTCAGCAACAATTACGTCCCGCCATTTGCCCGATGGCCGTGTGCCGGCGACGCGCGTACCATAGGGCTTCACGCGCTCGCGTACCCCACATCTCACGCGTCTCGCGCGCATCCCCCGTATGCCCGGCTGCAACCGGGGGCACCGTTCCTCCCCTTCTCGCGAGGTGAGCATGCCGGCACGTATTGAAGATTACGCAATGATTGGCGACTGCCGCAGCGCCGCGCTGGTGGCGCGCGACGGCTCGATCGACTGGCTCTGCTGGCCCTATTTCGATTCTCCCGCCTGTTTCGCTGCGCTCCTCGGCGGCCCCGAGCACGGCCGATGGAAGCTCGCTCCCGACGATCCCCGCGCGACCAGTACGCGCCGCTACCACGACGACACGCTGATTCTCGAGACCCGCTTCGAGACGGTGGAAGGCTGCGTTGCCGTGATCGATTTCATGCCGCTGCGCGACGGTGCGGCCGATCTGGTGCGACTGGTCAAGGGCATTCACGGCAACGTTTCGATGTCGATGGAACTGATTCTACGATTCGACTATGGGGCGTCGGTGCCGTGGGCGCGCGTGCTTGACAGCGACGATCCGACCGGTCCCGGCATGCGGCTCATTGCCGGGCCCGACAAGGTGGTCGTGCGTACGCCGGTCGAGATTCAAGATGTACCGGGCAGTCTGCGCGCGCGGTTCGACGTGAAGGCCGGCGAGACCGTGCCGTTCGTACTCTCTCGCGTGGCGTCGCATCACGCCGATCCGCGTGAGATCGATCCGCTGGCCGCGCTGACCGATACCGAGCGCTACTGGCGTACATGGGCCAACCGCTGTCAGCTCGACGGCCGCTGGGCTGAGGCGATTCGCCGCTCGCTGATCGTGCTCAAAGCACTCACCTTCGTGCCGACGGGCGGCGTGGTGGCCGCGCCGACCACATCGCTGCCGGAACAACTCGGTGGCGAACGTAACTGGGACTATCGTTATTGCTGGTTGAGAGACGCCACGCTCACTTTGCAGGCGCTCATGCTCGGCGGGTACTACACCGAAGCGAGCGACTGGAGCCATTGGCTGGTGCGGGCCGTGGCGGGGGCGCCGTCGCAGGTGCAGATCATGTATGGACTCTCGGGAGAGCGGCGTCTTCCCGAGTGGGAAGTCGACTGGCTGCCGGGTTATGAGGGCGCAAAGCCTGTGCGTGTGGGCAACGGTGCCGTCGGACAATTGCAGCTCGATGTCTATGGCGAGGTGATGGACGCCTTGCATCAGGCGCGTCTGGGCGGTCTGGAACCAGACGACGCCACCTGGGAGGTGCAGACGAAGCTGGTGGCCCATCTCGAGACTGTCTGGCGCAAACCGGACGAGGGGATCTGGGAAGTGCGCGGCGGGCGGCAGCACTTCACCTATTCGAAGGTGATGGCCTGGGTGGCGTTCGACCGGGCGATCAAGTCGGCCGAGCGTTTCGGGTTGCCGGGGCCGATCGATCACTGGCGCAGCCTGTGCAAGGAGATCCATGCAGACGTCTGCAAGCACGGCTTCGACAAGGAGCGCAATGCGTTCATGCAAGCCTACGGTTCGCCGGAAATGGACGCGAGCGTGCTGATGATTCCGCTGGTGGGTTTCTTGCCGGCGGACGATCCGCGCGTGATC
Source organism: Pandoraea apista (assembly GCF_001465595.2). Taxonomy (NCBI): domain Bacteria; kingdom Pseudomonadati; phylum Pseudomonadota; class Betaproteobacteria; order Burkholderiales; family Burkholderiaceae; genus Pandoraea; species Pandoraea apista. The sequence goes on along the minus strand of NZ_CP013481.2, from coordinate 3,790,462 downwards.
GGCACGATCGAAGCGGTCGAGCGCGAACTCATGCGCGACGGGTTGGTGCAGCGCTATCGCACGAGCCGTGTCGACGACGGGTTGCCGGCCGGCGAGGGGGCGTTCCTGGCGTGCAGCTTCTGGATGGTCGATTGTCTGGTGATGATCGGCCGTCAGGCTGACGCCCGAAAGCTGTTCGAGCGGTTGCTGTCGCTGCGCAACGACGTTGGTCTGCTGGCGGAGGAGTACGACACTCACCACGAACGTCAGGTCGGCAACTTCCCTCAGGCGTTCTCGCATATCGCGCTGGTGCACGCTGCGATACGCCTTGAAGCGCTCGCCGACGACGATCGTGCTGATAATGCCGCAGACGAACGTGCTGCCGAAGACGAAGCCCGCTTCGAGCACGTGGGCTATCGCACGGTCAGAGCCTGACGCGCCTCGCGCGCGATGTGAGCGGACGCTAAGGCGGACGCCGTCCGGCGTTTCACCTGAAACAGGCAAGTGGCATCGGGGACGCAAGAGGCGGATGCGGGCATCTTGCGTCCCCGTCGGCACGCAAGGCGGAAACGGGGCCAGACACGAAGGACAGCTAAGGATTTCACGAAAGCTGCCGTAATTCCTTTCATATCCTTACTTTCCATTTTCTTCGGGGTCCAACTCTCCATGGCCATCGTCTCCGTCACGAGCCGTGCCACGTCGAGCATGCTCGACGTCTGGCAAGCCCATATCCAGCAACAGCAGGCGAACAAGGCGCAGGCGTCGGCCGGTTCGACGCCGTCGAGCAATGCGCCCGCGGGCACGAGCGCAGTCGTGCCGGGGTCGACGGCGAAATCCACGGCTACCGCCAACAGCGACGGCGCCGGCGCTAGCGCTGGCGGCAATGGCTCGGTTTCGCTCAATATCGACACCCAGCGTGTCGCCGACCTGCGCGATGTCAGCGAGACCGCCAAGCGCGCTGGCCGGGCAATCACGGGGAACGCGGGTAGTTCGGGGAGTGCGGACAGCGCCGACGGCGCATCGGGCGCCGGTGGCGTCAGCCCGATCGTGTCGCAGACCATCGAGAAACTCAAACAGATGCTCGCCAAGGTCATGGCGCAACTGGAGGCTGTGCGCAACAACAACGCGCTACCGCCCGAGGAGAAACTCCAGCAAACGACGGTACTGTCATCCGAGGCCATGTCGATTCAAGCTCAGATCCAAGCGCTGATGGATCCGACCAAGGCCACTGGCACGCGCGTCAATACCACCGCCTGAATTGGCGCAAGAGAGCCAGAGGGAGCCAAACAGAGCCAAAGGGAAGGGCACGCTCGTCGACGCCTGACGAAAGGCCATCGATGCGCGTATCCGAAGCGCGCTAGAATTCTGCTTTCGCTTAATTCTTCTCCGGGGCATGACTTGCTGTTGTGCCTCGTCAACGCGCCGCATGAAGCAAGATAAGACACTCACCGCCCTGCTATGGATTGTCGCGGCGGGCTTTTTCATGCAGGCGCTCGACACAACCATCGTCAACACGGCCTTGCCTGCGATGGCGGCAAGCCTTGGCGAAAACCCGCTGCGCATGCAGCCGGTAGTGGTGTCGTACTCGCTCACGATGGCCATGCTGACACCGGCGTCGGGCTGGCTGGCAGACCGGTTCGGCACGCGCCGCGTCTATTTCGTGGCGATTCTGTTGTTCGTCCTCGGCTCGATATTCTGTGCGATGGCGCACACGTTGCCGCAATTGGTGCTCGCGCGGGTCTTGCAGGGCGCCGGTGGCTCGATGCTGCTGCCGATCGGGCGTCTCGCCGTGCTGCGCACGTTCCCCGCGGGAGAATATCTGGCGGCGCTCGCCTTCGTGTCGATTGCGGGACAAGTCGGCCCGATGATCGGACCGGTACTCGGTGGCTGGCTCGTGCAAGTCGCTTCGTGGCACTGGATCTTTCTCATCAACGTACCTATCGGCGTGATCGGCAGTCTGGCTGTGCGGCACTACCTGCCGCGTCCCACCAAGGACGAGGTCATCGACACCGGTTTCGACTGGATCGGCTTCGCCTTGCTGTCGGTCGCAATGGTGTCGTTCACGCTTGCGCTCGATCACCCGTTCTCCGATACGGGATGGGGCGTGTCCGTGGGGCTGGCGCTGCTTTGCGTTGTCACGACCCTGGGGTACTGGCCGTATGCCCGGCGCCATGCCGCCCCGCTGTTTCCGCTTGAACTCTTCGCCACGCGCAGCTTCAGTCTCGGCTTGTTGGGCAATCTCATCGCCCGGATCGGCAGCAGCGCGGTGCCGTTTCTGCTGCCGCTGCTGCTTCAGGTGGCCATGGGTTACCGTCCGCTCGCCTCGGGGCTGATGATGCTGCCGGTCGCGCTCGCGGGGGTGGTCGTCAAGCGCATGGTCACGCCGCTGGTGCAGCGTCACGGTTACACGCGCTTTCTGATGGTCAACACGGCGATCGTTGGCGGTTCGATCGCGAGTTTCGCGCTCTTCGGGCCCGGCTGGCCGATGTGGCTGGGGTTGGTGCAACTGGCCGTGTTCGGCGGCGCGAACTCGATGCAGTTCGCCGCGATGAACAGCGTGACGCTCAAGGACCTCGGCATGCGTCGTGCCAGCGCGGGGAACGGCTTGTTCTCGATGGCACAGATGCTGGCGCTGGGGCTGGGCGTGACCATCGGGGGCCAGTTGCTGGCGCTGTTCGGTCATCTGGCCGGACAGGCGGGGGAGGTGGGGGTCGGCGGTACCGTGGCGGGCTTTCGCATGACGTTCGTGTGCGTTGGCCTGATCACGCTGGCCTCGGCGCTCGTATTTCGTCGCGTGGAAGACCCGGCGGCGGGCACGGCAACCGGTGATGGCGAGACGCCGCCCGCGTCCGCCACCGATTTCAAACGCTAGGCGCCGCTTACTTTTTCACCAGCGCGCACTTCGATTCGGCCAGCGGGGCGAACGCCTTGTCGGCCGGAATCGTTTCCATGATCTTGTACAGATCCCATTCCGATTTCGACTCGGCCGGTGTCTTGACTTGCACCAGCAGCATGTCGTGCACCAGCTTGCCGTCGGCCCGAATCTGACCGCTGCGAATCACCGGATCGTCGATCTTCATCGACTTGAGTTTGGCCATCACGGCGTCGGCTTCATCGGTGCCGGCCGCCTGTACAGCCTTCAGATAATTGAGTACTGCCGAATATACGGCGGCCTGCATCATCGTCGGCATCTTCTTGTGCTGTGCATAGAAGCGCTGCGCAAAGGCTCGCGAGCGCTCGTCCTGATCCCAATAAAAGCCATTGGTGAGGACCATGCCTTGCGCGTTCTTCAGTCCCATGCCGTGTACTTCCGTGATCAGCGACAGCAACGGCGTGAAGACCTGCTTGCCACCCTGGATCATGTTGAACTGCGACGCCTGCTTGACGGTGTTGAGGGTGTCCGTGCCTGAGTTCGCCAGCGCAATGACCTGTGCGCCGGATGTCTGTGCACGCAGCAGATACGACGACATATCGGGCGAGTTCACCGGGTGCTTCACCGAACCCACGACTTTGCCGCCCTGGCGCGTGAGAATGTCGCTGGCGTCCTTCTCCAGCGCCTGACCGAAGGCGTAGTCGGCGGTGATGAAGTACCACGACTTGAGACCGCGACGCAGCAGCGCCTGCGAGGTCGAATTCGCGAGCGCATAGGTGTCGTACATCCATTGCACGCTGTGCGCCGTGCACTGCTCGTTGCTGATGGCGGACGACCCCGCGCCGGTCACGAGCGCGATCTTCTTCTTTTCGTCGGCGATGCGATCGACTGCAAGGGCGACGTTCGAAAACGTGAGATCGGTAATCATGTCGACCTTGCCCCGGTCGTACCACTCGCGGGCAATGGTGGCGCCGGTATCGGTCTTGCCCTGCGAGTCGGCGGAGATCAATTCGATCGGTGCGCCCAGCACTTTGTGATCGTGCGAGAAGTCGTCGATCGCCATGGTGGCGGCAAGCACGCTGCCTTTGCCTGCGTTGTCGCTCGATACCCCGGACAGGTCGGTCAGCACGCCAATCTTCACTACGCCATCCGAAATGGTGGCGGGGGCGGCATGAGTGGGGACGGCGCCAAGTGCGGTGAATGCAACGGAAGCCGCGACGGCGATCGTACGGCGCAAGTGGCCGGAAAGGCTGGGCATGTCTTGTCTCCAATATTCGAATGATGAGACCTCGTCGACAGCGATCTCTCTCGGATCGCTGATGCCGCTCGGTCTCGAATATCTTAAACATCCCGTAATCGATTGCGCAATCCGTAATGGGTGTGAGGCGCATCGGGATTTTCCTGACCTATCGCATTTTTGCCGGACGGCGTATGAGGTGGCGCATCCGGCGCGGAGATCGAGGCTGGCGGGGGCGTGTGCGGAGACGACGGGCCGGTCTTTCTTTCGGGACAAGACCGGCCGTTCCGTCGGAACTTGGGGGGGCGAAAAAAGCCGGGCTCAGCCCTGGCAGCGTGGGGTGGCGCCCTGTGCGCTGATGGCAATGGCGTTGCCGATGCCGTCTGCCAGACGGTCGACGAGCTTGCGCTGGGCGGCAACGACCTCGGCTACGCCACCCGAGGCAGGCTCCGTGCCGGCAAAGCGGCAGGTCAGCACGATATCGCCGGGCACGCGGCGAACGCTCCAGACCGCAGTGAGTGCAGCCTGTTCGCCCGGCGAGGACTCGAAGCGCTGCACCGACGTCGACACCCGGTACACGGTGAGCCCATCGGCACGCGGTAGCCCATAAACGTCCATGGCGCCGAGGCGCTGCGTGAGGTCGCGGGAGATCGCCGACGTCAACTCGTTCTTGAGCGGCGCGGCCCAGCGCGATTCCTCGAGAATATCGACACGCCCGCCGCCGCGCGTGACGACGATTTGGGGACGGTCGACCTGCTCGGGCACGGCTACTGGCGAGACTTCAATGGCGTAAGGGGTTGCCGGAGCGTTGGCGCCGGTGGTGGCGCTGCCCGAGGGGGCAGTGCCGGCGGCGTCCGTCAGCGTGTAGAAACTCGACGGCGGTGACGCACAGCTCGCAAGCGTCAAGGCGAGGACTGCCAGTGCGGCGCGGGCCGTCGGCGTCGCAAGGCGGCGCGGGCTGCGGGTCATCTCGGTGGGCCTCATCATGGTTGCGGGTCCTTCGGTTTGCCGCGCAGCAGCGCTTCGGGGTGCTGCTGCAAATAGTCGGCGAGCGTGTTGAGCGAACGCAGGGTCTTGGTGAGTTCCTGCATGGCCTGACGAACGTCCTGTTGCACCGGTGCGTCTTCGGAAAGCGTGCGCTCGGCGGCGCCGAAACTCTTCTTCGCCTCGCCCAACGTCGCCTTGGCTTCGGGCGCGATCTCGCCGTCGAGCTGGCGGAACAGGCCCTGCGCGCTGTCGAGCGTCTTGTCGAGTTTGCGCAGCGAAGAGTCGAGGCTCTGTCCGATGCTGTCGAACGGAATCTTGTCGAGCTTGCTTGCGATGTCAGCGATCTGAAGCTGCAACTGGTCGAGCGTGTTGGGCAAGGTCGGCAGGAGCAGCACGTCGTCGACACGCTCGGCTTTCGCCGGCTTCGCGTTCGGGAAGAAGTCGAGCGCCACGTACAACTGGCCGGTCAGCAGATTGCCGGTGCGCAACTGACCACGCAGGCCGCGCGCCACGAGCAAGTCCAGAATCTGACGGCGGGCCTCCGCACCGGGCTCGATGCTGTTGTTCGGATCCCGGCGGCGCAGTCGGTCCGGATAGACCAGTACCGTCACCGGCATGCTGATCTGTTTGGTCGCCCGATCGAATTCCACGCCGATCGACGTCACCTCACCCAGCGTAATGCCCCGGAAGTCGACCGGCGCGCCCACGGCCAGACCGCGCAACGATTGCTGGAAGCGGAACACGACCGTGATCGGATGCGTGTCGGGCGGCTTCATGGCCGTGGTTTCGTCCGGCGCCAGACTGAATTCCTGCCCCGGCTTGGCCATCACGCCAGCGCCCGAGTCGCCCGGGGCCTGGAAGGCGATGCCGCCAATGACCACCGAGGCCAGCGACTGCGTGTTGACCTGGAAGCCGCTCGAGTCGAGCCGCAGGTCGATACCACTCGCATGCCAGAAGCGGGTGTTGGAGCCCACATACTGATCGTAGGGGGCTTGCACGAACACGCGTAGTGTCACGCCTTTGCCGTCAGGGTCGAGTGAGTAGGCCTCGACCTGCCCGACCTGAATCCGGCGGTAGTAGATCGGCGAACCGATATCGAGCGAGCCGATGTCGGCGGCGTGCAGAATGAACGGCTTGCCGGGCTGGCCGGTGGAGACAACCGGGGGCACTTCCAGTCCGACGAAATGGTTCGCGGTGTCGCCCGACTTGCCGGCGTCGGCGCCAATGTAGGCCCCGGAGAGCAGCGTCGAGAGACCGGAGACGCTGCCGCCTGCCACACGCGGGCGCACGATCCACCAGCGCGAATCCTTGACGGCGAACTTCTTCGCGTTTTTCGTGAGGTCGACGGTTACACGCACATGCGACAGGTCGTCGGACAGCTCGATACTCTTGACCGTGCCGATGTCGACGTCCTTGTACTTGACCTTGGTTTTTCCGGCTTCGACGCCTTCGGCCGACTTGAAGTCGATGACGACGCTCGGCCCGCGCTCGATGAGCACCTTGGCAACGAGGGACAGGCCAATGAGCGCGGCCACCAGCGGAATCAGCCAGACGAGCGACGGCGCCCAGCGTTTGCGCGGTTCGATGGCCGGGGTGGGCAACTCGTTGGCGCCAGGGGGCGGTGCTGCCTTCGGGTCTTGGGTATCTTTCGGGTCAGTCATGATCGTCCTGTTCGGTATCGTCGTCTCGAATCTGATCCCAGATCAGGCGGGGGTCGAACTGCATGGAGGCCAACATCGTGAGCACGACCACCGAGCCGAAGGCCACGATGCCCGGACCGGCCTGAATTACGGCCAGCGATTGAATGTTCACGAGCGCCACCATCAGCGCGACGACGAAGACATCGAGCATCGACCAGCGGCCGATGAACTCGATCATGTGGTACAGCTTGGTGCGTTGATGCGGTTTCCAGCCCGTGCCCCGCTGCGCGGTAAAGCACAGCAGCGACAGCGCAATGAGCTTGAGCATCGGGACGAGAATGCTCGCGGTGAAGACGACGATGGCCAGATCGTACTCTCCGCTCGTCCAGAAATAGATCACCCCGCTCATGATGGTGTCGCTGGAGTTTCCGAGCAGCGAGCGCGTCTGCATCATGGGCAGCAGGTTGGCCGGAATGTACAGGATCGCGGCGGCGATCAGCAAGGCCCAGGTGCGGGCAAGGCTATCGACCTTGCGCTGGTGCAGCACGGCGCCGCACCGCGGGCAGCGCTCTTTTTCGAGTGTCCTGACTTCGCGCGAGAGCCGTCCGCATGCGCTGCATGCCACGAGCCCTGCGTCTTTGGCGGAGAGGTATTTCATCGTTGCACCGTGCGATGACGTGCGGCGTCGGGCGCATTCGGCGCATTCGGATCGGGCGTGCGGTCGATCACGATCCAGAGGTTGCGCAGGTCATACGACAGCACCAGCGCCAGCAGCATGGTAAGCGCGCCGAACGCCCACAGCGCAATGCCCGGCAGCACGCTGGCCATGGCCGAGAGTTTGACCAGCGAAACCAGTACGCCCAGCATGAAGACTTCGATCATGCCCCACGGGCGGCAGAACTCGATGGCCCGCATCACCTGAAAGACCGCGTAAGGGCGCCGTCCCATCGAAAGCGGGCCAATGAGATGCACCAGTGCAAGCAGTTGCGACAGGGGAAACAGCACGGTCGTGGCGAAGACCAGCAGGGCGACGAGCCACATGCCTTCGCGATACAGCGCCCAGGCGGCGCCCACGAGAGTCGTTTCCGTATAGATGCCCTGCACCTCAATCTCGACAATCGGGAAGGCATTCGCGATGGCGAACACGATCAGACACGTCAGGGTGAGCGCGAGCACGCGCGACAGGCGCAGATCGGGTGCGCGGTAAAGCACCGAGTGGCAGCGCACGCAGCGTGCGGTCTCCCGAGGCGGCAAGTCCAGGCGACGGTGCAGCGTGTCGCAGTTCGGACAGGCGATCAGGTTCGTCACGTCATCTTCTGGGGGCAATGTATCCATTACCGGGGGGCGCGACTAAAGTGACGCTCAGAATACCAAATTGACAAGGAAGTTCCCTCTTGGGCAGGCACAACGCATGATGCGGCACGATTTGTGCTAAGTCACGGAAAACATGGCTTGTTTGCTCTATACTCGACAAACTCCCGCACAGATTCAAAAGATTTGAGGAGAATTCCCCATGCTAAACATGTCCAGGCGCCAGTTTCTCAAAGTAAGTGGCGCAACGCTGGCAGGGTCCAGCCTGGCAATGCTCGGGTTCGCGCCCGACGCGGCGCTGGCGGAAGTCCGCCAGTTCAAGCTCGCACGAGCGACCGAAACCCGTAATACCTGCCCGTACTGTTCCGTCGCTTGCGGCATTCTCATGTACAGCTACGGCGACGGTGCCAAGAACGCGAAGAAGAGCGTTTTCCATATCGAAGGCGATCCCGATCACCCGGTCAACCGCGGCACGTTGTGCCCGAAGGGTGCCAGTCTGATCGACTTCATCCACAGCCCGAACCGCCTGCTTTACCCCGAGTACCGCAAGCCGGGCTCGGATAAGTGGGAACGCATCTCCTGGGACGACGCGCTCGATCGCATCGCCAAGCTGATGAAGGCCGACCGCGACGCGAATTTCGTCGAGAAGACCGACGACGGCCTCACGGTCAACCGCTGGACGACCACCGGCATGCTGGCGGCGTCGGCATCGAGCAACGAAGTCGGCTATCTCACGCACAAAGTCATCCGCAGTACCGGGATGCTGGGATTCGATAACCAGGCACGTGTCTGACACGGCCCGACGGTGGCAGGTCTTGCCCCGACGTTTGGCCGTGGAGCGATGACGAACCATTGGGTCGACATCAAGAACGCGGATCTGGTGCTCATCATGGGCGGCAACGCTGCCGAGGCACACCCGTGCGGTTTCAAATGGGTGACCGAGGCGAAGGCGCACAACAAGGCGCGCCTGATCGTCGTTGACCCGCGCTTCAACCGTTCGGCATCGGTCGCGGACTATTACGCCCCGATTCGTACCGGCACGGATATCGTCTTTCTCGGCGGGTTGATCAACTACCTGCTCACGAACGACAAGATTCAGCACGAATACGTCAAGAACTATACCGATTTCACCTTCCTGGTGAAAGACGAGTTCACGTTCGAGGACGGCATCTACTCGGGCTACAACGCCGAGAAGCGCACTTACGACCGCAGTTCGTGGGACTACCAGAAGGGGGCCGACGGCTACGTGCTGACCGACCCGACGCTGCAACACCCGCGTACGGTCTTCCAACTGATGAAGCAGCATTACTCGCGCTATACGATCGAAATGGTCGAGCGGGTGTGCGGTACCCCGGCTGACAAGGTCGAGTACATCTTCAAGCAGATCGCCGAGTGTTCGACGCCTACGCGCACCATGACCATCATGTATGCGCTGGGCTGGACGCAGCACTCCATCGGCTCGCAGATGATTCGCACCGGCGCGATGGTGCAATTGCTGCTGGGCAACATCGGCGTGGCGGGCGGCGGCATGAACGCGCTGCGCGGTCACTCCAACATCCAGGGCCTGACCGATCTGGGGTTGATGACCGACCTGTTGCCGGGCTATATGTCGTTGCCGAAGCAGGCCGAGCAGAGCGTCGAACAATATCTGACGGCCCGCACGCAAAAGCCGTTGCGCCCGAACCAGCTCAGCTACTGGCAGAACTATCCGAAGTTCTACGTGAGCCTGATGAAAGCGTGGTGGGGCGATGCGGCGACTGCCGAGAACAACTGGGGCTACGACTATCTGCCCAAGCTCGACAAGCCGTATGACTTGCTGCAAGTGCTCGAGTTGATGAACCAGGGGAAGATGACCGGCTATATCGCGCAGGGGTTCAATCCGCTCGCGGCCGCGCCGGGCAAGTTCAAATGGGATCAGGCGCTTGCCAAGCTCAAGTTCCTCGTGGTGATGGACCCGCTGGCGACCGAGACATCGGAGTTCTGGAAGAATTTTGGCGAGCACAACAACGTTGACTCCAGCAAGATTCAGACAGAGGTGTTCCGCCTGCCGACGACCTGCTTCGCCGAAGAAGACGGCGCGCTGGTCAACTCGGGCCGCTGGTTGCAATGGCACTGGAAGGGGGCCGAGCCGCCGGGCGAGGCGCGCACCGACATTGAGATCATGACGGGGCTGTTCCTGCGCCTGCGCGAGATGTACAAGACGCAGGGCGGCAAATATCCCGATCCGATCGTCAATCTGTCGTGGCCGTATGCCCAGCCGGAGAGCCCGTCGCCCGAGGAAATCGCCAAGGAATACAACGGGCGCGCGCTTAAGGACATCGTCGATCCGAAGGACCCGACCAAGGTTACGCGCAAGGCGGGCGAGCAATTGTCCGGCTTCGCGGAACTCAAGGACGACGGCAGTACGTCCTCCGGGTGCTGGATCTTCGCCGGTGCGTGGACCCAGGCGGGTAACCAGATGGCACGCCGCGACAACAGCGATCCGACCGGCATCGGTCAGACCCTGAACTGGGCGTGGGCGTGGCCGGCGAACCGTCGGATTCTGTACAACCGGGCATCGGCCGACCTGACCGGCAAGCCGTTCAATCCGAAGCACAAGCTGGTGTGGTGGAACGGCAAGGCCTGGACGGGGGCGGACGTACCCGACTTCAAGGTCGACGAGGATCCGGCGGGCGGCATGAGCCCGTTCATCATGAACCCCGAAGGCGTAGCGCGCTTCTTCGCGAAGGCGGGCATGGCCGAAGGGCCGTTCCCCGAGCATTACGAGCCGTTCGAGACCCCGTTGGGTTACAACCCGCTGCATCCGAAGCAACCCAAGGCCACCAGTAATCCGGGCGCACGCGTGTTCCCTGACGATCTGGCAACCATGGGGACCGTGGATAAATTCCCGTACGTGGCGACGACGTATCGTCTGACCGAGCATTTCCACTACTGGACCAAGCACGCGTTGCTCAATTCGATCATCCAGCCGGAGCAGTTCGTCGAGATCGGCGAAGCGCTCGCGAAGGAAATCGGCATTGTGGCGGGCGACACGGTCAAGGTGTCGTCCAACCGGGGCTTCATCAAGGCCAAGGCTGTTGTGACCAAACGCATTCGGGCGCTCAAGGTGGACGGCAAGACGATTCACCATGTGGGCATTCCGATTCACTGGGGCTTCAAGGGGGTGGCCAAACCCGGGTTCCTCGCGAATACGCTGACGCCGATCGTTGGCGACGGCAATTCGCAGACCCCCGAGTTCAAGTCGTTCCTGGTGAAAGTCGAGAAGGCATAGGGAGGCGCCATGGCATTGCAATCACTTGATATCAAACGGCGCTCGGCAACGACCTTGCCGTCGCCCTCGGTGCGCGAGGCGCACACGGGCGACGTCGCCAAGCTCATCGACGTCTCGAAATGCATCGGCTGCAAGGCTTGCCAGACGGCGTGCATGGAGTGGAACGACCTGCGCGACGAAGTCGGCGAGAACGTAGGGGTGTACGACAACCCGCGCGATCTGACGGCGGACTCGTGGACGCTCATGCGCTTCACCGAGTACGAAAACCCGAAGGGCGACCTCGAGTGGCTCATCCGCAAGGATGGCTGCATGCATTGCGAGGACCCGGGCTGTCTCAAGGCCTGTCCGTCGCCCGGGGCGATCGTGCAGTACGCCAACGGCATCGTCGATTTTCACGAAGAGAACTGCATCGGTTGCGGGTATTGCATTACCGGGTGCCCGTTCAACATTCCGCGTATCTCGCAGAAGGATCACAAGGCCTACAAGTGCACGTTGTGTTCCGACCGCGTGTCCGTCGGGCTGGAGCCGGCGTGCGTGAAGACGTGCCCGACCGGGGCGATCATGTTCGGCACCAAAGACGCCATGAAAGATCAGGCGGCCGAGCGTATCGAAGACCTGAAGTCGCGGGGCTTCGACAACGCGGGGCTGTACGATCCGGCGGGAGTGGGCGGCACGCACGTGATGTATGTGCTGCATCATGCCGACAAGCCGTCGCTGTATCACGGCTTGCCGGATAACCCGCGCATCAGCCCGATGGTGACCTTCTGGAAGGGCATCGCCAAGCCGCTCGGCGTGGCCGCCATGGCGTTCACCGCGATTGCCGGCTTCTTCCACTACATCAAGACCGGTCCGAACGAGACGACCGAAGAGGATGAAGACGAAGCCCGCCGGTACGATGCCTCCCGCAAGGGAGACGGTCCCGATGGCCAGAAAGGCGTTGTCACGCACGAGGAGGTCTGACCATGTCGCATGAACCAAGCGATCGCAAGGACGATCTGATCGAGCGTTACAACGCTGCGGAGCGGATCAACCACTGGATTGTCGCGGGCACGTTCATCCTGCTCGCGCTCTCCGGGCTGGCGTTGTTTCATCCGTCGATGTTCTGGCTCACCAATCTGTTCGGTGGCGGGCCGTGGACGCGGATTCTGCATCCGTTCGTGGGGCTGGTGATGTTCGTCGCCTTCGTGTGGCTCGCACTGCGGCTTGCCCGCTACAACAAGTTCGAGTCGCGCGACACGGAGTGGATGAAGAAGATCGGTGACGTGCTCAACAATCGCGAAGAGAATCTGCCGGAGGTCGGGCGTTACAACGCCGGGCAGAAGCTGCTTTTCTACGTGATGGTGTTGTGCATGATCGGACTGTTGCTCTCGGGCGTCGTGATCTGGCGCGCGTACTTCGCGTTCTACTTCCCGATCTGGGCGATTCGTCTGGCATCGGATGTTCATGCGGTGTGTGCATTCGTGTTGATTTGCGGCATCATTACGCACATCTACGCGGCGATCTGGATCAAGGGTTCCGTGCGCGCCATGACGCGCGGAACCGTCACTCGCGGCTGGGCGTGGAAACACCATCGCGCCTGGTACAAGCAGCTCAACAAATAAGTCCGGCCCAGGTGGCCGGACGCTCTTACGAGGCCGGCCACCTTGCAACGCATTCTTGAACCCGGACAGATCGAGTCGCTCGATCGCACCTCCATCCCCCGTCTACGCATGCCGCAACGTGCCGAGGTTTTCTCGGCGCGCGCTGCGCGTTTGCGTCAGCTCGCCGAGGGGCATCCGCTTGGCGATTACCTGCGGCTAATGGCCGCATTGGTCGACGCGCAGCAGCATGTGCTCGACAACTTTCAGGCCGAGCGTCCGTCTGCCGAGTCGATCGAACAGGCACAGCAACACTGCATGCCGCTCGTGCCGGCGACGGGCGGGTACGACGCCGGGCGCTGGCAGCCACTGCTGACCCCGTTGCTCGACGCAGTGGCCGCACAGCCCGATTTGCCCGCGCCGGTTCGTGGGGTGCTTGACCGGATTCGTGCGGCCGATCCGGCCACGCTCGAAGCGGGTGCTCAGGCGCTGCTCGCCGGACACGGCAAAGGTGTGGACGCCGCGAGTGCCCCTTTCCTGATGGCAGCGCTGCAAGTGCTCTGGACCGGCGTGGCAAGCACGTTCGACGCCGGCGAAGTGCCCATGCTCGATGTCCCCAATGTCTGTCCGGTATGTGGCACGCTGCCGGTGGCGAGCGTCGTTCGCATTGGCGGGGCGCATGAGGGCTATCGCTATCTTGCGTGCGGGCTGTGCTCGACCGAATGGCATATGGTTCGCGTGAAGTGCACGCATTGCGAAGCGAGCGAGCATGTGGCGTATCACGTCGTCGACAAATCGGGCGACGCGTCAGTATCGGGCGCGCAGGTGCTGGCGGCGGATACCGATACCGCCAACGCCAATACGAACGCCAATGCCGATGCCCAAAGCGGTATCGCCAAACGTGCCGACGGCCGGCCGACGCTTGACGAAGCGGCCAAGCGCGTCGCGTCGTCGCCGATCCGGGCAGAGTCGTGCGACGACTGCCACAGCTATCGCAAGATCTTCTATCAGGACAAAGACCCGTTTGTCGAGCCGGTTGCCGATGACCTCGCGAGCCTCGCCCTCGACGTGTTGATGGGCGAAGCGGGCTACGCGCGCGCCAACGGTAATCCGTTGCTCTGGCAAAACGCCGAAGACGCCTAAGGGAGTGGGGATGGGGATAGCCGAGCAAGATCGTGGGCTGGCAGGGATGGCGAGGGTGGCGGATTTGCCGTCGCTCGACCGGCTGCTGGGAACGTCGGAGTTCCAGTCGGCGTTGGCCGATTTTGGACGCACACAGGTCACAGCAGCGCTGCGTCGCGATCTCGACGAATGCCGCGCAGCAGCGCTGGCGGGAGCGCTCTCGCACGACACACTGACCCCGGCCGCGTTCGGAGCGCGCGTAACGTGTTTTCTGACCGAACGTAATCGGGGGACGCTGCGCCCCGTCTTCAATCTCACCGGTACGGTGCTGCACACGAACCTGGGCCGGGCGTTGCTGCCCGAGGCCGCCGTCGAGGCCGTCATGCAGGCACTCACCAGCCCGGCCAACCTCGAATTCGATCTCGCGACGGGCGGACGTGGCGATCGCGACGATCTCGTGGCTCCCTTGCTGTGCGAGCTGACCGGGGGCGAAGCGGCGACCGTTGTGAACAACAACGCCGCGGCGGTGCTGCTCATGCTGGCAACGCTCGCCAAGCGTCGTGAGGTGGTGGTCTCGCGTGGAGAACTGGTGGAAATCGGCGGCGCGTTTCGCATCCCCGACATCATGACGCACGCTGGCGCGAAGCTCATCGAAGTGGGCACGACCAACCGCACGCACGCGGCTGACTATCGCAACGCTATCGGCGACAAGACGGCGCTGCTGATGAAGGTGCATTGCAGCAACTATGAAGTCTCGGGATTTACCAAGAGTGTCGACGTTGCCGAAGTCGTTCAGATTGCCCGGCCGCACGGGGTGCCCGTCGCGGTTGATCTTGGCAGCGGCACCCTGGCGCCGCTCGAACGCTGGGGCTTGCCCCACGAAACCACGGTGCAGGAGACAATTGCGGCTGGCGCCGACCTTGTGACCTTCTCCGGCGACAAACTGCTGGGCGGGCCGCAGGCGGGCATGATCGTTGGCCGCAAGGACCTCATCGCCAAAATCAAGAAGCATCCGCTCAAGCGTGCGCTGCGCGTCGGCAAGTTGACGCTGGCGGCGCTGGAACCGGTACTGCGTTTGTATCGCGATCCCGATCATTTGACCGAGCGGCTCACGACGTTGAGGCTGCTGACCCGAACGCGCGCCGACATGGCTGCGCAGGCGGAGCGTCTCGCGCCGGTGCTTGCGAAGTCGCTGGGCGATGCTTATACCGTGACCGCAGCACCGATGGTGAGTCAGATCGGCAGCGGCGCATTGCCCGTTGAGCAACTTCCGAGCTATGGACTGGCGATCGCACCTGCGGGGGGCGGCAAGCGCGGCAGCGGACGCGCACTCGCCAAACTCGAAACCGCGTTGCGGGCACTGCCGTATCCGGTGATTGGCCGCATTGCCGATCAGACGTTGTGGCTCGATCTGCGTTGCCTCGAAGCGGAGGAAGAAGCGCGTCTCGCGCTGCAATTTGCGGAGCTGCGTGCATGATCGTAGGTACCGCAGGTCACATCGACCACGGCAAGACGAGCCTCGTTCGTGCGCTGACCGGCGTGGATACCGACCGCTTGAAGGAAGAAAAGGCGCGCGGCATTTCCATCGAACTGGGTTACGCCTATACACCGTTGCCCGATGGCGAGGTGTTGGGGTTCATCGACGTTCCCGGCCACGAGAAGTTGATCCACACCATGGCGGCAGGCGCCGTTGGCATTGATTTCGCGTTACTGGTGATCGCAGCGGACGACGGCATCATGCCGCAAACGCGCGAACATCTGGCGATTCTCACGATGCTGGGGGTGCGGCGTGGTGTGGTCGCGCTCTCCAAGGCGGATCGCGTCGATGCGGCGCGGCTGGCTGCGGTGACACGAGAGATTTCGCAATGGCTTGCGAACACGCCGCTGGCGCAGGCCGATGTGGTGCCGGTATCGGCAACGACACCTGGCGACAACGGGGTGGCGGCATTGCGCGAGTCGCTGACGCAAGCGGCGCAGGCATTGCGTGCATCAGGCAACGCCGCGCGGCGCAACGACGCGTTGTTCCGGCTGGCGGTGGATCGTGTCTTCACGCTGGCGGGCCACGGCACGGTCGTGACCGGCACGGCGTTTGCCGGCACCGCGCGCGTGGGCGATACCCTCACTGTGATGCCGCAGGGACTGCCGGTGCGCGTGCGAAGTATCCACGCACAGAACCGGCCGGTGGACGCGGGCAAGGCGGGCGAGCGCTGTGCGCTGAATCTGGCGGGCGTTGAGCGCGACCAGCTTGGACGCGGCGACTGGATCGTTGCCCCAGGGTTGTCGAGACCGTCGACGCATGTAGACGTCGAACTGCATTGGCTCGAAGGCAGCGCTCCGCTTACGCAGTGGTTCCCGTTGCACGTTCATCTGGGCACCACGCATGTGCAGGCGCATACCGTGCTTCTTGGGGGCGACACGTTGGTGCCCGGGAACACGATGCGTGTGCAGTTGGTTTTCGATACGCCGGTTTGCGCCATGCCGGGCGACCGGTTCATCGTGCGCAATCCGCAGGCGACGGCCACTGTGGGCGGGGGACGCGTGCTGGACCCCGCGGCGCCGGAACGAAAGCGGCGGTCGGCGGCTCGTCTGGCGTGGCTCGACGCCGTTGCGCAGTACCTCGACGGCAACGGGCTCGATGGGCTGTTGGCCCAGTCGGCATTCGGACTGACGAGCGCGCAGGTGGTGGCGTTGACGGGGTTGCCGGCCGGGCAATGGCATTGGCCCGCGACGGCCGTGGTGCTCGCGGGGGCCGACGACGAATCGCTGGCGTTTGCGCCGCAGGCGTGGGACGACGTTCGCACTCGGGTACTCGGTGCGTTGCGCGACTATCATGCCCGGGCACCTGACGAGCCGGGCCTCGACGCCGCCC
The DNA here is from genome assembly GCF_001465595.2 of Pandoraea apista. Lineage (NCBI taxonomy): Bacteria > Pseudomonadati > Pseudomonadota > Betaproteobacteria > Burkholderiales > Burkholderiaceae > Pandoraea > Pandoraea apista. The sequence goes on along the minus strand of NZ_CP013481.2, from coordinate 3,773,597 downwards.
GTTTGGGCCGAATGACGTGGCCATCGCTTGATGCTTCGCGTTGGCGAATCGTGGTGCGGGCCATGCTGAGCGAAGGGGCAGTGGCACGTACCGGCGCATGGCTGCACTTGCCGACGCACCGCGTCGAAATGACCGATGAGGAAAATGCGCTGGCCGAAGCCTTGTTGATTCGGGTGATGAAGGGCCGCTTCGATCCCCCTTGGGTGCGGGATATGGGGCGCGAACTGAATGTGCCGGAGGAGCGGGTGCGGGCGGCGTTGCGCAAGCTTGCTCGCCAGGGGCGTGTGCATCAGATCGTCAAGGACCTGTTTTACGACGAGGTCTGCGTGCAGACGCTGGCAGGCATGATTGCCAGTGCAGATGGCAGGATCGAAGCGGGTGCGTTCCGTGACGCGACGGGGTTGGGACGCAAGCGAGCGATTCAGATTCTGGAGTTCTTCGATCGTGCGGGATATACTCGCCGCGTTGGCGATTTGCATGTGCGGCGTCCCGGCGTGGAGTGGGGCGCGGCGTAAGTCGGTTGCGACGTAATCGGCAGGTGTCCTGCACAATGCGGGCGGGCTGACACCATCGCCGAGCAAGTGAAATTGCTTCGTCTAAAGGAAGGCATCCGTATCCGGTGATGCGGCCGGGCTTCAAACCCGGTTGGGGGCGTCAGTCGCTCCCAGGTCGGTTCGACTCCGGCTGCTTTCCGCCATCAGGCTTTCGGCGGTTTTTGATTCCCGAATTTTGCCGATTTTCTATTCCGCAAAATCCTACCGGTTCCGCAAAACTCATTTTGTCGGCTTCACTTTGTCGCCGCGTCGGTTGCGCACGTAATGCTCTGTCATCGTGACGGAAGTGTGGCCCAACTGCTTCTGTGCCTGCCTGATATCGCCTGTCGTATCCGTCTTGTTAGCGTTTGGGCTCAAGAGTCCGGGCACGGCGCGGATATGCTGTCGGGGGCTGGCGCTAAGGGGCATTTCCAGTTCACGGAGGCGACGGCCAAGCAATACGGACTCGATGATCCGAATGACCTCTAGAAGTCTGCGACGGCCGCAGCGCAGAGGTACCGGGACCTTCTCAAACAGAACGGCGGAGCTCTCAGCAAGGCCCTTGCGGGGTACGACTGGGGCCGGGGCAACGTGCAGCGCAAGGGTATGGAGAATGCCCCGAAGGAGACTCGCAACTACGTGGAGCAAGTGCGGGCGCAGATGGGGGCGCGGCACTGTATAGCAACTCGCCGCGTCTGGCGGTATGTCGCTGCTGTTCTCGACCTGTATTCTCGACGCATCGTCGGCTGGTCGATGCAGAGCAGTATGACTTCGCAACTCGTCGCCGACGCATTGATGATGGCCGTCTGGCGACGGGGATGGCCGAAAGAACTAGTGCGCCACTCGGACCAGGGCAGCCAATACACCAGCGAGCACTTTCAGCGCCTTCTGTCTGAACAGGGCATTACATGCAGCATGAGCCGGGTGGCGAGGTCTGGGAGAACTCGGCAATGGAGTGCTTCGTTAGCACCCTGAAAACCGAGTGCACTGCGCGCAAGGTCTATCGTTCGCGGGAAGAGGCTCACTCAGACGTGTTCGACTATAGCGAACGCTTCTACAATCCGCTTCGCCGACATTCGACACTGGGATACGTCAGCCCCGTTGAATTTGAGCAAGCTCGAAAAGCTTAACTTGCTGTCCACGTAACCGGCAGCAGCCCATACCTACTGGCGCGTCATTGTTGCAGTGACTGTGCCCATTCCGCTAGCTTCATAGCGAAGTTCGTTCTGCCCTGTGAGAGTGGCCGTTGCGGTGATCCCCCGACTCAGCCGGATCGACATCACGTATCCGTGGATTTCGCCCGTGCCAGGAATCATTTCACCGCCCAAGTCGAGTTGAACATTTGCCGAGTTGGGACCGGTCACATCTATGTGAAGTATACGTTGTCTCGACAAAAAGAAGCTGTTCGTACCTGTTCCAGCCCAAGTGCCTTGAAACCGGGTTGCCGGCGATTGTGACGATTGAGATGGTTGCGGTGTTTGGGATGCATTTTCCGACGAAGCGCACACGGAGCAGCGAGTGTAGGAAACGTCTTTCTCTTGGATGCGACTTGTTCCAAATATGCTCTCAGGCTCGGCATTTCGATTGACGAGTACCGTTTGATATGGAGTGTTGTTGACGTAGTATTCGACCTTCGAACACTGGCGTTCCGAACTGTGAATAATCAGCTCGGCACCAAAGCTCGGCTTCGAGCCGTAGCTGCGCACGAATTCAACGGCGCCCTGGCAAGAGCCGATCACTTTTTGGCAGTCGCATTGCTGGCCGTGCGATATGTCAGCCCATGCCATCAACATGACGCATACAGTTGCAAGCCACGCTGCTCCTTTCATCGCATCCCCCATTCCTTCTTAAGATGTAATCGCAGTCTCGTCAGGGCGGAGTATAGGGCTCTAAGAATAAAAAGCGCCATCCGACAAAAGGGGGATAATGGCGTTTGCGCTGCATCAGAGCCACCGATTTGGGGGGATAATGCTCAAAGTGATCAATAATTAGAGAAAGATAGCTAAAGCTATCTTTTTCGTGAGGGCATCGTGGCTCGGCTTTTCCCGCCACTCCTTAGCATCCTCACCGCTTTTAAATTCGCAGGTTGTCCGAGCATGTCGATGTTATGTATAGTCGACAAAAAGGCATAATCGATGAATCGGGGTACTGAGCAAATTTCCGAAAATGCTATCAGTGCGCGCTTTATTGACGTGTATTTCTATCGGATGCTTTTGGGCGACGGCGCAGGCAGCGCCGGAAAATGAGGCCGCAATCTGTGGAGGTCAAACCGCGATCGTAGCGGTTTGGGAGTGTGGTGCTCCCGGTAGCGGCGAGTTTTGCACGCTATGGGGAGTAGACACTCCCCGAGCGGGACAGTGGACAGACCAGAGCCTTTTCGTCATCGAGGAGCCGAATTCGGTTCGGCGCGTCGGGTACGAAGAAGCTTGCATCGGCGGCAGGTGTTCGCGACCGTATTACGCGATTTGCTCAATTCCAGTTTCGCACGGGAAGTCCGCGCAGCTCGATACTCTCTTGCGCCAATAAATCGATCCGATTCGACAGATCAGAGGCTAGCGGGTCTTGCTCGTTCTAGCGGGCTTCTCCCACCACTCATCTGCATCCTCCCCATAGCGGAACTCGCTCAGCTTAGGTGCTCGCTTGAGCAGGGCGGGGCCGTCCATTTTCGGGTTCAGCACATGCTGCGTGACCCGTGCCCACTCGAAGGCGTTTTCCATCATCGTGTGACGAGCGAGTCTGTCTCGTTCTCGCGGCGCCAGGCCGGGGCGAGCCAGAAGCGCGCGAGTCGAGCCCAACGATTTCGAAAGGTGAACCGGAAAAAGTCATTTGCGTGCGTTTCCAGAAGATACCGCCGACGCTGTGCGGAGTCTCCCATGTCACTTCGGCAGGTGACGAATGATCGTGGCGAGCGCTTGTTTCACCGTCACACGAGCGGTGTCGATGACGATGGGCGCGGCGTCCCACGGCTCGTATTGACGGGCGAGCACGCTTTCCCATGTCGGCAGCGTGTGTCCGGGAATATCGGCGTATCGTCCCTCGACCCTTGCACGGTGTTCCGCAACATCGGAACAGATCAGCGCAATCTCGACGATCGGCACTCCCGCTTCACTCGCCACCTGCCGCCAGGCGTTGTGTGCTACCGGCAATCCATTGACGGCGTCTGCGACGACCTTTAGTCCAAGGTGCAAATTGTCTTTCGCCACGGCATAGGCGGCGAGATAGCCGGCAGATCCGACATCCACGCCGCAACTTCCGGACGCGATCAATGCCTGCTCCAACGTATCGATGCGCAGATAGGCCGCGCCGATTTGTCGAGCGAGGGCTCGCGCAACGGTCGTTTTCCCGGTGCCGGGGAGCCCCGCGAAGGCGATCAGCATTGGCAACACGCTTTCGTGGGCGTAGTCACTTCGCTGCACCGTTCGACGTTGTCAGAGCGGCTACGCCGAGACCCATGTAAAGCACGCCAGCCACATATTTCCCGATGCCCGGACGGCGGCTGCGGTTGGCCAGAGCACGACCAATAGCTCGGGCGAGAGCCGCGTAGGTGATATCGCTCACGGCGCCGACCAGCACCAGAAGCAAGCCCAGCGTGACGATTTGCAGTGGCACATGACCCAGCGACGGCGTGACGAACTGGGGAAGAAACGCGGCGATGAACAGTCCCGTCTTCGGATTGAGCAGATTGACGAGAAACCCCTTCTTCATCGAGGCGCCCAGCGCACGTGCCGGCGGCTGTGCTTCGGCGTTCGCGGGCTCCGCGCGGCCGCGAATGACCTTGATGCCGATGAAAACCAGATAGCCCGCGCCGAGGTACTTGATGACCGCGAACATCAGTGGCGATGCGAGCAACAGGGCGGTGAGCCCGGCCGCAGCGAAGCTCACATGGACGATCGTGGCGAGCATCACGCCGAAGCACGACGCGAGGCCGAAGCGAAATCCCTGGCTGGCGCTGGTCGTCGAGATATAAATGGTGGTCGGCCCGGGAATCGCGACGAGCACGGCGACGGCGGCCAGAAAGAAGGGGAGGAGGGCAAGATCGATCATGTCGGAAGTCTCTGCGGAAATGGCGTTACGAAGTGACGAAGCGACGAAGCAACGGCCGGCGGCGTGCGTCGCGCCGGGGCACCGCCTCGTGACTGCGCCGGATATCTGCTGTGTTGTGCGCGTTGCCCGGTGCGGCGGTACCACAGTAGCGCGATATCGCGGTGGAACAGTCTTCAGCCTGCCGCGCGGCGCACCGACGCGAGCATGTCGTGCAGGTTATACGTCATGAGCGCGAGGAATGCGAGCAGGCCGAGGTAGCAGGCGCCGTACGTCACCGTGATTTCCGTCGTCACGCCATAGTAGCGCACGTTCTCCGGTGCTTGCGGGGGGTAGCGCCAGGCCTTGGCCAACTGCGGGGGGGGGCGAGGATGGCGACCAGAATCAGAATCAGAATCAGGATCGGACCCGGATGCCGGAGGAGCAACGCAACGAGCACCGGCGCGCCCGCAAACCGGATGCGCGGTGACAACACGGCGGTGATGCGCCCGCCGTCTAACGGCGAGAGAGGAATCAGGTTGAAAAGGTTTAGGAAGCATCCCGCATAGGCAAGCGCGAGCAGCAGATTGTTGTCCTGCTCGCGCGGGGCGAAACAGCAGGCGATCGGCGCGAATGTGCCCACGAACGGCCCGCCAACCCCACGCAGGCTTACTTTCGGCGTTGAGCGCCATCTCCCTGAGTTCGCTCCGGGCGCCGATGAACGGGATGAACGTGGACAGGCACACGTCCAGACCACGCTGACGCGCGGCTAAGTCGTGCCCGCCTCACGGGCAAACCGCAGGATCACGAAGCCAAGCGCGAATTTCCATCCGGACACGAACCCGCCGCCGGCGTATGGCGTGCCACGCACGATGCACCGCCCAGAACGCCGGACAGTCATTGAGCGCCATGGATTCTCCCTCGCCGAAAGGACGTCATGGCCAGCTATCGACGGACGCCGCGCAGAGATCATCGTTTACCCGCAATTTGCCTTGCCGGACAGGTTTTTTCGTTGACCGGCAAATTGTTTTTTGCTGGTATACCAGTCATGAACCATACCCAACGCACCCCGGCGCTGAGCAATTCGGCATACAACGCGATTCGCGCCCTGATCGTTTCCGGCGAAATTCGCGCGGGCGAAGCGCTATCGGAGCGCGCCCTGTCGGAGCGCTTCGGCATTAGCCGCACGCCGGTGCGCGAGGCGATCCGCGCGCTCGCCAACGACGGTCTGCTGGAGATCGTGCCGATGCGCGGCACCTTCGTGCGGCAGTTGTCGGTACGGGATCTGAGCGAGATTCACGAAGTCCGGCTCGCCCTCGAAGGCATGGCGGCATGGCTGGCGGCACAAAAGGGCGTGACGCCCGCGCTCGAAGAGGTCGCCGTGCGTCTGCGTGCCCTCGATGCGCAAGGCGAGCAGGGCTTGCCGCTCGACGTCGACATCACGCAGCGCGTGGGCTGGCAATTCCACGAGGCGATGTTCGCCGCTGCCGATAACGGACGCCTCACCGAGACCTATCACGCGTTGCGTACCCAGAACGGTCTGGCGCTGCAACGCATTCCGCATTACGACGCCGAACGCACACGCGCCGCAGTTCGCGAGCACCTCGCGATCTTCGATGCCATTGCCGCCGGGCGTCCCGAGGAGGCCCAGCGTCATGTCTGGGATCACCTCACGCACGCCATGCAAGCCCGCTTGCAGGCACTCGTTCCTCCCGCCGCACCGCCCGGCACCGCGCGCTGATCGGCACTGGCAAGCGCGCACCGCGTCGCCACGCAATTTCCGGAGATAGTCGTCATGTCGTCACGTACTGCCAGCAAGAAACGCCTCATCCCGTTGCCCGTCCAGATGCTGATCGGTCTGGCGCTGGGCATCGGCTGCGGCATGGTCGCCCCGGCACTCGCCACGAAGCTCATGCCTGTGGGCACCGCCTTCGTGCAGGCCGTGAAGATGATCGTGGTGCCGCTCGTTTTCACCGCGATCACGCTCGGCATTTATCAGATGGGACACAACGCCCGCGCACTCGGACGTGTCTCGGCAATCAGTCTCATCTACTTCTTCATCGCAACGCTGATCTCGATCGTGATCGGACTCGGCCTGAACGCCATCTTCCATCCGGGGCTCGGGGCGAATCTCGCTGCGGCACATGCAACGGCCAAGCCGATTGCCGCGTCGGTCGACTGGACCAAGTTCTTCCTCGAGATGATTCCGTCGAACATCGTCGCGGCGATGAGCGGCAGCAACCTGTTGCCGGTGCTCGTCTTCGCGGTACTGCTCGGGCTGGCGCTCTCGTCCATCGGGGCACGCGCGAAGCCGCTCGTAGCCGTGCTCGACGCGCTCATGGGCGCCGTGTTCAAGCTCACGGACTGGATCATTTCGCTCTCGCCGCTTGCGATCTTCGCGATCATTTCGTGGCTGTTCGCCTCGCAGGGCATCGGCACGATCCTCGCGCTCGTCAAGCTCGTAGGGACCATGTATCTTGGCCTCGGCGTGCTGCTGGTGCTGTTCTGGATTCTGCTCAAGGCCATCGGCGAAAAGCCGCTGGCAACCACGCGCGCCATCAGTGAACCGGTGATTCTCGCCTTCGCCACGCGCTCGTCGGAAGCCACGCTGCCGCTGCATATGGAAAAACTCATCGCGATGGGCGTGCCCAAGGCCATCGCGTCGGTCGTGTTGCCGCTCGGCTACGCGTTTAACCGTGACGGCTCGATCATGTACTTCGCGCTGGCCGTCGGTTTTCTGGCCGACGCTTACCATGTGCCGCTCGACATGCCGACGCTGCTCTCTATCGTGCTCGTCACCACCCTCGCGAGCAAAGGCAGCGCGAACGTGCCCTCGGGCGGGCTCGTGGCCATTGCCATGGTGCTCACGACCATCGGCGTGCCCATCGAAGCCCTCGCGATCATTGCCGGTGTCGATGCGTTCCTCGACATGGGCCGTACCGCCATCAACGTTTTCAGCAATACCGTGGCCATCAAGCTCGTCATGAAACTCGCCGGCATTCCGTACGAGTCGCCCGAGGCCGTGCAGGCGGCACTCGCCGCAGAAGCGGCCGGGTCGTCCGGCGCGCTGGCTGGGGGCGCAGGCAATCATGCCCACGGTCAGGAGTTCGCATGACCTCAGGTAACACCGAACGCTTCGTCGATCTGCGAAGCGATACCGTCACTCGTCCCACGGCGCTCATGTGGGAAGCGATGCAGACCGCGTCGCTGGGCGACGACACGCTCGAAGGCGATCCCACCGTACGCGCCCTCGAGCATCTCGCGGCGGTCATGACGGGCAAAGAGGCGGCGATGTTTGTCGTCTCCGGCACGATGGGCAATCTGATCGCCTCGCTGTGCCACGCCACGCGCGGCGGCGAGGCAGTGATCGATGCACAGGCGCACATGGCGAAGTCGGAGGCGGGCGGCATGTCGCGGCTCGCCCATCTGTATCCGGTACTCATCCCGTCCGTGCGAGGGGAGATGGATCTCGATCAACTGGCCGGGGCGTTGCGTCCCGGCTTTTCCCGTTACGGGCAGCCCACGGCGATGGTCAGTGTCGAGTCGACGCATAACCACTCAGGCGGCTACGTGCCGTCGCTGGCGTATCTTGCAGATGTGCATGCGCTGGCGTCGCGCGCGGGTGTGCCGGTGCATATGGATGGCGCGCGTGTCTTCAATGCGGCCGCCGCACTGAGTGTCGACGTCGCCAAAGTCGCGGCTCATTGCGAAAGCCTGACTTTCTGCCTGTCGAAGGGGCTCTCGGCGCCAATGGGCGCGATGCTCGCCGGTTCGCACGCGATGATTGAACAGGCGCGCACGTTCCGTCGCATGACCGGCGGCGGTCTGCGTCAGGCAGGCATCATGGCCGCAGCGGGCAAGGTGGCGCTGGAGACGATGGTCACGCGTCTGGTCGACGACAATCAGCGCGCGCAACGCTTGTGGGCGGGGCTCGCCAAGATCGATCCTCAATTGGTGGACGCGGTGCCGTCGAACAGCAATATCGTGCGGTTGCGTGTCGCGGAGCAGCGAGAGCCCAATCCCAAGGCGTGGGAAGTCGCGCTGGCGGAGCACGGCATTCTGGCGCGTGCGAGCGGCACGGGCATGCTGCGGCTGGTCACGCACCGGCATATCGGCGACGACGATATCGACGAGACCATCGCGGTCATCGCGTCGATTCGTGACGCGTTCAAGCCTGCCCGAGACACGCCGATCACGCGGCGTGCCGACGACTAAGTCCTGCGAAGTCTCGGCTTTAGCCGATTCGGTAGCGGCGTGCAACAGTGTGTTGCACGCCGCTACCGGCCGAAAAATGGAAATGGCGGTACACTCCGAACACACGCCACTGCTGTCTGGTGGCACGCACCTCTCCCATTTCGGCCCGTTTGAACGTCATCATGAAGTCCCCTGGTAATGCCTCTGCCACGCCCGCGTGCGACGCTGGCGAATGCGTCGAGCTTGTCGCGAGCGCGACTTTGCCGACCCGCTATGGCACTTTCACTTCCCACGCATTCCGCGTCAAAGGCAGTAACAACGAGCATCTCGCGCTGGTCATGGGCGATGTGTCCACGCCCGCGCCGACGCTGGTGCGTCTGCACTCGGAATGCCTGACGGGGGATGTCTTCGGTTCCTATCGCTGCGATTGCGGTGAACAACTTGACGCAGGCATGCGCAAGATCGCTGAGGAAGGGCGCGGCGTGATGCTGTATCTGCGCGGTCACGAAGGGCGCGGCATTGGCCTGAGCAACAAGATTCGCGCGTATTTGCTACAGGAACAGGGCCGCGACACCGTAGAAGCGAACCTCGATCTGGGGCTGCCCGACGACGCCCGCGAGTACGACTCGGCCGCGGCTATCCTGCGCATTCTGGGCGTGGGCTCGGTGCGCCTCATGAGCAACAATCCGAAGAAATTCGACACGCTCGCGAAGCACGGCATCCCGGTGTGCGAGCGCGTGGCGCTCGACGTTCCGATGCGCGAAGAGAACGAACGCTACATCCGCACCAAGCAGGCGAAGTTCGGGCACTACTTCGAAGAGAACGAGTAACGCGCGATGCAGGACTTGCCGGTCAGCGCGAGCGGCGGTGCTCCATCACGATAAGCGTGAGATACACCAGGCCGGCTGTCATGCTGGTCTGGCTGCAGTAGGTCACCAGCCCCAACCCCCATCCCTGATCCGCAACGCTCACGCCAAGCGCCGCGGCCAGTGCCGTCCATCCGATATGACGGCATTAGCGTGTGCGCGCGTGCGAGACGCCACCGAACAGGGTTGCCTGTTGACGTTCGGTCGCCAGCGCCAATGCGGCAAATCCCGCCAGACAGATCGAAAACGTGCAGAGATGCATCATGTGCGGTCCTCGTTCAACGTCGTATTGACCGGTGTGTTTGCGCCCCCTTCCGGCCAGCGTAGGCCCTGTCTTTGGTGGGCGCCGTCCATCGCCGTGCCGCCCAGGCTGCCGCGGAAGTGCATTTTGCGGCGCCGACGTGCGTGCGGCGGCCTTGAGCGGCGATCAAGCGTCTGAATCCATAGGCAAAATCTCATCTGAGTTGCGATGCAGCAATTTGTGCTTGACGCTGCAAATTGGCCTCAGTTACCATCCGCCCTGTCTTCAATTTAAGGGGTTGTCCGTGAATTCCGATGCCAGTAGTAGTCGACCGTTGATCGACTGATTGCCTGAGGATCCACAGCCATTCCCTGTGCCGCGTCCTCATGCAGGATGCGGTGTCTAGCGCCAATCAACGCTCTTTCTGAGCGTGACCCTCCGGCGCAATTCCCGCAGAAATTCCACTGTTGTGCCCGTGACGGGCGTTGTCGTCTTGCGCATGCATTTCGCATCGAGACGGCGCGCACACGAGCCGACCGTCCGTGCTGCGTGCGGCAAGGACGATTCGCAGTCATGCGAGGAAGTCATGCGAGTTTTTCAAACGTTTCAGGCTTTTCAAAGCCAACCGACGCGCACCTTGCCGGTGTCGCGCCTGACCATCGTTTGTCTGGCCGATGCGCTGGGCGCATTGCGCAAGCAGATGTTCATTGATCTCACCGCGCTTGGCCTTCGTGCCACGCACGTCAGCATTACGCACTGGAGCGACCGCGACGAAGCGTCTGCCACTGTCACGCTCGATTGCCCGCTTGCCTCGCGCGCGTCGCTCACGTCGCTCGTTATGCGCCTGTCCGGCGAGCGTAGCGTGCGTCGCGTGTTCTGGTCCGACGATAGCGCCCGCTGCGCAAGTACCGAGGCACGGCCCGCGCACGCATAGTGGGGCGCTGCCGATCGAATCGCCGTTTTGTATTCCCTTACCGTGCAGCGCGATAGCACCTGCCGGTGTGCCGAATAAACGAACCTAAGGAGTCCGATATGGAAGACGGAAGTAGCCGAATGAGGCCCGTCGGAACCGCGCGCGTGTCGCACGGACTTCCGGCGGGCGATCCGATACCAGATTCAAGAATTTTCGTTATTACCGACCGCGCGCCGCGCGGCGCGGCTGGGTGCGTTCGCGCTATTTTTCGGAGAAATAATCTCCGGTAGCGTTTGACGAGACCGGCCGGCCGCCATGCCAGCGTAAGCCGTGCCAGGAAATCGTCATGAACAAGAACCTTCGCTCGCGCCATAAACAGCGCGGCTTCGTCGAGCACTCGACAACATCCGACTTGCTTCACTCGGGCCCCGACGCCGTTGCCCGGCTCGCGACCGAGCCGCTGCAAGACGTTCTCCACACCCTCGGCACCGACGTGAGCGGCCTCACGTTAGCCGATGTCGGCCAGCGTCAGACCCGCTACGGCCCCAACGAAATTGCGCACGACAAGCCGCCCCACTGGACGGTGCAATTGTTCTTCGCGTTCAAGAACCCGTTCGTAATGGTGCTGCTCGCGCTCGCCATCGTCAGCTTCTTTACCGATGTCTATTTCGCCGACGCGGACGACAAAGACTACAAGGGCATCATCATCCTGTTGACGATGGTGACGATCAGCGGCCTGCTGCGTTTCTTCTCCGAGTTCCGTTCGCTGCGTGCAGCGGAGAAGCTCAAGGCCATGGTGCGCACCACGGCGACCGTTCGCCGCCGTGTTACCGCTTCGGGGAATTCGGAACGTCACGAAGTCGCCATGCGCGAGTTGGTCGTGGGTGACATCGTGACGTTGCAGGCGGGCGATATGATTCCGGCCGATCTGCGTCTGATGGAGTCTCGGGACCTGTTCATCAGTCAGGCGGTCCTGACCGGCGAGGCGCTGCCCGTCGAGAAATACGACACGATGGGGGCGGTTGCGCAGAAGTCTGCGGAAACTGCCGCCGGGCAAGGTCATGCGAATCTGCTCGACCTGTCGAACATCTGTTTCATGGGCTCCAACGTGGTAAGCGGCACCGCGACCGGGGTTGTCGTTGCGACGGCAGGCGATACGTATTTCGGCGCCCTTGCGAAAAACGTGGTGAGCCACAAGCGGGTCGAGACGAGCTTCGACCGTGGCGTGAACAGCGTGAGCTGGCTGCTTATCCGCTTCATGCTGGTGATGGTGCCGGTCGTGTTCATGATCAACGGCCTGACCAAGGGTGATTGGCTGAGCGCGCTCACATTCGCGCTGGCCGTGGCCGTTGGTCTGACGCCGGAAATGCTCCCCATGATCGTGAGCGCCAACCTGGCGCGCGGTGCACTGGCAATGGCGCGCCGCAAGGTGGTGGTCAAGCGTCTGAACTCCGTGCAGAACTTCGGGGCGATGGACGTGCTCTGCACCGACAAGACCGGCACGCTCACGCAGGACCGCATTATTCTCGAGCAGCATCTCGACGTCGCGGGCGATGTTCAGGAAGATGTGCTGCGCCTCGGCTGGCTCAACAGTTATCACCAGAGTGGTCAGCGCAATCTGATCGACGTGGCGATCATTCGCCGTGCCAACGAGATCGGCGAGTCTGTGCAACCGCGCACTTTTGCCAAGGTGGACGAACTGCCGTTCGACTTCGTGCGCCGGCGTTTGTCGGTAGTGGTTGCCAATGAGCGCGACGAACACCTGATGGTGACCAAGGGCGCTGTTGAAGAAATGCTGTCCGTCTCCACGCATGTGAAGACGCCGCAGGGCGTGCGCGTGCTCGACGACACGGCCCGCGCCATGCTGCTGGCTCGCGCCGAGGCCTATAACGAAGACGGCTTCCGTGTGCTCGTTGTCGCCACGCGCGACATCCCGGTGGGGGAGACGAAGGCGCAATACAAGACCGCCGACGAAATGGGGCTCACGGTCTGCGGTTTCCTGACGTTCCTCGACCCGCCCAAAGACTCGGCTGCACCGGCCATCGCCGCGCTGCGTGAACATGGCGTGACCGTGAAGGTGCTGACCGGCGACAACCCCATCGTCACGATGAATGTTTGCCGTCAGGTGGGGATCGAGCCGGGCACGCCGCTGCTGGGTACGGACATCGAGCCGATGGACGACGCCACGCTGCGCGAAGTGGTCGGCCGCACGGCGGTGTTTGCAAAGCTCGCGCCGCTGCACAAGGCGCGCGTGGTCAAGGCGTTGCAGGCGAACGGTCACACCGTGGGCTTCCTCGGCGATGGCATCAACGATGCCCCGGCGCTGCGCGACGCAGACGTTGGTATCTCGGTGGACACCGGCGCGGACATCGCCAAGGAAACCGCGGACATCATCCTGCTCGAGAAGAGCCTGATGGTGCTGGAAGAGGGCGTGATCAAGGGCCGGGAGACGTTCGGCAACATCCTGAAGTATCTGAACATGACGGCCAGCTCGAACTTCGGCAACGTGTTCTCGGTGCTGGTGGCCAGTGCGTTCCTTCCGTGGCAGCCGATGCTCGCAATGCAATTGCTGGTGCAGAACCTCGTGTACGACATCTCGCAGATGTTCCTGCCGTGGGATCGCATGGACCCCGAGTTCCTCAAGAAGCCGCGCAAGTGGGACGCGGGCAACATCCGACGCTTCATGCTGTGGCTGGGACCGACCTCGTCGGTGTTCGATATTACGACTTACATCCTGATGTGGACGGTCTTCGGTGCGGGCGCGCTCTATCACGCCCAGGGCGGAGATGCAGGGCAGGTCATCATGAATTCGGGATGGTTCGTCGAAGGTCTGGTGTCGCAAACGCTTGTGGTGCATTTGCTGCGCACGCAGAAGATTCCGTTCCTGCAAAGCACGCCGGCGCTGCCGATCATGCTGTCCACCACGATGGCGATTGCACTGGCCTGCTGGCTGCCGTACTCGCCGTTCGCCGAGGCGCTGGGGTTCGTTGCCCTGCCGGGGTCGTATTTCTACTGGCTCGTGGCGACCATGCTCGGTTACATCGCGCTGGCTCAGGTGGTCAAGACGATCTATATCCGCCGCTTCGGCCGCTGGTTCTGAGCAAGCCTCGATCCGATACACCTTTCACTTGGCATTGATGACACACTCCCGGCCGCCGGGGCGGGGAGCGTGTCATCCACACGCAAGCGCCGTGCAAGGCACGGCGCGACACACGCATAAGAAGAGAACGACTCATGAAAAAGCAACTGATGTATCTGGCGCTGTTCTGCCCGCTCAGCGCTTTCGCCGCACACCCGCTAGTCACTGACGACACCGGTACACAGGGCGACGGCAATTGGCAATTCGAGACGAACGGCGAAGTCACGTCGAAGCAACAGGACATCGGGCGCCAGACCCTTTGGAACAGCACGCTGACACGCGGCGTGGGCGAGGCGCTCGACCTTTATGTCAACGTGCCTTACACAAATATCCAGAACCGCTCCGATACGGCCGGCAGCGGTATCGGCGATGTGGAGACCGGCGCCAAGTGGCGCATGTACGACGACGGCGCGTTCAGTATTGGCGTCAAGCCTTACCTGACGTTTCCCTCGGGCAACGATCAGCGAGGGCTCGGTACCGGCCGGGTGAATGCCGGCGCCACGCTGCTGACGCAGTATGTGATCGACGACTGGACGTTCCTGTTCAACGCCGGGGCTGTCTACCAGGCCAACCGCCAGGCGCAGCGCCAGTCGGTATGGAAGGTTTCCGGCGCCGTGCTCTACCGCGTGTTGCCGTCGACGCAGTTGATTCTGGATGTGGGCACGTCGCAGAACCCCGATTTTGCACAGCGGACGAATCCAGCCTACATGATCCTCGGCGCGATCTACAGCCCGAAGCCGTGGCTGGATCTGGACGTCGGTTACCGGCGCGGACTCAATCCACAAACCTATGACTATTCGTGGATGGGCGGGATGACCGTGCGCTGGTAAGGACATCGACCGGCCGGACCGGTGTGGCCGGGGCGCGGCAGGGCGGGGGCGCGTAGCGTCAGGCGTGAAGCGAAACCCCCGTTCGCCGGGACGAAGATAACTTTGCAGTATAATTTTTTTCCAAAGTCATTGTCCTGGCGCGCTGCGCCGCTTACCGAACATTTCCATGCCCAAATCGTCGGCCCCGAAGGCCCTTACCGTCACCAATCCGGCCTGTCTCATTGACGGCTCGGACGCCGAATTCCGTCATCTGATCAATGGCTTGCTGCCATTCGCCGCGCGCCTGTTGTCGGTGCGCGACGGCTTCGGCAGTCTGATCGGTCTGACCGGCATTCAATACTCGCTGCTCCAGTCGGTGGTGCACCTCTCGTCGCTGGGCGACGTAACCGTGAATCAACTGGCCGAGCATTTGCACCTGTCCGGGGCGTTCGTGACCATCGAGACGAACAAGCTCAAAGCGCTCAAGCTGATCGACAAGCGCCAGAATCCGGAAGACCGCCGCAAAATGAGCCTGACGGTCACTTCCGCCGGCGCAAAACTCCTGCATGAGCTGACGCCTTCGCAACAGCGCATTAACGACGTGCTGTTCGAGGGCGTGACACGTACCGAATTCAAAGTGCTGTGTGCCGTTGTCGACCGGCTCGTCGCCAACGGCGACCGCGCCACGCTCGATCTGAGCCATCTGCTGGCGATCCGCGACAAGCGCTGATCCGCTACCTCACCAGTCGCACGATCCCACATTCGATCCGGCGAATTCACGGCGCGGCTCCGGCGTCAACTCAGTGCGCGGCCCATTGGATCGTGTTCAGGTCGACACCGTCTTGATACATATCCCATAGCGGGCTCATCTCGCGCAGCTTGCCGACGGTGCCGCGCACCTGTTCGATCACGCTGTCGACTTCCGCTTCGGTCGAAAAACGCCCAAGGGTGAAGCGGATGGAGCTATGTGCGAGTTCGTCGCTGCGCCCCAGCGCGCGCAGGACGAACGACGGTTCGAGCGACGCCGAGGTGCAGGCCGAACCTGACGACACCGCTACGCCCTTGATGCCCATGATGAGCGACTCGCCTTCCACGAAGTTGAAGCTCACGTTCAGGTTATGCGGCACGCGGTGTGTCATGTCGCCGTTGATATACACCTCGTCCATCGCCTGAAGCCCCGCCAGCAGGCGATCGCGCAGGGCGCCCACGCGTTCGGCTTCCGATGCCAGTTCGAGCTTCGCCAGCCGGAACGCTTCCCCCATTCCCACGATCTGGTGCGTTGGCAACGTGCCCGAGCGCATGCCACGCTCATGGCCGCCGCCGTGAATCTGCGCTTCGATACGAATGCGCGGCTTACGACGTACATACAGGGCGCCGATGCCCTTCGGGCCATACACCTTATGGGCCGTGACCGTCATCAGATCGACTTTGAGCGTTTGCAGATCGATCGGAATCTTGCCGGCAGCTTGCACGGCGTCGCAGTGAAACACGATGCCGCGCTCGCGGCATAGCTCGCCGATCTCTGCGATTGGCTGGATCACGCCAATCTCGTTGTTCACCATCATGACCGACACCAGGATCGTGTCCGGACGCAGCGCGTTACGCACCGAATCGACCGTAATCAGGCCGTTCTCCTGCACGTCGAGATACGTGACCTCGAACCCCTGGCGCTCCAGATCGCGCATGGTGTCCAACACGGCCTTGTGTTCGGTCTTCACCGTGATCAGGTGCTTGCCTTTACCACTGTAGAAATTGGCGGCGCCTTTGATGGCGAGGTTATTGCCTTCGGTCGCGCCCGACGTCCAGACAATCTCGCGCGGATCGGCACCCAGCAATGCGGCAACGTGCTCGCGAGCCGTCTCGACGGCCTCTTCCGCCGCCCAGCCATAGCTGTGACTGCGCGAAGCAGGATTGCCGAAATTGACGTTCAGATACGGAACCATGGTCTCGACCACGCGTGGATCGACCGGGGTCGTTGCGCTGTAGTCCATGTAGATGGGGGCTTCGAAAAGCGACGGTTTGGCAGACGGCATAGGGGACTCCGAATCGTCCAGTGGACATCTTGAATTGCGGCCGAGTGTAGCACCGCATTTTCTGAAAATTGCACTCTCCCACATTGAAAAAAGGGTTTCATGCTGCCCCGTTTGTCTGCGCTATGGCTCGGGTAAACGAGATTGGTTGTGCGCAATAGGGTTGTGTCTTGTGCGTCGCGAGACTCGCGAAACCCTATGGCTGGAAAGGGTTTTGCCCGCTTCGGGTGCGGCGATGCACCAGCACAATGCCCATGCACTTATTTTGCGCTCAGGGTTTACCTTGCTTGATTAGCTATTTTTGTTAACGTTCAATAATTACTAACAAACAAAGCTAAATAGGAAAGACGGTTTGCTGGATGAATCGACGTCGGAAGTGTCGTTTCACCACAGAGGCTGGCTTCAGATGGAGGTAAACATGAACGAAGCATTGACTGCAGTACAGGCGCGGGAAGATGAAGCGCGGCAGTTCCGGCGCACGCTCGCCATGTTCGCTACAGGCGTGGCCGTGATTACGGCGCCACGCGACGACGGGCCACCGATCGGTATCACCGTGGCTTCGTTCAATTCGGTTTCGCTTGCGCCACCGCTGGTGTTGTTCTCCGTCGACCGGCGCTGTCTCAGCCTCAACGACCTGTGTGCGGCAAGTCGTTACACCGTGAACGTGCTCGACGAAAACCAGCGCGACACCTCCAATCGTTTCGCGACCGCCCGGGGCAACAAGTGGGAGGGCGTGAGTTTCGAAGGCGAGGGCATTGGCCGGCTGCCGGGGGCGCTCGCCGCCTTCGAGTGCGAGCCGCATGCCCAGCACGACGGCGGCGATCACGTGATCTTTATCGGACGGGTGGTGCGTCATTCGGCACGCCACGACGGCCGACCGCTCATTTTCTTCGGCGGGCAGTACCGCTCGCTCGACACCACGCCGGTCACGGCGTGAGTCCCCAAGGGTTTCAGGAGAGAGTCATGGTAAAGAACGGTAGTCAACATATCGGCCAATTGCGCGACGCACGCGAGGTGTATATCGACGGCAAGCCCGTCGGCGACGTGACCACCCATCCGGCATTCCGAAATTCCATTCGCAGCTACGCGAGTCTGTACGATTTTCAGGCGCGTCCCGAGAACCTCGAGGCGATGACCTTCGCGTCGCCGGACACCGGCGATCGGGTCTCGCGCATCTGGCAATTACCCACGAGCTACAACGAACTGGTGCAGCGCCGCGAGATGCTCGAAGCGTGGAGCGAACTGCACTACGGTTTCATGGGGCGCTCGCCGGATCATGTGGCCTCGTGCATTTCCGGCATGGTGATGGGTATCGATGTCTTCGAGCAATACGACACCAGGCGCGCCGGAGCGTTGCGCGACTATTACAAATACGCACGCGACAATGACCTGTTCCTGACATACGTGATCGTCAACCCGCAGGCCAATCAGTCGAAAGCTGCGCACGAGCAGGAGGACAAATATCTCGCCGTCGGTATTGTCGATCAGGACCATGAGGGCATTACGGTACGCGGCGCGAAGATGCTCGCCACAAGCGGCATCATGGCCAACGAGGTCTTCTGCAGTTGCATTCAGCCGCTCAAGGCGGGCGACGAGATGTATGCGCTGTCGTTCGCGATCCCCATGAACACCAAGGGTTTGCGCGTGCTGTCGCGCAAGTCTTACGAGGGCAGCGCCACGTCGGTATTCGATAACCCGCTCGCATCGCGTTTCGACGAGAACGACGCCGTGCTGTATTTCGACGACGTGAAGGTGCCTTGGGAGCGCATCTTCGTCGCCGGCGACACGGCCATGTGCGCGAAGCAATTCCACGCCACACCGGCGCACAGCTACCAGAATTACCAGTGTCAGGTGCGGTTGATGGTCAAGCTGCGTTTCCTCGTGGGCATCGCCCTGCGTATCACCGAGGTGAACGGCACCAACGCCTTCCCGCAGGTGCGCGAGACGCTCGGACAACTGGCGGCCGAAGCGGCAATGGTCGAGGCGTGGGTGCACGGCATGGAAGCGAAGGGCCATATGGAGAAGGGCTACTACGTGCCGGATCGCAGCCTGCTCTACGGCTCGCAAGTGCTCACGCAGCAGCTCTACACGAAGGTGCTCAGCACGCTCCGCGAACTGGCGGGCGGGGGAATGATCATGCTGCCGTCGAGCATCCACGACTTCGAGAATCCCATGCTCGCCAGCATTATCGAGAAGACGCAGAAGTCGCCGGTGGCCGACGCGGAAGAGCGCGTCAAGTTCTTCAAGCTCGCGTGGGATGCCGTCGGCTCCGAATTCGCCTCGCGTCATAACCAGTACGAGATGTTCTATGCCGGGGCCACCTTTGTGACCAAGGGCCATGCCTATCGTACGTACGACTGGCAGAAGGCCACGCGTTTGGTCGACAACCTGCTCGGCACTTATGCGCTGTCCGACGAGATCGTCCGGCAGCCGGTCGCAGCCTGAGTCGCACTTCATCCCCACAACCACCGTATGGCCGCATACCAGCGGCGTTACCCGCCACTGAAAAGGAGTTCCCATGGCGATCAACAAATTGCACGACGAGTTTCATTCCATCGATATGAAGGAGGGGTGGGAGGTGCCGCCGGGCTACCCCCCGGGCATCGAACAGAAGATTCTCGCGGGCTCGCTCGACGAGTCGAACCGTTCGGGCAGCCGCACGCGCTTGCTGCGCTTTGCCCCTGGCATCTACACCAAAGCCCCGTTCGTGCACACCTACTGGGAAGAGGTCTACCTCGTCTCGGGCGACCTGACGGTCGGTAACGACGCGCAGGGTGAGGGCGGCGAAGCTTTCGCGCCGAACACCTATGCGTGCCGCCCGCCCGGCGCGTTCCACGGCCCGTTCAAGTCGAACGGCGGCTGTCTGCTTCTCGAAATTCACTACTACGACCCGGCCTGACACGTTCAAGGCAGGGCATGGGCGCGGCGAACGTGAGGGCGTGCCGCGCCGTCGGGAGACGGTTTCACCCACACCACACCTCTACAGGCTATCGGGAAAACATCATGTCTACGTTTCGCGCAAGTCGTATCACGTCAATGGCTGCTCTGCTGTTCGCTGCCGCCTTCGCCATATCGTCCGCTGCGCAGGCGCAGCCCGGCAAGATGAGCGACGGGGTCGTGAAGATCGGCGTGCTCACCGACATGTCCTCGATCTTCTCCGACATCGGCGGCAAGGGCTCGGTGATTGCCGCGCAAATGGCCGTCGACGATTTCGGCGGGAAGGTCAACGGCGTGCCGATCAAAGTGATTTCTGCCGATCACCAGAACAAGACCGACGTGGCGGCGACCATCGCCCGCGACTGGTTCGACAACCAGCAGGTCGATGTCGTCGAAGACTTGCTGCCGTCTTCCGTGGCGCTGGCAGTGGCGAATGTCGCCAAGGCCAAACACCGCATCGCCATTGTGACGGGGGCGGGCACCACCCGCCTTGTGAACGAAGACTGCTCGCCGTACACGGTGCAGTACTCGTACGACACTTATTCGTTCGCATCGAACACGGTCAAGGCGATGACCCGCAGCGGCGATAACAGTTGGTACTTCCTGACGGTGGATTACGCGTTGGGCGCGTCGCTGGAGAAAGACGCCACCGACGCGCTGCAACACGTGAACGGCAAGGTCGTGGGCCGTGCCAAGCATCCGCTCAATTCGTCGGACCTGTCGTCGTATCTGCTGCAAGCGCAGGCGTCGCGCGCCAAGGTGATTGCGCTGGCCAATGCGGGCGCCGACACCGTGAACGCCATCAAGACGGCGCGCGAATTCGGCATCACCGGGCCGGCCAGACAGAAGATCGCCGGTCTGCACATGTTCATCAGCGACATTCACAGCCTCGGGCTTGATGCGGCGCAGGGCATGACGTTGACGACCGCTTTCTACTGGGATCGCGACGACGCCTCACGTACCTGGGCCCAGCGATTCTTCGCGAAGACCGGGAAGATGCCGACGCTCGTGCACGCCGGAACGTACTCGTCGGTCATGCACTACCTGCAAGCCGTGCAACGCACAGGCACCGACGACGCCGACACCGTCATGGCGTCGATGAAGCAAACGCCCGTCAACGACTTCTTTGCCAAGGGCGGCCAGATTCGCCCCGACGGCCTGATGGTGCACGACATGTACCTCGTGGAAGTGAAGTCCCCCAAGGAATCGAAGAAGCCCTGGGATTACTACAAGGTGCTGCAGACGATTCCCGCCAATGAGGCGTTCCGTCCGCTCGCCCAGAGCCAGTGCGCGCTCGTGAAGAAGTGATCTCGGGAAGTCAGGTTATGACCGGAGTTGGCAAGATGAATCTCATGCATTTCGTAATACAGACGGAAGACGGCATCGTCGAGCGCGATATTGTCATCAAACAGCTTGTGATCGCGGGCTGGACGGGACGGGATGTCGAGGCGATGGAACATCACATTCGCGAGCTTGAGGTACTGGGCGTAAAGCGCCCGGCCGCAACGCCAATGTTCTACCGGGTGTCGAGCGACCGGCTCACCACGCAGGCCCACATCGAGGCGAGCGGGCGTGCAAGCAGCGGTGAGGTCGAGTTTCTGCTCGTGCGCAGTGGGGGCGAGACGTATGTGGGCGTGGCGTCGGATCATACGGACCGCGAGGTCGAGACGTATGGAATTACCGTCTCGAAGCAGATGTGCGAGAAGCCATGCTCGACGGTGCTGTGGCGGCTGGCCGAGATCGAGCCGCACTGGGACCGCCTCATGCTGCGCAGCTACGCCAACATCGACGGCGAAAAAGTGCTGTACCAGCAGGGGCCGGTTACCGCGATGCGCTCGCCGCAGGATCTGCTCGCGCGCTTCGCCGAAGCCGGCGGGCGCTTCGAAGACGGCACCGCCATGCTGTGCG
Organism: Pandoraea apista; assembly: GCF_001465595.2. NCBI lineage: Bacteria > Pseudomonadati > Pseudomonadota > Betaproteobacteria > Burkholderiales > Burkholderiaceae > Pandoraea > Pandoraea apista. The sequence continues at coordinate 3,752,007 of NZ_CP013481.2, read as the reverse complement.
GCACGCTGACGGCCATTGGCGGCATTCGTTCGGCCGAGCGTTTCGACTTCGAGCTGGAGGATCCCGTGCTGGAACGTCGCCTGCAACACGGTTACGGCATTACCCCGCTACCGGTGGTGGGGTAAGCCCATGCATCACGACGACATCATTCTCGAAACCCGCGGTCTTACCAAGGCGTTTCGCGGTTTCACCGCGGTGGACGGGGTCGATCTGAAGGTCAGGCGCGGCGCTATTCACGCGCTCATCGGCCCGAACGGCGCAGGCAAGACCACGTGCTTCAACCTGCTCACGAAGTTCCTGACGCCAACGTCGGGCCAGATCTTCTATCGCGGCGAGGACATTACCGGCCTCGCCCCGGCGGCGGTGGCGCGGCGCGGCATGATCCGCTCGTTCCAGATCTCGGCGGTGTTCGGGCATTTGTCCGTGATCGAGAACGTGCGCGTGGCGCTGCAACGCGCCACCGGCCAGTCGTATCACTTCTGGCGCAGTACACGTGGCCTGGGTGATCTGGATACGCGTGCGATGGCGTTGCTCGATGAGGTGGGAATCGCCGCCTATGCCGATGCATTGACGGTGTCGTTGCCCTATGGCCGCAAACGGGCGCTGGAAATTGCCACGACCCTCGCTATGGAGCCAGACATCATGCTGCTCGACGAGCCCACGCAGGGTATGGGGCACGAAGACGTTGAGCGCGTGGCCGCGCTCATCCGGCAAGTTGCCGCCGGGCGTACGGTGCTCATGGTCGAACACAACATGAAGGTGGTGTCCGGCATTGCCGACATGATTACCGTGTTGCAACGGGGCGAGATTCTGGCCGAAGGCGACTACGCTACGGTGACTGCCGACGCCCGTGTGCGCGAAGCGTACATGGGATCGGCGGACGCCGAACTGGAAGGAGCGCACGCATGAAGGCGCATGAATCGTCGCTCGTTGCGGCCAGCGTTCCGGCGTTGGCGGTGAGCGGCTTGCAAGCGTGGTACGGCGAATCGCACATTTTGCATGGTGTCGATCTGGTGGCCGGGCAGGGAGAGGTCGTCAGCCTGCTGGGGCGAAACGGCGCGGGCCGCAGCACGACGCTGCGCGCGATTCTCGGATTGACGGATACCCGCGAAGGCTCGGTGCGTGTCTTCGGACGCGAGACCGTGAATCTGCCGACGCGCAAGATCGCGCGATGCGGTGTGGGATTCTGTCCCGAGGAGCGGGGCATTTTTGCCAGTCTGTCGTGTGAAGAAAACCTGCTCTTGCCACCGGTGCTGGCGCCGGGGCGAGCGGGCCTGCCCGGTCGATCCGGCATGTCGCTCGACGAGATCTACGCGATGTTCCCGAACCTCGCCGAGCGCCGGCACAGTCCGGGCACGCGGCTCTCGGGCGGGGAACAGCAGATGCTGGCCATTGCGCGCATTCTGCGCACTGGCGTGCGGCTGTTGCTGCTCGACGAGATCTCGGAGGGGTTGGCGCCCGCCATTGTGCGCACGCTCGCGCGCATGATCGAGACGCTCAAGTCGCGCGGCTACACCATCGTGCTCGTCGAGCAGAACTTTCACTTCGCTGCACCGCTCGCCGACCGTTTCTATGTGATGGAACACGGCCGCATCGCATTGCAGTTCGACGCCGCGCAGTTGTCCGCCCACACACCGGCACTTCAAACGCTGCTCAATGTGTAACCCGCTCAGAAGGTCATTGCCGTGAATCCTTTCGATATTCCTCTGCCGGCGTTGCTCAGCCAACTGATGCTCGGGCTCGTCAACGGCTGTTTCTACGCCGTGCTGAGTCTGGGCTTGTCGGTCATCTTCGGCTTGCTCAACGTCATTAATTTTGCCCATGGGGCGCTCTTCATGATCGGCGCGCTTGTCGCGTGGATGGGCGGCCAGTATCTCGGGCTGAACTACTGGACGATGCTGGTGATTGCGCCGCTGGCGGCCGGCTTGCTCGGTGCGGGTATCGAGCGCGGGTTGCTCTCGCGCATCTACAAGCTCGACCCTTTGTACGGGCTGCTGCTCACGCTCGGGCTCACGCTCATCATCGAAGGGCTCGGCAGGTCGGCGTATGGCGTGTCGGGCATGTCGTTCGAGGGGCCGGCATGGCTTGCCGGTGCTACGCGTCTGCCGTTCATGGTGCTGCCGAATTACCGGGCGTGGGTGGTTATCGCGTCGCTCACCGCCTGTGCGATCACATGGGTGGTCATCGAGCGCACACGCATCGGGGCGTTGTTGCGGGCCGGCACCGAGAATGCGCGTCTCGTCGAGACGTTCGGTGTGAACGTACCGCTCATGGTCACGCTCACGTATGCGTTCGGTGCCGCGCTGGCGGCGTTCGCGGGCGTGCTGGCCGCGCCGATCATGCAGGTCTCCCCGATCATGGGGCAACCGATGATCGTGACGGTCTTCGCCATTGTGGTGATCGGCGGCATGGGCTCGATTGCCGGATCGGTCGTCACGGGGCTGGCGCTCGGCGTGCTGGAGGGACTGACCAAACTTTGGTATCCGGAGGCTTCGGCCACGGTCGTGTTCGTGATCATGGCGCTTGTGCTGCTGGTGCGCCCGCATGGTCTGTTCGGTGGTTATGCCTACAAGTGAGTCGTCGATGATGCGTCAATACCGTTTCGATCTTGTGCTGCTCGTGTTGTTGGCCGCGTTGCCGGCCCTTGGGGTCTATCCCGTCTTTGCCATGAAGGTGATGTGCTTCGCGCTGTTCGCCTGCTCGCTCAATCTGGTGCTTGGCTACACGGGGTTGTTGTCGTTTGGTCACGCTGCCTTCTTCGGCGGGGCGGCGTACTTTGCGGGCTATGTAATGCGTGACCTGGCCTGGTCGCCGCTGGCGGGGGTGTTGACCGGCGTGGTGACCGGTGCCGTGTTCGGGTTGGTTTTCGGGCTGTTTGCCATCCGGCGTCAGGGCATCTACTTCGCGATGATTACGCTCGCCTTCGCGCAAATGTTCTATTTCTTTTGTCTGCAAGCGCCGTTCACCGGGGGAGAGGACGGCTTGCAGGGTGTGCCTCGTCAGACGCTGTTCGGACTGTCGCTGGATCACGATCTCACGTTGTACTTTGTGGTGCTTGCTGTGGTTGCGGCGACATTCGGGCTCATGTCTCGCGTGATTGCCTCTCCTTTCGGCCGTGTCCTGGCGGCCATCAAAGAGAACGAACCGCGTGCCATCTCGCTGGGCTATGAGGCGGAGCGTTTCAAACTGCTGGCGTTTGTGCTTTCGGCGGCGGTGGCGGGCCTTGCGGGGGCGCTGAAAACGCTGGTGCTCGGTTTCGCCACGCTTTCCGATGTGCATTGGTCGCTCTCGGGATCGGTCATTCTGATGACGTTGGTCGGCGGCATGGGCACGCGCTTCGGGCCGGTGGTGGGCGCGTTGCTCATCGTCTCGCTGGAGACCAAGCTTGGCGATATCGGCAACTGGCTGGCGCAGGTCACCGGCTGGCAGGCCTTCACCGGATTGGGTTCGATGGTGAGCGTGGTCACGGGCGTGATCTTCGTGCTCTGCGTGCTGCTGTTCCGACGCGGCATCGTTGGTGAATGGCTCGTGTGGTCGCAACGCTGGAGGGCGCGCCGCAGCAACAAGGTTAGCCCGGCGGCATTGGCCGGGGCTGCCAAAGGATAGCGGGGCAGAAGGCCGGAACAAGGCTGGAACCAAGCTGGAAACGGGACGGCGCAGGGCCCCGGTAGCGCATAAGATGCATATCGGGGCCATGTTAAACTCGCTCGCAAGATTACCGGGCGGCACGCCTGCCGCCTCGCTCGTTCCCGCTGCTGCCCGCTGAATGCGACTCACCGACCATACCGATTACAGTTTGCGCACCCTGATCTACGTCGCGGTTCATCCCGACGAGCTGGTGCACGTACAGTCCGTGGCGGAAGCGTTCGACATTCCCAAGAACCACCTCGTGAAGATCGTGCAGAAGCTCGGTCAACTGGGCTTTCTGCACACGGTGCGCGGGCGCTCGGGCGGGATTCGGCTGGGACGCGCACCGGCGCGCATCGGACTGGGCGACGTGGTACGGGCGATGGAGCCCGATTTTGCGATGGTCGAATGCTTCCATCAGGGCGAGAACGCCTGTGTTATCACATCGGCGTGTAACCTGCGCGGCGTACTGGGCGAAGCGTTGCGCGCTTACTTCGCGGTGCTCGATCGCTACACGCTGGCCGATCTCGTCGACAAACCCGCCGCGTTGCGACGCCTGCTCGGCGACGCCGTGGCGGCTGCCGTCCCCGTGGCGGATATCAAGGTCAAGCGTCGCGTCACCGGGTTGTAATTCCAGGCGATGCGGGATCGATGCCGCATCGGCTCGATCAGATCGATCGGCCCAGCGGATCTCTTTGCCTGTTTTTTCAGCACTTTTCCCGTTTTTTACCCCAGCTTATCGACGTTCGCTATCGGCACCATAGCGCCGGTCAATGGCGATCGACAGGTCTGGACGATTGGTTGCATCTTGCGGACGCGCAGCCGCGAAATTGGTGTCGCCCTTTCGTAATCTTGAGTCGTACCCGAAAGCGTCAGTCCACTTGTTCAAGTCCCGAGGCTGACGCGTTGAGGAAACCGACTACCGGCACCGCGTGCCGAACGAAAGGAGTTTCATCATGAACACTCGTATTTTTGCTGCTGCCCTGATCGCCACGGCTACACTGGCCTCCGTTTCTGCCTATGCCGACACCCAGACCGCCGATGTGGGCCAACCGCCCGCAGCACAAGGTATGACCCGCGCGCAAGTCCGTGAGGAGCTGCGTCAGGCGCGCGCTTCGGGCCAACTCGACCAGTCGCTCCAAACGTATCCGTCGCTGCTGCAACAACGCACCTCCGTCGGCCGTTCGCGTGCTGCGGTGCGCGCAGAAATCGGTACGGCTGCTGCGGTGGGCGACAACCGCGCCTGAGGTGTTGTCATCCGTTGAGACTCGCCGAGCGGAAAAAAGCCGGTCCCAAGCAAGCGTTGTCCAAATCCTCCATAATCGGCGCACCGGGTTAGATAACTTGAGTGCGCCATGGACCGGCTCTCCACCCTGATCTCGAATTTCGGCGTTCGCGCCGGTGTGTTTCACAGCGGCGGCCTGTGCGGTATCGCCAGCTACGGTGTCGACGCGCATGACGGCGGTCATCTGCACCTGTTGCGTGCGGGCGAAGTGGCGCTGGTGCTCGAAGACGGCTCGCGACAGGACATCGTCGAACCGTCGTTGATTTTTTTCCCGCGCCGCAACCGTCATCAGTTGCTCTCGGGAGAAGCTGCGAGAACGGAACTGGTTTGTGGATCGCTGTCTTTCGACGGTGGCCAAAACAACCCGCTCGTCGCGGCGTTGCCGGAGTATCTCGTCCTTCCGACGAAATCGCTTTCCACGCTCGAACTCACGCTGAACTGGCTCTTCACCGAAGCATTCGGCACGCAGTGCGGGCGCCTTGCCGTGATGGACCGCTTGTTCGAACTGCTCGTCATTCAGTTGCTCCGTCATGTGCTGGAGCAGCGCATCGTGAGTCGCGGCATGCTTGCCGGGCTCTCGGATCCGCGGCTCGCGCGGGCGCTACATGTGATTCACAACCAGCCGGGCGAAGCGTGGACGGTGGAGTCGCTGGCAGGAACAGCCAATATGTCGCGCGCCAACTTCGCCGCGCAGTTTCGCGAGGTCATCGGGCAATCGCCGGCCGACTATCTGCTGGACTGGCGCATCGGGCTCGCGCAGAAGCGCCTGCGCGATGGTCAGCCGATTGCGCGCGTGGCGGAAGAGGTGGGATACGAAAGCGCGTCGGCGCTAGCGCGCGCGTTCCGCCGCAAGACCGGCAGCAGCCCGCGCGACTGGTTGCGCGCCCAGATGCATGCCGTGACGATGCTGCCGCCGCCGCGCGTGACGCTCGTGCCGGCGTTGCCGGCCCAGGCGGCCTAAGGCCATTGGCGCGGCCATCGGCAGCGCCCGGCATAGCCGGGCGTCCCTTATCTATGGCAAGACCGGCCGGGACGTGCGTGAATTCGCAACGTCACCGGCCGGTTTGTTTACCGGCTTAGAAAACGTGACTGACGCCCAGCCGCACAACGGTTTGCGTGTTGGTGGCCGACGACATGCCGTTGGCGGCGTCGCCGACCGAGGCCGTGGCGTCGATCACGTTGCCGAAAGCGTCGAGCGTGCTGCCCGACGCCTTCTGATAACCGGCCAGCGCATACAGCTCCGTGCGCTTGGACAGGTTGTAGAACGCCGCGAGGTTGAACTGGTGATACTTCGCGCCCGAGGCGTTTGCTGCCGGGGCATTCACGTTCGTGAAGCTATAGCCGCCGCCGAGGCGGAATGCGTTGGTGAAGCGATACATCGCCAGCACCCCCACCGAATCGAATTTGGCCGTGCGGGTGAAGCGCGAATAGCTGCCTGCCGAGTACTCCGTGTGGCTGTAGTTCGCCCCGAGCGTGGTGTTGCCGATCTGGTACGTCATTGAGGTGGCGATGATGTCGCGTGCCTTGGCGCTGGCGTAACCCGCATTGATCGACGACGCGAATGCCGATTCGGACGACCCCGCCCAGCTTCCGATCGTGGTGTCGGCGGCGCTGGCCTTGTCGTTGTTGGCGTGCGAGTAACCCACGCCCCAGGTGATCGGGCCGTTTGCGTACTGACCGGCGAGGCCCCACGTGTTCTGGCGTCCCATCGTGCCCGGCTGGCCGCCGAAGCCGTACATGGCGCCGAAGGTGAAGCCGCCCCACGTCGGCGAGCGGTATTTCACGCTGTTGTTCACGCGCGAGCTGTGATCGAGGTTATCGACGTCGCCCGGATGCGCCGCAACGCCCGAGAGCAATGCCGTACCACCGACCGAGCCGACCAGATCGATCAACGGATCGTACTGGCGGCCAAGCGTGACGGTGCCGTAAGCCTTGTCTTGCAGGCCGACGTAAGCGTGACGGCCGAATTCCGCGCCGCCCTGACTCGCGGTGCCGTTGCCGATGTTGAAGCCGTTTTCGAGGCGGAAGAGCGCCTTCAGGCCATTGCCGAGGTCTTCTGTCCCTTGCATGCCCCAGCGGCTGCCTTGCCATGTGCCGCTCTGAAACGCGTAGTTCGACGCGCCGGTCATGAGCGCAGGGCGCCCGGCAGCGCCTGCACGGGTGACGCTGGCGACATTGCTGGCGTAGCCGATGCCGCCGTCGACGATACCGTAGAGCGTGATGTTCGACTGCGCATGAGCAAGCGTGGCAGCGCCGCAGCCGAGGATTAGTGCGGCAGTGCGGGCGAGAGGGGAGCGAGCAAGAGACTTCATCGTGTGTTTCCTGTGCGTGGCAGTGAGGTGCGATGCTTTTTCCGGCGGGAAGAACCGTGTTGTGGCATTGCGATTAAAATTAGGAATACTAAAAATAAGCCAATCAATTTTCCGTGGGGAAGCTGCCTGACTTCAGTGGCAGATCGGGCTGCGCGACATGCGTTCAGCGCGCAGCCGTCAGTGGGCTAACGCGCCGAGAATTCACTTCGACGCGCCTTGTCCCTGATTCGCCAGTGCCGCGCGCAAGCGGGCGGGGGAGTCGGTCATCACAGCATCGAAACCAAGTTGCGATGCGGCTTCAAAGTCTTGCGGCGTTTCGATACCGAATGCAACGAGATGCACGTCGCCGCGCGATTTGAAGCATTGCACTGCGGCCGGCGTCCACCAGTTCGCCACGACTTTCGAGATCCCTTCGCCAAGCGTGAAGCGCTCCACGACTTCCACCTGCCGATGGAATTCGATGCCGGCCCAGGTGCCGGGGGCGGGCGGCGCGGCGCATTGTCCGGCGAGTGCAGCAGCAACGAGGCGGTTTCGGGTCGCGTCGCGAGATTCAAACAGTTGTGCTTGCGGGCGGCGTGCGCGCAGGCGATCGGTCGCCTCGGCTTCGGTCGAGTAGAGACGCACACGCGACCAGGCGTTGGTCTCGTCGAGAACCTTGATCACGGCTTCGACGAGCGGTGCGGCGGGCGTTTGCTTCAAATCGAGCAGCACGGGCACGTTGGCAGGTACGGCGGCGAGCGCCTCGCGCAAGGTGGGAATCGGCAGCGGGTTGTCGCGGTAGGGATAGACGATCTGCCCGTCGGCGCCCTTGCGGGAAAAGGTGTAGCCGGCGTTGAGCTTGCGCACGTCGGCGTAGTCGATGTCTGCGAGCTTGCCCCGACCCTCCGTGAGTGCGGAAAGATCGGCCGGGCGGTACATCACCGGCACGCCGTCGCGCGTGACCTGGACGGTCATCCACAACGCCTGTGCGCCGTTCTGCAACGCGTTGGTGAATGCCCGCACCGTATTCTCCGGGGTATCGCCGGTGCCGCCGCGATGCGCAACGATCAACGGCGCGGCGGTGACGACGGTTGGGGTCAACGTGCCGAACGCGCAAGCGAATGCGGCGACGCTTATGGCCGCGAAGCGGGTCCATGCGGGCATGGCTGGCGAGGCAAGCGGACGTTCGAAGCGGGTGGCGGGGTGCATGGCGGGCAGTCTCTGGGCGAAATGTGAGGGCGATCGGTGCCGGGTCAGGCGATAAGTATTTCGGGCGATGCAGGCGTTCCGGACGAAGCGGATCGCGACCGCAAATGCTCGCGCAGCGGGTCGGGCAACGGACCATCGGTGACGACGAGATCCTGTTCGTCGATCTGACCGCCACGCACGCTGGGCTTGCGCGAGAACTTGTAGCTGTCGGCCACGAGAATGCGATAGCGGCTGGCGTCGCGCAGGGCTTCACGCGACGCGGCTTCGTAACGGTCGTAGTCGAGCAGGGTGCCGTCGTCGTCGATGCCCCCTACGCTGTACACACCGACATCGGCACGATAGGCGCGGAACAGCCGGTCGGCTTCGTCGCCGAGAATCTCCGGGTTGGGCGAACGCAGCTCGCCCCCGGGAACAATCACACGGTGTTCGGGGTTGCTGGCAAGCACCAGTGCAGCGCGCAAGTTGTTGGTGATGACACTCAGACGCTTGCGATGCACGAGGGCGACGGCGACCTGTTCCGGCGTCGTGCCAATGCCGAGGAGAACTGTCGCGCCATCGGGGATACGTTCGGCTGCTGCCTGACCGATGCGCAGCTTGCCTTCGAGATTGCGCACGCGACGCACTTCATAGGGCTGGTTCGGACCCGGTGTCATCAAACGCGCACCGCCGTGATAGCGGCGCAGCACGTTAGCGTCGCACAGCGTGTTGACATCGCGGCGAATCGTCTGGGTCGCCACGCCGAAGTGGTCGGCGAGCGCGTCGACACTCATTTCGCCATGCTGGCGAAACAGGGCAACGATGCGGGTCTGGCGTTCGGAGAGGTCCATCGGGCAGTCGTGTGGCGCACATTCGTTCTGGAATGGGCGCCACTTTGACAGCCGAGCATGACATTCAAATGACGATGCCGAATGTTCAAATGAACATTTTCAATCAGTGAGACGTGTTCGAACGAATCGGAGGAATGCGGGCATTGGCCTCGAACTTCGCCCGACGCGTGGAGAAAAAAGTGCGCACGTTGCGAATGTTCGCAGAGCTTTTGAACAGCCGGCGCGCGAGTTCGTCGTATTCGGCCATGTCGCGCACTTCGGCGATGACCACAAAGTCCGGGCCCGGCGACACGCGATAGCACTGGGTAACCGCGGGCTCCGCGCAAATGTACGACTCGAAGGCATCGTGGTCCTCGGCGGTTTGCCGGTCGAGACTCACTTCGACCACTGCGGTCAACGTCGGTCCCAGTTTCGACGGGTCGATGATCGCGATCTGACGCGCAATCACGCCCGCCTCGGTGAGTGCCCGCACCCGGCGCAGGCAAGTCGGGGCGGACGCGTGCACGCGTCGGGATAGTTCAAGGTTCGAAATGGATGCGTCGGCTTGCAGTGCGTTCAGGATTCGCAAGTCAAGATCGTCCAATGTGAGGTTGGCCATGAAATCTCCAGTGGCATCATTCTTAGTGAAATTAAATTTCACGTGAATGACGATTTGAATTTATCTTTCATTTAATTGTAAATATTGCAGTTTAATTTCAATTGGACGACTCTACCATCGCTTCACTGACTGGCAGCGAATCATTTCGGAGAGGCGTTATGTGTGGAATCATCGGCGCGGTCGCGCAACGGGACATCATCCCCAATCTCGTCGACGGCCTGAAGCGTCTGGAATATCGTGGATACGACTCGTGTGGCGTGGCGTTGTATCGAGACCGGGCGTTGGTGCGTGCGCGCAGCGTCCAGCGCGTGGCGAATCTTCAGGATGAAATCAGCCGAACGGGTTTGACGGGGTACACCGGGATCGCGCACACCCGCTGGGCGACGCATGGCAAACCGATCACTGATAACGCCCATCCGCACTTTTCACCGAGCGCCGACGCACCGCGCATCGCGCTGTCGCACAACGGCATCATCGAGAATCACGACGAATTGCGTGCGACGCTGGAGACGCATGGTTACCGCTTTGCGAGCCAGACCGACAGCGAAGTCATCGCCCATCTGATCGACCATCTTTACGACGGGGATCTGTTCGAAGCGGTGAGGGCGGCCGTGGCCCAATTGCGCGGCAGCTACGCCATCGCGGTGATCTGCCGCGACGAACCGCATCGCCTGATCGGCGCGCGCGACGGCATGCCGCTGATCATCGGTGTTGGGAACGGGGAGAACTTCATCGCGTCGGATGCGATTGCGCTGGCAAACGTCACCGACCAGATCGTGTATCTGGAGAACGGCGACGTGGCAGACGTACAGCTTCATCGCTATTGGGTGGTCGATGCGCAGGGGCAGCGCGTTGAACGCCCGGTCAATCAGGTCGCCGCGCATAGCGGGGCGGCTGATCTCGGGCCGTACCGCTATTACATGCAGAAGGAGATCTTCGAGCAGCCGCGCGCGGTGGCAGACACCTTGCAGGATGTGACGTCGATCATGCCGGAACTATTTGGCGACAACGCGTGGCGGGTCTTCAACGCGGTGGACTCGGTGCTCTTGCTCGCCTGTGGCGGCAGCTATCACGCGGCGTTGACGGCGAAGTACTGGATCGAGAGTCTTGCGCAGTTGCCGGTGAACGTGGAAATTGCCAGTGAGTACCGCTATCGCGACAGCGTGGCCAATCCGAAGACACTGGTCGTCGCCGTCTCGCAAAGTGGCGAGACGGCTGATGTACTGGGGGCCTTGCACGTCGCGAAGCAACGGGGGATGAGCCATACACTGGCAATCTGCAACGTGGCGACGAGTGCGTTGGCGCGGGAATGTGCGCTGACGTTCTTCACGCGAGCAGGCGTTGAGGTCGGGGTGGCGTCGACGAAGGCGTTCACCACGCAACTTGTTGCACTCTTCCTGCTGGCGCTGACGCTGGCCCAAACCCGGCAACGTTTGTCGGACGACGATGAGCAGCAGCATCTGCGCGCGCTGCGGCACCTGCCGGACGCCATTGCGAAGGTGTTGGCGCTGGAGCCGCAGATCATTGCGTGGGCGGAGCAGTTGACTCGACGCCAGGACATCCTGTTCCTTGGCCGAGGGCTGCACTATCCGGTGGCGATGGAAGGGGCGCTGAAGATGAAGGAGATTTCGTACATCCACGCAGAGGCATATCCGGCGGGGGAGCTCAAGCACGGCCCGCTTGCGCTGGTGAGCGATGAAATGCCGGTGGTCGCGGTGGCGCCGAACGACCGTCTGCTCGAGAAGCTGAAGTCGAACATGCACGAGGTGAGCGCACGCAACGGCAAGCTCTATGTGTTTGCCGATAGCGATTGCGGATTGTCGCCGGGCGCGGACATCGATGTGATCCGGTTGAATGAACACTACGGTCTGCTATCGCCGATTCTCCACACCATCCCGATGCAATTGCTTGCGTATCATGCTGCCGTTGCACGCGGTACCGATGTGGACAAGCCAAGGAATCTGGCCAAGTCGGTAACCGTGGAGTGAGGTGTGAGAGCGTTGGCGGCCCGTATTAATCGCAGTTGTGGCATCTCCGGACGAGGCTGAGAATAGCTTCAACCCGACGCATCGAGACGACATGCGCACCCGGGGGGAACCGTTAGACAACTTTCAAGGAGATTGACATGGGCGACTTCGAAAATCCTCTCTTCGCGCTGATCGACTACCTCATCCGCGTGGCGTTCTGAATCGCTTCGGACGGTTTGGATCATCGAACACCACGGCGCGATCTGCGCCGTGGTGTTTCACAATGGCAATGTCGGCCTATTCGGATACTCGCGTGAAACAGAGATGGCCAAGGCTAATGCGCTTTCGCTGCGGCGCGTTGCCGGACCAGCAACAGGCTGGTCAGAATGAACGCCAGCAGGGATAACGAAGCGGAGTAGCGGCTCAACGCGAGCCCGCCGGCATTGATGGGCTTATCCAGAAAATCACCGACAACGGCGCCCAGCGGCCGGGTGAGGATGAACGCGGCCCAGAACAGAAAAACACGTGACGTTCGGGTCCAGAAATACGCGCCAACGAGTATCAGCAAAAGCGCACCGAAGATGATGGCCGCACCGGTGTAACCAAGCCCGGCCGTATCGGCAGTCCAGTCTCCCAGTGCTGTTCCAAGCGTCTGGGAGAACATGATCGTGACCCAGTAGAATGCCTCCGCTTTCGGCGAATTGACCGTATCGACGGCCACCGAGCCCATCGTGCGATGCCATATCCAGAGCGATCCGAGCAGCAACGCCAGCAAGATGGAACTTCCGCCGGCGTACCCGATGCCCAATGATCGGTCGGCAAAGTCCGCCAGTGTCGTACCGACCGTCGTGGTGGCAATGATCGTTGCCCAGTACAACGCGGGACGAAACGATTTCGCGCGGATCTGCGCGGTAACCGCGATGGCGAAAATCAAGGCAAAGATCGCCGTGGCGACGAGGTACCCAAGATTCATCGACATGGAAACGGCGTCACCGCCCGTTTCGCCCAAGGTCGTGGCCGCAATCTTGACCACCCAGAACATGAGTGTGACCTCTGGCACCTTGCTTAACGAATTCTGTACGTTGGTATTCATGGCTCAACCCAGGTGCAGACGTTTGCGCTTGTGCTGCGCTAGCGTCAATGGTGAATAGGTTAAGTTTCGCGCAAGACGCTTAGTTCACACTTAGTGTGACCGGCCGGGTATTCGGCCGCCCCAGCGTGAATGCCACCAGACGATTGCGCGAAAGGAATACCGCTTGTGCGCGTGTCTCACTGAGCCGCCGACCAGACAGCGAGTTCGTAGCCATCCGGATCGGTGAAGTGAAAGCGGCGGCCGCCCGGGAACGAGAAGACGGGCAAGGTGATGGTGGCGCCCGCCGCTTCAATGCGGCGTTGGGTGTCCGCAAGGTCGTTCGCGTACAGGATGATTAGCGGCCCGCCCGGTCGAGCTTCGCCCGTCGTGAAGCCACCCGTGAGCCTGCCGTCGTTGAACTCGGTATAAGTCGGGCCGTAGTCGGTGAATGTCCAACCAAAAACACTGCCGTAGAAAGCTTTGCTGCGGGCGATATCGCCCACGTTGAATTCGATATTGTCTATCTGACGGTCGATGCCTTGCGTGCTCATGCTTGTGTCCTGGTGAATGGGAAGGGTTCGGCGGTGCGAGCCGTTACGCGCGCTCCGGCAGAACGTAGTCGAACGCATAGGAATGCCGGCCGTCGGTAATGGTGATGACCAGACTTCCGGAAATTCCCGATAGCGCGTCGGTGCCGGAGTCGGGCACAACGCCGATGGATTGCGCAGGTACGCCACGCGTCATGGTGGCGCTGTGCTGGAGCACAAACGTGCCGCTGCGGCCATGCAGCGTGCCCCGCACCGTTTCCATTGCCACGTAACCGGCGGAACCCTGGGCGCTGCTGCGGAACGACAGCATTTCGCCCCGGCTGCTTGCCTGCAAGTCTCCGTGATAGGTCTTGTTCAGCGATAGACGACCTAGCCCGCTGCTCTCGGCAATCGGGCTTAGCGGCTGCGGCTCAAGCTGGACGTCAAAGTGGCCTTGGGCTGAGTGGTTCACGTGGCTGCTCCTCGATCAGGTAGGTTTGGAGTGGGATTTTGATACTGTGTTTTTATACAGTAATGGGTGTACTCAAACATCGCAAATAGGCAAGCGCTGGATTCAATGGCATCTCAAAATGAGAAAACCCCGCGCGTGGCGGGGTTTTGTCTGACATTGGCCTTGAGACCGATTCGGTGAATTCGACAGGCGGCCTCAGGCGCGTTGCGGAACCAATCGCAGGCCACTGGCCAGACAGCCGGCAGCGGAGAACGCCGCACCCCACGCCAGCGCCCACGTTGATCCGTGCGTGCCTGCCAGGCCGAGGGCCAGCGCGACGAGCGCTGCCCCCGTGGCTTGCCCCAGCAGCCGCGACGTGCCGACCATGCCGCTTGCGCCGCCGCTACGCTCGGGCGGTGCGCTGTGCATGAAGGCTTTCAGGTTAGGCGACTGGAAGAAACCGAAGCCCAGACCGCACAACGCCATCCGCCAGCCAATGTCCCACAGCGCGGCATGCTCGGGCATGATCGCGAGCAATGCCATGCCTGCGCTGAGCATTGCCAAACCGATCGCGCCCAGTGCGCCGGGCGGATAACGGTCCGACAGCCGCCCCGCCAGCGGGGCAATCGCGGCCACGAAGAATGGCCACGGCGTCATCAGAAAGCCTGTCTCGATAGGGCTGCGATGCAATACGTTCTCGAAATAGAACGGCAATGACACGAGCCCCAGCCCCTGCGTCGCAAACGCACAAATGGCCGTGATGGTCGAGAGTGCGAACGCGGGCAGACGCAACAGATCGACCGGTAGCATTGGCGCGCGATGACCACGCTCGCGGCGAATCAGCGCCCAGCCGAACACCAGTGCGCCGACGAAGCAGCCGAGCGTCAGATGCCAGTCTGCCCGCTGTGCGCTTTGGCTCAACGCGAAGATCAATAGCGCGAATGTCAGCACATTGAGCAACGCGGCAATCATGTCGGGTTTGTGCTCGCTGCGCGGCGTGTCCGGCAGGTTGCGGCGCGAGAACGCCAGCGCCAGCAGTGCCGTGGGCACGTTGATCAGGAACAGCCACGGCCAACTGGCGAACGCGAGCACCAGAGACGCGATCGTCGGCCCGATGGCAAACGAAATGCCGACGATGAGCGCGTTCAGACCGACGCCACGACCTAATTGATGGGCCGGGTACAGGAAGCGGATGAGGGCGATGTTCACACTCATCACCGCCGCCGCGCCTACGCCTTGCAGGACGCGAGCGCTGGCGAGAAAGCCTAGCGTTGGCGATAGGGCGCACAGCAGCGACGCCACCAGAAACACCGCCACGCCCCACATGAAGACGCGCTTGTGACCCACGCGCTCGCCTAGCGAGGCGAACGGTAGCAGTGTGGCAACCATCGCCAGTTGGTAGGCGTTGACAATCCAGACCGATGCCGACGGCGTGGTGTTCAGATCGAGCGCCATTTGCGGCAAGGCAGTGTTGGCGATGGCGGTATCGAGACTGGCGAGCGAGACGGCGAGCAGGATCGCCGTCATGGCGAGACCGCGTCCGGTCGCGGGCGGCTCATGCGATTGCGCCCCTGCGGGGGCGCCAGCCGTCGGCGTATCGGCGGTCGGGGGCAGCGATGACATGACGGATCAGCCCTCGGCCAGAATCTGACGGATGGCCTGTTCGAAGACTTCCGGCGGCTGGCCGCCGCTCACGAGATGGCGGTTATTGAAAATGATCGCCGGCACCGAACGAATGCCGAGGTTCTGATAGTGACGCTCAAGGGCACGCACCTGTTCAGCATATTCGTCGGTCGCGAGAATCTCGCGGGCGCGCGCCGCATCGAGGCCGGCCTGCTGCACGGCATCGACCAGGACTTCCGGATCGCTGGTGCGCTTGCCTTCGACGAAGTAGGCGCGGAACAGCGCTTCCTTCAGGGCCAACTGCTTGTCGTGACCGATCGTCTGCGCCCAGTGCAGCAAACGATGCGCGTCGAATGTGTTGTAGGCGTGCGTGCGCAGATCCATGCGCATCGGGAAGCCTTCGGCTGCCGCACGTGCGCTGATGTTCGCCTGATTCTGCGCCAACTGCTCCGGCGACAGTCCGTACTTGTGCGACATGTAATCGGCCAGTGCGACGCCTTCGGCCGGCATGTCGGGATTGAGTTCGAAGGGGCTGAATTGCAGGTCGGCTTCGACCTCGTTACCCAGACGGCCGAGCGCCGTCTTCAGCGAGGCAAGGCCGATGGCGCACCAGGGGCAGGCGACATCGGAGACAAAATCGATCTTGAGTGTGGCAGGCATGATGTGGCGGCGCCGTGGCGGCGCGTGCAATGAAAAACGCGTCGCCTTGCGCGACGCAACCCGGCAATCGTCGCATAATTCGGCAATTCTCGCCGGGTCCCGTCGAGATCACGCTGCAAGCCTTGGTCTAAGGCGCTTTCGGGGCGATTGCGCGAAGGCCGCCGCCTCGGCCGAGTGTTTGATTGAGTGGGATTGTCGTTTCGTCTGATGAATCATCCGCCGGTTCGCCAACGGATGACTGCCGCGATGCGATATCGTGTAGCGCATTCGTTTCAATGGGGCCGATTCATATTCAGGAGTCCGTCATGCCGTCTGCCGCCGATCTCGTCACGTCTCTGGGGCTACAGCCGCATCCGGAGGGAGGGCATTATCGCGAAACGTATCGGGCGTCCGGCACGATTGCGGCACAGGCGCTGCCGGACGGCTTTTCGGGCGCGCGGAACATTTCCACGGCGATTCTCTATTTGCTCGAAGCCGACGATTTTTCTGCGTTCCACCGGATTCGCAGCGATGAAATCTGGCATTTCCATCTTGGCGGCACGCTCCGGATTCACGAGATCGCCCCGGACGGCAAGCTGACGACCACATGCCTGGGCGCCGATGTCGCCGCGGGCGAGCAGCTTCAGCATGTCGTGCCCGCAGGACACTGGTTCGCGGCGCAGCCCGCACCGTCGACGCGCTACTCGCTGGTCGGGTGTACCGTCGCGCCGGGGTTCGCATTCGAGGACTTCGAGCTGGCCGACCCGGCCGCGCTCGCCGCGCAGTGGCCGGCACACCGTGTCTTGATCGAACGGCTTGCGCGTGGCGCACCTGTCTGAATCTATCGAGGAATAAACGGGGGCAACGTGAGACCGCAGAGTGCGATAGCATCGCCGGAAACCTCACAACTTCGTGTGCACCGCCTCATGTCCAAAGACGTCCATTTCTACGACCCGGCCAAAGGTCACGGTCTGTCCCACGACCCCTTCAAAGCCATCGTCGCACCGCGTGTGATCGGCTGGATCTCCAGTCGCGATGCCTCGGGCCGGACCAATCTCGCGCCCTACAGCTTCTTCGGTGCGTTCGCCACATTCCCGCCGATCATCGGCTTTTGCAGCGAGGGCTTTAAGGACTCCATCGCCAACATCGAAGCGACGCGCGAGTTTGTCTGGAATCTGACAAGTAAGTCGTTGGTCGAGCCGATGAACCAGACCTCGGCCCCCGTGTCGCACGAGGTCGACGAGTTCGAACTGGCGGGATTGACGAAGGCGCCCGGCGTCAACGTCGACGTGCCTCACGTGGCGGAGTCGCCCGCCTCGCTGGAGTGCAAGTTGTTGCAAATCGTGCGCTTGCAGGATCTCGACGGCAAGCCGATGGACAACTGGCTGGCGCTCGGACAAGTGGTCGGGGTGCACATTCGGCGAGAGTATTTGCGGGAGGACGGCCGCTTCGATACGGCGAAGGCGCATCCGGTGATGCGCGCAGGGTATCTCGGCGATTACGCCGAGATCGGGCCGATGTTCGATCTGCGTCGTCCGAAGGGCTGAGCGGTACCGATTGCCCCATGCCTTCCCCCGGCATCACGCACCATTTTGGAGCGTGATGTCGCGTTCTCATTGCGGATATCGCGGCGCGCGATGCCCGCAATGTCTTCATATTCTGCAATGCGTTATTGACGAAATCGACATGAACTTCGATTGATTTCGTCACAACGGTGTCGATGTTTCTGGCCGCACTTTATCGTGTGGGCAGGGGCGCGGCAGTGCAATCGCCGACCGTCCGGTCGGATGAATCGCTCGCAATCATTTGTAAAATTTGCTGCGATGCAAAATGTTTTCGAGGCGCGTATGCTTGCCACCTTCGTTGACGCCCTCGCGCCCGGCGTCCCCTCCCGACGGCATTGATCTGCCTTGATTTGCGCACATTGCAATGCGCGATGTGTGCGGGGTCGGTTCGTCCCGGTTGCGCTGAAATGGTGCGTTTGCGCTGGATTTTTGTTGCAGCACATCAGGCCCCCCAATGTTTCCCATCTTGTCCCTTCTCATCTGGCTTCCTATCGTGGCTGGCGCGCTCGTCATGCTGCTGGGCCAGGACCGTCATCCGAATACTGTTCGGTGGATGTCACTGTTCGCCGCCGTGATTTCGGCGCTGCCCGTCGTGCCGCTGGTGCAGGGTTTTCGAACCCATGTGGCGAGCCTTCAGTTCGTGGAGCGTTTTCGCTGGATCGACTCGTTCGATGCGTCGTGGCACGTGGGTATCGACGGCATTTCCCTGTGGCTCGTGGCGTTGACCGGTGTGACGACCATCATCGTGGTGCTGGCGTCGTGGCGTGCCGTGACGACTCGCATGAGCTCGTACTTCGGCAGCTTTCTTGTGCTTTCGGGCCTGATGCAAGGCGTGTTCACCGCGCAGGACGGCATGTTGTTCTTCGTGTTCTTCGAAGCGACGCTGCTGCCCCTGTACTTGCTGATCGGCGTGTACGGACGCGCCAATCGCACGCATGCGGCCGTGAAGTTCTTCTTCTTCTCGCTGACCGGCTCGCTGATGATGCTGCTCTCGATGCTCTACCTCTACATGCAGACGCAGAGTTTCGACATCGCTCGCTGGCAGACGCTGCATTTGCCGCTGGTGGTGCAGGTGATGTTGTTCATCGGTTTTCTCGGGGCGTTCTCGGTGAAGGTGCCAATGTGGCCCGTGCATACGTGGTTGCCAGAAGTGCATCTCGATGGCCCGACGGGGGCTGCCGTCATGCTCGGTATGCTCAAGCTCGGTGGCTACGGTCTGCTTCGATTCAATCTGCCGCTGTTGCCGGACGCGAGCCATTTCCTTGCCCCGCTGATGGTGGTGTTGTCGCTGATCGCCGTGATTTACGCGAGTCTGGTGGCGCTGGTGCAAACGGACCTGCGCAAGTTGCTGGCCTATTCGGCTGTCGCCCACATGGGTTTGGTGACGCTGGGATTGTTTCTCTTCTCGGAGATGGGCACCGACGGCGCGGTGATGCAGATGATCTCGTACGGGATTGTCTCGGGTGCGATGCTGCTGTGCACGGGAATGTTGTATGACCGTACCGGCAGTGCGTCGATCGATGGGTATGGCGGTGTTGCAGCGACGATGCCGCGCTTTGCCGCGTTCGCCATGCTCTTCTCGATGGCGAACGTCGGTATGCCGGGCACCTCTGGCTTCGTGGGCGAGTTTCTTGTGTTGATGGGCGCGATCAAGGCGAATTTCTGGATCGGCGCGCTGGCGTCGCTCACACTGGTGTTGAGCGCGGCTTACACATTGTGGATGTACAAGCGCGTGATTTTCGGGCGTGTCGGTAATGCGCGGGTGGCGTTGCTCAAGGACGTGAGCCGTCGCGAGTTTGCACTACTCGGCGCCATGGCCGTCATGGTGCTCGGCATTGGCCTCGACCCCAAGCCGCTTACGGACGGTATCGATGCGACAGCAATTCAGGTGGTGCAGGACATCGAGAGTCATCGTTTGCCAGCAGGCGATCCGGGCAGTCGTGAGATGGCCGGACGCCGGCATGGCGATGTCGCAGGCCACGCTGCGGCAAAGGTGAAAGGCACAGGGCCTGACGCCTGATCGCGATTGACCGGTAAGACACGTATCAGAAAGAACGGGCGCAATGAAGCGCCCGTTTTTTATGTCGGCATAGCAGCGCGACGGTCCCTCGGTAAGGAGGCAATCAGCGCTTGTTGCAGACCACGCCGCCGACAACGGACGCCACGGACTCGCCGTTCAGCGCGATATCCCATTTGTCTGAAATGCCGCCGTCGAAATTCAGCTCGTAGAGCGTTCCGTAACCACGTTCGCAATCCGCTGAGGCAATTACGAATTCGCTGTACTCGTATGTCTTTTCGCGAAGATTGTCAAAGCGCGACAGAATCGACACGGACGGCTTGCCTTTGAAGGTGCGTTTGCGAAGCGTGTCGCGTTTCAGGAATACCTTATTGCCGGACTTCTCCACCTGCGCGGCAAATTCCCATGAATCTCCCTTTTCCGCGAGCGAGACCTTGTTTGTGTCGCTGTCCCAACTTTGGCAGGCAGTACTCCCGAGATTGTCGGCGACGGTGGGGCCGAAGCGCACAAATTGGTCTTTGCCGAGAAACTGGCCTTCCATGCCGTTGTAGTAGACGTATCCGAAGCCCTTCCGGCATGCATCGAGCAGCACAACGGCCTGCGCGTAGTCGAAGGTGTTCTTCGACTTGTTCCTGACTTGATAGAGATACTTGTAGCCGTTGTTTTTCTTGCCGTCGACGTTGGACAGCGCGCCGCTGCCTTTCTTGCCCTGCCAGACGGATTTCTGCGTTTCGGCAATGGTGATCCAGTCCCCTGTGTCTTCTGCCCATGTGGCATTGATCAGTGCAACGCCGGCCAGCGCACCCAGAACGGTTTTCACAAACATGTAATTCTCTTCCCCGTATCGATAGATTGAAGCCTTGCTTGTCTCTTCCTGCGCGCAACGCGATGCGTTGTTTTCCGTTACCCGGAGACAGAACGCTTATTCGGCATCTCGGCGAAAAACTTTAGGGCGATCCTTTGGGCCCCTGTTGATTTTGAGAGGTGTCGACCTCTGAGTTTCCATGGTGGCGATATGTCCTGGACGATTCTCGTCTCAACAGCGTTTTGTTTGGCAAGGGCGGGGAAATTTATACGAAACGAGTGTTTGATAATTTTGCTCTGGATAATTATCAGGAGTCCAAATGTTGATGGAGATCATTGAGTTATTATCTTGAGAAAATTTTTTTGAATTTGGTGCTTGACGTTCGGTTATAGGTTTCTTACGCTTTCGCAAAATTGAAAAAAGCGTCGGGAATCACCTACGCGACGTTCACAAAAATAAAGTTGGCAGTACTGCGATCAGCCCGCGGGGATCGGTGTCTCGTCTTTGTGCGAGGCGGGCAAAAAATACAAATGAATTCTTGTCGGATATCGACGAAAGAATTCGGGAGTGGAAGAAAAATGCAATGCCAACGGGGTGAAAGACTAATTGTGGGACTGCCTTCAGGACCCACTGCCATCTTTTCAGGTGCGTTGTCCGGCCTGTCTTGCGCACACGCGCTACCCACCATTTTCGAATGACCGACGACTGATGCAGGCGCCGTAAGCGAGTCTGCGGGGTCGCTTACGGTTCACATCTCGAAAATCGTTCGCCAGTGTCTTGCGTGGCGAGTTGCGTTCGAGGGGCTTGCGTTTGTCCGATGGTATTCCGCTTGAATTCGCTCGCGTACCGACTTCGCTTCGACTCGCCATGTTGCTCAGTTCTCACCTTCTCGTTAAATCGTATCGCCACCAACGTTCGTTGTTTTCGCCTGACGCCTGGGGCTTTTGGCTGCGAGCGGTCTTCGCCGCGTTGCTGTTGTTCACGGTGTCGTCACCCGCCTTGGGACGACAGAGCTGTGTCCTCACCTGGACGCTTTCCCCCAGCGAGTTATCGGGGGGGCAATATACCCACAGTTTGTCGCCAGACGAGTTGTCGGCATGCGATCCCGGTCGCGGCGGCTTATATGTCGATCCGGAGCTCGATACGAACGTGACGGTCAGAGACAGCAATGACCCCGGCTCGACATTAGCCACCGACGCTACGTTCTATGGCGATTTCTTGTATTTCACGCCGTTGACGAATACGGTAAGCAGTGCCTGGTCGTTCACGTTGTATCAGATTGACGGCACCACCACGGTTCTTCTGAACATCAAGCGCCCACCCCCCGCCCCAACGCTTTCCAGCGTCTCATCCAACTACGGACCGACTGCGGGTGATCAACTGATCACACTCACCGGCACGAACTTCGCTCAAGGGACCGTCGTCAAGTTTGGCGGGGCAGTCGCCACTAACCTTAAAGTGAACAGTGCCACATCAATTTCGCTAAGTACGCCCGCGCACGCGCCCGGGACCGTCGATGTCGTCGTTGATACCACTGCCACCGCTGGCGGTGGGGGCGGGGTGGCCACGTTACCGGGCGCATATACCTACGGGCCGCCCAGCGTTTCGGCACTCTCGCCGACGTCCGGGCCGCTTGGCGGCGGTACCAGCGTGGTCATCACCGGTATCGGTTTCAGCAACGTGTCTCAGGTCAGCTTCGGTGGTACACCTGCAACAGGCTTCACGGTGAATAGCGCAACGCAAATCACTGCGACGTCACCCGCGCGCGGCAGTGCCGGGACGGTCGATGTGACGGTTACCACACCGGGCGGCACCAGTGCGACGACGCTCGGCGACCAGTTCACCTATGTGGCCTCTCCGACGGTGACGTCGATCTCACCGGCGTCCGGGCCCCTTGGCGGGGGTACCGGTGTGGTCATTACCGGCACCGGTTTCACCAATGCGTCTCAGGTCAGCTTCGGTGGTGCGCCTGCAACAGGCTTCACGGTGATTAGCGCAACGCAAATCACTGCGACGTCGCCCGCGCGCGGCAGCGCCGGTACGGTCGACGTGACGGTCACCACGCCGACAGGCACCAGTGCGACGACGCTCGGCGACCAGTTCACCTATGTGGCCCCGCCGACAGTGACGTCGATTTCGCCGGCATCTGGGCCCGCCGCCGGCGCGACGCAAGTGACCATCAGCGGCTCCGGATTCACACGGGCGACCTTGGTAAAGTTCGGATCGACAAGCGCGTCCGGTTTCACCGTCAACAGCGACACGTCGATTACGGTGCAGGCCCCTGCCGGGGCAGGGATCGTCGACGTGACCGTTGTGTCGCCAGGGGGCACCAGTGCGATCGTCGGCGCGGACAAGTTCACGTATATTGGCGCCCCCACGGTGACGGGGGTTTCGCCGACATCGGGACCTACCCTCGGGAACACGGCTGTCACGATTACCGGGAGCGGCTTTACCGGGGCGACGGCTGTGTCATTCGGCGGCACCGCCGGGCTTGGATACGTTGTGCTTAGCGACACCTCGATAAGCGTGCATGCGCCCCCCGGCACCGGGACGGTCGATGTGTCGGTAACCACGCCGGGCGGCACGAGCGGCGCTAGTCCGGTGAGCAAGTACCTTTATGTCGCCACGCCGTCGTTGACGTCCGTGTCACCCAACACCGGGCTATCGAGCGGAGGGACTTCTGTGACGATCACCGGTACGGGGTTCGTCGCCGGGGAGACGACCGTCGCGTTCGGTGGGGCGGGTGCGACGGGTGTCATAGTCAACAGCGCGACCTCGCTAACGGCGACGACGCCTGCGCACGCGGTGGGCGCCGTCCCTGTCTTGGTCTCGACGCCCGGGGGAACCGCCACGCTCACGAATGGCTACTCCTTTGCCCCGGCCCCGATCGGTTTTGTGACCTCGACGCTGCCCGCCACGGTGGCGGGGACGCCAGGCTACAGTCAGCAAATTCAGGTCGCTGGTGGTGTGGCGCCGTATCAGTTCTCAATCAGCTCCGGTGTGTTGCCGACGGGATTCACGCTCGACTCGTCGGGCAATATCACGGGGAGAGCGACCGCTGCGGGCAACTTCTCGTTCGTGGTGCTGGCAAAAGACGCCAGCAATCAGACGGCGGCACAGACGCTGTCGATTCAGGTGGCGCCGCCTACGCTAGTGTTACTCCCTGCGACGCTGCCTAACGGCACCATCGGTCTGAGCTATTCTCAATCGCTGACCGGTAGCGGCGGAGTCCCTCCTTATTCGTACGCCCTCCACGGTGCGTTGCCGGTGGGAATGACGTTCACCAATGGCACGATCAGTGGCACGCCGGCGCAGGCCGGTACGTTCAATTTCTCGATCACGATGACCGACAGCACGACGGGTACCGGCGCGCCATTTTCCACGACGACGACTTTTTCGCTGAACATCAGTGCTTCGGCAATGTCCATTGGGCCGGTACCCCTGCCAACGCCCGTGGCAGGTCAGGCGTACCGGCAGACAATCACCGCGTCGGGGGGAACATTGCCGTACCGATTCACGGTGACAAACGGGGCGTTGCCCGCGGGGCTATCGCTCGACCCGGTGTCGGGGCTATTGGCCGGCACGCCGCTGACGACGGGCGTCAGCACGTTCACGATTACGGCCACCGATGCCAGCACCGGGCCGGGCACGCCGATTACCGCCTCGCAAAGCTATACGTTCAATATTTCGAATCAGATCCCGTCGGCGCCACCTGTACAGGTCAAGGGACTTTCGAACGCGCCGCTCACGATTCACGCTACGGCAAACGCTGTGGGCGCCCCGTTTTCAAGGGTGGCCATTGTCGCGCCGCCCGCCAGCGGCACCGCGGTGGTCAATGGTGAAGATATCGTCTACACCCCGGCGGCAAATACAAACGGAGCTGTCACGTTCGCGTATGCGCTTACCAATGCGACCGGCACGTCGGCTCCCATCGCTGTCACAGTCACCGTGCAGGCCGTACCGGTGACGGCCTCCGGCCTTCAGGTCCGCGTGAGCGCAAATGAGACGACAAATATCGACATCACAAGCGGCGCGACGGGGGGGCCGTTTACGGGAGCCGCCGTTCTGTCGGTCTCACCAGCGGATGCGGGTACGGCGACGATTGTTTCGGTGCCTGCGGCTGCCCCGCAGAGTACTGATATCCAGCGCACGGCGGTCAGTGCGCCGACGCAGTACAGCATGCGCTTTGTGCCGGCGGCAACTTTTGCCGGTGTCGCGGTGATCACCTACACGCTCTCCAACGAGAACGCGACGTCGGCGCCAGGGGTTTTGCAAGTGAGCGTTGCCCCGCGTAAGGACCCGTCGACAGACCCGGATGTCACCGGCCTCATCGGTGCTCAGGTGGAGGCGGCCCGCCGCTTCGCCACGACACAGATCGGCAACTACAACCAGCGTCTCGAAGCGCTGCACGGCAAGGGCCGTGCGCCCTCTAGCAATGGTCTGAATGTGGTGCTGCCGTCGCCCGAGCGTAATCGCAACGTGTCGCGTTGTCAGGACATCGTGGGCATTGCCGAGCGCGACGCTTGTCTGCGAGGTGACGTGAGCCCGCTCGCGCAGCGCAAGGCGAAAGGTCTTGATGTGCGCGACAAGAGTGTAGGCGCCAGCGGGGTAGGCACGGGCGACAGTCAGGTGCCCGACTTACCTGGCGACGACGCCCGCGACGACAAGCGCTTCGCGTATTGGACGGCGGGTTCGGTAGACTTCGGTTTCGCAAACATTGCCGCGCAGCGTTCCGGGTTCAAGTTCACGACCGGGGGGGTGACGCTTGGCGCGGACTATCGCTTCTCCGATCATTTCTCGCTCGGTGCCGGTGTGGGGTACGGGCACGATTCGACGGATATCGGCAGTTCGGGGACACGCAATACGGGCGATAGCTACAGTGGCGCGCTCTACGCGAGCTTCCGCCCGATCCCCACGCTGTTTGTCGATGCTGTGGCGGGCTTCGGCTCGCTCAGCTTCAACTCGCGCCGCTGGGTCGTCGATTCGAACGATTTCGCGAGCGGCAAACGCACGGGCCAGCAGGTCTTCGGCTCGGTGTCGGCGGGGTACGAGTACCGAAGCGAGGACTGGCTGTTCTCACCCTATGGACGGATGACGGCATCGCGCTCTACGCTGGATCAATACAGTGAGACGGGGGCGGGGCTGAACGCGCTCACGTACTTCAAGCAGAACGTCAATACGCTGTCGGGCACGCTGGGTGTGCGTGCTGGCTTTTCGAAGGCCACGCGAATCGGCATCGTCTCACCGTATATCCGCGTGGAGTTGCAGCACGACTTTAATGGTCAGAGTGTCGCTGGACTTGCCTATGCCGACATTGCCGGCAGCGGGCCGGTGTACTTCGTGTCGGGGAGTCCTTATGGCAGCGATCGCGTGCAAGTCGGATTCGGCGCCAAGCTGCGCGCGGGCGTCCTTGCCTTCGGGCTGGATTACAGTGTGATGACCGGTATGGGAGGGTTGCAGCAGGGCGTGCGGTTGACCTTCACTGCGCCCTTCTGATGGCGGGGAGCGTTCGTCGTCGGTAGATGGAAGCGGACCGCAAGATGACGACACAAAGCAAAATCTGCAAGGAAGGTGTTCCCGACGAGGCACGCGCGGGCGGAGATCCGCCCGCCTCGAATCGGCTCAGAAGAACATTTCGAAATTCACGCCAACATGCGTGCGCGAGCCGACGTCGCCGCCGCTCACGCCGTTGACGAATGCCGACACCTTCGCCTTCCGACTCATCTTGTAGCCCACCCGGGCGCCGTACTCGAACCAATTGAGTTGGCTCGACACTTGCGGCGAGAGGCTGCCGACGCCGCTCACGTTCAGTCGCGAGCCGTCACGGTAGCTAAAGCCATGCGCCCATGCGCCCCAGACTGCGGCGTCGACGGTCGACGTGAAGGCGTGTACCCATTTCTCCCTGATTTTGAGCAAGTTCATCGTGGACGAGGAGGCCCCCATACTCGCTTCGAACGGGTTGCCCGGCGAGAGCACTTCACTGTACGACGACGTGCGCAAGACCTGACGCCCGAGTTCGATCGATTGTGTCAACTGATCGTTGGCAGTCACATTGATGAGCATGCCGAGGCGCCCAAATCCATAGGCTTGCCGCCCCGACGCGCTGGCACTCCCCGTTGCCGTGCCGGAGCCATTGGCGTAGTTGCGGGAAAAGCGGTAGTTGCTGTCGGGCGAGAAGAAGCCGCCGAGCTCACCGAACCATCCGAATCGCTCGTCGAACATATGCGCATATCGCAGCTTCGCCGCCGCCGTGAAAGCGCCTCTCATCTCGGTATCCGCATAGCTCTCCGAGGCATAGCCGACGCCAGCGACGAGTTCGAACGGCGCCAGATTCAAATGCCCCGTGATGCCCGCTGCCAACGAGCCGACGGCGCCAAAGGCCGCCACGCCGCTCGGCGAGTCGGAGATTTTTCCTTCCCCCAGCATCTGGTCGGCAAAACCGTGCATTTGTCCCATGACGCTCTGGCGAGCTTTGCCCACCTGATTGGCAGAGGCCTGAACCGATGATGGTGTGGTGATACCGGCGATCACGGGGTTCGCCGGCGGGGAAGAGGTGGCCGGCGTTGAGGGCGTTGAGGGTGTCGTGGGGGTTGACCCGCTTCCCGGTGTGCCTGAGGGGTCCGGGTCTGGGTTCGGCTTGGGCGAGACCGTCGCGTCGATGTAGCGAACGAGGTAGACCTGACCAACGCCGCTTGTCGCCGGTGTGCCGCCATCTCCGGCGATGTATTGCCCGTTTGCCGAAATGCCCGTGACGGAGCTCAGGATGATGCCCCGCATGTTCACGCCGGCGTTCGTCAGAAGCGTTACCAAATCTTGCATGCCTGTCGCGCTGGTCCAGCGGAAGATGCGCGAGTCGCCTTGTGCGTTGTACGCTATCCCCGCGACGACGGCACCGTTGGCGTTGACTGCGACCGCCGCAGACAGGGGGCCCCCCAGCGTTCCGAGGTCGACCATGCCTGTTGCGTTCGTCCAGCGAAACGCGTGCATGTAAGGGTTGCCCTGCGTCAGCGAGCCTCCGACGACGGTTGACCCATCGGAACTCATTGCGCCGAAATAGGTGTCGCTTCCGCCTAACGTGCCGAGATCCTGCATGCCCGTGGCGCTTGTCCATCGGAATGCACGTGTGGCGCTCGTCGCCGTGTTCGCGATACCTGCGACAGCGGAACCGTCGGCGCTGACAGCCCGGGCATCGGAGAGGCTGCCGCCGAGCGAGCCGAGATTCTGCATGCCCGCACCCGATGTCCATCGGAAGGCGCGCGTCTCAGTAACCGTCGTGGCTGTGCCGACCACCACGCTGCCGTCGGCATTGACGGCATTCGCTGTGGAACTGGTGCCGCCCAACGTCCCCAGATCCACCATACCCGTGGCGGCCGTCCAGCGAAATGCGTGCTGTTCGCTTGAGCCACTCAAATCGCTGGTGCCCACGATCACTGCGCCGTCGGCGCTGACGGCTTTCGCGTCGGAGGCGTTGCCGCCGAACGTGCCGAGGAGCTGCATGCCCGTGGCGCTTGTCCAGCGAAAGGCGCCGCCGCCGGTATTCCCGACGATGACGCTGCCATCGGCATTCACGGCTGTCGGTGACGCATTGTTCCCGCCTAACGCACCGATCTGCTCAATACCCGTGGCGCTTGTCCAGCGAAAGGCGGGCGTGCCGCTTGGCATTGTGAAGGTGCCGATCACGGTGGAACCGTCGGCACTCATGGCTACGGAGTTCGTTGAGTTGGCCTGAGGCAGCCAGAAAAGAATGGGGGCGTCCGCGCTCACCGGATCGGCGGCGAAGGCCGGCTGGGAGAACAATGCACCGACTGAAAGCGCGAGGAGGGAGCGGCGCGGTAACGCGCCTCGGCGAGAAATGAGAAAGGCTGCCATCGTGGAAGATCGGAGAAAAAGTCCGATCTTCCATGAATCAAAGATGACTCACCCCGCTTCATGTCCCAGAAAACTTGACCCTGGATCCCAGTGGCGGCAATCGCGCGTTGGGGAGCATGATTGAACACACTTCCACGCGAAAAGCCGTAGCGAGTTGGCGGTAAGCGGGGATTCGGCGGTGTCTGAAACAGGGCGGCCGTTATGCCGGATCCCGATGCAGGTTTTCTTTGCGCTGGATTGTGGAAAGGGGAGAATCGGCACGACGTCCGGCTAGCCGTTCGTGACGCTGCGGGCGGCCACAACGAGGGAGGGGGATGACCGCATGGCCGAAGTCCGCGAGCGAAGGCAGAAATGCACACATCACAAAACAAAAAGGGGTTGCGATTTCTCGCAACCCCTCGAATTCGTTTGGTAGGCCGTGCGGGATTCGAACCTGCGACCAACGGATTAAAAGTCCATGAAAAAAATCAATAAAATCAATGAGCTTGTCCTTGATATAGTTCCGCAAATCTTCCAAAAATATCGCCCCGAAACCCGCATAAAACCGTTGTTCATGTGCCGTTTGCGGAACGGTTTACCGGGTCGGCTTCACCTTGTCGCCACGGCGCTGCCTCACGTATCGCTCGGTCATCACTACCGACGAGTGACCGAGTTGTTGTTGCGCCTGGCGGATGTCACCTGCCGAGTCGGTTTTGTCCGTCCCTGCTTTTGCGCGAAGGTCGCGGAACTGGAACCGATCCTTATCGATGCCGGCGGCTGCACGCGCTTTGTCGAAGCGTGAGCGTAGCGCGTCGGAGGTCAGTCTCTGCCCCGATTCGTTGACTACAAGCGCGGTGCTCACGACCTTATACCCTCGCTTGCGCGCGCGGATTCGCTCAATGAGTGCTGCCAGTTCGCCCTCGACTGCGATGCGTAGCTTCTTCTTGGTCTTGCCCTGCTGAATCTCCAACTCGTCGGAGCCGTTTATGTTCCGCTCATCGAACTTCAGTGTGTCGGCGGGACGCTGACCTGTCAGATAGGCCAAGTCCATCGCGTCTCGCGTCGGGGCATCAGCGGCCTTGTACACGGCGGCGAAAACGTCATCCTCGACGTAAACGTCACGCCCATCCTCAGAATTTCGCTTAACCCCAGCAGCCGGGTTCGGAGCGCTTGTCAGACCGCTCTCCCGCGCGTAGTTGAAGATATGCGAGAACAGGGCGATCTCGCGATTGGCGCGCACATGCCCCGCATCTGCCGGCACCTCGCGCTTCTTATCTTCGTACCATTGCCGCGCCTTCTGGGCGCGCCAGCGAAAATACCCTCGTATAGCTGTTGGCTCGATGTCGTCCAATGGGGCGCCGGCGAAGAATTCGCGCAGGAAACCGAGTTCCTTGACGTTATCGGAGCGTGTCCGGGGAGCTTTAGTCGGCAAGACTTCGGCTACGTAGTTCGTTGCGGCTACGTCGAATGTCTGCCCCGGTGTGGTGGGTGCCTTCGTTTGCTCTAGCTCTGACCAGCGGCGCACAGCCTCCACGTAATCGGTGCCCAGCGAGATTTCCTTTCGGGGTTTACCACCAGCGTCGAAGAAATAGTATGTCTTCTTTCCCCGCACTCGAGCCCGCATGCGCGGGGGAAGATTCGTATTGACGGTTGGTTTGCGTCCCATTTCTTAGCCCGCGAGCGAGAGGGTTGGGGGTTGCCATTTCTTCCTGGGCGGCTCCGCTGCTGCGGCAGCTTGGCGACCCTCAATTGCAGATCTGGCAACGATGGGTCGTCCGCGGGCGTTCGTCCAAAACGGGATGCCCGCAGATCGAAGCCACGTTGCTTGTAATTCCTCACGGGATTTCCCGCGGCGTCCGGTACGCACTCCGGACAATTCTGCTACTTCTTCGGCTGAGAGGAAAGTGTCACTCATTTCTCAGAACCCTCCATGCTTGTGCGGTGACCCGCAGAATCTCTTCCAGTGCTTCGTTCATTCATTAAAGCGGTCGTTTGATATCGAGCCACACGGGTATTCCTTAGTAATGGCCGTCAAAAAAGGGCGTAGCTTGAAATGACCGTAAGCCGAAATGCCCCTGGTGATCGGATCTCAGCCCGCGCAATGCCGTGGGCTTCTTTTTGCCGTGGCCGGGTGGGTGGTCATGCTGCCGCCAACCTCTTTCGTTCCTTCGGCGTCCACGCAGCCAACTCGGGCACATTCGCACGCACGAGCGCGGCTGCCATCGGCGGACTGACGCTGTTGCCACACATGCGAACCTGCGCATGCTTCGCGAGGCGCTTGCCGTTGAATTCGGGGGCGATGACGTAGGTCGATGGGAAGCCCTGCGCCGCATACAATTCGTGCGGCTCGAGCATGCGCATGCCGATGTCGGCGATCTGGTATTGCTCGCCGGCGACGGTGACCAAGCCGAGGCGGTCCTTTGTCGGGATCGTGTGCATCGGGTCACGGCAGTCCTGATCCTGACCGCCTTCGCTGTAGTACTTCACCAGGAACGCGCGTACCTCACCGATATGGTTGCCCTGTGCTGAAATGGTCGGCACCGGTTCACCGGTGGCGCTCCCCGTGCATTCGCCGCGCAGCTTGACCATATGCGACGACACCAGCGCATGATGGTCGGCCGTCGTGATTGTGCTGACCGGTTCTTTCAGTCCGACACCGGGCCCGTCGTAATTCCCGCCGTAGTGCTTCGCGAGGAATGCCGCTGCGAGAGCGAAGTGCCCACCCTTGACCTCGGCGCATTGAGTGCGGAGCGGCTCGTCCGCCGGCCACGAGCGTTGTGTCGACGCATTCGCGCACTCAGTCAGTACCGGCACGACAAGTCCAAGCGCGTGCGCTGCACCAGCCGGGTTTTCCTTCGGGCCTGCGGTGATGGTCGGCGCCGGCTCGCGTAGATCCGATCCTGTCGAGCCGGTGCGGAACTTGGTAAGGTGCGGCGCGACCAGGCCGAATCCGTGTTTGCCGGTCAGCGTCTGAATCGGTTCGCCGAGCGGCTGACCCCGGAAGTAGTCGTACCCGTGGTTCACCTTCACGATGAACGGATCGGCCGAGTCGATGACGTACCGGCGCATGCCCCGCGCTATTCGGCGCTGCGTTGTCTCGGCCAATTCCTTCTTGCGCTCGAAGATGGACGGGCAGGGGATCGACCAGTCGATGCACTCGGCGGCGGTCCGCCACGGCTTGCGTTCGCCGGCGACCACGGCAACACTTCCGGGCGCGCCGTGGGTCGGCTCGGGCCACACGATCGGCTTGCCGTCGCAACGCGCGATCAGGAACAGGCGCTTGCGGATCGTCGGTGCACCGTAGTCGCAGGCGCGCAGCTCGCGGTGCTCTACCGCATACCCCATCGCCTCAAGCTGACGGACGAAAGAGTGGAATGTCTCGCCTTTGCGCTTTGGACACGGAGAGCCATCCGCGAGCACTGGGCCCCACGTCCGGAATTCCTCGACGTTCTCAAGCATGATGACGCGCGGACGCACCAGTGCGGCCCAGCGCATCGCTACCCACGCCAACCCGCGAATCTTTTTGTCGCGCGGCTTGCCGCCCTTGGCCTTGCTGAAGTGCTTGCAGTCCGGCGAGAACCAGGCGAGGCCCACAGGACGACCTTGTGTCAGCGCGAGCGGGTCTACGTCCCACACCGATTCGCAGTGATGCTCGGTCTGCGGGTGGTTCATCGCGTGCATGGCCACGGCCTCGGGATCGTGGTTGATCGCGTGGTCGACGTGGCGGCCCAGCGCCAGTTCAATGCCGCAGCTCGCACCGCCGCCGCCGGCGAAGTTATCGATGATCAACTCGTCGGAAATGTCGAGAAGGAACTGATCTCTGATCATGCTAGGATTCCTCGAAACGAAAGGAGGCCGGTATGTGGACCAAGCACGAACACGATGGATTCGAGATTTGGGTTATGCCGAACCCGGAATTCAGCCCACCACCGCCACCGCCAGAGCAGGTCAAATGGGGCTACGTGGCACATATCTGCCGCCTTGGTATGAGCGATGCTCGTGACTCGGTTGCGACACGCCGAAACTTCGCCGACGCGGCATGCCAGTTTGGAACGCCCGAGGCCGCCATCGCAGGTGGCTTTGAGCGTGGTATAGAGATCATCGAGGGGCGCGACAGAGATGTCGATGTGATCGGTTTGTAGCGTCACGATTTCCGCTCCTCCGCTGCCTGCGAGGCGGCGATTGTCCATCCTTCCTTTCGGGAGAACGTGATTTCACCGCGCTTGCGAAGTGCCTGTAGGCGTCGGTCGATCAAGCGCCAGCCGTTGCGCTCGCCGACGTGATCGGGCTTAGCGAGAGAGTCGGCAAGTCTTCCGTGCTTTGAGATCAAGTAGGAATAGGTCACATAACCCCCCGACACGCTCTTGAGAATTGCGGCGTCAAGTTCGGCGTAGCTCACGCATCCCCCTTCGCCTTGGCGGCAATGGCGTCGACAACTGCGTCCAATTCTGCACCGGCATCTGGCGCTACATAGGTAGGCCGGAGATTAATGATGTGAAATGCATCTCCGACGATGCACACTTTGTGGCGGACGATCCTATACCGCTCCGCATCCTTGCGATCCCCGCCATCCGCCGACAGCGGGGAGCGGGCTGCGAACATGGCAAGCGTGTACGCCTTGACCCGCCGGAATTGCTCGGTTTCCTTGTAATCCTTGTCCGGGAATAAGGTCTTCGCATGCGGGGCGATATGCTCCAGCGCCAGACGCTCGATTTCCGCGTCGCTCGGCTCATCCCCGCCCGCCTTCGCGGGAGACGAGAGGGCGGCCAACTTACGCCCGATCTCCCAATACTCGGTAAGCCAGTGATCACGGTCGGGCGGCATATGTACGCCCTGCATGCCGTAGCTGATGGCACCGTCGATTGCGAAACGCGCGGCTTGCTCGTGCGCAGGCTGGGCGACAACCTGCTGCGCATCTGCCGGACGAACACCGTTCGCGCGGTCGCACTCATCGTCGGCGCACAGAACGCCGTCGCGCTGGGCCGCGTCGCACTTGAACGGGCTGCATGCCTGCTGCGCGTCAGCGGCACCCATCGGCATCTGCTTGATGGTGTCAGACCACTTGCCGAGGAACGACTGCTGCGCATCTGCGGCATTCGACTCGGTAGTTTCATGGCAGCGCGGGCAAAGCAACGTCGACCGGTCATGCTTCGGATGAACGGTTTCGCTTGTCGGCCCTACCCAGCCACAGTCAGCATTTCCGCATTCGCGCTCGCCGCCATTCACGGGCGCGGCGTAGAGCGCGTATTCACCTTCGGGCAGCGCGGAATATCCCGGCGTGATGTTCGTCACGTCGAAATCGTCACCGCGCTTGCGTAGCGTGAATACCGCCTCTTGCCCTGCGCTTTGTGCGGCTGGCGTGGGGGCATGTTCGAGCATCGCGCGGTAGCAGAGAGTGGCCTTGTGCGCGGCCTGTTGGCAGCCCGAGAGTTTCTCGAACGCTTCCCAAACCTTGGGCTCGCTGAAAGCCTCGTCAGGCTCCGATTCAAAGCCAGCGGTCACCATATCCTGCGTGGGTTTCTTCGGCACCAATTGCCACTGGCTCGCGTCAAACGTCACGGTCTTGTGGTCAGGCATTTGCGATCTCCGAGGTTTCGGTAGCCGCTTTCTTCGCGGCGTCGTACCGGCGAATCGCCCATGCGATTGCGTACAGGTTCCAGACGAAATGGAAGGTGTATTCCTTGCAGTTCCATTCCCAGCAGTCGGTGAAGAGGTCTGGGAGGTCTGCGGCGTGGAAATCGCACATACGCCTGAACGCGTCACCTTCGTCCCGGTGGTCGAGCACCGGCGACAGGATCTCTTCCTGAATCTCTGCCATCAGTTCAGCGCGGCGTTCATCGGAAATTTCGGCGTCTTCCAGATGGCTCTCGACACGTTCCGTCACGCGCTTCTCGAATTTCTCGTACGAGAATTCGTCGGCGCGGCCACGACCGTACCCGTCGCAATCGACAGCCTGGAGCTTCTCGCACCAGTAGCCCTTATTGATATACAGCTTGGCCGGGTCGCCCCGATCGTCAGTGCGGAAGAACTCGAACATGTCGGTCAGCCGCGAGAAGACGTAAGTGCCCATGTCACCACGGATGCACAGTGCGCCGGGCCACGTCAGGATCTCGAACCAGTAAGATGAGCCGCCCTCTGCACGTCGAAACGCTATGTGGCGATTGACACCGTCGTCACGAATCACCGTCATTTGATGCGTGGCAGCGTCTTGCAGGAATCTCTCTTGAGTGCAGGTCATACTTCCACCTCATTCGACGGGATGACGGGATGGCCCATGCAGCCATGTTCTTTGTGATCGAAGTTGTCGCACTTGCCGAACGGGATGAAGTTGTGGCCGCGCGACAGTTCATCAAGCAGTTCGGCCTTCGCCTCGTTGGGCGTCATCATGCGGCCGTCGTCGTGCTTGAACATGCCCCGGAAGTCGCGGGGCTTCCAGTTCATAAGCGCTCCACGCACATCGAGGCACAGGTGGAAGCTCTTGCGCTGATGCGTTAGCGTCTGCACCACAGACGGCGGCGCAGGATCGGTATTCAGCCCTTCGGGGCGGGGGGCCATGTAGCTAGTCATGATAGGATTCCGACCTATTTGACAATGGGGGGATCAATGGACACTGGTGTCGTTGTCATTTGCGTTGTGCTGTTGGCAGCCCTGGGTTTTCTCTATGTGTGGAAGCAAAATAGGGAAGCGAACCTCATGACGCGCCTCACACTCCCGCTTTGGCGGCAGCGTTACGCCGAGATGTCAGGGCACAAGAAGCTTGCGACTGCTAGATCGTTTATCGAGCAGTCATTGCACGTCGCGCATCAATTGGGAGGCATATCTCCCGCCGTACACGCGGAGCTCCGGCAAGCCCTCAGGAAGGAGAATCCTGTACCCGTGGTAGACGAGTGGCTCCTCGGACCCTTCTATAACGTCGTTGAAGTGGTGGGCAGTGAGGACGCCGCTAGGTCTGAGGCCAGATTGATTGGAGCGCTTATTGTCGTCGCCATGTCGGGCGCTGATCCGACGATCAGCGTCCGCCGGTTTATGGCGCAACAAGGAGCCATGTAGTTCGCAGGGGGCGCTTACGGCTGGAAATATTCACGCCACGGCACCCACCCACACGGCGTATGAAAGCCCCAGTTGCGCTGCCACGGCCCCATGATGAAAAGGGACCACGCTTCTCCGCCGTCGGGGATCTCGAGTCGGTGTCGGTCGGTAGCTCGCCGGAAAACGATCGAGCCGGGACCGCGCCAGACGCGGCGATATCCGCGCAACAGTGTCGTCTCAGGCCGGAAATCCAAGCGCGCGGGCTGTTCCTGCTCGGTGGGCATGATTTCCCAATAACCGCCGCGCAAGACAATTGAGATGTTCCACCAGGGGTGATCGTGAAGATCGCGGCCGGCGTCGCTGCGGATCGTCCGATGCACGCGAGCGCCCCAACTGGTGTCGCGCCGGCCGTCCTCGGCGGCGCTGGCATCATGGCCGCGGGGCTTCTTGACCCACCACCGCTGCATGTAGCCCTTGAGGTCGAAGTACGGCGTCCGCTGAGCACGAGCGATGATCGCGCTTGCGACGAATTTCGGTATCCAGATGCGCATAGTCAGACTCCCGGCGCGGCGCTGATGTCCGAGTGCGCGGAGAGAAGCTCGCGCAGGGCCTTGGCACTCACAGAAACCTGAAAGTCAGTTTCGCTCTTCGTGATCGCGACGCGTTGAGCCTCGGGAAGCGTGGAGACGAAAGAGCCGACACGTTCGACATAAGTGCTGACGACCTTGCGCGGGTACGACTTCCCTTTGATCGACCCGGCCGTGACTTTCTTCTTGCCGCCGGCCGAAGCCCTTTCAAACTCGCCGGAAAGGAATGCTCCAGCAGCTTCGCCGTGTTGTCGCACGGCCTCTGCCGCAACCGATGCGGAAGCCTTCCCAGCGAATACCAGGCGATGAACGTCCGAGTTCGCGCCAGCCAGCACGAGCATCTTTCCGACCCATTGAGGCGATACGCGGTCACTCTCAGCGATTCTCGCGTTATCCCAGCCAAACCGACTCAGGCGCTGATAGCCGAAGGCCTTCTCAAGCGGGTGCAGTTGGCGATTCTTGTTGCTCGACAAGATCCGGACAGTTCGGTCGGCGTCGTTTCCGTCGAAGGCATCAATCCGCACCATCAACTCGCCGACCTTGTCGCGGAGCGGCGCGCCCGCAGCGTCGGCGCGGCCGATCGCGGCATGTCGGCGGTGACCGTCAACTAGCCACACGCCACCCTCAGCCCTAGGCCGTACCTCAAGTGCCGGATACTGGCCGCCGGCCATGATGTGGCGGAACAGGCACTCGTCATCCTCTTTCGCAGCTTCGAGCGCTTCGCCTTCCAGCAGGTCGAGCGACGCGCGCAGATTGAAGCCGGGTTCGACGTGGATATCCTCGTAGCGGATCTTCATCGCGTCCGCGCGGCGGATTTCCTTGTCGTTGATCTTCTGTTTGAAGGACGGTACGGCGGTCATTTCTTTCCTCGTTCGCGGTCGACGGCGGTACGGATGTGTTCTCGGAATCCCTTAGAGGGGTGTCCGCCGTATGGGTAGTGGGATTCGATGTGACGCCAGCGCTCGGCGTCTTCTTCGACGTCGTTGCGGCGCGCGGCATCGGTCTTGATGTAGAAGGCGAGGGCGGCGAGCAGGACGGGCGTGTGTGCTTCGAGTGCTTCGGCGAGCGCTTGGCGCGCCTCGATTTCCTCGTGGTATCTCGCAGAGCCGACGAGTGCTGGCCGACGAGAACGTCCGTTGCGCATGTTCACGAGAGGGCGCAGGGCATCCCAAGCCCGCTTTGCTGCTGCCCTATTCGGGGCATTGCTCATACGCCGTGCTTCCACCTCACATAGAGGCATGCGACGAGGAGAGCGCCCCAGATAGTCCAGGCGGCCGGCTGGTGAGCGCGAATCCACTTGTCGGCGCCGTTGACGGTCCAGATTAGGATGCGGTCAAGCATGCGCGGGCCTCACAACGATCCGCAGGGCGTCGACGCCAAAGTGTGCTGCGGCAGCTTGTCCGAGTTCGCTCCAACTGCGAGCGATACCATCGCCGCGATAGCGGCCACCGGCCGTATAGACCGTCACGATGAAGTGCTTCATTGGGTTCCTCGAAGGAGATCGCGCGTAGCTGCGCGCAGACGTGCTGAGAAGAGGATCTGCTATGCTGTTCCCGCTCTGTTATCGCAGTTGCGACGACGGAGTGGGATTGCACGTTACGCCTTAATCAAAAAGCGAAAATACGGGGTGGCCACGATGAAAAAGCTTGACCAACGTACGGCAGTTGAAGTCGTGAAGGTTGCTTTTGAGATTACGAATCCGATAAAGCCGCATGAGGCCAAGATCATTGCAAATGTTCTAGGTGGCGAGGTGCGGCACGAATGGCGATTCAAGAATCACGTCTTTTGTCGTGGATGCCGCCGAGAACTGTCGGCGCTGGACATGTTCCTTTCCAGCCTGGAACACCATCCGCCTTCGATGCTTCGGGAACATGTTTATGGAGATCGTGCACCCCGTCTTGGGGCGGTCGTGTACGAATCAGATGACGGGCCGAAGATTCGAGTCATGGATCATTCAATCTCAGTCACTTGTGTGAACTGTGGGGTCGTCAACGAGTCATCCGATGACAACCGATGCAATATCTACATCTACTCGCATCCAGTCATTCCGCCGACGCTCACAGAAATATCCATGTCGACCGAAATTTATAACCAAGTCTTGGCGACGGCCAAACAGAGATTGAAAGCTCGCCGGACCAAGGCGTAACCCTCAAGAGAGCAGACCCGAGATCCTGATCAGATCTGGAAAAATGGGATACGGGCTATTTGACGTCGCCGCGCCGACGCGGATCTGCTCACTTGAAGGAGCTCGGGCTTCCACCGAACGCCAGCCTGGGATAACGCGGCTGTCTACCCCTCAGATCCGGACGTCCACCCTGGTTGGCACGTTTCACGGCTTCGGGCGCTTCCTGTGAAGGTGGCCGGCGGCTCTCTCCGGCTTGCGCTGCTCACCCTGACGGCAGGCTCGCGGCGTTCAGGTGCGGGTCACCCGTCTGCCGGTCAACGAATCGCCACTTCGTAATCACCCTCACGACTGCGCTCTTGGTGGCGCCGTATTGGCCGTTACGGTTGGGGGTTCGATCCGTCAGACCCCAGCTAGACCAAGCAACGCATGCGTGAGGCGGCTCCTTACGGGAGCCAATCGTCATCCCACTGTTGCACCCGTATTTCTTCCCGCGCTGAAGGCGATGCTCGTCACTCGCCATCGATTATCATTCGCGCGCGGTACCCCTGATTACCAGGCCACCGGTTAAGGGAGGGATGAGCCACCCATCAATTCCTTATTGCTTCACCAACTCTTCGGCACCGAACCAGTCGCGCACCTGGCGACCGTCAGTAGTGACGTATCGAACAAAGTACTGATCAGCGGTGGACTCGTATTCGGCTCGGCCGATCACGAAACCTGCCTCCTTGCTCATCGTGAGAGCGACAGCGTCGCCCAGTTCAAAAGCCAGCCCTTTCATTGAAATCTCCTGAGTTGATGGGGTGCCGCACTCTGGCGGCCGTCACGCCTGCATCATCGGGGGCGTTCCCTCGCCGGGGAGGTGTCCGGTTAATTCAGCCGTGCACGACAATTACGCCGCTTTTGCTGCCAAAGGCGACATTTTTCCGTGCGCTCATGTCCGGGAACACAGCGCGCAGCGAAGCATCGTCTTCGTCGCTTTCATCTTCGATGGCCGTCGCAAGGTCATGCCAGGCGCGACCGAAGCACGACGAATACACGCGCTCACCGTCAAACGCGTAGGCGTAGTCAGTCGTTGCGCTGTTGTCCCACGGCCACGGCCACCCAGCTTCGGGCAAGGTCGCGTCTTCGCGCGAGGCCAGCTCTTCCGACACCGCGGCGCGGTATTGCGCTTCCGTGGTGGCGTCGAGCAACCCGGGGCGATCGAACCCGTCCGGATAGCCATCCCACGCCACGCTGCCAAGCCATTCGGCGGTAACGCCGCGACCCACATAGAAATCCGCTCGTGTACCCATGTCGCTCTCCTCGTGTATATGGCGCGGCTCTCGGAAGAAAGCCGCCTCAGATACAGCTTCGCAGTTCCCCGGCATCAACTCGATGACCGGGGCGCTGCGTTATTTGTCGGGTACTCAGAAGTTGACCGGTAGCCCAAGACGGCGGCCTAGCGCGGTACTTCCTGTCCGACTTACGACCCAATCGCCGGGCCGTGGGGAAGACTCACCCATTCCAAATTTTGATCGAGAGGGCAGGCTAAGCCTGTCGTCAGAGCGATCCGGTTGGGCCGGAGGCGCGGCGATGTGTCGCGTTGGAATGAATTACACCAAATGGTGAAGTGCCTGTCAACACCAAACGGTGAAATATTTTCGGAGGGCGGGTGACGTTGGGTTTCCGGATGCCGCTTTGGGCACGAACGGAGTCATTGCTCTGACGCAACAAAAAACCCGCCGGAGCGGGTTTGAACTGAATCCTGATTATTTAGTCGGGAGATTACTGCCTGAGGACGTAGATCTCACTTCTAAAAGTGAATGGCTTGCCCTGCGCGTCGTTCATGGTGACTTCCTGCGCAACCAGCGCAAGATTAAAGGTTCCCGCGGGGAGTGCGAGCGTTTCGTATCGCACCAATCTGAGTTGATCGGCCGAAGATAGCATGCGGCACCTCCCTTGCTGCATTGCGTCGGAAGTAACACTACGGCTATACCCGCGCTTTATAAAGTCACTGACCTGCGCAGTGTAGGTTTTGTCTTTGCATCCGACAACTGGCTCACCGCGCACGACGTACGAATCACCTGGGGCGGCGTGAAGCGTCGACGCAATCATGGCGGAGCAAGCCGCAGCGACGCAGATGGAGAGAAGCGAGGCAGGAGAATAGCTCATTAACTTTTTACCTCTCGGTTTAGTTGCCGCCCGCGGGTCCCGACCCTGATCGATACACAATTTCCCCGGCGATCCGCAGATATTCAAGCTTGTCGGCAGGAACCTCTTTGTCGGGATATTTCGAAGAATTGTATGAGTGCAGTACGAGGCCTCCTCCGACCTGCTTAAAGACTTGCTTTACGAGTGCCTCATCTTCGAAGAGCACAGCATAGATGCGTCCATCGCGAACATTGGTTTTTGCGCTGTCGACCATCATCATGTCGCGATTGAAGAGATATGGTTCCATGCTATCGCCTCGGACTATGCACAATTTACAGTCCTGTGGACGCGATCCAATCTTCTGAAAGAAACTTCCGTCGAAAGGCAAAGCCCTCTTTTGCCTCACTTCCCACTGGATAGTCCCGGCGCCAGCAGAGAATCGATAATCGTATCTATCGATCCACACGCGGCCAGTGTCCTCAGGTAGATCTTCTGGGTTTTCCCAGACAAGTACGTTCCCTTTTTCGGCCGGAAGCTCCACTTTCCGCATCTCGGAAATCGGCTGTCCGCCGTCTTGCTGGTCGAGCCACATGGGGGGAAGCTGCCCGCCCCAAGCCTGCTCGATCGCCCGCGCGACTTTTTCACCAAATGATTTTCGGCCCGAAAGCATGTCGCTTATCTGGCTGGCGGGTTTGTTGACCCGCCGTGCAACCTCACTCAACCCGTGCTTGTTGACGAGATCGGATAGGTTCTGGCGGCGGATATTTGATAGGTCGGTCATGGGTCGGATTACACCATGGGAGTAAGCATTTGGTGAATTCACCGTTCGGTGTTGATGTACTTCACCGAATGGTGTAATCTGGTTCTATGGAAAAACTCAAAAACTTCCTCAAGCCGTATTCCATAGACGATCGCAAAGAATTCGCGGCGCGCTGTGGCACCACGTATGCGTTTCTCAGGAACGTTATGTACGGGCAGAGACAGGCCGGGGAAAAGCTCTGCGTGTCGATCGAGCGCGAGTCGAACGAGCGCGTTACGCGTAGGGACTTGCGCCCCGACGACTGGCGACTGATTTGGCCTGAGCTTGTGAACGACACATCCCGCCACCGATCGAGCGCCGACGCTGCAAGAGACAGCGAGGGCGCAAATCTTGAGTGTGTTGGGGGCGGCGCTGGTGGAGATATCGCATGAAGCCTCGCATATCGCTTATCTGGGAAGGGCAGTGGCAGCGCTTCAACCCCGTGGTGGATCTGGCTCGGCATAGGCTGGACTCCTTGGGGCGCGTATGTCGCGTGGATTCGGTAGGAAAACCTGCGCCTTCGGTAGCGCGGTTCAGGCGCCTCCCAACAGACCCAGCTGAAGGCGCAGGTTTTCGACTCGCCCGATTAGTCCCAGCTTGTGGGTGTCGGCGGAGTTCCGTTGATCTTCGTGCCTGCCCACGAGCTGGCCTTGATGATGAGCAGCCCGTCGTCGCTGTCGATGAATCCCTTGAAATGATTGCGCAGCGCCTCACTGGTCGTGTTGTACCTCGCGAACGTCCATACCGACTCGAGAACTTGCACTGCATTGAATTTTGCCAACTCGTCGTAAAGCGGCTGGTAATTCCTGGCGTTGCGCAGGTCGTAACTCAAGAAATAGAGGGCCAAGGTGGTTATTCCTATCAAAAATTTGAGTGAGTGGGCGCTCCCTGTTGGGAGCCAAATCAAAGTCGCTGGAGTCGCTTGCGGGCTTGCGACCGATGCCGTCGTCGTGAGTGATGCGAGTCCATCGTTGTTTCGCTCGCTTCATCTGGCACAAATCGGTGGTGGCGCTTCCGGAGGTGGTGAGTGAGCTTTGTAACGTGGCTTTTGGCACACCTTCGAGCTACTCCGCGATCGAGGGCGACGCGAATCCCTGCGCCGCTTCTCAATGGATTCCAGTCGGAAGTTTTGGCCGCAATCAG
This sequence comes from Pandoraea apista, assembly GCF_001465595.2. NCBI lineage: Bacteria > Pseudomonadati > Pseudomonadota > Betaproteobacteria > Burkholderiales > Burkholderiaceae > Pandoraea > Pandoraea apista. The sequence continues at coordinate 3,709,843 of NZ_CP013481.2, read as the reverse complement.
TGCAGCAACTGCCGAATCTCTGCCTCCGGACTGCTCTCCTGTACAGACGCAATCCCTCCAGAAACCTGGCGAAGAATCATCGCAATGAGATTCCTGTTTTGCAGGTCGTTCGGAAGCAGATCTGCGGTGGCTGAGAAGTGTGCAGATAGCTCGTCTTTGTTCAGCACCCCGGTTTTCGAAAGGTAGTCCGAGAGCGTAACAATCGCTGTCTGTGTTCCGACGAGAAGTCCGACGATTACGTCGAGTTGTTCCTTGGTCATGAGCACTCCTAGATTGAGTGAACTGGTTGTGTGGAAACACCATTCTCGCATGACGGTGAGTGCTCATCTTTATCTCGCAGGGCGTGTTTTACATGACTTGCATCGTAGGTTGTTGGACGTGCAACAGCACGCAACTTGTATTGAGGGAGATTGATCATGGCTGAACGGCCAAATATTGAACGGGCCTTGCGCCTTCTACTTTCCGGCGATGAGCGGAAAGCTGCGATGGAGGTTCTGGGATGGGACGCATCGCAAGTTTCGCGCTTCCTGTCGGGGCAGAACGGCATTCCCATCGACAAGCTGGATGCCGTTATTGGGCTGACTGGATTCGTCATGGTGACGCCGCGGTATCTCGATGCCTTGGCCTCCATGGCAGAGACCGGTGTGAGCTGTCGGTGCGCTCGCGAGGGCGGTGGCGAATGCGGATTTGAGCGGCGGGTGAAAGTTATGCCGCGCGCGGCGTGAGGCAGGGATGAGAGAGGTTATGCGCAGCTTGCGAGTCCCGGCGCCGTACGCAATGAACGTGTCGAGTTCGGTTACCGAGGCGGGTACCGAGAGCAGAGACGTGATTGGCCCCTCTCTTTCCGAGCCGCCACCGCCTGTCACTTGTATTTCGTGCGGCGCGCGGCGCCAGAGCAACGGCGAAATGCCTTGCGAACACTGAGGTGAACGGATGAGTCTGCTTGTTTCGGATTGGATCGCCTTGACGGTCATTGCTGCAATTCTTGCCCCCACGCTGCTTATGCTCGCCCCGCGCGGCAACTCACGAGACTAGGAGCCCACTGAATGAGTTCACACCGAGTCAATCAAGCGTGGGGCGTCGAGCTGCGCCACACCGAGAAGATCGTGCTGCTCGCGCTGAGCCACCACGCCGTTATGTCGACTGGTGAGTCGTCCCCGAAGGTAAGCCGCCTGGCGCGTGACTGCGGCATGTCGGAATCGGCGGTGCGCGAGTCCATCAAGGCGCTGGAAGCGGCAGGGCACGTCGAGTCGACGTCTGTTCGTCGCGGTGTGACGCTCTACCGCGTCAAGGTCTGAAATGGCTCAGCCCGCCCAAGTCATCCCGTTTCCGGAGGTTCGCGTGCCCCAGTTGGAGCATGGCTACACGCGTGTGGCGAACGAGCTTCTGGAAGCGATCACGATGGCTCCGTTCGGCCGCAACGAATACAAAGTGCTGATGGTGCTTATCCGGAAGACTTACGGCTTCAACAAGACGTCTGACCAGCTGGCACTCTCGCAAATCCAACTGCGCGCCGGCATCAGCAAGACGCAGACGTCGGTGGCCGTGGCTGAACTGGTGAAAATGAACGTTTTGCTCGTTGGCGCCGGCCGGTACGCCCGTGAATTCTCGATTAACAAGGCGTACAGCAAGTGGGATGCGTCCCTTCGCGTGGATCTGTCTGTTTTGAGTTCCGAAAACCGGAACGATGAGGTTCCGGAATCAGGAACTCATGGTTCCGAAAACAGGAATCGAACCTGTATCTAGCGCTTAGGAGGGTTCCATCCCTAATTCTATAAGTTGTTGATTTATATAGGGAGAATTCGTCAATGCCTGGTTTTTGTTCCAGATATGTTCCACGGCTTAAAACGCATGTAACAGCCCCCTAAAAGGGACGCAATCCGTATCTCAACCATTTGATTTTTATTGATTATTTTCGCGTCCAATGGCTGTGGTACGCGTCACAAAAAGGATACAACGGGTGCCTCCAAGGGGTTGGATGAGTTCTGCCCTTCAAAAAAGCAGGCATGAAAGATTCCCCGAAGGTGCTATGGTTAGGAATCATTTTTTGGTGTTGATGCCGAATCAGGATTGCTTAAAGACTTAGTCCTGATGGATTGAATTTTATTTTCAGTCTTCTTTTTCTCCGACTCTTCTTTTTTATCTTTATCTCTCTTGTTTAAAATTTCAACAATTTTATCTACTGTCATTCCTTGTCTCTTTAGTTTTTTAACTTCCTCTTTTGTAATTGAAGAATATTTTTCTAGAACATCGTAAAAGAATTTGTTGAACCTAATTTCTGCCAATTCCTCAGAAAAATCCAAAAAACTCATCCAGTCTTTAAATGAGATTTCGAGTTCTATTTTTTCTTCTGGTGATATTGGAGAGCTTCCATTTTCTTTTAAAACCTTGTCCAATGAAGCGAGAAATTTTTCAAAATCACTCATTCCAAAAATCCTTTTCAACCAGTTAAAAAATCTTCGTAACCACTTCATATGCCATTCTCCTTTTTGAGAACAACATACGAAATGAGAAGCAGAAGTCAATAATAACAGGCAAAGAAAAAGCACCCGAAGGTGCTTTTATGTTGTTTGGCAATGGGACTCTATTTCCAAGTGCGATAGAACAAGTTCTTCCACTTTCCATCCTTTACCTTTGTTTTCCAGTAGAACCAGTTCAATGGGATAAGGATCAGCAGAGCAGCCTGCAAAGACCAATTGAAATCAGCATTGGTGGATGTGCCTACCTTCTCCTTTAGATAGACACCAATAAACACTGCCACCACAATCCAAGCACATAAATTCAACAGCACCAAACAAACTAGATTAAAGATAGTGCGAACTATGTCAAAGTAAAGAGATTTTTCGTTTGAATTGCTCATATCATTTAATGAATTAGTTTTAGGTTGTTTGAGTTCTTCTTTAGCTTGCTTTCGCTGGGAATTATATTGGACAAGTGTTAGGGTCAATAGCTCAAGTTACGGCCACCAAACTGGTTTTGGATCTCCTGAATCTTTCCTCTCCTTTTTAGAAGAACATATGCAATGCAAGGATAAAGTCAATTATAGTTGCTGCCTTTGCTGAATTTCTTGTTTGGCCTGAACCACCAATTTATCAAGAAACTCTTTGCTTTCCTTTGAGTGAAGAAGCTCATCCCAAATCTTCTGATGTGCCAAGTTCAAACGATTCAGGCTATTGACTTTCACCCCTTGAGTCTTCACCAGTCCAGCAGCCCATGAGAGACTTTCAACGGTCAGAGGAATCTTCTCATTGCTTTCATCATTGAAGACTACAGCAATGACCTCATGACCTGTTTCATTCTCATGCAGTCCAAAGACGAACCGCTTAATTGGCTTATCAGCAGTTAAATTCATATGATTTTTACTGTTTCTTGCCAGCCTCTTCATCCCACTTCTTCAACAAGGCAAGCTTCTCACCTATCTTGATCTCAAGACCTCTCGGAACTGGTTGATACCAACCAGGTTCTTCTATGCCGTCTGGAAGGTGAGTCTCCCCAGCAGCATTGGCTTAGGGTTCGTCATGAGCATATCGGTATTGATGACCGTAGCCCAGTTCCTTCATCAATTTTGTTGGAGCATTTCGCAGATGAACGGGGGTATTACCCACCCAATTCGGTGCTTTTTTCATTCCGCCAATTTCATCTCAAACTTATCATTAAATTCAACGGTTGGAATTTTAATGGCAATACCCTCCAGTGATCCCACCCGAATCACCTTAGCGCCCTCTGGCTCATGCGAGCCAAAGACAAAACGGTACTCATTCTGGTAGGAATAAGCATCCCTCTTTCTGAATACCGACTCAAGCTCCTTGAAGCTACCGTGGAACGTGTCTGGATCAAAATATTTAACCGAACCATTCCAACTGGCATATCCCTGTTCACGCGCAGCAAGTTTAATTTTACTTACAAAATCCTCAACTCTATAGATCACAACGGCAAACTTGCCCATGACCATCATCTCGTCACTCAAAGTACTATGCACCTTAAGCATCGCATTGATTTTCTCGACCGCACGAACCCTCTCTTCTTCAGTTTCGTAGGATTCTTCAAAATCTGGAATCTTGACAGCATACATGCAGTAAAGATTTAGACGGTCATACCCACTATTTTGCATAATGACTGGGCCAGCCAGATCCTTGAGCGGGAATGAGCGATCAACACCATCCTTATCTTTGTATGAGAGAACTAAAGAAACTTTATCTGGCTGATGCCAGTCAGTAACTCCCTCATAGGCATCCCCCCTCGCCTCATCATCTTCGATTTTTTTGAAATTCCCAAGGGTTCTACAAAACATCTCCCCCTTCTTTAAAAAAGCATCTGCATGCTCTTCGTTTTCAAAAACTTTAATCAGAAGATAAATTCTCGAACTCATATTTTTTCAATATTATTTCTGGGCATAAAAAACACCCTATTGGATGCTCTTATGCTTTCCTGAAAACGCCACCATCACCATCAAACCTCACCAGGAGATCGTGAATTTTAGCTATCTCATCGACAATAGGCTGAATTTCATAGCGCTCACCTACTCACTCAATTTTTTGACTGGATACGAAGCATTCCGCCATTCTCATCAAACTTAACCAGCATGTCATGGACTCTTATCATTTCATCCAAGATTGGCTGAACATGGTGCCGCTCACCTAGAACCTGATAGATACCATCATTAAGATAGTAGGCTCTAAAAATATGGTGTGGAACTTCTGTCTCTTCTGGCTTATCAAGAATGAGGCTTGGAAAAATTTGCCCAACAATGCCTTCTTCAAGGTAACGATCTAGTCGCTCATCAAAATGCTCTATGGCATTCCGAAGCTGCTTATCAAAAAGAGGGCTCTTTTCATCAACTTCAAAAACCCTACACAAGTGAGCAGCACGTTTTTGGTGGATATCTTTCTTTTCTTTCTTCATGCCACCAAACGAGGGGAAGAAGTATCTTGCAACTGCACCACTATGATTGATGAAGTTTTGCAAGCAATCCAGTAGCTCATCTTTTCTGTCTTGAGGCCCAATCTTTCCATCGGAGATGGCTTCAATGTATTTGGAAGCTCTTTGACATGCTTGAAGTGCAGACGAGGTATTGAAGAGCATGGATTGAATATAGAAGGCCTGGTAAGGCCCGTGAATAGAAAATTCACCTTCATGCTCAACTATCATGCTTCACCCCCTCACCAAAGTAACGATTAAGCGATTATTGCGGTCAATAAGGGGGATAGCCCTTCCTTCTTCGGCAGGGACAGCTTATCACCTACATTGACCTCCAGCATCTTGGCACTGGTTTATAGCGACCAAGTTCGTCCATGCCTTCAAGCAAGTAGGAGCCCTTCAAATAGTCAATGGGCTGGGATCGATCAGTTCTTACCCGTTTCTTGTCTGTAGGTCGTCTCTGCTGCTATGATATGCGGTTGCATGTCCCCGTAGCTCAGATGGATAGAGCACCTTCCTCCTAAGAAGGGGGTCGCACGTTCGAATCGTGTCGGGGACGCCAAAACACTTGCCCACCAAGACGTCACGATAGGTTGAGTCTTCGTTGTGAAGCACGAAAAAAAACAGGTAGCCATGAGCTACCTGTTTTCGTTTTTGCGCGACGTTTTTCTATACCCCACGTTCCAAAATTGTTCCAAGAGTAGGCTGGAATAGGGTGGATTTGGAGGGAGTTAACCGTATCGAATCACATAAAAATCAATAACTTAGCCTTGCCGTCCACTGCTCTCTTTCTGCTTAGGAGGCACTCGTTCTATCCATTGAACTACAGGGAGAGACTGCATTCTATCCATTGGCGCGATGTCCTTTGAAATCAAGGACATCGCCTTATTCTACGGGGCTTTCCGGCTGATCGTGATACCCCTACCGTATCACTCCAGATCACCCCGCAACCTGCTGTTTCACGTCGCCATTGCTACAGATTTGCTGCTGAACGCCGACAGGGTTGTCATCCGTAGCGCAAATCCGGGCAGGTCGGCCAATCAGGCCTGACGCGAGGGCAAGAGTATAGCAAAAACACTTCGGACGAAGATACCGACGACCGCCCGGTGGAGGGCGGTCCCGCGCCATTCGCCTTCCACAGCAGCATGCTCACCGTTTCACATGCGTCTTGTGCAACTCCGCCTGCAATGCCTTCCACAGCGCCGGGCCACCCTTCTCCAGACGCGCCGCCTGTGCTGCACTTTCCTTCGTCACATCAAGGTACTTACGGCCCCAGATGCCGATTTGCGCGAGCACCGGCAGCAGATCGATACCCATCGGCGTCAGGCTGTAGATGGCCTTCTGCTTGTGCGTCGAGTCATCTGACTTCGTCAGGATGCCTGCCCCGACCAGCCTCGCGAGGCGCTCGGTGAGGATGTTCGACGAAATACCCTCTTCCGATTGCAAAAGCTCCCGGAAATGCCGCTTGTCGGCAAACATCAGATCCCGCAGGATCAGCAAGCTCCACTTGTCGCCAACGATCTGGAGCGCGAGATTGATCGGACAGCGCGAGCGGTAGGTCGTCATTTCTGGTTTCTCTATAAAACTGCTTGCATTCTAAAATCGGATTTAATAATCTGCAACCAGTTGCATAAAGCAATCAGTAGTCGACGCCAAAGAGACGCAGCACTGCATAAAAATGGCAGCAGAAAACAGGTACTTCACGATGGTAGACGCGACCGCCTCGGTCGGTAACACGACGCCGACGACGCAGGAGTACTGGGCTGACGACGCGTCTGGCAACGTTCGATAACGGAGACTCCCATGAGAAAGCTGATCGTACAAATGCAGATGTCCGTGGACGGCTACGTCTCGGCGGCCAATGACGAACTCGACTGGCAAGTCTGGAACTGGGGCGAGGACTGGACCTGGGACGACGCGCTCAAAAACGAGTTCAATCGGATATTCGCGTCGGTGGACGGCATCCTGTTGAGCCGGCCGATGGTTCAGCAGGGGTATCTGAATCATTGGGGCCGCGCCGCCACGCGGTTTCCGGCGGACCCGAACTACGCGTTCGCGCAACGCATCGTCGACCTGCCGAAGTTCGTCGTCACGGACAAGCTGGACGCGTCGCTATGGGAGCGGACAACGATCGTCCGTGGCGGCATGGCAGCCGCCGTCGGCGCGCTCAAGCAGCAGCCTGGCGGTAACCTCATTACGTTCGGAGGCAAGGGGTTTGTCTCCGCGCTGATTGCCGCGGGGCTTGTCGACGAATTCCAGTTTTTCGTGAACCCTGTCGCGGTCGGCAGCGGAGGCGTGCTGTTTCACGATACCCGGCATGGCACGAGGCTCCGGTTGATCCGCTCGGACAGCTACGCGTGCGGGATTGTTGTGAACCGGTATGTACCGGCTTAGCATCCCCGGCGGAACTGTTCTGCGAACGGCAAGCGGCTAACGGCACTAGCCGATGTGCGCAACCCGAGAAAAGTACCGAGACCTCGCAGTGACTTCAACGCATGCGCGATGTGCGTCTTTCCTTGCGCGCTTCGCACTGGCACCGTCGAGAGGCGAGGGCGACCGGATGAGTCACGTCTGCAAAGTCCAGTGGATTTGCCGCTTGCGCGTGCCATATGGCCCTTTCCAGTTTATCCCTGCGCCTCGGCCACATAATGCAATCCGTACCCGCCGCGCGTCTGCCTGATTTGCGCAAAGCCGAGTTCCCCCAAATGCATGCCGGCAATCAGGAGTCCCTCCGAACTGACCCTGTCGAGGAGTCTGGATCGCGTGGCGGCTGCCAGCGTGGGGTCCTGATCGAACGCAATCGATACGTCCGGACGTTCAATCTGGATGTGAGGGAAATGAACGACATCTCCCCAGATCAGCAGGCTCCGATCTCGCGATTCAATGAGATAGCCGGTATGTCCGTCAGTGTGCCCCGGCAGCGCCATCGCGTGGATGCCGGGCGACACCTCGCCGTCATCGAAGGTCCGCAGCCTCTCGCGGTAGCCGTCGAACACCCGGCGGGCGATCTGGAAGTTGCCTCGTGCTCGCTCGCTGGCACGACTGAGGTTGCCATCATCTTGCCAAAACCTGACTTCTCGACGATGTGCGACAAGCTCCGCATTCGGGAAAGCGATTTGTCCAGTGGTCGTCACGAGCCCGCCGACATGATCGGGGTGGGCGTGCGTGAGCAGAATCGTGTCGATCGAAGACGGTTCGATACCGGCGAGCAACAGATTGGCCTGCAACCGGCCCCCCCATTGTTTGATGCCGCCAGCGCCACCGTCGATGAGGACGGTGCGTCCCGCAGAACGCACCACGTAACAGTTGATGTGCACCGCCGAGGGCGTCGTCTGCCCAGCGTCGCTCTGCATTCTCGCAGCCTCGGACGCGTCGATATTCGAGAGGAAGTCGAGGCTGGCGCTGAGGTAGCCGTCGCTGATGGCGGTAATCGTGAAGTCGCCAACTTGTTGGCTTGGAAAGGCGGAAATGGGCACAACACTTCTCCAGATCGATGAATTTTCGACGCGAACGCTCGACGACGGTTTACGTCGCAGATGCGCTCGTCAGTCGTGCCGTGATCGGCGTGTAAAGATGAATGCCGTCGGCGACGTGCCCGACAAGGCGAGCGTTTGATCGAGACGAAACGGCCAGCCAACGGCGCTCCGGATTTTTCTCCAGCGCAATCGCTTGCATGGCAAGCGGTGCGAGACCCATCTCCACGAGACGATCGGGGCCGCTGGAACAAAGCACGAGAAGCTCATCGGCGCCGACCGCCGGCGCAAGCCCAATATCGCTATACAGATTTCTGTGCCAGTCGGTGATGTGTTGTTGCCACCGAGCGAAATTTCCGCCGCCTTTCCGGCGATATTCCTCTCCCGTCAATACGTCGAGACCGTCGATCGTGTGAACGGCGAGATAGACCGGACAGCCCTTCGTGATCGCGCGAAAGCGCTGCGATGTGTGAAAGCCTGTGACGGAGATCAGGGCCGGCAATTTTTCATGGCTGTAGAAATCATTCCATTCGGCTTCGCCGGCCGGATCGGCGAAGCTGCATTCCACGGTGTAGATCATCGAATCGTCCTCGTTCCAGACGAGTCTCTTCCTGCGAGAAACTCATTCTTAGTGCAATAACGTAATGGTAATCTGCCGTTTTCAGCGTTTATATCGAATAAAAGTCAGCCTTCAGTGATGTTTGCTCAAGCTGGCTTCGAGCGCGAACTGATCGGTGAGATTCCCATGACACGCAAGATTCCCAGCAACGCCGCGCTTCTGGCATTCGAAGCCGCGGCACGACACGGCAGCTTCGCCCGAGCCGCCGAAGAGTTGGCACGCACCGAGGGGGCGGTCAGTCGTCAGATTGGCCGCCTGGAAGCGTTTTTAGGGGTGACGCTGTTCGAGCGCGTGGGCAATCGAGTCCGTCTGGCGCCGAATGGCGTGAGATACGCAGCACAGGTTCGGGAGATTCTGGATCGGCTGGAACGCGACAGCCTGTATCTGATGGGGCAACCCACTGAGGGGGCGAGCATCGATATCGCCGCCAGTCCGACCTTCGCTACCCGTTGGCTGATTCCCCGTTTGAAGCGGTTTCAGACCAGACATCCGAGCATTACCGTGCACATTGCCGAACGCATGGACCCTTTCCTGCTCGCCGGCAGCGGCTTCGACGCCGCGCTTCATTTCGAACATCCGGCATGGACGGGAATGCACTTGCATCATCTGCTGGAAGAGATTCTGGTGCCGGTGTGTAGCCCGGCGTTGCTGCGCGAAGCGGGCGCAAACCCGTCGCTCGATTCGCTGCCACTGCTGCACAGACGGCAGAATCCGGACGCGTGGCAGCGGTACGCGCAGGCATCGGGTATCGTCCTCGGCAACCCGGCGGTCGGCGCGCGTTACGATCTCCATTCCATGCTGATCGAAGCGGCGCTGGCCGGTTTGGGCGTGGCGTTGGTGCCACGTTTTTATATCGGCCCCGAGCTTGAACAAGGCCGTTTGGTTACGCCGTGGCCCGCGGGGACAACGATTACTAAGAACTTCTGCCTCGTGCTTCCCGAGCCGATCGAACTGAGCGAGCGGCCGGTTCAGGCATTCGCAAAATGGATTCTGGAGGAAGCGTCGGGCGCGGTGTGTTGAACGACGACGTCTCAATGAAACGCATCGCAGTGGTGCCCGGCGACGTCAGGCGGCGCCAACAAAAACGGCTCCCACAAAAGCAGCTCGTACAGATCAGCATTTGTGCCGATGCGTTGCCCCCGCCATCGATTCTCAGCGACGGTGCGGCAGGATCTTGTCAGCCGATGCCGAACTCGGGAATTTCCCGATGGAACAACCGCACTCGGCATTTGTTCCATTGACGCTACAAATTGGCGCTCCTAGAGTCGTCGCCATGATGACTTCCTCTCTTCCAATGCCGATGAAAACGTTCGCCATCAAGCGCGCAACGTATCGCGTTCTGCGCGAGTAAGCCGCTTTCGCCCTCGGGCACGCGGCGCATTGCGACATCGATCGCGTCGGCGTGCTCTCCCAATTTTCCCTTGCCGTACGACGTGCGCCGCGTGCTCACGACGCGGCTTCGTGCGCCCTCGCGTTTGCCTCGCCCGCTGAGCGTTCTGCTCACGGTGCCGGCAAGTGCCCGGCGCACTGGGGAACTGCTTTCCTCAACAAAAGAAGGACGCACGCCAATGCCTCGAACCACACGCAAAACGTTACCTCTCGCTTACACCGTCTCAACTGCCTGCGCTGCATTATGGCTCGCCACTGCGGCGACGCCGGCGCTCGCTCAATCGAGCGTCACGCTCTATGGCGTGATCGAGGCGGCCGTTGTCTCGCAGAACCATGCGAGCCCTGACGGCGGTCGCATCTACTCCGTCAATCAGGCCGGTGAGGGGTTCCTCTCCGCGAGCCGCTTCGGCCTGCAAGGTGTGGAAGATCTCGGTAGCGGCATGAAGGCGCGCTTCGTACTGGAGAACGGCTTCAACTCGCAAGCCGGAACGTTCGATCAACAGGGGCAACTCTTCGGGCGGCAGGCATTCGTCGCTTTGCAAGGCGGCTGGGGCGAGTTCGCACTTGGCCGTCAGTACACGGGGGCCGTGGTCGCGATCTCGATGGTCGATCCGATCTTCATCGGCGCACCGCCCACGAACTCGTGGCTCGTCTTCCTCACGGGCCAGCGCTATAACAACGCGCTGACGTGGACAAAGAAGTTCGGCCCCTTCGGCGTGAATCTTCAATATGCGCTCGGCGGCGTCGCCGGGCAGGGCTCGGCACGTTCGTCGGCATCGGGCGGGGTGTCGTGGGAGCAAAACGGCAGCGTCTTCACCGGGCAGGTGCAACAGACGCACGACTCGCAGAGCCGCCTTGCGAAGACCTGGTCACTTGGCGCGAAGGCGAGCTACGGGCAGTGGAAATTCCACGCCGATTATCTTCAGAGCCAGCGCGACGCCGGATTCGATGTGTCCAACGGCGGCACCGATTACGCGTCGATCACGAACATGAGCACCGCAGCCACCCCCACCACGGTCGCTGCCATCGGCTCCGTGTTCTCTGCGTCGCGACGCGATCAGTTCTTCACCCTCGGCGCGAGCTACCTGCTCAACCCGGCGTGGCAATTCATCGCGGCTTATATGTACGACAACACGAGTGCGGTGAATTTCAGCGGCAAGCGGCAAACGATCTATGGCGTGATCGACTACTTCCTCTCCAAGCGCACCGATGTCTACTTCGCCACCGCTTACGAGCGGGTCGATGGCGGGTGGTCGGGACTGTTTGGCACCTCGACGACCAACTGGACCGGTGGCAACGGCGTGAAGCTCAACGGGTACGACAACCAGATGAGTTACTACGTCGGCCTGCGTCACCGCTTCTGAAAACGGCTGCGGCGCAGCATCGAAACATGCTGCGCCGCAATCTGAAAAACCTTGTGCAGCCTGCGTGTGCAGGTCATTTGCCCGGTAATCCCGAATGCCTTAGGTGTTTTCCCGATAGAACATTTTGTCTGTCACTTTGTTCTATTGACCGGACATTATGACACTTACAGAATCGCCGCATGGATACCCCACTACCGCTTCCGAAGTACCACCAGATTTACCTCGTGCTGCGCGAGCAGTTACAGGAGGGACGCTTCGATCGTGATGGCGTGCCGGGCGAGCATGTGCTGGCCGATCAGTTCAGCGTGGCACGCATCACCATTCGCAAGGCGATGGAAATGCTGGTGGCCGACGGCCTTGTCGTGCGCCGCCCCGGACTGGGAACGTGGCCGCTGCACGCAGGGCAACGCACCGGCGGCAAGACGCCTGGTTTCTCGCGCGAGAAGGCGCATCTGACCGGCCTGCTCGAGAACATCGTCAACATGGGGTTGCGCACGAACGTGTCGGTGCTCGAATCGAGCGTCGTGGGCGCGAGCGATGCCGTTGCCGAAGCCTTGGCGCTCGAACCCGGTGCACCGGTCTTCAAAAGTATTCGCGTGCGCAGCACGCAGGCGGGCCCCTTGTCGTACATCACCACTCATGTGCCGCAGGGGATCGCCGAGATCAATCGCGAAGAACTCGAGCGCAAACCGCTGCTGATGCTGCTCGAAGAAGCCGGTGTCGAACTCGGCGGTGCGACGCAAACGATTTCGGCGCGCCTGGCCGATGCCGTTGTAGCGCGCCATCTCGATATCGCTGTCGGCTCCGCATTGCTGGCGGTTACGCGCCTCGTGCGCGATGTGTCCGAGCGTCCCGTGCAACTGCTGCAAGGTCTGTATCGCCCCGATCGCTACCAGTACCAACTTCAACTCTCTCGTGTCGGTGACATCGACGCGAAGGTCTGGGTCAGCGAAGAACTGTCTGCCCAATTCCACTGATCACGTCCGGAGAATCGTCAATGAGTTCGCGTCGCACGTTCCTGCGTCAGTCCACTGCCATGGCCGCGCTTGCTGCCACTTCCAGCGCGCCGTGGCTCGCGCATGCCGCCGGTAAGCCGGTCAAGATCGGTGTGCTGCATCCCGTTACCGGTGCGCTGGCCTACTCCGGTCAGCAGTGCCGTCTCGGCGCGTTGCTCGCCATTGACGACATCAACGCCGCCGGGGGCATCAAGTCGCTGGGCGGCGCGCCGATCGAGGCGGTGCTCGGCGACGCACAGTCGCGCCCCGAAGCCGGGTCGGCGGAAGTCGAGAAGATGAACGAGGCGGGCGTGTCGGCCATTGTCGGCGCGTATGCGTCGGCGATTTGTCTGGCAACGACGCAAACGGCAGCGAAGTATGGCTTGCCGCATGTTGTCGACGTGGGGGTGGCAGACCAGATCGTGGAGCGCGGTCTGACGAACACGTTCCGCTTCGGTCCCGGCTATCGCATGTGCTCGCTGCGTGCGGTCGACGATCTCGCCGCGCTCAACAATGCCGCCGGCAAGCCTGCCAAGACAGTGATGATCGTGCACGAAGAGTCGCTCTTCGGCACGGGTACAGCGGCGTTGCTGCAAAAGGAATTGCCCGCGCGTGGCTTCGAGATCAAGGAAGTCATCAAGCACGCCAACCCGACGCGAGATTTCAACAACATCGTGCTGCGTATGCGCTCGGTGAATCCGGACATCGTGATTCCCGCGAATTACTACAACGAGTACGCGCTGCTGCTGCGCGCGATGAAACAGCAGAAAGTGCAGCCCAAGGCGATCTATTCCGTGCTCGGCGGTGCAGCATCGAGCTACAAGTTCCTCAAAGAGTTTCCGGACATCGCCGACGGCATCATCGACTGCAACCACTGGTTCAATCCGAAGGACCCGCGCGTGGCGGCGCTCAAGGCGCGCACGGAAGCCAAAGGCGCGTTCTTCAGCTACGAGGTTTTCATGACCTACACGGCCATGATGTTGCTGGCCGATGCCATTGAGCGCGCCCGGTCGGTCGATCGTGCAGCCATTACGGCGGCGCTCGCATCGAGTTCGTTCAAGGATCACATCATGCCGTACGGGCCGACGAAGTTCGTCAACGGTCAGAACACGGGCGCTCAGCCGCTGCTCACGCAGGTCTCGCATAGCGACATCAAGGTGATTCTGCCCGACACGTATCGTCAGGTGGCGCCGGTCTTCCCGCTCAAGGCCTGACGCGATGCTCGACCCAGTCATTCTTCTCTCGGCCGTGCTCAACGGGCTCACCACGGGGGCGGTGTACGCGCTCATCGCCCTGGGCCTCACGCTCGTGTACGGCGTGCTGCACATCATTAACTTCTCGCACGGCGCAGCGCTGATGATCGCGCTGTACGCCGTGTGGCTGCTCAAGGAAAAGCTCGGCATCGATCCGTACGTCGCGCTGCCGTTCGTCACGCTAGGCATGTTCGCGCTGGGCTACGCCTTGCAACGCGGCGTGATCGAGCGGGCAAGCCACGGCAAGGACGAGAACATTCTGCTCGTCACGCTTGGGCTGGCGATCGTGCTGGAGAACCTTGCGCTGGTGTGGTTCAAGTCCGATACGCACACCATCGACACGCCTTACACGCTCGCGACCGTCGATGTCGGTCCGGTCATGCTTTCGGTGCCAAAGCTCATCGCCTTCGGCGGTGCGCTGAGCGCGGCAGCACTGCTCTTCTGGATCATGCGGGCGACGGATCTTGGCCGCGCGATTCGTGCCGTCGCCAAGGAGAAGCATGGCGCGAAGCTCATGGGGATCGATGTCGAGCGGGTCTACGCATTGTCGTTCGGTATCGGCATGGCGTGCGTGGGTGCAGCGGCGTGTTTTCTGATGCCCACGTATTACGTCAATCCGCAAGTCGGCAGTGGCTTCGTGCTGGTGGCTTTCACCATCGTGGTGCTCGGCGGCATGGGCAGCTTCACCGGCGCGCTCGCAGGCGGGTTGCTCATCGGAGTGGTCGAGTCGCTGGGCGGGCTGTGGCTGGGCGATTCGCTCGGGCAGATGGGTATCTTCGCCATTTTCATCATCGTCGTGCTGCTGCGTCCGCAGGGCTTGTTCGGTGCGCGGGCGTGAGGAGCGGGAGCAAGCGATGAGAGACCTTCGTTGGATCGTGTTGTTTGGTGTCGTGATGGCGGCGCTGCTGGTCACGCTGCAATCGGGCGTGTGGCTGTCGTTCGTGATGATGACGCTCTATACCGTGCTGCTCTCGCAGTCCTGGAACATTCTGGGCGGGTTCGGCGGGCAGTTGTCGTTCGGGCACGCACTCTTTTTCGGGGTCGGCGCCTATGCGCAGGCCATTGCGCAATTGCGATGGGGCTGGAATCCGTGGCTGGCGATGCCGTTCGCGATTGCGATGGGCACCGGGGTGGCCGTCGTCATCGGTGCGGTCACCTTTCGCTACGGCCTCAAGGGTTCGTACTTTGCGCTGGTGACGCTGGCGTTTGCGGAAGTCTTCCGAATTCTCGCCGTGTCGCTGCCGTTCACCGGGGCGGGGGTGGGCCTCATGGTGCCGCTGCGCCAGAGCGTGGGGAATCTGCAATTCGCGTCGCCGCGCGGTTACGCCACGTTGCTGCTCGTGTTTGTGATGGCGGCGCTGCTGGTCACGGCCTGGCTGCGGCATTCGCGTTTTGGCGCCTGGCTGCAAGCGGTGCGCGACAACGAGAACGCCGCTCGTGCGGTCGGTGTGAATCCGCTGCGCATCAAACTCGGCGCGATCGCCTTGTCCGGCGCTTTCATGAGCGCCGCTGGCATGTGCTACGTGCAGATGTTCCAGTACATCGATGCCGGTATTGCGTTCGGCTCGACGATCTCGGTCGAAGCGCTCGTTGGCGTGATCGTGGGCGGTATGGGCACGCTTTGGGGGCCGGTGCTGGGCGCGACCGTGCTGTACGCGCTGGGCGAGTTCACGCGCAACCTGTTCGGCGAGTTGCCGGGCCTGTCGATGGTGATCTACGGCGCGGTGCTGATTCTGATCGTGATGTTCCTGCCGCGCGGCATGACCGGCGCAGGGGCATCGGTGCGCCGCTTGCTGGGAATGGACAAGAAGACGGTCACTGCGCCCGACGCGCAGGCGGCCGCCACGCATGAGGAGAATGCCCGTGTCTGAGGCGCTGTTGAAGGCCAATGGCCTGTCCATTACGTTCGGCGGCCTCAAGGCGGTGCAGGACGTGAGTCTTGTCGTCAAGCCGGGCACGCTGACTGCGCTCGTGGGGCCGAACGGTGCCGGTAAAACGACGCTGTTCGGTCTGCTCTCCGGGTTTCTGACACCCACGGCGGGCCGCGTCGAGTTTCAGGGGCGGGATATCACGGGGCAAGCCCCGTTCGAGACCGCGCGTCAGGGCCTAACGCGCACCTTCCAGATCGTGCAGCCGTTCGGCGCACAGACGGTGCGCGAGAACATTGCGGTGGGTGCGCATCTGCACCAACGCGATCGCCGTGCAGCGTTGCGCGAGGCCGAGGAAGTTGCCCTGCGCACGAATTTGCAGGCGCAGTTGGACAAGCCCGCCGCCGATTTGACTGTCTGCGGCCGCAAGCGGCTCGAACTGGCACGGGCGCTGGCAACGCGTCCGCGTCTGCTGCTGCTCGACGAAGTGCTCGCCGGCCTCAACCCGAGCGAGATCGACGAAATGATTCCCGTGGTGCGCGAGATCGCCGACAGTGGCGTGACGGTGTTGATGATCGAACACGTGATGCGCGCCGTCATGAGTCTGGCCGAGCATGTGTGGGTGCTCGCACAGGGCAAGCTGATTGCCGCCGGCACGCCGCGCGAAGTCACGTCCGACGCTGCCGTGATCGAAGCCTATCTGGGGCACGGCACCGCAGCGCGGCTCGCCGCCCAATCGGGAGGTGCGCAATGAGCCATCTTCTGGAAGTGGAAGGCTTGCACACCGGCTACGGCCGTGTCGAAGTGCTGCGCGGTGTCGATCTGACGGTCGGCGCGGGCGAAATCGTGGTGCTGCTCGGCAGCAACGGTGCAGGCAAGTCCACGCTGAACAACACGCTCTCGGGCATCAATCCTGTCTGGGCCGGGCGCGTGCGGTTCGACGGACACGATCTCACCGGACGCCATTACCGAGACGTCGTGAAGGCGGGGCTGATTCAGGTGCCGGAAGGCCGTCGCATCTTCCCGAACCTGAGCGTGCGCGAAAACCTGATGCTTGGCGCATTTGCCCGGGGACGTGCCTCGCGTGAGCAAAGTCTGGAGCGCATGCTCGATCTGTTCCCGCGTCTTCGCGAACGCATTGCGCAGCCGGCGGGCACGATGTCGGGCGGCGAACAGCAGATGCTGGCCATCGGCCGCGGGCTGATGGCCGAGCCAAGGTTGCTCATCCTCGACGAACCTTCACTGGGTCTTTCGCCCCTGATGGTCGAGGAGCTCTTCACGCTGATTGCTCGCCTGCAACACGACGGCCTGTCGATTCTGCTCGTCGAACAGAACGTGGGCCAGTCGCTGGAAACCGGACAGCGCGGCTATGTCCTGGAGAACGGGGCGATTCGTCACAGCGGCACGTGCGCCGAGTTGCTGGCGAGCAGCGACCTGCGCCGCGCCTATCTCGGAATGTAAGGCAATGACCGTGACTCAAACTCTGACGCAAAAACTGCTGGCGGCCGCCTGTGGCCGCGACGAAGTGGCCGTGGGCGAGATCGTCACCTGCCGCGTCGATCTTGCGATGTTTCACGATTCCAGCGGCCCGCGCCGGCTGCAACCGATGCTCGAATCGCTGGGCGCGCAGTTGTGGGACAAGTCGAAAGTGGTGCTCGTCATCGATCACTACGTGCCGGAATCCGATGACGAATCGCGGCGCATCGTTCGCATTGCGCGCGACTGGGCGAGCGCACAGGCGTTGCCCAACGTCTACGACTCGGTCGGCATTTGCCATGTGGTCGTGCCGGAGCACGGTCATCTGCGGCCCGGCATGTTCTGCGTGGGCGGCGACTCGCATTCGCCTACGGGCGGTGCGTTCGGTGCTTACATGTTCGGTATCGGCAGCACGGAAATGCTGGGCGTGGCCGTGTCTGGCGAAATCTGGGTCAAGGTGCCGGAAACCCTCCAGATGCGTTGGGACGGGCGCCTGGCCGACGGCGTAACCGCGAAAGACATGATGCTGCACATGATCGGCCGCTTCGGCATGAATGGCGGACGCTATCAGGCGATCGAGTTCTGTGGCGAGGCCGTGCGCGCGCTGTCGATGCAGGAGCGCATGACGCTCTCGAACATGAGCGCCGAGCTGGGCTCGCAGGTGGGGCTGATAGCCCCCGACGAGACCACGCTGGACTACTTGCGCTCGGTTGGCGTGACGCAGGACATCGACATTCATCGCTGGCAGGGAGATGCGGGCGCGGCGGCCGAAGTTCACACGTTCGACGCCACCGCACTCGCCCCGCAAGTGGCCGCGCCGCACAGCCCCGCGAATACGCGCGCAGTCGGCGAATTCGCCGACGTGGCGGTGGATGTCGCTTATCTGGGCGCCTGCACGGGGGCGAAGCTCGAAGACTTGCGCGCGGCGGCACGCGTGCTGCAAGGCAAGCGCGTGGCCAAGGGCATGCGCTTTGTCGTCGCCCCGGCTTCGCAGCGCGATCAGGCACAGGCGGCACGCGAGGGGGTGATGGATGTGCTCACCGCCGCAGGTGCGCAAGTGCTCGCCACGACCTGCGGCGCTTGCGCCGGCTACGGCGGCTCGATTCCCGAAGGCGCCACCGTCATGTCGAGCACCGCCCGCAATTTCAAGGGACGCATGGGATCGGAGACTGCTCAGGTCTATCTCGGCTCGCCCTACACGGTGGCGGCTGCCGCGCTCACTGGGCGCATTGCCGACCCGCGCGACATGCTCGTCTGAGACTTCGTTTGTGACACTTGTTCATGACCACCCCAACCACGACTGTTGATCCACGCAGCACCTTGCATCGCGCCTGGGTAGTGGGCGCCGATATCGATACCGACGCGCTCGCGCCGGGGGCCTACATGAAGTTCGGCATCGACGACATCGCGCGACATTGCCTGCATCGTGTTCGTCCCGAGTTTGCCGCCAACGTGCAGGCCGGCGACGTCCTCGTCGCCGGTCCCAACTTCGGCATCGGCTCGTCGCGCGAGCAGGCCGCGGCGGCGCTGGTGCATCTCGGCGTGCGTGCCGTCATTGCGCCGTCGTTCAACGGGCTGTATTTCCGCAACGCCTTCAATGTGGGGCTGTTGCTGCTCACCTGTGCCGACGCACATCGCATTGCCGAGGGCGACGCCCTGCGGCTCGCGCCGCGCGAAGGCTTCGTCGAACGCGCCGACGGCAGCCGGCTCGCCTGCGAGACCGTGCCGGGCTTCCTGCTCGACATGGTCGACGCGGGAGGGCTGCTCAACCTGCTCAAGCGGCGCCGTACGGCACCTCAAGCGACATCCAACGGAGTTTCTTCATGCTAGATCCCGTCACTCTGGCGGTCCTCAAGGGCCGTCTGGAGCAGATCGCCGACGAAATGGACGCGACGCTCTACCGCAGTGCGTTCAACCCCATCATTGCCGAGGCGCACGATGCTTGCCACGGCATCTACGACGCGGCCACCGGCGCCACGCTGATTCAGGGCAAGTCGGGCCTGCCCGTCTTCGTCGGCGCGATGGCCTTTGCCGTGCAGGCGGCGGCGCGCGCGGCCGCCGAGCGTGGCGGCATGGTCGATGGCGACGTGTGGCTCTTCAACGACCCGTACGAAGGCGGCACCCACGCCAACGACTTCAAGCTCGTGCGCCCGGTGTTTCGCAACGGCCGGCTGTATTGCTTTCTGGCCTCGGCGGCGCACTGGCATGACGTGGGTGGCGCGGTACCCGGCAACTACAACCCGGCGGCCACCGAGTGCTGGCAGGAAGCCGTGCAGATCCCGCCCGTGCGTATCGTTCGCGGCGGGGTGCTCGACGCCGACGTGCTCGCCATCCTCAAGGCGAACACGCGACTGCCCGATAGTCTCTGGGGTGATCTGAACGGCCAACTGTCGGCGCTGACTCTCGGCGCGCGACGTCTGGCCGATCTGCTCGACGAATACGGCGACACCACCGTGCAGGAAGCGCTCGGTCAACTGCGCGAGCGTGCCGTCAAACTCATGCGCGCGCATGTGGCCGCATTGCCCGACGGCGAGTACCACTATCAGGACATGCTCGATAACGACGGCGTGCGCGACGAGCCACTCACGATTGCCTTGCGCATGCGGGTGCAGGGCGAGACGCTCACGCTCGATTTCACGGGCACGTCGCCCGCGTGCATGGGGCCGGTGAATATTTCCCGGGCGACCGCCATTGCCGCCTGTTACGTGGCGCTCAAACACCTGTTCCCGGACGTGCCCGCCAATGCGGGCGTGCTGGACGCCGTGCAATTCGAACTGCCGGAAGGGCTGGTGATTTCCGCGCAGCGTCCGCGCCCTGTCGGCGGCTACACGGAAACGATTCTGCGCATGATCGACGTGATCTTCTGCGCAATGGCCAAGGCCGCCCCGGCGCGTGCGATGGCGCAGGCGTACGGCACGATCAATGCGCTGTCGATTGCGGGTTACCGCACCGATGAGGCGCGTCGCGGCCAGCGTTGGGTGATGTTCAGCTTCTTCGGCGGCGGTCACGGTGGCCACATGGACGGCGACGGTCTGTCGCACGGCAATGCGCCGATTTCGACGGCCACGATTCCGCCCGTCGAGATTCTCGAGGCGGCCTATCCCGTGCGCTTTACGCAGTGGGCGCTGCGTCCCGATTCGGCCGGCGACGGCGAACACCGGGGCGGGCTGGGCGCGATCTACGAGATCGAATTGCTGGAAGACAGCGCAGAAGCGTTCGTGTTCGGTGAGCGCGGCCGCTCGGCGCCGCAAGGCATTGCCGGTGGTCAGGCATCGGTACCGAACGTTTTCCAATATCAGAACGATGGCGAATGGCACACGCCACCGATGGCGTCGAAGATGCTCGGCATCAAGCTGGCGCGCGGCGAACGTGTGCGGCTTCAGACGCCGGGCGGCGGCGGCTATGGAGACCCCGCACGGCGCGATGCGGCGGCGCGTGCCCATGACCGGGCGATGGGGTATGTGACGCAGGCGGCCGACGCCGCGAGCGGCAAGGCAACGAAGGAGCAACAGGCATGAGCACAGCAGCAACGACCGGGGCCCCGCTGATCGTGGGTGTCGATGTGGGCGGCACGTTCACCGATTTGTTCGTGCTCGACGAGGCGGCCGGTGCCGCGCGTATCGTCAAGGTGCCGTCGACGCGCGGCGAAGAAGCACGCGGCTTCATGAACGGTATCGAACGGGTGGGCGACACCGCTGAAAAAGCGGGTGCAGGCGCCATCGCGACCATTGTGCACGGCACCACCGTCGGCACGAATGCGCTGTTGGAACGCAAGGTGGCCCGCACCGGCATCATCACCACGGCCGGTTTTCGCGACGTGCTGGAGATGCGCCGCCGCGACCGCCCCGCCACATGGGGGCTGCGCGGCGACTTCACGCCGATCGTGCCGCGCGACTTGCGCCTGGAAGTCGATGAGCGCGTGCTCTCGGACGGCACCATCCACACCGACGTGGACATCGCTCAGGTCGAAGCGGCAGCGCGTGCGTTGCTCGAAGCCGGTTGCGAGGCAGTGTGCGTGTTTTTCATCAATGCCTATGCCAATCCCGTCAACGAACAACGAGCGGTCGCCGCCGTGCGCGCGCTGTGGCCCAACGGCAATGTGACGGCGGCAACGGAAGTGTTGCCCGAGATTCGCGAGTTCGAGCGATGCTCGACCGCCACGCTCAACGCCGCGCTGCAACCCGTGGTCGGCGGCTATCTCACGCGGCTTGAGCGCGATCTGAAGGCGCAGGGTTTTGCGGGGGAGCTGCTTGTCGTGCAAAGCAACGGCGGCATCATGTCGCGCCAGACGGCGAGCGACGTGCCCGTGCGCACCGCGCTTTCGGGACCGGCAGCGGGCGTGATCGCCTGTGCCGCGATTGCGCGTGCGGCCGGTTTCCCTAACGTAGTGACGGGGGATATGGGCGGCACGTCGTTCGACGTCTCGCTCGTGGCGGGCGGCGAAGCGTCGCTCTCGGCGCAGACTTCCATCGAATTCGGCATGGTGGTGCGCTCGCCGATGATCCAGATCGAAACGATTGGCGCAGGCGGCGGCTCGATTGCGTCGGTGGATGCCGGCGGCTTGCTGCAAGTGGGGCCGGAATCGGCGGGCAGTATTCCGGGCCCGGCTTGCTATGGGCGTGGCAACTTGCGCCCGACCGTGACCGATGCCAACGTGCTGCTCGGGCGCATTGCGGCAGACCGGCCGCTGGGGGGCGGCTTGCTCGACAAGCTCGACGCGGGGCTGGCAGCGCAAGCCATCGGCGAGCATGTCGCCGAGCCGTTGGGGCTGGAAGTGCACGCGGCCGCCGAAGCGATTCTGACGGTGGCCAATGCCAAGATGGCCGGGGCCATTCGCGTGGTGTCGATTGAGCGGGGACACGATCCGCGTCAGTTCGCCTACATGCCGTTCGGCGGCGGCGGCGCCTTGCATGTGTGCGCCATGATGCGCGAGGTCGGTACGACCACCGGGATCGTGCCACGCTACCCCGGCGTGACTTCGGCACTGGGCTGTGTGATGGCCGATATGCGCCACGACAGCGTGCAGACACTCAATCAGCCGCTTGCCGCGCTCGACGTCGAGGATCTTGTCGCGCGGGTAGAGGCGCTTGCGCAGGCTTGTCAGACACGTCTGGACTCGGCTGGCGTGCGTTTCGAGGCGGTGCGAGAAGTCATCGAACTCGACATGCTCTACGTCGGGCAGAGCCACACGGTGCGTGTGCCGGTGTCGCGCGACGCGTTGCATCGCGACGGCATCGCCCAGGCGTTCGAAGCCGCCTATCGCGAGGCCTTCGGTCGCGCGCTCGACGGCATTGCGGTGCGCATCATGAATTTGCGTTATGCCCGCATTGGTGTGCGCCCGAAATTCGATCTCGCGGTACTCGCCCCGCAAGCGAGCGCTATGCCTGCGCCGCTGGGCACGCAACGTGTCTATCACGCCGGGCGGTGGTGGGATGCGGTGCGATATGCGCGTCTCGATTTGCCGGTCGGGGCGACGGTGGCCGGCCCCGCGATCCTCGAACAATCGGATACCACGATCTGGCTGGAGCCGGAATTCGCAGGGCGTGTCGACGCGCTGGGCAACCTGCTTATCACGCGCAGCGCCTGAGCGGCGCGACCGGAGAGACGATATGAGTCAACCCCTCAATCTCGACAGCGCCCGCACGGCGCTGGTTATCGTGGATTTGCAGAACGACTTCATCACCCCGGGCGGCGCGTACGACCGGGGTGCGGCGGCCACGCCGCAGGCGCAAGCGTTGCCTGCGCGGGTGGCACCGGTCGCCGCGGCGCTCAAGGCGGCGGGCGGTTACGTGGCGGCGAGCCAGTTCACGCTCTGGCCCGATGCGAACGGCGAGCCCATGATTTCACCGCATCTGAAGCAGTTGCGGCCCTTCCTGCGGCGCGGCGACTTCGTGGCCGGCACACCGGGGCATGCGACGGTGGACGCGCTCGCACGCCATGTCGATATGTCGGTGTGGAAGGTGGCCTACTCGGCGTTCTTCAACACGCAGCTCGACTGGGTGCTGCGGCGCGCGGGCATCGAGACGGTGGCGGTGTGCGGCATTGTGACGAACGGCGGCGTGGCGAGTACCGCGCGCGACGCCCACATGCGCGACTACCGTGTGCTGGTGCTCTCGGACGGGTGCGCTGCCCCCACACCTGCTGCGCACGACGCCGCGCTCGCCGATCTGTGCACGGTTGGCGAAATCGTGACTTGCGAGGCCTTCATGGGCCGTATTTCATCATGAGCGCGCCGGTGATTCGCCACGGCTTGCCGCCGATGGACGATCTGCCCCATGTCAGTGTCGTGATCGTGGGCGCGGGCGCCTGCGGACTGACGGCGGCACTGGTCCTGCAAGACGCCGGCATCGACTGCGTGCTGTTGGAGCGCGACGCGTTGCCCAGTGGTTCCACGGCGCTCTCGTCGGGATTCATTCCGGCTGCGGGGAGCGAAGTGCAACGCGCGGCAGGTATCGACGACAGCCCGCACCGGTTCGCCGGCGACATTACGGGCAAGACCCAGGGAACGGCCGCCGCGCATCTCGTGCGCGCCTATACGGAGGCCTCGGGCCCGGCGATGGACTTGTTGGCACGCCACGGTCTGCGCTTCGAGATTCTCGACGGCTTTCTTTATCCGGGGCACACCGTGCGACGCATGCACAGCTTGCCGGAGCGCACCGGCGCCGCGCTTATGGCAGCGCTGGAGCGCGCAGTGCAGGCAACCGACGCCGCCATTCTCACGCGTACGCTGGTTCGCGAGCTGTGGGTGGACGAGGCGGGGCGTGTGTGCGCCGTCGGTGGCCTACGTCCGGATGGTTCGATGGAGTATCTCGGCTGCGACATGCTGCTGCTGGCGTGTAACGGGTTCGGCGGCAATGCCGCGCTTCGTGCCGAACTGCTGCCTGAGATGGCGAACGCGGTGTATGGCGGACATGAGGGCAACGACGGGAGTGCGCTGCTCTGGGGACGCGAACTGGGCGCGGCTCAGGCCGATCTCGGCGGCTATCAGGGACATGGCTCGTGGGCGAGTCCGCACGGTGTGCTGATTTCGTGGGCCGTCATCATGGACGGCGGCATCCAGATCAATCGGGAGGGGCGGCGCTTCCACGACGAGACACATGGCTACTCCGAGGCGGCCGTGCATGTGCTGGCGCAACCGGATGGTATTGCGTGGAACGTGTTCGACGGGCAGACGCTGGCGCTAGCCCGAACTTTCCCCGATTTTCAGGACGCCGAGGCCGCCGGGGCGCTCAAGACCTGTGCGGATATCGACGCACTCGCCCGGGTTGTCGGCTGTGACGTAACGATCTTGCGCGAGACGCTCGATACCGTGTCGCCCGCCAAGACAGCGGGCGACGGACGCACGTTTGCCCGAGGCATCGCCGCGCCGTATTACGCGGTGAAAGTGACCGGCGCGCTGTTCCACACACAGGGCGGACTCGATATCGACGCCCATTGCCGCGTGCTCACGCCCGACGGCGAGCCGTTCCCCAATCTGCTGGCCGCCGGGGGGGCGGCGCGTGGCGTGTCTGGCAACGCGGTCTGGGGCTATCTGTCGGGCAACGGCCTGCTCTCGGCCGTGGCGGGCGGTTTTCTCGCGGCACATACGGCAGTCGACGCGCTTGCTGCCCAATCATCTTCTCAGGAGACATCCGCATGACGACTTCGTCGTCTCTGAAACAGCGTCTCGGTGGCGGTGTGTTGCTCGCCCCGGGCGTCTACGATGCACTGTCTGCGCTCATCGCCGCACAGGCGGGCTTCGAGGCACTGTATTTGTCGGGCGCGTCGATCGCCTACACCCGGTTGGGGCGGTCGGACATCGGGCTGACGACCTACCCGGAGGTGGAAGACACGCTCGCGCGGATCGCCGAGCGCGTGGACATTCCTGTCATCGTCGATGCTGACACCGGCTTCGGTAACGCTCTCAACGTCAAACGCACCGTGCGCGGTTTCGAGCGTGCCGGGGCCGCCATGATTCAGTTGGAGGATCAGACCTTTCCGAAACGATGCGGTCATCTCGACGGCAAGGGCGTGGTGCCGGTGCAGGAGATGGTCGGTAAGGTACGTGCGGCGCTCGATGCGCGTCACGACGCGAATACCCTGATCCTCGCGCGCACGGACGCCGTGGCCGTCGAAGGTCTCGATGCTGCGCTCGATCGTGCCGAACGCTATCTGGAGGCAGGAGCCGACGCGCTGTTCATCGAGGCGCTGCGCAGCCCCGAGCAGATGGCCGCGGCGTGCGAGCGATTCGCGCAGCGCGTGCCGTTGCTCGCCAACATGGTCGAAGGGGGCAAAACCCCGGTGCAAAGCGCACAGGCGCTCGCTGACATCGGCTTTCGTATCGTGATCTTTCCGGGCGGGACGGCACGCGCCGTGGCCAATACCCTACAGGGGTATTACGCCAATCTGCACGCGCAAGGCACCACGGCGGCATGGAGCGATCGCATGCTTGATTTCGATGGCTTGAACGCGGTGATCGGCACTCCGGCACTGCTCGCCGAAGGCAAGCGATACGAGTAGGCGGGAAATGGAAACGCGGGGGCGCCCGCGCGATGAATCGGCGCGTCACGTGGGTCGCGCCGGTAGGCAGGGCCTGTCGCGATTGGTTTCGCGTCAGGCCCTTTTTCATCGGCGTCAGATGATATTGTCGCCGCGTAGTTGTGCGATCTTTGCATCGTCGAAGCCGAGCCGCTCGCGCAGAATGTCGTCGCTGTGCTGACCCAGCGTCGGCGGGGCGCTGCGCGCAACCGTCGGGGTTTCGCTCATCTTCATCGGGCTGGCGACCAAACGGGTGATGCCCCCGGACGGATGCGGCAATTCGACGGCCATCTCGCGCGCGACGACCTGCGGATGCGCGAACACTTCCGGCAACGTGTTGATTGGCCCGCACGGCACGCCGGCCGCTTCGAGCTTGTCGATCCAGGTGTCCTTTCCAAACTTGCGCACCATCTGCGCGAGGATCGGCACGAGCGTGTCGCGGTGACGCACACGTGATGGATTGGTCGCGAAGCGCACGTCGTCGGCAAGTGCCGGTTCCTCGCCCGCTTCGACAAACTTGCGGAATTGGCCGTCGTTGCCGACGGCCACGATGATCCAGCCGTCGTCGCCCGTCTGGAAGGTCTGGTACGGCACGATGTTCGGGTGCGCGTTGCCCCATCGCACGGGCGCTTTACCGCTTGCGAGATAGTTGGTGTTCATGTTGGCGAGCATGGCGACCTGCGTGTCGAGCAGCGCCATGTCGATGTACTGACCCACGCCCGTGCGGTCGCGGTGGGTGAGTGCGGCCATGATTGCGAGACTCGCATACATGCCCGTCATCAGATCGGCAATCGCCACGCCCGCCTTTTGCGGACCACCACCCGGCAGGCCATCGCGCTCGCCGGTGATGCTCATGAAGCCGCCGATGCCCTGCACGATGAAGTCGTATCCGGCGCGCGAGGCGTGCGGGCCGGTCTGGCCAAAGCCCGTGACCGAGCAATAGACGAGATCGGGTTTGACCGCCTTGAGCGACGCGTAATCGAGGCCATATTTTGCGAGTTGTCCGACTTTGTAATTCTCGACGACGACGTCGCTTTGCGCAGCGAGGGCGCGCACGATCGCCTGGCCCTCAGGGCGCGAGATGTCGAGCGTGAGCGAGCGCTTGTTGCGATTGGCCGCGAGGTAATACGCGGCTTCCTGCGTGTCGTTGCCCTCGGCGTCGCGCTGATACGGCGGGCCCCAGCTACGGGTGTCGTCGCCGACACCGGGGCGCTCGACCTTGATGACGTCGGCCCCCAGATCCGCCAGATTCTGCGTGGCCCACGGCCCGGCCAGCACTCGCGAAAGGTCCAACACCCGGATATGGCTCAGCGCGCCCATCGATTCGTCTCTCCTGTGCATTCGTCACTATTCGTGAATTTATGGTCGTTGGCATTGCGCGGAACAATGTTTTGCAATGCGGAACTGCTGGCAGTGAGTCTACGTCCTGTCGTTCGCCTCTGACCAGTAACGTTTCGCAGTGCGGTTGGCGCTGCGACGCGGTGACGAGGTCGATTTCCCGTATAATCAAAAGTTTGCAAAATACCCACCAGGCTTGGCTTAGCTCGCCCGGTCCCCACGCTTACGCACCCTATGAAAGTCGCAGACATTCGGGAAAAATTTCTCAACTTCTTCGAGTCGAAGGGGCACACCATCGTGCGCTCGTCGAGCCTCGTGCCGTCCAATGACCCCACGCTGCTGTTCACGAACTCCGGCATGGTGCAATTCAAGGACGTCTTCCTCGGTCTCGAGACGCGCCCGTACAAGCGCGCGACCACGGCTCAGCGCAGCGTGCGCGCGGGCGGCAAGCACAACGATCTGGAGAACGTCGGCTACACGGCGCGTCACCACACGTTCTTCGAAATGCTGGGCAACTTCTCGTTCGGCGACTACTTCAAGCGCGAAGCGATTCAGTACGCGTGGGAACTGCTGACGGAAGTCTACAAACTGCCGAAGGACAAGCTCTGGGTCACCGTCTACAAGGAAGACGACGAGGCTTACGACATCTGGGCGAAGGAAGTCGGCGTGCCGACCGAGCGGATCATCCGCATCGGTGACAACAAGGGCGCGCGCTACGCGTCGGACAACTTCTGGCAGATGGCCGACACCGGCCCGTGCGGTCCGTGCTCGGAAATCTTCTACGACCACGGCGCGGATGTCTGGGGTGGTCCGCCGGGATCGCCGGAAGAAGACGGCGACCGCTACATCGAGATCTGGAATCTCGTGTTCATGCAATTCAACCGCGACGAGCAGGGCAACATGACGCCGCTGCCCAAGCCCTGCGTTGATACGGGCATGGGGCTGGAGCGTATCGCGGCCGTGTTGCAGCATGTGCACAGCAACTACGAAATCGACCTGTTCCAGCATCTGATCAAGGCCGCTGGCCGCGAGACCGGAGTGGCCGATCTCAGCGCGAACTCGCTCAAGGTGATCGCCGATCACATCCGTGCGTGCTCGTTCCTGATTGTCGACGGTGTGATTCCGGGCAACGAAGGCCGCGGCTATGTGCTGCGCCGTATCATTCGCCGCGCAATCCGTCACGGTTACAAGCTCGGTTGCAAGAAGCCGTTCTTCTACAAGCTCGTGCCGGACCTTGTCGCCGAAATGGGCGTTGCCTATCCGGAACTCGCGCAGGCGCAGCAACGCGTGACCGACGTGCTCAAGCAGGAAGAAGAACGTTTCGGCGAGACCATCGAGAACGGCATGGAGATTCTCGAAGGCGCGCTGGCCGATCTGGCCAAACGCGGCGTGACCACGCTCGACGGCGAACTCGCGTTCAAGCTGCACGATACATATGGCTTCCCGCTCGATCTGACGGCCGACGTCTGCCGCGAGCGAAGCATTACGGTCGACGAAGCCGCGTTCGACGCCGCAATGGCGCGCCAGCGCGAACAGGCCCGTGCGGCGGGCAAGTTCAAGATGGCAACGGCGCTTGAATATACCGGCGACAAGACCCGCTTCCAGGGCTACGACAAGCTCGTGCTGGAAGGTGCAAAGGTGACGGCGCTCTACGTCGACGGCACCAGCGTGGGCAAGCTCTCGGCCGGTCAGCAAGGCATCGTCGTGCTCGATACCACGCCGTTCTACGCCGAGTCGGGCGGTCAGGTGGGCGATCAGGGGCTGATCGTTGCCGGCGGCGCGCGTTTCGGTGTGTCCGACACGCAGAAGATTCAGGCCGACGTGTTCGGCCACTACGGCACGTTGGAGTCTGGCGAGTTGAAGGTGGGTGAGGCCGTCACGGCGCAGGTCGATGCCGTGCGTCGTGCACGCACCGTGCGCAATCACTCCGCCACGCACTTGATGCACAAGGCGCTGCGTGAAGTGCTCGGGGCTCACGTTCAGCAGAAGGGGTCGCTGGTCGACGCCGACAAGACGCGTTTCGACTTCGCCCACAACGCTGCCATGACCGCCGATGAAATCCGTCGCGTGGAAGACATCGTCAACGCTGAAGTGCTGGCCAACGCCCCCACGCATGCGGCGCTGATGTCCTTCGACGATGCAGTCAAGGGCGGTGCGATGGCTTTGTTCGGCGAGAAGTACGGCGACGAAGTGCGTGTACTCGATATCGGTTCGTCACGCGAACTGTGTGGTGGTACGCACGTTGCCCGCACCGGCGATATCGGCCTGTTCAAGATCGTGATGGAAGGGGGCGTAGCCGCCGGTATCCGTCGCGTGGAAGCCATCACCGGCGACAACTCGGTGCGTTTCGTGCAGAAGCTCGACGATCAGGTCAATGAGGCGGCGGCTGCGCTCAAGACCCAGCCGGCCGAACTCTCGCCGCGTATCGCGCAGGTGCAGGAGCAGGTCAAGTCGCTCGAGAAGGAACTGGCAGCGCTCAAGTCGAAACTGGCCTCGAGCCAGGGCGACGAACTGGTTGAGAAGGCTGTCGACGTAAATGGCCTGAAGGTGCTGGCCGCGCAACTCGAAGGCGCCGACGTCAAGACGCTGCGCGAAACGATGGACAAGCTCAAGGACAAGCTCAAGAGCGCGGCAATCGTGCTCGCAGCGGTCGAGGGCGGAAAGGTCAGCCTGATCGCAGGGGTGACGGCCGACGCGACCGGCAAGGTCAAGGCGGGCGAACTGGTCAACTTCGTTGCACAGCAGGTCGGCGGCAAGGGCGGTGGCCGCCCGGATATGGCGCAGGCGGGCGGTACTGACCCGTCGCAACTGCCGCAGGCGCTTGCCGGTGTGCAGGGCTGGGTCGCCGGTAAGTTCTGACAATCCGGTACGGGTGACGGCGTAAGCCGTGCCCGGTGGAATTGACGGTGTTGCCGGTGATTTGCCGGGACGGCTTGAGCAAAACGCGCACTTCGGTGCGCGTTTTGCTTTGGCAGGCTGGAGGATCTCGTGCCGCCGGGTGGCCTGATGTTCAAACAGTACAGTTTCAGTATTCGAAAGGATGCCGAAACGATAGCCGCGAATGTTTCTCTCGCGCGAAACATGGGGGCGAGCGACCAATACTGCGCATTGCCCTTCACGGCGCAGGGGCACCCCCGCCCCCGGTGATGGTTTGCATGTAAAGTATTCGGAAAGTTGCGCGCACCGATGCGCGGTTCCCCACAAAGCTATCGCCATGCCAGCCACACTCGCGGATTCCGACAGAACTGTTTCGTTGCGCCAGCCATCGCCTGAGCGCGCGGCGTGGCGCATTGCCTTGTCCTGCATGCTTGCGCTGGCCATCGCCATGGGCATTGGCCGCTTTGCCTTCACGCCCATGCTGCCGCTGATGCTGCATGAGCAGCTCACCGACATTCAACACGGCAGTTGGCTTGCTTCGCTCAATTACGCGGGGTACTTCGCGGGCGCGCTGTCATGTATGTGGCTGCGCCTCACGCCGACGCTCATCATTCGTTTCGCCCTCGCTTCCACCGTCGTGCTGACACTGGCGATGGGGCTGCTTGAATCGTTTGCGGTGTGGGCTGTTGTGCGCACGCTGGCGGGGGTGATGAGTGCCTGGGCGATGGTGTTCTCGGCCGGATGGGGTTTTCGCCGGCTTGCCGAGCTTCGCATGCCGAGTCTGGGGGGAGTGATCTTTGCGGGACCCGGCGCAGGCATTGTGGTGACGGGGCTGCTTGCGAACCTGAACAACACGCTGGCGTGGCCCGCGCGTGGTGGTTGGCTGCTGTGCGGTGTGCTCGCACTGGTGTTGCTTGTGGTGATCTGGCGCACGTTTGTTGCCGATACCCCGGGAACTCCCGAGGCCGCGAAGTCGGCCGACGCTGCCAGATCCCCGGGCGGAACCTCTGCGCAGGCCACGACGCATGCCGTCAATCACGGCAGTGGCGAGAGTGTGATTCCCGTCACGGTGCTCTACGGTTTCGCCGGGTTCGGCTACATCATCACGGCGACGTTTCTGCCAGTGATCGCGCGTCAGGCGTTGCCGGGCTCACCGTGGCCCGATCTCTTTTTCCCCTTGCTTGGTCTGATGGTGATACCGGGGGCGATCATCGGTGCACGCGCGCCGCTCGCCTGGGACAATCGGCTGCTGCTCGCCGCTTGTTACGTCATGCAGGGCGTCGGCGTGGGGATCAGCATCGTGCTGCCGAATGTCGTCGGATTCGCTTTGGGTAGCGTGCTTGTCGGGCTGCCCTTCACGGCCATCACCGTGTACGCGGTGCGCGAGTGCCGACGCCTGCGTGGGGACAATGCCAATGGCCTGATCGGACTGGTCACGGCATCCTACGGCATCGGGCAGATCGTGGGGCCGCTGGTGGCTGCGCCTTTGGTTGAGGCCACCGGCAGCTTCACGGCGGCGCTGCTGTGCGCGACCGGCGTGCTCGTGTTGGGCGCTATCGGCTTCGTGTGGGATTGGCGGCGTTCGCTTGAACGCGCACCCTGAGATCCGCGTTCGGTGTCGCCGCCGGACACACTCTTTGCCGCCGTCGCCCTTGTCACGTCAGACGTCTGCCGAACCGACACCTCCACACTCCGGGAGCCGCTATGTCTTTTACCCTGAAGGCGGGCAGAAAGGCCGCCACCGCCGTGAGCGATGCCGAGCGCCAGATGCGCGTCGATCTTGCGGCTTGTTACCGGCTCGTTGCGTTGCACGGCTGGGACGATCTCATCTACACCCATATCTCCGCCATGGTGCCCGGTGAACCGGGGCACTTTCTGATCAATCCGTTCGGCCTGACATTTGACGAAGTGACGGCATCGAATCTCGTCAAGATCACCCTGACCGGCGAGATCGTGGGCGAGAGCGAACATCCCGTGAACGTGACCGGGTTTGCCTTGCACGGCGCGGTGCACGCGGCGCGCGCCGATGCCGTGTGTGTGATGCATCTGCACAACACGGCAGGTATCGCCGTGTCGATCCAGCCGCACGGGCTGCTCCCGATCTCGCAACACGCGTTACGCTTTCATGAGCGTATCGGGTATCACGACTATGAAGGGCTGGCCTTTTCGCCATCGGAGGGCGAGCGGCTCGTGGCATCGCTCGGGGCGCATCCGGCCATGCTCTTGCGCAACCACGGCACCCTTACGACAGGCCGCACGGTCGCCGAGGCCTTCGTTCTGATGGCCACCCTGGTCAAGGCGTGCGAGATTCAGTTGCAGGCGTTGGCGGGCGGCGTCGCGCCGCATCTGCCCAGTGTGGCTGTGCAGGACAAGACCGCCGTTCAACTGGAAGATGGCGGCGCCATCGAAGGGGCGCTGGAGTGGCCTGCACTGCTGCGCAAACTGGATAGAATAGACGCCTCGTTTCGCGATTGAGCGGCACGCTGACGTGAGGTCAGGCGCGTAGCGGGCACAGGGCAAGCATGACGGCGTTGCCTGAGAAGCGGACGTGGCGGCAATGCCGCCCGTCTGGAAAACCATATAAGGAGAGAGACTGCAATGCCAACGTTTCACGTCGAAATGTTCGAGGGGCGCACAATCGAGCAAAAGCGCGCATTCGTCAAAGCGGTTACCGAAGCTGCGGTGAAGACGATCGGTTGCAAGGCGGAGTCGGTGGACATCATCATTACCGACGTCAAGCCGGAGAACTGGGCGACCGCAGGAGCGCTTTGGTCCGATCCGCGTCCCGAGTAAAACCGT
This sequence comes from Pandoraea apista, assembly GCF_001465595.2. NCBI lineage: Bacteria > Pseudomonadati > Pseudomonadota > Betaproteobacteria > Burkholderiales > Burkholderiaceae > Pandoraea > Pandoraea apista. The sequence continues at coordinate 3,676,958 of NZ_CP013481.2, read as the reverse complement.
GTGAACCGGTGGCCGCCGCGGGGGCCGCCGGTAGGTCTGAAGTGGGGATTCTCATGGCGTTCCCACCGTATCGATGAGGTTGTTATGTCGCAAGTCCCGTCCGTATCGAGTCTTCACACGGCTGCCCAAGCCCTCCTTGGCAGCGAACCGGCGCAAACGCCGCAAACGCCGCAACACTTCGCATCGGATAATTACGCCGGGATTTGCCCAGAGGCGCTGCATTATCTGATCGAGGCAAATGCCAGCGGTCACGAGGTTGCCTACGGCGACGATACGTGGACGCAGCGCGTGTGCGACGGTATTCGTCAGTTGTTCGACACGGACTGCGAGGTGTTCTTTGTCTTCAACGGCACGGCGGCCAATTCGTTGGCACTGGCCTCGTTGTCGCAGTCGTATCACTCCGTCATTTGCCACGAACTGGCGCATGTCGAGACCGACGAGTGCGGCGGTCCGGAATTTTTCTCCAACGGCGCGAAGCTGCTGACTGCGCGCGGACGCGAGAACAACGGCAAGCTCACGCCGGATGCCATCGAGTCGGTCATCAACCGGCGCTCGGACATCCACTTCCCGAAACCCAAGGTCGTTACGCTCACGCAGGCAACCGAGGTCGGTACCGTCTACACAGTCGATGAAATCAAGGCGATCGCGGCGGCGGCCAAGCGGCGCAATCTGCGCGTGCATATGGACGGCGCTCGCTTCGCCAATGCGGTAGCAACGCTGGGCTGTCATCCGGGCGACGTGACCTGGCGGGCGGGCGTGGACGTGCTCTGCTTCGGTGGCACGAAGAATGGTTTGCCGGTCGGCGAGGCCGTGGTGTTCTTCAACCGCGCGCTGGCGGAAGATTTCGCTTATCGGGTCAAACAGGCTGGACAGTTGGCGTCGAAGATGCGTTTCATTTCCGCGCCGTGGCTTGGCATGCTGGAACATGACACGTGGCTGCGCAACGCGCGCCACGCCAATGCAATGGCGCAATTGCTCGCTCAGCGTATTCGCGATGTGCCGGGCGTGTCGATCATGTTCGAGACGCAAGCCAACGCGGTCTTCGCGGAACTGCCGCTGCATGTGATCGAAGCGCTGCGCGCCAGGGGCTGGCGCTTCTACACGTTCATCGGTGCCGGCGGTTGCCGTTTCATGTGCGCGTGGGATACCCGCCCGGAGACGGTCGAACGTCTGGCCGCAGATATCCGGGCACTGAGCGCAAACGCCTGAGCGATGCCTGCGCGCGGCCCGGCGGTGCGGTTATGCCTGTCGCGGCGAGGGCGCTTTAGGGGTAAGGAATCGATGTGCCAGCGTGTGATAGAACGATGGCGCAATCGCTTTCGAGACCTGCGTCGAGAGCAGGGCAACGGCCATGAGCGGAATGACCATCTGATGCCCGTCGATCATCTCCATGACGATCACGAACGACGTGATCGGCGATTGCGTGACCGCCGCCAGATACCCGACCATACATAACGCGGCCATGGCCGGCAGCGGTACCGCTGACGTGATGTGCGTCATCACATTGCCGAGCCCGGCGCCAATGGCGAGCGATGGCGCAAAGATGCCGCCCGGAATCCCCGACAGGTACGACACGCACAGCGCGGCGAACTTCAGCATGGCGTAGAGCGGTGAGAGCGCCAGATGCGACTCGAGCAGACCGCGCGCCTCTGCATATCCACTGCCAAAGGTCGTGCCTCCCGAGGCCACGCCGATCACCGCGATGGCTAGTCCGCACAGAAACGCGAAGCGCACCGGATACGTTTGGCGAAGGCTCACGAGCGGCGCGGGCATCCAGCGCGGCACGTTGAGCATCAGCCAGCCGAACAGGCCGCCCGCAACACCGGAGAGCAGGCTGGCGGCGATGAGCACGGGGATCAGCGCCCAGTGGAACTCGGTGAGCGCCTTGATTTGCCCGAAGTACAGATAATTGCCTTGCAGGCCGAGCGCCACGACACCAGAGAAGATGATGGCGGTGATGAGCGTGCCGCTGTTCCGGGCAACGAAACTGCGGCTCAATTCCTCGATGGCGAACACCACGCCCGCGAGCGGTGTGTTGAACGCGGCCGCCAGACCGGCGGCTGCGCCTGCCAGCGCCAGTTGGCGCTCAATGTGCACGCTGCTGCGGCGGTAGCCGCGCCGCATGGCGTACATGAGCGACGCGCCGATCTGTACGGTTGGCCCTTCGCGGCCAATGGTGAAGCCGCAAAGAATGCCCAGAAACGAGATCGCGATCTTGCCGAACATGATCCGCAGCGAGAGCAGCGACTTCGACAGCCGAGAGTCTTGCAGCGTGGCGATGACCTGCGGAATGCCACTACCTTCTGAACCCCGGAAAAACTTCTGCGTCAGCCAGATTGCCAGGGCGGCGCCCAGTGGTGTGACGATCAGCGGCAGCCACGCGCCGTGCGAGAGCATGCGCTGGAACAGCTCGAAGCCGAAGTCGATCAGTTTCGCATAGGCCACCGAGACCAGCCCCACAAGTACGGCACCGAGCCAGAACACGCCGTAGTTGTGCCACAGGCGGCGTGAGCGGTTGACTCCCCGTTTGGCCAGACGTGTCGATAACGAAGGCGACGCAGGCGAGGGTGTCGGCGAAGGCGGCGAGGGAGGCGATGCGGACTCGGTGTTTGGCGGGATAGCTGACACGGGGTCGTGTGTGAAGAGAGGAGAAGGTCGGTCGATTATACGCCGCAGTCCTCATGGGGTTGGTCCGCAGACGTCTCGGAATCTTCCGAATGTGCATCGCGTCATGAGTTCATTTAAGATATTCGGATTCGCGGAAGAACCCTCATGAACGAACTCATTTTCTGTCCCCGCTGTGCTTCGCGGCTCGACTCGCGCGAAGTCGCCGGGCGTATTCGGCGCGCTTGTCCGGATGCCGTTTGCGGTTTTGTCCACTGGGACAATCCGTTGCCGGTGGTGGCCGGCCTCGTGGAGTATCGCGGTCAGATCCTGCTGGCGCGCAATGCTGCGTGGACCGAGGGCATGTTCGCGCTCATCACCGGTTTTCTGGAGCGCGACGAAACGCCCGAAGACGGCGTGCGGCGCGAAATCAAGGAAGAGACCAACCTGGAAACCGACGCGATTTCGCTGCTCGGCGTCTACGAATTCATGCGCAAGAACGAGTTGATCATCGCCTATCACGCGGTCTGCGATGGTGATATTCGTCTCTCGGAAGAGCTTGCGGAGTTCCGTCTGGTGCCGCCGGAACGGGTGCGCCCCTGGCGTGCAGGCACCGGACATGCGGTGGCCGAGTGGCTGCGCAGACGCAATCTACCGGTCGAATACGTGGATTCTGCAAGGCTGTCGATAGCGGGCTGACGGCCCGCAGGCGGTTTGCTGCGGCGACTACGGTAGAATCGCGGTTTGCAGGGTGAACCCGGCACAAGATTCGAACAAGACTGACAGGACTGACGAGAGGGACATGAGCATGGAATTTCAGAAAGAAGTCGACGCGAGCGGCCTGAACTGCCCGCTGCCGATCTTGCGCGCCAAGAAGGCGCTTGCCGAAATGCAGAGCGGCGAAGTGCTGCACATCATCGCCACCGATCCTGGTTCGGCGCGCGACTTCAGCGCATTTGCCAAGCAGACCGGCAATGAACTCATCGAGTCGCGCGAAGAAGGCAAGACGTTCCATTTCCTGATGCGCCGCCGCTGATCGCACAGCGCTGCGGGCACAAAAAAGCCGACGGACACGCCGTCGGCTTTTTCTTTGGGGGCTTCAGTACCCGGCGCTTACACCAGATCGCCGTGCGTCTCGCGCAGGTACTCGCGGAAGGCGTCCTTCAGCTCCGGGTGGCGCAGTGCGAACTCCACCGTCGCCTTCAGGTAGCCGAGCTTGCTGCCGCAATCGAAGCGCTTGCCCTTGTAGCGATACGCCAGGACAACCTCGTCCTGCATCAGCTTCTGGATCGCATCCGTCAACTGGATCTCGCCACCGGAACCCGGATCGATCTCGCGGATGCAATCGAAAATGCGCGGACGCAGTACGTAACGGCCGACGACCCCCAGATTCGACGGTGCATTTTCCGGCGCAGGTTTCTCGACGATATTCGTCAGCTTGACGATATCCTTCTCGCCCCACTCGTTCCCCGCAACGATCCCGTACGAGCGGCTTTGCTCGATCGGGATCTCTTCCACGCCGATGAGCGAGTTGTGATACTGGTTGTACAAATCGACCATCTGCTTGAGCACCGGCGGCTCGCCGTCGAGCAAGTCGTCGGCGAGGATCACCGCGAACGGCTCATCGCCCACCAGCTTTTCGGCGCACAGCACGGCATGTCCCAGCCCCAGCGCCTTGGGCTGACGCACATAGAAACAATCGATGTGCGGCGGCTTGATCGAATGCACGACGTCGAGCAACGCCTGCTTGTTCTTGGCTTCGAGTTCGGCTTCGAGCTCGAAAGCCGTGTCGAAGTGATCTTCGATGGCGCGCTTGTTGCGGCCCGTCACGAAGATCATCTCCGTAATGCCGGCGGCCGCCGCCTCTTCCACCGCGTACTGAATCAACGGCTTGTCGACGACGGGCAGCATTTCTTTCGGGCTGGCCTTGGTCGCCGGGAGGAATCGAGTGCCGAGGCCTGCAACGGGGAACACGGCTTTGGTCACAACGGTTTTCATTGGTATCTCCCTGGTGGATGTCGAGCGTCTCAGGCTGGCAGGCGGGCCAACTGGGCCTGCAACTTACCGAGAACGGCTTCAAAGTCGACCAATCGTTGCTTCTCGAGTTCCACGACATTGGCGGGCGCGCGGGCCACGAAGCTCTCGTTGGAGAGCTTGCCATGGCACTTTGCGATCTCGCCTTCGAGACGTTTGACTTCTTTGCCGAGGCGCTCGCGCTCCGCGGCAACATCGATTTCAACCTTCAACGCCAGCTTGTTCGCGCCCACCACGGCGAGCGGTGCGCCGGCTGCCTGCGCGTCGAGCGTGGCTTCGTCGGCCAGCACCTGAACCTCGGAGAGCTTGGCCAGCGTTTGCAGATACGGCGCGATCGATGTGAGGAATTCCACATCGCCTGCGACCAGCAACGGTACACGTTGCGCCGGCGACAGGTTCATTTCGCCGCGCAGGTTACGGCACGCATCGACGGCAGCTTTCAACTGCTGCATCCAGGCTTCGTCGCCTTCGTCGATCTTGCTCATGTCCGCCACCGGGTACGGCTGCACCATGATACTGGCTTCGCCCGCCGCCTTGTCCGCCGGGTAACGACCGGCCAACGGCGCCACTTTTTGCCACAGGGCTTCGGTGATGAAGGGAATGATCGGGTGAGCCAGACGCAGCACCGTTTCCAGCACGCGCAGCAGCGTGCGGCGCGTGGCGCGCTGTTGCGCCGGCGTGCCGTTCTGGATCTGCCACTTCGCCAGTTCGACATACCAGTCGCAGTACTCGTCCCACACGAACTTGTAGATCGCGCTGGCAATGTTGTCGAAGCGATAGTCGGCAAAGCCCTTCGCAACGTCGGCTTCCACACGCTGCAACAGCGACACGATCCAGCGGTCGGCGCGCGAGAAGTCGAGTTGACCGTCGGGGCCGCAATCGCCCACGCACGGCGCCATGCCGCAGTCCTGGCCTTCGCAGTTCATCAGCACGAAGCGCGTGGCGTTCCACAGCTTGTTGCAGAAGTTGCGATAGCCTTCGCAGCGTGCGAGGTCGAAGTTGATGTTTCGGCCGAGCGTGGCCATCGACGCAAACGTAAAGCGCAGCGCATCGGTGCCGAACGGTGCAATGCCGTCGGGGAATTCCTTGCGAGTCTTCTTCTCGATGCTCGCCGCCTGCTTCGGGTTCATCAGGCCGGTCGTGCGCTTGGCGAGGAGGGTGTCGAGCGACACACCGTCGACGATGTCGATCGGATCGAGCGTGTTGCCCTTGGACTTGGACATCTTCTGGCCTTCTGCGTCGCGAACGAGACCGTGAACGTACACGGTCTTGAACGGCACCTTGCCGGTGAAGTGCGTGGTCATCATGACCATGCGCGCCACCCAGAAGAAGATGATGTCGAAGCCGGTCACGAGTACCGACGACGGCAGGAAATGTTTCAGTTCCGGCGTCTCTTGCGGCCAGCCCAGCGACGAGAACGGCACCAGTGCCGACGAGAACCACGTGTCGAGCACGTCTTCATCGCGCTTGAGCGCACCGGTGAAGCCGTTTGCGCGGGCCTTCCCGGTCGCTTCCTCTTCCGTACGGGCGACGTACACGTTGCCCGCGTCGTCGTACCACGCGGGAATCTGGTGGCCCCACCACAACTGACGCGAGATACACCAGTCCTGAATGTTCTCGAGCCACTGGTTGTAAGTCGTCGTCCAGTTCTCCGGCACGAACTTGATTTCACCGCTGCGCACCACGTCGAGCGCAGTCTCGGTGATCGACTTGCCCGGATGGAACGTGCCTTCCGGCGCGGGCTTGCTCATTGCAACGAACCACTGGTCGGTCAGCATCGGTTCGATGACCGTGCCCGTGCGGTCGCTGCGCGGCACCATCAGCTTGTGCGGCTTGACGGATTCGAGCAGACCCTGCGCGTCGAGGTCGGCCACGATCTGCTTGCGTGCGTCGAAGCGATCCAGCCCGCGATACTTTTCCGGGGCGTTGTCGTTGATTTTCGCGTCGAGCGTGAGAATGCTGATTTGCGGCAGGTTGTGACGCTGGCCCACGGCGTAGTCGTTGAAATCGTGCGCCGGCGTGACTTTCACCACACCCGTGCCGAATTCAAGATCGACGTAATCGTCGGCGATGATCGGAATTTCTCGATCCGACAGCGGCAGCTTGGCCATCTGGCCAATCAGGTGCTTGTAGCGCTCATCTTCCGGATGAACCATCAGCGCCACGTCGCCGAGCATCGTTTCCGGACGCGTGGTGGCAACCGTGAGCGAGCCCGAACCGTTGGCCAGCGGATAGCGGATATGCCACAGCGAGCCTTCTTCCTCTTCGCTGACGACTTCCAGGTCGGACACGGCGGTGAGCAGGGTCGATTCCCAGTTCACGAGGCGCTTGCCACGATAGATCAGTCCCTGCTCGTACAGCGTGACGAACACGTCGCGCACGGCCCGCGACATCTTTTCGTCCATCGTGAAGTACTCGCGGCTCCAGTCGATGGAGGCGCCCAGACGGCGCACCTGACGCGTGATCGTGCTGCCCGACTGTTCCTTCCATTCCCAGACACGCTCGACGAACTTCTCGCGGCCGAGGTCGTGGCGCGAGACCTTCTGGGCGTCGAGCTGACGCTCGACGACGATCTGCGTGGCGATGCCCGCATGGTCCGTGCCCGGCACCCAGAGGGTGTTGGCGCCTTTCATGCGGTGATAGCGGGTGAGGCCATCCATGATCGTCTGGTTGAACGCGTGCCCCATGTGCAGCGTGCCGGTAACGTTCGGCGGCGGCAACTGGATGCTGAAATCTTCACGGGCGTCGTCGAAAGTGGGCCGGGCATAGCCGCGGCGTTCCCATTCGGGGCCCCAGTGGGCTTCGACGTCCTGCGGCTCGAAGCTCTTGGCAAGCGTATTGTCGCTGTCGCTCATGGATTGGATGGACCGTGTAATGCGTGAAACCCTGAATTATAAAAGATTCGGTGCCGTTTCCGCGCCGCAGCAGGATTTATAATCGGGGTTCACTCGAAATTCCCTCCCGACATGCCCGATCTGTTAGCCAATCTGAACCCCGAACAACTGGCCGCCGTGACGCTCCCGGACGAGCCAGCCCTTATTCTCGCGGGCGCAGGATCCGGCAAGACGCGCGTGCTGACCACCCGTATCGCCTGGCTGATCCAGCAGGGCCACGTGGGTCCGGCCGGTATTCTGGCGGTGACCTTTACCAACAAGGCGGCCAAGGAGATGCAGGCGCGTCTGGGCGCCATGCTGCCGATCAGCACCCGCGCCATGTGGATCGGCACCTTCCACGGCCTGTGCAACCGGATGCTGCGTGCGCATTTCCGCGACGCCGGACTGCCACAGAGCTTTCAGATCCTCGATCAGGCCGATCAGCTCTCCGCCATCAAGCGAATGATGAAGGCGGCGAATGTCGACGATGAGAAGTATCCGCCGAAAAACCTGCAATATTTCATCAATAACGCGAAGGAACAGGGGCTGCGCCCGCACGAGGTCGAGGCCAACGACGCCTTCAACCAGAAGTTCGTCGAGCTGTACACCGCCTATCAGGAACAGTGTCAGCGCGAGGGTGTGGTCGATTTTGCCGAACTGCTGCTGCGCTGTTTCGAACTGCTCAAGCATAACGAGCCCCTGCGCGTGCACTACCAGTCGCGCTTCCGCCACATTCTCGTCGACGAGTTTCAGGATACGAACAAACTCCAGTACGCCTGGCTCAAGATGCTAGCGGGATCGAACGCCGCAGTGTTTGCCGTGGGTGATGACGATCAGAGCATCTACGCGTTTCGTGGTGCCAACGTCGGCAATATGGCTGACTTCGAGCGCGAATTCCGCGTTCGTCACATGATCAAGCTGGAGCAGAACTACCGTTCGCACGGCAACATCCTGGATGCCGCCAACGCGTTGATTTCGAATAACGCACGGCGTCTGGGCAAGAATCTGCGCACCGATGCGGGGCATGGCGAACTGATCCGGGTCTACGAAGCCGCGACCGACTTGCAAGAGGCGAGCTGGCTCGTGGAAGAGATCAAGGCGCTTGTCGCGCAGGGTCTGTCGCGTCAGGACATCGCCATTCTGTATCGCAGCAACGCCCAGTCGCGAGTGATGGAGCACGCACTGGTGGGGGCGCGCATTGCGTATCGCGTGTACGGCGGGCTGCGCTTCTTCGAGCGCCAGGAAGTGAAGCACGCGCTGGCGTACCTGCGTCTGATCGAGAATCCGAACGACGATACGGCATTTGCCCGTGTCGTGAACTTCCCGACACGCGGGATCGGCGCACGTTCGCTTGAGCAACTGGCCGATGCGGCGCGTCTGTACAACTGCTCGATGTACGCCGCCGTGCCTTATATGACCGGCAAGGCGGGCACCAATCTGACGGGGTTCCTGCGGTTGATCGAGCAAATGCGGCAGGACACCGCCCGCCTCACGCTGCCGGAGGTCGTGACGCACGTCATCGACGCAAGCGGGTTGATTGCGCACTATCAGACCGAGAAAGAAGGTCAGGATCGCATCGAGAACTTGCAGGAACTGGTGCACGCCGCTACGGCGTTTATCGCGGAGGAGGGCTATGGGCTCGACGCGCCGGCGCGTTTGATCGCCACGCGGCCCTCGCTGCCGGGCGCCCCGGACGTGCTGGCCTCGCCCGATGGTGTGGTCGACGCCGATACCCCGGTGGAAATGACACCGCTCGCCGGTTTTCTCTCGCATGCGTCGCTCGAGGCCGGGGACAATCAGGCCGAAGCCGGGCAGGACGCCGTGCAACTGATGACGGTTCACGCGGCGAAGGGGCTGGAATTTACCGCGGTCTTCGTCACGGGGCTGGAAGAAGGGCTGTTCCCCCACGAAAACAGCGCGCTCGAACTCGACGGTCTCGAAGAAGAGCGCCGGTTGATGTATGTGGCGATCACGCGAGCGAAGGAGCGGCTGTATCTCTCGTTCACCCAAAGCCGAATGCTGCACGGCCAGACGCGCTACAACGTGCGTTCGCGCTTCTTCGAGGAAATTCCGGAGGAGGTGCTGAAGTTCCTGACGCCGCGTGCGCAGCCGGGCGCGCGTCTGGGACAAGCTGAGCCGGCATGGGGGCGCGATTGGTTTTCGCGTCCGCAGGTGGGGGCGACGAAGCAGGACGAATGGGTGGCAACCAAGTCGGAGCAGGCCCTTGCCGACCGTTCGCGCGCTTCGGAGACCGGCTTCAAGCTCGGGCAGGGAGTGTTCCACACCAAGTTCGGTGAGGGCAAGATTATCGGGCTTGAGGGGACGGGCGTAGAAGCGCGCGCGCACGTGAAATTCGGCCGCCATGGTGAAAAGTGGCTCGCGCTGGCTGTCGCCAAGCTCCAGCCAATCGAGTAACGCCGCCGTCGTCAGCCATAAAAAAGGGCACCCTCGGGTGCCCTTTTTTTCGCCTGCTTTCCCGGATGTTCCTCTTGTCCGGTGGCAGTGTTGGCGCTTACGCCTCCGGCGGCGCGACGTTCGGATCGATAGCGCCGATTTCCTGCACGCCGAAGCAGCCGCGATAGCTCGCATAGAACGAGCAGTACAACACGGCCGTAAACAGGATCGAGTACGGCATGAGTACGAGCATGGCGTATTGATGGATGCCCATTGCAGCCATCGTGAGTGCCACGATCAGCGGCAGTACCGTGGCCACCACTGCTGTGCAAACCCCATAGACGAAGAAGGCGCGCAAATTGCGCACGCAGGCCGTCCAACTGAAAAAGAGCGCCTTGATGGGGGGGACATCGTGCCAGGCCACAAGCACCGGCGCGAACCAGAAGATCATCGCGACCGGCACATACGCCACGGCTGCTGCGAGCATGGCTTGCCCCATCGAGCCGTTCATGAGCGATTCTTCGCTGATGCGGCCGCCGAAGATCATCTTGTTGAGCAGGTCGCCGCCATCGAAGAGCGCCGAGAACAGGAACACCACGGCCATTGCCACTATGTAATAGCCGCCAAGGATCAGCAGCCGGCGCGACACTTCCTTGCCGTGACCGCGAAAGCCGTCGAGCAGCACGTTCGGCAAGACCTGCTTGCCTTTGATGATGTCGCGGCAGGCGGCCATGAAGCCGACCGACAGGCCGGGAATGAACAGCAGCGGCAGGAACGCGCCCACGACCGGCAGGATCGACAGCAGCATCACGCCAAACAAGTAGGCGAAGAGCAGCGTCAGAATGGCGAGCGGATTCTTGCGGAACAGCCAGATACCCTGGCGCAGCCACACATAACCACTCTTCGGCGGGACTTCAAGCAATTGCATAGGGTTCGAATGACTCCGATGGGACGTCAGGTTACAGCCAGGGAATGGAAACGGCTTCGATGCGCTCGCGCAGGATTCGTTCGAAATGCCCCGGATCGTGCGGCTTGAGCATTTCGGCCGCCCGCGGCAAATGGAAATCATACAGGCGCGACACCCAGAAGCGCAGCGCCCCCGCCCGGAGCATATCGCGCCAGTGAGCCGCTTCGATATTCGTGAGCGGGCGCACCGTCTCGTAGGCGCGCAGCATGGCACGCACGCGAGCCTCGTCCAGCACGCCGGTCGACAGGTCGCAGCACCAGTCGTTGACCGTTACCGCCAGATCGAACAGCCACTTGTCGCAACCCGCAAAGTAGAAATCGAAGAATCCGCCCAGGCGAGGCGAGCCGTCTTCGGCCTTGTCGAACAAAACATTGTCTCGGAACAGGTCGCAATGGCACGGCCCTGCCTGCATCGCGCGATAGTCGCTCGACGCGAAAAACGCCTCCTGATGCGCCATCTCGCTTTGCAACAACGCGCGTTCTGCGTTGCTTAGGAACGGCATGACTTCGGGCGCCGCTTCGCGCCACCACGGCAGGCTGCGCAGGTTGGCCTGCTCAAGCGTGAAATCGCGCCCGGCCAGATGCATGCGCGCGAGCATGGCGCCCACGTGCGTGCAGTGCTCGGGCGTGGGCGCCAGTTCAGAGCGGCCCGCTAGCTTCGTGACGATGGTTGCGGGCTTGCCGTTCAGTTCGCTCAGAATCTCGCCGGCGCGATCGGGAATCGGGTCGGGTACCGGCACGCCGTGATGCGCGAGGTGTCCCATCAACTGGAGATAGAACGGCAACTGCGTTGCCGTGAGCTTCTCGAACAGCGTCAGCACGAACTCGCCGCGCTCGGTCGTCAGGAAGTAGTTGGTGTTTTCAATGCCGGAGCTGATGCCCCGGAAATCGAGAACTTTCCCCAAATCGTAGCGTTGCAGCCATTGCTGAAGCTGCTCGGGCGAGACGGAAGTGAAAACGGCCATGCTTGCGTTAAGTGGAGGTGTCTCAGACAAACGGCCCGTGCACGTGCAGCGGGCCGCTGATTCGAGACATACAGGAAGCTGGCGCGCCGCCAGGCGGTGCGCGCGGGTGAGTCAGATTACCAGAGACGTCAGAACTTCAGGCCGACGGACGGCAAGCGGTCGTTTTGCGACGTGTTGTCGCGCGCGCGTGGCGAGTTGTCCGGCGGCGTGGTCAACTGATAGTTCGTGCCGAAACGGGAATGAACATCCACTTCCGTAGGCTTGCCGCGATCCCGGTACTCGGTCACGGTCGTGCCCTGGTCGTTGACGTAATAGCTCGGCTTGCGTTCCTGATTGACATCTACCGACGAACTGCTGGTGGCGGCGGCGCGGGCATCGGCCTCGCGTTTGGCGGCTTGCGCGGCGGTTTCCTTGCCATCCTGGGCAAATGCATGGCCGGCGAGCAACAGGCCGGCACCGAACAACAGGGGCAGGGCATGGGAAAGGCGCGTTTTCATCATTATTCTCCGAAGGCGGGAACGCATCCGCGACGTGTGAGCCAAGCCGGACCGGCGCAGCGGGTTCCAATATGTCCATTCTATCAAACGTCCCCCGCTTCGCATCGTGAAATCGCGTTGAATGCCCGTGGTTCCTTGCGCCCGGGGTGGCGATGGGTTCCGGGCGGCTGCTTCAGCGCGAGGGGGAAGGGGGGCTGGCCGGTCGCAAACGCTTGATCGCCATTCCCTATATTCCTCTGGGTAATAAGAAAATCACGAAACAGTTGTTTTCCTTGCTGCCTCGTTCTGGCATTTTCTAACGTTGTCTTAATGGGTGGCCGAGCGCCACCCATCTGCATTCTGGAGTCCGCAAGTCATATGTCTTCTTCTGCCGCTTCGGCCGCCGTCAAAACGGCCCCGCCTTCGCCTTCCTCATATAACGCCCGGCCGCTTGCCGTCGCCCTGGTGCTGATGGCCCGAAGCAAGCCGCGTTGGCCGGTGTCGGGGCACTCCTCGGCGTGGCCCTTTATCACGCGGCGTTCGGGTTCACTTCGGCGTGGCGCGTGTTCATCGCCGATCGTCGCGGTGCGGGGTTGCGCGCGCAAATGGTCATGCTCGCGGTCGGGGTCGCGCTGTTCTTCCCCGCGCTGGCCGACGGGACGCTGTTCGGTAACAAAGTCGTGGGCCTCGTCTCGCCGGTTGGCGTGTCGGTGGCGTTCGGGGCGTTCATTTTCGGTATCGGGATGCAACTCGGCGGCGGATGCGCGTCGGGCACGCTCTACACCGTGGGGGGCGGCAGCACGCGCATGATCGTGACGCTGGCCGCGTTCATCGTCGGCTCTGTGGTCGCCACAGCGCATCTGCCCTGGTGGGAGACGCTGCCGCATATCAAGCCGGTGTCGCTGGTCAAGGTGTGGGGGCTGTGGCCCGCACTCATCGCTAACCTCGTGCTGTTCGCCGCGATCGGCGCCTTTACGTTGTGGGCGGAAAAACGTCGCCATGGCCGGGTCGTCGGCGTGCCGATGACGCGCAGCGCGAAGGGCGCTCCCGCCTTGCTGCGAGGTCCGTGGCCGTTGCTTTGGGGCGCGTTGGCGCTCGTGCTGCTCAACTACGCGACGCTGGCACTGGCCGGCCGTCCGTGGGGCGTGACGTCGGCGTTCGCCCTCTGGGGCGCCAAGGCCTTCATGGCGCTTGGCGTTGACGTGGCCTCATGGCCCTACTGGGCAAAGCAGGCCAACGTGCTGAACGCTCCGGTCACGCAGGACGTCACGACGGTGATGGACATCGGCATCATTCTTGGAGCCCTTGCTGCGGCTTCCATCGCTGGCAAGTTCGCTCCCGTGTGGAAGATTCCGGTGCGCTCGCTGATCGCGGCCGTGGTAGGCGGGCTTCTGCTCGGTTACGGGGCTCGCCTGGCGTACGGCTGTAATATCGGTGCGTATTTCAGCGGCATCATTTCCGGCAGCCTGCATGGTTGGCTGTGGCTGGCGGCAGCGTTCTTCGGCAACGTGCTCGGCACGCGTCTGCGCCCGCTGTTCGGTCTGGAAGTGGAAACCACGCCGCGCGAAACCGGCTGCTGATCGACGAAGCGACTGAACCTCGCGACAGATTCAGCGTCTGTCCCAAAAAAACGGCGCCCGCAATCACATGCGGCGCCGTTTTTTCATGGATGAAGCGGACAGCGATTACAGGTAGAACATCTTCTCGCTGGTCTCCGTCTCGGGCTCGATGTGGCCGTCGTAGAAGGCGAACACGGCCTTGAGGATTTCGTCTGGATCGTCGATGACCTGCACCAGATCGAGATCCTTCTCGCCGATCAGTCCCATTGGCAACATTGTCGTGCGCACCCAGTCGAGCAACCCCTTCCAGAATTCCGTACCCACGAGAATCACGGGCACGTGGCGCGACTTCTGCGTCTGGATAAGGGTCAGGACTTCGGACAGTTCATCGAGTGTGCCGAAGCCGCCGGGCATGATCACGAAGGCGTCCGAGTTCTTCACAAACGTGACTTTGCGCGTGAAGAAATGGCGGAAGCGCAGCGAAATGTCCTGGTACTGATTGCCCTTCTGTTCGTGCGGCAATTCGATGTTCAGGCCAACGGTGGGGGAGGCGCCGCCATGCGCGCCCTTGTTGGCCGCTTCCATGATGCCGGGGCCGCCGCCGGAGATCACCGCAAACCCGTTGTCGGAGAATTTGCGGGCGATGGTCATCGTCAGTTTGTAGAACGGCGATTTCGGCTTGATACGCGCGCTGCCATAGATGCTCACGGCCGGCCGGATCTCCGACAGGTACTCGGTCGCCTCGATGAACTCTGCCATAATCGTGAACATCTGCCACGATGCGCGCGCCTTTTTTGCGGTGGCGCGTTCATGGTCTGCCAACATGCGCAGACTCGGTATCTCTTTTCTTCTCTTGGTCATATGTCGGAACAGCAAAGTCTGGAAGGTAAGACGCTCTTATTGGTCGATGGTTCGAGTTATCTTTATCGAGCCTATCACGCCCTGCCGGATTTGCGCGGCCCCAATGGCGAACCCACGGGGGCGCTGCACGGCATCGTCAATATGCTGCGCCGCATGCGTAAAGACGTACATGCAGAGTATAGCGCCTGCGTTTTCGACGCCAAGGGCAAGACCTTTCGCGACGATTGGTACCCCGAATACAAGGCGAATCGTCCGTCGATGCCGGAAGATCTGCGCGCACAGATCGAACCGATTCACGAAGCCGTGCGCGCCATGGGCTGGCCGCTGCTGATGATCGACGGCGTAGAAGCCGACGACGTGATCGGCACGCTGGCGAAGCAGGCGGCCGAGCGTGGCATGCGCGTGGTGGTCTCTACGGGCGATAAGGATCTGGCGCAACTCGTGAACGATCGCGTCACGCTGGTGAACACCATGACCAACGAGACGCTCGATGCCGATGCCGTCACCGCGAAGTTCGGTGTGCCGCCCGAGCGCATCGTCGACTACCTCACGCTCGTGGGCGACACGGTCGATAACGTGCCGGGCGTGGACAAGTGCGGACCGAAAACGGCCGTCAAGTGGCTCACGCAATATGGCGATCTCGATAACCTCGTTGCCAATGCGGCGGAAGTGAAAGGCGCGGTCGGCGAGAACCTGCGCCGCGCGCTCGACTGGCTACCGATGGGACGAAAGCTCGTGACGGTCGCGCTCGATTGCGATCTCGCGCCGCAGGTCACCTCCATCGAAGCAAGCTTGCAGACACAACCCGAGGATGTCGAGACGTTGCGCGATTTCTTCGCGCGTCACGGCTTCAAGACCCTGTTGCGCGAAGCAGAGACGGCCGTTGCCGCGAAGGTCGGCGAGGAAGCGCCGGCGCCGGTAGCCGACACAATCGAGCGCCAGTACGAAGCGGTGCTGACCTGGGAGCAGTTCGACGCGTGGCTGAAAATCATCGAGGCCGCCGACCTGACGGCATTCGATACCGAGACCACGTCGCTCGATGCGATGCAGGCACAACTGGTTGGCTTGTCGTTCTCGTGCGAACCGGGGCGTGCTGCCTATATCCCGGTGGCACACCGTGCGCCGGGCGAGGTCGAGCAATTGCCGCGCGACGAAGTGCTCGCACGCTTGAAGCATTGGCTCGAGAGCCCGGATCACAAGAAGGTCGGTCAGAATCTGAAATACGACTCGCATGTGCTCGAGAATTACGGCATCTCGTTGGGCGGCATTGCCCACGACACGCTGCTTCAGTCGTACGTGGTTGAATCGCATCGCAGCCATGACATGGACAGTCTGGCGTTGCGTCACCTCGGCGTGACGACGATCAAATATGAAGACGTATGCGGCAAGGGCGCCAAGCAGATCGGCTTCGACGAAGTCGGAATCGAGCAGGCCACGGCTTACGCCGCCGAAGATGCCGACATTACGTTGCGCCTGCACCGCGCGCTTTATCCCGATGTGGCGCGCGAAGCCACGCTGGAATTTGTCTACAGCAGTATTGAAATGCCGACGGCGCGGGTGCTTCAGCGTATGGAGCGTAACGGCGTGCTCGTCGATACCGCTCGCCTCGCCGCGCAAAGCGACGAGATCGGCCATAAGCTGATCGCGCTTGAAACGGAAGCCTACGCATTGGCCGGCCAGCAATTCAATTTGAATTCTCCCAAGCAGATCGGCGATATCTTCTTTACGCAGTTGCAACTGCCGGTCGTCAAGAAGACCGCCAGCGGCGCGCCGTCGACCGACGAGGAAGTGCTTCAGAAGCTCGCGGAAGACTATCCGTTGCCGAAGGTGTTGCTCGACTACCGTGGCCTCGCCAAGCTCAAGTCGACCTATACCGACAAGCTGCCGAAGATGGTCAATCCGTCGACCGGCCGTGTGCATACGAACTACGCACAGGCGGTTGCGATCACCGGGCGTCTGGCGTCGAACGATCCGAATTTGCAGAACATTCCGGTGCGCACGGCCGAGGGGCGTCGCATTCGTGAAGCGTTTATCGCACCGCCGGGCAGCCAACTGGTGTCGGCCGACTATTCGCAGATCGAGTTGCGCATCATGGCGCATATCTCGGGCGACGAAAGCCTGCTGCGTGCATTTGCCAATGGCGAAGACATCCACCGGGCAACGGCAGCGGAGATCTTTGCCGTCACGCCGCTGGAAGTCTCTTCAGAGCAGCGTCGTTATGCCAAGGTCATCAACTTCGGTCTGATCTACGGCATGAGTGCGTTCGGGCTGGCCGCAAACCTCGGGATCGAGCGCGACGCCGCGAAGCAGTACATCGACCGCTACTTCATGCGTTACCCTGGCGTGGCCCGCTACATGGACGAGACGCGCAAGAGCGCCAAGGCGCGGGGTTTCGTCGAAACGGTATTCGGCCGCCGGTTGTGGTTGCCGGATATCAACGGTGGCAACGGTCCGCGTCGTCAGGCGGCCGAGCGCGCCGCCATCAACGCGCCGATGCAGGGTACCGCCGCCGATCTCATCAAGCTCTCGATGGTTGCCGTGCAGCGCTGGCTGGACGATAGCGGCTTGCAGACGCGTCAGATCATGCAGGTGCACGATGAACTGGTGCTGGAAGTGCCCGATCACGAACTGGCCGAGGTTCGCAAGCGCCTGCCGGAATTGATGTGCGGCGTGGCGAAGTTGCGTGTGCCGCTGATCGCCGAAGTCGGTGTTGGCGAGAATTGGGAGCAGGCGCACTGACACGCTCGACTGGGTTGACGCCTAAAGTGCGTGCGCGGACAGGGCGCGACACGGCTTGATCGCAGCGACAATCGGGGACGCCAATAACGGGAATAGGGATGCGGGCATACCCGAAGGCCGCACTCTGCGGTAAGGTGATCGCTATCGCCGGGCTGGCAGTTGCCGACCGGCCGGACGGTTTTCCAAGCACGGGGAGTTATCGTGAGTGTGCATCGCATTGTTGTGGTCGGCGGCGGCGCCGGCGGTCTGGAGCTTGTCACCCGGTTGGGCGACAAGTACGGGCGTGGCAAGGACGTTCAGGTGACGTTGGTCGATCGTTCGCTGTCGCACATCTGGAAACCGCTGCTGCATGAGGTGGCCGCCGGTGTCATGGACACCGCAACGCACCAGCTTTCCTACGTTGCGCAGGCCAACTGGCACCACTTCGAGTTCGCCGCGGGCGAGATGATCGGCCTGGATCGCGCGGCCAGGACGATCCGGCTGGCGGCGGTGCCGGCGGCGGCTGATGAGGGCGAGGGCGATCTGCTGCCCGAGCGCACCTTGCCGTACGACACGCTCGTGCTCGCTATGGGCAGCACCACCAACTTCTTCGGTGTGCCCGGGGCGCAGGAAAACACCATTGCACTGGACACGGTCGAGCAGGCCGAGCGTTTCCGCCGCCGTCTGATGGCGGCCTGCGTGCGTGCGCAAAATGAGGCCGAGGCTCCGGCAGGGCGGAATGCCGCTCCGAGCGATGGCGTGCAGGGCGGCGCGCTCGTGCCGGCGTCGGGGCGGCGCAAGGTCAATCTGGTCATTGTGGGGGCGGGTGCAACGGGCGTGGAACTGTCGGCGGAGCTGCGCAATACGGCGGAAGTTCTCCGCTCTTACGGTCTGAAGCTTGATCCGCGCAAGGACGTAGGCATCACCATCATCGAATCGAGTCCGCGCATTCTGAAGGCGCTGCCGGAGCGGGTGTCAGGCGCGGTTGCAGGATTGCTCGGCAAGCTCGACGTCGACATTCTGTGCGGCGATTCGGTCGCCGAGGTGCGCAAGAACGAAGTGACGACGACCAGTGGAAAAGTGCTGCCTGCCGACATCACGGTCTGGTCGGCGGGAATCACGGCCCCGCCGGTGCTGGGTACGCTGGGACTCGCCGTCAATCGTCTGAATCAGATCGAAGTATTGCCGACACTGCAAAGCAAGACCGACCCGGATATCTTCGCTTTTGGCGACTGCGCGAGCTGCGAGTGGCCGGAACACGGGTTCGTGCCGCCGCGTGCGCAAGCGGCACATCAGCAGGCAAGTTTTCTGGTCAAGGCTATCGATGCACGGCTCAAGGGCCAAAGCCTGCCGGCCTTCACGTATCGCGATTTCGGGTCGCTCGTCTCGCTCGGCAGATTCAGTGCCGTGGGTAACCTGATGGGCGGTTTGATCGGCGGCAGCATGTTCATCGAAGGGCTCTTCGCGAGAGTGATGTACACGTCGCTCTATCGCATGCACGTGGCGGCGCTGCATGGTGTCTGGCGCATGATGCTCGATACCGTTGCCAACCGTCTGCGACGCTCTACCGTGCCGCGCGTCAAATTGCATTGAGACGTTCGACGCCAGGGGGCAAGCGTGCCGCCCCTGCCGTCGGAATGCCTGTTCCTGCCGGACGGTCGCGGTTTCGGATTGATCCGACCGCGAGCGCGCCGGTGTCTGAGTGCAAGTCCCTCCCCTCTCTAGTAATATCCGAACGTCTGGCTTCGGACCGACGGTTCGTTACTCTTTCCGTTGGCAGTCTTCCCGGCAATTCTTCCACTGACTCTTTTCTCTGGAGTGCGATATGTCGCAAGCGGATCTGGATAGTCTCGTGCCCGAAGTGGCGCCGCGCAATCGACGTGATTTTCTGAAGACCGCGGTGGGCTCGGCGTTCGCGCTGGCCGTGCTGCCGGTGGCGGCCGAAACTATTACTACCGATACGCAGGGGCTCGATGCGGGCGAAGTTATGCTCGACGTGCCGGGCATCAAGATGCCGGTCTATTACGCGAAGCCTGCGGGCAAGACACATTTGCCGACCGTGATTGTGGTCTCGGAGATCTTTGGCGTGCATCAGCATATTGCCGACATCTGCCGTCGCTTCGCCAAACTCGGGTATTTTGCGCTGGCGCCGGAACTGTTCGCCCGGGCGGGCGATCCGCAGTCGCTGGGAACGATTGCCGAAATTCAATCGCAGATCGTCTCAAAGACGCCGGACAAGCAGGTGATGAGCGACATCGATGCGACGGTTAAATGGGCGACGGCCCATGGCGGTGACGAGAAGCGTCTGGGGATCACCGGTTTTTGCTGGGGCGGGCGTGTGGCGTGGCTGTACGACGCACACAATCCAAATGTAAAGGCCGCTGTCGCCTGGTACGGGCGAATCGTCGGCGACAAGAGTGCCAACTTCCCGCAGAACCCGATCGATATTGCGGGTCAACTGCACGGGCCGCTGCTGGGTCTGTACGGTGGCAAAGACACGGGCATTCCGGTGGCGAGCGTCGAACAGGCGCGCGAGGCGCTGGCCAAAGGCAATGCGGCGTCGAAGGGCTCGGAACTGAAAGTGTTTCCGAATTCTGGACACGCCTTCTTTGCGGACTACCGGGCGAGCTATGTCGAGGCCGACGCGAAGGAGGGCTGGACGCTGGCGTTGGATTGGTTCCGTAAGCACGGCGTGATTTGAGTTGCCGATGCCCCGAGCGAGCCGGCAAATGGGGGCAAGCGCGCGGGGCAGGGACATCGGAAGTGCCGAAGACGTTGAACGTATCGAGTGTATCGGACGTATGGAATGCGCCCTGCACACCAGATACGTTGGGTGTTATTGCCTTTTGCGGGCGGTCGGTTTGCCTGTAACGGTAAAAGCTGGTTAAATCGCCGGCTTGCCTGCAGGAGAATCACCATCGACGCCATCTTCATATTCATCGTTATCGCCACGCTGGCTTCCGGCGCGCTGAGCCTTGCCGGGGCGGCGTCGCTGTCGCTCGGCCTGCTATCGAGGCTGATCGACAAGATGGTGAGTTTCTCGGCGGGCGTGCTGCTCGGCACGGCGCTGTTACATTTGCTGCCGGAGAGTCTGGAGGCGCACGTCGACGCCCATGTCATCACGCGTTGGCTGCTGGGCGGGTTGCTTGGGTTCTTCCTGCTGGAGAAGCTGGCGCTCTTGCGCCACAGTCACCATCACGAGGGCGATGGACATCACCATGAGCATGGGCACGATGCCCATGAGGCAGGCAAGGGCGGCTGGATGATTCTGGTCGGTAGTGCGATTCACAACTTTGCCGACGGCGTTGTAATTGCTGCGGCGTTTCTCACCGATCCGCGCCTCGGGGTGGCGGCAACGGTGTCGATCACGGTTCACGAAGTCGCGCACAAGCTCGGCGACTTCATGGTGTTACTCAACGCGGGCTTCAAGCGTCGCAAAGCGTTGGTGCTGACGTTGGCGTCGAGCCTGACGGCGTTGGCCGGTGGCGTGCTCGGCTACTTCATGCTCGACCGTTTGCAGAGCCTGATTCCGTACCTGTTGGCGCTGGCGGCGAGCAGCTTCATCTATATCGCCGTGTCGGACCTGATGCCACAGATGCAGCGTCGGACCTCGCCGCGCGACGCGCTGCCGCAGATTCTGCTGATTGCCGTCGGACTGACGCTGGTCGTGTGGCTCAACGGACACGATCATGATCACGACCACGGACATGACCACGACGACGGCGGCAACGCGCTCGCAATGTCTATGACGACTCAGACACCAGCCGTTGACGGTAGCGGCGATGTGGCGACCGGCAAGTTGCCGCATTGATGGGGTTACACGGTTCTCGACGCTGGGTGTTGAGTCGTGAATCCATAAAGAAGGGCGTCCCTTGAGACGCCCTTTTTCATTCTCGCCGCGTCACCACCACAGAAGCAGGAGCGCAGACGCTGTGTGATTTACGGTTGCGCGCCGGTGGCCACGGGGCGGCGCTTGTCGGCACACCATTCACTCCACGATCCCGGATAGAGGCTGGCGCCGTGAAGTCCGGCCACCTCCATTGCGAGCAGATTATGGCAGGCGGTCACGCCCGAGCCACATTGCGAGATGACGCGCTCCGGCTGCCGATCCTTGCCGATGACTTGCATGAACGCTTCTCGAAGCGTGGCGGCAGGCTTGAAACGGCCATCGGGGCCGAGGTTGTCTTTGAAGAAGCGATTGACTGCGCCGGGAATATGGCCGCCGATCGGATCGAGGGTCTCGTTCTCGCCTCGATAACGATCCGGTGCGCGGGCATCGATGACCAGACGTTCATGTGACGTCAGATTGCGTTCGATGGCTGCCGCATCTGCGGTGGTCGCCAGCGGCTCGCCGGGGGTGAAGTCGCCGGCCGGTGGTGTTTCAGGCGGTGCTGCATCGAGTTTGAATCCCGCCGCTTCCCAGGCTTGCAGGCCGCCATCGAGCACCGCAACGGATTCGTGGCCGAGCCAACGCAGCAGCCACCACAAGCGCGCGGCGTATATGCCGCCCTGTGCGTCATAGGCGACAGCCTGCTGGCCTTTCGAGAGCCCGCAGTCGGCGAGGTAACGCACCAGCGCATCGCGATCGGGAAGGGGGTGGCGGCCGTTCTTGCCAGTTGGCCTTCCAGACAGATCGCGGTCGAGGTGCGCGTAAAACGCGCCAAAGATATGCCCGTCGACATAGGCGGTCTCGCCAGCGGCCGGGTTGGCGAGATCGAAGCGGCAATCGAAGATGACCACCGGGGCGCCGCCACCGGCGGCGGTTTGCATCAGCGCATCGAGATTTTGCGGACTGATGAGCGTGGTGAAATGCGTGTGAATCATGACGTCTCCGCAGACGGGCGTGGGGGAATCGTTCAGCGGCAACTGACCGCGTTGCTTGCCGGGCGGATCGTGCGCGCCCCCCGTAAGGGTGCGCTCGCCAGCCGGAAGTGTGACCGAGCGCTTCTACGCCTCTGCGCCTTCGCGAGACGCCCAGTCAGCTTCGGGCAGGCACCGATGGTCGGCGCAGTGCCGTCATGCCGCTCGCCACAATCAGCAGCATGCCGATCCAGCCGGCCAGTGCGGGCCAATCGCCCCAGACAAGCATGCTGATCAGTGTAGCGAAGATTACGCCGGAATATTGCAGATTCGCAGTGACGAGCGTATTGCCCAGACTGAAGGCCCGGGTGAGCGCCGTTTGCGCGATGAGCGCGGCAATCCCGATGCCCAGCATGAGCGCAGTGCCGCGCCATGTCAGCGGATGCATGCCGTCGATCGCGACCCAGCCAAGGCCCAGCAATACGCCGCCGAGCGAAAAATAGAAGACGATGCGCCAATCCGGCTCGCCCGCCGCGCCAAGCTCCTTTACCTGCATGTACGCTACCGCCGAGAACACGCCCGAGACAACGCCTGCAACACCGCCTCCCCACGCCTGGCTGTCGATGGTTGGCTGGAGCAGCAGCGCCACGCCGACAAAACCCGCGAAGATGGCTGCCACCAGACGAAAGTCGGTCCGCAGGCTGCCGCGCATCGCGGCAGTCGCCATGACGATCAGCGAAATCCAGATCGGCGACATGTAATTGAGCGTCATCGCCGTAGATAGCGGCAATTGCGTGAGCGAATAGAACCAGAGGCCCAGCGAGATAACGCCGGCCGTGCTGCGTTTGACGTGAGAGCCAAGGTGGCGAGTGCGGATCGTCTTCCCCCGCACACCTGCAATTGCCAGCAGGACGATAACGCCGATAAGGCTGCGGTAGAGAACGATTTCGCCGGTGTTGTATTCGTTTGCCGCCAGTTTGATGAAGAGCCCCATCAACGTGAACATGAAGGCGGAGACCAACATCCAGAGCGATTGCATGGCGAATTGTGGCCGATTGGCGGCGAAGAAGCGCGTTTTTTGCTGAACGCGGGCGACTCGTGCGGTATGACTTGTTACCGCATGGTCATATCTGAAGCATGGCAACGATTCTAACGAAAACGGCGGACCGATGGTCCGCCGTTCCGTGAAAATTCGGCAAATATTTAATTCAGTCTCGCCAGTACCCCATTGCCGTCCGGCGGGACTTCAGCCGGATATGCCTGCATTCTCACCTGATGAGAGTTTCCGGGGCGAATCGCTCAGAAGTCGCCCATCTGGCGACGCAGGAATTCGTGGAAATGTTGCATGCCGTCTTCCATCGGGCTCTGGTAGGGGCCGACTTCCGACACGCCACGCTCGAACAGGGCGCGACGGCCTGCATCCATGCGCTCGGCGATCTCGTCGTCTTCACGGGCAGTTTCCATGTACGCAGCACGCTCTGCCTCGATGAATTCACGTTCGAAGAGCGCGATTTCCTCGGGGTAATAGAATTCGACGATGTTCGTCGTCTTCTGCGGTCCGCGTGGAATCAGCCACGATACGACTAGCACATGCGGATACCACTCGATCATCAGGTGCGGGTAGTACACCATCCAGATCGCACCGAAGTCCGGCGGAACCCCTTCACGGTAGCGCAGCAGCACGTCGTGCCAGTCGCGATAGATCGGGCTGCCCGGTTTGGCGAGACCTTCGTGCACGCCTACCGTCTGGACGCTGTACCAGTCGCCGAACTCCCAGCTCAGGTCTTCACACGAGACGAAGCTGCCCAGTCCTGGATGGAACGGCACGACATGGTAGTCCTCGAGATAAACCTCGATGAACGTCTTCCAGTTGTAGTTACATTCGTGCACTTCGACGTGATCGAACATGAAGTTCGAAAAGTCGAGATGATGCTTCACGCCCAGACGCGCGAGATCAGCCTGTACATCGCGACCTTCTGCTTCGAACAGCAGCCCGTTCCAGCGTTGCAGCGGGAACTTGCCAAGGTTCAGGCACGGTTTCTCGGGGAAATGCGGCGCGCCGAGCAGTTCGCCCGTCGTGTCGTAAGTCCAGCGATGGAGCGGGCACACAATATTGCGTGCTTTGCCGCGTCCATTGAGCATGACCGCCTGACGATGGCGGCAGACGTTCGAGAGCAGTTCGATGCCGTTATGCTCGCCCGCGCCGTTGCGGACCAGCATGCGACCTTCCTGCTCAGCCGGCAGGGCGAAATAGTCGCCCGCTTCCGGCACCATCAGTTCGTGACCTACGTAACGAGGCCCGTGTTTGAATAGGACTTCACGTTCGCGGGCGAGGAGCGCCTCATCGAAATACGTGTAGACCGGCAATTGGCTCGAGGCCGGTTTCAATTGCAAAGCGCTGCTTAGATTGGACATTCCCACTCCCGTCGAGCTTGAAAGCAGTGAACAACCCAACCATCGAAGAATCGATTTAGGGAACCGACGATTATACCCGGTATGCGCTGTCGGGGGCTGCTAAGTCCATGATTTGCGTTAAATAATGTCCGAAAATTGTCACCGCGAACGGTTTTCAGGCAATTTACGCTCTGCGAGCTGTCGCGCTTTTGCCGTAAAATGGAACATTCGACCTGAATTTTGCGTTTATGGCCAAGACTGCAAAGTCGCAAGACGCGGTGCCTGAGGTGCCGCAGGACCTGCCCGAGACCTATGAGGCTGCGCTCGCCGAGCTGGAGAAGCTGGTGGCGCGCATGGAGGGCGGTGAGTTGGGGCTGGAGGAATCGCTCGGCGCTTACCGGCGCGGTGCTGTCCTCGTGAAATATTGCCAGGGCTTGCTCGAGAAGGTGGAGCAGCAGGTCAAGGTGCTGGAAGGCGAAACGCTCAAGCCGCTTGAGGCGGCGCGCGACGACTTCTGACCGGCGACTGGCCATAGGGCAATATGGCGTCACGGCAAAGCGACCCACGACCCAAAGCGTCCCAAGAGGGGTCCGGGGCGAACCAATAACACGCGCGGCCTGAAGGGTACGTGCAGGATGAAGACGATGGCGGATCAGAATATCAAGGCCTGGATGCAGGCGGTGCAGGCCCGTGTGGAACAGGCGCTCGACGCCGCGCTGCCCAGGGCAGCCGATGGCGGCTCGGCGCGACTCAACGAATCGATGCGTTATGCGGTACTCGGGGGCGGCAAGCGGGTGCGCCCGTTGTTGTGCTTTGCGGCTGGCGAAGTGACGCAGGCCAGCGAAGCGGCCCTCGATCGTGCGGCCTGTGCGGTGGAAATGATCCACGCCTACTCGCTGGTGCACGACGATCTGCCGTGCATGGACGACGACGATCTGCGTCGTGGCAAGCCGACGGTACATGTGCAGTACGACGAAGCCACCGGCCTTCTCGCGGGCGATGGCCTGCAAACGCAAGCCTTTGCGTTGCTCGGTGAGGCCACGGGCGATCTGAGCGCCGCGCAGTCGCTCGCGCTGGTGCGCGAACTGGCGCTGGCTTCGGGTGCGCTTGGTATGGCGGGCGGCCAGGCGATCGATCTGGAAAGCGTCGGCATCAAGCTCACGCAGGCGCAATTGGAAAACATGCATCGTCTGAAGACGGGCGCACTGTTGCGCGCTTCGTTGCGTATGGGTGCGATCTGCGGTCGCGCATTGTCGGACGACGAAACCGTGGCGCTGGATGCCTATGCGGCTGCCGTGGGGCTGGCCTTCCAGGTTGTGGACGACATTCTCGATACGACGGCCGATTCGGCCACGCTTGGCAAGACGGCGGGCAAGGATGCTGCGAACGACAAGCCGACCTATGTGTCGCTGATGGGCCTTGAGGGTGCGCGTGCCTACGCAGAAAAGTTGCGGGCCGATGCGCATGCGGCGAGTGCATCGCTTGGTAATGCGGATCGGTTGCGTGCTTTGGCCGATTACGTGGTCGATCGTATCAACTAACCGGCCGATTGGCCGGACTGGCAAGTTTCGAGGCGGCCCCCGCGCAGGACGGGATCACGCGATCCGGGGGCGGTTGCAGTAGACATAAGCAAGGGGCAAGGAGGGTCGGCGCGATCTCCCCACAGAACGCACCGGCAGGAGATCGGGCTCGCTCTCTGGGGGGAGCTGTCCGATAAAAACGCCTATATATGGAACGACGATGTACGAACTTCTAAACACTATCGATGACCCGGCCGCATTGCGGCGTCTGGAGCGTCGCCAACTTGCGCCGTTGGCCGAAGAGCTGCGTGCTTTCGTGCTCGAAAGTGTGTCGCGCACGGGCGGGCACTTGTCGTCCAACCTCGGCACGGTCGAGTTGACGATTGCGCTGCACTACGTGTTCAACACGCCGGAGGATCGTATCGTCTGGGACGTGGGCCACCAGAGCTACCCGCACAAGATCCTGACCGGCCGTCGCGACGCGATGGGTTCGCTGCGTCAGCTTGGCGGTATTTCGGGCTTCCCGAAGCGCGACGAATCACCGTACGACACGTTCGGCACGGCACACTCGAGCACCTCGATTTCGGCGGCGCTCGGCATGGCGCTCGGCGCGCGAACGAAGGGTGAGAACCGCTTCGGTATCGCAGTGATCGGCGACGGCGCCATGACGGCCGGTATGGCGTTCGAGGCGATGAACAATGCGGGGGTCCATGAAGATGTGCCGCTGTTGGTCATCCTGAACGACAACGACATGTCGATCTCGCCGCCGGTGGGCGCGCTCAATCGCTACCTCGCCCGTCTGATGTCGGGGCGTTTCTACGCCGCTGCCAAGAAGGGCGTGGAGAAGGTGCTCAGCGTGGCGCCGCCGGTGCTGGAGCTGGCGCGCAAGTTCGAAGAGCATGCGAAGGGCATGGTCGTGCCTGCAACGATGTTCGAGGAATTCGGTTTCAACTACATTGGTCCGATCGACGGTCACGACCTTGAGTCGCTGATTCCGACGCTCGAGAACATCAAGAATCTGAAGGGGCCGCAATTCCTGCACGTGGTCACGCGCAAGGGTTACGGCTACAAGCTGGCCGAGGCCGATCCGGTGCTGTATCACGGCCCGGGCAAGTTCAATCCGGCCGAAGGCATCAAGCCGAGCACTAGCAGCAAGAAGACGTACACGCAAGTGTTCGGCGACTGGCTGTGCGACATGGCGGCAGCCGACAAGCGTGTCGTGGGTATTACCCCTGCCATGCGCGAAGGGTCGGGCATGGTCGAGTTCGAGAAGCGCTTCCCGGATCGGTATTACGACGTCGGCATCGCCGAGCAGCATGCGGTGACGTTCGCGGGCGGTATGGCGACCGAGGGCCTCAAGCCGGTCGTTGCCATTTACTCGACGTTCCTGCAGCGCGGCTACGATCAGTTGATTCACGACGTCGCGTTGCAGAATCTGCCGGTTCTCTTCGCGCTGGATCGTTCGGGCCTTGTGGGTGCCGATGGTGCAACGCACGCCGGTGCGTACGACATCGCCTATCTGCGTTGTATCCCGAACATGGTTGTGATGGCGCCGTCCGACGAAAACGAATGCCGTCAGATGCTTTACACCGGTGTGCAGATCGACGGCCCGTCGGCAGTGCGCTATCCGCGTGGTGCGGGAACGGGCGCGGCTATCGAACAAACGATGACCGCTTTGCCGATCGGTAAGGGCATCGTGCGCCGGGAAGGTCAGGCGCAAGCCGGACGTCGGGTAGCAATCCTGGCGTTCGGTAGCATGGTGGCCCCGGCGCTTGCCGCTGCCGCGCAACTGGACGCGACCGTGGCCGACATGCGCTTCGTCAAGCCGATCGACGACGAGTTGATCGCGCGACTGGCGCAGACACACGACTATCTCGTGACGGTAGAAGAGGGCAGCATCATGGGTGGGGCAGGTTCGGCTGTTGCAGAATCCCTGCTCGCCGGTGGGGTTACTCGGCCCGTACTACAATTGGGCCTGCCCGATCGTTTCATCGATCATGGCGATCCTGCGGCGCTGTTGTCGGCCGAGGGACTCGACGCGGTGGGCATCGCGAAGTCGATTTGCGCGCGTTTTGACCTGCAACCGCTGGAAGCCTCGCAGGCTGCCGGCAAGGTCACCACGAAGCTCGTCGCCTGAACGTCCGGTAGTCCTTGAATATCCGAACGATCCGGCTTGTGTGCCGGATCGTTTCGTTTTGCGTTGCGTATTTTCCATGCCGTGCCGGGGTTCTCCGGCACGTTCCCGATGACACTCGCCGGAGGCTTGCGAGCCGTGCGTCGGATACGTTTGCCCATTGCCTCCCCCCAGTCGGCTCGCCGGCAAAGAAGGAAACTAGATGAATCAGATGAACCCCGCTTTCGTCATGCCGGACGTGCAGAGCACCGTCGATACCCGGCAGATTCCGATTCAACGCGTTGGTGTGCGCGGTGTGCGTCACCCGTTGTCGGTGCGTCTGGCCGATGGCGATGCGCAAGCCACTGTGGGCTTGTTCAATCTCGACGTGCATTTGCCTGCCGATCAGAAGGGCACGCACATGTCGCGTTTCGTAGCGTTGCTCGAAGCGCATCGCGCGCCGATGGACGTCGCGGGTTTTCGCGCCATGCTCGGCAGCATGCTGGACAAGCTCGAAGCCGAGGCGGGTCGTATCGAGGTCACGTTTCCGTACTTCATCAACAAGACGGCACCGGTCTCGGGCGTGCAAAGCCTGATGGACTACGAGGTGACGCTTACCGGTGACGTGCGCGACGGCCAGACGCGCGTGTGGCTCAAGGTACTCGTGCCGGTCACGAGTCTGTGCCCTTGCTCGAAGAAGATCTCGCAGTATGGTGCGCATAATCAGCGCTCGCATATCACTATCGATGCCGAAATCGCGGGCGATATCGCCGTCGAGGATTTGGTGCGTATGGCTGAAGAGGAAGCGTCTTGCGAGTTGTGGGGCCTGCTCAAGCGCCCGGATGAGAAATACGTGACGGAGCGTGCCTATGAGAATCCGAAGTTCGTGGAGGATCTTGTGCGTGACGTGGCAACGCGTCTGAATAACGAGCCGCGCGTTGTGGCGTATGTGCTTCAGGCGGAGAACTTCGAGTCGATCCACAATCACAGTGCCTACGCTGTGATCGAACGCGACAAGCGCTCGGTGGCTTGAGGTTGCAGCCCCTTTGAGGGTTTGCAGAAAAAAACCGCTCCTCGGAGCGGTTTTTTTATTGGGCATTTGCCGGGAGACGGATCAGACGTTGCGCACGATATCGGCGAGATCCCAGCGAGGGCGCACGGTATATGCGTATTCAATGTCGGCCTCGTCCGGCCAATGCTTGAGGCGCATGGCGCCGGCAAAGGCAATCATGGCACCGTTGTCCGTGCAAAAGGCCAGATCGGGGTAGTGCACGCGATAGCCGCGACGACGGGCGGCTTCATTCAGGCCGGCGCGCAGTTGCGCGTTGGCGCCGACGCCGCCGGCGACGACCAGTGTTTTCATGCCGGTCTGCTTGAGCGCGGTCATCGACTTGGTGACGAGTACGTCGACGATCGCATCGACAAATCCCCGCGCAAGATCGGCCTTTTCCTGTTCGCAGACGTTGCCGGCGAGGTTGCGCACTTGCGTGAGCACGGCCGTTTTCAGGCCGCTAAAGCTGAAGTCGAGGTTGCCGGAGTGCTTCATCGGGCGCGGCAGGTCGTAGCGTCCCGGCGTGCCGAACTCGGCCAGACGCGAGACCGCCGGGCCGCCCGGATAACCAAGCCCCAGCAGTTTGGCGGTCTTGTCGAAGGCTTCGCCTGCGGCGTCGTCCAGCGTTTCGCCAAGCATCGCGTACTGACCGAAGGCGCGCACTTCCATCAACTGTGTGTGGCCGCCGGAGACCAGCAGGGCGACGAACGGAAAGTCGGGGGCATCCGGGGCGAGCAGCGGGGAGAGCAGGTGACCCTCCAGATGGTGCACGCCCACAACCGGACGATCGAGCGCGAAAGCCAGTGCGTTGGCGACGCTTGCGCCGACCAGAAGTGCGCCGGCAAGGCCCGGGCCCTGCGTGTAGGCGATGGCATCGACCGCGCTGAGCGGCTTGCCGGCCTGGGAGAGCACTTCCTCGGCCAGAGGCAGCGCGCGACGAATGTGGTCGCGCGACGCGAGTTCGGGCACTACGCCGCCGTATTCGCGATGCATGGCAATTTGCGAATGCAGGGCGTGCGAAAGCAGGCCGGCCTCGGTGTCGTAGAGGGCGAGTCCGGTTTCGTCGCAGGAGCTTTCAATGCCTAGAACCAGCATGGCGTAAGGAGGTGCGCGCGGAGCGTCAATAAAAGGGACAACCCGGAAGTATACCAGTCGACCTTATCCCCCGCCGGTTACAATGCGCGCCATGGAAAAGTTCGATGTAGCGATTGTGGGTGCTGGCGCGGCCGGCCTGATGTGCGCGGCCGTGGCCGGGCAGTTGGGGCTGCGCGTGGTGCTCATCGATCATGCGACGCGTCTGGCGGAGAAAATCCGGATTTCGGGCGGCGGGCGCTGCAATTTCACCAATATCAATGCGGGACCGGCCAACTACCTGTCCGAGAATCCTCGTTTTTGCCGGTCGGCGCTGGCGCGCTATACGCCGCGCGACTTTCTGGACTTGCTGGGCCGTCACCGTATCGCGTGGCACGAAAAACATCGCGGGCAGCTCTTCTGCGATGAAAGTGCTGAAGATGTCATTGAAATGCTCCGCAAGGAGTGTGCGGCGGGACATGTGCACTGGCGGATGCCGTGTGCGGTTCACACGGTCGCGTATACAGAGGCGGGCGGGGCGCATCGCTATCATTTGACGACGGATGCGGGGCATATCGCCGCAAAAAGGCTTGTGATCGCGACCGGCGGTCTGTCGATCCCGAAGATTGGCGCGACCGATTGGGGATACCGCATTGCGCGTCAGTTCGGTCTGGAGATCATTGAGCCGCGCCCGGCGCTGGTGCCGCTCATGTTTGATGCCTCGACGTGGGCGCCCTTTGCCGGGTTATCCGGCCTGTCGCTCGAAGTCGACGTCAGCACGGGAAAGGGCAAGGACGCCGGCAGTTTCGTCGAGGATCTGCTGTTTACGCACCGGGGATTGTCCGGGCCGGCCATCCTTCAAATATCCAGCTTCTGGACGCCGGGTCAGCCAATCACGCTTGATCTGGCGCCAACGTCGGACATCGAGGCGGCATTGTTCGAGGCAAAGTCGGCATCGAAGCGCCAGTTGGCGAATTTGCTGGCCCAATGGGTGCCGGCGCGACTGGCGGATGCCTGGGTCGCGAACAGCGGGCTTTCCCCTCAGGCGCGCGTGCAGGAGTTGCCGGACAAGGCGCTGCGCTCGCTCGCGCAGGCCTTTTCGGGATGGACACTCAAACCGTGTGGTTCCGAGGGCTGGCGCAAGGCGGAAGTCACGCGCGGTGGTGTCGACACGCGGGCGCTGTCGTCAGCGACGATGGAGGCTCGCACCCAGCCGGGGCTGCATTTCGTTGGCGAAGTCGTGGATGTGATAGGGTGGCTTGGCGGCTACAACTTCCAATGGGCGTGGGCGTCGGCAGTCGCCTGCGCCCGGGCGATGTCCGAAAGCGTTCGGGCGGATCGGGCCGGAGAGGACGCGCTGTCATAGACGGCTACTCTCGCACTGTGATACGCTCTCACCTTCGTGGAGACGACGCATCAATGGTGGTTTTCGGGACGTTTGTGACGACAGTTCAGGACGCTTCCGAAGCATTTCTGGACATTTTGCGTCCGACCCGTCACCGGCCAAATGGGCGTTGTGCGCCTGCGTCGGGGCGGGTCCGGGTCTCCGGCGAGCCCGCTTGAGATCGCATTTGTGATCGTCTCCCCAAGCGGGTTTTTGTGCTTTCTGACCCCCGTTCGCTCCTGCGCCAACTGACCGGCGGCGGCTGCGCGCGGTGAGTGCCCGATGGCGGTCGTCCTTTTCTTTGGGGCGGCATGCACTACACTGAAACGTATTCGAATTCCGGAACCCCTGCTCATGAGTCTGAAAGAACGCATCAACGAAGACATGAAGACGGCCATGCGTGCCAAGGCCGCCGACAAACTGGGGACCATCCGGCTGCTGCTCGCGGCAATCAAACAAAAGGAAGTCGACGAGCGCATCTCTCTTGACGATGACGCGGCGGTTGTCGCTATCGTCGACAAGCTGATCAAACAACGCAAGGATTCCATCAGCCAGTTCCAGGCTGCCGGCCGTACCGATCTGGCCGACAAGGAGGCTGCCGAACTCGAAGTACTCCAGGTCTACATGCCGCAACAGTTGTCGGCAGACGAAGTCGCGCAGGCGGTCAAGGCTGCCGTGGCGCAAACCGGTGCTGCCGGTCCGCAGGACATGGGCAAGGTGATGGGCGTGCTCAAGGGCCTGCTGGCTGGTCGTGCCGACATGACGGCCGTGTCCGCGCAAGTGAAGGCGGCGTTGGCTGCGTAATCCGGTGGTGCGGCAAGTTTCCGTCGCTTGGGCGACGGTGCGGCACCGCATCGCGATGGCATCGATCCAGTGATTCCCCAGTCGTTCCTGCAGGACCTGCTCAACCGCGTCGATATCGTCGAGGTGGTGGGTCGCTACGTTCAGTTGAAGAAAGGTGGGGCGAACTTCATGGGGCTGTGCCCCTTTCATAATGAGAAGTCGCCCTCATTTACGGTAAGTCCCACCAAGCAGTTCTATCACTGCTTCGGGTGTGGCGCGCACGGCAGCGCGATCAGCTTCCTGATGGAGCATGCCGGACTTGGATTTGTCGAAGCTGTCGAGGACTTGGCCCGGAATGTCGGGCTGGATGTGCCGCATGAGGCGCCGTTGCCTGGCGCGCCGGCACCTGCCGCGCAACGTGCGCAAACCCTCGGTCTGGTCGACGTGATGACGCGAGCCTGCGACTACTACCGCAAGCAATTGCGCGGTGCGCCGGTCGCCATCGATTATTTGAAGCGACGCGGATTGACGGGCGAAATCGCCGCGCATTTTGGTTTGGGCTATGCCCCGGATGGCTGGCAGAACCTGGAAGCCGCCTTTCAGAATTACCGGGACGACCAGTTGCTCGACGCTGGCCTCGTGATTGAGAGTGAAAAGGGCGAGGCGGGCGGTGCGAAGCGCCGTTATGACCGTTTTCGCGACCGGATCATGTTCCCGATCCGGAACACGAAGGGGCAGGTGATTGCCTTCGGCGGACGAGTGCTGGACAAAGGTGAGCCGAAATATCTGAATTCGCCGGAAACGCCGCTTTTCAGTAAAGGCAGTGAGTTGTACGGCCTGTTCGAAGCGCGCATCGGTATTCGCGATGCGGGCTACGTGCTGGTGGTGGAAGGTTACATGGACGTGGTGGCGCTGGCGCAGCTTGGCTTTCCGCAGGCGGTGGCCACGTTGGGTACGGCATGTACGCCGATGCATGTCCAGAAGCTGTTGCGCCAGACCGAGACGGTGGTGTTCAGCTTCGACGGCGACGCAGCGGGCCGACGGGCGGCACGCCGTGCGCTGGAGGCCTGCTTGCCGCACGCAGACGACAACCGGAGCTTCAAGTTCCTGTTCTTGCCTAGCGAGCACGATCCGGACAGTTACGTGCGCGAGCATGGCGCGGACGCATTCGCCGAGGAGGTGTCGCGCGCCATGCCGCTGTCGCAGTTCCTGATCGGCGAGGTGACGGCCGGCAAAGAGATGCACCAGCCCGAGGGCCGGGCGCGCGCGCTGTTCGAGGCAAAGCCGCTATTGCAGCAAATGCCGGCGAACGCGCTGCGCGGGCAGATTCTGCATGCGCTGGCCGAGCGGGTGGGAAGTTCCATCGAAGAAGTCGCCGAATTGTGCGAGTTGCATATCGGCGTCGCGCGGCGTCAGAACACATGGGACAAGGCGCCGCCCAAGCGCGAGAAGCGGCGCGTCATGGGCACCGAGCATCGAGCATTACAGAATTTGCTGATGTTTCCGGTGCTTGGAAACGAATTGACGGAAGAAGAGACCAAGATTTTGCTGGATGGGCGTCACCATGCCGAGATTTTCTCGGAAGTGCTGGCGCATTGTCGCGAGATGGGCGAGCAGGCCGACTTCCGGTACATGTCGGATCGGCTGCGCACCTCGCCGAACTGGGCGAGCTTCGACGACATCATCCGTGAAATCCTGTCCTTTGAAGAGAATGCCCGCGACTTATTGTTGTACGACCCCGCCGATGAGGCGCAGGCCGAGCGTCGCGAAGAGCAGATTGCACTGCGGCTGACCGAGCTGCGAAGCGCGATTCGGCGTTTGCAGTACGACGGGCTGTGCGAAGCCCTGGAGACGATTTTCAAGCGGCCGTCATTGACGTCCGATGAATTGCGCCACGCTCAGGCGCTGTCGCGGCAACGCGACGAATTGAAGCGGTTGCTGGCTCCGGTCAGCACAGGAGGCGCGCGAAGTTGAGGTAAGCCCGCGTGCTATAATGGAAAGTTTTCAGTGGGCTGTTTTCTGGCAAGCGAGATCGCTATGGCAAAGATGACAACGACCAGCGGAAAAAAGACGGTTATCCCTGCACCGAAGGCAAAGCGCGCGACAAGCGCGGCGGCGGCGTCCGGTGGGAAGGGGGCGTCTCGTTCTGCGAAAGCTGGCGTTGCCGTAAAAGCCGGCACGGTTGCGCAAGCCACGAAGAAAACAGCCAGCCAGGCAAGTTCGGCGAAACGTACTACGCAAGTTAAGGCAGCCGCCGGCGCAAAAAAGACGACCGGCAAGACGGCTGCGAAGGTGACCGATGTCACCAAGCGCAAGAGTGCGACCGCCGCGACGGTGGGGGCTGCGAAAGCGGCCAGGCCGACGGTGAAGTCCGAGCCGCCCGTCAAAGCGACGAAGACGGCAACGACCGCGAAGGCGACGGCAGGTGGGAAACCGCAGGCCCGACAACCCGCTGAAAAAAGCGCGAAGAGCGCAACTACCGCCAAGGCATCGACCTTGGCGGGCCGCAGTACACCTGCGACGCGAGCTCCACGTAAGACCGGGGCTCCAAGCAAACCCGAGGCAGTGGAAGTCATGCCGGCAACAGTTGAACCACCCGTCTCCAAGACGCGTGGCAAGGCCGCGAAGACCGCCGCTTCGGGAGCGCAAAACGTCGCAGCGAATACTAATGATCAACCCGTGAACGAAGATCAGACCAAAGTGGAAAAGCAGAAGGCGCGTGATCGCCGGGCAAAAGAGAAAGCACTGCTCAAGGACGCATTTTCCTCGCACCAGCCCGGTACGGCCGAGGAACTTGAGGAACGTCGCGGCAAACTGAGGACACTGATCAAGCTGGGCAAGGAACGTGGCTTCCTGACCTTTGCAGAGATCAACGACCACCTGCCCGACGACGTGGTGGAGGGCGACGCGCTGGAAGGCGTGATCGCAACGTTTAACGACATGGGCGTGGCCGTCTACGAGCAGGCGCCGGATGCCGAAACGCTGTTGCTCAATGACAATGCGCCGAACGCTGCAACGGACGACGAAGTTGAGGAGCAAGCGGAAGCGGCCCTGTCGACGGTCGATTCCGAGTTCGGTCGCACGACTGACCCGGTGCGTATGTATATGCGCGAAATGGGTACGGTCGAACTGCTGACGCGCGAAGGCGAAATTGAGATCGCCAAGCGGATCGAGGAAGGCCTGAAGCACATGGTGCAGGCCATTTCCGCATGCCCGACGACGATTGCCGAGATCCTGGCCATGGCCGAAAAGGTCGAGCGCGAAGAAATGCGCATCGACGAAGTGGTCGACGGTCTGATCGATCCGAATGCGGACGCTGTGGCGGCGGCCGCCTCTGAAGACGAAGATTTCGACGCGGATGCGGAGGAAGAAGCGGCAGAAGAGGAAGAAGAAGCGGACGAGGAAGACGACAGCAGCAGCGGTGGTGGTGCTTCGGCAGCGCAGGTCGAGCAGCTCAAGCGCGATGCGCTCGCCAAGTTCGCCGTGATTGCCGAGTGGTTCGGCAAGATGCGTCGTGCGTTCGAGAAGGAAGGTTATCAGTCGAAGCCGTATGTGAAGGCTGGCGAAGCCATCCAGATGGAGCTGATGACGATTCGCTTCACGGCGCGTACGGTCGAGCGTCTGTGCGACACGCTGCGTTCGCAAGTGGACGAAGTGCGTAACATCGAGCGTGCGATTCTGAATATCGTGGTCGACAAGTGCGGCATGCCGCGCGCGGATTTCGTGCAGCGTTTCCCGGGCAACGAAACCAATGTCGATTGGATCTACACCGTTGTGGCCGACAACAAGGCATATAGCTCGGTGGTGGAACGTAACGTGCCGGCCGTGCGGGAACTTCAGCAGAAGCTGATCGACCTGCAGGCACGCGTGGTGCTGCCGCTTGCGGAACTCAAGGACGTCAATCGCAAGATGGCGGAAGGTGAGCGTCGCGCGCGCAAGGCTAAGCGTGAGATGACCGAAGCGAACTTGCGTCTGGTGATTTCGATCGCGAAGAAGTACACGAACCGCGGCCTGCAGTTCCTGGATCTGATTCAGGAAGGCAACATTGGCCTGATGAAGGCGGTGGACAAGTTCGAATACCGTCGCGGTTACAAGTTCTCGACGTACGCCACGTGGTGGATTCGTCAGGCGATTACGCGTTCGATCGCTGACCAGGCGCGTACCATCCGTATTCCGGTGCACATGATCGAAACGATCAACAAGATGAACCGGATTTCGCGTCAGATTCTGCAGGAAACCGGTGTTGAGCCGGATCCGGCGACGCTGGCCGAGAAGATGGAAATGCCGGAGGACAAGATCCGCAAGATCATGAAGATCGCGAAGGAGCCGATCTCCATGGAAACGCCGATCGGTGACGACGACGATTCGCACTTGGGTGATTTCATCGAAGATACGGGCACGGTAGCACCTGCTGACGCCGCATTGCATGGTAGTATGCGCGACGTCGTGAAGGACGTGCTTGATTCGCTGACGCCGCGCGAGGCCAAGGTGCTGCGCATGCGTTTCGGTATCGAGATGAGCACGGACCATACGCTCGAGGAAGTGGGCAAGCAGTTTGACGTGACGCGTGAGCGTATTCGTCAGATTGAAGCCAAGGCGCTGCGCAAGCTGCGTCACCCGAGCCGTTCCGACAAGCTCAAGTCGTTCCTCGAAGGCAATTGATTGCTGCTGAGCGAGCGCCGGTAGTGAAGGGCCGTTAGCTCAGCGGTTAGAGCAGGGGACTCATAATCCCTTGGTCGCTGGTTCGAACCCAGCACGGCCTACCAGGAATAGGGCCAGCAGATGCACGTCTGCTGGCCCTTTTTGTTTTTGAGTCAAGCCGTTGGGGAAATTGCGCTCACGGTTGTCTATCCGTCACAGATACAACTGGTGGTGAATGACGCGCTTTACTGTTTCCAACGCCGCCCGGAGTTTCGGGATATCTACCGAGCCTAACGCCAGCCGTATGGCTTGCGTGCTATGGGACGACGTGGCAAAGGGTTCTGACGTCGAGACAGAAATGCCCTCTCGCATGAGTGCCATTGCAACCAGGTCCGCTCTGACCTCGGTCTCGAGTGGCAACCAGAGAAAATACGACGATGGGTGCCGCACGAACGACATGCCCGACAACATCTCCGTCGCGATCGTCTGCCGCAGCATCGCGTCCTGCCGCTTTTCTTCCTCGAGTCGCGCAACCGTGCCGTCGGCGAGCCAACCGCACGCCATCGCGGTAATCACGCCAGGCGTGTTCCAGGTGGTCGCTCTGATGGCGCGCTCCATGGCGGGTATCCACTTCAGCGGCGCCGACGCAAACCCAAATCGCAGTCCCGTTGCGACGCTTTTCGAAAGGCCAGAGACATAAACGGTTGTCTCCGGAGCCAACGCCGCTAAGGGCGGGGGTGGGTCGTTCGCAAGAAATGCATAAGCAGCATCCTCAATAATCAGTAGTCCATGCTTCCTGACGATCGCTACCAGCCGCTCGCGCCACTCAATATGCGTGACCCACCCGAGAGGGTTGTGCATTGTCGGCATCGCATAGATTGCGCGAATTCTCCGTTTGGCGCATAGACGTTCGAGTGCGTCCAGATCCGGCCCCGTCGAGGATGCCGGCACCGGTACCAGTTCCAATCGATGGACTTCGGCCAGTACCTTGAAGCCAGGGTAAGTCAGTGCATCCACAGCCACCACGTCGCCCGGTTTGAGCAGCGCCATCACGGCGACAGTCAGCCCATGCTGGGCGCCGTTGACGATCAATACATTGGCCCCTTCGACTTTCAGACCACTGCGCTCCAGATGTCTGGCCACGGCCGCACGCTCAATGGGGCGGCCACCGTGCGGCTGATACCTCAACGCGGCTTCAAGATCGCCTGACGATGCGAGTTGGCGTAACGCCTGGCGCAACGTGTCGGTTTGGCCCGGCAACGACGGATAGTTGAAGTTCAGGTCGACCGTGCCTGCGGCCACCAGGTCCTGTTGATCAATCCCATGTCCGCTGGGGAGCGAGATGTCGCGCACAAACGTGCCACGGCCGACTTCACCGCTGACCAGACCCATTGCCTCCAGCTCGGAGAACACGCGGGTCGCCGTCACCAGCGCAAGCCCATGTTTGGTTGCGAATTCGCGATGCGTTGGCAGGCGTGCGCCGGGAAGCAACCGTCCTTCGTTAATCTCCGTGGCAATTGCGTCCACGAGCGTCTTGTAGCGAGCTTTTCCCATCGTCAAATGTATCCATGACAATTATTTCGGTTGTATCGCACTTGGCCCATACAATGCTCGCTCACCCCCTAAGTTTCAAGTCTGACGCGAAATCTGTGCCGCCCCATGCGCTTCCGGAGCGGCGAGAGAGTCGGGGGATAGACCAAATGTGAAATCAGGTGTCGGCGGCAGCATTCGCGCCGGCTCGCGGAGATGGCGGTGGAAAAGGCTACGAGCGGTTGGATTAACGGGTTCATCGGCGTCGCGATATTTGCCGGGTCACTCCCTGCGACACGTGTGGCAGTGAAGGACTTCGATCCGACGTTCCTGACCTCCGCTCGCGCCACCATCGCAGCATTTCTGAGCTTGGCGCTCCTTGTTCTGCTCAAGCAGCGTCGACCGGAAGTCAAAGACCTCCCCTCCCTGGCGCTTACCGCGCTGGGGGGTGTCGTTGGCTTCCCGTTATTGACCGCGCTGGCGCTGCAACACGTCACGGCCGCGCATTCCATTGTGTTCCTCGGACTGCTCCCGCTTTGTACCGCGGCATTCGCCGTTCTGCGTGGGGAGCGGCCGAAACCCTTGTTCTGGGTTTTCTCTGTCATTGGGAGTGCATTTGTCGTCGGCTATGCGCTCATCGGCGGAGGTGAAGCGTCGCTTGCGGGCGATCTGCTGATGCTCGCCGCCATCGTGGTGTGCGGGTTGGGTTATGCCGAAGGCGCAAGATTGTCGCGCAAGCTTGGCGGCTGGCAAGTGATCAGTTGGGCGTTGGTTCTGTCGCTGCCGGTCATGCTGATGATCGCACTCGCCACCTCTCCCGATTCGTTTTCGCAGGTGACGGAGCCCGCTTGGTTCAGTCTTGGCTATGTGTCCATCTTTAGTATGTTGGTGGGGTTCGTTTTCTGGTATCGAGGCCTGGCCCAGGGAGGTATCGCCGCAGTCGGCCAGCTTCAGTTGTTCCAGCCGTTCATGGGACTGGGGCTCGCAGCGGTGCTGCTTCACGAACAAGTGAACTGGACGATGTTGGTCGCCACGCTTGGGGCCGTCGTCTGTGTGGCCGGCGCAAAGAAGTACGCCAGGTAAAGCGCTCTCACACGTCCGGCGTTTGCGTAGTGCCTCCGGAGGGAGAGGGCCGGGGGCACATGACTGGGTGTCATGTGCCCGCGCCGAAGTGTCAGAAGCGGTAGGTCTTCCGTCGGGGAGGCTGCCGCTCCCGCGGCCTGAGCTTGAAATGCACAAGCGCATTTGTCGATTCGGGTGAGCACTCGGCAACCTCGTCCCGCGCCGCACTACGCAGGTTGTTGCTGCGTAGTGCAGTGAATGCCACCGCCACCGCTCGCGATCCCGTCAATGTCGAGCTGTACGATCTCGTGTTTCGGGAACAGATCGCGGAGTTTGTCTCGCGTACTCTTGTCGGTCTGCGTGTCTCCGAATTGCGGCGCAATGACGGCGCCGTTGCATACGTAGAAGTTGATATACCCGGCGGCAAACGTATCCGACTCGTAGGCACTGCGCACACTGTTCGGCCCGGGCAATACGACCACTTGCAGCTTGCGCCCGGTGGCATCCGTCGCCTGACGCAGAATCTCGAGATGGCGCATCGTCACCGCGTGGTCATACGACGATGTGTCGTTTTCCAGGTGAGCGACGACCACGCCGGGCCGCACGAACCGCGCGTAGAAATCGGTGTGCCCGTCGGTAATGTCCTTGCCAGCGATACCCGGCAGCCAGATGATCTTGTGCACGCCGAGAAGCCGTTTCAATTCCATCTCGCATGCCGACTTGCCGATTCCTGGATTACGGTTCCGATTAAGCACGCAACTCTCAGTAATGATGGCGGTGCCTTCGCCATCAACCTCGATGGCGCCGCCCTCAAGCACGAGCGGCGTACAGCGCACACGCTCCCCCACCTTTCGGGTGACGAATCTGGCCACCTCGGTGTCGCGGGTGTGGGGCTGCTTCATGCCCCATCCGTTGAAGTTGAAGTCGACGCCAGCCTTTTCGCCATTGCGCGTACGAACGAAGACTGGCCCCGTATCGCGAATCCAAAGATCGTCGATGGGCTGCACGATCAGGTTGACCGTGTTGCCGCACATGCGCAAAGCGGTGTCATAGTCCTTTTCACACACCAACATATTGACCGGCTCGAAGCTGCCAATGCACTTCGCGATTCTGGCCAGGCTTTTGCGCGCCCCGCGTTGCAGTCGACGGCCCCAAAGGTCTTCAGGCGCACCGAACGCCATCCATGTGGCGGCGTGGCGCGCCCCCTCGTCCGGCATGATCCATGCCTCGAGGCCATTGTTGCCCGCGTTGCCGAATGACAACGCATTTGCGGTCTCGGCAAAACTGCCGCCTGCCGCTCCTGCGAACAGGGTCGCACCCGATGCTGCGAATCCCCTTTTCAAAAAACCACGTCTCGTTTGCATTACCCATTCTCTTCATGATTACCGCACGGCTCCGCCATCGAGTGACCGCTTGTGCGCTGGCGAGTCTGGCAGTTCACGTAGTTTGAGGTACGTGATCAATAAATAAAAACGAGATTAATTGCTACAATTAATCAATTTTTCTCATACCTATCGGGATAATCATGAGCCGCCAGCGAATTCCGTCACTCAAATTGCTCATGGGCTTTGAGGCTGCGGCCCGTCACGGCAACTTTTCGCGCGCGGCGGACGAATTGCACGTCAGCCAATCGGCGATCAGCCATCAGATACAGCAATTGGAGGAGGAGGTCGGTCAGCCGCTGTTCCGGCGCGTGGGGCGCGGCGTGGAGTTGACGGTGGCGGGCCAGGTGCTTCAGCGCAGCGTCCAGCGCTCGGTGGGCATGTTGCGCAGCGGTCTGGACCGCATTGCGACATATCTTGACCCGGGGCTTGTAGTGATCGCCGGCCCGGCCGAGTTATTGCATGGCTGGCTGAGTCCTCGTATCGATCAACTTCTGGCGCGCTATCCGGCGCTTTGTCCGATCTTGTCGACCGACGAATCGGCGCGATTCATCGACGAGACCGACATCGATATCGCGATTGGCGACCGGCCGCTGCAACAAGCCGGTCTGTTGGAAGTGCCATTCCTGAAAGACGAGTGGGTAGTCGTGGCGAACGATAGGCTGGCTGGACAACTGGCGAGTGTTCCGGCTGCACAGCACGCCGAGCATGCGTCGCTGATCTGCCTCGAA
This sequence comes from Pandoraea apista, assembly GCF_001465595.2. Classification (NCBI taxonomy): domain Bacteria; kingdom Pseudomonadati; phylum Pseudomonadota; class Betaproteobacteria; order Burkholderiales; family Burkholderiaceae; genus Pandoraea; species Pandoraea apista. The sequence goes on along the minus strand of NZ_CP013481.2, from coordinate 3,635,046 downwards.
GAGAGTTTCACGCGAGACGACACGGCCGCGCTGTTTCGCAATCAACTGGCGCCGTTTCGCAAACACGTCATTTACGACGACGAACGTCTCTTACTCGATGCCGCCTTGCGCGGTCGTGGTATTGCGTGTCTTTCCCGCCTGGTGGCGGAGGAGAGTCTCGCGCAAGGGCGGTTGCACATCCTCGCGGACTATCCGCGCATCGAGGGCGTCGCGTGGTGGGTGTCGCGGGTCGCCGGCGAGCCGCGCTCGCCGGTGGTGACCGATGTGTTCGACTGGTTGATCGCGAGCGCGCAGTGAATCAGTGCGCTGTCCGCCTCAAGCCGACACCGCCTTCGCATCTCGCCGGCCTATATCCGGTCCAACGCCCGGACGAACCTGAAGCATCGCAAACACACCGACTGCGGTTGCCACGGCCGTCGCAACGAACATCGACGAGTAGCCATACTTGGCCGACAGAATGCCGGCAAGCGTCGGTGCGAGCACTGCGGCGATATTTGCGATGAAGTGCATCAGACCGCTGAACGTACCCACACGCGTGGGCGCCGTGTCGATCACCACCGCCCAATACACGGAATTCGGCAGGGCGTTCAGCGCATTGCCGAGCGTCATCAATGCGATCACGGCCCACACGCTGGTTGCCTGCGAGACCATCAGGAAGCACAAGGTCGTGCAGGTCAGCGCAGCCGCGGCGAACCAGCTACGCGCGATGACCAGCTTGCCCGTCTTGCGATACAACCAGTCGGAAATGCGTCCGCCAAGCAGCACCGTGACACAGGCGCCGGTCCACGGGATCATGCCGATGTACCAGAGCGACGACAGCGTGAAATGAAACTCGTCGGCGAGATATTTCGGCGTCCAGGTCAGCAACATGAAGTTCACATAGATGAACGCAAAGTAGCCGATCGAGTTGAACACCAGCGTCTTGCTCTTGAAGAAGCTCCACCACGGCATGTCGCTCGCGGCGGCGGCGGCCGACGGGTTCTGTTCGGGGCGTCCCGCCTGAATCAGCGCCACCTCTGCCGCGTTCACGCGAGGATTGTCTTCCGGGCGGTTCGTGTAGACGCGCGCAAACAGCGCGATCAGCACGAAGCCCGCGATACCGAGCACGATATACATCGTGCGCCAGCTATCGGTGAGCAGTAGCAGACCAACGGCCACCGGGGCGGTGAGCAGAGCGCCGAGGGGCGTGCTCAGCAGCCCGATGGACACCGCGAAGCCACGCTCCGAGGGCGAGGCCCAGGCGGCCATCGTCTTGTTGATGATCGAGTAGGCGGGGCCTTCGGCAAAGCCGAACAGCACGCGGATCGTGGCGAAGCCGGTCAGTGCCGAGCCGCCGAGCACGGCGATGCCGAGGTCGCCCGCCCAGATCATGGCGATAGCAAACGCCGACCACGCCACACCCGCAATCACCCACACCTTTTTGGCGCCCACGCGGTCAGCCAGTGCGCCGCCAAATAGTGCGCCGAACATATAGCCGTAGCCGAAGTAGCCGAGGACCGCACCCCAGCCAGCCCGGTCGAAGCCATATTCCGACGTAATCTGCGCAGCCGAGTAAGAAATCGCGCCACGGTCGATGTAGTTCACGAGGGCGATCACCACGATCAGCGCGAATACCGCAAACCGGTAGCGTGTCGCCCCGGCAGCCGGATGGCCCACAGTTGTTGGTTGCATGACGTCTCCTAAGTGTTGGGGTCTCTGCGAAGCACCCGATGCCCTTCGCAAACGATTGTCGATTATATATAATGCACAATGCATATCAACTGAAATCAAAAACCTGCCCACCATGTCCAATTCGCTTCCCGTGGTTGCCGTCGCCTCGCTTGGCGGCACGATCAGCATGACCCCGTCAGACGCAGCCGGCGGCGTTGTGCCGACACTCGACGCCACGCAACTGGCCCGCTCTGTCCCCGGTTTGTCCGAGGTCGCGACCATCAAGACGACGTCGCTTCGCCAATTGCCCAGCGCTTCACTCGGCTATGGCGACCTGATGGACGCGCTCACGTGGGCCGAACAGCAGGTGGCCGACGGTGCCAGCGGCGTGGTGCTCACGCAGGGCACCGATACGCTTGAGGAAACGGCGTTCCTGCTGGATCTGTTCTGGAAGCTGCCGGCGCCGCTGATCCTTACCGGCGCCATGCGGGCGCCTCAGGCGGCGGGGGCCGACGGTCCTGCCAATCTGCTGGCGGCGGTACGCACGGCGGTGCACCCCGACAGCATTGGGCGTGGCGTCCTTGTGGTGATGAACGACACGGCGCATTACGCGCGTTGGGTGAGCAAGGGCGATGCGCTGGCGGTGCAGGCGTTTGTGTCGCTCGACGGCGGGGTTGCGGCGCGTCTCGTCGAGGGATGTCCAACGTTTTTCCACGCCCGGCAGACACGCCCGCAACCATTGGCGCGCCCCGTGCGCGCCTGGCCCAAAGTGGCGATGGTGACGGCCGTGTTGGGCGACGACGGTGAACTGGCGGAGATGGCGCTCAAGGGGGGCTATGAAGCTGTTGTGATCGCGGCGCAAGGCGCGGGCCACGTTTCATTCGGATTCGCCGAGCGCATTGGCCCGCTGGCGGCGCAGGTTCCTGTGGTGATCGCCAGCCGTGCAGCAGGCGGATCGACGGCATCGCGGACTTACGGTTATGTCGGGGCGGAAATCGATCTCGCCCGACGCGGTGCTCACCTTTGCGGATGGCTCTCGCCGCTCAAGGCGCGCTTGCTGGTAACGGCGTTGCTGGCCTCGGGCGTTGCGCCCGGTGCGGTGGGAGACGCACTGGCAAATTGGAGTAAACTCACGCGTCAATAATCTACACACGGCACCCCATTGAAAAGCATGTCCTCCGCATCTGCCAGCGTGTCCGGCACGACTGGCGCGTCTGGCCGTCGCCGGCTCACGGCATATCAATATGCCATCGAGACACTGCGTACCGAGATTCTCCAAGGGAAGTTGAAGGCGGGGGACCGCCTTCGGCAGGATGATCTCGCGCGCCGTCTCGAGATGTCGACGACGCCTGTGCGCGAAGCGCTGCGCACGCTGGTGTCCGAGGGGCTGGTGTTTTTCGACGTCCATCGCGGTGCCGTGGTGCGTGGTCTCACGATCGACGACGTCAACGAGCTGTATCGTTTGCGGAAAACCCTCGAACCGATGATGGCCGAGCAAGCGATGGCCACGATCCGGGAGGAGGACATTGCACGGGCGCAGGCGTTGCACGCCGAGATGCTGGCGACGACGGACGTCGCCAAATGGACCGAACTGAATCAGGCGTTTCATGCGGCGCTTTGGGCGTCGCAGGACAATTCGCGTCTCGCGCACCTGATTAAGACCTTGCGCGATGCCTCGGGTCCTTATATTGCTCTGTCGCTCTATATGCGCCCCGTGCACGTCGACGTGAGCAACCAGGAACATCAGAAGATGCTCGACGAATATCGGGCACGCGACGTGGCAGCCACCCGGCGCCACACGGAAGACCACCTCGACGCCACGCTGCGCATCATCGTCAAGGCCATCGAGCAGACGGAAGCCGAAGCTGCGGCTAACGACTGACATCGATGTCGATCGGGCGCCTCATCGTGGGGGCGCATTTCCCGTTTTACATGTTTCTGTTCCCTGACGCTTCGTTGTCCATGACGACTGGTGCGTGCTTCTCGCCGCGTTGGCATCGGCGCCGTCACCGTCCCATTCCGGACTGACGCCCGACAATTTTTCTGCCGTAGCCGAAAATTCCAAGCTGTAACCCTCGTCTCACGGTGGCAGTGATCTGCATGCCGTAATCTTAGGGATCCGATGGGTCTGCACTAACGCCGGCAACATTTCATTTCAATTTCGGGTTAACACCTAAAGTTCTGCCGGCGCGAGCCGTAAGTCAGAGGGTGGAACCCCACCTCGTGGAGCCGGTGGCCTGGGCGCCGGATCCTGTCTTTTGACCCCCCTAGCCGCAGGCCTGCCTGTCCAGACAGCATGACAGTATCTTCGCTTAGAACACGCATCATTCTGATCGCGTGTGCCACCGTTATTGGTGCACTGATCCTCTCCGGCATTACCACATATGTCATCGTGCGCAGCAGCATGATGTCGACCATCGCCAACACGCTCGACGCCGTGGCGCGCGGCAACACGCTCGCCGTGGAACGTTGGGCGGCGGCCAAGGGCCAATCGGTCGTGGGCACCGCCGCCGCCGTTGAAAAGGGCGAGCAGGGCGTGGCGCTCACCAAACTGCTCGGCGCCACAAACGGCTTTCCGATTTCCAGCATTGGCTGGAGCGACAAGTCGTATTTCTCCAGCGGTCCCACGCCGCCCGATTACGATCCGACGGCGCGCCCCTGGTACAAGGGCGCCACGGGCGCGGGCAAGCTGACGGTCGTGAAGCCATACGCCGATATCGCCTCGGGCAAGCTTTACGTCTCGTTTGCTGCGCCGATTCTGCGCGACGGGCAGACGCTCGGGGCCGTGAGCGGCGCCGTGCCGCTCGATGCCGTGCAGGAAGTCGTCAAGGCCGTGCATCCCACGCCGTCGAGCCTCGCGTTCGTTGTGTCGCGCGACGGTCTGGTGATCGCTCACCCTGACGAGAAGCTCATGCTCAAGCAGTCGAGCGATCTGGCTCCGTCGCTGACGCCCGAGGCGCTAGCGCGTCTGGAGCGCGCCACCGAGCCGATGGAAGTCGATCTCAGCGGTGCCGAGAAACTGCTCAAGGTGCAGCCGGTGCCGGGTACCGACTGGCTCTTCGTCGTGGCTCTCGACAAGGCCGAAGCGACGGCAGGTCTGTCGCAGGTGCTGAGCGCCACGATCATTACGCTGATCGTACTCACGCTGTGTGCCATCGGTATCGCGAGCTTCTTCACGTCACAGGCATTCCGCCGTCTGTCGCAAGTACGCGACGCGATGGATACCATTGGTTCGGGCGGTGGCGATCTCACGCGACGCCTCGATGTCGTCGGTCACGATGAAGTCGCACAGATTTCGCGTTCGTTCAATGCATTCGTGGACAAGATCAGCACGGTCATGATCGACGTGCGCGCCGGCGTGCATGGCATGACCTCCGCAACGAGCGAGATCGAGATGGGCAACCGCGATCTGTCGCAACGCACCGAAGCCTCGGCAGGCACGTTGCAGGAGACGTCGGCGGCGCTGACCGAACTGACTGCCAGCGTCAAGCAGACGGCCGAAGCGGCAGAGCACGCGACCCGTCTGGCCAACGACGCCAGCGAGGCGGCCGCGCGCGGCGGTGAAGTCGTGACAGGGGCCGTCACGACGATGAGCGAAATCGCCCAATCGTCGGAGCGGATTACCGAGATCATCAGCGTGATCGACGGCATTGCCTTCCAGACGAACATTCTCGCGCTGAATGCAGCGGTCGAAGCCGCCCGCGCGGGCGAGCAGGGCCGTGGTTTCGCCGTGGTTGCCGGCGAAGTGCGCACGCTGGCGCAACGCAGCGCCGCGGCTGCGCAAGAGATCAAGACGCTCATCGAAGCATCGGTGCAGAACGTCAAGAGCGGCACGCAACGTGTGCAGGCCGCAGGCAACACGATGGGCGACATCGTTGACGGCATTTCGCGCGTGCGCCGTCTGATCGGTGAGATCCACAGCGCCATGACGGAGCAAAGCACCGGTATCAGCCAGATCGATCGCAGCGTGGCGGAGATGGATCAGTCGACGCAGCAGAACGCGGCATTGGTGGAGGAGTCTGCGGCAGCCTCGGCAATGCTCAGCGAACAGGCGCGCAATCTCGCCGATACGGTGGCGTTGTTTCAACTGCGCGAACACAGCCGCCACGGCGAGACTGTGGTTCGCAGCCACTCCCAAGGCTCGCGCGACCCGTATCGCGACGAACCGGCCATGGCCGCCTGAGCCTGCGTCTTACTTCCTCCCCACGTTTCACCTCCCTCCTGAGCGAAGCCTGCGCCATTGGCGTGGGCTACCGCCCGCCGGATTCTGTCGCACAATAGGCCGCACATCCGGCGGGCGTCTTCTCGCAGATTTCGCAAATTCGATTCCCGCCGGCCAAGTTCCCACATCATCAGGAGACGGGCCATGGCTAATCAGCAATACTCTGGCGGATGCCATTGCGGTGATTTGCGATTCACTGCGAATATTGATCTGTCCAAAACAATTGCGTGCAACTGTTCAATTTGCAAAAAACGTGGATTGATTCTCGCTTTTTCTCCGATTGCGGAATTCTCGCAAACGGCGGGCGTTGGGAAAGCAAAGGAATATCTTTTCAACAAACACATTATTCGTCACCAGTTCTGCCCGACATGCGGTGTCGAAGCATTTGCATTCGGCGAGATGCCGGACGGTGCAAAAATGGCTGCTGTCAATGTGCGCTGTATCGATGATATCGATCTGGCTACGGTGCATCCGGCCCCCTTCGACGGCGCGAGCAAGTGAGTAACGCCGACTGTGCGAGACGACACTGATATTCGCGCAAATAGACGAATAAATATATTTCAATGGATATTTTTAATGATTCGAAAGTTATCGGTTTGCTTTGTAAAACCGACGTCGGAATCAATGCCGTTATGTGTCTGTTTTTTGGGGGGGCTTGAAATAATTTGAAAGCCATTGCGTGAGAATCAAGGGTTTATTGGCTCAAGTTTGTTGAATGGTTTCCCGTTATGCCATGCGATTGTTGGTGTTTTATCGCATATGGGAGCGGGCATGAAGTTCTTGGGTAGTCTGAAAATCGGCACACGATTGACCATCGGATTTGCCATCACGTTGATCCTGCTTTGCATCGTGGGGGGCATGGCGGTGTTCCAGGCGTCGCGTATTTATGACGGCACGCGCGACCTGGCCGACAACTGGCTGCCCAGCGTGCAGACGCTGGGGACTGCGCAGGTCGCGGCCAACGGGGCGCGCCGGGCCTCGCTCGCCATGCTGCTCACCACCGTGGATAGCACACGGGCGGACGAAACGAAAAAGCGTCTGGCATCTATCGATCTGATGAACAAGACGCTCGACAGCTACAACAGCCTGGTGGCGTCGGACGAAGACCGTCGCGCGTATGACGCGGTGCGTGCCGCATGGACGAGCTACCTCGAGGTCGACAACCGCGCCGCCGAGCTGGAAAAGGGTGATGACGCGGGGAAGGAGCAGGCACGCACGCTCGTGATGACCGACGCCGTCAAGCGGTTCGCGGAGCTCAGCGACAGACTCAAGGAACATGTGGCGGTGAACCGCGCCGGTGCGCTGACGGCGAGCGAGGCGGCGGCGAACAATTACCACACGGCATTTATTGCCACCGTCGTGCTGATCCTGTTATCGCTGGTCGTGAATGTCGTCATCGCGCTGGTGATTACCCGCTCGATTACGGTGCCGATTGGCCGCTGCGTGGATATCGCTGAGACGGTGGCACGTGGCGATCTCAGTTCGCGTATCGAAGTGCACGGAAAAGACGAACTGGCGCAATTGCTGGGGTCGTTGCGCGATATGAACACGAAGCTGGCGCAGGTCGTGGGGCAAGTACGTAACACCAGCGAGAGCATTGCGACCGGTTCGGCTCAGATCGCCGCAGGCAATACCGACCTGTCGTCGCGCACCGAACAGCAGGCGGCGTCGCTCGAGGAAACGGCGGCGAGCATGGAGGAACTGACCACCACGGTCAAGCAGAATGCCGACAACGCGGAGCAGGGCAACGTGCTCGCCACCAACGCGTCGCATATCGCGCAACGTGGGGGTGCCGTGGTGCGTCAGGTCGTCGAGACGATGCGTGAGATCTCGGAGGGCTCGGCCCGTGTGTCGGATATCACGAGCGTGATCGAAGGCATTGCGTTCCAGACCAACATTCTGGCACTCAATGCTGCCGTGGAAGCTGCGCGTGCCGGAGAACAAGGCCGGGGCTTTGCGGTGGTCGCGGGCGAAGTGCGCACGCTCGCCCAGCGCAGCGCCAATGCGGCGAAGGAGATCAAGGAGTTGATCGACGCGTCGACGCGCCAGGTCAGCGAGGGCGCAAAGCTGGTTGCCGAAGCGGGCAGCACGATGGACGAGGTCGTTCATGCCGTCAAGCGCGTGACCGATCTGATGGCGGAGATCGCCGCAGCGTCTACCGAGCAACGCACCGGCATCGAACAGGTCAATCAGGCTGTCATGCAGATGGATACCGTGACGCAGCAGAACGCCGCGTTGGTGGAGGAGGCCTCGGCCGCTGCACAATCGATGGCGGCGCAGTCAGGGGGGCTGCGCGAACTGGTGTCGATCTTCACGCTCGAAGGGGCCGCCAATCAGGGCCATCGCGCTCAGCGACTGTCGGCCTGAACGGCGTTCGCCGTGCCATAAAAGGCGGCTCGCCGGCCAATGCCGGCGAGCCGCGAATGCCTGAACACTCTCACCAGCGTTCGGCCCACGGGACCGCATGCGTCCCATGTTCTCCCCGGCATCGACCTTTGCCATCGATGCCGGTCAATCGGCGTCCGGCCGCCCGCCCCCCGGCGACGGCGACCGGCGCCGATGTCACTTCCCTGCCAGCATCGAACCGCGCTCGCGCAAATTGACGTGCATGTCGAACGCGCGTTCCAGTGCGTGCGGCGTCTGTCCGCCATAACGCAGTGCGTCGCGGTAATAGTCGCGCAGCACTTCCCGATAGCTCGGGTGTGCGCAGTGATCGATCACCAGATTCACGCGCTCACGCGGAGCGAGCGTGCGCAGATCGGCGAGACCTTGTTCCGTCACGATAATGTCCACGTCGTGTTCGTTGTGATCGACGTGCGGCACCATTGGGACGATGCTCGAGATCTTGCCGTCCTTGGCAATCGACTTGGTGGCGAAGATCGCCATGCGGGCATTGCGCGCAAAATCGCCTGATCCGCCAATGCCGTTCATCATGTGCGTGCCGCCGACATGCGTGGAATTCACGTTGCCGTAAATGTCTGCCTCAAGCGCGGTGTTCAACGCAATCAATCCCAGCCGGCGAATGACTTCCGGGTGGTTGCTGACCTCCTGCGGACGCAACACGAGCTTGTCGCGATAGCGCTCCAGATGCTTGAAAACGCGATCCTGCACCGCCTGCGACACCGTGATCGACGAGCCCGACGCGAATACCATCTTGCCGGCATCCATCAGTTCGAATGTCGAGTCCTGAAGCACTTCCGAGTACATCGTGAGGTCTTCGAACGGCGAGTCGATGAAGCCCGTGAGCACCGCATTGGCAATGGTGCCGATGCCCGACTGAATCGCAGGCAGCGTGCGCGGCAGCCGGCCTCGCGACACCTCGTGCTGGAAGAATTCGATGAGATGGCCGGCAATGCGTTGCGTGTCGGCATCGGCCGGCAAGGCATTGGACGCGCTGTCCGGCGTGTCGGTAATGACGATGGCGGCGATCTTCTCCGGCGCAATCTTCACCACGTTCGTGCCGACCCGGTCGCGCACGTCCACGATGGGCAGCGGCGTGCGGTGCGGGCGTTGGCCCGGGATCCAGATGTCGTGCATGCCTTCGAAGGCGAGCGGCTGCGCAAGGTTGATCTCGACGATGACCTTTTCCGCGAGGATCGCGAAGCTCGCCGAATTGCCGACCGACGAACTTGGCACGAGCCCACCGTCTTCGGTAATCGCGACCGCCTCGATCACGGCCACGTCGAGCTTGCCGAATTGGCCGGCACGCAGAAATTCGACGGTCTCCGAGAGATGCTGGTCGACGAACATCACCTCGCCGCGATTGATCGCGCCGCGCAGTGTCGTGTCGACCTGGAACGGCAAGCGCTTGGCGAGGACGCCGGCTTCGGTGAGTGTCTTGTCGGAATCGTGCCCCAGCGATGCCCCGGTGATCAGCGTGATCTTCATCGGGTGGGCCTTCGCCCGCCTGGCCAGCGCAATCGGCATGTCCTTGGCGTCGCCGGCGCGGGTGAACCCGCTCATGCCGACCACCATGCCGTCGCCAACCAGCGTTGCCGCGTCGTCGGCGCTCATCACCCGGTCGCGTAGCGACGCCAGGCGGATGCGGTCTTCAAACATCGTAAGGCTCCTCGTCTCTCTTATTCGAGTCTCTATCTATTGGCGCAGTGACCTACGATGCGGCCCTGAGCGCTTGACTCGAAGTGTATTGACCCATCGGTTACATTTCCAATATATTGAACATGTTGTTTTCATACTTTTTATGTATTGATGATGCGAAGCCCGGTGGCGCTGGGCTGACAGGAGGGTCGTGATGGAATTGCGGCATTTGCAATATTTCATTGCCGTGGCCGAAGAGCGTCATTTCACGCGAGCTGCCGCGCGTGTCGGGATTCAGCAACCGCCGTTGAGCTTACAGATCCGGCAGCTTGAAGCGGAACTGGGCGGCCCGCTGTTCGTGCGCTTGCCTCGCGACGTGGTGCTCACGGAGCTTGGCGAGGCGTTTTTGCCGGAAGCGCGGCAGATTCTGGCGCGGGTGGAGCGCGTCAAGCGTCGCATGGAGCAGATTTCGCGCGGCGAAGCGGGGCAGATTCGTATCGGATTCGCCGGCGCGACCTACTTCGAGCCGCGCATTCCTGCGTGGATTCGCGACTTCCGTGCGCAGTATCCCGACGTGCAGTTGCATCCGCAGCAGAGCAATACGGCGAGTCTGTTGACGGCCCTGGTGAACGAAGCCATCGACGCCGCGTTCGTGCGTACACCGTTCGAAGTGCCTCCGGGCATCGCAAGCGTGCCGGTGGTCGACGAACCGATGGTGTTGGTGCTGCCGCTCGGTCATGCCATGTGCGCGCGTGAACGTGTGCCGCTTGCGGCGCTCTCTCAGGACGAGTTCATTTTGCTGCCCCGCGAAATTAGTCCCGCGTTGTACGACCGCACGATTGCGGCTTGCGAGGCGGCGGGTTTCCGTCCGAAGCTGGGGCAGGAGGCGCCGCAGATTACCTCCATCGTGCCAATGGTGGCGGCGGGGTTCGGCGTGTCGATGGTGCCGGCCTCGGTGAGTCAGATTCGCACGCCCGGAATGGGCTTCTGGCCGATCGATGGCGAGGTGCCGTACGCGCCGATCAGTCTGGCCTATCGCGCGGACCACGGCTCGGCGGCGCTTGACCGGTTTATTGCGATGTTGCCGGCAGATTCGCCAGGCAGTGGCGGCAGCGAAGCGCCTGACGCTTGATCGTTTCGGCGCAGAACGGGCACGACTTTTCGTCAGCCGCCAGGCTCAGGCTCGCGCTCTCATCCGCTGCCGGACTTTGGGCGGCGAGCGCCGCGCCGACGTTACCGCCTTCGTGCGCGGTACCAAGCGTTGACAATGTGGGGGCGAGCCTCATGCCTGCGCTGGCGCGGCCGGTGCTCGGCGCGTCGCCATAGGCGTCGTAGCCGCGCTGGCCCGGGCCGGGGACCGCATCGTCAAAGGTCGGCACCCAGCCGTTGGCACGCAATCTGGCGACGAGCATGGGGTGAATGATCAGCGAATAGAGCAGGCAGGTGAGCGGCAGAGAAATCGCCAGCACCGATTCTCGCCAGACCAGGGCAGGGCCGATGGCGAGGGCAACCCAGATGAGCGCATGCCATGCGAAGCCGTAGGCCAGCAGATAAAGCGGGCCGAGGAAGAATGCCGCGACGCACGACATGTACGTGATCTCGACGACATCGCCGTTCGCCGGATTACGGAATTTGAGCGTCATGATGAGGCAGTAAAGGGGGGATAGTCGCAACGTTACGCCAACGCCGACCCCATTTCGTCCCACTGCCGAGTGCGCGTGCGGCTGTGCCGTGCGGGCCGCTCCATCGATGATGGCGGCGCCGTTGGGCGGTGGTAAGCGTCAACCGTTTCAGCCTCACGTCTTGCCCGCCGATCGTGTGGCAATCCGATCCTTTTGACGAGCCGTGCGATACACTGGCGGCCGTACCTCGTATGGGATACGGGGCCTTACGCGGATGCCACTCTCCATGCAAACGCTCAGAAGACTGACTCGCTGGCTGCCGGTACTGACAGGCGCCGTTGCGGGCATGTTGGTCATGCTGCTTGTGGCGCAGATCGTGCAGACTCGCGTCGACGACTTCCGCCTGCGCGCCTATGTGCAGGACATCATGGGTTTCATGAGCGACGCATCGGTGTCCAGTCAGGATGCCCTGCTCAGTGCGATGTACAGCGGCGCGGTGCCCTGTACCGATGCCGACATTTTCGCGCTGCGCCGCGTTGCGATGCGCAGCCCCTATTTCCACGACATCGGCCGGGTGCATGGTTCCCGGCTTTTGTGTACTGCAATTTCAGGGCGGCTCGAGCCGGCACCGGAGTTGCCGCCGCCAAGTCATGAAACGCGCAGTGGTCTGAAGCTCTGGCATACGCTCACGGGTCTTGTGACGCCGGGCGTACAGGTCAACGCCACGGGCATGGGCGATGTTGTGGTGTTCAGTCCCCCCGTCTTGCCGGAGCGGCTGGCAACGCCGCCAAACGGCTTTGCTTCCGTCGCCTCGACAAGCGACATGCGTTTCCAGTTCTGGCGGGCCGGCATGTTCGAGGACCAGCAGCGCATTGAGCTGGGGGCGACATCGCGATGGCTCGATATCGGATCGTTGCGCCGGTATTCGACGTGTTCGGGGCGGGTGGACGTTTGCGCATCGGCGGTCTATGTGTCGTCGCAGATCCTGGCCAATCCGCTGGGCCTGGCGCTGGCGCTCTCGATCGGTGCGGCGGCGGGCGTATCGATGGGGGTGTCGTGGCGTTCGCGCCGGCGCTATCGGATGTCGATCGACTGGGTGACGCAGCAAGCCGCCGAGTCGGGTGGCATCAACGTCGTCTATCAACCGCTGGTGCGGCTGCGTGACCGGAAAATGGTCGGTGTGGAAGCGCTTGCGCGTTTGAACGACAGTGCCGGAGCCCCAATTTCACCGGACATGTTCATTCCCATCGCCGAACGCCGGGGCGTGATCGGGCTGATTACGCGGCAGGTCGTGCGTCGCGCACTGATCGATATGCATGGGCGCGCGATGGCCGACCCGGAGTTTCACATCAGCATTAATCTCGCGGCAACGGATATCGTCGACAGCACCTTCCATGCGTATCTGAACCACATGTCGTCCTCGTTGTGGGTGCCGCGCGCGCAGATTGCGCTGGAGATTACCGAGCGTTCGACAGACAACATGACGCGGCTCAGAGAGGCCCTCGATCGTTTGCGTGTCGACGGGTATCAGATTCACATCGACGATTTCGGCACGGGGTTCTCCAACCTTGCCTATTTGTCGACGCTCAATGTCGACGCGCTCAAAATCGACCGCATGTTCACGCAGTCGATCGGGACCGATACCGTGGGCAGTGCCATCGTCGACCAGATCTGCAAGATGGCGGCCCTGCTCAAGGTCGAAGTGATTGTGGAGGGCATGGAAACCGAGGCGCAGGCGAACTACATGCTGGCGCGGTATCCGGAGGCGATCGGGCAGGGGTGGTTGTTCGGCAAAGCGGTACCCGCCGACGATTTGCCGTCGGAATTCGACGGCGTCTGAAGCGGGCAAATGTGCACTTTTCTCAGCGAAAACCCCGAGATTTTCGTGTGTAGAAGGCGTGTCGTGTTGTTGGCAGTCAGCAGATTTTTTTTCGGCGCATCAGGCAAATTACCGAGAATAACGACAATGATTCGGGACTACAGTGAAATCACCGTGGTCCTGATGTGCCCCCGACCTCCACGGACTATCCGGCTCGCCGCCATGGCGGGCCGCTTTTTTTTCCTGCCGTTTGTCGAGATTGTTGTACATGTTACGATTCCTCAAAAAACAGCGTTGGCAGACAGTTCCATAGCTGTCGCACTACCGAGGGGGACATGTGACCGATTCATATCATTTTTCTTGGCGTTATGTGAGCAACACGCCACCGGGACGCCCGTTCGAACTGGCCGGGGCGATTACGCCGCGCGCCGACGAGCGCTTTGATGGCGCTGTCGATGCCTACTGCGATGGGCACTATATCGGCCGTTGCGAATTCTCGAGTATCGACGCGCACGATGCGTCTGAAGCGGCGGAGCAAATCCGAAAACGTATCGAGCTTCGTATCGAAGACCGCGTGGCCCGCGAGGCCTCGACTTCGCACTGACCCGTCCCAAGCGCCGAGCCGTGCCGAGGGCTGCGCTGGCAACCGGGCCAGGCATTGTGCCCGGCCTGTGAAGGCGCGTATTCGTCAGACGCCAGCCGTGCTTACGGCAGACAGTTGTTCAGCGCCAGCGATGGCAGCAGCGGCCGCCCCATCCACCCCAGCCGCGTCCCCATGAAAACGAAAGCGATACGTTGCTGACCCAGGGCGACGGGCCGAATGCCGGGTAAAACGGCGCATATGCCGGGTAGACCGTGGGATAGGCGGGATATGCGGCGTACGCAGGATAGGCCGAATACTCGGGATATGCCTGATACGCCGGGTAGGTGGAATAGGTCGCGTAGCCCGGGTCTTGGGCGTAAGGCGCGTTGCCGGCCGGTGCTCTCGATGTCGGCGGCGGCACATAATCCGGCGGCACCGGCGAGCCGTTCGGATACACGGGCGTGCGTGGCGCCTGCTGTACCGGCGGCCGGTAATCCGGCGGCACCGGCGAACCATTTGGATAACGCTGACGTGCTACGGTGCCTGCTGGCGGCGGTGGCAGCGCCGGAGACGCCGCTACCGGCGCAGCCGGGATGCTGGGGGTCGGCACCGGCGCTGTCGAGACATCGGCGGCTCCCGGGGCGCCGGGCGCTGCCCGCATCGCTTGCGGTGCAGCCGGGCTGGGCGAGAGCGCAAGAGCGCCTCCCGGATACTGCACGACATAGCAGCCGGAGAGCGGCAAAAGACAGAGCAGGGTGGTGAGCGGCGCAAGTTTCATGGCATCGAGTGTAGCGCAGGAGAACGCGGCGTCACCCATGCCGGCGATGCGCCTGCATTACGATCTATTGCCGCCGACACGAGGCCGCCCGGATCAATCGGAAAAAAGCAAAAAAAACGGCCAGCAATTTGCTGGCCGTGAAATCCACCAGGAGGAGGTGGAGGAGACAGGTGCAACTATATCAGGGAAATCCCTAGACGGGTTAACCTTTGCCAAAAAATCTGTAGAAAAACCACAACTGCGACAATTCGTCGCTTTTTTTCCTTTCAATCGCCCAATTCCACTCCCCATATGGCGTTTGGGTGCATCGCCCGAACGGCGCTCTCTTCTCCAGATGGAGAAAAACCACAGACATTTGTGCCCTCCGGTTCGATAAGCCGGCATCGGCTGCCTCCGGCATGGCGAGCGTCGTGTCCCCCGTTGCACGCATCCGCCGGGAATCTAAGTGTTAACACCAAGCAGTGAATTACGTTAGGCGATATAAACTTCCGCAAAGCGTAATTTTGTGCGCGTGAGACCTGGCTGAATCCGGCCTCCGACCCGACGCATGAAATGCCCTGCATGCCCGACCGGGGCCGCATGGGTGCCTGGTGCGAGGCAACGACTGGAGAAGCCGGCGCCTCGACCGGGTACGCAATGACACGAAGTTGCGAGAACGTTTGGAGACAGGATGAAAGCAGCAGAAGTGAATGTGGGCAAACTGATCGATGAGAGTCGACTGGGCGCCTATCAGTGGTGGGTCATCGCGCTGTGCGCAATGTGCCTGGTGGTGGACGGTTTCGACGTCCAGGCAATGGGTTACGTCGCCCCCGTGGTGATTCGCGAGTGGGGCATCGCGAAGGAAACGCTCTCACCGGTGTTTGGCGCAGGGCTTTTCGGCATGCTGGTCGGCTCGCTCACGTTCTCGGCGCTGGCCGACAAGCTGGGCCGTCGTCCGGTGCTGATCGGCGCGACGTTGTTCTTCGCCGTATGCATGATCTTTACCGGCTTCGCCAACACGATCACGGAGTTGGTGGTCTGGCGCTTTGTGGCTGGTCTGGGGCTGGGTTGCATCATGCCGAACGCCATGGCGCTTGCGGGTGAGTACAGCCCGCGCCGCATTCGCGTGTCGCTCATGATGATGGTGTCGTGCGGTTTCACGCTGGGCGGTGTGGTCGGTGGGCTCATCACGGCAGCGATCATTCCGAGTATGGGGTGGCGCGCGGTGTTCTTCATCGGCGGCGCCATTCCGCTGGTGCTCGGCATCCTGATGTGGATTTCGCTGCCCGAATCGATCCAGTTTCTGATGTTCAAGAAGAGCGACCGCGTGCGTATTCGCAAGCAGTTGCTGCGCGTGGCGCCCAACGCCAACGTGCCGGTCGACGCTCACTTCGTGCTCGACGAGCAGAAGGCGAAGGGCGTGCCGTTCATCGAGTTGTTCAAGGATGGCCGTGCCCGTGTCACGCTGCTGCTCTGGGTCATCAACTTCGCCAATTTGCTCGACATGTACTTCCTGTCGAACTGGCTGCCGACGGTGATTCGCGATGCCGGTTACTCCACGCAGGTCGCCGTGATGGCGGGTACCGCGTTGTGGGCCGGTGGCGTGATCGGCACGCTGTTGCTTGGCAGGGTGATCGACCGTGTGGGCTTCACAAGTGTGCTGGCGGTCACCTTCCTGATCGCCATTGCGGCCACCGCGGCCATTGGCAATCCGGTGGTGATGGTGTCGATGGTTGCGGTGTTCATCGCGATCTTCTTCGCAGGCTTCTCGATCATCGGGGGGCAACCGGCACTCAACGCGCTGGCGGCGACTTACTACCCGACGTCGCTGCGCTCGACGGGCATTGGCTGGAGCCTCGGCGTCGGCCGGATCGGTTCGGTGCTTGGCCCCGTGCTTGGTGGCGCACTGATGCATTTGCAATGGTCGTCGTCGTCGCTGTTCCTCGCAGCAGCAGTGCCGGCCTGCGTGTCGCTGATCGGGGTGCTGGCGATTGCCCGCACACAGCGCGGCGACGGTGGCAATCTGCGCACGGCCGCGGCCAACTGAGGACGTGCTTCAGACCTGCGGACTGCGCCATAAGCAGCGGTTAAGGGTCCGATAACCATCGAGTATGAAAGTGCGACGCCCGCCGGCGTTATCATGGCGGGCGTCGTTGCTTTTGCGGCGTCTTCTACGGCGCAACTGGCTTCGCGCCGAATCATCATAACGATAATGACATCGACGTCCGAACTCTCTCCTGCGTTGCCATCCGAGCGTGTGCTGCTCGGCGTTCTCGGCCTGTTCATGATGATCGCGCCGGCGTCCACCGACATGTATCTGCCGGGGCTCGTGACGATGCGCCATGAGTTGGGCGCGAGTGCCGCAGCCACACAACTCACCCTGTCGTACTTCTTCCTCGGTTTCGCTTTCGGGCAACTCGTGTGGGGGCCGCTGGCCGACCGCTTCGGGCGTCGCCGGCCGATGGCGGCCGGTATCGCGCTCTACATCTTCGGTTCCATTGGCTGCGCGTTCGCAGACAGCATCGACCATATGATGATGTGGCGCTTTGTGCAGGCCCTCGGCGGATGCGCCATGCCGGTGATTGCACAAGCCATCGTGCGCGACGTCTACGGGCCGCGCAACAGTGCGCGCGCGTTTTCCATCATGCTGCTGGTGATGAGCGTAGCGCCGATTGTGGCGCCGCTCATCGGTGGCCAGATGCTGCGCTTTACCACGTGGCGGGTGATCTTCGGCATTCTTGCCGTGTTCGGCGTGGTGGCAATGTTCGCCTTGTGGCGCTTGCCCGAAACGGGGGCCGTGCATGCGCGTCAGGCGGGCGGGCCGCGCGCCGTGGCGGCGTCTTATCTGCAACTGCTGCGTGACCCGCATTTCGTTGGCTATATGGTGGCCGGCGGAGCGGTCTTCGGCGCGTCGTTCACCTACATTACCGGCACGCCGCTGGTGTATATGGAGTACTTCCACGTTTCGCCGCAGTTCTTCGGGGTGCTCTTCGGCATCAACATTGTCGGCATGGCCTCGGTGACGATGTTCAATTCGCGTCGCGTGGGGCAAATCGGTCCTTATCGATTGATGCGCATTGGCATCATCGGATGCGCGATCGTGACATCGGTGTTGTGTGCGACGGTGTGGCTGGGCGTTGCATTGCTGCCGGTGATGGTTGCCCTGCTGTTCCTGTTCATGTCGCTGCGCGGCATCATCACCGCGAACTCGGTGGCAGGGGCGTTGGCCAATCATCCAACGCGCGCGGGTGCGGCGGCGGCGCTCGTGGGCAGTGTGCAGTACGGCTTCGGCTTCGCGGCGGGCGGCCTGCTCGGGTTGCTCAACGACGGCTCGCCCCGTCCGCTTGCGACCGTCATGTGCGGATTTTCAGTGCTGGCGCTCATCGCGCTGGTAACGATGCTGCGCAAGCCTCAGCACGCATAAGAAGCCGCGACGGCGACTCGTAATGCGCCGCGCCGGACCCGTGCCCGGGGGCGCAGTTGGGCCGGTGCCGCCCCGGGCGGCCGGCTTTCGTTCACGACGATTCGACGGCCTGTGCCCGTCCCGAAGATACGCATGCACATTGTGCCCATCGCGCCCATCGGGAATCGCTCGGAATTCCCGCGAGCGCTCGCCATACACTGTCGATTCGCAAATTCCGTCGTGGCATGGAAAGGGGCGCCGCAGCGCCCCTTTGTCTTACCGCAATCAGACGCCGCCGCTTACAGCGCCAGCACCAGCTTCTTGCCGCAGGCCCGCGAGCAGCACGACATCATTTTCGTGTTGGCGTCGCGCTCGGCGCGCGTGAGCACGACATCGCGATGATCCACGTCGCCCTCGAGCACCTGCACCTCGCACGAACCGCACAATCCTTCCTCGCAGTCGCTCTGTACATCGATGTTCGCGGCGCGCAATGCCGTGAGCAAGGTCTGATCGGCCGGCACGGTCACCGTAATGCCCGAATCCTTGAGCGTGACCTCAAAGGCATGCTCCTTCTCGGGGTCCAGCGTGCCCAGTTGCGACTGGAAGTGCTCAACACGCAACGTGTCTTCCGGCCAGTGCGCGCAGCATTGCGCCAGTCCATCGAGCATGCGCACGGGGCCGCAGGCATACACCTGCGTGCCGTTTTGCGGCGTGGCGAGCAGGCTGGCGTAGTCGGCACGCTGTCCTTCGTCTTTCACCCATAGATGCAGGCGATCGCCGTGCAGTGTCTGGAGTTCGTCGAGCAGCGCCATTGTGCGGCGGCTGCGGCCGCTGTAATGGATTTCGTAGTCGATGCCCAGCGTTTTCGCGCGTCGTGCCATGGCGGCGATCGGCGTCACCCCGATACCGCCGGCTACGAAGATCGCGCGCGATATCGATTCATCGAGCCGGAAGTGATTGCGCGGACCACGAATGCGCAGACGGTCGCCGATCTTCACTTGGGTATGAACCCAGTTCGAGCCCCCCCGGCCCTCGGGTTCATGCAGCACGGCGATCTCGAACGCATGCGCATCCGACGGGTCGCCGCACAGCGAGTACTGACGTGAGAGGCCCGTGTCGCCACATTCGATGTCGATGTGCGAGCCCGGTGCCCAGCGCGGCATGGTGCGGCCGTCCGGGGCAACGAGACGCAGCTTGACGATGCCTTCTGCGGCCGGGGTCACCGACTCGACCACGACCGGGCGGGTCACGCTGTGGCCCGACGGCTCACCGATACGCACGGGCGAGTGGCGCGTGAGCACGGCCGGGTCACGGCGCTCAGGGTTTTGCGCCGGGTCCCATTCGACCCACACATGCTCGGGGCCCCGGAACGACGTATTCGGCACATAGGTGAACGACTGCTCCGCGAGCTTCATGTGTGGCAGACGGCGGGTGAATTCCTCGAGGAAAATCTGCATTTCCATGCGGGCGAGGTTCTTGCCCATGCATTGGTGCGAGCCGTAACCGAACGTGAGCTGATCGCTGGCATTTTCCCGGCGGATGTCGAACAGATCGGCATCGGCGAAATGCGCTTCGTCATGGTTGGCAGACGAGGTCACGATCAGCAGTTTCGAGCCTGCTGGGATATCGATGCCGCCGATGGTCACATCCTTCGTAGCCAGACGGCGCCACGCGGCGACCGACCCGTTGTGGCGCAGGCACTCTTCCACAGCGTTCGGAATCAGCGACGGGTCTTCGCAGATCTCGCGCCAGACATCCGGGTGCTGAAGCAGCAGCTTCATCGCATTGGCGGTGGCGTTGGCCGTCGTCTCGTGCGCCGCCACGATGCCCGCCATCATCATCGAGTGCAGATACGAATCGGTGACGACTTCCGGATGCTCTTGCTGTTTGCGAATGCCATACTGCATCCAGCCCGGGCCATCCGGGTTCTGACGCATCTTGTCCAGAATCTTGCCTGCGAGTTGCCAGAAGTTACCCACGGCGTGCGCCACGGCGACCTGCTCTTCAGGCTTCGGACGCCCCCATGTGTTGACCGTGTGCGCGATGGAGTATTCGCGCAGCTTGTCCATGTCTTCTTCCGGCACGCCAAGAAAGTGCAGCGCCACGGTGAGCGGCACTTCCCACAGCATCTGGTCGACGAGATCGGCGCGGCCGTCGTTGACGAAGCGGTCCACGTACTCGCGTGCGAGTTGGCGCACCAGCGGCTCGTGATGCTTGAGATGCTCGGGGGTGAACGGCTCCATCAGCACGCGACGGCGTGGCATGTGCGCGGGTTCGTCTTCATTGACGAGCGTGCGGTTCAGCGCGAATCCGTACGACGCCAGCACGGCATTCGCCTCCGGTCCCGTCGGCGTGATTTTTTCCAGCGCAATCGAGGGGCTGAACGTGATGTTGTCGCGGAAGATCGCCTTGATATCGTCGTAGCGCGTGACGACCCAGTAGCCAAGCTTCGGGCTGTAGAACACCGGCTCCTGCTCGCGCGCCCAGCGAACGTATTCCGGCGGGTCTTGCTGATAGCCGTCTTCGAACGGATCGAAGTCGGCGGCCCGGGCGCTCACCGGGCAGCCATTCGGCGCCGTGACTGGGGCCGTTTGATGAAACGGGCAGCCGCCGGCGCTCGCGGCGGCAGTGTCGGGGGTGGGGGAAATCGTTTGGCTCATCCGTTCACGCTCTCTGGGTCGGGTGCGACGACAGCCGTGCAGGGCTCGCGGCGACACACGCAATGAAACAAGTGTAGAGGAGCGGCTCGCGACCGGACGTCGTGCGCATCGTTGCACGGGCGCCCGCGTGTGACGGGGACGTCTCCTCATCCCGATGTGATACGCCCCGGTGGGCCAAAGTTGGCCGGCAACCCCTTGCCCGCGAAGCGTTCACATTCTCTGAATCTATTAAGCGTAAATATAATACGCATTGCGTAAATTAGTGGACTGGGGTTAACCTCTAGTCCCGTCGAGGCCGGGCGACGGCGATTTGCATCATAAAATCTCGCGGATGACCACAATCAAACGACCCACAGCAGGCCGTCCGCGTCGCGCGGCCGAGCCTTCCGGCATGACGGATAGCCTGGCGGCATCCGACATCGACGCTTCCGGCGCACCGCGCGAGCGCGGGCGGCGTCAGCGCGTTCAGTCGGCTGAAACCGGCATGGTGGTACTCAAGGGGCTGGCCCGTCTGGGTGGTCGTGCGAGCCTCACGGCACTCGCCTTGCATGTGCAGCAAAGCCCCGCCAAAGTTCACCGCTATCTCATGAGTCTCGTGGAAGAGGGGCTCGTCGCGCAGGACACCGATTCGCAGCATTATCATCTGGGGCTCGAAGCGATGCTCATCGGCGTGGCCGCCATGCGGCAGGCCGATCCGGTGAGGGCGGCCGAGCCGGCGCTCGTGCGTCTGCGCGAGGCGTTCGACGTCACCTGCTTCATTGCCGTCATGGGCAACAAGGGGCCGACCATCGTGCGGTTCGAAGAGCCGGGGCTACCAGTGACGATCAACGTGCGCATCGGTTCTGTCATGTCGGTGCTCTGGTCGGCGGCCGGCCGTGTTTTCCTTGGCCTGCTCGACGATCCTCAAGTGCTGGCGATGGCCGAGGCCGAACTGGCGCAAGCCTCGCCGGAACATCGGGCCCAACTCGATGCGGCGGACCCCATCGGCGCACTCCGGGCGTCGGTGCGTGCGGCTCAGGGCGCGAGCGTACGCGATACCAACCTGACGGGGATCAGCGCATTGGCCGCGCCAGTGTTTAACTACGACGGCCGCCTAGTCGGCGTGATTACGGCGCTGGGCGCGACCGGCGGATTCGACGCCCGGATGGAGGGCCCCATTGGCGAAGCCGTGCGCCGCGAAGCCCTGGCCGCCAGTCATGCGCTGGGCTACCGTCCTGCGCTGCCCGCCAGCGCTTGATCCGTCAACGTTCGTCCGCCGTAGCCTAAATGAAGCAGCCGCACTTGCGGCTGTCCGCGCTTACCGTCCACCGCCTCTACGCAATACGTCCCCGGGCCCCACAAGCGCTTTCCGTCTCCTCGCGCACCCATTTCAGCGCGTTTCCGCTGCACGGCCCCAGGGATCCCTGTGCTATCATTTGATAATGATTCTCATTATCAAATGAATGGCCGCCGATGGCCTTGTGCAGAAGCAAGCCGCGTCATCGGAGACCTCGCCCGTGGAGGTCGTAAATGCTGATGTTGAAACGAACGGTTGATCTGACGCCGCGCGTAGCGTCGATTCCAACGCCTTCCATGACCTATGTGCCGCTGGGGCAGTTCGGTCAGGGGGAGCGCAAGCTGAGCGGTGGCGAACAGCATCGTGCGCTGGCCAGCAGCGACAGGCAGACTGCCGAGAAGTCCGACGGCGATCGGCCTGCTGCGGCGCATGCTTCTCCGCAATGCGGTGGTGACGAACTGTGGCTGTGGCGCTTTCTGCTCGCCGGACGCCCCTTCGGTGCGACGGGCGCGAGCGCCGGCGGGCCCGATGACGGCGCGACCTGGCTCTCGGCGGCGGAGCATGCGCTTGCGCGGCGGCTGCCACGCCCCCAGATGCGCCATCGCTTCTTGTCGGAGCGCATCGCACTACGCTGGATTTTCGGCCGCTGGTTCCATTGCCCTCCTGCGCAGGCGCCTGTCCCGGCACCTACGCCCGGGGTGTCGTCGCTCGCGTGCGACGGACCGCACGGTAAGGTTTGGGTCGATATGGCGCACGCGGGATTGTGGTTGTTCGTTGCCGTGGGGCAGGGGCCGGTCGCCCTGACCGCACACGCGCCAGCACCGACCGGGCCGGACGACACGGCACGGCGGAGTGCCCAGCAGGGCGATCCATTCTCGGTGGCGCGCGACGCCGCGCATCGCTTGTGTCTGGCGCGTCTGGCAGGCGAGGGGCAGGCGCTGGCGACGGGGGCGGCGATCCCGTTACTGGCACATCCCTACGTGAGCGTGCCTTATGCGGGGCGCACACGGTATCTCTACGACATGTCGGTCAGCTCCCGGCTGACCGTGGTGGCCGCGCGCGACAGCATCGTTCACCGCATGCGGGCCTTCGGTTGGCAGAACTGACGTTCGGCTTCGGGATTCGTGACAGCGGTTATATGCATATGCGCTCGTGTAAAGGCAGTTATCCTGAATTTGCGCTATTCTGGCCGGCTGCTTATCAACCGTCATCGACTTCCTGGAGAAGAAGCTCATGCACCGTCGCTCGCGTCGTCATCTCGCTGCTGTTCTGACCGTCCTTGCCCTGCCAATGGTGCCTCTCGTAGCGCACGCCAAACCGTTGACCGTGTGTACCGAAGCCAGCCCTGAAGGCTTCGATGTCGTGCGCTACAACTCGCTTACCACCACCAATGCGTCTGCCGATCCGGTGTTCAACCGTCTGGTCGAATTCGATGCGGCGCAGGCGAAAGTCGTGCCGAGTCTGGCGACCCGGTGGGAAGTCAGCCCCGATGGCCTGACCTACACGTTCACGCTGCGCCCGAACGTGAGCTTCCATAGCAACGACCTCTTCAAACCGACGCGCGCCTTCAACGCAGACGACGTTGTCTTCACGTTCGAGCGCATGCTCAACGACAACGCGCCGTGGCACAAGCTCACGCCGTCGGGCTTCCCGCATGCGCAATCGCTCTCGCTGGGCAAGCTGATCAAGTCCGTGCAAAAGGTCGACGACAACACCGTTCGCTTTACGTTGTCCGAGCCGGACGCCGTATTCCTGTCGATGCTGTCGATGGGTTTCGCGTCGATTTATTCGGCCGAGTACGCGGATAAGCTCATGGCTGCCAACAAGACGGATGAACTGAATGCGCGTCCGATCGGCACGGGGCCGTTTGTCTTCCGTAGCTATCAGAAGGACAGTGTTGTTCGTTTCGACGCGAACGCGTCGTACTTCGGCGGCAAGCCGGCCTCGGAACGCCTGATCTATACGATCGTGCCCGACGCCGCAGTGCGTGCCCAGAAGGTCAAGGTCGGCGAGTGCCAGATCGCACTGTCGCCCAAGCCGCTCGACGTGCAGGCGGCGCGCGGGGACAAGGCGCTCAAGGTTGTGGAAACGCCGGCCTTCATGACGGCGTTCGTCGCCATCAACACGCAGCACAAGCCGCTGAACGACGTGCGTGTGCGTCAGGCGCTGAATCTGGCGTTCGACAAGCCGAGCTACGTCAAGCAGGTCTTCGAAGGCACGGCAACCCCGGCGGCCAACGTGTATCCGCCGAATACGTGGAGCTACGCCAAGAACGTGGCGGATTATCCGCACAATATCGAGAAGGCGAAGAAACTGCTCGCCGACGCCGGTTTCCCGCAAGGCTTTGAAACGACGATCTGGACACGGCCGGCTGGCAGTCTGCTCAACCCGAATCCGCGCGTGGGCGCCGAGATGCTGCAAAGCGATCTGGCGAAGATCGGCGTGAAGGCGCAGATCAAGACCGTGGAGTGGGGTGAGCTGATTCGCCGGGGCAAGGCGGGCGAGCACGACCTGTTGTTCATGGGTTGGTCGGGGGATAACGGCGATCCCGATAACTTCCTCACGCCCCAGTTCAGCTGTGCGGCCGTGACCTCGGGCACGAACTTCGCGCGTTTCTGCGACGCCAATCTCGACAAGCTGATCAGCGACGGCAAACGCACGCCCGATGTGGCCACGCGTACTGCGAAGTATCAGGCCGCGCAGAAGACGATCAAGGAAGACGCGCTGTGGATTCCGCTGGCCCATCCGACGGCTGCGGTGATCACGCGCGCTGATGTGTCGGGCTATCAGGTGAGCCCGTTCGGCCGCCAGAACTTCGCGACCGTGCAGGTCAAGTAAAGCCTCGCGTGATGGCCGGCCGTGCCCTATGGGCATGGTCGGCCTCATTCACGTCATCGTGCCATTGCACGATCACGCCTGCGGCGAACTCTCGGCTTCGCCGATCCGGAAAATCTGGGACAAATCCCAATCCGCCATGCCGCGTTGCGCGGCGTCACTCAGCAGACGACGCACCTCGGGCAGCACGCGCTGCACCGTAGCGCTCGTGTGAGCGAGTTCAGCAATCGCATCGAGATCCTTGAGCATCACCCGAACCGTGCCGGTCGCTTGCGCCGGAGGGGTCACCATGCGCGGCCAAAGCGTTTGCAGCAGGACGGAATCGGCCCAGCCGCCTTGCAGAGCGAATGGCACGGCCGACGTGTCGATACCGCTGCGCTTGGCCAGTACAAAGGCTTCGTCCAACCCGGCGAGGGTGGTGGCGACGATCGCCTGATTCGCGAGCTTGGTGGTCTGGCCCGCGCCGGTATCGCCCATTCGCGTGACGCGCGAAGAGAACGCGTGAAGTACCGGGGTGAGCGCTTCGACGGCGTGCGCCGGGCCGCCAGCCATGATGGCGAGCGTGCCGGCCGCTGCGCCGGCGGTGCCACCGGACACCGGTGCGTCGATCCACACACTGCCGGTCGCGTCATGCCAGCGTTTGGCGAGCGTGCGGGTCAACGCCGGCGAGAGCGTCGAGTGATCGACGAGAAAGCGCGGCGGCGTGGCCGCGTGCACGAGCCCGTGCTCGCCAAAAACCACGTCCTCCACCGCCTTGCCGTCACCGAGGCAGAGCAGGGCGATATCGACGCATTCGCCCAGCGCCTGAGGGGTGACGCAGGCCATTGCGCCAGCATCGGTCAAGGCCGCGAGCTTCGCTGCCGAGCGGTTCCATACGGCGACGTCATGTCCGGCAGCGAGCAGGCGCTGCGTCATGGGTTCGCCCATGCGGCCGATGCCGCAAAAGCCGACACGTGAGATAGTCATCGATGTGTGTCCTCCCGGGTTGCCGTCTCACCGAGCGAGGCTTCGTAAGGCCATTCCACCGCCCCCGAATGTGTGACGGCGCCGAGCTTGGCGGGCCGCACGAGCGCTTCGTACTTTTCCAGTACACCGCCCAGACGTCCGCGCACGAACGGTCGGGTTTGCGCGGCCCGTGTGGCGAGTTCCTCGTCGGAGAGTTCGACGTCGAGCTTACCCTTGATGGCATCGATATGGATGCGGTCGCCGTCGCGCAATAAACGGATCGGGCCACCGGCCGCGGCCTCCGGACCCACGTAGCCGATACACATGCCGCGCGTTGCCCCGGAGAAGCGCCCGTCGGTGAGCAGCGCGACTTTTTCGCCCATCCCCTGCCCATAGATCGCGGCCGTCACGCTCAGCATTTCGCGCATGCCCGGCCCGCCTTTGGGGCCCTCGTTGCGAATGACCAGCACGTCGCCCTCGCGATACGTACCCGCCGAGACGACGGCCATGCAGTCCTCTTCCGTTTCAAACACGCGCGCGTTGCCTGAGAAGACCAGTTGCTTCAGGCCGGCCGTCTTCAGTGCAGCGCCGTCCGGGGCCAGGTTGCCGCGCAATACCACCAGTCCCGCGTTCGGCGAGAGCGGTTCGGTGTGCGGTTTGACCACGCGCCCGTCGGGCCCGGGAAACGCACGCAGCGCGACTTCGAGGGTCTCGCCGCTTTGCGTGAGCGTATCGCCGTGAATATGGCCGCCCGCGAGCAGCGCGTTGAGCACGGCAGGTACCCCGCCCACGTGATGCAGATCGACCGCCAGATAACGGCCGCCGGGCTGCATGTCGCCAATGAGCGGCGTGCGCGCGAGGACTTCGGAGACGTCGTCGAGCGTGAAGGAAATACCGGCTTCATGCGCAATCGCGGGAATATGCAGCATGGCGTTGGTCGAGCCGCCGGTGGCGGCCACGGCGGCGCAGGCGTTTTCCAGACTCTTGCGCGTGACCAGATCTCGCGGCAACGGGCCGCCGTTGCGCAGGGCGCGCATGACGTTTTCTCCTGCTCGCCGTGCGATGGCGATGCGCTCGCTATACACCGCGGGCACCATGGCCGAGCCCAGCGGCGCGAGACCGAGCACTTCCGCGACCATGGCCATGGTGTTCGCCGTGAATTGTCCGGGGCACGAGCCGGCGGTCGGCGTGCAGTGTTTTTCAATGCCGAGTAGTGTGTCGGCGCTCATGTCGCCGCGTTGCGCGGCGCCCACCGCTTCGATGGCGGTGAGGATCGTCGCTTGCGTGCCGTCCGGCGCCACGCCCGGCAGCATTGCGCCGCCGAACAGGAACACCCCGGGCACGTTCACGCGCACCATGCCCATGAGAATGCCGGGCAGCGTCTTGTCGCAGCCGGCCACGCCAACGAGGGCGTCGTAGCAATGCGCACGCACGAACAGCTCGACGCTGTCGGCAATCGTCTCGCGCGAGACCAGCGAGAAGCGCATGCCGGCGTGATTCATCGAGGTGCCGTCCGACACCGAGATTGCCGAGCCGCGGATCGGCACGCCGCCGCCGGCTGCCACGCCCAGCCGGACATTGTCCGAGACCTGATTCAACGACATGGAGCAGGGCGTGTTCTCACCAAACGTATCGACAATGGCGACGAACGGTTTTTCGATGGCGGCGTCGTCGAGACCGGTGGCGCGAAGAAACGCGCGGTGCGGCGTGCGCGTCACGCCTTCAGTCACGGTTCGGGAGCGGTGTTTGTGCAGATCTGTCATGGGGACTTCCTTATGTTGTGTTGCGCGCGCTGCGCTGACGCCGTCGCTCAGGTGTTCAGCAGCAAACCGTTTTCGATGGCGAGCACCTGACCGGTCATTGCCGGCGCATGGGCGGCGAGGAACCAGGCGAGGTCCGCGATTTCCGAGGGCTGCGAAACGCGTTTGAGCGGCGCGTTCTCGCGCATGCCGTCGACCACGCGGGCATAGGCGTCGTCGCCGAGCACACGACGCAGCAGACCGTCATCGACCATGCCGGGTGCAATGGCGTTCACGCGCACCTGCGGGGCGAGATTGCGCGCGAGCGAGAGCGTCAGCGAATTGACGGCCCCTTTCGACGCAGCATAGGCAATCGACGACCCCGTGCCGTTGAGCGACGCCAGCGACGAAATGTTGATGACGGCGGCAGACGACGCGCCCGCCGGACGTTCGCGCAGCAACCCAGCGGCGGCACGTGTCATCTGGAACATCCCGATCAGATTGACGCGATAGATTCGCTCGAACTCGGCGTCGTCGATCGCCTCGAGGTCGCTGTGCGGGATCACGCGCGTGGTGCCTGCGCTGTTCACCAGCGCGTCGAGCCGGCCCCACTGCGCGCCGACGGCACTCGCCATGTGGCGGCATGCGGCGTCGTCACCGACATCGGCATCGATAACGAGCGTTTGCGCACCGGCGTCGCGGCACTGCGCTGCGACCGATTCCGCCGCAGCGCGGGTGCTGTCGTCGAAGTTGTTGATGGCCACGGCCCAGCCCTCGCGGGCGAAGCGCAGGGCCGTGGCGGCGCCGATGCCGGTGGCGGCGCCGGTCACGAGGCAGACGGGAAAATTCATGCGTGACTCCGTTGCGGCTTCAGAGACAGTACGATGCAGGCACCGCCGACCAGCGCGCACGCCAGCACGATCATGCCCGGCAGCAATTGGCCGGTGCTGTCCTTGAGAAAGCCAATGACATACGGACTGACGAAGCCCGCGAGGTTGCCGGTCGAATTGATCAGCGCGATGGCCGCCGCCGCACCGGCGCCGCCCATCATTGCCGTGGGAATGCCCCAGAAGACCGGTGCGATCGAATTGATACCGATGGCTGCCACAATGAGCGCTGCCATCGACCACCACAGATGCTGGGCGAGCAACACCGAGGCCAGCATGCCGGCGGCCCCCAGCACACAGCACACGGCCACATGCACGCGGCGTTCGTTATGACGGTCGGCGTGGCGAGCGACCAGAATCATGGCGATGGCGCTCACGAGCGACGGCACCGCCGAGAGCAGCCCGATGTTGCCGAGGTTGGCAACGCCGGCTGCGCGGATCATCGTTGGCAGCCAGAACACGAGGCCGTAATTGCCCATCGCGATACAGAAGTACAGCAGGCCGAGCAACCAGACCTTGCCGTTACCGAACACCTCCCGCACGCTCTGGTGGGCGCGTGTACTGTCGTCGGCCGCGAGGTCCTGAGCAAGCAGGCGCTTCTCGTCCGCGTTCAGCCACTTCACTGTCTCGATCCGGTCCTGCAACACGAAGAACGCGGCGATGCCCACGAACAGCGAAGCGATGCCCTCGATCAGGAACAGCCATTGCCAGCCGGCGAGGTCGTGCAGACCGCCGAAGCGCTGCATGATCCAACCGGACAGCGGGCCGCCGATGGCGCCGGACACCGGAATCGCCACCATGAACAGGGCGATGATCTGCGAGCGCTTGTTCGAGGGGAACCACTTAGAGAGGTACAGCACGATACCGGGGAAGAAACCGGCTTCGGCCACGCCGAGCAAAAAGCGCAGCACGTAGAACGAGACCGGCCCCTGCGTGAACATCGTCAGGCAGGAGATGATCGACCACGTGACCATGATGCGCGCGATCCACATGCGTGCGCCTACGCGATGCAGGATCAGATTGCTAGGCACTTCGAAAATGAAATAGCCGAGGAAGAACACGCCCGCGCCCGCGCCGTAAACCGTTTCGGATAACGACAGGTCTGCGAGCATTTCCAGTTTCGCGAAGCTCACGTTCACCCGATCGATGTACGCCACGATGAAGGCGAGAAAGAGGAACGGGATGATGTGCCAGGTCAGCTTGCGATACAGCGCGTTGCGCTGCATGGGGTCCAGGACGGCATGCGGCTGCGCGCCGGCGCCGGAAAGGGACGTGCTCATGGGTGATGTCTCCGTGGATGCGTGCCATTCGGCACGTCGAGTTATTGGGCAGCCTGTGCGCGTTCGGTTATACGGTGGCGTCTCGGACAGGCAGGGATGCGGTCGTGCTCGACTGTCCGATGCCCCAGGGAGGTCCCCGCGCGGCCATACTGCTCGATCAGAGGGTAAGGGCAGGGCGGGCACTGCGGCAAATCACACTTTGTGCTCGCGGCATTACCGTTTGGTTATGATGTCGGCGTTCCGCGCCTATACGACGCTACGGCTTTTTTGCGCCCGCCATGTCAACGACGACCGATACCTCGATAGAACGTTTTTTCCGTAGTGGCCTGAAGCTGGGGCATTTGCGCATATTGGTGACGCTGGGCGAACTGCGGCAGGTCACGCGGGTGGCGGCGGCGTTTCACGTCACGCAGCCGGCCATCTCCAAGCAGATTGCGGAGATTGAAGAGGCGCTGGGCGCGCCGGTCGTGCGTCGCGTGGGCAATGCCGTGGAGCTGACCGGCATCGGGCGCGTGCTTGTCGAGCGAGGCCGCGAGATTCTCCGGCAGATCGAACTGGCGCGGCGCGACGTCAGTGCGCTGAGCGCCGGTACGGCAGGCCATGTGCGCTTCGGCGCCGTGGTCACGATTCCGCAGCCGCTGATCGCGCATGCGGTCGAATTGTTCACGCGGCGCGCGCCGAATGCGTCGTTTTCTTTCGTGGAAGCCACACTCGACCGTCTGCTCAAGATGATGGACGAGGGCAATCTCGATCTGGCGCTCGGGCGCAATCGCGTGACCGGCCACTTGCCCGTCATGCGTCACGAATCGCTGCATCATGAGCCGTTCGTGTTTGTGGTCGGCACACGCCATCCGCTGGGCGGGCATGACAGTGCCGACAGGCCTGTCACCTGGGAGGATCTCCAGGATGTGCGCTGGATCACGCCGATGCGTGGTTCGCCCGCGTTCGCAACGATGGTGGAGATCCTTGCCGAACATGGCGTCACATTGCAGCGTCCGGCTATCGAGTCGAGTTCGCTGGCGTTGAATCTCTCGTTGCTCCGAGGTGGGGATTTTGTCTCGATCCTGCCGCTGTCGCTCGCTCGCCGCTATGTTCAGCGCGGCTCGATGCGAGTGCTGCCACTACCGCCACTCGGCCCCTTGGGCGAGGCGATTCTCTACTGGCGCGAAGATACGACGACCCCTGCTGCGCAACTCTTCGCCGCGTGTTTACGAGAGTCGTCGGCCGAACTGATCGACGCCAACTGAGCCAATGGTCGTGCATCGCGTTCCTCGTCGGCACTGCGGGCACACGCGTTGCATCAGGTGTGCCGTACGGTTCGCGAGCCGGTGTCGTGACGGTGAATCGTGCGGGCAGACGATCGTTGAGCAGGAACGATCTGCGTTGCAAGCGTTTCAAGAACGATACGTTTTCGGCAGGCGCTCTTTCGATGTCTCGCAGATTGAGTTATTAATTTCTTTTAAATCAATGGGTTGAATCGTCTGGCACGGAATTCGCGTATGTGAATCGTGTATGGCGAAGCGCTAACCCGGAATTTCCGCAGGCAGTTGGCAAGGATTCCCTGTGCATCAACGCACGGGCGGCCCCCCTATTGCCTGTTTTCGTTGAAGCGCACACGCCGTAACGCAGAACTTTCTGGCGGGGTTCTGTGTGTTCCGAAGTGAAAGTACGCGTGCGCGGGGAGGGGACCATGAACGGGTTCAAGGCGACTTTGGTGGGCGCAGCGGCGGTAGCCATGCTGTGTGGGATTTCGATCAATGCGTCGTATGCCGCCGGGGGTGGCGGTGGGCGCGGCGGGGGGGGCGGCATCGGTTTTGGCGGCGCGGGTGGATTCGGCGGACTGGGTGCGTTTGGAGGACCCGGCGGGACTGGAACTGGCGTTGGCGTAGGGGTAGGCGTTGGTATCGGCGGCGCGGGAGGCTGCGGTTGCGGCGGACACGGCGGTGGCCCCGGCGGCGGCGGTGGCCCCGGTGGCGGCGGTGGCCCCGGTGGCGGCGGTGGCCCCGGTGGCGGCGGTGGTGGCGGCGGTGGCGGTGGCGGTGGCGGCGGCGGCGGTGGCGGTGGCGGCGGTGGTGGCGGCGGCGGCGGTGGCGGTGGCGGCGGTGGTGGCGGTGGTGGCGGCGGCGGCGGCGGTGGCCCCGGTGGCGGCGGTGGTGGCGGCGGTGGCGGCGGTGGCGGCGGCGGTGGTGGCACCGGCGGTGGGACAGGTGGCGGCACCGGTGGTGGTGTTGGGGCAGGCTCCGGCGGCGGTGGTGGCGGTTCCGGTCCTGGCGGACTCGGTATTGGCGGTTCGGCCGGTGGCAACGGGCTTGCCGCCTTCGGCGGCCCCAGCGGATTCGGTGGTGGCGGTGGATGTTCGATGAATGGCCAGAACGGCGAGGAGCCGTGTCCCTGAGCCAGTCGGGGGCAGCCTGCACACGCTCGGCACAGCGCGTGCAGGGTCTGCTCAGCATTGCAGCGGTATAGCGAGTCTCACAGGTTAATCGTCGGTTCCTGATGCGACCGGCTGGCGGCGCTGCCGTCAGCCGTGCCACCCCCCCGGCCCGTGATCAGGCTGTTCTCCCGACGACGCGCCCCCTCGGTAAATCGAGGGGGCTTTTTTTCATTTGCCAAGCCTATCGAAACGAATGGGGGATATGGAAATACCAATTATGTATTTCGCGTAAACCCGCACCTGTGGCAGCATCCGGGGTCTGGGTTGCGCGAGGGGCTAATGTTCTTCCGTAACCGCTGCGGGCCCATCAGGCTCGCGTGATACCGAACAGGCGCCCAACAGGCGTCAAATAAGCAAAGGAGAAATCGCACATGCTGTCCCGTCAACTGATTAACGCGTTCCTCGGCGCTACGTTTGCGCTGGCATCCCTCGGCGCCTCGGCTCAGACGGCCGACAAGCCTTTGAAGGTCGGCACAATGGCCGGCTCGGACGCGCAGATCTTCGAGGTGGTGAAGAAGGTAGCGCATCAGCGCGGCCTCGAAATCAAGATCATCGAGTTCAGTGACTACGCACAGCCGAATGCCGCGCTCGACGCCGGCGATCTCGACGCCAACGGCTTCCAGCACAAACCGTTCCTCGACAGCCAGATCAAGGACCGTGGCTACAAGATCGTGAGCGCCGGTCTCACGTACGTCTCGCCGCTGGGCTTCTATTCGAAGAAGTTCAAGTCGCTCAAGGATCTGCCGAACGGCGCGAAGGTCGGTATTCAGAACGACCCGTCGAATGGCAACCGGGCGCTGCTTCTGCTGCAAAAGGAAGGTCTGATCAAGTTGCGTGCAGGCCTGCAAGGCAAGAATGCCACGCCGCTGGACATCGCCGAGAACCCGAAGAAGCTGAAGATCGTGGAACTCGAAGCTGCACAATTGCCGCGCGCATTGCCCGATCTGGACGCCGCTTCGATCAACACGAACTTTGCCGCGCAAGCCGGTCTGGTGCCGCAACGTGACGCCATCGCCATCGAAGACCTGAAGGGGCCGTATGCCAATCTGATCGCCGTGCGCGTGCAGGATGCGAACAAGCCGTGGGTCAAGCAACTGGTCGAGGCCTATCACTCGGAGGAAGTGAAAAAGTTCATCGAAACCCAGTTCAAGGGCGCGCTGATCGCGACGTGGTAGGCATTGAAGCCGCTTCCGATGCGTGTTGCACGCATCGTCGAGGCAATGAAAAACCGGGGTTTCGACCCCGGTTTTTTTATGCCTGCGCCGCTCGGAGATCGGGACAACGGCATGAAAATGGTTGACTAGAATGGAAGCATCACCCCGACCGACAGGAGGCCGCCATGTCCATGCTCAACGTTTCGATGATGCTTGTGGCGCTGCTCGTCGGCTTTGCCATCGGTATGCTCGTCGATCATTTCTGGGTGACACATCACGACGAGTCGGCAGAGCACAAGCGTCTGGACTGGCACGAGATGTGGGATCGCATCCGTCACCAGCATTGACCGGGCGTTTTGCGCTCGCTCGATGATCCTCAGCCGTCTCGCGTGTCGCGAAGTTTGCGCCAGAGTGTCGATCGGCTGATGCCAAGCGCCTCGCAGGCGGCGCTGCGATCACCCCCGCACGCCGCCAGTGCGGCGTGAATGCGGTCGAGTTCCTCGGCGGCGCGGCGAGCGCGGCCTGACAGGGGCGCCGTCGTGCCAGTGTCCTTCCCGGTAGCACCGTTTTCAAACGGCTCGTGCGCCCCGATTTTCCATCCATTGTTCGCTTTTGAAACATCTGACGGTGTCACGCCAAGCTCGGGGGCAATCTCGATCAATCGCGCATGGCCGATTTCCCGGGCGTCGACAACGTCTGCACACACGACCGCAATGCGCTCCAGCAGATTCTCCAGTTCCCGAACATTCCCCGGCCACCGATAGGTGGCGAGCAGCGGCAGCAGCGATGCCTGCAACGCGTCGACACTCATACGGGCCCCGGCACGCGCGAGTGCACGTTCGAGAAATAGCGGGGTGAGCCGCGGCAGGTCGTCCATGCGTTCGCGCAGCGGCGGCAAGACCATGCGCAGAATATTGAGCCGGTAATACAGGTCTTCACGAAACAGGCCGGCGGCGACTTGCTGACGAAGATCGCGGTGCGTGGCGGCAATCACGCGCACATCGCAGGGCACGGGCTCGGTGGCCCCCAGACGAAGCACTTCGCGCTCCTGCAAGACCCGCAACAGACGCGTTTGCAGCGGCATTGGCATCTCGCCGATCTCGTCGAGAAAGACAGTGCCGTTGTGCGCAGTCTCGAACAATCCCGCCTTGCCGCCGCGACGCGCCCCCGAGAATGCGCCGTCTTCATAGCCGAACAGCTCGCTCTCGAGCAGCGTCTCGGGAAATGCAGCGCAGTTGATCGCGACGAACGGGTAATCGCGTCGCCGGCTGGCGTTGTGAATGCCTTGGGCGAGCAGTTCCTTGCCGGTGCCGCTCTCACCATGAACGAGCACGGTCGAGTTGGTTTGCGCATAACGGCGCGCCAGCGTACGCACCTGTGTCATGGCCGCCGAATCGCCAATCAGATCGTCGAGCCGATAGCGCGCCACGAGATGACGGGGGCGATGGCGCGAGCGCAGCGAACGATCCACACGAGCGAACGATTGTGAGTCCTGGCAGGTGAGCAACGCGCCCGTCAGCGTGCCCTGATCGAGAAGCGGAATGCGATTGATGACCCACGTTTTGCCTGCCATCGAGACGATGGCTTCGAGTTCGGCGCTCGCGGTCTCGAGCGTGCGCGCAATATCCAGCGCAGGGGCAATGGCATCCAGCGGCCGGCCGACGGCGTCGGCAACCGTTACGCCGAGCATACCTGCCATCGAAGCATTGATCGCCTCGATGCGCCCGTTCAGATCGACTGCCGCTACGCCCTCGTGTAAGTGCCGCAGCACGGTGTCGAGCCGCTCGCGACGCTGCGCTTCAATGCGCCCGAAGCGCGCCACTTCGAGCGCGGTGTCGAATGCGGCGCGCACCGAATCCTGTGAGTAAAGAAACACGCCTGTCAGCCCGGCCCGCTCGGCCAGCTCGGTCACGAGGCCAGGGCCGACAATGACTTCCATGCCTTCGTCGCGCAACCGGTGCACCAGATCTTCCGCATCGTGAGCATCGAAGTAGGCGTGTTGCGCTATGTCGAGGTGAAAGGCGCTCTTGAAGCGTTCGAATTCGGGCGCAGGCCGTGCATACGACACCAGCGCGATTCGCGACGCGGGCGAGGGGGAGGGCAAGGCGCGACGGGCTCGCGCGAGTGCGTGCATCACGTCGAAGCCGGTCACCTTCACGAGCACCACGGGCAAAGCAACGCGCTCGCGCAGAAACGCACCGTTTGATCCGGCAGCAACGATGCCGTCAACACTGCCGGCGGGCAATCGTTCCAGTGCCTCGATGACAGCTTCATAGCCCTTGTCGATGATTTGCACATCGGCGTGGGCGGCGTAATCCGGCACGATGTCACGGTACAACTCGCCAAGCTTGCTGATGCCCACCGCCCAGATTACCGGCTTGCGCATGGCGGTCACGGGTTGCGCGAGCGTCGTGCGGGCCACGCTTGCGGCAGCAGCCGGAAGACGGGAGGGCAGGCGGGAGGGAAGATCGGCGGCGCTGGGCATGGCGTAACTCATCGGCGAACACGCGGCGATGGACAGACCCTGCCGCGAGACATGAAGCCATATCGTAGCATGCTGCAACATATTGTTTCATTGTATGTTTCAAAATGAAACATAGCGCGACATGTATGAGGCGCGGCGGACGACAATCGACTTGACGTAAACGTCACATCCGCGAAGAATTTCCGCTGACAAATGAATGCATTAGGAGAGAGATACCCGTTCCCGGACAAGGTGCATGGCCCGGCTGGCACGGCCATTGCTATTGAAGAAGCCGCAACTTAACCAACGTGCGATTCGGTGGCTCAGGCCGCGAGTCGTGCATGACACGACCGAGGGACTCAAGTGACGCAAACCATTCGTTCGGCCGGCGCCGCCTTCCGCGAGGCCGTCAAGACCGAGCAACCGTTGCAGGTTGTCGGCGCGATCAATGCCAACCATGCCCTGCTCGCCAAGGCAGCGGGTTTCAAGGCGATCTATCTGTCCGGCGGTGGCGTGGCGGCGGGCTCGCTCGGCCTGCCCGATCTGGGCATTTCCACCCTCGACGACGTGCTCACCGACGTGCGCCGCATCACCGACGTCTGCGATCTGCCGTTGCTGGTCGATGTCGATACCGGCTTCGGTCCGTCGGCATTCAACATCGCGCGCACGGTGCAGTCGCTCATCAAGTTTGGCGCAGGCGCCATGCACATCGAAGATCAGGTGGGCGCGAAGCGTTGCGGCCATCGTCCGGGCAAGGCCATCGTGAGTCAGCAGGAGATGGTTGATCGCATCAAGGCTGCGGTCGACGCGCGTACCGACGAGAATTTCGTCATCATGGCGCGCACCGACGCGCTGGCAGTGGAAGGGCTGCAAGCCGCCATTGACCGCGCCTGCGCCTGTGTCGAAGCGGGGGCCGACATGATCTTCCCGGAAGCGATGACCGAATTGCCAATGTATCGCCAGTTCTCCGACGCGGTGAAAGTGCCGGTGCTCGCGAACATTACCGAATTTGGCGCAACGCCGTTGTTCACCGTGGAAGAGTTGAAGCATGCGCAGGTCGGTCTGGTGCTGTACCCGCTCTCGGCCTTCCGCGCCATGAACAAGGCGGCAGAGAACGTCTATCACACAATTCGTCGCGACGGCACGCAAAAGGCCGTACTCGACACCATGCAAACGCGCGCCGAACTCTATGAGAGCATCGGCTACCACGCTTACGAACAGAAGCTCGACGCTCTGTTCGCCCAACAGAAATAACCGAATCCCTGATCCTGGAGGAATGAGCATGAGCGAGACGACTGCCACTGGCTTCAAACCGAAGAAATCCGTCGCCCTGTCGGGGGTGACCGCCGGGAATACCGCCCTGTGTACCGTGGGCCGTTCGGGCAACGATCTGCACTATCGCGGCTACGACATTCTGGATCTGGCCCAGACCTCCGAGTTCGAGGAAATCGCGTATCTGCTGGTCTACGGCAAGCTGCCGAGCGTGGCGGAACTGCGCGGTTACAAGGCCAAGCTGAAGTCGCTGCGCGGCTTGCCGGCTGCCGTCAAGGACGCCCTTGAGACCATTCCCGCCGCAGCACATCCGATGGACGTGATGCGCACCGGTGTTTCGGTGCTCGGCACAGTGCTGCCGGAGAAGGACGATCACAACGTGCCCGGCGCGCGCGACATTGCCGATCGGTTGATGGCAAGCCTTGGCTCAATGCTGCTGTACTGGTATCACTACAGCCAGAACGGCGTGCGTATCGATGTCGAGACGGACGACGACAGCATCGGCGGGCACTTCCTGCACTTGCTGCACGGCGAGAAGCCGTCTGACCTGTGGGTGCGCGCAATGCACACCTCGCTGATCCTGTACGCGGAACATGAATTCAATGCGTCGACCTTCACGGCGCGGGTCATCGCCGGCACGGGCTCGGACATTCACTCCGCGATCACCGGTGCCATTGGCGCGCTGCGTGGCCCGAAGCACGGCGGTGCGAACGAAGTGGCTTTCGAGATTCAGAAGCGCTACGACTCGCCCGACGAAGCCGAGGCCGACATTCGCGCTCGCGTCGAGAACAAGGAAGTGATCATTGGCTTCGGCCATCCGGTCTACACCGTGAGCGATCCGCGCAACAAGGTCATCAAGGAAGTGGCGCACGAACTCTCGAAGGATCAGCAGAACACGAAGATGTACGACATTGCCGAGCGTCTGGAGTCGGTGATGTGGGACGTCAAGAAAATGTTCCCGAACCTGGACTGGTTCAGCGCAGTCAGCTACCACATGATGGGCGTGCCGACCGCGATGTTTACGCCGTTGTTCGTGATTGCCCGCACGTCGGGGTGGAGCGCGCACATCATCGAGCAGCGCATCGACAACAAGATCATTCGTCCTAGCGCCAACTACACCGGGCCGGAAGATCAGAAGTTCGTGCCGATCGAAAAGCGCTGAGATTGTCCGAGCCGGGCATGATTTGCCCGGACGACCGGGCGGCGGTGGCAGGATCGCCGTCGCTGCCCCGTCTGCCGTTCAGAGATATCGTTTGACCACTGCCACAGGCCGGGCCGACACCTTCCTCACATGATGAACACCGAATACCGCAAAACGCTGCCCGGGACGTCGCTCGATTACTTCGACGCCCGCGCTGCTGTCGACGCCATTTCGCCGGGCGCCTACGACACGCTGCCCTATACGTCGCGCGTGCTGGCCGAGAACCTCGTGCGCCGCTGCGATCCAGCAACGCTCACCGATTCGCTCAAACAACTGATCGAGCGACGCCGCGATCTTGATTTTCCGTGGTTTCCCGCGCGCGTGGTCTGCCACGACATTCTCGGGCAGACCGCGCTGGTCGACCTCGCCGGTCTGCGCGACGCCATTGCAGCGCAGGGCGGCGATCCGTCGCTGGTCAATCCGGTGGTGCCCACGCAACTCGTTGTCGACCACTCGCTGGCAGTCGAGTGTGGCGGCTTCGATCCGGACGCGTTCGCGAAGAACCGCGCCATTGAAGATCGCCGTAACGAAGACCGTTTCGATTTCATCAACTGGACGAAGAACGCGTTTCGCAATGTCGACGTGATTCCGCCGGGCAACGGCATCCTTCACCAGATCAACCTCGAGCGCATGAGCCCGGTGATTCAGGTGACGGACGGCGTGGCGTATCCCGACACACTCGTTGGCACCGACTCGCACACACCGATGGTCGATGCGCTGGGCGTGATCGCCATTGGCGTGGGCGGTCTGGAGGCGGAGAGTGTGATGCTCGGCCGCGCGTCGTGGATGCGTCTGCCGGATATCGTCGGCGTCGAACTGACGGGCAAGCCGCAGCCCGGCATTACGGCGACCGATATCGTGCTGGCGCTGACCGAATTCCTGCGCAAGGAAAAGGTGGTATCCACCTACCTTGAGTTCTATGGCGAAGGGGCGGCGAATCTCACGCTGGGCGACCGCGCCACGATCTCGAACATGGCGCCGGAGTTCGGCGCTACGGCGGCGATGTTCTATATCGATCCGCAGACGATCAAATACCTGAAACTCACCGGCCGCGACGACGCCCTCGTGGCATTGGTCGAGACGTATGCGAAGCAAGCGGGGCTGTGGGCCGATAGTCTGACGAAGGTGCAGTACGAGCGCGTACTCACGTTCGATCTGTCGAGCGTGGTGCGCAACATCGCCGGCCCGTCGAACCCGCACAAGCGCGTGCCGACGAGCGAGCTGGCCGCACGCGGGATCAGCGGCAAAGTCGAAAACGAGCCGGGTCTGATGCCCGACGGCGCGGTCATCATCGCGGCGATCACGAGCTGCACGAACACCAACAACCCGCGCAACATGATTGCTGCGGGACTGTTCGCGCGCAACGCCAATCGCGCGGGGCTCGCGCGCAAGCCGTGGGTGAAGAGTTCGCTGGCCCCGGGGTCGAAAGCCGTCACACTGTATCTGGAAGCGGCCGGGCTGCTGCCGGAACTGGAGGCGCTCGGCTTCGGTGTCGTAGCCTATGCCTGCACGTCTTGCAACGGAATGTCGGGGGCGCTCGATCCCGCGATCCAGCAAGAAATCATCGAGCGCGATCTGTATGCCACGGCGGTGCTTTCGGGGAACCGCAATTTCGACGGCCGCATTCATCCATACGCGAAGCAGGCGTTTCTCGCATCGCCGCCGCTGGTGGTGGCCTACGCCATTGCAGGCACGATCCGCTTCGACATCGAGAAGGACGTGCTGGGCGTCGACGCCGACGGCAAGCCCGTGAGGCTTGCGGATCTGTGGCCGAGCGACGAAGAAATCGACGCGATCATCGCGAGCAGCGTCAAGCCGGAACAATTCCGGCGCGTGTACGAGCCGATGTTCGCTGCCTCTGTCGTGCATGGCGAGCCGGCCGAACCGCTGTACCAGTGGCGCGAGTCGAGCACTTATATCCGGCGTCCGCCGTATTGGGAGGGGGCGCTTGCCGGTGAGCGCACATTGCGCGGCATGCGCGCGCTTGCCGTGCTGGGCGACAACATCACGACGGATCACCTCTCGCCGTCGAACGCGATCATGGCCGACAGTGCGGCCGGCGAGTACCTCGCGAAGATGGGACTGCCGGAAGAGGACTTCAATTCGTACGCCACGCACCGGGGCGATCACCTGACGGCACAGCGCGCCACGTTCGCCAACCCGACGCTCAGGAACGAGATGGTCGTGGTCGACGGCCAGGTCAAGACGGGTTCGCTCGCGCGTATCGAGCCGGAAGGCAAGATCACCCGCATGTGGGAAGCGATCGAGACGTACATGGCGCGCAAGCAGCCGCTCATCGTGATTGCCGGGGCCGATTACGGTCAGGGCTCGTCGCGCGACTGGGCGGCCAAGGGCGTGCGTCTGGCAGGCACCGAGGCCATCGTTGCCGAGGGCTTCGAGCGCATTCACCGCACCAATCTGGTCGGCATGGGCGTGTTGCCGCTCGAATTCAAGCCGGGCACGAACCGTAAGACGCTTGGCATCGACGGCAGTGAAACGTTCGACGTGATTGGTGAGCGCACGCCGCGCGCGGATCTCACGCTGGTCATTCACCGCCATAAGAAAGACGGAAGCAGCGAGCGCGTGGAAGTGCCGGTGACCTGCCGTCTGGATACGGCCGAAGAAGTGTCGATCTACGAGGCGGGCGGGGTGCTTCAGCGCTTCGCGCAGGACTTTCTGGAATCGTCGCAGGCGGCTGCCTGAGGAGAGACGTGATGGCGCATCAGCCACAAATCCGCATTCCCGCCACCTACATGCGTGGCGGCACCAGCAAGGGCGTGTTCTTTCGTCTGCAGGACCTGCCCGCCGCCGCCCAGGTGCCGGGCGCGGCGCGCGACGCGCTGCTCATGCGTGTGATCGGCAGTCCCGACCCGTATGGCAAGCAGATCGACGGCATGGGCGGGGCCACGTCGAGTACGAGCAAGACGGTCATCATCGCGAAAAGCGAACGGCCGGGGCACGATGTGGACTATCTGTTCGGTCAGGTGTCGATCGACCAGAAGTTTGTCGACTGGAGCGGCAACTGCGGCAATCTGTCGGCCGCCGTCGGCCCGTTCGCGATCAGCGGCGGGTTGGTGGACCCCGCACGCGTGCCGCGCGATGGCGTGGCTGTCGTGCGTATCTGGCAGGCCAACATCGGCAAAACGATCATTGCGCACGTGCCGATGACAGCCGGTGCAGTGCAGGAGACGGGGGACTTCGAACTCGACGGCGTGACCTTTCCGGCCGCCGAAGTGCAACTCGAATTCCTCGATCCGGCCGCCGAGGAAGACGGTGAGGGTGGCGCCATGTTCCCGACCGGCCATCTCGTCGACGATCTCGAAGTGCCCGGCGTGGGGACCTTCAAGGCGACGATGATCAATGCCGGCATTCCGACCATCTTCCTCAATGCGGAAGACATTGGCTATCGCGGCACGGAATTGCAGGACGCGATCAACAGTGATCCGAAGGCGCTCGCGATGTTCGAGACGATTCGGGCGCACGGCGCGATCCGTATGGGCCTGATCAAGGACGTATCGGAAGCGGCCACGCGGCAGCACACGCCGAAGGTCGCCTTCGTGGCGAAGCCGGCAGGCTACACGGCGTCGAGTGGCAAGGTGGTGAACCCGGAGGACATCGATCTGCTCGTGCGCGCCCTGTCGATGGGCAAGCTGCACCATGCCATGATGGGCACGGCGGCGGTCTGTATCGGCGCGGCGGCGTCGATTCCGGGTACGCTGGTCAATCTGGCTGCCGGTGGCGGGGAGCGCAACTCGGTGCGCTTCGGGCACCCGTCGGGCACGTTGCGCGTGGGTGCGCAAGCGAAGCAGGAAGGCGGCGAGTGGACCGTCACCAAGGCCATCATGAGTCGCAGTGCCCGTGTGCTGATGGAGGGCTGGGTGCGAATTCCCGGAGACGCGTTCTGAACCTGTAATTACAGGAGGTCGTCGATGTCTGGTGGCATTTCGAATGTGCGTCCTTCGCCCGACAAGGTTCTCTCGGACATTGTCGACTACGTCCTGACCTACGAGATCGGCAGCGATCTCGCCTTCGATACCGCTCGCAACTGCCTGATCGATACGCTTGGGTGCGGTTTCGAAGCGTTGTCCTATCCGGCGTGCACCAAGCTGCTGGGACCCATTGTGCCGGGCACGATCGTGCCGAACGGCGCGAAAGTCCCCGGCACGCCGTATCAACTCGATCCGGTGCAGGCGGCGTTCAGTCTGGGCGCGATGATTCGCTGGCTCGACTTCAACGATACGTGGCTGGCTGCTGAATGGGGACACCCCTCAGACAATCTCGGCGGCATTCTGATGACGGCCGATTGGCTCTCGCGCACGGCGGTGGCCCAGGGCCAGCCGCCATTGACGATGCGCCACGTGCTCGCGGCCATGATCAAGGCGCATGAGATTCAGGGCTGTCTGGCGCTGGAGAACTCGTTTAACCAGGTTGGCCTCGATCACGTTGTGCTGGTGAAAGTCGCGTCGACGGCGGTTGTCGGCGAAATGCTCGGACTCTCCCGTGACGAACTGATTAATGCCGTCTCCCTCGCGTTCATCGACGGGCAGAGTTTGCGCACGTATCGTCATGCACCGAACACCGGCAGCCGCAAGTCATGGGCGGCTGGCGATGCGACGAGCCGTGCCGTGCGGCTCGCGCTGATGGCGCGCACTGGCGAGATGGGCTATCCGTCGGTACTCACCGCGAAGACCTGGGGCTTTTACGACGTGCTGTTCAGGGGCAAGCCGTTCACGTTTCAGCGTCCCTACGGTTCGTACGTGATGGAGAACGTGCTGTTCAAGATTTCATTTCCGGCGGAGTTTCACGCGCAGACGGCCGCAGAGGCGGCGATGACATTGCATCGTCAATTGCAGGCGATGGGACGCAGCGCACAAGACATTCGCTCGGTCAGAATCCGCACGCACGCGGCAGCGATTCGGATTATCGACAAGCAGGGGCCGCTCGCCAATCCGGCCGACCGCGATCACTGCATTCAGTACATGGTGGCGGTGCCGCTGCTGTTCGGGCGGCTGACGGCGGCCGATTATGAGGACGCCGTCGCGGCCGATCCGCGTATCGATGCATTGCGCGCGAACATCGTCTGTGAGGAAGATCCGCAGTTCACCCGCGACTATCACGATCCCGGCAAGCGCTCGATTGCCAACGGACTGACCGTGACTTTGACCGACGGCACGACGCTCGACGAAGTACTGGTCGAATATCCCATCGGCCACATGCGTCGACGCGCCGAGGGGATTCCGCTGCTCGTAGAGAAGTTCAAAACGAATCTGGCGCGGCGTTTCGCGGCCCGCGCACAAGCGCGCATTCTCGATGTCGCGCTCGATCAGCAACGGCTCGAAGCAATGCCGGTGCATCAGTTCGTGGAT
Organism: Pandoraea apista; assembly: GCF_001465595.2. Taxonomy (NCBI): domain Bacteria; kingdom Pseudomonadati; phylum Pseudomonadota; class Betaproteobacteria; order Burkholderiales; family Burkholderiaceae; genus Pandoraea; species Pandoraea apista. Next base: position 3,591,439 of record NZ_CP013481.2, on the reverse strand, counting down.
CTGATGGTGTGATGCGGATTTTGAGGGGGGGCGGTGGCGGGGCAACGCGCCGGGTCATCGGCGCCCGCCCGTTCGCCGCTTGCCGCCGGCACGGGGGGCAATTTCGGCGGCATTACCGGGCGTCGTCGATGACGCAATGACGCGCTGACGCGCTGAGGGCGACGCGGGCAGCTCAGCCCTTGTGCGTATAACGCAGGCGAGTCATCTGTTCCGCGCTGTCGGTCAGCAGGCCGGCGGCGTCGGCGATCGCCTTCTCCAGCGTGGTCGGGCCGAACGTCAGCGAGAAGCACCCCGAGAACACGCGCGAGAGGCTGTCGAGCGCGCTGCGATCGATCGCACCGGAGAGCAGCGATGCCGTTGCGCCCGCCTTGATCGCTACCTGAGCCGCAATCATGGGTGTCTTGCCGGAGAGTGTCTGGCCGTCGCTACGGCCCTCGCCGGTGATGAGCCAGTCGGCGCCTTCGACCGCCTGTGCCAGCCCGACACGCTCGGCGACGACTTCCGCCCCGGAGCGGAATTGCGCCCCCAGCAAATGCAACGCAAAGCCGAGACCGCCTGCCGCACCGGCACCGGCGCGGCTTGCCGCCTCATTGGCGTTGAAGGCACGATGGGCGTGTCCGGCGAAATGCGCAATGGCACGGTCGAGCGGTTCGATCTGTGCGTTGCTCACACCCTTTTGCGGCCCGAAGATTGCTGTCGCCCCTTGCGTGCCGTTGAGGGGATTGTTCACGTCGGACATGGCGATCAGTTCGCAATCCTTCAGACGCGCATCCAGCCCGTTCAGATCGATCGACGCTACGCGATGCAACGCCGCAGGCACCGGTGGTACGGCTTCACCCGAGTCGTCGAGCAAGCGTGCACCGAGACCGACCAGCAGACCGGCCCCGCCGTCGTTCGTGCTGCTGCCGCCCAGACCGATCAGCACGCGTCGCGCGCCGGTATCGAGCAAGGCGCGCAGCAGTTCGCCGAGGCCAACGGTTGAGCGTTCGGCCACCGGTGTCTGCATGCCGACAGGGTCGGTGATGCTCACCACATTGGCGCTTTCCAGCACACCCGTGCCGTCGGGCATGATGCCGTACTCGGCCGTCACCGACGCCTGGCCGGCGCCGCGCACGGACAGCGGCACGCGGCGTCCGCCTGCGGAGAGCAGGGCGTCGAGCGTGCCCTCGCCGCCGTCGGCCATCGGGCGCAGTCGCAGATCGGCCTGCGGCAGTGCCCGGGCGATGCCGGCCGCAATGGCGCGCGCCACTTCCGGGGCACTCAGTGAACCTTTGAACGAATCGGGGGCGATGACGATGATCGGGGCTTGCGCATTGCTGGACATGGAAATCGGGACAGTCGCAAAAATGGATACGGGTTGGCTGGATTCACGTGCACCACGTGTGTCGATCGGCCCGCAGGTTGTTATCGCTTATGGCGTACCGGCCGGACGGTCGATCCGGGGCCGGTGGGCGGGAGTGCACGTCGGCTCGCAGCAGGGTCGTGCGCGAGGCGGTGCGGCGCAGTGTGACAGAAACATGCAATATACGCGATTCGGGCCAGCGCGCATTGCGCGAATTGCCATGCTATGAATAACACGAGTAAGATGAGCGCCAACCGGCGGTGCGTTCCCCGATAGGGCGCAGGCCCGCAATGCAAGGCGCGGGCGTGCGCGGGAGCATGCTGCCATTACCAGAGTAGAACGAACAATACGGCGCGAGCTGTGGTCCGACTTCGATGCATAAAGACATCGCGCGGCCAGCAGTCCTCCATCCCACCGGCGATTGGGCGCCGGAACCAGATACCAAGCGGTCGTCACGACGATGCCCGGCTGGCTGCGGCAGCCGGAAGGCAGGGCGCGTGCGACAGCCATTTGCAAGCGTGGAGCGGGCATGAACCGGGGCAAGGACAGGAATTCCGGCACAACGCGCGGGGCGCGGCGCAGTGCCACGGGGGCGGTGGCGGCAGCGGGCGTGCTCGTTGTGTTGCTGGCCGCGTGTGCGCAGACGGCGCCCGTTGCGTCGGCCGACGATCCGCCAGTGGGCAGCGTGGCCGACGTTGCACCGGAAAATGTAAAAGTCGAGACGTTGCCCGCCTATCGCGACACGGTCGACGACGCACGCAGCAACGGTGCGGTGTGGCAGGGCTCGTCGAAAAAGGCGTTCGCGCGCGTGAGTGCCTGCACGGCGCGTCTCTGGAAGAAGCAGTTGCCCTATGCCCGTCTGCAACGGCAAAAGGCCGGCACCGGTCAAACGCTCCAACTCTCTTCGCAAGACGATGGCGTTCTCGCCATTCTCGATCTCGCACCGAACAAGCCGGGCAGCCAGGGTTCGCTCTATCTCGGGTCAACCGGCCCGCAGTCGCTCGCCGACGCCGTGCGTCAGTGCCTCTGACGGCACCGACACCGGCGGCGCGCGGGTAGCCGTCGCGCGTCACGCTGCTGTCACGGCAGCGCCATACAACGACGGGGTATCATGACGGCGAACGTGTCGCCGGCCGGGCGGCGCGAGGGCTTTTACCGCGTGCGTGCCAATGTCTCATACCGAATCCGCTGAATCTGTCGATACCGCCGAGGCGCTCTCTCCTGCGGGGGACGTCGGGCAGACCTCGCTGAACCCGCGTCAGCAGGCGCTTTTCGACGCGGTTCGCCGCGACGGTTTTCTCACGGTCGATGAACTGGCTGCGCGCTTCGACGTGACCCCGCAGACCATCCGGCGCGACATCAACTTTCTGGCCGAACGCAAATGGGTGCGTCGTTACCACGGCGGCGTTGGCTTGCCGGGCGGGGCGGAGAACGACGCCTACGACGCGCGCCAGACCCATCTGGCCGATGAGAAGCGCCGCATCGCCGTGCGCCTCGCGGAACAAATCCCCGATCACGCATCGATCTTCATCAATCTGGGCACCACAACGGAAGCGGTGGCCCGGGCGTTGTCGCGCCATCGCGGTTTGCGCGTCATCACCAACAATCTGCATGTCGCGGCCATGATGAGTGGCTATGCCGACGCCGAGGTCATCATTACCGGCGGTGTTGTGCGTGCCCGCGATCAGGGCGTGACGGGCGAGGCCACGCTCGACTTCATTCGTCAGTTCAAAGTCGACTTCGGCATCGTGGGCATTTCCGCCATCGACGCCGACGGCACGCTGCGCGACTTCGACTACGGCGAAGTGCGTGCGGCCGAGGCGATCATCGCGCAGTCGCGGATCGTATTTCTGGCCGCCGATCACAGCAAGTTTGGCCGCCCCGCACTTGTCCGGCTCGGGCACCTGTCCCAGATCGACGCGCTGTTTACCGATCGCCCGGTGCCGGAAGCCATGGCGCAGGTGATCGCCGAGGCCGGCACGCTGGTGCACGTCGCAGACTGAGACGGGCGACGGGCGGGGCGCGAATTCGCGCATTGGGTGAGTGAAATGCGCGAATTCGAAAATAATTTGACGTGATCTGTTAGAATTCGAGCGTTAATGTTCAAAAACGAACATCGGCAACGAGCAATTTTGACCTTTCCCTGATTTGACGCCCATCACCCGGGAGTGACGACGTGCAGACATCCGCCCAATCGCCATCGGACAACCTACTTGCGCCTTACGACTTGCTGGTCGTTGGCGGCGGGATCAACGGAACGGGCATTGCGCGCGACGCCGCAGGTCGTGGTCTGCGGGTGTTGCTCGTCGAGCAGGACGATCTGGCCTCACATACGTCGTCGGCGAGTACCAAGCTGATTCACGGCGGGTTGCGCTATCTCGAGTACTACGAGTTCGGTCTGGTGCGCAAGGCGTTGCAGGAACGTGAAGTGTTGCTGCGTGCCGCGCCGCACATCATGTGGCCGCTGCGCTTTGTCATGCCGCACATGCCGAATTTGCGACCGGCGTGGATGATTCGTGCGGGGCTGTTCCTTTACGATCATCTGGCGCGCCGCGAAATGCTGCCGGGCTCGCGCGGCATCGACCTTCGCCAGCATCCGGCGGGGGCGCCGCTGCGACGTGACCTGACGCGCGGTTTCGTCTATTCGGACGGTTGGGTGCAGGACGCGCGTCTGGTCGTGCTCAACGCGCAGGACGCCGCCGAGCGCGGTGCAACGATCCTCACACGCACGCGACTCATTGGCGCGGACCGCGGCGAGCACATGTGGACGGCCCAGCTTGAAACGCCCGAGGGTTCGCACCAGACCGTCCGCGCGCGGGCCATCGTCAATGCGGCCGGGCCGTGGGTCGGTCATCTGCTGGGCGACGTGCTGCGCCAGAGCGCTACGCATCGCGTGCGCATGGTCAAGGGCAGCCATATCGTCACGCGTAAGCTGTTCGATCACGACCACGCGTACATCTTCCAGAACCCGGACAAGCGCATCATCTTTGCCATTCCGTACGAGCGCGATTTCACGCTGATCGGCACGACCGACATCGAGTTTCACGGCGATCCGGCGCACGTTGCGATCAACGACGACGAGATTGCTTATCTCTGCAAGTCGGCCAGCGACTACTTCACCCAACCGATCGTGCCGGCCGACGTCGTCTGGACTTACGCGGGGGTGCGGCCGTTGATGGAAGAGGAAGTCGCGAATCCCTCGGCCGTCACGCGCGATTACAAGCTCGAACTCGATGCGCCCACCTCGCGTGCGCCGTTGCTGTCGGTGTTCGGCGGCAAGATCACGACGTATCGCCGTCTTGCAGAGGAGGCGATGTGGCGTCTGCACGGGCCGCTGGGCTTCACGCACGGCGACTGGACAGCGGGCGCGCCGCTGCCTGGCGGCGACATGGCCGAGCCCGATGCCGGGGCCTTCGAAACGTCGCTGCGCACACAGTTTCCGTGGCTGCCGCAGGCACTGGCGCATCGTTTCGCGCGCACATACGGCACGCGTACCCATGTGCTGGTGGGCGATGCACGTTCGCTCGACGATCTGGGGCAACGCATTTGCGGCGATCTGTACGAAGCCGAGCTTCGCTATCTTTTGCAATACGAATGGGCGCGCACGGCGCAGGACGTGTTGTGGCGCCGGACCAAACTCGGTCTGCACCTCGGCAAGGATGGCGAAGCCAGCGTGCAACAGTGGTTTGCGCAGCACATGGAAATGGCGGCCTGACGGCGACTGGCGTCCATAGAAAATCAGGAGACAAGCGCAATGGCAGGTGCAGGCTACATTCTCGCGTTCGATCAGGGCACGACCAGTTCGCGCGCGTTGCTGTTCGATCGTGATGGCCATGTCGTGGCGACCGCGCAGAAGGAATTCCGTCAGATCTATCCGCATCCGGGCTGGGTGGAACACGATCCGCGCGAAATCTGGTCGACGCAGGCCGGCGTGGCTGCCGAAGCGTTGACGCATGCCGGTGTCGGAGGGAGCGACATTGCCGCCATCGGCATTACCAATCAGCGCGAGACGACCGTTGTGTGGGATCGACGTACGGGCGAGCCGGTGTACAACGCCATCGTCTGGCAGGATCGCCGCACGGCGGATTTCTGCGATGCCTTGCGTGCGCAAGGCAAGGAAGATCTCGTGGCAAGCCGCACCGGGCTGCGTGTCGATTCCTATTTTTCCGGCACGAAGATTCGCTGGATTCTCGATAACGTTGCCGGTGCACGCGAAGCCGCCGAAGCCGGGCACCTTGCATTCGGCACGGTCGATAGCTGGCTCGTCTGGCATTTGACGGGGGGCAAACTGCATGTGACGGACGTGTCGAATGCGTCGCGCACCCTGCTTTTCAATATTCACACGCTCGCATGGGACGACGAACTCCTCGCGCTGCTCGGAGTGCCGCGCAGCATGTTGCCTGAGGTGCGCTCGTCGAGCGAAGTGTTCGGCCACACGGCGACGTCGTTGTTCTCCGTGCCGGTGCCGATTGCGGGCATCGCGGGCGATCAGCAGGCGGCGCTCTTTGGCCAGATGTGTCTCTCGCCGGGCATGGTAAAGAACACCTATGGCACGGGTTGCTTCATGGTGATGAACACCGGCAGCCAGCCGCAGGTGTCCCGGCATAACCTGCTCACGACGGTGGCGTGGAAAATCGGCGACCGGGTCGACTACGCGCTCGAGGGCAGTATCTTCATCGGCGGTGCGGTCGTGCAGTGGCTGCGCGACGGGCTGGGCATCATTCGCCACTCGCGCGACGTGGAAGCGCTTGCGACCAGCGTGCCCGATGCCGATGGCGTGGTTCTCGTGCCGGCGTTCGCCGGGCTGGGGGCGCCGCACTGGCAGCCCCGCGCACGCGGCACGCTGTTCGGTGCGACGCGCGGCACGACCGCAGCGCATGTGGCGCGCGCCGCACTCGACAGCATCGCGTTCCAGACGCTCGACGTGTTGCGCGCCATGGAAGCCGATGCCGGACTGCATGTATCGGAGTTGCGTGTCGACGGCGGCGCGGCGGCCAACGATCTCCTGATGCAATGGCAAGCGGATTTGCTCGGGGCGGACGTGGTGCGGCCCAAGGTGATCGAGACGACGGCAGCGGGGGCCGCCTATCTCGCCGGGCTCGCCGTCGGGTTCTGGCCGGACATCGACACGCTGCAACGCCAGTGGCAACTACAGCAACGCTTCTCCCGCAAACTCTCGGAAAGCGACGTGACCCGAGCCGTGAGCGGTTGGCAGCGTGCGGTGCGTGCCGCCAAGGTCTGGGCAGAAGAGGGCTGAAGCCACCTGACGAGGGTTGGCTTCAGCGCATGGCTCTTCCGGGCGCCACATGGCGGCGATCGCCGGCGGCATCGTGCCGCCGGTGCCGCCAGCTCGCACACCGCTCACGCGGATGACGGCGGGCCGACTTGGCCGGGCTCGCAGGCGCGAGCGACCGGACACAGGGACTAAGGGCGCAAGGCCCGGTGCGGCGCATTTGCATGATCCCCTCCCTGATATGTCCCATCGTCTGACGTGAATCGGTCACTGGTGCAATCCGTCCGCGTCCAGGGCGCTCCCGGCGAGGATAGGCATCGGGCGTGCCGGGGCCATGTGGCGTGCATGGCGTGATTCCCGAGGCGGTCGACCCGGGCGAAGAGACTTCCCCGGAGGCGGACGGCTTGCACACTTACCGATGCGAGAAGCATGCCAATCGATGCAACCCTTTGAATCGACAGGAAAGTTCACTGCTTGAAACAGGGTGTGCGCCACCTTCCCGACGAAAACGTTTCAGGAATGAAAGCAGGGGGAGGGCGATGCGCAGGCGGTGACAGCGTGCTCGTGGGGGCACCCGTTCGGGGGATCGGGGGCCGCACCGGTGACGGCAAATTAGGCAATGCACTTGACACTCAATGCCGACGGGCGTTTGCGCCGTCGGCCGGGTACTTATGCAAAGGGTTATCAACAGTTGCTGTGGATATCCTTGCCAACCGGCCGGTGCGGGTCCTGCGCGATCAAAGCCACGTTGATCGGATGACGAATCGTCAGGCGGCCGGCTTCTTGCCGATGGTGAAAGCGATCTCGCCCACACCGGCCACGCCGGCGCTGACCTTGTCGCCCGGCGACAGCGGCCCGACACCTGCCGGCGTGCCGGTGAAGATCAGGTCGCCGGCTGCGAGTTTCACGCTGCGCGAGATCTCCGCGATCAGGTCGGGCACCGACCAGATCAGCTCATTCAGATCGCCGGTCTGACGGTTCTCGCCGTTGACGTCGAGCCATACGCGACCTTCCTTCGGGTGCCCGACTTCCGCCACAGCGTGCAACGGGCCGCACGGTGCCGAGGCGTCGAAGGCTTTGCCCCAGTCCCACGGACGGCGCGTGTCCTTGGCTTGTTGCTGCAAGTCGCGGCGTGTGAGATCGACACCGACACCGTAGCCCCACACCAGCGACAGCGCCTGACGGGCGTCGACATTCTCGCCGTCGGCGCCAATGGCGACGACCAGTTCGATCTCGTGATGCAGCTCACTCGTGAGCGGCGGGTAGGGCAACGTGCCCTCGGCGGCTACCACGGCATCGGCCGGCTTCATGAAGAAGAACGGCGGCTCGCGATCCGGATTGCTGCCCATTTCGCGCGCATGCGCAGCGTAGTTGCGGCCGACGCAGAATACGCGGCGCACGGGGAAGCGGGCGTCGCTGCCCGCGACGGCGACCGACGCCTGAGGCGGGGGCGAAATAACGAATTGGCTCATGAGAAGACTCTCGGCTGAAACGAAACAATAACCAACGAAACACAGATGCCGGCGCACGACAGCGTCTTGAAGACGCTCGCGGCGATTGCCACGAACGATCGTACCGCGGCACCTAACACACCATTACTTGGCAAAGACCTGCGACAAGTCTGCGAACGCCTTGAACTCCAGCGCGTTGCCGGCCGGGTCGTAGAAGAACAGCGTTGCCTGTTCGCCCACCTGTCCGGCAAAACGAATATGCGGTTCGATGACGAAACGGGTGCCGGCGGCGCGCAGGCGGTCGGCCAACGCGTGCCACGAGGCCATGTCAAGGATAACGCCGAAATGCGGGACGGGAACCTCATCGCCGTCGACCGGATTCGTGATGCGCTTACCTGCCTCGTCCGGGGAGAGATGCGCGACCAGTTGATGACCGAAAAAATCGAAGTCGATCCAGTGGTCCGAACTGCGGCCTTCGGGGCAGCCCATCACGCCGCCGTAGAAGCGGCGGGCCGCTTCGAGGTCGTCGACGGGGAACGCGAGGTGAAAGAGCGGTGTTGCCATGTGGACTCCGGTGCAATGTGGGGTTGAACAAGGTTCGATCACCGCGTGGGCTCACGGATGTCTTTTTTCCTTGCCATCGGCGGGCGGAACGCCTTCACCGATTTGATGTAAATTCTATCCATCGATAAAAATAATCAGAAAAGAATAATTCGACCGCTCAGTCACAAAAATTTCGATCAATGATCCGTTACCTGAAAACCTTTGTCACGGCAGCCGAAACCGCTTCGTTCTCGGCGGCAGGGGCACGGCTTGGCCTGACGCAGTCTGCCGTGAGTGCCCAGATTCAGCGTCTCGAAGACGATCTTGGGGTGCAACTCTTCGAGCGCACCGGACGCGCCGTGTCGCTCTCGGACGATGGCCGCCGCTTGCTCGCGCAGGCGCAGGGGGTGATTGCGGGATATCAGGCCATGCGCGGTGAAGCCGGGGCGCATGACGGACAGGCGGCGCTTGCCCCCATTCATGTCGGTGCGATTCTCACGGTGCAGCTTGGCCTGTTGCCGGGGGCTGTGCAACGGTGGACGGCACTCGGCGCCATGCCGCACCTGAATATCGTGCCGGGCATGTCTGTGCAATTGCTGGGGCAACTCGACGCGAAAGAACTCGATCTGGCCGTGATGATCCGGCCGCGCATCGGTGTGCCGGCCGACATGAAATGGCTCACGCTGATGCAGGAGCCCTATGTCGCCATCGCACCGAAAGGCACGCGCGGCATGGTGGCCGACTGGGCGGCCGAGATGCCCTTCGTGCGTTACAACCGACGCTCGTACGGTGGCGACCTTGTCGAGCGATATCTCCGAAGGCACCGGCTTTGGGTGCGAGAAGGCGTGGAGCTGGACGAGCCCGAGGTCATTCTTCGCCTGGTGCGCGCGCGTCTGGGATGGTCGATCGTGCCCGCGACGCTCATCGGTCTGCCGGTCGACGCGCAACCCGCTGCGAAGACCGTTGCGCCGGCGATGGCGGACAAGATAGCGAAGGCAGGCAAAGGCGGTGGGGCGGTAGCTCAGGGGGTTCAGGTACTGCCGCTCTCAGGCGCGCCGCTCACGCGCGAGTTGGGGGTGCTCGTGCGTCAATCGGCGCTCAAACGCGCGCCGGTCGCCACGCTGATGAAGTGTCTCGCCGACGAGGCTCAGTCGCTGGGGTGAGCGTTTGCCGTTTCGGCGGAGGGCACTGTCGTTGCTCCGCCGAGCGCCTGCCAAAGTGCCGCCGTGTCTGTCAGACGAGCCCCTTGTGCGTCTAGCCGGGCGCGGGTGGCGTCGAGCGCCTGTCGTTGTGCGTCGAGCAGCGAGAGATGGCTGATGCCGCCCACGCGGTATCGCTCGCTCGCGATCCGGAACGCGGCTTCCGTGCGTCGCGCGGCATCGTCACGGGCGGCGAATGTGCTGGCGTCGGCCTCCAGCGCGCGCATTGCGTCGGCGACCTGTGCGAGGCCGAGCAGCACGGTGTCCTGATACGACGCCAGCGCGGCGTCGTAAGCCGCGACGGCCGAGCGGCGTTGCGCGCGCAACTCGCCGCCGCGAAACAGCGGCTGAAGCAGATTCATGCCGATGTTCCAGATATTGATGCCATTCCCCAGATCGGCCGTTCGCATGCGTTGGGTACCGAAGCTGCCTGAGAGTGTGAATTGCGGATACAGATTCGCAGTCGCCACGCCGACATCGGCGCTCGCTTTGTGCAGCAAGGCTTCCGAGGCACGAATATCCGGGCGGTGCCGTGCCAGCGTCGAGGGTAAGGAAACGGGAACTGTCTGCGGCAGATGCAGGCTGTCGAGATCGATCGCGGGAGACGTGAACGCTGCCGGCGGCTGACCGGTCAGGCGAGCCAATTGATGATCGTATTGAGCGATTTGCAGGCGCAGCGCGGGCAACTGCGCTTCGGTCTGCGCAACGAGCGCGGCCTGATTCTCGACATCCAGCGTGGCCACGCCACCGGCGCGTTGACGCGAGCGAGTGATATCGAGCTGCGCGCGCTGCGCGCTCGCCATGCCTTCGAGCGCCGAGAGTTGTGCTCGCGCGCTGGCTTGCCGCAGGGCGGCCGTCACCACATTGCCCGCGAGCGAGAGCCGTGCGGCTTCGGCCTCGAAGCGCTGGTAGTCGATCTGGGCGGCCAGACCTTCCAGTGCCCGCCGGTTGCCGCCGAACACGTCCAGCGTGTACGAAATGTCGACGCTCGCGTTATACAGGGTGAACGGCCCGGGATTCGGCACGCTCGTGATGCCGAACGACGTGAGATCGACTTGCTCGCGAGTGGCCGAGAGTTTCAGATCGGCAGACGGCAGCAATCGTGCTCCAGCCTGCGCGCGGTAGTCTTCCTGCGCCTGACGCAGCTTCGCCTGCGCCTGACGCAGCGTCGGGCTATCGGCCAGCGCTTGGGCAACGAGCGCGTTCAGCGCTGGGGAGCCGAAGCGAGTCCACCAGCGCGACGGCACCTCGTCCCCGGCGACGAGGGTTTGCGCGCCGCCCTGCGCGCCGTCGGCGCTGTCGGCGCTGTCGGTTGCGGTGGGTTGAGGCCCCGTCGTATAGCGAGCAACGTTTGTGGGCTCAGGGGCGTGGAAGTCCGGCCCGACTGCGCAGGCGGCCAGCGTTGTGCTCAACCCGAGCGCGAGCCACGGCAACGCGCCGAGGGCTGGGCGGTGACGATGCGCACCTTGGGCAACTCGCATGATGGCCTCAGTCGAGCGTTCGTTTGTAGAATTTCACGGCCGCCGTCATGAGCACGGCGGAGAACACCAGCAGCGGCCACAGGTCGTGCCAGGCATCGCCCCAGCCGTTGCCCTTGAGAAGAATGCCGCGAATGAGCCGGTTGAAATACGTGAGCGGCAATACGTTGCCGATGGCCTGCGCCCACGCGGGCATGCCGCGAAACGGAAACATGAAGCCCGAGAGCAGCATGTTCGGCAGAAAATAGAACACCGTGAGCTGCATGGCCTGCAACTGATTCTGCGCGAACGAGGACAGTGCGATGCCCACCGTCAGGTTGGCTGCAATGAAGACCAGCGCCGAGAGATAGATCGCGATCACGCTGCCCTCGAACGGCACATGAAAGACGAACCGGGCGGCAATGAGAATGATGCTCGCCTGAATCAGACCGATGGCGATATACGGCACGATCTTGCCGGTCATGACTTCGATGGGCAAAACGGGTGTGGCGAGCAGGTTTTCCATCGTCCCGCGTTCGCGCTCACGCACGATGGCGAGCCCGGTCATCATGGCGAGGGTCATCGTCAGAATCACCCCCATCAACCCGGGAATGATGTTGTATTGCGTGATTCCCTCGGCGTTGTAGAGGCGATGCACCTGCACGTCGAAGGCGCTCTGCCCGCCGGCCAGCGAGGCGAGCGGGCCGGTCAGATCCTTCTGCGCAACGGACTGCGCGATGGCGGGCAATGCGCCGAGCGCCGAGGCCATCGCCATCGGGTCCGTCGCGTCGGCCTCAACCAGCACGGCGGGCCGCTCGCCGCGCAGCAGCCGTCGGGTGAAATCGGCGGGAATATTCAGCACGAACTGAACGCGTCCCTGCGCCAGCGCGGCGCGTCCCGCCTCCTCGCTGGTGAGCGTTTCGGTGAAGTGGAAGTACTGTGAGTGCTCCATCGCCGCGACGAAACTGCGCGTGAATTCGCTGTCGTCGGCAACGATCGCCGCCGTGGGCATGTGTTTGGGATCGGTGTTGATGGCAAAGCCGAAGAGCGTCAGTTGCACGAGCGGCACGCCCACGATCATCGCGAAGGTCACGCGATCGCGTCGCAGTTGCAGAAACTCCTTGCACACAATGCTCCACCACCGTGCGATGGAGAACCCCAGCCGCGCGCTCATGCGCCGTCTCCGAAGTTGTCTTTCGCGTGGCTCATCAGATAGATGAAGACATCTTCCAGGCTGGTGTCGATGGGCGCGACGCGTAGCCCGTGCGTCGAGGCGAGTTGATGCAGCAGTTTGCCGAGGGCGTCGGCGTCCTGACCGCTCACGTGAAGCGCACTGCCGAATGCGACCGTTTGCGCCACGGCAGGTTGGGCGCGCAGTTCGCGTGCCAGATCGACGAGATTCTCGCCGTGTACCGTCCAAGTCGACAGATGCTGGCTCTCGATGACTTCATTCGCCGTGCCTCGTGCGAGCAACTCGCCGTAAGAGATGTAGGCGAGCTTATGGCAACGCTCCGCTTCGTCCATGTAATGTGTGCTCACCAGTACGGAAATGCCGCGTGAAGCCAACTCGTGCAGTTCCTCCCAGAAATCGCGCCGTGCGGTCGGGTCGACACCCGCCGTCGGTTCGTCGAGCAACAGTACCTGCGGCTCGTGCAGCATGCACGCCGCGAGCGCGAGACGTTGCTTCCAGCCCCCCGAGAGCGACCCGGTCAACTGCTTCGCGCGGCCTTTGAGACCGAGTCCTTCGATGGCGCGATCGACCGCTTCGCGCCGGTTTGGCATGCCGTACACGCGTGCGACGAAATCCAGATTCTCGCGAATCGTCAGGTCTTCCCAATAGGAGAAACGTTGTGTCATGTAGCCGACATGGCGCTTGATCTGCGCACTCTCGCGCACGATATCGAAGCCCAGACAAGTGCCGCTTCCCGAATCGGGCGTGAGCAGGCCGCACATCATGCGGATGCAAGTCGTCTTGCCGCTGCCGTTCGGGCCAAGGAAGCCGAAAATCTCGCCGCGCCGCACCTGTAGCGACACGTCTCTGACAACGTGCTTGTCGCCGAAGTGCTTGTTCAGACCGCTCACGTCGATGGCGAGATCGCCATTGCCGCCGTGACTGCCATGCCGTGCAGCCGTGTCGGCCGGTGGCGGTGTATCGCGGCGGTTCATTGGCGGGTGACCTGCACGGGCTGCCCCGGATTGAGCTTGGGGGCGTCTGCCGGGGCCGGGTGCGCCTCGATCATGTAGACGAGCTTGTCGCGCGTGTCGTTGCTGTAGATGACCGGCGGGGTGTACTCCGCCTGATTGGAGACGTAAGTGATGCGGGCGTCGACGCCCGCACCGCAGCCGTCGCAGGAAATATGCACCGTTTGCCCGGCGCTCAGGCTGCCCAGTGCGGTTTCCGGCACGAAGAAGCGGACCTTGATGTTGCCCGGCGGCAGCAGCCGCACGACGGGACTGCCTGCCGCCACCCATTCGCCAACGCGATACATGGTGTCGTACACGCGCCCCGAAGCACTTGCGCCCGGGTGTTTTTGCGCGAGTTGCCAGTCGGCTTGCGCGAGCGAGGCGCGCGCGGCGTCGACCTGTGCGGCTTGCGCCTGCCGTTGCGCTTCGCGGCCCGGCAGTTTCGCCACGGCAAGGCTGCTTTGCAGTTCCTGCACATGTGCCGTACTGCTGCGGGCGTCGGCACGGCTGGCGTCGAGTTGCTCGCGGGAGATGCCGCCGGCGGCGTATTGCGCCTGATCGCGGTCGAACTGGGCGACCGACTTGTCGCGTACGGCGATGGCCTGCCTGAGTTGCGCGGCGGACACGGCGATCTCGTCGGGACGCTTGCCGGTATCGAGATCGCGCAATTGCGCTTCGGCACTGGCAAGCGTTTCGCGCGCGTGGGCCTGCGCGGCAAGTTCGAAGGTGGATTCGAGAGTGAAGAGGGCGTCGCCTGCCTTGACTTGCTGACCGCGCGTGACCGACAGGGTCTGGAGCGTGCCGGCCTGCGAGGAGGCGACGTAGACGAACTCGCCTTCCACATAGCCCTGCCACGGCGCGGGGCCGTGATCGCCACAGCCGGCCAGTGCGGCCGTGACGGCAAGGGTCATCGCGTTAGTGCACATGCGAGTGTATGCCTGCATGACACGCCTCGTGCGTTGCGGTTGTCCGGTGCCACCTTAGCGCAAAAGCGCCGGCGCGGGCAATCCGGGAATCCGGGCCCACGGGGAACCTCGGAACCATCGGCACCGTCGAGGCAGGCGCCATGCGCCCGAGGGGACTCTCTGCTATTGTGCGCACATGTCCGGCGGCGCACGGGGCGCGCAAGCCGTAGCGGCGCGGCGCACCGGACCTCATGCAAGGAGCTTGATTGATATGTCTCACGACACGTTCGACGAACACGACTGGAAGCGATTCCTGAAACACATTGGCGAAGATCCGGACCGCCCCGGTCTGCACGAAACGCCGTCGCGCGTGCAAAAGGCCTGGCGTCAATGGACGGCCGGTTATGGTCAGGACCCGGCCGAAGTGCTCAAGGTTTTCGAAGACGGGGCAGAGCAGTACAACGAATTGATCGTCGTGCGCGGCATTCCTGTCTATAGCCATTGCGAGCATCATCTCGCACCGTTCTTCGGTAAAGCCACTATCGGCTATCTGCCTAATGGCAAGATCGTCGGTTTGTCGAAGCTCACGCGTCTGGTCGATTGCTTCGCCCGTCGTCTGCAAGTGCAGGAGCGTTTGACGACGCAGATCGCCGAAGCGCTGATGACGCATCTGCAACCAAAGGCCGTCGGCGTGGTGGTGTCGTGCCGTCATATGTGCATGGAAAGCCGTGGCATTCGCACGGCGGGCGAAGAGACGGTTACGTCGGCCATGCTTGGCGAGTTGCAGCCGAATCTGGCGTTGCGCACGGAGTTTCTCGCGCTCGCTCGCGACAAGTAAGCGACGCGTCGGCAGGCAGAATAGGAGAAAGCGCCGGCGAGGGACTCCCCGCCGGCGCTTTTTTTAATGGCGTCGGGCCGTTTTATCGGCCGTAACGCGCCACGATGGTCGAGCCGTTCAACGTGTGACCCGCGAGCGCGGCGCTCAGGCCATTCGCGTCGAGCCCTGCCGGCAATTGCCCCGGTTCGATATCGGTGGCCGTCACGGTGATGATGTAGTGGTGCGGCGTGTCGCCAACCGGCGGGCACGCACCGCGATACGCCATTGCGCCGCTGATGTTCTTGCCAACGGTGATCTGCGGGCCGGTTTCGTTACCCGCACCGGCGGCAAGCGACGAGACCGTGGCCGGAATGTTGTAAGCGAGCCAATGCACCACACCGCCGCCCTTTGCGCCATCGGGGTCTTTCATCGTGACGACCACGCTGCGCGTGGCCTGCGGCAGATGCTTCCACTCGATGGGCGGGCTGACGTTCTTCCCGCCGCACTCGCCCGGCCCGGCGTGAATCGCAGGCAGCAGGCCGCTGTCTGCAAACGCGCTCGACGATACGCTCATGCCTTCGGCGCGCGCTGTTCCGGCCGCGAGCGTCATGGCGACGGCGACCGCGCCCGCAATGCCCATCGCGCCCGGGGATGAAAGCCGTTTCATAAGCATGCCTCCTATTTGGCAGATGCAATGATGAGTTTGAATGGTAGTGCAAGCAGTGCGGTGCCCGCCACACCGGCACACCATAGCGCGACGAACCATCCCCAGCGAATCAGGCGCTGCTGCCACGGGCTGCGTATGGTTGTCCGTGCGTGCTGACGGCGCGCTCCGGGGCGTACGAGATCAGTGATAGTGCGCATCTTGAGGCACCTTGCCGCGAAATACCCAGTAGGCCAGCATCGTGTACGCGAGGATTACCGGAACGATGAAGGCCGCGCCCCATAGCGTGAACGACAGGCTCGAATGCGGCGCGGCGGCGTCCCAGAGCGTGATGCCGGGCAGAATTGCATAGGGATAAGCGCTGATGAGCAGGCCGCTGTAACCGAGAAACACGAGCCCGTTGGCGAGCCAGAACGGTGTGGCGTCGTGCGCGCGGCGCAACACGCGCCGCATGACCAGCGCGGCGCCGCCCACGAGGAACGGTACCGGCAGGCAGCGCCAGAACCATTGTTCGTCGAACCAGCGCTCGGTCACGAGCGGCAGTTGCAGCGGGGTCCACAGCGAGACGACGGCCATCGTGACCACGAGCACCATGGTCAGCGGCCAGGCGATTACGCGCAGGCGGCGCTGCAAGTCGCCTTCGGTTTTGCCGATCAGCCAGCACGCGCCGAGCAACGCATACGTAACGAGCAGGCCCAGACCGGTGAACAGATTGAACGCCGTGACCCACGCGAAGGCGTCGCCTGCGAACTGACCGTTTTCCACCGGAATGCCGGACAGATACGCCCCGAGGGCAACGCCCTGAAAGAACGTGGCGCCGGCCGAGCCGCCAATGAACGCCAGATCCCACCACTGGCGGGTGCGGCGTGACTTCCCGCGAATCTCGAAGGCCACGCCGCGAAAGATCAGACACACCAGCATGAACATGAGCGGCAGATACAGCGCCGAGAGCAGCACCGAATACACCATCGGGAACGCCGCGAGCAGGCCGGCGCCGCCGAACACGAGCCACGTCTCGTTGCCGTCCCAGACCGGGGCGACGGAGTTCATCATCGTGTCGCGTTCGCGCGCGTCGGGGAAGAACGGAAAGAGAATGCCGATGCCGAGGTCGAAGCCGTCGAGCACCACGTAGAGAAACAGGCCGAGCGCGATGATGGCGGCCCAGGCTAAGGTCAGATCCATAAGAAGTCTCACTAAGGTCGGTATCGTGTCGGGGCGACGATCAGGTGGCGTGCGCGCGGTCGGTGTCCATGCGTCCGGACACACTCGACAGGGCAGACGCGGCTTGTGGCGCAAGATGTCCGTCACGCGGGGCTTGTCCGCTGCCGGGTACCGTCGACGGATCGCCGGGCAGCACCGGGCCACCTCGCAAAATCTTCAGCAGGTAATACACCCCCGTGCCGAACACCAGGAAGTAAGCCAGCACGAGAATCAGCAGCGAGACTTGCACTTGCTGCAGGCTCACCGGCGACATCGCATGTGCAGTGCGCATCACCCCGTAGACGACCCAGGGCTGGCGTCCGGCTTCTGTCGTGACCCAGCCGGCGAGCAGGGCAACGAACCCGGTCGGCGAGAGCACGAGCATGGTGCGGGCGAAAGTGCGCGAGGTGAAGAGTGTGCCGCGACGCCGCAACCAGACGGCAGTGAGCGCTGCGGCGATCATTGCCAGGCCCAGGCCGACCATGATCCGAAAACTCCAGAAAACCAGTGGCACGTTGGGGCGTTCGTCTTTTGGAAACTCCTTCAGACCACGAATCTCACCGTCCCAGCTATGCGTGAGGATGAGGCTGCCCAGATGCGGAATTTCGAGGGCGTAGCGGGTGGTTTCGGCTTCCATGTCGGGCCAGCCGAACAGATTGAGCGGTGTGCCGCCGGTCTTCGTCTCCCAAAGCCCTTCGATGGCGGCGAGCTTGGCGGGCTGATGCTCGCGCGTGTTCAGCCCGTGGAGATCGCCCACGAAGGCCTGCAACGGCGCGAAGATCAACAGCAGCCACATGGCCATCGAAAACATGGTCTTGACGGCGGGGTCGCGGCGGCCGCGCAGCAGATGCCACGCGCCGGTACCTGCCACGACCAGGGCGGTCACGACAAACGCGGCGATGCTCATGTGCGCCAGACGGTAGGGAAACGACGGGTTGAAGATCACGTCCCACCACGACAGCACAACCACGCGGCCATCGACGATCTCGTAGCCTTGCGGCGTTTGCATCCAACTGTTCGACGCGAGAATCCAGAACGTCGAAATCAATGTGCCGATGGCAACGCACAAGGTCGCGGCAAAGTGCGCACGCGGGCTCACGCGATTCCAGCCGAACAGCATGATGCCGAGGAAGCCGGCTTCGAGGAAGAACGCCGTCATCACCTCGTAAGTCAGCAACGGCCCGGTGACCGCGCCGGCGAAGCTCGAAAAGCCCGACCAGTTGGTGCCGAACTGGTAGGCCATCACCACGCCCGAGACTACGCCCATGCCGAAACACACGGCAAAGGCCTTCGACCAGAAGCGGCACAGGTCGAGATAGTGTTGCTGACGCGTTTTGAGCCAGAGACCTTCGAGTACGGCGATGAAACTCGCCAGACCGATGGAGACAGCGGGGAAAACGATGTGAAACGAGACCGTGAACGCGAATTGCAGGCGTGCGAGGTCGAGGGCTTCCGGAACGGCAGTCATGTTGCGCTCTATGTATGCAAATTAACCCTGTCTTGTATGGCGTATAAATCCACCTATCGCCATTTATTTGCATGCATATTAGGATGTGCTGCGACGCAACATGCGTGACAAGACGTCACATGTGGCGCATTGACGCGGTGTGCGTTGACGCGTCGAATGGCGCTACTTGTATGTTTTTTAAGGAAATTATGTCTGTACCCCGTGCGACGTCATGTCACACAGGGCGAGGGGGGCACCGCGAGGATGGGCCTTAACTGAGCAGCCCGGCGCCAATGTTGATCGACAGGCCGAGCACGGCCAGATTGAAGAAGAACGAGAGGATTGCCTGGGCGAGTGTGGCGCGCCGCATGCGGCGCGACTTCAGGGCGACGTCGGCAGTCTGCGACGCCACTGCGATGGTGAACGAGAAGTACAGGAAGTCCCAGTAATCCGGATCGCAGTCACGGTCCGGCCACGCCAGCGCGTAGGGCGATTCCGTGTCGGTGAAGTACAGCCGTGCGTAGTGCAGCGTGTAGATTGTCGGCACGAGAAACCAGCCGGCAATGAGGGTGGCCGCGGCGAACAGCACATGTTCGGACGTCTGGTGCGGCGCGCCGGATTTGGCGCTGGCCAGAATGTGGATGATGGCGGCCACACTGGCGATGGCCGACAGGCTGACCACCGTGAGGACGACGGCGGCGCTCTGGTCTTCCTGTTCTGCAAAGCGCTCAATGCTGCGTTTGGGGGCGGTGACCATCATGAACCAGATCATCGCGAGATATGACCACGCCCCCGCATTCCACCCAATCAGGGTTCGCGTGACGGGGCTGAACTCGCCCTTCACGACAATGTGAACGAACAGGCCGGCGAGCACGCCAATGACAATGGCGATGAGCAGTCGCGGGTGGAAGCGAAGCAGATGCGGGAAGAGCTTGGCGTTCATTAAGCGGGTCCGGGCGGTGACGGCAGGCGGTTCGATTATCCACTAACGCCGTCACTTGCTCGATCAGTGCGATAGCACCAGAACCACAAAAATCGTATTGACCGCCGCATGAAGGAGGATGGGTGCGGCCAGTCCGCGTGTTTTCTTCGCCAGCCAGCCGGCCGTGAGTCCGATCAATACATAGAACACAAAACGCCGGGCGTCGACGTGAGCGGTGGCAAAGATCACGGCTTGCCACAGGTTCGACGCGAAAAAGCTCATGTGACGCGTCAGGCCGCCGAGCAGACAGCCTCGGAAGACGAACTCCTCGACGATCGGCACCGCGACCGCGAGCAGCAACAGGGCGAGTCCGATCCCGCCCAACTGCGCTGCGCCCCGCGCGATCACCTCGGCCCATTGAGGCACTTGCGCACCCGTCGACACATGACGCGACGCCGCCCAGCCAATGAGGGCAATGAGCGAGACAAGGATCACGGGCCAGATGAACCATGTCACCTTCCACTTGCCGATCCCGAGCCACTGACCCCGGCCGAAGCGCCATATCGAGACACAGAGCGCGAGCACAATGACGCAGAGGGTCACGACATGCGCAATGGCGAGCCTGGGTTCCAGGAGCGCCATGTTGTTGCCGAACCGCAGGGTGGACTGTCCGGCTATCAGCGTAGGCACGATCCCCGTAACTGCGCAGAGCACGGCAAGGGCATACCACGCGTGGCGCAGACCGATGCCGTCAAACAGGGGAAGGGTCGTGCGGCCCTTGCGCGCACGCACGGTGCCGACATAGTGCGCGGGGAACATCAGTACGCCCGGCAACAGGATTACCAGGAGCACGCTGGCCGCGAGGGTGAGCAGCAGGGGGATGAAGGCCGGTCGAAACACCGCGCTGGGTTCGATCGTGAGCAGCACACCGTACGATTGCGACAGTGGCCAGAGATTGCCTTTTTCATGGTCGAGCGACGCTTGCAGGGCAGCTTCGGTCGCCTTGGTATCGCCGGCGGCAAGGCCGACTTGCAGACGCAAGGCACGATTTTGAGGCGTCTCGTTGGCGCCCCGACTGGGGGCGCTGGCCAGCGCGCGCTGTGCGCCGGTGGCGTCGCCGGCCTGAAGCAGGGCGCGTGCGCTCACGTGCGGGTCGACCTTCAGCCCCGCCTTCTCCATGCGAAGCAAAACATCGCGCGCCGTCGTTCCCGGCAACAGGTCGTGTGCAGTATTGATGTATGCATTCGCGACCCATGGTGTTTTCGGCACCGGCGCGTTCATCAGCAGACGCTTGGCCTCGTCCTTCTGACCGGACGTGGCGAGATAGCGAACGGCGCTCATCAGCACGGGCGTGTCGGGCGCCAGCCTGGCGGCTTCTACCGCCTGCAAGCCGGCATTGCGCGTGTCCTGTGTTGACTGATACGCGTTGGACAGCGCGGCGTGCAAACTTGCCCGATCCTTCGCCGGCCAACGCGCCGCCTTGGGCAAAAGGGGGGTGCCCTGTGCGATCGCCGCCTTGCCATACACGCTTTGCAACAGGTATAGCGCGACCTCCGGCTCGTCGGCAAAACGGGCTCCGAGATCCTGCCGGCACGCTTCCAGATCCTTTTGTGCCTGCTCGGCCCATCGCAACTCGTCAGACCAGGAGAAGTTCTGTATGAACCGGCAGCGCGCCATCGCCAGTGCCGCATCGTCGGGACGCGTGCGCACGGCGGCAGCGTAGTCCGCAGCAATCTGGCGATATTTGGCGAACGAGGCGTTGTCGACCTGCCGGGAGGCCTCTTCGAGGTCCGGCAGGCCTTGGGGTGTTGCCGAAGGAGACGGGGCGGCGTCGAGGTGGCCCAGTGGCGAGAAGCCGAGCACGGCGACCACCAGAAAGAGAAGGGTGCGGTACACGCGAGAGTTCCAGGGATGTGGTTGTCGCTGGCCGCCGTACACGTGGCCAACCTGATGGGGAATAACGACCGATGCCGGTTGAACTGTAGCGCGCCTCCCTGGAATGAGGGGGGCTGCCGGCCAACATTCGGTGGGCACAGATATGGTGCGCTGCCGCATCGCGATGCGGCATTGTGCCCGTTGCCGTGTCATCGGCGGCAGGGCTCGCGCACGGCCGCGCATTGACCGGAGCCCGTTCAGGAAGACAGGCCGATCTTGCGCAGGGCCTTGCGTTGCGGGGCTTGGCGGGGCGTTGGTACGCCGCCCTGGGCGGCACATGGCACGCCGCTTGCTAAGCATTGCATAAGGCCAATGGCGGCCGAGTGAAGACAAGCGAATTTTCTGCACCGCATGTATGTCCCCGCGCGAGCGGGGATTTCGGGGCAACGGCGTCCCGAAGTCATAGGCCTGTTTACAGGCGTAAGGCTTCGGGGCGCTTTTTTTTCGGCACACGAACACGAGGGTATCCATGAGCACGCTCACGCAATCGTTGAAAAGTGGGAACTGGCGCGCGCTGGTTGCATGTTTTCTTTACTTCGACACAGGTTTCACCGTTTGGGTGATGCTTGGCCCGCTGGCCCCGTTCATCGGTAAAGACATTGCGATGACGCCCGCACAGACCGGTTTTCTCGTGGCCGTGCCGGTGCTGGGGGCGGCGATTCTGCGGGTCACGCTGGGCAATCTGTATCAGGCCTTCGACGGCCGCAAGATCGCGCTGATGGGGCTTACACTCTCGGCCATTCCGTCGGTGGTCTTGCTGCTCATGCCGGGCACACCGTCGTACACGCTGTTGCTGGTGCTTGGGGTATTCCTCGGCGTTGGCGGGGCGAGCTTTGCCGTGGCGCTGCCGATGGCAGGCAGCAACTATCCGCCGAAGGTGCAGGGACTCGTGCTCGGTCTCGCGGCGGCAGGCAACGTGGGCGCGGTGCTCGACGGCTTCATGTTCCCCGGACTCGCCGAACGCTACGGCTGGGCGCACGCCGCAGGCGCCGCATTGCCGCTACTCGGGCTCGCCGCGCTGGCGCTGGTGTTCTGGGCCAAGGATCAGGGCGTGAAATCGGGCAGTGCATCGCGCGCGTTCACGAGCTTCTTCATTACTGTGTTCGGTCTCGTTGCGCTTGTGCTGTGCGTGCATGCGGGCGCGTTCGGGGAAGGCAAGGCCGGTGTGCTGTTACTGCCGGTGCTGGGTGCATTGCTCGCGATTGCCGTGCTGCCGCGCCACTATCGTGGCGTGCTGGCCGAGCGCGATACGTGGGTGATCATGCTGGTCTACAGCATCACGTTCGGCGGATTCGTCGGCATGTCGTCGTACGTAACGACACTGCTTATCTCTCTGTATGGCATGCAGCGTATCGAAGCGGGGCTGTTCATGTCGCTGCTCGCATTTCTTGGTGCGCTGGTGCGTCCCATCGGCGGTCTGGTTGCCGACAAGATCTCCGGCGTGCGGGCGCTGGTGCTGCTGCTCGCGGCGATTTCGGCCATCGACCTGGTCTTCGCCGCATGGATGCCGCCGCAAGGTGCCGGTATCACGTTGCTCGTGCTGGTCTACGTATGCTTTGGCCTTGGCAACGGTGCGACGTTCCAGCTCGTGCCGCAACGCTGGCAAGGCAAGACGGGGCTGATGTCGGGCATCATCGGTGCCGCAGGCGGCATCGGCGGCTTCTATCTGCCGGTCATCATGGGCATCGCCAAGGAGTCGACGGGAAGCTATCAGATGGGCTTCGCCACGTTCGGTGCCTTGGCGGCGCTGGCGTTCGTGCTGGTCGTTGCGCTGCGTACGCACTGGATGTCGTGGGCATTGCCGAAGGAAGTGGCGGGGGGCGCTGTCCTCCCGGGGGGCGTGGCGCACGTCGAGTAAGTCCGGCGCGGCAATCCAACGCTTTGCGGCCCGTCGATGCTTCGGCATGGCGGGCCGTTTTGTTTCTCCGGAGCGCTTCGCATAGACTGACGGGCTAGATCGTATTCCCGCAGGAGACACCATGCGTCTGGGCGTTCCCAGCCTCTCGGCGTTGCAGGCCTTCGAGGCCAGCGCACGTCATCAGAATTTCGTACAGGCCGCACAGGAACTTGCGCTCACGCATGGCGCTGTGTGCAAACGCGTTGGCGAACTCGAGAGGCATCTCGGCGTGGCGTTGTTCGAGCGCGTAAAGCAACGGCTCGTGTTGACGCCGGCCGGCGCGGAATACGCTAAGCGCATTCGTGTGCACCTCGACCAGATCCGGCGCGACACGCTGGACGTTGTGCAACAGGGGCGCGAGACATCGTTGGAAATTGCTGTCGGCGTGACCTTCGCGGCGCAATGGCTGATTCCCCGGCTCGACGACTTTTATGCGAGCACGCGCGACGTTCGCCTTCACATTCTCGGGCGCGATCAACCGGTGTTCTTCGACGATTCCGCGTTCGACGCCACGATCTACTTCAGCACGCGGTTATGGCCCGGTATGCCCGGCTCGGCGCTCATCACCGACGATTCACTCCTGCTCGTCGCGGCGCCGCGTTTGCTGGAAGGGCAGACGTCGCTCTCGCTGGAACAGATTGCTGCGCTTTCGTGGATCTGCCCGCGCGACCTGCCGCGCGTGTGGGTCGACTGGCTCGCGTCGGTTGGGGGAGCCGATGCGTCTGTGATCGGCGCGGACATCAAACCCACGCGAAGCGCGCAACGTTACGACATGTTCATCATGGCGATCAACGCGGCGGTGGCAGGGCTTGGCGTTGCCTTGCTGCCGCGCGTGCTGATCGAGCGTGAGCTGGCCAGCGGCGCGCTGGTGCAGGCGCACCCGCACACGCTTGCCAATCCGCAAACCATCTACTTTTCGTATCCGGCGCAGCGCCGCGACTGGGCGCCGTTGCGTCAGTTCGATGCGTGGTTGCACCGCGCTGTCGATGCTTACCGGGCAGTCAGAGCCGGCAGATCGGAACTCTCGCGCAGCACCTGCTCATAGAGGCCCTGATAGCCCAGCCAGGCCACGTAGTCCGAGCCGAGCAGACGATGCACCTCGCGGGCTTCGCTGTCGGACAGCACTTCAAGCGGCCCGGCGGCTTCGGCGAGCAACTGCACTTGCGCGCATCGCTCCATTGCGAGAAAGCGATAGGCGGCCGCATCGACCGATGAGCCCACTGTCAGCAACCCGTGGTTGAGCAACACGGCGGCACGCTTGTGTCCCATGGTCTGGGCGATTCGACGCCCTTCGTCGGCACCGAGCACCAGCACGTCGCCGCGAAACAGGACGTGGTCGTCGTAAAAGAGGCAGGCTTCCTGATTGATCGGCGCCAGCGCTCGGGTGCGCGCGGAGAAGGCGCGGCCGTGTGTCGTGTGCGTGTGCGCTGCCGCGGTGACGTGGGGCAGGGTGGCATGAATGCCGGCGTGAATCGCCATGGCGGCGGCATTGACCGGACCTTCGCCGTGATGCAGCCCGCCCGCCTCGTCGACGAGAATCAGATCGTCCGGATGAATCGACGAAAAGTGTTGTGCGTACCGATTGACCCAGAAGCGGTCGTGAAACTCGGGGTCGCGCACCGTAATGTGACCGGCGATGCCCTCCGCGAGACCGAAGCGCGCGAAGATCCGGAAGGCCACGGCAAGACGCAGTTTTCGATCGGCGCGTTCGTCCTCGACGTTATCGAAAACGCGCGGCTTGGGCAGCGCTGCTCCGAGGGGCGTAGGAATGGCGAATGCCGCTTGCGGCATGTTCATGGGGACGCTCCATTGACGGGTAGGCGCCGTGCATGCCGCATTCGGAAGACATTGCGGTGCATCGGCTGACAGCCAATTGTCCCGGCCGGGGCGCGGCCCGTCTATCGACGAAAAGTCACCGGTCATGCACCTGCCGTGCCGGTTGCCGTGATGCGCAGCGTCTCTCCGTTCTCCGCATGAGTCGGTTACTCGCCCGGCCGGAACAGCCCGTTAAGCGTTGCGCCGCTGGCGGCGCCGTCGAAGCCGTCGAAGCGGCCCTCGGCGAGTGCCGTCGCCGCGTGGATGAACCCGCCCCATGCCGCTCGGGCGAGCGCGCCGCCGACACTGACACGGCGCACCCCCAGATCGGCCAGATCCTGCAACGTGAACGGCGACGTCGCCCCGATCAGCACGTTGACCGGTTTGGGGGCGACGGCCGTGACTACCGCACGGATTTGCTCGGCCGACTGAATGCCCGGCGCATACAGGCAATCGGCACCCGCTTCGGCATAGGCTTGCAACCGCGCAATGGTGTCGTCGAGATCGGGTACGCCGGCAAAGAAATTCTCGGCTCGGCCAACGAGAAGCGTGTCGCCACCGGTGTCGTCGATCGCGCGGCGGGCGGCTTTCATGCGTGCCACCGCCTCATCGAGCGCGAAGAGCGGCGCGTTGACATTGCCCGTCGAGTCTTCGATCGACAATCCCGCAACGCCCGTCGCCACCGCCATCTTGACGCTTTGCGCCACGTCGTCCGGCGTCTTGCCGAAGCCGCTTTCGAAGTCTGCATTCACCGGCAGATCGGTGGCGTCGACGAGGGTTCGCAAATGTGCGAGCACGGTGTCGCGCGTCACCCCGTTGTCGGGGCGGCCCGTCGACCAGGCGAAGCCCGAACTGGTCGAGGCGATGGCTTTGAAGCCGGCGTGCTCGAGATACCGTGCGCTGCCTGCATCCCATGGATTCGGGATCACGAAGCAACCGGCAAGGTGAAGTTCTCGAAAGGCGGCGCGTTTTTCGGCAGTGCTGCGTGGCATGGCTTGTCTCCTGAACAGGGGCGCAGATCCTCACAGTCTGCGCGCGGAAAGCCGATCATCGCGGTTTTGTGCCGGGCTCGCAAGGCACGTCAGGCGCTCGCGAGACGCAATGCCGACTTTTAGACGTTTTTCCCTGCCGCGCAGGAACTTGTGACAGCGCGTACGCTGTAACCGGTCGTAAAACCTTTTTTGCGGCAACGCGGGAATAAGCGCGGTTCAACCCGCGTTATGCAATCATCTCCACTGTGTTCTCAGGATGTTCGACGTGAATTCTCTGCCCCCCTCAGTTTCTTCTGCATCGGCACGCCAGTCCGGTGTCGCGCTGTTTGAAGACGCCAGGTACACCCGTGTGGCGATGTTGCTGCATTGGGCCGTGGCGTTGTTGATGCTTGGCAACGTCGCTATCGGCCAGACCATCGCGCTGCTCTCGGACGCCACGCTCGAGAAGATCGACGTGCGCTTCTGGATCGATCTGCACAAGTCGATCGGCATCACCGTGCTCGGTCTCGCGATCTTGCGCATTCTTTGGCGCGCAACCCATCGTCCTCCGGCACTCTCGCAAGTTTTTGCATCGTGGGAGCGCACTGCGGCGCATCTGGTGCACTGGCTGCTGTACGTCGTGATCTTTGCCTTGCCGCTCTCGGGCTGGGCCCATGACTCGGCGTGGGTGGCGGCATCGACCCACCCGCTGGTGCTGTTCGGCAGCGTGCCGTTTCCGCGCATGGGTTTCCTGATGGCCATGAACGACGCGAGCAAGGATTACTGGCACGGTGTGCTGGGTAACGTCCACACGTACTGTGCCTACAGCCTGTACGTGCTGCTGGCGTTGCACATTGGCGGTGCGCTCAAGCATCAGTGGATCGACCGTCACCCGGTGCTCGGCCGGATGCTGCCGTGAGTCACGACATGACGATGACGACGTCGCGGCTCGAAGCCGCGCGCGAGGCCCACTCGCCGCGCTTCACCTTGCCGCCGACACCGTTGGCAAGCTGGCTTGTGCATACTGGTGTGGCAGCGCTGTGGTGCCTGTTGTTCGCGCAGGCGTTCTTTCTCAAGGGAGTGTTCGCCTGGGGCACCGGCGTGGCCTATGTCGTGTACGACACGGTGCTGCTCATGTTTGTGTTCTGGCAGGCGTGGCGTTTGATGCGGCCCGATCCCGAGGATACGGCGGCCCTTGCCCACCTCGATGCGGCCGACGTTCGGCTGACGCTCGGCGTCGTGATCGCGGCGCATAACGAGGCGGCGGCGCTGCCGGTCACGTTGCGGGCACTCATGGCGGGGCGCAAGGTGCCCGAGGCCATCGTCATTGCCGATGACGGTTCGACGGATAACACGGTGGCACTGCTCACCGGCGAGTACGGCCTCACGGACCCCGGCATGGGACGACTCAGCGCGCCGAGCACCCGGTACCCGAATCTGCGTTGGTTGCGGGTGCCGCATGGCGGCAAGGCGCGCGCGCTCAATTCGGCGCTCGTGGGCATGGATACCGACATTGTGATGACGGTCGATGCCGACACGCTGCTCGACGTAGAGGCGTGCGCTGCGATGCACGACGCGTTCGCGCGCCGTCCCCGGCTGGTGGCTGCGACCGGCGTTCTGACACCGGTGTGCGGCACCACGGTGAGCGCGCGTGTACTCCAGTTCTTCCAGACTTACGAGTACATCCGCAACTTCATCTCGCGCTTTGCGTGGATGCGTGCCGACGGCCTGCTGCTGATTTCGGGGGCATTCGCCTGCTTCCGCCGTGAGGCCGTGCTGGCCGTGGGCGGATTCGATCCGGCGTGTCTGGTCGAAGACTACGAACTGATTCATCGCCTGCGCCGGTATTCGGTCAAGCACGGACTGGCCTGGGAGGTTCGAGTGATCGGCGGCGCGCAGGCGATCACCGATGCACCGGGCACGCTCACGAGTTTTCTGCGTCAACGCCGGCGCTGGTTCGCGGGCTTTCTCCAGACGCAATACTGGTACCGCGATATGGTCGGCAATGGCCGCTACGGCAATCTGGGACGCTGGATGCTGCCGGTGAAGGCGTTCGACACGCTTCAGCCGATCTACGGGCTCACCGCTTTCGTGCTGCTAGTCACGTTCGTCTGCGAGGGGCATTACGGTGTAGTGCTGCCGGTATCGGGCATTATTCTGGGCAAGATCGTCATCGATCTCGGCTTCCATCTCTGGTCGGTGCAGGCCTATCGGCGCTGGACCGGACACCGCACGGGCACGAGCCTCGGACTGGCCTTTGTCGCCGCAGTGCTGGAACCGTTTTCGTTCCAGTTGATGCGCCACACGGGCGCGGCGCTAGGGTGGGGCCACTTCCTGACGGGACGCCAACATTGGGGCGTTCAGGTCCGACGCGGTATTCTGTCGGGCGAGCGCGAGACGGAGGTGTCCCGCGACAGATGACTTTGCGGCGGTTTCCTTTTCCTGATGATTCGATCTTTGACGTGGCTGGCCGTGATATGCGCGTTCGGCGGCTTGTTGAGTGTGGCCGGTTGCAGTAGTGCGCCCGAGCGCAGGGCGTCCGGTCCCGACTATGCGGCGCTCGGTGGCGCGGCAGAAGTCCGCGGCGACTGGGATGGTGCGCGCCGTGCCTTCGGGCAGGCGGTCCTTGAGGCAGACCAGTCGGGCTGGCCGGCATCGCAACGCGCGGCCATTCACTACGACTACGGCCGCGCGCTGGGTGTGACCTGTTACTACACAGAGGCCGAACGAGAGCTTAGCC
Source organism: Pandoraea apista (assembly GCF_001465595.2). NCBI lineage: Bacteria > Pseudomonadati > Pseudomonadota > Betaproteobacteria > Burkholderiales > Burkholderiaceae > Pandoraea > Pandoraea apista. Next base: position 3,562,717 of record NZ_CP013481.2, on the reverse strand, counting down.
TCGCTTACGATCTCGACATTCTGACGGCGCGCTACCGGTATCCCGCGCTGATCGAACTGGCGCGGCTGTCGCTGGTACAACGTCAGTTTGCGCAATCGGCCAAGTACTTCGGCCGGGCAATCGGTTCCCTCGATCACGTAGAGGCGGCGCGCAAGGCGCCGTACGCGTATGTCGAGGTGCTCGACGACTACGCGCTGGCGCTAGGCGGTGCGGGCGATGCCGAAGCCGCCACGCGTATCATCGACCGCGCCGCAAAGGTGCGTGCCGGTCTGGTCGATGCTCCCTTGGGGCAAGCCACGTCGCGCACGCCGTACGGCACGCGCTGCGGGCAATTGGCGGCGGGGGCACGATGAATTTTCTGCGTGTCTCGCTGGAAAACGTTGGCGACTTCGATGAAATCATCGACGTTCGCACCCCCCTCGAATTCGCCGACGACCACATTCCCGGCGCGATTAATGTGCCGGTACTCAGCAACGAAGAGCGGGTCATCGTCGGCACGATGTACAAGCAGGTCTCCCCGTTCGAGGCGTCTCGCGTGGGCGCGGCCATGATTGCGCGCAACATTGCTTTGCATCTCGACACGACGTTTGCCGACCGGCCGCGTCATTGGCGTCCGCTCATTTATTGCTGGCGGGGCGGTTCGCGCTCCGCGTCGATGAACGTCATGATGAACATGATCGGCTGGCGGGCGCGACAACTGGAAGGCGGTTACAAGGCGTATCGGCGCGATGTGGTGGCTTCGCTCGACGCACTGCCGCCGACCCTGCAATACATTGTGCTGACGGGGCACACGGGCAGCGGCAAGACACGGCTGCTGCACGCGCTGGCGCAGGTGGGGGCGCAGACACTCGATCTCGAAGCGCTCGCCATGCATCGCGGCTCTTTGCTCGGCGCGATGCCCGACGCTCCCCAGCCATCGCAGAAATCGTTCGATACCGCGCTGGTCGGCGTGTTGCGCGGGTTCGATCCGATGCGGCCAGTGTTCGTCGAGGCGGAGAGTCGCAGGATCGGGCTCATTACGCTTCCCGAGTCGCTGATGACATCGCTACGCAGCTCGACGGTGCGCGTCGAAGTGGGGGTTTCGCTCGACGAACGCATCGACCTGTTGATGCAGGAGTACGGTCACTTGCTGAGATCGCCGGAACACTTCCGTGCACAACTGCTTCGTCTGTTGCCGCTGCACGGCCGTGCGGTCATCGACGAATGGCTGGCATTGCTCGACGCCGGACGGCAGCGCGAGCTGTCGCACGCGCTCATCACGCGACACTACGATCCCGCGTATTCGCGAAGCGCCCGCAAGATGTTGCCGGGGGTGGGGACGGCGATTCCGTTCGGCTTCCATCCGGGGGCGCCAGACTTGCGCCCGCAGGCGCAGACCTTGCTCGCACTTACTTCACGGGCAGACAGATCCGGGTCTGCAATTGCGCCGCAGGAGTCGAGCGCGGATCGTTGAGGTACTGCTCGAACATCGGGAAGTCGGCGGGCTCAAGCCCGCTGTTCGGCAGCCATTCCGAAAAGAGCCACTGATACGGCTGGCTCATTTCGTTATACGGCCCGGTGTAGGTCAATATTGCGCAACGTCCGGCCGGGATCTCGAAACGTTCCAGATCCTGGCCGAGGTCCGCGTCGGCAGGCACCGAAACGCCCGCCAGCGAGCGCAGTTGCTCAATGGGGACTTGTTCCGGGTCATCGAAATAGACCCCGAAGCCGGTGGCGTCGGGGTGGGCCAATCCGTGGGCTGCGGCGAGCATGAACGCGCGCACGAACACGGGGCCGATTTCCTGATAGTTGCCGCTGTGCCTGAGCACGGCGAGGGTGGTGGCGGGGAACGACTCGACGGTAATCGGATACATGGTGAGCTCCTGTGGATCGATGGGGCAGGAGCGAGCCTCGCGGTAGCGTCCCGGCGGTATGCCGAAGAACGCGCCGAAAGCCCGGTTGAAGGCCGCATCCGACGCATAGCCGGCTCGCGACGCCACAACACGCATTGAATCCCCGGATTCCGCCAACGCCACCGCCGCACGATGCATGCGAATGCGCTGCACCGTGGCATTCACCGTTTCGCCGAGCAATGCCCGGTAGATGCGGTGAAAGTGATACGGCGACAGGCATGCCAACTCAGCAAGGTGGTAAAGATCCGGCGTGCTGTCGGGATGACTGGCCAGCCATTCCAGCACGGGCGCCATGCGTTGGGCATATCGACGGCGGGTCTCGGGTTTCATTTGCGCTCCTTGGACACCAATGTATCGAGAGGCGATTTGCCGATTTTGCGGTTATGCGGCGGGTATGTGTCTGTTCCCCCGAATTCCGCCTTACTGCCCGATGTGCGCAGGCGCGTCCGGATCGTAGACGGCGTAGAGTTTCGTATAGCCGTTCGACTCGAACACGCCGGTCCAGCCCTTCGGCAATGTAATGGCTTCGCCCGGGCCGGCTTCGACCACGTTGCCGTCGCTCGATGTGAACTTTGCGCCGCCGCTCAGGAACACCAGCAGTTCGGTGTACGGATAGCCGGGCACTGCGCGGATGTCCTCCCGCACGGGACCGGATTGAAACACGCCGGTCTGAAAAGCCTTGTCGGCCGAGGTGAACGTGTTGACGTCGATCGTATCGTTACCGTCCTCGTTCTCGTGGACGGCATCGGCGCGGTCGAATACCGGACCGGCGAGCGCCTGTCTGGAGACTTTGATGGGATGGAGGGTCTCGGCACCCGCGCTCGTGGCGCAAAGGGCGAGCGTGATCAGCGCAGCGGCGATACGAGCCGCTCGAAAGGTCCTGCGTTGCAGCATGTTGTTGTCTCTGTCTCTCTTGTCGTGTGCCGGGAGACGAGCGGACGCACCCGGGCGTCCGCTCGTTGGCCGGCCGAGAGCTTATCAATCGCGCCGTGCGTCAGGCAAGGCCCTCGTGCAAGGTGGCCGGCGCTGGTTCAATTGCCGAACTGCTCGATCATGCGCTGCTTGGTATAGTCGACGAAGGCTTTCGCGAGTTGCGAGGGCGGGTGCTGCGTCGAGGTCACGAGCGAGAAGCCCGACAGCACAGTCGGCTCGAACGGTTTGACGATGACGCGTCCTGCCGCATACCGGGCCGTGATCTGGTCGATGATCGCCACGCCGGCACCGTGCTGGACGAGCACGCAAATCGCTGCGGACAATTGCGACTCGGCGCTCATCACCCGGTCGATCTGCCGTTCGGCGAAGATGCGATCGATATACATCCGCCCGTCGAATTCCTTGGGGTACGACACGAACGACTCGTCGCGCAAATCCTCGGGATGGATCACATCGCGGTCCGCGAGCCGATGGCCGAGCGGAAGAATGCATCGCATGGGGGCTCGATGCAGTGTCTCGACATTCACGCCGGCATGCGTGAGCGGGTGCGCGATGAAGCCCACGTCGCACCGGCGCCCGACCACCATGTCCACCACAATGCTCGACGCGTGAATCAGCAGCGTGGTGCTGATGCCCGGATGCTCGCGCATGAAACCGGTCAGGGTGGTGGGCAGGAATTCCAGTGCGAGGGCGGGCGCGCCTGCGATGTGCAGCGAGCCGCGCCGCAGCGACTTGATCTGCTCTGCGGTCTGCGCAATGCGGTCAATCCCGGCGAACGAGCGCTCCACCTCCTCGAACAGCACCATCGCTTCGGGTGTCGGGTTCAACCGGCCATTGATCCGGTCGAATAAGGAAAACCCTACGTCGGCTTCCAGATCGTTGATCAGGCGCGTGACCGCCGGCTGCGAGATGTGAAGCATGTCGGCCGCGCGAGTGACCGTCTGGCGCAGGATCAGCGCGCGAAATGCCTCCAACTGCCGAATCTTCATCGAAGCCTCGTCTGAACCCTCCCATAACATTTGCGTATGGTCGGGTAAAAAAATGTGATTTGACGGTGAGTGTGTCGAAAATGACTCTACGAAAACCACGCAATGGTTTGCCTTTTTTTCGTAATGCCGGGTCATAACATCACATAACACTGCATCACGCAAGGAGCTTCCCGATGAAGACTGTCGTTCCCCAAACGCTTCGCAAGCTTGGCCGTGCCGCCGCTGTTTCGGCCGGTGTTGCCGGATGGTTGTTCGGTGCCACGGCCGCTCATGCCGACACCACGCTGTATGTGGGCGCCTATGGCGGTTCGTTTGAACAGATGCTCAAGAAAGACGTCATTCCCAGTTTCGAGCGGGCGAATCCCGGCACCAAGGTCGTGATCGTGCCGGGCGATTCGACGACGACGCTTGCCAAGTTGCAGGCGCAAAAGGGCAAGGCCGGCATGGACGTGGTCTTCCTGGACGACGGCCCGATGTATCAGGCCATTCAGATGGGATTCTGCGGCAAGCTCGCCGATGCGCCGGTCTATCAGGATCTGTACGACATTGCGAAGTTCAAGAGCGGCAACGCTGTGGCCGCCGGCCTGATCGCCACGGGCATCGCCTACAACACGCGTCTGTTCCAATCGAAGGGCTGGCCCGCACCCACGTCGTGGAAAGATCTGTCGGACCCGAAGTACAAGGGCAAGCTCGTGATGCCGAGCATCAAGAACACCTACGGCCTGCACGCCCTGCTCGTCGAGTCGAAGCTCAATGGCGGCAGCGACACCAACATCGATCCGGGCTTCCGCGAAATGGAGAAGATCGCGCCGAACGTGCTGTCGTTCGATCCGTCGCCGGGCAAGATCGCCGAGTTGTTCCAGGCGGATGAAGTCGGTATCGCGGTATGGGGCAATGGCCGTGTGCAGGCACTGCGCCAGCAGGGTATTCCGGTCGAGTTCGTGTATCCGAAGGAAGGCGCGGTAGCGCTGGGGATGGGCATGTGCGTAGTGGACAAGTCGGCTAACGATGCGCTCGCCCAGAAGTTCATTCAGACGATTCTCTCGCCGCAGACGCAAGCCATTCTCGCCGAAAGCCAGGGCGTTGCGCCGTCCAACAAGAAGACCCAACTGTCGATGTCCGTTGCGGCACGTGTGCCGTCGCCTGCGCAGATCGACAAGCTCGTGCGTGTCGACTGGGACGTGGTCAACGCCAAGCGCGCTGAGTGGACGCAGCGCTGGAACCGTCAGATCGAGCGTTAAGGCGCAGGAGATCACAAGCGTAATGAGCACTCCATATTTGCGTCTCGAGCAACTCGGCAAGCGCTTCGGTGACACGGTCGCGGTCGAGGGCGTCGATCTCTCGATTGCGCAGGGCGAATTCATTTCGCTGCTGGGCCCGTCCGGCTGCGGCAAGACCACGACGTTGCAGATGATCGCGGGGTTTGTCGCGCCGAGTACCGGTCGCATTCTGCTCGAGGGCCGCGACCTCACGCCAGTGCCGCCGGAAAAGCGCGGCCTCGGTATCGTGTTCCAGAGCTATGCGTTGTTTCCGCACATGACCGTGGCGCAGAACGTTGCGTTCGGCCTGGACATGCGCCGCGTGGACGCAGCGCAGAAGCAACGCCGTGTGCAAGACGCACTGGAACTGGTGCACCTTGGCCAACATGCGCAGCGCTATCCGCGCGAACTTTCGGGCGGCCAGCGTCAGCGCGTGGCGCTCGCCCGGGCGTTGGTGATCGCGCCGCCCGTACTGCTGCTCGACGAGCCGCTGTCGAACCTCGACGCGAAGTTGCGCGAGCAGATGCAGGACGAGTTGCGCGCCATTCAGCGCAAGGTCGGCACGACCACCATCATGGTCACGCACGATCAGGCCGAGGCGCTCGCCATCAGCGATCGGGTGGTGTTGCTCAACGCTGGACGTGTGGTGCGCATCGATACGCCGCACGACGTTTATGAAGACCCGCGCGCCACCTTTGCGGCGCACTTCATCGGGCAGACCAATCTCATCACCGGTCAGCTCGACGTGCGTAGCGGCGTGGCCGTGCTCGATGCGCAAGGGCACCGGCTCGCCGTGTCGCCCGCACATGCTGGCCCGGCGTCGGCGGGGAGCGCCAATGGCCCGGCGACATTCAGCCTGCGGCCCGAGCGTATTCGCCTCACGTCGGCCACGGCAGGGCGGCTCGCCGGCCGCGTGGGTCAGCGCAGTTTTCACGGCAATCACTGGGTACTCACCGTGTCTACGGCACTGGGCGAACTGCGGGTATTGGTGTCGAACGACGGCGCGCCCGCAGCGAACGACGGTGAAGCGGTCGGGCTCGATTGGGCCGACGACGCGCTGCGTCTCGTACAGGAGGGGGCATGAATGCGATGTCCCCCCCTTCGGGAGATGCTGCCGTGCCGGACATGAAGGCGACTACGGGGGTCTCGCCCGAGATTGCCCGCCAGCGGCGCACCGCCTGGACGTTGGTCATGCCGGCGACGCTTTACTTCCTCGTGCTGCTGGCGGTGCCGCTGGTGCTCACGTTCGTGCTGAGCCTGCATGGCTTCGATCCGAATGTGGGCGGGATATTGCCAACGGTTTCGCTCCAGCACTACGCCGACATTCTTACCGACAGCTACTTCTACGAGATCTTCCTGCGCACACTGGTGCTTTCCGTCGGTGTGACGTTGCTGTGCGTGCTCGTGGGCGTGCCGGAGGCGTATTTCCTGTTCCGCATGCGTGACCCGTGGCGCTCGCTCTGTCTGGTGCTGGTGCTCGGGCCGTTGCTGATCTCGGTCGTTGTGCGCACGCTGGGCTGGTCGATCCTGTTGGGCCGTGAGGGGCTGGTGAATACGGTGCTCTCGAAGCTGGGACTCATCGATCATCCGTTGCAGATGCTCTTCACGATGGGCGCGGTCACGGTAGCGTTGGTGCACGTGCTTGTGCCCCTCATGGTGCTGTCGGTATGGACCTCGCTGACCCGGCTCGATCCGGCGGTGGCACATGCTGCGCGCTCGCTCGGCGCGGGACGCGCAACGGTGATGTGGCGCGTGGTGCTGCCGCAGATTACGCCAGGCATTCTCTCCGGCAGTCTGATCGTATTCGCGTTGACGGCGAGTGCCTTCGCCACGCCGGCGCTGATTGGCGGCCGACGCCTGAAGGTTGTGGCGACCACTGCGTACGACGAGTTTCTCGGCACGTTGAACTGGCCGCTGGGGGCTGCCATCGCCATTGTGCTGTTGATCGTCAACGTGGCCATCATCAGCGGATACAACCGCGCGCTTGAAAAGCGCTTCACGCGCCGTCTCGGCTGAGGAGCACAGCTTATGAACCGGCAAGATCCTCAGTACGATCGCAATGGCGTGGCGGCGCTCGCGTTTCATCTACTGTTTCTCGTCTTCATCCTTGCGCCGCTGGTGGTGGTGTGTCTGGTCGCGTTCACGCCGGACAACTTTCTATCGATTCCGACGCAGCACTTTTCGCTACGCTGGTTTTCGTCGCTGATGAGCGATGAGGACTTTCAGTCGGCGCTGCGTACGAGTCTTTGGCTGGGCGTGACGTCGGCCACCGTGTCGACCGCGTTGGCCGTGCCGACCGCGATGGGGCTGGCCCGCTACCGCTTTCCCGGGCGCGACGCGATCAACTCGTTTCTGCTCTCGCCGCTGATGATTCCGCCGGTGGTGTTGGGCATTGCGTTCCTGCGGTTGTTCACGCTGCTCGACATGGGCGGCTCGTTTGTGAGCCTCGTGGCTTGTCATGCGCTGCTGATCTTTCCGTACGCGTTGCGTCTCATCATGTCGGCGCTCGTGGGGCAGGCCGACGAATCGGAGCGGGCGGCGCGTTCGCTCGGCGCAGGGCGATGGACGACGTTCCGCCGGATCACGTTGCCGGCGATTCTGCCGGGGGTGGCGGGCGGTTGGGTACTGGCGTTCATCAACAGTTTCGACGAGCTCACGGCCACGATTTTCGTCACCTCGCCCACGACGATCACGCTGCCGGTGCGCATCTACATGAACATGAGCGAGACGGTCGATCCGAGCGTGGCGGCGATTTCGACGCTGCTGATCGGACTGACGCTGGCAGTGATGCTGGTGCTCGACCGCATTTACGGGCTGAACAAGGTTCTGGTTGGAACTCACTAAAACATGCAAAAGACATACGATATCGCCGTCATAGGCGGCGGCCTCGTCGGCATGGCGATCGCCTACGGGCTCGCCAAGCGCGGACAACGCGTCGTCGTTTGCGATGGCGAAGACAATTCGTTGCGCGCCGCACGTGGCAATTTCGGCCTGGTCTGGGTGCAGGGCAAGGGAGGCGCGTGCACGGATTACGCCCGCTGGTCGCTACACTCGGCCAACACCTGGCAAGGCTTTGCCGACGAGCTGTTCGCGCGCACGGGCGTATCCGTCGGCTTTCAGCGGCCCGGCGGCTTCAACATTGCGCAAACCCCGGAGGAATTGGCGGTCAAGGTCGAGAGCATGCGCAAGCTGCAGGAAGCCGAACCTGCACTCGTGTATGAGGTGCTCGATCACGACGCGCTCGCGGAGCGTCTGCCGGCCATCGGCCCCGAGGTGGCCGGCGGCATCTATTCGCCGAACGACGGCCATGTGAGCCCGCTGTATACCCTGCGCGCGCTGTTTGCCGCTTTCGAGCAGGAGGGGGGCGAGTATGCGCCGAACGGGCGTGTCACCGACATTCGTCAGGTCGGCAGCGCCTTTCGCATCACCATGGGCGATACATCGTTTGAAGCCGGCCGCGTTGTGCTTGCCGCCGGCCTTGGCAATCGCGATCTCGCCCCGATGGTGGGACTGAACGCCCCCGTCAAGCCGCTTCGTGGCCAGATTCTCGTGACGGAGCGCGTCAAACCGTTTCTCTCGTATCCGACGATCTATGTGCGTCAGACCGTCGAGGGATCGGTCATGCTCGGCGACTCGGCCGAAGACGTGGGCTTTAACGACGGTGTGACCCCCGACGTGCTTGCCGACATCGCCCGTCGCGGCATTGCGCCGTTCCCGTTGCTCAAGAACGTGCGTGTGGTGCGAGCGTGGGGCGCCTTGCGCGTGATGACGGCGGACGGTCTGCCGATCTACGAAGCCTCCGAGGCTTGTCCGGGGGCGTTCCTCGCTACCTGCCACAGCGGCGTGACGCTCGCCGCCGCTCATTGTGAAACCATCGCGCCGTGGATTCTCGGCGCGCCGCGTCCCGCGCTTCTGGACCATTTCTATGCCAAACGTTTCGCTGCTTAAGTCGCTGGCGCGCAAGGATGGCGCGACGGTGCGGATGTTTATCGACGGCACACCGGTGGATGTGCCGACTGACATGAATGTGGCGGCCGCCTTGCTCTTCGCGGGCGTGACGGCGTGCCGTACTACACCCGTGACTGGCAGCGAGCGCGCGCCGTTCTGCATGATGGGCGTGTGCTTCGACTGTCTTGTAGAGATCGACGGCGTGCCGAACCGGCAGGGGTGCATGACGCCCGTGCGCGAGGGCATGCAGGTGCGCCGGATGGATGGCGCGAGGAGCGTGGCATGAGTACGAAGACAGTGGATTTGCTGGTGATCGGTGCCGGACCGGCCGGGTTGGCGGCGGCGCTGGAGGCGAAGCGTCACGGGCTTGCGCCGCTGGTGGTGGATGAAAACGGTCTGCCCGGCGGACAGATTTACCGCAGTGTGAGCCGCTCGCCGTTGGCTGACCCGGCAATCCTCGGGCCGGACTATTTGCGCGGACGTACGCTCGTCGATGCGTTCACCGCGGCGGGCATCGACTATTGGCCACAGACACTCGCCTGGCAGATTGGGGCGGACAAACGTGTGTCCGTCACCCGACAGGGCGCCGGCGGCGGCACGCTGCAAATCGAAGCGGGCGCCATCGTGCTCGCGAGCGGTGCACAGGAGCGGCCGTTTCCGATTCCCGGCTGGACGCTGCCCGGGGTGATGGGCGTGGGCGCGGCGCAAACGCTGCTCAAGGCGTCGGCGCTGGTGCCGGACTCGCCTGCGGTGCTGGCCGGTTGCGGCCCGTTGCTCTATCTGTTTGCGTGGCAGCTCATCAATGCCGGCGTGCCGGTGCGCGCGATTCTCGACACGGCCGAGCCGGGCGGACGGCGCGAGGCCTTGCGCCACGCCGGCGGGGCCTTGCGGGCGCCGTCTTATCTGATGAAGGGTTTCAAGCTGCTGCGCGCCATTCGTGCGGCAGGCGTGCAACATGTCAAGCATGTGGAATCGTTGCGCGTGCTCGGGACCCGGCAAGCCGAGGGCATCGAGTATGTCGTGGATGGCCGCACGGCGCGCATCGACACGGCGTTGGTGCTGCTGCATCAGGGCGTAATTCCGAACACGCAGGTCACCCGTTCGATCGGTTGCGAACACGTGTGGGACGAGGCGCAATTGTGCTGGCGGCCGAAGACAGACATCTGGGGCGAGACGAATTTGCCGGGTATCTTCGTCGCCGGTGATGGTGCGGGGATCGCCGGCGCGCTGGCCGCAGAACCCTCAGGACGCCTGGCCGCCGTGCAAGCCGCCGTAAAGCTCGGCAGGCTCGACGACGCGAAACGCGACTCGCGCGCACTTTCCCTGCGCCGCGAACTGGCGGCGCATACGGCGATTCGGCCGTTCCTCGACGCGCTGTACCGGCCGGCCGAGGCGTTTCGGGCGCCGGCCGACGACAGCACTATCGTGTGCCGCTGCGAAGAGGTGACGGCGGGCGACGTGCGTCGCATGGCGGGGCTTGGCTGCGTGGGCCCCAACCAGACAAAGAGTTTTTCCCGTTGCGGCATGGGCCCGTGTCAGGGCCGCTTCTGCGGGTTGACGGTCGCGGAATTGCTGGCACAGGCGCAGGGTTGCGCCGTGCCGGAAGTCGGCTACTACCGGATTCGTCCCCCGATCAAGCCGGTCACGCTGGGCGAGTTGGCCACCGCTGTCGAGGCCCCCGAATTCCTGAGCGAGCGCGCAGGCTTCCCCAAGTAGGTGAGGCGGCTCGCGCCTCTCATCTACTCTTTTTATTCCTTTTGGAGACGTGGTTAATGAGCGATATTCAACGCCATCACACGAATGCACGGATGAGCCGTGTCGTAGTGCATAACGGAACGGTCTACATCGGCGGCCAGACGGCCGACGATCGCACGCAGGACATCACCGGGCAGACGCAACAGGTGCTCGCGAAGATCGACGGGTACCTGAAAGACGCCGGCATCGACAAGTCGCGTCTGCTGTCGGCGCAAGTCTGGCTCAAGGACATCGAATCCGATTTTGCCGGCATGAACGCCGTGTGGGACGCATGGACGAGCCCGGGCAATACGCCGACGCGCGCTACCGTGGAATCGCGTCTCGCGGCCCCCGATCTGCTAGTTGAGATTGCGGTGATCGCTGCGGCGAAGTAATCGGCAAAACCGTACGCTGTTTGTATTTCAGGCCCGCGATGGTTCGCGGGCCTTTCTTCATGAGGGGCGTCGCAAACGTCTGAATGCTCAGCTTGATGCATTGATGAATTTCATGAGGTCGTTGGTTGACGCTACGTATCGTCGGAAGGAAAGTCGAGCAGGCATAATGCGCAAGCCGCCAGGCGAAACCACTTTCTTAAACCGATGACGCCCCGGATGTTGGCGAAATGACGGATCAATCGACGGACCAGGCCACGCGCGCCAAATCTCAACGCGGACGAGACTTCTCGCGTCGCGTGCTGGGTCTGCGCAGTCTGGGCTGTGCGCTGAGCGCCATTGCCGTTTTCACCGTGTTTCAGCATATCGGTGCATCGCATTTCGCCTATGGCGTGTGGGCACTCAACGCGTTCCTCTGGCCGGCCTTTGCGCATGCCGTTGCCATGGCGGCCGTCGACCCGGTGGCGGCCGAGCGGCGCAATCTGTTGTGCGATTCCGCGTTCGGTGGCGGTTGGGTGGTGGCGATGCACTTCAGTGGCGTACCGTCGACAGTGCTGATCTCGGTGTTGCTCATGCACAATGCATCGGCCGGCGGCTACCGGCTGCTGCGCGACGGCATTCTGGCCATGATCGCCGGCGGTGTCCTTACCGGTGCGGTGATTGGCTTCGTTTTCAAGACCGAGATCGAATTCTCCGAGTTGCTGGCGAGTCTGCCATTGCTGATGATCTATCCGACGCTCGTCGGGCTGACCAGCTTCCGTCTGGCAAAGCGACTCTCGAAAAGCGAGCGTGCATTGCGCCGGATCAGCGATCAGGACGATCTGACGTCGCTGCTCAATCGCCGCTCGTGGATGCGGGCGCTCACGAATTGCTATGCCGACAAACGCGCCGGCCGGTCGGGCACGGCGAGCATTGCGCTGATCGATATCGACGGCTTCAAGGAGATCAACGACATTCATGGTCATCTTCAGGGCGACTCGTTGATCCGGATTCTCTCCGATGTGCTGTCGAACGCGCTGGGCAGTCGAGACGTAATCGGCAGGTACGGTGGCGACGAGTTCTGTGTCCTGTTCGACGGGCAAACCGCCGAGAAGGCTCGCAAGAAGCTGGAGAAGGTGTGTGCGGTATTTGCCGAGGCTACGCGAGGTCTCGATGCGTCGGGCAGCGTTACGCTGAGTGTCGGCGTTGCCGGTTTCGACGGAGACCTGATATCGCCGACCTCATGGCTGGCGCTGGCCGACGGCGCACTTTACTCGGCCAAGCGCTCGGGGAAGAACCAGATCGTGATCGCCCCTGCGAACGGCACGTTCGACGGGGCGGTGCTCAGGTAGTGTCGCGGCGCCGGTGAGTGAAGGGGCTGCGGCGCAGCGAGTCGACGAAGCGACGAGACTACGAGATGATGAGGCTACGAGGTGATGAGGCTGTGATGGCCGATCAGGCGATTAGCCGGTCGGCCCGTGCCCGAGTCTTCCCTCCAGCGCGGCCTTCACCTCGGGCCACTCGTCATCGATGATGCTGAAGCGCACCGAGTTGCGCTTGCGGCCGTCGGGCATGATGCGTTCGTGGCGAACGATGCCCTCCTGTTTGGCGCCGATGCGCAAGATGGCCGCGCGTGACTTCTCGTTCAACTCGTCGGTTGTGAATTGCACGCGAACACATTGCAGTGTCTCGAAGGCGAACGTGAGCAGCAGGTATTTGGCTTCCGTGTTGATGCTCGAGCGTTGGGCCGAGGCGCTTAACCAGGTGTGTCCGATTTCCAGCTTCCGATTCGCGCGGTCGATTTTCCAGAATCGCGTGCTGCCGACAACCTTTCCCGTCGCCTTCGACACGAGGACGAACGGGATGACGGTGCCGTCTTCGCGTCCCTTCAATGCCTTGTCGACATAACCGCCGACTGTCTCGGGGCCGGGCACGACGGTCACTTTCAAATTCCAAAGTTCTCCGTCTGCCGCCGCTGCGAGGAGCGCCGGTGCATGATGGGCTTCAAGGGGATGGAGTTCGACGCTGCGGCCAACCAGCGTAGGTCGCATTTCGTCAGCCGGGGATACGGTTGTGGACATAGGGAGGGACTCTGGGGACGGGGCAGTCTGCAAAATCTCAATTCTGCGCTGAGTGCCGGGTGGCGGCAAGGTAATGGCGCGGCGCGCCTACATGCCGAATTCGCGCAACCCTTCCAGATCGAGAATCGTCAGCACGCCATAGTCGACCTTGACCAACCCGGCTTGCTCCAGCACCTTGAGTGCGAGATTGACACGCTGACGCGACACCCCGGCGAGATAGCTCAATTCCTCCTGCGAAATCTGCACGGTGTTGTCATCGGACGGGTACAGATTGGGATTGAACATCGAGGAGAGCGAGCGTGCGACACGGGCGTCGGTGTCAAGCAAGCGCTCGTGTTCGACCGCGGCAATGAACTGGCCGAGACGCTCGTTGAGCTGGAGCGTCAGAAACCGGTTGAAGGCAATGCTGGTATCGAGCAACCAGTCGAACGTGGCGATCGGCATGTGCGCGAGGACGGAGTCGCGAAGCGCCATCACGTCGTACTTGCGGATTTCGCGCTTGAGCACCGACCCCTCACCGAACCACGCACCCGCCGGCACGCCCGTGAACGTTACGGACTTCCCACTGGCCGATGCCGTCGCAATCTTCACCAACCCTTCGATGACACCGAACCACGCGTGCGTGGGATCGCCTTTGCGGCACACGTAGCCGCCGTTCTCGACGGGCCGCACCTGAATCTCCGCGACGACGCGTGCGCGCTGGTCTGGCGTCAGTCCTTGCGCCCAGGCGCTGCGCTGCAACAGGGTTTCGAGCGACATATAGGGATTTTCCCTTGATTGTCATCCGGGTGACAAATCCGCCGTGAGCCATGAGGTATCTTCGCCTTGCCTGGCAGCGCCGAGACAAGCATTCATGGCGGTTCGTACACGACGCCGAAGCACAAGTATAGAAGCTGCAGACTGCCGGGCATAGCCGTCGTCGCTCCGTATTGCAGACTTTCGCAAACTAAGCCGTTGACCGAATTAAAGCGTCGTTCCAAGACGCGACTCGCACTAAAGAATGAGAGAGCGTGCCACACGCACGCGCGCCGACCGAGCCACGCCACTCCCCCTCGACTGACGTCGAATCGTGGCGAGACACAGGAGACAGGCATGCAGGAGCGGACCACTTTCCCGCGTTTATTGCTGGCCCATGCTGCAACGCGCGGCGCCCGCACGGCGTATCGGGAAAAAGATCTGGGGATCTGGCAAAGCTGGAGCTGGCAGGAGGCCGCGCACGAAGTCCGGATGCTGGCCTGCGCGTTGGCGGCAGCCGGGTTCAGGCGCGGGGATAACCTCGCTATCGTCGGCAACAACCGTGTGCGCCTGTACTGGGCCATGACGGCCGCACAAGCACTGGGCGGCGTGGCTGTGCCGTTGTATCAGGACGCCGTCGCGGCGGAAATGATCCATGTGCTCGACGACGCCGAAATCGACTTTGCCATCGTTGAAGATCAGGAGCAGGTCGATAAGCTGCTCGAGTTGCGCGAGCGCGTGCCGCGCCTGTCGACCATCATCTACGAGGACCCGCGAGGGCTGCGCAATTACAACGCCGCAGGTTTGCTGTCTTACGCTGATGCCGTGGCGCAGGGGCGCGACTTCAACGCCAGACATCCGCGCTACTTCGACGAGGCGGTCGCGAGCGTCGATCCCGACGACACGGCAACGATTCTCTACACGTCGGGCACGACCGGCAAACCCAAGGGGGTGTGCCACTCGCACGCAGGCCTGATCGGTGCGGCGTTTCATGGCAGCACGTTCGACAGGCTCTCCCCTGGCGACGAGGTGCTCTCCTACCTGCCGATGGCCTGGGTCGGCGATCATCTGTTCTCTTACGCACAGGCGCTGGTGACGGGGTTCACCGTCAATTGCCCGGAGTCGCCCGACACCATCGCGACAGACATGCGCGAGATCGGCCCGACCTACTACTTCGCACCGCCACGCGTTTATGAAAATGTGCTGACACAGGTGATGATCCGTATGGAAGATGCGAATCGCTTCAAACGGAAGATGTTCGCGCATTTCATGACCGTAGCGAACCGTTGCGGTGCGGCGGTGCTCGACCGGCGCCCGGTGCCGCTCCTCGACAGACTGCAATATGCGCTGGGCAATCTCTGCGTCTACGGGCCGCTGCGCAACACGCTTGGCATGAGTCGGATTCGCACGGCATATACCGCCGGGGAGGCCATCGGGCCGGATCTCTTCCGCTTTTATCGCGCAATCGGTATCAACCTGAAACAGTTCTACGGGCAGACGGAGACGTGTGCCTATGTCTGTCTGCAACCGGATCGTGAAGTGCGATTCGACAGCGTGGGGCCGGTAGCACCGGGCATGGAAATCAAGATTGCCGATACCGGAGAAGTGCTGGTGCGCGGCGTGGGATTGCTCAAGGAGTACTACAAACGGCCCGACGCCACGCGCGAAGCGCTCGACGAGGCCGGGTATTTCCGCACGGGCGATGCGGGCATCATCGACGCAGACGGTCATCTGCGCATCATCGATCGCGCGAAAGACGTGGGCAAGCTCGCCTGCGGTTCGTTGTTCGCGCCGAAATACATCGAGAACAAACTCAAGTTCTTCGCGTACATCAAGGAAGCGGTCGCATTTGGAGACGGACGCGACGGCGTGTGCGCGTTCATCAACATCGACATGGACGCCGTGGGCAATTGGGCGGAGCGGCAGAGCCTCGCGTATGCGGGGTATGTCGATCTTGCCGGCAATCCTCGTGTTGCCGAACTGATTCTGGGGTGCGTGGACGCCGTGAACGCGGATCTCGCCAAGGAGCCGGCCTTCTCGGCGGCACAGATTCGGCGCTTCGTGATTCTGCACAAGGAACTGGACCCGGACGACGACGAGCTTACGCGCACGCGCAAGGTGCGTCGCGCATTCATCGCACAAAAGTACGGCGTGCTGGTCGACGCATTTTATTCGGGCAAGTCGACGCAATTCATCGAGACCCGCGTGAAGTTCGAAGACGGACGCGAGGGCAGCGTGAGCGCCACGCTCACGATCCATTCCGCTCGCGTGGTGGGTGCGCGGGCGCCTGTCGACGACCCTGCGCCTGAGAAATTGCGCTGCGCCGCCTGACGTTCGCAACGTTCCCCCTCACCGGCACTCAGCCAGGCATTTCGCAGGAGAAGGAAAGGCATGAACGATAACCGCAAAACCGGCGACATCTTGCTCGATTTGCAGCACATCAGCCTGTCGTTTGGTGGCGTGAAGGCGTTGACGGACATCTCGTTCAACGTTCTGGAGCACGAGGTCCGCGCCATCATCGGCCCGAACGGCGCGGGCAAGAGTTCCATGCTCAACGTGATCAATGGGGTCTACCACCCGCAGCAGGGCACGATCGTTTTCCGTGGGCAGGTGAGACAACGTATGCATCCGACGTCGGCCGCACGTCAAGGGGTGGCCCGCACGTTCCAGAACATCGCCCTGTTCAAGGGCATGACGGTGCTCGACAACATCATGACGGGCCGCAACACCCGGATGCGCTCGGGCCTGCTCGCCAGCGCGATCTGGTGGGGGCAGGCGCGGCGGGAAGAAATGGCCAATCGCGCCAAGGTCGAGGAGATCATCGACTTTCTCGAAATCCAGCACATCCGAAAGACGCCGGTCGGGCGACTGCCGTATGGCCTGCAAAAGCGTGTCGAGCTGGCACGTGCGCTGGCCGCCGAGCCGGAACTGCTGTTGCTCGATGAGCCGATGGCCGGCATGAATCTGGAAGAAAAGCGCGACATGTGCCGCTTCATACTCGAAGTGAACGAAGAGTTCGGCACGACCATCGTGCTGATCGAGCACGACATGGGCGTGGTGATGGATATTTCCGACCGGGTCGTGGTGCTCGACTATGGCAAGAAGATCGGCGACGGAACGCCCGCCGAGGTCAGAAGCGATCCGGAGGTCATACGCGCCTATCTGGGCGCCGCGCAGGGCATGCCTGCTGCGGCATGACAGGTAGACGATAAGCGACGCGCGGCGGGTCAGGCAGCGATCGGCAGGGCGCGAGGGCGTGCAGGCAACTTGGAGACATCGATGCAGTTCTTTCTGGAAATCCTGATCGGCGGGTTGCTCTCGGGGGTGATGTACTCGCTTGTCGCGCTGGGCTTTGTGCTGATCTTCAAGGCCTCGGGCGTATTCAACTTCGCGCAGGGCGCGATGGTGTATTTCGCGGCGCTCTCGGTCGTCGGATTGATGGAGCGAGGTTTGCCGCTGTGGCTGGCCGCCATCGGCGCGTTCGGTGTCATGGTGTTGGTCGGTGTCGCTACGGAACGGTTCGTGTTGCGAAAACTGGTGAATCAGTCGCCCATTACGTTGTTCATGGCCACTATCGGTCTGTCGTTCTTCCTCGAAGGGCTGGCGCCGCTGCTGTGGGGCAACGAGGTGCGGGCGCTGTCGCTGGGTATCGTCGACGAGCCCATTGCGTCGATCATGGACTCCACCGGTGTGCTGGTCAGCAGCTTCGATCTCGCCGCGGCGGGCATTGCGGCCGTGCTGGTCGCGCTGCTCGCACTGTTCTTCAAGGCGACGAGCATTGGCCGGGCACTGCGTGCGGTGGCCGACGATCATCAGGCGGCGCTCTCGCTGGGCATTCCGTTGCAACGGATCTGGGTGGTGGTGTGGAGCGTGTCGGGGTTTGTCGCGCTGGTGGCGGGC
The DNA here is from genome assembly GCF_001465595.2 of Pandoraea apista. Lineage (NCBI taxonomy): Bacteria > Pseudomonadati > Pseudomonadota > Betaproteobacteria > Burkholderiales > Burkholderiaceae > Pandoraea > Pandoraea apista. Next base: position 3,544,875 of record NZ_CP013481.2, on the reverse strand, counting down.
ATGCTCTGGGGCTCGCGCAACGGTGTGCAGTTTGCCCTGACGATGACCGCGCTCAAGGCGCTGCCCGTCTTGATTCTCGGTGGCTTCACATCGATCCCCGGCGCGATTGTCGGCGGATTGATCATCGGTGCGGCGGAGAAGCTTGCGGAGATCTACGTGCCGCAACTGCTGCAAAGTCAGTTCGGCGGGAATTTCGGCGGTATCGAGGGCTGGTTCCCGTATGTCTTCGCACTGCTGTTCCTGCTGGTTCGCCCAGAGGGGCTGTTCGGCGAGCGGCATATCGATCGGGTCTGAACCGGCGGTCGGCTCAGGACGCAGGACGCAGGACGTACGCGCAAGCATTCATCGCAGAGGCCATACATGTTCTATCGCGAAGCTGGGCAGTTCAAGACATCTTACGAAGCCGACAGTCAGATTTTCCCGATCCGGCAGGATCGAATCGCTGTGTGTACGGTGCTCGCCATAGCCTTCGGCGTGTTGCCGTGGGTTGCCACCGAGTACTGGCTGACGGCGATTCTGGTGCCGTTTCTGGTGTTCTCGCTCGCCGCGCTCGGTCTGAATCTCCTGACGGGCTACGCCGGGCAGCTGTCGCTGGGCACGGCAGCGTTCATGGCGGTCGGCGCCTATGCCTCGTACAACTTTCAGTTGCGTATCGAGGGCATGCCGATTCTCGCCTCGTTCGCCCTCGGAGGTGTCTGTGCGGCACTCGTCGGTATCGCGTTCGGCTTGCCGTCGCTTCGCATCAAGGGCTTCTATCTGGCGGTCGCCACGCTCGCGGCGCAGTTCTTCGTGCTATGGGTACTCACGAAGTTTCCGTGGCTCTCAAACAATAGTTCGTCGGGCGTGATCACCGCGCAGAAGATCTCCATTCTTGGGGTGGACATCGATACGCCGGTGCGCAAATACCTGTTCGTGCTGGGGGTGGTGACGGTCATGGCGCTGGTGGCGAAGAATCTGGTGCGCTCCCACATTGGCCGTGCCTGGATGGCGGTGCGCGACATGGACGTGGCGGCCGAAGTGATCGGCATTCCGCTCATGCGGGTGAAGTTGCTGGCCTTCGCCGTGAGTTCCTTCTATTGCGGCGTGGCAGGTGCGCTCTATGCCTACTGCTATCTCGGTTCAGTCGAGCCCGACGGCTTCTCGCTTGATCTGTCGTTCCGCATTCTGTTCATGATCATTATTGGCGGCGTGGGCAGCATTCTCGGCAGCTTTCTGGGGGCTGCCTTCATTCTGCTGCTGCCGATTCTGCTCGACAGCACACTGCCTGCGATCGCCTCGTTCCTGCATTTGCCGTTCACCAACGCGACCGTCTCGCATATTCAGTTGATGGTGTTTGGCGGTCTCATCATCTTTTTCCTGATTGTCGAACCGCACGGGCTGGCGCGGCTCTGGCAGATTGCCAAGGAGAAGCTGCGCATCTGGCCCTTCCCGCATTGAGTTTCGCCTGGTTCGCGCACCGGGAGTTGCGCGCTGCCAGACACGTTTTGCCATGAATAAAACCACAGATGGAGACACAGCATGAACACGAAACACTTGGCGGTCTCGTTGGGTACGGCGCTCGTGCTCGGCATGGGGAGCGTGGGCGTGTCGTTCGCACAATCGAATGATCAGTTCATCGCGCTCGCTGACTATCGCGTCGGGCCGTATGGCGCGAACGGACAGTCGTTCTATGGCGGTTTCATCGACTATCTGCAATACGTGAATCTGAAGAACGGCGGCGTCAATGGCGTCAAGCTCACATGGGAAGAGTGCGAGACCGAGTACAACAACGCCAAGGGAGTGGAGTGCTACGAGCGCCTCAAGGGCAAGAACCCGGTGACCAAGGGCACGGCGTATCACGTCATGGCTACCGGCATTTCGTACGCGCTGATCGACAAGACGGCGACCGATCAGGTGCCGCTGGTGATGATGGGCTACGGCCGTACCGACGCGGTGGACGGCACGGTATTCCCGTGGGCGTTCCCGCTGGTCACCACGTATCAGATGCAGGCGTCGGCCATCATCAAGTTCCTCGCGGACAAGAACGGCGGCTCGCTCAATGGCAAGAAAATCGTCTTCCTCTATCACGACTCGGCCTACGGCAAGGAACCGATCGTCGCCATGCAGGCAGAGTCGAAGATCAATAAATTCAACCTGATCGAGATTCCGGTAGCGCATCCGGGTAACGAACAGGGCGCGCAGTGGCTGCGCATCCGTCAGGAGAATCCCGACTACGTGGTGTTCTGGGGTTGGGGCGTGATGAACCAGACGGCGCTCAAGGCGGCGCAAAAGGTGGGCTATCCGCGCGAGAAGATCGTGGGTAGCTGGTGGGCCGGTTCAGAGGAAGACACCATTCCGGCGGGCGCGGCAGCCAAGGGGTACATGAGCGCAACGTGGAACGTGGCGGGCAAGCAGGTACCGTTGATTGCCGATATCGAGAAAGTGGTCTACGGCGCGGGCAAGGGCAATATGCAAGACCCGTCGAAGGTCGGTTCGGTGCTTTATAACCGCGGCGTTTCGGCGGCGGTGGCCACGGTCGAAGCGCTCAACACGGCGCAGAACAAGTTCGGCAAGGGCAAGGTCATGACCCCGGTGCAGGTGCGCTGGGCGCTTGAGAACCTGAATATCGACGCCGCCCGGCTCAAGGCGCTCGGCGCCACCGGTTTGCTGCCCGACATCAAGACGAGTTGCGAGGATCACGAGGGGTCGGGCAAGGTGCGTATTCAGCAATGGGACGGTGCCAAGTGGGTGCTCGTGTCCGACTGGATCGAGGGCAACCGGCGTTTGATTCACCCGCTCTTTGAGGCATCGGCCAAACAGTACGCCAAAGAGAAGGGAATCACGCCCGCCTGCTACAAGATGTGATCGACGTCGTCGCCCGCGTGGCAAGGCGCGACGCGGGCGACGGCAGACGAACTACGGCCGGTGGGTGAACCCGGCAGCATCGATTCCGGAGTCATGCATGGAAGCGAGTTTGCGCGTCAACAATATCGAAGTCATATACGACCACGTCATTCTCGTGCTCAAGGGCGTGTCGCTGATCGTGCCGGAAGGCAAGATCGTGGCATTGCTCGGGGCCAACGGCGCGGGCAAGAGTACGACCCTCAAGGCGATTTCGAATCTGCTTCACGCCGAGCGAGGCGAGGTGACGAAGGGCACGATCGACTATCGCGGCGAACGGGTGGAGAAGCTCACGCCGAACGGACTGGTCAAGCGTGGGGTGATTCAGGTGATGGAGGGGCGTCACTGCTTCGGGCACCTGACCATCGAAGAGAATCTGCTGACGGGCGGCTATGTGCGGCATGCATCGCGCAGTGCACAGCAGCATGCGCTCGAACGAATCTACGCGTACTTCCCGCGTCTGAAGACGCGTCGAAAATCGCAAGCGGGTTATACGTCCGGTGGCGAGCAGCAAATGTGCGCGATCGGCCGCGCCATGATGGCGCAGCCGTCGATGATCTTGCTCGACGAGCCGTCGATGGGGCTCGCGCCACAGATCGTGGAAGAGATCTTCGCCATTGTGCGCGATCTGAACCAGCGCGAGAAGGTCAGCTTTCTGCTGGCCGAACAGAACACGATGGCGGCGCTGCGTTACGCGGACTATGGCTACATTCTCGAGAACGGCCGGGTCGTGATGGATGGCGACGCGGCGTCGCTTCGTGATAACGAAGACGTCAAGGAGTTTTACCTGGGGATCGCCAAGGACGGCGCCAGCAGTGCGGGGAGCTTCCGAAACGTGAAGAGCTATCGACGCCGCAAGCGATGGATCGCATGAGCATTCGCGCGCGTGGAGGCGTGGCTGACCGTTAATTCTCAATGTATTTCCGTCTATATGAACGATTACTTCGACACGCTGGAAACTCGTGCGCCGGAGGTTCGCGAGAAGGCCCTGCTGGCTGCGTTGCCGTCGCACGTGTCGCATGCACAGACACGCGCGCCGTATTTCGCGCAGGCACTGGGGGAGGTCGACGCGCAGGCCATCGGCTCGCGCGACGCGTTGGCCGGTCTGCCCGTGACGCGCAAGTCGGATCTGACGGCGTATCAGGTGCGCCATCCGCCACTGGGCGGGATGAACGCGACGCCCCTGGGCGGTCTGGCGCATGTGTACCAGTCACCCGGTCCGATCTACGAGCCGGATGGACGCGGCAGCGACTGGTGGCGCTTTGCACGGGCCATGTTTGCGGCGGGCCTGCGCGCGGGCGATCTGGTCTACAACACCTATTCGTATCACTTCACGCCCGCGGGGATGATGATTGAGACGGGCGCCGCGCGACTGGGATGTTGCGTGTTCCCGGCCGGGGTTGGGCAGACCGAGATGCAACTCGACGCGATTCGTCACTTGCAACCCGTCGCGTACGCCGGCACGCCTTCGTTTCTGAAGATTCTGATCGAGAAGAGCGAGGCGGCCGGCGCGGATATCGGCTGCATCCGGCGGGCGACCCTCTCCGGTGAGGCGCTGCCGCCGTCGTTACGCGATTGGTTCAAGACGCGCGGCATTACGGCGCGGCAGTTATACGGTACGGCCGATCTCGGGTTGATCGCGTTCGAGAGCGACGCACAGGCGGGTCTGATCGTCGACGAGAACGTGCTGGTGGAACTGGTAGAGCCCGGCGGCACGAAGCCGGTGCCGGACGGCGAGATCGGCGAAGTCGTGGTAACGAACTTCAATCCGGACTATCCGCTGATTCGCTTCGCAACGGGGGATCTATCGGCGGTAGAAGCGGGAATCAGCCCGTGCGGGCGCACCAACATGCGGCTCAAAGGCTGGCTAGGACGCGCCGATCAGACCGTCAAGGTACGCGGAATGTTCGTGCATCCGGGGCAGATTGGCGAGATTGGAAAGCGATATCCCGAGTTGGTGCGGCTGCGCCTGCGTGTGGAGGGACGGGTCGGTGACGATCGGATGCGGCTGATTTGCGAAACGAATGCGGCCCCGCCGGAAGGATTGGCGGCCCGTGTGCAGGAGACATTCAGGGATGTGACCCGGTTGCGCGGCGAGGTCGATTTTGTCGCCGCAGGGACACTGCCGGCCGATGGGAAACTGGTCGAGGACGCGCGGGCCTACGATTGAGTCGCCGCCCGGCGTGCGCAAGCGCCTCGAATCGGTCAAGGAGCCCGCATCCGCAAACTGGCCTGACAGTCGCCACGGGAATTCGTCGCGACCGTCAGGCCAGTTCGCCACCGTCGGATCTTAGTCAGATCTTAGAAAGCGAGGCGGGCGATTGCGCTGCGACGACCTCATTGCGCGCTGTCCGTCCCTGCCTTGCCCCTGCGAGCAGAATTCCCAATGCGGCCAGCAATGCCGGTATCGCGAGAATTGTGAACAATCCGGCGTTGCTCCAACCCGCTGCAAGCAGCATGGCGCCGCCGAACGAACCCGCCACTGCCCCGATGCGACCGATGCCTAGCGCCCATGCCACACCGGTCGCGCGATTGGATGTCGGGTAATACGCGGAAGCGATCACGTTCGCGCAGACTTGCGACCCGCTCACGCAGAATCCTGTCACGAAGATACCCAACGCCAGCCACACCGCGCCATTGGCGATCGCCAGCGACGCCAGCGCGAGTGCGCCCAGTACATAGGCTGCCGCAACCACTTTGTACGGGTGGAACCGGTCGATCAGCACGCCCAGCACAATCGCACCCAGCACGCCGCCGCCTTGCAACAATCCCGCGAACATCGATGCCTGCTTGAGCGTCAGGCCGCTGCGCTCGGCCAGAATCGGCAGCCAGTTGATGAGCAGGTACAGCAACAGCAGGCTCATGAAGAACGCGAGCCATAGCAGCAGCGTGCCGCGCCGGTAGTCGCGATGAAACAGTTGCACGACGGGCGAGGATGGCAGGCGATCGTCGGCGGCGGTGTATTGCTGACCCGCGACGACACGTCCCGGCGCGACGCGCGCCAGAATCGCTGCGATTTGCGTTTGCGTACCACCTCGGATCGCCAGAAACCGGACCGACTCCGGCAAGGTGAACCAGAGTACCGGCACGAGCGCCAGCGGCAGCAGTCCGCCAACAGCGAGCAAGCCGCGCCAACCGATACCCGCCACGAGGTAGGCCGTCACCACGCCGCCCAGCGCCGAGCCGAGCGAGAAGCCGCAGAACATCAGCGTGAGCAACGTGCCCCGGCGCCGCTCGGGGCTGAACTCCGAGGTCAGCGTGATCGCGTTGGGCATGGCGCCGCCCAAGCCGAGTCCCGTCAGAAAGCGAAGGGCGATCAGCCATCCGACGTTCGGTGCGAACGCTGCACCGACGCTTGCCGCACCGAACCATGCGACGGACAGCATCAGGACACGGCGTCGACCGATACGGTCCGCCATCGGCCCGCTACAGAACGCGCCCACCATCAGCCCGAGCAATCCGGCACTGAACAAGGGGCCGAGCGAGACCATCGACAACTGCCACTCGGCGCGGATGTGCGGGGCGATGAAGCCGATGATCGCGATGTCGAACCCATCCAGCGCCACGATCAGGAAGCACATGGCGCTGATCATGATCTGGAAGCGCGACACCGGGGTCGCGTTGATGAAGTCCCGCACGTCGACTGACGTGTGCCGGGTGTCGTGCTTGTCCATGAAAGTGTCTCCTGTCCCGATGTGGCGATGCGATGTCGCCCTTTTATGTGGAAGATCCGGATGATGCCGACGGCTACGCGGCATGCTCGCGCACTGAGGCGGCATTGGCCTCGACTTGCGCGATGAACGCCGGATCTCGCTCACGAAGGTCTTCGTGACTGACGCGTCCCGTGCGCAGCATGTAGTCGTACGCGAAGCTCACGGGATCAAGATGCATGCGCTGGTCGACAGACTCGTACCAGTCGAGGCTGCGTCTCGCGGCGTCCTGGAAGCGATCCGATGCACTTCGGCGGCGCTGCTCGAACGATGCGAACGCGGTGGGGATGTCGTGCCGGTGAGCCGACAGCGCTTCGAACAGGGCGATGGCGTCCTGCATGGCCATGCGTGTGCCCGAGCCGAGCGAGAAGTGCACACTGCGCAGGGCGTCGCCAAGCAACACCACGTTGCCGTGCGACCAGCGCGCATTGCTCACCACCCGCGCCTGAAACCAGTTCGACCGGTTGGTCAGCAGCGAATGGCCTTGCAGGTCGTCTGCGAAAATCTGTTCGCAAAACGCGCGGCTCTGCTCCTCGGTGGCGGTACCGAGGCCGCAGCGCTGCCACGTCTCTGGATCGACTTCCACGAGGAACGTTGAGCGATCTGGGCTGTATTGGTACGCGTGCGCCATGAACACGCCGTGCGGTGTCTGGCGGAAGATCAACGACACCGGGTGAAAGCGTTGCGACGTGCCATACCACGCGAATTTGTTCCGCCGCTCATCGAAGCTCGGCATGAAATGATCGGCCATGTGCGTGCGGACTTCGCTATTTACGCCGTCCGCGGCAACGATCACGTCGGCGTCCGGCAATTGAGCGGGATCGGTGACGTGGCTCTGATAACGAACGTCGACACCGGCGTCGGCGCACGCCTGCTGCAACACACGCAACATGTCGATCCGGGACGTGCGCGAGAAATGATTGTTGCTCAGTCGGACGGGCACGCCTTGATGCACGATCTCCATGTAGTCGCAGCGGGTATGGTGCGCTGTGAATTTGCGGAAGAACGCCTCGTCCGCGTCCTTCAGGAAGGCGAGCGCAATGTCGGAGAAGACAACGCCCCAGCCATAAGTGGCATTGGCAGCGTTGCGCTCATGGACGACGATTTCGTCTTGCGGATGACGCTGTTTCGTCAACAGCGAAAAGTACAGGCCGGCAGGCCCGCCACCGATGACGGCGATTCTCATGATGGGCTCCTTGATTTTGGGCTGGCGATGATGGCGATAACCTCAGGCAATGCGAGTCAGCGGCTGCGCACCCGGCACCGACAGCAGGGCGCCTGCTCCGGGCGCGACCGGCGCCAGGCCGAGGTGGTCGAGCATCTGGCGCACGGTGCTCACGGCGGTCGACGTTACGGGCAGGCCGAGCCGGTCCTGTGCGGTCTGGATTGCGGGCAGCGATGGCATTTGCACGCAGGCAGACAGCACTACGACGTCGGCATTCGCCGTGTTGAGGCGCTTGACGTCGTCAAGCAACTGCATGGGATCGCGGCGGCCAACCTCAAGGTTGTCGGGAATTTCGAACGACAGGGCGTCGAGCACTTCGATGCCTTCGTGCTCGATGTACTCGACCACGGCTTGCGTCAGCGGCTTCATGTAAGGGGCCATCAGCGCGATCTTGCGTGCGCCCAGCGTCTTCAGTCCCGCTACGAGTGCGCCGGCCGACGTCATGATGGCGGCTTCGCAATGATTCTCGCGCGCGACACGGCGCAGGTCTTCCTCGACCTGACGGTGGTAGCCCGGCCCCATCGCCATGATGGCCACGAGGCAGGCGGTACTCATGACATCCACGCGCGCATCGGCGAGTTCGGCGGCACAGCGAAGTCCTTCGGCGTTCATCGCTTCCAGTTCTTCCTTCACCACACGATGCATACGCATGCGGCTCGAATGAAACGTAAAGCGCTCGGGCAGGATCTGCTCGCGCGAGCGCAACATGGCAGGAATCTCCGTCTCCATCGTGGTGTTGGAGCTGGGCACGATCTGCCCGATGCGAAATGAAGTGGGGGTCATAACGTGATGTCTCCGGCGAGTGAGGGGGCTACGGCGTGTTCGCAACGCTCCCGGTATTGTTCGAGCGCTGCGCGAAGCACCGGCGGCATGTCGATCGACTCGCGCGTGCCGCGCTGGATGCAGATCGGAGTGAGTCGTGCAATGAAGGCGACATCGTTGTCGGCTTTGCGCGCCGTCATTGCGAGAGCGAAGGTTCTGGTGCGGATCTCGGCGACTTCCACGGTGACGTCGAAGGCATCGTCCGGCCAGAGCGAGCGGCGGAAGTCGAATGCCAGCGCACGGGTGGGCGTGCCGAATCCGTGCCGGTTCTTCACCGCCTGCGGCGTGCCCCCGAAGAGCGAGCCGTAGAACAACTCCGCAATGGAGATGACGTAGTCGGAGAAGGTCGCCGTGTAGACGACGCCGGCCGGGTCGCATTCGCCCCATCTCACCTGACGGCGCACCACGAAAGGCCGCTCGCTCACCACATATTCGGTGCTTATCATGCGTTCTCCTTTGCAGGCCGGACTGTGCCGGTAGGCGCGCTTTCTGCCGCAAGACGTCCGGCGATGGCGGCTCGCAATGCGGCCTTGTCGACCTTGCCAACGCGCGTCACCGGGAATTCGTCGACTGTCTCGATACGCTCCGGGCATTTGAACTTCGCCAGACCGTGGCCGACGAGAAACTCGGCGAGTTCGGTGACGGAAGGGGCAGCATGCCCGGGGCGCAGGATCAGGTAGACGCAACCGCGTTCGCCGTAGACCGGGTCGGGCATGGCGACCAGCTTGGCGTCGGCTACCGCGGGGTGATGGCTGACGAACGCTTCGACTTCTTCGCATCCGATCTTCTCGCCGCCGCGATTGATGTTGTCGCGCAAACGCCCCTCGAAGGCGAAGCAGCGAATCCCGTCGATGACCTTCTCCGTCACCATGTCACCGGTGCGCACGAAGCCGTCCGGCGTCAGGGTCTGGGCCGTTGCTTCGGGGGCCTTGTAATAGCCGCGCAGGCTCGACGGTCCACGGAAGCACAGCTCTCCGGCGGCGCCTTCGCCAGCGGGTGTGTCCGTGCCCGGAAACAGCACGCGAATGTCGTCGTCATCGCACCCCGACAGGCCTTGCGTGTGATGGCGCAACGCCGCAGGCAGGTGAGCGCCAGCGCCCATGAGCAGCCCTTCGGTCGTGCCATAGAGGTTGAAGCACGGCACGCCGAGGTGGGCTTCCAGCGAGTCGGCACGGCTCATCGTGCCAAAGAGTTGCAGGGAGGACAGGTCGTGTTTGCCAACATCCTTGTACGCGATCATCTGCGGCGCGACAGGCCCGATCGACAGGCCATGCGTGACACGGTGTGTTTCGATCAGCGTAAGCATGCGGGCGATGTCGACGCGCGGCATCAACACGGTCGTCATGCCGGTCGCCACGGTCGATGCGAGCACGTAGAGCTGACCGGCGTTGTGCAACAACGGCAGCGACCAGATCATGCGGCTGTGTTCGGTCATGCCGATGTGGCGCATCCATGTCAGCGAGTGACCGATGTACTCCGCATGAAAGCGCGGGATGATCTTCGGCACGCCGGTCGTGCCCCCCGAGAGCTGGAAGCTCAACACGTCCTCGCTGCCGATACGGATGTCGGCCAGCACGGCGCGGGCGCGCTCGGGCGGCATGGCGTGGATCAGACGGTCGATGGCGTGGTAGCCCGCGTCAGCGTGGGTGCGCTGCTCCCCGCGTGCCACCAGCAAATGCTCGAGCGACGGGTGCCGCGCCATCATCCGATGGGCAAACCCGACGAGATCGAACGCAGAGAAGTCCGCTTGCACGAAGTAGCCGCGTGCCTCGGATTGCGAAACCAACTGGCCGATTTCGATTTCCCGGTACTGCGGTACGGCGCATACGGGGACGACACCCGCCTTATAGGCCCCCATCAAGGCGATGACCGTGTCGACGCAGGTGCCCATCTGGAAGATCGCCCGGTCGCCCGGACGCAGGCCCAGCTCGATCAGCGCAGCGCCCAGCCGTTCGCTGCGCATGTCGAGCGCGGCGAAGGTCAGGGTAGCCTCGTCGCTGAGGTAGGCTGCGCGCTCTGGCACACGTGCAGCCGTCGCCCGCAGGGCGTCGCCGAGGGTGCTGTCCACCCAGGCGTTCGACGCGAAATACCGCTGTGCCAGGTCCGGCGGACAGTACGTCACGCCGTCGATCCGGTGATAGATACCGCTCATATTGTCTCCTGCACGTTCCTGTGGCGACGTTATGCGCGCGGGGCGATCCGCACGATGTCGCGTTCGTAGCTTTCGATGCGGGCGTCGAGGCCGCCCGTGAACAATCCGTACCAGACAGCGGGCTTCAGGCCCAGTGCGCGGCGTTCGAAGGCGATCGGTACGTCGCTGGAAATTACGGTGTAGTCGCCGAGGTTTTCCACGCGGCACGACGGCAATTGGCGTGCGGCTTCGGTCAGCGACGCGAACTCGGGTACGTTGAGGACGAAGATTTGCAGCGGTTGTAACGATGGGGTACTCATCATCGACTCTCCCCACGCAGACGTTGGCGCAGGCGCTGCGCCTTGCGTTGCCACACGGTATCGATACTGGTGAACGGGGCGCCGCCGGCCCGGGCTTCGTCTTCGATTTCCATGGCGGCTTCAAGCGTGACCGACGCGTCGCGTGCATCGATACCTTCCAGCGGGCGCAATTTCCGGGTGATCTCGATGAAGTAGCCGTTCGGATCGCGGAAGTAGATCGACTCGATCACTTCGTGGGCGGTTTCGGTCGAGACTTCCACACCGCGGGCTTCGAGCCGCGTCTTCCATGCCCGGAGCGCTTCCGGACTGTCGACCAGCCATGCGGTATGCGTGGCGTCGAATACATGGTCGTCGGGGAACGGTGCGCGGCCGGGACGATGGGCGAGGGATGCCGGCTCCTCGCTGCCGAGATAGTAGAAGAAGGCGATCGTGCTGCCGTGGCCGCTATCGAAGAAGAAGTGCAAGAAGTCCGGGTGTGTCGCCGGCCCCCAGCCGCGCGCCGAGATCGTGTGAATCAGCGGCAGGCCGAGAACGTCGCGATAGAACTCGACCGTCTGCCGCAGTCGCCAGGTTGGCCGCGCCGTGTGATCCACGCCATGCAGACGCAAGGCGAGATCGGCTGCGGGGATGTCGTTCAACTTCATGTCGGGTCTCCCGAAGTTCGATGGTGCAAATTGGAGGTATGGGCAGGGTGCGTTACTGCGGGAAGGTTTCGCGCAGCCAGTCCTGCAGCAAACGGCCCGCAAGGTAGCGCCCGGCCTCTTCGCCTTCGGCCAATGCCCGGCCGTGATGGTCGCCGCGCACGCGCCGGTGCGATTTTTGCGCGGTGCCGAGGCTGGCGTAGATGTCTGCGATGACGCTGGGAAAGCACGCCTGATCGCCCGTGTATTCGATAAGCAGTGTGGGCTGAACGATGGCCGGTGCGGTTTTCGACAGCAAGGCGTTTGAGGACAGTCCCGACCACGTCGAGAGCCAGGCCTCGGGGGAGCAAACGCGGCCGAAACCTACTGAACCGTAGTTCGATGTGAACGGATCGCTGCCCCAGAGCGAGCCGAAGTGCCGGTCGGACGGGTCCAGCGTCAGGTCGAAGCAGCGCAGATCGGCATCGGTTCGCCAGACGGTCATCAATGGTGTGTGGGCTGCCATGCGACGCAGGCGGGCGTCGGGCTGATCTGCACTGCGTTTGAGGCGCTCGCGCGCGCCCTGACGTGTCGCGATCAAGTCACGTGCGATGGCATCGAGACGCGCGACACGAGCGGTTTGCGCGGCGCGGTAGCGTGTCACGAAGTCGGCGTCGTAACGTGTCGAGGGAGCAGCGCCCGGCTGTTTCGGTACGAACCCGTTGGCCGGGTCGAACGGGTCGAGCGTCGGGTCGACGGACAGCGCATCGTGCTCGTTGGTTACCGACGGATCGATGCAGGTCTGCAACAGCGCCCCCTGTCCGGGGTGGGGGGCGACGAAAACCATGCCGTCGACGGTCGGCATATCGAGCGAGGCCAGCTTCGTCGGACGTCCGCCCGGGGTGCGTTCGATGCGCGCTCCCGGGGAGAGCCCTGACTGCTGCGCGTATAGCGCATAGAGGCCACTGCCTCCAGAATTGCCGAGCAGAACGATGCGTTTGAATCCCGCTTCACGGAGAAATCGCATGCTGGCCGCCACATCATAAAGCGCGAATTCGTGTTCGAGGCGCATGTCGTTGCCGACCGAGCGTGGGGCCTGGGTCCACGCGGCGTAACCAGCCTCCACGATTTCCGGGATCAGGTAATGGCATGCCATGAATTCGCGGGGATGCATGATGCACACCACGGTATCTGGCGATCCTGCGGTGTAAAGCGCGCCGCTCGTCGCCGCGCCGTCTGCGGTGCGTAGGACGACGTTGCGCGTCGTCGCACCCAATGGCAGGTCTCGCGGATTCCAGTCCGTGTTGAGAAATCCCGCCGTCGCGCCTCGGGTTTCGCCCGGGCTTTGCTGTCGTTGACTCATCTCCTCACCTCCTTTTTTACATACTAGTTTAATTTTTTACGAATGAGTAAACATTTTTGGGTAAATTTGACGGGTGCGTAAAAAATCTTGAGGCTATCTGCCCGTAAGCCTTTGCGCGGCGGGGGAATTTGGTTATCGTTGGGGTTTTCTGACGCTGTCGTCAAAAGAGAGACCAAGAGTCGTTATGAGCAAAGCACAGACCAAAAGCGACGCGTTGCGGGAGAACATTCTGGAAGTCGCCACGCGGCTGTTCATCGAGCGGGGTTTCGATGGCACGAGCTTCAACGACATTGCGGATGTCGTCGGGGTGAGCCGTCCGGCGCTGTACTACTACTTCAAGAGCAAAGAAGCGATTCTCGAAGTGTTGACCACGGTGGTCACTCGCGCGGCGGGGGCGCTGGCGTCTGAGGCGTTACCGGAGGATATGCGGCAACCGGCCGCGATGCTGCGGCATCTGGTGCTGCGGCACGCGCATCTGATCCTGACGCATCCGTTGCAATTCCGCGTGGTGGAACGCAACGAGGACAATTTGCCGCTCAAGCAGAGGAAGCTGGCCGAGCAGTCGCGCCGTGCGGTGCTGGAGCAGTTCCGGCAAGCGATCGAGTTGGGTATCGAGCGCGGTCAGTTTCGCGTGATGGATGCGAAGGTCGCCGCTTTTTCGATCATCGGCATGTGTAACTGGACGGCCTGGTGGTTCACGCCCTCCGGCCCGCGCAACGTTGACGAGATCGCGGAACAGATTGCCGATATGGCGCTGCGCTCGGTCGAACAGGAGGCCGGGCGGCAGTTGAGCGAGCAGAGTGCTGCGGGGGTGCTGAAGTTGCTGCGCGACGATATCGATTTGCTGGAGCGGCATATCAAATCGTGAGCGCGTTGCAACGCTTGGGCGGAAGGAGGGGAGCGGGAGGTAGCGCGCTTATTGGTGGCGCCCCTCCTGCTTGTGCTGCTATGCGCGGCGGAATTTGGGGTTAGCCCGGCGATGCCTGTTTTTCGGTCGTGGCGGAAATCCCAGTCAGGACCATCGGTGCGACCCAAGCCACGTAATCCTGCCCGCGCTGCTGCCCCATTTGTTGCAGAAAGCCTCGGAACTGCGCCGACTTGTCGTTGGTCTTCTTGCCCAGTTCGGAGTCGATGTCAAAGCCAAAATAGGTCGGAACGACCTGCTTGTCGTTCACGACCCACTGGATCACTTCCGTGACGGATTTCACGCCGTCATATTTCCGGTGGAGATTGGCGATGTCGTTGGTATAACGCTGCTCGTAGCTTTGCCGCGATCCTTCCAGCGACGCGGTATTCGCGCCGGCATTGGCCTTGTCCAGTTCTGCCTGGTAGCGTTCCAGTTCCGATGCCGCGTAAGCCCGGGAGGCGTCCCACACTTGCCTGGCCTTCAGCGCCGACGGGCCATCCATGCCGGCCGTTTGGGCCTGGCTCTTCTCGTCGATCTGCTGCAATTCGGCTTTCTTCTCTTCAACGAGCTTCGCATAGCGAGCCGCGTCGCCCGCCGCGCCTTCAATCGCTTTCCCGAGGTTCTCGTTGCTCGCCTTGAGATAGCCGTTGATCTCTTCGATCTGTGCGTCGCGAACCTTGTTCAGCTCGGCGACGGCGTCGTTCAGTTCGCAGCGATATTCGACCGCCGTGCGGTTGCTGCTGTCTTTGAACGTTTTCCAACTGACGCTTTTACAGGCGGCCCGTTCGGACAATGCTGAGCCATAAGTTTGCGTGGCATCGACAGGGTCGCTGGCGGCTTTCACCTGACCGATTTCAGAGTCCTCGCAACCCGCCAGAAGGGCACAGAGCAGCGCCGTGGCGACGCCATATCGTAATCTCAGATTCATCTCGTCTGCTTGTGATAATGAAACGGCCTCGTATTGCTGCGGTGGAAATTCACAAGATTCCGGTGGCCGCAGACTTGAGGATTGCTACGCCCGGACGACCGGCGCCGGACCGTCTGAGGGATAACGGCAGTTTTCTGCGGATGTTTAATAGGTTTGATGACCCACGCGACTTGCCCCTGGCTAACCGCGGTCCATCGCGTCCATAAAAAAATGGCGCCGGGAGCGCAAGGCTCCAGACGCCATTCGATAGTGATGCTGCCGGGTTACCGCGCAAACCGCGCGCTGTCGCCCGGCGTCAGACTTACATCTGCACCGTGTCAGCCACTTCCTTGAAGTCTTCGATCTGATCGAAGTTCATGTACTTGTAGATCTTGTCGCCGTTGGTCGCGAGCACCCCCATGTCGGCCATGTACTCTTCCTTGCTCGGAATCTTGCCCAGACGCGAGCAGATCGCTGCGAGTTCGGCCGAGCCAAGGTACACGTTCGTGTTCTTGCCCAGACGGTTCGGGAAGTTGCGGGTCGACGTGGACATGACCGTTGCCCCTTCACGCACTTGTGCCTGATTACCCATGCACAACGAGCAGCCCGGCATTTCCGTACGGGCACCGGCCGTGCCGAAGACGCCATAGTGACCTTCTTCGGTCAACTGCTTCTGGTCCATCTTGGTCGGCGGGGCAACCCACAGCTTGACCGGAATGTCGCGCTTGCCTTCGAGCAGCTTCGACGCCGCACGGAAGTGACCGATGTTGGTCATGCACGAACCGATGAACACTTCGTCGATCTTCGCGCCCGCCACATCCGAGAGGGTCTTCACGTCGTCCGGATCGTTCGGGCAAGCCACGATCGGCTCGTGGATGTCGGCCAGATCGATCTCGATGACCGCGGCGTACTCGGCGTCGGCGTCCGGCGAGAGCAGCTTCGGATCGGCCAGCCATTGCTCCATCGCCGTGATACGGCGTTGCAGGCTGCGCGGGTCCTGATAGCCCTGGGCGATCATCCACTTCAACAGCGTAACGTTGCTGTTGAGGTACTCGATGATCGGTTCCTTGTTCAAATGCACCGTGCAACCGGCGGCCGAGCGCTCGGCGGAGGCATCCGACAGTTCGAACGCTTGCTCGACCTTCAGGTCGGGCAAGCCCTCAATTTCAAGGATGCGGCCCGAGAAGATGTTCTTCTTGCCTTGCTTGGCCACGGTCAGCATACCTTGCTTGATGGCATACAGCGGGATCGCGTTCACCAGATCGCGCAGCGTGACACCCGGCTGCATCTTGCCCTTGAAGCGGACCAGCACTGACTCGGGCATGTCCAGCGGCATCGTACCGGTGGCTGCCGCGAAGGCGACCAGACCCGAGCCTGCCGGGAAGCTGATGCCGATCGGGAAACGCGTGTGCGAGTCGCCACCGGTGCCCACGGTGTCGGGCAGCAGCATGCGGTTCAGCCACGAGTGGATCACGCCGTCGCCCGGACGCAGGGCGATACCGCCGCGCGTGCTGATGAAGTTCGGCAGGGTCTGGTGCGTCTTCACGTCCACCGGCTTCGGATAAGCCGCGGTGTGGCAGAACGATTGCATGACCAGATCGGCGGAAAAGCCCAGGCATGCCAAATCCTTGAGCTCGTCGCGGGTCATCGGGCCAGTGGTGTCTTGCGAGCCGACCGAGGTCATCTTCGGTTCGCAGTACGTGCCCGGACGAATGCCCTGACCTTCAGGCAGGCCGCAGGCGCGCCCGACCATCTTCTGTGCCAGCGAGAAGCCACGGCCGGTATCGACCGGCTGCTGCGCGAGGCGGAACAGCGTCGACGGGGGCAGGCCGAGCGCTTCGCGGGCCTTGGCGGTCAGACCGCGACCGATGATGAGGGGAATACGGCCACCGGCGCGCACTTCGTCGAACAACACGTCGGACTTGACCTGGAATTCGGCAATGACTTCACCGTTCTTCAGGGCCTTGCCTTCGTACGGACGCAGTTCGACCACGTCGCCCATTTCCATTTTCGACACGTCGAGTTCGATCGGCAGGGCGCCGGCGTCTTCCATTGTGTTGTAGAAGATCGGGGCGATCTTGCTGCCCAGACACACGCCGCCGAAGCGCTTGTTCGGGATGAACGGGATGTCTTCGCCGGTGAACCAAAGCACCGAGTTGGTGGCCGACTTGCGCGACGAACCGGTACCGACCACGTCACCCACATAGGCGACCAGATGGCCCTTTTCCTTGAGCGATTCGATGAATTTGACCGGACCGCGCTTGCCGTCTTCTTCCGGGGTGATGCCCGGGCGCGCATTCTTGAGCATCGCCAGTGCGTGCATCGGAATGTCAGGGCGCGTGGTGGCGTCCGGCGCCGGTGAGAGGTCGTCGGTGTTGGTTTCGCCCGTCACCTTGAACACGGTGATGGTCAGGCTTTCCGGCACTTCCGGACGGCTGGTGAACCATTCGGCATCGGCCCAGCTTTGCAGCACGGCGCGCGCATTGGCATTGCCCTTGTCGGCCAGTTCCTTGACGTCATGGAACTGATCGAACATCAGCAGGGTTTTCTTGAGGGCGTCGGCAGCGACGGTGCCGACTTCGGCGTCCTGCAGCAGTTCGATCAGCGGCTGAATGTTGTAGCCGCCGAGCATCGTACCGAGCAGTTCGGTCGCGCGGGCACGCGAGATGAGCGCGCACGGGGTTTCGCCCTTGGCAACGGCGGCGAGGAAGCCAGCCTTCACGCGAGCGGCTTCGTCCACGCCGGCAGGCACACGATGGGTGATCAGGTCGAGCAGGGTCTGCTCTTCTCCAGCCGGCGGGTTCGTCAGCAATTCGACCAGTTCGGCGGTCTGCTGTGCCGTCAGCGGCAGGGGAGGAATACCAAGCGCGGCGCGTGCGGCCACGTGAGCACGATAGTTTTCAAGCATGGGGAGACCTGCTGTGTTGCGTTTCGGGGGAAGGCCTGTCAGGCCTCCAAGGCTATACCGGGCGCTACTTTGATCGTGATTTTAGTCCGGGCGCTTCGTTGCGTCAAATGTCTTATATCTTATATAAGAGTTGAGTGGCGTGATTGAGACGCCAACATGGCCAGACGATTGCCGAAATCGGGAAAGATTGCCCGGGAACGTTTCAACGGCGCCGCGGGGCGGGGGGGGCCACGAAGGCGGGGCGGTCGCTACGAGCGCCTCGGGGTTTTGAATTTTCCGTCCCTGGCATTGAGTTCTGATGTGGGATGCCGAATCCCGGGCGATCTGTCTTGTGACGCCGTGACGCTCAGGTTACGCTGGTTTCCAACGATTGCGCGGCTCAACTCGAAGGCGTTGATGCAGGCGAATCGTTCTCCCCGCGGTGTACCTCCACCGCACCTCTCTTTGCTGGCCCCCCAGTTGGCAAGGAGCCTCGCCGCCTCGATCGAGGCGGTTTTTTTGTGCGCCGGCGCGCCGTACAAGCCTCCGGGCGCGGCACTACACGCTCATTTCCCTTCGGAAGGTGGCGGAAGCATGGCGTCGGGCGCGCCGTCGTGCGATATGAGAATTGCCAGCCAGCGTGAGCTTTCGAACTGCGCCGCGATCACCATCACAAGGACGGTTAGCGGGGTCGACAGAATCGCGCCGGGCATACCCCACACCAGCGTCCAGATGCCCAATGCGAACAGTCCGAAGAGTGGGTCGGTATTGGTGCTTTTCGCCTGGAGCTTGGGCTGTACGAGATTGTGCGCGATCTGGAAGATCGAAAGCGTGACGGCAAACACCACGAGCGGCATCGTGATCGAATCGCTATGAATCGCTGCAAATAATGCAGGCACGACGCTCGCGACGAACGGTCCGATCACGGGCATGAAGGCGAGAAGAAACACCGTTACCGCCCAGAATGCCGTATTGGGCAGTTCGGCAACGCGGAAGACCACGGCGGAGATCACGGCAATGGCCAGATTGATCGCCGTCTGAGAGATCAGATACGCCTGCACGCCATGCACGATCTTGTTGAGCACAATGCGTTGAGAATTCGCTCGGGCCTCGCTCGTCGTGATCCTCAGAATCTTGGGATCGCGGCTTCTCGTCGCCCCAAACAGCATGAACACAAGAAACAGCAAGGTTAGAAATGCCATCGACACGGCATTCCCCAACCATGAGGCAAGGCTGTGTTCGAGCTGGGGCAAATCGATCAAGCCGAGCACGGTTGCCAGATCGAACTTCCGTCCAAAGCCCACCGTGGCAGACCGGATCAGGCGGTCGAGTTGCCCCGGCAGGTCGGGGGACGCTTTGATGAGATCGCTGATGCCCTGAAGCGTGATGATGAAAATGCTATAGGCGCTGAAGCCCACAATCGCTGCGCTCGCCACCAGGACCAGCCATTTCGGCGCCCGCGGCAGCAGGCGTACGACCACGGAGACAATGCCCGAGATCAGAATTCGCAGAAGGATGGCGAGGAAGAAAGGAATGAGTACCGGGCGAAGAAAATACAGGATTGCCAGACCTGCGGCTACGCCCGTTGTTGTCTGTGCAACGGACCCAGGTGTTGTTGTCATGATGGATTTTCTTTACGGTAGAGGCAGAAAACGCGGCTCGAATCACGCGTCTTTCGTCCGCAAGAATATCAGGCAAATTTGTTGCGGGGATATGGCGTCGGTATGGCAGGCCGGGGGAGCACGCGCAAGTCGGCATGTACAAAAAAGGCCGCCTCGCTATGTCAGCAGGCGGCCCCAATCATCTTGCCAATCCTTTCGCGGATGACACCGTTCGCTAGTCCTTATTCCACTTCTTCGATTTCACCCGGTTTCCACGTCTTGTCGAACCACGGCTCAAGCGGTCCGTAGAGTCGCAGAATCGTGAACCAGCCCTTGCCGGGCACCGTTTGCATCCAATTGGCTTCCTTACCCTTGGGGGCGGCCGGTCCGAAGTAGAGATCGACCGACCCGTCGGCGTTGGCGATCAGCTTGTCACGCTTGTTGTTCTTGCTGGGGAACGGTTGCGAGGTCTGGAGTTCGGAGCGGGTCTGCGGATCGTAGACGACCACTGACCAGAAGTCCTTTGCGGGCACGTTCTTGGGAATGCGCAGCCGATAGTACTTCGCACCATCCAGGGGCTTGCCTGTCGAGTCGTTGCTGGCAACGGCATACTGCGAACCTGCACCGACCAGTTTCGCTGCCATGGCCGGCGTGTTGACGGTCGCGACATAGAAGAAGTTCGTGCGCGCATCGAGGTCGCGCCCGGAGAGGCCGTCACCGCCGAGCCAGCGATAGTCGTCACCGATAAAGCTGATGCGCCATGCACTGTTGGGGTACAGCGCCGCACGGGGATCGCGACTGCGGAAGCTGATGGACCGGGCGGTGGCATTGCCGACGGCGACCGCGTCGGTAAGAATCTTCGTCATCCGTTCATCGGGTGAGAATGTCTTGCCTTTTCGGATGCCGATCGACGCAGCGAGGCCTCGCAGTTCGGGATCGATGAAGCCGATGGGTTCCTTCTGAATCACGTGATCGAGTTCTTCGAAGAACGCGAAGGTGTTGGCGTGCACGGTGTTGAAGGCTTGCTTGGAGGAGTTGATGAACTCCATCTTCGGCGGATTCTTTGCGCGGCTCAGCGAGTAGACCTTGAAGCCGTTACGGAACATCTTCGACGCCGCGTCGGGTTTGCCGTTCACCAGGAATCCGCGCAGGACTACGAAGTTCACATAGGAGGGGGAGCGCGAGATGAAGTACTCGCCACCGTCCTTCACATCCTTGGGGAGCTTGCCGGTGTAGTCCGGCGGCACGATCAGATACTTGCCCCCCTTGCCGCGATCCGGCCCGGGAGCGCCCATGTCGACGACAAATCGGAAGAACGCGTCGTTGACCGTTCCCGGACCGCTGCCCGGCGGGACCTCGACCACGGTTGGGCCGTCGGTCTGCAAGTCGAGCATGGAGAAGGCGTAGACCGTGTCGGTGTTGGCGGTGAGCAGAAGCGGATTGGAATCGGCCAGTTGATCGTAGATCGTGGCCTGATGGCTCTTGGTGGCACCCAATGCAACCGTCGAGCGACGGATGGCTTCGATGCTCGCCGCAGGCATGAGATTGAGGAACACCTCCACGCCGCGCAGGAAGTCGAGGTTGTCGAAGGCTAGCTGGGCGGTCTCTTTCGTCGGCACGCCGTCGACGAAGTTGAGCGTGCCGATTCGGGTCTGCACGGTATCCGGCGTCAGGATTTCCGGCGGAATGTAGGTGTTGAACCCACGTGTGGGCGCAGCGTCATCGGGAGCCTTTTGCGCGTAGACACCCGGGGCACAAAGTGCGCCGATGAGGGTAGCCGTGACAAGGCTACGGGTACGGTTGAATATCATTCGATTCCCCCTTTGGAGTTGTGGCTAAAGCGATGCATTTGTCGGGCTTTTGGCGCGCGTGCCCAGGTGATCGCCATCGGCGCGACCGGGCTCGTCGATCGGTGAGACTGGCGGCGCTGATTTAGTCCCAGTGACCCGGAATCCATCGCCAATTCGCACCGAAGCGAATCCAATGGCCGGGGATCCAGTGATGTCCGGCGCGCACCGCTTGCCAGTGGCCCGGCTCCCAGACGTACCCGCCTGGGGCCCAGCGCCAATGGCCCGGGTCCCAGACATAACCTGCGCGTGGGGCTGGCACGACTTCCACGCGCGCGGCGGGCGGCTCGTGGGGCGCGATGATGATCGTTTCCGCGACGGCAATGCCGCTAGCGAGTGTGAGCGCTGCGGCGGTGAGCCACGCACGAACGGACTGCTTTGTCATAACGACGACAATTCCTTGTTGACGGTCGGCGGAACCGGGTGGCACCCATTCCGCCATCGGAGCTCACCGGTGAGGCGTTAGCGAGCCCGATAGTGGGGCGCGACGCCCCGTCTCTTTCGGTGTGCTCGCCTTGGTAGTCGAGCGAGCGCATCCGAGGGCGTTGTTATTGAGCAGACAGGGCTGCGTCTTCTGCGCCGCAGTCGAGCGCCGGCGCTGAACGCTTGGCTCGTGCGGTTTGAACTTCCTTGCGAGCGGCCTTCACATCGGCGAGAAATTCCGCATTGGTATGGAGCTTCGCCACCGTGGCGGCGCCCATCGTGCGTCCGGCGTCCACGTCGCTTTGCCAATGGGCATTGCAGACAACTCGGCTTTGGCCGAACGCCAGGCCACGTTTGAGCAGTGCGTCGGCGCGATCCGGGCTGATTTCAGCCAAAACCAGTGCCCATGCCCAGCCCGCGGACGTGTGGCCCGACGGGTAGGAGCCGTCATGACGCAGCAATGGTTCCTGCTCGGGCATACATGTCCCTTCGTTGTGGACTACGAAGGGACGAGTGCGGTTGTATTTGTTCTTGACACCATAGGTCGACATCCCTGCATCGGTCAGTACCCGCTCCATCAGGTGATAGAGGCGAGGCGTTTTCTTTTGATCGATGTCGACGCCCATTGCGCAAGAGAAGTTCTTGGCTGGCTGTGGAAACACCAGATCGGCGTCGAGACGCGCGATATCGGCGCGCGTCTTGCCGCGCAACGGCACGGTGGCTTCCCGCGCGGCTTCGTCGCGGGCGAGTGCGGCACTCCCTTCGGCCGGTGGCGGCCCGAGCAATTCAAGACTGTCCGGCAAGTCCTTTGGCGGGAGATAGCCGGCCGCGAACTTGAAGTGCGGATCGGTGATTTTCGGATTTGGCGAGCTGTCTGAAGCGGTCGCCGCTGCGCTGACAAGACTCAGAAGCGCGACGCCGAGCATGCACGTCAATGGGGGATTTTTAAAGCGCATAGATGAGGGTTCTCGCTTCAACGTGATTGAAAATTGATCGCGCATTGAGCATGGAATAGCCGGTGTCTTGCCGTAAAGAAAAGGAGCTTGCTTATCTATTCGCTCGCAAAAATAGCGACCTAACATTCGGTGGCACGCTTCACGGCAATGGTTCCCGGACTGTACCCCGGCCGCTTTCGGCAGATACGGGGTTGGTGTCCAAATGAGTCAAATTGGCGATAAGAATGAGACGAATTCGAGACGTGCTCGCCGTGACGGGTAGTGAGGGGCGTTTCTGGCCAGGGACTCTGACGTGGACACTTGTAAGGAAGATGTTGCTATCGCAGTCCATCGCCTTTAGAACGAATTGGTGGCAGCTGGCCCAAATACTCGGGAGAGGACGATTTATCTCCCGGCGATGTCGTGCTGGGCAGGGTGCCGATATCAAACATTTCGTGCCAGCTATCAAACGCGACGCCTGTTGCCTGAATGTATAAAGCGAATCGTCCGAACTCGCTGGATTCCCCGAATGGGCGAGCGAATGATGAACGGACTACGAAACAGACAGGCTGGTTTTTTTCGCGCACCGAAGCATGGCGTCGCGGGGCGAGCCGGAGGATAAACGGTGTTTGCATTGATACTGACTGAGTCGGCGTTTCTCGACGCGGACACGTCGCCGGTCGTGACACCTTCACGCTCGGACCACGCGAAGGTTGAGGCACTCGCACGCTCGATAGTGGGAGACGGGCATTACGTCCTGAGATTTCATGTGCTCGAAAAGGCACTTGCCGCCATTGAGAATGGGGTTCCGGACGTCGTCGTGATTGATTTTCAGAGGGTGGGCTGGGCCTCGCTTGAACAGATCGGGGTCGTGCATCTGCGCAATCCGTCCGTACCGATTCTGGTGATTGGCGTTCGAATGACCGATCACGAAGTCGTGATGGCGCTCGACGCCGGTGCCAGCGAATGTGTCGATGCCTCCTGCGCACCGTCAGTCTTTCTGGCACGTCTGCGCGCACTGGTGCGAAGGCCACTCCAAAACACGCGCCGTCCCGCACATATTCAAATCGGGGCTTACGAATTGTGCATTGCCACGCGTTCCGTGCTGGTGGCGGGGCGTCCCGTCGCGTTGACGGATCTCGAATTCGATGTCGCCTGGACACTCTTCTCCAACTTCGAGCGAACTGTCCCCAGAGAAGCGCTCTTGCGAAATGTCTGGCGTCTGAATGTCGACCGGGACACTCGCCGCATCGACGTTCTGGTGGTCAGGCTACGAAACAAGCTGAAGTTCAGCGTCACGGGTGAGTTGCAACTGACCGCTGTACGCGGGCAAGGGTACCGGATTCTGCGTTCGGCAAAACCTCTCGATGACGATCACGTGTGGTCTCCCGTTTCGCTGCGAACGCACCAGTGAGGTTCGGTTTGCCCATTTCGCCCACCCCGACGGTTTAGCGGCGAACTGTGGCCCAAGCGGTAATGCCCGAATTGCCGATCTCGACGTGGTCTTTCGCGAATTCGGTTCCCGGTGAGACGGTAATTCAATATCGTTTTTGGGTTCTTCAAAGAGGATGGCGAGAAACATTCATTAGGCTTGCAGATTGCGGGAACGGATACATTGCTGACTGTCGTTTTTTGCCGAGGCGATAAGCCATCGACCGGCTTTTTCGTGCGCTTTGGCGTGGAATACGGATGACGGGAGACAAAAAAGGCGGAATTCTGAGACGCCAGGGCGAGTCATGTTCTCCGATGTTGACGACAATGCTCCCATGATCCTTGATGTGCCGTTCGGCCGGATCGATGGTGTGCGGCAGCAACCACGGACGCGTTACGGTGGGGGCGTGCTACACGGCAAGGCGCAGACTTATCGGCTTCCGATAGCGAGCGTGTCTGGCTTGTATCAACGGGGAGACGCCATGCAACGGCAATCGCAATCCGGTCGCTACGTGTTGGTTGACAGCGGCATCGGCCACCTGATGGGGATCAGGGAAAGTGCAAACTTGAGCGGCATCGTCCTGCGCACAGTGCGCAGCGTGACTGAGGCTCTGGAGAGCTGCCTGACGGGCGAATTGCCCGATCTGGTGCTTGTCGGGGTTCGGGATGCTAACGTTGATGCGATTTCCAGGTGTCATGACGTGTTGCGGCAGCGCGATGCACCGATCATTGCGTTCGGCCCCGAACAGGAACCCGCATTACGGGTGCGGTGCTTCCGGGCTGGCGCTGTCGACTACATCGACGCGAGTGCATCGGCCAGGGAATTAGACTTGCGTATCGGAATGCATATCAAGAATCGGTGGCAGATTGCTGACGTTGCAGCCTCGCGGGAGATTCGGGAAATCACGGGCTCACGCAAACAGGAAATCTGCCAACTGGCGGTGAAATACCTTTCACAAACCGAGATCGGCAACATTTCTCAGCAGTTGCTGGCCTCGCGTATCGGAGTTTCTGTCGGTCACCTTGACACCGCCTTCCGGAGCGTTATGGGCTATAGCGTTGTGCGATTTCTTCGGCGGCGCCGGATGGACATTGCCCGGATGTTGCTTGAGGAAAGCCTCATGAGCGTCACGGCTATCGCCGAACTGCTGGGCTTTTGCGATGGTGCCAACTTTGCGACGGCATTCCGGCAAGAGACTGGAAAAACGCCATCCGAATACCGATTTGGACGGAGCGGAGCGCGCCAAAGCGGGAACGTCGCCACGGCGACAAGCCGGAAGTCGGTGGCTGGTACTTCTCAGTGGCGGGGAGGCGAGCGAGAGGGAGCGGCGCCATGATGAACGCGCTACCTGCCTTCGGGCCTCATTTCTCACAGGAAAACGGGGGCAGAACCGCCGCCAACGCAGCGGTACGTGCCTCAATCTGGATATTGAATGAGCGCCCCGGTGCGTTCAAAGAGGTGATTGGCGAACTGCGCGCTCAACTTTTCAACGTGAGGGAAGTGAGCGATGGCTGGACGAGCTATTACGAGGCGCTTGTCTCTCCGCCGACGGCGTTTGTTGTCGATGGTGCCTTGGCTGGAATGGATGCAAGGGCCTTTTGTTGTCTGGTGAGCGGTGCGGCACGTCTTCGTGGCGTCCCCATCATCTACGTCGATGCGCAGGGGGCTAGCGAGACCCGCAGCCGAGCATTGGCTTCCGGGGCCTCCGATTGCATCGTGTCCCCCTTCATGCCCGAGGAATTGATCGCGCGGGTGCGTGTGCAATTGCGTATCGTACGCGGTGCCAACAATCCGGCGGAACCCGAGCGGGCTGATCGTGCATCGCGGAACACCCGTATCGCAATGACGTTGATCAATGGAGGACGCATCGCCGACATCAATGCGAAGACGCTGGCAAGCGCCGTGGGCGCCAGTGATCGCCGGTTGTCGCGGGACTTCAGGGAAAAGCTGGGGGTTTCGGTGTCCGAGCATCTGAGACGGGAGAAGCTGGGGCGCGCGGCGTGGTTGCTGCAGCACTCCGGTATTTCGATTACGGATGTCGCACATGAGGTCGGCTTCCGAAGCCCGTGCAATTTTAGTGTCGCCTTCAAGAATCACATGGGTCTGACGCCATCTCAATTCCGTGCGGATCGGCAGTCTTCAATGGCAGATAAGCGGCGCGAGGAAAATTCGCTTTGGGCAGCGAAACAAAGGAAGTGACGGGGTGGGAAAAAAAGATGTTGCAAAAATGCGCCCTGATGCTTAGTTAAGCGAGTTTTGTGGTATTTGTTCTCATCGCCTGTCAAATGAAATTCCCTATATTTCTGTAAGTGCCACCGAAGATGGGTTCTGTTGAAGACAGCCAGAACATTCTGTCTTCAGGTTCCGCATATGACGCGTTGGCACTAAGGAAAATAACGCATGCTCACTAACCTTGTATCGGACGCGTACGGCTTGCAGTCGACTAGCGGCGTGACGTTTTCGACGGCCTATCTGTTGCCGGAGGAGCGTAACGACGCGTGCCGCAAGCTCATTAGCCCGTTTTTCGACGCACGTCACATCAAGAGTGAAAAAGGGG
This sequence comes from Pandoraea apista, assembly GCF_001465595.2. Lineage (NCBI taxonomy): Bacteria > Pseudomonadati > Pseudomonadota > Betaproteobacteria > Burkholderiales > Burkholderiaceae > Pandoraea > Pandoraea apista. Next base: position 3,518,308 of record NZ_CP013481.2, on the reverse strand, counting down.
GAAATCTCGAGGGCGCGTTGACGTCGACGCACATCGGCCGGTTGTTGATAGGCGAGACGGCGTTTAATTCACAGCGACATGAGCGAAGCCGGAAATTGGCGTTGAGCAGCAGTCTCGACCAGTACCTGATTCAGTTATTTGTTTCGGGCTCGCTGGATGGTGATTGCGACGGCAGGCCTGTCGCCGTTCGTCCGGGCGACATCATCGCCATGGATCTCTCTCGCGTTGCCAATACACAGATCAGCCCCGGTGCAACGGTAAGTTTGATCGTCCCGCGCGAGGCGATCGACAAAGCGACCGGCGGACGAAGCATCCATGGAACCGTCATCAAGGCGGAACAAGCTGTCACGCGATTACTTGCCAGCTTTCTCATTAGTTTGTCGGATGTTGCCGCCGGAATCGAAGGAGACGAAGCGCTGGGTGTCGAGAGCGGTGCGGTGACTCTGCTTGCCGAGATTCTGGCCAGGAAATCCGAGGCGGCACGATTCAACGAAGACTCGGTGCTCTCGCGCGTGCTGCGCACGCAAGTCCTCTCCTATATCAATGCCAATCTCACGTCACCGTCATTGGGGCTGGATGCCATCATCGCGCGATTTCGCGTTTCGCGTGCCCATCTCTACCGCATTTTTGAGGCAGACGGCGGCATTGCAACGGTGATTCGCAATAAGCGGCTGGACGCTGCTTATCGGGCCTTGACGCAGGGCAACGGGCGGAGCGCCTTGTCCATTACACGCTTGGCTCACGAACTGGCGTTCTCCGGGAGTAACCATTTCCTGAGGGCATTCCGGGCGCGTTTCGGGGTGACACCGACGGAGGCGCGTGAGCAGGCCTTTTCCTTTGAGCTCGCTGATCAGGACGTTGCGAGCTTGTACTCGCATCTGTTGAATTACGCAAATCCTGCTTCGGACAATTTAGCGCGGCGAATCGCGACCCCGCTCAAGAAGCTGACGCCGTTTCCTGACGATTTTCTGAGCGCCACTGCGGCGGCCACTAGCGTCAAGACGCCAGGATAAGGGTGTGACAACGGTTAGTGTGCGGCGTTGGCTACGACATCGACGTCAAGCTGACCGTCGTGCGAAAGCGCCAGCGCTATACGCTGCGGTACCTTGCCCGAAACCCGGCTGGCGAGAATTTCACGAGATATTCTCGGCAGGATCTGCTGATTGATATACGTGTCAATGCCATGCGCGCCCGCATGCAACGAGAGGCAGCGGTGTGTCAACATCGTTACCAGCGCGTCGTCCGAGACCAGCGTCACGCCATGTTTATCCTTGAGGCGCTGCGCGATTTTTCCAATTTTCAGTAGCACCACTTCCCTCAGCGCCGGTGTTTCGAGCGGACGGTACACCAGGATCTGGACGCGCGCGAGTAACGCGCTTGGGAACTGCGTCAACAACGCCGGCCGAGCCGCGTCTAACAGTGTTTCCTCTGACACATCCGGTTGCCCGGCGGCGATTGACGCTATTGCGTCGGCCCCTGCGCTCGACGTCATCAGGAAGATGCAGTGGCGGAAATCGATAGCACGTCCGTCGTCGTCACGAGTCACGCGGCCATCGAATACACGGCAGAGCAGGTCAAGAACGTCCCGGTGTGCATACTCAAGCTCGTCGAGCAGGACAACGCTGTACGGCCGCTGACGCACCGCTTCGGTCAGCACGCCTTCCAGACCATGTCCGGTGTCATTCGGCAGCGATCCCGTCAGCCGGAACACGCTGCGGGACTCTTTGTGCTCGGACAAGTCGAGAGGGATCAGCGCGGCCTCACTCCCGAACAGGATATCGGCCAGCGCCAACGCCGTCTCGGTCTTCCCGACCCCGGCAGGTCCGGTCAGAAGAAATACCCCGGACGGCGCGTGCGCCGGCGCAAACCCGGCGTTGGCAGTACGCAGACGCGCAACGAGCGCTTGAACGGCGCGCTGCTGACCCACGACACGCGAACCCAATAGGGTGTCGAGCGCGAGGAGATTGCGGGGCTCGTCGGTGACCAGATTGCCAACAGGAATTCCTGTCCACTCAGACACCACCTGCGCGACGACGTGCGCGTCGACGTCGGCGGCCACCAGCGGTGGCGAGTCCTGAGCCTGAGCCAATGCGCCGCAGGCGAGTGCCAATGCGCTGGCGTCTCGCGCCTCGGGCGCAGCGTCGCGCTGTACCCATATGGCATCGACGAGTTCGCGCTCGCTTGCGCAACGAATGCGAACGTCGGTCGCTGCGGCTCTGGCGGCAAGAAGTGAGCTCTCAAGGTCCTTCAATCGTCTGGACGCGTCGACGCTTCCTTCGGCAACATCGAATTCAAGTGTGGCTTGCTCGATTTCGAGTGCGTTGACAGTGGCCGAGGCGCGCTGAAGCGCCGCTGGTGCGACATCCAATGCCATTCTTACGCGACCGGCCGCCGTATCAAGCAAATCGAAGGCTTTCTCCGGCAACTTGCGCGCTGGAATGTAGCGGCGTGCGAGTTTGACGGCGGCCACCAGCGCTTCGTCGCGCACATGGACTCGATGGAAGGTCGCGTAGTGCCACTTGAGTCCGCGCAGCATCAGACATGCGGCGTCGTCGTCCGGCTCGTTGACCTCAATGATCTGGCAACAACGTGTCAGTGTGGCATTGTGCTCGACGATGGTTTTGTATTCGGTCCACGTTGTCGTTGCAATCGTTTGGACGCCACCGCGCGCGAGCACGCGCCGGAATAGATTCCCTGCGGCTGGCCCGTTGGACGCACTACGCGAATCGCAGAGCGTATGGACTTCGTCAATGAACAGAAGTACCGGCTCCGCAAGCGCTTTTACGGCGTCGATGACGGTATTCAGTTGTTGCTCGAATTTCCCTTCGCCTTCGGCTGTGGCCCGCAATGAATCGAGGTTGAGTGTCAGGATACGAATATCGCTGAGGACATTCGGCACGTCGCCGTTGGCCACGCGAAGTGCCAGGCCGTCCACCAAAGCGGTTTTGCCTACGCCAGGATCGCCGACCAGGATCGGGTTGTTTCTCTGGCTTTTGGCTAATACTTCGACCAACTGCTGAACCTCCCGGTCGCGCCCGAAGACCGCGTCAAGTTCTCCATCCCGGGCTTGCTTCGTGAGGTCTGTCGTGTAGCGTGGCAGTGCGGCGGCCTCCCATGCCTTGTCGATATCATTAGCCGAGGCCGAGCCGGGGAAATGCCCTTTGGATAGTCTTTCGGGCAGAAACGGCATTTGCAGCATCGATTCGACGACCGCCGAGGGAGCGCTAAAGGGCTGCTGCGTTTCGCATGTGTCGGTGCCAAGTTGAGGGATGAGCTTGCCGATTTGAGCACTGCTGAAACTCAACTGCGGCCAGAGCGAGGGGGCGCGCAGCACTTGCGGTAAGTCGATGATGACCTGAAGCAAGTGAGCCGAACGGACCGGCCAGTGCGCGTTGTCTGCGCAGGCATGAAGCAGACTCACCAGTTGAGGTGACAGGATTGGGTCTTTTCGCAGATTTCGCGGCAGTCGGTCAACGGTGGACATCAGGACGTTCCAGAGGAGATCGACGTCGATGCCATAGTGATTCATGATGGCGGGGATATCGCCATCGCCGGCCTCAAGGAGCGTCAGCACCCAATGTTCGACCGTGATCTCGTCGGATAGCCTTAGCCGGCAAAGGCTCGCGGCTGCCTCGAGTGCCATCGCACAGTGGGTGTTGAGGCGTTGCAGCATGGGAGTGGTATCGCGAGTTGTCATGTCGGGCACGCAAGAAATCCGGGAGGACGTGGGGGCTGCAAATTCTCTGGGTTCGCGCGGGAGATGCGCTAGTCCGTCTTCGCCAAACCGCGTAACCCAGGCCGGCCGCCGCGCATCGGCGGATGCACTCGGCACCGTATGGATCCGGCGCCATGACCTACATTAGCAATGCCCGCCGCACCTCGCCTTTGATCTTCTGAAAAGGCCGTTTGATCTCGTTCCCGACGTGCCCGGATTCCCCGCTGCGTTGCGCAGCACCGGCTCGGGCATTTGCGCAGTGGCCAGCTTCGGCCCCTGCGCATGCCCATCGCTGCCCCTAGATCTTGAGCTTCGTGACCTTCGTGCCGTTGATCGACACGTCGCCCATCAGGCCGGTATTTGTCATTACGACTACCTGGACGGGGGCGGTAGCGGTAGTCGTGTCGAGCGCACCGTTTGCGCCGACCTTCACGAGCGCGACCGAAGCGCCTGCACCTGCGGCCCAGCCGTCCGAATGACGAAACTCGTCGAGTGCGTTCTGCGTCATGAACAGGAAGACGATTGCCTTCGACTGCGCGCCAGCCTGGAGGCCGACCGACAGCGACGACGTGTTGTAGTAACCGACCGAACTGCCGCCAATGCGCAGTGCACCGTTACCAGACTGACCGCCGACGATGAAGCCGGCCTGGATCACTTCCGGGAAGACCAGCACGCCGCGAGACTTCGCGACAAGTTCGCGCGAGCCCTTGACCGTGGAATAGAGCCGCGACAGCGTTGCGTCGACGCTGGCGTCGATTGCCGCTCCCTTGGACGCACTTGTCGCAGCAGTGTCGGGCTTGTCGGAGGTGGTCGTGCAACCGGCGAGCGCAAGACTGCCGGCGACGAGTGCGGCTGCGACCATTAGCGTGGGGTTTCGTTTCTGCATCGTTCTTCCCTATCAGTTGTCATACACAGTCAATGAGTCTTCGCCACAAGGGCTGAACATGCGAACGAGGCGGGCAAAATCGGCCGGCGTCCTTGCTGGATTGCGCGTCGCTCATTCGTTCGTCAAACACAGAGAAAGACAGGAAGCCGTGGATTTTCGTGCGTCTTTAAGGCGCTCAGATCATTGACGCCCGAGCCTTCGTGCGGCTTCATCATCAGGACATCTAATTCTGTCACGCAGCTTTCTTGACACAAGATCCCGTCGTCTCATTTCCCTCTTCAATTCGTCTCGTTCGATGGTTTGATACTTGTCATCGCTCTGGATTTGAAACATTCTGATTCGACGTCTACCGTATGTAGCGCCCTTTGCCGTGCGACGCGTACAAGTTTGCGTGTCACTTTGTTCGCTCGCGTTTGCGCGTTGCCGGGGCGCAAGCGGTTGCCGAGCCAAAATGATTGGGCTGGGGGTGTGATTCAACGAAGTGCGACGATTATTCAAATACCGGTCCTCAAAACTTCCACTATTTTTCACGCACGAAAGGGCAAATGTCTGAATTGTCGGTCATCGATGTCTACGAGCGCATCGAGGTGGGGCGGCGGCAACTATGAATTGGGCGGTGTCCAATGGATTTGCCTTTGCCAGCCGGCCGACATTGTCCGCTTCCGGTAGGCGTTGCCGACAGCCTTTGCGCTTGACGCCGGCCTCCACCATTTCCGTTTATTTATCGACCGACGCCGGGCCAGGGTCCGGCGTTGACGCATGAGGACTTTCTCGTGATTTCACCGCGCCTGTTTCAACGGATTTCCCCGAAATCGACCTCGCTCAGACGGCCTGCCATTGTGTTGGGCGCCGCAACGCTTATGGTCGCGGCGGCGCCCGCCGAAGCCACGGAAGGGGCACTCGGGCGTCCGATGTCGGGCACGGCCGTTCAGTCCGGTATCGGAGTCGTGTTGCCCGAGCCGATCTGGATCGCAAACGTTTCGCAGATCTATTTCAACGGAAATGTCGGTGGAGACCGGCAGGTGCCGGTGGCGGGCAAGACGTCGTTAGGACTCGACGGGCAGATTGCTCTGACGCTTGCTACGTTAATGAAGACGTGGGAGACGGGCACCGGGGCATGGAATTTCGCATCGAGTTTCACGTTGCCTTACATGTGGACCAACGTGAAGGCGTCTCTTGGGGCCGGCAGCCACAACGCGACGACGTCACAGCGGGCGTCGAACCTGTTCGACATCAGCTTCGCGCCAATCATTGCCGGTTACCACTTCTCGCAGAACGACCATATCGCGTTCTCGCTCAACATCTGGGCGCCGACCGGGCGCTACGATGCGAACTCGTTGGCCAACACGGGTCTGAACAACTGGACGTTTATCCCTCAGGTGGCCTATACGAAGTATGTGCCCTCGTATGGACTGGAGTTCAACGTGGTGGCCGGCTTGCAGTTCTATACGCGCAATAACGCCACCGGCTATCAGAACGCGCCGCTGTTCACGCTCGACGCGATGGGGGTGAAGAAATTCTCGAATGGGGTGGGCGTCGGTCTTGTCGTGGGCACGACGCAGCAGCTTGGCAGTGACAGCGGCGTAACCGCCGATCGCCTGGGTGGGTTTCGCGGGCAAGACGTTGCGCTTGGGCCGATCGTGACCTACGACACGAAGATCGACGGCAAGCTGCCTCTCTCGTTCTCGGCGCGTTGGGTGCCGACCATTGCGAGCACGAACCGCTTCAAGAGCACGCAGACGTTCATGGCAACGGGCACGCTGATCTTCTAGCATCGCAGGCCGTCGATAGCAAAACACGCTTGTCGGGCGCTGCGCGCCGAGATCGCCCGGGCATACACGACCGGGCGACGTCTGTTAGCCGTCGAAGCGAAGCGTCTCGATCATCATGGATAGCACGGGGGAAAGCTGGCGCCGGTTGGCGTAGTAAAGATGATAGCCGGGCAGTCGCGGCCACCACGCTTGCAGCACGGGCACCAGCCTGCCATCGGCGATATGGGGCTCAATCAGATCGAGCGGCAAATACGCCAACCCCATGCCGTCGAGTGCAGCTTGCAGCATCAGGAAGGTGTTGTTGAAGACTGTCTGGCCGTCCACACGTACGTTGAGCGACTCTCCGTCTTTCTCGAAATCCCAGGCGTACAGACCGCCATGCGTCGGCAGGCGCAAATTGATACAACGATGTTCCGTGAGTTCGCGCGGCGTGACCGGAACAGATTTCCCCGCCAGATAAGCAGGCGAACCGGCAACTGCCATAGGGAAGTCGGGGCCGATGCGTACCGCAATCATGTCCTTGTCCACCTGATCGCCGACGCGTACGCCCGCATCGAAGCGATGCGCGGCGATATCGGTGAGCGCATAGTCCACGCTGCATTCCAGACGGACGTCCGGGTACTCGTGCAACAACGGCATGAGTCGCGGCCAAAGCACGGTGGCGATGGCGTGATCGTGTGCCGTGATGCGCACGGTGCCAGCCGGTTTATCCCGTAGCAACGTCAGCGACGCCAGCTCCGCTTCGATTTCGTCGAGCCGGGGCGCCAACGTCCCCAGCAAGCGCGCACCAGCCTCGGTGGTGGACACGCTGCGCGTGGTACGCGTGAGCAGGCGCACGCCTAGCCGAGCTTCCAACGCGAGCATGGCGTGACTCAACGCCGAGCGTGAAATGCCCAGTTGCGCGGCGGCTCGCGTGAAGCTGCGCTCGCGGGCAACCGTTACGAACGCTTGCAGATCGTTCAGATTCTCTCTTTGCATTGGTGAAATTCTTGCACCAGAGTATGCCGATTTTGCAATCTTCTCAAACAATTGGGGGGCTTGTACATTCGCCATATGTGCATGGCTTGCATGGGCAAGCCGCGTGAAAGCCACCTCAAGGAGTTGACCATGGAACTGAAGCGCGTCGGATCACAACCTTCCATCAAGGGCCCCGCCGAGTTTTTTACCGGTACGGTTCGCATCGACCCTCTGAACAACCCGCCGGCACCGGCGCGTGTGTCGTGTGCCAGTGTCACCTTCGAGCCCGGCGCACGTTCCGCGTGGCACACCCATCCGCTCGGCCAGACGCTCATTGTCACGGCCGGTTGCGGCTGGACCCAATGCGAAGGCGAGGAGATCGTCGAGATTCGTGCGGGCGATGTCATCTGGTGCCCGCCGGGTCACAAACACTGGCACGGTGCAACACCCACCACTTCGATGACGCATATCGCCGTTCAGGAAGCGCTCGACGGCAAGAACGTCGTGTGGCTGGAGCATGTCACCGATGCGCAATACACCGCCGGGCGTGACGGCCATGAACATAAGCGTCGGTCAGTCGAATCAGCCTTCAGCTCGTGATCTGCGCGTCTGGCATATGAGCGATCAGCCGCAGACGTGCCACGCTTCCGGCAGGATTGAGTGGCCTGCGTTGCTGCGCCAACTGGACCACATCGCCCTGTCTTGTTGCCGGTGACGACGCGAAAGCCCGGCGCGAAGCCGGGCTGACTGAAACGCGCCGATGTAAGGGCGATCAGGCCGACGATACCGCCGACGCGTTGCTGCCCTCGCGGCGGCGATACAGCCCGAGCGTCGCACACAAGCCGCAGAGCGCTGCGAAGCTCAGCCAGTAGCCCGGTGCGGCCTTGTCATGCAGGACCTGAATCAAATACGTCGATACCGCTGGCGTAAAGCCGCCGAACAGCGCCGTCGCGAGACTGAATGCCAGCGAGAAGCCCGCGACGCGCACTTCGACCGGCATCACTTCGATGAGCGCGGCGACCATCGCGCCGTTGTACATGCCGAAGAAGAACGAGAACCACAGCAGCACGATCAGCATGCGCGCGAAGCTCGGTGCATCGGCGAGCCAGGACAGCGCCGGATAAGCCGTGAAGATCGCCAGCACGGAAATGGCGAGCAACTGCGGCTTGCGGCCGATGCGGTCGGAGATCGCGCCGCCGATCGGCAGCCAGACGAAATTCGATGCGGCCACGAGCAGCGTCACCATCAGGCTGTCGGCGGCGGACAGGTTCAGCACTGACTTCCCGAATGTCGGCGTATAGACAGTGATGAGGTAGAAGGTGGTGGTGGTCATCGCCGTCAGCAGCATGCCGCCGATGACGGTGCGCCAGTTGCCGAGCAGCATCGCAAAAATCTCGCGCGCCTGCGGATGATGCCGCCGCGCTTCGAACGCTGCGGTCTCCTGCAGCGAACGGCGAAGGATGAACAGGAACGGCACGATCGCGCAGCCGATGAAAAACGGTACGCGCCAGCCCCATGCACTGATCTGCTGCGCGGACAGCCACTGGTTCAGCGCATAACCGATGGCCGCCGCTACGACGATAGCGACCTGCTGGCTCGCCGATTGCCAACTCGTGTAAAAGCCCTTGTTATCGGGCGTCGCCATTTCCGCGAGATAGACAGACACGCCGCCCAGTTCCGCACCCGCCGAGAAGCCCTGCAACAAACGCCCGAGGAGCACGAGCGCTGGCGCGAGCAGGCCAATGGTCGCGTACCCTGGCACGCAGGCAATCAGAATAGTGCCGCTCGCCATGATCGAGAGTGTCACGATCAGCCCGGTGCGCCGCCCGACCTTGTCGATGTACGCGCCGAGAAAGATTGCGCCGAGCGGACGCATCAGAAAGCCCGCGCCGAACACGGCGAAGGTGAGCATCAGCGAGGCAAACTCGCTGGTGGACGGGAAAAAGATCTTCGAGATCGATGTCGCGTAGAAGCCGAACAGAAAGAAATCGAACTGTTCGATGAAATTGCCGCTGGTCACGCGCAACACGGCGGCGGCCCTCGTCATGGGCGAAACGCCGGACGTAGCGGCGATCGGTTCTCTGCGGGTCATTTCGTCTCCTGGTTCTTATCTATAGTGATGGGCCCCCAAGGGGGCCCTGGTGACTGCTAATCCGAGCTGAGGCTCTGTGTGTTGCGTTGCCGCTTTTCTATCGATGATTTGAGCAACGCCGCCGAGCGAAAGACGCCGTGCGCGAACTTGCCGTAAGGCAGCGTGGCGAACAGCGCCATCACGATGCCAAGATGGATCGCGAGCAGCGATGGCATCGCCGAGGTCGTGCGGAACGCGAGCAGTCCGAGACCGGATGCGCTCGTCAGCAGCAGCAGCGCGATGAAGCCGCGGTCCATTGGCCGCTGACGGCTATCGCCTCGCTCCGGCGCGCGTTTCAGGTTCAGCCACAGCAGTCCCGCCGGCCCCGCAATCAGTCCGATGCCGCCCCCCGTTCCCAGCAGCACCGGTGCGCTCAGCAACGGATACGGCGCCTCCAGACCGAATGCATAGTGATAGAGCGTCGCGACCGCGGTTGCCGCAAAGCACAGCATGAAGCCGTAGAACGTCAGATGATGGAAACGGCGCCGCGCCAGCGTGAAGGCATCGTTCTCTTCGTTGCAGCCGTCGCCATGGCCGCCGTCCAGGTACTTGAGCGTCAGCGCGTTCTTGGCCGCTTCAGCGACGGCTGGCGCACTCGCCGTGCCTGTCGATACGTCGCGCCAGAAGCGCGTGACACCCACGCCGAGCGCGAGAATGGCGAACAGGAATACGGTGCCGAACATTGCCGCGAGCAGGTTGTGCGGAAATATCGCGTAGAAGTTCGCTGGCGCGGCATCGCCCGGCAAGCCGCCGTGCAATGCGCTGCCGAGCAGCAGAAACAGCGCGAGTCCGGCCGCCAGTGCCACCGACAAAGTCAGGCCGTTGCGCTTGTACAGCGCACCGAACGACGCGGGGAACGCGTATTCGGTGTAGGTTTCGAGCCGGACTTCGGCCATCGCTTTCGGCACGTTCACGCCGAATTCATGCGGCGGGGCGTACTGGCAAGCGTGATAGCACGCGCCGCAGTTGTGGCAGAGATTTGCCAGATAGTTGACGTCAGCCTTGCCAAATTCCAGGCGGCGCGTCATCGCCGGGAACACGGCGCAGAAGCCTTCGCAATAGCGGCAGGCGTTGCAGATCTGCATCTGCCGCGCCACTTCGGTTTCGCTGGCGCTCATCGGCGCAATGGGGATCACGCGCGCTGTGCCGCCGTGTGGATTTTTGTTCGTATCGACCGATAACACCGTGCGCGTGCGATCGGGCACGAGCGCGTCAGACTGCTGCACTGGTTGCCTCCGTTGTTTTGAGTGCGGCGCGCGCGGCCTGCGTCCCGGCAATGCGCCCGAAGGCCGTGCCGATCGACATGCCGACGCCCGCTGTATAGCCCTTACCGAGCACGTTGCCGGCCATCATTTCGCCGGCTACGAACAGGTTCTCACTGGCTTTGCCGCCGAAGTGGACCTGCGCGCGGTCATTGGTCCTGAGACCGAGATACGTGAACGTGATGCCTGGCCGCAACGCATAACCGTAGAACGGCGGCGTCTCGATTCGGCGCGCCCAGTGTGTTTTTGGCGGCGCGAGGCCTTCGGTGTGGCAGTCGTCGAGCGCGGTGTGGTCGAAGGTGCCGTCGCGGCATGAATCGTTATAGCGCGTGAGTGTTTCCACGAAGCGTGCTTCCGGCAGCCCGAGCTTGCGGGCGAGTTCCGGCAGCGTGTCGGCTTTTTCACCCGGAAACACTGGCGGCATGAAGCGGCCGATTGCCTTCGAGTCGATAATCGAATAACCGATCTGCCCCGGCTGATGCGCGACGAGCCGTCCCCAGATTGCATAGCGCTTCGGCCAGAAATCCTCGCCTTCGTCGTAGAAGCGCTCGGCGTTGCGATTCACCACGACGCCTAGCGACACGCAGTCGATGCGCGTGCAGATGCCGCCGTCATACAGCGGCGCGCGTGCGTCGATGGCGACGCAGTGCGACTGCGACGGGTCGCCGATCATGTCTGCACCGGCGTCGGTCATATGCTTGATGAGCACGCCCTTGTTGAAGCGCGTGCCGCGAATCAGGAAGTTGTCAGCGGGCCATTCGCCGCGCTCGTTTTGCCCCCACGCTTCGCGCAGCCATTCGCGATTTGATTCAAAACCGCCCGCCGCCAGCACGCAGGCGCGTGCCTCGAAGCGCTGACTGCCGCTGCGCGCCGCGATAAAGAGATTGCCGTCGAGTTCAAGGGAATCGACGGGCGTTTGATAGCGGATATCGACGCCGAGCGCTTCGGCGCTGCGGTAATACGCGTTGATGAGTGCTTTGCCGCCGCCCATGAAGAATGCGTTGGTACGTGCGACGTGCAGCGCGCCGGACAGCGGCGGCTGGAAGCGTACGCCGTGCTTCTGCATCCACGGCCGACACGACGACGACGCGCGGATCGTCAGACGTGCGAGATGCTCATTCGTGATCCCGCCGGTGACCTTCAACAGGTCCTGCCAGAATTCCTCTTCCGGATAAGCATCGACGAGAACGTCTTGCGGCGCATCGTGCATGCAGCGCAGATTGCGCGTGTGTTGCGAGTTGCCGCCGCGCCATTCGCGCGGCGCGGATTCGAGAAGTAGGACCGAGGCGCCCGCTTCGCGCGCCATCAATGCGGCACACAGCGCGGCATTGCCTCCTCCGATTACGAGCACATCGACCATCAGACTTGTCTCCTTTTGGACAAATCGTAAAGGTCTCGTGCCCGCGTCGCTACCCGCCAGCCGTCAAGGGGTCTTCACTTTTTGTGAAGGCGGGGGTTCCCGTAGTCGCGCTCCGGGCCAACGGCCTTCCCGCACCAGTTGACGGGCGACATCGGCGAGCACCACGCGCGCAGCAAGACCGGCGGGAGACAGTTCGTCGTCGGAGATGCTGGCGAGTATGTTGGGCCGCGTGGCGTATTTTTCCGCGACGGGCACGCTCGTCAGAATCACATTCTCGGGCCTTGCGAGCGCCGCGCCCGGCTGTATCGTCGCGCCGATGCCGGTGCGAACGAAGTCCATCAGGAGCGCAAGGCCGTCGACTTCGGCGACGATGTTCGGCTCGTATTCGGCGCGCCTGAACGCTGATAACAGCAGCGAACGCAGCCCATGCGTGCCGCTGGGAAGAATGAGCGGAAGCCTGCCGAGATTTTTAAGCCGGACGGATGCGCTCGTCGGCATACCATCGAGATCGCCTACGCCGATCAGGAACAGCCGCTCGTCCAGCAGCGGCAGCACGCTCCAGCGTTGCGCGGACTCCTCTCGGAACAGCACGGCGAGATCGATCTGGCGCGCACTCAGCATGGACGCAAGATAGCCGGAGAGACTTTCGACCATATGCAGCCGCACATCGGGATAGCGCGAGCGCATGGCCTGCATGAATGGGACACCTAGCACGCTCGCCGTGCTCGGCGCCATGCCGACGCTGACATGCCCCGAAAGACGTGCTGAGCGTGCGGCGAGCGCTGCATCTTCGATATGACGCAGCGCGAGTTGTGCCTGACGCCAGAACGCCAAACCCGCGTCGGTCGGAACGACGCCCCCCGAAGTGCGTTGCAGCAGACGCGTGGACAGTTCGCCTTCGAGACGGCTGATCTGCTGACTCAATGCCGAGGTCACCACACCGAGTTCCAGCGCTGCCTTGCCCATGCTTCCGTGTTCCACGACGCTGAGGAAATAGCGTAGTTGTCTGAGTTCCATTCCGTGACCGGTCAGAGGGATTAGGCGAATATTCTGACAGAACGTCGTCAGACAATCTGCGGTATAGGGACCACAGCGCGTCCCCTATAGCGTCTGCGACCGGCGCGAAAACGGACTCTCGAATGACCTTCCAGCGGCTCGGTTGAAAGGCTGCTCGTGGCCAAAAGCCGTCACTAGTTGCACTAAAGCACGTTTGCCATAGCCTCGTCCAAGGGACGCGTCAAATGGTGCGATTGCCTGCTTTTGCGGAGCATCACCTACAAAAGTCAGTAGCCACTACCACGGTAAACAAAGAACTCTGGAGGCGGCGGTGAAATTTGAACTGCGGGAACGGGGGGTGCCGTTCACGGTAGCCCAGGATGTTGAATGGGGCAGCGCGGTGATCGAAGAGGAGGTTCTAGCCGACTATGGCGAAAGACGTTACTGGGCGTTCGGGCAGATCGGTGACCGGCTGTTCGCATTGGCCCTCGTGGCTCGCACAGAAAAAATACACGTCATCAGCTTGCGCAAGGCGAATTCGCGAGCGGTGAACGCTATGCCGAAACTTAAGCCGGGAACCGTCTTTCCTACGCCGGCTGAGGACGCTAAGATCAAAAAGCAAATGCGTCAGGATTCGCAGAATCCGGAAGGGACGAAGAAGGACTTCGCCAAGGCGCGGCCTGCGAATGAGGTGTTGCCGGGGATCGTGGGCGAAGAGGCTGACGAGAAATTGCTCAAGCCGCGTGGTCGGCCCAAGGCTGAAATAACGAAGGAGCGAATCAACATTCGATTGTCGCCGGAGGTTGTCGATTACTTCAAGGTGTCCGGTAGCGGTTGGCAAACGCGTATCGATGCGGCGCTGCGGCAGTTCATTGCAGAGCATCCGCATTGGGTGTGATGGAATCCGCCGAACGGAATATATCGCGGTCTCTTTGAGCAGTCGACGCCGATACCATTTTCCTTTTAGATGATTTTTGGCCGTGAGGCATGCGAATGCCCGGCGGAATCCACAGCCAACTCCGGCCGTTCATCGACGCTTTTGCGCGGACATTTGAGCGTCAACGTTGCTGACGAGCGAGCGGCTGAGTCGCCTGCGCGACTTGATGGGAAGAGGGTAGAAGAACCTTGCGAGATCGATTGCGCCGAGTTCTGCAACAGAATCGGTCGAAGGCAGCCGTCTACAGGCAGTCAAATAGCGTTTGGGGAGGCTCACTTCGGCGCATTTGTCCGCCACAAACAGTCTCCCCCACACCAATAAGCAATGCGTTTGACGCTCGAAGCAGCCGGGGAGTATTCTTGTGCTGACGTGGCGATGCGTTTTGATCCGGTTTTTCCAAACGCCGGAATCCCGTCCCGCAAACTCGATATCCGTCAAACCCGGTTTAGTCTATTGAATGGGGGGCTGCGAAGATATCGTTGGATGGGTACCGTGGCCGAGATATTCGTTCCATTTTTGCCGACTATGGCCGAGGACGGTCTTGTGTGGGCAAATATTAGAGGGGGACTCGCATGAGCACTTGCAACGAACCGCATCACGCCCACCATAACCACGTGCACGGTCCTGGTTGTGGGCACACCGCAATCAAGCATGGCAACCACGTCGACTATCTGCATGACGGCCATTTACATCATCCGCACGGTGATCACGTCGACGAACACAGCATTGAGGTCAATGCCAAGAATCCGAATCAATGTACGCCGGGCTGCGGTGGTCATGAACCAGGTCACGTACACGGGCCCGGCTGCGGCCACGAACCTGTTCCGCACGGCGATCATGTCGACTACTTGGTTAACGGTCATCTCCATCATCCGCATGGCGATCACTGTGATGACCACGGTCCGGTTGAGGTTGTCTGACAGGCTTGTCACTGTGAGCGGGGTTATCTGCACCCGGACGCCGACGGCGACTAGGCCGTCGTGATCGTTTTCGAAGAGGAATCGGTCGCGTTGGTCTGCGCTGTATAGCGTGTGCCACGATCCGGCCCGCATGCGCACCCTAGCAATCCGGCGACAGACGGCAGTTTGCTGTCGTTCAAAATGCGGTTTGGACCGGCCAGAGTTTCATAGACACTCACGAGCCGTTTGGCGCGTAGCGCCGCTCAAACTCAATCGGTGAAAGATCGCCGGCGGAACCATGCCGACGAACCGAGTTATAAAACACTTCGATGTAATCGAACAGGTCCGAGGTCGCGCTCGCCCGACTCGGATAGATGCGCCGCTTGATTCGCTCCTTTTTAGGGCGCTGAAGAAGCTCTCGGCCACGGCATTGTCGTGGCAATTACCGCGCCGACTCATGCTTGGCACCATATGGTGCGCCTTCAGGAATGACTGCCAGTCATCGCTCGTGAATTGACTGCCCGGATCTGAATGCACCATGACACCGGGTCCCGGTTTGCGTATCCAAACCGCAGCCAACAACGCCTGTAAAACCAGATCGCTGGTCATCGTCGAGCGCGTAGCCCAACCAACGATCTGGCGCGAGTACAGATCCATAACAGCCGCCAGATACAGCCAGCCTTCGTAAGTCCGGATGCACGTGATATCCGTTACCCAGACCCGATTCGGTGCGATTGGCGCGAACTCACGGTTCAGCACGTTGGCGATCACGCCGACTGGACCACCCCGATAGCAGGGCTTGCTGCCATAGCCCACTTCTGCCCGCAGACCTTCGCCTTTCATGATGCGATGGACGCGGTGACGGCTGCACGTTTCGCCCGGTTCACGCAAATCCACCGTGACCTTGCGGTAGCCATAGACGCCCCCGCTGGCTAGCCAGGAATGCTTGATCAAACCGAGCAATCGATCATCCTCGCGCTTGCGGGCTCCGACTGTCTGCCGCTGCCAGACGTAATAGCCGCTGCGATGCACGCCGAGGACTCGGCACATCGAGTGCAGGTGGAACTCGCCGAGATGGGCTCGCATGAACGCGTACCTTGCCGTTATCCCTTTGCAAAGTACGCGGCGGCTTTTTTTTTAGAATGTCCCGTTCCTCAGTCATGCGCTTTGAGCTCGGCCTTCAGTCGCCGAACCTCGGCGTTCTGATCCAGCTCCGCCTGCCGCACGGCGTCGGGCCTGCCGAACTTCAGTTTCCATGCGTAAAGGCTGTGGGTTGTGATACCCAAACGCTGGGCCACCTCTGCCACCGAATGACCGCGTTCGGTTACCTGTTTGACTGCCTCGATCTTGAACTCATCCGTGTACCGCTTGCCACTCATGCTGACCTCCTCGGTTGCCGTAGACTATGGCTCGAAGATGTCTACGAAAGGCTGGCCGCTCCATAAAGACATTTAATGATATCCAAGAATCTAAAAAATGAACGTTAGCCGCATAGTCGCCTCGATCCGCTTGCTACTTATAGTTGGTGGAGCATTTCTATGTTCAAGTGTCTTCTGGGGGGCAATCGTCGTTATCGTGGCGCGCAAAGTGTTCGATACAAATAACGAATATATGCTCTTGGGCATGTTTGTCTTGACCTCGGCAATTTGCTTGTATTTTTGCATTGCGTTTTTCTTGCGGCGAGGGCAACGGAGGGCGTGAACCTAAATTAGGTTATGTCGATCATCTAGTCCCTGAGCGTAGCTTGCAACCAGCGTGGTACTTCGTCCCCATCGAACGCGTTCCTTGAACGTTTGGGTTGAGAAATTTCGCGAGTCAATCAACATCATCGATCAGCAGTACGAAAAAATAATCGATGACCAGTGGCTGGGGTGTATCGGCATCGTTCTCAAAGTCCAACGGCGACGCTAACTCGGATTCGACTTTCCAGAACAACTCGCATATCAACGCGAGTAATACGGCAGTGATTGTGAGCGGCGGCGATACGAATATCGTCGGCGGCAATGTGAATGCGGACAAAGTGATTGCGCGTGTGGGCGGCGATCTGAACATCGCCAGCGTGCAGGACACGAGCGAGAGTTCGGCACATCAGGAGAGTATGGGCGGTGGCTTCAGCGCGAGCATGGGAGGTGCGTCGGGCAGCTTCAGCTATTCGCGCGGTAACGCGAGCGGCAACTACGCTGGTGTTGTTGAGCAATCTGGGATTAAGGCCGGGTCTGGCGGGTTCGACGTCGACGTCAAGGGCAATACGGATCTGAAGGGCGCGTACATCGCGAGTACGGCAGATCCGTCGAAGAACCAACTGACGACGGGCACGCTGACGTTCTCCGATATCCAGAACCATTCCGACTACAGCGCGAACAGCTTCGGCTTTGGCGGCGGGGGCACGTTCGGTAATGGCGGCGCTAACGAGCGTACGACGGGGCCGAGCTCGGGCAAGAACACGGGTGGCATCGCACCCATGCTGCCGCAGTCGGAGAGCGGGAGCGAGCGAGGTGTGACGCGCAGCGGCGTGAGCGAAGGCACGATCACGCTGACGAACGGCGCGAATCAGACGCAGGATCTCGCCAGTCTGAACCGCGACACGTCGAACCTGAACGAAACGGTGAATCGCACACCGGATTTGCAGAACCTGCTTAACAATCAGTCGCGCCTGATGGCGGCCGCGACGGCGGCCGGGGAAGCGGTGGCGCGGGATATCGGGACGTATGCAGATAAGAAGCGAGAGGCGGCGCAAAAGCTGGCCGATGCTACGACCGATCCGGAGTTGAAGGCGCAGTATCAGAAGGAAGCTGACGACTGGAAGGAGGGCGGTGACTACCGTGCGGCAATGCACGCTGCAGGTGGAGCGATCATCGCAGGCTTAGGAGGCGGGAATGCCTTGGGTGGTGCGCTAGGCGCAGGGCTTACGTCGAAGCTTGGTGGCGCGCTGAACGAACTGAGCGAGAACATTCAGAAGGCACATCCGACGGGGAATGCCGACATCGATCAGGCGTTGGCACAGATTGTGGCGACGGGCGTTGGTACGGCGGTGGGGGCAGCGGTTGGTGGAAGTTCTGGGGCGTTCACCGGGTATAACGTTGATCGGTTTAATCGGCAGTTGCATCCGGATGAAAAGGTGCTCGCTAAGAGGGTCTTGGCGGATGCAAGACGGCGAGGCATCGTCAACCAAGATGGATCTCCGATCTCGATAGATCAAATTGAGAATGCTATGCGCTCAGCCAATAACAGCGCCTACGGCGAGACCGCGTGGACGGGAATGGTAGTGCCGCTCAATGCCGACACAAAGGCAAAGGAGATTTACGATAGTACCGGCATGCGTGTTTTCATCGATACGTCCGGAAACAAGTATCTTGTCCAGAATGCTGCGATGCTATCCCCACCTCCCGATGCGTTGCGCGACCTGATCGCAGCGAATACTGGGGGCCGAAGTTCGCCGTACAGCTGGAACGTATCGTCGTCTGAGAGTATTGGGCGCTCGCCCGCCGATTTGCCGAATAGTCAAGGTAACGGGCCGTTTCCACCGGGATTTAATACGGGGGACTATTCAGCAGGGTTGGGCACAAGTGGTCGTGGTCTTAAGCCCGACTACGGAACATTGAATACCGGGGCCTTATCTGGGGTTGTGACCGGCGTCATCAATTTCTACGATGGATCTACCTATCTATCAGGGGGCGTGGCTCAAACAAATCCATCTTCAATTTCTTGGCGGCCTGGTTTAAGCGCCACCGTTGGCTGGATCTTTGGTGTTGACAGCGCCAAAGGAACTAGCAGTTTCCTTGCAGGGGACGGCAATCAGATGTTCATTTCCATTCCAACACCTTTTAGGGTTAACGTTAGTGGTGCGATCACCCATTCGTATGGAGGGGCGACCGGGATTGAATTTGGCATCGGTACGCTAGGTCCGCTCACCGTCGGCGTACAGCCTTGGGGGCATTCCACTCAGGTAACGGAACCGTTGAAATAAGCGAGGTAATTATGGCTGCAGGCGGAGGACCAACCCCAGAGCAATGGGAGAAAATGAGTTCAAAAGATCGAACCGTCTATTGGGTATGTGTTGCCGTAGCGTGCGCAATCTTGGGGGCTATGGCAATCAAAAGGTTTTTTTTCTAAGGTGCATGTTAGATGCCTACGGGAGGAGGCGCCGAGTCTGTCATCCATGTTGTTTGTTTGACGAAAAATGGTTGTGTGCGACGAGGCGCTAGCTCCTGCCGTAGCGGAAGAAAAACTTAACGCAATGTCCGGGATGGGTTGACCACTACACTACGCCTTCTTTGACGACCCGCCAGCTCCACTTGATGAGAGCAAGCCGATCAACATCCGCCAGTATTTGGATTGGCGTGTGCGGACCACTGTAGACACCCTGCGCGCTGGCGGAAAGGAAGTCAAAGGTACGGAAGGACAGGTGCGTGCGAATCGAGAGAAGGCCTTGTTCTCGCACTTCTGGAACAAGGCTCGAGAGTGGGGGTATACAAATTTACAAAATCCTTGCGCCGGAATAAAAGGGTTCCGAGAGCGAGCAAGAGACGTCTATATTGAGGATGCTCAATACCGCGCAATATATGAGAATGCGCGCCAGCCCTTGCGTGATGCAATGGACTTGGCCTACTTGACGGGGCAGCGGCCGTCTGACGTTCTGAAAATGAGGGATCAGGACATCATGGATGGTTACTTGTGCGTGCAGCAAGGGAAGACGCGAGTCAAACTACGTATTTGCGTCGCCGGACAACTCAAGCAGACGTTGCAGCGTATTAAAAAACAAAAAGAAATTCAAAAGTGCAGCACGCGACTGGTTGTCAATGAGCGGGGTGATGCGATCGGCATCAAGTCGATTCAGTCGATGTTCGCCGAGGCTCGGATGCGATCCGGGCTAAGTGGTGCTCAAAACATTCAGTTTCGAGATCTGCGAGCTAAGGCTGGCACGGACACGGTCGAAAGTTCCGGCGATGTCCGTGCAGCCCAAAAGCAGCTGGGGCACACAAGCATAATGACTACCGAGCGATACATGCGCAACCGTCGCGGGGACAAGGTGGACCCCACTAAGTGACAAACGCTTTATGTTGCTTTCGACGCGGAAATCTTTCCGCGTCCGTCGATGAGGACAATCTCCGGACATTTGTCGAGCTTGAGCTTCTGGAGTATAGAAGTTGTTTTTGTAAGTTCTGGTTGTGTAAAAAACAATATGACTTTAATTGGTGGGTGCGTGGCTTTTGATGCCTGTGAGTATATTTCGGCTTGTTTCTTCAGATTTTTTTCAAGTTGAGTGTTTTTCGCAAGTTTGAATTCAATTATTGATTTGTCTGCACTTCCATAAGATACGAGAAAATCTGCTGGACCTCGTCCGTTGTTCACTTCGGCGTCTGCGCTATATGACGATGCAAACCACGTTAGCTTGAACATAATTTGAATATCGCTTTCTCGGGATATCGGTTTTCCATCGATGTAAAATAATCTATATCCGTCCTGTTGTTCGATCACGTCTTTGAGGAATTGAATTCTTTTCATTCCCTCTGTATAGCTGCTGGTGTTTGTTTCGTAGAATTTTGTCTTATCAAGAAGGCTCGCGAGATGCTTTATCTGGTTAACGAAAATTGTATACGCGGCTTGCACCTTGTCCGCGCTGGTTGATGTGGCATCAGACGACGAGTCTTCCTGAATTTTTACGTACAAATCAAGCAATTCTGGGTACTGCTGCACAACCTTTTCGATTGCCGACTCCCGTTCCGTTTTTGTCGGTTGGGTCGGAAGTGCCGAGATAAAATAGTTCTCCATCTGCTTGCGTAGAACGGCATTTTCTACTGTGCTTAGAACTCGTGAAAAATCCTCAACAAAACCGTTGTGGGATATCCAAGCATCGTCTTTAGTAAGTATGTTGACGGGGGTGAGCAGCACGAAATCGTTGCCGAATTTGGGAAGTGTGTATTCTTTCGTTGCCCAACTCTCAGTTTTGTAGTTAAAGCTAGTCTTTCCGATGTTGAATTTTGATAAGTATTTCGGATCTATGTGATTTTTTGCGAAATTTTCAGTGTACTCTGCTAAAAAACCTTTTATGAGATTGCATGTAAAGTCGCTAATGTTGTCTTTCCCAACGCCATTTTTTATGAGGGTAAGTTTTCCGAGGTGAGTGCCTGTTCGCGATTCATTGCCAAAATCCGCAAACGCTGAAATGAAGTTTCTTTTTAGTGAAAATGCAAACTCTTTTCCTAGGCCGCGTCCGTCGTTTCCAGTTTTGCTGTAGCCGAACCAGTTTTGCTTAACTTCTGGGAAGTAAAACCATGCCTTAACCAATTCTTTTGGAAGCTCTCCTGACGATTTTTTCTTAAGGAAGAGCATGTACTTAATTATTTCGTCATGAAGTATTTGGTAATCTTTGTTTTCGCTGTTGAAGAGAAGAAAGGGGTCAATGAATAGCGGGAGGTCGCCAAGGAGAGAGATGTTGAAAGCCCCATAATCCTCAACGGCGGTTGGCGTGACGCCAAAGAAATCTGAGAAATAGATCTTGAGGTCGTGTTTTGTTTTCATTTTTCTTGATGTTTTCGATCTGGGAAAACGTATCGTACCTCAAACTTATTGGGGTAATGATGGGTGCGCTCAGATCGTCCCGTCCGGCGCGGAGCGGCGTCAAGTTGGAGGGCCAACAGGGGGCCGATCGGCTCTTCGGCATCGCGATATTACCGATGTAGATCCTTTTCCGATCGTTGCAAAATGGTCGCGCTTGCTCGTCCGAATGCTAATTTCCGGCAGAGCTAAAGAGCGCAGGGCAGTTAGCCCGCGAGTTAGCGGCCGCAAACGTTGCTATTAAGGGAAAAACTGGCGGAGGCGGTGAGATTCGAACTCACGGAAGGGTTACCCCTTCGCTGGTTTTCAAGACCAGTCCATTAAACCACTCTGGCACGCCTCCGGGGCGTTGCGCACGACCGAGTGTCGTGGCATGGGATGCCGTCTGAAAAGACGGCGTTGGGATGCGTGCGGTCCGGGGGAATCGGCGTCGGGACTCCGACGCAGACCGGTACCGCACGGCAGCCGGCATTATACCCGCTCCGCACGCCATGTGAAGCCTCCCCCACACCCAAATTACCCCGCTACCCGCTCAAATCCTAGTGTTTTCCTCATCCACCCCTTGTCTTGTCATCCTCCGGCATGCATCATGCTTCAAGACGTGCGGTGAACGCCCCCCGCGTTACCGTGCGAGGCCAGACATGACCCGGAGACACCGCATGGATGCCGACACCTCCCGCGATTCCGCCCAAGAGACGTCAAACGACGCCAGCGGCGAGCGCGTGACCGACGCCCCGACTGCCAACGCTTTCACCTGGCAAATTCCAACCCTTTACAACATCGGCGTCGATGTCTGCGACAAATGGGCCGACGGTACCAACCGTCTCGCCCTCATTCACGAAAGCGCAGACGGCTCGCACGTGCGACTCACGTTCGATGTCCTCAAACAACTCTCGAATCAACTCGCCAACGAATGGCGCGCCAACGGTGTCAAGGCCGGCGACCGCATCGGCATCTTCCTGCCGCAATCGCCCGCCACACTCGTCGCACACGTTGCCGCCTATAAACTCGGCGCCATCGCCGTTCCTCTCTTCACACTCTTCGGCCCGGAAGCGCTTGCCTATCGCCTGCAAAATTCCGGCGCCGCCGTGCTCGTCACCGACCTCGCGAGCATTGGGAAGATCGACGACATTCGCGCCGAAATTCCGGACCTGCGCCTCGTCTACGTCGTGCACGATGACCTCCCCGAAGCGCATCATCACGTCGCCGACGACAAGGATTGGGGTGTTGCCGAAGACGGTCTGCTCGCCCTCTGGCCCGCCATCGCCTCGCGCGATCCTCACTTCGAACCCGTCCAGACCCGCGCCGACGCCCCCGCGCTCATCATTTATACCTCCGGCACCACCGGCAAGCCCAAGGGCGCACTGCACGCGCATCGGGTGCTTCTCGGTCATCTGCCGGGTGTGGAGACGTCGCACAACGGCTTTCCACAAGATGGCGATCTGATCTGGACACCCGCAGACTGGGCATGGATCGGTGGACTGCTCGACGTCCTCCTGCCGGCCCTGCATCACGGCGTGCCCGTCCTCTCGCGACGCTTCGAGAAGTTCGATCCGGTCGCGGCTTTCGATCTGATGGCGCGCCACGGCGTGCGGAATACCTTTCTGCCGCCCACGGCGCTCAAGATGCTGCGCACCGTCCCGTCGCCGCGCGAGCACTGGCCGCTGCAACTGCGCTCGGTCGCCAGCGGCGGCGAGTCGCTGGGCCCCGAATTGCTGAGTTGGGGACGCGAGCACCTCGGCGTCGATATCAACGAGTTCTACGGACAGACGGAATGCAACATGGTCGTCTCGTCATGCGCCGCCGAATTTCCAGCGCTGCCCGGCGCCATTGGACGCGCCGTACGCGGTCATGCCGTCACCATCGTCGATGACGACGGCAAGCCGCTTCCCCAAGGCACCGTTGGCAACATTGCCATCGCGCGGCCCAACCCCGTCATGTTCCTGGGCTACTGGCACAACCCGGACGCCACGATGGAAAAATACCGCGGCGACTACCTGCTTACCGGTGACTCGGGGTTTGTGGACGAACAAGGCTACATCACGTTCACGGGCCGCTCGGACGACGTGATCACCAGCGCCGGGTATCGTATCGGCCCCGGCCCCATCGAAGACTGCCTGATCCGCCATCCGTCGGTACAGTTCGCCGCCGTGATCGGAGAGCCCGACGAACTCCGCACGGAAATCGTGAAGGCGTTCGTGGTGCTGCGCGAAGGACATATGCCGTCCGATGCTCTCGCGAAGGAAATTCAGGATTTCGTGAAGCATCGCCTCGCGGCGCATGAGTATCCGCGTAAGGTGGTCTTTCTGCCGGAACTGCCGATGACAGTGACCGGCAAGATCATCCGCAAGGCGTTGCGGGAGATGGGCACGTCGTTGGGATGATGCCGGTGTGTTCCCGACGCCGGAGCCCATGACGAGGGAGGAGGGCGGGACGGCAGGCGGGCGGACATGCGCCGGGCAACGGCGCATGTCTCGCTGAAATAAGCCGCCGAACGCACGCGCATGCGACGGCGGAAGATTACTTCCCGTCGCGCTCCAGAAACATTCCCTGAAGGTCGTTCAGGAAGCGCTGGCCCAACTCGGTCGGGGCGATGCGCTGCGGATCGTCCACCAGCAATCCTTTGTCGACGCCGGCCGCCAGCGCTCTGGCAATTTTTGCCATCGGCAAGCCGGTACGGTCCGCGAAAAGCTCGCTCTTCACGCCGTCCGTCAGCCGCAACGCGTTGAGCATGAACTCGAACGGCAGATCGCGCACGTCCACTTCTCGCTCTTCCTGAACGGCATTGCCAGCCGTCGCCGCTTCCATAAACCGTTGCGGATGCTTGTGCCGGATTTGACGCAGCACCCGGTGGGGGAATGAAATCTTGCTGTGCGCGCCTGCGCCAATGCCGAGATAGTCGCCGAACTCCCAGTAATTCACGTTGTGCTTCGCGCGACGATGCGGTTGCGCATACGCCGACACCTCGTAATGCCCATAACCTGCCAACGCCGTGCGCTCTGCGATCCAGTCCTGCATGTCCGCAGCCGTGTCGTCATCCGGCACGGTAGGCGGATACTTGTGGAATTGGGTGTTCGGCTCGAGCGTGAGGTGATACAGCGATAAATGCGGCGGCGCGAACGACAAAGCAGTCTCAACGTCCTGTTGGCATTGCGCCAGCGTCTGGTTCGGCAACGCGAACATCAGGTCGAGGTTGAAGTTGTCGAAGTTCGCCTGGGCAATCTCGATCGCGTGACGCGCTTCGTCACCATCGTGAATACGTCCGAGTGCCTTGAGATGCTCGCTGTTGAAGCTCTGAATCCCGATGGATAACCGGTTGATGCCGCTCGCACGGAAGCTGCGAAACTTGTCGGCTTCAAATGTGCCGGGGTTCGCTTCCATGGTGATTTCGGCGTCGGCGTCGAGCGGCAGCAGTGCGCGCAGATCCGATAGCAGACGATCCAGCCCCGCCGCCGACAACAAGCTTGGCGTGCCGCCACCGATAAAGACGGTGTGCACGGGGCGCCCCCACACCAGCGGCAACGCTTGCTCCAGATCCTGACGCAGCGCGTCAAGATAGGCTTGCTCGGGGAAGGCCTGCGCGCCGCCATCGCCGCGCCACTCGTGCGAATTGAAGTCGCAGTACGGACACTTGCGCACACACCACGGAAAGTGCACGTACAGCGACATCGGCGGCAATGCCGGCAAACTGATTTTGCCGGACCGCAGGAAGTTCTGCACGGGCAGCACGGACTCGCTCATACCGCTCACGCCTCCCGGCCCATTTTTTCCAGCAGTACGCGCAAGGCGCGCGCCCGGTGGCTATGGGCGTTCTTGACGGCGGGATCGAGTTCCGCAGCCGTTTGATTCAACGAGCGGATGAGGAAATGCGGATCGTAGCCGAAACCGTGTGCGCCGCGTGGCGTGTCGACGATCTCGCCATCCCAACGGCCCTCGGCAATGATTGGCTGCGGATCTTCGGCATGACGCACCAGTACGAGCGCTGCGAAGTAATAGGCGTCGCGATAGCCGGGGGTGTCGGCGTGCGGTGCGAGTTGTTCGATCAGATGACGGTTGTTCGCGGCATCCGATTTTTCGCGCCCGGCACGGGCGGCGTAGCGCGCGGAATATACGCCCGGGGCGCCGCCGAGGATCGGCACACACAGGCCGGAATCGTCCGCCAGTGCCGGCAGTCCGGTCGCCGCCGCAGCATGCCGCGCCTTCGCCAAGGCGTTCTCGATAAAGGTCACGTGGGGTTCTTCGGCTTCGGAAACGCCAAGCATGCCCTGCGGCACCAACTCGATGCCGAGCGGCTCGAACAACGAGGCGAACTCGCGCAGCTTGCCCGGGTTGTTAGACGCCAGCACGATCTTGTGCATCGCCATCGTCAGACTCCCAATGCGCGCTTCTGCGCGTCGATCAACTGACGAATGCCGGTATCGGCCAGATCGAGCAGCACGTTGCTTTGCGCCCGCGTGAACGGCGCCCCTTCGGCCGTTCCCTGAATTTCGACGAAACCGCCCTCGCTCGTCATGATGACGTTCATGTCGGTGTCGCACGCGGAGTCTTCCGCGTAGTTCAGATCGAGCACCGGGTGGCCCTGATACAGCCCGACCGATACGGCGGCAACGTGCGCGCGGATGGGCGACGCGTCGAGTTTGCCGTCGGCGATGAGCTTCGAGACGGCGTCATGCGCTGCGACGAAAGCGCCGGTGATCGACGCACAACGCGTGCCGCCGTCGGCCTGAATGACGTCGCAGTCGATCTGGATCGTGCGCGGGCCGAATTTCTCGAGATCGAACACGGCGCGCAGCGAACGGCCGATCAGGCGCTGAATTTCCTGGGTGCGTCCGCTCTGCTTGCCACGAGCCGCTTCGCGATCGCTGCGAGTGTGCGTGGCGCGAGGCAGCATGCCGTATTCGGCGGTGAGCCAGCCCTGACCGGAATCGCGCAGAAAGCCCGGCACTTTCTCTTCAACGCTGGCGGTGCAGATGACCTTGGTTTCGCCGCATTCGATCAGTACCGAACCTTCGGCATAACGGGTGTATTGGCGGGTAATGCGCACGGGGCGCAGTGCGTCTTGCGCACGGCCGTCCGGGCGGGTGATTAGCGTCATGAGTGAATGTCCTGCGAGGTGAATTTATGCGGCAATACCCGAATGGTATCGCTAAATGCGTCGAGCCTGGCATCGCCGCCCGGCGCCGCGTGCCGATTCCTGAGGACAAGGCAGGAAAATGCGATAATCGCGTTTCATCCATGCATGCGAATCCGATTGCTGCACCCCCTCGCTGAAAAACTGTCACGAGGCTGTGGTACCGGACACCCCGATGAAAGACAACAACATCTACAGTATGACCGGCTACGCCAGCGTCACGCGCGACATTGCGCATGCCGATGGAGCCGCAGGCGCGAGCGTGTCGGTCGAATTGCGCACGGTTAATTCGCGCTTCCTCGATCTGGCATTCCGTATGCCGGAAGAAGCGCGTGCCTGCGAGCCAGTGCTGCGCGAAGCGCTCACTGCGAAGCTCTCGCGCGGTAAGGTCGATATTCGTATCAATGTGCAGCGTCCCGAGAGTGGCACGAACGGTGCGCTCAATCTCGACGCCGTCAAACAACTCTCCGAACTCGAACAGCAGGTTCTCGCGATTTTCCCGGACGCGGAACGTATGCGCACTGGCGAAATTCTGCGCTGGCCGGGCGTGCTCGGCGAAGAGTCGGTGACTGCCGAAGCGCTGCGCGACGCGGTGATCGATGCCGGACGCGCCGCCATCGGCGATCTCGTCGACGTACGCAAACGTGAAGGTGCGCAGCTCAAGGCCAGCCTCATCGAGCGTATCGAGAACATGGAGAAGATCCTCACCGGCTTGCAGCCGCTGGTGCCGGAGCTGATCTCGCGCCATCAGCAGAAGATCATCGATCGGCTGCAGGAGGCGCTGGGTGTCGTCGTGCCGGAAGGCTCGGCCGCGCCCGGCAAGGAGGAAATCGCCGAACGCATTCGTCAGGAAGTGACGATGTATGGCGTGCGTATCGACGTGGCGGAAGAACTCACGCGCCTGGACGCTCACCTGAAGGAAACCCGCCACATCCTCGACAAGGGAGGGTTGGTCGGCAAACGGCTGGACTTCATGATGCAGGAGCTCAATCGCGAAGCGAATACGCTCGGCTCGAAGGCCGCCTCGAAGGAACTCGCCGATGCCTCGATGGAGCTCAAGCTCTACATCGAGCAGATGCGAGAGCAAGTGCAGAATCTGGAGTAAGTCGCATGACCCCGCAATCGCAAGTCACGCCCCCCGCGCTGCATGCCGAGTATCCCGGCAATCTGTTCATGGTGGTCGCCCCGTCGGGCGCGGGCAAGTCCACGCTCGTCAACGCGTTGCTCGCGCAGGACAGCGAGGTTCGCCTGTCGATCTCGTGCACCACGCGCGCACCGCGTCCGAACGAGGAAGAGGGCGTGCATTACAACTTCATCTCCGTCGAGCAGTTTCTGGAGCGCCGCAAGCGCGGCGAGTTTCTGGAAAGTGCCGAAGTGCATGGCAACTACTACGGCACGTCGCGCGTGTGGATCGAAGAGCAGATGCGCGAAGGCCGGGACGTGCTGCTGGAGATCGATTGGCAGGGTGCGCAACAGGTGCGCAAGCGCTTTTCGAATGCGGTCGGCATTTTCATTCTGCCGCCGTCCATCGAGGCGCTCGAAGCGCGGCTGAAGAAGCGCGGCACAGACGAGCCGAAGGTGATCGCACGTCGTCTTCTGGCGGCCGGCGGCGAAATCGCCCACGCGCCCGAAGCGGATTTCATCATCATCAACGACGAATTCCAGCGTGCCCTCGACCAACTGCAATCGGTCTTCACTGCGGTGCGTTTGCGCTTCGCTTCCCAGTACGCCCGGCACAAGACATTGTTCACGGATCTGGACATCCACGCGCCGAACGAGCACCCGTAACCCCCTGCGCTTGGCCGGTGGCGCTCGCGTTTTGCGCGAGCCTGCGCCGGCTGCGATAGAATACGCCTTATATCAAGAAGGAACCTCCTTATGGCCCGTATTACCGTTGAAGACTGCCTGAAAAGAATCCCGAATCGCTTCGAGTTGGCACTCGCCGCGACCTACCGCGCCCGCCAACTGGCGCAAGGTCACACGCCGAAGCTCGAGAACAACAAGGACAAGCCTACCGTTGTCGCGCTGCGCGAAATCGCTGCGGGTCAGGTGGGCATCGAGATGCTCAAGAAAGTGCCGCTCTGATCAGGAGACTGCACTGATGCGATGTGACGTTCCGGGCCGCTCGACGATGCAGGTACACGTATGAGTCATGCGAAATCACCGGCCGCGTCCATCGCTGCGGATGAACCCAAAGCGGGGGAGCCGAAGCCCGAGCGCAAGAAAAAGAAGGGCGAAAGCGCCACGCGGCAATACATCGATGCGCTGCTAGAGCAGTCGTACCGGCATTTGTTCGGTCCGACCGCAACGCCTGAGCAGCCGCGTAAGCATGAGGTCGTTTCGATTGCCCGTCTGAAGGGCATGCTTGGGGAATACCTCAAGGAAAGCGATCTCGCGCAAATCAAAGAGGCATTCCAGTTCAGCGACGAGGCCCACCTGGGCCAATATCGCCAGAGCGGACAACCCTACATCACCCATCCCGTTGCCGTTGCCGAGATCTGTGCCGAGTGGAAACTCGATGCGCAGTCGATCATGGCCGCCCTGTTGCACGACGTGATGGAAGACCAGGGGGTGACCAAGGCCGAGCTCGCCGAGCGATTCGGCCCGAAGGTCGCAGAACTGGTCGACGGTCTGTCGAAACTCGACAAGATGGAGTTTCGCAGCCGGGAGGAAGCGCAGGCCGAGAGTTTCCGCAAGATGCTGCTGGCGATGGCGCGCGATGTTCGCGTCATCCTCGTTAAGCTCGCGGACCGCCTGCACAACATGCGCACGCTGGGCGTCACGTCGACGGAAAAGCGGCGCCGCGTGGCGCGCGAGACGCTCGACATCTATGCGCCCATTGCGCACCGTCTCGGTCTGAACAATACCTACCGCGAGCTTCAGGACCTGAGCTTCGCGAATTATCATCCGCGTCGCTACGCCGTGCTCGACAAGGCCGTGAAGGCCGCGCGCGGCAACCGGCGCGAAGTGGTCGGCAAGATCCTCGACGCCGTCGAGAAGGCGCTCACCGATGGCGGTGTGAGTGCCGACGTCTTTGGCCGCGAGAAAACGCTCTTCAGCATCTATAACAAGATGCAGGAAAAGCAACTGTCGTTCTCGCAGGTGCTCGACGTGTATGGCTTCCGCGTTGTGGTCGAGTCGAATGCGCAGTGTTATCTGTCGCTCGGTGTTCTGCACGCGCTCTACAAGCCGGTACCGGGCAAGTTCAAGGACTACATTGCAATCCCGAAGGTTAATGGCTACCAGTCGTTGCACACGACCCTGGTGGGCCCCTTCGGTACCCCCATCGAATTTCAGATTCGCACGCGCCGCATGCACGAGATCGCGGAGGCGGGCGTGGCTGCCCACTGGCTGTACAAGAACGGTGGCGCAGATATGAACGATGTGCAGAAGCATGCGCATCAATGGTTGCAGTCGTTGCTCGACATTCAAAGCGAGACCGGCGATTCGACCGAGTTCCTCGAACACGTCAAGATCGACCTGTTCCCCGACGCCGTTTACGTCTTCACGCCCAAGGCGCGCATCATGGCGCTGCCGCGCGGTGCGACGGCGCTCGACTTTGCCTATTCGGTGCACAGCGATCTGGGTAATCAGTGTGTTGCCGTCAAGATCAACAACGAGTTGCTGCCGCTTCGCACCGAGTTGAAGAATGGCGATATCGTGGAAGTCATCACCGCGCCGTATTCCAAGCCGAACCCTGTCTGGCTCGGGTTCGTGCGCACGGGCAAGGCGCGCTCGGCCATTCGTCATTACCTCAAGACGATGCGTTTCGCCGAGTCGGTGCAGCTTGGCGAGCGTCTGGTCGAACAGGCGCTCAAGGGCTATGGCCTGACGATGAGCGAGATTTCGCCGGAGATCTGGGACAAGCTCGCGCAGTGGACCGGTAACAAGGACCGGCAGGACATCTTCGCGGACATCGGGCTCGGACGCCGCGTGGCGGCTGTTATGGCCAAGCGTCTGGCCGTGCTCTTGTCGGGCAAGGAAAGCGAGAATGACACCGATAGCCCGGACGATCCCGATTCGCCGCGCACAGGCGACGAGAACGTTGGCCCGCCGGTGCTCATCACGGGGACGGAAGGCATGTCGGTGCAGTTCTCGTCGTGCTGCCGTCCGATTCCGGGCGACGCCATCATGGGGTATATCGGTATCGGTCTGGGCATGGCGATCCACACGACCGACTGCCCGGTCGCCCGCCGCATTCATCGCAAGGATCCGACCCGCTGGATCGACGTTGCGTGGGCGCCGCAGCCGGGACGTTTGTTCGACGTTGGGATCAAGGTGCTCGTGCATCACAACCGCGGCGTGTTTTCGCGGGTGGCAGCCGACATTACCGCGTCTGACGCCAACATTGTGCACATTGGCATGGATGAAGTGGTGCCGGACGAATCGGCCACGCTGCGCTTCCTCATTCAGGTGAGCGACCGCGTGCATCTGGCCAACGTGATGCGCCGTATCCGTGTGAATCCCGATGTGATGCGTGTGGCGCGCGAGCGTCCGAGCGAGCGCCATCAGGAAGAACTGCACGCCATGCGCGTGGCGCGCGAACGCGGTAACTTCTGACGAGACGGCCGGCGCCCCGTCGATCGTGGCGCGCCGGCACCGTCTCTGCCGCGATTTTTCAGACGCTGAAAGTTCTCGTGAGCGTCGTTGTCATTCCGACGGCGGATAGTGCACGTCCAGGATCTCGATCTGTTCGAGTCCGGCCGGGGTGCGCAGCGGCACCGTGTCGCCGATCTTCGCCTTGGTGATCGCGCGGGCGATGGGCGAAATCCAACTGACATGTCCCCGGTCGAGATCGACTTCGTCGATGCCGACGATCATGATCTTGTGTTCGTCGCCCTTGCTATCGGCATAGGTCACCTCTGCACCGAAAAACACCTGATCGACGTTCTCCTGACGGCGCGTGTCGACGACTTCCGCATTGTCGAGGCGTCGCGTGAGAAAGCGGATACGCCGGTCGATTTCGCGCAAACGCCGCTTGCCGTAAATGTAGTCGCCGTTCTCCGAGCGATCGCCATTGGATGCCGCCCACGATACGATTTTCACGACTTCGGGGCGCTGATTGTCGATCAGGTCGAGCAATTCGTCCTTCAGGCGACGGTAGCCGGCCGGTGTGATGTAGTTCTTGGTGCCCGCCGGAATTTCCGGGGCACCGGCGTCGAGATCGTCATCGTCGTCGCCGCTGTCTTCCTTGACGAAGGCTTTGTTCATAAGTCCAGGCACGCAACGAGCGCGTGCAGAAATGCGTTTCGGGATGCCTGCATTATAGGTTCGATGTGCCTCAGCCATGTGCGCGAGCCCGATTTGCCCGAATTGGCCATCCGGCAATCATGCTCAGGTGTCATGGAGTGCCTCGCCAATGTCCTCTACAATCGATGCAGCCCGCCCCCATGACCGCAGGAGAATCGCGCAATGACTGATTCCACGAGCCCCTTTCTTGCCGTACTCAAGCCGCATTTGAGCGACATTGGTGCCTTTACCGTGCAACGCAGTCTGCCCAGCCTGCCATTCAAGACGGTCGGCCCGTTTATCTTCTTCGACCATATGGGCCCGGCCACGCTGGCGCCGGGGCAGGGCATGGACGTTCGCCCGCATCCGCACATTGGGCTGGCAACGGTCACTTATCTGTTCGACGGCGAGATCTGGCATCGCGACAGCCTCGGTAGCGACCAGCGCATTACGCCGGGGGCGGTGAACTGGATGACGGCCGGACGCGGCATCGTGCATTCTGAGCGCACGCCGCCGGAGGTACGTGAGCGCGGCGGTGACGTTCACGGCATTCAAACGTGGGTCGCGCTGCCGCAGGCCGATGAAGAGACCGAGCCGACGTTCGCGCATCATGAGGCGTCGTCGCTGCCCGATATCTTTCTGCCGGGCGTGCATATGCGCCTGATTCTCGGGGAAGCGTTCGGTGAAAAGGCGCCGGTGAAGGTGTTCTCGCCCATCTTCTATCTGGCCGTCGATATGGCGCCTTGCGCCGCGTTCGTGCTGCCGCCCGAGTACGCCGAGCGCGCCGTCTACACCGTGCAGGGCGAGGTAACGGTGAACGACGAAGTCCTGCCGGCGCAGCGCATGGGCGTGCTCGCGCCGCACACCGACGTGCGCATCGTTGCAGGCGACCAACCCGCACGGCTGATGCTGTTGGGCGGCGCGCCGCTTGACGGTGAGCGCTTTATCTTCTGGAACTTCGTGTCGTCGAGCCGTGAACGTATCGAGCAGGCCAAGGCGGCCTGGACGGCCCAGCAGATGGGCACCGTGCCCGGCGAGACTGAGTGGATTGCGCTGCCCGAGCGCAAGCCGACCGCGAAATAAGCCGTTTTCCGCGTTGCCGCCGCCGGGCAATCCGGCAACCCGGCATTCCAGCGCCTGCTATCGAGGTGATCGGTCGCAGGCGTTTTGCCTCGGCATTCGGCAGCGCGGATAGTCGTGCGGGACGTGTCACGCACTCAGCACAATGACCGAACAGCGGCGCTCTTCAAGCAGGCGGTGCGAGATCGCGCCGAAGTTGAGGCGGTCGCCGAAACGCGGTTGCACGCCGAGTACGAGCAGATTGTGCTTGCCGTGATGGATCTGATGCAGCACAGCTTCGTCGACCTTGCCGCCAGCGAGCAGGCGCGTGCGCAGCTTTACGCCGTTTCGTTCTGCCAGCGCGTGGAGATTTTCCATCATCGCGGCTTCGGCGGCGTCTGGGCGCAGCACCCTCGGACGCCAGCGCCGATGCAGCATGCCCGGCGCGACGCGTGCAGAGACGTGCAGAGCGGTGACGGGCGCGTTGGCCGCCCGTGCCAGCGTGATGGCGAGTTCGGCTGCGTGCCTCGAATAGTCGGTGCCTGAGACCGGGACGAGGATATTCAGCGACGCATCGGGTTGGCGGATATGGTCGCCATGCGCGAGTACGATGCCGATTGCGCCATCGAACGCCTTGGTCAGCGGGAGGACGCCCGTGGGCAGGGGGAGCGGTGGGACATCCGAATCGGATTCCTCGCCGGGCGCGTCGAATCCGGCGATCACGAAGCCGTAGCCCTTGGCGATTTCGTCGGAAATTCGAGTGGCTTCGTGACTGCTGTCGGGGTGCGATACCTCTTGCTCATGTGCAGTGTCAGACGGATCACGCGCGCCGAAATCACCTTCCTCGGTTGCCTCGCTCACGCGCTTGTCGTCGTGCGCTTCGCCCACCGGCTCGTGTCGCGGGGCATGGGTGTCACTACCGTCCGATGGTGCTGGCGTGTCGTCGTCACCCCGGGTTTTGCTTTCCTTGACCGGCCCATGCGGCAGCTCGGGGGTCTTCTGGGGCGGCTTGCCCGTACGCTCGCGCAGCACCAGCCGCGACGCCTCGCGTGCGTGATTCTGGCTCGCATCGTCTTCCACGCCCGGCGTGCCAGGCGCCCGCGCCACCGCCAGCGTGGCCGCTGCGAGGGCAATGTCGTAGGCGTCGCGCCCGGTGCCTTCGTCGTCGGCCCCCTTGCCGTTCGCCTGGTTCCGGTCGTCGTCGTTCTCGTGATGCCCGGCAGGTTTGCGTTGTCCGGCACCTTCAGGCTCCAGTGCCTCCTGTGCAGACCTGCTCGCCGTGCGTGCGGTCTTTCCGCCGTCGGTGGCGGCAGGTGCCGGCGCCAGCACCGTCGTGAGCGTGCCGCGCACCCCGGCCGTCAGGCCGGCGATCCAGGCGGCAAAGCGTCCGTTGGCGCTACCGTCGACGGCGGCCAGAATGCGTTCGACGTTCGGCAGGAAGTCCTTCTCTTCGGCGGCCTCCTTCTCAAGTCGCGCTTTCTCCTGTTCAGAGAGCGGAATGCGAACGAGCGCTCGCCGCAACACGGGTGGCATGATGAGCGTAGTCATGAGTGCCATGATTACGATCATCGTGAACAGGTCTTTGCTGAGGACACCGAGCGACAGCCCGATGCTCGCCACGATAATCTCGGTGGAGCCGCGCGCGTTCATACCGGTCGCAAGGGCCAGGGCTTCGGCCGAGGACATGCCGCCGAGGCGTCCGCCGATGAAACATCCAGAGAATTTGCCGATGCTGGCAATCAGGATCAGGCCGGCGACGAGCCCGAGCATTCGCCAGTCGAACAGGATCGTCAGATCGACCGACAGCCCCGCCACGCCGAAGAACACAGGGGCGAAGAGGGCGACGATGAGCCCGCGTAGCTGCGCTTCGATCTGTTCGATGAGAATGGGCGACTGTCCGATCATGACACCTGCCATGAAGGCGCCCAGCGCAGTGTGCACGCCAAGTTTGTCGGTCGCGAGCGCCAGCACGAAGGTGATGACGAGAATCGCGCTCAGCACGGGCATTTCACTGGTGAAGCGGTCGTTCGTCCAGCGCACCGCCACGGCGACGGCCCGTTTGCCGACGGTGAAGCACAGCACGATGAACAGCAACGTGCCGCCGAGGCTGAACGACAGGTGCCCGAGATCGATCGAACCGCTCGCGCCCAAGCCGGCAATGGCCGCAATGATGATCCAGCCAGTGGTGTCGTCGAGAATGGCGGCCGCGAGAATGATCTGGCCAATGTTGCGGCGCAGGTAGTCCACCTCGCGAATGACCATGGCCACGACTTTGACCGACGAGATGGAGAGTGCCGTGCCGAGGAAGAGGGAGGTGACGAGTCGCGCTTCGGGGTGTGGCAGCAGATTATCGGGCAGATGCCAGCCGAGTGCGAACCCGCAGGCGAACGGAATCAGCATGCCGCCTGCGGAGGCGAAGATCGCCATTCGCTTCATGCGGCGAACGAGGCCGAGGTCGGTTTCCAGTCCGGTGGAGAGCAGAAGCAGCAGCACCCCCAGCTCGGAGACCGCGTCGAGCATCTTTTTCTGGGCTTCCGAGTCGGGGAATACGGCATGTTGCCAGGCAGGCATGAGCGCACCGAAGACCGACGGGCCGAGTACCACGCCCGCCAGCAACTGGCCCATGACTGCGGGCTGCCGCAGGCGTTGCATTACCTCGCCGAGCAGACGGCCGACGAGGACCAGTAAAAGGAGCTGCGTGAAGAAGATTGCGGTGCCGTGGCCTGCGTGCATGTGCCTCCCTGCCTGTCGTGGGACGGCGCGCGCCGGGGAAGGGAACCCGGCGCGCTAAAGCGCGTCCGTACCGATTTGCCCAGTTTTGCGATTACCATGCTTGTAGCTGGCGGCCGTATTCGATAAGTAACGGCCGCTGTAAACGCAATTTACCATGCTCAATACGAATCTATGATCGATACCAACCTCGCCAGTTTCGACACCGACGTGCTGTCCGTCTCGCATCAGGTGCCTGTGCTGGTCGACTTCTGGGCGCCGTGGTGCGGCCCATGCAACGTGCTTGGCCCGCTGCTGGAAAAGCTGGAGGCGGAAGCCCAGGGACGCATTCGTCTTGTGAAAATCAACGCTGACGAGAACGCACAGCTTTGCGCGGAGTACGGCGTGCGCAGTCTGCCCACGGTGGTGGCGTTCGTGGACGGCGAGCCCGTGGACCAGTTTGTGGGGGCGCTGCCCGAGGGGCAACTGCGCGCGTTCATCGACCGCGTGGTGCCGAATCCGGCGGAGATGGCGCGTCGCGTGGCGCGTGGGGCTTTGCAAGAGGGCAAGCCGGAGGTCGCGCGCGATGCGTTGCAGGCCGCGCTTGCGCTGGACCCTGCGCATGACGACGTGCGCCTCGATCTCGTCGACGTTTTGCTGGGGATGGGCGACGTCGGGAGTGCGCGCACGGAGCTGACGTTGCTTTCGCCGCGTACGGCCGCGAGCGGTGACGCCCGCATCGCCGCGCTGACCACGCGCATCGCTGCGGCGGAGCAGGCGAGCCATTTGCCGCCCGCGCAGACATTACTCGCGCGCGTGGCGGCTGAGCCGGATAACTTGCAGGCGCGGCTCGATCTGGCGAATCGTTATCTGGCCGACCGCGCATACGAGCCGGCCTTGCAGACGTTGCTGGATATCGTGCAGCGCGACCGTTCGTTTGGCGACGACGCCGGCCGCAAGTCGATGCTGGCCATTTTCGATGCGCTGTCCGAAACCGATCCGGCCACGGTCGCCGTATGGCGACGCAAGCTGAGCGCGGCGCTCAACTAAGCCCACTTCCTTTTCTTTTCTTCACCGACGGCACGCCGATGACTGCTCCTTCTCTGATTACCTTTGCGCCCGATCAGGCGGGCGAAGCCATCTTCGATCATCCCGCTGAGGCCCGCCGCGTGAGCGGCAATCCGCAACGGGTAACGCGTCCGTTCTACACCGATGCGCTGGGCGAGTTCGATTGCGGGGAATGGACGTGTGAGGTCGGCGCGTGGCGCATCGCTTTCGGTGCGCATCGTCAGGAGTATTTCTCGGTGATCGAGGGCCGTATTCGTATCAGCGATCTCGACGGTAACGTGTCGGAGTTCGGGCCGGGCGACGCCTGTGTGATCCCGGCGGGCTTCGAAGGGGTGTTCGAAGTGGTGGAGCCGGTCCGTAAGCATTTCGTGATGTTCGAGCGCAAGGCGCAATCATGACCCGCCTCATTTTCTTTTGCGGTCACTCGGGTGCAGGCAAGACAACGCTCGCAAAGCGGTTGATCCGACCGTTGATCGCGCGTAGCGGCGAGGCGTTTTGCCTGCTGGACAAGGATACGCTTTACGGCGATTACAGCGCGTCGGTAATGGGCGCGCTGACCGGTAATCCGAATGACCGGGACAGTCCGCTGTATTTGCAGACGCTGCGCGAGCCGGAGTATGCCGGACTGCTGGAGACGGCGCGGGAGAATCTGCGCCTCGGTGTGAATGTTCTGGTGGTCGGGCCGCTGTCTCGCGAGTTGCGCGAAGGGTTGTTGTTCGACCGTGCATGGCTCGGTATCGATGACGACGTGGGCGTTCATGTGGTCTGGGTCGATCTGGACGAGGCGCAAGCGAAGGCGCGCATCGAGCATCGCGGCAATCCGAACGACGCTTACAAGCTCGCGCATTGGGACGAGTACCGTGTACGCCGTTTCCTGCCGCCCGCCGCGGCGTTCCCCGGACTCATTCGTTTCGACAACACCGCACCGACGCTGGATGACGACGAGCGGCTGCTGCAAACGCTGTTGGCACAGACGCGCTGATTATCGAAATTCGTTCCAAGGGAAAAGTCTTAAAAGGCGTGTGACGGGGGAAAGCGGGAGAGGGAGCGTTCTAAGGTATGGGCACTTTCCTCCCTGGCCCCAGGCCCCATGCCGACTATGTCCCTGCCTCTTTGCCCGTTGTTTTCGTCCTCGTCTGCGGCTGGTGTCGCGGGCCTTCTACGTAAATCCCTTCGTTTTCTGCTGACGTCGATCGCCGGGCTGGCGATTGTGGCCCCCGTCATGGCGCGCGCCGGAGAGCCGCCGATGCCAGGGTTGCCACGCGTGAATACGGTGGGGCTGCCGTTGCCGCAGTATGCGGAGGATTCGCCGGCATTGGGCGATAGGGTTGCTACGTTATCTGCGACGTCTGACGTGGCGCCCACGATGGCACGTATTCGCGAGCGAGGTCGCATCGTGCTCGGCTATCGGCAGACGGCTGTACCGTTTTCGTACGTCGACGCGAATGATCGACCCACGGGGCTGGCATGGGCACTCTGCCAACGTATCGTGCCCGCGTTGCAACGCGAGCTGGCGATGCGAGACCTGCGCGTGACACCTGTTCGCGTGATCGAGCAGATGCGCGGCCCGTTAATCAAGGGCGACGCCATTGACATTGATTGCGCACCGTCGACCGTCACGGCAACGCGGGGAAAGCAGGTGGCTTTTAGCCTTCCATACTATGCGGCGAACATTCGCCTGCTGGTGAGGAAAGGCGCAGGTATCGCGTCCGTCGACGACATGCGGGGGCTCCGCCTCGCTGTTGTGCAAGGCACCACCGCTGAGCGGCTCGTGCGAGCCCACCACCTCCGTGCGGGCTTCCAACTGCTCATGGCACGCGACTACGCTGACGCGTTTCGCATGCTGCGCGAACATCGGGCTCAAGCGCTCGCACTCGATGACGTGCTTCTCGAAGGGCTGCGCGCCACGAGCAAGTCGCCCGATCGCTTCGAAATCGTCGGGCCACCGCTGTCGGATCGCCCTGAGTACTACGCTCTGGTGCTGCCGAAGGACGATCCCGCCTTCAAGGCCAGCGTAGACGCCGCACTCGCCGAGATGTTCCGCAACGGCGAAGTCGCCAGACTTCAACGCGAATCGTTTCAAACCGCCGTGCCGCCCTTCGGGCACAACCTGAATCTCG
Source organism: Pandoraea apista (assembly GCF_001465595.2). Lineage (NCBI taxonomy): Bacteria > Pseudomonadati > Pseudomonadota > Betaproteobacteria > Burkholderiales > Burkholderiaceae > Pandoraea > Pandoraea apista. The sequence continues at coordinate 3,479,519 of NZ_CP013481.2, read as the reverse complement.
GCCTGTCCGCCGATGTGCTCGCTGTCTGGGCCGCCGGTGCCCGCTACGGTGCCGCTTCAGGTCGGGATGCTAAACCTGACCCGCTTCCTAAACCCACGGAACACGATGCCTCGGCCTCCCCTCAACCTCCCGGGAGCTAACGCCTCGCCTCATTTCGACCAGCACCAGTTCGCTGGCCCGCGAAGCGCGCGTCGCATTAGAACGATTTTCTGGATTGTCTATCCTGAATTTGGGAATTGGTAGGCCGGCGGATAGGGGGTAGATTGGGATCCTCATTGTTTAACACGCGACCTATTCGTGAAGGAGATTCCGATGGCCGATCACTCGATAAAGGGCAAAGTGGTTCTGATCGCAGGGGGTGCGAAGAACCTGGGCGGATTGATTGCTCGCGACTTGGCACAGCATGGCGCCAAAGCCATCGCAGTCCACTACAACAGCCAGGCCAGCAAAGCCCATGCGGACGAGACCGTGGCTGCAATCGAGGCTTTGGGCGCCAAGGCAGTCGCTTTTCAAGCAGACCTCAGCACTGCTGCCGCCGTCGAGAAACTGTTTGCCGACACCGTCAGGACATTTGGCCGCCCGGACATTGCGATCAATACGGTAGGCAAGGTGCTAAAGAAGCCGCTGGTCGAGATTAGCGAAGCCGAATACGACGAGATGAGTGCAGTCAATTCGAAGACGGCGTTCTTCTTCCTCAAAGAGGCGGGAAAGCACGTCAACGACCATGGAAAAGTCCTGACCTTGGTGACTTCGCTGCTAGGGGCTTTCACGCCGTTCTACGCGTCCTACGCTGGCACGAAAGCACCGGTGGAGCATTTCACTCGTGCGGCGGCCAAGGAGTTGGGCGCGCGCGGCATTTCGGTGACGGCAGTCGGGCCGGGCCCGATGGACACGCCGTTCTTCTATCCCGCCGAAGGGGAGGATGCCGTGGCTTACCACAAAACCGCTGCGGCGCTGTCCCCGTTTAGCAAGACCGGACTCACCGACATCGAAGACGTTGTGCCGTTTATTCGTCACCTTGTCAGCGATGGCTGGTGGATTACCGGGCAGACAATTCTCATCAACGGCGGCTACACCACGAAGTGAGCGGTGTGCGACACTCGTCCATGAGGGATAACGATCTTCCGTAGGGAATCAACATCCAGAGACAATTCGTTCTGCGCCGAATAAGGCGCAGCGGCAAAGGCGAACATGGATAGATTTGACCGGTACCGAGTCTTCTTGAAGGTTGCCGAGATGGGCAGTTTCATCAAAGCGGCGCATGCGTTGGATGTGCCGCGTGCCTCGGCGTCTGCCGCCATACAGCAATTGGAGAGCGAGGTAGGCGCTCGGTTGCTGCACCGGACCACTCGTCAGGTGCGACTAACGGCTGACGGTGCGCTGCTGCTCGAACGTGTGCGCGCGGTACTGGCAAACGTGGAGGAAATCGATTCGCTGTTCCATGCCAGTCAGCGTCAGGTATCGGGTCTGCTTCAGATCGACGTGCCCAGTCGAATCGCGCGTCGACTGATAGCGCCGGCATTGCCGACGCTATTGCAGAGGCACCCACATTTGCGACTGATGTTGCGATCGAGCGATCGTGCTGTCGATCTTGTGCAAGACGGCGTGGATTGCGTGGTGCGCGTGGGGAGCTTGCATAACAGCAGTCTTGTGGTGCGATTGTTAGGTACGATTGCATTGATCAATTGTGCTAGTGCCGCTTACTTGAAGGAAAACGGCGTTCCCGAGCACCCGGATGGACTGAGCGCCGGGCATGCGATGGTGGGGTACGCCTCGCCCACAACGGGCCGGGAGTTGCCATGGGAGTACCTGAGTGAAGAGGGCGTCGAATGCACTGTGGACGTTCCCAGCCGTGTGGTGACGAACAACGCCGAGGACTACATTGCCTGTTGTCGGGCTGGCTTGGGACTGATTCAGATTCCGCGGTTCGATGTGCAATACCTGTTGGACTCGGGGGAGTTGGTGGAGGTGATGCCAGCGCACCGGCCGGCGTCGATGCCAGTCTCGCTGCTGTACCCTCACCGTCGTCAGCGCTCGCGACGGTTGACCGTTTTTATGGAGTGGTTTGACGAACTGATGCGAGAGCATCTGGAAGCGTAGTCGCCGGTAATGGCTTCCCGTCGCCGCCTGCATAAGCTAATGACTAAGGTTTCTTTGCCCTCCGGGCCCTATGTCTGTAAATTCCTATCGTGCTGTTAATCCGATAGGAATTTGCTGTGAACGGTTTCGCTGAAGTCAACTGGAAAGTCGCCGCCAAACGCGTCGCATTAGGTCTCTCCGTCTGGTTTGCCGCCGCCGGTGCGGTATCGACGGCCATGGCCGCCCCCGCCAAGGCAGACGCCGTCGTCGCGCTGCCCACGCTGAACGGCGATCTGACCGGCACCCTCAAGAAAATTCACGACACAGGCCTTATCACGCTTGGTTACCGCGAAGCCGCCATTCCATTCGCCTACGTGAACGACAAGGGCAAGCCCGTCGGCTACACGATGGATCTCTGCTACGCGGTCGTCGACGCCGTGAAGTCGGCCCTCAATATGCCGAATCTGCGCGTGCGCGAAATGTCGATTACCCCGCAGAACCGCATTCCGCTGGTGAAGAACGGTACGGTTGACCTCGATTGCGCCCCGAATACGATTACGCCGGAACGTGCCGAACAGGTCGGCTTCAGTCATCCGTACTATGTCTCGGAGGTTCGCCTGCTGGTGAACAAGAAGGACAATATTCGCGGTCTCGAAGACCTGAAGGGGCAGAATCTCGTGGCATCGGCCGGCTCCACCGGTGAGCGCCTGGCACGCCTTCAGGCCGACAAGGGCGGGTTCCGTGTGATTCCTGCTCGCGATCATGGCGAATCGATGATGACGCTAGAAACCGGACGCGCCAAAGCGTTCGCACTGGACGACGTGCTGCTCGCCGGTCTGCGCGCAACGGCACGTGAGCCGGGGGACTTTGTCATCGTCGGTGCGCCGCTGGAGACAGAGCTCAACGCGCTGATGCTGCGCCGCGACGATCCGCAATTCAAACGCTTTGTCGATACGACGCTCGCCCACGTCTTCAGCTCGGGCGAGATCCGTCGCCTCCAGCGCAAGTGGTTCCAGCAACCGATTCCTCCGCGTAACGTGAACCTGAACCTCGAGCCGAGCAAGGAGGTGATCGAGGTTTGGCACAAAGGGTCGCAAGTGACCGAATGACACGCGGCTGAGGCGCCGGCGGGCAGAGAGCCCGCTACGCTCGCGTCTACAACCAGGTCTGAAGCCCGCCGATAGCGATATCGGCGGGCTTTTTGTTTACGCGTTGTTTACACCCCCTTTATCCCTTTTGTCCCCGTCTTTACGCGCCGATCCGTATCGTTCAGTTCACGGCTGGCATGTGCATGCGAAGGCGCGTCGCGCCCGTGGCGTGCCGGCCGCCACACGATAGGGAGTTGTCATGGACTGGTTATATCTCGGCGTTATCGCGGTGTTCGCTGCCACGACCGTCGGCTTTGTCGCGTTCTGCGCGTCGGTAGGGGGGCAGCAATGACAGCCATGTACTGGCTGAGCGGCGGACTCACGCTCGCGCTGCTCGTTTATCTCGTCTACGCGCTGTTCAAGCCGGAGGACCTAGCATGACAGTCAATGCCTGGATTCAGCTCGGCGTATTCCTCGTCGTGCTGCTGGTGCTGGCTCGCCCGCTCGGCCATTTCATGGCCGACGTTCTCGCCGGCGAATCTCGTGTGAACCGCTGGTTCGCGCCTCTGGAGCGCGGGCTCTATCGCCTGTGCGGTATCGATCCCGAAAAGGAAATGCACTGGCGCGCCTACGCGTTGGCTTTGATCGGCTTCAACGCCCTCGGTGCTTTCGCGGTCTACGCGCTGCAACGCTGGCAAGTCTGGCTGCCGCTCAACCCGCAAGGGTTTGGCGCCGTGACGCCCGACTCGTCGATGAACACGGCCGTGAGTTTCATCTCGAACACGAACTGGCAGGGCTACTCGGGCGAATCGACCATGAGCTATCTGACGCAGATGCTCGGTCTGGCCGTTCAGAATTTCATGTCGGCCGCTACGGGTATCGCGGTGGTCATTGCGCTCATTCGCGGCTTCGCGCGCCACACGGCGCAGACGATCGGCAATTTCTGGGTCGATATGACCCGCATTACGCTCTACATTCTGGTACCGCTGTCGATCGTTATCGCCGCCGTGTTCATGAGTCAGGGCGTGATTCAGAATTTCGACGCCTATAAGGACGTGAGCACGCTGCAAGCTACGCACTACGACAATCCGGTGCTTGGCCCGGACGGTCAGCCGAAGGTCGATGCCGCCGGTAAGCCGGTGACGACGCCTGCCGTGACACAGACGCAAACACTGCCGATGGGCCCGGTCGCCTCGCAGGAAGCGATCAAGATGCTCGGCACGAACGGTGGCGGTTTCTTCAACGCGAACTCGGCTCACCCGTACGAAAACCCGACGCCGCTGTCGAATTTCCTGCAGATCCTCGCGATCTTCCTGATCCCGGCGGCGCTTTGCTCCGCATTTGGCCGCATGGTGGGCGATCGTCGTCAGGGAGTGGCGATTCTCGCCGCCATGACGATCGCATTCTCAATTGCCGCGGTCGCCACGGTGTCAGCCGAGCAAGCCGGTAACCCTGTGCTGACGACGCTTGGTGCAGACCAGCAAGCAAGCGCCACGCAGGCCGGCGGCAACATGGAAGGCAAGGAGACGCGCTTCGGTATCGCTGCGTCGGGCATTTTTGCAACGGTGACGACGGCTGCGTCGTGCGGTGCGGTCAACGCCATGCACGACTCGCTCACGCCGCTGGGCGGCATGGTGCCGATGTTGCTGATGCAGTTGGGTGAAGTGGTCTTCGGCGGGGTCGGCTCGGGCCTGTACGGCATGCTGGTCTTTGCAATGCTCGCGGTGTTCGTGGCCGGACTGATGATCGGGCGCACACCAGAATACCTCGGCAAGAAGATCGAAGCGTTCGAGATGAAGATGGTCGCCGTCGCCGTTCTCATGACGCCGCTGCTCGTGCTGTGCGGTACCGCCGTCGCGGTGCTTGCCGCGGCAGGTCAGGCGGGCGTTGCAAATCCCGGCACTCACGGCTTCTCGGAAATTCTCTACGCCTATAGCTCGGCGGCGAACAACAACGGCAGCGCGTTTGCCGGTTTGTCGGCCAACACGCCGTTCTACAACAACACGCTGGCGGTCGCGATGTGGTTCGGCCGGTTCTGGGTGATCGTGCCGGTGCTGGCCATTGCCGGCGCACTCGCCCGCAAGAAACGGATTGCCGCAACGTCAGGCACGTTGCCCACGCACGGTCCGCTGTTCGTAGTGCTGTTGCTCGGCACGGTATTGCTGGTGGGCGCGCTCACCTACGTACCGGCGCTTGCACTCGGTCCCGTCGCCGAACATCTGGCGATGATCGGCGCGCATTGAATATTGAAATGAGGCATTCGAGGCACTCATGAATCAAACCTCAGGAAATACCGTTACCCGGCCGGTCGGCGAAGGTCACACGTCGGCGACCAAGTCGATGTTCGACCCCGCGATCGTGAAGCCGGCCATCGTCGACTCGTTCCGCAAGCTGCATCCGCTCACTCAGGCCAGGAACCCGGTGATGTTCGTGGTGTATGTCGGCAGTCTGCTCACGACCGTGCTCTACGGCATGGCCCTGGCGGGTCACGCCGAGGCGAGCGCGCCGTTTATCCTCGCCATCACACTCTGGCTGTGGTTCACGGTGTTGTTCGCGAACTTCGCCGAAGCACTGGCGGAAGGGCGCAGCAAGGCGCAAGCTGCATCGCTGCGTCAGGCAAAGAAGAACGTGCCGGCCAAGCAACTGCGCGCCGCCAGTCGTGACGCGGAATGTCTGGTCATCGACAGCGCCAGCCTGCGGCGCGGCGACTTCGTACTCGTGGAAGCCGGCGATGTGGTGCCGGCCGACGGTGAAGTGGTGGAAGGCGTGGCGTCGGTCGACGAATCGGCCATCACGGGGGAATCGGCCCCGGTGATCCGCGAATCGGGCGGCGACTTCTCGGCGGTGACCGGCGGCACGCGTGTACTGTCGGACTGGGTGGTCATGAAGGTGACGGTCAACCCGGGCGAGGCATTCCTCGACCGCATGATCGCGATGGTGGAAGGCGCGAAGCGTCAGAAGACGCCGAACGAAATCGCCCTCACGATTCTGCTCGTCGCGCTCACGCTCGTGCTGCTGCTCGCTACGGCCACGCTGTTGCCGTACTCGATCTACAGCGTGCTCGTCACGCAGGCCGGTCATCCGGTCACGATTACGGTGCTCGTTGCGCTGCTGGTGTGTCTGATTCCGACCACGATCGGCGGGCTGCTCTCCGCGATTGGTGTGGCCGGGATGAGCCGCATGATGCAGGCGAACGTGATCGCCACGTCGGGCCGTGCGGTGGAAGCGGCCGGCGACGTCGACGTGCTGCTGCTCGACAAGACGGGCACGATCACGCTGGGCAATCGTCAGGCGTCGCAGTTCGTGCCCGCCCCGGGTCTGGACGAGCGTACGCTGGCCGACGCCGCACAACTGGCGTCGATGGCCGACGAAACGCCGGAGGGCCGCAGCATTGCCGTGCTTGCCAAGCAGCGCTTCAATCTGCGTGAGCGCGAGATGAGCGGTCTGCACGCCGTCTTTATTCCGTTCACCGCACAAACGCGCATGAGTGGCGTGGATCTCGCCGACAAGCAGATCCGCAAGGGCGCCGCCGACGCCGTCAAGCGGTACGTGGAGTCGGCGGGTGGTGTCTGGCCGGTCGCGCTGGCCACGTCGGTGGACGAGATTGCCCGCCGTGGCAGCACGCCGCTGGTGGTTGCGGAGCGAGACGGGCATGGCACTCGCGCGTTGGGCGTGATCGAACTGAAGGACGTGGTCAAGGGCGGTATCAAGGAACGTTTCGCCGAACTGCGCCAGATGGGCATCACGACGCTGATGGTCACCGGCGATAACCGCCTCACGGCAGCGGCGATTGCGGCCGAGGCGGGTGTCGACGACTTCCTCGCTGAAGCCACGCCGGAGGCCAAGCTCGCGACGATTCGCAAGTATCAGGCCGAAGGCAAGCTGGTCGCGATGACCGGCGACGGCACGAACGACGCCCCGGCGCTCGCACAGGCCGATGTGGCGGTGGCGATGAACTCGGGCACGCAAGCGGCGAAGGAAGCCGGCAACATGGTCGATCTGGATTCGAACCCGACCAAGTTGATCGAGATCGTTGAGATCGGCAAGCAAATGCTGATGACGCGCGGCAGTCTCACCACGTTCTCGATTGCGAACGACGTGGCGAAGTACTTCGCCATCATCCCGGCGGCTTTCGCCACCACGTATCCGCAACTCGATACGCTCAACGTGATGCGTCTGGCGAGTCCGTCGTCGGCCATTCTGTCGGCGGTGATCTTCAACGCGCTGATCATCGTGGTGCTGATTCCGCTCGCGCTCAAGGGCGTGAAGTATCGCCCGCTCGGCGCCGCGACGCTGCTGCGCCGTAACCTCGTGATCTATGGTCTGGGCGGGATTCTGGTGCCGTTCGTAGGTATCAAGGTCATCGACATGTTCATTGCCGCGATGGGCTGGGCCTGATCGCGGGGCATCCGGACACACATGCCCACCGTGGTGGTGTGTCCGGGCCACATTGCTGAAACTCTAAGGAATAGACGTCATGAAAACCCTCTTGCGCCCGATGCTGAGCCTGTTCGTCGTGCTCTCGGTCATCACGGGCCTGGTGTATCCGCTGGTCGTGACGGGCATTGGCCGGGCGGCGTTCCCGCGCGAAGCGGCCGGCAGCCTGATCTACAAGGACGGCAAGGCCGTGGGTTCGTCGTTGATCGGTCAGAACTTCGACGAACCGAAGTACTTCTGGGGCCGCCTGTCGGCCACGGCGCCGATGCCCAACAACGGCACGGCGTCGGGGGGCTCGAACTTCGGTCCGCTCAACCCGGCACTCGCCGACGCCGTAAAGGGCCGCATCGCGGCGTTGCGCGCGGCCGACCCGAGTGCCACGCTGCCGGTGCCCGCCGATCTGGTCACGGCGTCGGCCAGCGGCCTCGACCCGGAAATCAGCCCGGCCGCCGCCGACTATCAGGTCGCCCGCGTCGCCAAGGCGCGTGGTCTCACGCCCGACGCCGTGCGCTCGCTCGTGGCGCGCTACACCGAAGGCCGCCAATGGGGCATTTTCGGAGAGGCACGTGTGAATGTTCTGAAGCTCAACCTCGCGCTGGACGGACTGGCGCCCGGCAGCGTCTGAAAAGCGTATCTGCAAGCCGGGGAAGCCAGTGAATCGCTGGTCTTGCCCGCGGTCCTGCGGTAGATTGGCGGCACGCCCTGGCGCGTGCCGCTTTTTGCATCACTGGGTAACCGGTCGTTTGATGGTTGCCGCGCCGCCTGGCGTGGCCCGCGCCCTTACAGTGGACTGATCCGATGGTTGGCATGGAACGCCCCGATCCTGACGAATTGCTCGACAAGCTGCAACGCGACAATGCGCGCGATCAGCGTGGGCGGCTGAAGATTTTCTTCGGTGCGTCTGCCGGTGTCGGCAAGACGTTCGCGATGTTGCAAGCCGCACGCAAGCTGAGCGAGGAGGGCACCGACGTAGTGGTCGGTGTGTTGGAGACGCACGGCCGCGAGGAAACGGCACGCCTGCTCGAAGGGCTGGAAGTTCTGCCGCAGAAGTCGATCGACTACCGTGGACGTGTGCTGCGCGAATTCGATCTCGACGGCATGCTCGCACGCAAACCGGCCGTGGCGCTGATCGATGAACTGGCCCATGCGAATGTGCCGGGCGAGCGCCACATGAAGCGATGGCAGGACGTACAGGAACTGCTCGATGCCGGCATCGACGTGTACACCACGCTCAATGTGCAGCATCTGGAGCGGCTCAACGACGTGGTGGGTCAGATCACCGGCATTCGCGTGTGGGAGACAGTCCCCGACCGGGTCTTCGATCTCGCCGACGAGGTGAAACTGGTCGACCTGCCGCCCGACGAATTGCTCGAGCGCATGCGCGAGGGCAAAGTCTATATGGCTGCGCAGGCCGAACGCGCCGTACGCAATTTCTTTCGCAAGGGCAATCTGATTGCGCTGCGCGAACTGGCGCTGCGCCGCACGGCCGACCGTGTCGACGCGCAGATGCGCGAATACCGCGCCGATCAGTCGATCAGTCAGGTCTGGCAAGCACGTGAGCGGCTTCTCGTCGCCATTGGGCCCGGGCCCGAAGGCGTGGCGCTGGTGCGTGCGGCCGCGCGGCTGGCGGCGAGTCTGCGGGCCGACTGGCTGGCCGTTCACGTGGAAACGCCTGAGATTCTGCGGCAGCCGGCGGCGCGTCGCGAAAGCACCTACACCACGCTCAAACTCGCGCAGGAACTGGGTGCGGAAACGCTCACGCTCGACGGTGCGCAAGCGGCAACCACGCTTCTCGCCTATGCGCAAATGCGTAACGTCTCGAAGCTGGTAGTCGGTGCGAGCGGTGCGCGGCGCTGGTGGACCGCACGTACGCCGCTGCACGAGCAGTTGCTGCGGCACGCACGCGGTGTCGATGTCGTGCTGATCGGACCAGCCGCCGGAGACCCGACGGCAGACAGGCGCGTGGTGCGCGGCGACTGGCGCGACTGGTTCGAGACAGTGCCTGAGTTGGGGCTCGTTGGCGGCCCGTGGCGGGCGTATGCGTGGGCGGTCGGTATTTGCGGCGCGGTGTCGTTAGCCGCCGCGGAACTCACGTCGTTCCTCGATCTCGCCAATATTGCCATGCTGTATCTGCTCGGCGTGATCGTCGCCGCCATGCGCCTGGGGCGCGGGCCGGGCGTACTCGCGTCCTTTCTATCGGTGGTGTCGTTCGACTTTTTCTTCGTGCCACCGAAAATGTCGCTTTCGGTGTCAGATACTCAGTATCTGCTGACATTCGCCGTCATGCTGACGGTGGCGCTGGTCATCAGCCATCTCACGACCAGCCTGCGTTTCCAGGCGCAACTGGCCACCTGGCGTGAACGCCGCACAGGGGCCGTGTATGCCATGGCGCGCGAACTGGCGGCGGCGCTCACTACGCCGCAGATCGTGGAAATCGGCTCGCGTCATGTGCGCGAAGTGTTCCAGGCGCGTGTGGCGCTGCTGTTGCCGGACAGCCAGAGCAGCGTGCGGCAGCCGGTAGAGAATGCGCGTGCGGAGACCATGCCGGCGCATATCGATACCGATGTCGCTCAGTGGGTCTACGATCGTCAACAGGCTGCGGGGCGGGGCACGAACACGTTGCCGGCATCGGATGCCTACTATCTGCCGCTGCGCGCACCCATGCGCACGCGTGGCGTGCTGGTGGTGGCGCCGGAACCCGAAGGTAGCGGTGCCATCGGCACACCGGAGCAGCAACGTCTGCTCGATACGTTTGCGGCACAAATCGCGCTGGCGCTGGAGCGCGTGCATTACGTGGAAATTGCTCAGGACGCGCTGGTGACCATGGAGTCCGAACGTCTGCGAAATTCGCTGCTCTCGGCGATCTCACACGATCTGCGAACACCGCTCACGTCGATTGTGGGTTTCGCAAGTATGCTCAGCCGGAATGCGCAGACACCGGGCCCATTGCGCACGGAACTCGTCGACGCCATTCATGAAGAAGCACAGCGCATGACGGGCCTCGTGACCAATTTGCTCGACATGGCGAAGTTGCAGGCGGGCGGGGTGCAACTCAACCGTCAATGGCAAATGCTCGAGGAGGTCGTGGGTACGTCGTTACGCGCTAGCCGCCGTGTGCTTGCCGGGCATGAGGTCACGACCCGGCTGCCCGCCGATCTTCCGCTGTTGCGCTTCGACGCTGTGCTGCTCGAACGACTCTTCACCAATCTTCTGGAAAATGCGGCGAAGTACTCCCCGGTGGGGTCTCATATCGAGATTGCCGCACATGTGCAGGGCGACGACGTCGAAGTCAGTGTGAGCGACGATGGCCCCGGCCTGCCGGCAGGAATGGAAGGCCGTATCTTCGAGAAATTCATGCGAGGGGAGAAGGAGTCCGCCAAACCGGGCATTGGCCTGGGACTGGCGATTTGTCGTGCCATTGTCGAGGCGCACGGCGGTAAAATCCACGCCACCAATGTGCCAGACGGTCACGGCGCCCGGTTCGTCTTCACGCTGCCGGTGGAAACGCCGCCTGTGGCTCCGGACGCGCCCGAAGGCGTTGACGAGGACGAGCCGAACATGACGGATCGTCACAGCGAAGGCCCGCAGTCACCCAGCGCCTCAGGCGCAAACGCTACGCAACAACATGAGTGAACCCACCATCACCATTGTGGTGATTGAAGACGAACGGCAGATCCGACGGTTTTTGCGCACTTCGCTGGAAGCCGAAGGCATGGTCGTGCACGAGGCCGAGGCAGGGCGGCAGGGCATGGTCGAGGCTGCCACGCGCAAGCCCGACCTGCTTATCGTCGATCTGGGACTGCCGGATATTGACGGTGTAGAGGTCATTCGGGAAGTGCGAAGCTGGACCGATATGCCGATCATTGTGCTGTCCGCCCGAAATGAGGAAGCCGAGAAGGTGGTGGCGCTCGATGTGGGCGCCGACGACTATCTGACCAAACCATTCGGGGTGTCGGAACTGCTTGCGCGGATTCGGGCGCAATTGCGGCGGCATCATCGCGGTGGAAACACCGAGACGCTCGACGAGGCGTTTTCGTTCGGCGATATCAACATCGATCTGGCGAGACGAAAGGTCACGCGTGCCGGTGAGCCCGTTCACCTGACGCCCATCGAGTACCGGCTGCTGGTCACGCTGGTGCGGCATGCGGGGCGCGTGCTGACACATCGCCAATTGCTCAAGGAAGTGTGGGGGCCCTCGCACGTTGAGAGCAATCACTACCTGCGCATCTACATGGGACATCTGCGCCAGAAACTGGAGGCCGATCCGGCGCAGCCTCAGCACATCCTGACCGAAACAGGCGTTGGCTACCGGCTGGAGGTGGAAGCGATCGGGTGACCCGTTGACCGGATCGCTTGCCGAAGCGGGCAGGCCGCGCAAGGTGACCTGCCGGCACCGCGACGGGCCGACACAGTGACGCGACGACGGGCCGATACGGCTAAACGGCTAAACGGCTAAACGGCGACACGGCTAAACGGCGACACGGCGATATAGCGGTAAGGCGACATAGCAGTATGGCTACGTCACGACAGTGCCCCGACGGCATTCCCCGCAATGACCCTGTTATGGGTGGGGCGTACGGCCGCAACGTCTCAGCTTTGCTAAAATCGCGCTGTTCTGTCCGGCGTGTCTGGCGATCTCCCTCGCGGTGAGATGCCAAGCGGTAATCTCGCAACATTGGCGCTCTGCCATTTCGTTCGACATCCGATAGAACCCATTGCCAGGACGGCCTGTCAATCGGCTCGCTTGTCTTCCGGGGACGACCCCGATTTTTCTTATCGGAGTCAGTCATGGCCTGGATTCTTCTCGTTTTCGCCGGTTTGCTCGAAGTCGCATGGGCCGTCGGCCTCAAATACACGCAAGGCTTTTCGCGTCTTGTGCCATCGGTTTTCACGATCGCGGCCATGATCGGCAGCGTCTGGTTGCTGGCGCTCGCCGTGCGTTCGCTGCCCTTGGGCACGGCGTATGCGATATGGACGGGTATTGGCGCAGTCGGCGCCTTTGTCCTGGGCATCGTGCTGTTCGGGGAATCGGCCTCTGCCGCGCGTATCGCCAGCGTGACGCTGATTCTGGCCGGTCTGGTCGGACTGAAGCTGACGGCAGCCTGAGGGCGGTTCGGGCACGGAGCAGACCGGGCTATCGGGGCCATCTACCCAATTTTCGGCACCGGTGGTGCGTTGCCGCAACGCGCGGCATAATGGCGCGGTAACGGCCGAATTCCCTTTCGGCGGCGGGGCCGGTGGCAGGGGTTCGTCCCGGGCCTTCATCCGCCTTTTCAGTCCGGATGGCGTGGCAACTGTGCGTCCTGCCGGTTGGCCGTTATCGCGTCGGCAGTCTGAGGCGCGTGATCGTGCGACGCCGCCATGTCGGCGGCAGCGAGGTCACCATGCTTGAATCGATTGCGCTGGGCGCAGGGCTGTCCTGGGGCAGTGGTCTGCGGTTGTACCTGACGGTGTTCTGCGCGGGGCTGGCGGCGCGTCTGGGCTGGTTGCATTTGCCGCCGTCGTTGATGGTGCTGACGTCGACGTGGGTGATCGCCACGGCCGGGGTGCTGACGGCCATCGAGTTCTTCGCCGACAAAATCCCGTTCGTCGATAGCGCCTGGGACGCAGTGCATACCTTCATTCGCATTCCGGCGGGGATCGTGCTGGGCGCTGCGGCGCTGGGACAGATGGACCCGACCGTCACGGTGCTGGCCGGTCTGGCGGGCGGCGCGCTGGCGGGAACGGCGCACTTGGCCAAGGCGGGCAGCCGCGCGTTGATCAACACGTCGCCGGAACCTTTCTCCAATGTGGCGGCCTCAGCCGGCGAAGATATCTCCACGGTGGGCGGACTGGCGCTTGCGTTTTTCCTTCCCGCCGTTTTTCTCGTCATGTTGCTGGTCTTCGTCGTGCTGGCGTGGTGGTGGTTGCCCCGCGTCTGGCGCGGGTGGCGCTCGGTGCTGGCGCGGGTCAAAGGATTGAGGAACGATGGGGTTCACTGACGTTGCCCGCCAGGCATGGCGGATGTTCCTGCGCGACTGGCGCGCAGGTGAGTTGCACTTGCTTCTCGTTGCATTATTGCTGGCGGTCGGCGCACTCTCCAGTGTGGGTTTTCTCTCGGATCGGATGCAGGGCGGGCTCGAGCGCGACGCGCGGCAGATGCTCGCGGCCGATCTTGTCGTTCGCAGCGATGCGCCGTTGTCTCCCGAATTCACCCGTCAGGCGCAAGCCGACGGGTTGACAACGGCCGTCATCGCCAATTTTCCGAGCATGGCCAGCGCCATGGGCGAGGGCGGGCAGGTCAGCGCCAGCCGCTTGTCATCGCTCAAGGCGGTCAGCGACGGCTATCCCCTGCGGGGTCGCGTGCGTACCGCACCGGACTCAGGCGCGGGGACACAAGACGCCCCCGCCGCCGGCATTCCCGAGCCGGGCACGGTGTGGGTCGATGCCGCATTGCTCGACGCCCTGCACGTGAAACCCGGCGAGTCCATTCGTGTGGGCAATCGCACGCTGCGCATTGCGGCCGTGATCACGCGCGAGATGGATCGCGGTTACGGCTTTGGATCGCTGGCGCCGCGCGTCATGATGCGTTTCGACGAACTGCCGTCGACAGGGCTCGTGCAGTTCGGCAGCCGCATCACCTATCGCCTGCTGCTCGCAGGCACCGACGCTCAGATCGCCAAGTTCGCCGCGTGGGCGCGTCCCGCAGCCGAACAGGCGCGGGGCGTGCATCTCGAATCGCTGGAAGAAGGGCAGCCGCAGGTGCGCCAGACGCTCGATCGCGCCGAACGCTTTCTGTCGCTGGTTGCCCTGCTCGCCGCCGTGCTGGCGGCGGTCGCCGTGGGCATCGCCTCGCGCCGGTATAGCGAGCGCCATCTCGACGCCTGTGCCGTGATGCGCTGTCTGGGGCTGCCGCGGCGCGCATTGCGCGGCATGGTGACGCTCGAATTTATCGGCCTCGGTCTGATCGGCGGTGTGCTCGGCGTGGCCCTTGGCTATGCGGCGCATTGGGCGCTGCTGGCCCAGTTGGGCGATGTGATCCCGGCCGGGCTGCCGGCGCCGACGTGGCGTCCCGCAGTGTTCGGCCTGACGAGCGCGCTGGTCATGCTGCTGGGGTTCGCGTTGCCGCCGTTGCTCCCGCTGTCCGAGGTTGCACCGCTGCATGTGCTGCGTCGCGATGTGGTGGGCGGCGCCCGCCGTCAAGGCTGGTTGGCCTACGGTGCGAGCGCGCTCGCCTTTGGCGTGCTGCTGCTGTTCGCCGCAAGGGACTTGCGCCTGGGGGCGATGGTGGCTGGCGGCTTCGTGGCCGGTGCGATGGTGTTTGGCGTGCTCGCCTGGTTGGCCATTCGCGTGCTGGCGGCATGGGCTCGACGCTCCGGTGCCGCTGGCGGCGCGATGGGCGGCATCGGATGGCGTTACGCCATCGCCGGTCTGCGCCGCCGTGGCCTCGGCAGTGCCTTGCAGGTCGTGGCACTCGGACTTGGTCTGATGGCGCTGCTGCTGCTTGCCGTCACGCGAAACGACCTTGTCGCGGGGTGGCGTCAGTCGAGCCCGCCCGACGCTCCGAACCGCTTCGTCATCGATATCCAGCCGGGGCAGGACGCACCGGTGCTCTCGCAACTGCGCGCTGCGGGGCTACCCGATGTGCAGCTCTCTCCGATGATTCGCGCGCGATTGACCGCTATCAACGGCAAGCCGGTGACGGGGGAAAGCTATACGGAAGAGCGGGCCCGGCGTCTGGCCGAACGCGAGTTCAATCTGTCGTACACCTCGGCGCTGCCCGAGGGGAATCGCGTGACGGCCGGGCAGTGGTACGGCAACGCCGCGACGCCGCAAATTTCCATGGAAGAAGGTATCGCGAAGACACTGGGCCTGAAGCTCGGTGACACGCTGCGCTTCGAAGTCACGGGGCAGACTATCGACGCACCGATCACCAGCCTGCGCAAGCTGGACTGGGGCTCGATGCGGGTGAATTTCTTTGTGGTGATGCCGCCCGCGGCACTGCGTGATTTCCCGATGACCTGGATCACGTCGTTCCATCTCGAGCCGAAGCAGCAGAGCGTGGCCGATGCGTTGGTGCGTCAGTTCCCGAATGTCACTGTGATCGACACTGGCGCGCTGCTCGCACAGATTCAGCAGATTCTGTCGCAGGTAATCGATGCCGTGCAGGCGCTGTTCCTCTTCACGCTCGCTGCGGGCGTGCTGGTGCTTTACGCGGCGCTTGCCGGCACGCGAGACGAGCGCATGCGCGAGAGCGGTATTCTGCGTGCGCTGGGCGCGTCGTCCCGGCAACTGCGCGACGTGCATCTGGCGGAGTTGGTGACGGTCGGCGCGCTGGCCGGTTTGCTGGCCTCGCTGGGGGCCGGTGCGCTTGGCTGGGCATTGGCGCGCTACGTTTTCGAGTTCGCGCTGCGTTTCAATCCGTGGCTGCCGGTGCTGGGTGTGGTGGCGGGCGTGCTATGCGCGCTGGTTGGCGGATGGAGCGGCCTGCGAGCTGTGCTGCGCCAGTCGGCGCTGCGCACGTTGCGCGAGATCTGACCTGAGGCCGGGGGCGCGACATCTTGCCGCGTCCCGCCAATTGGGCGGCGATGGCAGACGTTGTGGCGCTCGGGCACAATAGCGGCCATGACGACCGAAAACACTTCTCAAACCCCTCCGACGGACGACGACACGCAGGACTCGCCTGCGCAACCGACGGCCTTTTCCCTGCTTGGCGGCGAGGATCGCGTGCGCGAACTCGTCGATCGTTTCTATGATCTGATGGACCTGGAGTCGGAGTTTGCGGGCATTCGGCGCCTGCATCCGGAGTCGCTGGGCGACTCGCGCGACAAGCTCTTCTGGTTCTTGTGCGGGTGGCTGGGCGGCCCGAACCACTACATCGAACGATTCGGCCATCCCATGTTGCGTGCTCGCCATCTGCCGTTCCCGATTGCAACGAGCGAGCGCGACCAATGGTTGCGCTGCATGGCGTGGGCCATGCAGGACATCGGTGTGGAAGTGTCGCTGCAAGAGCGGCTTATGCAGGCGTTTCACGGTACGGCGGACTGGATGAGAAATCGGGCCGGATAATGCTGGATGTGCTTGGATGCCCGCGCGGTGAGCGTGCGGGCATTGCCATGCCTTAAACCGTGGTCTCCGCTATGCCCGGCGTTCGTGGAGACGACGACGCGGGATTGGGGGGCTCGTCGTTGGATACGTATGGGAGTGCGTCAAAGTACTCGGTTGGCGTATCGGATATCTGCGACGAGGTGTCGTCCATGTCATCCGTGTCATGCGAGTCATCTGGCCCATCGTTGTCCGTCACAATCGTTGCCTGCACATTTCCGTCTTGAATGGTCAGGGCGATGTTGGGTCTCGGGATGACGTATTCGAAGCCGTCTGCGCCGGACGCAAACGCAAAAGTGTCATGTGTATCGCCGGATTCATTCCTCTCGAGTTGTTTCGCTTTCTCATGACCCTCGATAAACCAGGTGACCACGTAGCGTTGTATCAGCCTTGATGATGACGCTATGCTGTCGGCAATCGACGAGTTGGAGTTGTCGTGCAGTGCGTCGCGCATTGCGTCGGGGACCGGGATGCGAAGGGCCGTCATTGCCGGGATAAGCCCGGAGAATATCGCCGACGCGGCAAGCGGCGTAGTGGTGGTCGCCATATTGATGTATTCCGCGTACTCCTTGAGGAAAGCGCTATCAATGGCATTGCCGAGGGTCAAGAATATATTGGCGTCGCGCATTTCCTTGCCCGTGGTGGTGGATCCCGACATGTACATATGTCCCACGACCATCAGGTTCATCAGTTCTACGCCGGTTGCGACGACATGAAGCGGAACTTCGACGAAGCCTTTCCAGTTGAATGGCATTTCCGCGATGGCGACGCCTAACGCCGCGCCTTTCGCCGAGCAGTTGATAATCTGCCCGATCAATGCCGCATTGCGCGCGCCACTGTGGGTATGGACAGCCCGTTTGAACTTGTCCCAACTCCCCATCTGTAAATCGCTAGGGGCTCGGGGAATTGCTGACTCGACATCGGTGTTTCGACCGGAGCCGCCGACGCCAGCGACCTGCTGCGTGGCTGAAGTGTTCCTGGTTTGCGGAACGGAGGAAGCAATCGGGAAATGCATGGTGACCTCTGAAGACTTGCTGCTTTCGATGACATGCCAGGTTCAGGCCGGGGCCTGACCAGTGCCTTAGGCGGTAACGAGAAAATGCTCCGCACGAATGCCTATGTCGGCATAGGCGGGGTCTTCACGCGAGATATCCACCGCATGCGTGGCCAGCTCGCGGGCAAGCGCCCGTTCACCCAAGTGGGCCAGACCTTGCGCGCAGATCAGGTAAGGCTCTGGCTCGTCCGGCGCGAAGATCATTGCAGCACTTAAAGGCCCGACAGCAAGGGCATATTCCCTTCGAGCGAAATGCGCGTAGCCCAACAACTTGTTCACGCTGATGTCGAGCGGGCGCTCGTTTAAAAGCGGGTAAAGCAGATCGATGGCAGCTTCATATTCCGCAGCCTCGTAGGCGTCGCGCGCTTGCTGGTAAAGCTGGGGGGCCGCGTTGCCAGGGGCAGACCGTGTGTGCCCGGTTGCTTCGCGGTGAGAAATCGGGGGGGTGTTTCGCGTGGAATGCATGAGGAGATTCCTTCCGTTTTGCATCGATTCGGATTGACGAGCGCCACTCTCGCGGCACTCGGACAAATCCTAAGGGGGACGTCATATCCGTCTCTTTCGATTTGCGACCAAAAGTGTTGTCCACCCTTTATGAGTTAACGCATTGGGATAACCACTGCGTCACGCGCACCGCATGCGCCCAATTCGACAGCGTTGGGCCTATGCCGTGAAACCTTTGCCAGGCGATGATAGCGACGGTGTCCGCTATGGCGGAGACACGCCTATATGGGCACGCAATGACCGTACTGGCGCTGCGGCGCTGGATTGTCCCTTGTCACTCAGGCGTGGTTCGCGCGACTATGGGGATTAAATAAGGAGACGCTCCATGAATACCGAAGCCCTATTCCGGCAAGATGCCTATCTGCGCGCGTGCGAGGCACGTATCACCCATATCGACGAGAGCGGCATCATGCTCGATCGCACTGTTTTCTATCCGCTGGGGGGCGGGCAGGCAGGAGACGCAGGGGAGTTCGTGCTTGCCGACGGGACGAAGCTGAGTATTGCGGATACCCGCAAGTCGAAGCAGGAAGGGGCGACGCCCGACGACGCCGTGCATGTGCCTGCCGAGGGGCAGGAGGACTTGCTGGCGCGATTGGCCGTGGGTGACACCGTGCGTGCCGAGATCGACTGGGAACGGCGCTTTCGCCATATGCGCTTTCATACGGCGTCGCATCTGATGTGCGCCGTATTGCCGCATGCAGTCGACGGGTGCAGCATCACCACGGAGTACGCGCGGCTCGACTTCGTCACGAACGAGCCGATTGAGCGCGAGACGGTCGAAGCCGGGTTGGCGGCGCTGGTGGCGGCGGCACGGCCGGTGGCTATCGACAGTATCAGCGACGAGGAAATGGCGGCGCGTCCGGAACTGGTGCGCACGATGAGCGTGAAGCCGCCCGTGGGGCTGGGACGGGTGCGTCTGGTGCGCATCGAAGGGATTGATCTGCAACCGTGCGGCGGCACGCATGTGGCCAATACGTCGGAGATCGGTGCGTTGCGCGTGGCCAAGATCGAGAAGAAGACGTCGCGCACGCGCCGGGTGGTGTTGGCATTCGCCTGAGTCTGGCATCATGCATGCCATTCCCTAGCGATCAACCCCGCATCAGGACAATCGATGGCAACTTCGGCAGCAGAAACCTCCCCGCAAACGCAGCCCTGGCGAGATGTGCTCGACTTCTGGTTCGGCACCCCGGATTCTCCGGAGTACGGCATGTCGCGTGTCGAGTGGTTTCGTAAGTCGGCGGCATTCGATGAAGAGATCCGTACCCGCTTTGGTGCGCTGCATGCGCAGGCGCTCGCGGGAGCGCTGGAAGACTGGACGCAGACACCGCTCGGCGCCTGCGCGCTGATCGTGGTGCTCGATCAGTTCTCCCGCAATCTGTTCCGGCATCAGGCGAAAGCGTTTGCGGGCGATGCGCGCGCGCTGGCCGTGGCGCGTCGACTGGTGGAGGCGGGGGACGATCAGCGACTGCCTACCGCGCAGCATCGTGTGTTCGTCTATCTGCCGTTCGAACACGACGAGTCGCTGGAAAGTCAGCATCTCTCGCTGGCGTTGTACGAGCAATTGGCGAAGACGTCGGGCATGATCGATAACCTCGATTACGCGCGCAAACACGCGGTCATCATCGAGCGTTTCGGACGCTATCCGCATCGCAATGCTGCGTTGGGACGTGTCTCGACGCCCGAGGAAATCGCCTTTCTGAAGGAACCGGGGTCGTCGTTTTGACGGGGGCGATTGCGCGGCCGACCGGGCTCAGGTTTACGCCCGGCGACGCTGACGCCATTGGATCGTAAGGTATCCGATCACGTAAGCGAGTACGCTGCCGACGACGGCGCAAGCGGTGAGGCCCACGACGAGATGCAGTGTCGCGGTGCCGAAATCGAAATTCCTCAGTTGCGACCAGAAGCTCTCACCGGCCCTTGCGGCGGCGGCCACCGTCGCCTCGATGTCGGCCTGTGGCGACCAATCGAACATCCAGCGGCCCAGACGGTGCGCCCCCAGATAGACGAAGGGCGCCGTCAGCGGGTTGGTCACCAGCGTGCCCACGGCGGCTACGAAGAGGTTTCCGCGCAGCAACGCCGCCGCAAGTATGGCCACGAGCATTTGACCGAACGGAATCAGAATTCCGAAGAAAACGCCGCACGCCAGCCCAATGGCCACGCCGCGTGGCGTGGGCTGCCACAGACTACGACGCAGCAGCAGGCCGGCATGCGGGCGCAGCCAGCGTGAACGCAGTAGCCTCATCGGGCGAAGTATCTTTAACATCATGGGCAGGTTGCTCGTCGAGGAGAGTATTGACCCAGGCGGGCACGAGGCGGGTGCGGGGGTAGATTCCCGCATGCAAAGAATGTCTGAGTGCCGCGTTCGGCAGGAGTTCAATGACGAGGCGGCGGCGCGTCGTGTGCGACGCCCTTGTCTGGCGGGCGGCAACGGTGGGAGGCGGGGAGGGGGAGGAGGGAGGCGTTGCCACTGCGCAGCGGTCAGTGCTGCGCAGCGATCATGCCGGCATACTTAGATCTGCGTGCGCTGGTGCGCCCAGCGATCAACTTGCGAGGGCTTGAAGTGCCGTATCGTCTCGAGCAGCGCTTCGGGCGACGCGGCCACTTGCAATTGATCGAGCTGCGCCCCTTTGAGGAACTGCTCCGTCACCATCGACTGGAGAAACACCATCAGCGGGTCGTAGTATTTCTCGACGTTGAGCAGACCGATCGGCTTTGCGTGATAGCCGATTTGGAGCCATGTGAAGACTTCGAACAGCTCTTCGCAGGTGCCGATGCCGCCGGGCATGGCGATGAAGGCGTCCGACAGATCGGCCATCATCTGCTTGCGCTGGTGCATGTTCTCGACGACATGCAACTCCGTCAGCCCGGTGTGGCCGACTTCCTTTTCCATCAGCGCTTTCGGAATGATGCCGACGACCTGACCGCCATGTGCCAGCACGGCGTCGGCGATGATGCCCATCAGCCCGACCTTGCCGCCGCCATACACAAGGCGAATGCCTGCTTCTGCCATGCGACGGCCCAGCTCACGCGCTGCCTCCGCATACGCCGGGCGCACGCCCGTGGCAGCGCCGCAATAGATACAAATGGATTTGACGTCCGACGACATGCTTTACTGCGCTCCCTTGGATGCTGCTGACTTCTGCGCCATTTGGTCGTAGAGCTGGCGCGCGTTGCCCTTCAGATAGGGCGCCATTTGCGAGAGGATGTGATAGCTCGCCTGATGGAGCCCTGCGCCGATCGCTTCGGGATCGTTATATTTGCGCGGGTTCATCACGAACTGATAGGACAACCAGTACGTGGAAAGCACCACCATGTTGGTGGTCACCACGTCGATCTGTTCCTGCGTGATCTCCATTTCCCCTTCCGCCACGAGCAACTCGCACATCTCGCGTGCAAAACGCCGTTTATGGCCCACGATCTGCTTGAAGTGCGTCTCGAGCGTGCGGTTACGCGCCAGCAGATCGTTCAGGTCGCGATAAAGAAAACGGAAGCGCCACAGAAATTCGGACATGTATTCCAGATACGTTCCGACTTCGTCGAGTTTCGGCTTGTGGTCATCTGGCAGCCGCAGACGGCGTTCGATCTCTTCCTCGAACTGCGCGAAGATGCTGTTGATGATGTCGTCTTTATTGCGGAAGTGATAGTACAGATTGCCGGGGCTGATTTTCATCTCCTCGGCAATCGTAGTGGTCGTTACGTTCGGTTCGCCGATTTCGTTGAAGAGTCGTAGCGACACTTCAAGAATTCGTTCGCGGGTTCGGCGTGGCGGCTTTGCTTCCATGTCTGTCGGCCCCGGTTAGCGGCAAGCTCGGCGAAGGATGTTCTCCGCTTGCGTCTATCAGTTGAATGTCAGGTATACGGCGAACGATTATACCCGGCAGCCGCGTACTGCCAAACATGGGAGGGGGACAAAAGGCAATATCAGAAAAGCGCCGTACGTATCAGATCGACGATGACGGGCCCGGCGAGCGAAGCCCAGGTGAGCAGACAGAGGCCGAGCGCGACGAGGACCGCCGCACTGCCGAAATCCTTCGCACGCTTGGAGAGTTCGTGCCGTTCGAGCGAAATGCGGTCGATGGCGGCTTCGATGCTTGAGTTGACCAACTCGATGATGAGCACGAGCAGGACCGAGCCAATGAGCAGTACGCGCTCGACAGCGTTGACGGGCAGGAAGATCGCTGCCGGCAGCAGGATGGCGGCGAGCGCCAGTTCCTGCCGGAAAGCGCTCTCTTCGAACACGGCAAACTTGAATCCGGACAGGGAGTACTTGAGGGCGCGCCAGGCGCGCATGACACCCCGGTTGCCCTTGTACGGATTCGGTTGTTTGTCGCGTGGCGGCGGGTGATCGATGAACAAGCGTCAGGTTCCTCGCCGCAACGGGCGCTAGAAGTGGGTCAGATCGCGTGGGCGAGCGACGGCTCGGGCTTGCGCGGATGCAGATGAGAGACGAACTCTTCAGAGGCAGCCTGCCACGAGAACCGCTCGGCCCAGGCCCGTGCACTGGCTCGCGAAACCTTGAGCGCATCGAGACAGGCCTCGCGCAGATCCTCTCGCAGCGCGCCAGCGTCGCCTTCGGGGCAGCCGTCGAGCACATCGATCGGGCCGGTCACCGGGTAGGCCGCTACCGGCAGGCCGCAGGCCATTGCCTCAAGCAGCACCAGACCGAACGTATCGGTGCGGCTCGGGAAGACGAACACGTCGGCCGACGCATACACCTTCGCCAGCTCGGGCTGGGAGAGCATGCCAAGATAATTCACATCGGGGTAGCGCGAGCGCAGTTCGGCCAGTTGTGGCCCTTCGCCCGCGACCCACTTCGAGCCCGGCAGATCCAGCTTCAGGAAGGCTTCGATGTTCTTCTCCACGGCAACGCGCCCTACGTAGAGGAAAATCGGATGTGCTGAATTTAGCACATGTGCCTCCTGCACACGGAAGATGTCGAGGTCGACGCCGCGTGTCCACAGCACCACGTTCTGGAAGCCGTTCGCTTCGAGATCGCGCTTGACCACCGGGGTCGGTGCCATCACCGCGCGCGACGGCTTGTGGAACCAGCGCAGGAAACGGTAAGTCGTGTTCAGCGGAAAGCCGAAGCGCGCCTGCACATATTCGGGGAAGCGCGTGTGGTAGGCAGTGGTGAACGGGAAGTCGTTGCGTATTGCCCATTTGCGCGCGGCCATGCCGAGCGGGCCTTCTGTGGCGATGTGCAGGGCATCCGGGCCGAATTCCTCGATGCGGCGCGACACACGGCCGCCGGCAAAAAACGCGAGGCGAATTTCCGGGTAGGTCGGGCACGGGATCGTGCGGAATTCCTGAGGCGTGAGCAGCTCGACACGGTGGCCGGCGGCTTCCAACTGAGCGCGTGTGTTCTTCAGCGTGCGGACCACGCCATTGATCTGCGGATCCCAGGCGTCGGTGACGATCATGATTTTCATCGGGCGCTCCTTCGCGCACATGTGCGCATCGGTGACACACGCGCAGCCGCGCGCGAGGGGGGCTCACGTACGGCGCTGCTCTGCCGTGCGTGCGCGGAGGGTTATCGAACCGGTTTCGCCAGAATGGCTGCGATCGCGGGATGGGCGGGCATGGGCGACGCCCGCCGGATAGGTTCAGGCACTGACCGGCGTTGCCCGTGCACTGGCTCGTACGCTGCGCTTCTGCGTCCAGTGGACGATGCGCAACTCGCCTTCGGTGGTCTCGACAAGCGCCGAGAGACTCTCGACCCAGTCACCGTCGTTGCAATACAGCAGCCCGTCGATCTCGCGAATCTCGGGCTTGTGGATGTGACCGCACACAACGCCGTCGCAACCACGCCGACGCGCTTCGTCCGCCATCACGTTTTCAAAGGCGGAAATGAAGTTCACGGCGTTTTTCACCTGATGCTTCAGGTATTGGGACAAGGACCAGTACGGGAAGCCGAAGCGCGTGCGCACACGGTTGAACCAACGGTTGAGCAGCAGCGTGAGCGTGTAGAGCGAGTCACCCAGGTAGGCGAGCCATTTGGCGTGCTGAATCACGCCGTCGAACAGATCGCCGTGCGTAATCCACAGGCGCTTGCCGGTGAGCGTGGTGTGAAACGCCTCGTCGCGCACTGCGATGTCACCGAACGCCAGCCCGCAGAACTGACGTGCCGCCTCGTCGTGATTGCCGGGGACGTAAATCACCTGCGTGCCCTTGCGTGCGCGGCGCAGCATCTTCTGTACGACATCGTTGTGCGCCTGCGGCCAGTGCCAGCCTTTGCGCAGATGCCAGCCGTCAATGATGTCGCCGACCAGATACAGATAGTCCGACTCGTGGTGACGCAGGAAGTCGAGCAAATATTCCGCCTGACAGCCTTGCGTGCCGAGGTGAATGTCGGAGAGCCAGATCGTGCGGTAGCGGGTGATGCCTTCGGGGGGCGGATCGAGCGGATCGGGCGTGTCGGGCGGCAGATCGATCGTGGAGGGCGGTGAGGCGGGGGGGCTGGCGGGCGGGGCGGCGGGGCGGCCCGGCGGGGTATCTGCGAAGTGGCCGGCGCGAGCCGCAGGTGTGGAGATCGGCAACTCGAAGGTGGGTATCGTCGTCATAGCGGCTCGCACGTCGCGTTGAACATGCGTGCATTGCGCCATGACTTCGTGAAGGGACGATGACAGTCACGCTCGTGTCGCGAAAGTGTCTTGCGACGTCGCGGCAATGAGACACCGCGGGCGTGCCTCCGCCGCCTCCGCCTCGTTTGCCCTATGCGGATGTGTCGCGTACCGCGCAATGCGACCACGCGATGACGGCAGACGTGTCAGACGTGTCAGACGTTATGCCGCAGGCCTTGCGCTACACGCTCGAGCGTTTCGAGCACGAGTGCCCGGGCGCGCGGATGCGTCGCCAGCGATACGTGTCCGAGCCGGTCCAGCGCAATGTTGCGGGCACCGGGCAGTATCGAGGTCCGAACGGGATAGACAACGTTGTCGTGGAACGTGTAGATCGACGTGATGCGGGCGCGCTCCGCGTCGGTCTCACGATTCGCAAGCGCCATGAGCCATTCGCTGCCAACGCTCATCTGGCGAACGTTCTGGCCAATGCCGTGGCGTGCGTGCAAGGTGCCGAAATGCGGAGAGCCGAGCGTGATGGTGTGAGCGACGGGCAAGGTCGGATAGCGTTGCAGGCAGGCGCGCGCCGCAAGGCCGCCCATGCTGTGACCCACGATGACAACAGGCAGCCGCGTACGCTCGGCAAGCGCTTGTGTGGCGTTCGCTATGTTGGCTGCATAGTCGTCGATGTCGCCGAATATCGGGCCGAGGTTAATGGCGTCGGCGTGATAGCCGGCGTCTGCCAGATGACGCGAAAAACGCAGCCAGAACGCGCGATTGCAGCCATAACCATGCAGCAGCAGTACGGCGACGGGGCGCGCCGGGCCATTGGGGGCAGCCAGCGGGGCGGCGCTGCGCCAGGGCTGATAGAGGTCGAGCAACAGGATTGACGCTGCGCATTCGTATGCCCACACCGCCACATTCGTGCCGGCCGGCGTGCGCCGTTCCGAGGTTGGGTCGCCGTGCGCGGCCATGATGAAGCCGGCTGCCAGACCGATGGCGTGGGAGACGGGCAGCCATAGCAATGTCCACAGAACGGTCGTCCAGGGGCTGTGCCAGGCGGCCCAGGTCGCTATGGCGACAACGATGGACAACGCGACTTCGATGCCCCCGTAGATCAGATGCGGGCGCGAAGGGCGCACCACGCGG
Organism: Pandoraea apista; assembly: GCF_001465595.2. Lineage (NCBI taxonomy): Bacteria > Pseudomonadati > Pseudomonadota > Betaproteobacteria > Burkholderiales > Burkholderiaceae > Pandoraea > Pandoraea apista. The sequence continues at coordinate 3,453,567 of NZ_CP013481.2, read as the reverse complement.
AGGCTGGCCGGTGGTGCCGTGCTCATTTGCCGAGCACGCTGACGAGGCGCGTGCCGGCGAGCCGGTCGTGAACGAACTGGTGATCCGGCATGACCCGCATGGCCAGGGCCCAGAGTACGACCCAGCCCGCGAGCAATACGACACTGCTCCAGCCCGTGAAGCCGAGCGCCCAGTCGAGCGCCATGGCCGGCAGCACCCACAACCAGGCGAGCACGTAGCGCAGGATGGCGCGACCGGCACGCACCGGTTGGCCCTGCGCGTCGACCAGCCGGATTTTCCACGTCTTCATCGCCAACGTCTGGCCGCCATGGGTCCAGAACCAGACGAAGTACGCGCCGAGAACGAGAAACAGCCAGGTTTGCATCGCGTGGCGGTACATCAGGCCGCTGCGCTGCTGGGTCAGAGCGCTGAAAAGGTACCCGGCAAGAAACAGCACGCCGAAGAGCAGCAGTGATTCGTAGACCATCGAGAGCAGGCGGCGCCGCAGTGTCGGTACAGCGTAGCTACCCGGTGTGCCGGCGGCAGGGGGCGGCGAGGTTGCGGGGCCGGGCGAGTGAGACGGCGTGGCAGGCTGAACGACGGGCGGAATAACAGTCGGAATAACAGGCTGAGGAGGCCGAGCAGCAGGTTGAGAGGCGGAGTCGGTCATCGCGGCGTGGTCTGGAGTCTTTCTTGTCTGGTGCCCGACGCCGCGCCAACGCACCGCGCAGGCAGGTCTGTCGAGCTATCTGCCACTCATTATGCGGAAGAATGGGCGGATGGGCCAGCCGCTCTGCGGACCTGCCTGCCGCCGGAATGCAAACGGCCGCCCGAAGGCGGCCGCAGCGTCATACGTTGGCTGACGAGGTGTGTCAGTTATGGTGATAGATCTCGGAGTTGAAGACCGCATCACCGTTCTTGTCGGCGCTCGCAGCTCCGGCGCTGGCAGCGCTCGTGCTGGCGCCTGCGGGTACTGATGTCGCCGCCGAAGGTGCCGGAGCCGCCGGCATCGGCTGCGCGCTTGGCGCGGACGCCCCCGAGGGCGCCGGGGTCGGCAACGGAGCGTTTTTGGCCGCAGGGCCGACGTCCTTGCGGTGCACGGCTGCATACGGATTCTTCACGCCCGTGCGGCCCGACGGCGGCGCGCTGACCACGTTAGGGCGGTTGGCTTGCTTCTTGTCGTCGGCAGCCAGACGCTTTTTCTGTTCTTCGGTGAGCTGCTGGTACTGCTGCCACACCTGCGCCTTGCGTTCTGGCGGCAGGGCCTTGGCGTTCTGATAGCTCTCGCGCGCCAGTTTGCGCTGCTCCGGCGTCAGGCCCACCCAGTCGGCCATGCGGTCATGCAGACGTTTGCGGCCTTCGGGCGACAGTGTGTGAAAGCGCTTGGCGATCTCGATCCATTTGTCGCGCTGACGCTCATTCATCCGATTCCAGTTCTGCGCGAGCGGGGAGAGGGCTTCTTGCTGGCTCGGTGTGAGCTTGGCCCAGAGTCCGCCGGGCGACGGCGTGGCGGCCGCCGGTGCGCTCGCTGCCGCATCGGTTGTGAGACTGCCCACCGGCGCACTGACGGGGCTGCCGGTGCCGGGAACGGACGCGCCGGTAATGAGCGGTGGCGCGTCGGAGACCGGCTCCGGCGCTTGCGAGCGGCGCAGCGCGGCCGTGCCGGCAAGCGCGGCCACGATTAGCGCGGCGACCAGAAAAAGTACGTTGCGTCGCGTCACTGGTCGGTCTTGAGTGGGGGAACTACTGGGCACGCTTCAGATACGCGTTGAAACCGTGATCGGCATAAGCCGACAGCGGCAGTTCGTCGCTCAATACGGCAGCATCGATATCTGCCAGATCCTGAATGTGCTGCCGATGTTCCCAGTACGCGATACCCGCCAGACCGATCACCAACGCGGCGAGCGGCCACAACAGGCCCAGGCGTCCCAGCTTGTCGAACGCGCGCCGCGGCCCGCCGATGTCCGGCGAGTGCACGGCACCCACGCCCGCGAGCACCAGCGCCGGTTGCACAACGGCGACCGGTTCCGGCTTTTTACGGGCGAGCGCCTCCTGGCGAGCGGCGGCCAGCCGGGCCGCGATATTCGGCGACGGCGTGTCGGACGCTTCGTCCAATGCACGCCGCACGCGATTTGCGAAGCGGATTTCCCTCGTTTCCAGATCGTGACTCATAACCTGATCCCTTTTGCCTTCAACGCCTGCGCCAACGCGTGGGTCGCACGCGAACAGTGCGTCTTGACGCTGCCCTCCGAACACCCCATCGTAGCGGCGGTCTCGGCAACGTCCATGTCTTCCCAGTAACGCATGAGGAAGGCTTCTCGTTGACGTGTCGGTAGTTTCTGTATTTCCGTCTCGATGATCGAGAGGATTTCGGCACGCGAAACGGAGTCTTCGCTGCTCTCGGTCTGCACAGACCCGTCTTCGCCCAGCAAGGTTTCCAACGGGTCGAAATCGTCGCGTTCGTCGTCGCCGGGACCGGCGAGATTCGAAAATAGCGTGACCCAGGTGTTGCGCACCTTTTGCCGGCGGAAATAGTCGTGAATCGTGTTCTGGAGAATGCGCGTGAACAGCAGCGGGAGGTCAGCCGGCGGCTTGTCGCCGTACTTCTCGGCCAGGCGGATCATCGCATCCTGAACGATATCGAGGGCGGCCTCGTCGTCGCGAACGGCATAGACGGCCTGCTTGAAGGCGCGCCGTTCAATGCTCGCGAGAAAATCCGCCAGTTCCTTGTCAGATGCCATCCGGTGGGGTGCACGCAGCGTTTGCCGCTGCGTCTGTGAAATGCCGTGTAAGCGTAAAGATCACGTAAAGATCGCGTAGTCGGAGCGGATGCTACCAAAAACGCGCTTCGCTGTAACCGCTTTTGCATCCGGTGGTGCCACGTTTTGTACGACGCCGGTTTCGTCAGGTTCCTATCGTGTGAAGATTTTGCACCAGCATGGGGCGACATGGGTGGCGTCGTGTGGATTGTCCGAGGCGGACTTTGCAATCATGCTGCAAATGCATAATCTCGCTTGACCATTTTGCTGCGAACCGGTAAGGTTGCCAGTTCGCAATATCTGTGATTGTCTCAATATCGGCACGCCTATCCGGGGTGTCCATCATTCAGACGCGCAGCTTGAGCCCGAACCACAAGTTCGCGGGGAGAGCACCCGATCAAAATTTTTGCCGAAACTTTGAAAGGTCGACGATGAACATGCCAAGCGCGGAATTCTCCGAGGCGGAAGCTACACGCCACCAAAACACTTCCGAAGACATGATTGGCGCCGAGATTCTCGTGCGCTCGCTTCAGGAAGAAGGGGTCGAACATCTGTGGGGTTATCCCGGCGGTTCGGTTCTCTACATCTACGACGAACTCTACAAGCAGGACAAGATCCAGCACATTCTGGTGCGCCATGAGCAGGCAGCCGTCCATGCGGCCGACGCTTATTCGCGTTCCACCGACAAAGTCGGCGTGTGCCTCGTGACGTCTGGGCCCGGTGTGACCAATGCGGTCACCGGCATTGCCACGGCGTATATGGATTCGATCCCGCTCGTGATCATCACCGGGCAGGTGCCGACGGCCGCGATCGGTCAAGACGCCTTCCAGGAATGCGACACGGTCGGCATTACGCGTCCGTGCGTAAAGCACAACTTCCTCGTGAAGGACGTGCGCGATCTCGCCGCCACCATCAAGAAAGCCTTCTATATCGCCAAGACGGGCCGTCCGGGCCCGGTGCTGGTCGACATTCCGAAGGACGTGTCCAAGGCGCGCTGCCGCTTCGAGTATCCGAAGTCGGTGTCGCTGCGCTCGTACAACCCGGTCACGAAGGGCCACTCGGGCCAGATCCGCAAGGCGATGAGCCTGCTGCTCTCGGCCAAGCGTCCCTATATCTACACTGGCGGCGGCATTATTCTGGCCGATGCATCGAAGGAACTGAACCAGTTCTGCGATCTGCTCGGTTATCCGGTGACCAATACGCTCATGGGCCTGGGCGGGTATCGCGCGAGCGATCCCAAGTTCCTCGGCATGCTGGGCATGCACGGCACGTACGAAGCCAACATGGCCATGCAGCACTGCGACGTGCTCATTGCCATCGGCGCGCGCTTCGACGACCGCGTGATCGGTAATCCGGAACACTTCTCCGAGCGTGCGCGCAAGATCATTCACATCGATATCGACCCGTCGTCGATCTCCAAGCGTGTGAAGGTCGATATTCCGATCGTCGGCGACGTGAAGGAAGTGCTGCGCGAAATGATCGAGAATCTGCAAACGGCCGAGCATGGTCCGGACACCGCGGCGCTCGCCGACTGGTGGAAGCAGATCGAGGAATGGCGCGCGCGCGATTGCCTCGCCTTCGATCGCGAGAGCGAAATCATCAAACCGCAACATGTGGTCGAGACCTACTGGAAGCTCACGGACGGCGAAGCCTTCGTGTGCTCGGATGTCGGTCAGCACCAGATGTGGGCCGCGCAATACTATCGCTTCAACAAGCCGCGCCGCTGGATCAACTCAGGTGGTCTGGGCACGATGGGCTTCGGCCTGCCGGCGGCCATGGGCGTAAAGATGGCGCATCCCGATGCTGAAGTCGCCTGTATCACCGGCGAAGGCTCGATTCAGATGTGCATTCAGGAACTCTCGACGTGTTTGCAATACCGCACGCCGATCAAGATCCTGTCGCTCAACAACCGCTATCTGGGCATGGTCCGCCAGTGGCAGCAGATCGAATACAGCAAGCGTTATTCCAGTTCGTACATGGACGCGCTGCCGGACTTCGTGAAGCTCGCCGAGGCCTACGGTCATGTGGGCATGCGCATCGAGAAGTCGTCGGACGTCGAGCCGGCACTGCGCGAGGCGTTGCGCCTGAAGGATCGTACGGTATTCATGGATTTCCAAACGGATCCTACCGAAAACGTCTGGCCGATGGTCCAGGCGGGCAAGGGCATCAGCGAGATGCTGCTCGGTTCGGAAGATCTGTAAACAGAGGCGCGCGCGCCGTCAGTCGTCGCCGGTGTGACCGGCGCGGGTGCGACGCCCCCACACTAGGACAATCCGGGATACACCATGAGGCACATTATTTCTGTTTTGCTCGAGAACGAGCCGGGCGCGCTGTCGCGTGTGGTCGGCCTTTTCTCGGCGCGTGGCTACAATATCGAGACACTCACCGTCGCGCCGACCGAAGACCGGTCGCTCTCGCGCATGACGGTGGTCACGACAGGCTCCGACGACATCATCGAACAGATCACCAAGCACCTGAACCGGCTCATCGAGGTGGTGAAGGTGGTGGATCTGACCGAAGGGGCGCACATCGAGCGCGAGCTAATGCTCATCAAGGTTCGCGCCGTGGGCAAGGAGCGCGAAGAGATGAAGCGGATGTCGGATATTTTCCGCGGCCGCATCATTGACGTTACTGAAAAGACCTATACGATCGAACTCACCGGGAATTCGTCGAAACTCGACGCATTCATCGAAGGGCTGGATCGTACGGCGATTCTCGAGACGGTTCGTACCGGTGGCTCGGGCATCGGGCGCGGTGAGCGCATCCTGAAGGTCTGACCGGCAACGGCAACGCGGTAAGCGGATTTCGATCCATTCTGATTTCAGTTATTTTTTGGCATTACGGGACAATTCCAAATGAAAGTTTTCTACGACAAAGACGCCGACCTCTCCCTCATCAAGGGCAAGCAAGTCACGATCATCGGTTACGGCTCGCAGGGCCATGCTCACGCACAAAACCTGAAGGACAGCGGCGTGAGCGTGACGGTCGGTCTGCGCAAGAATGGCGCTTCGTGGAACAAGGCGGTCAACGCCGGCCTGAACACCAAGGAAGTGGCAGAAGCCGTGAAGTCGGCCGACATCGTCATGATGCTGCTGCCGGACGAGCAGATCGCCGACGTGTACAAGAACGAAGTGCACGCCAACATCAAGGAAGGCGCCGCACTGGCCTTCGCGCACGGCTTCAACGTGCACTACGGCTGCGTGATCCCGCGTGCTGACCTCGACGTCATCATGATCGCCCCGAAGGCCCCGGGCCACACGGTGCGCTCGACGTACTCGCAAGGCGGCGGCGTGCCCCACCTGATCGCTGTGGCGCAAGACAAGTCGGGCGCCGCCCGCGACATCGCGCTGTCGTACGCTGCGGCTAACGGCGGCGGACGTGCCGGCATCATCGAAACGAATTTCCGCGAAGAAACCGAAACCGACCTGTTCGGCGAACAAGCCGTGCTGTGCGGCGGTACCGTCGAACTGATCAAGGCCGGTTTCGAAACGCTGGTCGAAGCCGGTTACGCGCCGGAAATGGCCTACTTCGAGTGCCTGCACGAACTCAAGCTGATCGTCGACCTGATCTACGAAGGCGGCATCGCCAACATGAACTACTCGATCTCGAACAACGCTGAGTACGGTGAGTACGTGACCGGCCCGCGCGTGGTGACCGAAGAGACGAAGAAGGCGATGAAGCAGTGCCTGACCGACATCCAGACCGGCGAATACGCCAAGTCGTTCATTCTGGAAAACAAGGCCGGCGCTCCGACCCTGATCTCGCGTCGTCGGATCACGGCCGAGCACCAGATCGAGCAAGTCGGCGGCAAGCTGCGCGCGATGATGCCGTGGATCGCCAAGAACAAGCTCGTCGACCAGTCGAAGAACTAAGTACGACGCGCCGCACAATGCGTACGCCCAGCCATTCGGGGTGCACGCGTTAGCGGCGCACGGCGTGGCGGGGTGGGCGCGTGACGCGCATCGCTTCGTGACCCGTCGCTCCGGGCCGTTCGTTTTGCCGTGGCTGTCGCTATGGCAAGGCGGACGGCTTTTTTCGTGTGAGTGCCGAATCGGCGGCGTTCCCGGGGAATGGCCGAGTCCCGTCTCGGGCTTTGCCTTTATGACGCGAACGTGTCGATTGGGGAAAAAGTGTCGCCACGCCGCGCGCATTGCTACAATGCCGCCACGCCACGGTTTGGCCCAACGCAGGCCGACCCGCTCACTCAACCGTTTTACCAAGGACGCGAGTTCAATCGCATGAATTATCCTCACCCGATCATTGCCCGCGAGGGCTGGCCCTTCCTGGGTATTGCCGTCGCCGTCGCGCTTGTCGTGCATTTCATGGCTGGCGTGTTTTGGGCCGCGCCGTTCTGGGTGATCGCCCTGTTTGTTCTGCAGTTCTTCCGTGACCCGCCGCGTCAGGTGCCCCAACAGGCGGGTGCCGTGCTTTCGCCGGCGGACGGCCGCATTGTGGCCATCGAAACCACGCAGGACCCCTACGCAGGTCGTGAAGCGCTGAAGATCAGCGTGTTCATGAACGTCTTCAATGTTCACTCGAATCGTGCCCCGGTTGACGGCACGGTGACCAAGATGGAATATTTCCCGGGACGTTTTTTCAACGCCGATCTCGACAAGGCATCGCTCGAAAACGAGCGTAATGCACTGGTGATCGACGTAGGCGGCCAGATTGTCACGAGCGTGCAGGTTGCCGGGCTCATCGCGCGCCGGATTCTCTGCTACGTGAAGCCGGGCGACGCGCTCACGCGCGGTCAGCGTTACGGCTTTATCCGTTTCGGCTCGCGTGTCGACGTGTACCTGCCGCTGGGCTCGCGCCCGCGTGTGGCGATCGGCGACAAGGTGTCGGCGACCTCGACGATTCTCGCCGAACTGTAAGCCCGGCGCGTACGCTCAACCCCGAGGCCGCGAGCGGCGCTGCGACGTCAGGTCGTGCGTCGCTGTGCCGCGGCCTGCAACTGCTTTCGCTTCTCACGTTCCAATAGCGGTGATCCGTCGCGGGTTCGCCCGCAGTCTCAGCATCGTCAAGGAGGTACAGATGCCGGAAAACCATCGCGGCCGCTTGCGCAACAATGTCAGGCATCTCTCGCCGTTCGGCCGTCACAAGAATCCATCCGCAGAGCCATCGATGAACGAAGACCACGACCAAGGTGCGGAGGACGACCTGCCGGTGCGCCCGCGCAACCGCGGTATCTACCTGCTGCCGAACGCTTTTACGACGGCTGCCCTGTTCTGCGGCTTCTTCGCGATCGTGCAGGCAATGAACGACCGCTTCGAGCAAGCCGCCATCGCGATTTTCTTCGCCATGGTGCTCGACGGCATGGACGGGCGCGTGGCGCGCATGACCAACACCCAGAGCGCGTTTGGAGAGCAATACGACTCGCTCTCCGACATGACCTCGTTCGGCGTGGCGCCGGCGCTGGTGATGTACGAGTGGATTCTCCACGAGATCGGCAAGTGGGGCTGGCTCGCGGCGTTCGTTTATGTGGCGGGGGCGGCGCTGCGGCTCGCGCGCTTCAATACGAACATCGGCGTTGTCGACAAGCGCTTCTTCCAGGGGTTGGCAAGCCCGGCTGCTGCGGCGCTGATCGCTGGCTTCGTATGGATCACGATCGACAACAAGTTGCCGGTCAATGTTTTCTGGATGCCTTGGGTGGCCTTCGGTCTGACGATCTACGCCGGCATGTCGATGGTGTCGAATGCGCCGTTCTACAGCGGCAAGGCGCTCGATGTGCGCCAGCGCGTGTCGTTCGGCGTGGTGCTGCTGTTCATGGTCGGCTTCATTCTGGTGTCGTCAGATCCGCCGCTGGTGCTCTTCGGGCTGTTCTGCCTGTATAGCATTTCCGGGTATGTGCTCTGGGGGTTCCGCTTCCTCAAGGGCCGCCGGCAGCGCATTTTCGGCGAAGTCGACGAGTAAGGCAGTCGGTACAAGGGGCGTCTCGGTACGCCCCTTGTCGCATCTGGGCGTCAACGTTGTCACGCGAATCTGCATGGCAATGCTGTAGTCTTGCGAATGCAGGCTCAGAAGTACCCCCCTGGCCCGGGCATGCCGTGGTAAATCCGGCGGTTTCCGGCGCCGTTTCCGTTGTTCTATGTGACGAAGGAGAAATTATGGGCATTCTGGACTTCGTGAAAGAAGCAGGCGAAGCGCTGTTGGGCAGCAAAGCGCAGGCCGCCGAGGCCCCCGCACCGGGTCCCGATGCGGACGCGGCCAACCGCAATGCGGCCGACGCCATCGAGAACTACATCAAGACGCAGAATCTTGACGCCACCGGCCTGACCGTGACGTTCGACGGCGCCTCTCGTACCGTGACCGTGTTCGGCGTGGCCGCCGATCAGGCGACCAAGGAAAAGATTCTGCTGTGCTGCGGCAACGTGAAGGGAGTCGAGAAGGTGGACGACAAGATGTCGGTGTCGACGGCGTCGGCCGAAGCCACGTATCACACCGTCGAGAAGGGCGACACGCTCTCGGCCATCTCGAAGAAGGTCTACGGCGACGCCAACAAGTACAACACTATCTTCGAAGCCAATAAGCCGATGCTCTCCAGCCCGGACAAGATCTATCCGGGGCAGGTGCTGCGTATTCCGCCGGCCTGATCCGGTGCGTCTCTCGTGACTCTCGGCCCGGCCCTGCGCCGGGCTGTTTCGTTGGGGCTGGCGGCCATGACTGGGCGGCGGCGAGCGCCCGTCCGGATGCGGCTTGCGGCCCGCGCTGCGCGTTGCGAAATCACCCGATTGCGACTATATTGGCGCTCATGATTTCAGGCGTCACCCCGGCTTCGGGCCTTCCTCACGCACCGCCAATGCTATGCCTGCACGCGCGTCGCGCGCTGATTCCCTCCCGGTAGTTGCCCGCCCGTACGACGATCCTCCGGCTGTGCGACCTGCGACCTGCGCCGTGACGGAATGCTCCTGGGCGTCGGCGCGGCACCCGGCACGCAGATTCGCCGCATCGAGACATCAAGAACAAACCGAACCCTACAAGATCCCCACAGGAGAAAGTCATGGCCGATAAGCTGATCATTTTCGATACGACGTTGCGCGACGGTGAACAGTCGCCCGGCGCATCGATGACGCGCGACGAGAAGATTCGCATCGCCCGTCAACTGGAGCGTCTGCGCGTGGACGTCATCGAAGCAGGCTTCGCTGCCAGCTCGAACGGTGACTTCGAAGCGATTCAGGCCATCGCCGGCATCGTGAAGGACAGCACCGTCTGCTCGCTCGCCCGCGCCAACGATCGCGATATCGCGCGTGCTGCCGAGGCGCTCAAAGGCGCGAACTCATCGCGTATTCACACGTTCATCGCCACGTCGCCGCTTCACATGGAAAAGAAGCTGCGCATGACGCCGGATCAGGTGTTCGAGCAGGCAAAGCTTGCGGTGCGGTACGCGCGTCAGTTCACGGACAACATCGAATTTTCGCCGGAAGACGGCAGCCGTTCGGATCTGGATTTCCTGTGCCGCGTGCTCGAAGCCGTCATCAACGAGGGCGCCACGACCATTAACGTGGCCGACACCGTGGGCTACGGCGTGCCGGAACTCTACGGTCAGCTCGTGCGCACGCTGCGTGAGCGTGTGCCGAATTCGGACAAGGCGGTCTGGTCGGTCCACTGCCATAACGACCTCGGCATGGCGGTCGCGAATTCGCTGGCAGGCGTGCAGTTGGGTGGCGCGCGTCAGATCGAGTGCACGATCAACGGCCTTGGCGAGCGCGCCGGCAATACGTCGCTTGAAGAAGTTGTGATGGCGCTCAAGACCCGCAAGGACTATTTCGGTCTCGAACTGGGTATCGATACGACGCAGATCGTGCCGGCCTCGAAGCTCGTTTCGCAAATCACCGGCTTCAACGTCCAGCCGAACAAGGCGGTCGTGGGTGCGAATGCGTTTGCTCACGCATCGGGTATTCATCAGGACGGCGTGCTCAAGGCGCGCGACACCTACGAGATCATGCGCGCGGAAGATGTGGGCTGGACCGCGAACAAGATCGTGCTCGGCAAACTCTCGGGCCGTAATGCGTTCAAGCAGCGTTTGCAGGAGCTGGGTATCGAGATGGAGTCGGAGCAGGACGTGAATGCCGCGTTCACACGCTTCAAGGAGCTGGCCGACCAGAAGTCCGAAATCTTCGACGAAGACATTCTGGCTATCGTCTCGAACGAAGCGCAGGCCGAACGCGGCGAGCATTTCTACCTCGTGTCGATGGCGCAGCATTCCGAGACGGGAGAGCGTCCGAGCGCCCGTGTGGTTTTCACCGCGCAGGGCAAGGAGCTGGTCGGCGAGGCCGAGGGCAATGGCCCGGTCGATGCTGTGCTTAACGCCATCGAGTCGCAGGTGCAGAGCGGCGCCGAGCAATTGTTGTACTCGGTCAATGCCATCACGACCGGCACGCAATCGCAAGGCGAAGTGACGGTGCGTTTGTCGAAGGCCGGGCGCATTGTGAACGGCGTGGGCACGGACCCGGATATTGTGGCGGCGTCGGCCAAGGCGTATCTGTCGGCGCTCAACAAGCTGTATTCGAAGGCCGAGAAGCTCAACCCGCAACTCACGCCGTGATCGACGCCGTGGCTGTCGTGTCGATAGCCGCGGAGAGTCAAAACGCCCGCATCCGGAGGTCCGGTAGGCGGGCGTTTCTTTTGAGGGCGCGGGCAGTGCCCGAAACCTCGTCAGAACAGATTGTTGTCGCGTTTCTCGTGCAGCGGATCGGGACTGATCTGGGTGGTCTTGAGCACACCGTCCGGGTCGAAATAGAAGTTCATCATCGAGAACCAGACGTCGTCCTGCTTGAAGCGGTACGTCCACACCTCACGCTTCATGAGCGGAAAGTACGACGTCTCGACCGGTTCGCCGAAGTGATGCAGCACGTCGGTTTTCGTCCACTTGTCGATTTCGACCTTGTTGAACTCCTGTGTCGAGAGCACTTGCGTGGTGCCCAGCAGACGGCCCTGAGCGTCGAAGTCCGCCGCGATCGTCTCTTCGCCAAAGGGCTTGGTCGGATACAGCCAGCGGGTAACGCCGGGGGCAAGCGGGTAGACCTCTTTCGGCTTGCCTAATTGCGCCTGCACCTCCGCTTGCGACGCGTTCGATGGCAGTTGTTGCCACGGCGGAGTGAAACAGGCACTCAGCGACAGGGTAAGGGCGCCTGCCGTGAGCCATCGCAATGCGGCGGCTGCGGCGCGACGCGACGTTCGGGGGGGCGTGCTGGAACACGCGGAAGCGATGCCCGCGCGTGCCCGGGTCGGAGACTTCATGGATGGCCTCGCGTCAGTGGAAAAACGCCGCAGAGCGGCATGCCGATAGCATACCGCCGTGTGCCTCATCGTGGGGCATTCCAGCTTGCCGCGTGGGGGCCGGGACGTTATGATTCGCGCCGAGACAGTCAATGGGGCCCCGATGAAAGTTCAAGTCTTGCTGGCGCGCTCATGCGCAGTGTTGTGCGCTGTCGGCCTGTTGGCAGCGGCCGGTCTTGCCCATGCGGCGCCGCCGATCCGCCTCGCGCTCATCGAAGGGATGAGCGGGCCTTTCGGCAATGCCGGCGCCATGGTCGAGCGCAATTTGCGTTTCGCTATCGACCGCGTCAATGCGCGAGGCGGGGTGAAGTTGCGCGACGGCGCTCATCCTCTTGAGTTGACGGTGTTCGACAGCAAGGGTGCCGTCGAAGATAGCTTGGTGCAGCTCAAGGCCGCCGGCGATCTCGGTATTCCGTTTGTTTTGCAGGGTAATAGCTCGGCGGTCGCGTCGGCGCTGATCGATGCAATCAACAAGCGAAACGCCCGCGAGCCGGGGCAGCGCATGCTGTTCTTCAATTACTCGGCCGTCGACACGGCGTTGACCAACGAGCAGTGCAGCTTCTGGCATTTCGCGTTCGATGCCAATGCCGCCATGCGCATGCAGGCGCTGACCGAAGCGATCAAGGACGACGCGAGTATCCGGAAGGTCTACCTGCTCAATCAGGATTACAGCTTCGGCCGTCAGGTCGCGGCGTTGGCCCGTCAGATGATCGGCGCAAAGCGTCCGGATATTCAGATTGTGGGCGAGCAGTTCAGCCCGGTCGGACGCGTGAAGGATTTCACGCCCTATCTCGCACGGATTCGCGCGGCAGGCGCCGATACGGTAGTGACGGGCAGTTGGGGCAACGATCTGACGTTGCTCGTAAAGGCGGCGCGAGAGCAGGGGATGGAACTCAAGTTCTACACGTTCTACGGCAATGCGCTGGGGGCGCCGGCGGCATTGGGCGAGGCGGGCGTGGGGCGTGTGTACGCCGTGGCTGAGTGGCACCCGAACGTGGGCGGCGAGGCGTCGGATGCCTTCTACAAGGCATTTCGTGCGCGCTATCCCGAGGCGCGCGACGACTATGCGCTGCTGCGTATGAGTGTGATGATCGACATGATTGCCGCCGCGCTGGAGCAGGCGGGCACGACCGACGTGACGACGGTGGCGCGCGCGCTCGAGAATCGCCGGGTTCGCGAGGCGCCGGCCGACGCCTGGATTCGCGCTAACGACCATCAGATGATCGAGCCGCTGTATGTCTCGGTCATGCGCCGTGCCGGAGAGCCCGGCGTGAAATTCGACAACGAAGGCTCGGGCTTCGGGTTCAAGACGGTGATGGAGTTGCCCGCGAGCAAGGTGGCGCTGCCCAGCACTTGCCGGATGGCTCGCCAGCGTTGAACCGGCGGCGCGGGGAGCGACGACCGAAGGGAGTGATTTGTCCCGATTTATCGGATAATTCGTCGAAATTTCGGCGATTGTTCCGCGAATACCTTGGTTTTCGACGTCCGAATCCGGCGTTCAGGCCCGTCCGAAGCGGCGAAGCGTGGAAAAATGTAGCGTCAGAATGGCAACTCCCGTATAATCGCGCACTTGCAGTTTTGTTTATGTGCGGCAATGCCGCGCATGTTTTTGTAAGTTCACGGCACGGCCTTTCTTCCGTGACCGCATGTCTCCAAAGGAAATGAAATGACTGTTGAAACCACCAAGAAGTCGGACGTCGTGGCGCAATTCGCCCGCGCCGCCAACGACACCGGATCGCCCGAAGTGCAAGTTGCGCTGCTGACCACGCGCATCAACGAACTGACGCCGCACTTCAAGGCACACATGAAGGATCACCACAGCCGCCGCGGTCTGCTGCGCATGGTGAGCCGTCGTCGTAAGCTGCTCGATTACCTCAAGGGCAAGGATGCGGATCGTTACCGCGCCCTGATCGAGAAGCTGGGTCTGCGTAAGTAAGCGATTACGATTACGACGAGATGCCTGTATCAGCGTGCTGATGCAGGCATTTTGTTTTTGGGCATTGCCTGATGGATGTCGCGAGGATATCCATCGGGTCATCAAAACCTGGCCGTTGTGCCGGGTTCCCGGTTTACGGGGCCTCGTCGGCAAGCAGGGCTTGTGTCATTCCAGGGTCGCCTCTGACACGCACGGCAACGCGCCGAGCTACGCTGGAATGGCATAACACTCCCCCCTGTAAGGCGTCGGGATCACCCCGGCAGCGATATCGCGCCGCTGCTGCATTCGCGCGATTCGATATAGGAGTGCAAATGTTCAATAAAGTCGTGAAGTCTTTCCAATGGGGACAAAACACGGTTCGCATGGAGACCGGTGAGATTGCCCGTCAGGCATCCGGTGCTGTGCTCGTCGACATGGACGATACCGTCGTGCTCGCCACGGTCGTGGGCGCCAAGAAGGCCAAGGCAGGTCAGGATTTCTTCCCGCTGACCGTCGACTATCTGGAAAAGACTTACGCCGCCGGCAAGATCCCGGGTGGCTTCTTCAAGCGTGAAGGCCGTCCGTCGGAAAACGAAACGCTGACGTCGCGCCTGATCGATCGTCCGATCCGCCCGCTGTTCCCGGAAGGCTTCTACAACGAAGTCCAGGTCGTGGTGCAGGTTGTCTCGCTGAATCCGGAAGTGCCGGCCGACATTCCGGCGCTGATCGGCGCTTCGGCCGCGCTGGCTATCTCGGGCCTGCCGTTCAACGGCCCGGTCGGCGCCGCACGCGTGGCTTACATCGACAGCCAGTACGTGCTCAACCCGTCGCGCGAACAGATCGCCAAGTCGAAGCTCGACCTGGTCGTCGCCGGTACGGAACAAGCCGTGCTGATGGTGGAATCGGAAGCGCAGGAACTGCCGGAAGACGTGATGCTGGGCGCTGTGGTGTTCGGTCACGAGCAAATGCAAACGGCGATCAACGCTATTCACGACCTCGTGCGTGATGGCGGCAAGGCCGAGTGGGAGTGGGCGCCGGCTGCCAAGAACGAAGCGCTGATTGCACAAGTGACCGAGCTGGCCGAAGGCCCGCTGCGCGCCGCTTACCAGACGCGTGAAAAGCAAGCCCGTACGCAACAACTGCGCGCTGTGAGCAGCGACGTGATCGCCAAGCTGGCCGAGGCCGCGACCGCCAAGGGCGAAGCTGCCCCGGACGAGATCGAAGTGGGCAACATTCTGTTCGATCTGGAAGCCAAGATCGTGCGTAGCCAGATTCTGGCGGGCGAGCCGCGTATCGACGGCCGCGACACGCGCACCGTGCGTCCGATCTCGATCCGCACTGGCGTTCTGCCGCGTGCCCACGGTTCGGCGCTGTTCACCCGCGGCGAAACACAGGCGCTCGTGGTGGCCACGCTGGGCACCAAGAGCGATGAGCAGATCATCGACGCGCTGCAAGGCGAGTACCGTGATCGCTTCATGCTGCACTACAACTTCCCGCCGTTCTCCACGGGCGAAACGGGGCGCGTGGGTTCGCCCAAGCGTCGCGAAATCGGTCACGGCCGTCTGGCCAAGCGTGCTCTCGTGGCGTGCCTGCCGGGCGCTGACGATTTCGGCTACACCGTGCGTGTGGTGTCGGAAATCACCGAGTCGAACGGTTCGTCGTCGATGGCATCGGTGTGCGGCGGTAGCCTCGCCATGATGGACGCCGGTGTGCCGATGACCTCGCCGGTCGCCGGTATCGCAATGGGCCTGATCCTCGACGGCAACAAATTCGCCGTGCTGACCGATATTCTCGGCGACGAAGATCACCTGGGCGACATGGACTTCAAGGTGGCCGGCACGTCGAATGGCGTGACCGCACTCCAGATGGACATCAAGATCCAGGGCATCACGAAGGAAATCATGCAGGTCGCACTGGCGCAAGCCAAGGAAGGCCGTCTGCATATTCTCGCCAAGATGACGGAAGCCCAGTCGGGCGTGCGTACCGAGTTGTCGGAATTCGCGCCGCGCATGGTCACCATCAAGATCAACCCGGAAAAGATCCGTGACGTGATCGGCAAGGGTGGCTCGGTGATCCGCGCACTGACGGAAGAGACCGGCACGAGCATCGACATCTCGGACGACGGCGTGGTGACGATTGCCAGCCCGAGCGCCGAAGGCATTGCCGAAGCGAAGCGTCGCATCGAGCTGATCACCGTGGAAGTCGAAGTCGGTCAGGTGTACGACGGCACCGTGCTGAAGCTCCTCGAGTTCGGCGCGATTGTGTCGGTGCTGCCGGGCAAGGACGGTTTGCTGCACATTTCCGAAATTGCCAACGAGCGTATCAAGGACATCAACGAGTACCTGAAGGAAGGTCAGCCGGTGCGCGTGAAGGTGATCCAGCAGGACGACAAGGGCCGTCTGCGCCTGTCGCACAAGGCACTCACCGACGAAGAAAAGCAGGGTGGCCCGGCGCTGGTCAAGCGCGAAGGCGAAGCCCAGTAATTCCGGTGTTGGCATGATGCCCGGTGGCGCGGTTTGTGTGTGCCGCTAAGCCAGGGAAGAACGGCGACTCTTTTGGGTCGCCGTTTTTTCATCCATCGCACGGATCGGCAAAATAATGCGGAAAAAATGCGAGATGGGTATTTACAGGAAATGGGTTTGTCATTAGAATCTCATTTCTCTGTTCGGGGGGTATAGCTCAGCTGGGAGAGCGCTTGCATGGCATGCAAGAGGTCAGCGGTTCGATCCCGCTTACCTCCACCACGGATTCAGAAGCTTGATTTTCAGGCTGCGTCGGAAGAGCAAGATTCTTGCAAAAACGATGCAAAAAACTTGAAAATAAAGCTTCACAAGCGAAGAAATGTTGTTTAGAATAGCGTTCTTCGCGAAATGCAGTAAAGCGAAACAGACAAAGTTTTGACGATTTTGTCCCCTTCGTCTAGAGGCCTAGGACATCACCCTTTCACGGTGAGTACAGGGGTTCGAATCCCCTAGGGGACGCCAGAATTGGTGCCGGTAGCGAGTCGGTATCAGTTTGAAAATGCCAGCAGTTTGTGGCGTAAAGCCCGCTGAAAGTATGGCGGGTTTTTTTGTCGGTTTTGGAGCGGTAGTTCAGTTGGTTAGAATACCGGCCTGTCACGCCGGGGGTCGCGGGTTCGAGCCCCGTCCGCTCCGCCAAAACCTACGAAGTTCGGTAATCTGCGCGTGAAAACGCGGCAATGCCGGACAACTAGCAGGAAAGCAAAGTGAGTCACTTCACAATGCTGTAGCAAGTTTGGAGCGGTAGTTCAGTTGGTTAGAATACCGGCCTGTCACGCCGGGGGTCGCGGGTTCGAGCCCCGTCCGCTCCGCCAAACGAAGAAAGCCCAGGCTGATGCCTGGGCTTTTTTTATTTCCGGACGCTGATTTCGCTCTTATTTCGATGCCTTGCAACGAGGCTTTCAGGGGGCTTCGGCGTCACAATTTCCCCAAATGATCTTGTCTCAACCCCGTGTGCGGATTTTTCGCGTGATATTGAAAAAATCTGAAAATTAGGCGCATTTCAATCTGACGGCGACAGAGCGAGGCGGATTTTCGTGCCGCGACGCTCCGAATCGCTTCTTTCAGCGCACGAGGCAGGGTCGCTTCGGATCGAATTTCCAGTCTCGAACGAGGTATTGCATGGCGACGCTGTCGTCGCGTGCGCCAAGTCCATGCTCCAGATACAGGGCATGGGCGGCTTCCACGGCGTTCATGTCCAGCGTGATACCGAGGCCCGGTGAGGTCGGCACCTGAACGTTGCCGCCGACGATTTGCAGAGGATTCTTCGTAAGGTACTGACCGTCCTGCCAGATCCAGTGCGTGTCGATTGCCGTGATCTTGCCGGGTGCCGCTGCGGCCACATGCGTGAACATCGCCAGCGAGACATCAAAGTGATTGTTCGAGTGCGATCCCCATGTGAGACCCCACTCGTGACACATCTGCGCCACGCGCACCGACCCTTGCATCGTCCAGAAGTGCGGATCGGCCAAAGGAATGTCGACGGATTGCAATTGAATCGCGTGACCCATCTGGCGCCAGTCGGTCGCAATCATGTTGGTGGCTGTCGGCAATCCTGTGGCGCGACGGAACTCCGCCATGACTTCACGGCCCGAATACCCATTCTCGGCACCACACGGATCTTCCGCGTAAGCGAGCACGCCATGCTTGTCGCGGCATAACCGTATTGCCTCGGCAAGCGACCATGCGCCGTTCGGATCGAGCGTGACGCGCGCCTGAGGAAAGCGCTTGGCGAGTGCCGTGACCGCCTCGATCTCGGCATTGCCATTCAGCACTCCCCCTTTGAGTTTGAAGTCCTGGAAACCGTAGCGAGCGTGTGCGGCCTCTGCCAGACGTACGATGGCTTCGGGCGTCATGGCAACTTCGGTGCGTACGCGCTCCCAATCGTCGCGCGCCGCATGGTTGTCCGCATAGGGTAGGTCGGTGGCGTGACGATCGCCGATGAAAAACAAGTAGCCGAGCATGGCGACTTCGCGACGCTGCTGGCCCTCGCCTAGTAATGCTGCGACCGGCACCTCGAGATGTTGGCCCAGCAAGTCGAGCAATGCCGCTTCGAGTGCAGTCACCGCATGAATCGTCGTGCGCAGGTCGAATGTCTGCAATCCACGCCCACCAGAGTCGCGATCGGCGAAGGCGCGCCGTGTCTGGCCGAGCACCGCCTGAATGTTCGCGACCGACTGGCCCACCACATACGGGCGCGCGTCTTCGAGTGTCTGGCGGATAGCTTCACCGCCGGGCACCTCGCCAACGCCCGTATGGCCGGCGCTGTCCTGAAGGATGATCAGGTTGCGCGTGAAGAAGGGGCCGTGCGCACCGCTCAGGTTCAGCAGCATGCTGTCGCGGCCAGCGACGGGGATAACGCGCAGTTCGGTGACGATGGGGGTTCGGCTCATGGCAGGTGGACGTTGATCAGACCAAAAATGAGGAGTGTCGCAACACACGATTCGTTGTATGTCGTCAGACAACATTCTATGGAAAGTTCCTCGGAATGCCTTTGCGGGTTTACCCGTTTTTATGAGAAGCCCTAGAATCTCAAGCTTTGAGTGATATCTACCGACAGAGGGTGTGATAGGGCGCTATTGATGCTGCGTTGTCGTACAACGAAGGTTCGGGCGAAGGCGACCAAACGGCCGCTCTCGTCGGCATTGAGCGATGCCGTGTGTCACGCAAGTGGCGAGGGGGCCGTGTCTGAGCATGGGAGCGCTCGCACGAGCGTACGCGGGCGACCCTTGAATGGGGGGGGCTTTCGGGCCTATGCCGGATGTCGCGTTTGCTTGCGTCCGCTGGCGGCGCAGGCGAGTTACGCCGCCAGCGCTGGACGGTCTTGCGGATCGACGCTGCATTGAAGCCAGTCAATGAACGTTGCGAGGTGAGGCTCGCTATCCGTCTCCCGGCAAAGGGTGTGGTAGGGAGGCCCCTCGAGAGTGACGGTGTCGTCGAACAGTGCGACGAGCTGTCCATTGTCGAGGTCGTCACGCACGACGCCGCGCGGAGCGAGACAAATACCCAGGCCGCTGACCGCCGCGCGCAGCGATAGCAGGAACTCTTCGAAAAACGCGCCGCGCAGCGTTTCGCTGACGGCGACTCCGGCACGGTGAAACCAGTACTGCCACGCCTGCGGCATCCCCGCGTAATGCAGCAAGGGGGCGCCGAGCAAGTCGGCCGGTTCGCGCAGCGTGGCTAGCATGGGGTGCGTGGGGGCGCACACCGCCACGGCTTCGTTACGCATCAACGGACGGCTCACGAAGCCGCGCCGTCGTAACTCCGGCGTATAGCGCCGGATCACGACATCGCTCGTATCGTCCAGGTGAATGACGTTGGTGTCGGGTGTCGCGACAACCTCGATGGGGATGTCGGGATACTGCGCCCGAAAGCGGGGAAGTTGCGGGAGTAACCAGGCGTGCAGAAATGACGTCGATGCATTTACGCGCAACGGTGTGGTGGCGGTCATGTTCAACATCTGCTCGGTCGCCTCGGTGAGTCGACCCAGACATGCGCAAACGTCGGTCCAGTAATGGCGTCCGCGAACTGTGAGGCGAATCGTCCGGCCGTCGCGTTCGAAGAGTTTTTGTCCCAGGAAGTCTTCGAGCACACGGATTTGTTGTGCGACGGCGCTTTGCGTCACGTTCAGGGCTTCCGCAGCCAGCGTCAGACTGTTCAGGCGACCGGCGGCTTCGAAGCTGCGCAGGGCATTGAGCGGCGGCAATCGGCGCATGGCAAAACCTTGAAGAACGGCTAATACGTTGGCAAAAATAACTCGTTTGTCGCGGGCGGCGCGGGTTCCTATTATAGGTGCGCACTTTGTCCTTCTGATCGCGCTCGTGCCTATATCCCTTCAGCTCATTCGCCTTTGCACCGCTTCCCCTATCGCTTCGATGCGCGTTCGACGTTCCGTTTGCATGGCGACGGTGAGTGTCTCGATGGCACTCGGCGCGTGTGCCGCCACGCCCTCAAATGAGCGGGAAACCGGCAGTGCCGGACAACTGTTTCGCTATAGCTCGCGGCAAGTGAGTGTCGATCTTACCGACGCGCAACGCGAGACACTGAGATCGCTGCGCGACCGTCGCTTCCCGGGGTCGACATCCATGCAAATGCTCGACGCCATTGCCGCAACCCTTGCCAAGCAGGGGTTTGCGCCGGTGACGGTCGATCGCGACACCGAGATGGTCGAAGCCGAGCGGCACACGGTATTGGTGCCGAAGTGGCGCGAGATACTGCGGGGTGCGTTGAAGTCGCGTGTCGGGGCGTTACCGGGCAAGCCGGATCACGAGCGTCTGGCGGCCATCGTCGCGGTGCGCGCTTCGGGGGAGGGCACGGGGCTGCTCGTGCGAGTGCGGTTCGATCGCACCGTCTGGGACAGTAATGGCGACGCGCGTACGGAGACGGTTCTCGAGCGTGACGTCTACGAGGGCTTCTTCGCAGGCGTTGACAAGTCGCTCAACGGCGAAGCGAAACCCTCGCCATAGCGCGGACAGTGCAGCGATGCCGCAGCTTATACGGTACCGTCGTTACACTTTGCCCGCACCACCCAGCGCAGATAAAGCAGCAAGCCGGCGGCGGCGATCGCGATGCTTGCGGTGTTGGCGAACCAGAAGCCTGCTGCGCCATGCAGCCACGCGGGCGTCAGGCCGCCGACGTTGAAGCCCAGCACATACCCGCCGCCTAGGCCTACGCCCCACAGCGACACGGCATAAATGATGGTCGGCACGACCGCCACCTTCCATGCGCGCAGGACGAACACGGCGTTCACCTGAAGGGCATCGAACAGGTGGTAGAACGCGACGATGGCCAGCAATGGTGTGGCAACCGCGGCCACCTGGGGATCGGACGTATAGGCAGCCAGAATCAGCGGGCGGCAGAACCCCATGAGGGCAGCGAGTATCAGGCCGAGTGTGCCGGCGAACTCCACCCCCCGGCGTCCGACCAGACGTGCCAGCGCAAAGTCCCGCGAGCCGATGGCCTGCGCGGTGAGCGTTGCCGTGGCAATCGCGATCGACATCGGCAGCATGTACATGAGCGCGCCGAGGTTTGCAGCGATCTGATGGCCAGCGAGTGTGACGTCACCCAGACGCGCAATGAAAATCGCCATGAACGAATACGCCGTCACTTCGATCAGGTAACTCAGCCCCATCGGCACGCCGAGCTTGAGCAGCGCACGAATGGCCTGCCAGTGAGGCCAGCAGAATCGAGCGAAGATGCCGAACTCGCGCAGCTTCGCGTGACGTGCCATCAGCACGAGTCCCAGGGCGCACGACACCCAGTTGATGGCAGTCGTGGCGATAGCGCAGCCCGTGCTGCCCAGGGCGGGAATCCCCAGGCGCTCCACGCCGTAAATCAGCGCAAGATTCAGCGGTACTTTCAGTGCCAGACCCGTCAACTGAATCATCATGACGATGCGGGGCTGCGCCACGGCCGTTGAGAGCGACGAGTACACGCGAAAGAGCAGGGCGGCGGGCAGGCCGAACGCGAGAATCTGAAGGTAGTCGCTTGCGCGCGCTTCGAGTTCCGGCGTGGCTTCGGAGAGTTGCAGAATGAACTGCGGATGCGACAGCAGCAGGAAACCCGGCACGGCAAGGAACAAGGCGAGCCAGAACGCCTGACGGACTTCCTCGCCAATGGCTTCACGCTTACCCGCGCCAAACAACTGTGCTGCAATCGGAGAGAGGGCTACGAGGATGCCCATCAGGCCGACATACACGGTGATGTAAATCGACCCGCCGAGCGCGAGCGACGCGAGATCGAACGCCGACGCGCGCCCGACCATGGCCGTATCCATCACCCCGAAGGCGATGACGGCCAACTGGCCGATCAGAACCGGCCAGGCGAGCCCGGCAATGCGTTTGATGTCATGCCACATGGCGTGGGGAGATTAACGCGGACGTGTGGCGCGGCGCCACGGACGCTCTTGCAATACATAAAGGCGGAAGCGCTCGTCGCGGTCTGCCGCACGTCGGCCTTCCCAGAGCTGACGCCATTCGTACGGCGCAAGCGACAGCGGTTCGCTGTAATCCTGGGAATCCTGGCGCAGCAGCACGTCGCAATCGTCGGTGGCCGAACCGAAGCGCATCTTGCCGAAGTACGCGAACGAGGCAAGCTGTGCGTCGCCCACGCGCGCGGTGCGAATGCAGGTGTAGTCCGCAGGCAGATGCGCGGCGATCTGAGCCGCCACATCGCGGTACGTTCTTCCGTAGTTCACGACCGGCAGCCAGAGTGTCATGAGCAGCACCCACATGAGCGTGGTGCCGCCCGATGAGAGCACCACGCTGCGCCACAGCACCTTCGGGCTGCGCGACACGCGCCACGCCACCAGCGCGACCCAGGCGCCGGTCACAAGCAGGGCGCTGAACAGCGTGATCCAACTGAATTCGGGTTGGAAGCCGGGCACCAGACGTCGGAGGTTGCGTGCCGTAGATGCCGGGAAGCCGGTGATGCCGGCCAGCCAGACGATCCAGACAAAGCCTGCCAGCACGGTAAACGACAGGACGGCAAACCAGTCGATGGCATTGACCGTGCCGCGCTTGAGCGTGGGCAGGCCGAACGCGGCGATGATCGATAAAGGCGGCAGGGCAAGCATGAACAACTGGTTGCCTTGCTGCGCTTGCAGCACGATCAGCACAAGAATCGCGATGGTGAACGCCAGGGCGATCGCAATGTGCGGGGCGCGACGCATGCCTCGCCACGAGTACAGCGACCACGCGGCGAGCGGCCACGCGGGCCAGGCGAACAAGGCGAGGTTCTTGGCGATGTAGCTGAGCGAGTGGAGCGTCGGACCGCTGAAGGCGTCTACCCCGATATCTGCCCATTCGCCGAGCCATTGTCGCGCGCCGTCGGCAAATTTGAGGGCGGCAAGCGGCCAGGTACAGGCAACGAGCAGCGTGATCGGCGTAGAGATCAGCAGCAACATGCGCAGGGGCAGGGCGCGACACACGACAGCCGTGGCAACGCCTGCGATCCAGAGCGAAAGGGTCAGCAGCGGCGACGACGCGAGCGCCATGCCGCCCAGCGCGAGACCGAACCACACGGCACCCTGGCGCGGCTTGTCGAGGCTGCGCACGAGACCGTAGATGGCCATGGAAATGAGCGTGAGCTGTCCCACGGCCGACGTTGTTTCGTGCCCGCGTTCCGTCAGCCCGAAGCAGGCGAGCAGAATCAGCAGTGCGCCGTCGGCGAGTGTGCGGCCATAGTCGCGCGGCTCGGGCTCGCCGCCGAAAGCATATTTGAACGGTTGCACTTCCGGGCGGCGGCCAAGCAGGTAGGTGCCGTACCAGATGAAGGTGCAGGTGATGTAGAAGCACAGGCCGGTGACGATGCGTGCGGCATCGGGCGCGTCGAGCCATGAGAAAGTGCGAATGGCGAGCGCACCGAGCCACGACACGAGCGGGCCACTGTCGTAGATGGGTTTCCCGGCGATATTCGGCAGCAGCCAGTCGGACAATTGCCCATGCGCCATCGTCCACATGATGCCGAAACCTGCGGCGTCTTCGTTCTTCCACGGATCGCGACCGAACAACCCCGCCAGCACATAGATGACACAAATGGCGATCAGCAGCGAACGCGGTAGCGCGCTGGTGGCGGAGGCGGTGATGCGAACTCGTTTCATAGGCCGGACGACAAGACCGGCGCATTGGCCGGATCGGGATAACTCAGGGAGCGAGCCGGAACTGGCTCGGGGGTGAAACCTGGGGTGACGCTTGGGCTAACGCTACGGGAACACTTGGGATACCGGAAAAGCCGACAGTATGACAGTAACCGATGCGGTGGCGCAGGCCAGACCTAACAAAAAAGGGCAGCCTGAGCTGCCCCTTTCCGATGCTTCCCAAACGCCGGGGGCTCGCCCCCTGATGTGCTGACCCGACAGCGTCTGCCGGGCCCCGCATCGCGTTGTTTGGCGTGTCGCCGATGAAACTTAGGCGACCTTGCCGCCGGCGCGGTTGCCGAACTTCTGACGGAACTTGTCCACGCGGCCAGCCGTGTCCATGATGCGCTGTTCGCCGGTGTAGAAGTTGTGCGAAGCCGACGACGTTTCGATCTTCACGAGCGGGTAGGTCTTGCCATCCTTCTCGGCCGTTTCCTTGGTGTGGATCGTCGAGCGGGTGATGAATTCGAAGTCGACGCCGGGCGTCATGTCACGGAACAGGACTTCGCGGTAATCCGGGTGGATGCCTTCTTTCATGATGTACCTTGGGGTTAAGTCGGTAGCCAGTCTGCGCGGGAGGACGTTGCCTGGGTTAAATGCCCCGGGAGGCGCCCCGTTGGCCCGCTAACGCCGTCACTGTCATGCGACTGGGAAGGCGTCAACCACTTTCCGGGTGAGTAAAACGCGCATTATGCCATGAAAACAATGACTTTCGCAAAGTTTTCATGGGGTTGCGGCCGTCGCGGGCGGTGTACCGGTGTTGGCTGGGTCATTGCTATCGGGCGGCGCGGCCGGATCTTGCAGGAAATAGCGCGAAAACAACGAGTACAGGGCCGGATATTCGTCGCGGAAAGCCTCCGGAGCCACAAAGAATGCTTCGGCGCAGACGGCGAAAAATTCCGACTCGTGCTCGGTGGCGTATGGGTCGAGCAGCGAGGTCGACGCAAAGGCGTCCCAGCGGTCATCGGGAACGTTGGCAACGTGGTGGCAGAACTCCTCGTAGGCCGGGTCGAAGACGTTGCACCAGACTTCCGGCGTCAGATCGCCATGCAGACGCCGCAGCATGGGCGGCACGCCGTCCGCTTCCCCGCCTTCCATATCGATCTTGTGAACGAACTCGTGGATCACGACGTTGTACGCCAGTACGTCGCTCGCCTGCACGTCTTGCCACGACAGCACCACCGGGCCGCCTTCCCATGCCTCGCCGCTCGCTTCCTGCTCGATGTCGTGCACCACGCCCGCTTCGTCCTGCACGGTCTTGCGAATCAGGAATTCGCCCGGATACA
The DNA here is from genome assembly GCF_001465595.2 of Pandoraea apista. Taxonomy (NCBI): domain Bacteria; kingdom Pseudomonadati; phylum Pseudomonadota; class Betaproteobacteria; order Burkholderiales; family Burkholderiaceae; genus Pandoraea; species Pandoraea apista. The sequence continues at coordinate 3,428,194 of NZ_CP013481.2, read as the reverse complement.
GCACGATGCCGGTCCATCCGCGATACAGCGCGCTTGGCAGATGGAGGATCGGCAGGCAGGCTTGCGCGGCCACCGATACGCACATGGCGTCGGTGAGCGGCAGATCGTGCGCGGTAGAGAAGTGCTTGCTGGCCAGAAAGTCGGTCGCGAGTTCGCGGAGCTTGTTCAGGTCGGCTGCACTTCGCCGCGCGAGAAACGGCAGGGCGCTTACGACCTCATGCCAGAGGGCGTCGTCGATGGCGGGGCGCGGGGCCGAAAGCCGGAGGCGGGCGAGCAAGGTTTTGAGCATGAGGAGCGTAGCCGGAAATTAAACGCCACCGCGAAGGATCGGCGGCGTATTCGTGCAGCCGACACGCAGCCGTCGTGCACCGGTGGCGCATCGATTCTAATTTAGCTGCTTTTGCACTGCCGCAAAGATTGCACCGCACAGCGCCACAATGGCAATGAAGTGAAAGCCGTCGATAAACGACAGGAACGATGCCTGGCGCTGAATCATCTGGGCAATCTGGGCGAGTGCGGCGCCACGGGCTTGCGAGGCGGCCACGCCGGCGTGCGTGAGCGCATTGGCGAGCGAATCGAGCGTTTGCATGAAGATGGGGTTGAACGGATTGGCCACTTCCGTCAGGCGAGTGCGATGAAGGGCTTCCCGATGCTGATCGAACGCCACGATCGTCGATACGGCGAAGGAGCCGGAGAGCTGACGAAGAATGTTCTTCAGCCGATAGCCATGTACAAAGCTCTCGTGATCGAAGGTGCGAAACGTCAGATTGGCGACCGGCAGCACAGTGAAAATGCCAAATACGGCCTTGAGCGCCAGTACCCCGTAGAGCTGTGACTGACCGGCGTCCGGTGGCATGGCCCCGAGCCACAGACTGGTAGCAATCGTCATCACGAAACCGCTGACGATCAGCAACTTTTTGTTGGTGATGAATTTGGCGACGCGGAAATACACCATTAACAGCGCGACGGTGAGCAGGGCCGAATAGCCGAGCAATTTGCCGGTGTGCTCGACCGTGAAACCCAGTCCTTGCTCGAGCATGCGCGGCATCAGATAGCTTTGCGTGTTCGCCAGATAGTAATAGGCCGCATACAACACCAATCCGACCTGAAACTCCTTGCGGCGCAGCGATTGCAGGCGGATGAACGGTGTCGGGTGTTGCCACTGGTGATAGCCGAACCACACAAGGGCGCCCACGCCGGCGACCGTCAGCAGTGGCAGCCACGGTGTTTGCAGCCACAGCGTGTAGCGCATCTCCTGAAGCACGACCTGAAATGCACCCATGGCGAGCGCAAATGCCATGAACGGCGCGAATGGGTAGCTGCCACCGGTTGCGCGGTCGCGCAGGCGGCCGACATCGGGTATCGAAAACCACGCCAGCCCTGCGAGTAATACGGCCGGCGGCGCGGTACACAGAAACAGCGTGCGCCAGGTGTATTCGGACACAAGTAGCCCGCCGATGAGCGGGGCGGCGGCCGACCCGGTAAACAGCAGCAGCGCGAACGTCTGCACGGTCTTGCCGCGACGCTCCGCGGGCACGCTTACCTGTGCGAGGATTCGGCACGAACTCATCCAGCTTCCCGCGCAAAACCCCTGGCACGCCCGGGCGATCACGAGTTGCGTCACGCCTTCGCTGGTTCCGGCAAGCACTGCGCCGCAAGCATAGAGCAGCAACGATGCCGTCAGATACCGGCGGTAACCGATGCGCTCGACGAACCACTGCTGTTTGAGGATAGCGAGGACCGAGGCGATGCCGTAGGCGGTCGTCATCCACACGAACTCTTTAGGCGAGGCGTCGACACCGCCCGACACGTAGACAGCGAAGTAGACGAGCAGCGCGTTCTCGAAAAACTCGAGCCCCGGGATCAGACCGAGCGCGTAGCGGTACGCCTCGACGCGCATCGGCCGCAGCGGGTCGGCGGGCGGAGAAGCATCGGAACCGGTCGGCTGGGCGGCAGATGTCATGACGTGCGGCGGGGCGGGAGTGCGGTGGCGGGGAGTCAGGGGGACGAATGCTTGCGAATTCGCGCGGCGCGCTCTGCCAGCAACTCGTCTGCGGGCACGCCACGAAGGCGCTGCTCGATGTACTGCAGGTCATGCGTGATCTGCGTTTCCAGCTTTTCCGCTTCGCGCAGTTCTCGGCGCACCTGCGCCGTGCGTTCGCGCAAGGTATCGAGCTGCGAATGAAGGGCATCGCGAACGACCTGCAGATCCTCGTCGTTCATGCGTGATTTACCGGCTTCGACCAGGCGCATCGGGCGTTTGAGCATCTCCGTGATCGCCGCGATCGAAAAGCCGAGCGAGCGCATGCGCAGAATGCGGCCGAACGTGGCGAGATCCGCCTTGGTGTACATGCGATAGCGTCCGCCGCTGCGTGCGGGCACAACGAGATTCAATTCCTCGTAGTACTTCAGCGTGCGCGCCGTCACGCCAAGCGCGGCGGCGGCCTGACCGACGGTCAGCAAGTGCGGGTCGTCTGGCGGCGTTTCGGTGGACGACTGGGGAACGAGATCTGCGGGCATACGCTTGCCTCCGATCGGAAGATGAACGGAATGTTAGCACAACCTATACGTGAACGTATAGGTTTGAGTGTTCCGTGACGCGAAACGCGTTGTTGTGGAGACAGAAATGCATCGGCCCGACGGGCGAGAGCGCGTGAGCGTCTGTGCCTGCCGGGCCGATAGCCTTAGCGGTGGGGGGGGAGCGGTGTGTTAGCGCAGCGCCATATTCGGTGCCGTCTCCCAGCGAATGGCGCGAACCCCGGGCGTATCACCGAGTGTGGAGACAAGGTGGACGAGCGCGGCGCGACGGCTGCGCTCGCAACGCAGTACGTAGTCGAGTTCCAGCAGATAGCCCCCTGAGCGCTCGAGGCGGGAGGCCGTCTCCGGTATGAGCTTCTGCGAGTGCAGCGCGTAGCGCACCTTGGCGTCGATGGCATCTGCTTTCGACGCGAGAGTGAGCACGACAAGCCGGTATTGCGGTGAGGCGAGTCCGCCGGTCGCCGAGGCGATGGGGTTCGACGTGCTTGACGCGGGCGTTAGCCGGGCGCGGGCGCGATCGAACAGCGTAGGGATGAGCATGTGCAGCGTCATGGTGTCCTCCTGAATCAAGGGCCTGAGACGGCGGATGCCGGGGCTTGGCGACGCATGGCGATGGGCTTCGCGCAGGCTTCATGGCCCGTGAGGGCGCGCGAAGCGCGTGCGATGCGCAAAACGATGCATGAATTCGACGCAAGCGTCGGCAGGCTTCGCACGCTGTCGGCGGTCGACGAATCGATGCAGCGCCAAACAGATGTGCCAAACGTGCCATTCCGGATGTGCGAACACATCCATCAATCGCTGAACTGCGGTCAGGGGGTGCGAAAAACGGGATCGCCTCGTGAGGTCGCCGTGGCCGTGAGGCCATCGGGAGTCGATGCGATCGATGCACTACCGCTGCGGCATGAAGACCGGCAGCGGCAGTCGGTGACGACTGCGGGTTACCGGGCCAATGCCTCGCCGGACATTGCCGACGCTTGCGTGCTACTAGAGCAACTGCCCACGGAAAACTCCGTCGTTATTGGAAAGCAGACAGTTTAGGGATTTGACGCGTATCTGTAAAGAAAGAGGCGGTATTTCGCGGCGTTTTGTCGCGAAATTGACGACATTTCTTTCGATTTTGATGTGTTTTTGTGATTTTTCAGCGATTTGCGTCGTGGCCTGTCGTTTCGCGGTTGGGGCAAACGACGACCGACGGCTCAGTCGGGGAGCACCTTGCCCGGATTCATCAGGCCGAGCGGGTCGAAAGCGCTTTTCAGCGTACGCATCAAAGCCAGTTCGACCGGCGACTTGTACTTTGCTGACGCGTCGCGCTTGAGTTGTCCGAGGCCGTGCTCCGCACTGATGGTGCCACGATGCGCGTGCACGCTATCGTGGACGGCGGCAGTCACTGTTGATTGGTACTGCGCAAGGAACGCGGCGGGATCGACGCCTTCGGGCGCCATCACGTTGTAGTGCAGATTTCCGTCGCCCAAGTGGCCGAAGGTGACGAGACGCGCGCCCGGCGCCAGGCGCCGGACCATCGGATCGGTGGCGTCGAGAAACGCGGGCACTTGCGAGACCGGCACGGCGATGTCGTGCTTGATATTGAGTCCCGTCGCCGACTGGGCAAGCGGGATGCTCTCTCGTATATGCCAGAGTGCGTTCGACTGGGCGAGGCTGCTCGCGACGACGGCATCTCGCACGATGCCCTGTTCGACGGCGGCGCTCAGCAATCGCTCCAGCAAATCGCGCGCGTGCGCTTCGCTCTCGTTGTCGGAGAGTTCGAGCAGCACCGCCTGTGCATAGTGATGCGCAAACGGATAGCGCTGCTGCGGGAAGACTTGGGCCACGAGCCGGAGGCAAAAGTCGGACATCAACTCGAATCCGGTCAGCAGTGGCCCCGCCATGCTTTGCGCGAGATTGAGCAGGGCGAGCGCGTTTGCCGGAGTGTCCAGTGCGGCGAGCGCCGTCATGCGGGCGACGGGTTGCGCGAACAGTTTTAGCGTTGCGGCAGTAATGAGACCGAGTGTGCCTTCCGCGCCGATGAACAGATCGCGAAGGTCGTAGCCGGTGTTGTCTTTGCGCAGGCCGCGAAGACCGTCCCAAAGCTCGCCTTGCGGTGTGACCACTTCCAGACCGAGGCACAACTCGCGCGCGTTGCCGTAACGCAAGACAGCGGTACCCCCCGCGTTGGTCGCAAGATTGCCGCCGATGGTGCAACTGCCTTCTGCGGCAAGGCTCAGCGGGAACAGCCGCTGCGCCGCGGCTGCTGCCGCTTGTACATTGGCCAGCAGGCAACCGGCTTCGGCGGTCAGTGTCATGTTCTCGGCATCCACCTGACGGATACGGTCGAGACGACGCAGACTGATCACGACCTGACGCCCGCTCGCGTCGGGCGTGGCGCCGCCCGCGAGGCCGGTATTACCCCCTTGCGGCACCATCGACACGCCGTGCGCGACACACAGGCGCACGAGTGCGGCGACCTGCGCGGTATCAGCCGGGCGCAGCACCGCCAGAGCATGCCCCTTATAGCGCTTGCGCTGGTCGACGAGATAGGCGTCGGTGTCGGTGCTCTCGAGTAGCACGTGGTCGCGGCCCAGCAGGTCGCGGCATGCCGTGAGGAATGGAACGTTGTTCATGGCAGAAAGGCTTCGCTCCGGTCGTGCGGTTCGCGGTCGCGTGACGCGTGGCTATCGCGCAGTGGCGGCGCGGGCTTTGGCCGCCCGTTTGAAGGGGCGCAGATAGAAGATCGTGGAGAAGAAAAACACGACAGAGAGCGCCGTCTCGACCCAGGCGAGCGAGGCTGACGCTCCCGTATCCGACATGCCACGCACCACGCCTTCCGCGAGAAACAGCAGGATGAACATGCTCGACCACTGCAACGTGTACAGATTGCCGCGCAGCACGCCACGTAACGGCAGCAGCAGGAGCAACGCCTTGAGAACCAGCCAGGAGCCACCGGGACGCAACGGCGCGAGCCACAACTCCCATGCGACCGACAGCACGATCAACGCCAGCAGACTTGCGATGCTGAGCCGGCGCAACGCTCGCGCGCCGTGAGGTGTGGCAGACATGGCGGAGGTCGCAGATGTCGCAGACGCAGCGCGTGTCCGGGGCGACACGCGCGCCTCGCGGGCATCGGCACCTTGGGGCAGGTCGGGCGGTGTGGCAGTCATGGGCTTGTCTCGTGGGCCGGGGCTACTGCTGAGCGGTGCGCTTCACGCGCTGGGCGTAGCGCAAGCGTTCATTCTGCCAGCTTGGCAGCCGCGCGTGCGAGTCGTGCACCGAGGGCCGACGCCAACTGGCGCTCCTCGGCGGAGAGCGGGTTGCCGTCATGGGCGAAATGCGTGGCGCCGTAGGGCGAGCCGCCGGTGCGAGTGCTCGTGAGCGCCGGCTCCGTGTAAGGCAGGCCCATCAGCAACATGCCGTGATGCAGCAGGGGAATCATCATCGACAGCAGCGTGCTTTCCTGGCCGCCGTGCAGGCTGGCGCTAGACGTGAACACGCACGCCGGTTTCCCGGCCAGAGCCCCCGAGAGCCATTGCGGCGTAGTGCCGTCGAGAAAGTACTTCAATGCAGCGGCCATGTTGCCGAAGCGTGTAGGAGAGCCGAGCGCCAGGCCGGCGCACTCTTCGAGATCTCGCAATTCCACGTAAGGCGGGCCGCTGTCCGGAATGTCCGGCGCGCTGGCTTCGCAAACGGTCGAGACGGCGGGCACGGTGCGCACTCGTGCCTGTGCGCCGGGCACGCTGTCGATGCCCGCGGCAATGCATTGTGCGAGCTGTGCGGTGGTGCCGTGACGGCTGTAGTACAGGACGAGGATTTCGGTCATGAAGTCGAATTGGCTTGGGCTAAGGGCGAAACACGCCCGAGCCTCGGATCTTGAGGTGAAAAGCAAGCGAAAAGTGCGGGTATTATAGGGCGTTCCTATTGGCGTAACGGTTCGCGCGAACGCCTGCCGTGCCATCGATCTCATTCAGGAGCCCGATTTGCTCAAACTGTCCCGCATCAACTGGAACAACGTTCGCCAATTGCTGAGATACGCGCTTGCGCGGGCACAGGACGACCGGATTCCGCAAGTGGCGGGTAGTCTGACGTTCACGTCGATTCTGTCGATCGTGCCACTGTTTGCCGTGACGTTCGCACTCTTCACGGCCTTCCCGATCTTCAACTCGTTTCGCGACGCCTTGCAGGGGTTTCTGCTCGAACACCTGATGCCGGAAAGTGTCAACGCACAGATATTCAATTACCTGAACCAGTTCGCGTCGAAGGCGAAAAGCCTGACGGCGTTTGGCCTGATCGGTTTGCTGGTGACGGCTGTGCTCACGTTGATGACTGTCGAGTCGGCGTTCAACGTGATCTGGCGTGTGCCGCGCGCACGACCGCTTGCGCAGCGCCTGCTTATTTACTGGAGTCTGCTCACGCTCGGCCCGTTGCTGTTCGGGGTGAGCCTGTCGATCAGTTCCTATGTGTTCACGCAGTCGATGTCATTGGTGAGCACATTGCCGCCGGCGGTGGCGTCGCTGCTCAGCCTGATTCCGCTCGCGCTGACCAGCGTGGCCTTCATGCTGATGTATCTGTACATGCCGAATTGCAAGGTCGACTGGCGCGACGCACTGGTCGGCGGGGTGGTGGCGGCGCTGGCGTTCGATCTGACCAAGCGCGGCTTCGGTATGTATATCCGGCAGTTCCCCACGTACACAGCGGTCTACGGCGCCTTTGCGGCGGTGCCCATCTTCCTGCTCTGGATTTATCTATCGTGGCTGGTCGCCTTGCTCGGAGCGACGATAACGTCGGTTCTGCCCGCGTTGCGCCTCGGGCATTTCCAATACCCCCGATTCCCGGGCAGCGATCTGCTCGACGGGCTGACGCTCATCCACCTGCTCAATAGTGATCGGGAGAACAGCGGTAACGGGCGTACGACCGCGCAACTGGCGGGCACCATGCGTACCAGTCTCGATCACGCTAACGATTTGCTCACCCGGCTCGAACGCATGGGGTGGGTCGGCCGGTTGACAATGCAGCCGCCGGCCGAACGTTGGCTGCTGCTCGCGAACCCGCGCACGACCACACTGGCGCCGCTCGTGGCGCAACTCGCGCTGAACGTCGATGAGTTGGCGCGGCAAATGGAGCGCCATGCACTCGATGGCGCCCATGTTGCCGAAATGCTGCGCGAAGGCAAATGGGACGTACCGCTCGCCGATGCACTGCCGCGCGCCGTCACGGCGGACGAGGACGGCGCTGACACCTTGGTCGAGCCGGAGGCAGGGCGTCGGGCGGACCCGGCGGGGCGGCCCGACGAGGGCGGTCCGCGTGGCTTGGAGGGACCGCGGGTGCAGGCGAGGCAGGAGGGACAGGAGGGACGCGAGGGAAACGACGGCCGTGATGGACGTGACGGGCGTGATGGGCGCGATGGCCGCGACGGCCCTGAAGGACGTCAGGGCCGCGAGAGCGCTAGAGCTTGATTCGACCCAGGCAGATATCCCGAAACATCACCCAGTCGCCCATCAGGCTGTAGACGGGGTGGCGGAACGTGGCGGGCCGGTTCTTCTCGAAGAAAAAGTGGCCCACCCACGCGAACGCGTAGCCGCAGACGACAGCCGCGAGCAACCACCATGGGTTGCCAGTCACGGCGAATGTCACCAGGAAGGCGATCACGCCCCACGAGCCGATGAAATGCAGGCGGCGGCAGATCGGATTGCGGTGCTCGCCGAGATAGAACGGATAGAAGTCGGCAAACCGGTGAAATGCCGGTGCGCCATCGCGCGTATCTCGCATGACAAACCTCCTCGTTAGCGAAGGTGACGCGCTCAGTGTCGCATGAATTTTACGAGGGCATCGAGCAGGGCGTCCGGCTGCTCCGTCATGATCGCGTGCCCGGCCGCCACGACCTCCACCGCCACCGGTGCACCGGCTGCACACAGCGCATCGAGCAGCGCTTGCGCTGCGCGCGGCGGTGTCATCTGGTCGCGCTGCCCCAGCACCGCGAGCACCGGACATTTGACACGGGCGGCGGCTTCCATCCCCTGACCGTAGCCGTTGCACGCCTCGAAGTCGGTCAGAAACACCTTGGCGGGATTGCGCTGTGACACCCGTTCCATCAACCGTTGATTGCCGCCCCAAGTCCAGAATCCCGGGCCGGGCGCGGACGGCTTTGCGGCGAGTGTGCTGTGCGACCACGCGTTGACGAGAGCGATGGCCTCGGGCTCGCGCTCGGCTGCCGCGTCGAGCAGCACATCGGAGACCGTCATCGGGTAAGCGGTGCCCACCAGCGCGATGCGCGTCACGCGCTCCGGATGGCGTGCCGCGGCATCGAGCGCAATCAGTGACCCCATGCTGTGCCCGACCCAGGCGGCATTAGGGAGCCCGGCCGCGTCGAGTACGGCCACTACACAGTCGGCCATTGCGCCAATGGTTTTCAAGGGGGCGCCCGTGCTGCGATGGTGGCCCGGCAGATCCAGCGCGAGCACGTTCATGCCGTGATGGGCGAGGTATCGGCTCTGCAATCCCCACACGCTGTGGTCGTGTTGCGCGCCGTGCAAAAAAACGACCGTCGGCTGCCCGGGGTCGATCGACTTGCCGGCGGTGTAGGCGTAGATGTTGTGGCCTGCGATATCGAAATTCATCGGGCTTGTCCCTTGGACGAGGTTTTGACTGCCGCTTTGAGGCCGCGCTTGAGATCCTGGATCAGGTCGTCGGGGTCTTCCAATCCGATCGACAGGCGCACGGTACCCTCCCCGATGCCGGCGGCTGCGAGTGCAGCAGCGTCCATGCGGAAATGGGTTGTGGACGCCGGATGAATGACGAGCGAGCGCGCATCCCCCACGTTGGCCAAATGGGAGAAGAGTTGTAACGACTCGATGAAACGGCGTCCTGCTGCGCGGTCCCCGTTCAAATTGAAGCTGAAGACGGCACCCGCACCACGCGGCAGCAGGCGTTTGGCCAGTGCGTAATCAGGATGTGACGGCAACTCGGGGTAAGCCACGCTCGCCACAGCCTCATGCCCAGCGAGAAACTCCACCACTCGACGGGCATTGTCGACGTGCCGCGCCATGCGCAGCGGCAGCGTTTCAATGCCTTGCAGCAGTTGCCATGCCGCCTGTGGGTGCAGGCATGCGCCAAAGTCCCGCAAGCCCTCGCGCCGAGCACGCAACAAGAACGGTGCGACGGAATTCTCTTCCGCGAAGACCATGCCGTGGAAGCCGTCGTACGGCTCGGTCATTTCGGGGAATTTGCCGCTTTTCTCAAAATCGAACGTACCGCCGTCGACCAGAATGCCGCCGATGGTCGTGCCGTGACCACCGAGGAACTTGGTCGCGGAGTGATAAACGAGGTCGGCACCATGATCGAACGGCCGGATGAGCCACGGTGTCGTGAATGTGCTGTCGACCAGCAATGGCACACCGGCCTCATGCGCGATCTGGGAAACCTGGGGAATATCGAGAACGTCGAGCCCTGGGTTGCCAAGCGTCTCGCCGAAGAACAGCCGGGTCTCGGGGCGCACGGCGGCGCGCCAGCCATCCAGATCGCCCGGGCGGACGAACGTGGTCTCGATGCCGAAACGACGCAGTGTGTAATGCAGCAGATTGTGCGAGCCGCCATACAACGCACTCGACGCCACGATGTGGGAGCCCGCCCCCATCAGGGTGGCAATGGCGAGATGGAGCGCAGCCTGACCGCTTGCCGTCGAGATCGCGCCGGCGCCATTTTCCAGCGCGGCCATGCGCTCTTCGAAGACGGCATTGGTCGGATTGGAAATACGCGAATAGACATGCCCGGCGCGCTCCATGTTGAAGAGCGCGGCGGCCTGATCCGCATCGGAGAAGACGAACGACGTGGTCTGATAGATCGGGGTGGCGCGCGCGCCCGTGACGGGGTCGGGGGCGGCCCCGGCGTGCAGGGCGAGTGTGTCGAAGTGCGGTACTGACATGTCGGAGAAGGCCTCGCGGTTGGCTGGACGTTGACTTGACGTTGACTCGTGATGCGGACTTTACGTATACGGCAATCCTAGCACCACCTTCGTGCGCAACGACAGGCTTTGCAAGTGTCATCAGGGAAATTGCGGTGTTGTCCGATACGAGAGGCACGGCAATGTCCGAGCGCTCGCCAGGAATCGGCCGAAAACCCGCGTCATACGGACATGTGCGTGTCTTGCGCCTTTCCTTTTCAGGCGCTTTCCGATAGCATCCTTTGAAGATGTTCTAATAACTATTCCGCGGAGACAACGGCGTGCGCGCCAGTGTTCCGTCTCGCAAGCCGAAGTCTGGCAATACGTTTGGCGGCAGCGTTCCGCCACGGTTGCCCGAGCAACACGAAGAGGAGTGTGTGCCATGCGTGTGTCTGACATTCTGAAAGTAAAGGGCAACACCCTTTTCACCGTGACCCCGGAGACGTCGCTGGCCGATGCCGTCGATACGATGGCGCAACACGACATCGGGTCGCTCGTTGTGATGGAATACGGTGACCTCGTGGGCATGCTCACGTTCCGTGAAATCATCAACACGATCAGCAAGAACGGCGGTACCGTGGGCGGTTCCACGATTCGCAAGGTGATGGACGATCATCCGCTCACTTGCACGCCGGAGACGGATGTGAACGAAGTGCGTCGCATGATGCTCGAGCGTCACGCACGCTATCTGCCGGTCATGGATAACCGCACGCTCATGGGCGTGATTTCCTTCTACGATGTGGCACGCGCAGTCGTTGAGGAGCAATCCTTCGAAAACCGCATGCTCAAGGCCTATATTCGCGATTGGCCGGCCGAGGAAGCGGAAAGCGCGAAGTGAGTGAGCCCAGCCAGCGCGGGGCACGCGGCGAGGGCCATCAATCACGTCTGCTGAAGGAACGGCGCTTCGCGCCGTTCTTCTGGACGCAGTTTCTGGGCGCGATGAACGACAACGTGTTCAAGATTGCGTTCACGTCGCTTGTCACCTACCACGCATCGCTTTTTCAGAACGTCGACGGCAAGACGGCGGCGTTTCTGATCTCGGCTATCTTCATTGCGCCGTTTCTCCTGTTTTCTGCGACGAGTGGCCAGATTGCCGACAAGTGGGACAAGGCACGTCTGATCCGCTTCGTCAAATCGCTGGAGATTGCCATCATGGCCGTCGGTGCGGCCGGCTTCATCTGGACGAGTGCGCCCTTGCTCTTCGTCTGCACGTTTTTGATGGGGCTGCACTCCACGTTATTCGGACCGGTGAAGTACGCGTATCTTCCACAGCATCTCGCTAATCACGAGCTGGTGGGAGGTAACGGCCTCGTGGAAATGGGCACGTTCGTGGCGATTCTGATCGGCACGATCGTTGGTGGCGAAATTGCCGGCGCGGGGGCGGGGTCATTGCCGTGGCTGGGGGGCGTTTGCCTCGGGCTGGCGTTGTTAGGGCGATGGGTGTCGACGTGGGTGCCGCAAACGCCTGCGGCCCAGCCAGATCTGCGTATCAACTGGAATCCGTTCACCGAGACGTGGAGGAACTTGCGGATTGCGCGCACCGATCGCGCGGTTTTCCAAAGCCTGCTCGGTATCTCCTGGCTCTGGTTTCTCGGGGCGACCTTCCTCGCGTCGTTCTTCAACTTCGCGCATGATGTCCTAAGGGCCGACCCGGACGTTGTCACGCTGTTACTCGCCATGTTCTCCATCGGCATCGGTGTCGGCTCGCTGCTGTGCGAGCGGCTCTCGTCCGGCAAGGTGGAGATCGGGCTGGTGCCATTCGGCTCGATCGGCATGACGGTGTTCGCCGTCGATCTGTATTTTGCCAGCCGGGGCGGCGTCGGCGGCGCGGCTCTCCAGACGGTCGGGCAATTCGTCTCGCAACCGGCCCATTGGCGAATTCTTGCGGATCTGTTCCTGCTGGCAATGTTTGGCGGTTTTTACAGCGTGCCGTTGTATGCCTTGATTCAGAGTCGCAGCAAACCGTCGCATCGCGCCCGCATCATTGCGGCGAACAATATTCTCAATGCGTTGTTCATGGTCGTGTCCGCGCTCATGGCGATGGCGCTCACGAGAGCCGGGTTGACCATCGACCAGTTGTATCTCGTGACCGGTATTCTCAATGCGCTTGTCGCGGTGTACCTCTACACATTGCTACCGGAATTTCTGATTCGCTTCGTGATGTGGTTGCTGTTGCATACCATCTATCGCATCGATGTCAAAGGGGCCGCCCAGATTCCGGATGAGGGACCGTGCGTGCTGGTCTGCAATCACGTGAGCTTTGCCGATGCGGTAGTTATCGGCGCGTCGGTTCGGCGCCCGGTTCGGTTCGTGATGGACCACCGAATTTTTCGTATCCCCATGCTGTCGTGGTTCTTTCGAACGGTCGGTGCGATTCCGATTGCGCCTGCGCATGAAGATGCAGCAGGACTCAACAAGGCCTACGAGCAGATTGCACAGGCGTTGGCGGCGGGCGAGGTTGTCTGCATTTTCCCCGAGGGGAAACTTACGGCGTCTGGCGATGTGCAGGCATTTCGTCAGGGGGTGCAACGCATTATCGAGCGTAGTCCGGTGCCGGTCGTGCCGATGGCGCTGCGCGGGCTATGGGGGAGTTTTTTCTCCCGGCATGGCGGCGCGGCAATGACGCGTCCGTTCAAGCGCGGCATTCTGAATCGACTGGAGCTTGTCATCGGTGAGCCTGTGGCACCCGCCCAGGCGACACCGGAGGCGCTGCGCGACAAGGTGCTCAAGCTTCGCGGCCCGTGGCCGGTCTGAGGGGCGCTGAGAGAAGCACGGCGCATTGATCGGATGTCTCCGAAGCATGGCCCGAACGGCGCCCAAAATGCTGTGATTCGGACGTTTGACGTCAGGGTATGCCGTACAGCCCGGCGCGGTGCGACGGGATCGCTGGCATAATAGGGCCTTCCCGTCTCACCCGAACCTGATCCCGTATGTCTGGCAATACGCTTGGAACCCTGTTTACCGTCACCACTTTCGGCGAATCTCATGGCCCGGCAATCGGCTGCGTCATTGATGGCTGTCCGCCGGGAATGGCGCTCACGGAAGCCGACATTCAGGTGGAGCTGGATCGCCGCCGTCCCGGCACGTCACGTCATGTGACGCAGCGAAACGAGCCGGACGCCGTCGAGATCCTCTCCGGGGTGTTCGAAGGGGTAACGACCGGCACGCCGATTGCGCTGCTTATCCGCAATACCGATCAGCGCAGCAAAGATTACGGCAACATTGTTCAGACATTCCGTCCCGGACATGCCGACTACACCTACCTGCAAAAGTACGGCGTTCGCGATTATCGCGGCGGCGGTCGCTCGTCGGCTCGCCTGACGGCGCCGGTCGTGGCTGCCGGTGCCGTCGCCAAGAAGTGGTTGGCCGAACGATACGGCGTGCAGGTGCGCGGCTGCATGACGCAATTGGGTGACGTGGAGATCCCGCAGACCGATTGGTCGCAGGTATCGCAGAACCCGTTTTTTGCGGCCAACGCGGAAGTGGTTCCGCAACTTGAAGCCTATATGGACGATCTTCGCAAGGCCGGAGATTCCGTCGGTGCCAAGTTGCGCGTTGTGGCGACGGGGGTGCCGGTGGGGCTGGGCGAGCCGCTGTTCGATCGTCTGGACGCAGACATTGCTCACGCGATGATGGGGCTGAACGCGGTCAAGGGCGTGGAGATTGGGGCAGGTTTTCGCAGCGTCACGCAAAAGGGCTCGGAGCATGGCGACGAACTGACCCCGGAAGGCTTTGTCGGGAACAACGCAGGCGGCATTCTGGGCGGCATTTCTACGGGGCAGGACATCGACGTTTCGATCGCGATCAAACCGACGTCGAGCATCCGTACGCCGCGCCGCTCGATCGATATCGAGGGGCAACCGTCGACGGTGGAGACTTTCGGCCGTCATGACCCCTGCGTGGGGATCCGCGCAACGCCGATTGCCGAAGCGTTGCTGGCGCTTGTGTTGATCGATCATGCATTGCGCCACCGCGCCCAGTGCGGCGACGTGCAGGTGAATACACCTGTCATCGCGGCACGCGCGCCGAAGTGAATAGGCTGGACTAACGAGAAGCGCGGTTCGCGCCGCGCACGGTCAGTTGCAGAAGCGAAAAACGCCAGACGAATTGTCTGGCGTTTTTTTCGTCCTATTCCTTGCATTGCGTGATGGGACGTTCATCCCTGGCCGTGTAGAGCGTGCCTTCCGGCCCTTTGCTCCACCAGACGAGCGTGGGGCCGACATGCTTTTCTCCGCTTGCCGCTCGTGCCGGCCTGAGAATTTCGCGCTTGCCCATCCAGTACAGCGTGACATTGCCGCCGAGGTTATGGTCGTCATAAACGACCAGCGCGACGTGCGAGTTGTCACACAAATAAGACACCGACTTCGCCTGTACTGCGCCGCAGGTGAGCACGAGGGTGCCTGCGAGGACGGCACCCGACATCCATACGGAAGTTCTCGGCATCATGACTCCTTCGTTGGCGTTGATGCAACATCGATATGACGGCGGTTCGGCGGGCAGGTTGCAGAACGGCGCATCGCAGACGGCATGCAAACAAAAACCGCCGGACGAACCGGCGGCAGTGCGACATTACATGTTCGGGTAGTTCGGCCCGCCACCGCCTTCCGGCGTAACCCACACGATATTCTGCGTCGGATCCTTGATGTCGCATGTTTTGCAATGCACGCAGTTCTGCGCGTTGATTTGCAGACGTTCAGAATCGTCGTCGTTCTTCACGAATTCGTACACCCCCGCCGGGCAATAGCGCTGTTCCGGGCCCGCGTATTCCGCCAGATTGATGCCGACCGGCACGCTCGGGTCCTTCAGCGTCAAGTGGGCCGGCTGGTTCTCTTCGTGATTGGTGTTCGAGATGAAAACCGACGACAGACGGTCGAACGTGAGCTTGCCATCCGGCTTCGGATAAACGATCGGCTGGCATTGCGCGGCCGGCAACAGACTTTCGTGATCGGCCTTTTTGCGGTGGATCGTCCACGGCATTTTCCCGCCCAGCAGTTTCTGTTCAATGCCGGTCATGAGCGTGGCGACGGTCAGGCCCTTCTTGAACCACTGCTTGAAGTTACGTGCCTTGTTCAGCTCTTCGCGCAGCCACGATTGCTCGAACGCAGCCGGATACGCGGTGAGTTCGTCACGCTGACGCTCGGCGCTCAGTGCATCGAAGGCGGCATCGGCTGCCATCATGCCGCTCTTGATGGCGGCGTGACTGCCCTTAATGCGGCTCACGTTGAGGAAGCCGGCTTCGCAGCCGACAAGCGCGCCACCCTTGAACACGAGCTTTGGCAACGCCAGCAGCCCGCCCGCCGTAATCGCGCGTGCGCCATAGGAGAGGCGCTTGCCGCCTTCGAGGAAGTGACGGATCGACGGATGCGTCTTGTAACGTTGAAACTCTTCGAACGGCGACAGATACGGATTGCTGTAATCCAGACCGACGATGAATCCCACGGCGACCTGATGGTTCGGCAGGTGATAGAGAAATGAGCCGCCGTAGGTTTGCGAGTTGAGCGGCCAACCTGCCGTGTGGATCACAAGGCCTTCCTTGTGCTTGGCCGGATCGATTTCCCACAATTCCTTGATGCCCAGACCGTAAGCCTGCGGATCGCGACCCTCATCGAGGTTGAACTTGCGCATCAACTGGCGGCCGAGGCTGCCGCGTGCGCCCTCCGAGAAGATCGTGTATTTGGCGTGCAGTTCCATACCGAGCTGGAAGTTCTCGGTCGGCTCGCCGTCTTTGCCGACACCCATATTGCCGGTCGCCACGCCCATGACCGCGCCGTTGTCGTCGTACAGGATCTCGGCGGCGGGGAAGCCCGGGAAGATCTCCACGCCCAGCGCTTCGGCCTGCTGGCCGAGCCAGCGCACGACGTTGCCCAGGCTGATAACGTAATTGCCATGATTCTGGAAGCAGGCCGGCAGCAGCCAGGACGGGGTGGCGGTCGCGCCCGTCTCGTTCAGGAACAGGAAACGATCTTCCACGACGGGGGTGTCGAGCGGCGCACCGAGTTCCTTCCAGTTGGGAATGAGTTCGGTCAGCGCGCGCGGGTCCATGACGGCACCCGACAGGATATGAGCACCGATTTCCGAGCCTTTTTCCAGTACGCAGACGGAAATTTCCTTGCCGGCTTCCTGCGCACGTTGCTTCAAACGGATAGCCGTGGACAGGCCGGCCGGACCGCCGCCAACAATGACGACGTCATATTCCATCGACTCCCTCGGGCCGTACTGCTCAAGCAGCTTGGGATCCATTGATGCTCCTGTTATAAACGTTAGAATTCGTGGGTGCGGTCATTTTCCGGGAATGGGGAACACCTCGCAACCGCATATTAATAGCACGATCGTTCGGTTTGGTAGGTAGGAAGCTCTAGCGGCGGGCCTTGCGGCGATGCCGTTTATCAACAGGTGTGGGGCTAGAGGGAGACGACGATGGGGCGTTCGCTGAATCTGGAAGGCAAAGTGGCAATGGTGACGGGAGCGTCGAGCGGGCTCGGCATGCAGTTTGCCAAGGTGCTCGCCCAGGCCGGGGCGAAGGTCGTGCTCGCCAGCCGCCGCGTGGAGCGGCTCAAGGAGTTGAGGGCGGAGATCGAGTCGCAGGGCGGGGCGGCACACGTTGTGCCGCTTGACGTGACTGACTACGACAGCATTCGCTCTGGCGTTGCCCACGCCGAGACCGAGGCGGGCGCCATCGACATTCTCATCAATAACTCGGGGGTTTCGGCGCAGCAACGGCTGGTCGATGTCACGCCTCAGGAATACGACTACGTTCTCGGTACGAATACTCGGGGTACCTTTTTCGTGGCGCAGGAAGTCGCCAAGCGCATGATCCGGCGTGCAAAGGGGGATCCGCAGCGTCAGCACCGGATCATTAACGTGGCGTCGGTGGCGGGGCAGCGTGCGATTTCCATGCTCGGCGTGTATTGCGTCAGCAAGGCCGCTGTCATTCATATGACGCGCGCGATGGCACTGGAATGGGGGCGCTACAACATCAATGTGAACGCGCTGTGTCCCGGCTATATCGACACCGAAATCAATCACGAACATTGGCAGACCGAGGCAGGTCGCAAGTTGATTCAGATGTTGCCGCGTCAGCGGGTGGGCGAGCCGAGCGATCTCGACGGATTGATTCTGCTTCTGGCCTCGGACGATTCCAGATTTATCAACGGCTCGATCATGACCGTTGATGACGGTCTGGCGGTTGGGTGACCCTTATCACAGGGCTTCTGCCCTAATGATCCGGGCGATTGGGCAGGCCTTGTGCAATGCGGCAATCGGGGATTGTCCGAGGCAGTCAGCCTCGTGAGCACAAGCGCATAATTTGCCGATGCTCACGGGGTCGCGAAAGGCGTCGCGCTGACGTCGGATCCCGAATCATCTTGAGGACAACATGCGTAATCAAGGCTGGCGGGGGCTCATCGGAGTCGCGCTTGCCCTCGCCGTCACCGCGCTGCCTGCGGCCGCGCAACCCTATAAGGCCGAATACTCGCTGTCGATCGTGCCGGATGCCGGCACTCCGTGGGGCAAAGGCACACAGCTCTGGGCCGACATTGTGCGCGAGCGCACTCGCGGGCGCATCAACATACGGCTGCACCCGGGCGCGACGCTCGTGGGTGGCGATCAGACGCGTGAGTTCACGGCATTGCGTCAGGGCGTGATCGACATGGCGGTCGGCTCGACGATCAACTGGTCTTCGGCGATCCCCGAATTCAATGTGTTCTCGCTGCCCTTCCTGCTGCGCGGCTACCGGTCGCTCGACGCGCTCACGCAAGGCGACGTGGGGCGCGAGTTGTTCCGCCGTGTGGAGGAACAGGGGGTTGTGCCGCTCGCGTGGGGGGAGAACGGATTCCGGCAACTGAGTAATTCGCGGCGCCCGATTCGGGCGCCCGAAGACATGCGTGGATTGCGTTTCCGCGTTGTCGGGTCATTGCTCTTCAACGACATCTTCACGGCGCTGGGTGCGGTGCCGGCGCAGATGACGTGGAACGAAGCGATGCGGGCGATACGCACGCGCAAAATCGATGGTCAGGAAAATCCGATCACGATTTATAACAACGTAAGACTCGATACGTTGGGGCAGCGTTACGTCACGGTATGGGATTACGTGGCCGATCCTATCGTATTCGTGGTCAACCGGCAGGTCTGGGACAGTTGGTCGCCGCAGGACCGAGACATTGTTCGCGAGGCGGCGATGGAGGCTGCACGCTTCGAGGTAACGCTGGCGCGAGAAGACCTTCTGAGCACCGGGCGCGGAACCCTAGAAGATCTGGAGGCGCGCGGCGTTAAGGTCACGCGGCTTACGCCGGATCAGCGTCAACGCTTCGTCGACGCGACGCGTGCCGTCTATACGAAATGGAAAACGCTCGTCGGGCGCGATCTGGTCGAAAAGGCGGAAGCGGCGGTGAAAGACGACACGCCGATCAACAAGCCGCACGACGTGAGCGTGCGCAGATAATGGCAGGTGGCGCTGTTTCGGAAATGTCCGAGGCAGCCCCCTCACGTCATTCCGAAATGGCTGCGGGTCCCGGAAAATCGCCGCGTGATGCCGCACGCCCACCTGTCCGAAGCGCTACACTTTATTCCCATGACGCCCTGTCATTGCACGACGGGGCGTCGATTTTCAACATGGGGAATTTGCAGTGTCGTCAGAATACAAAGAAGTCTTTCGTATGAGCATGCCCATTCGCTGGGGCGATATGGATGCATTCGGGCATGTCAACAATACCGTGTACTTCCGGTACATGGAGCAAGTGCGTATCTCCTGGCTTGAATCCCTGAACATTGCGTCGGAAGAGAGTTCGACGGGGGAGGGGCCAGTCATCATCAATGCGAACATGACGTTCCTGCGTCAGTTGCGCTATCCGGGCGATATCGATTGCCGCATGTTCGTGGGCGCACCGGGGCGTAGTAGTGTCGATACGCGTTTCGAGTTGCGCCGCGCAGATACGCCTGACGTAGTCGTTGCCGAAGGCGGTGCGAAGATCGTCTGGGTGAATTACAAGGAGGAGAAATCCGTGCCGTTGCCGGAAGCCGTGCGGGCGTTGATGACTTGAGATCGCCTTCGGGGCCTGGCGAGGCAGGACGAGGCGCATTGCCCGCGCCGCGCATACCTGCCTGCAAGCGGATCAGTTTCCGAGCAACCGCTGAACGAGTTCCGTGGCTGTGCCGGCGCCATACTTCTGCATCAGACGTGCGCGATAGATATCGACGGTGCGCGGGCTGATCTCGAGAATCTTGCCGATCTGCTTGCTGGTCTTGCCCTGCACGAGCTGTGCTGCGATTTCGCGTTCACGTGCGGTCAGGGCTACGGCGACGCGGCGCGTGGCCGACATGTCTTCGAAGGTCCAGAGCCCGGCGGCATGGGGGTCCTGTACGTCGAGCGAACGCCCCGTCACGTGGCACCAGAACAGCTCGCCATTTGCACGGCGCATGATGCGCTCGTCGGCGTAGACCCCTTGGGTGCTCATGATCGGGGGAATGCGCTCGCCAATGCGCTCGAACTCCTTCGGCGACGGGTAGAGCACCTGAAATGACTGGCCGATGAGGGTTTCGTGGTCGTAGCCGAAGATCTTGCCGAGCTGACGATTGCAGTCTTCGATGATGCGCTGGCGGGAAATGACCAAGCCGACTGGCGCGATGTGGAAAGCTGTCTGGTAGTCGAACGTCGGCATGGGGGCAGTGCGGGTCCGGTCAGGCCGCGTGCCGGTGCAGCGCGGCGGTGGCTGCGGCTCGGTGCGCGGGAAGATATGTAATTTCACGTATTGTGCCCCATTTGCACGCCACCGTAAGCTCTATGATTGCATGAGGTGTGTTGTCCCGGCGATGGGCGGGGTAACACAAGCCTCGCAACGCGTGAGAGCGCGGCATAATTTCAATTCTCAACCGAGGGAAAGGGACAAACGATGAACAAGGTATACGCCAGCGCCAAGGAGGCGCTTGCCGGTGTCGTCGCAGACGGGCAAACGCTCGCTGTCGGCGGCTTCGGCCTGTGTGGCATTCCGGAGGCCCTGATCGCCGCGCTGCGCGACTCGGGGGTCAAGGGGCTCACCTGCATCAGCAATAATGCCGGGGTGGATGGCTTCGGTCTGGGTCTGCTGCTCGAGACGCGTCAGATCAAAAAGATGATTTCCTCGTACGTTGGCGAGAACAAGGAATTCGAGCGCCAGTATCTGGCCGGTGAACTCGAACTCGAATTCACGCCACAAGGCACGCTGGCCGAAAAGCTGCGCGCTGGTGGTGCCGGCATTCCGGCGTTCTTCACGAAGACCGGTGTGGGTACCGTGGTTGCCGAAGGCAAGGAAACGCGCGAGTTCGACGGCGAGACCTACGTCATGGAGCGCTCGCTTCGTGCCGACGTCGCACTCGTGAAGGCTGCCAAGGCCGATCGCGCCGGTAACCTTGTGTTCAATCGCACTGCGCGTAATTTCAACCCGATGGCCGCCATGGCCGGCAAGATCACGATCGTCGAAGTCGAAGAGCTGGTCGATACCGGTTCGATCGATCCGGACGACGTGCATCTGCCCGGTATCTTCGTTCAGCGTATCGTGCTGAACGCGCATCCGGAAAAACGCATCGAACAGCGCACGGTACGTGCCAAGTAAGCGCCGAGATCAAGGAGATAACCATGGCATGGAATCGTGATGAAATGGCTGCGCGCGCGGCGCGCGAGCTGGAAGACGGCTTTTACGTGAACCTCGGTATCGGGTTGCCCACGCTGGTGGCGAACCATGTGCCGGCAGGTATGGAAGTCTGGCTGCAATCGGAGAATGGCCTGCTCGGGATCGGCCCGTTTCCGACGGAAGACGAAGTCGATGCCGACATGATCAACGCGGGCAAGCAGACGGTCACAACGCTGCCGGGCTCGTCGATCTTCTCATCGGCGGATTCGTTCGCAATGATCCGCGGCGGCCACATCAATCTGGCGATCCTCGGCGCAATGCAAGTCAGTGAGAAAGGCGACCTCGCGAACTGGATGATTCCTGGCAAGATGATCAAGGGCATGGGCGGCGCGATGGACCTCGTTGCTGGCGTGGGCCGTGTGGTCGTGCTCATGGAGCACGTGGCCAAGGGCGACGCCCATAAGATCTTGAAAGCCTGCGATCTGCCGCTCACAGGCGTTGGCGTGGTCAATCGCATCATCACCGATCTCGGTGTGATCGATGTGACGCCGGATGGTCTGAAAGTTGTCGAGCTGGCACCGGGTGTGACGAAGGAAGAAATTTCGCAGAAGACCGGGGCGCCGCTCGATACGAGCGCCGTTTGAGGCTTAAGTGATGTGTCGGCCGTCCCTGCGACACGCTCGCGGGAGGCGTCTGACGCGCAGTGTTGCTGAGGGTTGCCGTGGCCGTTGAACCCGGTGACCGGTGGAAGGCAAAACGGGCGGGGAATTTCCCCGCCCGTTTTGTTTTCATGACGTCAGCAGCGCCAGCAAGTCGTGTCCGGCGCTTACGTTCGGGCTTTCACCGTGCGCCGCAGGCTTGGCATTGATTATTGCGCGACCCAGCCGCCGTCCATGTTCCATGCCACACCGCGGACTTGTGCGCCGGCATCGCTGCAAAGAAAAACGGCCAGCGCGCCGAGTTGCTCCGGTGTCACGAATTCGCCCGAAGGTTGCTTTTCACCCAACAGCGAACGTTTTGCTTCGTCGCCGGAAAGACGCTCGCGTGCAGCGCGGTCGTCGATTTGTTTCTGCACGAGCGGTGTGAGCACGAAGCCCGGGCAGATCGCGTTGGCCGTGACACCCGTTTGCGCGTTTTCCAGCGCGGTGACTTTCGTCAGGCCGACAATGCCGTGTTTGGCTGCAACATATGCCGACTTGCCCGCCGAACCGACAAGTCCGTGGACCGAGGCGATGTTGATGATCCGTCCCCAGTTGCGCTGGCGCATGCCGGGCAAGGCGAGTCGCGTGGTGTGAAACGCCGACGTCAGGTTGATTGCGATGATCGCGTCCCATTTGTCCGTCGGAAAATCCTGAATTTCGGCAACGTGCTGAATGCCCGCGTTGTTGACCAGAATGTCGACGCCGCCGAATGTCGACTCGGCGTATTGCATCATCGCTTCGATTTCGCTGGCACGACTCATGTCGGCACCGTGATAGCCAACCTGTGTGCCGGTGTGACCTGCTTTGGCCGCAGCATATGCAATGGCCTTGCGAGCCGCATCGGCGTCGCCGAAGCCGTTCGTGATGAGCGTGGCTCCCTGTGCCGCCAGCGCCTGTGCCATGCCTAAACCGATACCGCTGGTCGAGCCGGTCACGAGGGCGATTTTTCCTTTCAGCATTGCATCGTCTCCGTGCGGATGAAGGGTGGGGGATTTGCCCCGTGTCGACGAGCGCGCCCGCGAATTGCGGTCTGATGCGGCTCATGAGTCGCCTCATTCTAGCGTACGGTTCCGGACAAGCGCGGTAGAATTCGGGTCTGGAAACCGATCCGATGAGTCTGCCATGTCGAGCCACGTGCCGCGTCTGTCGAACGTTCAGTGTCTGAGTCCCTCCGGTTTGCATCGAATGGCGTACACGGAGTGGGGCGACCCCGAAAACTCACGGGTGCTGGTGTGCGTGCACGGACTCACCCGGTGCGGGCGCGATTTTGACGCGCTGGCGAAGACACTCGCGAACGACTACCGTGTGGTGTGTCCTGATGTGGTTGGGCGCGGGCAATCGTCATGGTTGGCGAATCCGGCGGGCTACGTCGTGCCGCAGTACGTCTCGGATATGGTGACGTTGATCGCACGGCTCGGCGTTTCGTCGGTGGATTGGTTCGGCACGTCGATGGGCGGTTTGATCGGCATGGGACTGGCTGGTCTGCCGGATACGCCGATTCGCAGCTTGCTGCTCAACGATGTAGGGCCGCATATCGACGCCTCGGCATTGGCGCGCATCGGTCAATACGTAGGGATTCCGAAGCGATTTTCCTCGATGGACGAGGCGGCGGACTACCTCTGGTCGATCTCTTCGGCGTTCGGGCCGCATACGCGCGAGGAGTGGCTTGCGCTGTGCGAGCCACTGCTCAAGACCGAAGGCGATGGCTACGTATTGCGCTACGATCCTTCTATCGGAGCGGCCTTTACGGCGGCTTCGCCCGAGGCCATCGCCGCAGGCGAAGCGGTACTTTGGGCGTCGCTCTCGGCGTTTTCCGGTCGCACGCTGGTGGTGCGCGGTGAGGAATCGGATCTGCTGTCGCGAGCGACCATGGAACAAATGTTGGCGCACGCGCAACACGCGCGCGCCGTGGAAATCGCCGGTGTGGGACACGCGCCGACGTTTGTGCATGCAGATCAGATCGAGATCGCACGCCGATTTTTTGACGGATATGCCGATTGACGCTTGCCGGATGGCAGGGTGCGGTGGGCGAGTCCGAAGTTAGCAGAACACGAGGAGTCTTACATCATGGCAGTACAACGTTTCTACGTCGAAAAGCGCTGGTCGGACATGGCGGTGCATAACGGCACGGTTTATCTCGCCGGCCAGACGCCCGACGACCGCTCGCAGGACATGGCGGGTCAAACGCGTCAGGTACTCGCGCATATCGACCGTCTGCTCGCGGAAGCGAACAGCGACAAGACGCTGATTCTGTCGTGTCAGATCTTCATTTCCGACATGAAGTATTTTGGTGAGATGAATCAAGTGTGGGACGAGTGGGTGCCTGCTGGCAATGCGCCCCCGCGCGCCACGGTGCAGGCGTTGCTCGCCGACCCTGCCATGCTCGTTGAAATCGTGGTCGTGGCGGCTCAGCGCGAAAGCTGAGTCCCCGACCCGCATCATCAGGGGCGCTGGTCGCCCCGTGTTCCGACATGAACCAACATCAAGCACCGACATCCGCAGGGACTCATTCGACAACGGCGCCCGGTGCTGCGAATTCGCCAACGGGTGGAGGCGAGACGCCACTGCCCGCTACGCTTGGCGATGCCCTCGCGTTTGCCGAGAAGTTGTGCGCGGACCATGTGCTCTCGTCCGGTGAGCCGATCATGGCGCATGCGCGCGGCATGCTCGCAATTCTCGACACGCTGCGCGTGGACGAGGCGACCCATCAGGCAGCGGCGTTGTTCTCGGCGGCCGAGTTTCTGCCGGACCCACAAGCCACGCTGACCCAGACCTTTGGCGCCGAAGTGGCCACGCTCGTGATCGACGTGCGCAAGCTGCAACGGCTCTCCGGCGCGGGCTCGCGCGCCGCGCAGGCCATGCCGTCCGATGGGCGTGATCGCGACGCGTCGGCTGAGCGCAAGTCGCAGGTCGAAGGGTTGCGCAAGATGCTGCTCGCGTTTGCGCAGGACATTCGCGTGGTGATGATCCGGCTGGCGTCGCGTCTTCAATCGCTGCGCTGGTATGCGGCAGAAAAGAAGGCGCCGCCCGAGGACATGCCGCACGATGTACTCGAGATCTACGCGCCGCTCGCGAATCGTCTGGGGATCTGGCAACTGAAGTGGGAACTCGAAGATCTCGCGTTCCGCTTCCTCGAACCGGTCACGTACAAGCAGATCGCGAAACTGCTCGAAGAGAAGCGGGTCGAGCGGCAGACCTTCATCGAAGGAGCCATTCAGCGCTTGCAGGACGAATTGGCCCGTGCGGGCGTCAAGGCCGAGGTGTCGGGGCGGCCGAAGCACATCTACAGCATCTGGAAAAAGATGCGCGGCAAGGCTGTCGATTTCGCCGAGCTGTACGATGTGCGAGCGTTCCGTGTCATCGTCGACGACATCAAGGATTGCTACACGGTGCTGGGCATTGTCCATAACTTGTGGCAACCGATTCCGAAAGAATTCGACGACTACATTTCGCGCCCGAAGCCCAACGGTTACAAGTCGCTGCACACCGTGGTGATCGGTGACGACGGACGGGCGTTCGAAGTGCAGATTCGCACGCACGAAATGCATCACTTCGCCGAGTATGGCATTGCAGCCCACTGGCGCTATAAGGAAGCCGGGCAGCGCGGTTACGGCGGTGCGTTTTCGGCGAACGAGGCCTACGACGAAAAGATCGCGTGGTTGCGTCAGTTGCTGGCGTGGAAAGACGACGTTGCGGATACGGTGGGCGCAGAAGGTGCCGTGCAGCCGTGGGAGCAACTCAAACGCGCGACCATCGACGACCATATTTACGTGCTGACGCCGCAGGCCCGCGTGATTTCGTTGCCGCAGGGGGCGACGCCGGTAGATTTTGCTTATCACCTGCACTCGGAGCTGGGCCACCGCTGCCGTGGCGCCCGTGTCGACGGTGCAATGGTGCCGCTCAATACGCCGTTGCAGAACGGGCAGACGGTCGAGATCGTGACGGTCAAGCAGGGTGGTCCGTCGCGCGATTGGCTCAATTCACAGTTGGGGTATTTGCAGAGCCATCGGGCGCGTCAGAAGGTGCGCCAGTGGTTCAATGCCATCGACCTCGAAGAGACGATTGCCCACGGACGCACGCTCATCGACAAGACGTTGCAGCGCGAAGGCAAGACGTCGGTCAATCTGGAGGAACTGGCGACTCGCCTGGGATTCCGGACGCCGGACGATCTCTACGCGTCCATCGCCAAGGATGAGTTCAGTCTGCGGCATGTCGAGCAGGCGCTTTCGGGCAATTTGCCGGGGCCGGAGCCTCGTGACGAGGATACACTCGTCGCGAAGAAGAGTCTCGACACGAGTGTCACTCAGGGGGCCAAGAGCGGGGTGCTGGTGGTCGGCGTCGGCGCGTTGCTCACGCAGTTGGCAAAGTGCTGCCGGCCGGCACCGCCGGACCCGATTGTGGGGTTCGTCACGCGGGGCAAGGGGGTATCGATCCACCGTCAGGATTGCGCGAGTTTCCAGTCCATGAAGGCCCGCTCGCCCGAACGGGTGATTCAGACCGCGTGGTCGGCGGACGTGCTCGAAGGGCGCGGCGTGGCAGCATATCCGGTGAACATTCAGATCGAGGCGACGGACCGTCAGGGATTGTTGCGCGATATCTCTGAAGTGTTCTCGCGCGAGAAGCTCAATGTCACGGGGGTTAGTACGCAGTCGCGTGGGACTCAGGCATTCATGCAGTTCACCGTGGAAGTGCGCGATGGCGGTCAGTTACAGCGGGCGCTTGCGCAACTCACCGGCGTGGCGGGCGTGGTGTCGTCGCGTCGACGGTAACCTGGGATTGGCGAGGTCGGCCGGCCAACATCGGGCGAGGTGAGGGCGCGCGCGGGGGGAATCCGCGCAAACGCCTTGTCTGATGCGGTTTTTCGTCGGCAGGCACAATAATCGCTTGGCGACCTGGCGAAACCTTGCTAGAATCTCGTTCTCTTGCAGTAGGCTCGTAGCTCAGCTGGTTAGAGCACCACCTTGACATGGTGGGGGTCGTTGGTTCGAGTCCAATCGAGCCTACCAACGAATTTAATGCATTACAGTCCGCGAGACCCCGCAGACACAGGCGCTGGAAAAATACTCATGTTCATGACCGCCCGAACTTTCACAGTGGTGAAGGTGCGACGTTAAGTCGAGGGTGTTTTTCGTCTGGATGCAAGGAATGAAGAGACGGCCTCGACGACAAGTCGAGGCCGTTTTTTTTCGTGGTTTTGCCGCGTGGCGTTGGCCGCGCGTGACGTTTTTGCGCATGGGAGTGCGACATGATTTCGGTACGTTTGCCTGACGGTTCGCAACGCCAGTACGAAGCGCCGCTGACGGTGGCGCAAGTCGCCGGTTCGATCGGCACGGGTCTGGCCAAGGCTGCCTTGGCGGGCCGTGTCGACGGCAAGCTCGTCGATACGTCTTATCTGATCGATCACGATGTGAGTCTCGCTATCGTGACGGACAAGGACGCCGATGGCCTGGACATCATTCGCCACTCGACCGCTCACTTGCTGGCATACGCCGTCAAGGAGCTGTTCCCCGAGGCGCAAGTCACGATCGGTCCGGTGATCGAGAACGGTTTTTACTACGACTTCTCGTTCCACCGCGCCTTTACGCCGGAAGATCTCGAGGCCATCGAGAAGAAGATGCACGAACTGGCCAAGAAAGATGAGCCGGTCACGCGCGAGGTGCTTTCGCGTGACGACGCTGTGCGTCTGTTCATGTCGATGGGCGAAAAGTACAAGGCGGAGATCATCGAGTCGATTCCGGCAACGGACGAAATCGGTCTGTACCGCGAAGGCAAGTTCGTCGACCTCTGCCGTGGCCCGCATGTGCCGTCCACGGGCAAGCTCAAAGTCTTCAAGCTGATGAAGGTCGCCGGTGCCTACTGGCGAGGCGACGCCAAGAACGAACAGCTTCAGCGCATCTATGGCACGGCGTGGACGAAGAAGGAAGATCAGGACGCGTACCTGCACATGCTTGAAGAGGCGGAGAAGCGCGACCACCGCAAGCTGGGCCGCGCGCTGGACTTCTTCCATATGCAGGAAGAGGCGCCGGGGCTTGTTTTCTGGCACCCGAAGGGCTGGACGCTCTGGCAGCAGGTCGAGCAATACATGCGCCGCGTCTATCGCAATAACGGCTACCAGGAAGTGAAGGGGCCCCAGATTCTCGACCGTTCGCTCTGGGAGAAGTCGGGCCACTGGGAGAATTACAAGGACAACATGTTCACGACGGAATCGGAGAACCGCGCTTACGCGCTCAAGCCGATGAACTGTCCGGGCCATGTCCTGATTTTCAACTCGGCGTTACACAGCTACCGTGATCTGCCGCTGCGTTACGGCGAGTTCGGTCAATGTCACCGTAACGAGCCGTCGGGCGGTTTGCACGGTCTGATGCGCGTGCGTGGCTTCACGCAAGATGACGGCCACATCTTCTGTACGGAAGACCAGATTCTCGATGAATGTGTGAACTACACGGCCTTGCTGCACGCTGTGTACAAGGATTTTGGCTTTACGGACATGATTTACAAGGTCGCCACGCGTCCTGAGCATCGTGTTGGATCGGATGAAAATTGGGATAAGGCCGAATTTGCGCTTATGGAATCCCTGCGCCGTTCGAACTGCGAATTCGTCATCGCCGAGGGCGATGGGGCGTTCTACGGTCCGAAAATCGAATACACGCTCAAGGACGCGCTTGGCCGACAGTGGCAATGTGGCACGATGCAGGTCGACTTTTCGATGCCGGAGCGTCTGGATGCCGAGTATGTGGCCGAAGATAACAGCCGCCGGCGACCGGTCATGCTCCATCGCGCGATCCTGGGGTCGCTCGAGCGTTTCATCGGCATTTTGATCGAGCACCATGCTGGTGCAATGCCCGTCTGGCTCGCGCCGGAACAGGTGATTGTGATGAATGTCTCCGAAAAAACGGCCGATTACGCTCAAGAAGTGACGAAAAAGTTGCAAGAACAAGGGCTTAGGGCTCGGAGCGATTTGCGCAATGAGAAAATTAGCTATAAAATACGCGAGCACTCCATGCAGAAAGTTCCCTATCTCGTTGTAGTGGGGGACAAGGAGCAGGAGGCGAATACGGTAGCCGTGCGTGCCCGTGGCGGCGTGGATCTGGGTGTGATGCCCGTTGATGCGCTCATCGAACGCCTTGCGCAGGATTGCGCAACGTTCCAATAACGCCTGTCGGACAGCGCGGCTAAATTTTTGACTTTTTTCGAGGATAAGCAACATCGCTACCGATAAGTCGCATCGCATTAACGGCGAAATTACAGCGCCTGAAGTGCGTCTCACCGGAGTCGACGGTGAGCAGCTTGGCATCATGAAACTTGCCGATGCTTTCCGTTTGTCCGAAGAGGCCGACGTTGATCTGGTGGAAATCGCGCCGCAAGCGCAGCCGCCGGTGTGCCGCCTGATGGATTACGGCAAGTTCAAGTATCAGGAACAGAAGAAAGCGCACGAGAACAAGCTCAAGCAGAAGGTTGTTCAGATCAAGGAAGTCAAATTCCGGCCTGGCACCGACGACGGCGACTACAACGTCAAGTTGCGCAATCTAAAGCGGTTCCTCGAAGATGGTGACAAGACCAAGATCACGCTGCGTTTCCGCGGTCGTGAGATGGCCCACCAGGAAATCGGCGCTCGTATGCTGGAACGTCTGAAGTCCGATCTCGAAGAGTTCGGCCAGCCGGAACAGATGCCGAAGATGGAAGGCCGTCAGATGATCATGGTCATCGCGCCGAAAAAGAAGTAATGCCGTGGCGGCGTCGAGTGACGCCGCCGGGTTGTAAGGAATTGCCGTCATCGCCCGTAAGGGCGTGACAGCGATGCAGGGTGCAGTCTGACCCTGAACACAAGTGGTCTCGGGTTCTACAAGGGGCGCGATTTTGGCGTCACACCTGTGATCATGTTAAAAACTCGGAGTTTTTCATGCCTAAGATGAAAACCAAGAGCGGTGCCAAGAAGCGCTTTCGCGTGCGTCCTGGCGGTACCGTTAAGCGTGGTCAGGCCTTCAAGCGTCACATTTTGACGAAGAAGACCACCAAGAATAAGCGTCACCTGCGCGGTGCCGTCGGCGTTCATGAGTCTGATCTGAACTCCGTACGCGCAATGCTGCCCTTCGCTTAAACCCCGACTTAGATAGGAGAGAAATATGCCTCGAGTCAAACGTGGGGTCACCGCACGGGCCCGCCATAAGAAAGTCATCGCAGCAGCCAAGGGTTTCCGCGGCCGCCGCAATAACGTCTTCCGCATCGCCAAGCAAGCGGTCATGCGCGCTGGGCAATACGCCTATCGCGATCGCCGCAACAAGAAGCGCGTGTTCCGCGCTTTGTGGATTGCGCGTATCAATGCAGGTGTGCGTCAGCACGGTATGACTTACAGCGTGTTCATCGCTGGTCTGAAGAAGGCCTCGATCGAACTCGACCGTAAGGTGCTGTCCGACATGGCCATCAACGACAAGCCGGCATTTGCCGCAATTGTCGCTCAGGTGAAAGCCGCCGTCGCAGCCTAAGCTGTAAATAGCGTATAGCGCGTTTTACCGCGCGCCATTCGCCAGGAGGGGGCTCTCATCGGAGCCCCCTTTTGTTTTTCGCATGCCTTGCCGCTCGCTTTTTTTGCTTGAACATGCGGCCATTCCGACCGCCTAACTTGAGTCTGTAGCATATGGATCTGGAACTTATCGTCAGCGATGCGCAGCGTGCGTTCGCCGCCGCTCCCGACGCCGCCGCGCTGGAAAACGAGAAAGCCCGCTTTCTCGGCAAGACCGGCCAACTGACCGAGTTGCTCAAGGGCCTCGGCAAGCTTGATCCTGAAGCGCGCAAGAGCGAAGGCGCACGGATCAATGCGGCCAAGCAACAGATCGAGGGCGCCTTGCAGGCGCGCCGCCAGGCGATGGCCGATGCGCTGCTCGATGCGCGCTTGTCCGCCGAGGCTATCGATGTCACGCTGCCCGGCCGAGGCCTGGGCGCTGGCAGTCTGCACCCCGTGCTCACTACTTGGGAGCGCGTTGAACAGATTTTCCGTTCCATTGGTTTTGACGTGGCCGACGGCCCGGAAATCGAAACCGATTGGTTCAATTTCACTGCGCTGAACAGCCCCGAGAACCATCCGGCGCGTTCGATGCAGGACACCTTCTATGTCGAAGGTAACGACGACGCGGGCAAGCCGCTGCTGCTGCGCACGCACACCAGCCCAATGCAGGTGCGTTACGCGCGCATGAACAAGCCGCCGATCAAGGTGATCGCCCCGGGCCGCACGTACCGCGTCGACTCCGACGCCACACATTCGCCGATGTTCCATCAGGTCGAGGGGCTTTGGATTGCCGAAGATATCAGCTTCGCCGATTTGAAAGGCGTGTACACCGATTTCCTGCGCAAGTTCTTTGAACGCGACGACATTCAGGTTCGTTTCCGCCCGTCGTACTTCCCGTTCACGGAGCCGTCCGCCGAAATCGACATGCAATTCGAAACCGGCAAGAACGCCGGTAAATGGCTGGAGATCTCGGGCTCGGGGCAGGTGCATCCGTCGGTGGTCCGCAATATGGGGCTCGACCCTGAGCGTTATATCGGCTTCGCCTTTGGTTCGGGACTTGAGCGCCTGACGATGCTGCGCTACGGCGTTCAGGATCTACGCCTGTTCTACGAGAACGACCTGCGCTTCCTGCGCCAATTCATGTAATCGAAGCCGATGCACCCGGGCTGGCGCGCGAAGCCGCTGCCACCGGGCCTCGGAAGTGAAGACTTAACTGCGAGCGAACTGATCCATGCAATTCTCTGAATCGTGGCTGCGTACCCTGGTCGACCCGGATTTGTCGACGGACGCGTTGGCGCATGCCCTGACGATGTCCGGGCTCGAAGTCGAGGAAACCAATCCCGTCGCCCCGCCATTTACGGGCGTGGTCGTGGCCAAGGTGCTCGAAGTCGCCCGTCATCCGGATGCCGATCGTCTGAATGTCTGTCAGGTCGACGCTGGCACCGGCGAGACGCTCACCATTGTGTGCGGCGCGCCGAACGTGGCGCCCGGCATCAAGGTGCCGTGTGCGACCGTGGGGGCGGCGTTGCCCCCGGCCGAAGCCGGCGGTGCGCCGTTCCAGATCAAGATCGGCAAGCTGCGTGGCGTGCAGAGTTTCGGCATGCTGTGTTCGGCGCGTGAGCTGAAGCTCTCGGAAGACCACGCCGGCCTGATGATCCTGCCGGACGATGCGCCGGTCGGTATTAATATCCGCGAGTATCTCGATCTGGACGACACGGTATTCGTCGTCAAGCTCACCCCGAACAAGGCCGATTGCCTGTCGTTGCTCGGTATCGCGCGCGAAGTCGCTGCGATCACCGGCGCACCGCTCAAGGATTTGCCGGGGCAGGGCGCTCAGGCCGCAACGATTGCCGACACGCTGCCGGTACGTATCAGTTCGCCGGAAGGCTGTGGACGTTTCGGTGGCCGCATCATCCGTGCGGTGAACGCTGCCGCACCGTCGCCGCGCTGGATGGTGGAGCGCCTTGAGCGCGCCGGTCAGCGCAGTATTTCGGCGCTGGTCGACATCACCAACTATGTGATGCTCGAACTGGGCCAGCCGCTGCACGTCTACGATCTCAACCGTCTGCAAGGCGGTATCGACGTGCGCTTCGGCCGGGCGGGCGAAACGCTCAAGTTGCTCAACGAACAGACTGTGACGCTCGATGAGAGCGTGCTCGCCATTACCGATGCCAGCGGCCCGATCGGCCTCGCCGGCATCATGGGCGGCGACTCGACCAAAGCGGGTCTGGAAACGCAGAATATCTTCCTCGAAGGTGCGTTCTTCTTCCCGCAGGCGATTCAGGGCCGTGCGCGAAAGTACAACTTCACCAGCGACGCCTCGCATCGTTTCGAGCGCGGCGTAGACTTTGCGGGGAACGTGCGTGCGCTTGAGCGCGCTACGCAACTGGTACTCGAGATCTGTGGCGGGCAGGCGGGTCCGCTGGAAGATCTGGTGGCGAAGTTGCCCGAGCGTCAGCCGGTGAAAATGCGCGTCGCACGTGCTATCAAGGTTCTGGGGGTGCCGGTCTCAGAGCAGGAAATGAGCGCCATCTTTACGCGTCTTGGCCTGCCGTTCACTTTGCGAGACGGCGTGTTTGAAGTCACGCCGCCCTCGTATCGTTTCGACATCGAGATCGAAGAAGATCTGATCGAAGAAATTGCACGCATTTACGGTTTCGATCGCATTCCGGCCAATCCGCCGGTGGCGGCGAGCGCTATGCGCCCGACGCAGGAAGGCCGTCGTTCGCAACACGCTGTGCGTCATGCCGTAGCGGCGCGCGACTATCATGAGACGGTCGGCTTCAGCTTCGTCGATGTTGAATGGGAAGCGGACTTTGCCGGCAACGACAATCCTATCAAGCTGCTTAATCCGATCGCCAGTCACCTTGCGGTGATGCGCTCGACGCTCATCGGCAGCCTGATCGCGACCACGCGCTACAACCTCAACCGGAAGGCATCACGCGTTCGCGTGTTCGAAATCGGCCGCACGTACCATCGTGATAACACCGTGGCTTCGGGCGAACTGAGCGTTGGCGGCTATCGTCAGCCGCTCACCTTGGCGGCGCTGGCTTACGGCCCGGTGCTCGAAGAGCAGTGGGGGGCTCCGGAGCGTCAGGTCGACTTCTTCGATGTGAAGGGCGATCTGGAGGCGTTGTTGTCGCCGCGTGCGGCGCGCTTCGTGAAGGCTGAGCACCCGGCGTTGCATCCGGGGCGCAGTGCGGCGATTGAAGTCGACGGCAAGCGTGTCGGTTTCATTGGCGAGCTGCATCCACGTTGGCAGCAAAAGTACGATCTGCCGCACGCACCGGTGCTGTTCGAGATCGAGGCGGAGGCGCTCTTCGTGCGCGACGTCGCGAGCTACGAGGACATCCCTAAGTTCCCCCCGGTGACGCGCGATATCGCCCTCGTGGTCGATCAGGCGCAGCCGGTACAGGGGCTGATCGATGCCATGCTGGCCGCGCGTGACGACGATCCGGCGTGCAGTGTGGTGCAGTCGATCCGGTTGTTCGACGAGTTC
Source organism: Pandoraea apista (assembly GCF_001465595.2). Lineage (NCBI taxonomy): Bacteria > Pseudomonadati > Pseudomonadota > Betaproteobacteria > Burkholderiales > Burkholderiaceae > Pandoraea > Pandoraea apista. The sequence continues at coordinate 3,394,422 of NZ_CP013481.2, read as the reverse complement.
CGGCCGAAGGCGGGTGCGGCGTCGGGCTCGCTTGGCGCGCAGGACAAAAGCGTGGCGTTTCGTGTTACTCTGCAAGACCCCTCGGGTACGTTGCAAGACGAGACGGTCCAGGGCGCCATTAACGCACTGGTACAACGGGTAGAAGGGTTTGGCGCACGTTTGCGCGCCTGAAACTCAGTAAAAGATCCGGTTGCGAGTAGGTCATCGCACTGTCATCGCCATCGCGTGGGACGTATGAACGAAATGAATCCTGGTGAATTTGAAGCCATGCTTGCCGCGCAGCGTATCGCGCTGGGACGCAGCGAAGTGAACGAGGTCTCGACCGAGGCGCCGACGCTGACCAAGGCCGAACTGGCCGAGTTGCTGTTCGAGCACGTTGGTCTGAACAAGCGCGAAGCAAAGGATATGGTCGAGGCGTTTTTCGAATCGATCCGCGACGCGCTTGAGTCGGGCGACAGCGTCAAGCTGTCCGGCTTCGGTAATTTCCAGTTGCGCGACAAGCCGCAACGGCCAGGTCGTAATCCGAAGACCGGCGAGGCCATCCCGATTGCCGCGCGCCGCGTTGTCACCTTTCACGCCAGCCAGAAGTTCAAGTCGATCGTCGAATCTGGTGCTGTGAGCAAGTAAATCCCGGCCGCCGCATTCTGTGGCGGCCGTTGTTTTTTTATTCGCAATCTAACCGTCGTCCGATTCCGCTAACGCCGCGATGGATCACGTTGCCTTGCCACCGATTCCCGCCAAGCGTTACTTCACCATCGGTGAAGTGAGCGAGCTGTGTGGCGTCAAACCGCACGTGCTGCGCTATTGGGAGCAAGAGTTTACGCAACTGCGCCCGGTCAAACGGCGCGGTAACCGACGATACTACCAACACCACGAAGTCCTGCTGATCCGGCGTATCCGGGAACTGCTCTATGAGCAGGGCTTCACGATCAATGGCGCACGTAACCGCCTCGAAGCCGACACGCCGCGTGGCGTTCGCTCGGCCGGCGGTACTGCCGCTGAGGGCGTTATGCCGCCGGCGGCCGAAGCTGGTGCCGCGCTCGACGTCGGCGACCTGCGCCGCCGTCTCGAATCCCTCCTCGATCTGCTCAAGTCCTGAGTCTGTAGTCGCGTCGATGCCCGACGCGTCTGCCCCACGGCTATTGAAGCCTCGTGCGTTGTCACCCCGGTGACGGGGCCGGGGCGCGACCTCCGGCCGACTTGCCGTACCTCGGGATTCTCCCAATACAGGGGGGGCCGAATTGTCCGTAATCCGAGATAGGGTTCGTAGCCGGGCAGGAGGGTGTTCGTCCGGCTGGATGAGCTACATACATTCCCCGATTGAAGGCATGTCGAACGACTTCCGGGCGCGCTGCGATTGCCTTACACTTGCCGAAAACGACGGCGTCCGTCAGCGACGCTCCCTGGATCCTATTGACAACCGGGCCAACACCGACCTTTTTGCGCGGGGGCGCGAAGGCTGAAAGGATCTCGACCTATGGCGGAACCGAATACGACGGGAACGCGGCGCTGGCGCTGGGCTACGTCTTATCGCTCAATCGTCGCGATTCTGATTTTCGGTTTCCTGATCCTGGTCCTTGTCTGGACCGCGGTGCTTTGGCGCATTGCCATCGAACACAAAGCCATTCTGCGTGACACGGCGACTTCTGCGTCCACTGTGGCCACGGCACTCGAGCAGCAGACGCTGCGCGCCATCCGTCAAGTCGATCAAATCACCCGCTTTGTAAAGTACGAGTACGAGCGACGTCGCGGCGACTTTGAACTCACGCGCACGCTGACTGAAGGCATTGTCACGGATCGCTTCATGGTGCTGGTCAGCGTGGCGGATGCGAAGGGTAATGTCATTGCCGCGACGATGCCCGGTAGCGCTGGGGTAAATATTGCAGATCGGGAGCACTTCCGCGTGCATCTGGACAATGCGAGCGACAGTCTGTTCATCAGCCACCCGGTGTTCGGACGAGTCTCGCGCAAGTGGGTACTCCAGTTCAGCCGGCGGTTGAACAATCCCGACGGCAGTTTTGCGGGCGTGGTCGTCGTATCGCAGGAACCGAGTTACTTCACTACGGACTTCTATACGAACACCGTACTCGGCCAATACGGACAGATCGCAGTGGTCGCCGATGACGGCGCGCTCCTCGCGCGCAGCGCCGGTGCGGGTGTCGCGATTACCAGCACGGGAGAACTGCCGCCGTTCGCGGCCGAGCAACGTAGTTCGGGGGTCCAGCGCGACCCCATCGATGGCGTCGAGCGCATCGTGGCGTACCGTCATCTGCGAGACTATCCGCTGGCTGTACAAGTCGGCTTGTCGATGGATGAGGAGCTGGCCGAGTACCGGCACGTCGAGCGCGTGTATTTGACGATGGCGACCTTCGTGTCGGTCGCGCTCGTTGTGTTCTTCGCGCTCATCGCGTACCTGATGCAGCGGCTCATTGGCCGCGACCAGCAACTAACGCGTCTGATTTCCTACGACGCACTGACCGGGCTGCCGAACCGCTACGCATTGATGGAGTCGCTGCGGCGTGCCCTGGCCGATCCCGATCGGGTCGGCAAGGTCGCATTGCTCCATATCGATCTCGACAACTTCAAGAGCGTGAACGACACGCTGGGGCACGCGCAGGGCGACGAGATTATCCGTCAGGTGGCCGAGCGCTTTGCTCCGCGCATGCCGCCGGGCACTCTGCTATCGCGTTTTGCCGGTGACGAGTTCATGGTGCTGCTCGAAGGCGACAGCGCGGCGGCACAAGCCGAACCCCTGGGCGAGACACTGCTTGCCGCGCTTAAGGCGCCGATGGTGGCGGATGGTACGTCGTTTGCGCTTCACGCGAGTATCGGAGTGACCTTCTGGTCGAGGGCAGATGAGACCGAGGCCGATCTCATCAAGAAGGCGGATCTCGCGATGTACTCCGCGAAGGAAGCCGGCAAAAGCGTGGTGCGAGTCTATACGCAGCAGATGACATACCAGGCGCACCAGCTTGTCGTGTGGGAGCGCCAGATGGAGCAGGCGCTGGCCAACGGCGAATTCTTCCTTGCTTATCAGCCCATCGTGGCGCTCGAGTCCGACTGCGTACGAGGGGTCGAGGCATTGATTCGCTGGCGACATCCGGAGCGCGGCATATTGAGCGCAGGCGAGTTCATTCCTCTGGCCGAGACGACCGGGCAAATCGTTGCCATCGGCGAATTCGCACTGACGCAGGCTTGCCGTCAGCTAAAAGTTTGGCGAGGCACGCCGATGGCGTCGCTGAGGCTTGCCGTGAATGTCTCATCGGTGCAGTTCTGGCGCGGAGACATCGGTGAGCTTGTCGAGCGGCTCATCAAGGAATATGAGATCGAGCCGAACACGCTTGAACTCGAAATTACCGAGTCGGTGATGGTCAAGAATCCGTCGCTCGTGGAAATGAAGATCGAGCAATTCAAGCGCGCGGGTGTGCGCATAGCGCTCGACGACTTCGGTACCGGCTATTCGTCGTTATCCTATCTGACGCGATTCCCTGTCGACACGCTCAAGGTCGATCGCTCGTTCGTGGAGTCGATTCCCGATTCGTCGCGGTCGTGTCTCATGATTTCGAATATCGTGAATATTGCGCGCTCGTTAGGCATCGAGTTGATCGTCGAAGGCGTGGAGAACGATCGGCAACTGGATTGGTTGCGTCATTTTGTGCCGCTGTGCGCGCAAGGCTATTTGTTTTCCCGACCGGTGGAAATCGAATTGCTCGATTCGGTAATCGCGCGGTTCGGTATTTGCCGATAAAGCGGAGTCAATGGAAAAGCAATATCCGGGCTAGTTAATAGATTAAATAGGTATTCGTGATAAATCGAACCTCTGGCATTTTTTCGTGAGGATTCATCGTCGGAGTACTATAGAATTAGCGTGTTTTCGCGATGATGCCGAGCGTTGCAGGGGGTGGCCGCGAGCCGTTGCCGGCAGTGCTTGAAGGCGAGGGCGGCGGGTTGTCAACAGCTTGCAATTGTCGGGATAGACAATGCGAGGTCATCAGGGTCCGAAGGTGCGGGGCGCGACACGCCGGGGATCGGGAACGAGGAAAATAGTTTGACGCGCAGACCAGAATTGGCGGGAATTCGCCGGCACGATGGATGCCAGTTGCGACCAGAGCTTCTGTCCGGGGAAAAGACAGAAACGCGACTCGAATGAGGCGAAGACTTTGTCAACGTAAGAAGTAAAAATATTAGAACGAGCGTTTGATTTTCGGATGAGGATAAGGCATTGGCTTTATGCCGCCTGCGTCTCGGTCGGCGTGCTGGTCGCCTGCTGGGTTGCGGCGGACAGGACTGCCACATCGCTGGTCGGCGACAAGCTCGCACAGAGTGTCGACGCCGGGCAAACGGTGGCCGACCGCGTTGCCGACGGCATGATTCACGCGATCAATACAGATCTGGCGATGGTGCGGGCCATTCCTTCCACGTTGGCCGAGGTAGATCTGCTGCGCGACGTTCTGCGCCCCGCGAGCGGCACCGCAGCAGCGGCCGAGGTCGCGGACCGCGCCAACGAATTTCTACGCGGGGCTCAGGGGTACTTCGGTGTCGACCGGGTGTGGGTAATCGATGTGCGCGGCATTTGTGTCGCCGCGAGCAACTTCCGCGATACCCCATCGCCTATCGGCCAGTCTGTCGCCAATCTTCCGTATTTCACCAATGCGCTGTTGGGCGCGCGTTTCGAGAGCTACGCGGCAGGCTGGGAGAGCCAGGCGCCGGGCCTTTATTTTAGTGCTCCCGTGTACCGCGATGGGGCGCTGATCGGGGTGGTGATGACCAAGATCGGGTTGACACGTCTGCGTCACTGGGTGGGCAGTGGCGAGTCGTTCGTTACCGACGGCAACGGTGTGGTCATCATGGCCAACGACCCTCGCTTCGAGAACCGCTTCATGCTGGACGGTAAGGTCGGCTCGTTATCCGATGCCGAGCGTCTCGCGCTATATCAGCGTAATGATTTTGCTCGTATGCCGATCGCGCAGTTCAAGCGTGCGCCCGGCCGCTCGAATGCCTGGGTGCCGCAGGAATTGCTCGACCGGATGTCGGAGTTCGACGAGTTCCGCAAGCCCTTCGTGATTACGTCGCGGCCAAGCTCGAGTAACGATCTGATCGTTTATGCCGTGGAACAGGTCGACGCCTGGGAAGCGCTCACGCGGCAGCACGCCAAAGACCTCGCGCTGTGTTTCCTACTGTATATGGGGGGTGTCGTGATCGTGGCCCTCGCCGGCTGGACCTACTGGCGCGAGCGTGTGCAGCATCGTGAGACGCGTCAATCGAACGAAGAACTGCGTGCCGCGAATAATCAGTTAGCGTTCGAGGCGAGTTACGACGAATTGACGGGCAGCCTTACGCGCCGTTACTTCTTTCATCGCTTCGATCAATTGCTCGAAGCGGCGCAACGCAAGAATGAGCCGATGAGCCTCATCGTGGCCGATCTGGATCATTTCAAGTCGATCAATGACACCTACGGGCATGCGATCGGCGATCAGGTGCTGTGCCGTTTTGTGCTCGTGTGCTCGTCCACCCTGCGCGGCGACGATCTGATTGGCCGCATCGGTGGCGAGGAATTTGCGATTTTGCTGCCGGGGGCCACCGAGCGCGATGCACTGCGCGTGGCGGATCGTATACGCGAGCGCTGCAAGCGCGAGTCGCTGGAGGGCAGCGAACCGCCGCTGCGCTTCTCGGCGAGTTTCGGTATCACCGAGTGGCAAGACGAAGATTCGCCGATGAACATGGTCGAACGCGCCGACATGGCCTTGTACCGCGCCAAGCGCGCCGGTCGCGACCGCTGCTGGGTGTTCTGACTCGCCACAAGGCCCCGGCGTCTGCCGGGCGCCGCTAACCCTTCGATATTCCTTGCGCGTTACCAATGTCACGTTTGGTAACCAAAGAAGGGACACTCTATCGCGCATTTCACGAGAACTCCCCTGTCTAACGACTCAAGCGGGCGGTAAAGATCGACGACATGCCGGGAACCCGGCGTCGATGGCGCCGCGCGAGACGCGAATGGTTCATGCGGGAGGTTTCATCGTGAAACGCTTACTCATGCTGGCAGGCGGCGCCGCTGTCGCCGTGATGATGGCCGGTTGTGTGGCTGTGCCGTACGGTGGCGGCTACTATGACAGTTATGGATATGTCCCGGGCTACGATGCGGGATACGCGCCGGGCTATGCGGTTGTGCCTGCGCCGACGGTTACCTTCGGGGTGTCGGGGGGCTACTACGGCGGCGGATACTACCGGGGATGGCACGGTCGCGGCCGAGGTTGGGGCTGGCATCACTGATGCCACGCCGGGCGCTCGCAGTCAGGCTCAGGCCCCGGCGTTGGTTGTGTTCAGCGCCTTTGCGCCTGCCCGGCTCAGAACTCCGACAGTACGAAATCGTCCTTGGAGACGTCGCACTCCGGGCAGCGCCAGTCCGTAGGCACGTCGGCCCAACGGGTGCCGGGGGCCAGGCCGTCATTCGGCGCACCTTCGGCTTCGTTATAGATCCAGCCGCAGATCAGGCAGATCCAGCTCTTGAATTCGATCGGGGTGTCCAGCAGGGTGCTCATGGTGTCAGGTCAACAGGGAAAACGAATGCGACCCGCATTGTAAGGCACCTACACGGCAGCGTCCCGCTCGCGGGCGACGGTTCGCACGCAAAGTTAATCCAGATCAATTGGCGGGAAAGTCAGCAGCGTGGAGCGGTGACGAAGACGGGCACCGCCAGCGCAAACCAGAGAGGGTGCGCGCCGGCGGCGACCGGCGCGACAGCCTTTACCAGTGAATCTGGTTGAGGAAGATCGGCGCCATCTGCGCAAGCGAATTGAGCAGCGACATGGCGGTATCGCGATGCGACACTTCCCGCCACAGCCGGCTTTGCTTGACCACGCGCTCGCGGTCTTCCGGCGTTTTCACCTCGGGCGAGCGCAACTCCTTGATCAGGTCGATGACGGACGCGCGATCGACGGTTTCCGTGACCGAGTGGTGCGCGAGCAGATCGTCCAGATGGACACGCTCCGCCTCGGTGAGCGGTACGTCGGCAGGCGGTGGAGAGGTAACGGACGGTTTGTCGGATTGGGTCATACGAGACGGTCTCCCGAAGTCACTGAAAAGCGAAACGGCCGCTGAGCGCCGGACCCTGGGAAAGGGTCCAAGTCATGCATGGCGAGGTATCGCGTGACTCCATCATAGGCCGATTCGCTTGTGCTGCGAACCCTTCCCGATCGCCGGCGCGTCGCGATTTCGGGCAAACCGGTGAGTCATTTCTCACGAGTTTGCGGCATGTCAAAGGCGTGACATCCGCGCACAGAAGCGGGGCGAAACGTCAAGCGTAAAAAATTTATCCAGGGCTGACGTCGAAACGGGCAATCCTCTTGACAGCGTGTGTTGGCGGGCGTTTCGACGGGGTGTTGCCGGGTTATCCAGTGGGTTATCCACAGAAGCTGTGGGTAACTTATCGAGGCAGGATGGGCGACGTGACGGTGTCGGTGCCGTGACCTGCCGATGAACTGTCACCGGAACAGCGGGCGCAACATCAGCAACGCGAAGAAGAGTGCAACGCCGACAGGCAACAAGCCGGTGAAGAACGCGGGCCACGGCATGCGGCCACGGCGGCGTGCGCCGAACGACGAAATCAGGCCGGCGCAAAGGCATAGCACGCCAACGCCCCAGGTCGGATGCGGGCTTTTGAGCACCCACGCGGCAGCTGCCAGCAATCCGACCCAGGCGAGCGGCATGGCGCCGGGCGGTGGCGGGGTGACACGGGGCGGCGCCGCTTTTGTGCTGCGTGACTTGTTGGAGGAATCAGGCGTATCGGGTGTATCGGGTGTATTCGGCGTATTGGCTGACATTGAGATTCCGGTAAATCTGGGCGTGCGACGCGCTGAATCGGGCGGGCACGCGAAAGACGCAGCATAGCAAACGTCGACCGCTGCCGCTCAGGACGCGAGGTCGCGCAAGGTGCCTGCGCGGGAGGGCTCTGAAGCCGCATGAGGATCGTGCGCCGGATGAGCAAGATGGGCAGGGTAGGCCGGGGCGTCTACAAACCACACAGTCGTCGAGTCGGTATCGCGCGTTGGCGCGAAGGCTGGGGGGGTAGCGCAGCGGTCGTCGAGGTCGACGTATTGCTTGCGGACGATGCGATTGGAGGTTGGTATGGCGGGAATTGCAGAAGGCGCAAAGATTGCGAAGCTGCGAGGTTCACCGTTCGCCGCCGGCGCGGCTTTGACGGCAACGCATGGTTGATGAAACGGATCGGTGGGCGTTGCGACGGCGGGAGGCATAGTCTGAGCGTGCACGCGGGCGACACCGGACGCCAGGAGCAGGCAAAGCACCATGAGGCCACCTCGCCGCGACGCGCCTGCACGGGGCATGAGCAGAACCTGGGGCGTAACGTGTCTCGGCGGCATGGCGGGCTCCGTCGGGCCGATCATTGGGGGAGGTGACGGCAGCCTGCGCATCGCAAGCCGCTGCACCACGTTCCCCCGACCCTCAAGCCAATTTCGTGCCGGAATTCGTAAATGGATGATTTTTATGGGGTTGTCGGCGTATTGCGGAACGCTTGCACGGTTTGCCCCTCATCAAGTGTTGCAGTTCCGAAACGTGCGCCTGAGAATCGACCTATGCGAGCAGCATACCGCGGCGAGATTTCCAGCGTTCTTCGATACTGTATATAATTACAGTATTTCATTCCACGGCGAAACAGAACCTCTCATGAAAGCCAATTATTCCATCGCCGAGATCGAGCAGGCGATCAACTACTGGACGAGCCATCAGGCCGCCGACAGCCATTGGTCGCTGTGCCAGTCGGCGCGCGCGCTGGCCAATGTTTATGGCGAGATGATTTATCGCCGCGAAACGAATATCGCGGCCGACGCGCTCAACACCGAACAAAGTCAGGCGATCGAGACGGCGCTGCACCAGATGGAGCTTGGCCTCGCGCCGTGATTCAGGAGGGAACCGGGTTTGGCGAGCATTGTCGCGCCGACCACTGTTCCAGCCAGCGTTCGAGATCGCCTGCCGACAGCGCTGGCGAGAACAGAAACCCTTGCGCCACGCGATAGCCCTGCGCCACAAGCAGATCGCGCTGCGCTTCGTCTTCCACCCCTTCCGCGACGACCGTCAGATGCAGATTGCGGCCGATGCTGATGATGGCGTTGGTCAGCGCACGCACCGTTTCGTCGCGCGTGATGTCGTGCACGAAGCTGCGGTCGAGTTTCAGTTCGGAGACCGGTAGCCGGCGCAGATAGCCCAGACTGGAGTAGCCGGTACCGAAGTCGTCCAGCGAGAGTCGCACGCCCATGCTGTGGACCTCATCGATAATGCGCAGCGTGCTCGGATTGTGATCCATGAGCACGCTTTCCGTGATCTCGATGGCCAGACAACTTGGTGGCTATCCATGATCGGCGAGGGCTTCGGCAATCATGCGCGGCAGGTCGTGATCGTGGAAGTTGGTCGGCGAAAGATTGACCGACACATTCTGGATACTCACCCCGCGCCGCCGCCAGTCCGCCAACTGACGGCATGATTCGCGCAGCGTCCAGATCCCCAGTTCGCGGATCAGGCCGCATTCTTCCGCCAACGCGATGAAGCGCGAGGGCGGCACCTCGCCGTGCAGCGGATGTGTCCAGCGGGTCAGCGCCTCGGCGCCGTACACCGAATCGTCGAGCAGATTGATCTGCGGCTGATAGAAGAGCTGGAGCGTTTCGCACCGCAGGGCGTCGCGCATGGCAGTCTCCAGCTCGAGCCGCTCCTGCGCGTGGATGTTCATGTCTTCGTTATAAAAACGCACGCTGCCCGGGCTGGTCATCTTGGCCTGATACATGGCCATGTCGGCACGCTGGAGCAGCAGGTCGAACGCCTTGCCGTGATTCGGATACAGACTGATGCCGAAGCTGCCCGAGGGCACGAGCGTCACGCCATCGACCTGACACGGCGCGCTCAGCGCGCTGCGCATGCGTTCAATGGCGATGTCGAGGCGTTCGGGGTCGCATTCGGTGAGTACGGCCACGAACTCGTCGCCCGACAGGCGCGCGACGATATCCGCACCGCGCAGCGAGCGTCGCAGGCGCTGGGCGATCGTGCGCAGCAGCACGTCGCCCGCCTGATGGCCGAGCGAGTCGTTGACCTGTTTGAAACGATCCAGATCGATGAAGATGATGGCCATGCGCGTGTTCAACTCGTCTGCGCTGGCAATGGCCTGTGCGGCGAGCACGCCGAGCATGCTGCGGTTGGGCAGGCCGGTGAGGCTGTCGGAGAACGCCAGTTGACGGATGCGTGTGCGCGATTCATCCCGCTCGAAGGCGAGTTTGCACAGATGCACGCACACGTCGACGAGCCGTTCATGCAGGGCGTCCGGGCCGCGCACCGTACGGTAATAGAACGCCAGCACGCCGAGCACGCGGCCGTCGTTCGCGATGATCGGCATGGCCCACGACGCGGCCAGCCCGAATTCGGCCGCCATGCTGCGGAAGTCGGCCCAACGCGGGTCGTTCGCAATATCGGTCACGATTACCGGCCGCGCCTGAAAGGCAGCCGTGCCGCAGGTGCCGACATTCGGGCCGATCGCCACGCCGTCAACGGTCTGATGATATTTCGCAGGCAGGCTCGGGCCGGCCTGCGGGCGCAGCCGGCCCTCGGCATCGACCCGTACGACCGAGGCCATGACTTCGGGCGCGATCTGTTCCAGTTCCCGGCACACGAGCGCGAGCACTTCCACGAGCGGCGCATCGCGCACCATCGCGGCGAGCGCCTTGTGTTGCAGCACTTCCTGAATCTTCGATTGCGTGATGTCGGTGAAAAGCACCACGGCGTTGAGCAGCTTGCCGTTCGCGTCGAGAATCGGATTCGTCACCACCGAGACCCACAGCGGCTGACGTTGCGCCGTGCGCACGAGTATTTCGCAGTGACAGCTTCGGGCGTCGCGGGCGGCAACGAGGCAGCCGGCGAGCGCTTGCTTGACGTCCACGGCCGACGCGCCGTCGGCAAGTTCGCCGGCGGGCGTCTCACCAAACGGGACGTGCACGGACTGGCCGATCACCTCGCTCGCCGCGTAGCCCAGCATGCGCGTGAAGCCCGCATTGATATAGCTCACGCTGCCGTGTGCGTCGGTAATGAGTACAGCGTTGTCGGTCTCGTCGACCCCGAGCGAGAGCAGATGAAGGCGGGCGTCGTCAGCCGCCTGACGCTCCACGCGGGCGGTCACGTCGACGGCGAATTTGATCACGAAAACGAGCTTGCCGGCGTCGTCGAATACCGGGTTGTAGGTCGCTTCGAGCCAAAGGGCGCTGCCGTCGCGACGGCGGCGGCGAACCTGTCCGGTGTGCGAGCGTTGTGTGCTGAGGACCTGTTCGAGGGCGTCGCCGCAGGTGGCGTCGCCCGGTTCGCACAGCAGGGCGTGCGGTTTGCCGATCAGGTCGGCGCGTGTGTAGCCGAACACCCCGAGCAGCTTGTCGTTGACGTCGACGATGGTGCCGTCCGGCGTGAGCGTGAGTGTGCCCAGCGAGCGGTCGAGCGCCGCTAGCAGCGCCTCGGGCCCGGGGGCCGGTGTGGTGCCGGTGCCGGACGGTGAACCGGGCACGACCATCGCAAGGGCCTCCTCGGACGTCCTTCGGTCATTGTCGGGTATGACTTGAGCTGACACGCCAAAACGCTTTCAAGTATAGCGAGCTGCGGCGGCAGGCTCACATGGGGGAAATCGGGAGGGCGTCAGACGGTGACGCCATGCCGGGCAGACAACAGGGGTGCGGGCGGGCGCGGGCGGCGGATCTCGAACGAGCGCCGACTTCAGGCTGCCTTGACGCGGATTCGCACGCCGTCGACCGAAACGGTTTGTCCGGCGCGGATCTTGCAGGTTTTGCGGGTTTCGACCTGACCGTCGACGCTGACCGCACCGTTGGCCACCATGACTTTGCCTGCACCGCCGGAGTCCACGAGGCCGGTGAGCTTGAGCAAGTCGTTCAGGGCGACGAATTCGCCCGTGAGTTCAAAAGTTACGTTTTGCATGATGGTGCGGATACTACGTAAAAACCCGGTGCCCGTCGACTGTTGCCGCGCCTCGGGCGAAAGGCGCTCAGTTGTCTCACGACCTGAGCACTTGCTCGATCCGTCGATCGGGAATAAGCCATACTGCGGCGACCAGCGCGTACAGCGCAAGGGAGATGGCCGGAACCATGAAAGCCAGGCCAATGGCCAGCGCATAGGCCACCACCGAGAGCTTGCCCTTGGTGTCGCGCCCCAGCGCCGCAGCGAGCTTTGCGTTGCCGCCTTCCTCGTGCACGGCAAGCAGGGTTCGCGTGAGGATGTAATACGCCACGGCCGCCATGAACAGCACCACGCCGTAGAGCGCCGTCGGCCACGCGGTGAAGTGGTTCTCGCCCAGCCAGTGCGTGACGAACGGAATCAGCGACAGCCAGAAGAGCAGGTGCAGGTTGGCCCAGAGCACGCCGCCCGAGACCCGCTGCACGACATGGAAAAGATGGTGATGATTGTTCCAGTACAGACCAACGTAGACGTAGCTCAGAATGTACGTAAGGAATGTCGGCGCGACTGGCAGGAGGTCGGCCAGTTCGCTGCCGTGCGGTGCCTTCATCTCCAGCACCATGATCGTGATGATGATGGCGATCACACCATCGCTGAAGGCTTCCAGTCGACCTTTGCCCATAGAGTTCTTCGCTTTCTTATCAGTCGCGGGTTGGGTTCACAGTACCGCCACGCGGTTGCGGCCGGCCTGCTTGGCGGCATATAACGCCCGGTCGGCACGTTGCAGCAGAGCGCTGAAATCGGCATCGTCCAACGCGAGGCTGCCGACACCGATGCTGGCGGAAAACCGCACCGGGCCATTGGGGCCGGGCACGCTGGCGCCGCCAATGGCAGTCAGCAGACGCTCGGACGCTTGCAGCGCACGCTGTGCGTCGGCCTCGGGCAGCAAGACGGCGAATTCCTCGCCGCCGAGACGGCCGATCACAGTCCCTTTGCGCAGCGTTGCCCGCAACACCAGTGTCAACTCCACGATCACGCGGTCGCCAATGGCATGCCCCCACGTATCGTTGACCGCCTTGAAGTGATCGATGTCGAGCATGAGTACCGACAGACGCCGTTTTTGCGCGAGGGCGGCGGCAAACAGGCGATCGGCTTGCATGAGAAAGGCGCGGCGGTTGAGCGCACCGGTCAGGCCGTCGCGCATGGCCATGTCGCCGAGCACCTGATTGACGCGACGCAGTTCGAGGGCATCCACCACGAGTGCGGACAGATCGGCGAGCAGCCCGCGCTTCTCGTCGTCGAGCGTGCGGGGGCGGCGGTCGATCACGCAGAGCGTGCCCAGGCGATGGCCTTCCGGCGTGAGCAGCGGGGCGCCTGCGTAGAAGCGGATGTTCGGCTCTCCCGTGACCAGCGGATTGTCGGAGAAGCGCCGGTCGGCACGGGCGTCGGGCACAACGAACACGTCGTCGCCGAGAATCGCATGCGCGCAGAAGGCCATCGAGCGCGGTGTCTGCGAGACATCAAGGCCTTGGCGTGCCTTGAACCATTGGCGCGTTTCGTCAATCAGCGAGACAAGCGAGATCGGCGCGCCGAGTACGTAGGAGGCCAGTCGCACAATGCGATCGAACGCCGGCTCGGGCGGCGTATCGAGAATCTCGTAACGGCGCAGCGCCGCGAGGCGCTCGGCCTCGTTCGGACTGTCGCCTCCCGCCGGCGTAAGCCGCGCAATCGTCGAGGGGGTAAGCAGTTCGTGTGAATCGGTTCCGGATGCGGTCATGTCGTGGCGGGCGGGCAGGGCCCGGCGGTTGGACGACAGCAGTGCCGTTGACGCGGCGTCGGGCCACGCGTTCGGCGACTGCACGGAAGGCGATGCCGGCTTCGCCGCGTGCGCGGGTGATGCGCTCGATTGGGCAGGCGGCAGCGGCGAGCGTCGATGCCTGTCGCCGTTCAGGCCGGTCGCGTCGAAAACATCAACGTTATCGATGGGGCAGGCAATGCCGCCAATTCTGCCGCGCCTGTCGTCACTTGGCAAATGCGACGGCGTCGTACCGCTCACGCGAGGCACGTCGTTCGCACGCCAGAGGGCGCGAGCGGCTTGCGTAATGTCGTGAGCACTGTCGCGCACGGGGTCGACACTGCCCGTGGCGGGCGAAGAAGGGTTCATGATTTGACTTCGAATGCTTCGCCGGTTTCGAAGAAGTTACCGCCGGCAATGTAATGAAGGCTGCGCGACACGCCGGGCTCGAACTGCCAATGCCCGTCGCGAAAGGCGCGCGGATCGGCCCAGGCCGCGACGACTTCGCCGAGAAACAGATCGTAGCGATCCTGATTGTGCGGCTCGGGAATCACGCGGCATTCCAGCCACGCGAGGCATCCGCCGATGAGCGGTGCGGCAATATGCGAGCCTGCGAAAGCCTGCATACCGGTACCGTCGGCGAACTTGTCGGTATCGCGTCCGGAGATCGAGCCGACGGCCAGCGTTTCACGGGCGATGGCACGCGCGGGCACGTTCAGCGAAAACTCGCCGGAGGCTTCGACCAACTCGCGCGTGAGCGTATTGCGGTCGATGACGACGGCGACCTTTGGGGGAGAGAAGTCCAGCGGCATCGACCAGGCGGCGGCCATGACATTGCGGCGCGACTCGTGGGCACTTCCCACAAGTACGGTTGGTCCGTGGTTGAGTAGTCGGTAGGCTTTGGGAAGCTCGACAGGCAGGCGTTCGGTCATGGCGGGCACTCGGCAGGCGTGATGTGATGTCAGGCGGCCCATGATAGCGCGGCCGGAAAAAATCGATGGTGCCCATGACGAAGGCCAGTATCTGAAAAAGCGGCCCGCAGGGTGAGCTGCGGGCCGTACAAACGGCACGGTGCGGGGAGCGCGTGCCGGATCAGATGTGCAAGCAGTATTTCATGCGTTCGTCCTAGTCCAGTCCCCATGCCGGGCAAGGAAGTGCTTTCGAGACTGCGGCGAAACGCGCCCTATTGCGCCGACGGTAACCGCATGGGACGAACTCGCGTGAGTCTGCCTGGCGCCGTGCAGACCTCTCGAGGAACAGGCGCGCGCGACGGCGTCGGCATCGGCTCGTTTCGACTACGAAGACCGAGAGGCGGCGCCAGGTGCCGCGCATCCCGGGAACAATCTGCCCCGTGCCCGAGGCGATGCAGTAACATTTTCGGTGACGTGATGGCGGCGACCGCGGTTGTGTGCGCACGAACGCAGGCCGCCCGCACATAACCGGCGATGGACTGGAGACACAACATGACGACAGATCGGCGCATTACGTTCTTTCACGCTCCGAACACCCGTTCCTCCGGGGTGCTTGTACTGCTCGACGAATTGCAGGCCGAGCACGACCTTCACCTGCTGCGTTTCGCGACCGGCGAGCAGCGCGGTTCGGAGTATCTGGAACTCAATCCGATGGGCAAGGTGCCGGCCATCCGCCACGGCGATGCCATGATCACCGAGCAGGCGGCCGTTTATATGTATCTGGCCGAGCTGTATCCGGAGAAGGGGTTGGCGCCGATGCCCGGCGATCCGCGTCGCGGGCCTTATCTGCGCTGGATGGTGTTCTACGGCTCTTGCCTCGAACCGGCGGTGGTCGACAAATCGCTGGGTCGCGAAGGCGCCGAGCGCTCGCGTTCGCCGTATGGCGACTACGATTCGGTCATGTGGACACTGGAGCGGCACCTGTCGCTGGACGCAGGGCCGTGGTGGCTGGGCGAGTCGTTCACGGCAGCGGATGCGCTGTGGGGCAACGCCATGCACTTCCTCACGCAGTTCAAACTCGTGCCCGAGACACCTTCGGTGAAGGCATACGTGGAGCGTTTTCGCGCCCGTGAATCGTTTGCGCGGGCGCAGCAGCGCGATGCGGCGCTGGCAAAGCAGCTCGCCGCGTAAGGGTGTCCGTTCGTCCTGAGCGGGACTGACTGGGGTTGAGCCGGTCCGGCTCAACCCGGCAGTACGTCGATATGCGGCTCGCAGTCGATGGGGAAGTTGACCGAGTTGGCGACATAACACCGGGCGTGCGCTTCGTGGTGCAGTTCGGCCGCCAGCCCGGCATTGCCGCCCGCGCGGATCGTAACGTGCGGGCGCAGCAAAATGCGCGTGAAGCGCCCTTCCTGCGCCGTATCGATCATGGTGCCGATGGCGTCGTCGGCATACCGCTCGACCACCACTCCGGCTTCGGCACAAAGATGCAGGTACCAGAGCTTGTGGCAGGCACTGGCCGCGGCGACCAGCAGGTCTTCCGGATTCCAGCGGGCCGCGTCGCCGCGAAAGGCGGGATCAGCCGAGCCGGGAATTGTTGGCTTGCCGTTGGCGCGAATCTCGTGATTGCGTCCGTAGTCGCGATAGCCCGACGTGCCGCTTCCCTGATTGCCAATCCACTCGACGCCGATCCGGTACTGATGTTCGCCTGAAGCCATGTCATGTCTCCGCAAAGGGCCGGCAGCCAAGAAGGTTGGGGGATTACCGGGAACGAGGGTGCTGTCGGGCCCGGCCGTGATTCTCGCAGTTACCTGTGTTGCCGGCTGGCCATTTTCGGCCATCAATAGGTCCGATTCGGTCCTGTCATCGGGCCCGGATCTCGCGGCTCAGTCCGGCATGCCCGGCATACCTCACGTCACACTTGAATACCTCAGGCCAGCGGCTCGGTGGTCAGCGCGCGCGTGAGACCGTGCATCGGACGGCGCATCGCCACGTCGAACGGATTGGTTTGCGGGCCGATCAATTCGGCCTGACGCCGCAGCAACTCCACGACCATCGGCAGACGATCCTGCGACAGGCGCGCAGCCAGCGTGCCCACGCTCAGCGCGGCGACCGCATGACCGGTGCGGTCGAACACCGGCACCGCCACCCCCGCCATGCCGTCGAGCACGCCGCTATTGCTGCCGGCATAGCCCAACTGACGCACGCGTTCGATCTCGGTGCGCAGATAGACCTCGTCGAGTACTCCATAACCGCGCAGTCGCGGCACGTTGAAGCGAATGATCTCTTCGCGCTCGGCTTCCGGCAGGAAAGCGAGAATCGCCAGACTGCCCTGGCCGACCCCCAGCGCTACACGTCCGCCGATGTCGCCGGTAAACGAGCGGATCGGGAAGGGGCCTTCGCACATGTCGAGGCAGACCGCGTCGAAGCTGCTGCGCACCAGCAGAAAAATGGTGTCGCCAAGGCTCGCGCAAAGACGCAGCAACGACGGACGACACAGGGTGCGCATGCCGCTCGGATTGCCTGCCTGCGCGGCCATCGCGAAGAAGTCGATGCTCAGCCGGTAGAGCTTGGACGTCTCGTCCTGCTCCACCACTTGCTCGGCAATGAGCGCATGCAGAATCCGATGCACCGTCGCCTGACTGAGACCAACGGCTTTGGCGATATGGGTAACGCGCTCGCCTTCGGGCTTGGCGTCGCCCAGCGCACGAATGACGGCAAAGGTGCGTTGCAAAATGCCCGCGCCGGCAGGCTCCGTCGTCGACGGTTTCAGCGCGCGGGATGAATCGGAGGTGTTCATTAGTGTCTCAAGTATTCCGTCAAACGAAATACTAGCGTAAGCACGGGACGCTTGGAAACTGGCATGCCTCATCGAAATACGAAAAAAACACCAATATTTGCCGTAAGTTAGGGATTATCCCAAGGTGGTGACGCGAAACGAAACCGCGTGCCCATTCGTTGAATGTTCCGCCAAACGAAATAATCACAAAATTTATCTCATTTCGCGGAATCGTTATCTTGCGACAAGCAATTTGGCTCGCTACTGTTCGATGCAATTGCATTTCTTGCGGCGTGCATGCGCCCGAAGGTAGTGACCATGTCTTTCCTGACTTTGACGGATGTTTCCAAGACGTTTGGCGAGTTGAACGCCGTCTCGAACGTCAATCTCTCGGTGGAAAAGGGCGAGTTCGTCTCGCTGCTCGGCCCTTCGGGCTGCGGCAAGACCACCACGTTGCAGATGATTGCGGGCTTTGTGGAAGCCACGACCGGGCGCATCACGCTCGACGGGCGCGACATTACGCATATGCGCCCGAACAAGCGCGGGCTGGGTATCGTGTTCCAGAGCTACGCGCTCTTCCCTCACATGACCGTGGCGGAAAACGTGGGCTTCGGTCTGGAGATGCGCGGTGTCGACAAGGCGGCGCGTCAGGAACGGATACGCGAGGCGCTGGCGCTCGTGCGTCTGGACGCCCTCGGTCATCGCTATCCACGCGAACTCTCCGGTGGTCAGCGTCAGCGTGTGGCGATCGCGCGTGCGGTCGTGATTGCACCGCCCGTGCTGCTGCTCGACGAACCCATGTCCAACCTCGACGCGAAGCTGCGCGAAGACATGCAGTTCGAGTTGCGCGCGATCCAGCGCAAGATCGGCACCACCACCATTATGGTCACGCACGACCAGTCGGAAGCACTGTCGATCAGCGACCGCGTGGTGGTCATGGAAGCCGGACGCATCACGCAGGTCGATACGCCGTACCGCGCCTACGAGCGACCGGAAACACCGTTCGTCTCGCAGTTCATCGGCAAGGCCAACATGCTGGCCGGGCGCGTAAGCGCGCGTGACGACGAGCACCTGCATATCGAACTGGGTGCACAACTCGTACAGCGCGCCGCGCTGTCGGAACTCTCGCCTCGGGATCGCGGCATGGCCGTGGGCGACGCCATCACGCTGTGCCTGCGTCCCGAGAAGGTGCGTCTGTGCGCGCCGTCGGCGGGCCGTCTGTCGGCCACGGTGACGAGCCGCTTCTTCCTCGGCAGCCAGTGGCTGTACCGTGTCGACAGCCCGTTGGGCGAAGTGCTCGTGTGTTGCCAGAACGAAGGCGGCGAGCCGCTGAACGAAGGTATGCCCGTGGGGCTGGACTGGCAGGCGGAAGCGGTTCGCTTCGTCTCGGCAGGAGTGCGCACGAATGGCTGAGACGCTGCAAGTGGCGCGCACCGGCGCCGCCCCTGTGACGCGTGCTCCCTGGCATGCGTATCTCCCGATGTGGGTCATGAGCGCACCGGCCATGCTGCTGTTCGTGGCGTTGGTGCTCATCCCGTTGCTCATGACGCTGGCGCTCACGTTCTATCAGTTCGATCCGGCGAGCGGCCCGATTGCGGCGTTCCAGTTCGAGAACTACAAAGAGGTGCTGTTCGATTCGTACTTCCACACGATCTTCCTGCGCACGTTCGGCATTTCACTCACCGTTACCGCCGTGTGCGCGGTGGTGGGTACGTTCGAAGCCTATGTACTGTCGCGCATGGGCGACCCGTGGCGCTCGCTTTTTTTGCTGGTGATTCTCTCGCCGCTGCTCGTCTCCATCGTGGTGCGCGCATTCGGCTGGAGCATGCTGCTCAGTTCCGGCGGCCTGATCAATCAGGCGTTCGGTCTGCTCGGCATGGGGCCGTACAAGATGGAGTACACCAACTTCGCGATCATCGTCGCGCTGGTGCACGTGATGCTGCCGTTCATGGTCATTCCGGTGTGGACGTCGCTGCAACGCCTCGATCCGCAGACGGAAAACGCTGCGCTCTCGCTCATGGCCTCGCCGGCGACCACGCTGCGCCGCATTGTGCTGCCCCAACTGGTGCCGGGCATTCTCTCGGGCAGCCTGATGGTGTTCGGTCTGTCGGCCAGCGCGTTTGCGATTCCGAGTCTGCTGGGCGGACGCCGCCTCAAGGTCGCAGCCACTGCCGTGTACGACCAGTTCCTGAGTTCGCTGAACTGGCCGCTGGGCGCCACCATCGCCGTGCTGCTGCTCGCGGCAAATCTGATTGTGATGCTCACGTACTACCGCCTGCTCGAGCGCCGCTATTCGCGCAGCATGGGTTAAGGCCAGGGCACGTCTCCCGCAGAACAGAACCTATCCGCCATCATGCGTAAAAACAGTCCTCTGGCGCTTGCGTTCCATACGCTCGTCATTCTCTTCGTCCTCGCGCCGATGGTCATCGTCGTGCTGGTCGCGTTCACACCGGAACAAACGCTCTCGCTGCCGACACGCGGCGTGTCGCTGCGCTGGTTCCGGGCGATTCTCGACTATCCCGATTTCATCGCGTCGTTCTTCACCAGCCTGAAGCTGGCGTTCCTGTCGGCCACGATCTCGCTCGTGATCGCGTTGCCTGCGGCACTCGCCATCGGCCGCTCGCGCTTTCCGGGGCGTAACTTCCTCAACGGTCTGCTGCTCTCGCCGCTGGTGATTCCGGGCCTGGTGCTCGGCATCGCACTGCTGCGTTTCTTCGCCATGCTCGGTGTGACCGGCTCGTTCGCGGCGCTTACCTTCGCGCACATGATCATCGTGACGCCGTTCATCATGCGTCTCGTGCTGGCGTCGATCAGCGGGCTCGATCGCAGCGTCGAGCATGCGGCGGCGTCGCTGGGCGCTGGCTCTTGGACGACCTTCCGGCGCGTGACCATGCCGATGATCCTGCCGGGCATTACCGGCGGCTGGCTGCTCGCGTTCATCAACAGCTTCGACGAACTGACGATGTCGGTCTTTCTCACGGCGCCGCAGACCGTCACGCTGCCCGTGCGCATGTACATGTACGCGACCGAGTCGATCGATCCGATGATGGCGTCCGTCTCGGCGCTGGTCATTGCGATCACGCTGGGCGCGATGCTGCTGCTCGACCGTGTCTACGGCCTGAACCGCATTCTGATCGGCCAGCACTGAGCGCACGCGCAAAGAAGATTCTCATGTCCCGTTCTTCCCATTCATCGCAAGGCTCGCGCGCGCCGGGTCGCCCGCAACTGACGCGTCTTGCCGAAACGTCGCGCTCGCCGCTCACGTTCTACCTCGACGGCAAGCCGGTGCAGGCGCTGGCGGGCGACACGCTGCTCACGGCGATCCTCACGCATCAGCGTCATGTGCGCATCAGCGAATTCAGCGGCACGCCGCGCGCGGGCTTTTGTCTGATCGGCGCGTGCCAGGATTGTTGGGTGCGCTGCGAATCCACCTCTGCCACAGGGGGCGAGGCGCAGTTGTCGCGCCTGCGCGCGTGCTCGACGCCGGTACAGGAAGGTATGCGCATTCTGACCCGTGCGACCGAAGCCAGTGACGTGCACGGAGGCTCGCATGCCTGAGCGCTCCGAAATCGTCATCGTTGGGGCGGGTCCCGCCGGCATTCGCGCCGCGCAGACGCTCGTGGCGGCCGGTCTGCATCCCATCGTGCTCGATGAGAACCCACGCTGGGGCGGTCAGATCTACCGGCAGCCACCGGCGAGTGCCGGGTTCACGCGAACTAAGCAAACGCTCTACGGCTTCGAAGCCGCCAAGGCCGATGCCATCCACAGCACGATGGCGGCGCTGTTGCCGCAGGTCGACTATCGACCCGAGACGCTGGTGTGGGCTTGCGATCCGCAGCGGCTCCACACGATGCATGGCGGCCGCGAAAAACCGGTGCCGTTCACGCATCTGATCATTGCGAGCGGCGCGACCGATCGTGTGCTGCCGCTGCCGGGCTGGACTTTGCCGGGGGTGTACACGCTGGGCGGTGCACAAGTGGCGCTCAAGGCGCAGGGCTGTGCCATCGGCGAGCGTGTGGTGTTCGCGGGCACCGGGCCGTTGCTCTATCTCGTGGCATATCAATACGCGAAAGCTGGCGCGAACGTAGCGGCGGTGCTCGACACGAATCGGTTCGTCAGTCAGGCCAGGGCAACGCCGCGCTTGCTGAATCAACCGGCTACGCTCGCCAAGGGGCTGTATTACGTGGGATGGCTGCGGGCGCACGGTGTGCGCATCGAGCATGGCGTGAGCCTCGAAGGTATTGACGGCACGGCAGGCGTGCGGGCGATTCGGTGGCAGCGCGACGGCCATGAGCACACGCTCGAATGCAGCGCCGTGGGACTGGGCTTCGGCTTGCGTCCGGAGACGCAACTGGCCGATCTGGCGGGTTGCCGTTTCGTCTTCGACGACCTCAATCGCTGCTGGCTGCCGGAGCGAGACGCTGCGGGCCGCAGCTCGCAGCCCGGCATCTATCTGGCGGGAGACGGCGCGGGCATTGCCGGTGCCGACGCCGCCGAACTCGCGGGCCGCCGCGCTGCATTGGCCCTGCTCGAAGATCTCGAAATCGCAGCGCCAACGATGCCCGGCGTGCCTGACGCCGCCGTCATCGAAGGCAAGCTCGCCAGCATTCGCCGCTTTCGCGAGGGGATCGAGCAGGCATTCGCGTTGCCGAAAGATCCGTCGGCGCATTGGCCCGACGACATGCTGGTGTGCCGTTGCGAAGAAGTCGATGCCCGCACGCTGCGCGATTGTGTGCGCCATGACGGCGTGACCGAAATCAACCGGCTCAAGGCGCTCACCCGCGTGGGCATGGGGCGCTGTCAGGGCCGCATGTGCGGTGAAGCGGCATGCCATCTGTTGGCAGAAGCGAGCGGGCAGACACTCGTCCAAGTGGGGCGTCTGCGCGCACAGGCGCCGATCAAACCGATTCCGATTGCACCGATGCTGTTCGACGAGAACGTTGCGGCCATCCCCGAGGAGGCGCGCGATGAGTGAGACCCTGCATTACGACGTTGTCGTCGCGGGTGGTGGTCTGGTGGGCGCTTCGGCCGCGCGTGCGCTGGCCGGGCGCGGTTTGCGCGTGGTGCTGTTCGAGCGACGCTATTGCGGCGCACAGGCCAGCGGCGTGAATTACGGCGGCGTGCGCTGCCAGGGCCGCCCGGAAGAGCAACTGCCGCTCGCCATGCGTGCGCGCAAGATTTGGGATCGTTTGCCCGAGTTGATCGGCATCGACGGCGAGTTCGTGCGCTCGGGCCATTTGAGACTGGCGCGTCGCGAGAGCGATCTGGCGCCGCTCGACGCGTGGTCGGAGATGGCGAGCCGCTACGGTCTGGCAACCACGGTGCTGCGCGGCGCCGAATTCCGTCGGCGCTTTCCGTGGCTGGGTGAGGGCGCTGTCGGCGGCTCGCTGTGCATGAGCGATGGGCATGCAAATCCGCGATTGGTGTCGCCTGCCTTCGCGCGCGCGGCCCGTGCGCTGGGCGCCGATGTTCGGGAGTGCACCCCCATCACCTCCGTGGTCCACGACGGCGTGCGTTTCCAATTGACGGCGCAACCTGCGCAAGGCGAGGCGCTGCATGTGAGCGCCGACTGGCTGCTCAACACCGCCGGGGCCTGGGCGAATCACATCGCGGGCACGTTTGGCGAGCGGGTGCCGATGCATGCCATCTATCCGAATATGTGGGTTACGGAGCCGCTGCCGAAGTTCATCGGCCACAACCTTGGTGTGTACGGCGGCGGCGTGTATGCGCGTCAGGTCGAGCGCGGCAATTGCGTGATCGGTGGCGGACGCGGTACCGGCAATGGCGAGTATGCCCAGCCGAGCGCCGACACCACGCGCGCCGTAATGCGTGAGGCCTGTGCGCTGTTGCCGGCCCTGCGTAATGCGCTGCTGATTCGGACATGGAGCGGCGTGGAGGGGGAGACCCCCGATAACAATCCGATCATTGGCATGAGCCGCACGACACCGCGTCTCGTGCATGCTTTCGGCTTCTCGGGCGGCGGCTTTTTGCTGGCGCCCGGGGTTGGAGAAGTGCTCGCCGATCTGGTCGCCGATGGCGAGACGGCGACACCGATCGACGCGTTTGCCGTCGACCGCTTCGTGCCCGTTACGGCGCAGGCATGATCGGCAAATGAATCCTGTACGTTCAGCGTCCGTCCCGAAACTACATTCCTTACTCTCTGAAAACGCAAGGAGAACCACGATGAAGCTATCCCGAAAGGTCGTCATGTGCGCTGCGGCGCTGGCATTGGGCGCGAGCAGCGCGGCCTGGTCGCAGTCCAAAACGCTCTACATCGGCATGAACGGCGGCCCGATGGAAAAGGCTTACACGAGCCAGGTTTTCCCGGAGTTCGAGAAGGCCAACAACGTGAAGGTCGTGGTCGTGCCGGGTACGTCGTCCGACGTGCTGGCCAAGCTGCTCGCCAACCGCAACAGCCCGCAGATGCATGTTGTGTTTCTGGACGACGGCGTGATGGCGCGCGCCATTAGCATGGGGGTGTGCCAGAAGCTCGACGATTCGCCCGTGCTCAAAGAACTGATGCCGTCTGCCCGCGTGAAAGACGACATGGGCGCCGGGGTGCAACTGGGCATGACCGGTATCGGCTACAACACCAAGCTGTTCAAGGAGAAGGGCTGGGCCGCACCGACATCGTGGAGCGACTTCGCCGATCCGAAGTACAAGGGCAAGGTGGTGTTCCAGTCGGCGTCGAGCAGCACGTTCGGTCTGCATGGCTTCCTCGCGCTGAATCGCATCTGGGGCGGCAGCGAGACAAACGTCGAGCCGGGCTTCACCAAGTGGGCCACGACCGTGGGGCCGAACGTCGTCGAGTACATCCCGAACTCCGCCAAGCTCTCGGAAATGATCCAGACCGGCGAAGCGGCGATCTTCCCGCTGACCCCGACGGCTGTGAGCGATCTGCAGGACAAGGGCATTCAGGTGGGCTACGTTGCCCCCAAGGAAGGGGCGGTGCAGTTGCTTGTCGATCTGTGCGTGGTGAAGAACAGCCCGGACAATGCCATGGCGCAGAAGCTCGCGCAGTACCTGCTGTCGGCGAAGGGCCAGACGTTGGCTGCTGCTGCCGGCGCTTACATCCCGACCAACACGCAGGCCACCGTGCCGCCTGCCATGCAAAAGCGTCTGGGCAAGATCGACGAACTGGCCAAGAACCTGAAGACTGTGGATTGGGACGCCATCAATCAGCGTCGCGCGCAGTGGGATCAACGCTGGAACCGTCAGATCGAGCAGTGACCTCGAAGCGCTCGCGTCACGCGAGCGCTTGACGTGTGGCGTGAGCGATCGACGCCGGGCCCCTCAGGGTGGCCCGGCGTTGTCGTTTGTGCGGCCTGGTGTTCGGGGGATCGACCTTGCGGCGCGAGGTCACATTGCGTCGGATGTGGCGGCGATCGCCGCGAAAGCGCCCACGAGTTCGGCATGATCGGCGGGGGTGGCGAAGGCGTGAAGCGAGCGGGGCGGCTCGTCGAGCATCAGATAGCCCAGACTCCACGTGGGAAATGCCCCCGGGGTGTCCGGCGCGCCATCGAGCAACACCTGAATACCGGTATGGTTGCGCGATGCCTCGATACGTTGCCGGGCGTCGGCAAGCGCCACACCCGGCCCTTCGATGTACTGATAGAACCTTGCACCATCGAACAGCAGCACGCCGGTGATGTCCTCGGCGGCGTTAAATCCCCGCGAGTTGACGATGATCTTCGAGAGTTCCCGCAGATCGAGATCGCTCACGGCGTGGCTCCGGTAGGCATAGCACTCAATCATCCGTTTCGTCTCCTCATTTTTAGGTCATGTCCGCGGGCACGATATTGGCGGCGATCGCGCGTCAACGCGCATTAGAATACCTCATGTGCGACGTTCATTAGCTCATCAGCCATGCCGATCAACTACCTACGTGGATTCACCCAGCCGGTGCGTACAGACGCGGCGAACCGGCGCCTGGGCTGCTCGCTCGCGTTTGTGGCCGGAGCCGCCAATGCGGGCGGTTTTCTGGCCGTCGGAATGTACACATCGCATATGTCGGGCATCGTCGCGGCGCTCTCCGACAACCTCGCGCTCGGGCAACTCGTGCTCGTGCTTGCCGGCCTGAGCGCTTTGCTGTCTTTTCTGTTGGGGGCAGTGACATCGACCGTGCTGGTTCATTGGGGACGACGCCACCATACGCATAGCGAATACGCCGCACCGCTGATGTTCGAAGCACTGCTGCTACTGACGTTCGGTGCGATGGGCGCCAATCTCGAGCACCAGCGCGTGCTGTATGTACCGGCGACGGTGGGCTTGCTGTGTTATGTCATGGGATTGCAAAATGCCATCATCACCAAGATTTCCCGGGCCGAGATCAGAACGACGCACGTCACGGGGCTGGTGACCGACATCGGCATCGAGTTGGGGAAGCTGGGCTACTGGAACCGGCCCGGCGTGGCGCACGAGTTGCCGCGCGTGATGGGGGACAGGCAGAAGTTGCGATTGCTCTGCGCGTTGCTGGGCATGTTCTTCCTGGGCGGGCTGGCAGGTGCGCTCGGTTTCAAGTATCTGGGTTTCTCGGCGACGATTCCGCTTGCGCTGGTACTCATCATGCTGGCGATTGTGCCGTTGCTCGACGATATCGCACGACATCCTCACTGATCTCAGTGCAGGCATTCCATCGGGCCATCGAATATGACCACACGCACGGGAGTACCGCGTTTTCGAACTTTTCGAACGTGGGCAGGAAACCGGGTACGCGCCTTATTCGACAAGTTCGACGATTATCCGTCGATGGTTGGTATTGTGGGGACGGTCATTGCGCTTGCGATACCGGCCAGTGTCGGCATGTTGCTGCGCGCCGACCGGCAGGCACACTACGACCACGCGCTCGAGCGAGCCGAGAGCGTAGCCTCGGTGGTGGCGGTCAGTCTTGGCAGCAATATCGCGATCTACGATGCGCTGCTCAAGGAGATGGTGCGCGAGGCCGAGAACTCGCAAACACCGCTGTTCCCCGAGCGCGTACGCGACCGGGTGCGCTTTGGGCAAACGCTGAGCAGCGATTTTCTCGACGACGCTTACGTGGTGAACAAGGCGGGGCAAATTGCCGCGCCGCTCGATCCTGCCCATGACACGTTTGTGAATGTGGCAGACCGCGATTATTTCCGCTCTCACGAGGCGAATCCGTCGTTGGGCCTTTATATCTCGCAGCCTTACGCGTCGCGAACGCACGGCGGGATGCTGTCGGTGGCACTTACGCGTCGCATCGCGGCGAACGACCATTCGTTTGCCGGCGTGGCCGTCATCGCGTTGCGCCTCGACGGTTTAGGGGCTCAGGTGAGCGCGGTCGATTCGACCGATCTGAAATCCATCGACGTGGTCGAGGAGAAGGGGACAGTGCTGGCGTGCAGCCCGTGCGCGGGCGCCAGGCCCGGAACGCTGGTCAAGTTGCCGGGGGAAGCGACACGGGACCAGAATCTGACGGCGGCGCTTTCCTTTCCCGAAGCGGCGCGCGCTACGGCGTACCGTTCGGTGCGCGTGCCGGGCGCATCGATGTATGTGGTCGTTACGCCGTCGACACAGGCGCTCATGAGTCATTGGTACCGTCACGCCGTGATGTTCGGCTCGATAGCGGCTGTTTGCGCGGCAACGCTCATTGTCGGCGCCTGGTTGCTGGTGGCGGCGATTCGAATGCGCGCCACCACGGCGGCACGTGTCGCGAGCCTGTCCGTGAGCGACGGCCTGACGGGGTTGAGTAACCGACGCTCCCTCGAGGCGAAACTTGCGAGCGAATGGCGGCGGGCAAAACGCTCGGGGAGTCCGTTCTCGGTGCTGTTCGTTGACATCGATCACTTCAAGCACTTCAACGATAATTGCGGACACTCGATTGGCGACGATGTCTTGCGCGTCGTTGCGAAGAACATCGGGGGTCATATACGGCGTGACGCCGATATGGTCGCGCGATACGGAGGCGAGGAATTCGCGGTAGTCCTGCCCGATACCGACGCGGCGAGCGCGGCCGCGATGGCTGAGCAGATCCGCCGCGACGTCGAGCGTCTGCGTATTGCCCACGCGGGCAGTGCGACTGGACTGGTGACGGTGAGCGTTGGGGCAGCCACAGGGGTTGCGGGCGAATGCGACGGTGCAGAAGCCGTATTGAAGGCGGCCGAGGAGCAGCTTTTCATCGCGAAGCAGGGTGGTCGAAATCGTATCAGCACCGTTGTGCTGAGCAAGCCGAACGCTGCGGATGCCGCGGGCCACGAAGCGGGCCACGAAGCGGGCAACGTTTCGTAAGCGCGCACCCCGAGGCGTGCGCGGCGTCGGGCGGCTAGGGGACGAGCATGGCCGCCAGGCGAAGTAATTCGCCCTGACGATGGCAGCCGGTCTTGCGCAGAATGGCCGATAGCTGGGTGCGCAGTGTGCTGGTGCCAAGGCCCAGCACTTCGCTGCATTCGCCAATGGTCAGTCCGGCAACCAGATGATGGAAGAGGCGGGCTTCGGCCTGCGTCAGCGAAAAGTGCTGGCGCAGGGCGGTTTCGCCAGGGATATTGAAAATGCTGCGCCGCTCGATTCGCACGCCGACTGCCGCGCGCAGCCCGTGATTCATCTGGCTGCCCAGCGCGCGTAACGTCAACCGGTAGGCATGTCCCCACGAATCGGGCAGTACCAGCGACACCGGTTCGCGGCTGACGCCGACCTGCCGGAGCGCATTCGTCAATCGGGTTTGCCATTCAGGCTGGCGGTGCATTATCCGGCGCTGCCTGAGCATGAGCTGGCTGTCGTTACTGCCCAGCAGCACGTCGAGCCCCGGGGCAAACTCCAGCACCCAACCGTCGGGCGATGCGATGAGAAAGCCTTCGCGCGCCGGGTCGAGCATCTGGCTGAGCGCGTTCAGGCTCGCCCGGCTGGCCGCACGGCGGGCTGCGAAGGCGACGGCAAGCTGGCGTTCGTACTTCGCGATGTTGGCCGCATGAGCGAAGGTGGGTTCAACGATATGCATGCGCTGAACGCTCAGGGCGGTGAGGGCGTCGTCGTCGTTGCAGATCACGACACCCACCAACTGCTGAAGTTGGTGCGGCCGCATGAACTCGTTCCAGAACACGCGATCATTTGGCGATTCGTGTTTGAGTGCAACGGACGAGTCGTACCAGGTGCCGGCAGGGGCGTCCCAGAAGCGGCGGGTCGAATCGTCGTACTGGTAGTAGAACCGCGAGTACTCGTCGATCACCCGGCCTTCGTGCCCGGACTGTTCGACGAAGCGAACCGTGTGGCTTTGTTTGTCGTGGCAAAGGAGCGTCGCGGCGTCCGCGCCAAGAAACTCGCGCGCCGTCTGCACCACATCGAGCCAGTCCGCATCTCCGGCACCGACCGCCCGGACCGCTTCCGATGCCCGTCGAAAACTGACGTCGTTCGACATGGAATTCCCCCGGTTTCCCCTACATTTATTCTGCTGAGCCAGAGGCTCGATTTTCGCGCAGTGTAGCAGAACAAACTGTCGGAATTGAGAGGGGCGTCAACTGTGATTTATGCAGGCGACAAGGTGTCGCGGCGCTGCGACAATGCAGCCATGTCGGGAAAGCGTCAAACGATCGATCAGCGTCGACGGACACCTCTCCCAAAGCCGATTCAAAGCATCCAATACGTCGAACGGGGGTCACCATGCGCCATCGCCAATTCATTGCAGCCTGCCTGTGCCTGACGGGGGCGCTGATGTTCGGTCACGCGAACGCACAGTCGTATCTGGGGGCGGGAGATCTCGGCAGTATCCGGCAGTCGAACCAGACACCGGCACTTAGCCGGGCAGAGTCGGCGGTGGCTGGGCGGGCAGACAGCGTGACCGATGCTCAGAGTGCCAGCGCGAGCATCAATCGCACGGCAAGCGAGCGTAACGGCCCGTCCACGGGCCCGAGCCAACAAGAAATGGCGGCAACGACCCGTGCGCTCGATACGCGAGATCTTCAGCACCCGCGTCAGACCCGGTCGTTCGATAGTCTTCCCCGGTTGTCGCGGCCGGAGTAATCCATCGCCCGCGTTGCAGCGAAGGGGGCTTACTCCGCCATGGCGGGAATAGCGCCTTCCTGGAACAGAATGCGCGGCGCATCCATGGTGCCGTCTTCTTCATCGACCAGCACTTCGTAGGCGGCGATACCGGCAAAACCGGACGCCATCGATTGTGCAATGCGCACGGCACCGAACTCGGTGCTTGCCTGACGCAACTCGCCGGGTTGCAATACACCGTCTTTGTTCTTGCGATACGGCACGACGATGAACTTGGTGGATTTGGCGTCGCTCATGGTGTCACTCACGGTGAAGTTGAGATGATCGGGAATGTAGCATGGGTACTGTATAAAAATACAGGTATTTTTGTGGCGGCCGGCATGTCGCAAGATCGCGTCGATACACGGTTGGCGTGAGGCGGACGTGTAAGCCGGTATTGTCACGTTGGGGGGGGGGCTGCGTATGAGCCGGCCTGCGATTCCGGTGAGTTGTCGTCTCCCGGTTGTCGTCTCCCTCATCGCAGCGAGTTTTCGCACGCGTGCAAAGGACATCGCCCCTATGAAATGGGCCGCGCGGCAGACACCGTGCGGCCTTTTTTGCACGTACCGGGGAAATTCTCTCCACCGGCCAGGGTAACGGCAAGGTAACGGCAATGCCGCGTCTGGCGGGGCTGCCGAGCCCAAACAACATCGCGTAATGAGTAAATAACTACTAAATGGTCGTATATTCCTGCCCCGCTTGATAGCCTGCCGGTCGACTCGCGACTTGCGACCAAAACTAAAAGCACTGAGAGCGTGGAATGAATGCAGGCAACCTGATTTCGGCAAACCGGCTACACGACGGCTTGGTCGTGTGGCTGGACAAGCAACACAACTGGGTGGACGATCTTGCGCAGGCGCATGTGTTCGACGCGCAGGATCTCGACCAGGCGCAAGCGGCAGCGCAGGCGGCCCAGGCAGCCAATCTGATCGTCGACCCGGTGCCGCGCCCTGCGCAAGTGGGCGAAGCCGGCCCCGTTCCGGTGGATTTTCGTGAACAACTGCGCTCGCGCGGTCCGTCGGTTCGTGAAGACCTCGGCAAGCAGGCCGCTGAAGCCACGGTGCAGGCGGCGCTGGCGCATGCACCTGCGTTGACCGTGGCGCCGGAGCATGCCGGTATCTACTGCTATGACCCGTCCGAGCGCGAGTTCCTCAAGGACCGTGCGAAGGAGTTCGGCCAGCAGGTCGCCCGTCGGCTCAGTGGCGAACTCAGCGAAGACGCGTTCAAGGTCTATCGCCTGATGAACGGTCTGTACCTGCAATTGCACGGCTATATGCTGCGCGTTGCCATTCCGTACGGCACGCTGAGCGCGATCCAGTTGCGTCAGCTTGCCTATGTGGCGAACCGTTTCGACAAGGGTTACGGTCACTTCACCACGCGTCAGAATCTTCAGTTCAATTGGCCGACGCTCACGGACTCACCTGAGATCCTGTCGAAGCTTGCCGATGTCGATCTGCATGCAATTCAGACGAGCGGCAATTGCATTCGCAACGTGACGACCGATCAATTCGCCGGCGCGGCGAAGGACGAAGTGGTCGATCCGCGCGTGTACGCCGAGATTTTGCGTCAATGGTCGACAGACCATCCCGAATTCACCTATTTGCCGCGCAAGTTCAAGATCGCGATCACCGGCGGTCAGACCGATCGGGCTGCTGTGCGCTTTCACGACATCGGCATTCTCGCGCGGACGAACGAGCGCGGCGAGGTCGGTTTTCAGATATACGCGGGCGGTGGGCTGGGACGCACGCCCATCGTGGGTACGCTCGTGCGCGAGTGGCTGCCCGAGGCCGATCTGTTGCGCTTCGTCGAAGCCATTTTGCGCGTGTACAACGCGCTGGGGCGTCGCGACAACATCTACAAGGCGCGCATCAAGATCCTCATCAAGGAAATGCAGCCTGCGAAGTTCATCGAGATGATCGAGGAAGAATTCGCACGCATTGCCCTTTCGCATCGTCCGCTGGGAGAAGACGTCATCGCGGCGATTCGCGATCGTTTCGTCGTGCCCGAGTTCGAAACGTTGCCGGATACGTCGAGCGCGTTTGCGCAAGCCTACGAGAGCGACATCGAATTCCGCCGCTGGGTCGACACCTGCACGCACGAGCACAAGGTGCCCGGCTACATCAGTGCGGTCGTTTCGCTCAAGCCGGCGAGCGGTATTCCGGGCGACGCCAGTTCGACAGAAATGCTGCTGCTGGCGGATCTCGCAGAGCGCTACTCGTTCAACGAGTTGCGAGTGACTCACGAACAGAATCTGGTGCTGCCGCATGTCAAGCGCGACGAACTGCATGCCTTGTGGACGCGCCTGAAGGAGGGCGGTCTGGCCACGCCCAACATTGGCCTGATCTCAGACGCCATTGCCTGCCCGGGGCTGGATTATTGCGCGCTGGCCAATGCGCGCTCGGTGCCGGTGGCGCAACGCATTGCGCTGCGCTTCACGGAGGAGCAGCAACGCGATATCGGGCCGGTAACGCTTAACGTGTCCGGTTGCATTAACGCTTGCGCGCATCACCACGTTGCCCATATCGGCATTCTCGGTGTCGACAAGGCGGGTAAGGAGAACTATCAGATCACGCTGGGCGGTTCGGCCGACGAGAACGCTGCCGTCGGCAAGATTCTTGGCCCGGGCGTCACTTACGAAGCCGTGCCGCAGGTGATCGAGAACATTCTCAATCGTTATCGCGCGTTGCGTCACGAGGGAGAGCGCTTTATCGATACGCTCGGACGTGTCGGGGCAGAGGAATTCAAGGGAGCTTTGCATGTTGATTGATCGAAACGGGCTGCCTGCCGCAGACGTCTGGACTTATCGGGGTACGCACGAACCGGGGACGACGAGCACGGGCAGCAAGGATGTGCTGCCGCTCGACGCGTGGCTGGCTGCGAACGGGCAGGGCGTTG
Organism: Pandoraea apista; assembly: GCF_001465595.2. NCBI lineage: Bacteria > Pseudomonadati > Pseudomonadota > Betaproteobacteria > Burkholderiales > Burkholderiaceae > Pandoraea > Pandoraea apista. The sequence continues at coordinate 3,362,102 of NZ_CP013481.2, read as the reverse complement.
CACCCGCCGGTATTCGCGTTCAGGGGCATGACGATCCGGAGCGCATTGCGGCGCTTCTGCCGCAACTCGAACTCGTCGTGATCGAGTTTCCGAAGTCGCGCGATGGCCGGGGTTTTACGCTGGCGAAATTTCTGCGCGAGAAGTGGCATTTCGAAGGCGGGATTCGTGCGGCGGGGCCGTTGCTGCCGGATCAACTGGCGATGCTGTGGGCCTGCGGGTTCGACAGCTTGCTCTCGCCCCCGGACGTGCCCACGGCACGCTGGCACGAGGCAGCGCTGGCCGCGCAAGCGCGCGCTACGCGACCCCGCACGTTGCTTGAACGTCTGACGGCCTGAATTCTCCCTTCTCACTGCCTGCCCCGTTCTGTCTGACGGTTTCGCGACCGGATTCCTCCGGTCGCATCCCCCGCCGCACTCTCGCTTCACTATTTCCTGACTTCCTCTCCTGGCGCTCGCCAATCGTCCGCTATTCCGCTACGAACACCGTGCCACGAGGTTACGCGTAAACCACCCCACCGTTTGGGCCAACCTTCAGTGCGCCCGCCCAGGCCGAGGCGAAATCCGAGTAGCGAGCAATGCGAATTTGTCGCTTTGGATTACCAAACATCAATTTGCCCTTTGGGCTATCCGATGGGTTGATGACATAGGCGCCTTTCGCGCATTGCCACACGGCAAATCCAGTAAATGCCGCCTGGCCCGGAGGACGTATCACGCTGCGCATTTCGCCTGCGTCTCCCTCCTTGCTACTCGATTTCGAGAGTTTAGTCAGGTGTCGCTTGCACTTCACCGGGGTGGGGGCGGTCGTTCGCCACGGAATGAACTGCGTCGGATTCCTCCGGATTGATGTCGGACCGAAGCGCGTGATCCCTGCAGGCGTGACCTCGCCATCGGGCGCATCCGGGTGGCAAATTGCCTTTCTTTGTATTACATTCGGTCTCCGATGCGCCAGGAGAATAGGTCGCATCTTCCCGGCGCTCAATATATTCAAGAACGGCATCTCGGAGCGCTGGTGTTCGAGAACTGCCGTACTGCGGGGGAAAGGCCGAATCTTCTCGGTCGCCGGTCGCCATGCACGGCCCAATACCAGAGGATATCCGTGGTCCCATGCAAACTCAGGCGCGCAACCCGCCGTGCCCAACAAAATCAGTCCACATTGCCCATATCGCTGGCAACGCCCGGTGTTCGCGGACCGCTTCCGTTGTTGGCTAGATGTCAGTTCGGTATGCGAATCGTTCGAACTGCTGGCAGTACGGCAGTCGCATTGGCGCTCGCGGGGACCGCGCCCGCGCTATGGGCTGCCGGGACATGCGGCACGGGTGACATAAGCGGCTGCGGCGCGCCGGGAGGCGATGGTGCCTCGGGGCGAGGCGGCGCAGGCGGCGTCGGCAACGGGCAGGGCGGCGGTTCGAGCACGGTGGATACAAACAGTGTGACGGTGCCGGTTCCCGGAGCCTGGGGAACCCAGGGGACAGGTGGCACTGGCGCGTCCGGCGATGGTGTTCCGGCGTCGAGCGGGCCGTCGGCGGACGTCGTCGTCTCCGACGGCATAACGATCAATTTACCGATGAACGGCCTCGACGGCAGCGTCGGCACCAATGGCACCAACTTTGCCACCGGTGGCAACGGCGGAAACACCGGGATCTATTATTCTGGCCTCGACATCTACGTGGCGGCGGCGATCATCGGCGGTGCAGGTGGCCAGGGCGGCAGCGCCCTCGGTGGTGTGGGCAACGGCGGCGGTGGAGGTGGCGGCGGGGCCGGAATGATGTCTGTCGCGGGAATGGCGTCGATCGTCAATTCGGGGACGATTACGGGAGGGGCTGGCGGCGTCGGCGGTTCAGGGCCCTTCGGCGGTGGCGGGGGTGGGGGCGGCGACGGGTTGCTCGCGCTCGGCGGGCACGCCACCATTACCAATATCGGCGCGATTACCGGCGGTGTCGGTGGGGCTGCCGGCGCCGCGACCATCGCCGGCGGCACGGGGGGCGGAGGCGGTATTGGCGTTAATCTCGCGGGAACGACCAACTCGCTTGCCAACATTGGAACTATCTCGGGCGGCGCCGGTTTGACCGGTGGTGTCGGCGTACGTACGCGCGGGAATGACTCGATCACCAATGCCGGCCTCATCATGGGCGGGATGAACAATGGTGGCATGACGCGGGCCGCGGCCGTCGAGTTCGGGGGGCTGGACAACGCATTGAATCTGCTGTCCGGCTCGGTGATTCTCGGCGATCTGCTATTCGACGCCGGTGCAAGTGCCACCATCGCCGCCCTCAATTCCGGGCTGACGCTGAACAATGCCGTAGTTCTGAGCGACGCCGCCTCGAACGTGATTTTCTCGACCGCGAGATCAGGCTTGACGATGTCGGGCGCGGTGTCGGGCGCTGGCACACTGACGCTCGGCGGCATCGACTCGAATGTCCTGACGATGACGTCGGCCAATACATACACCGGGGCTACAACGATCGGCAGCGGCACGCTGGCGCTATCCGGCAACGGAAGCATAGCAGCGTCATCCGGGGTGACGGTAGCCGGCGTGTTCGATATTTCGGGCGTGACGGCCGGCACATCGATCAAAGCGCTTTCCGGCGGCGGCGCTGTGCGGCTCGGCGGCCAGACGCTGTCGCTCACCAACGCGGCCGGGACATTCGATGGCGTCATCGACGGCACCGGTGGTGTACATCTGGTCGGCGGCACGCAGACGCTGACCGGCGTGAATACCTATTCCGGCGCGACGACCGTCGATAACGGCGCCGTGCTGGCCCTGGCTGGCACCGGAAGTGTTGCGTTGTCGAGCGGTGTGACGAATAACGGCACGCTCGATATTTCCGCGACAACGAATGGCGCCTCGCTGACGGGCCTGACAGGGCTGGGAACGGTCTCGCTCGGGGCGCGCACGCTAACGCTGACGCAGGCAGCAGGCGTCTTCTCAGGCACGATCGCCGGCACAGGTGGCCTGACGTTGAACGGCGGCACGCAGACGCTCGCGGGCGCGAATACCTATACCGGGGCAACCACAATCAATGCGGGCACGCTCGCGCTTGTCGCAGGCGGGCAGTTGTCATCGGCGACGACAGTGACGCTGGCCGGCAGCGGCGCTACGTTTGATGTCTCCGCCGCGGGCGCGCTAACCCTCTCCGGTCTGTCCGGTGCGGCGGGGACACGCTTCGCCATTGGCGCGAGCACGCTGACGGTCGATGCTGCGACCGACGCCACCTATGCCGGTGACCTCGCCGGCAGCGGGGTTTTCGTCAAACAGGGTACGGGCATGCTGGTGCTCAATGGGACAAGCTCCGCTTTCACCGGTACGACCAACGTCGGGGCAGGCACGCTTGAGATCGGCGACGCCGCGCACGAGAGCGCAGTGCAGGGCGGCAACGTCGCGGTCGGTTCGCAGGGCACATTGCGCGGGCACGGCACGATTCTCGGCAACGTGACCAATGGCGGCATCGTGGCGCCGGGCGGGTCCATCGGTACGTTGAGCGTCGCCGGAAATTACACACAAGCGTCGAACGCAGCGCTGGCGATCGAGGTAAGTCCGACGACGGCGTCGCTGCTCAAGGTGTCGGGCAGCGCGACATTGAACGGCGTGCTCGCGATTACTTACGACCCGGGCACGTATCGGGCGACGCGATATACCCTGTTGAGCGCGGCGAACGGTGTGATCGGGAGATTTTCCTCGGTGACCGAGGCGGTGTCGGCCGGTGCCGATCTTGGCAATCTGCGCTCCGCGCTGAGCTACGGCGCAAACGACGTGACGCTCGCGCTCAACGATCCGGCATCCGGCGGCCCGGGCGCTTCCGATCCGTTGGGGGGCGTGGTCATTGCGCCGAAGAACACGAGCGTTTTCACCGCCCTGGGGACGGCGGCGCTGATGAACGCCCAGTCGGCGACGTCAGCGCTGCTCGACCAGGCCACGAGGCGATCCGTCGGGACGGGGCTGGCGACCGGCGATGCGACCTCTGACGGCCCCACGGTCTGGGCGAACGCGACGGGGCTTCACGGGCGTTTGTCCGGCGCCGACGGCCAGCCGGGGTTTCAGGAAAACCGCTACGGCTTCCTCGCAGGCGCGCACAAGCGCATGGCGGGCAACACCTTCGGGTTGGCAGGCGGCTATTCCCATGCCGATCTCTCGGAGATGGGCACGGCGAACTCGGGCATGATCGATACTCTGCGGCTGGCCGCCTACGCGAGCCGCGAGATCGGTCCGGTCGACGTTGCGGCATCTGTAGGTTACGGCCTTGATTTCATGTCGCAGAAGCGCCCGTTCGCTGGCATTGGGACGGCGCAAGGTGATCATATAGGGCAGGAGTTCACGGCAGCGGCACAGGCGAGCGCGCCGTTGTCGATCGCCGGGGTGGTGGTCACGCCGCGTGTCGGCTTGCGCTACGCCTACTTCCATGCCAACGGTTTCGACGAAAGCGGGGCGGGCGGACAGAATCTGCGCGTTGGGGCGGACAATACGCGCAGCCTTCAGCCGTTCGTGGGCGTAACGTTCGACAGGGCGTTCGGAGATGCGTGGCGTCCGATGCATGCGCAATTTCGCGCAGCCTATGCCCACGAATTGCTCGATACCGGCCGGGCAATCACCGTGGCCTCGCAGGACGGCACGATTTTCGTGGCGCCGGGCACGCGCTTGGCGCGCGGCTATCTGACGCTTGGCGCGAGCTTCGGCGTCACGCTCGCTAAGCATCTGGACGTCTCCCTCGCCTACGATGCACTCATCAACACTGCTCGCGCATCCGCGCAGACGGGCAGCCTGAAGGTGAGCTACCGGTTCTGATCGAGATCGGTGTAGTGTCGGCGCGTTGGGGACGGGTCTCGCCAGCACCGAACGCAGGTAGCGATGCTAAGCCCTGGCAGGATGGCGTTTGCGCTAGGGTACTCACAACACAGGGTGCGGGACATTTCGGTCAATGCCGCAGATGATCGCGTCGCCCACGGACACATGTTCGCTCAGATACACGTGTCCCATGGCGCTGTCGAAGTAAAGACTGTCCCCCCGGCGCCAGCCGATCCATGCGCCGGCGGCGGCAAGCAATTTATATCTCCTGAACCAAGGCCCTCTCGCCAAGTCAATCGCCGGTAGGCTACGTGCAGGATCCCTATGGACAGGTAGCCAAGGCAGGTGCCAATCAGTGCGTCCGATATCGTGATGAAGGAGCCCTGCAGGTTTGCGAACGGGCCGAGCCAGAGGATGGCAAGATTCGCAGTCGATTGTGCCCAAAACGATCAGCGTGGACGCAGCGACAATGGATAAGACGCTCGAGATAGACGGCCCATCACTTCCCGACACAGATTTTCTTCGAGCCGGATTACGAGACGGGGAAGGCGGTGCGTTGGGCGATCGGCATGGCATCAGATGAGCCGTTCGCGATTGCCGGTCTATGGCGCGAGTGGGAGGGCGCGGGCGGCCCGCGTTTCTCTTTTACGATGCTCACGCTCAACGCAGATCACCACCCGCTTATGAAGCGCTTCCACAAGCCGGGGAGTGAGAAGAGGTTGGTGGTGATCATCAAGCCTGCCGACTATGACGACTGGCTTGGTGCTCGGTCGATTGACGAGGCGAGGTCGTTCGTGACGCTGCCCGATGCTCAAACAATGGCGGCTGGACCGGCGCCAAAGACGGCAGAGTGAGTGCATGTCCGCGCGAGCGATGTTAGGCAAACGCCTAACATTAAGCTATACGAATCAACAGATTGACGCCAACGAAAAAACCCGCACAGCCAAAGACTGTGCGGGTTTTTCAATTCTGGTCGGGGCGAGAGGATTTGAACCTCCGACCACCTGCACCCCATGCAGGTACGCTACCAGGCTGCGCTACGCCCCGTGAGAAATGCGTCATTTAGATGCATCGCTCGAAAGCAGGCGATTATAGCAGAGCTTCGCGCGAAAAAGGAAGAGGCGGCGCGCGTTGCACGCATATTTTTTTGCATCATGCGCAGACGGTACAGCGCCTGCGGCGCGCGAAACCCCATGATGGTTATTCCTGATGTTGAATTCAAGGGCGCTCACGATAATGGAATTCTGCCTAAATCGGTGCCCGTTGGGGCTCGGAGACAAGCGATGCCGCAAATCCTGGGGTTCGAGGCCGCTCGCGATCTTCTTCTCGCGCAGCGCGCCCATTACGACGTGGCGTATCGTGATTTTCGCTGGCCAGTTCTCTCTCACTTCAACTGGGCGCTGGATTTTTTCGACCCCCAGGCGCAAGGCAACGATCACCCCGCCCTCTGGGTAGTCGAGGAAGACGGGCGCGAGATACGTCTGTCCTTTGCCGACATGTCCGCCCGCTCGAATCGCGTCGCCAATTTCCTGCGCGAACAAGGCGTGTCGCGCGGTGACCGCGTGTTGCTCATGCTGCCCAATCAGGTTGAACTCTGGGATCTCATGCTCGCCTGCATGAAGCTCGGCGCCGTCATGATTCCGGCAACGACCCTGCTCGCTGCAAACGACCTCGTCGACCGGCTCGAACGCGGGCGAGTACGCCATGTGGTTACTACCGCGCGCGATGCTCTCAAGTTCGCCAACCTGGCCGGCGACTACGGCCGCATCGCCGTCGGCGACAACCCGCCCGGCGGCTGGACGTCGCTCGCTTCGGCCTATCGCGCCTCGGATCAATTCACGCCTGACGGCACCACGCTCGCGACCGATCCGCTGCTGCTGTACTTCACCTCCGGCACCACGTCGCGCCCAAAGCTCGTGCTGCACTCACATCAAAGCTATCCCGTCGGCCATCTCGCCACCATGTACTGGCTCGGCCTCCAACCGGGCGACATTCACTGGAACATCAGTTCGCCGGGATGGGCGAAGCACGCCTGGAGCTGCTTCTTCGCGCCGTGGAACGCGGGTGCGACCATCTTCATCTACAACTTTTCGCGCTTCGACGCCCGTGCCGCACTAGAGACGGCTGCGCGCTGCGGTGTCACCACGCTGTGTGCGCCGCCTACCGTCTGGCGCATGATGATTCAGGAAGATCTGGCAAGCCACCCCGTAAAATTCCGTGAACTGATCGGTGCAGGCGAGCCGCTCAACCCGGAAGTGATCGATCAGGTCAAACGCGCCTGGAAGATCACAATCCGCGATGGCTACGGCCAGACCGAAACGTGCTGCCAGATCGGCAACTCCCCGGGACAACCGGTGAAGCCGGGCGCGATGGGGCGTCCCATGCCGGGGTATCGCGTGGTGCTGCTCGATCACAACGGCAATGAAGCAGACGAAGGCGAGATCGCGCTGGTTCTGTCGTCGCGGCCGACCGGTTTGATGCAGGGCTATGAAGACGACCGCGAGAAGACCGCCGAGGCGATGCGCGACGGTTACTACCACACGGGGGACGTCGCCATGCGCGACGAGCGCGGCTACTTCACCTATGTCGGCCGCGCGGACGATGTCTTCAAGGCGTCCGACTATCGCATCAGTCCGTTCGAGCTGGAAAGCGAACTGATCAAACACCCGGCCGTGGCCGAAGCCGGCGTGGTGCCGAGCCCCGATCCGGTGCGGCTCGCCGTGCCGAAGGCATTCATCACCCTGCGCGCAGGCTTCCACGCCGACGCCGCCCTCGCACTCGATATCCTGCGCTTCTGCCGTGATCACCTCGCACCCTACAAACGTATCCGGCGCATCGAATTTTGCGATCTGCCGAAAACGATCTCCGGCAAGATCCGTCGCGTCGAACTACGTCGAACGGAAGAGGGACGTGATCTGCAAGGCCGTCGTGAGATGGAGTTCTGGGACGTCGATTTCGCTGATCTCAAGTGACAGCTATCCGGCGGTGACCCGCGAGAGGCGCGAGAGGCATCCATTGCGCGCCCGCCTCACCGACTCATCGTCTGACCCTCTGGCTGCCCGTCCCGGCATCGTCGCGCGTGCGCATTCACCGCATGTGCTGAATTACCAACTCGGCGCCGAGCATTGCCAGCCCCACAAAGAAGCAGCGACGGAACACCACCGCACTGACACGTCCTCGCACCCACTGCCCGAAGAACATGCCGCCAAGCGCCGGCGCGAGCGCCAGCAGTGACACACCGATCGCATGGCCGTGGAAAATACCGTCGCGCGCCAGACCGGCGGCAAGCGCAATGGTGGAGACGGTGAACGACAGACCGAGCGCTTGCACCAGATCGTCCTTGTCGAGATCGAGCGCTTGCAAAAACGGTACCGCCGGAATGACGAATACACCGGTTGCCGCCGTCACCAGCCCGGTAACGACACCGATGGCACCGCCCAGTGCACTCACCCAGGCACGGGGCCAGCTTTTCGGCACATGCAGGCGCACTGCCGCAAGTCCCAGCGCCGCATAGGCGAGCAGCGCCACACCCAGCGCCATGCCGGCGAAATCGCCACCGTTGGCCAGCCATCCGCCACCCGCCCATGTCCCGATGCCGATACCGATCAGCATCGGCCACAAACGCTTCGCGAGTTCGGCAAAACGCGGGCCCGCCAGGAGCTGCCAGACATTGGTGACGAGCGACGGTACGATAAGCAACGCCGCGGCTTCTGCGGTTGGCATGGCCAGACCCAGCAGTCCCACGGCCACCGTCGGCAGGCCCAGCCCAATCACGCCCTTGACGAATCCGGCGAGCAGGAAGGTCGCGAGCCCCAGCGATAGCAGGGGAATGAGATCGTTCAGGTGTTGAGTATTCATCATGGCGCCAGTATCGACGCGCGATGCCGGGCCGCCAATGCGGCTTTTACGCAGGCGGACTCAGGCAGACGCTGAGGCTGTGCTGGCGGTATGCGGCGACGCGTCCGGTAGCGCCTCGCGCCGGCACCGGTCAGGCGGCGGCGGGGGCTCGATGCGCCGGTGTGTCGATGATCGCCATTCATCGGCCATTCGGGCCCGTTCCTCGCTCAATTGATGACAGTCATCCGCCATATCGGGCGATGCAATGGATTGAAGTGGCGTCCGACGCGCTTTGGCGTTTTCAGTTATGCTCAGGCCAAATTCGCGCCGTGCCGCGCATCGAGCGTGGCCTCCGGAGTTCCGGCTCCGGGGGCATGCCGCTTGCCGTCGGCACTCCGTAGACCCCCGTACGCCGCCGAATCCGCATCGGCCACGACCTTGCGCCGTGGCGGGGATCGGCGACGAAAGCCATGCCATAGCATTGCGCCAGTCCAGAGGGATGGAAGTTGGAAAACCAGAATCGTCAACACGAACACACCGCTCGCACCGGGCAGCACGATGCGCACTCGTTGCTTGACCGGCGTCTGGCACTCATCATGCAGCCGGCACACCGTGCCCTGCTCGGTGAGGGCCTGTCCGGCATTGAACGTGAAACCCTGCGCGTCGAAGACAACGGGGCACTTGCCCTGACACCGCATCCGCGTGCGCTCGGCTCAGCCCTGACCAACGAAGAGATCACGACGGATTACTCCGAAGCGCTGCTCGAGTTCATCACGCCGCCGCAGCGCGACGCCGCCGACGTGATCGCACGGCTGGACGAAATCCATCGGTTCGCCTATCGCAAGCTCGGCACCGAGTTGCTGTGGAGCGACTCGATGCCGCCGGCATTGCCCCCGGAGGAGGTGATTCCGATCGCCGACTACGGCAAGTCGCACATTGGCATGCTCAAGCATGTCTATCGCCGGGGCCTCGCGCTGCGTTACGGCAAGCCAATGCAGTGCATTGCCGGTATTCACTACAACTTCTCGCTGGCCGAGCGGGTGTGGGAACTGTTGCGGGAAAGCGAAGGCGCCAAGGACTCCGCGCGCGACTATCAATCGGCTCGCTACGTTGCGCTCATCCGCAATTTCCGCCGCTATAGCTGGCTGCTGATGTACCTGTTCGGTGCGTCGCCGGTGCTGCACGCCGAGTTCCTGCGCGGCCGCCAGCATGGTCTCGAATCGTTCGACGAAGGCACGCTCGGCCTGCCGTATGCGACCAGCCTGCGCATGAGCGATCTGGGTTATCAGAACAGTGCGCAGTCCGAAGTCTCGCCGTGCTACGACTGCCTGCCCAGCTATATCGATGCACTCACGCAAGCTGTAAGCCAGCCGCATCCTGCTTACGAAGCGCTTGGTACCAAGCGCGACGGCGAGTGGATTCAACTCTCGACCAATCTGCTGCAAATCGAGAACGAGTTCTACGCCACCATTCGTCCCAAGCGCGTGACTTACAGTGGCGAACGCCCGGTACAGGCGCTCGCGCGCCGCGGCGTGCAGTACGTCGAAGTTCGCTGCATCGATATCGACCCGTTTCAGCCGGCGGGTATCGACGTCGATACGGCTCGCTTCATCGACGCCTTTCTGCTGTTCTGCGCGTTCGAAGACAGTCCGTCGTGCTCGAACGCCGAGAACATGGAGAACCGCGACAACTTCGCTCACGTCGTCAAGGAAGGCCGCAAGCCGGGTCTTGTACTGCATCGTGGCGGTGAAGCGATCACGCTGTTCGACTGGGCCGAAGAACTTCTCGATCTCATTGATCGCACGGCCGCCGCGTTCGACGCACAGCGAGGCGGGGCGCACTACGCGCACACGATGTCGCTGCAACGCGCGAAGGTGCAAGACGTGTCGCTCACACCGTCTGCCCGTGTCATGGCCGCGCTTGAGCCGCTGCGCGGCACAAAGGGCGGTGCGTTCCAGGCGTTCGCGCTCGCGCAAAGCAAGCGTCATGCACAGACGCTGCGCGACACACCGCTCGACGCCAGCGTGATCGAGCACTTCGAGACGCTGGCCCGCAAGTCGCTCGAGACGCAGGCTGAACTTGAGCGCACGCAGGTCGGAGACTTCGATGCATTCGTTGCGGCCTACCGTGCAGGCACGCTAGGTACCGTGTCCGTCTGACGCACGGTTTTGCCTCGCCATGAAAAAAGCGCCTCTCGGGGCGCTTTTTTCATGGGGGCGATGCGAGCGAGGCGCACCCCGTGGTGTCATCCCAACACGCCCAACTGCCATGTAAAGAACACAGCGAGCCCCGCGCCAATGGTCAGCAACTGGTGACGCGTCGCCGCACACACCGCAATCGCCACCAGTGCCGCCACGAGTTGCGGGTTGCGCCACGTGAGTTCGAGCCCATTGCCGTGCGGCGCCAGCGTCATCGGCACGATGATCGCCGTGAGCACGGTGACGGGGACGAACGAGAGCGCTTCGCGCAGCCATTCGGGAAAACGCACGCGGTCGCCGAGCACGAAAATGCCCGCTTTGACGGCGAACGTCACCGTCGCCATACCGAGAATCGCCAGCACGTAGTTCATTGTGCACCTCCGGCAGACGTTTCCTGCGAGCGCAGAGCCGTCCGGTCGTCCGGTGTGCTGGCGCCATGGCCGTCGTCGCGCGTGCCGGCGCGCGACGCCTGCCCGCCATTGCGACGCTTCGCGTGCAACGCCAGCATGCCGGCGGCAATGCCGAGCGAGACGGCCACGAGCAAGCCGAGCTTGTACGGCAAGCCCTGACACAGATACGCGCTTGCCCCCGCGACGACCGTTGCAATGGCCCAGGGCATGCGTGCCATCTGCGGCACGATGATCGCGATGAACGTGGCGACCATCGCGAAGTCGAGACCGAGCGTCTGCAAGCGCGGGAAGGCGGCGCCGAATAACAGACCGGCAAGCGTCCACACCTGCCAGTTGAGGTACATCGACAGACCCGAGCCAAGGAAATACCAATGACCCATGGGATCGTTCGGCTGCCGGTGGAAATGGCTGCTGGTTACCGCAAAGGTCTCGTCCGTCAACAGGAACCCCAGCACTGTGCGCCAGCGAAGATTCAGGTGCCGCACGTGAGGCAGAAGGTTCGCGGCATACAACATGTGACGCAGGTTGACGATCAACGTCGTGGCCCACAGTACGATGTAACCCACGCCGGTTGCAAAGAGCCCCGCTGCAATGAACTGACTGGACCCGGCGAAAACCGTGAGCGACATGAGCTGGCCATGCCACGTGGCCAGCGGTGTGGTGGCGACCAGCGCGCCGAAGATCAGGCCGAACGGGGCCGCGCCGACGATCATCGGCAAGGTATCGCGGGCACCTGCGACAAAACTGGTCGCTCGGGACGAAACCGGCATGGTGAAGGTTTTCCTGAGAGTGAGTGGTGGAAGATGATGGCTGGAAGGATAGCGTTTGCACCGGGCCGCGCGCTTGTACATTCTTGCGCTTGCTGGCCCACTCGCCGGCTAACGGATAGGGCGCGCTTGTGAGTGGGCCGATGCAAAAAAACGGCCACCGGTCGGGTGGCCGCGCGTATGAGGCGCCGGGGCGGGGCGATTCGGCGAACGTCTGTCAACTTGCGCTTGCAGACGTCGAACCGGCGCTCAGGGGTGCTTGAACATATCGAGAATGCGTGCTTTCTCGCTGGCGTCGACACCGCCCGGCGACGGGGGCTGACCGGCCGCCGGCGGCGGGGCGGCGGGCGAGGGCGAATTGTTACCTAAGAACGGCAGCGAGAAGCCGCCGCTGTTGTCGTCGATACCAATGCTCGCGACAAACCCGTTGCCCGGCAGCTTGTCGGTCTCGTAAAGCTCGCCGTTCACGACGCTGACGCCCTCAGGCATCGCCATTTGCTGCTGCGGCACGCCATTGAGCGCCACGCCCATGTACTTCGTCCATACCGGCAACGCCAGTTGTGCGCCGAATTCACGGCTGCCCAGCGTCTTCGGCTGGTCAAAGCCGAGCCACGCCACGGCGACCAGCGAGTGCTGGTAACCCGCGAACCAGCCGTCGAGCGCGTCGTTGGTCGTGCCAGTCTTGCCCGCCAGATCGGTGCGCTTGAGTACGTTCGTGCCCGAGCCGGTGCCGCGTTGCGCCACCGTCTGCAACAGGCTGTTCATGATGAACGCGTTCGGCGCAGAGATGGCGCGGGCAGCGTTCACGCCTGCGACCACTGGCGTGGCTTTGTTCAACACATTGCCGCGTGCGTCGCGAATTTCGCTGATCAGATACGGCGCCACGCGATACCCACCGTTGGCGAACACCGCGTAAGCGCCAGCCAGTTGCAGCGGTGTGGTCTGCCCGGCACCCAGCGCCATCGGCAAGTACGGCGGTACTTTGTCGGCATCGAAACCGAAGCGGGTGGCGTAGTCCTGGGTGTACTGTGTGCCCGCAAATTGCAGCAGACGGATTGCCACGAGGTTCTTCGAGCGTTGCAGACCTTCGCGCACGGTCATCGGGCCGCTGAAGGCGTCGTCGTCGTGCGGATCCCACGCTTGTCCGCCGGTCTGGGCGGGCGGCAGATTGAGCGGGCCGTCGAGCACCATTGTCGCGGGGCTCACACCTTTCTCGATCGCGGCCGAGTAGACCACGGGCTTGAAGGTCGAGCCCGGCTGACGCCACGCCTGCGTTGCGCGATTGAACTTGCTCTGGTTGAAGTCGAAGCCCCCGACCAGCGCGCGAATGGCGCCGTCGTCGGGCGACAGCGAGACGAGCGAGCCCTGAACTTCAGGCAACTGAACAATGCGCCACTTGCCGCGCGGGTCCTTCATCACACGAATGATCGAACCCGGACGGATGCGCACCTTTTCGCTGGCCTTCGCCGAGAGCGCCGATGCCGCAAAGCCGATGCCGTCGCCGTTGACGGTCACGGCGTCTCCCGAGAGCGGAATTGCTGTGACCTGCGACGAACTGGCGGCCACCACGACAGCGGCGATGAGGTCGCCATTGTCAGGATGCTCGAGCAGTGTGTCTTCGATCAGTTGCTGACGATCGGGCATTGCGGCGGGCAGATCCACGAAGCCTTCCGGGCCACGGTAAGCATGACGGCGCTCGTAGTCGAGCACGCCCATGCGCACGGCTTCGTACGCGGCTTGCTGCTTCTTCGAGTCGAGCGTCGTGATCACGGTCAGGCCGCGCGTGTAGGTGTCGTCCTTGTATTCGTCATACACGGCCTGACGCACCATTTCTGCGACGTACTCGGCGTGCACGTTGTACTCGTTGCCGGACGTGCGCGTGCGAATCGGCTCGTGGAGGGCGTCTTCATATTGATTGCGCGAGATGTAGCCGAGATCGAGCATGCGCTTGAGGATGTATTCCTGCCGGATCTTCGCGCGTTTCGGATTGACGATCGGGTTGTAGGCCGATGGCGCCTTGGGCAGCCCGGCAAGCATCGCCGCTTCGCCGAGGGTAATGTCCTTCAGGTCTTTGCCGAAGTAAATGCGTGCCGCACTCGCGAAGCCGTACGCACGTTGTCCCAGATAGATCTGGTTCATGTACAGCTCGAGAATCTTGTCCTTGGACAGCGCCGACTCGATCTTGTAGGCGAGCAGCATTTCGTAGATCTTGCGCGTGGCTGTCTTTTCTCGCGAGAGGAAGAAGTTGCGCGCGACCTGCATGGTGATCGTGCTGGCGCCTTGCGCCGCGCCGCCGTGCAGAACGTCGGACACACCCGCGCGCAGAATGCCGATGAAATCGACACCGCCGTGGTCGTAGAAGCGGTAGTCCTCGATCGCGAGCACCGCTTTCTTCATGACATCCGGAATCTGGTCGATGGTGACCAGACTGCGACGCTCTTCGCCGAATTCTCCGATCAGCACGTTATCCGACGTGTAGATGCGCAGCGGCACCTTTGGCCGGTAGTCGGTGATGACGTCCAGCGGCGGCAGATTCGGGCGCATGACGATCAGCGCGTATCCGACGATCAGTGCGCCGACGACGGCCAGACCTGCCAGCGTGACCAGAATGGCGGCGACGGTACCGAAGCCGCGTTGCCGGCCGGGAGCGGATTGCGGGGTACCAAGGGCAGACGGCGCCCGAGGTGTAATGACGGGGGCGGTGCGGTGCACCGGATCAGACGGCGCACGAGGCGGCAAACAATGCTTCAAGGACATACCCAACGAAAATTGCAGGATGGGAACAGGCCAGCCGGCCTAGCGCTGCGTGGATCCCCGCCGCGCGGCGAAATCGGAGCAGTATGCCACGGCCGGCGCACCACCCCCCAAAAAAATGGGGGGTGACGCCTGTATGGCAAACCGCGAGAAGTTGGAGCGCGAGGGCACGGGAACGTTTCCCGTTGGCCCCGGCGTGACGAAGTCAAAAAACGGGACACGCGCCGTCAGTGCCGGACACTGGGCTCAGCGACGCGCTTCGGTGGCCATGCGCACGGCCAGCGCGCCCAGCACGCCACCCATCAGCCAGCGTTGAATGCGCAGCCAGGCCGGGCGTTGTCCAAGAAACCTGGCGATGCTGCCGGCGGATAGCGCCACACAGGCGTTGACGGCCACGCTGGCGACGATTTGCGTGGCGCCCAGCGCCAACGACTGCATCAGCACACTGCCGCGCTCGGGATGCACGAACTGTGGCAGCAGGGCGAGATACAGCATCGCAATCTTCGGATTGAGTACCGATGTGAGCAGGCCCATCAGGAACAGACGACGATTGCCGTCACGCTCGAGCGGGCGCACTTCGAATGGCGACCGGCCGCCCGGTTTGAGCGCCTGCCAGGCGAGCCAGAGCAGATAGATCGCGCCGCCGAAGCGCAACATGTCGTATGCGAACGGCACGGCGAAGAGCAGGGCGGTAATCCCGAACGCCGCGCTTAGCATGTAGAACACGAAGCCCAACGCTACCCCGCCCAGCGAGACCAGACCGGCGGCCGGACCCTGGCACAGCGAGCGCGAGACCAGATACATCATGTTCGGTCCCGGCGTGAGGGCCATGCCGATAGCGACCAGCGCGAAGGCTAGCCAAGTGGAGATTGCGGGCATTTGGATTGTGTCTGAAAAAGGCAAGCTGCACGATACCACGCTCGTGAAGTGCACGCCGGTTCGGTGAAATCGGGTGCCCGTGCGCCGCGAATTCAGCCCAGCCGTTTGAGAAAGACGGTCATCTCCTTCTCGGCCTGCCGGTCGCCGTGGGCCTGTGCCGCGGCAATACCGCGCGCCCAGGCGTCGCGGGCGCCGTCGATGTCGCCGGCGCCCTGCCGCGCCTTGCCCAGCAGCTTCCAGGCCGCGGTGTAGGCGGGATCGAACGCCACGCATTGCGTCAGATGCTGCGCTGCAACCGTGAAGTTCTGGGCGTCCAGATAGGCTTTGCCGAGTCCAAAGCGCAGCAGCGCGTTGTCCTTGCCGGCAGCCAACAGTTTCTCAAGTCCTTCGATCATGTTTCGAATATATCGTATGTATATATAAAAAATGGCATAAGATCAGGCGCGCTTCCCCAGTCGCCTACGGTGTCGATCCATTTTTCGCCGACGTTTGCCGTTTCGGCCCGTGAGACAGGCGGGGTAAGGCATCGCTGTGCGTCGCCCCCTTGATTTGCATCAATCGGACGTTGACCGATGGCTTGGCGCGTGGGCACGTAAACCCGCAGGATGCTCAAGTCTGGGGCGCGAAACGCCGATGTGACAAGTACCACCGGTCCGAAAGAGGCCGGAACGGGGTGAGAAACCCACCATGAACGACGGAGACGACAGCATGTTGCGTAGCTTTTCGATCAAGGCGCGCCTGGGCATCACGATGGCGCTGTTGGCTGCATTATTGATTCTGTTGGGCGCGCTCGGCATTGCCGGTATGACACGCACCGGAGATGCGCTTCGCGAAACGTACGCCAATCACCTTGCCGCCACCGTAGCACTCGGCAAGGACAACGCCACGCTGGCGCGCACGCGCGCCATTCTCGATCGCGTGGTGCTTCATCCCGAATCGCCCGATGCCGACAAGGTCGCCGCGCGTGCGCGCGGCATGATCAAAGATGCGAACGCCGCATGGGCGGCCTATCAGGCGTTGCCACACGGCGCCGAGGAGCAGCGGCTGGCCGACGATGTTGCGACGCGTCGCGCCACGTTCTTTGAAAAGGGAATGGATCCGATGCTCGTGGCCATCGACTCGCGCGATCGCACGGCAATGGACGACCTCACGATGAACGTGTTGCCCAAGTACTACGCCGCACTCACCACAGCCAGCGACGCGTTGGCCGCCTACAAGATGAAGCTCGGGCAGGAGACGTACGAGGCGTCCATGTCGGAACTCGCCGCGTTTCGCTGGTTGAGCATCGGCGCAACGGCGCTCGGTGTGCTCATGGCCATCGCCTGCTACTTCTCGCTGCGCGGCGCGATCATGCGTCCGTTGGCCGAAGCGTTGAATGCGTTCGAGAACATCGCGGCCGGTCAACTCGACAACGTGGTGCAGGTGCGAGGCAAAGACGAAATGTCGATGCTCATGCGCGGACTCGATACGATGCAGTCACGCCTGGCCGGCACCATCCGCGGTGTGCGCCGCAGTTGCGACGCCATGGCGACGGCTACGGCGGAAATTTCGGCGGGCAATACCGATCTGTCGGCACGCACTGAGCAACAGGCGGCGTCGCTGGAGGAAACCGCCTCGTCGATGGAACAATTGACCGCCACCGTGAAACAGAACGCCGACAACGCACGTCAGGCAAGCCAGCTGGCCGTCAATGCGTCGGATATCGCAGCGCGCGGCGGTCAGGTGGTTGCGCGGGTCGTCGACACCATGCAGGGCATCTCAACGAGTTCGTCGCAAGTGGTGGACATCATCAGCGTGATCGACGGTATTGCGTTTCAGACCAATATTCTCGCGCTCAACGCTGCGGTGGAGGCCGCTCGCGCAGGCGAGCAGGGACGTGGTTTCGCCGTGGTGGCGGGCGAGGTCCGCACGCTCGCGCAGCGCAGTGCCACGGCCGCGCGCGAGATCAAGGCGCTCATCGAGGCGTCGGCGCAGAAGGTGGCCGACGGCTCGACATTGGTGGCCGAAGCCGGCCGTACGATGGACGACATTGTCCGGGCGGTCCATCGCGTGACCGACATCATGGGCGAAATTTCGGCGGCGTCGGACGAGCAGAGCGGCGGCATCGAGCAGGTGAATCAGGCCGTCACGCAAATGGATACCGTGACGCAACAGAACGCCGCGCTCGTGGAGCAAGCCGCTGCGGCGGCAGCATCGCTGGAGGATCAGACGAACGCGTTGCGCGAGGAAATGGCGCGATTCCGCTTGGGTGACGAAGCGTTGACGGCTGGCGGGGCGCGACGTCAGGCCTTGCACGCCGTAGGCGCCACGCCGCTTTCGCTGGCGGCGTGACGTACGAGAGGCGAGCATGGCAAAGACACCGTGAAAGGGCGCGGCAGGGGGCTCGGCGGGGCGGGTTCATGGCGGCGGCGGGCCGAACCGGGTACCATTGCCCATCTTTTGCTCAGTTGAGGGTGTCGAAGTATGAAGCGAGTGGCGCAGATGGCGGCGGTGACGATTCTGGTCGGCGTGGTGGCTGGCATGGCTGGATGTGGCCCGATCAACCAGATGAGCCGGCCCGATCCGGCGACGGGGCGACTGCTCGATCAGGGCACCGAGGCCGACCGCTTCATGGTGCTCAACTGCATCTATCACGGCTGGAGCGAGTTGTCGCAGAATGTCGACTCGACGTCGTATGCCCGCAAGGGGGCCGATCGCGTGCGTGTCTATCGCGGTCAGGACGCCGAGGGCAAGGCGATTTACAACCCGTATGTCGACATCATGCAAGGCGGCTTCGGCTCGCGTTTGCAGTACTTCGAATTGCCGGGCAGCAACCTGCCCCGCGATTATGAGAAGACGGTCAGGCGCTGTATGGTGCCGTACTCGGGCAGCAACGACTGACGTTTGACGCCTGCCGACGCCACGGTGTGGCGGCAATCCGGTTCAGAAATGTGAAAGCCCCGGCAGGTCTTGCCGGGGCTTTTCTTTTTGCCGGGAAACCCAAACCCTTCAGCCGTGAAAGTCCTCGCGGGCTTCGACGACTTCCTTCACCACACCCTGACGCACGAGGAAATCCCCGAATTTCTCGCCGGTATCGCGCTCCTTTGCGTAGCGCTGAAAGAGCGGCGTGAGTTCGGCAACGATCTGGTCCTCGCTGACCGACTCCTTGTACAACTTGTTTAGCCGCTGGCCGTGAAAGCCCGCGCCAAGGTACAGGTTGTACTTGCCCGCCGATTTGCCAACCAGACCGATTTCGGCAATGTAGGGCCGTGCACAGCCGTTCGGGCAACCCGTGGTGCGGATGGTGATCGGCGCTCCGGCAAGTCCTGCCTCGTCAAGCACACGCTCCAGCCGTGTGACGAGCCCGGGCAGGGCACGCTCGCTTTCGGCCAGCGCCAGACCGCAGGTGGGGAAGCCAACGCACGCCATCGAATTGATTCGCAGCGCGCTTTGATGCTTGCCGTCGAGCAGGCCGAACTCCTTAACCAGTGCCTCTATCTGCGGCTTCTTCGCGTCGCTCACCCGGGCAACGATCAGGTTTTGATTACCCGTAATGCGGATGTCGCCGTCGTGCACTTTTGCAATTTCACGCAGACCTGTCATCAGCCGATAGTCGTCCCAATCCTTCACGCGGCCATTCTGGATGAAGAGCGTCAGATGCCACAGATCGTCCGCGCCCTTGAGCCAGCCGTATTGATCGCCATTGGTCGTGAACCGGAACGAACGAGCCGGTGCCAGTTGCCACCCGAGATAGCGGTTGAGCTCTTCCTTGAACCACGCCACGCCACGATCGTCGATCGTGTATTTCAGGCGCGCATGTTTGCGATTAGTGCGGTCGCCGAAGTCGCGTTGCACGAGCAGCACCTTCTCGGAGACTTCGACGATACGATCCGCCGGGATGTAGCCGATGACGGTGGCCGTGCGCGGGTACGTCGCCGCGTCGCCGTGTGTCATGCCCATGCCGCCGCCCACGCTCACGTTGAAGCCTTCTAGCTTGCCGTCGTCGCCCACAATGGCGATGAAGCCCAGATCGTTGGCGTAGAGGTCGACGTCATTGTTTGGCGGAATGGCGATCGCGATCTTGAATTTGCGCGGCAGATAATGCTTGCCGTAAATGGGTTCGTGATCTTCCTTGCCCTCGCCCAAACGCTTGTCGCCAAGCCAGATCTCGCGATACGCCGTAGTCTGCGGCAGCAGGTGCCGATCGATCTTCAGGCACCAGTCGAGCGCCTCGGCATGCGCCGGCGAGAGATGCGGGTTGTTGGAGACGAGCGTGTTGCGATTCACGTCGCCGCACGCGGCAATGCTCGTCATGGCCACCTCGTCGATGCCCTTGATGAGCGGGCGCAACTGATGCTTGAGCACGTTGTGGTACTGCACCGTCTGACGCGTGGTCAGGCGAATTGTGTTGCCACCGTACTTTTGCGCAAGATCGTCCAGTTTGAGCCATTGCGTCGGCGTGCATACGCCGCCGGGCATACGCAGACGAATCATGAACTGGTAGGCCGGTTCGAGTTTTTGCCTCTGACGCTCGCTGCGCAGATCGCGGTCGTCCTGCATGTAGGAGCCGTGAAATTTGAGCAGCTGGGCGTCTTTCTCGAAGATGGCGCCTGTGAGCGGATCGGCCAGACCCTCGGCAATCGTACCGCGCAGGTAATTGCTGACGTCCTTGATCTTCTCGACCTCGGAACGTGCCGCCGGCGGGGCGGCGCTGGCTTGCGTAGTTTGCGTCATGTGGGCTGCTGTGTCGGTGAGCGCGTTTGCGGCGCGCAGGGCTTGTTGGGCGTCGTCAGTTGCGATCGGTATCAGTAAACGTCGCGCTGATAACGTTTCTCGCGCTGTAGCGTCTTCACGTATTCGGTCGCGGCGTCCTGCGACAGACCGCCATGCTCCACAACGATGTCGACGAGCGCGGTGTTCACGTCGCGCGCCATCGCGTCGGCGTCGCCGCACACGTATAAGTGTGCGCCTTCCTGCAACCATTCATACAGCGCTTTGCCCTGCGCTCGCATGCGGTGCTGCACATAGACCTTGTCTTGCGTGTCGCGCGAGAACGCCAGGTCGATGCGGGTGAGCACACCGTCTTTCACGTAACGCTGCCATTCGCGCTGATAGAGGAAATCGGTGCGGAAGTTCCGATCGCCGAAGAAGAGCCAGTTCTTGCCCGGCGAGTCCAGTGCCTGACGCTCCTCGACAAACGCCCGGAACGGCGCAATGCCGGTGCCCGGGCCAATCATGATGACCGGCGCATGGGTGTCCGACGGCAACTTGAAGTTGCGATTCGCTTCGATATAGATCGGCACTGTCTCGCCTTCGCGGGCGAAGTCCGCCAAATAGGTCGACGCTACGCCACGACGTGTACGCCCGTGGCTTTCGTAGCGCACGGCGCCAACGGTGATGTGCACGGCGTCCGGATTGGCCGCCAGACTCGACGCAATGGAGTACAGGCGCGGCTGCAACGCGCGAAGGGTGCCGACGAACTCGGCCGCTTTCACCTTGCGGGCCGGGAACTGACGCACGACGTCTAGCACGTCGCGTCCGTAGAGATAGTCGCGCAACGCCGTTTCGTTGCCCGCAGCGAGCAGCGCCTTGAGGTCGGCGGACGCCGAGAGTGCCGCGTATTTCTCCAGAAACGCGCGAGACAGGGTGGTGATGTCGTAGGCGCGCAGGAAAGCGTCGCGCAGGGAAAGCGTGCTGTCCTGCGTGGTTGTGGTCGCTTGCGGATCCAGCGCGAGCGTGTCGATCAGTTCGTCGACCAGCGCGTCGTCGTTTTTCACGACCACACCTACCGCGTCGCCCGGCTCGTAAGTCAGGCCGGCGCCTTCGAGCGAGAGTTCGATGTGATGCACTTCCTTCGACGATCCCCGCCCGGAGAGCGTGATGTTCTCGATCACAGTGGCGTCGAACGGACGCTTGCGGCTGTACCGTGTCGATGCCGCCATCGCCGGGGTGCCGCCTGCAAACGCGGCGAGGGTCAGACTCTCGGCCGAACCGATGCCCCTGGCGAGCGTGGTGGGCGTGGTGGGCGTGGTGGGCGTGGCGGCGGGGCTGGCCACGCGCTTGAGGGCCTCGACGGTGTCTTCGATCCAGCGCTCGGCCGGCGCATCGTAGTCGACGTCGCTGTCGACGCGGCTCACAAGGCGCTCGGCACCGAGGGCCGCAAGCCGCGCATCGAAGTCTTTGGCTGCCTGGCAGAACTTCTCATAGCTCGAATCGCCCAGCCCCAACACCGCATAGCGCGTGCCTTCGAGCCTGGGAGCCTTCGCGCCGTGCAGGAATTCGTAGAAATCGCGGGCGTCGTCGGGCGGCTCGCCTTCGCCTTGCGTTGACACGGCAACGAGCAGCAGTTTGTCGCTCTTCAGGCGCGACGCCTTGTAATCCCCCATCGCAAACAGATCGACCTTGAAGCCTGCATCTGCCGCACGCGCCTTCGCATGCTCGGCGACTTCCTGAGCATGGCCGGTTTGCGAGCCATAAAGAATGGTCAGATGCGGCGCGGCGGGGCCGGGGGCCGTGCCCGCAGGTGTCTGCGCACCGGCATGCCGCACCGAGTGATTGATGCCGGCGAGGAATCCTCGCACCCAGGCAAGCTGTTCTGTGGAAAGGCCGTCGACCAATTGGCTTAGCAACTGGGCCTGCTGGGCATTGAGGGGCGTCGTCTCTTGCATGTCGTTCCTGACTCCAGGGGCCGGCCCCGTGGAAGCCCCGGCGGGTCATACCCGTCAAGCCACCCCCCGATGGACCGGCAAGGGGATACTCAACACCATATCGGCTAGCCTTTAGAAATTAAAATAATAAAAATTAATTTTTATATATCCAATTTCCATATGGGAATAAGGCGCAACGGAAATGCCGGCCCTCGCACAGGTAGCGCGAAGGCATGGCGTTACGCGTGATGACGGCATGTTCGAGGTCAATTCGAGGGTAGGTGATGTGTAATCGGGGTCGGATGCACGCACGATGCCTGTGTGTCGAACGCGCGTTCGGTAGTCCGCCCGGCGTCATTTGCAACGCATGCGGCGGGCACGCCGCAAGTCCCCGTGTGACGGCTTTCCCGCTCGGTGGGTGCTGGGAAAACGTGCTATGCTCCTCGCCGTGATTGATCAGGTCCTTCCAAGCACCACTTGATTCTCGCAATCCGCTAATCGGTCAGGCCGTGTCGCGGAAGGTTTCGTAACCCGCTATTTCTCGAGACACTCGTAGAAAAGGTGAGCGCAAAATGAGTTTGATGGAACAATTCCAAGCGAACTCGTACCTCTTCGGTGGCAATGCCCCCTACGTCGAAGAGCTGTACGAATCGTATCTTGATAATCCGGCTTCCGTGCCGGACAACTGGCGCCAGTATTTCGACGCGCTGCAAAACGTTCCCGCTGTTGATGGTTCCAACGCCAACGACGTGGCTCACGCCCCGATCGTGGAGTCGTTCGCCCAGCGCGCCAAGGCTAATGCCTTCGTGTCGCGTGCAGGGGCGTCTGACCTGGCCGTGGCCCGCAAGCAGGTTCACGTGCAGTCGCTCGTTGCCGCTTACCGCTTCCTCGGCGCACGCTGGGCCAATCTGGACCCGCTCAAGCGTCAGGAACGTCCGGCAATTCCGGAACTGGAACCCGCGTTCTACGACCTGACCGAAGCCGACATGGATAGCGTGTACTCGGCCGAGAACACGTACTTCGGTTTCGAACAGGCCAGCTTGCGCGACCTGCTCAAGGCCCTTCGCGACACGTACTGCGGCTCGATCGGTGCCGAGTACATGTATATCAGCGATCCGGTGCAAAAGCGCTGGTGGCAAGAGCGTCTGGAGAAGGTGCGTGCAACGCCCAACTTCACCGCCGAGAAGAAGAAGCACATCCTCGAACGCCTCACGGCTGCGGAAGGCCTTGAGCGTTACCTGCACACCAAGTTCGTCGGCCAGAAGCGCTTCTCGCTCGAAGGCGGCGAATCCTTCATCGTGGCGATGGACGAACTCGTCCACCACGCCGGCGCCAAGGGCGTGCAGGAAATCGTGATCGGCATGGCCCACCGCGGCCGTCTGAATGTGCTGGTCAATACCCTCGGCAAGATGCCGGCCGACCTGTTTGCCGAATTCGAAGGCAAGCACGTCGACGACCTGCCGGCCGGTGACGTGAAGTACCACAAGGGCTTCTCGAGCGACGTCTCGACGAGCGGTGGTCCGGTTCACCTGTCGCTGGCGTTCAACCCGTCGCACCTTGAAATCGTGAACCCGGTGGTCGAAGGCTCGGCCAAGGCGCGTATGGATCGTCGCGGCGAAGCCGACGCGGCCAGCGTGCTGCCGGTGCAAGTTCACGGCGACGCCGCTTTCGCGGGTCAGGGTGTCGTGATGGAAACGCTGAACCTCGCGCAAACGCGTGGTTACGGCACGCACGGCACGGTGCATATCGTCATCAACAACCAGATCGGCTTCACCACGTCGGATCCGCGTGACGCTCGTTCGACGACGTACTGCTCGGACGTGGTCAAGATGATCGAAGCGCCGGTGCTGCACGTGAACGGCGACGATCCGGAAGCGGTCGTGCTGGCCATGCAACTGGCGCTCGAATTCCGTCAGGAATTCAAGAAGGATGCCGTCGTGGACATCGTTTGCTACCGCAAACTGGGCCACAACGAGCAAGACACCCCGGCTGTCACGCAGCCGCTGATGTACAAGAAGATCGCCCAACACCCGGGCACGCGTGCTTTGTACGTCGAAAAGCTGGTCACGCAGGGCGTGATCACGGCCGAAGAAGGCAACAGCTTCGTCGCTGCCTACCGCAAGGCCATGGACGACGGCCATCACACCGTCGATCCGGTGCTCTCGAACTACAAGAGCAAGTACGCGGTCGACTGGGTGCCGTTCCTGAACAAGAAGTGGACCGATGCCGGTGACACGGCTGTGCCGCTGAACGAACTCAAGCGTCTGGCTGAGCGCATCACCACGATCCCGGCGAACTTCAAGGTTCACCCGCTCGTCGAGAAGGTCATCAACGACCGTCGCAAGATGGGGCAGGGCGAACAGCCGCTCGACTGGGGTATGGGCGAGCATCTGGCGTTCGCATCGCTGGTCTCGTCGGGCTTCGCTGTGCGCCTGACCGGTCAGGATTCGGGCCGCGGCACGTTCACGCACCGCCACGCGGTGCTGCACGACCAGAACCGCGAACGTTGGAACGACGGTACGTACGTGCCGCTGCAACACGTGGCCGACGGTCAGGCCAACTTTACGGTGATCGACTCGGTGCTGTCCGAAGAGGCTGTGCTGGGCTTCGAATATGGTTACTCGACGGCCGAGCCGAACACCATGGTGTTGTGGGAAGGTCAGTTCGGTGACTTCGCCAACGGTGCACAGGTCGTGATCGACCAGTTCATCTCGAGCGGTGAAGTGAAGTGGGGCCGCGTCTCGGGCCTGACGATGCTGCTGCCCCATGGTTATGAAGGCCAGGGTCCGGAGCACTCGTCGGCACGTATCGAACGCTACCTGCAACTGTGCGCCGACACGAACATGCAAGTGGTCCAGCCGACCACGCCGGCACAGATCTTCCACCTGCTGCGTCGTCAGATGATCCGCCAGCTGCGCAAGCCGCTGATCGTGTTCACGCCGAAGTCGCTGCTGCGCCACAAGGAAGCTGTGAGCGATCTGTCGGAACTCGCCAAGGGCGGCTTCCAGACGATCATCGGCGAAACCGATGCATCGATCGACGCCAAGAAGGTCAAGCGCGTCGTCGCCTGCTCGGGCCGCCTGTACTACGACCTGATCGCTCGCCGTCGCGAAGAGAAGTTGAACGACGTCGCGATCATCCGCGTGGAACAACTCTATCCGTTCCCGCACAAGGCGTTCGAGAACGAGCTGAAGAAGTACGAAAACCTCGCCGAAGTGGTGTGGGCCCAGGACGAACCGCAAAACCAGGGTCCGTGGTTCTACATCGAACACCACCTGATCGAAAGCATGAGCGCCGGTCAGAAGCTGGCTTACGCGGGTCGCGCGGCTTCGGCCTCGCCTGCCGTGGGCTACTACGCCAAGCATTACGAACAGCTCAAGCAGTTGCTCGATACGGCTTTCGGTCGCCTCAAGGGCGCGACCGTGGTGCAGTAACCGGTTAGGTCTTACAGCGGTCGTCCTCCCCCAGGGACGGCCGCTGCCGTATTTCCGAATTGAACGTTTATCGAATCCAGGATCCAGAAATGGCCATTGTTGAAGTCAAAGTCCCCCAGTTTTCCGAGTCGGTTTCCGAAGGCACGCTGCTCGACTGGAAGAAGAAAGTCGGCGAAGCCATCGCCCAAGATGAAACCGTGATCGAAGTCGAGACCGACAAGGTCGTGCTCGAAGTGCCGGCGCCCGCCGCCGGCGTGATCGTCGAAGTGACCGCCGGCGCCGGCGACACCGTGACGTCGGAACAAATCATCGCCAAGATCGACACCGAAGCCAAGGCAGGCGCTGCTGCGCCGGTCGCCGCCAAGCCGGCGGAAGCCGCTGCGCCGGCGGCGGCTGCCCCGGCCGCTGCGCCGGCAGCAGGTGGTGCTTCGGGTGGCGTTGCCAGCCCGGCCGCAGCCAAGGTGCTGGCCGAGAAGAACCTGTCGGCGACCGACGTTGCCGGCTCGGGCCGCGACGGCCGTGTGACCAAGGGCGACGCCCTGGCTGCTGGCGCCAAGCCGGCTGCCGCCGCTTCGTCGATTCCCGCACCGGCACAACGTGCTGCGCTGCCGTCGGTGGCCGCTTCGGTGGGCCGCGACACGTCGCTGGAAGGTCGTCCGGAGCAGCGCGTGCCGATGTCGCGCCTGCGCGCACGTATTGCCGAGCGCCTGCTGCAATCGCAACAGACCAACGCCATTCTGACCACGTTCAACGAGGTCAACATGAAGCCGGTGATGGATCTGCGCAACAAGTACAAGGACAAGTTCGAGAAGGAACACGGCGTGAAGCTGGGTTTCATGTCGTTCTTCGTCAAGGCCGCTGTCCACGCGCTCAAGAAGTACCCGGCCGTGAACGCCTCGATCGACGGTAACGACATCGTCTACCACGGCTACTTCGACATCGGTATCGCTGTCGGCTCGCCGCGTGGTCTGGTGGTGCCGATTCTGCGCAATGCCGACCAGATGAGCCTGGCCGACATCGAGAAGAAGATCGCCGAGTACGGCAAGAAGGCTGCCGACGGCAAGCTGTCGATCGAAGAAATGACCGGCGGCACGTTCTCGATCTCGAACGGCGGTGTGTTCGGCTCGATGCTGTCGACCCCGATCATCAACCCGCCGCAATCGGCCATTCTGGGCGTGCACGCCACGAAGGACCGCGCTGTGGTGGAGAACGGCGAGATCGTCATCCGCCCGATGAACTACCTGGCCATGAGCTACGACCACCGTATCATCGACGGTCGCGAAGCCGTGCTGAGCCTCGTCGCCATGAAGGAAGCGCTGGAAGATCCGGCGCGCCTGCTGCTCGACCTGTAAGCGTTAGCGCGCACTGCGCGGTGTTGCCCGGCCATGTCAGTGGCCGGCGCACCGCGCCTCCCCCTGCCGTCAACCTTCACTGAGTCTCAAAATGGCAAATAAAGAATTTGATGTAGTCGTTATCGGCGCCGGCCCCGGCGGTTATATCGCCGCGATTCGCGCCGCACAACTCGGTTTCTCGGTCGCTTGCGTCGAAAAGTGGACCAATCCGGCCGGCAAGATGGTGCTGGGCGGTACCTGCCTGAACGTCGGTTGCATTCCGTCGAAGGCATTGCTGGCGTCGTCGGAAGAGTTCGAAAAGGTCGGTCATCATCTGGCCGATCACGGTATCACCACGTCGGGTGTCAAGATCGACATCGAGAAGATGCTCACGCGCAAGCAGGGTATCGTCGACAAGATGACGGGCGGTATCGAATACCTGTTCAAGAAGAACAAGATCACGTGGCTCAAGGGCCACGGCACGATCGTTGCCAAGAACGACGGCGGCTATCAGATCGATGTGTCGGGCGAGGCGGCCGAATCGGTGACCGCCAAGAACATCGTCATTGCCACGGGTTCGAAGGCGCGTCACCTGCCGGGCATGCCCGTCGACAACAAGCTCATCTCGGATAACGAAGGTGCGCTCTCGTTCGACACCGTGCCGAAGAAGCTGGGCGTGATCGGCGCCGGCGTGATCGGTCTGGAACTGGGCTCGGTGTGGCGCCGTCTGGGCTCCGAAGTCACCGTGCTCGAAGCCATGCCGGAGTTCCTGGCCGCCGCCGATGCGGGCGTTGCCAAGGAAGCCGCCAAGCAGTTCAAGAAGCAAGGTCTGGACATCAATGTCGGCGTGAAGGTCGGCGAAGTGAAGACCGGCAAGGACAACGTCACCGTGAACTACACGGATAAGGACGGCAACGCGAAGACGCTCGAAGTCGACCGTCTGATCGTGTCGGTCGGCCGCGTGCCTAACACCGACAATCTGGGCCTGGGCAACATCGGTCTGGCGACCGACGAGCGTGGCTTTATTCCGGTGGACGACCATTGCCGTACCAAGCTGCCGAACGTGTACGCGATCGGCGACGTGGTGCGTGGCCCGATGCTCGCGCACAAGGCCGAAGACGAAGGCGTGCTGGTGGCCGAAGTCATCGCCGGTCAGAAGCCGCACATCGATTACAACTGCATTCCGTGGGTGATCTACACCTCGCCGGAAATCGCCTGGGTCGGCAAGACCGAGCAGCAGTTGAAGGCCGAAGGCCGTGAGTTCAAGCCGGGTCAGTTCCCGTTCGCGGCCAACGGCCGTGCGCTGGGCATGGGCTCGTCGGACGGTTTCGTGAAGGTGCTGGCCGATGCCAAGACCGACGAAATCCTCGGCGTGCACGTGATCGGTCTGAACGCTTCGGACCTGATCGCCGAAGCCGTGGTGGCGATGGAATTCAAGGCTGCGTCGGAAGACATCGGCCGGATCTGCCACCCGCACCCGTCGCTGTCGGAAGTGATGCGTGAAGCCGCCCTCGACGTCGAGAAGCGCGCGCTGAACAAGTAAGTCGCTTTACGCTGACGTGTATGAACAAAGGCGAGGTAACTCGCCTTTGTTTTTTCCCGATTCCCTTTGCCCCCCGGCTCGTCGCCGCACCGCATGAACGTTCGCGAATACTACCAACAGGAATTGGCCGCGCGCGGCTACCAGCCCGATGAGGCGCAGGAGCGCGCTGTCGAGCGTTTGCAACAGTGCTATGACGAATGGGCGGCCTACAAGGCCAAGCGCTCGAATACGCTCAAGAAGTGGCTCGTGCACCCCGACCTGCCCAAAGGCGTGTATCTCTGGGGCGGTGTGGGGCGCGGCAAGAGCTTCCTGATGGACAGCTTTTACTCGGTGGTGCCGTTGCAACGCAAAACGCGTCTGCACTTCCACGAGTTCATGCGCGAGGTGCACCACCAGTTGCAGGCGCTCAAGGGGTTGCCCGATCCGCTGGACGAACTCGCCAAGCGCATTGCCAAGCGTTATCGCCTGATCTGCTTCGACGAGTTTCACGTCTCGGATGTGGCCGACGCCATGATCCTGCACCGCCTGCTCTCCGAGTTGTTCAAGAATGGTGTGCAGTTCGTGATGACGTCGAATTACCGTCCCGACACGCTGTACCCGGACGGCCTGCACCGTGATCGTGTGTTGCCTGCGATTCGCCTGCTCGAAGAGAAGCTCGACGTGCTCAATGTCGACGCCGGCGTCGACTATCGCCGCCGCACGCTCGCGCAGGTGCAGGTGTATCACCATCCCCTTGGGAACGAGGCGAACCGGGCACTGCGCGCGGCGTTTGCCGAGATCGCCGGGGTGCCCGATGAGAGTCCGCTGTTGCATATCGAGCAGCGTGAGCTTAAAGCCCTGCGTCGTGCCGGTGGCGTGGTGTGGTTCGACTTCCATACGCTGTGTGGCGGGCCGCGTTCGCAGAACGACTATCTCGAACTGGCCAATCGTTTCCATACGGTCGTGCTCTCGGACGTGCCGAAGATGACCCCGCGTATGGCGTCGGAAGCGCGTCGGTTCACCTGGCTCGTCGACGTGTTCTACGATCACAAGGTCAAGCTGCTGATGTCGGCAGAGGTGGCGCCCGAGGCGCTGTACACCGAAGGCACGCTGGCCAACGAATTCACGCGCACGGTGTCGCGTCTCGTGGAAATGCAGTCGCTGGAATATCTCGAAGCGCCGCGTCGCGTGGTGGATACGTCGCTCACCTGAGCGCATTGCGCTATCGGCGCGCCGAGTCTGGCCGCTCGATTGTCCGATTCATGCCGATCGCCAGCGGATATGACGCTGGCCTTGCCAGGCGCATCGGCTCATCGCCCGTTACGATCGCGATCACGCTGACGTTGTCGCGGGTCGGACGCGGGGGGCGGCGGAGCCGACTGCGGTGATTGCCGTTGCTCGCGGAGATGGTTGTAAATATCGCCGCGCAAGTCGCCCTGCGGACGCACTTCCTGAGGGTGCGGCGCTCGCGGCGGTCCGGGCCGAGCGCCACCATGGTTGTCATTGCGCTCGTCGGGACGATCGGCGGCTTGTGCGAACCAGCCGTGGAAAAAGCGGTCGTCCGACGACGAGCGGGCCGATGCACCAAGCGCGGCGCCGGCCAGCATGACGAAACACATCATCCGGACAAGTCGGGTGTGACGCATGGTGCCACCTCCTTGTCGGTTGAATTGCCGCTTGCCGCACACAAGTCTCGCTTGCCGGATCGGCGTACGCCAACATGTGTGTCACGGTCTTGCGGCTACGCTTTGAGAGTAAGAGGACGCGAGGCGGCATGCTGTAATGATTTGTAAAGCAATGTAAGCCAGCAGGTGGGTATTGCAATACGTCGCCTACCATGCGCTGTTTTGATGATGGAGTTTTGCGATGCGTAAGCTATCAGTTGCCGGCATTTCCATTGGAACGCTGGTTGTCGTGCTGGGATTGCTCTTCGGCACGCCGTATTACACGTTGTGGCGCGCCCGCGACGCCGCGAATGCCCGCGACGCCACGGCACTCTCGGCCTATGTGGACTATCCGGCCGTGCGAGAGAGCCTCAAAACGAACTTGCATGACGAACTCTCGCGCCAGATGGACAAACAACGCGGCAACGCCTTCGGCGCGCTGGCCCTTGCGTTGGGGGGCTGGGTGTCGGATCGCGTCGTGGAAGCCCTCCTGACGCCCGAAGCCGTGGCCGCCATGTTGCGCGGCGACAGCACCGGCTTGCCGCCAGCGCCGGGAGCGCCGGCCCCCAGCGATGCCGCACCGCAGTCTGCCCAATCGCCGCAAGGCGCGGGCAGCCCCGCACAGCCAGCCCCGGCGGCACCTGCGGGGGGGGGTGAGTCGTCTGCGGGTAACGAACCGCCGCGTACTATCACGCGCACGGAGTTTCAGGATTTCAGTCACTTCCTCGTGCACGTCTCGCGCAGTGATCGACCGGAGCGGGTCGTGACGTTCACGCTCACGCGGCGCAATCTTGTGCAGTGGCGTCTGACGGCGATTGCTTTGCCGCCCCTGTAACCGTCCATCTCATTCCTGTATCGGATACGTAGGTCATCTTGAAAGCGATGTTGAACATGACGTTGTGGCAACGGCTGTGCGTGGCGATCGCGTTGTCGGCTAACGCGCTTTTCGCGATGGCCGACAACGGCATGTCAACGCCTGTCGGCGTATGGAGAATCGTCGATGAGACGGGCGATCCGAAGGCGCTCATCACCATCAGCGAGAAAGATGGCGAGTACGTAGGAGCACTGACCAAGAGTCTGGGCAGAAGCGATGCGCTCGAGCGTCGCTGCAACGACTGCACCGATTGGCGTAAGGGCAGAAAGCTTCAGGGACTGGAGATCATTCGTGGCCTGCGCAAGGCCCCCGACAGCGACGAATACACCGGCGGGAAAATTCTTGATCCGGATAGCGGCAGCGAATACGGCTGCAAAATGCGTGTGGTCGACGGTGGCCGGAAGCTCGAGGTGAGGGGCTATTTCGGCATCTCGCTATTAGGCCGCACGCAAACCTGGATACGGGAGCAGTAACGTTCACCGTGACGTTGGCAAACGTCGGCAGTCGCATCGGAACTCACATCGACTGTCACGTCGGCAGTCGTCGTCACCCAGCGAAATTGTCGGTATCGGCCTGAGGAACGGGGCGCTTTTCGGCTAGAGGACTTCCTCAGCACGGCGCCACGCCTTTGGCGTAATCTTCAAAGCGACTCGCGCATGCGGCCGGGCGGTAACGGCGGCTATCGAGAGTCCTACGACAATCAATTTCGTATCCGGGAGGATGACAACCATGAAGCAGATTTCTAACGCGACGTCGTGGCGACGTCTGGGTGCTCACGCGCTCGTCGCAGTGGCGCTGTTGGGGGGTATGGCCAAAGCGGCAATGGCCGCAGACGACATGTCGCCGGTCGGGGTATGGAAGACCATCGACGACAACACCGGCAAGCCGAAGGCGCTCGTAACGATTTCCGAGAAGGATGGTGAGTATGTCGGCACCATCACTAAGGGTCTGGGGGAAAGCGACGATCCGGAGCGCGTGTGCACGGCCTGCACGGACGCTCGCAAGGGGCAGAAGATGCTCGGCATGCAGATCATTCGCGGCGTGCGAAAAGACGGTGACACCTACGGTGGCGGCAAGATTCTCGATCCGGAAAACGGCAAGGAATACAACTGCAAGATGACCGTAGTTGACGGCGGCAAGAAGCTCGACGTTCGCGGCTTCATCGGCATTTCGTTGATCGGTCGCACGCAGACATGGATTCGCGAGCAATGAGTCTGTCGTAACCGCGTAGACGTTACATACCTCTGCGCAAAACAGCAAACAACTAACAACAAGACCCGGACGAGACATAGTCCGGGTCTTGTTGCTTTCGGTGGCGCAGTTGTTACGAGCGCGGCGTGCCGTCATGCATGGATCGGCATCGTGGTCGGTCGCTGCATGTCGTTTATCAACGAAGATACACGCACGTACCCTCAGGTACGCGCGCATCCGGCGGACACGGGCGGACACGACAAAGCCCGGGCAGTGTCGCTTCACTGTCCGGGTTTGCCGCCGTCTTTGGGGCCTGCACCCCCGCCGACGCCCCCTCTCGCGACTCTCGTGCGGGCCTCGACGTCCGGCCCGCGACGTCTCACCCCGCCCATCCGACTTTTACTTGCCCGCCCCGCCGAGGCCGCCCAGCAAGCCGGTCACCGGCGCGAGCAGGCCGCCTGCGCCGCTCGTGCCACCGGTGCCGGCGCTTGCCAGTGTCGTCAAGGGGGCGGTGACGGTGCTCAGCAGGGTCGTGACAGGCGCAAGCGCGTTACCTGCGCCGCCGCTACTGCCGCTACCGCCGCCTGTGGTGTTCGTCACCCCGCCCAGCAGGCCAGTCACTGCGCCGAGCGGATTGCTGCCGGACATACCTGTTGCCCCCGTCGCTCCCGTCAGCCCACCGAGCAAGCCGGTGACAGCACCTAACGGATTGCTGCCGCTTGCGGAGGTGGGCGTTACTGTGGTGTTGCCCACGTTGGCGAGTACATTGCCAAGCGCATTCGGATTGGCAGTGCTTGTGCTGCCCGAGAGCAGGCCACCCGCGCTCGCGAGCGTGTTGCCGAGTGCGCCGAGTGGATTGCCGAGACTGGCGACGACGGCGTTCGGCGCGGCAGCCTTGACCTGCGCACTTGCCGAATTCAATGCGCCGCCCAGTGTGCCGATCAGGCCAGCGGCCGGTGCGCCGAGGCCGGCCGTGTTGCCAAGCGTCTGAGTGGTTGTGACCACCGTGTTCGTGATCGGAGAGATGGCGGAGGAGAGCGCCGTTGTCGCCTGCACGACGGGCGCACTCGTGAGT
Source organism: Pandoraea apista (assembly GCF_001465595.2). NCBI lineage: Bacteria > Pseudomonadati > Pseudomonadota > Betaproteobacteria > Burkholderiales > Burkholderiaceae > Pandoraea > Pandoraea apista. The sequence continues at coordinate 3,328,761 of NZ_CP013481.2, read as the reverse complement.
GCCTGCGTCAACGCTGCACCGCCTTGCACGCCCCCCTGTCCGACGGTCGCGACGGCGTTACCCAACACACCGGTGAGCGTGTCGACCGGCGTGTTGGCGAGCGGGCCGCTCTTGCCGACACCGGCGATACCGCTGCCCAGCGATATTCCTGCCTTGCCCAGATCCGACACGACACCGCCCGTGCTTGCGAGCGTGGTGCCGACCGGGTCGGCGCCCGACTTGCCAAGCTGACCAAGTCCGTTGCCGACACCCGACCCGAGATCCGTGACGGCATTGCCGGTTTGTGCGAGCGCGCCGCCGAAGCCTTGTGTGGCCTGAGGCGATACCCCGGGAATGGTCGTGCCGGAGACTTGATTACCGATGGCACTCACCACGGAGCCGACCGAACTGACCACGCCGTTGCTGGTTGTGGTCGGGTTCGTCGGATTGGTTGGCGTGTTCGGGTTCGTCGGGTTTGTGGGATTGGTCGGCGTGTTGGCCGTGGCCCCGCTGCCGCCGCCTGAGCTGGAGCAGCCCGTGACGCCGACGATGCCCGCCACCATCGCGGCCAGCAACGTAGGGTGCAGATGCTTCGACATGTGACGTTTCTCCTCGTGAGGGAAGTCGCCGTGCGCGCTCAGATCTTTGTCGTCGCGTTTCGGCTGTTCGAGACCAGACCGGCGATGTCCTGATCGGCCTCGAAGCGAAGACGAAAGGTCTCGCTCTTCAGGGTGCGAATGCTCTGCACCAGGAAATCGTGAATCGCGGCGAGTTCGCTGTGGTCGTACGCGGCGCTGACTGCCGTAAGCTCGCGCGAGACCGACGACAGGAACTGCTCGATCTGCGCACAGCGCTCTTCAATGGGGTGAATCATCACCATGCGGCGGTCGTGCGGATTTTTCTCGCGCTCGACGAAGCCCGCACGCTCGAGCCGATCGATGACCGTCGTGATGCCGCCGGAGCTAACACCCATGAGTTCGGCGAGCTGACCCGCAGTGATCGATTCCAGTTCGAGAATCAGATCGAGGGCGTTCAGGTCGGTGACATTCAGGCCGAGTTGCTCGGCGAGCGCCGAGTGATAGAGCGCGGTGTACACGGCGAGCCGGCGTCCGAGCGAGCGGACAATGCCGGCAACGAGTTCGTTACGGTTCGTATGTCTGTCGCTCATGGTGCCGTGCGTTCCGTTGAGCGGGGAGGCGGTTGAGGTCGCCCCGGCGGCGGCACCCGATTCGGCGCCGTACGTGTTGTGACTGTGGCCATTCGTAAAACCGTTGCCGGTCTCACGCATTGCCGCGGGTTCGGAGATTTGCGTGGCGGATTCGCCATGACCGCGCATCAGAACGCCGGTGTCGGATATGAAGCGGGCCATGGCATCTCCTTATCGATCGTGTAATGCGTGCGCACAATGCGCGATGCAACGCTGGGCGGGCGATTACTTGCCGACGCTCGCCACACTGCCGAGCAGGCCGGTCACCGGCGCGAGCAGCGAGCCGAGACCGCCGGCCGCGCCACCCGAACTGCCACCGGCTGCGCTCGTCACGCCGGAGAGGAGGTTCGTGACGGGGGCCAGCGGGCTGCTGCTGCCACCAGACGAACCGCCGCCTGTCACGCCGCCGAGCAACCCCGTGACAGGTGCCAGCGGGCTGCTGCCGCCCGAGCCGCCGAGCCCGCCGAGCAGCCCCGTGACCGAGCCAAGCGGGTTCGACGCGCTGCCGCCGCCACCCGCCGTCGTCGTGCCGAGATTGCCGAGCAGCGAGCCGAAAGGATTCGACGAACCGGTCGACGTCTGACCGTTCACGAAACCGCCGAGACCCGAGACCGTGTTGCCAGTGGCGATCACGGTGTTGCCCAGCGCGCCGACTACAGGATTCGGCGAGGTGCCCTTGATCGTGGAGCCGACCGTGCCGACCGTACCGCCGAGCACCGTCAACAGGTTCTGTACGGGGCCGCCGAGGCCAGTGGTGTTACCCACGGTGCGAGTGGTGTCCGACACCACATTGGTGATCGGATTGACGGCAGCCGAAAGGGTGGACGTGACTTGCGTAACCGGGCCGCCCGAGAAGGCTTGCTTCAGGATTGCGCCGCCGGCGATACCGCCCTGGCCGACGGTGCCGACCACGTTGCCGAGAGCACTGGTGAGTGTGTCGACCGGGGTGCCGGCGAGTGGGCCGCTCTTGCCGATGCCTGCGACACCGCTACCGAGCGACACACCGGCATGACCCAGATCGGTCACTACGTTGCCGGTGCTGGCGAGCGTGGTACCCACCGCGTCTGCGGACGTGCCGGTCTGGCCGAGGCCGTTGCTCACGCCATTGCCCAGGTCGGTGACGGCTTTGCCGGTATTGGAGAGTGCGCCGCCGAAGCCTTGCGAGGCTTGCGTTGAGACGAGGGGCAATTGAGTGCTGGAGACCTGATCGCCGAGGGCGCTGACGACGTTACCGACGGAGCTAACGACACCGCCTGCGCCGCTAGCCGTGGTACCGACCGCGTTCGGCGTACCCGTGGTGCCGGTCGATGTGGTGCCGCTGCCGCCACCGCCGCTGGAGCAGCCGGTGAGGGCGATGACGCCGATGGCGGCCGAAGCCAGAAGGGTGCGTTGAAGGACGTTGGACATGGTGGCTATCTCCCTTGATCGTTCTGAATGTTCGCCGGCGATGTGTCGCGCGGTGATGTCGTTACTTCCACTTGATGAACCTGGGCCGCTCGCTGCGATGCCGTTGTGTCCGGGCGGCGTGTGGGGCTCGCCGGACCCGCACCCACCCGGCTCGGTGTGTGGGCGTCGGGGCGAGGGCCGGATCGCGGCGGTCGCAGGCGGGCGGCGGAATCGCGCGGGTCATGATCGATGGGGCGCTGGATGACGTGATCGGGCGTGGGGCGCGGGCTTACTTCTTCGCGCCGAGCAACCCGCCAAGCAGGCCTGTCACCGGAGCGAGCGGGCCGCTGTTGCTGCTGCCCGACCCCGTTGCACCGCCAACTGCACCCGTTACCGCACCGAGCAGCGACGTGACCGGGGCGAGCACGCCGCCCGAGGCCGAACCGCCAGCGCCCGTCGATGCACCGCCCGAGCCTGCCGAAGCACCTGCTCCCACCGAGACCGAGCCGCCGAGGCCACCCGTCAGGCCGGCGACCAGGTTCGTGACTGGAGCGAGCGGGTTGCTGCCCGGCGTGCCGCCTGCGGCGCCGCCGAGGCCGCCCGTCAGGCTAGAGACAAGGTTCGTGACCGGCGCAAGCGGGTTGCTGCCCGAGGTGCCGCCTGCGGCGCCGCCGAGGCCGCCCGTCAGGCTAGAGACAAGGTTCGTGACCGGAGCAAGCGGGTTGCTGCCCGAGGTGCCGCCTGCGGCGCCACCGAGGCCACCTGTCAGGCCAGAGACAAGGTTCGTGACCGGGGCGAGCGGGTTGCTGCCCGACGTGCCGCCCGCAGCACCGCCGAGCGTGCCCGTCAGCCCCGATAACAGGTTGGTGACGGGGGCGAGGGGGCCCGTGCCCGTGCCGCCACCGAGGCTACCGAGGCTACCGAGGGCCGAGGTGAGCGGGGCGAGCGGGTTGGTGCTCGTTGGGGTGCCGTGAACGGCACCGCCGAGGCTGGCCACCGTGTTGCCGACACCGGCGACGATGCCGCCTACGTCAGCCGCGATCGGGTTGTTGAGCTGGCCGCCGATCTTGGTGCCCACGCCTGCCAGCCCGCCGCCGACCTGAGCCAGCAGCCCTGCGACCGGTGCGCCGAGTCCCGTGGTGTTGCCAACCGTTTGCGTAGTGTTGGTCACGACGCTCGTGATCGGAGTGATGGCCGACGACAGCGACGAGGTCAGTTGTTGTACCGGGGCGCTGGTGATGGTTTGCGTCAGACCGCCGCCGAGCGCTTCGCCCGCTTTGCCGACCGAGGTCACGACACCGCCCAGCAGCGTGGTAACGCCGTTGACCGGCGTATTGCCCAGCGGCCCGATTTGGCCGAGGCCTGCGACAGCACTACCCAGTTGCGTACCGGCCGTGCCGAGGTTAGACACCACACCGCCAACGCTGGCGAGCGTGGGATTGAGCGGATCCTTCACCGAGCCGAGCTTGCCAAGGCCGTTGGTCAGGCCGTTGCCGAGCGTCTGCACCGCGTTGCCGGTAGAGACAACGGCGCCGGCAAGACCGCTTTGCGTTTGCGAACTGAGCAGTGGCAGTTGGGTGCCGGCGAGGGTCGTGCCGACGTCGCTGACCGTCTTGCCGACTTGCGTCACAACCCCCGTGCTGGCCGTACCGGCAACGGTGCCGATCGGGTTGGTCGCGGCTCCCGTGCCGCCATTCCCGTTCCCATTTCCGTTGCCGTTGCCATTGCCGTTGCCATTTCCATTCCCGTTGCCGTTCCCGTTCGTTCCTGAGCCGTCGGGGACAGTGCCGGCGCCCGAGCCGCCGCCACTGCCGGTGCCGGCGGTGGTGCCGCTGCCGCCACCGTCACCGAGTGAGCCACTGGTGCCACCCGAGCCGGAACTGGCGCAGCCGGTCATCGTAACGACGGCGAGAAGGCAGGCGGATGCGAGAAGGTTGCGTTGGAAGTTGTTCATGATGGTGTCCTGTATCTGGTCTGTTCGGTCTTCAGGCGAGCGCTGTTTGCGCGGCCAGTCGGGTGTTCATGCGTTGTGCGATGAGTGCAAACAGGAGCGCATTGACAACCGCGCTATCGGGGCCCGTCATCGCCTGGGCCGAATTCGTGCTGGGGGTGCCTTGCGCGCTCGCCGCGTCGTTCGGTGTGGCGGTGGCGCGTACGCCACCGCCTTCTGCACCGCCCCTCCCTGGGCTTGCGCCTCTACGGCCGTCTTCGGCAGCAGCGCTGCGCTGCATTGCCGTGATGCGTTGCCGCTCCGCCGTGATGGCTGCGCTGGGTTGCATCGATTGTTTGGTATTGCCAATGATCATGGTGTCCCCCCGGTGATCTTTAGCGTTGCGATGCAGGGATATCCGCAAGAGCTGTGCCAATCTCTAAATACGGGTTTGAATAAGCCTTCTAGTTTTTCTGTCGATAGGCTGAAAAGCCTGTATTTATTTGCGTTTCAGAAAACAAGAATCTTTCCGATCAAGAGATCGGCGGCTGTGTTAAGCGGGGGGAGGTCAGGGTTAACGCCATCGGGAAATGGCGAATTTCAGGCGAATTGCCGTTCCCGTTACGGGGGGTGTTACGGGTAACGTTACGTAACGCACCGATCCGGAATTGCTTTGGAACTCAGTGGATATGAGGCGGTGTGAGAGATTCGGATAAGGCTCGCGCAAAGCGCGTGAAGTGCGCGCTGTAATTTCAGGTAATAAATGTCGGGGACGGTACAAGCCAATGGCGAATTCGTATTGCAATACGAATGAAATCGGCATGCCAATGAGGGCGCATCGGGGCAGTAATGAATTGAAAGGGTGGCAGTTCTGCCGTCAGATGCTTGTGAGGGTGCCGGAGCGGGTAAGCCCTGTGCGGCGGTGCGTGTCGCGGGAAGGTGACGGACGGGGCGGGCGTAAGGGGCGGCAGCATGGTTGGCATTGCCGCGTGAATAGACGCCTAATCGGTCCAATCGGCCATGTAATCAGTCGCGTCACAACTGAGCGCGAATTAGCGGGTTATTTAAATAAGTATTGCGCGTATTTGGCGATATTCCGTTGCAGTGTGTTGTGCTGCAACAGTCATGGTTTTCCCTCGTAAGGGTTGCGTTGCAAAGTTTTGGAGTATTGTCTTATCAACCTATGTAACGTTTTTTTACACTCTCCTGAGTGATTGGAAGTAAGACTCTAGTTTTTGTGATTCAGATTAACTTAGCATCGGGAAAAATAGCCTGTCGTGGGAGTAGTCGTGGCGACAGGTAAAGAAATATTGGCGTGCAACGTAAAAGAGGTTCGTAAGCCCTGCGGCGCAACGAACCCGAGGCCGAAATCAAGAGTTGACAAGCAATACGGCGAGCCATAGCCACGCCCGAAGGGGGGCAGGGCTCTCGCCGTGTATGCCAACGGGCGCCAGGCGCCTTATTGAGGGAGGGTAGTATGAAATTCATCAATCGTTTTCGACTGTTTGCTCGCGACGAGCGGGGCGTGACGGCGTTGGAGTACGGCATTCTCGCCGCAATCGTCGCGGTGGTGATCGGTGGCACGGTCTTCGGTAGCTTGAATACCACGTTCAGTCAGGTCTTCTCGAAGATCTCATCGGCAGTCACGGCAGCAGGCGCGTAATCCACGCGCGACCTGCGGCGTGCCAGGCTCGACGGGCGTGATAAATGCCGGCATGCGACTGGCACGCCGGCAATCAAGGAGACGGACGCCGTTTGGCTGAACGCGTCGTTCGGAACGAGAGGCTGTATTCGCGGGGAAGCGAATCATGCGAATCATGAAAGCGTGCGTGGCCGGTAGGCCACGCGGACTGTCACGGCAGCGGGGTGTCACCGCGCTTGAGTACGGCATTCTGGCCGCGATCGTGGCAGTGGTGATCGGCGCAACGGTGTTCACGAACCTGAGCAGTGTGCTGTCGAGCGCTTTTAGCACCGTTACGTCGGCGGCAACCTCGGCTGCGTCACATTGATACGAGAACCCCGGTGCTGACTCTGTTGTGGCTGTTGTGCGTGCCCATTGTGATCACCGACCTGATGGCGCGTCGCATACCGAACGCCTGGCTGTTGTGTGTCGGAACGCTGGCGTTGGTCTGGATCGTGTGGCAAGCCTGGCACGGTGAACCCCGGGTTCTGTGGGTTCACGGGCTGGGGGCTCTGCTGGGGTTGGTCGCACTGCTGCCTTTCTGGTGGCGCGGCGTGATGGGGGCCGGCGACGTCAAGCTCTTTGCGCTGATTGGTCTGGTGGCGGGTTACCCGGCGTTGCTGCCGGTGTGGTGTCTGGCCAGTGTGGCTGCGGGTGTGCATGCGCTGGTGCTGCTCACGGGACGATTGAAGTGGATGGCGCGCGGGCGCGACGCACTGAGCGCCTCGCGGGTCTGGCAACGGATTTTGCATTGGCGGGCCGGGCGTATCGGATTGCCTTATGGGGCGTATCTGGCTGCAGCGGCGCTGGTGGTGAGGTAGCGGCGGTGAAGTAATGAGGTGATGAGTGCTGCTTCAGGCTGCACCACAAAAATGGGAGGCGCGGGCGACGCCGCGCAAGCAGGTCGGACCAATGCGTCGCCAAACACGGCCACACAGCGCCGTGCGCGACGGGGAGTGTCGTCATGAAGCGGTCTGGGGCACAGGCAAGAGCAGGGTTGCAATGCACGCGTTCGCGCGGCGTTGCTGCGCTGGAATTCATGCTCATCCTGATGATTCTGCTGCCCGCGTTCTATGTCGCCGTCGCGTTCTCTATCAATATTCTCGCTCGCCAGATGCTCACGCAAGCCGCTTCAGAGGCAGGCCGGGCAATGCTGCGCGCCGGCACGATGTCGCAGCGAACGGCGTACGCCACGCAGGCGGTCAACAACACGCTGACGTGGCCGTCGGCATCGGTCGTCACCGCAAGTTTCGCATCCGACGCAAGTGCACCGTGCCCGGCGTCGGCGACCAGCGCCAGTTCGCAATGCATCATGCGCGTCACGTTGACGTTGGCTCAGCCGATGGTAGTCAACTGGCCGGGGCTGTCCAATCTGGTGCCGCAGAACATTGTCGGTACCGCCGCTGTCACGTTGGATACGTCGACATTGGGCGGGAACTGAACCGGCGTTGAACGGATGTCGCGTACAGCGCCCAAGCAACAAAGCGATGTGAGGTTTTGCCAGTTGTCATGCCGCCGGTCCTCCGGCGTCCCGCAAGTTGTGACTGAACGGCCGACGGGCCCCAAGCCATGAACAATGCCACCAAGATTCTTGCTGCTGTGCTGGTTGTCGCCGGCGTGCTGCTGGCGCTCTTCGCGTTGCGTCTCGGAACGACCAACGCACCGGCGCCGGCCACGACACCGTCTCCGGTGACGCAGACACTGACGCAGCGCTACCCGGCCGTGGTGGCGGCCAAGCCGCTCGCACCGGGCCAGCCCATCGGGGCAGACGGCGTGAAGCTCGTTCAGTTCGATAGCCAGACGGTGGGCGGTTTCTCGAATCCGGCCGATGTGGTGGGGCGAGTGCCGCTCGTCGCGCTCGCGGCCGATGTACCCGTCACGCAAAACACGCTCGCCCGCGGCCTGGCGCTGCAACTCGCCCCGGGCGAGCGCGCCGTCGCAATTCCCGTCACCGAGACCATCGGCGTGAGCAATCGCATTCGTCCGGGCGACTACGTGGACGTTTTCTTCACGATGAAGACGGTCCAGCCAGCGGGCGCAACCGGCGGGCTGGTCGATGACACTCAGGCTCGTCTGCTGGCGTCGCGCGTACGCGTATTGAGCTATGGGGCCGCGTCGCTTGACGATGTGACACCGCCACCGGCCGCGCCGAGCGTGGCGTCTACCGTGCAGGCAGCGACAACTACGCCACCGCCGCCCCAGCCTGCGCCGGTCGTGAGCAATCAACCGCCCGTGCCGGCGACCGCCGCGGTCGTAGCCGTGCCCGTGGCCGACGTCAATCGTGTGGTGCTCGGCACGCAGCAGGGCAAGATCACGCTCGCCTTGCGCAATCCGAGCGACGACGCCAGGCCCGATACGTCGCTGTTCCCGTCGCCGCCGCCGGTACTCGCCGCCAGGTCGAGTCTGAAGGGCGACGACAAAGCCGCACTCGATACGCCCGAGAACCAGGCCTACGCAGGGATCGCCACCACGGGCCTTGCAGGCGAACCGGTACGCCGTACGGCAGCGGCGCCTCGTGCGCCGGGAGGTGGGGGCGGGGGCGGCTCGATCGAGGTTGTACGCGGTGCGGAACGTACCACGGCCTCCTACTGATGCGACTGAATTTGTTGATGACGAAGATACCGATGCAGATACCGTGACGTCAGAGCGAGAACGCGACGCCACTCACCCGACACAGTGACCGATACAGCCACGCCATGATCAGAAGCCAGGTTCGCACTGCCAGACGACAGACCAGACGGGTTACGGGAATGCTGTTGTGCTTCGCCGCGCTCGTTGCGTGCGGCGCCACGGTGGCGGTGCGTCTGGCGGACGCGGCCGACCCGGCCTTGAGCGCCGGAACGCGCTCGCTGACGTTGGGTGTGCACGAGCAGCGCGAACTTCAGGTGCCGGGCTCGCTTGAGCGGGTCGCGGTGGCAGATCCCGCAGTGGCCGACATTGTTGTGCTCAAGGGCACGGGCGGGCGTCGCGGTTCGGTGCTGATTGTGGGCAAGAAGGCTGGCACCACGCAGGTCTCGGCGTGGCCTCGCGGTGGCGAGCCGGTGCGCTGGGAAGTCCATGTAACGGGCGATCTACAGAGTGTGCTGGGCGACACGGGCAGCGCCACCGTCGATGCCCGCGGTAACGCGGCGATCATCAAGGGCCACGCGAATACCATCATCGAACATAGCGGACTGCAATCGGCGGCAGTCGATGCCACCGGCAAGGGCGGCGTGGTCGTCGACCGGTCGACGGTCGGCGATACCGGTGTGGTGCAGGTCGACGTGAAGATCGTCGAAATTAACCGCAACATCCTCAACCAACTGGGCGCGAGCTTTAGTGCGTCGAAGAAGACGGGCTCGGGCAGCTTTGGCGTGACCTCGGCGCTCAACTCCGCGTTCGGCGGCGGTTCCGGCTCAAGTAGCGTGTCGAACTTCGGCTCGTTCTTCGGCTCGATTACCCGGGGAGCGTTCAGCATGTCGGCCGAGATCGACCTGCTGCAATCGAACGGCCTCGGCCGGGTGCTGGCCGCCCCGACGCTGGTGGCGCTTTCGGGACAGAGCGCGAGCTTCCTCGCCGGCGGCGAGATTCCGGTGCCGCAGTCGGGAGGGCTCGGCACGACCACAATCGTCTACAAGCCTTTTGGTGTGGGTCTGACGGTCACGCCGACGATTCTCTCGCCGAACCGCATCGCGTTGAAGGTGGCGCCCGAAGCGTCGGACATCGACTATACGAATGCCATCGTGACCGACTCGACACAGATTCCCGCGATCACCACCCGCCGTGCCGACACAACTGTCGAGCTGGGCGATGGCGAGAGCTTCATCATCGGCGGTCTGATTTCTCGCACCACGACTTCCGCCGTGGACAAGGTGCCGCTGCTCGGCGATTTGCCGCTCATCGGCGCCTTTTTTCGCAATTTGAAGTACAGCAGCGCCGAAAAGGAACTGGTCATCATCGTGACACCGCATCTGGTCAAGCCGGTCGCCCGCGGGGCGGATATTCCGCTGCCGGGAGATACGCGCGAGCGTCGTCCGGGCCCGGTCTGGGGGGCGTACCTGATGGGTGTGGCAAGCGACAGCGAATTGCCGGGATTCTCGAAGTAGCGCCGATGCCGGCAGGATGGCGGCATCGAGCGAGCCACAGCGAGAGCCGGGGACAGGGCAGTAAGGAGTGCACAAATGAACGCACCGACGCGAATACTGGACACCATGACAGAGTTGCATCGATTCCTCTTTTGCAGTGCGCATGCCGGCCACGGTCAGTGGCTCTCGGCGGCGCTTCGCGAAGAGGGGGTCGTGCTCCAGGAAGCCGGCCGTCCAGCGCAATTGCAGCAACGCATTGGCGATCTCGACCCGCAGGTGGTGCTGCTCGACTTCTCCGGGGAGCCAACGGGGCACACCGACGATAGCCCTGACGGCGGCATTGCGGCGGCGACCGAACTCGCGCATATGCTCAAGCGTGTGGCGCCCAAACTGCCGCTGGTGGCCGTCGGTTCGATGGTGCGCGCCGACGGTATGAAAGCCGCCATTCGCGCCGGCGTGCACGACTTCATCGACATGCATTCGACGCATGAAGAGGCGCTCGATGTGATTCGCCGGGTGGTCGAACAGACCCCCACCGTCAATGTGGCTTCGCCGCAGCGGCACGGGCGGTTTGTGGTGCTGCTCGGTGCGCGAATCGGTGTCGGATGCAGCACGCTCGCGGCACATCTCTCGCAACTCGGGCAGGAAATGTCGGTGGCGGGTCATCCGGAAAAGGCGGCCAGGGCGCCGAAGGCACCGAACAGCAAGGACGATAAGTTCGATACATCGCTACTCGGTCATGTGGCGCTGCTCGATCTCGGCCTGCCCTCCGGCGACGGCATGTTGTATCTCAATACACAGAGCCAGTTCAGCTTCGCCGAGGCAGTGCAGAACCTGCGCCGGTTCGACGAAACGCTTGTGCACACCGCCGTCTCGCACGCGCCCAGCGGTCTGGCGGTGCTGCCGCTGCCGCTCGATCTCGGCGACATGCGCAGCGTGGCGGCTGCCGACGCGCTGGCGCTGACCGACCGTCTGCGCGCTTTCTTCGATCTGATCGTGGCCGATCTGGGCGGTTTCTCGAATCCGGCGTTCGTGGCGAGTCTCGTGCGGGCGGCCGACGAGGTCTGGCTCGTGGTCGATCAGAGCGTCGGCGCGATTGTCTCGCTCGCCTCGCTGCTGCGCGATCTCGAAGAGAAGAGCGTCGAGCGCGATCATCTGCATCTCGTACTGAATCGCTACGATCCGCGTTACGGCATGGCCGCCGACCAGATCGCCAAACGATTCGATGTGCCGCTGCTCGCCACGTTGCCCGATCGCCCGCTGGCAATGCTCTCTGCGACCAATCAGGGCAAATTGATTCTCGATACCGCGCGCAGCGATCCGTACGTGCGCGCTTTGCAACCGCTTGTCGAACGGCTGCTCTCGGCACAACGCACCGGAGCCGCACAACGTCAGTCATCGGGCTGGCTGGGTAGATTCATCGGAAAGCACTGATATGACCGAATCCATTGAATTTGCCGACGACAAGCGCGCGTTTGCGAATTCGCAGCAGTTCCAGGACATCAAGACCGCCGCGCACGAGCATCTGCTCGCGCGGATTGAGGAACTCGGCGCCGAGTTCGGGCGTTGGAGCCGCAGCGCGATTCAGCAGTTCGTCGATCTGGAGATGGACGGCTTCGTGCGGCTGCGCCGCATTCCGATCAACGAATCCGAATTGCGCCAGATCTCGGATGCGCTCACGAAAGAACTCGCCGGTTTCGGTCCCATCGAAGACCTGCTTGCCGACCCGGCGGTGGAAGACATTCTGATCAACGGCTACAACGACGTCTACGTTTCGCGCAATGGCGTGTTGGCCCGCGAAGCGCTGCGCTTCTCGGACAACCAGCATCTGCTGCGTATTGTGCGTCGCATTCTCGCGCCGATCGGGCGGCGTCTGGACGAGTCGAATCCGATGGTCGATGCGCGTCTGCCCGACGGCGGGCGTCTCAACGTGGTCATCGAGCCGTTGGCCGTGGACGGACCGGTCGTCTCGATTCGCAAGTTCCGCAAAGACCCGCTCAAGCCGTCCGACCTGCTCGCACTCGGCAGCTTCAACGAAGAGATTTACGGTCTGCTCGAAGCGGCGGTGCGCTCGCGCTGCAACATTCTCGTCTCCGGCGGAACCAGTTCGGGCAAGACATCGCTGCTCAACGCGCTCGCCAGCTTCATTCCGGCGACCGAGCGCGTGGTAACGGTCGAAGACACGGCCGAACTCTCGCTCAATCACCCGCATGTGGTGAGGCTCGAATCGCGGCAGGGTGGCTTCGACGGTTCGGGCGAAGTGACGATCCGGGATCTGATTCGCAACAGCTTGCGCATGCGTCCCGACCGGATCATCGTGGGCGAAGTGCGCGGTTCCGAAGTGCTGGAAATGATGCAGGCGATGAACACGGGACATGAAGGCTCCATGGCGACGATTCACGCCAATTCGCCGCGCGAATGTCTCTACCGTCTGGAGATGCTGGCGGGCTTTGCCGGGTTCCAGGGCAGCGAAAGCAGTCTGCGGCGGCAGATCACCAGCGCGCTCGATTTCATCGTGCAGATTGGTCGTTTGTCGAGCGGTCGCCGGCGCATTCTTTCCATTACCGAAGTCACTGGCGTGTCGGATACGGTCATCTCCACGCAAGAGCTGTTCCGTCACGAATCGGTTGTTGGCCCGGACGGCGAAGAGAAAGACCGCTGGATCTCGCTTGGCATCCAGCCGCACTCGCCGAAATTGCAGCGTTACAAGGAGCAAACGCGCAATGCGGCGGCCGCCTCGCAATCGGCGCAATCGGCGCAATCGCAGAACACTACGCCGCCGGATTCTGGCGGCGGCGGCTTTTTCGGACGCCGGCGATGAACCCTATCGTGTTGTGGGTCATTTGCATCGCCCTGCTGCTGATCGCGGCAGGGTTGGAGCTATGGCGCCGCACGCAAAAGCGCGTACGAGATCAGGCAACGAGCGCGTTTCTCGAGCGGCAGCTAGCGAACACCACACCACGATTTGCCACCGGCGAAGGGGCCGTTTCACGTACGCCGCGCCGCAAATCGTTGCCGTGGGAGTTCTTCTTCGAGCGCGCGGGCGTCAAGCCCGATCCGATGTTCTATACGTTGCTCATTGCGCCGGGGCTGGCGCTGGCGCTCGTATTCTGGGTCTGGCACGGGCCACTTTCGGCCATCGTCATTCTGACGCTGTATGTCATCGGGAACGTACTGCGCTACTGGTTCAAGGCGGCGCGCCGGCACCGCGACATCGTGCGTCAGTTGCCGGTGTTTCTCGACGGCATGGTGCGCATGCTGACGGTCGGGAACAGTTTGCCGGCGGCTTTCCAGACGGCCGCCGCGAACGCCGACATGCCGCTGCGCGAGCTGCTCGAGCGGGCCGTGCGGCAGGTGCAGGCAGGGGTGGATCTGGACGTGGCGCTCAAGCAGATCGCGCGGGTGTATCACGTCGAGGAGATTTATCTGTTCGCGTCGGTGGTCGATCTGTCGACTCGCTTCGGCGGACGCGCCGACCAGATCCTGTCGCGCATGGCGGGCTTCATGCGCGATCGCGAGCAAGCGCAAGCCGAGCTTTACGCGCTGTCGTCCGAGACCCGGCTGTCGGCATGGGTGCTGGCGGCGCTGCCGATCATTGTCAGCGCGGTGCTGATGTTGCTGAATCCGAAATTCTTCGAACCGATGTTCCAGGAACCTGCCGGTATGAAGCTGTTGGGCATAGGTCTGGGGCTGGAAGTCTTTGGTGGCTTCGTGTTGTACCGTCTGGCCAAGTCGCTGTGAGCGCGAGGGACTTAACGAGATGAATCTGTCGTCGCTGTCGTCCGATTCGCATTTGTGGATGATGCTGGGCCTGTTGATGGTCGCGGCGGGATTGCTGCTGGGCGCGTCGGCCATATTGTTGCGCGCGGTGCGTCAGGGCCGTAGCGAACGCATGATCGATCAGGTGCTGGCGAGCCGCCAGCAACAGGCGCTGGCGGCGCTGCGCGCCGCGACTGCGCCGGGCGGGCTGCGTGCGAACGGCGATGACGACGGGCTTGAGGCGAAAGGCGGGGGGCGGGGGTGGCGCGTACTGATCGATCGCGCGTCGGCCCTTGGCAAGCAGTGGTCGGAGACACGCCTCGGGCAGCATCTGATCGCCGCCGAAGATCGGCTATTGCTCGCGCAGTGCGGCTACGACAGTGTGCGAGCCAAGTCGCTCTTCCTGTTTGCGCGGGTGGCGCTGGCCGTCGTACTCCCGGTGCTCGTCTGGCTGTGGTTTCCGGGCGGTGGCGGGTTGAGCACGATCCTGCGTCTGATCGGTGCCGCCGGGGCCGGGGTGCTCGCGCCGAAGTTCTTCGTCCAGCGCAAGGCGGGTCAACGCCGTCGCGATCTGGTTGAAGAGTTGCCGTTGCTCATCGACTTGTTGCGCTTGTTGCAGGGGGTGGGGCTGTCGATGGATCAAAGCCTGTACGTGATGGTGACTGACTTCCGAGAGGTGTTACCGATTCTGTCCAGGGAGTTCGAGAACGCCAATCGCCAACATGCCTCCGGACGTGGGCGAGAAGCGTCCATGGCCCGGCTGCGCGAGGTCTACGACAACGACGATCTGCGAGCGCTGGTGCGCCTTATCGTGCAGGTCGAGCAACACGGCGGCGCCGTGCAGGAGCCGTTGCAGCAGTTCAGTGACCGTCTGCGCGAACAACGTCGGCAGACGATGAAAGAGCGCATCGGCAAGCTCACCGTGAAGATGACGCTGGCGATGATGCTGACCCTCCTGCCCGCGCTGATGCTGGTCGTCGCGGGCCCGGCGATTCTCTCGCTGACCAAATCGATGGAGGCCATGCAGTGACCTTGCCTATCTCGACGCACGCCCAACCGGACACCATGACGGTGGCCGTTGCCCAACACGAACGCCAATCCGCACGCGCGATAGCGGGAGCATTGATCGCCATGCTGTGCGCGGCAACGCTCGCCGGATGCGGTGGTCCGCGCATTGGCGGTTATGGCGCACCGTCGGCCGCCGCGCTGATGCAAGCCCAGCAGAACGACGAAGAGAAGGCCCGGGCAGCCAAGCCGGATTCGCGCGAATTGTATTTGTCGATGATCCGTCAGATGCAGGAGCAAGGGTCGTATTTTGCGTCGCTCGCACACATCGAACAGTTTCGTCTTCAATACGGTACGGCGCCGGATATCGATATTCTGCGCGCTGATGCCCTGCGCGAGACTGGTCAACCCGATGCTGCCGAACAAGCCTACCGCTTACTGTTGGTTGGGGACGAATCCGCTGCGGCATGGCACGGCCTGGGGCTGGTCGCGGCGCAACGCAAGGATTATGCGGCGGCGGCGCAGGCGTTGCGCGAAGCGGTGTCTCGCGCACCGACCGAGGCGTTTTATCTGAGCGATCTCGGCTTCGCGTTGCTGAACAACGGGGACACCGGTGCGGCGCGCGTGCCGCTCGCTCAGGCGGCCGAGTTGCGGCCCGACAGCCGTAAAGTGCTCAGCAATCTGGCGGTGTATCTCGTGGTGGCCGGTGAGCGATCGCGCGCGGAGGACATGATGACGCACGCGAAGATGCCGCAAGCCACGCGCGACGCTATCGACAAGCTCGCGGCGGATATCGGTGCGCGGGTGAAGGCGCGCCGAGCCGAGGCTGCACGCGCGGCTGCACAGGCGGCGGCCACCATCGCGCCGCCGGCCCCGCGCGTGGCGACGGCAGCGCAGCGCGGGGCAGGAAGTGCGGGTGCGAATGCCAACGCAGCCGGCACCGGCGACGGCCCGGTGGTCGTGCGTCTGACCTCGGGGAGCGAATCGGTCGCGGGGCCCGCGCAAACGCAGGTCAAGGCCGCAACGTCAGACGCCAAGCTGGCGCGCGCAGGCGATGTGAGCCGCAGCGACATGCCAACGTCGATGCTCGATCGTTTCGGCCATTCGCAATGACACAGGGCTTTCTCCATTCATGCACGACGCCAGACACCTCATGCGAGTCGCGTAATACCAGGGAGACACGATGATGGCAGTCCAGAAATTACAAGGAAAAACGGGCTCCCGGCCGCTTCGGGCGGCACAGCTTAGTGTGGCTGTACTGGCAATCTGGAGCGGCGTGGCCGTGGCGCAGAGCAACGTGCCGATCACCGGATCGATGGGGAGTGCCGACACCCGTTACGTGACTGCCCCGGCTCCTGCGCCGGCGCAGACAGCACCTGTGGTTCAGCAGATGCCCGCCGCCGGCGACGCGGGGCAGGCACAAGTGGCGCAAACCGCCCCGGCGGCGGCACCTGCGACGCAAGAGAGACGCGTACCGAGGGACGTGGTTCGTCGAGATACGCCGTTGCGTGTGGGTGAGCACGCCCGCGACGGCATGCTTGGGGACGAGACTGAAGGTTTGCTCGCACTGCAAGCGAGCAATCTGGCCGCCGGGCCCGGCTTGCCAATGCTGGGGGCAACCGCCTCGCGCGCGTACAAGCGCTACCTGGATAGTTTTGCTTACCCGATTCCGCAGTTTTATCCGACGATGATCCAGAGCGATAGCGCAAGCGGCGGCGGAGGCGGCGGTGGCGCTGCACCTCCGGCTACGGGAGCTGGCGCGAGCCAGTGATGTGTCATGACATCGCGTGCGCGTGTGCGCCAAACGGCTCGTGTAACGCCAGTCACGGCTGTCATGCCTCCCGGCGGGCGGCAGCGAGGGTCTGTGCCGGTGCTGTCCTTCATCTTTCTGATCGTGGTGCTGATTCTCGCGTTCGCCCTCGATGCCGGCAATGCGTTCATGCAGCGCCGTAACTTGCAGCGCGCCGCCGATATGGCAGCGCTCGCAGGCGCGCAGACGCTTCCCGGGTGCGCCAACGCTACCTCGTTTGCCGCAGTTGCCTCGGCGAACGCTACGGCGAACATCAACGCGCCGACGCTGACGGTGTCCTCGTCGTGCGGCGTGTGGACATCGCCCGCAGCGAGCGCCACAGGCCCCGGCACGTTCGTTCCCTTCACGCCGGGCAATGCGGCGAGTGCGGCAAGCGGTAACGCGGTGTCGGTCACGTTGACGCTGTCGGTTCCTTCATTCTTCCAACTCGTCGGCACGCGCACGATTTCGGCCACCGCCATCGCCCGTAAGGCGCCCGCCGTGGTGACGTTCACTGTCGATTCGGGGGTGCTTGCGCTAAACGCCAATAATTCCATACTGGCGCCGCTGCTGACTGCGGTGGGGATCTCCCCGCAGTTGTACGTGGCGGCGGCTCAACAACTCGTCGGTGTGAACATCACGCCCATGGGACTGTTGCAGGCCCTTGGGGTGGGGGTGACCGGAGATGTCACGGTGGCGTCGCTCTCGGGGGTTGCCGCCGTGAAGAACCTGACGGTGGGGGCGTTACTAAGTGCGACGAATACGGCGCTCATCACGCAGAACGGTGCGCTTTCGGCATCTGTGACAGCACTGAATAAATTTATCAACGTGTTCGCTAGCAGTCCGGTGTTGAACTTGCCGATCAACTTGTTCGGGACGGCGACGACGCCGGGCATTATCGCCAATATCGACGCGGCCGGTGTCACGGCGGCGAATGCACTCAATGCCAATATCGGCATTGCCGATCTGATTTCGGCCGCCGTCGTCGGGGCCAATAGCAACAATGCTGTGGCGATCCCGTCGCTCTCGATTCTGGGAGGCACGGTGTCGGTCGTGGCCCGCGTTATCTCGCCGCCACAATTGGGGGTGGGGGGTGTCGGGGCGACTGCGACCACGGCACAGGTTCGACTGTTCCTGACGGTCAACTCGTCGGCAGGCACGCTTGGCGGGCTACTCAATGGCCTCGGTACGCAACTGAATTTGCCGCTCGTGCTCGAGGTTGCCCAGTCGACAGCCAAGGTCACGGCGCTGCAATGCGGCGCGACGCCCTCGACGACCCTGCAGGTCACGTCGGGGCTGGTGAACGTGTGTGTAGGCGGTACGTCCAGCGGAGTGGATGTTACGACGAACCCGGCAAGTTGCACCACCCTCATGACGCAACGCACGAACATCGCGACGCTGCTGGGGCTGATCAACGTCGGTGGCAACGTCAACCTGTCGCTCGTAACCAATTCACCCGCGCCTTTGACGTTTAACGGTCCGTTCCCACAGGCAATCGGCCCGGTCGGTTCCAGTGTGAACCTGACCCAGATCGTTACCGCGCTGATCGCGGGCCTGTCGCTGGATGTGAGTGCGTCGGGCTCGTCGACATCGGGCACGATCGGCACTGGTCTGGTGAACAACGTGCCGTCGTCGGCGGAGGGTCTCACCATCTCGACGGTCAACTCGTTTCTCAGTAGTGCCGCCTCCGGACTGAAGGCAACGACGAATGCGCTGAATACCACGCTCGGTGGCGTGCTCACGTTGAACCTGCCACAAGTCCTCGGCGGCGTAGGCGGACTCGTCACAGGGCTGGTCAATACCCTTGGCGGGATCGTGAACGGCCTGCTGGGCGGGCTCTCCGATCTGGTGTGCAATCTGGCGGGCAGCGGGGCGAATCAGTGCCGTGTCAACGCTGTGTCGGGGTCCATCGGGACCGCCGATATTTCTCCGGTACTCGGCAGTATTCTCTACACCTTGCTCAATCCGTTGCTCTCGCCGCTGAGCAATTTGCTCAACACGCTGCTCTCGTCGTTGGGCGTCACACTCGGCATGACAACGGTGACCGTGGACAGCATCGACTGCCAGAACGGTCTGGTACAACTCGTGCAGTAGCAAGGCCCCGCTCGACGGGGCCGCCTCCGGAGCGCAAACGTAGCAAGATCGAAACACTGAACTTCACCATGACGAACGCCGAGGGCGAACGTCGACCAGCGGACCAGCATGAAAAGCAAGCCAATACGTGAAGATCTCGATGTGTACGTGTGGGAAGGCAAGTCGGATATTGCCGACCGGGTAGCGCATTGCCTCGCGAGCTTCGATATGGAGGTCATTCGCGCCGACGGCATGGATCTGTCGCGCGAGCGCACCAAGGCGCGCCCGTCCATCGCAGTGGTCAGCGTGTCGGTGATCGAAGGTGCGTCGACCAACGCGCAGGAGTGGCAACTGGGCCACGGCATGCCCGTCATCTGGGTGGCGACCACGCCGCGAGAGAACGATCCGCGTGTCTATCCGCCCGAGTACAGCAACATCCTCACGCTCGACTTCTCGGGCGCGGAACTGCGCACGCTTATCTTCAAGCTCTCGGGCGCTATTGCCGAAGCCGACCGTGCGCCGGCGCCGGCCGATCCGCTCGTTGCCCAGTCGAGTGCCATGCTCGGGCTGCTCGCCGAGGTGGACGCCTTTGCCGATTGCGATTCGAACGTGCTTATTCACGGCGAGACCGGCGTAGGCAAGGAGCGCATCGCCCGCCTGCTGCACGACAAGCATAGTCACTATGGACAAGGACCTTTCGTTGCCGTGAACTGCGGTGCGATTCCGGACGGGCTGTTCGAGTCGCATTTCTTCGGTCACGCCAAAGGCGCGTTCACGGGGGCGCTTTATTCGCACAAGGGCTATTTCGAACAAGCCAACGACGGCACGCTCTTTCTCGACGAAATCGGCGATCTGCCGTTGTATCAACAGGTCAAGCTGCTGCGAGTGCTGGAAGATAGTGCGGTAACGCGGCTGGGTTCGGCGCAGCCGGTGAAGCTCGACTTCCGGCTCGTGGCGGCCACCAACAAGAACCTCAAGACGATGGTGCGCGATGAGTTGTTTCGCGCCGACCTGTTCTACCGGCTTGCCGTCATCGAGCTGCATATCCCCAGCCTCGAAGAGCGCGGGCCGGTCGATAAGCTGGCCGTTTTCACGACCTACCTCGGCAAGGTCGTGGGCAATAGCGAAGTGGGCGAGCAGGTGCCGCCGTGGCTGCGCGAACTGGTGGAGGGCGGGGTGTTTCCCGGTAATGTGCGCGAGATGCGTAACATCGCCGAGCGCGTCGGTATCATCTACCGGCAATTGGGCGGGTGGGACGAACGGCGCATTCGCCCGATCTTCGACGCGCTATCCATTGGCTCGGTCGTGCGTGGTGACGATCCGTCGCGCGGTGGCCCGCTCACCGACCGTGCGCGCTGGGACGCAGCCGAGCGCGCACGTATCGTCACGGCACTCGATGCCAATGGCTGGCGGCGTCAGGATACGGCCAACGCACTGGGCATCAGCCGCAAGGTGCTCTGGGAAAAAATGCGCAAGTATCAGATCCTCGGCAACGACTCGGAACTGGCGAACGAGTACGAAGCGTGAGTGCCCAACGGTTTTTCGTGTAGGCAACGGCTGAATTTTCGTTCGCATGACGGGATTTGTCTGACAAGAACGTTCCGCTCAGAGGAACTCGCGCAGACCCCGTAGTTGCGCGGTATCAACAGATGAAATCGGTCGGGCACAATAACGCATTCCCTGCTTGGAAGAGCGCGTCGCAATGGATAGAATTGTCGGCTGTTGCGGGCATGCGGTTATCATTCCACAAATACGCAGGTCTCAGATCCTCGGGACGGAGTCCGGGGTGGCGATTGAATGCGACGAATAAGGGTCGTGAAACGATCCGGTCGATAACAGGAAAACAGATCAGATGAAAATCAGTGATTGCCGGGGGCGGTTATGGTTGGGCGTGGGGGTGGCATGCCTGGCAGCCTGGGGAACGTCGGCGGGGGCTGCCGACGCGGTCAGGGATGTGACCGGCGCGACGCCCGCTCAACTCGCGGCTCCGGCAGTGCCTGCGCAATCGGCTACCGCTCCGGCGGCTGCCTCGGGGGCGATTCAGGAACTGCGCGATCGTATCCAGAACAAGGACGTTACCGAACTTCGCACTACGTACAACGGTCGCTACGGCGCAAGCCTGTTGTTCTATCCGCAGACGATGGGTTACTACGTTGCCCTGTTCCATGAAGGCCAGTTCTGGCGCGTGGTGAAGGTGGGCAACGAGAAGAAGGCCGAAGCGCTATACGGCGATTTCGTCCGTCAGACGCAAGTGCTCGCCGACGTTGAAATCCGTCGCATCAAGCTCGAAGCCCAAAAGGCGATGATGGAACGCCAACTTGCTGAAAGCGAGGCGCGCCTGAACGCCGTGCAGAACGATCTCGCGATTCAGCGTCAGCAGGAGCAAGCGCTGGCCCAGAATCAGCAGGCTGTGCGCGAGCAGGCCGCGGCACTGGAAACGGAGCGCAGCGCTGCGCGTATTCGCCTGACGGACCTGCAAGGTCAGATCCGTTCGCTGGAGGCCGAGCAGAACAGCGCCGATTCGGATCTCGTGCGCTCGGTCAAGGGCACCGGCAACCGCAAGACGACGCGTCGTCATTAAACACCTGGTGCGTCGGCGGTCGTTGGTCGAGGCTCGACGTCTCAGGATGTGAGAAAGCCGCCTTCGGGCGGCTTTTTTCATGGGCGGATGCGTCCTGTTACGGCCGCAGATGCCCGTCCGACGGGGCGCAGCGGGTTGGTGTACGGGGACCTACACGCAATTGGCAAGGCTGTCGATATACGAATGACCCATGCCTGGCATATGTCTCGCATTTGCAACTCGAAATGCGGTGCCGCGTGCGCGACGGCGCACCCTCATAGGGAGGCTAAACCCTTGTGTTGCCGTGCTGGTCACGGGGCGCGGCTCGAATTATCCTAGCAGGGCATGTCATGTAGAACGTCTGGCACCTAGCACCTGTCCGGACTGGCGAGGGAACCGGCGCCCAGTTAGAATAGCGCCCATTTTGTGCAGCGCAATAAAGCGATTACCCAAACCTTATGACGCAAAACATACGACACGGGCAGCGCCCTCAGGCCATGCCCGCGCTCATGGTGGCGGCCATCGGCGTGGTCTTCGGCGATATCGGCACCAGCCCGCTCTATGCGCTCAAGGAATGTTTCGATCCACAGCACGGCATTCCGTTTAACCCGCAGGCCGTGTTCGGCATCATCTCGTTGCTGTTCTGGGCGCTGGTGATCGTGGTCTCTCTCAAATACGTGCTGTTCGTGATGCGTGCGGACAACCGTGGCGAAGGCGGTGTGCTCGCGCTGATGGCGCTGAGCCTGCGCAGTGTGCGGGCGGGCAGCAGGTGGGCATCGGTGCTGATGATGCTCGGTATGTTCGGCGCCTGCATGTTCTACGGCGATGCGGTGATCACGCCGGCCATCTCCGTGATGTCGGCGGTCGAGGGCCTGGAGATTGCGGCGCCTTCGCTCACGCGCTTCGTCTTGCCGATCACGATCGTCATTCTCATCATCCTGTTCTCGATGCAGAAGTCGGGTACGGCCAAGGTCGGTCGCCTGTTTGGGCCGGTGATGGTGACGTGGTTCGTGATTCTCGGTGTGCTCGGTGTGTACAACATCGTCGCGGCGCCTGAGATCATCAAGGCGATCAACCCGTACTACGGCATCCATTTCATTCGCACGCACGCCCTGCAAGCCTATATCGTGCTGGGCTCGGTGTTCCTGGTGCTGACCGGTGCCGAGGCGCTGTATGCCGACATGGGGCACTTCGGGATTCGTCCGATCCGATTCGCATGGACGGCATTGGTGTTCCCGGCGCTGACGTTGAATTACTTCGGTCAGGGCGCACTGCTGCTCACGAATCCGAAGGCCATCGAGAACCCGTTCTTCCTGTTGGCGCCGGACTGGGCGCTGTTGCCGCTCGTGATCGTGGCAACGGCAGCCACCGTGATTGCCTCGCAGGCCGTGATCTCGGGGGCATTCTCGCTGACTAGCCAGGCCATTCAACTGGGCTACGTGCCGCGCATGAAGATCCTGCATACGTCGGATCGCGAGATCGGACAAATCTACATGCCGGTGATCAACTGGGCGCTGCTGCTGGTCATCATCTGGATCGTGCTGGCGTTCAAGTCGTCGAGCAATCTGGCGGCGGCGTACGGTATCGCGGTGACGACCACGATGGTCATCACGACGATTCTCGCCTGCGTGGTCATGGTCAAGGTCTGGAACTGGAACAAGTTCCTGGTGGCGCTGATCATTGCCGGCTTCCTCGTGGTCGACTTCGCGTTCTTTGGCGCGAACCTGATCAAGGTCGAAGAGGGCGGATGGTTGCCGCTGGCGCTGGGTGCGTTCCTGTTCTTCATGCTGATGACCTGGCACAAGGGGCGTCAGTTGCTGCGGGAGCGTACGGCCGCCGACGGTATTCCGCTCGGGCCGTTCCTGCAGGGCCTGCTTGCCCATCCACCGCATCGCGTGGCCGGCACTGCGATTTATCTGACGGGGGGCAACACATTGGTGCCGGTGAGCCTGCTGCACAACCTCAAGCACAACCGCATTCTGCATGAGCGCACTATCTTCCTGACCTTCCGCACGGTCGACGTGCCGTATGTCGAAGACGCCAATCGTATCGAGGTCAAGGATCACACGGGTGGCCTGTACAGCGTGGTTGCCACCTTCGGTTTCAACGAAACGCCCGACGTGAAGGAAGTGCTTCATCTGCTCGAAGAGAAGACGGACATGCACTTCGAGCTGATGGATACGTCGTTCTTCCTCGCGCGCGAGACCGTGGTGCCGACCAAGCTGCCGGGTATGTCGATCTGGCGCGAACGCCTGTTCGCCTGGATGCATCAGAATGCGGCCAAACCGACCGACTTCTTCAGTATTCCCGCGAACCGCGTGGTTGAGCTGGGGACGAAGATCGAGATCTGATAGTGCTGGCGCCGCGGCATCCCGATGCGGCGCAGCGCGAGAGGTAAGACAAAGCCGGTGGAGCGAAATCTCCACCGGCTTTTTTGTCTCCCGTACAAAAAAGCCCGCGATCCGAAGACGGCGGGCTTTTCGTCGCGGCGCGAAACTACCGCGCCGCGCTGGCGATGTGTCGCTTATCGCTTGAGCTTGGCGAACGCTGCGGCCATGGCGCTTACCGTTTCCGGTTCACGCTGGCGACCGCCGTTACCGCCGCCGCCGCGATGGCCGCCGCCGTTACCGCTGCGCGAGCCGCTGCCTGCGCCGCTGCCCGGACGGTCGGACGCACCGGCCACCGGCAAGTCGTCGTTCAATCGCATGGTGAGGGAGATGCGCTGCCGGCGCGGATCGACTTCGAGCACCTTGACCTTCACGATGTCGCCGGCTTTCACGACTTCGTGCGGGTCCTTGATGAACTTGGTCGACATGGCCGAGACATGCACCAGGCCGTCCTGATGCACGCCGATGTCGATGAACGCGCCGAAGGCCGCCACGTTCGTCACCACGCCTTCGAGCTGCATGCCCGGCTTCAGATCGCTCAGCTTCTCGACGCCTTCCTGGAACGTCGCCGTCTTGAACTCCGGTCGCGGATCGCGTCCCGGCTTCTCGAGTTCGGTCAGGATGTCCTTGACGGTCGGCAAGCCGAAACGTTCGTCGACGAATTCGGTTGGCGAGAGGCTTCGCACGACCGAGCCGTTGCCCATGACATCGCCGATCGTCTTCTTGATCTTCGCCAGAATGCGTTCCACCACCGGATACGCCTCGGGGTGGACCGACGAGCGATCGAGCGGGTTATCACCGCCGTTCACGCGCAGGAAGCCCGCGGCCTGCTCGAAGGTCTTGTCGCCGAGGCGCGGCACCTTCTTGAGGGCTTCGCGGTTGGGGAACGGGCCGTTGCTGTCGCGGAAGTCGACAATGTTCTTCGCGAGCGTGCTGTTCAACCCCGAAACGCGGGCGAGCAGCGGGGCTGACGCCGTGTTGACGTCGACGCCCACGGCGTTCACGCAATCCTCGACCACGGCATCGAGCATGCGTGCCAGTTCGCGTTGATTCACGTCATGCTGATACTGACCCACGCCGATAGCCTTCGGCTCGATCTTGACGAGTTCGGCCAGCGGGTCTTGCAGGCGGCGAGCGATAGAGACGGCGCCACGCAGCGACACGTCGAGTTCGGGGAATTCCTTCGCAGCGAATTCGGACGCCGAATACACCGACGCGCCCGCTTCTGACACCACGATCTTCTGAAGCTTGAGCTCGGGGTGGCGCTTGATCAACTCGAGTGCGAGTTTGTCGGTTTCGCGCGAAGCCGTGCCGTTGCCGATACTCACGAGTTCCGCACCGGTCGCGGCGGCGATCTTCGAGAGTCGCGAGAGCGCGCCGTCCCAATCGCGGCGCGGCTCGTGCGGGTAAATGGTGTCGGTGCCCAGCAGCTTGCCGGTAGGGTCGACCACAGCCACCTTCACGCCGGTACGCAGGCCCGGGTCCAGACCGATCACACCCTTCGGGCCGGCAGGTGCCGCGAGCAGCAGTGCCTTGAGATTGCGTGCGAATACGCGAATGGCCTCGTTCTCGGCGCTCTCGCGCATCTGCGTGAGCAGTTCCGATTCCAGGTGCGGTTGGACCTTCACGCGCCAGCACCAGCGGCACACGTCCGCCAGCCACTTGTCGGCCGCGCGGTTCTGTTGGCGAATGCCGAAGTGACCGGCGATCACACCTTCGCACGGGTGCGGAATCTGGGCGTCGAGTTCTTCGCCCAGGCCCAGCTTGACCATCAGAATGCCAAGGTTGCGGCCACGGAAGAGGGCAAGCGCACGATGCGACGGCACGGCGGCGATCGGCTCGTCGTAGTCGTAGTAATCGCGGAATTTCTCGCCTTCTTCGTTTTGCTTGCCTTCGACGACCTTCGACGACACGACGCCCTGATTCCACAGGTAATCGCGCAGCTTGCCGAGCAACTCGGCGGTTTCGCCGAATTGTTCCGACAGGATGTCGCGAGCGCCATCGAGTGCCGCCTTGATGTCGGCCACGCCCTTCTCGGCGTCGACAAACTTGGCGGCTTCGGTTTGCGGGTCGAGCGTCGGGTCGGCGAGCAGCGACTGCGCGAGCGGGTCGAGACCGGCTTCGCGAGCGATCTGCGCACGCGTGCGGCGCTTCGGCTTATAGGGGAGATAAAGATCTTCGAGTGTCTGCTTCGTGTCGGCCGCCACGATGGCAGTGCGCAGTTCGTCGGTCAGCTTGCCTTGCTCTTCGATGCTTGCCAGGATCGCCGCACGGCGCTCTTCCAGCTCGCGAAGATAAAGCAGGCGCTCTTCGAGCGTGCGCAGTTGCGTGTCATCGAGGTTATCGGTCACTTCCTTGCGGTAGCGAGCGATGAAGGGCACGGTGGCGCCTTCGTCCAGCAGTTGCACGGCGGCGGCGACCTGACGCGGCTGCACGCTGAGTTCGTCGGCGATGCGTTGAACGATCTGAAGGGCTACGTTTTGCGTCATGAGTGTTGCGAGTTACCCAAGTGCCAGGAGCGGGGCATTTTGCCATAAACCGCGGGCGCGTCCGGGCAGGCAATGCTAAAATTTGGCATCACTCTGCTCAACCTCATGATTTCCTTCGAAAAATTGTTTTCGCGCCTGTCTTTGCGTCATCCCATGCGCATGTCGCTGAGCGCGGTGGGTGCGTTTGGCGTCATGGCGGCAGCTGCCGTACTGCCCGGTGCATCGTTTGCGCAGGGGCTCTCGGCCGTCGAAGCCGCAGGCCGCACGACCGACCAGCTTCGCGTGCCGCATGTCCCGTTCGACGCCACGGCCGATCGCACGCCGTCGCCGGCCAGCAAGGCTAGCGCTGCTGCGGCTGCCGAGGACGATAAGCCCGTTCCCTACGACGATCAACTCGACCTGCACCCTGCCGATGACGACTTCGCTGGCCGTCGTGCCGTGCTCGACCGCCAGCGCGCCTGGATCGACTATCGTTTCGAGGAAGCGAAGTACGAGTGCGCGTCGAAGTTCTTCGTGAACTACTGCATCGATAAAGCGCGCGACGAGCAGCGCGAAGAACTGAGGGCCGTTCGCAGTCAGCGGCTGGTGCTCGAAGATCAGGAGCGTAAGGCGCGCGCGCAGGATCGCGACGAACGTCTGGCCGAGAAGCGTGCACAAACGGCGGCTGAAGCGCCGCAGCGTGCGGCGGAACGCGCGCAAAATGTGTCCGATTACGAGGCCAAGCAGGCCGAATATCAACAGCGTGTGACCGAGCGCACGGGGCAGGCCCCGCAGCGTGCGGCTAACGCGGAACAGTACAATGCCAAGCAAGCCGGGCAGCAGCAAAAGCTCGACGACGCGAAGGCAACGGCGGCGCAGAAAGCGGCCGAGCGTGAAGAAAACGTGCGCAAGTACAACCAGAAGCAGCAGGACGCTATCGAGCGCCAGAAGAAGTCCGACGAGCGTCGGAAGGATTCGGATTCGGGCGGCTCGCCGGCACAAAAGGCGTTGCAGGGACAATGAGCGGTCGCCGGGCCGGTGGCGCGCAATGCGCTGGGTGGCCCGGAATTTTGCCGTTTGTCGCCATTGCCCCATGCGCAGGAACCGGAATCATTTGAGAGTCGCAGGAGAGTTGCCAAGATGCAGCACGATCTTCACTCCATTGGACGCCGCATCATCGAGTTGCAGATCGAACACCGGGATCTGGACTTCCTGATCGACAAATTGCTGACGGAGCCCACGTACGACGAACTTCAGGTAACCCGGCTCAAGAAGCGCCGTCTGAAAATCAAGGACACGATTACCCTGCTGCAAGTGCAGCAAATGCCGGACCAGCCCGCCTGAGCGGGCGTCCCGCGCGACGTTCACGGTATTCGACCGAGCGATCGCGTAGTTTCTTTCCATTGACGGCGTCGCGAATCCTGTTGGTGAGATTCGCGACGCCTTTGAGTTTTCCGCCGTTTTGACCGATTCCGCCGCCGCATCCAGCGATTCCCCCGATATCTCCCAAAGCCCCGACGCGCCCACTTTCCACGGACTCAAGCCGCTTGCCGCAAAACGCGAGCGCGAGTTGCAGGAAATCTTCGGCGACGGCGGGATGCTCGCGCGCGCCATCGATGGCTATCGCTCGCGTGAGCCGCAAACGGAGATGGCGCGCGCCGTGGCCGCAGCCATGGATACGCACGACACGCTGATCGCCGAAGCGGGCACGGGGACCGGCAAGACCTATGCCTATCTGGTGCCCGCAATGCTGTGGGGCGGCAAGACGATCATCTCGACCGGCACCAAGCATTTGCAGGATCAGATTTTCGCGCGCGACATTCCCACGGTGCGAAAGGCGCTCGCCGTGCCGGTGACGGTGGCCATGCTTAAAGGCCGTGCGAACTACCTCTGTCATTACTATCTGGAGCGAGCCCAGCAGGAGGGGCGCTTCGCTTCGCGCCACGAGGCGGCGCAATTGCGCGAGATCGTGACGTTTGCCCAAGTCACCCACAGCGGCGACAAGGCGGAATTGGCGTCTGTGCCCGAGAACGCCCCGATCTGGGCGCAAGTGACGTCTACACGGGATAACTGCCTTGGCCAGGAGTGTCCGCGTTACAAGGATTGCTTTGTGATGCAGGCACGCAAGGAGGCGCAGCAGGCGGATCTGGTTGTGGTCAACCACCACTTGTTCTTTGCCGACGTGATGCTGCGCGACACCGGTATGGCCGAGTTGCTGCCGAGCGCAAATACGGTGATCTTCGATGAAGCGCACCAGTTGCCCGAAACCGCTACGCTCTTTTTCGGCGAAACCGTATCGACCGGACAAATGCTCGAACTGGCACGCGATTGTGTTGCGGAAGGGCTGATACACGCGCGGGATGCGGCCGATTGGGTCAAGCTCGGTGCGAATCTCGAGCGAGCGGCGCGCGATGTGCGTTTGACGTTCGGGCAGGACAACACGCGGATGTCCGTGGCGCAATTGGCGGACGACCATGAGTTATTTGGCGCGCTCGACGGCGTGGACGCCGCGCTACTGGACATGATCGAGACGCTTCAGCACCAGTCCGAACGGGCTGAGGCGCTCGGCGCTTGCCTGCGTCGTGCGCTGGAGTTGCATCAGCAACTGGAGCGTTGGCAAACCGGGGCCGCCCCGCCCACCCCGGGCGAGCAGCCATTGCCGCTGCTCGATCCCGATGCGCCGCGTGTCACCGACGGCAAACGTGAAAAGGCTGCCAAGGCGCGCGAGGCGGAGGCGCGACTCGCCGCCGAGGCGAAGGCGGCGCAAGAGGCATCGAAGGGCGAGGGTGACGGCGAGAAGGCCTACACGCCGCCCGAGACCGTGCGCTGGATCGAAGTGTTTTCGCAGGCGGTGCAGTTGCATCAGACCCCGCTCTCGATCGCGCCGATTTTCTCGAAGCAGCGCGCGGGAGCGCCGAGAGCGTGGATCTTCACGTCGGCGACGTTGTCGGTGAAGGGCAATTTCATGCATTACGCGGCGCAATTGGGCCTCGATGCAGGCAAGTCGCTCACGCTCGCCAGTCCGTTCGATTACCCGAATCAGAGTTTGCTGTACGTTCCGCGCGGGTTGCCGCAGCCGTCGTCGCCGGGATTCACCGACGCTGTGCTCGACGCCGCGTTGCCTGTGCTGGAAGTGAGCGGTGGGCGAGCCTTTGTGCTGTGCACGACGCTGCGCGCGGTGAACCGGGCGGCTGAGCGTTTGCGTGAGGAATTCGAGCGCCGTGGCTGGCCCTATCCGCTGCTTGTGCAGGGGGAGGCGAGCCGCACCGAGTTGCTCGATCGCTTCCGCGCGCTGGGCAATGCGGTGCTCATCGGCAGTCAGAGTTTCTGGGAAGGGGTCGACGTGCGTGGTGAGGCATTGTCGCTCGTCATCATCGACAAACTGCCGTTCGCGCCGCCGGACGATCCCGTATTGGCCGCGCGGCTCGATGCGCTCACGAAGAAGGGGCTGAGCCCGTTTGCCGTGCACCAGTTGCCTCAAGCGGTCATTACGCTCAAACAGGGCGCGGGTCGGTTGATTCGCTCGGAAGGCGATCGTGGTGTGCTGATGATCTGCGACCCGCGTCTGGTCGACAAGCCCTACGGGCGACGAATCTGGCAGAGTCTGCCGCCATTCAAGCGCACCCGGGAACTGCCCATTGTGCGTGGCTTCTTTGACGAGATTGCTGCTGACGCAGGCGGATGACGGGCTGACGTTCGGGGCGATCGGCCAGACGGCATGTCTGACCTCGCCACTTGCCGTATCAGGTAGGCATCGCGTCGAGCCAGCGGCCAACGACTGCCGGGGCGACGCTGGACAGGCGAGCGTGATGTTCGCTCGCCTGGGTACGCAATGCTACCGGATCGATCTTTGCGGCACTCAATTCGCAAGCGTGTCCCACCAACCAGGACTCGATGCGTGCCGCATCGGCCTCCAGGTGGAATTGCAGGCCCAGGGCATACGTGCCCAATGCGAACGCCTGATTCTCTCCCGTTGCAGTGCGCGCCAGATGCCCGGCACCCGCCGGAATATCGAATTGATCACCATGCCAATGAAGGACGCTGGCGTTGCCCAGCGCAGCCAACGGGGAGGTTTGCCCGGCATCGGTGAGCGTCAGTGGGGCATAACCGATTTCCTTTACGCCTAACGGGTACACCTTCGCACCGAGTGCGCGGGCCATGAGTTGCGCGCCGAGGCAAATGCCGAGGATCGGCGCGCGCGCATCCAGACGTGCTTTCACCAATGCCAATTCATCCGCGACAAACGGATACATCGCGTCGTCGAAGGCCCCGATCGGGCCGCCCAACACGACAAGCAGGTCGGGGGCGAGGGCGTCGATCGAACGCAGATCGGCAAGCGGTGCGTCCACGTATTCGATGACAAAGCCTCGTGCGGCAAAGGACGGCGCGAGCGTGCCGAGATCTTCGAAATGCACGTGACGCAGGGCAAGCAACGTTTTGCGGGAGGTCGAGGAAGCCATCACGAAACCATCTCCAGATAAGACACCCTCATGCGCTTGCGATGACGGCGGAAACAAAAAACCCTCGCAGAGGCGAGGGCTTTCTGGTGAAGCAATCGAACAGCGCGGCGGCGGATTAACGCCAGATCTGCCACCAGGACTTCTTGTCGCTGCCGTCGCCATCGATGCGACGGCCAACCGTCAGGTAGCCGCTCTTCGGGTAGGTCTTTTCCATGACACGGCGAGCGTCGTCGCGCAGTTCGGTCATGCCGAGTTTGTCGTAGGACTTGATCATGATGCCGAGTGCGTCTTCCAGCGCCGGTGCCTGATCGTAGTCTTGCAACGCGCTTTGCGCACGGTTCACGGCGGCGAGGTACGCGCCACGGCGATAGTAATACTCGGCGGCATGGACTTCGTGAGCGGCCATGGCGTTGACGGCGTAGCGCATGCGCAGGGCGGCGTCGTTCGCGTACTTGCTGCTCGGGTAATGCTCGACCAGATACTTGAAGCTGTCATACGCGGCGCGCAGTGCTTTCGGATCGCGTTCGCTCAGATCCTGGCCCGAGAAGCGGCCGAACAGACCCAGATCGTCGTTGAAGTTGATCAGGCCCTTGAGGTAATAGGCATAATCGATCGACGGGCTGTCCGGATGCAGACGGATGAAGCGGTCGACGGCGGTGAGCGCCTGTGCCGGCTCATTGTCCTTGTAATAGGCGTAAGCGGTATTGATCTGCGCTTGCTGCGCGTGCGGGCCGAACGGGTCGCGCCCTTCGAGCAATTCGTAATACTTGGCGGCCTTGGTGTAGTCGCCGCTGTCGAAGCTGTCCTTGGCTTCCGAGTATAATTTGTTCGTCGACCAGCTGGCCGTTTCGTCGACTTTCTCCGGCAGAATGCCGCAGGCGGCCACGCTGCCGACCACGAAGGCGGCCAGCGTCAGATGTTTGACAAGTTTCAGGGCTTGCATGCTCGTTAGCTTCACTTCTCGATGACCCGTTCAATTCTGCCGGATTATAGCGTAACCGCCTCATTTGCCACGGAAAATGCGGAGGATTCGTCTGATGACGACCTCGAATCGCTTCCGGAGGCTTTCCCGAATACCTCACATGCCCCGCTTTCGGGGACTTCTTTAAGCGGCTCCGCCTTGTCGGACGGGGCTGGGGGTGTTAACGCACCGCTCAGTGCCACGCTTCCCGATGCACTCGCCGGAGAGCGCCTCGATAAGGCGC
Source organism: Pandoraea apista (assembly GCF_001465595.2). Classification (NCBI taxonomy): domain Bacteria; kingdom Pseudomonadati; phylum Pseudomonadota; class Betaproteobacteria; order Burkholderiales; family Burkholderiaceae; genus Pandoraea; species Pandoraea apista. Next base: position 3,296,808 of record NZ_CP013481.2, on the reverse strand, counting down.
TTGCGCAATGCTTTCCCGAATATTCCCGCAGCCGATTGCAAGCCTGGGTCGAAGACGGCCGCGTCACGCTCGATGGCGAAACGGCCAAAGTCCGTCAGAAGGTGGCAGGGGGGGAGGCTGTCCTGATCACCCCGGCCGCGCTGCCCGAGCAACTGGCGTTCGCGCCCGAGCCGGTGCCGCTCGACGCCATTTATGAAGACGCTACGCTCGCCGTCTTCAATAAACCGGCGGGTCTGGTCGTGCACCCGGCCGCGGGGAATTGGTCGGGGACATTGCTCAACGGCCTGCTGCATCGCTATGGACAAGCGGCCGCCGATTTGCCTCGCGCGGGCATCGTTCATCGGCTGGACAAGGAGACATCGGGCCTGATGGTCGTGGCGCGGACGCTGATCGCGCAGACCGATCTGGTGCGCCAGTTGCAGGCGCGTACCGTCAAGCGGCACTATGCCGCGCTCGTGTGGGGGCGCCCGCCGCAGCGCACCGTTGTGGATGCCCCCATCGGCCGTGATCCGCGCGAGCGCACTCGCATGGCGGTCGTGCCCGGGCAGGGGGGCAAGCCAGCACGTACACGGGTGGTGACCGTCGCCAGTGCAGAATGGGACGGTTCCCCGGTGTCTTTGGCGCTTTGCTCGCTAGATACCGGGCGTACCCACCAGATTCGCGTTCATCTGTCGCATCTCGGTCACTCGTTGCTGGGTGATCCGCTCTATAAGCCTCGTCACAAACGTCCGGCGCTGCCGGGCGATTTCGCACGCCAGGCGCTCCACGCGTGGCGGCTGGGGCTAATCCATCCCGAAGACGGCCGCGCCATGCACTGGCAGGCTCCGCTGCCCGGTGACATGCATGACCTCATGGCCGCCATTGGACTCGAATTCGATTTCTCTACGCTCCCCGACTCGCTAGATGACTTCTTCCCTGCCTGAGCAAGACCCGATACCCGCAGACTGGATCGTTCCCGACTGGCCGGCCCCGGAGAACGTTCGCGCCGTGTTCACAACGCGTGCCGGTGGCGTGAGTCAGGGGCCGCAAGCCACGTTCAATCTCGGTTACAAGGCAGACGACGATCCCGTCGCAGTGCGTACCAACCGTGCGTTGCTCGCAGCGCGCACGGGCGTGCCGTCGGCATGGGTGGCGCAGGTTCATGGTCCGCGCGTGGTCGACGCACAAGCCGCGCTCCACGCGGTGGAGGCCGGCGATCCCCTGCAAGCCGATGCCAGCGTTACGAGCGTGGTAGCGTTGGCGAGCACCGTCATGGTTGCGGACTGCCTGCCTGTGTTGCTGTGCGATGCGCAGGGGCGCGCAGTGGGCGCTGCGCATGCCGGCTGGCGGGGCCTTTGTGCCGGCGTGATCGAGCAGACCGTGCAAGCGTTGCGGGCACGTTTGCCGCACGACGGCGTGAGTGCCGAGGTCATTGCATGGCTCGGCCCGTGCATTGGTCCGCAGGCGTTCGAGGTCGGCCCAGAGGTGCGAGAGGCGTTTCTCGCTGCGGCAACGCCGGAAGAACGAGACGCGACGAATGCGGCATTCGTTCCTCATGGGGATGCCGACGTTGGAAAGTCCCTGGCCGATTTGTGCGCGCTCGCTCGGTTGCGGCTGGCCCGCGAGGGGGTGACGAGCGTGTCGGGCGGGCAGTGGTGTACGGTCGGCGATCCGGCGCGTTTCTATTCTTACCGGCGCGACCGAACGACCGGACGCATGGCGGCGCTGGTCTGGCTCGCTGCCTGACACGCGACACGGCTCATGCTGCCGTGAGCGCGACTCATTCTGTGCGACTGGGGGAGCGATGAGGGGCGGAGGTTGGCGAGGGGGATGGGGCGCCGCAATCCGATGGTAATGCGGGGCTTGCCGCTGCGTCATCGGGTCGCATCGTGCGAACACGTCTAATGCGGCTTCCTGCGATGTACAGCCATAGCAACGCAGGACCCAGCCCGCCCGCAAGAAAGATAACGAGCCCCAGCCAGACGGACGGTGCCGTGATAGCGACCATGGCGATGACGTAGAGCCAGCCGAGAATGACGATAAACATCGGGGCAAACGCGCATTCAAAAAAGGGTGGGCCGAAGGGACAATGCGCTCAGTACGTTCGCCGCAAGCATTGACACACCTGCGCGCGCACGCAAGAATGCTTCACAGGCGGGGCGCATCGCTCATCAGGCGAAGCACGCCGCCGCGTTTCGGGCGCCGGCCCGTGAACGCAACGGACGTGACACTCAGGCTATCATGAATCGCGCCAGTGCCAACTTCGATCCGGCCTCGTTTGCCGCCTCGTTTGCCCAGCAGTTCCCCTCCGCTTCGCTCTCCGCTCAGGACATGTCGCAGTGGTTCAAGGCCGCCCAACAAATGTTCGGGGCTTTGCCGGGCGCTGCCGGCTCGCCGTTCTCCGCTGCCACTGCCAATGGCGTCGGAAGTGCCGCGAATCCGTTCGCGGGACTTTTCGAGCTTTTCGGCAAGGCGGGCAGCTTGCCGCAACCCACACCCTTGAACGTCGACCCGACGCGTCTGAATGCGCTTCAGACGGAATACGCACGCGAATTTTCCGAACTTGTCGCCAGCTTCAATCAACCGGGTCTGGACGCGGCCCCCGCGCTGGGCGACCGGCGTTTCGCCGGGGACGGTTGGCGTAACCCGTTTTATGCGTTGCCCGCAGCGCTCTATCTGCTCAATGGGCGCTTCTTGATGCGCATGGCCGATCTGGTCGATGCCGATGCCAAGACGCGCGAGCGAATTCGCTTTGCGGTCGAACAATGGGTGGCGGCCAGTTCGCCGGCCAACTTCATTGCGACCAATCCGGACGCGCAGCAGCGTCTCGTGCAAACGCATGGCGACAGTTTGCTCGCCGGTATTCAGCACCTGCTCGTCGACATGGGCAAGGGCAAGGTGTCGCAGACCGATGAGGCGGCATTCGAAGTTGGCCGCAACGTGGCCACGACCGAAGGCGCTGTGGTCTTCGAGAACGACCTGATCCAGCTCATTCAGTACAAGCCGCTCACGCCGACGGTGCACCAGCGCCCGCTGCTCATCGTGCCGCCCTGCATCAACAAGTACTACATCCTCGATCTGCAACCCGAGAACTCGCTGATCCGTTATGCGGTGGAGCAGGGGCACACGGTGTTCGTCGTGTCTTGGCGCAACCCTGATGTGTCGCTCGCGCACAAAACGTGGGACGACTACGTGGGCGAAGGACCGATCACAGCGATCGATGTGGTTCGTGAGATCAGCGGGCAGCCGCAGATCAACGCGCTCGGATTCTGTGTCGGCGGAACGTTGCTCGCTGCCGCGCTCGCCGTGTTGGCTGCGAAGGGGCAAAAGGGGCGCAAGTCACCGGTCTCGAGTGTGACCTTGCTCACGACGTTGCTCGATTTTTCCGATACCGGCGTGCTCGACGTCTTTGTCGACGAGCCGCATGTGCAGTTCCGCGAGCAGACGATCGGGGGGGGACTCGGCCAGCCGCCGGGCCTGATGCGCGGCGTGGAGTTGGCGAATACGTTCTCGTTCCTGCGTCCGAACGATCTGGTCTGGAATTACGTGGTCGACAGCTATCTGAAGGGCAATGCGCCCCAGCCGTTCGACCTGCTGTACTGGAATGGCGACGGCACGAACCTGCCGGGGCCGATGTTCTGCTGGTATCTGCGCCACCTTTATTTGCAGAACGAATTGAAGCAGCCCGGTGTGGTGCAGACGTGCGGCGTGCCTGTGGACCTGGGGGCAATCGATGCCCCGGCCTACGTGTTCGGTTCGCGCGAAGATCACATCGTGCCGTGGACGTCCGCATTCCGTTCGCTGCCGTTGTTGGGCGGTGAGCGCCGCTTCGTGCTCGGCGCGTCCGGACACATTGCCGGCGTGGTCAACCCGCCGGTGAAGAAGAAACGCAGCTACTGGCGCAACGACGATATCGGTGTCGATGCGAGCGACTGGCTCGCCGGTGCGACAGAACACCCCGGCAGTTGGTGGAGCGACTGGAGCGAGTGGCTGGCGGGCTACGCAGGAAAACGCGTCAAACCGCCAAAAGCGTATGGTAATGTTGCTTATGCACCTATCGAACCGGCGCCCGGCCGCTATGTGAAGGCCAAGGCCTGAGCGAGAGGTAACGCAGGGGCATCCCCCCGGTTCGACTCATTTGAAAACGAGGAAAGAGACATGACGGATATCGTGATTGTGTCGGCTGCGCGCACCGCAGTCGGTAAATTTGGGGGCTCGATTGCCAAGGTGGCAGCGCCGGATCTGGGCGCTATCGTGATCGACGAAGTTCTCAAGCGCGCGAAGCTCAAGGGCGAGGACATCAGCGAAGTCATCATGGGCCAGGTGCTGACGGCCGGTTCGGGGCAGAACGTGGCGCGTCAGGCATCGATCAAGGCCGGGTTGCCCGCCATGGTGCCGGCCATGACCATCAACAAGGTGTGCGGCTCGGGTCTGAAGGCCGTGATGCTTGCCGCTAACGCGATCACTGCGGGCGATGCCGACATCGTCGTGGCCGGCGGGCAGGAAAACATGAGCGCAGCGCCGCACGTACTGCCGGGGTCGCGCGACGGTTTCCGCATGGGCGATGCCAAGCTGATCGACACGATGATCGTGGACGGCCTGTGGGACGTGTACAACCAGTACCACATGGGTATCACCGCCGAGAACGTCGCCAAGGAATATGGCATTACCCGCGAAATGCAGGACGCCTTTGCAGCGGCATCGCAGAACAAGGCGGAAGCCGCACAGAAGGCCGGGCGTTTCGATGCCGAAATCGTGCCGGTCACGATTCCGCAGCGCAAGGGCGACCCGGTCGTTTTCAAGACCGACGAATTCGTGCGCCACGGCGTGACGGCCGAGTCGCTCGCCGGTCTGAAGCCCGCCTTTGCGAAGGATGGCACGGTCACGGCGGCCAACGCTTCGGGCATCAATGATGGCGCGGCCGCCGTGGTGGTCATGTCCGCCAAGCGTGCCGAGCAACTGGGTCTTACGCCGCTCGCACGTATCGTGGCGTATGCGAACGCGGGCGTCGATCCGTCGGTGATGGGTATTGGCCCGGTGCCGGCCTCGCAACGTTGTCTGGCCCGTGCCGGCTGGAAGGCGAGCGATCTGGACCTGATGGAAATCAACGAAGCGTTCGCCGCACAGGCGCTGGCCGTGAACAAGCAGATGGGCTGGGACACCTCGAAGATCAACGTGAACGGTGGCGCGATTGCGATCGGTCACCCGATCGGCGCGTCGGGTTGCCGTATTCTCGTGACGCTGCTGCATGAAATGGCGCGTCGCGATGCCCGTCGCGGTCTGGCGTCGTTGTGTATTGGCGGTGGTATGGGCGTGGCGCTGGCGGTCGAGCGCGTCTGACGCGCCGCCGTCACCGAATCGCAGTCGAAAAGAATCGAATCGGCGTCGCCCGTGCGTGCAATGCGCACGGGTTCATGCCGGGGTAGTCAGGAGACGAAAGGGGCGCGCGGGAACGCGCGGCCTGCGCGTCGGTCAATTGGCAGTCGCAACAGGCGGCAGATTTGCCGTTATTTAGGGGGAAGCTTTCCATGACTCAACGCATTGCATATGTGACAGGCGGGATGGGCGGTATTGGTACGTCCATTTGCCAGCGGCTGTACAAGGATGGTTTCCGGGTCGTGGCAGGGTGCGGCCCGAATTCGCCGCGCCGCGTGAAGTGGCTGGAAGATCAAAAGGCGTTGGGTTTCGATTTCATCGCCTCCGAAGGGAATGTCGGCGATTGGGATTCCACCAAGGCGGCGTTTGACAAAGTGAAGGCCGAAGTCGGCGAAGTCGACGTGTTGGTGAACAACGCGGGCATTACGCGCGATATCGTCTTCCGCAAGATGACTCGCGAGGATTGGGACGCCGTGATCGACACCAACCTGACCAGCCTGTTCAACGTCACCAAGCAGGTGATCGAGGGAATGTGCGAGCGCGGCTGGGGCCGCATCATCAACATTTCGTCGGTCAACGGGCAGAAAGGCCAGTTCGGTCAGACGAACTACTCGACGGCCAAGGCCGGTATCCACGGGTTCACCATGGCGCTGGCGCAGGAAGTGGCGACCAAGGGCGTGACGGTCAACACTGTGTCGCCGGGTTATATCGGCACGGACATGGTGCGCTCGATCCGTCAGGACGTGCTCGACAAGATCGTGGCGACGATTCCCGTCAAGCGTCTCGGCGAGCCGGGCGAGATCGGCTCCATCGTGGCATGGCTGGCATCGGAAGATTCGGGCTTCTCCACGGGCGCGGACTTCTCGCTGAACGGTGGCCTGCATATGGGCTGAGCGGTAACGGGGCAGGCGCCGGTGCGGGCTTGGGTATGTGCCGCCGCGCCCCCGTTGCGGGTTAGGGCTTTGCCGCATAGCAGCAAACGTCCTAGAATCGATAATATGTGACTAACCCCGACCGTCGGTCGGGGAAGTCCTTCATAAAAGCAGGAAACCCACCGCATGACCGCGAGCAAGAAGACTGACGAACGCCTGATCAAAAAGTATCCGAACCGGCGTCTGTACGATACCCAAACCAGTACGTACATCACCCTTGCCGATGTGAAGCAATTGGTGCTCGAAACCGAGGAGTTCAAGGTTGTCGACGCCAAGACGGGCGAGGACCTGACCCGCAGCATTCTGCTGCAGATCATTCTGGAAGAAGAGACCGGCGGCGTGCCGATGTTCTCGAGCGCCATGCTGTCCCAGATCATCCGTTTCTACGGCCATGCGCTGCAGGGAATGATGGGCACGTATCTCGAGAAGAATATCCAGACTTTCATCGAAATTCAGAACAAGCTGGCCGATCAGTCGAAGGGCATCTATGAAGGCGCTGCCTTCAACCCGGACGTCTGGGCGCAATTCATGAACATGCAGGCGCCGATGATGCAGGGCATGATGACCAACTACATCGAGCAGTCGAAGAATCTGTTCGTGCAGATGCAGGAACAGATGCAGAGCCAGGCGAAGAACATGTTCAGCACGTTCCCGTTCCCCGGAACGCCGGGGGCGCCCGGGGCGCCGGGCAAGGACCCGAACAAGAAGCCCTGAGCGCGTTACCGACGTTGCGATGTGGCACGGGGCGCACATCGCAACGATAGTTGGAACGCACCGCTGGCGAACAAGGTAAAATACGCGGTTCTTCGCCGCAGGCCAGGTCTTGCGGCGGTTTCGGCGGCAAGCGGTCTTTCGTCTCCCGGTATTGCAGTGGCAAGCCGGTGACGCACACGGGACGGCTGAGGTTGTTCCCGTGTTTGCCGCTCGATCGTTACCCGTATTTACTAGATCAGGATTTCGCCCCATGTCCCGCCCATCGCCCGCCGGCACCCCCAAAGTCGGTTTCGTTTCGCTCGGCTGCCCCAAGGCTCTGGTCGACTCCGAGCAGATCCTGACCCAGCTACGCGCCGAAGGCTACGCCATCTCCGGTACCTATGACGGTGCCGACCTCGTCGTGGTCAATACCTGCGGTTTCATCGACGACGCCGTGCAGGAAAGCCTCGATGCCATTGGCGAAGCACTGGCCGAAAACGGCAAGGTGATCGTTACCGGTTGTCTGGGCGCCAAGAAGGACGCCGCCGGCCAGGACATCGTGAGCGCCGTGCACCCGAAGGTGCTGGCTGTCACCGGTCCCCACGCCGTGGGCGAGGTAATGAGCGCGGTGCACCTGCACCTGCCCAAGCCGCACGATCCGTTTTCCGATCTCGTGCCGCCGGCCGGCATCAAGCTCACGCCGCGCCACTATGCGTATCTGAAAATCTCCGAAGGCTGCAATCATCGCTGCACGTTCTGCATCATCCCGTCGATGCGCGGCGACCTCGATTCGCGTCCCGTTGCCGAAGTGATGCTGGAGGCTGAGAACCTCTTCAAGGCGGGCGTGAAGGAGTTGCTGGTGATCTCGCAGGACACCAGTGCGTATGGTGTCGACGTGAAGTACCGCACCGGTTTCTGGGCCGGCCGCCCGCTCAAGACCCGCATGACCGAACTGGTCACGGCGCTGGGCGAACTGGCCAAGCAATATGGCGCGTGGGTGCGTCTGCACTACGTGTATCCGTATCCGCACGTCGACGAAATCATTCCGCTGATGGCTGAAGGTCATATCCTTCCGTATCTCGACGTGCCGCTGCAACACGCGCATCCCGATGTACTCAAGCGCATGAAGCGTCCGGCCTCGGGGGAGAAGAATCTTGAGCGCATTCAGACGTGGCGCAAGCTGTGCCCGGATCTGACGATTCGAAGCACGTTCATTGCGGGCTTCCCGGGCGAGACGGAAGCCGAATTCGAGTACCTGCTGGACTTCCTGCGCGAAGCCGAACTCGACCGCGTGGGTTGCTTCGCCTATTCGCCTGTCGAGGGGGCGAAGGCCAACGAACTGCCGGGGGCGTTGCCCGACGAGGTTCGTGAAGCGCGTCGCGCGCGTTTCATGGAAGTGGCCGAAGAGATTTCGGCCGAGCGCCAGCAGCGCAAGGTCGGCACCACGATTCAGGTGATTGTCGACGAGATCAATCAGGACGGTGGCGTGGCCCGTTCGGCCGCAGATGCGCCGGAAATCGACGGTCTCGTGTACATCGAACCCACGCCGAAGGCCGCCAAGCGCCTGAAGGTCGGCGAGTTCGTGAACGTGACGGTGACCGGTGCCGATGGTCACGACCTGTGGGGTGAGGTGGTCTGATGTCGCAAGCGAATTTGCCCGTTGCGCAAGTGCTCGCCATGGGCGAAGCCATGGTCGAGTTCAACCAATCGCCCGGCGATGCCCGTCAGTACTTGCAGGGCTTCGGCGGCGACACGTCCAACTTCGCCATCGCGGCGCGTCGTCAGGGGGTGAGCACGGGTTTCGTGAGTGCCGTCGGCGATGACCTCTTCGGCCGGATGTTGCTCGATCTGTGGCGTGAAGAGGACGTCGATACGCGTTACGTTCGTGTCGATGCGCAGGCGCCGACCGGCGTATATTTCGTGTCGCACGACGAGAGCGGGCACCATTTCGATTACCTGCGCGCGGGGTCTGCTGCAAGCCGCTACCGTGCGCAGGATCTGCCGCAAGAAGCGCTGGCCGGCGCGTCGTTTCTGCATTTGTCGGGTATCAGCCTGGCGATCAGCGTAAATGCCTGCGACGCTGCTTTCGACGCCATGTCGAAGATCCGCGCCGCCGGCGGCAAAGTGTCGTTCGACACCAATCTGCGACTCAAGCTCTGGCCGTTGGCTCGCGCCCGCGCCACCATGCGCGAAGCGTTCAGCCTAACCGATGTGTGCCTGCCGAGCTGGGACGATGTCACGGCCGTTACCGGGCTGGAAGATCGCGACGCCATCCTCGACGAGTTGCTCTCCTACGGTGTGAAGGTCGTGGCGCTCAAACTGGGCCGCGAGGGGTGCTATGTCGCTACGCCGGAAACGCGTCGCATCGTCGCACCGTTCCCCGTGCAGGCGGTTGACGCCACCGGGGCGGGCGACTGCTTCGGCGGGGCGTTTGTGGCGCGTCTGGCGCTGGGTGACGATCCGTTCACGGCGGCACACTACGCCAACGTGTGCGCCGCATTGTCGACGACCGGCTACGGTGCGGTGGCGCCCGTGCCACGCGCGGAGCAGGTGCTCCGGCAACTGGCGGGCTGAACCCTCCGATTCTCGGCATCGCATGAGTTCACGGGGCGCGTCGTCGCCCCGCGTCCTCTACAACTCCTTCAGCCCCTTCAGCTCCCTCGGACTCTCCTGAGTCCCTCAGTTTTCAGGAGCGACGGGGCACGACAGTCCCCCCCGCACCGCGCAAGCTATCCCATCGAAGTTTCCCTCCACTGAGCCTGCCATCGCGGTAACCCCCACAGCGTTATACTCGTTGCAAACTGATATCCACCTGGAGAAGAGACATGCAACGAGAGGTCGTGATTGTTAGCGGTGTGCGCACCGCCATTGGCGATTTTGGGGGCAGCCTGAAGGATTTCGCGCCAACGCAGCTTGGCGCCATAGTCGCCCGCGAGGCCATGACCCGCGCGAATGTCGGCGGCGAAGACATCGGACACGTTGTATTCGGCAACGTCATCCACACCGAACCGAAGGACATGTATCTGGCACGCGTGGCGTCCATTGAGGCTGGCGTGAGCCAGCACGCGCCCGCGATGACCGTGAACCGCCTGTGTGGCTCGGGGTTGCAGGCGGTTGTGTCCGCCGCGCAGTCGATCCTGCTGGGTGACACGGATGTCGCAATGGCGGGCGGCGCCGAGAGCATGAGCCGCGCACCGTATGTTATGCCCGGCGCCCGTTGGGGGACACGCATGGGCGAGTCGCGTCTTGTCGACATGATGCTCGGCGCACTGCATGACCCGTTTGCCAACATCCACATGGGCGTGACGGCGGAGAACATCGCGAAGAAGTGGGGCATCACGCGCGAAGATCAGGATCTTCTGGCGGTCGAGTCGCATCGACGCGCCGCACACGCCATGGCGTCGGGCTATTTCACCGACCAGATTGTGCCCGTCACGATCAAGTCGAAGAAGGGCGACATTTCGTTCGTCACCGACGAGCACGTGCGCGCTGGCCTGAGCATGGAAGATATGGCGAAGCTGCGCCCGGTGTTCGAGAAAGACGGCACGGTGACCGCCGGTAACGCCTCCGGTCTTAACGACGCCGCGGCGGCGCTCATTCTGATGGAGCGCGCAGAGGCCGAGCGGCGCGGCGCGAAGCCGCTGGCGCGACTGGTGAGCTATGCCCATGCCGGCGTCGATCCGAATTACATGGGGATTGGTCCCGTGCCGGCGTCGCGCAAGGCGCTCGAGCGTGCTGGCCTCAAGGTCGGGGACATTGATGTGGTCGAAGCCAACGAGGCTTTTGCGGCTCAGGCATGTGCCGTCACGCGTGATCTCGGTTTTGATCCGGCCAAGGTCAATCCGAACGGTTCGGGCATTTCGCTGGGGCATCCGATTGGCGCAACCGGTGCGCTGATTACGGTCAAGGCGCTGCATGAGTTGCAGCGCATTGGCGGCCGCTATGCGCTCGTCACCATGTGTATCGGCGGCGGGCAGGGCATTGCAGCCGTGTTCGAGCGCGTGTAAGTTACTCCCCGGGGGTCGGCGGTGTTGCCGGCCCGAGTATTTCCGGAGCCGTGATGACGCAAGACAACCGTAAGCCCCTCGATTCGCCGGAAGCCAACGGCTGGCACTGGCAAACCAATATTCTGCACACCGATACACGCTTGCCCGCAGGTTTTGCCGCCATGCCGGTGCCAGTGGCGCGCGCGTCAACGGTGATCTTCCCCGATCTGGCCGCCATGCGTTCGCTCGACTGGAAGAACGACAGTCAGTGGCGCTACGGTCTGCATGCGACACCGACGTCGATGGAGTTGATGCGGCGTCTGGCGGCGCTCGAAGGCGGCAAGCATTGCCTGCTATTCCCCTCGGGCCTCGCGGCCATTTCCAATGTGTACTTCGGCCTCGTCAAGAGTGGCGACGATGTGCTCATTCCCGACAATGCCTACGGCCCGAACCGTGACCACGGCGACTGGCTCGCCGAGTCGTTCGGTATCACGGTGCGGTATTACGATCCGATGATCGGCGACGGCATTGGTGCGCTGATTCAACCCAATACGAAGGTGATCTGGCTCGAAGCGCCGGGCTCGGTGACGATGGAAGTGCCGGACGTGCCGGCGATTGCGCGTGTGGCGCGAGCGCATGGTGTGCTCACCGCCATCGACAACACCTACTCGGCCGGCCTCGCGTTCCGCCCGTTCGATCACGGTGTGGACATCTCGGTGCAGGCGCTGACCAAATACCAGTCGGGTGGCAGCGACGTGCTGATGGGCGCCGTCGTGAGCGTCGACGACGATGTGCATCATCGCCTGAAGCAGGCTCGCATGCGCATGGGCGTAGGCGTATCGGTCGACGATTGCAGCCTCGTGTTGCGCAGCCTGCCGAATATGCAGTTGCGCTTCGAAGCCCACGATCGTGCGGCAATGACGCTGGCTACGTGGCTGGGCACGCGTCACGAAATTGCGGCGGTATTGCATCCGGCGTTCGAGGATTGCCCGGGCCATCAACATTTCCGCCGTGACTTCACGGGCGCGGGCGGGCTGTTCTCGGTGGTGTTCGACGAGCGCTACTCGCAGGCGCAGATCGACGCGTTCATCGAAGGACTCCGCTTGTTCAAGATTGGCTTCAGTTGGGGCGGCGCGCACAGTCTGGTTGTGCCGTATCGTGTGCCGTCAATGCGTACGGCAACACCCTGGCCGCACAAGGGCGCGCTCGTGCGCTTCTACGTGGGGCTTGAGGACGTGCGCGATTTGCAGGCGGATATCGAAGCCAGCCTGAAGGCGCATCTCGGCGCCTGACGGTGGGATCCGGATGCGGATGCGGGACGGGGATGGAGAGGCGGGGCGGCGGGACGCGAGCCGCAGACCACACCCGCCGCGCCCGCCCGGCAACCGCGTTCAGTCCTTGCGGAAGAGTGAGAGCAGCCCGTCCAGCCCCGCGTAGTTGAACGCGACAGACGCCTTCTCGCGCACCACGGGTTTGGCACGGAAGGCCACGGACAATCCGGCAATCGCCATCATCTGCAAATCGTTCGAGCCATCGCCCATGACGATGGCCTGATCGGGACGCGCGCCAAACTGCGCAGCCACTTCCGCCACGGTGCGCGCCTTCACTTCGGCGTTGACGATCTCGCCCAGTACGCGGCCGGTCAGCTTGCCGTCGACGATCTCCAGCGTGTTCGCGCGCGTGACATCCAGATTCAGACGGGCCTTCAGACGCTCCGTGAAGAACGTGAAGCCGCCGGAGACCAGCAATGTGCGAATGCCGAGCGACTGCACGCCACGCAGCATGTCTTGCGCGCCGGGCGAGAGTTGCAGGCGTTCGTCGAAGACCTTCTCCAGCGCGCCGGCATCGAGGCTCTTGAGCAGCGCCACGCGGCGCGTGAGGCTTTCGTTGAAGTCCTTGATCTCTCCGCGCATGGCGGCCTCGGTGATTGCCGAAACCTCTGCTTTCAATCCGCAATAATCCGCGATTTCGTCGATGCACTCGATGGTGATGAGCGTCGAGTCCATGTCCATGGCCACGAGTTTGAAATCCGTGAGCCGGCGCTGACTGTCGACGAGCACGGCATCGACTTCGTGCTGCTGGGCAAACGCAGCCATCGCGGCCCGCAAAGCCGGGCTGTCGGTGACATTGGCAATGCGCGCAGCCCCCGGTGTGAACGTCACGGCGGCACCGGGCACGAGTGCGCCGGTGGCCGCTTGCAGGTGAGGCGGGAATGCCGTGGCGGCAGCAGGGGCGAGGGAAGAAGCGCTGCCCAGAATGACGAGGTCGTTGGCCATCTTGAAGTCGAGAGTCGTGCGTTTACGTGCGACCGACATTCTACCGGGTTGCGGCGCAGGCGAGCCGGTTTCCCGGCAAAGGTGCGAGATGGCGGGCGTTAGCCCACCGCGCGAGGCACGGTCTTAGCCGTCGTGAGTGACGCGACGTGCGCGGCTTGGCGGAAGCGCTTCGAATTTGTGCCAGACACGGCGCAAATGACGGCTTGAGCCGAAGCCGGTGCGCTCGGCGATGCGCTCCAGATCGAGGCGGCTGTTGCCAAGCATCTCGCGCGCCAGGGCAATACGCAGCCGATGCAGATAATCGATGGGTGCAACGCCTGCGTGTTCGCGGAAGAGGCGCGTGACGTGCCGCTCGCTGGCGCAGGCGATTTCCGCCATGGTGGCGAGTGTCCAGTCGTGGGCGGGATCGGCGGCGATGGCGTCCTGCACCCGATGCAGTGCCGGGTGCAGGTGATTGCGGCCTTCGAGCCAGGGGGATAACTGTGGGTCGGCGCCGGCACGCCGCGCATAGACGACCATCTGCCTCGCCACCGCTGCCGCGCACAGCGGCCCGGCCGCATCGGCAATGAGGGTGAGCATCAGGTCCAGCCCGGTCGTGACGCCGGCGCTCGTCCACACATTGCCGTCGTGCACGTAGAGCCGGTTGTCGGCCACACGCGCGCTCGGCGCGAGTGCGCGCAATTCGTCGCAACTGCCGTGGTGCGTGGTGCAGGCGCGCGTGTCGAGCAGGCCCGCGCGAGCGGCCAGCAACGCGCCCGTGCAGATACACGCGAGTTGATGCGTGGGGCGGACCACTTGCCGGAGCCACGCAACGGCACGTGCTTCGGCGTTTTCGGCAGGCGATTCCTTCAAACCCGGCGTCTTGCCGCCGGCCGTCACCTGCACCGGTAACGGCTTCTCGACAGTTCCCGTGACAACCAGCCACGCGTCGTCGGGGACATCGTCGGGCAGCACATCGAGAGGCGAGAGGCGCAAGCCGATCGACGTGTCCACGGCCTGCTGCGTACCGACGTAGCGCAACACGAAGCGCACGTCGTCTTGCTGATGATTGGCGATACGCAAGGCTTCGGCCGGTGCGGCTACGTCGAGCAGCAGCGTATTGGGCATGACCAGCAGGTAGACGGGTTGCAGTCGTGGCATCGCAGCAGGCGTTGAGGACAAATTCGGACAGCGTAGGGGCGTTAGCGACATTACACCGCCGCAAGTGCTTCCTCAACGGTCACGACACGGGCGAAACGGTCCACGAGTACGGTTTCCGTGCGCTCCTTGAGTTCCGCCACCGACAGCTCGCGCCCGGTGCGCGGGTGTTGCATCGGGAAGGTCAGCGTGGCTTCCGTGACGAAATCCACTTCGTAACCGGCATCCGACGCCGCGCGGGTTGTCGTCTCGCAGCATTGCTCGGTGCGGATACCGGAGACGATCAGGCGCGTAATACCGTGCTCGACGAGCCATGCGCCGAGCGTGGAGCCGGCCAGTGCGCTGTGCTTCACCTTGTCCACCGTGAACGCCGGGGTAATGCGCAATTCTTCGAGCGTGCGCACGAAGCCGGAGTCCCGCGAAAATGCGCCGGTGCCGATGTGGAACACCTGCACGACAGGCACGCCACGCGCAAGCGCGCCGTCGACGAGTGCTTGCTGGCGGTCGAAGTAGGCGGCGAGATCGTCTTCGCGCCAGTACGGGCGCTGACGGAAGGATTCCTGCGCGTCGATGACAAGCAGAGCGGTGCGTGAGGGTGCGTGCTGGGACATGTGCGACTCCGTGAGGTGGGGTGACGATGACGCCATCTTACGAGGTGGCCTGTCGCCCCGACAGACCGCCCGCGGACCGGAATCGGACGTATCCGGACATTGGCTGACGCGGCTTCAACGTCGCCGGATGCCCGTTTGCCGGCGGAGGTGCCGGGCTCAGATCGTGGCGCGAGTGCCCACGCCGGCGGCTTGCGCCCGCTGGTACAGCGCGGCGGCGAGCGCAACATCCTGCGCGCCCATGCCGAGCGACTTGAACACTGTGACGGCTTCGGCGTCGGTGCGCCCGGCGTGGGTGCGAATCACCAATTCCCCGAGTTCGGCGAGCAGATCCTCCGGGCCGATACGGCCCTCGGCGGCCGCAGCAAGATAGTCGCCGGACTCGTTGATCGTGGATTCCCGCCGGTCGACGAACAGTTGTGCCCGAGCCATCAATGCCGTGTCGGCTTCGCGATGACGCGGCGTGCTGCTGCCCACCAGATTGACGTGCGTGCCCGGTGCGAGCCAGCCGGCTTGCAGCACGGGGTCCGTCGCGTTGGTCACCGTCACCACGATATCGGCGTCGCGCACGGCCGCTTCGACACTCCCGGCGGCTTCGAGGCGAAAGCCGTAGTTCGGCTGCTCCTTGTCGACGAAAGCCTGTGCCGTCGCGAGCGAGCGGCTGGCTACGCGCACATGACGCAAGGGTCGCGCTGCTGCCAGGGCGGCGAGCTGCCAGTGCGCCTGATGACCCGCTCCAATCAACGCCAGACGGGTGGCATCGTGCCGGGCGAGCAGCCGCGTCGCCAGTCCGGTCACGGCCGCTGTGCGAATGCCGGTGATCTCGGCCGCGTTCATGACGGCGAGGAGTTCGCCCGTCTCGCCGCTCATCAACAGTACACAGCCCTGATGCGGGTCTTTGCCCTGTGCGCTGTTGCCGGGAAAGAAGGTCCCGACCTTCGCGCCGTAGACCGGTAGGCCGGACGCTGCGCTGCCGAGGAACGCGGGCATCATGCCGAGCATGCCCTTGGCGCCGAGTGCATCCGGTGGACGGACAATCTGGCGCAGCGGCAGATGAATCTGCCCACGCGCGAGCGCACCGAACATGTCGGACATGACGGGTATCGCATCAGCTACGGGCATGAGGGCGGCGACTTGCGCGGCGTCGAGCAGCAGAACCGGGGGCGTAGAAGCAGTGGCGGACATGGGAGATCCTGGTGAGCGTACAGGCAGATGCAGAGGTGCCAAGGTGCCGGAGTGCCAAGCGAAGACGCGACCGTCAGGTCGCGTCCGGAGGCTTCGTCGGTAATGCGCGCCGGCGCTCAGCCGTTTGCCTCGGCGGCGAGCGCCGCTTCGATGTGACGGTTGAACGTTGCCGTGTCGGTATTGGTGCCGCACAACAGTACGCCCACGCGCTTGCCCATCAGTTTGTCTCGCAGCGGTCCCATCAGCGCGGCGGTCGCTGCCGCGCATGCCGGTTCCACTGCCAGCTTCAGTTGACGGAACAGGGTGAGCATGCCTGCGCGCATCTGGTCGTCGGTCACGGTGACCAACTCGTCAATGTGGCGACGGCAAAGCGTGTAACTGTACAACTCGGTGTGCGGCGCCATCAGACTGTCGGCAATGCCCGTCATCGGGCCCATCTTCACCGTGCCGCCGGCGGCGAAGCTCTGCGCCATGGCATCGGCGCCGGCCGGTTCCACGCCGTACACTTTCACATGCGGCGCGAACAGCTTGAACGCGGTGGCCACACCGGCGATCAGGCCGCCGCCGCCGATCGGCACGATCACGGCGTCGAGGTCAGGGGCCTGCCGCGCCCACTCGTAGCCCAGCGTGGCAGTGCCCAGCACCGTGCGATAGCCGTTGAACGGATGCACGAAGTAACGGCCTTCTTCCTGTTCGACCCGTTTGACCACGTCGAACGCCTCATGAACGTTCTCCGCGAGTATCAGATCCGCGCCATATTCGCGGCACAGTGAGGAACGCGCGGGGCTGGCGGTCTTGAGCATGACTGTCTTTGCGCCAATGCCCATCGCCTGTGCGGCATACGCGACTGCCACGGCATGATTTCCCGCGGACACGCATGTCACCCCCGCCTTGCGCTGCGTCTCGTCGAGCGAGAGGAGGTTCGAGAACGCCCCGCGCGCCTTGAACGTGCCCGATGCCTGCAACAGTTCGTACTTGAACGTCACCTGCGTGTCGCCGAGCGTCGGAAAGTCGTTGCGCGTGAATACCGGCGTCTCACGCACATAGGGCAGCAGCTTTTCGTGCAAGCCGGCGATAGTGGCTTTCGTCGGAACGGGTTGTCCGTCGATAGTCTCGGCGTGCAGGTCAGGGGTCGGTTGCGTCACTTGGGCGTTGTCTCCTTAGTCGTGAATTGCCGGCAGGGGCGCGCACCGTTGAACGGGTGTGCGCCCCTGCCGGTGGCGGCCGGGCGGTCGCCGGGCTTGAACGTTTATCGAAGGCCGAGCTTGCGGCTGCGCAGCAGCGCGGTAATGCTGATGACGGCAGCGAAAATCAGATAGAAGCTCGGCGCGAGCTTGTTGCCCGTCGCGCCAATGAGCCACGTAATGATAAACGGTGCGAAGCCGCCGAACACGGTTGCGGCGATGTTATAGCCGAGCGAGAGGCCCGTGGTGCGCACTTGCGTCGGGAACAGTTCGGTGAGCAGCGCGGGCAGGGCGCCAAAGTACGTGGTCATCAGCAAACCCAGCACGATCTGGAACACCATCAGCGAGCCGAACGTCGGGTTCGCATCGAGGAAGCGGAACATCGGGTAGACCAGCACCAGCAACGCCACGGCGGCAGCGAGCATTGGCTTGATCCGGCCGTGCGTATCCGACCAGTGGCCGACGATCGGCGCAACGATCAGTTGCACCACCCCCGTGAGCAGCACGGCCGAGAATGCGGCGGAGGACGGCAGCCCCAGTTGCTTGACGGCGTACGTCGGCATGTAGAGCACCAGATACGTTGCCACAGTGGCCATCACGACCACGCCGATGGCGAGCAGCAGGCGTTCCTTCTGGCTTGCGAACGTGTCTCGCAGCGGGCTTTGCGTGGGCTCGATGTCGAGAAATTCGGGCGTTTCGTCCAGGCGGCGGCGAATGTAGTACGCCACCGGGCCAATCAACAACCCGAAGAAGAACGGCACTCGCCAGCCCCACGACGCCATGGCTTCAGGCGACAGATTGCCCGTGAGCACGGCGCCGAAGCCTGCGGCGAGCAGCGTGGTGAGACCTTGTGAGGCAACCTGCCAGCTCGAGAAAAAGCCACGGCGTTGCGGCGCATGTTCGGCGAGAAACGCCGTAGCGCTGCCGAATTCGCCGCCCGCCGAGAAGCCCTGCACCATACGCGCGATAACGATACCCACCGGCGCCAGCACGCCGATGGTGGCATACGTCGGCATGAGCGCGATCAGCAGTGTGCCGACCATCATCATCAGAATCGATAGCGTGAGCGCTGCTTTGCGCCCGGCGCGGTCGGCGTAAGCGCCGATCACGATGGCGCCGAGCGGGCGCATGAAGAACGACACGCCGAACGTGCCGAGCGTGAGCAGCAGCGATACCGTGTCGTTGCCGGTCGGGAAGAACAGTTTTGCAATGGTCACGGCGAAGAAGCCGTACACCACGAGGTCGAACCACTCAAGGGCGTTGCCGATCGATGCCGATACGATCACACGCCAGGCGTGCGGGGTGGTGCGGGCGGACGGGGCCGTCGCGTTAGGGGCTGCGCTTGCGCTCATGGGCGAGTTCTCCAATACCTGTCTGGCGTATGTGCTTGTTATCTTGCGGAGGGATGTCCTGTGCGCCCTTGCGATAGGCGTCTGTCACTGCTTACGACGTACTGCGTACTGCATGTTGCATCACAGCCCTTCGCGGTACCGTACCGGCGCTGCGAAGGCAACGGGCCGCATCCCGCTAGCGGAATACGGCCCGATAACACGACGGTCGATGCCTTTGCCCGAAGCGATTCAGGCGATAGCTCAGGCGTCGACGGTGTTGCTGCGAATCAGCTTGCGCAGGAACGACTCGCATTGCGCGATCTGTTCGAGCGACACGAACTCGTTCGGCTTGTGCGCCTGCTCGATATTGCCCGGGCCGCACACGATCGACGGCACACCTGCCAACTGGAACTGACCGGCTTCGGTGCCATAGGCGACCTTGCGCTTGTCGGTGTCCTTGGTCAGCGCGCGCACGAGTTGCGTGATGGCGTCTTGCTCCGAGGCGTCCAGCGCCGGGGCTGCGGCGATCTTCTTGAATTCGATGCCGGCGTTCGGATGCTCCTTCTGCATCTTCGGCACCAGTTCGTCCAGTGCGTACTGCTGAATGCGCTGGAAAATGCCCTCGGCGTCCACGCCCGGCAGATTGCGGTATTCGAAGACGAACTCGCACAGTGCCGGAATCGTGTTCAGCGCGATACCGCCCGAGATCGTGCCGGTCTGCGCCGTGGTGAACGGCACGTCGAACAGCTCGTCGAACGGGCCGTTCTGCTTGAAGTGATCGGCCAGATCGCGGATGTAGCAAATGAGTCGCGCCGCGTATTCAATGGCGTTCGAGCCCTTGGGCGTGAGCGAGGAGTGCGCGGCGTGACCGCGTACGCAGCACTGATAGGCGTTGATGCCCTTGTGGGCGACGATCACACGCATGCTCGTCGGCTCGCCGACGATGCAGCCGTCCGGGCGAATGCCGCGCTCGCGCAGCTCGGCGAGCATTACCGGGGCGCCCACGCAGCCGATCTCTTCGTCGTATGAGAACGCAAAGTGGAACGGCGTCTTGAGTTTGGCGTCGCGCATTTCCGGCAGCATCGTCATGACCGAGCCGATGAAGCCCTTCATGTCGCATGTGCCGCGGCCATAGAGGTTGCCGTCGCGCACCACGGGCTTGAACGGATCGGTATCCCACGGCTGGCCGTCGACCGGCACCACGTCGGTGTGGCCCGACAGCACAATGCCGCCCTGAGTGTTGCCGTCGGCGGCGGGCAGCGTTACGAACAGATTGGCTTTGCGCTTGGTGGCGTCATACGACAGCCACGGCTCGACACCCGATTGCTTGAGGCTGTCGCGCACCGTTTCGATCAGGCCAAGGTTCGATTCACGGCTGGTGGTGTCGATGCTGACCAGCTTCGTGATCCAGTCGAGCGATGCCGGCTGGGCCTCGTTGGCGGCTTGCGGCGCGATGGCCTGGGGGGAAGCGCTTGTCATTCGAATCTCCGGGAATCTTCCAGTCATACGTACCGGGAAATGGTACTCAAAAATAATTTAGAGGTAAAAGGTTGTATGAACAACCATTCCTGCCTCGCGGGAATTCGGGGCCGGGCAGGGGAGCGCCCGAACGTCCTGGTGCAACACGCCGCCGCGATTGCTGCGGTGCACACCGTTTTCGGAGCGTCATTTGCACACTTGTACTGTAGACGCCCCGATGCCTCGTCGCTCATCGGGCGAAGCGTGTCGCGCGATCTTCGGTGTCAGGCCGCCTTCGCGCCCGGTGAGCCGAGGGCACGCAACGTCTCCTTGATCGCGCGCACGCGGTCGGTCAGCTCCGCGTGTTTGACTTCGATGCGCAGCTTGTCCTGACCTGCGAGCTTGATGTGGCGATGCTTTTGCACCAGTTCGATGATGCGCATCGGGTCGACGGCGGGCGTCGGTTCGAATTGCAGGGCGATGGCGTCCTCGCTCGCGTCGATCTTCACAATGCCCAGCGGCTTGGCCAACAGACGCAGACGGTGCGTCTCGATAAGGGCCTGCGCCTGTTGCGGCAGTTTGCCGAAGCGATCGACAAGCTCTTCCTGTGTCGTGTCGATGGCGTCGGGGCTCGTGCCGTTGGCGAGCCGCTTGTAGAGCGACAGGCGCTCCTGAACGTCGCCGCAGTAATCGCTCGGCAGAATGGCCGGAACGTGAAGATTGATTTCGGTGGTTGCCGCGAGCGGAGCGGTGAGATCCGGTTCGCGACCGGCTTTCAGCGCGCTCACGGCGTCGGCCAGCATGTCGGTGTAAAGCTGGAAGCCGATCTCGTGGATTTCGCCCGATTGCTTGTCGCCCAGCACTTCACCCGCGCCGCGAATCTCGAGATCGTGCATCGCGAGGTAGAAGCCGGCGCCGAGTTCTTCCATCTGCTGAATCGCTTCGAGACGGCGTTGCGCCTGCTTGGTGAGCGACTTCGGATCGTGCACGAGCAGATAAGCGTATGCCTGATGGTGCGAGCGGCCCACACGGCCACGCAACTGGTGCAACTGTGCGAGACCGAACTTATCGGCGCGATGCATCAGGATAGTGTTGGCGGTCGGCACGTCGATGCCGGTCTCGATGATGGTCGTACATAGCAGCACGTTGGCACGCTGCGTGACGAAGTCGCGCATCACGCGCTCGAGATCGCGTTCGTGCATTTGCCCGTGGGCGACAACGATGCGGGCCTCGGGCACGAGTTCTTCCAACTGCGCCTTACGGTTTTCGATGGTCTCGACTTCGTTATGCAGGAAGTACACCTGCCCGCCGCGCTTGAGTTCGCGCAACATCGCTTCGCGAATCACGCCGTCTTCCTCGCGGCGCACGAACGTCTTGATCGCCAGACGTTTTTGCGGTGCGGTCGCGATGACCGAGAAATCGCGCAACCCTTCGAGGGCCATGCCCAGCGTGCGCGGAATCGGGGTAGCGGTCAGCGTGAGCACGTCCACCTCGGCGCGCAGGGCCTTGAGGGCTTCCTTCTGACGCACGCCGAAGCGGTGTTCTTCGTCGATGATGACCAGGCCAAGGCGTTGGAACTGGATATCGTTCGAGAGCAGCTTGTGCGTACCGATCACGATGTCGACCTGCCCTTCGTTGATCGCCTTGACGCTCGCGTTCACTTCCTTCGTTGTTTTGAAGCGTGACAGTTCGGCAATGCGCACCGGCCAGTCGGCGAAGCGATCGGAGAAGGTCTGCGCATGCTGTTCGGCGAGCAGGGTTGTCGGCGCGAGCAGCGCGACCTGCTTGCCGTCGAGCACAGCGATGAACGCGGCACGCAAGGCCACTTCGGTCTTGCCGAAGCCAACGTCGCCGCACACCAGACGATCCATCGGACGCCCGCTCGTCATGTCGCTCATGACCGCAGCGATGGCGGCCGCCTGATCGGGCGTTTCTTCGAAACCGAAGCTGTCGGCGAACTTCTCGTAGTCGCGCGGCGACAGTTCGAAGGCATAGCCCGAGCGCGCGGCGCGACGGGCATAGAGGTTGAGCAGTTCGGCCGCAGTGTCGCGAATCTGTTGCGCCGCTTTGCGTTTCGCCTTTTCCCATTGGCCCGAGCCGAGCGAGTGCAGCGGCGCGGTGTCGGGGTCGGCGCCGCTGTAGCGCGAGATCAGGTGCAACTGCGAGACCGGCACGTACAGTTTGCTCTCGCCCGAGTATTCGAGATGCAGGAACTCGGTTTCGCCTTCCCCGAGGTCCATGCTGACGAGACCCTGATAGCGGCCGATGCCATGCTGGCTGTGAACGACCGGGTCGCCGACCTTGAGTTCGGCAAGGTCGCGCACCATCGAGTCGACGGACGTTGCCTGCTCCTGACGGCGCTTGCCTGCGCGTCGTGCGAGACCTTCGTAAAGCTCGTTTTCGGTGACGAACGCGAGGTCTTCCGTCGGCAAGAGGAACCCGGCGGCCAGCGGGGCGACACCGATAGCGAAGCGCGTATCGGATGTCAGAAAATCTTCGAGCGACTCGACCGTGGACGGGCGCAGATCATTGTCGTGCAGCAGTTGCAGCAGCGTTTCGCGACGGCCGGCGGAATCGGCGCACAACAGCACACGCGCCGGCGTGCGGGTCAGGTACGCGCGCAGTGCGGCAAGCGGGTCGTCGGCTCGGCGGTTGACGGCCAACGAGGGGAGCGGCACAGCCCAACTGCCGTCACCCGGTGTGGGTAGCGTTAGCCTTGCAAACGGCTTGGCGAGCGTGAAGAAGTCCTGATCGAGCAGGAACAGCTGCTCGGGCGGCAACACCGGACGCTCGCGATCGTGCGACAGGAAGTTGTAGCGCTGGCGCGTGTCGTTCCAGAAGCGGTGAATCGCGGCGTCGAGATCGCCCACGAACACCAGTTGGGCGTCGGCGGGCAGATAGTGGAACAGGGTGGCCGTTTCTTCGAAGAACAGCGGCAGGTAATACTCGATGCCGGCCGACGGCACACCGCTGCCAATGTCCTTGTAGACCGGGCTGCGGCTCGGGTCGCCCTCGAAAACTTCACGCCAGCGGCCGCGAAACGCCGTGCGCGCGGGTTCGTCGAACGGGAATTCGCGCCCCGGGAGCAGGCGGACTTCCTTGACCGGGTACAGACTGCGCTGCGTATCGGGATCAAACGCACGAATACTGTCGACGGTGTCGTCGAACAGATCGAGTCGATAGGGCAGTGCCGAGCCCATCGGGTAGAGATCGATCAATCCGCCGCGCACGCAGTACTCGCCGGGTCGCATGACCTGACTCACATGCTCGTAGCCCGCCAGCGTGAGCTGCGACTTCAGTCGGGCTTCGTCCAGGCGCTCTCCCTGAGTGAAGAAGAACGTATAGGCCGCCATGAAGTTGGCCGGCGCCATGCGGTAGAGGGCCGTGGTCGCGGGCACCAGCACAATGTCGCAGCGCTTCTCGCCGAGGTCGTGCAGGGTGGCGAGTCGTTCGGAGACGAGATCCTGATGTGGCGAGAACGTGTCGTAGGGCAGCGTCTCCCAGTCGGGCAGCAGCCGCACGCGCGCCTCGGGGGCGCACCACTTCAGCTCCTGTTGAAGGCGCAGGGCATCGGTGGCCTGCGCGCACACAACGGCGAGCAGTGGCAGGCGCTCGCGGTTTTCTTCGAAATAGCGGGCAATGAGCAAGGCGTCGCTGGACGCGTGCGAACCGGCGAATGCGTAACGCTGTCCCGCTTTCACGAGCGGCACAGGCACGGTACTACGGGATATAGCGTTGGCGGAGGACATAGAGAAAGCGTTGCAGAAATGGCAAAGCACGGGGCTCCATTCGCATGGGGCCCCGTGACAGTCAGCGTCTATTATAAAATCCCTGCTTTACCCTTACCTGCGTTTTATCGTGAGCGACCGACTTTTTGCCGTCATCCCGTGTGCCGGGGCCGGCGTACGCGCCGGGGCCGACGTGCCCAAGCAATACCGAAGCGTTGGCGGACGCGCCATGCTTCACTATGCGCTCGCCGCGTTCGACGCCTGTTCCGAGTTCGCTCAGACCGTGCTGGTGCTGGCGCCCGACGACGATCACTTCGACGGACGACGCTTCGGCACGTTGCGTTTTGCGGTGCGTCGCTGCGGCGGCCCGTCGCGCCACGCGTCGGTGCTTGGCGGTTTGCAGGCACTCACCGAGTTCGGAGCGCAGGACAGCGACTGGGTGCTCGTGCATGACGCCGCGCGTCCCGGCATCACGCCTGCGCTGATTCGAGCCCTCGTCGAGGCGTTGCGTGACGATCCGGTGGGCGGCATTCTCGCGTTGCCCGTGGCCGACACGCTCAAGCGTGAGCAGGCGCCGGTTCAGCAGGCTGACAAGGGCGGGCTGGCAGTCGTTCAGGCGACCGAGTCGCGTGACGGACTCTGGCAGGCGCAGACCCCCCAGATGTTCCGGCTCGGCATGCTGCGTCAGGCGCTGGAAGACGCGCTCGCTTCGGGGGCCGAAGTCACCGACGAGGCCAGTGCTATCGAACGCATCGGCCACGCGCCGAAACTCGTTCGCGGTAGCCTGCGCAACTTCAAGGTGACGTATCCCGAAGATTTTGCCCTCGCCGAAGCATTCCTCAGTGCGGCCAGGCAGGCCTGAGCCCCGGGCGATCATTGGTCGTACGGTCGTACGCATCTGACGTACTGTTTTTTCGCATTTGGCGACTCCCCATGACTGAACAAGCTGTTTCCAACTCTCCGCTCGCAACCTTGCCCAAGCTACGCATCGGTCAGGGCTACGACGTGCATGCACTCGTGCCCGGCCGTCCGCTCGTGATGGGGGGCGTGACGATTCCGTTCGACCGAGGTCTGCTGGGCCATTCGGACGCCGACGTGCTATTGCACGCGATCACCGATGCCGTGCTCGGCGCGGCAGCATTGGGCGACATCGGACGTCATTTCCCGGACACCGATCCCACCTTCAAAGGCGCGAACAGTGTCGTGCTGCTCAAGGAGGCGATGCGTCGCGTGCGCGAGCACGGCTATGAGATCGTCAATGTCGACTGCACGGTGATTGCGCAGGCACCGAAGCTCGCACCGCATATTGCGGCAATGACGCAATCGATTGCCGACGCACTGGGCATCACGGCAGGGCAAGTGAATGTGAAGGCGAAGACGAACGAGAAACTGGGCTATCTCGGCCGACAGGAAGGTATTGAAGCGCAGGCCGCAGCATTGCTGGTCGGTCGCTGAGCGCAGCGCAGGCTCAAAGTCCGGGGCCGGAGGCCGGCCCCCAAAAGCCAACGGCGCTACCGGACGATTCCGGTAGCGCCGTTTTGCTTTTGACAGCTCGCGCGGCGTTGGGACATCGCGTCTGGACGCTGTCCGAAGGCTTACGCGGCCTCGGCGGCAAGCACTTGCGCGGCGGCGTTGATGACAGCGGCGATACGGCCAACGTCACGCAGTTGCGCGGTGCTCATCCCGTGCTCGGCAGCGAGCAGGTGATAGTGCGACTTCACGCAGAAGTGGCACTTGCCGACGATGGATGCCGCCAGGGCATACATCTCGAAGCGACGCTGATCGACGCCGCCACGCGTGGCGTAACCATTCATGCGAAGTTGGGCCTTCTCGTTCTTGAGCTCGGCGTTATCGGCCATCTCGAGATACGGATACCACGTGTTGTTCATGCCCATGAGCGCGGCGGCGGTCAACGCGCCTTCAAGCTCTTCCGGAGACAGCACGCCGGCTTCGCGAATCGCCTTGACGAGCGGCTGGCTCTTGGCCGCGAACGCGGCTGCGAGGGCCACACCGACGGCGTCGTTGCCTTCCAGCGAGGAGCGGGCGATCGTGCCGTCGAGGTTCAGGCGAATGTCCTTGGCGTAATCAGGGATCTGCGCCTTAATCGCGGTGATGAATTCCATAAATTCCTCCTATTGCTTTGGGCTGAAAAAGCCCGCTTGCGCGGGCTTCGAGACGACGCTTACAGCGTTGCACCGCCGACCGCGCGGTTGCACGGGCAGAGTTCGTCGGTTTGCAGGCCGTCCAGAATACGCAGGACTTCTTCCGGGTTACGGCCAACGTTCAGGTTGTTCACCGAAACGTGCTGGATGACGTTGTCCGGGTCAACGATGAACGTTGCACGCAGGGCCACGCCGGCTTCCTTGTCGCGCACGCCGAGTTGGTCGATCAGGGCACCCGTGGTGTCGCCGAACGAGTAGTGGTTCAGCTTGTTCAGGTCCTTGTGCTCACGGCGCCATGCGAGCTTCACGAATTCGTTGTCGCCCGAACCGCCAAGCAGAACAGCGTCACGGTCTGCGAAGTCGTTGGCCAGCTTGCCGAACTCAACGATTTCGGTCGGGCACACGAAGGTGAAATCCTTCGGGTAGAAGTAAATGACCTTCCACTTGCCCGGGAACGAGGCTTCGGTGATCGTTTCGAAAGCCGACACACCGTTTTCTTCGTGGTTGTTGAAACCGGGCTTGGCAGCAGCTACCGAGAACGCTTCGAGTTTGTCGCCGACAGTCTTCATCGATTTACTCCTAAATTAGTGCGGTTTATGTCGAGATGTCACGGGTACATCGCAACCAGCAACTGACCAGAATCGCACGATCCCGGTCAACCAAGGCAGTATACGCTATCAAATCAATGGTAGCAATAGTTTCTTTTTATGCTGGAGATAGTTAAATCAAATCCCGCCGATAGGATTTTGCGTGATGCTGCGCGGGGAAGCCTTGAGCATAGCCAAATTTCCGTGTGATCACACCTATTTAGCAAGCGGAAATGACACGATGATTTCAAGGCCCGTGCCGGGGCGCACATTGCGTAGTGACGCGACGCCTTTGTAGCGCATGGCGATGCGCTGGACGATTGCCATGCCGAGACCGGTGCCGTCCGCCTTCGTGCGGGCGGTGTCCACACGATAGAACGGACGGAAAACCAGCGCCAATTGTTCCTCGGGAATGCCTGGTCCCGTATCGCGCACACGCATCTCGACACGTTCGCCAAGCACGCGCGTCATGATATGGACGTTGGCAATATCGGTCTCGGCGTCGCGGCCATATTTGCGCGCGTTCTCGATCAGGTTCGTGAGCAGGCGTTTGAGATCGGTACGCTCGGCCAGTACAGGGGTGGCCTCGGCGAGTTCGATACTCAGGTTCAGATCTTCGCGGCCGTCGAACGATGCTGCGGTTTCGCGCACGATTTCCGAGAGGTCCAGCGCCTGCATCGTGCGCGACGCCGGACGGGCGTAATCGAGGAAGCGGCCGATGATCTCGTCCATCTGTTCGATATCGCTAATCATGTCGCGTTTGACGCTCTCGTCCGACGGGCTCATCTCCGTCTCCAGACGCAGCCGGGCGAGTGGCGTGCGCAGGTCGTGCGAGATGCCGGCGAGCATCAGTGCCCGGTCGGCCTCGAGGCGATCGAGTTCGTCCACCATCTGGTTGAAGCTGCGGTTGGCCTCGGCCGCCTCACCCATGCCGCGTTCGGGCAGCGGATCGGGGCGTTGCCCTTCGCCGATGGCGCGTGCCGCGTGGGCGAGCCGGGCGAACGGCCGGTTCACGAGTGCGGTGATGAAGGCGGCGCCAATGAGCGAGAGCGCCAGCGCGAACGTTCCCCAACTGAAGAGCTGGAGGCCGGTGGCGGTGTCGATCCGGTCTTGCTCGATGGCGACCCAGTAATCGTCTTCGTCGATCTTGAAGCTGATCCACATGGCCGGAATCTCGTTGACCGAGGCGGCGATGATCGTGTCGGTGCCGAGACGTCGTTGCACGTCGCGCACGATCAGATCCTGCACCACGCCGCCCGGCTGCTTCTCGATCTTGTCGGCCGGCTCGCGCGGATACACGCGAATGCCTTCATTGCTCTCCAGATCCTGGAGCAGGGCGCGACGCAAATCGGGTTCGGAATAGAGCAGGGCGGTACGCGTGAGCTTGACGATCGACACAAGCTGCTGCGCCACACGTTGTGCGCGCGGCTCGCGTTCGATCACGCGAAAGCTCTGATACCAGGCGGCCAGACTGACGCCGATGAGCAGTGCGATGAGGAAAAAGGTACGCCAGAAAAGACCGCCGAACAGCCCGCGTACCATCCGGATCGGATGCATGGGGTTGCTCCGTCTAAAGCGTGATTCGTGTGTGTCCGCCGCCCTGGATCGCCAGATGACGGTTGCCAGGGCGAAGCGTGACGTAGGGCAGAGGGTGCGGCATCAAACAAGACACAACGCCGGTGCACGAGTTTGTCGCGACCGGCGTCGTTTTGCTGCGCGAGACGCAAAGGCGGAAGATCACGCGCCGCCGTCCGGGATGAACACGTAGCCGAGGCCCCAGACCGTCTGAATGAAGCGGGGGCTGCCCGGGTCGGGTTCGATGAGCTTGCGCAGACGGGAGATCTGCACGTCGAGGCTACGATCGAACACTTCGTATTCACGCCCGCGCGCCAGTTCCATCAGTTTTTCGCGGGACAGCGGCTGGCGCGGATGGCGGGCAAACACCTTGAGCACCGAGAATTCGCCCGTGGTGAGAGCGATTTCCTGGCCGTTCTTGGTGAGCGTGCGCGTGGCGAGATTCAGGGCGAAGTCGCCGAACTCGAACGTTTCCATCGTCTCGCTGGGCGCGCCCGGCAGTTCGGGCGGTGCCTGACGGCGCAGTACGGCATGAATCCGGGCGACGAGTTCGCGCGGATTGAAAGGCTTCGGCAGATAATCGTCGGCGCCCATTTCCAGGCCGACGATACGGTCGACATCCTCGCCTTTGGCCGTTAACATGATGATCGGCGTGCGGTCATTCGCGCCGCGCAGACGGCGACAAATAGAAAGACCGTCTTCACCGGGGAGCATCAGGTCCAGCACGAGCAGATCGAAGCGCTCGCGCACCCAAAGCTTGTTCATGGCCGTTGCATTTTCGGCCACAAAGACATTGAAACCCTGTTCCCCGAGGTAGCGACGCAGCAGGTCGCGCAGGCGCGGATCGTCGTCGACAACCAGAATTTTGGGAGAATTTTTGTTTTCCATGCCACGTATCTTAGCCCGAAATGTTGCGAACTGAGGAGGCCGCCAAAGCGGGTTACAAAGGGTTACACAATTTACCCTACCGCTTGCGCGCTGACCATAGGCTGTGGGTACACTTGCACCCCTGCCATGCCGAAAATTTGCCGCATGGCATGAAGGACATACGCACAAGATGAGATGGGCTGCTGAGTTGACGCTACTGTTCGGGGGAATCATGCTCTGGGGACACCTGGGCGTGACCTATGCGCGTCCCGTAGCTCATTTCGGTACGCAAGCCTATGGCGCGAGTCCGTCCGGGCAGCAGCGTGCGGCGTCAGCACCGTCGCCTCGCAATCCGTCGAAGAATGCGAAGTCTCAGGGAGATGCCTCCGGCGAGCGCCGTAACGACGATCTGCCGAACACGCCGCCGGGCCGTCGCCCCAATGGTCATATGTCGCCGGAAGACCGGCGCTTGCTTCGTCAGCATATTCAAGACGCAGTGCGAGAGTTGTACAGTCACTAACATGACGCGCACGACGTCAGTGGTCGCCCCGCTTTCGGAAACGTCGCCAAACGCTTCTCCCAAAACGCCAGTGATGTCACTTTGACGCGAGCGTCTCATGAAGCCGAACCCAACACCGCCAGCCGCTGTCGACGCTGGCTTTTTTTGTGCCTGTCGCAAGCGCATTGAGGCGACGAAGCCCGGGATCGCCACGGCGCCGACCCTGACCGCCAGTCTCAAAACGCTTGCCTCTCGACGGTGGGTGCCGGGCGTGTTGGCGGCTCTGTGGCTGGCGTCGCCCTTGGCATCGACGGCCAACGCTGCGGGAACGAAGCACACTGGCGCGGCGCATGCCACCCACTCTGCGTCGTCGCGCGCGACCACTGCCGCTGCCGATCCGTCGACTCGCCCTCTCACTGCCGACGACGCCCGCTACCTTCTCACGCGTACCGGCTACTCGCCCGATGCCCGCGAGCTGGCACCATTCGTCGGGCTCACGCGTGCGCAAGCCGTCGACCGTCTGCTGGAGCAAACGCGACGCACTGCCGTTACGCCGCCTCCCGTCTGGGTCAGCGACCCGCCGCTCTACGGCGTACCGGTCAAGAACATGACCGACGCTCAGCGACGCGAGCTGAACGAGCGTCGCAATCGCATGGCGGTGTCGCTGGCTGCCTGGTGGGCGCAGGAGATGGCGAGCACGCCGTCGCCGCTCACCGAGCGCATGACGATGTTCTGGCACAACCACTTCGTATCGAGCGACGACAAGGTGCGCGAGCCGGTCGTGCTCTATCGGCAGAACGTGCTGCTGCGAGCGAACGCATTGGGCAACTTTGGTGTGTTGTTGCATGAGGTGTCGAAGGACCCGGCCATGCTCATCTATCTCGATGGTGCGGGCAGTCGCAAGGGGCGTCCCAACGAGAACTTCGCGCGTGAGGTCATGGAGTTGTTCACGCTTGGCGAGGGGCATTACACGGAGCAGGATGTTCGCGAGGCGGCGCGCGCCTACACCGGATGGAGTATCGATCGGCCGACCATGAGCTACGTCTGGCGCGCCAATGTGCACGACACCGGCACGAAGACCGTGCTGAACCAGACCGGCGACTTCGATGGCGATCAGATGCTCGACATTTTGCTGGCGCGACCGGAAACGGCGACGTTCGTCACCGGCAAGCTGTGGCGCGAATTCGTGTCGCCTACGCCCGATCCGGCGCAGGTGCAGCGTGTGGCGGGGGCTTTCCGCGCGAGCGGTTATGACATCCGTGTTGCACTGCGTGCGCTGCTGCTGAGCCCGGCGTTCTGGGACGCGCGAACGAGAGGTACGTTGGTCAAGTCGCCCTCGGAGTTCGTGACGGACACGGTGCGCGAGTTCGACATTGGCTACGACGATCCGCAGATGCTGGCTCAGCAGATGCGCGTGCTTGGGCAGGACCTGTTCCGTCCGCCAAACGTGAAGGGTTGGCCGGGCGGCGACGCCTGGATCGACAGCACCACGTTGCTTGCACGAAAGCAGTTTGTCGAGCGGATGTTCCGGGCGACGGAAAACGCGAATTCCGGTGGTCCGTCGATGATGTCGCCGTC
Source organism: Pandoraea apista (assembly GCF_001465595.2). NCBI lineage: Bacteria > Pseudomonadati > Pseudomonadota > Betaproteobacteria > Burkholderiales > Burkholderiaceae > Pandoraea > Pandoraea apista. The sequence continues at coordinate 3,265,667 of NZ_CP013481.2, read as the reverse complement.
GCTGTCGGCGAATCCGGCAGTGCAACGCGCGGCGCTTCGTCCTGCGGCCGCGATGCCGAGGACAGTCGCTGGCGTACGTTTCGACCTGTCGCGTTGGTTGCAACCCTACGCGCTTGGGCCGGTCGATATACCGGATGCGGCGTCGCGCGAGGCGTTGCAGCGAGCCGTATTGCCGTTCGCACCTGCGGCGCCGCAAACGGCGGGTGAGAACAGCGCGGCCTATTTGCAGGCGTTGTTGATGGACCCCGCATATCAGTTGAAATGAGGGGGCGATGACGGGGTTGGCGTGCTGGATCGGTAGCGCGATAGAACGATAGCGCGCAGAACGGGATGGGTGTCATTGGGCGAAATCTCCGTATTCAATCCTGCGGAGCGAGCCGTGAGAGGTGTGAGATGCGTCGACGTGATTTTCTGACTTTCGCGGGTGGCCTGGGTGCGGCGTGGCTGGCACCGGTGCCGGTGTTTGCCGCTGCGCGTGATCTTTCCGGGATAGCGCCGGGAACGGTCGGCAACTACGGCAATCTGCTGATTCTGATCGAACTCAAGGGGGGCAATGACGGGTTGAACACCGTCATTCCCTACGCGGACCCGATGTACGCGAGCCTGCGTCCGAGTATTGGTGTCAAGCGTGAGCAGGTGGTGCAACTTGACGAGCGCAGCGGTCTGCATCCGGAGATGCGGGCGTTGTTGCCGATGTGGCAGGCGAAGGAGTTGGCGATCGTGCAGGGTGTGGGGTATCCGCAGCCGAATTTGTCGCACTTCCGGTCGATCGAGATATGGAATACGGCGTCGCGCTCCGACGAGTATTTGCGAGACGGCTGGTTGTCGCGGGCGTTCGCCGAGCAGGCGGTGCCGCCGGGTTTCGATGCTGATGGTGTGATTGTGGGCAGCGCGGAGTTGGGGCCGTTGGGCGGGGGGGCGCGCGCGGTGACATTGACGAATCCGGCGCAGTTTTTGCGGGATGCGAATCTGGCGTCGGCGAATGCGGCGCAGGTGAGCAATCCGGCGCTCGCGCATGTGCTGCGCGTGGAGAACGACATTGTGAAGGCGGCGGATGGACTGCGGCCGCGTCAGGGGCAGTATGTGTTGCGCACGCCGATGCCGCCTGGGGCGTTCGGTAATGTGGTGAGGACGGCGTTGCAGGTCGTGGCGGCGGCGGACTCGCCGGCGGGTGTACCGCAGCCGGGGCGCGGCGTTGCGGTCTTGCGTCTGACGCTCAATGGGTTTGATACGCACCAGAATCAACCGGGGCAGCAGGCGAATTTGTTGCGTCAGTTGTCGCAAGGGATGATGGCGTTGCGCTCGGGCCTGACCGAGTTGAATCGATGGCAGTCGACGATGATTGTGACGTACGCGGAGTTCGGCCGGCGTCCGCGCGAGAATCAGAGCAACGGGACGGACCATGGCACGGTGGCGCCGCACTTTATCGCGGGCGGGCGCGTTCGCGGTGGACTCTACGGAGATGTGCCCAGGCTGGATCGGCTGGACGGGAATGGGAACCTGCCGTTCGCTGTCGATTTCCGCGATGTGTACGCGACGGTGCTGCAACGCTGGTGGGGCTTGAACCCTCAACCGGTGCTGGGCGGGGCATTCAAACCGTTGGATGTGTTGCGGGTTTGAGGTTGCGGTGAGGGCTGGGATCGGATTGACGATAGACGCCGGCAGAACGTCTTCGCCCGTTGGATTTCCGAACCCGGTGGGCGACGTTGCCGACGCTCACGCGGCGGGTCGGCGTTGGTGCGGGGGGAGAGTGCCGGTCGTTCGAGTCGATTGAGTGGTCGCCGTGGCGTCTTGGATTCTTGCTATCGGTGAGCGGTATTGCAGAGGCGCTCTTGGGAAAGGGCCGACGTCGTTGTTGGGCGAGGCGCGCGTGTGCGCGGTTCAAGTCGGCCTTGCTTGATGCGTGCAAGTCTTGTGGGGGCGTGGACGGCGGCCAGGTGCACTTGCGGGGTTCGCGAGTCGCTGGAGCGACATCGCAGATCGATTGGCGGTTGCGGGTCGGCGTGTCTTATCGCGACTTTGCGTGATTTAGCCTGACTTGGCCTGATTTAGCGAGCGCGCCAGGCGCGCCAGAATTTGCGCAGCGGCGTGAGATCGATGCGTTGGTGCAGGACCTGATAGTCGCTGGCGGCGACTTCGTCCATCAATGCCAATTGGAGCGCGGCGAGGGCGAGCAGGGGTTTTTGTTTGCGTCGGTCATGTTTCGGGATGGCGGCGGCGGCTTCGGTGATGGCCTGACGCGCGCGGGCGTGCTGGAACTTCATGAGTTCGACGAAGGCGGGCGAGTACTTTCCATTTTGCAGATCGGCGGCGGTGACGCCGAAGCGTTGCAACTCGTCGATGGGGAAGTAGACATAGCCGGCGCGCGCGTCGAGACCCGCATCGGTGACACGGCGGCCGAGCGAGATCGCGTGACCGAGGGTGCGGGCGAGCGCGGGGGTTTGCGGGTTGTTGAAACCGTAGATGCGCGAGACGAGTTCGGCGGGGGCGCCACCGGCGGCGTCGCAATAGTGGGAGAGGCCGGCGAAGTCGAGATAGCGCATTTGGGCGAGGTCCATCTCGGCACCGTGAAGCACGGCTTCGAACGCCGCGCGTGGGATGTCGGTGTTTTTGACGACTGACGCGAGGGCGCGGGTGACGGGGTGTGCTGGGGCAGCGGCAAAGAGTCGGGCGAGTTCCTGGCGCCACCAGTCGAGCTTTGCGTGGGCGACACCGGGGTCATGAACGGCGGCGTGGATATCGGCGACTTCCTGGCAGAAAGCGTGGGCGGCATAGGCTGCGTCGCGCTTGGACAGGGGCAGTTGGAGCAGCGCGTAATAGAGTGCGGAGCCAGGAGGGCCGGCTTTCTGGCGGCAATACTCGTTGACTTGTGCGGCGCTGACGTGGGTGCCGGAGGGGGTGTCGGCGGTTTCGTGGGGTTGCATGCGAATGGGGGTATGGGTTTGGTCGGATGCCGGGATATTGGCGCGCGGACGCGCAATCGGGGCAAGCGCCATGAGTTGGTGCGAATTCTAGCATTCCGGGGGCATGGAGGACCGGGCGAGAGAGGGTTGGCGTTACGCGAGATTGCCGCTCAAATTCACTTCGTGTAGAATGCTCGCCTGCTTTGACGCATGCAGCGGGGCGACGAGTCGCCCCTTTTCATGTCCATCTGGACAATGCATGCCGTCGACCCGATGCCGGGATGCCGTTTCCTCACAAAGGTAACGACGCCCACGGGCTGCGAGGATGGCGAAATTGGTAGACGCACCAGGTTTAGGTCCTGACGCCCGCAAGGGTGTAGGGGTTCGAGTCCCCTTCCTCGCACCATCAATGAAGTCTCGGCAAGTCCCGCCAGTCTTGGAAACCCAAGCGGTGCGGGCCTCTCCGGGAAGTCCAAAAAGAATCATGTGTGCCTAGAGTGTGTCACTTGGCGGTACCACACCGCCGAGATTGCGTGGATAATCGAGTCCATGACAATGCCGACTGCACTACCTGCTGGCGTCCACCTTCGGGGCGCTACGTACCATCTCCGAATCAAACTCCCTGACGATATTCGTCCCCTGTGGCCGAGGCGTTCGAATGGCTCCCTTGCTGTCGATGCTTACCGGGCGAGTCTCAAGACTTCCAATCGGGACGAAGCGGCTGAGAGGGCGCACGCCATCCATGCTGAGTACCGCAACCGGTTCGCCGTATTGCGAGCCAAAGCTGCCCCGGCTCCCTTCGTGACGATCACACCGGCGCTAGCAGCACAGTTTGCCAACGAGGTTCGTCGGAGAATCTTGCGGGCCGAGGAGAACACCACGTTCTATTCCAGTGGGAGTGTGAAGCAGATCGCCCGAGATGCCTTCGCAATGTTCCGCGCGAAGGCCGTCGCTGCGATGCGCGATGGTGACTTGAGCATCGCCCAGCAACACGCCGAGACCATCGCTAAGGCTTGGGGGCTGCGTGTGGACTGGTCGGCTCCTGACGGTAAGTCGTGCCTGATTAGCATTGTCCGGTCGCTGGTAGGCGCTTGGCGCGATGTGGAGCGTCGGGACCAAGGTGAGCCTATCGACACCCCTGAGGTCATTGCGCCGCCTGGGCCGTCTGGGTCGTCTGCCCCCAAGGTGCTGAAGCTATCCGAAGTCATCCCGAGTTGGATCAACCGTAACTCCCCCTCAGAAGATTCGATCAGGCGCACAAGAAGGGCCGTATCGCTATTCGAGGCGGTGTCCGAAGGGGTTGGTGTGCGTGATATTACCAAGGCCACTGGAGCGCGTTTCGTGGCCTATCTGTTGGACCCTGCGCGGGGCTATGTCCGAAAGACCGCATATAACATCGCTAGTGCTGTAACGGCCGTTGTGAACGTAGCCGTAAGGGACGACCTGATCGAGCGGAATCCAATGGACTTGACCTTCGACAAGACTATCGGGGCCAAGCAGCGTGAGCCGTGGACTGACGACGAGTTGCGCCGGATGTTCAGCAGTCCGCTGTTTTCCGACCGGATGGCCGAGGTTCCGTCGTGGGTCAATGTGACCCCCGAAGACGGTAGGGCGCTCCTGCTGCTGTTATTGCACACCGGCGCACGTCTGGGCGAGGTCGGGCAGTTACGCTGCGAGGACTTCGTGACGCGTTCGGGACTGCTGTGCGTCCGCTTTACCGCCGAGGCTGGCCCGCTTAAGACTGCCGATAGCGAACGGACGGTGCCGCTACCGGCGAACCTGACGGGTGATGCGTGGTTTGCTGACTGGGTCGAGCGTCTGTCGGGGCGGGCCGGTCATGCGCTGCCTACGCTCAATGATCGGAATAAGGGGCCGTCTGATATCGGGGCGCGATGGTTCGCCAAGTTCCGCGAGGTCACCGGGCTGCCAGCAGGGACGCTGAAAGGCTCGCATCGGTTCCGACATTGGCTGCGCACGGCATTGGCCGAAGCTGGTGTCAACGCAGAGACCGCTGACGCAATCACGGGGCACGCTGCGACGGGTTCTAGCGGTCGGCGGATCTACACTGCCGCTGCGAGTCTTCCGACGATGGTCGAGGCGTTGAACCGGGTGAAGTGGCCTGGCTAACTGGTCTCGGGAATGGAACAATCGGGGCGAGTTGCCTTGATTGTTTTAATGTCCCACAAGGTAAGGACGAAATGCCAAGACGCGCACACCCGATTGTGTGGTGGTGGGGGGCGGCCTGCCAGAATAAAAGCCCACAGGGTGATCACTCCGAGGGTCCCTATACCTCTATAAGACTCTTAGAGAGGAATCAGGACCAGCACCGTGTCCCACTGGGATTATGAGGGCACGGTAACGGTGGCTTGTAACTGCTCCGCTGATTCAACAGTAACCATTTCCCTGAGATGGTTCTGGTTGCTACAGGTCCCGTACCACATTCAGTACATTGGAGACGGTTTGAATGACACAAGATGAACTGACGTTACTGCACGCCCGCATCCGCAGCCTGATGGACCAAACGATGGCTATTCACGAGAAAGCCATCTCCTCGGGAGGTGCCAGGTCTCGTTGTGAGGGTCTGTGGCAGCCGGTCGCCTGGGCGATGAGTATTATGACCATCGGAGCGGTCTGGGGTATTTGCTGCGTGCTCTTGGTCCGTGCATTGTGACTCACTTCGGTCGCCGAGCACTCCGCTGAGGCGACGGGACGCAGGGCCAGCGGAGGCAAGCAGAGTGTGTAAGCGGGTCCCGTAACTTGGCTCAAGTTAGCCGCCATCAGATAGGCCTGACCGACTCTGTTGCTGTTTCCGTAGCACAACGTGAATGGTTGCAAGATAGAAGTAGAACATCCAACTCAACCATAGACTCGCGTCATACCCCGTCTTCTGTTGGTCGTTGTGGTGTCGGATTCCAAAGTTGTTTGCGAGATTAAATAGGTCCTTCTCATCGGCGGAAGTAAGAAGTGACTTGATCTCCGCGCGGGTGTACTCCAGCACGTCCGCTAGATCACGAACTGCCTGCCTGCGGTCATCGAGCGTCGCACCGTGGCGGCGGTAACGCAAGATCGCGGCATTCACGCGCTTTGATATATTTGCGTCGCTTGAGGGAATGTCGGCATCGAATATTTTTTCAAATCCCTGCTGTGGCTTGTGGAGTATTTCGCCGTTTTCTGATAATTCAAACGGACGTGCATAGTGCATCAATACGGCATTCACCTTATCGCGATACTCGCTTTGGCCTTGCTGCCTATTGAACGTCTCCCAATGCATGCCGCATTGGTTGTAGCTATGAAACGAGCCGTCTATTGGCTTGGAAACTTGTTGGAACAAAAACTCTACGACATCAAAAAAATCGTCTTCAGTGTATTTATGCCCTTCTTCTTTCGGGGGCCATAGGTTTTTCTTCCGAACGGTAAGGAGCAATTCGAGATCGATGTCGCGGACGTTGCCATTAACGTGACCTGCGTCTACGCAGTAATAGCCGAAGGCCTCGGAGAAGTACCCGTCCTCGCACATTTGGTCGTACACGCGAATGTAAAGGTCTACGATGTCTCTTAGGGGCAGACCAGATTGATTCGGATTTGTCCCTGTGCGCTGGGAGTAGTAAGAGTGGGCCATACGGGCACGGGTGGAGTGATTCGGGAAATCAAATACTACCCCCAAAGAATGGCTTTAGGCTGCGATGGTGACATGGTTCGCGCGTTATTCTGGCGGGCCAACCGGAAATTGGTTATTTTCGAAAAGGGGGGTGGAATTGTGAGCAACGACGGGAAACTGAAGATGCTGTTTGACCTTCAGCTAACTGACAAAGAATCGCATTTCATCGGACAGATTGTCGCCGCTTGGGCTTCGCTGGAACACGAGGTTTTCGTTCAGACGCTAGACACCTATTTCCCCGATGGTGGCGCAGAGGAGCTACCGAAGCTACCACGGGAGATGAACAACATACAGTTCACGGGCGTGTTGAGTCTATGAAAGGAGCGTGTGGTGGACCAAGCCAGAGGCAAACGCCGGATGGTGTTGGAGAGGGTGCATGCAAGAATTCTGCGAGGCCATGAATATCGCAAAGCAATAGTGCACGGAATGTGGGAGTGGTCGCCAGAAAATGTCGAGCGCATCACATCTACGCGCATCGTCGGAAAGGAAGTCATCTCCGTTCACTTTGATGCTGATGGGCTGTACTCCTTTATGAGCGATTTGCTGGAGATCAACTTTGATCTCCGATTTCCGCGCGGAACGACGCAACTCGCCGCACAACGGAGCAAGGAGGGCGGGTACATCAGTCGCCGGTTCGCCGCAATGCTTACTGGCAAGCTTCAGGACGCATGGTTGCCCCCGCGCTCGCCACAGATGTCACACGAGGTATCACCGGTTGGCGTACGTGTCTCCGAGGGCAAAGAGAATGGGAGCGCGGACGATCCGAAGCCCTAAACATTTTCATCGGCCGATCAATCAATCGTCGTTGCGTCCCCTCGCTGGTTCTTCACCTCCACAATTTGTGAAGGTGAAGCGACGCCGTACGCGGCCAAAGATGCGATAGTCAGCCAGCATGCTGGCGTGACGCTTGCCCTATTTTTCCCCTGAAAATTCGTGAGATGGTTTCCCGGGCCGAGTGACGCAATTTCCCCCCGTACGGCCCGCCATTCTTGCCAAGTGGTCATCACTCGACTCAAGGGAAGGCCGACGGCCCACAGGCTTCGCGGTGAACTGCGGCGAAAGCTGCGCGAGGATCACATAGGGGGCACACTCACCCACAAGGTGCTCAGTCACCGGACGTCCACCCGTGACCTTTCCACGCGGTGTGGGAAAGCACCACGCCCAACGCGAGCGCCCGATTTTTCCTCAAATTGAGAGAAATTGCCCGCCTTCTCGCGCTTCCCGGCTTACCCCAACCCTTAGGCGCGTACGCCATGCCCTGCTTGCCTTCGATACGCTGGCTCGTTCCGTTTGGGTATACCTCAGCCGAGCGCACCAGCGCCTTTCAAATCCGTTCCATTAGAGTTGACTGAATTTCGGAACGGTCTATAATTCGGATCACCACGTCAACGGAACGAGGTGATTAACGAATGAGGCGCATCTATTACGGACGGGTATCGACGCTCGACGGGCAGACCGCCGCGAGCCAGTACGCAGACGCCGCCGCGCAGGGCATAACCAAAGACGACGTGTTCATAGATGAGGGGGTGAGCGGGTACCACGTGCCGCCCTCGCAGCGTGAACAGTGGCAGCACGTTGAGCGCGATTTGCGTAAAGGCGGGGTGCTAGTGGTTCGCTGGCTCGACCGCATCTCACGAAGATACGACGAGCTTCACGAGACCATGCAACGGCTCATGAAAAAGGGCGTGCGCGTCGAATGCACCCTCAACGCCATGGTGTTTGACGGGCGGGAAACAGACCCGTTGCGGCTCGGCATTCGTGACGCGCTCTTGGCATTCATGGCGGCGCAGGGGGCGGCGGATTATTTGAATCGCCGCGAAATGCAAGCCCGAGGTATCGCCGTCGCAAAGGAAGCGGGCAAGTACAAAGGTCGTAAGCCTGCTGTGGACTACGCAGAAGTCCGCGCGTATCACGCAGAACATGGCGGTTCAGTGCGAACCCTAGCGGAGCATTTTGGCGTGGGCCTTGCCACGATCTCCCGCGCACTCAATGCCCCCGACGAACCAAAACAGTGACTACACCCAGAACATATGAACGCTCATCAAACCAACGCGCACTTGTTTGCGTCGCTCCACTGCCGCGCCATTGAGGTGTTTGGGACCGCCCAGATCGGCGAGTATGTAACGGAAGTCACGGGCTTCCCTTGGTTCGCGTTGACGCTTGGGGACGACGCGATGGTCGCCGAGTATGACGAAGCCGCCGACGTATTCGCACTCAAGACGTTTGAGAATGAATATCTGGTGTCGCGGGCGGGCCAAGAGGGGGCGTCGGCGGTCTGGGGCGCTTTGTGCGGTGAAGCGCATGGTACTGGCGCGGGGGCGCACGAATGACACTTTACAAACGTCCGGGTTCGGACATCTGGTACTACGAATTCGCTATTGCCAAGGTCCGCTATCGCGGCACCACGCACACCACGTCGAAACGCGAGGCCACAGAGTATGAGCTTGAGAAGCGCAAACTGGTGCTGGATGAGCGCCGGTTGGTGCAGCTTGGCATCAAGCGGTCCACATTATTCGCCATCGCTCAGAAGTGGGTTGATGCGACAGCGCTAACGAATAAGGACCACAAGAACAACGCCTCACGGGTGCGCAAGCTGTTCGGTGAAGAACTAAGGCAGGTCGGGAAGGCGTGGGAGTTGGTCGAAGGGGCACGCTACGGCCTGCCCAAGACGCTGATGGTCCACGAGATGACTCAGGCGACTTTGGTCGAACTGAAGGGGGCACGGCTCCGCGAGGGGAATAGCGCCGCGACGATCAACCGTGAAATAAGCCTCGTGCGCACCCTCATGGGATACGCGGCCAGCCTGAGCATTTCGCTGCCATCCAAGCCGATCATCTGGTCAGATCGGTACAACCGGGCGGCGTCGCTGAAGATGCGCGAGTCTAAAGGTAAGCTGCGCTGGCTCAATATCGAGGAGGAGACGCGCCTGCTGTCGTATCTCGCTTCGCGTGTGAGCGACGACGAGGATTCGGCAGCGGACAATCTGGATCTAGTGACCGTGCTGCTGGACACTGGGGCGCGTTACAACGAGATCGCCGGGATGCGCTGGCAACAGGTGGACCTCGATGCTGGCGTGGTGTTCCTGTACCGCTCAAAGGTGGATAACGAAGGTGGCCTTCGGCTGACACAGCGGGCGCTGAAAGTCCTGAAGGCGCGGAAGGTCAAGATGAATCGGGATGACACCCCTAGGACTTTCGTGTTCCCTGCGCACGAGACCATCGGGACCGGTAAGTCTGCTTGGGCCCGCGAGGACTCCTGCCGAGGTCACGCGACCGGCGCGATTCAGGCGGCGATTGATGCGTGTGGTCTCAACGATGACCCGACTGCTGACCGGGTGACGCCGCATACCTTCCGGGACACCTACGCGTCCCGACTGGTGCAGGCGGGCGTGTCGCTGCTGAAGGTCTCGCACATGCTCGGCCATGCCGATCCGTCGATGACGAAGAAGTACGCGCATCTCTGTCCTGACAACACTGGCAGGGAGGCGGCAGCGGTCCTCGATGGGCTGCACAGAGGACAAAGTCCCACAGGTTGACCACCCCGTACCAAAGGCTCGCTTCGGCGGGCCTTTTTCTTTTGTTGACTTACCAGCCACATTTTCACAAGGAACCAACCCAGCATGACCACCATTCACAAGTCGCACATCCGCATCGCGCTTGAGGACAATTACGAGGAAATGAAACGCCGCGCCGCATTCGCCCTGCAGGCCCGCGCAGAGGCCGATGAGATTCACGCGATCACGAAGCTGCACGTAGACCAGATGGTCCCGAAGCTGCGCGAGTTTGCCGCCAAACCCGCAGGGGCGTCCCGCTCGCTCATGGGAAGCCCCGGGGCCTAATTGCCACATTCGAGACCGATAGAGACGGTGTACGGGCGTCTGTTGAGCAGGACATACAACGTGAGAGCGTCAATGGGCGTCGCTGCAATTGGGCGCGTCTGTTCCATCGAGCATGGGGCATGGACGAGTTCATGTACGTCCCGCTTGTTGGAGAGCCGCACCATGCCGCCAAGATTCGCCGGGGAGATTGGGAATATCTGGCGAAAGTGCTGGGCCTACGGCGAACCCGCTGGTTCCGAGATCCTGAAACGGGCGCTATTCGGGCACACAAAACTTCGTCGCGTTACGCGAGCGGCACACACTCGTATGACGTTGTGGCCGCGCTGCATTGCTTGAAAGACGGCGATAGCTACTTGCAGGCCGACCCGTTCGACCTGACGAACGTACAGGTGTGTCGCCACTGAAGTAGCGCATCGTGTTTTATACACCGTGGCCGCGAAAGCGGCCTTTTTCGTTTCCGGCCCCAATCGTACTGCCAAAGTAAATACCCCCGTCGGGCGCTACCGCGTGCACACGCCCGCCTATGCGGTCCCGTGTTTTTTGCCTAAAGGACATGAGGCCATGACCTTCGTATATCCATTCGTTCCCCGGAACCACGTAGCCCGCACAGCCGCCCAGTGTTCCCAGTGCCGTCACTTGCTCTCCGTGGACGCTTTTTACACCCGAGATGATCGCCCCGTCTGGACGCGGGGCCATTGGTCGAGCAAGTGCAAGGACTGCATGAGAGCCAACGCCGTCGCGAAGTATCGCAGTGATCCCGAGGCCGCGACGGAATCGAAGCGACGCCTACGGGCCAAGAACCGACCTGTAGAACGTTGGCGACGTCTGATGGACCCCGCCTACCTCAAGGGCATGGACGAAGCCGACAAGGCCCGCCGAGAACGCAGGCTGTCTAAGGCTTTCAACCATTCCCTGTGGCTTCACCAGCACCCATACCCGAAGGGCTACCCACACAGCTATTCCGCCAAGGCCGCAATCGAGCGCATCAATCGAGCCGGACAGACGGCAATGTCTACTACGTTGGTAGATACCCAGCCAGTCCCATCGTGGGCACGGGACAACCTAAGTCCCGCCGAGGCGCTTGAGAAGCTACGCGCCGTCCACAAGGCCCAGCAGGAATCCCTGTAACCGTCAACCTTTACACCCCAAATTAATCATGGCAGGCCAACAACAGCAGCAGTACCGCAATACCCCGTTGACGCAACCGGACATCACGGCGGCACCAAGTGTCACGACGACTCCGCAGCAATTCACCGTAGGCCGTGTGGACGCGTCCGGGCAAGTCTCGGCGCTCCAGTCCCTGTCGAATTCGTTCGGCGGCTTCTTCCAGAATCTGAACAACACGGCGGCGCGGGTCAACCAGACAGTGGAGCAGGGCCGCCTTGCGAACATCGAGCGTGAGAACGCGGCGCTGGAGAAGCAAGGGATTGCCGACTACACGGCAGGTAAGGCTCCCGACGCCGCAGCAGACGGGCGTGAGTCGTATCACGCCGCGTACCAGCAGGCGTTCGCTCAGAACCATGCGTCCGAGATGACGCAGGAATTGGCCGCACGTTTGCGCAGCATGCCGCAGGATGGCTCCGTCGATCCGGAAGCCGTTGCAAAGCAAGTCTCCAAGGACTTCTTCGGTACAGGCACGGGAGACGTGGACTTTGATGCGGCGCTCGCCGGACGCTATGCCCCTGCGGCGCAGTCGATGATCGCTCAGGCGAAGGAGCACATCGCCCAGACTCAGGAGCAGAACCAGACCGTCGAGATCCAGAACGCGGCAGCAAACCAGATCAACTCGCCCCTTGGGATGACCGAGGCAGGTTTCGCCACGCTCACGCAGCAGGTGGACGCCGTAACGCATGGCAACCGCGCGTTGTCCGACAAGATGATCGGTAGTTTCATGGGCAGCGTGCGCAACAAGACGCAAGCCCTGAATTACCTGAACGTCCTTGCGACATCTGGCTGGGCCGACCGCAATCCGGTGGAGTACGACAAGATGTCGCACGATGCCGTGCGCCAGATCCAGACCGTCAAGTCGGTACAGGCGGCGCGGGAGGTGGACGGAATTCGCCTCGCAGCCGCTGCGCTCAAGATGAATCCCAACGCTACCCCACAGGATTGGGCGGAACTGCTGTACAAAGCCCAGCGCGTCGACGCCAACCACGGCGTCGGTATCGATAAGTTTGGGCATGTCATAGAAGGGTTGCAAGCCGCCTCGAAGCAACAGGCAGTCATCAACGCGTTTAGTCTCGCCGAGCAAGGGCATCGCGGCACGCATAACATTAATACGATAGCGGCGCTGTTGGGCGTAGATCCTGACGAACTAAGGAAGACGGGCTATGAGCCGTACCTAGTTCGGAAGATCGGGCAGGACGGCGGGCAACGATTTCCGGCGCTGTACGCCTCAATGCAAGGCAACGCCGGTCTCCCTGATCCTCTTGCGTCCGATCAAGCAGGCGCTGAGTTTGTGGGCTGGGTGACGGCACCGGGCATCCGGGACATCTCGGGAGGCACGATGCCCGTTCGAATCCAACGAGACCTATCCTCGGCGATCAAGTCGGGTAGTCCTGACCGCGCCGCGCGTGCGTGGCGAATCATGGACCGTATCCACGATCAAGTGGGCGACCACGCGTTCGGTCAGTATCTCGGCAAGGACGATGAAGCCTCGGCGATGTACTGGGGCGTCAAGGCGCTCGCCCCGACCAACGGCGACGTCTCACAGGTCTACAAGTCAATCCGCGATGGCGGCATGGACGCGAAGCTACTGGAGAAGGTCGGCAACGGCGGGTCCATCAACTGGCAACCGCTCCTGCCCGGTAAGAAGCAGGCGGACATCGACGTTGCTGTGGACAAGGCGATGGGCAAGGCCATGCTGGCGGACGTAGGGCGAACCGGTCTCATCTGGAACCCCAATACGTCCATGAGTTCAGATATGCGTCAGCAGTTTCACGGAATCGTACTCCAGCAACTGATGGCGCAGCGAGCCAATGGGCAGGTGGACTTTGATGTCGCTGTGGAGAACGCGGCGACGGTCTTCAAGGGAACCCGCATGGCAACGGTCGGCATGAACGGAACAGTCAAGATCATTGACGATCCGTTCGGCGGTAGGGGCCGCGCTGTGGGCGTGCCGATCAATACCAGCCCCGACCACCCTTACTCGACTGCGAAGGGCTACGCGCCGATCTATTCGTCGTTTCCGATGGCGAATGCGGCGGGCCAGTATGAAGACCCGTTCAAGACGGCGCAGGGCGATCTCCGCGATCTCAGTGAGGCGCTACCCGGCATCGTCACCGATTCGGCTGGCCTGTCCCTGAAGCGCCCGGACGGCACGGGCCTCTCGCAAATCCACGACTCCCTCGACAACCCCATCATCCTTCACGGAGGTCAGAAGATCGCCGTGCGTCGTGCTGCGGACGAGGGTGTCACGGAACAGACGCCGAACAACTTCGATGACCCTGACTTCTACCTGAAGCCGGGGAAACGCCGGGGCGAACTGATTCACGGCGAAGTCCCGAAAGATCCAAAGGAGGCTGCGGCGTTCTTCAAGGACAACTTGCCTCCGGGCGTGTATGCGGTCTACGACCCGCAGCACAATCAGTACACCCTGAACTACGGATACCGTATGAAGGTCACGGAGGCCGAAGCGGCCAAGATGCGGGCACAGAGAGCATCTGAACAACCGGCACGCGCTGCGCAGCTTCGCGGCATCGCAGAGGGCATCGTGAATAACCAATACGGCATGGTCTATTGATGGCTCAAGTAGCGAATCCGTTTCAACACACGGACCGCTCGTCGGGGCCGGTTAATCCTGACGTGACCTCGCACTGCGTACTCAAGCGCAAGGGTGCGAGGCCTGCGGCATCATTTGCGCTTACTGGCCGACGCCTTTGGAGAGGCGTCAATGACCACAATCTCCGATGCCGATTCACCTGCAGCAATCCGCCGCGCTCGAATTTGCTGGATGTCGAGCAACTTACCCCCGAGATCACCGAAATCTATGACCACGTAGATTCCATGGAACGTTCGGGCGGCGTCCTTGTAGTGTTCAAGCTGCTTTTCATATCCGTGGCGCACAGAACCCATTGAACGCTTCATTTCGACAAGTACCCGCGCCTCGTATCCGTGGCTGAACTTGAAATCTATGGGGCCACCTCCCATATTCGCCTCGGGCGATATGTCGACGTTATTTGCGCGGCAAAATGAGTCAGCAATCGCGAAGTAAATCAACTGGGCGGCCCGCTCCTTCTTAGGCTCTCCGTTGACCCAAAGCTCCTCCCACAAATTTCCCTTCTCAACATGATGCTGAAACATGGAAATCGTTTCCTTGACAACTTTGATAACTTCTTCGATGCCAGAATTCAAGTTGAACTTCGTAGAGCTCTTGTATTGATCCGGATCGGACGACAGAATCTCTTTCAGTTTTTTGTAGCCTAAGCTGTCATCGGAGTCCGCGTACGACGTGGCAAACTGTTTGATCGCCCCCATGAATTCGGAGAATAGCTGCTCAGATTCGAGGGCGGCTTTTCGAACTGCGGCCTTTTTCTCTGTTAATGACGTCTTTGCTGCCAACCCTAAAAAAGCATTAACTCGATCACGGATTCTATTGGTCGCTTCAATGGCTGCATAGACTTCTGAAAAATCGTTTGCTATTGGCAGTTCTCTGACGATGTCCTGAGGCACCAAGATCACCGTCCGTACCCTCCCATCGCCAAGATCAAAGGATGGAAGGCCGTATCTCGACTCGCCGTTTCCATGGCTGGTGGGAACGCCGTGCACTTTGCAGAATTCTTCAGTAATTCGAGACAGCGCCTCGACTATTACCCTCGTCGTAAAGTCGCTGATGGTGTCAGGGCCGACGTTCTCCTCGAAAAAACCCATCAACCCCAACATGTCTGGGTCTTTACTCCCGAGTCGGATAATGTCCTTCGACGTCCGCATGATCGCTTCGCGTATAGCATCCGGCCTCGATGCCCCTCCGCGTCGACTTCCGCCGTAACCAAGCCCATTGTCGGGCGGCTCACTGAGGTCAAGTAACTTACGTGCACCTTTCCACGCGGCATCCCCCTCCTTCTCCGATATATCCAATAGTCGAATGAACTTTGAGAAATGCTCATGGAAAGCTGCGAGGGCCTCCTTGCTAATCTCAGAGTGTGATGACTTTTCGAGCAAAACCGGATCGATGAACAACTGAGTATCGACGTTTAGGAATGGGTCTATTAGGCCAGCCTCCTCAAAGGCGGCTGGGTCTATTCCAAAATGCGTTGAGAATAGGATGGGATTTTTTACTTTTGCCAAAGGAGCCCCCGTTCACTTTGTGAATCGTGCGTTGTCGTGTCGCCGGATTATTGTTGGTGAGTCACATTTCCAGCGTTTTAAAATCGCAAGAATAGAGATAAGTATCTGATAAATTCAGTAAGAAATTTACCGGATAGGTTGCTTAGTTTAGCACTACTATTGTTATGGACGAATCTGTGAAGATTTCGAGGCTGAGCGCTGCCGATGTTGGCGCAGCGAGCAGTCGAGCAATCGGCAGCTACACTGCATCGCGGCTTCGTCTAGGGGGGCGCAAACAACCAATACGGCATGGTCTATTGATGGCTGGTAGGCTGTTGAAAATTCCGGAAGACGTTCGTAGGCGCTTGATTGATCGAGTCTGTCCACTAACCTGCCATTGAGTGAGCGATTTTCTTGTGCGTCGAACGTGAGTAATCAATTGGCGATGTCTTTTCATGACCACTCCACGCGACCGCGCAGCCTGCGTGATACAATCAGTTTCCCTGTGTCACCCACGCTTGTCTTTCGACGTGACGCACTCAAGCTAAGTCACTGATTTCATTGGGCATGAAGGTGCTTGGATTGGGGTTCGAGTCCCCTTCCTCGCACCAAAAAACCCTTATAAATCATCGGGTTTTATTTTGAGGCTGGCAAAAATCTAGCCGGTTTTTGCCTGTTTTTCTCCAGAAATGCCAGCATCCGTGCCAGCATTTTTGGCGAACTTCTCAACGGCTTTATCCCCCGCCTTCAAGTCCGCCGTCGGCATCCATCGGCCGTAGACGCGCGCGATCATCGTCCAGTCCGCATGCCCCATTTGCTTCGCCACCCACATCGGGTGTTCGCCCGCCGACAGTATCATTGGCGCGTATATGTGTCGGGTTTGATATGGGTTTCTGTATCGCACGCCCGCGCGTTTCAGTGCCGAATTCCACAGCTTCCGCACTTGATGAGAACCCGAGAATCGCTCGCCTCGACGTCCCACACAGATTCGCAGTGATGCTCGGTCTGCGGGGGGGGCATCGCGTGCATGGCGACGGCCTCGGGATCATGGTTGATCGCGTGGTCGACGTGGCGGCTGAGCGCCAGCTCAATGCCGCAGCTCGCACCGCCGCCGGCGAAGTTATCGATGATCAACTTGTCGGAAATGTCGAGAATGAACTGATCTCTGATCATGCTCGGATTCCTCGAAACGGAAGGAGACCGGTATGGCGGTTCATCACCTGCATCACAATGGCTTTGAGATATACGTCACCGTTGACGAGTGCCCAACGCAATGGCGAATACTCGTTACGGTTACGGAACACGCCACTGGCCGACCGTTTCCGAAGGCGCAGGGCCAGCGCCAGTTGGCGAAGGATCAATCCGAGCAGGATGTGGCGAACAGCATCATCGCTGAGGTGTGCAAGTCGCTTGATCGGCTAAATGGGGCGTCGTAATTTCACGATTTCCGCTCCTCTGTTGCCCGCGAGGCGGCGCTTACTCGTCAGGTTGAGCGATGGCCTTGATGAAGAAGGCGAGGGCGGTAATCAGGATGGGCGCGTGTTTTTCGAGAGCGTCGCGGCGCGCCTGCCTGGCTTCGAACTCCTCGCGGACGCGCGGGGAGCCTGGTCTGGAAGGAAGCCGGGACGGCTGGTGATTCATGAGAGGGCGCAGCTCTTCTACGCGCGGCCGTCAGCGGCTCGTTTTGCGGCAGACGTCATACGCCATGCTTCCACCTCACATAGAGGCATACGACGAGGAGAGCGCCCCAGATCGTCCAGGCGGCCGGCTGGTGAGCGCGAATCCACTTGTCGGCGCCGTTGACGGTCAAGATCAGGATGCGATCAAGCATGCGCGGGCCTCAGTGGGAAGTGTCGCGATAGCCGAGGCGGTACGCGAGATCGGTGGATCGGCATGGCTCGCCGCGCATAGCGTCGTGCCAGCCAGCGTGATACTGGCTGATCGAAAGATCAAACATGGGAATCCTCCAGAGAGGTAATGAACACCCCGGCAGAACACCGGGGCGATGTGGCTTTAACCATGTCCGCCATGGGCCTGTGAGCAGTCAGGCTCGCTCTACTACCGGTCAACTTTGGGCGCCGTCATCTGGCGTAAAGAGGGCGGGCACTCCTCCAGCCATCGGGCAACTTTGATCCCGTGCCGCGTTTCGTCGGGCTCTAACGTCGGTGCCGCACTGGGGCGGTCACTGAATGAAGTGGGCGCATTTAGCGCCCCTAGCCGTAGTCCATAGGCACCGCGGGTTAGTCGTTGATCGAATGCGCCGCCGCGTCGAGCGGGGAGGGCGCGGGTAAGCCGCCGCTCGCGCCCAGGGGAGCGGCAGCAGTATCAGGAGAATGGACATCGTTGTAGTAAGATGAGCTTCGCCGAAATTAAGACGAAGGGCGTCTCATGAGTGACGAATTTGCCAAGGGATATCTTTTTGTAGATTCCCTTTACAAGAACGCAGACCTGCAACGAAAACAGCAGGAGATCGATCGGCTAAAGAGCGAGGCAAATCGCCGAGCCTCGGCTGCGACGACTGACTTCAGCGGCGCGGGCATGATCGACAGGGCGAGTTACAACCTGCTGCGCGAAAAGGTCGAGTACTACGAAAAGCTGCTCACGGAGCCCTTGGCAGTCATCGCGGGCGCGATTCCCGCCTTCAAAGAAAACTATGACAAGGAGCAACTCGTTCTGGCAGGTTGGATCCTCAGTCAGAAGGGCTTCAAAGAAGCAGCGATGAAGTACGGAGCGATGGCCGGGAAGACCACTCAGGAAATCCAAGCCGAGGGGCTTGCGAATGAGGCAACGATCCTGGATGGAAAATCAGAATACGGTAACAACCTCGTATCGCTGGCCGAGCATGTGAAGCAGAAGCTGAGGGACCAGTTGAAATAGGTATTCGAGCGCCTGACATTGCCTCGATACCTTAGCATTCACCCTCAAGAGAGCAGACCCGAGATCCTGATCAGATCGGGGAAGAGGGATACGGGCTATTTAACGTCGCCGCGCCGACGCGGATCTGCTCTCTTGAAGGTGCCCGCCGAAGCGGGCATTGCAGGAGCCGTCAGACACCTCGATGACCGAGCAGGCGAAAGTGTAGTGGTCTAATCCCTCCGGACACTCATTTAGGCGAGAATGCTCGCCATGAAGAGGCGTCTGATGACCAAACAACGTCGATCGTTTTCCCCTGAGTTCAAACGCAACGCTGCGGCACTGGCCCTTGATCAGGGCTACAGCCACGTGGATGCATGCCGGTCTGTCGGCGTTGCCGAGTCCGTTTTGCGCCGATGGGTTGATCAGCGCCAGCTTGAGCGCCGGGGTGTTACCCCTCAGAGCAAGGCCCTCACGCCAGAGCAGCAGCGTATCCAGGAGCTTGAGGCTCGCATCGATCGCCTTGAGCGCGAGAAGGCCATTTTAAAAAAAGCCACCGCGCTCTTAATGGCGGAAGGGATCGAACGTACGCGCTGATTGAGCAACTCGCCAAAGGTGAGCCCATAGCCTGACTCTGCGCACTGTTCGAGCTTCCACGATATTGCTTGTACGCCTATCGTCAGTGGTGCCAGCGTGTCGACCCGATACGTCTGTCCCAACGCAGTCGTGTGCATGAATTGTTCGTCGAAAGCCGTAGCTCAGCGGGCAGCCGCAGCATCGTGGGAATGATGCGTGAGCAAGGCATTGCCATCGGACGTTTCAAGGTCAGTCGATTGATGGCGGAGCTTGGACTGATCTGCAAACAACCGAGCAGCCACGCCTACAAGCGAGCCACCATCGAGCGCATGGACATTCCGAATCGCCTGAATCGGCAGTTTGTGGTGGAGGCGCCGAATCGAGTCTGGTGCGGCGACATCACGTACGTTTGGGCGCAAGGCCGTTGGCATTACTTGGCCGCAGTCTTGGACCGGTTCACGCGCCGTGTCGTCGGTTGGGCGTTCTCGACTCGTCCTGACGCCGACCTGGTGGTGCAGGCACTCGATATGGCCTACGAGCAACGCGGGCGTCCGCAAGGGCTGCAATTTCACTCGGATCAGGGTGGTCAGTACGGTAGTCGCAAGTTCCGCCAGCGACTATGGCGGTACCGGATCGAGCAGAGCATGAGCCGGCGCGGCAATTGCTGGGACAACTCGCCAATGGAGCGTTTGTTCCGGAGTTTGAAAACGGAATGGGTGCCGAACACGGGATATATGACGGCACCGCAAGCTCACCGGGACATCAGTCATTACCTGATGCAGCGGTACAACTGGATACGTCCGCATCAGTTCAATGACAGGCTAGCTCCTGCCGTAGCAGAAGAAAAACTTAACGCAGTGTCCGGGATGGGTTGACCACTACACATCGCAGGACTCGCCTGCGAGCGCAGCTACGACGCGTTGATGGTTTTGCCGTTAGGCTGATGTCCAGATAGCAGAGTTCTGCAATATATTTTGGATAGGAGCCGACGAGCAAAACGGATTGCTGGTTTTTCGATCACAACGTGCAAACCATATGCCGAGAGAATGGAAGTTCCCAGCATTAACGCAAGAAGAGGTAAGCCATTCAGGTAGCTTGGCAACATAGTCCGATGAGCGTCCCACGCTCGCCAAACAATCATGTGCACTAAATACAGTGAGTACGAAATCTCACCAAAAAACAAGAGTACTGGCAGAGGCTTAGGTTTCGTACTTGCTTCATAAATCAACGATGCGGTGAGCACAAACAATCCCCATGCCCCAAACCCTAGAACGCCATGCTGATAGGGGACGTGGGTAAGCAGAAGCGCGCCAACAGTGACGCATGCGCACCAAAGCAGAATCTTGGGGCGGTTTCCCGATGTGAGTGCGCTGATTTTGTGAATGTGAGGGAATGCCGCGGCAAGTAGCATCCCAACGATGAACTCGTAGATCATAGGAGACGCGAGAACTTGCAAATGCCCGTTAAACGAGTTCGATGCGGTGTGCTGTAGTGGCACAAATGGATCAAGATTTATGGCGCCGTTGAATTTGAACTGAAGGCCAAGTCCGATCGCTAACAGCAATATTGAGCAAATGGCGACTCGGTATCTGTGACTCATCGTGATTGAGATGGCGAATGCTGCGTAGAAGTACATTTCGTAGGACAAGGTCCATGCTGGCCCGAGCAGGTTGTATCCGAAGAACGGGGCTTGGCCGTTATAGTCCGAATTGAGCGGGATGAGCGATTTCAACAGTCGAGCTACTGATGCCCTCTCACTCATGATTTCTGGCGGGGTATTCACAAAAAAAAATGCGATTACACAGATGATGAGGAGCGGATATATGCGAAATGCCCGCTTAACCACAAATGAAATAAGGCGCTGCCCGTCGTCTCGTTGGGTCGAAAACACGATGATGAACCCGCTGATCATGAAGAACAGATCAACGCCTGCATGCCCATTCCTGAAAAGCAGTTGTCCCAAGTCGCCCTGAGCATACACGCCGTCAAGAAAATCACGATAGTGGTACATCACAACGAGCAGGGCAGCTATCCCCCGCAGACACTGGACCGAATAGATCATTTCAACGCTTAGAATAATTGGTGCCGGATTTTAACCTGACCTGTCCCGAAAAATTCATACCGATCAAGTCTAGAGATAATGGCTCCTCAGCTCAGACGAGGAGTTGGCATGAAGAAAAGCCGGTACAGCGACGAACAGGTTGTGCGAATACTTCGGAAGCAGATCGGGACACGGTGCCTGAGGTGGCCAAGGGCCTGGTCGGTCGTGACCATGTGCTTCGCTGAACGGAGAATTCCGTGATGAGTGTTTAGCGATGGAGTGGTTTCGCAATCGGATTGAAGCGAAGATCGTGATCGAGGACTGGTGTACTCACGACAACGAGGTGCGCCCGCATTCGAGTTTGCAGTACCTGACCCCGGCCGAATTCCGCCGGGTTAGCAACGTAGTTCAACCATTGGGACCGTGATTCTCTAGACGCCTTGGGTACGAGAATGTCAGTCAGGTCTACCGTTACCGACAACAAAGGCGACATCGCTCGCGCGACGATCAGAGACGTCATGCAATCGGACGCGTCATCCACCATGTGGACAAGGTATTAATGCCGTAACGGCAGTAGGGGCATCGATAACACCGATGCCCCATTCTCCGGCGCCGGGTGAGCGACCGTTGTCGATGATTGCTGAGAGAAGTCCCCGCCAAGCGTGAGCACCCGAGCCGCCATTGGGGGACGTTCGGCGAACGCGCTACCTGATCCCGTCAGCGGACTGCGGAATTACGGGACGATGGACCGGTGGGACGACGATCTCAAGTGGATCGCCACCACCTCACCACGAGGGCCGCACCGCGTAAGCGTTACGGCAATATGACCGACCGAATTGCGTCGGCTCGAAGTGCTTTCCGACCCGGTGGATCAGTTCGCGGGCAAGAAGGGCATTGATGACCGCATCGGAGGGCTGTTTGGCGCTCTTTTCTGCGATTCGCTGAAGTGCGACGGTGATGGCCTGCGTCGAGAGGGTGAGCATGACATGCTCCTGTAAAAGTTCTATGGACCCTTAGGGCCTTCTTTGACAAGCGTGCTTCTCAATTGGGCGATTTGTACTCGCCGTTACCGGGCAGGCAAAACCATCTGGCGATTCGGCGGTGCTGCGCCAATTGGCTTGCGAGACTTCTGCGGCTCAGGCCAATGGCATACGACACGGCGGCGACAGAGAAAAATCGGGTGGTGTCCGACGGCACATACCCGGCGTAAAGAAACCAGTGCGGGGCGATGGCCATGGCAACCTCAGGCTTTGGTGGGACCGTCGCTGACGATGTCGTCAATCAGCGACTGTGCGTAGCTGTTCCCCGCGCGTCGCGCCTCTCCAATGGAGTCGAACGGCAGACTCTCAAGGCGAAAGACTTTGGGGTCGGTCGACTGCGCCGGATCTTCCAGCGTGGTTCGGGAGATGCGAACGGAGACCTCGAACGTGCGGTCGTGCTGTCGCTTGAACGAGCCAGCGTCCTGATGACGGAAAACGAATGTCTCTAGGCGGAAGCCCCGGTAAAACGGGATTACGTAAGCCATACTGCCTCCGGCTGTGCGAGTCCCAGCACATCACGATGCGCGTAGCGGCGCTGATATGAGGGAACCGCAAAGGGGATTAATTAGGTTGGCTTGATGTTCGAAGCCTGCAAGCCCTTCGGGCCGCGCGTGACGTCAAATGAGACGTGCTGATTTTCTTGAAGGCTCCGGAATTCAGTACGCCCTTGCGGCTGAATCTCCGAAAAATGTGCGAACAGATCGTCGCCACCGTCATCCGGCTTGATGAAGCCAAAACCCTTGCTATCGTTGAACCACTTAACAATCCCGGTACTCATGCGAACTCCTGGTTTTCCCGGCGCGCAGCCATCGCGAAATGCGTAGGTCGTCGCCAGTGGCGGACAAACAAGAAATTCAGAGATCGGAAGTGTCTCGCAAAGATCGATGAGATCGACGCTGGATCGATAAAAGTCAGACTTGATGTTCGATCACATACTTATACGCGGATTTGAACGACAAAACAACAGTTTTCGGCGCGTGTCGTGAATGTCTCATGCACGCGATGAGTCGCCATCACGGGGTAACAAACATGCCACTCCGAGGCGGGTCATCGTCGGCCTTTCACGAAAAAGCGGTTTCTGCTTGCCGGTTGTGCGTCTCGCGCGGCGCTCGCGAAGCCACCCGCCCGAGCGCTGTCGCTGCCGCCGCACGATATTGGTGCGGCAGCGCGAAACCCCGCCGCCTGCGGACATAGTGCTCAGAAGCGATAGAGCATCACCAGTTCGGCCCGCCGGTCGTTGCCGAGCAGCCATTGGGTATTGTTGTAGTACGCGGTCTGCACGTAATGGCGATTGAAGACGTTGTAGACACGCCCGGTCAAGGTGAGGTCGCGACGCGGCTTCCACGCCAGCGCCAGATCGACTGTCGTGTAGGACGGCAGCGCGAGCGTATTCGCTGTGTCGGCGTACCGCTTGCCAACGTACTTGAGCCCACCGCTGGCCGTCCACGCCGGCGCAAAGCGCCAATGCATCCAAAGGTTTGCCATCTGCTGAGGCACGTTGACCGGAATGTTCCCGGCGCGCGATACCGAAACGCCGCCCACGCTCTCGTCGAATTCGTCGTACTTGGCGCGCAACAGCGTACCGTTGACATCGATCCGGATGTCGCGGGTCACCTGCGCCCCCAGCGTCAGCTCGACACCGCGCGACGATTGTTGCCCCACCTGCAAGCTCTGCGACGGGTTGAGCGGATCGACCGACAGCAGGTTGTTCTTGACGATACGGTACACGGACAGCGTGCCGTCGATACGCCCGTCGAGCCAATCCTGTTTCACCCCCAACTCGATCTGCTTGCCGGTCGCCAGATCGAACTTCGCTTTGCTGGCCGTGAGCATCAGCAATGAACTGATGGGATCGGCGGCCACGGAATACTGTCCGTATACGCTCGTATGGGCCGTGACGTCGTAGACGGTGCCCACACGCCAGCCCGTATAGCCGAGATCTTTCGAGAACGCCGCACCCGTGACAAGGTCGTCCCGGTTGATGCTCGCGTGGTCGTAACGCACGCCACCGACCACGGACCAACGCGACGTCACCTTCAAGCGATCTTCCGCGAAGAACGCGTACTGATTCGCTTGGGACCGGTACTTGGGATAGGTGCCCGCCACGTTGATGAACCCCCCAGGGGCCGGGTCGTAGAGATCCACGAGCGACGTGCCCGAGTAGGGCGAGTTGTTCGTATGCTGAAACGTGGTGTGATTGAACTCAAAGCCTGTAGAGACTGTGTTCTCCATACCGAACACATGCCCCTTGAGTGTCGCGCTCGTCACGTTGCCGATCTGCTCCTGGTCGTGCAGGATTTCCGTATAGCTGCTGCGCTGAACGAGTCCGGATGATGGCAAGTACGTGTAGTACTCGGCGTCTTTCCAATGCCGCTGACTCTTCACGCGGTACAGCGTACTGGTGATCGTCACCTGATCCGTTGGCCGCCAGGAAGCCGCCAGCGTTGCCCAACTGTCGCGGTAAGTGATCAGCGCATCGTCGACGTTGTAATTCTGCTTATAGGTCGCGGGGTCGAGGCGGCCACCGACCAGCGGCACGCCGAAGTACTGCATCGGATGCTGATTGCCCTCGGCGAGCGAGGCCGTGACGGAGAAGCGCGGCGTGAAATCGTATTTGACGGCTGCCGAGAACGAGGCATTGCGCGAATCTCCCCGGGCCACCCAGTTGTCGGATCGATTGGCGCTGGCGTCGAAGCGATAAGAAAGCTTGTCGTTGATCGCACCGCCGCTGCCAAACGCAGCGCGTCCGGTGCTTTCAGTGCCGATCCCGAGTTGAATCTCATTTTCGACGGGCGCCTGCTCGGGCTTCCTGGGCACGATGTTGACCACACCGCCGATGGCGCCTTCGCCGTAAATGACCGAGGCCGGGCCTCGCAACACTTCGATTCGCTCGACCGACCAGGTGTCGAACGGAAACGTGACGCCGATGGCGCCGTACGGCCGTACGCCGTCGTAGAGCTGCGTGACCGACGCGTTGCCCACGAAGCCGCGGGCCCCGAGTTCCGAACCGCCGTTGCCGGGATGGGGCGAGGCATTGATGCCAGTCGCACGACTCACCGCATCAATGATGCTGGCATCGCCGCGCTCCGCCAGTTGCTGGCGGTCGATGACCTCTACGCTGGCGGGTGTTTCCTTGATCGAAAGGCCCAGCCGGCTGCCGGTCTGAACCGGTTCGTCGAGCGGTGTGGCACTGGCTGCCTGCACCTGCGTGGCGGGCAAATCAACGCTTTGCGAGGCGTTTTCGTTGTTGTCCGCCGCTTGAGCAAAAGTGCATAGCGTGCCGATGGCCGCCGCCACGGCGGTGCGCACAGGGAATGACGTTTTCATGACTCTGTCTTGTCTGGTGTGGTCGAGCACGCATGCACCCTCGCGTCGCTCGGCGCGACAACGGGCAAACGCGCGCAGGCCGTCGCCCTTTACGGGCAACAGCGTGTCTTCGGGTCTTAGGGCATGGCCAAGGCGCCGGTTGTCGACCTCAACAAGTGACGTGCGACGAACATGCAGCGAATGGCAAGGGGATGCTCAGGCGTGAGGAGGAGGTGCGCGCGAGGGCGGCGTGAGACGGCGCGGCGCACCAGTGACGATAACCGCCGGAGACGCCGCGAGACGCTCATTGCCGAGACGAATGTCGGCCAGCGTGAGCGTAGCGGGCGGAAGCGGCGGCGTGTGGGCGAGTAGCGAACAATACCCGCAGGCGGCGCTCGCACCTGTGCCGTGAGATACCGGCGTGTGCTGTCCCCGCACCGCCGTTTCGTCAAGACTCGTACAGAACGTGCCCGACAAGGCGTCATCGAGGGACGACGGATGGGCACGCAGATATTGACTGATCAGCGGCGAGCAAAGCAGCATCCACATGGCGGCGAGGCCCGCCCATGCAATGCGTTTGCTGCGTGACCATACCGGCATGTTCATGGTGCGCGGCAGGGTGCCGCGTTCGTGACGACGAGCCCGGATGCTATCACGCCATCCGGAAAATCACTTCGTTATGCCAACACATTTCACAAGGGATGCGACGCCTTACTGCAATTTGTCGCGATCGTGACAATGAACAGCGCCGGTAGCACCAGAACGCCCGGCTGCAATATCGCGGGAAAGTAGGACGGCAGCAGCGAGAGCAATGGCAGACACCAGGCGAGGCATACGATGACACGCTCGCGGTAGGTCCAGGCGTCTCGGGTTGCCCGGTCACGACACAGATAGACGATCGGCAGCAACAGCCACGCCAGATCGTAGTGCAGGATATACGGCTGGATCATCAGTGTGGCGATGACGGCGGCCGCTGCTCGGGCGTCGAAGCGAGCCTTGCGAGCCCAAAGGCGGAGGGTTGCCAATACCACCGGAATTGCAACGATCGCATGCACGGTGTACGCCACCGGCACGCTGCCGCCGAGGCGTCGCACGGTGGCGAATACCGAAGGCATTGCCCGCATGACACCGCCGGAAACATTGTCGATGACGGTGGCGTTGAACCACGACGCCGCCTCGAAGAACCTGAGCCAGAGCGGTATGCCGAAGATCAGGGTGCTGACGGTGACGAAGAGCACTGCGCTCACCGTCATCGCAAGCAGTGCTCGCCAATGCCGTCCACAGACGAACAGTAGCGGAAAGAGCACGGCCAGTTGGGGCTTGAATGTCAGCATGCCGGCGCAAATGCCGGCCAAGTACGGACGGCGCTCCAGCAAGCCAAGTGCGCCGGCGGCCAGCGCGGCGCTCACTAGCGAGTTCTGGCCGTGCGCCGTTGCGATCCAGATACCCGGGAAGGCCGCAACGGCGACCCACGGCAACGATCCGCGCTTGCCCTCAGGCGGAAACGCCAACAGCATGCAAGCTAGGCCAAAGGCGCAGAAGCTCACGTAAGACAGGGCGTAGGGAAGGAGGGCGAGTGGGTAGACCAGCAACTGGAACGTCGGGGGATAGACCCACGGCGCGTAATGGCCGGGGAACATGCTGTCCTCGACGTCGGCGATCTTGAGTAAGTCGAACGCGGCCATCGGGCTGTCGTGCAGCGACAGATACGACGCGCTCCAGAATACCCGGAAGTCCACGCCCATCGGGGGGACGCCGGGCTCATGCAGCATCCAGCGTACCGCCCAGATTCCGAGTACGAGCAGTTGGCACAACAGCAACGCGGCGCTATATACCACCACTCGCTCGCGCGTGAGCCACCCTGGCTTTTGCCGCGCAACCCCTTTGGCAATCTCACTGTCGGCGATTTGCATAGGCACATCGGCTGATGATGGATGAGGTCTGACGCGGATGCCCGCTGCCGATTTTCATGGCTGGACGTCATGATAGTCGAACCGTACCCGATCGAACCCGGCCGGTTGCTGTTCATAAAGCGAGCGAACAGGCGAGCGGCCGGAGGAGACAAGTTCGCACAAGCCTGTTAATATACGTTTCGTAGTCATTTCGTATATAGAGGTCCGCAATATGGGTATCGTCAAGATATCGGAGCAAATGCATGAGGCGCTGCGCAATACCAGTGGCGCGCTCAGTCGCTCGATCAACGCGCAAGCCGAACATTGGCTGCGTGTCGGCATGCTCGCCGAACTGAATCCGTCGCTGAGCTATGGCGAAATTTGCCGCAAGCTCATCGAATCCGATGCCGCATCGTCCAGTGAGGCCGGCGCCATCGCTCCCCCCGCAACCGGTGCTCCTGTCACCGCATTTAACAAGGTGGCGTAATGGTGCGCGAACGCGTTGTTATTCGCTCGAAAGAAGAAATTGCTCTGTCGCGTCGCGCAGGCGAGATGGCCGCACAGGTACTCGCGATGATCGGCGAACACGTCAAGCCGGGTGTCACGACGGATGAACTCGATCGTATCTGTCACGACTTCATCGTGAACGAGCTGAAGGCGATCCCTGCGAACATCGGATATCACGGCTATCCGAAGACGGTGTGTGCGTCGGTGAATCATGTCGTGTGCCACGGCATTCCCGGTGAGAAGAAGCTGCATGACGGCGATATTGTGAACATCGACGTCGCCCTCATCAAGGACGGCTGGTTCGGCGATACGAGTCGCATGTACTACGCGGGCAAGCCGAGCATTCTCGCCAAGCGTCTGGTCGACACGACTTACGAGGCAATGCTCGCGGGCATTCGTGCGGTGCGCCCCGGGGCAACACTCGGTGACGTAGGCTATGCGATTCAGACGGTGGCCCACCGCGAGGGCTTCAGCATCGTGCGCGACTATTGCGGGCACGGTATTGGCACCACCTACCACGACGATCCGCAAGTGCTGCACTACGGGCGTCAAGGTGCGGGGCTTACGCTGCGGCCGGGCATGATTTTTACCATCGAACCGATGGTCAACGTCGGCAAGCCCGACACGAAACAACTGGCAGACGGCTGGACAGTCGTTACGCGCGACCGTTCGTTGTCGGCGCAGTGGGAACACATGGTGGCCGTGACCGAAACGGGTTTCGAAGTGCTCACACAATGGCCCGACGGTCTGGGTGAATATGCCCGCTTCGGCTCGCTGGAGGGCAGCGCGGCCACCGCCGACGCGGCCTGATCTCCATGGATGCGCTGGGGCGCAGCGGGTGCGCCTCAGACGTCGTCGGGTGCGTCGTCGAGCATTAGCAGATGGTCGGCGAAGCGGTGATACAGCCAGCCGGACACACTGGTGGCCACGGCTACCCACGCGATGGACAGTACGGTTTGCAGGATCAGTGTGCCGAGCACGACGGTCGTCGCGGCCGGAATGAAGTGCAGAACCACCGCGAACAGAATCGCCATGATCACGCCGGCAACGATCAGCGGCAGGATAGTGCCGATGGTCGTACCGACCATCACCCAGAAGTGACCGCGAGAGTCTTGCCACGCCGCGCGCCAGCGCTTGCTGCGCCCCGCGCCGATCTGCGGGAAGATCAACGACACGCGAATCAGCACGAAGAGCAACGCACACATCAATAGCACGAAAAACGTGCCGAGGAGCGCGTTGGAATCGCCGCGCCCCGCTGCGCGCAAGGCGAATGCGGCGCAGAGGGCCGCAATGAACCACACCGCGAACAGGCCCACGCAGATCTGGATCGATGTCCAGAGATAGCGCCACAGATCGCGTCCGTACCAATGGGAATGCTGCGCAGTGTCGGGGCCAAGAATCGTGTATCGCACGACGTGAACGGCAAGGACCGAGAACGCCACGATATTCACGAGCACCACGCCGAAAGACATGACTGCGAGGCGTAGCCGGAACCCGGCTGGCGCGCCGTTTTGCGACGCAGTGAGCGCCAGTTCCTTGAGTGAAATGCTAAGTGCCGAAGTGACCAGCATGACGATGGCAACTGTCAGGCATAGCAACGGACGATTACGTAGTGCGTTGAAGCCGTCGCGCCATGCTCCTTTGAAACACTGCTTGAACGTAATCGGTTCCATGTTTCCCCTTGAGCGAATATCGCTTCGTTGATCGAAGCTGTCTGGCGTGAACGCATCACGACGCCGCCATTCTTGCAGATCGGCTTGGGGCTGACAAATACGCAGACGGCGCAGACCGGCGGCGTTGGGGAAGGAAGCGGAAGGAAGCGGAGGTAAGACGCGGGTGCAGAAAGGGGCGCCCGCGCCACGTCAAGTATCTCGCGGGGCGGGCCTTACGAGTGGACGTCGGGTGGCGGCGCTTCAGGCTGCCATGACTTTGCGGAGGACTTCTGCATGCGTGACGACACCGACGAGCCGCGCCGCCTCGTCCAGCACGGGGAGCGTGCCGTGACGTTGCGTCATGAGCAGCGGCACCAGTTCCGAGAGCGGCATACTGGCTGTGGCAGTCTTCAGATTCCCTTGCATGAGATCGCGCACAGCCGGGCGCTGCCCGGTGCCAAGCGCGACACCGAAGCGCGGCCAGTGCTGACGTCGTGCCCGGCGCGTATGAAGGTCATGGCGCGTGACCAGCCCGATCACACGTGCGTCGCTGTCGACGACTGGCAGCGCGTCGAGTCCGTGACGCTGCAACAAACGCCATGCTGCCGGTGCTTCGTCGCTTGCCTGCACTTTCGCGAGCGGAGCCGACATGACATCCGCACAGGTCAACTCGCGGGCACGTCGCGCATAGGCTTCGCGTTGCGTGTCGCGTAGCAGGCTGGCCAGGTCTTCCGCGGAAATGTCGAGCATCTCGCTGCGGCGAGCGAGTGCCTTCTCGGCATCGGCCGTTGTTACTGGAATGGCCGCAGCGTTGGCGGAGCGGGCAGGGGCCTGCGACCGGACCGCATGCGGATATCGATGACCGGTGAGGGCGTGGTAGCCGATCGCCGATCCAAGCAGCAGCACCGATTGCAGGGCGATCGGCTCGAGCACGAAGCCGTAGCCGAGCGAATGCACGGCGGGGCCGCCAAGCACGGCTGTCAGCGCAACGGCACCCGAGGGCGGATGCACGCAGCGCAACGTGAACATCAGCGCGATGGAGACACCAACCGCAGTGGCGGCGGCGAGAACCGGCGACGGGATAAACATTGCACAAGTCACGCCAACGAGGGCCGACACCAGATTGCCGCCAAGGATCGACCACGGTTGGGCGAGGGGACTGGCGGGCACTCCGAACAGAAGCACGGCCGAGGCGCCCATCGGCGCGACCAGCCAGGGGATGGCAGTGGCCGGACCCAGCATCCACAGCGTCAGGCCCCCGGTCAGCGCGATTCCGCACAGTGCGCCAAACCCGGCGCGAAGTCGCTCTTTCCATTGCACAGCGACCACGGCCGGCAGAAAACCGGCCAGCCAATCCCTCACGTCACGTCGCGTCATTGCCATGTCATCCCTTCCATCGGTCGCACCGATTGGGAGCGACGTTTTGATATTTTGTGCATGATATATCGTATATCGATGGATTTGAGGGGAAGAGGCCGTGATTTTAATGCTGCGCCGCAGCGAAGATACCGGTCTACCTTATGAGGTGGCGAAATGGTGCACCATTTCGAGGAAAACGAGACGTCAAATGCGTGCGGCTCGCTTCGGGGGTGGGCGGAAGGTGGGCGAGATGGGCGAGGTGATTGAGGTTGGTAACGCGGAGGATGCCGGTGTTGTGGGGATTCAGCAGAGGTAGGTGATGCTGCGGGTGGCACGAGGCAACAAGCCGGTGGTACGGGGTCCGCGCGCCGAGATGGATATTGGATACGAGGCGTGTGAGAGGGGGAAATGCGGCAGGGTGTCGGCCCTGCCGCAAGACTGGCGAGTCGGTGGACGTCAGCCCGTTTCGCGGACGAGCTGTACGAGTCAGCGTCCGCTGCCGAGCACGATCTGCGCGATCAGCCCGGTGCTGATGGCCACGAGCAGGAAGTCGCCGCCCACGCCAACCCAGTGGTAACCGCGAGGTGGCGGATTCAGACGGTACTGGCGATAGTCTTCGACGACGTATTGACGATCACGATACTGCTGCGGCACGCGGTCGCCCTTGCGCCAGTCGGGGTGTTGCCAGGTGTCCTCCGCAGGGCCGCGCGGCGGCGGACCGCCATGTTGGCCCTTCGGCCCACCGTGTTGAGGGCTATGGCCCGGTGGGCCACCGTGAGGACCGCCCGGCCGCTGTCCCGGCGGTCCGCCGCGGTTATCCGGGCCACCTTGTGGCGGTGGTCCGCCCTGGGCGAAGGCGAGAGTGGAGGAAACCGCCAGACCGGCGGCGAGGCAAAGCGACAGTGTCTTGCGCATCTTCATTGTTTGCACTCCTTGTCGTAGGGTCGGAAGACCGCACGCGGGGGAAGCATTCGAGATGACTTGCCAGTGACGGTCGTCGTGTCCGCGGGTTTCACACGGTGTGCAGGAGCCGGCGGAAGCGAGAACCGTGCATCCATCCTACCATCGCAGCGCAAAAAAAAGCCCGGGCATGCCGAATGTCGTGTGACTCAGGCATGCACCGGGCAAGCAGGGACGCAGGGAAGAAACCTTTCCAACACTTACCGTCAGGTGGCCGGGTGCATCGAGACCGGCGGCGTGCTTGGCGCGCGTCGGGGGCAGGTCGGCGTGCCACTCGTCTTGGGGGGGACGAGTGCGGCCGCCGGTTCGATGCATTCGATACGGGGGGATGGTCTGCGGCGGCTCGATAAGCCGGGCCGTCCCCTCCGTCTTGCTGACGCGCTATTCGGTCTGTCGGGTGCGCTCAGCGGGCAGCCACCGTGGCATTGCCGCCGGACGACACCGCAGCCGTCGCAGGTGTGGCAGCCGCTGCCGGAGCCGGCGGTGAACCCGGAGCCGCAGGGGCTGCGCCTGATGCCGGCACGTCACCCCAGCCGCCGCCGAGGGCGCGGATCAGGTTGACGGTCGACACGGCTTGCGCGCCTGCGAGCTGCACCGCGCTGCGTCGAGACTGCAACACGGTACGCTCGGCATCGATCACATCGAGATACGCAATCGAGCCTTCCTGATACTGCGTGCGGGACAGTTGCGCGGCGCGGCTCGACGCTTTCACCGCATCGTCCTGCGCACGCGTTTGTGCCGCGAGCAGGCGCAGATTCGACAGGTTGTCCTCGACTTCCTGGAACGCCACGAGCACCTGTTGACGGTAGTTCGCCACGTCCTCTTCATATTGCGCACGGGCACGCGACAGATTGCCGCTGCGTGCACCGCCATCGAAGATCGGCATCGAGAGCAGACCGCCGACTACCGGGCCCAGCAGGAAGGTGCGGCTCGACCAGTTGAACAGGTCGCCCAGCGTGGCCGCCTCGAAGCCGCCCGAACCGGTCAGCGAGAGCGACGGGAAGAAAGCCGCCTTCGCAACACCGATGCGTGCGTTCGCCGCCGCCATTGCGCGTTCGGCCGCCGCGATATCCGGACGCCGTTCGAGCAGGGCCGACGGCAGACCCGCCGGAATGCGGATCGCGACGGGCACCAGCGGCGACGGCGCGAATGAAAACTCCGCAGGCGTCTTGCCGAGCAGAATCGCCAGACTATGTTCCGATGCCGCACGCAGGCGTGCAACGGCCAGCGCATCGGATTGCGCTGTGGCCAGTTCGGCCTTGGCGCGCGCCACGTCAAGCTCGCCGATATCGCCCTCAGTGAAGCGGCGCTGCACCAGCTTAAGGGCCTCTTCGCGCAGCGTTACCGTTTGCGTGTACAGCGCCTGTTCGGCGTCGAGTTCGCGAAGGTTGAAGTAGTTCTGCGCCACGTCCGCTTGCAAGGCGAGCTGCACCGAGTGAAACAGCGCTTCGCTTTGCTCGGCGTCGGCGCGGGCCGCCGCCACGTTATCCGACACGCGGCCGAACAGGTCGACTTCGTAGCCAACGCTCGCTTGCGCACGCCACAGCGTGTACGGCGCGATATTCGTGCCGTCGGGCTGAAGCTGCGAGGCGGGCGAAATCTTCTGGCGAGTCGGGCCGAACCCGGCGTCGAGCGTCGGGAACAGCGCCGCACGAGCCTGTCGCTGCACGCCGCGTGCTTCCTGCACGCGGGCGGCGGCGGCCTTCAGATTCTGGTTGGCGGACAGCGCGTCTTCTTCGAGCTTGTCGAGCGTGGCGTCGCCGAACACTTTCCACCATTCGCCGCGCGCCACGGCCTCGGAAGGCTCGGCGGTCTTCCACGTACCGGCTTCACCGGCCGGGAGTGCGGCTTCCTTGAACGCCGTGGGCATACCCTTGTCGGTCACCTTCGGCACTTCGTAAGTGGGGGCCATCGAGCAGCCCGCCACCACCAGCAGGGTAGCGAGCAGGCTCGAGACACCCAGACTGCGTTTGATCCATTGCGATTGCATGATTGGCATCCTTCAGACTTCGGCCTTGACGTTGGCGGGCATGGTCGACGCGTGCGCACTATGCAGCGGCTTCTTGCCTGCCAGCGTACGGAGCAGCACGTAGAACACCGGCGTCAGGATCAGACCGAATCCGGTCACCCCGATCATGCCGAAGAACACGGCCACGCCCATGGCATGACGCATTTCCGAACCGGCACCGCTCGACGTCACCAACGGCACCACACCCATGATGAACGCGATGGACGTCATCAGAATCGGGCGCAGTCGCAGTCGGCTCGCCTCGATGGCGGCAGCGATGGCCGTGCGGCCCTGCATTTCCAATTCCCGGGCGAATTCCACGATCAGAATCGCGTTCTTCGCCGAGAGCCCCACGAGCACCATCAAACCGATCTGCGTGAAGATGTTGTTATCCCCTCGCGTGAGCCACACACCGAACAGCGCGGACATGATGCTCATCGGCACGATCATGATCACGGCCAGCGGCAGTGTCAGGCTTTCGTACTGTGCGGCCAGCACCAGGAACACCAGCAGCACGGAGATCGGGAACACCCACAGTGCCGAGTCGCCCGCGAGAATCTGCTGATACGTCAGGTCGGTCCATTCGAACTTCACACCGCGCGGCAGCGTTTCCGCCGCAATGCGCTCCACCGCGGCTTGCGCCTGACCCGACGAGTAACCCGGGGCCGGCCCGCCGTTGATGTCGGCGGCGGTGTAGCCGTTGTAGCGAACCACCATTTCGGGACCGTACGTCGGCGTGACCTTCACCAGCGACGAGAGCGGCACCATGTCGCCATTGCTGTTGCGCGTCTTGAGCAGGCCGATGTCGTCGGCATGCGCA
The DNA here is from genome assembly GCF_001465595.2 of Pandoraea apista. Classification (NCBI taxonomy): domain Bacteria; kingdom Pseudomonadati; phylum Pseudomonadota; class Betaproteobacteria; order Burkholderiales; family Burkholderiaceae; genus Pandoraea; species Pandoraea apista. The sequence goes on along the minus strand of NZ_CP013481.2, from coordinate 3,230,989 downwards.
CGATACGGCGCGTCGGCTTGCACGCGAACCTGATACACGCGACCGAACTTGTTGAAGTCGTTCACGTACAGCGAGCCGAGGTAGATCTGCATGGTGTCGAACACGTCGGTGATCGGCACACCCAGTTGCTTGGCCTTCACGCGATCGAGATCCACGTTCAGTTGCGGCACGTTGATCTGATACGACGAGAACGTCGGGCCCAGTTCCTTCGTCTGCGATGCCTTCTTGATGAACGCCTGCGTAGCGTCGTTCAGGGCTTCGTAGCCGAGCGCACCACGGTCTTCGACTTGCAGCTTGAAGCCACCGAGCGTACCCAGGCCCAGCACCGGCGGGGGCGGGAATACGGCGATGAACGAGTCCTTGTTCTTCGAGTATTCGCCGTTGAGTTTCGCAGCGATGGCAGCCGCCGACAGCGACTTGTCCTTTCGCTCGCTAAACGGCTTGAGCGTGACGAACACAATGCCTGCCGACGACGAGTTGGTGAAGCCATTGACCGACAGACCCGGGAAGGCGATGGCGCTCTTCACGCCAGGCGTCTTCAATGCGATAGCGGACATGTCGCGGATCACGGTCTCGGTGCGGTCGAGCGACGCGCCATTGGGCAACTGAGCAAATGCGATCAGGTATTCCTTGTCCTGCGCCGGCACGAAGCCACCCGGAACGACCTTGCCCAGCAACACCGTGACGCCCAGCAACACGGCGAAGATCGCCATCATGACGGCCTTGCGGCCGATCACGCGGGTCACACCGTGCCCGTACTTCTCCGAGCCGCGATGGAACACGCGATTGAACGCCCCGAAGAAGCCACCCAGATAACGGTTCATCTGACGCGTGAGCCAATCCGGCTTGGCGTGATGGTCCTTGAGCAGTAGGGCGGCCATGGCCGGCGAGAGCGTGAGCGAGTTGAAGGCCGAGATCACCGTCGAGATGGCGATGGTCATGGCGAACTGCTTGTAGAACTGCCCCGTCAGGCCCGACATGAAAGCGAGCGGCACGAACACGGCGACCAGCGTGAGCGCGATGGCGATGATCGGACCGCTCACTTCCCGCATCGCCTGATACGTCGCTTCCTTCGGCGACAGCCCGGCCGCGATGTTACGTTCCACGTTTTCGACGACCACGATCGCATCGTCGACCACGATACCGATGGCGAGCACCATGCCGAACAGCGACAGCGCGTTGATCGAGTAGCCGAAGCCAAGCAGCAGGGCAAACGTTCCCACGATCGACACCGGCACGGCGAGCAGAGGAATGATCGACGCACGCCACGTTTGCAGGAACACGATCACGACCAACACCACCAGAGCAATGGCTTCGAGCAGCGTGTGCACCACGGCGCTGATCGACGAGCGCACAAACTGTGTCGGGTCATACTCGATGCGGTACTCCACACCCGGCGGCATATCTTTTTGCAGATCGGCCATCGCTGCGCGAACATCGTCCGAGATTTGCAGCGAGTTTGCCCCCGGTGCCTGATTGATACCGAGGCCCACGGCCGGCTTGTTGTCGAGCAACGAGCGCAGGCTGTATGTCGAGGCGTCGAGTTGCACGCGGGCCACATCGCTCAGATGCGTGACGGCACCGTCGGGCGAGGTCTTCAGGATGATGTCGCGGAACTCTTCTTCCGTGTTCAGCCGGCCGCGCGCATTCACGTTCAGTTGCAGCGGGGTATTCGGGCCGGCCGGGGTCGCGCCGATCACGCCGGCCGCAACCTGCACGTTCTGCTCGCGAATGGCCTTCACCACGTCAGACGCGGTCAGGCCGCGCTGGGCGACCTTGGCCGGATCGAGCCACACGCGCATCGAGTAGTCGCCTGCCCCCCACAACTGCACTTCACCCACGCCCTTGATCCGCGAGAGGCGGTCCTTGACGTTGATGAGCGCGTAGTTGCGCAGGTAGGTCATGTCGTAACGATCGTTCGGCGAGATCAGGTGCACCACCATCGTGAGCGTGGGTGAGGACTTGATGGTCGTCACGCCAAGACGCTGCACGTCGTCCGGCAGGCGCGGCAGCGCTTGCGAGACACGGTTCTGCACGAGCTGCTGAGCCTTGTCCGGGTCGGTGCCCAGACGGAAGGTCACGGTCGTGGTGAGGTTGCCGTCGCTGTTGGCCTGCGACTGCATGTACAGCATGTTCTCCACGCCATTGATCTGCTCTTCGAGCGGCGAAGCCACCGTCTCGGCGATCACCTTCGGGTTGGCGCCGGGATACTGGGCATGCACGACGACCGACGGCGGGACCACTTCCGGGTACTCCGAGATCGGCAACTGGAACACGGCAATTAAGCCAGCCAGCAGCGTGATGACCGACAGAACCCCTGCAAAGATGGGTCGATCGATAAAGAATTTTGAGATGTTCATGACGAAACTCTGGGGTGTCGTTCAGCGTGCAATGAATACGTGTGCCAGCACGCGACTTACCAACGGTAGGGGCAGTGCGGCCGCGATCAACGCGACGCCGTCTTCGTCACCGCGCCCGTCTGGTTCGCGGCGGCCGAATGCGCTGCGGCACCGTCCTTGCTGCTGTTCTGCGAAGTCTTCTGTGCGGCATTGGCGCCGTTCGCGGCTGGCGTAGCCGCTTTGGCCGAGGTATCGGCCGCATGGGCAGCATCGTTGGCAGCAACAGCGGTGGCGGCCACATCGTGGGTGTCGTCCGCGTTGCCCGTGTCGCCGGCCATCTTCACGGCCTTCGGCGAGACCGTGTCACCCGGGCGCACGCGTTGCAGACCGTTCACGATGATGCGTTCGCCGTCTTTCAGACCGCCCGCGATTTCCACGAGGCCGCCGTGGCGCTCGCCCAATTGCACTTCGCGGTACTGCACCTTGTTCTGCGGGTCGACGACCATCACGAACTTCTTGCTCTGGTCGGTGCCGACAGCGGCTTCGTCCACGAGCAGTGCCGGGTGCGGTTCGCCGCCACCCACGCGAATGCGGGCGTACAGGCCCGGCAAGAGCGCGCCATCGGCGTTGTCGAAGCGTGCTCGCACGCGGATCGTGCCCGACGTCGTGTCGAAGCGGTTATCCACGGAATACACGGTGCCTTTGCGCGAGTAGCCCGATTCGTTGGCCAGCCCCAGATCGACGGGCACGCCGCTCGGTTTGGCCGTGTCGCGCGACAGGTAGCGCAGATAGGTCTGTTCGTCGACGTCGAACGCGGCGTAGATCGGCGAGACCGACACCACCGTGGTCAGCGCGGGCGATTGGGCGCCCGCCGACACGGTGTTGCCGACCGTGATCTCCGCACGCGAAACGCGTCCGGAGACCGGGGCCACGATTTGCGTGTAGCCGAGGTTGATGCGTGCCGTTTCCAGCGCGGCCTGCGCGGCCTTCACGTTGGCCACCGCCTCACGGGCTGCGTTTTCCTTCTGATCGAAGTCCTTTTTCGCGATGGCGTTATCCGCGATCAGGCGCTGTGCGCGTGCAAGGTCGGTGCTGGTGAAGACGTCACGGGCTTGTGCCGACGCGAGCTGCGCCGCAGCACGGTCCACTTCGGCCGCATACGGGCGCGGATCGATGGTGAAGAGGGGGTCACCCTTCTTCACGAGTTGACCGTCCTTGAAATGCACGGCGGTGATGGTGCCCGACACGAGCGGCTTGATGTCCACGCGATCCACCGCGTCGAGCCGGCCGGAATAGCTTTGCCAGTCGGTCACGGTGCGCGAGATCACGTTGGCCACATCCACTTCCACAGTCGGCATGACTTGGGCGGCGGGCGTGCTGGCGTCAACGCGCACGACGGTGAGCGTGCCGATGGCCAGAAGCGCCACCGTAGCGGCGGCGGCAATGAGTACAGGTTTGCGAGCGAGGGTGGTCATTTTTGAAATCTCCGGGATCGGATGGACTCACTGGGTAGAGCCGGTGGCGGGGGGCGCCAGCCGGCGTGTCAGGAACGCGGCCACCTCGCGCAACGCGGCGGGAAGGGCGGCCAGGCCGTGATGGGACGCGCTGCGATGGCGCGTGACCTGCGTTGGCACGCCGGCCGCGATGAGTTCGGCAGCGTATTTTTCGGCTTCGACATGCAGCAGGTCATGTTCGGCGGAGGCGATCAACGTGGGCGGCAGGCCCGCGAGACGGCGTGATTCGAGCGGTGCGGCATACGGGTGCAAACGCTGCGTGGCATGCGGCAGATAGGCGCGATAACACCGGGCGCACTCGCTCGCTTCGATATCGCTTGGCGTGCGGCCGTCGGCCAGACGCGTCATGCTGGGGTCGAGCAGCGGGGCGAGCAGTACTTGCGCGGCAATCGCCACTTCGCCGCGATCGCGCGAGATCATGGTGAGCGCCGCAGCGATGTTGCCCCCGGCGTCGTGACCGACCACAGCCAGCCGGCGCGGGCTCGCGCCGTAGCGGCGGGCGTGGCGCTGAAGCCAGCGTGCGGCGCACCAGGCGTCTTCGGGCGCGGCGGGAAACGGGTGTTCCGGCGCGAGCGAATAGCCGACCGAGACGACCAGCGCGGGCACGTGCGAGGCAAGATAGCGGGCGGCTACGTCCCCGTCGTCGAGCGAACCGTTGCAGAAACCGCCGCCGTGGAAGTACAGCACGGCGGGCAGATGGGCCTCGAGCGGCACCACGACGCCGGGCTCGCCGGCCGTCTCATGGGCAGCACCTGCGGCGGAGCCCGCGGGCCGGTAAAGGCGCAGCGTCACCGGACCCACATGGCCGGCGATGCTCACCTCTTCGATGCGCAGTCCGTCCTCGGTGTGGTGCGTTTGCACCGGGCGTCCCGATTTCGGCTTGGCGTTGGTTGACATAGGGCTTCGGGTTCGCGCGAGCGATACCCCTCTCATGACATTCGATGGAGCGAAGTCTAGAGGCCACGGACATTAGGATAAACGCCTATAATTTGGCAACACTGTTCGGCCAGCTCGACTAATCGGTGTCGGCCTTATGGGCATTGGCTTATGCCGCCGACCAATATGCATATGCATCGGGGACGGAGGCACAAAATGCCGGATCGGCAAGTGCAACAGTGCTTTTGAATGGGGAAACAACATGGATCGCTTACAAGCGATGCAGGTCTTCACGCGAGTGGTCGAGGCGAACAGCTTTTCGCGCGCGGCCGACAATCTGGGTTTGCCGCGCACCTCGGTGACCACGATTATTCAAAATCTCGAGGCGCATCTGGGCACACGGCTGTTGCAGCGCACGACCCGGCGGCTCAACCTCACGCCCGACGGCGCGGCTTATTACGAGCGTTGCCTGCGCATTCTCGCGGATATCGAGGAGACCGAGTCGTCGTTCCGGGAGAGCAGCCAACGCGTGCGCGGCAAGTTGCGCATCGACATGCCGGGCTCGCTCGGCAAGCTGGTGGTGCTGCCGTCGCTGTGCGAATTTCACGACCGCTATCCGGAAATCGAACTCATGGTCGGCATGGGCGATAAGCCGGTCGATCTGATTCAGGAGGGGGTCGACTGTGTGTTGCGTGTTGGCACACTTCAGGATTCAAGCCTGGTCGCGCGGCGCGTGGGCATGTTCCAGAGCCTGACGTGCGCGTCACCGGCGTATCTGGAGCGCATGGGCATGCCGCATACGCTCGACGATCTGCAACGGCACACGGCGGTGCATTATTTCTCGAGCCGCACGGGGCGGGTCATCGACGAGCAATTCCTTGTGGACGGCAAGGAAGTCGAGATCAGCATGCAGGGTTCGATCGCCGTGAACGACGCCGAGGCCTATCTGCAACTGGGGCTGGCGGGCTTTGGCACGGTTCAGTTGGCGCGTTTTATGGCGTTGCCGTATTTGCAGTCCGGCCAACTGGTCGAGGTCCTGCATCAATGGAAGCCGCCGCCCATGCCGATTTCCGCTGTGTACCCGCATAATCGTCATTTGTCGCCCAAGGTTCGCGTATTTGTCGACTTCATCGCCGAACTCTTCGAGCGCTGCCCGTTGCTCCAAGGCCTTGACGAGACCGCTGTGCAGTGCAAACCGACGGTGGCAGCGACCGATGCCGAGGGGCGTTGGGCCTCGTACGGCACGGAAATGGCGCCGCAGGAGGTGGTGGTTTGACGGTGATGGAGGCGATGGCTGCGGTGCGCATTCGCGTCGCCAGGCCAGACGATGCGCCCGCACTGCCGCAGGTTGACCGGAGTGCGGGCGAATTGTTTCGTCTGCTGCCGGAACTGGCTTGGTTGGCGGACGGTGAAGGGATGCCGGTAGCTCGGCATCGAGAACTGATCGCGCAGGGCGTGGCGTGGGTGGCCGTCGATCAAGATGATAAGCCCGTCGCGTTTCTCGAAGCCGAGGTGTTTGGCGACGAACTGCATGTGTGGGAAGTGTCCGTGCATCGCGATTGGCAGTCGCGCGGCGTGGGGCGGGCGCTGATGACGGCGGCGGCCGAGCATGCGGCGCGTATGGGGCTGGCGGCGCTCACGCTAACGACATTTCGCGACGTGCCCTGGAATGGGCCGTTCTATACCCGGCTGGGTTTCGTGCCGATTGCCGCGCCGGATCTGGGTGAACGGCTCAGGCAGGTGTTGGCGCATGAGGTGGCTGCCGGGCTGCCTGCGGCGCGGCGTTGCGCAATGCGCCAGACGGTTATGCCGCGTCGTTGAGGGTGGACTGGCCCTGCGCGAAATCCCAGATGTTTCCAGACGTCTGAGCCCGGAACTCCCCGGCTCGCGCCCACTGTCTTAGAATGGGCGCTTTGTCGAAAGAACCGTCATGGCCGTAGCCATGAAAGGCTTTTATTCTTGCAATCAAGTGTGGTGAAGATGAGCAAGCCTTTCATTTCTCTGTGCCCGGAGATCACTCGGGCAAACGCGCTGAATTTGATGGACTGGCTGGAAGACGAGGCCGTCATCCGCTATCTGAGCGATTCACGTCACGTTTCACGGTTCATCGAACAAGTCGTTGATCGGGTCCAGTTGCCGATCCTCACTCATCTGTTCAATCAAGGCGGCCGGTTCTTCATGGCCTACGACCGATATGACGAGCCGGTGGGCTTCGTGCGTCTGATCAAGACGGGGCCGGACTGCGAGATCGTTCTGGTCATCGGAAACCGCGACAACTGGGGCCGTAAGCTCGGTGCCAGCGCCTTGCGCGAAGGCATGAAGCTCGCCTTCTTCGATATGCGGGCCGAGAAGGTCATCGCCAAGATCCACATCGACAACGCGCGCTCGCTGAAGACGTTCCTGCGTTGCGGCTTTCTGCTCGACAGTGAAACCCCCACGATGAAGTCATATGCGATGACCTCGGAGCGCTATCTACAGCGTTTGCGCGAAGGCGCTTTGGGCGGCGCTTCGGAGATCTACATCACTGAAATCGACCAGACCCGGCTTAGGCATCTGGTGGCGCTGGAGTCAGGCCCCGACGTGGTGGAACTGGAGCACGAGATCGAGCGAGCCATCGTCGTGGATGCTCGGCAGGTGGCACGGGATGTCGTCACGATGAACTCCAGGGCCGTGCTGCATCTGGACGACGAGAAAGTGGAAGTGGATCTGGTCTATCCGCAGGACGCCGATGGCAGCGCCGGGAAACTGTCGGTTTTCTCCGGCGTTGGCACCGCGATTCTGGGTTACAAAGAGGGCGATGCCATCGACTGGCGGATTCCAGACCGTACTCGCTGCATTCGGATTGAGAAAGTGCTTTACCAGCCGGAAGCGGCGGGCGATTTTCACCTGTAGATTCGCTGTGCCACAGCGGCAGGCAGATCGTGCTCGGGCGCTTGAGCAAGCGCCTCATTGCAATATCAGGCAGCGTCTTGCCGACTGCAATTTTCGACGGACGGTTTTCGACAGTGGAGTCAATCCGTCACCGCTGCCCCCTAGGCCGTCGAAGCTACCCTCAGGCGCTCGCCACGCCACCGCCTCTCTTATCGCATCCATCGCAAGCCCCACCAGGCCGCGACTCAACTTCCCCTGAGCGCCTTCGGTACCGGATACCGCTCGCCGTCATATTCAAGGGTGACGTTGGACCGCTTCGACGTGCTTTCCTGACTTGCGCAATCATTGCGGGCCGGCTTGTTCGTCGTTGTGAGCGTTTTCTCGCTGACGATGAGCTTTGCGTAGCCGTTCTTGCCGGCCGGGCCGACGGAGACGCCGCGCGAGGTGTCGGAAAAGCTGCCCGCACAATTCCCGTCCCATTCGCCCCCGCCCGTTTGTGTCGCGAGTTTGTCGACGACTTTACGCAGCTTGGCGCCATCGATGACATACAGGTTTAAAACGCTTTGCGAGAAAGGATTCACGCGCGACGACCCTTCAAAGTCGGTCCGCACGCCAAAGGCCAGCACCTGCGGCGTCAGTCGCCAGGGCGCGGTGTCGAGCGAAATGCTGCGCAGTCTGACAGCGTCGGACTCCAGTGCAGACGCCTCGAAGCGTTGGGCGACGACTTTCCCCGTCTGGCTGTCAGTCACCAACACCTCCAGGTCATACACCTTGTCGTCGTCGGTGCTGCCTTTCTGCGGCAAGGGCAACGCGACCAGCGTGAGCGCCGGATTCGCAGGCCACACTTTGCAACTCGCGAGATCGGTATCGAGCGTGCGGCCGGGGTGCAGGGTTTTCGTCCAACCTTCCAGACGATCACGGCAATCGGCTTGGGCCAGCATGGGCAGACCGAGGATGATGCACATGGCAAGTGAGCGAACGGTGACGAAACGTGGCATGTCGGATCGATGAGAGGTGGAGAGATTGGTCCAGCGGAAGCGAGCGAGCATTCGTTCCCGAAGGGAGAGGTCAGTCAGCGTCTTTACGGCACAGGCAGTAGATGAATTTCTGTGTCGCGCCCCATGGCGTCTGGTGTTCCTCGCGAGCCTTTCTTAGCAGAGTGAAGGGCGCACCGAATTCCGCGTGAAGCGCATCCGGACTGTACCGCATGACCGGCAGCCCGCTGCATTGCTCCGGACCGTCCTCGGCAAATGTGGCAACGATGACCAGCCCTCCCGGCTTGACGGCGCGAAGCACCGCGCTCACATAGGCGTGGCGGTCGGCGTCGCTGGTGAGGAAGTGAAAGACGGCGCGGTCGTGCCACACGTCATATTGGTGGACAGGCAACTCGACACGGGTAATATCGTCCGCGATCCATGACACCGAGTCCCCGCCGGCGCCAAGGCGGTCGCGCGCAACGGCAAGCGCGGCATCGGACAGATCCAGTACGGTGAGGTGACGGTAGCCGCGGCTGAGCAGATCGTCGACAAGCGTGGATGCGCCGCCGCCGACATCGATGATCTCGGCACCTTTCTCGATTTGGGCCTGCGCGATGAGTTCCACCGACTGGTTCGCGTGCTCTTGAAACCAGCTCACGTGGGTCGGGGCTTTCGTTGAGTAGACCTGATTCCAGTGATCTTTGGATTGCATGGGAACGCTTCCGTGTTGAGCCGGGGGTATCCGGCCACTGCCAAAATGCGCTTGCGCTGCCGGCAAGTATAGAGGCTCGGAGGGGCTCACGTTGGACCGCCGCACACTTGAGCGGCCCACGACAGGTCGTTATGCCGACCCCATCCGAGACGACGTGCGCGCTCCTCGCGAGAGACGCGAATGGCTTGACGAGTGGGGGTAAGTGAGGAGGAAAGACGGGCGCCGGGCGCGCAATCTAGCGCGGTCGGCACCCGATCTTAGGGCGGTGGCGCAGGAACGCCGGAGCGATCCTGCTGCCATTCAGCGAGCGTTGGCCTCTGCTACGCGCTGCGAGATATGCGCGAGGGCTTCGTCCACCTGATCGATGAGGATCAGGCACAGATCGCCCGGTTGCAAGCGGGCGAGTGCGGTGTCGATGGCCAGGAACTCGCCGTGAATCTCGTCGATATGGCTCGCGCGACGCGCACCGACGAGACCTTCGCGCAGCAATCGCAGCACTTCGCCGTCTTCGCGTCCGCGCTGGCATTGGTCCTGATAAAGCAGCACATCGTCGAACGCGTCGCCCAGGATCTGCGTCTGGCGGCGAATGTCTTCGTCGCGGCGATCGCCCGCGCCCGAAATCACCACCGAACGGCGACGTGCGGGCATCGTTTCCACGGCCTGCGTCAGCGCCGCAATGGCGTCGGGATTGTGACCGTAATCGGCAATCACGGTCGCGCCCTTGTAGTCGAACACGTTGAAGCGGCCCGGCGCAGTGCCCGCGTCGTTCACGAAGGTGGCCAACCCCGCACGGATCGTGACCGGATCGATGTTCAACGCCCAGGCGGCACCCACCGCCGCCATGGCGTTCTCGACCTGGAAGCCGATGGCACCACCGCGCGTGAGCGGAATCGCCGCCAGCGCGTAGCGGGTCTCTTCGCTGCCATGCGACGTGACGATGTTGCCGCCGTCGACATAAACCACGCGCTTGCCCTTCGCGCGATGCGTGGCAAGCACCGGATGCGAGGCGTCGAGTGCGAAGTATGTTACGTCGCCCGGACAGGCATCGGCCATGCGCGCAACCATCGGGTCGGCGGCGTTGAGCACGGCCATGCCACGCGGCGCCACGTTACGCACGATCACGCTCTTGAGCACGGCGAGATCTTCCACCGTGTTGATGTACGACAGGCCCAGATGGTCGCCCATACCGATATTCGTGACCACCGCCACGTCGCAACGGTCATAGGCCAGACCTTCGCGCAGCAAACCGCCGCGCGCCGTCTCGAACACGGCGGCATCCACGTCCGGGTGCATCAGCACGTTGCGCGCGCTGCGCGGGCCGCTGCAATCGCCGGTGTCGATACGCTGGCCGCTGATATAGATGCCGTCGGTGCCGGTCATGCCAACGCGCAGGCCCTGCTGGGTGATGAGGTGAGCAATCAGGCGAACGGTGGTCGTCTTGCCGTTTGTGCCGGAGACCGCCACGACCGGAATGCGGCCGTCGTCGCCGTCTGCGAACATGGTCGAGACGATTGCCTCGCCGACCGCACGGCCCTTGCCGTACGACGGCTGAAGATGCATGCGCAGGCCCGGCGCAGCATTGACTTCCACAATGCCGCCGGCCTGCTCTTCGAACGGCTTGATGACGGTTTCGCACACGGCGTCGACACCGGCAATGTCCAGCCCCACTTGCTGGGCAGCAGCCACGGCGCGCGCCGCGATTTCCGGGTGCACATCGTCGGTCACGTCGGTGGCGGTGCCGCCGGTCGACAGGTTGGCGTTGTTGCGCAACACGACACGGGCGCCGGCGTCCGGCACGGAGTCGGCGCTCAGCCCTTGCTTGGCGAGCGTGGCGAGCGCGATGTCGTCGAAACGAATCTTGGTGAGCGACGTGGCATGGCCTTCGCCGCGGCGCGGGTCGGCGTTCACGGCCTCGACCAGTTGACGCACGGTATGCACGCCGTCGCCGGTAACTTGCGGCGGATCGCGGCGCGCCGCTGCCACCAGCTTGTTGCCGATGACGAGCAGACGGAAGTCGTGACCCGGAATGTAGCGCTCGATGATGACGTCGCGGCTGATGTCCTGTGCAACCTCGAAGGCTTTCTCGATCTCTTCGCGCGTGCGCAGACGTACCGCCACGCCTTTCCCCTGATTACCGTCTCGGGGTTTGACCACAACCGGTGCGTCGATCTCCTGCACCAGCTTCCACGCGTCTTCGATGTTGCGCACCGTGCCGCCCAGCGGCACCGGTACCCCGGCGGCGTGCAGCAGCGTCTTGGTCAGATCCTTGTCCTGTGCAATCGACTCGGCCACCGCCGACGTACGGTCGGTCTCGGCGGCCTGAATGCGGCGCTGCTTGCTGCCCCAGCCAAACTGCACCATCGAACCTTCAGTCAGACGGCGGTACGGAATGCCGCGCGCGACGGCGGCGTATACGATCGAACCGGTCGACGGGCCAAGGCGTACGTCTTCATCGAGATCGCGAAGACGGTAGAGGGCATCGGCCAGATCGAACGGGCTGTCTTCAAGGGCAGCGTTGATCAGTTGCTGGGCCAGCTCGAAGGCGAGGCGGCCAACCTGTTCTTCGCTGTACTGCACCACGACCTGGAACGTGCCCGGCTCGATCGTTTGCGTCGTCTGGCTGAACGTCACCGGACAGCCGGCCGCCGCTTGCAGTTGCAACGCGGTGGTGGCAAGGGCATCGGCCAGCGACACCGGGCGCTCTTCGGCGTCGGGCGTGAGCGCGTGCAGCTCGGGAAAGCGCGCGCGCAAACGGGCCTCGAAGCCGGCCAGATTGCCGATCGAGTATTCCAGATCGGTGCACGTCACAATGGCCTCGATGGCGGTGTGACGGCTCCAGAGGTTCGGCCCGCGCAGTGCGCGGATGCGGGAGACTTCCATAAATTGCAATCCCTGTCTGTCCACTTCGCGTCCCTATATAGCGGATGGTTGGCGAGAAAAACGACCGTGGCTTGGGTATTCGGTTCTATCTATATAGTGGACGGCGGCAGAAACGTCTGCGCGCCGCCACTCGCGGCGAATCGGGCTGACTCGACTCAGGCAGCCAACGCGCGCATCGGCTGACCCATCCAAAGATGTACGAGGTCGAGCATCGCGCCAGCGCCGCCTTCGTCGGCCTGCAACACGAGCAGATCGCCGCTCACGAGCTGAGCCAGTGCGGCTTCGGCGGCGGCTCGACGCTCGGTGGCGTCCGTGACCTGCACCTTACGGCCGGCTGCATCGATTCCCGCGCGCAATTGCGCACGTGACTCGGCCAGCGGGCGTTTGCGCTCGACACTCAGGTCGTCGCACAGCACCACGCGCTCGAACGTCTGCGCCAGCAGCTTGCCTTCGGCTTGCAAATCTTCGTCCATGCGGTCGAGGCCCGGGCCGTACACCGCGATGCGGCGCTCGGCGGGCAGTCTGGCCAGCGCGGCCGCAAGGGCAGACAGGGCCGGCGCGTTATGCGCGTCGTCGACAATAACCGTCGCGCCTTGCTTTTCGAACAGCGTGAAGCGGCCCGGGGCATCGACCTGACCGACATCGAACGTGGTCACGCCTGCGCGCAGCACATCGAGCGCCACGCCCATCGACCAGGCGGCCGCCACGGCGGCGAGTACGTTCTCGATCTGGAAGTCGACCCGGCCAGCGTAGGTCAGCGGCATGTTGGCCGTGGCCCCGACACTGCTTTCTTCCGAGCCGGTGGCCAGCACGACCTGACCCTTACGTACGAAGACCACGCGCTTGCCCGCGGCGCGGTGCGCCACGATGGCCGGCAGATGTTCGTCCAGCCCGAAGAAGATCACGTCGCCATCGCACAACTCGGCCATTTCGACGACAAGGGGATCGCGGGCATTGAGCACGGCCACGCCGTCGGGCAGCACCACGTCGACTTGGGTGCGCAGCACGCTGAACATGCGGTCGACGTCTTCGACGAAATACTGGCCCAGATGGTCCGGGCGGTCGATGTTGGTCACAATGCCGACCTGGCAGCGATCGTAGGCGAGACCTTCGGAGAGAATGGCAGTGCTGTCGTTTTCGAAGACGGCGGCGGTCACGCTGGCGTTCATCAGTACGCGGTGCGCGGCGTCCCAATTGGCGCAGTCGCCGCTTTGCACCAGACGCTTGTCGAGGAACAGGCCGTCGCTGCACGCAAGGCCGGTGCGTTCGCCCGCGAGTTGCAGCAGATGCGTGAGCAGACGCGCCGTAACGGTCTTGCCGTTGGTGCCGGTAATGCCGACGACCGGAATGCGGCCGGCGTCGCCATCGGGGAACAGATGGTCGACGATGGCGCGGCCCACCGGGCGTGGCGCACCGTCGGCCGGCTTCAGATGCATGAGCAGGCCAGGACCGGCATTGACTTCAACGATGGCGCCACGTTGCTCGGCCAGCGGACGCGAAATGTCTTCCGCGACCAGATCGACACCGGCGATGTCCAGGCCCACAATGCGCGCGGCCAGCGACGCATGGGCCGCCACGCTCGGGTGCACGCGATCCGTCACGTCGAAGGCGACGTTGCCGTTGCGCTGGATCAGAACGTTTTTGCCTGCGGGCGGCACGGCGTCGGCGTCGAAGCCCTGGCGCTTGAGCTCAAGACGCGCCGACGAGTCGATGCGCACGCGGTTCAGGGGCTGATCTTCGGCGCTGCCACGACGCGGATCGCTGTTGATCTGCAATTCGATGAGTTCAGAGACGGTGTGCTTGCCATCGCCGATCACCGAGGCCATTTCGCCCATGGCGGCGGCCACGACGCGACCGCCAACCACCAGCAGGCGGTGTTCCAGCCCCGACACGAAGCGCTCGACGATCACGCCGTTGCCTTCTTCGAGCGCTACCTCGAATGCCGTGGTGACTTCGTCCCGTGTGGTGAGATTGATGAACACGCCACGGCCATGGTTGCCGTCGTATGGCTTGACGACGACCGGCAGGCCGATATCTTGCGCGGCGTCCCAGGCGTCTTCGGCGCTCTCGACCAGACGGCCTTCCGGCACGGGCACGCCGCACGATTCGAGCAACTGCTTGGTCAGGTCCTTGTCGCGCGAGATGCTCTCGGCAATGGCGGGGGTGCGGTCGGTCTCGGCGGTCCAGATGCGCCGGGCGGCTGCGCCGTAACCCAGTTGCACCAGATTGCCGTCGGACAAACGGATATGCGGGATGTCGCGATCGTCGGCGGCGTCGACGATGCACGCCGTACTCGGACCGAGACAGTGTTTGTCGACCAGGCCGCGCAGGTTCTCCACGGCCGCTTCCACGTCGTAGGGGCGGTCTTCAATGGCCGCCATGACCAGATCGCGTGCGGCGAACAGGGCGGCACGCGTTACGTCTTCGTGCCAGGCGCGCACGATCACCTTATATACACCGGAGATCGGCGTTTCGCGTGCCTTGCCGAAACCGCCGGGCATGCCGGCAAGGTTTTGCAGCTCAAGCGTGACGTGCTCAAGAATGTGGCCCGGCCACGTGCCTTCGCGCAGCCGCTGGAGAAAGCCGCCGCGCTCGCCGATGCTGCAGCGATGCTCGATGAGGGAGGGCAGCCATTCGGACAGCCGCTCGGGGAACCCCGGGATCTTGTTGGACGGGAACTCCTCGAGTTCGCCGATATCGACCCATGCCTCAAGCACCGGCCGATATGTCCACATATTCGGGCCGCGCAGCGACAGGACATCGAAAATCTCAATGTCTTTCTTTTTCATTCTTAAGGCTAATTCACGCGTCAAGGCTGGGTTCGGAGAAGCCGGCGAGGCCGATTTCAGGCGGCACAGCCGGTCGCGCTTGTTCAGTTAACTGGTTACTTAACGTAAAAATCCGTAAACGGTTGACCGTCGCAACAATATTTCCATGCTGCACCGTGTCATCGGGGAACTCCGCGCCGCAAAAGGCGTCGCTGTGGTTATACTTGCGGCAATTTCGCGGACTGACAGGGAAAGTCCGCCTCGATTTTTCTTCGTTTGCCTCGTTGTCCGCCCCTTGAGGACACGTCTGCCGCAGCAATGACCGACACCTCCGCTTCTGCGGCTTCTTCTGCCGCCACCCCGACACCTTCGCCCGAGAGCAGCCCGTCCGGCGCTTCGGGCGGTGCATCTTCCGCGTTATCCGCGTCCGCCCGAAATGTCGCCGCCGAGGTCTGGTATCCGGAAGTCGCTGCGCAACTGGCCGACGGCGAGACAGTACTGGCCTGGCTAAGCGTCGATCTGGACGCTCAACTGCACTTCGCCCGAGGCGTCGTGGTTGCCACCGAGCGCCGGCTGCTCGCGCGCGAGGCGAATCGCGACGGGCAGGGCAACGGTGCCGGCTGGCAGTCGTGGCCCTATCGCCCCGACCTCTCGCTTACGCACTCCGATCATGCGGGGGTGGGCTCGCTGGAGTTGTGCGACGCCCGCGAGAAGCTCGCCAACTGGCGCTATACGCTGGGTCACAACCCGGCGGCGCTTGCGTTGATGGATGTCGTTGCTCGCCAGCGCGAGGCGTTGGCGGCGGGGCACGCCGTCAGTCACGAGGCCGGCGAGACGGGCACATGCCCGATCTGTCAGGCTGAACTGCCACTGGGCGCCGACGAGTGCCCGCAGTGCAACCCGGAGGCAGAAGCCCCACCGTCGACATGGGCATTGCTGCGCTTGTGGCGCTTTGCGCGTCCGTATCGTTTCCAGTTGCTCGCCGGTTTCCTGCTCACGCTGTGCGCCACGGGCGCGACGTTGATCCCGCCGTATCTGACGATGCCGCTCATGGACAACGTGCTGATCCCGTTCCAGAACGGTCAGCCCATCGATTATCGTCTGGTGGGAATGTACCTGTCGGGCCTGCTGGGCGCGGGCGTCGTCGCCTGGGTGCTGGGCTGGGCGCGCACGTATCTGCTTGCGAAGGTGTCGGAGCGCATCGGGGCCGATCTGCGCACCGCGACTTACTCGCATCTGCTGCGTCTCTCACTCGAGTACTTCGGTGGCAAGCGTACGGGCGACCTGATGGCGCGTATCGGCTCGGAGAGCGACCGCATCTGCGTGTTCCTCTCGCTGCACCTGCTCGATTTCGCCACCGACGTGCTGATGATCATCATGACGGCGGTCATTCTGGTGTCGATCAACCCATGGCTGGCGGTGGTCACGCTCGTGCCGCTGCCGTTCATTGCGTGGCTGATCCATTTGGTGCGTGACCGCTTGCGTCACGGCTTCGAGAAGGTCGACCGGATCTGGGCAGAGATCACCAACGTGCTCGCCGATACGATTCCGGGCATTCGCGTGGTCAAGGCGTTTGCACAGGAGAACCGCGAAGTCGCACGCTTCAAGGAGGCCAATCGCCACAACCTCGTGGTGAACGACCGCGTGAACAAGGTGTGGTCGTTGTTCTCCCCCACGGTGACGTTCCTGACGGAAGTGGGCCTGCTCGTGGTGTGGATCTTCGGCATCTGGCAGATCTCCAAACACGAGATCACCGTCGGTGTGCTCGCTGCGTTCCTGACTTACATCAGCCGCTTCTATACCCGTCTCGATTCGATGAGCCGCATCGTGTCGGTTACGCAGAAGGCCGCCGCAGGCGCGAAGCGCATCTTCGACGTACTCGATCACGTCTCGAACGTGCCCGAACCGGTCAATCCGGTGCATCTGAAGGAAGTGAAGGGCGCCATCGATCTGCGCGATATTGGCTTCCGCTATGGCAATCGTTCGGTAATTCGCGGCATGGATCTGCGTATCGCACCGGGCGAGATGATCGGTCTGGTCGGTCACAGCGGGTCGGGCAAGAGCACGCTGGTCAATCTGATCTGCCGCTTTTACGACGTGGCCGAAGGCTCGATCCAGATCGACGGCGTGGACATTCGGGCGCTGCCGGTCTCGGACTTCCGCCGGAACGTGGGGCTGGTGTTGCAGGAGCCGTTCCTGTTCTTCGGCACGATTGCCGATAACATCGCTTACGGCAAGCCGGAGGCCACGCGCGCCGAGATCGTGGCGGCCGCGCGCGCGGCGCATGCTCACGAGTTCATCCTGCGTCTGCCGCATGGCTACGATTCGCTGGTCGGCGAACGCGGACAGGCACTCTCGGGCGGCGAGCGCCAGCGCATTTCCATTGCGCGTGCGCTGCTCATCGACCCGCGTATTCTGATACTCGACGAGGCGACGTCGTCGGTCGACACCGCCACCGAAAAGGAAATACAGAAGGCGCTCGACAACCTCGTCAAGGGGCGCACAACGATTGCCATTGCTCACCGGTTGTCGACGCTGCGAAAGGCTGACCGGCTCGTGGTGCTCGATCGCGGCAAGATCGTCGAGGTGGGCAACCACGATGAACTGATGGCGCGCGAAGGCGCGTACTACAAGCTCTATCAGGCGCAACAACGCAATGTCGATACGGACATCGATGCGACGCTCGGGTCGGCCGAGGCCGCCGCCACCATTGCAGCCGTAAGTGCTGCACCGGCCCAGCCGCTCTCCGTTAACTGAACGTTCGCGAAGCCATTTATGAAGATCGATTTCACTTTGTCGCGCAACGCCTTTGGACGTTTGGTGTTGACGGACGCCGCGGGCATTGCCCACGAAGGCGTAGTGCCCGTGCGGGCGTTTCCGATTGCCGCGCCGGACGACGGCCTCGCGCTGGTGAGCACGGAGGGGCGCGAACTGGTCTGGCTCGATTCGCTCGACGTGCTGCCCACCGCCATGCGTAGCCTGTTGGCGGAGGAACTTGCCGCGCGCGAATTCATGCCCGAGGTGCAGCGCATTCTGAGTGTGTCGACGTACGCCACGCCGAGCACCTGGACCGTCGAGACGAACCGGGGCGAGGCGTCGTTCGTGTTGCGGGGCGAGGAGGACATTCGGCGTCTGGGTGGACAAACGTTGCTCATCTCCGACAGTCATGGCATTCACTTCCTGATTCGCGACACGGGCAAGCTGGACAAGCCGAGCCGGAAAATCCTCGATCGCTTTCTCTGACACCATTCGTGTAACTGAGCTTCGCCGGACCACGCGGCACTGGTAAAATCGCCGTTTTGCTTTTTTGCGGTGATGCCCGATGTGGTTCAAGAATCTTCAGTTGCACCGAATTCCTGCCGGTTGGTCAATGAGCGTCGCCCAAATGGAGGAGGCGCTCGAGAAGCACGCCTTCCGCGAGGGCGGCAGCCTCGAAATGCAAGTGCAAGGCTGGGCACCGCCGCGTGACGGCGGCGAACTCGTGCACAGCGTCAACCGCCAGTTTCTGCTGGCCTATCGCGCCGAGAAGAAGCTGCTGCCGTCGACCGTCGTGAATCAGGTCACACGCGCCAAGGCGGTCGAACTCGAAGAGCAGCAGGGTTTCAAGCCGGGCCGCAAGCAGATGAAGGAACTCAAGGAGCAAGTGACCGACGAGTTGCTGCCGCGTGCGTTCGGTATTCGTCGCGACACGCGTGTGTGGATCGATCCGGTCAATCGCTGGCTGGTGATCGATGCCGCGTCGCCCGCCAAGGCCGACGAAGTGCGCAGCTTGCTCCTCAAGACGCTCGATATCACGCTTGAAAACGTGGAACTCAACGAAGCGCCGGTGTCGGTGATGACGTCGTGGCTTGCCGGCAACGAAGCGCCGGGCGGCTTCACCGTCGATCAGGACGTGGAACTGCGCTCGAACACCGATGAGAAGGCGGCCGTGCGTTATGTGCGCCACCCGCTCGACGGTGCGGACGTGCGTCAGCACATCGAGGCAGGCAAGCGTTGCACGAAGCTCGCGATGACGTGGAACGACCGCATTTCGTTCGTGCTGACCGATGCGTTCGTCATCAAGCGCGTGACGCCGCTCGATATCATCAAGGACGCTGCCGACCCGACGGCGGAAGGCGAGGCCGAGAAGTTCGACGCCGATGTCGCGCTCATGACCGGCGAACTCGCTCGCATGCTCGATGATCTGATCGAAGCCGTGGGCGGTGAGCGTCAGATGGACAAGGCCGCCTGACGCGACGCACCTGGGCCCATTGCGATGACGGGTCGCCCAGGTCGCGGAAGGCTTGAAGGAAAAACGCCGCGATGCCCGAAGGGGGATCGCGGCGTTTTTACGTCTGGCGTGGCTGAACTTTACGACGGGGTCCGGGCCGCCGCCGGGTCGAGCAGGTAGATGCCCTGCGAGAGCGCTTGCTTGACCTGACGCGTGGCGTTGTCCACCGACACTTCCTCTTCGCCGGCTTCGATCGCCTCAAACGCCTGGCGCACCACATCGGCCGGCGCACTTTTCTCCGCATCGAAACCCCGTGTCAGGTCGGTGTCGATGTATCCCGCATGCAAACCCACCACCTGCGTGCGCTGAGCGCGCAGCTCCTGACGCAGGCCGTTCGTCAGCGACCAGGCGGCCGATTTGGTAATCGCATACTCGGGGATGACATTTGAACTGATCCAGCTCACGATCGACAGCACGTTGAGCAGGGCGCCGCCACCGTTGCGCCCCAGCGTGCCGGCAAATGCCTGCGACATGGCCAGCATGCCAAACAGGTTCGTTTCCAGCGTCTCGCGCAGCAATTCCGCGGCACCCGGCCGGGTAAGACCTTCCGTTACGCGAGCAATGCCGGCGTTGTTGATGAGCAGTGTGACGTCGCCAGCCAGTTTGGCGGCGGCTGCCACGTCTTCCGGGTTGTTCACGTCCAGTTTGACCGGGATGACGCCGGGCAGCGTCACCTTGGACGGATCGCGCGAACCGGCGTAGACCTTCCTTGCGCCACGTTCGAGCGCCTGCTTTGCAAACTCCTGTCCCAGACCGCGATTGGCGCCGGTCACGAACACGACAGCATCTTTGATCTTCATTTCGGAAACTCCAGCAACGAATGGCACTGCACCAGACTGGCGCGAGCGTAGGTTATACTGCATGACAATTGTGATCGACATTGTCATGGGGTGATGCATTGTGACGAGTCGGATGTTGATGTGTCAATGGTGATCGCAATTGTCTTTTTCGATGATATCGATAGGCGCGATTGCGTAGACGGACGTGAGGAGTTGCAGATGGGCATTTCGAGAGAACAGGCGGCGGAAAACCGTGAAGCGATCGTCGCGGCCGCCGAGCGATTGTTTCGCGAGCACGGTGTAGACGCGGTAGGACTGACGACGCTGATGAAGGCGGCCGGCTTTACGCAGGGCGGTTTCTACAACCACTTCAAATCGAAAGATGCGCTGGTCGCCGCGGTGATGGCGCGCGCAGTGGCGGCCAGTGACGGGGCACTAACGGGGGGCGATCCGGCTTTGGAGGCGGGATTGTCCCGCGAGGCGCGCGTGAGCAGGTATCTGTCGACAGAGCATCGCGACGACGTGGCGTGCGGCTGCCCGATGGCTGGGTTTGCCGGAGACGCGCCGCGCATCGGCGACGAGGCGCAGGCGTGCTACGCGAAAGGGCTCTCGAATGTGATTGCCCGCATGACGGCAGCAGAGATCGAACAGGGGCTGAGCCCGGCACAAGCCACACAGGCCGCGATGGCCCGCTTCGCACAAATGGTTGGTGCGCTTGTGCTGTCTCGCGCCGTTGTGAAGGCGGACCCTGCACTGTCGGACGCACTCTTGGCCGCCGGACGCGAGGCGCTCATCGCCCACGGCGCCGGCTGATCGAGCGCGAGGGCGCGGGGGCGCAGGGGCGCAGGGGCGCAAGGGCGTGGCATCAGCGTTGCGGCCAGCGCCAGGTGGCGCGCAGCCGATCGCGTAGAAAATCGACGAAAGCCCGCGTGCGCGGCGCAAGGTGCCGGCTGTGCGGGTACACGGCATGCAGCGGTGACGCCGGAATTTTCAGCGACGGTAGTACGCGCACGAGCCGGCCGGCTTCGATATCGTCGCCGACATCCCAGATGGACTTCTGCGTGATGCCTGCGCCGTGCAGCGCCAGCTCGTGCGCGGTGTCGCCGTCGTCGACAACGTAGGTATCGCGTACCTGGATCCGTAACGTTTCGGATTGCCAAACGAAACGCCAGTCGCCGTGAGGCGCATGGCCAAACAGAATGCAGTCGTGTTGCTGCAGATCGCCCACTTCCTGCGGCGTACCGCGTCGGGCCAGATAGTCCGCCGACGCGACCAGCACTCGGTAGTTCGGCGCCAATTCCTGAGCGACGAGGCTGGAGTCGGGCAGCGTGCCCACACGAATGGCAACGTCGATGCCATGCGCCAGCAGATCCACCCATAGATCGCTCAGTTCGAGATGCACCTTCAGATCCGGATGCCGCTCGCGAAACGCGACCAGCAGCGGGGCGAGGTGACGGCGTCCGAACGCCCGCGGGGCGCTGATGCGCAGCACGCCGCCAACGGTGCCCGCTTGGCGCGTCATCAACCGCTCGGTCTCACTGATCTCGGCCAGAATTCGTTGGCAGCATGCGTGAAATACCTGCCCCTCTTCCGTTAGCGCCTGCTTGCGCGTGGTGCGATTGAGCAAACGCACGCCCAGACGCTGCTCGAGCAACCCAAGCCGCTTGCTCACGACAGCGAGCGACAGCCCCAGCTCGCGCGCGGCAGCCGACATGCTGCCCGTGGCAACGACCCGGTCGAAGAGAGTGAGGTCCAATGTCTGATCGATCATCGCCATTCAATTATCAAAAATTTGAAGAGAGTCATTCAGTTTGTTGGGGGATTATCGTGTGTCATGGAGAGGATCACAATGGTGCCAAGACGTTGCGAACCGGCGCTTGCCCCTCGGGCAGCCGGGCTTTGCGCCGATGTCGCAACGCTTTCATCGTCACGATCACTTTCTGGAGCCTCATCATGTTCAATTTCGACGGTCAGCGCGTGTTGGTCATTGGCGGCAGTTCCGGCATCGGCCGAGCCGCAGCACAGGCGTTCGCCAAGGCCGGCGCGGCGGTGACTATCGCCTCGCGGAGTCAGTCCAGGCTCGACGAAGCGCTTGCCACTATCGGCACTACGGCTCGTGCCGTCGTGCTCGACATGGGCGACGCGTCTGCCGTCGAACGATTTTTTGCCGATCACGCCCCCTGGCAGCATGTGGTCGTCTCGGCCGCGCAAACGCCGACGGGGCAGGTTCGCAAGCTCTCGCTGGACGACGCGCACGCGGCTTTCGACAGCAAGTTCTGGGGCTCGTATCACGTAGCGCGCTATGCACGAATCGAAGACGGCGGCTCGCTCACGCTGACGTCGGGCTACCTGAGCGTGCGTCCGAGCACGTCCTCGGTCGTGCAGGGCGCGATCAACGCGGCGGTCGAGGCGTTGGGTCGTGGGCTCGCGCTGGAACTGTCGCCAGTGCGCGTAAATACTGTGTCGCCGGGCCTGACGGTCACGCCGTTGTGGAACAAACTGGCTGAGGCGGATCGCGAAGCGATGTATCGCAACGCGGCGGAGCGCTTGCCAGCGCGCCGTGTGGTGGCCGCCGAGGATGTCGCCAACACGATTCTTTATCTGGCCGGCACGCCAAGTGCGACCGGCTCGACCGTGCTGATCGACGCCGGTGGCGCGATCGCCTGACGCTTGCTATTTCCGGAGACTCAGTCATGAATATCGATCTGAACGAAAAGGTGGCGCTGGTTACGGCGTCGACGGCTGGCATTGGTTTCGCCATCGCTCACGGATTGGCAGCCGCAGGGGCCACGACGCTCATCAACGGGCGTTCGCAACCGCGCGTGGATGCCGCCGTCGCGAAACTGCGCGAGGCGCTCCCGGACGCGCAGGTGCGTGGCATCGCGGCGGACGTGGCGACGGCCGAGGGCTGCGACGCGCTCGTTGCTGCCGTGCCGGATGTCGACATCCTCGTGAACAATGCGGGCATTTTCGGACCGCAGGACTTCTTCGAAGTGCCGGACGAGGTGTGGCAGCGCTTTTACGACGTCAATGTACTGTCGGGGGTGCGGCTCTCCCGCGCATATTTGCCGGGAATGGCCGACCGCGACTGGGGGCGCGTGATCTTCATTTCCTCGGAGTCCGCACTGAATATTCCCGAGGACATGATTCACTACGGCATGACCAAGACGGCCCAATTAGCGGTGTCTCGCGGTCTGGCCAAGCGCATGCGCGGCACGGGTGTCACCGTCAACGCCGTGCTGCCCGGCCCGACGCTCTCGGACGGCATGATCGAGATGCTCCGTCAATCGGGCGTGCCGGCGAACGCCGACATGGCGCAGGCGGCGGCCGAGTTTGTACGCGAGCACCGTCCTGGCTCGATCATCGCGCGTGCAGCTACCACGGAGGAAGTGGCGAATATGGTGGTCTATGTTGCGTCGCCGCAAGCATCGGCGACGACCGGGGCGGCACTTCGTGTCGATGGCGGGGTGGTCGATTCCCTTTGAGGGAAGCTTCAGATGGCCGACCGTCCGACCAGTGACAGGGGGCCGCCATCGCGGTGTCAGATTTAAAATGGTGCGTCGCACAATTGATCTGGGCCGTGAGATGCAGAGAGTTTGATTCAAAGCAAACGCCGTATACCCGGATCATTTCCGGGTACCTATCTCGATAGGGATTGCCTACAATTGAAACGTGCCATCCCGCCATGTCGAAGTTAGGAGGCCACTATGCTCACAGGGAGCCTGATTGCAATGTTGGTGATTGTGCTGGTCGTCGGCGCTGCCGTCGCCTGGCTGGTGGATCGTAACTGGTGCCGGGAGCACCCGTCGGCGCGGCACACCTGGCGCCGCCAGCGTCGTGATGTCCGGCACGGTTGAATGTCGTTGGATCGTCGGGGGAGAACACCTCTCCCCACAAATGAAAAGCCCGCCTTCCGGCGGGCTTTTTATTGCTACAGGCACCTCAACAGCAGGCTGGACGCTCAGGCAACGGCCTGAAGGACATACTTGCCCTGGACAGTCAGGCGCGGGGACTTCTCACCCGACGCCAACTCTTCCCACTCGATCAGTTTGCTTTCAAGCAGCGATTCGAGGTCCGGGCGATTGTGCTCCACTTGCTCTGGAGCGTCCTTGACCAGCATCAGGGTGGCAAATTCATGATGACTCAGCATCTTCCGTCTCCCGGTTTGCGGTTCCACACAGGGGGGTCCCTCGTCAGGGAATTTAAGGATAGGTCACGAATATGGCACTTGCGCGACAAAATTCGCACTTTCGATGCTGCTGTGCAGCACTTCTCGTGAGGGACTTTCCCACCGCCAGCATAGGCTTGCGTGATGACATTGCCATGTCAATCGACTAGCATCTGCCTACGGAAAAATCGCATGCAAAATGCACGATATGCTGCGTCGCGGTAAAGGCAATATTTGTGCAAATCGCCGCTTCATCCCGCTTATTTGCGGTTTGCTCGCACGCAAGGGACGGTAGAATGCCCAATTTGCCAGCAATTCGCGCACAACAACCTGACATGCCGCAAAAGAAAACGCCGTACTTCGAGTTACGCAGCGGTGCAGTCGATACCCTGCATTTCGTTGTCAAGACGCCTCAACTGGACACGCTGCGCACCGAACTGGCGCAACGCTTCGAGGCAACCCCGGAGTTTTTCGCGGGCGACACGGTCGCCATCGACGTACGGCGTCTGGCCGGCGACGAGCGGGTTGCCGTGCCCGCGCTGGCTGAAATGCTGGCCGAATTCCGCATGAAGCCGATCGGCGTGGTCGCCAACAGCGAGCAGACCGATTGGGCGGTCGTGGATGGCCTGCCTCGGCTGGATAGCCACGAACGCCGGGTATCGCGTGCGTCGCGCGAGAGCGAGGCTGCGCCTGAGGCGACCGCAGCACCTGCCGAAGCGGCCCCGGTGCAGGCCGGCGCCGAGGCCAGCGTTGTGCCCTCGACCATCATCGACAAGCCGTTGCGTTCGGGCCAGCAGGTCTACGCGAAAGGCGATCTGATCATCCTCGATTTGGTCAGTTATGGGGCCGAGGTGATCGCGGAAGGTAATATTCACATTTACGCGCCGCTGCGGGGGCGGGCGCTGGCAGGGGTGAAGGGCAAGCTCGATGCGCGCATCTTCTGTACCTGCCTCGAGCCCGAGCTGATTTCCATCGCCGGTATTTACCGGACTGGCGAGTATGCGCTGCCGCCCGATGTTCAGGGGCGTTCGGTGCAGGTGCGGCTGGTAGACGACAAACTGATTTTCGAGCCACTCGGGCTCAAATGATTCGTAGCTAAATTCATCCTCAAGTTTGGGAAGGCATCGACAGATGGCAAAAGTGATTGTGGTGACCTCTGGCAAGGGTGGTGTCGGCAAGACGACAACCAGCGCCAGCTTTTCCGCCGGCCTCGCCTTGCAGGGGCACAAGACGGCAGTCATCGATTTCGACGTCGGCCTGCGCAATCTCGACCTCATCATGGGTTGCGAGCGCCGCGTCGTGTACGACCTGATCAATGTGATTCAGGGCGAAGCGAACCTTAATCAGGCGCTTATCAAGGACAAGGCCTGCGAGAACCTGTTCATTCTGCCCGCCTCGCAGACGCGCGACAAAGAAGCACTCACGCAAGCGGGCGTCGAAAAGGTCATCAAGGACCTGACCGACATGGGCTTCGAATATATCGTGTGCGATTCGCCGGCCGGTATCGAATCGGGGGCGTTGCTCGCGATGCATTTCGCCGACGAAGCACTCGTGGTCACGAACCCCGAAGTGTCGTCGGTGCGCGACTCGGACCGCATTCTGGGCATTCTCTCGTCGAAGACGAAGCGCGCCATCGAAGGCGGCGAACCGATCAAGGAGCACCTGCTCATCACCCGTTACAACCCGAAACGCGTCAACGACGGCCAGATGCTGTCGCTTGAGGACATTCAGGAAATCCTGCGAATCAAGCTCATCGGCGTGATTCCGGAATCGGAGTCGGTGTTGCATGCCTCCAACCAAGGGACGCCGGCGATTCATCTCGACGGTACCGACGTGGCCGACGCCTATCGCGACGTGGTGAGCCGATTCAAGGGCGAAGACAAGCCTATGCGCTTTACCGACTATCAAAAGCCGGGGTTGTTGCAGCGCATTTTCGGCTCGAAGTAAGGAGCGCCCATGTCCTTCCTGTCCTTCCTCCTGGGGGAGAAGAAAAAGACCGCCGCCGTTGCCAAAGAGCGCCTGCAGATCATTCTGGCGCACGAACGCGCGGGCTCGTCGCCGCCAGCAGACTATCTGCCGGCTCTGCAACGCGAGCTGGTCGCCGTCATCTCCAAGTACGTCAAAATCGCACAAGACGACATCAAGGTCAGCGTCGAGCATCAGGACAACCTGGAAGTGCTCGAAGTGAAGATCGAACTGCCGCAGACCTGAACGGTAGCGGCGGGCGGGCGCCGGCGAGACATCGCCGTGACCTGCTCGTGATGTTCCGACAAGCGAAAGCCCGCCACCCTCGATGAAGGGTGGCGGGCTTTCGTCGTGCATGTGCCGATCACGCGCCACCGATTCGCACCGGTCGGCGGCGCATTTGCGTCAGAACTTATAGTCGGGATTCTTCGGGTCGAACGTCGCGTCGGTCCACTGTTCCTTGCGCACTTTCTCAAAGCGCATTTCTTCGACCTTTTGGCCCGACGTGTCCCACGCTTCAATGCCACGCGGGCGGCCCGTCTTCAGATCGATCAGCACCCGCGATTTGTTCGCGTAATGCTGAGGCGGGCCCGACGGGGCGTCCCACTCCAGCGCCAGCATGCGCACGCCATTCGATTCGGAAACCGAAATTCTTGCCGGTTTCTCGGGCAGCCCGGCTGCGCGGAAACTGCGGCCGTCATGCGCAATCTGCTCCGCAATGAACGCGAAACCGAGATCGCGCACGGTGTGGTTCGATTGCGAGCGCGCGAGAGGGCCGTCGATACTGCTCCAGATCGACGTGAAGCCGAGAATGCCGCCGAGATGGCCATACATCTCCTTCGGATTCTTCGTCTCGTCGTAGATGATTTCCTGACCTGCGTGAGCGCCGTCGGGCAGCCACCTGGCATAGATCTGCAACGGCTTCTCGCGAATCCGCACGAGCATGCGGTCAGGGGTTGTCTGCCACTGATTATTGATACGCTCGTGGCGCGTCAACTCGTACTGGTATTCCGGCAGGGCGGCAGATTCGGCTTTCAGGAACCGGACGAGAGCTTCGGCTTGAATCGCCTGCATACGAGCGACGATCTGGTCGTCGCTCAGCTTCGCCAACTCGCCGCTCTTGATCGCGCGCGATAGCCATTGCGTTTGCGCGGCGACGGGCAGGGCGGCCAGTCTGGACACCTCGACGTCGCCCGCCGCCGCGTTGCCTGCTGCATTCGCCTCGGGGGCGGTGGGTGTCGATGCGCCTGTCGCGGCATGGGCTTGCGCTGCGGCATCGGGTACGTGAAACGCACCGGCAACAATTGCCAGGGGCAGCAACGCGAGTGCAAGTGCGACGCGGCGCATCGCGATGCTGGGCGCGCATTGAAAGCGGTGGCGCTCACCACTACCGGTTTCGCCGGCATTACGGGGAAAAGCGTGAATGGCCATGTCATTGGTCCCCCTGAGCGGACACCATCGGTTCGCGCAATTCGCGTCGCAGGATCTTGCCAACGGTAGATTTGGGCAACTCCGACTGACGGAATTCAACGATGCGCGGCACCTTGTAGGCGGTCAGATGCTGGCGGCAGTGCGCCAACATCGCCTCGACATTCAGCGCCGGATCTTTCGCGACGACCACGAGCTTCACTCGCTCGCCGGCGACCGGATCGGGGACACCGACCACCGCCGCCTCGCGCACGCCGGGATGCAGCATCACTACGTCCTCGATTTCATTCGGATAGACGTTGAAGCCCGACACGAGAATCATGTCTTTCTTGCGGTCGATGAGGCGAACATACCCACGCTCGTCCATCACGCCAATATCTCCGGTCATCAGCCAGCCGTCGGCGTCGAACGCTTTGGCCGTGTCTTCCGGGCGCTGCCAGTAACCGCGCATGACCTGCGGGCCTCGCACGCACAACTCGCCCGGCTCGCCCGGGTCGGCCCATGTGCCGTCGTCTCGTTTGAAGCGGACATCGGTCGAAGGGGCGGGCAGGCCGATGGAGCCGGTGAAATGGTAGTCGTCCATATGCGCGAGGTCGACCGGGTTCATCGTGACGATCGGCGAGCACTCTGTCAGGCCGTAGCCTTCGATGATCGGCTTGCCGGTCACTTGCTTCCATCGGTCGGCAATCGCGCGTTGCGTTGCCATACCGCCCGCCAGCGACAGCTTTAACCGGGAGAAGTCGCGCGCGCAAAAATCGGCGTTCTCCAGCAGACCGTTGAACAGCGTGTTCACGCCGGTCACACCGGTGAACGTTTCATTGCGGATGATGTAGACAACCTTCTTCACATCGCGCGGATTCGCAATCAGAATGTTGCGCCCGCCAAGGCTCATGAACACGAGACAGTTCACGGTGAGCGAGAGGATGTGATACATCGGCAGCAGCGACAGATTTACCTCGATGTCGCCGTCAAGCTGATCGGCTGCCCACGCTTCGGTCTGGAGCAGATTGGCCAGCACGTTGCCGTGCGTGAGCATGGCGCCCTTGGCCACCCCGGTGGTGCCCCCCGTGTATTGCAGGAAGGCAAGATCCTCACGCGTGAGGGGCACTGGCGTGGGCGTGTGCTTCGCGCCCTCGGCAAGCGCCTGACGCAGCGGTATCGCCTGCGGCAGTGAGTAAGGCGGCACTTGCCGGGCTACCCGGCGCATGAGGAAGTTGACGCAGCGCCCTTTGACATTCGCGCCAGCGCCGAGCAAGTCGCCGATCTGTGTGAGGAGCACGTTGCGCAGTTCGGTGCCGGGAAGTGCGTCCTGCAGCGTCTTCGCAAAGTTCTCGAAGACGACGATGGTGCGCGCACCACTATCCTGCAACTGGTGTCTGAGCTCGCGCACCGTGTACAGCGGGTTGACGTTGACGACCACAGCGCCTGCGATAAGTGTGCCGAAAAGGCAGATCGGGTACTGAAAGCAATTGGGCATCATGAGCGCAACGCGCTCGCCTGGCTTCACGCCTTGCGCTTGCAACCACGCGGCGAATGCATATGCCTGACGCGCGACTTCGGCGTAAGTGATCTCGCTGCCGAGGCTCACGAACGCGACTCGATCTCGGTATTTGCCAATCCACTCGTCGAAAGCCTGCACGAGCGACGTGTACCGCGTGACGTCGATATCGGCAGGAACGCCAGGGGGGTAGGTGCTGAGCCAAACACGTTCCTGTTGAACTGCTTGATCCATCGTTGTCTCCATGCTTATGCACGGGTATCCGCTGCCGATGGGTCGCTCTGCTGGCAACTCGCATGCTTGCGCGGAGCCGTGGTTCCGGCTGCCCCTTTTTTCCTTGCTCCTTGATCTGTTCTATCGCTCCAGCATCGCAACTACGCCTTGTCCGCCGGCCGCGCAAATCGAGATGAGGCCACGCCCGCCGCCACGCTCGGCCAACAATTTGGCAAGGGTCGCGAGAATGCGCCCGCCGGTCGCGGCGAACGGGTGACCGCAGGCGAGCGAACTGCCGTTCACGTTCAGCCGTTGACGATCGATACTGCCCAAGGGCGCCGCCAGCCCGAGCTTGTCGCGGCAGTATTGCGGGTCTTCCCATGCCTTCAGCGTGCATAGCACTTGCGCGGCGAAGGCCTCGTGAATTTCGTAGAAGTCGAAGTCCTGCAACGTGAGTCCGGCCTGTGCGAGCATGCGCGGCACGGCGTAGGCGGGCGCCAGGAGCAGACCTTCGCGCTGCGCCTCGTCGGGGTTGAAGAAGTCGACGGCGGCTGTTTGCGAATACGTGAGATACGCGAGCACCGGCACGCCGTGCGCGCGCGCCCAGTCCTCGCTGGCGAGCAATACACAAGAGGCGCCATCGGTGAGCGGTGTGGAGTTGCCTGCCGTTAGCGTGCCTGTGGCGCTGCGATCAAACACCGGCTTGAGGCTGGCGAGTTTCTCGAGTGTGACGTCCGGCCGCAGGTTGTTGTCGCGTTGCAAGCCGCGAAATGGCGTCATCAGATCGAGAAAGAAGCCGCGCTCGTATGCGGCGGCGAGGTGTCGATGGCTTGCGAGCGTGAGTTCGTCTTGTGCGGCGCGCTCGATGTGCCAGCGTTTGGCCATCAATTCGCAATGCTCGCCCATCGACAGGCCCGTACGCGGCTCGCCATTGCGCGGGAGTGCGGGGCTGAACAACATGCCGGGACGTACCTTCGCAAGGGCGCTCAGCTTGCCGCCTGTGCTGCGTTGCCGATTGGCTTCGAGCAGAATCTGGCGGAGTTTTTCGTTCACGCCGATGGGGGCGTCCGAGGCGGTGTCGACACCGCCTGCGATCGCCACGTCGATCTGACCCAGTGCGATCTTGTTGCCGGTGAGGATCGCGGTTTCGAGGCCGGTGCCACACGCTTGCTGCACGTCGTAAGCTGGCGTTTGCGGGGCGAGGGTCGTCGACAGCACGGATTCGCGCGTCAGATTAAAGTCGCGGGCGTGTTTGAGGACGGCACCCGCAGCTACCTCGCCGAGCACCTGACCATGCAGCGCGAAACGGTCGACAAGGCCTTGAATCGAGGCCGTCAGCATGTCCTGATTCGATGCCGTGGCGTAGGCCGTGTTTGAACGCGCAAACGGGATGCGGTTGCCGCCAAGAATGGCAACGCGACGCAGGGCGGGAGCCGGCGCGGTAGGTTTGAAAGCGCTCATGAAGGGTCCGTAGCGAAGGTGTTGATGGAGGACGATGCGCTCGGTGCGGCCTGCCACCGTCCGCGCAGATGCGGCACGGTGCCCGCTGCGTCGCGCAATTCGAAGACATCGCTGTGCGGGTCGCGCCAAAGCGTGGCGTTGCCCGGCAGCAGCAGCGGTGTTTTGAACTCCACGAGGAGGTCGAGGTGTTGCGCGCTGATGGACTGGTTGGGCAACACTGCGGCGAGTGTGCGGGCGAAGCTCCACATGCCATGAATGATCGGACGCGGGAAGCCGAACAGCCTGGCCGTGATGGGCCAGAGGTGGATGGGGTTGTAGTCGCCCGAAACCCGCGCGTACTGACGGCCGAGGTCGCCCGGAACTTGCCACGAGGCAGTCTTCACGAGCGCCGGGTTGGCGCTCAACCCGGCCCGATAGGGCGCGCCAAGCGCGTTACGTACACCGGTGCGCAGATACAGACTTTCGCCTGTCCACACCCTGTCGCCGTCACGGCGCGCGGTCGTAAGTACCGTGAAGACCTGCCCCTTGTCATGCGCATACAGGGGGCCGCACCGCACGTCGAAGTCGAGCCGGTCCCCGGCCGCCAGCGACGCGTGTGTACGGATACGATTCGCCAGATGCACCATGCCAAGCATGGCGAACGGAAATGCGCGATCCGTCATCAGGCGCATGTGGAGCGGGAAGGCGAGCAAGTGCGGCCATGTGGGTGGGATCCCTTGCGCGTCGGTAAAGCCGCAAAGGCGCGCGTAGCGAGCAATATCGTTCGCGTCGAGCACGACATTGCGGCGCGCGAACGCCAGTGGCGGCAGCGTTTGTGCCAGTGCCGGTTTGCGCGCCGATAGCAACGCACGCAGATACAGATGAAGCGGCGAGGGCAGACGGGACACTTCCACGGCTGTTTGCCCGGCGCCCGGCGGGTCGAGGGGACGGTCGTTGGGCATGGTCACGCTCCCAGCAGGCTCTGGCCGCACACGCGCACGATCTGCCCGGTCAGTGCCCCCGAGGCAGGGTGGGCAAGCCACGCGATGGCTTCCGCTACGTCAACCGGCTGACCGCCCTGACCCAGCGAGTTCATGCGGCGTCCGGCTTCGCGAATGGCGAACGGCACGGCGGCGGTCATCTGGGTTTCGATGAAACCGGGAGCGACGGCGTTGATGCTGATGTGGCGCTCGGCGAGCCGCGGCGACCACGCTTCGACCATACCGATCACGGCCGCCTTCGACGCCGCGTAATTCGTTTGCCCTCGATTGCCCGCAATGCCGCTGATCGATGCGACACCGACGATCCGGCTGTTGGCGCGCAGCACCCCCGCGTCGAGCAGTGCGGTGTTCAGGCGCTGCGGAGCACCGACATTGATATCGAGCACGCTCTGCCATTGCGCCTCGCTCATGCGCACGAGGGTCTTGTCGCGGGTAATGCCGGCATTGTGGACGAGGATGTCGAGGCCGCGGGGTGCATGCGTGCTCAGATGCGCGAGCAGCGTGATGCCCGCTTCCGGTGAGGCAATGTCGCATGTCAGGGCACTGCCGTCGAGGCGGGCCGCGACCGCGTCGAGCGGGGCTTGTGCGGCAGGGATGTCGACGCAGACGACATGGGCGCCGTCGCGGGCCAGCACGGTGGCAATAGCTTCGCCAATGCCGCGCGCCGCGCCCGTCACGACCGCGACCTGGCCCGCGAGCGGACGCTGATCGCGCATGGGCGGCGTTTCGAATACCGGGTCTTGCAAGGTGATGGCTTGCCCACTGACGTAAGCGGCGCGCGGGGAGAGGAAAAAACGCAAGGTGGAGTGCAAGGCTTCACGGGCGCGCGGTGCGATGTAAAGCAACTGCGCCGTGGCGCCCCGTTTGAGTTCCTTCGCGAGCGAGCGCACGAAGCCTTCGAGCGCGCGCTGCGCAACGCTGGCTTGGGGTGTCGTTGCCAGCGGCGGGGGCAAGCCCAGCACGAGTACCCGCCCGCATCGGTCCAGCGAGGCGAGGGTGTCGTGGAAGAACGTGTAGAGCGCGCTTAGCTCGCTGGTGTCGGCAATGGCGCTGGCGTCGAACAGCAACGCCTTGGGACGTACCCCCTCATCGGGGTTGAAGCGCCCGCTCATCGTGCCGGCCTTGTTGGCGTACGAGATCCAGTCGAGTCGCTCGACATGGGCCAGACTGGGGATGTCGAGCCAATGCAGTTCACGTGCCAGCCCGGGCAGTAGCGGCGCGTCGCCTGCGCCGCCGACAACGGCAAGCGGTGCGGGCGTGGCGCGCGCCTCGGTGTCGCCGAAAGCCGGCATGCGCTCGAGCGGTACAGGGCGCGGCAGTCCCAGCGTATTGGCCAGACGGCTGCCTACAGCGGAGTTGGCGAAAGCCAGGTATCGGTCGGGCGTTGTCACGGCGCGTAAATCCTCAGAGTGATGGGGTGGGCGCAGCCAGACCGGCTCATGAGGTGAGCGCTTCGTCGGCCGCTTCCTGTTGCTGGGCTTGCTGCATGTCGGCAAGGCGTCCGAAATCGGCCGGGAAGTCGTCGACGGCGACCGCGCGCGCAGCGTAATCCGCGTACTGGGTCAGCACCCGGCGTTCGTCGTCGCTCACGAGTTGCAGTTCCGCCGCGTGGTCCACCCATTCGGTGAATTCGGGCAGGCTTTGCGGCATCGTCGGCAGACGGCCTTCCTTGATTGCAGTCCGCAGACGCTGCTCGATGGCGGTGACCTGCGGCGTCATCTGGAACACGATCTCGCCATAGGCCAGCCCGTCGATTTCGACTCGCGGCGAGTAACTGCCTGCGATGAGGCGCTCACGGGCGTCGCCCGGTGTTTGCATCACTTCGGCCACGCGTGCGGCGAGCGCGTCGGACGGCTTGGCGTACGGCAGGCCGAGCGGCGTCAGCTTCCAGCGCATCCACCACGCCACAGCGCGCGACGGATAGTTCGCGAGAACGCCTTCGAAGGCTTCGCGTGCCTGCCAGAGGGCGTCTTGCGCAGCCCAGTGCACCAGCGGCAGATCGGCTTCGGGACGCCCTTCGTCTTCGAAACGTTTGAGCGTTGCCGTGAGCAGGAACAGTTGCGAGAGGATGTCGCCAAGCCGCCCCGTGATGCTCTCGCGACGCTTGAGCGAACCGCCGAGAACAGCCATCGACACATCGGAGGCGATGGCGAGGAGCGTGGACATGCGATTTGCGGCGCGATAGTAGGCATGCAGTTCTGGCGCGGCAGTCGATGGCACGGCAGAGAACCGGGCGTGCGTGATGCCCTGCAACGCGCCGCGCACGATGTTGCTCGTCACGAAGGTCAGATGGCCGAACAGGGCGTCGTCGAAGGCGCGCACGGCTGCGGTGTGATCGGCCGTTTGCGCAGCGGCGAGTTCTTTGAGCACATACGGATGGCAGCGGATCGCGCCCTGACCGAAGATCATCAGGCAGCGCGTCATGATGTTGGCACCCTCAACCGTGATCGACACGGGAATCTGCTGGTACGCGCGGGCAAGGAAGTTGTTGGGGCCCATGCAGATGCCTTTGCCCGCCACGACATCCATGCCGTCGTTGACCACTTTGCGCGCGCGTTCGGTAACGTGGTATTTCGCGATGGCGGAGATCACCGACGGCTTTTCGCCAAGATCGACGGCAAGCGCTGCCATACGGCGTGCCGCGTCCATCGCGTACAAATTGCCGGCCATGCGCGCAAGCGCTTCCTGCACCCCCTCGAATTTGCCGATTGGCGTACGGAACTGGCGACGCACCGCAGCATAGGCGCCCGTTGCGCGCACTGCGATCTTCGAATAGCCGACGTTCGACGACGGCAACGAGATGGCACGCCCGGCAGCGAGACACTCCATCAACATTCGCCAGCCCTTGCCCACCTGTGCCTGACCGCCGATAACCCAGTCGAGCGGGATGAACACGTCTTTGCCGGAGTTCGGGCCGTTCTGGAACACGGCGTTCAACGGCCAGTGACGGCGTCCGATCACCACGCCCGGATGATGCGTCGGGATCAGGGCGCAAGTGATGCCGGGCTCGTCGTTGTCTCCCAGCAAATGATCGGGGTCGAGCGCGCGGAATGCGAGACCGAGCACGGTCGCGATGGGGCCGAGCGTGATGTAACGCTTGTTCCATGTGACGCGAAAGC
This sequence comes from Pandoraea apista, assembly GCF_001465595.2. Classification (NCBI taxonomy): domain Bacteria; kingdom Pseudomonadati; phylum Pseudomonadota; class Betaproteobacteria; order Burkholderiales; family Burkholderiaceae; genus Pandoraea; species Pandoraea apista. The sequence continues at coordinate 3,196,171 of NZ_CP013481.2, read as the reverse complement.
CGAGCGTTTCCCGACCGTCGTGCACGCCGCGGCAGACGATGCCGACATCCGGAATGGCAGCAGCGTCAGAGCCCGCGTATGGGCTCGTGAGTGCGAAGCAGGGGATCTCTTCCCCCTTCGCCAGGCGCGGCAGGTAATAGTTCTTTTGCGCCTCGGTGCCATAGTGCAATAGCAGTTCGGCCGGGCCGAGCGAGTTCGGCACCATGACCGACACGGCGGCGGCGGAACAACGCGACGCCAGCTTCATTACCACTTGCGAATGCGCATACGCGGAGAATTCGAGCCCGCCGTAACGCTTGGGGATGATCATGCCCAGAAAGCCGGCGTCTTTCGCGTATTGCCACGCTTTGGGCGGTAGGTCTTGCCAGACTTGCGTGCTCTCCCAATCGTTGGACAGGTCGCACAGATGCTCGACCTCGTTCGCCATGAATGCCTGCTCTTCGGCGGACAAGGCGGGGGCGGGAAGCGCCATGAACTTCTGCCAGTCGGGACGGCCGGAAAACAGATCGGCGTCCCACCAGACCGTGCCGGCTTCGATGGCGTCTTTTTCCGTCTCCGACATCTCCGGCATGATCGTTCGGAATTTCGCGAGCATGGGCGCGCTGACCCACGCGCGTCGCAACGGACCGACGCTCAGCACCAGGGCTGGCACCACGAACACGATAGCCAGAACGACGGTCGCGACCGTCCCCGTCAGCCCCGCGACGGCGCCCGCACCGACCCAGAGCACCGTGGCTACGAGCCACTGCCAGGCGTGCGCGCGATAGAAGAGCAGGGCAGATACGCCCACGAGAAACGCAAGAATCCATACGGCCATCATTTTCTCCTCCCTTTCGGTTCAGCTCCCCCGCACATGTGGTGCGTCATGCCTGCGGTGGCATATCCGTCATGCCGGGCCGCGGGTGGGGGCTGTCGTCTTCGTGCCGTCTGCCGATGCTCGCTGGCATTGCGCCTGCTTCGAACCGGCGGCGGCGTTTTTGTTGGATCGTTCGGTCACACATTGGTGCGCCGAGAATTCGAGTGATGCGTCGAAATTGCGACTTCCATCTGCAAAGAGCGCTGGCGTGGATATTGACGCTAACGCTGATGCCGCCGCAGCGCCGATAGGGCGCACGGCTTATTTTTCGAGCGACCTTCCGGCGCTCGTGGGGAACTCGACTCAGACGTTTGCGAACACGCGGTCGTTATCGCTGGACGTTGGGCCGCTACCGTCGCTTTGCGATGCCTGGCCGGACGGATCTGCGACATGTCCGGCCTCGCGCGGCGGCGTGACATCGGCGTCTTTCGCAAGGGCGAACACGGCGGCGAAGCTCGCCAGTTGCTCCTCGCCCGGCATCGGCGCCTTGAGCGCTGCCACCATCAGGGCCGTGAGCCTCGCGACGACTTGCAGGTCGCCCATCGGCTGGCCTTGCGCGAAGGTGTCGATCAGGCGCGACGTATCGCTGCTCGCCAACACGCCAGACAGGGCTTGCAGAGCGAAGTGCAGCCGCCAGCCCAGTTCCTGGCGCGGCAATTCGGGCAAGGCGCGAGCAAAGGCTTCGAAGAAGCGCTCGAATACCGGCGCGTAATGCCGTTGCAGATAGTCACGGATAAACGGCGACGGATCGGCATAAACACGTCCGAGCAGTCGCAGAAACGCCGGGCCGCCGATATCGCGATGATGGGAAATGGCCAGCGCGGGGATGAACATGGCGCCGAGCACATGTTCACACGTCAATTTCGGTGAAGGCCAGGTGTCTTCGGCACGGGTCAGCAACGCGAGGCGCTCTTCGTTGAGCCGGTCGAGTCGGCGCGAGAGCATGGCCTGAAGCAGGGTCTCCTTGCTCCCGAAGTGATAGTTGACGGCCGCCAGGTTCACCTCCGCGCGCGACGTAATCTGGCGCAGGGACATGGCTTCGTAGCCGTATTCGATGAAAAGGTCTTCTGCGGCATCGAGAATGCGCAGTTTGGTGTCGCCGGCTTGTCGGCCGGCCGAGAGGCGTGGACTCACGACGATCCTCCGGAAAGACGCAGCACAACGCCACGTCGCTTCAATGAACTTACGTTTCATTCAAACGTTCGATTGAATCCTAGGCGGTGGAAGCGCGTCTCCCAAGATCTTTTTGTCGACGTTGCCCTCTAAAGCGTGGGGCCGCCCAGTAGGGGCGCGCCTGCCGCAGCAGACGGCGCGCGGAAGACATGTGAAGGGGAAATGGTTTGATTTCCCTGATTTCCGGGCGGAAAGTCTGGAGGCGGGACAATAGTTTGCTAAAATGTTTCGCTTTGTGTGTGAAACCGTTTTGGGGCTACCCCGATTTGTCGGGGGCGGAGGGAAACTGGCGTCGCCGGTTCCGGCCCAAGGTTGATTAACTGACTGGGTCCGCTTGTGGCATTCCCTCGCCACAACACAGAACGACCCTCTGGATGGACGAATATCCTCATGACTATCGCTGTTGAAAACCTCGGCAAGCTCGAGCGTCGCTTTACCATCGCCCTGCCCAAGCAGGAAGTCGAAAAAGAAGTCGCAGCTCGTATTCAGAAGCTGTCGAAGACGGTTCGTATGCCGGGCTTCCGTCCGGGCAAGGTGCCCCTCAAGATGGTCACCCAGCAATACGGTGGTCAGGTCGAAGCCGAAGTCGTGAGCGACAAGGTTGGCCAGCAATTCTTCGAAATCAGCAAGGAACAGGACCTGCGCGTGGCCGGTCAGCCGCGTTTCGCGCCGAAGGCCGACGCCGCCGACACGGAATACGCATTCGACGCCACGTTCGAGGTCTACCCGGAAGTCAAGATCGGTGATCTGGCCGCCGCAGAGGTCAGCCGCACCACGACCGATGTGTCGGAAGCCGAGATCGATCGCACCATCGACATTCTGCGTAAGCAGCGCGTGCATTACCACGTGCGTGGCGAAGCTGGCGCCCACGGCGACGGCGGCACGGTGGAAGCCAAGGACGGCGACCGCGTCACGGTCGACTTCGTTGGCAAGATCGACGGCGAAGTGTTTGCTGGCGGTAGCGCTGAAGACTTCGTGTTCGTGCTGGGCGAAGGCCGCATGCTGCCGGAGTTCGAAAAGGCTACGCTGGGCCTGAAGGTCGGCGAGTCGAAGGAATTCGAACTCAAGTTCCCGGACGAGTACCACGGCAAGGAAGTGGCGGGTAAGACCGCCACGTTCACGGTCACGCTCAAGAAGGTCGAATGGGCGCACCTGCCGGAAGTCGACGCCGAGTTCGCCAAGTCCCTCGGTATCGCTGACGGCAGCATCGAAAAGATGCGTGCCGACATCAAGGAAAACCTGTCGCGCGAAGTGAAGCGTCGCACGCAAGCCCTGCTCAAGGATCAAGTGATGAACGCACTGATCTCCGTGGCAGAGCTGGATGTGCCGAATGCGCTGGTGGCTCAGGATCAGGAGCGTCTGGTGGCGATGGCGCGTCAGGACCTCGCGCAGCGCGGCGTGCCGAACGCCGCCAACGTGCCGATCCCGGCAGAAATGTTCAAGGAACAAGCTGAGCGTCGCGTGAAGCTGGGCCTGATTCTGGCTGAGCTGGTCAAGCAGAACGACCTGCAAGCCAAGCCGGAGCAGATCAAGGCGGAAGTGGAAGAGTTCGCGAAGAGCTACGAAGACCCGCAAGAAGTCGTCCGCTGGTACTATGGCGATCAGCAGCGCATGGCGGAAATGGAAGGTTTCGTCGTTGAGAACAACGTTGTCGAGTTTGTCCTGGGTAAGGCCAAGGTGACCGACAAGCAAGTCAGCTTCGAAGAACTGGCTGGCAACACGCAGTCCTGATCGAACGCGACACGACCGACTGAACCGCCGCGGCCGAAAGGCCGTGGCGGTTCTTTTCCAAATGGCCTCCGAGCCTCCTCCCTGCGGCGCGCAAAACCATCTCGATAGAAGGGTCGAACCGATATGATTACCCGTTCCGAATTGCTCGCCCAACTCGCTTCCCAGACGCACAGCTCCGCCCTCGAGACGCAAGGCCTTGGCCTGGTGCCGATGGTCGTCGAGCAAAGTGGTCGCGGCGAGCGCGCTTATGACATTTACTCGCGACTCCTGAAGGAGCGCATCATTTTCCTGGTGGGCGAGGTCAACGACCAGAGCGCCAACCTTGTTGTCGCCCAGTTGCTGTTCCTCGAGAGCGAAAATCCTGACAAGGAAATCTCGATGTACATCAACTCGCCGGGCGGGTCCGTCTCAGCGGGTCTGGCGATTTACGACACGATGAAATTCGTCAAGCCCGCGGTCTCGACGCTGTGCCTGGGCATGGCCGCGAGCATGGGCGCATTCCTGCTTGCCGCTGGCGAGAAGGGCAAGCGTTTCGCTCTGCCGAACGCGCGCATCATGATTCACCAACCGCTGGGCGGTGCCCGCGGTCAGGCGTCGGATATCGAGATTCACGCCCGGGAAATCCTTTTGCTCAAGGATCGATTGAATCGTTTGCTGGCCGTGAACACTGGGCAGCCGCTCGAAACCATTGCGCGCGACACCGATCGCGACAACTTCAAGTCGGCGACCGATGCCGTCGAGTACGGGTTGATCGATCGCGTGCTTGAAAAGCGTCCCTGATTCGGTCTCGAATTTGGGCGCCTGACCAGAAAAAGGCTGGCGCGACATCGGGTGTTTTCGTCACGAACGACCGGGTGATCGCGCCAAGTCTTTGTCGTAGAAGGGAATTTAGGGTTGTCGCGGGTGGGCCACACGCTCGCGCGGCATGGCGTTACAATGGAATCACGTATGCCGCGTTTGCCGCCTCCGTAGGGGGACGACCGGGGCGCAAATTGCTAGCAGGCTGACACAGATATGGTGGATAAAAAAAGCACTTCCAACGGCGAAAAGCTGCTCTACTGCTCCTTCTGCGGAAAGAGCCAGCACGAGGTCAAGAAGCTCATCGCAGGTCCGTCCGTGTTTATCTGCGACGAGTGCATTGATCTGTGCAACGAGATTATTCGCGACGAGGCCGCAGCGGCTGAAGACGAGAGCGGCAGTGGTGGCAAGTCCGATTTGCCGTCGCCGCAGGAAATCCGCGAGAGTCTCGATCAATATGTGATCGGTCAGGATCGCGCCAAGAAGATTTTGGCCGTGGCGGTCTATAACCATTACAAGCGATTGAAGCACCTCGGCGACAAGCGCGACGAGGTCGAACTTTCCAAGAGCAACATTCTGCTGATCGGGCCGACCGGCTCGGGCAAGACGTTGCTCGCGCAGACGCTCGCGCGTCTGCTCAACGTGCCTTTCGTGATTGCCGACGCCACCACGCTGACCGAAGCCGGTTATGTGGGTGAGGACGTCGAAAATATCATTCAGAAGCTGCTGCAGAACTGCAATTACGAGATCGAGCAGGCGCAGAAGGGCATTGTTTATATTGACGAAATCGACAAGATCAGCCGCAAGTCGGACAATCCGTCGATTACGCGCGACGTGTCGGGCGAGGGCGTGCAGCAGGCGCTGCTCAAGCTCGTCGAAGGCACCATGGCGTCGGTGCCGCCGCAAGGTGGCCGCAAGCATCCGAACCAGGATTTCATTCAGGTCGACACGACGAACATCTTGTTCATCTGCGGCGGGGCGTTCGATGGTCTCGAGAAGATCATCATGAATCGCACCGAGAAGACGGGCATCGGCTTCGGCGCGACAGTGAAGACCGGCGAAGAGCGTGACGCCGGCGAACTGTTGCGCGATGTCGAACCGGAAGATCTGATCAAATTCGGTCTGATTCCCGAGCTGATCGGTCGTCTGCCGGTGGTTGCCACGTTGGGTAAGCTTGATGAAGACGTGCTGGTGACCATCCTGATCGAGCCGAAGAATGCACTGGTCAAGCAATACCAGCGCCTGTTCCTGATGGAAGGGGTGGAACTGGAAATTCGTCCGGCGGCCCTGCATGCGGTGGCGCGCAAGGCGATCAAGCGCAAGACCGGCGCGCGTGGCCTGCGTTCGATCATCGAACAGGCACTGCTCGAAGTGATGTACGAACTGCCATCGCTCAAGGGCGTGACCAAGGTGATTCTGGACGAAAACGCGATCAGCGGCGACGGAAAACCGCTTTTGATCTACCAGGAGTCGCCCAAGGTTGCCGGCTCCAATTGAACGGTCAACTCAGTGATATCCGAAGCCGTTCATGGAAACATGGACGGCTTTTTTTCCTTCATACTAGTGCCACGGGCAATGAAACCCCGAGTGGTGCAACTTGTCGGCGAAAGGGCCCTTCGTCCCTCTTGTAATTCTCGCCGGCGGCCTCAATTAGCTGGAACACAACGGTATCGTTAAATATGGGGAACGAGATGTCAGGCACCCAAATCCTCCCGCCCGAAGCGATTCAACTGCCCCTGTTGCCTTTGCGCGACGTGGTCGTGTTTCCGCACATGGTGATTCCCCTCTTCGTGGGGCGTCCGAAATCGATTAAAGCGCTTGAAACCGCCATGGAAGGCGGCAAGCACATCATGCTGGTCGCGCAGAAAGCCGCGGCCAAGGATGAGCCTACGTCCAAGGATCTCTACGAGATCGGTTGCGTGGCCAACATCCTGCAAATGCTCAAACTGCCCGACGGCACCGTGAAGGTGCTGGTGGAAGGGATTCAACGCGCCCGCACCCTGAGTGTGGACGAGGAAGAAACCCAGTTCACGTCGGAAGTCATGCCGCTCGAACCGGACGATGGCAACTCGCCGGAATCCGAAGCCCTGCGTCGTGCGATCGTGGCGCAGTTCGACCAGTACGTGAAGCTCAACAAGAAGATTCCGCCCGAGATCCTGACGTCGCTGTCGGGCATCGATGAGGCAGGTCGTCTTGCCGATACCATCGCCGCACATCTGCCGCTCAAGCTCGAGCAGAAGCAGAAGATTCTGGAGATGTTCCCCGTCATCGAGCGCCTTGAGCATCTGCTCGCGCAACTCGAGAGCGAGATTGACATTCTTCAGGTGGAAAAGCGCATTCGTGGCCGCGTGAAGCGCCAGATGGAAAAGAGTCAGCGCGAGTACTACCTGAACGAACAGGTCAAGGCGATCCAGAAGGAACTGGGCGAGGGCGAAGAGGGCGCCGATCTCGAAGAACTCGAGAAGCGCATCAAGGCCGCGCATCTGCCCAAGGAAGCCAAGAAGAAGGCCGACGCCGAACTCAAGAAGCTCAAGCTGATGTCGCCGATGTCAGCCGAAGCGACGGTCGTGCGCAATTACATCGACACGCTGGTCGGTCTGCCGTGGCGCAAGAAGAGCAAGGTCAACAACGATCTGTCGAATGCCGAGAAGGTGCTCGACGAAGACCATTTCGGTCTCGAGAAGGTCAAGGAACGTATCCTTGAATATCTTGCCGTGCAGCAGCGCGTGGACAAGGTCAAGGCGCCGATCCTGTGCCTGGTTGGGCCTCCGGGTGTGGGCAAGACCTCGCTCGGTCAGTCGATCGCGCGTGCAACGAACCGCAAGTTCGTGCGCATGGCGTTGGGCGGCGTGCGTGACGAGGCCGAGATTCGTGGTCACCGTCGCACGTATATCGGGTCGATGCCGGGGAAAATTCTGCAGAGCCTGTCGAAGGTCGCAGTGCGTAACCCGTTGTTCCTGCTCGATGAAGTGGACAAGATGGGCATGGACTTCCGGGGCGACCCGAGTTCGGCGTTGCTCGAAGTGCTTGATCCCGAGCAGAACCACACGTTCTCGGATCACTACGTCGAAGTCGACTTCGATCTGTCGGATGTGATGTTCGTGGCGACCTCGAACTCGCTGAACATTCCGGCACCGTTGCTCGATCGTATGGAGGTGATTCGCCTGTCGGGCTATACGGAAGACGAAAAGGTCAACATCGCTCAGCGTTATCTCCTGCCGAAGCAGAAGAAGAACAACGGGCTGAAGGAAGGCGAGATCGATCTGACGGAAGCCGCGATTCGCGACATCATTCGCTACTACACGCGCGAAGCCGGTGTGCGTTCGCTCGAGCGCGAGATCTCGAAGATCTGCCGCAAGGTCGTGAAGATGTTGTTGCTCAAGAAGGTCGATGGCTCGTCCATCAAGGTCGATGCGAGCAACCTCGACAACTTCCTGGGCGTGCGCAAGTTCGACTTCGGTCTGGCCATGAAGGAAAACCAGATCGGTCAGGTCACGGGTCTGGCGTGGACGGAAGTGGGCGGCGATCTGCTGACCATCGAAGCCGCACTCATGCCGGGCAAGGGCAACATCATCCGCACGGGTTCGCTCGGCGACGTGATGAAGGAGTCGGTCGAAGCGGCACGTTCGGTGGTGCGCTCGCGTGCGCGTCGCCTCGGTGTGACGGATGAGCAATTCGAGAAGAAGGATATTCACATCCACGTGCCCGAAGGGGCGACACCGAAGGACGGTCCGTCTGCCGGTATCGCCATGACAACGGCGCTTGTGTCGGTACTCACCGGTATCCCGGTGCGCGCGGATGTGGCGATGACCGGTGAGATTACGTTGCGCGGCGAAGTGCTGCCGATCGGCGGTCTCAAGGAGAAGTTGCTCGCGGCACATCGCGGTGGCATCAAGCTCGTGTTGATTCCGGAAGAGAACGTGAAGGATCTCGCCGAGATTCCCGATACGGTCAAGAATGCGCTGGAGATCGTGCCGGTGCGCTGGATCGACAAGGTGCTCGAGCTGGCGTTGGAGCATGCGCCCGTACCGCTGCCGGAAGACGAGGCGAAAGCCGCCCCTGTCACGCCGAATACGGATGCAAGCGGCAAGCAGGAAGTCATCAAGCACTGACAGTCAGTTTTCATCCGGCGCGACGGCATTTATGTTGTCGTTCGCCGGATCGAAAATGGGCAAAAAGCTCGGGGTTTTCCCCGGGCTTTTTTTATTCACGCAAAGTGCTCGAAAATAGCCATCGGAACGCGCAGATTCAGGAGTGCTTCCTAAGCGGCCAAAAGGGCGTAAAAGGGCGCAAAACGGCTTGACATCAGGGTTTGCGGCTTGTCTAATGGCAAAGCCAGCGGACCTCGCAGATCGATGTCAAGGCGCGCAAAGAGCGCCTCCGCGGCTCAATCGCCTACTATCCTTGCAAGGGGGTTACAGTGAATAAGACGGAACTGATCGATCATATCGCGGGTGAGGCAGACATTTCGAAAGCTGCTGCCGGTCGAGCACTTGATGCATTGCTGGGTGCAGTAACGAAAGCGCTGAAGAAGGGAGATGCGGTGACGCTTGTCGGCTTTGGTACGTTCCATGTGGCCAAGCGAGCGGCGCGTGTCGGGCGGAATCCGCGCACCGGCAGCGAGATCAAGATCAAGGCAGCGAAGGTTCCGAAATTTCGCCCTGGCAAAGGTTTGAAAGATACGTTAAACTAACGAGCTTTCCTGCTTCGGCGGGAAACAACAGTAAGAACAACACCTGAATCGGGAACGGGTGCTTAGCTCAGTTGGTAGAGCGGCGCCCTTACAAGGCGTAGGTCGGGGGTTCGAGCCCCTCAGCACCCACCAGTTCCAGATATCTTGGGGAGCGGTAGTTCAGTTGGTTAGAATACCGGCCTGTCACGCCGGGGGTCGCGGGTTCGAGCCCCGTCCGCTCCGCCAAATTGTGAAAAGGCGAACTTCGGTTCGCCTTTTTTGCCATATGACGTCCTAAGACGCTCTAGACGACTTTTCCGATTTCGTATGTTCGACTTCATCCGCCGTCATCAACGCTTGGTCCTCATCTTCCTGACGGTGCTGATCGTCCCGTCGTTCGTGGTGTTCGGCGTTCATGGCTTGCAAGAATATGCCGCGGATGCCAGCACGATTGCCAAGGTTGGCGATCAGACCGTGACACGTCAGGAGTACGACAGCGTGCTTCGCTCGCAGACCGAGCGCATGCAGCAAATGTTTGGCGGCGCAGTCGATGCGAGCCAGATCAACACTCCCGAAATGCGCAGTGCTGTGCTCGATAATCTGATCCAGCAGAAGCTGCTCTTGCAGGAAACCCTCAAGAAGAATTTGTCGGTGCCGGATACTCAGGTGCGCGACGCGCTTCTCGCCATCCCCGCAATCGCTCAACTGCGTCGCCCGGATGGCTCGATCGATCAAGCCAAGTACGAGCAACTGCTGTCTGCGCAGAACCTCACGCCGCAGCGACTCGAGGCGCAAATCCGTTTCGAGCTGGCGTCGAATCAACTTCCCGCGAGTGTGCAGGCAAGCGCCATGCTGCCGAAGGCGGTGCTCGATCGCTTTGCGCAACTGCGTGCACAGCAGCGTGACGTGTCGGTGCTGAATTTCCCGGTTTCGGATTTCTCAGGCAAGGTCGTGCCGACGCCGCAGCAAATTCAGGCGTACTACGACGCGCACAAGGCTGCGTTCCAGACGCCGGAGTCGGCTGAGATTCAGTACGTGGTGCTCGACCCGAAGGCGATGCCGGCAACAGCGCAAACGCCCGCGAGCGACGATGTGCTGCGCAAGATGTACAACGACAATCTGAAGCAGTACACGACGCAGGAAGAGCGTCGCGCATCGCACATTCTGATCGCCTCGCCGGCCGATGCGTCGCCGGCCGATCACGCCAAGGCGAAGGCCAAGGCTGAAGCACTGCTCGCACAGATCAAGAAAAACCCGAACGACTTCGCCAAGCTGGCCAGCGAGAACTCGGAAGATCCGGGCTCCAAGGCTAACGGCGGCGATCTCGGTTTCTTCACGCGCGACGCGATGGTCAAGCCGTTTGCCGACGCCACGTTCGCCCTCAAGACCGACGGCGACGTGAGCGATGTCGTAAAGAGCGATTTCGGTTATCACATCATCAAGCTGACAGGGATCAAGCCGCAGCAAACCAAGTCGTTCGATGAGGTGAAGGCTCAGTTGGCCGATCAGTATCGCCAGCAAGAATCAGCGAAGGCGTATGCCAAGTTGGCGGATCAGTTCACCAACGCCGTGTACGAGCAACCCGACAGTCTGCAGCCAGTCGCCGACAAGCTCAACCTGAAGGTTCTCTCGGCCAAGGTCACGCGCACGCCGGACCCCTCGCAAGCGCAGAGCCCGCTGGGTAACGAGAAGTTGCTCAAGGCTGTGTTCGGTGACGAGTCGCTTAAGAACAAGCGTAATACCGAAGCGGTGGATGTTGGACAGGGCGTGCTCGTGTCTGCTCACGTGGTGACCTACCACCCGGCCGCAACGCCGCCGCTTGCGCAGATCGAGGCCCAAGTCAAAGAGAAGGCGATCGCCGATCTGGCGGATCAAGAGGCCAAGAAGGCCGGTGAAGCCAAGCTCGATGCGCTGAAGAAGGGAGGCGATGCCGCTTTTGGCGCCGCACAGACGGTTTCTCGTGACAACCCGGGCAAGCTGTCCGCCACGGCGTTGACCGCAATCTTCGGGGCGGACACGACCAAGCTTCCGGCGTATGTGGGTGTGGCACTGGGCGAGGGTCAGGGCTACGCGGTGTACCGCATCAGCAAGGTGACGCAGCCGGCCGAGCAAGATGCCCAGCGCCTTGCCGCCGAAGCGCAGCAACTTAACCAACTGGCCGCTCAGGCCGAATGGAATGCATGGTTAGGTGATCTGCGTGCACGCTCGAAGGTCAAGATTGTGAACGACGTCACGAAGGCAGGTTCGTAATCGAGCGATTGATGGATCGATAGACGGACGACAAGAAAAACGCGGCCAATCGGCCGCGTTTTTTTATGCGCCGGACTTTGGCGTCCGGGAATCCGCCGCTTTGGCAGGAGGTTTACCGGCAGGCTTGAGCAGCGGCTTCACCGTTGGCCAGATGTTCTGCAGGATTTGCGGATGGGCTTTGGCCAGCGGATGAATCTGGTCTTGCTGGAACCAGTCAGGGTGCTCGATGACCCCTGCCAGCAGGAAAGGCACGTAACCCGTCTTTTCCTGTTTGGCGACGGCAGAGAACATGTTGAAGAACTGTTCGCTGTAATCCGGGCCGTAGTTGGGGGGAATTCGCATGCCGACGACAACGACCCGGCTCCCGGCCTTGCGCGCCGCCGTGATCATTTCAAGCAGGTTGTTGCGTGTCAGATCCAGTGGAATGCCGCGCAGCGCATCGTTGCCGCCGAGTTCCAGTATGGTGACGGCGGGGTGATAGCGCGCTAGCAAGGGTGCCAGACGGGCGCGCCCGCCGCTCGTGGTGTCGCCACTGATACTGGCGTTCACGACGTTATAATCGAAGCCGTTTTGCGTGATCGTCTGCTGCATCAGATTCACCCAGCCGGCGCCACGCGGGATGCCATATTCCGCAGAAAGGCTGTCGCCTACGACCAAAATCGTCGGGGCGCCCGAACTTGCCGCGTTTGCCGCGGTCCCTGACAGCATGCACCAGCCTGCGAGGGCTGAGGCGGCCAATTTCAAGAACTCTCTTCTTGCCATGTCGTTTTCCGAAAACGTAATTGAGGTGCGGGGGCTGGGCAAACGGTTGCGTGACGCTACCGGCGAGCTAGTCATATTGCAGGATATCGATTTCTCCGTCGCGAAGGGGCAGAGCGTGGCTATCGTTGGCGCATCGGGGTCCGGGAAGTCAACGCTGCTTGGCCTGATGGCCGGACTCGATACTGCAACCGATGGTGCGATCACGCTGCTGGGCAAGTCGCTTGGCGATCTCGACGAAGAAGGCCGTGCAGCGCTGCGACGTGGTGCCGTCGGTTTCGTCTTCCAGTCGTTCCAGCTCATGCCGCATCTGACGGCGCTCGAGAACGTCATGTTGCCGCTCGAATTGTTGGGTGAGACACGCGAGGTGCGCAATCGTGCCGTCAAATTGCTCGAGCAGGTGGGGCTGGGGTCGCGACTCACGCATTATCCCAAACAACTCTCGGGGGGTGAGCAACAACGCGTGGCGCTCGCGCGTGCATTTGTCACCGAGCCGGCGGTCCTGTTTGCCGATGAGCCGACGGGCAGTCTGGACACGGCCACTGGCGAGCGCGTCATCGACTTGATGTTCTCGCTCAACGAGGCGAGTGGGGCGACACTCGTGCTCGTGACTCACGACCTGGCGATTGCGCAACGCTGCGATGCGACGGTGCAACTCGCCGGTGGCCGGCTGGTGAATGGCGCTGCCGTGTGAAGGTGACGAAACGGGGCGAGGTAGCCCCGTTCGATGACGGCGGGCGTCGCTCTGGTTGCGGTGGCGCGAGACGCCGAAGGCTTCAGCCCTTCGCTTTCAGGGCTTCGCCAGCCATGCGGATCAACGATGTCGTGGAAGCGTCGTGCGCATCGGGCTTGAGTGACTCCGGATCGGCGAGTTCAGGCTCGATCGCCCGGCACAGCGTCTTGCCAAGTTCAACACCCCATTGGTCGAACGGATTGATGTTCCAGATGGCGGCCTGCACAAATACCTTGTGTTCATAGAGCGCGATCAGCGCACCCAACCGTTCGGGCGAGAGCTTGTCGATGACCAGTGTGTTGCTCGGCCGGTTGCCGTTGAAGTGACGTTGAGAGGCCAGCGGACCGCCCGCCTGTTCGGCCGTCGCCATCGAACCTCCCTGCAGCAACGCTTCACTCTGCGCAAAGCAATTCGCGAGCAGCTTGCGGTGATGATCCAGATAGGCCGGCGCGTCGTATTGCGGTTCGAGCACGGCGATGAAGTCGACCGGCACGAGTGTGGTGCCTTGATGCAGCATCTGGAAGTACGCATGCTGCCCGTTCGTGCCCGGCTCGCCCCAGATGATCGGCGCGGTTTGCCAGGCGACAGGCGTGCCATCGATCTGCACCGACTTGCCGTTGCTCTCCATGTCCAGTTGCTGGAGATAGGGCGGCAGTTTCTGGAGTGCGTCCGTGTACGGGGCGATGGAGAGCGATTGCGCGTCGAAGAAATTTCGATACCAGATGCCGAGCAGGCCAAGAAGCACCGGCATGTTGGCTTCAAGCGGCGCAGTGCGGAAGTGTTCGTCCATGGCATGCGCTCCGGCGAGCAGTGCATCGAAATGCTGCGCACCCAGATACAGCATGATGACGAGCCCGATCGACGACCAGAGCGAGTAGCGGCCGCCCACCCATTCGCCGAACTCGAATACGTTCTCGCGGAGAATGCCGAAGCCCATGGCTTCTTCAACGTTCGTCGACACAGCGACGAAATGCTTGCTGAGTTCGTTCTCCGGAATACCGTTCGCCACGAACCATGCGCGAATCGTGCGCGCGTTGGTCATCGTCTCCAGCGTGGTGAATGTCTTCGAGCAGACGACAACGAGCGTGCTTTCCGGATCGAGTAAAGGCAGTGTGCGCGCCAATTCGGTCGGATCGATGTTGGCAATGAAGTGCGCGCTCAGATCCTGACGGCCGTAAGCGGCCAGGGCGTCGCACACCATGCGTGGCCCCAGGTCGGACCCCCCAATGCCAACGTTGATCAGATGCCTGATGCGCTTGCCGGTCGCCCCGACCCAACGGCCGTCGCGCACGCTCTCGCTGAAGGCACGCATACGGGTGAGCATTGAGAGAATGCCGCTGCTGACTTCGCTCGTGGTGTCGCGGAAGACCATGCCTTTCGGCGCGCGCAAAGCAATGTGCAATGCCGCGCGATTTTCCGTGACGTTCACATGCTTGCCGGCCCACATGGCATCGCGTTTGGCCGGAAGGTCGCATTCGCGCGCAAGATGGGTAAGCAGCGTGCGTGTCTTTTCCGTAATGCGGTTCTTCGAGTAATCGAGATACAGGCCGGCCGCATGTAGTGAGAATTGTTCGACGCGTGTGCGGGCTCCCGCGCCGGAGAACCAGTCACGCATATGCTGGGCGGCGATGTCGTCGCGATGCGTCAGCAGAGTACGCCAGGCGGGGAGTTGATCGAGACGAGCGGAAGGCGCGGATGGCTTGTACGGCATGTGCGATAGAGACATTTCGATAAAGCGAAGTATAACGGGAGTCGCAGGGCAATCGCGCCGAAATGAAGGAGTAGGCGGGTATTACGGGATATGCCGTTTCAGGGGGGATCGGTGCGCGACCCGCCAGGTGATTGAGTAAGGGGTGTCACGGGCGTTACCTCGTTCAGCAAATCCGCCAGTTCGGCGCGTATTGCGGGCAAAAGTTCGGACGCCGTCAGTCCGGCAGGTCCGGCACCTGCGCATACGCAGCGTTCGGCGGCTCGGCCATGCAGCCATACCGCGGCAAGTGCCGCCTGCGTTGCGGGCATGCCCTGCGCGAGCAGCGCGCCGATGGCGCCGGTGAGCACATCGCCCGTGCCCGCCGTGGCCAGCCCGGCGTTTCCTGTCGTATTGATCCAGGCGTGGGTTCCGTCGTCGACGATGCTGCCGGACCCCTTGAGCACGATGGTCGCGCCGAAATGCTGCGCGAGCGCGCGGGCGGAAGCCAGTCGGTCAGATTGAATGCGAGCCACATCGCAGCCCGCCAGACGTGCGGCTTCGAGCGGATGCGGTGTCAACACCGTAGGCCCGGCACGGCGGCGCACGCGCTCCGCGAGCGCTGGTTCGGCAGCGAGCAGATTCAGCGCGTCGGCATCGATGACAAGCGGTGTGTGGTCGAGTGCGAGTGCGCGTGACAGGCACGCGGCAGACGCTGCGGACGTGCCGAGGCCGGGCCCGACGGCAACCGCCTGCATCGTCGCAAGATCGAGGTTTTCGGCGTGGCGCAGCATCAGCTCCGGATGCACCGGGTCCCACGCAGGCGCATCGTGTGCAACAAACCCGACATAGACGCGTCCGGCACCCGTCATCAGGGCGGTGCGTGACGAAAGTAGCGGCGCGCCGACCATGCCTTCGTGTCCGCCCAACACCGCCAGCGACCCATAGCTTCCCTTGTGGGTGGCGTGATGCCGTTGCGGCAAATGCGCGAGGAAGGCGTTGGGCGCGCTGGTAGTGATGAGGCTGCCGTCGGGGAGTGCTGTTCGCGCCGCTGTCAGTGCGTCGTCCGCATCCAACGTGGCTACGAGCACCTCGCCGGCGTAGTCGCGGCCGTCGCCGGTGAATAGGCCGGGGCAGGCGCCGAGCATTGCCATGGTCACGTCGGCACGTATGACGCTGCCGGCAGCGACCCCGGTGGCCGCCGCCAGTCCGCTGGGGATGTCGATGGCGAGCATGGGCGTGCCTTGGCGATGAGCGTAGGCGATATTCTCGACAAGCGCTGCGGCGGCCCCTTCGAGCGGGCGCGACAGGCCGATGCCGAACAGACCGTCGACAATCCAGGCGTAAGCCGACGGGGCCGGCCAGGTATCGGGGGCGGCCCGAACCGTCACGCCGGCGGCAAGGGCATTGGCGAGAGCCCAGCGGGCGTCGTCGGCGGTGGGCGGCGCGAGTTGCCAGACTTCGACGAGTACGCCGCGCCGGTGCAACTCGCATGCGGCGACGTAAGCGTCGCCGCCATTGTTGCCGGGGCCGGCGAGAATCAAGACGGGCTGGCGGCCGGCACTCACCAGCGCGGGCAGGCGTCCGTACAGCCACTCGGCAACCGCTGCCCCGGCGCGGGCCATCAAGGCATGCGCAGGGCGTGCGGCGGCGGCGGTCCGCTCCACGTCGCGCAATGTGCCGGGAAGATACAGATCGAGCGCCACCGTTGCGCAGGCCGGCCCGAGGGGAACCTCGCTGCGGGGGGCTGGAACGCGCGCCAGCGGACTCGGACTGGCGGTGTTGGCAGGAACGTTGACGCGCAAAGAATCAGACATAGCAGGCAAGGCTCCCGGTAGCAGGTGCGGCGAGCGCGGCGTCCCGATGCGGAGGGCATTGGCCCGGCGTGACGTGCGCTAGGTGCTTATCGTGAGATTATGCCGCCATCGCGGCATTCTGCCTGCAGGTGTGCGCCCCGATGCCATGTCGGTCTTTTCCCACAAGCTGACCGAAGGGGTTTCCGAACGCGGTCGGCGCCGCCCGCGGGCATCGAAGAGAGGCCGCCTGCCGCAGCCGCTAGCCGCTTTAGCGGCGGCCGCGTTTCCGGCGCGAGGGTGCGAGTAGAGGGGCACCGCTGAGGGGTGATTAGTGCTCGTAACGCGCGAGTGTCAGGCCGTTCAGATCGATTTCCGGCGTTTGCCCGGAGATGACGTCTGCCAGCACCCGGCCGGATCCGCAGGCCATGGCCCAGCCGGTCGAACCATGACCGACGTTCAGGAAAATGCCGGGCAGGTGTGTAGCGCCGAGCAGAGGCGGGCCGTCGGGGAGCATGGGGCGCGCGCCTACCCAGGCGCGTGCCTCGCGATATTTGCCCGCGCCGGGAAACCAGTCCGTGGCCACCTTGTACAGCGTGGCAATGGCGCGTTCGCGCAGCACGAGTTCGGTATCGCCCAGTTCGGCTGTGCCCGCAATGCGCAAACGGTTGCCTTGCGGCGTGATGGCGGTTTTGTACGATTCGTCCATCACGGCAATGCGCGGGCTGAAGAGTTCCGTCTTGACCGGCACCGTGATCGAGTACCCCTTGATCGGCCAGAGTGGCAGATCGATGCCAAGCGGGCGCAGCAGGGCAGTGCTGGCCACGCCCGCGGCGATCACCACGGCGTCGGCTTCCAGCGTGGCGCGCTGGGCGGCTTGCCCGGTGCCCGCGGTTTCGACGGTGACGCCTGCGCGGCCGACATTCGGGCGCACCGACAGCACGGTCGTCTCTGTGGCGAGTGTCACCCCCATATCGCGGGCGATCTGGGCGAGGCGTTTCGTGAAGAGCGGGCAGTTGCCGGTCTCGTCGCGCGGCAAGTGCAGGCCGCCTGCCAGTTGGGCATCGGTCGACAGCGCAGGCTCGAGCTTGCGGCACTCGTCGGCAGTGAGCAGGCGGTGCGGCACTTCGTTCTCGGTGAGCATGGCGCGCGCCGGCTCGTTCATTTTGATTTCGCGCTCGGTCCGGAACAGTTGCAGGTAGCCCTGCGTGTGTTCGTATTCGAAGACGTGGGTTTCGCGCAGTTCGTGCAGGCAGCGCTGGCTGTAGAAAGCAATGCGTTGCATGCGCTCGCGATTGGCGCGGTAGCGCTCGAGCTTGCACTCGCGCAGCCAGCGGGCAGCCCAACGCCACGTGCCGGCCGACAGGCCAGGCCGGAAGATGAGCGGACTGGCCGAGCTGAACATGTAGCCCAGCAACTTTCGCGGCATGCCCGGCGCCGCCCAGGGCGTGACGTACCCTGGCGCGATGACGCCCGCATTGCCAAAGCTGCTCTCTTGCGCGACCGTGCTATTGCGCTCGACGAGTGTAACCGTATGCCCCGCGGCGGCCAGATAGTAGGCAGTACACGTGCCGATGACCCCGCCGCCGATAACGATGACCTTCATTCCCAACCGTCTGGTGTGTGGCGAACGCCCGCTCGTTCGCTTGTTAGTGTCGTTTTTGGCCGTGCCGCCACCGAAATGCGGTTTTGCGGCCCGTGTTCGTTACGGGGCGCATAGGTTACCAGAGAGACGCCCTCCCGGGGCGGGAGGCTACCCATATTGCCTGCCGCACACTCGGGTATAACCCGGGGTAAGCAGGGTATAATCCCGGTTTGTCGTTCCCCCGCGTTTTGAACGCCTCGCCTTCCGTCCTTCCATGACTCACATTGCCTGCTTCGCCGGCGCCTTGGCGCTTTCCGAATTCCGCCAGCAACGTCTTCTGCAGACCCTGCAAGCCATCGACAGTTCGATCGTGCGTGTCGACGCCCGCTACGTTCATCTCGTAGCCAGCGCCGAACCGCTGTCGAGCGAAGACGTGGTCCGTGTGGCCGGTCTGCTCACTTACGGTGAGCCGGTGGGCGAAGAACCGGTGGGCGACCAGTTGCTGGTGATTCCGCGCCTGGGCACGATTTCGCCTTGGGCGAGCAAGGCGACGGACATCGCCCGTAATTGCGGCATCGATCACGTGCGCCGTATCGAGCGCGCTGTCGAATACACGATCGGCGTGAAGTCGGGCCTGCTTGGCGGCAAGAAGTCGCTGCCCGCAGACGTGCTCGCCCGTGTCGCGGGCGTGTTGCACGACCGCATGACCGAAACGGTCGTGGCCACGCGCAGCGACGCCGAGGCCCTCTTCGTCGAGCTGCCGGCCAAGCCCCTGCAGACGGTCGACGTGATCGGCGTGGGCCGAGGCGCCCTCGAAGCCGCGAATCGAGACCTTGGCCTGGCGCTGGCCGATGACGAAATCGACTATCTGGTCGACGCTTTCACGAGCCTGAAGCGTAACCCGACCGACGTGGAACTGATGATGTTCGCCCAGGCCAACAGCGAGCATTGCCGTCACAAGATTTTCAATGCGCAATGGACCATCGACGGTCAGGCGCAGGACAAGTCGCTGTTCCAGATGATCAAGAACACGCACCAGTTGCACCCGCAGGGTACGGTGGTGGCATATTCCGATAACGCTTCGGTGATGGAAGGCGCCGAAGTGGAACGCTGGTATCCGCGCGGTGCCGATGGCAAGTACGGCCGCAGCGTTGAGCTTACCCACACCCTGATGAAGGTCGAGACGCACAACCACCCGACGGCGATCTCGCCGTTCCCGGGCGCGTCGACGGGCGCTGGCGGCGAGATTCGCGACGAAGGCGCAACGGGTCGTGGGTCCACCCCGAAGTCGGGGCTGACCGGTTTCACCGTGTCGAATCTGGCGCTGCCGGACGCCCGCGAACCCTGGGAGAACGACCGCGACGTGGCCGTGCCGCCGTCGCTGCGCAAGCCCGACGACACCGGCGCCGACTACGGCCGTCCGGATCGGATTGCGTCGCCGTTGCAGATCATGATCGAGGGCCCGCTGGGCGGCGCTGCATTCAACAACGAATTCGGCCGGCCGAACCTCGGTGGTTATTTCCGTGCCTACGAACAGAACGTGGGCGGTCGCGTGCGCGGCTACCACAAGCCGATCATGATCGCGGGCGGCTTGGGCAACATCGCTGCGCAACACACGCACAAGCAGGACTTGCCCGCCGGCACGCTGCTCATCCAGATCGGCGGTCCGGGCATGCGCATCGGCATGGGCGGCGGCGCCGCCAGTTCGATGGCGACCGGCACCAACACGGCCGAGCTCGACTTCGATTCGGTGCAGCGCGGTAACCCGGAAATCGAGCGTCGTGCACAGGAAGTCATCAACTGGTGCTGGCGTCAGGGCGAGGCCAACCCGATCCTCTCGATTCACGACGTTGGCGCGGGCGGCATCTCAAATGCGTTCCCGGAACTGGTTGACGGCGCGAACAAGGGCGCCCGATTCGATCTGCGTCAGGTCCAGCTCGAAGAGTCGGGTATGTCGCCGGCCGAAATCTGGAGTAACGAAGCGCAGGAGCGCTACGTGCTGGCCATTGCGCCGGACAGCTTCCCGGCCTTCCAGGCAGTCTGCCAGCGCGAGCGTTGCCCGGTGGCAGTGATCGGTATCTCGACGGACGAGCGTCAGTTGAAGCTGGTCGACCCGATGCACCCCGAGTCGCCGGACCCGGTCGATATGCCGATGGACGTGCTGCTCGGCAAGCCGCCGCGCATGCATCGCGACGTTACGCGAGTCAAGGCAGAGCTGCCGCCGGTGGACGTCACGGGCCTGTCGCTCGATGACGTGGCGCGTGCCGTGCTGCGTCACCCGACGGTCGCGAGCAAGTCGTTCCTCATCACCATTGGCGACCGGACCGTGGGCGGCCTGACCGCGCGCGATCAGATGGTCGGCCCGTGGCAGGTGCCGGTGGCCGACTGCGCCATCTCGCTGATGGATTACGCCGGTTATCGCGGCGAAGCCATGACGATGGGTGAGCGCACGCCGCTGGCCGTGATCGATGCCCCGGCATCGGGCCGTATGGCAGTCGGCGAGGCCATCACCAACATCGCGGCGGCGCCGATTGCGTCGCTCGATCAGATCAAGCTGTCGGCCAACTGGATGGCGGCGTGTGGCACCGAGGGTGAGGACGCGGCGCTGTTCGATACGGTCAAGGCCGTCGGCATGGAACTGTGCCCGGCGCTGGGCCTGTCGATCCCTGTCGGCAAGGATTCGCTGTCGATGCGTACCAAGTGGGAAGACGCAGGCCGCAGCAAGGACGTGGTCGCGCCGGTTTCGCTGATCGTATCGGCTTTCGCGCCGGTCGAAGACGTGCGTGGCCATCTCACGCCGCAACTGCGCTCGGTCGCGGAAGTCGGCGAGACGGTGCTGATCGCAATCGATCTAGGGCACAACAAGAACCGTCTTGGCGGCAGTATCCTCGCACAGGTTACGCAGCAGATTGGCGACGTGACACCGGATCTGGACGATCCGGCAGACCTTCAGCGTTTCTTCAACGCCATCCAGAAGCTCAATCGCGAAGGCAAGCTGCTCGCCTATCACGATCGTTCGGACGGCGGTTTGTTCGCGACTGTGGCGGAAATGGCCTTTGCGGGCCACGTGGGGGTGTCGCTCAATGTCGATATGCTCACGCTCGACGAAGGCTTCGAGTCCGATTACGGCGACGCGAAGGACTGGGCGAAGCAGACGGTCGGCCGTCGTGAAGACAAGACGCTCCGTGCGCTCTTCTCCGAAGAGCTTGGCGGCGTGATCCAGGTGCGGGCGTCTGAGCGCGATGCCGTGTTGCAGGCGCTGCGCGAAGCCGGTCTGTCGAGCTGCACGAACGTGATCGGTAAGCCGAACACGAACGACGTCATCGAGATCTACCGCGACGCCAAGAAGGTGTTCGGCGCGTCGCGCGCAGAGCTGCAACGCGTGTGGTCGGAGGTGAGCTGGCGCATCGCGCGTCTGCGCGACAACCCGGCAGCGGCCGACGCCGAATACGAAACCCTGAACGACACGAGCGATCCGGGGCTTTCGCCGAAGGTGACTTTCGATGCGAGCGAAGACATTGCCGCACCGTTCATCGCGACGGGCGTGCGGCCGAAGATCGCCATTCTGCGCGAACAGGGCGTGAACTCGCATCTGGAGATGGCCTACGTGTTGGACAAGGCCGGCTTCGACGCTTACGACGTGCACATGAGCGACTTGCTTGCAGGCCGTCATACGCTTGAAGCGTTCAAGGGGTTCATCGCCTGCGGTGGCTTCTCGTATGGCGACACGCTGGGCGCAGGTGAGGGCTGGGCGAAGACGATTCTGTTCAACCCGGCGCTGGCCGAGCAATTCGCCGGCTTCTTCAATCGTGCCGATACGTTCGCGTTGGGTGTTTGCAATGGTTGCCAGATGATGAGCAACCTCTCGAACCTGATTCCCGGCGCGGCCGCATGGCCGAAGTTCACGTATAACCAATCGAAGTACGAGGCACGTCTCACGCAAGTGGAAGTGCTCGACTCGCCGTCGCTGTTCTTCAAGGACATGGCTGGCTCGCAATTGCCGATCGTGATCGCGCACGGCGAGGGTTTTGCCAACTTCGGCCAGCAAGGCAACATTGATCAGGCGATCGCTGCGATGCGCTTCGTGGACCACCGCGGTCAACCGACCGAACAGTATCCGTTCAACCCGAACGGTTCGCCGCGGGGCCTCACGTCGGTGACGACGGGCGACGGCCGTTTCACGGTGATGATGCCGCACCCGGAGCGCGTGTTCCGCACTGTGCAAATGAGCTGGGCGCCGGCGCAATGGGGCGAAGATAGCCCGTGGATGCGTATGTTCCGCAACGCTCGCCGTTGGGTGGCTTGACGGTGTAAAGGCACGACGGGGACGTTCCGCGCCGGATAGCGTGCGGAACGTTTCTCGCAGGCATAAAAAAATCCCGCCGAAAGGCGGGATTTTTGTTTCAGTGCCGTACCAACAAAGCTTACTGAATTTTGGCTTTCTTCTCGAGGCCTTCGATGAAGCCTTGCAGCTTCTCTTCCTGCATCTGCTGTACGAGTTGCGGCTTGACGTCGGCCAGCGGCGGGATTTGCGCATCGCGCGTATCGTCCAGCTCGATCACGTGGTAGCCGAACTGGGTCTTGACGGGCGTTTGCGAGTACTGGCCCTTCTGGAGCTTTTGCAGGGCATCGGCAAACTCGGGCACGTAGGCGTTGGCCGGCGACCAGTCGAGGTCGCCGCCGTTCTGTGCCGAACCCGGGTCCTTCGAGTACTGCTTGGCGAGGTCGGCGAACTTCGCGCCACCCTTGAGCTTCGCAATGATCTCCTTGGCCGTATCTTCGCTAGGCACGAGAATGTGACGAGCGTGATATTCCTTATCGCCGAACTGCTTCTTCAGTTGGTCGTAACGCGCCTGAACTTCTGCATCGGTCACGGGCGACGTCTTCTGGAAGTCGGCGATAAGGGCACGGATCAGTACGCCTTGCTCGGCCAGCTTGAGCTGTGCCTTGACGTCCGGCTGAGTGGCGATCCCCTTGCTGACGGCTGCCTGCGCGAGGACTTCGCGCTTGACCAGTTCTTCACGCACCTGCTGTTGCAGTTGCGGCGAGTTCGGCTGACCCTGACGCACCATTTCGCGCACCATGGCGTCGGCACGTGCCACAGGCACCGGCGTGCCGTTCACAACGGCGACATTCTGGGCGAGGACGGGGAGGGAGACGGCGGTCAGCGACACGGCGGCGCCGAGCGCCAGAGCCGTGCGGGCGAGTTTCAATGCCATGCTGTTTTTCCTAACGAATGACGAAGGCAAGGTTAATCGACGGGGGACGCGTCGCATGCGAATTACGCTTCGCCGGGGGCGAGCGCAACAATGGCGAGGGCGTGAATGCCGTTTTGCATCAAATCGGCTAGCGCATCATACACCAGGCGGTGACGCGCAACGCGGTTACGGCCGGTAAACGCAGCGGAAACGATCCTGAGATTGTAATGACCGCCCGACGCGGCACCGGCATGACCGGCGTGACGGGCGCTATCGTTCTCAAGTGCGAATTCCAGGGGAGAGAGCGCAGCGGTGAGACGCGCTTCGATTTGCTGTTCCATGGTCATGGCGGTGACTTCCTGTCGGGCGTTATTCGTCTTGCTTGATGTACTTCGCGAGCCAGAGGCTCTGCACGACGATGAACACGACCATGAGGCCCATGCCACCGAAGAGCTTGAAGTCGACCCAGGTGTCGGTCGAAAAATGGTAAGCAATGACGAGGTTGAGTACGCCCATGGCGAGGAAGAACAGTGCCCAACTGAAATTCACCGCACGCCACAGTGACTCGGGCAGCGCCATCTGCTTTTCCATCATGGCGCGGATCAGGTTCTTGTCGAAGACGAGTTCGGCGACGAACAGCGTGATACTAAAGAGCCAGTAAAGCGCCGTGGGCTTCCACTTGATGAAGGTTTCGTCGTGCAGCACCATGGTGGCACCGCCGAACACCACGATGATTGCGAGGCTCACCCATTGCATGGGCTCGACCTTGCGGTGACGCAGCCACATCCAGAGGACTTGCGCAATTGTCGTCACGATCGCGATGCCGGTGGCGACATAAATGCCGGCGAACTTGAAGGCGACGAAAAACAGAATGACCGGTAACAGGTCGAAAAGAAATTTCATGAAGTCTCGACTTGGGGGCTTCGGGGGCAAACACCCAGGGGCACAAGGCGTCTGGGGAGCAAACGCCCATTATATTTCAAAGGCCCCTGGAGGGACGCGGCGAATCTCCGAAAGCGCGGCGCGGCGCGCGGCGCCACACCGCCACCCGGTCGGGCGGGCGCTTCGTCTTACGGCAGGATTTCGATGCGCTTCACGTCGATATCGTTCGGGCGGAAGCGATGGCGATCGACTTCGCCGGTGATACGCACACGGGTCGTGTCGGTGATTTGCCGACCCGGCGGCAGGTACTTGTCGTCTAGCTCGATTTCGATAGTCCTGCCGGCGTCGTCGCGGAACGTGTAATGCTCGTGCTTGAGGCGGTTGACGATGAAGCCCTCGATTACGGCCACCGCATCGTCGGGGGCAACCAGCGCTCGTTCTACCGTCGTAACATGCGATGCCACTGACGGTACCATCACGCTTCCGGTCGTTGCTGGGCTGGCGGTCGGGCCGGTGTACTGCGCGATGGCAGGCGCGGCACTTAGTATGCCGAAAGATGCCGCCGCCGCGCAGAGAAGCGGCTTGAAACCAGTGATTTTGCTTGGCATGAGCGACGTTTCCTGAGGCTTGTTAAGGAGATGTCAGCTTAGCAGAGGCACGGTCGGTGTCCGAACACTGGCAGGGAGGGAATTCTCCAAAAGTGCTCACCGCAAGTCGAAATTCAGGTGTCGCCCCACCGGCAGAGGGCCGGCGGGGTAGGGGTTCAGCCTTCGATGGGTTTGTCGGTCTGACCTTCCTTGTCTTCGAAGTTCAGCGAGGCGGAATTGATGCAATAACGCAAGCCGGTCGGCTGCGGACCGTCTTCGAACACATGCCCGAGGTGGGCGTCGCAGTTGTGGCAGCGGACTTCCACGCGCACCATGCCGTGGCTGTAATCCATGACCTCGTCGATGCCTGACTTATCCACGGGAGCCGAATAGCTTGGCCACCCGCAGCCCGCGTCGAACTTCTCGGTCGACTCGAACAGCGGCGCTCCGCAGCAGATGCAACGGTAGGTACCGTCTTTCCAGTGATCCCAGTAACGGCCCGTAAATGCGCGCTCCGTGGCCGCATGGCGCGTCACCTGATATTCCACGTCGTCGAGTTGGGCACGCCAGTCGGCGTCGTTTTTTTCAACTTTGCTCATGAGAGTCTCCTCAGGGGCGGCGGCCCCGGAGTTGCCGCCGCGCGTCGTATATCGTCTGACCTTGTTCAGATGGGGGCGATGCCCCGGTTTGCAATGTTCCGTCATACTCAGGCGCCCGCCGGCGCCATGCCCGTCGATCAAGACGAGCAACTGACTTCGAGCTGGCTGGCCCAGTCGGGCGGCAACTCGGCGTAGCGCTCGAATTCGGGTTGTTCGTCGTAGGGCCGTGAGAGCACGCGCAGCAGCGTGTCGACTTCCGAGAAGTCTTTCTCGCCGGCACGGCGAATCGCGATTTCGGCCAGGTGATTGCGCAGGATGTACTTTGGGTTGACGAGTCGCATGGCCACAGCGCGCTTGGCGTCGGTGCTCGCTTCATGGCGGAGCCGCGCACGGTAATCCACCGCCCAGGCGTCGAACCCGGCACGGTCGATGAACATGTCACGCAGCGGTTCGTCGGCCGCGGGGTTCTCGAGTTCCAGCGCGGCGAGCGTGCGAAACAGGCGCGTGAAATCGACGCGTCCCTCGTGCATCAGCTTGAACAAACGATTGATGAGCGTTTCGTCGTCGGCGTGAGACTCGCGCAATCCGAGTTTGGCACGCATACGCAGGTCGATTTCCTCGGCAAACCGTGTCTTGAACACCGGCAATACCGACTGCGCCTGCTCGATCGCCGCCTCCCCTTCGCCGAACAAGGGCAACAAGGCTTGTGCGAGGCAGAACAGGTTCCAGTACGCCACATTCGGTTGCGCCTGATAGGCGTAACGTCCCTGCGTATCGGAGTGGTTGCAGATGTGGTGTGCGTTGAAGCCGTCGAGAAAGCCGAAGGGCCCGTAGTCGATCGTCAGGCCGAGAATCGACATGTTGTCGGTATTCATCACCCCATGGCAGAAACCCACTGCCTGCCAGTGCGCGACCATCTCGGCCGTGGCGTCGCAGACGGCGCTCAAGAGCGCGAGGTACGGATTGGCTTCGTCGCGGCAGTGCGGGTAATGATGATCGATGGTGAAGTCTGCGAGTTGACGCAGCGCTTCGTACTGATCGCTGGCCCAGAAATGCTCGAAATGACCGAAACGGATGAAGCTCGGTGACAGGCGGGTCACGACGGCTGCCGTCTCGATGGTTTCGCGGCGCACCGGCGTGTCTGAACCAATGACGCACAAGGCGCGAGTGGTCGGCACGCCGAGATGGAACATGGCTTCCGAACCGAGAAATTCCCGGATCGACGAGCGCAGTACGGCGCGTCCGTCGCCCATGCGGGAGTAGGGCGTAAGCCCGCCGCCCTTGAGCTGGATTTCCCAGCGGCCACCGGGGCCGTCCGACTCGCCGAGCAGCAATGCCCGGCCGTCGCCCAGTTGACCGGCCCATACGCCGAACTGATGGCCCGAATAGACACTGGCGAGCGGGTCGCCCCCGGGCAGTGGCGCATTGCCGGCAAATGTGGCGAGAAACTCCGGATCGCGTGCCGCTTCAGGCGACCAGCCCAGCAGCCGCGCGGCGTCGGCCGAAAAGCCGACCAGATAGGGCGCGGGCAACGGCTGAGGCGCGAGGCGCGTATAGAAATCGCTGCCGAGCGACGCAAACCGGTTCGCCAAAGGCAACGGTCCGTAGGGCTTGAGCGAAGTGGAAGCAGGGGCGGGACGGTCGGTTGCCGACATTGGAGGACGTTCCTGATGGTGAACAAACATTCTACTTGAGGTGTCCGTCGTGCGCTGCCAGTGTGCGTACACTGGCGTAGCCGCATGTCTGCTGCGCCGCACAAGCGATGGGCGTTGACCCGGCGAGCGAGCGCGTCAAGAATGAATCTCTGCGGTGCCGGAGAAGGCGCGCCCCGACCGTGCCAACGTTCGACACACGAACTTCTCGAACGGCTGAACGCTATTCCCGACGTATCCCCGTAATTCCGGTTTTCCCGACTTTTCTGGAGATTCGACGCATGGCAACACCGCTTCTCGGCCAGATGATGGCCGCGCCGCTCCTGATTTCCTCGCTGCTTACGCATGCCGCGCGTCACCACGGCGACACCGAGATCGTGTCACGTCGCGTGGAAGGCGACATCCACCGCTACACCTGGCGCGACGCCGAGCGGCGCGCCCGCCAACTCGCGCAGGCGTTACGCCGGCTGGGAGTCGGCGATGGCGAGCGCGTGGGTACGCTGGCATGGAACGGCTACCGGCATCTCGAGCTGTACTACGGTGTCTCGGGCATGGGCAGTGTCGTGCATACGGTGAATCCGCGCCTGTTTCCCGAGCAGATCGCCTATATCGTCAATCACGCCGAAGATCGCTTCGTCGCGTTCGACATCAATTTTCTGCCGCTGGTCGAGACGATTGCCCCCATGTGCCCCGGCGTTCAGGGCTGGATCGCAATGACGGATCGCGCGCACCTGCCCGAGTCGGGCTTGCCGTTGCTTTGCTACGAGGAGTTGATCGCTGCGGAGGACGGCAATTTCGTGTGGCCGTCGATGGACGAATCCACGGCGTCCGGTCTTTGCTATACGTCGGGCACGACAGGGAATCCGAAAGGAGTGCTGTACAGCCATCGCTCCACGGTGCTGCACGCCTTCGGTGCCTCGTTGCCTGACGCGATGGCCATGTCGGCGCGCGACGCCGTATTGCCCGTGGTGCCGATGTTCCATGTGAACGCGTGGGGGCTGCCGTATTCCAGCGCGCTTGTCGGCGCGAAGCTTGTGTTCCCCGGCAAGGATCTCGACGGTAAGTCGCTTTACGAACTCTTCGAGGCCGAAGGCGTGACGTTCTCGGCCGGTGTGCCTACCGTCTGGCTAGGGTTGCTGACGCATGTGAAATCTATCGGCGCACGCTTCTCGACGCTGGAGCGCACGGTGATCGGCGGCTCGGCCTGCCCGCCGGCCATGCTTCAGACTTTCGAGAAAGATTACGGTGTGCGTGTCATTCATGCTTGGGGGATGAGCGAGATGTCGCCGCTTGGCACGCTATGTCATCTACGCAAACATCACCGCGACCTGCCGGCCGAGGCGCAGCAACATATTCTGGAGAAGCAGGGGACGGCCATTTACGGTGTCGACCTGAAAATCGTGGGCCCGGACGGCGAGGAGTTACCTTGGGACGGCAAGGCGTTCGGCGATCTGCATGCTCGCGGGCCGTGGGTGCTCGATCGTTATTTCGGCTCGGATGCGTCGCCGTTGATCGACGGCTGGTTCCCCACCGGAGACGTGGCCACGATTGACCCGGAAGGCTATGTGCAGATCACCGATCGCAGCAAGGACGTCATCAAATCGGGCGGCGAGTGGATCAGTTCCATCGACGTGGAGAATGTCGCAATGGCGCATCCGGAGATTCACGAAGCCGCCTGCATTGCCGTTCGCCATCCGAAATGGGAAGAGCGCCCGTTGCTGGTCGTGGTTCGCAAACCCGGTTCGACGTTGACGCGCGAAGACGTGTTGGCGTTCTACCAAGGGCGTGTCGTGAAATGGTGGATACCCGACGATGTGGTGTTCGTCGAAGAGATTCCCCATACGGCGACCGGGAAGATGCTCAAGCTCAAACTCCGCGAGAAATTCCGCGATTATCAGGCGGCGTCGTAGATTTCCGGTCATGGCGCCTGTCATGACTGCGGCATCCGCCGGGATTCCGCTCGGAAACCTCTGAACGGTGGTGCGGATGCCGCCTGAAATCCAGCAGTGACGCCGCTTTTCGGGCGATCCCGGGGCATTGCGGTTGCCCCTCCCCTCTATAATGTCAGCCTGAATTTCTCTCGATGCGGCAGGTGCTGCCGCGTCTTTCATTGGTTTTCCGAAGGAGACGGCGTGCATTTGCTGAATGCCACTGCGGGCCTCGTGCTCGTGAATGGTGTGAGCTATGGCTTGCTGCTGTTCATGCTCTCGAGCGGACTGACGTTGATCTTCAGCATGCTGGGCGTGCTGAACTTCGCGCATGCCAGCTTCTACATGCTGGGGGCGTATTTTGCCTACGCGTTATCGGCGGCAGTGGGTTTCTGGCCGGCGTTGGTCGCTGCGCCGCTGATCGTGGGAGTGATCGGGGCTGTCTTCGAATGGAGCGTTTTGCGGCGATTGCGTACGCGTGGCGCGCTGGCGGAACTGCTTGCCACGTTCGGACTGGCGTACGTCGTGGTGGAACTCGTGCAGCTTGCCTGGGGGCGCGGGCCGGTCGACTACGGCGTGCCTGCGGCCTTCGAAGGTGTGCTCGTTCATGTGGCGGGCATTGCCGTGCCTGCCTACCGCTTGTTCCTGATGGGGCTGGCATGTGCGATTGCCTTGCTGGTGTGGGGCGCGTTTCGCGCCACGCGGGCCGGACTGATCTTGCAGGCGGCATTGTCACAGCCGGCAATGACGCAGGCCCTCGGCTACAACGTGCCCGCGCTTTACACGGGCGTGTTCGCTTGCGGCGCGGCGTTGGCGGCACTGGCCGGGGCGGCAGGGGGCAATGTGCTGGTGACGGAACCGGGCATGGCGGCGACAGTGGGCAGTGTGGTGTTCGTTGTGGTTGTCGTCGGCGGATTGGGCTCGCTGGGCGGTGCGTTCGTCGCCTCGCTGCTGATTGGTTTATTGCAGACATGGGCCGTCACGAGCGATGCCAGCCTTGCACAATGGTGGCCACAAAGTGAAATGGCCACCGGGGGCGGTGTGAGCGTCTCCGGCGCGTTAGGGACGCTGAGTGGTGTCGTTGCCCCGATCTCCCATTTGAGCGTTGCGCAGCTTGCGCCCGCAGTACCGTATCTGCTGATGGTAGCGGTGCTGCTGTGGCGTCCGCGCGGCCTCTTCGGCGTTCGGGAGGGGTGATGAACGACGCCATCGTTACGCCGGTATCCGTGCCGGTATCGCTGCGCCGCCGGGCGCTCGTATGGCTGCTCTTTGCCGCCATTCTCGGGCTGGCGCCTTGGTGCTTTCCATCCGACGCGGCGCTAACGCTGATGACGCAAATGGGAACCGCAGCCATTCTCGCGTTGTCGTTCAATCTTCTGCTCGGCTCGACGGGACTATTGAGTTTTTGCCACGCGACCTATGCCGGTATCGGTGCTTATGCGGGCGTTTGGTGTATGAATCGCATTGGCGTTCAGGGGCTGCCTGTGTCGATGGCCATCGTTCCGTTGGCGGGCGCCGTCGCAGCCGGTATCGCAGGTGCCACGCTGGGATACGTCACCACGCGTCGCTCGGGCATGACGTTCGCGATGATTACGCTCGGCGTAGCGGAGCTTGTCTGGGTGATGGCCGCAATGCTGCCCGAATGGTTCGGTGGTGAGCGCGGCATCCCTACCGACAGGACGATGGGCGCTGCGTGGTTCGGCGTGACGTTCGCAACGCAGCGCGAGGTCTATGCGCTGGTGGCCGTATGGCTGTTCGTTTGCGCAGGCCTGATGTACGGCGTTACGCGAACGCCGTTAGGGTTTCTTGCACGCGCGGTACGCGACAACGCGGGGCGTGTTGCCTTCCTCGGGCAGTCGCCTGCGGCGGTGCGGTATCGCATGCAGATCATTGCTGCGGCTTTCGCCGGAGTGGCGGGCGCGCTCGGCGCATTGAATTTCGAACTGGTCAGTGCCGACACCTTCAGCCTGGAACGCTCCGGCATCGTGTTGGTTTTTACTGTGCTTGGCGGTACGGCGTATTTCGCGGGGCCGATGCTGGGGGCCGTCGTCGGCGTTTTCGCGACCGTTGTGCTGGCGTCGCTGACGCGAGCGTGGCAGCTCTATCTTGGATTGGGGTTTCTCGCGGTCGTGATATTCGCCCCCGGCGGAATGTCGGGGTTGATCGCGGCCCACGTACATGCTTGGCGCGATGGCAGGGTACGAGTACTGTGGAAGCCCTATGCGGCGGTGTGTCTTGGCTTCGTATTGTCCGTTGGCGGGCTGATCGGCGTCGTGGAAATGACCTACGGCGCGAGGCTTGCCAGCGACGCCGGGCTAAATCTGGCAGGAAGACCGGGTGCTCACGCCGCCACGGCGGTATGGGGTGCGGCGGCGGCGATGGTCGTCGTTGGGGTTGCCACCCTGACGTTCGCCGGACGTCGTTTGCGGCACACCGTGGCGAGTGCGAGGCTTCGTGCGGAGGCGCAACGATGAGTGACGCCGAAACACTGGCTCGCTCGTCTGGCCAGGCGCTCAGCGTGCGAGGCGTGCGCAAATCGTTCGGACGCACGCAAGTGCTGAGCGGTGTCGATTTGACGTTGGCACCGGGGGAACGGCTTGCGATCATCGGCCCGAACGGCGCAGGTAAGAGCACGTTGTTCGACGTCATTACCGGTAGAACGCGGCCCGACAGCGGGCGTGTGCTGATGCACGCGCGGGATGTCACCGGCCGCGCGCCGCATGTCATCAGCCGGCTTGGCCTGTCGCGCAGTTTCCAGACCTCGCAGTTGTTCGGCCAAATGAGCGTCATCGATCATCTGCGTTGCGCAGCGCTTTGGCCGGACGGACATCGTTATACGTTCTGGCGGCGAATGCGTGGCTTGGACGACGTCACCCGGCGCAGCGAGCTTTGGCTGGAACGTCTTGGCCTGGAGGCGCGGCGCGACGTGCCGGCGGGCGCACTGAGCTACGCCGAGCAACGCGTACTCGAAGTGGGATTGTGTGCGGCGTCGGCAGGCAGTGTCATGTTGCTCGACGAACCTACGGCGGGCATGAGTCAGTCGGAGTCTTCCCGCATGGTGGCGCTAATTGCCGAACTCAGCCGGGGATGCTCGTTGTTGATGATCGAACACGACATGCAGGTGGTCTTCTCGCTGGCTGACCGGATCGCCGTGCTGGCACGCGGCGCGATCATCGCATGCGATACCCCGGCGCGAATTCGCGCGCATCCGGATGTGCGTACAGCGTATCTGGGAGATTACGCAGACGCCTACAACGGGGACTCTGTCGGAGAGGCACACGATGCTTGAACTATCCGACGTCAAGGCTGGATACGGCGGCAGCCGAGTGTTGCATGGTGTGACGATGCGCGTTGCACCGGGCGAGATCGTGGCGGTGCTCGGGCGCAACGGTGCGGGGCGCTCTACGCTGGCTCGCGCGATCATGGGGCAGGTGCCACGTGAGGGCGACATTCGTTGGCACGGCAGGTCGCTGGTCTCGCTCGCGCCGCATCAGATCGCCCGGCTGGGCGTTGGCTATGTGCCGGAAACCCGCGATGTTTTTGGGCCGCTGACGGTCACGCAGAATTTGCTGCTTGGGCAGCGAGATAGCAAAGCCCGCGCGGCGCGTCGCGCGGGGGGCATTGACCGGACGCTGACGCTCGCCGACGCGTTCGCGCGCTTCGAGGAACTGGCACCCCGGCGCGATGCGCCTGCGGCGTCGCTATCGGGGGGAGAGCAACAGTTGCTTTCGTTATGCCGGGCGATGATGGCGGGGCCCGAACTATTGATCGTCGACGAGCCGACCGAAGGGCTCGCGCCTCGGGTCGTGGCCCGCATCGGCCGAATTCTGACCGATTTGCGGGCGGCGGGCGTGGCGATTCTGTTGATCGAACAGAAGCTGTCGCTCGCGCTCAGTTGCGCGCAGCGTGTGGCGGTGATGGGGCGTGGCACGCTTGTCTTCGAGGGGCCGCCCGACGCGCTGGCGGCCGCGCCCGCAATTCGTCGCGAATGGCTTGAGGTCTAGCGCTGCGCTAGAATCGAACGATCGTCTTGCCGCAGTCGGAGCGCCTGCGGCGCCCCCAACGACGCACATAAATAAGGAAAGAGACAACAATGAGCACGGCTTATGAGGTTCGTGACGGCGTGGCCGTCATCACGCTGGAAAATCCCCCGGTGAATGGCCTGGGACATGCCACACGGGCGGGTATTGCCGATGGCATCGCGCAAGCTCAGGCCGACGCTCAGGTTCGCGCCGTGGTGCTGATCGGCGGGGGGAAGGCTTTTTCCGGCGGTGCCGATATTCGTGAGTTCAACACGCCGAAGGCGACGCAGAGCCCACTGTTGGTCGACGTGATTGCCGCGCTCGACGCTTGCAAGAAACCTGTCGTCGCGGCGGTGCACGCGGTGGCAATGGGCGGCGGTCTCGAATTGGCACTCGCATGTCACTATCGCGTGGCGTTGCCGGGGGCACAGATTGCCCTGCCCGAGGTGAAGCTGGGTCTGCTGCCCGGTGCTGGTGGCACGCAGCGACTGCCGCGCGCCATCGGTGTGGCGCGTGCGCTCGATATGGTGGTGTCGGGCCGTGTCGTGAAGTCCGAAACGCTCGTCGGCACGCTCTTCTCGAAGCTCATCGAAGGCAGTCATGACGATCTCCTCGCGGGGGCCATTGCCTTTGCCAGCGAGATTGCCGCCCAAGGCGGCACCTTGCCGCGATTGCGCGACGTTGCCATCGACGACGCTGACGGTTCGGGGCAGGCTGCCATTGATGCCGCGCGAGACAAGGTACAGCGCGAGCAGCCCCATTTTCCTGCGCCGCAGAAATGTGTGGCGGCAGTCGAAGCGGCGCTGCAACGTCCGTTTGATGAAGGGGTGAAGTTCGAGCGCGAGTGTTTTGTCGCGCTGGTCAGTTCGCCGGAATCGAAGGCGCTGCGTCACGCGTTCCTAGGGGAGCGTGCCGCAGCCAAGATTGTCGACGTGCCCGACGATACCCCGGTACGCACCATCGAGCGCGTGGCGGTCGTCGGTGCCGGAACGATGGGTAGCGGCATTGCCATGACGTTCGCGAACGCTGGAATTCCGGTAGTGCTGATCGACACGACCGAGGCGTCGTTAGCGCGCGGTGTCGAGTCGATGCGCGGCAATTACGCACGTGCCGTGACCCGGGGCAAGCTGGCAGCCGACGAGGCTGAAAAGCGGCTGGCACGTATTCAAGGCAGTACCGATTTCACGTCGGTCGCAGATGCCGATCTGATTGTGGAGGCGGTGTTCGAGGATATGGCCATCAAGCAAGTGGTGTTCCGCGAACTCGATAAGGTGGCCAAACCCGGTGCGATTCTGGCGTCGAACACGTCGACGCTCGATCTCGATGTGCTGGCTGAAACCACGTCGCGGGCGCAGGACGTCATCGGCATGCATTTCTTCAGTCCCGCCAACGTCATGCGCTTGCTCGAGGTGGTGCGCGGCGCCCATACGGGCAAGGACGTATTGGCGAGCGTCATGAAGCTCGCCAAACGAATTGGCAAGCTCGCTGTCGTGGCTCGGGTGTGCGACGGCTTTATTGGCAATCGCATGCTCGAACCGTATTTCAAGCAGTCTCAATGGATGGTCGAGCAGGGCGCGACGCCCGCGCAGGTCGACGCTGCCATCGAGCGCTTCGGCTTCGCCATGGGGCCGTTCCGCACCAGCGACCTGGCTGGCAACGATGTCAGCTGGGCGATTCGCAAGCGTCGTCATGCCGAACACCCCGGCATTGTGTATCCCAGGATTGCCGATGTGGTGTGCGAAGCAGGCCGCTATGGCCAGAAAACCCACGCTGGCTGGTACGACTACGCTGAGGGCGACCGCACGCCGCGTGAGTCGGCCAAAATTGCGCAGATGCTCGACGACTATCGCAAGGCGAACGGGATTGTGCCTCGCGCGTTCTCCGACGGCGAGATTGTCGACCGTCTCGTCTATGCGCTGGTGAACGAAGGGGCAAAGGTGCTCGCCGACGGAACGGCGGCGCGCGCATCCGACATCGATATGGTGTATCTGAATGGCTACGGCTTCCCGCTGTGGCGTGGCGGGCCGATGCTCTATGCCGACATGGTCGGGCTCGACAAGGTGCTTGCACGGGTGCGGGAGTTCGAGCAGGGTGAGCACGGCGCGGACTGGACACCGGCCGCACGGCTCGTGGAACTGGCGGAAGCCGGCAAGCGTTTCAACGGGTAAGCAACACGGGGTCGATAGGAAAGGGCTGCTGCGTCGAGGTGTCCTGTCCGTATCGGCTTTATCACCTGCATCCGGCAGTATTGGCCATATCGCGGGAATAGTTTAGGGGCAATGATATGAAGCCGATGGACGAAGTACTGCTCGTGATCGACGTGCAGAACGATTTCATGCCCGGAGGGGCCTTGGCCGTGCCTCACGGTGACGAGGTGGTGCCGGCGATCAACGCGTTGGCGGGAAAGTTCGCCCATGTGGTGTTGACGCAGGACTGGCATCCGTCTGGGCACGTGTCGTTTGCCGAGAATCACGAGGGGCGTCGGCCGTTCGAGACGATGACCTTGCCGTATGGCGAACAGGTCCTGTGGCCTGCCCACTGCGTGCAGGATACGCAGGGGGCGGCATTGCATGCGGATTTGCATATTCCGCACGCGCAGGCCGTGGTGCGTAAGGGGTATCAGGCCGATGTCGATAGCTATTCGGCGTTTCTCGAAGCAGACCGCAAGACGCCCACGGGGCTCGCGGGGTATTTGCGGGACAAGGGCGTGAGACGCGTGCACTGTGTTGGACTGGCGACCGATTTCTGTGTGGCGTGGAGTGCGCTCGACGCCCGGGCGGCGGGCTTCGACGTTTGTGTGATCGAGCACGCCTGCCGTGCTATCGATCTGAACGGCTCGCTCGCCAGGGCGTGGGCGTCGCTGGCTGCCGCAGGTGTATCGCGCGAATAGCGGGGGAGTCGTGGGCGAGTGGCGGGCCACCGAGTGAATAACAGACGCAATGCGCTTCGCTTTGCGTCGCTAAATGATGTCGTGACGATGGACAAGTTCTACCGTAATGGCCAATGTGGCCGGAGTTTCTGATGACTGCGCTCTCGATCCGTTCAGGTTTTATCGATCACCTCGGCATCGAATTGCTGAGTGCTGAGGGGGGCGAGTCGGTGTTACGGCTCTCGCTGGCGCCTCAGCATCTCAATAGCTGGGAGGTGATGCACGGCGGGGTCACGATGGCGATGCTTGATGTTGCCCTGAGCACCGCTTGCCGGAGTGTGGCGCCGGAAGGCTCGGGCGTGGTGACTATCGAGATGAAGACGAGTTTCATGCAACCTGGCACCGGCGAGATGCGCGCGTTCGGGCGTCTCCTGCATCGCTCCACGACGATGGCCTATTGTGAGGGCGAGGTGCGCGACGTCAACGACAAGCTGGTAGCGAAGGCGATGGGGACCTTCAAGTATCTGCGTCGCCTTGCGGTCGGGCGTACCGTGCGGGAGCAGCGACGCCCCGACGCCCCGAGCGGCGACTGACGATTGCCCGGAAAACGTCTCGCTGTCGACGACGACGTTGCCGGTCGATGCGTGGGTAAAGCGCTGTTGACCGGTATGGGGCGCCCGTGCGAGGCGAGCCTATTGAGACCGTAACGGGTAGCGATTGTCGCTACCCGACCAATGCAGTTGATGCGGAGGGAATACCATGACGATCAATCGCCAGATTTTGCTGGTTTCACGCCCGAAGGGCGAAGCCACGCTGGACAATTTTCATCTGGCCGCACCGGAGTTACCGGAACTTGGTGACGGGCAGGTGCTGGTCCGAAACTTCTACCTGTCCCTCGACCCGTACATGCGCGGCCGGATGAACGATACGAAGTCTTACGCCCCGCCGCAGCCGCTCGATACGGTGATGATCGGCGCGACAGTCGGTGAGGTAATCGAATCGCGCCATCCCGACTGGCAGCCGGGCGATGCCGTCACCGCCATGTTCGGCTGGCAGGAGTACGGCATTTCGGACGGCAGCAACCTGCGTCGTCTGCACGATGCACGCGTGCCGATGAGCGCTTATCTTGGGGTTGCCGGCATGCCTGGCGTGACCGCGTGGTATGGCCTGAACCACATCATCGCGCCGAAAGCCGGGGAGACGGTGGCGGTCAGCGCGGCCTCCGGTGCGGTGGGCAGCGTGGTCGGCCAATTGGCCAAACGCGCCGGGTGTCGTGTGATCGGCATTGCCGGCGGCGAGC
Organism: Pandoraea apista; assembly: GCF_001465595.2. Lineage (NCBI taxonomy): Bacteria > Pseudomonadati > Pseudomonadota > Betaproteobacteria > Burkholderiales > Burkholderiaceae > Pandoraea > Pandoraea apista. The sequence continues at coordinate 3,159,097 of NZ_CP013481.2, read as the reverse complement.
AAAAGTGCGCCTACGTCGTGGACACACTGGGCTTCGATGCCTGTATCGACTACAAGGCAGGCAATCTGAACGATGCGCTGCGCGCCGCAGCACCCGACGGTATCGACGGTTATTTCGAGAACGTTGGGGGTGAGGTATTGGATGCCGTCATGCGCAATCTCAATGCACACTCGCGCATTGCTTTGTGCGGCATGATCTCCGGCTACAACGGCGACCCGATTCCGATGAAGTATCCGGCGCTGTTGCTCACGAACCGCGTACGACTCGAAGGTTTCATCGTGACTGAGCACATGGACGTCTGGCCGCAAGCGCTGAAAGAACTGACTGACGCGATTGCCGCTGGTGAGTTGCGCTATCGCGAGACGATGGCCCAAGGCATCGAAAACGCGCCTGCGGCGTTCCTGGGGCTGCTCAAAGGGGAAAACTTCGGCAAGCAGATTGTGCGGTTGGTATAGCGCGGGATTATTATCGAATTTATCAAGGATTCCTGAGTTTCAGGAGTGGTGTGTCTTTCTGTTTTCACGGTCACGGGCTGAGGCAGTTGGCAAAATCACCGCCAGCCGATGCAGCGCGATTCCCAATTTAAGTGTCGAAATTGAGAAGCACGTCCCAAAGATGGGAATAAACGGCGACGTGCCGTTAAGTGCGTTTGGCGTCGATGACGAAGGAGAAATCGCGACGATCGGAGAGCACTTTGGGGGATTGTCCCGGCGTTACGGTCGCTTCCACCATGTCGATGCGACCATCGCGGTGGTAGCGGAGCAGCGTCGTGCATCGCGTTCCGTAGGCCGGTGATGCGATGAATGCTGCCGAAAGCGTGCGTTCCAATGTCTGCGAGACACCCGTTTCAGGCAGGGCGTCGTCTGGCGCTTCGGTCGGGTCGCGCATGATCTGCAACAGCGTGGCGTCGTCGGCGTTACGCGAAATTGCGTCCGCAAGTGCGTCGCGGCGACTGAGCAGTTTCGGCCAGGGGGTATCCATCACGGCGTTGGACAGACCGTGCAGTCCGGGGGAGATGGCGTGCGCGACAGGATTGACGGGTATTGCCGGTGGCGCTTTCAGGTTGCCGCCAACGTGATCGGCCCGGTTTCCCAACCAGAACAGCTTGCCTGCGGGCAGATCGCCCGCGAGTAAATTGAAGCCTGCGTACTCATGTGCATGCCGCTCGACGCGTGCGAGATCGGCGTCGAACGACGTCGCGTCGAGCATGGCCGAGACCAGCAGGCCTCGAGACGGCGCGTCCTTCGACGCCATCGGCGCGCGGCCGTCGCGGAAGTTCGTGAGTGCAGCGAACCGCCCGGCGCGATTGACCCCCATCCACGTACCGCCGCCTCGCAGATCCCGGCCTCCAAGCACATCCGGGCGGTCGTGCCACCAGTGCATCGGCTCGGCAGGACGCTCGAAGAACTCATCCCGATTGGCGAGCAGAATCAGCGGCGTGTCGGTATCGGGTTGCCACGAGAAGACAATCAGGCACATGGGGTTTGCGCGTCAACGAAGCATTCGGTATGACGCTCGCCTTCAATCAGCGCCGTCAGGCCCGACTCGGCCGCCAATTGTGCAAGTGAGGCAATGAAGGCAGGGCTCGCGCTGTCGTATCGTTCCATCCAGGTCGTGGTGCCGCTGGTCGCGTCGTTGGCGGAGGCGTCGGCGCGCCGTTGCAACCGCCCCGACACGCCGAAGCGTGACGCCGCCAGCGTGAAGAGCCGTGCAGCGGCGGCATGTGCCGCGGCTGCGTTGTGCGACGAGACACGGTAGTAGACGTAACAGTCCATGGGCAATCGCTGGGCGGCCAGATCAGGAGGCCGCCGCAGACGACGCGGGCGTTTCAGTCGGATCGATGATCTCGTATGGCAAATCGGCGAAAGCGAGGGCCGGGCCGTCGGCACTGCCGAGCCTCACGTCGTCGGCTTCGCGTGCGGCCAGCTTCACCTCTACGAGCAGGTCGTAGCCGCCGTCCGGGGCCGGCGCGGCTTGTACCACCATGCCGCACGGTTGGTCGGGATCGCTCGTCTCGATCAATGCCTGTCCCGGCGCTGGTTGTACGCCGCTTACGTGCGCAAGATGCAGGCGACGCTTGATTGTGCCGCGATACTGGCTGCGGGCAACCACTTCCTGTCCGGGGTAACAACCTTTACGGAAATTCACGCCGCCCACGACCTCCCAGTTCACCATCTGCGGGACGAACTGCTCCTGCGTCGCGGTGGTGACTCGCGCGACCCCGCTATGCACGTCGAGCCATGCCGCGAGGGCCGGCGGGACGACGGTGAGGCCCGCCGCCTGCGTCAGGGCCGCCCACGCCTCGGCGGCGTGCGTGACCGGCACGCTCCACAGGAAGCGCGAGAGCGCGCGCGCCGTGCCGGCGTCAGGCAAACGAATCAGGCTGGTCGGCGCATCGCCAAGGGTTGCGTGAGCGGCAGCAAGCGCGGCGGCGGGCAACGCCGGGAACGTGTTGGCCAAAACGGCCTCGGCCGCAGGGCCACCGACCTGGAGCAGCACATGGGTCGCGGTGCCGTCCGTCAGTTTGGCCTTCGCACGCAGAACGAACATCGAGAGGCGCTTTTGCACGGCCGCCTGCACGTCGGCATCGCAAGCGAGATAGATCGTGGCGTCGGCCGACGTGTCTCGCCACATCAGGAACGTTGCGAGCAACCGTCCTTTGGCGGAGCAATATCCGGCCAAACGCGCCTGAGCGGAGGAAAGGCGCTCGACATCGTTGGTCAGTTGACCGTGAAGGAAGGCCGCCGCGTCGGCGCCAGTCACCGCGATGAGGCCGGTATCGCTGGCGAGCGAGACGAAACTGCCGGTTTGCAACGCCGCGAACTGAGCCGCGCGAGCACTCGCGTCGGACGTCGCGTCGAGGGAGGAAGCGGCTGCCGCTTGGGGCAGAAGATCACGCCATTGGGAGGTCATAAACGGGAGAGCCTGTCAATCTGTGAGGGTTCGGCAAGTCAAAGTATTATATTGGGTCTTCCGCCAGGACGTGCGAGCCCGGTTCGACGCGCAAAACGCGCCTCTCGACACCGTCGTCGCCACGCAAGTCCGGCTGACCGAGTCCCCCGAACCCGCTGCTGTCGACACACGGCTTACCCTGCAATTCATGTCTTTCATCAAACGCCTGTTGGTTCTGCTGATTGTCGCCGCGCTGGCGGCGGGCGGCGCTTTCTATTATTGGGCGCAGGCCCCTCTGCAACTAGACAAGCCGACACTTGACGTGACGATCAAGCCGTACAGTTCGGTGCGCAGCGTGGCTGCGCAATTGCGCAACGGCGGCGTGCCGGTGCCTCCGCTCCTGTTCAACCTGCTTGCCCGTGTGATGGACGTGGGCACCAAGCTCAAGTCGGGCAACTATGAGTTCGCGACCGGCATCACGCCCATCGAAGTGGTGGAAAAGCTCGCACGTGGCGACGTCAACCAGTATGTGGTGACGATCATCGAGGGATGGACCTTCAAGAAGATGCGCTCGGAGATCGATGCCAATCCGGCGCTGCGTCACGATACGGCGGGTTTGCCCGATGCCGACATCATGCAACTGGTGGGCGCAGACCGCGCCGAGGCCGAAGGCATGTTCTTCCCCGACACTTACCTTTTTCCGAAAGGCACGAGCGACATCGATGTCTACAAGCGCGCCTATCGCCTGATGCAGAAGCGTCTGGACGAAGCGTGGGCCGCGCGGGCACCGGGACTGCCGTACACGACACCCTACGAGGCGCTTATCATGGCATCGCTCGTGGAGAAAGAGACGGGGCAGGCGGTGGAGCGAGGGCAGGTCGCGGCCGTGTTCATCAACCGACTGCGTAAGCGCATGTTGCTGCAAACCGATCCGACAGTGATCTACGGCATGGGGGATCAGTACACCGGGCGGCTGCGCAAGCGCGACCTGCAAACCGATACGCCGTACAACACCTACACGCGCGCCGGCCTGCCGCCCACACCCATTGCGCTACCGGGCGTGGCGTCGCTGGCAGCGGCGCTGAATCCCGCGCCGACCGATGCGCTGTACTTCGTAGCGCGTGGCGACGGCACAAGCCATTTCTCGACGAATCTCCAGGAGCACAATCGCGCCGTGGACAAATATCAGCGAGGTGAACAATGACGCAATCCTCCGTGGCACCGGCAGCCGTGCCGGGCAAGTTCGTGACCTTCGAGGGCATTGACGGTGCGGGCAAGAGCACTCACGTCAACGCTTTCGTCGACACGTTGCGTCAGGGCCTCGCCAGCGTGGGACGCACGGTCGTCGCCACGCGAGAACCCGGCGGCACGCCGCTGGGCGAGGCGCTGCGCAAGCTCGTGCTCGACGAACCGATGGATATCGAGACGGAGGCGCTGCTGATGTTCGCAGGGCGCCGGGAACATCTGGTCAAAGTGATCGAGCCGGCGCTCGCACGCGGTGACTGGGTCGTCTCGGACCGCTTTACCGACGCGACGTTCGCGTATCAGGGCGGCGGACGTGGCCTGTCGCTCGACAAATTGACGACGCTCGAGCGTTGGGTGCAGGGCACGCGTCAGCCCGATCTGACGATTCTGTTCGATCTCGATCCGGCGATTGCCGCCGCGCGGCTGGCCGGCGCCCGGACCCCAGACAAGTTCGAACGCGAATCGGCCGCGTTCTTCACGCGTGTGCGAGAGGAATATCTGCGCCGCGCCGAGGCATCGGGTGGCCGTTTTGTCGTGATCGACGCCGCGCAGAGCATAGAAGCGATTGCCGGCCAACTCGCAGGCGTATTCGCCCGTCTGGGCTTGCCCGGGCATTGAGCGTGCCGGCGCGCGATACGCGATAATCCGCTTATTCCATCGACGTGCGGGACATCTGCGGCGTGTCGCCGGGACGACCGGGGCCCCCAGTCTGAGCACTTCGCCGTTCCGCACGAGACGCCTCATCCGGCCAAGGAGCCTACATGCTGTTTCCGTGGCAGTCACAGGACTGGACACGCCTTAACGACCTGCGCGCCCAGATGCCGCACGCGCTGCTATTGCAAGCCGTGCCGGGCATTGGCGAGATCGAGCTTGCCCGTACGTTCGCGCAGGCGCTGCTGTGCGAGTCGCCGCGCGACGACCATCTGCCGTGTGGCGCCTGCGGAGCGTGCCAGTGGCTCTCGAGCGGCAATCACCCGGACTTTCGCGCCATCTGCCCTGAGATATTGGCGGACAGCCTGCCGGGCGCCGAGGCGCGTGCCGAAGCCGATGGCGACAAGAAGACCAAGACACCGAGCAAGGAAATCAAGATCGAGCAGGTGCGCGAAGTGATCGACTTCGCAAGTGTTGGCTCGCACCGTCAGGGGCTGCGCGTTGTGCTGCTGTATCCGGCGGAATCGCTCAACGTGCATGCGGCGAATGCTCTGCTCAAGACACTCGAAGAGCCCCCCGAAGGGGTGGTGTTTCTGCTGGTGACGACGCAGCCCGACCGGCTTTTGCCGACGATCCTGTCGCGCTGCCGTCGCCTGATACTCACGCGTCCGGACGGCGCCCAGGCGTCGAAATGGCTCATGGCGGAAGCAGGGCTCGATGCCGCCAAGGCTGCCGCCGTGCTAGCCGAGGCCGGAGGCGCACCGCTGTCGGCGCGTGCGCTGGCCGAACCCGAAGAGCGCGGCTGGCGCGACTGGCTGCTGGGTCAATTGGCGCAGGGCGCGGCGATCGATGCCTTCGCCTGTGCCGAGCAATTGCACAAGGGCAGCCTGCCGGGCATTCTGGAGACGTTGCAGCGATGGTGCTTCGACGTGCTGGCGGAGCGCATGGCCGGCACCGTCCGCTTCTTCCCAAGTCACGCGCAGGCCTTGCGCCATTGCGGCGACACGACTGACGACGTCCATTTGCTGGGTTTCCTGCGTGAGCTTGCGCAGCAACGGCAGGTGCAGAACCACCCGCTCAATACGCGCGTGCTGCTCGAGGCGCTTTTCCTGCAATACAAACAGTTGTTTGGCGGACCGGCATCGCTTTGATGCAGGCCGTCGGCAACCGATCACACATCATGTTCATCGATTCGCACTGTCATATCAATTTTCCGGAACTGGCCGAGCAGATGCCCGACCTGCTCGCGCGCATGCGCGAGAACAAGGTAAGCCACGCCCTGTGCGTCTCGGTCGATCTGCCAACGCTTCCTCAAGTGCTCGAGATCGCTGCACAGCACGAGAACGTGTACGCCTCAGTGGGGGTGCACCCGGATTACGAAGATACGCCCGAGCCTGGTGTCGACGATCTCGTGCGTCTCGCAGCCACGCCGAAGGTTGTGGCCATTGGCGAGACCGGGCTCGACTACTATCGTCTGGAAGGCCGGAGCATCGAGGAAATGGAGTGGCAGCGCGAGCGTTTTCGCACCCACATTCGCGCAGCGCGCGCCACGGGCAAGCCGCTCATCATTCACACGCGCTCGGCCGCCGCCGACACGCTGCGCATCATGCGAGAAGAGCAGGCGGGCGAGCCGGCGGGGGTGATGCACTGCTTCACTGAAAGCTGGGATGTCGCGCAAGGCGCGCTCGACCAGAACTTCTACATCTCGTTTTCGGGCATCGTCACGTTCAAGAGCGCGCGAGACTTGCAGGACGTGGCTCGCCGCGTGCCCCTGGAGCGCATGCTGATCGAGACGGATTCACCGTATCTTGCTCCCGTGCCTTATCGAGGCAAGCTCAATCAACCCGGCTACGTGCGCCATGTCGCGGAGTTCATCGCCGACCTGCGCGGCGAGCCGTTGCAGAAGATTGCCGAAGCGACGACGGAGAACTTCTTCCGCCTGTTCGCAACGGCAAAGCCCTGACCTGCATCACCCGATTGACCGAATTCGTTCTACGTAATTCAACGGACTACCGACAGGAGCCCCCGATGCGCAAATTTCCGATGATCCGAGCCTGGATGTTGCTTAGTGTGCTCTGGCTGACGGCGTGTGCCACTGCGGCCACGTCCAATACCGCGCTGGTGAAGGCGGTTGTCTTCAACGACACGAAGGCTGTGGCGCAAGCGCTGAAAGCGGGCGTCGATCCGAACTCGACAGACGAGAAGGGCAATCCTCTGTTGGTCATCGCCATGCGCGAGAAGTCGGTCGACGTGGCGCGTCTGCTGATCGAAGACAAGCGCACGGATCTCGACGCGACCAACGCGGCAGGCGAAAACGCCATGATGATTGCGTCGCTGCAAGGGTTGGCGCCCATGGTCAAGCTGCTGATCGACAAGGATGCAGAGGTCAACAAGAAGGGCTGGGCGCCATTGCATTACGCGGCGACCAACGGGCATGACGACATCGTGCAGATGCTGCTCGATGCTTCGGCATACGTCGATGCCGAATCGCCCAATGGCACCACGCCGCTCATGATGGCAGCGCGCGGCGGCCACATCACGACGTGCAAGGTGCTGCTCGATGGTGGCGCAGACGTGCGCCTGAAGAACCAGATCGGTTTGACGGCGATCGACTTCGCCACGCAGGCGAATCAGAAGGAAATCGCGGACGGCCTGCGCAAGCGCCTTGAGCAGGTGCAGTCGTCGCGTCCGGCGGGCAAGTAAGGCGGCCCGGGCCTCGCCGCAGCCCTATTGCGTCGAGGCCGTGGGACCGCAGGATTGATTACGATTTGTCGCGCGGTGCACCGTGGCGGCCGGCGCCACCGAGAAATTCGCGAGCGCCGGCAATGCCCTCGGAGAACACCACCGCATGTCCGGCGGCGCCTTCCTGACGCAGCGCGGCCTCCAGCGACATATCCCATTGTGCATAGGCTGCGCGCCGATCCGCCCGCAGGGCGCCTTGCGGCAACGCGGCGAGTTGCTGCGCCAGTGCGAGCGCGCCCTGACGCGCCATGCCTTCCGGCACCAGCCGGTTCACCAGTCCGATCTCGTAGGCTTCCTGTGCGCCGACAGCGCGCCCCGTGAGAATCATGTCAAGCGCACGGCTCATGCCAATCAGTCTCGGCAGCCGCACCGTGCCGCCGTCGATGAGCGGTACGCCGAAGCGCCGGCAGAAAACGCCGAACGTTGCCGACACGTCTGCCACGCGCAGATCGCACCACAGGGCCAACTCCAGCCCGCCTGCCACGGCGTGTCCGCTCACGGCCGCGATCACGGGCTTGTCCAGATGCCGGCGTGTGAGTCCCATTGGGCCGTCGCCGCTGCCGTCGCGCGTGACCTCGTTGCGGCGTTCCGGGTCGTCGAACGCCGAGAGGTCGGCGCCTGCGCAGAACGCCGCCCCTTTGCCGCAAAGCACGGCAACGCTGGCACTGTCGTCTTGCTCGAAGGCCAGCAAGGCGTCGCGCAGCGCGGCGGCCATGTGCCGGTCAACGGCGTTGCGCCGCGCTGCGCGCGCAAGTGTGACGATGGTCACGGGCCCGTCGGTCTCGACCTCGACGCACGGGGCGCTCGAAGCATGATCGCGTTGGCTCATGGCAGGACTCCTTGCGGGCTTGGGCGGCCGCTTTCGTCAGGCCGATCAGGCGGCAGCCGGTTGAGGCCGCCGTAACAATGCGGGTTTGGCGGCACCTTTCGGCGCGCGGAGGTCGGCGATAAAGCGGTCGCGCCACGCCGACAGATCGTGCTCGCGCAATGTCAGCATCATGGTGGCGTGGCGCGCTTGCCGCTCGGATAGCGACATGTTCAGTGCGGTGCGCAGCGCCTCGGCCATCCCGTCGATATCGTACGGATTCACGATCAGCGCACCGTCAAGTTCCTGTGCAGCCCCCGCAAAGCATGACAGCACCAGCACGCCGGGGTCTGCCGGATCCTGCGAGGCGACGTACTCTTTCGCAACGAGATTCATGCCGTCGCGCAGCGGCGTGACGTAGCCCACCTGCGACGCGCGGAAAAACGACATCAGCACCTCGTGATCGTAACGCTTATTGATGTAGCGAAGCGGTGTCCACGCCAGATCGGAGAAGCGCCCGTTGATATGCCCCGCCTCGGTCTCCAACTGCCGGCGGATCTCGCCATATCCGGCCACGTCAGAGCGGCTGGGCGGCGCGACCTGCACGAAGCTGACCGTCCCTTGCTGATTCGGCCACAGTTCGAGCAGACGTTCGAAGGCGCGGAATCGCTCTAGCATCCCCTTCGAATAATCCAGGCGGTCCACGCTCATGATGAGCTTGCGTTCCTGCAACCCTTGCTTCAGGTCGAGGATGTGCTTGACCGTGGCGCGGGCGGTCGCTTGCTGCTGGATCTCGTCGGGATAGACACCAATCGGATAGACGCCCGTGCGCAACGTGCGCTCGTAGGCGGTGACGGTGCCATCGTCGTGCAAAGTGCCTCCGGCATGGCGAACCAGATAGTCCGTGAAGGCGGTGCGATCGGTTTCCGTCTGAAACCCGACGAGATCGTACTCGCACATTGCCCGCACCAGCGCTTCGTGCGGTGGCACGGTCATGAGCACTTGCGGAGAAGGAAAAGGAATATGCAGGAAGAAGCCAAGTCGTTGCTTCAAACCGATCTGCCGACACGCCTGCGCGAACGGCAGCAGATGGTAGTCGTGAACCCAGATCAGATCGTCTTGTTTGAGCAACGGTGCAAGCAGCGCGGCAAAGCGCGCGTTGACGTGGCGGTAGCCGTTGTAGTCGTCGCGCTGATAGCGGGTGAGGTCGTCGCGATAGTGAAATGTCGGCCACAGGGTGGCGTTCGAAAAGCCGCGATAGTAGGTGTTGTAGTCGCGGCGCGTGAGCGGCACGGTGGCGAAAGTGACGTTATTGCGATGGGCAATCTCGGGCGCGCTCGCCGGCTCGGCGTTGATTTCGCCGTTCCAGCCGAACCACATGCCTCCAGTGTCTTTGAGCGCGTCGAACACGCCGATGGCCAGACCGCCGGCGGTAGGTTTGCCTTCGGTGATCGGGGCAACCCGGTTCGACACGATGACTAAGCGACTCATTCTCCATTCTCCTGTGAGGGTTGGCGCAGGGCGGTGTGGCGCAGCGTCAGCAGCCAGGCCGTGAGGGCTTCCGGCGACGGCAAACGATGATGCGCACACGTGTCTCCCTCGCCGATCTTGATCGTGATGCCACCCAGCGCATTCACGTCGGCAAATCCGGCCTCGTCGGTCAGATCGTCGCCGGCAAACAGCGGCGTTCGCCCGGCAAACGGAGCCTCCTTCAGTAGCGTGGCGATAGCGCGGCCCTTGCTTACGTGGCGTGGCCGCAGTTCGAAGACAAACTTGCCGGGCTGCAACGCGAAGCTATCGGCATGCAGATCGGCCAGCACGCGCATGGTGTCGCGCGCGACGCCCGCCAGTTCGGGCGCATTGCGGTAATGCAGCGCAAGCGCGCTGCCTTTGTTCTCCAGCAACAGGCCGGGATGCTGCGCGACGAGCGCGCGCAGCGGGGCCGCCATCTCGGCGACCCGGGCCGTGTCGAGCGCATGGCCCTCGGCGCGAACCCATTCTCCGTCGGCATGGCGGATTTCGGCACCATGCAGCCCGGCAGCGGCGACGCGCAGCGGAGCGAGCAGCCCGTCGATATCGTCGATAGCCCGCCCGGAGACGACCGCAACGGCGCCATTCGTGCGCTCGAACAGCCGGGCCAGCACGCTCGCGGTGTCGCGCGGCAGCCTGACCGCATCGGGGCGGGACGCCAGGGGAGCCAGCGTGCCGTCGAGATCGAAAAAGAATGCCACCGTGGCAACGTCGACATCGCAAGTATCGGCCGGTGTCGTCGTCGACGGGGCGTTGAGGGAAGACGCTAAGGGTTGCATGGCACTCCGTCGCTGTCGTGCCGCAGGTCGAAAGTTCGTTTCCGGGCCGAGCGACAGGCGCCGGGGAAAGGTGGACGAGGTGTGACTTGCGGCGTTTCGGTGGGCGGGAGCGCGGACATCCGCGCCGATAAATTCATCCTAACCGTTCAAAAAGCGACGGGGGGTCGTCCTTTCTATGAAATTCCTGTCGGATGAGGCCTACAAGGTATGGAAAGTTAAGTGGGTATTGAATATGAGAATCGTTTGCAATACCATTCGATAATTGCCGCATAGTGCTCCATCGGGGGGATCGCGGCACGGCACACCTGCCACGCACGCGCCACCATCGGCGCACGGACGTGCGTCGGACGACAACAATGATGAAAAGACTGTGGTTTCAGTTGCACTGGTTCTTCGGTATTACGGCCGGGCTGGTGCTGGCAGTGGTCGGTCTCACCGGCGCACTGCTTTCCTATTACGAAGAACTCACCCGGGCCTTCAGTCCCGGTGTGATGACCGTGGCCGTGCGCGATACGCCGCCGTTGCCCATTCCCGAGCTGGTCTCGCGGGTGCATGAGGCGGTGCCCGACCGGCGCATTTTGCTCATGACGGTGACGCGCGCGCCGGAAGACGCCGTCGGCGTTCGCCTGTCGATCGGCGACGGGACGCGTGGCGAGACGTACTTCGTCGACCCTTATACGGGGCAAATGCTTGGCCGTTCGCAAGCCGATGTCGTCTTCCGCTTCATCATGGACATCCACCGTTTCCTGACGGTGGACGGGATCGGCAAACAGATCACGGCGGCGGCTACGCTACTGCTCTTCCTTTTGGCGTTGAGCGGTCTGTATTTGCGCTGGCCCCGACGCATTGGCAATTGGCGCGCCTGGTTCCATATCGATTTCAAGAAGCGCGGCCGGCCGTTCCTCTGGAATCTTCACGCCGTCATTGGCACGGTGGTGCTGGTGCCATATCTGCTCTCGGCCACCACGGGGCTTTACTGGTCGTACGACTGGTGGCGCGGCATGCTGTTTTCGGTGGCCGGTGTGCCCCAGCCTGTGCGCAACAAGCCTCCCGCCCAGCCGAAGATGGCAAAGAAGGGCGAGGGCAAGAAGGCGGCGTTGCCGGATCTGGCCTCGACGCCGGCAAACGACATGGGCACGGTGTGGAACAGCTTCACGGCCCGAGTGCCTGACTACACCAAAGTTTATCTGCGCCCGGCGCAAAAGCCGGGCGGGGCGCTTCAGGTGACGTGGCTCGACAAGTCCGCGCCGCATGAGCGGGCGTTCAGCCGCATGGATATCGAGGCGGTGTCCGGCGAGATTCGCAACGAAGATCGTTACGCGGAGAAAACGACGGGCGGCCAGTTGATGACGAGCATCTACGCGTTGCATCGCGGCAGCTTCTTCGGTCAGGCAGGCATCATCGTCATGTTGCTCTCGAGTCTCATGATGCCGGTGTTCTTCGTCACGGGCTGGATGCTGTATCTCGACCGTCGCAAGAAGAAGCGCGCATTGGCGGCGGCGCGCCCGGCCACGGTGAAGCATGGCGCACACGCACCCGTGGGTACACCGCTTGCGGAAGAGGGCGTGCTGATCGGCTACGCGAGCCAGAGTGGCGTGGCCGAGGGGCTTGCCTGGCAGACGGCCGGTATGTTGCAGGGCGCGGGCGTTCCGGCGCAGATTCAGCCGCTGGCGCACATCGGTCAGGCCCAACTGGGCACGGCCAGGCGGGCGTTGTTCATCGTCAGCACATTCGGCGACGGCGAGCCGCCCGACAGCGCGCGCCGGTTTGCGCAGCAATTGATGAATCAGGCGATGGCGCTGCCGACATTACGTTTCGCCATGCTCTCACTGGGCGACAGCCATTACGACCGATTCTGCGGGTTCGGCCGCAAGCTCGACGGGTGGCTGCGCGCGCAGGGCGGCGTCGCGGCATTCGAACCCATCGAAGTCGACCGGGGCGATCCGGGCGCGTGGACTCGCTGGCAAGAGCGCCTTGGCGAATGGTTAGGGCGCCCGTTGGTGTCGTCGAAGCTCACCGACGGCCCTCGCTTCCAGTCGTGGACGTTGACCGAGCGCAACGTACTCAATCCCGGCAGCACCGGTTTGCCGGCCTATCACCTGGCCTTCACGCCGCCCCCAGACGCCCAATGGGTGGCGGGTGATCTGGTCGAGGTGCTGCCGCGGCATACGGCGGCGCGCATTGATGCCTTTCTCGCCGGCAGTGTCTGGACGGCCGACGTGCGCGTGAGCATCGCCGGGCGAGAGGCGACGTTGGGCGAAGCGCTGCGCGAGCGCGTGTTGCCCGAGGCTGCCCCGCCGGCGGGGATCGATCTTCAGGATTGGCTGGATCGTCTGGCGCCACTGCCCGAGCGTGAGTATTCGATTGCGTCGACACCGGACGAGGGCCAGCTGATGTTGCTCGTGCGCCAGACGCGCAATGCCGACGGCTCGCTGGGACTTGGCTCCGGCTGGCTCACCGACGGCGTGCCGTTGGGCGGGAGCGTGACGATGCGTGTCAGGTCGAACCCGGGCTTCCATGGCCCGTCGGACGCCGGTGGCATGATCCTGATCGGCAACGGCACAGGATTGGCCGGACTGCGTGCGCACCTTGCCGAGCGAATTGCGCAGGGACATGTGCGGAACTGGCTGATCTTCGGTGAACGTCAGGCGGCCCACGACCGTTTCCACGACGCGACCCTGCGCGAATGGCAGGCGCAGGGCGGCCTGGCCCGCGTCGACCTCGTATTCTCACGCGATCAGGCGCAACGCATCTACGTGCAGGATCGGGTGCGCGAAGCGGCGCGAGACATTGCGGGATGGGTGGCCGACGGCGCATCGATCTACGTGTGCGGCAGCCTCGCGGGCATGGCGCCAGCCGTGGATGCCGCGCTGGCCGATGCGCTCGGCGCGGACGTTCTGCTCGACTTGTCGGCACAGGGGCGATATCGGCGCGACATCTACTAGACGTCCTCCGGCCGTGTGCTAACGTAGTGAACGGGGCTCGAATTAAATCGAGCCCCTTTTCATGGTTTCGTACATCCATCCATCGATTGCGGCAGGGAGGGGCAATGACGGCAACGTGGCAGATCGTAGTGCACGGCCTGGTTCAGGGAGTCGGGTATCGCGCCGCGTGCGTGGCCGAAGCGCGCAGGATCGGGCTGGTGGGATGGGTGCGCAATCGCCGCGACGGTGCGGTCGAGGTCATCGCGCAGGGTGAGGCCGCGCAATTGCTGGCGTTGTGCGAGTGGATGCGTCAGGGGCCGCCGGGGGCGCAGGTATCGTCGTGCGACGTCGACAAGGCGTGGGTCGCAGAGTTGCCACTCAAAGGTTTCGAGCAACGCGCGAGCATTTGATGCGATGCAGCGGTACAGGCATGGCGCCGTATGCGGCGCGCTCGTCTGCCGGCGGGACTGCGTAGGAGGATCTCCGCCGCCGCCAGCGGGACGCTGGCGTCCCGATTGGCCGGCGACGGTGGCGCAGGGATCAAGCGGCGAGAGCCAGCGTGCCAGGCGCAGCGTTGGGCATGATCTCGCCAGTGCTGCCTGCGGGTGCACGCGTTGCCTCGTGGGCGGACAGACGGAACAGCGCCACCGATTCGCGCAAACGTGCGGCCTGTGACTCGAGCGCGGCGGCTGCGGCAGACGCCTCTTCCACGAGCGCGGCGTTTTGCTGCGTCATCTCGTCCATTTGCGTCACGGCCCGGTTGACCTGTTCAATGCCGCTAGACTGTTCGACACTCGCGGCCGAGATTTCGCCCATGATGTCGGTCACGCGTTTGACCGACTGCACGACTTCCACCATCGTGGCGCCAGCGCGTTCCACCAGGCGGGTGCCGGTCTCGACACGGCTGCCCGACGCTTCGATCAATCCCTTGATTTCCTTGGCAGCCGACGCGCTGCGTTGCGCCAGCGTGCGCACTTCGCCTGCGACCACGGCGAAACCGCGGCCCTGTTCGCCGGCTCGTGCGGCTTCGACGGCGGCATTGAGCGCCAGGATGTTCGTCTGGAACGCAATGCCATCGATGACCGTCAGGATATCGGTGACCTTTTGCGACGCCTCGGCGATATCGCGCATGGTGGTCACCACTTCCTGGACAACCTCGCCGCCGCGTGACGCAGTGTCCGACGCCGTTACCGCCAACTGGCTGGCGGCGCGGGCATTCTCGGCGTTCTGTTTGACGACGGCCGTCAACTCCTCCATGCTCGCCGCGGTCTGTTCCAGCGACGACGCCTGAGATTCGGTGCGTTGCGAGAGGTCGGCGTTGCCGTCGGCAATCTCGCGGGCGCTGGCGTGAATCGCTTCCGTGCTTTCGCGCACGGTGCCAACCGTGGTGGCGAGCCCATCGCGCATCCGGCCGAGGGCGCCGAACAGCTGGCCCATCTCGTTACGCGTACGTTGCTCGACGCGTTGGCTCAGATCGCCGGCAGCCATGCGTTCGAAATGGGAGATGACTTCACGGATCGGCCGCAGCACGGCGCGCGCAAGCATCGCGCGGCCCCACAGGGCAAGCAGCAAAGCCACGGCCAGCGTTGCGCCCAACGCGACGCGCATGACGTTGTAGCGCTGCTGAGCGGCTTCGAAGCGGGTTTTCTGGCGGGCAACCTGAATGTCCTGAAGCTCGCGCAGGGCCGTATCGAGACCGTTGTAGGCAGACGGCGCGACGCGCGCCTGAATCTGATGGAACCCGGCCACGTCGCCTTGCTTGAGGGCATTGAGCGCCGGTGTCACGACTTTATCGAAAAAGGCCCGGCGTTTTTCGTCGGTAGCCTTGGCCAACTCCGCTTCGTGCGCATCTTCTTTGGGACGTTTCAGATAATCCTTCCAGAGCGCGTCCGAGGCGGCGATGTATTGGGCGCCACGGTTGAGGACTTTTTCCGACTCTTCCGGATTCGCCCCGAGGCTGACAAACGAGGCGTAGGTCGCCATCGACAGCCGGGTTCGTAGAATCTGCTCGCCGGTGCCCTTGAGTTCGGCCAGCGCGGGGGTGTCTTCCGTGGCCATCTTGCTCAGGGAATCGTTGCTGGAGCTGAGCGCCTGAAGGCCCAGAACGCTGACAAGGACGAGAAGTGCGCCAAGCAAACCTAGGACCAGTGTCAGGCTGGTCCGAATCGTAATGTTCTTATACATATGGATCGATAGATTGAATGCCCAGGTCGCGCCGTGAAAGCGTGCGGCCTCCCCGCCCGTCGGAAAGTGCAAGACGGGGCATAGGGATTATCGGCAGATGAGAGGCAGAACTTGAATGATTCGGCTCGGGCGATTCCGAAAGTGCCGCATTCACAAAAAAAGATCGGAATTTGCGCAGTCGCAAGCGTCCAGCAAAAGGCCAGACTAAAAGGCTCCTGCAGTTCTTCAGTACGCCGAAGCGCGTGAATCGTGATGCGGCGTCAACGACGCGATGAATCTCGACAAATCCAATTTCCGGCGCGGTGGCGCCGATGCCGGACGGTATGAACCCGATGGGTTGCCTGCAGCGACATCGTTCGCGCCGCAAGGCCATGTAAGGGACGGCCGCGAGGACGTCAGCATTTTTCGAATGGCGTTGGTGCACGAGTTGCGGGCCCCGTTGCAGGTGCTGCAGGGGCATCTCGATGCACTGTGCAGCGATGAAGCTCTCGACAATGGTGTCGATGGCGGGGGAGGTGCAGGGGGTCCGGAGGGGGAAGCCGATGCGCCGGCGCCCCGCGAGCGACTCGACGCCATGCGAAGCATGCTCGGCGTGGTGGCGGGCGCGGTAGACGATGTGCTGCAACTGGGGCAGGGCGATGCCGTACATCTGCCGCTGCGCGAGACAGTTTTCGAGTTGCGAACATGCCTCGACGAGGAGGTCGACCTCTTTGCGGGCATGGCTCACGCGAAAGGACTCGTGCTGGCCTGCGACATTGCCGACGATGTGCCTGCCATGATGCGGGGCGACGCCACACGACTGCGTCAGATGCTGCGAACGCTGCTTGACAATGCGTTGAAGTACACGGTTTGCGGCGGCGTTGCAGTCCGGGTATCGTGGGACGCAGCACCGGAGCCGGTGGCGGATCATCGCGATTCGTGCGTGATGGCGCCGCGGGGCGATGCTGACTCGGGGCGGTTGACGATCTTTGTGAGCGATACCGGGCCTGGAATTCCGGCCGGCATGGAAAACGCAGTGTTCGCGGCCTTTGCGCGTGCGGATCGCTCGGTGTCCGGCACCGGGCTGGGGCTCTGGATCTCACAGCAATGGGCGCAGCGTATGGGCGGCTCGCTGAGCGTAGCGCCTTCCACTTCGGGGGCGCGGTTCCGGTTGTCCCTGCCGTTCGCATCGCCATTTTCGATGCCGTCCGCGCAGCCGGCGCCGGCTGCGCAGCGCGAGGCCGTGATGCGACGCGCAGTTGCGCCTGCGCCTGTCGCCCGGTCTGTCGCTCGCATTGACGTGCGCGCCGGGCTCCGTGCACTGGTGGTCGACGATCACGTGATGAATCGGGCCATCCTCGCAGAACAATTGACGTCGCTTGGATGCGTGGTCGAACGGGCGGAGGATTTGACGGAAGCGCTTCTGCAATGGATTTCGCATGACGTCGACGTGGTGCTCACCGACGTGCAGCTCGGCGGCGCTTGCGGGCTGACGCTGGCGAAGACGCTCCATGCCTTGGCCCCGGCGCTTGGCCGCCGGGCCCCGGTCGTGCTTGCTGTGACCGGGTCGATCGTGGGAGCCCGTGCGGCAAGAGAGGCCGGCATTGACGACGTCCTGACGAAACCGGTGTCACGACAGCGGCTCACCCAGACGCTGGCGGTGCGGTGGCCGTGCCCCGGAGAGGATGGTGCAGAGCGTACGGCTGGTACAGATGGCATTGAGGGTCCCGCGGGTGTCGATGCGCCGCAGCGGACTGCCTCCGATCATACCGGCGAGCGCCGTAAGACGACGCGGCCGTCACTGCTGGACGATCCCTATGCACGCCGTTTGATGCGTGAAGAAATGGCCAAGGACCTCGCGCGTTTTCGCCGATTGATCGCCACGCGCCGACCGGCCGATCTTCACGCCGCGCAGGCATTGCTGCATCGCATGCGCGGGGCGTGCCGGATGTTTGGCGACCCGGCGCTCACCGCGCGATGTGATCGGCTATCCGAGAAACTCGTGGATTGCCGGCGCTCACTGGGAGATCACAGGTAGCGGCAGACCGCGAGATAGTGGCAGGCGGTTCCGCCAATGGCGAACAGATGCCAGACGAAATGTCCGAACTTGATGTGGCCGTCGAGCGAGTAGAAGATCGCGCCGACAGTGTAGGCGACGCCGCCAGCGTAAAGCCATCCGGCGCCCGGGCCAGGAATGGCCGCGAGCACCGGACCGGCGACCAGCACGGCCACCCACCCCAGACCGATGTAGAGCAGGGTGGAGACGAGCGGCCGGTCGAGCAGGCCGAGCGACTTCGCGATCAGTCCGGCCAGTGCCATGACCCAGACACCGGTGAGCAGCGGCCAGCCCCACGGATCGTGGAGAATCTTGATCGTAAAGGGGGTGTAGGTTCCGGCAATGAAAAGAAAGATGGCGCAGTGATCAACGCGCATGAATACGCGTTTCGCGCGACCATCGGGAAGCCCGTGATACAACGCGGAGGCCAGATAAACGACCACCATCGTGACCGCAAAAACGCCAATGCCGATCTGCTGAACCGTGCTTGGCGAGGGCGGGCGAACCGCCGTGAAAAGGAAGGGAATCGCTACGAGTGCCGCCAGGCAGGCAACGCCGTGACTGACACTATTGGCGAGTTCTTCGCTTCGCGTTTGTGCACGTGCTATGGCTTTCATGCTGCATCATCCTGTGATTGAACTGCGATCACGCAGGGTGTGCGGCACGCCACTTGCGGACGGCCTCCATGGTGTTGGCAACGTGCTTGTCCGGATCGAGGCTAACGTAGCTATAGATCACCTTGCCGTCGGGAGCAATGACATAAGAGACACGATTCGCGTAATCGGGTTTGAGCGAGAGCACGGCGTCATACGCACGCATGATGTGCTGGTCGGTATCGGCCGCCACGGCAAACTTGCTGCGGCACTCGGACACGGAGAACTTGTTGAGCGTGTCGATGTTGTCGTGCGACACACCGATGACCGTTGCGCCCATCTCCTTGAACTTGTCGGTCGCTTCGGCAAAGTCGTGGGCTTCAATCGTGCAACCCTTGGTGAACGCCGCAGGATAGAAGTACAGCACGACGGGGCCGTTCTTGAGTGCATCGGCCAGCGAGAAGGTAAACACTTTGCCGCCCAGCGACGCCTGCGCAGAGAAGTCAGGCGCTTGAGCGCCGTTTTTCAGGGCGGCATGCGCAGGGATAAGGCACCAGGCCGTCACGCCGATAATGGCGGCTGCGGCAGTCAGTCCGAACCAACGTTTCATGCAAGGCTCCCGGAGTGGATGTTTAAGGATAGAGGCTTGCGGGGGCGCTGTCCAACGTGCGCCGGCGACTTCCACAATGCTGTTGCACGGTGTCGATGTCCGGCACGCGGGCCGACAGTCTACTGCCTGTTTCGTGACATGAAGTTGTCAGCGTAGTGTCATGAAGTGCTGATGGACGATCCGGCACTTCCGCCGAGAGAGGCTGTGCCGTTACCGATGGGCAGTACCGTCGTCGATTTGATTTGCGAGAGGGCGATCATCGAGTTGACCTCCTGCACCATCGGCAATTGGGAAAGGCGCTCGAAAAAGAATCGCTCGTATGCGTCGACGTCGCGTGTGACGATGCGCAACAGAAAGTCGACGTTGCCCATGAGGACATGACATTCGAGGACTTCGGGGAATTCCTGGATCGCCTTTGAGAACTCCGGCAGCGCGTTGCGGTTGTGGCCGGCAAGCTTCACATGGGCGAACAGCATCACGTTCAGTCCGACCTTCTTGCGGTCGACCAGCGCGACGCGACGCTCGATGACACCCTCGGCATCCAGTCGGTCGATGCGACGCCAGCATTGGGACTGAGACAGGCCGATGCGCTCGCCGATTTGGGCGGCGGAGAGGGAGGCGTCCACCTGAAGAAGTGCGAGAATTTTCTCGTCGAATTCATCAAGTTGCATGATTTATTCCTCGATAAATTAAAATCCGAATAAATCATGTGAAATTGCTGGCATTTTGTCAACGATACGCGAAGCATTTACCGGCGGATGCCCGTAAGCTTGACGCTTATTAGGCATATTTGCCGCAACAATCCGTTCTCGTTCGACGGAATCCGCAGGAAACCACGTCCCCATGAAACTCGATCTGACTTTGCCCGCTGCCGAAACCGTGACCGGTGCTGTCTCCCAGCCCGTTGCCCCGTTGTCTGCCAAAGGCGCAGACCTTATTGCGCGCACGCTGGTCGAGATTGGAGTCGACACGGTGTTTTGCTATCCGGGCGGCGCCAACCTCGAGATGCTCGATGCGCTCTCGCGCGTTGCCATCACGCTGGTACGTACCGAACACGAACAAGGCTCGGTTTTCGGCGCGCAGGGCTACGCGCGCGCCACGGGCAAGCTGGGCGTTTGTCTGGCGACGTCCGGCCCCGGTGCGACGAATCTGGTAACGGGGATTGCCGACGCCGCAAGCGACTCGGTGCCGGTCCTCGCCATCACTGGCAACGTTGCGACGCATTGGCTCGGCAAAAATGCGTTTCAGGAAGTGGACATTGTCGCGATCACCAGGCCGGTGACGAAGCTCGCCCGGCAGGTGCGTGAGCCACGCGATATTCCCGCCGCAGTGCGCGAGGCGGCCGCTTGCGCGCTGGCGGGGCGGCCCGGCCCCGTACTGCTCGATTTTCCGAAAGACATTCAACAGGCGCGCCCCGACCAGCCGACCGACAAGCGTTTCGCGGCGCCGGTGCCGGCTGGAATGAGCGACGAGACGGCCCAGCGGATCGCCGCGTTGCTGGCGAAAAGCGAGCGTCCGGTGATCTATGCCGGCGGCGGTGTGATCGCCTCAGGCACCGGCGCACGGCTGGTGGCGCTGGCCGAGGCGCTCGATTGCCCCGTGGCGCTCACGATGATGGGGCTCGGCGCAATGCCGGACGATCACCCGTTGCTGCTCGGTCCGCTCGGCATGCATGGGGCTTACGCGGCCAACGTGGCGGTGAACGAAGCGGATTTCGTGCTGGCGCTCGGCGTGCGCTTCGACGATCGCGTGATCGGCGACCCGTCGTCGTTCGCGCGTCACGCAAAAATCGTTCATGTCGACGTCGACGCCGCCGAAATCGGCAAGAACAAGCCCGTCACGCTCGGTGTGCACGCGGATCTGCGCGATGCCTTTGCCGGTCTGCTGGCCCATGCAAAGCGCCGCAACGTGCCGGATTGGCATGCTTACTTGCGCGAGCGCCGCGAGGCGCATCCGCTGCGCGTGGCGCAGACCGGAGCCTTGGGGACGGCAGGCGACGCGAACGAGCTGACGGGCGTTGACGTCATCACCGCCCTGGCGGCGCTGTTGCCACCCGAGGCGGTCGTGACCACGGGGGTGGGACAGCATCAGATGTGGGCGATGCAGCATCTGCGACTGCGTCAGCCGCGCACTTTCCTGTCCAGCGCGGGTTTCGGCACGATGGGCTTCGGTCTGCCGGCGGCCATCGGCGCCAAGGTGGCGTTGCCCGACGTGCCGGTGATCGATATCGACGGCGACGGCAGCCTCAACATGTCGGTCAACGAACTCTCGACGTGCCGCCGCTACGGGCTGGGCGTGAAGGTGCTGGTCATCAACAATCAGTGGCTGGGTATGGTTCGGCAGTGGCAGGACATGATCTACGCGCGCAATCGCGTGGCGTCGTCGCTGGTGGACCCCAACGTGCCCGACGGGGCGGACGATGGCCGGCCATATCCGGACTTCGTCACCATTGCGGCAGGTTACGGCGTGGCGGGAGCCCGTGTCACCCGCGCCGAGGCATTGCCTGCGGCACTCGCCCGCATGCTGGAAGACCCCAACGAGCCTTATCTGCTGGATGTTCTTGTTGCTCGCGAAGACGATGTCTATCCGATGATCCCGGCGGGCAAGACCTACCGCGATGTGGTTTTCGGTCCCGGGCAAGCCGCCGGTCCGATAGCGGCAGGGGCTTTCTGACGCGCCGCCCGCGCGCTCGGGCGAGGGGACGGAAACCGCCGTCCTCGATGCCCGGCTCGCGATCTCGTTACGTGAGAATTGCGCGCCACGTCGCGAGATCGCAACGACAGAACCCGCTTCGGCGGGTTTTTTTCGTTTTGGGGGCGTCGAGGAGTATCATTGCGCTCTTTCAAGAATTCTCGCCAAGGAAATCAACATGTTGACGAAGCGCCTCGTGCTGGCCGCCGCCTGTTTTCTGACGACATTCGCCGCGGTCCCGGCAGCGCAGGCCGCCGATCCCACTTACACCGTGGGGGCAGGCGGCACGTATCGTCCGTTCGAGTTCGAAACGCCGCAAAAAGAACTGGTCGGCTTCGACATCGACGTCATCAAGGCGATCGGCAAGGCAGGCGGATTCAATGTGAAGCTGGTCAGCACGCCGTGGGAAGGTATCTTCGCTACGCTCGATCAGGGCGATCGCGACATCATCATTTCGGGTATCACCATTACCGACAAGCGTCGTGAAATGGTCGACTTCTCGGCCCCGTACTTCCCGGCCGATCAGGTCATCATCACCTCGCCGGGCGCCAAGGTCGCGGGTCTGGCCGATCTGAAGAAGCTGCAAGTGGGCGTGGTCAACTCGAGCACCGGCGACATCGCCGTCTCGGATGAACTGGGCAAGGCCAGCACCGCCATCCGCCGTTTCGACAACACGCCGCTGATGCTCGAAGAGCTGTATCGCGGTGGCGTGGACGCCGCAGTGGGCGACGTCGGCGTGATCAAGTTCTATATCAAGAGCCATCCGGAAAAGCCGTTCAAGCTGGTCTACGACAGCAAGTTCAAGCGCCAGTACTTCGGCATTGCCGTGAAGAAGGGCAACAAGGTGGCGCTCGACAAGATCAACACCGGCCTGAAGAAGATCGTGGCTGACGGCACCTATGCCAAGATCTACAAGCAGTGGTTCGACGCCGACGTGCCGACGCTGCCGCAACAGTAAGCAACGCGTGTAAGATTCGCGCCACGCGCGCCAGATATCTGGCCTCTCGCGGCCCGTGAGCTGATCGTCGTTTATCGACGTCAACCCCCGGGCCGCGAGCGTTTTTCTGCCGGGCAGCCGGTTCGTTTCATTTTGTAAAAAGGTGCTTCATGGGTGGGTTCCAGTGGAACATCATCAGCGAGTACATGCCCCTGTTCGTCGAGGGCACGCTGATGACGCTCAAGTGCACGGTGATCTGTGTGATCGCCGGCACGTTACTTGGGCTCGTGCTTGGCGTCGGCCGTCTGGCCGAAGCGCGTCACGGCTTCTATAAGTATTTCCTGCGCTTCGCGGTGCAATACCCGGTTCGCTTCTACGTCAGCTTCTTCCGGGGCACGCCGCTGTTCGTGCAGATCCTGCTGATCCACTTCGCGCTGATGCCGCTGTTGATCAACCCGTCGGGCGGTCTGCTCGTGAGCGGTGATCTGGCGCGTGAAATCCGCTCGCAATACGGGGCGTTCATGTCGGCGGTGCTGGCGATCTCGCTGAATGCCGGGGCTTACGTTTCCGAAATTTTCCGCGCCGGCATTCAATCGATCGATCGCGGTCAGGCCGAAGCTGCCCGCTCGCTGGGCATGACCTACATGCAGACGCTGCGCAAGGTCGTACTGCCGCAAGCGTTTCGCCGTATGCTGCCGCCATTGGGCAATAACGCCATTGCGATCGTGAAGGACTCGTCGCTGGCGTCGGCCATCGGTCTGGCGGAACTGGCCTACGCGGCGCGCACCGTGTCCGGTGCCTACGCCCGTTACTGGGAGCCGTATCTGACGATTTCGCTCATTTACTGGGTGATCACGCTGGTGCTGTCGGCATTTGTTCAACATCTTGAAACGAGGTACGGCAAAGGTGATCGTCGTCAATAACCTGCAAAAGCAGTACGGCGAGGCGCACGTGCTGCGCGGCATTTCGTGCCGCATCGAAGAAAGCGAAGTCGTGTGTGTGATCGGGCCGTCGGGCTCGGGCAAGAGCACGTTTCTGCGCTGCCTGAATGGGCTGGAAGAGGTGAGCGGGGGCGAGGTGCTCGTGAACGGCTTCCATGTGGAAGATCCGAAAACCGACATGAATGCCATGCGCGCCAGCGTGGGCATGGTGTTTCAGCGCTTCAACCTGTTCCCCCACATGTCGGTGCTCGAGAACCTGGTGCTCGCGCCGATGCAGGTGAACGGCATCAAGCGCAGTGAGGCCGTGACCATCGCGGAACAATTGCTGCGCAAGGTGGGCCTGATCGACAAGATCGACGCGTTCCCGAACCAGCTCTCCGGCGGCCAGCAACAGCGTGTGGCCATTGCACGCGCGCTTGCCATGCAGCCCAAGGTCATGCTCTTCGACGAGCCGACCTCGGCGCTCGACCCGGAACTGGTGGGGGAAGTGCTCGAAGTCATGAAGTCGCTTGCCTACGAAGGCATGACCATGGTGGTCGTGACTCACGAAATGAGTTTTGCGCGCGATGTCTCCGACCGTGTGTTCTTCATCGATCAGGGGGTGATCATGGAAGAAGGCAAGCCTGAGCAAATCTTCTCGGCCCCGAAGCACGAACGCACGCGCGAATTCTTGCGCAAAGTCCTGTAATTCTCACGATTGCGACGCGCGCAGAGGTATATCCGCGCGTCGCATCTGATTACAATGCGAGGGTACGCGCGCCGAGTGCCGTGCTGAAGGTGGTTCGCAGACGGCGCGTCGCAGGCACCCTGAGCCCCCAGCCAGGTTTTTTCACAGGGCAGTGACCTTTGTCCGGGCCTGCCCCGCAATCGAAGATTGCACTCCGATTTCACGAGGTAGTCATGAGCCAGCCAATCGCTGTGACCCGCCAGACGTTCGACGACGTGATGGTGCCCAATTACGCCCCTGCCCAGATGGTGCCCGTGCGCGGCGAAGGCTCGCGCATGTGGGACCAGCAAGGTCGTGAGTATGTCGATTTCACCGGCGGGATCGCGGTCAACGCGCTCGGCCATGCCAACCCTGAGCTGGTGAAGGTCATCGAAGCGCAGGCGCGCAAGGTCTGGCACATCGGCAACGGTTACACCAACGAGCCGGTGTTGCGTCTGGCCAAGGCGCTCACCGAGGCGACGTTTGCCGACAAGGCATTCTTCTGCAACTCGGGGCTCGAAGCCAACGAAGCCGCGCTCAAGCTCGCGCGCCGCTACGCTTACGATCACGCCGCCGAGCGCGGCGGCAAGGAAAAGAGCGAGATCATTTCGTTCTTCAACTCGTTCCACGGCCGTTCGCTCTTCACTGTCAGCGTGGGCGGTCAGGCGAAGTACACCGAAGGTTTCGGTCCGGTTCCCGCCGGCATCATGCACCTGCCGTACAACGATCTGAAGACGGTCGAGGCGACGATTTCCGACGCCACCGCAGCGGTCATCGTCGAGCCGGTGCAGGGCGAGGGCGGTGTGCTGCCGGCCGATCCGGCCTTCCTGAAGGGGCTGCGCGCCCTGTGCGACAAGCACGGCGCCCTGCTGATTTTCGACGAAGTGCAGACGGGCGTGGGCCGTACCGGCACGCTGTACGCCTACGAACAATATGGTGTGACGCCGGACATTCTGACCACTGCCAAGGCGCTGGGCAACGGGTACCCGATCGGTGGCATGCTCACCACGAACAAGATCGCGGCCAGCTTCTCGCCGGGCACGCATGGCTGCACGTACGGCGGCAATCCGCTTGCCACGGCCATCGCCGGGCGTGTGCTCGAACTGATCAATACGGCCGAGACGCTGAACGGCGTGAAGGCCCGTCACGATCATTTCGTCAAGGGCATTGAGGGTATCAACGCGCGTCATGGCGTGTTCGAGCAGGTGCGCGGCATGGGGCTGCTCATCGGGGCGGTACTCAAGCCGGCCTTTGCCGGTCGCGCCAAAGACATCGTGGTGGAAGCCGAGAAGAATGGCCTGATGCTGCTCGTGGCCGGCGGTGACGTGGTGCGTTTCGCGCCGTCGCTGAATATCCCGTTCGCCGATATCGATGCCGGTCTGGCGTCGCTGGAAAAGGCAGTGGCGGCCGTCGCTGCGACGGCGAAGGCAGCCTGATAGCGCTTCACCTCACCTCGATCTGAGCGTTCGCGCACAGACCCTCGGGCCGGACCGGCGGATGACGTCGCTCCGGCCCTTGTTTCACCGACTTCGCTGGATGCGCTCATGACCCGTCAATCGAAAATGGTGACTTCCCCGCAAGCGTCTGCCGCGATGGCCTCGGGAGCGCCATCAGCCCCGGCGGTCTCTCCGGATCTGCCGGGCGACGGCACGGCGACCTCACTGCGTGTGGTGCGTCTCGCGCGGCCCGACGATCTTCCCGCCTTGCTGAAGCTGGCCGCATTGGCCGGGCCGGGCATGACGTCGTTCAAGCCGGATCAGGCGGCGCTCGAAGCGCGTCTGGCGCGCGTTGCGGCTACGCTGCAAGGGCACGCGCCCACGGGCGAGCAGGGCTATCTGTTCGTGATGGAAGACGTATCGACCGGCGAAATCGCGGGCGTATGCGGGCTGGAGGCCGCCGTTGGGCTGGAGCAGCCGTTTTACACGTATCGCAAGGATACGATCGTGCACGCGAGCCGTGAGTTGAACGTCTGGTCCCGGATGTTGACGCTCTCGCTCTCGAACGATCTGACCGGCTACAGCGAACTTTGCTCGCTGTTGCTCGATCCGGCGTGGCGAGGGGCGGGCAACGGCGCGTTGCTCTCGAAAGCGCGCTTCCTGTTTATGGCGCAATTTCCCGAGCGTTTTGGCCCGCACGTCTGTGCCGAGTTGCGCGGCTATTTCGACGACGATGGGCAGAGCCCGTTCTGGCAGTCGCTGGGCCAGCATTTCTTCAAGATCGATTTCGATCAGGCGGATTACCTGACGTCCATCGGCAAGAAGTCGTTCGTCGCCGAACTCATGCCGAAGTATCCGATCTATGTCGACTTTCTCTCCGCGCAGGCGCAAGCCGCCATTGGCGTGACGCATCGAGACACCCTCCCGGCGCGACGTTTGCTGGAACAGGAAGGCATGCGCTCGGGGGCGCACGTCGACATTTTCGACAGCGGCCCGGTGCTCGAAGCCCGCGTTGCCGACCTCCGTGCTGCGCGCGACAGCCGCTACCTCAGCGTGAATATCGCATCGAACGCCGTCGACGACGGCAGCCCTGCATCTGCGGTCTCACACACCGAACCGTATCTCGTCGCGCGCCTCGCCCTTGACGGATTCCGCGCCACGTTGGTCTCAGGGCGTCCCGAGCGGCGCGCGTTCACCCTCAGTCCGCTCGCGGCGCAGGCGCTTGGCGTCAAGCAGGGCGATCGCATTCAGGTCCTGCCGCTCAAACCGCCGCGCGCCGAGGCGATATGAGCTGCGGCGAGTCGCCGGCCTGAGCCACGCCGTCAAAACTGAATCGTTGCTGTCACGCTGTCGGTGTAGATGCCGGGGGCCGGTGTCGATTGCGACGGCACAAGGGCGTAGATCGGGATGAACTGCACGATCCCGGTACCCACCGCAGACAGTTGCGACGTTCCCGATGTGCCATCCCCCCAGATCGTGGCGTAGCCACTGTCCAGATAGAGCTGGTAGCTGACCCTGCTGCCCGTTGGGCCGGTCATGCTGCGTGAGGTGACAGTGCCCAGCAGCCCAGCGGACAGGCTGACGCGAAACGCGTCGTTGTTCGTGCATTGCACCGTGAGCTGCCCCGCGCCGGCGACCGGACGGGTCAGCGCCGATTGCGTTGCAAAGGTGATGTTGGCGGCGGCAATGGTGCAGTTGTTGATGACCGTCACACTGGCGCTGAAGGGGGTGCCCGGGGCAGCGGTCATGGCGCTGCCGCAGGCGGGGGCGGGAGACAGCAAGCCGTACGACGCATACTGCAAACTCATCTCCCCCGATGTGAAGACCCGCGTGTAGACGGTGTTGCTGCTGCCGGACGTCGGCACGGTCGTCTGTGCGGCGGCAATTCTTCCGTAAAAATTCACGTTCTGTGTCAACGTGCCACCAAGGAGCGGGCGTGTCATCGTGATGGCAATGGCGCTGCTGGGGGCGGTGCCCCATGTGTTCGAGAACGCGGAGTCAGTGAAGATTCCGAATGTGATGGCGTTGCCGGCATTGCTCAGCGAGAGCGGCTGACTCGCGTTGAGCGCGAGGCACGCTTTGACGTTCGGATTGCCGCCAAGCAGGGGCCAGGTGCACGACACAGGGATCGTGCCCGTGGCTGTCAGCGCGGCGCCCGAGATCGGGCTGAACGCCGGGAACGCGAGCATCGGCGTGCCGAGCGAACAGGTTTGCGCTTGCGCCGCAGCGCTCAGGAGGGTGAGGCCGGTGGCCCACAGGCAGCGTTGCCACCCCCGTCGTCTGCGCGACACGTCGGTCATGAGCGGTCCTCCTGCGCGCCTTGCGGGGAGCGCTCGTCAGCCAACGTGCCGAACGCAACGCATTCCAGCGGCCCCAGGCGGGTCATGCGGCCCTCGCGCGGCGCCGTCCAGTCGAAAGATGCGCGGCATCGCTGGCGTCCGTCGCGGGATTCAAGCGTGTTATCCGGACCAAGGGCGTCGACAAAGACTTCGCCGTCGTAGCCGACCACGGTGACAGCACCGCTTTGCACATGTTGCACCGGGGTGCCCGGGGGCAACGGTTGGCCTGTGGCGTCCACGAGCGTGACGAGTGCCGCACGGTAGCGGCGTATGGGGAAGTGAACGAATACGCCGCTGCCCGCTTGCGGCGCGATGCGCTGCTCCGTTGTAGCGACTGCCAGATCGGCAGGCAAATGCGTCGGGTCGATGTCGATTCGCGTCGCTTCGAAGCCATTCAGATCCGGCACGAGGAAGTAGCCCCGCGAATCCGTACGACCGATGGCGACCGATTCGCGCAGTACCGGAACGCCGGACTGACCGTCGGTGCTCACGAGCGCGAAGGCGTCGTAGGTGCGTCGCGTGGCGTGCACGGTGTTGTTCATGACGACGAGCGCGCCGGTCACGCCGAGCGAGGTGCCTGTCTGATGCCCCACCTGTTGCGCGAGCGCCGAGATCTGGCCGTGACGGCCCAGATACTGCAATTCGCCTTGCGCGGTGCGTTGCGAGAAGGCACGTCCCCCCAGCACCTGCCAACCCCAGCCGCCGCCGTAATCCGGTGTACGGCTGGCGGCCACCCAGGTTTGCGTCTGCCCGTCTTGCCGATTGAACGACGTACTCCCGAGCGCGCCACCACCCAGCAAGACGCTGAGCATGGCGAACACCCCATGAGACCCGCGCCGCGCGAAGTCGCGAAACCCGCCCACGGAAAGCATGCCGCGCGTACCCGCCGGCAGTGACAAGCTGGCCGATAACACACGGGTCGCGGGCTGACGCGGCGCGCGTTGCGCGAACCAGGCGAGCGACGCCGTGCTGCCGCGCGCGAACGGTAGGGAAACACTCACGCGGTCGCTGGCGGTGGGCGCCGGCACACCGTCGAGCGACGCGATGTCCCGGTAACGCCCGGCAGTCCGAATCATCTGCGCGTCGATACTGAGGCGTCGCGACAGGTATTGATAGCCAACGCTCCATTGACCGCCTGTGCGGTGGCCGCCAGACACCGCGCCCGACGCGCTCACAACGCCCCGTCTGCCCAACGCCATCAGGGCACCGGCACCGCCCAGCGCGAGCCGTCGCCCGGCTTGCGCCTGAGCTTCGAGCGTGAGGCCGTCGGTCGCGCCGTAACGCGTAGCCATCGACACAACGGGATGACGGCGGTAGGAAAACGAGCGCACGCCGTAATCGTCGCGCGGCAGGCCGGCTTCCACCGAGAAGCTCGACAGTCCGCGAGCCAGCAGCCGCGGATCGACGTAGAGCGGGACCGTGGTGATCTGCTCGCGCCCGAGCGCGTCGCGTGTCACAACGCTCGCTTGCAAGTCGCCGGTGAGCCCCGGTGCCTCCTGAATCACGAAGGGTCCCGGTGGAACACGCCCGCTCATGCGCCGCACACCGTCGAGGTACAGATCGACCGACGACGGCACCACGGCGCTACCGCGCAACGCAGGAATGGGGAACGTGACGAGATCCGGGCGCAGGCTGAAGTTGCGTCGCCATTGCAGGCCGGCAATACGCACGGAGCGTGTCCAGGAAAGTGAGCCGGTGATGAGATCGCCCGCCGCCCAGGTGGTTAGCCGGGCCGGATCGTCGTGTTGCCACCAGGTGTCGTAGCGGCGGTATCCGCGCCGCCACGGAGAATGCTCGACGAGTCCGGTCTGATGCACCGTGCCGCCCGACCAGAAGCCCCGGATGTCGTTCCAGACAGACGCGCGTGTGAAGCGGTCGCGCTGAACATAGCCGTCGTAGTTCACGAGTACGCCCGCGCCTGACGTTGCGTTCACGAGAACAGGGGGCGGGTTGGCAAGCCGGTGGGGCGTGAGCCAGGCATCGCTCACCTGTAGCGCGAGCGACTGATTTGCGGCGTGGTACGTCGCTTCGACGCCGTCGAGCGCATCGAGGGCGACTTCTGTGCCGTCGGCTGTCGGCAGGCGGCTTGAAGACAGCCCAAGCGCGCGCAGATCGCCTGCGCGAACGAACCATCGCCCCCGCTGGCGCACGACGGGTGCCAATTGTCCCGTCGACTCGCCATTCACGATCACGTCAAGCACGTAGCGCCCATCCAGATGGGAAACGCCAGGGAACCGGGGCGGTGCGAACGCGCTCGCAGCCGGAAGCGTGGCATCGTCGAGGCGCGTGGCGACGGCGGCATCTCTCGCCGGGGGGCGGCCGTCGTTTGTCACAGGGGTGGGGGAGGCGGCGTGCACCTCGCCTGTCTTGCCAAGGGAGGTGATGCCCATGGTCATTGAGGTGGCAGCCGCCGTGACCACGGCACCGGAGGCGGCCTTCGCCCACCGCTCAAGGGTAGCGGGAGAGCGGGGGGAGACGACGGCACGGGGGCGGCGTACGCGAGCACGGCTAGCGCTCGCCATCCGGCGCCGGACCTGCGGCAAATCGCATCGGTACCGTGTCGATGCGCGACTCCACCGTGAACGGGGCGATGGGCGGTGCGCCAGCGGGCCAGCGCACGGGGAAGCGCCGCGATTGCCCGGCGAGCACATAGCCAAGCAGCCCACGGGTCACTTCCACGCTGCGCCCTGCGGCATCCAGCACACGCGTTGCGCCGAGCTGCGCATGCCGCTCGCCATTGTTGTGTACTTCAACCTCGCCCTGGGCGATGCGCACGTCGAAACGCAGCGATGGCGCATGTGCGTCGCTCGCTTGCACGAAGACCGGCAGCGAGTACCGCAGACGAATAGAGACCCCATCGGCAACGGTGGCCTCGGCAGACGGGAGTTCGTCGACCAGCAGCCGGTAGCTCTGCTCGCGGCGCTCGGGTTTGCGGGCGACATGTACGAGCCTTACGATCTGCCGCTCGCCCGGCTCGATGCGCACGATCGGCGGGCTGGCGACGAGCGCGTCGGTGGGTGTGAGGACATTGTCGCCATTGCGTTGCGTCCACGCATACAGCCGCAACTGGCCGTGAACCGGCAGATCGCCGGAGTTGCCCAGCGTGAGCGTGGTGGCGGGCTGCGTGGGCGGGAGATTGACGATGACTGGCGAGACTTGCAGCGTCGCGCCGTTACCGTCGGTTACGCAGAGGGTGAGCAGGGCCACGAACGCGCCGCCGCAGGCGTAGGCTGTTGGACGGCGAACGACCGGTCTCGATGGGGTCATGATCGATTCCGCGTCTCAAAAATACACGGTCGCGGTGACCGTCGACGAATAGACGTCCGGCTCGGGCATCGTGGCCGACAGCGTGGCCTGTCCATAGACGGTGTACACCTTGCCTACACCGGTGCCCGAGTCGCTCAGCGTATTCGTGCCCTGCGTGTTGCCCCACGGTGTGCCGTAGCCGGAGTCCTGAAAGAGACCGAACGGAATCGTGGTGGTGTTGCCCGAGAGCGTGCCGGCGAGCAGACGATTCGTCTCCGTCGAAGCGGGAACCGTGCCGGCGTTCAGGCCGATGTTGTAGCCCGTCGACGCGGTGCAAATCACCGTGAGCGACGACGTGCTGGCCACCGGACCGGTGGCCGACCCCTGAACCGCATTGAAGGTCATGGGCGTGGCCGCGATCGTGCAGCCGGGAAGGATCGTCAACTGCACGCGCATCTGCGCCGTTGCGGTTCCGTTCGAATAGACGGCAGCGTGCGCGGGGGCGGCTTGGCCAAGTCCGCACACCATCGCGGAAAAGGCGAGATATAGCAGCGATCGATTCATTGTCATTCTCCTTTGGAGTCCTACCTTAACGTGCGATGGCGTGATATCGGGAATACGTAACTGACGGTGATACTCGCGTTATTTGAAGACGCTTTTTACGTAGTCTATAAAGGCATTCGCCCGGAATGTTCGTGGTCGCAGGACTTTCGGAATGATCCTATTGATTTGTCGGGGCGCCGTCCGCCGAGTATCGTCTGCATACGCGCAAAGCGCACGTTTTGGGGTGACGCAGTGCGCACGGTGTTGTGAATCAACGCGTGGCGTGTCGGTGTTCCGCGTTTCGAGTTCCGCATTTCGCCTGCGGCACCATGCCGCAGTCCCGGGCAGTCAACGTGCGTGAGATGGGGAGGGGAGCGGGACGGGAGCGAGACGAGAAGCGCGAAGCGGCATGACGTTAATCAAAGCGCGTGCAGATGGCACAAGCAATCGCACATATTTCACTTGATCTCGCAACAAAGCAGTCTCTAGAATGACCTCTTGACGCGCCCTGCCGCCATTCACACCAAACGTGTGATAGGACGGTCATTGCGCGTGTTCGCTACCTGCGGATATTTCACGAGAGGGATGCCATGCTCAGACTTCTGTCGAAATACTGGTGGTTGCTAGTGTTGCGCGGTGTGCTGGCCGTGATTTTCGGTATCGCGGCGTTTGCATTGCCTGGGGTGACGATTGCGGTGCTGGTGTTGTGTTTCGGCGCGTTTTCGTTCGTCGACGGTATCTTCTCGCTCGGTGCGGCGTGGAGTGCGCGTCAGGAGCATGCCGATTGGTGGCTGCCTCTGCTACAAGGCATTGCGGGCATTGTCATCGGTGTCCTGACCTATCTCAACCCGGCGTTGACCGCCGTTGCGTTGCTCATCTATATCGTGGCCTGGAGTTTTGTCGCCGGCATATTGCAGGTGGCCGCCGGCATCGCGTTGCGTCGCGAGGTCAAGGGCGAACTGTGGGTCATTCTCTCCGGTGTGTTCAGCATTCTGTTCGCCATCTTCATCATGTGGCAACCGGGCGCAGGCGCGCTCGCGCTTATCTGGGCCATCGGGTCTTGGGCCATCGTCTGGGGCGTATTGCTCGTGATGGCCGGTTTCAAGTTGCGGGGTGTCGCGCACGGTGCACCGCAGGCACCTTCAGGGCATCTGCGGTCGTAGTCTGACTGTGGCCCCGGGGTACGCACGTTCCTCTTCGTCCGCGCGGGCGGCCAGTGTTTCGTCCGCCGCCGACGGCTTTCCCCCGGCAGCCTGCGGGCTGCCAGACGTCAGGAGTGTCAAATGGCTCTGAATCATACGCGTAACACCCTCGGTGAAAAGATTCGTATCGAGTCGGTCAACCAGCTCAATCGCGGACTGGTCAACGGCATCGACGTTCAGCGTCAGGCCAAGCAGGCGCACTGGAACGTACATGGCCCGGGCTTCATCGAGCTTCACCTGCTGTTCGACGAGGTCTACAACGCGGCCATCGAATGGGCCGATCTTTGCGCAGAGCGTCTTGTGGCGCTGGGCGGTGTGGCCGACGGCCGCGTGCAAACCGTCTCTCAGAAGACCGAATTGCCGCCTTACAAGAACGAGTTCAAACGAGGTCTCGATCACGCGGCGGCACTGGCGGAAGCGCTCGCGGCATATGGCGAGATCATTCGCGGCCTGATCGACGCCTCGGCGGAAATTGGCGATGCCACCACGTCAGACGTCTTCACGGAAATCTCGCGGGGCGTTGACGACCACCTGTGGAAAGTCGAAGCCCACCTGCGAGGCGATTGATCGCCATGTCACCGGGCGCCCGTTCGGGGGCCCGTTCGCCTTGCCGTCAGTCCGACGGTTCATCTCGTGACAACGAACGCGCGCGCCGGCACTGCCCGGGGTGCGCGTTCGCGTGCCTTTCTCCCGATCTCCCGGAGTCGCCATGACCACCCGTAATCTGAGTCAGATGTTCCAGCCGAAATCGGTCGCCGTGATCGGCGCGTCCAATCGCGAACGGCGCGTGGGCACGACCGTGCTGCAAAACGTCGTCGACGGGGGCTTCAAAGGCGATATTTATCCGGTCAATCCAAAGTACTCGACGCTTGCGAATCTCCGGTGCTATCGCGATGTCGCCGATTTGCCGCAAGCGCCGGACCTCGCCGTGATCTGCACGCCGCCGGCGACGGTGCCCGATCTCATTCGCGAACTGGGTGAGCGCGGCACGCGCGCCGTGGTGGTGCTCACCTCGGGGCTTGCGCGCGAGCGCGATCGTCAGGGCGTGACGTTGCAGGAGCGCATGCTCAAGAACGCGAAGCCTCATGTGCTGCGTATTCTCGGCCCGAATTGCATCGGACTGCTGAGTCCCGGTATCGGATTGAACGCCAGCTTCGCCCATATGGGCGCGCGCGCGGGCAAGCTTGCCTTTGTGTCCCAATCGGGCGCACTGACGACCGCCGTGCTCGACTGGGCGGATGCCCGTGAAATCGGTTTCTCGCATTTCGTCTCGCTGGGCGACAGCGCCGACGTGGACTTCGGCGACATGCTCGACTATCTGGCGAGCGATCCCGGCACGGACGCCATTCTGATGTACATGGAATCGATTCGCGATGCGCGAAAATTCATGTCCGCTGCGCGCGCCGCGGCACGCAACAAGCCGGTGGTCGTCATCAAGTCGGGGCGTGTGCCCGAGGGGGCGCAGGCAGCGGCGTCTCATACGGGGGCATTGGCGGGGTCGGACGATGTCTACGACGCGGCAATTCGCCGAGCCGGCATGTTGCGCGTGGATACGACAGACGAACTGTTTGCCGCAGTCGAGACGCTCGCACGGTTGCGCCCGTTCTACGGCGACAAGTTGTCGATCATGACCAACGGCGGGGGGGCGGGGGTGATGGCGACCGACGCGCTCGTGCTCGATGGCGGCAAGCTTGCCCATCTGAGCGACAAGACGCGCGAGGCACTCGACGCCGCGTTGCCCAAAACGCTTGGCCGGGTCAACCCGGTGGACATTGGCGGCGATGCCGATCTCGCGCGTTACACCGCCACGCTCGCGGCGCTTTGCGAAGACCCGGAGACGGCGGCCGTGCTGTTCATTCAGGCGCCCACGGCGGTCATGCCGAGTCTGGACGTTGCGAATGCACTTGCGGCGCTGCCCAAGCCGTCTAAGAACGTGTTTACCTGCTGGCTCGGTGGTGAGACAGCCGAGCGCGCTCGCCGGATCTGCCGGGAAGCCGGGTTGCCGACGTACGACACCCCGGAGAACGCCGCGCGGGCGTTTCTCGAGGCCGTCAACTATCGCCGCAACCAGTCGCTGCTGATGGAGACGCCGCCGTCGATTCCGCCGGGCTTCGCGCCCGATGTGGCGCGTGTGCGCGCCATCGTCGACAGTGCAATGCGCGAGGGGCGGGCGTTGCTCTCCGAGCCGGAGGCGAAGGGGGTACTCGCCGCCTACGGCATTCCCGTGGTGGAAACACTCGTCGCAGAGACGCCGGAACAAGCGGGCGAGTTGGCGCAGGGTATTGGCTTTCCCGTCGCCGTCAAACTGATCTCGCCGGACATCACGCACAAGTCTGACGTGGGCGGGGTTGTGCTCAATATCGAATCGGCCGAACAGGCGCGCGAGGCCGCTTGTCAGATTCGCAAACGTGCGCTGGCGGCGAAACCGGGGGCGCGCGTGACCGGCTACTCGGTGCAACGCATGGCCAATGGCGCCGAAGCGTTCGAACTGATCGTCGGTGTGGCAACGGACAGCGTGTTCGGTCCGGTGCTGCTGTTCGGTCAAGGCGGCACTGCGGTCGAAGTGATCGCCGATCGCACCATCGGTCTGCCGCCGCTGAACCTGAACCTCGCACGCGACATGGTGGCGCGTGCGCGTGTGTCGAAGCTGCTCGCGGGCTACCGCAACCGGCCTGCCGCCGATCACGAGGCAATCTACCTCACGCTCGTCAAACTCTCTCAACTCGTGTGTGACGTGCCCGAGATCGCCGAGCTCGACATCAATCCGCTGTTCGCCGATTCACATGGTGTGCTTGCCCTCGACGCTCGTATCGTGGCGCGTGCGCCTGCCTTGCCGGGGCACGGACGTCTTGCGATCCGCCCGTATCCGCAGGAACTCGAAAGCACGATCGACGCCGGCGGCCGGCCAGTGCGCGTGCGTCCGATCCGGCCGGAGGACGAGCCTGCCTACAGCGCGTTCTTCCATACGCTTACGCCGCAGGACGTGCAGTTCCGTTACTTCGGCCTGATCAAGGAGTTGTCGCATTCGCAGATGGCGCGCGTCACCCAGATCGACTACGACCGGGCAATGACCTTCGTCGCTACGGAAAAGGACGAGGCGGGCAATACGCGTCTGCTCGGTGTGGTTCAGGCGCTGGCCGATCCCGACAATACCGTGGCGGAGTTTGCCGTGACGGTCAGCCCGGCAGCGCAGGGGCGCGGCCTCGGCCGTGCGCTCATGGAACACATAGTCGACTACAGCCGCAAACGAGGCACTGGGGAACTCATCGGCTATGTCCTCACGGCAAATACGCGTATGCTGACACTCGCCCGTCATCTCGGATTTGTCGAAGACAAGGAAATGGAGGCGGGCATTCTTCATATCCGGCTGCCGCTGCAACAGACGGCGCAGGCGCAGGAGACACGCAAGGCGTGACGGTCGTGGCCGGCACCCCCGAAGTCTCTGGCGCTCGCGCCGGGGCAGGGCGGCCGCCTCGCACAGGAAGACGAATGCTAGTGAATTGTGTGGCCTATGAGGATGGCCGCAAGATTGCCGACCTGCAACCCGATGAAATCTCGGACTATCTCGAGCGCCCCCGTTGTTTTGTCTGGGTGGCGCTCAAGGACCCGGGGCCGGGAGAACTTGCGCTGATGCAGCATGAGTTCGGCTTGCACGATCTCGCCGTCGAAGATGCGCAGCACGGCCACCAGCGTCCGAAAATCGAGCAGTACGGCGACTCGCTTTTTGCCGTGCTGCATGTGCTGAACAAGGACGCCGAGGGTGATTTCTCCATCGGCGAAGTGGCGATTTTCGTCGGGCACAATTATGTGCTGTCAGTGCGCTCGAACGCGACTCAGGGGCTTGGTGCGGTGCGGGCTCGTGCCGAGAAGGAGCCGCTGCTGTTGCGTCAGGGCTCGATCTTCGTGCTCTACGCGCTCATGGACGCCATCGTCGACAGTTACTTCCCCGTGCTCAACGATCTTGAAGCAGAACTTGAAGCGATAGAAGAGCAGATCTTCACGCCGAACGAACCTGCGAAAGGCCGGGCGATCATTGAGGATCTGTATCAACTCAAGCGCAGGCTCATCACGCTTCAGCACGCTTGTGTGCCGCTGATGGAGTCGGTCAGCAAGCTGTTCGGTGCGATGGCGCCCAAATTGTGCGGCGGCATGCAGGAGTATTTCCGCGACGTGTTCGATCATCTGCAGCGCATTACGAAGAACATCGATCTGCTGCGCGAAATGGTCACGACCGCGTTGTCAGTCAATCTGGGGATGATCTCGCTGTCGGAGAACGAGACGACGAAACGGCTGGGGTCGTTTGCGGCGCTCTTCGCCGTGCCGACGATGATTGCCGGGATCTACGGCATGAACTTCGCCGATATCCCCGAGTTGAAGTTTCAGTATGGCTATCCGGTGTGTATTGCCGTCATGATCGTTATCGATCTGCTGTTGTTCCTGAAATTCCGCAAGGCCGGCTGGCTATGACGCAGGACGGGCGGCGAAAGGTTCGCAGAACGACGTTTCGTCACCCTGAATGACAGTCGGCGTCTATGTCATTGACATGTCCTGAGAGTCACCGCGCGAACGCCTGTTGCCCGATGGCAACGGGGGGCGGCGGCCTCCTATTTTCCGCAGTGACCGGCGTCGAATATTTGCTCTAGAATGCTTCAACACCGCGCCAGACGGTTGCCAAGGATCAAGAATTACAACAAAGGCCAGGCAAATTTGGGGGTCAGATATTGAACGCACCACTCTCGGGGATCCGCGTCATCGAATTCTGCCGTGGCGCGGCGGGGGCCTACTGCGGCTTGCTGCTGGCCGACATGGGCGCAGACGTCATTCTTGTCGACGATCCGGTCGACGACATCATCAGCGATAGCGCAGCCCTGTCGGGAGAGCCGGCGCAGCTCGGCCTGCGGCGAAACAAGCGCTCCGTCGCACTCGATTTGCTCACCCTTGAAGGCCGTAGCCTCGCTCACACGCTGGTGCGCGGAGCCGACGTCGTTATCGAATGTCTGCCGCCGGGCACGCTCGCGCGGGCAGGGCTCGGCTACGACGCATTGAGCGCCGTGCAGCCGCATCTGGTCTACGTATCGATTTCCGCATTCGGTCAGGATGGGCCGCGCTCTGCGGCGCAGCCGGGCGTGCCGGCGCTAGAGGCCCTGCGCGGTATGCTGGGGACGGCACCAAGCGGGCTCGAACCGCCGCGAGATTTGCCTGTGGCCGATCTGGCGGCAGGACTTTACGCGGCGTTTTCCGTGTCGGCGGCACTGGTCGCCGCGAAACTCCAGGGCCGTGGTGTTCATATCGATGTGCCGATGCTCGGCGCGACCCTCGCCATCGCCGCATTGCGTGCTGGCGACGAGGGCGCGCAGGCGGCGCACCTTGCGGGGCTGGTGCCTGCGGCAGGTCTGGCTACGAAGGCGTCTGGCCCAACGGACGGGCTGTCCCGGCCGGGGCAGGCAGAGGTTGCCGCGCACGGCAAAGTGTCGCCACTCGCGTCGGACGACGCGGTGCGCTTCGGTGGCCCAGTGGCTCCGTGGCCCACATTCCGGGCCAGAGACGGCTACTTCGGCATGGATCTGGACGGGCAGGCGCATTGGCAGGCGATCTGCGCGCTGGTGCATCGTGTGGATCTGTTCGACGACCCCCGATTCGCCAACGCTCTTGAGCGCGCCCGTCATCAGGCCGCGTTGAGAGATGTGCTGGAAGCGGTGTTCGTACTCGAGGATCGAGGTGTCTGGCTAGCCCGGCTGATCGCGGTCGGCGTGCCATGCACTGCGATCAGCACATACTCTCGCGTACTTGCCGATCCGCAGGTGGCGCACATGGGGTGGGTGCGGCCGATGGTGCTGCCCGGCGGTAAGGCAACGCATACGATCGTCTCTCCGATGCGGCTCAACGGACAAAGTCCGGTCACCCATGTGGACCCGCCTGCACCGGGGGCGCATACGGGCGACATTCTTGCCGAACTCGATACCGGCGATGGGCCGGGGGCGAGACCCATCGACGCCCCGAAAAGTCAGTGATTCCCTTCCTCTTCCAATCGTTTCGGAGCGTGCGACACGGCTGACGCTGCCATAGCGTTGCCGGTCTGCGTCTGCCAACGTCGTGCCGTGACGTGAGTGCCGTGGTCTGCGCTCCGTATCTCAAAAGCCTGTTTTCCGCCCGGTGGCCCCGCCGGGCTGGGCTTTTCTGCTGCCCATAATCTCTATATAATTCATGGTCATAAGCTTATGACTAATAGTGATTTGAGCGATAAGTCACTTTTTGCCGGATTTCCGCCCATGTTTGTCGAACTCTCGGGTGCTTCGCCGATGGCCGCCTTGTTGGGCGCTGCCGTCGGTCTTGTATTGGGATTGACGGGGGCTGGCGGCGGCATTTTTGCCGTGCCGGCGCTAGTCTTCGGGCTGGGATGGGGCGTGCCGCAGGCCGGACCAGTCGCGTTGCTCGCCGTCGGTGCGAGCGCCGCGGTCGGCAGCGCGCAGGGCCTGCGCGCCGGATTGGTGCGTTATCGCGCCGCCATGCTGATGGCGGGGGTGGGGGTTTGCGTCGCGCCGCTCGGTACATGGATGGCACACCGGTTGCCGGAGCGCTGGCTCGTCGGCCTTTTCGCCATCGCTATGCTGATCGTGGCCACACGTATGTACCGTGCGTCGCGCAGCGGTGCTTCGGGCGCAGCCAAGGCCGCTGGCAACGGGGAATCGGCTAACTGCGCGCCATTGCCGCCGTGTCGTCTGGATCCCGCAACGGGGCGACTGCACTGGACGCGTCGCGTCGCGGGCACACTGAGCGGCATCGGTGCCGTATCCGGTTTTGCATCGGGATTGCTCGGCGTAGGGGGGGGATTCGTGATCGTCCCTGCGTTGCGGCGCTTTACCGATATCACGGTGCACGGCGTCGTGGCGACATCGCTTTTCGTCATTGCACTGATTTCTGCCGGGACCGTCGCCAACGCCTGGTGGCACGGCATGCACCCGGGCACTCAGGGATGGATGTTCGTGGCGGGTGCCATTATCGGCATGTTGCTCGGACGTGCGCTCGCACCGCGTCTTGCGGCATCGAAACTACAGCAGCTTTTCTCTATGCTCATGGCTGCCGTCGCGCTCGGCATGTTCTTCAAGGCCTTTGGCGTCTGACGCCCGACGGCAATTCCACTGTCATGCGGGGCGCATTCGTCACTATCAGGAATCGCCACGTTATCCGGGTGACGTCCTGCCTCCGGTGAATCTGCACACCTTGCCCAGCGTCAATGGTGGTTGACACGCGCACACCGCGTCGAATGAATCTTTTGGTCATCCGCCTGTCCATTTGAACGTGGCACATGCATGAGCGGTACATGAATCGGGTTGTTCCCGCATGAAAACACCGCATGTTGCGGGTGGCACTTAGGTTCCGTC
This sequence comes from Pandoraea apista, assembly GCF_001465595.2. NCBI lineage: Bacteria > Pseudomonadati > Pseudomonadota > Betaproteobacteria > Burkholderiales > Burkholderiaceae > Pandoraea > Pandoraea apista. Next base: position 3,118,684 of record NZ_CP013481.2, on the reverse strand, counting down.
AGGTGATCCGCCTAATTTGATCTAGGATATTTCCTATAAGCAGATCCAAATAGGCTGGACTTTGTAGATTTATCCTATATTTCTGCTGGTCGCAAGACGACGCGTAACGTCGATGTGTCACGCGGCGAGGCGAAGGGCTTTGCATTGATGACCACGACACAGGCTGACACGCTTTCGACTTCTTCATCCCATTGCCTGCGCATCAGGCGAGCCATGGGCCGACGCGCCATCGTCACCCTGGCAAATCTGGGTAGCACCTTCGTGATCGTCTTACTCGCGGGATGCAGCGAATACAAGGCATCGACTGCTGCGGTGTCAGGCACAACGCATGAGATGGAAAGTGCCGGCGCGTCGCTTTCCGACGTGGCGCCACCGCCTCCTCGAGACGTTGAAGCCCGTATGAGGCCGGTAGCAGCGGCGGTCGCGATGAGCGGCACACCGCAAGTCGGCAGTGTTGTCAGAGGAACGTATCGATGGATGGCTGATTGGCCCGAAACCGATACGGTGCATCTCTGGGAAGCGGCGGCCGGACCCACCCGTATTCGTGTGGTCGGACACGCCCGGGAAATGATGCCTTCGGCGGGGTTGCGTGGTGTGCGTATTCGGTACTGCGTCAAGCCGGTCATCGGCGAGGGGACCTCTCGACTCACGGGCCACAAGACGTGCTCTGCGTGGACGACGGTAGATAACCCAAGGGCGGCCAATGCCGCCGGATAACGAGTGATACCGGTGGATCGACCCCGGAGCGCGTGGCGGAGACTGCGATGCGTCGGACTGTCAGGTCCCGGTCGCACAGTAACAAACGAGGTCATGCATTCGTGACCAATTCGTGTGTCGACTCGACGCACATTCCTCTTTTGGGAAGCCATGACGCGTAGACACGGCGAATGATCGCGCGCGCCCACGGCTGACTTCTTTTAAAAGGATTCTGCAAAATGATGGTAAAGATTCTTATCGCGGATGACCACCCGATCATCGCCTCCACACTGCGTGAAATGCTCTCGCCGGACCCGGGGTTTCATGTACTTCCCCCCGTCACCAACTCGACGGAGCTCTTCAAGGCATTGGAGACCAATTCGGTCGACGTGCTGATTACCGACTACTGTATGCCCGGTGGCACTTTCGGCGACGGTCTCGTCATGATCAATCGCGTGCGCCGCAAGTATCCTGACGTGAAGATCATCGTGTTCACGTCGATCGAACAGCCGGCGATCATCCATGCGCTCGACAGTTGCGGCGTGCTGGGCGTGATGACCAAGTCCGACGATCTGCGCGAGATCACAGTGTGCGTAGAGCGCTGCCGACGGGGCATGAGCTATCGCGGCGGGCGAGCCGAGCAGATTCTCGAGGAGCAGATGCGTCGCAAGCCGACCGCGCGACGTCCGCTATCGCCCAAGGAAATGGAAGTGCTGCGTATGTATCTGGACGGCTTGAACGTGTCGCAGATTGCCGATGCGCTCAAGCGCTCCGCCAAGACGATCAACAACCAGAAGCGTATGGCGATGAGCAAGCTGGGCTGCCGTACCGACATGGAACTGTTCAAGCTTCACGTATCGAGCCCGGTTCAGTTTTCTCGCGACGGCGAAGTTGAAGCGCCGAGTGCTGTCTGAGTTCGTCTCGCCAACCGACGTTGGAGTCTATGCCCGACAGAACGATGACGCGTGACATTGCGATTGCCGGCCGCCTGCTTCGTAGCGGCGGCTTGTTGGCATTGCTTTTCGGTTTGTCGGTCTGGGCTGCGGCGGTTTCATACGGCTTGTTCGGCATGGTCTGGCAAGGGGCCCAGAAGACTGCGGCCTTCTTTGCCACCGTCGGGCATGAGGTTCGCGACGTCGAAATTTTCAATGAGCAGGCCAGCAATATGGCACAAGCCACGCTGGCGAGTCCGGTTCGGCCTGGCGGCGTGACGCAATCGCTCACCGACCGAATTCTGAAGCCGCTGCTCGCCATGCCCGTTGGCACCGCGAAGCGCGTTGTCGGGGCCGGTTGGGACGATGAATTTCAGATCGTCAAGTTGGCGGATATCCCGCCCGAGCGGGCCGAGGTATTGGCACGACTCACGCTTCGCCTCATGAATCTCGACGCCAATTTCTGGAGCGCACTCGGCGGGCAGGACGAAACCTTCATCATCTCCGCGGACGGTGCTTTCTCGGCACACCGCACCAAGACCGACATGCCGTCGGTGAGCGCAGAGGCGCTCGCGCGCGACGCGCATTCGACGCTCTCGGAGATCAACAAGGTTGAGCGTTACGCTGCGCGCGTACATGCTGGCAACGACGGTCCGTTCTGGACCTACAACTACGAAAACTCCATCACGCACGAGACGGTCGTTTCGAGCTTCGTGCCGATCCGTGATCTTGACGGACATCTCATGCTCTACGTCGGGACCAGCATGGCGCCCGAGCGAATCATTCCGCCGCGTTTGCGAACGCTCGAACGCACGGGCGAAGCGCTCCAGTTGGTATCGCCCGACGGGTTTGTCGTGGCGAGCGCCGGAGCGCCACTCTCGCCGTTGGGCCCGATGCGTACGCTTGTCACGCTGCCGATGTTCGGCGACGCGCAAATGGTCTTGCGTTACGACGGTGAACGCGTAGTCTTCGAGCGCCATCTCGCTTCCTCGCCGTGGTTCGTTCGATATGCCGTTCGACCGGCGGATTTGCTACAGCAAGGCGCAACGCTGTTGATTGGCGCTACGTTGCTGCTGTTGCTCTATGCGACCGGCATTTATGCGGCGATGCGTTATATGCGTCAACGCATTATCGAGCCTGCGCGTCGTCGTACCACGGCACTCCTTGAGCGAGATGCGTTCACACAAACACTGATCGAGACGGCGCCCGTTGGCATGGCGATCATCGATCCGTTCGAACCCGCCATGGTGATGAGCAATCCGGCGTACGCAGGTACGGTCGATCTGTTGCGGCACCTGGGCGAAGGCGAATTGGCGCGCATGTACCGGCAATTGCATAGCGGTGTGGTGGCGCGTCCCGTGCGACGTTTGTTGAGCGCGTTCGACGATGCCGGGGAGCGCCACTATGCCGTGAGCTTTGTCGATACAGTCTTTCGCGAGCAGCCGGTGCTGATCGGCACGCTGTCCGACGTCACTGAGCAACGCCGCTTCGAGCTTGAGCAGCGCAAGGCGCGCCTCGCCGCCGAAAATGCCAATCGCGCCAAAGACGTTTTCCTGACGACCGTGAGCCACGAAATGCGCACGCCGCTGTATGGCACGCTGGCGTCGATCGAATTGTTGAGTGCGCAGAATCTCGGGGACGAGCATCGGTATTACGTCGACGTGATGGAAAGCTCGACACGTAACCTGCTCGATCTCATCAACGATCTGCTCGATTACTCGCGGATTCAGGTCGGCCGTTTCGAGCTAAATGCCCGCGACTGTTCGCTGTTCAAGGAGCTTGAGGCTGTCGGGCTGTCGTTCACCGGGCGTGCGCGATTGCAGGGGCTCACGCTCGATTGGATGATCGACCCTCAACTCGCCCGCACGGTGCACACCGATGCCATGCGATTGGGGCAGGTCGTGACGAACCTCGTCGGTAACGCCATCAAGTTCACCGAGAAAGGGCATGTGGCGTTCAGCGCGATGGTCATACGCGCCGACGCGCAGGGCTGCGACGTTGTCTTTACGGTGAACGATAGCGGCGTCGGCATTGCGGCGGCCGATCTGGCCGATTTGTTCCGGCCGTTCGGCAAGAGTACCAACGAGCCCGGCATGCAACACGGCACCGGGCTGGGACTGGCGATTTCGCATCAGTTCGTCGGCATGCTCGGCGGCACGTTGCAGGTCGAGAGTCAGGAAGGGGCGGGTACCACGATGCGCTTCACGCTCCATCTGCCCTGGGCGCTGGACAGTGTGCCAGTACAGGCGCCCGCGACCGGAGAGACGTTTGCTTATGTCAGCGCACTCGTCCGACGTCATTGGTATCTCGATGCATCGATTCGCCGGGCCGGTTACCAACCCGTCCGATACGACGACGCGGTGGCATGGTCCTCGGGGAGTGGCCGCGAGCAGGACGCCGGCTTGCTCATGTTCGCCGACGAGTGGCCGGTACGCGGCATGGCGGGCGCGGAGGTCTATCTGCTGCGCGCCACACCCGTCGATCATCTGGCCGGTAGCGTGCCCCTCTGGCCACGCGATATCGCGATGTTCCAGCAAGCGGAGCTTTGGGACGCGCTCGGCACTGCGCCGTCGCGGGGCGGCGCCGAGAGCGATCTGCCGGCCGCGGGAAGTGCCCGCACGCGCGTCAGACCGCTGGCCGGCTGGTACGTGCTCGTTGCCGACGATCATCCGATCAGCGGCATGCTGTTGTCGCGCCAGTTGGAAGGGCTGGGGGCAATGGTCGACTGTTATCACGATCCGCGCGAGGCGCTCGATGCGTTCGACGCGGAATCGCACATGTTGGTGATCACCGACGCCAACATGCCGCATCTCTCCGGGCACGCGCTCGCGACAGAAATCAAGGCGCGTGCGCCGCACGTTCCCGTGGTGGTGGCGACGGCCGATGTCACGCTGCGTCACGATCGGGAGGCGAACTCGCCATTCGACGCCGTTGTCTACAAGCCGGTTGACGCGCGCTCGCTGTTGCGTGTCATTGAACTGGTCCGGGCCCGCTATCCGTCGCTTTGTATGGAGATCGCGCCGTTGCCCGCGTCTTCGCATTCGATCGACAGCGTGTCTGAAGCGCTGCCCGAGGCGGCGCCGACGAAAGACTGGCGGTTGCCGCTACCGGAGCTGCACGACACGTTCGTCAAGATCGCAGATCAGGACATCGCGAACTGCCGGGTGGCGCTGGCCGAGATGTCGCGCGAGACATTGCGTCACTCCGCCCACCGCTTGCGCGGTGGTTTCATGGCGTTCGGCCTGAGTTCGCTGGCGTCGCTTGCGGCGCAGGTCGAGCACCTGGCGCCTCAGGCATCCGCTGGACAGATGGAAGCGGCCTTGGAAGCGCTTGACGTCGCATGGAACAACTGGTTGCGTGCTCAGGGCCAAGCGATTGCCACCGACGCCTGAGTGCGGCCTCAGGTGCTGCCTCTCACTACTCGACGAAGTGTTCTGAAATCAACTGGCGCAGCCACTGATTACCGGCGTCCTGATGGTATCGGCGATGCCAGAACACGTTCGTTTGCAGCGCGGGCAGTCGAAGCGGCGGCTTGACGAATCTCAGGCCGAACGGCGCGGCCGCGCGCTCCGCGAACTTCTGCGGAACGGTGACCACCAGATCGTTGGCGCTCACGACATAAGGCACGGCGATGAAGTGGGGAACCCAGAAATTGGCGTCTGCACCGAAGCCAGCCTGCGCGAGGAGTTGATTCACGCGTGCATACGGGTTGTCGCCGGTGGCCACAAACAGGTGGCGTGCCGCCTGAAATTCCGCCAGTCCCGCACGAGGGGTATCCAGCGCATGGCCAATGCGGAACATGCTCACATATTGCTGACTGAACAAGCGGCGCTGAAAGAATGGCCCGGTCAGATCGTCGAAGGCGCCCACCGCAAGATCGATGCGACCTGCCGCCATGGCTTCTTTCAGTTCGGGGAGCGTCGTGCGCACGGTACTGACACGCACCCCCGGGGCCAGCCGAGTACACAGATCGACCAGCGCAGGCATGAAGTACACCTCTCCAACGTCGGTCATCGCCAACGTAAATTCTCGCTGACTGCTCGCTGGATCGAACGCCTCACGATGATTGATTGCCCGCGAGATACCGGCAAGCGCGGCCGACACCGGCTCGGCCAATGCTTCGGCAAACGGCGTGGGTTGCATCCCATTGCCGGTTCGCGTGAAAAGTTCGTCTTCGAACGTCTGCCGCAGGCGCGCCAATCCATTACTCACGGCGGGTTGAGACAACCCCAACTCCCGCGCCGCCTGAGAAATGCTTCGATGCGTGAGCACGGCATGAAAAACAACCAGCAGGTTCAAATCGACGTCGCGTAAGGAAATCATGTGGCAGCGATATTATTCGTATTGTGAATATAGTGGATTTGTCTATTTATATCGCAAAATGTGGTCGCTTGTCGGACAATGATTTCATTCGAAATCAGGAGACGAGGCCATTTATGCGCCAAGCAGACCAAATTCAGGGGGAACTGGGCTATCTGTCCGGTTTTGCCAACGAGTTCGCAACCGAGGCGTTGCCCGGTGCGCTGCCCATCGGACAGAACTCGCCGCAACGTGCGCCGTACGGCCTTTATGCGGAACAACTCTCGGGTACGGCGTTCACCGCACCGCGCGGTCACAACCGTCGCTCGTGGGTGTATCGCATTCGTCCCGCCGCCATGCACAAGCCGTTTACCGCTATCGAGCAATCGCGCTGGCTGAGCCGTTTCGGCGAGGTGCCTACGCCGCCGAATCAGATGCGCTGGGACCCGCTGCCCATGCCGGATACGCCGACCGACTTCGTTGACGGTATGGTCACAATGGCCGGTAACGGCGGCCCGGACACTGCGCACGGTTGCGGTATTCACCTGTATGCCGCCAACAAGTCCATGGAAGGGCGCTTCTTCTACAATGCCGACGGCGAACTGCTGATCGTGCCGCAGGAAGGGCGTTTGCGCATCGCGACGGAATTCGGCGTGCTCGAGGTCGAACCCTATGAGATTGTCGTGCTGCCGCGCGGCGTACGTTTCCGGGTCACGTTGCTCGATGGACGGGCGCGCGGTTATGTGTGCGAGAACTATGGCGCACTGTTCCGTTTGCCGGATCTGGGACCGATCGGCTCGAACGGTCTGGCGAATCCGCGAGACTTCCTGACGCCGGTTGCGGCTTACGAAGATGTCGAAGGCGACTTCGAACTGGTGGCCAAATTCGCCGGGGCGTTGTGGCGTGCCGATATTGGCCATTCGCCTCTCGATATCGTGGCATGGCATGGCAACTACGCGCCGTACAAGTACGACTTGCGCCGCTTTAACACGATCGGGTCGATCAGCTACGACCATCCGGATCCCTCGATCTTCCTGGTGCTGCAATCGCAAAGCAATGCACCGGGTGTCGACGATATCGACTTCGTGATCTTCCCGCCGCGCTGGCTGGCGATGGAAAACTCGTTCCGTCCACCCTGGTTCCACCGCAATATCGCCAGCGAGTTCATGGGGCTTATCCAGGGCGTGTACGACGCCAAGGCAGAGGGCTTCGTGCCGGGCGGCGCGAGCCTGCACAATTGCATGTCCGGCCATGGTCCCGATGCGGACACGTTCGAGAAAGCCTCTGCGGCCGATACGAGCAAGCCGCACAAGGTCGATGCCACGATGGCGTTCATGTTCGAGACGCCAGCCGTCATTCATCCGACGCGTTTCGCGCTGGAGAGCAAGCAGTTGCAGGACAACTACTACACGTGCTGGCAAGGTCTGAAGAAACACTTCAATCCGAACCAGAAGTAAGCGGCATCGCGCCGCGACTCCACTCACTTTTGATACGGCCGGTCCCATGCACGCGATGTGCCGGGCCGGCCGACGCACTACCTCGAACAAGGAACTCCACATGTCTGCACTCCCGCAAAGCTGGGTCGCGTCTGCCAACACCGGCGTGACGGACTTTCCGCTGCAAAATCTGCCGTATGGCGTATTCAGTACCGCATCGCAACCCACGCCGCGTGTAGGCGTGGCCATTGGCGATCAGGTGCTCGACCTGGCAGCTCTTGAAGCCGCCGGGGTGCTCAAGGCGGGCGATACCCCCGTTTTCGCGCAGTCCGCCATCAATGCTTTCGTGTCGCTGGGTAGTGCCGCCTGGCGGGCTACGCGCGCTCGACTGACCTCGCTTCTTGCCGCAGATGGTGACGGTGCGTTGCGCGATAACGCTACGTTGCGCGCGCAAGCGCTCGTGCCGCTCGCCGATGCCACGCTGCACTTGCCCGTGCAGGTGCCGGGTTACACCGACTTCTACTCGTCGAAAGAGCACGCGACCAACGTGGGCTCGATGTTCCGTGATCCGGCCAACGCCCTTTTGCCGAACTGGCTGGAGATCCCCATCGGTTACAACGGCCGCGCCAGTTCGGTGGTCGTGAGCGGCACACCGATTCATCGCCCGAACGGACAGATCAAACTGCCCGACCAGCCGCGTCCGATTTTCGGTGGCTGCCGCAAGCTCGACTTCGAACTCGAAACCGGCTTCATCGTCGGCTGCAACACGTCGCTGGGCGAGTCGCTGAGCGTGGAAGCCGCCGAAGCGGCCATCTTCGGTATGGTGGTGCTCAACGATTGGTCGGCGCGCGACTTGCAGCAGTGGGAATACGTGCCGCTCGGCCCGTTCAACGCGAAGACCTTCGGCACGTCGATCTCGCCGTGGGTCGTGACGATGGAAGCCCTTGAGCCGTTCCGCGTTGCTGGTCCGGCGCAAGACCCGCAGCCGCTGTCTTACTTGCAGCAGCAAGGCAAGCACGCGTTCGACATTGAGCTGGAAGTGCTTCTGCAAGCCGAAGGCGACGCGCAACCGACGTCCATCTGCCGCACCAACTTCCGCCACATGTACTGGAGCATGGCTCAGCAATTCGCTCACCACACGGTCTCGGGCTGCAATGTTCGCGTTGGCGACCTGATGGGCTCGGGCACGATCAGCGGCCCCACGCCGGATTCCTTCGGCAGCCTGCTCGAACTGACGTGGAACGGCAAGAACCCGATCACGCTCTCCAGCGGGGCCAAGCGCACGTTCATCGAAGACGGTGATACCGTCGTGATGGCGGGCTGGTGTCAGGGTGACGGCTACCGTGTTGGCTTCGGTGAAGTTTCGGGCAAGATTCTGCCTGCAAAGGCGCAGTAACTGCGGTTAGCCCGACAAGCGCGGTACCTCCGGCCGGCATAGCGCCGGACGCTTGCCGGGTCAGCAGAGACAAGCACGCACAACGCGTCGTGCCGGTTCGCCGGCCGGCGCGTTTGTCTTTGGGTGCCCGCGCTCAGGGTTCGGGCGTGCTGTTGTGGCCCGGGCGTGACGGTGACAAGCGTTGCCACCAGGGATCGGCACGGCCCTTGAGGCCCGCGCTCACGCGGCAGCGCGTGGGAGTGTAGGCGAGTTCATCGCCGACCCGGCGTAACAGGGGCGGATCGCCGAGCCGCGCGCGGCGGGGCACGCGTAGCGAGCGCCGCGCCGGGGGCTTGGGCGTGAGTGGTGTCTTCGGTGTCAGCGGTCCGTGGGTGGGGGGGGCGTGCGGCATGTGATATCTCCCGGAATCACGTGGATACGGGAGATATTTAGCCATGCGGACACGCAGAGCGACAGGTGAAGCCGTCCGAAAAATGTGTCCTGTTTGCGTTACGGGCCTGTGTTATCCAACGCAGACATCAGTGGCGCTTATCGTCAGGCGTTACCGGCAGTTTGGCGGTGGTATCGACCGCCGATGACGTCTCCGGCACCGATGACGTTGCCGCGGGCGCTCCGCTGGGCGCCAGTGGCGGACGGTTCAGTCCTTCATTGATCCACGCCATCAGCAACGTGTACGTCACCGCAAGAATCACGGGGCCGACGAACAAGCCGACGATACCGAACGTGAGCATGCCACCGAGCACGCCCGCGAGAATCAGTGTCATCGGCAAATCCGCACCGCGCCGGATGAGCATCGGACGCATCACATTATCGAGCATGCCGATAAATACCGAGAGCACCAACAGCAACGTGGCCAGTGTTGGGCTGTCTTGCCAGTAAAGCCATGCAACGCTCGATAGCAGCACGGGGAAGGGGCCGATCTGTGCGATACACAGCACCAGCATGAGCGCCGTCAGGAAGCCGGACAGCGGCACACCCGTCAGCCACAGTCCCAGACCGCCGAGCAACGACTGCGTCACCGCCGTGACCACAATGCCGAGCGCCACCGCACGAATCGACATGCCCGCAAGCCGTACCGATTCCTCTCCGCGATCGCCGCCAAGGCGTCTCGCCATGCGAATCAGCGCCCGCGCCGCGCGTTCGCCCTGCATGAAAAGAATGCCCGAGATGATGAGCGTCAGTCCGAGGTGAACTACGAGCAGGCCGACTGAGCCGAGCTTTGAGAAACCCCACGAAGCGGCTTTGACGGCATAGGGCTGCACCTTGGAGACCAGGCCCCCTGGACCGGCAACCGCCAGCGCTTGCCACTCGTCGCTCGCGCGTTGGCCGATCACCGGAATGCGGGCGAGCCAGTCGGGTGGCATCGGCAGGCCACGTTGACCGATGGTGTGTACCTGATCGCTGATATCGGAGGCATGTCCGATCAATGTGCCGACGGCGGCGGACAAGGGCGCGACAACGATCACCAGCATGCCGAAGATCATCACCGTGGTGGCCAGCCATCGTTTGCCCCACAGACGTCGTTGCAGGCCGATGAGCAATGGCCAGGTGGACGCGACGATCGTCACGGCCCAGATGAACGCCGGTAGAAAGGGGAGCAACACCCATAACGTACCGATCATCAGCGCACTGAGGACAAGGATGATCAGCAAGTTTCGGGCGAGTTCGCTCGGGGTCGTGGAAAGCATGGGTGCTCCGGCAGGCAGGGGGACAGACACGTGTTGTCACGCGTCCAGCGGTACACGTCTTGCAGACCGTGTGCGCATGGGAAACACGATGCCACGCGAAGGCGGGCACGGCAAGTGTGTCGCGCCGCTGCCTTATAGCGGGGTCGATTGCTGTACGTCGTCGTCCGTGAGATCTGGCGAGGGACTGCGCCACCAACGGGGCTCCGTCGCCCGACATAACACGCCGGGCACCGTGGTCGCACCATGCCGCCGGGCACCGGACGGCCTTGAGGGCGATTGGGGTACGTTGGCGGCTCGGTGACCCGATGCGCCCGATGCGGCCGGCACATCCGATTCTGGAAAGCCGAATGATGTTCCCCGGAGCCCGTTGTTGTTGACGTCGCTGTCACCGGGGCTATCAGGGCGGCTGGGACTGCTCGGGCTGTCAAGAGGCCTTGGCGACGAGTCTCCCGAGGACACGCCCGAATCGGCGACCGTCACGAGGGTGCTGGTGCTGATCTTTTGCTGTGGCGAGCGCCGCTCGTGTGCCGTGCGAATGTCCTCACGTTGCGCGGCGGTCTCGCTGATCGAGAAAATGAGACCGATGACGCCGTAAAGGACGTCAAGTACCGCAAAGACATGAGCTTCCTCCGCTGCCGTCGGGGAACGGGGCCCGGCGGTCGGCAATGTCACGTTGCGCGCCTGAGGGTCGTCATCAGGCGCTACGTCGTCGGCGTGAGTGTGCGCTGCGTAGTCGCCCATCCACGCCAGATAGTAAAACGTGAGGGTGAGCGCAAACCAGATAAGTCTGGGCGGGGTGGACTGGAGCAAGGCGGAGAAATCGCGGAAAAAAGTGTTGACGGACGAGCGCCGGTCTGTCCGCGCAGGCGCGTGCCCTGCGGCCTCGATCAACGCCGTGAAGTTGTGCTGTGTCAGGACTTGCAGGCTGGCGCTGTGCCGTGTCATTCCCAACTGGTGGATGATGGGCAGCAGCAGAAGGCCGGGAATCGGTGTCAGCGGCAATTCGAGCGCCGCATGCAAGGTGTCGCCGAAGCGGCGCGTGAGAATACCCGGCAAGAGGTGCGACACGACACGCTCGATGCCGTAACGGGCGCCGTTACGCAGAACGCCGTAGCAGAAGACAAAACCGAGTACCTGTGCGAAGGCCGCCCGATATGGAGTCGCCAGAATCGCGTTCAATCCCTCCAATCCCGGTGCAGGGGTCGTGCGTGCGATCCGGTTCCGGTATCGCACTTGCGTGGTGTTGAAACCGGCCATGCCAATCAGGTTGACCAGAACGACGCCCAGCGCAGCCAAGGGCGGCCATAGCCATGCTTGCGAGCGCGTGGGGTCGGTCGATTCGGCCAGCAGCGACATGAGGGCGGAGCCAACAGCAAACGGCATGGCGTCGCGCATTGTGCCGATGTAAAACGAGCGCCATGAGAAGCCCGGCCGCAGCTCGCGTAACAGCACTTCGAGCCGGTCGGTCACGTCGGCCACATCGAACCCTTGATGCGCGAGCCTCCGTGCGTGTCTGTGCAGATGCATGTGCAACGTGTCGTGCCAAGGATGCGCCGCATGGCTGACGGCAGTTTGCTGCGTGTCGCCTATCCCCCTTTGCCTGAACTGCTCAAGGGTGTCCTGCCAATGGTCTGACGCAGGCGACGTCCCCATCGCGCGTAGCGCCGGTATGGCAACGTCTTGCCAAAGCGAGTCGAAGATGCGTCGTGCGCGATCGGCGTCGCAGCCCACAAACATATCGATGGCGAAGACGGGGGCGTCGACCGTCGACGTTCGCGATGACGGAGTGGCCGGGGCCGACGACCGGCGCCCCATCGATATCGGTGTCAATGCCGCAGGCTCTCGCGACACGCCAACGCCAGCGCGCGTCTGCAACGCTGCCGCGAGCCACGGCAACGCGTTGACCGTCATGCTGTCATGCACTGCCGCTTGCTGAGCGCGGGCGAAGTCTTCGGCGAGCGGTGTCGATGGTTCTTGCGCTGAAGAGGTAACGCTGGAGGGGCTATGGGAGGGCAAACAAGGGAAGCATCCGTGGGGCATGGCATCGGTAGCGGGACTCGGCCGACAGCGAAGTGCCGGGCCGCAGGCGTGAAAAGACGAAATGAAGCGGGCGATGCTACGCGCATCGCCCCGCTGCGGCCACGTCCGGACAGCCGTTTGAAGTCGTTAATTCGCGACGCTGCGTAGGCTTACCGCCTCACCGGCCGCCGCGTTGCTACCGAAATCCGCGAACGCCCGCCATTCTGCGCGGCGGGCCTTACGCGCCGCGCCACAGGGCACCGGTCAGGCGTCGGGCACGACCATGACTCCGGCCCGCAAGCCGTTTGCAACGTTGGGGTTGGGGAACACGATGCGCTCCTCGGGGTGCGAGACGGTGTAGGTGTTCTCGCCGTCGCGTGCGAGCACGGTGCCCGCAGCGTAGGGCGTGAAGTTCGGCGTATCGGCGGGCACGTCGAGAACGAAGGCGTCGGTTCGGCGCACGATCTCGGCGGCCACACGAAAGCGTTGCGCTTGCAGAACGCGGCCATCGTCGCGCTGTGCCATCTCGCCGCCGGACAGCCAGCGTCGCAGTGCGGCGTCGATCCCATCGAAATCGGCCAGACGGTTCTGTCCGAACGGAGCCACCTTGCCTAGCTCCAGCGTGCAGCTCTCTGCGCCAAATCGCGCGCAGGTGTAGTACGAAAACGTGACGGACGGCTGGTCGGTGCGCATGACCGCCTCGATCTCGGCCGCGGCCAGGGCGTCGATCCACTGATCGCTCGGCGGACGCTCCGGGGTGCCCGGCACGACTGCAAAACGGGTAAAGAGCGACGCGCGAATTGCGGTGTGCATATCGACATGCCGGCGTTGCCTGCGCACACCGTCGACCCCGGCAAAGAACTGAGCCACGATCACTTCGAGTTCGCGGGCTCGCTGCACGGCGGGCGATTCGGCACGCTTCGCATGTGCCCCATGGAACAGGCGGTTCAGGTCGTACTCGAGATATCGCTTGCCGGCGCGCACGGCGTCCGGGTTGCCGAGAATGACGAGCAACCGCTCGCGCAGCGTCAGACGGCCGTCGGCGATGTCGCGCAGTATGCCGTCGACGATTTCGATCGGCGCCGTTTCGTCGCCATGAATGCCGCAAGACAGAATGGCGTCGAAGCGCCCGCCGCGAGATTTCCCTGCGGTGTCGGCGTTGGTGTCGTCGGAATGGCCTGCGTTGGCGGGCGTCAACTCAAGCACGCCCTCGGCGTGCCGTTGCCAGCGAACCCCGCAGGGATCGATGCCTTCATCGGGGGTAGCATCGCGCGATTCCCGAACATCGCTTAGCCAGTGGCGCAGGGCCGAACGATTGACGTCGGTCATGATAATAGCTCTCCAAAAAACTCAGATTGGTATTCTATGCGTGTCGCTCGCGCGACCGTCATATGACGTCGTCGATGCCTTGTGACGCCCTGTTTACGGGGGTTCGCTGACGCGTTGGAGGCAGGCGCATTGTTTCGTCTGTCGAATCCGTGTCATCATGAGCCGCATCGCACGCCGTTTCATCGGGCGTGGCCTCCGGGATTGCCGTTCATGACCGATCTGTACATCGAAGGTGTCTGGCGCACCGCCAAAGGGGCTGAATTCCGTTCACTCGATCCCATGTCGGGCGACGTTGTGTGGAAGGGCCATGCGGCCGACGCCATCGATGTCGACGCCGCGGTTCAGGCGGCGCGCCGGGTTCAGCGGGATTGGGCGCGGCGAAGTGCCGATGAGCGTCTTGCGGTGTTGCAGCGTTTCGCCGCCATCGTGAGCGCCAAAACCGAAACGCTTGCCGACGCTATCGGTCGCGAGACCGGCAAACCTTTGTGGGAGGCACGCACCGAAGTGGCGGCGATGATCGCCAAGGTTGCCAATTCTGCGAAAGCGTATCTCGAGCGTACCGGCGAGCGGCGCAGTGCGGTACCGGACGGGCAGAACGTCGTGCGCCATCGGGCACATGGCGTAATGGCGGTCTTCGGGCCCTACAACTTCCCCGGTCATTTACCCAACGGGCATATCGTTCCCGCGTTGCTCGCGGGCAATACCGTCGTTTTCAAGCCGAGCGAACTGGCCCCCGGAGTCGCTGAGCGTACCCTTCAGTGCTGGATCGAAGCCGGCCTGCCGCCGGGCGTGCTCAATCTCGTTCAAGGCGCACGCGACACCGGAGCGGCGCTTGCCGCCCATGACGATATCGACGGACTGTGCTTCACGGGCAGTGCCGCCACGGGCCGCGCGCTCCATCAGCAGTTCGCCGGCCGGCCCGGCAAGATCCTTGCGCTCGAGATGGGCGGCAACAATCCGCTCGTTGTCGATGCGCCCGCCGACATCGATGCCGCGGTGCATGTGACGGTTCAGTCGGCGTTCCTTTCGGCAGGGCAGCGATGTACTTGTGCGCGGCGCCTGCTCGTGCCGCACGGCGCACAGGGCGACGCCTTCCTGGATCGGCTGACGTTTGTGACGCGACGCATCAGCGTCGGGCGCTATGACGCGGAGCCGCAGCCGTTCATGGGGGCGGTGGTGTCGTTGCAGGCGGCGCGGCGCATGACCGCCGCGCAAGCCGATCTCATGGCGCTCGGCGCCAGTGTCATTCTGCCGTTGGCGCAGCCCGACGGTCGATCCGCATTGCTGACACCGGGGTTGATCGACGTCACGTCGATTGCCGCGCGCGACGCGCTGCCCGACGACGAGTATTTCGGCCCGTTGCTGCAAGTGCTGCGCTACGACGCGTTCGATGAGGCTATCGCGCTTGCCAATCGCACACGCTACGGGTTGGCCGCCGGTTTGCTCAGCGACGATCCCGCGCGTTACGAGCAGTTTCTCGCGGAGATCCGCGCAGGTATCGTCAACTGGAATCGGCCGACCACAGGGGCAGCAGGTGCGGCCCCGTTCGGCGGTATCGGCGAGTCCGGCAATCACCGGCCCAGTGCGTGGTACGCGGCGGATTACTGCGCCTACCCGATAGCGTCGATGGAAAGCGAGCATGTCGCGATGCCCGGACAGCTCAGCCCCGGGCTGGATTTCGGCTCGGCCTGATCGTCGTATTGGTTTGATCTGACTTTTGGTTTTCTCAGGAATTGACATGATGCGTTCTGCCCTCGAAGCCAACTTCGATGGATTGGTCGGCCCCACGCACAACTATGCGGGGTTGTCGTTCGGCAACGTTGCTTCGGCAAACAACGCCAATCGCGTATCCAACCCTCGCGAGGCGGCGCTGCAAGGCCTTGCCAAGATGAAGGCGTTGGCCGATCTCGGCTACGCACAGGGCGTATTGCCACCGCAAGAGCGCCCGTCGGTTGCGTTGTTACGTACGCTCGGTTTCGCTGGCGACGACCGCGCTGTCATTCGCGAGGCCGCCCGCACCGACCCCGCACTGCTGGGGGCCGCCTGTTCGGCGGCGAGCATGTGGACGGCCAATGCCGCCACTGTCAGCCCGTCGGCAGACACAGCCGACGGCCGGGTGCATTTCACGGCGGCGAATCTGTGCAGCAAGCTGCATCGCGCCATCGAGCACGACACGACATCGCGGATCCTGCGCGCGGCGTTCCCCGGCGAGGCGCACTTCGCGCATCACGATGCGCTGCCGGGTTGGCCGTCCTTGGGAGATGAGGGCGCGGCGAACCACACGCGGTTTTGCGGCGCGTACGGCGAGCGGGGCATCGAGTTTTTCGTCTATGGACGGGACGATATGGCGAGCGGAACGGCGCCGCGCCGGTTTCCCGCACGCCAAACGTTGCAGGCGAGTCAGGCGATTGCCCGGTTGCACGGACTGGCTGAGGAAGACGTAGTGTTTGCGCAGCAGCACCCCGACGCCATCGATGCCGGTGTCTTCCACAACGACGTGATTGCCGTGGGCAATGGCAACGTGCTGTTTTGCCACGCGCTGGCGTTCGTCGATCAGGCGGCCGTGCTGGCAACGCTGCACGACCGGTTGGCGGCCAGAGGCGTGCAGTTGCAGGTGATCGAGGTGTCCGACGCGGAGGTCTCGATAGAGGATGCTGTCGGCAGTTACCTCTTCAACAGCCAGTTGCTGGTGCGCGCCGCACAGGCGGGCGGCGGCATGTGTCTCGTGGTCCCGCAAGAGTGCCGCGAGCGCCCCGCAGTCTGGCGTTATCTCGAATCGCTGGCAGCCAGTGGCGGGCCGATTCGTGAGCTACGGGTGTTCGATCTGCGTGAGAGCATGCGCAACGGCGGCGGCCCTGCGTGTCTGCGGCTCCGGGTGGTGCTGACCGAAGCGGAGCGTCGCGCCGCGCACGCAGGACTCTGGATTGACGAGGCGCGATTCGCGACACTTACCGACTGGGTGAAGCGCCACTATCGTGACCGGCTATCGGTGAGCGATCTGGCCGATCCGGCACTGCTCGACGAATCCCGCACGGCGCTCGATGAACTCACGCGGTTGCTTGGCCTGGGCAGCCTTTACCCATTCCAGCGCGACGCGTGAACATGACCTGCCGGCGGAGCTGTTGCCCCGCCGCCATTGCTTCCTATCTGTGACGAAAGGAGTCGACTCGATGACGACGATCATTGGTTTGTCCGGCAGCCTGCGCAAGGGCTCATACAACACCGCGTTACTGGCTGCGGCGAAGACGTTGGCGCCTGCGGGGGTGACGCTTGACGTGCGCACGTTGCACGGCATTCCGCTTTATGACGGAGACGTCGAGGCAAGCGACGGGATTCCGGATGCGGTGAGCGCGTTGAAAGACGCCATCGCCAACGCCGACGGTTTGTTGCTGGCAACCCCCGAGTACAACAACGGCATGCCCGGCGTGTTCAAGAACGCGCTCGATTGGCTATCGCGTCCACCGGCCGATAGCGCGCGGGTGTTCCAGAGCAAGCCGGTAGCCATCATGGGGGCATCGCCCGGCGGCTTCGGCACGATTCTCAGCCAGAACGCCTGGCTGCCCGTGCTACGTACGCTCCAAACCACCCCGTGGTGGCAGGGCCGTCTGATGGTGTCGCATGCGAACAAGGTCTTCGACGGGGATGGCAACCTTCAGGACGATGCCGTGCGTCAACAACTGGCCGCCTTTGTCGCCGGCTTTGTCGCGTTCTTGAAAGAACAGAAGAGTGGCGGGTAACGATAGCTCTTTTAAAACATAGACTTGCGTGGATGTTTTGAAGCATTGCATTTGGTCATGTATGTGACTGAACCTTCCGCAATCGAGCGTGACGAACCGATAAGCGATGCGATACGCGAATTGTCTGGCGATGCACTATGCTGGATGGAACGTGTCGGCCGACACGTCGATCGCATCTTTTCGTCAACCCGGGGGTGTCACCATGCAAATCGAGTTTCCTGATCACCGTCCCGTGTTCAATTACGAAGATCTGACGATCGAATTTGCCGTCGTCGTCAATGGCCGGCCGTTTGATTGCGCGGTGTCGGCCGAAGCGCTGGAGGATCACTTCGGCGCACACTCGGCGCGTGCCGACGATCTGCTGCATGCCTTCGAACACGGGCGCAACGATATTCATGCGCTCACGCGCCAATATCTGACGATGGGGCTTGCCGGCCCCGTACTGCTGCGCAGTGGACACTTCCGCTGGGTGCGGGAGGCCAAGCGTCAGGAAGCGCGGCGTTGATTGATCATTCCCATCACGGGAATGTTTCCGGGCATCGGAATTGATCGACGTCAAAGCTTGGGATGGTTAGGCATACGACTCAATAGGCGGGCCGTAGGGATCGGCGTAGACTGGTGTTGCCGCTAAAGAGGTTACGTCAGCGGCACTCTTGCCGAACACTACAAGGAGTCGCCATGGGCTCGGAATTCCGCGTCGTCATTGCCTCGATTGCGGCCTTCATGACGTTGGCCGGGGCGTTTGCCACCATTCACGGTTTGCTCTACGACCAGACCCACGTCATGAACGGCGGTGTGGTCACGGTGTTGTTCGGCATTCTCTTCGTTGTCGTGATGCTCACCCCGTGGCCGCGAGACGAAGAGCGCGACACCAAGTCGAAGTCCTGAGGCCCGCGAACCTTGCGCTAACCGTTTGGCGCCGTGCGTCCTACACTGGAAAGCGAGGGACGCCGCCGAAGTCGTTCGAAAGTCGCGCGGCCCGGCTGGACAAGCCGGTCGCGTCGATTTCCTCATTTGAATCGCTTCGCAACGCGCGTGACCTCGCTGTGAGGTGACGTATGTGTTCCGATACCCGCGTCTTCATTGCCTCCATCGCCGCGTTCGTGATGCTGGGAGGCATTTTCGCCACGATCCACGGCCTGCTGTTCAACCTGCCGGAGGTGTCGCGCTATGGCGTGGCGGCAGTGCTGATCGGCGCAACGTGCACGGCCACGATGCTTATCCCATGGGGCGCGCGTGACGAGTCGTAACGCGTCGGCGGTGAGTCGGCGTGTGTGTCAG
Organism: Pandoraea apista; assembly: GCF_001465595.2. Classification (NCBI taxonomy): domain Bacteria; kingdom Pseudomonadati; phylum Pseudomonadota; class Betaproteobacteria; order Burkholderiales; family Burkholderiaceae; genus Pandoraea; species Pandoraea apista. The sequence continues at coordinate 3,099,871 of NZ_CP013481.2, read as the reverse complement.
ACGGTCGCCTTGGCGCGCCGGTCAGGCGAGGCGTGCCCGCAGGCACATGAAGGCGGGCTGTTGCGACAACTCGTCGTATAGCCGGCCGTCCACGGATTTCATCTCCGGCAACGGCAGCGGCTCAATCATGCGCTCGAGTCGCCAGCCCGCGTCCGCAGCGGCATTCAGAATGTCCGCGAGCGGGCGCCGGTAAGACTCCACATACGGCTTCGGCTCTCCGAAGCCTCCCCAGAACATACCGAAACGGGTGGTTTCGAAGTAGCTGCGATTGCGACGCGTACGTTCGTCGAGCCAGTCGCGCATGGGATGCCCCATCGACCAGACCAGCGTTGCGCCGGGTTTGGCGACGCGTGCGAATTCGCGAAATGTCGGCCCGAGGTCCTCCACGTAGTCCAGCGCGAGGGCGCTGACAATGGCGTCGAAGCGGTTGTCGGCGAGCGTTGCGAAGGCTTCGCCGAGGTCTTGCACGTCGAACGTTGCCGCCAGACCTTCGCAGCGCTTGCGGGCCAGCACGATCATTTCCGGTGTCACGTCGATGCCGTGAACCGTCGCTCCTTGCTCGGCGAGCCAGGCGCTATTGATGCCCGGGCCGCAGCCGGCGTCGAGTACTTGCAGGCCAGCGGTGTCGCCTAGCAAGGCGCGCGTGGCGGGGCGTTCGTACAAGGCGTTATGCGGTTTGGTGACGGCAATCTCTGCGTAGCGTTCAGCGAAACTTGCGTAGGCGGTGCGTCCTATCGACGCTGGATCGGATGATGACATGCGCGACTCCAGGATGATGCCCCGCGCAGCGTCCGTTAAGGTGAACGCCGACGACGGTGCGGTAGGGCGAAAGCAAAATGCGGGCAGCGATTGTAACGCCAAAGGGGCGGCGATTCGCTACTCCCGGTGTCGTTGGTAGTGATGCTCGACGGCGCAACCGCTGGGATCGGCAGCGGTCGAGCGATGCGAAATTCATGGCGCCTCCGGGTGTCTGCACGATACCGATGTGGGACAATGATGGCCTTCGCCGCCGTGTCTGTCGCTGAGACGGGCGCTGTGCGACAGCCGTTTTTGCACGATTACATTCCCAGGCATGTCCCCATCCGGTATTTCTCCTTCGCCCTCTGACGTTGCAACCCCTGCGGTTGCAGAGACCGTGGACGTTGCCGTCATCGGCGCGGGTCCCGCCGGCCTGATGGCCGCCGAAGTGCTGTCGTCGGCGGGGTGGCGTGTTGATGTCTACGACGCCATGCCCTCGGTCGGCCGCAAGTTCCTGATGGCGGGCAAGGGCGGCATGAATCTGACACACAGCGAGCCCGCAGCGCCCTTTGTGGCCCGGTACGGCAAACGGGCGGACACGGTCGCCCAATGGTTGCGCCGATTCAGCGCGGACGATGTGCGCTCGTGGGCGCATCGCTTGGGCATCGATACGTTCGTGGGCACGTCCGGACGCGTTTTCCCCATCGACATGAAGGCGGCGCCGCTGTTGCGTGCGTGGCTTACCCGATTGCGCGCAGGCGGCGTGAGGTTGCATGTGCGTCATCGCTGGCTGGGCTGGGAGCCGCATGCCGCCGCCGGTCCGGACGACCTGCGATTCGCAACGCCCGCCGGCGAACGCCGGGTACGCGCGAAAGCGGTGGTGCTGACGTTGGGCGGCGCGAGCTGGCCGCAGTTGGGATCGGACGCCGCCTGGGTTCCCTGGTTGCAGGATCATGGCGTGAATGTCGCGCCGCTGTTGCCCGCCAATGCGGGTTTCGAGGCGGACTGGACGCCGCATTTGCGCGAGCGTTTCGCCGGGCAGCCGGTGAAGTCAGTGTCGATGTCGTTGCCTGACGGCACGACACGGCAAGGCGAGTTCGTCATCTCGACGCACGGCATCGAGGGCAGTCTGGTGTATGCGCTGTGTGCGCCGATTCGCGATGCCATCCGCGCCAACGGCAGCACGCAGGTGTATCTGGATCTGCTGCCGGACTGGCGTGCCGAGCGTGTGGCAGAGGAGGTGGCGCGTCCGCGTGGATCGCGCTCGATGGCGAGTCATCTGCAAAGCCGTCTGGGCATTGCGGGGGTGAAGGCGGCACTGTTGCGCGAGTGCCTGCCGCGCGAGGCGTTCAACGATCCGGCAGCCCTTGCCGCCGGGATGAAGCGCTTACCGTTGACGCTGTTACGCACCCGGCCGATTGCCGAGGTCATCAGCAGCGCTGGCGGTGTTGCGCTCGAAGCGCTGGACCCGGCATTGATGGTGAAGGCGTTGCCCGGCGTGTTCTGTGCGGGAGAAATGCTGGATTGGGAAGCGCCGACCGGCGGGTATTTGCTGACGGCCTGCTTTGCCAGCGCGTGTGTGGCGGGAGATGGCGCTGCAGCCTATCTTCGGGCCCTGCGCTGAGAGAGTTCCCGATCGGCCGTGCAACCGCTGGGTGTGGGGCTTGTCTGCGCCGGAGCCGGCGGCACGAGCCTACCGAATCCGACGGCATCAAGCGATCCAACGGGATCAAACGGGATCAAATCAAGCTGGCCGAACGCCCAGACGCCACAGCGACGTCACTTCGGCGCGTCGTGCCGCATGCAGCGGGTCGGTGGCATCGCCCGCTTTCGGATGATGCGGACGCACATCGTGACGAGCCAGCACCACGAGGCCCGCGCCATGAATCCACGACAGCAACGTCTCGCGTGTGCGCAACCCCAGATGCTCCGCCAGATCCGACAACACCAGCCAGCCCTCGCCACCCGGACTCAGGTGCGCCGCCAAACCGTTCAGGAAGCCCTTGAGCATCTGGCTTTCCGGATCGTAGATGGCGTGCTCGATAGGCGCATTCGCCTTGGCAGGCAACCACGGCGGATTGCACACAACCAACGGTGCCTTACCCTCAGGGAACAGATCGGCATCGACGATCTTCACCAAACGCTCATAGCCAAGCCGCGAGATATTCTCCCTCGCACAAGCCAGCGCACGAGGATCGCGATCCGTCCCCACAACCTGCTGCACCCCACGGCGCGCCAGCAATGCCGCAATGACGCCCGTGCCGGTCCCGATATCGAACGCCAACGACGTGGCGGGCAGCGGCGCCTGATCGATCAACTGCAAATACTCCCCGCGAACCGGCGAAAATACACCGTACCACGGGTGAATCGAACCCCCCAACGCCGGGATCGTCACCCCCTTCTTGCGCCACTCGTGCGCACCGATCAACCCCAGAATCTCTCGCAACGAGGCCACCGACGATACCCCGTCAGGTGCGCCCCAAACCTCCGCGCAAGCCTCGCGAATGTCCGGCGCACGACGCAACGGAATGCCATAGTCGCCCTCCAACGGAATCAATACCATGCCCAGAATCCGCGCCCGCTGCGCCTGCGCCATGCGATGCTTGTGGAACGACTCCGCCGCACTCACGCTCACCGCACCATCCTTCGCCGCCGGCTTGCGCCGCGGACGATGCGGCACCCGATCGACTCGTCGCGCCATCGCCTGCATCAACTGACGCGCATTCTGATAGTCGCCGCGATATAACATCGCAGTGCCTCCGCACGCCAGGTGATATGCGTCATCCGCCGTGATCGTGTCGTCAACGACTTCTACTCGGCGCGGCGCAGCTACGCCAGCCTCTGAACGCCAACGGGCTGTGACGGGGCGACCGTCTTCGGTCCATTCGAGCGTCGGGGTAATGTTCATGCGATGTCTTCTAAAAACGTGGCGGCGCGCAAAGCCTTTCTCGGGATACCTATCCCAGACGGACCGGTGGCCCCTTTCCGCCTCTCAAACATAAACCCAACTCGCTGCAGAAAGAGGCCACCGATCCGTCTTCTTCGCTTCCTTCTGGATGCGCCGGAAGCCTGCATTATGCCTGCGTTATGTCCGCGCTATGCCCGCGCTATGCCCGCGTCACCCCCGCTCACTCCGAAGTTGTCTCTGTCTTGTTTTTTGATGACGCCGTTTTTACTTCCCCGGTACGGTCGTCTGGCGGGCCGAATAACACGCCAATTACCTCTCTCAACGCCCCTTCCAATGCCGGATCGATGCCCGGGGCAGATCCTTGCGGCATTTCCGGGGCCGGGCCGCCATGTCTCAATGCCGCCGCCATGTGCGTAAGGATCGCCGCTCCCGGATGCACCGGCGCATCGTGATCTTCCCCCCGCGGAATCGTGTCCGTGATCGCATTCGCAACCCGCTCCAATCCCACCAACGCCGGCCACCAGCGCGCCGCCCGGCGACTCACCAACGGCGGCTCCGACAAGGCTCGCTGCAACGCAACACGCGTGTCGTCCAGCGCCTTGTACGCCACACGCCTCGCCGCAAACGCCGCATCGGTGTCATGCGTGTCCGCCAACGCCGCATACCGGCCCAGCGCGTCGAGCGCATTGGCAACACGCTCGTCCAATTGACGCCGCTCCCACTTGGCCCACGGCAAGTACCCCACGAGCAACACGATCGCGCACGCAGCCACGGCGTCGATGAAACGCGCTATCGCTATGTCCTGACTGCCAGGCTGCAACGCCCCCATGACCAACATCAGGATCGGCAATAACAACGCACTGAATAATCCGTAATTGCGCCGCAAAGCCCACGGCAAACACGCCGCAAGCGGAACGAGTACGGCCAGACTGACGAGACCGTTGCGGTCGACCGCGACCACCGCTGCAGAAACGGCCACGCCGACGATACTGCCTACGCCACTCTGCAATGCCCGCGCAAATACCGAACCGTAATTTGGCTTGAATATCACCACGACGATGAGCGGTACCCAATACGAACGCGGCAACGCGGTGATCGCAATAAAGACCTGCGCGACGAGCACGCACAGGCCAATGCGCACGAGATAACGCCACACGTCCGGCCAGGGCCACTTGGGCATCCATCGCGGATGCGCCGTGGCTCGTGCCTGATGCCGGGCCAATGCAATCAACGGCGCCTCGGCGGCATGCACGGTCCCCGTGAGCATCGGCTCGGCACGATGCAACGCCGACGCCAGCGTGGGCGCCTGATTACCCTTTGCCACCGCGATGGCCGCCTCGATGTCGACAGTGCGATCCCGCGCAATGCTGCGCGCGACACCGTACAAGGCGCGGCCAAGCGGCGCAGGCAAGGGCTGGCCGCCCTGGGCCAGGCCGATGACTGCGGATGTGATGGGCTCGGCAGCCAGAATCTGTGCGGCCCGGCGTTCGAGAACGTCCCAGCCGCTGGCGGTGCTCGCGCGTGCGGTCAGCAAAGTGTCGTAGGCCGCGGCAATGGCATTTTCCAGCGAGCGGCGCGCGAGTCTGACCCTGGGCGTGCCGCTCGCGTCGAGCACGTTGGCCAATTGCTGGTAGATGGCCGCGACGGCGTCTCGCTCGGCTGCGCCGGGGTGCCGTAACCAGTGAACCGCCATGAGCAGTACGCTGAAGATACCTCCCGCGGCAAGTAGCAGCGGCGCCCGCCATTCGGGCGGCGGCAGGGCGAGGCCCCAGCCGACAATGAGGTAGACGGCACCCTGCAATGTCGCCGCAGAGGCCACGTTGCCGAAGGTTCCGATGAAACTGAACAGCAATATGGCCACTTGCAGCAGCACATGCCCAAGCCACGGGCTGGAGACGCCAACGTCGTGGATAAGCATGCCCGCGAAGAAGCCGACGACACCGGTGGCAACGGTGAGCAGTATGGAGCGTGCTCGCGCACGATAAGGGCCGGTTCGGTCGCCGGTAATGACGGGCAGGGCGCCGAGCGCGAAGAGTGACGCGTCGGCGCCGTGGCCGATGGCAGCACCGATGGCGGTGGGCACGGCAACGGAGAGGCCGGCATGCACGGCGTCCCAGCGGGAGAACGCCACGGGTTCCAGCCGCGCCAGCCGTGACATCCACGCGACGCGGCGACCGGGTTCTGGCGTCATGGGCATGGGGAAGGGATGCCGGTGGTCGTCAGGACGCGCGCTCGGGCGTGTCCGTATCAATCAATGGCATGAGCGTGCCCTGACCACGAATCCAGGCGTGATCGGCGCGCGCCGCCATTTCTTTGTCACCCCGGCTATCGCCGTAGGCGAAAAGTATGCGTGGCGGGGCGTGGGTCCACCACGCTTCGAGACGTCGCACTTTTTCGGGACCCCAGCAATTCGGTTGTGCAAATTGCCCAGCGAAACGGCCCTGTGGGTCGAACGCGAGTTCGGTGCTCAGCACGGCATCGAACACCCCGACGGCGTTGGCCCAGGGACGGAGATACAGACCCGGCGACGCACTGACGAGCACGACGCGGTGTCCCAGCGCCCGGTGTTGCCGCAGGCGCGCAAGCATTTCCGGGCGCAGAAGATGTTGCAGGGGGCCGGCAACGAACCGTTGGGCATCGTCTTCGAGTTGGCCCTGTGTGCGACCGCCGATCGTCGCTCGCAGAAACGCCGCTTTGGCAGTCCCCCGGTCGACAAGACGCAGTGCGGCACCGAGGAGCCACGGCGACGCGAGCATGGCGCCGGTCAGGAAGCGGGGTGTGCCGACCGTGCGGCGTACGAATACGCGCAGACTGTCGGTGGTGGAAATCGTCCCGTCGAAATCGAATGCAGCAATGATGGACGTATCTCGCATGCGGTGTCAGCTCTGGCGCAACGCGGGCGATAACGCTGGCGTTGCGCTACGTGAGTCGGCGACCGCGACAAGATGCGGCCAGCGCTGGCTCGCCTGCCGGCTGGCAACGATGGCCTGTTCGTCACGATAAAACGGCAGCACATCGGTGCCGATGGCTTCTCGCAAACGGTCGATGTCCGAGGGATACCGATGCTCGATCATCGCGTCGGCCGCTTCCGGCTCAGGCACGATGTTCGCCACGGCAATGGGAGACGAGGGTTCGTTCGGGCTCATGCCGGGCATTCTATACGTTGCGTCGTACCCACCGCAATTGCCCTGCTGACCGGCCGCCCGATGTACCTGTCTTGCGACGTTTGGAGGCGTACGCCTGCTTGATTACTTGTACTCAGGCAGGCTAGCATGGCGCAACGTGCCATTTCGAGACGCACGGGCTGAGCTGTCCCGCCGGACCCGGGCAATCTTAGGATTGCCTGACAACGACGTGGTGAGACGTCGGGTCGATCGGGCGAGCGCGTGCAGAGATGGCGATAATGCAGCACAAGAACAGATGAGGCATCGCACATGCAGCTTCGAGCGTCTTGGTCGCGTTACGCGAAGGTCTCAACCATTTGCCTGCTGGTGATCGCGGCGATGGCCCCCGGTGGAGTCATGCTTGCGGGAGCGGCGCCAGCGGGAGGCAGGACCGGCAAAGCCCCGGTGCCGACAGGCACCGCCGCCGTAACGGACGCTGCGTCAGGCGCCGCTGCCTCGCCAGAGGGGGGCGGCAATTCCGTTGCGCCCACGCTGGCTGCGCCCGGCACGAGTCAGCGCACGGTCACCTTCGCCCAACTGGGGCAGACGAACGGTCTGCGTCTTCGCGGCACGGAAGGGGCAGGCGATGTCAATTTCGGAATCCGACTCGATCAGACCGTCGCCTCGGCGTTGCTGCGGCTGCGCTACACCTATTCTCCCGCACTGATTCCCGATCTCTCGCAACTCAAGATATATCTGAACGAAGAGCTGATCGCCACGTTGCCGTTTAACAAGCAGGACGGCGGCAAGAACCTGATCCGCGAGATCGCGTTCGACCCGCGCATGCTCTCGGGTTTCAACCGTATTCGCCTTGTGCTCATCGGCCATTACACGATGGAATGCGAGGACCCGATGCACTCCAGCCTATGGGCCGACATCAGCCCGCAAAGCGAGATCGTCACAAGCACACAGCCGCTCACGCTGCGTAACGATTTGGCTACGCTGCCGGCCCCTTTCTTCGATCGTCACGACAACCGTGATCAGTCGGTGCCGTTTGTCTTCGGCGCGCCGCCGTCGCTGGCGATGGTGCATGCGGCCGGGGTGGTGGCAACGTGGGCCGGTGCGATGGGTGACTATCGCCGTACGCGCTTTCCCGTCAGCGTAAATACGTTGCCCTCGAAGCACGCCGTCGTGTTTGCCACGAACGACACGCTGCCGTCTTCGCTCAACCTCGGCAAGGTCGACGCGCCCACGCTGCGCATGATGTCGAACCCGAACGATCCGTCGCTCAAGTTGCTGGTCGTTCAGGGACGCGACACCAAGGATCTGGAGACGGCCGCACTCGCGCTTGTCTCGGGTCGCGCCGCGCTCTCGGGAGACACCACGCGCATCGATGCGCTTGAGCCGCTGCCCCCGCGCCCGGCCTACGACGCGCCGCGCTGGGTGCGCACCGACCGCCCGGTCAAGTTCGGGGAACTGGTCGACAATCCGGGCGATCTTCAGGCAAACGGCTATATGCCGTGGCCGATCCGCATTCAGCTCAATTTGCCGGCCGATTTGCTGACGTGGCAAAACACTGGCGTGCCGATGGACCTGAAGTACCGCTATACGCCGCCGGTCAAGCCCGACGATTCGTCAATGAGCGTGGCGATCAACGATCAGTTCGTGCGTGCCTATCGTCTGCGCGCGGCGGGGGCGAGCGCAGACAAGAGCCACATGCTCGTGGAACTGCTCTCCGACGGCACCATGGCCGACCGCAGGGAAGTGCGTATTCCTGCCTTCCAGGTGGCATCGCGCAATGCTCTGTCGTTCCAGTTCGCCATGGAGCCGCACAAGGACGGCATGTGCAGCCAGACGATCACGAACGCCGCACGTTCGGCCATCGACGCGGACTCGACCATCGATTTCAGCGGTCTGCCGCACTACGCGGAGATGCCGAATCTGAGTTTCTTCGTCGGCAGCGGCTTCCCGTTCACGAAGTACGCCGATCTGGCGCAGACGGCCATTGTCATGTCGAAGACGCCCGACACGGCGGAACTCGAAACGGTGTTCTCGGCCCTCGGACAGTTCGGTCGCTCGACCGGTACCTATGCAGACCGCTTCGCCGTGCTCGACACGACGCAAACGGACCGCTTCAAGGATCGCGACTTGCTGGTCGTGGGAGGCAAGGACGCCGCCGACCTGCTGATGCGGTGGGGCAAGAATCTGCCGCTGATCATCGACAAGACACGTCGTGTGCTGAACACCCAGCCGCAAGGCTATCGGGGGGACGGCGCCACGGGCTCGGCGTTCGCGGCAAGCCGTGTCGGCCCTGCGCGAATGGACGCGCTCTCGCAAGGCCCGCTCGCAGCGCTGGTCGGCTTCGAGTCGCCGGTAAGCCGGTCGCGCTCGGTGGTCGCGATCAATGCGTCGAGCGACGATATGTTGCTCAGTGTGGTCGATGCCATCGACGACAACACTCGGCGCGATGCCATTCACGGCGATCTTGCGGTGGTCAACGGCGAGCGTGTCGAGTCGTACCGGCTTGGCCAGACGTATTTCGTCGGCGACGTGAGCTGGTGGACCCGCATTCGCTATCACCTCTCGAGCCACCCGGTTCTGGTCGGGCTGGTCGCGTTGCTCGCGGCCTTCGCGATTGCGCTCAAGTGCTTCGGCTGGTTGCAGCGCCGCGCGTCGCGTCGTCTGGAGAAGTAAGTGAAGCGCGCCGATGTTTACGGCCGGCGCCGTCGTGCCGTGTTGCGCGCGCTCGCTGCGTGCAGCGCGGCGCCGGTAGTTGCGAGCCTGACGTCGCCGGCGAAGGCCGTATCAGCAGCCTCCGCAGCCTCCGCGCCTGCCACGGGCGACCGCGGGTGCGCGCCCGTCGACTGGCCCGACTGGACACGCTTCAAAGCGGCGTTCCTGAGTCACGACGGGCGTGTGATCGATCACAGCATGAGCGATCAGCGCACGGTGTCGGAAGGTCAGGCTTACGCGTTGACCTTCGCGCTGATTGCCAACGACCGGGCCACGTTCGACAAGGTGCTCGACTGGACGATCAACAATCTGGCGCAGGGCGATCTCACTGCCCATCTCCCGGCGTGGCTCTGGGGGAAAAAGGACGACGCACAGTGGGCCGTGCTCGACAGCAACCCGGCGAGCGACGCCGATATGTGGATCGCCTACGCGCTGGGCGAAGCGGGACGCCTCTGGAATGTGCGACGCTACACCGCGCTCGGCGCGCTCGTGGCCCGGCGTATCGCATCGGAGGAGACCGATTTCGTCCCCGGCCTTGGCCGCACGTTGCTTCCGGCGCCCGTGGGTTTTCATCCGGCCAAGGATTTGTGGCGGCTTAATCCCAGCTATGTGCCGATGCAGGTGGTGCGGCGTCTGGCGGGGCGCTTCCCTGAGAGCGGCTGGGGACAACTCATTGCGTCGTCGCTCAAGCAGATCACGCTGAGCGCGCCGCCGCTGGGATTCGCCCCCGAATGGACGATGTACCGGGCAGGCCGTGGCTTCGAGATCGATCCCGACACGCAGGGCGAAGGTAGTTACAACGCGATTCGCGTCTACCTCTGGGCCGGCATGCTCGCACCCGAAGGCGAGGATTTTCACGCGCTTCGGCACACCTTCGACGGCATGTTGAAATATGTGGCAGCCCACGGTGCCCCGCCCGAGCGGGTCAATACCCGTGACGGTACCGCCAATCAGGACGGGGGGGCGGGGTTCTCGGCGGCGCTGGTCCCGCTGCTTCAGGCGGTTGGCGATACGGCGCTCGCGCAGAGACAGGTGGTCCGCGCCCGCTCGCTCGATGCGCAATCGGCGCCGGGCTATTACAGCTCGGTACTTTCGCTGTTCGGTCTGGGCTGGCAGGAGGGACACTTCCGTTTCGCCGCCGACGGCGCGTTGCATGTGTCATGGGAGGCGGCTTGCGCGACACGCTGATCCGTTCCGCCTGCGCGACGTGCCTGCTGATGGCCGCAGGTGGCGCACCTGTGCGCGCGGCGCCTCCGCCCAACGCCCCTGACGCTGGGAATGCAGGCGGCGCAAACGCCAGGGTCAATGCTGTGGCACCGAATCGCGACGTCAGCAATCTGCTCGCGAGCGCGACGCTCTGGCATGCGCGCTATCGCAATGATCTGGCGCGTTCCGCGTTGGAGAAGGCGCTGCTGGTGCAACCGGATCAACCGGATGCCCTCTCGCTGCTCGGACAGATCGAGATCGAGGAGAACCATCCGCAGCAGGCGAACAAGGCATTGCAGACGCTGCGTGCCCGCTATCCGAACGCCCCGGCGACGAAAGCGCTGGCCGATGTGATCCGCATCAACACCGTCGACAAATCCCGCATTGCGCGCGCCCGTCTGCTTCAGCGCAGCGGACAGGCCGACGCCGCGTTCACCGAATACAAGGCACTCTTTCCCGACGGCCCTCCCACCGGCAATCTTGGCGTGGAGTACTACCGCGCGCAGGCGAACGCCACCAACGGCTGGCCGGCGGCACAGCAGGGACTGGCGAATCTGGCGAAGGTGTCGCCGGAGGACACGCGGGCGTCGCAGGCGTTGGCAGAGTTGATGATCGACCGGCCGTCGAGCCGGCTCGCGGGTACGCGCATGGTGGCGGAACTCGCGGCACGGCCTAACGCCGACATGAACGCCTTGCTGCCCCTGTGGCAGAAAGGGCTGTCCAAGGCGGACGGCAATCTCGCGTGGCTGCCGCTGTATCAACGCTATCTCGCGCTGGCGCCGAACGACGCCGATATTCGCGCGGCCTATGACAAGCTGAACGCACAACAGGCCGCCCGTGCGCGCATGCTCAACGATCCGGCGTACAAGGCACGGCAGGCTGGCATCCGGGCGCTCGATCAGGGGCGGCTCGGCGACGCCGAGAAGTCCCTCGACGCGGCACGCGCCAAGCGTCCCAACGACGGCGAGCTGCTGGGCTCGCTGGGGCTGGTGAAAATGCGGCAGGGCGATCATGAGGGCGCGCAGGCACTGTTCGCGCAGGCGTTACGCAAGGACCCGGACAACGCCGGCAAATGGCGTTCACTGCTGCGGACATCGCAATTCTGGGGCGCAATGTCGGAGGCGCGTGCTGCGCGCGATGCGGGGCGCCTCGATGAGGCCGACCGGCGGGTGCGAAGCGCGCTTGCGATCGATCCGCGCAACCCCGATGGACTGGCGCTATTGGGCGATATCGCGCTGGACGCCAAGCGCAACGACGATGCGGAGCGCCTCTTCCAACAGGCGCTCAAGATCGAACCGGACAACGACACGGCCCTGCGGGGCATGATCACCTTGTATTCGCGTGAGCAGCGTCGCACGGAACTCGCGAGCTTGCTCGGCGACCTGCGCCGTCGCTTCCCGCAGGACAAGGCCCGCTTCGACAAGGCAGAGGCCGCGGCTTTGTCCGACGACGCGGAGCGCGAGATTGCCGAAGGTCACAACGGCCCGGCGCTCGCAGCGCTGGAACGGGCCGTCGCACTCGATCCGGGCAACGCATGGACACGCTATTCGCTCGCGAGTCTCTATCGGAAGCTGCGCCTGCCGCAAATTGGTCGTGACGTGATGGCCGAAGGCATGCGGCAGCCCCTCGAGCCCGACGACCGTGCGCAGATGCTCTACGCGCAGGCCATCTACCTGAACGTGATCGACGACGAGGTTGGCGCACGGGCGTCGCTCGCCCAGATTCCGGCGGCCAACGTCACGCCGTCGATCCAGCGTATGCGAACGACGCTCGCGATTCGAGACGTGGCTCGTCAGGCGCGCGAAGCGCACGCTATCGGGGACGACGCGCAAAGCGAGCAGCACTACCGCGAGGCGCTGGCGATGGCGGGCGACGATCCGGAACTGATCGGCGAAGTGGCGCGTGCGCGTGTGTCGGCGGGGCAGCCGGTGCAGGGCCTCGCCCTGATGCGCGACTGGCTTGCCGCTCACGCGGACAAACCGCAGCCTGACGCGCAACTGCGCTACGCGGAATTGCTCAATACGGCGGAGCGCGACGCTGAACTCGGCACGTTCCTCGCGGGCATCGATCCGGCCACGCTCGGGGCGGATCAGCGCGACGAATGGCAGGATTTGCAAGACCGGCTGGCGCTGCGTCAGGCCGATCGGGCGCGGGCGCTGGGCGACTTCACGACCGCGCGCGAGAAGCTCGATCCACTGCTTTCGCGTCAACCGCCCGACAAGCGCGCGATGTCGACGTTGGGCGACATTTATTTTGACGAACGCCGCTATGACGACGCGCGCAAGATCGCCGAAGCGCAAATCCGGCAGGACCCGAACGATCAGGACGCACGCTTGTCGCTCGTGCGCGTGCTGTACGAGATGCAGGACGACGAGGCCGCCAACCGCGAGCTGGATCGCGCACTGGCCGAGGCCCCGCCGGACGACGTGTGGACCCAGCTCGCGGTCGTGCGGCGGCTCACCTCGATGGAGCGCTTCGACGAGGCCATCGCCCTGAATGACAAGCTGCGTGCCCAGTTCCCCGAGACGTCCGCCGTGACCGTGCAGCGCGGCCGTATCGCGCAGTCCCAGCGCCATTACAACGAGGCGAAGGAATGGTACGACCAGGCGCGCAAGGAAGAGATCGTGCAGGGCGCGCTGCCGGGCTACGACGGCATGACGTCCGCCGAATCGGCGATCGACTCGCTGGAATCGCGTCGCAATAGCTACGTTGCGGCGGGCTACGAAATCGATCAGAAGAAGGGCGATGGCGGCATCTCGATGTTCAACGCGCGCGCGGTGCCTGTGTACGGCCAATATGCCCTCGGTTACGACGGTCACGTATTCGCCCAGACGGATTACGTCAGCGCAGATTCCGGCGACTTGCCGTTGAATGGCACGTCGGAGTTCGGCACGCTACCGTTCCTCAACGTACCGGCGTTCCGGGCGGCGAATCCCGGCGTGCAGGGCGACTACGGCACGAAGCGTCAAAAGGCGCACGGCCAGGCGCTCATGCTTGGGTACGAAAACGACTGGATTCGCGCCGACATCGGCCATACGCCCATCGGTTTTCCCATTTCTTACGTGACCGGTGGGGTTCGACTGTTCGGCAATCTCGGACGCTACAACTACTGGGTTGACGCCTCTCGCAGGCCGATGACCGGCAGCATGGTGTCATACGCCGGCGCTTATCTGCCGTTGCCCGAGATATTCGGTGACGGTAAATGGGGCGGCGTGCGGCGCGATGCGATTACGTTTCATGCGTCGCGCGATTTCGCCAAGTGGGGCATATTTGCCGAAGCGAGCGTGGCGCGGCTCACGGGCGAGAATGTGCTGAACAACTCCGAGGTGTCGGCGCGCGCGGGGGTGGATCTGCCGCTGATCTACAAGCGCGACATGAGACTGAATACAGGGCTCACGCTGTTCTTCGACAGCTTTGCGCAGAACGAGCGCTTCTACACTTACGGACACGGCGGGTACTACAGCCCGCAAACTTATGTTTCGCTGACACTGCCACTGGAGTGGTACGGACGCATGCAGCGCTGGTCGTATTACTTGCGCGGCTCGGTGTCGTTCTCTCAGAGTCAGGAAAAGTCCATGCCGTATTTCCCGACGGATGGTGCACTGCAAGCGGCCAGCGGCAATCTGACGTACGGTTCCGGCGGCGGCTTCGGTGTCGGTTTCTCGATACTCGGACGTGCTGAGTACTGGGTCGATCGTCATTGGGTCATCGGCGGTCAGGTGCAGTTCGAGCGCTCCGACTACTACGCGCCGAATCGCTTCCTTGTCTACTTGCGTTATCACTTCGACGCCCGGCGCGGTGATGTGCCGATGCCGCCTTCGCCGGTAAAACCGATCTGGAGTTACTGACCCATGAGCGCTCGTGTCGATTTCGCTCACACCTTTGCGGTTACCGCCACATTCGACGATGCGGCCGGGGAGGTCACATGCTGACGCTCATCGCCGTTGTCTCCAGCGCAGGAGGAGCCGGCCGCAGCACTGTCACTGCGCATCTGGCTACGCAATTGGCACATGCCTCGCATCCGGTCGCGGTGCTGGAACTCGACGCGCAGAACAGCATCGGCGCACTGCTCGGGCTGAGAGATACGTGCGGCAAAGGTGTGCTGACGCCAGGGGTCGCGCCGGACAATTGGCGCAGTGTGTTGTGCGACACCCCCGCAGGCGTGCCGCTGCTGCCCGCCGGCCGTACCGACGCGGTAACGTTGGCCTCGCTTGGCCAGTGGCTGCGGCAAGACATCGGAGGCTTGCGACGTCAGCTCAACGCGCTCGGGCTGGCGGCGGGCACACGGGTACTCATCGACACGCAACGCTTGCCCGATGTGCTGGCGCAAGCGGCGATCGCGGCAGCCGACCTGGTATTGGGTGTGCTGCCCGTGACGTCCACTGGCTACGTCACGCAGCCTGATCTGATCGCGGCCGGCGCTGGCCGCGGGCTCCAGATGGTGCCGAATCTGGCCGCGGCCAGTTCCGCGCTCAACAACGATATTTTGCACCTGATGCAAGCGCGAGGGGGCGAGGCCGTCGTGCCGCTGCGTATTCATCGCGACGACGCTGTCGGTACGGCGGCGGCAAGCGGACAGACGTTGTCTGTTGCCGGCCCCGGTTCACAGGCGGCACTCGATTTCGTCCATCTGACGGCGTGGCTACTGCGCGCGACAACCCCCGGCGACGCTATGGATGGCGCGGGGAGGGGCGACACATGATCAGCGACGCGCTACGCTCTCTTTATCGGCTCGGGCGCGAAACGCTGGTGGTGCGTCTCGAGATGCCCCGACGACCGGACGGACGCCCGCCGAGTCTCGTTCAGTGGATGCTGGCCGCGACAGTGCGCTCGCCCCGTCACCGGCTGTGGATCTCGCGAGCGGGCGATCATGGGGTGGCGCATCTGGCGATGCGGCTCGACGTGCGCCAGATCGACCAGTGGCGAGACTGGTGGTTACGCCTGCTGTTCCAGCCGGCGCGGCGGGGCCGGCCCGATTATCCGGGCCGTGCGTTCGCATGGCTCAACGAGCGTGTCACGCGTCGTATCGATGTGCCGGCCGATGCAAGCTTCGGGCAGGTCCTGGGCGCGCTGTTCTGGCGCCGGGCCGACCGTCGTCCCGCGTTTCCGCCCTACACGGCGTGGCTCGCGTTCCGGCACTGCAACGAACGCTTGCGGCTGTGGCTGGTGCAGAGCCTCTTCGGCATTCCGCCCGATACGCCTGCTCAGCTCGCGCACCGCTTCGACAAGCAGCTCGAACGGGTGATGCGGTGGCGTGTGACGTCCGCCGTTGTCGCTGTGCTCGGCCTGGCCGGCGTGTTCTGGATTGTGACCACGCCGTTCGAGCCTTTCGAGCAACTACTCTTCTCGATTTGCACGCTCACCCTCGCGCTGGTGTTCCGTCGTCTCGACAGCCAGTATTCCGTACTCGTGTTGATCGGCCTGTCGCTGATTTCGACGATCCGTTACGTGTGGTGGCGCCTCACCCAGTCGCTGGCATTCGATACTACGGCCGAAGCCGTGGCCGGTTACACCCTTGTCGCTGCCGAGGTGTACACCTGGTTGATCCTGCTGTTCGGCTACGTTCAGACGGTCTGGCCGTTGCACCGTCGCATTACGCCGCTGCCGCCCGACACGCGGGAGTGGCCGAGCGTCGATATCTATATTCCAACGTACAACGAGGGGCTCGATGTCGTACGCCCGACCGTCTATGCCGCCTGCGGGATCGACTGGCCGCCCGAGAAGCTCAACATTTACTTGCTCGACGATGGCCGGCGCGAGGAAATGCGCGAATTTGCCGTGCAGGCGGGGGTGCACTATGTGACTCGCCCCGATAACCGGCATGCCAAGGCGGGCAATATCAACCACGCACTCGGTAAGACGCAGGGCGAGTTCATCGCTATCTTCGACTGCGATCACATTCCCGTGCGCTCGTTCCTGCAAACGACGATGGGCGCGTTCCTAAAGGACGCACGCTGCTCACTCGTACAGACGCCGCACCACTTCTTTTCCGACGATCCATTCGAGCGCAACCTCGCGACACGCGGTGCAGTGCCGAATGAAGGGCGTCTGTTTTACGGCATCGTGCAAGACGGTAACGACTTCTGGAATGCCTCGTTCTTCTGCGGCTCGTGCGCAGTGTTGCGCCGTTCCGCGCTCGATGACGTCGGTGGCGTGGCCATCGAAACCGTGACGGAAGATGCCCACACCGCGCTCAAGATGCACCGCCGCGGCTGGAATACGGTGTACCTCAAGGTCGTACAGGCCGCCGGTCTGGCGACCGAGTCGCTTTCCGGACACGTGGGGCAACGCATTCGCTGGGCACGCGGTATGGCTCAGATTTTCCGCGTCGATAACCCGTTCGTGGGGCGCGGTCTGAAGATCGGTCAGCGCATTTGTTACGCGAGCGCCATGCTGCACTTCTTCTACGGTATTCCGCGCATCGTCTTCCTGATGGCGCCGATCTGTTACTTGTTCTTCGGTCTGCACATTGTGCAGGCGGCTGCGCTCAGCATCTGTGCCTACGTATTGCCGCACATTGCCCATGCGAACATTGCCAACTCGCGCATTCAGGGCAAGTATCGTCATTCGTTCTGGTCCGATGTCTACGAGGCAGTGCTGGCGTGGTACGTGGCGCTGCCGACAACCGTAGCGTTCATCAACCCGCGCTATGGCAAGTTCAACGTGACGGCCAAGGGCGGTCTGATCGAACAGAGCTTCTTCGACTGGACTATCTCCAAACCCTATCTGGTGCTGCTGGGCTTCAATGTGCTGGGCTTTCTCGCGGGCATCGTGCGCTACTTCTACGGACCGGCGCACGAGACCGGAGCGTTGGTCTTCAACCTGGCATGGGTGTCGTTCAATCTGGCGGTACTGGGCGCTGCGGTGGCAGTGGCGACCGAGGTGAAGCAGGTACGCCGCACGCACCGGGTGTCGATGCGCATGCCGGCCACGCTCTATCTGCCGGACGGACGCGCCCTGGCGTGCCACACACGCGACTTCTCGGGCGGCGGTCTGGCGCTGCAACTGCCGGTGCCGATCGATCTGAGCGTGGGCAGCGAAGCACAAGTCGCCCTGGCGCGCGGCGCGAACGAATATGGATTTCCGGTGAGCGTGGTCGGTGCGCGCGGCCATGACGTGTTCCTCTCGTTCCTGCCGCTGACGGCGGAGCAGGACAAGCACCTCGTGCAATTTACGTTCGGCCGCGCCGATGCCTGGCGCGACTGGGACGCCGAGCGCGCTCGCGACGAGCCGGTCAAGGCGCTCTTCGAGATGCTGGCAATGGGGCTGCGCGGCTATCAGGTGCTGGCGAACTATCTGTTGAGCAAGCTTGTCACGCGCTGGCAGAATCGCCTGCGTGGCGTGCGTCAGACGTAAGCCGGCAGAGCGTGCAAGGGGAGCGGGCGGCACACGCAGCAACGTGGGGAACGCATCAAGGAAGGAAAGCAATCATTCGGAAGCGGGCGGGACGTGAGCCGGACGACGCCGGCGCCAAGGAACCATACGATGGGCATCTGGAACCTCTATTTCATCCTGAAGCTTTTGCTGCTGTGGGCGGGCATCATCGGCTTTCATGTGCTGCCGAACTTCATTTTCGCGGTGTTGCTCACGATCCGGCTGCGTCCGCGCTGGGCGCGCATCACTCGACAGGTGATCGCTATTCCGGCAGGCGCGGCGTTGCTTTACTACGACTCCAACCTGCCGCCGTTCGCTCGCTTCATCGAGCAATTGCCTGCACTGCTGCAATTCCGCTTCTCGTACATCGTCGAATTGCTCGGGCGCTTTGTGTCGGCGAGAGACTGGTTGTTGCTCGCGATCATGGTGCTTGCCTACTGGATCGTGAATCGCTGGGTGCGCGTGACGACCTTCGTGCTGCTGGCCCTCCTGATCGTGCCGGGCGTGTTGCGCGTTGGGACGCTGGTATCGGTCTCGCCGGTGGTGGCCGCGCAGGGCGACAGTTCGGCGGTAACGGCTGGTGCGGCCGGTGCGGCCGTAGGCGCGGGGGCAAGCGAGTTCCTGACGGGTGACGGCGACGTGCCGCCGGGAGCGAACCCGAATGCGGCGCTCAACAGCTTTTACACGCGCGAACTCACGCGCGCTGTCTCGTTGCCGGCGCAGGCCGGGGCGGGTCCGGACTTCGACATCATCTTTCTGCACGTCTGCTCGCTCGCACAGGACGATCTCGACGTCGACAATCTCAACAACCAGCCGCTGCTCTCGCGCTTCGACTTCGTTTTCAAGAACTTCAACTCGGCGGCGAGTTACAGCGGCCCGGCCGCCATTCGCGTGTTGCGTGCCGCCTGCGGTCAGCCAACGCACAAGGCGCTATACGATCCCGCCGGCCCGCAGTGCTACGTGATGAGCGATCTGAAGAATCTTGGTTTCACGCCTACACTCGCGATGAACCACGACGGGCACTTCGACAACTTCATGCAGGAAGTGCAGCAGAACTTCAACGTTCAGGGCATTACGCCGTTTGACAACACGCACACGCGGGTGTCCATGCGTGCATTCGACGAAACCCCGATCCGCTCGGACGGCGACGTGCTGCAATCGTGGTGGAAGCAACGCACGACGTTGCCTGACAAGCGCGTGGCGCTTTACTACAACACGATCTCGCTGCATGACGGCAATCGTTTCGAGGGCTCGAAGCTCACCAGTGCGCAAAGCTATCCGCTGCGGGCCAAGGCGATGTTCGACGACTTCAGCCAGTTCATCGACACCATTGCGAAGTCGGGCCGCAAGGCCGTCGTAGTGTTCGTGCCGGAGCACGGAGCTGCGTTGCGCGGCAGCAAGCTGCAAATCTCGGGCATGCGTGAAATTCCGCTGCCTGAGATCACGCATGTGCCGGTCGCGGTCAAACTGGTGGGTTTCGGCAACGATGCGACGGCGGCGCACGGCTCGCCGATCACGATTTCCACGCCCACGAGCTATCTCGCCTTGATGACGCTCGTCTCGCATCTGGTGGCGAACAATCCGTTCGCGGGGACCCCGGATCTTGCGCAATATGCCAACGACCTGCCGCAGACGGCCTTTGTGTCTGCAAACGAACAAACCACCGTCATGAAGTACGACGGCAAGATGCTCATTCGTGGCGCAGACGGCGTCTGGCTGGACCTGAAGTCGCTGGAATAACGCACGCTCACGTTTTTTTCCGGAATCGCGCATACTGTGTGTCTCGCCCGCGCAAGCGGGCGGCGCAGTCTTGCATCGCCGTTTGCTATTGCCTGATTCGAACACTCCGGGAGTTACCGTGCAATACACGAAATTCGGCCGCACCGGCCTGACCGTTTCTCGCCTGTGCCTGGGTACCATGACGTTCGGTCTTCAGACCGAAGAAGCCGCGAGCCACGCGATTCTCGACCGCACGTCGGACGCAGGTGTCAACTTCATCGATATCGCCGACGTCTATCCGCTCGGCGCCGATACCTCGCTCGCCGGGCGCACCGAAGAGATCGTGGGCCGCTGGCTCAAGGGGCGGCGCGACAAGTTCATCGTTGCCACCAAGGCGTGCGGGCAGATGGGGCCGTCGCCGTGGGACAAGGGCGCCTCGCGCAAGCACTTGCTGGACGCCATCGATGCCTCGCTGAGCCGCCTTGGTACCGACTACGTCGACCTCTACCAACTGCATTCGGACGAC
Organism: Pandoraea apista; assembly: GCF_001465595.2. Lineage (NCBI taxonomy): Bacteria > Pseudomonadati > Pseudomonadota > Betaproteobacteria > Burkholderiales > Burkholderiaceae > Pandoraea > Pandoraea apista. Next base: position 3,079,563 of record NZ_CP013481.2, on the reverse strand, counting down.
ACCGATACGCCGATCGACGAGACGCTCGAAGCGCTCGACACGATCGTCAAATCGGGCAAGGCCCGCTATATCGGTGTGTCGAACTACCTCGCGTATCGCCTCGCCCGGGCGCTGGGCCGTGCCGACGTGCTGCGCGTCGCGCGTTTCGTGTCGGTGCAGCCGCGCTATAACCTGCTGTTCCGCCAGATCGAACGCGAACTGTTGCCGCTCGCGAGTGAAGAAGGGTTGGCCGTCATTCCTTACAACCCGCTCGCAGGCGGACTGCTGACCGGCAAGTACCGGCACGACGCTACGCCGAACGAAGGCCGCTTCACGGCAACGGTCGGAAAAGCCGGCGCGATGTATCAGCAGCGCTACTGGCACGAGCGCGAGTTCGAGACCATCGAAACGCTCAAGGACATTGCGAAAGATGCCGGTGAGTCGTTGACGCGTCTGTCACTCGCCTGGGTGCTCGCAAACCCCGTCGTGACCTCGGCCATCATCGGGGCGAGCCGCGTCGAACAACTGACGGAGACACTGGGTACCATCGATTACACGCTCGGGCCGGACCTCAAGGCGAAGCTCGACGAAGCATCGCATGCCTATCGCTGGGGCGACGCAGCCCGATAAGCGTTGCGTCGCTGTTGTTCCTTGGACTCCTCACGCGAGGCCGATCATGACAAAACGCATTCTGCTGGCAACCGACGGTAGCGAATCTTCGCGCCGTGCGCTGCGCGAGGCTGCTGCCTTCGCACGCAACGGCGACGCGATCCGCGTAATTCATACGGTGGAGGATCCCGTCAACTTTTTGACGGCGGCTTTCGGCAAGCTCATCGATCTGGAGCAAGTGCGCCGCGACATGCAGCGCGAGGGCGAGGAAGATCTTGCCCGGGCGGTGCTGTATCTGCGTGAGGAGGGGTTCGACGCGCAGGCGCACCTGCTCGATCTGCGCACCACGGGCGAGACCGTTCCCGAGGCGATGACGCGAGAGGCTTACGAGTGGGGCGCCGACATCATCATTGTCGGCACGCATGGCCGTAGCGGTGTGCGTCGCGCCATGCTGGGCAGTATTGCCGAGCAGATTCTGCGCAGCGCAGAGGTGCCCGTAATGCTGGTGGCGGGCGAGGCGCGGCCGCATTTGCCGCTGCGCTCGGGCGGGCATTACGAGCGCATTCTCGTGGCGCTGGACGACAGCGAGACCTCGCGTCGCGCGTTCGAATATGCGCTGACGCTGGCGCGCACGCATGGGGCGTTGCTGCGGGTGGTGCACGTACTGGATTTGCCGGGACCGTTTCTTGCCGGCTTCGATCCGGAACCGTTGCTCGATGCAGTGCGCGCGGTAGGAGAGCAGGTGCGTAGCTGGGCGACGAAAAGGCTACATGAGGCCGGGGTGCCCGGCGAGATCGAGATGCGCGAGATTCAGCCGGTGGGCGAGGGCGTTGCCGATCAGATCATCGCCGCCGGGAAGGACGCCGACGTGAATGTCATCGTACTCGGCACACATGGCCGCCGAGGCTTCCGACGCTTCACGCTAGGCAGCGTGGCAGAAGACACGGCCCGTCACGCGGGCCGCCCGGTATTGTTGCTGCCAGCGCATGCGCCTTTAACGTGAGGCGCGTGGCAGACAGTGACGCGCGCCGGGCGACCGTGCCCAACGCGCGTGAGGCGCGTGATGGGCGTCACGCGAGATAAGTCCGTTCGCTGTCAGACCGCGGGGCCAAGTTCGGCCAGCAGCGTCTTGAGCGGCGTGGCGGCGTCGGCCAGACGGGCAGGATCGATCACAGCACGGCGGCCCACGAGTTCGCGCGCCGCCAGAAACTCCTGCGCACGGTTGATACTCGCCGCAGCGACCACGGCGCCATCGCGCAGGTAGAACAGCATGAAGACGGCTGCGCCTTGTGCGTCGGGCAGACGACGTTCGACCACCGCGTCGTGGCCCTCGGTCATGCCGACCATTTGCAGCTTCGCGTTGAACTGATCGGACCAGAACCACGGTGCGGTCGCCACGGCCTTCGGCGTGTCGCCATGCACCACGCTCGCGGCCACCTTGGCCATTTCGCTGGCGCTCGGCACCGATTCCAGACGGATACGGCGGCCCAGCGCCGGATGCTCGTGATGCGCGCAATCACCCACGGCCAGAATGGCCGGATCGCTCGTGCGAGCGAATTCGTCCACGACGATGCCGTTCTCCACCACCAGACCGGCAGCCTGTGCGAGTTCGGTGTTCGGAATCAAACCGATGCCGACGACCACGACGTCGGCCGGCAGACGCTTGTCGCCCGCCACGACGGCCACGACCTGACCGGCGGCGTCCTGTTCCAGCGCCGTGACGCCCACGCCGACCTGCACATCCACCCCGTTCTCGCGGTGCAACGTCGCGAAGAACCCGGCGAGATCGGCTTCCGCGACACGCGCCAGAAGGCGCGGCGCCGCTTCTAGCACCGTCACGCTGGTGCCCGCCTTCACGGCGCTTGCCGCCACTTCCAGTCCGATGTAACCGCCACCGATCACCACGACACGCTTGCCCGGTGTGAGCGCGTCGCGCAAACGCTGGGCATCGGCAATGTTGCGCAGGTAATAGACGTTTGGCGCATCGCCGCCCGGCATGGGCAGCGGGCGCACGCGGCCACCGAGGGCCAGCACCAGATGGTCGTAACCGAGCGTTTGGCCGTCGTCGAACGTCACGGTGCGGGTGGTGCGATCGATGGCCGTGGCCGTTACGCCGAGGCGCACATCGATCTCGGCCTTCTCCCAGGCATCGGCCGGGCGGATCAGCAAGCTGGCTTCGTCGGCCTGACCGGCCAGAAATGCCTTCGATAACGGCGGACGACGATAGGGCAGATGCGTTTCGCTGCCGGCGAGCACGATGCGGCCCGTATAACCGAGTTGACGCAGCGCGAGGGCGGTTTCGCCGCCTGCCTGACCCGCGCCGAGGATGACAGTGGTGGAAGTAGGTTCGGACATGAGGATGAGAGCGAGAGAAATCGGCCGTCAGTGTAATGCATCGGCGCACGGGCGGCGTCTTGAATACCGCGAAGGTGGCCGCCCCGTCGGGCTATCCGGCGCAATGCCCCCTGATTTGCGCAACGTCCGGAAACTGACCGGAATCCGGAGTGTTTGGTCAGGTAAAACCTTCGTCGCAAAGCTGTCTTTCAAGTATTTATGCGGGGTTTCGGCCCGTTTTCATCGACTTGCATGGTCTCCCGAATTAAGGCGTACAGTAATTTCGTCGCGCAACATTGCCACCGACGGAGGAGACGCCATGTCCTGGACACGTGAACAGAAGCATGTGGTAACGGCAAGCTATCTTGGGTGGACGCTAGACGCGTTCGATTTTTTCCTGATGGTGTTCGTACTCAAGGACATCGCGAAGGAGTTCAATACCGAACTGGGCAGCGTGGCATTTGCGTTGTTGCTGACGCTGGCCATGCGCCCGGTGGGGGCCTTTATCTTCGGGCGTTTGGGAGACAAATTCGGGCGGCGGCCGGCCATGATGGCGAGCGTGCTGCTCTACGCGCTGCTCGAACTTGCCTCGGGCTTCGCGCCAAGTCTGACGGTGCTGCTGATCCTGCGCGCGCTCTTCGGTATCGCGATGGGCGGCGAGTGGGGGGTGGGCGCTGCGCTCACGATGGAGAGCGTGCCGACGCACGCGCGCGGTATCGTCTCGGGCCTCTTGCAGGCGGGCTATCCCAGCGGGTACCTGCTGGCCTCGGTGGTGTACGGGCTTTTCTATGACAGCATCGGCTGGCGCGGTATGTTCTTTGTCGGAGTGCTGCCCGCACTGCTCGTGCTCTACATCCGGCGGCATGTTCCGGAATCGCCTGCCTGGAAGAGCGGGGCGGCGGAGCGCGCTGCGCCGCGTGCGAACTTCCTTCAGGTACTGACCCGAGACTGGAAGCTGGCGCTGTACGCCATTGTGCTGATGACGGCGTTCAACTTTTTCTCGCACGGCACACAGGATCTCTATCCGACCTTTCTGCAAGTGCAGCACAAGTTCGACACCCACACGGTGAGCTGGATCGCCATCACCTACAACATTGGCGCGATTATCGGCGGGCTGTTCTTTGGCGCAATCTCCGAGAAGATCGGCCGTCGCCGGGCCATTATCATCGCCGCGCTCATCGCGCTGCCGGTGCTGCCGCTGTGGGCGTTCTCCAGCGGTGCCGTGCTGCTCGCGATCGGTGCATTCCTGATGCAGATCTCGGTGCAGGGCGCGTGGGGTGTGATCCCGGCGCACCTGAACGAGTTGTCGCCCGACGAGATTCGTGCGACGTTCCCGGGACTCGTCTATCAGCTCGGGAACTTGCTCGCATCGGTCAACGGCAACCTGCAGGCGAGCATTGCCAAGGCGCACGACGGCAATTTCGGGTTGGCCATGGCGCTCGTGGCCGGCACGGTGGCCGTGGTGATCTCGGTGATGGTCTACTTCGGGCGTGAACGGCGCGGTGTGGTGCTTGGCACCGGGAGCGACGCGGCGGCCGACGGTTTGCCGCCGGGCGCGTCGACTGTGCGCTAAGCCTCGCACAAGGTCTGCGAATCGGGTAACGACGACACGCCGGCGCATCAGTTCAGCGCCTGGCTCGCCGCCGTTGCCCGTCCTCGCAGCCAGTTGATGCTCGCGAACAGCAGCACGGCGAACACGATCAGCATGGTAGCGACCGCGAGGATCGACGGATCGATTGAATCGCGAATGCCGCTCCACATCTGGCGCGGCACGGTCTTCTGATCCGGCCCGCCGATGAAGAGGATCACGATGACCTCGTCGAACGACGTGGCGAAGGCGAACACGCTGCCCGTGGCCACGGCAGGTGTAATGAGCGGCAGCGTCACGCGCCGGAACGTGACCCAGGGCGTGGCGCCGAGGCCGGACGCCGCACGCAGCAAGCTCTGATCGAACGACAGCAGCGAGGCCGTGACAGTGATGACGACGAACGGCGTGCCCAATGCCGCATGCGCCAGAATCACGCCCGGGTAGGAGTTCACGAGTCCGAGCGGCGCGAAAATCAGGTAGAACCCCGCCGCCACGACAACGATGGGCACGATCATCGGCGAGATGATGATCGGCATGATGATCGAGCGCATCGGGAACTGCGAACGGCTCAGGCCGAGCGCTGCAAGTGTCCCCAGACACGTTGCAATCAACGTCGATGCCGCACCGATGCCGAGACTGTTGAGCAGCGCGCGCTGCCAGTCGGGGCTGGTCAACGCCTGCTGATACCAGCGCAGGGAGAAGCCGCTCAGCGGGTAAGAGAAGTACGAGCCCGCGTTGAACGAGAGCGGGACGATCGCGAGGATCGGCGCAATCAGGAAGAACAGGGTGAGCGCCGTATGTGCGCGCACCCAGCGCGACGCCACGCGCTCCGTCAGTACGGTATTGCGTTTATCCGCCATGGGGGTGTCTCCTATGACGCGAACGAATCAACCGAAGCGCAGCCGGTCGATGCCGACGATGCGGTTGAATATGAAGTAGAAGACCGCCGTGAAGATCACGAGATACGCCGAGAGCGCACCCGCGAGTCCCCAGTTGAGTTGCGTGTTGGTTTGCATGGCGATGAGCTGGCTGATCATCTCGTCGCCGGCCCCGCCGAGCAGCGATGGCGTGATGTAGTAGCCCAGCGCCAGCACGAAGACGAGAAAACACCCGGCGCCCACGCCGGGCAGCGTTTGCGGGATGTACACGCGCACGAATGCCGTGAACGGATGTGCGCCAAGCGATTTCGCCGCGCGCATGTACACGGACGGCACACTCTTCATCACCGAGTAGATCGCCAGAATCATGTACGGCAGCAGCACATGCGTCATGCCGATCAGCACCCCCGTGCGATTGAAGATCAGCGGCACAGGGTGGGTGGTGAGGCCCAGACCCGACAGCAGGCTGTTGATGACCCCGCCAGGTTGCAGCAACACGTACCACGCCGTGGTGCGAACCAACAGCGATGTCCAGAACGGCACGATCACGAACAGCATCAGGCGATTGCTTTGCTTCTCGGGCAGATTCGCCAGCAGCCACGCGACCGGGTAGCCGAGCACGAGGCACAGTAGTGTCACGGTGGCGCTGATGGAAATGGTCCGCATGAACGCTGCGCGATACACGGAGGCGTTCTCAGGCAGCGAGGCAATGGCGCCCTGCGGCGTGACCTGCGCGTCCATGCCGGCGAGCAGATAGTCTGGCGTGGGTGAGGTGGCGGCACGCTTGAGCAAATGCCACGTCTCGGATGAGCCCCACCGTTCGTCGATCTCGATCAACGCGGGCTTCCAGGCGGGCGGTGCGTCGTCGCCGACGGCGCGAGCCGTGCGCATGAGCAGACCGCGAAACTCCGGCTGGGCGAAGTTCATGCGCCGGGCAATGGTGCCGAGTTGTCCGCTCTCGCTCGCTTGCTTCAGACCGGCGGCGAGTTGGGCGAACGTCGCCTCGCCGGGCACCCCGTTGCCGTCCCATGCATCCAGCGCGCGGGCGAACTGCGGCATGCCGTCGGCGATTTCCCGATTCTGCACGCTCCGGGCCAGCAGCAGTGCGATGGGGGCGATGAACGTGGAGAGCAGAAACACGATCAACGGCAACGCGAGCATCAGCGCCCGCATCGACGCGCGCCGTTGCACACTGCGGTAAGCGGCGAGTCCTTCGGCGCTTGCCGGCGCGCCGGGCGATGTGGCGTGAATCGATGCGGGCATATCGGTCATCTCGTGCTGTGGCGTTATTGCGTCAGCCAGACCTGGAAGCGCTTGTTGATCGCGTCGGCGTTATCGGCCCAGAAGCCCGCGTTGATCTGCACGGCGCGCTTGAAGTTCTCCGGCGCGGTTGGCATATCGGCCAGACGCTGCTTGTCGACCAATGCCACGGCGTCTTTGCGCGGCGGCGCATAGGCGATGTACTTCGACAGATCCGCCGACGCCTTCGGTTGCGACGCCGACACGATGAACTTCGCTGCCGTATCGGCATGCTTTGCCCCTGTCGGCACGCCCCACCATTCGAAGTCGTAGACCTGCGCATCCCACACAGCCTTGAACGGCTTCTTGTCCTTCTTGGCCGCGTCGTCGATGCGGCCGTTGTATGCCTGCACCATCACGACCGCACCGTCCGCGAGCAGTTGCGGTGCCTGAGCGCCAGACTCCCACCACACGATATTTTTCTTGATCGTGTCGAGCTTCTTGAAGGCGCGGTCCACGCCCGCGGGCGTAGCAAGCACTTTGTACACGTCTTTCGGATCGACGCCGTCGGCGATCAACGCCCACTCCATCGTGACCTTGGGCGACTTGCGCAGCCCCCGTTTGCCCGGGAATTTCTGCAGGTCGAAGAAGTCGTTGACGGTGCTCGGCGCCGTTTTCAGCTTGCTGGTGTCATAGGCATAGATGGTGGACCACACCATGCTCGCGACCGCGCATTCGCTGATCGAGCCGGGAATGAAGTCGCTGGTCTTGCCGAGCGTTTTCTTGTCGAATTTCCTGAGCAGTCCTTCGTCGCAGGCCGTGATGGCGTCGTTGGTTTCCAGGTCGATCAGATCCCACGTCGTGTTCTTGGCCTGCTCCATGGCCGAGAGCTTGGCCAGGCCGCCGTCGTAGGACTCGGTGGCGAAGGTCACGCCGGTCGCTTGCGTGAACGGCTCGAACCACGCCTTCTTCGCGGCTGCTTCGAAGGCGCCACCGAAAGTCACCACACTGAGCGTTTCCGCTGCGTGTGATGTGACGGCCGCAAACGCGAGGACCGCGAAGGCGGCGCAATGAGTTTTGATGGGAGTGCGCATGGTCAGTTGGCTCCTGCAGGTGCGGTCAAGATGAGGGACGGGGAAAGCGGGTTGGGAGAACGGATCGTCTGTGCCGTGCGCGGCGCGCATACGGCGAGAATCTTGCAATCGTCGTGACGCCACGCCACGTCGATGGTGTCGCCGGCGCCGGGCAAGGCATGGCGCTGGGTATTGGGAACTTTCACCACGATGGCGTCGCGCGAGCCAAGCGTGAGGTGCACACGATGGTGGTCGCCGCAGTACACGATCTCATCCACGCGGGCACGTACGACGTTGTTCTGCGGATCGGTGCTCAGGCCGTCCGGTCCGGGAATGTGCGCGCGCTCGGGGCGCAGCGCAAGCATCGCGTCGTCGCCGGCGCCCAGTCCTTGTTCGCAGCGGCCGCGAATCAGGCTGCCGTCCGACAGGGCAAGCGTCGCCCAGCCGTCATGCACGCTCACGACATGTCCCGTCAGGCCATTGTTCTCGCCCACGAAGTTGGCAACGAACGCGTTCTGTGCGTTCTCGTATAGTTCACTGGGTGGGGCGGCCTGTTGAATGCGTCCGTCGGAGAACACGGCCACGCGATCCGACATCGTCAGCGCTTCGGCCTGATCGTGCGTCACGTAGACAATGGTGAGCGACAGTTCGCGATGCAGCCGCATGATCTCGTACTGCATCGTTTCGCGCAGACGCTTGTCTAGCGCGCCGAGCGGTTCGTCCATCAGCACGACGCTCGGCTCGAACACCAGCGCACGCGCGAGGGCCACGCGCTGCTGCTGTCCGCCGGAGAGTTGCGCGGGCCGCCGATTGGCGAGGTGCGACAACTCGATCATGTCGAGTGCGCGTTTGACACGGATGTCTTGCTCTGCGCGGCTCACCCGCCTCACGGAAAGCGGAAAGGCGACGTTCTGCGCAATGGTCAGATGCGGAAACAGCGCGTAATTCTGAAACACCATGCCGATGTCGCGGCGGTGTGGCGGTTTGTCGTCCAGACGCTTGCCGTCCAGACGAATTTCGCCGTGCGTGGGCGACTCGAAACCGGCGAGCATCATGAGCGTTGTCGTTTTGCCCGAGCCGGACGGGCCGAGCAGCGACAAGAACTCGCCTTTGCTCACGTCGAGGTTCAGGTCGTCGACAACGCATTGCACGCCGTCATAAGACTTGCTCACGCCCGAGAACGAAATGAAGGATGAGGTCGACATCGTGATTGCGTCCTGTCTTCGAAACTTAGGGCTGCGCCAGCTTGGCGGCCAGGTAGCGGGCGAAATCGTAGTTCGGGCGCTCCAGCCGGCTCAGATGCCCCGGCCTGGCGAGCGGCGCGTGTACGCCTCGGAACACGGCCTCCACGCCACGCCGGTCTTCGGCGTTGACTTCGTCGAGCAGCGCCTTGAGCGTGACCATGTGAGCGTTGGCCTGCTCATCGGCAATGAACTCGGGTGAAAGGCCGCCACCGAAGCGGATATGCACGCGCTCGACGCCGCGCGGCTGAAGCACGAGATACCAGAAGTACCCGGGGGTGAGCGTGACGAGGTGCGTCGGGTAGATGGCGAGCAGGGCGGTGGTCTTGCGCCAGTGTCCTTCGAGCCGTGTATTGCCGGGATGCGCGTTGCCGATGGGCAGCGTGGCTTCCTTGGTGATCCAGTGGTAATTGAACGCCGGGTGGCCGGGCGGGCATTCCATTTCTTCGAGCTTCGAATGCGGGCCTACCGTGGCGCGGTGCAGCATCGGCAGGTGATAGCTCTCCATGAAGTTCTCGGCAAGGATTTTCCAGTTCGTATCCCAGACGTGCTCTTCATAGAAAGTTTCGATGTAGTCGGTCATGCCGTAAGGCGCGATCAGCTCGGTGAGACCGGCGAGCTGCTGGCCGACAGGCGGCGCGTCGTTATCGAGCGTTACATAGATCCAGCCTTGCCATTGCTCGCAGCGAATGGCCGGCAACCGATAGCTCTCCTTGCAGAAGCCAGCTTGCTGGTCCATCATCGGCGCGCCCTTGAGCGCGCCGTCGAGCGAGTAATTCCATGCGTGATACGGGCAGATGATTCGCCTGACGTTGCCACGGCCTTCGAGCAGCACCGACATGCGGTGCAGGCAGACGTTCGACATGGCGCGCAATTGCATTTGCTCGTCGCGCACCACGACGATGGGCTGGTCGCCGATCTGGGCGCTGAGGTAGTCGCCGGGTTCGGCAAGCGTGCTTGCCCGGCCCACGCACTGCCATTCGTGCGCGAAGATGTCGCGCTGTTCTCTTGCGAGAAATTCAGGCGACGTGTACACACCGGGCGGCATGGCCCGTGCGTCGTCGAATGAGCGTTCGCCACCTGCACGCAGCGCGTCGATCAGCGTTTGCACTGCGATCGTCTCTGTCTGGTCAGCCATGAAGCCCTCCGTTCATTCGCCGGAACGCATCAGGCAAAGCCCAGGCCTTAGCGCACCGCACTCAAGATGAACATCAATCTATCAAGCCAAATTGCCAGCCAAAATATTGTTTTCGGATACAGGGCAAAGGTTTTCCCTATGCAGCCGTCAATGGGCGCCGGCGCCGCGTGTCATTGCGACGACAGGTGCAGGCGGCGGATGTAGTTCTCGGAAAAGGAGGCAAAGCGCTCCACGACCCGGCGCGGTTTCATCGTGCGCGATTGGGCAATACCCAACATGGTGGCGTTGACGTTGTCCTTGAAGCGCTTGACGACGAACTCCTCGCCGTCCACCGTGCGATTCGACTTGAGCGGGAAATTCAGCAGGCTGTAGCCCAGCCCGTTCGCCACCATGCCGCGCACCACTTCCGGCTGCGAGGACCGGAACGCGGGCACGGGGCGATTGCCCACAGCGTCGAACAAGGCGGCGAAGTATTCGCGGCTGTGCGGCAGATCGAGCATGACGTAGGGCTCCGGCAACAGATCGGCGAGCGAGACCTTGCGGGCGCGCGCCAGCCGGTGCGTGCGCGGCAAGATGGCGTAGGGCGGCAGCGAGAGCAGCGGCGTGAAGGCAATGTCCTCGCTCAGATCGAGGCTGTAGGTGAGCACGATGTCGAGCGAGCCGTCGTGCAGGCCGCGCAGCAGCCCGTCCTGATGCGCCTCTACCGTGCGAAACGAGATGCCGGCGTGCTCTTGCGTGAAGTGACTGATGAGGCCGGGCATCAGCGGCGGCGCGAGCGAGGCGAGGCAGCCCAGCGCAATGGAGCCCGTCATGCCGCCGTCCATCTCTTTGGCGGTCATTTGCAATTCCTCGGCGGTCTTGAGCAGGTTGCGGGCCTGTCCGAGCAGGTCGCGCCCCGCTTGGGTGAGCGACAGGCCGCTCGCGTGATGCCGGATGAATAATTGCACGCCGAACGACACTTCGAGATCGGCGAGCGCCGTAGAGATAGAGGGCTGCGAAATATGCAGCCGTTTGGCCGCTGCGGTGAAGGACAAAACCTCCGCCGTGACCACGAAATAGCGCAATTGACGCAGCGAGTAGCGCAGGGGCTGATTGTCCATCGGCATCGCTCCATTGGGCGGCATGGTTCGAAGGCATTGTGAAACCGAAAAAAAAGTCTGCATAGTCAAATCCGATGCCTTGCATTTTTTAAATATATTTTTCGGATTCTGTCGAGGCGCGTAGATTGCCGCGAATGACCCACCCGTATGTGGGGCGTCGCAATCAATCTGCCTTCGGAAGGACGCAAGCCATGACAGTGCAAACAACGTCAATCGATACGCTCGTCGTGGGCGCCGGTCAGGCCGGCGTGGCGATGAGCGAGCACCTGAGCAAGCTCGGCGTGCCGCATCTCGTGCTGGAGCGCTCGCGTATCGCGGAGCGCTGGCGCACAGGACGTTGGGATTCGCTCGTGGCCAATGGCCCGGCTTGGCACGACCGGTTCCCCAACATGACGTTTGCGGGCGTCGATCCCGATGCCTTTGCGTCCAAGGAGCAGGTGGCGGACTACTTTGTCGACTACGCGCGCAAGATCGAAGCCCCCATCCGCACAGGGGTGGAGGTGACGAAGGTTGTGCGCAACGCAGGGCGTCCGGGATTCACCGTCGAGACGTCGGACGGCACGCTCGAAGCGCTGCGGGTGGTGGTGGCGACCGGACCGTTCCAGCGTCCGGTCATTCCGCCGATCGCGCCCAGAGACGCGCGTCTCACGCAGATACATTCCGCCGACTACCGGAATCCGGAGCAATTGCCGTCCGGCAACGTGATCGTCGTGGGCGCCGGATCGTCGGGCGTGCAAATCGCCGACGAGTTGAACCGCGCCGGCCGGCAAGTCTATCTGTCGGTCGGCCCGCATGACCGGCCGCCGCGCGGGTATCGCGGGCGTGACTTCTGCTGGTGGCTGGGCGTGCTCGGCGAGTGGGATGCGGAAGTCATGCGCCCCGGCAAAGAACACGTGACCATTGCCGTCAGCGGTGCGCGCGGTGGGCATACGGTGGACTTCCGGCGGCTGGCGCACGAGGGTGTCACGCTCACCGGCCTGACGCAATCGTTCGAGAACGGTGTTGCCCGGTTCCAGGCCGATCTCGCGGACAACATCGCCAGGGGAGACGAAAACTATCTGTCGCTCCTTGACGCAGCCGACGCCTATGCCGCGCGCAACGGTCTCGAATTGCCCGAGGAGCCCGAGGCGCGAGTCATTCCTGCCGATCCGGCATGCCTCACGCATCCGCTGCTGGAACTCGATCTGGAAAAAGCAGGCGTGACGTCGATCGTCTGGGCTACCGGCTATGCCGTCGATTTCGGCTGGCTGCAGGTCGACGCCTTCGATGAAAACGGCAAGCCCAGGCATCAACGCGGTGTCTCGAAGGAGCCGGGCGTGTACTTCCTCGGACTGCCATGGCTGTCGCGCCGCGGCTCGTCATTCATTTGGGGGGTGTGGCACGACGCAAGACATATCGCGGATCACATTGCCACCCAACGCAAATATCTCGCCTACTACGACACACCAACGAACTGAGGAACCGTCCATGAGCCAGCCTACGCATACTCGTATCCGCATGTTCAACACCAAGGATACGTACCCGAATCAATCGCTCGATAACGATCTGTGTCAGGCCGTGCGCGCTGGCAATACGGTCTACGTGCGCGGTCAGATCGGCACGGACTTCGACGGCAATCTGGTGGGGTTGGGCGATCCGCGTGCTCAAGCCGAGCAGGCGATGAAAAACGTCAAGCAGTTGCTCGAAGAGGCGGGCAGCGACCTGTCGCATGTGGTCAAGACCACTACCTATCTGACCGACGTGCGTTTTCGCGAGCCGGTCTACCGTGAAGTGGGCAAGTGGCTCAAGGGGGTGTTTCCAATCTCCACCGGACTCACGGTCGTCGCGCTGGGACAGCCCGAGTGGTTGATGGAAATCGACGTCATCGCGGTGATTCCCGACGGATGGACGCCCTCCGGCGCATAAGGAGCGCATATGACTTTCTCTATCGTGGGACGGTGCGCACGCACCGGGCAACTCGGCATTGCGATCAGTTCGTCGAGCATTGCCGTGGGGGCTCGGTGTCCGTGGTTGCGCGCGAACGTCGGTGCGGTTGCCACGCAAAACGTTACGCTGCCCGCGCTGGGGCCTCAAATTCTCGAGCGCCTGGCACAAGGCAATATCGACCCGGCAACGGCATTGCAGCGCGCGCTCGCCGAGAGCGAATGGCGCGAGTACAGGCAGGTCGCGGTGGTCGACGCGCAAGGTCGCACGGCGTTCTTCAGCGGTGATCAGGCGCTTGGCACGTATCACGCCGTGGCGGGCGAGCAATGTGTCGCGGCAGGCAACATGCTGACGAGCCGCGCGGTCATCGAATCGATGGTGCCGGCGTTCGAGCGCACGTCCGGCGCACTGGCAGACCGATTGCTGGCCGCAATGCACGCCGCGATGGCCAGCGGCGGGGAGGCCGGGCCGGTGCACTCGGCAGCGTTGAAGATCGTGGGCGATCTGGTGTGGCCCATCGTCGATCTGCGCGTCGATTGGGCCGACGACGATCCTATCGGCAAGCTCGACGGCCTATGGCAGGCGTATCGGCCGCAAATGCAGGATTACATCACCCGCGCTCTGAATCCCACGGCCGCGCCGAGCTACGGAGTGCCGGGCGATGAATGAGCTGTCGAGTCGCACGCTGCTCGAACGATTGATCGGATTCGCGACTGTCAGCCGCGATTCCAATCTGGCAATGATCGAGTTCATTCGCGATTACCTCGGGCAGCAGGGGGTGCAAAGCGAACTGTTCTACAACGACGAGCGTACCAAGGCGAATCTGTTTGCCACCATCGGCCCGCAGGATCGCGGCGGCATTGTGCTGTCGGGACACACCGATGTGGTGCCTGTCGACGGACAGGCGTGGACGGTAGATCCGTTCCGCCTCGTCGAAAAAGACGGACGACTTTACGGTCGCGGCACGGCCGACATGAAAGGGTTTCTGGCGTCGGTGCTCGCGGCAGTGCCGCATTTCATCGGACGCGAATTGCAGATGCCCGTGCATCTAGCCTTCTCCTACGACGAGGAGATCGGGTGCCTGGGCGTGCGGCCGATGCTTGCGGAGATCGCGAAGCGCCCTCACAAGCCGGTCTTGTGCCTGATCGGCGAACCCACGGCCCTCAAACCGGTGCTTGGTCATAAAGGCAAACTGGCGATGCGCTGTTGCGTGAAGGGGGCGCCGTGTCATTCCGCGTATGCGCCATATGGGGTCAATGCGATCCAGTACGCCGCGAAGCTCATTAATTGCCTTGAGGAAATCGGTGACGAACTCGCGCAACCGGAGCATCACGATACGCGATTCGATCCGCCGTACTCCACGGTTCAGACAGGCGTTATCAAGGGTGGCCGTGCGTTGAATATTGTGCCGGCCGAATGCGAGTTCGACTTCGAGGTGCGGGCCCTGCCGGGTTTCGATGCGAATCGCGTCGCGGACGCTCTGCAACGCTACGCCGACGAGGACTTGTTGCCCCGCATGCAGGCGATCAAGCCAGACACCGGCATTCGTCTGATTCCGCTGTCGGCCTATCCGGGATTGGCGACGCCACCCGACAGCGACGCCGCGCGTTTGCTGGCAACGCTGAGCGGATCGGACGACTTCGGCACGGTGGCGTTCGGCACCGAAGGCGGCCTGTTCAACGAGGTAGGGATTCCGACCGTGGTGTGCGGCCCGGGGAGCATGGATCAGGGCCACAAGCCCGACGAGTTCGTGAGCGTCGAGCAACTGGCGGGTTGCGACGCGATGCTGCGCCGCCTGGCGGCGCATCTGACGACGGCATCGTGACGCGTTGTCATGGGAACGCGGGCCGTTGCGTCAGCGCTTCTTGTCGGGGGTTGCGAAGAACACCATTTCGACCTGCTTGAGAAGCGCGGGGCCAAACGCCTCGCCCCCCACTTCCGGGGCGATCAACTGCATCAGCACGGGCGAGCCGGGTGGCGGATGCAGCGCGTGCACAAGCAGACAGAAATACATCTCGGGGTGCTCCGCGCGTACCACGCCGGCCTGCATGCCTTGCGTGATCAGCGGCTCCATACACTCGTACACGGGCATGACCAGATGCCGGTGCAGGATCGCACCACGCTCGCCGGTCTCGGACGCGTGTTGCGCGATGAACTGCTTGTGCTCCGGGTAATGCATGGCATGTGCAGCGACGACGGAAATCGCTTCCTTGAGGCGGTCCGTCACCGGGCGCGACGTGTCGAGCGACAGCGCACGCAAATGTTCGCCGGGCCCGGCAAGCGCGGCTTCGAGCGTGTCGACGCACGCACGCCATAACTGCTCTTTCGAGCCGAAATGCACGCGTACGAGGCTCGCGTCGACCTTCGCAGCGCGAGCGATGCCGCGCAGGTTCGCGCCGTCGTAGCCGAGCTGCGCGAAGGCATGGATGGCCGCGCTCAGCAAAGCCGCGCGGCCGTCAGGCAGGTGTTTGGGGCGTCGGCCCCGCGTAATCGGTGTGGCTGTCATCTTCGGGCTACATCTTGCGCGGGGCGTACCGCCGGCGAGTCCGCCGCTGACGCCCGCGCCGGTATCGCCGTCTCGGGCGAGGCAGGCGCGGCGGCGTCGGCAGCCGGTTCCGGCGGTACCCCCATCGCGTAAAACAGGAGCGCAGTATCCGACAAACGCGCGCCGGTTGCACGCACTGTCGTCATATAGGCGTTCCAGTACTGCTGTTCGCGAGCGCGCGCGGCCGAGACGGGCAGGGCGCCCAGACGCACACGCGCTGCCGTGTCGCGGTAGATTTGCTCGGCCGCCGCACTGGAATTGTCGGCGTGCAGCAGCGACGTATTGTCCGCTTCGAGCGACGCCAGCGTGTCCGCCACGTTCTTGAACGCGGTAAGCACTGTCTGCTTGTATTGGTCGACGGCGGCCTCGTACGTTTCCTTTGCCGCGCGGCGTTGCGCAAGCAGCGCGCCGCCGTGGAAGAGGGGCTGTGTCAGCGAACCGGCAATGCTCCACAGCGACCCGGCGTTCGACATCACTGTCGGCCAGTTAAAGCCGCCTTTGCCCATCGAAGCCGTCAGCGACAGGCTCGGGAACATCTGGGCGGTGGCCACGCCCACTTCGGCCGATGCCGCCTTCAACGCCATCTCGGCTGCCTGAATATCCGGGCGTGTCTGCAACAAGGTAGACGGCACCGCGACCGGCACCCTCTCGGGCACCTTGAGTTCGCCCAGCGAGAGATCGTCGGGGGCCTGATCCGGCGTGCGGCCGAGCAGTACGGCCAGTGCGTGGCGAGTGGATTGCCATTGCGCACGCAAGCCCGGCAGCGACGCTGCCAGCGATTCCGCCGTTTGCGCCGACGCCAGCGCATCGGCACGCGATACCGCGCCGAGCGCTTCGCGGCGCGCCATGTCCGTGGCATCGGCCTGCGCCAGTTCGACAAGACGCTCGGTCGCCTTGACCTGCGCCCCAAGCACCGACGCGCCGATCGCGCCCGAGACAATGTTTGCCGCGAGGGCCTGACGTGCCGATTCCAACTGGAACGCCTGTTGATCGACCTGGGCCGCCAGCGACGCATTCGCAAAGCGCGACGCGCCGAAGAAATCGAACGTGTAGCGCGCCTGAATTTGCCCGACGAACATGTTGTAGAGCGCGGTCGGCGGGCCGAACGTCGGAATTCCCAGATTGCGCTCGCGCGCCGCCTGGCCGCCGATGTCGATCGACGGGAACAGCGACTCCCCGATCTGGGCCTTCAACTGTTCGCGTGCTGCCTGCAACGCATGATTGGCGGACGCCAGGTTAGGGCTGTTGCGCAGACCTTCATCGACAAGCGCGTTGAGCTTGTCTGACCGATACGCCTGCCACCACGCCTTCACCGGCGGCGCGCCGACGTCGAACTGTTGCGAGGTGCCTTGAGCGCTGACGGTGTTGGCGGGCAGCGCGTTCACGCCATAGTGAGCCGGCGAGGGCATCGCGGGCGGTTTGTCGCTCGGCGCGAACGAACAGCCGGCCAGCACGAGCGGCACCAGCGCAGCCAGAGGCGAAAGGCGCGCGACGATGAACTGGCGCGAGCGCGAGCGCCCACGCAGGATGAAGCGCGTCATGAGCGGTCTCCTTGCGAGCTGCCGGACGGCGCAGCGGGTTGCGACGCGCGCTCGTGGTGGCGCACGCGGAACGCCGTGGCATACAACGCCGGCAGGAAAAACACGGTCAGGATGGTGGCGCTGGTGATACCGCCCATCAGCGCGGTCGCCATCGGACCGAAGAAGTTGCTGCGCAACAGCGGAATCAGCGCCAGC
Organism: Pandoraea apista; assembly: GCF_001465595.2. Lineage (NCBI taxonomy): Bacteria > Pseudomonadati > Pseudomonadota > Betaproteobacteria > Burkholderiales > Burkholderiaceae > Pandoraea > Pandoraea apista. The sequence continues at coordinate 3,062,180 of NZ_CP013481.2, read as the reverse complement.
ACGGCCGCTGCCGCGGTCAGCGTGATTGGGCGGAAGCGTCGCACGGTGGCGCTCACGATCGCGTCGAAGCGCGGGTGACCGGCAGCGATGTCTTGCTCGATCTGGTCGACCAGAATCACCGAGTTACGCATGATGATGCCGAACATGGCGATCACCCCCAGCATGGCCACGAAGCCGAAGGGCTTGCCGAACAGCAGCAGCGTGGCCACCACGCCGATCATGCCGAGCGGGGCGGTGAGAACGACGAGCATGGTGCGTGCGAAGCTCTGAAGCTGAATCATCAGCAGCGTAAGCACGGCAATGATCATGATCGGCATTTGCGCGTTGATCGACGATTGTCCCTTGGCCGACTCTTCGACCGAGCCGCCGATCTCGATGCGGTAGCCGACCGGCAGCGCGCGGCGAATGCCGTCCAGTTTCTTGTAGACGGCTTCGGTCACGTCGATCCCCTGCTTGCCGGCACGCACGTCCGATCGCACGGTGATGGTCGGCTGACGGTCGCGCTCCCAGATCACACCGTATTCCAGATCGTTCACCACATGACCGAGCGTGGCCAGCGGCACCGGGCCGTTCGGTGTGGGCATGGCGAGCGTGGCGATCTTCGCCGGGTCGACGCGTTCGGCTTTCGGTGCACGCAACGTGATCGAGATCAGCTTGTCGCGCTCACGATATTGGCTGATGTCGTACCCCGTGAGTGTCATGGCGATGAAGTTCGAAATGTCCGTCGAGCTCACGCCCAGCGCACGAGCCTTCTGCTGATCGACTTCGAAGCGCACCGAGCGCTGCGACGGCTCGTCCCAGTCGAACTGTACGTCGAGCGTGTCGCCGTTTGCCCGCATGACCTCCGCCACTTGTTCGGAAATCTTGCGCACCGTGCCGATGTCGTCGCCGCTGACACGGAACTGCACGGGAAAGCCGACCGGCGGCCCATTTTCCAGGCGCGACAAACGTGTGCGTACGCCGGGCATGGCGTCGCGCAATTTCGGTTCGAGCCACTGCGCGAGTGCCTCGCGATCTTCCACGGACTTGGCAGTGATCACCAGTTGCGCGAAGTTCGGCGTGGGCAGTTGCTGATCGAGCGGCAGGTAGAAGCGGGGCGCGCCAGTGCCGACGAAGCTTACCGTGTGGTCGATCTCCTTGCGGCCTTCGAGCATTTTCTCCAGACGCTCCGTCTCACGAAGCGTCGCCTGATAGGATGCGCCTTCCTGCAAGCGAAGATCCACCATCAGTTCCGGTCGATCGGAACTCGGGAAGAACTGCTGCGGCACAAGTGAGAAACCGGCCATCGAGATCAGGAACAGCACCACGGTAATCACGAGCACGACGATCTTGCGCTCGATGCACCACGTCAGCCAGCCGCGCAGGCGGTTGTAGAACTTAGTGTCGTACACCTCATGCTCGTGATCGTCGGCGTGATGCGCTTCGCGCGGCCGCTCGGGCAGCAGCTTGTAGCCGAGCAGCGGAATGAGCACGACAGCCGCCAGCCACGACGCAAGCAGCGCGATGGCCGAGACTTCGAAGATCGAGCGCGTGTATTCGCCGGTGCTCGACTTGGCGAGCGCGATAGGCAGAAAGCCCGATACCGTCACCAGCGTACCGGTGAGCATCGGGAATGCCGTGCTGGTGTAGGCAAAGGCGGCGGCGCGCTTGCGATTCCAGCCCTGTGCGAGCTTCACCGCCATCATTTCGACCGCGATGATGGCGTCGTCCACCAACAGGCCGAGTGCCAGAATCAGTGTGCCGAGCGACACCTTGTGCAGGCCGATGTCGAAGATGTACATGAACAGCGACGTGACGGCGAGCACGACCGGAATCGAGATCACCACGACCATGCCGGTGCGGAATCCCAGGGACACGAGGCTCACGATCAGCACGATAGCGACGGCTTCGGCCACGGCTTCCAGGAAGTCGTCGACCGAATGCGAGACGGACTGCGACATGCTCGCCACTTCGGTCAGCTTGAGGCCGGCAGGCAACTGGGCGCGCAGGTCGCTCATTGTGCGGGTCAACGCTTTGCCGAGGTGAACGACGTCTTGCCCCTTCTGCATGGTGATGCCGATGCCGAGAACCGGCTTGCCGCCGAAGCGCATTTGCGACACGGGCGGGTCGACGTAACCTCGCTTGATCGTGGCGATGTCGCCGAGGCGGAAGGTGCGGTTGTTCACGCGAATGAGTGTGTCGGCAAGTTCGTCGACACTGCGGAACTGGCCGCTCGGGCGCACGACCAGCCGGTCGTTGGGCGTCTCGATGGTGCCCGCCGGCGAGACCGCGTTCTGGCTGCCCACGGCTTGCGCAATCTCGTTCGGCGAAATGCCCAGACGCGTCAGTTGCGTGTTGTTGATCTCGACATAGATACGCTGGTCCTGATCGCCGAAGTAATCGACCTTCGCCACGCCCGGCACGCGCAGGAGCACGGTGCGCAGCGAGTCGGCGTAATCGCGCAACTGGGCGGGGCCGAAGCCGTCGCCTTCGAGCGTGAAGATGTGCGTGTAGACGTCGCCGAACTCGTCGTTGAAGAACGGTCCCTGCACACCTTGCGGCAATGTGTAGGCGATATCGCCGACTTTCTTGCGGACCTGATACCACTCCTCGGGGACTTCGCTCGCGGGCGCCGAGTCCTTCATCGCGAAGAACAACAGCGACTCGCCCGGGCGCGAATAGCTGCGCTGGAAGTCGATCGACGGCATTTCCTGAAGCTTGCGAGCAATCCGGTCGGTGACCTGTTCCTGCACTTGTTTGGCGGTCGCGCCGGGCCAGAACGTGCGGATCACCATCACACGGAACGTGAATGGCGGGTCTTCCGACTGCGCGAGGCGCGAGTACGCGAGAATGCCGAAGATCGTCGCCATCGCGATCAGGAAGATCACGAGCGCGCGATGCCGCAGAGCCCACGCGGAGAGGTTGAAGCGACCTTCTTCGTGGCGGTAATCCTGCGGTTCGGCGGAGGATGGCTGGGGCACGGGCGGCTTCCCGTCCAGTGTGCTCATGACGCAAAGTCCTCAGCGTGCAGGGGCGGGATCACGCGGACCTTTTCGCCGGCCGTGACAGTGTGAACGCCTTGCCAGACGATGCGCTCGCCGGGCTGAATGCCGCCTGCGACGGTGATGGTGCGCTCGCCGTAACGGGCAATTTTCACGCGCCGCAGCACCAGCGTGTCGTCTGGCTTGACGACCCACACGGCGGGTTGATCGCCGTCGTGGAAGAGCGCGGTCGAAGGCAGGGTGATCGGCTGAGCATTTGCCACGGGTGGCTGGGCGGCTGCCCCCGAGGCCGTCGTGGTTGCAGGTGCCGGTGCGGCAAACGGTTGTGCGAAGGCGACGTTCGCCGTCATACCGAGTTTGACGTCAGGCCCGGGAGACAGCAGAGAGAGTTTGGCGCGATAGGTGCGGCTCATCGGATCGGCCGCCGGGGCGATTTCGCGCACGCGCGCCTGCCATGTCTTGCCGGGGACGGCCGGCAGCGAGACGGTCGCCATTTGCCCGATACGGAATGCGCTGAGCGCGGCTTCGGGCACGTCGGCAATCACATCCACATCGCCCGTCCATGCCAATTGATATACCGGTTGACCCGCGCTCACGTTCTGGCCGGTATCCGCCTGCTCGGCGGTAATGACACCGTCGCGATCGGCTTTGAGATTGCCGTAACTCAACTGGTCGCCCGCCAGTGCGGCTTGCTGACTCGCCTGATTGCGCTGTGCCAATGCACTCGCATACGCGTTCTCGGATTGCTCGAGCTGCGCAGGGGCGATCAGGTTTTCCCGCGCCTGCGCGCGGTCACGCGTGACGGTTTGCGTTGCGTAGTCCAATTGGTGCTGGGCGGCGTCGAGCTGTGCGCGAGCGCTGGCGGCGTTCTTCGACAGATCGGCCGGATCGAGGCGGGCGACGACCTGGCCTGCCTTCACGGCATCGCCGAGCCGCACCGACCGGTCGATGATCTTGCCCGCGACGCGAAACGACAGCGGCGTGGCATAGCGCGCCTCAATTTGCGCGGGCAGCGACGCGATAGGTGTCGTCTCGGCAAGCTTGGCGGCAACGGCCACGACCGGGCGCGGAGGCGCCTCCGGCGGGGCTTTGCGCGAACAGGCGGCCAACGATGCAGCGGTAATGGCGGCAGTGGCAATGGCCAGCGCGAGCCGGCGGCGTGGTGCGATATCGGGCGGAAGAGGCATCATGCGCTTGTGACTCTGAAAGTGAGACATCCGGGAGACAAGACAACAAGTTCGCGCCACGTTCGCCGGGCAAGCGTCGACAATCGGGCAGTCACAGGAAAGTGACGCCCGGCGTTACCATCTGACGGCCTGACGATCGGCAAAACGGCGCGATCCGGAAAAAATCTACGGGCGATGATATATGGATTGCCGACGCTCTGCAACGGCGCATCGGGGGGTAAATTCGCTCACCCTATGACTATCGATAGGGGCGCGTCATTGGATTGTTTTTGACGATGGGCGAAAGCCCGACCGCCCAGTTATTTTGGAATACGATACCTAGGGAAGGTACACGCGGCGCGTGCAGGCATTGCATGCCATTTGACGCATGCGAGGCGCTGCGTCGCCGATTCAGGGGAGGTGGCGTCCGGGACAAATTGTCACATCCGAGGAACGTTGTCGCACGCATTGAGTCGCACTCGGGCCAGTTGCAATGACTGGCGACATCGTAGCGAAGATCCCGGCATTTCACGACGCGAGCGGCGCCGTAAGCAGAGGCCGCCGGCGAGCTTTTTCGCGCAGTCAGTACGGTGTGAGCGCGGGAGGTTGACCGAAATCAAGCGAAAGGTGTGTCAAGGGGAGCTCGCGTAGCAGCAAGTCGGTAGTTCACGACTATGCTGGATGTATCCGAAGTTTAACGATTGACGTTAGCCGGAGACGGATAGCCATGACAGCACGAATAGCATTGGTCACAGGCGGCATGGGTGGCTTGGGCGAGGCCATCAGCGTGCGCCTTGCCGACGCCGGGTACCGCGTTGCGGTGACTTGTTCCCCCTCGAATCGCGATTGCGAAGGCTGGGTCTCGCGCATGCGCGAGACGGGCCGCGACTTCGCGGCCTATCGTGTCGACGTAGCCGACTTCGCGTCTTGCGAAGCGTGCGCAAAAGCCGTCGAGTCGGACACCGGCCGGGTGGACATTCTCATCAACAATGCAGGCATTACGCGCGACGCCACGATGCGCAAGATGACTTCCGAGGATTGGCAGTCGGTATTGCGTACGGATCTGGATAGCGTGTTCAACATGACCCGGCCGATTTTTGGCGGCATGGTCGCGCGCGGCTGGGGCCGTATCGTCAACATCTCGTCGGTCAATGGAAGTCGCGGCGCCTTCGGTCAGGCGAACTACGCGGCCGCGAAGGCCGGCATGCACGGGTTCACCAAAGCGTTGGCGCTGGAGGTCGCCAAGGCGGGTGTCACCGTCAACACGATCTCGCCGGGGTATCTCGCGACGAAGATGGTCACTGCCGTGCCGCAGGAGGTGCTCGAATCGCGCATTCTTCCGCAGATTCCGGTCGGACGACTGGGGCGGCCGGATGAAGTCGCCGCGCTGATCGCCTTTCTGGTGTCGGACGATGCGGGATTCATCACCGGCAGCAACGTTGCCATCAACGGTGGCATGCATATGGAGTGACGCACCGCGACAGCTAATCCGCTAGTCCTAGTCCCAGTCCATTACTCAGGAGATTCACGATGTCCAAGGAAACGAATCCGGCACTAACGCTGGTCAAACTCGGTACTGCGAGTGCGCTCGGCGCTTATGGCATTTTTCTGGAAGCTGCGCAACGCACGCATCAGTTGCAAGTGGAGCGCGACGGCGCATTGCTCAAGGCGCATGCCGAAGCGGCAAAGTCGCTTGGTGGCGCCAAAGACTTCAATGCGCTTTTTACGGCGCATCTGCAACTCGTGAACGGGCAACTCGCGCTACAAAACGAGTTCTGGCGGGAGTGGCTGGCGGTGTGCGCCAACAATCAAATGCTCTGGACCGAACATTGCCGCAAGACGGGCGAAGAACTTCAGCACGGCATGGCCGGCGCGATGACGCTGCCCGATCTGATCGGGGCGGGCACCTCTGCCGGTGAGGCCGCGAAGGCAGCCGAAGCGCCGCTGCAAAAGTGGTTCCAGGCGTTCAACGACGCCACGCAAGGAACGATGGATGCGTGGCGTCGCATGTCGACGGAAGCTGCACAGGCGACCGAGGCGGCCGTGTCGCAACAGGCGCCGCTCAACGGCCGGGTACCGCCCAAGCGCGGCGGCGCTCACCCTCATCGCTCGAGCACGTAAGTCCCGGGCGCGTCTTCCAGCGCTTGTGCCGGTGGCCAGGCGGCGGCAATGGCTTTGCCGCCGCCCTGCGCCAGCAGCCATGCCTGCCATGCGGGCCACCACGAGCTTGGCATGGCGGGTGTCGTTGCAAACCATTCCTCGGGGGAGGGATACGCCGAACCGGCTGCGCGCGTGGCCACGCGATGATGACTGCGGGCATGTCCCGGTTCGCAAACCACCCCCACGTTATGCCCGCCTGAGACGAGAGCAAACGTGAGATCGCCGTGGTACAGCAGATGCATCTTGTAGACGGACCGCCACGGTGAAATGTGGTCGCGCTCGGTCGCCACGACGAACATGGGCACCCGAATATCCGAAAGCGCCACCGGCTGTCCGCCGACCTTCAGCGCGCCAGTCGCCAGCGCATTGTTCAGATACAACTCACGCAGACATTGACTATGTAACCGTGCAGGAATGCGCGTGGTGTCGGCATTCCACACCGTGAAGTCTGTCGTCTGCGCCGGTTTGCCAAGCAGATAGTCGTGCATGAGCCGCGACCAGATCAGGTCGCGCGAATTGAGCAGTTGGAAGGTGCCGGCGAGTTGTTCCCCGCCGATGTATCCCTGCCGCCACATCATCGCTTCGAGATAGGCCACCTGACTCGCGTCGATGAACAGCCCCAACTCGCCCGGTTCACTGAAGTCGGTCTGGGCGGCGAGCAAGGTGATGCTGGCGAGCGCAGGGTGCCCGTTGTTCTTTCCCTTCTCACGCGCCAATGTGGCTGCCGCAATCGCAAGCAGCGTGCCCCCGAGGCAATAGCCGCAGGCGTGCACCGGTGCGTTATCGGTCAAGCGGCCCACCTCGCGCAGCGCCGTGAGCAATCCTTCGTCGAGATAATCTTCCAGTCCCCGATCACGCGCCTCCGGGCCGGGGTTGTGCCACGAGATCATAAAAACGCTATGACCCTGCGCCACCAGATAGCGCACGAGGGAATGCTGGGCTTGCAGATCGAGAATGTAGTACTTCAGCAGCCAAGACGGCACGATCAATACCGGTTCGCGCCACGTCTGAGCCTGTGCCGGCGCGTATTGAAGCAATTCGAAATACGCGTTGCGATAGACGACCTTGCCGGGCGTCGCAGCGATCTCGTGACCAACGCGAAACGCCTGACACGCCTCCGGTCCAGCCCCCGGCGCATGGCCCGCCGCAATATCGCGCAGATCGGACCCCCAACGCTGGGCGCCACGCACAAGGCTTTGGCCCTGGGTCTCGCGTATGGCGGAGAGCACTTCGGGGTTCAGGCACCAGAGGTTGCTCGGTGAAAAGACGTCGAGCCATTGTCTTGTCATGAAGCGCACCACGTCGCGGTGATGTGGTTCGACGCCGGGAATTTCTCCGGTCATCTCGTCGACGAAGTGCTGGGTGCGCAGAAAACGATCGCGCCACCACGAAAACGGCGGGTTGTCCCACAGGGGATCGCGAAAACGCCGGTCCGTGTCAGGTGGTCCGCTGGCTTTCGCCGCTTGTGCCGCTTGTGCCGGTTGTGCCGCTTGCCCCGCAGTGGGTTTTTCGATGGCGGCAAACGCTTTGAAAACATTGAGTTGATGGCCGGGTGCCGTAGCGGCGTGCATGGCCCAGTCCGCCCAGGCCAGCGCGACAGCCGCAGGCGAGACATTGCCGGTGAAGCGGGCGGTCGTCGCCATCGCGGCCCGATCGAGGTGATCGGTAAACGACGTCGCAGGTGGTTGGGGAGCGGCCTCCGGCGGCGGAGCAAGGGACTGCGGCGGGGCCACAGTATTTGCGGCGTCGGCCGGTGCCGGACCGTGCGGCGTGGCGCGACGCGTTGGCGAGCGGGTCGTCTTGGGCGCACCTCGCGCACGGGAGGCGCTCAGCGACGATTCGGACTTCGACGGGGACGTCTTGGCGCTGCGAGCAGGCATGGCGGGCTCCGTTCGGGCTTGCCGCAGGCATCGGAACGGGCGCTGTGTGCGGCAAGAAAGCAGATCGGGAGGACGGCAATGCGCGGCGTGCACCGTGCCGTCACGTCAAAGCGCTATCTGGCGTTTCGAAGAATATAACGCACAGCACGTATGAGTTCCGTGATCTGCGACAAGTTGCGTGCGGGTGTCGTCATCGCACATGAAGACGGCTCACCGGGCGGGCGAGGGGATCGCCGTTGCGGGCGGAAGCGCAGGCACAGCAGGCGGTGGCGAGGGTTTGCGTGCGAGCCAACTGATCCGCCGGAATGGCTGTTCGCGCCCGGAAAGGGTCAGCGCAATATGGGTGATCCAGCGTTGCGTTGGCACTTGCTCTCCGTGCAGCCACATCACGAGGACGAACAGACTCGCGGCCATGGGCAGGGTTTTGAGATTCGGTGCTTCGTCGTGGCGCGTGAACCACGCAAACGCGGCGCATACGGCAAAACCCACGGCACAACCAGCTACCGACTCCGAAATCGAGTGCGCCGAGAGTGCGACCCGAGAGGCGCCGACGGCCACACTGCCCGCGACCGCTGCGGCCATGCCTAGCACCCGCCAGGGCCACGCGAGACGACGCAGGAGCAGCCAGGCAATCACCGGATAGACGGTTGCCGCAAGCATCGTATGGCCGCTCACCCCGGTGAAGTCGAGTTCGCGGACACCGAGCCCCCAGCCGAGGAACATGACCTTGGAGGCCGCAACCACAAGCGCGCCCGCCCCGAACAGCGCCACCCAGGCAAACGCCACGCGCCACGCACGGGCGGAGAGCAACCAAAGAGTCAGGGCGGCAGCTGCGGGTACCGTCACGGCGGCGCTGCCGAAATTGGTAATAGTGATCCAGGAACTAGACATGACAACCGAGAGACGGCCCGATGGCAGGGCGCCTCGGGCGAATACGCTATCTTACGCGCGCCACCGCACCGGAACCAAATTCCGACTCAAGGCAGCGCGGGCTGATCCCGTCAGACACCGCTTTCTGCGGATCGTTCGATGCGTTTTTGCCGTTCGGAAAAATGCGTATTACGGGGGCATTGCACAGGCGGCAGCCCCTGTTGAATTCGACGGGTGTTCGTGTACCGACGGCGTAGTAGGATGGCCGCGGATGTGGCGCCCCGACACATCGTCCGAGGAGATTTCATGGCTTTTCACCCGGCGCTTGAGACGCCGCCCCGCACGCGCAACGACGCTATCGATCTGTTGCGCGGCTTGTCCATACTTTTCGTGGTCGTGCATCACCTGGCGCTCAGATTTCGCCTGCCGCTCGGCCCGAGCCTGCTTGGGGAGGTGCTGCCGAAGCGCGTCATCAACGGCTTGAGCTTCAACGGTTACGAAGCCGTGTTCGTGTTCTTCGTCATTTCCGGTTTCGTGATCACACGCCGTTCTCTCGCGCGTTACGGTTCGCTCGACGCGCTGCACTGGCGCAACTTCTACGCCTTACGGGCCGTGCGCATCTTTCCGCTCTTGCTATTGCTGCTGGCGGTGCTCGCCGTCATGCATTGGATGGCGGTGCCGGGCTTCATCGTCAATAAGCCGGGGCAATCGCTCGCCGGTGCGCTGAGCGCGGCGCTCACCATGACGCTGAACTGGTATGAGGGCCGCACGAACTGGCTGCCCGGTGCGTGGGACGTGCTCTGGTCGCTGTCCATTGAAGCGTGTTTCTATCTGGCTTTTCCGCTTGTCTGTCTGGTGCTGCGAGGCCCGTGGCGTGTGCTGGCACTCGTGGCACTGGCCGTGTCGTTGCCGTGGACGCGCGCCGCGCTGCAAGGAAACGAAATCTGGCAAGAGAAGGCTTACTTGCCCGGCATGGCGGCGATCGCATGGGGAGTCCTCACGGCATTGGCGATGCAGCGGGTCACGCTGCCGCGCAGCACCGCGCGGGTTGCCGGCGCGGTGGGCGTTGCCGGTTTGATCGCAGTGGTCTTTTTCGGAGATGTGCTGTGGGCAGCGCTGCATGACTTTGTCATGTTGTGGCTCTGCGCAAGCGCCGCACTCTGGCTCGTTGCCGCCCATGGATCGACGCGTGCGGTGCCGCGCGGCCTCGGCTGGCTCACCCAAATGGGGCGCTGGAGCTACGAGATTTATCTGAGCCACATGTTTGTCGTGCTGGCCGTGACGCCTGCCTATCTCGCGATGATGGGCGGCGACATGCGCTGGACATTCCTCGTCTACCTGCCGGTGCTGGTGGTGTGCACGATTCTCGGCGGCGTATTGCACCGCTATGTCAGTGGCCCGGCGGCCCGATGTCTGCTGCGCCGTCAGGCCATGCCGGCGACGGCCGGTGCCGTGTAGTCCTGCGTCCGAATGACACTGCCGATGGACTACGTTGACGCCGCCAGGCCCGCCGTCGGGCGCACATGCCTGGCGGACGCGATGCCGATTCAGGGCGCTCGCATCGGCAGGGGGCAGCGACTGCGCTAGGCACGTTCCCAAATGGTGGTGTTTAGGCCGCTGCGGCGCCCAACATTGAGTGATTTCCCGTTAATTTCCGCTCGTTAGCCCCGTAGACTGCGTCGTTTCCGAAATCATTTCTTCGAGCGATGTCATTCTCTTCTCCTTCCTTCAAGCGTACGTGCGCCGCGCTGGACGACGGTGCGCGAGGCCTGCTGGGGCGGGGCGAGGGCCATCGCTCTCGCTGGCGTGCCGCATGTGTCTGGCTGTGCATAGCCCTGTCGCTGCCCGCGATGGCCAGCGCGGGCGACGCGAGTGACCCACTGCGTCTGCACCCGCGCCTGACGCCGTCATTTGCGCTCTTACATGCCGTACCTTCCATTCCGAGCGCCAGTCTATCGGGCGGCGGTACCACGCCGCGCTATTCGGTCTGCGGCAAGGCAACGTCGTTCTACCCAATGCCGGTCACCGCCAATGCCGTGCGCTGTCGCACCGTGGCGCTCACGGCGCGATCGAATCCGCTTTCCACGACATCGACGCTGACCCCGCGTGCACCGAGATTGCTCGCGATGCCGGTGACGTATTCGCGCATCTCGTCCGATTACGGCACGCGATACCACCCCGTGCGGCGGGTAAAACACTCGCACACGGGGATCGATCTCGTTGCCCCGCACGGCGCGCCAGTGCGCGTGGTGGCGCAGGGCGTGGTGAAGACCATCGGCTACGAGCGTCGGGGGTTCGGTCGCTACGTGGTGATCGAGCACCGCTACGACAACGAAACGATCTACGCGCATTTGTCGGCCGCCGCTCGCGGACTGCGCGTCGGCCAGACGGTCAGGGCAGGCGACGTGATCGGCGCGGTGGGCAAGACCGGAATGGTGACAGGCGCGCATTTGCATTTCGAACTTCGCAGAGGGGGCGTGCCTGTCGACCCGCGCCCGTTGCTTCGCCGCTCGGCGCTTGCGAGCGAGGCGAATGCTGCCGTCGGCCACGCCTGCCAGGGCTTGCTGGAAGACCCGTTGTCGTGCCATGCGCCGGGGCGGGCAGGGGCAACCGAGCGCTGGCAGTATTCGCCGCTCTGACGCCGACATCGATACCCGCCTGCCGGGAATAAAAAGACACACCTGCCGGTATTACGGATAACGGCGCTCCCGAAACCCGTCATGGTGGCGGGCCGGGTAGCGCATTTATCGGGCGGAGGTGTGTCATGAGTCGCAACGAGAACGACAAGCCGGAGGTCACGTCTGACGATGCCCGCCCGGTGCCCGCCGGTGAGGTATCGCCAACGATATCGCGGCGCAGGGCAATGGCCTGTCTCGCTTGGGCGGGCGCCGGCATCTTGTGGACGCTCGACGGCGGCGTGCCGCGCGGCGTATCGCTGGGGAGGGCTGCCGCCGCAGCGGAAATGCCGGTCAGCCATGCACTCACATTCGTGCAGATCAGCGACAGCCACATCGGTTTCAATAAAGCGCCCAATCCCGACCCTGCGGCCACGCTTCAGTCTGCCATCGAGCGGATTCGGGGGGCGGCCGAGCGTCCGGCATTCATGCTCCATACCGGGGACGTCAGCCATCTCTCTCGCCCCGAGGAATTCGACATCGCGCAGCAGATCGTGAACGGGGCGGGGCTGGAGACTCGCTACGTGCCCGGCGAACACGACGTCATCGGCGACGACGGCCATGCATTCTTCACGCGCTTTTCACCGGACACCCACGGTTCTGGCTGGTACAGCTTCGATCAACGGGGCGTGCATTTCGTTGCACTCGTGAATGTGCTCAATCTGAAGGCCGGCGGAATGGGGTATCTCGGTGATGCGCAACTCGCGTGGCTTGCCGCCGATCTCAAGGGGCGCTCCCACAGCACACCGCTTGTCGTGTTCACGCACATGCCGTTGTGGTCGGTCTATCCCGCATGGGGCTGGGGCACCGACGACGGCGAGCGCGCGCTGGCCTTACTGCGGCCGTTCGGTTCGGTCACGGTGCTCAACGGCCATATCCATCAGGTATTGCAGAAGGTGGAGGGCAACGTACGTTTGCAGACCGCGATGTCTACCGCATTCCCGCAACCCGCGCCGGGCGATGGCCCGGGCCCGGGGCCGCTGAAGGTCGACGCCTCGCAACTGCGGCAAACGCTTGGCATTCGTCGCGTCGACTTCACAACGCTCGACGGCGCGCCGTTGCTCGGCGACACCACATTGGCGTCTTGAGATTCGCTGCGCCCGGAGACCTTCCATGAAACCGATCTTCCTGAGCGCGCGCAGCGTACTGCGGCGCATAGGGCTGACGCCTGCGGCCGTCGTGACCGCAGGCATGCTCACCCTCACCCTCGCGCTGACGCTGCCTGTGCTGGCGAATGCGGCCGACGCTGCCAATGCCGTTCACATCGACAATTTCACGTTCTCTCCTGCCACGCTCACTGTGCGCGCAGGCACGCGCGTGACGTGGACCAACCACGACGACGAACCACATACCGTGACCAGTTCGGGCAACCCGCGAGCGTTTGCGTCGGGGGCGCTCGACACCGATGGCACCTTCTCGTTTACTTTCGACAAACCGGGAACATATCCGTACTACTGCGTGATTCATCCCCACATGACCGGCGTGATCGTCGTGAAATAGCCGTCACTCAGGGCAGATGTGATTCAATGAGCGCATGGATGTCGCAATTGCGACGTCAGACCGATCTACTCGGGCACTGCGATGCCCGTCTTCGGGAGGCCCCGGTGACCGACGCTGACAAGCCTGGCGCGCAAGCGCCGGGACGGTTCGAAGCTCTGGCGTTACCGCACCTCGATGCGGCGTACAACCTTGCGCGATGGTTGTCCGGCAGCGCGAGCGATGCCGACGATATCGTGCAGGAAGCCTACCTGCGGGCGTTGCGCTTCTTCGACGGCTTTCGCGGCGAGAACGCACGGGCTTGGCTGCTGGCCATTGTGCGAAATACCTGGCTCACGGAGTGGCGCCGCCGCTCCGATGCGGCAGACGGCACACCGTTCGACGAGGCGACACACGGCCTGCACGGCGATGCGAGTCTGCCGGGATGGGATGACACGGGGCCCGGCGACCCGGAGATGCTCGCAGTCCGCCGCGACGAGCGTACGTTGGTGCGCGACGCGCTGGCCACGTTGCCGGTGGTCTTCCGCGAGGTGCTGGTGTTACGTGAGATGGAGGACATGAGCTACCGGGAAATCGAGACGATTGTGGGAGTGCCTGCGGGCACTGTCATGTCGCGTCTGGCGCGTGGCAGACAGATGCTGGCCGCTGCCGTACGTGCCGCGCAGGACGCCGCGCACAAGCCCGCCGCCGTGACATCGAACGAGCCGAATGTGCCGAATGCGCCGTCGGCGCAAATCACACATCTCGCACGCCTGCCGCTCGACGGCACCACCCGGGGAGGACGCGATGAATAAGCCCGATGAGCCCAACGATACGACCCGTGCGGCCGAGATGACTGAGGGGAAGGGCGGCACGACGCTGGCCGCCCCCGCTGGCGAGGTCACAACGCTGGGCAAGATGCTGCGCGACGGTTCGCTGCGTAACGATGCCCCGCAGTCGTTGCGAGACCGTTTGCGCGATGAACTGGCGCGTGCCGAACGTCACGCAAGCCCTGCGGCCGGCGTGAAGACTTCGCCGGCGGCGTTGCCGGTGACCGGTACTGAGCAGGACACAAAGGAGGACGTGAAACCGGACACCCTGACCGACGTCAGACCGGCGAGGTCAGGCAGACCCGAAAAACCCGAAAAGCGCACGGAAGCCCCCTGGGGACAGAGCCTGGCGCCGTGGCTGTTCGGCGGAGCGGGCGGGGCGTTGCTCGGCGGGCTGGCGGTGGCGATGGCGTTGCTGGTAGCGCGTCCGCCTGCGCCGCCGCAAGACTCGCAGGAGATACAGGCGACGACCGGCGTGCAGCCCCAGGAGATCGTGGCGAGTCATGTGCGTGCGCTGCTCTCGCAACACCCTATCGACGTGGTCTCGACCGATCAGCACACCGTCAAGCCGTGGTTCAACGGACGCATCGATTACGCGCCGCCTGTCGTGGATCTCTCCGCGAAGGGCTTCCCGCTAGAGGGCGGACGGCTCGATTATGTGGGCGGACGCACCGTGGCCGTGCTCGTCTATCGAACGGACAAACATCCGATCGATCTGTATGCGTTCCCTGCGCGCGACAAGGGAGCGGCGGCGCCGACGATCTCCGGCGCAGATGGGTATGCCATAGCGCGTTGGCGGCGGGGTGGCATGACGTACTGGGCGATTACCGATGCCGAGGCATCGCACCTGCGCGTGTTCGTTGAGGCATTGCAGGCCGCGACCTGATATCGTGACGGCTGTTGTTTCACCTCGCCGGAGCCTGTCATGTCGCAAGTCCCCTCGCCGAATGCCCCCGTGAATCCTGCGTGGCAAGCCGCGCAATATGTGAAGTTCGAAGATGAGCGCACGCGTCCCGTGCGCGATCTCGTTGCCGCGATTCCGACGCTTGACGATCGCAACGTCGCACGCGTAGTCGATATCGGCTGCGGTCCCGGCAATTCCACAGAAGTGCTCGCCGCGCGTTACCCGCACGCGGAAGTCCTCGGGCTGGACAGCTCGCAGGACATGGTCGATGCCGCGCGCGCCCGCCTGCCGAAATTTCGCTTCGACGTTGCGGATATCGCCAACTGGAAAGACGGCCCGTTCGACGTGATACTCGCCAACGCCGTGCTGCAATGGTTGCCCGATCACGAGACCCTGTATCCGCGGCTGATCGATTGTCTTGCGCCTGGCGGCTCGCTGGCCGTGCAGACCCCGGACAATCTCGACGAGCCTGCGCACCGACTCATGCGTGAAGTGGCGGCCGACCCGCGTTGGGCGGCAACGCTTAAGGGCACGGAACGCACCGCGCGCCATGGGGCAACGTTCTACTACCCGTTGCTGCGCGCGCAGTGCTCGCGCGTGGATATCTGGCGCACCACCTACTATCATCCGCTCGCGGGCGGCGCACCGGCAGTCGTGGAGTGGTTCAAAGGCAGCGCATTGCGGCCGTTTCTCGCGAAGCTCGACGAGGCATCGCGCGAGGCGTTTTTGACGCGTTATACCGACGAGATCGCGAAGGCTTACCCGGCGCTGGCCGACGGTACGGTATTGCTGCCGTTCCCGAGGCTTTTCGTGGTGGCCACGCGCTGATCGAACCGACGCGTCGCCCGGTGTAAAGTAGCGGGCATGAGTGCCCTGTACCAACCGATTCAACCGTTCCGTAACGCTCCCCTGTACTGGCGCTCGTCGCTGGTGCCGGGCGGCGACATGCTCACGGCCGAATACAACGACCACACCTTCGCACCGCACTGGCACGATACATACACCGTCGCGTGCATTGTCGAGGGCGCGGAACGTTACGCCTACCGGGGCGGTGAGCATGTGGCCGATGCCGGCTCGGTCGCCATCATTCATCCTGGCGAAGTCCATACCGGTGCGCGAGAGACGGATTTCGGCTGGCGCTATCGGGTGTTCTATCTGCCGGTCGGTTTCGTGCAAGAAGTGCAGCGTCAGCTGCGCAGCCCGCTACCGGGTTTGGTGTTACCCGACGATGCCTTGCCGTGGTTTGGCGAGAACGTTATCCACGACGACCAGGCCATGCAGCGGCTGATTGCCGCCCACCGGCTGTTGCAGAACGGAGCAGACCCGTTAGTGGCGGAAAGCGTGTTGATCGAGGCGATGTCGATGATGCTGATTCGTCACGCGCAGGCACGCGTGCCGGAGATGGCGATGCATCGCGACGCCGTGCGCGTCGAGACGATGAAGGCGCGACTCTCGGCCGATCTCACCGAACCGTTATCGCTCACCGCGCTGGCCGAGGCTGTCGATCTGTCGCCCTTTCACGCCGCACGATTGTTCTCGCGCGAAACGGGCCTCGCGCCGCATGCCTGGCGCAATCAGCTGCGTCTGGTACGCGCATTGCCCGCCTTGCGGGCAGGTGCGTCGGCAACCGACGTTGCCGTGGCGCAGGGTTTCAACGATCTGTCGCACTTTACCCGCCACTTCCGGCGCGCGTTTGGCGTGTCGCCCGGGAAGTGGAGCGTGCGGCCGCCGGGGTAAGCGCAACGGTCGTGGCGCTGGCAGTGCCATGCACCCACGCCAGGAAGTCCCGTAACGGCCGGGACTTGTCGGCGTCGCGCGGTACCAGCGTGACGTAGGTTGCCCCTTCCACCTGAATCTCCGGAAATGGCATGGTCAGACGCCCGGCGGCCAGTTCGCGATCGAGCGTCGGCGTACAGCCGATCCCCAACCCCAGCCCGTCCACGACCGCCTGCAAACTCACATGGTAGTGATCGAAGCGATGAAATCGCAACGGTCGCAATGCGGGCATGCCAGCGGCGCTCAACCAGTCCTCCCATGCGCCAACACGGGTTTGTGTCGCGACGAAAGCGTGTTTTGCGAGATCCTTCAGCCGGCGCAGGGGTATTGCGTTCAATAGCGCAGGCGCGGCGACGACACTCGTCTGTTCGGTGAACAAGACCGCTTTCTCGTAAGGCAGCCACTCGGGACGCGGCGGCGGGTCGCGGCGGATCGCGACGTCGAACCCGCCGCGAAACGCCGGGTCGGCACTGCTCGATGTGGTCACGACTACCTGCACATCGGGATATGCCGCGTGAAACGCGGGCAGCCGCGCGATCAGCCAGTGCATCGCGAGCGTGGTTTGTGCATTGACACGTACGATGCGCGTTTGCGGCGCCTTACCGAAGCGCACGGCGGCGTCGTCGATCCGGTCGAACGCCGCACTGATCTCGGCGGCGAACGCGCGCGCGTGGTCCGTCGCAACGTTGCGCTGTCCTTGCCTGACGAAGAGTGTCTGCCCGAGCCAATCCTCAAGCAGTGCGATCTGACGGCTCACCGCGCCGTGGGTGATCGACAATTCCCGCGCTGCTGCACTCAGGCTTTCTGCGCGTGCCGCCGTCTCGAACACCCGTAAGGCATGCAGTGGGGGTAACTGGCGACGCGACATATTTTGACTCTCATCGGGAAAATGACTGTGGAATTGTGACTTTTTATCACAGAAGCCCTGTCAATTTGTCGATGGTGTGAGTCTTCATCATGCTTTATTGTCACGCCCATGGCTCACGTGGGGCGATAAGGCGTGAGAGTGCGGGCAAACGACGAGGCGTGCATGTTGGCAGCGGTATTCGGGCAAATCGCGGAACACGCGTGGGGCATGGCAATGATTGCGGTCGTCGGTACGGCGGCGGGGGCAGTGAGTGGGGTTGTCGGCACGGGGTCGTCGATGATGCTGCTGCCGGTGCTGGTCTACACGTATGGCCCGAAGCAGGCGGTGCCGATCATGGCGGTCGCAGCCATCGTCGGCAACGTTTCGAAGGTGATGGCCTGGTGGCGCGAAATCGACTGGCGCGCCGTGCTGGCGTATTCGCTGCCAGGTGCCCCGGCCGCGGCACTTGGCGCGCGTACCTTGTGGAGTTTGCCGGCCACGGCCGTGGATATTGCGCTGGGCCTGTTCTTCATTGGCATGGTACCGGCACGGCATTATCTGCAACGCAGACAATGGCGGCTCGCGCTCTGGCAGTTGGCGGCCGCCGGTGCGTTCATCGGTTTCCTTACGGGCATTGTGCTTTCCACCGGGCCGCTCAGCGTGCCGGCGTTCGCCGCGTACGGCCTGTCGGCGGGGGCATTCCTCGGTTCGGAATCGGCCAGTTCCGTGCTGATCTATGTCGCCAAGGTGCTGATGTTCTCCGACCTTGGCGCATTGCCGCCCGAGGCGTGGGCCAACGGGCTGATCGTCGGTCTCACGCTGATGCTGGGCACCGTGCTGGGCAAGCGCTTCGTGCTGGGCCTGACCCCTGCGGTCTTTCAGCGCTTGCTCGATACGATGCTCGTCGTCTCCGGCGGCGTAATGCTCAGCGCCGCGTGGCGCTGAAGAACAGACTCGCCCGGGCAGGGCATAGGCGAACCGCGATGGACCGACGGGACCGACGGGGCCGATTGGCAAGCTTCCCGCAAACCCGGTATTGCGGCGACAATGGCGTGCGGATTTCCCGCCGGAGCCAGACACCATGCTGACGGTTCATCACTTGAACAACTCCCGCTCGCAGCGCGTATTGTGGTTGCTCGAAGAACTGGGCGTTCCGTACGAACTGCGCCGTTACGAACGCGACGCCAAGACCATGCTCGCCCCGCCGGAGTTGCGTCGGGTGCATCCGCTCGGCAAGTCGCCCGTAGTGACCGATGGCGAACTGACGCTGGCCGAGTCGGGGGCGATCATCGAGTACCTTGTGGAGCGCTACGGTCAGGGCAGGCTTGTGCCGCCGAGAGACACACCGGAGCGGCTGCGCTGGACTTACTGGCTGCATTACGCGGAAGGGTCGGCCATGCCGCCGTTGCTGCTCAAGCTCGTGGCGCTGCGCATTGCGAGCGCGCCCATGCCGTTTTTCGTACGGCCGGTGGCTCGCAAGATCAGCGAGACGTTGCAGTCGAGCTTCGTGGACCCGCAATTGAAACTGCATTTCGGGTATGTCAACGACGCGTTGACGAAGACCGGCTGGTTGGTCGGCGACAGCTTCAGCGCGGCGGACATTCAGATGAGTTTCCCATTGGAAGCCGCGACCGCACGCGCCGACGGACAACGGCAGTGGCCGGCCATCGACGACTTCCTTAAGCGGATCCATGCGCGAGAGGCGTATCAACGTGCGCTGGCGCGTGGCGGACCATATGAACTGCTAAGCTGATCGCATCACCAATGCAACGTCAACCCGACCTCACTCGAACTCCATGAAAACGCCCATCGCTTCGTGGCTTGCCATTGCGGCGGCCGCCTCGGTCATTACGACCGTTTCCGCTCATGCCGCCGAAGGCATGCCGCCTGTGCCCGGGGCCGCTTTGTCGGCCGCCGGTGCCGAAGGGCTGAGTTCCTCGGCCAGCGCGGCGCCCACCGTGTCGGCTGCGCAGATGGCGGCCAACAAGCAGGCCGTGCTGGCGTTCTACGACGCCGGCCTGAATCGCAAGGACTTCGAGGCTGCGCGCCAGTACCTCGGCACCCAGTACATTCAGCACAATCCGAACGCAGCCGACGGTGTGGAGGGGTTCGGCAAGTTTCTGGACTTCCTGCGCAAGAATCAGCCCGACTCGCACAGCGATATCGTCCGCGCGTTCGCAGATGGCGATTACGTGATCCTGCACGTGCGCAAGGTGCCCCATCCGGGAGATCTGCCCATTGCTATCGTCGACATTTTTCGACTGGACAAGGGCAAGATCGTCGAGCACTGGGATGTGGCGCAGCAAGTGCCGGCCAAGACCGTCAGCGGCAACTCGATGTTCTGATCGGCTTGCCAACGGGCGAGTTATGCCTCGCCCGAGAATAGCCGCTTGCAGTGTTCCAGATACGCCGCTTCATGTTCGCTCGTGAGTTGAACGACACTGTTCCAGAGCCACACCGGCGTGTCGATGGACTTGGATCGGTTGCGTAGCAGATCGGCTTGCCACGCGCGGCAGGTGGCGTTGTCCATCTGCCGCGCGTGCGCCTGTCCCACGACACGGCCGAGATAGCGGGCCACCTCGGCGGCGTCGTCGCGGGTGAGGGTATCGATTTCGAGCTTCAGGTCTTGCGGCAGCAGTTCCCGGATCACAATGGAGCGGTCCATGAGACGCGCCGCCCGCATGCGCTCGCCGAGCGACGGCGAGAGATGGCGAGCCCCCTTGACCACGCGTTCGGCGTTGTCGCGCGGCATGTGGACGCCGGCATAGCGCGGCGCAGCCGCCTTCACCCCCTCCTTGAGATCCATCAGGCACAGGTCGTCGCCTTGCACCACGCCTCCATCCACGTCGAGCAACACGGCGTAACGCAGGCGTCCCAATGAGCTGCAACCCTTGACCCAGTAAGCGGCGTCGAGGACTTCGACGCGGCCGTCGCTGGGGCGGTCGCGCAGCGACGTCGCGAGGCTGGCAATGGCGTCGACCTGAAACAGGGCGTCGATGTCCTTCTGTTCTGTCTTGCTGAGCGGCCAGAAGCGGCGGCCCAGTGGAATCTTCGGACGAATATCCTCAATACGCTCAAGCGCGAGATGCTTCCACGAACGCTTGACCGCGCGGCGCATGATGAGGTCGACGACGGCCGGGCGCGTCTCCTCTTCCTTCGCCGTTTTGCCGGTCTTCGATTTTGCGTGGTGTTTGCGCGATTTCGTTTTGCGCGGTGCATCGCCGCTCGCGGCATCTGGGTCGCGCTCGAACGCCGAGGCGTAGCCATGAGTGAGCGCTTCGAGCATCTGGATGATGGTCAGGCCCGAGAGGGCAGAGCCGCGCGCCGCACTGGCCAGCGAGAGGGCCAGCCGGATCAGGTCGTGTACGGGATTGCCGATGACAGTCTGATCCAGGTCGCGAATGAGCACGTCGACGCGACCGTGGGCGTCGGCCAGCGGACCGAGATTGCCGGTATGGCAATCGCCGCAAATCCAGATGGCGGGACCTTGTGGCAGATTGACATCGGCCTTGTCGAGCCACTCGTAAAAGCGGGCGGTGCTGCCGCGTACGTAGGCATGGGGAGAGCGCGCCATCTTGCGCTCGCGCTCGCGGGTAAGCCGTTCCAGCCGTGTCGCCGGCGTGGCCCATTGCTTCTTCTTGACACGCTTGCCGTTCGCCATTCAACGCTCCCTGAGCGCATGCCACCGGGGCGATGCAGTGCGCCCAGTGTCGGCCAAACGTCCGCCGAGTGGCAAGCGGCGGCGTGTGGGCTACGCCGGCGAGTGTTGTCGTAGCGCGTCGTTTCCGACCGATGAACCACCAACCACCAACCACGAACTGCGGCCTACCGTCTACGGGCGCTGGGCGACTCTGCTTCTCAACGGGCCTCGGAACACACCTCGACAAGCTGCTCGCGCAACCAGCGGTGCGCGGGGTCGACATCGCGGCGTGCATGCCACACGGCCTGAAAGGAGAACGGCGGGATCGAGAAGGGCGCAGCGAAGCGGCGCAACTGCCGGTCGTGACGCAATGGCGCGACAGAGCGTTCCGCCACTGTGAGGACGAGGTCGGTGCCGGCAATCAATTCCGGGGCAATGCTCCAGTGCGGGAGGGTCACGGCAACGCGTCGCGCGTGACCGATTCCCGCGAGGGCCTGATCGATTTCGTTGTCCGGGCCGGGGCGCATGGCCACCAGCACATGCGGTCGCGCGAGCCATTCCGCCAGCGACAGGCCCCCGCGTGCGGGCAATGTGGCACGGTCGGCCACACAGACGAACGATTCGTTGAAGAGCGTTTGCGCTTGCAGTTCGCCCGGCAAGTCATGAAACACCCCTAACGCCAGGTCGATCTCGCCGTCGAGCAATTGCGTGAGCATGGCCTCGCGGCTCGCTTGCGATGACGCCAGATCCACGCCGGGGGCGCGTTCGCGCAGTCGCCGGGTCAGCGCGGGCAGCGCCACGCGCGAGCCGTAGTCCGACAGTGCGACGCGAAACGTGCGCCGGGCGCCGCGCGCGTCGAACGCCGGTGCATGCAGCAGCCCTTGCAACTGATCCAGCGCGTCTTCGAGCGGGCGCTGAAGTTCGAGCGCACGCGCCGTCAATGTCAGGCTGCCGTCGCGCCGCACAAGCAGCGGATCGTCGAAGATTCCCCGCAGTTGGGCCAGCGCATGACTCACTGCCGGCTGGCTGCGATGCAGGCGGAGCGCCGCGCGCGATACATGCCGCTCGGCCAGCAGCGCATGCAGCGTAAGCAACAGGTTCAGATCAATCCGGCGAAGATCATCCATGTGACGAATAGTTTGTGTGCAAATTAAGAATTTCCATTATTCAAATGGATGGTGCACGCTGATGGCAAGCGATATTTGCATATAGAGAGGACGCCTCATGAATACCCCCCTTACCCCTGCGCTCCCGTTCGCCGCCGTGTTGCCGCTGGCCATCGCCGTGCTTGCCGGGGCGGTCGTACCGTTTCAGGCGGGCAGCAATGCCGCGCTGGGTCGCGCACTGGGCCATCCGCTATGGGCGACGGTCGCCTCGCTGCTGGTCAGTCTCTTTGTGGTGCTGCCGGTGCTGAGTGCAATGCGCGCGGGCGCCCCGGATATCGGCGCGGCGGCACGCGGGCCTTGGTGGCTGTGGATCGGCGGTATCGCGGGCGTTGCCTACATTACGGCGGCGCTCGTGCTGACACCGCGCCTGGGTGCCGCAAATTTCATCGTGTGTGTCGTGGCGGGACAGGTCGTGGCATCGCTCATCATCGACCACTTCGGCCTCATGGGACTTGTGGCCAAACCAGCCAATCTGACGCGCGTAGCGGGCGTGATGCTGATCGTCGCGGGCATGCTCGTCGTGCAATGGGGAACGCGTGCGGCACCGGCAGACCCGGTCGCCGCGAGTGCCGTCGGGTCCTGACGCTTCCGATATACGCAATTTGCGTTGATCCGGCGCCATTGTCCACCGGTGGACAACCATGCTGGGCGGGCGTTTTCAGGCGGTTACACGATTTCGCCGCTCGCACGCTCAAGTTTCGTCAAAAGGATTCGTTAAGTCTCGTCAGGGGTACCGAGAGAGACAGTGGCCTGCTGCGCGTGCCGGCAGCGGGCTTGAAATTACGATCCGCAGGACGAACCGCTCAAGGCGTGCAAGGTAATGTTCAAGAATCTGAGTATCAGCAGACGGCTTACGGCCGCGTTTTCCATCAATGTTGTCATGCTGCTGATCGTGGCCGTGGTGGCGGTCGCGAAGATGGCGACGATGGATACGAATACCCAACTCATCGTTTCCGACCTTAACAACAAAATTCTCGAATTTCACGGGCTGAAGGATCGGGCGGCGAACATTGCCGTAGTCCTGCGCGACATCGTGATGTCGGAAGACGCGTCGCAACTCGACGCGCGTCTGGCCAGAATCGACGAACTGAACGCCACCAATCTCAAGAGCATCGCCGGCATGGCGACGATCTTTTACACCGAGAAAGGCAAGGCGCTATACAAAACGCTGACCGAGGCCAGCACCGAGTACGGAAAGCAGCTCGAGGTCATCAAGGGATTAGTCCGCAGCGGCAATTATGCGCAGGCCAAGACCGAATTGCTGGGGCCGGTGCAGAAGGCCCAGCTGGCTTTCTTCTCGCCGCTTGACGATCTCATGGGGGTTGGCAAGGCCGTCAGTGCCAAGGAAGCCGCAGACGCGAATGCCGCCTACGTATCTGCGCGACTGTGGCTGCTTATCGCGCTGCTGGCGTCTGTTGCGATCTCGGTCGTGTCGGCGGTGGCTATCGTCCGGTCGGTCACACGTCCGGTGCACGCCGCGGCCCGGGGCGCGGCCGCACTTGCCAGCGGCGATCTGACCCATCGGGTGAACGCCGGGCGCGGCGACGAGATCGGGCAGATGGCCAACGCGCTCGACACCGCAGTCGAACAACTGGCGCATCTTGTGCGCAATATTCAGGCAGCGTCGGGCGCAATCGATAATGCCGCGCGTGAGATCGCGCAGGGCAATACCGATTTGTCGCAGCGCACCGAGGAGCAGGCAGCGTCGCTGGAGCAGACGGCGGCATCGATGGAAGAACTGACCTCGACCGTGCGCCAGAACGTCGAACATGCGATGCAGGCGCGGCGTCTGTCGCAAGAGGCATCAGGGGTTGCAGATGCCGGTTCGCAGAGCGTGCGTGCTGTCGTCGAAACGATGCAGGCGATGGCCAGCGCCTCGGCCCGCATGAGCGACATGATCAAGGCGATCGAAGGTATCGCGTTCCAGACCAATATTCTGGCGCTCAATGCCGCGGTGGAAGCTGCGCGCGCGGGCGAGCAGGGGCGCGGGTTCGCGGTGGTGGCGGGCGAAGTGCGCACGCTTGCCCAGCGTTCGGCCGGCACGGCCAAGGACATTCGCGAACTGATTGCGGCGTCTATTCAGCAGGTCGAGGACGGGACTTCGCGCGTGGAAGTTGCCGGCCGTACGATGGATCAGATCGTGGTGTCGGTACGACGCGTGAACGAACTGATCGCCGAGATCGCCGCCGCGAGCGACGAGCAGGCGCGCGGCATCGAGCAGGTGAATCAGGCCGTCACCCAGATGGATGAGGTGACACAACAGAACGCTGCGCTCGTGGAAGAAGCGGCGGCTGCGGCCGAACATATGCGCCAGCAGGCCGCCGACCTCGTCGGGGAGACCGCGAAGTTCCGGGTAGACGCCGACAGTAGCCTGCCGCACGGCGAGGCGCGGCACGCACCGACGCTCACCGCGCTGGCCGGTACGCCGTGGCATGCCGGCAAGGGGCCGGAGGGACTGACCGGGGCGCGAGGAGGCCAGCGCGCGGCCGCCTGATGAGGGCCGTCAGGCGCGGGCGCCGCTTGTTGCGCCCGTCATGCCTCATGCAGCGTTGACCGCCTTGGCGCCGAATCCGGCGTCGACGGCGGCAATCGCGTCTACCAACTGTTGCGCCACCGTGGGCGATGCGCTCGTCATCGGTGCCCGCAATACGTCCGTCAGCAGTCCTTCGCGGGCGAGCCACGCCTTGACCGGGCCGGGATTGGCCTCGGCGAACAGCAGCTTTACCACCGGCATGAGCGCATGGAACAGTGCGCGGGCCACGTCAAGTTGCTGCGCTTGCACTGCGCAATACAGTGCCGCGAAATGCGCCGGCCGGCAATGCGACGACGCGATGATCGCGCCGTGTCCTCCCATCGTCAGCGTAGACAGCAACTGGTGATCCTCGCCGGCGAGAACCGACAGGCGGCCGTCGGCGATAAGCGACTGTGTGGTATGCGCATTGCCGCCGCAATCCTTGATCGCGCTAATGTTGCCGTGGCCCGCGAGCGTGAGCAACGTATCGAGCGTCAGCGTAGCGCCGGTGCGATAGGGAATGTCGTACAGCACGAGCGGCGCGCGCGAGCGGTCGGCGAGCGTCTGGAACCAGCCGGCCAGTCCCGCCTGCGACGGCCGTATGTAATACGGCGCTGGGGTCAGCACGCCCGCGAGAGGCAGCGCATTGAAGGCGTCCATACGGGAGAGAGTGTGGCCCAGATGATTGCCCGAGAGTCCCGCAATCACGGGGAGATCGCCGGCCTCTGTCAGCACCGTGTCGAATACGGCGAGTTGTTCGGCTTCGTCGAGCGCTGCCGCTTCGCCTGTTGTGCCGCAGATCACGAAACCGGCAATGCCCGAGTGACGGTAATGGGCGACGAGCCGGCGCAATGCCGCGTGGTCGACCGGCGTGTCGGCACCCTTGCGCAGGAACGGCGTGACGAGCGGCAGCCAGATTCCGCGAAACGCCGGGGTACCGGGTGAGGCAGCGCTGAGGCATGCGGCGGACGCGTCAGACGAAGCCGGCGACGGGGTGTGGGACTGCGCAACTTGCATGAGTGTCTCCCTGGACAATACGTACGTGTGATGACCTGTACGGAAACCGAACAGTTGCGCGACGTAATGTGTCAGACGCGTGGGAGAACTTCAGGGCAGGCGGGCCGGGTAATGCCAGGCGCCAGGCGGCGCTGCGTGCGGGGCGGGACTGCCGGGTCCACGTGGCTATTCCGTCGCTCAACTGACGGAACAGCACGCTCCGGTCAGTTGAGCGACTGTTTTTTGCTTTTGACGAACGCACCCCGCTGTCCCATCGGGACACCGTGCAAACGCTGCGAGAGGCGGGTGCTGGAATTCGTCATGCGGTGACTCTATACGCTATGAGCGGATGACGTCAAGTGCATTGGCGGCAAGCGCGGTCATTGTGAGGGGTAGGTATGCGAAGTCGCTATGCCCGACGCGATCCATAGCCTGTTTTGGCATGCGCCGGCAAGCGCACGCCGTGCGCAGTCTCGTTCCATGCCGGAAGCGCATGAGGCTGCCGAAGCATTCGCCGACGAAGGCCGGCCTTGGGAGCTGCATCAACCCGCGACAGCGCGCTCGAGTGCGGCGATATCGATCTTGGACATGGTCATCATGGCTTCCATCGCCCGGCGTGCAGTGGCGACGTCGGGACTCGTCACGAGATCCAGCAGACGCTGCGGCGTGATCTGCCACGAGAATCCCCATTGGTCTTTGCACCAGCCGCAGGCAGACGCTTTGCCACCGTTGCCGACGATGGCGTTCCAGTAGCGGTCGGTCTCTTCCTGGCTCTGCGTGAGCACCATAAAGCTCACCGCTTCGTTCGGTTTGAACTCGGGACCGCCGTTCAGACCGACGAATCGCTGACCGAGCACGGTGAACTCCACTGTCAGGTCGTCCCCCTGGCCGACGCCGGGGATCGGCGACGCGTGACGCGCGTCGACATGACTGTCGGGGAATGTGGCGGCGTAGAACTCTGCCGCCTCGCGGGCCTGGCCCTGATCGAACCATACGCATGTGACGAGCTTGGTCATTGCGATCTCCTGTCATTGCCGCTGTTGTGAGCGTGGTAGCGGCTTTGCTGATCCGCACGCTACATGGCGTCGGTCATCATGCCTCCTATGCTAGTCGACGTCAGCGCAGGCAGGTAGGTCTCCATGCCATCCGGGCGAAAGCTGATGTGGCCGGCGGCACGGCTGTCCGCGCTCGCTACGACTTGCCGGCGAGCATGCCCGGAAATCCGGGAAAAATCGCGTCGATTGGCTATAAATCGTTGTCCTGAATATCCCGGATTTGATTTGAATGTATAAATTCCAGAATCGCGACGCCAAGATGGAGCGCAGGTGAAAGGTTGGTTAATTCTGTGAATGACGGAAATTTTGTCATTTCCGGTGATCTATTGATATAAAAAATTTAAAGATGGAATGGTTAATAAAAAACTCTTGATTAGTCATCCGATATATTTTGTTGAAATTATCGCAATTGAGGAGCGTGGTATTTGCCGCTTGCCAACGGCGACTATCGCCGAAAGCCGCCCGTGGTAAGGCTGCCACGGGTGTATTGCCGTGGTTGCCAATTTGAATTTGCCAAGTGACAATCGTTGTCACCCTCCGGCAGTACAGAAAATAACAGGGAAGTTTTGGCAGAGCAAAAACACATAAAGACTGGGCAAAGATGGCAGCCAAAGTGGTGAAATATTCGCGTGACGGGGTGACTTACTACGAAATCCGGGGCGCTTTGCCCGACGGCTCGAAGTACGTGGACCGGGTGGGTTTTAGCGAACGAGAGTTGGAATTCAGGCATCTCGTTGCGGGCAGAATCAGGCTGCTTCGTACCGAATACGAGGCGGCGTGCCGGAAATGTCGGTCGGAATGTGCGACGAACGTTGCCACTCCGAGGTGGGTGAAACAACTGATCTTCTGAGTTGTGCGCAGCGTAGAGCAGCAATCGCAAGTGTTGCGTTGTCATAGTGATGAAATATTCACATGTTGAGATTGGTAAATGCAGGGCCGATGATTCATGCCCGTTCGAAATAAATGGAATTCGTAACAAAAGACGTTCTGGCGAGCTGCATGGAGTTGCTGCTGGACGCGGTATTTCTCGTCAATGAAGCCGGCACTCTTATGTATGTGAGTCCAGCTTGCGAGCGCATTCTCGGGTACTCCTCGCAGGAATTGATGGGGCGCCCGATGATCGATTTCGTGGCAAAGGAAGACCGCGAGCGCACGATTGAGGAGTCGAAGCTGGTGATGTCGGGGCATCCGCGCATTGGCTTCGAGAACCGCTACATTCACAAGGACGGTCACTACGTCCACATCATGTGGTCGGCGCGCTGGTCCGGCGAGTACGGCTTGCGCATCGGTGTGGCGCGCGATGTGTCGGCAAAGAAGCACGCCGAAGCGCTGCAACGAGCGACTTATTCGATCTCCGAAGCCGCGCACGACGCCGCGGACGTCCGCTCGCTTTGCAAGGCGGTTCACGACACGCTCTGCACGTTGTTCCCCATCGACGCCATCGTCGTTGCGACATGCGACGCCGAACTGATGACGTGGGAGAAGGCGTATCAGTACCGCGACAGTGCCGAGATCCCGGTGCTCGACTGGTCGCAAGCAGAGGCGCTTTCCACGCGGGCCACGAACGCCCGGCAATCGCAGTGGCGGCTGATCGAGGCGGTGCCCGATGAGGCGCAGGCCCCGTTGCCCGGGCAGTGGCGGTGCGAACCTTTCTCGCCAGAGGAGAGCGCGGCGCCAGGAAAGCACGCGTTAGCCGTGTTGCCCATGTACACAGCGCGGCGCGCGGTGGGCACGCTCATGATCTATGGCCGGGCCCGCGCGTTGCAGGCGGAAACCGCGCAACGCCTGCTGGCATTCGTCTGCGATCAAACCGCGCTGGCGATCGAGCGCAAGCAACTCATCGACGATCTCTACAAGGCGGCGCGTTTCGATGAACTGACCGGACTGCCGAACCGCCGCACGTTTGGTGAGTTCGCGCGCGAAGCCGTGCGTCGAGCGCAGCGCACCAACGGAAAGCTGGCGCTGCTTTTTGCCGATATCGACGGATTCAAAGGGGTGAACGACAGCCTTGGTCATGCCGCAGGCGACGTGCTGCTCAAGGAGATCGGCCATCGGATGAAGGCGGGGGTGGCGGAGTGCGGCTTTGTAGCACGTCACTCTGGCGACGAGTTCGTCGCCATCGTTCAGGATGCGGAGATTGTCGAGAGGATCGATTTCGCCGTGACACGTTTGCGCTCGGAGATCGAGCAGGCCATCTCGGTGAACGACGCGAGCCTGACCGTGCGCGTGAGCGTGGGGGTGGCGGTATTCCCGGAAGATGGCGAATCGTTGAGCGAACTTATCCGCGTTGCCGATCAGCGCATGTACGCGAACAAGTCCGAGCGCCGCTCGGGCGGGGCCAGCTTTCTGGAGCGCCTGTTGTAAGGTGCAACGGGAAGCCGGCCATGGGCCGCCCCATGAACCTCGCTCAGCCGAGCGTCTGCGTCGGCCAGACCATTTCGATTTCGACGGCAATCGAGCGTGCCAGACCGTCAAGGTCGGGGAACAGCGACGCGTTCGTCACGTTCATCCGGTAGAGCCACTTCATTGCGTCCGCGCGCAGTGCCACTGGCAGCACGATCTTGCGCAGCAACGGCTCATCGCTCTCGTAACCGTCGAGAATGCGGTGCAGCGGCTTGTCGATCACGCCCGGCACCACAAAGGTTCCCGATTGCGCGATGAGGCGGCCGTCCATCTCTTCCGGCTCGCCGAACCAGACCACTTCGTTGTCGTTGCCGAGAAAGTACTTCGCCATGTTCCCTTTCACGCGCGGATCGATCGTATCGCGCGTGAGCCACGGTGCATGGCGCGGGCGAGCGCGGTCGTCGTAAAGCGCGGGGGTGTTCAGCGCGAAGATGGCCGAATCGCTCGTGGCGCGCTCCAGCGCGAAGAAAGCGGCGACGAAGGGCGACTTCGTGAAGTCCAGCAAGCGGGTGGGCGCGCCGTGGTGCTGCATTAGCCCGAGGCAGCGCAGGTCGTCGTGCAACAGCTCGGGCCACGGCACATGGTTATGCGCCTTGCGCCGGAAGATGCGGATGGCACGCGCTTCGCGGCTTCGCCACTGTTCCTTGTCGGACACGTAGGCGTGCAGATACCGCGAGAGCGAGCTTTGCAGGTGCCAACGCGCATCCTGCTGCCCGCGAAAGGCCCAACCTTCGAAGCGGGAGGACAACTCCATGAAATCCTTCCAGCTTTCGACGACGGTGGTGTCCATAGTGGGCGAAATCCTTGAGTAGGCGTGCAACGACGCCATGCCGTGTTGTGAGGACGCCAAGGTACCGCAAGCAATGCATGGCGTCGGCCACTATAGTACGGCGTCTGTGACAGCTCAAGCGCGCGTCGTGCGAAACCGCCTTAGTCCACGATTGCCCGGCCCGCCAGGCTCACTAACCAGCCTCCCGCATAGAGGCCGAGACCGAAAACGCTGTGCGTCATGAGACTGCGCAATCGTGCCTGTGTGGGGTTGGGCGTCTTCGATGCCGCAATGCCTGCACCGAATGCCGGTTGCATGATGAAGAACGGTACAACGATCGTGCCGATGCCGAACGCCAGTGCCGGTGCGAACGTCGGCGCCTGCCACCACGCGGGGCCGGCGAGGCCGACGAAACAAGCTGCAAATCCCACGCCGATGGCGTAATGCGCGAACCATCCCAACGCCTTTTCCCCCGAAACGGGCGACGCCCGCCCGATGCTCGCGTGTGCGAAACGGCCTGCCGGCATATGACCCAGCCATCGGCCGACCAGCGCGTAATCGAGCGACGTCAACCCGAATGCACGACGCAGCAGGATCGCCCATAGATCCATCGCGGCGGTTGCGCAAACGCCCGTCGCGAGTGCCCGAGCGGCGAGGAACAGCAGAGATTCGAGTGCGGTCGTCATATCCAACTCCTGAATGCCGGTGGAACGGCCGGCCGAGCACAGCCGCCGTGTTTGATGCACTATACGAATTCAAGTTAACTTGAAGTCAAGCGGGAGCGTCGATATGGCATTGGACATAGGCGAAGTCGTGCAGCGCGCGGGGGTACCGCCATCCACATTGCGCTATTACGAAGAGAAGGGACTCATTGCGGCGACAGGACGGCGCGGGTTACGGCGTCAGTACGACGCGTCGGTGTTGCAGACCCTGGCGTTGATCGCATTGGGCCGCGCCGCGGGGTTTTCGCTGGATGACATTGCCGGCATGTTGCTGCCTCAAGGAAAGGCGAGCATCGACCGGTCGCGGTTGACGGCGAAAGCGGACGACATCGACAGAACCATCCGGCAACTGAGCGCATTGCGCGACGGGCTGCGACACGCCGCAGTCTGCCCGGCGCCGGAGCACTTGGCGTGCCCGCAATTTCAGCGGCTCATGCGGCTCGCGAGTGTAAAAGGGGTGAGGGAAGCGAAGGCGGCGAGAAAAACGGTGAAGGGCACATTGCCGCCAGCGCGTTAAAAGGAGATGGCGATACGGTAGCGTGCTTGAAAACGTAACGTATCTGGGAAGACGGGCGACCACCCCAAAGGGGGGCGCCCGGCGTTTACTGCATCGGGCAAACGCTGGCGAGGCTCTGCGGCGTTGTTGGTGCCGCATGTAAGTCACGAAGTGTGCCGGGCGTGCCAATGAGCGCCATCAACCCGCAGGCGAGCGATCCGCGCCAGTGGAGGTAGTCGTGTCCGGTCGCCGTCGATGCATACGTCACGTCGTAGCCCTTGGCACGCAATACGTCGCGCATGTGCCGCCCGGACGTGCCAATGCCGGTCGGCCCGCGCCGGTCTTCGAATAGTCCCGACTCGAGGTAGAACTTCACCGGCAGGCGCGGGCCGCTGGCATACTGCCGGATCAGCCAGCCCGATTCGCGTGCGGCGGCGTCACCGTGTGAAGGCGACCACCAATAAGAACCCGACTGCGATAGCACGTTGCCGAACCACTGGGGCGCTTCATGTGCCGCCCATGCGGAAGCCAACCCGCCATAACTCGACCCTGCGACCACGGTGCGTGCAGCCGGGGCGGATATGCCCTGCGACTTCGCCCACGGCATTAATTCGTTGGACAGAAAGCGTGCGAACGCGGGACTCGGCGGCAATTCCTTGCTCCGCGTGCTGCTATCGATCACGCCCACGATAAGCGCGGCTGTGCGAGGAATTCGTCCTTCTGCGATGAGGTTGTCGAGAATGACAGGCGTGGGCACCGTATTCACGTAGGCATGCGCGTCGAACACCACCAGCAATCCTTGCGAGGTATCGTCCGCGCGATATCCGGCAGGGCGATAGATATAAATATCGCGCGTGTTACCGAGGGCAGTACTGGTGAATCGTGTCGCCTGCACCGTGCCGGCCGGCACATTTGCGCGTCGGTCGATCCACGGTTGGGGCGGTGCGCCGGGCAGTGTGACCGACGACTTCACGCTGCGCCTGCCATCGAACCCTTCCACGGTGAACGGGTGACGATTGAGCGGGTCGGCCTGCAAGGTCTTCACCACGGCACGGCGACGCGCCATCGCGGGGCCTTCAATATCGGGGACGTCTGGCGCGAGTTGATACGACAGACGCGCCGTATCGGGCACGACATAGCTGCGGTACCAGACATCGCTGGTGCCCAGTTGACGCATATCGTCGTGGTCGCCCGACGGCGCGCCGAGAATACGCACGTTGCGCGGATGCCCGCGCCACAGGAACGTCAGCAGCGAGACCTTGCCGGGCGGTTGGGCCAGCAGCGACGCCGACTCATCGCCCGTCACGGTGCCTTGCGGAATGGCTTCGACTATGGGCGTGCCCGAAGCGGCGACTTCCTGCCAGAAGGCGTCGGTATCGCCACCTGCGCACAGCGAGGCATTCAATGACAGCAGACGCGGACTGACGAGTCCGAGCCGGTATTTCGGCGAGTGCAGATCGCCGGTACAGGCGTCGTGCAACGCATCGGGCACGGCGGCAGATGCCCGGGCATCGGTCACGGCAACGCCCAGCAGTGTGACGATGGCTGCGAGCCCGGCGCGGGTCATGCGACGTTGGAGGGTAGGTGTCATGACGAATCTCAGAAATCGATGCTCGCGGAGAGCTTGACCGTGCGCGGCGCGTTCTGGATTACGTAGCCGTCGTTGAACGTGCCCGACCAGGCAATGCGATTGGTGACGTTCTCGACGGCAGCGCGAAAGACCACGCCCTTGCCGTAGACGCGCGTGGCATAGCGCGCGCCGATGTCGTAACGCGTCCAGCCGCCGATCTGTTGTGTGTTGGCGGAGTTCACGTATTGCGCGCTGGTGCTGATCATGCGTCCCGTGAGCGTCACGCCGGGCACCCAGGGCAGATCCCATTCGGTGCCAAGGTTCGCCGTCCATTTCGGCACACCGTACGGCGTGTTGCCGTTGTAGAGATTGCCGGCGGTTTTGGTCAGCTCGCCGCGCGTGTAGGCCACACCGCCCAGCACACGCCAGCGCGGCGTGAGCTCGCCGAACACGTTCCATTCCACGCCGCGGTTGCGTTGCTCGCCGTCGGGGTTGTAGGTGTTGGTCGCTACGTCCTTGATCATGCCGGGCTTGGTGATCTGGAAGAATGACAACGTGTTCGAAAAACTGCCCGCATCCCACTTCACGCCGACTTCGGCCTGCTTGCTGCGATAGGGGGCGAAAACCTGCCCGTAGTTCGCGGCGCTCACGTCGGTGACCATGCCGCCCTGCGTGAGACCTTCGATGTAGTTGCCATACAGCGATACGTTGGGGCCGAACGGCTTGAGGACCAGACCGAATGCCGGGGTGATGGCGCTTTCGTCGTAGCTGGAGGTGCGTGCCCCGGTAGCGGCGGCGAATGCCGACGCACGCACACGTTGACTGCGCACACCCGCGATCACGATGACGCGGTCTTGCCACATCGACAGGGTGTCAGACACGGCAAAACTCGACAGCGTGGACTCGGCCGTCTTCGGTGCGGCGCCCGGATCTTTTGCGAGCGTCGGGTTGACCGGGGCGTAGATGTTCGAGTTGTAGTTCGCGCTCGTTGTGAACACGTTGCCGCTGGTCGTCTCGAGCGACGTGGCGGATACGGTCAGCTCGTGCTTGACCGGCCCTGTGCGAAATCGTGTGCGCACGCCGGCATCGAGCGAGAGGTTCTCCGTCCAGCCGCGCTGGAAGTAGGTAGCGCCGGTGTAGCTGCCGTCCGGTTTGATCGGGCCGGTGCGCGTGCCCGTGATGTAGCCCGAGTAGCGATAGCTCAGGGCGCCGATGCCCGCGTACGCCGTGACGGCATCGGTGATATCGGCCTCGCCGCGCAACTGCACGCCGTTGCTCTCCAGGTTGCCGTACTCCCCGCGCAGCACATTGGTGCCCGCGGGCGGCGGGGTGACGACCTTCGACGCAAAGGTCGCCATCCACGGACTGCCGCCGGTGAACTTCTCCGTGTCGGTGTAGGCATCCAGTCCGATGCGCACGCGATCGGTCTTCAGATCCAGTGCGACCGAGCCGAACTGACGACGTTTTTTCTGGCCGTCGAGCGTGGTGCGGCCGTCGCGCAGCGCGCCGTTGAAGCGGATGCCGACTTCTTCGCGATCGCCGAAGCGTCGGCCGAGGTCGGCCTGCACGCCGAATTGCGAATCGGACAGGTAATCGGCCGTCAGGCGCGCGAGCGGTGTGCTCTGCGCTTTCTTCGTTACCACGTTGATGGCGCCGCCAACGGCGCCCGATGGCGACATGCCGTTGAGCAGCGCATTCGGCCCCTTGAGCACTTCCACGCGTTCGATGAACTCGGTCGGCACATGGCCGTAAGGTGAGAGACCGAACATGCCGTTGAGCGAAACCTCATCGGCCGTTAGCGGGAAGCCGCGAATGCTGAAGTTCTCGTACATGTGCCCGCTCGACGTGGTGAATCGCACCGACGGGTCGTTCTCAAGCACATCGGCCAGCGTTGTCGACTGCTGATCCTGAATAGTCTGAGCGGTGTAGGACGTCAGGTTAAACGGCACGTCCATGAAGTCTTGGTTGCCAAGCAAACCGAGATGACCACCGCGTGCGACTTGCCCGCCGTCATACGCTTCGGGCAGGCCGACCGTCTGCGCCACGACGTGCGTGGTCGGCAGCAGCACGCCGTCGCCAACTGCTGCGGCTGGTCCTGCGCCATTGTCCTGCGCTGCCGCACGCACGGTGTAGACCCCGTGGCTGCTGCGCATGGCCTGCAACTGGTACGGCGAGAGCAACTGGTACAACGCCTGCACCACCGTGTATTCGCCGTCGAGCCCGGCGCTTTGGCGTCCCTGCGTCAGCGAAGCGTCGACGACCAGTTCGATGCCCGCCATGTTCGCGAAACGGTTGAGCACGGCATCGAGCGTGCCGGGCGCAATTTGCCAGGCGCGGCGCACATCGGGAGCCGTCTGTGACGAAGCGGAAGCCGGTGCCGCGTTGGCGCGATGCGCGACGCCGGTAGCCGCGAGGGCAATCAGGAGGGCAACAGCAGGTCGGAGCGCAGCGGCAAGGGGCGTTGGGTGCAGCGGAGCAGCTTGGGAAATCAACACGGTCGGAATGCCTGAGAGTTCGGAAATTAGAGTGCCGGCGCCATGGTTTCGCACCGGTGACTACAGGTATTCCGAACGAGATCGGCAAACCCTCAACCGACATCGCAAAAAAGTATCGAAAGTCGTCGGCGACTTGTCTGAAAAAGCGGCTGGCGCGTGCCGCTATCGCGCCTTCACCGTCACCCAATAACGCGTACGGTAGATGGTCTCGACAGGCAGCCCGACCGCCAGACTGGCAAGTGCGCGGTCGGTGTCGGCGAGCGAAAACACGCCGCTTACACGCAGGTCGGCCACGGAGGCGTCGCATCGCAGTACACCGCGCCGGTAGCGCGAGAGTGTGTCGACGAGGTCGCCGAGACGCATGCGCTCGACGATAAGTTGGGCGCGGGTCCAGGCCGCGGCGTTGTCGTCAAAGGTGTCCGGTGCATCGACGGTATCGAGGGTGGTCGACGAGAAGCTTGCGGCCTGGCCGGCATCGAGCCGATGCGTGCGTGCGCCCTGGGTGGTGTGCACGAGGACAACGCCGTCGAACACCGCCACCTGAGTGCGATCGCCGCCATCGCGCACCATGAAGCGCGTGCCGATGTCGCGAATTTCCCCTTGACGGGTGGCGACGACGAGGGGGGCCAGCGGACGGGCGCCGGCAGCCGGTGCCGGTTCTGTCTCGATGCAAATCCGGCCGCGTCGCAGCTCAATGCGCCGCTCGCCGGGCGTGAAGCGCACGTCGACGGCCGAGGCGGTATCGAGCCAGAGACGTGTGCCGTCGGCCAATGTCAGGCGGCGGACTTCGCCGACGCCCGTGGCGTAATCGGCGGTCACGGTGTCCCATACCGGCGAGCGACGCAGCGTATAGCCAGCGCCGGCCAGTGTGACGACACCGCCGAAGACACGAAGGACGTGGCGGCGTCCGGTGGTGCTTACGCGCGGCGCGGCACGTGCGTTCAGTGTGTCGAATGCGATACGCGAAGGCACCGCGTCGAACTTTTGCCCGATGGCGCCTAGCCGTTGCCAGGCACGCTCGTGATCGGGATGTGCGGCACGCCAGCGCCCGCAAGCGGCGAAGTCCTCGGCGGTGGCCGTGTCTGACCACAGCCGCGCGAGCCAGAGACTTGCACGCTCCACGACTTCCGGAGAAAGCGCGCCTGCGGGCAGTGCGGCACGCGAGGTCGTCTGCAAGACACTCATGTATCGCTCCCGTATTGCACGGCATAGCATTCGCGCAGCGCCTGCGCGACGTACTTCTCGACGGAAGACACGGATACCTGCAATCGCCCGGCAATCTCGCGATAGCCGAGGCCTTCGAGCTTGCAGAGCAAAAACGCTGTTCGTGCCTTGGCCGGCAGGCGCGCGAGCAGCGTGTCGATTTCGATCAGCGCTTCGAGCACAAGAGCGCGCGTCTCGGGCGACGGGGCGACTGGCTCCGGCAGGGCCGCGAGCGCTTCAAGATAGGCCGACTCGATATGACGGCGGCGAAACAGATCGATCACCAGACAGTTGGCGATGCGGGTCAGATAGCGGCGGGCATCTTCGGCCTGCGGTGCAAGGCCGCTTGAAAGCACACGAAGGTAGGT
This sequence comes from Pandoraea apista, assembly GCF_001465595.2. Taxonomy (NCBI): domain Bacteria; kingdom Pseudomonadati; phylum Pseudomonadota; class Betaproteobacteria; order Burkholderiales; family Burkholderiaceae; genus Pandoraea; species Pandoraea apista. Next base: position 3,025,220 of record NZ_CP013481.2, on the reverse strand, counting down.
GTCGTGCGCGAGGTCGGCCGCGTCGAACGCATTGCCCAGTTTCTTGCGCAGCCAACCGCGCAGCCAGCCGTGATGATCGCTATAGAGCGCTCCCACTTCGCGCTGAAAGTGACTTTCCATGATTCCCCGTGTTCGCATGACGCGCACGCCACGGGCAACCGCCTGCCGAACCTCCGGCAGTGCATCGACAAGGCACCGGACGTCCGGCGATCCGCGACTCCACAGCGCCGTTCTGCAAATGATAATGATTCTTATTAATTCTAAGCGCGAATGATGGGGCGACGCAATAGGCGTGGCGATCAGGCGGCTTGTGCGGGGAACAGATCGTGTTTGAGTGCGGCGAGGGCGGCGTCCGCCGTGATGTCCGAGGTGTCGAGCGTGATGTCGGCCAACCGGTAAAGCGATTCGCGGGCGTCGAGCATGCGGTGGATGTGTTCGAGCGCTTCGTTGCGCAAGGCTTCGGTGGCGATGCGGGCATCGTTTTGCTGCATCACGCGCTGGAAGTGGATCTCTGGCCGGGCGCGCAGCCAGACCGTACGAAATGCGCGGAGTACGCGCTCGTAGGTCGGTGCCTCAGAGACGATGCCGCCGCCCGTTGCGAGTACGACATGCTCATGCTCGGCAATGATGCGTTCGATGCACTGTCGTTCGATGCGCCGCATGGCGGCTTGTCCATACAGCGTAATGACTTCGCCAATGGCAATGCCGGCTTCGCGCTCGACTTCCTTGTCCAGTTCGATGAAGGGTGCACCGATAGCCTGCGCCAACTGCGGCCCGAGCGTCGACTTACCCGCGCCCCGAAGGCCGATGAGGGCAATGCGCTGCCCCGTACGGCGTGCCTCCGTCCCCCCCGGCACGACAATCTGGCGACGCAGGCGAGAGAGGACTTCCGGCGGTTGTTGCCGTAGATATTCAACGAGGATCAGTAAATCGCCGTCATACGCCGTACGTTCCGCGACGAGCGTTTCCACGCCGACGTTCAAGGCTTGCGCGAGTTTATGGAGAACGGCCAGCGAAACGTTGCCGGTACCGGCTTCCACCCGGGCGAGATAGGGCAGCGAGACACCCGACTGCGCGGCGAGCTGCTTGCGCGTCATGCCCCGTTGCGCGCGCAGCGTGCGCACCTGCCGTGCCAGAGACGCCAGACGTGAGGACACGCCGGCTTCAGCATGATCGGCCGAATCGAGTGGCGGGGCATCGGCAGGCAGTTGGCTCATCAGTGCAACGGGGGGAGACGGAGATGCTGATAAATATACTATGAGATACCGGTGATGCGACAAGCGCCTTACATTCCTTCCGCCTCGGTCGGTCAAAATATGAATTAAATTGCTTTTATTGGGAAATTATCCCTGTTAACCCTGAACTGCATTGCACAAATCACGCAGCGACGAAAATATTTTATAAGATACTTTTCACGATTTGGAGCGAATGCAGACAATGACCTATCCCCACTTGCGTGTGTGCGTCGAGGACGCCATCGCTTTCGTTACCCTCGACCGGGCCGACAAGCGTAACGCCCTTTGCGACGCCGCCATCGATTCGCTCGAAGCCGCCTTTCGCGATTTCGACGACAACATACGTGCCGTCGTCCTGCGCGGGGCAGGCGAGCATTTCTGTGCCGGGCTGGATTTATCCGAAAACAGCACACGCGATCCCATTGACGTACTGCGTGTGTCGCAACGCTGGCACAAGGTGTTCCATGAAATTCAGTTCGGTGGACGTCCGGTGGTTGCCGTGTTGCATGGCGCCGTGATCGGCGGCGGGCTGGAACTGGCATTGGCCGCACATGTGCGAGTCATCGAGCGCAGCGCATTCTTTCAGTTGCCCGAAGGCAAGCGCGGCATCTTTGTCGGCGGCGGGGCATCGGTGCGCGTGGCACGTATTCTTGGGCCGGACCGCATGACGGAGATGATGCTCACCGGCCGGCGCTATGACGCTGTCGACGGTGAGCGCCTCGGCCTTGGCCACTATCTGACGGACGCGGGTGAGGGGTTGGCGCTGGCGACACGACTGGCCCGCGACACGGCGGAGAATAGTCCCTTGTCGAATTGGGCGACGATTCACGCACTGTCGCGCATCCACGACATGTCGATGGCCGACGGCCTGTTCACCGAATCGGTGACGAGTGCCCTCATGCTGGCCACCCCCGAGGCGCGCGAGCGCATGGAACGCTTTCTGGGCCGCGCGGCACGATAGCCGTCCTGCCTGTCCCCACGGAGACGAATGTGAAATACGACAACATCGAGCAGGTCGCCGTTATCGGCACGGGTGTCATCGGTGCCAGCTGGGCCGCTTACTTTCTTGCGCGTGGTCTGCGCGTCAGCGCGTGGGACCCCGCGCCGGGCGCGCGCGAACGGTTGCGCGAAGCGGTCGATGCGCACTGGCCGACGCTGATCCGCATCGGGCTGTCGGCAGACGCCTCGCGCGATGCGCTGACCTTCCACGACACGCTCGACGGCGCGCTCGCAGGTGCCGAGTTTGTGCAGGAGAGCGGTCCCGAACGCGAAGACCTGAAGCAGGATCTCTTTCGCAAGATGGATGGCGTATTGCCACCGCATGTGGTGATCGCGTCAAGTTCGTCGGGCCTGCTGATGAGTCGTGTGCAATCGGTGTGTGCACATCCCGAGCGCGTGGTGCTCGGGCATCCGTTCAATCCGCCGCATCTGATTCCGCTGGTCGAAGTAATTGGCGGCGAGCAGTCGTCGTCCGAGGCTATCCACACAGCGATGCAGTTCTACCGCGCCATCGGCAAGCGCCCGATCCATGTGAAGAAAGAGGTCAAGGGGCACATTGCGAACCGGCTGCAAGCTGCGCTCTGGCGTGAGGCAATGCATCTGGTCGACACCGGTGTGGCGTCCGTGGCCGATATCGACGACGCGATTGCCTACGGTCCGGGTTTGCGCTGGGCGGCGCTGGGGCCATTTCTCAATCTGCATTTGTCGGGTGGCGCCGGCGGCATTGCGCATCTGCTCGAACACCTTGGCCCGCCTATCGAGTCGTGGTGGGCAGACCTCGGCGAACCCGTACTGACGGACGACCTGAAGGCGCGCATCACGGCCGGCGTCGAGGCCGAACTCGCCGGTCGGGGCAACGCCCGGCTCGAAGCGCAACGCGATGCCGTCATCCTCGGCATTCTCGCGAGCAGGCCGTAACCGACATCGACAAGATCGGCGGCAGCATTGTTATCAACACCCCGGCTCGTGGCGTCAGCGTACTGCCGTAACGGCCGCACATGCCGTACACGCCATACATGTCGAATTGGCGACCGGGGCTTCGCATTCCAGGACTGAAGGAGACAGGCATGAGCAAACCAAAAGTCATCGTGACCATCGCGCCGACAGGCGGCATGGCGTACAAATCGCAGAACCCCCATCTGCCCACCCAGCCCGACGAAATCGCACGCGATGTCTACGACTGCTACAACGCGGGCGCGAGCGTGGTGGCGATCCATGCGCGTCGCCCCGACGATGGCGCCACATGCGACCCGGCGATTTACCGCGATATCAACCGCCGTATCCGTGACAAGTGCGACATCGTCATCAACAACTCCACGGGCGGTGGCGTACACGGCGAGATGATCGGTCAGGCCGAGAACGGCTACTGGGAAATTCTCTGGGAAGAGCGTCTGAAGGGCATGGATGCCGGCGCCGAGATGTGCACGCTCGATGCCACGACGATCATCGCGAGCTTCGGCGGCAAGGAAATCCTCATGCATACGTCGCCGGAGCGCTCCAGGCATCTCGCCATCGAGATGAAGAAGCGCGGCATCAAGCCGGAGTGGGAAGTCTTCAGTCCCACGCACATCGTGCAGGACCTCGCAACGCTGACCGCCGCCGGTTTCGACGACGAGCCGTTTTTCGTGAACCTCGTGCTCGGCGTGCATCGCGGGTTTCAGAACGCCATGCCGTACACGCCGCGTGTGTTGCAGTCGATGGTCGATCTGCTGCCCAAGGGGAGCATTTTCTGCGTGAGCGGCATCGGCCCGGCGCAGCTCCCATCGGCCATGAACTCGCTGCTGCTGGGCGGTCACGTGCGGGTCGGTCTCGAAGACAACTTGTATTACGAGCAGGGCGTGCTGGCCACGAACCAGCAACTGACGGAGCGCGTGGTGCGCCTCGTGCGCGAGATGGGCTATGAGCCGGCCACCCCGACCGAAGCTCGCGAAATCATGGGCTTGCCCCGCAACCGCGAAGTGCTGCCGGAGTTCGCCGTGCGTTGACCCGAGGGAGTGCGTTGCAAGCTGTCCGGCCACAACAAATGAGAAGACAAGGAGACATGTCACATGGCGGCAAACAGGTTCACACGCGGTTCTGCATTCTTTGGCGCGACACGTCTTGCGCTGTCCCTGTGCGTGGCGGCGCTGTGCGCGGCGACGCAGGCGAGCGCACAACCGGCGGGCGTCACCATTGGCGTGACGCTCTCGACCACGGGGCCGGGCGCGTCGCTCGGCATACCCGAGAAGCAGGCTGTCGGTATGCTTCCGCCGACGCTCGGCGGCCTGCCCGCACGCTACATCCTGCTCGACGACGCTACCGACCCGACCACCGCCACCAAGAATGCACGCCGGTTGGCCACGGAAGACAAGGTCGACGCCATTATCGGATCGTCGACCACGCCGGCGTGTCTGGCGGTCGCGGCGGTCGCGGCCGATACCCGTACGCCGCAGTTGGGCCTGTGCCCGTTCGTGCCGAGTGCTGCGCAGATGCGCTACGTGTTCTCGCTGCCGCAGTCGGTTGCCGTCATGGCCGACGCGGTGCTCGACGACATGAAAGCGCACAAGGTGAAGACGCTGGGCTTCATCGGCTTTTCCGATTCGTACGGCGAGGCGTGGCTCAAGGACATTCAGACGCGTGCGGCCGCCCGGCAGATTCAGGTGGCGCCGGTCGAGCGTTACGCCCGTAACGATCAGTCCGTGACAGCGCAGGTTCTCAAGATGATGTCGGCCAACGTGGACGCCGTCATCATCGCGGCCAGCGGCACGCCGGGTGCGTTACCGATGAGTACGTTGCGCGAGCGTGGCTACAAGGGGCGTATCTATCAGACGCACGGTGTGGCGAACAACGACTTCCTGCGTGTTGCGGGCAAGAGCGCCGAGGGGGCGATTCTGCCGGTCGGTAACATTCTCGTGGCCGAGCAACTGAGTGCGAATCACCCGGGCAAGGCGGTTGCCACCGACTTCGTCAAGCGCTACGAGGCGCAGTACGGTGCCGGGTCGCGCAATCTGTTCGCCGGCTACGCGTACGACGCCTATCTGGTGCTCGACCGCGCTGTCGCGGTGGCAGCGAAGCAGGCGCAACCCGGCACGCAGGCATTTCGCGATGCTCTGGTCAGCGCCATCGAGCAGACCCGCGGCCTTGCGGCAACGCACGGCATGATCAATGTCAGCACACAAGACCATTCGGCTTATGGCGAAGACGGTCGCGTGCTCGTCACGGTGAAGGGCGGCAAGTGGACGATCGACTGAACGCAGCGGCGGCGGGCGCGCGCCGCCTGGCCAGACCGGATATCGAACGCGAGACCCGTGCCGACGGCAGCTTCGTGATTCGCTCGCGCACCAGGCTCGGCGAATTCGCACGCAGTCCGGCGGACTGGCTCGTGCAGTGGGCGGCGCGCACGCCCGAAGCGGTGTTCGTCGCCGAGCGCTGGCCGCCGGGTGATCGCGCGTCGGGGGCCGGCCTCTGGCGGCAGGTGACATACCGTGAGGCGCTGAGCATCGCGCGCGGCGTCGGTCAGGCGTTGCTTGACCTCGACGTGCCGCGTGAACGGCCTGTGGTGATCCTCTCGGACAATAGCGTGAACCACGCGTTGCTCGTGCTCGGCGCGATGATGGCGGGCCGCCAGACGGCGATTGTGTCGTCTGCATACTCGCGCGTCGCGAAGGATATGACCAAGCTGCACGGCATTCTCTCGCGGCTCGACCCGGCAATGGTGTATGTGGAGGACGGTGAGCACTACGCGAGGGCGCTCGCCAACGCACCGATCCGATGCCCGATCGTGGCGACCCGCCACGCGCACCCGGACTGGCTGCGCTTCGATGCGTTAGCCGCCACGTCCGCATCGCCCGCGCTCGACGGCGCGTTTGCGCAGGTGCGTGCGGAAGATACGGCGAAGCTGTTGCTGACGTCCGGCTCCACCGGCAAGCCGAAGATTGTCGTCAATACGCACCGGATGCTGGCGGCGAACCAGCAGATGATTGCGCAGTGTTGGCACTTCATCGACGAGGCGGCGCCGGTCGTCGTGGACTGGCTGCCGTGGAGCCATACGTTCGGGGCGAATCACAACTTCCATATGGTGCTGCGCAATGGCGGTGCGTTCTACGTGGACGATGGCCGTCCCGTGCCGGAGTTGATCGGCCGGTCGGTCGAGAATCTGCGCGACGTTTCCCCGACGCTGCATTTCAATGTGCCCAAGGGGTTCGAGGCGCTCGCCCCGTTTCTGGAAGAGGACGAAGCGTTCGCCGGGCGCTTCTTCGGCCGGCTTCAGGTGCTGTTCTATGCGGCGGCGAGCTTGCCGCCCGCCGTCTGGCGGCGCTTCGAGCGGTTGGCATCCCGGCATTGCGACACGTTGCCGTTCTTCACTTCCGCGTGGGGGGCGACAGAGACATCGCCGCTCATTACCAGCGTGCATTTCCCGATTCAGGGCGCGGGCAATATCGGCGTGCCGGCGCCGGGTAACGAACTCAAGTTCGTGCCCAACGGCAACAAGCTGGAAATGCGCGTGCGGGGGCCGTCGGTGTTTCATCGCTACGCGGGCGACCCGGAGGCTACGGCCGACGCGTTCGACGAAGAAGGCTTTTACCGGACTGGCGATGCCGGTCGATTGGCCGATCCGGAGGACCCCAGCGCAGGGGTGATCTTCGATGGCCGCGTGTCGGAGGACTTCAAGCTCACGAGCGGGACATGGGTGTCGGTCGGCGCCTTGCGCTTGCGTGCCGTGTCCGCGCTGGCGCCGCTGGCCTCGGATGTCGTGATCGCAGGCCATGATCGCGACGAAATCGGGCTGCTGATCTTCCCGAGTCCCGCCATGCGGGCGAAGGCGCAGCACGCCGCCGATGCGCCTCATGCGGGCAAGGCCATGGCGATGCATGACGAGGTGCGTGAATTGATCGCGCAAGCGCTCGCCCGGTTGGCGCAAGACGCCGGGAGTTCGCAACGGGCTGCGCGTGCCGTTGTTCTCGCGTCGCCACCCTCGCTTGAGCAGGGGGAGATCACCGACAAGGGCTACGTCAATCAACGCGCCGTGCTCACGTTGCGCGCGGACGACGTCGCGCGGCTCTATTCGGATTGTGCGTCGGTCATCCGCCTGCCGTAACCGTGAGCGGAACCGCAGAGGTCGAGGGTTTGGGGGGAAGTGAAAGCGACGGCGCGCCAGCGGCTTGAGTGCCGCTGGCGCGCGAAGTCGTGCGGAGGGCGCAGATCAGGCGAGTGCTTTGCCGTGACTTTCCGGCAGGAAGAAGTAGACGATGATCGCAGCGAGCAGGAAGAAGCCGGCGGTCGCCCCCAGTGCGGCACTCACGTTTTCGCCGCGCGAGAGCAACCCGACGGCCGCTGGCGCGAGGGCGCTGGCGGCGCGTCCCGTGTTGTAGATGAAACCCTGCGCGGTAGCGCGCACTTGCGTGGGGAACATCTCGGCGAACGTCGGGGCGAAGCCGCTATAGAAACCTGTGCCGAAGAACGCTACGACAGGGCCGAACACCAGCAGCAGCATCGGTTCCCGAATGGCGACGTAAAGCGGCACCGTCACGGCAGATATGATGAAGAAGAGCAGGAACGATTTGCGGCAGCCGATGCGATCGGCGATGTAGCCGAAGCACACGAAACCGGCGGCTGCGCCGATCTGCATGATGACGATCCAGGTGGTGGATCGCAGCAGATCGAACCCCGGGCCGCCCTGATCGACCGGTGTTGCGAGGTATGCCGGAATCCAGGTGAACAGTCCCCAATAGCCACACATTGCCGCTGCGGTGAAGGCGAGGCCGACGGTCGTGCTGCGCGCATACGGCCCGAAGAGCATGGCCAGAGTCTCGCCGAGGGTCAGGCGCACACGTTGCTCGCGCCAGATCGCAGGCTCTTCGACGTGACGCCGCACCCAGAACGCGAGCACTGTCGGCAGTAACCCGAAGGCAAACACCCAGCGCCAGCCGAAGTGCGGCAGGATAACGGCCGCCACGATGGCGGCAACCGCATAGCCCACCGCAAAGGCGCTTTGTACCCAGGCCATGACTTTCGCGCGATGCTCGGCAGGCCACGTTTCGGTGATGAGCGCGGCGCCTGCGGACCACTCGCCGCCAATGCCCAGACCCAGCAAAAAGCGGAAGACGAGAAGCTGCGTGACCGAATCGGCAAAGCCACAGAGTGCCGTGCCGATGGAGTAGCAGAGGATCGAGAGGATCATCGACCGGGTGCGGCCGATTCGGTCGGCCAGAAAACCGAAGAACAGTCCACCGAACGCGGTGGCCAGCAACGTGAGCGAGGCGATCATGCCTGCCACACCCTTGTCGAAATGCAGATCGACGCTGATGTAGCGAATCACCATCGCGAACAACATCAGATCCATGATGTCGAGCATCCAGCCGATGTAAGCCGAGCCAAACGCCCGCCATTGTGCGGGGCTCGCGCCGCGATACCACGGCCGACGTGCCGCGCCCGCCGCGCTCAGGGCGGTGCTGCCAGTGTCCATTCTTGTCTCCTTCATGGAACTCATCCTAGTGTCATGCCTCGCGTATCGACCATCGATACGCATGGGAATGATTTCGTTTGAATGGTAACAGCACCTTTCGAATCAGTGTGTCGTGGTAAACCATAAATGGTGCTTTGCGTATCGATGATCGATACTTGTTTCCAGTGTTGTCTCGACGGTCGGGGCAATCGATGGGTAACAGGAGATCGAGAAGTGAAGCCGTTCCAATTGCGTTTGTACGAAGATGTCATCGCGCCGAACCATGCGCCCATTTATCTGGCTGCCGCGCGCCGGGCAATCTATGTCGTGCGTGGCGACGTGGCCATCGAGTTCGAGACGGGCGCGCAGCATCACCCAGCGCAGAGCGCGTGGCTGGGCGAGGACGACGTGGCGTTGATCGCCGGCAGCGAGGGCGCGACGTTGTGGCGCTGGGAACTAATGTCGGGCGATGCGCCGACGGCGGGCGAGATCGCGTCGGCACCGGGCGCGTCGTCGACGCTCAAGCTCGCGGCGCCAATTGAACTGGACCCGCGCCAACGCTGGCTCATGCGTTGCGACAAGGTACAATTCCCCCCCGGCGGCGTGGCGCATACGCACGTGCATCAAGGTCCCGGCGTGCGGTGCACGCTTGAGGGCGAGATCACGATCGAGACGCTTGGCGCCTCGCATACCCACGGGCCGGGACAGGCCTGGCTCGAACTCGGCTACGCCCCGGTGCTTGCACCGACGACCGAGGCGCGCGACACGACATTCATCCGCTGCTTTATCCTGCCGCGGGCGTGTCGCAATCGAAGCTCGATCCGGTACGTGCATCCCGAGGATGCGAACAAGAACAAGCCGCAGCGCTACCACGTGTTCGGCGAGCGTTTCATCTCGCTCGACGCTCAATAGTCAGCCGCTGCGATAGCGAAAAAGGACACGCAGTGAAACGATCGAAGGACACCTCGAACGACGTCATCCGCAGCCCGCACATCGCGGCTGGCGAACGAGGCGAGCAGGGCGGCGACGAACTCAACACGTCGTCGACTTCGGTCATTTCGCTGCGCATTCTCGAGCTACTGGCCGAGCGCAATGCCGAGTGTGGCGTGACGCATCTGGCCGAGGCGCTCGGCGTGCCGAAGGCGCGTGTGCATCGTCACCTGACGGCGCTGCGACAGGAAGGCTACGTGGTGCAGAACCCGCGCACGAGCCGATATCGCATCGGCTGGCGTCTCTTCCTGCTGGGACAGAAGCTGGTCAAGCAGTTTGACGTGGTAAGTCTGGCGCGGCCCGTGATGGAGGAGTTGCGCGACGCCGTCGGTCAGACCATCGTCATCAGCTCGTTTACCGAAACCGATGTGGTCGTGCTCGATGTCATGCGCGGGCGCAGTCCGCTGGAAATCCTGCTGCACCCCGGCACGCAGTTCAAGCTGCATAGCGTAGCGCAGGGCAAGATCGCGCTGGCTTTCGGCGCGCCGGAGCGCCGGGAGGCGGTGCTTGCGGGGCCGCTCGACGCCTGCACGCCGCATACGATTACCGACACCATGCGGCTCTCGCACGAGCTCGCGCTGGTGCGCGAGCGGGGCTGGGCCGACGCCCCCGAAGAGGTGTTCCTCGGTGTGAATGCGCTCGCCGCGCCCATCGTGCAAGACGACGGGACCCTGTTCGGCACGCTCGCCATCGTCGGCTCGATTCACTATCTGCCGGCGCATCCGAATCCGCAAACGGTAGCCGCACTTACCGATGCCGCTCGTCGCATTTCCCGGTTGCTGGGCGGTGGGCGCGCCGACTGACGTAACGGGCCATAGCGGCAGTCAGGCAGTCAGGCGTTAGCGAGACCGTTCCTGGACGGTTTGCCCGGCAGGCAACCGAGGCCTTCGAGCGTGGCACGCACGGCAACGTCTAACGGGGTGTGCGGCTCTTGTCCGAGTGCCTCGACGAGCCGCGTGTTATCCATGCGCACCGGTTGCCGCCACAGGTACCGCATCTCGCGCAGTTCACGCAGCGTCGTGACGAAAGGCGACGCCACCCACACGAGCCACCAGGGAAAGCGACGCGTCTTGACCGCCACGCCGTAGCGGCCCATCACTCGCGTGATCGCGGCCGCCATCTCGGTGCCGTCGGCATCCCAATGGCCGGCCATGTGGAAATTAGAAAAGGGGCCAAGCATGGCACGGTGTTCGATGAGTTCGACCATCGCCTTCGCAACGTCGGGCAGGTACGACCATTCGTGTCCGGCGCCGGGCGCATTCGGCACCTGAACCACGCGCGTCAGGTGACCCGGCTTGACCAGTCCTTGAGCGAACCAGCTATTGCGAGTCGAGGGGCCGAAGAAGTCGCCCGCCCGCACGATGATCGTCTGCACGCCACTGCGGCTGGCGTCGCGCAGCCGGCCCTCCATCGTGGCGCGGATTCGGCCCTTGCGGGTGAGCGGCCGTTGCGGTGCGTCTTCGCGCAAGACCGGGAAGGTTTCGGGGCCATAGTTATAGACCGTGCCGGGCAGCACGACGGTGGCGCCGTGCACGGTGGCCGCAGCGATCGTGTTTTCGAGCATGGGCAGCACTTGCGTGTCCCAGTGGTGATAGCCGGGGGGATTGACGGCATGCACGATGACCTCGCAATCGCGCGCCGCAGCCAGCACATCACTCGCACACATGGCGTCCCCGGCGATCCACTCGACCCCGACGTCTGCGGTGCCGGCGTGCGGCGTACCGCCACGACGCAGAGCGCGCACGCGCCATCCCGCGGTGAGCAGTTGTCGCGCGACTTCGCCGCCGATGCCGCCCGTCGCGCCGAGCACCAATGCGCGAGACTCGTGGTTGCGGGGTTTGAGGGTCATGGTGTGGCTCCTTGATCGTTGTCGGTGGCACCATTCTCCATGCGAGACGATTCAAATAAAATTGCTCAAAACCATCTATCGGCTATACATTTTTGTATGACGAAAAATCTGAGCTGGGATCTTTACCGAACGTTTCTCTCGGTGCTGACCGAGGGGTCGTTGTCGGGCGCTGCACGGGCGCTGGGTATTACGCAGCCCACAGCGGGGCGTCACATTGCGACACTGGAGGCCGCACTGGGACAAACGCTCTTCACGCGCTCACAGACAGGCCTGCTGCCAACCGACGCGGCGCAGTCGCTGCGTGCCCACGCGCTGGCAATGCAGCATACGGCGCTGGCTTTCGAGCGTGCGGCGGCGAGTCATGGCGACGGGGTGAGCGGTGTCGTCCGCATTTCGGCGAGTGAGGTCGTCGGTGTGGAAGTGTTGCCGCCGATCCTGAGCGCGCTGCGACGCGCGCATCCGCAACTGACGCTCGAACTGGTGCCGACGAACCGCATTCAGGATCTGCTGCATCGCGAGGTCGACATTGCCGTGCGCATGGCGCCCCCGCAGCAGGGCGCGCTGATCGCGCGTCGCATCGGCAGTATCGATGTCGGTTTGCATGCCCGCGACGACTATCTGGCGCGCTACGGCGCACCGACGTCGATGGCCGATCTGGCGAGGCATGCGCTGATCGGTTTCGACCAGATGACGCCATTCCTGCGCGAAGCCACGCGCAATGTGTCGCTATGGTCGCGCGAAGCCTTCGCGTTTCGCGCAGACAGCGATCTGGCGCAACTGGCCATGATTCGCGCGGGCTACGGTATCGGTGGATGTCAGGTGCCGCTGGCCCGGCGCGACGCCCGGCTGGTGCGGGTGTTGCCGGGCGCCTTCCGGTTCAGGTTGCCGACCTGGGTCACGATGCACGAAGACCTGCGACAGAGCGCCCGGTGCAAGGCGGTGTTCGACGCGCTCGTGGCCGGATTGTCCACCTACATGGCCGAATAGGACTGCATGGGATTGCGCTCACTCAAATAGCGGGTGTCTGCGATGAAATTTAGTGATATACAATATATCAATAATATCAACGATCACGAGACAATCATCGCGCCATGTTCGCCCCTTCATTGTTCGGACGGATGCCACCGGACGTCATCGCGTCCGCGTCGGCTGCTACCTCTGCCACCACGCCACCTCCGCTGAGTCCCGGCCGTCATCCGCTGGGGTTGAGCGACACCCGCGACGCAGTACTGTACGTGCCGGCCGATCTGCCGACGAACAAGCCCGTTCCGCTGTTCGTGATGTTCCACGGTGCAGGCGGGTTTCCCGAAAAGGTGTTGCCGTTCATCGAGCCGCACGCGGAGCAGCACAAGTTTCTGGTGCTCGCGCCGCATTCGACCTTCCCGACGTGGGACATCGTGATTGGGGGCAATGGCCCTGATCTGGAGCGATTGCAGCTTGCGCTGGGCAATGTTGCGGCCCGTTATCGCATCGACACGGGACGTGTGGCGTTCGCAGGCTTCTCCGACGGGGCGAGCTATGCCTTATCGATCGGTGTGACCAACGGAGACATCGCAAGTCATGTCATCGCGTTATCGGGCGGCTTCATGTCGGTCTTCGTGCAAGAGGGGCAGCCTCAGATATTCATTGCCCATGGGCTTATCGACGAGCAATTGCCTATCGCGACGAGCGGCCGTCAGAACGCCAACAAGCTCAAGGCAGCCGGGTACGACGTGCAGTACGTTGAGTTCGACGGCCTGCACATCATCGAGCCGGGTGTCGTGGCGCGCGCCGTCGACTTCTTTCTCGCCTGAAACACGCGCCGTCGGGCGAGGCGGCGCCCGCACGGGCCACCGCCCACCACCGCCCACCACCGCCATATCGCGATACCGGGAGTGCCGTTCATGGATTTCGAAATTCCAGAATCACTGATTCATCCGCTGATGCAACTAATCGGCGCCGATTCGCCGTTGGGCAAACAGTTGACGGCCTACGGTGTGTGTCGCGGCAACATGATGGTGTCGAGCGAATGGTTCGACGCCAAGTCGCTCAACACGCTTTATGTCCTGAGCAAGACGCAGAACGAACGCGCGCTGATGTTCCAGATGCTCGCCCTCGACAATGTCTATAACGCACCGCAGGCACGCCAGATTCCCGATCTGGACAAGCTGGTGCCGGGACTCGTGGCGTACCTCTCGCGCGACGTTATCGACGGCTGGGTGTACCAGCGCCATCGCGACGGCGCCTTGCTGCCGTGGCTGGTGCGCCGTCTGCGCTATGTGGAACCGGAGCAGGGCTCGCCTTATGTTGTGATGGACATGCTGGCAAACACGATGCAGTCGGCCAACTCGAACCTGACGGAGCAGCGTTTGCGTCGTTCGGGCATGACCACGTCGCTCGTCTTCACACGCGAGGACATCGCCAACCGCACCATTCCCGAATTGCTCGCCGAGTTCGGCTTCTACAAGGAGTGCGCGGAGTTCAAGCACGAGTACGAACAGCATGCGCAGCGTTTCCTGCGGGTGCAGCGCGCGTTCGGCGCACAGTTCGTGCTTCGCCGCGCGGCCTTCTCGGTCGATCCGAAAGGCGCGACGGAGTTGATCCGCGTAGTGGAGGGCGTGACGGCGAAGTGTGTGAACGACGAAGAGCGTCTCGAGCGCAATTTCGAGATGGTGTGCGACGCCGACTTCTGGCGAAAGGCGCAAATCGATCGTGGCTTCGAGACCATTCCGTTGCACTGCTATGTCCACGTATTTCATCTGGACTGGCATCGCAATCTCTGGGTGCATGTGCAGAATATGACCGAGTACGAGTACCAGCCCGCGTTACGCGACAAGCTGGTGCTGCCGGCGCATCACCACGATCTGATCGACATCCTGACGTCGAACATGGACGTGATGATGCCGGACTTCGTTCCCGGCAAGTCTGGGGGCGCGACGATTCTCTGTCAGGGCGCGCCGGGACTGGGCAAGACGCTCACGGCAGAGATCTACTCGGAAGTCGTAGGCAAGCCGCTGTACCGCGTGCATTCGGGACAACTGGGTACCACGGCAGCGTCTGTGGGCGCTACGCTGATGAGCATTCTGCGTCGCGCCATGCGTTGGAACGCGATTCTGCTACTCGATGAGGCGGACGTATATATCCGCCGGCGCGACAACGATCTGGAACATAACGCCATCGTCGCCGAGTTCCTGCGCTCACTGGAGTATTTCCACGGCTTGTTGTTCATGACCACGAACCGGATCGGCGACGTGGACGACGCCATTTTGTCGCGCTGCATCGCCACGATCCACTACGAGATACCTTGTGAGGCAGATGCCCGGCGACTCTGGCGCATGCAGGCCGAGCAGGTGGGCGCCGATCTGGACGATGCGCTGATCGAATGGCTCGCTACCTGCTATTCGCACGCCAGCGGGCGCGACATCAAGGAACTGATGAAGCTGGCGAGCCGCTACTGCAAGGTGAAGGATATGCCCTACACGGAAGATGTATTCAAGCTTTGCGGACTGTTCCGTGGTTACGAGGGATGAAGGGACGGGGTGCGGCGCGGACTCACGCGTCGTGATGTCCAGATCACTACGAGTGCCAGTGCGATGCCGGCCAGAATGTCGATGAGGTAGTGGCCGCCGAAGGGCAGGGCAGCGATCGTCATCACGAAATTGACGACACCAAAACCGACATTCCATCCCCGCAGATGCCGCGTGACGTAGACGAACACTACGGCGTGAGCCGCATGTAAAGACGGCAGGGAAATAAGGCCTTGATTATCGTTAAGGTCGATGACGCGCAGCACCCCGTCGTGCAGGGCGGCGAATTGAGACCACTCGGAGGGATCGTACGCGCCAATTTGCCCGAAATAGATGTATGGGTTGGACGCAGGGATCGTTGCAGAGATAAGGATGGCGAGAACAACCGTCGCGGAAAACAGCAGCAAATAGTCGGCGAGATCGTCCATGCGCTGCTTACACGCGAGCAGAAGCGGTATCAAGGTGACCTGCCACCCGTGCAACTGGTACCAATGCCTGAGTAGTTCGAAGATCTGCGAGTGACGCGTGAGCCAGCGATAGGCGTGACGCCAATGAAAGCCCAATGCCGCGTCGATGCCCGCGAGCTGTTCGTCCACGAGATCGAAGCGTGCTGAAATGACGGTGTCTTGAAGCACTATGGCGGCGAGGGAAAACACCGTCAGCAGACAAAGACAGAAAAGCACAACACTGGCTTTCGCCCAGAGCCCTTTGATCCGAGAGGCCGGTTGCAGCGACAGCAAATGGGCGAGAACCGCCATCGTGGCGATTGGCGTCAGCCAGAGAATGCGACCAAGCCCGGTGAGCGTCAGGCCCATCGCGCGCGTGGCAATCGCGTCGAACAATACCAGGCCTGCCAGCAACGCCAGCACGACGCGAAAGCTCGGCTGAAGGAAAAGGCCGGTGAGAAGGGGCCGGGCATTGCCAGCCGCCGTGCCGGAGACTGTCGCTGTCCCCGATGTCCCCGTTGTCCCCGTTGTGCCTGATGTCGTGACTGCGTCGATCTCATTCATCTATGAGTCTCAGCGTAGCGAATGTGTGTGCGCGTCTGCGCGCGCGAGAGACGGTGCGTCGGAACCCCTCCGCCGGCCGGCTCGACGCGTGCTGTGGGGAATGCGATTTCCGGGATCATAGCAGGGCTTATGCGCTGCAAGCGAAGACGCCGGGGTCAAGATGGCTCCCCGCGCCGCAGTCATTAGACAAAATCATGAAACGCCGCAGCAATCCGATATGCGGGAAAACTAGAGGCGCGCGCGAGCGCCGGTCTGGCTATATTGAACTCGGAACGGTGCTGACGTCACAGTGTGCCTCCCATCGGGGGAATGTCCCGGCGGAGAGCCTGCAACGCTGTTGCGTCGCGCCATTGCCCCGGTGAGGCGAGCGTCGTCCCGGCAGTCCCGCATACCGGTGCTCAGGTAAGGAGATGTAGTGGAGACGCATGGCGAACTGCACCGGGCGATACTGAACAACATCCCGGACCAGGCATGGCTCAAGGACACCGAGTCGCGCTACATCCTCGTCAACGACGCCTTCATGGCCGCGTGCGGCCGCACCGAAGCCGAAATCATCGGCAGTACGCCCGACAAGGTCTGGTCCTCCGAATGGGGGCGAGTTTATCTCGCCACCGATCGGGCGGTCGTGGCGAGCGGCGTGCGGCGCCGGTACGAAGAGAGCCGTCCCGGCCCAGACGGTGCGCCACGCTGGTTCGATACCGTCAAGATGCCTATTCGCGACGCGGCGGGCCGCATCGTAGGCACCGTCGGCATCTCGCGCGACATCAGCGACCGAAAACGCTCCGAAATGGCATTGCTCGACTCGCGCGCGCAATTGCGTCAACTCTCCGCCTATCTGCAAACCGTTCGCGAAGCGGAGCGCACGCGCCTCTCGCGCGAGCTTCACGACGAACTCGGGCAATGGTTGGGCGGCCTGCGTCTCGGGCTCAACTATCTGGAGACGCAACCCGGCGCGGCGCCGGCCGATCAGTCTGCACACATCCAGATGCTCAAGGAACTGGTCGACGAGACAATCGACGCGGTGCATCGTATTGCGGCGGACTTGCGACCGGCAGTCCTCGATGAGTTGGGCCTGCACGCAGCGTTGGAATGGCTCACTGAATCGTTCACACAGCGCCACGGTCTGCCCTGCGAGCTGGTGATGCCGGAGTCGGTCACGGCTTGCCTCGACAGCGAATGCAGCACCGCTATCTTCCGCATCGTGCAAGAGTCGCTCACTAATGCCAGCCGCCACGGACAGCCCTCGCAGGTGCGTGTCGCGCTGGATCTGCGCGACGGTCACTGTCACGTGAGCATCACCGACGATGGCAGGGGCATGGACACGGCTCGCGCGGAACATGGCCAGCGCCTCGGGCTGATGGGCATGCGCGAGCGTGCGTTGATGCTCGGCGGTGCCTTCGAGATCGAGAGTGCACCGGGACAGGGAACACGGGTGATCGTGCGCATTCCGGCGCGCTCGCCGACGGGGCGCGCCGCCGCCGTGACGCATGGGGAGACGTGGTGATGCGCGTGATGATTGCCGATGACCACGCGATCATTCGCGACGGCCTGAAAAAAATCATCTCCACGTCGCCCGACATGTGCGTGGTGTCGGAAGCCGTAGACGGTGCCGATGTACTCAATCGCCTTCGCCTGGCTTCGGTAGACGTGCTGCTGCTCGATATGTCCATGCCGGGCAAGAGCGGCATCGCACTCATCGCACAGATCAAGGCAACCTATCCGGCGCTGCCTATACTGGTGCTCAGCATGTATCGCGAGTCGCAATACGCGGTGCAGGCCATCCGCGCCGGCGCCGCCGGTTATCTCACCAAGAACGCCGAGTCGGAGCAGTTGATGAGTGCGATACGGCGGGTGGCACGTGGCGGCACGGTGGTCTCGCCGCTGGTCGCCGACAAGCTCGTGCGTCAGTTGCAGCAACCGGCCGAGGCGTTGCCGCACACCCGGCTGACCGCTCGCGAATTCCAGATTTTCCAGATGCTGGTCGAGGGCAACGGTATCAACGAAATCGCACATTGCCTCTCGCTCTCGGCCAAGACCGTCAGCACGCACAAGGCCAACATCCTCGCCAAGATGGACATTGCGTCGACCGCGGGCCTGGTGCACTACGCCATCGAACACGGCCTGATCGTCGCGGGCACTGACGCCTGAATCGGCATACCGGATCCCCTCCGGCCGCCGCTTTTCCTCCCGTTTTGATTGCTGCACCGCGTCTAGGGAAATTCTTAGACGAAAACCAGCAAATCCCGATGCCCCATTCGCGGGCGCGCCCCTAATCTTGCTCTCAGGCCCTGAAGACGGGGCACGAGTTTATCGCTACCCGGCCGGCGCTTGCCAGCACTTCAACCCAACTCTGTGACGTGAGGAGACCGCACCATGCATGTGGACCTGCTGATCAATAACGTATGTGTCCGCGACGATGCGCCGCTTGTGGATATCGCCATCAAAGGTGGACGTATCGCGGCGATGGAGCCCGGCATCGATGCCAGCGCAGACGAGCAGATCGACGCGCAAGGGCGGGCGGCGATTCCCGGACTTGTCGAAGCGCATTTGCACCTGGACAAGGCGTTATTGCATCGCCGCTTGCCTGCACGTTTCGGCACGCTCGACGAAGCGATTCGTGTCACCGGCATTCTCAAGAGCAAGCAAGAGCGTGAGGACGTACTCGATCGCTCGCGTCAGGTGCTCGATATGGCGATCAGAAACGGCACGGTCGCTATTCGCGCCCATCCCGATGTCGATCTGATTCAGGGACTGATCGGTGTCGAGACGCTGCTCTCGCTCAAGGACGAATACCAGAACCTGCTCGATCTGCAGATCGTGGCGTTTCCGCAGGAAGGCATTCTCAAGTCGAAAGGCACGTACGAGTTGATGATCGACGCGCTGCGCATGGGCGCAGACGTGGTCGGCGGATGCCCATACAACGAACTGAACTGGGAAGACACCAAGCGGCATATCGACATCGTGTTCGAGTTGGCGCAGCGCTTCGACGCGCCCATCGACATGCACGCCGACTTCGCCGACGACACCAGCGACCAACGCTTCGCAGCCATCTCCTACATCGCGCAGCGCACGATCGACACCGGCTATCAGGGACGTGTCTCGCTGGGGCACGTGACGAGTCTCGGTGCGCTCGATAACGACCAGCTCGCACCGGTGATCGAGCAGATCCGGCTGGCAGGCATCAGTATCGTCACGCTGCCTGCCACCGACCTCTATCTCGGCGGACGAAAGGACACGCAAAACCAGCGTCGCGGCCTCACCCCCGTCAAGGCGCTGCACAACGCGGGGGTGAATGTTGCGTACTCGTCCAATAACGTGCGCAACGCCTTCACGCCGTTCGGCAAGGCGGACATGTTGCAGATCGGCAATCTTCTGGCGCACGTGGCGCAGTTCGGTGTGCCCGAGCATCAGCAGGCGATTCTCGACATGGGCACGCACAACGCCGCGCGCGCTATCGGACTCTCGCACGACTACGGCATCGCCGTGGGCAAGCAGGCCGATCTCATTATTCTCGATACGTTCAAAGTGGCCGATGCGCTGCTCGACATCCCGCCACGCCTGTGGGTGATCAAACGCGGCCGGATCACGGTCGTGACGCAGCATCACTGCGAGATCCACCGGCATTCATGTTGTTGTGCGCAATGAAGTTCTCATAAAACTCAAGGAGACAATCATGAAAAAGCTGCCTGCGGAAGTCGTTGCCTCACTACTGGCCGTTACCACGATTCCGATCGCGATGCTGCCGCTGCATTTGCCGCCATGGGCGATCTTCATCAGTTGGGCTGCCACCTTCGCAATGGGCGGGCCAACGCTGGTGAACCTCAAACGCATCTGGGCAACGCTGCCCGTGGGGTCGTGCTTCGCGTTCCTTATCGTGCTCGGATTCAAGCAGGCGGCAACGCAGTTCAGCGGGAATGGGCTCGTGCTCGCCGAGATGGTGATTCTCTTCGCCGGCAACGGCACGATGATGGCGCTCGCTCGCGTCTTCCCAGGGCTGAACTTCATTCCGGGCATGTTTTTCGGTTTCGCAACGTACTTCGCCACGTTGTTCGGCGGCTTCGGCCCGGTGGCACAAGACCCTCTCGCTGCCTTGGGCGCGGCGGTGGCGATGAACGCGCTCGGTCCGGTCTACGCGTGGGTGAAGGAGCGCTATTCGGCACCCGAGGTCACGCATCAACGCCACTGGAAGGGCTGGAAGGCAGAAGTCTGACGCCGGACCGCCGCCTCGCACTGGCACAACGTGGCGGCGGCGAACGATGCAACCGGTTTCCGGCACAACGATTTGACGAGGTAACGACGAAGCGTTTGTCAGTGTCGGGCGCGCTTCGACCACTGATGACATCCCGAGGGGAGACGGCATGACGTTCACACAAGAAGCGGCCGATGGGCTGAAGACGACACCACCGGTCGCCACCGACGACGCCGCAAGCAGCACTGCGCGGCGCAATTTTCTGATGGGCACGGCCGCCTTGGCCGGCAGCGCCGTACTACCTGCGTCGGCGGCAGAAGTGATGGCGCCGGCGGCGCCGGTGGCCAGGACCAAACCCGGCACCCCCACGAACGACGGCCCGCGTCTCGCACAGTCGAGCCGCGGCATGGTGACCAGCCCGCACGAGTTGGCGAGCGAGGCTGGGCTGGAGGTGCTGCGCAATGGAGGAAACGCCATCGAAGCGGCGATTGCCATCGGCGCGGTGTTGAGCGTGACCTATCCGCATTTCACCGGTCTGGGGGGCGACGCCTTCATGGTCATCAGCGACCGGGACGGCAAGGTACGCACGCTCTCCGGCATCGGGCAGGCGGCGGCACAAGTGCCGGACTACGGCAACGCCATCCCGGTGCGGGGCCCCGGCGCAACACTGACCACGGCGGCAACGGTCGCCATCTGGGACAAGGCTTTCGATATCAGTCGCACGCAGTGGGGCGGTCAGCAGGCGTGGTCGTCGTTGTTTTCGCGGGCGACCGAATATGCCGCGAACGGCTTCCCGGTGACGCCGTCACAACACTTCTGGCAGACGTTTCGCACAGGTGAACTGGCGGGTTGGGAAGGCTTCGCCTCGGTATTCATGCCGAACGGGCGCATTCCACAGGCCGGTGAGCGCTTCTACCAGCCGGCGCTCGCCCGGAGTCTCGATCGCATCGCGACTTATGGCGGGCGCGAGTTCTACGAAGGCGATCTGGCAGGGCGCATTGCCGCCGGCCTCAAACAGGTCGGTTCGCCGCTGCGTGCCAGCGATCTGTCCCGGGCGCAGGCGCGAGAGGAGGTGCCATTGCGCGTGGCCTATCGCGACGGCGAACTGCTCGGACTGCGCCCGCCCACGCAAGGGGTGACGACACTCGAGATCATGGGCATTCTCGATCGCTTCGATCTCAAGTCAATGCCTGAGGGCAGCGCCGACTACTATCACGTGCTGGTCGAAGCGGTGAAGCTGGCGTTCATCGATCGCAATCGCTATGTGGCCGATCCCGATTTTGTCGATGTGCCGGTGGATCGTCTTCTGGCGAGCGCGAATCTCGACGCGCACGCTCACAGCATTCGCATGGATCGCGCCATGCCGTGGCCGCATGTGTTCAAACCGGGCGACACCGTGTACATCGGCGCCGCTGACGCGCAGGGCAACTGTGTGAGCATGTTGCAGACGGTCTACTTCGACTGGGGCAGCGGTGTGGTGCTGAGCGACACGGGCGTGTTGTGGCACAACCGGGGCGCGGCGTTCAGTCTCAATGCCAACAGCCCGAACGTATTGCGTGGCGGCAAGCGGCCGTTCCACACGCTCAATCCGGGGATGTATCTGAAGCAGGGGCGTCCGCAACTGCTTTACGGCACGCAGGGCGCCGATGGGCAGCCGCAGACATTGGCCGCCGTTCTGACCCGTCTGATCGACTACGGCATGGACCCGCTGACGGCCCTGGGCCGCCCGCGGTTCTTGCTGGGCAAGACATTCTCCGACAGCCGCGACAGTCTCAAGCTCGAACAGGACGCCGGTGCGGGTGTGTTCGCAGCATTGAGCGCGCGGGGACACGAAATGAGTGCGTTGCCGCCGCAAAGCCAGTTGGCGGGACATCCCGGCGCGATTCGCATTGGCCCGCAGGGGCAGATGAGCGGCGCGCACGATCCTCGCAGCGACGGCCGGGCGCTGGGACTTTGAGCGGTGGCAGTCGAGCAGGTGACGATGATTTTGGTGTCGCGCGAGACGCGTCCCCGGCAACGCCGGAAACCCCAGTTGCCGGGGGTTCGTCGCACGTGATACAAGTGCAGCCATCCATCGACAATGTAAATACTTCACATGGCTGGCAGTGCAAAATCGAATCGACCGCTCTTCGATCTGGATCTGTTGCGCTCGATCATCATGGTCGCCGACTGCGGCGGCTTCACGACGGCGGCGGCGCGCTTGCATTCCACGCAGTCCACCGTGAGCCAGAAGGTGAGGCGCCTCGAAGACATGGTCGGACACCAGTTGCTCGACCGTGGCAATCGCGAAGTGCACGCCACCGATGCTGGCGAAATGCTGCTCGGCTACGCGCGGCAAATGCTTGCGCTCAACGACCAGATGTTCGAGGCGCTTTCGGGCGCGGTCGTGGCCGTGACGGTACGCCTCGGTGTGCCGGAGGACTTCGCCACAGGGACTACCACGCAGGTGCTCGCACGTTTCAACCGGCAGTATCCGCAGGTCAAACTCGAAGTGACGAGCGGCCTGAGCCGCGATTTGCTCGGCAGCTACGATCATGGCGAACTCGATCTCGTGCTGGTCAAGCAACATCGCAACAGTCGTGAATCGGTGGCGAGTCGCCCCGAAAAGCTCGCATGGATCGATAGTGCGAAGCACCCGTCGTTTGGGCGCGATCCGGTGCCGCTCGTGACCTTTCCCACGCGCGGGCTGTATCGCGACGACATGATTAACGCGCTCGAGGCGATGGGGCGCAACTGGCGCATCAGCTTCACCAGCTCGAGTCTGAGCGGTATTCAGGGCGCGGTGGCCGACGGGATGGGTATCAGTCTGGTGCCGCCCCGCGCGGTGCTGCCGGGGCACGTGGTGTTGGGGCGTGCGCAAGGGCTGCCGGTCATCGACACATTCGAACTGGCGATCTTTCACCGGCCGACAGCCGACCCGATGGTGAGCGCGCTCGCCAAGGTGCTGGTGACAATGCTGGAATCGAAACCGCGCGCATCGAAGTCATCGACACGCGCGATTAAGAGATGACAGCGCCGACCGAGATTACTTCGGTTGTGCGCCCAGCGTCAGGTTCATGTGACGGTTGACGTCTTTGTACAGCAGGTAGCGGAAGGGGCCGGGGCCGCCAGCGTAGCAGGCTTGCGGGCAGAAAGCGCGCAGCCACATGAAGTCACCGGCTTCGACTTCTACCCAGTCCTGATTCAGGCGATAGACGGCCTTGCCTTCGAGCACGTACAGGCCGTGTTCCATCACATGCGTTTCCGCAAACGGAATCACGCCGCCGGGCTGGAATGTCACGATATTCACATGCATGTCGTGGCGCATGTCCTGAATGTCGACAAAGCGCGTGGTCACCCAGCGGCCCTCGGTGCCGGGCATCGCGATCGGCTCGACGTCCTGCTCGTTCTTCACGAACGGCTCGGGATACGGCAGACCCTCTACGGCCTGGTAATGCTTGCGAATCCAGTGGAAGCGCGCGGTGCTCTGGCTCTGATTGCGCAGTTGCCAGTCGGTCGCTGGCGGAATGAAGGCGTAGCCGCCCGGCGTGAGCTTGTTGGCTTTCCCCTGGATCGTCACCGTGATTTCGCCTTCGACGACGAACAGCACGCCTTCCGCCTTCTCGTCCTGCTCCGGCTTGTCGCTGCCGCCACCGGCACCGACTTCCATGATGTACTGCGCAAACGTTTCGGCGAAGCCGGAAAGCGGACGCGCGAGCACCCACAGGCGCGTGTTGTCCCAGAACGGGAGATGGCTCGTGACGATGTCGCGCATCACCCCCTTCGGAATGACAGCGTAGGCTTCGGTGAACATCGCGCGGTCGGTGAGCAGTTCCGTTTGGCCCGGATGCCCGCCATGCGGCGCGTAATACGTGGTCTTCGACATAACTGATTGCTCCTGAGTCATTCTGGTTTTTCTCCCCATCGTTTGCCGCCGGGCGCTTTGGCTACCGCCTGTACCTGGGGGCACGCACAGACAGTTTCGCCTTGGCGCGACAAACGCGAGCGATGCCGTCGCCTTGCACAGGCGGCGGCATCGCGCATGACAGTCAGGTCGGGGCGGACCCTGCTGTGTCCTGAAGCAGGGCGGGGTCCAGCGCAAGTTGCGCCGGGCCGCCCCAGTAACGTCCGTGACGAATGACGGCGCGCGCAGCGGGTGCGGCGGCCACCGCTGCGGCGGCGTTCGGCGCATCGAACACAACGAAGCTTGCTTCGTTGCCGGCGCGCAGGCCGTAGTCCGCCTTGCCGATCACGGCAGCGGCGGCGTCGGTGGCCATGTCCAGCGCGACGCGCAGGTCGTCGTCGGTATAGAAGCCGGAGCGATAGCCGATGAGCATTGCACGTTGCAGCATGTCGCCGTTGCCATACGGCCACCAACTGTCCTGAATATTGTCGTTGCCCGTGAAGACCCGCACCCCTGCCTCGCGCAAGCGAAGAATAGGCGGGAACGCGCGATCGCCGGGCGCGTTGGTCATGATGGACACACCGGCGTCGGCCAACGCGCGTGCGACGGTGTCGAGTTCTGCAAGCCCGATGTCGCCCAGACCGTAGGCGTGGCTCACCGAGACACGGCCCTGCAAACCGGCGGCCTGGGTGCGCGCGGCTATGCGGTGCAATTGCGCCAGACCGATATCGCCGGGCTCGTGCAGATGGATGTCGATCTTCGTGCCATGCTTCTCGGCGATGCCGAAAATCACGTTCAGTTGCCCATGAGGGTCGCCGTCGAGCGTTGTGGGGTCGATACCGCCCACCACCTGTACGCCCTCGCGCACGGCCGCTTCGAGTACGTTGGCCGTGCCGGGGCAAGTCATCACCCCCGCCTGCGGGAAGGCGACGAGTTCGATATCCAGCAACTCGCGCCACTTCTCGCGCATGGCCATGACGGCGTGCAGGTGCGTGAGACCGGTGCTGGCGTCGATATCGACGTGGCAGCGCATGGCAACGGTGCCAAACGACACGGTTTGCCGCATGAGGGCGTCGGCACGTTGTTCCATTGGCGCGGCGGCGGCGAGTTCCTGCTTCTCGGCAGCGAGACGCTCACGCAGCGTAGTCGCGGGACGGTGCGCGCGCCATCGGTCGCCGACGAAACTCTTGTCCAGGTGGATGTGACCATCGACAAAGCCCGGCAGCACCAGCTTGCCTTGCAAGTCGATGACTTGTGCGCCAGCGGTGTCGGGCGTTTGCGCGCCAACGTATGTCAAGCGGCCGTCGCGGACGGCGAGGGTGAGGGGGCTGCCGTCGGCACCGACGGCGCCCACGAAAACACGGTGAGTCATGGACCGGCCTCTGTACTGCCCGGGGCCTCGCTGGCGCTGCATTTCACGGGTTGGCGCAGCCGCGCCGCGGGGTCTCGTGGGGGGTGAAACTGCGGGGAAAGACTAACAAGATAGCGAACCGGTCACACATCGACAAATTAAATATCAGAATGCATAGCATTCGATTTCCAAATAGTTTGCGACAGTGAGTTTGTCTTGGCGGTTCCGATGTGAGAAAGCGCCGGCATGCGGCGCTTTTCGGGAGTTCGAGGCAGGTTGATGCCGGTGCATGTCGTGCATGTCATGGCACAACTACCGGCAGTGACCATCGGAAACGGGCGAGTACATTGGCATCGCGATCCGTGACAATGGCTTCGACGCTCAGATGAGCCGCGCCGCTTGCCACAACATCGGCTTGCCAGAAGGCGTCGGGCGCTTCGCGGGCAATGGGCTCCTGCGGTGCGGCGGCTTGAGGCGCGTAGCGCATGGCGTGCTCGTGCACATGCATTTTCAGGTCGGCCAGTGTCGATTCGTCGTCCACTGCGAGTTGGAGCAGCACGGCGTGCTCGCCGCGCATGGCAAGCGGCGTCCACCGGAACCGGAGGCCGTCGCCGGGGCGAACGTCGACCGGCCACGGCGCCGCACTTACGCCTTCGAGCGCCTGCTTGCCGGACGCGAGCCCGTAGCAGCCTTCACCTTCGATGGCGACGGGGGCGTCCGCCGCATCGGGGTGCCGATCGAGCAGCGTCATCGTATCGATCACAAGCAAAACATCGGCGATGGCGCGAGAGTCGTTGCTAGCACAGTCAGTTCGTGCGTCGGACATGGGCGTTCCTTGCCGTGGGTCGTCGTAATATCGCTGCGAACCGTTGCTGCGATCCGGCACCCTGCATTGCAGCGTTGCGCAGGAGACGGATCGCAGCCCGGCGTGGATCAGTGATTGCGGATGGTGATGAACGGGTCCCACTGGTAGCAACCGCACAGATTGCCGCTGCGGTCGAGAATCATGAATTGGAAGTGATACGTCACGCGACCGGTCTTGAGCGTTTCGCAAGACCAGAAGTAGTTCGAGCACTTTTGCTTCTTGGGCTTGGTCGGGTCCGGCGGGTTCGGCACAGGCACCGTGACCTCGGCTTCGCGCGGCGAGGGCGGAGAGATCAGTTCATTGCCCTGATTGCCGACGAACTTGTAGAAGATGCAGGATTGCTCGAAGCCCAGGGAGAGCGAACTCTCGCGCCACCGGATGACGTCTCCGACCGTGGCTGCAACATCCAGCTCACCGCCGGCCTGCCCGCTTACTACATTGTTTTGCGTCACGATCATGAAGACATGCTTGAAGTCGATGACCGGTGGATTCGCCATGCTGGAGTTCTTGCCGTAACGGTCGACAATCGTCTTGGTGTCGATGCTGACCAGAACATCGGTAATTTCTGACATGTGTTTCTCCACGAAAGACTGAGTTGATTGCCGTCGATCTGGTGCCACGACGGCGTCGAAGACAGCGGCTTGCTGGCCGTGTGCGAAACGCCGGAGCGCGTTCCACCGATGGAGCGTAGGGAGCGGGCAGACGATGTTCAACCACTCGGGGATTGCGCGAGATAAGTAACATCTGCGCGCAAACCCCCGCGGCGACAGGGATTGCCGGGCGCGCTCGGGCGGTCACCAATCGGGGAATTGGAGCCCGGTAACCAAAACAGCCCATGCGCGCGTTGCGGGCATGGGCTGCGTCACCGTTTTCGAGGTGTCGGCCGGGGGGAAGAGGTAAGGCGACCCGGCCGGGGAGGGTCAGCCGAGCTTGCGGCTGTGTTGCAGGCGTTCGAGTACGTGGATACTCAGGCGCGCCGTGTGACTGCGCATGGCGTTGTAGGCAGCTTCGGCGTCGGCCGCCAGCACGGCCTCGACAACGCGCTCATGCTCGTCGAACGATACGGAGAAGCGTTCTTCAACGTCGGACTGCGCCGCGCGGAAGGGCGCCAGACGGTCGCGATGACTGTCGATGAGCGCCATCAGCGTTTTGTTTTGCGTTCCTGCGCTGAGCAACTGATGGAACTCGCGGTTCAGCGCAAGATAGCCTGCTTCGTCGCCTGCATCCATGCATTGCTTGCTCTGGATGTGAATCATCTCGAGCTGCTTCTTCTGCATCGCGCTCATACGTTGGGCACTCAGGCGACAACACAGGGCGTCGAGTTCGCACATGGCTTCAAGCATGTCGGAGAGATCGTCGACGCTGATGCTCGCGACAACACCCCCTTTGTGCGGCGTGAGTTCAATGAGTCCGCGTGCGTTGAGTTCGCGCAGCGCCTCGCGAATCGGCGTGCGCGAGGCCTTGAAGCGCTCGGCCAGTGCGACTTCTTCCAGCTTCTGCCCCGGCGGCAGGCGTCCGTCGATGATCTCGCCCGTCAACACCCGGCAGATTCGTGCGGCAATGGTTTCAGCCATGCTTATCTATCTCGCTCCGTGGATGCGTCTTTTGATTGGATTGTATACATGGGGATTATACGGGTATTTTTTCAGAGACTTGTGGCTGGACGGTGCATTCGGCGCCATGCATCTGACGGAAATGGCCTTCGGTGTTGTTGCATGCATTCAAAAAATACGTTTTTGAATGCAATATGCTGAGATAGTATACATAAAGCCTCTGCCGGAGGTTCCGGCACGAGCTGATATCTCAATCCGAAGGAGACATTTCATCATGGCCAAACTGCGTCACATTGCGCTTTCCGTACCCGATCCCTGGAAAGCGGCCGAGTTCTACATGCAGGCGTTCGACTTCAAGAAAGTGGGGGAAACGGATTCGTCGCTCGCCCGGGGCGTCTATCTCTCGGATGGCGTCATCAATCTGGCGTTGCTCAACTACAAGAACGACGAAGCGGCGGGGGATCGTGGCCGCGAGTACGTGGGATTGCATCACATCGGCATCTGGGTCGAGGACGTTCAAGCCACGCGCGAAAAGATCGAAGCCGCGGGCGGCCGCTACTACATGGGCGAAGTGCCGGTGAAGAGCAACATCTTTTACGAAGTGAAGTTCTTCGACCCGAACGGTGTGATCTTCGACGTGACGGCCCACGGCTGGGGCGGTGCATCGAAGGACGGTTCCGGCACGGACAACGCTCCGAAGCTGCGCCATGAGGGATTGCAGGCCGATCGCACAGGACTTTGATCTCGCGTCGCGGCGATCGCCGCGATTGTCCGTCAGCCTTTTTACCCCGCCGGTCATGCCAACCGGCGGCGGCCATCGCGTATCAGGGGTTACCCGCTATAAAAAAATCGCCCGTTTGTATAAGCAAATAGCGGTAGAAATTCAATTTCTTTGCTATGTATAATCATTGTAAAGATTGTATACATACAACGGGCGAGCGGCAGACATCCGGTCGGGAGCGCCGCAAATAAAAAACGAGAAATCTCAGGAGACAGCATGAAGAAGCGAGTGGTGTGTGCATTGCTACTGGGCGCAATGCAAGGCGGTGCTTACGCGCAATCGTCCGGGGGCGTAACGCTCTCGGGGTTCGTGGACCTGAACATGGAGCAGTTGTGGGGATCGGGGGCGAACGGCGGCAAAGTGACGAGAATGTCGAGCGGCGGCCTGAACAACTCTCGCTTCAATCTGAGCGGTTTCGAAGAACTGGGTGGCGGCAACCGCGCGTTCTTCACCTATGAGCCGATGTTCTCGGCGAATAACGGCACGCAGTCGACGCAGGCGCGTCAATCGTTCGTGGGATTGAAAGGACCGTGGGGCGAGTTCTCGCTGGGCCGACAGTTCACGCCATCGTACTGGATCGCAGGGTACGCCGACCCGAGCTGGGCGGCCGACTTCAGTATGGTCAACAACATGGAGTTCTTCTACGCCTCGTATCGCGTCGATAACTCGATTCAGTACAACACGCCGCGCTGGAACGGGCTGATGGGGCGCTTCATGGCGACCACCGGCGTGGGCGACGGCACCCGCTCCGGGCGCTTCTACTCTGCCGGCCTCGAATATCGCAATGGCGGCATCTTCCTGGGGGCCGTAAGCGAGTTGCAATATACGCGCGACATCTTCTCGTCGAGCCAGATCCGGTCCTCGCGTGAC
This sequence comes from Pandoraea apista, assembly GCF_001465595.2. Classification (NCBI taxonomy): domain Bacteria; kingdom Pseudomonadati; phylum Pseudomonadota; class Betaproteobacteria; order Burkholderiales; family Burkholderiaceae; genus Pandoraea; species Pandoraea apista. The sequence goes on along the minus strand of NZ_CP013481.2, from coordinate 2,995,715 downwards.
AACTACTTCGCGGCGACCTACAAATTCGGCGATGTTGAGCCGACCCTGATCTACCACACGTACAACGGCTATTACGCTTATCCCCCCTATGTCGCGTTCAACGTGCGCGGGTGGGACGTTCAGGCGGGCGTGCGCTACGCACTGACCGACCGCCACCGCTTCTACGCCAGCTTCGTTCACCGTCAGGACGACGACAACAAGGCGCTGTCGAATGCCAACGGCTTCGTCGTCGGCTACATGTACGGCTTGTCCAAGCGCACCACCCTGTACGCAACGTATGCCCGTGTTCAACACAGCAACGACACCACGGTGCATTACCCGGTGACGTTCCAGGTCACCCCGACGGGAACGCAGAACCCCTCGGGTGTGCAGCTTGGCATTCGTCACGCGTTCTGATCGGCGCCATCTGAATCCGTACTGAATCCACACATTACGTCGCCAGCACTGCCGGAAGTCGGAGAGGCGCTGGCGAGAGAACTTTTGAGACGAAGGAGGAAGACATGTTTCGCAAGCAGACACTCGGCGTTTCGTTGACTGCCACGGCAGTACTCGCGGCGCTCACGATGACGCTCGCGGCTCACGCGTCGGCGCCGGAAAGCGCACCGGCCGCGCCCGCTGCGGCACCGTCCGACGCGCAGCCCGCAGGCACGCCCGGCACGCCAAACGTCAAGGACCCTTATTTGGCCGGCTGGCTGCGCCTCACGCCGGACCGGGAACCCAAGCCGCTCAAGCCCGGTGTCGACTACGGCATGGACCCGGCGACAGGTAAATTCATCTGGCCGAAAGCCACGCCAGAGGTGCACACCGGTCAGCGCTTCCCCGGCGAGATGACGTCGTGGGACAAGAAGAGCTATACGAAGAACGTGAAGGTGCTGGCGTTCTACCCCGGTGTCGATTCGCCGTTCCACGCCTGGAACAACATCGCAGACTTCAATGGCCGGCGTTATCTCTACATTCATGACCGTGACTACCTGCGCATCATGGACGTGACCGATCCGGCCAACGGCAAGGTTGTGTATTCGAAGGGGGGCGTCTGGGGGCCGAAAGGATCGAGCGAGAAGTTCGACCCGAACAACGTGCAGGATTATCTGGGTGGCGCCACCATCGTGTGGAACAAGAAGCTGGGCAAGCCGATTCTGGTGGCGTCGTTCGAAATCGGCCGCTATGGGCTCATGACGGATAAGTCGAAGCAACCCGACAAGGTGGCGGCGCAGCGAAACTACAACGCGCTCAAGGGTTTCAAGGTCTTCGAGATGGATGGACCGCTGCCCTCCGACTGGAAGCTGATCGCCACGCGCACGACCGACTACAAGCACCCGAGCGCCCCGGTGGGCCAGCAACAGGGCTCGGGTTCGCTCGATTCGCCGGAGTTCTACGGCGGCAAGTACATGATTCTCTCTGCCGCGCCGGACGACAGCTACGCACTCACCGAATACCCGAACTATCTCTACTCGCCAGGCTATCAGGTGTGGGACATGTCGGACCCGGCCAATCCGAAATTCCTCTCGCAGATTGCGGTACCGGGGCAGATTCTCGGCAACGCGGAGCATGAGCAGGCCTATTTGCAGAACCCGCGCGCGGGCAACCGTACGTCGTGGATGGGCTCGCGCATGCCGATCTTCCTGCCCAAGCCGCTGGAGCAGGGCGGCAAAGTGGGCTTCGGCGCGATGGGCGGTCTGGGCCTGTGGTCGTTCGACTTGTCCGATCCGGTGCATCCGAAGGTGTTGGGCAATGTGAACACCGCACCGAGTTTCGCGGGGACCGAGTACGACAACGCCGATGTGAGCCAGTACGAGCGCACGGGTTACGTGCTCACCAGCGGTTATCCGATGAACCGCGACTGCTATGAGCCGTATAAAGACATCTTCGTCGTCGACGCGCGCAACCCCGCGAAGATGAAGGTGGCAGCGAAGTTCCCCGAGCCCGAAATTCCCGAAGGCGCGCCGTTCACGAGCTTCTGCCAGCGTGGCGGTAACTACGGGCCGAAGCGCTCGAATTCCATCGGTCAACCGGGCACGTGGCGTCAGGGCATTGTGCCGTATTCGTTCTACAACGCCGGTGTGCAGATTTTCGACGTGAAGGACCCGGCCAAGCCGCGTATTGCGGGCTACTTCGTGCCGGGGCTGGCCGATGAGACCGAACTGCCCGTCTACACGCTGGGCAAGGGCGTGTTCGCGATGTACACCGAGTACGACCGCAACATCATGTGGGCCTTCACCGAGAACGGCGCCTACGCGCTGTCGAGCCCGCTGCTCGGTGAGCCGGTGATGGGCGCCCCGGCGAAACCCTGGCCGGCACGGTAAGCCTCGCGGCATTGCGACAGGGCGGCGCGACACGTCGTGCCGTCGCCGCCGACGACTTCACAGGGCCTCCAAAGCGTGAAGTGTTCGAAGCGGGCAACCTCCGATGGTCTCCCGGTTGCCCGCTTCTTTTTTTCCAAACGCTTTAGCGCTCGCTACGCGGCTCGGTGGCACCGGGGGCGGCGATGGTATTGACGGCAGCGGGCAAGGCCACGCCCGACAGATGCGCGCGGATATTGGCGAGCAGCAGATCGATTTGCGCTTGCAGAGCGGCAGGCGAGCGGCCGGAGACATGCGGCGTGAGCACTACGTTCTCGAGCATGCGCAGCGCCGACGGCACTTCCGGTTCGTGTTCGAAGACGTCGAGCGCAGCCCCTGCAATCACGCCGTCGCACAGCGCCTCGATCAATGCCGTCGTATCCACGACACTGCCCCGCGCGACGTTGACGAGGAAGCCGTTAGCGCCGAGCCGCGCCAGCACGTCGGCGTTCACGAGATGATGCGTCGCCGGGCCGCCGGGGCAGGCGAGTACGAGGAAGTCGCTGGCGTCGGCCAATGCGAGCACGTCGTTGAAATGGCGCCAGCGGCAGTCGCTGCGCGCCGTGCGCGTGTGATAGCCGATCGCCATGCCGAAGCCTTCGGCCCGTGTTGCGATGGCCCGCCCGATGTTGCCCAGGCCGACGATACCGAGCTGCGCGCCATGCAGCGTTGGGCGCGGTGCACGGTACTTGGCCCAGCCGCCAGCCTTCACGGCGCGGTCGAGCACGACGAGCCCGCGCGCGCTCGCAAGCATGAGCGCAAGCGCGTGATCGGCCACGGTCTCGCCATTGGTGTTCGGTGCGTGCGCGACAGCGATGCCGCGTGCCGTGGCGGCCGCGACGTCAATGTTCTCGTAGCCCGCGCCAAAAGCGCAGACGAGTTCGAGTTGCGGTAGCGCGTCCATTTGAACCGCGCTCAAACCGGTGGTGCCGTTGGTCAGTACGACCCGCACGGCAGAGGCTATGTCGGCGTTGCCGAGGTCGTCGAGGCGTGAATGACGCGCGTCGACATCGTGCAGACGAAGGCCTGCCGCGAGCAGTTGGGCGCGGGCTATCGGTTCTAGCGGAATCAGGTTGAGAAGCAACGGAGCGTCGTTCATGAGGGCCTTAATCGTGTCGATGGATAGGATTGAAAAATAAAATACAAACCAGTTGCTATGTATACATATGCTATGTATTGTATCTTCACATAGCAATCAAAAAGACAACCGATGCGTGAGATCGCCGTCGGTTTCCCGAAGGAAGACAAGGAGGAAGGTGTGGCCTGGTTTGGTATCGCAACTTATGAATCGCTGGCGCCGGGAGCAGGCGCACAACGTCGCACGGCACTGGTGCAACATGGCCGTCTGTACGATATGGAAGCTGTGCTGCGCCACATGGGCGCCGATGAAGGTTGGCTCGCGGCGCAAGATCTCACGGCGTTGCTCTCGGACTGGTATGTCCATGGCGAAGCCTTGAGCGCCGCAGTGCATCAGGCGCTGGAAGCCGGTGTGCCGGCCAAAGTGGGGGCGTTGGCAAGCGCCGATTACCGCCTGTGCGTGCCATACCAGCCGGGACGCATCTTCGCGACCGCGTCGAACTACTACGAACACGCGGCCGAAATGGGCACCAAGCTCGCGCCGCGCAGCGAGAGTTCGCCGTACATGTTCATGAAAGCCGAAACGAGCGTGACCGCGACCGGCACCGATGTGGTGTTGCCCCCGCATGCCGAGCGGGTCGATTGGGAGGTGGAGCTGGCGGTGGTGATTGGCCGTCCCGGCCGCCATATTCCGGTGGAACAGGCACATGAGTGGATCGCTGGCTATACGGTCATCAACGACGTGAGTGCGCGCGACCTGAATCGCCGCACCGACTATCCGTTCACGCACGACTGGTTTCGCGGCAAGAGTTTCGATACCTTCGCTCCTCTGGGGCCGTGGTTTGTGCCGCGCGACGTCATTCGCGATCCCCAGAACCTGCGCATGACGCTGTCGGTGAACGGCGAAACGATGCAGGACGACACGACGGCAGGGATGATCTTCAACATTGCGGAGCAGATCGCCTACCTGTCCGGCATTCTCACGCTCAAGCCCGGCGATCTGATCGCCACGGGCACGCCGACCGGCGTGGGCATGGGACGTGGCGTGTATCTCAAGGCGGGTGACGTGATGGTGGCGGGTATCGAGGGCATTGGCGCCATTGAGAACCGCGTCGTGGCACAGCGCACATAACAAAGGCCGCTCATGGGGCGGTCAGGAGGAGGCAGCAATGCAGCAGTGGCAGTGGGCAACGCGCTGGTGGAAAGCGCTCGCATGTGCCGGGGCGATCGGAGCTGTGGGCGCGAGTGCCCTGTGGGCGACGCCTGTCGCCGCGCAGGAGAAAGTGAAGTTCAACCTCTCATGGCTGCCGCAGGGCAGTACCGGCGGCGTACTCGTCGCCATCAACAAGGGCTATTACCGCGATGCCGGACTGGAGGTCTCGGCCATCGTCGGCCACGGCGGGCAGCGCACCGTCAATGAAGTCGATCAGGGCCTGTTCGAATTCGGCTACGGCGATCCGATCAGCGTCATGCTCAATCGGGCGCAAGGCGGCAAGACGAAAATGGTCGGATCGATCAACGCGGTCTGGCCGGGCGCTATCTGCTATCTCGCCAAGCCGGGCAGGACCATCGCGAAACCCGCCGATCTCAAGGGCCTGTCGATGGGCGGCGGCGGGGCGTCGCCGTTGCAGAACATCGTGCCCGCCTGGCTCAAGGCCAATGGTTTGCCGCCAACGTCGGTCAAGCTGCTGCGACTCGATCCGTCGACCATCAATCCGTCGTTCCTGCAAGGCCGCGTGGACCTGACTGAGTGCTGGGAAGGCGCGAACCTGCCGGTGCTCAAGTCACTTGCCGCCAAGCAGGGCCGCGAGATCGGTTCGCTGCGCTATCGCGACTTCGGGCTGGACATGGTTGGCAACGGCATCGTCACGACCGAGAAGATGATCGAGCAAAAGCCCGACGTCGTGCGCCGCTTCGTGCAGGCGACGTATCGGGGCTATGCGTGGATGCGCGAGCATCCGGAGGAATCGGCCGGTGTAATCGCCTCGCAGTACCCCATGCTCGACAAGCAGGTCATGGTCGAACAGATCCGTCAGATCGGGGTGCTGGAGACCGATCGGGAGACGCAAGGGCATAAGCCGGGCTGGTTGCCGGTGCCGCGCATGGAGTCCACCGCGAAGTTCGTGCGCGATGCCTTCAATCTTGCGCCCACGCTCAAGGCTACCGATATCTACACCAATCAGTTCGTCGAGTGACGGTCCCCGAATAGCTGCAATGCAAGGAGTCGAGATGACAAGCCCCAAACCCAAGCTCAACCCGAAGCGACTCGGCCATCTGGTACTGGTCGTGCGCGATATCCAGAAGTCGGCGAAGTTCTATACCGAAGTGCTCGGCCTGACGGTTTCCGACTGGATTGGCGACCAGATGGTGTTCCTGCGCGCCGGTTCCGATCACCACGATCTGGCGCTTTCGCAGATTCCGAAGGACTCGCCGGACATCGACGATCTGCCACGCTACGGCCGTCCCGGCATGGAGCACTTTTCCTATCTCGTCGACAGCGTCGAGGAGATGGAGCAGGCGGTCGACGTGCTGCGCGCTCACAACGTCGAGATCGTGCGCGGTATCGGGCGTCACGGGCCGGGTGCTAACTATTTCCTGGTGTTCAAGGACCCGGACGGCAACAACGTCGAACTGTATTGCGAGATGACACAGATCGACGACGAACACCCCTACGAAGCGAAGGTGTGGGAGCGCTCCATCGAGAGCTTCGACCGCTTCCGTTTTGAGCGCTTCGTCGTGCCGCCCCCGCCGGGAATGGTCAAGGACAAGTCGGGCGGCCGCGCGTAGCGCCCGATATTCCGGAGGAGACATCGAATGAAACGCATCGCACAGACGATCGTATTTTGGGGCGTATTGCTCGCCCTGTGGGAGATGGCCGTCACGTACTTCAAAGTGCAGTCGTACCTGATGCCGCCGCCATCGGCGATCTTTCGCGCCGCGTGGGAGGTGCATCCTCAGATGCTCGCCGACACCTGGGTCACCACGGTCGAAGTGCTGACGGGCTTCGTGGCGGCGGTCGCGGGTGGTCTGGTGATCGGTGTGGTCATCAGCTACAGCGCATTTGCCCGCCGCACGCTTTATCCGCTTGTCACGGCATTGCAAAGCATGCCGAAGATCGCACTTGCGCCGCTGATGATCGTGTGGTTCGGGTACGGCTTTGCTTCGAAGCTGGCCTCGACCTTCCTGTTCGCGTTTTTCCCGGTGGTGGTGGCAACGATGGGCGGTCTCGCCTCCGTTGCCCGCAATCTCGACGAGCACTTCCGTGCGCTCGGCGCGAGTCCGTGGGACACCTTCTGGCGTCTGTACCTGCCGGCGGCGCTGCCGGCGTTTGCCGACGGACTCAAGATTGCCATGCCGCTCGCAGTGATCGGCGCCATCGTTGGCGAGTTCATTGGATCGGAAGAAGGGCTGGGGCACCTGATCGTGTTCGCGTCGGCGGCTGCACGGACCGACGTGATGTTCGCCGCCATTCTCATGGTGACGCTCCTGGCCGTGGTGCTCTACTGGGTCATCGAACGTTTGGCGCGCTTTGTCTGGTGGCGAGGGATCAACGTATGAGTACCGTGACGAAAACCGTAACGCAACTCCACGCGGCGCGGCACGCCGGGCAGACCGACGAAATGCCCGCGACGCCGGCCACGGCAGTGCTGCCGCAAAGCGCCATGATCGAAGTGCGTCACGTCGACAAGACGTTCGCCGCCAAGCAGCGCAAGGCCTCGCCCGTGAGAATTCTGGACGACGTGTCGCTCTCGATCGCAGATCGCGAGTTCGTGTCGATTCTCGGGGCGAGCGGTTGCGGCAAGAGCACACTGCTGCGCATTGTGGCGGGACTGGTGCCGCACGACGGCGGCGAGGTGCGCGTGGCCGGACAGCGCGTGGCGCGTCCCGTGCCCGAGATCGGTGTGGTGTTCCAGACGAGCAATATGCTGCCCTGGCTCACCGTTCGGCAAAACCTGCTGCTGGGCACTCGTCTGCGCAAGATTCCGAAGGAAAAGAGCGAGCCTCGTGTACAGGCGCTGCTCGACATGCTGGGACTTGCACAGTTTGCCGATCATCACCCGCATGAGTTATCGGGCGGCATGCGCCAGCGCGCGTCGATCGGTCAGATTCTGGCGCTCGAGCCGAAGGTACTGCTCATGGACGAGCCCTTCGGTGCGCTCGATGCGCTCACGCGCGACAACCTGAACGTCGAACTGCTGCGCATCTGGCAGGAGCACCGGCAGACAGTGTTGCTGGTGACGCACAGTATCGAGGAAGCCGTGTTCCTCTCCGACAGGGTGATCGTGATGTCGGCGCGGCCGGGGAAAATTCAGCAAGAAGTCGTCATCGACCTGCCGAGACCGCGTTCGCCACAGACGATCAAGCAGCATCCGCGTTACGCCGGGTACATTGCGCAGCTCTCGCAGTTGATGGGGGTCTACTGATGGGCGGGCAGACCCTTCGGACGAGTACGGCGGGCTGGCAGGCGGCACGAGCGCAAATGCGCACGCTCGGCCCGCGCTGGGCCGACGACATTGCCGCCGGCCGGCGTGTTGTGCTCGAGACCTACACGCCGCTGCTGGCCGAGATGCCGGGCGATGGCTATACCGTTGTGCGCGATCTGGCCTATGGACCTCACGCGCGGCATCGGCTTGACGTCTATCGTCCCGATTCGACGCGGCACGCCCCGGCGCCGGTCGTCGTGTTCGTGCACGGCGGCGGGTTCGTGCGGGGCGACATGAACGCCAACGCGCAGATTTACGGCAACTTGCCGCGATACTTCGCGCGTCACGGCTGTGTGGCAGTGAACGTGGAGTATCGGCTGGCGCCCGAAGCCCCGTTTCCGGGCGGCGCGCAAGATGTGGGGGCTGCCATGCGATGGGTGCGCGAGCATATCGGCGAATACGCGGGTGAGGGCGGCGCCGATCTGACGCGCATTTTGCTGATCGGTCATTCGGCGGGCGGCTCGCACGTTGCGAGCTATCTTTGCGACCCACGCGTGCGGCCTGCGCAGCCAGAGGTGGCCGGCACCGTGCTGATCAGTGCGCGTTTGCGCGCAGATGTGCTGCCCGACAATCCGAACGCACCGGGTGTTGTGGCGTACTACGGCGAGAACCCTGAGCGGCACGCGTCGGACGCCCCAATGGCACATGCCGACGCCATGCCCGTGCCCGTCATGATCGTGGTTGCGGAGTTCGAGAATCCCCATCTCGATACCTACGCGCTCGAGTTCTGTCACCGGCTGTCGCAACGAGACGGCCACGCGCCGCGCTTCTGTCAGGTGCGTGACCACAACCATACGTCGGTTGTGGCGCACATCGATTCGGGCGACGACTCGCTCGGCCGCGAAATCCTGCAATTCCTGCACGAAATCAACCCATCGCCCTGATGCGGTGCGCGTCTGCCTGAGCCGCTGAGCCGCAAGGCTCGGCACCGGCAGCGCCGTTCATCTCTCTCTCCCTCTTAGGAACTGTCATGGTCGATCACGAATTGACCGGGGCGTTTGCGCCCGTCGTCACGCCGTTTCACGCGGATCTGACGCCGGATGCCCCCCGTTTTCTCGCGCATTGCGAATGGTTGCTCTCTCACGGCGTGGGCCTGGCCCCGTTCGGGACCAATAGCGAAGCAAACTCGCTGGGTGCCGGCGAACGCATGGCACTGCTCGATCATCTGGTCGAGCATGGGCTCGACGTGCGCCGCATGCTGCCGGGCACGGGTTGCTGCTCGCTAACCGAGACAGTCGCACTCACGCGTCACGCCGTGGCACGCGGCTGCGCCGGCGTACTCATGCTCCCGCCGTTCTTCTACAAAGGCATCGCCGACGACGGTTTGTACGACTACTACGCTCGGGTGATCGAGCAGGTCGGTGACACCCGTTTGCGGCTGTACCTCTATCACATCCCCGCACTCTCGGGCGTGCCGATCACATTGCCGGTGATCGAGCGCTTGATTCGAGACTTCCCGCAAACGGTCGTCGGCATCAAGGATAGTTCGGGCGACTGGAACAACCTGAGTGCGATGCTCGATGCTTTCCCCGGTTTCGGCATCTTCCCGGCATCGGAGTCGCTCGTGTCGCGCGCGTCCGCCAGGGGGGCGAAGGGCTGTATTTCGGCGACGGTCAACATCAATCCGCAGTTGATCGGACGGTTGTGCCGCGAGTGGTCGTCCGCAGACGGCGCCGCACTTCAGGCACAGGCCGATGCCGTTCGCACCATTGTGCAATCCTTCCCCATGATTCCGGCGCTCAAGGCGGTGCTGGCATCGCATCGCGACGACCGGGCTTGGGCGCAGTTGCGTCCGCCGCTCAGTGCGCTGACGAGCGAGCAACACGCGCGGCTGCACGCGGCGTTGGCCGCTTGCGGTTTCGCGTTACCGGGTTAAGCGACCATGCGCGGCGCGTTGCGGGATCGAGGGGCATGTCGTGGTTTCCTGCGTCACGGTTCGACGCGGCCTCGCGCCGGCATGCACGGCACCCTGCTGGCGATGGCCTTGGGCATGGGCGCTTGCGAGGTATCGCAGGCGCAGGTGCAAATCTATGGACACCTCACGCCGATGACAGACTGGGTCAGCGTGAGCGCACAACAGGTACCGGCGTCTGCGCCGCGTCCGACTCAGGCGCCGGCGGGCGCCATCAACGCGCCGACGGCGAGCGGCACGCGCATGATGTCGGGCATTTCGTACTTCGGCATGCGCGGCAAGGAGGACCTTGGCGACGGATATGCGGCGATCTGGCAGATCGAGACGCCCGTGTCGATCGACGGCAAGTCGACCGGTTCCATCGCAGGGCGCAACTCGAACGTGGGGCTGAGCGGACCGTTCGGGACGGCGTTTCTCGGCAACTGGGATACGCCGTATCAATGGTCGACGCTCTCGGTCGGCTCGCCGGTGAGAAATCCGTACACCGGCGATCTGAGCACGATCCTGAGCAATCCCGGCTTCAATGTGCCGAACACAACGACACAGTCGGGGCGTGTGGGTAACGCGGCCGACGCCACGTTCAACCGCCGTCAGGGCAACAGCCTTCAGTACTGGTCACCGGACTGGGCGGGGTTCCACATGCGGCTCTCGTATTCGCTCTCGCAGGGCGGCATGACCACGCCCGCAGGCAGCATTTCGCCGCAAGTGTTCGGTGCCGGGCTGGAGTATCTGAACGGCCCGCTGCGCGTGCGCTATGCGTACGAAATGCATAAGGACTACTTCGGGCTGGCGTGGCTCGGCGCGCCGCCCTCGGCTAATCCGTCCAATCCCGGCTCGCGTGCCACGGGCTCGCGCGACGACGCGCACAAAGTGCTGATTGTCTTCACTTATGCGCATACCAAATGGGTCGCGGGGTGGGATCGGCTGACCTACCGCACCGACGACGGCACCACGGGCAACCTGAACCGATACCAGCGCGACGCGTTTTACGCGATGGTCCAGCACTGGTTCGGCGGCGGTCAGCATTCCGTCTGGCTCGGTGGCGGCTATGCGATGAACGGTGCGTGCTCGCGTACGGGGGGCGCGGTGTGCAACACCGATGGCCTCGGCGCGACGCAGCTCAACCTTGGCTATCGCTACGACTTCTCGCGCCGCACCGACGTCTATCTCGCCTACTACCAGGTCATCAACCGCGTGTGGGGCAGCTACGGCTTTTCGCCGCGCCCGACGATAGGCAACGGCGTCAATGCGCCGCCGGGCGCGCACTACCGGGGCATCGGCTTCGGCATCGAACACAGTTTCTAAACACGACTTTCGGCATTACAGGAGACAACCTTGAGTACGACACAACCGGGCTTCGACAGCATTGTCGAGCGAGAAAAAGGGCTGCATCGCGGCCTGAGCAGCGGGCAATTGTCGATGATTGCCATTGGCGGGGCGATCGGCACGGGCCTCTTTCTGGGCAGTGCGTTCGCCATCGGCTTTGCCGGACCGAGCGTGTTGCTGAGTTACGCCATCGGTGGCGCCATCGCGCTGTTGCTGATGGGGTGTCTGGCGGAGATGACGGTCGCGCATCCGACGTCGGGATCGTTCGGTGCCTATGCCGAACATTACATCGGGCCGCTGGCGGGGTTTCTGGTGCGCTATGGGTACTGGTCGTCGATCGTGTTCGCCGTCGGCACTGAGGTCACGGCCATCGCTGTGTACATGAAGTACTGGTTCCCGGCGGTGCCGGGCTGGTATTGGATCGTTGGCTTCTCGGCCGGACTGATCGGCATCAATGCGGCTAGCGTCAAGGTGTTCGGCGCGGTGGAATACGCGTTCTCGATGCTCAAGATCGTGGCCATCGTCGTGTTCCTGATCCTTGGGGCGTATGTCGTTTTCCGTGCGCCGCAAGCCAGCGGCATCGGGCTCGCCAACTACACCTCGCATGGCGGATTTTTCCCGAAGGGCGCGTGGGGCATGTGGGTGGCGGTCATCGTGTCGATCTTCAGCTATCTGAGCATCGAAATGATCGCGGTGGCGGCGGGCGAGGCGCAGGACCCGCAGCGCGCGATTACGCGTGCCTTCCGCGCGACGATGTTCCGGCTGGTGTTCTTCTATCTGCTCACGCTGGCGCTCACGCTTGCCGTCGTGCCGTGGAGTTCGGCGGGCGAAGACGGCAGCCCGTTCGTCAAGGTAATGGCCGCCACGCACATCCCGGGTGCGGCAGGCGTCATCAATCTGGTGATTCTCGTGGCGGCACTCTCCGCGATGAACAGCCAGCTTTACATCACGACGCGCATGATGTTCAGCCTGTCTCGCGCCGGCTACGCGCCGCGACGCTTCGGCGAGGTCAGCCGCAATGGTGTGCCGGTCGCGGCGCTCATGCTGTCGACCATCGGCATTGCGTTGGCCGTGGCGCTGAACGTGCTCGCACCGCAGGCGTCGTTCACGCTGATGATGTCCGTCTCGATGTTCGGGGCGATGTTCACTTGGCTGATGATCTTCGTGACCCACTTGTACTTCCGCCGTGCGCACGATGCGAAGTCGCTCACGTTCCGCATGTGGGGCTATCCGTACGCAAGTCTTGCCGGGGCGCTGCTCATGCTGGCAACACTCGTCACGACGTATTTCACCGACGAGTTCCGCATGACGCTGGTGTACGGCGTGCCGTTTATCGTGGCGCTGTCGGCGATCTATGCCGTGTGGTATCGCCAACGGGCGGAAGTGCCTGCATCGAATGCGCAGGGACAGGAGGGGTAAGCCGTTGGGTGGACCGTGGCCGCGACGACATTGTGCTGTCGCGGCCGAAGACACCGCTTAGTGGCCGTTTAGACGTTCAGACGCGACGGGTCGATTTCGAGCCGTGTGCGCTTGCGGATTTCGCTTTGCGTCGCGTTGGCATCGTCGTCCGGGGCATTCGTGGCCGATGTCTCGGAGTGAGCCGCGTCGTTCCTGAGTAGAGTTTGGAGCAGCGGCGTCAGGTCGATGTTGCTCGCCCCCGAAAGCGGCGTCGTCACGTCGCTTACGAGCCTGGCCAATTCATAGCGCATGACTTGCGTCGACTGGCTGGCGGTGCGGCGTGCCTGCGCACGAGCCAGCAGTCCGTCGCGATAGCCGATATCGATCTCGCTGCTTGCCGAGTCCTGAACCTTCACATACTCGTAGTTTTGCGACTTCGGGTCGGTCGTCAGATTGAGCGGCACGCCGGCCCAGAGCGAGCGGTGGTAGCTCGCGGAAAGCGTGGCTTGCGTTTGCTGGGTAATGGTGCGATTGAGGGTGTCCTGGCCACCGATCTGCGTGCGCTGCGAGATCTGGTAATCGAAAGCATCGAACTCCGACACGCGCATGGGGTTGGGCGCTTTCGGCACCTGCCAGTGTTTAGCCTCGCCTGTCAATTTCCGCGGGGGCGCAGTGTTGCGCAAGCGGCTTGCAGTCGATCCCTGCCGGAGACGCTGATCGGGCCCGTGCTTGCACGGCATCTCTGCTTCATGGCATTATGAAACACCAAAAGTTACATTAAGGCGGGAGTCGGGCCATGCAACCAGACACGCTAGCGATGTTCGACCAGCACGCAGCAACGTACGATCAGACCTGGCAGGCCATGGCGCCCTTGCGCGAGGCCATGCAACTGGTGCTGGATAATGTCTTTGCAACGTTGCCGGAAGCGGCCCGTGTGCTATGCGTCGGTGCGGGCACCGGGGCGGAGGTTCTGTATCTCGCCGAACGCCACCCCGGCTGGCGCTTCACTGCCGTGGAGCCGTCCGGGCCGATGCTCGAGGTATTTCGCCGTAAGGCCGAGGTGCAAGGTATCGCATCGCGCTGCGAGTTTCATCAGGGGTATCTCGATTCGTTGCCGGCGATGGCGCCGTTCGACGCTGCGACGTCGATCCTTGTCTCCCAGTTCGTGACCGATCCGGTCGAGCGTCGGGGGTTCTTCCGCGGCATTGCGGAACGGTTGCGCCGGGGCGCCCCCCTCGCGAGCGCCGACCTGGCATGCGAGATGACGTCGGACGAAGGCCGGCGTTTGCTCGACGTCTGGTTCGAGATGATGTCGGTGAACCCGGAGGCGCGTGAGCGAGCGAAAGGGATCTATGGCTCGCAGGTTGCCGTGGTCCCACCCGAGGCAGTGAGCGAGCTAATCCGGGAGGGCGGCTTCGACGCACCGGTGCGCTTTTTCCAGAGCGGCCTCATTCATGCGTGGTTCGCGCGTCAGGCACTGGATCGTTGAGGTTACGATGAGGAGCGATAGCCGTCTTTCACGCATGTTGCACGTCTTGCTCCATATGGCGCGGCACGACGCTCCGTTCACTTCCGAGCAGCTCGCGCAGATGCTGCGCACGAACCCTGTGGTGGTCAGACGCACCATGGCAGGCCTTCGCGACGCAGGCTATGTGCGCTCCGGCAAGGGGCACGGCGGAGGATGGTCCATCGCCTGCGACCTGCGCGATGTCACACTGCTCGACATTCACCGCGCCGTGGGCGGGCCGCACATCTTCGCCATTGGTGTGGAGAGCGACGCCCCGGAATGCGCCGTCGAGCGGGCAGTAAATGCGGCGCTCGACGGGGCGTTGCGCGAGGCGGAGTCGATCCTCATCGCGCGGCTGGGAGCGATCTCGCTGGCCGACCTCGCGCAGAACTTCGATGTGCTCTGTCGGCAGCACGAGTTGTCGCGTCACTTGTCCGGTGCGACGGGCTAGGTGATACCGAAACACCGGAAGGCGACGCGCAGTGATACAAATGCAGTCAGTGACCGCGCCAACGCCGCGGGCTTACAGGAGGGTCACACTATGTCATCTGAATGGTTGCAAGGGTCCTGTCACTGCGGGGCGGTTCGCTTCGAGGTCCAGACGCCGGTCGAGCCGGCCTCGCGCTGCAATTGCAGCCTCTGCCGGCGCAAGGGGGCATTGATGACGCCGGCCTTTCCCGAGGCCAATCTGCATATCCTGTCGGGCGAGGAAGACCTGACGTGCTATCAGTTCAACACCCGCGTCGCCCGTCATTACTTCTGCAAGCATTGCGGTATCTACCCGTTTCATGCATCGCGTACGTCGCCCGGCATGTGGCGGGCGAACATCGGTTGTCTGGAGGGTGTCGATCCCTACGCACTTGACGCGACCGTGGCCGATGGCCAGACGCTTTCCGTGGTGGAAGACGCGTGAGACGTCTGCCACGGATGCCCCCGCGTCAGACGAGAGTCACGAGGTACAGGCGCGGCCTGCGGAAACGTCGAGAACCGGAGACGGCGGGCCGCGCGCCCCGATCAGCGCAGATCGGCGATTTGCGGATGGAACTTGACCGGGTCGAACGTCACGACACGATAGTCGGCCAACGCGTGAATCTGGAACGGGTCCTGTGCAAGGATTGCGTCGAGTTCGTCGCGCGAGACCTTGCCGGACACAATGATGACGCCGCCATTGCGCGGCTGCTTCGGCCCGGACGCAATGAACAATCCGCGCGCGTACTGCGTGTCGAGGAATTGGCGGTGGGCTTCGAGTTGCGCGTCGATGGCGCTGGCGGATTGCACGTAAGTCAGTTCGACGATGTACATCTGAGGGACCCTATTAAAAAAGCGGCATCTGCCGCATCAGGGAAGTGTAGCAATTCGTTTGCCGGCATGCGCATCGCGCCGCGCTCACCGGCTGCCGTGACTTCGCAGGGCTGATGTCGCCCCGCCGGCGGCGCGGTGTGCCTGGCGGACGGTCTCGCCTAGCGCTCGAGCCCGGCGCGATGCTTCTGATATTGAATTGCAGAGACGATTGCCACGCGGCGGATCGGCTCGGGCGGCAGCCAGGTTGGCCGCTCGAAGCCCAGCGCGTCGGACAACTCCGGCGATTGTTGCCCGCAGGCCATCTCGCCGAGCAGTTTGCCGAACATGCTGCCCTTGAGCACGCCTGCGCCATTACAGCCAAGCGAGGCGAACAGGTTCTTGCGAATTTCGCCGAAATACAGCGCGCCGTTGCGGGTCAGCGCCGTCACGCCGCCCCAGACATGCTCGAACTTGTGCGAAGCCATTTGTGGATAGCGGCGGCGATACGCGTCGGTGAGCATGGCGCTGACGTCGCTCATCGGGCGCTCCTTCTCGTAAGAATACGCACTGCGCACCACAAAGCGACCGCCGAGGGTTTTGCGTAGCGTTGTGCCGAGCCGGTTCGCCGGAATCACCCCCCACTCAGGGGCCGGCCCCAGCTTGGCAAGCTCGTCGGTAGAGAGCGCAGGGGTCATGGCCGCGTACGTGTAAATCGTGAATACGCGATCGCGCGCGAGTCCCAGCTTGCGAGCGAAGCCGTTGTTCGCGACGATCACCTGCGTGGCACTTAGTGTTGTTGTGGCGGTCGTCACCGTGAAGGGGCCGTTGCCATCAAGCGATACCACGGGTTCGGTCTCCCACAGCCGGACATTCGCAGGCAGGCTATCGGCCAGACCGCGCACGAGCGCTGCGGGTTGCACGAAGACATTATTGTCCGAGTGATAGCCGTAGCCGTAATAGTCCGTGCCGATTTCGCTTTGCAGTGCGTCGCGCGACAGTTCCCGATACGTTACGCCCCACTCGCGGTATTGGGCGAGCGTGTCGCGCAATCGCTGCTCGCCGTCGGGCGTTGCGGCGGCGTGATACTTGCCGACGGGATTCCAGCCACAGTCGATGCCATGCGTCGTGACGAGTTCATGCAGCCACTTCAGACCGATGTCGTAGAGACGGATCTGCTTGCGCGCAACCTCCACCGGACTGCCGTGGCCGCCCATACCCGTGTTATGCGGCAGGTTGATGAGAAAGCCCGAGTTGCGTCCTGCCGAACCGTTGCCGACGGTCGTGGCGTCGATCACGAGTACCGTGGCGTCCGGGCGAAGTTCCGCCACACGACGCGCGGCGGCCAGACCGGTGAAGCCTGCGCCGATCACGATAACGTCGAAACTGCGCGCCAGAGGTGGCTTCGTGTGCGGGCTGCGCGACGGCAGCAGCGCGTTCCAGCCGGCGCCCGCCTGATAGGCGGGAAACGTATCCCGCGCGGGGCGAGAGGAAGTGACTTGATTGGACATGACGATAGAAATGCGGGGGCTTGCCGGAGGTTACGCGGCCTGACTTTCCAGACTGCGCATGACTTCGGTCTGTACGGTGTTCCAGATTTGCGACTTGAGTTCGTTGTAGCGTGGCGAGAGTTGGACTTGCGCGTCGCGCGGCATCGGCAAGTCGTTCGGCAAGTCACAGGCCACGCGTCCCGGGCGTGCGCTCATGATCACCATGCGAGTCGAGAGCATCAGGGCTTCGTCGATCGAGTGCGTGATGAAGACAATCGTTTTGCCGCTCTTCTGATAAATCTGGAGTAATTCTTCCTGCAACACCTGGCGCGTCATCGCATCGAGCGCGGCGAAGGGTTCGTCGAGCAGAATCACGTCAGGGTCGTTGGCAAGCACGCGGGCGATCGACACGCGCTGTCGCATACCGCCCGAGAGCGCCTTCGGAAAGCGATCCTCGAAGCCCTTGAGACCGACCATCTCGATGTAGCGGCGCGCCGTGGCGTAGCGGGTGGCCTTGTCGATGCCCTTCATCTTCAGACCGAAGGCCACGTTATCCAGCACATTGAGCCAGGGAAACAGCGCGTATTGCTGAAACACCATGCCGCAATGAGGATCGATGCCTTTCACCTCACGGCCATTCACGCGAATCCGGCCGGTCGTCGGCGCGTCGAAGCCGGTAATCAGATTGAGCAGCGTCGACTTGCCGCAGCCGGACGCCCCGAGTAACACCACGAACTCGCCGCGTGCAATATTCATATCCACACGCTCAAGCGCCTGAAAGTCGCCATAGCGCTTCGACACGCCGTCGATGGCGATCATGGTTTCGGCGTTGCGTGTGGAGTCACCTACGGGGAGGCGTTGCGCGTCAACGGGGGAATCGATGCGATCGTTCATGCTTGCCACCTCAATACCTTGCGCTCGATGGCGCGAAAAACGATATCCGTCACCAGCACAGTGACACTGATCATCACCATGCCGAGCACCACGACTTCCGTCTGGAAAAACTCCTTGCCGTTCATGATGAGAAAGCCCAGACCTTCGCGTGCGGCGACGAGTTCGGCCGAGATTACGCACGTCCACGACAGGCCAAGGATGATCTTCATGCCCGAGAGAATCTGCGGCAGACTCGCGGGCAGAATGACCTCGCGCATGACCTGTGCGTTGCTCGCGCCGAGATTCTTGGCGGCGCGAATCAGCAGCGGGTCGACGTTGCGGGTGGCTTCGATCACGTACACCAGCGCCGGGGCGAACGTGCCCATGAACACGATGCTGTACTTCTGCGTCTCTGAGATACCGAACCAAAGCAGCGAGAGCGGAATCCAGCTCATCGACGGCAGCGGACGCAGGAACGACAGAATCGGATCGAACGCGGCACGGGCATAGCTCGACGTGCCGAGCAAAATGCCGAGCGGAATGGCCACGACCGTTGCGGCGATGAAGCCCGTCATCACGCGGCGCGTGGAAGCGAGCACATTCGAGAGCAGCGAGCCGTCGGCCAGCATCGACGCGATGCGTTCTCCGACAGCCGACGGTGGCGGCAGGAACAGGGGATCGACGATCCCGGTGCGGCAGGCCGCTTCCCAGGCGAGCAGGAACACGACCACGGACGCAAACCCCACGCCCAGCAACGTGGCGCGGGACGGTTGACGATGATTCACAATCAGACTCCTCGAGCGTGCGCCGGCACGTCTACCGACGGATATCGGCGCACTGATCCATCTGCGGGAATTACAGATACGACGTGTTGATCCACTGGCGTACGGCGGGTGCCTTGTCGATTTGCTTGTACGTCACCAGCATTTCCGCGAGGCGTTGCAGACCATCGACATAACTGCCGGGCGACTTCATCAACTGCGTTTGCTGGGCGATGCTGTACCACTCCGCGCCCTTGATCGTCTCAATCTGGTCGAGTGCCGACATGCCGGTGAGTGCGATCAGCGTACGTGCCGCTTCGTCCGGCTTGTCGCGCAGCGTCTGACAGGCATCGAAATACACCTTCAGGTACTTGCGAACTGCGTCCGCATTCTTCTCCGCCCATGCATTGCGCACGATCAGAACGTCCGGGCCCGGCGTCACGTTGTACTTCTTGTAGAGCGAGAACTGCGTGTCGTCGGCCAGCAGCTTCATGCCCGACATGGCGCGGATTCGATTGAACTGGGGCGTCCAGGCGGCGGCGGCGTCGATCTGCCCCGACTGAATTGCGCCCGGCAACTCAGGGGCGGGCACATTGAGCACCGTCACATCGTTCGACAGACCGGCGTTGCCGAGCAAATCCAGCACCAGCAGATGCGCACTCGACGCGAACGTTACCCCCAGCTTCTTGCCCTTGAGGTCTTGCAGCGAATTCACGCCATCGCGCACGAACAGACCTTCCACGCGGCCGAAGCTCTCCGGCACCGCCACAATCGAGAAATGCTTGGCGCCGCGAGCCATCAGCGCGAGCGCCGATACGATGCCCGTACAGGCGATATCGATACCGCCCGAGAGTACGGCGCTCATGCGCGCAGACGACGTGCCGAACGACTGCCATTGCTGGTCGATACCTGCGCTTGCCAGAGCGCCGGACTTCATTGCCAGATAGGCCGGGTAGTGTCCCAGCCAGGCAGAACCGCCGTATTGCACCGTCACGGCATCTGCGGCGCGGGCGATCCCCGGCAGAGACAGACCGCCGGCGGCGGCTGCGGCGGAAAGGGTCGCGCTTGTGTGAAGGAACTTGCGTCGGGAAAGGTTCATGCGTGTCTCCATGTAGGTAGTGTGTTATTCGCGTTGAACGTTGGGCGCGCTTCAGGTGAGATCCATCTGGCCCGGCGCCCGGGGCGGTGGCGTGAATTCGTTGGGTATTAGCAAAGTGACAGACGTTCGCCGAGCCAGGGCATGATGCGGCGCAGTTCCGGAAACGCCTCCTGTTCGAGTGCCATGCGACCGGCGAGAAAGCACTGCGAGGCCATCTCGGACACCTCGCCTTCGCGCGAGACCTGATAAATAGTGCGCGACAGCGCTGGGCCTGGCAGAGGCAGTGCGGTCAATTCAGAAAGCGACGCACGACCTTGCAACAGGCATAGCGGGGTCGCGATCGTGAAGCCGAGATCGGCGGCGACCATTGACATCACAATGTCCGACGTATCGATTTCGAGGTGCATGCGAGGTGAGTGGCCGGTGCGTCGAAGGTGGCGTTCAATCACGGCACCGAAGTGCGAGCGTCCGGAGAAGCGAATCAGCGGCATTGTGCGGATCAGTTCGCTGAGATCGGCCTTTGCGAGTTCGGCTGCGCGAGCCTTGGGTACGACAACGACAAACGGCTCCGTGAAGATCGGGCGGCGCACTAGGCGTTCCATGTCGTTCATGGGGTCGCTGGTCACAATGAGATCGAGGTGACGGGCGAGGAGGGCTTGCGCGTGGCCGTTGGCGAGGCCCGACCAGAGCAGCAGTTCGCTGGTGCTGCCAGACATTTGGCGGACGATGGAGGGGCCGACAGTGGCGGCGAACGAATCGATCATGCCTACACGAACCGCAGCGCGGCTGGCGACATCGGCGTCTTGGACTTGAGCGATGAGCCGATCCATGTCGTCGACAATCTGACGGGCGTGGCGAGAAAGCGCGAGTCCGGCGGGCGTGAGTTTGAGGGGGCGGCGCGAGCGATCGAGCACCCGGGTCCCGACGGTTTGTTCGATTTGGGCGATGGCTTGAGAGATCGCGGACTGGGTGATGCCGAGTGTGCTGGCGGCGGCAGAAAGGCTGCCTGCGGAGGCGACGGCTTCGAAGATCCGCAACGATCTGACGTCGAGGTCTGCGCGCTTCTTCATCGGCGAGTCTCCGGTCCGGGCGGCGGTTATCAGGGGGCGGGAGGGCCTATCTGAGGCGCTGCGAAGAGTTGATATAAGAATTTCTGGCGATTGTAGAGAGGGAAGGGGGAAAAACGAAACAAACTTAAGAAAAACTAATACTTTGTATTAGGCTGCGAGAATGCCATGCAGGGGGCGGCGGAGCCGCACGCCATTCATCCCAGGGGTCGAAACACAAAATAGACAAAGAAGGGAGAGGAGGTTTCGGTGGAAGGACAGGGGGAGAGGAGAGGGACGGACCGGGGCCGCTTTCTGCAGCGAGTTGGGTTTATGTTTGAGAGGTGGAAAGGGGCCCCGGTCCGTCTGACAGCGGGAGTGTGGAGCGGGTTGAGCGCGTGAGGTAGAGAATAGGCAAAAGATAACGATGCCGCGCGACGAAGCGTCGGTCGCGGCAGCATCGAAGTCAAATCAGACGATAAGCGAGTCGAGCGGCGACGCGTGCGCCGGTGCCGAGTGGGTCGAAGTGCGGGTTGTACTCGGCGAGATCGGCCACGCGAAGTTTCCCTGAGCGGCGAACATGAGTCACGATGGCTTCGACGACCGGCAACGGCACGCCATATGCGGCGGGGGCGGAGACTCCGGGCATGACGGGTGCGGGCAACACATCGAGATCGATGGTCAGATAGACATGTGAGACCTCTGCGATCAGCGCATCGATTTGAGCGAGACGGGCATCCAGATGCCGGTCCTGCATGTCGGTGTCTTCGACGTAGGTCACATTCAATTCACGGGCGCGTTCGAACAGCGATGCCGTATTGCTGAGTCGGCTCACGCCGAGGCAGGTGTAATCGAACGGAAACCCGGTCGACTCGCAGGCTTGCGCGATCTGATCGAACGGGGTACCTGATGAGCCGGGACGTGCTGTGCGCAAGTCGAAGTGCGCGTCGAGATTCAGGATCAGTACACGCGAGCGGTCGCCCTTGGCGTCGAGATGTGCGCGCAGCCCTTGCCAGGTGCCCCAGGCAATTTCGTGCCCGCCGCCGAGCACTACCGGGTGTGCCCCGGCGTCTAGCTGACGGCATACGGCTTTGGCCAGTGCTTGTTGCGAGGCTTCGAGATCATCGCCATCGCAAGTAACGTTGCCGGCATCGTACAGACACGCAATGTCGTGTGCGGGCAAATTGGCCAGCGCACGCCGAATCGCCTGCGGCCCGTCGGCGGCGCCAATGCGGCCTTGATTGCGTTTGACGCCCGCATCGCAGGCGAACCCGAGCAGCACGGGGGTGCCTTTGGGCGCCGCGTCCGCAGGTGGCTTGATGTCTTGCACCACATTGAATAGGCGGCGCGTGTCGCCGCGCTCGCCGATATCCGTGCGTCCTTGCCAGACCGGCATATCGCCATCGCCGGACATCGGCGCCAGTTGGGTTGCCATGGAAGCGTTTCCTCTTGGTCGGACAGACTCAGACAGTGGCGAGATCGCGCCACTGCCCGTTGCGCACCGTGCGCGACGGCAGATCGCCGCCAAGCCAATAGGCGAGTTCTGCCGGGCGCTCGATCTCCCATGCCACGAAGTCCGCTGTTTTGCCCGCTTCGATCGTGCCGTGCGTGTCGAGCATGCCGAGTGCCTTGGCGGCATTTCGCGTAACACCCGCGAGTGCTTCCTCGGGCGTGAGGCCGAAAAGCGTACAGGCCATGTTGAGCATCAGACGCAGCGACAACGCAGGCGAAGTCCCGGGATTCAGGTCGGACGCCACTGCAATATCGACGCCGTAGCGTCGCAGCAAGTCGACAGGCGGACGTCGTGTTTCCTGCAACATGTGGAAGGCGCCGGGCAGCAGCACTGCCACCGTGCCGGCGCGTCCCATTGCGGCGGCGTCTTCGGGAGTCATGTACTCGAGATGATCGGCCGACAGGGCGCCCAGTTCGGCGGCGAGACTCGAACCGCCGAGCGGAGAGAGTTGCTCCGCATGCAGCTTCACGGGCAACTTCAGCTTCTGCGCGCGCAGCAGCACCCGCATCACTTGTGCCGGTGAGAACGCAATCGTCTCGCAAAAGGCATCCACTGCGTCGACCAGATGCTCCTCGGCGAGCTTCGGAAGAATCTCGGCGCACACGTAGTTCACGTACTCGTCGGCCTTGCCTGCGAACTCCGAGGGCACCGCATGCGCAGCCAGACACGTCGTCTTCACCGTAACCGGCAACGCTTCGCCCAGCCGGCGGGCCACCCGTAACATCTTGCGCTCGCTGTTCAGATCGAGACCATAACCCGACTTGATCTCCACCGTGGTCACGCCGTCGCGCATTAGTGCGAGCAAACGTTTGCGCGCCGACGCGAAGAGGGCGTCTTCCGTCGCATCGCGCGTGTGCCGCACCGTGTGCTTGATACCGCCGCCGGCCGCTGAGATCTCCGCATAGCTCACGCCTTGCAGCCGCTGCTCGAACTCAAGACTACGGTTGCCGCCAAATACCAGATGCGTGTGGCAGTCGATCAGACCGGGCGTGACCCACGCCCCCTGAAGATCGACGCACTCGTCGGCCCCGGGGGCCGGGCGCTCGCTGCGCGGACCGACCCACTCGATCCGGTTGCCGGCGGTCACGATCACCGCATCTTCAATAGCGTGATAACGACCGTCGCGCATTGTGGCAACGTGGCAGTGCTTCCAGTAGGTACGTTTCATGTGAGGCTCATTCCAGGCTCAGTGGGGCGCGCACCTGCGCTTCCTTGGGTTTGACACCGAACAGATAAGCGATGGACATCAACACGATCCAGCCGGCGCCGACATACAACGCAACGCGGGTGTCTTCCATGTAACCGAGCACGCCGATCACGAAGAGCATGAATGCGATCGCGAGTGCCGGCCCGATCGGCCACAACGGGACCTTGAACTTGAGTTCCGCGACTTCGGCGGGCGACAGGCGCCGGCGCATTGCCACCTGCGAGAGCAGAATCATCAACCAGACCCACACCGTCGCGAACGTCGCGATCGACGCAATGATCAGGAACACGCCTTCCGGAATCAGATAGTTGAGCACCACGCCGCCGAGCAATGCGGCTGTCATCACCAGCACCGTGACCCAAGGCACGCCATGGCGCGACGTGGCTGAGAAAGCGGCCGGCGCCTGACCATGCTCGGCCATGCCGAACATCATGCGGCCCGCCCCGAAGATATTACTGTTGATGGCGGAAATAGCGGCCGAGATCACGATCAGATTGAGGATCGCCGCTGCCGATTTGATCCCCAGTCCAGAGAAAATCTGCACGAACGGGCTGCCCTGACTGCCGATCCCGGTCCACGGGAAGATCGCCATCAGCACGCACATCGTCAGCACGTAGAACAGAAGAATGCGCAGCGGCACGGCGTTGATGGCGCGCGGAATCACCTTCTCGGGATTCTTGGCTTCTCCGCCCGTAATGCCGATGATTTCAATCCCGCCGTACGCAAACATCACCACAGCCAGCGACGCTACGAGTCCGCCCCAGCCATTGGGCAGGAAGCCGCCATGCGACCAGAGGTTGCTCACCGCCGGGGCGTGTTCGCCATGCAACTGCACGCCGGCGAACAGAATCACGCCACCGCCGACAATCATCGCCACGATGGCCACGATCTTCACCAGCGCCAGCCAGAACTCCATCTCGCCGTACACCTTCACGTTGCACAGATTCAGGCCGCAGATCACCATCACCACGCCGAGCACCCAGATCCATTGCGGCACATCCGGGAACCAGAATCCCATATAGATGCCGAATGCCGTCACGTCGGCCAGACACACGATCACCATTTCCAGAATGTATGTCCAACCCGTGAGGAACCCGGCCAGCGGACCAAGATTGTCACGGGCATAGCGGCCGAACGAACCGGATACCGGCTGACGCACCACCATCTCGCCGAGCGCGCGCATCACCATGTACACGGCTGCACCGCCCACGATATAAGCGAGAATCACCGCCGGACCGGCGAGTTGGATGGCCGAGGCCGAACCGTAGAACAGCCCGGTGCCGATGGCTGAGCCGAGCGCCAGAAAGCGGATATGCCGTGCGCTCAGATTGCGTTGAAGGTTCTTCAAGTTGTCTCCTGAATGCGTAATGCGCCAGCCCGCGCAAGCGAGCGGCAAGAAGGTTCGGGTTGTACGGCCGGTGGTCGGGCAAGCCGCACCAACGGTTCGCCGGACGAGAGGGCAACCCGGTACGCCACGGGCCGGAGCGCGAATCACTGTTCGTTTCGCCCCGGCCGGGCGGAAATCAAACGTGACTCAAACGCTCGGCAACGTACCGGAAGGCACCAGCGTGCTCAGTTGCCGTTGCGCGATCAACGCGCTTGCGCCCTCGATATCGGGCGCGAAATAGCGATCCTTATCGTAAAACGGAACCGCCTGACGCAGCAACGCGCGGGCACGCTCGAGCACCGGCGTCGACTTGACACCCTCGCGGAAGTCCAGCCCCTGACAGGCGCTGAGCCATTCGATGGCGATGATGCCTTTCACGTTATCGGCCATCTCCCAAAGCCGCTTCCCGGCATTGGGCGCCATCGACACGTGGTCTTCCTGGTTGGCCGAGGTCGGGAGACTATCAACGCTCGCCGGATGTGCCAAGGCTTTATTGTCGGAGGCCAGCGCTGCGGCCGTCACCTGCGCGATCATGAAACCGGAGTTCACGCCGCCGTTGGCCACCAGAAACGCGGGCAACTGCGACATATGCTTGTCCATCATCAGCGAAATGCGACGCTCGCTCAGCGCGCCGATTTCGGCAATCGCCAGCGCAAGATTGTCGGCGGCCATTGCGACCGGCTCCGCGTGGAAGTTGCCGCCAGAGATCACGTCGCCCTGTTCCCAGAACACGAGCGGGTTATCCGACACAGCATTCGCTTCGACCGCCAGGACCTCGGCTGCCTGACGGATCTGCGTGAGACACGCGCCCATGACCTGCGGCTGACAACGCAGCGAATAGGGGTCTTGCACCTTTTCGCAATTCGCATGCGACTGCCCGACTTCGCTCGTCTCGCCAAGCAGATGACGATAGAGCGCAGCCGCGTCGATCTGGCCACGCTGGCCGCGTGCTGCATGAATGCGGGCGTCGAACGGGGCGCGCGAGCCGAGCATGGCCTCCACGGTCAACGCACCACACACACTGGCGGCCGCGAACATGTCTTCCGCTTCGAAGAGACCGCGCAACGCGTAGGCCGTTGACACTTGTGTGCCATTGAGCAACGCCAGCCCTTCTTTGGCGGCGAGCGTGAGCGGTTCGAGGCCGGCCACGGCGAGGGCTTCGCGCGCGCTCATCCACTGACCGCGATAGCGGGCTTCGCCTTCGCCCAGCAACAGCAGCGACATGTGCGCGAGCGGGGCGAGGTCGCCCGACGCGCCGACCGAACCCTTGAGCGGAATGCGCGGATAAACCTCGGCGTTCACCAGCGCAACGAGTGCGTCGATCACCTTGCGGCGAATGCCCGAGAAGCCGCGCGCCAGACTATTGATCTTGAGCACCATGATGAGGCGCACCAGCGCGTCGTCGAGCGGCGCGCCGACACCCGCTGCGTGCGACAGCACCAGCGAGCGCTGGAGATTTTCGAGATCCTCATGAGCGATGCGTGTCGTGGCAAGCAGGCCGAAACCGGTATTGATGCCATAGGCCGTGCGGCCCTCGGCCACAATGTTCTCCACGCAGGCCACGCTCTTGTCGATGGCGGCGTAGGCCGTTTCGTCGAGCGTGAGGGTGGTCGGGTTCTGGTAGACGTCGCGCAGTTGTGCCAGCGTGAGCGTGCCGGGCGTCACAAATAGTGTTGCCATGGACGGATTTCCTTGATTCGACATATTCGGGGGTGTCTTGCGTATTGGGTGTCTGACTTATTTCGCGGTGCCCAGCATGGGCAGGTTCAGGCCGTGTTCGCGTGCGCATTCGACGGCGATGTCGTAACCGGCATCGGCATGGCGCATGACGCCGGTGGCCGGATCGTTGTTCAGCACCCGGGCGATGCGCGCGGCGGCGGCGTCGGTGCCGTCGCACACGATCACCACGCCGGAGTGCTGTGAGAAGCCCATGCCGACGCCACCGCCGTGATGCAGCGAGACCCAGGTGGCGCCGCTCGCCGTGTTCAGCAGGGCATTGAGCAGCGGCCAGTCGGAGACGGCATCGGAGCCGTCGCGCATGGCTTCCGTTTCGCGATTGGGGCTGGCGACCGAACCCGAGTCCAGATGGTCGCGGCCGATCACGACCGGTGCCGAAAGTTCTCCCGAGCGTACCATTTCGTTGAACGCCAGTCCGAGCTTCGCGCGCAGTCCCAGACCGACCCAGCAGATGCGCGCAGGCAGCCCCTGGAAGCTAATGCGCTCACGCGCCATGTCGAGCCAGCGGTGCAGGTGAGCATCGTCCGGAATCAGTTCCTTGACCTTGGCATCCGTCTTGTAAATGTCTTGCGGATCGCCCGAGAGCGCAGCCCAGCGGAACGGCCCCACGCCACGGCAGAACAGCGGGCGAATGTAGGCGGGCACGAAGCCGGGGAAGTCGAACGCGTTTTCGACACCTTCTTCCTTGGCCATTTGCCGGATATTGTTGCCGTAGTCGAACGTCGGCACGCCCATTGCCTTGAAGTCGAGCATGGCCCTGACGTGCACGGCCATCGACTGTTTGGCCGCCTTGACGACCTCGGCCGGCTTCGAACGGGCGCGTTCGCGGTACTCGTCCCAGGTCCACCCGATCGGCAGATAGCCGTTAAGCGGATCGTGCGCGCTGGTCTGGTCGGTAACCATGTCCGGTCGCACGCCGCGGCGCACCAGTTCCGGCAGAATTTCGGCGGCATTGCCGCACAGCGCAATGGATGTGGCCTGACCGGCGGCCGTGTATCTGGCAATGCGCGCGAGAGCGTCGTCGAGATCCTTCGCTTGCTCGTCGACATAGCGCGTGCGCAGGCGGAAGTCGATGCTGGTCTGCTGGCACTCGATG
The DNA here is from genome assembly GCF_001465595.2 of Pandoraea apista. NCBI lineage: Bacteria > Pseudomonadati > Pseudomonadota > Betaproteobacteria > Burkholderiales > Burkholderiaceae > Pandoraea > Pandoraea apista. The sequence continues at coordinate 2,968,185 of NZ_CP013481.2, read as the reverse complement.
TTCAGCGAGCAAGCCCCGGCCAGCGTGGCGGCCAGCGGCTGCGCGCCACCCATGCCGCCGAGACCTGCGGTCAGCACCCAGCGTCCCTTCAGATTGCCGCCGTAGTGCTGGCGGCCGGCTTCCACGAACGTCTCGTACGTGCCTTGCACGATCCCCTGGCTGCCGATGTAAATCCATGAACCGGCGGTCATCTGGCCGTACATGGCGAGCCCTTTGGCGTCGAGTTCGTTGAAGTGTTCCCAGGTGGCCCAGTGCGGCACCAGATTCGAGTTGGCGATAAGCACACGCGGCGCGTCGGCGTGGGTCTTGAAAACACCGACCGGCTTGCCCGATTGCACGAGCAGCGTTTCGTCGTCGCCCAGCGTTTTGAGCGTTTCGACGATCTTGTCGTAGCACTCCCAATTGCGTGCGGCGCGCCCAATGCCGCCGTACACGACGAGGGCGTTCGGATTCTCGGCGACGTCCGGGTCGAGATTGTTCATCAACATGCGCAGCGGGGCTTCGGTGAGCCAGCTACGGGCATTGAGCTGAGTGCCGCGCGGGGCGCGGATCGTGACGTCGCGATATCGGGTAGGTTGGCTCACAGCGTATTCCTCTAGTTCGGAGCAAATGATGGCTTGTACAGTATTGTATATACAAGTAATCGGGAACTAGGGTTTTCACGCACCTTGCCCGATGGGCAAAGCGTTTTAGAGGGCAGAGGAATGGACTGGCGGGAGAATCGAGCGCCGGCGTAACCGACCGGGCGCGGCTTACTCGACTTCGCCGAAGCGCCCTTCGAGCCGGTGACGTGAGCCGGGGTGCAGCAGGCGGGCGACGGAGACAATGCGCTTGCCCGACCACGTGCGACGCCGGATGAGCAGGCACGGCTCAGTGCGCGGGATCTGCAACATCTGGGCTTCTTCCGGCGTGGCCGTTACGGCCTCGACAACGTGCTCGCCCGAAGTGAGCGGCGAGTGACGTTGCAGATAGACGTTGGGCGTGATCTTGGTGAAGTCCTGTTCGAGGTAATTCGGTGCAAGAGCCGGATTGACGAAACGATCTTCGATCTGCACCGGCACGTTGTCCTGATAGTGGACGATCACCGAGTGGAACAACGTCTCACGCTCCTGCAGGCCCATGGCAAGTGCGCGTTCGGGGCCCGCAAGTTCTGCACGCAGCAGTTTCACGTCGGCGCGATGCCGATGCCCGTGTTCGGCAATCTCGTCGGCGATGTTGTTGACAGCCAGCAGCGGGGAGTGCGATTTCGGTTCTGCGACGAACGTACCTACGCCCTGCATGCGAACGAGCCGGCCTTCCGCAGTGAGTTCGCGCAGCGCGCGGTTGACCGTCATGCGGCTCACGCCCGATAACTCGACGAGTTCGTTTTCCGATGGCACGCGGTGGTGCGGCGGCCAGGCGCCACTGTCGATCTGACGGCAGATGAACTGCTTGAGCTGCAGGTAGCGGGGCGCCGGCCCTTGTTCGTTGAGCGTTTCGACAGTCGGCTGGGCGGTTTGACGTGGCACCTTGTTGGGCTCTCCGGTCACGGACATGCGGGTGGGAAAGCCTGAAGGATAAGCCAATCGTCTGCCGGAGACGAGAAAAAAGAGGCACGCTTGCGCACGACACGGCTTGAGGCCAGACCGTGCGAGGGATGTGCGAAAGCGTGCCTAAGGGTGAGCCGGTCCGCCATGCAACGCCACACCCTGTCCACAACGTTGCGCGTCGATCCGGTTCTCGCGAAGTCCCCGGGAGTACTCAAGTCCCCCGCCGTGGGGCGGCAGGGGACCGTCCTGCATGAGGTGTCACGCGCTCAGCGCATCAGAACGTCTGGCGGATGCCCATGCGGAAAATCGTCTGGGTGGCGGTGGCCGACGAGATGCCATTGCCTACGTCGCCGACCGACGCGGTGGCGGAAACCACATTGCCGAACGTGTCGAGCGTGCTGCCCGACGCCTTCTGATAGCCGACCAGACCGTACAGCGACGTACGCTTGGACAGCGCGTAGTACGTGGCAAGGTTAAACGTGTGGTACTTCGGGCCGCCCGTCCCCTTCACATCGCTGCCTTGCGTAAAGTTGTACGCAGCGGCCAGACGCAGGGCCGGAGTCAACTGGTACGCCACGGACGTGCCGATGGAGTTGAACGTGAAGCCGCTGGCAAACGTCGACAGTGCGCCCGGCGTGTAGTGCACGTTGCCGTACTGAATTCCGACTTGCGTGGCGCCGAACGTGTAGGAACCGGCAGCGGAGAAGATGCGCTGGCTGGCGGCCGAAGCAAAGCCTTCGTTGATCGACGAGGCGAACGTGCCGTCATACGAGCCGCTCCACGTGCTCGTCGAGGTGCCGTAGGCGTTGGTCGCTTGCAGGTAACCCACGCCGAACGCGATCGGGCCGCTGGCGTATTGCCCTCCGACCCCCCAGGTGTTCTGATTCTTGACACTGCCCGGCTGACCGCCGAAGCCATAGATGGCGCCGAACTGGAAGCCGCCGTACACGGGGCTTGCCCATTTCACCGAGTTGTTCACGCGCGCCTGGTTATCCTGATTGTCGATATCGCCCGGGTGTGCGCCCATGCCGGTCACGAACGTGCCGGCACTGATCGGGCCGACGTAGTCGACGATCGGGTCGTATTGACGGCCGAACGTGAGCTTGCCCAACGTGGCGCTTTGCAGCCCCATCCACGCCTGGCGGCCAAACAGGCGGCTGCCCTGGCCCATCGTGCCGTTGCCGATATTGAAGCCGTTCTCAAGCTGGAAGATGGCCGCGTTGCCACCGCCCAGATCTTCCGAGCCCTTCAGGCCCCAACGGTCGCCCGACCACGTACCGCTCGCGAAACCCCAGTTCGAGCCGTTGGTGTAGTTGATCGGTGCGCCAACGCCACCTTTACTGTTGGCCGTGCGCTGGCCGCTCGTATAACCCACGCCGGCGTCGACAATGCCATACAGGGTCACGTTGCTTTGCGCATGGACCGGAACCAGATAACCGGTCATACCGCCAAGACCGAGTGCTGCGAGAAGAATACGTTTCATAATATTAGTAATCCTAAATATATGTGACAGGAGCATCACGAGAACGCACCGGCAGTTCCCCCGGTGTGGGTCGGGAATACGGAGACTGCCGGTCTGGCTTACCGGAGGGGATCACCTCCGGGAAGTCCGGTGACGCTCAGCCAGGTGGCGACAGCCACGACCAGGGCGTCGATATCGTCGAAGTTCTCGGCCCCCGGCACGGCCGGGGCGTCGAGGACAGTAAAGACCGGTTTGCGCCATTGCAGGCCCAACGCGATTTCCGAGAGCGTGCCGAGCCCGCCGCCGACGGCTACGAGACACACCGACGCCCGCGCGATGAGGGCGTTGCGCGTGATGCCGAGCCCGGTGGGCAGTGCCACGCTCAGGTGCGGGTTGGCGTCGGCGGCATGATCCTCGGGCAACAGGCCGATCACGATGCCGCCGGCCGATGCTGCGCCCGCCGACGCCGCCTCCATCACGCCGCCCTTGCCGCCGCACACCAGCGCGATACCGGCGGCAGCGAGGGCTTCGCCGATGCACTGCGCCGCGTAAAGCTGCGCGGGGGAGGCGTCGCGCGGACCAATCAGGCCGACGGGCATCACGTGACGCGCCGCGCCGGTCTGCCGGGCGGTCAGTTGCGCGAGGGCGTGGCGGGCCGAGGCCGACCACTCATTGAGGATGACGCCGTACAAGACACTCTCCGAGAGCGAGCACACCGCTGCATACCGCCATCAAGACGAGCGACAGCGCAGCGGCCTGTGGGAAATCCGTTTGCCCGTCCGACATCTTCAGGAACATGAGCAACGGCAGGATGTTGATCTGGGTACCGGCCAACGCGAGCGCCGTGCCGTAAGTCCCCATGGCAATGGCGGTGACGAGACACCATGCGGCAGCCAGCGTCGGCCACAGTTCGCGTAGCGCCACGTCGAGTAAGGCACGCAGCGGCGTTGCGCCCAGCGTAAGGGCGGCTTCGATCGGACGGCGATCCAGATTGGCAATCGCCGGATAGACCATGAGCGCCACGCGGGGGATCAGGTAATACGCGTAAGCGGCGATCAATCCCGGCGCGGTGTAGATCAGCGCACCGACACGAACCGGATCGGCGCCGAGCGAGGCGAGCGTGAGTGTCACGAACCCCGAGCGCCCGAACGCGAGAATGAAGCCGTAGGCGATCACAAGGCCCGAGAAAGCCAGCGGCACGCCCATCGCGGCGAGCCAGACGCGGCGACGGCGCACACTCTGGCGGGCCAGCGTTACGGCAATGAGCGAGCCCACCATCAGCGACGCAGTGCCCGCACCAGCCGCGAGCACCAGCGAGTTGACGAAGGCACTGCACACCAGCGGGTCGAGCGCAATGGCGATAAAAGCCTCGCCATGCCCCTCGAACGCCGCGACGATCAGCGCGGCGAGCGGCAGCCCGAAGCCGATCGCGAGCACCAGCGCGGCGGGCAGGGCGCCGAAGCGGCGTACCCAGCCGCGCGGTGCATGCGCCGCTTTCGCGCGCTGCGTCGCGTTCGACCCGACCGGCTCCGCAGGATGGATGCGCAAGGGCGTCATGATGCGCGGTCTCACTTGGCGAGCGCGGCCGCCGACCAAAGGCGATCGACTTCCGCCTTCTGCGCCGCAGCGCGAACCACGTCGAGCGGGTGGACTTGCGGGGCGTCGGGCATGCGTGCGCGCATCTCTGCCGTGAGCGGCACGCCGGGCACCGCCGGGCGCACATAACCTTGAGCGAATAACGCCTGACCGACCGGGCTCATGATGAGGTTCAGCCAGAGCTTGGCGGCGTCCGGGTTCGGGCCGTTCTTGACGAGACTGATCGCATACGGCGCCGACACGCTGGCTTCCTTCGGAATCACGACCTGTGCAGCCTCGCCCATGCCATCGCTGTATTTCGCCTTCAGGCCGTCGTTTTCGTAGCCGATGAGAATCGGAATCTCGCCTTTGACGAACTTGGCGTACGGCGTAGTGCCTTCCACACGCATCACGTTGCCCGCGTCGCGCAGCTTGCCGAAGAAATCGGCACCCGGCTTCGGATTGTCGACACTGCCGCCGAAGGCGTAGGCGGCGGCGAACACGGCAACCTGACCCTGACCGGTCGAGCGCGGGTCCAGATAGACCACCGCGTTCTTGTACTCGGGCTTGAGCAGATCGGCCCACGACTGCGGCACATGCTTGACGAGCTTCGTGTTCACGAGGAACGCGATATTGAGCGAGTGGATCGTGAACCAGCGGCCGTCGTTATCGCGGAAGACCTTTGGCAGCGTGTCGAAATTGATCGGCTTGAACGGCGCAACGACATCCTTCTGCACTGCATCGAGCGCCGAGCCAGCGAAGTAGTAGGCCGTGTCGGCTTGCGGACGGCGGCGCGATTTGTCGAGAGCGACCACGGTCGCGGCCGAGCCGATGTCGTTGTACGTAATCTCGACCTTCGGATAGCGCTTGCGGAACTCGGCGAACAACGCCTTCCAGTTAGCCCACTCCGGGCCGGTATCGAACGACACCACCAGACCTTCCTCGGCGGCCTTGGCGTACAGATCGGCTTCGCCAGGGTAAAGCGGTGCGGCCGCGCCGGTCTGGGCGAATGCCGCGCCTGCCGTGCCGGCAAGCAGCGCGAACGAGACGGCGAGCGTGGTCAGCGACGGCAATGCCGCACGCGAGCGCAGGGGAGAGGCAGGGTGAATCATCGAAATAGCTCCATCAGGGGCACGGGGTAAGGAATTCGGTGGATTGCGCATTCGTTATTGGGCAATGGCTGCGGGCAGCACGCGCAGATGTGCGGGGTCCAGTGCGATCGCCGTGGTGGCCGGCGTGCGGCTCTCGCCGAGCAGCGGCGTTGTCGCGCCATGTGGCAGGAAATCGAAGCGGCACGTGGCGCCGAAGAAGCGCACCGCACCGGGGCTGCCATGCAGCCGGTTGACGGTCGCCACCGGTGGGTCGCACTGAATATGTTCCGGGCGCACGAGCAGCGAGACGGCGCTCCCCGGCCCCCACGCACCGGTATGCACGTGCAACTCGGCAAAGCCGACATCGACCATGCCCGCTCGTGTCACGCGAGCAGGCAGCACCGTCGACAGGCCGGTGAAGCTCGCCACGGTGACGCAGGCAGGGGCGTCGTACAGACGCTGCGGCGTATCGATCTGCAACAGGCGTCCGTTATCGATCACGGCCACGCGATCGGCCAGACTCAGCGCCTCGTCGCGATCGTGCGTGACGATGAGGGTTGTGGCGCCGCTGGCTTGTTGCAACGCGCGGATTTCGTCGCGCAACTGCTGACGGATACCGGCGTCGAGCGCAGCGAGCGGTTCGTCGAGCAGCAGCACGCGCGGCGAGACGGCGAGTGCCCGTGCAAGCGCCACCCGTTGCTGCTGACCACCCGAGAGCGAGGCGGGACGGCGCGAGGCGAAATCGGCCAGCCCGACCCGCTTCAGCATGTCGAGCGCTGCGCGCCGGCGCTCGGCCGTGTTCACGCCGCGCATGCGAAGCCCGTAGGCCACGTTCTCGGCAACGCTCAGGTGAGGGAACAGCGCGTACTGTTGAAACACCATGCCGACGTGACGGCGCCACACGGGCACACCACCGACATCTTCGCCACCAATGGCGATACGACCCCGGTAGCCGTCGAGGAGTCCGGCAACCAGTCGCAGCACCGTCGACTTACCCGAACCGCTGCGGCCCATGACCGCCAGCAATTCTCCCTGACGGACTTGCAGGCTGACATCGTCGAGCCCTTGCGCCGCACCGGCGTAACGGAAGCTGACGTTTTCAAGTGTGAGACTCATGAAGTGACCTTCTGGCGGGAAGCGGCAACGATCGACAGTCCGGTCGCGGCGAGGGCGAGCACCAGCAGCACCACGGTGGCGGCACAGGCAAAGCCGGTGGCACCGTAGAACGCTTGCAGCAACACCACCGGATAGTTGCGATAGCGGAAGCCCGCAATGAGATTGGAAATCTGGAACTCGCCGATGGACAACGCCGCGACCATCACGAGCCCGGCGACCAGACTGTGCGTAAGGTTCGGCACGGCAACAGTCGCGAACTGACGCCAGGGCGAGGCACCCAGCGTGGCGGCGCAATCCTCGAGCCTGACGATGTCGAGATGGCGCAAGTCGGCGAGCAGGGTTTGCGTGAGATACGGCAGCGTAAGCACCGTGTGCGCCAGCACGAGCAGCGGGAGCGAGCCCAACCACGGCAGCGTGTCGCCGCTGAACACCGCGATATAGCCGAAGCCGAGCGTCAGTGCGGGCACGGCCACCGGCATCAGCGTTACCCACCGGGCGACGGCGCCGCGTCCGTAACGGGCGCGATGATGCAGCGTGTAGGCGAGCGGCAGGCCTACGGCGGCGGTGATCGTGCAGCAGCTCAGCGCGACGATGAGGCTGGTGGAGAACGCACGGCGAAACGACGGATCGCCGGCGAGCTCAGCGAACCAACGGCTGGTGATGCCCACCGGCAGCACGGTATTGGTCCACGTCTGGCCGAACGCGCCGATTAGCAGCAACAGCACTGGCAGGCAGAGGTAGACAAGGAAGAGGGCCGCCACGATTCGCACGGCCCAGACCAGTGCGCCGGTGCGCGCGCGCCGTGGCGGATGCTGCGTCACACTTGCCTCGGCAGGGGCTGCGCTGTGCCGGTGCGGCACAGTTGGGGCAAGGCGGTCGGCGTGGAAGTCTGACATCGGGGAAACCTGAACGGCGTACGGTAACAAAATCTCCGGGCGGATCCGAATGTCTCGCGATCCCTTGCGGGGGAGGGCTGACAGCCGAATCAACATTGGTCGTCAGTGTCGTGTTCCGAGATGTCACCGTCATGAAGAAAACACATGAATCGGGCATCGTTCTGTGCGAAAACGGAACAGTTGGCGAGTCCGCGCGAGCGGCTGCCAAGTCAAGCAAACCCACGCCCGCCTTACGTCTGCCATGCGCCATTGCTATCCCAACGTCGCCGAATTGCTCGCGTTCACCAGTGCCGCGAGACACTTGAATTTCTCTCGTGCAGCCCGTGAACTGGGACTGACGCCTAGCGCCGTGAGCCGCCAGATTGCAGCGTTGGAGGGCCTCGTGGGCACGCCGCTCTTTGTGCGCGAGGGTCGCAACCTTACCCTCACCGACGCCGGGCGCCGCTATCATGAGCGCGTGGCCGAGCCGCTTCGCGAGATCGGTAACGCCTCGCTCGAATTGATGACGTCGCGAGGAGACAGCGATTTGCTGACGATTGCCAGCGTGCCCACCTTCACCACCAAGTGGCTGATTCCGCGCTTGCCTGCCTTTCTGGCAAGTACCCCGGGCGTGACGTTGAGCTTTAGCCGTCATTTGTCGCATGGCGACGCGTTTCCCTTCACGCTCGACGCCGCCATCCGCTACGGCGACGGCACCTGGGAGGGGGTGGTAAGCGACTATGTGGACGGCCGCTGGTTCATGCCGGTGTGTGCGCCATCGTTCCTGGCGCGCTATCCGCTCCACCATGTGGAGGACGTTGCCCGGGCGCCTAGGCTGGTGCACAACCAGGCCGAAGATGTTTGGGGTACGTGGGCCGATCGTTACGGCGTGGCGACGCATGCGCAGCGACCGGAACCGCGTTTCGAGCAGTACTCGGTGTTGCTGCAAGCGGCGGAAGCGGGCATGGGCGTCGGTCTGGTGCCTGCGTTTCTCGCGCGCGAGGCGGTGACGGCAGGCCGCCTCGTCGAGCCGGTGAGTGCCGGTGTCGATGTGCCGCATCACGGGCATTACCTGTGTTATCCGCGAGAGCGGCTGCAACAACGCACCGCATTGCGGCAGTTCCGAGAATGGATGTTGACGCAAGCGGCGCAAGGATAAGGAAAATGGGACGTCGATCGATGAGATTCCAGTCACTCTCGCTAGCAGGGTCGGTTGCCATGCTGCTTCACATCAACGCCTTCGCGGCGCAGAACGACTGCCCCGCGCCACCGCCGGGCAGTCCCGACATTCGCGCGATCGGGTACTACACCGACGCTGCGCGTTCCGTGATCGACCCGCGCCTGAAGACGCAGAACGACGCCGCCGTCAAACCGCTCAACGCCTTCGCCGCTCACGTTGCGAAGTTCGCCGACGCTTACGCGAAGGGCGCCGACGAAGCGGCCGGACGATGCGCGCTGACATGGCTCGACGCGTGGGCCCGAAGCGGCGCCATGCTGGGCCGCATGGCGCATGTGAACAACGATCAGTCCGACTACATGCGGCAATGGACCCACGGCGCAGCGGCCATGGCCTATTTGCGTACGCAGGCGCTGGCGAGCGAGCAACAGCGCACCGACATCGAGACATGGCTCAAGCGTCTGTCGGCAGCGAATCTCGCGTATTGGGACAACCCGAAGCACAAGCGCAACAACCACTACTACTGGACGGGCGTGGGCATCATGGCGACGGCAGTTGCCACGCGCGACGATACCTTGCTCAACACGGCGCAAGGCATCTATCGCGCCGGCATCGACGCGATCGAGCCCGATGGCCGTTTGCCGATGGAAATGTCGCGCAAGCGGCTTGCGCTTCACTACCACGATTACGCGACGGCACCGCTGGTGCTCATGGCGGAAATGGCGCGTTTGCAAGGCGAGGACTGGTACACCTACCGGCAAGGGGCGCTGGAGCGGCTCGCTGCGCGCGTGGCAGACGGCTATCGCGATCCGTCATGGTTCAATACGCAGTCGGGTGCGGTGCAGGAGACGGCGACGCCCAAGGCGTCGAGCGGATGGGTCGAGTTCTATCGTCTGCGCTCGCCCGATCCCATGCGCTTCGACGCCATGCACGCGGCGGGTCCGTTCCAGGACCCGCGCATGGGGGGCAACCTGACGCTGATGGCGCAGGAGGGCATCGTCCCGTTGCCCCAGCAGTGAGTGGCAGGCGGCGCGCCGGACGTTAACCGGGGATCGCCTCGGGGCATCACCAGCCGTGCAGTCGCGGCCAGACGGCCGGATCCCGGTCCGGCGCAATGGCGTGGTACTCGGGGAATTGCGCCCCGGTCGCGCAGGCGTGATTCGGCATGATGCGCAACAGCGTACCGATAGGGAAGCGCGCCACGATGTCGGTGTCGGGCGCGCCGTCGCGCGACAGAATGCCGTGCTCCTGATTGGCGCCACTGAGTGTGTAGCCCGGCACGACGCTGCCGTCGATGCGACAAACCTGCCCATAGCCAAAATCGTGTTTCTGTTTCTGCGTACCCCGGTCACGGCTCATGGCCATCCAGCCGGCATCGACGATGGCCCAGCCTTTGTCCGCCTGATGGCCGATCACCGTGGTGAGCACACTCAACGCCAACTCGCCGGTCGTGCAAACGCCCACGTTATGCATGACAAGATCGAAGAACACATACACGCCCGCGCGCACTTCGCTCACGCCGTCGAGCTGCCTGGCGGCGAGCGCTGTCGGCGTTGAGCCCACGCTGACCACGGGGCACGGAAAACCGGCATCGCGCAACCGCGTGGCCGCTCGCACGCAACCGGCGCGTTCCTGCTCCGCAACGGCCTCGAGCGCTTCGGGCGTGTCGAAGTCGTAGCTGGAGCCCGCGTGCGTCATGACCCCGCCCAGTATCGCGCCGCCCTCGCGAAGCACGCGTGCGACATCGAGCAGTGCATCTTCTTCGGGGCGGATGCCCGAACGATGCCCGTCGGTATCGATCTCGATCAACACCTCGAACGTCTCGCCGAATTCTGCGCCGAAGGCCACGATGGCTTGTGCCGAAGCCACGCTGTCCGTGACGATTTTCAGATCGCAGCCGCGACGGCGCAACGCGAGCGCCGCCGGAAGCTTGCTGGCAACCATGCCGACCGCGTAGAGGATGTCTGTGACACCGTCGTCGAAGAAGCGCGCTGCTTCCTTGAGCGTCGAGACAGTGATGCCTGTCGCCCCCGCGTCGATCTGGGCGCGGACGACTTCCACGCATTTACTGGTTTTGACGTGAGGGCGAAAGCGCACACCCAGTGCATTCATACGCGACTGCATGCGGTGAATGTTGTGCTGCATACGCGGCACGTCGATCAAGGCAGCGGGCGTTTCCAGCGCCTGTAATGAAGCCAGCGGAACGTTCTGTATCGATGTCATGGCGTCAGTGTTCAGGCAGTCTTGTGAAAGTCGCGAAGCCAGGCGAGCGCCGGTTCGAGCGTGGGGGCTTCCCTGTCGGGCGCTGGCGCGCCGTCGGGGCGTGCAAGGCCAACGCGGTTGTGCCAGAACGTGCGCATCCCCACGGCCGACGTGCCGAAGAGGTCGTAGCCTGAGCCCGCGACAAATGCAGCGTCGCTAGCCGCTACGCCCAGCCGGTCGAGCGCGAGCCGGTACGGACGCGGATCGGGTTTGTAGAAACCGGCTTCTTCCGACGTCACTACCACGTCCCAGTCGACACCGAGCAAGGCCGCTGCCTGATGCCCGAGCGTTTTCGAACAGTTGGTGACGACAGCGAGCTTGCAGTGTGCACGCAGCGATTGAAGCAGTTCGCGTGCCCCATCCCACGCGGGCAACGTCAGCCATTCGGCTTCGAGTGCTTGCGGTGCCGAGGGAGGCAAGCCGACATGCGCCGCGGCTTCGCGCACGAGTTGCTCGTAGCTCACGTAAGCGCCGCAACCGTAGGTGCGCCGCAGATACTCGGCACGCCAGGTGCGCCCGGCAGTCTCGCTACCCGCGGCGCGGTTCCATACGGTCCACGAGTCGAGCAGCGCGGTGAGCAGATCGAAAAGCACGGCACGCGGCCAGGCGGCGTCATGCGTAGGAGAAGTGGGCAAAGTGCGAGAAGTCGGAGACGCGTCGGACATGGGGCCTCTGTTGTCGTGAGGGAATGATCGGCAAGACGGCGAAGGGCAGTCGCCACAGAACGCAGTGTAGGAAGGATAGGGGGCGTCGTGGTTAAATGACGCAACATCAAACATTAAGCTCAGGTTAATGATCCAGATCGAAGACCTGCGTCTGATCGAGGCGCTGGCGCAGTCGGCGTCGCTGAGTGCTGCGGCGCGCATGCTCAACGTAACGCCGCCCGCGCTGTCTGCACGGCTGCGAAAGCTCGAAGCGACTCTCGGACTGGCGCTGGCCACGCGCACATCGCGCCAGTTGAGCCTCACGGCCGAAGGCGAGCGTCTGGCGCGAGAGGGCTCGGCGTTGCTCGCCCAGCTCGATGCGCTGCCCGAAGCGTTCCGCCGCGAAGACAAGCGTCTGACCGGCACGCTGCGGATTGCGGCGCCCTTCGGCTACGGTCGCCATCACGTGGCCCCGGCGCTGGCGCGGTTCGCGCAACTTCATCCCGAATTACGTCTGCAACTGGATTTGCGGGAGACCCCCTGGCCGGACAAGCACGATTCCGATGCGGTCATCCACGTTGGCGCGGTCAGGGATTCGTCGTGGATCGCGCGTGCGCTTGCGCCCAACGAACGGTGGCTATGCGCCAGCCCGGCGTACCTGAAGCAACACGGAATACCGGCGACACCGGGAGAGTTGCTGCGGCATCGCTGTATCTGCATTCGCGAGAACGACGAGGACGTGACATTGTGGCGATTCCGGCGGGCTGCGAAATCGAACGCTGCCGCGCCCCGGCGGTCGTCGACGCGCGACAGCGTTCGCGTCGTTCCCGCTTATACGAGCAATGACGGCAGCGTGGCGCGCGAATGGGCCGAGCAGGGGCTGGGATTGGTACTGCGTTCCGAGTGGGACACTCGCGAGGCTGTGGCCGCCGGCAAGCTGGTGCGAGTGCTGGCGGATTGGGCGTTCGACAGTGCGCCGGTCACGTTGCTGGTGCCGACAAGGCGGGGACGCACGGCACGCCTTCAGGCGCTCATGGCATTTCTGGAAGACGCGCTCGGCGTATCGACACCCATGCGCCGCAAGCGTCCTGCGAAAGACGCCTGAGCTGCACATGGCATTCGTCCGCGCCCGCCCGGCAGCCGGGCGGGCACGTTTTTCGTCAGAAGGGTTTGGACATGGCGAGATAGAACGTGCGGCGCGGGCCGAACTGCGGTGCGCCGACACCGATGCCGGTGCCGTCGCGCAGTTCGTAGACGCGGTCGAACAGGTTGATGATCGAGAATTTCGCGTCGAAGCGGCCAAGCCCCGGCACGTTGATCTTCTGCCCCACACCGAGGTTGACCTGGTAGTACGCAGGCAGATGTTCGCTGTTGGCGAAGCCGCTGCGCAGACCCGAGCCGAAAAGAGCATCGGCGGAGAGCAGTGTCTGGCCCCATTGGTAGGACACACCCGCCGACGCCGTCACCTGCTGGTCGTGGTCCAGATGCACCCAGTGGTTATTGATGTACGCCAACTCGTCGTCATCGAAGTTGAATTGCCCGGTCTCGATACCCTGACCCATGGCGCGTGAGACTGCCACATTCAGATAGGCGCCGACATTGCCCTGACGATAGTTGACCGTGCCTTCTACGCCATAGATGCGGCCTTTGTCGTAGTTGAAGGTCGAGTAGATCAGCGCGTTGCCAAATTGCCCTTCGTCCTGAAGATGGCGCACGTTGCGGTAGTACGCATCGAGGCCCACGGTGATCGACGACGTCAGTTGATGAGAGACGCCCAGATCGAAATAGTCGGATCGCTCGGCGCGCACGGCGGTGTTGGCGTCAGACGGCAGGGCGTTGGTCGTGTTGAGGAATTTCGCAACCGAGGTGGTATCGATCTTCTCCGTCGCGGGCGGCGTGAAGTAGCGTGCGTAGCCAGCGTGCACGCGGGTGCGGCTCGTCAGGTCGTAGGTGAGGCCCAGTCTTGGCGAGAGTTGGCCCTCATCCGTGACGGTATTGACGTGGTCGTAGCGCGCACCATAGTTGATCGTCAGGCGCTCCGTCGCCTTCCATTCATCCTGAAGATACAGTCCGTACGTGGTGCCGCGATCGCTGGCATTGTCTACGATGCTGATCGGCGTGCCGCTGGTTTGCTGGCCGTCCACCGCGGGGAACACGCTCGATGTGTTGTCTACGCTGAAGTGCTCCTGCTGCACGAACAGACCGAAGCGCAGCGTGTGGCGATCCGTGAGCTTGTAGCTGCTGTCGGACTGCACGCCGTAGGCTTCATTGCGCCGGGTGATGTTGGCCGCCACACCGTTGTAGACGAGATCGCCAATCGGGTCGGGCGTGTAGTCGACCCGGCTCGTGCGGTGAAATAGCGAGAGTTGCGTGTCGAGCTTCGGCGAGAGATGGCTCTGCCACGACAGCACCTGAAACTCCGTGCGTTCCTGCTGGTTCGCGTTGAGGCTCGACGAATCGGGAATCGAGCCGTTATCGAGCGAAAAGGCCGGCGCGACACCCGGCAGGTTCGGGATCTGGAAGCGATTGTTGGCCGTGCCGAACATGAACGAGACACGATTATCGGCATTGAGCAGATACGACATCATGCCGAACGCGTTTGTCTGATTCGTGTGGTCGTGAATCGCGTTACGGTCCCCCGTCGGGTTTTCGATGCCGAGATCGTTGGCCGACACTCGCGCGCTGAAGTAATAGCTCAGCGCCCCTTTGGTGCCGTATAACTGCGTGTTGACCTCGCGGTCGGCGTGGCTGCCGAACACCACGCCAACTTCGCCGCCAAAAGCTTTGGGGGGTTCGCCGGTGTCGTCCGCCAGACCGGGCGAGCCTTTGGTATGGATATCGACAATTCCCGCGGTGCGATACCCGAATTGCGCCGGAAGGGCGCCGGTAATCAGATTGATCTGCGACGCGATGCGCGCATCGATCGCCTGCCCGAAACCGCTGATGGCTTCTGGAATGATCACGCCGTCAATGCGGTACTGCAGGTTTGCGTGATCCCCTCTGACATGCAACTGCCCATAGGAATCCTGCACCACCCCCGGCGCTTGCAGAAGCACCTGATTGAGAGGGGTGTTGGCGCCGAGCGGCAGCGTCTGGATATCGGACTGATCGAAGTTGTAGACGGAACTGCCGGTATCGGGCGAGAGCGCGTTGCGCGCGGCGTCGAGACGTTTGGCCGAAACGGTCGTGCCGGAGAGCGAAACGTTGGCGTCGTCCGGGGTCGCTGCGGCTGCGCTGCCGCCGGGCGGCGCAGCGGTTTGTGCATAAACGTTGACGGCAACCGCCGACGCCGCAGCAGCAGCGAGCGCGTGACGGCCAAGCGCGCCGAAGCGCGAGAGATTAGAGCGGGCAACCATGCCGATCCTCAATGTGCGTTACGTGTGGATGCCATGCGCTCGGCAGCGTGCGCGCGTTTGCGGGCGCACCGCTCCCGGCGATGGCGAATGTTCTGATTCAGACGAACGACGCCGAGCGGCAAGGAGGATCGCGATTGCGTGTGGGGCCGCGCGAGACGGAACGCATGCGTACCGGTGTGCGCGATGGGAAGTGCCAACGGCGCACCTCGGCAAGTGTGGCAATGACGGGCAGCGTGGGCAGCGCCACATCGACGGCGATAAACGCGAGGCACTGCTCGCACACGCCGCTGCTGTCCTGGTCCTCGTCATGTTGGCGGTGTTGGCCTGCTGAATTCGTCGATGCGCTCGCCGCAAGTGCCGCTGCCATGTGAAATGCGACATGGCGTGCCAGTGCGGTCTGCGAAATCAGAACGCAGAGAACGAGCCAGAGCGGAAGCCAGCGACGAAGCATGAGCCGAAGGGGATGCGGGAACAACGAAACGCAAACGTGACGGCATGCCGCGCGACGGGGCGGGCAGCATGGACATTAAAGTGCAACTCAATTGCAATGCAACTGAGTTGCGAATTCTGTCACATTCGAGGTGGCTTTGCCAAGGATGAAAAGCCGGGGGCGCGGGAAGACGGGGCGAGCGAATTAGCCGACCGGATGGGGCAGTGTCGCGTCAGCTACGCGGATGGGGCGTGGAATCAGCTTGAGCTGGAGGAACGTGTCGGCAATACGCTGTTGCGCAGCCAACACAGTTTCGGAGACCGGCTGGTAGCGGTGGGCATAGTGGCGAAGCCCTTTTTCGATGATCTTGGCGTCGAGTCCCTGAATTGGTGCGAGCTTCGCGGCGGCGCCGGCATAGTCCGCGCGAATCTGCTGTCCTGTCTCGCCGAGCGATTCGAGCGTCGCCTTGACGACGTCAGGCCGCTTCGAGGCAAACGTGCGCTGGCTGAGGAAGAACTGGTGATGGTCGGCGGCCCCTTCGGCGTTGGCCAACAGGCGCACCGGGCTCTGATCCAGCACGGCGGAAAGGAATGGGTCCCAGATGGCCCAGGCGTCGACCGAGCCGCGTTCGAGGGCGGCGCGTGCGTCGGCCGGCGCGAGGTAGACCGGATCGATGTCACCGAAGTCCAGGCCGTGCTTGCGCAGCAGGGCAACGAGGAACCAGTGCACGTCGGAACCTTTGTTGAACGCCACCTTGCGGCGCTTCAGGTCGGCAACGGTCTTGATGGGCGACGTGTTGGCGACAACGACACCTTCGGCCAGTGGCGTCGGAATTTCGTAGGCGCTGTAGACGAAATCGGCACCGGCCGCCTGTGCGAAAACGGGGGGCGCTTCGCCAACGTAACCGAAGTCGATGGCGCCCACGTTCAACCCTTCGAGCAATTGCGGGCCGGCGGCAAATTCCGCCCATGTCACTTCGACGCCGAGCGGGCGCAGGCGGGCTTCGAGCGAACCGTTGGCCTTGGCGAGCACCAGCGTGCTCGCGGCCTTCTGATAACCGATGCGGAACTTGCCGGCTTCGTAGGCGGCACGCGCCGGAAGGGCGAGCGTCGCGGCGCTGGCGCCCAGCACCGCAAGGAAACGACGACGCGAGAGAGGATCGAGAGGTTTCATGAGCGTTACCCCGTTGGCACTGGCTGTATTGGACATATTGGCCCGATTCGACGGATTATCCGTGCGGGTGCGCAGCGGGCAACGAAGCGTTTGTGCTTTAGATATTCACGATCGCGGTGCTATGTACGCCACACAAAGCGGCATGGCCGAGGTGCCGCCGTGATACGAGAACGGCACGGTTTCACTAGCGTCGATCGTGAGCGTTGGCCATTGCGTCAAGGTCCGTGCGAAGCTGGTGCGCCGGCACGATTCCCCAGGACGGCCGAGCAGGAGAGCACCGCGCGCGCGCACGTCCGCTTCGTCGATATCGCGGGTGTAGATGTTGGGACGATGTTGCACCGACCATCGCATGAGCAGGCGAGGCTCGCCCGGGGCGTAGAACGTCAGCCAGGTGGCAAGGTGATCGTGACCGACATAGCGCAAGGGGGTGCCATAGCGCGCTTGCCAACGCTGTTCCAGTTCGATGCTCGCCACCTTGATGCCGCTGAATTTCTGTCCTGCGTTGCGAAGATTGGTGCTCAGAAACACGATGTATCCGGCGAGTACCAGGAGTCCGGCGGCGACCAGCCAGCGTGCAATGCGCCATGAACGGCAAGCCGTGGCCGGTTGCACGCATGCCACCAATACGGCAGGCAGCGGCACGGCGAACGGTTGGAGCCACTCCGAGATGCGTCCGCCGTTATGCAAGGTGAAGTACGACAGGATCGGGATGAGCGGCAGTAACAGAACGCAGGCAACGATCCGCGCATCCGCCGCCGGTCGCGCAAATCGAACACCGGCAACGCGCAGTACGAGCGCCAGCGCCGCAATGGGGTAGAAGGACGTGAGTGCGGCGTAAAGCGCACGAGCGTTCAATCGCGTATGGATCTGATCGTCTACCCAGCGAAACGCGGCAAAGTCATGATGGGCAAGCCACACGGCGTTGGGTACGGTCATGGCGACGAAGATCGCCAGCCCCAGCAGGAAAGCCGGATGGCGGTAGTGACGTCGCGCGTGCGGCGTCCAGACGGACACGACGAACATGACGCCAAGCAGTGCAAACGTTGAGTACTTCGTCATGGCCGCCAATCCGGCGACCACGGCAAACGCCGGCCAGAATCTCGGCGAGTCGAGCAAGCTGCGGACGAAAAGCCACAGCATCCACGGCCAGAGCATGACCAGCAGGTAGTTGTCGTTATACGGGAGGATGTCGATGTTGATTGCGCCCGACAGGTGCAGGCTGAGCATGGCAAGCCAGGCGAGGCGGCGATCCCCCGAGAGGCGTTGCGCCAGATGCCACACGCCCAGCATACCGATAGCGACGGCAGCGAAATGCGAGACATACCAATAGATCGACATTGCCTCGCCGTCGAGCCCAAGCGCCGGCCACATCGAAAACCCGACCAGCCACGGATTTTTCGGCGTTCCCCATTCGGCGTTACGTGCCCAGTTGAAGGCCTCGACGGCGTCGAAAGGCACCGTTGGGTCGAGTGACGTGCTCACGAACGCCCAGACGATCGCATAGATCGTCACGTAAAACGTTGGCGAACGCCAAATGGCGCGGGTCACGCGCGCAAGTCGTTCGATCGGGGGCGGCGCAGCGGCCGTCAGGTAGTCGGGGTCCGGTAGTGACGCGTCTTGTTTTTGCATGCGCGCTTCGACCGGAAGCAAGGACAGGTGTTCGCAACGCCATGTCGCAGTCCGAAGTCAGCGCAATGGATGCGGACGTCTATGAAGTGCCTTGTTTTTATTAGAGTTTTGGCGCTCCTTGGTGTGCTCGGAGACGAGATTTCGCGCACACATGTTCACAAATTGGGACAAATCACAACGAATCAAAACAGATCACAACAATTTGGTGTCCGCAGGGGCAACGCGTCATTCGTTATCGAGGGGCGCGTTCACGATCAACGCCGGGTTCAGAAGACGAATACGCTGATCGACGAAATACCCCCCGCCTTCCTGATAGCGAAGATAGAGGCGTGCACATTGGCGGCATCGGCAAACGTTTGCGCGATTGTAGGGAAAGTAGCGCGGCGCAATCGGCGCATTGACGGCCCAGTATGACGTGCCGCCCGGGTGATATTCGTTGTACGTGGGTTCTTGCGAATCATGCAGCGCCATGAGCGTGCCGACGGCCTCCAGAAGGTCGTCGGGCAGCGAGTTCGGCAGACTGGCCCAGCCGTCGAGCGGCGTCTTCGTACATTGGCAGGGGGTGTCGATGGGCGCGTGCGACTGGGCGAGCTCGGCGAGTGCCGCGTGATCGAGAAAAGGAAGATCGTTCATGGGGAATGTCGGATTGGCTTCATACCGTGGCGTCGACGCAGTTCGGAAGCGGGCGGCGCAATGCTCACGGCGCTCGACATGGTAACGCGCCCCGGGGCGTCGAAGCGGATTTGCTGCCCCGAATTTCATTTCAAATGTTAATCTTTCGGGCGTTCGTTCTTAGTGGCGAACGGTCTGGACAACGAAACTAACGAGACAATGATGTCATCAGGAGGGTATGTGTTCGAAATGTTCCGTCAACGCGGCGCCGGTCTGGCTCGACAATTGGTTGTGGGGATGATGGCGGGTGCCGCGCTTCTCAGCGTGCAAGCCCATGCGAGCGAAGTGCTCTCCAGCGAGGTCTACAGCAAGAATCTGGCGAGGCCGCTGACCTATAACGTGTATCTGCCGACGGGCTACGAGGCGAATGGCAGCACCACCTATCCGGTGCTTTATCTCCTGCATGGCAACGACGGCGTGAAGAACGATTGGGTGGTCAAGGGCCGCATGCAATCCACCATGGACAAGTTGATCGGCCACGGCGACATCCCGCCGGCCATCGTCATCATGCCGGACGCCAATACCAACTGGTATGTCGACCTGAAGGAGCGCATGGAGACGGCGTTCTTCAGCGAACTGATCCCGCACGTGGAGAAGACGTATCGCACCCTCAAGACCCGCGACGGGCGTTTGATCGGCGGCTTGTCGATGGGCGGTTACGGCGCCATGCGCTATGCCCTCAAGTATCCCGAGAAGTTCAAGGCGGCCGCGCTGCTGAGCCCGGCCATCTACAATCCGGAACCCCCAAAGGACTCGTCGGCCCGCTTCGTGAAGGTGTTCGCCGAGCCGAACACCAACGGCGAGTACAGCGCACGCGTCTGGCAGCAGAACAACTACCCGGCGTACTTCGACGAGTTCCTGAAGAAGGGCATCAAGGTGCCGATGTACATCAATTCGGGCGACGACGACGATTTCAACATCGAAATGGAGGCTACGCGCTTCTATGAGCTGTTGCGCGCGAACAAGCAACCGGCCGAGCTGCGCATTGTGGACGGCAAACACGAGTGGTCGGTGTGGTCGAGCACGCTGCCCGATGCGCTGAAGTACATCTTCCGCGACGTCCAGCGCCCGCAGCGCAGCCGATGATCGGGTGAGATAACGGCGCCGCAGCCTCCAGCCGGAAGGTGCGCGGCGCCGCGCGCGTTACAGAGATCGCTCGATGGCCTGCCCGAGCAATGACACGCCGAGATCGACTTCCTCCTCGCTGACGGTCAACGGCGGCGCGATGCGGAATACGCCGCCCATACCGGGCAGTTGAACGATGTTCATGCTCAGGCCGAGGTTCATGCATTCGCGTGTGATCTTCGCGCCGAGGCCGTCGGCCGGCGCTTTGCTGTGCCGATCCCTGACGATCTCCATGCCGAGCAGAAGGCCGCGTCCGCGCACATCCCCGACACATTCGAAGCGCTCCATGAGACCTGACAGCCCGTTGCGCAGACGCTCGCCCATGACATTGGCGCGGTCCACCAGAGCATCGCGGGCGATCACGTCGAGCACGCGCAGGCCCACAGCGGCCGGCAGCGGGTCGGATACGTGCGTCGTGTAGAACAGATAGCCACGCTCGTGGGCTCGTTCCTCGATCTCGGCCGACGTGACGATCGCGGCGAGCGGCAGCCCCGCGCCAAGTGTCTTCGAGAGCGTGAGAATGTCCGGCGTCACGCCATCCCGCTCGAATGCGAACATCGTGCCGGTGCGGCCAATGCCCGTCTGCGCTTCGTCGAGAATCAGCAACATGCCGCGTTCTTCGCACTTGCGCTTGAGTGCCGCCAGATAGCCGGGCGGCAACTCGATAATGCCCCCTGAACTCAGAATCGGCTCGGCGATGAATGCGGCGAGATTGCCGCTGGATTGGCGATCGATCAGGTCGAAGGCGTAATCCAGTTCGGCAAGATAGTCGTACTGCCCCGAGGGACCGAAACGCGGACGGTAGGTGAACGGGGCCGGAATCGCGAACGAGCCCACGGCCGCCGGGCCGACACCTTTGCGGCCTGCGCTGTACGTCGCTGAGGCGGCCGCCCCTGTCATGCCATGCCAGGACTGTGCGAACCCGACGATTTCGTATTTGCCGGTCACGAGTTTCGCCATGCGAATGGCGGCCTCGTTCGATTCGGCGCCGGTGCTCAGCAGCATGACCCGTTCCAGCCCTGCCGGAGTGATGTCGGCGAGTCGTTTGGCGAGGTCGACCACCGGCCGCGAGAGCATGCCGCTGAACAGGTGGTCGAGCTGGCCGATGGACTCGGTGACGACCGAGACAATGTCGGGATGGCTATGGCCGAGCACCGCGCTCATCTGGCCCGAGGTGAAATCGAGAATCGCGCGGCCGTCGGCGTCATAGACGAAACTGCCTTGTGCCCGTTCGACGATCAGGGGCTCGAACGTACCGCCATAACGAATCAGATGCTGCCGGGCATTGCGCCAGAAGTCGGCGTCTTGGTTCTTGGACACGCGGAAATCTCCGATAGATCCGATAGACAAAGCGATGGGCAGGCGCAGCCATCGCTTGCAGTCTAAGCAGCACTCTGATTTCATAGAAGCGAATAATGCTAATGAAAGATAGAAGTGAGGCTAATACCTTGAGTGCGTCTCTCGATATCGATCTGTTGCGCTCGTTTGTTGCGATCGCCCAAGCCGGTTCGCTCAGCCGTGCAGCGCAGCGAATTGCGCGCACGCAATCGGCGTTGAGCCAGCAGATGAAGCGTCTGGAGGCCATCGTCGACCAGCCGCTGTTGCAGCGCACCGGGCGCGGGGTCGTGCTGACGAACCCCGGAGAACGCCTGCTCGGGCATGCTCAGAGAATTCTGCGTTCGCACGACGAAGCCATGGCCGATATGTCGGGGCGCGGGCTGAGCGGCACCCTCCGCTTTGGCTGCCCGGACGACTACGCGGCCGCGTTCCTGCCTCACTTGCTGCGTGAATTTGCGGTGGCGCACCCGCAGGCGCTGGTCGAGGTGATATGCGAGCCAACGCCGCGATTGCTGGAACAGTTGAAACGGCATGCGCTCGATCTGGCGTTGATCTCGCTGCCGGAAGGGGTCGACGAGGCCAGCGTCATTCGCCGCGAGCCGTTGGTATGGATCGGCAATCCGGGGTTGGAGACGCTGCTGGCCAATCCCGTCGCGCCTTTACCGCTGGCCCTGTCCGACCCGGATACGCTCGATTACATTGCGGCGTGCGAGGCGTTGACACGGGCGGGCAGGGCGTATCGCGTTGCCTATGCGAGCAGCAATCTGTCCGGGCTGACGGCGCTGGCGCGTTCCGGGCAAGCGTTAGCGGTCATGACACAGACCGCTGTGCCCGCAGATTTACGCATTGTTACAGGTGATACGCTGCCAACCTTGCCCTCGGTCGGGATTACGGTAAAGTTCGATCGCGCACGCCCGAATCACCTGAGCATGGCCTTTGCCGAGCACATCCGGCAAACGCTGGCCGTGTTATAGCGAGGGAACTACGGTGCTGTTCGGCCAGTTCCGATCCGGGCGAATTTGAAGCACAATTGCGCGTTGTTTCGAGGCGCGGGCGGAAGCCGTCGCGCCACTCAAAAAAATGTCGGGTTCCGGGCCTTTGGATCATGAAACGAAGGCGGGAAACCTGGGGGTGATTCTGTTTTTTGTATCGAGGTCGATATGTTGTCGCGTTTCGTGGCGTTTCTCCTGGTGATCGGTTCGCTGCTCTCTTTGGCAGCCTGCAATACTGTCGACGGCGTCGGGCAGGATATTTCGGGCGCGGCGCGTACCGTCAAGCGGGCGTTGTAAGCGGCGGGGCCGGGCGAGGCTCGTCCGGCGATTCCGGCGATTCCGGCGATTCCGGCGCGCCATCAATCGTTGCGCGAGCGCTAACGCCGCGTTGAGTTTCAGCGGCTTTTCACGCGGCAGCCCGCTTTCGTCTACCGTCAACGACAGGACCGCGCCTGCCCCGAAGATCAGGCAACAGGCTGATCCGCCGTTTTGGAAATGCCCTAGTTCGTCTCTCTTGCGCACATGCCGCGTGCGCGCCGTGTGCAGAATGCACAAAGACACATCCCCTCTTCCTGCGGAAGGACAGCCCAGTGTGCCCGGCGCGGGATCGTCTGCCCGGATAACGATCACCGCGTGCGTGGCCGTTGACGGGGCGAGCTTGTGAGCGTCGTCGGTATCAGTGCAGAACCAGCCGTTGGGGTGCGAGGCAGATCAATATCGGCCATTAGACGTTAATGCGTTGTGACGGGTACGCATATCGCAAGGTTCTGGCGCCAATTTACGGAAAAGAAGCCCTGGTGCCGGTGGTGCCTCAAGTTTTCCGGGTTCAAGCCGTTTGAAGCGGGTAACGCTATCACCCGGTTGCGTGTATCGTGCCGGGTGGCAGATGGTGGCAGCCGGTGTCGGCGGCCACGCTCAGGAAAGAAAGGCGGGAGCGCAAATGTTGAAGAATTGGACGATTCGTTGGCGGTTAAGGTTGGCCGTAGCAGGTCTGGCCGGTCTGGTGCTGGTGATCGGCGGGCTCGCCCTGCTGGGCTTGCGAGACACCGTTGGCAGTTTGCGCGAGGTGTACAACAAGGAACTGGCCAGCACGCGACTGCTGGGAGAGGCGGAGATTCATATCGGACGAGCGCGGGCGGTCGTGCTGCGGGCCCCTCAGGCGCCAAGCGCCGAGATCAAGGCGGCCGACGTCAAGAAGGGCACCGAATACTGGGGCGAATCGGAGAAGGCGTGGCAAGCCTACCTCGCACTGCCCGCCGACGCGGACGAGCAACGTCTCGCCGCGGAGGTCACGGGGGCACGACAAGCCCTCAAAGACGCCTTCTCGCAGGTTCAGAACAGCATTGCCGCCGGGCAGACCGACGTTTATTACGAGCAGGCCGCCGTGCTCGGCAAGCGCTACACCGCCTACGTCAACGCCAACGACGCGCTCAAGCGGCTTTACGATAGCCGGGCCAAAGAGAGTTTCGATTCGGCCACCGGCACTTACGACCGGTTGTTCGCGATGACGCTCGGTGCGATTGCGTTCGCCATCATTGCGGCATTTCTCACGGCCCGCTCGCTCAACCGGGCGATTACGCGTCCGCTGGGCGACATTCTCGATCACTTCCAGGAGATCGCTGACGGTAATCTGCAACGCGCCGTGCATGTGACGTCCAACGACGAGATGGGGCACCTGCTCGCCGCGCTTGCCAACATGAAAACGCAACTGGGCGAGACGGTCGCCAAGGTGCGCAAGAGCGGCGAGGCAATTGCCGCCAGCGCCCGCGAGATTGCGGCAGGCAATCTGGATCTGTCGGCCCGCACGGAGCAGCAAGCGGCGTCGCTGGAAGAGACCGCAGCCAGCATGGAGCAACTCACGAGTACCGTGCGTCAGAACATGGAGCACGCGCGACAGGCCAATCAATTGGCCCGTCAGGCGAGTGATCAGACGGGGGCGGGCGATATCGCGATGGTCGAAGTCACTGACACCATGCGCGCCATCGACGCCGGATCGGCCAAGATTCGTGAAATCATCTCGCTGATCGACGGCATTGCATTCCAGACCAATATTCTGGCGCTGAACGCGGCCGTGGAAGCCGCGCGGGCAGGCGAGCAGGGGCGTGGCTTCGCGGTGGTCGCGGGCGAAGTGCGCACCCTGGCCCAGCGCTCAGCCAGCGCCGCACGGGATATCAAAACGCTGATTGAGACGTCTGCCGAACGGTCGGCGGCCGGCAGCCGCATTGTCGGCGAAGCGGGCACAGCCATGCACAGCATCGCGGATAGCGTGCGGCGCGTGACTGACATCATGGCCGAGATTTCGGCGGCTTCCGAAGAGCAGACGGCGGGCATTGATCAGGTCGCGCGAGCCGTCACGCAAATGGACGAGGTCACGCAGCAGAACGCCGCGTTGGTCGAGCAGGCGTCAGCAGCGGCACAGTCGCTCGCCGAACAGGCCGAATCACTGAAGGAAGCCGTCGCAGTATTCCGTCTGGCGAATCAGGCCGATGACACGGGCAGCGCGTTCGGCGCGGCAAGCGCCACAACGGCTCGGGCGCGGTTGCATGCCGTGGCGTCGTCCTGAGCGGATGGCGGCGCTCGTCGATAGCGAGGTGTTCTTGTTCGGCGTAGCGCCCGTGACGTCACGGATCGATGAGGCGGCGCGGGGCGAGGAATGCTTGTAATCTACGGCTTCATCTCAACGAATGCCTGTCCGGCAAAGCCCATCCATGAGCCAGCAAAAGCCAGTTGAATACGTATCCGCCACCCCCGAGGTCAAAGCGGTTTTCGACGACATCAAGGCCACGCGCGGTGTGCCCGACGTCAACAACTTCTGGAAATACATTGCGCAACACCCGCCGACACTCGAACGCACGTGGGACAGCGTCAAGGACGTGATGGCCCCGGGGGCGCTCGATCCGCTCATCAAGGAACTGATTTACGTGGCGGTCAGCGTCACGAACAACTGCGGGTATTGCGTTGCCAGCCACACGGCGGCGGCACGACGTGCAGGCATGACCGACGAGATGTTCGGCGAACTGCTTGCCGTTGTCGGCATGGCTAACGAAACGAACCGGCTCGCGGTCGGTTACCGCGTGCCGGTCGATCCCGCATTCGAGTAAATCCAGCCGCAACGGGGCGGCAGTCGTGGAGATCAGCGCGCGAGACCGCGCGCGATCCACTGACGGTATTGCCGGGTCTGGCACGCTGCGCTCAATTGTTGCAGAACGAGTGCGCGCACCGGGGAGACGGCTGGACGGGGGGACCGTCCGGTACTCAGCCGCCTGAGCTGGAACTTCACGACGGCCATATTCGCCAGCGAGCCGAGGGTCTTGTTCTTCCAGCGGATCGGCTTGAGCTGCGGCTCGCTCGGCTGGCCGGCACGCCATTGATTCGGCAGTTGCGGATCGAGCGAGAGCGCGGTCGCAATGCCTGCCATGGCGATGCCGCTCGCCAGGACCTGCTCGGCGACGGCGCGCCGGCGAATCCCGCCCGTGACCATGAGCGGCATTGATGCGACAGCCACCACCTCGCGGGCAAATTCCAGAAAGTACGCCTCTCTCGCCAGGGTTCTGCCGTCGCGCGCTTCGCCCTGCATTGCCGGTGCCTCGTAGCTGCCCCCCGAGAGTTCCACCAGATCCACGCCGAGCGGGCCGAGCCATTCAACAACGCGTCGCGCGTCCTCGGGCCCGAATCCGCCGCGTTGGAAGTCGGCCGAATTGAGCTTCACGGCCACCGCAAATGCTGGCGAGACCGCCTCGCGAACCGAACGCACGACGTCGACGAGCAATCGGGCGCGGTTTTCCAGACTACCGCCCCAGCGATCCTGGCGCTTGTTGGTCAGCGGGGAAAGGAACTGGCTGAGCAGATACCCATGCGCCGCATGGATCTGCACGCCGGTAAAGCCGCTTTGCTCAGCCAGCAGGGCGCTACGAGTGAAGCGTGCGACGACCTCGGCGATGTCGGCGTCGGTCAGTTCGCGGGGCATGGCGAAGCGCTTGGACATCGAGCCGAGGTCGAGCGCGACCGCCGACGGCGCGACCGTCGGCTGGCCCAGTGCCGCCTGCATCTGACGTCCCGGATGATTCAGCTGCATCCACACTTGTGCGCCCTTTGCCCGCGCCGTCTCGGCCCAGCGACGAAAGCGGGCGAGATGGGCATCGCTTTCCAGCACGACGCCGCCCGGGCCGGTCATGGCGCGCGCATCGATCATGACGTTACCGGTAAGGATCAGACCGGCGCCGCCCTGTGCCCAGGCGTCGTATAGCCTCAGCAAGGCGTCAGATGGCGCGTGGTCGGCGTCTGCCATGTTCTCTTCCATGGCCGCTTTGGCGATGCGGTTAGGGATCGATGTGCCGTTGGGCAAGGTGAGGGGCGTAAAGAGTGTCATGGTCGATGCCTCGAATCTCCTGTTGACGATGGCATGACCATAACCTTAAAGTTCACTTTAAAGTCAAGTGTCAAGAGGTAACCAATGAAGATCGGTGAACTGGCGCAGGTGAGCGGGGTGGCAGCGTCGCGTATTCGCTTCTACGAGGCGCAGGGATTGCTGCCGAATGCGCTGCGGCAGGCCAACGGCTACCGCGAATACGACGACGATGCGCTCACGAGGCTCGACCTCATTCGACGAGCGCAAAACGCGGGCTTTTCGCTCGACGAAATCCGCTCGATCCTGCCACCGGATCTCAACGCGTGGCCCCACGACACGCTGCTGGCGGTCTTGCGCCGCAAGGTGGAGGAGATCGACACGCTGGCGCAGAATCTGGCGCTGGCGAAGCGAAACCTGTCGACGCTGATCGACGCCATCGAGCAGCGCGCGGAAGGTGAGAGTTGTCAGGTGGCGGCGCAACGCGTGCTGGCGTCGGTGCGCCAGAGTGACGACACGCCGCAGACAGTGCCACGGCGCGTTGCGGGGAGAAAGCGCGCCTGAACTGAACCGCTTGCGCTTAATCGCCGGTTCGGCTCACGCCGGCCATGCCGCTCGAGCGGCCCGAGCGTGGCTGAGTGTGGCCGAGCGCATTACTCGGCCCAGACCCAGCACTCATTGCGCGTCTTGTCATACTGCACGCTATGCCCGCGATACGCCGTGGCGCAAGCGGTACCCCGAAAGCGCACGTCAGACGGGGTCTGCGCCTGCATCCAGCTTTCCTCTTTGTCGCCCGCGCCGATCTCGGCCGCGCGATCTGTCGGATGGCAGCCCTTGCCCTCGCACCAATACGCTTGCACGACTTCGCCGCAGGTGTTGGCAATAGCGTACCAATACATGTTCTTCACGGTGCTGTCGCGTTTGATGTCGACCACCTTCAGGCAACCGGGGTTCTGCTTGAGCACAAGGCGTTTGCGCCCGTTGCCGCTGTCGCGCTCCGTCGAAGACCGGGCCGTGATCTCGTCGAACTTCGTCTTGTGGGTGCGATCGATGGCCTCGGGACTCCAGCCAAGTTCATCGAGTCTGGCGGTGATTGCGCCTGCGAGACACTGGTCGCCCGCGCGGCTGTCGGCGAGGGCGGGATTCGCCAATTATTACATCACAGTCATTGCACCCGGCCATCCTCCATGTAGATGAAGCTCAGCGGCTCGCCAGGATCTCGCTTGCCTTGGCAATCACGGGGGCGTCGATCATCTTGCCGTCCAGCGCCACGGCGGCGCCGCCGCTGGCGCGTGCGGCCTCCACCACGCGCTCGGCCCAGGCGATTTCGTCGTCGCGCCACGCAAACGCCGCGTGCACGGCGCGCACCTGACGAGGGTGGATGCACAGCTTGCCGCGAAATCCGAGCGCACGTGCCCGGCGTGCCGAAGCCTCGATGAGCGCGGCATCGTCGAGCGACGTGGTGACGCCATCGACCGGCCCGGCAATCCCTGCGATGCGCGATGCCAACGTCAATTGGGAACGGAAGAAGAGCAGTTCGTCGCCATCGCCTTCGATGCCGATATCCAGTTGGAAGTCGATGGTGCCGAACATCAACCGCTCGACCCGCGCGGCCGTGGCAATCTCGGTCAATGCGGCGAAGGCCTGCGCGGTCTCGATGAGTGGCACGAGCCGTAAGGCCGGCCCGGCGTCTTGCGCCGCCCGATGTAGCGTGGCGGCATCTTCCGTCTTCGGCACGACGAAGCCGCTCACTTGTGGCAATCCGGCGAGAGCCGCGACATCGGCATCGAACCAGGGCGTTGCCGCCGCATTGATGCGTACGTACACGGGCGCTGATCCGGTAGTGTCTCGTGTGTTCAGCCAACGACGCACGGTGTCGCGAGCCTCGATCTTGCCGGCGGGCGGCACGGCATCTTCGAGGTCGAGAATAACGGCGTCTGCGCCAGATGCGAGAGCCTTGTCGAACCGTTCCGGGCGATTGCCCGGCACGAAGAGCCAGCTTCGAATGACAGGGATAGACGACATGGATTACACCACCTGCGCCGCGTGCAGCGCTTCGATCTGCGACGCCGAACGGCCGAGTTCGGCGAGGATGGCGTCGGTGTGTTGTCCGAGCGCAGGAATCGGATCCATACGCGGCGTGAAATCGGGGCCTGCTGCGGGCATGCCGGGCGGAATGGGTGCCTTGATCGTGCCGTTCGGTGTGGCGACGTTCGCCCACCGCTCGCGTGCGGCAAGCTGCGCATGCTGCCACACGTCGTGCATGTCGTTGAGATTGGCGTTGGCAATGCCGACGGCGTCGAGGCGGCTGACCAGTTGCGGCGCGCTGAGCTGCATGAAAACGTTGCGGATGATGGCGCGCAGGGCGTCGCGATTTTCCAGGCGTTTCGGGTTCGATGCGAAGCGTGCGTCGTCGGCCAGCGCCGGTTGTTCAAGCACCTTGTCGCAGAAGATCTTCCACTCGCGTTCGTTTTGCAAGCCGAGCATGACGGTCTTGCCGTCGCCGGTCTCGAACGGACCATATGGGAAGATCGTGGCGTGTGCGGCCCCCGCGCGTGGCGGCGGCGACTGGTCGTCGACGGCGTAGTAGAGCGGGAACCCCATCCATTCAACCATGCACTCGAGCATGGAGATATCGATGCGGCATCCGCGTCCGGTTTTGCCGCGCTGGATCAGGGCCGAAAGGATATTGGTGTACGCGTACATGCCGGCTGCGATGTCGGCGATCGAGCAGCCCGCCTTGGCAGAGGCCTCGGGTGAGCCCGTCACGGACAGAAATCCGGACTCGCTCTGGATGAGCAGGTCGTAAGCCTTTTTGTCCCGGTAAGGGCCGTCGGGGCCGTAGCCGGAAATACCGCACACGATAATGCGCGGATAGCGGGCCGACAACGCGTCGTAGCCCAGACCCAGACGATCGGCTGCGCCCGGGGCGAGGTTCTGAACGAGTACGTCGGCATCGGCGAGCAGGTCGTGCAACACGGCCTGCGCCGCGTCCTGTTTCAGGTCGAGCGTCAGGCTTTCCTTGGAGCGGTTGGTCCATACGAAGTGCGACGACATGCCGTTCACGCGCGCATCGTAGGCGCGGGCAAAGTCACCGGCGCCCGGGCGCTCGATCTTGATGACGCGCGCGCCGAGGTCGGCCAATTGACGGGTGCAGAACGGCGCCGCGATGGCGTGTTCGAGTGCAATGACCTTGATGCCGTCCAGGGGCCTCATGACAAAAATCTCCGAAAAAAGATGAGCGGTGCGGGCGCCGGATCAGACGATCTTGGCGAGCACGATCAGGCTCAGCGTGATGGTGATGGCGCCGCCAATGCGTGTGGCGATCTGGGCGAACGGCATCAGTCGCATGCGGTTGGCGGCCGTGAGGATGGCCACATCGCCGGTGCCGCCCATGCCGCTATGGGTGCCCACGACAATGGCGGCGTCGATGGGGTGCATGTTCATGCGGCGCGCCACGACGAAGGCCGTCACCATCAGCGTGAGAACGGTTGCAACAATCGTCACGAGCGTGGGCACGTTGAACGATGCGACGACTTTCTGCCACGGCGTGATGACAACGCCGATTGCGAACAGCAGCGGATAGGTGACTGCCGTGGCGAAGAATTTGTAGACGACGCCGGCACCGGCTTCGATCTTCGGCGAGAAGATGAACCCGATCTTCGCGGCCACGGCAAACACAAGCATCATCACGGGACCGGGCAGGCCCAGCGTGTTTTGCGCGAGCATGCCGACGAAGTAGAGGCACACGGCGATCATGCCGGCGGCGGCGATATCGGTGGCGTCGACTGGCAGCGCGGGCTTGGCGGTTTCATCGTGGGAGTCCTGCGTACCGAGGTCGTCATTGCCCGAGCGCATGAGTTGGCCGTTACCGGTCAGCGACGGATAGCGTTTGCCGATGGCGTTGAGTACGCCGGAGAAGACGATGGCGCAAACGTTGCCGAGCATGACGGCGGGCAGGGCTTGCGCCAGCAGGTCGCCGGCGCTCTCGTGCAGCACTTCGGCGTAGCCGAGGGTCAGCGGAATCACGCCTTCGCCCAGTCCGCCGGACATTACCGGAACCACGACGAAGAATACGGTGTGAAAGAGGCCCATGCCGAGCAGGGTGCCAACGGCCGTGCCCACAATGCCGGCGAGCACCGAACCGATCGCGAGCGGCACGAAGATTCTGAGGAAGCCGCCGATCAGCACTTTGCGGTCCATGCTCAGAATGCTGCCGACGATGATGCCGGGGATAAACAGGTACAGGAAGTTGCTTTGTTTCCAGAAGGCGACGATGGGCGTGACGACGGACGGCGGCAGCGCATGCGTGAACACAAGCCACGACGGCAGGAAGGTGACGAGGATCACCGGGCCGCCGATGCTGCGGAAGATGGGAATCCGTTGTCCGATCTCCATGCAGGTGAAGCTGCACACGGCGAGCAGGGCGATGATCGGCGAGAGTTCGGCCGAGAGTTTTCCCGTGGTGAGAACTGTTGTGACGATGGCGGCGATCAGCACGAGGTGGACTGGCAACGGCACGATCCCGACGCGCATGTCCATGAAGCGCCACCACGCGTCTCGCAGTGCATGGCCGGATGATGGGGTCGTGGAAGTTCCGTTCGCGCCGTGACCGCCCTGTGCGGTGGTGGCAGAGAGTCCGTCTCGCATGCTGTTGTCTCCGTGCGTCAATTTGGAATTGGTTTGTTGACGGGACTATAGGCGTGCGCAGCGCCTCGGAGGAAATACCGATTTTGGATGTGGGTATAGGGTGGGGCTATGGCCCCTCGGTCAATTCGGTTCCTGATGGCTGAGAATTGACGATTGTTGTGGGTGAGCGCTGAGGGAGGGGGGCTGCCCGCTGTTGCTGTATAGCGGTACGCTATAGCCTTTCTCCCTTTAGTCCGCCGATGCGTGTCGGTGGCGTGCGGCGTTATGGACGTCAGACAGCTTCGGAATTTTGTGACGATTGTGGATAGCGGCAGCCTGTCGAAGGCGGCAGATCGGCTGCATATCGCGCAACCGTCGTTGAGTGCGCAGTTGCGCGGGCTTGAGGAGGAACTCCAGGCGCAGTTGCTGCTGCGCAGTGCACAGGGGGTGACACCCACGGAAGCGGGCAAGGCGCTTTACCGGCATGCCCGCGTGGTGTTGCGGCAGATGGAGCAGATTCGTCAGGAGGTTCGGGAGGGCGGGGGCAGTGAGGCGGGGCCGGTCGCAGTCGGGTTTCCGACGACGATTGCCGCGATTCTCGCGGTGCCGTTGTTCGCGCGGGTGCGCGAGCAGTATCCGGGCATCCGGTTGCAGATTTTCGAGAGCATGAGCGGCTATATCGGCGAGTTGCTGGCGAACGGGCGTCTCGATCTGGCGATGCTGTTTCGCGATTCGGAAACGCGTGGCGTGTCGGTCATGCCGTTGTTCGACGAGGCGTTGTATGTTCTCGGGGGACATCGGGCGTGTCCGGCGATTTACGAGGATGACGCACGCGGCACATGCGAGTTGGCGAAGCTGGCCAACGTGCCGATTGTCGCGCCGAGTGGATCGAACGGCTTGCGCCTGCTGATTGAGCGCAGTTTTGCGCAGGCGAATGTGGAACTGAACATTGTGGCGGATATCGACTCGCTGCCAACGCTTATCGACATTGCACGCTCGGGCGACGCGTGCTCGATTCTGCCGGCGTCGTCTCTTGCGTCGCGCGATCCGGCGCTGCGCCCGCCGTCGCGGCGCATTGTGGCGCCGCACCTGCAACGGCCGGCCAGCTTGTGCTGGTCGAACTCACTGCCGGTGGGCTCGGCCACGGTGG
The DNA here is from genome assembly GCF_001465595.2 of Pandoraea apista. Classification (NCBI taxonomy): domain Bacteria; kingdom Pseudomonadati; phylum Pseudomonadota; class Betaproteobacteria; order Burkholderiales; family Burkholderiaceae; genus Pandoraea; species Pandoraea apista. The sequence goes on along the minus strand of NZ_CP013481.2, from coordinate 2,935,615 downwards.
CGGTTCGTCAGTGCATTGCCGATCTGATTCGTGAACTTCAGGCGGACGGGCATTGGACGGGCATCACGTTGCGCCCGGCGGATCGGGGTGCCGATCTCGCCTGATGCCTGTGATGCCGGGGCTGTGGGCCAACGTTACTTGCCTTACTGACGCATGCCGATGGCCAGACGATTGAACGCGCTCATTAGGGCGACGGCGAAGCTCAGGTCGGAAATTTCGGCCTCGGTGAAGTGTTCGCGTAGCGGTTCGAAGTCTTCATCGGGCGCATGCGTACGGTCGATGGCAACGAGCGATTCGGTCCAGGCGAGCGCGGCACGTTCGCGGGGGCTGTAGTGGGAACTGACGCGCCATCCGGCCAGGCTGTCGATCTTGAAGTCGGGGGTGCCTCCCGCACGCAACGCCTTCGCGTGCATCTCAAGGCAAAATGCACAGCCGTTGATTTGGGACACGCGCAGGTACACCAGTTCTACCAGCGGCTTGCCGAGGCTGCTTTTCTCCAGCGCTTTTTTGGTCGCGCCGAACCCTTGGTAGGCTTCGGGCGACAGCGTGTAGTACGGCAAACGAAGGGGGCTCATGCTAATTCTCCAGAGGGGTAGTGAAGTGAGTTGCGGCAATCGGGGGCTTGTCGCAATGTCGTCACTTTAGGAAAATCATGTCCTAGTTATCAGATGCAAGAATTGACAAAATGAATGGGACATTGCGATGGATTTCCCTTATCTGAAGCCGGGCCGGGGTGACGACGCACCGCTCTACCTGCAACTGTACCGCCGCTACCGCGACGCTATCGCCACCGGCAAGCTCCGGGCGGGCGATCGCGTGCCCTCGGTGCGCAGTCTCGCCAGCGAGCTGAATCTGGCGCGGGGCACGGTGGAACTGGCCTATCAGATGCTGACGAGCGAGGGGTATTTTTCGCCTCGCGGCGCTGCGGGAACGTTTGTGTCGCCGCGTCTGGCCCATCTTGGCGAGACGGCGCCGGTCGGTGCGCCGACAATACCTTCGCCGATGCCCATCGATACACAGATGGCCGCGGGCGTACCGCGGCCGTTTCAATTGGGACTGCCCGCGCTCGACGCCTTCCCGCGCAAGACATGGGTTCGCCTCGCCGCGCGCAACCTTCGCGCGCTGGATCTCACGTCGATGGCATATCCCGAGTCTGCCGGATATGGCCCGCTTCGCCACGCCATTGCAACTTATCTGGGTATTTCCCGTGGCATCGCCTGCACGGCGGACCAGGTGTTTGTGACGGCGGGTTATCGCGCCGGACTCGATCTGATTTGCCGCACGTTGCTCGAACCGGGGGATGAGGGCTGGTTCGAGGACCCGGGCTATCTGTTTGCCCGCCAGTTCCTGATCGCCGCCGGAATGCGTCTGACCCCGATCCCGGTGGACGATGAGGGGATCGACGTCAGCTACGGCATTCGACACGCTGCCGGCGCACGCTTTGCCGTTGTGACACCCACTCACCAAAGTCCCACCGGCGCAACGCTGTCGCTGCCCCGGCGGCTCGCACTGCTCGAATGGGCAGGACAACAAAACGCTTGGATCGTGGAAGACGACTACGACAGCGAGTTTCGCTATCACGGCCGCCCCGTTCCCGCGCTCAAGAGCCTCGACCACGACGGCCGTGTACTCTATGCGGGAACCTTCAGTAAGGCGCTGTTCCCCGGCCTCCGCCTGGCTTATCTGGTGGTGCCGGTTGCCCATATCGAACGCTTCAGCAAATCCGCAAACCTCCTCGGTGGCCCGGGGCCCATCTCCACACAAGCAACGGTCGCCGACTTCATGGATCACGGCCATTTTGCCCGCCATCTGCGCAAGATGCGCACGCTCTACGCCGAACGACGCGGGTTTCTTGTCAACGCGCTCAATCGCGTCTTTGGCGATGACGTTGGCGTGCAGCCCCAGGCTGGTGGTATCCAGACCCTCGCTTATCTCCGCAATTCGCTCAGCCGTCAAAGCGATGTTTCGCTCGCGAATGCCGCACATGAACTCGGCCTCGCGGTGCACGCCTTAAGCCATTGGCAACTTCACGGCACACCGCGTTCCGGCCTGCTGATGGGGTTCACCAATATTCCCGACCCGGAAACAGCGCTGCTGCTCTGCCAACAACTGTCTGCTGCCGCGAATTCTCGCTGACTTTTTTACTGCTCGGTTTTCTGGTGGCCGCTTCGTTTCGTCGGTTTTATTTCGTCTGCTCTGTTTCGCACCTTTTGTGCCTTTTGCGCCCTTTATAACCCCTTTACACCGCCCTCCAGACGGACCGGCGCCCCTTTCCGCCTCTCAGACATAAACCCAACTCGCTGCAGAAAGGGGCCCCGGTCCGTCTTTTTCGTTTGCCTTTTGTCCCTCTTTTTCCTCTTTTCTGATGTCTCAGGCTTTGCTTGCTAAACGGCCCCAGAAACCCTGTCGATACAGGTGCTTTGGAAACCCGTTATGCTTCTTTGCTCGACGTCAGCGTCATCCCCCTTTTTTTTGTCGGCGATGCATTTTTCGCCACTTTCGCTTTTCAGGAGTTCCCACCCGTGGCCGCTTTCGAAATCGACGATATTGTCTCCTCACTGCACTCCGCCCGCCTGCGCTGGCGTGACGGCCAACGTCGCCTGCTCGAATCCGGTGGACGCGATCTCCCCTCGCGTGAACGCCTCGCGGAAATCATCACGCAACTCAAAGGCGTTCTCTTTCCCATGCGCCTCGGTCCTCTCGACCTCCACCAACAAGGCGAGAATTATTACGTCGGTCATACCCTCACCAGCGTTCTTAACGACCTCTCGGAACAAGCTCGGCTCGAATGGCGCTATAAGGCCCGGCATAATGCCGAAATTACCTCCGCACTCATCGAGGAACGCGCACACTCCGCCATCCAGCAATTCGCCCGCAAACTCCCGGAAATCCGCGAACTGCTCGACTGCGATGTACTCGCCGCCTATCAAGGCGATCCGGCCGCAGGCAGCGTCGACGAAGTCCTGATCTGCTACCCCGGCATCCACGCGATGATCCACCACCGGATCGCCCACGAACTCTATCGCCTCGAACTGCCTCTGCTCGCCCGTATCATCGCGGAACAAGCCCATTCCGAAACCGGTATCGATATCCACCCCGGTGCCCAAATCGGCGCAGGCTTCTTTATCGATCACGGAACCGGTGTGGTGATCGGCGAAACCGCTATCCTCGGTCAACGCGTGCGCGTGTATCAGGCCGTGACGCTCGGCGCCAAACGCTTCCCCGCCGACGACGACGGTAACCCCCAGAAGGGCCTCCCTCGCCATCCGATCGTGGAAGACAATGTCGTCATTTATGCCGGTGCCACGATTCTCGGCAGAGTCACCATCGGACAAGGCTCGGTCATCGGCGGTAACGTCTGGCTAACGCAAGACGTTCCCCCCTACAGCAACATCACCCAAGCCCGCTCGCGCACGGAAGCCGGCTCGCCCCCCGTCTCAGGATGCGATAACGACCCGGCCTGATCCGTCACGCCACGCCGCCGCAATGCCGTACTGCTCACGCAGTCTGCGGCGGCATTGCGATTCTCGATCGCACTTCGGGCGACGCGAGACACGTCGCCACGGCCTCGAAACCGGGCGCGCCAGGGTAGGGGGCCACCCGTACGGGCGGACTGTGGTTGGCCGGGCACAACATAATGGCCTCGTCAGGACCCACCGCCGTCAGGTCGAGAATGGCCGACGAACGTGTCATGACGAAACGCAGCCGCCCCCGCGTTTTTGCCTCCCTGCGCAAGTAGCGACTCAGGGCTTCCTGCGTGTTTTGTGCAAGTCCCTGTTCGATCATGTCGATGACCAAGGCCCCGGTGCACTCCGATTCCAGCGCAACGAGCAGCACGGTCAACGCCTCGGATTCGCTCGCCCCCTCGTCTCGCAACCACGTCGTCGCATGTTCGACCCGCGCGCGCAACGCATCGTCCCGTTCAAGGGCGAGGAGGGCGGTTGAACGACCGGCTTCCAGTCGATCAAGACCAAGAAATGTGCCACCTGGCAAAGCCTGCGCGAGCCGTATGGCCAACCGCGTTTTGCCGCTCCCAAGTGACCCGATGATGTAGTTCAACGGCCGAATGTCACGCATCTCGAATCGCTCGCCACCCCACGGCCACGGCAAATCGAAGGCGACACTCGGCGCGGACCGTTCAATGAGGCCCGGCAATTCCCCTTCGGCAGGCATTCGGCCAGCCGCGAGCCCAGCTCGCAAGCTTCTTACGCTCTCCAGCCGCCTCAGCCGATCGCGAATCTCGTCGTCAAGCACGCGTTCATGCACGGCCAACGCGCTCGCCAGGGCCCGCGGTTCGCCACCGCTCAATACGCCCCGGACTTGCGCAAGGCTCAACCCCAGGGCGCGCAGCGCAACCACTTCGGACGCCCGCGCCATTTCGGCCGGTCCATACACGCGGTAGCCCGCCGTGGTTCTGGCGGGTGAAACCAGGCCGTGTTGTTCGTAAAGCCGCAGCGCTTTGTTGGAGACGCCAAGCCGTCGGGCTGCCTCCGATGCGTTCAGGCGGATCGCGGAATCCTTCATCGTTCACCTCGTAGTGTTGACCGGTTGACGCCATGCTCAGGCCGGCCCCAAGGGACAGGTCAACGTCGTTCGACGTTACTTAACATATCAACGGCTGTCGAATTAATTAACCGACCGGTCGGTTTTTGTCATGTTAGGCTTCACTACGCTTCCTCTCATAAAAAATACGGAGACATTGATGACTTTGATTTCTCGTTCGCCTCGTGTGCCTGGTGCGGTGGCTGTAACGTCGGCGCAACCATGGAACCGCTATGGCGCGCCCGGTCGGCGACGTCTGTTCGCCGGCATTGCGGCTTCGCTGCTGAGCCTCGTGGTTGTGGTGCCGGCGGTGGCCTCGGCCGCGACCGCTGAGAGCAAGGTCTCGCACGACACCGCGACGGCGTTGCAGGAGGGCACCGTGCCCGGACATGTCGACGTGACGATCAAGCGCGACGAGTTCGGTGTGCCCCACATCTATGCTTCGACGACGTACGCCTTGTTTTACGGCTATGGCTATGCGATTGCGCAGGATCGGCTGTTCCAGATGGAGATGGCACGCCGCAGCACTCAAGGCACGGTGGCTGAGGTATTGGGCGAGAAGTTCGTGGACTTCGATAAGTCGATTCGCGGCAATTACTGGCCAGCCTCGATTCGTCGTCAACTGGCCGATCTGCCGCAGCGCGAGCGCGATATTCTCGACGGCTACGCCGCCGGCATGAACGCCTGGATTGCGCAGATTCGCGCGCAACCCGATAAACGCATGCCGAAGCAATTCAATGACTTCGGCTTTCAACCCACGAATTGGGACGCCTTCGACGTGGCAATGGTCTTCGTCGGCACGATGGCGAACCGCTTCTCGGACGCCACCAGCGAAATTGACAATCTGGCACTGGTAACGGCGCTTAAGGACAAGTACGGCGCACAGAAGGGCATGGCGCTGTTCAACGAACTGAAGTGGATCGCCAATCCGGATGCCCCCTCGACGGTCCCGGCTTCGGAAGGTGTCTACCCGGTCAAGGTCGGCCCCGACGCCGGCGCGCCGATGCAGCCGCTTGCCCGCTACGACGGCCCCGCACCGATGTTCGCCCGCCTTGCCCGTGGCAGCGACGGTGGCTTGCTGCATCAGGACCCCGAGACGAACGCTGCCACGATGCTTGCACAATTCGCCGCTTCGGGGCAGCCGGGCCTCGCAGGTTTCCCTACCACCAGCAATATGTGGATCGTCGGCAAGAACAAGGCCCGTGACGCCCGCGCCATCATGCTTAATGGCCCGCAATTCGGCTGGTTCGCCCCCGCCTATACGTATGGCATCGGACTGCATGGCGCGGGTTTCGACCTCGTCGGCAACACGCCCTTCGGCTATCCGTGCATTCTCTTCGGCCACAACGGCAAGATCTCCTGGGGCTCGACGGCCGGCTTTGGCGACGATATCGACATCTACGCGGAAAAGCTCGACCCGGCTAACCCGAATCGCTATTTCCACAAAGGCCAATGGCACGAGATGGAGAAGCGGGTAGAGATCATCAAGGTGAAAGGCGGGGAGCCGGTGGTGCAAGAGGTCTATCGCACGGTGCACGGCATTGTGATGCAACGCGACGCGAAACAGCCCATTGCCTACGCCAAGGCTCGCGCATGGGACGGCCTCGAAGTGCAGTCGCTGCTGGCCTGGACCCATCAGGCGCAAGCCCAGGACTGGAAGTCCTGGACGGCGCAGGCGGCGCGTCACGCACTCACCATCAACTGGTACTACGCGGACGTGGCGGGCAATATCGGCTATGTCCACACAGGCGCCTATCCTTCGCGCCAGCCGGGACACGACCCGCGACTGCCCGTGCCCGGCACCGGAGAGTGGGACTGGAAGGGACTGTTGCCGTTCTCGACCAACCCGAAGGTCTACAACCCGAAGCAGGGCTGGATCGCAAACTGGAATAATTCGCCGCAGAAGGGCTATCCCGCCAGCGACCTGTTTGCGTTCCTGTGGGGTGGCGCCGACCGCGTTGTCGAAATCGACCAGCGTATCGAAGCCCACGACAAGCTGAGCGTCGACGATATGTGGCAGATCCTGAAGGACACCAGCGCTGTGGACGTCAATCGCCGCCACTTCGTGCCGTTCATCGAACGCGCCACGGCGACCCTCCCCGCAACCGATGCCCGACGCCAACTCGCCATGCAACTGGCCGCATGGAACGGCTTGAGCCGCGATCCGCAGCACACGGGCCACTACGACACGGCGGGCCCGGCTGTCATGGACGCATGGCTGAGCGCCATGCTCAAGCGCACGCTGGGGCAGGTGGTGCCTGCGCCGTACGATAAGTGGTTCCTGGCAAGTGGCTACGCCGCCCCCCAGGACGGCCCGACCGGGTCGATCAATATCGGCAATGGCAGCAAGGTGCTCTATGAAGCGTTGCGCGGCGACAAGGCAGGTGTGCCGCAAACGTTCGATATCTTCGAGGGCAAACGTCAGGACGATGTGATTCTCGCCGCACTGGACGACGCCATCGCCTCGCTCAAGACGAAGCTCGGCCCGGACATGACGGCGTGGCGCGCACCGACCGTACCGCTGACGTTCCGCGCAAACAACTTCTTCGGTGTGCCTCAGGCGAACGCCGCAGAAGCGGCGCGCACGCCCGTCTATATGAACCGGGGGACGGAGAACGACCTGATTGTTTTCGGTCCCAAGGGCAATGCAGCGAAGGTCGTCGCGTACGATGTGGTGGCGCCGGGCCAGAGCGGATTCATCGCGCCTGATGGCACGCGCTCGCCGCACTATGCCGATCAGTTGGAGATGTACACGTCGTTCGGGCGTAAGCCGCTGTGGCACGACGCGGCCGACGTGAATCGCATGGCGAAATCGGTGGAACGCCTGCGTATCGAGCGAGAGTCGAACGCCCAGTAAGGGGTACGGCCCATCAGGCAAGCCCCGCCGCACCGGCAATCGCGCACATCGCGACTACGGCAAGCGGCGGGGTTTTCCAGCGAGTCAGCAGGACGAAGGCAACGGCGGCAATTGCAAAGTCGGCAGGACTGTGTACGGCGCTGGTCCAGACAGGCGAGTACAGCGCCGACGCCAGAATACCAACCACCGCCGCATTGACCCCGGCCAGCATGGCGGCTGTCGTGGCCCGCTCTCGCAGCGCCTGCCAATGCGGCAGCGCAGCGATGACGAGGAGCAATCCCGGCAAGAATATTCCCAACGTTGCCAGTGTCGCACCGAGCCATGGATGCACGGGGCCTCCCGCGAGCCAACCGAGAAACGTGGCGAAGGTGAACAGCGGGCCGGGCACCGCCTGCGCGGCGCCATAGCCGGCCAGAAAGTCGTTCGCCGATACCCACCCCGTGGCAACGGTCTGCGTCTGCAACAGCGGCAACACCACGTGCCCCCCTCCAAATACCAGCGCGCCGGCACGGTAGAAGCCGTCGAACACCGCCACGGACCGCTCGCCAGTGACTTGATACAGGACAGGCAGTCCGGCCAGCAACGCGACGAAGAGTACGAGTGCGACCGCACCCGACCTCCGGGAGAGCCGGAATCGAAGCCTAGGCGGTGAAGGGGACGCCGACAGCGGGGCGGCCGTGCGCAACATTGCATAGCCAAGCCCCGCACCCACCGCGATCACGATGAGTTGGGCAAAGCGGGTTGTCGTCATTGCGAGAATGGCGATGGCCATCAAGGCGATGCCGGCACGACGCGTGTCCGGGCATAGCCGCCTCGCCATGTCCCAGACGGCCTGCGCCACGACCGCCACCGCCATCAGCTTGAGTCCGTGCAGTACGCCGTCGCCGATCGGGCCGCCGAGATGCGGCGCCAGGACGGCAAACACGAGCAGCAGCAGGACGGAAGGCAGCGTGAACCCGCACCACGCAGCGATGCCGCCCAGCCAGCCTGCGCGAAGCAATCCGATGGAGAAGCCCACCTGACTGCTCGCCGGTCCGGGGAGGAATTGGCATAACCCCACCAGATCCCCAAAGCTCGCGTCGTCCAGCCAGCGACGGCGTTCCACGAATTCCCGGCGAAAGTAGCCGATGTGTGCCACTGGCCCGCCGAAGCTGGTCAGACCCAGCACGAGAAACGCGCGCAAGACTTCGAGTGCGTTTCTCAGATTCGGGCGGGCAATCGCGGCCATGGCGTCGCTATCGGTTTTCAAGGGATTCAAGGCAAGTGAGCGGGGGATGGAAGTCCCCAAGCATAGCCTCAAGGCGGTGACGCGAGCGTGACGCCGCGCCGCCGATGCCCTCCAGCTTACGCGATACCCGTTCGCGAGGGGGCCGTGTTTCGTTCGCCCACATTTTCCCATCGGTCGTCCGGATTGAGGCGGATGGCATTCGTCGGGTTCCCAAATCTCCAAAAAGTAAGACAGCATCGGATACCTAAGGGAAAACTGCCACAGTTGGCGGTCCGTTTCTGCAATCGTGCCGTCCCGCACCACGATAGGGTGTGCCCTTTTTGTCGCGGATACCGTGCTTTCCGAGGGCGCGAAGGTACGCCGTGGCAGGACCTAAGGGAGTCACGTCGAATGACACGATTGCACCACGCAATGCCACCCCACACGCATCGCTATGTCGCACACGCGCGCCAGGCAAGACGGAGCAGTATGCATCCGTCATTTGTCGAGGACTGGCGTGCCGGCATGTCGACGCCGCCACGCGAACTTCGTCACGTTAGCCATTCGCGCATGCGCCGCGGTACGACCCCGCGGGAAACGCCGGCCGCCGGGTCCGTTCGTGACTCCGGCAATACGGCCCCTCGCGAAGGCAGCCGGGCCGCATTTGCGCTGGGCCTGCTGACGGTGGTTTGCGCGGCGGGGGTCGCGAGTGCCGCCGCCGTGCCCGGTGTATCCCGTGCCTCCGGTACGGCTACCCATGCACTGCGCCCGATCGGTCACCGACGGGAAACTACGGAGATGCCTGCCGTGGCGGCGCCTGCCGGGTTATCGCATTCGGAACTGCTTTCCGGCTTGTACGGACTGCTCGGGGTGTGGCCGACTCACGCCAATGGCGAAGGCGTAATGGCACAGTGCCTGCCCGTCAATCCGGCGCAAGCGGTCGGCGCGGTGGCGGTCTCGGCGTACGGCAATGAAGGCTTGCGAGCGGGACTGATCTCCTATCGTAGCGATATCCGGTCCGCCGTCGTCAGCATGATTCGGGAAGCCGTCGCGACTTCGGACGAAGACACGCGGGCCGCCTTTGCCGGGGCCGAAATACTGGTCCCAAGCCGTACGTTGTTGGTCGTCGAACGCGCGTCACGGGAGGGTTCGCCGCCGAGACGTATGGCTTATGACGCTTCGCACGCCGTCTCGCTTCATCTGCGTAATGAGGACGGCGAATGGAGCGAATTCGCGCTCTCGTTAGCCTTCGAGGCGCCAGCGCTCATCACACCCGTGGTATGCGGCGGTAAGCGAAGCCCGCTCAAGGATCGGTGCTTCGCCGAGACATATGGTCCGGTGTTCTGGGGCGAACGTTGGGCGTCGATCGAGTCGCGTATCGGCGAGAACGATGAGATCCGCTTCACGCTCAAACGCGCCGGCGCATCAATCGCCCCCGGCTGGCCGTCTCCCGAATCGTCGATACTCGACTCGCCTGACATGGAGGAAGTGGCCGAACTACTGATCGAGACCGTGATGAAACACGCGCCTCGGGATCGTCGCGAGGAGTCGGGTGCGTCGCTCATGCCACGCTCCCGGCGGGATGCGATCTCCGACGGGCATGCCGTGAACGCATTGGCTTCGCGACTCTCCCTGACGGGACTTGAGTGTCTTGCCGCGGTGGTGCAAGCCGATAAACTCCATCAGCACGCCATCTCGCTGTTATTGCACCTATGGCCCGATGCCCCCGCAGAAGTGCACCACGAGGCACCGTCGCATGCGCAGTCCGTGCCCGCGCTCATCCGGCACGAACCGTTCTCCGGCGCCCACGGAAGAGGCGTGACTTGGTCCTTGCCGCCGGATGTCTACGTCGAATATCTCCCGGATCGGGCGCAAAACGGTGTGAAGGTGTTTTCCATCGATGGCGAGCTATACGGTGCGTCGGTGGCGCACACGCGCAAACACGCCTCCGACCTACGCCCGCTTGAGGACATGCGCGCCGAGTGGGGACCGGAATCGCTGTGCCGGATCTCGCGTGGCATCGGGGCCGATGTTGACGGCATGTGCCTCGAATGCCACGGCGATCGGGATGGCGAAGTCTCGGTCACGGAGCAGGGCGCAACGCTCACACAGCATCAGGCGATGCAGACGTCGCCAATGGTACGGCTGCGTGTCGCCATCTATTCGCACCCGTTTTCAACCCCGGACGGCAGTCTCGCGTTCTTCGCCTTTGGGAGGCTGGGTCATTTCGACGACGCGGGAATACCGCGAGTGTCCGAGCATTCGCCTGTTGTCGACGCGTCGGTCTACACCACCAGCCTGTCTGGCGAGATGAGCTACTACGAGCAGGCTACGACGGCGGGCCCGATTGGCGGGCGGCGCGTGAGACTGACGCTCGGCGACATGCGTATCGCAGTACCGTTCGGCACTTACCGTGACAGACGCCACGACGTCCTGCACGGCGTCGTGCAACTGTCGCACGACGTCTACTACCGGTTCACGCTGCCGGTCGGCGCTGACGCGCGAACCACCCACACGGTGCAACTGCACCATCGTCTGGCGGAGCACCGCGATATCCGGGAGTATCGCGCCGCGCAGAATCATCGCGCGGCAGCGGAAAACGCCATCGTTTTGCCGTCGATTTGCTACGGCGAGGCACGCACGCTGTTGCAGTTGTATCTCAAGGTCTGGCAGCACGCGCCGTCGCCGGCAGACGTGTGGCGAGGGCTTGAGGACATTTCCCTATCCGTGGTCGAAGCGAGGCGGGCGATTCACACCCTGACGCAAGCGATCGAACACCGGGTGGCGGCGTTCAGAACACCGCCCGCGTCGCCGGGGGCGAGCGGGGGCGTGCCGCCTCCGGAGGTCGATGCGGCATTGATGCCGATGTTCAATCGGATATGGAGCCACTGGCAGCACTACCCGGCGCAGGCCGACGCATTCGTCAATGCGATTTCGAGAGACTTCGTATCGCGCCCGGCACCGCTGGCCGTGTGGTCGCAGTTGCCGTTCGTCGGCGACGTGCAGACCACTCGCGATGTGTTGTCGATCTTCGAAGACCTGTTTCCCGGCATGGAGGATTTACAGGGGCTCGTCAGTGGCTCGGCACGCGCGGCGCGCGATGTCGGCGATCAGATGCGCGAGGTCTCGGGCAACGCGAACATCGCCGTCGCGGAAGTAACGCTCGTCGACGGCACGCGTACGATCTACTATTGCCTGTCGGGGCTTCAGCAAAGATCGCTGTCAACGAACCTGATGCCGGTGCGCACGGTGGACGCAGGCCGCGCCTACCGGCAGCGGCAGGAGAACGTGATCAGTCAACGCAGTCAATCCCCGCGGACCGGCGCCAATGCGGCGTTCACCGAACCGCCGCACCTGCGGTTCGTAGTCGCCGATGCCGACCTGCCGACCTACAATGCCGCATCGCAGGGCCCTCAGGCCCGCACGCTCGACACGGAGCGAATGATCCTGGCGCAGATCTATGCGGAGCACCCTGCCGGGACGAACGTTATTCGCTCGATCATGCTGTGCTCGCGCATGCCGTTCTGCGATTCCTGTGCGGTCAATCTCGCCATGGTTCCGTACCACTACCCCGATGCCGAACTGCGGTTCCACTACGTGACCCAGGCACCGCGCAGCCGCCGGGCGGGCGATGCCGCGACCTCTGTGGCGCCCTCGCCGACATTGAGCCCGGCACGCGGGCGGGGGCCCACGAGCGGGGGGGCGTTACCCAGTGCGCGCGACGCCCTGTAAGCAGGACGCCTGATCTTTTTTCCCCTATATTGACCGATCTCGACGCCACTCCCGGCGTCTGATCAATGCCCGTACCGCCGCTGGCCATCCCAGGGTAAAGGGTGGTACGGGCACTGTGCCCAGGGGGCAAAGGAACGATGCACGCATGACGGCGCCTGAATCCTCTTCGCGTGAGCCCGCCGTCGGGCTCGGCAGCGCGGCGCGCGATCTTTACCGTGCGCTCTGGCGTCATGCCAGCGGTGTGCGAGCCCATTTGCTGGGTGCCGCCGGCCTGTTGTCGGCGGCCCAATTACTACGTCTGACCATGCCGTGGCTGGCGGCGCAGGCGATCAACGCCCTTCAGCAGGGCGACATGGCGACGGCGGGGCGCTGGATCGTCTACCTCGTCGGTATCTATCTCCTGTCATGGACACTCCACGGCCCCGGCAGAATTCTGGAGCGAAATGTCGGTGTGCGTGTGCGTGTCCGGCTGGCCGATGAACTCTACGCACGCATCGCTGCGGCCCCGCTGGCATGGCGCGACGGCCGGCACTCGGGCGAGTTGCAGCATCGCGTGGTGCAGTCCAGCCGCGCGTTATCTGACTTCGCACAGAATCAGTTCGGCTATCTGCAAAGCGCGTTCAATTTTGTCGGACCGCTGGTGGCGCTGGCGTTGCTCTCGCGTACGAGTGGCCTGATTGCCGTGACGGGTTATGTCGTCATTGCCCTCATCATCCTGCGCTTTGACCGCGTACTGATGCAGCTCGCGCGAGCCGAGAACGATGCGGAGCGCCGTTATGCGGCCGCGCTGCTCGACTTTGTCGGCAACGCGGGCACAGTGATCGGCCTGCGATTGCAGACGGCGTCGCGCAAAGTGCTGGGACGTCGTATGGACGCGGTGATGGTGCCGCTGCGTCGCACCGTGACGGTCAACGAAGGGAAGTGGTTTGCCGTCGATATTCTCGGCATGGGACTAACGTGGATTCTGGTGGTCGTGTACGTGTTGCAGTCGCGTGAACCGGGGCAGGCGGTGTTGCTGGGCACCGTGTTCATGATCTATCAGTACGCGCAGCAGGCGGCCACGGTAGTAGGCGCAATGGCCTCCAATTTTCAGAGCTTTGCACGGATGCATACGGATTACGGCAGCGCCGAGCCGATCTGGGCGGCCCCGGGCGATCCCGGCGCCGGGGTGCCTGCCATCGTTCCCGATGCGCCGTGGCAGACGCTGGCGTTACGCGGCGTGACGTGGCATTACGCCGACGACGCTCGGGGCGGGCTGCACGGTGTCGATCTCGTGCTCAAACGCGGTTCGAGAGTGGCGCTGGTCGGGCCGAGCGGTGGCGGGAAAAGTACCTTGCTGCGTACGCTCGCGGGACTTTACCTCCCGCAGCAAGGCGAATTGCTACGCGACGGGGTTGCGGCGCCGTGGCCCGATCTGCGCACGCTCGCGACGCTGATCCCGCAAGAGGCGGAAGTGTTCGAGGCGAGCGTGGAGGAAAACCTGACGTTCGGTGAACCGGCCGACGTGCAGTCGCTGCATGCCGCCGTGTATGCCGGTGTATTCGACGACGTGCTTGAGCAACTGCCTGACGGGTTGGCGAGCGCGCTCAACGAGCGCGGCGGGAACCTCTCGGGCGGCCAACGGCAGCGTCTGGCGCTCGCGCGTGGGGCATTGGCGTCGCAGGGCAGTTCGCTCTTACTGCTCGACGAACCGACCAGCGCTCTCGATCCGTTGGCCGAGGGCCGGGTGTTCGACCGGATGGATGCGGCATTTCCGACAGCATGCATCGTTGCTTCGGTGCACCGGCCGAGCCTGCTCGAGAGGTTCGACACGCTGGTCGTGATGGAAGGCGGTCGCGTGGTGGATGCCGGCCCGCGTGACGAAGTGCTGGCGCGACGGACTTAGCCAACGGTAGCCTCGCCATGTCGACGGCACCGTCAGTGCGCCATCGACCCAGCATGGAGGCGCGTGCGCGCAGGTCGTGATCTGTTGTCAAAACGACGTCGTTCCCTCATCGAATTCGGCTATGCTGGCGTCTGAACGCGGCTAACGACCGGTAATACGGGTCTATATGCGGACGCCCACCGATGATGTAGGGTCATATCGTCTGCCCCTGCGGCTGTATGCGAACACAATACTCGGTCACGCTTCCATGTCTATCCCGGCAGTCTTCATCAGCATTGCGATCCTATCGTGCGTCATGAGCGTGGCCGTTCTGGGTTCGCTATTTCAGGCCCACGTCCCCGGAGTACGGTTGTGGTGTGTGGCGAGCGGGCTGTTGGTCATTACCTCAGCGCTGCTGCTCTCGGGAACCTCGGACATGATCGTGGTCACGGCCAGCAGCCTGCTGGTGGTCGCCTCGCTTCTCGGCCTGCGAGGCTTCCGGCAATTTCTCGATCAACGCACCTCGTTCGCCTGGGAGTATGCGGCGACCGGCGTGATTCTGTGCATGCTGGTCTACTGGACGTTCGTGTCGCCGCACGTCGACGCCCGCAGCGCCATGATATCGGCGCTCATTGCCTATATCCGTTTCCACATCGGCTGGTCGGTATTGAAATACCGGCCGCCGGGCCGTCCCAAATACGCCTATTACTTCGTATCAATCGCGGCAACGCTTGGGGCCGTGGTCCATGTGGCCCGAGCCATTTCGTATGGCCTTGGCTTCGCCCATGAGGCCATGTTTCTGGAGCCGACGCCGTTGAATGTCATGTTCCTCGGTCTCGCGACACTGACCTTGCCGTGCCTGTCGGTCGGTATGGTGTTGCTCGCGCATGATCGGCTGTCGGATCGAATGGAGCGTCTGGCGACGTTCGACGACCTGACGGGCGTGCTTGCCCGCCGCGCCTTCATCGCCCGTGCCGAAGCGGTGACTCAGGCGACGGCGGCGAAGAACTCCGTGTACTCCATCGCGATTCTGGATATCGACAACTTCAAGAGGATCAATGACCGATATGGGCATGCGGCAGGGGACCTTGCACTGGCTCATGTGGCGTCGCTGATCTCTCACGCCGTGCGAGGCGACGACATCGTAGGGCGCATTGGCGGTGAAGAGTTTGCGCTGCTGTTACCGTTCGCCACCAAGGAAGAGGCGGGGCAACTTGTCGACCGTCTGCGTGCCATTGTTGCTGCGTCGGGCTCGTGTGTCCCGGGCAAAGACGTGGTGTCCACGCTTAGTGCGGGGGTCGATGCGTACCGCGAGGGCGATACGCTCGCGTCCGTAATGGCGCGCGCCGACGCCGCACTCTATGCTGCCAAGGCCAACGGCCGGAATTGCGTCGTGGTCGCGCCGGCGGTGGAAAGCCGTCAGTGGCGGCCGCTTTCGACCGGCGCCGGCGAGATGGCTTCCGGCAACATTACCCCCCTGTAATGCCATACCTCCCGACACTGCCTGTGGCGTGTCGGCGAGGTGAGGGACGCTCGCCGGCGTCAGGCCGCCGCATGGCGGGCCAACTGCGCCGCTGCTAACTGCCCGAGACGCCGCACGCCGTTTTCAATGCGCTCGCTCCATACCGAGGCGGCACTCAGACGCAGGCAGTTGCGGAAATGGCGGTGGGCCGAGAAAACGTCGCCTGGGGCGAAACAGATGCCGTCTTCCAGCGCTTCGTCGAACAGCGCGCGCGAGTCGAACGGCCGGGGAAGTTCCAGCCACAGGACAAACCCGCCCGCCGGCCGGCTGACCTTTGTCGCGGGCGGAAAGCTGTCCTCGATCACACGCGTCATCCGAACGAGATTGTCCTGAAACGCATGACGGATACGGCGCAGGTGTGCGTCGTATAACCCGCTGGCCAGAAACTCGGTCAACGCCACCTGCGGCAGTACCGGGCTACACAGGCTGAAGGCGAGTTTGCGCTCAAGAACCCTTTGACTGTACCGTCCTGCGGCAATCCAGCCGACGCGGTACCCGGGGGCGAGACATTTTGAGAACGAGCTACAGTAAAGGGTGTTTTCGCCGCCATCGAGGGCAATGAACGGCTTGGGTCGCTCACGCCCGAAATGAATATCGCCATAGACGTCGTCTTCAATCAACGGCACACCGCGCTGTGCCAGCAGGGAAAGCAGCGCAAGCTTGTTCGCCTCCGGCATCTCGGAACCCAGCGGATTGCTGAAACCCGAAGACAGAACACACGCGGCAACGGATTGCGCGTCCAACAGGCTCGACAGCATGTCGATATCGATGCCGCTTACGGGATCGGTCGGTAACTCAATAACCTTGAGGCCCAGCATTTCTAGGGTGTGCAGCAGCCCGAAGTAGGTCGGCGACTCAACGGCGATCGTGTCGCCCCGGTCGGCCACGGCGGTAAGCGCCAGCAACAGCGCTTCCGTGCACCCGCTGGTGATCAGCACGTCGTCGGGCGACATGACATGTCCCATACGCATCGACCGCCGCGCAATCTCCTGCCGCAATCCCGGCTCGCCCTGGGGCGGACAATAGATGTTGTGACGATCGCCATGCAGCCGGGCGGCACGGGCCAGTGCGAGATCCAATCGCCTGGCTTGCAGGATCGAGGCGTCGGGCACCGTGCAGCCGAGGGGAACCAGCGCCTGATTCGATGCGTGCTCCAGGAGGCCCGCTACGGCGCCGCTGATCGACACCGTAGAGGCTTTCGGCTTCAGGCGAGGTACGGACGGAAGTGCGAGCCGATGACGGCGCGCTTCCGCCACATAGAAGCCCGATTGTGGACGCGACACCAGACGTCCCCGATCTTCGAGCAGACGGTAGGCCCGAAGCGCTGTAAAGACACTGACGCCGTGCTGCTCGCTGAAGGCTCGGACCGAAGGCAAACGCTTGCCAGGTGACAATGCGCCGTTGTCGATCATATTGACGATGAGGTCCGCCAATTGCAGGTAACGGTACGGTGAGGGCATATCGATGGCGGCGCGCGAGACGAAAGACGGGTCAATTATTGACGCGGGCTACCGGGTCTGCAAGTTGAAATTGTGTTGGTTTATTTAGCCGAAATTGTGACTGTTATCGTCGTTTGGCAGCGGCTACGATGTGCCTGATCTTCACGGAGTCACGTTAAATGAACGCACCGACAGTCTCAACGACCGAACAAGCAAAGACGGGAGCGAACCAGCTGCCGCCCGAATGGCGCGGGCGCTTTCCTTACAACGACATCATTTCGCTGCTGGAGGTGAATCGGACATTCAACCTTGCCGAAAGCACGTCGCAAGACCTGACGTTCGGCGAGATTCTGGACTTCGCCGATATCGAGAGCCTGCGCGACCTGAAACTCGGGTATGGCAAATCGGCGGGCGCGCTCGCGCTGCGCGAAGCCATTGGGCAGGCCTGCAACGTCCCGGCCGATAACGTTGTCACAACGCAGGGCGCCGCACTCGGTTTGTTTCTCCTCGCATTCGAAGCTTGCCGCCCGGGGGACGAGGCCGTTCTCGTCACGCCTTGCTTTCCGTCGAGCCGGGGGTGTCTGGTGGGCGCAGGCGTCACGGTCCGGGAGGTGAGGCTCGGGTTCGAAACGGGGTATCGCCTCGACATGAACCAGATGGAGGCGGCCCTGTCGCCGAAGACCCGGCTGGTCAGTCTTGCGTCTCCACAGAACCCGAGTGGGGTACAAACGTCCCGCCAGGAGATCGAGGCGTTGCTGGCCCTCATGGAAAAGCGCTGTCCTCAGGCCGTGCTTTTCGTGGACGAGACCTATCGGGAAGCGACCTACGGCGATCGGGGACCGATGGAAAGCATGGCGGCCCTCGATCCCCGTATTGTGACCGGTGCTTCGGTGTCGAAAGCGCTAGGCGCCCCAGGGTTGCGTACGGGGTGGCTCACCATTGCCGACCCGGACCTTCGGGCGCGCATCATTGTGGCAAAGATGAATACCATCATCTCCGGTTCTGTGCTCGATGAAACCCTCGCCACGGCCGTGTTGCATCATCGGCAGCGGGTTCTGGCGCCACGGCGGCGCTTGCTCGCCAGCGCACTGGAGGCACTTGGCGCATGGTGCACGTCCGAGGCCGAGCGCATCGAATGGATACGCCCCGACGCCGGCGCCTTGTGTTGCGTGCAACTGCGTGCCGATGTGTTCGACGATACCGCCGTCTCGCGGTTCTGGGCGTTGCTGCCGGACTACGACTTGCAGTTGGCGTCCGGTGACTGGTTCGGCGAGAGCCGCCGTGTGTTCCGTCTCGGCTTCGGCTATCTGCCCCCCGAACGGCTCGGCGCGGCCCTGTCGGCATTGTCGTCGGTCATGACGGCGTGTCTGCGTTCCTGACCCCATGACTCTCGTTGAAGGAGACCCATCGCCATGAAAGTCAGCGTCGCCTATATCGAAGAACCTCCGTTCTACTGGACAGGCTCGGACCATAGCGCCACCGGTGCCGATATCGAATTGGCCGAGGAGACGCTTCGAGCGATCGGCGCGACGGCTATCGAATATGTGCCGACCACGTTCGAGGAACTGCTCCCCGGCGTGCAGGCCGGTCGGTGGGACATGAACGTGCCATTGTTCGTCACGGCCGAGCGAGCACAGACCGTTGCCTTCAGTGTGCCGGTTTGGGCGCTAGGGGATGGCTTTGTCGTTCGACATGGCAATCCGAAAGCGCTTTCCCGCTATGAAGACGTCGCGGCCCGGGGGGAGGCGATGTTGGGTCTTGTCGCCGGCACCGTGCAGCGCGACACCGCGATGAACGCGGGCGTGCCGAGCGACCGTATCGTGACGTTCAGCCGACAGTCCGATGCCGTGGCGGCGCTCATCGCAGGAGAAATCGATGCTTACGCGGCTACGGCAGTGGGCAACCGGGAAATCGTGGGCACGCACCGGGACCTCGACGCCGTTGCGCATGAAGCGGCGGGGCACGGCGGCGCGCCGGTCGGAGCGTTTTCCTTCAGGCGGGACAACCTGGCGCTATTGAGCGCAGTGAATCGCCAATTGCGTCAATACCTCGGCTCGGCCGATCACCGCGCCCGTATGGCGAAATACGGCCTGACAAAGACGGAAATCGAGGGTGCCATACAACGCGCCTCTGGCCCATCTGCGCTATGAACGATACGCCTGGCTTGACAGTCGTGCGATTCGAGACGCTTCTCGCCCCGGATAGCACGACTGAGAAATGGTAGAAATCCGGTGTTCAGGCGTTGCGAGATTTTGCCGGTGGTCCGGCATCCACATGACCGCCGAAGGCATAGCGCATCGCCGACAGTAATTGGTCGGCAAAAACCCCCTGACCTCGTGAGCTGAAGCGCGCATAGAGTGCGGCGCGCAGCACTGGGGCCGGCACGCCTTCGTCGATGGCTGTCGCGATAGTCCAACGACCTTCGCCCGAATCCGCGACATGGCCGGGAAACGTCTCCAACGCCGGGTCCGTCCGTAATACCCCCGCGATTTTTTCGAGCAGCCAGGAATCGATCACGCTTCCGTGCCGCCACACTTCGGCGATATCGGGCAGGTTGAAGTCGTATTGGTAGTACTCGGGATGTGGCAAGGGCGTGATTTCGGCGCTGACCTCGTGTTGACGCATCCCGATGTTCGCGTGTTTCAGGATGTTCATACCTTCTGCGTAGGCGGCCATCATTCCGTATTCGATACCGTTGTGGATCATCTTTACGAAATGACCGGCCCCATGAAGCCCGCAATAGAGATACCCCGACTCGGGGCCCGGTACGTCTGAGCCCGTCTCGCGGCCGGGCCTGGCAGGCGCCCCGGGGGTGAGGGCGGCGAAGATCGGTGCGAGATACCTCGCGATGTCTGCTTCGCCACCGACCATCAGACAGTAGCCTCGTTCGAGACCGGCGATCCCGCCGCTGGTGCCCACATCGATGAAATGGACACCTTTCTCGCGCAAAGCGACGCTGCGCCGAATATCGTCCCGGTAAAAGGAGTTACCGCCGTCGATGACGATATCGCCGGGCGACAGCCGGGGCACGAGGTCGGCCAGCGTCGTGTCTACCGCCGCCGCCGGCATCATCAGCCAGAGAATCCGGGGGGCAGGCAGAAGGGACAGCATTTCATCGAGTGACGCCGCGCCCGTCGCGCCCTCGTGGTGCAGTGCTTCGATCGCGGCGGGCTGAATATCATGCACAACGCACTGATGACCATGACGCATCAGCCGGCGCACCAGATTGCTACCCATGCGGCCCAATCCAATCATGCCGAGTTGCATGGCTGGCTCCCAAAGTTGGTGGGTCGAGGTGACGCGATTGCGCACCCTCCATGACTTCCAGACCTGACGGATGAACTCTACACCTTCGCGCGGAATCTGGCCTCCTGACGCTACGGGCAAGGGCGTGGTGCCGCGTCTTGCAAAGTCTTCAAGCGGGCGCGCTTTCGATCCCTCAGCCCCGGAAGGTTCGGCGCGAGGCAGGTAGGCGACGCGTGCCGTCAGATCGGCACCGCCGGGGCGATTCTCCGGCCCGGGTAGGCCGGGCCCCGCCGCGGGCCGCCCCCCGCGCACGCGGTACGCGCTGGCGGCAGAGGCGGTCCGATCGCGCTATCCCGCCCGGACGGCCCAGATTCGTCTGCGATTCAGAAGCAGCGGGATCGCACCGATGACGATGCCACCCATCCCCACGACATTGGTGACCCAATCAAACGTCGGGACGCTGTATAGCGCGATGAAGAAGAGGAAAACGCCGCTTGCCGCCGGCCATAGCACGTGGGTCACGGCGAGCCATGGCCCCTGCGTCAGTATCTTGCGGTAGTACCAGCCACAGGCGAGCCCGGTCAGTCCGAGGTAGAAGCAGATCTGGAAGCCGATCGCGGTAATCGAATCTTGCAGGATGACGTTGATGGTCGGCAGATACGACGACATCAATAACAGCACGAGGCCGGCGATCCAGATGAAGAAAATCGCAATGTGCGGCGTTCGCCAACGGGGATGCAGACGCGCATAACGTTCGTGCAAGGCGCCGTCGCGGCTCTTGGCAAAGAGCGTTCGCGTGAATTGCAGCATTTGCGTTTCGACCGTTCCTACCGTGCTCAGCAACACCGCGATGATTGCGACGTAGCCCCATGTTGGCCCAAACAACTTCTCCGCAATGGCGAAAATGATGTTCGTGTTGTAGTGCTGGATCTCGGCGTCGGACAGACCGAGTAGTGTGATGACGATGAAGACAAGGAAAAACACCATCAGGAACACCATCGACCAGAAGGCGGCCCGTCCGGGGGTGCGGTTCGAGTCCCGGGTCTCCTCGCTGAGGTTCAGCGTCACATCCCATCCGTAAAAGAAGAAGATCGCGACCAATGCACCGTTCGCAAACAACTTGGGCGTGAAGGCAAAGGGCCAGAACCAGTCCCAGGAGAACGGGTGCTGCGCGGCATGCGGAAAGACGAAGAAGCTCGCGACGATGATCGCGAGCAGGATAAGGCCCTCGACAATCGTCATCAGTACCTGCATATAGCTGGTGAGCTTGATCCCCTTGACGACCACCGCGCTGACGATCGTGAGCCACGCGGCCGCGATCGCCGTCACGTAGTGCACGTTATTCATCAGAGGACGATTGAAGATGAGCAGGGTGGCATTGGCCGCCGGAATCATGGCCGACACCATGAATACGCAGCACAGCACCAAAAGCGCCCAGCCGGCGAAAAAGCCGAGCGAGCGCCCGAAGACCATGCTGACCCACGAATATGAGGTGCCGGCGCTTGCCAAAGCGCGGTTCATGTTGATGAAGGCGTAGGCGATGCCAAACATGATGAGTCCGCACACCAGAATGCTCGCCGGCGATAGCGTGCCGGCCGTACCGATGATGGTGGACGTGGTGATCTCGACGCTGTAGGCGGGCGCCGTGCCGGCGATGCCCATGATGACCGACTCGACGATACCCAGCGAATCGGCGTTGAGCTTGGCGGGTTGATCCATGGCGCGACTCACGGTTGACGTCGATGGATCGACTTTTACTCCGTCGCGGTGCGGGATTCAACCAGTAATTTTTTGGCCGGCTACATGGAAAACCCGGAGTGTTCACCGGTCAGCGCCACCGCAAAGTGCGGCGCGAGCGGGCGAAAGCGCGCGTGCGCTTGACTTCGCCCGCCAGTCCGGCATCAGAACGTGTGGCGCACCCCGGCCATCACGCCCAACTGGTTGACCCCTGCATTCGGCGAAGCACCGGCGCCGCCCTGGCTCAAGGTGTAGGCCGCACGAGCGCTGTTGAACAGATACCCGGTTTGCAGGTAGACGGCCGAGCGTCGGGAGAGCAGCCATGTGCCCCGCAACGCGGCGATCGTGCCGCGGGTGTCGTGTTGGGCATTGACGATGCGATACACGCCACCGTCGATCACATACTGCGGTGTCCACGTATATGACGCCGTCAGATAGAACATGTCCGAGTTGACACCGGGCAGTCCTGCC
Organism: Pandoraea apista; assembly: GCF_001465595.2. Taxonomy (NCBI): domain Bacteria; kingdom Pseudomonadati; phylum Pseudomonadota; class Betaproteobacteria; order Burkholderiales; family Burkholderiaceae; genus Pandoraea; species Pandoraea apista. Next base: position 2,912,998 of record NZ_CP013481.2, on the reverse strand, counting down.
GCATCAGGGCTCACACGTCGTCCGAGCCATCCGCCGCCGACCTTCCAGTCGCCCCCCTTGACATAGCCGTTCAACTGGATGCGCGAGTCCGTGGCGCCGCTACCGGCAATGGCGACCGGAGCCACGCCGTCGAAGAAGTTTGCCGCCGCGCCCGGCCCCCCCCGTTGTTGATCGTAGGCGGCCGCCAGCCCGAACGAGGCCGTGTCGTAGCGCAGCATGGCCGACCACTGGCGGCATGCCGGCGACCCGTTCGCGCCAGTGCCATTGCCCGCACAGGTGCCTTGTCCCGGCGAGTTGCCCGTGCCCGCGCTGTCGCGGCCAAACGACCACGTCGCGCCAAACGTCAGGCTGCGCCATGTCCCCTTATACGCGACAGTGTTGTCGCTGCGGGCATTCGGGATGTACGCGTCGAACGACCCGAGCCCGCCGTAAATATCCGGCCCGAGAATGTCGGCGTCGGAGAGCGCCCAGAAAGTCATGGAGTACTGGCGCCCGAAACTCAGTGTGCCCCAGTCGTTCTGCAACCCCACCCACGACTGACGGCCGAATAGTCGTCCGCCCTGATTGACGTCGCCCGCCCGCACGTTGAAGCCATTCTCGAGCGCGAAGACCGCATGCAATCCGCCGCCGAGATCCTCGTTGCCGCGAATTCCCCAGCGCGACGGCATTGTTCCCGTAATGCCGGGAACGCGCCATAGACTCGCGCCGGTCGGCCCGGCGTGCGTCACGAACTCGATACCCGTGTCGAGTACGCCATAAAGCTGGATATTGGTCTGCCCGTACGCCGGGCTCATGCTCAGACCGGCGAGTGCCGTCGCCGCTACGCCTGCGAGGCGTACCGTTGCTACCCTCATTGCTGTCTCCTCAGTCGATGCCAGTGTGTCTGGTCTGTGGTGCCGCCGCGCTCAGGCGGCGGTATCGTGGGTGTCGGTGTTGCGAATGAAGTCCTCGGGGACGTCGGGCCCCCAGAGGTACAGCGAGTCTTCAGGATCGAAGTCGCCGGCGGGCCATGTTTGGCCTTTCTCGACGTAATCGATGTCGGCCGAGTACTCGCTGAACGATCCCCACGGATCCTGAACGTAGTGAAAATAGTTCGAGCCGAGTACATGTCGGCCCGCGCCCCAGCCGTGCCGATAGCCGGCCGCAGCCATCTGTGCTGCGCCGTTGCCGACGTCGTCCAGACTCGCCACATCCCATGAGCAGTGATGCCAGCCACGTGCGTGACTTTTTGCGAAAGCCACGAGATGGTGGTCGCAGCCATGGGGCGCGTGCGTGAAGGCGATGATGTCCTGCGAACGGTCCGACAGTCGCAATCCGAGCGCGTCGCGATAGAACGCAAGGGCGCGCAATACGTCGGGCGTAAAGAGCAGCACATGCGACAGGCGCCGTGGTCGCACTTGCGTCACGTCGTGCCGGCAATGCGTGCCTCGTGCACCATTGGCGCTCGAATTCAGCACGAAAGACGGTTTCGCGTTGGGTGACGTCTTCTCGCCAACGCGCACGCCGATCAGGCAACCGTCGGGGTCAAGGAACCAGAAGCCGTCATCGTGCGCCCGCCCGGTCGCCTCTGTCAGAGACGGCGGCCTGTCTGCCGGCGTCGCGCCGGCCTGCACGACCTGCGCGCGCAGCGCATCGAAATCCTCCTCAAAACAGTGGAATTGCAAATACGCGAGCGACTTGCCCGCCGCCGGGAGCAAGCGTGCCCAGCGATGTCCATCCGCCGCGTGAAGATCGAGCCCCTGTTCGGGGGCGATCGCATCGCGCACATCCAGGCCAAACGTCGTAAAGAAGTGCCGCGCCTGTGCCAGCGACGGCACATTGAGCGCGAAGTGATCGATGGAATGCACGGCGCACGGCGCGCCGGGCGAGGGTGAGGCATTCATGGCGTCCTCCGGGCAGGGGCCCGCCGGCGCCGCACGACGAGCGCGGGAGCCGGCGGCAAGTGGCGATCAGACGCGCGATTTGCGCAGCGTCACTTCGTTGACAATGGCGTTGCGCAGCAGGCCCACGCGCTCGATCTCCACTTCACACACATCGCCTTCGCGCATGAGTAGCTTCGGCGTACGTGCCCAGCCAATGCCGGAGGGCGTGCCGGCGACAATAACGTCGCCCGGTTCGAGGGTGATGGCCTGACTGATGACCTCGATGAGCGTGGCGACATCGAAAACCATGTCGTCGGTGCTGGCTGACTGCACGACTTCACCGTTGAGTCGCGTCTGTAGCCGCAACCCGCGCGCGCCTGCCGGCAGTTCGTCGGCCGTGACCAAATCGGGGCCGAAAGCGCCCGTGGCGTCGAAGTTCTTGCCCATGGTCCACTGAGGTGTCTTGAACTGATACTCGCGAATCGACCCGTCGTTGAATACGGAGTAGCCCGCCACGTGATGCAGGGCGTCTTCGTGGCGAATATGGCGGCCGCCGCGACCGATGACCACCGCGAGCTCGCCCTCGTAGTCGACGCCTTCGCTATCGGCAACGTCAGGCCGCACGATCGGAGCGGCGTGCGCGACGAGGCTCGTGTTCACGCGTGTGAAGAGAGTCGGGTAGCTGGGTTGCGCATATTGGCTCTCGGCCGAGTGGTCGCGATAGTTCAATCCCACGCAAAGGATCTTCGGGGGACGACGCAACGGCGGCAGATAACTGATCGCGTCGGCGCCAACGTGATGCGTCGACGTATTCGCTTGCGCAAACGCGACGAGATCGACGCCGTCGGCCAACAGGTCTTCGAGAGAAAATTCGCCAAGTACGAGGATACGCTCGGCATCGCGCACACCGAGGCAGGACTTGCCGTCGAGTTCAAAGCTGACAAAACGCATAGTGGACTCCAGAGAGGGATGGGCTGAATGTGGATTGGCGCTCGCGCGGCGTTGTCGTTAGATGGACGCCAGTTGGCGGCGATAGCGCACGCCGTTGGCGATCATGGCAATGCCGGCGATCACGGCAGGCATTGCGAACACAAGGAACGCCACCTGAACCGACGACAGAGCGGCGAGCAGCACGCCCCCCGTCATCGAACCGATGATCGAGCCGACACGTCCGACGCCGAGCGCCCAGCTCACGCCGGTCGCACGCGCCCCGGTGGTGTAGAACCCCGCAACGAGCACGTTGGCACCGGTCTGTGCCCCCGACAGGCCAAAGCCGGCAAAGAACACCGTGACGAAAACGAGCGTGGTGGAATGCAGCGACATGCCAACAAGGGCGATGGAGACGGCTGCGACGACATAAGAGAAAGCCAGCACGACAAATGGGTTGAAACGGTCCATCAGACGGGCATTGAGCAACGAACCGAGCGTGCCGCCGATGGGGAGCATCGCGCCCACTTGGGCGGCGTGGGCCACGGCAATACCGCTTTCGGTGAGTACGGTCGGTAACCAACTGCTGATCTGGTAGTACACCCAGAGGGTGCAGAAGAACGCGAGCCACAGCAGCAGCGTGCCGGTGCGGTAGTGGGCGTTGAAGAGCGTCGCGACTGGACGCTCGACAGACTTGGCTGCACCGTTCAGGACTTCGGCCGGCTTCTGTTGCGCCGTGGCTTCCGCGTCGAAAGACGCCGCGCCGTGCTCGCCCAGGCGAACCCGCGTGCGCTGCATCTGCTGCGCGAATGCGGGCTTACCCGCCATGAAGCGCAGCGACTCGGGCAACTGCCAGGCCACGATCGGTAGCAGGACGAGCGGCGCCAATCCGCCAAAGACGAAGACGCCTTGCCAGCCGAAGTGCGGAATCAGCCATGCCGCCACATAGCCGCCGCATGCAAGCCCAAGCGTGAAGCCACAGAACATGAGCGTGACGAGCCATGCACGGTTATGTGCCGGGCTGTACTCGGAGGATAGCGTGATGGCATTGGGCATGGCACCGCCCAACCCCGCGCCGGTCAGGAACCGCAGAAAGACCAGCACGCCCACCGAGGGCGACCACGCGCACGCGAGGCTGCCGATACCGAACAGAAGCATCGAAATCATAATGACGCGCTTGCGCCCGATTCGGTCGGCGAGAGGCCCGAAGAGGAAGCTGCCGATGGTCAGTCCGAACAGTCCCGCGCCGAAGACAGGTCCCAACTGGGCGGGGCTCAACGACCATTGATGCTTGAGTAACGGTGCGACGTAGCCGACGCTGGCCACATCGAATCCATCGGTGGCGACGATCAGAAAGCAGAGGAAGAGCGTGAGCCGTTGCAGCGCCGTCATGGGCTCGCGCGTCTTGCGGCGCACGACGGTATCGCCGGCTGAAGCCGTTTGCGACGTGGAATCTACGTACATCGTTGTCTCCTGAGGGTATCCGGCGATAAGGCCGCCGGCCTGCGACTGCCAGCGTCTGTTGTCTAAGCGCGTGGCCGGCATGCCGCATATGAATGGCAATGAACGGAAGTGAAGCGGGCTATCGTCGACAGGTCATGAATTCAAGATCGGATCGGGTATCGGGCTCACGGCTGGCGCGGCGGCTCGAGCCTCGAACGTATCGAGCGCCAGACACCGGCGGGCCGCCATCACGAACGCGTCGTTGAGGGTGTCGCCGCGCCATGCCACGTGAAGGTCTGGGCGAATCAGTACGTAGCTGTGCTCATAAAGCCGCTTGAGCGATGCAGCATCCGCAAGCGTCGGCACAAAGACCACCACGTCGCCGAGCACGTCGCGAGCTGTTTGCACTGCGCTCGCATCCGGGATCTGTGCGTCAACGCAAAGTAAGGTGAACTGCTGCCCCATCGCGTCGTACAGCGAACTGCCGTCGGCAAGCCACGCATGAGGCGCACGATGTCCGGGGCGCGCACACGGCACGTAGAGATTGGCGTTGTCGGCAGGCGGGCTGCCGGGTTCCGGGATCAGTAGTGGCGACGATTCATATCGAGTGCCCAAATGGACACCGGGAATCACGAACTCATGCCGTGCGTGAAACGCGAGGTATTCGCCGACCGCGCGTCTTGCCGCGTCCCCGTCAGGGCCTGGCTCGTACGCTTCAGGGGGCAGGGCGACGTAGCCGATGCTGTCGGCAAAATTGCGCGCGAAGGCAGTATTGCGCTCTCCGGCGGGACGGCGTTCGGCGTCGTAACTCTGGGCGAGCGCTTCGTCTGCGTTGCCCCGCACAAGAGCGACGAGCTTCCATGCAAGGTTGGCCGCGTCGTCGATGCCGGTGTTGTACCCGAGCCCGCCCGTCGGTGTGAACAAGTGCGCGGCGTCACCACAGAGAAACACACGCCCGACGACGAGCCGCTCGGCGACCAGGGCGTGTCCTGCCGTCCATGCCGAGGTGCTCTTCACCTCGAACGGAATATCGGCGCCCAGCGCCTGAGCGATGCGGGAACGCACGACGTCGTCCGACGGCGTTTCGTCGTCGTGGCGTTGTACGTTCATGATGAAGTGACCCCGGCCGTCCACCGCGACGATCAGTGCTCGTTGCGTGGGACCAAAGGTCCAGTACTGCCATGCCGGAGCCTTGCCGCTCGCCTCGACAAGCGTGGGCGCGTAGAAGTACACGGCGTCCATCTGTCCGCCCATGAATGCACGCTTCTCGCTAGCTACGCCGCCATAGCGAAGCCCCAACGAGCGCCGGACAAAGCTGCGTGGGCCGTCGCAACCCACGGCGTAGCGCGCCCGCACGCGGCGCACCTGTGCCGGGCGATCCGGCGTTTCCGAGAGGGTGACGACAGCGCTGGCCCCATCCGCGTCTTGCACGAGATCCGTGACGGTTGCGTCGAAGTGCACGTCGCAGCTCGGTTGGCGACGTGCGGCGTCAAGCAACACGGGTTCGATGTAGAGCTGCGAACAGCGGTGCGGCGGCTCAGGCGTCGGCCACGTAAAGCTGTGCGCCTTGGCGTAGGCCACGGCGTCACGCGATGCCGGCTGCGAAAGCCGAGCCAGTTCGTGTCCCGAGATTGTCGTGAAGTAGGCCACGTCAGGGGACTGGTCCGGAGGCAGGCCCAATTGACGAATATGTGCGGAAACGCCGATACGACGGAAGTGCTCCATCGTGCGCGCGCTGTTGGCGTTTGCTGCGGGGTGTTTGCTGGTGCCGGACTTGGCGTCGAAGACTTCGACACGCAGCCCCTCTTGCGCGAGCGACGCCGCAAGAAATAAACCCACCGGGCCAGCGCCCACGATCAATACATCGCAATCCATCACCGTCGTCTCCTGATACCTGCCTTTTTCACGTCTGTCGCGACGTGTTGATGCAAAGGTACGCGGCTGCGATGTATAAATCTATAAAATGAAAATCATATAGATTATGAATTCAATGCATACAAAATTTGTAGTACAGCGGCGCGCAGACGCCCTGAGGAGACGCCAATGGAATACCCCGATCTGAATTTTCTTTATGTCGTAGAAGCGTTGATGGCAGAACGCAGCGTGTCACGGGCTGCACAGCGTCTGGGACTCACGCAACCGGCAGTGAGCCATGCGCTGAGCCGGCTGCGCACTCGATTCGGCGACGATCTGTTCGTGCGCGCGGGCGCGGTCATGGCGCCGACACCGACCGGCGAGCGCGTGGCGGACGGCGTCGCCCGGGCGTTGGCGTTGATCCGGCAGGATGTGCTCGACGCGCGCGCATTCGACCCGGCGGACACCCGGCGCACGTTCTCGGTTTGCTTAAGCGATATGGGCATGATTGTTCTGCTGCCACGGCTGCTCGCGGCGCTGGCCGAACATGCTCCGATGGCGACGCTGCGGCCAATTCAGGTGCCGGCGGCCGAACTCGGGGCTGCCTTACAGGATGGAGAACTGGATCTGGCGATCGGTTATCTCGACCGGATGGGTGAGCATTTGCATCAGCAGCGACTGTTCACGCGGTCGTTGGTGGGAATCCGGCGTGCCTCGGCAAGCAAGCGAGGTAAGGGAGGAGGGGCGGCCCGCATGGATGCCGAGAGGTTCATGAATACGCGCCATGTGGTCGCAGCAACGCTGGCGATGACGAACGAGCTGCTCGCCAAGGAGTTGCGCAAGCGCGGCACGCGCCTGAATGTCGGCGTGGAAGTCCCGTACTTGCTCGCGGTGCCGAGTCTTGTCGCCAATTCGGACTTTATTGCCGTGATCCCGAACGAACTCGCGGATCTGTTCGGCAAGATGGCGCATGTCGACGCGTTTGATCTGCCCATTGCACTGCCGGACCTCACGGTAAGGCAATTCTGGCATCCCCGTTTTCACAACGACGCCGCGCACCGCTGGTTTCGCAAGCTCGTGGCGGAGGCGTTGCGTTGAGCATTGCAAGGTGCCGGTCGCGCAACATTCGAGGCATTCGCCAATGTCGATGAAATGAACGTATCCCTATGTCCATTCCCGCCCTATGGTTCCCAAGCGCGCCGCATTCGGACTGCGCTACAATTCGCCCCTCGCGCGGCTCGGGTACATGACTTCGTTCCCGATCCGCCGACCCTATGACACTTACTAGTCTGAAATATGGCAGGCGAGCACGTTTAAAGAATGCTCGCCCCGGGAGATTGATCGGTCTAGAAATCCAAACAGCATTTTTGAGGGTTTTCTATTCACATGACTCAAACGGACAACAAGCCAGCGTCTCAAGGCAGCAGCAAGCCCTTCTCCCGACGCAAGTTCATTGCGGCTGCTGTCGGGGCCGCCGCCGTATGGGGTGGGTACTCGTACCTGTTCGGTAGCCAGTACCGCGCCGCCAAGGCGGATCGCAAGGTCGACGTGCTGCTCATCGGTGGCGGCATTATGAGCGCGACGCTCGGCGTCTATCTGTCCGAGTTGGAGCCCAATTGGACGTGCGAAGTATTCGAGCGTCTGGACAAGGTCGCCGAAGAAAGCTCGAACGGGTGGAATAACGCAGGCACCGGACACTCGGCGCTTTGCGAACTGAATTACACCCCGATGGACGATAAGGGCAATGTCCATATCACGCAGGCCATCGCCATCAACGAGAATTTCCAGATCTCCCGCCAGTTCTGGTCGCATCAAGTGCGCAAGGGTGTTCTGGGCAATCCGCGCGAGTTCATCAATTCGACGCCGCACATGAACCTCGTCTTCGGCGAGGAAAACCGGGAATTCATCCGCAAGCGTGTCGATGCGTTGAAAGCTTCGCCGTTGTTCGCCGGCATGGAAATGACGACCGATCGGGAAAAGATCGCGGAGTGGATTCCGATCATGATGGAAGGTCGCAAGCCGGAAGAGGTGGTGACCGCCACCCGCTCGCCACTTGGCACCGACGTGAATCTGGGCGAGATCACGCGCCAGTTCTACAAACATCTGAGCGGCAACTCGGGCGTCAAGGTTACGACCGGGTACGAGGTTCGCTCGATCACGCGGAATGAAGACGGTACCTGGCGCGTGTCTGCGTTCGATACGAAGGACAGCTCGAAGATCCAGACCGTCGACGCGCGCAATGTCTTTATCGGTGCTGGCGGCGCCGCTTTGCCTTTGCTGCAACTCTCGGGCATTCCGGAAGCGAAGCAATATGGCGGCTTTCCGGTCGGCGGCGAGTTCCTTGTCACGGACAAGCCCGAGATTGCCTCGCGCCATCTGGCAAAGGTCTACGGCCTTGCCGATACCGGCTCGCCCCCGATGTCGGTGCCCCATCTCGACACGCGTGTGCTCGATGGCAAGAAGGTGATCCTCTTCGGACCGTTTGCCACATGGTCGAGCAAGTTCCTCAAGAACGGTTCGTACTTTGACCTTGCCAAGGCAACCACGCCCTCCAACGTCATTCCCCAGTTGCAGGTGGGTGTCCATGAATTCGCGCTCGTGAAGTATCTGGCGCAGCAATTGGCGCTGTCGCAATCGCAGAAGATGGATGCATTGCGCCATTACATGCCTGAAGCCAAGGACGAAGATTGGCGCCTGTGGGAAGCCGGTCAACGGGTGCAGATCATCAAGAATGATCCGGAGAAGGGCGGCATTCTGAAGCTCGGTACGGAAGTCGTGGTTTCCGAAGATCGCTCGGTCTCTGCGCTGCTGGGCGCGTCGCCGGGGGGCTCGACATCGCCCGCGATCATGTTGTCGTTGCTCGAGCGTGTTTTCCCGAATCAGATGAAAACGCCGGCCTGGCAGCAGAAGATTCGCGAGATCGTGCCGAGCTACGGCAAGAAGCTCAATGACAATCCGCAGCTTCTGGCAACGGAATGGGCGAACACGGCTGAAACGCTGCAATTGGCCATCGCCTCGCCGAGCCTGGAGGGATTCGTGCCGAACACCGCGCCTGTACAGAACCCGGGGGTGGTGAAGAAGGTGCCCGATATGGCGCTGTAAGTCACATGTGGGCAGTCGGGTAGCCTGTGGCACGCGCATGCGTGACTACAGGTGCCAAATGAACAAAGGGTTACGAGAGATGTCTCGTAACCCTTTGTCGTTGGTAAGCCTGCTCACCGAGTCAGTCTGTCAGCCCCATCAGCGCCAGCGTAGCCCGTGTCAGGCTGGCGTCTGCCCGGTTCAGTTCGTTGACGACCTCAAAGTGATTTGCCCCCTTTATCCGAAGCACCCCGGCCAATCTTGCGCGACCGGCAAGCGCATCGGCAAGTTGACGATTCTGGCGTTTGAACTCAGGGCTCTCCAGCGTTCCCCACGCCACCAACACAGGGCAATTGAATCGGTTGAGATGGCGAATCGGGCTGTATTCGGTCACTTGCTCCGGACTTAGCTTCAGGTAGGTTCCGCGCACCGAAAGCACCACCGGAGCGAGATCGCACATGCCGCTCATGACGACCCCGCCCTTGAGCAACTGGGCGGGCGCTGCGCAGGCACGCCAGTCGGTGCTGAGCATAACCGCCGTCAAATGCCCGCCGGACGAGTGGCCCGAGACATAGATGCGCTCGGGGTCGCCACCGAAGCGGGTCGCGTTCGCCCCTACCCAGACAAGTGCCCGGCGGCATTGGTCGACCATGCCGGGCAGGGTGTTGTCCGGCATGTTGTCGAAGTTGATGGCGATGTAGACGGCACCTGCGGCAACGAACACGGGGGCAGGGCCTGCGCTGTCTTCCTTGGACAGTTGCTGCCAGGCGCCACCGTGAATAAACACCATGACGGGCAACCCGCGGGCGCCGGCCGGAGCGAACACATCGAGCCGTTCGGACGGCTTGTCGCCGTAGGCATAGGTCACGGGCGGGAGCTTGCGGCGAACTTCCTCGCTGGTCTTCGCGTAGCCGTCGATGACCTGCTTCGCGTTAGGCGCCCACACGGTCTGGGTGTAAGCCTCGTTCAGTTGCTTCTGCGTGTAGTCGAGGAAGACCTTCTTCTCGACGTCGTCGGCCCATGCGGAGCGCGAGGAAGATGCTGCTGCCAGAGCCGCCAGCCCATAGCCGAAAAATTGGCGTCGATTGGTCATGACGGTTCTCTCCCTGAGCCCTATAGTGCGCCAGATTCTAGCAGCCGATCCCACGGTCAAAGTGATGAGGGCGCAACTTGCGTATTCGTGTACGAGAGAGGCTTTCGGATCGGCCCGTGCCAGCACACTTAAGCACAAACCCTGATAAGCAAGTGACTTGACAGGGAAAATTTGTCCATCGATGGTATACAGAATACTGAAAGAGATATTCCATCATGACAAGTTCCAGACTTGGCACGCACACGCCGGCTACGGCGACGACATCGACGCCGCCGGCTGGACGCTGGCACTACGCCACGATCTCGGCAGCACAGGACGCGCTTCAGCGGCGCGAAGCCACGTCTGTGGATCTCGTTGCTGCGTGCGAAGCGGTGTGGCGGCAGTCTAATCCGCACCTGAATGCGATGGTCGTGAGCGACTTCGATCAGGCGTATGCCGTCGCACAAGTTCGAGATGCCGAGCGGCGCGCAGGCACGGTTCGCGGGCCGCTGCACGGCGTGCCGTTCACGATCAAAGAGTCGTTTGATGTCAAGGATTGGCCAACGACTGTCGGCGACCCGGCCTTCAAGGGCAATATTGCGACGCGTCATGCCAGCGTAGTGCAGCGATTGATAGACGCCGGGGCGATCCTGCTCGGCAAAACCAACGTGCCGATATGGCTGCGCGACTGGCAAAGTTACAACGACGTCTACGGCACAACCCGCAACCCGCACGACCCTTCGCGAACCCCTGGCGGATCCTCCGGGGGCAGCGCTGCCGCAGTCTGTGCGGGCATGGCGTTCTTCGATGTGGGCTCGGACATCGGCTCGTCGGTCCGCAACCCGGCCCACTATTGCGGCATCTTCTCGCATAAAAGCACCCACGGGCTGGTCCCGCTCGATGGGCACGGGCTGCCGGGCGGTACAACGTATCCCGATATCAACGTTGCCGGACCGCTTGCCCGCAGTGCCGATGATCTGGAGCGAGTGCTCCTCGCTATCGCCGGTCCCACGGCGGACGCTGCCTGCGCGGTGCGTTTCGAGCTTCCTCGATGCCAGGCCGGCGATCTGCGCGAGATCCGTTTCGGCATTCTGCCCAATCACCCGATCGCCGAGGTCGACGCGCAGGTGGAGCAGTGCATTGTGGCGCTCGGGAGAGACCTTGAACGGCGCGGGGCAACCGTGGTGTGGCATGCGCGCCCGTCACTGGACGCTGGTGAATTGCTGCGCGCCTACACGTTGATGCTTCGCGCGGCAACCAGCGGCTATCTCGGCGATGACGCTTTCGCGGGCGCTGTCTCGGCCGCCGCCGAGGTGCCTGCGAATGACATGCGCTATGCATCGCTCCAGTATGTCGGCACGGCAATGCGCCATCGCGACTGGCTCAAGTTACAACCGTTGCGCGAGCGCTTTGCCGCGGCCTGGCGCGACCTGTTCGAGCAAGTCGACGTACTGCTGTGCCCCGTGGCTGCGACACCTGCGTTCTTGCTTAACGAGCAAGGCGCGCCCTGGCAGCGCACGCTGAACGTGAACGGACGGTCGCAGCCGCTGACCACACAGATTTTCTGGGCCGGTCACTCCGGCCTGTGCGGCTTGCCCTCAAGCGTCGCCCCGGCAGGGCGCACGCCGGATGGGCTACCGGTGGGCGTTCAGATCGTGGCCCCGCTGTATCACGATCTGCGCTCGATCCACGTGGCCAGATTGCTCGAAGCCGCCGGCTACGCATTTGTACCTCCCGTCTGACGTATCCGCATTTCCCCACATCCCACTTCCCACAAAACCCACGACAACTTAAGGAGGACACCTTCATGTCCTGGCTCTCATCACTGTCGAGAAACGAGAAGCGCGCCTTTGCCGGCACCTTCATCGGCCATACGGTCGACGTCTATGACTTCATGATCTATTCCTTTCTCATCCCGGTGCTGCTCACCACCTGGAGCATGAGCAAGGCGACTGCCGGCAGTATCGTGACTTACACGCTGATCGCTTCGCTTGTGGGCGCCATCGGGGCGGGCTTGCTGGCCGACCGCTACGGGCGCGTGCGCATTCTTCGCTGGACCATCGCCTTGTTCGCACTGGCCTGTTTCGCCTGCGGTCTCGCCAACTCGCCAACGCAACTGGCAATCCTGCGGATCATTCAGGGGTTGGGCTTTGGCGGGGAGTCGTCGCTATGTATGGTGCTGGTCATGGAGACGATCCGGAATCCCGCGCATCGCGGCAAGTTCTCTGGCTTCACCGCCAGCAGTTACTCGTTTGGCTGGGCGTTGGCGGCATTGGCCTACAGCGCGATCTTCAGTTGGCTGCCGCCTGAGTGGGCGTGGCGGGTGTGTCTGTTCATCGGTGTCGCGCCTGCACTGCTCGTGTTCTGGCTGCGACGCAATCTGGAAGAGCCGGAAGCGTTCACCCGCACGCAAGCCGAGCGCAGCAAGACCAGTCCGCTCAAGACGATCCGCGCCGTATTCAGCGGCCGTCTTGCCGCGCGCACGTTCCTGTGCAGCATGCTCTCGGGCGGCATGCTCGGTGCGTACTACGCCATTGCGACATGGATGCCCACGTGGCTCAAAACGGAACGCGGGCTCTCTGTCACGGGTACCGGCTTGTGGCTGGCGATCACCATTGGCGGCTCGATCGTCGGCTATGCGGTAGGCGCGTGGTGTACCGACAGACTGGGGCGTCGTCCGACGTACATCCTGTTTGCACTCGGCGCATTCGCCATGAGCATTGCTTACATGCTGATTCCGGCCCCCATGCCCGTCATGATGGTGCTTGGTTTCCTCATGGGCGTGCTGATGCAGGGCACGTTCGCGGGAGTGGCGGCGACCATTTCAGAGACGTACCCACACGAGATTCGCGCCACCGGTTACGGTGTGGCCTATAACGCCGGCCGCGTGATCGGTTCCGTCTTTCCGTTCATGGCAGGTTGGCTCGCCAGTGGCCATATGACGCTCACGCTCGCCATTCCCATCGTTGCCGCCGTCGGGTATGGCCTCGTCATCGTCGCCGCCTGGATGCTGCCCGAGACGAACGGCATTGCGCTTGACGCCATCGATCCCGTCAAATCCGACGCCCGCCTGGCCTCCGCACTCGAACACCCGATGCCCCACACGGTCCGCAACGCGGCCGACTGATTCCCTCACGTAACACCGGAGTCCTCACACACAGAAATTTGATCTATTGGCATTTTTTCCAAAACTGTATACAGTGTACCAAAATACAACTTCGAGATCTGCCGGCGCCTGCATCCGCGCTGGCGGGTCATCCACCTGAGAATCAAGGAGCGAGAAATGGCAGAACTGATGGACCGCGAAACCTTCCGCGCGGCACTCGAAGAGGCGATCAAGGGCAAAAGCGCGAACAAGGCGCCGTTCAGCATTGCGTGGGCAAGCGGCAAGCTCACGCGCGAACACCTTGCCCGCTGGGCAGAGAATCACTACCACTACGTGGGGCCGTTCGCCGATTACCTCGGTTATCTGTACGCCCGGACGCCGGACCACATGACCGAGGCAAAAGACTTTTTGCTCGCGAACATGTATGAGGAGGAAATCGGGGGAGACCGTCACACCGATCTGCTGATTCGCTTTGCCGAAGCGTGCGGCACGACCCGCGAGCGTGTGGTCAACCCGGAGAACATGTCGCCGACGACGCGCGGCCTGCAAAGCTGGTGCTATGCCGTCGCGATGCGCGAAGACCCGGTTGTCGCCGTTGCGGGACTGGTTGTCGGTCTGGAGTCGCAAGTGCCGTCGATCTACCGGAAGCAGACCCCCACGCTGCGCGACACCTACAAGTTCACCGACGAGGAAGTCGAATTCTTCGATCTGCATATCGTGTCGGACGAGATTCACGGCGAGCGCGGCTACCAGATCGTGCTGGAGAACGCGAATACGCCCGAATTGCAGCAACGCTGCCTGAAGATCTGCGAGATCGGGGCGCAAATGCGCCTGCTTTACACAACGGCGCTGTATTACGACTACGTCGAGAAGGAAGTTCCGCTGCCCGAGTTGGGACTGGCGGCCTGAGCAACGCCCGGCAGTCCCGTGCTCCACGTTGCGCCATCCGGGGGGAGGGCGCACGCGGGGCGCGGGCCTCCTCCACGCCTTCCTCGACAGGCTTCTCGTCGCTTAACGTCGCTTTGCAGGACTGCCGCACTCATGACAACCGTTCCCACGTTTCTGAATTACATCGACGGCGAGTGGTGCCCGAGCCGATCGGGCGCGACTTTCGACAACCGTAATCCGGCCGATACGCGCGACGTAATCGGCCATTTCCAGGCTTCGGGCGAGGCTGACGCACAAGCTGCCGTGCGCGCAGCCGCAACGGCCTTTACCGCCTGGAAGCGTCTCTCGACAAGCGCTCGCGCGAAGATTCTGCTGGGCGCCGCCGCCTACCTGGAAAGCCACGCTGCGCGATTCGGCGAAGAACTCACGCGAGAGGAGGGCAAGCAAGTGGCCCTCGCAACGGACGAGTTCATGCGTGCCGCACAGACACTTCGCTATTACGCGGTGGAAGCCCAGTCGTACGGTGGCGAAACCTTCCCGAACGACGACGGCGACATGACGGTATACACCGTGCGTGAACCGCTGGGCGTGGTGACTGTCATTTCGCCGTGGAATTTCCCTGTCTCGATTCCCGCCCGCAAGATTGCTCCCGCACTGATCTGTGGCAATACCGTGGTGTTCAAACCCGCCTCGGACGCGCCTTTGAGCGGGCTGCGCCTGACCGAAGCGTTTGTGCAGGCCGGCATTCCTCGGGGCGTGCTGAACTTCGTGACGGGAAGCGCTTCGGCGGTCGGTCCCACGTTGACTGGCGCGCGCGAAGTGCGGGCGATCTCATTTACCGGGTCGACGACTGCCGGTGAGCAAATCCATCGGTCGGCGTCGTTGTCGACGCGCACGCAAATGGAACTCGGCGGTAAAAACCCGCTGATCGTGCTCGACGCGAAAGATATCGACCGCGCGGTCGATCTCACCGTCAAAGGGGGATTTTCGCTCACCGGGCAAGCGTGCACCGGCACCAGCCGGGTGCTCGTCGCACGCGAGATTCGCGCGGCCTTTGTCGAACGCCTTGCTGCAAAGGCCACCGCGCTCAAGATTGGCAACGGCCTGGTGCCCGGCATGGACCTCGGCCCGCTCGCCACCGCAGGGCAACTACGCACCGTGCTCGAGTACATCGAGATTGGCAAGCGAGAAGCCACGTGGGTCTGCGGCGGCCAGCAGCTCACGCATGACGCTTACGCCCATGGCTATTTCGTCACGCCGGCCGTGTTTGCCGATGTGCCGCGCGACGCCCGTATCGCGCGAGAGGAGATCTTCGGACCGGTGATCGCGGTGATCGATGTCGACGATTACGACGACGCAATCGCCGTTGCGAACGACAGCGACTACGGCCTCGCGGCCTCGCTCGTCACGCAGGACGCGCGACTGATGCACCGCTTCGCCAACGACATCGAGGCCGGCACGGTCAAGATCAATCGCACGACCACCGGCAATCTGGTCAACGCCCCGTTCGGCGGTCTCAAGCAATCGAGCACGGCCACCTTCCGCGAGTCCGGACGCGATGGACTCGAGTTCTATTTGCAGACGAAGACCGTCTATCGCGGCGTCTGACGCCTGTTTTTCACGACTCTCATCAGCCATGAAGCCATTCCTCAAACTTGAACTTGCCGAAGCCCGGCACATGATCGCGGCAGCCGTTGCCCGCTCGCAGGAGATCGGTGTCCTCGAATCGATCTGCGTAGTCGACGAGGGCGGGTTCCCGCTCGCCATGGAGCGTATGGACGGCGGGCGCGTCACCGGGCCGCAGATTGCGTGGAACAAAGCCTTCACGGCAGCAGGACACAAACGCTCGACTCACCTGTTCACCACGCCACCCAATGGTCCCGCACTGCCGGGCAACGAGGCATTCGGCATTCAGTGGAGCTTTGAAGGACGCTTTGCAGCCTTCGTCGGCGGCTTCCCCATCGTGGTCGACAATCAGGTCGTGGGCGGTATCGGGCTATCCGGCGGCAATGGCGAACAGGACACCCAGGCCGGTCTCGCGGGTCTTGCGGCCCTGCAAGCCTTGTTGCGCGAGAGCGGCCGCGAAGTGCTGGTCCAGGCCGACATCAAGCTCTGAACCTGACGAGAGGTCACTTGTGAGCTATCGGATCACATGGATAGAAGCGCAGCGCAGCTTCGAGGCCGCCGCTGACGAAACGGTACTGGAGGCCGCGCGGCGGGCCGGTGTGGTGCTGCCGTCTGCCTGCGAGTTCGGCGGCTGCGGCACTTGCCGCGTGAAGCTTCAGCAGGGGCGAGTGCAATATGAGGCGCCGCCCGACGCACTGTCGCAGGACGAGGCGAACGAAGGCTATGCACTGTTATGTCAGGCGCGCGCGGTCTCGGACCTCGCCATCAGTACCGAGCGTCCATTGGCCGCCCCCGCCCCGGCGCGACACCGAAAGGCCGAAGTCGTGAGCACGGCCGCGCTAAGCCCCGAGGTCACCCGGCTCGTTCTTGCTGTCGACGACGACGAGCCGTGGGTGTTCCGTCCCGGGCAGTATGTCAACGTGCTCCTGGGAGAGGCAGGCCCACGCAGTTTCTCGATCGCGTCGCGCCCCGAACCGTCTGACGATCCTCGCCAACTGGAGCTTCACATTCGTCGAATCGACGGCGGTTATTTCACGCAGACACGCCTGAGCGCGCTTCGCGCCGGCGACAGGCTCGACATTGAAGCGCCCATGGGTGGCTTCGGCTATCACGAAGACGATTATCGGCCAATCGTGATGGTCGCCACGGGCACCGGGATTGCGCCGCTGCGCAGCATGCTCGTCGAGATGCTCGCGGGCGGCGATACGCCTCCGATCGATTTGTACTGGGGCGGCCGCAACGCCGACGCCCTCTATCTGCATGACGAATTGATGCAACTCGCGCAGCAGCATGAGGATTTCCGCTATGTGCCGGTGCTTTCCCGCCCCGACGCTACGTGGCAGGGCGCGCGGGGTTACGTGCAGGATGCCGTGGTGGCGGATCATCCCGATCTGTCGGAGCACGCGCTGTACCTGTGCGGCTCGCCGGTGATGATTGCCGACGCCAAACGCGCCTTCGTCGCGAGTGGCGCGAGCGTGCGCTATCTGTACGTCGACAGTTTCACGTTTCAGCATTCGGCGCCGGTGCAAGCGGCCGCATGAAGCGGGCAGGGGCAGGGGCGGGGAACGTGGAATACCCTCCGATCGAAAGGTATACAGTATTCAAAAATGCCCACGCATTTGGCGTTTGGCACGTTATTTCCCGCCGGCATGTCAGTGCAGTGATCTGGCGCAAGGCATCACGCAACACGTAACACGCAATAGGAGGAAGCATGCCGACTGTCGTATTTCGCAAAGACGGGCAAACGTACCGTGACGAAGTGAAGGCCAGTACCAATCTGGTCGTTCGCGCAGGTATCAAGCAGTTCCCGTTCCCGCATTTGCGTTACGAATGCGGCATGGGCAAATGCGCGCATTGCGCATGCCGGGTACTGGCCGGGCAGGAGCACCTGCCACCGCCCAATTGGAAAGAGAAGAAGCAACTGGGGGAGCGGCTCGACGCTGGTTACCGGTTGGTCTGCCAGTTGTGGATCGAACATGACATTGAACTGGAGCAGGGCGACGACCTGACGCCCGGGCGCTAAGCACCAACGCAAGACAGGAATCCGCAACAAGGACAGTCTATGTACATCGTACTCACGAGCCGGCCGGGCGAGTATCGCAGCGAGCCGACGCTTGGCATCACGCCCGTCGAAATCCATGACTATTACTACGGCAAGCGTCATGTTGCGGCGTTTGTCGTCGCGAAGCTAGACGGTCACGCGAAGGTGAGAATCGTCGAAGAGGCGGCCCCGCACGCCGCGAATCTCGTGCCGACCAAGTTTTACGAGAAATTCGAGAGCGTGCCGGAGGCGATCGCTTCGCTCGCCATGTTGGTCGGGCACGATCACGCCCAAGCGCGCCTTAGCCGTCGTGATACGGAGCCGAAGGCAACGGCCACGGTCCAGATCACATTCCTTAGCAACGGCGCCAAAACGGTCGAGGCCGCGCCCAACAGCAATCTGCTGCGCGTCTCGTTGCGAGAGAAGGGCGGAATTCCGTTCAAGTGCGGCGGGGGGCTGTGCGGCACTTGCCGTTGCAAAGTGGAATCCGGCCGAGAGCATACCGACGAGATCAAGCAGAAGGAGCGCCGTCACCTGAGCCCGGAAGATCTGGCGAACGGTTATCGGATGGCCTGCCAAACCTTCGTCCATGGCGATGTGAGTGTGTCATGGTGAGCGATGCCAACGCTGCAATGGCGCCGTTCGGGGCGCTTTCGCCCGAGGATCGACGCGCGATGCTCGACCTCGGACCAAGATGGAACGATGACATCATCGCCCACCGAAAAGCCGTCATCGACTGCTACACACCGCTTCTGGCGGCTGCCCGGAAGAGCCCTCATGTCGAGCGCGATCTGGCCTACGGCGCGCACGCGCGGCAGGTGCTCGACATCTTCTCACCGGCCATGGCAAGTCATGCGGGCGTGACCGGCGAGTTGCGGCAGGCGGTCCTGTTCGTGCATGGCGGGGCATTCGTGCGCGGCAACAAGAGCGTGAATGGCGAGGTCTACGACAACGTTTGCCATTGGTTTGCGCGGCAGGGATTTGTCGCGATCAACGTGGAATACCGGCTTGCCGACACGGCGCCGTGGCCGGGCGGTGCACAGGACGTTGCCCAAGCCGTCGCCTGGGTACACGCCCATGCGGCGCAGTGGCAAATCGATCCGTCCCGCATCTTCCTGATAGGGCATTCAGCGGGTGGAACCCACGCGGCGAGCTATCTGTTCGACCCGGCATTGGCACAAACGCGAGACACGCCTTGCGGTGGCGTGGCCGGCCTCGTGCTAATCAGTGCGCGCCTGTTCGCAGACGTGGATGCGCGCAACCCGAACGCCGGTCCGGTGCGCGCCTATTTCGGCCCGGACGAGGCGCGCTACCGTGAGCGCTCCCCGCTTACCCACGCTGCGCGCAGCCGGGTGCCGACGATGATCGCCATCGCCGAATACGAAAATCGGTTTCTCGACGATTACGGGGCGGCGTTTTTCCTGGGGCTGCTGCGCGAACGGGGCATTGCGCCGCGTTTCGTCCAGATGCGCGGGCATAACCATACTTCCATCGTTGCACACTTCAACTCGGGCGAGGAATGGCTGGGACGGGAAATCCTGGCGTTTATGGCGTCGGTGCCGCGTCACCCGTGAGGGGCCTGACGCCGACGGCAACATTGATGTTGCGCAAGAGGTGGCATCTTAGGCATCGTGTACAGTCTACAAAATGCCGTGCACTGATAGAATGCGCTCATGAGTGAAATGCCGTGATTCGACGTGTGACGCGTCGATCGGCGCCAGCCAGGGTTTGGGGAGATTGGAAATATGGGGCGGGTAGCGACGGGGGCAAATGGGCGCGAGCCGATCATGCACCAGCAGCTTTCGGATCTGGTGATTGCTCGCTTGCGCGAGTCGATTACGTCGGGTCAGTACAAGCCGGGCGACCGCCTTGTCGAGGGCCGGATTGCCGACGAACTCGATGTATCGCGCGTGCCCGTGCGGGAGGCACTACGTGCGCTGGCCGTCGAAGGGCTGGTCGAAGTGCGGCCGCGTCACGGCGCGGTGGTCGCATCGGTCGACCCGGCGTCGGCACGCGAATTGATCCAGATCCGGGCAACGCTCGAGGGGCTCAACGCTCGTCTGGCCGCCGAGCGGTGCAGCCCGGAGCTGGTCAAGCGCATTGAGAAAGTGCTTCAGGAAGGCAACGCCAAGGTTGCCGCCGGGGAGACTGCCGGCCTGCTGGAGCTAAATGCGCGCTTTCACGATCTGCTCTATACCGCTGGCGCCAATGCGATGCTCGCCGAGCTGATGCGCTCGTTGCGCGACCGCTCGCGTATGCTCTTCGTCAACACCAACGATGAAGAAGTGCGCATTACCTGGGAAGAGCACGCCGCGATTCTGCGCGCAGTCCAGTCCGGCGATGCCGCGTTTGCGGCCCTTCTCGCCGAGCGCCACGTTACACGCGCCGCTCAGTATTATCTCGACCATCTGGCACGCTAAGCCAAGGCCAGGGCCGCCCGGGTGGATAGCACCCAGTGAAAAGGGTTGCGCGTTTCGCGTAACCCTTTTTGTTTGATGCTGGCGCCCCGGCATCGGGGGCGGGCAACGGATATCCCTATCGTGCTACCGAGGGGCCTGCGACTCCGAAAAGTTGAGCGCGGCACTCGGTCTTACCGTCTTTGCCGCAGGCAACCGCCATAATTGCGCATCCGTCGGCCGCAACAGCCTCCTTATGCCGACACGGCAAATGATTCCAAGACGAAAATGGTATTCGCCTGCTGATGTACAGTAAATACAAGCGGCGACTGTTGGCGCTGATCTCGCGGATGTTGACGCCCGGCGGTGTCGTCTTGAGCGGAATGGCTTTATGGGCGGGCGTGGTCGCACTCTGCGGCTGGGTAGCCTGGCAGTCATACGCCGACGCCGTTCAACTGGCCACGCAAAGCTCGCGCAATTTGCTGCTGGTGATCGAGCGAGATGTTGTGCGAACGATCACCTCCTACGATCTGTCGTTGCAAGCCGTCATCCAAGGGGCAAAGGATGCCGACACCATGTCGCTGCCGCCCCGGCTTCGCGATCGGATACTGTTCGACAATTCTGCGACGGCTCAATATTTCGGCAGCATTGTGCTTCTCGATGCGAACGGGCGCGTTTTGGCTGACTCGGCGCATATGGGGGCAACTCCCACCGCCGATTTCTCCGACAGAGCCGCATACCTGAAGCACAAGGCAAACCCGTCGCTCGAACTCTGGATCAGTCCGCCGCATGCCTCCAGGCGTGCCAATGCGGCGACGGACATTACCATTAGCCGGAAGATCAGCGCGCCCGACGGCGCATTCGGCGGCGTGGTGATCGGCACGATCAATGTCGACTATTTTCGCTCCCTGCTTGACGGCATCGATCTCAGACATTCGGGGACAGCGGCCATCATGATGACCGACGGCTCGCTGCTGACCCGCGTTCCGTTCAGCCGCACACTGGTGGGCCAGAACCTTAGCGCAGGGAGTGTCTTCAAAGTGCTCTCGAGCGTTCCCTCGGGTTCCGTCTGGGGGGCGGCGAGTATCGACGGTATCAAGCGACTGCACACGTTCGGGCGCGTTGACCATCTTCCCATCATCATCGACGTGGCGCCCTCGGAGCACGACATATTGAGTGACTGGGAGCAACGAGCGGTGTCGATCCTCGTGCTTATGCTGGTCTTTAGTCTGGTCGTTCTGCCCGCGACGTTTCTTTTTTCGCGAGAACTTCGTCTGAGACGAAATTCAATCATCGAACTGCGGCGGGAGGCGCATATCGACCCGTTGACCGGATTGGATAATCGCCGCACTTTCGATCGTTGCTTGCAAAAGGCGTGTGCCGTAGCAATGCGGACTGGCGCACCGTTGGCGCTGCTGTTTCTGGATTTCGACAAGTTCAAGGCATACAACGATACCTACGGCCATCAGGCGGGAGACGCCGTTCTGGTGCGCTCGACAGCGGCGGCTCGCGCGGTCCTGAATCGATCGACCGACCATTTCGCGAGGTTCGGCGGCGAGGAGTTTGTCGCCATTCTCGAGGGCACGAACGAAGCACAGGCGCTGACCGTAGCGCACAAGGTGCGTGCGGCCATCGAGCGTGTCGGCACGCCTCACGCCGGCAATCGGACAGGGGTGGTGACGGTGAGCATTGGTGTGGCCATCGGTCAGGGGAGATGTCAGCCGGACAAGCTGATTCGCATGGCCGACGAAGCGCTCTACGATGCCAAAGCGGAGGGACAAAATTGTGTGCGGGTGTATCGTCCGGCACGCAGGGCAGCTGCCCCTCATGTTTCCGGCTGATTCAGGCTAAGCGCGCCTTTACCGGCGGTGCCGACGTGCGGGGCCTCGTCATCGTCCACCGGGCGTTGTTCTGCATGGTGAACACTCCATTCCCCAACGGAAATGCCCGCTACGCAGGAGAATCGGCGCCCCCTGGCAAAGTGCCAGATACCGCTCGGTCATCTTCTCGATGGCAGCGCGATTCGTTCGGAATGCCGCCATCAGATCTTCCGGGTTACACGATTTCGCGCCGAAATGATCTTCCAGCGCCTCGGCAGAGATAGCGCAGACAATTCGCTTGTGATCGCAGTCTGCCGCGAACTCGACCGTCATGTCGTCGCCGTTGTAGGCGAGCGAGATGTGTGGAAACTCAATCTTCATGGTGCGGCTCCCCGATAGGGCTAACCCGGCGCAAGACGCGGCTTGCTTCGGGCGCAGACATCGCCCCCGGTATTGTCAGCATAGCCATCGCACCCGGCATTGCGGGCCGTTGGCGCCATGGACGTTGATGTGTGTCAAACAGCTCGCTCGAGTTCCCCCACGCCCGGCCGCGCTGCGTCTACCGTTCAGTCACAGCGACAACACACGGTTGAACGTCAAGTCAGGCGACCCCGTGCAACCGGCATGTCGTCGCCTGATTAACCAGTTCCCGTCGAGGCCAACAAAATGCCAAATCGAATCCTTCTCGCCATGGACGGCAGTGAAACCTCATGGCATGCCCTAAGTGAAGCCATCCGCTTCGCGATGCCCGACGACGTTGTCCGGGCAATTGGCGTTGTCGATGACCCGTTCTCCCACTATCAGGCCGCGTTTGCGTCGCATATCGACCTCGATGCCGTCAGGGAGGGAATGATTGCCGAGACTCAGCTCACGCTGACGGATGCCTACAGGAAGCTTCAAGACGAGGGCCTTCAGGCTGACACGCGCTCGATCGATATACGCGCCTGGGGAGGAACGATTGCCGACGCCATCGTCCGCGAGGCCGAGCGGTGGCAAGCCGACCTCCTGATTCTCGGTACGCACGGGCGCAGGGGTATCCGTCGCCTGATGATCGGCAGCGTGGCCGAACAAGTGCTCCGGCAAGCGCACCGCCCGGTCATGCTGGTGACTTGCCAATCGAGTGCACCGACGAATGTCTCCGCTACAGCTGCGACGAGTATGAAGGGGTGAAATCATGATCCAGCGCATTTTGGTAGCCATTGACGGGAGCCCAACGGCAGATAAGGCCTTCGACTACGCGTTGGCACTTGCCACCGCCCGCAAAGCCCGGCTCCATGTCCTTTTCGTCGTCGATATTCCCGTCGCCTATGTGGCCGATGCCGACCCATTTCCCTTCATTGAAGCGATGCGCATGCAAGGGGAGAGCCTTCGCAAAACGGCCAGTGAGCGCCTAAAGGGAGCCGGTGTCGAAGGCGACGTGGAAATTCGGGAGCTTCTGCCGCTGGGCGGTGATGTTCCGCATCAGATCAATCTGGCTGCCGAAGAATGGCAGGCCGACGTTATCGTGATCGGTACCCACGGCCGTCGCGGCGTGAGACGTCTCGCATTGGGAAGCGTGGCGGAAAATTGCGTCAGACAGGCAACGCGCCCCGTGATTCTCATACCGGGCGAAAATGGGGCAGGCGAGTAATGAGGGGCTTGGGGAAGGCAAGATTGTGGAGGTTCGTGTGCCCGCGCGTGTAAAATCGTCAACGTGGTTGTGCGACTTAGGGCAACCGCACATATTGCGAAGGCAAAACCTCGGAATCACGTTACGACACAAAGGCGGGCGCATGACTCGCATCATTGTTGCGGACGATCACATGCTGATTCGGGCCGGATTGCAGCGCATTCTCGCCGGCAGCGACGATCTCGAAATCGTAGGGGAGGCCTCAAACGGCGCCGAAGCTATCGCGCTTTTACAGACCGCGCCCTGCGACGTACTGCTGCTCGACATGTCGATGCCGGGACGCAGCGGTGTCGACCTCATTGCCCACATCAAAGCCCTATTTCCTCGCGTAGCGATTCTCGTGCTGACCATGCACGGCGAAGAACAATATGCCGTGCGGGCACTCAAAGCCGGCGCGTCCGGTTACCTGACCAAGGAAAGTGCGCCGGCGGAACTGGTGAGCGCTGTCAAAAAGGTCAATAGCGGGGGCGTGTACTTGAGTTCAGCCATGGCGGAGAGGATTGCGAAAGACCTCACAACCGCCGCCATCGACGGCCCGAGTTTTCGGCGGCTCTCGGACCGTGAATTCGACGTGTTCCTGATGCTCGCCCGAGGTTTGACGCTGAGCGATATTGCGAGCGCCTTGTGCGTGAGCGTCAAGACCGTGAGCACCTACAAGGCGCGCGTTCTTCAGAAACTCCAGCTCAAAACACAAACCGAACTGGTGCATTACGCGATCCGGCACGACTTGTTGCGCGATAGCCTTTAGTCCGGCGTTTGTAGGCCGAAGCCTACACGTCGCAATATCTGCTGACAAAACATCGCGACAGCCACTGATTTTCTTTCCGGCGCTCGTCTTCAATACTGGAAACGTCCAGAACTGACGTCGACCCGCCGGAGGTCATCATGTACATCCCACTTCGCGAGTATCAGGCCGGTCCGCCCTCGGACGCACAGACTATCCGCGTGCACCGGGCGTTCGATGAGCCTTCGGGCGGTATCCCCAGATGCAGCACCTGCCTGCTGCGGCAATTCTGTCTGGCCGAGGGCCTGTCCGACGAATCGGCGCGGCGTCTGGATTGCGTGACCCGGGTGCGGCGGACCATTCGCCGGGGCGAAGTGCTGTTTCGTCCCGGCGATTCGCTCGAGCATATATACGCCGTGCGTGCAGGCTCTTTCAAAACAGTCATTACGCACCCGGACGGTAAGGAGCAAGTCACCGGATACCTGCTGGGCGGCGAGATTCTAGGGCTGGGTGCGATCGCAAACGGCAAGTACGTTTCGGAAGCGGTCGCGCTTGAGGACAGTCAGGTGTGCGCGATCAGATTCTCGGAGCTCGAAAGTGTCGCCGCGCAATTCCCTGTCGTATTGCACCAGTTGCATCGCCTGATCGCCGCGGGCATCGTGCGGGAGCAGAACCAGTTGATGCGATTGGGCGTCGCCCGCGGTGAAGCCAGGTTGGCCGGCTTCCTCCTGGATGTGTCGGCACGTTTGGCGGCACGCGGATACTCGCCGAACGCCTTTCTGCTACGGTTGACGCGCGAAGAGATCGGCAGTTTTCTGGGATTGCAGTTGGAAACTGTCAGCCGGATGCTCTCTCGCATGCAGGCGCAGAACACGCTGCGTGTCAAACAACGTGAGATCACCCTGATCGATACCAAGCGCCTGAGCGATTTGGTGAGCGCGGCCTGATAAACACCACCGTTGCAGCGGAGGCAGTCATGCGGGCAATGCAGCTTTCACGCGCAGAAGCCAGACTCAGGCTCGTGGACATTCCCGTGCCGAGCCCGGGGCCGACGCAAGTGCTCATCCGGGTGAACGTATGCGGCGTTTGCCGTACCGACCTGCATGTCGTGGATGGCGAACTTCCCGACGTTCCCGAGGGCATCATCCCGGGACACGAGATTGTCGGGACGGTCGCGGCGCTTGGGGAAAATGTTCGCGAATTGGCGCTCGGGGACCGCGTCGGGGTGCCGTGGCTCGGCGCCACTTGCGGGTGTTGCCGGTTCTGCCGGAGTCACCGCGAGAATTTGTGCGCAGACGCACGGTTTACCGGCTATACGCTCAACGGAGGCTATGCGGAATATGTGGTCGCGCAGGCCCGCTTCACATTCCGGCTACCCGAGCAATACGACGATGCGACGGCGGCCCCGCTGTTGTGCGCCGGGCTGATTGGATATCGTTCGCTGAGCATGGCGGGCGATGCGCGCCGGCTCGGGATCTATGGCTTCGGCGCGGCCGCACATCTTATCGCCCAGATCGCCCAGGCCCAAAAGCGCGACGTCTATGCCTTCACCCGGCCAGGCGACGAAGCGGGCATGCAGTTCGCGTTGTCTCACGGCGCCATCTGGGCCGGTCCGAGCGATGCTCCCGCACCGCAACCCCTCGATGCGGCGATCATTTTTGCCCCGGTCGGCGATTTGGTTCCGCAAACGCTCGCCGCGCTCGATCGCGGCGGCGTTGTGGTGTGTGCAGGCATTCATATGAGCGACATTCCCTCATTTCCCTACCGGTTGCTCTGGGGCGAGCGCCAAGTCCGGTCGGTCGCCAACCTCACCAGGGACGACGGGCTGGCGTTTCTGTCGCTGGCCGCGCAAATTCCGCTGCATGTGGCGACCACGACCTATCCCCTCGAACAAGCCAATGTGGCCCTCGATGACCTGCGCCGGGGCGCGTTCTCGGGCGCCGCAGTTCTCCGGATAAGGAAGTCGTAGCCACCGGCTATCCGGGCGATGCCTCAGTGGGGGCCGATGCCGGCAACGGAATCACTGTGGTCACGACGGTTCCGCCGTCGGCAGGGCTTCGAACGTCCAGCGTGCCACCGAGCAGGCGGGCCCGTTCTCGCATACTGATAAGGCCAAGCGAGTCGGGCTTCGGCCGTGTCGGCGGTAGCCCCCGGCCGTTATCGGAAATGCGCAACCGGATGTCCCGATCGCAAGACATCTCGATCGTGACCGCCGTTGCTCTCGCATGTTTGGCCACGTTGTTCAGGGCTTCCTGAACAATTCGGAACAATGCCGTGGACAGCGCTGGCGGGATGGACGGCAGACGGCGAGCCCCCGCGACATCGACTGCCACACCGTAACGGCGTGCAAAGTCCTGCGCGAACCATTCGATGGCGGGCCCGAGCCCCAGATCGTCGAGCATCGTCGGGCGAAGGTCTGCCGCCATCTGACGAACCGCCGTAATCATGCCGTCGATCGATTGTTCGATTCTGTTGATGTCCGCGCTCGCGGACGAGTGTTCCCCCAAGCTCATTTTGAGCATGACAGCGTCCATCTTCAGCGCGGTCAGCCGTTGCCCGAGATCGTCGTGCAGCTCTCTTGCGATCCTCAGTTTCTCGTCCTCCCGAACGTCCTGAAGACGGGCCGTCAGTTTTTCAAGCTCGTTTCGGGAGGTTTGGAGGGCGTTTGCGATCTGTCGTTGCTCCGTCACGTCACGCAATATGACGGTGTAAAACTTGCCTGCGGCGTCGGTACTCTGAGAGATGGATGCCTCCATCGGAAACTCTTCGCCATCGGCGCGTAATCCCCATAGTGGCCTGCCACGGCCCATCAATCGCTCGGAAACGCCAGTCTGGCCGAAGCGGGCGATGTGGTGGTAGTGGGCGTCGCGAAATCTCTCCGGAATGAACCGCGAAAGCGGCTCCCCAATCACCTCCATGGCACTGCATCGAAAGATACTCTCGGCCGTGGGGTTGAATATCTGAATGCGCTGATGTTCATCGATGGTGATGATCGCCTCGCGCACTGACTCGATCACACTGAATAGCCGGCTCTCCGAGCGGCGCTTATCAAGTGCCTCTTGCTCGCGAAGCGCCCGCGCGCGGCGGCGAACGTTGATGGTTAGCGCCCATGCCAGCAACGTTCCCGCACACATGAGAACGCTGAAGGCGAGTACCCAGTCTGCGACGCCCGCGCCGCGTAACGCCGCAAATTCGTGCGACGCGGTAAACGTGAGCGATAGCGCGGGTTTGTTCGCATACGGCACGCTAGTCTGCACCCGGTATTCGGCCGGTGGTCGCGGCTCGGCCGGCGCTCTGGGAGAAAGACTGTCGAAGATTGGGGTTGGCTGCCCGGCGTCGTCCATCAGGGAAATGGTCAACGTGAGGTCATGGATCAACGGCCCGACGGCGTCGTGAACGAATCGGTCCACGTCGGCTATCGCATAAGCGCATATCGCCGGCTGACGAGTGTCGGCCAGGAAAATCAGATAGGAACGTCCGGTCGCCGAATCCGCGCGCGTGAACACGCGATCCGACGTCTGGGAGCTGGTGGCCTGCGTGGCCTGCGTGGCCTGCGTGGGCAACGTTATCGCGCCATCCGGCCCGAGGGCGACTTCCTCGCCCACCGAGTAGGCAACCTGTCGCTTGATCGTGTTGCCCTCACGCTCACATCCGCCGAACGTTGCGAGTCCGGGCAAACGCTCAGCCAGCCTCATGCTTCTGACGTACGAGCTCCATGTCGGCGCGTCCATCGGGGATGTCGCGGCGAGGCGATCCGACGCGATATGAACAGCGTCGCGATACGCCGCCATGGCGATCGCCAGCTTGTCTGTTGCCGCACTGGTTCGCAAGTCGAACCGGGCGTCGACATTGTCCTGAACCGTTGTGCGCACGGCCAGCCAGTTGATCGCAGCGAGAGCGACGATAACCGCGAACAGCACCGCGAAAATGGCGCCATCGGTTTGCTTCGAGAGAGATCGGAGTACGCCGGGGAGAGTCGTTTTGGCCATAGGTCATCCGATACAGGGGCTGTGCGTCGTCCATCATGTCGTTGTATCACCGCTCGCGCCGATTTCCCATACGAGGCAATCCCACAGGCACGCCCCGGCACCAACGCCGGTCAGCGCCGGCCATCCCTGTTGGTAGCGCCCGAACAAGAGCTTGATCCGTATCAACGGGCACGCCGTCAACGAGCACTACAGTACAAAGTGATCGTTTCTCAGGAGAGCCGACATGACTTACCGGACTTTGCTCGTACACGTTGACAATAGCCGGCAATGCCACGCACGGCTCGAGTTTGCAGTGGACTTCGCGCGACGACTACCCGCTCATCTTACGGGTATTTATTTACCGTTCCATCCCCCCGGGTTTCCCGACGTCACGCGTAGTGCCGGGGCAGGGCTGCCTCCGCCCCCGGCGCCCGAGAGCGACACCGAGCGCCTTGCCCGGGCAGAACAGATGTTTAGAGACATTTGTCGGCGCCAGGCAGTGAGCCATGAGTGGCTGACCCCGTTGTACGACGAGAGCAGTGAGATGCGGACCCACGCGCGCTATGCGGATCTGGTCATTGTTGGCCAACAGGATCGGAACGACGCCGAGACGTCGCCTGCCGTGGGGTTTGTCGAATCGACCGTGCTGGGCGGCGGCCGGCCTGTACTGATTCTTCCGTACGCCGGGAAACTACCTCAGGCGTTCAACAACGTTTTGCTTGCCTGGGACGGCGGACGAGAAGCCGCACGGGCTGCCGCCGATGCGATGCCGTTGCTGACGGCCGCCAAAACCGTGCATGTCATGCATGTCGGGCGCGGCAATCACCCCGACGATCTGGGCCCCATTCCGGGGCTCGACATCGGCATGTTCTTCGCACGTCACGGTATCAATGTGGAGGTTACGCCCGAGCGTGGCACCAAAGACGTCAGCGTAGCCGAGACCTTACTTTCGCGCGCGGCGGACATGAACATCGACCTGATCGTGATGGGAGGGTACGGGCACTCACGCATGCAGGAATGGGTCCTTGGCGGCGTTACCCGCACGCTACTCGAAACCATGACGGTGCCGGTGCTGATGTCGCATTGACGCTGTCCAACCCGGAGTCATGCCATGAAAGCACTCGTGTTTCACGGTCCGCAGCAGATTACGCTTGAGGACCGGCCAATCCCACAGTTGCTGGCGCCAACCGACGCCATCGTCCGTGTTCGAAAAACGACGATTTGCGGAACCGATCTGCACATCCTGAAGGGCGACGTGCCGACGGTGGCACCGGGCCGCATTCTCGGCCACGAGGGGGTCGGAGAGATTGTGCAGGTCGGCGAGGCGGTCACGGCGTTCAAACCGGGCGACCGCGTGCTGATCTCCTGCATTTCGTCCTGCGGAAAATGCGATGCCTGCCGGCGCGGGATGTACTCCCACTGCGCGGCGGGTGGCTGGATTCTTGGCAACCGGATCGATGGCACGCAAGCGGAATACGTTCGCACGCCACACGCCGATACCAGCCTTTACCACGCCCCCGCGGGGGTCGATGAAGACGCGCTGGTGATGCTCAGCGATATTCTGCCCACGGGTTTCGAGTGCGGGGTGCTCAATGGCAAGATCCAGCCCGGAAGCAGCGTCGCCATTGTCGGTGCTGGCCCGATCGGGCTCGCGGCGCTGTTGACCGCGCAGTTTTTCTCGCCGGCCCAGGTGATTGTCGTGGATCCGGACCTCTCACGTCTTGAGGTCGCGTCTCGGCTCGGCGCCACGGCCGTGGTATCGCCCGCCAAGGACAATGCCGTGGAAGTCATTCACCGGCTGACCGGCGGACAGGGGGTAGATACCGCCATCGAAGCCGTGGGGGTGCCGGCGACGTTCGAGCTTTGCGAGTCGATTGTCGCTGCGGGGGGCGTCATCGCCAATGTCGGCGTGCACGGCCGAAAGGTGGACTTGCACCTCGAATCGTTATGGGACAGGAACATTAGCATCACCACCCGGCTAGTCGACACCGCTGCCACCCCCATGTTGCTCAAGACTGTGGCATCGGGGCGCCTCGCGCCCAGCGTATTGATTACCCACCATTTCTCGCTTGCCAATATTCTCGATGCGTACCGGACATTCGGCGACGCCGCCAACACGCATGCGCTCAAAGTTATCATCTCGCCCTGAGGCGGGTATCGACTGGGAGGGCGATGGTCTGTCGTCTGCCCCCGGGCGGAGATCGGGGCGTCAGGGCTGCCCTTTTCGCGGCCGGCGAACGCGCCAGAGGTTCGTTCGCCGGTGACGGGCACACGCTGTCGTTCATGATTCCCCTACGGCGACGATGGCGGGAAAGCGGCAGGCGTACTCGTACGCGTACTCAAGTTCTCCCTGACTTTCCGCGTAAATAGTGAATAGGGGTTGGCCAGCAACGACAGATGTTCCGATCGGCGCCTCGAAAACGACACCCGCTCTCGGCGCTGCCGGGGCGCCCGCCAATTTGGCAACTCCCGCCAGATGCCGATTGTCCACGGCCGTCACCACGCCGGGATGGCGGGCGGTCACCGGTTTGCTGTGCCGGCCGACCAACGGTTCGTGCATTCCCCCCTGGGCTTCACAGATTCGCTGAAATTGCTGCCACGCCAATCCGCTGGTCAACACAGCCCGCGCGCACGCTTCGCCGTCGCCAGGCAACACTTTCCCGCCCATCTCCAGCAGTCTTCCGGCAATCTGCAAGCTCTTGCTGCGCAGGTCGGCCGGGGCGCAACGCCGGTTCTGCAAAACCGATACGACTTCGCGGGCTTCAAGACTGGGGCCTATGCCACGCCCGACGGGTTGATCTGCCTGACCGACATAGGTGGAAATATCGAGTCCGAGCGCGTGGCCAATCGTTCGCAAGCGCTCGGAAAAGCGTGCGAAGGCATATTGGGAATCAATCCTGGCGGTACGCCCAACGGGAACATCGATCAGCACATGCGTTGAGCCCGCAGCCAGTGTCTTTGAGAGAATCGAGGCCATCATCCGGCCCTCGCTGTCCAGATCGAGCGGGCGCTCGATCCGAGTCAGAATATCGTTGGCGGGGCTCAGACCCGCCGCGCCGCCGAAAACTACGCATCCGCCGACGGCATTTACGACCCTGCGCATTTCCTCCAGGCTGAGGTTGACCGGCGCCATGGTTTCCATGACATCCGCCGTGTCTGCCGGCGAGGTGATCGCCCGCGAGGCGGTTTTTGGCATCACCACCCCTTGCGACGTCACAATGGCCACCACGATCGGCGTCGTTCGATTGCCCGGCAATCTCCCCGCGCTGTGTTTATCGACAATGCGATCTCCCGGCCAGCGCAGCGTCTTGCCGGTGGCGACCATTGCGCGCGTGAGCGAAATAACTTCGTCGTCGGAGAGCCGGTTGGCGGCACATGCCGTCAAGAAGGCCGAAATCTGGATGGAGGAATAGCGTCCCGCCGCAATATCGGCCACGACCTCGTCAAGCGCCGCGGACGTGAAGGCTTCACCGGACATGTGGTGCCGAACGTGACGAAAGGACTCAACCGGGGTCATGTGATGCACTCGTACCCATGCCCCCTCCGCGACATCGAGCCTAAGCAGGGCGGTTTCGCTCAGTCCGATTTCGTCGAGTTCGAGCCAGTCTCCCGTTACCGTCTGGAGTGTTGCCACGACAACTCCGCCTCCATACTCGAGCTGTAGACGTGTTTGCGCAGCGAATCCCTCTGATCGACAAATCTGACTATCGCGTCGAAGATAAGCCACCACCTCGCCCAGCGTATCGACTGGTACCCTGCGTGCGCGCAATCGCCGCTCCGTAAGCGGAACCGGTGCACCTTCGTCTGGCGTTTTATCAGTGGGGTGCGGCGCCGGCGAATTCGATTGACCGCAGGCCGTCGCTTGAGGCGAGTGTTTGATGTCGTCAGACACAGTGCACCTCCGGTCAGATAGGCGAGGGGGCGTTTGTCGCGCGTGAAATGCGAAGCCAATTCAATCGGGGCTTCCATTTCACAGCGTAGTACCGCCGATTCCACCGCGCGACGCTTGTCCTGGCAAGATTGACGTGCATCAAATCGCCAGTCGCGGCCCGATCTCTCGAATGGCATTTTTCCGAGGGTTGAGGAATGTCAAACCGGTGCGCGCCGTTGAGGACTATTGTGGAGACGTCGTCGGCACTTGCCTGTCGGCTGAACGATTACCCGATGCTGCCCTCGTTTCGGCAGTTGCGCTCGGAAACGGCCCCGTGAAGAACGCAAGCCAGTTGGGTGTTTGCCCGCCTTCGCGGGCGTTTCTTTTGGTGTTGCGCGATGACCAAATTACCCCGGCCGATCTTGATGTGGGACAAAGGATGCAGCCCGGGGCTGGCTATGCTGGATTCGTGGCGCCTCGATTTTGTTTTCGCGGCGTATCCGGCCTAGGCCGGACTCGGCGATCACGACCCGATGATCGCCCGCTTTTGTGGGGACACGATCATGCCCAAAGCCGCCAATCCGTAACTGGCCCAAGGTAACGCGCAGTAGTTTGCGGGAGATAAATAGAGGTGCGCCGACTCGTTCGCGTTGCATGCGTCAAAGGGTAACGCCGCAGCCCGCGTGCCCCCACGTCTGCCAACGACTCACACCGACGCTGCGCAGTCGTACAGAACACATTCCCGATGTCAGGCAACAATGCGAGGACTCGACATGCCCACGCCCCACGACTCATGCCTTACGGAACGTCATTTGATCCTGTTCGCCAAAATCGTTCGAAGCTTAGCCGGATACGAGCGGTTGATTGACGACGCAGCCATTACGCTCTCGAAGGCAGATCCAACGTGCTTTTCCCTGCTTACGCGAGGGAACGATTTCCGCGCCCGGCGCACGATGTTGCTAGACGTGCTGCGGCAGGTCGACTACCCCATGGATCGCTACGACCGGATCAGCGCACAACTGTTGATTCCCTATACATACTCGATGCTGCTACATGACATTGTCCATTCCGAGTGGACAAGACACGTGCCCAGCAACGGTATCCAGCCAGCGTGGATATTCCGTTGTGCGCCGAGTGTGTTGCCGGTGCGCGATTGGTCCGACACAGGTGTCGAAGACCCGTTACCGCGCTCCGCCGACGAATACTCGTACACCCTTGAGCAACTCGAAACGGTGGCCGACACGCTATCGGAGGGCCGCCGCGATTTTGCGGCGTACCTTCTGGCGGCCGGGCTGCTGTGCGCCACGCCTTGACTCGGCCAAATGGGGCTTGAACTGCGCGGCGAACGCTCGTCAGGTGTCCTTCAGGCGCTGCGCAAGCGCTTGCGCGATCACCCGCTCGCGCGCGTCGGTCCGGGACTGATTACCGGCGTTGCCGATGACGACCCTAGCGGCGTAGTCACCTATGCCCAAGCGGGCGCGCAGTACGGCTTCAACATGCTCTGGACAATGCCGCTGGCATTTCCGTTGATGGCCGCCATGCAACTGCTTTGTGCCCGCATCGGCAGAGTTACGGGAAAAGGGCTTGCGGCAAATATCGGCACCGCGTTTCCTCCCGTCGTGCTGCGGACTGTGATTGTATTGCTGCTCATAGCGAATACGCTCAACATCGCGGCGGATCTGGCGGCTATGGGTGAGGTTGCCGAGCTGATCAGCGGCGCCAATCGTCATTGGATGACCATCGCATTTGCGATCGGTACGCTCGTCTTGCAAGTGTTTGTTCCGTATCACCGGTATGTCGTGTTCCTGAAGTGGCTAACCCTATCCTTGCTTGCCTACGCCGCCGTGCTATTGACGGTGCAGGTGCCCTGGCGGCTGGTGGCGCTGCGAACCGTGTGGCCCCAGTTCACTATCGACGCCACCAGTGCTGCTGTCGTGGTCGGGGTATTCGGCACGACCATCAGCCCCTACCTCTTCTTCTGGCAAACCTCGGAGGAGGTCGAGGAACTGGAGAGAACACCCGGCGCAGTTGCGTTAATCGACGATCAGACCGCCGCAGGGGGCGAACTGAGGCGAATTAGCTGGGACACCTGGACGGGCATGTTCTATTCGGACATTACGGCTTACTTTGTCATGCTCGCGACCGCCGTCACCCTCCATGCAGCGGGAATTCACAATATCGAGACGGCAGCTCAGGCGGCCGACACGTTGCGGCCGCTGGCCGGCAATCTGGCCTACGTGCTGTTCAGCCTCGGTATCGTGAGCGTTGGATTGATCGGCGTGCCCGTACTGGCAGGGTCGGGGGCGTATGCGCTCTCCGAGGCAATGCACTGGAGAGAGGGGCTCGAGCGCCCGCCGGGCAGCGCGCTCGGCTTTTACGGGATCATCGGGCTCAGTATGTTGGCCGCCACCGCCATTCAGTATTCCTCGATCAATCCGATGAAGGCCCTGTTCTGGAGCGCTGTCATCAATGGCGTGGTGGCGGTTCCCTTGATGGCGGTGGTACTGCTGCTGGCGACGCGCAAGTCAGTGATGGGGCGTTTCACCGCGAGTTGGCCAATGCTTGCGCTTGGGTGGGTCGCCACCGGCGTAATGGGTGCAGCCGCCGTCGTTATGCTGCTGGCAAGCTAAAGAAGCACTGCGGCCCCTTAGCGGCCGCAGTGCGAGTTGGATCAGGCGAGGCAGAACGTGCGAGTCGGCACTTAGTGGGAAAACAGCACGGGGGTCGACATATGTTTGAGTACCGTACGCGTTGCCCCACCGAATACCCGCTCGCGCGTCGGCCCGTGACCATAGGCGCCCATGACCAACAAGTCGGCCTCGTGCGCCTCGACGGTGGCGAGCAACTGAACGCCATCGCTTGCTTCGGTATCTTGCCTCACCGAGACGGCCTTCGCGCGCAACCCGTGTGCTTCCATCAGGCGCACGATGTCGGCAAGCGATGGGTCGTCGCCAGCGGGCGAACGGTTGATGCCCACGACGAAAATATCCTGGGCTCGACCCAGCAGTTGCCACGCGTCGCCGATGGCGCGACGCGCCTCTCGCGAGCCGTTCCAGGCGACCACGATGCGTCGAATCTCGCGGGGAAACGTCACGTTGTGAGGCAGGCCCAGTATCGGCGTGCCAGCCGAGACAATGATGTCCCCGAGCCCATCAACGCCTAGCGCCGCGACGCCCCCCGGAGCATCGGGCTGGCCGACGATGCAAAGGTCTGTGCCTTTCGAGAAATTCGACAAAATGGTGGTCGGAGCGCCGAACGGAGAGTGCCAGTCGCCGCTGATATCGTGTTCGGCGCAAACCTCCTTGAATAGATGCTCCGCCGATTGCCGGGCGGCCTGAGAGTGCCCCTCCGTCTGATAGCGAGTCCCGGACGATTCGGGTTGTCCGGAATGCACGGCACCCGGCCGATGAGGCAGATAGATGCCAGCGAGGCTGGCGTCGTGTTGACGGGCGAGCAGTCCACTGAATCGCAAACGCGCGGCACTCGTCGCAGTATCGTCCACATGGACACAAATTCTCCGCAGGCTCATCGTCTTTCTCCTTGCACAAGGCACGTTATCGTTCGCCCACGACCGCAGTAGCTGTGCAGGCGTGCTTTGTTTATACGTGAGCTTTGGGTCACAGGCGGGCGAGTTCATGGCGTGCAGTTGATGCGAATCAATGTCCTGACGGGGCGGCGACTGACGCCGAGCCATCCGAAGGCGCGTTCGATAGTCGTCTGGCTCAGGGGGGGCGTCTCGCCATAGACGCGTTGCAAGGGCGAGTTGACGTTGATCAAACGGCAGCAAGAGAGCGCTGGAATACGCTGCGCTTCGCGCTAATGTGAAGGCATGAATCGCGGTGCGGATGTCGCCGCCACGCCATATCGCGCGCATGAACACCACGACTCGGAGACACCCTATGAAGACAGACGCTCAACTACAGCGCGACGTCATGGACGAACTCGCGCGCGACGCCAACATTCACGCCAATGAGATTGGCGTGGAAGTGCGTGACGGCATCGTCACCCTATCTGGCGACGTGACGAGCTTTCTAGAAAAGTGCGAGGCGGAGCGCGTCGCGGCGCGTGTTGCCGGCGCACGTGCAATCGTTGTTTCGCTGGAGGTTCTCCCGGCATTGAAGGACCGACAGACAGACACCGATATCGCGAGAGCTGCGCTCGCCATGCTGCGCTGGCACGCGGGGCTGCCGGCTGACGGTATGCACGTCAAGGTGGAAAACGGCTGGGTCACGATCGAGGGCAACGTCGAATCCTATGCACAGCGAGTGCTCGCCGAAAACTCGGTTCGCACGTTGCGTGGGGTGAGGGGGGTGATCAACGACATCAAGGTTCAGGACAGTCCTCGTCGCTCAGAAGTCGTTGGGCAAATTGCCGCAGCGCTTTCGCGTCAGGCGATGCGTGAAGCCCACCACATCGAGATTTCCCTGTTGGGCAATGGCGAAGTGCTTCTGACCGGCAAAGTCCATTCGCTGGCCG
This sequence comes from Pandoraea apista, assembly GCF_001465595.2. Taxonomy (NCBI): domain Bacteria; kingdom Pseudomonadati; phylum Pseudomonadota; class Betaproteobacteria; order Burkholderiales; family Burkholderiaceae; genus Pandoraea; species Pandoraea apista. The sequence continues at coordinate 2,876,174 of NZ_CP013481.2, read as the reverse complement.
AAAAAGAAGCCGTCAGGGGCGCGGCCATGACCACGCACGGCGTATCTGCGGTGGTGGACCAGATAACGGTCGAGTGAGCGCGTCGGGCATTGGCCGCTTACGAGCGACGGACTGAAGCGAAAACCAGGAGGTCACGATGAACACAACGCTGGAAGCCGTCACGCTCGACATTCTCGGCAGTTGCAGAGAACTATCGCTCGCCACGCTGATGGCAGACGGGAACACGCAGTCGGATGTCGTTTGCTTTGTTCATCATGGACTCGACATCTATTTCGCCACCGGACGCGATAGCCGCAAGATTGCGAATATCGAACGCAACGCTCAGGTGTCCTTCTGCCTGTTCAAGCATTACACGGAATGGCCGGAAATCAAGGCCCTGTCGGGGCATGCGTTCGCGGAAATCCTGCCGGACGAATCCGCCGAGCGGTCGCTGGCAATCCGCTTGCTCGACGCGCGCTTCCCCAACGCGTGGACACGGGTTCCGGAGCATGGATCGAGCAGAACGACCGTTGTAAAGCTGGAGTCGTGGGCCATCAAGGTGCTGGATTACAGCCGAGGGTTCGGACATATGGACATCGTCTCTATCCCGTCGAAACGCCACTGTGGATAGCCTGAAGGCTATTCACAGGCCGCAGGGGCTTATAGGTTTCGCATATTCAGGCGGCCTTCGGTTCGCGCTCATGTTCACCATGGTCTGCGGCGCGAATTTGACGTGGATCGATGTCAGACGCTCGTGCACAGGCGCGGCCGCGCCACGCGCTAGATGCCGGCTCGCCGGACTGACGATCAGCGATAAGCCGGTTCCACCATGCTGAAGATACGACGGGTCGGGCCGTCCGAGGAGGACGCCAGTTCCCGGGCAACGCGCCAGAACGTCTCCAGAAACGCCAGCGCCGCGCCTTGCAGCGGCTCATACCGGCGAGTGATCAGGCAGGTCGTGCTTTCGTCGGTGATCGCATCGAAATCGAGCGCGACGAAGCGGTCACGCATGTCCGGGGTCTCGATCAACGGCCAGGGCACCGCCGTCAGCATATCCGTCGAACGCACGATCGCCAGGGCAGCATTCACAGACCGGGCGAAGTGACAACGCTGCGCGGCCTCGTCGTGCTGGTCTTCCAGCAATGCCCGAATGGCTTGCGCCGTGCGTTCCATCGAGCGGCTTAGCAGCCAGTCATAACCGCGCAGATCGGCGATCGTGCGAGCGCCCGCCGCCGGATGTCCCGGGCGACAGACCACCGCGAACGAATAGGTGTAGATCGGCCGGATCTCCAGTGCGCGCTCCTGCCCCACGTCAGGGCTGGGGCCGAACGCGAAGTCCAGATGCCCGTTACGTACGGCGGGGTAGTCGCCGCCCAGATGCTCGGCGATATCCAACTGCACGTCCGGCCGTTGCTCCCGAAAGGCTCGTACGACAGCCGGAATCACCCCATGCATCAACCATGGGGTGACAGACATGCGGATCGTGCCGCCGCGCTTGGCGGCCGCTTGCGCTACATCTTCGCTTGCCCGTCGCAGTTGTCCGAGGATCAGCCGGGCGTGAGAGAGCAGGGAGGTGCCGGAAGGTGTGAGTCCCACACCGTCTGCCCGACGCTCCATCAGCACCACATCCATCGATTGCTCCAGTTCCCGCAACGCCTTGCTGACTGCGGTGGGTGACCGGCCGAGCCGGCCCGCAGCGGCGCGCACGCTGCCATGATCGGCCACGGCGACGAGACATTCGAGTTGATGGAGCTTCAGATCGGACGACATGGTTCAGAGGCAGAGAAAGGGGGCGTTCGAGGGCGTTCAAAGTGGGGCGGCGGGATGGAAAGCACCCGGCGCACGACATTGAATCATCGACCGGGCTGGCACGGGCGTCAACCTAAGGTTGACACGAAAATTTGGCGTTGCCTATCCGCTGAAAATCGACGTGGCTACCATGCGTCGAAATTTCATAAGCCGTACACAAGCGTTTCATAAACAAGGCCGCCCCGACGGTCAACAAGGCATACGCACAGGAGTCAAATGAGCCACACCCCCATCTGCGTTCGCACAGGCGCCCATCTTCGCCCCTTGCAGCCCGTACGCATCACCCTGACCAGCCTTGCCGCCGGCGCGTTACTGACCGTGGGCTGCAATGCCGCACAGGCCGACGTGCAACTGTATGGCGCCGTCGACAACTATGTCAGCTACGACTCGGGGGGCAAGGGCAGTTCGACACAGGTGGGCAGCGGTGCGGGTTCGACCTCGCGTTTTGGCCTGACAGGTACGGAGGATCTGGGTGGGGGGCTAACGTCCGGGTTCCGGCTGGAATCGGGCTTCAACGCCAACAATGGCACGCTCCAGTCGACCAACACGATCTTCAATCGGGAAGCCAACGTGTGGCTGAGTTCGCATCGCTACGGCATGCTCAAACTCGGCCGTCAGTTCCCAACGATCTTCCCGCTTTCGTCGCAGGTCGATCCGTACGCCCTGACCAAGCTGTCGTTGATGGCCAATGTGGCCTATGCCACATCGGATCTGGGCGGTAACGCTGCGGGGATCGACTCGCGCGTGGCCAACGCCGTGAGCTACACCACGCCGGACATGAACGGTTTCTCCGGGCAGGTGTTGTACGGCTTTAGCACGGCGAGCGCCAGCGGTGCGCCGGCGCATTACACCGGCTACCTCGCGCAATACGAGGGCCAACGCCTGTATGCCGGCCTGTCGTACAACGTGGTGCGCAGCGACTTGTCTCAGGCCACCGACCACTATGGCGCGGGCCTGTCGTACAGGATCGGCAGCACCACGCTGTCGCTAGCGTACAACCGCATCGTGCCCAGCATCGTGACGGGGCGTATTGCCACCACGTATCTGGTCGGCGCGACCGTTCCCGTCGGTCCTCACGTGTTCAAGCTGTCGGTCGTCGAGCGCCTTGTGGCTGGCGGCGGCAACCAGGCGTTCGGCGCGTTGGGCGGCTACGACTACCAGTTGTCCAAGCGCACGGCGCTTTACGCGCGCATGGCCTGGATCGACAACGGCGGAGCGTCGGCGCTCACGCTCGATAACGCGCAAACCAGCGCTGGGCGCGACGTATTCGTGACGGCGTTGGGCGTGACGCACCGCTTCTGATTTTGTGCTGTTCAAGGCGAGCGCATCGCGCGTTCGCCTTTTTGTCATTTTTGAATTGGAGACACGATGCCCCACGACATCACTGAGTACGCCTTTCCGGCGGTGATCGAGGCCGACATTCCGGCCGACATTCTCGAACACGACGCCAGCATGCGCGCGCTCCGTCATCAGATTCACGCGTATCCGGAACTGGCTTACGAAGAATTCCAGACGAGCGACCTGGTGGCCGGCAAGCTCACGGAATGGGGCTACACCGTTACGCGCGGCATTGGGGGCACCGGTCTGGTCGGCACCCTCAAGGTGGGCGACAACCCGCGCAGCGTAGGCATTCGCGCCGACATGGACGCACTGCCGATTCAGGAGGCCACCGGTAAAGCCTACGCGAGCCAGCATGCGGGCAAGATGCACGCCTGTGGCCATGACGGCCACACCGCCACATTGCTGGCGGCGGCCCGCCATCTGGCGAAGACGCGCAACTTCGACGGCACCCTGCATCTGATTTTCCAGCCGGCCGAGGAAGGGCTGGCCGGCGCGAAGAAGATGATCGAAGACGGTCTATTCGAGCGCTTCCCGTGCGACGCCGTGTTCGCATATCACAACATGCCCGGCTTCCCGGTCGGCAAGATCGGGTTCCGCCCCGGTCCCGCGATGGCATCGTCGGACACCGTGATTATTCGGGTACACGGCCGTGGCGGACACGGTTCGATGCCGAACGACAGCGTCGATCCGGTGCTGGCGGCATCGCACATCGTGGTGGCGCTGCAATCGATCGTGTCGCGCAACGTTGATCCGCGCCGTATGGCGGTGGTCACCGTCGGCGCGATTCACGGCGGCGATGCGCCCAACGTGATTCCGGACAGCGTCGAACTTCGCCTGTCCGTGCGCGCGCACACACCGAAAGTGCGCGAGCAGTTGCGAGATCGCATCATCGAGTTGGTGAACGCGCAAGCCACCGTGTTCGGTGCCCGGGCCGAAATCGACTATCGCTGGCGCTATCCGGCGCTGATCAACGACGCCGACATGACTGAATTCGCGCGTCAGGTGGCGCTGGACTGGCTGGGCCCGCAAGGTTTGATGGAGGACTTCGAGCCGCTCACCGGCAGCGAAGACTTTTCGTTCATGCTGGAGAAGTGCGCAGGCAGCTACCTGATTATCGGTAATGGAGAAGGCGCAGGCGGCTGCATGGTGCACAACCCGCACTACGATTTCAACGACGCGTTGCTGCCGATCGGCGCGACGTACTGGACACGTCTGGTCGAGCGTTTCCTGACCCCGGAGCACAACGCATGACGACGCGCACCGACACCACGGCAGCTCAGGCCGCACAGGCCACGCCGGGCACCGCGAGCGCGCGCCCGGCATCGCTCACGAAGAAGATCGTAGCGATCACCGTCGGCAACGGACTGGAATTCTTCGATTTCGCGATCTACACGTACTTCGCGACCGTGCTGGGCAAACTGTTCTTCCCGGCGGCTTCACCGTTCACGCAGTTGCTGCTGTCGCTGGCGACATTCGGTGTGGGCTTCGTGGTGCGTCCGCTGGGCGGTATCGTGATCGGCAGTTATGCCGACCGCTGTGGCCGCAAGGCCGCCATGACGCTGACGTTGTGGCTGATGGCCGCAGGCTCGGCCGTGTTCGTCGTGGTGCCGACATATGCGCAGATCGGCATGGCCGCACCGCTGCTGCTGATTGTCGGCCGTCTGGTGCAGGGGTTCGCGGTGGGTGGAGAAGTGGGGGCGTCGACGTCGATGCTCCTCGAATACGCCAATGCCAATAACCGCGGCCTGTTCGCGAGCTGGCAGTTGTTCAGTCAGGCGTTTTCGACGCTGCTTGGCTCACTCGTGGGCCTGGTGCTGACCGCCTCGCTTTCACACGATCAGTTGCTTGCGTGGGGCTGGCGCGTGCCGTTCCTGATCGGCCTGGCGCTGATTCCGCTTGGCACGTACATCCGCAAGCATCTGGACGAAACGCACGACGTCGAGCCGTCCAGACGCGGCGCGCGCAGTCCGGTGGCACAGGTGCTGGGAGAGCATCGCCGCGCGCTGGTGCTGGGTATTCTCATGACGGCTGGCGCGACCTCGTCGAACTACATCTCGCTGCACTACCTGACCAACTACGGCGTGGGGGTGCTCAAGCTGTCGCTGTCGAGCGGGCTGTGGGCGTCGTTCGTGGCGGGCGGATTGCAGATGGGGCTGGCGGCAGTGGCCGGAATCGCGAGTGACCGCTGGGGGCGCAAGCCCGTGGTAACGATCGCACGCGTGATCCTGCTCGTATCGATCGTGCCTGCATTTGCATGGCTCACGGCGGCACCCGACACCGGGCGTTTGCTGGTGGTGGCCGCCGTGCTGACGATCCCGACCGTGTTCATCTCGGTCACGACTGTCACGATGATTACCGAGGTGTTCCCGCGGCACATCCGGGCAACGGGCCTGGCGATCGTCTACGGGGTGGGGGTGTCGGTGTTCGGTGGGTTCGCGCAGTTCATCGCGACGTGGCTGATCGCCGCGACCGGCTCCAAGTTGGCTCCGGCGGGTTACGTGATCGTCATCAGCCTGATTTCGCTCGTGGCGGCACTCAAGAGCCGGGAAATGTCGCGTGTGATGCTGGACTGACGAGCTCGATGGCTCAACGGCAGGCACTGTAGGCCAGACAACAACGCCGGTCCTTCCAGGCCGGCGTTGTTGTCTCAGCATATGCCGGCATATGGCGCGATGACGCCGACCGGAGTAAGGTGGCTGCCTGCAGAAAATGCCGGCGCCGATCTCCCTTCGGACGCCTCGACGAACAGGAGACATGCAGTGCACAAGGGACGAATTGCTGGATTAGGACTGTGCCTTATGACAATGCTGAGCGCGCCCGCAGGAGCGCAAACTGCGACCGCACCCGAGTCCGAAATGGCGGCGGTGCCGCGGCGCGACGCCTTTTTCTGGCTGGGCGAAATCAACAAGGCGTCGTTGGTGATCAATACCCGCCAGGGGTTGTTGGACCCGAAGCTCGCGCCGCGCATCGCGACCGGCCTCGATACGGTGCTGCGTGCGGGCGATCAGCCCGGCGGCGCGCGCCCGGATCTGGTCATCACGTTCGAGCCGTTGCTGATCAAGGCTGCGGGTGTCGAGGCGACACTGCTGCATGCCGGCCGTTCCAGTCAGGACATGCTGGCAACGGTGCGCGCCGCGATGTACCGCGACCGGCTGCTCGTTCTTGCCGCGCAACTGCGCACGACAACGGCAACGCTGCGCCGGCTTGCACAACAATACGAATCGACCATCGTGCCGAACTACACCAATGGCGTGGCTGCGCAACCGAACAGCTACGGCCATTATCTGCTGGGGCACGTAGCGGGACTTCAACGCGATGCGCAGCGTCTGCACGAGTTGTATGCGCGCGTGGATCTGTCCCCGATGGGCACGACGGTACTCAACGGCACGAGCTGGCCGCTCGATCGCGACAAGATGGCGCATGCTCTGGGCTTTGCCGACAAGGTTGATAACGCCTACGATGCTGCGCAGATCGCGGCGACGGATTTGCCCGTGGAGATCGGCGCACTGGCCACGAGCATTGCGCTGCATACCTCGGCCTTCGTGCAAGACGTGATGGTGCAGTATGCACAGCCGCGTCCGTGGATCATGCTGCGAGAGGGCGGAGGTAACACGTATGTCTCGAGCGCGATGCCGCAGAAGCGCAACCCGGGGCTGCTCAACGACACGCGCACGGCCGCCTCGATGGTCGTCACGCTCGGCGTGGGCCGCGCGATCACGGCGCATAACATTCCACCCGGCATGAGCGATGCGAAACACATCGACGAGAACATGGCGGTCATCGACAAGACCACGGCACTGCTCAAACGTTGGGATCGTGTGCTGAACGCGTTGGTGGTCGATCCACAGCGTGCGCTTGACGAACTCGACAGCGACTGGACAGCGTCGCAGGAGATCGCCGATGTCCTCATGCGCGAGTACGGACTGCCGTTCCGCGTGGGGCATCACTTTGCGTCGGAGATCGTCGACTACGCGAAGGCACACGACCTTCGTCCGAGCCAATTCCCCTATACCGAAGCACAGCGCATCTTCCGTCAGACGCTCACGGAGATGCAGGTCAGCGGCGGCGAACTTCCGATGAGCGAGGCACAGTTTCGTGCAACGCTCGATCCGGTGGCGATCGTCAGGCATCGTGCGACGTCCGGCGGGCCGCAACCCGCCGAGATGCAGCGCATGCTGACGCGTACCGATCGTGAGCTCGATGCCGACGGTAGGTGGATCGATACGCATCGCCAGACCATCGACCGGTCACTGGCGTCGCTCGATAGCGACTTCCGGAAATACGTATCGGCGGACTAAGGCGCACTGCGGCATGGTGGAGGGCCGCAGTGCAGGGTGCCTTGACCGCGTCGATGTCCTGGGCATAAGGTGATGGCGCATGCGGTCATCGCCAATGTTTGACGTGTCCCCGGCATTGACGCGCGCATGCGCGACCACGCCGTATCCGACGATAGGAGAAGCACCATGCCCGAATCTTCATCGACGCTAAGTCCCGCTTTCATCGAACGACAGCGTAAGCGACTGGAAGCCATGCGCCAGCAGTTGCTCGGCAGCGAAGAGGAGACGATCGCCAACGAGGCGTCGTTGCAGTCGGAGCACGGCGATGAAGCCCACGAATTCGAAGACGACGCGCAGTCGCTGGCACAGGACGAAATCAACCAAAACCTGCGCAATGCCAACGACAGCCGTATTGGCAATATCGAGCGTGCGTTGCAGAAGATCGCGGAGGGCAGCTACGGATTCTCCGACGAGAGCGGGGTCCCGATCCCGCAGGCGCGACTGGAGGTCGCGCCGGAGGCCGTTCTGACCGTTGACGAGCAAAGCCGGCGCGATGCCGGGCGGTGACGGCGCCCGTCTGCCCGTTGGCGTGCCGCTTGGGAATTTGGGGATTATCTCGGGCGTGAACTACCTGTTACACTGTGCCGGCTCGCGAGTCGCCTCAGCGCCAATTGCCGATGATGGCTTGGGTGTGGTGCGGCCCGCGGTCAGTCTCTCAAGCGAAAGCATTCCCACGAAGCTGTGACGAGTAAGCAGGTCGCCGACCTGGCGTTTGAGTTCGTTTTCTTACCGTCACCCTTCATAGGGACCACGCCTTGAAACGCTTCAGCCTTGCGCTCGTAGTGGCGTTGCTACGCGTACTTTCCGTACTTCCGTATCCGTTCGTTGCAAGGCTCGGCATGATGGCCGGCACAGCCTTGTATGCGCTCCCGAGCCGCCGCAAGCATATCGTGCTCGTGAACTTGCGTCTTTGCTTTCCAGAGAAGTCCGATCAGGAACATCAGGCGCTCGCAAAATCCCACTTCCGTCATGTCGTTCGCAGCTATCTCGAGCGGGGCATTCAGTGGTTTGGCAGCGCACAGTCGATCCGGGACATCGTTAAGCTCGACAGTAGAATCGATCTCGATGATCCGAACGCGCCGCCGACCGTTTTCATGGGGTTTCATTTTGTCGGGATCGAGGTCGGCTGCATGCTCTACTCGACGCACCTTCCGGTGGCGTCGCTCTATACACGCATGTCCAGCACAGGCATATGTGATCTGGCCAAACGGCAACGTGGCCGGTTTGGCGCGGAAATGATCGAGCGGGCGACCAGTGCCAAGAAGATTGTTGCACTCTTGCGCTCGGGCAAGCCCGTCATGATTGCAGCGGATATGGACCAGGGCGTCGACAACTCTGTTTTCGTGCCGTTCTTCGGCGTTCCCGCCTGCACACTTACCGCCGTCTCGCGTCTCGCAAAACTAGGCCGCGCGCGCGTTGTGCCGTTCGTGACGGAGGTGCTCCCGAATTATCAGGGGTACAAGTTGACGATCTTCGAACCGCTCGCGGACTTTCCGTCGGGCAGTGACGAGGTCGACGCGCGCCGCATGAATGCGTTCCTCGAGGAGCAGGTCGCCAGAATCCCCGATCAGTATTACTGGGTACACCGGCGCTTCAAGCACCGCCCGACGGGAATGGCCCCGGTTTATTGACCGGGGTTTCGTCCGGCCTCGCAAACGGGCACTCCTGCGCCATGTGCGGCAGCCGATATCGACATCAGCGCTGTTGACACGCCTGCATGCCAACCGCAAATTTTGACGAATTTTATACACGGCGCCCCTGTGCATTTACGTCATTCTTGCGGTGGCAGTGCTTGAATGAAGCTGTCAACGGAGGCCACTATGCTTAAACTGCTCATTCCCGTGCTCGGCACTCAGGGCGCAACCCAGGCGGCGCGTCACGGCGCATTCATGTTCGCGGAGCGATGTGTGTCCGAGGTCGAGATCGTCGAAGTGCTCGACGATGCGGCGGGAAGCCGCGCCGTTGCCTTCCATTCGCTGAGTGCATTGCGTAGACGGGAAAAGCAGGCCACGCGCGACGCGCTCATGCAGACACGGGCGGTTCTCGAGGACGCCGGTGTCCCATACACATGGAAACGCGTGTATGGGCCAGCCGAACGAACCATCGCGCAATGCGCCGCGCAAAGCCATGCGGATATCGTGGTCCTTGACGCCAGCCACCTCGGCTTCTTTCACCGGTGGACCGTCCTTGCCCGGCTTTGGCACTTCTGCTCCACACCGGTGACGATGCTCCACTGAACATACGTTTGCCGATCGTCGTCGAATAGCGACGATCCGTTACATGAGATTACAAACGTAGTTGCCCGCCCGATGCCTCCCGCAGGCAAGTCGCACCTGCGAATCCGGGGGGGCGGCGTTCTTGCGCGCTGGCCTGGTTGTAGCATCAAGTAATAAATCAGGCTGTCGACCGGGCGCTGAGGCGCTATATGGGCGTCGTGGCCGATGCTAGACTCTGCGCGCTAGCCCATTGAATATCATGACAAAGCGCAATCAAAGGCGACTCACCGTTTGGCTTGGCCTTGTCGCCATGTGGCTGCTCGTCGTCGCGCCTTTGGTCAGTAACGTGCTACTGGCGGCACGGGCGGATGGCCCACACGGCCCGCTATGCTCGGCGACCTCGCAATTCGAAAACCCCAATGGGCGTGGCGTCGGCGAGCACTCGCAGCATGCGGTGCACGGCGACGCATGCTGCTACTGTCACCTGCTTGAGCATCACGCGGTGGTGCCTGGCACGCCGCTCGCGGCAATTTACCTCGCGTGCATCGTGGTGGTTCTTGCGGTTGCCACGTTTGCCCAGCGCTGCCTGTCGGCGCCTTTTTATCGGGGCGCCCCCGAGCCCCTCCCTTAGCGTTCTGCGCATGACAACAGGGAATCCCGTGGCGCTACGTCACGGGTGCCCTGTCATGGAGTCGTCTATTCAGAACATACAGGAGGAAAATCATGTCTAGCGCATCGAAGCGTCTGGCGGGGGCCGCAGTTGTCTGCACGGCCGGTCTGCTCGTATCTAATTTGGCGCAAGCTTGCGCCACCTGCGGCTGCTCGTTGAGCACCGATGCTGCCATGGGGTATTCGGCATTGCCCGGATGGCGCCTCAGCTTCGACTACAGCTTCATCAACCAAAGCCAGTTGCGAAGCGGGACAGGCGCTGTTTCGCCCTCGCAAGCTGCTGCGATCAACGACGCGGGGGGCAGCCAGGAAGTCGAAAAGCAGACAATCAATCGCTACTACAACCTCGGCCTGAGCTATAGCCCGAACAGCAGTTGGAATTTCAGCGCTATCGTGCCGTTCATCGACCGTAGCCACACGACCTACGGAAACGCCGGCGCAAGCCAACTGACCCCTGATAATGTCAGCGGTGCCACGAGCAGCGGACTCGGCGACGTCAAGCTGATTGCCAACTTTCAAGGCTTTCTGCCGACGCACAACCTTGGGGTGCAACTCGGCGTGAAACTCCCGACCGGCGCCTACGGCGGTCAAAATGTCGTAACCGGCGCCACGGTCGGGCATCCCGTGTTCTTCTCGACCGGACCGAATGCCGCGGGTGGCCAAGCGCTCGACACGAGCCTGCAACCCGGCACAGGCAGCACGGACATCATCCTCGGGGCTTACTATTACCAGCCTGTGAGTCAGGATTTCGATGCGTTCGTGAACATGCAGTTTCAGTCGGCAGTGATGGAAAGGCTCAATCAGGTCAACGCGGACTATCGTCCCGGCAACCTCACCACGGTGAGTGCAGGGCTTCGTTACGAAGCCAATCCTACGATCGTGCCGCAGCTTCAGATCAACGTCACACGTAAAAGCGCCGATCAGGGCGCGTTGGCCGACACAACGGATACCGGCGGTACCGTGGTTTATCTCAGCCCCGGTGTCACGGTGGCCGTGACACATAACCTCCATGTGTACGGTTTTGTTCAAAAGGCGCTTTACAGCAAGCTGGACGGCTATCAACTGTTTCCCCGCTGGACCGGGAACGTTGGAGTTTCTTATGCCTTTTAAGCGATTGAACCCGCACGCCGGTCCGTCGTTGCCGCGGCGTCGGTGGTTGCAAGCCGCGGGAGGAATCGCCGCGAGCGCCGGGTTATCGGGATGGTGCTCACAAGCCCAAGCAAACGGCCTGACGGTGGGGCAGCCGGCGCCACCGCTGGTGCTGCACGCGCTGGACGGCCGTGAGTTCGCCACGCAAGCGCTGCGTGGCCAGGTCGTTATTCTCACCTTCTGGGCAACCTGGTGCGATCCTTGCCACGAAGAGTTACCTCTGCTGTCTGCCTACGCAGAGCAACATGCGCGCGACGGGCTTCAGATTCTGGGCTTCAGTCTGGATACGCCGGAGAACCTGCCCATGGTGCAAAAGATCGCTGCGAGCCTGAGTTTTCCCGTGGGATTTCTGGGCAGCGCATACGCCGGCGGGTATGGGCGAATCTGGCGTATCCCTGTGAACTTCGCGATTGATCGCGCGGGTCGGTTAGCGCACAACGGCTGGGACGATCCGGCGCCGCCTGCGTGGACCGCCCAACGTCTCGAGAAGTTCGTCACGCCGCTATTGCAGGCGTCACAATGGCGTCGGGAATGACCGCAGAACCTGAACAAACGGAAGTCCCCGTTAAGCACCGGCAAACGCCAACGCCGGAAGCGGCGCACGCTTGGCCGACGAGGTCGGACGAGCTGCTTCGTGCAGCGGGGTACGACCCTGATGCCATTCGACGGCGAACGGAAAACGGAACGGCCTGGCGGATACTTCCGAGGCATCTGCTTGCCGCACTCGCCGCGTCGATTCTCGTCCCTGCGCTAGCGCTAGGCGCATTGGCGGTGATCACTCGTCTCCTCCTGGCATGGGTCTAGATGAAACGCTCCTGCCGGCGCGCAAGTTAATGGCTGAGCACGGCATGAGATCCCCCAGAGGGGCCACAGATCAATGCGAGTTTCCCGGCAACAACTACGTGCAGGCTATCCATATCGCTTCCCGATAGCGTCAAAGGCATAGGAGACGGGCCGGCTGCCCGATCTCCCGGTTCGACTGTACGAAAGGTGGTGTCGTGTCCACTCGCCGGGAGAGGAGGGCGATCACTGAGGCCCTCGCCTCGACCTATACTTCAGTCGTCGATCAGCAGTCGCTGTTTTCTCCGGCCATGGACGGTTGCCAACTCACATTCTTCTTGCGTCAGAACCAGACGGTGAATCATTTGCCGTTTGTCGACTGGCTGCTTGAGCAAGTGCGAAAACGCCACATTCGCGGCGCGACCGTAGTGAGTTGCTCCGATGGCATCGATCATCTGGGTAAGAGACACGCCGCCCGTTTCTTTGAACTCGCCGACCAACCCGTCGAGATTGTCCTCGCAGTGACTGACGAGGAAGCCGACATGCTCCTTTCGATTGTCAGAGAAAGTGGGGCACACGTTTTCTATACCCGGTGCCCAGTGCAATTCGAAAGCATCGGCCCGGTTTGAACCACCGTTAGCCTATTCGGGCTTCAATCACCGCTGCCCCGATTGTCGCCATCTGGCGCGCGGCCAATGAAAAGACGCCACGGAGCAATGCCACAGGCTATCGCGACTCCTGCTAACCGATATAGCCCGTAGCCCGGAAGGCCGTGGCATCAGCAACAACCGACCGTCGGCGCCGAAATTTGACCTATATTCAATTCAGTGGCTTTCAGCGGAATTTCCCCTGACAGGGCAATTCGGCAGAGAATCCCCGAGGTGCTGACCTGTCCCTGTCATTTGGGCCCCGCTTCGGGTTCGCGAACTGAATGCCCCGCATGCCAGCTTCGCGCCGAAGGTTTCTGATACTCCCCCTCCGAGGTTGGTCGACCTGGAAGGAGAGTGAAAATGAAAAATCAACAGGAACTCGACAAACCTAGCCGTAGAACCCTTCTTAAGTTAGTTGCAGCGACCGGCGCCTGGCAATTGGCCAGTCCTTTCATCATCAAGGCGCGCGCCGAGACGCCAATCAAATTCGGCCTCTGCAACCCCCTCACGGGCACCTACGCACAGCTTGGCAAAAACGAGCAAATCGGTTGCGAGCTTGCTATCGAGCAGATCAATGCCAAGGGAGGGATCCTTGGACGGCCGGTATCGCTGGTGGTTGAGGATTCGACCAGCGCCGACACCGGTGCTGCGGTGCAAAAAGCGCGCAAGCTGATCGAGCGCGATCACGTAAATTTCCTGCTTGGCAATGTGAACTCTGCCATGGCACTCGCCATCGGGCAGGTGTCGAACGAGTTGCGTACGCTGCATATCGTGACCGGCGGCCATACCGACGCCGTGACGGGTACCGATTGCCACTGGAATGTATTTCGTGTGTGCAACACCACGCGCATGGAGACCAACTCGGTATCGAAACTGCTCTTCGATAAGTACGGAAAACGCTGGTATTTCATCACTCCCGACTATGCGTTCGGTCACACGCTGCAACAAGGCTTCGAAGCGAGTCTGAAGCAGTTCGGCGGCACGGAGGTCGGTGCGTCGTTGACGCCGCTCGGCGCCACGGACTATTCGTCGTACCTGATCAAGGCACAAGCCGCAAACCCGGATGTCATCATTTTCCTCACCGCCGGGGACGACGCCGTCAATTCGCTGAAACAGGCCGTGCAATTCGGTCTCGACAAACGTTTTCATCTGGCGGGGGCGCAGCAGGAGCTTGAGGTGCTGGAAGGCTTACCGCCCAACGCCCGTATCGGCACATGGGTGTTCGAATGGTATTGGAATCAGCCCAACGTACCTCACGTCGCGCAGTTCGTCGCTGACATACGCCGGAAAATCGGGCGGGTACCCACAGCCAGGCACTGGTTCGGTTATGCGTCCGTCTGGACGGCAGCGCTTGTGGCAAACCAAGAGAAGACGCTCGATGCCGTCAAGCTCGCGCACGCCCTCGAGGGCTTCAAGCTACCCCCGGAAATCGGGCTAATGCCGTACACGCCTTTTTATCGCGCAGGCGACCACCAACTCATGCCATCGCTTTATGTCGGGCACGCAGTAGAGCAGGGCCCCACACCGGAGGACCTGTTCCACGTCGATACCGTCATCAGAGGCGAAGACGTCGCGTTGCCGGTCCAACAGACCGGGTGTCATATCACCTGGGCGTAATCGGTCGTCACCGAAGCACGCATATCCGACGGCCGATCCGGCGTATGGCATGTATGCCGGATGGGTTTGCCAAAGGCAAGATGCCCGTATGACGCAGCTCATTCTCTTCAACGTGTTCAACGGGGTAATCATCGGTGCGTTTTACGCGCTCATGGCCTTGGGGTTGTCGCTGATCCTGAACCTGAGTGGAGTGATCAACTTCGCTCATGGCGGGTTTCTGGCATTGGGCGCGTACCTGGCGTACACGATGATGCCCTACACCGGCTTCTGGTTTGCGCTCCTCCTGGCACCGGTGCTCACCGCCGCGCTTGGGTTACTGGTCGAAGCGCTTCTGATCCGACGTCTGTACGGCCGAGATCCGCTCTACAGCCTATTGCTGACCTTCGGGCTGGCCTTCATTCTTCAGGACGGCACGCGCTTCCTCTGGGGCGCTCAGACGTTGCCGTACCAAATTCCCGACATCTTGAGCGTGCCTTTGAGCGCCACGTTTTTCTTTGTCACCGGGTATCGCTTGTTCATGGTGGTGCTCGCCATCGCGGTCGTGGCCGGGCTGTTTCTGGTGCTGAACAAAACCCGCCTGGGTATCCGCATTCGCGCCGGTACGGCCGATCTCGAGACCGTCGCGGCTCTTGGTGTGAATGTGCGCATCCTGCGCAGCCTGAACTTCGGTCTGGGTATCTATCTGGCCGGTCTGGCGGGCGTGCTTGCCGCCGGCATGCTTGGACTCTCGCCGACCATCGGGGATTCGCTGATCATGCCCAGCTTCGTGTCCATCATTGTCGGCGGGCTTGGCAGTCTGCCGGGCACGCTGTTAGGGGGATTGCTGATCGGCGTGGCGGCCAGCGTGACAGCGGTATTCTTGCCGTCGGCTTCCGAGGCGGTCATCTACGTGATGATGGCGCTCGTGCTACTGGTCAGGCCCCGGGGTCTCCTGGGAGAAGTCGGGAGGATCAAGTGAGTCAGGCTTTGCGACATCTGAGCAACGGACTCGTCGGGGCCGCGCTTCTGACCATGCCTTTCTGGATCGGCGCGATTGGCGGCTATCCGGCATTGGGCACGCGGGTGCTTGTCATGGCGTTGGCCGCGATGGCGTTGAACTTCCTGCTGGGATTCACTGGCGTGCTCTCTTTCGGCCATGCGGCTTATTTCGGCCTCGGCGCCTACGGCGTCGGCATGACCATTCGCTATCTGACACCGGACACTCTGCTCGGAATCCTGATTGGCGTTGTCGCCGGGACATTGGCTGCGGCGGCGATAGGGGCGCTGATCGTTCGATTACGCGGTGTGTACTTTGCGATGGCAACCATCGCCTTCGGTCAGGTCTTCTATTTCATTGCGTTTACGTGGAACGCGGTTACCGGCGGCGACGACGGTCTGTCGGGCTGGCATCGCATGCCGATCCGGCTCGGCTCGTACGCCATCGACATCTTCTCCGACGAACGCCTGTTCTACTACTTCGTGCTTGCATGCTTCGCGATTTCGGTGACCATCATGGCAGCCATATTGCGTTCGCCCTTCGGCCACACGCTTCTGGCGATCCGCGAGAACGAAAAGCGCGCGCGCTTCCTGGGCATTCCGATCGAGTGGCATATCTGGTTGTCGTTCGTCATCTCGTGCTTCTTTGTGAGCTTGGCTGGCACACTCTTCGCGCTGCTGAATAACTTTGCGGACCCGCATGGCCTTCGGTGGGATCAGTCGGGCGACTTCGTCATCATGGCGGTACTTGGCGGAATGCGGTCGTTCTGGGGACCGTTGATCGGGGCTGCGATCTTCGTGGTGGTCCAGGATTTCATTTCGAGCCGCACCGAGAATTGGATGTCATTCATTGGCCTGCTGTTCATCCTGGTCGTGGTGTTCTTTCCGCGCGGTGTTCTTGGCGTGCTCGATCGGCGAGGCAGACCATGAGCCTGCTTGTCGTCGACGACGTCTCGCACCAGTTCGGCAGCCTGCATGCCGTGGACAGGGTATCGATGTCGATCGACATGGGCGAGCTACGTGCGGTAATCGGCCCAAACGGCGCTGGAAAGACGACGTTTTTCAATCTGCTCAGCGGTCTGTATCTACCGACCGCGGGCCGCATTCTATTCAAGGGCGAAGATGTCACGGCGATCCCTGCCCATCGCCGCGTCACGATGGGAATGGCGCGTACCTTTCAGATTACCGAGGTCTTTCCTGAACTCTCCGCGCGCGAGAACGTACGCTTTGCGGTCGAGATCGCAGCCCACCACCGCCTTGATTTGTGGCTTCCCTCCGAGGAGCGCCGACGGATCGAGACGCGTACCGATACGTTGATCGGGCTGGCCGCCTTGTCTGAGCGCTGCGACCGAAGTGTGAACGAGTTGCCGCTGGGGGACCAGCGCGCCACCGAGATTCTGATGTCGCTTGCGCTCAATCCGACGCTTTTGCTGCTCGACGAGCCTACGGCGGGTATGGCTGACCAGGAAACTTACGAGATCACGCAACTTATCCGTAAGCTCAATTGGGAGCAGGGGCTGTCGATGATCCTGATCGAGCATGACATGCGTGTCATTTTCGAGTTGGCGCAACGCATCACAGTACTCGCAGAAGGGCGCGTGTTAGCCGAGGGCACACCGCCGGAGATTGCCGCGAACGAACAGGTGCAGGCCGCCTACCTGGGAGCGCCGAAATGAAGGTACTGGAAGCCAACGGGTTGCAGACTTATTACGGCAAGAGTCATGTTCTTCACGGCGTATCCATCGAGGTACGGGAAGGGGAGATCGTGGCTCTCCTAGGACGCAATGGCGCGGGCAAAACCACGACTTTGCGCAGTCTGATGGGCTTGACGCCACCCCGCGACGGGAGCATTCGCATGTTCGGCAAGGACACCACCGACTGGCCGCCATTCCGTACGGCATCGCTCGGCGTAGGGTACGTCCCCGAGGGGCGCCGTGTGTTTGCAGGCCTGAGTGTGGAGGAGAACCTGCAGGTACCGCTTGAGCGCGCCGGAACATGGAGCGTCGAGCGCATCTATAAGACCTTTCCGCGCTTAGGCGAGCGCCGCGCAAGCAAAGGCCACCAGTTGTCTGGTGGGGAGCAGGAGATGCTTGCGATTGCCCGCGCGCTCATGCTCAATCCAAAGCTGCTGCTGCTCGACGAGCCGTCTCAAGGTTTGGCGCCGCGAATCGTACAAGAGGTTTTCAACGTTGTGGTGGCAATGCGTGACGAAGGCATCTCCGTATTGCTGGTCGAGCAAAACCTGCGTGCGGCTTTGTCAATTGCGGATAGCGCCTGTGTGCTCGATGACGGGCGGGTGGTCTACGTTGGGAACGCGCGCACATTCGCCAGCGACGAGACCCGGGTGCGCGAGCTGGCGGGCGCGTCGGCAGCCCAGTGGCGATCGGCTGATGAAAGCGAGGGGAGGGCTCGAAAGTAAAACACCTCCCGTCAAGACATAAGACTGGAAAGCGTCTTCACTCCGGCGGCAACCCCGCAACCCCGCAGTCCTGCTGGTGCGTTTCGCGCGCTGAAACTGTCGTATCGACGCTCGTACAGCACGTGGCTCTCATTTGCTTCCGGCAAGATTGAGAGATACGGCGACAATGCGCGGGAAACTCCGCATGGCGATTTATCAGGGAAATATGCTCGACTAATATCGGCACGGCTCGTGCCACCCGGAAGACCCCATCATGGATCGGCGTCTGGTTCAAGTACCTCTTCGCGCTCCTGCCACCACATCTTCTGTGCGGCGAATCAGGTGGCTGCTGCTCGCCGGTATTCTGATCGTCCTTGTGATTGCGGCGCTACTTCTTCGGACCGAAATCGAAACCTCTCGGCTGCAGGCGCGCTACCTGTCCGAGCTGGGACGTGACATCCATTTCGCCGTTGCCGACGGCCCAAGCGACACCGCCCGATTCCCGGTGGCCGGCGGTCCATACGACAGGCGCCTCGGCTACGCGTCCTTGCCCACCTTCGAGCGGCGTTTGGCCGACCGGGGCTTTTCCATCACGGCGCAGGTGCGCGAATCCCCCGAGATGACCTCAATGGCGGATCATGGGCTGTTTTTGCCGTACGAGGAGAAGGATCAGGCTGGGCTGCAACTGTTCGATGCAACGGGAATACCACTCTACCTCGCACGCTACCCAGAGCGGATCTACAACGGCTTCGAGGCGATTCCGCCAGTCATCGTCAATGCGTTGCTATTCATCGAGGACCGCAATCTGCTTGACGCCGATCAGCCGAACCTCAACCCGGCGATCAACTGGCGCCGTCTCAGTCGTGCGCTGTACGACCAGGGCGTGCGCATGTTCGTCAGGAACCAGCCGAGCCCAGGGGGTAGCACCCTCGCCACCCAGATCGAGAAGTTCCGTCATTCGCCCGGCGGCCGCACCGCGACGCCGACCGAAAAACTGCGGCAAATCGCGTCTGCCTCTGTGCGCGCCTATCTCGGCGGGCCGGAGACGCTACTGGCGCGCAGGCAGATCGTCGTCAGCTACCTGAACACGGTGCCGCTGGCCGCGCAGCCCGGCGTAGGCGAAATCGCGGGCATCGGCGACGGCCTCGCGATCTGGTATGGGCGCGACTTCGACGACGTGAACCGCCTGCTGTCGGCACCTGAGCATGCCGACACACTCGGTGCGCAGGCGGTCGCGTTCAAACAGGTGCTCTCACTGATCATTGCGCAGCGCGCGCCGTCATATTTCCTGCGCCGGGACAACGCCGCGCTCGAACAATTGACGGACAGCTATGTGCGGTTGCTGGCCACCAACGGGATCATCTCGACATCGCTACGCGATGCCACACTCATGGTCCATCTTGATCTGAAGCACGCGATGCCGATACATCCGGAAGCCTCGTTTGTCACGCGCAAGGCGATTAATGCGCTGCGCACAGATTTGCTAAATACACTCGGTGTGGCGAGCTTCTACGATCTCGACCGCCTCGACCTCTCCGTACACGCGACACTTGACGACCCGGTGCAACAGGCGGTTAGCGAAAGGCTTGCGCGTGCCACGACCCCAGAAGGGGCGAAGGCGGCAGGTCTGTATGGCTTCGAGATGCTGCGGCCAAAGGACGATCCGTCGCGAATCGCCTTCAGCTTCACACTGTTCGAGCGAAGCAACGGCGCGAACCTCGTGCGCGTGCAAACCGACAGCGTGAACCAGCCGTTCGATGTTAATGAGGGCGCGCGCCTGAATCTCGGTTCGACGGCCAAGCTACGCACACTGATCACGTATCTGCAAATCGTTTCAGAACTGCATGCGCGCTACGCGCCGATGAGCACGGAAGATCTGCGCCACATCAGACCCGACAGGCAGGACGTGCTGACACGCTGGGCGCTCGATTATCTGTCCCACACGTCGGATCGCTCGCTGCGCGCGATGCTCAATGCCGCCGTCGAGCGCAAGTATTCCGCGAGCACTGGCGAGACATTTTTCACGGGCGGTGGCGCTCAGACATTCACCAATTTCGACGCGACGGATAATGGCAGCATCCTCACTGTGCATCGAGCGTTCCAGCATTCGGTGAATCTGGTGTTTGTGCGCCTGATGCGCGATATCGTGCGATACGAAATGATCCAGACCGCAGGGCCGTCATCACAATGGCTCGGCGACCCGGCCGAGCGCGGGAAGTATCTTATGCGGTTTGCCGAGCAGGAAAGCCGCGTCTACGAACATCGCTTCTATGCGAAATACCATGGCATGACGCCCGACGAAGCGCTAGCGGCGCTGCTGCGTGACGTGCGCAAGTCGCCGCCGAAGATTGCGACGGTCTTGCGCAGCGTTGCCCCCGACGCATCCGAGACGTGGTTCGACGCGCAGATGCGCGCCGCCCTGAAGGGCACGCCAGCAACATGGCTGACGCCCGAGGATCTCGCGAAGCTCTACGCGAAGTACGGTATCGACAGATTCAACCTGAACGATCGAGGTTATATCGCAAGCGTGCATCCGCTCGAACTTTGGACGGTCAACTACCTGCGCGATCATCCTGATGCGACGGAAGCGGACGTGCAAACCGCCAGCCGCGATGCGCGCGTGACGGCGTATTCGTGGCTCTTCAAAACACGGTATCACGCGACGCAAGATAGCCGGATCAGGCACATGGTGGAGTTACAGGCGTATGAGGAAATCGGCGCATCGTGGCGCGCGCTCGGTTATCCGTTTGCGGCGATCACGCCTTCGTATGCTGCGGCGATTGGCGCTTCGGGTGACCGGCCCGCTGCGCTTGCGCAATTGATCGGGATCGTCGCGGGGGAGGGCGTGGCGGTGCCAGCCCGGAGCCTCACCACGCTCGAATTCGCGCAGAACACGCCCTACGAGACGCATTTTGCGTACGCGCCCGCGGGCGGGCAGGCGGTGCTGTCGCCCGAGATCGTCGAGGTGGTGCACGGATTGTTGCGCGACGTCGTCCTCGGCGGCACAGCTAAGCGGTTGGCAGACGGCGTTCCAATCTCTAACGGTCGCGTGCTGGGTGTCTACGGCAAGACGGGGACTGGCGATCAGCGCTTCAACGTATTCTCGCGGGAGCATCGACTGATCGAGTCACGCAAGGTTAATCGGACGGCGACCTTCGTTTTCGGGATTGGCAATCGATTTTTTGGCGCGCTCACCGCCTATGTGCACGCGCCGTATGCGGCACGCTACGACTTTACGAGTGCGATGGCGGTGCAATTGTTGAAGTCCCTGGCTCCGGTACTTCAGCCGTTGCTTGACACGGATGCGGCACAGGTTTCAAACCGATCTCTCGATGGATTCAGAGGGAATACGGTGGTGGCGGGCGCGAGGTCGGTGCAACAGTAGCCGAATGTGACCGCTATAGTTAGCGGAGACGGCTGGGACATATGGTCACAATGATATTTAACATAATATAGATTATGCGAATGACAGGTGCCAATTTGAAGTGTTGCGCTAGCGCTGGTTTTTGCTCGGAATGCGAGCAACACCTCACGCATGATTCGGCACCATTTGATGATTGCTCAAATGCCGTACCGGTACCTGTCGTCCTTCGGCTGATTTCGCGCGCGCGTCCCGATACTGCTGCCGAAGCATTGGCTAACCAGTACAACAAAGCTTGCTTCACACCCGCGCAGTGGTTCGCCTGAATCAGTTTCCCGGCGACGGCGACCCTAGACAATGGGCACGCGCTGGTTTCGGTATCGTGGTGGCATGCCACTTTTCATATCTAAATCGATTCATCAGACACCTCTTCCCGGCGAGCATTCTCGCCTAAATAAACGTCCGGAGGGATTGGACGACTCACAATCTGATGGATCTCATAGCAGACGATCCCCCTCTTTCCCCCTCTTCCAACATCCTCGAATTGACAAAACGTCAGTGCACGGAGTGATCACGTAGAATGGAGAAATCCGCCATAAACATGAATTTCACTCATTTATCATGCTTGATCGCATCCATTTGTCCATCGTGCAGGAGGTGGAAAAGCAAGGTTCGCTGACCGCCGCCGCTGGCGTCCTGCACGTCACGCAGTCGGCGTTAAGCCACAGCATGAAGAAGCTGGAACAGCAACTCGGCACGGACATTTGGCTGCGCGAAGGTCGGAGCCTTCGCCTGACCCAGGCCGGGCAATACCTGCTTGCGGTGGCCAACCGCGTGTTGCCGCAGTTGAACCTGGCGGAGGAACGGTTACAGCAGTTCGCCCAAGGTGAGCGCGGCACCCTGCGCATCGGCATGGAGTGCCACCCTTGTTACCAGTGGTTGTTGAAAGTCGTGTCGCCGTATCTGGCCGCGTGGCCGGACGTGGACGTAGACGTCAAGCAGAAATTCCAGTTCGGTGGTATCGGCGCGCTGTTCGGTTATGAGATCGACCTGCTGGTCACCCCCGATCCGCTGGACAAGCCGGGCCTGATATTCGAACCGGTCTTCGACTACGAGCAAGTCCTCGTCGTTGCCGGCAACCATAAGCTCGCCAAAGAGGCATACATCAAGCCCAAGCAGCTCGCCGATGAGGTGCTGGTGACATATCCGGTGCCGATCGACCGTCTGGATATCTACGCCATGTTTCTCGCGCCCGCTGGCATTACGCCCAGGCGCCATAAGGCGATAGAAACCACCGACATCATGCTGCAGATGATTGCCAGCGGCCGTGGCGTGGGAGCACTGCCGCGCTGGTTAGTGCTGGAGTACGCAGACAAGATGGATGTCGTGCCGGTCCGGCTGGGCAAGAATGGCATCGCGAAGCACATCTACCTGGGCGCTCGCGAAGCAGATATGGACACCGAATATCTACGCGCATTCATCGACCAGGCAAAAAAGCCCACTGCCGCCTGATGCCGAGTCTTTGTTGCATCCATGAACGCTGTTCATAGGGACATGAAAACTGTCCGCTCACAAGCACGCAACCACCACGGATAACGCACGCCAGCCAAGGCAACCGTCTGGCCCCACCGTGCGTCATCCGACGCACACTTCCTTTCCGCATTTGCCGCCGTTCTTCATCGGACGTGGGCGCTTCTGCGCGCAAACCACCCGTCCCCTACCCCCACATGAATGAAACTAATGGTTTTATTAGATCAATTCACTTTTTTTCATTCATCGACCCACATAGAATCCGCCTTGGAAATCGCCGACTTGATGGCCATTGAGTCACACGTCAGCGAATACGTTCGAGAAGTGCTGAAAGCAGCAGGCAGTAGGCGCAGGTCCTGCCTTGGAAATTTGGGTGCCAAATCACAATGAGTAAAGATTTCACATTTGCCATCAAGAGCATTTGTTTCGACGAAGACTATCGCCCATCGGAAAACACGCGAATCACGACAAACTTTGCCAATCTGGCACGCGGGCAGAGTCGCCAGGAGAACCTGCGCAACACCTTCCAGATGGTCGACAATCGATTCAATGCCTTGGCGCATTGGGACAACCCCAAAGGTGATCGCTACTCCGTGAAGCTCGAGATCATCTCCGTTGAAATGACGGTCGACGGTGAGGATGGCAGCAATGGTCTCCCGTTGATCGAAATGCTCAAGACCAACATTCTCGATCGCAAGACGGGCGAGAATGTTGCCGGCATCGTGGGGAACAATTTTTCCTCTTACGTTCGGGATTACGACTTCAGCGTTCTGCTACTCGAGCACAACAAGAATCAACCCGAGTTCAGCGTTCCCGCCGATTTCGGAGACCTGCACGGCAAGCTGTTCAAGAGCTTCGTCAACTCGAGCGCATACCGTGAAAATTTTAAGAAGCCGCCTGTCATCTGTCTGAGTGTTTCGAGCAGCAAGACCTATCACCGGACGGCAAATCAACACCCGGTGCTGGGCGTCGAATACCTGCAGGATGAATACTCCCTGACCGATGAGTACTTCCAGAAGATGGGGCTGAAGGTGCGCTATTTCATGCCTCCCAATAGCGTTGCGCCTCTGGCGTTCTATTTTTCTGGCGATCTGCTCGGCGACTATACGAGTCTCGAGCTGATCGGCACCATCAGTACGATGGACACCTTCCAAAAAATCTACCGCCCGGAGATTTACAACGCGAATTCCGCAGCCGGGGAATCCTATCGGCCGAGCCTCAAGCATCAGGACTATTCGCTGACACGAATTGTCTATGATCGTGAAGAACGCAGCCGGCTGGCTATCGAGCAGGGGAAGTTTGTCGAGGAGCACTTCATCAAGCCGTACCGGACTGTGCTTGATCAGTGGTCCGCCAATTACGCTATTTGATTCATCAGAAAATACAAGGTCATCCGCCGTGAAAAAATTGTTGCCGACATCGACCGCAGGAAGCTTGCCGAAACCGTCTTGGCTGGCAGAGCCGGAGAAATTGTGGTCGCCCTGGAAGCTGCAGGATGAAGCGTTGGTCGAGGGCAAGCGCGATGCATTACGCCTGTCGCTGCAAGAACAACAGCATGCAGGTATTGATATCGTCAGCGATGGCGAGCAGACCCGCCAACACTTCGTGACCACGTTTATCGAGCACCTCAGTGGTGTCGATTTCGTGAACCGCAAGACCGTTCGGATTCGTGATCGCTACGATGCGAGCGTGCCGACGGTCGTGGACGCCGTGGCCCGTCAGAAGCCGGTTTTCGTTGAAGATGCGAAGTTTCTGCGTCAACAAACCAAGCAACCCATCAAATGGGCGCTGCCTGGTCCAATGACGATGATCGACACGCTATATGACGATCATTACAAGAGCCGTGAAAAGCTGGCCTGGGAATTCGCGAAGATTCTCAATCAGGAAGCCAAGGAGCTCGAAGCCGCCGGTGTCGATATCATCCAGTTCGATGAGCCGGCTTTCAATGTCTTCTTCGATGAGGTGAATGAGTGGGGTGTTGCCACGTTGGAGCGCGCCATCGAAGGTCTCAAGTGCGAAACCGCCGTGCACATCTGCTACGGCTATGGCATTCAGGCCAACAACGATTGGAAGAAGACGCTGGGGTCGGAGTGGCGGCAGTATGAAGAGGCGTTCCCGAAGCTGCAAAAGTCCAGCATTGGCATGGTTTCGCTGGAGTGCCACAACTCCCATGTCCCGATGGATCTGATTGAGCTGATTCGCGGTAAGAAGGTGATGGTCGGCGCCATCGATGTGGCCTCTCACACGGTTGAAACGCCTGAGGAAGTCGCCAACACCTTGCGCAAGGCGCTCCAGTTTGTCGACGCAGACAAGCTCTACCCGTGCACAAACTGCGGCATGGCTCCGCTGTCCCGTGCGCTTGCCCGGGGCAAGCTGAGTGCGCTGAGCGCCGGCGCGGAAATCGTTCGACAAGAACTCGCCAAGTAATGCCGAGTTAAAACGAGAGTAGATGCCCGGGCCGCCCAAGCGGCCCGGGCATCTAACGGGACCGAAGATTGTCTTCGGTTCACGGCACTAAGCACTCAGTATTTTCAGCATCTCTCGTGTTTTCAACTTACTTTCGACTTGCCTCTATGTAGACGAACAGGTGCCACTTGCCCGGGATTCGCACATTGCGATGACGAACAAGTCCCACACCCGGTTGCGCACCCGGAAACAACGGGAATCCTGTTGCGCCACCGGCCCGGCACCGCGATACCTCGCCTGACAAGCTCGTCAAGAAAGCGCTGTATCACCGCACGCGTCGCTTGCGGAAAGAAATGCCTGATGACAGCCACCATACTTGTCGTGACGATTGCCCCGATGACGACGTACTGAATGGTATGTGACATAGCAACAGTTCCTTGACTTCAAAGCAGCCACAGCGCAAGACGAAACGTGACGAACGACACGAAATAAGCAAGACCGAACATATAGCCGAAGGAAATCAACACGTAGCGCCAGGACTGCGTTTCACGCCGGATCACCGCAAGCGTCGACATACACTGCGGCGCGAAGGCAAACCATGCAAGTAGCGAAAGCGCCGTGGCTATGGGGAAATTCGATGACAGTGCGGCCGCCAGCCCAGCCGAGTCATCGGCACCACCCGCCACCGAATAAACGGTCGCGAGCGCGGTGACCGCAGTTTCGCGCGCAGCGAATGCAGGCACCAGAGAAATGCTGATTTGCCAGTTGAAGCCCAACGGCGCAAAGATGACTTCGAGCGCACGTCCGATGTAGCCCGCAAACGAATAGTCGATGGCAGGCCCGGTGGCGCCAGCGGGCGCCGACGGGAACGTCGAGATGAACCACATGAGCACCGTCAGCGCAAGGATCACCCCGGTGAGACGCCGCACAAAGATCCAGCCGCGCTCCCAGAGGCCAAGCGCCAGATTCCGCGCCTTCGGCATGCGATACGACGGCAACTCCATAAGTAGCGGCGGTTGTGAGCGCGTTCCGCGCAAGCGCTTGGAGATCCAACCGACCGCCATGGCGCCCAGTATCCCTGCGGCATACATTGCGAAAAGCACCAGCCCCGGAAGTTTGAACACCCCCAACACTGGCTTATCCGGAATAAACGCGCCAATCAGCAAGGCATAGACGGGCAAGCGTGCCGAACACGTCATCAACGGCGCAACGAGAATCGTCGTGAGCCTCTGGCGAGGGTCGGCAATGCTGCGCGTGCCCATGATGCCGGGAATCGCACAGGCGAAGCTCGACAGCAACGGGATGAACGAGCGACCGGTCAAACCGACCTTCACCATCATGCGATCGAGCAAGAATGCGGCGCGAGGCAGATAGCCTGACTCTTCAAGCACGAGGATAAAGAAAAAGAGCACCAATATTTCGGGGAGAAAACCCAGCACGGTGCCCAGACCGCCAAAGATGCCGTCAACGATCAGACTGCGCAGTGGCCCCTCGGGCAGCCATACGCCGGCCTGCTCCCCCAACCAGCCAAAGCTGTCGCCGATGGCATCCGTCATGGGCTTGCCGATGAAATACACGGCCTGGAAGATCAGGAACATCACGGCCGTGAGCACGATCATCCCGAGCACGGGATGTAGTGCGATACGGTCCAGGTGTTCGTCGAGCGTGTCGGCGGCCGCCGGCAAGCTAACGGAGCCGGCCATGATGCGCCGTACCTCTTCATGCAGGTCGCCATGGGCTCGCCGCCCTTCTTCGCGCCTGGCATGCTCGGCACCGCCCGAAACAGAGACGTCGTCCAGTATGTCGACGAGCGCGCGTACACCGGTACGCGCAATCGCCACAGTCTCAACGACGGGAATGCCCAACTCACGCGACAACGCCGGCACGTCCACATCGATACCGCGGCGCCGGGCAGCATCCATCATATTCAACGCCAGTACCGTCGGGCGTCCCAGCGAAAGCACTTCAAGGACGAATCGCAAATGCAAGCGCAGATTGGTCGCATCCACCACGCAAACGATCAGCTCGGGCACCGCCTCGCCAACGTAAATGCCGTAAAGGACATCGTGCGTAACCTTCTCATCCAGACTGGTGGCAGAAAGACTGTAAGTGCCGGGCAGGTCGAGAACACGAATGGTTTTTCCCTTAGGCGAAACGAATGCCCCCTCCTTCCTCTCCACCGTAACACCGGCGTAGTTGGCAACTTTCTGGCGCGCCCCGGTCAACTGATTAAAAAGTGCGGTTTTGCCGCAATTGGGGTTGCCGACAAGGGCAATTCTCATACTTGTTGACACCATCGCACTACCCTTGTTGGACCTGAACACGTGCCGCCTCGTCGCGCCTGAGAGCGAACCGGGTCGCGCCTACCTGGACAACCATCGGGTTTCCGCCCCATGGGGCCAGTGCCACAACGCGCACGGGCTCGCCCGCAACGAAACCCAATTCGCGAAGACGATGCGCGACCGCATCCGGGTTCGTGACATCGGCGACGCTAGTCACCGTCGCAGTACTGCCCTTTCTCAACTCCGACAACTGCATGGCTAGCTAAAACGTAAATGATAATGATTTGCAGTATAAGCAGTCGGCCGCGCATCCCCAAGACGTGCCTGTGAAGGTGCCTGTGAAATCGATCGCTGAATTGACGACCACGCGCCCTCCTGGGCCCAGCCCCGCAGGGGCGGCATGGTCGACAACTGGCGAAACCCTGCGTCGAAATGTCGCAGCCTCAAATACCCAAACGCAGACGGATAACTCGTAAATTTGCGTCTTGCGCGTCGTCATGCGCCGCGACGCCGTAACTTCTCCCTAATTCTCCCTACTTCGCCCGTCTCGCATGCTCCGTTTGCGGCACCGCCGTCTTTTCGCCTGGCTTGGCCTCGTCGCCATGGCCTTGGTGCTCATTGCACCAAGTGTCAGCCAATGGCGACAGGCACAGCGTGCGTTGCTCGACGATGCCCTGGCGTCAGCGATATGCGTTGCGAGTGATTCGCAAACGTCCGCACACGGCCGATCGCATGACCACGGACTGTTGTCTCAGGCCTGTGGATATTGCTCGGTTGCCGCACATCTGTCGCCGGCACCTGGCGTTTCGGGGCCGGTATCTCCCTTGCGCGTTTTGCTTGCGCGCACGCGCGTATCCCTACTAGAGACGCGCCGCACCGAAGCATTCCCGCCGTCCCCCCTACCGAGAGCTCCCCCTCGTTTCGCTTGAACGACCGCCCCTGCTTCCCGGTCCCTGCCCCTTGGGCGCCGGGTGTTCTGGTTGCTTCTCGAAACGCTCATGAATTCGACACCAAGCCCCCTTCTGCGGCGCTGCACTCGCGCGCGCGCGTATGGCTGCGCAGCGCCCTCGCTCCCCTCCCCGAGCTGTGACACAAGCGGCACCCCGGGCCTTTCGGAACTGCGTGACATCGGCTTTCGTCATGTTGGTCACTGGGCACTGTCCGGCAATCAATTGCGATTGACGTTGCACGAAAGTACCGAGCATCGCAACGTGATGTATGCCTTTGTCGAAGAGGACAAAGTGCATTACGTCGGGAAGACAGCCATGCCTTTGGAAGGACGTCTATATCTGTACCGGCGAGCGTGTCTGACGTCGTCACGCGAAGCACGTTGTCACGAGCAGCTTGTCGCGCGACTTCGGCAAGTGCCGAGCATCGACATCTACGTCTTCACAGGGGAACCTCAACCCTTGCACGGCGCGTTCTCGATCAATCTCATCGATGGATTGATGGATAGCATTGTTCGCGCACTGATGCCTGCCTGGAACAGCGCTTCATTTGAGGCAGCCGGCAAGGCCACGGACCGTCAGTCGGTGCGCATTGCGCTGATGCTTCGCGCGTCCTGTCGGGACAACGGATTCTTCAATATTCCGGCGGGCGACCTGAATCGCCACTTCGGCCCGAACGGTCAGCGAGTGAAAATTTGGATCGGGGATGAGACAGAGCCACTGGCGTCCGTCGTCAATCGCACGTCGAACCTGAGCGGTGCTTGCCGATTCTACGGAGGTGCAAGGCTCAAGCGCTGGTTTCACGGCATGCCGGCAGGGACTTACCTGCAACTGGATGTCCTCTCTCCGGATCAACTCCACCTGACGCACGCCGCTGAAATGCTGGAGGTGCGGTGATGCCACGCAACGATGAACTGAAATCGACCGTCGGCGCGATTTCCGGCGCCCGTTGGCTGGTCCCCCAGCCGCTTCACGACGAGCTATCGCTCGCGGAGGACTGGGTCGCACAACGCGAAGGCCTGCTGCAGGCGATCGACTTGCGAGCCACGGCGCGCAAACGTGTCTTCGGCACCTTCCAGTTGCTGTCTCTGGAACACTTCGAGGGCGTGTTGGCGCTCGTGTCCGAAGCGGCCTACGCCCCGGCGTGCTCCATCTACAAAGCCCAGTTCGATGCTTTTACCCGAGGCGCGTGGTATCGGAGATGCGCCACCGACGCTCAGGTCCTCGGCTTTCTCCGCGCCGAACAGCGCCCACCGCCCTCGACGGCGATTGCACGTGATCTCGGCGAGAGCGGTCTTTGGGGAGACCGCGCAACGAAGTCGGCCATGATGGCGTTTCACACGAACTTGTGTGACGTGAGCCACGGCGGGCGTCAAGAGGTGCTCACCCGCATCAAGGCCGACCGGTTCGACGACGCCCATCTGCTGCCCAACATTGCAAAACTGGTTCGCTCGGCGGCTTATCTCTCGTTGCTCGCCTGCCGCGAGATCGTCGACAGCGGGAAAAACGAACGTCAGATGATCCGTTTGCGCAACGCGTTCGAGGCGTTGTATCGACCGGCGCCCAAGCGCCAGTCGAGACGCTCGCCGTCAGCACTTGCGGAGGCGTTGGCATGAGCGCCTACACGCTACCGCGTCGACTAAGGCGCATTCGGTTTTCCTATAAAAACGGCAGCGTCCTGACGTTCATCGATCAACACGTTTTGCCGACTTACGTGATACGATCCGGGCAAAATTTTCGATCCGGCGGCCCTGCGTGACTGACTTCGTCATACAAAATGCTCACTCGCTCACACAAACGCTTCAGCGCATGGCTTGGCTTAACCGCCATGTGCCTGGCGCTTTGCGTGCCCATTGTGAGTCAGTGGCTGGCGGCGCATCGCACAGGCGTATCTCAAATCGACGCCACGTTGTGTTCGATCGCCGGTTTGACGCCGTCGCTGGTGCAGGATCTGACTTCGGATACTTCGCACGCAAGTCATCATCAGACGCAAACGACTGACCACGGCCTGCACGGCGACGTCTGCGGCTACTGCTCTCTGCTCGCAAACCATCCGCCGCTCGCGACGCCGCCGCAGACGACTCGCGCGTCGTTTGTCTGGATTGCCCGTGCCGGGCCTGCTGTCGTCTCGCCAGTCCCCGCACTCGCGCCCGCCTATATTCCGCCCGTTCGGGCGCCGCCGTACTTTTCCTGATGCCCCTTGTGTCCCGCCAGCCATTGCCCAGCAATGGACTGACGGCATTCATTCGTCCATCGCAGTCAGGAAACCTCATGTTTCACCCTTTCACGCGCAAGACGCTGCTGGCCCTCGCGCTGGCCGCCATGTTGCCGGCCTATGTTCAAGCCGCAGATAACAACGATCCGCTCACGACCGCATCCACGGTCGAACTCGCTCCGACGTCCGTGACCGCCTCTTCGGATCGCACGCCCAAGCGCGTGCTCGACCCGAATCTTCCGTCCTCCAGCGCGACCGTCACTGCGAATCAGTTGCAGTATCAGAACGTTGAAACGACCGAAGACGCGCTGCGTTATGTCCCAGGCATGGCCATACGGCGCCGGTTCATTGGCGACCTGAATTCGACCATCGCAGTGCGCGGCACGAGCAACTCACAAACGGCGCGCGGCCTTGTCTACGCCGACGGCTTGCTGCTGAGCAACTTCCTCGGCAACACCTGGACCTTCGCACCGCGCTGGTCGATGGTGTTTCCTGAAGAAATCGATCAGGTCGATGTCGTGTACGGGCCGTTCTCTGCACTGTATCCGGGCAACTCGATCGGCGCGACGGTGCTCATCACGACGCGAATGCCCGACAAGTTCGTAACAGACGCAAAGATCCAGGGTTTCACGCAGCACTTCGACCTGTTCGGCGTGAATCGCAGCTTCAACGGCAGCAACGTGAGCGCGAGCGTTGGGGACAAGTTCGGCGACCTGTCGCTGCTCGTGGGGGTCGACCATATGGAGAACACGGGGCAACCGCTCCAGTTCTACACAGCGTCGCAATCGAAGACCCCGGCCAAGGCCACCGACACGGTCGTGAGCGGTGCCTACAACTATCGCGACCAGAACGGCGCGCCAGGCGTTGTGATGGGGGTGAACGGCGAAGGTATCGAGCGTGTCACGCAGGATCAGCTCAAGCTCAAGGCCACCTACGACTTCACACCCACGCTGCAAGGCGGCTTCAGCTTTGGCTACTGGCATCAGAACTACAACAGTCAGACGAGTACGTTCCTTCGCGACGCGAACGGCAACCCCGTGTACTCGGGGTCGGTCAACATCAACGGCTATCAATACGTCATTCCTGCATCGGCCTTCGCGCCGAGCCAGGGGATGAGCGAGAACATGCTCTACGGCCTCTCGCTGAAGACCCGGAACAAGACCGGCTGGAACTGGGAAGCGATCGCCTCCTATTTCGACATCTCCCAGAGTGAGGCACGCACGGCCAATTCCGGCGCACCGGGCAACGGACCGGGCACGGTGACGTATGGAGACGGCACTGGCTGGAAGTCGATCGATCTGCGCAGTACTTACACACCCGCTCAGGTGGGCGCGGGTGCGCACTGGCTGGCGTTCGGCTATCACTTCGACACCTACTTCCTCGATAACCGAACGTTCAACACGACGGCATGGGTCGACGGCAACGGGACGTCGCTCGCGAACGCATTTGGCGGGAACACGCTAACACAGGCGCTCTACGCGCAGGACACCTGGCAGTTCCTTCCCCGATGGAAGCTCACTACCGGCCTGCGTTACGAGGACTGGCGCGCCTATTCGGGGGCGCGCACGCTCGGCGGGGTGACGGTGCCATACGCAGGATCATCGGACAGCCACTTCTCGCCCAAACTTTCACTGTCGTTCGCGGCCACTCAGGATCTGACGCTGCGTGCATCGATTGCGCGGGCGTACCGCTTCCCGACCGTCTCCGAGCTGTTCCAGGGCTCGGTTACCGGAACGAACATCGTCAACAACAACCCGGGACTTCGCCCTGAAGACGATCTTGCCAAGGAGTTGAGCGCCGAATGGCAACTGGAGGCGGGCAAAGTCCGGGTCTCGCTGTTCCAGGATGACGTGAAAAACACGATCTTCAGCCAGACGAACACGACCGTTTTCCCAAATGTCACGAACTTCCAGAACATCGACAAAGTGCGCTCCCGCGGTATCGATACCGCCTTCGATGGCCAGGACGTCATCTTCCAGGGGCTCGACATTGGGGCAGGCGTGACTTACACGCAGTCGAAGATCATGGCCAACACGAACAATCCGGCATCTGTTGGTAAGTATTTCTACCGGATACCCCTGTGGCGCGCGAATCTCGTGGCGACCTACCGCTTCGACGCGAAGACGGCCGTGACCGGTGCGGTTCGTTACTCGGGCCGCCAGTACAACACACTGACCAACACCGATAACAATCCGAATACCTTTGGGGGCACCAGCACTTACACCGTCGTCGATGCAAAGTTCACCTACAAACCGACGGCGCGCACGCAAGTCGGCATTGGTGTGGACAATCTTTTCGACACGCGCTACTTCGTCTATCACCCGTACGCTGGCCGCACCTTCTTCATCGAAGGCAAGTTCGCGATCTGACGCCGGGCGCGAGGAGGCCAAAAAGTAGGGAAACGCTTCATAGTCAAGCACGGGCGACCCCGTCGAATGCTGCTGGCCGCCATCGCACCTTGTAGCGCTGGCATTTTCTGCGCCGGATGGTTCGTCGTGGCATGACTCATGATGCTTGCCGTCACGGGCACTGCCGGCGCGTTTCAACCGCAAATCGAAGTCGCTGGTAGCGCCCGCAGGCCCTGAACACGGGACGGTTCCAGGAGCGCCTGATCGCGCATTGCCCAAAAAATATGCATAGGTATGCGACAAATTGCCGCCTTTGTCGTAGCGGGCGCTCCCAGTAGCCTCGGGGTTCAATAAAAAGTTCCCGGGGGATTGCGTGGAAAAATCAAGAACAGCTTCTTCCGCAGCACTGCTTGCCGTGCAGTCGACGGTGGCGTGCTCGATGGCTGCGGGCTACATTGGCGCGGCCACGGCTGACGACGCCGTACCCCTTGCGCCGACCGAAGTCAGTGCGGCGCGCTACAACGCCTACGTCGTGGAATCCAGCAGCGTTGCGACGCGCACAGATACGCCGATCGAGAACATCCCGCAATCGATCATCACGGTGCCGCGCGCCATGATCGAAGATCAGGGTTCTAAAACGATCTCCGATGCACTGCGCAACGTCAGCAACGTGAATGCCATCGATTCGCGCGACGCCAACAATACCGTGTTCAACATTCGCGGATTTCATTCCGGCACGGTGGTCGACGGTGTCGCGATGAAAGGCAACTTTACGGATCAGGAGAGTCTTGTGAATGTTGACCGTATCGACGTCATCAAAGGGCCGGCGGGCGCGCTTTTTGGCGCGCAGGGCGTGGGTGCCTACGATACGGCCGGAGGCACGATTGCGATCACCACACTGGAACCGACGACACTTGAGGCTGTGCGGAAAATCGGTTTCAAAGCGGGGGCCTACGGTGAGAAAGGTCTGGACTTCGACGTCAACCAGCCGCTGAATTCCGCGTGGGCGTTCCGGATGACGGGGGAAGCGTCGAACAGCGACAGTGAAACGGATCGAGTCTTCTTCAGAAAGCGAGCCCTGTTCCCGAGTCTGTCCTGGACGCCGAACGCCGATACCAAAGTCGTGCTAAGAGCCCGCTATCTCGATACCAGCACGCTCGACTACAGCGGGTTACCGGTAAACGGTACGCTAAACACATCGATATTCACGCTGCCAAGGCAGACCAACATTGCGGCCGCCGGGTTGCCGAATACGACCAACACGTCGAAGGGTCTCAATTTGCAGTGGACCCAGCAACTGACAGAGGCCTGGAGTTTCTCGCTGTTGAGCGCCTACAACGAAGTGCGGCTCGATCAGCGAGGGACCTGGCTGGTGGACTCGGCTAGCCCGATGGGCTGTGGCGACTTCGGAAGCGCGACACCCTTTAACAACACCATGTGCGGCGTGCGAATGTGGGCGCGCCTGAAGACCACCACCCTCTCGCCAAGCCTCACTGGCAAGTTCACGACAGGCGCGTTGAAGCACACGTTGAATCTCGGGGTGGATTACGAGTACACGCGCGACGACGAATTCATGGCCTACTCGAACATGCTTGGGCCTGTCTCGTCTGACAACGTGAACCTGACCAACCCCGTGTATCCGGCCTGGTCAGAACCCGTTGCTCCGTCAACGCCGGATCAGCAAAACCGTTACATCTCGACGGTTGCCTATTTGCAAGATCAGATCGATGTGGGCCGCTGGCACTTCCTGGGTAGCGTTCGTTATTCCGACATCAGAATTACCGACAACAACTACGCTTACGGCATCTACAACGTCACTAGCCATTCAAAGGTTTCACCGCGCGTTGGCGCCGTCTACGAAATCACGCCGAAAATATCGGCCTTCGCCGGTTATGGCGAAGGCATCAGAGTCCCGGCGTTCTATCTATTCTCATCGCCGCCGAAGCCGGAGGAGTACACCCAAAAGGAAATCGGACTGCGTCTCAAGGATCTTGGCGGTATTACGGCTACCGTGGCCCTCTTCGATCTGAACCGCGAAAATGTTGCGGTGGCCGATCCCGCCAACGCAGGCTATTACATTCAGGCAGGCAAGCAACGCTCACGAGGCATTGACGCCGACGTGCGGTGGCAGGCGACGCCGGCGTGGACGTGGATAGTGGCGTACTCTCAGCAGACTGCCAAAATTGTTGACGATGGCAACACCGCGTTGGTCGATAAACAATTATTCAACGTTCCCAAGCAAACGCTTCGACTGGCAACGCGATACGATATCCGCACAGGGGCGCTTGCCGGACTCGGTTTGGGTCTTGGGTTGACGTTCAACTCGGCGCTACCGGGCAACTCGGCCAACACGTTCTTCACACCGGCGAGCACAGTGTGGGACGCACAGGCGTCTTACACAATTGGAAAAGCGCGCTACGGGCTGAATATCTTTAATCTCACGAACAAGAAGTACTTCGTGCCGTCCAACTACTTTCTGGGCGGCCAGGTCATTCCGGCGCTGCCGAGAACAGTAACGGTCACTGCCGCATTTTCGTTCTGACCGTTCATTGCGCCGTTTAACGACAGTTTCCGGAATGAATGTCTGAACGTGCATGGGTCCCTGTCATCGGACGACGCAGAAATTTGACCGTCGAGCTTTGACATCACCGCGCCCCCCCTTCAGCGAGGGCAGCGCCATGAATGACAATGGTGCGCTGCATCCATTGCCCGACTCTCCAGCGAGTAGAATCTGGTCTAGATATTTCACTCTTCCATTTTCGGAGGCGGATGTGCCCGGATTACTTCCTGATGTCGATCACGAGGGGCTCCTCGAATATTCGGTCGTGTACACCGATCGTTCCATCAACCATATGTCGCAGCGCTTTCAGGGTGTCATGCGCGATATTTCCGGTGTCCTGAAGCAGGTATACAACGCCAGATCGGTCGCTATCGTTCCGGGTAGCGGAACTTTCGGGATGGAAGCCGTTGCCCGCCAGTTCGCAACAAACAAGAAATGTCTGGTCATTCGTAATGGATGGTTCAGCTTCCGCTGGTCGCAGATTTTCGAGATGGGCAATATTCCGTCCGAATCGATCGTGTTGAAAGCGCGTCCGGTCGAGCAAGGCAGACAAGCGGCATATGCTCCGGCACCGATCGAGGAAGTCGTCGCTGCCATCCGGGAGCACAAGCCGGATCTGGTCTTTGCCCCGCATGTCGAAACCGCATCCGGCATGATGCTGCCCGACACCTACCTACGCGCGGTGGCCGACGCAGTGCACGCTGTCGGCGGTATGTTCGTCCTCGATTGCATCGCCTCCGGTACGGTCTGGGTCGATATGCAGGCCTGTGGCGTCGATATCCTGATCAGCGCACCGCAAAAGGGCT
This sequence comes from Pandoraea apista, assembly GCF_001465595.2. Taxonomy (NCBI): domain Bacteria; kingdom Pseudomonadati; phylum Pseudomonadota; class Betaproteobacteria; order Burkholderiales; family Burkholderiaceae; genus Pandoraea; species Pandoraea apista. The sequence goes on along the minus strand of NZ_CP013481.2, from coordinate 2,839,799 downwards.
GGAGTGCGTCGCCCTGCTGTGCAATGGTCATGTTCAGCCCGCTCGCACGCGAGAGAATCGAGTCCACCACGAGCACCAGCTTCGCCTGCGATCTCCGCCAGTGGCTCCAGATCATGGAAGCCTATGAGAAAGGCGGCTTTGCCTATCACGCCACCATGCCGACCGACAGCCTCACGACATTGCGCGACGTAATGAAGGAGACCGAGGCCTACGGCTTCGACAAGGTTCGGGCGGAACAGATCGAGCTCGGACAGCGCGTCCGCTCGCTGCTGGCAGCCAAAGGTTTCAGAAGTCTTGCCGCGAAAGGATTCGAGGCACCGGGTGTAGTGGTCTGCTACACGGATGACGATGGCATACGTTCCGGGAAGAAGTTCGTCGATGTCGGCTTGCAGATCGCGGCCGGCGTTCCGCTTCGCGTCGACGAACCGGACGACTTCAAGACCTTCCGAATCGGACTGTTCGGTCTGGATAAACTGCATGACGTCGAAGGCGCGGTGAACCGGCTCGCCAAGGCACTGGACAGCATTTCGTGATACGCGTTTCCCGCAAATTCTCGCGAGTGCGTTTCGGGTCGAGTCCGTTCCTTTTCGGTAAACTGCCGGTATTCGGGACACATTGCGCCCCGCTGCTTACTTAGTCTCACATGTCGAATACCCACGAAATCCGTCCTGGCCAGTCCGTCGAGCTACTCAAGGAATTACACATCCTGACCCGCGACGGCAAGATGAATCAGGACAGCCGGCGAAAGCTCAAACAGGTCTATCACCTGTTCCAGTTCATCGAGCCGCTATTGCAGGAAGTCAAGACCGAAAGCGGTCGCGTGACGCTGGCAGACCATGGCGCAGGCAAATCGTATCTGGGCTTCATCCTCTACGATCTGTTCTTCAAGGCGCTGGCCGACGACTCGCATATCTTCGGCATCGAAACCCGCGAAGAACTGGTCAAGTCCTCTCAAGGGCTGGCCGCGCGACTGGGCTTTCCCGGCATGTCGTTCCTGAATCTGTCCGTGGCAGACTCGATCACGTCACCCGAACTGCCGGAAACGATCGACGTCGTTACGGCGCTGCACGCCTGCAACACGGCCACTGACGACGCTATCCGCTTCGCGCTGGCCAAAAAAGCACGCCACATCGTGCTGGTTCCGTGCTGTCAGGCCGAAGTGGCCGGTGTATTGCGCAAGCACAAGGGCAAGCTGCTCGCAGGCAATCCGCTGACCGAGATCTGGCGGCATCCGCTACACACGCGCGAGTTTGGCAGTCAGGTCACCAATGTCCTGCGCTGCCTGCAGTTGGAAGCCCACGGCTACCACGTCACCGTCACCGAGCTGGTGGGTTGGGAACACTCGATGAAGAACGAACTGATCATCGCGCAGTACAAGAACCTGCCCCGCCGCCGCCCCGCGGAACGACTTGAAACCGTGCTGGAATCGCTCGGGCTGGAAGAATTGCGCGAACGTTTTTCCACCACACTGGTGCCAGAGACGCAAGCGTAAGGTCACGCACCGCCCCGCCGCTCCCAGGCAACCGGAAGCCGCCATTTCAGGCGGCTTCTTTCATTTCAATGGCGCCGGGAAGTTGCCCGAAACGAGATCGTGTCTCGCCAGCGAGTCGAATCGCTCCCGCGCCGAGTGAAGCATGTGCAACGTGATCTGCTTGACCTCCGCCTGACTCTGCCGGATATGCGCCTCGATTCGTGCTTGTGCGAGGCCCACATCCCGGGCTTGAATCGCGTCGAGAATCGCCGCGTGTTCTTCGTATGTCGCCAGCACACGCGGTGCCTTCGTGAAGTCCAAACGCCGGATGATCCGGATTCGCTCTGTCACATCGAAATGCATCCTGACCATCTCCAGATTTCCGGTGGCCGCGATCAGTCCGGCATGAAACGCTTCGTCCAATGCCGCCACCTTCGCCGGCTCGGGCTCGCGCTGTGCCGGCGCCACGCACCATATCTCGCGTAGCGGCGTCAACGCACCGCAGGCATGCTCCCTGACCAGACGAGCGATGGCGGCGGACTCCATCATGATGCGGATCTCGTAAAGGTCTTCGAAGTACTTGAAGTCGAACTCCCGCACCTGCCATCCGCTCTTGAAGTGAACTTCGACGTAGCCCTCGCGTTGCAGCCAGAACAATGCCTGCCGGACAGGTGTGCGGCTCACCTGCATTCGGCTCGCCACATCGCCCTCGCTGAACCGGTCGCCCGGCAGCAGGCGGAAGTCGAAGATGTCCGCCTTGAGTCTGGCGTAGATATGGGCAGCCAGCGATCCGGCGCTACTGGCCGGGCCGCGTTCCGGCGAATGCGTGTCGGCCGGCTCGACGATGGCGATGGCAGCGGTCTTCATACCAGCGACACCAGCGGATCTCCCGCACTGATCATCATTCCCGGCCGGCAATGAAACGACCCGACCACGCCGTCATGCGGTGCTGCAATTTGAAATTCCATCTTCATCGCTTCCAGAATTAACAACGGGTCGCCCGCGCTGACCTTCTCGCCCTGCTTTGCCAGCAGCTTCCAAACGTTCCCCGTAATATCCGCCGCTACGACGGTGCCCTGAATCTCGATCGGCGCGCCAGGCTCGCGGTCCTCCTGTGCGCCCTCGCCTGCCGACGCCTCCGCCACCCAGCGCTCGACCTCGGCGTCGAACGCTTGCTTCTGCGCTGCTTTGAACGACGCCATCTCGCCCGAGATACGATCCAGAAACGCGTTGTACTCGCCCAGATCGAAGACTTCCTCCTCGATACGCACGCTCTGCCGCCCTTCCCGGAAGTCTCGCCGTAGCGTGTCGAGCTCGGCCTCCGTTACCGGATAGAAGCGCACCTGATCGAAGAAGCGCAGCAACCACGGCTTGCCGTCGACGAACGCCTCGTTCTTGAGAAACTTGTTCCAGATCGGCAACGTGCGACCGACCAACTGATACCCTCCGGGCGAATCCATGCCGTAAATACACATGTAGACACCGCCGATGCCCACCGTTCCCTCCGCGGTGTAGGTCCGTGCGGGGTTGTACTTGGAAGTCAGCAATCGGTGACGCGGATCGACCGGTACCGCGCACGGTGCCCCGAGGTACACATCGCCCAAACCCAGCACCATGTAACTCGCGGCGAAAACGGTGTCCTGCACCGCCTGCGCAGAGTCCAACCCATTGATCCGCCGGATGAACTCCGTATTGCTCGGCAACCACGGCGCCTTGTCGCGGACCGACTGGCGATACCGCGCAACCGCATCGAGCGTGGCGGAATCCTCATACGCCATTGGCAGATAGACCACGCGGCTGGGCACCTGCATCGTGCGAATGTCGCACAATCCGTCGTCCGCAGCCGCAATGATCTCGACCAGCGTGCGCTGTGATATCACGCGGCTGTCAAAGCGCACCTGCAATGAGCGCACGCCGGGTGAAAGCTCCAGCACGCCCTCGATAGCCTGCGACCGCAACGCCTCCATCAACGCATGAATACGAAAGCGCAAATTCAGATCCAGTACGTTCTCGCCATATTCCACGAGCACATGTTTGTCACCGGCCTGCCGCACGACCGCCTTCGGCCGCTCGCCTCGTGCGGGTGCCGCGTGGAGGATCGGCGTGGCCTCGGGGAATGTTCGATATAGGCGCTCCGGTTCATGCAATTGGCCCGATTCGGCCGGTGCTTGCACCAGCGCAGCATTCCAATTGGCAAGCAAGGCGTCCTGAGCGCGTTCTAGCGCGAGCGCATCGTCGAAGGAGATCGGCCGGAAACGTATCTTGTCGCCGGGCTTGACCTGCCCGACCTTCCACAGCTCCGCCTTCGCAATCGTGACGGGGCAGACAAATCCGCCGAGACTCGGGCCGTCTCGTGTCAGGATCACCGGCATGTCGCCGGTGAAATTGATGCTGCCGATCGCGTATTCGCAATCGTGAATATTCGACGGATGCAAACCGGCCTCGCCGCCGTCTGCGCGGGTCCACTCGGGCTTGGGCCCGTTCAGGCGAATACCCAGCCGGTTCGAGTTGTAATGCACTTCCCACTCGGCCGCGAAGAACGTGTCGATGGACGCTTGCGTAAAGAAATCCGGCGCGCCGTGCGGGCCATAGAGCACGCCGATGTCCCATGTCTTGCCGTACCTGGGAATCAGCGCTTCGGGCAATGCCATCGGCGCATGCGCCGGCGCAAGATCCTGCGTTGCAGGCAATGTCACGTCGGCAATGGGCAAGACGTCAGATGCGCGCAAGGTCCGCCCTGCATGCCCCCCGAATTGTCCCAATGCGAACGTGGCGCGGCTGCCGAGGTAGACGGGGACGTCGAATCCATGACGGACGGCGAGGTAAGTCCGGCATCCGTCTCGTGCCTTGCCCATGCGCAGCGTCTGCCCGGCCTTGACGTGAATCGGAGACCAGAACGGCACCGGCGCCGCATCGAGTTCGGCGTCTGCCGGTGCACCCGTCAACGCAATCGTGGCGTCGGCCCAGAAGCGCAACGTCGGCCCCAGGACCGTTGCCTCGATACCTGCTGCGTGCGGAGCGTTGCCGACGATCCGATTGGCCACGCGAAACGCCCAGTCGTCCATCGGCCCCGACGGCGGCAGGCCGATATCCCAGTAACCCACGCGGCCCGGATAGTCCTGAATCGTTGTGTAAGTACCGGGGTCAAGCACTTCGACGGCATTCGGCGCATAGGGAAAAGTGTCGAGCGCCCGCGTCGAAACATCCCCGGCAGCGAATGCTTCCGCGCCCACAACCGCGCGCAGGTAGTCGAGATTGGTCGCAATACCGCCAAGCCGCACGCGTGCCAGTGCGTCCCGAAGACGGGCGATGGCCGCCTTCCGGTCGTCGCCGAAAACAATGACCTTGGCGATCATCGGGTCGTAGTGCGCCGACACCTCCGTTCCCGTTTCGACCCAGGTATCGACACGCACCTCTGCCGGAAACTCGACCTGCGTGAGCACGCCCGGACTAGGCACGAAGTTGCGTAATGGGTTCTCGGCGTAGACCCGAACCTCGATGCTGGCGCCGTGGCCGGTCACGTCCCGATCGAGTGCCGGCGGCTCGCCGGCCGCGGTGCGAATCATCCACTCGACGAGATCTACCCCCGTCACGGCCTCGGTAATCGCGTGCTCCACTTGCAAACGCGTATTGACTTCGAGGAAGTAGAACGCTTGCCTGGCAGCGTCGTAAATGAACTCGACCGTGCCTGCCGACCGGTAGTTGACCGACTGTCCCAGCCGACGGGCCGCTGCCAGCAGTTGTTCGCGCACTTGAGGAGGCAAGTTGGGTGCCGGGGTCTCCTCCACAACCTTCTGATGACGGCGTTGCAGCGAACAGTCGCGTTCGCCCAGCGTAATGACGTTGCCTTGTCCATCGCCGAAAATCTGGACTTCAATGTGCCGCGCACGATCCACGAAGCGCTCGACAAAGACACCGGCATTCGCGAAGAACGACTTCCCCAGTCGCTGCACAGACGCGAAAGCCGTAACAAGCGCCGCTTCGTCGTTACAGCGCGTAAGACCGATACCCCCGCCCCCCGCCGTGCTCTTGAGCATGACGGGATACCCGATAACAGCGGCCGCCGATCGCGCAGCGTCAACGTCGGCGAGCAATCCCGAGCCCGGCGTCAGCGGCACGCCAGCGAGTTCGGCAAGCTCGCGGGCCGCGTGCTTGAGCCCGAACTGCTCCATCTGTTCGGGCGTCGGGCCGACGAATGCGATGCCCTGCGCCTCGCATTGCGCTGCAAATTCAGCGTTCTCCGACAAAAAACCATATCCGGGGATGATGGCCTGCGCACCGGTCGCTTTCGCTGCGGCAATGATGAGATCCGTACGCAAATAGCTCTCGGCGGGCGAATTTCCGCCCAATGGCACGGCCACATCGGCTGCGCCGACATGAAGGCTATTGCGGTCGGCGTCGGAATACACCGCAACGCTGCGAATGTCCATGCGACGCAACGTGCGCGCAATACGACAAGCGATCTCGCCACGGTTGGCGATCAGAACGGTATCGAACATAGGGGTCCCGGCGTTAGCGAATGTTGGGCGTGGCGGCACGCAGCGATTGCTGGTAGGCGGCCCAGCCGCCGAATTCGGTAATGTCCATGGCGTCGCGAATGGCAAACGGCTCGCAGATGAAACCCTTCACCCACTGGCCATCGGCCAGTTCCAGTGTGCCGATGCCGAGTGGCGCAGGAACGCCCGCCACAAACGTGCCGAACGCGGCGGCGGGAACATCCCACAACTCCACATGGATGGCACGGCCGTCGTCGCCGCGCACGAGCCCCGGCTTCGGCGGCGTGGTGTTTGCCAGCGCATAGAGCCGGTAGGTCGATTGGGTGGTGGTTGCCTCGACGAAGCGCGCATTGCGCGACGTCAACTCGTGATTGAGCGGCATGCCACGCAGGTGCGCACCAACGACCGCGACACGAATCACGTCGCCCTCGATCCCTTCCTGCGGCACCGGTGCATGTGTGTCGGACGCGAGGCGCTCAGGCACCGGCAAGCCTGTCGCACCGCGCGGCAGCCCGGTCGCTTCGTGCCACCGCGCGGCATACTCGCATAACGCCCGCTCACGCCACGCGTCGGCAATCAAGGTTATGCCGAACGGCAGGCCGTCGCTTCGCAGGCAGGCCGGCACGGCTACCGCACTCCAGTCCAGCAGGTTCACGAAGTTGGTGTACTTCCCTTGCCGAGTGTTCAACCGTACGGGATCGCTCAGCAATTCGTCGATCCGGTAGTGCGTCGGTGCAGTGGGCACGAGCAATGCATCGAAACCGGCGAGTAGCGCGTCGGCCTTGCGCTTGAGATCGGCGAGCCGATAGGCATCGTCGAACGCGTCGGCGGCCGAGAACTGTTTTGCCTTGAAGATGATGTCTCGCACCACCGGGTGAATATCCGCCTCATTCGTTTGCGCGAAGTTGCGAATGGCGGCATAACGTTCCGCCACCCAGGCGCCGTCGTAGAGCAACGCCGTCACTTCGTCGAACAATGAGAAGTCGACCGGCACACACACGGCACCGCGCGACTGCATCGTTGCGACGGTTTCCGCAAACGCCTGCTCGGCGAGCTTGTCGCCGTAAAACTCGGGGGCGGCGGGGATCGCCAGCCGGGGGGTATCGGGCATGCGCCACGACAACGCCGATCGGGGCGCCTCGCGCGAGAGTCCGTCCGTCAGGTCCAGTGCAGCAGCCACGTCGTAGACACGGGTGGCGTCGGGGACGGTGCTCGCGAACACGGAGACACAGTCGAGCGTGCGGCACGCAGGCACCACCCCGGTATTGCTGAGCGCGCCACGCGTGGGCTTGATACCGACGATATTGTTCAGACCGGCAGGCACGCGGCCCGACCCGGCCGTATCGGTGCCCAGCGAGAAAGGCACGAGCCCCCGCGCGACCACCGATGCCGAGCCGGAACTCGATCCACCGCTGATGTAAGCCGGATCGAACGCATTGGCGGGAATGCCATACGGCGAGCGCACGCCGACCAGACCCGTGGCGAACTGATCCAGATTGGTCTTGCCCATGACGATAGCGCCCGCTGCAACGAGACGGGCAACGACCGTCGCGCTTTTGTCGGGCGCGTAAGCAAACGCTGGGCAGCCTGCGGTCGTCTCGAAGCCCGCGACATCGATGTTGTCCTTCACCGCGAACGGCACGCCATACAGCGGAAACTGGCGAAGGTCGCCGCCGGCGGCTGCCAGACGATCGGTCAGCGCCCCCAGTTGCGCTGCCAGCACGACTTCGGAGACGACCGAAATCCAGGCGGCATCCGGTTTGTTCAGTGTCCGACGCCATTCGGTGAGTAACGAACTCGGGGTCGCGCCATCTCTGTAGGCTGCCAGCCAATCGCCGATGGTCCATCCACGCATTTGGTACTCCTTCTTGTGTACAAGTCTGCGTGGAGCAATTCAAGTTTCGTGCCAACGCCCGTGGCCAAAGGCGTTACCCCGCTATTGCGCCGAAAGCGTGCACGAATGTCCAATGAGCAAGCCCTCCCGATGGGGCATATTTCGCACCAATGCAAGGCGCGCGCACCATTCGCAGGCGCGCACGACCCCCGCTGTTTACGGTGCCAACGAAACGCTTAGCGCGGATATCCGGCTTGCTCGAACGGATGCGCTTGCGCGAACGCCGGCAATTCGAAGCATCGCTTCATCAGTGCGGCAACGTTCGGAAACGCCTCGATATCCAGACGATGAAGATCCGCAATGATCTTCTGACCCGCAATGCAGATGTCGGCGACCGAGAGCGACGCCCCCAACGCAAAGGGAGCCGCCGGACGTTTCACGAGCATGCGCTCATAGGTTGCCAGCCCTTCCTCCGCCCAATGCCGGCACCATGCTTCGATAGCATTCGCATCGGCGCCAAAAGTCTCGGCGAGATGTTTGCGAACGCGCGGCACCACGAGCGGGTGGGCGTCCGCAACCGACACAAGGGCCATGGCTCGGGCATAGGCGCGATCTTCAGCGCTGTCCGGCATCAGCCGCGGCGACGGGTGAATCTCGTCGAGGTACTCCATGATCGCGAGCGACTGGAAGACTCGATGACCGTTGTAAACCAATGTCGGCACCACGCGCTCGGCGTTCACCTCGGCATAGTCGGCATCGAATTGATGCCCGGCCAAAAGGTCGACCTCGATTTCCTCGAAAGGAAGTTGTTTCAACGCAAGCGCAACGCGCACGCGAAATGCGGCATTCGATCGCCAAAAACCGTAAAGCTGAATTCCCATTGGGCCCGTCCTTCTTCAAACTCGTTGGGGGGAAATGGGGATGCGGCAACGCACCCTCACGAACAATTGCATTTGCAATTCATTTGCCGGTGATCATGCCACGCAACAATTGCATTTGCAATTCACCTCGCGGTTCTGCATCCGATCGGCAACGTCATCCGTATCTCCCGCCATGACAGCCGTTCAACACCGCCCTGTGCCGCGCGCGCACCGTTCTGCGCCTGACTCAACGCCCTTTGCCGCGTTGGAGATGCTATATTGCGCGGAACCTCAACGCTCAGGCCTACGCCACGGCCTCGTCCGAATGAACGACTTGCCCGAAAGCACTGACCAAAACCAATTCTCAGGTGCTCAGCGCTCAAGCGACACAACGGCCGACACCGAATTTCGCGACTCCTTGAACCGCACGCTATCAGCGGTCGGTCAAGAGGATCGCGACGCGTTTGCCACGCTTTACCGGCTGACCTCCGCGCGGGTGTTCGGCGTAATCCTGCGCATGATCCGCGACCGTGCCGAGGCGGAGGATCTGCTTCAGGACGTTTTCGTGAATGTCTGGCGCCGAGCCAGCGCCTTCGACCCGGCGCGGGGCAGCGCCATGACCTGGCTGATCGCGCTGGCACGCAACCGCACTATCGACCGCTTGCGCGAGCATCGCGAATCGCCCCTCGACGAATCGGATGCCTATACCATCCCGTCCGACGATCCCACCCCAGCCGCCCTTGCCGAAGCCTCCGAAGCACGGCAACGGCTGGAGGAGTGCATGCAGCGCCTTGAGCCGCAGCAGCGCGGCGTGGTGCGCGAAGCCTTTTTCAGCGGCGCGTCCTACAGCGAACTGGCCAGCCGTCTGAGCGTGCCGCTGGGGACGATGAAAAGCTGGATTCGTCGCAGCCTGATGCAATTGAAGGTGTGTCTCGATCAATGAATACGCCCGCCAACCAAGACGACGAACTGCGCTGCGCCGAATACGCTCTCGGGGTATTGGACGCCACCGAACGGCGTGCGCTGGAGCAAGACGCCAATGAGAATCCGCGTTTGCAGGCCAGTCTGCATCAATGGCAGGCCCGCGTTGCGCCATTGGCAGAAGATGTCCCACCTGTCGAGCCGCCCCCTCGCGTGTGGCAACGCATTCAGCGCGATCTCGGCATCTCGCTCAACGGCCGGGCTGCCCGGCCTGCCGCATCGGCGCCTGCCTCGTGGTGGAACAATTTGCGCCTCTGGCGCGGCTTGGGGATCGGGGCAGGCGTTGCCGCACTGGTGCTGCTTGCCGTCAACTTCGGCGCACTGAGGCAAGCGGAACAGCCCACGGCCGTGACCAGCCCGTATATGGTGGCGACCATCGCGCGGCAGGACGGCGTGGCCCACTGGACCGCAACGGTCGACACGCGCCGCGCGAGCATGGTGGTGGTGCCGGCAGACAAGCCGGTCATCGCTGCGGGACGCGCTACTGAACTGTGGCTGATACCACCTGACGCAAAGCCCATTGCGCTTGGGGTATTCCCGGCAGACCAGCCGGCGTCTATGACGCTATCGCCGGAAATCCTCGCGCAGATGGGCACCAACGCCGTGCTTGCCGTGTCCGTCGAGCCGCCTGGCGGTTCGCCCACCGGTCAGCCGACCGGGCCAGTGGTGGCGACCGGCGCGATCCGTCCTGCCTGATCGCACCCGGCGGCTTCCGTAGTCGTTATCTCTGAAGGGGTTGTCCATTCGTTGGGCAACCCCTTCTTCATTTCCGTCGTCCCGATCTCCCGTCCCCCATCCCCCGCCCCGCCCCGTCGAATATTTATTCGACCTTTGCATCCGATCGCGCACGGCCTCCGTATATATCGCCATCGCGTACCAAACCTGCCGGAGTCCGCATGCCGTCTGCCGTCGTCGTCATCATCGCCTTTGCTGGAACCTGCGTTGCCATGCTCGCCGCATGGGACTACCAGCGGCGAACACGCAATGCGGGCATGGTCGACCCGGTCTGGGCAGCCACGCTCGCGGGCGTGGCAGTACTGGCGGCATCGCTCGGTGGAGGTCACGCTGCCAACCGGCTCTTCGTCGGGGTCGCGGGCGGCCTCTGGGGCCTGCGGCTGGCGGCGCACCTCTGGCGTCGCAACTATGGGCATCCGGAAGATGCGCGCTATCGGCAATTCCGCGAGCAATGGGGGGTTCACGCCGATCGCAACATGTTCTGGTTCTTCCAGTTGCAGGGTGTCATTGCCTTGCTGTTAGCCACGGCGTTCTTCGTACCTGCGTTCAGCCAGCATTCGCCGGCCCCGCTTGCCGTTGTGATCGCCGCGCTTGTCTGGCTGGCCGCCGTCACGGGCGAAGCCTCGGCCGATCGCCAGCTTCGACGCTTTACCAGCGCGCCAGCCCATCGCGGTCAGGTTTGCCAGATCGGGTGGTGGCGGTATTCGCGTCATCCCAATTATTTCTTCGAATGCCTGCACTGGTGCGTGTACCCGGTGCTGGCCTTTGGCACACCGTGGGCATGGATCACGCTCTTCTCACCGTTGCTCATGGCGTGGCTGCTGCTCAGGGTATCGGGTATTCCGTTGCTCGAAGCCCATCTCATGCAATCCCGCCCCGGCTACAAGACCTATATGCAGACCACCAGTGCTTTGATCCCTTGGCCGCCGAAGAAGGCGGCCGAGACATCGTTGTCATGAACCGCAAACGTCGAAGCCAGGAGCCCGACACCATGACCGTATCCCTGACGCAACCGCCCGCCGTGCGCACCGCCGTGCCAGACGAAACAGGACTGATCCGCCTCTGCGAACGCGGCTTCGTACCGGACGTAGTCCTGCGTGCAGCCATGCGCATGCTGATGCGCCAACGGCTGCGCGAGGCGCACGCGCATGATCCCGAGCGAAGTGCCGAAGCGCTTGCTGCCCTGGTGAACGACCTTCGCGCCAGCCCGATTGCCGTCGACACCCACGCCGCCAACGCCCAGCATTACGAAGTGCCGAGCGACTTCTTTATCGAGCACCTCGGACCGGCAATGAAGTACTCATGTTGCTATTACCCGAACGGCAACGAAACCCTTTCGCAGGCCGAGCAGGCCATGCTCGAGCTCTACGCGCAGCGCGCCGAGATTGCCGACGGCCAACGCATCCTCGATCTCGGCTGCGGATGGGGCTCGCTCTCGCTCTGGCTTGCTGCGCGATACCCGCACGCGCAGATCGTAGGACTGTCGAACTCCCACGGTCAGCGCCGTTACATCGAATCCGCAGCCTCGCGTCGGGGGCTTTCCAATCTGCGTATCGTGACCGGGAATGTGGCCGACTTCGAGTTCGATGACACCGTTCCGGGCGAATTCGACCGCGTGCTGTCCATCGAAATGTTCGAGCACATGAAGAACTACGGCGCATTGCTCGGCAAGATTGCACGCTGGCTGAAGGACGACGGAAAGCTCTTCGTCCACCTTTTCGCCCATCGCCATGTGGCCTACCTCTTCCAGAACCGCGACGGCACCGACTGGATGTCGCGGCACTTCTTCACCGGCGGCACCATGCCCAGTGCGGACCTGCTTCTGCATTTTCAGGACGATCTCCGCGTTGTGAACCGGTGGTGGCTCGACGGTCGTCATTACGAGCGCACGGCCAACGACTGGTTGGCGGCGCTCGATGCCTCGCGCGCCCAGACGCTGCCGATTCTGGAAGCCGGATATGGCGCTCAGGCACGCGTTCAGTTTCAGCGGTGGCGCATGTTCTATATGGCCGTTGCCGAACTCTTCGGCTATGCCCATGGCCGCGAATGGGGTGTCGGCCATTACCTCTTCGTTCGAAACCCATCCGTAGGGGGGCGCCAATGAACGCGTCGACCTTGGCGCTGCCGCCGGGGCAGCGCGTTGCCGTCGTGGGCTCGGGTATCGCCGGACTCGCCAGCGCCTACCTGCTTGCACGCAAGCATCAAGTGACGCTGTTCGAGGCAACGGGTTACGCCGGCGGCCATACGAACACCGTCGATGTTTCGCTCGAAGGGCTTCACGCCCCCGTCGATACCGGGTTTCTGGTCTTCAATGACCGCACCTACCCCAATCTGGTTGCCTTGTTCGACGAACTCGGCGTGAGCGCCGTCGCAAGCGATATGTCGTTCTCGGTGTCGGTCGACGGCGGCGCGCTCGAGTGGGCCGGAACGAACCTCAACACGGTGTTCGCACAACGCCGCAACCTTTATTCCCCGAGCTTTCTGGGCATGTTGCGCGACGTGCTGCGCTTTAACGCGACGGCACACGCGCATTTGCGCGACGCCGTCAGCCAACGTCAATCCGTGGGCGACTTGCTGCTGGCCAACGGTTACGGACAACCGTTTCAGGACCACTATCTCCTGCCGATGGCTGCCGCCATCTGGTCAAGCCGGGCGGCCGATATTCTGCACTTTCCTGCCGCGACATTCCTTCGCTTCTGCCTGAATCACGCACTGCTCCAGATCCGTCATCGCCCCCAGTGGAAAACGGTCGCCGGCGGCGGACGCGACTACGTTCGCCGCATGGTTGCCACGCTCGGCGATGTCCGCCTGCGAACGCCGGTGCATCGGGTGTCGCGCGATGCGCAAGGCGTCACGCTATCGTTCGGCGACGGCCAGTCACAACGCTTCGATGCTGTCGTGCTCGCCGGGCATGCGCCGGACAGCCTGCGACTGCTGAGCGACGTCAGCCCGGCAGAGCAACGCATTCTCGGCGCGGTTCGCTATCAGCCGAACAGCGCCGTGCTGCACACGGACACGACGCTGCTGCCACGCCGCCGCCGTGTCTGGTCGGCATGGAACTACGTCAGCCGTGGCGGCCGGATCGCCGACACGCAGCGTCCCGTATGTGTGAGCTATCTGATCAACCAGCTTCAGGCGCTGCCCTTCGCCTCGCCCGTGATCGTCACGCTCAACCCCGTGGAGGAACCCGCGCCACATACGGTGCTGGGCCGCTATGCCTACGACCACCCGCTTCTCGATCTTGCGGCGGTCGACGCCCAATCGCACCTGCCCGAGCTACAGGGCCAAAGGCGCACGTGGTTCGCGGGCGCATGGACGGGTTACGGTTTCCATGAAGACGGCCTGAAATCCGCGTTACGGGTTGCCGCCGACTTCGATGTCTTGCCGGCATGGGCGAAGCTATGAGTCGCACAGACATGCCGGCGTCTCCTCCGGCCTCCGAACCGGCGGCCATCTGGTTGTTGCGCGGCCGTGTCACCCATGAGCGCCTGCATCCCGTGCGGCATGCGTTCGCGTACCCGATGTTTCAGATCGCCTGTAACGTCGGCCGTGCCGAGAGGCTGCACGGCCGTTGGTTCGCCATGGATCGGACTCGGGCGCTCTGCGTGCAATCACGCGACTACGGGCCGCGCGACGGAAGCGCCCTCTCGGCGTGGATGCGCGAACGTCTCGCGGAAGCCGGCATCCCGGCCAACGGCGAGATCTGGTTGCAGACGATTCCCCGTATGGCGGGTTTCGCATTTAACCCCGTGAGTTTCTGGTATTGCCACGACCGCGAAGGAAACCTGCGCGCGCTGTATGCAGACGTGCGCAACACGTTCGGACAACATCACGGGTATTTGCTCAGCGCCCCCGGGCATGTCGCGATTCACGGCAATACCCGGCTCGTTTGCCGCAAGGTGTTCCATGTCTCTCCGTTTTGCGACGTGGAGGGTCAGTATGAATTTCGCGTTCGTCGGGAAGGCGCGGCGTGGTCGGTCGCCATCGACTATCGGGTCGGCGACACGCTGGTGCTGCGTACAGCGATCGCGATGCGTGCAGAACCTTTCACCGGCGCTCGCGTGTTTCGGGCTGTCCTGTCTCAGCCCTTCAATGCGCTGAACGTCGTCATCAGAATCCACTGGCAGGCATTGCGGCTCTGGGTAAAGCGTGTGCCTTTCTATGGCAAGACCCCGCCCGCACTGTCGGCAGCAACACCTCACCACCCAACGTCCTCCGATCGGGAGATCCACCCATGATTCCGCTCCGACTATTCTCGCCGCACGCCGTTGTGCCGATCTGGGCGCGTCTGTTACTTACCCTGTTGCGCCGGATTCGTAGCGGCCATCTGACATTGGTTTGTCCCGATGGCACCGTGCATGCGTTCGGCGATTCCCATAGCCTGCCGCACGCCACGCTTCACGTGCGCGATTGGCGCGCCTGCCGCCGGATATTGCACGCCGGCGATATCGGCTTCGCAGAAGCGTATCGAGCCGGATGGGTCGACTCCCCGGACCTGGTGGCGCTGATTCGACTGGCGATACGGAATCTTCCGTCGGTCGCCAAGACTGCGGAGGGCTCGCGGATCGCGAGCCTCTGGTATCAATTGCGACATCGCCTTCGCGCCAACTCCCGCACAGGCAGCCGGCGCAACATTCACGCGCATTACGACCTGGGTAATGCGTTCTACAGCCTCTGGCTCGACAAGACATGGACGTATTCCAGCGCGTGGTTCGAGGGCGACGATCAACGCTCGCTCGCCGACGCACAGCACGCAAAATACCAGCGGATCATCGACACTCTGGGGCTTCGCGCCGGTGACCGCGTGCTGGAAATCGGCTGTGGCTGGGGCGGCTTTGCGCTGCATGCTGCCCGGCAAGGGATTGCCGTACATGGCATCACCATTTCGCAGGCCCAATACGCGATCGCCAAATCACGCATCGACGCCGAGACATTGGGTCATCTGGCTGAGATTTCGCTAACTGACTACCGCGACGTACAGGGCCAATTTGCCGCCATTGTCTCCATCGAAATGTTCGAAGCGGTGGGCGAAGCCTATTGGCCGACGTTCTTCTCCGTGCTCAAGTCTCGCCTGCTCCCCGGCGGCCGGGCCCTCATTCAATCGATCACCATCGACGACAACGCCTTCGACGCCTACCGCACGTCGAGCGACTTCATCCGTGAGTACATCTTCCCCGGCGGCATGCTGCCCAGCGCGGAGCGCTTTGTGAGGGCGTCTCGAGACAGCGGCATGAGTGCTTCCCAAACCTTGAGCTTTGGACGGGATTACGCGAGAACGCTGCGACTTTGGCACGAGGCCTTCGAATCCCAGATCGACACCGTGCGCGCCCAAGGCTTCGACGACACGTTCGTGCGAACCTGGCGCCTGTATCTCCAGTATTGCGAGGCGGCGTTCGAGGAACAGCGCATCGACGTCAGACATTTCCTCGTGACGCATGGGGAGTGATGCGCCCCCCCCCAAAAGCTCCCGTCCTCGTAAGGAGCCCCTTGCACACGGCCTAAATATTCCATATTATTGGAAATATCAAACAGATAGCGTGAGGCCGTGTCGTCGGATAGGTGTTCGGCCGAAAAGGCATTTCTGAGATCAGATCAGCACTTCCGGGGCGACGCCGGTTCGCAGAGTCCCGGCACGCCTTGACAGCAGTTCTCGGTGAGAAAGGCGATCAACGCGTTCATCTTGTCGATGGCCGGGGCGTAGTAGATGTAACGCCCCTCCTGTCGCGACGAGATCAGGCCGGCGTTGGCCAATTCCTTCAGATGAAATGACAAGGTGGCATTGGCAAGCCCGAGCGTCTCGGCGATGTTGCCCACACGAAGCCCTTCGGGCCCGGCAACGACCAGCAGCCGGAATACGGCAAGGCGGCTGCCCTGCGCCAGTGCGGCAAGCGCTTTGACGGCGTCGGTATCGTTCAAGGTAGTTTGCATGTCGTCGATGACCCCGTGGTTTACACGGATTCCATATTTCTATATTTCCAGAACCTTTGCATTATGATACAAGCTGACATCGCCAGGTGCCACGTGCTGTTCCTCTGCACGCATAACTCAGCTCGCTCGATTCTGGCCGAGGCCATTCTCAACGACCTGGGTGCCAATCGGTTTGTCGCTTTCAGCGCCGGTAGCCAGCCTGCCGGTCAACCCAACCCTTACGCGCTCGAGTTGCTGGCCTCGCGCGGGACAGACACCTCGGCACTGCGCAGCAAGTCATGGGACGAATTCGCGCGGGCCGGTGCACCGCGTATCGATTTCATCTTGACCGTTTGCGACAACGCCGCAGGCGAGGCCTGCCCCATCTGGCCCGGCCATCCCGCCGTGGCCCATTGGGGGGTGCCCGATCCGTCGCAGACACAGGGCCCGCCGGACGAGATTCGCAAGGCGTTTTTCCAGACCTATCTGCAACTTCGCGCACGCATCGAGTTGCTCCTGGGTCTTCCCTGGGAAACGCTGGACCCGGTCGCGACACGGAAGCAACTTCAGGCAATCGGCGACCGGCTTAGCGCCGAGGAGGCGTAATGAATGACTTGAACGATTCCGTTCGCTACACCGATCCGTCGGCGGCGAAGCCCGAAAAGGCAGCCGGCATGGGCGCTTTCGAGCGATACCTATCGGTCTGGGTACTGCTCTGTATGGTGGCGGGCGTGCTCATCGGGCATGTCGCGCCGGCCCATATCGTGCTTATCTCCCAGTTCGAGCTCGCTCACGTCAACATCGTCGTGGCGGTGTTGATTTGGATCATGATCGTGCCGATGCTCGTGAAGATCGACTTCGGGGCGCTACGCCGCGTCGCAGAGCATTGGCGCAGCGTCGGTGTGACCCTGGCGGTGAATTGGCTGGTCAAGCCATTCTCGATGGCGTTGCTGGCGTGGTTGTTCATCCGTCATGCGTTCGCTGCATGGCTGCCCCCAGATCAGTTGGACAGCTACGTTGCGGGGCTGATCCTGCTCGCTGCCGCACCGTGTACGGCGATGGTGTTCGTATGGTCCCAACTATGCAAAGGCGACGCCTATTTCACGCTCTCGCAAGTCGCATTGAACGACGCCATTATGGTGGTTGCCTTCGCTCCCATTGTGGCGCTGTTGCTCGGCGTGTCGACCATTAGTATTCCGTGGGAAACGCTACTGGTCTCCGTCGCCGTCTACATTCTGATCCCCGTTGCAATTGCGCAGGGCTTGCGTCGCGCACTGCTCCGGCGTAGCCATGAAGCACTCACCCGGGCGACGGCGGCCGCTGCGCCTTGCGGCATAACCGCCCTGCTCGCCACACTGGTTCTGCTTTTCGCCTTTCAGGCCGACGTCATAATCGAACAGCCCGTAGTCATCGGATTACTCGCCGTTCCCATCGCGGTACAGGTGATGTTCAACGCCGGGCTCGCCTACGCGTTGAATCGCCGGCTTGGCGTTGCACATTGTGTCGCCGGACCGTCGAGCCTGATCGCGGCGAGCAACTTCTTCGAGTTGGCGGTTGCCACTGCCATCAGTGTCTTCGGCCTGCGCTCGGGCGCCGCACTCGCGACCGTGGTAGGCGTACTGGTCGAAGTGCCGTTGATGCTTGTCGTGGTGCGTGTCGTCAATCGAACAAAGGCCTGGTACGACATCAGGGGCGCCGCACAATGACAAACGCCGCAAGTTGAGCCAGAATTTCCCCGGCTCGCCCCGCGTTGGCCGGAAAGTTTGGCGTGCCAACCTCCGATTGCACCGACCCACTCCTTTGAAGGCTCAAGAAATGTCACACCCTGTCTTTCTCGAGAGTCCGCCTTGGCCACGCATGCCGGAGGGCCGTAAAGGCGAACTAAAGACGTACTTTTCCGCCGACGGCCCTTCGTTGGAAGCGAACGCCCATATCCCGCTCTTTTGGCGGACTTTGTTTGCTGCGGACGACATTCATTTCGCTTACGTCGTCGACGACTTCGATCCCGACGAGGCAGCGGTGGAACTCGAGGAGTTTCTGGAGAACGCCACGCCAGCCGAAAGGGACGCCAAATATCCCTATCTGGTGACCACAAAAGCGCTCGCGCTTGAACGTACCACCCGACGGCGCGATCACCTGATCGCGTTGCTCGGCGAGCGTTTTCGCCCGATCTACGACGCCTTCGTCGACTATATCTCGACGGCCTACGGCCCCTTCATTCTGGTTCGCACCAGCGGACTGCCCGATGTCACAGACGCCACCGACTGGCTAGCGACGGAACTCGACCAGATCACGGCGCTGGACCACGGCCCCCAGATCCACGCGGATCTGGCGGAGGAGATCGCCGATCTGAAACACGTGGCCGATACCGACGCTGTCTGGCGCACCACTGGCGCGGGTAACCCCGGCGCCGAGGTCAACCCTTGGCCCAGCCAATCGTTGGTGGAAGTTTTTCCCGCCTGTGCGCCGCGTGCGCGATATGCTGCCTCCAAGCCCCTGGATGCGCAACCCTCGGGGGACAAGCACCGCTATCGCGACCCGAACAAACTCGACAAGGTGCTCGAATGGGTCGCGATTTTCGTGTTTGCGGGGGCATTTGTCGGGACATGGGCCGCCACCCACTCGGTGTGGCAATCGATTCTCGCGACGGTCGTTGCCACGGCGGTCATGGCCTGGTTGCTGGTGCGCGTGCGACGCATCGACTGAGTGTCCCGATCGGGCAACGCATACGGCACGACTCACAACGCCTGTCAGTCGGCACCGATCAACGCTTCGAGATGAACGAGCTGCTGCAAGCGCGCAAGGGCTTCGTTGCGCGCCTGCACGGCTCGGCAAGCCTGACCCAGCGCGGTGTCGGCGGCCGGACATACGGCGCTCACGAGAGCTTTCTCCGACGATGCAAACAGTCGCCATTTGTCGGCGGATGCGCGCATCGCACCCCGTGACGCTCCGGGCAAGCGCCGCTCGATGCGCTGCGCTTGCTCGTCAATATCCTTTATGTAGTACTGCACCGCCTGATCGGCGCAGCGCGTGAGCGAAGCCGCCTCAGTCAAACCCTGGCAGTGCTTTCGCTCGAATCCCAGACCTCGCTGCGGCACGGCGCTCCCGCCGTCTTCTCTCTCTATCTTCGCAGGCATCAGCCGTCCATCGAGCCGGAAAGCGCCTGCCGATGCGTTCTCGAGATCTGCGCCGTAACGCGTCAATGTCTGTGCACGCCGTTGAGTCAGCACCATCACATCGTTGGCATTCATGGGCGCATACATCGTGCCCCGCACCGTGGCATACACCGCGGCAATCAGTGTCAGGTCGGCATTACGACTCGCCAGCCATGCCCTTTGTGCCGCAAGCAACGCCGGGCGCGCCGCCTCCGGCAAATCATCGCGCAACGCCAGGTAGCTGGCGTTCAGACGCGCGTCCCACGCGTGCGTCGCGTTGACGATGCACTCGTCCTGATCGCCGGTCGACTGTTTTTCCGGATCGTTCAGACATTGATTCAGAGGCTGATCGATGTTGCCTGCGCTTGCCGACGGCCGCCCGTCTGCTGCCGTTGCCGAGAAGGTCAGGCATAACGCCAGTGCCGGCAAGAATTTCATCAGTGTGCGAACCACGGTCTCCGCCCTGAGCGAAAGGAATACCGGATTCAAGCGCGTGTGGGCGGAAAAATCAAGCGTTGGCCACCCCGCGCATTAGTCGCTCGCGCGCTTTAGGTAGAAGAAAACTCGCGAAACACTGTCCGATTGGTGACAGATCGCGCCATCGCCTCACTTCCACAATGGTGCTGTCGCGTCGGTCAGGGGTGCGCCTCCCTGCCCTCGCTGATGTCTCGCAACGTATCCATGTCCAGTAAGGACACGCGGCCATAACGCGTGCGCACCAGTTGCCGATCGAGGAACCAGCGGAACTCACGGTTGAGGTACTGACGAGACGCCATCAGCAAGGCCGCGAGGTCCTCCTGCGACAACCGCAAGCTCAGGGTTACGCCCTCGCCGTCCGGCACGCCGTAGCGTCTGGCCAGGGCCAGCAACTGATAGGCGAGACGGGCACGAAACGGCATGAGGCTGTGGCGTCCGAGCCGGTCATGCAGCCCGCGCGCCCGGGCGGCGATCAACCGCAGCAGCGACGCGCTGAGCGTCGGATCGCGATCGAATTGCGCGTTCAACGCCTGCGCGGGAATGTGAAACAACCGGGTGAGTCCTCTGGCGCGCTGGTGATGAACGGATGTCTCGCCGGTGAGCACTGCGATGAAGTTCGCCACCTCGCCGGGGGGAATGAAGTCTTCGACGGCGCGCCCGCCGTCCGGGCTGGTCCACTGCCACTCGAGCACGCCCGACAGGATGACGTGGATATCCGGGCAAGGCTCGCCGGCAGCGTAGATGAGCGCGCCATCGGGATAGGTCTCCAAATGGCCGGCTTGAATCAGCGCGTTGAGCACCTCGTCGGACCACGAGCGCAAGCCCGCGTTGTTGCGAAACGCGGTCCAGATGACTTCGCGCTGTGGTGCGGTGAGATCGCGCCCGTTCGAGCGCAACGGTAGATGGGACGCCGCCTGAATGGCGATGTCTTGGCCGGCATTCGCGTAGCCGGCAGGACGTGCGGAGGTTTGCTGCATGACGCCGTGGGATGGGGGAAATGGGCGTGAGACGACCGGTCACGGTACCGCGTTTCGCCCATCGGCCAAGTAATGAATCGGCATATCGAAATTCGACTCGGGAGCGTATGGAAATGACTCAGACAAATGCACAGCGGCGCAAAGTGACCGACGCCTTCGTCGGCAAGCGTCACGACGTGGACGTACTCGTAATCGGCGGTGGCCCCGCCGGAACGTGGGCGGCGATCAGCGCGGCGGCAAATGGCGCCAGGGTGGTGCTGGCCGACAAGGGGTATTGCGGCACGTCAGGCGCCACTGCGCCGTCGGGCACGGCTGTCTGGTATGTGCCCGATGAAGGCGACTCGCGCGAACGCGCCAAGGCAAGCCGTTTCGAGATGGGCGGCCGTCTGGCCGAACATGCCTGGATGGATCGCGTACTGGCACAGACATGGGACAACGTCCAGCAATTGGCCGAGTGGGGTTATCCGTTCCCCGTGGACGAATTCGGGCAATCGCAGCGCACTTCGGTTCAGGGGCCGGAGTACATGCGGCTGATGCGCAAACGCGTGAAGGAAAGCGGTGCGCGCATTCTCGATCACAGCCCGGCGCTCGAACTGCTGGTCGACGACGACGGCGCGGTGGCAGGTGCGGCCGGGGTCAATCGTCAGACGGGCGAGACGTGGCAGGTGCTCGCGAACGCCGTAGTCATTGCCACGGGCGGCTGCGCCTTCCTCAGCCGCGCCCTCGGCTGCAATGTGCTCACGGGCGACGGGCAACTCATGGCTGCCGAGGCCGGCGCGGAATTGTCCGGCATGGAGTTTTCGAACGCTTACGGACTTGGACCGGCATTCGCCTCCGTAACCAAGTCGATGTTCTACAAGTGGGCCACCTTTTATGACGAAGACGGTCGAAAGATCGAAGGCGCCGGCTCGGCCCGCGGGCGCGGCGTGATCGCCCGCGAACTGACGTCGCATAAGGTCTTCGGCTGCCTCGATCTGGCCGACGATCAAGTCCGTGCATGGATGCGCACGGCGCAGCCAAACTTCTTCCTGCCGTTCGACCGCCTGGGCATCGATCCTTTTACACAGCACTTCCCCGTCACCTTGCGTCTGGAAGGCACCGTGCGAGGCACGGGCGGACTGAGCGTGACTGGGCACGACTGCGCTACGTCGGTCCATGGCCTCTACGCGGCGGGCGACGCAGCTACGCGTGAACTGATCTGCGGCGGCTTTACCGGCGGCGGCAGCCACAACGCCGCCTGGGCGATGTCCTCGGGATTCTGGGCGGGCGCCGGCGCAGCCACGTTCGCCCGCGCCAACCGCCGCCCGGCGTCGGCCACGCGGTATCACACCGGGGGCGCGGCATTGCGCGAGACTTCTGCCCACGAGGGTATCGATAGTGCCCAGATCATTCGCGCCGTTCAGAACGAGGTGTTCCCCTACGAGCGCAACTGGTGGCGCAGCGCGGATCTTTTGGCGGATTCGCTAGTGCGTCTCGATGCCCTGTGGGCACAACTTCGTACGCGTGCGCCCGCGCGAGACGCGCAAGAGGCCGTGCGCGCGCGCGAAGCGGCCGCGATGCTCGCCACAGCGCGCTGGATGTACCGCAGTGCGCAAGCGCGCACGGAAACGCGGGGCATGCATCGCCGGGTCGAATACACCGCCACCGACGACTCACAACGTCACCGCTTGCTCAGCGGCGGTCTCGACGATGTCTGGGTGCGCCGCCATGCCGTCGTCACGCGCGCGCCCCGCTCCGCTCACGAGCCCATGCCATCGACCAATAACCCCGCTTTGAACGGAGCCCTCGCATGATTGAGATCGTGAACCCTGCCCGCTGCACGGGATGCAACATCTGCGTGCGGGCGTGCCCGACCAACGTGTTCGAAGCCGTGGACGGCGGCATTCCGCGCATTGCACGGCAGGATGATTGCCAGACGTGCTTCATGTGCGAACTCTACTGCCCCGAAGACGCCCTGTTCGTGGCGCCACAGGCCGATAGGCCCACCACCGCCGATGACGCACAAGTGTTGCGCGATGCCACCTGGGGCAGCTATCGCGACGCCGTGGGCTGGGGCCCGGGGCGCCACTCCACCGCAGCACTCGACGCCAGTTATGTTCTGTTGACGAAGGCCCATTGATGACGAAAGACCCACGATACGAAGTTTCCTCCACTCGCCGCGCCCTGCTCAAGGGCGTTGCCGCAGGCGGTTTGCTGCTCGCGGGCAGCGGTGTGCACGCCGCCAGCGGCAATGGAAAGACGTTGCGCTTCGGCGTGATTGGCCCGGCACGGGCACCGGCCGCGCCAACGGGTTATGCACTCGCGCGCGGCTATCTCCAGCGCGAGCTGGCGCCGCTCGGTTTCAGGGACGTTCGCTTCGACATGTTCCTGAACGGCCCCGATCTTAACGAAGCGTTCTTCTCGGGTACGCTGGACGTAGGCATTTACGGCGACACGCCTGCCGTCGTTGCGCGGTCGCAAGGGCTCAAGGGACGCCTGATCGGCTTCGAAGAAATCGGTCTGGCCGCGTGGCTGCTGACGCCGCGCGGCGGTGTGCGCAGCGTAAAGGAACTCGACGGCAAGACTGTCGGAGTGCCGCTCGGCTCGTATATCCATCGCTATCTGCTCGGTGTGCTCGACGGCGCCGGGCTCACCGGGCGCACGAAGGTCGTTCACATGCTCGGACGCGACGCGGGTGCCGCCCTTGAACACGGCGCTGTCGGCGCCTATGCTGCGCAATCGGATCTCGCGCCAACACTGGCGGCACTGGGCTACCCCGTTATCGATCGCGCAACCCAACATCCCGAGCTGCTAGGGTCGTCGGTCATTGTGGCCTCGACGGAGGTTCTGACCCGGGCCCCCGACCTGCCGGCCGCGTGGAACCGGGCGCGCCGTGCCGCGTTGGCGGACATTGATCGCGACCCTGCGGCATACTTCGACTTTCACCAGCGCACCAGCGGCGTTACGGTCGACGCGATCAAGATCGCGCATCCGATCTCGAACTATCCGGCCGAGGCACTGCCGCCGTCCGGCATTCAGATACTTGACGGCGTGAAGCGCTTTCTGTTGAGCGCACGCCTGATACGCAACGACTTTGCCGTGCAGCAGTGGCAGGGATAAATGCCTCGCCGCTCGCCCGCCCGATTGAGGCGGCGAGCGGCCGGCCCGCGTGATAGCATTCTGGCTTCCTTCGCACGGCTATCGCTCCCAACGCATGTCTTTCACCGCACGCAAACGCTTATTCGCATGGCTCGGCCTCGCCGCCATGTGGCTCGCGATTTGCATGCCGGCCATCAGTCAGGTACTGGCCGCGCATCGTGCGGAACAGGCGCGAATACTGGATGTCGCGTTTTGCACGGTCGATGGGATTGCCCCTGCCATGGCGCTGACCCTGTCCGCCGATGCGCACGGCGGCCAAGCGGCGCATGACACGTCCCTGTCGCATTCGTCGCACGACAGTCAGGGCGACGTCTGCGGGTACTGTTCGCTGCTGGCCAATCATCCGCCGCTCGCCATGCCCGCGCTCACCGGCGCGGTGTCGTTCGCATGGATTGCCCGTGCGGGACCGGTTGCCGACAGTCGTCCAACCAACGCGCCACTCGCCCTCACGCCGCCCGCACGCGCGCCACCTGCCGTTTCCTGATCTCGCGTTCAGTCCGATGCCTCGCCGTTGCCGGCGAGCGCGTCGTTCATCACTTGCGCCCGCGGCCGGCCACACAGACTTCTTGCCGGCATGCACGCGCTGTCGCTGCCTCGCATCGCACCCCGCAGCGGCAACACGAGACGGAATCGTTGCCCTATGCAGATCCCCTATTCCCAAACGCGCGAAGCGCAACCGGCGGCCACCGCCGGGCAATACCGAACCCTCTGGCGCTGGCATTTCTACGCCGGGCTGTTCGTCATGCCGTGGCTCATGGTGCTCGCGATCACCGGCACCCTCTACGTCTTCCAGCCGCAGATCGAGCCGTGGCTGTACCACGACCGCATGGTTGTTGCCGCCTCCGCGTCGCCCCGGCTGAGCCAGCAGGCATTGATGGAGCGCGCGGCGGCAGCGCTGCCCGCCGGATCGAAAATCAGTTCCGTCGAGGTCAATCGCGATCCCGCTCGCAGCGCCGAATTCGTCTTTCGTCTGCCCAGCGGCGAAAGGGAAAGTGTCTACGTGAATCCGTACAGCGGCGTGGTGCTTGGCACGCTGAGCGTGGAGCATCGGCTGATGAAGCAGGCCCGCGCGCTCCACCGTTCGCTCATGCTCGGCAAGCCGGGCGAATGGCTCATGGAGTTGGCGGGTTGCTGGACGCTCGTGATGCTCGCCACGGGCCTTGCGTTGTGGTGGCCGCGTGCCGGAACGACCTGGGCGGCAGCGCTGCGCCCGCGTCTGCAATTGCGAGGCCGCCCGTTATTGCGCAATCTGCACGGCGTGGCAGGTCTCTGGCTGGCCGCGGGTGGACTGGCATTCGTGCTGACGGGACTGCCGTGGTCCGGCTTGTGGGGCACGCAGTTCAAGGCATTGGCAACGAAGGCCGGCATGGGGTCGCCGGCAGGCGTCTGGGGCGAAGCCCCGGTGCGCTCGCAGGTGCCTGCCAAGCCGTTGAAGATGGATGACCTGCCCATCGCGCAAATTCCCTGGGCAGTCGGAAACACGACGGTCCCGGTCTCGACAATGCCGGCGACGGGCCCCATGGCGTCGATGCCCGGCATGACGCACGACGGCGGAGTACACGCAACCCATGGCGAAGCCGGTGGTGAACATTCGGGTCATGAAGGGCACCGGGGGCACGAAGGCATGGGCAGTACAGGCATGTCGCCCGCCAGCCTGCGCGCCGAAGGGGCGCTGCCGGTCGACGACATTATGGCCATTGCGGCGAAACGCGGCGTCGAGAGCGGCTACAGTCTTGTCGTGCCCTCACGGCCAGACGGCGTCTATACCGTCTCGTACTTCCCGGCAGATCCGCGCGACGAACGAACACTGCACATCGACCAGTACAGCGGCAAGGTCCTGCGAGACATCGACTACAACGCTTATGGCCCCATTGCACAAGCGATCTCATACGGCACGTCCCTGCACATGGGCAAGTACTTCGGGACGGCCAATCAATGGCTGTGCGCGCTGATTTCGATGGGGTTGTTCGCGATGGCCGCGACCGGCGCCGTGATGTGGTGGATGCGGCGGCCGGCCCGCTCGCTCGGCGCACCGACTCGCCCGCAAGCACGACCGCCAATGCGCGGCTGGACAATCGGCATGTTCACGCTCGGCTGCCTCTTTCCGTTGATGGGCGCGACGATGGCACTCGTCTGGGCCGGCGACCGCATCGTCTTCGGACGACGCTCGCGTGGATGACCATGCGATATATCGGGGCGTTCATGCCGACGGAATTTCCGCCGGCTGCACCCCGACATAGGCGGCGCGGGGGCGAATCAATTGGGTACTCTCGCGCTGTTCCATCGCGTGAGCAATCCAGCCGATGGTACGGCCCAGTGCAAACAGGCCAAACGCCGCACCCACCGGAAGATTCAGGTGACGCCGCACCGCTACGAGCGCGAAGTCGAGCGAAGGACGTTGTCCGATCAGCGCGTCGGCCGCGTCGATCATCGTTTGCCATGCGGGATGTGCCGGCAACACCCGCGCAAGCATCGCGCTTGCCCGAACGTCCCCCGCCGGATACAGGTGATGCCCGAAGCCTGGCAGCCTCTCGCCACGGGCCAGTCGCTCGCGCATGCGCGCCGCCACGTCCGTTTCACCGACTTCCTCCCACATTGCCTCGTTACGGGCGGTGGTGCCGCCATGCCGCCCCCCGGTCAGCGCCGCGAGCCCGGCGATAACCGCTGCGCGCAGGCTCGCGCCGGTCGACGCGACACAACGTGCCGTAAAGCTCGACGCGTTCAACTCATGGTCGGCACACAGCACCAGCGCCATGCGAATGAGGTCGGCGCCATCGGCGTCACGCACGCCCCAGGCCCGCGCACATTGCTCATGGATCGGGGCGTTGTCGGGCAAAGTGCCCAGCAAACACGCAGTCATCAGGCGTAACAGGGCCGCACTTCCCTGCGCGACACGCATCGGATCGCGTTGCCAGATGGCGGTCGATGCGTCGTCGCTCGCCACCGTGAACGTGGGCAACAACGCCTTCTCTGCGCGCTGGTCGCGATAGCGTTCGAGCAACGACACCGGCCAGTCGGCCATCGGACGGCCGCAAGTGTCGTCCATCGCGAACGCCGACGCTTCATCGCATTGCCAGAGCCATGCGGCCGTTTCCTCGACCGATGCCGTCTCGGCCATCGTGAGAGCATCGCGCCCCCGGTAGTAGCAACGGCCATTGTCGATCAACGTGATCGACGACTCCAGCACCGGCATGCCCCAATCCAATGCCGCCTTGGCGACCTCTTTCGGCTTGCGCCCCCGCGTGCGCTGCTTGGCCAGCCGCTCCACGTCCGCTACCCGATAGCGGCGCTCACGGTGAGTCTTGCCCGGCTCCGCACGCAGCAAGCCACGGCTCACATAGGCATAGAGGGTTTGCAGCGACACGCCGAGGCGCTCTGCCGCTTGTGTGGCAGTGAAGTAATTCATCGTGTTCAAGGCAGATGACGAAGGCAAAAATTGGCCAACAACTTGATTAAGTTAATCAATATTGACAATAAAATCCATCGGCATAAGCTTCACTGCGCCGGCAGTCTCGCATCGCAGCACATTGCGATGTCACCTATCGAATCGCTCAAGGACTTCCTATGCATTCCGCCGTTTCCTCGCCCATTGTCCCGCTCGCCGAGACCCACGATTTCGTCGCGCCTTATTTGCACGATATGCGTCTGGCGATCGCCGGACATGGCGCCGAGCCCCCAACCTTGCCAGTCAACCTGACGATCAGTGGCAGTGGCGCGTTACCGTGTGCGTTTCCGTATACCGATTTCGCCACGGCGGCCATCGCCAACGCCTCGCTCGCCGTCGCCGGACTCGCAACCGGCGCGGCGGGGAATTTCGGGCTTGGGGATGGCGCGCCGGTACCGTCGGTGAATGTCGACCGGCGGCTCGCATCGTTCTGGTTCCTGACGTCGTTGCGCGCGCAGGGATGGTCGTCCGGGCCGATGTGGGATCCGATTGCGGGCGACTATCGCACAGTCGATGGCTGGATTCGTTTGCACACCAATGCGCCGCATCATCGCGCCGCCGCGCTCGCTGTGCTTGGCGCAGCGGCCGATCGCGCCGCCGTGGCACGCCTTGTGGCCACCTGGCAGGCAGACGCACTGGAAGCCGCCGTCGTGGCTAACGGCGGATGCGCGGCAGCCATGCGCACGCTCGCGCAATGGGACGCCCACCCGCAAGGCGAAGCCGTAGCCCGCGAACCTTTGCTGCATTGGGAAACGTTCGACGTCGGCGCGGCGGGCACGCAGCGCAACATCGACGCGTGGAAGCCGATGCGTGAACGCCCCTTGAGCGGCATTCGCGTGCTCGACCTCACCCGCATTCTGGCGGGACCCACCGCAACACGTTTTCTGGCGGGGTTCGGCGCGCAAGTGCTACGCATCGATCCACCGGGCTGGGAGGAACCGGGCACCGTGCCGGAGGTGGTCCTCGGCAAGCGTTGCGCGCGCCTCGATCTTAAGCAGACCGACGGCCGCGCGACGCTCGAAGCGCTACTGCGCGAAGCAGACATCCTGGTGCATGGCTATCGCCCCGATGCGCTGGAGCATCTCGGCCTCGGCGCCACGCGGCGTCGCGAACTCAATCCGATGCTGATTGATGTTTGCCTCGACGCCTACGGATGGCAAGGCCCCTGGCAGGCAAGACGCGGTTTCGACAGTCTCTTGCAGATGAGTGCCGGCATTGCCGACGCCGGTATGCAGGCGGCGGGCGCCCAGCGGCCGGTACCGCTGCCCGGGCAAGGCATTGACTACGCCACGGGGTATCTCATGGCGGCGGCGGCAGTTCATGCACTGGCGCTTCGCCAGACGCAGCACATCGGCAGTGCCGTGCGGGCCTCGCTGGCCCGGACCGCCCGCTTGCTCACCACGCATCGCACGCCCGAGCAGGCGCCCTTGCCGCTCGCCGCCGAAACGCCCGACGATCTATCCGCCCGGATCGAAGACACGTCGTGGGGGCCGGTGCGACGGGTGGCGACGCCCATGTCGATTGCAGGTACCCCCGTCGACTGGGCCTTGCCTGCGATGGCGTTAGGCACGGCCACGCCGCAGTGGCCTTGATGCACGCTTACTCGATGACAAGGCGCCGCGCCTGTCGCGCGACGTTGAGCTGGCGTTCCGCCTGACTCAGGAGGGCCGAAACGTTGGACGGCTCGCCAGCCGTTTCACCCTTTGCATCGGCTGGCAGGCCATTGTCGATCGCGATGCCGAAGCTCGCCGTCAACGGCAAGACGCTGCCCTGCGGCAAGGTCAATGCCGTGGCTTCAATGCGCCCGCGCAGCAGTTCCGCGAATTGCTGCGCGCGCGGTCCGTCGAGCACGCGGGCAAAAACCACGAACGCGTCTGCGCCAAGCCGCCCGACGACGTCGCCGGGCTGACAGGTATTCAGACAGACGGCACCGACGCGACGCAGCACTTCGTCGCCTACGGCGTGTCCCCACGTCGCATTGATCTGCGAGAAATTGTCGATGTCGAACTTGATCAGCGCCACACGCCCCGGCGACGGCATCGCATACAGGGCGCGCGCCTGCCGCTCGAACGCCCGCCAGTTCATCAGACGCGTCAGTGCGTCGGTGTCGGTGCACATCTCCAGCTCCCCCACCAGACGCATGCGTTCGCGTCTCAATTGCACCAACTCGACAGCGTTCTGTTTCAAAACGCGCAATGCGTCGAACACGGTGCGTACCTGGGGACGTCGCATCGGCAACCCTTCGCCGGGCAACGGCGCGTCGAGATCGCCTTGCGCGAGCGCATCGACGAAGCGCGCCGCCGCCTCGAACGGCTGCACCACGCCACGACGGAAATTACGCAACACGAAGAAAATCAACAGTACCAGCGTGACCTCGGCCAGTGCGATGAAGATCAGCAACTCCAGCGCATGCGAGCGGCGAGCGTCTACCTCATGCGCCGCCAACTCAAGCATGCTGTCGCGAAAATCCGTAATGGCGCGCATCGTCGGCACGTAGTTGTGCGCGAATTCGGCCGTTGTTATCGAGGTTGGCCGAGGCTGGCTGGCCAGCGTGCGGACCGTCGCCACGTAATGCAGACCGCCGGCAAAGTATTGGTCATTGAGCGCCTTGAGCGTCTCGGGACCGAGTTCCGGCGGCGCAACCATACGCGACGTGATCATCTCGCGCAGTTGGTCGATACGGCCGAGCATTCGCTCGATAGCGCGTTGCTCCGCTTCGGTAAGCGGCTTGCCCGTGGTCAGGGTTGCGGTGAAGTCCGAGCCGAGCTGACCCGCATATTCGCGTAAATCGGCAGCCAGACGGGCCAGAATAATGTAATGCAGCGCGTCGGGAGCGCCCCGCGAAATCAAGTCGATACGAGACGAAGCCACAGGGCTGAGATCGGCGACGACACGAATCATGCGCTCGACAGCGTCGCGCACCGAGGCGTCGCTGCGCATTTCGCGCGGGCGCTGTACCAGCAGATCGACATTGGCACTGGCCGCGGCCAGATCGAGACGAGCGCGTTCTACCGCACGCAGACCGCCGGCACATTGTTCGCAAGTGTCGGCCGAAAGTGCGGAGAGCAGTTCCTGTAGGCGTGCGTTGGTCGCCTCGCGCGCATTGCGCAACGCGGTGACGGCGTCGTTCGGCAGCGGAAGATCGGCGCCCAGCACGGCGTTGGCCGGGCCACGTTCGGCAGATGCCTTCTCCATCGCCAGCAACGTGGCGCGCAGAGCGTCGAGCGCAACGGACGCGTCATCGGCACGCCGGTAACTTCCCCAGGCCCAGGTGAGAAGGCTGGTGCACAGGATGACGACGACTGAGACGACGGCGAGGTTCTGTAACCGCAGCCGACCGTTGAGCGAAATGGCCGAGAGTAACTTGTGCTTCATTGACGATGGCACCGTCGGCCACACGGTTCAGGCTCCCACTACGGCCGCAACGGGTGCCGCCGGGATGGCAGCACGCCGCAGCGCGCCGCGGACTCGTTGTGCCCGGCACAAGGCACACACGCTTTGGCTTCGCTTCGCTTCGGAACGGGCAGGCACCCGGGACGAAGCGGTGCCATTGTCGCACACCAATCACCCGCCGGCCCCTGCCTCACGCTCACCGGCTTATAGGTCGATCGCCAGTTCCGTGCCCTGCTTGATCGCGCGCTTGGCGTCGAGTTCGGCCGCTACGTCCGCCCCGCCGATGACATGTACGCGCACGCCTGCCGACTGGAGCCCATCGGCCAAATCCCGCAATGGCTCTTGCCCGGTACACAAGACGATGTTGTCGACCGGCAGTACATGAGGCTGATCGTCGATGGTGACGTGCAGGCCGTCGTCGTCGATCCGGCGATAGGTCACGCCAGGAATCATTTCCACACCACGGTGCTTAAGCGATGTCCGGTGAATCCAGCCGGTGGTCTTGCCCAGCCCGTCGCCTACCTTCGAGGTCTTGCGCTGCATCAGGTACACCTTGCGGGGCGAGGCCTCCGGCACCGGCGCACGCAGGCCGCCCGCATGCGCGTACGCCGGATCGATACCCCATTCTGCGTAGAACTTCTCGGGAACCAGCGTAGCGCTCTCGCCTGCCTGCGTCAGGAATTCGGCCACGTCGAAGCCGATTCCCCCCGCCCCGATCACGGCCACGGTCTTGCCCACCGGCGCACCACCGCGCAATACGTCGGTGTAGCTGAGGACCTTCGGGTGCCCGATGCCGTCGATGGCCGGCGTGCGCGGCACTACACCGGTGGCGAGCACGACATCGTCGTAACCGCCTTCGACCAGCGACGCCACGGAGGCTCGCGTATTGAGTTGCACCTTGACCCCCGTGGCTTCCAGTTCATGACGGAAGTAACGCAGGGTCTCGAAGAATTCTTCCTTGCCGGGAATGCGCTTGGCCATATTGAACTGGCCGCCGATCTCGGTATCAGACTCGATGAGCGTGACGTCGTGCCCACGGCGGGCTGCCACGGTGGCTGCCGCAAGACCGGCCGGGCCCGCCCCGACGACGGCCACGCGGCGCACGCGTCCCGCCGCTTCGACGCGCAATTCCGTTTCATGACACGCGCGGGGATTCACCAGACAGGACGTGATCTTGCCGCTGAACGTGTGATCGAGGCACGCCTGATTGCAGCCGATACACGTGTTGATGGCCTCGGCGCGCCCGGCGGCGGCCTTGTTCACGAAATCGGGGTCGGCCAGCAACGGCCGAGCCATCGACACCATGTCAGCCTCGCCATCCGCAAGAATCCGTTCGGCGACGTCCGGCATATTGATGCGATTCGTCGTGATGAGCGGAATGCCGACATGCCCTTTGAGCTTGCCGGTCACCCAGGCAAATGCAGCACGCGGCACGCTCGTCGCAATCGTCGGAATGCGCGCCTCGTGCCAGCCGATACCCGTATTGATGAGCGTGGCGCCAGCCGCCTCGATAGCGCGGGCCAGTTGGACGACCTCGTCGAAAGTGGAGCCGCCCTCGACCAGATCAAGCATCGACAGCCGGTAGATGATGATGAACTCGTGCCCAACGCGCGCTCGCACGCGTCGGACGATCTCCACAGCG
The DNA here is from genome assembly GCF_001465595.2 of Pandoraea apista. Lineage (NCBI taxonomy): Bacteria > Pseudomonadati > Pseudomonadota > Betaproteobacteria > Burkholderiales > Burkholderiaceae > Pandoraea > Pandoraea apista. The sequence goes on along the minus strand of NZ_CP013481.2, from coordinate 2,807,288 downwards.
AAGCGTATGCGATTCTCATAGCTACCGCCCCAGGCGTCGGTACGATGATTGGTCCGGGCCGCGATGAATTCGTTAATCAGATACCCCTCGGAGCCCATGATCTCGACGCCGTCGTAACCGGCCTGCTGCGCCAGCGCAGCACAGTTCACGAAGTCGTCGATGGTTGCCTCGACCTCGTCACTGGTCAACTCGCGCGGCCTGGCGGGCGTAATGGGCGCCTGCAACGCACTGGGCGCGACCAGATCGGGATGGTAGGCGTAGCGTCCGAAGTGCAGGATCTGCATGGCGATCTTGCCACCCACCGCATGCACGGCCTGCGTGACCACCCGGTGCTTGTCGGCCTCCTCTTCGGTGCTGAGCTTTGCCCCGCCCGCGTAGGGCCGGCCAGCATCGTTCGGTGCAATGCCACCCGTCACCATCAACGCCACGCCGCCGCGCGCGCGTTCCGCATAAAATGCCGCCATGCGGGCGAAGCCGTTGCGCGCCTCTTCAAGCCCAACGTGCATCGAACCCATCAGCACACGGTTGCGCAACGTCGTAAAGCCCAGATCCAGGGGCTGCATCAAGTGGGGATAGCCGCTCATCGTTGTGTCTCTCAATCGGTCGGCACGAGCCGTAGGTTTTGGGGGCATTCCGGCATAGCCCAGGACACGTCGACGGCGTGTCTATGGATTATGCAACTCGTTGCATAGTTTTCCGGCGATTCTATGTGGGCAACGCCAACTATGCAACGGGTTGCATAGTGGAATTAGAGTCCCTACACTGCCCGTCATGTCGCTCGCCCACGCCCTGATGACCTCGTTGCTGGAGAAATCTTCCTCGGGGTATGACCTCGCCCGCCGTTTCGACAAGTCGATCGGCTTCTTCTGGCACGCCACGCATCAACAGATTTACCGCGAGTTGGCGCGCATGGAGGCGTCTGGCTGGATCGACTCCATGGCTGCCCCCGACGGCGGGCGAACCCGCAAACGTGTGTACCGCGTGCTCGACGCCGGCCGGGACGAACTGCTCGCCTGGGCGGCTACGCCGACGGCCCCCTCCGATCTGCGCGACGACCTCATGGTCCGATTGCGCGCCGACGCCGCCATCGGCCCGCTCGGACTGCAACCCGAGCTTCGTCGCCGGGTGGCCCTTCACGCCCAAAGGCTTGCGGCCTATCGCGCGATCGAGGCCCGCGATTTTCCGGAAGACCGGACGCCCACACGGGAAACCGCGCTGCAACGTCACATTTTGCTGCTGGGCGTGCGCTATGAGCAGGGGTGGCTCGACTGGACTCGCGATGCCCTGACCCTGCTGGAACGTTGGGACGGTGAGGACGGTGAGGACGATGAGTCCGCCGGAGACAATACCCCGGCCTGAAACACCGGCTAACGGCCGCGTGGCAAGCAGGCGATAGCCGTGAAATCGGCTCGATGACCAACGCGTCGCTATCCGCCCCCATTTGTCCCATTTTCGTGTCAACGGACAGCGGACGTGGCGCGTTTAACGAAGGAATCGATGTGAGGCTTACCGGCCTGCGTCACCGTTTTTCGCCCCACCCTAGGCACTCATGGTGTTTTCTTCCAAGCTTTCTCAGCTTTCCTGGCTGACCGGCCGCGTTCGCACCCTTGCAACGCTGTCCGCCCTGGTCGCCGGCGCCCTTCCGCTCTCCTTCGCCCACGCGGGCACGGTCATCGTGCTCGACTCCGGCGCGGCTCAGCTTTCGCTCATCGATCAGGCAACGCATAAGGTCATTGGCACAATGCCCACGGGCAAAGAGCCACATCACCTCATGATTACGCCCGACAAGCGCTCGCTAATCGTGGCGAACTCGGTGTCGAACAGCCTGATGTTCCTCGATCCGAACACCGGCAAGCTGCAACGTCAGGTCGCCGATATCGACGATCCGTACCAACTCGGCTTCTCGCCCGACCGCAAATGGTTTGTGACGGCAGCACTGCGTCTGGACCGTGTGGACGTCTATCACTATGACGGTGAAAACGTCACGGTCGCCAAGCGCATTCCGCTGGCCAAAACGCCCAGCCACATGACGTTCTCGTCGGACAGCAAGACGGTATTCGTCACACTTCAGGATTCGGGCGAACTGGCCGCCATCGATCTCGCCACGCAAACCGTCAAATGGCGCATGCCGGTCGGTAAAACCCCGGCAGGTCTGTGGATGACGCCTGGCGACAAGTACCTGCTCGTCGGCATGACCGGCGAAGACGACGTCGCCGTGGTCGACTGGCGGGCGCAGAAGGTCGTCAAACGTATCCAGACAGGTCGCGGCGCACACAACTTCCGTTCGCTCTCCGATGGCCGTCATATTGCGGTGAGCAACCGGGTTGCAAGTACGATCAGCATTCTGGATTACGAGTCGCTCACCAAGGTCGCCGATATCACTGGCCTGATGCCGGGACCGGATGACATGGAATTGTCGGCTGACAAGCGCTATCTTTGGGTAACGTTCCGGTTTGCGCGCCACGTTGGCGTGATCGACCTGACGACACGTCAACTGGTCGACCGCATTGCCGTCAATCGTTCGCCGCACGGTATCTTCTTTGCCGATCGTGCCCCCGTTCTCTCGCCTAATCCGGACTGACAAGGCCGAAAGATGATTCAGGAAGCCCTCAACGTCGTCGACAGCGGCATCTCCGCCGTACAAACGCTCATCTATGTGGATGTGGTACAGCCGTTGCTGTTCCATTTCAACATGATGGGTTACGACGACGATATCTATGACGCCCTGTACTGGGTGCTCATCGGTGTCTTGCAGATTGGCGTGACGTATGCACTGCTGCGTCCGCTCGAGGCGTTGCGCCCGGTCGAACAATGGCCGGATCGCCGGCAGGTTCGTGCCGACGTGATCTACACGTGGATCGCCAAGCTCGGCATTCTGAATCTGCTGTTCTTCGTGGTGTTGCAGCCGGTCTTCAACGAGTTGCAGAGCCAGATGGTGATTCACGGCCTGCCGAGTATCGATCTCGACGGCCTGTATCCGGGCGTCACCGATCAGCCGCTGGTGTCGTTCCTGATGTACCTGATCGTGCTCGACTTCGCCGGCTACTGGTATCACCGCTGGCAGCATCGCTTCGGCGTGTGGTGGGAGCTGCACGCAGTGCATCACAGCCAGCAACAGATGTCGCTGTGGTCGGACGACCGGAACCACTTCCTCGACGACATCGTGCAGGCCGCGTTCTTCGCTGCGATCGCCCTTTTCATCGGCGTGCAACCGGCGCAGTACGTTGTGCTGGTGGCGGTGGGCAACTTCCTGCAAAGCGTACAGCACGTCAACGCCCGCTTGCCGTTCGGCCCGGTACTCGAACGCCTGATCGTGAGCCCGATCTTCCATCGCCGCCATCACGCTATCGGCTACGGCCACGAAGGCACGCGCTATGGCTGCAACTTCGGCGTGCTGTTCCCGTGGTGGGACATGCTGTTCCGCACAGCGTCGTGGGAGCGTGCCGTGGAGCCAACCGGCATTCGCGATCAGCTCCCCGCGCCGCAAGGCCGGTCGCGCCGGTACGGTCTGGGTGTCGTGGCCCAGCAGGTGCGCGCATTCGGGCGCATTGCCCGTCGTCTGGCGCCGCGTCGTCCGGCGGTCTGACCCTGCAGAAACGTTCGCCGGGCGTCCCCGTCCGGCGCGCACCGCACGCTCGGGTAACACGATGTAACAGGGGGACCGTTCTCGTCCCCCTCCCCGCCGGGTCCCACCCTGCCGGCACCTTTCCCCTCAATTTTCCTTGGCACGACAAGTCTTTACGCCCGTCGGCAGGGTGTCTGTGCGCCTGAAAACAGGTAACACGCCGTAACTTCCCGCGCCGTTCAGCGCGCCAAAACCGGCACCCTCGTCGCTAGACTGCTAATCGTGGCATCCCGGGCCGTTCCGGGAGGCATTCCCGGTGCGTTAGCCGGGGCATGTGCGGTGCATGGCGCCGTGCAGGAGGCAACTATGGAAGACACGCCGGATACCACGACACCGCCCTCGCAGGGACAGCCGCAGCCGAAGCGGCGCCGCACTGCCCTGTGGATCGGTATCGTGGTGCTTGTGCTCGTGGCATGGATCGGATGGCATTTGATGCATCGCCGCAGCACTCAGCGAACCTCGCAACCGCAAATCGTTTCCGTCGCGCAGGCGGCTTACGGCGACATGCCGGTGACGATTACGTCGCTAGGCACCGTAACGCCCGAGGCCACCGTCACCGTACTGCCCCAGTTGAGCGGCTATCTCACGCAGGTCGGCTATCAGGAGGGGCAAGACGTCAAGCAAGGTCAATTCCTCGCCCAGATCGACCCGCGCCAATACGAAATCAGCAAGGAACAGGCGCAGGCGCAACTCGCCAAGGATCGCGCGGCACTCGCGCAAGCCCGGGCCGACCTTGCGCGCTATACCCAACTGCACGAGCAGAAATCGATTGCCGAGCAAACCTTCGTCGACCAGCAATTCACCGTCGCCCAGGACGAAGCGGCCGTGCAGGCCGATCAGGCCAACATCAAGCAATTCGAACTGGACCTGACCTACTGCCGGATCACCGCACCGGTGTCGGGGCGTGTCGGGCTGCGGCTCGTTGACCCGGGCAACTACGTAACGGCCACGAGCACGACCGGCATTGCGGTCATCACCAGCATCAAACCCACCACGGTCGAATTCACGGTGGCGCAAAACGCCTTGCCCGCCGTGATGAAACGGTTCCGTACCGGCACGCCGCTGACTGTCACGGCCTACTCGAGCGACAACAAAGACCAACTCGCCACCGGCACGCTTTACGCCGTCAGCAATCAGATGGCTACCGCTACGGGCACGGTGACGTTACGCGCACGCTTCGCCAACGACGACGAGGTGCTGTTCCCCCAGGAGTTCGTCAACGTGAAGCTGCTCGTCGATACGCTCCAGCATGTGGTGCTCGTGCCAACCCCCGCCGTGCAAAGCGGGGCGCCCGGAGAGTTCGTCTATGTCGTAACGCCGCAGAAGACCGCTGCCCTGCGCAAGGTCACCATCGGGCCCAGCGACGGCAAGCACACTGTCATCACTGCGGGGCTGAACGCGGGCGACACGGTCGTGACAGACGGCATGGACCGGCTGAGCGACGGGGCACACATCGCGCTGCCGGTATCTGCCAGCGCAGCCACCGCCCCGGGCCAACCGCAGGGCACCCCGGCAGCCTCGCGGCATGGCGGGCATCGCGGGGCGGGCGGGTCTGCCCCCTCAGCCCAGTGACCCGGGCTGCCACGGTCAGCCACCGCCCATGAACTTTTCCCGCATCTTCATCCTGCGTCCGGTCGCCACCTGGCTGCTGATGATCGCCCTTGTGCTCATCGGCCTGGTAGCCGTGCGCGTGCTGCCGGTCTCGTCGCTGCCGAGCGTCGACTATCCGACCATTCAGGTTCAGACGTTCTACCCCGGGGCGAGCCCCTCGGTGATGGCAACCACGGTCACGGCCCCGCTTGAAGTGCAACTCGGCCAGATTCCCGGCTTGCAGCAGATGATTTCGTACAGCGCAGAAGGATCGTCCGTCATCACGCTGCAATTCGATCTCGCGCTCAATCTCGACGTCGCACAGCAAAACGTGCAGCAGGCGATCAACGCCGCGACCAGTCTGCTGCCGAGCGGCCTGCCCGCGCCGCCGACCTACGCCAAGGTCAACCCGGCCGACCAGCCGATCATGACGCTGGCCGTGACGTCGAATTCGCTCTCGCTCACGCAGTTGCAGGACGCCGCCAACAATCGTCTTGCCGCGAAGATCTCGCAGGTCGCCGGGGTCGGCGTGGTCACGCTCGCGGGTGGGAATGTTCCGGCGGTGCGGGTCGAGGCCGATCCGCAGAAGCTGGCGGCGTACGGACTGAATCTCGACGACTTGCGCACGCTGCTCGCCAACGTGAATGTGAGCCAGCCGAAAGGCAACTTCGACGGGCCGGAACTCGACTACACCCTCGACGCGAACGACCAGATCACCGATCCCCAGGACTATCTCGACACGGTCATTGCCTACCAGAACGGCAGTCCGGTGTTTCTGCGCGATGTGGCCCATGTCTCCAAGGCGGCGCAGGACATCGAGCGCGGCGCGTGGCTGGGCAAGACACCGGCGATCGTGCTGAACATACAGCGCCAGCCCGGCGCAAACGTGATCGCCACCGTCGACCAGATCAAGCGCGCCCTGCCGCAGCTCGAAGCCACGCTACCCGCCGGCATGCAAGTCAGCGTGGTGTCCGACAGCACGGGCGTGATCCGGTCGTCCGTGAGCGACGCCGCCTTCGAACTCGTGCTCGCCGTGGTGCTTGTCGTCGCGGTGATTTTCGTGTTCCTGCGCAACGTGCCCGCGACCATCATCCCGAGCATTTCGGTACCCGTGTCGTTGATTGCCACGCTGGCTGTGATGTACGAGTTGGGCTACTCGATCGACAACCTCTCGCTCATGGCCCTCATCATCGCCACCGGCTTCGTGGTGGACGACTCCATCGTGATGATCGAGAACGTCGTGCGCTACCTCGAAGCGGGCATGGCGCCGCTGGAGGCAGCGCTGGCGGGTGCCGGACAGATTGGCTTCACGATCATGTCGCTCACGATTTCGCTCATTGCCGTGCTGATCCCCCTGCTGTTCATGGGGGGCGTGATCGGACGCCTGTTCGGCGAGTTTGCCGTGACCCTCGCGGTCACCATCGTGATCTCGGCCATCGTTTCGCTCACGGTGGTGCCCATGATGTGCGCCCGCATTCTCCGCGCGCAGGGCGACCGGCACCCCAGCCGCTTCGAGCGGATCAGCGAGCGGCTGTTCGACAAGACGCTTGCCGCCTATGAGCGCGGACTGACCTGGGTGCTCGACCACCAGTTTCTGACGCTGCTCGTCGCGCTCGCGACGGTGGCGCTGACCATCGTGCTGTATGTCGTGATCCCGAAGGGGCTCTTCCCTGTGCAAGACGTCGGTGTGCTGCAAGGGATCACCGTTGCGGACAATTCCGTGTCGTACGACGCGATGGTCAAACGGCAGGCGGCGCTGGCGGATATCGTGCTGAAAGATCCTGACGTGACCTCGGTAACGTCGTATGTCGGCATCGACGGCATCAACACCACGCTCAACAATGGCCGCTTCCTCATCAACCTGAAGGCGCGCGACGACCGCTCGGAGACCGCCGCCGACATCGGCCGCCGCATTCAGCAGGCGACCGAAAAGGTGCCCGGCATCAAGCTCTACGTGCAGCCCGCACAGGATCTGACGCTGGACACTACGGTCTCCCCGAACCAGTACAAGTTCGTGTTGCGCGGGCCCGATCAGGCCACGCTGGCGCAATACGTGCCACCACTGATCGCGCGGATGAAGCAGATTTCCTCGATCACGGACGTCGCGAGCGATCTCGACACCAGCGGCCTGTCGATTCAGGTGGAGGTCAATCGCCAACTGGCGGCGCGCTACGGCATCACGCCGGCGACCATCGACAACGCGCTATACGACGCGCTGGGTCAGCGCATTGTCTCCACGATCTTCGAGCAGTCGAACCAGTACCGGGTGATCCTCGTGGCCAAGCCCGGAGCGCTGGGTACGATCCAGTCGTTGGGTTCGATCTACCTGCCCAGCCAGACGAGCGAGAGCGGACAGGTACCGCTCTCGGCCATCGCCTCGCTCAAGGTGGTGCGCACGCCCCTCGCCATCAGTCATTTGCAGCAGTTCCCGGCCGTGACGGTGTCGTTCAATCTGGCGCCCGGCGCGTCGCTCTCGAGCGCCGTGAAGGACATTCACAATGCCGAACATGCGGTGCATCTGCCTGCCTCAATTGCCTCGTCGTTCCAGGGAGCCGCACAGGCGTTCGAAGACTCGCTCTCGAGCGAGGTCTATCTGCTGATCGCAGCGCTGGTCGCGGTCTATATCGTGCTGGGCGTGCTGTATGAGAGTTTCATCCACCCAGTGACGATTCTCTCCACGCTCCCATCGGCAGGCATTGGCGCATTGCTCGCATTGATGATGACCGGCAGCGACCTCGACGTCATCGGCATTATCGGTATCGTGCTGCTCATTGGGATCGTCAAGAAGAACGCCATCATGATGGTGGACTTTGCCCTCGACGCCGAGCGCATGCAGCAAAAGCCGCCGCGCGAAGCCATCTTCGAGGCGTCGCTGCTGCGCTTCCGGCCGATTCTGATGACCACGCTCGCGGCCATGCTGGGCGCACTCCCCATGCTGCTTGGCTCGGGCACAGGCTCCGAGCTGCGGCGTCCGCTGGGGCTGGCCATCATCGGCGGTCTCACGCTCAGCCAGTTGCTCACACTCTTCACCACCCCGGTGATCTATCTGTACTTCGACCGGCTTGCCGCACGCGTGCGCGAACGCCGCGCCGCCCGCCGGGCGCGGCGCCTGCCGCCTGCTTCGACGCCTCCGGCACCGGAGAACAGCACCGATAAGCCACCGGGCGGAGATACGCCGTGAACCTCTCGGCGCTCTTCATCAAGCGCCCGGTCGCTACCACGTTGCTGGCGATCGCGGTGCTGCTCTCCGGCATGCTCGCCTATCTGCGCCTGCCGGTAGCGCCATTGCCCAACGTGGCTTTCCCGGTGATCGCCGTGCAGGCCAGCATGGCGGGCGCGAGCCCCGAGATCATGGCCTCCACGGTGGCCGAACCGCTGGAGCGACGCCTCGGCGTGATTGCCGACGTCACCGAACTCACCTCGACCAGCACCGTCGGCTCGGTATCGATCCCGGTGGTCTTCGGTCTGAATCGGAACATTGAAGGCGCGGCGCGCGACGTCGAGGCTGCGATTCAGGCGTCGCGCGCCGATCTGCCGACCACGCTTCGCAGCAATCCGAGCTATCGCAAATTCAATCCTGCCGACACGCCGGTCATGGTGATCGCCCTGACCTCGGCCACGCTCACTACGGCGCAGCTTTACGATTCGGCCGACTCGATCATTCTTCAGCAACTCTCTCAGGTCGACGGCGTTGGTCAGATCACGGTCGGCGGCGGCGCACTGCCATCGGTGCGGGTCGAACTGGAGCCGGGCAAGCTCAACAGCTACGGCATCGGGCTCGAAGACGTGCGGGCCGCGCTTTCGGCCGCCAATGCCAACAGTGCCAAAGGCCATCTGGATCAGGGCGATCAACGTTTCGAAGTGACATCCAACGACCAGATCAGCAAGGCCGACGGTTACAAGGATCTGGTCGTCGCCTATCGCAACGGCTCGGCCGTGTTGCTGCGCGACGTAGCGCTTGTGCGCGACAGCAACGAGAACATCCGCAATGCCGGTCTGTTCAACAACAAGCCGGCTGTGCTGGTCATCGTGTATCCGTCGCCCGGCAGCAATGTGGTCAAGACGGTCAGCCAGATCCGCAAGATTCTGCCGCTCGTGGAGGCCACGTTGCCCCACGACATCAAGGTCAACGTGGCGCTCGACCGCTCGGTCTCGGTCGAAGCGTCGTTACAGGACACCGAGCGCACGCTGATCCTCGCCGTGTTGCTCGTCATCGGCGTGGTATTCGTCTTTCTGCGCTCGGGCCGCTCGACGCTCATTCCGGCAGTCGTGCTGCCGCTGTCCATCGTCGGCACCTTCGGGCCAATGTATCTGCTCGGATACAGCCTCGATAATCTCTCTCTCATGGCGCTGACCATCGGCACCGGCTTCGTGGTCGACGACGCGGTCGTCGTCATGGAAAACATCGTGCGTCATCTGGAGTTGGGGGTAGCGCCCAGAGAGGCGGCGCTGATCGGTGCCGGCGAAGTCGGCTTCACGGTGCTGTCGATGAGTCTGTCGCTGATCGCGGTGTTCCTGCCGATTCTGCTCATGCCGGGGATCGTCGGGCTGCTGTTCCACGAGTTCGCCGTGACACTGTCCATCGCCATTCTGATCTCGATGGTGATCTCGCTGACCGTCACCCCCACGCTGTGCGCCTACGTACTCACCCGCGAGTCGGCGACCTCCAGCGCACGCTGGTCGCAGTGGATCGGCCGCCAGTTCGACCGTTTTCGAGACGCCTACTCGCGCTCGCTCACTGCCGTGCTCGATCACGCCGGGCTGGTCGGCCTGGTGATGCTTGCGCTACTCGTCGGCAATCTGTTTCTGTTCCGCCTGCTGCCCGCGACCTTCTTCCCCGAGCAGGACACGGGCATTCTGATCGGGCAGATCTTGGCCGATCAGAGCATCTCGTTCCCGGCAATGCGCCAAAAGCTCGAGCAGTTGCAGACCATCGTGCAGACCGATCCTGCCGTCGCGTCGGTGGCGGGCTTTACGGGCGGGCGCTCGCTCAACTCGGCCACCATATTCGTTCAACTGAAGCCGCTGGCGCAGCGGCACCTGTCAGCCGATGCCGTCGTCAACCGGCTCAGACCGAAGCTCAATGGGGTCTCGGGCGCGCGGCTTTTCCTGCAAGCCCAGCAGGATTTGCGCATCGGCGGACGCCAATCGGCCGCCGAATACCAGTACACGCTGACCAGCGACGACGCCCAGGCGCTCTATCAATGGGTGCCCAGGCTGGTGGCCGAACTGAACAAACACCGGCAGAGCGTGCTTGATGTCAACACCGACTTGCAGCAGAACGGGTTGCAGATGTACATCGACATGCATCGCTCGACGGCGGCACGCTTTAATTTGCAGCCGAATCAGATCGATAACGTGCTCTACGACGCGTTTGGTCAGCGTACGGTGTCGACCATCTACAACCCGATCAATCAGTACTTCGTGGTAATGGAAGTCGCGCCGCAGTATTGGCAATACCCGAATTCGCTCGACCAGATCTACCTGAGCACGGCGGCAGGCAACGCCAACGGCACGGCGCAAACGCAAATGTCGAGCAAGACGGTGCGTGGAACGAACGTGAAGACGGCGGCGTCGGGCACCAATTCGCAGAACGCGAACGCCGTTGCCAATCAGCAGACCAACTCGATTTCCAACAGCCGGGGCGGCAATTCCAGCGGCAGCGCGGACAGCACCGCCGCCGAGACGATGGTGCCCCTCACGGCACTTGCCAGCTTCTCGGCCCGCCACACCGCCACACAGGTCAACCACCAGGGCGGCATGGTGGCCGCTACGGTCTCGTTCAACCTGCCGGCAGGCGGCTCGCTCAGTCAGGCCCAGATCGCCATCGACGAAGCGTCGCAGGCGATTGGTATGCCAGCATCGATTCACGGCGCCTTTGCGGGCGCTGCGCAAGCCTTTTCGCAATCGATGGGCACCGTGCCGTTGCTGATTCTGGCCGCGCTGGGAGTCGTGTACATCGTACTCGGCGTGCTCTACGAAAACACGATTCACCCGCTCACCATCCTCTCTACATTACCTTCGGCGGGCATTGGCGCAACGCTCGCCCTGCTCATTTTCGGCACGCCCTTCTCCGTCATCGCCATGATCGGGATCATTCTGCTCATCGGGATCGTCAAGAAAAACGGGATCATGATGGTGGACGTGGCGATTCAGTTGCAGCGCAACGAGGGCATGCCGGCCAAGCAGGCAATTCACCAGGCGGCCGTCGTCCGGTTGCGTCCGATCATGATGACGACATTCGCCGCCGTACTCGGCGCAGTGCCGCTCGCCATCGCGATCGGACAAGGCGCTTCGCTGCGCCAGCCCTTGGGGGTCACGGTCATGGGAGGGTTGCTGCTCAGTCAGGTCTTTACGCTCTATACCACCCCGGTAATCTATCTGTACCTTGACCGGCTGCGTGCACGCGTCGCGCGCTGGTCCGAACGCCTGCCCTGGAACCGCAACGCGGGCACGGAGGTTTGACCATGAGACCGCCCAGAATGCCATTCCGAACCCGCAAGGTGCCGCACGAGCCCAAGCCTCTCCCACGCCCCGCACGATCCTTGCGTCTCGCCGCCGTCTGCGCCGCCAGTCTCGTCTTGCTTGGCGCATGCGCGGTCGGCCCCGACTATCAACGCCCGGCCGTCGATATGCCCACGCAATTCACCGAACTCGACGGCTGGACGCAGGCAAGACCCGACGCCGAAGGGCCGAAGGGCGAGTGGTGGAGAGCATTCCACGATCCGTTGCTCGACGAGTTGGAGCCTCAGGTGCAGGTCTCGAATCAGACGGTTCGTCAGAACTACGCCAACTATCAACAGGCGCTGGCCGAGGTGCGGCAGGCGCGCGCGGGCCTCTTTCCCACGCTGGGTGTCGACGCCTCGGGCAACCGCTCGCGTGGTAGCAGTGGCGGCGCGAGCACGTCGGCGGCACTCGCGTCGCGCAGCGGCGCCACCATCGTCAACTCGGCGTCGGCCGAGGGTACCGCCAGTTGGGCGCCCGATATCTGGGGTCAGGTGAGACGCTCCATCGAGCAGAGCAGTGCCACGGCGCAGGCCAGCGAGGCCACGCTGGCGAACGCCACCCTCTCCGAACAGATTGCGCTCGCCAACGCGGTCATCGACCTGCGCATCACCGATGCCAACATCGATCTGCTTACCCAGACGGTCAGCGCTTATACCGAATATTTGCGCGTGGTGGCCGATCAGGATCGCGCAGGAACCGTGCCTCCCTCCAACCTGATCACCGCTCGCACACAGTTGGAGAACGCCAAAGCGAGCCTCATCGCCCTTGGCGTATCGCGCGCGCAGTACGCCCATGCGATTGCCGTGCTGGTTGGGCGTAATCCCGAATCGCTCACGATCCCGCACAGCACTTCGGTGCCAGTGCAGCCCGACGTGCCCATCGGCTTGCCGTCGACACTCCTGCAACGCCGGCCAGACATTGCAGTGGCGGAGCGCCAGATGGCGGCGCAAAATGCGGCCATCGGGGTCGCCGTCGCCGCGTACTACCCGAACATCACACTGTCGCTCTCCGACGGCTTCTCGGCCGCCCCGGTCGCGGGGCTGTTCAAGATCGCGAACTACGTATGGGCGCTTGGCGCGAGTGCGAGCGAAACGATCTTCGACGGCGGTGCGCGCAGCGCCAAGGTCGACGCGGCCCGGGCGGCTTTCGACGGCGCGGTCGCCAACTACCGGGGGACGGTGCTGAGCGCGTTGCAGGGAGTGGAGAACGATCTGGCGTCGCTGCGCATTCTGGAGCAGCAGGCGCAGGCGCTTGAGGCGGCGGTTCGCGACGCGACCGACGGCGCTCGCATCGCAATGAACGAATATCAGGCGGGCATTGTGGACTACACCACGGTTGTCACGGCACAAACCACACAGCTCAACACGCAGCAAAACGCCCTGAACGTGCAGGAATCGCGACTGCTTGCCGCGACGGCACTCATCGGCGATCTCGGCGGTGGCTGGTCGGATACGCAACTTTCGCAAGCCGTGGATGCGAAAAAATGATGCCATGACGGGCACGGCCAATGCCTGCCCTGCGGCTGCGTGTCATCGATAAGCCGTTGTTGCAGAGCCTAGTCGGCTCGGCGTCGCAGCACGCCCATGAGTGCTTAGCAGTGCTGGAGGGCCGGTCTGCTGGTATTCTTCGGCGCTGGACTTGAAATACGGGTAGTGCGCCGCGCCGGCTGAGCCGAGCGGCTGGCAAGGCAGTCAATCGGCCGCCTGCGGGCTGTGACTGCGTTGCCTATTGCCGCTATTGCCACTATCGCCGCCGTCACGGCTTGTCTTGTGTTCTGCGTATGGGCCCGTTGGGCCGGGCGATCCGTTAGCGCCCCCCTCCGGCACAGCAACGCATGACGTCTGAATTCTGCGAATCATGGTGCAACTGCAATCTCATGCCGGCGACGCGCTCGCCGGCTCTCACATCGCGTGGTACGTCTACGTGCTGCGCTCGTTTCTTGCGCTCGTTGTGCTGGGCGCGTGCGCGTGGGGGGCCATGGCCCTTGCCTACCGCTGCCCCGGTCCGGCGCTCGTCCGGTATCTCGTTATTGCCCTGTGGGTCGTACTGAGCGTCGTGGCAATCGTCGCCTTGTTGCGCGTGCGTGCCGGTGCACCGCTCCGGGGCTGGCCGCTCGGCTTTCTGATCGCCATGGTCTTGTTGCTGGGCTGGTGGCACACGCTATTACCCTCCAACGACCGCGACTGGGCCGCCGACGTCGCCCAACTACTCGACCCACAGCAGAACGGCTCGCGCATCACGCTGCACAACGTGCGCAACTTCGAATGGCGCACCGAGACCGACTTCACACCGCGGTGGGAGACAAGAGAATACGATCTCGACAAGCTCGTGAGTGCCGATCTCGTGCTGTCTTACTGGATGGGTCCCGCCATCGCCCATACGCTGGTGTCGTTCGGGTTTTCAGACGGCAAGCGCATCGTGTTCTCCATCGAGATTCGCAAAAAGCAGGGCCAGAAGTTCTCGGCGATCGGCGGCTTCTTCAAGGACTTCGAAGCCACGCTGGTCGCTGCCGACGAGCGTGACATTCTGCGCGTGCGTAGCAACGTGCGCGGTGAAACGGTTTATCTGTATCGCCTCAATATCCCGCCCAAAGCACTGCGCGAGGTGTTTCTCGGCTATCTGGAACGGGCACGCGAACTGCGGCGCGAGCCCGCCTGGTACAACACGCTCACGAGTAATTGCACCACCATTGTGTTCGAACTGGCACGCATCATCGCGCCGGGCCTGCCCCTCGACTATCGTCTGCTGCTATCCGGTTACTTCGCCGAATACGCCTACGATCAGGGCGGTCTCACACCGGGCTTCACCTACGCGCAACTGTATGAACGCGGCAACTTCGTCGCCCGCGCGTTGGCCGCAGGCGACTCGCCCGACTTCTCGACGCTGATACGCCAAGGCGTGCCCGGCGACGATCCGAAGGTGACGCCATGACGCGTGCGGCAGTCCTCGCGCCCTTGCGTACCTTCTGCCCCTGTCCACGCCGACTCCGACAAGCCGCGATGCTCGCCGCCGCCACATGGCTGGCGGGCCTGTCGGGCTGCGCCATGGTCGCAGTGCGTTCGCTCGGTCCCGAGCAGTACATCGCCATGAAGCGCGGCGACATTCTGTCCACGGGTAAGCTCAGCACGTCGACCGGCGATGTGATCCGTGTCGCGGGCCTCGACGGAACAATCTGCGCCAAGCCATCACTCGACTGTATCGATGCCCTCGGCCGCGCCAAGGAAATCGACGTCGACCGGCGTCTGGCTGCCATGGCCGAGATGTCGATGCAGCTTGCCATTGCCCAGACGCCCACGGGCGAAAAGCAGTGGAACGACGCGCAGTTCGATCTCTGGCTGCGCTCGGCGCGCTATGCGTATGCCTATCTCTTCTACGGCGACCGGCCGTCGAGCGAGCGAGCCTTCGAAGACCGCCAGACGCAGGTGCGCGACTACTATAACTACGCGGTGCAAACGTTCTCCGTCGCGCTCTTCCGGCGCGTACAGCAAACGGGGAACGACGAGATCGCCGGATGGACGCTGCCCGTCGACGCCAGCAGCGTGCGCTTCGGCGGCGAACTCATCCAGCCGCGCGAGGTGTTGCCCGCATCCACTTTATCGTTCGCGGGCCTGCGCAGTCCGTATCGTCGTGATGGTTTCGGCGCGGAACTGGTGGCCGTGCTCGACGACAAATCGGCCGCCGACGCGCTATCGTCGGTGAGCCGCACCCCGGCCCCGCGCGGCGACGCCTCGACCGGCCCCGATAACGACAATGTTTATTCGGCACCCGACGAACAGAGCCGTGGCGCGCGCAACCATCGCGAGAGCCGCGCGTCGCGAGACTTCCGCCGGGCCCTCGATCCCAATGCAGGGCCGGTATATAGCGAAATGCCCTCGCCGTCGCTCACGTTGTTGCTGCGTTTCGACGGCATCACGCTCGACGAAATCCTGACCACGCATGTCGCCACGCTCGTTGTCTACGATCCTTACCGGCAGTCGTCGGTCGAGCTGAACCATCAGACGGTGCCGCTCGCGGGCAACTTCACCGCCGGATACGGGCTGTGGCTCGCGCGTTCGGGCTTTGCCGAGCAATCGTTACGCACCTTGTTCGGCCGTGACCGGGGGATAGTGCGCCCGCATATCTACCTGATGCAGCCGTTCGATCCGGGACGCCGCGTCATTTTGATGCTGCATGGACTGGCGAGCAGCCCGGAGGCATGGGTCAATCTGGCCAACGAGATTCAGGGCGACGCCACACTTCGAGCGCATTTTCAGATCTGGCAGGTGTATTACCCGACGAATTCGCCGATTCTCGTCAATGCGATGGCGATCCGCAATGCGTTCGAGGCCACGCTGAGTCATTTCGATCCGGACGGACAGTCTGCCGCGTCGCACGACGCTGTGGTCATCGGGCACAGCATGGGCGGGGTGATTGCCCGGTTGATGGTGTCGAGTGCGGACGATGAGCTGTGGTCCGCGTTTCAGAACGACTACCACCTCGACGAGGGGCAGATCGAACGCGCTCGCGACCGGCTCGATCCGTTGTTCCACTTCAAGCCGGTGCCGCAGTTCGAACGTGCCATTTTCATCGCCGCACCGCACCGTGGCACGCCCTTCGCACGTAACCGGCTGGGACGCTGGGTTTCCAACCTCATCAAGCTGCCTGTCACCCTACTCTCGGGTATCGACGACGTGCTGCATTTCGCAACGGGTTCCGAAGACGATCCGTCAGAAGGCAAGACGCGCTATGTGCCGAACAGTGTCGACCAGTTGCGGGATACCGATCCCTATGTGGTGACGGCCGCCAGGCTGAAGATCTCGCCGGCCGTGCAATACCACTCGATCATTGCGCGACGCAACCCCCAAGGGCCGCTGGAGGAATCCAGCGACGGCGTGGTGCCTTACACGAGTGCCCATCTGGCGGGCGCGCAGTCGGAACGCGTGATCGTGTCGGGCCACAGCGTGCAGGAAACCCCGCAAGCGATTCTCGAAATCCGCCGCATCCTGCATGAGGACGTCGACGAACTCGATCTGGTCAAGCTTCCCGGCCGGGCGGGACCTTTTAAGGTCATCGATCCGCCGCCGCTCGCCGCCCCCGCGAAGCCGGCCGCACAACCGAAGCCCACGGCCGGTCTGCCCATGTCGCGCTGAAGGTCGATTGCGGTCTTGACGAGGCCGCGCCGGTGAACGGGCCCAGCGCCAAGCTTGCTCGTTCGCATCGGTTCGTATCGACCTGTCGACCTGTCGACCTGTCGACCTATCGATCAGGGCTGGCGTTTGCTACGCCCGCCAGTAGACTTTCCCGCAGGCTTACGTGAACCCGTTGCGGGCTTGCCGGCGGATTTGCTGCGTGGCTTTTGCGCGCCAAACGGGTTACCACCAGACACACTCGCGCCTTTCCCCGCACCCGTGGCGCCCCGCGTTACAGGCTTTCGTTTGTTGTCGCCGGTTTGCGAACGCGGCTTCTTGGCGGGCACCGGTGCGGCGCCCGGTGCCGCTTGCACCCCTTTGGGTTTCTTCGGTTTTTTGGGCTTCTTGATGATTTGGCCGGTCTCGCTGGTTTGCGGCACGCGGTGTTCGGCTTCAAAACCCGGCTCTTCTTCTCGTGGCAACGTTTGCCGGATCAGCGCTTCGATCGCGGCCAATTGCGGCGCCTCATCGGCACACACGAGCGACACCGCCACCCCGCTGGCGCCCGCGCGGCCTGTGCGCCCGATACGATGCACGTAGTCTTGCGCCACGATCGGCAGATCAACGTTGATCACTAGCGGCAGGTCGTCGATATCCAGCCCTCGCGCCGCCACATCCGTGGCGACCAGCATGGAGACTTCGCCCGTTTTGAAGCGCTCCAGCGCGCGCAAGCGTGCGGGTTGCGGTTTGTCCCCGTGAATGGTGTCGACCGCATAGCCCGCTTCATCCAGTATGGCCGCCAGGTAATCCACGCCATTGCGTGTCTTGACGAACACCAGGGCATGCTCCCAGCGGTTTTGCGCCACCAGATGCATGAAGAGATCGGGCTTGTTCTTCTTGTCCACCGGCACCACCCACTGCTTGACCTTGCTGGCCGTGGCGTTAGGCTGGCTCACGCTGATATCGACCGGCTGGCGCAGAATGCTCGCGGCCATGGCGCGGATATCGTCGGAAAACGTGGCAGAGAACAGCAGGGTCTGACGCTTTGCAGGCAGCGCAGCGAAGACAGCATTGAGTTCGCGCGCAAACCCCAGATCCAGCATGCGGTCGGCCTCGTCGAGCACCAGCGTCTGAATCTGATCGAACTGTACGGCGTTCTGGCGATTGAGGTCGAGCAAACGGCCCGGCGTGGCAACAAGCACATCCACGCCTTTGCGCAACTTCATCATCTGGGGATTGATGCTCACACCGCCGTAGGCGGCCAGAAATCGCAAGTCGAGGCCTTTGCCGTACTCGATGAAGCTTTGCAGCACTTGTTCGGCGAGTTCTCGCGTCGGCACCAGCACCAGAACCCGCGCACGGTTGCTGGACACAACCGGCCCATGCTGCACCAGCCGCTGCAACAGCGGCAGTGCGAATCCCGCCGTTTTGCCCGTGCCGGTCTGTGCCGCAGCCATGACGTCCTTGCCACCAAGGACTGCCGGGATCGCCTTGGCCTGCACCGGCGTAGGTGTCTTGTAATTGAGTTCCTGCAAGTTGCGCAGCAACGGCTCGATCAGGCCAAGCGAGGCAAAAGACATGGTGTATTTCGGGCTAAAACCGCAATTCTAGCGGTTCCTGCGCGCGCGACCGCGTGCAAATCTCACGATCTCGCAGCAAAAGGGGTGCCGGTTCAGGAAACGGCGTTGATCTGAATGTGGTAGATGCCCCACGGGCAGAGTTCGAATCGCTCCTTGAGTGGTTTGCCTGCCAGCAAGGGAATTGCCGCCGGATCGTAGACCGCCCACAGCGGCCCGAGGCCGCCGAGCGGGAGCGGCTTGTCGTCGAGATGCGTTGCGAGCAGAAACCGGTAGTCGCGAACCTGCGCGAGCGTGGTGGAGACGATATACCCGTCGATGGCGCGCAGCAGCACTTGCGTTTGCGCATTGCCGGGAACGCCGGTCTGCGCCAGTACATCGATCAGAAGCGGGCCGCGCAACGTGTGCGGCCGTGCATCGTATTCCAGCGTGGGGCGGATCGTCTGTGCAGGCAAGCGCGTCAGCATGCCGAAATCGAAGGCGTACGCGCCGTCGAACCGGACCAGTTGTTTATGGAAGAGCTGATCGAGCGCCGGATCGACAGGCCCTCGGTTGCGCTGCCGGATGGCTCCGCTGATGGTGACGAGCGGCGTGGTGGCAACCGGCTCCGCGGAACCGGCCGGCTTGGCCAACGCGGGCACCGACGCACCTAAGGCGGCCGCGCCAGCGAGAAACTCTCTTTTTTTCATGGATGTTTGCGAAGGTAGTTGTGCATGACAGCAGGTGCGCCACAGCGTCGCACGAGCGTATCACGAAGATTGCGCGGCCTTTCGCTTGTTCGCTCACCCACGCATTCATGAATTAAATTAACGTTAATCACAAATAAGACCATTTTCATTCATAAACCAAAATCTCTATGATCGTCGTCACTGTTTCCTTCCTCTGGCGGCAAGCGTCATTAGAGATCATGGCAAAGACACATAATCTGGGATTTCCGCGCGTCGGCGCGAAGCGCGAACTGAAGTTCGGTCAGGAAGCCTATTGGAAAGGCCAATCGTCACGCGACGCGTTGAAGGCGCTTGGCGCCTCGCTGCGCCGACGCCACTGGCAGGATCAGGCGGCACTGGACCTGGCGCCGGTTGGCGATTTCGCGTTCTACGATCAGGTCCTCGACATGAGCTTCACGCTGGGCAACCTGCCCGAGCGCGTGCAGGATTTCCATGGCGACGTGCTGGACAACTACTTCCGAGTGGCCCGTGGCCGCTCGGCTCAAAGCGCCGAAGCGCACGCCGGTTGCTGCGGTGGCGTGGCGGCCGGCGAAATGACCAAGTGGTTCGACACCAATTACCACTACATCGTCCCGGAGTTCTCGGCGGCGACGAACTTCTCGCTCGACGCCTCGCGGCTGGTCGAGCAACTCGCCGAAGCCCGTGCCGCAGGCGTGAAGGCCAAGCCGGTCATCATCGGCCCCGTCACGTATCTCTGGCTCGGCAAGGCCAAGGACGACAGCGACAAGCTCGCCCTCCTGCCGCGCCTGCTGCCCGTCTACGTGACGCTGCTGAAAACGCTGGCCGCGCAGGGCGTGGAGTGGGTACAGATCGACGAGCCGATCCTCGTCACCGAACTGAGCGCCGACTGGCGGAAGGCTTTCGAGACGGCCTACGCCGCCCTCGCCTCCACGCCCGTCAAGCGCCTGCTCGCCACCTACTTCGGAGAACTGCAAGACAATCTGCCGCTGGCCTGCCGTCTGCCGATCGACGGTCTGCACCTCGACGCCGTGAATGCGCGGGAAGAAGTCGCAAAAGCCATCGCCGCCCTGCCGGCAGACAAGATCGTGTCGCTGGGTGTGGTCAACGGCCGCAATATCTGGAAGGCCGATCTGACGGCGCTGCTCGACTGGCTGGAGCCGGTCGCAAAGACGCTGGGCGACCGCCTTTGGCTCGCCCCATCGTGCTCGCTGCTTCACGTGCCGGTCGATCTCGACAGCGAGCAAAAGCTCGACGCCGAAATCAAGTCGTGGCTGGCCTTCGCCAAGCAAAAACTGGCGGAAGTGAATGTGCTGGCCCGTGCCCTTAACGAAGGCCGTGACGCGGTTCGTGCCGAATTGGCTGCAAACGCCGCAGCCATCGCCAGCCGCCGCGCGTCGCCGCGTGTGCACAACCCGGCCGTAAAAGCTGCGGTGGCGAAAATCGAAGCATCGCTGGGCCGCCGTCAGAGCCCGTATGCGACGCGTGCCGAAAAGCAAGCCGCCACGCTGAACCTGCCGCGCTACCCGACCACAACGATCGGTTCGTTCCCGCAAACGTCCGAAATCCGTACCGCTCGCCGCCAGTTCAAGGCCGGCGAGCTGGATCAGGCCGGTTACGTCGCCGCCATGCAGGCCGAGATTGCCCGCTGCGTTCGCGAACAGGAAGCCCTGGGCCTTGACGTGCTCGTGCACGGCGAAGCCGAGCGCAACGACATGGTCGAGTACTTCGGCGAGCAGCTCGAGGGCTACGCCTTCAGCCAGTTCGGCTGGGTGCAGTCGTACGGCTCACGTTGCGTGAAGCCGCCGATCATGTTCGGCGACATCAGCCGCCCGAAGGCCATGACCGTCGAGTGGATCAAGTATGCGCAGTCGCTGACCAGCAAGCCGATGAAGGGCATGCTGACCGGCCCGGTTACGATCCTGAACTGGTCGTTCGTGCGCGACGACCAGCCCCGCTCGGTATCGTGCTTCCAACTGGCCCTGGCGATCCGCGAGGAAGTGCTGGACCTGGAACGTGCCGGTGTGCGCGTGATCCAGATCGACGAAGCCGCGCTGCGCGAAGGCCTGCCGCTGCGCCGCGCGCAATGGCAGACGTATCTGGACTGGGCCGTCGAGGCGTTCCGTATCTCGGCGAACGGTGTGCAGGACGACACGCAGATTCACACGCACATGTGCTATTCGGAATTCAACGACATCATCGCGGCCATTGCCGATATGGATGCCGACGTGATCACCATCGAGACCTCGCGCTCGGACATGGAACTGCTCGATGCGTTCGACTCGTTCCAGTACCCGAACGAGATCGGACCGGGCGTGTATGACATTCACTCGCCGAACATCCCAACCCAAGAGCACATCGTCTCGCTCATGCAAAAGGCCGCGGAGCGGATTCCGGCCAAGCGTCTTTGGGTCAACCCGGACTGCGGTCTGAAGACGCGTCAATGGGCCGAAGTCATTCCGGCGCTGCAAAACATGGTCGCCGCCGCGAAGACACTGCGCGCCCAGTAAACCGGCACCCGAGACACGGATCGGATAGGTCCGCCATTACGAGATGACCTCGATACGACGGGCCGGCCAACGCCGGCCCGTCGGCTTTCTAGCCCTTACCCCCCCGCCTCAAATCCCGCCCCCGGACGCCATGACAGGCGTCAGCTTTTGCCCAAAGGGCTTTCCACGAGGGCCACGTCGGCATTACATCAAAAAACCTTTCTAAGTCATTGATTTACAGTGGCTTTGCATGGCATAGTCGCGCGAGCGCACATCGTCGCGAGCTAAGTTTCTCCTAAGTTTCGCGCGCTATCGTGCGCCCGTGCCATCCTCGGTGACTGGCAGGATAATGGGCACGCGCCCGACCGGCGCGTCGGTAAGTGTTTGGAAAACCATGCGGATATTGCTCGTAGAAGACGACACCATGATCGGCGAGGCCATGATGCAGGCGCTCAAGGACGCCTCGTATGCGGCCGACTGGTGCCGCGACGGCGACGCTGCGCTGGCGGCCCTCGCGGCCCATGCCTATGACCTCATGCTGCTCGACCTCGGCCTGCCCGGACGCGACGGCTGGGAGGTGCTGCGAGCCCATCGCGGCGCGGGCGGGCGCACGCCGATCATCGTTGTGACGGCGCGCGATGGCGCCGAAGACATTATTCAGGGGCTCGATCTCGGGGCCGACGACTTCGTTGTGAAACCGTTCGAAGTCGGCGAATTGCTCGCACGCATGCGCGCCGTGATCCGCCGTCAGGCCGGTGTGGCAGTGCCGGTGCTGACCAACGGCGCACTCGCGCTCGATCCCGCAACGCATCAGGCGAGCTACGGCGAAAACAGTTGCGTGCTCTCGGCGCGCGAATACGCGCTGCTCCATGCCCTGATGCTGCGCCCCGGTACGATCCTCTCGCGCGATGCGCTGGAGCACCGTCTGTACGGCTGGGGCGAAGAGATCGAGAGCAACATGATCGACTTCCTGATTCACTCGATTCGCAAGAAGCTCGGTGCGGATGTCATCCGTAACATCCGTGGCGCAGGCTGGCTGGTGCCCAAGGCATGATGCGTTCATTGCAGTCCCGGCTGGTGGTCACGCTCTCGGCCTGCGCGCTGGGATTGGCTATCGTCGCGGGCTTCGTGTCCTACTGGTCGGCCTTTCGCGAAGCTTATCGATTTCAGGACGACCAATTACTGCAACTTGCCGCACTCGTCGATACGCGCAATCTGGCCGCCGCCGACAGTGCCATGCACGGCCTGCCGATCCAGGACCACGATTACCGCCTGACGGTCCAGCGCCTTGGCGGCACCTTCCCGGTCACACTCGCCGATGGCTTTCACACGGTCAACACGGGCGATCACACGTGGCGCGCGTTCGTGCGCACCATCGCGCCGGAGTTGCGCATCGTTGTCGCCCAGCCGACGGAAGGCCGTAACGAGATTGCCCGTAACAGCGGCCTGCGCACTGCGCTGCCCTTCGTCGGCTTTGTGCCGTTGCTGATCGGTGCCATTGTCGTCACCGTGCGTCGCGCATGGCGGCCGGTGCAACGCCTTGCCGACGAGATCGACACCCGGCGCGATACCGATTTGCATGCGCTCGATACCCGGGGCGCACCCACTGAAATCGAGCCATTCATCGTCTCGATCAATCGGCTGCTGGCCCGGCTGGCGAAGGCACTCGACGAGCAGCGCCGCTTTGTTGCCGACGCCGCCCATGAATTGCGCTCGCCGGTGACGGCACTCGTGATCCAGTCCGAGAACCTCGACCGGGCGCTCGCCCCGGCGGGGCTCGATGCGGAAACACGCAATCGCTTCATCAAACTCAAGAGCGGTTTGCAACGCACGCGCACGCTGATCGAGCAATTGCTGACCCTCGCCAGAGCACAAAGCGCACCGACGGTCGCGGCAGCGCCGCTCACGCTGCTGCCCGCCGTGCATGAAGCGCTCGAAGACGTGTTCGTTCTGGCCGACCGCAAACAGATCGTGCTCGATCTGATCGATGCGTCGTCGAGCGTGCCCGGCCGCTCTCATCTGCGCGTGATGGGGTCGAAACGCGAGATTGTCACGTTGTTGAGTAATCTTGTCGGCAACGCCGTGCGTTATACGCCTGCGGGCGGGACCGTCTCGGTCCGCCTGTCGGCCACTGGCCACGACGTGGCTATCGACGTGATCGATTCGGGCCCGGGGATCGACGCGGACAAGCGCGAGCGCGTATTCGACGCGTTCTACCGGGCGACCGAACAACGGGACTCCCGCGAAAATGGCGGCGAAGGTACCGGGCTGGGCCTGGCCATCGTGCGCGCCATCGTTGACCGCCTCGGCGGCCAGGTGAGCCTGAAAGATGCCAGCCTGACACCACCACGCGGTCTTCACGTACGCGTCACGTTGCCCAACCCGGACGCCACCTCCACGCCAAGCGCCTGATCGTCGTTCGCCAGATTCATTACCTTTACCTTATTCATCAAGACCGGAAGCTTCGCATTCATGTCCACACGCCCTCAACGTGACGCCGAGTTGGAACCCTGGCCGATCTCTCCCGCCGCCCTGCTGTGGCTGCTCGCCGTGTTCGCCCTGGTTTGGTTTGGCGTATTGAATTTGCGCCATCTGATTCCAAGCGACGAAGGCCGCTACGCCGAAATGGCGCGCGAAATGCTGGCCACAGGCGACTGGGTCACGCCGCGCTATAACGGCTATCTTTACTTCGAGAAACCGCCCCTCCAGACGTGGATGAACGCCCTGACGTTCATGATCTTCGGTCTGGGCGACTGGCAGGCACGCCTGTGGACCGCCCTGACTGGCTTCGGCGGCGTGCTGCTCGTTGGCTACACCGGACGTCGGGTATTCGGCGCTCGTGCAGGCTTTTTCGCCGCGCTCACCCTGGCAAGCGCTCCGCTGTGGAGCCTGCTCGGTCACTTCAACGTGCTCGACATGGGCCTGTCGTTCATGATGACGCTGGTGCTGTGCTCGCTGCTGCTGGCGCAGCGGCCGGGGCTCACCGACACGCAGACCCGTAACTGGATGTGGTTGTGCTGGGCGGCGATGGGACTGTCGGTCCTGAGCAAAGGGCTGATCGGCGTAGTGTTGCCGGGTGCCGTGCTCGTGATCTACACGCTGATTTCACGCGACTGGGCCTTGTGGAAACGCCTTTATATCGTCAGCGGCCTGATCGTGCTGCTCGCCGTGACCGTGCCGTGGTTCGCTGCCGTGATGGCGCGTAACCCCTCGTTCTTCGATTTCTTCTTCATCAACGAACACTTCAACCGCTTCCTGAAGCCCGATCACCATCGCCCCGGCGCCCTCTGGTACTTCGTCCCGGTGCTGATCGTCGGCTTCCTGCCGTGGCTGTCGATGGTCCCGCGTGCCTTCTCGGCGTCGCGTGCCGTCCCGCGTCAGGCCAACGGCTTTCGTCCGGTGCTGATGACGACGGTCTGGGCCGTCTTCATCTTCTGCTTCTTCTCTTTGTCGCACTCGAAGCTCATTTCGTACGTGCTGCCGATCGTGCCAGCCATCGCGCTGCTCATCGGGCTGGGCATTGCGGGCATCTCGCGCGATTCGCTGCGCAAGCATCTCGTGGTGTCCGTCGTGCTGTTCGCCGGCACGATCGTGACGTGTCTGGTGTTCCTCTCGCATCACTCGGACAGCCGCAACCCGGTGGAATCCTACCGTGCGTTTTCGTATTACCTGTACGCGGCAAGCGTTGTCGGCCTGATTGGTATCGGTATCACCCACTGGCTGAGCAAGCGCAGCACGAAGCAGGCGCTCATTGCATTTGCAGGCACCTGGCTGGCCTTCACAATGATCGGCGGCACGGGCCACGAAGCCTTCGGACGCGCGAGTTCGGGGATCGATCTGGTGCCGGCGGTGCGCGCGGAAATGGATCGTCTCGGACCGGACACGCCGTTCTACTCGGTCGGCACGCTCGACCACACCATGCCGTACTACCTGCGTCAGCCGATGACGATGGTGGCGGTACAGGACGAACTGGAATTCGGCATCTCGCAAGCCCCCGATAGCTGGATTCCGACGCTCGACAAGTTTGCCGATGTCTGGATGGCCGCCCCCAAGGCACTGGCGCTGGTCGATCCGGAGAAGTTCACGGTGCTGGAAACGCTCGGCTTGCCGATGAAGGTCATCGCGCGGGACAACCGCCGCGTCATCATCGAGAAGCCGATGGACGCACAGGCGCCTGCCGCCAACTGATTGCGGTAGCGACCATGAAAAAACGGCTGAGGGCAACGTTTTGCCTTCAGCCGTTTTTCTTTTTCCGTCAGAGACTTGCTCGACTTACCTCAAGTTATTTCGACTTCTTCTTTCCATCTACCGGTTTGGCCTGACCGACCGAGACACCGGCCTCCGCCGTCAGCATCAGGAACGTGAAGGTCTCTTCGAGGTACAGGCGAACCGTGGTCGCGGTGTGGTCGAGGTAACCGATCGAGACATCCTGACCGATGTGCATCTCGTAGTCGCCGCCGCGCGTGGAGAGAATGCAGCCGCCGTCGATGGCCGGCGCCCAGATGATCTCGCCGCTCACAATGTGCCCGATGTGCTCGAGAATCGGATAGCCCTGATCGTTGGCCTCGGTCACCGCCGTGTAGGCGTCGGCGCCCAGCAGCACGCTGTACGGACCATCGACCCCTTCCAGGCGAAGCTGCTCCAGCGCCTTGGCGATCACGGTCGGGTAATCGGCAATGTTCGCCGGCAGCGGCAGCACCGGGTTCGACGTGCCTTCGCGCACCCCTGTGATGTGCGCGGCTTTGTAACCGTCGAAAATCGCGCGATCTTCTGCGTATGCCAGCTTGATGGCGGCGTCCTTGGCCGGTTGCCAATCCGAGTCGTTGGCGCCGCGCTCGACATCGTCGATCGCTTCACGCGACAGTTCGAACGGCACACGCAGTGCCACGAGCGGCATCACTTCGCGCTGACGCGCACCCACGCCGTCGAACGGCGCATCGATGGCCTTCTGATGACCCGTGCCAACGCCCGCGAGCGCCAGACCGCCCGGGCCCTTGACGTCGACGACTCGACGGCCGGCGACCGTCCGCTTGAACGTGCGCGCCACCTCTTCTTCGATTTGCGCCCAGGCGGCGTTCGAAATGGGGGCCAGTTCGCGATGCAGGTTATTCATGCCTGAGAAACTCCTTTAAGCGATCCGATTTGCAGTGAGCCATCCGCCGGGGCGGCGCTCGATGAGGTGAGAGACGATACCGTGACGTCGACCACGGGCGTGGCCGCCGACGCTGCATCGATCAGTGTCTTGATCGTCGCCGACTCGGTGGCCGCCGCCGGGGGCTCGCGCTCGGCAAGCGCTTCAAGCAGCGGCGCCGACGGCACGAAGAACAGCCCGCCGGTCACGGCGTTGCTGAAGTCGAGCAGACGATCGTAATTCCCGGGCGGACGCCCCACGAACATGTTCTCGAGCATTTGCTCGATAGGGGCCGGGGAGCGGGCATAGCCGATGAAGTAGGTGCCGAACTCGGCGGAACCGGGGCGGCCGAACGGCATATTGTCACGCAGGATCTTGATTTCCTTGCCATCTTCCTCAAGCGTGGTCAGGGCGCTGTGCGACCAACTGGGCTTCACGCCCTCATCGAGTTCGACGTCGGAGAGTTTGGTGCGCCCGATAATGCGCTCCTGCGCCTCGACCGGCAGTGCGTTCCAGCCCGCCATGTCATGAAGATACTTCTGCACGAGGACATAGCTACCGCCTTCGAATTCGGGGTCTTCGTCGCCCATCACCGTGAATTCGAGCGCTTCCTTGCCCACGGGGTTCTCGGTACCGTCGACGAAACCGACCATGCTGCGCATATCGAAATAGCGGAAGCCGTGAACCTCGTCGATCACAGTCACTGCGTCGCCCAGCTTATTGAGCATGAGCGTTGCAAGATCGAAGCAGAGGTCCATCTGGTCGGCGCGAATGTGCAGCAGCAGATCGCCGGGCGTGGCCGGTGCATGCCGCTTGCCCGAACCGAATTCACGGAACGGATGCAGCTCGGCAGGCCGCGGGTCGCCGAATAGACGGTCCCAGGCGTTGTCGCTGAAGCCCACCACACACGACAAATTGCCCGACGGCACACGCTTGCCGACCGAGCGGACATAAGCAGCAGCATCGGCACACCAGCCCCGCACGCTCGCGTGAGCCGCTTCGTCGTCACGCACGGTGGCGACGAGGAAAATAGCGCTGCGGGTGACGGTACCGGAGACGGGCTGAGGTTCTGGAGGAGACGTCGGACGTTCGGTCATTGCTTTCCTGCGTGGGACTGGGGTTCTCGACGCCGGCAACCGCGGCCCCGGCGGAAACGGCAGGCCGTGGGCTATCGGGCGGCGACTTTTGGTGTGTCAACTTTATAACGCAACACACCGTAATATGCCACTCCCATCGTCGGACAGACCAGCAAAGCCTTATGCCGTGCGGCTTTGCGGGGCGTTGAATGATTTATGGCAATTTCGCCATTTTGGCGCCATTTTGGCGTTGGGGGTGCGCCCCTACCATGGCGGCGTTCCATCCGGTACCGGGACAGCGCGTCTGCGCACGTGCCGGACGGCCCTTGTCCGTACGCCTGCGACTGCGCCCGAGCGCGTCTGAACCATGTGGATTGTTAACGTTGCGCTCAAACGGCCATACACGTTCATCGTGATGGCCATTCTGATCCTGCTCGCCACGCCGCTTGCGCTCATGCGCACCCCGGTCGACGTGCTGCCGGAAATCAATATCCCAGTAATCAGCATCATCTGGACCTACAACGGTCTGTCGGCGCAGGACATCGCCGACCGGATGATCTCCGGTAACGAACGCGGGCTGACCACCACCGTCAACAATATCGAGCACATCGAGTCGCAGTCGTTGCCGGGCATCGGCATCATCAAGATCTTCCTGCAACCCACGGCCAATATCCAGACGGCGATCGCGCAGGTCGTCGCGGTCGAGCAGGCGCAGGTCAAGCAAATGCCGCCGGGGGCGACACCGCCGCTCGTCATCAGTTACTCGGCCTCCTCGATCCCGGTGATGCAGCTCGGCCTGTCGAGCCCCAGTCTGTCGGAGCCTGCGCTTAACGACACTGCGCTCAACTTTCTGCGTCCGCAACTGGTCACGATCCCCGGGGCCGCCGTGCCCTATCCGTATGGCGGCAAGACCCGCCTGATTTCGGTGGACATCGACACGCGCGCCCTGCTCGCCAAGGGCTTGACGGCGCAAGACGTGGTCGCCGCCGTGAACGCCCAGAACCTGATCCTGCCGACCGGTACGGCAAAGATCGGCCCGCGCGAGTACACCGTCGACATGAACGGTTCGCCGCCAACGGTCGAAGGGCTGAACAACATTCCGGTACGCACAGTGGGCGGCGCCACCACGTATTTGCGAGAAGTCGCGCACGTTCGCACGGGGTTCTCGCCGCAGACGAACATCGTGCGTCAGAACGGTCAGCGCGGCGTGCTGATGTCGATCATGAAGACGGGCGACGCGTCGACCCTGTCCGTGGTCGACTCGCTCAAGGCCCTGCTGCCCGAGGCGCGCGCCGCGCTGCCGCCGGATCTGCATATCTCTGCGCTGTTCGACCAGTCGGTCTTCGTGAAGGCCGCCGTGCAGGGCGTGATTCACGAGGCATTGATCGCCGCAGCACTCACCGCCGCCATGATTCTGCTGTTCCTCGGCAACTGGCGCAGCACCTGCATTATCGCGATCTCAATTCCGCTCTCGATTCTCTCCTCACTGCTCGCGCTTCACGCGCTGGGCCAGACGATCAACATCATGACGCTGGGCGGGCTGGCGCTCGCGGTGGGTATTCTGGTCGACGATGCGACCGTGACCATCGAGAACATCGAGCGTCATCTCCATATGGGAACACCGCTGCATGAGGCGATTCTCGACGGCGCGGGCGAAATCGCCGTGCCCGCGCTCGTCTCCACGCTGTGTATCTGTATCGTGTTCGTGCCGATGTTCTTCCTCACAGGCGTGGCGCGCTACCTGTTCGTGCCGCTCGCCGAGGCCGTGGTGTTCGCGATGCTCGCGTCGTATATCCTCTCGCGCACACTGGTGCCCACGCTCGCCATGTTGCTCATGGGACACGCGCATCAGGCCGATCCGAACGCGAAGCCCGGCGCGTTTCGCCGTATCTACCTGCGCTTCGACGCCGGCTTCGAGCGTATGCGCGCCGCGTACATCGTCGTGCTCTCGATGCTGTTGGTGCGCCGACGCGTTTTCGCCACCGGTTTCCTGGCCTTCTGCGTATTGTCGATGGGGTTGGTGTTCGCATTGGGCGCCGACTTCTTCCCCACGGTGGACGCTGGCGATATCCGCATGCACATGCGCGCTCCGACCGGCACCCGCATCGAGGAAACGGCGCGACTGGCCGACGAAGTCGAGAAGGTGGTGCGCGAGGTCGTGCCCGCCAACGAACTCGAAACGATTCTCGACAACCTCGGCTTGCCCTACAGCGGTATTAACCTCTCGTACAGCAACGCGGGCACCATCGGCACACTCGACGGCGAGATTCAGATCGCGCTGAGCCCCGATCATCACCCGAGCGAGGGTTACATCGACAAACTGCGGGCCTTGCTGCCACAGCGCTTTCCGGGAGTGGAGTTTTTCTTCCAGCCGGCAGACATCGTTACGCAGATTCTCAACTTCGGCCTGCCTGCCGCCATCGACATTCAGATCAGCGGCAATCAGCAACTGGCGAATTTCGATGTCGCCACCCGGCTGCTCAAGCAGGTGCGGCAGGTGCCGGGCACCGTCGACACCCACATTCAGCAACGGGTGAACGCACCGACGCTACATCTGAATATGGATCGCACGCGTTTGCAGCAACTGAACCTGAACGCCAACGCCGTTGCGCAGAACGTGCTGATCTCGCTCTCAGGCAGTTCGCAGACATCGCCGGGATTCTGGTTCAACAACCAGAACGGCGTGGAGTACAGCCTGTCGGTGCAATCGCCGCAGTACCGCATCAGCTCGATCGACGACTTGCTGCGCCTGCCGGTGGCGGGCACCGCCAACAACGGCCAGCCGCAACTGCTCGCCAACTTCGTGAAGGTCGAGCCGACACAACAGTTCGCTGTGGTCAGCCACTACAACATTCGCCCGGTAATCGACATCTTCGTGAGCGTGGAGGGTCGGGATCTGGGCAGTGTGGCGGGCGACATCGACAAGCTCGTCGCACAAGCCCGCAAGGATTTGCCGCGCGGCAGCCAGATCACCGTGCGCGGTCAGGTCAGCACCATGCAAAGCTCCTACCTCGGGCTGGGCGTGGGGGTGGCGATGGCCATCGTGCTCGTCTACCTGCTGATTGTGGTGAACTTCCAGTCGTGGGTCGATCCGCTCATTATCGTGAGCGCCCTGCCTGCCGCCCTCGCGGGCATTGTCTGGATGCTCTTCCTCTCCGGCACACGGCTATCGGTACCGGCGCTGACAGGCGCCATCATGACAATGGGCGTGGCCACCGCCAACAGTATTCTCGTGGTCGCGTTTGCACGTCAGCGCATGCAAGCCGGCATGGCGCCGCTTAAAGCGGCGCTCGAGGCCGGGGCTAGCCGAATTCGTCCGGTGCTGATGACCGCACTGGCAATGATTATCGGCATGGTGCCGATGGCACTCGGGCTGGGCGAAGGCGCCGAACAGAACGCGCCGCTGGGCCGTGCGGTGATTGGTGGCCTGCTGTTCGCCACGGTCTCGACACTGTTCTTCGTGCCGCTGGTCTTTGCCGGTATCCACACACGGCTGGTGCAGAAGAAGGCACGCACGGCAGAACGGGATGCCGCCCGAGGTGCAAGCACGGCCAGCCATTCCCCGGCGCCCCCCGCGCCTCCCATTTCGAAAGACGATGACCGCGATGGCGGTAACGGCAACAACGGCAACAGCGGCGGCAATGGCAATGCATAACACTCAGAACACGCCGCAGCCGGCTTTCCCCACACCAGCTATCAAGTCTTGACGGGTTGAACGACATGACCGAGAAACACCACGCCGAACTGGCCATTCCCGAGCGCGATCCTGCCGACGGCAGGCAGTTGCCGCCGCGTCGCGGCGAATTCCGGCGCGCCAAGATCGTGCTGATCGTGGTAGCGGTGCTGCTGGCGGCGGGCGCCGCGCGCACGACCATCTCCAACGCGCTGCAACGCCGCGCGGTGGCCAACGTGACAGTCGAGAACGCGCGGCAGTACGTGAGCGTCGTGACACCGCAGGCGACCGAAGCCAGCGAAACGCTGCTGCCCGCCACATTGCGGGGCGCGGTCGAATCACCGATCTATGCGCGCGCGACCGGCTATCTGCTGCATCGATACGTCGACATCGGCGCTCGTGTGAAACAGGGGCAGTTGCTGGCCGACCTCGACACGCCGGAGATCGATCAGGAACTCGCGCAGGCCGTAGCGCAACGCAATCAGATCAGCGCCAGCCTCGGACTCGCGAAATCGTCGCTCGACCGGTGGCAACAACTGCGTCAGCGCGACGCTGTCTCGCAGCAGGAACTCGATGAGCGTCAGAGCACCTACACACAAGGCATCGCCAATCTGGCCGCGGCCGACGCCAACGTCAAACGGCTCCAGCAACTTGAGTCGTTCAAGCGGATCGTGGCGCCCTTCGACGGTGTGATCACTCAGCGCAATGTCGATGTCGGCGACCTGATCGACGCGGGCAGCGGCAACAGCCGTGCGCTGTTCTCGCTCGCGCAAACTGACCCGCTGCGAGTGTACGTTCAGGTCCCGCAGGCCTACGCACAAGGGGTAAGCGTGGGTCAGCCCGTTGTCGTGACGCAGGCCGAACTGCCCGGGGAGCACTTCCAGGGCAAGATCACGCACGTGTCCGGCGCCATCGACGTGGCGACCCGTTCGTTGCAAATCGAAGCCGCCCTGCCGAATCCCGACGGCAAGTTGCGCCCCGGCGCCTATGTGCAACTCGCCCTGCCTGGCGCCGTTCAGGCGCATCTGAGCGTGCCGGCCAACGCTTTGTTGTTCCGCGCCGAAGGGCCGCGTGTGGCGGTGGTAGACGATCAGGGTGTCGTTCATCTGCACAAGATCGTGATCGCGCAAGACCTCGGACAGGCGCTGGAACTGTCCAATGGTGTGTCCGCGACCGACCGCGTCATTGTCAATCCGAGCGATTCGATTGACGACGGGGACCGCGTGCAGGCCAGGGCACTTGCGGTCAAGGGCAGCGCCAAGAGCAGCGGTAAGCCGCAAGGGGCGCAATCGTGAAGACGTTTGCGCGCAGTACGCGTCTCGGCGCGGCCCTGCTCGGTGCCACAGCGTTGCTCGGCGCCTGTGCCGTCGGCCCGGATTACCACCGGCCCGAGGTCTCGACCCCGCCCGACTGGAAAACCGACGGGTACTGGCGGCTGGCGCAACCGTCGCACGCGCCTTTGCAACCCGATTGGTGGAAGGGCTTCCAGGAACCCACGCTCGACGCGCTCGAGACGCAGGCCCTCGCCCAGAACCAGACGCTCGCCGCAGCCGTGGCGCATTACGATCAGGCGCAAGCCACCCTGTCGGGCGTCGCTGCGCAGCGGTTGCCGGAAGTCGATGCATCGTTCGGTCTCGCTCGACAGCGTATTTCGGCGAACCGGCCGGTCACAAGCTATTCGTCGAGCAGCATGTCCACCGTGCAGAACAACGTGCAGGTCGGCCTCGGTGTGAACTACGACACCGATCTGTTCGGCCGCATCCGGCGTCAGGTCGAAGGCGCCCGCGCTTCCGCTGAACAGGCGGCCGACGATCTGGCCAACGCGCGGCTCGTGCTGACCACGCAACTCGCCACTGCCTACTTTCAGTTGCGCGCACTCGACGCCGAGATCAAGGTGCTCGACGAGTCCGTCACGCTGCAACAGAAGGCGCTGGACTATGTGAGCGCACAGCATGACCTTGGGGCCGTCTCGGGGCTGGACGTTCTCCAACAACAATCGGAGCTCGACACGACACGGGTGCAGGCACGCTTGCTTCATCAGCAACGCGACCAATACGAGCATGCGATTGCCGCACTCGTCGGCGTGCCCGCGCCAGCGTTTTCGGTACCGGCCGGCGCGCTGCCGGGCACGCTGCCGCCGATCCCGCTCGGGGTCCCGAGCGACATTCTGCAACGCCGTCCCGATGTGGCGTCGGCCGAGCGCGGCATGGCGGCTGCGAACGCGCAGATCGGGGTGGCAAAGGCCGCTTTCTTCCCCAGCCTGACGCTCAACCCCGGGATTGGCTGGCAAAGCACGGAGTTCGCCAACCTGCTCTCGGCCCCGAGTCTGCTATGGACCGTGGGCACGCTCGCCACGCAAGCGATCTTCGATGGCGGACGACGTCAGGCCGGCGTGGACTTCGCCAGCGCCGGCTACCGTGCCGTGGAAGCGAACTACCGCCAGACGGTGCTCACCGCGTTCCAGCAAGTGCAAGACGGCGTGGCCGGTCTGTCGGTACTCGACGCCGCCGCGCGCGAATCGCATGCGGCTGTGGTCGACGCGCAACGGCTCCTGAGCCTCGCAAACGACCGTTATTCGGGGGGGCTCACGGCGTATCTGAGCGTGATTACAGCGCAGCAGGGACTGCTGGCGAGCGAGCGTCAGGACGTTCAGATTCGCGCCCAGCAACTGGTCCTGTCGGTCGCATTGGTGAAGGCGCTGGGCGGCGGCTGGCTGCCGTCATCGGACCCATCCTCCGACTCGTATAATGCGCAAAGATGAGGTGGCGACATGAAAGTACTGATCGTTGAAGACGAACACAAGGTAGTGGACTATCTGCGCTCCGGGCTGACCGAGCAGGGCTGGGTGGTCGACGTGGCGCTCGATGGGGAGGAAGGCACGCATCTGGCGCTGGAGTTCGACTACGACGTGATCGTGCTCGACGTCATGCTGCCCAAACGCGACGGCTTTGCCGTGCTCGGCTCGCTGCGCGAACGCAAGTCCACCCCGGTCATCATGCTCACGGCTCGCGATCATGTGAACGATCGGGTACGCGGCCTGCGCGAAGGGGCCGACGACTACCTGACCAAGCCCTTCTCGTTCATCGAACTGGTGGAGCGTCTGCACGCCCTCGCCCGCCGCACGCGGGTGCAGGAATCGACACTGATTTCGGTCGGCGACCTGTACGTCGATCTGATCGGCCGCCGGGCCACACGCGACGGCCAGCGGCTCGATCTCACCGCCAAGGAATTCCAGTTGCTCTCCGTGCTCGCCCGTCGTCAGGGCGACATTCTGTCGAAGACCGCCATCACCGAACTGGTCTGGGACGTGAATTTCGACAGCCATACGAACGTGGTGGAGACGGCGATCAAGCGACTGCGCGCCAAGCTCGACGGGCCCTTCCAGACCAAACTGCTGCACACGGTGCGCGGCATGGGGTATGTGCTGGAGGTACGCGAGGCCTGAGTGCCGCGCGTGAGCCGTATCGTGAAACACTCGATCTCCCGTCGCCTCGCCGCCATGTTCGCCGTTGTGGCGCTGTCGGTGTTCGCGCTGGTGGGCGCGGCGCTCTATATGATGCTGCGCGTGCAATTGGAACGGCACCTGCGAGAATCGCTCGACGACCGCGCCCAGATCGCCCACATCATCGTCTATCACGGCGGCACGCCCGAGAAGTGGCAGATCGCCCGCGAAAAGCTCAGCGACATGACCCCGCGCGACGGCACCACCACTTACGCGGTGACGAGCGACGACCCGAAGTACACCTTCGGCACGCCGGTGAGCGGCATGTTCGTCAAACGCCTGTCCAACGGTTACGTGCGAATCAAGCCCGACGGCGGCGGCGACGACATGCTGACCACACGCGAAATTCTGCCGCCCTACGGCTCGCGTCCGGCCGTTGCCTTGCAGGTTGCCGCCAGTTATTCGCCAAACGAACGCACGCTGCGCGCCTTCGGTCTGGGCCTCGCGGCACTCTCCGCACTCGGCAGTCTGGGGGTGCTGCTGCTTAGCTATTCCGTCACGCGTCTGGGCCTCGCACCGCTTACGCGTCTCACGCGCGAAGCCTCCGAAATCCGCCCGGATAACCGTTCGCAACGACTCGACACGCGCTCCCTGCCCGTCGAACTCGACGATTTGGCGCACTCGTTCAACGGCGCGCTGGCCCGTCTCGACAGCGCCTATGAACGGCTGGAGTCGTTCAACGCCGACGTGGCGCATGAGTTGCGTACACCGGTCACTATCCTCATCGGTCAGACGGAAGTGGCGCTCACACGCGACCGGCCGGTCGAGGATTTGCGGGCGCTGCTGCAATCGAATCTGGAAGAGTTGGGCCGCATGCGCACGATCATCAACGACATGCTGTTCCTCTCACGCGCCGATCAAGGTGAACGCGCGACCGGACTCACGGCGGTATCGCTCTCGAGCGAAGCGGCGCACACGCTGGAGTTTCTGGAGATTCCGCTGGAAGAAGCGCAGACAACGGCCCGTTTGCATGGCAGCGCCGTTGCACACGTGAACAAGGCGCTATTCGGACGTGCGCTGGCCAATCTGGTGATGAACGCTATCGAGCATTGCGCGCAGGGGGCCAATATCGACGTTCGGATCTCGCCCCGGGCCGATGACGCTCGTCAGGTCAGCATAGAAGTCACGAATCCGGGCGCGCCGATCCCGGCCGACGTACTGCGACATCTGTTCGACCGCTTCTATCGGGCCGAGCCGTCGCGCACGAACAGTCGGGAGAATCACGGATTGGGGCTGGCCATCGTCAAGGCGATTGCCGAGATGCACGGCGGCACCGTGTGGGCTCGCAGCGAAGGCGGGCTCAACACGTTCGGCTTCTCGGTGTCCACGGGCAGGAAATCCGACGCGCCGCCGATGGACACCGGGCCGTCTCACAACCACGACGGCGCAACGTCGCAATCCTCCCTCGTGCGTCAAACGCCCTGACGGCCCTGGCTCTGCATGCCCGCCATGGGCTGAATCGATTCGGGGGCGAAACCGGTCAGCGTCTCGCCCAGCGCCTCGCGCGCGTAAGCGGCCGCGATCGTCATTTGCGCAAGCCGCGCCCGCAACACCAGATTCTCTCGCTCAAGATGCTGCACGCGCCGCACGGCGTCATCCACATCGGTAACGGGGGCGCTCACCGGGTTGCGAGCCTCGGGCATGGCGTCGAGCAACGTCATGGCCCGCGCCAGATTCTGTTCGAGCGTCTGCGCCCAGACAGATTGACCGTGAGAGAGCGGCGAGCCCAACGCCGGAATGCTTACGACGTCATACAGCGCACGCGCCCGCACGATAGCTTTTTGCACCGTTCCCGCGCTGGGGCGACGCGTCACGCCGGCCTGCGCGACAAAGCGCAGATAGGTCTGTGCACCGTAGATCCGATGCGCGACTTTCCATGCTTCTGCGAGAAAGGCATCGAGAAAGGCAGGGTTATTGTGAGGGTGTGCCGCATCGGCTTCGCGTGCGGCGGCGAGCAAGGCCGCATAGGTTGCATCGTCGAATTTCAAGGCGGAACGTGCCATCGCAATCTCCGGGGCTTGCCGTATTCGGGGGGCTGTGTGCGTCAACCAGTCATCGCTGACGACTGGCAACGTTCATGGGGACCGCGCATACGAGGCGCGTCTGGCGGCCCCCATCCTTGGCGTCAGGGCTTCGGGGCAGGTGCGGGTGTCGGCGGCACCCACTTGCGCTTGGCGCTCGGATCCTGGGTAACGGCAACGGCAATCGCCTCGGTGTAGTTCACCGTAACGGCATCGCCGACCTTCACGCCTTCGAGCAGCTTCGGATCGCCGACAGCAACGTCGACCGTGCGCGACGGGCCGCGCAGCGTCACAACGTTCGCGTTGCGATCGATCTTCTGCACGGTAGCCACGACTCGCAGGTTCCGTGCGGCATCTGCCGCCGGACGCTGTCCCGGCGCGGCCCGATCGGCCCCCTCGGTCACGACGCGGCTGCGAATACCATCGCCCGGTGCCACGGAAATGGCGACGGAGCGCTCGTACGCCACGATCACCTTGTCACCCTTGCGCATCTGTTCGAAGTTCTGCACCTCAGGACCGACGACGAATGTCACGGGTTTACCGTGGTCGTCAGCCACTTGAATCGTGCGGCTCTTGGCATCGACATTGAGCAGCGTGGTACGGAATTCGACTACGCCGCCTCGCACGATTGGCGCCGGTCTTGCCGCATCCTGAGCATGCGCCACCGTCCCGAGCGACAAGAGTCCGGCCAGAATCATGGCTTGCGTAAGCTTCATGGTGAGTCCTTTTTGTTATCGACGAATGCGATTCCCACGCAAGGATCGCAATTAGTTAATTGTCCGAACAAAAACAATGGGTCCAACGCAACCTCACGAAAACCCGAATGTTTCGGATGGATAGTAACAAAATAATTCCAGGCCGCAATGTCATTTTCGGTTTTCATGCCAAATATCAGAGCTAACGCATGATTTTTAAATGGCTCGAGAATTACCTTATGACTCCACAAAAATCACCATATATGGTGAACAGAAGCATCTTTGTTTGATAAAAATCAAACTTTTTCCCATCCTGACGGGGAATAACACCGTTTCCATCAATTTCAAAGATACAAGTTGTTACAAAATTACTCACAACATTCAAGTAATTCTTAATCCGTTCGGATGATGCGTTTACGGCTTGACGATTTGCAATCCGAATCACTACTCTGAATTCTTAACCTTCTGCCGATGTCGCGTTGGCGTCGCGTTTGCACGGTGTCGTCGTCCCGTTCAATGCTGGGTTCCGAGCCAGGTTCTCGTGACGCCGGATGCGCATTCCGGCGTCATCGGTTCTGTGCGCTTGTGGGCAAGACAGCGAGAACGTTATCCTTGCCTCATGAACCGTCGTATTCTTATCGCCCCCGAAGACGTCGAACTCTCGGCCATGCGCGCCCAAGGCGCCGGTGGCCAGAACGTCAACAAAGTCTCTAGCGCCATCCATCTCCGCTTTGACGTGATGCGCTCGTCGTTGCCAGACGACGTCAAATTCCGCCTGCTCTCCCGTCTGGATCACCGCATCACTCAAGACGGTGTCGTCGTGATCAAGGCGCAGCAGCATCGCTCACAAGAACTCAACCGGGCCGATGCGCTTGCGCGCTTGCAAGCGCTGGTCGATGCCGCCGCCGTACCGCCACGCCGCCGCGTTCCAACGCGCCCCACCCTCGGCAGCCAGATACGCCGTCGCGATGCCAAGCAGGGCCGCTCTCGTGTCAAAGCGTCCCGCGGCAAGGTTCAGGCCGGCCGGGAGGACTAATGCTAACAATTATTAGCATTAGTCAAAAAAAGATAATTTAGATTATCTCTTAATGAAATGTGCTCGATAAAATGCTAAGATAAATCATCATTTTTCGACAAAAGCACATCATTATGAGCCTCATGGAATCTTTGGTCGTGGCTCGCAAAGACGCCGCCATGACGCAGGCCGAACTGGCCGATCGGGCCGGACTGTCGCGCATGACCGTACAAAAGGTAGAGTCCGGCGCGCTCGATCCGCGCATGTCGACGGTGCTCGAAATGGCCCGCGCCCTCGGACTCGAGCCAATGCTCGTACCTGCCAGTTTGCGGCAGGAAGTCGAAGCATTCCTTCGCTCGGGCGGCAAATATCTCGCGCAGCCCAGCGGCATTTCCGCCCCGCCCTCCATCGTCGAGACGCTCGCTCGCTAAGTCGCCAATCCCCTCATTCGCGCTCACTCGCCCTGGCTCCCGGATCTCCGCTCATGAACATCAAATATCTGCGCGCCTATCTGCATATGCCCGACGGGACGCGTCGTGCCATCGGCTATCTGTCGCAATACGGCGACATCCTGCGTATGTCGTTCGACGAGAACTACATCGCGGACGCGCAGCGGCCGGTGCTCTCGCTCGCCTATCGCGGCGCCAATGAAACCGCAACGCGGGAGATTCTCGCGTCGCCGCAAGATGCCCGTCTGGTGCGCACCGACGGCCGCTGGCCCGTGTATTTCGAGAATCTGCTGCCAGAGGGACATAACCGGGAACGTCTCGCCGCCGAGCGCCGTTGCAGCCCGGACGACGAGTTCGAGTTGCTTGCTGCCGCGGGCCACGATCTGATGGGCGCACTCGAAGTCGAACCCGTACCTGCCCGAGAGGGGGTCCCTGACGTCGTGCATCGCTGGCACACCGCCCTCGGCCTCGAAATGGTCGAGCCGGGTTTCGTCGATACGCCAGTGGAAGACGCCGCCTCGCTGCCCGGCGTGGTGACCAAGTTCTCCGCCATTCGTGACGGACGACGCTACATCGTCAAGCGTCAGGGCCGCGCGGGCTCGGTCATTCTCAAACTGCCGACGACGCGTCACCCGGATCTCGTCGAAAACGAGTTCACGGGATATCGCCTTTGCGAGGCCCTTGATCTCGATTGTGCGAAGGCCGAAATCATCTCGCGGCGCGACGCCGACTTGCCCGAGCAGGTGCCGTTCGAGCACATTCTCGCCGTGCCTCGCTTCGATCGCCTGCCCGACGGACGCCGCGTGCACATGGAGGAGTTCGCTCAGGTACTGCAATATCCGCCTCGTAGCAAGTATGGACGCGGGCTCGATATCGACTACTCGACAATGTTGCGGGTACTCGATCAACTGTCCGGCGAGCCAGTGCGCGACGTGCGTGAATTCCTGCGCCGCCTGATCGCCTTCATCCTGCTCGGCAATACCGACGCCCACCTCAAGAACTGGGCGCTGACCTACCCCGACGCCCACACGCCCCAACTGGCCCCGGTGTACGACCCGGTGTGCGTTGCCGCCTTCTTCCACGATGTTCCCGAATCGCACTACGGCGTGAATCGGGCCATCGACAAGACGTTGCGGGCCTTCGACTGGAATGCTCTGGAGGGCTTGCTGCGAGGTGCCGGACTTTTGCGCGTCAGCCGGTTGACCGCCATCGCCCGCGAGACCGTGCGCGAGGCTCAGGCCAAATGGCCCTCGCTGCTCGACGACGCGCCGGACGCCGTGCGCGCCACCGTACTCGAACGCCTGAACGGTGGCGTCGCCCTGACGGCCTGAAGCCCCGAATCGCCCTCGTGCACGTTGCACCATCAAATATTACCCGGGTGATATTGCAATCCAAATAACACCCGGGTAATATTCGCCGGTACCGACATTTCTCTATCGCTACCGGAGTCTGCCGTGCCCAATTCCCTTGGATATACCGTCTTTCGCGATATGCGCCGTATCGCGTCTGGTTCGCTCGCCGATGCGGCCATTGCCTATCAGCAGGCGATGATTGCCAATCCTCACGCCTCGGTGCTGATTTTCGAAGACCTGAGCGGAGCCACACGCGACGTCGACGTGCGCGGCTCGGCGGCCGACATTCGGGCGCGCTACCCCGCACCGGCTGTGGCCGCGACGGGTATTGCGACGGGTACCGCGACGGCCATCGATGGGGTGCCTGTCAAAGGACGCGGCCGGCCCAGGCTCGGGGTCGTCGCGCGCGAAGTCACGCTATTGCCGCGCCACTGGGATTGGCTGGCGGCGCAGCCGGGGGGCGCATCCGTCGTGCTACGCAAGCTGGTAGAAGAGGCGCGTCGCAAGCACGCCGGGCGAGACCTGCTGCGTCGCGCACAGGAGCGCGCCTACCGCTTCATGTCGACCATCGCAGGTGATTTGCCTGATTTCGAAGAAGCGTCGCGTGCCCTCTTTGCAAGCGACACCGAGGCGCTGAGCGCACGAATCGCCAGTTGGCCCGAGGACGTCCGTACGCATTTGCTGCAACTCGCGTCCACGGACGATCTGGCTGACGCCGCCTAGATCCAACTGAGGTCGCTTCAGATCGCCTGAGGCGCCCCAACTCCCTGATTTCACTGCTCGCCGGGCGGACCGCCGCACCGGACGGGCATCGCTTTGCCTGTCGTTTTCAACCCTCTTCCCGTTCATGACATGACCAAGGAACTCAGACCATGACGCAACAGACTTCCCCGCCAGCCGCACCGCCACGTGCGCTCTGGCGCACCTGGCTCACGATTGCCGTGCCGATGACGCTCGCCAACGGGCTCCAGTCCATTGCCGGCACGGTCGACGGCATTTACCTCGGACATTTGATCGGCACCGATGCCATCGCGGCGGTATCGGCCTTCTTCCCCGTCTTCTTCTTTTTGCTCGCCATTGTGATCGGCCTGTCAGCCGGGGCAACGGTGATGATCGGTCAGGCGTGGGGGGCGCGAGACCTCACCCGCGCCCGAAACATCGCCGGCACCGCCCTCGCGATGATGCTCGTGGCAGGTGTCGTCATCAGCGTGGCCGGCGGCCTTTTCGCCACGCCGCTCATGCGTGCCCTCGGCACACCCGCGAGTGTGTTCGACGCCGCAACGCTTTATGCGCGCTGGATGCTCATCGGCATGCCAATCGTATTCCTGCTCTGGCTGACGACATCCATGAGCCGTGGTACGGGCGACGCGGTCTCGCCACTCTTCACCCTACTGATTGCGACGATGCTCTCACTCGGATTCACGCCGGCATTCATCTTCGGCTGGGGGCCCTTCCCCCGGCTCGGCGTGGCCAGCGCCGCCGCCTCGACACTGCTCGCCTTCAGCATCGCACTTTTGTGCATGGCGGTTTACTGGCGCCGTCAAGCACACCCGCTC
Organism: Pandoraea apista; assembly: GCF_001465595.2. Lineage (NCBI taxonomy): Bacteria > Pseudomonadati > Pseudomonadota > Betaproteobacteria > Burkholderiales > Burkholderiaceae > Pandoraea > Pandoraea apista. The sequence continues at coordinate 2,765,236 of NZ_CP013481.2, read as the reverse complement.
GCCCCTGATCGCGACCTGTGGTGCGCCGTACGCTGGAATCCGGCGTTGGCACGCGGCATTCTGCGCATCGGTGTGCCGGCCGCCATGCAGATGCTCACGATGGCCATCGCCGAAATGGCACTCCTCGGCATGGTCAATCGCCACGGCGCAAACGCCACCGCCGCCTATGGCGCCGTCACGCAGGTCATGAGCTGGCTGCAACTTCCCGTGATGACGTTGGGCGTTACCGCTTCGATTCTATGTGCGCATGCCATTGGCGCAGGCCGCAGCGAACGCATCGGCGCCATTGTACGCACCGGCTTTCTCTGCAATCTGGGATTGACGGGGAGTCTGACCGTGCTGGTCTGTCTGGCCGCTCCCACGATCATGCGCGGATTTCTGACCGATCCGGCGGTGCTTTCGATTGCCACGCACCTGCTTTATATCGTGGCTTGGAGCGTACTGCTGATGGGCATGACGGCAATCATGGCCGGCGCCATGCGCGCGAGTGGAAAGGTGTGGGTGCCGATGCTGCTGAGCGCTGTGGGGCTACTGGGTATCGAAGTGCCTGCGGCAAGTGTCTTCGAGCGGATCGCAGGACTTACCGGGATCTGGTGGGCGTATCCGCTCGCATTCGTCGCGATGCTGGCGATGCAGGGCCTGTGTTACCGGGCTTTCCGGCGGGCATCGTGCCGCGCCCAGAAGAACATCAGCATGCCGGCGCAGGACAGCAGAACACCGACCCAACCTGTCGATGTCCAACCGTAACCCGCAGAAATCGCCACGCCGCCAAGCCATGCGCCGGCGGCGTTGGCCATATTGAAGGCGGAGTGATTGAGCGCCGCCGCCAAGGTCTGAGCCTCCCCGGCAACATCCATCAGCCGAATCTGCAAGGCCGGACCGATGATGATGATGGTCCCGATGGCCAGCACATTGATACCTGCCAGCCACGGGCTTGCCGACGTGAAGGTGAACGCGCCGAGCAGAAACGCCGACCAGATCAGCGTGCCGCCAATGGCACGCATCAGCGACGCCGCAGCCACCAGACGCGGTCCCACGATGGTGCCCGCCACCATGCCCACACCAAACAGCGCGAGGTAGAACGGCACCCACGTTTCGGGAACACCGGCGACTTGCATGAGCGTGGGCTTGATATAGCTGAACACCGCGAACATGCCGCCGAAACCGATGGCACCGATACCCAGCGTGAGCCACACCTGCGAGTTGCGCAGGGCATTCAGCTCACGCAACGGGCTCGCCCCATGCGGCGCCGGGACATTCGGCACCCAGCGCCAGACCATCAAAGCCGTGATCGCGCCAATGATGCCGACGAGGACGAACGCGGCGCGCCAACCGAGCCACTGCCCCAGCCCGGCAGCCAGCGGCACGCCGAAGAGCGTGGCGAGCGTCAGACCGAGCATGACCTGTCCCACGGCATGCACTCGGCGATGCGGGGGCACGAGCGACGCGCCGACCAGTGCGGCGACACCGAAATAGGTGCCGTGCGGCAGGCCGCTCAGAAAGCGCAACACGATCAGCGCGATATAGTTCGGCGCCATCGCGCTCGCCAGATTCCCGACGGCAAACATTGCCATGAGCGCGATCAGAAAAGCGCGACGCGGCAAACGCACGCCAAGCACCGCGAGCAACGGCGCACCGATCACAACACCAAGCGCGTACGTGCTGATCGCATGCCCCGCTTGCGGGATCGTGATGTTCAGACCCTGGGCGACATCGGGCAGCAAACCCATGATGACGAATTCGCCCGTTCCGATACCGAATCCGCCCATGGCGAGCGCCACGAACGAGAGCCAGACGGGAATGGACGACTGAGGCAAGGCTTCGGCAGCCTCAGCAGGCAGAATTTGGGGGGCACTCATCGGGATTCGAAATGACAGCCGCTACGGGCCAACGGCGTCCGCAACGACTTGGGAAACGGCATCGGGCACTGCCCCTGTCGTCGATTGTCGATCCTTGTCGACCCATCGAAGCAGCCCCGTTCAAGGGGGCCGATTTTACGCCAACCGGGTGACTTCTGCAGCGCGTGCGCTGCAACGCAGCATCGTCAGAACTTCAAGACTGACTGACCCCCCAGCCGAAATGTCCACTGCTACCTTGCATTGCAATAGATGTGCAGCCTCAAGCCAGCAATGCCCCCATGCTTCCGGGTAGCCCATAAAAAACTGCTCGTGTCAAGCCATTTGTGCAAATCGCACGAGGTCTAAAACTCTATATGGGACGCAAAGTTAGCTCTGTTTAGGGCCGCTTGAAGCGACTCGGGCATCGTGGGCTAGGTGCCACATAAGAGCGACAGGAGAGAAAGCCGGAGCGCGTTGCATCGGGCACGTTTTCCAACAGCAGACCGACTTGCGTTTCCATAATAGCCCAACTGACCGACTCCCAGAACGATGAAAGCGCAGCCCGTAGGCTGCGCTTTCATCGTGAGTGACTGGTGAGTGTGTCTGCATCGTCAGCCCGATTGAGGCGGTGCGGCCTTGCCCCTACCTCCCTTCCTGAATCCCCGATCCGCTGCCATGAACGCCTCCAGCATGTGCGGAATCAACGTCGTCGCATCGACCGCTTCGCCGTATGCCTGCGCGTGCAACGCGGCGTAGCGGTCGAGGTCGGCTTTCAGGCTGGCCGGGCAAGCGAAGGTCAGCTTCACATTCTCGGTCTTGGGCAGCGGGCCGAGCCGCAGTTTCTTGGTCGTGCTCATTGCATCGCTCCCCGCTGGAAGAACATCGGCTGGTACGGACGCAACACCAGATCGCGGTTGACGATGATGCGAACCGGTAGGCCCGGCCGTTCGGTCAGCGTCGGCTGGATGTTCATGTTGCGCCGGGTCATCTCCTGTCCGACCTGATTGATGCTGTCCTGTGCGCTATCGCGCCCGGCGATCACGAAGCGGTTGCCGTTCTGCCGGTTCTCCGGTGCGGCCAGCTCGGCGCCCACGCCCAGCAGCGTCGTCAGCGCCGCGCCGGCAAAGACGCGATCCCAATGCCAATCGACGCCATCCTCCAGGCCGGAATAGCCGGCCGGGTCGGTGCCCGCGAGGTTGTCGAGCTTCAGCGAAGACGTGTCCGGCAGGATGACGCGGTTCCACACCACCTGCACGCGGCTCTGCCCATAGCTCACCTGGCTGTTGTACTTGCCCAGGATGCGCGACCCTTGGGGGATCAGCAGGAACTTGCCCGTGGCCGTGTCGTAGACCGGCTCCGTCACCGTGGCGATCACGTCGCCCGGTAAGTCCGACTTGATGCCCGTCACCAACGCCCCGGCGATCACCGTTCCCGCCATGACCTGATACGGCGAGGACGGCATTTGCAGATTGCCGGAATTGCGGGTTTCCGTAGAGCCGCCTTTCAGGAACGCCTCTTTCTGGTCTTGCCGGTTCTGCATGGCGATGGGATCGGATGGCTGGGCCGCCGTCGAGGCCGGCCCAGCGGCCAGCGGGTCGAAGCCCGCCAAGGCACTGCCGGGCGCAGCCGCAGCGGCTTGCGCCGTGACCGGCGCGGTGGCCTTGCCTTGGTTGCCCGAGCGGAAGAACACCGACGAACCCGCCGCCGCATCAGCCTCCTTGCGCCGCGCATCCTCCGGGTCGTGGCCCGGTGGCGCATACGTCGGCGTCGCCGGCTGCTGCGACTTCACGATGGCCGGGCCGACATCGCCCGGCAGCGGTGGCCCCAACTCGGGCACCTTCGGCGGCAGCTTCGAGTAGTCGGCCGGCAGGCCGTCCAACCCTTCGGACTTCGAGACACGATCCACGTTGTAAAGCTCGGTCTGCTCGCCCGCGCCGCGCCGGTGCGGCTGCAATGACCAGATCGTGGCCCCGAGCACGGCGACCGACAGGCCGCCCGTGAGCATGGCCAAGGTGCGCCGGTTCAGGCGCGTGACCGGGCGCGGTTGGGCGCGCAGCGCCACTGCCTCGGGTGCGACCTTGCCCGCCTGCGGTGCAAGATCAGGAGAATCGTCCTGGCTCATGGTCAGTTCCTCCGCGTGCCACCGGAAACGCCATCAGTGCGCTCGATCCGCACCACATCACCCTTGTCTCCGCCCAGGCGCAGCTCGGCGGCGCCGAACAGGCGATCCACGATGTAGTACGGGGAGCGGAAGCGGTAGTTCACCAGTTGCCCATCGCCCTGCGCGCCGATCACGAACAGCGGCGGCAACTCGCCTTGGGCAATGCCCGGCGGGAACTGGATATAGACCTTCTCGCCGTCATCGAAGGCGCGCAGCGGCTTCCACGGCGGATTGCTCCCGCTGACCGCGTAGCGGAATCGGATCTTCTCCAACGACAGGCCGCTATCGACCGGCGCGGCGGCGCTGGCCGCCTGCGCCTGGCGCTGCAAGGCCAGCATCTTGTCCTTGGGATATTCCCAGGACACCGACGCCATCCACGTCTTCTCGGTCGAGGTCAGTTCCAGCAGATAGGTACGCCTGCTGGTGGTGATGACCAGATTGGTCTTGAGGCCCGAGCGGATGGGCTTGACCATGACATTCACGCGCAGCGCATCACCGCTGCTGCTCGATGTGTCGCCCACGATCCAGCGCACCGTATCGCCCGCCGCCACCGTCACCAGCTCCTCGCCCGGCTGGAGCGCGATCACCGTCACGCGACCCACAGCCGCATAGACCTGATACAGCGCGCCGTCCGTGAAGGGCCAGACTTGAATCGCATTGACGTAGCCCTCGCGCGTAGGCGCAATGCGCGCCTCGGCGTTGGCGCGGGACACGCGCACGGTTTCATCGGCGGGTTCCGGCGTGGGCTTGGCATCCGGCACAGGTTTCATCTGCGCCGGCATCGGCAGCACTTGCGGAACGGCCACCACTTCCACAGGCGCAGGCGGCTCCGGCAGCGGCTGGGCCTGCACCGGCTCATCGAGCGAGATGGACGGCGGTGGCTTGCCTTGCGTGGCGCAGCCAGAGAACAGCACGGTCGAAGCCAGAAGCATCACCGGCAAGGCGGATTTACGGAAAAGATCATTCATGGTTTTGCTCCTTCGTTCGCTTCCAGTTCGCGGCTCCAAGACAGCCCGTTGACGTAGATGCCCAAGGGGTTCTTGCGCAGACGCTGCTCGGTGCGCGGGGTTTGCAGCACCGTGGAAATCACCGCGTTCCAGCGTTCGGTGCGATCCAGCGCGCCGTTGACAAAGCGCGTCTCCGTCCAGCGCACGTTGAAAGACGTGTCGCTGGCGCGGGTCACGCTGGTGATCTGCACCGTCACCGACTCCTTGCCGATGCGCGCGAACGGGTCATTGGTGCGGGCGTATTCGTTGAGCGCGATGGCGCCCTTGTCCGTGGTGTAGTCGTAGGCGTCGAGCCAGTTCTGCCGCACCACGATGGGGTCGATGGACAGCGAGCGCACCAGGCCGATGAAGCGGCCCAGGTGGTAGGCGATCTGCGCATCGCTGGGCCGGTACGGCGCGGCGGCCTCGCCCACGGCGCGCACCTGGCCCGCGTTGTCCACCTCGATGACATAGGGCGTGACGATGGACTGCGCCGAACGCCACACCAGCCCGCCGGCCATCAGCACGGCCAAGGTGAGGCAGCCAAAGGCCATGAAGCGCCAGTTCTTCGCCTGCACGCGGGCCGAGCCGATGCGCTCGTCCCAGACCTGGGCGGCGGCTTGGTACGGAGTGGCAGGTTGCGGTGTGTCGGCGTAGCGCACCTGCGGTCGTTTGAATCGCATGGGAGTTCTCCTTATGAATCGGAATCGCGAAGGCTTGGGCCCTGGCTGGAGCTACCGCCATCGCCGCCGCGCAGCGTGTGGGCGGCGGTGGTCGCGGCATGGGTGAGCTGCTGCCTGCGATGCAGGCGCTTGGCCCAGGCGGGTTGCGCAGTGGATGGGGGCGGCTCGGTTGCCGCCTGCGCGGCACCGGCACCCGACGCCGATCCGGCGTCATCGGGTCGGAAGGCAGCGGCGACACGCTCCTTCATTGAGCGTGCGCCTTCGGCCACCTTCTGCCCGGTCGCCTGCGCGCCAGTCTTGGCAACGTTGCCCACGCCGACGGCAGTGCCCTTGAGGCCACCGCCTGCCGAAGCAGAACCGGCCTGGAACGCCGACCGCGCGCTGCTGGCGGCTCCAGCAGCAGCCCGCGCACCGCTGCCGGCCAGCTTGGCGGCTGCGGGCGCCATGCGCGCCCCGGCGGCGACTGCACCGCCAACGCCTGTGGCCGCAGCGCCCACGGCAACAGCAGCGCCAGCCCCACCCAGCGCGGCGCCCGCCATCGCACCTGCCCCGAGCTGCGGCCCGCCGGACACCAGCCCGGTCGCAATGCCCGGCCCGAAGATGCCCAAGGCCAGCAGCGTCAGCGAGGTCAGCATCACGACCACGGAGTGGTCGATGGATGACTCGGTCGGCTGCACCTGAAACTCGGCGAACAACCCGGAGCCGATGCCCACGATGACCGCGAGCACCAGCACCTTGATGCCTGATGACACCACGTTGCCCAGCACCTTCTCTGCAAGGAACGCGGTCTTGTTCCAGAGCGCGAACGGCACCAGCACGAAGCCCGCGAGCGTGGTCAGCTTGAACTCGATCAGCGTGATGAAAAGCTGGATCGCCAGCACGAAGAAGCACAGCAGGACGATCAGCCACGCGAGGAACATCACGACGATGGGCGTGATGTTCACGAACACTTCGGGAAAGCCCGCCATGTCGCCGATCTGCTTGAGGATCGGCGCCCCGGCGTCGATGCCGACCTTCGCCAGCCGGCCCGGTTGCAGGAAGTTTTCCATGCTCAGGGCCGAGCCGCTGGCCGTCAGGCCCAGCCCGGCGAAGGAGCGGAACACGATGCCGGCCAACCAGTTGAAGTTGCCGATGATGTAGGCGAAGGCGCCGACGTACAGCACCTTGCGGATCAGCTTGGCGATCACGTCCTCGCCCTGGCCGGTGGCATGGCTCATCGCCCAGAACAGCCCGGCGAGCGTTATGTCGATGACGATCAGCGTGGCGGTCAGAAACGCCACTTCGCCGTGCAACAGGCCAAAGCCCGAGTCGATGTAGCGCGAGAAGGTGTCGAGGAAGCGGTCGATGACCGTCACGTCGTTCATGGCGAGTCCTCCTGCCCAGGCAGAGCGATTGCCGCACTGCAATCGGCGGGTTCATCGAAGCCGGGCGGAATCGGCGGCAGGTCGGCCAGCGTCTGGTACTCGCCCGGCCCAGCCTGGCCGGAGAGAAAGCGCCCCAGGTCGGCCTGGGCCACCTGCGCGCAAAACGTGCCGCCCTGCGCGCGCAGCCGGGCCGGATCGGCGGCAAGTGCATTCACCGGCAACTGCTGCGGCCAGCCACAGCCGGCCAGCACAAGCGCATGAACGGCGAAGGCGAACACGACGGGCGTGTGTTGCATGGCAGCCTCCGTCAGCGGTTGTAGAAATTGACGGGCTGCGGCGTGTACGGCGTGCCTTCGCCCAGGAAACGGCGCGTCACCTCGCGCCCGCGCTCCGTGGCCGCCGCCTGCCGCGCCAGTTCCAGCGCGGCCGCGCGGTCTTGCGTGATCTGGAGCCGCTGCGTCTGGATCGACTGCTTGGCCTGCAAGGCCAGCAACTGGTTCATGGCCTGCATTGCTTGCAGCGCACCCTCGGCCGACTGGCTCTTGCCCACGAGGTCGGCCAGCACGCTTTCGTCGTCGCTCAGGTTCTGCGATGCCTGGGCCTGCATCTGCATGGTGGTTTGCAGGCCGTTGAGCGTGTTCTTCCAACGCTCCTGCGCATCGAGGTACATCTGATTGCCGCTCACCGTGGCGGCGTACTTCTCGGGATACAGGCGCGCGAACTCGCGGTCGATGCTCGTCACGTCGTAGGCCAAGCCCTTGGCCTGCGCGATCAACCGCTGGGTGGTCGCCAGGTTCGCGCGCAACTGGCCGACCACGCTGGACGGCAGGCTGGCCAGGTTGCGTGCCTGGTTGATGAGCATCTGCGCTTCGTTCTGGAGCTGGCGGATCTGGTTGTTGATCTGCTCCAGCGTGCGCGCAGCCGTCATCGTGTTCTGAATCAGATTGGTCGGGTCGAGCACGATGTCGCCGACGCCGAACAAGGCATGCGCGGGCTGCGCGATGCCGAAGGCGAGCACGCAGACAGCGGTCAGCGCGGCGAGTTTGGGGGTATGCAATTTCATGGCTGGTTCTCCTGGGGGTGGTCAGCGGTACGGAGGGAACCCGGCGCGAGGCCGGGGAACGAGGGCAGCAGGTCAGCCGCCCAATCGAGGCCGCGATGGCGCAGCCAGGCGCCCGCGAAGCCGGGCACGCCGGCGTCGGCCAGCACGCGGTCTATGTCTCGCTGGTCTTGCGGCGTGGAAGCGCCCGCGAAGGCCAGCGTCGCCGGCCCCAGGTCGAGGTCGAACACGCGGTTGCCGAGGCGGGATTGGTAGTAGTAGTCGCGCTTGGGCTGCGCGGTGGCTACGATCTCGATCTGCCGGCTGTTGAGGCCGAAGCCCTCGTAGATCGTGCGAATCTGCGGTTCGGTCGCTTGCGGGTTCGGCAAGAAAATCCGACTCGCGCAGCTTTCGATGATGGCCGGCGCGATGGCCGAGTCCTTCACGTCCGCGAGCGACTGCGTTGCGAAGATCACGCTGACGTTCTTCTTGCGCAGCGTCTTGAGCCACTGGCGGATGCGCGCCGCAAACACCGGGTCGTCGAGGAACAGCCACGCTTCATCAAGGATCAGCAGCGTGGGCGCACCATCCAGCCGCTCCTCGAAGCGCGCGAACAGGTAGCGCAGCACCGCGAGCACAGCGGCCTTGCTGTGCATCAGCTCCTCCATCTCGAACGCCTGCACATCGGCCGTGCCGAGGCGGTCATGGTCGGCATCCAGCAGCCTGCCGTGCGCGCCGCCCAGGACGTAGGGCGCGAGTGCCTGGCGCAACGTGTTCGATTGCAGCAACGCCGTCAGGCCCGTGAGCGTGCGCTGCTCCACCGGCGCGCTGGCCAGGCTCCCCAGCGCAGACCAGATGGCCGCCTTCTCGTCCGGGCCGACGGCCGCGCCTTCGTGCAGCAGGCGGCCTTCCACCCATTCGCTGGCCCAGGTGCGGTAGCCCTCGCGGTCGATGCGTGCGAGCGGCTGGAAGGCGATCTCGTCATCCGCGCCCAGGTCGTAGTGCTCGCCGCCCATGCCCAGGATGGCCGCACGGATCGAACGCCCCATGTCGAAGGCGAAGATGCGCTGATGCTGGCGCGCGCCGTCTGGTAAGGATCGTCCCATGCGCGCCCAAACCCTGCGTCAATACCTGAGTGTTCATACGTGGGCCGGCATCGTTGCCGGCTTCGCCCTGTTCATCGCCATGCTCGGCGGTGCTCTGACCGTGTTCCATCATGAGATCGAACGCTGGGAGCAACCGGCCACGCGCCATGCGCCGCTCTCGCTTGCCCAAACGGAACAGCTCGCCGAGAGAGTACGTGAGACATACCCGGCAGCTCGCGAGCAGATGGGTGTCGTGCTGCCCAATCACTCTCCTACGCCGTTCGCCTACTGGCAGGAGCCCAACGGCGAATGGATGCAGGCGCGTCTGGGCCTGGGCGCCGAAGGGGCTGCGCCCTCTCTGGTCATTGGCAACGCGCGCCCCGGTCTGTCGAGCACGATCAACGCGCTGCACTACTCGCTGTCGATCCCGACATATGGCCTGTACCTGATGGGGGTGGTGTCCCTGTTCTACGGCATGGCACTGATCTCCGGCGTGATCGTGCATTTGCCGCGCGTAACGCGTGACATTTTCGCGCTGCGCCCGGGGCGCAATCTCAAGCGCTTCTGGCAAGACGCCCACAACGCCATCGGCGTGCTGAGTCTGCCGTTTCACATCGTTTTCGCCCTCACAGGCGCGCTGCTGTGCCTGAGCCTGCCGCTCATGATGGCGTTTAACGTCGTGACGTTCGAAGGCAAGCTGATGTCGCAGATCCCGCAGGTCACCGGCGCTGTGCCTGCCAAAATCGCCCCGGTGGACGGCAAGCCGCTCGACTTGCAGGCCGTGCTTGCACGCGCCGAACATGCGGCGCCCGACATGGAGGCCACCGCCGTGGCCTGGACCCGTTACGGCAAGCCTGACGCAGTGGCCGAAGTCTACGGCGAGGCCAGCGACTCGTTGGGGGTTTTCGCCGCCGTGGCCGTGCGTCTGAACGACGGAGAGATCGTCGGTCAACACAGCCCGGGCGCGCGCGACACGAACCACGCGGTGTTGAGCATGATCTATGGCGCGCACTTCGGTAACTTCGCGGGCGACGCCATGCGCTGGGTGTACTTCGTGCTTGGGCTGATGGGCGCTGTGCTGGTCTACAGCGGCAACCTGCTGTGGCTCGAATCGCGTCGCAAGCGCAACGCGGCCATTCAGCCTGCCAATTTGCGCTGGATGGCCAAAGCCACCGCCGGCGTATTCCTCGGCGCATGCCTGGGAATTGCCGTCGCCTTCGTCGGCGCCATAGTCGCTCCCGGTACCACGGCGCTTTCGATCTTCGTCGCTACGCTCGCGATTTCCGTCCTCTTTGCAGCACTCACCGCCCCCCCTGTGGCCGCCACCGGACTGCTCGCGGCGACCGCGCTCGCGTGCGTCGCCATTCCTGTGCTCGATGCAGCACTCACGCCCGACAATCTGGTGCACTCGATGGTCTCGGGCGATTGGGTGCTCGCTGGCGTCGATCTGATTGCCGTCGTCTGCGCGGCGATCTTTGCGCTGTTCGCGCGTGCCACATGGCAACGCGCCCGTCGCGGCGATCCGAACAGCGTCTGGGCCCGGCCTGCTGCGAGCAACGGTCAGACGTTGCACGACACTGACCCGGCGCACACCGCAGAGCGCACTGCCGCCGCCTGCCAAGACACGGCCAACACAACTACAGCGCTGCCCGAGCAGCCGGACCCGGCGCGAACCTGAGGGCTTTCGCAAGCGCCGTGCGACGACATGCTGTCGCACGCTGCGCTTGAGCAAGCGCGTTCGCCCGTCCCCACATAAGAAGACCGATTTCAAGACGTACCCGTCGGCACACGACGCATCACCAATAGGGAGATTTACACCGATGTTGCCTCACCGCCCGCTCGCTGGGCGCGGTCTCGCTCGCACACGCGCCGCGCACGATTTGACACCTCGCCTCGCTTCCCCCCTCTCGCCGTCCTCGATGTCGCGGGCCGTGGCCAGCGTGTTCGCGATCTGCGCCGCTTCGCTGACGCTCGCCTCGGGCAGCGTCCATGCGCAGCAAGTGTCGCAGACTGCCGACGCACAACCGGCTGCGAACGCATCGCAGGGTACCGCTGCACTGCCCGCCACCACGGTGTCGGCAGGCCGCGACGACGACATCAAGGTCGAGCGGGTGTCGAGCGGCGCATTGGGCACGCGACGCGCCGTCGACACGCCATTCTCGGTCGTCGCCGTGAACAGCGAGCAGATCAAGAACCAGATGGCCCAGACCGCTACGGACGCATTCAAATACGACCCGGCCGTCACTACGCTCTCGGAAAACAAGCGCAACGAGAACTCGTATTTCGCCGTGCGCGGCATGCGCGTGGATATGCTCGACGGTACCAAGGTCGACGGTCAGAACTTTGTCTCGTGGCAGGCCGACATTCCGCTCGAACCGTTCGAACAAGTGGAACTGCTCAAAGGTCTGTCCGGCTTCATGTACGGTTTCGGCGCGCCGGGCGGGATCGTGAATTATGTGCTCAAGCGACCGACCGACGAGCCGCTGCGTCAGTTTTCGGTGGGCTATGAAGCGAGCAATGTGTGGAGCGAGAAGCTCGATCTCGGCGGACGCTTCGGTCCCGACGATCGCTTCGGCTATCGTCTGAACCTCGTGAACGAGGAAGGCAACACCGCCGAGCCGAACAATCACGTGCGTCGCAAGACGATCTCGTTTGCCACGGACTTTCGTATCACGCCCGATCTGACATGGACGGCCGACGTGGCGTACTGGAAACGCCAGACGACCGGCACCCTGTTCGGCATGAACTTCAACGGTGCGGGTGCGGTGCCCGACGCGAACAAGGTCGCGCGCAATCTCGCCCAACCGTTCACGTATTACGAAACCGACTCGTTGACGGCCGGCACGTCACTCGACTATCGCATCAACGATCAGTGGAAGGCGAACTTCAAGTACCGCTTCGCACGTCAGAATCGTTTGAACGGTGACAGTTTCCTCTCCGTACTCAATGCGGCGGGAGATTACGCCGACACGCAGTACAAATGGAAGACCGCCTATTACTACCAGGCGTGGGACGCCATGATGCAGGGCAAGTTCACCACCGGCCCGCTCAAGCACGACGTGGTATTCGGGGTGGCCTATCAGAGCCAGGTCAAGCTCAACGATAACGGCGACGGCGGCAACGGGATTTCGCTCGGCACAAGCAATATTTACAACCCGTCGCTGCTGCCGAATCAAGACTTCGGACTGAACTACCAGCCGTACCGCAGCGAGAAGATCTCGCAACGGGCGATCTATGCCAGCGACACGATTGGCATCACCTCGCGCATTTCGCTGCTGGCCGGCCTGCGGTACACCCAGTTCAATGACGACCTGTACGACATTTCCGGTCAGACCAGCACGTCGTATCGCGCAAAACCCGTCTCGCCGACTGTCGCACTGATGTACAAGACCGACAACGATTCGACGGCGTATGTCAGCTACGTCGAGTCGCTGGAGCCGGGCGGTTCGGCGAGCATCACCAACGTCAACTTTCCGCAGACCTTCGGGCCGCTCACCAGCAAGCAGTACGAGGTGGGCTGGAAGGCTGACAAACAGACATGGGGGGCGAATCTCGCGCTGTTCCGCGTCGAGCGCGGTTATGGCTACACCAACCAGGCAAACTACTACGTGCAGGACGGCACGCAGCGCTTCCAGGGACTGGACGCGAGCGGCTGGGTGCGTCTCGCGCGCGACTGGCGCGTGATGGGCGGCGTGCTGCTGCTCAACACGAAGGCCGTGGATGTCGACGATCCGAGCGTCGCGGGCAAGCGCATTTTCGCCGCACCGCGCTATGTCGTGACCGGGCGAGTCGAGTACGACACCCCGTTCGTGCGCGGCCTGACGCTCGCCGCTGGTGTGAAGGTCACCGGCCAGCAGGAAGTGGATGCCGCCAACACGCTGTCGATCCCCGCGTACACCACTATCGATCTGTCGGCCAAGTACGCCACGCGTATCGCCGGCAAGTCGGTGGTGCTGCGCGCCGCGATCAACAACCTGACGGACAAGCACTACTGGACCACGACGTACAACGGCTTCGTGCTGCCGGGTTCGACACGCACGTTCCTCGCCAGCGCCACGATGGACTTCTGACCGGCACGGTCACGTCACCATGAAAAAAGGCCGCTCGATTGAGCGGCCTTTTTTACGTTTGCTTCGTTCGCGTCGTTCGTGGCGTATTGGACGACGACAAGACGGCAACGATCACCGTCTTACCCCACGAACGCGCGCTCGACGAGGTAATGCCCCGGGGCGTGGTTGTGACCTTCCACGAAGCCACGCTTTTCCAGCAGTTCGCGGGTGTCCTTGAGCATGGCGGGGCTACCGCACAGCATGATGCGATCGTTCTCCGGGCTGAATTCCGGCAGGCCGATATCGGTGAACATCTTGCCCGACTCCACCAGTTCCGTGATACGGCCCTGATTTTCGAACTCTTCGCGCGTGACCGTCGGGTAGTAAATCAGCTTGTCACGAATGTACTCGCCCAGATACTCGTGTTCCGGCAGATGCTGTGTAATCAGGTCGCGGTACGCCAGCTCGCTGGCGAAACGGCAGCCGTGCACCAGAATGATGTGCTCGTAGCGATCGTAGACTTCCGGGTCGCGGATGATGCTCATGAACGGCGCGAGTCCCGTGCCCGTCGACAGCAGGTAAAGGTTCTTGCCCGGCAGCAGGTTGTCGTTGATGAGCGTGCCGGTCGGCTTGCGGCCAACGATAACCTTGTCGCCCGGCTTCAAATGCTGCAGACGCGAGGTCAGCGGACCGTCCTGCACCTTGATACTCAGGAACTCCAGCTCTTCCTCGTAATTCGCGCTTGCCATGCTGTACGCACGCAGCAGCGGTTTGCCTTCCACTTCCAGCCCGATCATCGTGAACTGGCCATTGACGTAACGGAACGACGCGTCGCGAGTGGTCTTGAAGCTGAACAACGTATCAGTCCAGTGATGGACTTCCAGCACGGTCTGTTGATTCTGAGTACTCATAGTGGCTTGACGTTAGACGAAGGGGCGGCGCGACACCTCGGCAGGGCGCATGGCCCGGACGCCTGAAGGCTTGCGCGAGCCATCCTTAATGGCCCGATGCCCGGACTCCAGGCGCATCAGGTATACGCACTTTCAGTTTTGGGCGGGAAAACCCGATCATTTTACCCCAATTGGGAATTGCTTTCATTTGTCCGCTGAAGGGCCGCCGGGGTTTCCGGGCGACATTTGATATCCATCAGGGTTTTGATGCTGCCAACGCCAGTGATCGGCGCACATACGGGCCAGATCGAATTCGGCGCGCCAGCCCAGCAAGGCGTGCGCGCGCGACGCATTGGCATACGAGGCCCCTACGTCGCCCGCGCGGCGATCGACGATCGCGTACGGCACTTTGCGGCCGCTGGCGGCTTCGAATGCCTGCACGACTTCAAGAACGCTGTGCCCTCGCCCAGTCCCCAGATTGACGGTGAAGCCTGCGTTCAGCTTATGCAGGCCCGCCAGCGCCGCCAAATGACCACGTGCCAGATCCACCACATGGATGTAATCGCGCACCCCCGTGCCATCGGGCGTCGGCCAGTCGCCGCCGTAGACCATGAGCTGGGGCAGCTTGCCCACGGCGACCTGTGCAACGAACGGCATCAGGTTATTCGGCACCCCGCCCGGGTCTTCGCCGATCAGCCCGGATTCATGCGCGCCCACCGGATTGAAGTATCGCAACACCCCGATACGCCAGCGCGTGTCGGACTTGGCGGTATCGGCGAGGATCTGCTCGGCCATCAACTTCGTATGACCATACGGATTGGCCGTCGAAAGCGACGCCGTCTCGTCGATCGGCACCGATGTCTGATATCCGTACACGGCAGCGGACGAACTGAACACCAGATGCCGCACATCGTGACGATCCATCGCTTCAATCAGCGTCAGCAGACTATCGAGATTGTTTCGGTAATAGCGCGACGGTTTTTCGAGCGATTCGCCGATGGACTTCAACGCGGCAAAGTGGATCACGCCGTCGATCCGATAGCGGCTGAATACGTCGTCTATGACCGCCGGAGAACAGACATCGCCTTCGACGAATACGGGCGCACGGCCGGCAATACGTTCAATGCGTGCCACCGCCTCGGGATGACTGTTGCAGAGGTTATCGACGATAACGACGTCATACCCGCTCGCCAGCAGCTCGACACACGTATGTGAGCCGATATAGCCGGCCCCGCCGGTGACGAGAATAGTGCCCAGAGTGTTCATGAAAATGCCTTAGCGACGCCCGTGTGGCGCCCTCGATATCGCACCGGTCGAGCCGCAACACGGCCTCGGGCGAGACCCGCGATATTACTCCAGCCGCCGCCCACGTGCCAATGGCGTGCAGAACGACTCGCCTGGCGCATCTTCCCGGCTGTCGCCCGGCTTATGCCCGCTGCCCCATATAGGTATCGTATTCGAGCGCCGACAGCCGGCGGGCCAGCCGGTGAGCGCCGAGCAGCAGCACACACAGCAACGCGAGCGCGAACCCATAGCCATACAGTGCGGGCCCGTATTGCAGACTGCCCCAGGTGAAGGCGGCGTTGAGCACCACCAGCAACGAGGTGAGCATCAGCACGTCGCGGCGCCGGTCAAGATAGAACAGCACGTTGAGCACCCCGAGCAGCAGCACTTGCAGGCCAGCGGAGACGACGTCGATACGCAGCAACGCCTGCCACGCCTCGGGCATACCGACGAGCCGCAGCATGTCGTCGCCGAACGCGAACACGAGAAGCGTCACGATGGCCTGCACCTTGAGGATTTCGTAAAGCCCCGTGCGCACCGCACGCACCATCAACACCCGCGACGCCGAAATCTGCCGCAGCGTACCGCCGTGCCGTACGGCGTCGAAAAAACCGGCGTAGGCCTCGGCGAAATCCGTCTCGATGCGCAGCAAAAACACCGCCATGCCCGGAATGACGCAAAGGTACGACAGGAACACCGGCAGATCGTAGATGGGCGCGGCGCGCAGCGGCCCGATAATCGCCATGCCAGTCACGGGCGACGCCCAGAAGATCAGCTTGTCGATCCACACGCCCAACCCGAAGCACACTCCGACGCCGACCAGCGAAAGCCGCAGATTGCGCGGCACGAACACCGACCACGACAGCCAGGTAGTCGTACGATAATTACGCACGACAATGGCCGTGAGCCCCAGCAACAGGCAGGTATGGCCGATGACGAACCCACCCAGCAGCCCCGCGAGTCCGAAGCGCCCCAACAGCACGGCACTGACCACACTCAGGCTGTAACCGGCGCAGAACACACCGAGAATCGCGCGGTACTGCTTCACGCTCGTCAGAAACAACACCACGATCCATAGATTGCCGAGCAACACGAAACCGATCCACATCAGCCAGCGATACGTGAGCGGCAGGGTCGAGAAAAGCGTCTCCGACAGCGCGAGCCCTATTGCCCCGAGCACGACGGTCGTGACCAGCGTCACTGCATTGAACGACGGCATCACGGTGTGCGGCTCGCCGGCAAATAGCCGGTCGCTCAGATAGCGGGTGAACGCCAACTGGATGAGGCCCGTGGCGATGACGCTTGAGGCAATCAGATATGTCACCGAAACCTGAAATTGCGTCAGCACGTCGTGGGGTTGCACGTTCGCCAGACTCATTAACCCGACCAGCACCACGCCGACCATCGACAGCACCAGCGGGCCGGCACTGATAATTCCCGCATAGCTGTATGCCGCCAAAGTGCCTGAAAGGGTATCGCTGCGCAGCAAACGCCGTAATTCGAAGCCGATACCGGCCATCAGTCATTCCCTCCGTCGATCCATCGCCGGTATAGCGTGCGATACGCATCGCGCATGGTGTCGAGCCGGTAGTAACGCTCCACACGAGCAATACCGGCGCGGCTCGCGGCATGCCAGGCGCCGGGTTCGAGCACGTCGACGATGGCTGCCGCCAGCGCCTCGGGGTCGGCCATCGGCACAACGCGCCCCGAACAGCCCAGTGCCCGATCCTCGTCGTCTTTGCCGACGATCAACTGACGGCAGGCACCGACGTCCGTGGCCACGACCGGCACGCCGGCCGCCGCCGCTTCCAGCATGACCAGCGGCAGGGCTTCGGATACAGACGACAACGCCAGCACGCCGATTTGCGGCAGCACCGACTCGATCGCGCGATAGCCTGTGAACTGCACCTGATACTCCATACCGAGACTCGCGGCGAGGTCGCGGCACTCCTGTGCATACGCCGTGTCCTCGGTATCGGGCCCGACGATCCAGCCTTGCAAGTCAGGCCGCGCGCGGTAGGCGATGAACACGGCGCGCAGAAATGTCTTGATGTCCTTGACGGGGACCACCCGCCCCACCAGCGCCACGACCGGCGCAATGTCGGGACGCTCAGTCTGTGCGTCGGTCTCGCGCCGGGCGACACGCAACGCGGCAAAGCGCTCGATGTCCACGCCATTGGCAATGCTGCGCGTCTTATGGGCCGGCGCGCCGTCGCTCACCTGACGCTGGCGGTTGCCCTCATACAGCGAGACGATTTCGTTTGCGGTGTCGTAACAGATCCTGCCGATAGCTTCGAAAAAGCGCATCCACAGGTTCTGAAAATAGCCGACGCGCGAGATATCGCGCTCGAACGGACCGCGATTGTCACGCAGCCATTCGCTTTGCAGCAGATCGAGCTTGCGCTCCTTCGTGTAGCTGCCATGCTCGGTCACGAGCAGCGGCCGCCCCGTACTCATGCGCAGCATCGCCCCCAGCAGCCCTGCGTACCCTGTCGACACGGTGTGATACATGCGGGCCGGCGGCAAGGCGCTGGCGATGCTCGCCAGTTGCCAGATCGGCTTGTGCATCGCACGTATGGTCCAGAAATAATCGGTAAACGACGGGTCGTGGCAAAAGCGCTCATAACGCTGCGTGATGAAATCCCAGGCACGCTCGCTATGAAGAAATTCCGGCTGCGCCAGCGCATGGCCGTCGCGCAGCATCGGCAGAATCTTCGACAGCATGGCGTGGAGATCGTCGACGCTCATGTCGTCGCCCGCCCGCTCGCGTGCCTCATGCCGCTGACGGAACAAGTCGTGCATACGGGCAATCTGCGCGAAGGCCTCCGGGTCGCCCGAGCCCTGCCGCGTTCGCGCCGGGCTGTCGGCTGCGTTGGTGGGCGCGTCGGCCATCTCGTACAGGAAATGCGCCTCGAAGTGAACAACGTTCGCGGGCATTGGATAGACCGGCGCGCCATAGTCGCTGCGGCGGCTGCCGATGAACACCACCGCGAAGGTCAGGTCGGGAAAGGCGCGAATCAGAAGATCGACCCATGACGACACACCGCCCAGCACGTAGGGGAAGGTGCCCTCAAGAAGGAGCGCGACGTCGGCCATGTCGACAGGCGACGCGGCCTCCCCGATCTCGGCCGACGGTGGCGAATTCGTAAGGTCGTCGTGCGGGCGCGTGGCCATGGGCGCTACCGGGTCCAGAATCGTACGACGGGCTGCACCGCTGGCGAAGCCATCGGCCCTTTGGCGCCCGTCGCGTTTGCGCCCATCCCGCCGAGCAGTTGCGACACACGATCGTAACGGCGCTTCTGGAACGCGGCCTCTGCCAGCCAGGGCAACAGGCGCTCCGTCGGAAAACTGTGGAACTGGGCGTGACGCAGATACATCTCCGCCACGTCGGGCGTCTCGCGCAGCAGCGCACAACGGCCAAGGAGATACCACATCGAGGCATCGTCCTCGTGCTGCTCGAGCGTATCGCGTGCGAACTGCTCTACCCGCTCCAGCGTGAAACGCAGCACTTCGCCACGCACCAGATTCTGATAAATCAGTTCCCAGTACAGTTGCGCAAGACAACGGCTCGCGTGGGCACGCTCGTCTTCGTCCTGCGCTGCCGCGTGACGGTCGCGCATTGCGTAGATCTGCTGCATGATGCGCTTCTCCATGCCGTCGAGAATGCCGTACGCCAGCAGACGCACTTCCTCCACGGGATCGGCCAGCAGGTCGCGCGCGATTTCACTCGTGACCCTCGACGGCAGTGCTTGCACCGAGATCAAAGCCGCCACGCGGTCGTCGCGCTCGCCGCGCAGATTGCGCAGCCGCGCCCGTAGCCGCATGCCGGCACCGTGCCGAACCCGCGCCACAAGGTGCGAGATGAAGCCGGGGGGCGTGACGCGTCCGGACGCCATTGCCTCGCGCGGCGGCGGAAACAGGTACCCGATCAGAAGCACGCCCAGCACAACGGTCAAGCCCGCGCCAGGCAGGAAGAAGGTAATGAGCGCGATGTGCCAGAACGCGCTGTGACGGGCACCGTAGCTGGGTGGCAACACGCGAACCATGAAACCGCCCGCCAGCAGCGCTGCCGCGGCCTGCCAGACCAGCGCCGCCGACATCGGCCCCAACATCGGCGCCAATGGCGCATCGATGTCCCCCGGGGGCGCCTGCCAGACCTCGCTCTGGATCACAAGGCGCAGCGCCTGTGCCTGCATGACCACGGCCATGACGGCCAAACTCAGCGTGAATGCCCATTGCAGCAGACGCAGGCCGCTCGCGACACTGCGCTGGCGCCGCCGCCGGCCAGTTGTCACACGCTCGCCTTGCGATGTGCGCTCAGGCATGATCGACACACCGCTCCATCAGTTTGCGCAGGCCGTCGCCGGGCGCATCGGCGTCCACATGCGCGGTATGTACCGCGATGTGACCGCTCTGGAAATCGACATCGTACTGTTGACGCAAAAGGGTCTCGACGCGCAGCAGATAGCCGTCGATCCCGTGCTCGTCCGTGATCGGCATCAAGGCAATAGCGATCTGGCGACGTGGGGTGCCGATGGTCCAAAGCGCGTCGAGTGCCCGGCGCTGGCGCACCGTCTGCTCGAACAGCGAGTCGCCTCGCGCGCCGCGCGGGAACGCCAGCGCGACGAGTGAAGACTCGATGCCGCTCGCCCGCTTGAGCCGCGCCAGACGCCCCAGCTCGAGCGCAAAGTCGTATGGCGCTTGCGGCACCGATTCGCGCACACTGGCCACCAGAGGCTGATGGGCCACCCCATCGGCGTAGTAGGCAAGCAATACCAGCAGCAGTTGCAGATTGTCGTGATTGAGTGCGAGAAACGGCATGCGACGCACAATCAACACGCTGACCAGCGTGCCGTCGTTGTCGAGCAACGGTGCGCAGGCGAGATAGGGGCTCGTATCGCTGGCCGGATCCTCGGCACGCACGTGGGCAAGCGTGCCCTCCTGCAGACAATGCCGGACCAGCGCGTCGTCGACGTCGGGCTCGAAGCCCTCACCGACCCGCGCGATGGGCGTGGTGACGAGCCGGCCCGCGCGCACCGGGAATAACGACGCAACTTCGATCTGGCACGTCAGCGAAGCGAACTCGAGCATCGGTTGCGCATTCGGCAACCCGCCCGCGTGCCCATGAACGTCTCCTGCCCGCCGTACAGTGAGATCGCGAAGGCGCGTCAAAGCGTCGCGCAATGTCACGGGCCGCGCCAACAAATCGCGTTCGAGCCGTTCGTGAGAGACCCGCAGCAGGTAGTGGTTGTGCGTGATTGCGACGAGCCGGTCGCTGAAGTAGGCGTTGATGCCCTGCGCCCGATTCGCGCGGTGAGACCAGATATCGCAGAAATGCCCGGCAATGAGAACCGCTGTCATTCCGCCGGCGAAGTGCGTCATGGGGAACGGCCCGCCCATCGGTGCGCATAGGGCATACCAGGCGGCCACGAGCACCAGACCGCTTGCCGTGCCCGCCAGTGAGCCGTAGCGCAATGCGGCAATGAGGGCCGCCAGCCATAACCACGGAAATTGTGCGGAAAGAAGCAGCGGATCGTCCGGCCGGAACCGCCAGGCGACGAGCACCAAGAGTGCGGTGCCGCCCAGCACTTCAAGCATGGCAAAGGGACGTGCGATAGCGGGGGCAATCCATCTCCCCCACCGCCCGAGATTACCGAGCGGCTGCGAGCTGCGCACGCGTGCCGGCGACTGGGCATTGCGTGCCGGTTCGGCGTCGTTGGGCGTAGCGGCAGTCACGTGGTGTTCGCGGAAATTGAGATCAACCGGGTGCACACGCGCCATTTCCACGACATCGCTTCGTCGCATGCCATCGAAATGCCCAGCGCGAAACGTGGGCGTTCGCGCAAGCGCTGCGCGATGGCGGTTCGCATGATTCCCCGATATCGGAATGTGCCCTGCCCGGCGTCTTCGGCCGGGGCCTTGGGCGACGGATCGACAGTTTTCTTGGCAAGATCCGCCGCTCCCGTCCCGCGATACTTCTCCGTCGGGACGGCTTCTGACTGCTGATCCGAACTGATCTCTTATGTTTGATGGGAATGAACTTTACACACGCCCGGTCCTACTTTCGTCCCCATTTTTTCGCGCGCAAAACCCGCGCCAATCCGTCAGGATACCGATTCACCGTCGAATGAATACGGCCCTTCGTAGGCATCGACATACGCCAGATGCGTGCGCACGCCGGCCCCGGGTTGCCACAGATGCAACGCGAAGCCCGGTGGCTCGAGCGTGATCGAGCCGGGCGCTCCGGGCGCGAGCCCGAGCGTGATCTGATGCGCCGTTGACACGCATGTGCTCGCCATGACGCCGGGCGCCCCCTCCACGCACGCCTGAATGCTGCGGTGCAGGTGACCGCAAATCACTCGCTCAATATGACGATGACGTGACGTCACGCGCGCGAAACCTGCGCGGCCTTGCGCCGTCAGGCCGTATCCGTCCATGTAATCGATACCCGTGTCGAACGGCGGGTGGTGCATGGCGATGATCGTCGGGCGCCCCTCGCACGCGTGCAGTTGCTCGTCGAGCCATGCGAGACGAGTCTCACACAAATGCCCTCCGGCATTCGGCGGGTCCTGAGTGTCGAGCGTGAGTACGGTCAGCGGCCCAAGATCGACGCGATACTGCACAAATTCACTCGCCGAATGCAGATAGGTATGCTCAGGAAACGCTGCGCGCAGCCCCTCGCGGTGATCATGATTTCCCACGACCAGATACAACGGGATCGTAAGCGCCGCCAAACACTCCCGAAGTACTTCGTATTCCGACAAATGCGGCGTATCGATGAGGTCGCCGGTCGCGATGACCACATCGGGCCGCGGCGTCCATCGGTTGATGGTGGCAATCGCTCGGCGCAGAGCCTGCGCGGTATCCACACGTCCGCAGGCAAGCAAACCGGGCCGCGTCACGTGAAGATCGGTAATCTGACAAAGCAACATGAAGGCAATTCCTGAAAAGCGTTCGGCGACATGTCCCGCCGCCATTCGAGTGTAGGACGCACGCAGCAGTGTGTGATCTATCGTGCGGCGCCACGCTAGACACGCCTGATGACATGACAATGAATACCGGCCAATCCGGACAAGGTAACGGCCCTGACAACCAAAAGTCGGCCCGGTACGCAACCCCTGAAGTGTTAGGGAAACCTCCAAAGCCCGCCCAGCAAGGGATTGCGCGCGACGGTGACCGGAGATGCCCGCAGTTACCGGGGTTTTATCATCAAGAACAAGAAAGTACGCGGCATAGCACAACAAAATCGCCGCAAACCATTGTCAGGACTGGCCCACAGCCCGCCGAAGGCTCTATAATGCGGCTGCCCGGCCAGTGCCGGCGCCTTTTCGTTACGTGACGGAACAGATCTCCGGATCGCGTTTGCATTACGTGCCGTGAAGGCGATATTCTGGCGTGCGCCGCGTGCCTTATGGCGCGGATACAACACCGACACTCGCCAAATGGCGGAAGTGTTAGAGTTGTCGCCGGTATTCACCACCTCTCAAGGGAAACACACATGAACAAACAGGAACTGATCGACGCCGTCGCCGGCCACACGGGTGCAAGCAAGGCTCAAACCGGCGAAACTCTCGACGCCGTGCTTGAGGCGGTCAAGAAGGCCGTCGCCAAGGGTGACACGGTTCAGTTGATCGGCTTCGGCTCGTTCGGTTCGGGTAAGCGCGCTGAGCGTACCGGCCGTAACCCGAAGACGGGCGAAGCGATCAAGATCGCAGCTGCCAAGACCGTGAAGTTCACGGCTGGCAAGGCGTTCAAGGACGCCGTTAACAAGCGGTAACACCAGTTGCGCGCAGGCCGGCCTCCGTGCCGGCCTATCTTTTTGCTCGCACCGCCGTCTTACGGCGTGCAGCATGGGATACGTGTCACATCATCCTCTCGCGAGGTCCACGACTGATGTGATGCTGCGCGCCTCGCGGGTGTTCTGCGCACCGAACCTTCGGAGACCAGGCGCCCGCGACAGCAACATCCTGCCCGGCTGTCGAGCCGACACTGCGTGCCGGCACCCCTCGACATCGATCTGGCCTCTCTCTGTTGATTCAACTCGCACGACCGATTTGCGCTTGCAAATCGCGGCGCAGCGCTCGACGCGTCATCTTGTCGCGCCCAATTTTTCCCCAGCTTATTTCCCGAAGCATCTATGCTATGTTGCGTGACATGACACGCGCGACGACAGCGGCCATCGCCGCCTCCGGTGAGATATCACCCGCGGCCGCTCCGGCCGACGCAGAGGCTATTGCACTGCCCGACGCCGCCAACATGCGTCGCATGTCGGCGGCGCATCTGCTTGTCACGCTTGCCGCACTTCCTCTGAGACAGTGGCCATCGGTGCCTCTTCATCCTGAGAGCGATGCTCGTGCCGGGGCTTTCGACCCCGAAGCCATTCACCAATTGCGCATTGCAACGCGTCGGCTGCGGGCACTGATCGACGTCTTCTCGCCATGGCTGAAGCCCCGTTGGTACCGTCGGATCAAAGCAGAGTTATGCTGGCTCGGACACACGATGGGCCCCGCCCGCGACGCCGACGTGCTGGCGACAACGACACTGCCCGCCCTGCGCACCGAACACCCCGATATCGACTGGCCGGCGATTGATGCTCATGTGGCGAAACTACGTAGCGACGCCCGAGCGCTCGCTGCCGAAGCGCTCGCCAGCGAACGCCAGCAGGCATTGCATGCGTTGTTGTTGGAGGCGTTCGGAATCGGCGCCGACGGCCACGCCGACCGGCAAGCCGCCAAGGCATTGCGACGGCCCTCGCGCACGCCCGGCAAGCGGCCGCGCGCGCTGGCAAAACATGCGCGCAACGTGCTTCGCGCCCGTTACATTGCGTTGTTTCCGGATTGCCGGCAGTTGGCAATGCTCGACACCGAGCAATTGCACGCGTTGCGCGTGAAGGTCAAGAGGGCCCGTTACAGCGCCGAAGCCTTGACGCCTTGGCTTCGCAAAGCGATCCGCACCCCCTATCAGGACACGCTGCACACGGCCCAAACCCTGCTGGGCCAGCTCAACGATGCAGTCGTCGCCCAGCGAGCCCTCGAAGACATGGAGATTCCGGCGACACAGCGAGACACTCTGAACGGACGTCTCGACACGATCATCGTGAACGCGACCAGCCGCGCGGCCCATGTCCTTTGTCATCTACCCGACGCACACACCCTTGAGCGCGGCATGCGCAAAGACTGAACGTCGGGCATCAGGTGTCAGGCAATTCCCTCTCGTGCCACCTTGGAGCGCAGCAAGCGCATACCGTTAGCGATCACCAGCAGGCTCGCGCCCACGTCGGCAAATACGGCCATCCACAGCGACGCCAGCCCCACGATGGCCAGCGCGAAGAACACGGCCTTGATCGCAAGCGCCACGGCGATGTTCTGCTTGAGTACGGTCGCCGAGCGCTTCGACAATGCAAGGAAGGCCGGCAGTTTGCGAAGATCGTCGTCCATCAACGTGACGTCAGCCGTCTCGAGCGCGCTATCGGTTCCGGTCACGCCCATCGCGAAACCCACATCTGCCGCCGCAAGCGCAGGCGCATCGTTGATGCCGTCGCCGACCATGCCGACTTGCCCGAACTCCTCACGCAGCGCCGATATCGCCTGCCATTTGTCTTCCGGCAGCATTTCCGCACGCACATCCGTCACGCCCGCCTGCTGACCGATGACCTGCGCCGTCGCACGGTTATCGCCCGTCAGCATGACCGTGCGAACGCCCATTTGCGTCAGTTGCGCGATCGCTTCGCGGCTTTCTTCTCGCAATGTATCCGCGACGGCCAACACCGCCAGCGCCTGCGTTTCGCTAGCCAGCACAATTGCCGTTCGGGCCTGTGCTTCGAGACGCGCCAATTCGGCTTCCACGTTGGCGTTACACACACCAAGCGACTCGATCAGACGGTGATTGCCGAGGTAGTACAGCGTTTGACCGACGCGACCCTTCACACCCATGCCGACCAGCGCCTCGAAATCCGTCACCGGCGGCAATGCACCCAGACCGGCTTGCGTGTACCCGTCGACCACCGCGCGCGCGATCGGGTGGGTCGTCTGCGCGTCGAGTGCGGCAGCGAGCGTCAATACTTCGTCATGCGGCGTTTCGCTTAACGGCACCACATCGGTGAGGCGTGGCTCGCCGCGGGTAAGCGTGCCCGTCTTGTCAACGGCCACAGCCCGGATCAGACGGCCACTCTCCAGAAATGCGCCTCCCTTGATCAGGATGCCCGCGCGCGCGGCGGCCGTCAGACCGCTCACGACCGTTACCGGTGTCGAAATCACGAGAGCACAAGGGCAAGCGATCACCAGCATTACGAGCGCCTTGTAGATCCACGGCGACCAAGCCAGACCGAAAGCCAGCGGCGGCACGATCGCGACGAGCAACGCGCAAAGCACGACGGCCGGTGTATAGATACGTGAGAACTTATCGACGAAGCGCTGCGTCGGCGAGCGTTGCTGCTGGGCAGTCTCGACAATGCGCACGATCCGAGCGAGCGTTGTATCGCCCGGCGCAACCTTCGTGCGATAGACGATGAGACCGCTCTCGTTGATGCTGCCGGCGTAGACCTCGTCGCCCACCGTCTTGTCGACGGGCACACTCTCACCGGTTATCGACGCCTGATTCAGTGCGGAACTCCCCTGCTCGATCACGCCATCGATGGCGATGCGCTCGCCCGGTCGCGCCCGCACGCGCGCCCCGATGGGCAGCGACGCCGCGGGCACATCCGCCCACGTACCGTCGGCTTGCTCGACCGATGCCCGATCGGGAGCCAGACGCATCAGCGCTTCCACGGCGCGACGAGCCCGCGTCAGCGAAGCGGCCTCCAGCTTTTCGGAAAGCGCGAAGAGAACGATCACCATCGCCGCTTCCGGCCACTGTCCGATGAACACCGCGCCGATCACGGCCAGCGACATCAGGAAGTGGATGTTCAACGTGAAGTGTCGCAGCGCGATCCACCCCTTTTTCAGCGTAGGCAGACCGCACGCCAGAATTGCGACGACGACCATGGCCCCGACCCAAGGGCTGTGCTCGGGCACGCCCGACCACACGGCGACTTCGCTTGCCGCAGCCATCACGCCTCCCACTACCAGACGCAAGACATCGCTCTTGTGGCCCGCGGGCGGCGGTGCCGCGTTCGCGTTATCGCCCGCGAGCGGCACCGGCGTCATGCCCAGCTTGCGTAGCGTGTCCGCGACCGCCTCACCATGCTGTGCGGCATCGGAGGCCGACGCATCTACGTCGAAAACGACCGTCAACTCGCGCTTAAGCAGATTGAAATACAGCGCGTCGACACCGGGCCGGCGCTCGAGCTGATCGCGAATCAGCCGTTCTTCCGTCGGACAATCCATCTGATCGATGCGGAATCGGGCTTGCGGGGCGCCTGTCGATGGCACTGGCTCGACGGGGGCTATTACTGCGTCACCTGCGCAGCAGGATACTGCTTCGTGCACGTGTGCCGCACTCGAGGCCCGCGATCCAGCATGACCGTGTGAATGACCGTGATCGTGCGCGTGCACATGGCCACGCCCATGGCTGTGGTCGTGGTCGTGCGAGTGGTCGTGCCGATGCCCCCGATCATGACGATGCGTGTGCCCCGGCACTTCCCCGTGGTCATGCGCCTTGCGATCGGCCGTCGTCGAGCCCGCCAGACGCGCCGAATCCGAGGGGTTGGACATGTGAACTCCTGGTTTCCTGATTCGTGTTACCCTTTATTCAAAACCCTGTAGTCACTACGGAGTCAAGCATGAAAATCGGAGAACTGGCCCGCGCGGCGGGTACCGATGTCGAAACCATCCGCTATTACGAGCGCGCAGGCTTGCTATCGGCCCCGCCGAGGACCGACGCTGGCTATCGCACCTATGGCGAGGACCATCTGGAAGCCCTTCGCTTCATCCGCCATTGCCGCTCGCTCGATATGCCGCTCGCCGACGCAAAGCGTCTCGGCGAACTCGCGCACGACACGAGCGTGACATGCGAGGACGCGAACCAACTCATTGAAGCGCATCTTGCGCGCGTGCACACCCGCATTCACGAGTTGCAGGCGCTCGAACAACAACTGCTGCATCTTCAGGCGCAATGTCATAGCCGCCACGAAACGAGCGACTGCGGCATTCTGCGTGCGCTCATGCAAGGCGCACATGGCGAAGCCTGCGCTTGCCATACCGATACCGACCCGATCGAAGTCGCCTGCGATCACGATCATCTTCACGCGTAGACCTATCAACAGAGCGTCGCCACAGCGGCGACGCTCTCGTCGCTCGACGGGCTTCCGCAAACACGCCCTCGACAGAACCCCCATCGCCGGCACTCAACCCGCGCGCACCTTTCAAACACTTTCAACGGCATGGCGTTGAACGCCGCAATGATTGTGATGAATGCCCGCAATCCCTGCGAAAACAGGGGCAAACCGGCATAGTTTCTATACAATGTCCCGCACGCGGCGTGCCAGCAGCCATGCATCGGCAGGAACAGCCATGGCACGCCGTTCAGGAAGTGCGCATCGACATGTTGCACTCCGTTCCAATTTTTGTTTATTTGTCGGAGACCTTATGTCCAGCGATGTATCCGCTACGCCAGCCCCCGCGACGGAAAGCAGCGCCGACATTGTGATCATGGGTGCCGGCGCCGCAGGAATCTCCGTGGCGGCCAGTTTGCGCCGCCGCCGTCCATCGCTCTCCATCACTATCGTGGACCCGGCCGATACGCACTACTATCAGCCGGCCTGGACGCTCGTTGGCGCGGGGGAATTCGATGCTCAGCGAACGGCGCGTCCGATGGCAAGCGTCATCCCCGAAGGGGTGAACTGGATCCAGGCGGCGGTCACGGCATTCGCCCCGGATCATCAGCAGATCCTGCTCTCGGACGGTCGCCGTCTTGGTTACCGCTACCTCATCGTTGCCCCCGGCCTTCAACTGAACTGGGAAGCCATCGACGGCTTGACCGACACACTCGGCCGCAACGGGGTCACCTCCAACTATCGCTTCGATCTCGCGCCGTACACGTGGTCGCTGGTGCGTGAATTCAAGGGCGGAAATGCCCTGTTCACACAGCCGCCCATGCCGATCAAGTGCGCGGGCGCCCCGCAAAAGGCGATGTATCTGTCGGCCGACACCTGGCGCCAGCGCGGCGTGCTCGACAAGACGAAGATCGAGTTTCATCTCGTGGCACCCGCACTGTTCGGCGTGAAGGATTACATCCCGGCGCTCATGGAGTACGTGAAGCGCTATCGCATCTCGCTTAATCACCTCTCGCATTTGCGCGCGGTCGACGGCGAGCATCGTGTTGCCCGTTTCGAGATTTTCGACGCCGACGGGCAGTCGCAGTTTGTCGACAAGCCGTTCGACTTGCTGCACGTAGTACCGCCGCAAAGCGCCCCGGACGTCCTCCGTGCCAGTCCGCTGGCAGACGCCGCCGGCTGGTGCGAAGTCGATCCGGCGACCTTGCGTCACACGCGTTACGCGAATATTTTCGGCCTGGGCGACGCGATCTCTGCCCCGAACGCCAAGACCGCTGCCGCCGCGCGCAAACAAGCGGTAGTCGTCGCGGAAAACCTGCTGGCCGCCATGGACGGCGGGCCGCTCGCGCTGCGTTATGACGGCTATGGCGCTTGCCCGCTTACGGTGGAGCACGGCAAGATCGTGCTGGCCGAGTTCGGCTACGGTGGCAAATTGCTGCCAACGTTCCCCATCGACGGCACCCATCCCAACCGTTTTGCATGGGTATTGAAAAAATACGTGCTGCCCAAGGTGTATTGGGATTTCATGCTCCGCGGACGAGAATGGCTGGCGCAACCCAGCCGTGCCGATCATAGGTGAAACCCGGACTCAATTTTCAATAACGGGTGCCGTTAAAGGTCAAAGGACCCGGTTTCGTGACCGGGCACGAGCTTCTAGTCGGGCCACGCCTTGCGCGCGGTCTGCCTGATCGCGAGGAATGCGGTGCTGTGGCCGGTGTATCCCACCTTGTCCCTCGCGTGATGGCCGACACATTTACGCGTCTTATGCTGAACATGATTCAAGGGTTTTCTGGCGGCACGACCGGTTCGACGCGTGGGCTTCCTCTGGCCGCAGGCATTGCACGCGGCAATGACAAACGTTCAACCGTACGGGTAACGACTGCCCGTCTTCCGAGATGAACGATACCAACGCGCTTCGACGCCAAGTCGTGCTCGCCGACCTGCTGCTGGATCGCCAGCGGTTGTTGCGTGCCCTCAGTCTGGAGTTGCGCACCCCCCTAGCCCGCCCGGCAGCCACAGCGCGCTCGTGGTACTGCATGTGGGACGTGGCCAGCGCAAGGCAAGCAGTCAGGCCGCCATTTCAGACGCCGACTTGCTGGCCACCATTGCGTTTCGCATCGGCTCGCGCATTCGCCGGCGCGATCTGATCGGGCGTGTCTCCGACCAGCAGATCGCCATCTTGTTGCGGGACCTCGGCAGCCGCGAAGCCGCCTCGCAGATCACGCGCCGGTTTATCCGTGCCGGCGAATCGCCCGTCCCGTGCGGGAACGGTCTGCTCTATCCGATTCTCTCGGCAGGGGTCACCCACCTGCCGCAGGTGCCGGTCTGGCCCGCCACGTTACTCGAACACACCTCGGATGTCGCCGATCAGGCGATCCGCGAAAGTGCGTCGCGCTTTCTCGTAACCGAAGCCCCGTCCGCCCCGACCGAGAGCATTACCCCGCCGGATGAAGCGGGCAACGAGCACTATTGGCGCAACGCCATTGGACGCGCCCTGTCTGGGTCGGAATTCCGCCTGCACTACCAGCCGCAGATCGATATGCGCACGCACCGGCTGACCGGGCTCGAAGCGCTGATCCGCTGGCAGCGCGACGACGAACTGATCATGCCAGGCGAGTTCATTCCGGCCGCTGAGCGCTGCGACGTCATTGGTCCGATCGGTGAATGGACACTGCACGAAGCATGCCGTCAGCTCGATAAATGGCATACGGACGGCGAAGAATATCCGCGAGTGGCTGTGAACCTGTCGGCGCAGCAAATGCGCGTGCAAACGCTTGAGACGGTCCGTTACGCCCTCAAACACCACCGCGTGCCGCCCGACAAGCTGGAGATCGAGATTACCGAGTCGTCGCTGATCTCGCACCTCGACGAAGCGGCCACGCTGATGAACGAACTCGTGGCCATGGGCGTTCGCCTGTCGCTCGACGACTTCGGCACCGGCTATTCCAGTTTCGTGCGCCTCAAGCGCTGGCCGTTCGGCACCGTCAAGATCGATTACCAGTTCGTAGCCGGCGTGCTGCTTGGCGGCTACGATACGGAGCTGATTCGCGCCATCATCGCCATCGCGCGCAAGCTCGAGATCGAGACCGTTGCCGAAGGAGTCGAGACCAGTGCGCAACGCGACGCACTGGCGTCGCTGGGCTGTCACGCCTGGCAAGGGTATCATTGCACGCGCCCCTTGCCGCCCGGGCATATCGAGACCTTCATTCGCGACTGGCACGGGCGCCTGTAAACGCGTCTGCATCCGCCTTTGCCGTTGGCCAACGCTCTGTTCAACCGTCACCGAACCGCTTCTGTCCTCGTCAGCGGCCTGACCATTCTCATTGGCGTCCTCGTCGCCTGGGGACTGGCTCGCTTCGCCGCCGATCAGTTGGTGGCGAACCGCTCGGCACGCCTGCTCTTTGAGGAGCGCAGCGTTGCAAGCCGCCTCGCCCACGGCACCGTCCACACGGTCAATCAGGACCTGATGCTCATTCGCGGCATCCCCCAGGTGCTGGCTCAGATCGCACAAATTCAGGACGCCGCAGCCAGCATCGCCGAGCATCCGCTCAAGGGCGTGCCACCCGAAACGGCCCGTCGGACCTTGCTCGCCAACCCCGTGCTCAAACCCGTCAATGAGCTGCTACGCGCCGCACAGCTCTATTTCGGCGCCGATCTCGTCTGGCTGGGCACACCGGATGGCGTGACGATCGCCTCAAGCGACGCTTATACGACCGACCCGCTGGTTGGCGACAACTATGGCGATCGAGGCTACTTCAACACCGCCGTGCTCGGCGGCGCGGGCCAACAATATGTCATTGGCCGCAAGACCGGTCTGCCCGGCATCTACTTCACCGCCCCCGTTTATCGGGACGGCCTGCTCGTCGGTGTAATGGTGGTGAAACTCGGCGTGCGCCGGCTGTCTCACTGGGTCGATTCCGGTGCATCGTTCGTGACCGACACCAATGGCGTTATCGTACTTGCCAACGATCCGACATTCACCGGTCAGGCAGTCCCAGGCGCCGAGGTCTTCAAACTGACACGTCAGGAACGGCGCCATCTCTACCAGCAGGAAGACTTCACGGTCGTTCCCATCAAAGACTATGATCTGTCGCCCGGCACACCGGGGCTCATGCAGAGCGACCCCGACGACGAAAATGGCGAGCACCGTGCGCGTCTGGTTCGCGTGCAGCCCGACAACCAGCCATATCTTCTGGAGGCCGAACCGTCGACAGACAGCGAACTGATCATCTACACCATGAACGAAGCGCCGACACTGGGCAGCCTGTCCATCGAGCGACGTCGTTATGCGACCTTGGTGTTCGCACTGCTGCTCAGTTCGGCAGGTGCACTCTGGCTGCTCGTTCGCTATCTGAAGCGCGAAAAGCTCCAGTTAACAGACACGTTGGCCAAGAATGCCGCGCTTGAGCACGAGGTCAAATACGATGCGCTCACCGGTGCGCTATCGCGTGGACACTTTCTCAAACGGCTGCGCGCCGAGGTTGCGCAAGCCGTATCGACCGAAGTGCCGGCGTGCGTCATCCTGGTCGATCTGGACCATTTCAAGCAGATCAACGACACCTGGGGTCATGCGCTCGGCGATAGCGTACTCGCCACCTTCGTCCGGCTTTGTCACGAATCGTTACGCGAAGATGACATCTGCGGTCGTTTGGGGGGCGAAGAATTCGCTATTATCCTGAGTGGCGCTACCGAGGCACGAGCCCTTGAGGCGGCCGAGCGTTTGCGTGAAGCCGTACACGCGGCCCATATCGATGTCGACGGACAACCGCTTAAGTTCACCATCAGTGCCGGCGTAGCCCAGTGGCATGCAGGTGACGACGATAACGCCTGGCTGCAACGTGCCGACGCTGCGCTGTACCTTGCCAAATCCCGCGGGCGCGATCGCTGCGCCCGCGAATCCGACCTCCGGGCACTCACCCGAGGCGGGTCGTAACGGACTTCGGGCTCACCGGCCCGGGGTCGCCAACCCAGACCGGACCGATGCCACAGACGAATCTCACCACATTCGCCCCGTCGCCGTTGCGCGCTATCCAAATCGGCACAGCGGCCCTCTGCCTGGCCCTTAGCAGTGCCTCATATGCCGAACTTTCTCTCTTGCAGCCCCCGCGCGCCCTCTCGGGCGGCGCACCGCTGCAATTGACGCTGCTGGCCACTCAGGACACACCGGGCCGCAAGACGATCAAGTTGCCGGACGAAATCGTCGTACGTATCTCTAACGACGATTTCAAGCCCACCCTGCTCCACCTGAAGCGCGAAGCCGTGGCCCCCGCAGAAGTCACACTCTCTGACGGTCAATTCCGCCGCATCTCGTATTCCGCCACGCTCCCGAAGGAATTACGCGGCGCGGTGCGCCTCGAGCCAGTTGACTGGGATGCTTCGACAATCACCCTCGTGCTAGATCGCGCCGCACCGGCCGAACCAATGGTGGCCGCTGTTCCGGTCGCACCCGACGCAAGCACGACGCAAGCTTCAAAGGAAAGCGTCCCGGCGTCGGGTGCAATGGTCAGCGCGGCCCCCGACGCGATCGCCCCCACGACCGACACCGAATTCGCCCGAATTTCGTCTAACGAGCCGATGTACATTGCCTTCGGCAAGAACGGCGACGCGAATGCGCGGTTCCAGCTCAGCTTTAAGTTCCACATTCTCAAGCCGGATAATCCGGCGTCTAAGTCCTTTCTCGACAACCTGTATTTTGGCTACACACAGCTATCGATCTGGGATCTGCAGGCGGAGTCGGCCCCGTTCCGCGACTCGAATTACCGTCCGAGCTTGTTCTACTACATCCCGGATACCGGCGTGCGGGCAAGCTGGTTCAGTTCGCTGGGCGTTGCAGCAGGTATCGAGCACGAGTCGAACGGCAAAGCAGGCGACGACTCGCGCAGCATCAATACCGTCTTCGTCAAACCGATCCTGAAGTTTGGCAACCCATCCGAATACCACTGGACGGTGGCGCCGAAGCTCTACGCCTACGTGGAGAAGAGCGACAATCGCGATATTCAGGACTACCGCGGCTATATGGATCTGCTCGTGCTTTGGGGCAAGCCGAATGGTTGGCAGATCGGCGCGACGCTGCGCAAGGGAATGAAGCGCAACTATGGCAGTGCGGACGTGCAGGTAACCTACCCGCTTGGCAAGCTGATTCCGGGCACCGGCGGATATATCTGGCTCGGATACTTCACCGGCTACGGTGAAGACCTGCTCGACTACAACCGTCATTCAAGGTCAGAGTTGCGTATCGGGTATAGCGTATTCCGCTGGTAACGTTGTCTGTTCGCATGGCGCACAGCGCACTGTGCGCCGCCTCGCGACCTCAAAGCACCAGCACCAACGCTCCGGCGACAATCAACGCTCCGCCAAGGGCCTCCTTCAGCGAGAACGGCTCGCCGAGCGCCACCCATCCGATCAGCATCGCCATCGCAACGCTGAGCTTGTCCAGCGGCGCCACGCCCGACACGGGGCCCAACTGCAATGCGCGGAAATAGCAAAGCCAAGACAAACCAGTTGCTACCCCGGAAAGCACCAGAAACAGCCAGGTATTCGCGCTTAAACTCGTTGGCCGTTGCCACTCGCCACGCATGCCTACGATCGCCAAAGTCACGGCAAAGATAATGATCGTGCGAATCAGCGTGGCCATGTTCGAGTTGACATTCGCCACCCCGAGCTTGCCGAACACCGCCGTCAATGCAGCAAAGAACGCCGAACCCAGCGCAAACAATTGCCAGCTACGCAGCATGAAACACCACCATCATTAGAAAGAGTTGAACCCTGCCAACCCGAAACTCGCTGAAAAGTCCACCGCCGGCACCCTGCCGTAGGGAAATGGCGGCCGCCCCGGCCATCGGTGAGATAATGGCGCTTCCCTGTGACACCGAACCGCCCTCCGGCCCCATTCGCCTCTCCCATGTCCGAACTGCACGACCGCCCCGACAGCCCCTGCATTGGCGTTTGCTCGACGCTCTTCGACGACGTCTGCAAGGGTTGCGGCCGCACGGCTTACGAAGTATCGAACTGGGTGTTCTTCACCGACGAAGAAAAGGCCGTCGTCTGGGAGCGCATCAACCGCGAAGGCACGGCGATGCGCTATTGCGACAATGGGTCTACGACTTCGCAGACTTGAATTGCAGCGATTTGTACTCGAGAAATTCCTCGAAGCCGTACACCCCGTTTTCCCGCCCGTGCCCCGACTGCTTGAAGCCGCCGAACGGTGCCTGCACGTTGAATTCCCCGCCATTGATATCGACCTGCCCCGTGCGGATCTGCCGCGCCACGCGCACTGCCCGCGCCTCGTCGCCAGACCACACGCCACCGCCCAAACCATAGATGGAGTCGTTGGCAATGCGCACGGCATCCGCCTCATCCTGATAGGTGATGATCGAGAGTACCGGGCCGAAAATCTCCTCCTGCGCAACGGTGGCATCGGGTGTCACACGCCCCAGCACCGTCGGCTGGACAAAGAACCCCGACTCGAAGCCCTCCGGCACGGCGTCTCCGCCGGCGATCAGTTCCGCCCCCTCGGCGAGGCCCTTGCGAATATAGGCTTGCACACGCTCACGCTGGGCGGCAGAGGCCAACGGCCCAAGACGTGTCGTTTCCTCACGCGGATCGCCCAGTGTAAAGCGTGCTACGGCCTCTTTGACCAGCGCTTTGACTTCCTCATAGCGCGATGCAGGAACGAGCATGCGCGTATGCGCGGAACACGTCTGGCCAGAGTTTAGATAACAGGCGTTGAGCGTGCCTTTGACCGCTGCCGCGAGATCGGCATCGTCGAGTATTACCGAAGCCGATTTCCCCCCCAGCTCTAACGCCACGCGCTTGACCGTTTGCGACGCCACTTCGGATACACGCTTGCCCGCCCGGGTCGACCCCGTGAACGACACCATATCCACATCGGGGTGCCTTGCCAGCACTTCACCGACAACCGGCCCCAACCCCGTAACCAGATTGAACACGCCCGCCGGCAAACCAGCCTCGGCGATCACCTCCGCCAGAATGAACGCGTTGAACGGCGCAACCTCCGACGGTTTTAGCACCACCGTGCACCCTGCGGCCAGCGCCGGCGCCACCTTCAGAGTGATCTGATTGAGCGGGTAATTCCATGGGGTGATTGCCCCGACCACGCCCACCGGCTCGCGCACCACCAGCGAGTTGCCCACGCGTGCTTCGAACTCGAACGATTCGGCCAGCTCGGCATACTTGTTCCAGTGGTAAACAGGACCACCCACCTGAATCGCACGTACGAGCTTGATCGGCATCCCCGTTTCGCCCGTGATGACGTTCGCCAGATCGTCCGTGCGTGCCTTCAGGCCCGCCGCGATCTTCCGCAGATAGGTCGCGCGCTCGGCAGGCAATGTCGCTGCCCAGGCGTTGCGTGCCTTCAGCGCAGCAGCAATCGCCGCTTCCGTGTCTTGCGCATCCCCCTCGGGAATACGGCCCATCAACTTCCCATCGGCCGAGTGGAAGACGTCCAGCATGCCGCGCCCGACCGGCGCGACCCACTGACCGTCGATGAAAAATTTGTCGTACGTAATCATGTAATGTCTCCCGCTGCCAGATGAACGTCGAACGGTTATTGTAGTCCGCCCTTCCCGGCGCTTCTCGGTCTCATGTTGAAATCGGGCTGCGCCGAGCCGCGCCTTCCGGTCCTCTCATGGCACTGTCGGACAACACCCATGGCGCCTCTGCGTGTGATCATCGGCATAAGCCTTGGCGCCGGGGCCGGGGCCGGCAGCAAACACGGCACCGTAAACGCAAACAGGGCGCCTGCCATGCAAGCGCCCTGTCCGTGAATTACGCGCGTCGCGTGGACGGCTCGAAGCCTGCTGTCAGACTTCCACGCCCTGGCTGGCCAGGTACTCGTCGTACGTGCCGGCGTAATCGATCAGCGTGCCGTCGTTCTTCACTTCGATGATGCGTGTGGCCAGACCCGACACGAATTCGCGGTCGTGCGAGACGAAGATCAGCGTACCCGGATATTTGTCGAGCGCGATCTGAAGCGACTCGATCGATTCCATATCCATGTGGTTGGTCGGCTCGTCCATCATCAGCACGTTGTGACGGCCCAGCATGAGCTTGCCCCAGATCATGCGACCCTTCTCACCACCGGAGAGCACACGCACGGACTTACGCACGTCGTCGCCACCGAACAACAAACGACCCAGCGAGCCACGGATCACCTGATCGTCATCGCCCTCCTGGCCCCATTGCGTCATCCAGTCAGTGAGCGACACATCTTCCGGGAAGGCTTCCGACGTATCTTGCGGCATATAGCCGATATTCGCGTTCTCGGCCCACTTCACGTAGCCCGCGTCCACCGGCAGTTCCGCCATCAGACTGCGCAGCAGCGTGGTTTTGCCCGCACCGTTCTCACCAATGATCGCCACACGCTCTCCAGCGCGCACGGCGCCGGAGTAGTTCTTGAAAATCTGGCGGTCGAACGACTTCGCAATGCCCTCGAATTCGAACGCGAGGTTATGCAGCTTCTTCTCGAATTCGAAACGGATGAACGGGTTCTGACGCGACGAAGGCTTGATGTCCTCGACCTTGATCTTGTCGATCTGCTTGAGACGGCTCGTCGCCTGACGCGCCTTCGACTTGTTCGCCGAGAAGCGGCGCACGAAGTCCTGCAGATCGGTGATGCGCTCCTTGGCCTTGGTGTTCGCCGCCATCTGACGCTCGCGGGCCTGTGCCGATGCGAGCATGTAGTCGTCGTAGTTACCCGGATAGATCTTCAGCGTGCCGTAGTCCATGTCGGCCATGTGCGTGCACACCGCGTTCAGGAAGTGGCGATCGTGGGAAATGATGATCATGGTGGAGTTGCGCTCGTTGAGCACGTCTTCCAGCCAGCGGATCGTGTTGATGTCCAGGTTATTGGTCGGTTCGTCGAGCAGGAGCACGTCCGGGTTCGAGAACAGCGCCTGCGCGAGCAGCACGCGCAGTTTCCAGCCCGGCGCAACGTTGCTCATCGGCCCCTGATGCTGGTCAATAGGAATGCCCACGCCCAGCAACAGCTCGCCCGCGCGCGCTTCGGCCGTGTAGCCGTCGTACTCGGCAAACTTCGCTTCGAGTTCGGCGGCGTGCATGTAGTCGTCGTCCGTCGCCTCCGGGTTGGCGTAAATAGCGTCGCGCTCGCTCATGGCGGCCCACATTTCGGTGTGGCCCATCATCACGACGTCGAGCACGCGCATGTCTTCGTACGCAAACTGATCCTGTTTGAGCTTGCCCAGACGCACGTTAGGTTCAAGCATGACGTTGCCGGCGCTCGGCTCCAGATCGCCGCCGAGAATCTTCATGAACGTCGACTTGCCACAGCCGTTCGCACCGATCAGGCCATAACGGTTGCCCCCGCCGAACTTGACGGAGATGTTCTCGAAGAGCGGCTTGGCGCCGAATTGCATCGTGATATTGGCAGTAGACAGCACAGGCGGTATCCGGGGAAATGAAGTGCGGCGGCACAGAATTGCGCCACGAAACCCGATATTTTAACACCGAAGCGTGTCGCGCGCCCTCCGTTACCCCAACGTGGGCCCATGGCTCCGACCCGCAGCGCGTCATGCGAATCCGCATCGCCTCGGCCAGGGGCGGACGGACTCGCGCAGGATGAAACCGTGACAGCCTGCCCGGCTGACGCGGGCGTAACGTCTGAAGACATAAAAAAACGCCGGCAGACGCCGGCGTTTTCCCTGAGCGCGTCATGCCGCCCAAGGGCGGCACCGTCGTTATTACTGCTTCGGCAGCGAACCCTCGACACCTTCGACGAACCAGTTGATCTGGTGCTTCTCGTCGTCGTTGAGCGTCTTGCCGGCCGGCACGATTTCCTTGCCGTCCTGCCCCTTGATCGGACCGGTGAACGGATCGTACTTGCCGTCGCGAATCGCGTCATGACGTGCGCTCACCGCCTTGCGGGCGGCTTCCGGCACAGCCTTGTCGTTGATGGCCACGAGGTTGATCTCGTCTTCCTTGATGCCGCCCCAGACCGGCGTGTTCTTCCACGAGCCCTGCATGACTTCGTCGACCGTGCGCACGTAGTACTTGCTCCAGTCGATGGCGGCCGAGGCCAGATGGGCATTCGGGCCGAACTTGCTCATATCCGAGTCCCAGCCGAAGGCATGGATCTTCTTCTCTTCGGCCACCTGCATCACCACGGCCGAGTCAACGTTCTGCATCAGCACGTCGGCGCCTTGTCCGACCAGCGATTCCGCCGCCTGACGCTCCTTGCCCGGATCGAACCAGCTATTGATCCAGACAACCTTCACCCTGACCTTCGGATTGACTTCGCGCGCCGCGATGGTGAACGCGTCGATATTGCGGATCACCTCGGGAATCGGCACCGATGCCACATAGCCGATCACGTTGGACTTCGTCACATGCCCGCCGACCACGCCGGCCAGATGCGCACCTTCGTACGTACGCACGTCATACGTGCCGAGATTCGGCGCCGTCTTGAAGCCGGTGGCGTGCTCGAAGGTCACGTCGGGAAAATCGGCGGCCGTCTTGACCATCGAGTCCATGTAGCCGAACGACGTGCCGAAAATCAGCTTATTGCCCTTGCTCGCCAAATCGCGGAAGACTCGCTCCGAGTCTGCGCCCTCGGGCACGTTTTCCACGCGAGTCACGCTTACCTTGTCGCCATACTTCGCTTCGACCGCCTTTGCGCCCTGCTCGTGCGCAAAGGTCCAGCCTGCGTCGCCCGGGTTGCCGATGTAGACGAACGCCACGCCCATCGGCCCCTTGCCTGCCGGAGCGGCCGATGCCTGCGCGTCGGAGGCTGCCGCCGGTGCATTCGCGGTATTGTTCTCCTGCTTGCCGCAGGCGGAAACCAGCATGGCGGCCGCCAGGCTTGCCATTGTGATCAGGACTTTACGTCGCATCGATTTTCTCCTCGTCATCGATTGTTTCAGGTTGATTCTTTGGTCGCATACCGAACGTTTGCACTGCCTATGCCTGAAAGCAGCGCTTCAAGACCCCGCGAAGAACGGCTTGCCCAGCGACGCCGGCGCATTCAGCCGGATCGTCTGGCGATTGCGCGAGATGATCACCAGCACCGCAATAGTCGCGAGATACGGCAAGCTGGCCAGCGCCTGTGACGGAATGCGAATGCCCATCGCCTGCGCCTGGAATTGCAGCGCCATGACCACGCCGAAGAGCAATGCGCCAAGTACCGTGCGCCCCGGACGCCACGTCGCAAACACCACCAGCGCCAACGCAATCCAGCCACGCCCGGCCGTCAGATTCTCTTGCCAGAGACGCAGATAGCCCACCGAGTAATACGCGCCCGCAAGCCCCGACATCGCCCCGCCGAAGAGCGTTGCGAGATAGCGAATGCGAACCACCGGATAACCGATGGCATGTGCAACGGCAGGCGCCTCGCCAATCGAGCGCAGCACCAGCCCGGCGCGCGTGCGGTACAGGAACCAGGCAATCGCCACCAGCAATACCACCGAGAGATAGCCCAGCGGATTGAGCGAGAAGATCGACGGCCCCAGCACAGGAAGCGACGACAGACCGGGAATCGGCAGATCGCGCAGCATCGGGATGGTGGCGTCGGTGTACGGACGGCCGACGTAAGCCGACAGCCCAATGCCGAAGATCGTCAGCGCGAGACCGGTTGCCACCTGATTCGCCATGAGCGAGAGCGTGAGCCACGCGAAGATGGCCGACATCGCCACGCCTGCGGCAATCCCGGCAAGCACACCGAGCCAGAGGCTTCCGGTCTGCACGGTCACAGCGAAGGCGCCGATAGCGCCCATGAGCATCGTGCCTTCCACGCCGAGATTGAGCACGCCCGACTTTTCCGTCACCAGTTCGCCCAACGCCGCGAGCATCAACGGAATGGCCGCGATCACGGCACTTGCCGCGAGCGGCGTCAGTAGATTGATCCAGTCCATGCGGCGCTCCTCAGGCCTCGCTCGCGTGCACACGGGCACGACGGCGCAGACGGTAATTCACGAAAACGTCGCAACCCAGCAGGCTGAACAGCAGCAGCCCCTGAAACACGCCGCTGATCGCCTTGGGCAGTTGCAGCGAGGTCTGCACCGCTTCGCCGCCGAGATACAGCAGCGCCATGAGCAGGCTGGCCAGCACGATGCCGACCGGATGCAGGCGCCCCACGAACGCCACGATGATCGCCGTGAATCCGTATCCCGGCGCCCACGTCGCCTGCAATTGTCCGACCGGCCCCGCCACTTCGCCGGTGCCTGCCAACCCGGCGGCGGCCCCCCCGATCAGCAGCGCAAGCCAGACAGCGCGCGGCTCGGAATAGCCGGCGTAACGTGCAGCCATCGGTGCCAGCCCCCCCACTTCCATCCGGTAGCCCGCGAAGCTCTTGCGCATGAAGAACCACGCCGCCGGCACGGCCACCACCGCCATGAACACCGATGCGTTCAGGCGCGTGCCGCGCCACGGTGCCCAATGCCAGTCACCGAAGAAGCGCGGGAACAGGGCGTCGCGGCTGAAATTGATCGACTGCGGGAAATTCATGCCGTGCGGGTCCTGCCACGGCCCGCTTACCAGATAGATCAGGAGCTGCGTGGCGACGTACGTGAGCATCAGGCTCACGAGAATCTCGTTGGCGTTGAAACGCACGCGCAACAGCGCGGGAATGGCGGCCCACAGCATGCCGCCCAGTGCGCCCGCCGCCATCATCAACGGCAACAGCCAGGGGCCGCCGTGGCCATCGAAATGAATCGCCACGCCCGACGCGAAAATCCCGCCGAGCAGCAATTGCCCCTCCGCACCGATGTTCCACACGTTGGCGCGATAGCCGATCGCCAGTCCCAGCGCGATCAGGCACAGAGGCGACGCCTTGAGCAGTAACTCGGACCAGCCGTTCAGGCTGCTGATCGGCGCAAGGAAGAACGCCCCCATCGCCTGCGCCGGGTTCTTGCCGAGAAAACTGAAGATGAGCACACCGCCGGCCAGCGTGATGAGCGTGGCCACCAGCGGCATGGCAAGCCGCATGGTGCGGGAAGGACTTGGCCGTGGCTCAAGCGTGAAATCGAACATGGTGTCTGGAAATCGATGAAAAACGTTACGGTGCCTGCGACGCGACGAATGAAAACCCGGCGATGCAGGTCATGCCAGTTGTGCCGCGACCTCAGGCTGCGCGCGCTCCCGGCACACCCGGACCACCGGGGAACATCCCCGCCATCCAGAGGCCGATCTCGCGGGCGTCGGTCTGCTCGGGCTTGCGCACGGGCGACAGACGCCCCTGCGCCAGCACCGTGATCCGGTCGCAAATTTCGAAAAGTTCGTCGAGTTCCTCGGATAGCACCAACACCGCGACGCCGCGCGCCGAGAGGTCCAGCAACTGCTGACGGATGAAGCTCGCCGCGCCCACGTCCACGCCCCACGTGGGCTGCGCCACCACCAGAACTTTCGGTTCCTGGAGAATCTCGCGCCCGACGATGAACTTCTGCAAATTACCGCCCGAGAGGCTCTGTGCGGCGGCATCCGGGCCGCCAGCCTTCACATTGAAGCGCTCGATACACAGCGACGCGAACCGCCGGAGCGTGCCGCGACGAATCCAGCCGCCGCGCAGCAACCCGAGGTGTGCCGTGCCGGATGCCCCAAGCAGTGCGTTGTCGGTTAGTGACATGCTCGGCACGGCACCACGCCCCAGACGCTCTTCAGGGACAAAGGCCAGGCCAAGACGCCGCCGGGTCGCGGCCCCCATGCGACCGACGGCACGCCCGTTCAGATGCACGGCGTCGGCCTGGGGCGCACGCGCCTCCCCCGACAAGGCCGCCAGCAATTCGGCTTGTCCGTTACCGGAAACCCCCGCAACACCGACGATCTCGCCAGCATGCACGTCGAGGTTGATGTCGTGCAGCGAGGTGCCGAAGGGGTCTTCGCTGGGCATCGACAACTGACGCAAGGAAAGCAGCACGTCGCCCGGCTGGTGCTCGCGGCGCTCGATCTGCGGCAGCGCACGTCCGATCATCATTTGCGCCAGCGTCTCCGCCGTCTCCTCGCGCGGTACCGCGTGTCCCGACACACGGCCGGCGCGCAATACCGTCGCGCGATCGCACAGGTCGCGGATTTCGTCGAGTTTGTGACTGATGTAGACGATGCTGCAACCTTCCGACGCCAGACGGCGCAGCGTAGTGAAGAGTTTCTGGACGGCTTGCGGGGTGAGCACCGACGTGGGCTCGTCCATGATGAGCAGACGCGGGTTCTGCAACAGGCAGCGCACGATCTCCACGCGCTGACGTTCGCCGACCGACAGACTGTGCACATGACGCGCCGGATCGACTTCGAGCCCGTACTGGGCCGACACGTCGCGGATACGGCCGGCGAGCCCCTTCAAATCATGTCCCGCGGCGTCGAGTGCGAGAGAAATATTCTCGGCAACCGTGAGCGTCTCAAACAGCGAAAAATGCTGAAATACCATGCCGATGCCGAGCTTGCGGGCCGCAGCCGGGCTATCGATACGCGTCGGCTGCCCCTCCCAGCGGATTTCGCCCGCGTCAGGGCGCACGGCACCGTAGATGATCTTCATCAGCGTGCTCTTGCCCGCACCGTTCTCGCCCAGTACGGCGTGGATCTCGCCGGGTAACACGCTCAACGCGATATCGTCGTTGGCCACCACGCTCGGATAGCGCTTGGTAATGCCGGTCAGCGCCAGACGTGGCGTGGGTTGCATAGGAGATGTCACTGAAGTATCGGTCCTGGGCTTGGGCGGGACGAAAATACCCAATTCGCGGCGAAATGTCGAGCATGTGTCAATAACATGGCATGCCGTGGCCTATAACGAACGACAAGCACCTATTTTGGTGATAGGGGCTTTCCGCTATAGAGACGCCGGGCGCTTGTGCTTCATAATGATTTCCTTATGCAATTCAAGGTCCGACATATTCGGATTGTTATATTTCTCATGAGCCAAAACCGCGAACCGATCGATACTTATTTGCTCCGCGTCCTTCACACTTTGTTGATCGAGCGTAGCGTGACGCGGGCGGCCGTCAAGCTGAACCAGTCTCAGCCCGCCATCAGCGCGGCGCTGCGGCGCTTGCGCGATATCACCGGCGATCCGCTGCTGGTGCGCGGCAAATCGGGCATGGTGCCCACGGAGTACGGTCAATCGTTGCTGGAACCCACGCAGAACGCCCTGCGTGAGATCGAGCGAATCACCGTCCAGCAATCGAATTTCGATCCGGCGACAACGGTGCGCACGTTCCGCATCGGCTCGCCCGACTATCTGAATACGCTGTTCGTGCCCACGGTCGTCGAGCGCTTCCGCCAGCAAGCCCCGAACGCGCAGTTGGAATTGCATTCGCTTGGCCCGGCCTTCGACTACGAACACGCACTGGAAGACGGCAAGGTCGACATCGTCATCGGCAATTGGCCCGAACCGCCCGAGCAGCTTCACCTCTCGAACCTGTTTGTCGACCAGATCGTCTGTCTGGTGCGCAACACGCACCCGTATGCCAAGCGCGGCCTCACCCTGGAGCAATACCTCGCCAGCCCGCACCTCGCGCCCACGCCCTACTCCGTGGCGCAACGCGGCGCCATCGACATGCACCTGGCGCGCGAGCGGCTCAAGCGCAATGTGGTCGTCACGATTCCGTATTTCAATCTGGCGCCTTACGTGCTGTTGAAGTCCGACCTGATCTTTACCACGACGCGCCTGTTTGCCGACCATTACGCGGAGTTTCTACCGCTCACCGTGGTCGAGGCACCCATCGATTTCCCGCCGATGCAGTACTACCAGTTGTGGCACGAGCGCACCCACTATTCGGACGAAGTGCGCTGGCTGCGCAGTGTCATCTCCGACGCCACACGCACACTGCTCGACTCGCGCGCACAGTCCTGATCGTCGAGCTACGCCGGGGCCGGGACCGTTTTTACCGGCGGAGCGGCCCCCACCGCTCCGCCGAACCGAATGGCAACGCGCCTCATGCACAGGAGCGTTACCCCCGATTTCCCGTTCGCCCATTGCCACGCTCGGCCACACACCATGAATATGTGGCCGGTGTGGCAACGCGCTATCGGGAAGCCTCGGCCAGTTGCCGCGCCAGCGCGTTGTGACGCGTAACGAGCGACGGTAAGTCGAGCGTCGCCAGACGCCCCTCACGCACCACCACCCGTCCGTTCACCACGCTGTACGCAGCTTGTCCAGGATTACAGAAGACCAACGCTGCGACCGGGTCGTGCAGCCCACCGGCCATGCCCACGCCACGCGTATCGAAGGCCACGAAATCGGCCGCCATACCCGCCGCCAGCACCCCAATGTCATCGCGGCCCAGCACGCGCGCGCCGCCCACCGTGGCGATTTCCAACGCCTCGCGGGCGGTCATTGCGCTGGGGCCG
This sequence comes from Pandoraea apista, assembly GCF_001465595.2. Taxonomy (NCBI): domain Bacteria; kingdom Pseudomonadati; phylum Pseudomonadota; class Betaproteobacteria; order Burkholderiales; family Burkholderiaceae; genus Pandoraea; species Pandoraea apista. The sequence goes on along the minus strand of NZ_CP013481.2, from coordinate 2,720,339 downwards.
AAGCCCACCCGTTGCAAGAGCAACGCCTGACGCGCTTCATTAATCATGCTGGCCGCATCGTTCGAGGCCGAGCCGTCCACGCCCAGACCCACGGGCACGCCCGCATCGCGCATGCGGCGAATCGGGGCAATGCCCGACGCGAGCCGCATATTCGAACATGGGCAATGCGCCACGCCGGTGCCGGTCTTCGCAAAGAGAGCGATGCCCGCGTCGTCGAGTTGCACGCAGTGGGCGTGCCAGACATCGTGCCCGACCCAACCCAGGTCCTGCGCATACTCCGCCGGCGTCATGCCGAACTTCTCGCGGCTGTAGGCAATATCGTTGACGTTTTCGGCCAGATGCGTGTGCAGCGACACACCGTAGTGGCGCGCCATCGCCGCCGATTCGCGCATCAGGTCGCGGCTCACCGAAAACGGTGAGCACGGCGCCACGACCACCCGAAGCATGGCGTAGCGGCCTTCGTCGTGATACGTCTCGATGAGGCGCTGGGTGTCTTTGAGAATGTCCGCTTCGCGCTCGACAACGCGATCGGGCGGCAAACCGCCCTGGCTCTGCCCCACACTCATGCTGCCGCGGCTTGCATGAAAGCGCATGCCGATCTCGGCGGCGGCTTCGATGCTATGGTCGAGCTTGCAGCCGTTCGGGTAGATATAGAGATGATCGCTCGACGTCGTGCAGCCAGAGAGCAGCAGTTCAGCCATCGCGGTCTGCGTCGAGATGCGAATCATCTCCGGCGTGAGATTCGCCCACACCGGGTACAGGTTCGTCAGCCAGTTGAACAGCTCACCGTCCTGCGCGGCCGGAATGGCGCGCGTGAGGCTCTGATACATGTGGTGATGCGTGTTGACGAGACCGGGAATCACGACATGCCCCGTCAGATCGAGCACCTCGTCGGCTGTATCCGGCAACGTGTCGCTGGTGCCAACGGCCACAATCCGGTTGTCCTCGACGTACAGCCCGCCGCGGGCAATTTCGCGGCGGCCGGCGTCCATCGTGACCAGAACCTCGGCATTCTTGACGAGCAACGTTTTCATCAGTGCGCCTCCAGCCCCATGCCTGTGCCGTTCTTCTTGCCGTGACCGTTGGCCGCCGGGGCTTTGAAGCCGTTGAAGTAGGCGTTCAGAATCACGGCCGAGAGCGTGGCGAGCAGAATTCCACTGTGCAGCAGCGGCGCGAGTTGCTCGGGCATCTTCGCGAAGAACTTGTTCGACGCGACCGGAATCATCGCCATGCCGATGCTGATGGCCACAATGTACAGGTTGTAACGGTTAACCGCGTAGTCGACCTTCGACAGGATCTTGATGCCGGTGGCAAGCACCATGCCGAACATGACCACACCGGCCCCTCCCAGCACGAACTGCGGGATCGAGGCGACAATGACCGACATCTTGGGAATCAGTCCGAAAACCAGCAAAATGACGCCGGCCGCGGCGCAGACCCACCGGCTCTTCACACCGGTCACACCGACAAGACCGATATTCTGCGAGAACGATGTGTGCGGGAACGTATTGAACAGGCCGCCGATCACCGTCGCCACACCATCGACACGCAAACCCGCCACCAGCGCCTTCTCGTCCACTGGTTTCCCGACGATCTCGCCCAGTGCCAGGAACATGCCCGTCGATTCGATGAACGTGATCAGAATCACGATGGTCAGCGTGACGATCGCCCAAGGATCGAACACCGGCATGCCGAAGTGGAACGGCAGCACCACGTCGAACCACTTGACCTGATCCAGACCGTCGAAATTCACCTTGTGCAGCATCAGCGCGATCACGAAGCCGAACAGAATGCCCAGCAGCACGGCGATGTTCGAGAAGAAGCCCTTCACGAAACGCGTAATCAGCAGAATGAAGATAAGCACTGCGAACGACACGCCCAGATAGACGGGGTCGCCGTAATCGGGGTTGCCCACACCGCCGGCCGCCCAGTTGATGCCCACACCAATGATCGTCAGACCGATGGACGTGATCACGATGCCCGTGACGATCGGCGGGAAGAAGCGCAACAGCTTACCGATGACCGGTGCAATGAGCGTGCCGATGATGCCCGAGGCAATCGTCGCTCCGAAAATACCGGGAAGACCCAGCGACGGGTTGGTACCGATCGCGAGCATCGGCCCCACGGCCGCAAAGGTCACGGCCATGATGACCGGCATGCGAATGCCGAACCGGCCTACACCCACGCTTTGCAGCAAGGTGGCAATACCGCAGCACATCAGGTCGGCGGAAATAAGAAAGGCAATCTGATCCTTGGGCAAGCCAAGCGCGCCGCCGATGATCAGCGGCACTGCTACCGCACCCGCATACATCACCAGCACGTGTTGCAGGCCCAGCATGAACAATTTCCCGATCGGCAGTCGTTCGTCGACCGGATCCACGGCTTTCGTTGTCACACTCATTGCGTCTCCGTCCCAGGGGGGCTGTTTGATTGATATTTTTGGGGTGGCTCAATGGTGCAGGTCGACGCCTTTTGCGGCAAGACCACCGGGGGCTATAGTGTTTTTTTCATGGAACGTATGCATGAATGCTTATCATGCGTCTCGGGTTTTCCCCGAGAATGCACGTAGCCATTGGGCTTTCCGGGCGATGCGCCTTCCGTCGCGGCAACGCCTCATACGCCACTTGTTATAGCCCGGATAAAGAAATCAAATAGTGGTCCCTAAAAACCCAAAACCGACGCATGCGGCGTACGCTCGACACTCTGGCACGCGCTATTGATGGCCGTCATGATTTTGTCTGGCGTGACATGGTATGTGCACGTTTTTATCTTTGGTATTGCGCCCGTTGCCGGGCCGCCATCTCCCTACAATGCATCCATCCATCACAGGAGACACCATGGGACGACTGACTACCCACGTACTTGATACATCGCACGGCAAGCCTGGCGCAGGCATCCGTGTCGAGTTGTGGCGCGTTGACGGCGAGCGCCGTTCGCTGCGCGACGTGCAGACCAATGACGACGGCCGCTGCGACAAGCCGCTGCTCGAAGGCGAAGAATTCGTCGCGGGCGAATACGAGCTGGTGTTCCACGCAGGCGACTATTTCGCCGCGCAAGGCGTGGACGTTCCTTCGCCGCGCTTCGTCGATCGCGTTGTGCTGCGCTTCGGCATCGCCGAGCCTTCCCAGCATTACCACGTGCCCCTTCTGGTATCGCCGTGGAGCTTTTCCACGTATCGCGGCAGCTGAAACGCGAGCGTGAACGTCAGGCAGTTGAGGAGAACATAAGATGGAAGCGTTTATTACCGACTGGGTCAATCTGTTGCTGCGCTGGCTGCATGTGGTCGCAGCCATTGCGTGGATTGGCGAGTCGTTCTATTTCGTGATGCTGGATAACGGTCTGAAGCCGCCCAAGGCTGCCGAGGACAAGCAAAAAGGCGTGTTCGGTGAGATGTGGTCAGTTCACGGTGGCGGTTTCTACCACGCCCAGAAGTATCTGAACTCGCCGCCGCAAATGCCGGAAGACCTGCACTGGTCGAAGTGGAAGTCGTACACGACGTGGCTCTCGGGCTTTGCCCTGTTCTGCGTGTTGTATCTGCTCCAACCGCAAACGTATCTGATCGACAAGAACGTGATGGATCTGCAACCGGGCCAGGCCGTGGGCCTTGCGGTGGCGTTCCTGATCGGCGGCTGGTTCGTCTATGACTTCCTGTGCCGTATGCTGGGCAAGAACGAGCGCGTGCTGGGTATCGCCGTGGCGCTGTTCGTGGTGGCCGCAACGTATGCCACCACGCACATCTTCGCCGGTCGTGCAGCGTACCTGATCGTGGGCGCCATGATGGCCACGTCAATGTCGGCCAACGTGTTCTTCTGGATCATTCCGGGACAGCGCAAAAGCGTCGATGCGCTGGCGAAGGGCGAAGTGCCGAACCCGATCTGGGGCAAGCTGGGCAAGCAGCGTTCCGTGCACAACACGTATTTCACGCTGCCGGTCGTGTTCATCATGATCAGCAACCACTACGCGTTCACGTACAGCAATCCGTACAACTGGGTGATCCTCACGGTCATCATGGCGGCAGGTGCAATGATCCGTCAGTTCTTCGTGCTGCGTCATTCGGGCAAGAATCTGTACGCACTGCCCGTAGCCGGCGCTGCACTGCTTGCAGGCGTTGCCGTGTTCGCCGCGCCGCGCCCCGCGCCGGCACCCGCCGCAGGCGCCCACGGTGAAGCGGCGGCCCCGGCCGTGAAACTCTCGGAGATTCAACCGATCGTGACGCAACGCTGCGCCACCTGCCACTCGGCCAAACCGACGATGATGGGCAGCGCGCCGGCGGGCGTGATGCTCGATACGCCGGCCGAGATCTCGCAGAACGCGCAACGAATTTATCAACAAGCCGTAGCACTCAAGTCGATGCCGCTGGGCAATGTGACCCAGATGACCGACGACGAACGCCAGAAGATCGCCGCGTGGTTCAACGGCGGCGCACAACAATAACGGCGACGACCGACTTTCTTGCTGGACCCATGTTGGGGCGCTTAGGCGCCCCTTTTTTCATGGCACGGCTTTTCGTGGCATCAGGCCTTCGCCAGCGTCCGTTCCTATCGTGGGATGGCGCCGCATATTCACAATAAAAACAATCGCTTGGGAACTTCGGCACTGATGGGCAGGTCTGTACTACGCACCCGGCAGTCCGGATGTAACGTTGTTGCGAAGGCGGCATCGCTCAACCTTCCCATGACGTTCAACACTGGCGCGATACCTTTCAAGGCAGGCGCGTCACGCAAAAAAGTCATGAATTTCCTGCTTTTCTCCGCTTCCCGGCAAGGCGTCGTCTGGCTGCATTTGCACCAGGCCATGTTTCCGCCGTCCGATCTGTCTGCCTGACAACGTCTTTCGCGCGCCCATGCTGCGCGTGATGTGTCGGGCGGGACGGGTGGGCCATCGCTTGCGCGCGCCCGGTTGATCTCCCATCTCGAAGTTTCGATGTGCAAGCCACGGTGAGCTGCGTCCCGACACGACGCGGCGATGTGTCATCGGGGGGACCATGTCTCATTCCAATTTCTGCCAATCCACGCAGGGCGCCGGGGCGTCGCTGCTCAAGCAATTCACTTCACTCGCGATCCCGACCATTCTTTCCGGCTGGGTGTACACGATCTACACGTTGATCGACGGGATTTTCATCGGACGTTACGTCGGCGAACAGGCACTCGCCGCACTTAACCTCGTTGTGCCGCTGCTGTATGTGCCTTACGCATTCAGTGTGATGACGGGCGTCGGCGGTGCTACGCTCATTGCCCGTTTGCTGGGCGAGGGACGGCAAGCTGAAGCGCGTCGCGCATTCTCGCAGGTGCTTTGGGTGACACTCGTCTTCAGTATCGCGATGAGCGCGGCGGTGCTGATTTTCCGTCACGAAATCGCGACCGCCCTCGGCGCCGAGGGCGTCATTGCGCAAAACGTGGTGGCCTATCTGTCGGGCTGGGGCTGGTTCGTGCTGTTCGCCAACGGTCTGTACGCGCTGGAATTGTTCCTTCGTGTGGAAGGCGCACCGGCGGCGCGTTTTGGTCTGTTCGCGATGTTCATGGGCGCGCTCGCCAACGGGGCGCTGGACTATTGGTTCATCGCCGTCAACGGCATGGGCATGTACGGGGCGTCGCTTGCTACGGGTTTGTCGATGCTGGTCACCAGCAGCGTAATGCTCGGCTATCACTTCTTGCTCGCGAAGCAGGTGGTGCCGACGTGGCGGGCATTCGGACGCGGCGAACTCCATGTCTGGCGTGCCATGTATAACGGTGCTTCGGAGTTTCTTGGCGCGATCGCGCCGGCGGTGACGGTATTCGCCTTCAACCGCGTGATTCTGTCGAACTTCGGCGAGACCGGACTGGCGGCGTACGCCATTCTGGAATACATGACGCTGGGTGCGACGGTCACGATGGTGGCCCTCGTGCAGAGCATGCAGCCGATGATCAGCTTCTATCGCGGCGCTCGCAATCTGAGCGCACTGCGTGAATCGTTCCGCCTGGGCGTGATCGCCGTGACGGGATTCTCGGTGCTGGTGGCTGTCGTGATGGCAACGCTCGCCCGCCCGCTCACATTCCTGTTCCTGCCCGCGGGCGCTCATGCCTGGTCGATTCTCGAGCACGCGGTACTTTGGTATGCGCTGGCCTTTCTGCCGGCGGCCGGCAATCTGATCGTGGCGGGTTTTCTGACGGCGGTGGAAGCACCGGGTCCGTCGGCCGCTATCGCTACGCTGCGAAGCTGGGTGCTGCTGCTGGGCGTTCTCTGGTTGCTCAACGTGTGGCTGGGTGGCACGGCGATCTGGTACACGCTGCTGATTACCGAATTGCTGACGCTGGCCATCAGTGCCTGGCTGTACTGGCGCAGTCACCGCAGTGGCACGTTGCTGGCACGGGCAACGACTTGCTGAGGGAGATGCACTACGCAAAACGGCGTGACCTGAAGGTCACGCCGTTTTTTTATGGCCGCACCCTGAAGGCTCAGCCGGGCATCTTCAGCGAGAAGGTTTGCGCCAGCGATTGAACGCTTGATGCCTCATCGGCACCCGGTGCGCCCTCGGGCGGTGTTGCACGCGGTGGCGGCAGTGCAGACACGCTAACGTCGACGGCAGCCCATTGCGGCTCGGGCAGTTCGTCGAACACCTGACGCAAACGCGAGCCCCAGGTGTCGTGAATCATTTTGTAGTAGACGTTCTCGTCGTCGAGCGACGCAAAGCGCGTTACGCGCAGGCTGTCTTCTTCATACACGAGCAGGTCGAGCGGCAGCCCTACCGAGACGTTGGAGCGCAGCGTGGAATCCATGGAGATCAGGGCGCACTTGGCGCCGTCGTCCAGCGATGTAGCGGGCGTAACGAGCCGGTCGATGATGGGCTTGCCGTATTTGGATTCGCCGATCTGGAAATACGGGTTGACGGACGACGCTTCGATGAAGTTACCTGCCGAATACAGTTGAAACAGACGGCTCGGCGCGCCGGCAATCTGACCACCGAGCAGGAAGCTGCAATTGAAGTCGACGCCGAAGGCTTCGAGTGCTTTGGCGTCGCGTGCGTAGACGTCACGAATCGCCTGTCCGACAACACGTGCAACGTCGCTCATGGATTTGGCGGTCCACAGGGTGTCGGCGTCGGCCTCGCGTGCTTCTACGAGATGCTGTCGTACCGCCTGCGTGAGGGCGAGGTTGCCGGCCGAGAGCAGCACGAGCACGCGCTCGCCCGGACGCTCGAACACGAGCATCTTGCGAAAGGTGCTGACGTGATCGACACCCGCATTGGTCCGGGTATCGGAGAGAAATACGAGCCCGGCATCGAGCTTCATGGCCACGCAGTACGTCATGTCATTCCTGTCTTGCCGTGCGGGGTACTCCACCCCGTCACGTGAAAAGCTACTGTTGTTGATCGAGCGGCACGGTATCGACACTGACCGATACGTGCAGCGCTTCGGTCGCCCCACCGCTGCGCATGCCTCTGACCGGCGCCGCCGACTCATAGTCGCGGCCTACGGCCAGCCGGCAGTAGTTACCGCTGGCAAAGCAGGCATGGGTCACGTCGATGCTGACCCACCCTGCCCCGTCGACCCATACGTCGACCCATGCGTGACTGGCTGCATGCGGTACGTCGCCAGGATCGATGTACCCGCTGACGTATCTCGCCGGCACGCCTCGGGCCCGGCAAACGGCGAGCATCAGGTGTGCATGATCCTGACACACGCCACGCCCCAGCGCCAGTGCCTGCGCGGCGGTGCTGGTTACGGCGGTGATGCCGGATTCGTAGTCGACTTGCTCGCAGATGGTCGCCGCAAGCGCCAGCAGTTCGCCCGGCGTCGTCACCCCGGCATCGCCGGCGAGGGCATCGATGGCATCGTTGCGCGCGGTAAGCGGTGTCGGGCTGGCGAAGGATAACACTGGTACGGCATGGCTCGTCTCCCCGAGCTTGCCGTCGACGAGGGGGGTGGTTTCGACTTCTCCTTCGGCAAGCAGATGGATTTCACTGTGCGGCTGGTGCAGCACGAGCGTGTGCATGTCGTTGCCGAAGGCGTCGCGCGCGGCGGTAAGTTTGCCGGGCGCACTGAGCCGCCAATGCACGATGCGCTGTACTTCGGACCCCACGGGCGTAAGCCGAAGCTGCTGAATGGTGTAGCGCACCGGCGTGTCGTAGCGGTAGGTCGTCTCGTGGCGAATGATCAGGCGCATGGCATCAGGCGGCAAGCGGAATCAGGAATGTCTGGCTGATTTTGTTGCCGAGCACGGACACTCGCTCGAGGAACTCGGTCAGGACGGGGTGTAGCCCTTGCTGTTGTATCTGCTGGATGTCGGTGTATTTGAGTTCGGACTGAAGTTTGCCCGCGTACCGTTCGACATCGCCGGACTGGGCGTTGGACAGTGTAGCGAGATTTTCGCATACGCCTGTGAGCGAGGCGAGCAGTGAGCGTGGCATGTGAGCATTGAGCATGAGCAGTTCGACGACGCGCTCGGGGGTGATGACGTCGCGATAGACCTTGCGGTAGATCTCGAAGCCGGACACGCTTCTCAGTACGGCGGACCAGTAGTAAAAGTCGGTGGGATGCGAGGCGTCGGCCCGCTCGGTGCGCACGGCTTCGTGGAAGCGCACGTCGAGGATACGGGCGGTGTTGTCTGCCCGTTCGAGGAAGAGGCCGAGACGCGTGAAGTAGAAGGCGTCGTCCTGAAACAAGGTGCCGAAGCTCACACCGCGCGAGAGGTGGGAGCGCACTTTGACCCATTCGAACAGGTGTGCCGGATCGCGTTCGAGCAGGTCGATCATGCGCGGAAATTCAAGCCAGGTGCTGTTGACGGTTTCCCAGAGTTCGGTGGTGAGGGTGCCGCGCACGGCGCGCGCGTTTTCTCGGGCGGCCGCGAGGCAGCAGGCGATGCTGGAAGGGTTGTCGCGGTCACGCACAACGAAGTCGAGCACGTTGGCGCGCGTGGCCCGCGCATGTTTGCGATTGAACGCGGGTTCGAGTTCGGAGATGCGCAAGGTGGCGCGCCAGCCCCCCTCGTCGTCGAAGCCCCCCATATGCGCGCGGGCGGCGTCGGCATCTTCTTCGTCATCGATGGCCCCTTGGGGCAGCAGCAGGTTCTGCAAGTTGACGTCGAGCAGGCGGGCGGTGTTTTCGGCCCGCTCCATGTAGCGAGCCATCCAGAACAGGTGATCGGCGGTACGGCTAAGCATGATCTCTTCTCGCTATGAGGTTTGTCGTATCCGGCTGACTTGGGCTATTTTTCGAGTACCCAGGTGTCTTTCGTCCCCCCACCCTGCGAGGAGTTGACGACCAGCGACCCTTCGGTCAGCGCCACGCGTGTGAGCCCGCCCGGCACCATGGTCACGCCTTTGCCGGAGGACAGCACGAACGGCCTCAGGTCGATGTGTCTTGGCGCAACGCCCGCCTCGACGAAGGTTGGACACGCAGACAAGGCGAGCGTGGGTTGCGCGATGTAACCGTCGGGCTTGGCAATGAGCCGTTGGCGGAAGGCTTCGATCTCGGCTTTGGTGGATGCCGGGCCAACGAGCATGCCGTACCCCCCCGCCCCGTGAACTTCTTTAACGACGAGTTCGCCAAGGTTATCGAGGGTGTAGGCAAGGTCGTCCGGTCGACGGCACTGGTAGGTCGGCACGTTGTTCAGGATGGGCTTCTCACCGAGGTAGAACTCGATCATGTCGGGCACGAACGGATAGATGGACTTGTCGTCGGCAACGCCCGTGCCGATGGCATTGGCCAACGTAACGCGACCGGCCCGGTAGACGCTCAGCAATCCCGGCACGCCCAACGTGGAGTCGGCGCGGAATGCCAGCGGATCAAGGAAGTCGTCGTCGATTCTTCGGTAGATGACGTCGACTCGCTTGGGACCGTTGGTGGTTCGCATGTAGACGAGGTTGTCTTCAACGAACAGATCCTGTCCTTCGACCAGTTCAATCCCCATCTGCTGCGCGAGGAAGGCGTGCTCGAAGTACGCGGAGTTGTAGATGCCCGGCGTCATGACAACGACGGTGGGATCATCTATCCCCATTGGCGCTACAGCACGCAAGCTGTCCAGCAACAAGTCGGGATAGTGCTCGACCGGCGCGATTCGATTTCTCGCAAACAACTCGGGGAACAATCGCATCATCATCTTGCGGTTCTCGAGCATGTACGACACGCCGGAGGGCACTCTCAGGTTGTCCTCCAGCACGTAGAACACGCCGTCATCGCCGGTCCCCGCTCGCACTACGTCCACACCGGCAATATGCGCGTAAATGTCGCCCGGTACATCCACCCCCTGCATCTCCGGCCGATACTGCGCATTCTTCAACACCTGATCCGCCGGGATGACACCCGCACGCAAGATGTCCTGCTCGTGATAAACGTCATGGATGAACCGGTTCAACGCCTCGACCCGCTGACGCAAACCTGTCTGCAAGGTCTGCCACTCGTGCGCCGGGATGATTCTTGGAATCAGATCGAAGGGAATCAGACGCTCGGTGCCCGCCTCATTGCCATACACAGCAAACGTAATCCCGACCCGTCGGAACACCAGATCCGCCTCGGCCCGCTTATGGTGCAGAACATCTTCCGGCTGACACCGCAACCAATCGTCAAACCGACGGTAATGCGACCGTACCGCACCCGTGATGCTCGCCATCTCGTTATAGCTCTCGACCATACGCTTCTCCGCAGATTGCTGTGTCGAGATCGAGCAATATCCATGCCCGAGCTTTTTTTCACCCTTTCCGCACGTTTTCAGTGCGCACCTCCTCCGCCCGCACCACGCCGGTGATTTTCAGTATAGGAGTTAGCGCTGGGTCAGGTTTTTTTATGTTTGGTCTGTTTTTGGCGCCGTCCCTCCTATACCGTCCTCCACACCGCCCTCCAGACGGACCGGGGCCCCTTTCCGCCTCTCAGACATAAACCCAACTCGCTGCAGAAAGGGGCCCCGGTCCGTCTCTTTCCCCTTCCTTCTCCCCCTTCTTGCCCACTTCTCGCCTTTACACCGCTCGCTTCGGCTCTTTTCCTCCCCCCCAAACGCAAAACGCCGGGTTTCCCCGGCGTTTTCGCTGTCCTGCTTCTTTTTCACTCTCTTCTTATGCCGCTTTCTGCGCCGCCCGCGCTGCCTCCAACGCCGCCTGCGTCAACACATACACCCCCGGCAAATCCTGCTCGTCACAGTTGTGACCCTCGCCCCCCCGATCCACCACCACGAAGTCACTCACCTCATGCAACGCCAGTAATGGGTGATGCCATACGCCTCGCGCGTAGTTCACGCCCTGCCAACCCTCCGAGACGAACGCCCTCATCTGACTCACATCCAACTCGCCCGCCGGCGCCACCACCACCAGATACGGCGTCGTCTTCAACGGAATGAACGCCTGACTGCCCAACGGGTGACGCTCCAACATCTTCACCTCATACGGCAACTGCCTCGGCTGCCCACGGAATACGTTCACTAACGTTCGTCCACCCTCCGGACCCAGATCCACCGTCGCCAGATCGTGAAAGCGCTCGGTCGTCCCGCCATTGATCGCGAAATGCTTCGCCCCCGACAACTCGATCACGTCGCCAAACGGCGCAAACGCCTCCCGCGTCAATCGCTCTATCTTCAACGCCAGACCCGCCATGTCACGCTCCTTTTTGTCCCTGCTCGTTGCAGCCTCTCGCACCCTTTGCTTTCGTCCGGAGGCGAGAGGTCTTCTTTTTGCTGACGTCGCTTACGCCTTCTTCTCGCTCAGACGGCCCCACAGACGCAGGCGCGATACGCCGCCGTCCGGAATGATGTTGAAGCGGATGTGCGTGATGGCCCCCAGCTTCTGCACCGGCTCTTCAAAGAAGAACTGTTTGTCCATCGCCAGTTTCTGCTCGGGCAACAACACCGGCCAGAACATGGACTGCGTAATCAATGACTGCTCGGTGCCCCCCGTCACGTATGCCGCCTGGATGGAGCAACGATCGGGGAAGTTGCCCTTGAAGTGCGCCGTGTCGACTTCGATTTTGGCAATCTCGCCCGGCTGTGCCAACGCAATGATCGCCCAGTCGTTGCCGGGCTCTCGACGCCGCCGCGTCTCCCACCCATCGCCCATGTTCACGCCACGGCCCGGCATCAACAGGTTCGACGCCAACCCGAAATGCTGGTTGTTCGCCGCTACGATGTAGCCACCATTCTCCATCGCGATCAGGTCGATCAGCTCGTCGCGCGAACGCCCCGCCCAATCGCTCTGCGGCAAGCCATACAGACGCAAGCGCGCCAGACCGCCGTCGGGGTACAGGTTCACGCGCACGTGCGTGACCGGACGCTGGATAGCGATGGCATGGTAGTGATGCGAGTTGCCTTGCAGCGTGGTCGAGGCGAGCAGTTCGAACCACTCGGCGCTCTGGCCCGGTGCACCGTCCGGGCTGTAGCACCCCTCGAGCGACGCCGCCGGCGGGAAGTTGCCGGTGAAGTGGCTGGTGTCCAGATCGACACCGAACAACACGCCCGCCCGCGCGAGCTTGACCACGCACCAGTCGTAGCCGTTCACGCGCTTGCGACGCGTTTCCCAGCCATCCATCCACTTGCCGTTCTCGTCGTATTTGCCGGGAATGAAGACGGCCGGCTCGGGATTGAGCATGCGCTCTTTGGCCGCGAAGAATTCGTCGCTGGCCTCGAGTGCCTGCGCACCCAGGCGCGGATCGGCCAGATTGACGTAACGGCGCACGAATTCCGGTGCATTCGGATCTTGCGGGGCGAGGGCCATGCCAACTCCTGATGATTCGGTAAAAGCGGAAACGAGTGAATACGAAAACTGGGGAAAACGCTTTGGCGAATGTCTATCCACCCGCCTTATCCATCTCCGCGCTTTAGTCGCGCACCAGATCTTCCAGACGGAATCCCGCGATACGGAAGATCTGTCGCAGGCACGCTTCGATCTCGTCCGCACGGCTGTTCTCAAGGCGCCCGGCGAAGTTCTCGATGATGCTGCTGCGTGTATGGCCTCGCACGGCCAAAATGTACGGGAAGCCAAACTTGGCCTTGTACGCGTCATTGAGTTCGGTCAGACGCGCAAATTCTTCCGCACTGCACTGGTCTAGCCCCGCCCCCGCCTGCTCGCGGGTGGACTCGGCCGTCAACTCGCCACGCACAGCCGCCTTACCCGCCAACTCCGGGTGAGCACGAATGAGATCGAGCTGCGCTCCTTCGCCAGCATCGATCACCGCTTGGCACATGGCGTCGTGCAACGCATTGACGGTGGCAAACGGCCGGTCTTCCCAAGCCGCTTCAGCCACCCACGGGGAATGCTCGAAAATGCCGTCGAGCGCGGCAACGAACTCGGCACGCGGCAACGCCGACAGCTCGGCAACAGTACGTTGGGTCATAGGCAACGGGGCGTTCATTTACCGCTCTCCTGAAGAACAATGGTGGCGTCCCGCCGCGCTGGTCGCACAGCCCGATGACGCCTGTCGGACTCAATTTCGATACCGGCAGACTGCGCCCCTTCGGGCCCAGCCGCCTTACTCACCATCTGTGACTCACGCCGCCACGAACGGATGACGCTCTTGCCAATGACGCGCCACGTCAATGCGACGGCAGACCCACACGCGATCGTGCTTTTCAATGTGATCGAGGAATCGCTGCAACGCGGCAAAGCGCCCCGGACGGCCCAGCAACCGGCAATGCATACCGATCGATAACATCTTCGGCGCCTCGTCACCCTCAGCGTAAAGCACGTCGAATGCGTCGCGCAGGTAGTGGAAGAAGTGGTCCGCCGTGTTGAATCCCTGCGGCGCGGCAAAGCGCATGTCGTTGGAATCCAGCGTGTACGGCACCACGAGATGCGGCTTGACCTCCCCGCCGCTGGTCTGCACTTGCGTCCAGAACGGCAGGTCGTCGCCATAGTTGTCGGAGTCGTACACAAAGCCGCCCTGCTCAACCACCAGACGCCGCGTATTAGGACTATCTCGCCCCGTATACCAGCCAAGCGGCGCGCTCCCCGTCATTTCCTTGAAGATATCGATGGCGATGCGCATGTGCTCACGCTCGGTCGCCTCATCGATGTTCTGGTAGTGAATCCAACGCCAGCCATGGCACGCAATCTCGTGCCCCAGCTCCTGAAACGCCGCCGTGATTTCCGGATGACGCTGCATGGCCATGGCCACGCCAAAGACAGTCAGCGGCAACCCGCGACGCTCGAATTCACGCAAGATGCGCCACACGCCCGAACGCGACCCGTATTCGTAGATGGACTCCATGCTCATGTGACGCGCTTCGTAAGCCGCTGCGCCAATGATCTCGGACAGAAACTGCTCTGACGCCCGATCGCCATGCAAAACACAGTTCTCGCCACCCTCTTCATAGTTCAGAACGAACTGGACAGCGATCCGCGCTCGCCCCGGCCAGTCGGCAAACGGTACGTGACGGCCGTAACCGATCAGGTCGCGGGGGTAATCCTGGGAGCTTGCGATGTTGCTGGCCATGATGTCTTGGCATCCTTCTGATGGCGAAACGATCGAAGAAGTGTAGCCAAATCCACTCCGCGGAAACATAGCCATACTCAGATATTCAGGCTGTGCCTAGACGTATAGTCACCCCGCCACCGTCACACCGTCATCCCCTGCGCCCCCGCCCCAACATGCCCACCCAAGCCCTAAAACCCCCGCATCTCTGAACGTCAATTTCGCCGAAATTCCCGCCAAATAGGCAAAACCTCGCGCAATCGACACTGAACCGGCAAACCAAGAAAAAAGCACGCCGGGCCGTCGAATCGACCCGGCGTGCTTTTGTTGAGCGCCCTTTTTCCTTTCCCGCCCCCACCTGTCCGAAGTCAGGCGGCCATATAGGGATATCCCGTAAGCGTCAGCGTGACCTCTGCGCCAGACGTCTGCAATCTGGCCTGACCCCCGACAGGAACCGTCAACTTGTCGGGGCAATGGCCGAACGGCATGTCGGTCACGATCGGAATCCCGATGACCTTGCGCACGCTCTCGATCATTGCCGGCATGTCGTACCCGTTGTCGTAGTCCGTCACCCGGTACTGCGAGAAGTCACCCAGCACCAACGCCCGCTGCCGGGCCAGAATGCCGGACTGATGCAGTTGATACAGCATTCGCTCAACCCGGTAAGGCGGCTCGTTCACGTCCTCGACGAACAGCACGCCCCCCTCGATCTGCGGCAAGTACCGCGTGCCGATCAGGCTGCATACCATCGCCAGATTCCCGCCCCAAAGGGTGCCCGAGACATCGATGTCGCCACTCGCGCCATCACCCTGCCACTGTGCAACGTGACTGGGCGAGTGCAACACGGACTGGAATTGCGTGACGGTGAACTCGCTCAATGTCTCCGCACCGAAGTCGGCCAGCAGCATCGGCCCGGCAAACGTTGTGAGATGCGCCTGCGCCAACAGCGCCAGTTGCACCGCCGTGAAGTCGCTGTGACCGATCATGGCCACCGGCGCGCCGGATAACCGGCGATGCAGCCCCTCGTAGTCGAGGTGCTCGAGCAGATGAACGGCGCCATAGCCGCCGCGTACGGCGAGCACGACATCGGGCACGCGATGATCTCGCTGCGCCAGTCGATTGATCTCGGCCACACGCTCGGCATCGGTGCCCGCGAAGCGCAAGTAACGGCGCTCCAGCGCTTCACGATTGCCAACACGGTAGCCAAGCTGCTCCAACGATTCGATACCACGCGCGGCAACGTCGGCGTCGGGCGCATAGCCCGACGGGGCAATCAGTTCGAGATGCTTGGTCGGCGTCAATTGGTAGATCCCGGTGTTTGGGTGGGAGGTTCTTCAGTCGCCTCGGCCGCCGCCGACAAGCGCCGTGCCTTCGCTGCGGCACGCCGTTCACTGAAGAAGGTCTGGAGAATGCCAACGCACTCGTCGCGCATGACACCGCCGATGACTTCGGCATGATGGTTGAGGCGCGGTTCCGCAAACAAGTCGACCACGCTGCCGCAAGCCCCGGTCTTGGGGTCCATCGCGCCATACACCACCCGCCGGATTCGGGCATGCATGATGGCCCCCGCACACATGACACACGGCTCGAGCGTGACATACAGCTCGCACTCGGGCAGACGATAGTTGCCCAATGCCTGCGCCGCAGCGCGCAGCGCCTGCATTTCGGCATGCGCAGACGGATCGTGGCCGCCCACCGGGCAGTTGTGCCCGACGGCAACCACCTGTCCGTCGCAAACGACCACGGCACCGACCGGCACCTCTCCCTGCGCCATCGCGGCGCGAGCCTGCTGGAGCGCCAGGCCCATGTAGGTCTCGTCGGTCGCGGGTAAATCTCGATTCATGAAACGTTGACGAAAAGCCGCCGCGCGTTGCGTGCCCGTTCCGGACTCGCCCCACACAGCGCAATTGGCCGCTATCGGCAATGCGCTATTCTCGCACAGCCCCCCGCTGCCGCCATGCCCCTCGCCACACCCGGCTGTCGGTCTTCTCGGCCGATCGCCAGGCCCATCCATCTCACGTCGTCACGCCATCGCTGCGTTGGGTGCGCTGCGCTTGCGATACAGCACAAGCGTCGCAATCAAGCCGCACACCGCCGCGAAGGTCATCCACCAGCCCGGCGCCGCCTTGTTGCCCGTCATGCCGATCAGCGCTGTCGCCACCGCCGGCGTAAACCCGCCGAAAAGCGCCGTCGCCAGACTGTATGCGAGCGAGAAGCCCGCCGTGCGCACCTCCACCGGCATGATCTCGGTCAACGCCACCACCATGGCGCCGTTGTAGCTCGCGTAGAGGAAAGACAACCACAGCTCGACGATCAGCATCTTGCCAAATGTCGGCTCGACCACGAGCCATGCCAGCGTGGGATAGGCGGTCAGAATGGTCAGCACGGTAAAAACGATCAACAAGGGACGCCGTCCAATGCGATCGGACAAAGCCCCCATCACCGGCAGCCAGAGAAAGTTGGACACGCCGACACAAAAGGTGACGACCAGTGCATCGGTCGTCGACAGCTTGAGTACCGACTTGCCGAACGTCGGCGTATAGACGGTGATGAGGTAGAACGACACGGTGGTCATTGCCACCAGCATGGTGCCGGCCACAACCAGCCCCCAGTTCTGTACGATCGAACGGAAAATCTCTCCCGTGCTCGGTCGATGCTTGCGCGCCAGAAACACCTCGGTTTCCTGCAACGAACGCCGGATGACGAACAGCACCGGCACGATCATGCAACCGATGAAGAACGGCACGCGCCAACCCCAATCGGCCACTTGCCCCGGGGTCAGCCATTTGTTAAGCAGGTATCCCAGCAGCGCCGCCACGATAATGGCCACCTGCTGGCTCGCCGACTGCCAGCTCACATAGAAGCCCTTGTGACCCGGCGTCGCCATCTCCGACAGATAGACGGACACCCCGCCCAGTTCGACACCCGCCGAGAACCCTTGCAACAATCGGCCAATAAGCACGAGCAGCGGCGCCAGATACCCGATGGTCGCAAACCCCGGAACGAACGCAATGAGAATGGTGCCCATCGCCATGATGGACAAGGTGACGATCAACCCGCGACGCCGTCCGATCCGGTCAACGTACGCGCCCAGAATGATGGCGCCCAATGGCCGCATCAGGAAGCCCGCACCGAAGGTCATGAAGGTGAGCATCAGCGACGCAAATTCGTCGCCCGACGGGAAGAACGTCGCGGAAATATAGGTGGCGTAAAAGCCAAACAGGAAGAAGTCGAACATCTCCATGAAGTTGCCGCTCGTGACGCGAATCACAGTGGCAACTTTCGACGGAGAGGCTCGCGAAACCGACGCAGGGTTGACGGGGCTGGTAGCCATGATGTTCACCTCACCGGACATGATGTCGGTCAAGATAGCACTTGATTCGACGCGCGCACACCATGATTTTGCCCCGGGGCGGGAACACCCCCGCCCCCCGCCTGTTACGGCATATTTCAGTCCCAGGCCGGCGCAAGCGACGCCGGGTTGGCCTGACGCTCGTTACGGTCGAGCGCAGCAATCTGCGCCATGTCTTCGTCGCTCAAACGTAAATCGCGCGCCTTCATGTTGCTGGCCAGATTCTCGCGCCGGGTCGACGACGGGATCACCGCATAGCCCTGTTGCATCGCCCATGCCAGCGCGACTTGCGCCGTGGTCGCGCCATGCCGGGCGGCAATTTTTTCCAGCACCGGATCGTTCAGCACCTTACCGTACGCCAGCGTCATGTACGACGTGACGGGCACGCCCTGCGAGCGGGCAAATTCCGCCAGCTTGCGGTTTTGCAGATACGGACTCAGCTCGATCTGGTTGGTCGCCAGTTCGCCCGGCCCAACAATGCCGATGGCCCGTTGAAGCAGCGCAATAGTGAAGTTGGAGACGCCGATGGCACGCGTCAGCCCCTGCTCACGTGCCTCGCGCAATGCCCCGAGATACTCCTCCATCGACACGGCATTGGCCGGCGACGGCCAGTGAATCAACGTGAGATCGACGCGGTCGGTCCCCAGCTTCGACAAGCTGTCCTTCAGACTCGGAATCAGCTTGTCGCGGGAGAAGTTGTCGACCCAGATCTTGGTCGTCAGGTACAGATCGTCACGCTTGACGTTCGATGCCGCGAGCGCACGGCCAATGTCGGCCTCGTTCTCGTAAATCTGCGCAGTGTCGATAGCGCGGTAACCCAGTTCCAGCGCATTAGTAACGGTATCGAATACGGTTTGGCCCTTGAGGCGGAACGTACCGAGGCCGAAAGCGGGAAGACTCATGAATACAACTCCTGTCGAAAACGTCGCGCCATAAAAATCAACCTTGGTTGAACGGCTCGACTAAACACCACAGTGTGTCGGATTCACACCCGCCCAAAAAGTCCCACAGACGCACAAGATTCGTGCCGTCAATTCACAAATACATGCGACTCATGGTGTTGCGCTCCGCAATGGAGACGAGGCTCAGAGAGCGGCGCGCGAAAGGAAGCTGACATCCTCGCGCGCCATGGCCTTGATTTCGTTGCGTGTCGTCAGAATATGCCCCTCGAGCAGCGACACCACCGTCGTCACGTCGCGGCGACGGCATGCCGCAAGAATCTCGTAATGGTCGTGCTGTGGCTTCTCTTTGCCGGTAGCCTGTGACATGGCCAAATGCGAATATCGATCGGTATTCAGGCAATACTCTTCGATGAGCATTCGCAAACGCCGGTTGTTGGCCGGCGCAGAGAGTGCCAGGTGGAATCGCCGGTTGTATTCGGCCCATTCCGAGACGATTTCCGACGCCGAGTACTCGGCCAGAATCTGCTCCATGACCTGAAAGTCGCGTTCCGCCATGTTCGGCACCGCCAACTTGGCAGCGTGGCATTCCAGCGCGACACGAATGTCGAGCAACTCGCACAACTGCTCGAGATTCATGCTCGCCACAGTCGCACCGCGGTTCAGATGGTGCGTGACCAGTCCCTCCGCCTCTAGCTGCCGCAGCGCCTCGCGCACTGGCACTCGGCTCGCCTTGAACCGATCGGCCAGGGCTTCCTGGCGCAATTGATATCCACCCGGAAGCACGCCACTCAAGATCTCGTCTCGAAGCGTGTCGCGGATGGCCTGATGTAGAGCTTGGGGTCCGGGGGTTCGCATGGCGCGATTAGAGCATATTTTTTACCCATATTGCGATTCTGGATCCAATCATCTAGCATTGGATCCAATATATTATTTTGGATCCAAATACGTCTATTTCACGTATATCCGGATTCGTTTCATCAGGGGAGACCGCGTGCGCACCGGCGACGGCCGATGCGCGGCACTCATCTGAGCGCCGCCAGCACTGTGGACGCATGGTCATTGGTCAAGCGCTTTTTTTGCAGGCTCAACTGACTTTTTTCGGGGGAAATCAATGTCATTCAAACTTCGCAAGTGGATCGTACCGGCCGCCATGGCCCTTACGGCGAGTGCGTTGGCATATGCGGCCGACGACACTGTGCATATGGGGGCAGTCCTTTCGCTGACGGGTGCGAACGCCACCGTGGGAGAAGATGTACGCCGCGCCGTCGCGCTCGCTGTCGAGAAGGTGAACGCGCAAGGCGGCGTAATGGGGAAGAAGTTCGACGTCATTGTCGAAGACTCCGGCGGCAATGCAACGACCGCGCTTAACGCGGCACGCAAGCTGGCCACCGTCGACAAGGTGCCGGTCGTGATCGGTGAATACTCCTCGGGCATCACGCTGCCGATGGCGCAGTACCTCGTGAAGGAAGGCGTCACGCATATCAACATTGCCAGCACGAGCGTGAAAGTGAAGGATCTGGGCGCCACGTCGTTCAATCTCATCGGCCTGGAGAACCTCGGCAACAAGTTCTCTGCCGCCGACGCCTGGGCACTTGGCTACCGCAATGTCGCCCTGATCGCGCCGAACAACGCTTACGGTCAGGGAGTCGCACACGGTTTCCGCGAGGAATTCGAGAAACTCGGGGGCAAGGTCGCCACGGAATTGCTTTACACCGCAGGCCAGTCCACGTATCGCCGCGAGCTTCAACAAGCGTCGCGCAGCAATCCCGACGCGTACATCTATACCGCCTACGGTCAGGAATCGGCCGTGCTCAATCGCGAGGCCTTCGAACTCGGGCTCCGTCAAAAGCCCTGGTACGCGATCTTGCTCTCGATGAGCCTTTCCGACACCCCGGCGAACATTGCCAACGGTCAACTCGGCATGGAAGTCGGATCGGTACAGGGGGCGAACGGCAAGGCCTATGTCGACGCCTTCCAGGCCAAGTACGGTCAGGCACCGAAGACGTCGTACACCGGTTATGCCTATGACGCCGTGTTGCTAACCGCCGCCGCCATCAACAAGGCGAAGTCGACGCAGCCGGCCGCCGTGCAGACCGCACTCAAGGAGGTGGGCAGGAATTTCGCCGGGGTAACGGGCCCGATCACGTTTGACGCGGACCGTCAGCGCATCGACCCGCCTTACGCGAAGCTCAAGTACGACGGCAAGGTGGTGCCGCGCTAAGCGTCGCCGTGCTTTGGCGCGCATCGGCACCACCTCTGCCCGGTGTTGCCGATGCGCCGAACGGCTGCCGTACCTCCGCGGGCCCCTCGCTGTGCCCGCGCTCCACCCCGGATGACCTTCATGCTCCAACTATTCGTTGATACGCTTTTACGCGCGTCCGACCTGGCTTTGGTCGCCCTCGGGCTGTCCATGGTCTACGGACTCGTCAAGTTTCCCAACATCGCCCATGTGCAATACGCCATGGCCGGCGCCTACGTTACCTACGCCATGTTCGCGCTGAACGTGCCGCTTGTCGCAGCGCTGGCCATCGCCGCGCTGGCAACGGGCGCCTTCACGCTGATCATGCACCGGCTGGTATTCCGTCAGCTCCTGCGCGGCGGACCGGCCATCGCCATGATCGGATCGCTCGCCGTATCGATGCTGATCATTGCCTGCTGCCAGGGTTTTGCCGGTTCGTTTCCGAAGATGTTCAACCTGCCGCTGACACCGCCGACAGTACTCGGCGACGCGCGCATCACGCACGTGCAGCTCTATTCGGTCTCGACGACGATTGCCCTGCTCGTGGTGTTCGCGCTGGTGCTCTTCTACACCCGCGCCGGGCGGGCCATGCGTGCGCTCGCCACCAACCCGGCACTGGCGGCCGCCTCGGGCCTGAACGCCGAGTGGATCACTCGCGGCGTCACGTTCGCGTCGGGGGCCGTCGCCGGACTGGGCGGCGGACTGCTCGCGTTGTCCGCGGGGGCGCATGTGCAACTCGGCAACGACATGCTGCTGCCGGTGTTCGCGGCCGCGATTCTCGGCGGGCTGGGTAATCCGCTCGGCGCTGTGGCCGGCGCGGTACTGATCGCGCTCACGGAAACGCTGGTCACGAACCTGAATTTCGGGCCGTTGCTTGGGCAAGCCGTTGCGTTCTTGCCGGTCGGCTACATCAACGCCGGGGCATTCCTGATCCTGTTGCTGGCGCTTCTCTTCAAGCCGTACGGGTTGTTCGATCGCGAGGTGCGCCGTGTTTGAATTCATTGTCGCCACCCTCACGGTCGCGGGCATCTACGGCATCATGGCTCTTGGCCTGAACCTCCAGGCGGGGTATGCCGGGCTGCTCAATTTCGGGCACATTGCGTTTGCCGGGCTGGGCGCGTACGCCACGGCCATCACTATGCAAGCGGGTGGCTCGCCGCTCACCGGCATGGCCATCGGTGTACTGCTCGCCGTTGCTCTCGGCGCCGGCATCGCCCGTCTCGGGCGCCAACTCGGTGCCGATTACTGGGGCATTGCCACGCTGGCTATCGCAGAGATCCTGCGCACGATCGCCACGAACGAGGGATGGCTCACCGGTGGCGCGAACGGCATCAGTCCGATCCCGATGCTCTTCGATACCCTCCCCCGTCCCTACGATTCGCTGGCGTTTCTCGCGCTCGTTCTCGGCGTCATGCTGGCCTTCACGCTGCTGACCCGGCGGCTGGCAGACGGACGTTTCGGCCGCGCCTTGCGGGTCATGCGTGAAGAGCCGAAGCTCGCTGCATGCTTTGGCTATGACCTGCGCTCACTTAAATCGCGGGCCGTCATGACAAGCGCCGCCGTCACCGCAGTGGCCGGTTCCCTGTACGCGCATTACATGAGTTTCACTGGGCCCGATTACCTCCTGTCCTCAGAGACGTTCGCACTGTGGACGATCCTCATGATCGGCGGCATCGGCAACGTTTGGGGGGTACTCGTCGGCACGGCCGTCGTGCAAGGCGCCTACACCCTGGTGCCGTTCGCCAAGGACTATCTGCATTTCAGTTCGGACAGCGCCGGTGCGCTGCGTCTGGGCGTGATCGGCCTCATTCTGCTTGCCTGCCTGATGTGGCGCAGCGAGGGCCTTGTTCCTGAAAAACTGAGGAAGCTGTCATGACCATCCCCAACAAACCCTTGCTCGAAGTTCGCTCTGTCGCCAAGGCGTTCGGTGGCAACAAGGTGCTTCAGGACGTAACTTTCGACGTGATGCCCGGTGAGATTGTCGGCCTGCTCGGGCCGAACGGCTCGGGCAAAAGCACGCTGCTGAACACGATCACCGGCTTCGAAAGTCTCGATGCGGGGACCATCGCGCTCGACGCCCATCGTATCGACACCTTGCGAGCGGACCGCATCGTGGCGCAAGGCGTCGCGCGCACGTTCCAGCTCCCGTCAATGCCCGCCCGAATGTCGGTGCTGGAAGTGGCAATGGCTGCCGCCACGGCGCATCACGGCGTGTTCGCCACGCTACTCGGCACGCGCGCGGCGCGAGAAGCCGAGGCCGCAGCCCGCGCCAAGGCGGGCATGCTGCTCGACGAACTATTGCTCACGCCCGTGCGCGATCTGCCAGCAAGCGCGCTATCGGGCGGGCAGAAGAAGTTGCTGGGTATCGTTTGTGCGCTGATGGGCGCACCCCGCATGGTGATGCTCGATGAGCCGACCGCAGGCGTACATCCTAATCTGCGACGCGACATCGTGATGGCGCTCAAGCGCCTGAACGCCAAGGGAATGACGCTTGTGGTAGTCGAGCACGACATGCACTTCATCCGGGAGTTGTGCACGCGCTGCATCGTACTCGACCGGGGACACATTGTCGCGAGTTGTCACCCGGACGACCTTTCGTCCAACGAAAGGGTGCTACAGGCCTATCTCGGCGGTGGCGCCAGTACGGCAACACCGAACGCACGCATCAGGGAAACGGAGTCTGCATGATTCACATCGACAACGTCGTGGCGGGATACACCGCCGAAGTCGACATTCTCAAAGGAATGACGCTGCACGCCGAGTCGTGCGAAATCGTCACCCTGCTTGGCCCGAACGGTTGTGGCAAATCGACACTGCTCAAGACGATTGCAGGGTTTCTGCTGCCGCGCGAAGGACAGGTTGTGCTGGCGGGCGCGGATGTGTCGCAGGTTCCCGTGCATCGGAAGATCCGTCAGTGTGGTGTCGGGTTCGTGCCTCAGACAGACAACGTCTTCGGCACGCTTACGATTCGCGAAAACCTGCAGGTCGGGGGGCACTATCTCGGCAAGCACGAATGTGCTCAGCGTATCGACGAACTGTGTGCGCTTTATCCGGTGCTCGATCGCAAGCGCGATGCCCCGGCGGCGTCGATGTCTGGCGGGGAGCGGCAAATTTTGGCGCTCGCGCGAGCCTTGATGCCTCGTCCGCGCCTGCTCCTGCTCGACGAACCGTCTGCGGGCCTGTCGCCGAAGGTGTTGCACGAAGTTTTCGACGCTATCGTGCGCGTGCGCGACCAGGAGAAGGTGACGATTCTGATGGTGGAGCAAAACGCAATGGAAGCGCTGCGCATCTCGGACCGCGCTTATGTGCTTTCGATGGGCACAGTTGCGCTGACGGGAGCCGCGAACGCGCTGCTGGAAGATGAGCAGGTGCGGGAGTTGTATCTGGGGGGACGCGCAGCATAACGCGGGCCGTCGCCGCATGAATGGCCTCAGACGGGCCGCAGACGGAATTCACGGCGCGCAGCAGGATCGCGCGCCGTGACCGGTTCGAAAGCGTCTCGTGCTTACTTGCCTGCTCGCGCCTCCGCCAGCGCGATCGTGAGATGGGCCACCTTCTTCTTGAGCGCGTCGCGCTCGGCGGTCATGGCCTTGAGCTCTCTCGAAAGACGCGCCAGTTCGTCGGACGGATCGGCGCTGGTGTCCCACGGCGGGGTACCGTCATCGTCGTCTTCAACGATCTCTTCGTCTTTCTTCTTGCGCGGTTTGACCGGACGCGCCTCGCGTACCTGACGCGCCAATTCGCGCAACTCCTGCTTGCCAGCAACCACCGCCGCCACCTGCGCTGCTGCCGGCAAAGTCGACACCGCCGCTGCCGCATTGATCGAGACGTCGCCACGCTTGACCGCGTCCACCAATTCCGGCGCCGCCGCATTGTGGATCTGCTCGATCTGCCCCAGCGTATTGCTCGACAGGCGGGCAGCCCGTGCCAGCGCGGCGCGTGTGAGCGCCATCGTGTGCGCCGGAATCGAAGTCTTGCCGGCGTCCTGTTCGGCACCGTCCGCTGTCGCGGCTTGCTGCGCCGGCGCCTGAGCGGGCGCCTGTGCGCCGCTTCGCGCTTCGAGAATCGTCTTCTTGCGCAACGCCAGCACACCGCGCTGGTAATCGGACACGCTGCGCCGGCCGAGATGGTTGTCGATCATCCACAGACGCACATCGTCCATCGACTTGAACGACGGATTCTGGACGGTGCGGAATTCGATGCTGTGTTTTCGGCAGATCTCGTAACGATTGTGGCCGTCGACCAGCACGTCGCCCCATAGGACAAGCGCGTCGCGGCAACCCTCCGCAAGCAGGCTCTGTTCGAGCGCCGCATATTCATCAGGCGTCAACGGATCGATGTACGCCTTGAGTTCTTCGTTGATCTGGACTGTCATGGATTTCTGTAACGATGCCCCCGCACCCCGTGCCGCTGACTGCGGCACAACGCGGTACGTCGGCAAGGAAAAACGATGCAGGCCGCATTATCGCCTGTCTGAGCGGCGCTGACGAAACACCCCGTGCCCTGCCCCCGTACGCTCAGGACAACACGCCGTGATCGGTCAGAAACGCCTGAATGCGCGCCAGACGCGCCACCGGGTCCGCCATGCCCAGCAAGGTCTCTTTTTCGTGCGCCGGCAGCGGCAGCAACTCGGCCCAGCGATCGGCGACCCAGCCGCACTCGTCGAGCCGGTACGGCGGCGCCAGGGGCAACTTCGCCGCGCGCGCCGGATCGCGTTGCAGCCCGGCGATCAACTTGCCCAACGTATCGGCGCTGATCTGGAGCGTGTCGGGAATGGCGACATTGGCATCGTCCGGCAGCATTTCCGCTTCGCCCATCCACAAGCCGTACTTGCCCAGCGCGGCAGACGAGAGACGGAACTTGGTTGTGCCGCGACAGACGATCTCGAGCAACGACGGCATGGTCGCGCGCCAGTCGTCGATGCGCGCCATCGTACCGATCATCGCGGGCTCTTCGACACTGTCGGGCAGACGCACTTCGCTGCCCTGTCGCAAGATGACCACACCGAATTCGGTGCCGTCGGCGAGGCATCGCTTGATCAGGTCGAGATAGCGCACCTCGAAGATGCGCAGATGCAACACCCCGGCGGGAAACAGGGCATTGCCGAGCGGGAAGAGCGGGATCTGGGCCATGCCGTATGATGACACGAAGTCACTCGCGACAAGTACCAATGTCCGGCAACGCGGCCGACTCCTGCGCGAACCGGTCGATCAGAAAATCCAGCAGCGCCCGCACGCGCGGCACCATGTAACGCGTGCGATGCCGTACTGCATACACCCCCGGCGCTTTGGCGATGTAGTCCGGGAGCAGGATTTTCAGCCGCCCTGCCCGCACATCGTCGGCCGCATCCCACAACGTTTTGCGAACGATCCCCCGACCGTCCAGTGCCCAGCGGCGCGCCAGCGTCCCGTCGTTCGTCTCCCACGCCTGCGCCATCGGCACCGTGAATTGCCACGCCGCCTCGTCCTTGCGAAAGTGAAACTCGTTGAGCGGCCCCGACGCCGTCACCAGCACGATGAACTGATGTGCCGATAGCGCTTCCGGATCCGACGGTTCCCCATAGCGTGCGAGATAGTCCGGCGATGCACACAGCACGCGACACATCGGCGCCAGCCGTCGCGCCACGAGAGCGCCGTCTTCGGGCTCGCTGAAACGAATCGCCAGATCGACATCGTCCTGCACGAGATTGGAAAGAGAGTCGGTCAACGTCAGCGCGAGCCGCACCTCCGGATAACGTGTCGTAAATTCGTCGAGCCACGGCGACAACTTATGCAACCCGAAATCGGTGGACGCCGACAGCCGGATCTTGCCCCGGATGGCGGCGCAGCCTGCCTGTAGCGCCGCCTCACCATCGTCGATGGCCTGCAAGGCAACGAGACAATGCGAGAGATAGACGCGCCCCTCGTCCGTGAGGCGCAGCTGCCGCGTAGTGCGCACGAACAGCCGCGTCTGCAACGCCGCTTCGAGCTTGGCCAGCCTGGCACTCGCCGCCGCCGGCGACAGCCCCAGCTTGCGCCCGGCGGCCGACAGGCTGCCAAACGTTGCCGCGCTCGTAAAAAGACGCATATCACCTAGTCTGTCCGTCGCCATCTTTCATCCACATTTGAAAGTCATTCAAATTTCCAACGAATTATCAAATATAGCGCGCATTGGCAGACTACGACACATCGTCCCAGTCGGGACGCCCCCTGTCCGGATGACACCCATGCCAGCCTCGCCAACCCGCTCTGCCAGTTCCTCCACGCCGCCATCTCGTACACAAGGCGGCCCTTCGTACGGCCACGCGGCAACGCCATACTCATTGTCAGACGCCACGCCCTGGGCATCGTTGGTGGCGTTAATGCTTGCCACTTTCGTGGCCGCCGCAAACGAAACGGTGCCCGCCGGTCTGCTGCCGCAGCTGGCAGACGGCTTTCACATCTCGGCATCGTGGGCTGGTCAGATGGTGACGCTATGCGCGCTCGGCGCCGGCCTCGGGGCGGTACCGTTGGCGGTAATGTTGCATCGATGGTCACGTCGCACGGTGTTGGTCGTCGCACTGCTCGGCTTCGCTGTGTGCAATGCGGTCACCGCTGTCTCAGCGGATTTCACGTTGACGTTGGCTGCGCGATTCGTCGTGGGTCTTGCAACGGGACTGACGTGGAGCGAGATCGCGACGTATGCGCGCCGCCTCGTCAGTCCATCGCGGCAAGGGCGCGCGTTGGCCTTCGCCATGCTCGGCATCCCGCTCGCGCTGGCCGTCGGTGTGCCCGCCGCCACCGCGCTTGGGCATCTCATCGGCTGGCGTTGGGTGTTCGGCGCGCTGGCGGCCTTCGCGTTGATTCTCGCCGGCTGGGTGCTGCTGATCGTGCCCGATGTGTCCGATGTGTCCGACGCAAGCAACACCGACCAAGCCGCCGACGCTCGCGCCCCGGTGATCGAGGTGCTCCGCCTGCCGGGCGTGCGTCCGGTGCTCGCCGTTGTCATGCTGTGGGTCGTCGCGCATTACACGCTCTATACCTACATCGCGCCATTTCTCGCCTCGGCGGGCATGGGCGACCGGCTCGCTACCGTGCTGTCGACGTTCGGCATCTGCACACTCGTGGGACTTTGGGGTGTGGGCATGTGGATCGATCGCTGGCTGCGCGGACTCGTTCTGCTGGCCCTCGCCGGATTCACCATCGTGATCGTCGCCTTCGGCGCATGGCCGACATCCTGGCCGGTACTCGTTGCGAGCTCGGTGCTTTGGGGCTTGAGTTTCAGCGGCGCCCCAACGATCCTGCAAACCGCGCTGGGCAACGCGGCCGGCAAACATGAGAGCGTGGCGCAATCCATGCTCGTGACAGTATTCAATCTATCGTTCGCGGGCAGCGGCATGCTCGGTGGCGCAGTGTTGTCCGCATGGGGGGCTGCGGCGCTGCCGCATGTGCTGGTGATCCTTGCACTGGCCGCACTGGGTGTCGCGTATGCCGCCAGACGGCACGGTTTCGTTCAGCGCTCGCGCTCGTAGGCAAACGGCATCGCCCGTCGCCGGAGCCCCTTCCGCACGGCCCCTGCTCAGCCCGCTTGCGTCAGCCGATGCGCGAGGCGTATCGCCTCTTCGCGGGTGGCCACGGCTTCGTGCGGAATGCCGAATGCCTTCACCGCCGCCACGCCCATCGCGCGCACTTCCGCGCGGCGGGCCTCGCTCGGCTCGATGCTCACCAACGCTTTGCAGACCGCCGCGAGCGCCGTCTTGTTCTGCTTGAGCCAGATCGCTCGCTGCTTGCGGTCTTCGTGCGTTTCGTCGCGCGTGAGCTGGTCGTAGACCACCACGAACGGCTGCCCGTGATTCACGAGCGCCGTCATCTCCGCTTCCCAATCGCGGGCATAACCGGGATCGGCAGCCTCCTGATTGAATACAACGAATGGCAGCTCGCGGACATCGTGAATCGAGAACCGGTTGGGATCGAGTGGCATGGTGTTAGCTCCTTGAAATGTCTGAAGGAAAGGAAATAAAAAAGAGGACGGCGCATGACAGGTCAACCATCTCGGCCGCCTACCTCCGCAGAATGCGACGAATCTGTCTGCGATCCGTCCGACCAGCCAGCGCCGAGCGCCTTGTACAACGCAATCGCACTCAACACCTCGGCGCCCCGACTGAGCGCCAGCGCATCGCGCGCGCGATTGGCGGCACGCTGCGCTATCAGCACCGGCAGATAGCCGCTCAGGCCGCGTTGATACAAACGCGTCGTCCGCTCGACCGCCTGCTGGCTGTCGTCAACGGCCGCGCGCAATGCCGCCTGCTGTTCGCGCTCACTGTGCAGCCCGGTCAACGCATCTTCCACGTCGCGCAACGCCAGCCGGACATCGCGCTCATAAGCAAGGCGCGCAGCCTCCGCGTCCGCCTGTGCCGCCGTGACCCCCGCGCCCGCACGGCCCCCGTCGTACAAGGTCTGGTCGCCGATCAACGCGACCGACCACGCCAGACTCGCGCCGGAGAACAAGTCGTGAATCAGGCTGGCGGTGGTGCCGAGACTGACAGGAATGCTGAAGTGAGGAAAACGCGCGGCCTCTGCAACGCCAATACCTGCCGTCGCTGATGCCAGCCGCCGCTCGGCCGCCCGCACGTCGGGGCGTTGACGTATCACCTCGGACGGCAACGATAGCGGCAGCGTCGGCGTCACGGGCAACGCGGGCGACGGCGCAGCAAGCACGTCACGCCAAGCCGACGGAAATTCGCCGGTCAGCACGCCGATGGCATGACTGAGACGCTCGACCTCGGCTTGCAATCGGGGGGGCTGCGCTTGCGCCAACTCGCGTTCGGCGCGCGCCTGTGCGACTTCGGCAGAAGTCCCCAGCCCCTGCGCAAACGCCCGCTCTGCCAACCGCTCGCCCTCATACAGCGTGCGGATGTTCTCCTGCGCAATGACTTGCCGCGCCTGTGCCGTGCGCAACGACGCGTAATCGGCGGCCAACTCGGCCAGCAGACTCACACGCACCGCTTCCCGATCAAACGCGATCGCTTCGACACCGGCGTCGGCCGATTCCACGGCACGGCGCGTGCCACCGAAGACGTCCAACTCCCAACTGGCATCGAAGCCCAACTGCCACGTTCGCGACTGCCCGATGCCCGGCGGCCAGTCGAGTCGCTTGCTCGAACGCAATGCCTGCGCGGTACCGCCCGCCGAAATTGTCGGGCCGAGATCGGCCGCCACGCGTGCACGCTCAGCTCGCGCTTGCACGAGCCGGGCTTGTGCGATGGCCAGATCGTGGTTATTCGCCAGTGCCGTAGCGACAAGCCGGTCAAGCATGGGATCGCCGAACGAATGCCACCAATGGCGCAGCTGCGCCACGTCCCCCCCGGCACGGGTGTCGAACGCACGATGCGCGTCATGCCACTGTGCGGGAACATTGGGCGGCGACGCATGGTAGTCAGGGCCAAGCGTGGTGCAGGCCGAGGCCACGAACATCACGCACGCCGCACCGAACCGGCCGATCACGCCGATCGCGCCGAACCGTACGGCGGCCGCGCGTCCCTGACAGGCGCCCTTCTGCGAAGACATCGATGCGAAGGCCATGGCGTCACATCCATCGCATCAGCAGGCTGGCAAGACGCCCCTTCGGCACGTCGCCCGTCGTGGCGCTGCCAACGTCAACACTGCACGTCATCCCCGCCGCAAGCACGACATCCGGTGGCACGCGATCAATGGCGATGCGCACCGGAATGCGCTGCGCCAATCGCACCCAGCTGAAGCTGGGCTCAACGCTCGGCAACCCCTGAGCATCGGCATGTTCGTTAACATCCGTAATGCCTCGACCGAGGCTCGCCACATGGCCGTCGATCAGCGCGTCGAACCCCATGAGGCGGATGCGCGCCGGCGCGCCCGCGCGGATGCCATGCAGCTTGGTCTCTTCGAAGTAGCCCGTCACCCAGAAGCTGTGAGCATCGACCAACGCAATGTTGCCTCGCCCCGCCACGGCATAATCGCCGGGACGCAAGCGCAAATGCGTGATGTAGCCATCGGCCGGCGCCCTCAACTCGGTACGCGCCAGATCCAGACGCGCCACGTCCAGCGCAACCTGCGCCCGGCGTTGCTCCGCCTGCGCAATCGCCACCGCCTGATTGGCCCGCTGAATATCCTCGCCGGGCACGAGGTCGTCCATCCCGCGCCGCCGCTTCGCGTCCTGCACCTTCTGCTGCAACACGGCACTCGCCGCACTCAGTTGCGCTTCGGCCTGCGCTACGGCAAAGCGAAAGCGCTCGGGATCAATGCGATACAGCAGGTCGCCGCGCCTGACCAACTGATTGTCGGAGACGGCCACGTCGAGCACCGTACCGGAGACCTCGGGCGCAATACGCACGACCTCGGCACTCACGCGAGCGTCGCGCGTCCAGGGCGCGAGCACGTAGGCCCGCCAGAGGGCAACAACCAACACCACCGCAAGCACAACGGCCAACAACGTGCCCGCCGCTCTCGCGACCGGGCCCAACCACATGGTTCGATTAGACATAAAGCATCAACACGGAAACCAGACAAAGGGAGATGGCAAATTCGAATAGCGCCGGATGCCAAACACGACGTAGCACGCCCGTGCGCGCCAGCGCGAAACGCAGACCAAGAAACACCGGCACGGCGACGCAGGCGTAGACGAAGAAAGGCGGCAGATAGATGCCCGCCACGGCAACTTCACTGAGCATGGGAACGATTGGGCAAAGGTTGAGCGAAGTAGACGGCGTAGCCGTCTAGCAGATCGGCAATGTCGGTGAGCACCGCCACGAGACGCGGCAGATGCTGAGCTTCGTCCGCATGAGGGCAGTCGCCCGTCGTCTGCAAACGCGTTAAATGCCGCGCTGCACGCCGCGCATGCCGGGCCGCCAATGCGGGCGCGGGATACCTCGTGTGCAGGCGACGGGCCATGCGATCGAGCGCCGTCGTCACGATCGTGCAGGCGCCTGCCAGCGAAGGACAAACGTCCTCTCGACACATCCATACCCGCAACCGCCACACGTCGCGGCCGAGATGCAGACTGGCGAGCGCGTCGGCGATATCGGCACGCATCGCGTCGGGTTGCGTCTTGCGCAGCGCACCAAGATGCGCAATGCGGTGCTGCTGACGCCATTGCCAGCCACGTGCGGTGGCCATCAGCCGATCGAGGGGCGCCCTCTGCGCCGGCGCATGCAGCACACGCAACGACGCCTCCCGGATATGCCGTCGCAGACGGGCAATGTCTCGCGGCAACTGACGCGGCAGGAACAGTCGGAAGCCCATCCACGCGAACGCTGCGCCGACTACCCACGCGAGCGACCAGTTGAGGAACAAGCCGAGGTGGTAGTGCATCGGGTTGTCTGCGGCCGTTAGCGTATTGAAGCCGACGAGATACGCCAATGCCGCGAGTCCGTGCTGAGGCATCGTCGTGGCAACAATGCCCGGCAGCCAGAATAGCGCCAGCACGACGAGCAACAGCGGCAATCCCTCGATGTGCGGCAGAACGCCGAAGGCGCACACGAACGCCATCGGCACCGCCAACAGCGTTCCCTTGACGAACTGCCACGCACCGGCGGCGGGGTTCGGTGCCGTTGCAAGCAATGCGCAATACGGCGAGACGATCAGCAGCATCATGTCGCCGTGCGGCCACCCGGTGATGATCCACACTGCCCCGGCGGCAAACAACGTCAGCGCAGCCCGCAGGCCGTTCTGCCATGCTGCGCGCGGATCGCGGTGAAAGCGGACGGTCGCCGGGGCGTTCGCGGGTCTCGGACGATGCAACGATGTGAGACCGTCCAGTGCCGCCAGGTAATCGTCCACCTGTTCGATCAGCCGGTCGATTGCGATGAGCGTTGCCGGCGGCAAGGCCGGGCGGGTGTCGAGCGCTGCGACGAGTTGCTCACGCGCTTCGCGCATGATGCGGGCGGCATTTGTCAGCCCCTGCGCGCCTTGAACGAGAGCGTTCGTGGTGTCGCGCCAGGCTTGCGCGAGCATCGGTTGCAGTCTCGTCAGGAAGGAGTCGCGGGTGTCCCGCTGGCCCGCTACCGCCAATGGCACGCCGCCCGCCACCACTGCGAAGAGCGACGCCATGGCGTGCCGCACCGCGTGCGCACGATGGGCAAGATCGACCGATTCCGCCTTGCCCACGGCGAGCAGATCATCGACGCCGTAAATCTCGGAGATCAGTTCGCGTTGTGCGGCAGCGGCTTCATGGGCCTTCGCGCCTGCCGATTCGTACGCGGCTGCCTGCATCTGCGCCGTGCGAGAGGCCAACCGCGTGAGCAGCCCCTCCAGCTTGCCTCGCACACTGCGGGCGCTGAAAAGCGCGGACACGAGCGACAGGCACAACACCCCGACCATGACAGTCGAGCCTCGGCCGACGACGTGCTCAAACGTGAGTTGCGGATGTTGAAGCGCGCCGAAGGTGGCGAGTCCGACGGTGTATCCCGCGACTACAACACCCGACGCACGGAAGTGCCGCAACATTGTCATTCCGGCGACGCACAGCCCCAGCCAAACGGCAAACCCGAGTAGAAACAGCCACGGCATCTGACCGAATGCCGACATCAGCAGCACGGAGGCGATCATTCCCGCGAGCGTGCCGAGCACGCGCCACGCGCCCTTGCCGATCACGGCGCCCTGAATCGGATTGATGACAAGCAGCACCGTCGACGCCGCCGAATAAGGCATCTCCAGTTGCAAGACATACGCAACACATAACGCTAGCCACGCCGCAGCAATGGAGCGCAATACGTAGGTGGCGCGCGGCGACGTGAAATCCAGCCGCGACAGACCGGCGAGCCGCCATAGGAGCGGCGAAGCGCGCCGCGCGCCTGACGAGCTTGCCGTGGAAGGCGTCGATGACACAATGACCCTTGAATGCGGTGACGATGCTCATCACTGTAGGGTCGGCCGATTCATTGCGAAAAGTGACTTGTTTTGAATTAACGATTGCGTCTGGCGCACTAATCTTCTCAGGCCGCCGGTGTCGTCAGCGCGTCTCGCAAATCGCCCGGATTGTCCGTCGCAACCATTGGTGTGCCGGATCGGCCTGGAATCTGGGATGCCAGGCTTGCGTCAGGACAACGGTCTCCAGCGGGACCGGCAAGTCGAATTGGCGCAACGGCATCCCGGCATCCAGCGCACTCCGGGCAAGATGCGACGGCAACGCCAGCAGCAAATCGCTATTCTGCAACGCGAAGAGTGCCGTGAACGGCGTGGGGACGACGAGCGCCACGTGGCGTCGCAGTCCCAGGGCCTCCAGCGCACTGTCGATCGGCCCGGCAAACTTCCCTCGCCGGGAGATGCCGATGTGCCCCCACTGCGTGATCCTCCCGGGCGTCACATCCTCGTCGAAAAGCGGGTGATCGCGACGCGCGATACCGACAAAGCGCGTGGTGAAGAGCGACTGCACGCGGATTTCCGGACCTAGCTGCCGCGACGCACTGATGAAGAGATCGATGCGCCCGCTGCGTAGCGCTTCGTCGTCGATATCGTCCTCTTCGGGGGCGAAGCGAAGCATGCCGCGTGGCATCTCGGCGGCCATCGCCTCAAGCAGGCGTCCCGAATGCAGCCCGACGAAGATATCGTTGGCACGCACGTTAAAGCGTCGCTCCAGTGTCTTGAGATCGACCCCGTCGCCCGGCGTCAGCACTTGCGTGGCTTGCTCGACCACGAGCCGCACCTGCTCGCGCATGGCAAGCGCGCGGGGCGTTGGTACCAGCTTGCGCCCCGCCTGCACGAACACCGGATCGCCAAGCGCCTCGCGTATACGGCTGAGTGTACGGCTCATCGCGGGCGGACTCAGATGCATCCGTCGCGCAGCGCCGACAACACTGCCTTCCTCCAACAGAACGTCAAGCGCGTGAAGCAGATTCAGATCGGGGGGTGACATGACGGCATCCGGTGGATTGCATAAAACGCAATGCTACCTCGTGTTCATTGCTTCCCGCAGCAGCCATTCGCGCACGTCGCAACGTCAGCCACAATGAAGTCCGTGTGCACGAGTGCGAGCCCCCTGCCCCGAGACGGCCGCATCGATGGCGAGCGGCGAGAATCCGCAGATCGATCTCCGGATGAGTCTCGAGAAACGCCGGAGATCGCGGAATCAACCATTTTCAGGCCAGGGTCGGCGTCACACTGATGGTCAGACGCCGCAACGCCGGTCGCAACTTTTCTGCCGGACGATGTGCCGAAATCTGGTTCGTCGGGCGTTCGCGGCAATGTTACGCTGTCGCTCGTGAATCATGACGGCTGACCACCGCTGGGGTGTACGTCAGCGTATTCGGAGGATATCGGCATGACAGTAGAAAAAGTGGCGTTGATCACGGCTGGCGGCAGCGGTATGGGAGCGGCGGCTGCGCGACGTCTCGCGGCGGACGGCTTTAAGGTTGGCATCTTGTCGTCGTCGGGCAAAGGCGAGGCCTTGGCCACCGAGTTGGGGGGTGTTGGCGTGACCGGGTCGAACCAGTCGAACGACGCGCTAACGAAGCTGGTCGAGTTGGCCGTTGAGCGCTGGGGGCGTATCGACGTGCTCGTGAACAGTGCAGGCCACGGCCCGCGCGCGCCGATTCTCGACATCAGCGACGATGACTGGCACCGCGGCATGGATACCTATCTGATGAACGTGATCCGCCCTACCCGGCTGGTAACGCCGATCATGCAGAAACAAGGGTCTGGCGCGATCATCAACATTTCGACGGCGTGGGCGTTCGAGCCGAGCGAAATGTTTCCGACATCTGCCGTGTTTCGCGCAGGGCTGGCATCGTTCACAAAGCTGTTTGCAGACAAATATGCGAAGGACAACGTGCGCATGAACAACGTTCTGCCGGGATGGATCGACAGCCTGCCGCAGCAAGAGGCGCGACGCGAGAGCGTGCCAATGCAGCGCTATGGGAAGGCTGAAGAAATCGCCGCGACCGTGGCATTTCTGGCGTCCGAAGGCGGCGGGTACATCACCGGCCAGAACATTCGCGTGGACGGTGGGCTGACGCGCTCGGTTTGAGCAAGATAAAGCGCTTCGGCACTCGCGTCATCTCTGCGCGGCGGCCGAAGCGCCCTCGCATGTCTGCCTGCGGTGTTATGTCGTCGCTTCGGAAAAGCGCAACCCGAGGATTCCGATGAACGTCAAACCGAGGAAGAGCGCCCGGAGCCAGTTCATTTGCTCCTGAAATACCAACACGCCCGCGAGCACCAGCCCGATCGTACCGATGCCGGTCCAGATGGCGTAAGCCATGCCGACTGGCAATGACCGCAGGGCCAATGCCAGCAAATAAATGCTGCCCAGCCCAGCGATCACTGCGACGAGGCTCGGCCCCAACCGGGTCCACCCTGCATTCAATTTGAGGGAGAGGCCCATCACGATTTCCAGGGCGGCGGCGAGAAACAAATAAGCCCACGCCACTGCCTCAGTCCTGCGCAGAAACTAACCGTCCGGCGATGGCTCTGAGGGCTGGCTTATTCGCAAGTAAACCGGCCTGTACCGCGGGGCGCGCAGCGATCACATCAAGCCAGCGCTGCACATGCGAGTAGGGCGTGATGTCCAGACTCAACTCGCCCCACGTTCTCAGCCAGGTGAACGCAGCAATATCAGCAATGCTGTAGTGATTCGAGGCAATGAAGGCAGATTCGCTTAAACGCGTATCCACCACTTGGTAGAGACGAAGCGATTGTTTCCGATACCGCTCAATTGCCTCGGCATTACCCGTCTTCGATGCGTGCAAAAACCACCATAGCTGCCCAAGCATGGGGCCGATGCCGCCGATTTGAAAATGCAGCCACTGTTGCACGGCGATATTCTCGGCTTCCGTCACGGGCAACAAGCACCCTGTCTTCGACGAAAGATAGGAAAGGATGGCACCGGACTCGAAAACGGTCAGGCCACACTCCCGGTCGACAATGGCTGGGATTTTGCCATTCGGGTTGATCTTCAGGAAATCCGGTTGATGCTGGTCGCCCTTGTCAAGATCGAGGTCGAACTGCTCATAAGCCAGTCCAGCCTCCTTGAGAAAGATGCTGACTTTCTGTCCATTCGGCGTGTCCGCCGTAAAAAACGCGAGTTCGCTGGCCTGTGTCATGGTTGCCCTTGTCGATTCATTTAATTGCAATTACAATTATTGCAAATGCAATCGTAAAACACAAAGCCAACTCGTGCAAGAAGCCCACCCGCAGAGGTCAATGATGAATTGGGAGCGCCTCCGTCCGCCCGCAGCCACACTGCAAACTCGGCTGGCAGCGCAGGCATGTCTCGAAAAACTTGCAACGGAAGAGATCGCGCGAGTGTGCAGCGCCACCTCCCCTTACGCTGCGATCCAAGCCATCGCCCAGCACCTGACTCAAGACGATGCAACCCACGACAAAGTCTGTCTGGTGAGGGCTTCCCCAGGGAAACAGACGGTGCAAGCGCATACGGCCGATGGCACTGACGTAGCGCCAAGCAACATCAGCGCCTGGCCTCTGTGGTTTCAAGATGGGCCAGACCGTTTCGAGATCCCTTTGCTCTATTTGTTGCGATCCGAATCCGTCGCCGGACTACAGACAGCGATATTCGAAACGGCTAATCGCGGCATCTTGTGCAACGACGCCGAGATCACGTCGTCACGGTGGCCAAAAAGCGTGCAGCCCGCCGTTCCCGTGTGGCTTGCCAGCAGCGTGAACGGTATTCCCTACGACCCCGCCTCGGGGCAAGAGGCTCTCGCCATTCTGCGCGCTGCCATGCAGGCCCTGTACGCGGATCATGCGCCGGGTTTCTTCTATTTGACCCTGCACGATGACGAAGACAACGTTCCCGCCCCATCGCGGGACGATGTGCGGGATGCGTACAAGGGTATGTATCGGCTCAGTGCTGCATTCCGGTCAAAGGCCCCGGCCATCCGATTGCTGGGCGCCGGCAAGGCATTGGGAAAAGTGATCCGGGCGGCGGATCTTCTGCAAGAAGATTGGGACGTTGCCTGCGAGGTCTGGAGTTGCCCGAGCTATACCCGTCTGGCCCGAGAAGGCTATGAAGTTGAACGCTGGAACATGCTCCATCCGCTATCGACGAAGAAAACGTCTTATATCCAGCGTTGCCTTGGGTCGGAGCAGTCCCCTGTTCTGGCCGTCACGGGATATGGACAACACATAGCCCATCAGATCGGTGGCGTTGTCTCCGCTCGTTTTGTTGCCTTGGGGCCTGACTCTCATCACGGAGCGAGCGGCTTTCCTAGCGTGTACTGGATTGTGTTCACTGCAATCAAGGCGCTCTGCGAAGCGGGTAAATTGCCCATGCGTCGAGCAGAGCAGGCACTGAAGCGATATGCACTGACCTGAACGCCAGCCATACTTGGCAGTCATCAACGCTATCGAACAGCATGTGGCTGACGGTTCGTCTCTATCGTTCCAGAGCCCCGGTGGGCGGCTATCTCAGTTGCATTCCTTCACCGCCCAAAGGCTCGCTCATTTCGCAACGTCATCACGGCACTCTCAATACTGGCAACAACCTTATCGTCTTCGCGACGAATCTCACACCTGTAATGGCTGATCGTCCTGCCGCGATGCGTTGCCCAGGCATGGGCGCGCAGCCGGGACTGCCAAACGGGACGCAAGAATGACGCCTTGAGATCAATGCTGGTAAAGCTCTCCCCTTCATGTACCAAGGTGGAATGTGCCGTGCCGATGGCGGCGTCTGCCAACTCGCATAGCATTCCTCCATGAACGGTTCCCTGTTGATTTCCGTGGATGGCGGCATCCGCATCGAGTTCAATCACAGCATCGGCTTCCGCGACCGAGACGATTCGAAATTTCAACAATGTGGAGATCGCTGTCGGATAGCGCATATGCGTGCTATCGCCATCCGCCAGCGAACCGTTCACCTGGCGTTGCAGGTATTCCAATACGGGTAAGTGTTGCCCCAGCGTTGCCATGAGCATTCCTGTCGTTAATGTCGCTCCCAAGTCTAAATACGTAAAATAAGACAATCAAAAAATTGTCCTAATTACAGTTCATGGCAGCTTCGTCCATCTCCCGTCTGATTGACGACCTGACGGCTGACATCCGCAGCGGCAAACTGCCGCCTGGCAGTCCGTTGCCGACGCATCGCCAACTCGCCAGAAAAAACGGCATAGCCATTGCCTCGGCGAGCAAGGTATACACACACCTCAAAGCGATAGGACTTGTCGTCGGCGAGACGGGGCGCGGCACCTTCGTGCGCGACCGCCCGCAACAACGCGAATGGGACGCCGGAGACGAAGCTCGCCAAAACACCCATGCAGCGGATCTCTCTTTCAATCACCCAACATGGCCTGCTCAGGGAGACATGTTGCGTAAGATGTTGCGAGAACTGTCGCTATCCGGCGATCTTGCCGCGCTGCTACACCAGCAGCCGCCAGGTGGGCGAGCGCATGAAAGACGGATCGTTGCAGACTTCCTTGCTCAATCTCGCGGCATTCAGACCGAAGCCGACGGTCTGTTTTTGGTCAACGGGGCTCAACAGGGACTGGATATCACCACACGCGCGTTACTCAGCCCGGGGGATACCGTAGCCGTCGATGCGTTGACGTATCCTGGATTCAAGATGGTGGCGCAGACGCAACATCTGGCGCTACAACCGGTGCGTAGCTTGCCCGATGGGCCAGATCTGGACGCACTCGACGCCCTGTGCCAACGCAAGCCGGTGCGTGCAATCTACGTTATGCCCACCATGCACAACCCGCTCGGTTGGGTACTCACGACCGGCCAACGCCGACACTTGGCAGAGATTGCCCGGCACTACGATTGCCTGATCATCGAGGATGCTTCGTATGCCTACCTAGCCAAATCCTCTCCCCCCGCACTCGTTACACTCGCGCCCGAACGAACGATTTATATTGCGAGCCTATCCAAAAGTCTGGCCAGCGGATTGCGTTTCGGATTCATCGTCGCACCCGAGAGGTACAGGCTCCCTATCAAGGCGACAATTCGCGCCAGCTACTGGAGCCTGCCGAGTCTCATAACGGCCATAGGGACTCGCTGGATTGCGGACGGCACCGTTGCTCGCCAAGAAAGGCGAATGCGTCAGGAAGCCTCGAAGCGGCAGGCTATTGCGCGCCAGGCGCTTTGCGGGATGGACATCATCGCTCATCCGTCTTCTCTATTTTTATGGCTGCGGCTCCCGTCCGAATTGAGAATGGACCGGATCGCCACTGCGCTCGCCGAGCACAACATCGCAGTTTCCAAAGCCACTGCCTATTCGACCACTCGGCATGCGCCACACGCATTGCGATTGGGTTTAAGCTCCGTACCGTTGGAAGACCTGCGCTCGGTTTTGGTACAAGTGCGCAGCATCATCGAGCGCTTTCCGATTTGATTTCCGGATGATGTGAATGGAAAGCCGGCGGCACAGCGCGAAGGGGCGGCTTGCCAAAACACCTGGAGCAATCACACCCTGATCGCAGGTCACCGATTCGCACCGGCACAGATCCTACGGGCGGCGCGCCGGCGTTCAGCCCGCCGCCTGATGCCTTTCGCCGCTATCCGCGCACCACACTCCTGAACGCAGCCGCCAGAGCATCCAGCGCATCGCGCGACCGGCCGGTACGCGTTCTGGTATGCAACAGCACCGGCAAACGAGGTAGCTCAGGAAGCCTGAGCCTGCGCCCCACATCTTCCGCACCGAACGGCAGCATACGCGGCGCCAGCGCGGCCACCCCCAGGCCGGCCATGACCGCAGCGGCGACAGCCGCAACCCCACCACCCACAAAGACTTCCCTCCAGGGTACGCCTGCCAGGTCCAACGTCTGTTCAGCCATTGCGCGCACGCCACAAGGCTCGGCCATCGTAGCCAACGGCAGTGGCTCGCCCGTGCGGTGCTGCC
This sequence comes from Pandoraea apista, assembly GCF_001465595.2. Taxonomy (NCBI): domain Bacteria; kingdom Pseudomonadati; phylum Pseudomonadota; class Betaproteobacteria; order Burkholderiales; family Burkholderiaceae; genus Pandoraea; species Pandoraea apista. Next base: position 2,679,701 of record NZ_CP013481.2, on the reverse strand, counting down.
AGCCGGGGGCGGCGAACCAACCGAAGGGTTCGTCTGTCAGCAACTCACCGTCGTTCCGACCGGTATCCAGACGCACAATGGCGGCATCCAACTCGCGCCGATCAAAGCGTTGCAGCAAATCGGCCGATGAAGCGATGCGAATCTCGATCAACAACTGAGGCGCTTGCGCGCTCATTCGGGCGATAAGCGAAGGCAGCTCCGGTCCCGCCACATGGTCGCTGATACCCAGCGCCAAGCGCTGCCGCTCCCCAGCACATAAATTCAATGCACGGTCATGCACTTCCAACAAACCTCGCGCATGCTCCAGAAACGTGACGCCATGTGCCGAGAGTTGGACGTGCCGAGGGGTGCGCTCGACGAGCCGTACGCCTATTCGTTTCTCCAGACGCTTGAGTTTCAGGCTGACTGCGGACTGCGTGGTGCGCATGCTATCGGCCGCATGCGTGAAGCTGCCCAATTCGGCGATACGTACGAAGGCCCGGACAGCATCAATGTCGAGAGGATCATCATTCATTTCAAAAACTCATCTCTATTATCTTTTCCCATGTCTTGTTGAAATGAATGATAGACCATAACCTGCTGTGCATTGACACTCACATGAAAGGATTCGTCATGCCATTGGTTCATATTTCCCTGCGCACCGGAAAGCCTGCCGCTTATCGGCAGGCCATTTGCGACGGTATTTATCAGGCGATGCGAGATACGTTCAGCGTGCCCGAGGACGACCAGTTCATGACCGTCTCCGAACACGAGTCTTCTGACTTTCGATATGGGGCGTCATACCTGGGCGTGGCACGCAGCGACAATCTGGTGTTCATTCAAATCACGGCAAACGCCTCGCGCAGCGTGGAACAGAAGAAGGCGTTGTACCAGTGCATCGCGCAGCGGCTCGGCCAAAGCCCCGGCCTACGCCCCGAGGATGTGTTCGTGAACATTGTCGAGGTCGCACGGGAGAACTGGTCCTTGGGCCATGGATTAGCTCAGTACGCATAGCGCGAGAAAGCGCAAGAACGGCCCCTTCATCCGTGGCAAACGGGAAAGTGGCACGGTCGACGGTCGGCTTGCGCGGTGCGCGTGTTGCCAGTCCGCTTCACACGGACAAGATACGTCTCCACGGCTGCGTCAAAGGTCTTGATGGCATGGGCATGGCATTTGTCATGGCGTTTCCGTGTCGGACGACATGCCGTGGAGAACAGATTTGCGCACCGTGGCCAGCGACACACCCCCCGCCCCGCAGCGGCCGATCGTCATCTCACGGCGCCCAGGGAGTTGGTGGTTATAGGGGAAGGTAGCGCCATTTGCGAGCGATACCGTCACGTACGTCGCATCCCGTCAGAAACCATTTAAGGCCAACCCTGATATCGCATGCGGCTGCACGCTAACAGTCATCAAGGCTTCATCGAGCGGGTGGCGAGGAATGTCGGTAGATACCGGTCGATCACAAAGCGAGGGCGCGGCTGATTGTCTTCGTAAAAGCCTGTCAGAACAAAGCCCGCTTCCAGTTGGCCGCCAATTTGCTCCTCCAGACTATGGCCGAATACCAGCGCTTCCCCACGCTGCTGCTTATCGGCCAGTGCCTGTGCGTCAAGGTGCTTGATGTCCGAGTACGGTATTGAAAAGCGCGGGCGTATCAGTTCCTGTGCCGAATATGCCGGATCACGATCCCCGATAAATACGACCGGATTGTAGAAGCTGCTCAGCAACTTACCGCCGTTGCGCAGCACGCGGAAGCACTCGTGCCAGATTGGGCGGATATCCGGCACGTAGAGGTTGGAAATCGGATGAAACACCAGATCAAACGACGAGTCCGCAAACATAGACAAATCGCGCATATCTCCCTGCACCACGTTCAGCGCTAGCCCATCGCGCTGCGCAACCATGCGTTCCTGATCCAGTTGCGAATCAGAGGCGTCAAATACGGTCACGTCCGCGCCAGCCGCCGCCAGCACGGGTGCCTGTTGGCCGCCGCCAGAGGCTAAGCACAATATACGCAGACTGTGAGCGTCATCGAGCCAGCCCGCGGGCAAGGCGTTCGGCGTGAGCCGGACCTGCCATTTGCCATTGCGGGCGGCGGCGATTTCTTCTGCACTGACGGGGCGGGACCATTCGCAATGCTGCGCGGCCTGGCGATCCCAGGAAGCGCGATTGTGGTTGAACACATCAATATGATTAACGGGGGTATGAGGCATAGGGTTTTCCTTGGCGTTCAGGGAAAACTGCCCGTGATACTGCGACCGCAGTCATGGTGAACGAGCTAGCGCTGCCTGACTGCGCAGGCGCGTATAAGCGACGTTGAATACGAACGTAAGTATGCGGCTGGCAGATCGCGTGTTGGCAGCGATAGTCAGATAAATGCAGGGCATCAGCGCATTACTTGTTCACGTCGTCGAGCTCCGGTTGTTTGTATGAAACGGTGGAAAATTCAGCACGCGCCTGGACGTTTGCTACACCGGACACGGTGACAGGCTGAATTTTAGCCGATCCGTTGATTCGTTAATCGTTGCCGGACGCTGACAAAACGAAGCAATCTTGAACAGATCCTCACGCTTCAGGTGGCTCATACTCTGCTCGGCCTGCCGTAGGGCGGCTTGATGCCATGAGCACCCTGTCACCCGGCCACCCGGCCACGGCATTTGTTCGCGACATGCGCTTCGCCTCGACCACGCCATGAAAAATGCCATTGACGATGTGGGATTCATCATCAATGGCATTGAATACCTCTAAGCTAAATCAAGCACTTGGGAAAACAGGATTACTCCCACTCGATTGTCGCCGGCGGCTTGCCCGAGATGTCATAGACGACCCGGTTAAGACCACGAACCTCGTTAATAATGCGGTTCGAGACCTTGCCGAGCAAATCGTGCGGCAGGTGCGCCCAATGCGCGGTCATGAAGTCTTGCGTCTGCACAGCGCGCAATGCCACGACCCACTCATACGTGCGGCCATCGCCCATTACACCCACGCTCTTGACCGGCAGGAACACCGCAAACGCCTGACTCGTCAGTTCGTACCAAGTCTTGCCGCTGTTCGGCTCGACCGTGTTGCGCAGCTCTTCGATAAAGATGGCATCGGCGCGACGCAACAGGTCGGCGTAATCGCGCTTCACTTCCCCCAGAATCCGCACGCCCAGACCGGGCCCCGGGAATGGGTGACGATAAACCATGTCGTGCGGAAGACCCAGCGCCACGCCCAACTCGCGCACTTCGTCCTTGAACAGATCGCGCAGGGGTTCGAGCAGCTTCAGACCCAGCGTCTCCGGCAAGCCACCCACATTGTGGTGGCTCTTGATCGTCGTCGCCTTCTTCGTCTTCGCGCCGCCCGACTCGATCACGTCCGGATAGATCGTGCCCTGCGCCAGCCACTTCGCGTTCTTCAGCTTCTTCGCCTCGGCCTGGAACACTTCGACGAATTCGCGGCCAATGATCTTGCGCTTCTGCTCCGGATCGGTCACGCCCTTCAGATGACCCATGAACTGCTCAGCGGCGTCCACATGCACGACCTTCGCGTGCAGACGCCCCTGGAACATCTCCATCACCATCTGACCTTCATTCAGACGCAGCAAACCGTGATCGACGAACACACACGTCAGTTGATCGCCAATCGCACGATGAATCAGCGCCGCCGCGACGCTCGAATCCACACCGCCCGACAGACCCAGAATCACTTCCTCGTCGCCCACTTGCTCGCGGATCGCCTTGACGGCTTCCTCGATGTGATCGCGCATGATCCAGTCCGGTTTCGCACCGGCGATCTCCAGCACGAAACGCTCGAGCAATTCACGCCCCTTCACCGTATGCGTAACTTCCGGGTGGAACTGCACCGCGTAATAGTTACGCGCCACGTCGGCCATACCGGCAATCGGGCAGCTCGGCGTCGACGCCATCAGCACAAAGCCCGGCGGCAATTGCGTGACCTTGTCGCCATGGCTCATCCACACCTTGAGCATGCCGTGGCCGTCTGCCGTGCGGAAGTCCTCAAGGCCCTCGAGCAGCGGCGTATGAGCATGCGCGCGTACCTCGGCGTAACCGAATTCACGATGGTTGCTCGCCTCGACCTGACCGCCCAGTTGGACCGTCATCGCGAACATGCCATAGCAAATGCCCAGCACCGGCACGCCCAGATCCCACACCGCCTGCGGCGCGCGCAGATCCTGATCCTCGTACGTGCTCGCATGGCTGCCCGAGAGAATGACGGCCTTCGGATTGAATTCGCGAATGAACTCGTCCGAAACGTCGTTCGGGTGAATCTCGCAGTAGACGTGCGCTTCGCGAACGCGGCGTCCGATGAGCTGGGTGACTTGCGAGCCGAAGTCAAGAATGAGGATTTTGTCGTGCATCGTGAGGTACGGAGGAAGTGGATTCGTTGGACGTCGGCGCCGTGGAGGAAGGCACGGGCGTGACAATGCCGGTGGCGCCCACAGGCGCGACCGGCGGAGTGTTGACGGAAGCGGAGCCGCCACCGGGCGTCTCCATGCGCGGCTCAGCGCGCGTGCCACGAGCCTCGTCGACGGCCCGGGCATCGGGGTAATCGTACGGTGCGTCGCGGCGGGTGTCGCTTACGACACCCCCACGCACTCGTCCGCCCGTCTGCTGGGCTGCCTGCACGCGCTCTTTCGTGCGCACGCTCGACGCCAGCTTGACGAGAATGGCGCCCACCACCAACAGGACAGCACCCAGCGCCGGCATCAACAACTTGCCGCCGCCTTTCACCGCCAGTTGGCCGGAGATCAGCCAGCCCAGCACAAACGCACCGGTCACCCAGTTGACATGCCCCGTCACTTTCGCAACAGTCGCCGTCAACTGGCCATTCACGGTGGCGTGCCATTGCAACCAGGCCACGCCGATGAAGGCCACACCGAGCGCTTGTGCATAAAGCACAGGCGATGGCGCCGGCACTTCAATGGCCGCATACAGCGATGACCAGAACGACGCAATCAGCAGCACGCCAAGTGCCAGATTCAGCGCCGCATCGAGGAACAGTACCGTACGCAACATGGCCTTCATGGGCAATTACTCCACGTGGTAGTTGGGGGCTTCCTTCATGATCTGGACGTCGTGCACGTGCGATTCGCGCATGCCCGCCGCCGTAATTTGAACGAACTCGGCATTCTTGTGCAGTTCTTCGATCGTCTGGCAACCCAGATAGCCCATCGACGAGCGGATACCACCGGTCAGTTGATGGAGGATCGCGTTCACGCTGCCCTTGTAGGCCACGCGGCCTTCAATCCCTTCCGGCACCAGCTTATCCGCGTTGTTCGCGGGGTCCTGGAAGTAACGATCGGCAGCGCCGTCCTTCATTGCGCCGACCGAACCCATGCCGCGGTAGCTCTTGTACGAACGGCCCTGATACAGGAACACTTCACCTGGCGCCTCTTCCGTGCCCGAGAACATGCTGCCCATCATCACGGTATGCGCGCCAGCGGCCAGCGCCTTGGCGATGTCGCCCGAGTAGCGAATGCCACCGTCCGCAATCAGCGGAACGCCCGTGCCTTCAAGCGCCTCGGCCACATTGGCAATTGCCGTGATCTGCGGCACGCCGACACCGGCCACGATACGCGTCGTGCAGATCGAGCCCGGGCCGATACCGACCTTGACCGCATCTGCACCATGTTCCATCAGCGCCCGCGCAGCACCCGCCGTGGCGATATTGCCCCCCACCACCTCGATCTGCGGGAAGTGCTTCTTGACCCACTGCACGCGATCAAGCACGCCCTGGCTGTGGCCATGAGCCGTGTCCACCACGATCACGTCGACGCCGGCCGCGACCAGAAGTTCGACGCGTTCTTCATTGTCCGCACCGACACCGACAGCCGCACCAACGCGCAGCTTGCCATGTTCGTCCTTGCTCGCGAGCGGGTGCTCGGTCGCCTTCATAATGTCCTTGACCGTCATCAGGCCACGCAGTTCGAAGGCGTCGTTGACGACCAGCACGCGCTCAAGGCGGTGGCTGTGCATCAGTTGCTCGGCGTCGGCCGGCGACGCGCCTTCGCGCACGGTGATGAGCTTGTCCTTCGGCGTCATGATCGCGCGCACCGGCTCGTCCAGGCGGCTTTCGAAACGCAGGTCGCGGTTGGTCACGATACCGATGAGCTGTGCGCCTTCGACGACCGGGAAACCGGAAATGCCATGCTGACGCGACAGGGCGATCACGTCGCGAACCTTCATGTGCGGCGGGATCGTGATCGGGTCACGCAGAACGCCCGACTCAAATCGCTTGACCTTCGAGACTTCCCGCGCCTGCTCGGCCGGCTTCAAATTCTTATGAATAATGCCGATGCCGCCCTGTTGCGCCATGGCAATGGCCAGACGCGCTTCGGTCACCGTATCCATGGCGGCCGACAGCAAAGGCATATTCAGGGTGATGTTGCGCGTGAGCTTGGTTTTCAGCTTGGTGTCGCGCGGGAGAACGGCGGAGTACGCCGGGACGAGGAGCACGTCATCGAAAGTGAGTGCTTTTTGGATCAGACGCATGGCAAATCCTATAGGCGCAAAATCGAATTATACAGAAATCGCGAGTTGCATGGAACGTCTGCCCCACATGTCAAGGGGCTTTTTCCCCGAGAGACGATTCCGGTTCGTAACGGCCCGATTTTGGTCGGCGTCCCGGGACACCGAATGCCGGAATTCACAATAGAGCGGCGTCGGCCCCGTGCTATTCTTGCGCCCTTCCTGCACCGCCCCGCCCCCGAAGAATCGGCCAACCGACGGCAAGATCGGGGCAAATGGCGAAGCGCATCACCGGCATCTCGATATTACGAACGACGGATACGAATTTCATGGGGCAAGGCATTTCTTTCGGATTGGCGGCGGGCGCCTTGTGGGGACTGGTCTTTCTGGCCCCTCGTCTGCTGCCCGGCTTTTCACCGCTGGAATTGTCGGCCGCCCGTTACGTGCTTTACGGACTGGTGTCCGCCGTGTTGCTCGCGCCGCTCTGGGCACGCCTGCGGCATACCGTCACAGGGCACGACTGGCGGGCATTGTTCCGCCTCAGTCTGGTTGGCAACCTGATTTATTACCTGTTTCTCGCCGGCGCGGTGCAGATGGCTGGCATCGCCCCGGCGTCGCTGATCGTGGGCGTGCTGCCCGTGACGGTCACGCTCGTCGGTAGCCGCGATCACGGCGCCATGCCGCTGTCGCGGCTGGCGGGCCCGCTGGCGTTGGTCGCCGCAGGCATCGTCTGTATCAACGTCGACGTCTTCGCCCACGCCTCGGCAAGCGGCGGCGACTGGCGGCTGACGCTCGCGGGTATCGCCTGCGCCGTCGGCGCCCTTGTGAGCTGGACATGGTATGCGGTGGCCAATGCCCGCTATCTGGCGCGATTCGGGCATTTCACGAGTCAGGAATGGTCGCTGCTGACGGGTGTCGCTACTGGCGTTCTGGCTCTCGCGCTGGCGGTGCCAGCCGTATTGCTGCCGCACCCGGTAGCAGCCAGCGAGCCTCGCGACTGGCAGATGTTCCTGATTGTGAATATCGCCGTGGCAATCGGTGCATCGACGACCGGCAATGCGTTCTGGAACGCTGCGAGCCGGCGTTTGCCACTAACGCTGTCGGGCCAGATGATCGTATTTGAAACGCTGTTCGCGCTGGTCTACGGCTTCATATACGAACAACGCGTGCCGCGCCTGCTCGAACTCGCCGCCATTGTCTTGCTCCTCGCCGGTGTCAGCGCCTCGGTACGGCTGCATTCGCGCGGATCGACGCACTGACCTGCCCGGGGACCCGGTGATCAGGGGCAGAAAACCGGGGAGCGTGCCTCGTCGGCCATATCACTCCCACCGAGTCATGATGGTGATGCGCCCTTCGCGGCAAATCCTGCCGTTATCGGCTTAGCTCCCGCGACGGCTTCCCAGCCACTTCTGCCCTTCCCGGCTTCCTTCGTTGCGCACTTTCTCGACACGCCGCTGGCGCGCCAGCTTGGGATCTGCCTTGAGCACGCGATAAATCTCAATGCGGTCTCCCGCCTCCACCGCCGCGTCAAGCGCTCTCACTTTGCCAAAAACACCGGCTTTCATACGCGCAAGATCGAGCTCGGGATAGCGTTGCAACATGCCGCTACGTTCGATCGCGTCGCGCATCGTGGCGCCTGCGGGCAACGTCAATGGGATAATCGTTTGCTCGCCAGGCAGCGCATAGCAAACTTCGACATTCAGCTCATTTGACATACACGGCCTCTGCACGCTTGACGAAGGCATCGACGAAGGTATTAGCAATGTGACTGAACACAGGGCCGATGACTTTCTCGAGCAGGAAGTTCGCAAATTCGTAGTGAAGGCCGAACTCGATCTTGCAGGCATTTTCGCGCAGCGCCGTGAACTTCCACGTACCGTGAAAACGCTTGAAAGGCCCTTCGACGAACGTCATCTGAATGGAATGCGGACGCTCCTGAATATTGCGCGTCGCGAACGAATGCTTCAGGCCCTTGAAGTCGATGATCAGCGACGCCTCCATGCTGTGCTCGTCCTGATGCCGAATCTCGACACCACCGCACCACGGCAGGAATTTGGGGTAATCGGCGACATTGGTCACCAGATCGTACATCTGCGCATCGGAGAAATGCACGAGAACGGTTTTACTGACTTCGGCCATCGTCTGTCGGGCGAGGTGCTTGCCTGTCACGTCCGCAATCGGTGCTGCATCGATCTGCGCGCGTCGCAAGCCGCCTCTTGCCGAGACTCTTTGTTAAAATCGCTATTTTACCCGAGCCCGACTCACCGGGTCCGACCAAGTTACCCGCCAAGGATCCATGAGCATCATTGACAACAAGAAAGCCTTCTTCGATTACTTCATCGAGGAGCGATACGAAGCCGGGATCGCGCTCGAGGGGTGGGAAGTCAAGGCAATCCGCGCCGGGCGGGCGCAGATCAAGGAAGGCTACGTCGTCATCAAAAACGGCGAGATCTTTCTGATCGGCACGCACATCAGCCCGTTGCCGACCGCATCGACGCACATCAAGCCTGACCCCGTGCGCACCCGCAAACTCCTGCTGAAAGCCGATGAAATCAAGAAGCTCATCGGCAAAGTGGAGCAGCGCGGCTATACACTGGTCCCGCTCAACCTGCACTACAGCAAAGGTCTGGTGAAATGCGAGATTGGGCTGGCGAAAGGCAAAAAGCTTCACGACAAGCGCGAAACGGAAAAGAAGCGCGACTGGGATCGCGAAAAGGCACGTTTGATGCGCACGCCCACCTGAGTCACTCAAAACGGAATGACGCACGCGCGACAACCAACTCGTCCGTCCGCCCAAATAAAAAAACGGCCCAAAGGGGCCGTTTTTTTATTGTTCCGCCAACTTAGCGCCGGGGATTGGAATTGCCGAAGCCACCGACACCGCCGCCGTCACCGCCGGGGATCGATCCCCCTTCGGTGCCGCGCACAATCTTCAGCGCCGAAGCAATCATGCCGCTCAAATCTGTGAGATTCCCCGGCACAATCAGCGTGTTGTTAGTTTTGGCCAGGTTGCCGAATGCATCGACGTATTGTTCTGCCACCTTGAGGTTCACCGCCTCCATGCCGCCCTGCGTCTGAATCGCGGTCGCAATCTTTTGGATGGCCTCGGCGTTCGCCTCCGCCACCGCAAGAATGGCAGACGCCTCACCTTGCGCCCGGTTGATCGCCGCCTGACGCTCACCTTCGGACTTCTGGATAGCCGCTTCGCGTGCCCCGGTTGCCAAGTTAATCTGTTCCTGCCGCTTGCCTTCCGATGCTGCGATCAGTGCACGCTTCTCGCGCTCTGCCGTGATCTGTGCCTGCATGGCGTGCAGAATCTCTTTCGGCGGAGTGAGATCTTTGATCTCGTAACGCAGCACCTTCACCCCCCAGTTCGACGCCGCTTCGTCAAGCGCATTCACTACGCTGTGATTGATGAACGCGCGCTCCTCGAACGTCTTGTCGAGTTCGAGCCTGCCGATCACGCTACGCAGCGTAGTTTGCGCAAGTTGCGTGATGGCCACGATGTAGTTGCTTGAGCCGTACGACGCCTTCATCGCATCGGTCACCTGGAAATACAGAATCCCGTCGACCTGCAATTGCGTGTTGTCTTTGGTGATACACACCTGGCTCGGCACGTCGAGCGGCACTTCCTTGAGCAGATGCTTGTAGGCCACACGATCAACGAATGGCACCACGATCGACATTCCCGGCGTGAGCGTCGCATGATATTTGCCGAGACGCTCGATGACCCACGCATGCTGCTGCGGCACGATCTTGATCGAGCGCGCCGCAATGATCACGGCGATGATGAAAATAATAAAGGCGACGTTGGATAGATCGAACATGTTTCCCCCTGAAGCGCCCGCCGTCACGGCGGGCTGGTTCCCCGTCGCCCGCAATGGCGGGCAATACATCGTAACGGAGTCCTGCCCCGATCCGGCACGAAAGCCCAAGAACGGGCTATCCCCTATCGGGTAATGAGGTGATTCCTACTCGCAGATGCGCTCGCGCCCCAAAGACGCCGCGACGTCACACCACCACGTGCGCAACGAACAATCGGCTGCCGCGCACTTCCCGGATCACGAACCAGCCAGCGCTGGCAGACTCGCCGGGCATGAGCTCGACGTCCCATTCGGCACCACGGTACATCGCCCTCGCTCGGCCATCCGGCTGCCAAGCATCAATATGCAATTGCTGCCCGATGTCCAGATTCGTGCTGGGATCCGCTGCCGCATCGACCTTGATGCGTCGACGGCCAAACCGGCTGCGGCGCAGCAACCAGACGGCCACGCCCGCCACCACGGCTGCGATCACCAACTGCAGCGGCCAATCGACGCGCAATACCGCCGCGATGCCGCCAGCCGTCATGCCGAGCGCCACCATCAAGAGATAGAACGTTCCGCTTGCCAGCTCCAGCACCACAGTCAATCCGGCAACGCCGAACCAAAGCCAAGCCTGTTCCATCGCCACTCCCAGATACAAAAAAACCCCGGTGTATTACCGGGGTTTATAGCACGAAACCCACCGATCAGCGCACGCGTCCCAAGGGATTCGCCTGCCTTTCAGTGGCGTCCGAGATGCCGCTCGGACGCGTCCCATTTCAGGTCGTAGGCGTGACGTTTACTTCGCCAACTTGGCGAGTTGCTGCCACGTTTCGATGACCGTATCCGGGTTGAGCGACATCGACGCAATGCCTTCCTTCGCCAGCCACTCGGCCAGATCCGGATGGTCCGACGGGCCCTGACCGCAGATGCCGACGTACTTGCCCTTGGACAGGCACGCCTTGATCGCACGGCTGAGCATGAACTTCACCGCCGGGTCGCGTTCGTCGAAGTCCTTGGCCAGCAATTCCATGCCGGAGTCGCGATCCAGACCCAGCGTAAGCTGCGTCAGGTCGTTCGAGCCAATCGAGAAGCCATCGAAGTACTCAAGGAACTCGTCGGCCAGAATGGCGTTGGACGGCACTTCGCACATCATCACCAGCTTGAGACCGTTCTCGCCACGCTTCAGACCGTAGCCGGCCAGCATGTTGACCACACGCTCAGCCTGCCCCAGCGTACGCACGAACGGCACCATGATCTCGACGTTGGTCAAACCCATTTCGTCACGCACGCGCTTGAGTGCGCGGCATTCCATTTCGAACGCCTCGGCGAAGTCTTCCGAGATGTAGCGCGAAGCACCGCGGAAACCCAGCATCGGGTTTTCCTCGTCCGGCTCGTAACGCGAACCGCCGATGAGCTTCTTGTACTCGTTGGACTTGAAGTCCGACAGACGCACGATCACGCTCTTCGGATAGAAGGCGGCAGCGATCGTGGCGATGCCCTCGGCCAGCTTGTCGACGTAGAACGCACGCGGCGATGCATGACCGCGCGCCACCGACTCGACTGCCTTCTTCAGGTCGGCGTCGATGTTCGGGTACTCGAGAATCGCGCGCGGGTGCACGCCGATGTTGTTATTGATGATGAATTCCAGGCGTGCCAGCCCCACACCTTCGTTCGGCAGTTGCGCGAAGTCGAAGGCGAGTTGCGGGTTGCCCACGTTCATCATGATCTTCACCGGGATCTTCGGCATTTCGCCGCGCTGAATCTCGGTGATTTCGGTCTCGAGCAGACCGTCATAAATCTTGCCTTCGTCGCCCTCGGCGCAGGACACCGTCACGAGCGCGCCATCCTTGAGCACATCGGTCGCGTCGCCACACCCCACCACCGCCGGCACCCCCAGCTCACGCGCGATGATCGCCGCGTGGCACGTGCGGCCGCCACGGTTGGTCACGATAGCCGAAGCACGCTTCATGACCGGCTCCCAGTTCGGATCGGTCATGTCTGCCACCAGCACGTCGCCCGGCTGCACACGCTCCATCTCGCTCGGGTCCATGATCACGCGCACCGGACCTGCACCGATCTTCTGACCGATAGCACGGCCCGTCGCCAGCACAGGGGCGTCGCCCTTGAGCTTGAAACGTTGCTCGACCTTGCCCGCCGCCTGGCTCTTCACCGTTTCCGGACGGGCCTGCAGGATGTAAATCTTGCCGTCCTTGCCGTCCTTACCCCACTCGATGTCCATCGGACGACCGTAGTGTTTTTCGATGATCAGCGCGAACTTGGCCAGTTCCACGCAATCGTCGTCGGTGATCGAGTACCGGTTACGCAGTTCCATCGGCACGTCGATGGTCTTCACGCGACCCGGTTCGCCCGGTTGCGTGAACTCCATCTTGAGGAGCTTCGAGCCGAGCGTGCGGCGAATGACCGGGTACTTGCCAGCCTTGAGCGTGGGCTTGAAGACGTAGAACTCGTCCGGATTCACCGCGCCTTGCACGACCGTCTCGCCCAGGCCGTAGCTGGCCGTGATGAAGACGACGTCCTGAAAACCCGACTCCGTGTCGATCGTGAACATCACGCCCGACGCACCGCAGTCCGAGCGGACCATGCGTTGCACGCCGGCCGACAGTGCCACTTCAGCGTGGGTGAAGCCCTTGTGAACGCGGTACGAGATGGCACGGTCGTTGTACAGCGACGCGAACACGTGTTTCATACGATCCAGCACGTCTTCGATGCCGACAACGTTCAGATAGCTTTCCTGCTGACCGGCAAACGAGGCGTCCGGCAGATCTTCGGCAGTTGCCGACGAGCGCACGGCAAACGAGGCATCCGGCTGGTCGGCCGTGATGCGCGCGAACTGCTCGCGGATGTCCTTCTCAAGTTGCGGCTGGAGCGGTGCGTCGACGATCCATTGACGGATTTCGGCACCGGCCTGCGCGAGCGCCTTGACGTTATCCACGTCCAGACCCTCGAGACGCTTGGCAACGCGCTCGGTCAGATTGTTGTGCTGGAGGAACTCGCGAAATGCGAAAGCCGTCGTGGCGAAACCACCCGGCACGCGCACGCCGGCGCTGGCCAGTTGGCTGATCATTTCGCCAAGCGATGCATTCTTGCCGCCGACCGACTCAACGTCGGTCATGCGCAGATGCTCAAACGGCACCACGTAGGCGCCGTCGTGTGCTGCGTTAGTCATAAAAGCCCCTAAGGTAAGAAAAAAAATTCTCGGCAGATCGGTTGGGACTGACATGGACCGATCGACCTGTTGGATAAGAAATCGCGCCTTGGCGGCGTCGAGAACCAGGGGCTAGCACCCGACGACCTGCATCCAACCATCGGAATTTCCCGCCGCGCCCCGCCAGACGGGCCTCAGACAGGGCGACACGCGAGGGTTGTGCAATTGCTTATCCAACAAGTTGCCGCTATTCTACCGTGCAATGCACCATTTTGCGATTCTGCGCATGAGCGACTCCACGACTACCGGAAATTCCCCCACGCCCCCCGCCGAAGCGGCCAAACCGGTCGCTGCACGCCCGGTATTCATTGTGTCGGACGGCACCGGAATTACCGCCGAAACGTTCGCGCATTCGATCCTCGCGCAATTCGAGATGCGTTTCCGTCAGATTCGCGTACCGTTCGTGGATTCCGTCGATAAAGCCTATGAAACAGCGCAACGGATCAATGAAATGTATCGGACCGAGAATGTCCGGCCGATCATTTTCAGCACGCTGGTCGACGCACGGGCCAACGAGATCCTGCGTAATTGCCAGGGCGTAATTCTCGACATGTTCCAGACGTTCATCGAACCACTGGAAGTGGAACTCGGTCTCAAGTCGATGCATGCGATCGGACGCGTTCACCAGAACGCCGACAGCGAGGCGTACAAGAACCGGATCGAAGCGGTGAATTTCTCGCTCGCACACGACGACGGGCAATCCAACAAGAATCTGCAGAGTGCCGACGTAATCCTCGTGGGCGTGTCGCGCAGCGGCAAGACCCCGACCACGCTTTATCTCGCCATGCAATATGGCGTGAAGGCTGCGAACTACCCATTGATTCCGGAAGATTTCGAGCGCGAACGGTTGCCCTCCACGCTCGATCAGTACAAGGAAAAGATCTTCGGGCTGTCCATCGACCCGCAACGACTCTCGGAGATTCGCAACGAGCGGCGCCCCGGCAGCAAGTATGCGTCGCTGGAAAATTGCCGCTACGAAGTCAACGAAGCCGAGGCGATGATGCGCCGCGAGGGTATCAAGTGGCTGTCGTCGACGCACAAGTCGATCGAAGAAATCGCCACGACCATCTTGCAGGAAATCAAACTCGAGCGAGACGTCTACTAACGTCGCTCAGCCGCACATTTATTTGGCGGGCTTCACGCCGAAAACAGAAGGGACGCCAGCGGCGTCCCTTCTGCTTGCATCGTCCACTGTTGCGAACGCGCTCAGGTCAATCGTTGACGCACCGCCTCGAACAGGCAGATCGCAGCGCACGCGGCCACGTTGAGCGACTCCATGCCACCCGGCTGCGGAATACGAATTGGCGTCTGCACACGTTCGAGCCAATCCGGCGACACTCCCGCGCCCTCATTGCCGAAGACCCATGCGACCGGCGCGCGCAAATCCTGCGCATACAGCGTGGTACGCGCCTGCAAACTCGTCGCCAACAACGGCACCGACAGACGAGGTGCTAGCGAATCCGGCGTGCAATGCTCCACGATATTCAGCGAGAAGTGCGCGCCCATACCGGCACGCAGCACCTTGCTCGACCAGGCGAGCGCCGTACCCGACATGCAATACACATCGCGCACGCCAGCCGCCGCCGCACTGCGCAGAATCGAACCGACGTTACCGGCGTCCTGTACAGCATCGAGAATGACGCAGTCCGTCGTTTGCGATGCGGGCAGATGTCCCGACGGCATCTCCACAACGAACAACAGCGGCACGCCATTGACCAGCGTGGACAGCGGCTCGAACAGCACTTGCGGCAGACACACGCGACGCTCGGCCTCTACCCTCGCCCAGATCTGCGCGACTTCGTCGTTCTCAAGCGCGGACTCCGACGCCACGCAAACCAGCGGTTGCCCTAGCACGCCAAGATAAGCGTCGGCCAGATGCACGCCTTCGAGCAGTGTCTGACCGAGCTTGCGTCGCTGCTGATTCGATTGCGCCAGTTGCTTCAGACGCTTGTAGAAGGGATTGTCTTTCGAACTGATGAGCTTCATGACGGACGGGCCACGCGGGGAACGGTGAGCACGCCGAAAACCTCGAACGCTTCTCGCACCGGCGCAAACGACTGACGATGATGCGGGCTGGGGCCATGCAGACGCAACGCCTCAAGATGGCGCGGCGTGCCGTAACCGACATGCTCGTCGAAACCATACTGCGGGAACGCTTCGTGCAGCGCCATCAATTGACGATCGCGCGTGACTTTCGCAAGAATCGATGCCGCCGAAATCGCAGGCACCTTATCGTCGCCCTTGATGACGGCTTCGGCACGCATTGGCAACGCCGGGCAACGATTGCCGTCGATGAGCGCCAGCGTCGGCACACGTGACAGGCCGCTCACGGCACGCTGCATCGCGAGCATCGTGGCGTGGAGGATATTCAGGGAATCGATCTCCGCCACGCTCGCCTCGGCGATGCAATACGCGAGCGAGCGTTCGATGATTTCTTCGTAGAGCGCCTCACGACGTCGCGCCGTGAGCTTCTTCGAATCGGCCAACCCCTTGATCGGGCGCGACGGATCGAGAATGACAGCCGCCGTCACGACAGGTCCGGCGAGAGGGCCACGCCCGACCTCGTCAACCCCGCAAGTCAAATCGGCAGCTACGTCGGCAAACAGGTCGAGCGCCATTTGCGGCAACGTTGCCTTGGCGGCGCGAGCCCGTGCTTTGGCCGCACCGGGCGCCACCCCATCGCCCGAAGCGACTTTTCGGGCGACACGACGCACTTTGACATCCTCGCTCATATGCGCCCCTTCTCGCGCAATACGCGCTCGATCACTTCGGCCGAGCGCGCGGCCGTGTTCTGGCGCAATTGCTCGTGAATCTGCGTGAACCGAGCCTGCAGGGATTCGCGCAGCGCCGGATCGGTCAATTGCTTCCAGACGGCATCGGCGAGCGCTTCCGGCGTGGCGAAATGTTGCAGCAATTCCGGTACAACGAATTCGCCCGACAGGATATTCGGCAAACCAACGTACGGCAGATACCCCTGACGCTTCATGATCTGCGCCGTCAACCAGGGCACCTTGTATGAGATGACCATCGGCTTCTTGTACAGCGCCGCTTCCAGTGTAGCCGTACCGCTGGCAAGCAGCACACTGTCAGCGGCTTCCAGCGCAAGGGGCGCGCGACCGTCGGTCACGGTCAGGTTGAGATCGCTGTGCGCGTCGAAAATCGGTTGCATCAACGCGCGCAGCCGCGGCGTAGCGGCCGGAAGCACGAAGCGAATCGAAGGATCGCGCTTGGCCAGCAAGCGCATCGCCGCGAAAAACACCGGCGTGAGACGCTGCACCTCCGAGGTGCGGCTCCCCGGCAGAATAGCGACAACCGGGCCGCGCCCCTGGAGTGCCAGCTTGGCTCGCGCACCGGCGACATCAGGCACCATCGGAATCTTGTCTGCCATCGGATGGCCGACGAACGTGGCATCGATACCCGCCCGGTGGTAAATCTCCGGCTCGAACGGGAACAGGCACAGCATGTGATCGACCGCGCGCTTGATCTTCTTGATACGCCCGCCGCGCCACGCCCAGATCGACGGACTAACGAAATGAATCGTGGGAATACCCGCTTCACGCAGCTTGATTTCGAGATCGAAGTTGAAATCAGGCGCATCGAACCCTACGAACGCCAGCGGCTTGTCTGCCAGCCAACGCTCACGAAGTTGCTTGCGAATCGAGAGAATCTCGCGCAGATGCTTGATGACTTCCACATAGCCCATGACGGAGAGCTTGTCGATCGGCCAATAGGCATCGAACCCCTCTTCCGCCATATGCGGACCACCAACACCCGCGTACGCGATGTCGGCAGGAAGACTCTGCTTGAGGCCGGCAAGGACATTGCCGGCAATGAGATCGCCGGAAAGCTCCCCGGCCACCATCGCCAGGGTACGCTGGCCGGCGCCGGGAAGGGTCGGCTGCATAGGTCAGCGCACGATACCGCGCGTGCTGCTATTGAGGAAGTCGAGCAGCGAACGCACAGCGTCGAATACATCCGGCGCACCCGCGTTGCCGAAAGCCTCGATCTGCACCTTTGCTTCATCCAATGTCAAACCACTCTTGTAGAGCAGCTTGTAAGCGTGGCGCAATGCAGTGATGGCATCTGCCGTAAAGTTACGGCGACGCAGACCTTCAACATTGATGCCATAAGGCACGGCACGGTCGCCCGACGCGATCACGAACGGCGGCACGTCCTGCACGAGCACGGAAGCCCCGCCGACCATCGAATGCGCACCGATACGCACGAATTGATGCACACCGGTCATGCCACCAATAATCGCCCAGTCATCGACATGAACGTGGCCGGCCAGTTGGGCATTGCTCGAGAAGACCGTGTGGTTGCCCACGTGGCAATCGTGCGCAATATGCACGTACGCCATGATCCAGTTGTCGTTGCCAACACCGGTCAGGCCACCGTCCTGCACCGTTCCGGTGTGGATGGTCGTGAATTCACGGATCGTGTTGCGATCGCCAATGACAAGCTTCGTCGGCTCGCCGGCGTACTTCATATCCTGAGGACTACCGCCAATCGACGCGAACGGGCCAATCTTGTTGCCTTCGCCCAGCGACGTATGGCCGTCGACAATGGTATGCGCCAGAATCTGCGTACCGGCGCCAATCGTCACGTTCGGTCCAACGATCGCGTAGGGACCGACAGCGACATCGTCAGCGAGCTGCGCTTTCGAATCGACAACTGCGGTGGGATGAATGTTGGTCATGAGCGTCTCAATTCCGGTTATTCGCCGTTCTTCTTGACCATGCACATGAACTCGGCTTCTGCGGCAAGTTTGCCGTCTACCAACACCTTGCCCTTGAACTTGTAGAAGCCACGGCGCTCGCTCAGAAAATCGACGTCGAGCACGAGTTGGTCACCCGGTTCGACCGGACGCTTGAAGCGAACGCTATCGATACCGACGAAGTAATAGAGCGTGTTCTCATCGTGCACCGCCTCTTCCGAGAACGTGAGCAACGCAGCGGCTTGCGCCAAAGCCTCAACGATCAGCACGCCCGGCATCACCGGACGTTGCGGATAATGGCCCGTGAAGTACGGCTCATTGATCGTGACGTTCTTGATGACCTTGATGTTCTTGTGCGGCTCCAGGCTGATCACGCGGTCCACCATCAGCATCGGGTACCGATGCGGCAGCAGCTTCATGATCTTGTGGATGTCGATAGTAATAGTGGTCTCGCTCATTTACCTTGCAGGTCTTTGACCTTCGCTTCAAGTTGACGCACGCGGTCACGCATCTTGTCCAGATTGCGCATGATGGCCGCGTTTTTGTTCCATTCGGCGTTCGGGATAGCCGGAAACGCGCTGGTATAGGTGCCCGGGCCAGGAATCGATTTCGATACCCCCGATTTGGCTGTCACGATGACCCGGTCGCCAATCGTCACATGCCCGGCCACGCCCACGGCGCCACCCAGCATGCAGAATTTCCCGATAGTACTGCTGCCGGCAATGCCCGTGCATGCGGCAATCACCGTGTAAGCACCGACGCGCACGTTGTGCGCGATCTGCACCTGATTGTCGATCTTGCAACCACGCTCGATCACCGTATCGGCCATCGCACCGCGATCGATGGAGGTCGATGCGCCGATCTCGACGTCGTCCTCGATCACCGCGCGTCCGACCTGCGGAATCTTGATCCATTCGCCGCCGGCAGCGGAAAAGTCCGGCGCGAATCCGAAACCGTCGGAACCGATCACCGCCCCCGAGTGAATCACGCAACGCGCACCGATCACACTCGTGTGATACAGCGTGACATTCGGATAGACGAGTACATCGTCGCCCAGCGTGGTACCACGGCCGACGAACACGTTTGCCACCAGACGCACACGCTCACCCAGACGCACTCCCGCCTCGATCACGACATTCGGACCGATGACACACGACGCCGGCACAACAGCGGTCGCATCGACGATTGCGCTCGGATGAATGCCCGCAGGTGTCACGGGTGTCGCCGCTTGCGCGAACACCTGAGCCACGCGCGCGAAGTACGCATAGGGATTCGGCGCAATGATCCATGCGCGCCCCTCATGCGACGGCAGCTTGTCGAAGTCGGCTTTGGAGAGAATCACAGCCGCCGCGCCCGAATTGGGCACTTCGGCGAGATACAACGGATTGGAGAGGAACGCGAGTTGCCTGGCGCTCGCACGGTCGAGCGGCGCCAGGCCTTCGACCGTGACTTCGCCGTCACCCACCAGATCGCCGCCAAAGCGCGCGACCAGTTGGGCCAGCGAAATCGACAGCGATGCCGGCATCGACGACGCGCCCGTCACTTGCCGCTGGCGCCGCCACCCGAACTTGCGTTCAGAGTCTTGAGCACCTTGTCGGTAATGTCGATACGCGGACTCACGTAGACCGCTTCCTGCACGATCAGATCGTACTTTTCCGTCTCGGCAATCTGCTTGATAACGCGATTGGCGCGATCGAGCACGGCAGCGAGTTCTTCGTTGCGACGCTGATTCAGATCTTCACGAAACTCGCGCTGCTTGCGTTGGAACTCAGTGTCGGCGGCAGCCAGATCACGTTGACGCTTGGCGCGCTCGGCGTCGGACAACGTCGGATTGTCCTTGTCGAGCTTGTCCGACATCGCCTTGAGACGTTGTGCCATCGACTGCAAATCCGCGTCCCGCTTGGAGAACTCGGCTTCGAGCTTGGCTTGTGCGGCCTTGGCCGGTGCAGAATCGCGCAGAATGCGATCCGAATTGACAGCGGCGATGCGCGCATCCTGGGCCATGGCGGAAAAGGCCGCACCAGCCAGCAACGCCGCGGCGACGCCGCGAAGGCAATGCTTACGGATACCGTTCAATGTATTACCCCTTACAACGATGAAACGTTCGGAACCGATCGATACGGCGTCGTTAGAACGACGTACCGACCTGGAACTGGAATTTCTGATACTGGTCGCCCGTCTTCTTGACGAGCGGGAAGCCCATCGAGAGCTTGAGCGGGCCAATCGGTGAAATCCACGACAGGCCGAAACCGTAAGAATAGCGCAGGTTATTGAAGGTAATCGCCTGGCCGTTATCGAACACGTTACCGCCGTCCATGAACGTGAAGATACGCAGTGTACGGTCATAGCCCGTACCTGGCAGCGGGAACGTCAATTCAATATTACCGATCAGCTTCGACGCGCCACCCAGCGGCTCGCCGTTGGTGTCCTTCGGCCCCAGCGAACTCGGCTCATAGCCGCGCACCGAACCGATACCCCCCGCGAAGTAGTTCTTAAAGATCGGGAACGGTTGACCGCCCATGCCGTGACCGTAGCCAACTTCACCGTTAAGTGCCAGCGTGAAGCCACGGCTCACCGGGTAGTAGTACTGGTGCTGATAGTAAGCACGGAAGTACTTGGTCGTTCCGATAGGCGTACCGATTTCGATGTTGGCCTGTTGATAGTGACCACGGTTCGGAATCAGTGCGCTGTCACGCGAATCGCGCGACCAACCCACGGTCAGCGGGTAGTTGTTGCTGACGTAACCGAACTGGTTGGCGTAATCGACATAGCGTTGCGGCGTCGTGCCATCGCTCGTCAGGTGCAGACGCGTTTGTTCGAAGCCGATACCGAAGAACACCGTGTCGACTTCCGAGAACGGCACGCCGAACTTCAGGTTACCGCCCAGCGTGTTGATACGGAAATCCGAATCGCTCGTAAGCAGCAGCGGCTGATACGTGCGGTAGTACACATCGGTAATGCGGCTCACACCGTCGACCGTGAAGTACGGATCGACTTGCGTAACTGCCAACGTACGGTAGGTCTTACCGGTATTGACGTTCACCGACAGCGACGTACCCGAACCGAACACGTTGTCCTGGCTGATACCCGCTTGCAGCACCACCTTGTCGGTCGACGAGAAGCCCGCACCCACGTTGATCGTGCCGGTCGGTTTTTCTTCCACCTTGACCTGCAGGTCGACCTGATCGTTCGAACCGGCAACCGGCTCGGTCGTCACGTTGACGTCGGTGAAGTAGCCGAGACGGTTGATACGATCCTGCGACAACTTGAGGCGGTCGGCGTCATACCACGAGCTTTCGAGCTGGCGCATCTCGCGACGGATCACTTCGTCACGCGTGCGCGAATTGCCCACGATGTTGATCTTGCGGACGTACACGCGACGGCCCGGGTCGATCGTCAACGCCAGCGCCACCGTGTGGTTGTTGCGGTCAATCGTCGGCTGGGCATTCACATTGGCGAACGCGAAACCGTAGTTGCCGAGCAGATCGGAAATGGCTTTCGTACTGGCTTGCAGCTTCGCGGCCGAGAACGTGTCGCCCGCTTTCAACTGAATCAGTTTCTGGATGTCGTCCTGCTTGCCCAGCATTTCGCCTGCCAGCTTGACGTCCGACACCTTGTACGGCTCACCTTCGTGCAGGTTGATCGTCAGGAACATCTCGTCCTTGTCCGGCGTGATCGAAACGTCGGTGGAGTCGATGTTGAATTCCAGATAACCGCGGTTCAGATAGAACGAACGCAGCTTTTCCAGATCGCCCGTGAGCTTATCCTTGGAGTACAGATCGTTCTTGGAGTACCAGGACAGCCAGTTCGGCGTGCCGAGCTCCATCTCCGACATCAGATCCGACGACGAAAATGCCTTGTTGCCCACGAAGTTGATCTGCTGGATCGTTGCCTTCGGACCTTCGGTCACGGCGAACTGGATACCCACGCGGTTACGCTCGAGCGGCGTGACCGTCGTCTTCACCTCGGCAGCGTAGTAACCGCGCGTGAGGTATTGACGCTTGAGTTCCTGTTCCGACTTGTCGAGCAGGTTACGGTCGAAGGTGCGGCCTTCGGTCAGGCCGACCGAGCGCAGTGCCTTCTTCAGACCGTCTTTGTCGAATTCCTTGATACCAAGGAAGTCGATGGAAGCAATCGCGGGACGCTCGTTGACGTGCACCACCAGCACGCTACCTTGCGCTTCAACGCTGACGTCCGAGAACAGGCCCGTTGCATAAAGGGCACGAATTGCTTCGGTGCCCTTATCGTCGTTGAACTTGTCACCCGGTTTGACGGGCAAGTACGAGAAGACGGTACCCGGTTCGATGCGCTGCAAGCCCTCCACTCGGATATCCTTGACCACGAACGGCTCGACGGCGCGTGCCAGGAAACTGTGTGCCGCCAGAACCGCAATCACCAGGGTCTTCGGAACAAGGTGGTATTTATTCGACAACTTGCTTCCCCAAGAAACAATTGAATCGTAAAAACTCGGATTTGCCTGCGACGGCAGGCTCGTGACGCTGTCTAGTGCAGCAACTTCGACAGGTCATTGAAAAGTGCTACGGCAGAGAGCGCAAGGATGCAAACGATGCCCACTCGTTGCAGCACGCCCTGCCACCGCTCGGAAACTGCCCGACCGGTAATCGCTTCGACCGCATAATATAACAGATAGCCACCGTCCAAAACTGGAATTGGTAACAGATTCAATACGCCAAGGCTAATGCTGACAAGCGCGAGAAAGGCAACGAAATAATCCAGCCCGAGTCTGGCCGATCGCCCCGCGTAGTCCGCAATCGTCACCGGCCCGCTCAGATTTTTCAGCGATGCCTGCCCGGTGATCATCTTCCCGAACATTCGCACGCTGAACGCCGTGACATCCCACGTACGCTGCGCGCCGCGTCCAATGGCCTCGAGCAACCCGTAGCGCACCGTTACCGTATCCACCTGACTGGCCAGCGCCGCGCCGATCTTGCCAACGCGCGCCCCGCCCGCCTCGGCCGTGTCTACCTCGGCACTCGGTGTCAATGTGACGTTGCGCAGTGTGCCGTCGCGCCGCACCGTAAGCGTCATTGGCTTACCGGGATGGGCACGCACTGCGTCGACAAGCGCCTTCGCCGATCCGACGGGGCTGCCATCGACGGCAGTGATTTCGTCTCCGACGCGCAGCCCGGCCGCACCCGCGGCCCCGCCCGCCATCAATTGCCCCACCGTCACTCGCGCCGACGGCACCAGGCCGAGGCGCTGCATGAAGTCCTGCTCGCTATCGGCGTCGAAATGCTGACCGGCCGCGTCGAGCATGTATTCCGCACGGCCATCGCGAGTACGCGCTACCAGCGTGACACGCTGCCCATCGATCACCGGATCGACCAGACGCCAACGCAGATCTTCCCAGGAACGCACGGGCACTTCGTCGCCAACGGCCTCGTCGGGACTGCCGCCGTTCTCGCGGACACCGGTAATCAGTTCCCCGCCGGACATGCCCGCGCGCGCCGCCAGCGTTCCGGCTGCCGGGGGTGCAATTCGCGCAACGGGCTCGGTCACGCCCACCAGATTTAGTCCGGCGTAAAGGGCAATGGCGAGGAGGAAGTTCGCGACCGGACCGGCCGCGACGATGGCAAAACGTTTGTAGACCGACTGACGATTGAAAGCCCGCGCACGATCTTCGGGCGCAACGATCTGCGTTTCGTCACGCTCGTCGAGCATTTTGACGTAGCCGCCCAGCGGTAAGGCGCACACGGTCCACTCGGTCCGATCACGGCCCATCGTCCACTTGATCAGCGGCAAGCCGAATCCGACCGAGAATCGCAAAACCTTCACACCGCACAGTCGTGCAACGGTGTAATGGCCCAGCTCATGGAATACCACCAACACGCCAATGGCGACGGCAAACGCGAGCAACGTGGTCAGCAGAGTCATGAGCGAATTCGAGCCCCGGGGACGTTACGACATGGATCCGCGCGTCAGGATGACGCGGGCGCCGGCAGCTTGACGACGATGCCGGCCGCCAATTCGCGAGCACGACGATCGGCTTCGAGCACGACGTCGAGCGAAGTCGCTTCACCGACCGCGACCGTATCGAGCACCTGCTCGACGACTTGCGCGATGGCGGTAAAGCGAATGCGTCCACCCAGGAATGCCTCGACGGCGACCTCGTTAGCGGCATTGAGCAACGCGCCAGCCGTGCCGCCGCTACGCAAGGTGTCGAATGCCAGGCGCAGACACGGGAAACGGCGCAAATCCGGCGCTTCGAAAGTCAGTTTGCCGATATCGGCAAGATTCAGCCCCGCCACCCCCGAGGTCACACGGTCCGGGAACGCCAGCGCGTGAGCAATCGGCGTGCGCATATCGGGGTTACCGAGCTGTGCGAGCGTCGACCCGTCGGCATACGTCACCATCGAATGAATAACGCTTTGCGGGTGAATCAGCACCTCGATCTTCTCGGGAGGCATGTTGAATAGCCAGCGGGCTTCGATGACCTCGAGCCCCTTGTTCATCATGCTCGCGGAATCCACCGAAATCTTGCGGCCCATCACCCAGTTCGGATGTGCACAGGCTTCGTCAGGGGTCACGTTCTCGAGCGAGGCCAATTCGCGCTCGCGGAACGGGCCGCCCGAGGCAGTCAACACCAGTTTTTCCACGCCACGCGTCGAAATACGGTTCTCCCCAGCCACTTGAGGCAAGCACTGGAATATCGCGTTGTGCTCGCTGTCGAGCGGCAGCAGCGTTGCGCCTGCGCGCTCGGCCGTCGCCATGAACAGCGCGCCGGAAAGCACGAGCGACTCTTTGTTCGCGAGCAGAATACGCTTCCCTGCGCGGGCGGCGGCGAGCGTCGACTGGAGCCCTGCGGCACCCACGATGGCAGCCACGACCATGGTGACTTCAGACGCTTGCGCGATCTCGATCAGCGCCTGCGGACCGTACGTCACTTCGATCTTCAGTCCGGCGTCGGCCAGACGCGCCGCAAGCGAGCGGGCGCCGTCCGCATCGGCCACCACGGCCACCTTCGGGCGATGCGCAACGCATTGCTCAAAAAGGCGATCCAGATTGCGGTGTGCCGACAGTGCGTAGACGGAAAAGCGGTCGGGATGACGCCCCACTACATCGAGCGTGCTAACGCCGATGGAGCCGGTGGAGCCAAGAATAGAGAGATGTTGCGACATGATCAGACGAAGAGCAGAGCCAGCGGGAGCACAGGGAGCAACGCGTCGATTCTGTCGAGCACGCCCCCATGGCCGGGAAGCAGCGCGCTGGAATCTTTCACGCCGGCCTGCCGCTTGAGTTGAGATTCGAACAGATCGCCCACGACCGAGAAGGCCACCAGCACCGTCAGCGCCAGTGCGCCGAGTGTCAGGCCGAGCGTGTCTGCGAGATGAGAAACGATGGTCGGCGCGTGCAAGCCGCTCGCGAGAACCGCCGCAGCGGCCGCCAGCACCAGCAGCCATCCGCCAATAGCGCCTTCCCAAGACTTTCCGGGACTGATCGAGGGAGCGAGCTTGCGACGGCCGAATGCGCGACCGGCGAAATAGGCGCCGGTGTCGGCGAGCCAGACGATCACGAGTACCGAGAGAAGGAATGCCACACCACGCTCGCGCGCGAGGCACAGCGCTTGCCAGGCGGCAATCAGCAACACCGGGCCGGCAACGAGCAGCAAGCCGCGCCACGCCCCCTTGGTTGCGGGCTTACGCGCCAGCGTGTACGGACCCGCCAACAGCCAGAACACGGCCGCGGGCTTGAGCCAGATCGACGAGAGCGTCCAGCCGCCCGCCCACGTAAAGCCCACGCCCAGCAGCGCGAGTGCGCCATAGAAAATGGCGCCCGTACCGTTCAGGCCGACGAGGCGCCCCCACTCCCAGCCGGCAGCGGCCACGATCACGGCGGCAAGCAATGCGAACTGCGCCGGCGTACCGACGAAGATCACAGGCAAGAGAATGGCAAGAAGTACGACAGCGGTAATAACGCGTGTCTTGAGCATCAGGCGGATGGTCCCGAGGGGTTCTGAACTTGCGCGCTGGTACGGCCGAAACGGCGTTCGCGCTGTTGAAACTCGGCGACGGCCCGCTTGAGCGTATTGGCGTTGAAGTCCGGCCAGAATTCTTCGGTGAAATACAGTTCAGTGTACGCCAGTTGCCAGAGCAGAAAATTACTGACCCGCTGGTCACCGCCAGTGCGGATGAAAAGATCCGGCTCCGGCGCGTACGCCATGCTCAGATAAGGCGAGAGATCGTCCTCACTGAACGACGTCTCAAGCGCGGCCGCCCCGCCCTGCGCGACACGCGCGGCAGCGAGCTTCTGCGCCGCTTGCAGAATGTCCCATCGACCGCCGTAGTTGGCCGCAATGGTCAACGTGAGGCCCTTATTGTCTCGCGTACGTTCTTCCGCACGTTTGACCAATTCCTGAATGCGCGGCTCGAACGCTTCGAGCGCACCGATGACACGCAACCGGATTCCGTTACTGTGCAGCTTTCCGACCTCTCGTTCGAGCGCGAGGATAAAAAGCTGCATCAGCGTCGAGACCTCATCCTGTGGACGACGCCAGTTCTCGGAACTGAACGCGAACAGGGTCAGATACTCGACGCCGAGTTCGGCGCAGGCCGTGACCGCTTCACGCACGGCGTCGACACCGCGCTTATGCCCCGCTACGCGAGGCAATTTACGACTGGTAGCCCAACGCCCGTTGCCATCCATAACGATGGCGACGTGGCGCGGAATGCTCGCTGTTTCCGGAACGGAGAGCGAAGAGCTGAGAAAACCCATTGAGATACGGCGCGGGAGTCGAGCGCAAAAGTCGGCGGAGATCCTACGGTGAGTGCCGGGGCACTCAGACCGTCATGATCTCTGCGTCCTTCTGTTTCACTAACTCATCGATCTCGGCGACAAACTTGTCCGTGAGCTTCTGGACTTCGTCGCTGCCACGGCGCTCGTCGTCTTCCGAGGCTTCCTTGTCCTTGACCAGCTTCTTGAGTTGCTCGTTGGCATCGCGACGCAGATTACGCACGGCAACCTTGGCGGCCTCACCCTCGGACTTGACCAGCTTGGTCAGTTCGCGACGACGTTCTTCGGTCAGCATAGGCATCGGCACACGAATCAGATCGCCTTGCGTGGCCGGGTTCAGACCCAGATCCGACTCGCGAATGGCCTTCTCGACCACGGGAACCATCTTCTTTTCCCACGGCTGCACGCCGATCGTACGACTGTCCACGAGGTTCACGTTAGCGACCTGGGAGATGGGCACCATCGAGCCGTAGTAATCCACCTGCACGTGATCGAGCAGGCCGGCGTGCGCGCGACCGGTACGAATCTTCGCCAGGTTGTTCTTGAACGACTCAATCGAGCTTTTCATCTTTTGCTCGACATTCTTCTTGATGTCAGCAACGCTCATGACAACCTCCAAACCTTGAATTGTTACGCAAAACGTAAATGATACGGCGTCGGCGCGCCAATGCACGCCGACGCCGCAATTTGAGCTCAAACGTGGACGAGCGTTCCCTCGTCTTCGCCGAGGATAACGTGCTTGAGCGCGCCCGGCTTCACAATCGAGAAAACGCGCACGGGCATCTTCTGATCGCGGCACAGCGCGAAAGCGGTTGCGTCCATGACCTGCAGGTTCTTCGAAATGGCCTCGTCGAAGCTGATGGTCGAATACTTTACTGCGTCGGGGTCCTTCTTGGGGTCAGCCGAATACACGCCGTCGACCTTGGTCGCCTTGAGCACCACTTCGGCGCCGACTTCCGAGCCACGCAGCGCAGCGGCCGTGTCGGTCGTGAAGAACGGGTTACCCGTACCGGCGGCGAAAATCACGACTTTGCCCTCTTCGAGCTGACGGATCGCACGCGGGCGGATGTACGGCTCAACGACCTGGTCCATGCGCAGCGCGGACTGCACACGCGCCTCGATACCTGCGTGGCGCATGGCATCCTGCAGCGCCAAGGCATTCATCATCGTGGCCAGCATGCCCATATAGTCGGCCGTAGCACGATCCATACCGGCGGCACCGCCTGCCACCCCCCGGAAAATATTGCCACCGCCGATCACGACGGCCAATTGCGTGCCCAGGCGAACGACTTCGGCAATATCGCCAACCATGCGCTCGATCGTCGCACGATTGATGCCGAATGCATCGTCACCCATGAGGGCTTCACCAGAGAGCTTGAGAAGTACGCGTTTGTAAGGAGTAGACATGGCGGTCCTTAAGAAGTCTGGTCGGGCACTGTTGGGGTATTCTGGATGAAACAACGGGGACGGCACCGCCGCCCCCGGTTACTGCATTACTGCGCGAATTACGACTGCTTGGCAGCGGCCACTTGTGCGGCCACTTCTGCAGCGAAGTCGTCTTGCTTCTTCTCGATGCCTTCGCCGACCACGAACATGGTGAAGCCCTTGACCGACGTGTTGTTGGCCTTGAGCATCTGCTCGACGGTCGACTTGTCGTCCTTCACATAAGCCTGGTTGAACAGCGAGACTTCCTTCAGGAACTTCTGCACGCTGCCTTCCACCATCTTCGCGACGATCTCCGCCGGCTTGCCCGATTCGGCAGCCTTCTCGGCGGCGACCTTGCGCTCCTTCTCGATCAGTTCCGGCGAGACCTGATCACCCGACACGGCCACCGGCTTCATGGCGGCAATGTGCATGGCGACGTTCTTGCCAACTTCAGCGTCGGCACCTTCGTACTCGACAACGACGCCGATGCGCGTGCCGTGCAGGTAGGCCGCCAGCTTGGCCGACGTCTCGTAGCGCTGGAAGCGGCGGATCGTCATGTTCTCGCCGATCTTGCCAATCAGGTCGGCACGGACCTGGTCGACGGTCTTGCCATCGAGCGGCAGTGCCGACAGGGCAGCCACGTCGGCCGGGTTGTTCTCGGCGACCAGCTTGGCCACGTCGTTAGCGAACTTGAGGAAGTCGTCGTTCTTCGAGACGAAGTCGGTTTCGCAGTTGATTTCGACCACGGCACCCTTGCCGCCGTCGATGTAAGCGGCGATCACGCCTTCGGCCGTGATACGGCTGGCGGCCTTGCTGGCCTTGCTACCCAGCTTGACACGCAGGATTTCTTCAGCACGGACCATGTCGCCGTCGGCCTCGGTCAGCGCCTTCTTGCATTCCATCATCGGCGCATCGGTCTTGGCGCGCAGTTCGCCCACCATTGCTGCAGTAATTGCCGGCATATCGTTACTCCTGTATATCGAATCAGTCGGGAGAGGATGGCGCCCGAACGGCCGCACTGCCAGCTCTCGGCGCCCCGCGCACCCGACGCGGGGAAATCGGATTAAAAAAAAGGGGCGCCACAAGCAGCCCCTTTTGTTACGCAGCGGTGGCCGCTTACGCCTCTTCTTTCACTTCGACGAACTCGTCGCCGTCGCCGCGCACGGCTTCCACGACTTCCTTGACGGCGTTTGCACGGCCTTCGAGGATTGCGTCGGCAACGCCTTGCACGTACAGCTCAACAGCCTTGCTCGAGTCGTCGTTACCCGGGATGATGTAATCCACACCTTCCGGCGAGTGGTTCGTATCGACCACGGCGATCACCGGAATACCAAGCTTGTTGGCTTCGGTGATGGCGATCTTGTGGTAGCCGACGTCGACGATGAAGATTGCGTCGGGCATGCCACCCATATCCTTCACGCCACCGATCGACTTCTGCAGCTTGGCCATTTCGCGATCGAACAGCAGCGCTTCCTTCTTGCTCATGCGCTCTTGCTCGCCGGCTTCCAGCGCCTGCTCCATGTCCTTGAGCTTCTTGATCGACGACTTCAGGGTCTTGAAGTTCGTCAGCATGCCACCCAGCCAACGGTTGTTGACGAAAGGCATACCGGCGCGGCCTGCGGCTTCCGCCACGATTTCACGCGCTTGACGCTTCGTACCAACGAACAGGATCGTGCCGCGGTTTGCTGCCAGTTGACGCACGTACTTCAGCGCGTCCTGGTACATCGGCAACGTCTTTTCGAGGTTGATGATGTGAATCTTGTTGCGATGGCCGAAGATATAGGGGGCCATCTTGGGGTTCCAGAAACGGGTTTGGTGACCAAAGTGGACGCCCGCTTCCAGCATCTGACGCATCGTGACAGACATGTGATTCTCCGTGAGGGTTAGGTCTTAGACCGGCTGCCGTACCCGTTTCGTCAAACTGCCATACAGCTTTGCATGACCCGTCTGCGAAGATCGGGCACCCTGGGTGCGCCGGCCCGCGATTTCAAAATTTCCAAGCCGATGACGATGTTTGCCACCTGGCACCTCACCGAGCGCAGCGCCGTTCGGCACCACATTGGGGCAAAAACACCCTCAAAACCCGGCGAAGACCCTTGAAATCCAAGGGAAAACCCTTGGCTTCATTAACAACTCGTCCTCGACTTAGCCCGAGATTATAGCATTGCACCACGCCCGCACTCAAGCGACGCGTGCACTTGTGATGACAAGCGGGAAATGCCCGGTTTGCGCGGCATTCCACCCAATTCGGTCCGCCGCCCCACATCCCGCCCGGAACATCGGAAATTCACTCTCGGAACGCTCTGAAATCCGCGCCAGACGGGGCGAAAACCGCCCATTGGTGCGATAATGCGACACTGTTTACGCAATTGTCCGACTCAGCAATGGCCATCACCCTCAAGAATGCCCACGACATTGAAATGATGCGCGTCGCCTGCCGACTGGCCAGCGAAGTGCTCGATTTCATTACGCCGCACGTGCGCGCCGGCGTCACGACCGGGGAACTCGACCGCCTGTGCCATGAGTACATGGTCAAGGAACAGGGCACCGTGCCGGCGCCGCTGAACTATCAGCCGCCGGGCTACCCGCCCTACCCAAAAGCGACCTGCATCTCGGTCAACGACGTGATCTGCCACGGCATTCCCGGCGACAAGGTGCTCAAGAATGGCGACGCGCTCAACATCGACATCACCGTCATCAAGGATGGCTACTTTGGCGACACCAGCCGAATGTTCATTGTCGGCGACGGCACGATTCTCGCAAAGCGTCTCGCGCAAGTCACCTACGAGTGCATGTGGCTCGGTATCAATCAGGTGCGTCCGGGCGCCCATCTTGGCGATATCGGCCATGCGATTCAGACGCACGCCGAAGCCCAGGGCTACAGCGTGGTGCGCGAATACTGCGGCCACGGGATCGGCCAGGTGTTCCACGAGGATCCGCAAATTCTGCATTACGGTCGGCAAGGCACCGGGCTTGTCCTGCAAGCCGGCATGATTTTCACCATCGAGCCGATGATCAATGCCGGCAAGCGCGAGATTCGGACAATGCCCGACCAGTGGACGGTCAAGACGCGCGATCGCAGCCTGTCGGCACAATGGGAACACACGGTTCTGGTGACGGAAACGGGGCACGAAGTGCTCACGCACTCGGCCCTCACCCCGCCGCCGCCGCCCGGTTCGTCGTATGTGACATCGTTCGCGGCAGCCGCCTGAGCACTTATCGTCCGGCCGCCCGACCATTCGGCGGCCGCCCGGCCTGACTCGTTACTCATCTACCCCAGGAAGCCGTCATGCACGCGCGCGCGCACGCCCCTTCTCCGCTACGTCAGGCCCTCAAGGAACGCAAGGCCGAGCTTGTCGAACGCTTCTCCACACACGGCAAAATCGATACCCTGTTGCACGGCTTGAGTCAGGCCGTTGATCTGGCCATGCGCGATGCCTGGACCGAGTGCCAGATGCCCGGCGATCTCGCGCTCGTCGCGGTCGGTGGCTACGGACGTGGCGAGTTGTACCCTCATTCCGACGTCGACATTCTGTTGCTGCACCGGCATGCCGAAAGTGCAGCGCTTACCTCGCATGTGGAGCCGTTCATCGGCTTTCTTTGGGACATCGGGCTCGAAATCGGTTCATCGGTGCGCACGGTCGATGAGTGCATCACCGAAGCCCGGGCCGATATCACGGTACAAACAAGCCTGCTCGAAGCGCGACTTTTGACAGGCAATCGCGCCCTCTTCGACGAATTCGAACAACGCTTTTCGGCGGACCTGGATCCGCGTGCGTTTTTCCGCAGCAAACAATTGGAAATTCGCCAGCGGCACGCGAAATATCAAGACACGCCATACAGCCTCGAACCGAACTGCAAGGAAAGCCCCGGCGGGTTGCGCGATCTGCAAGTCATTCTGTGGATGACCAAAGCCGCGGGCTTGGGCAATAGTTGGTCGGAACTGTTCGCGCGGGACTTGCTGACCGATCGCGAACTCAAGGAATTGCGTCGCAACGAACAGTTCCTGAAAGGCCTGCGGGCACGGCTTCACCTGCTCGCGCGACGGCGCCAGGACGTGTTGGTGTTCGACATGCAGACAGCGCTCGCGCAGAGTCTTGGTTTCAACGCCACCACGACAAAGCGGGCCAGCGAGCAACTCATGCGCCGCTACTACTGGGCAGCAAAGGCTGTCTCGCAGCTCAATACGGTCCTGCTGCTCAACGTCGAGGCTCGCCTGTTCCCACAGACCAGCGGCGTCACGCGTGTGATCAACGAGCGTTTTGTCGAAAAGCAAGGCATGATCGAGATCGTGGATGACGAGTTGTACCAGCGCCATCCCAACGCAATCCTTGAGACCTTCCTGCTGTACGAGCAGGTCGTGGGCGTGAAAGGTCTATCGGCGCGCACATTACGCGCGCTGTACAATGCGCGCGAACTGATGAATGCACAGTGGCGCGCCGACCCCGAGAACCGTCGCACGTTTCTCGCGATTCTTCAGCAACCGCAGGGCATCACTCATGCCTTGCGCCTGATGAATCAGACGAGCGTGCTCGGCCGGTACCTGATCAATTTCCGTCGCGTGGTCGGACAGATGCAGCACGATCTGTATCACGTGTACACGGTCGATCAGCACATCCTGATGGTCGTGCGGAACATCCGCCGGTTTGCCGTGGCGGAGCACACTCACGAGTATCCGTTTTGCAGCCAGTTGATCGCCAACTTCGACAGACCGTGGGTGCTGACGATCGCCGCCCTTTTCCACGACATTGCGAAGGGGCGCGGCGGCGACCACTCCACGCTCGGCATGGTCGATGCACGACGCTTCTGCACACGCCACGGCATCGACAAGGAAGATACGGAACTGATCGTCTGGCTGGTTGGCGAGCACCTGACGATGAGCACCGTCGCACAGAAGCAGGACACCACCGACCCCGACGTGATCCGCCGCTTTGCGGAGAAGGTAGGCAATGAACGGCGCCTGACGGCGCTGTACCTGCTGACGGTCGCGGATATTCGCGGCACCAGTCCGAAAGTGTGGAACGCCTGGAAGGGCAAGCTGCTTGAAGACCTCTACCGGCTGACCTTGCAAGTATTGGGCGGTGCGAACCCGGATCCGCATTCTCAATTGAAAACGCGCAAGGAAGAAGCGCTCGGGCTGCTGCGACTGTACACGGTGCCGGAGCGCGCGCAGGAAGCGCTCTGGAGCACGCTCGACGTTGCGTACTTCCTGCGCAACGATCCAGCGGACGTCGCATGGCAGACGCGTCATTTGTGGCGGCATGTCGACAGTTCTGTGCCGATCGTCAAGGCACGTCCGTCGCCGATTGGCGAGGGGTTGCAGGTCATGGTTTATGTGCGCGATCAGGTGGATCTGTTCGCCCGCATTTGCGGCTACTTCGAGCGCAAGGGCCTGTCGATTCTCGATGCCAAGGTGCACACGACCAGCCACGGCTTCGCACTGGACAGCTTCCTGCTGACGGACCCGGGCCTCGACACCAGTTACCGGGACATCATCAATCTGGTGGAGAGCGAATTGGTGTCGCTGCTCACGCGCGTTGAACCGCTGGCGGAACCCAGCAAAGGACGGTTGCCACGACGTTCGCGCAGCTTTCCGGTCACACCGCGCGTCGATTTGCGACCTGACGAGCGCGGCCAGTACTACCTGCTGTCGGTGTCGGCTAACGACCGCACCGGCTTGCTCTATGCGGTCGCTCGCGTACTCGCGCGTCATGGCGTGAGCGTGCGTACCGCCCGCATCAATACCCTCGGCGAACGTGTCGAAGATACGTTCCTGCTCGATGGCAGCCGTTTGCAGGACAATCGCCTGCAAATTGCCGTGGAGACCGAATTACTAGAAGCATTGGAACCATGAGCGATACCCCGCGCGCCAAACTCGGCGCCAAACACCCCCGCACTCTCGACAAGACTCGCGCTCCGGTGAGGTCATCCGGCGCACTGCGCCGTGCGACCAAAGCTGTGCCTGCGTCGATGCTCGACGCCAATGGTGCAAAGAAGAAGCCGGCGGCAAAACCGGCGCGTCCGCGTCCGGCAGACGATGCCGCGACGCCGGCCGGCCCACGCCGCGCAGCCGACAGTGGCGCTGCGCCGCGCAAACCTGCCACGAGTGCGGCCAAGCCTTACGAGAAGCGACCGATGGGTGAGCGTCCGCCAGCGCGTGGTCAGCGTGAACGCGTTGCAGGCGCACGTCCCGTACGCTTTGACGACGAGTCGCGTCCGCGTCGCTTCGACGAAGACCGTCCGCGCCGTGCCGCCGAAGGCGGTGCACGTGGCGATTACGCCCGCCCGGCTAAACGCGGCACGGATGATCGTGCGCCGCGTCGCTTCGACGAAGACCGTCCACGCCGTACTACCGAAGGCGGTGCACGTGGCGATTACGCACGCCCGGTCAAACGCGGCACGGATGATCGTGCGCCGCGTCGCTTCGACGAAGACCGTCCGCGCCGTGCCGCCGAAGGCGGTGCACGTGGCGATTACGCACGCCCGGTCAAACGCGGCACAGATGATCGTGCGCCGCGTCGCTTCGACGAAGACCGTCCACGCCGTGCTACCGAAGGCGGAGCACGTAGCGATTACGCCCGCCCGGCTAAACGCAGCACGGATGATCGTGCGCCGCGTCGCTTCGACGAAGACCGTCCACGCCGTGCTACCGAAGGCGGTGCCCGCAGCGATTACGCGCGCCCAGCCAAGCGCGGCACGGATGATCGTGCGCCGCGTCGCTTCGATGAAGACCGTCCACGCCGCGCTACCGAAGGTGGCGCACGTAGCGATTACGCGCGCCCCGTCAAGCGCGGGACTGACGATCGCGACAGCCATACTTCCCGCTCGACACGCCCCGGTCGCGCACCGCGAACACCCCGCGACGACGACGATGACATCAAGGTCCATCACGACGCTGCCGGGTCGTTGCGTCTGTCGAAGCGCATGTCGGAACTTGGCCTGTGCTCGCGCCGCGAAGCCGATGAGTGGATCGCCAAAGGGTGGGTTCGTGTTGACGGCAAGGTCATGACGGAACTCGGCACGAAGATTCTGCCGACGCAGGAAATCACCGTCGTGCAAGCCGCACGAAAGGAACAGGCCAATCGCGTCACGATCCTGATCCACAAACCGGTTGGCTACGTCTCCGGGCAAGCAGAAGACGGCTACGAACCCGCCGTCGTCCTGGTGACGCGTGAAAACCATTGGTCCGAGGACGATGCCGGTGTGCGTTTCTCGCCGTCGCATTTGCGCAGCCTTGCCCCGGCCGGCCGCCTCGACATCGACTCCACCGGCCTGCTCGTGCTGACGCAGGACGGTCGAATCGCCAAGCAACTGATTGGCGAAGACTCGGATATCGAGAAGGAATACCTCGTGCGCGTGTCGTACAACGAACACGAGCAAAACGTCGAGGCGCACTTCCCGGCCGAGCGTCTGGCCTTGCTACGCCACGGCCTCGAACTCGACGATCAGCCGCTCAAGCCTGCGCAAGTCGAATGGCAAAATCCGGAGCAATTGCGTTTCGTGCTCAAGGAAGGCAAGAAGCGTCAGATTCGCCGGATGTGCGAACTCGTCGGCTTGCACGTGACCGGCCTCAAGCGCGTACGCATGGGACGCATCACGCTGGGTAACCTGCCCGTTGGGGAATGGCGTTATCTGCGCGCCGGCGAAGGATTCTGAGTCAGCGGTTTCGCGCATGAAAAAGCCCGCCATAAAGGCGGGCTTTTTTTATTCCTGCGAATGCCGAAGGACCAACGAAACACGCTCGCCAACGGCATCCCGCATCAGTCGTCGCTAGTTGGATCGAGCCCCGGGAAGAGAATCTCGGTGAAGCCAAACTTGCTGAAGTCGGTAATCCGCATCGGATAGAGCTTGCCGATCAGGTGGTCACATTCGTGCTGCACCACGCGGGCGTGAAAACCCTCGGCCACACGATCGATCGGGTTGCCTTTCTCGTCCAGCCCCTCGTAACGCAGCATCGAGTAACGATTGACCATGCCGCGCAACCCGGGCACCGACAGACAGCCTTCCCAGCCCTCTTCCATGTCCTGCGTGAGCGGCGTGATGACAGGGTTGATAAGCACGGTTTCGGGAACCTCGGGCGCATCGGGATAACGCTCGTTGTGCTCGAAACCGAAGATCACCACTTGCAAATCGACACCGATTTGCGGCGCGGCGAGACCGGCGCCGTTTGCATGTTTCATGGTGTCGAACATGTCTCTGACGAGTTCGTCGAGCTCCGGCGTATTGAACTGCTCCACGGGTTTAGCGATACGCAGCAGGCGCGGATCGCCCATCTTCAGAATGTCGCGAATCATCGGTTGGGTCCTCACATCAAAGCGCGGCCAACATCGCCCGCATAGCCTCTTCGTCCAGCACAGGCACCCCCAGTGCCTCTGCTTTCGCCAATTTACTGCCCGCCTCAGCGCCCGCCACCACGTAGTCGGTCTTCGCCGACACCGAACCCGCCACCTTCGCCCCCCGCTCCTCGAGCATGGCTTTCGCCTCGTCGCGAGAGAGCGTCGGCAGCGTGCCCGTCAGCACGAACGTCTTGCCGGCCAACGGCAGCGGCGCCACGGCCGCAGGCTCGGATTCCGGCCAGGTCACACCGGCCGCCCGCAGTTGTTCGATGACCTCGACATTATGGGGCTCGCCAAAGAAATTGGCGATGGACTGCGCCACAATAGGTCCGACGTCCGGCACCGCCAGCAGTTCCTCTGTACTTGCCGCCATCACGTTATCGAGCTTGCCGAAATGACGTGCCAGATCCTTCGCCGTCGCCTCGCCCACATGACGGATACCCAGCGCGAAGATGAACCGCGCCAGCGTGGTGTGACGCGCCGTCTCCAGCGCCGCCACCAGATTCGACGCCGACTTGTCCGCCATGCGATCAAGCGCCGCGAGCTTCGCAACACCGAGCTTGAAAAGGTCCGCCGGCGTCCGAATGATCTGCTGGTCGACCAGTTGCTCGACGAGCTTGTCGCCAAGCCCTTCGATGTCGAGCGCCCGGCGTTGAGCAAAGTGCAGTAACGCCTGCTTGCGCTGCGCCGCGCAGATCAGCCCGCCGGTGCAGCGCGCGATGACCTCGTCCGGCAACTTCTCGATGGCCGAACCGCACACGGGGCACGCCGTCGGCATGACAAACGCCCGTGCGTCGGCCGGTCGGCGTTCGAGCACCGATCCGACAACTTCGGGAATTACATCGCCCGCTCGGCGCACAATCACCGTATCGCCGATCATGACGTCCTTGCGGCGGATCTCGTCCTCGTTGTGCAACGTCGCATTGGTCACCGTCGCCCCGCCGACGAACACCGGCGCGAGCCGTGCCACCGGCGTAATCGCGCCGGTTCGCCCCACCTGCACTTCAATGTCCAGCAATGTCGTCAGCGCTTCCTGAGCCGGGAACTTATGTGCCAGTGCGAAGCGCGGCGCGCGCGAGACAAACCCAAGACGGTCCTGCTCGTCGCGGCGATTGACCTTGTAGACCACCCCATCGATATCGTACGGCAGCGATTCACGCGCCTCGCCCACCGCCCGGTAGAACGCCAGCAACCCGGCGGCGCCGTGCACGACCTCGCGGCGCTCGTTCACCGGAATGCCCAGCGTAACGTACCAATCGAGCAAGGCCGAGTGTGTCTCCGGCATGGGGACACCCACCAATTCGCCTACCCCGTACGCAAAAAACGACAACGGACGTCTGGCCGTAATCTTCGAATCGAGTTGTCGCAGGCTGCCTGCCGCCGCATTGCGCGGATTGACGAAGACCTTCTCGCCTGCCGCTTCCTGAGCGCGATTGAGTTTGTCGAAGTCGGCACGGAACATCAGCACCTCGCCCCGTACCTCAAGC
This sequence comes from Pandoraea apista, assembly GCF_001465595.2. Classification (NCBI taxonomy): domain Bacteria; kingdom Pseudomonadati; phylum Pseudomonadota; class Betaproteobacteria; order Burkholderiales; family Burkholderiaceae; genus Pandoraea; species Pandoraea apista. The sequence continues at coordinate 2,641,507 of NZ_CP013481.2, read as the reverse complement.
ACTTCCGGCGGGTTGTCTGTGTCGAGGCTCAACGGGATCTTCTTGATTGTGCGGATATTCGCGGTAACATCCTCACCGGTCGTGCCATCGCCGCGCGTTGCCGCCTGCACCAGCACACCGTGCTCGTAACGCAGGGCAATTGCCAGGCCGTCGAACTTCAACTCGGCCGCATATTCGACCGGCGCGCCGAACAGATCGCCCGACGGCGCATTGCCATCGCGAAGCCCATCGGACACCCGGCGGTCGAACGCCTCGACGTCCTCATCCGCAAAGCCGTTATTGAGCGAGAGCATCGGTACCCGGTGCACGACCGGCGCGAATCCATCCACCGGCTTGCCGCCTACACGTTGCGTGGGCGAATCGGGACGTTGCAATTCTGGGAAATCGGTCTCGAGTGCGACCAGTTCGCCGAACAGGCGGTCGTACTCGGCATCGGGAATCAGCGGCGCATCGTCTTCGTAATAGGCGCGGTTGTGACGCGCCAGTTCGATGCGCAATTCGGCAGCACGTTGCGCAGCGGCCGTTGCATCGGCCTCTGTCGGCGCGTTCGCGCCCTGACCCGGAACGGAAGTTTGGGACATGCTTGGAAACTCGGGGTACGAGAAGTCAGAATATTATGCCTTCGACGTACGCACCTGCGCGTCGCCGATAGCAGCAATCAATCGGAACAAAAACGCCGCTCACCCGACGGTGAACGGCGTGCATCGAACGCGGCGTCTGACAGATCTGGCTGATCGTCGTCTCGCCGCGCACGGCCTCGTTGTTACTGGCTGAACAGGCGGCGTGTCACCGGCGAACCGGCCGGCAAACCCCGCGCCTCGAGGCGTTCGTAAAGCTTGAGCAATTGTTTGTCGACGTTTTGCAGCGCAGCATCCGAAAGCGGCCGGCGTTGGTCGTCCACGACACGCCCGCCAATACGTTGCCCGATCGAACGGGCGTAATCGCACATCAGACGGAACGGCAGCAGGTCTTCATCGGCCACCGGCACGTCGAGCAACATCGTAATCAGATCGCCGCCCTTGTACGTCAGATCGTCGCGCAAGAAGTTGGTGTCGCCGAACTGCAGCATGAACACCGGATTCTGGCGGGCGTCGAGCTTGACGAAACGCATGCCGTCGCGCGAGAGCAGCAGACCGTCCTGCGTCGCTACGGCCTGCACGTAGTTCGCCGACCAGGGAGCGCCGTCCGAGAGCACATTGACCGACAGTTGCGCGTCGCATTGCGCGGCGAAACTATCGAGTTCCCGGCCACGGGCCACCGTCTCCATCATGTCGGGCAATTCCGGCAACGCATCGACCGCGTCCGCAAGCGTTTGAACGAGGTTGGAGAATTCCGAAAACTCGACTTCGTTCAACGCCCCCGCACGGTTGGCCAACTGCACAGCCATGCGCAACTGGTGGTAGCGCCCGCCCGTGCGAATCAGTTCCCACGGCGAGTGTTCGTCGGCACGCCCCTCGACGTTGACCGGCTTGCCGCCCGCGCGTCGCATGCGCACGGTCAAGGGCATCAGGCGCTCCGCAGCCACCATGTTCGCCAGCGGCAACTCGACAATGCAGTCGATGCGCTCGTCAATGACAGGCGGCGGCCCGCTCGGCACGGCCGCACGCGTGGTTACAACGGGCGTCGTCGGCGCCTCGGTAGCGACCGCCTCGGCTTCTGCCACAGGGGCACCGGCACCTTGTGCGTGCGCGAGCGTTTCGGCATCGGGAGCGGCGGCGGCCGCAGCAGCCGCACCTGCGGCGGAGGCGTCCACGGTGTCGTCGGCCGCCAGTTCGGCGTCGAGGCGAGCCACCGTGCTTGCGGCAGCGGCTTGCTCCGCATCGCGTGCCTGCTCGTCCGACTGCGGGTCCGAATGCGCGTGTTGGGCAGCGTCTGCCGTCGATGCGGTCCCGGTCGAAGCCGCAAGGGTGTCACCACCTTGCGCCGCCAGCGCGGCCGCCTCTTGTGCGGCGCGCTTGCGCGAGGCAGGCGGTGCATCCCAGGCGTCTTCGTTGATCGCGAAGGCGTCCTGCACGGAAACACCCGGCGCGGCGGAGCCACCCAGTGTCGGTTCACGACGCTCGCCCGATTGCACGGGCACGCGCGGTGGCGAAAGCGTCGGTTCGATGAACGGACGGTCGTCGTCGGCGTCGGGCGTGCCGGCAGTGGCGTCGATACCGGCACCGTCGACCGGCATGCGACGCGGAATGCGTGCGCGCGCCTTGCTGCCTTGCCAGGCGTTATAACCCACGACCCCCAGCAGTACCACTACCCCTGCGGCAATCAAACTCAGCTGCAGTTCATTCATGCGCGGCGTTCCTCTCTCTTCTCCATCGTAGGCGCGGGGTCAGGCGATCTCGGCCAGATTGATCGCAGACTCCATGTCCACCGCCACGATCCGCGACACCCCTTGTTCCTGCATGGTGACGCCGATGAGCTGATTGGCCATTTCCATCGCGATTTTGTTATGCGAAATAAATACGAATTGGGTACGGTCCGACATGCGCGCCACCATCCTGGCGTAGCGCTCGGTGTTGGCATCGTCAAGCGGTGCGTCCACCTCATCGAGCAAGCAGAACGGCGCGGGATTGAGCTGGAACATGCCGAAAACCAGCGCAATCGCCGTGAGCGCCTTCTCACCACCAGACAGCAAATGAATCGTGGAGTTCTTTTTGCCCGGCGGCTGCGCCATCACTTGCACGCCCGCGTCGAGAATTTCGTCGCCCGTCATGATCAGCTTGGCTTGTCCGCCGCCGAACAGCATCGGGAACAGTTCGCCGAAATGCTTGTTCACTTCGTCGAACGTGCCTTGCAGCAACACACGCGTTTCTTCGTCGATCTTGCGAATGGCGCCTTCGAGCGTTTCGATGGCGTCGTTCAGGTCGGCAGACTGTGCGTCGAGGAAAACCTTGCGCTCGCGTGCCGTTTCCAGCTCTTCGAGCGCGGCCATGTTGACCGGGCCCAGCGCGTTGATCGCGTTGTTGATGCGGGTGACTTCGCCTTGCAGATACGACGGCTTGAGATCCGGCGTTAGTTTGGCCGAGAGGGCCTCCTCATCGACTTCCGCCGTCGCCAGTTGCTCGACGAACTGCTCGCGGTTCAGGCGTGCCGCCTGTTCCTTCAATTGCAATTCCGTGATGCGATCACGCAGCGGCTGCAAGCCTCGCTCGGCGGCCAGACGTTCCTCGTCGCTCTGGCGCAACTTTTGCGTCAGGGCATCGAGTTCGATGCGGGCAGCACCAAGAATCTCTTCTTTCTCGGCGCGCAACTCAAGCGCGTCCTGCAAACCGTTCTCGACCGTCTGCTCAGTGATCTGCGCAAGTTCGGCCTGCGCCTGCTCGATCGACACCACCAGGCGCTCGGCCTGCTCGAGCGCCGTCTGAATATTGCGGCGATGCTCGTCGATCTTGCTTGCGATCCCCTTCTGGCCGTAAGACGCTTCCTGAGCCAGGCGCTCCAGTTCGCGCGCACGGTTGCGGGCATCCGAGAGCCGGCTGTCGAGCGATTCGAACTCAAGCTGACCGTCTTCGAACGTTGCCTGCAATTCGGCCAGACGCACGTCGTTTTGCTCGAAATTCGCTTCCGATTCGGCGCGCAGCGCCATTTGTTCTTCGATCTGCGCGGCGATCTCGTTCAGTTCTTCGTCGATCTGCGTGCTGCGGGCGTTGTAGCGCTCATACGCTTGCGTCAGCTTGAGCACATCCATCTGCAACGCATGCACACGTTGCGTAGCACGCTCGGCACGTCCGCGCACGTCGCTCAGCGACTGCGCCGCCTGACTGTACGCAGCCTCGGCACGCACTGCGGTTGCCTTGGCTTCATCCGAAAGCAATACCTGCGCACGCAGCTGCTTGCCCAGATTCTCGATTTCCTGCTGGCGCGCGAGCAAACCGGCCTGCTCGGAGTCGGCTGCGTAAAGCTGCACCCCCACCCGCGTGACCTGATGCCCCGCCTTGACGACGATCGACGCCCCTTCCGGCAGTTGCGCCCGGGCAACCATCGCTTGCGTCAGATCGTCGGCGACGAAGACCTGGCCCAGCCATTCCTGCAACACCGCACGCAGGCCCGGATCGTCGATTCGTAGCAACGAGAGCAGCGGGCGCAGTGCGGCCGGCGCTTCGATCGGACGCGCAGCCGGCGGCGGCGAATAGAACGCCAGCTTGGCCGGCGGCGCATCGCTCGCAAAGGCTTTCACCCAGTCGAGATTGCTGATTTCCAGTGCCGCGAGACGCTCGCGCAGCACCGATTCGAGCGCGTTTTCCCAGCCCGGCTCGATATGCAGCTTCTTCCAGAGACGCGGCAGTTGCGCCAGCTCGTGTTTGTCGAGCCAAGGCTGCACCTTGCCTTCCGTCTGAACGCTTTCCTGCAGTTGTTTGAGTGCCGTGAGCCGCGCTTCAAGCTGGGCAATGGTCGCGGCTTCAGACTGCACCCGGGCCTGCGCCTCGGCACGTTCGGCTTCCAGTCGCGGCAGGCGCTCCTGCGCTTCGGCGAGTTCGGCTTGCGCGTCTTCGAGCATCGCCTGATGCTCGGCAAGTTCGGCACGCTGCGTTTCCAGTTCGACTTCGTCGGGCTTGTCCAGCCCTCGCGCCTCGCCCTGCAAACGTTCCTGACGCTGCTGCAATTGCTGCAGGGCCTGATCGGCATTGCGCTGGTGCGCTGCCTCGAGCTTCAGACTCTGTTCGACCTGTGCGATCTCGCCACGTTGCTCGTTGAGCAAGTTCTGCGCATCGCGCCAACTGGCTTCGAGGGCAGGCAGTGCGTCGTTCTGCTCGGCCGCCTGATCTTGCGCGGTCGCCGCACGCTCCTCGGCGATGATGAGTTCTTCTTCAGCGAGCGCGAGTTCCTCTTCCGATTGCGCCGAACGGGCCAGCCACTGCTCGCGCTGCGAGGTCAGTGCCGCCAGTTGGGCTTGCACGCGATTGCGCGACTCGACAACGTAGCGAATCTCGGCTTCCAGACGGCTGACTTCCGAATTCGCCTCGTACATGGCGCTTTGCGCGGCCTGCACGGCGTCTGTGGCCGTGTAGTGCGCGGCGCGCAGCGTTTCGAGATCGGACTCCGAACCGCGCAAACGCGCCATCTGCGCTTCGAGATCGACCTGTGCCGATTCGATTGCGCGTTGCTGACGCTCTTGCTCGTTCTGGGCTTCGTTCTTGCGCAGCAGCCACAGCAGTTGCTGCTTTTCCTCACCGTCCCGCTGCAAATCCTTGAAGCGGTTGGCGACAACGGCCTGCGATTCGAGCTTCTCGAGATTGGTGCCGAGTTCGCGCAGAATATCTTCAACGCGCGTGAGGTTTTCACGCGTGTCCTGCAAGCGATTCTCGGTCTCGCGACGGCGCTCCTTGTATTTGGAGACGCCTGCGGCTTCTTCGAGGAACACACGCAACTCTTCGGGCTTGGCCTCGATGATGCGCGAGATCATCCCCTGCCCGATGATGGCGTAGGCGCGCGGCCCAAGGCCGGTACCGAGGAAGATGTCCTGAATGTCGCGGCGGCGAGCCGGCAGGTTGTTGATGTAGTAGCTGGAGGTGCCATCGCGCGTGAGCACGCGCTTGACGGCGATTTCGGCGTACTGGCTCCACTGCCCGGCGGCACGCCCGGCGCTGTTGTCGAACACGAGTTCGACGCTGGCGCGACTTGCCTGTTTGCGTGCGGTCGACCCGTTGAAAATCACGTCCTGCATCGATTCGCCGCGCAGCTCGGAAGCGCGCGATTCGCCGAGCACCCAGCGCACGGCGTCGATGATGTTGGATTTGCCGCACCCGTTCGGGCCGACGATCCCGACCAGTTGGCCAGGTACCGCGAAGTTCGTCGGATCGACGAAAGACTTGAAGCCAGCGAGTTTGATGGAGGTCAGACGCACGGCAGGTTCGCTTTATCGGTCATTGAATGATGGGAAAGACGCAGACGCGCTAGCTGGTCCTGTCGGGCCTCGCGCACGCTGGCGTGCGCAGGCCGCTTACATCGATATAACATCGGTACGCATCATACCATCGCATCCCCTGCCGTCGCGGATTTACAACGACCTGAATCCGGCAGAAGTCCGGACAAGACACCCGCCGCGACGATGCATAGCCCACCGGCGATTTCGCGCACGCCCAACCCCTCGCTGGCAAGCCACCAGGACGAGACCGCCGCCACCACGATCTCGAAAAGCATGATCAGCGCGGCCTGATTGGCCGGCACCCGCGCCAGACCGAACTGCACGATGACGTTGGTTACCGCAATGGTGCAACCCAGGGCCAGTGCAACCGCAGCCGCCGACATGCTCGAGGTGAGTACCGACACGGTGGCACGGCCGGCTTCGGCACCGCCATCGAACGGCAGCACCAGCAATCCGCCAACCACACAGCCAAGATAGAGTGTCCAACTGCGCATTTCAGCGCGCACGTCCGGCAGCGCCTGACTGACACGCCGCAGTAATACGTTATTCAGCGCAAAAGCCGCGCCGGCAATGGCACCCGCCCATTCGCCGGGATTGTTAGGCACCGGCCAGCCCAACTCGGGCGACCACAGCATCAGTCCTGCCCCGCCCAGCGCCAGCGCGATCAGGCTCGCGCCCCGCATGCCCACGCGCTCGCCGAGCAGCCAGTGGGCGAAAAGCGCCGTCCATACGGGGGTCAGATAAAAAAGCAGTAACACGCGCATGACATGGCCGTGCGTCGTCCCCCAGACGAACGCCACATTGGTCGTGCCCCCGGCGAATGCCACGCCGACCAGCAGCCACGACCAGCGCAGCGTACCGAGCGAGCGCCGATAGACCAGCGTGAGCAGCAGCAACGCAATGCTGCCGGTGCAAATCTGCGCAGGCACTGCCGCCACGCCCCACTGGGCAAGCACGCGGTAAGGGAACCAGGCCAGCCCCCACACGGAAGAGCCGATAAGAATGGCCAAGGCGGGCGCCGCCCGGGTGCGCAGCGATGCGCCGGCGGTCGATTCCGGGCCGTGCGCGCCGTTGCCGGCTACGGTCATACTGTTGACTCCTGAAAAACCTGAGATACTCCGCAGACTTGCCCCATTGGCGCCTCGGAATGTGCTGAATTACGCGGCAGTCGCGCTTTGTAGGCGCCGTAACGGTATAATTTTCGCTTTGCCGATCTTGCCATTCTTGAGCGCGTCCGGGAACCCCTTCGCGTGATGTACCGGATAAGTGCGACCCCATACGTGGCCTGCCATCCGCAAGCCTGGCACCGGAAAATGCTTCCTGGCGCGCCGGTGCCCGGAGGATCTGGTCGGGCCCAGCCGCCTCGCGCGGCCCGAATTGTCTCGAACGATGCCCTGCGTGGTGTCGCGAACCCTAGCCCTGAGTCTGTTTGAATTCTCGTGAACCCATTACTCGACAAGCTCCAGCCCTACCCCTTCGAACGCCTGAAGTCGCTGGTGGCGGATGTTACGCCCGCGAGCGCCTTCAAGGCCATCAGCTTCGGCATCGGTGAGCCCAAGCACCCGACGCCGCAGTTCATCAAGGAAGCCTTGATCGAAGGGCTGGGCGGCCTCTCGAACTACCCCGCCACGGCGGGCGGCGAGCCGCTGCGCGCGGCCATCGCCGCGTGGCTGGAACGCCGCTACGCGCTGCCCAACGTGAATCCGGCGACCGAAGTGCTGCCGGTCACGGGCTCCCGCGAGGCGCTTTTCTCGTTCGCACAGGCGGTCGTCGACGGCAGCAAGCCCGGCGCACGCGTCATGTGCCCGAACCCGTTCTATCAGATCTATGAAGGCGCAACGCTGCTCGCCGGTGCAACGCCTTATTACGTCGACAGCGATCCGGCGCGCAATTTCGCTCCGAACTATGACGGCGTACCGGTGGAGGTCTGGCGCGACGTCCAGCTTGTCTATCTCTGCTCGCCCGGCAATCCGACCGGTGCGGTGCTGGGACTGGCGGACTGGAAGCGTCTGTTCGAACTCTCCGACGAATACGGTTTCGTGATCGCCTCCGACGAGTGCTACTCCGAGATCTATTTCGACGAAGAGCGCGCCCCGCTGGGCGGCCTTGCGGCGGCCCACCAACTGGGTCGTGGCTTTGAGCGTCTGGTGGTCTTCTCCAGCCTGTCGAAGCGCTCGAACGTGCCCGGCATGCGCTCGGGCTTCGTGGCGGGAGACGCCGCGATCCTGAAGAAATTCCTGCTGTATCGCACCTACCATGGCTGCGCGATGAGCCCGGCCGTGCAAGCGGCGAGCGTTGCGGCGTGGAACGACGAAGCCCACGTGCGCCTGAACCGCAGCAAGTACCTGAAGAAGTTCCAGACCGTTACGCCAATGCTCGCCGAAGTGCTCGACGTGCGTCTGCCTGACGCCGGGTTTTACCTGTGGGCCAAGGTCGACACGAAAACCGGTCTGTCCGACACGGAATTCACGCGCCAATTGCTGGCGCAATACAATGTGGCCGTACTGCCCGGGTCGTATCTGGGCCGCGCGGCGCACGGCACCAACCCGGGCGAGAACTATGTGCGCATCGCCCTCGTGGCCGATGTGGACGAATGCACCGAAGGCGCCCAGCGCATCGTGCAGTTCTGCCAATCCCTTTAATCCTTTCTGCAACTGATTCTCGCCATGTCGCAACAACTGCAAACCATCATCGACCAAGCCTGGGAAAACCGTGCCGAGATCTCGGCCAAGTCGGCACCTGCCGATGTGCGTGAGGCTGTCGCCCACGTCATCGCCGAACTCGACAAGGGCGCCCTGCGCGTGGCCCAGAAGCAAGACGGCCAGTGGATCGTGAACCAGTGGGTCAAGAAGGCCGTGCTGCTGTCGTTCCGCCTCGAAGACAACGCCGTCATGCCGGCTGGCGGCTTCAGCCAGTTTTACGACAAGGTGCCGAGCAAGTTCGCCAACTACACCGCCGAAGACTTCGCACGCGGCGGCTTCCGCGTGGTGCCGCCGGCAGTGGCACGCCGCGGCTCGTTCATCGGCAAGAATGTCGTGCTGATGCCCTCGTACACCAACATCGGCGCCTACGTTGACGAAGGCACCATGGTCGACACGTGGGCCACGGTCGGTTCCTGCGCGCAAATCGGCAAGAATGTTCACCTCTCGGGCGGTGTCGGCATCGGTGGCGTGCTCGAGCCGCTGCAAGCCAACCCGGTCATCATCGAAGACAACTGCTTCATCGGCGCTCGCTCGGAAGTCGTGGAAGGCGTGATCGTCGAAGAAAACTCGGTGATCTCGATGGGCGTGTATCTGGGTCAGTCGACCAAGATCTACGACCGCGAAACGGGTGAAGTGCATTACGGTCGCGTGCCGGCCGGCTCGGTCGTCGTGCCGGGCAACCTGCCGTCCAAGGATGGCAAGTACAGCCTGTACTGCGCCGTGATTGTGAAGAAGGTCGACGCGCAAACGCGCGCCAAGACGGCGATCAACGACCTGCTGCGCGGCGAATAAGTCCACGCGGCACCGGCGAGGCGCGGGTCGCGGTCATGGCCGCGATGTTGGCGCCTCGTTTTTGTTTTTGTATTTGCGACATCAGGAGTTCCGGCGATGACGGCAGTGCTGTACGGCATTCCCAACTGCGATACCGTGAAGAAGGCGCGCACGTGGCTCGACGAGCACGGCGTGGCGTACGACTTCCACGACTTCAAGAAGGCGGGCGTGAACGACGCACTGCTGGGCACCTGGCTCGCTCAGGTGCCGCTCGCCACGTTGCTCAACCGCAAGGGCACAACGTGGCGCAAGCTCTCACCGGAGCAACAGGCTGCGGCTGCCGACGAGTCGGTAGCACGCACCCTGATGATTGAAAACCCGTCGCTCATCAAGCGCCCCGTGCTGGTGGCGAACGGCAAGGTTTCCGTGGGCTTCACGCCTGACAGTTACGCCTCACGATTCTGACTTCATGACTTCCTCCCAAGGCGCCACGCTGGCGCTTACCGAACAACTGATCGCCCGTCATTCGGTGACCCCCGAAGACCGCGATTGCCAGACAATTCTGGCGCGCCGCCTCGAAGCGATCGGCTTCGCGTGCGAGACCATCGCGTCGAACGGCGTGACCAACCTGTGGGCAGTCAAGCGCGGCACGCGCGGCACCGACGGCAAACTGCTCGTCTTCGCCGGCCACACAGACGTCGTGCCGACCGGCCCGCTCGACCAATGGCATTCCGATCCGTTTGCGCCAACGCATCGTGACGGCATGCTCTACGGCCGCGGCGCCGCCGACATGAAGACATCGCTCGCGGCTTTTGTGGTCGCTTCGGAGGAATTCGTCGCCCAACACCCGGATCACACCGGCGCCATCGGCTTTTTGCTGACGAGCGACGAAGAAGGCCCCGCCACTGACGGCACGGTCAAGGTCGTCGAGGCGCTGAAGGCGCGCGGCGAGCGCCTGGACTACTGCGTGGTCGGTGAGCCGACGTCGAGCCAGCAGTTGGGCGACATGGTCAAGAACGGCCGCCGCGGATCGATGTCCGGCAAGCTCGTGGTCAAGGGTGTTCAGGGCCACATCGCGTACCCCCATCTCGCCAAGAACCCCACGCATTTGTTCGCCCCGGCGCTTGCCGAGCTGACACAAACGGTCTGGGACAATGGCAACGACTATTTCCCGCCCACCACGTGGCAGATCTCGAACATTCACGCGGGCACCGGCGCGACCAACGTCATCCCGGGCGAGTTGACCGTGATGTTCAACTTCCGCTTCTCGACGGCCAGCACGTCCGAGGGTCTGCAACAGCGCGTGCATGAACTGCTCGACCGTCACGGCCTGACCTATACGCTGGATTGGTCGATCAGCGGCCAGCCGTTCCTGACACCGCGCGGCGATCTGTCGGAGGCGCTGTCGAGCGCGATCCATGAAGAAACGGGGCTTCAGACCGAACTCTCGACGACAGGCGGCACGTCGGATGGCCGCTTCATTGCGCGGATCTGCCCGCAGGTCATCGAATTCGGTCCTTGCAATGCCAGCATTCACAAGATCGACGAACACATTGCCGTGGCCGATATCGAGCCGCTCAAGAACATCTACCGTGGCGTGCTGAAGCGTCTGGTAGCGTAAAGCGCGAGGTATCCCCATGACAACTCAGGCGACCCACCCTTTCCGGACATTGCGCGATCTGCTGCGCTACGCCGTTTCGCGTTTTACCGAGGCCGAACTGGCCTTTGGGCACGGCACGGCCACGGCCTACGACGAGGCTGCGTATCTGCTGCTTCATACGCTGCACCTGCCCATCGATACGCTGGACCCGTTTCTCGATGCCCGCTTGCTGCCCGAGGAAATCGAGCGGGCGCTGTCGGTCATCAACCGTCGTGCGGGCGAACGCGTGCCGGCGTCGTACATCACGAATGAAGCCTGGATGCACGGTCATCGGTTCTACGTAGACGAACGCGTCATCGTGCCGCGCTCGTTCGTGGGCGAATTGCTGGAAGACGCCTTGCAGCCGTGGGTCGATCACCCCGAGAACGTGACCGACGTGCTTGAGTTGTGCACCGGCTCCGGGTGCCTCGCGATCCTCGCCGCCGAGACCTTCCCGGTCGCGCAAATCGATGCCGTCGACATTTCCCCGGACGCTCTGGCCGTGGCGAAGATCAACGTGGCCGACTATGGCCTCGAAGACCGCGTTGCGCTGCATCTGGGCGATCTGTATGCGCCGCTCCCACAAGGCAAGCGTTACGAAGTCATTCTCACCAATCCGCCGTACGTGAACGAAGGCTCGATGCAGGTGCTCCCGGCCGAGTATCGTCATGAGCCGCGCCTGGCGCTGGCGGGTGGCGATGACGGCATGGACGTGGTTCGCCGCATCATTGCCGGCGCCCGCGAGCATTTGACCGACAACGGTGTTCTGATTGTCGAGATCGGCAACGAACGTCACTTCGTTGAAGCGGCGTTTCCCGATCTGCCGATAACGTGGCTGGCCACGAGCGCGGGCGACGACATGGTCTTTCTGGTGCAGGCCGCCGATCTGCCCGATCTTCGGTAACGCGGCAGGGTCATACGCCCTCTGGGCTCGCACATTGTTGCGAGCCCTCGCCTAAGTTCACGCACCGCGGTTACACTCGTGTTCCCGAGTCCGCGCGACTCACGGCATGGAGGAAAGTGGTCCGTCATGGCGTTCAACTGGCTTGATGTCGGCTTTGCCGTCGCCTGTCTTCACGCAATGGGAGTCATCGCCGCGATCCATGCCGTTCTGACGGTACGGACATCGCAAGGCGCGGTGGCATGGGCAGTGTCGCTCGTGACAATGCCCTACCTCACCCTGATTCCCTATCTGTTTCTTGGGCGGTCGAAATTCATCGGCTATGTCGAGGCGCGCCGCGCGCGCAACGAAGCGCTGCAATCGCGCATGGGCGATACGCAATGGAGCGGCGAGCCGCCCGTGGCCATGGAAGCGCACCCGGAATACGCGGCGCTCACCGCCATGACGGGCATGTCGTTCGTGGCGGGCAATCGGGTGCGCCTTCTGGTGAACGGCCGGGCCACGTTCGACGCCATCTTTGCCGCCATCGACCGCGCGCGAGACTACGTCATCGTCCAGTTCTTCATCGTCAAGGACGACGCCCTCGGTCGCGCCTTGTCCGCCCGTCTGCTCGCGCGTGCCGCCACCGGCGTCAAGGTCTACTTCCTGTACGACCGTATCGGCAGCCACGATCTGCCGCGCAGTTATTGCGAAAAGCTGAGGCAGGGCGGCGTGATGGTTCACGAGTTCGCGGCCGCCAAGCGGGGCATTTTCGTCAACCGCTTTCAGCTCAACTTCCGCAATCACCGCAAGATCGTGGTGATCGACGGCAACGAAGCATTCATCGGCGGACACAACGTCGGCGTCGAGTATCTCGGCGAAAAGCCGCCACTGGCGCCCTGGCGCGACACGCATATCTCCGTGCGCGGCCCGGCGGTAGTCGGTATCCAGCGCGCATTTGCCGAGGACTGGCACTGGAGCACAGGCGCAGTTCCGGAACTTAACCGTCTGCCGGCTGCGTCGGGCGAAGACATGCACTGTCAGGTGGTACCCAGCGGCCCGGCCGACCGGCTGGAAACGTCATCCCTCTTCTTCGTCACCGCTATCAATGCGGCACAGAAACGGGTGTGGCTCACCACGCCGTATTTCGTGCCCGACGAGGCCGTATTCTCCGCGTTGCGCCTGGCGGTGCTACGCGGCGTGGACGTGCGCATTCTGATCCCTGATCGCCCCGATCACTACGTGGTGTTCGAAGCGACGACCTCGTATGCGTTCGAAGCCGCACGCAGCGGCATCAACGTCTATCGCTATCAACACGGCTTCATTCATCAGAAGGTCGTGCTGATCGACGACAGCGCAGCCGCCGTGGGCAGCGCCAATCTCGACAACCGGTCGTTCCGGCTGAATTTCGAAATCATGCTGCTCACCGTTGACCCGGCCTTTGCCGACGACGTCGCGTTCATGCTCACGCACGACTTCGAGCAGGCCGTGCCGCTGAACAAGGACGATTTCCGGAAGATTCCGAGATGGCGCCAGATTGCAATGCGTTTGGCGCGGCTTTTCGCCCCAATTCTGTAGACGCGACAAGGCACACATCGCTTTCGTGTCTTCAGACCGGTAAAATGCCGGTTTTGCCGTCCCCTGCGCCCTGTTTTCGATGCACGGCTCGTTCGTTCCCACCGGGATCAGCGATACCGGCACGCCGCGCAGCCCCGGGACGAACTGACCCGCTTTCCCCTCGGCCTTTTTCGTGATCCGATTCGAACACCTCACCCTCGCACGCGGCACCAAGCCGCTCTTCGAGGACACCTCCGTAACGCTCAATCCGGGCGAACGCGTCGGCCTCGTCGGGGCCAACGGCGCGGGTAAATCCACCCTCTTCGCCCTGCTGCGCGGCCAGTTGCATGCCGACGGCGGCGACGTCTTCGTGCCCAGCAGTTGGCGCGTTGCGCACGTCATGCAGGAAACGCCTGCGGTCGAGCGTACCGCGCTGGACTATGTGCTCGACGGCGACACGCGGCTTCGCGAGATCGAGGCGACGATCGCCGCCGCCGAGGCCGCGCATGACGGACACGCGCAAGCCGAAGCGCATGCGGCCTTCGCCGACGCCGACGGCTATACCGCGCCGGCCCGTGGCGAAGCCTTGCTGCTCGGTCTGGGCTTCACGCTCGCGCAGACACAATTGCCCGTCGCCAGCTTCTCGGGCGGTTGGCGCATGCGTCTGAATCTGGCACAGGCGCTCATGTGCCCGTCCGATCTGCTGCTGCTCGACGAACCGACCAACCACCTGGATCTCGACGCGATTGTCTGGCTCGAAGACTGGCTCAAGCGCTATCCCGGTACGTTGATCGTGATTTCGCACGATCGGGAATTTCTCGACGAGGTCTGCAACGTCACGCTGCATATCGAGAATCAGCAGATCAAGCGTTACGGCGGCAATTACAGCCAGTTCGAGATCCTGCGCGGTCAGCAACTGGTGCTGCAACAAAGCGCGTTCGACAAGCAGCAGAAGACGATTGCGCATCTGGAATCGTTCATTACGCGTTTCAAGGCCAAGGCAACGAAGGCGCGTCAGGCCCAGAGCCGGATGAAGGCCCTTGAGAAGATGGAGCGCATTGCGCCCGCGCATATCGCGTCGCCGTTCACGTTCGAGTTTCGCCCGGCCGACAGCGCACCGAACCCGATGCTCGTTCTCGACGCCGTGCGTTGCGGTTATCCGCTCGACGACGGCACCGAGAAGGTCATCCTCCCCCACGTCACGATGTCGGTGCAGAACGAGCAACGCATTGGTTTGCTGGGTGCCAACGGACAGGGCAAATCGACGCTGATCAAAACGCTCGCGGGCACACTCGCGCCGCTGGCGGGTGAGGTAAAGACCGGCAAGGGACTTCAAATCGGCTACTTCGCCCAGCATCAGGTCGAAACCCTGCGCCATGACGACTCGCCGTTGCAGCATCTGCAACGCCTTGCCCCCGACACACGCGAACAGGAACTGCGCGACTTTCTCGGTGGGTTCAATTTCCGTGGCGACATGGCAACGTCATCGATTGCGCCGTTCTCCGGTGGCGAGAAGGCACGTCTGGCGCTGGCGCTCATCATCTGGCGCAAACCGAACCTGTTGCTGCTCGACGAGCCGACGAACCACCTGGACCTTGAGACACGTCATGCCCTCACGATGGCGCTCGCTCAGTTCGACGGCACGCTGATCCTCGTCTCACACGATCGGCATTTGCTGCGCGCGACCACGGATCAGTTTCTGCTGGTGGCCGGCGGTGAAGTGCAACCGTTCGACGGGGATCTCGACGATTACCGGGACTGGCTGCTGCAACACGCGGCCGACCAACGCGCGGCTGCACGGGACGCCAGCAGCGGCAACGGCGAAGGCACCGACGGCGGCGATGGCGTCAATCGCAAGGATCAGAAGCGCGCAGAGGCGCAGGAGCGTCAGCGGTTGTCGCAACTGCGCAAACCGCTGCAAAGAAAGATCGAGAAGCTGGAGCAGTCGATGGCGAGGCTTTCGGACGAAAAAGCGCGGCTCGACGCTATCCTGGCGGACAGCAGCACCTATGAAGACGCCAAGAAGGCACTGCTGACCGATAGCCTCAAGCAACAGGCCGATGTTACGGCGAAGCTCTCGGATATCGAAGCGGAATGGCTCGAAGCCCAGGAGGCGCTCGAGCAGATCGCTTGATCCGGCAGCGGGGGCGGCCACACGGAACGCTCCATATCGCGAGGCGCTGCAAAAGGAAAAGCCCGGTCGATTGGACCGGGCTTTTTTGTGCTCATCGACTCAGGCGAAAGGCACGCAGTTACAACCCCGCGACCACCGAAATCGCATGCTCCAACCGGTCGACGGCGTGGACTTCGAGCCCATCAATGGGCTGCTTCGGTGCGTTCGCCTTCGGAATGATCGCGATGGAAAAACCGAGTTTGGCCGCTTCTTTGAGACGATCCTGCCCGCGAGGGCTAGGGCGAATTTCCCCGGCCAGCCCCACTTCACCGAAGGCAACGATGCCGCGAGGCAACGCCTTGTTGCGCAGCGACGAATGAATCGCCAGCAATACCGCCAGATCCGCCGCCGGCTCCGTGATCTTCACGCCACCGACGGCGTTCAGGAATACGTCCTGATCGAAGCATGCAATGCCGGCATGGCGATGCATCACCGCCAGCAACATCGCCAGCCGGTTCTGCTCCAGCCCCACCGCCAGACGCCGCGGATTAGGCACCTGTGCCGTATCGACCAGCGCTTGCACCTCGACGAGCAGCGGCCGCGTTCCCTCTTGCGTCACCAGCACGCAGGACCCGGGCACGCTTTGTTCATGCTGCGAGAGGAACAGTGCCGACGGATTCGCCACGCCGCGCAGCCCCTTCTCGGTCATCGCGAACACGCCCAACTCGTTGACCGCCCCGAAGCGATTCTTGAACGCCCGCACCAACCGGTATGAGGAGTGCGTATCGCCTTCGAAATACAGCACCGTGTCGACAATGTGCTCAAGCACACGCGGCCCGGCAAGACTGCCTTCCTTCGTGACATGGCCGACCATGATGACGGTCACGCCGCTCTGCTTCGCACTTCGGGTGAGTTGTGCTGCACATTCGCGCACCTGCGCCACCGAACCGGGTGCGGAGCTTAGCGCTTCGGAATAGACCGTCTGGATCGAATCGATCACCACGACGTCCGGCTTTTCCGTTTCGATGGCGCCCAGAATCTTCTCAAGCTGGATTTCGGCGAGCAAGTCCAGTTCGCCACCGCCCTCGCCCGCTGCGCCAAGACCGAGCCGTTGCGCCCGCAAGGCGATCTGCGCCCCCGATTCCTCGCCACTGACATACAGCGCACGACGCTCACGCGCCAGATACGCGAGCGACTGAAGCAGCAAGGTCGACTTGCCGATACCGGGATCGCCGCCGATCAGCACCACACCGCCCGCCACAAGACCGCCTCCCAGCACGCGATCGAATTCGCTCACGCCACTGGAGAAACGTGGGACATCGGCCGCTTCGATGTGCGCCAGCTTGAGTACCGGCGTGCTCTTGGCGAGCGATTGGTAGCGATGGCCGGTCGTCGTCTCCGCCACCGACTCGACGAGCGTGTTCCAACCGTTGCAGTTGGGGCACTGCCCCGCCCACTTTGGAGTTTGCCCGCCGCATTCAGTGCAGATATAGACAGTCTTGGCTTTTGCCATGCGTGGAGATCCTGTGGTGGCGCTTAGTTCGCGTGCACAGGCACACGGCGCGCCACGGCGCACATCAACTCGTAACCGAGCGTGCCCGCCGAGGCGGCCACCTCGTCGATGCTCAGGCCCCGGCCCCACAGGGTGACGGACGAGCCCACGCGCGCCTGCGGCACCGGCGTGAGATCGACCGCCAGCATGTCCATCGACACTCGGCCGATTGTGCGGGTGCGCATGCCGTCGACAAGCACAGGGGTGCCGGTGGGCGCAACGCGCGGATAGCCGTCGGCATAGCCGCACGCGACCGTGCCCACACGCATCGCCGTCTCAGCGGTAAAGAGACTGCCATAGCCGACCGTGCCACCGGCCGGCACGTCCTGAATACCGATCAATTCGGATTCAAGCGTCATCGTCGGTTGCAGATCGAATTTCGACGCCGGGACATCGAGCCCCTTCGGCGACGAGCCGTAGAGCATGATGCCCGGACGCACCCACGCGCCATGCGTCTCCGGAAAGCACAGCGTGGCTGCGGAGTTCGCAAGACTGCGCTCACCCGGCACATCGCAGGCGCCGCGCTCGAACGCTTCCATCTGATGCTGAATCCCGCGCGGGCCGTCGGCATCGGAGAAGTGGGTCATCAACACGATCTGGCTCACCCCGGGAATCGCACGGGCACGCTCCCACGCAGCGCGGTAACGCTCGGGGGAGAAGCCAAGGCGGTTCATGCCGGAGTTCATCTTGAGCTGGATGTTGAGCGGCTTTTTCAGACGCGTCGTTTCCAGCATGCGCAACTGTTCGTCGCTGTGCACCGTGGTCGTCAAGCCGTACTCATCGACGATCGCCAGATCTTCGGGCTTGAAGAATCCTTCGAGCAGCAGAATCGGGCCGGCCCAGCCGAGTTCGCGCAGACGCACGGCTTCGTCGAGATCGAGCAGGCCGAAGCCGTCGGTGTCGCGAAGGCCGGGAAACGCGTTATCGATGCCATGCCCGTAGGCATTGGCCTTGACCACCGCCCACACCTTGGCATTAGGCGCGTGGCGGCGAGCGACATCGAGATTGTGGGCAAGGGCTGCGGTATGAATCGAGACTTTGATTGGACGAGGCATGGGCAGATACAGAATCGGAGGAGAAGCTCGCCGGGACAGGCTGGCGGCATAACGCATCGGCATATTTTCGTGTTATAAAGCCGTGCGCACAACTTGTTTTGCCGAAATCTTTTTCCCGATAACAAAATCGGTCTCAGACCGAGGGCGAACGGGCGCCCGACACGGGGGCATCAAAACCGAGTATACGGTCGATTAGCGACATTTGAGTGATTGATGCGCGCAGATACCCCTGTGTTTAAGCACGGTTTCTTCCCGTATGGGAGCCCACTTCGGGCACCGCGGATTCCGACAACCGAGACACGCAAGTTTTACGCCGCACGG
Organism: Pandoraea apista; assembly: GCF_001465595.2. Taxonomy (NCBI): domain Bacteria; kingdom Pseudomonadati; phylum Pseudomonadota; class Betaproteobacteria; order Burkholderiales; family Burkholderiaceae; genus Pandoraea; species Pandoraea apista. The sequence continues at coordinate 2,623,054 of NZ_CP013481.2, read as the reverse complement.
GATCGACTCAAGTACCGATGAAGAAAGGCTTTTATACCATCATGGCCGCGCAGTTTTTTTCGTCGCTGGCCGACAACGCATTGCTCATCGCCGCAATCGCCCTTCTCAAAGATTTGCATTCCCCGCAGTGGATGACGCCGCTGCTCAAGCTTTTCTTCGTCCTCTCCTACGTCATTCTTGCCGCTTACGTGGGCGCTTTCGCCGACTCCATGCCCAAGGGCAAGGTCATGTTCATCAGCAACTCGATCAAGGTCGCAGGCTGCCTGATGATGTTGTTCGGCTCGCACCCTCTGATAGCGTATGGCGTAGTGGGCTTCGGCGCGGCGGCCTACTCGCCCGCGAAGTACGGCATTCTCACGGAATTGCTCCCCGCCGAGAAATTGGTTGCGGCCAATGGCTGGATCGAAGGCCTGACGGTCAGTTCGATCATTCTCGGGACAGTGTTGGGCGGCGCGCTCATCAGTCCGCATATATCGGAATGGGTACTGCAACGCACCCCCGAGGTGATCAGTTCGCCGGCGATGGCCGCGATGGTCGTCATCATGGGCATTTATGTGATTGCCGCGCTGTTCAATCTGCGCATTCCCGATACCGGCGCACGCTATGCCCGTCAGGAACGCAACCCCATCAAACTCGTTTCCGATTTCGCCGACTGCTTTGTCACGCTGTGGCGCGACAAGCTGGGCCAGATCTCGCTGGCCGTCACCACACTGTTTTGGGGGGCAGGCGCAACCTTGCAGTTCATCGTGCTGCGCTGGGCAGAAAAAGCGCTCGGCATGACGCTGTCCGAAGGCGCCATTCTGCAAGCCGTCTCCGCCGTGGGTGTCGCAATCGGCGCCATCGTGGCGGCCTCGCGCATTCCGCTCAAGCGCTCGCTGTCAGTGCTGCCGGTCGGCATCGCCATGGGCATCGCCGTGATGGCGATGGCGTTCTTCTCGAAGGATCTGCTGCCGTACGGAACGCAATGGAAAGTGCCGCTGTATCTGATCATCGCGTACATTTTCCTTATCATCGTCGGCGCACTCGCAGGCTTCTTCGTGGTGCCGATGAACGCCCTGCTTCAGCATCGCGGCCATGTCCTGCTCTCTGCCGGCCACTCCATCGCCGTGCAGAACTTCAACGAAAACCTGTCCGTGCTCATCATGCTGTGCCTCTATGCACTGCTGATCTGGTTCAATGTGCCGGTCGGGTTCGTTATTATTCTGTTCGGTGTGTTCGTTTCGGGCACGATGTGGCTCGTCATGAAGCGTCACCAGGCCAATCAGCGCGAATTCGATTCGGTCGCGCTCATCGGCGAAGTCAAGCATTGATATGAATTTGCGTCAGACGTCTGTCCCCATCGCACTCACTATCGCCGGCTCCGATTCCAGCGGCGGCGCGGGTATCCAGGCCGACCTCAAAGCGTTTTCCGCGCTCGGCGCCTATGGCGCCAGCGTGATTACCGCGCTCACTGCCCAGAATACGCAGGGCGTGACCGGCATTCACACACCGCCCGCGAGCTTCGTCACCGCGCAAATGGACGCCGTGTTCCAGGATCTGGAAGTCGACGCCGTCAAGCTCGGCATGCTGGCCAACGCCGAAGTCGTACATGCCGTGGCCGCCGGGTTGCGGCGATACAAGCCGCGCTTCGTCGTACTCGATACCGTGATGATCTCGAAGAGCGGCCACGCGTTGTTGCAGCCGGACGCCGTTGCCGCTCTGCGTGACGAACTGCTGCCGCTGGCGGATCTGATTACCCCGAACCTGCCGGAAGCCGCCGCACTGCTCGGCATGGCGCCCGCCGCCAACGAAGGCGAGATGGAACGGCAAGCCCAAGCGCTGCGCGCGCTGGGTGCTCGCAATGTGCTGGTCAAGGGAGGTCACCTCGCCGGGGATCTGAGTCCGGACTGGCTTGTGAGCGACGCCGGTGTCGAGCGCTTCAACGCACCGCGCATTGCCGCCCATAACACGCACGGTACGGGATGCACGCTATCGGCCGCACTGGCCGCACTGCGTCCCCGTCGCGACAACTGGTCGGACACCGTGCGCGATGCCAAGGCCTACCTCAACGGCGCACTCGCCGCCAGCGACGAACTCCACATCGGTCACGGCATCGGGCCGGTGCACCACTTCCACGCGGTCTGGCCCAAGGACTGAGCGGCCGGATGACGCACTGACGGCGCCGAATCGAAGCATCAGATCGACGGCGCGCCGTCGTCGGCACTGCGCGCGAGTGCACGGCGCGCCGCTGCATCCGCCCGCTCACTCAACTCCTCGATACGATGACGAGCACGCGGTGCCCAGAAGTCCGGCACGATAAATCCGCGCTCGCACTCGAACCAATCCTCCTTGCCGGCACGGCGCGTCACCGAGACGACCAGCAAAGGCTCGGCGATACCACGCTCGCGCCAGTGGGTCTCGATGTGCACATGCATCGCTGCAAGCGGTAGCGCTAGCGCATCGTCCACGCGGGCAGGTGCGAGCCAGCGTGCCCTCGGCAACATGGCCCAGCGCCGTTCGCCCGATGTCGCAGATTCGCGGGATGTCGGTTGCGCATGCGCCCACCACTCGTCGAGCGTCGCCCACCAGCCCCGGCCATGCGATTCAGACGCCACCTGCGGCAATTGCCCGCGCTGCGTCAGCGGATGGAACAACCAGCCCTTGAGATACACCTGCGGCAACCATGGCCCGGCGGCGGGCAACGCACTTCTCGCCGCGTCGAGTGTCGTCAGACGCAGTTGGTGTCCAAGCAGCCGCGCCACTTTGTCGGCCAGACTATCCGCCAGATTCGGCCCAAGCCAATGGAACTGGACAGCACGTTCGTCCAGTGCCGGCGCCGACATTGCCGGCGGCACGAACAGGTACAGCTTCACCGCCAGTTCCCAATGCAACCACTGCTGATCGGCACGACGCTTGAGCAGAAAGTCGCACTCGCCGAGCGTCATGTTGCCCCGGCGCGGATCGCGCACTTGCAGACCCGCCGCGAGCAGATCGAACCGAGGACTGTGCAGCAACGCGAAATGCAGCAACTGCTCCGCGTAACGGCCCAGACGATTGGTTTCGCCACGCGCGAGGAATTCGCGCAATGGCTCGGGATCGGCATCGCAAGCGAGCAACCAATCGTGTAGCAGCCGGGAATGGAAGACCGGTTCCGAGATGCCTGAGGCGCTGGAAAGCGCCTGGGGCAAGACCCCGGGCATCGGAGTGGCACGGTCGGGGGCCGCATCGGCCGCCGCCTGCACGCTATCGAAATGGGCAAGTGCCGCCGGAAAGCGGGCAGCACTGAGGAGATCGGCGGACAGCAATAGCCACGCGAGGTCGCGCACCGGCGCCTCGCGTAGCGTTTCGATCAGTTCGCCGTAGGCTTGTTGGCCGGAGTCGATTCGCACACTGCCTCGTAGGTAGCCCGCGCCAGGCACCAATCCGTCCAGGCTTTGGCCTTGTCGGGCAGACTGCGTAAGAGATAGGCCGGATGGTACGTCACGATCACCGGCACCCCTTCATACTCATGCACACGCCCGCGCAGGCTGGCAATGCTCGCCTGCGTGCGCAGGATACTCTGCGCCGCGAAGCGCCCCATCACCACGATCACCCGCGGCTTAAGCAGCGCAACCTGACGCTTCAGATACGGCTCGCAACTCGCGACTTCCTCCGGCTCGGGATCGCGGTTATTCGGCGGGCGACACTTCAGCACGTTCGCGATATAGACATTCTCGCCGCGCTTTAGCGCCGAAGCACGCAGCATATTGTCGAGTAATTTGCCGGCCTGACCGACGAACGGTTCTCCCTGCAAGTCCTCCTGCTGGCCCGGCGCTTCACCTACGAGCAGCCAGTCAGCCTCGCGATCGCCCACCCCGAAAACCGTCTGCGTGCGTTTCTCGCACAGGCCGCACAACCGGCAATCGGCAACGCGCTCGGCCAGCGCCTCCCAGTCCAGCGTTTCGACGCCCGGCAATGCCGGGCGTGCCGGTGCATCCGCCTCGCCTGCGTCTCGCACGATCGACCACAATGCGGCGTCGGCTGCGGCGTCGCCATCGCCATTGCCATCGCTGTCGAGCCACATCGGGATGTCGTCGGGCGGCAGATCCGCCATGCGACGATTGCCGCCACCGTCCGGCGCGGCTTCACGACGAGCCGGCGCCACAGGGGCGCTGGGCATGCCAGGGGGGACAGACGCGTCGTTCACAGCCGCAACGCGTGCGGCAGGACGCTCGACCGCCGCGGCGGACGGTGTGACGTCCCACGGCGGCAAATCGTCGGCCGGAAAGGCGGCGTGCACGCCCCCCGGCTCGGCGAGCGTTGCCACCCCCGCCTCCTCGGCGCTCACCGCTGTCGCCCTGGCCACGGCATCGTGCGACATCCACACCGGCCACAGCCCGAACTCTTCCAGTATTGCTTTAGGCCACGGCACGATCAGTCTCCCACGACAGGCGCATCACAATGGCGTCTTCACGACGCCCGCTCGCCGGATAATATCCCTTGCGCCGGCCGATCTGCTCGAAACCGAAACGCTCGTAAATGCGCAGCGCCCGCATATTCGACGGACGCACTTCCAGCAACACGCCGCCCATGCCCTGCGCGCGCGACACGCGCACCACTTCGTCGAGCAGCTGCACACCGAGGCCGTTGCCCTGCATTTCCGGTACCACGCACACGTTGAGCAGATGGGCTTCGTCGACAACCGGCATCAACAGGAAATAGCCCAGTAACGAGCCATCGACCGCACGCAGGCAGACACCGTGATGGCCGGCGTCCAGCGAATCGGCGAAATTCTGTCGCGTCCACGGAAATGGGTACGCGCGCACCTCAACGGCAACGACCTCATCAAGGTCGGCCAGCGTCATCGGCGAAAAATGGTTCGGCCCGGTCTGACGCATCAGGGCGCCTCCTTGCCGCCAGGCTGCACAGCGGCCTGTTTGATGGCCTCGCGCTCGGCGGTCGTCTGCGCTACCTTGTTGCGGATGTAGACCGGCATGGCCTGATCGGCAGGAATCGCCTCGCCCCGGGCGAACGCGCGGGCCGCCAGTGCGGCAACGTAACGGGCACGCGGCATGGCATCGGCCAGCACGGCCTGCGCCTGCGCGGTGCCCTGCAACCGGTCGCCAAACGCGAGTACGGCATTGCCGGCGACAACAAACGCGGCGTCGGGGACCTGCACCTGTTCCGCGGCGTTGAGGGACGGTGGTTGCACTTCTCGCCATTCGCCCGCTGCGGCGTCCCAGGCGTAATCGGCCCAGTAAGCCTCGTTCATGCGCGCATCGAGCGCGACAAGTACCCGTTGCGTATCGACGCGCAGCGCGCGCGCCGCTTCGGCACAGGCCAGCAACGTACCCACCGGCACCACGGGCAATTGGGCCCCGAAGGCCAGCCCCTGGGCCACGCCACATGCGGTGCGCAGCCCGGTAAACGAGCCGGGCCCCGCGCCAAACGCGATCGCGTCGCATTCGGCGAGCGCCACACCGGCCTCGCGCAGCACGTCGCGCGCGGCCGGAAGAATATGGGTGCTGGAAACAGGGCCGGTATCGAGATGGCGCTCGAACACGAGGGCCGGCGCCCCACTGGCGGGATCATGACGATACAGGGCGACCGAACAGAACTCGGTCGAGGTATCGAGGGCAAGAAGCGTAATCGAAGACATGGCGCTATTGTAATCGGGCGCGCGACGAGCAACCTAGTGGGATCGACGGTAACCCGCGCCGAGACTGATGTCACACCACCGGGTGACGCGCTGACATTGCCCGCCGGCAGGCGCTCACGACTCCGTGCAAATCCGAACGTGCACTTTTCTAAAAATACAGGTATAATCCGCGCTTCGCTTCGCGGGGTCCTATGAAATACCCCGTCAAGTGACGAAAAACCGCGTTTTGCCCCAATCCTGTGATAAGCCGCTGTAGTTCTTGCCGGTACTGGCGTTCCTGATGGAACGACCCGCCGCCGTCCCTTGGCTTACGATACGGATTTCGATCCGCTTTCTGCCCCATCCGCGATTTGCTTCCTGCTTGCGACGAATTGGGTTTGCCGATTGGCGCCAACGCCCCGACATAACCTTATTAATCCGCAAGAGGATTCATGGAACAGCATTCCAAAATGTCTGCGCTCGCGCAGACGTATTTCCCCACGTCCGAAGAAAACATTGACGCTATTGTTGTTGACGCCGCGCCGGCAGTTGCCGCAGCAGTCAGCACCGATGGTCAGCCCACGTTCGCCGAACTCGGTCTGAACCCGGCCATTCTGACGGCACTCAACACCGCTGGCTACACCAGCCCTACGCCGGTCCAGCAGCGCGCGATTCCCGCAGCGCTTGCCGGCCGCGATCTGCTCGTGTCGAGCCCGACGGGTTCGGGCAAGACGGCCGCTTTCATGCTGCCCGCCATCCACCGCTTCGCAGAAATGCAGGCGAGCGGCGAGTTGGGCAGCCGCGCCCCGGCAGCCCATCCGCGCAACCAGCCGGCCGCCCCGGGCGAAAAGCCCCGCAAGGGCCAGCGTGTGCGTCGTGTGGCCGCTCAGCCGCTGCTGCTCGTGCTCACGCCGACGCGTGAACTGGCACAGCAAGTCTCGACCGCTGCCGATACGTACGGCAAGCAACTGCGCCGCCTGCGTACCATCAGCATTCTGGGCGGCATGCCCTACCCGCGTCAGCTCGAAATGCTGGCCAAGCAGCCCGAGATCATCGTGGCAACGCCGGGCCGTTTGCTCGACCATATCTCGAGCGGCAAGATCGATCTGTCGCAACTGATGATGCTGGTGCTCGACGAAGCCGATCGCATGCTCGACATGGGCTTCATCGACGATATCCAGGCCATCGTTGACGCAACGCCCGAGTCGCGCCAGACGCTGCTGTTCTCGGCAACGATCGACGGCCGCATGGGTGAAATCACGCGTCGTCTGTTGCGCGATCCGGAAACCATCGAGATCACGCGCAGCAGCGAACAACGCACCAACGCCAATATTGAGCAAACGCTCCACTATGTGGACGACCGCGCCCACAAGGATCGCCTGCTCACGCACCTGCTCGGCAACGACGCCCTCGATCAGGCGATCGTGTTCACGTCGACCAAGCGCGATGCCGACCTGATCGCCGACCAGCTCGAACAAGCCGGCTTCGACAGCGCAGCACTGCACGGCGACATGCCGCAAGGCGTGCGTAACCGTACGCTGCGCGCACTGCGCGAGCGTCGTGTCCGTGTGCTGGTGGCCACCGATGTGGCCGCACGCGGCATCGACGTGCCGGGCATCACGCACGTGTTCAACTACGATCTGCCGAAGTTCGCGGAAGATTACGTCCACCGTATCGGCCGTACCGGCCGTGCCGGTCGTCGTGGCGTGGCTGTGAGCCTCGCCGCACACGGTGAAATCGGTGCCGTGCGCCGCATCGAACGCTACACGCGTGAGCCGCTGCCGGTGAACGTGGTGGCCGGTTTCGAACCGCGTCGCTCGCCGCCCAAGGGTGGTGCCGGCGGTGGCGGCAAGCGTCCGGGCCAAGGCCGTGGCGGTCCGCGTCATGGTCAAGGCAGTGGCGGCGGCCGCTGGAGCAATAGCAACAGCGCCCCGCGTTACGGCAACAACAGCGGCAACGCTGGCAGCGGCGGCTATCAAGGCGGCCAACGCTTCGGCGGCGCCAAGCCGGCCGGCGCGCCGTACGAGCGTCGCGAAAGCAGCGGCTACCAAGGTGGCTACCAGCAGAGCGAAGGCGGTAACGGGGGGCACAGCGGTAACGGCTTCTCGACCGGCAGCGCGACCGACCGCTTCGAGCGCCGCTCGCCGCGTCCGGCTGACGGCAACCGTCAGGACCGTGGCGCCCGCAGCTTTGATGCACCGCGTCAGGACCGTGGCTTCGGCAATCGCAACGGCGGCGGCTTCAACAAGCGTCGCAGCGGCTGAATCGCCTGATACCGGCGGGATGGGTCATTGACCTGTCTTGCCCGAATCACTGAAAACCCCAGTGTCGACTCGTTGTCGGCGCCGGGGTTTTCTCTTTTGTGCGTCCGGATACCCATATCGCAAGGCGCGCAGACGCCGGGTACCGTCACCGACGCCATCGCGTCATTACGTCAATCACGAAGATGCGAACCGGTCCGTCGCCTCGATCAGCCAATGCAGGATGGTCGGCTCGCTGAAGGCATGTCCGGCGTCCGGCGCCCAGTAGAAATCCGCCTCCGGCCACGCCTTGTGCAGCGCCCACGCCGTATGCGCGGGCGTCGCCATGTCGTAGCGCCCCTGCACGATCACCCCCGGAACATCGCGCAAACGGCTGGCGTTATCAATCAACTGATTCGGCGCGAGAAATCCATCGTGCACGAAGTAGTGATTCTCGATGCGGGCGAACGCAATCGCGTAGTGCGGATCGCCGAACGCTTCCGCAAGGTGATCGTCGGGCAATAACGTGATGGTGCTGCCCTCCCACATGCTCCACGCCCGAGCCGCCTCAATTCTCACCGCCTCGTCGGGGTGCGTCAGCCGCTTGCGGTAGGCACGCATCAGATCGGCGCGCTCCTCAAGCGGGATCGGCGCCAGAAACTTCTCCCAGCGGTCGGGGAACATCCACGAGGCGCCCGTCTGGTAGTACCACTGCAACTCTTCCCGGCGCACCGTGAAAATCCCCCTCACGACGATTTCGCTCACACGGTCAACATGCGCCTGCGCGTAGGCCAACGCCAGCGTACTGCCCCACGAGCCACCGAACACCTGCCACTTCTCATATCCGAATTTGGCGCGCAACCGCTCGATATCCTCGACCAGATCCCACGTTGTGTTGTGATCGAGGCTCGCGTGCGGAATCGACCGTCCGCAGCCACGCTGATCGAACAGCGTCACGCAATACTTCGCCGGATCAAACAACCGCCGGTGCTCCGGCGAACACCCCCCACCGGGGCCGCCGTGCAAAAACACAGCAGGCTTGCCGAGCGGATTGCCGCACCGCTCCCAATAAATGCGATGCCCGTTGCCGACATCGAGCATGCCACTCTCGAACGGCTCGACTGGCGGATACAACCCGCGCAACGAGTCGGGGCGAGACTCTATGACCTTGCCCGGCTCTCGCGGCGAGCCGGGTGTCTGTAAAGGCGGCTCGCTACGCACGCCGCGGGCGGCATCATCGGGAAAGTCGGCAGACATCGGCATCCTCACAGGAACAAGGGTCATGGCGCCGTCCATGGCATCGGCCACCACAACGCCGACGGGAAAACACGAACGAGCAGGACGGGACAACGCCATCGAAGTTCAGTGTAGCGCGGTGCCCCAAACAAGACAAAGCACCAGCACCAAAGGAAAGGGGACGATGTTTCCATCGTCCCCTTCGTGCGGCTCGACCCACGCTGCGAGCCGCACAATGCCTCATTGCTCGCTATGGCGCGTTACCGTGATTCACAGCGATTCACGGCGAGTCTTTCCCCCCCATCAGACCTCTTCGTACAGCGGCAACGTGAGGAAGTCGACGAAGTCCTCGCTAGTGCTCATCTGTTCGAAGATGACGGCAGCGCGATCGTACGTCGGCGCCACCTGCCCGACCAGTTCCTTGACGTTGGCCAGCTCCTGCGGGATCAGCTCACGCACCAGGTCGGCAGTCACTTTGCGGCCGTCTTCGAGCTTGCCCTTCGGCGAGCGAATCCACTGCCACACCTGCGAGCGCGAGATCTCGGCCGTTGCAGCGTCCTCCATCAGGTTGTGAATCGGCACGCAGCCGTTGCCCGCGAGCCAGGCGCCCAGATAGTGAATGCCGACATTGATGTTGTTACGCAGCCCCGCCTCCGTGATCGGCGCTTCCGGCTTGAACTCCAGCAAGTCGCGCCCCTTGACGCTCACGTCATCACGTTGCTTGTCGATCTGATTGGGACGATCGCCCAGTACCTTCACGAACTCTTCCATGGCCACCGGCACCAGCCCCGGGTGCGCCACCCAACCGCCGTCGTAACCGTCGGTGGCATCGCGCGCCTTGTCGCCACGAATGCCGGCCATCGCCTTTTCGTTCGCTTCCGGATCGTTCTTGATCGGAATCAGCGCACTCATGCCGCCAATGGCGGGTGCATGGCGGCGATGGCACGTCTTGAGCAGCAAGAGCGCATACGCACGCATGAACGGAACCGTCATGTTGATACGACTACGATCGGCCAGACAGAAGTCGGCATCGACCTTGAACTTCTTGATGCAAGAGAAGATGTAGTCCCAGCGGCCGGCGTTCAGACCCGAGCTATGCTCGCGCAACTCGTACAGGATCTCGTCCATTTCAAACGCAGCCAGAATGGTCTCGACGAGTACCGTCGCCTTGATCGTGCCCTGCGCTATGCCCAGTTCGTTCTGCGCAAGCACGAACACATCGTTCCACAAGCGCGCTTCGAGATGACTTTCGAGCTTCGGCAGGTAGTAGTAAGGCCCGAAGCCGCGCTCCAGCGACGCCTTGGCGTTATGGAAGAAGTGCAGGCCGAAGTCGAACAGGCTGCCCGACATGCGCACGCCGTCCACGCTCACATGCTTCTCATCCAGATGCCAGCCGCGCGGACGCACGATCAGCGTGGCAACCTTGTCATTCAGTTTGTACTGCTTACCGTTCTGTTCGAGACTGATATTGCCGCGCACGGCGTCGCGCACATTGATGTGACCTTGCAACTGGTTGTGCCAGTTCGGTGCGTTCGAGTCCTCGAAGTCGGTCATGTAGCTGTCCGCCCCCGAGTTCAGCGCATTGATAATCATCTTGCGCTCGACCGGACCGGTGATCTCCACGCGGCGGCATTGCAGCGCCGCCGGCAGCGGCGCGATACGCCAGTCGGCGTTGCGAATCGCCTGGGTTTCCGGCAGGAAATCCGGCACTTCGCCGGCGTCGAGTCGCGCAGCGCGCGCCACACGCTCAGCAAGCAGCGCCTGACGGCGCGGCTCGAAGGCACGATGCAGTTTAGCGATGAAAGCGAGCGCCTCGGGGGTCAGGATCGCTTCATACTCAGGACGAATAGCGGCGGTATCGACATGCAACTGCATGCCGGGGGGCAACGTCAGGGACATCAGGGATCTCCAACAATCTTGATTTATATAAGGGAGTGCGCCGCAAGGAAGAACTTCAGGGGCTTTGCACAGGGCCTCACACCTCTGCGGGTGTCAGGCGCGCACTCCCGTCACTGCCTCGACAAATCGCTGCAAGTCGCGCATGTCGCGCCCCATCCCCTGCGGCGTTACGCCGAGTTGCTCGACCGGCAGCCCGGCCCGGTTGACCCAAAACGTCGGGTAACCGAACCAGGTGGCGCCGGCCGCGTCCCAGCCGTTGCTGGAGACGAAAACGATGGCGTTGGCAGGCAGGCCGAACGCATCAGGTCCAAGTTGATAAGCCTCGGGGGCTGTTTTGTATTTGCGCACGACGTCGACCGACAGCACATGGTCGAACAAGTCCTTGATGCCCGCGCTCTTCAGACCGACATCCAGCATTCGCGGATCGCCGTTCGAAAGCACGCCCAGCCGGAGCCCCATGGCGCGCAACGCGCGAAGCACCGGCGGGTTCTCGGGGAAGACGGACAGGCAGGTGTACTCATCCATGAGACGCTTCTCGGCAACCGGCGTCAGCGTCAGGTTCAGTCGAGCTGCGGCATAGCGCAACGCGTCGACGGTGATGTCCCAGAACGGGCGATAGCGCTCGCCATTCGGTCCCGAGAGCGTGCGCAACTGCGTGTACTCGATCTGCTTCACGCGCCACAGCTCCGCGAGCGCTGCCCCGCGCCCCGGAAATTGCTGCTCGGCAGCCGCCGCGACGGAGTACACGTCGAACAGCGTGCCGTAAGCGTCGAAGATCACTGCCTGGATGTGGGAAGTCATAACTTGAGTATCACCCGGGGTCACTTGTCATTGCCGGTCGATTGTATTATTGATAGCCAGCGCCATAAAAGTGCGCAAAAATCACTTTATCTTTTACTTTTTAGTACATAATCTGCCGCGTGGATCGCTTCAAACAAATCGAAACTTTCGTTGCCGTCGCCGCCAAGGGCAGCCTGTCGGCCGCCGCGACGCTCGAAGGCGTGGCGCCGGCCGTGATCGGACGCCGTATCGACGCCCTCGAATCCCGTCTGGGCGTGAAGCTGCTCGTGCGCACGACCCGGCGCGTCACGCTCACGTTCGAGGGCTCGGCATTTCTCGAAGACTGCCAGCGCATTCTCAACGAGATGCACAACGCCGAAGCCACCGTGTCGGCGGGTGGCGTAAAGGCAAGCGGCCATTTGCGGCTGTCGGGCCCGGCCGGGTTCGGACGCCGACATGTCGCCCCGCTCCTGCCGGTATTCATCGAATCGCACCCGGACGTCACTGTGACGCTCGATCTCTCGGATCGACTCGTCGACCTGGTCAACGAAGGCTTTGACTGCGCCATCCGTCTGGGCGAGTTGCCCGATTCAAGTCTAGTGTCGCTACGGCTGGGCGAGAACCGCCGTGTCTGCGTTGCGTCGCCCGGATATCTTGCGAAACACGGACGCCCAGACACTCTCGAAGCCCTCGCCAGCCACAACTGCCTCGCCTTCGGGTCGACCGCCAACCAACAACGCGGGTGGACCTTCGCGCAAAACGGCAAGGTTGTCACCATCCGCGTGAACGGCAACATGGAGTGCACCGATGGCGCGGTGCTGCACGACTGGTGCCTGGACGGATACGGCCTAGCATGGCGCTCGTGGTGGGAGGTGGGAGACGATATTCGCGCCGGCAGACTCGTGACCGTACTCGACGACTTTGCCGCGCCGCCTATCGGCATTCACGCCGTCTTTCCGCAACGCCGTCATCTGCCACTGCGCGTGCGCCTGTTCATCGACCATCTCAAACATCACTACAGCAGTTCGGGCTATTGGCAGGACGACGCCTCGCCAAGGCACGCATCGGAGCACATCGATCTGCCGCAAAACGCGTGAGCCGCATGTACGGTGCAAGTCACCCACTGAACCAGACGCCGGAGACGGCCGGTGATGCACGGAACGTTTATTGCGTACACACCGTCTGAGAGGGGCATGAAGCCGACACGACAGCCCTTTGCCGCATGATTGGGGTACCGAAATTGCCGTATTCGCACGCGTACCGTGCACGCGGCATGCCGTGGCACCACGATTGGGCTTTACTGAAGTGATGAGCCGCGTCGTGCGACGGCGCACTACCGGGTTTGCCCCCGTTGTTGCGTCGCGCCAAAGCCATAGAATCGAAACGAAGGGCTGCTGACGATGCCGGTGTCGACACACGACAAGATGTCGACACCTCGGGACAGCAGACTGGGTGCAAGACCGTGTACTACCTGCGCGAGCCTGTGAACGCGTGTTCAGCAACGCCAACTGCGGGAGGTCATATGTTGTTTACCCACATCCTCATTCCGACCGACGGCTCGGAGCTATCGCAAAAAGCCGTCACCGGCGGACTCGAATTGGCGCGTGCGTTGGGAGCGAGAGTGACAGGCTATTGTTGCCTCGCCGAGTATCCCTACTCTCCCTTCAGCGAATATGTGCTGGAAGCGCCCGCCACCTTCAGCGAGCGTATTGCCGAAGAGGCCTGCGCCCACCTCGACAAGCTAGCCGAAGCCGCTGCCGCCGCCGGTGTCCCGTTCGACCGCGACAGTTCCACTTTTCCCGCGCCCTATCTGGGTATCATCGATGCTGCGGAGCGCCACGGATGCGATGTCATCCTGATGGCTTCGCACGGACGACGCGGTCTCACCAGCCTATTGCTCGGCAGTGAGACGCAACGCGTGCTCGTCCACTCGAAAATCCCGGTTCTCGTTTATCGCTGACGCGACCACGCCACCCGGCGTTGCATGAAAAAAGGCCCGCGAGCGGGATACGCTCACGGGCCTTTTCTCGTTCAGGCGTGCATTGCCACCCTGGCCACGACGGGACCGTAATCAGGGCAGCCCCCGGCCGGATAGGCCGGACGCGCAGTCATGACGCAGCGACACGCCACCCTCGACGATGTGCCCCCACGCGCATCGCCGCGGGCGGGCGCACCGCGCCCTCCCTTCGCCCTGTCAGGCGACCTTGACCTGCGCCTTCTTTTCGTCGAAGAACTGTTCGTCCTCCGTCGAACCCTTCAGGGCCGTGGTCGATGCGTCGCGCTCGATCGTCTGCGTAACGGCATCGAAGTAGCCCGTGCCCACCTCGCGCTGGTGCTTGACTGCCGTGAAACCCTTGTCGGCAGCGGCGAATTCGGCTTCCTGCAACTCCACGAAGGCGCTCATCTGACGGCGGGCGTAACCGTGCGCCAGGTTGAACATCGAGTAGTTCAGGCTGTGGAAGCCAGCCAGCGTGATGAACTGGAACTTGTAGCCCATGGCACCGAGCTCCTTCTGGAACTTGGCGATGGTGGCGTCGTCGAGGTTCTTCTTCCAGTTGAACGACGGCGAGCAGTTGTACGAAAGCATCTTGCCCGGGAAGTGCTTGTGAATGCCTTCGGCAAACTGCTTGGCGAATTCGAGATCCGGCTTGCCGGTCTCGCACCACACCAGATCGGCGTACGGTGCGTAGGCCAGACCGCGCGCGATCGCCTGATCCAGGCCATTGCGCGTGCGGTAGAAGCCCTCGACAGTGCGCTCGCCCGTGCAGAACGGCTGATCGATCGGATCGACGTCGGCGGTAATCAGATCCGCCGCTTCGGCATCGGTACGCGCGATCAGCACAGTCGGCACGCCGAGCACGTCGGCAGCCAGACGCGCGGCAACCAGCTTGGCCACGGCTTCGCGTGTCGGCACAAGCACCTTGCCGCCCATGTGGCCGCACTTCTTGACCGAGGCGAGCTGGTCTTCGAAGTGCACACCGCCTGCGCCCGCTTCGATCATGGCCTTCATCAGTTCGAATGCGTTGAGCACGCCGCCGAAGCCGGCTTCGGCATCGGCCACGATCGGGGCGAAGTAATCGATATAGCCTTCATCGCCCGGGTTCTTGCCTTCCGACCATTGAATCTGATCGGCGCGCGTGAAGGTATTGTTAATGCGGCGCACGACCTGCGGCACCGAGTTGGCCGGATACAGCGACTGGTCGGGGTACATTTCACCCGCGAGGTTCGCGTCGCCCGCGACCTGCCAGCCCGACAGATAAATGGCCTTGAGGCCGGCCTTGACCTGTTGCATCGCCTGGTTGCCGGTCAGTGCGCCGAGCGCGTTCACGAACGGCTCATCATTGATCATGCTCCACAGGCGCTCGGCACCGCGACGGGCGAGCGTTTGTTCCGGCTGGATCGAACCGCGCAGACGCACCACGTCTTCGGCCGAGTAGCCACGCTTGATACCCTTCCAGCGCGGATTGTTCGCCCAGTCCTGCTCGAGTTGCTTCACTTGCTCTTGACGTGTCGTCATGATGATCTCTCCTGGTTTCTCGATACAAATAAAGAGGGGTGACTCTTTGCTGCCTTGTCATCGCCGGGACTGCGGTTGAGCGCTGTCGGCGTCGCCAAATCGGCAGGTCTTGTATAAGAGTTTAGGGATTTCTCATGCGATGCAACAGAACCAATTGTCGCCTTGTCGCATATTTTTTATCAATAAAAATCAAATAGATAACAAAACAATTTCTTAATACGAAACGATATTTCCCTTCCTGAAATCAACGTGTTGTGCCAAGCAGCGCAAATTTTTACGCACCGCAAAGACATTCCACATCATGAAAAAAGCCGGTAACAACAGTTACCGGCTTTCATTGAAGAGCGTTGCAGGCGACGCACTCAGCCCAATGCGATCGTCACGTTGCGCGGCTCGCCGCCGGCAAGGCTTTGGGGGGCTTGCACACGAGCCATACGGCAAGCGCGATGAAACAACCGCCGAAGAAGTGAGCCATCGTGACCGCTTCATTCAGGAACAGGGCGCCCCACAGCACGCCAAACGGCGGAATAAGGAAGGTCACAGTCAGCGAGCGCAGCGGGCCGAGATCCGCAATCAGGCGGAAGAACAACATATAGGCCACAGCGCTGCACAGGAAACCGAGCGCCGCCATCGCGGCCCATACACCACCGGTGGCCGGCCCGGGAATACCGGACGTCATCGATACATAACCGAAGAACGGCAGTAGCACGAGCGCAGCGCCCAATTGACTGCCGAAGGCGACGAGCTTGGCGTCGAGACCACCGCGCTCGGTAATCCAGCGACGCGTGAGGTAACCCGCCAGTCCGTAGCAAGACGTGGCGACGAGACACGCCAGTGCCCCCATGAGTACCGGGCCCGACATCGTGACAGGTCCCGTCTGCGTCAGCACGGCGACCCCCGCCAGACCGAGTAACACGCCCAACGCCTTGGCGCCCGTCAGGCGGTCGTGGAAAAACAATGCACCGATGACGACGCCCATGAGAGGCGTCGTAGCATTGAGAATCGCGGAGTAGCCGGCAGGCAATACGCGGGCGGCCAGACAGTACATCACGAACGGAATGCCGGAGTTGATTACGCCGAGCACCATCGACGCCCCCAGCAACCCCTTGAACTCCCAGCGCACACGCAACACCAGAAGGATGACCGCCAGACCGACAGCACCGAGGGTGACCCGCAGAAAAGCGGTGGGAAGCGGGCCGAGCGCCGGCACGATAATGCGCATAAAAAGAAAGCTCGCCCCCCAAATGGCGGAGAGCGTCAGCAAACGGGCAATGTCGGACGAGCGCATGGTCAGTGAGACGGCGCAGGTGGCCGTTGAAAGCGTAGGAGTACGCGAATCGTCCCACATCGGCGCCGGATACGCTGGTCATAATCGGACATCGCGGCACCTTGCAGCACCTTGCGGTTATGACCTCTGGAATCACTACGAAGTCGCGTGGCTCGACATCCACCATCGGCAGCAGATCGCCGCCGTGAAACTCGTGATTCCGTGTGACTTCCCTATATGTTGGAGATGTCGGACGCGCATCGCTACTTCTTCACGTTGCGCGACCCGTGCTTCGAATCAACCGACGCCCTTGAAGCCCATGTGGCGGGTGAGTTATCGCGCTGCCTGCGGACCTACGATCTTGTACGCACGACACCCGTGAGTTCGGTCGATAGCCAAAACGGTTTGCATCGGTAGGCTGTGGCGTCACTTCACGATCCGCCTCACACCGCAGCGGCGTCGCGCTCGCGACGATAAGCGACCCAGTCGCCACCGGGAATCTGCGGAAGCTGACCGACCGCCGACTCACTCACCGGATAAACGATGCACGCGTATGTCGAGCCGTTGCACGCAATGTCGTGCATCTCTCGCACGAACAACCCGGCCTCACCGGGATAAACCGCTTCGATCTCGTCCAGCACAGGAATCAGTGCTGCCGGAATCCGGTAGATGTCGCCGGTCACGCCATGACCTGCCGCGTCGATCACCATGCCCGGATAGTGCCCGAAATCGTAGAGGTGCCCGCCGAGCGAGGTTGTGCCGATATAACTCGGCGACGCAATGCCGTGACGTGCCGCAGCACGCATCATGTCGTTGATCTCTCCCGCACGCAGGGTGCCGTAGACAAAGACGTGGATCGCCTCGTCAGGCGTGTCATGGGCTTCGCCGACGCTGTGGGTGTTATCGGTGTCGTGCGGATCGCGCGTTGCGGTTGTCATCACAAACATCCAGATCGGAAATGGCGAACGTTGGGGCCAAGCCAACGCCTGAGAATGGAGGAGAAATGCGCCGGCCGTCTGCACAGCTACGGCCTTCGCGTACTGTCAGTGATCATAGCGCCATTGCCAGCCGGAAAGCTGTGACCCGGTGCGGTTCGTTCCGTATTCAGCCATCTGCCGATACTGCGGCCCCGGCGCGGCTGATTTACACTTATGAATCTCGAATTGTCGCGATCACGCCATGCCCAGTTCCCTGCCCGTGCCATCTGGTTCATTGGGCACCTTGCCACTGAAACCCGAGACCGATGCCGGGTCGCCGGTCGAGCCCGAGCCCTATTTCCTGCCACCGGGCTACATGCCGACGCGGGAGCGCCCCGTGCGGCTACGCGCGCGGCCGTTAGGCGACGGTATTCGCGTACCGGATCATTTGCACGCCTGGGCTCAGGTCGCGTACACCCCTCGGGGGGTGATCCAGATTGCGGTCGCCGATGCCGCATGGATCGTACCGCCATCGCGGGCGATCTGGATTCCACCGAATGTCATGCACAGCCTGCAAGTCAACGAGCCCTCATACCTGCGCACGCTTTACGTCCACCCGGAGGTGATTCCTGCCGGTCTGGATCACTGTCGAGTCGTGGAGGTGTCGGCGTTGCTGCGCGAGTTAATCGCGGCCATCGACGTGCCGGAAGACACACTCGACGCCCCTCGGGAGCAATTGCTGGGCGGTCTGATTCTCGACGAATTGCGGCGCGCGTCCCCGCTCCCGCTTGAGGTACCACTGCCGCGAGACAAGCGGCTGCTGACGCTATGCAACGCGATGCTGGCCGACCCTGCGCGTGCCTGGACACTCGATCAGTGGGCCCGTTACGCAGGCGCCAGCCCGCGCACCATCGGGCGATTGTTCCGGCAGGAACTCAACATGAGTTTCGTGCAGTGGCGTCAGCAGGTAGTACTGGCGCAGGCGATTCCGCTCGCGTCGAAGGGATACCCCCTCGCCCGCATTGCCCGCGAATTGGGCTACCGAAGCCAGAGTGCGTTCTCCGCAATGTTCAAGCGCACTTTCGGACGCACGCCCAGCGAGTTCTTTGCCACCGCCCCCGACACTACATCTGCCGGAACAGATGGGCGTACTGCCGGCTGACCGCCACGCGATCCTTGCGACGCCTGAGCTTGAGCGTGAGACGGCCCAACGGCGTGTGCTGCGCACTTACGACTTCGGCCACGTTGACCACCGTACTGCGGTGCACCTGCCAAAAGCGCGACGGATCGAGTTGCGGCATCAATTCGCGCAGACTGGTGCGGATCAGCAGATCGCCGTCCGTCGTTGCTACCACGACGTACTTGTCGGCGGCCTCGAAAAAGCACACATCCTCGACGGGAACGATACGAATCTCGTCGCGCACCGACGCCCGAACGAAGCGTAGATACTCCCGGGACTCAGTGGCCGGCGAGGTACCCGGCGCCAATGCCGCCCCTTGCCGATCCGGCGCTGCTCCTGCTGCCTCCAGATGTGTGCGCAAGGTCTCGACCAGTTGCGATAGCGCGCCGTCGTCGGGCGCCGCCAGGCGTTCACGCACGCGCGCCACCGTTCGGGCCAGACGATCGGGTTCCACCGGTTTGAGCAGATAGTCGACGGCAGCCGCATCGAAGGCATCGAGCGCGAAGCGGTCGAATGCCGTCACGAACACGATCTGCGGTGGCCGGACCAGCCTTGCGCACGCCCGCGCGACCTCTAGCCCGGTCGCACCGGGCATGGAAATGTCGAGAAATACGACATCCGGCTGTGCCTGCGCGATGGCGGCAATCGCCGACGTGCCGTCTGGCGCCACGGGCAGTATGTGCAACGCGGGCCACGTTTGCGCAAGCATGGTGCGCAGCGCATCGGCAAGCAACGGTTCGTCTTCGGCAATCAGGGCGACGGGGGATGTCATGCACTCCACTCTCTGGGACTAGAAACCTATGCCGTTGGCGACATTTGCGGCCCGGACAACGCCACAGGCAAGCGCAATGTTGCAACGACACCTCGCGGCACGCCTTCGCTGAGCGTGAGGCGCGCGGTGTCGCCATAGAGCACCCGCAGGCGCTCTCGAATATTCGTCAGGCCAACACCACCGAGATGCTCGTGCGGGTTGCCTCGCGCCACGTCACGAAAGCCGGCCCCATCGTCTGCCACGCGCAGCACGAGTTGCCACGCACCATCCGCCGTGCGCTCGCGCCGCGCGCTGACATCCACCGAAGCGCCACCGGCGAGCGGCTCGACACCATGCTTCACGGCATTCTCGACGAGCGGTTGCACGAGCATCGGTGGCACCTGCAAGGCGCGGCAATCTTCGGGCAGATCGAATGTGTAACGCAGCCGCTCGCCAAAGCGCACTTGCTGGATCGACATCAAGGCTTCGAGCAGCGCAAATTCGTCGGCCACCGTGGTCACGTCTGCGCGCGTGGCCGCGAGCGATGCGCGCAAGAACCGGTTGAGATGCCCGAGCAATGTGCGCGCGCGCACCGGATCGCTCGCAATAAGCGAGTCCAGATTGGCGAGTACGTTGAATAGGAAGTGCGGCTCGAGTTGGGCTTGCAGCGTTTGCAATTGCGCATGGACAAGGGCCTTTTCCGCCGCCGCCTCGCGCAACGCCTGCTGTGCAGTGGCTTCGCGCAGTTGCGACAACCGTGCGCGAGACCAGCCGTGATACGTGCCGACGCATGTGGCAAGCAAGGCGATGAGCAGCGCGATGGGCAACGAGTGTCCGTTCAACGGTTGCCACATCGAAATCGGGAGTCCCAGCAGCGCCGTACCGAGGGCAATTCCCAACGCGAGTCCGGCTGCGCAGCCAAACGCCACGAGCAGCAGGAACGGCACCATCGACGGTGCGCCGTCACGCCAGATCGCACGCCGCCCGCCGTCGATAAACACCGTGATGGAGATACCGATGCACTGGCTGAAAACGAAGTTCTGGAAGAACGTGCCGCCGAATCCGATAAAAAAGAGAATCAGGGCGATGACGGTGTTGAAAAGCACGATGCCCACGAGTTCGCGGAAAAACACCTTCCACAGGCCGCGCGTCACTTTGACGGGGCCCGCGTGTACAGTCTCCACGGATTGCGGTTGTCTCATTGTCGACGTGCGTTTCATGCGCCTGCCCTGCCTGTCACGGCGAGCGAGCCCGGCTCGGCTGTCGGCGCCCGTTGCGTTTGTTTTAGTGCCCCTGCTTGCTTATCGCGATGGCTTCTGTCGCTGCCACTCACACCGTTTCTATCGCTCCTGCCGTTTTGCGCGCCCGGCAGATCGTCGCCTTTCGCGCCAGTCATGGCGGTCATGCCAACCGGGGCGGCCTGAGCGTCGGACACCACCGTTGCCCCATGGTGCCACAAGCGCGCCAACACGCCATTGAGCGCCCGCCCCGGCACCAATATTGCAGCCACCCCTGCAATGACCAGTCCGGCGTAGAGGCCCAGCATTTGCCGCCGATGGGTACTCACGTCACCCCGACGGATCGCCACCACCGCCAGCACGAGCCCCACCAGCACATACGCCGAAAGCGCATGCAGCCATGACAAACGGCCCGCGCCAAGCTCACGGATACCGAAGCTCGTTGCCGCCGCCACGGCCATCGCCACGACCCACAAACGGCCGGTCCACCGGTGCCGTGGGGTGCCGCGCCGCATGAACAGAATAGCGGCCCCCAACAGCACGGCCGCGACTGCCGCAGCCAAATGCATTTCCACAATCGTCGCCATGACTTCCTCGTTCACGCTGAATCATGGCGCTACGATAAGAACCTCTCGCAATGCGCGCAGCGGTCTTGCGACGAATGGCGCCGGTAGGCCGCCAACGGCAGTCCACCGGCGCGAGCGGTGAGCGGTGAGCGTCAAATGGCAAGTGACACACACCCCCCGCACCACGGCGGGCACCGCAAGGCGACGCGCTGCGGCCGCGCATTTTCGCCGACGATTGTGACACGACGATGCGGTATGTCACCCGCAGAAAATTAACAAAAAACCCCGCGCTCCTCTCGGAACGCGGGGTCGATCTCACGAATTGCGCTCTGGCTTAGCCGGCGGCCGCTTCAGTCTCGCTGCTCACCTGCTGAGCGCTCTCGCCCTCAAAGGTAAAGCGCCCGTTGCGCCAGTCGACCGGGATCGTATCCTTCGGCCCGAACTTGCCTGCCAGCACCAGCTTGGCGACCGGGTTCTCGATCTCCTGCTGGATCGCACGCTTGAGCGGCCGTGCCCCGAACACCGGGTCGAAGCCCTCGCGCGCCACGTGCATGAGCGCCGCCTTGCTGACTTCGAGCGCCATGTCGAGCTTCGCCAAACGTTGACGCAGAATCTCGATCTGGATCGAGGCAATCGACTCGATGTGCTTCTGGTCGAGCCCGTGGAACACCACGACTTCGTCGATCCGGTTCAGGAACTCCGGACGGAAGTGATCCTTGATCTCCGTCCACACGGCGTCCTTGATCCGGTCTTGCGGCTCACCGACCATCGACTGAATCATCGACGACCCGAGGTTCGACGTCATCACGATCACCGTGTTCTTGAAGTCCACGGTACGGCCCTGGCCGTCGGTCATCCGCCCATCGTCAAGCACTTGCAACAGCACGTTGAATACGTCCGGATGCGCCTTCTCGACCTCGTCGAGCAAGATCACGCTATACGGCTTGCGACGGACGGCTTCCGTCAGGTAGCCACCTTCTTCGTAGCCGACGTAGCCCGGAGGCGCACCGATCAGACGCGCCACGCTGTGCTTCTCCATGAACTCGCTCATGTCGATACGGATGAGGTGATCCTCCGAATCGAACAGGAACATCGCCAGCGCCTTGCAAAGCTCCGTCTTGCCCACACCGGTCGGCCCGAGGAACAGGAACGACCCATACGGACGGTTCGGGTCCGAAAGGCCCGCACGCGAACGGCGAATGGCGTCGGCCACAGCGGTGATCGCCTCGTCCTGCCCCACCACGCGCTCGTGCAGCTTGGCTTCCATGTTGAGCAGCTTTTCGCGCTCGCCCTGCATCATCTTCGAGACCGGGATACCCGTGGCTCGCGAAATGACTTCGGCAATTTCTTCCGTACCCACCTGTGTGCGCAACAAACGCGGATGCGCCTGCTGGCCCGCCGCTTCCGCCGCATCGGCATCTTTCAACTGCGCTTCGAGTTGCGGCAGCTTGCCGTATTGCAGCTCGGCCACCTTGTCGAGCTTGCCCTCGCGTTGCAGCTTCGTGATCTCGGCGCGCACCCGGTCGATTTCTTCCTTGACCTGCGCGCTTCCCTGCACGGCGG
This sequence comes from Pandoraea apista, assembly GCF_001465595.2. Lineage (NCBI taxonomy): Bacteria > Pseudomonadati > Pseudomonadota > Betaproteobacteria > Burkholderiales > Burkholderiaceae > Pandoraea > Pandoraea apista. The sequence goes on along the minus strand of NZ_CP013481.2, from coordinate 2,600,304 downwards.
CCTTCTCGGCCGTCCAGACTTCTTCGAGGTCGGCGTACTCGCGCTCCAGACGCGAAATCTCTTCCTCGATCAACGCCAGACGCTTCTGCGACGCTTCATCGGTTTCCTTCTTGACGGCCTCGCGCTCGATCTTCAACTGGATCAGGCGTCGATCGAGCTTGTCCATCACTTCCGGCTTCGAGTCGATTTCCATCTTGATCTTCGACGCCGCCTCATCGATCAGGTCGATGGCCTTGTCCGGCAGGAAACGATCGGTGATGTAGCGCTGGCTGAGTTCAGCCGCAGCCACGATCGCCGGGTCGGTGATCTCCACGCCGTGGTGCAGTTCGTACTTTTCCTGCAAGCCACGCAGAATCGCGATGGTCGCCTCGACGCTCGGCTCTTCGACGAGCACCTTCTGGAAACGGCGCTCCAGTGCGGCATCCTTCTCGATGTACTTGCGGTATTCGTCGAGCGTGGTGGCGCCAATGCAATGCAGTTCGCCACGCGCGAGCGCGGGCTTGAGCATGTTGCCGGCGTCCATTGCGCCTTCGGCCTTGCCTGCACCAACCATCGTGTGAATCTCGTCGATGAACAGGATCGTGCGGCCTTCGTCCTTGGCGATATCGTTGAGTACGCTCTTCAGGCGCTCTTCGAACTCGCCGCGGAATTTCGCACCGGCGAGCAGCCCCGCCATGTCGAGCGCGAGCACACGCTTGTTCTTGAGCGACTCCGGCACTTCGCCATTAACGATCCGCTGAGCCAGACCCTCCACAATGGCGGTCTTGCCCACGCCCGGCTCGCCGATAAGCACGGGATTATTCTTCGTACGGCGTTGCAGGATCTGGATCGTGCGACGAATTTCGTCGTCGCGGCCGATCACCGGATCGAGCTTGCCCTGGGCAGCGCGTTCGGTCAGATCGAGCGTGTATTTCTTGAGGGCTTCGCGTTGGCCTTCGGCATCCTGGCTATCGACGGATTGGCCGCCGCGCACGCCTTCGATGGCGGCTTCCAGCGACTTGCGCGTCAGGCCACGGGCGCGGGCGAGCTTGCCCGTGTCGCCCTTGTCGTCGGCGAGCGCCAGCAGGAACATTTCGCTGGCGATATAGCTGTCGCCATGCTTCTGCGCTTCCTTGTCGGCCTGATTGAGCAAGCCCGCGAGTTCGCGGCTGACCTGCACGTTGCCGTCGGTGCCCTGAACCTGCGGCAGCTTGGCGATAGCCGTCTCGATGTCGTGCGCCAGCGGCTGAACCTGTACGCCAGCGCGTTGCAGCAACGAGCGCGCAGCGCCCTCGGGTTGTGCGATCAGCGCGGCGAGAAGGTGCAGCGGCTCAATGTATTGCTGATCGCGACCGACCGCCATGCTTTGGGCATCAGCCAGCGCTTCCAGGAATTGCGTGGTGAATTTGTCTTGTCGCATCTAGTGCTCCGGTAAGAAATCATTCTGGATCGGATGTGCGGACAATCCCCTGTGGTTTCAAGGGGCATTACAGCGCGACATTTGACATTTCGCGCGATACCGGAGGTGGCCGGCATCAGAGCTTGCGGGGGGAGCGTTCGGCGGCGTGAAACAACCGCAGGACACGCCCGGGTTTGAAGCTCATAATAGCCACTTTCAGCGCGCCGCACCATGCGTCATCCTGGCGCCGGGAACCGGCAAATGACCCACGCGCGATCCTCGTCTGTCCGTCGCAATGTCCCCTGAAGCCTCCTGCCAAACACCGGGCGAATGGCCCGAACCGCGTCTCGCCGAGATTGACGAAGACGCCGTGCGCCTGCTCGTTCACACCTTCTACGGACGGATTCGCGACGACGACATGCTCGGGCCGGTATTCCGGCAAGCACTCGAAGGCCGCTGGGACCTGCATCTGGAAAAAATGGTGGGGTTCTGGTGCAGTATTGTGCTCGGCGCGAAACGTTACCGCGGCAATGTGACGCAGGCACATCAACCCTTCGGCCATCTGAGCGGCGAGCACTTCAGCCGCTGGCTCGCCCTCTTCTTCGATACGCTGGACAAGCTGTTCGACCCGCGAGCCGCCTTCGCGTTTGCGGAGCCGGCGATCCGTATCGCGGAAAGCCTTCAGTTGAACCTGTTCGGATGGGAGTACACGCTGCCGCCGGCGCAGAAGGCACTACTCGACAGTGTGAAGCGGGCACGACCGGCGCGCCCCCACGAATGAGCGAGCCGTCACGATGAGCGAATATTTAAGACAATTGCCGACGTTAATCTGAAATAACGAAAAATCAGCGATTTTCTGATGAGCCAGACTGACGCCCGGTCGTCCAGCGTTCCCGCGCCGCGGTATCGGTCTCGCGTGCGTCGACCCAGCGTTCGCCCTGCGAGGTGGATTCCTTCTTCCAGAAAGGCGCCTCGGTCTTCAGATAATCCATGATGAACTCGCAGGCAGCGAAGGCGTCGCCCCGATGCGCCGACGTAACGGCCACCAACACGATCTGATCGCCCGGCCCCAGCTCGCCGTAACGATGAATCACCAACGCGTCGAACAGGCGCCACCGCTCGCGGGCTTGCACGACGATCGCCTCCAGCGCCTTTTCCGTCATGCCCGGATAGTGCTCCAGCGTCATGCGCGAGACATCGTTGCCGTCGTTCAGATCGCGCACCGTGCCAACGAAGGTCGCCACCGCCCCCACACGCAGATCGCCTGCACGTAGTTGCCGAATTTCCTCCGACAGGTCGAAATCCTCCGTCTGTACGCGAATCGGCATGGGGCGAGCTCTCCTGTACTGGGTTTCGCTATGGGTTGGCGAGGCGACGCGACTCAGCCGCCGGTCACGGGCGGGAAGAACGCGACTTCGCAGCCCTCGGTCAGGCGCGTGGCAGCCGGCACCATCGTGTGATTCAGCGCCATGCGCAGCGAGCGCTGCTCGCCAAGCGTCTCCGCCCACACCGGGCCACGGCCGCACAACCACTGCCGCACGTCTCCCACCGTAGCAATCCCGGCCGGAACCTCGACGCGCTCCTCAGCGACATTGAGCGCCTCACGGACGCTGGCGAAAAAGCGAAGATCGATTTGCATAGTCTGGCTGCCCCGTCGCATGCGCGACGGGTCTCTCTCAATATAGGAGGTCGGAGAACGGCAGGAACGCCACCGTCTGCCCGGCTTCGATGCGATGGCCCGGCGGGTTGTCGATGAGGCCGTCGCCCCAGACGGTCGACGTGAGTACCGCCGAACTCTGGTTGGGAAAGGCGTCAAGGCCGCCGTGCGCATTGATCCGCGCCCGCACGAATTCATTACGACGATCGGCCTTCGTCTGCGTGAAATCGGCACGCATGGCGATGCGGCGCGGCGTCACGTCCGCCACCCCTTGCAAGCGCAGGATGAACGGGCGCACGAACAGCAGGAAAGTCACGAAGCTCGACACCGGATTACCCGGCAAGCCGAGGAAATGCGCAGTCTCGCCGCCTGCACGATTGACTTCGCCATAAGCCAGTGGCTTGCCCGGCTTGAGCGCGATCTGCCACAGATTGAGGCGACCCTCGGCCTCCACCGCAGGTTTGACGTGATCTTCCTCGCCCACCGACACACCGCCGGACGTGATGATCAGGTCGTTGGCACGCGCGGCGTCGCGCAGAATCGCACGCGTGGCGGCCAGATTGTCCGGCACGATACCGTAATCGGTCATCTCGCAGCCCAGGTTCTCCAACAGGCTGCGCAGCACGAAGCGGTTCGAGTTGTAGATACTGCCCGCACGCAGCGTCTCGCCGGGCATCGTCAGCTCGTCACCGGTAAAGAACACGGCCACCCGCAGGCGGCGCGAGACTTCCAGCTTTGCAATCCCGACAGACGCCGCCAACCCCAGCGCAGGCGCGCCCAGCCTCGTGCCTGCGGCGAGCACCACGCTATCGCGGCGAATATCCGCGCCCTGCCGATTGACGAATTCGCCTTCGGCCGGCGCGTGACGAATCACGACCGAGCCGTCGTCGCGAACCTCGCACTGCTCTTGCATGACGACGGCGTCGGCCCCTTGCGGCACCGGCGCGCCCGTGAAAATGCGCGCCGCAGTGCCGCTGGCGAGCGGTTCGGGCGCGTGCCCCGCCGGAATGCGTTGCGAGACCGGCAACACCGTCTCGGCGCCCCGCAGGTCGGCGACTCGCACGGCGTACCCGTCCATGGCACTGGTGTCCATGGGCGGCACGTCGAGCGTGGCGATCACGTCGGCCGCCAGCACGCGGCCGTTGGCCGCAAGCGTGTCGACCGTCTCCCGCCGACCGAGCGGGCGGGCAGCCGCCAGCACGGCGTCGAGGGCTTCTTGTGTACTCAGCATGACGATGGCCCGAGAGTCAGGGATCAGCGCAATCGCCGGCTTAAAGGCCGGTGTGCTCTGCAATATAGGCCTTCACCCGTGCCACGTCGTTAGGCACGGTCTCGAAGCGTTGCGGTAGCGATTCAAGCTGCTCGAATCCGGCCGGGCGCGGCGGCTCGCGATGCAATGCCTCGCGGATCGTCTCGGCGAACTTCGCCGGCTGCGCGGTCTCGAGCACCACCATCGGCACACCGGATTCGAGGGCTTCACGAGCCACCTTCACGCCGTCGGCCGTGTGCGTGTCGATGACCACGTCGTAGCGTTTGGCCACGTCTTGAATCGTCGTCACACGATCGGCGTGCGTGCTGCGGCCCGAAACGAAGCCGAACTGCCGTACGCGGGCGAAAGCCTCGGTACCCGACAGATCGAAGCCGCCTTCGCGCTCGACCTTCGAGAGCAGATCGGCCGTCGCCTTCGCGTCGCGGCCGAGCAAATCGAACAGGAATCGCTCGAAATTCGATGCCTTCGAGATGTCCATGCTCGGGCTGCTCGTATGGAACGTTTCGGCGGACTTGCGCACACGGTAACGGCCGGTGCGGAAGAACTCGTCGAGCACATCGTTTTCGTTCGTCGCCACAACCAGCTTGCGAATCGGCAAGCCCATCATGCGGGCGATATGGCCCGCGCAAACGTTGCCGAAATTGCCCGACGGCACCGTGAACGACACTTCGCCGTCCTGCCCGGACTTGCCGCCCGTGGCCGCGAAGTAGCCCTTGAAGTAGTACACGACCTGCGCCACGACACGCGCCCAGTTGATCGAGTTCACCGTGCCGATCTTGTAACGGGCCTTATAGGCGTGATCGTTCGAGACCGCCTTGACGATGTCCTGCGCGTCGTCGAACACACCTTCGACCGCGAGGTTGAAGATGTTCGGGTCTTGCAGGCTGTACATCTGGGCTGTCTGGAACGCGCTCATCTTGCCCGCAGGCGAGAGCATGAACACACGAATGCCTTCCTTGCCCCGCATGGCGTACTCCGCCGCGCTGCCCGTGTCGCCGGACGTCGCGCCGAGAATGTTGAGCGCGTCGCCGTGCTGCGCCAGTGCGTACTCGAACAGGTTGCCCAGCAACTGCATGGCCATGTCCTTGAACGCGAGCGTCGGGCCGTTCGAGAGCGCCAGCAGCGAGAGCTGCGTGTCCTTCTCGACACCCAGCGGCAACAGCGGCGTAATCTCGGCGGCGTCCTCACCCGGGCGCACGTTGCGATACACCTCGGCGGTGTACGTGCGCTTGGTCAGGTCGGCCAGAATTTCGGCAGGAATGTCGCCCGCGAACTTGGCCAGCACGCTGGCAGCCAGATCGGCATACGACAACTGACGCCAGGCACGCAACTCGTCGGCCGTCACCTGCGGGTATTCCGTGGGCAGATACAAGCCGCCATCCGGCGCCAGACCGCCGAGCAGAATGCTGGAGAACGATTGCGGCTCGCCCGAACTCAGGCCCGCGCCGCGCGTGGAGATGTATTTCATGAGGATCGTGTCCTGTCGTATCGGTTCGTGTGGCCAGAAGCGAGCGCCGGAGCGCTCAGCTCAAGGCCTCCATACGGATGCGGGTGACCTTCGAGAGCACCGTTTCCATGGCCTCGATCTTCGCGATGGCCGAATTGATGTGCTTCTCCTGGGTCTCGTGCGTCAGGAGGATGATGTCGGTTTGGTGCTCGCCCTCGCGCGATTCCTTTTGCAGCAAGGCGTCGATGGAGATATCCAGATCGGCGAGGATGCGCGTAAGCGCCGCCATCACGCCCGCACGGTCGACCACGCGCAGACGCAGGTAGTAGCTCGTGGTGACTTCGTCGATCGGCAGCACCGGCGTGTTCGACAGCGCATCGTGCTGGAAGGCCAGATGCGGCACGCGATGCTCCGGATCGGCCGTTTGCAGACGCGTCACGTCGACGATATCGGCCACCACGGCCGACGCGGTCGGCTCGGCGCCCGCGCCCTTGCCGTAATACAACGTGGCGCCCACAGCGTCGCCCTGCACCAGCACGGCGTTCATGGCGCCTTCCACGTTGGCGATGAGGCGCTTGGCCGGAATCAGCGTCGGGTGCACACGCAGTTCGATACCCGCTTCCACATGACGCGTGATACCCAGCAGCTTGATGCGGTAACCCAACTCTTCCGCATACTTGATGTCGAGCGCCGACAGCTTGGTGATGCCTTCGATATAAGCACGGTCGAACTGCACCGGCACGCCGAACGCGATCGCACTCATGAGCGTGAGCTTGTGCGCGGCGTCGACCCCTTCGATGTCGAACGTCGGGTCGGCTTCGGCGTAGCCCAGACGCTGCGCGTCGGCAAGCGCCACGTCGAAGTCGATGCCCTTGTCGCGCATCTCCGAGAGAATGAAGTTCGTGGTGCCGTTGATGATGCCGGCAATCCACTGAATACGATTGGCCGTCAGGCCTTCACGCAGCGCCTTGATGATGGGGATACCACCGGCGACAGCCGCTTCGAACGCGACCATCACGTTGGCCTTGCGTGCGGCGGCGAAGATCTCGTTGCCGTAGACGGCCAGCAACGCCTTGTTGGCCGTGACCACATGCTTGCCGTTCTCGATCGCCTTGAGCACCAGTTCCTTGGTGAGGTCGTAGCCGCCGATGGTCTCGACCACCACGTCGATGTCGGGATCGTTGACCACCTCGAACGGATCGCCCGTCACGATGGCGGCGTCGCCCACGAGACCGCGGGCGCGTTCGACATTGCGCACCGCGACCTTCGTAATCTCGATACCCCGTCCGGCACGACGTTGAATTTCTTCCTGATTGCGAGCCAGTACCTGGAAGGCACCGAAGCCCACCGTGCCGAGGCCCAGCAGGCCCAATTTGATCGGTTTCATGCAGTTTTACTCAAAAGTCGAAATCGGTTGGCGCGCATCACTTGCCGTGGCGACGGCGATAACCGTCCAGGAAGCGGGCAATGCGACTGATGGCGTCTTCCAGGTCGCCCTCGTGAGGCAGGAACACTACGCGGAAATGGTCGGGGTGCATCCAGTTGAAGCCGCTGCCCTGCACCAGCAGGACCTTCTCTTCAAGCAGCAACTGGAGGATGAACTCCTGATCGTTGGCAATGGGGTATACCGCCGGATCGAGACGCGGGAACAGATACAGCGCCGCCTTGGGCTTCACGCAGGTCACACCGGGAATGTCGGTGAGCATGCGGTGGGCGATCTCGCGCTGCTCGTACAGGCGTCCGCCCGGCACGATCAGGTCCTTGATGCTCTGGTAGCCGCCCAGCGCCGTCTGAATGGCGTACTGGCCCGGCACGTTCGGGCACAGACGCATCGAGGCCAGAATATTCAGCCCTTCGATATAGTCGCGCGCCGGACGCTTATCGCCCGACACCACCATCCAGCCCGCGCGGTAACCGCACGCGCGATAGCTCTTGGACAGGCCGTTGAACGTAATGGTGAGCACGTCTTCGGAGAGCGAGCCGATCGAGGTGTGCACTTCGCCGTCGTAGACGATCTTGTCGTAGATCTCGTCGGCGTAAATGATGAGCTTGTGCTCGCGGGCGAGCGCAACGATATCCTTGAGGAGTTCGTCCGAGTACAGCGCACCGGTCGGGTTATTCGGGTTGATGATGACGATGGCGCGCGTGTTCGGCGTGATCTTCTTGCGGATGTCCGCCAGATCGGGTTGCCAGTCGGCCTGTTCATCGCAGATGTAATGGACCGGCGTGCCGCCCGACAGGCTGACGGCAGCCGTCCAGAGCGGGTAGTCGGGGGCCGGCACGAGCACTTCGTCGCCGTCGTTGAGCAATGCCTGCATGGCCATCACGATCAGCTCCGAAGCCCCGTTGCCGAGGTAGATGTCGTCGAGCTGTACGTCTTTGATGCGCTTTTGCTGGCAGTAGTGCATGATCGCCTTGCGCGCCGCGAACACGCCCCGCGAATCCGAGTAACCGGCCGAATTCGGCAGATTGCGGATCATGTCCTGCACGATCTCGTCGGGCGGCTCGAAGCCGAACGGCGCCAGATTGCCGATGTTCAGCTTGATGATGCGATGACCTTCGTCTTCCATGCGCTTGGCATGTTCGAGCACGGGCCCACGAATGTCGTAGCAGACATTCTGCAATTTCTGCGATTTAAGGATCGGTTTCACGGCGGTTGTGGTCTTGGCGGGCGGCGCAGGGTCCGTACGGACCGGCAGCAGGCGGGACGCACGGCGAATTGGCGGTCCGGCGGCTTGTGCGAAGCGCACATGACACCGCGTTCCCCCGGTTTCGGCGTGGCAAATGCCGCACTGCAACGGTTTTGCCGTGCTGCGTACGGCAAAAAGCTATAATTTAGCCAATTATGACAGAGTTCGGCAATGCATCATTGACGGTTTGCGCCATGCGAGGCAAGATGCGCGGCCGTTGCGCGACCCGCCGACGCTCGTTGACCACTGGATAACCATTGGGTAACCCCCTGGGTAGGGAATCTTTCGAAAGTGAAACTGCATCAAGACCCGTTGCAAGCATTGAACACTGTCACCGGCTACGGCCCCGGCTACGTCGAGGTGAACAAGGTTCGTCACGAGCAAAGCGTGATCATTGCACCAGAGGGCGAGATCCAGGCCTGGCCGGTGTCGCGCTTCGATGCACTCGAGCCGTCTCATTTCGAAAATCTGCGCGCGCTCGACCCTGAAGTCGTCATCTTCGGCAGCGGCGCCCGTTTGCGATTTGCCCATCCCCGGCTGACCAGCACGCTCACCAGCACCCGCATCGGCGTGGACTCCATGGATACCCAGGCGGCCTGCCGCACTTACAACATCCTGATGAGCGAAGGGCGCCGTGTCGTGCTCGCCGTGCTCATCGAGACCGAGGCGGCTGAGTGAGCCGCCGCCCGCTCGCCTCCGGCCCGATGGCCGCCGAACCGCTTGCTCCGCCGCCGTTGTCCACGCCCACCGCATCGCACTCGCCGCCGTCTTCCTACCCGCTGTCCCCCACCGCTTTCTGGCTGCTTCTCGTGGCGTTCGCGCTCGTCTGGTTCGGCGTTCTCGACTACCGCCACCTGATTGCGAGCGATGAAGGCCGGTACGCGGAAATGGCGCGCGAGATGTGGGTCACGGGCGACTGGATTACGCCGCGTTACAACGGGTACAAGTATTTCGAAAAACCGCCGCTGCAAACCTGGATGAATGCGCTCACGTTTGCCGCATTCGGACTGGGCGAATGGCAAGCCCGGTTGTGGACGGCGCTTACCGGTTTCGCGGGTGTGCTGATGGTCGGCTACACCGGCCGCCGGGTATTCAATGCGCGCGTCGGCCTGTTCGCCGCCGCAGCGCTGGCCTGCGCCCCCCTGTGGTCGCTGCTCGGGCACTTCAACGTGCTCGATATGGGCTTGTCGTTTTTCATGGGGCTCTCGTTGTGCGCGCTGCTGCTGGCCCAGCGGCCGGGCCTCGCGCGCCCCGACGTGCGCGGCTGGATGTGGCTATGCTGGGCAGCCATGGCGCTTGCCGTCCTGAGCAAGGGGCTGGTCGGCATTGTGTTGCCGGGCGGCGTGCTCGTGATCTACACGTTCGTCGCACGCGACTGGGCCTTGTGGCGGCGTCTATACCTCGGCAGCGGACTGATCGTCTTCTTCGCGATTGCGGCACCGTGGTTCGTGCTGGTACAAGTCCACAACCCAGAATTCTTCGATTTCTTTTTCATCAACGAGCACTTCCGCCGATTTGCAATGGAAGGCCACAATCGCGATGGCGCGCCGTGGTACTTCGTGCCCGTGTTCATTGTCGGTTTCCTGCCCTGGCTGTCGGTGTTGCCGGGCACCGTGCGCGCCACGCTGCGCATGCCACGTCAGCCCAACGGCTTTGCTCCGGCACTCATGCTCTGGGTGTGGGCGCTGTTCATCTTTGCCTTCTTCAGTGCGTCGCACTCGAAGCTGATTTCCTATCTGCTGCCCATCGCACCGGCCATGGCACTGCTCTTTGGCCTGTATCTCGCACAGTTACGCCGCGAAACGGTGCGTCTGCACATGGCGGGTTACGCGATTTTCCTGATCGCCGCGCTCGTCATGGTAGCCATCTTCGTGGGCCGTGCGGGCAGCGTACGCAACCCGAATGAGTTATACAAAGCCTTCCAGATCTGGCTGTACTTCGCGATCGGTACCGGACTGGCGGGAACGCTCGTGGCGTGGCGGCTGGCGAGACACAGTGCGCGCCGCGCCCTGCTCACCTTTGCCGGTGCGATGCTGCTGCTCGTGACCGTCGGCGGCATGGGCCATGAAGTGTTCGGCCGCCAAAGCTCGGGCGTGCTGCTTGTGCCAGCCGTCAAGGCGGAGATGCAGCGCCTCGGGCCGAACGTGCCGTTCTACTCCGTGAACCTGCTCGACCACACCATGCCGTACTACCTCGGCCACACGATGATCATGGTGCAGCACCCGGACGAACTGGAGTTCGGCGTGAAGCAGGAACCCCAGAAATGGGTGCCGACGCTCACCGATTTCTACGCCCGCTGGCGGGCCGACCCCAAGGCCCTCGCGCTGGTCGACCCGGGCACATTCGGCCAGCTCGAAGCCCAACATCTGCCAATGCGGATCATCGCGCGTGACAGCCGCCGCATCGTCATCTCGAAACCACAGCCGGAAGACAACGTAAAATAGCGCGCTTGTCCATCGTCAGCCCTGCATCTCCGGCGATTCGCGCCGGCGACGACAGCAATATGAGGCTGGAGGCCTGGCATAGCCAAGCGCCAGCTAATTCGCAACGTTCATAATTATTCACAAACGTTCACAAACGTTCCATGAATCTCGCTACGTTTTCCCTTATTCTCACGGGCGTGCTGCTCAATGCCTGCGCCCAGTTGTTGCTCAAAGCTGGCGCGGGCTCCATCGGCGCACTAGAGTTCACCCGCGCCAATATAGTGCCCATCGGCATCAAGCTCGCCACGCAATTGCCGATTATGGGCGGGCTGGTCTGCTATGCCATCAGCGTGGTTGTATGGATTCTGGCGCTCTCGCGTGTTGAAGTCTCGATCGCCTATCCGATGCTCTCGCTCGGTTATGTCGTGAACGCGTTCGCCGCCTGGTACTTGTTTGGCGAGACGCTGTCGATGCAGCGCCTTGTCGCGATCGGCATCATTCTGGTCGGTGTTTATATTCTTGCCCGCAGCTAAGGCAGCGGGCCGATGGAATCGGTGCAAGCGCCGCATTACGCGCTGACGCACTCCCCCAATGCTTACCTGAGGCTTTGTCTTACATCATGAGCGACTCGGCAACCTCCCAATCGAATCAACCATTCCTGCCGTTCACGCGGCCGAGTATCGACGACGCCACTATCGCCGGCGTGACCGAAGTGCTGCGCTCCGGCTGGATCACCTCGGGCCCGCAAGTGCAGGCCTTTGAGAAGGCACTGTCCGAATTTTTCGGCGGCCGTCCGGTGCGCGTCTTCAACTCGGGAACCGCTACGCTCGAGATCGGCCTGCGCATCGCCGGCGTGCAAGGCGGCGACGAAGTCATCACCACGCCGCTGTCGTGGGTCGCCACGTCCAACGTGATTCTGGAAGTCGGTGCAACACCGGTGTTCGTCGACGTCGATCCGGCCACACGCAATATCGACCTCGATCTGCTCGAGAAAGCGATCACGCCCAAGACGCGCGCCATCATTCCCGTCTATCTCGCCGGATTGCCGGTCGATATGGACCGGTTGTACGACATTGCGCGCCGTCACAACCTGCGCGTGATCGAAGACGCCGCGCAAGCCATGGGATCGACCTGGGGCGGCAAGCGTATCGGCGCCATCGGCGATCTCGTCTCGCTCAGTTTTCACGCCAACAAGAACCTCACCTCCATTGAAGGCGGTGCGCTCATCTTCAACAATGAGGACGAGGCGCGTCTGGCCGAGAAGTACCGCCTGCAGGGTGTCACCCGCACCGGTTTCGACGGCATGGATGTCGATGTCCTGGGCGGCAAGTACAACCTCACCGACGTTGCCGCTCGTGTCGGCCTCGGCCAGATGCCGCATCTCGCAGCGTTCAACCGCCGCCGCACCGAACTGGCCCGTCTGTATTTCGACACGTTCGCGGGCGGCCCTGCCGTGGCGCTCGGCCTCGGTTTGCCGCACGCCGACTTCACAAATTCGAACTGGCACATGTTCCAGGTCGAGTTGCCGCTGGAGCGCCTCACGATCGACCGCGCCGGCGTCATGGAAAAGCTCAAGGCCCGGGGCATTGGCAGCGGCGTGCACTACCCGGCCATTCACCTGTTTACAATGTATCGTTCGCTCGGCTTCCACGAGGGACAGTTCCCGCATACGGAACGCCTCGGCCGCAGGCTGCTGACGTTGCCGCTCTTCCCCGCGATGAGCGATGCCGACGTTGCCCGCGTCTGCGAAGCCGTTAACGCCATTTGCGCTGATCATCAAAAATGAATTGTCCACAACTCTCCGTCGTCATCCCGGTTTACAACGAGGAGGCCGGACTTGCCGCCCTCTTTGCCCGGCTATATCCGGCGCTCGACCAATTGGGCCTGACTTACGAAGTCGTGTTCGTCAACGACGGTAGCCGCGATCGGTCGGCCGCACTGCTCGCGGAGCAGTACCGGGCGCGGCCGGAGGTAACGCGTGTCGTGCTGTTCAACGGCAACTATGGGCAACACATGGCCATTCTGGCCGGCTTCGAGCACACGCGCGGTGAATGGGTCGTCACCCTCGACGCCGATCTGCAGAATCCGCCCGAAGAAATCGGCAAGCTCGTCGCGCAGTTGGCCGCCGGTCACGACTACGTGGGTACGGTGCGCATGAACCGTCAGGACACATGGTTCCGTCGCCACGCCTCGCGCGCCATGAATCGCCTGCGCGAGCGTATCACCCGCATCCGCATGACCGACCAGGGCTGCATGCTGCGCGGCTATAGCCGGCACATCGTCGATACGGTCAATCAATGCCGTGAGATCAACACGTTCATTCCGGCGCTGGCGTACACGTTCGCGCAAAACCCGACGGAAGTGGATGTCGCTCACGAAGAGCGATTTGCAGGCGAATCGAAGTACTCGCTCTACAGCCTGATTCGTCTGAATTTCGACCTCGTCACCGGTTTCTCGGTGGTGCCGCTGCAATGGCTCTCGGGCGTGGGCATCACGCTGTCCGCCGCCTCCGGCGTGCTGTTCGTCGTGTTGATGGCCCGCCGCTTCCTGTTCGGCTCGGAAGTCCAGGGCGTGTTCACCTTGTTCGCCGTTACGTTCTGCCTGCTGGGCGTGATTCTTTTCGGCATGGGCCTGCTCGGCGAATACATCGGCCGCATTTATCAGCAAGTTCGCCAGCGCCCGCGTTATCTGGTGCAGGCAGTGCTGGAAGAGCGTCCGTCCGGCCGCCCGGAGAGCGCCGCCGGCGGTGCATCGAATACCAGCCAGGCCACCGGGGCAACGGAACTGGGATCGCACGCGTCATGAGCGCAAAGGCCGTCGTTTTCGCATATCACAACGTTGGCGTGCGCTGCCTGCAGGTATTGCTGGCGCGCGGCGTCGATGTCGCACTCGTCGTCACGCATCAGGACAACCCGAACGAAAACATCTGGTTCGGCAGCGTTGCGCGTGTCGCCGCCGAGCACGGTATCCCGGTCGTCACCCCTGACGATCCAGCCGATCCCGCGCTTGCCGAGCAAATCCGTGCCGTCGCGCCGGATTTCATCTTCTCGTTCTACTACCGCCACATGATTCCCGTGGCGGTACTCGACATCGCGCCGCGAGGTGCATTCAACATGCACGGCTCGCTGCTGCCGAAGTATCGTGGCCGCGTGCCGGTCAATTGGGCGGTTTTAAAGGGTGAAACGGAAACGGGCGCCACGCTGCACGAAATGGCCGCCAAGCCCGACGCCGGGGCCATCATCGATCAGACGGCCGTGCCGATCCTGCCGGACGACACGGCTGGCGAGGTGTTCGAGAAAGTGACGGTCGCCGCCGAGCAAACGCTCTGGCGCTGCCTGCCGGGCCTCATCGCAGGCACGGCCCCGCGTCACACCAACGATCTGGGCTCGGGCAGCTATTTCGGCGGACGCAAGCCGGAAGACGGCCGGATCGACTGGTCGCAGCCTGCCAAGGACGTCTATAACCTGATTCGCGCAGTTGCGCCGCCCTACCCCGGCGCATTTACCGACGCGGCGAACCGCCGCTGGGTCGTCACACGCGCCCGTCTGTCGCGCTCGCCGGTTCCCGCCGGTTTGCCCTGCGGACTGCAAGTAGTGGATAATGCGCTCCTTGGCGTTTGCGGCGACGCAAACGCCGTCGTCATTCATGAACTAATGCTGGACGGCAAGCCTGTCACGCCGGAACAGTTTTCCCAGCTCAATCACTGACCGCAATATGAAAAAAGTCCTGATTCTCGGTGTCAACGGGTTCATCGGCCACCATCTGTCGAAACGCATCCTGGAGACGACCGACTGGGAAGTTTATGGCATGGACATGCTCACGGATCGCTTGGGCGATCTGGTCAACCACGAGCGCATGCACTTCTTCGAAGGCGACATCACGATCAACAAGGAATGGGTCGAGTACCACATCCGCAAGTGTGACGTGATCCTGCCGCTGGTCGCCATCGCCACACCGGCGACTTACGTGAAGGCGCCGCTGCGCGTGTTCGAACTCGACTTCGAGGCGAACCTGCCGATCGTGCGCTCGGCCGTGAAGTACGGCAAGCACCTGGTGTTCCCGTCGACTTCCGAGGTCTACGGTATGTGCACCGACGGCGAATTCGACCCGGAAAACTCGCCGCTGATCTACGGCCCGATCAACAAGCCGCGCTGGATCTACGCCTGCTCGAAGCAGCTCATGGATCGTGTGATCTGGGGCTACGGCATGCAGGAAGGCCTGAATTTCTCGCTGTTCCGCCCGTTCAACTGGATCGGCGCCGGGCTCGACTCGATCTACACGCCGAAGGAAGGTTCGTCGCGCGTGGTCACGCAGTTCCTCGGCCACATTGCCCGCGGCGAAAACATCAGCCTGGTCGATGGCGGCAACCAGAAGCGAGCCTTTACCGACATTGACGATGGTATCGACGCCCTGGTGCGTATCATCGACAACAAGAACAACGTTGCCAGCGGCAAGATCTACAACATTGGCAACCCGAAGAACAATTTCTCGGTGCGCGAACTGGCCAACATGATGCTCAAGCTGGCCGCCGAGTATCCCGAGTACGCCGAAACCGCCAAGAAGGTTCAGCTCGTCGAAACGTCGTCGGGCGCCTACTACGGCAACGGCTATCAGGACGTGCAGAACCGCGTGCCGAAGATCGAGAACACCATGCAGGAACTCGGCTGGGCACCGACCACTTCGATGGACGACGCACTGCGCAAGATTTTCGAAGCGTATCGCGGCCATGTTGCCGAAGCTCGCCGTCTGGTCGAAGGCGAGTAAGCGCGTCAGCGAGTGGCAAGTCACGATGCAGGACGCCGTTCCGTTGCCTGTTGATAGCGGGCCGGACACTGCACTGAACGCCCGATGCGCCCCCGGCGCATCGGGCGTTTTTGACTCGACATTTTTCATCCGATATTCGGGGTATTGCGCGAACGCCGCGCGATCCCCTACCCAAGGGCGGCTATGGCCAAGTTTGTCCTGAAGATCGACGTCGACACCCTGCGCGGCACGCGCGAAGGCGTGCCCAATCTGCTCGCCGCCCTGGCCGAGCATGAGGCGCAAGCGACGTTCCTGTTCAGCCTCGGGCCGGACCACACCGGCTGGGCGCTCAAGCGCGTCTTCCGTCCGGGCTTTCTGAAGAAGGTCTCGCGTACGTCGGTGGTCGAACACTATGGCTTCAAGACGCTCATGTACGGCACCCTGCTCCCCGGCCCGGACATCGGGCGGCGGGCGGCCGACGTCATGCGCACCGTGCAAGCAGCCGGTCATGAGACCGGTATCCATACGTGGGACCACACCTACTGGCAGGACAACGTGCGCACGCGCGACGCCGCCTGGACACAGCGCCAGATGTCACAGGCCTTTGCACGCTTCACGCAGATATTCGGCGCACCGCCGCTCACGCATGGGGCAGCCGGCTGGCAGATGAACAACGATGCTTTCCGACAAATCGATGCCTGGGGCATGAAGTACGCGTCGGATGGGCGCGGCACTGCGCCTCACTACCCGATCGTCGACGGCGTGCGTCTGAATCATGTTCAGATGCCGACGACGCTGCCCACCGTGGACGAGCTGCTCGGTGTCGATGGCCGCGATATCAATGGCGTGGCCGAGTACCTGCTTGCCCTGACCCGCGATCCGGCGCAACATCACGTGTTCACGCTTCATGCAGAACTTGAAGGCCAGAAGCTGGCCCCATTATTCCGTCAATTGCTGGCCGGATGGCGCCGTCAAGGGCACGATCTGGTGACGATGGGCCAGTACTACGCATCGCTTGATCTCGCCTCACTGCCGGCGCATCCCGTCGTGTGGGGCGAAATTCCGGGTCGTTCAGGCGATCTGATTCTTGAGGGCGAGGCGGCTGCCTGACCTCGTTTGCCAGTTTGCCCATTTCGACCGACTTCCCCGTTCCGGCCTTGCAAGGCCACCCAAGGAGACCATAGTGACGGTAGCCATCGACACTCCCGTGCCCGATTTCACCGCACCGGCCACCGGCGGCGATTTTTCGCTCAAAGCCCACCGCGGCCAGAAGGTGGTGATCTACTTTTACCCGAAGGACAACACCCCCGGCTGCACGACGGAAGGCATGAACTTTCGCGACAGTTACGCGCAGTTCCAAGCCGCCGGCGCGCAGATCATCGGTGTATCGCGCGACAGTCTGCGCTCGCACGAGAACTTCCAGCGCAAGCTCGAATTGCCTTTCCCGCTGATCTCCGACGGCGACGAAGCCGTCTGCAAGTTGTTCGGTGTCATCAAGCTGAAAAAACTGTATGGCAAGGAGCATATGGGCATCGAGCGCAGCACCTTCCTGATCGACGAAAAAGGCGTGTTGCGCAAGGAATGGCGTGGCGTACGCGTGCCCGATCACGTTGCTGAAGTCCTGGCTGCCGTACAGGCGCTCTGAGCACTGGCCGGCATGGGCGATGCTCCGGAGAAAATCGAGTCCCGGGCATCGTCGGAGAACCACTGCAAGCGCCATGGGCACGGGTGTTGCGAACGGGCCGATAGCGACTGTCAGTGAGGTCATTCGACGCTATACAAGTACGGCAAGAGACGTTATAGTCGGCCGTAATGATCAAGCGCATTGAACGAGACTATTGCAGGCGTCGCCACGGCGGCGCCTTCAGCCAAGCCGCCTCTCCGGTGCGTCCGGGCAGGCGGCTTTTTTGTTGCCGGGACGTGTGGTATCGCTGTCTGTCCTGGCCGAGTAGTGTTGTGTTTTCTTGAACGGGAAATCTATGCCATTGCCATCGGCGCCGACCAAACCGGGCACGCTGCTTGCCCCGGAACAATTCCCCACTCGCCTCAAACCTTCGCGCACGGAGGCCAAGAAACCGATCCCCTCATCTGAACAACACGCCCTGGGCGAGACGTCCGGTGCGGCTGGCACGGCCGAGTTGAAGGTCGTCCCCAAAACAGGTCCCGCGACGCAGACTGCTCCACAGCCGTCGCCTGCTGCACGCTCGCCCCAATCGCCCCCGGCAGCCGATTCGACCGGCGCAACCCCGTCTCTCAAGGCCGTGAAATCGACGGCGACGAGCGGTGGTTCGAAGCGTGCCCGTACCAAGGATCAGGAACCCGCCAAGCTCTTCGTGCTCGACACGAATGTGCTCATGCACGACCCGAGCAGCCTGTTCCGCTTCGAAGAGCACGACGTCTATCTGCCGATGATGACGTTGGAAGAGCTCGACAATCACAAGAAGGGCATGTCGGAAGTGGCGCGCAATGCGCGTCAGGTGAGCCGCACCCTCGACGGGCTGGTCGCGGAAAGCGGCACGAAGTCGATGGCCGAGGGTATTCCGCTCTCGCGGCTCGGCAACAAGGACGCCACTGGCCGCCTCTACTTCCAGACCGACCTTCCCGAGGTCCCGCCCCTCGAAGGACTGCCGCAAGGCAAGGCCGACAACCAGATTCTGGGTGTCGTGCGAGCGCTGGAGGACAAATTCCGCGATCGCCAGGTCGTGCTGGTGTCGAAGGACATCAACATGCGCGTCAAGGCGCATGCGCTCGGTCTGCCCGCGGAAGATTACTTCAACGACAAGGTGCTTGAGGACAGCGATCTGTTGTACTCGGGCGTGATGGCCTTGCCGCCGGACTTCTGGACCAAGCACGGCAAGGGCATGGAGAGCTGGCAGGACAATCGTACCGGCACCACGTTCTATCGCATCACCGGCCCGCTGTGCATGAATTTCCTCATCAATCAGTTCGTCTATCTCGAGACGAATAACGGTGAGGCGCCGTTCTACGCGCAGGTTCGTGAGATCAACGGCAAGACGGCGCTGCTGCAAACGCTGCGCGACTATGGGCACCACAAAAACAACGTGTGGGGCATCACGGCGCGCAATCGCGAGCAGAACTTCGCGCTCAATTTGCTGATGAACCCGGAGGTCGACTTCATCACGTTGCTCGGCCAGGCCGGTACCGGCAAGACACTGCTCGCCCTTGCCGCAGGTCTGGCCCAAACGCTCGACGAGAAGCGCTACAACGAAATCATCATCACGCGGGCGACCGTGCCCGTCGGTGAAGATATCGGCTTCCTGCCGGGCACCGAGGAAGAAAAGATGCAACCGTGGATGGGGGCATTCGACGACAACCTCGAAGTGCTTCAGAAGACGGACGATTCTGCCGGTGAATGGGGCCGCGCAGCCACGCAGGAATTGATCCGCTCGCGACTCAAGGTCAAGAGCATGAATTTCATGCGCGGACGCACGTTCGTGAACAAGTTCGTCATCATCGACGAGGCACAGAACCTGACGCCGAAGCAGATGAAGACGCTCGTTACCCGTGCCGGCCCGGGGACCAAGCTGATCTGTCTGGGCAATATCGCACAGATCGATACCCCCTACCTCACGGAAGGCAGCTCGGGCCTCACCTACGTGGTGGATCGTTTCAAGGGTTGGGGGCATAGCGGACACGTTACGCTCGCGCGTGGCGAACGTTCGCGTCTGGCCGATTACGCTGCGGAGATTCTCTGACGTCTTCTGGCCAAACGAGAGCCTTCATCGCTCATCACGACGGCGCCTTCGGGCGCCGTTTTTTTTGCCGTCGACGCCGGCAGCATGGCCCACCGACGACAAAATCGTCTGGGAATCCGCGCATTTGTGACTTCGATGCCACAGAACGCCCGTATTTCGGCACTTTTGCAATGCATTCACTCGACAAGCGTCGTAAACTCGTCGCATGCGAATTCAGCGATCTCTCTGCACGCCTCGCTTTCTTGCTCGCTACGTGACGCCGCCGGCGGTACTGCCGAACGCGCTGTGGCGGTGCGGGGGCGCGTTGGCGCTCACGTTGCTGGTCGCCGCATGTTCGTCCGGCCCGTCGGTCAGGCAAGGCGGCACTGCCAACTATGGCAACCGTACGGTAGGCCCCGAGCGCAGCGCAGGTCAGGAGGAAATCACGCTCGAAGCGATGAGCCTCGTTGGCATTCCCTACCGCTACGGCGGCAATACCCCAGACTCCGGTTTCGATTGCAGCGGCCTCGTGCGCTATGTCGTCGCGCGCGCCGCGGGCGTGAACCTGCCGCGCACGACCGCCGACATGAGTGGCGTCGGCACGCCGCTCGAACGCGACGATCTCGCGTCGGGCGACCTCATCTTCTTCAACACGACGGGACGCGCCCACTCGCACGTGGGTATCTATGTCGGTGAGGGGAAGTTCGTGCACGCACCTAACTCTGGCGGCACGGTGCGTCTGGAGAGCCTCTACATCCCGTATTGGGCACGCCGGATCGATGGGGTTCGGCGCGTGGCGGCCAACAAGGCGCCCGCCGGCAATACGACCTACGTAAATCGCACCGCGCCCGCAACGGTCGCGCAGACGCCGGCAGCAGCAACACCAATGAATAGCGCGCCGAACCGGCCGCTCACGGCTGCCACGCCCTCCCCAATGGACACGCCACAGGTGTCGCCGCCGAGGAGCACGGCGAACCTCGTCACGCCGCCATTGCAGGACGACGATCCGATCGCCCGCTTCGCCAATAGCTCAATGTAAGGTTTTCCGGCCGACGAGATATTGCACACCAGCCGGACCGTAACGTTCGGCGTGCGCTTCGTTAGCCTTCAGATGGAAGACGTCGCCCTCGTGGTACACACGCTCGTCGTCGCCCACGCGAATGGCGATTTCGCCGAAGAGAATCAGCGCTTTCGCTTCGAAGGGATGCGCATGAACCTCGAGATCACCCGACTCTCTCGTGACTTTCACCAGCTCGGTAAAACCTTCCTCGGCCAGTTCCCGCTCAAATGTGTCGCGTTGCATACGCCCTCCGCATGGGCGAGGTGTCGTCGTGGTCAGCGCAAATGGGCGAGCAGTGTCGCGGCGCCGCCGATGTTGATTGCCACCCCCAGGAGCGCAGCGACTGGACGGCTACGCAGGGAGTGATGGATCAGTGTGCTCATATTAGCCTCCAATGGGGTTCGATAAAATACTATCAACAAATAGTAATTAATCGCAATTTACTATTGAAATTGATTTTCCCGATGATGGCGATACCGAGCGTCAATGTCTACGGGCCGAGAGAGAACAAAAAAAGCGGCCGAAGCCGCTTTTTCCCTGTTTGCAGGCCGGTATGCCGTCGTAACGACGGCATACCGGCGAAAACGTGTCACAGGATCTGCTTGCCGACCCACCAGGCAATCGCCGCGATGAACGCCGAGGCCGGGATCGTCAGCACCCATGCCCAGACGATATTGCCGGCCACCCCCCAGCGTACTGCCGAGAGCTTACGCGTGGCGCCGACCCCCACAATGGCTCCGGTAATCGTATGCGTGGTCGAGACCGGCACGCCGAGCCATGAGGCGAAGAACAGGGTGAACGCCCCACCCGTTTCGGCGCAAAAGCCACCCACCGGCTTGAGCTTGGTGATCTTTTGCCCCATCGTGCGCACGATACGCCAGCCACCGAACATGGTGCCCAGACCGATCGCCAGATAGCAGCCCACGATCACCCACAGCGGCGGCTCAGCCGCTTCCTGCGGCCACATGCCGGCGGCAATCAGCAGCATCCAGATAATACCGATGGTCTTCTGTGCGTCGTTACCGCCGTGCCCCAGGCTGTACATACCGGCCGAGACCAGTTGCAGGCGACGGAACCAGCGATCCACGCGAGCGGGTGGCGTGCGAAAGAACAGCCACGACACCAGCAGCATGAAGAACGAGCCCAGCACGAATCCCAGCAGCGGCGAGATGAAAATGAACGCCACGGTTTGCAGCAGACCGCTCGCGACGAGCGACCCCGTGCCCGCCTTGGCCACCGCAGCGCCGACCAGACCACCGATCAGGGCATGCGACGAACTCGACGGAATGCCGTAGTACCAGGTGATGATGTTCCACGCGATAGCGCCCACGAGGGCGCCAAAGATCACGTAGTGATCGACGATCTCGGGGTGAACCGTCCCCTTGCCCACCGTCGCCGCGACTTTCAGGTGAAAGACGAACAATGCGATGACGTTGAACATGGCGGCGAATGCCACCGCCTGATGCGGCTTGAGCACGCCCGTCGAAACCACCGTAGCGATGGAGTTGGCGGCGTCGTGAAAGCCGTTCATGAAGTCGAACAAGAGCGCCAGAGCGATCAATAGTCCGATCAGCCAGAGGCTGATGTGCAGCGTTGCCATCGAAAGTCTCCGCTCAGGCGTTTTCCAGCACAATGCCTTCGATGATGTTGGCAACGTCCTCGCACTTATCGGTCACCGATTCGAGCAATTCGGACACGGCCTTCTGCTTGATCAGCTCCTTCACGTCGGATTCTTCGCGGAACAACTTCGACAGCGACGCGCGCAACAGGCGATCGGCCTCCGATTCGAGGCCATCGATTTCTTCGCACAGCTTCAGAATTTCGCGGGCGCGATCCATGTCGTTGAGCAACGCCACGGTGCTTTGCACGCGCTCGCAACACTTCACGCAAATCTCGCCGAGCGTACGTGCTTCGCTCGGCACGCTCTTGACGTCGTACATCCACACGGCCGTCGCCACGTCTTCCATCAGATCCAGGATGTCGTCCATCGTGCTGATCAACTTATGGATCTCATCGCGATCGAAAGGCGTGATGAACGTCTTGTGCATCAGATCGATGGTCTCGTGCGTGATGCGATCCGCTTTCTTCTCGTTGTTCTGCACTGCAACGGTACGTGCCTCGGCATTGGGCAGGTCGTTGAGCATGGCAGACAGTTCGCGACTGCCGGCAACCATGCACGCCGCGTGCTGGTTGAACAGCTCAAAGAACTTGCCCTCGGTGGGCATGAAGCGACCGAACATTATTGGAAAACTCCGGGTATTAATAGGGGACGGGTCGACACAAAAACGTCACATTCTACCTTGTTGCGGGCGTGCGTCACCGCACTCCCGTGTGAATAGGCGGAAATCAATGCGTCAGTACTGGGGACCTGCCAGATTGTCGAACTTGGTGTAAGCACCGATAAACGCCAGACGCACGTGGCCGATAGGACCGTTACGCTGCTTCGCGATAATGATCTCGGCAGTGCCCTTGTCGGGCGTATCGGGGTTGTACACTTCGTCGCGATAGATGAACAGAATGATGTCGGCATCCTGTTCGATAGCGCCCGATTCGCGCAAATCCGACATGACCGGACGCTTGTTCGGGCGTTGTTCGAGACTACGGTTGAGCTGCGAGAGCGCAATCACCGGCACGTTCAGCTCTTTGGCCAGGCCCTTGAGCGAACGCGAAATTTCGGAAATTTCGGTTGCGCGGTTTTCACCGCCGCCCGAGCCGCTCATCAACTGAAGGTAGTCGATGATGATCAGGCCGAGCTTGCCGCACTGACGCGCCAGACGACGCGCACGCGCACGCAGTTCCATCGGATTGAGCGCAGGTGTCTCGTCGACGAAAAGCTGCGTCTCGTTCATCTTCTGCATGGCATGCGTGAGCTTCGGCCAGTCTTCGTCGACCAGCTTACCGGTACGCAGACGATGCTGATCGAGGCGCCCCACCGAGCCCAGCATACGCATGGCCAACTGCGTGCCCGGCATTTCCATCGAGAACACGGCGACAGGCAACCCCTCTTCCACGGCAATGTGCTCGCCGATGTTCATCGAGAAAGTCGTTTTACCCATCGACGGACGGCCGGCCACGATGATCAGATCGCCGCCGTTGAAACCCGACGTCATACGGTCCAGATCGACGAACCCGGTCGGAATTCCGGTGATGTCGCTACCACCTTCACGGTGATACAACTCGTCGATTCGCTCGACCACTTGCGTAAGCAGCGGCTGCAACTCAAGGAAGCCACTCGTGCTGCGCGAGCCCTCTTCCGCGATGGCGAAGACCTTCGCCTCCGCCTCGTCGAGCATCTGACGCACTTCCTTGCCTTGCGGATTGAAGGCGTCCGATGCGATCTCGTCGGCCACCGTCACCAGCTTGCGCAATACAGCCCGGTCGCGCACGATTTCCGCATAACGGCGGATATTCGCGGCGCTTGGCGTGTTCTGGGCGAGGGCATTCAGATAGGCGAGCCCGCCCACGTCCTCGGCTTTGCCGGCGGAGGTGAGCGATTCGAAGACCGTGATGACGTCGGCAGGACGGTCGCCCGCGATCAGGCGGCCGATATGCTGATAGATGATCCGGTGGTCGTAGCGGTAAAAATCCGAATCGGCCAAAAAATCGCCGATACGATCCCACGCGCTGTTATCGAGCAGCAACCCACCGAGCACGGATTGCTCCGCCTCGATAGAGTGCGGCGGCACTTTGAGCGAATCGAGCTGGGGATCGGGCGCGTTCATGCCGGGCATTATACCGTCCCCGCGATCTCGGTCTCCCCCGGCAAAATCCCGCTTGCGCGACGATTTTTCCGAGCGCGGTTTGTTCAGCAGTTTCCCTGGAGGCAGCATAAGGTGGAGCTATCGAACGTAACGAACGTGGAAGGGAGCGCAACCGGAAGGCGGTCGGCATAGATCAGCGCATGACCGGCAGCGGGCGGTCCCGGCAACCAGCAAATCAGAACAGACAGGCATAAAAAAACGGAAGCCGGCGGACCGGCTTCCGTCTTTTATTCGCGTCGGGAAGCTGACGCGGATACGGCTTAGGCGTGCTCGCCCAGCACCGACACGTTCACGTCGATAACGACGTCCGTGTGCAGCGCCACCTGGACCGGGAAATCACCCACGGTCTTGAGCGGGCCATTCGGCATACGCACTTGCATCTTCTCGACCTTGAAGCCTTGGGTGCCCAGGGCTTCAGCGATGTCGAAGTTGGTGACCGAACCGAACAGACGGCCGTCAACGCCGGCCTTCTGCGAGATTTGCACGGTCAGACCGCTCAGCTTTTCGCCTTCGGCTTGTGCAGCAGCCAGCTTCTCGGCAGCAGCCTTTTCCAGTTCGGCGCGGCGAACTTCGAATTCGGCGATCGCGTCCTTGGTGGCGCGACGGGCCTTCTTGGTCGGGATCAGGAAGTTACGTGCGAAACCATCCTTGACCTTCACGATGTCGCCCAGGTTGCCCAGGTTGACGACCTTTTCCAGCAGAATCACTTGCATTATCTATTCTCCTTCGTCGACTGGCGATTAAGCACCGTGCAGATCGGTGTACGGCATCAGCGCGAGGAAACGCGCACGCTTGATGGCCGTGTCGAGCTGGCGCTGATAGTGCGCCTTGGTGCCCGTCAGGCGAGCCGGGGTGATCTTGCCGTTGTCGCCGATGAAGTCCTTCAGCGTTTCGACATCTTTGTAATCGATCTGCTCGACACCAGCGACGGTGAAGCGGCAGAACTTCTTGCGCTTGAACAGCGGGTTTTGCTGTTGGCGACGACGATCAAACTTCTTGTTTTTACCGTTAGGACGCGGCATGTTCAACAATCCTTTTCAAATTCTTGCAATGCTGTGATGTGAAACACCAGGGTACGGCTATTGCGATGCTTCTTGGCCAGGAAACCCGCCCACTGGGCCGGCTTCTCGAGTCCCAACGCCATGACTTTGGCACTGATGGGACCTATCGCAACGGCTGGCATCGAGAACTCAATCTGCCGGGCAACGCCCGACTCTTCGACAGTTCCCGCATGGGCCAGCGTGACATCGATCACAGGAAGTCCGGCTGGGGTATAGCGCAGCGAGCCGATTTCGACAATGCTGGCCTCGAGCCGTAGACGATTCACGCGTTCGATGTTTCCGTGAGCACCCTGATGCGTTCCGGTGCGCTATTACGAAGCGGCGGCTTCGGTCGTGGGCACGGCGGCAGCCTTCTTGGCTTCTTCGCGGGCCACTTCCTTCATCATCGGCGACGGCGCCGTCTCAGCCTTCTTCATGCGAACCACGAGGTGGCGCAGAACGGCGTCGTTGAACTTGAATGCGTGTTCCAGCTCGTCCAGCGTTTCCTGGTCGCACTCGATGTTCATGCAGACGTAGTGAGCCTTCGCCAGCTTCTCGATCATGTAGGCCAGTTGACGGCGGCCCCAGTCTTCGACGCGATGGATCTGACCAGCCTTGGCCGTCACCATGCCCTTGTAGCGCTCGATCATCGCAGGCACTTGCTCGCTCTGATCGGGGTGAACGATAAATACGATTTCATAATGACGCATATAGAGCTCCTTATGGACAAAGCCGCCTGGGCGTCAGAACCAGTGCAGCAAGGTTGCAGAACCCGCGATTCTAGCGGAATTCGTGTCGATCATCAACTCCCGCCCTATCGGTGCCGCGCGGCGGCCCATCCAGCCCTTCCCCACCGCCCGCCCCGGCATAGCGCCAGCCCTTGACTCAGCCGTTTTCCAGCCAATAGTTCGGACGGGCGTAAATCTGCCGCAACTGCTCAATGAAAAGCCGCACCCGCGCCGGCTGGAAACGCTGCTGTGGGTACACGGCAAGAATGTCGTAATCGGGTAGCGCGTACTCGTCGAGCACCGTTTCAAGCTCTCCCGAGAGCAGTTCGCGCTGAATCTCCCAGGTCGAGCGCCAGCCGAGTCCCAACCCCTCCAGCGCCCAGCGATGCAGCAATTCGCCGTCGTTGCAGTCCAGATTGCCCGCCACCCGTATCGTCACGAGCTTGCCCTGCCGCTTGAAGTACCAGCCGCGCTGCTGCCCGCCTTGCAGATTGAATGCAAGGCAATTGTGCCGGGCCAGATCTTCCAGCGTCTTGGGGCGGCCGTGTCGTGCGAAATACGCCGGCGTGCCGCACACCACGCGCCGGTTCTGGGCGAGTTTGACGGCCACGAAATTCGGGTCGACGGAGCCGCCGATGCGAATGCCCATGTCGTACCCCTCGCGCACAATGTCGACCACCCGGTCGGTCAGATTGAACGAAATCTGAACCTCCGGATGCAGACGGAGAAACGCGGGCGCGTGCGGCGCCACGTGCTTGCGGCCAAACGCCGCCGGGGCCGACACGATCAAGTGCCCCGAGACCGCGTGACGCCCCGCGCTGATCTCGTTCTCCGCCATCTCCCAGTCGCCGAGCAACTGTTTGCAGCGCTCGAGAAAAGCGCCGCCCTCTTCCGAGAGGGCCAGCCGGCGTGTCGAGCGGTACATCAGCTTGATACCGAGCCGCTTCTCGAGCGCATCGATTCGCCGCCCCAGAATTACCGGCGAGACCCCTTCCTTCAGTGCCGCGGCCGCCAAACTGCCCGATTCGGCGACCTGCACGAAGGTTTCGATCTGTTTGTAACGGTCCATCGCGCCTCCATTCAATACTTTTTGTTCTTAAAAAAACGATCTTTTGTGATCTTATCAAACAAATCGTACCGGCTTAAAGTCACCTCCAAGATCATTACTCATTACCCATTGGAGGAGTCACATGGCTAAGATGACCGCCGTAGAGGCCGCCGTCCGAGTGCTGGAGAAGGAAGGCATCACCACTGCATTCGGCGTGCCCGGCGCCGCCATCAACCCGTTCTATTCGGCACTGCGCAAGGCAGGCAGCGTCGAGCATGTGCTCGCTCGCCACGTTGAAGGCGCGTCGCATATGGCCGAGGGCTACACGCGCGCCGAAGCCGGCAACATCGGTGTGTGTATCGGTACATCGGGCCCGGCAGGCACCGACATGATCACCGGTCTGTACTCTGCCTGGGCCGATTCGATCCCCATTCTGTGCATCACGGGTCAGGCACCGCGTGCCCGTCTGTACAAGGAAGATTTCCAGGCCGTCGACATCGAGTCGATCGCCAAGCCGGTCACCAAGTGGGCCGTGACCGTGCGCGAGCCCGCGCTCGTGCCGCGCGTGTTCCAGCAGGCTTTCCATCTGATGCGCTCGGGCCGTCCGGGTCCGGTGCTCATCGACCTGCCGTTCGATGTGCAAGTCGCCGAGATCGACTTCGATCCGGAAACGTATGAACCGCTGCCGGTGTACAAGCCTGCGGCATCGCGTGCACAGATCGAAAAGGCGATTC
This sequence comes from Pandoraea apista, assembly GCF_001465595.2. Taxonomy (NCBI): domain Bacteria; kingdom Pseudomonadati; phylum Pseudomonadota; class Betaproteobacteria; order Burkholderiales; family Burkholderiaceae; genus Pandoraea; species Pandoraea apista. The sequence goes on along the minus strand of NZ_CP013481.2, from coordinate 2,572,630 downwards.
AGATGCTGGTCGCCTCCGAGCGCCCGCTGATCGTCTCGGGTGGCGGTGTGATCAACGCCGACGCTGCCGACCTGCTCGTCGAATTCGCCGAGACGGTGAACGTGCCGGTCGTGCCCACGCTCATGGGCTGGGGCACCATTGCCGACGACCATCCGCTCATGGCCGGCATGGTCGGCCTGCAGACCTCGCACCGCTTCGGCAACGCCACGATGCTGGCCTCCGACTTCGTGATGGGTATCGGCAACCGCTGGGCCAACCGCCACACCGGTAGCGTCGAGGTCTTCACCAAGGGGCGCAAGTTCGTCCACGTCGACATCGAGCCGACGCAAATCGGTCGCGTATTCGGCCCGGACTACGGCATCGTCTCCGACGCCAAGGCCGCGCTCAAGCTGTTCGTGGAAGTCGCCAAGGAACTGAAGGCTGCCGGCCGTCTGCCGGATCGCTCGCAGTGGGTGGCCGACTGCCAGAAACGCAAGCGCACCATGCTGCGCCGTACGGACTTCGATCAGGTGCCGATCAAGCCGCAGCGCGTGTATCAGGAAATGAACGCGTTCTTCGGCCGCGACGTGCGCTACGTCTCGACCATCGGACTGTCGCAGATCGCGGCCGCCCAGTTCCTGCACGTGAACAAGCCGCGTCACTGGATCAACTGCGGTCAGGCCGGCCCGCTGGGCTGGACGGTGCCGGCCGCTATCGGCGCCAAAGTGGCCTCGCCCTCCTCGGACGTGGTGGCAATCTCGGGCGACTACGACTTCCAGTTCATGATCGAAGAACTGGCCGTGGCCGCACAGTTCAAGGTGCCCTACATCCACCTGGTCGTGAACAACTCGTACCTGGGTCTGATCCGTCAGGCGCAGCGCAACTTCGACATGGACTACTGCGTGCAGCTCGCGTTCGAGAACGTGAACTCGCCGGAATTGAACGGTTACGGCGTGGATCACGTGAAGGTCGCCGAAGGCCTCGGCGTGAAGGCCATCCGCGTGTTCCAGCCGAGCGACATCCAGCCCGCGTTTGCACAAGCCCGCAAGCTGATGGCCGAATTCTCCGTGCCGGTGATCGTGGAAGTGATTCTCGAGCGCGTGACCAACATCGCGATGGGTACCGAGATCAATAACGTCAACGAGTTCGAAGAAATCATCGACATCGTGGAAGAAGACAAAGCAGTGACGGCGTAAGACAGACCCCGTCGGAACTGCAACAGGATTGCGGGGCGCGTGCGTCCCCTCCGCTTTCGGCTAGACCCCGTGAACGGCCAAAGTGCGCGCCCCGCAACCCGGCAACACCCTTGCATCGAAATCGTCGAAACCACCCCCTGAAAAAAAGAGAGGAGTCAGCGCAATGCCGAAATTTGCCGCCAACCTGACCATGCTGTTCAACGAGGTGCCGTTCCTCGACCGCTTCAAGGCGGCCGCCGCAGCGGGCTTTCGCGGCGTGGAGTTTCTGTTCCCCTACGCGTTTCACCGCGACCAGATCGCCGACAAGCTGAACCAGTATCAGCTTGATCTCGTGCTGCACAACCTGCCCGCCGGCAATTGGGACGCCGGCGAGCGCGGCATTGCGATCTTCCCGGATCGTGTGACCGAATTCCGCGACGGCGTGGGCGAAGCCATCACCTACGCCAAGGCGCTGGGCGTGAAACAACTGAACTGCCTCGTGGGCAAGCAAGGCGCCGATCTGTCGACGGACGTCGCTCAGAAAACGCTGGTGGAAAACCTGCACTTTGCGGCCGATGCGCTCAAAGCCGAAGGGATTCGCCTGCTGGTCGAACCGATCAACACGTACGACATTCCCGGCTTCTTTGTGAATCGCACGAAGCAGGCGCTCGAGATTTTCGACGCGGTCGGCTCGGACAACCTGTTCCTGCAATACGACATCTATCACATGCAGCGCATGGAAGGCGAACTCGCCAAAACCATCGAGACGAATTTGGCGCGCATTGCTCACGTGCAGTTGGCCGACAACCCCGGCCGCAACGAGCCGGGCACGGGCGAGATCAACTACGCCTACCTGTTCGCGTTCCTCGATCGCATTGGCTACAACGGCTGGATCGGCTGCGAGTACAAACCCGCCACTACCACGACCGACGGCCTCGGCTGGTTCAAGGCAGCGGGCTTGCGCGAAGCGGCCTGACCGGTCACTCGCCCCCACTTCCCGCACGACGCCCCCCCCGGGCGGCGTGCAGACGATACGACGGCGTAGCGGCAAATCGCGACAGCAGCGACAGACGCAACACGCCGGCTGACCGGGTTTCGACGAGGAAGGGCCCCGCCGGCCGCATGCAGGGGGCATGCGGCCGGAGCACGGGGGATGCGCTTGCGCGCCACCGCCCTGCTCGTCCGGGCGTCAGCGAACCCCACATCAAACTTTGGCAACAAGGAGTCTCAAAATGGCACAACTCGGTTTCATTGGTCTGGGCATCATGGGCGCGCCGATGGCGAAGCATCTGCAAAACGCCGGTCACAAGCTGTTCCTGTACGAGCGCCGCACGCCCCCGCAAGACCTGATCGACGGTCAGGCCACCGTCTGCACATCGGCCAAGGAAGTCGCCAAGCGCGCCGACATCGTCTTCGTGATGGTGCCTGACACCCCGGACGTGGGCGCCGTGCTGTTCGGTCAGGACGGTCTGGCCGAAGGTCTCTCTGCCGGCAAAATCGTCGTCGACATGAGCTCCATCTCGCCGATCGAAACGAAGGAATACGCCAAGAAGATCAAGGCGCTGGGCGCCGAATACCTCGATGCCCCGGTCTCGGGCGGCGAGGTCGGTGCGAAGGCTGCCTCGCTGTCGATCATGGTCGGCGGGTCGCAAGCGGCGTTCGACGACGTGAAGCCGTTCTTCGAACTGATGGGCAAGAACATCACGCTCGTGGGTGAGAGCGGTGCTGGCCAGACCTGCAAGGTCGCCAACCAGATCGTGGTCGCGCTGACGATCGAAGCGGTGGGCGAAGCCCTGCTGTTCGCCTCGAAGGCGGGGGCCGATCCTGCCAAGGTGCGTGAGGCGCTGATGGGCGGCTTCGCTTCGTCGCGCATTCTCGAAGTGCATGGCGAGCGCATGGTCAAGCGCAACTTCGAGCCGGGCTTCCGCATCGCGCTGCACCAGAAGGATCTGAATCTGGCACTCCAGAGCGCCAAGGCCCTCGGCGTGTCGCTGCCGAACACGGCCACGTGCCAGGAACTGTTCAACGCGTGTGCCGCCAACGGTGGCGCCGCATGGGATCACTCGGGCATGGTGCGCGCGCTGGAAATGCTGTCCAACCATACCGTGGCGTAACTGACCTAGCGTATCGGCAGCGTCAGGCAATCAGGGAGATTCGACGAACGTTGGCGGGCGCCGGGCTGGAAAGTCCGCTGCCCGCCAGCCGACGTCACATCCGGACACACGGCCGGATCGCGCTGCGACGCTGAGACGCGACCGGCTTACAGGGTAGTTCGCGAGAAGACGAAGAAAACGGCTGTCAAAGCCGTCAGCAGGGAGAAGTGAGGTATCGCAGCAAATCGGCCGCAGTATTGACGGTATCGGCAGTACCGGCAGTACCGGCAGTACCGACCGCACTACCGATACTGGCCGCCAGGACGGAAGTGTCCATGGCACCTCGCCGAGCATCACGGCGCAAGTGGTTCGAATGAGCGGCTGGCGCCGTATTTTTTTGTCCCGGCCGAAGGCACGTTGCCGGCCGATCGCGGCTCAATACTCGACGAACAGGCTCTGCATGCGCTCGCGCGGCACGCCTGCCTGCAATGCCAGCATCAGCAGAACACGCGCCTTGTACGGGTGCAGATTGCCCGCGCTCACAAAGCCGTACTGATCGTCGGGGGCGGCGCCGTTGTGCATCACATGTCCGCTCCCCACGCGGGCGGCCCGCACGACCGTTACACCCCGCTGCACCGCCTCGGCCAACGCCTGTTGCAACAGCGAGTGCAGCGAGCCGTTGCCCGTGCCCGCGACCACGATGCCCTGCACGCCGGCTTCCACGAGCGCATCGACGGCAATCCGCGATACCCCCGCATAGCTCGACACCACCTCGACTGCCGGCAACTCGCCCGAGAGGCCGACGAACTCGCTCTCGACGGTGTGATATTGCAGCGCCGCACGTTGGAATGCCACGCGCTCGTCCTGTACCCAGCCAAGCACGCCGATTTCCGGCGAATGGAAGGCGTCGACCTTGTAGGTGCTCGTCTTGATGACGTCGCGCGCGCAGTGAATCTGGTTGTTAATGGCGACCATCACGCCCCGCCCCGCCGAAATCGGATCGGTCGCGACCCGCACAGCATTGAGCAGATTGAGCGGCCCGTCTGCCGAGAGTGCTGTTGCAGGACGCATCGCGGCTGTCAGCACCACCGGCTTGCGACTATTGACGGTCAGGTGCAGATAGTACGCAGTCTCTTCGAGCGTATCGGTACCGTGCGTAATCACCGCACCGGCCACATCCGGCTGCGAGAGCAAGGCGTTCACGCGTGCAGCGAGTTTCTGCCAAAGCGCCACGCTCATGTCCTTGCTATCGATCTGCGCGACTTGCTCCGCGTGGATGTGCGCGACGCTGCCCAGCGCCGGAACCGCCGCGAGCAGGTCCTGAACACCGAGCGCCCCGGCCTGATAGCCGGCGGTGCGTGTGGCATCGGCTGCGCTGCCCGCGATCGTGCCGCCTGTGGCGAGCAGCGCAATGCGCGGCAGATCGCCCGAGGACACGGTGTAATGAGGGATCGGGTTGAATGAGGTCAAAGTCATGTCAACGATTGTATCCAATACTGCCCGGCTTCCCAATCGCTGAAAATATCGATCCCGCCCGGTGGGCGGGATCGATGATCCGGAACACGACTGAGCGACACGGACCACCCGGACAACGCTTCGAAAACCTGTTCCGGTCAGCCTCGGGCTGTCGCGCTTTGGCCGCGCGTCAGGCGGCAAACTCCAGCGCTTCGCGCAGTTGCGTCGAGATTTCCTGCTCCTTGAGCGCCGGGGCAAGCATTTCAATGAAACGGTAGGCATACGAGCGCAGAAACGCGCCGCGACGCAAGCCGATCCGCGTAGTGCTCGGCTCAAACGCATTGTCGAGTTCCAGCACCGCCAGATCCTGATCCTTACGCGGGTCGACCGCCATCGCCGCCACGATGCCTACGCCTAGGCCAAGCTCTACGTACGTCTTGATCACGTCCGTATCCAACGCCGTCAGCACGATATCCGGCACCAGCCCCTGATCGGCAAAGGCCTTGTCCACATGCGAGCGCCCCGTGAAATCGCCGTCATAGGTAATGATCGGATATTCGGCAATGTCCGCAAGGGTCACACTCTCGCGCCCGACCAACGGGTGGTCCTTCGGCACGACGGCAACGTGATGCCAGGAATAGCACGGGAACGTGACGATATCGGGAAAGCGGTCAAGCGCCTCGGTCGTGATACCGATGTCGGCTTCGCCGTCGATGACCATCTGCGCGATCTGGCGCGGGCTGCCCTGACGCAGCGCCAAATGCACCTTCGGGTACACGCTCGTGAACTGCTTGATGACCTGCGGCAGCGCATAGCGCGCCTGCGTGTGGGTCGTGGCCACCACGAGATGACCGCTATCCTGATCCGCAAACTGGCGCGCCACCCGGCGCAGGTTCTCGGCGTCGAGCAGCATGCGCTCGATCAGTTGCAGCACTGCCTTGCCGGGTTCGGTCAGTCCCGTGAGACGCTTGCCGCGACGCACGAACACGTCGACGCCGAGTTCGTCTTCGAGATCCTTGATCTGCTTGCTCACGCCCGACTGCGACGTGTACAGCGCACTCGCCGCTTCCGTCAGGTTGAGGTTCTGCCGAACGGCTTCGCGCACGTAGCGCAATTGCTGGAAATTCATGATGTGACTCCGCCCTGTTGCTTTGTCTGTCCGCGACGTCTTGCGACGTCAATTACCTGTGCCAAATGGCGTTAGCTTGTTGTTGTGTCGTTCGGCGCCTTCGCCCGGTGCCGTCAATCGATGCGGCGTGCGCTCACGCCTGTGCGGAAAACACCCGCAACTGACGCGGCACCGCCCGCAACGTGGCCCCGGCGTCGGCACCCAGCGCTTGCCAGCCCGACCGCGTGAGTTCCGCCTCCCACACCGCGTCGCCGGGTGCCGCGAGTTCCACGCGCACGGTACCGCCCAGCGGAATCGCGCGGCGCACGGCCACATTGATCCCCGGGCCGCTATCGTGGGCCGGCAGCAGCGCGAGATCGTGCGGCCGCACATACGCAATTGCGCGGCCATCCTGCGGTATCGCCGGCAGATCGTCCTTGTGCACCGTAACGCGGTAAGCCCCCGCGTCTGCAATGAAGTCGTGCGTACGCAGTTCCCCCGAGAGCCGGTTCGCAGCACCGAGAAATTCGTAGACGAAAGCGCTTTCCGGCGTGTCGTAGACGTCCTGCGGCGCGCCGATCTGCTCAACCTTGCCGCGATTCATCAGCACGATACGGTCGGCCACTTCCAGCGCTTCTTCCTGATCGTGCGTGACGAAAATCGTGGTGATGTGGAGTTCGTCGTGCAGGCGTCGCAGCCAGCTACGCAACTCCTTGCGCACCTTGGCGTCAAGCGCGCCGAATGGTTCGTCGAGCAGCAACACCTTCGGCTCGACCGCCAGCGCGCGTGCCAGTGCAATACGCTGACGCTGGCCGCCCGACAGTTCCGCCGGGTAGTGATCTGCCAGCCAGTCGAGTTGCACTAGACCGAGCAATTCGTGCACCTTGGTGCGAATTTGCGCGTCCGAGAGGCGTTCGCGGCGCGACTTCACACGCAAGCCGAACGCCACGTTCTCGAACACCGTCATGTGACGGAACAACGCGTAATGCTGGAACACGAAGCCCACCTGACGCTCACGCGTGCCAACGGACGCCACGTCCTCGCCATTGAGCACGACGCGGCCGGCGTCTGCAAACTCCAGCCCGGCAACAATGCGCAGCAGCGTAGTCTTGCCGCAGCCGGACGGCCCGAGCAGCGCGACCAGTTCGCCCGTGGGGAATTCGAGACTGACATCGTCGAGCGCCGCGAAATCGCCGAAATGCTTCGAAACCTGCTGTACCTGAATACTCATTGTCTTGCTCCTCGATGCGATGTTCGCTCAGGCTGCCACGGCGTCTTCGCGACGCGCGGCTTTGTCCTGCGCCAGCTTGCGTTCGGCCCAGAGCTTCAGGGCCAGTGTGGCGAGTGCGAGCAACGCGAGAATCGACGCTGCCGCGAACGCGCCCACCGTGTGGTAGTCGTTATATTCAATTTCCACATGCAGCGGCAGCGTGTTCGTCTCGCCGCGAATGTGTCCGGAGACCACCGACACGGCACCGAACTCGCCCATGGCGCGCGCATTACACAGAATCACGCCGTACAACAGGCCCCATTTGATTTTTGGCAGCGTCACGCGCGTGAACACCTGCCAGCCGCTGGCGCCCAGCACACGTGCAGCCTCCTCTTCCTCGCTGCCCTGTGCCTGCATGAGCGGAATCAGTTCTCGCGCCACGAAGGGAAACGTGACGAACACGGTCGCCAGCACCAGCCCCGGCAGCGCGAACACGATCTTCAGGTTGTGCGCGTCGAGAAAGTCCCAGATCGGCCCCTGCCGGCCGAAGATCAGCAGGAACGTAAGACCGGCGATCACCGGCGAGACCGAAAACGGCAGATCGATGAGCGTGGTCAGCACGCTCTTGCCCTTGAAGTCGAAGCGCGCGATCGCCCACGACGCCGCCACGCCGAACACCAGATTCAGCGGCACGGCAATCACCGCGATCAGCACGGTGAGGCGAATGGCGGAGAGTGCGTCGTCGTTCGTCAGGCCATCCCAGTAAGCGGCGAAGCCCTTGCCCAGCGCGGTGACGAAGACCGACGCGAGCGGCAGCACCAGAAACAATGCGAAGAACAGCAGCGCGATACCGATGAGCACGGCCTTGACGAGCGCGGGCTCATCGGTCGGATCGGCCTTTCGGGCCTTGGCGGCTTGCGGCAAGGTGCGCGACAGTGCGAGTGAATCTGACATGGTCGAAACGTTCTCTTTCGTATTCCGGAATCACACGCCACTGGCGCGTCGGCCCGAATGACGGCGTTGCAGCCACCATTGCAGGGTGTTGATCAGCAGCAGCAACACGAACGAGATCAACAGCATGACGACGGCCAGTGCCGCAGCGCCCGCATAGTCGAACTGTTCGAGCTTGGTCACGATCAGCAACGACGTGATCTCCGAGACCATCGGAATGTTGCCGGCGATAAAGATGACCGAACCGTATTCGCCTACCGCGCGTGCGAAGGCCAGCGCAAAACCGGTCAGCAGCGCGGGCAGCACGGCAGGGAGAATGACGTGACGCAGCGTCTGCCAGCGCGTAGCGCCCAGGCACGCCGCGGCCTCCTCCTGTTCGCGCTCGAACTCTTCGAGCACCGGCTGGAGCGTGCGCACCACGAACGGCAACCCGATGAACGTCAGCGCCACGAAAATGCCCAACGGCGTGAACGCGATCTTGATGCCAAGCGGTTCGAACCAGCGTCCGACCCAGCCATTCGGTGCGTAGATCGCCGCGAGCACGATGCCCGCCACGGAGGTAGGCAACGCGAACGGCAAGTCGATCAGCGCGTCGACGAAACGCTTGCCCGGGAACGTGTAGCGCACCAGCACCCACGCCAGAATGAAACCGAAAACGGCATTGAGAATGGCGGCCGCGAGCGAGATGCCGAACGTGAGGCGGTACGACGCCAACACGCGCGGCGAACTCACTGCGGCAACGAAACTCGCCCAGTCGAGCGAGCTTGCCTTGATGAAGACCATCAGCAACGGCACCAGCACCACGAGGCTCAGGTAGGCGACGGTGTAGCCCATCGTCAGGCCGAAGCCCGGCAAGGCACTCGGCTTGCGCCAGAGGGGAAACAATGCGGTACTCATGCGATGGTCCCTTTCGTCGTGACGTTACTTCTTGGTGTAGATCTGGTCGAAGATGCCGCCGTCGGCGAAATGCTTGGCCTGCGTCTTGGTCCAGCCGCCCAGATCGGCGTCAACGGTGTAGAGCTTGAGCTTCGGATATTGCGACTCGTACTTCTTCGCGATTTCCGGCGAGCGCGGACGATAGAAGTGCTTCGCGGCGATTTCCTGGCCTTGCGGCGAATACAGCCATTGCAGATAGGCCTCGGCAGCCTTGCGGGTACCGTGCTTGTCGACATTCTTGTCGACTACGGCCACCGGCGGCTCCGTCAGAATCGAAGACGACGGCACCACAATGTCGAACTTGTCCGGACCGAGATCCTTTACCGAGAGCAGCGCTTCGTTTTCCCAGGCGATCAGCACGTCGCCGATGCCGCGCTCCACGAAAGTCGTGGTCGCGCCGCGCGCGCCCGAATCGAGCACGCCCACGTTCTTATAGAGTGCCTTGACGAAATCCTGCGCCTTTTGCTCGTTGCCACCCGGTTGCTTAAGGGCGTAGAGCCACGCGGCAAGGTAATTCCAGCGGGCGCCGGCCGACGTCTTCGGGTTCGGCGTCACCACGCTGATACCCGGCTTGACGAGGTCGCCCCAGTCCTTGATGCCCTTCGGGTTGCCCTTGCGCACCAGCAGCACGATCGTGGAGGTGTACGGGGTGGCGTTATCCGGCAGGCGTTTCTGCCAGTCCTTGTTCACGAGACCGGCTTGCGCCAGTTCGTCGATGTCGGCAGAGATACCGAGCGTGACAACGTCGGCGGGCGCACCGTCGAGCACGGTGCGGGCTTGCTTGCCCGAGCCACCGTGCGAAGCCTTCACCGTCACCGTGTCGCCGCTGGTCTGCTTGTAGTGGGCTTCGAACGCCTTGTTGTAGTCCGCATATAGCTCACGCGTCGGGTCATACGACACGTTGAGCAGCGACAGGCTCGCAGCCTGCGCCTGAATCGTCATGCCAGCGGCCAGCGCCAGGCCGCCCAGTGCGACCGCCAGCTTTTTAGCTTTCCATCCCCGTGCTGCTTTGCTCATGACTTGCGCTCCTTGTTTGCTTCTCGTGTGTAGGAGGCCAGTCTATGAGGGCGGCTAAATAATTAAAAATAATATTTTTTCTTTTGTTTATGCCGGAATAAGGATTAGAGAAATCGTGCTGAACCGTGAATTCCGACCGGTCAAACGCCCGCCGAGCCATTGCCGGCGGCCTCTGACGGCCATTGCGGCTCATTGCCGCCCTCTAGCCCCCTTCTCTTGCCGATGACCGTGAGAAAGACCGGTGTGCAACCCCGGTTCGGCCGTTCGTAACGGGAAACATTTTGGAATCGCATTTATTGCGCGCGCAGCACGAGACCAAAAGCATGCGGGGCGCAGCAAGAACTTCATGCACAACTTGAAGTTTTCCCTTGCCTTTTTGCAAACACTGTACAAAAATACAGCCACCTGTGCTTCCATACAGTGATGCCATGATCAAACTTACCGCCCGACAACAGCAGGTCTACGAACTGGTCCGACAAGCGATCGAGCGCACCGGCTTTCCGCCGACACGCGCTGAAATCGCCGCCGAACTGGGCTTCTCTTCTGCCAATGCCGCGGAGGAACACCTGCGGGCGCTAGCGCGCAAAGGGGTGATCGAACTGGCTGCAGGGCAGTCGCGAGGCATCCGTCTCAAGCGTCTGGACGAAGCCGGTGGAGCGCACCAGTTCACGCTGCCGCACATGGGCCTGATGCAGTTGTCTCTGCCTCTCGTCGGCCGCGTGGCTGCCGGCAGCCCGATCCTTGCGCAGGAACATATTGAACGCAACTTCCAGTGCGACCCGAACATGTTCGCGCGCCAACCCGACTACCTGCTGAAGGTACGCGGAATGTCGATGCGCGACGCAGGCATTCTCGACGGCGATTTGCTGGCGGTACAGAAGGCCGCCGATGCCCGCGAAGGTCAGATCGTCGTGGCGCGTCTTGGCGACGACGTGACCGTTAAACGGTTTCACCGTGTGCCGGGCGGTGTAGAACTGATTGCCGAGAATCCTGACTTTGAGAACATCAACGTCAATGAAGGTAGCGGCGACTTTGCGCTGGAAGGAATTGCGGTCGGTCTGATCCGCAACAACGACCTCTAAGCGCGAATGCGGGGACTGCGCGCTGTAGCGCAGCACCCCACTCCCTGAAGCATTGTTTCTCCGACTGCGCCGGGCTGGGTCCGGCGCCCGTGCCCTGCTGCGCCCGCGATTTGCGAAACCTGCGGCAGGACACGCCTCTCAGACCCACATGAACAAGGATCGCATCATGGCTCGACTCTTTGGTTTGCTGCGTACGTCTTTCGGTCAATCGCAAGTGCGTGTGTCGTCACAGGCTCTGATGTCGGCCGTGTATGGACTCTCAGCCCTGTCCGGCCCGTTTGCATCGGCTCCCGTCGTCGCCCGCTCCTATACCGTGCCCGCACGCTCGCGCACCGCAGCCCTGCCCCGTGCGCTCACGGCCGCCGTCGCATCTGCAACGCGTCGCACGTGTCCGTCCGGGAAAGCCATCAAGGCATCGCGTAACGTGCGCGAACTTGCGCGTCGCGACATGCGGGAGCCTGAAGCAGGTCGCGCGGGTCACGACGTGCGCGTATATCGCGATGTGTCGCACATCGTAATGGTCGGCAGCATTGCCGATATCTGCCGCAAACTGGATCAGGCCGTCGGCGAGCAATTCTGTCTGGCAGCGGTATAAATCTTCAGGCGCCCCGGTGCCGCCTTTCGCAACGGCTGCTACCGGGAACCTACCGACCCAGTTCGCGCAGCGGATTGTCCGCGCCCGCACGCTCGCCGTCGAAGAAGCGCGCCACATCGGCAGGTTTTACCGATTCGATGTCGGCATGTTGCCAGCGCGGCGCGTGATCCTTGTCAACAACCAATGCGCGAATGCCCTCGACACTCTCTGCGCCCGTGCGGCCATCGAGATTGAAAACGCTGCGCATCATTAACCACTCTTCACGCAGTTCGTCAGCCAACGAAAGTTGACGTGCACGCCGCACCTGCTCCAAGGTGACGCACACCATCAGCGGCGAGCGCTTGCTGCGCAGCAGATGCTCCGTCTCTTCGGCCCAGCCCGAGTACTCGCAGCGTGCTTCACGCTGGAGCGCCTTCAGAATCGCGGGCATGTCCGACAGACCGAAGTGACTGTCGATCACATCGCGCAGCGGGGCGAGCTTGCCTGACGCCAGACCGGCAGGCGGCAGACTTTCCCTGGCAAATTCACGCGCCGCGTTAAGCACCGCGTCGCTGTCCTGCCAGTCGCCATTGGCCAGCAATTCACACAGCGCGGGCAACGACGCACGCGGAACAACGACGTCGGCCAGACCGATTTCGCACGCGTCGACCGCGCCGAACACGATGCCTGTGGTGCCGAGATACTCACCGAGATGCCCTGCGAGATTCGCAAGGAAGTATCCACCGCCAACGTCGGGGAACAAACCGATTGCCGTCTCCGGCATGGCCATGCGCGTTGCTTCGGTAACGATGCGCAATGCGGCGCCTTGCGAGATTCCCATGCCGCCGCCCATCACCACGCCATCCATCAGCGCAATGTAAGGCTTCGGATACGTAGCGATCGTGTAGTTCAGCGTGTACTCGTCAGTGAAGAAATCCATGATGTCGGTGCGCCCCACGCGCACGGCCTCATGGAAATAGCGAATGTCACCCCCCGCACACAAGCCCTTCTCGCCTTCGCCTTGCAATACAACGCCCAACACCTTGGGATCGCTGCGCCAGGCGTCGAGTGCCGACGCCATCGCGCGAATCATGTCGTGCGAGAGCGCATTGAGCGCCTTTGGGCGTGTCAGGGTAATGAAGCCGATGCGGCCGCGGATTTCGCTTCGAACAAATTCGGTCATATCTGGCGAGTGCTTCAGAAATGTCAACGGAACGGACGCGCGCGCAACGCGGTCCTCTCGGGGGCTATCGACAGCATGCAGGCACGCGGGCGCCGCATGTCATACACCACAGCGAAAACAAAAAAGCCGGTGCGAAAGGCACCGGCTCTTTTCCAACAGATTAGCGTGCGTCACGCAGCAGTTGCCCGCTACGCCGCGACACCATCGCCGGCTTTACTTCTGTTCACGCGATGCACGCTTGCGCTCGTGTTCCACGAGGTAGCGCTTGCGCAGACGAATCGTTTGCGGCGTGACTTCAACCAGTTCGTCGTCGTCGATGAACTCGACCGCGTATTCGAGGCTCATGGCGATCGGCGGCACCAGACGCACGGCTTCGTCGGTACCCGACGCACGCACGTTCGTGAGCTGCTTGCCCTTGATCGGGTTGACCACGAGGTCGTTATCACGGCTGTGGATACCGATGATCATGCCTTCGTACAGCGCGTCGCCCGGCGATACGAACATGCGGCCGCGATCCTGCAGCTTCCACAGTGCGTAGGCCACGGCAGCGCCGTCGTCTTGCGAGATCAGCACGCCATTGCGGCGCTCGCCCAACGTACCATCCTTGAGCGGAGCGTAAGCGTCGAAAATGTGGCTCATCAAGCCCGTGCCACGGGTCATCGACAGGAATTCCCCCTGGAAGCCGATCAGCCCGCGAGCCGGAATGCGGTATTCGAGGCGCGTACGGCCGCGGCCGTCCGACACCATGTCCAGCATTTCGCCCTTGCGGCGGCCAATCTCTTCCATGACCGCGCCCTGGTGTTCGTCTTCCAGGTCGATGGTCAGCATTTCGTACGGCTCGTGCTTCACGCCGTCGATTTCCTTGAGCACCACGCGCGGACGCGAAACGGCCAGTTCGTAGCCCTCACGACGCATGTTCTCGATGAGAATCGTCAGGTGCAGTTCGCCACGGCCCGACACTTCGAAGACGGAGTCTTCATCCGTGTCTTTCACGCGCAGCGCCACGTTGTGATTCAGTTCCTTGTGCAGACGATCGCGGATCTGACGGCTCGTCACGAACTTGCCTTCACGGCCTGCCAGCGGCGACGTGTTCACGCAGAAGTTCATGGTCAGGGTCGGCTCGTCCACCGTCAGCAACGGCAGGGCTTCCGGCGTGTCGACGTCGCAAATCGTTGCGCCGATACCCACATCTTCAATCCCGTTGATCAGCACGATGTCGCCCGCTTCCGCACCTTCCGGCGACATCACGCGCTCCAGACCACGGAACGTCAGCACCTGGTTGATCTTGCGCTTGAGGACTTCGCCATCCGGACCGAAGCGCATCACCACTTGCTGGCCCGGCTTGATGCGGCCACGCGTAATACGGCCGACACCGATACGGCCAACGAACGTCGAGTAATCGAGCGAGCTGATCTGCAATTGCAGCGGCGCGTCCGGATCGGCTTTGCGAACCGGAACGTGCTCGAGAATCGCGTCGAACAGCGGCTTCATCGTGCCTTCGCGCACTTCCGAATCGAGGCTGGCAAAACCATTCAGCGCCGATGCGTAGACGATCGGGAAGTCGAGCTGCTCATCGGTCGCGCCGAGCTTGTCCATCAGATCGAACGTCTGGTTGATCACCCAGTCCGGACGTGCGCCCGGACGGTCGATCTTGTTGACCACGACGATCGGCTTCAGACCCAGGCCGAGGGCCTTGCGGGTCACGAAACGCGTTTGCGGCATCGGGCCTTCGACGGCGTCGACCAGCAACAACACGCTGTCAACCATCGAAAGCACGCGCTCCACTTCACCGCCGAAGTCCGCGTGTCCCGGCGTATCGACGATGTTGATGTGCGTGCCTTCGTATTCGACGGCGCAGTTTTTGGCGAGGATCGTGATGCCGCGCTCTTTTTCAATGTCGTTCGAGTCCATCACGCGTTCAGCAACTTGCTGGTTTTCGCGGAAAGTGCCCGACTGGCGCAGCAATTGGTCGACGAGCGTGGTTTTGCCGTGGTCGACGTGCGCGATGATGGCGATATTACGGAGAGCGCGGGTCATGAAAGAGGTGCTCGAAAAAGCCTTTGGAGAATCAGCGATTCTACCACTTGCGCGTGTCTCACGTCATGGCATTTCTGCAATGCAACAACGGCGTGACGCTCTGCCCCCTCTTCGTCACGAAATCCTCGCCGCCCCGCCTCGTCCATTCTCTTACCGTCACGCACCAATTTAGAGCAATCGATCTAATTTTTATTGAAATATTTGCCTAGTCAACTATTGCATGACCTTGAAATTTATTAAGCGGCCGCTATAATCGTGACTAGTCAACCATTGCAGCAACACGAAAATGAGCGAACCGCCCGTCACCCTCTCCGCTACGACGCCCACGTCGCAGCCGGATGCCCCTCAGAGCGATCCTCCCCGCAACGCGTACGACATCGACGACTCCCTCGGGTATCTCGTTGCCCGGGTGCGTCAGCTGATCATGGCCGAGTTGACGAAGGAAACGTCGCAGTACGGTCTGACGAGTACACAGGCAACCATGCTCTATAAGGTAGCGACAGGCAAAAGCAAGACTGCGGCCGATCTGGCGCGTGATTACTGCATTGACGCGAGCGCGGTTACCCGCCTGCTCGATCGGCTCGAGGCGCATGGGTTGCTCGTACGTGAGCGCAGCAAGATGGACCGCCGCACGGTGAACCTGAGCGCGACAGAAGCCGGATATGCAATGGCCGACCGAATGCCCGACATTTTTCTGCGTGCCGCCGACCACCTGATGCGTGGTTTCACCGTGGAAGAAGTGGGCTTTCTGAAGAGCCTGTTACGGCGAGTGATCGCCAACGGCGAATCGGGGTGACGGCGAAATCCGTTCCGATTTGCCTCCAGAAAAAGCATGACGAGTCCACTATTTCACGCCCTCGTCAGTGCCCGATTCCCGATTATTGTCAGTACAAGACTTCACTCGTAAAGGTTTTGCGATGAAAGCGGCCTCACCGTTCCTCCCGCATCTGCGGGCCCGCTCAGCGATTTCCGCCCTCTGTCTGGCGGCTGTGACGCTGGGCTTTGCCGGTTGTGCGAACTTCGCCGGCATCCACAGCGACAAGCAGATCAGCACGCCCGATCAGTACCAGACCCAGCGCAGCCTGCCCTCTGAGGGCGGCCAATGGCCTGGCACCGACTGGGCGCAGCGTTTTGGCGATCCGCAACTCGTCTCTCTCATTGACGAAGCCCTCGCCGGCAATCCCGATCTGGCCATGGCCGCCGCCCGGTTGAAGGCAGCGCAGGCGCAGACCGAAGGCGCTGCCGCAGCATTGCTGCCGTCGGTGGGTTTCTCGGGCGACATCTACCGCGAGAAATTCACGGAAAACACCATCTACCCGCCGGGCTACGGCGGTACGTGGTTCACGCAGGGCGATCTGACGGCCTCGTTGTCCTGGGAACTCGACCTGTGGGGCAAGAACCGCTCGGCACGCGCTCAAGCCACGTCGGCCGAACGCGCCGAGGAGGCGGAAGATCAGGAAGTACGGCTTGCACTGGCCACGGCCGTTGCGCGCTCGTACAACCAGCTCGCTCAGCAATATGCGCTGCACGACGTGCTCGATCGCGTCAGCAAACAGCGTCAGAACCTCAGCAAGCTCACTGCGGACCGCGTGCGCGCCGGTCTCGACACGCAAGTCGAGCAGAAGCAGGCCGACAGCAACACCGCCGACATTCAAACGCAAATCGCGCAACTCGACGGGCAGATCCTGCTTACACGCCATCAACTCGGCGTGCTGCTCGGCAAGGGGCCGGATCGCGGTCTGCAAATTGCGCCGCCGAAACTGGCTCAGTTGCCCACTCCCGCCCTGCCCGACAACCTGCCGCTCGCTCTGCTCGGCCGTCGCCCCGATATCGTCTCGGCACGCTGGGGCGTGGAAGCGCAGCTCAAGGGCGTGGATGTCGCGAAGGCCCGCTTCTATCCGGACGTGAACCTGAACGCCGCATTCGGCTTCTCCACCTTCGGGCTGGGCAAGCTGATCGATCCGACCAGCCAGACCATTCAGGCGGGCCCGGTGATTTCGTTGCCGATCTTCGACGGCGGCCGACTGCGCGCCAACCTCAAGGGCCAATACGCCGCGTATGAAAGCGCCGTGGCGAACTACGACTCGACCCTCAACAAGGCGCTCGGCGACATTGCCGATCGGATGTCGTCGATCCGCTCGGCCGACAAGCAGATGGTGTCGCAGCGTGTGGCACAAGACGCCGCACAGCGCGCGTACGACCTGGCCGTCGACCGCTACAAGGCTGGCCTTACGCCGCAGTTGACCGTGCTCACCGCCGAATCGTCGCTGCTCGCGCAGGAACAGGCTCGCGTGAATATCGACAGCGCACGACGCGACCAGCAGATCGGTCTGATCAAGGCACTGGGCGGTGGGTTCGATGCGCAGGCAGCAGGCCTCGTCGTGGGTCAGGAACGCCCGGCAAATGCCGAAGGCAATGCCGCACAGACGCACTGACCGGCAGCCACACGTCACACAAGACAGACAACACAACGTCAAAGCATATTGAGAGATTAGTACGGAGCGAATGATGAGCGAGAACCAACAACAAGCGCCTGCCCAGCCGGCCCAAGGCAATGGCAAACGCCGCCGCATGATGCTGACGCTGACGGCCGTGATTGCCATTGCGGCGATCGGCTACGGCGCCTACTACGCGCTTTACGCGCGTTACTACGAAGACACGGACGACGCATACGTGGCGGGCAACGTGGTGCAGATCACACCGCAGGTGGCGGGCACTGTCACCGGCGTGAAGGTCGACGACACGCAGATGGTGAAAGCGGGCCAGCCGCTGGTCACGCTGGACCAGACCGATGCCCGCGTGGCGTTGCTCAAGTCGGAAGCGAATCTGGCGCAGACCGTGCGTCAGGTGCGCACCTATTTCGTGAACAACGACGCCTATGCCGCCACCGTGGCCATGCGCGAATCGGAACTGGCCAAGGCACAGGCCGACGTGAAGCGTCGCGAAATGGCGATTGCGACGGGCGCCGTATCGCGTGAAGAACTGGCCCACGCCCAGGACGCCGTGAAGTCCGCACAGGCCGCTCTCGAACAGGCGCGTGCGCAGTTGGTGTCGAACAAGGCGCTCACCGACAAGACCTCGGTGACCACGCATCCGAACGTGCAGCAGGCCGCCGCCCAGGTGCGTGCCGCATACCTGGACTACGCCCGCACGTCGATCCCGGCCCCGGTCGATGGTTACGTGGCCAAGCGCTCGGTACAGGTCGGCCAACGTGTGGCGACGGGCGCCCCGCTCATGGCGCTGGTGCCGCTCAACGAAGTCTGGGTCGACGCCAACTTCAAGGAAGTGCAGATCGCGCATATGCGTGTGGGCCAGCCGGTGACGCTCACGGCCGACGTGTACGGGTCGTCCGTCGAGTACAAGGGCACGGTCGCGGGCTTCTCCGCAGGCACGGGCAGCGCTTTCTCGTTGCTGCCGGCGCAGAACGCCACGGGTAACTGGATCAAGGTCGTGCAACGTCTGCCGGTGCGTATCGCGCTGGACGCAAAGCAGTTGCAAGAGCACCCGCTGCGTGTCGGTCTGTCGATGCAAGTCAAGGTCAACGTACGCAATACGGATGGCAAGGAGCTGGGTGAAGCGCCGGCGCTGCCGGTGTACTCGACCGACGTGTACGACAAGGTCGGTCACGACGCCGACGACATCGTCGCCAAGATCATTACCGAAAACGCGGGTGCTGCGGCTGCCTCTGGCAACGGTGGCGCCAGCGACACGCGCAACCAACCGGCTCGCGCACGTCCCCTGTAAAGCGGAGGGGGGTGCCCCCCACCCCCTTTGACATCTCATGGCAACTCAAAACGCTCCTGGCCCCCTGTCGGGGGGCCAGTTGGTACTCGGCACCATCGCGTTGTCGCTCGCCACGTTCATGAACGTGCTCGACACATCGATTGCCAACGTATCGATTCCCGCCATCTCCGGCGACCTTGGTGTCTCGTCGAGCCAGGGCACATGGGTGATTACGTCGTTTGCCGTCGCCAACGCCATTTCGGTGCCGCTCACGGGCTGGCTCACCGAGCGCTTCGGCGCGGTACGGCTGTTCATCACGTCGATTCTGCTGTTCGTGCTGGCCTCGTGGCTGTGCGGCATGGCGCCGACGCTCGAGATTCTGCTCGCCGCCCGCGTGTTGCAAGGCGCCGTGGCCGGGCCGATGATCCCGCTCTCGCAATCGCTGCTGCTCTCGAGCTATCCACCCGCGAAGAGTTCGATGGCCCTCGCGCTATGGGGCATGACAACGCTCGTTGCGCCGGTGATGGGCCCGATTCTCGGCGGCTGGATCTCGGATAACTACCATTGGCCGTGGATCTTCTACATCAACATTCCGGTCGGCATTGCGGCCGCCTACGTCACGTGGCTGATCTACGCAAAGCGCGAGACACCGACACAACGCAAACCGATCGATACCATTGGGCTGGCCTTGCTCGTGCTGTGGGTCGGCTCGCTACAGGTGATGCTCGATAAGGGCAAGGAACTCGACTGGTTCAATTCGACCACCATTGTCGTGCTGGCGCTCGTGGCCCTGGTGTCGTTCTGCTTCTTCGTCATCTGGGAGATCACCGAGAAGCATCCGGTGGTCGACCTGACGCTGTTCAAGCGGGTCAACTTCACCGGCGGCGTGGTCGCCATTTCGGTGGGCTACGGCCTGTTCTTCGGGAATCTGGTGATCTTGCCTCAGTGGTTGCAGATCTACCTCGGTTACACGGCCACGGAGGCGGGTCTGGTGATGGCGCCGGTGGGGCTGTTCGCCATCATTCTCTCGCCGATCATCGGCAAGACGCTGCCAAAACTCGACGCCCGCTGGGTCGTAACGGTCTCGTTCCTGCTGTTCGCGCTGGTGTTCGTGATGCGCTCGCACTTCAACACACTGGTCGATACGCGCACACTGATGATTCCGACGTTCCTGCAAGGCGTGCCGATGTCGATGTTCTTCATCCCGCTCACGGCCATCATTCTGTCGGGGTTGCCGGCACATCGCATTCCGGCCGCAGCAGGTCTGTCGAACTTCGTGCGGATCACGTGCGGCGCGGTGGGCACATCGATCGCGACCACCATGTGGGACAACCGGATCACGCTGCACCATGCGCAGTTGACGGAGCATCTGACGCCGTACGATTCGACGTTCAACGCCTCGGTACAGACCCTCAACCAACTGGGCATGACGACGCCGCAGGCCAACGGTTACATCGACCGTCTGGTCACGCAGCAGTCGGCCATGCTCGGCGCCAATGACATCTTCTGGATCTCGGCGCTGCTCTTCGTGCTGATGATCGCGATGGTGTGGATTACTCGCCCGATGAAGGGCGGCGGTGGCGGCGACGCTGCGGCCGGCGCTCACTGAAACCAAGTCTTCCCCCCGAGTGCCCGGCCCTGCTCTGTACTACCGGGCACTTCTTGAACCCCGCTGATGTTGGCGGGGTTTTTTTATTGCGGAAGGGGTCGCCAGTCTTCGCACGTCACCCGAGGAGATAACGCTGTGCAAGGCCAATGTCGAAGCCGTATTGTTCGATGTCTTCCCGCACGGGCCGCGGCAACCGAAAATGGTCGTTTCCTGCGTTGACGTGTTGACGTGTTGACGTGTTGACGTGTTGACGTGTTGACGTGTTGACGATGGAGGCCCGACGTGCGGCGAGGCGGGCTCCGGCGGAAATTGCCCAATCGCAGTATCATTGCGCATCCCCCGACCCGCAGCCAGAAGGCCCTGTGGCGGCCGGGAAAGAACCATCAGCCCGCAAAAACAAACATCATGAATACCCCGCAGAATCAGAGCGAACGCTCCGAAGTCACTTTCCGCTTTCTGGCCGAGCCGGCCGCCGTCAATTTCGGTGGCAAGGTGCACGGGGGGTCACTCATGAAGTGGATCGACGAAGTGGCGTACGCTTGCGCAGCGACGTGGTCGGGCCGCTATTGCGTGACGGTCAGCGTTGGCAACATCCGCTTCCGCCGTCCGATTCTGGTGGGTAATCTCGTAGAACTGCGCGCACGAATCGTGGCGACGGGGCGCACCAGCATGCACATTCATGTATCGGTACACGCGGGCGATCCGAAGTGGGGCGAACTGCGTCAAACGACCGACTGCCTGATGGTGTTCGTCGCCGTGGACGAAAGCAATCACCCGGTCAGCGTGCCGTCGTTCGAACCCAAGACGGAAGAGCAAAAGGCGTTGGCGAAATACGCGATGGACGTCAAGGCAGCGCTGGACGCCATCGTCGAACTCAAACCCGAGAACGTCGCCAACTGACGGCGTCGATCCGGGGATTGCAGAGGGGGGACGGCAAGGCCGCAGTCAGGCACGTCCCGTGCACCTACGCGTCACCGCCCGCATGACAGCCCGCATCACCGCTCATTGCGTCTTCAACAGGCGCTGCGGTGTGAGCAGCGCTTCGCTGTCGAGCCGCGCGACGCCCAGCAAACGAATCGGCGCCTCGCCAATGGCTTCGGCGTAGACCTTCACCTCGATGGCATCGTGCGCTGCGGCGCATGCGCGCAGCGGCTGAGGACAGCGTGTTTCGTCCAGACGCAGGCGCTGCCCGTGAGCAAAACGCTTCGCGAGCGTTTCGTCGAGCCAGACCGCTGGCAGCGTTTTCAGCAAGGCATCGACCGGTGCCAGCGTCGCCACCCGTTGCGCGTGATCCAACGCTGCCAGATCTTCCAACGTGACCGCACCTTCGAGCGTGAGCGGACCAACGCCGGTGCGTCGCAACGCCCGCAAATGCGCACCGCAGCCCAGCGCTTCGCCAATGTCTTCCGCCAGCGTGCGCACATACGTGCCTTTGCTGCACGTCACCCGAAAGGTGAACTCCGCGGTGTCGGGTAACGAGCAAGCCATCATCTCAAGGCGATGGATCGTGATGTCTCGCGCCTCGCGCTCGAGCGTCTGCCCCGCGCGCGCATACTCGTACAACGGTTTGCCATCGCGCTTGAGCGCCGAGTACATCGGCGGCACTTGCGAGATCGGCCCCGTGAAGCGTGGCAGCACCGCGCGAATCGCCGCTTCGTCCACCGTCACAGGGCGCGAGCGCAACACTTCCCCTTCCGCGTCGCCGGTCGTGGTGGTTTCACCGAGACGCACGCGCGCCTCGTAAGTCTTGTCGGCTTCCAGCAAATCCTGCGAGAACTTCGTTGCTTCGCCGAAGCATAGCGGCAGCAATCCGGTTGCCAACGGGTCGAGCGTGCCCGTATGCCCGGCCTTCAACGCCTGCAACAGACGCTTGGCCTTGATCAACGCGTCGTTGGACGACAGGCCGAGCGGTTTGTCGAGCAGCAGCACGCCATCGAGGGCGAAACGGGGAAGTTTTTGGCGGGGTGCCTGCGAACGCGGGTCCGTCATGATGCGGGGATTGCTTGAGAGATTCTTGTGGGAGTCGAAGCCTGGCGCGCGTGAAGAGCGCTCAGACATCGCAAGACCACCGGGCTCGCCATCGGCCAACCCGGCAGACTGCGTCGTCAATTGACAGCTTACTTGCCGTCGTCTTCCTTGTCGCTGTCCTGCGCGTCGCCTTCACCCGCCTCTTCCTTTGCGCGCGTGGCGTTGGCCGTATCGATCAGTCGCGACATCTCGATAGCACGCTCGATCGACTGATCGAAGTGGAAGTGCAACGTCGGCACCGTGTGGATGTGCAGCCGCTTGAACAGCAGATTGCGCAGATAACCGGCTGCCTCGTTGAGCGCCTCACCGGTTGCCTTCGGATCGCCGGTCAGCGTTGTGTAAAACACCTTCGCATGCGCATAGTCCGGCGTAACCTCCACGCTTTGCAGCGTGACCAGACCAATACGCGGGTCCTTCACTTCGCGTTGAATCAACTCCGACAGATCGCGCTGGATCTGGTCGTTGATACGAAGATTCCGACCCGGAACGCCACGTTTCTTTGCCATAACTTACTCGCTAATAATGCAATGGCCCACGCCACCGGTTTCCCGGTTCGGTGGGCCATTCCACATCCGTTGTGCAAATCGCGTTACAGCGAGCGCGCAACTTCCGTGATTTCGAACGCTTCCAGTTGGTCGCCTTCCGTGATGTCGTTGAAGTTCTTCACCGACAGACCACACTCGAAGCCGGACTTGACTTCCTTCACGTCATCCTTGAAACGCTTGAGCGAATCCAGCTCGCCCGTATAGATGACCACGTTGTCGCGCAACACACGCACGTGCGACGAACGCTTGACGAAGCCGTCGAGGACCATACAGCCAGCGACCTTCCCGATCTTCGGCACGCTGAACGTCTGGCGCACGTCGATGAGACCCGTGATCACTTCCTTCTTCTCCGGCGCCAGCATGCCCGACATCGCCGCCTTCACCTCATCCACTGCGTCATAGATGATGTTGTAGTAACGAATGTCGATACCGTTCGACTCGGCGAGCTTGCGCGCCAGTGCATCCGCACGCGTGTTGAAGCCGATAATGACCGCCTTCGAAGCCGTGGCCAGGTTGACGTCGCTTTCGCTGATGCCGCCCACCGCAGCGTGCACGATCTGCACACGCACTTCCGGCGTCGAGAGCTTGTTGAGCGATTGCGCCAGCGCTTCCTGCGAACCCTGCACGTCGGCCTTGATGATCAGCGGCAGCGTCTTCACTTCGCCTTCGGTCATCTGTTCCAACAGGTTCTCGAGCTTTGCGGCCTGTTGCTTGGCCAGCTTCACATCGCGGAACTTGCCTTGACGGAACAAGGCGATTTCACGCGCCTTGCGCTCGTCCTGAACCACCAGCACTTCTTCACCGGCGCCCGGCACTTCCGACAGACCCTGAATTTCCACAGGGATCGACGGGCCGGCTTCCTTCGCGCTCTTGCCGGTTTCGTCCAGCATGGCGCGCACACGCCCGTAAGCCTGACCGGCCAGCACCATGTCGCCGCGATTAAGCGTACCCGACTGCACCAGAATCGTTGCCACCGGACCCTTACCCTTGTCCAGCTTGGCTTCAATCACGATACCCTTGGCCGGGGCGTCAACCGGCGCCTTCAGTTCCAGCACTTCGGCCTGCAACAGCACGTTCTCGAGCAGATCGTCGATACCCGTACCCGTCTTGGCCGACACCGGCACGAACGGCGAATCGCCACCGTATTCTTCCGGCACCACCCCTTCGGCCACGAGTTCCTGCTTCACGCGGTCCGGGTTGGCTTCCGGCTTGTCGATCTTGTTGATCGCCACCACGATCGGCACGCCGGCCGACTTCGCGTGAGCGATGGCTTCCTTCGTCTGCGGCATCACGCCGTCGTCTGCTGCGACCACCAGAATCACGATGTCCGTTGCCTGTGCACCGCGAGCACGCATGGCCGTAAAGGCCTCGTGACCCGGCGTATCGAGGAACGTCACCGTGCCACGCGGCGTATCGACGTGATACGCGCCGATGTGCTGCGTAATACCGCCAGCTTCGCCCGCCGCCACCTTGGCACGACGGATGTAATCCAGCAGCGAGGTCTTGCCGTGGTCGACGTGACCCATCACGGTCACCACCGGCGGACGCGGGAGCGATTCGACTTCCTTCGCTTCGTTGCCCAGATCCAGCAGCGTTTCCGGATCGTCGAGCTTTGCAGCGATCGCGCGGTGGCCAAGTTCCTCCACCACGATCATTGCCGTTTCCTGATCCAGCACCTGATTGATGGTCACCATCTGGCCCATCTTCATCATCAACTTGATGACTTCCGCGGCCTTGACCGACATCTTGTGTGCGAGATCGGCAACGCTGATGGTTTCCGGCACATGAACGTCGCGCACGACCGGTTCGGTCGGTGCCTGGAATGCCTGGCCATCCTGCGAATGACGGTCGCCACGACGACCGCCGCGGCCACCGCCACGCCAACCGTCCGAACCACCGCTGGCGTCGCCGCGCGTCTTCATGCCGCCACGCTTGTTGCGGTTATCGGCATCTTTCTGCCAGGCGCCGCCCTTCTTGTCCTTCTTGTCTGCGGCACCGGCCGTGGTCGATGCCGGCGCTGCTGCGGCCGGCTTCTTGTCCGCCGGCTTGGCGCTCGCGGCACCTTCCGGCTTGGCCGGCTTGTGCAGCGTGCCCTTCGCTTCGGCCTTGGGCGCAGCAGCGGCAGCAGGTGCCGGCTCCGGTGCCTTCAGCACGCGACGCGGTGCATTCATCATTTCGCGAATCGCACGCGCTTCGGCTTCCGCCGCGGCACGACGCTTGCGAATGGCTTCTTCCTCGGCACGCGCCTTGTCGGCAGCCGCGCTCGCCTTCTCGGCGGCCGCACGCGCTTCCTCGCTGGCCTTGCGAGCCTGCTCGCGCTCGGCGTCGGCCTTGGCCGCTGCCGCCTTCTCGGCTTGCTCGGCCTTTTCCGCCTTTTCAGCGTTCTCGGCATCTGCCTTGGAGGCCGCTTCGGGGTCAACGCTCGACACCTTTTCGGCTTCCACGCCAGCCTTGGCTTCGGCCTTCGCCTTCTGCTCTTCGGCCGCTTTGGCTGCGACAGCTGCGCGCTCCGCTTCCTCGCGCGCACGGCGCTCGGCAGCTTCCTTCTCTTCGCGCTCGCGACGCTCGGCTTCTTCGCGCTCCAGTTGTTCCTGGCGACGCTTGAGCTCGGCCGCTTCCGCCGCCAGACGCTCCGCTTCGCGGCGTGCGTCTTCCTCACGCTGACGAAGCACTTCGTCTTCGGCGGCGGCGGCTGCCGCGTTGTCCGCGCCTTCCGCAACGTCGTCGCGCTTGACGAAGGTGCGCTTCTTGCGCACTTCGACTTGAATCGTGCGCGCCTTTCCGGTCGCGTCGGCTTGCTTGATTTCCGAGGTCTGGCGACGCGTCAGAGTGATCTTCTTTTTGTCGCCGTCACCCGCGCCGTGGGACCGGCGCAGGTGCTCCAACAGACGGGCCTTGTCGGCTTCCGTCAGCGAATCGTCGGCGCTGAGTTTGTCTACGCCGGCGGCTTTGAGTTGCTCCAGCAACACGCCGGCCGGCATTTTCAGTTCTGCAGCAAATTGGGCTACGTTGATGCTCGCCATTCAAACCTCTTCAAGCAAGGCCAGGCGCCTTGCGGTTAACTTCAAAGTTCACTGTTCCATATGCATGCCGGGGCAGGTCATCATTGGAACCAGTGCTCTCGCGCTTTCATGATCAGTGCCTTCGCAGCTTCTTCGTCGACGCCGGTCATCTCGGTCAGTTCGTCGACAGCCAGCTCGGCCAGATCATCGCGCGTCTGAATTTCATGCTCGGCCAGCTTGGCCAGCAACTCGGGCGTCATGCCGTCGAGGCTCTTGAGATCGAGTGCAACACCTTCGACCTTTTCCTCGGTGGCAATCGCCTGCGTCAGCAGTGCGTCGCGTGAACGATTGCGCAGCTCATGCACCGTGTCCTCGTCGAATGCTTCGATCTCGAGCATTTCGTTCAGGGGCACGTAGGCGATCTCTTCCAGGCTCGAGAAACCTTCCTCGATCAGGATGTCCGCCACTTCCTCATCCACATCGAGACGCTGCATGAACAACGTACGCAGCGCACCGCGTTCTTCGTTCTGCTTCTCGGCCGATTCATCCGGCGTCATGATGTTGATTTGCCAGCCGGTCAGTTCCGACGCGAGACGCACATTCTGACCGCTGCGACCAATCGCCACTGCCAGTTCGTTCTCGTCGACGACGACATCCATGCTGTGCTTTTCTTCGTCAACGACGATCGACTGCACCGCCGCCGGCGCCAGCGCGCCAATCACGAATTGCGCGGGGTCTTCCGACCACAGCACGATATCGACGTTCTCACCGCCCAGTTCGTTACGCACAGCTTGCACGCGCGTACCGCGAATACCCACGCAGGTGCCGATCGGATCGATGCGCTTGTCATATGCCACCACGGCGATCTTGGCGCGCACACCCGGATCGCGGGCGGCCGACTTGATCTCCAGCAGACCCTGCTCGATTTCCGGCACTTCCATGCCGAACAGCTCGATCAGGAATTCCGGCGCCGTGCGCGAGAGTTCGATTTGCGGGCCGCGCGCCGTACGGTCGACCTTCACGATGTAAGCGCGAACGCGATCGCCGATACGCAGATTTTCTTTCGGGATCAGTTGATCACGACGCAACAGGGCTTCGACACGGCCCGACTCGACGATCAGGTTGCCCTTGTCGAGACGCTTGACCGTGCCGGTCATGATCTTTTCGCCGCGCTCGAGGAAGTCCGACAGGATTTGCTCGCGCTCGGCATCGCGAATGCGCTGCAGAATGACTTGCTTGGCCGCTTGCGCGCCGATGCGACCGAATTCCAGCGATTCCACCGGCTCTTCGATGAACTCGTTGATTTCGATCGACGGGTTTTCCTCTTTGGCCTCGAACAGCAAAATCTGCTTGTCCGGCTCCTGCAGACCCGCTTCGTCCGGGACTACCAGCCAACGGCGAAAGCTCTCGTGCTCGCCCGACTCGCGGTCGATGTGCACGCGAATGTCGACGTCTTCGGTGTAGCGCTTCTTTGTGGCCGAAGCCAATGCTGCTTCCAGCGCGCCGAACACGACATCCTTGTCGACGTTCTTTTCGCGCGCGAGCGCATCGACCAACAGCAATACTTCGCGACTCATCGTTTGCGACTCCTAAAATCAATCTGCGGCACAAGGCGCGCACGGTCAATATCCGCGAGGGTGAAATCGAGCAGCGCCGGGCCGCCCTTGCCTTCGAACTCCAGGCTCAAATTTTCGCCTTGCGGCGCCTGCAGGATGCCGCGGAACTGCTTGCGGCCTTCAAGCGGCACACGCAACGTAAGACTCACTTCCGCACCGGCAAAACGCTCGAAGTCACGCAGCTTGCGCAGCGGACGATCCAGCCCCGGCGACGATATTTCGAGTCGGTCGTAATTGACGTTCTCGACCATCAGGACGTGCGAGAGCTGACGGCTTACCGTCTCGCAGTCATCGATCGTGATGCCGTCCGGCTTATCGATGTAGACGCGCAGCAAACCACCGCCGGCGCGTTCAAGATCGACCAGCTCGTAACCCAGGCCTTCGACCGTGGTCTCGATCAGTTCTGGCAATTGCAACTTTGCTCACCCTAGAAAAACTCGCGCGCATTAGCAGCGCCCGACATGTCTGCGCGCCCCGCATGGAGCGTCGCACGATACCTGCCTCGACCGTCCGGGCCGGTGTACCTGTGTTGGCACACCCACTCCCCGACGCGGCGGCATCGGCCGCGCGTAAAACGCTCGCGGCAAAAAAAAATGGGCGAAACGCCCATTTCTTACAGCCTCATTGCGCATGAGGTGCGCGCCGCAACAGATCGCGTGGCACGCAAACCAGCTTATTCCCTGATTTTATATGGTTTTGGGCCGATTTGCAACGCTTGACGCCCTCAAAGCCCGCCTGACGGGCATCAATGCAACGTTGCTGCACCGCAAAACGGGGGAAGCGGCGATCGCTCGCCGCCGCCCATTCCAGACGTCCGCCCCAACCTTAGCGCGAACGGTTTCCGCCACGATTGCCACGGTTGCCGTGGTTACCACCAGCGCTGTTACCGCCACCACCGCCGCCACCTGCCCGGTTGCCGCCCCGGCTGCGATTGCCGTTTCCGTTGCCATTACCGTTACCGCCGCGTGGCTGACCACCGAAACCTCCGCCACCCCCGGCGTTACCGCCACCGAAACGGCGCCCTTCGCCACGCGGCGAAGGCGTTTGCCCCGGATAGCCACCGCTCGGACCGACAAATGCCGTCAGCGGATTGGCACGAGGGGGACGACGCGACTGCCCCGGCTCACGGCTAAACACGCCCAGAGCGGTCTGCATCGGATCAGGCTGGCGACGCGGCTCTTTCGGTGCGCCGGCCTTGCCACCACGCGCTCCTCTGGGCTTGTCTTCCGAACTCGCGCCCGGCATCTTCATGCCGACGGCCGCGAACAGCGAACGCACCTGAGCGTCATCCAGCTCTTCGTAACGACCGCGCTTGAGCCCGCGCGGGAGCGTCAACGGGCCGTAACGCGTACGAATCAGACGGCTCACCATCAGGCCCGCAGCATCGAACATACGACGCACTTCGCGGTTCCGGCCTTCGGCCAGAGCCACGTGATACCAATGATTCGAGCCCTCGCCTCCACCATCTTTCAGGCGCAGGAAATTGGCCTCGCCGTCATCGAGCTTGATGCCGTGCAGCAGTTGCTGGCGAGACGCTTCGCTCAGTTGCCCCACGGTACGCACAGCGTATTCACGCTCGATTTCGTAACGCGGATGCATGAACCGGTTTGCCAGGTCGCCCGATGTCGTGAGGATCAGCAGGCCTTCCGTATTGAAGTCCAAACGCCCCACGGCGAGCCACTTGGCGGTCTTCATCGGCGGCAGACGGTCGAACACCGACGCGCGGCCTTCCGGATCGGCATGGCTGACGATTTCGCCCGACGGCTTGTGATACAGGAGCACGCGGGGCGGCTTGCTCGTGATACGACGCTTGACGAGCTTGCCGTTGATACGAACCTGATCGGTCGGCAGAATGCGCTGGCCGATGTGGGCAGGCTCTGCGTTAACAGACACGCGCCCGGCGAGAATCAGTTCTTCCATCTCGCGACGCGAACCCATGCCGGCTTCGGCGAGCACCTTGTGCAGCTTCGGCGCTTCATCGTCAGGAGAAAGCACGCGGCGGTCAGCCGGACGGCGACCGCGCTTGGCCGCAGCCTTGGCGTCGCCATCGGACTCTTCGCTGTCGAAGCCACCCGACGTCACGAACGAGAACAGATCGTCGTCGCCCTTGCCGCCAGCATTGCCTCGGGCACCGCCTGCACCGGGCGCCCCCTTGCGACCACGGCCCTTGGCCCCTTGCGGCGCCCTGCCGCCCGGGGCAGCGCCGTTGGCGCCACCGCCGCCAGCCTGAGTCGGCTGCGACGCCTGCGAGGCACCGTCACGCTTGCCGCCACGCGGCTTGCGGGCGCCATTGCGTGCGCGCCCCTGAGCGGCCGATGGTGCGCCCTCGGCGCCCGATGCAGCGCCTTGCGGTGCGTCGTCGGACGGTGCGCCATACGCGGCTTCCGGCGAGGCGGACTCGCCTGCGCCGCCGTCCTCGCCTTCGCGCTTGGCTTGCTGAGCCGCACGACGGCGGGCAATCAGACTACGCGGGCCACGGCGCAAACCGCGGCGCGACGCCTTGTCATCGCCGCCCTCGCCTTCCGGCGCGCGTGCTTCGGCACCGGCATCGCGTGCGTGCAGGTCCTGGGATTCTTCGTTTTGTTTCAACACAACCTCATTGGAAAACGGGATCGTCGTGGGCGGGCGTAAATGGCTGCCCTGATCCGTGTTCGCACCATGAATGCGCGACAAAGGTTTGCCGCGACTTCGTTCTTATCGCTAACGGCCCTACGGGCGTTCCCGGCGCCAGGCGCCGGTGCCTTCAGGTACCAGTGACGAGATTCTTGTCGTCCCCGTCGTTCTCGTCGTCATCCATCGCACCGGGCATGGGCTGCCCGGCAGCGGCTTCGTTCGCTGCCGAGTCGACAGCGTGCGGGGAAACCTCCTGCGCGCCCGACGCGGCGGGATCTGCCGCCTGCGTCGCTACGTCCTGCGCATCTTGCGGCCGATCGTCACCGACCAACATCGCAGACTCTGATTCTTCAGAATATTCCTCGTCCTGCGCGATCGCACCCGACAAACCGGAAATGTCGTTTTCCAACAATTCGGCGTCGAATACCGCCTTCGCGTCATCGAGCACTTCGCCGCCATGCGCCGCATCGCCCTGCTCACTGACGTGTGCAATGTCTGCGAGTTCCGCGACGTCCGACGTATTTTCGCCCGACGCCTGCTGCGCCACCGCCTCGTGTGACACCTCCGGCAAACCTTCGCCTTCCGCGATCACAGCGTCGAGCAACGCGTCTTCCGTCAACCCATCCTCTGACGCTGTCAGCGGACGTTGATCTTCCGGCAATCCTTGCGCCAGCGGCAAGTCGTCGGCACGGGTTTGCGCAAGACGTGCTAACGCGTCGGCATCGGCCACCGGCGCGTCGCCCGACGTTACCTCGTCGCTCGACTCACCCTCGGCACGCTCGCCAAATTCGATGTTCTGCTGTGCGAGCAGATCGATCTGCGCCTGCGCCGCCGGATCTTCCAGCGGCGGCAACGCGTCGAGCGCACGCAACCCCAGATCGTCGAGGAATTCCTTGGTCGTGGCATACAGGCCGGGGCGTCCCGGCACGTCGCGATGACCGATCACCTCAATCCAGCCACGATCTTCGAGCTGCTTAATGATCTGCGTGTTGACCGTCACGCCGCGAATCTCTTCGATGTCGCCCCGTGTAACCGGTTGACGGTATGCAATGATCGCCAGCGTCTCCATCACGGCGCGCGAATACTTCGGCGGCTTCTCCGGATTGAGGCGATCAAGGTATTCACGCATGCGCGGACGGCTCTGGAAACGCCAGCCGGTGGCCAAAGCCACCAATTCCACACCTCGGCCATCCCATTGCACGCGGATTTCCTCGAGCAGCGCGCGCACCGTGTCACCAGACACGGCGTCATTGAAGAGCTTGCGCAGATCGCCGACCTTGAGCGGCTCCTGCGCGCAAATCAACGCGGTCTCGAGGACGAGTTTCGCCTCTTGGGTATTCATGTGCGACTAAGCAAACCGGGGGCATGGCGACCCGGTATCAGGAATAAATGGATGCTTGGAACACGAGAAGCGGTCGTAACCCGCTTCGCATAAGCGCGCGCCCGTTTGTGTTCGGTCGTAGTGACGGCGGCGCGACCTGGATGCTTCGAACGACCTGCCGGGAAACGCCCAGGCCGATGCTACGGCAAGACGGACGTCCGGTATGTGCGCAATTATTACTGAAACACCGACGCCCGTAAAGCGCCGTCTAAATCCGGACGTCTCGGCAGGGAAAACGATAGGTCGACGCCCCATGATAAACTCTCGCAATAACTTCAGGGGCCTACATGACCACCGAGATCGGTCGCATTCCCATCGCTCAGCCCCGTTGTTCCACGTGTTCGCTGGGGCAGTTCTGTCTGCCCGTCGGCATTCCGGAACCCGAGCTGGAACGACTGGACGCACTCGTGAGCGAGCGCCGTCGCCTCAAGAAAGGCGAAGTGCTTTATCACGCCAACGATGATCTGAACGCCGTCTACGGCATTCGTTTCGGCTCTCTCAAGAGCTGCGTCACCGCGCCCGACGGCCGCGAACAGGTCGTTGGCTTCCACCTTCAGGGCGAGTTGATCGGCCTGGACGCCGTGGCCGACAACCATCACCCCAGCACCGCCATCGCCCTCGAAGACAGCGAGTTGTGCATTGCCCGCTTCGGCGAACTCGAGACGCTGTCGCGTCAGGTGCCTTCGCTGCAACGCCAGCTTCACCGGCTGATGAGCCAGGAAATCCGTAACGAGCACCAGCAACTGCTCGCGCTTGGCACAATGCGCGCCGAAGAGCGTCTGGCCGTCTTCCTGATCAACCTTTCCGAGCGACTGGCCGCACGCGGCTATGCAGCCAACGAGTTCGTGCTGCGCATGAGCCGCGAAGAAATCGGCAGTTTCCTCGGTCTCAAGCTCGAAACCGTCAGCCGGCTGTTCTCGCGCTTCGCCCAGAATGGCCTGATCGAAATTCGGCAGCGTCACGTCAAGATCGTCGACGGCATCGCGCTGCGCGAACTCGCTGGCGCCCCCTGCTGAGCCCTGCTACCGGGGACGCCTGAGCGTCCCCGCGCCCCTGCGCGCTCAAACTCCCTTCTCTCGCTTACGCTTTCCCGCGTTACCGATAAGCTACCGGCACCGTGCCGGCATTGCCTTGCGCCAGATCAAGAATCGCGCATCGTCGCTGCCGCCGTCGGGGCGACGGCTCGCCGGAGATACCCCGGCGCCCACACGTTCGACAAGCCCGGGCAAACCCTCCATAATCGGCGCGTTCGCCGGGTAGCACACCCGCTACCCGGCGCATCCACCCGACGGAGGCTGCCGTATGCCCGCTGCCATTTTCCTGAGTCCGGAAGACGCCGAGCACGCTTATTACGAAGCGCTGCGCGCCGGCGACACCGATGCGCTGATGGATGTCTGGTCGGAAGACGAGGAGATCGTCTGCATTCACCCCTCCGGACCGAGGCATGTCGGCCCGGCGGCCGTTCGCACGAGTTGGCGCCAGATACTCGCGAACGGCGGCGTACAGTTGACCGTGAGCCATCTTCAAGTCGCGCGCAATCCCCTGTGCGCCGTTCATAACGTGCTGGAACAGATTCGGGTCGAAGCGCACCCCGAGGCGCGCTACGCCTTCGTGCTCGCGACCAACGTGTACCTGAAGGAAGCCGACGGCTGGCGGCTCGTGCTGCATCACGCCAGCCCGGCTATTGGCCACGAGGAACCCAGCACCCAGCAGCCCCGCAGCCATCGCCTGCACTAATGCGCGGTCACGTCACTTCACGGTGACGCGGCAGGCGCCGACGGCTCGTCGATCGCCTCGGGCACATCCCAATACGGTGTCGGCCCGAAGCGCGTTTGCAGAAACTCGATCAGCGCATGGGTCTTCGGCGGCACGAACACCCGGCTCGGGTACACGGCCCAGATCGCCACCTCATCTGCCAACGGATACGCCGACAACACCGGCACCAGTTCGCCGCGCCGCAAGTGCGCGCCAACGTCCCACGTCGACTTGAGCGCAATACCGAGCCCTGCGAGCACGGCGTCGCGCAGCACCTCGCCGTTATCCGACGCGAGACGGCCGCCCACGCGCACATTCAACGTGCCGCCCGGCGTGACGAACCGCCAATCACGCTGCTCGCCGAGAATCAGGCAATCGTGCTGCGCAAGATCGCCCGGATGCCTGGGAGTACCCCGCGCCGCGAGATACGCCGGCGACGCGCATAACGTACGCCGATTTGTTGCGAGCTTGCGGGCCACGAGTGTCGAATCACGCAACGCCCCCACACGAATCGCCAGATCCACGCCCTCCTCGATCAGGTCGACGACGCGATCCGTCAGCCGGAAATCGAGCGAAATACCCCGATAACGCTCAAGGAACTCGGGTAACGCGGGCGAGATGTGCTGGCGGCCGAACGACGACGAGCACGACACCCGCAAACGCCCTTGCGGCGCCGCTTGTCCCTGTCCGACGCTCGCCAGCGCCTGAGCCTCCGCGGCGAGCAACGCATGCGCCTGAACCAGGAAGACTTCGCCCTCCTGCGTTAGTGCGACACGCCGGGTCGTGCGGTGCAGAAGACGCGTGCCGAGCGCCGCCTCCAACTGCACCAGCCGCGAGCTCGCGGTCGCGGGTGACAAGCCTCGCTCGCGCCCCGCCGCCGAAACATTCTCAAGCGCCGCCACACGTACGAACAACGCCACCGTATCGAGGTCCAATGCCATTTAACGGATTTTCCAAAAAATCTTTTCCGCATTATGCGGATTATCAAAGCAATCGACCAGGCGTAGTCTCTCGACATCGCACAGTGTGCGTCGTGGAATCGCCACAGACGGCGCACCGCAACTCCAGGAGAAAGCAGATGAAAGCCATCGGATTGACCCGTTACCTGCCCATTGACGACCCGAAATCGCTCGAAGACATCGAGCTGCCCACGCCGAGCCCGGCCGGACGCGACCTGCTGGTCAAGGTCGAAGCGATTTCGGTGAACCCCGTCGACACCAAAGTCCGCGCGCCGAAAGACAAAGTTGAAGACACGCCGCGCGTACTCGGCTGGGATGCCGCAGGCACTGTCGCCGCTGTCGGCCCGGACGTCACGCTGTTCAAGGTCGGCGATCCGGTCTACTACGCGGGCAGCATCACCCGTCCGGGCGCGAACAGCGAGTTCCATCTCGTTGACGAACGCATTGTCGGCCACATGCCCGCATCGCTCGATTTCGTGAGTGCCGCCGCCCTGCCGCTCACCACCATCACCGCCTGGGAAGCTCTCTTCGACCGGCTCGGCATCGCGCCCGACGGCGGCGACGAAGGCAAATCGATCCTGATCGTCGGCGGTGCCGGCGGTGTGGGCTCCATCGCCATTCAGCTCGCACGACGTCTTGCAAAGCTGACCATCGTGGCAAGCGCGTCGCGTCCGGAATCGGCGGATTGGTGCCGTCAGCTCGGCGCCCAACACGTCATCGATCACTATCAGGACATTCCCGCGCAACTGAAGGCAGTTGGCATACCACAGGTGGATTTCGTGCTGTGCCTGAACGACACCGACGCCCACTTCCCGGCCATGGCCGAAGCAGTTGCACCGCAAGGCAAGATCTGCTCGATAGTCGAGAATGCAAAACCGCTCGAAGTCGGCCTGCTCAAAAGCAAGAGCGCTACCTTCGTCTGGGAATTCATGTTCACGCGCGCCATGTACGAGACACCCGACATGATTGCGCAGCACAAGCTGCTCACCGAAGTTGCACGGCTCGTTGACGCAGGCACGCTGCGCACGACGCTCGGCGAGGTCATCGGCCCGATCAACGCGGTGAACTTGCGCCGCGCCCACGCGCAGCTTGAAGGCGGACGCACCATCGGCAAGCTCGTGCTCGCCGGATTCTGACCGGCACGAGGCCCCCGCCTCACCCGCTGCCGCCGAATTCCGCCAAAGAAAAACGGCGCTTGCCCGGTAACAGGGCAAGCGCCGTTTTCTATTGCATCGGAGCGCCTCTCAACCGCCCCGACATGTCCTACTTCACCGACGGCCGCACGCCCTCCGGCAGCGCAACGGCTTCCGCCGGATGAATGATCTCGCCGCCCAGCGCGTTCACGCCGGCGACCAGGCGCTCGAATGCTGCGCCGACCAGCGAAGGGTCGTCGCCCTTCACACCCAGATCGATGTGACGGCGCGCATAGACCTCCCCGCGCTGCGGGTCGCCCACGCTTGGCAGACTGAACACCTTCACGCCGTGGTACTCCGCCTCGATGGCTTCCATGAGCGGTGTCAGCGTCGACTCGGCAAGCCCGAAGACGAGCACCGATCGCTCGGCGTGTTTCGTCATGTGGTGCAACGCCGCGTAGTCCGTGTCGAGCACCCACGCCATCATCGGCCAGGCCATGACCGGGAAACCGGGCATAAAGTGATGCTGTTCGACAGAGAAGCCGGGAATCTTGTTGTACGGATTCGGCAGTACGCGTGCGCCGACCGGAAACTCCCCCATCTTGAGACGATGCCGGTTGTCCGGCTGGCTCATGTCGGCGCGGCCGTCGGGACTGGTATCCGCAATACGCTCCATGATGAGCGCCTCGGCTTCCGGTGTCAGCACGAGTGGCACATTCAGCGCCGCTGCCGCGCACTGTCGCGTGTGATCGTCGGGGGTCGCACCAATGCCGCCGGTCACGAAAACGATATCGTCGCTGGCGAACGTGCGGCGCAGCGTTGCCGTGATGCGCGCCGGATCGTCGCCCACATATTCGGCCCAATCCAACTGCATGCCGCGCTCGGTGAGCAACTCGATGATCTTGGGGAGATGCTTGTCCTGACGACGTCCCGAGAGGATCTCGTCGCCAATGATGATGATGCCTACCGCCATGATGCTTCCTTTGTTATGTCGTCAGAGCCTTGGGGGAACGCGCAGCACCGCCCGGCGGCAGCCGCGCTGTGGAGCGATTGTGCCACTTTCACGGCGAACCGTTTGACGGCCCCTGCCCCGGCGGCGGCGCGGGAGGTGACGGCGGCGACAAGGCTGGCGGCAAGTCTTCGCTCTCGGGCGACAGCGTGCCCGTGTCGGGCAGCACTGTTGCGCCGAGCGTCGGCTCATGCCGTGTGGCCTCTTCCAGGCGCAAGCGCGACAACGCGCGCAGACAGTAGTGCGCGAACCACAACGCCGAAAAGACGAAGATCACGACATAGAGCCAGATCGCCAGCAACGCAATCACCGGGAACAGCACGATCATGATGACGGACGAGACCCACAGCAGCGTGGGCAGCGAACCGAGCAACCCAGTGGCCACGCCGATCACCAGCAGCGGCAAGCGACGCTCTCGTATGATCCGGCGGCGTTCCTCGGGGCTCGCGTGAAACGCGAGCGCATCGTAGGTCATCACGCGATACGTCAGCCAGCCCCACAACAACGGCGGCACGATGGCGAAGAACGGCGGCACGAGCCACAGCGGCAGCGTCACGAGTGCCGCAACGAGAAAGACCACGGTGGCGCCGAGCGACTGCCCCAGACTGCCCCAGAACGAGCCGCCCTGCCGCGCTTCCAGATGAATGAAGTGGCGGCGTGAGAGGTGCCGCA
Organism: Pandoraea apista; assembly: GCF_001465595.2. Classification (NCBI taxonomy): domain Bacteria; kingdom Pseudomonadati; phylum Pseudomonadota; class Betaproteobacteria; order Burkholderiales; family Burkholderiaceae; genus Pandoraea; species Pandoraea apista. The sequence goes on along the minus strand of NZ_CP013481.2, from coordinate 2,535,785 downwards.
GCACCGCCGGCATCGACCACCCCGCAATCAGCAACAGCGCGGTGACGACGATCAGCGGCACAAGGAGCGCCACCAGAATGAAGGGAGCTAGCGCCATGCGAACGCTGTCCACGCCGAAAAAGCCGAAAAAGCGATAGATCCACTGAGTGAACTGCCACTGTTCGAGCCAGACGCGCAGGAAATCGGTAAATGGCTCCCAGCCAAACCAGATCACAGCGCCCCAGATCAGGCCGGAGACGATGAAGGGCATTGCGGTAAGCCACAGCATGCGCGGATGCAACAGGCTCACGAGCGCGCGGCCAAGCGCGCGAAGAATATCGTTCATGCAGATTTGGTACGGCCGGTGCCGTCGGTACGAGAGGCGGAGTCAGAAGCGCCGGGGCGGCGTGCCGGCACGCTCGCCCACAGACGCCGCAAGCCGAACCATTGCCGGGCCCGGAAGCCCTCGCCATCGTCGGCCAGACGGCCCGCCTGTGGCGGGAGTGGGTCGCGAATGCCGTTGGCGGCAAACGATATCAGTCCGGTGGCAAAAAACACCGGCTGCGTGATGCGGGTGTAGATCTCGGTCTGCACCGCCGGAAAGGCGGTAGAGAAACCGTCGACCAGCGAATCGAACATGTAGCGGGGCCGGGCGTCCGGAAGACGCCCGGTCAATAGGGCCTGGATGGCGATAGTTCGATGTTACAGCACCGGTGCGCGGTCGTAGAAATAGATCCCGTGCGGCGAACGCCCGACCGGAATGGTATTGATCAGCTTGCGCTGCGTCATGTCGATGATGCCCACCTTCCGCGCCCAACGGAACGTCACCCACAGCGTCTTTCGGTCGGCCGAAAGCTCCATGTCGTCCGGTCCCGGGAGCAATCCGGTAATGTTGCCCACATTCGTGAGGGCATCCTGATCGATGATACTGATCGTGCTCGACACGCGGTTCGAAATCAGCACATGTTTGCCGTCGGCGAGCGAGCGGAAGTTGTGCGCGCCCTTGCCGGTCGGAATTGTCTTGATGACCTTCTGATTGCGCCAATCGACCACGGCGGCGTAGTCCGCCCCCGTCATGCCCACGAGCAGGTACTTATCGCCCGGCGTAAGCCACACGCCGGCCGGGCTGTCGCCCACCTTCAGCTTCCAGAGCACCTTCTGGGTCGCCAGATCGATGGCGGCGATCTCGTTCGACTCCTGCAACGAGACGAACACGAGTTTGCTGTCCTGCGTGAACACCAGATGGCTCGGCATTTTTTTGAGCGGAATACGCTGCGCCACGCTCAGGTTCTTGCCGTCGAAACGGTACACGTCCACCCGATCCAGACGCAGCGCGTTGGCCACGAACCACTTCTTGTCCGGCGAGAAGCCGATCTGGTACGGGTCTTCGATGTTCTCGATCTTGCGCTGAATCTGCCCCGACTTCGGATCGAGGAAGACGAGATTATTGCCGACCGAATTCGCCACAATGAGCGACTGATTGTCGGGCGTGGCCATCAGGTGGTGCGGCTCCTTGCCGACCGGGAACGTCTGAATGACCTTCTGCGTCGCCTTGTCGATCAGGCTGACGCTGGCGTCGGCCGAATTAAGCACAACCACGACATTCTCGGGTACCGGCGCAGCCGCTCCGGCCGGCCCGGCGAGCGCTGCCAGCCCCAAGGAAGCCGCCAGACCGGCAGCGATCAGAAGTTTGCGCATTACAGAGTCTCTCGGGAGAAAAATGGGCAGAAAAGTGACTGAATCAGATGACTGAAGCCGTCGCGAAGCACGCGGACACGACGCCTCGAAAAAGCCTCGCTATTGTAGGCCGGGAACACCCCGCCAGCGCGCCCGCAGCGCACCTTTTTTGATCTGGCGAAACGCTATTCGGACACTTCCTGATGTAACGCAAACCGCCGGCGCGATTGCCTGCAAAAAGTGGCGCCCGAAGCAGACGCCGGACGTCATATCGGGCAGAGGCTTCCCACGCGACACTCGCCCGGCGAGCTGCCGGTTCCGGTCGTATCAGCGCTGCAACGCTTCCCAGACCTTGTGCAAACGCTTGACCGACACCGGCATGGGCGTGCGCAACTCCTGCGCGAACAGCGAGACGCGCAGTTCTTCGAGCAACCAGCGGAACTCTTCGAGGCGCGCGTCGCCATGATCGCGGCGTTGCGACGTGGCACGCTGCCAGTTCTGCAGCAGCGGTCCGAGTTCGCTCATGGCGCGTGCGTCACGCGCCGGGTCGGCCTTGAGCTTGTCGATGCGCCCGGTCATGGCCTTCAGATAGCGCGGGAAGTGCGCCAATTGCGCATACGGCGTGTCGATCAGGAATCGCTTGCCGACCAAGCGCTGCAATTGCGCCGTCAGATCGGCATACGCTTGTGCAAACGGCTTGGCTTGTGCCAGCTTTTTTTGTAACGCGGCGTACTCGGTGAGTATCTGCCCGGCCAGACGCGCGATCTCCTGTGCGAGCAGGGTGAGACGTCCGCGCCCCTCGTCCTTACGCGCGACGAACGACGCATTGTCACTAGGCCACGGTAACTGGAGGCACGCACGCTCAAGCGCCAGATCCACGATCTGCTCACGCAGTTCCTCCTGCGTGCCCAGATTCATGTACTGCATCGCCATCTGCTGCAAGCCGGGAATGTTCTTCTCCAGATACTTCACCTGCTCGCGCAACTGGATCGCGAAGAGCCGCCGCAGGCCCGCGCGATGCTGACGTTGCGCCTCATCCGGATCGTCGAACACCTCCAGATCGCAATGATCGCCGCGGTCCACCAGCGCCGGGTAACCGAACAGTGTCTGACCGCCGCGCCGGATTTCGAGCATTTCGGGCAGTTCGCCGAAGCTCCACGTCGTGAGGTTGTCATAACGGCCTGGCTCGACGGCAGCCCCCGAGGCTGGCGCCACCTTGCCCGCGCCTTTGACCCCGGCTTTGCCCTCACCACGACCTGAGGTTGCTACCGCCTGCGACGACGGTGCCACGTCCCCTCGCGCCTGCGAATCCACGGTGGTGCCGCCGGTGGGCGTCGCGCCGCTCTTCGCCGCGATCTGCTGGAATGTGCGCTGCGCTTGCTGGCCGAGTTCGGCGCGCAGTTGCGCAAGATTGCGCCCCATGCCAAGTTGCCGCCCGTGCTCGTCGATCACCTTGAAGTTCATCGACAAGTGCGCCGGGAGCATTTCGAGCTTGAAGTCGCTCGACTTGAGCATGACGCCGGTCAACTCCCGGGCATCGGCCATGAGGGCATCGAGCAGCGCACCCTGTCCGAATGTCGCCCGGTCGAGGAAGCCTGCCGCATATTCCGGCAACGGCACGAAGTGACGCCGCAGCTTCTGTGGCAGTGACTTCATGAGCAGATGCGCTTTTTCCTTGAGCATGCCCGGCACCAGCCACTCGCAGCGGCGGGCATCGACCTGATTGAGCGCGTAGAGCGGCACGGCGAGCGTTACCCCGTCGCGCGGCGAACCCGGCTCGAAGTGGTACGTGAGCGCCATTTCTATGCCGGCGATGGTCGTCTTCTTCGGGAACAGATCCGTCGTGACGCCGGCCGCTTCGTGGCGCATCAGGTCGTCGCGCACGAGGTAGAGCAGCTTCGGCGTGCCCTTGGCCGTCTCTCGATACCAATGCTCGAAGCTCGTGCCGTCGTAGAGGTCTTCGGGCACGTTGGCGTCGTAGAACGCGTAGATCAGTTCGTCGTCGACGAGTACGTCCTGACGTCGCGATTTGTGCTCAAGTTGCTCGATATCGGCAATCAGCTTGCGGTTGTGCGCGAAGAACGGCAGCTTCGTTTCCCATTCGCCTTCCACGAGCGCGCTGCGCAGGAAGATTTCACGGGCGCGGCGCGGATCGCGCGGGCCGAAATTCATGCGCCGACGCGCGTAGATCGTCAGACCGTAGAGCGTGCCGCGTTCGTAGGCGGTGACTTGCGCGGCCTTTTTCTCCCAATGCGCGTCGGAAAGCGAAGTCTTCACGAGGTGCTTGCCGACGCGTTCGATCCACTCGGGCTCGATACGTGCGATGCACCGCGCATAGAGGCGGCTTGTTTCGACGAGTTCGCCAGCCATCACCCATCGGCCGGCTTTCTTCACAAGCGAGGACCCCGGCCAGATATGGAACTTGATACCGTGTGCACCGAGGAAATGCGGATCGTCCTCGGCCTTGCAGCCGATATTGCCCAGCAGGCCGGCGAGGAGCGCCAGATGCAGTTGCTCGTAGGTCGCTTCGGATTCGTTGAGACGCCAGCCCTGCTCTCTCACAACGGTGAGCAGTTGGCTGTGAACGTCGCGCCACTCACGCAGGCGCAACTGCGAGAGGAAGTTCTCGCGGCATGCCTGCGCCAGCAGTCGGTTCGACTTCTTGTGGGCAATCGCCTCTTCGAACCACTGCCATATCTTGAGCCACGAGAGGAATTCGGATTTCTCGTCGGCGAACTTGCGATGCGCGTTGTCGGCGGCGTCCTGCGCCTCGATGGGCCGGTCGCGCGGGTCTTGCACGGCGAGCGCGCTTGCGATGATGAGGACTTCCCGCAGCGACTGGTGGTCGCGCGCGGCGAGAATCATGCGCCCCACGCGAGGGTCGAGCGGCAGACGCGCCAGTTCACGCCCGAGCGGCGTGAGCTGATTGGTGTCGTCGACGGCGCCCAGCTCGTTGAGCAGTTGGTAGCCGTCGGCAATGGCGCGCCCGGGCGGCGGTTCGATAAACGGGAATTCCTCGACCTTCGCGAGGCGAAGCGACTGCATGCGCAGAATGACGGCCGCGAGCGACGAGCGCAGGATTTCCGGGTCGGTGAAACGCGCTCGCGACTGAAAGTCGGTCTCGTCATACAGACGAATACACACGCCGTCGGCCACACGGCCGCAACGCCCTGCCCGCTGATTGGCGGCCGCTTGCGAGATCGATTCGATTTGCAGTTGCTCGACTTTGTTGCGGTACGAGTACCGTTTGACGCGCGCCGTGCCGGCGTCGACCACATAGCGGATACCCGGCACGGTGAGCGAGGTTTCCGCCACGTTCGTCGCCAGCACGATACGCCGCGCGTTGGACGGCTTGAACACGCGCTCCTGATCGGTCGCCGAGAGTCGCGCGAAGAGCGGCAGGATTTCGGTGTGCGGCGGGTGATGCTTACGCAACGCCTCGGCGGCTTCGCGAATTTCGCGCTCGCCGGGCAGGAACACGAGCACGTCGCCCGAGCCTTCGCGGCAGAGTTCGTCCACCGCGTCGACAATGCCGTCCATCAGGTCGCGCTCGCGATCCCGGGCGCTTGCGCGGCTGCCGTCGCGCCCTTCGGCGTTGGCGATGCGCGCGTCGTCCTGAATCGGCCGGTAACGCACCTCCACCGGGTACAGGCGGCCGCTCACCTCGATAACGGGCGCCGGGCGCAGATCGTCGCCCTCGCCAGTGCCGAAATGGCGGGCGAAGCGGTCTGCATCGATGGTGGCCGAAGTGATGATGACCTTCAGGTCCGGGCGGCGCGGCAGCAGTTGCTTGAGGTAGCCAAGCAGGAAGTCGATGTTCAGACTGCGCTCGTGCGCCTCGTCGATGATGATGGTGTCGTACGCGCGCAACAGCGGATCGGTCTGCGTCTCGGCAAGCAGAATCCCGTCGGTCATCAATTTGACAGACGCGCCATTCGACAGGGTGTCGTTGAACCGCACTTTGAAGCCGACGATCTCGCCCAGCGGCGTATTCAGTTCGTCGGCAATGCGGCGCGCGGTGGCCGACGCCGCAATCCGGCGCGGTTGGGTATGGCCGATGAGGCCGGTGCCGCCGGCACCGAGTCCGCGCCCGAGGGCCAGACATATTTTGGGAAGCTGGGTGGTCTTGCCCGACCCGGTCTCGCCACTCACGATCACGACCTGGTGGCCGGCAATGGCGCGCGCAATCTCCTCGCGCCGGCCGGAGACGGGCAGCGCTTCAGGGAATTGGATTTCAGGAACGCGATTGGCGGTGGCCTGCCGGGCGGCCAGGCGTTCGGCGTCGCGTGCATCGCGCTCGGCAGCCGTTAGGCGACGTGCGCCCGCAGGGGTCCGGCCACGGGCATTGCCTGCGCCCGACGGTTGGGAGGCGCCTTTGGCAGCCTTCTGGGTTGACGCAGTGGCCGTGGATTGGGCACGCGTGTGCCCCGGCGCCATCACTTTCGGCTTCGGGGGCGGAGATTGTCGATTTCGTTCATCACTTGCCATGGGCGCGCATTATATAATCTGCGCATGTTTGCGCACGTACACTCATGCTGACCGAACCCGACCCCGCCCTACAAGACGAAGAGACCGCCCACCAAGCCCAGTTCGTGGACTGGCTGCGATCGGTCGCCCCTTATATCCACGCGTTTCGCGACAAGACCTTTGTGGTCGCTTTCGGTGGCGAGCTTGTCGCCGCCGGCGGGCTCGACTCGCTGATTCAGGACGTTGCGCTGCTGTGTGCCATGGGCATGCACATTGTGCTGGTGCACGGCTCACGACCCCAGGTCGAAGAGCAGATGCGCCTGCGACATATCGAATCGCATTTCGCCCAGCAGATGCGCATTACCGACGCGGCCGCACTCGAAGCAGTGAAGGAAGCGGCGGGCGAGCTGCGTCTGGACATCGAAGCGTCGATCAGCCAGGGGCTGCCGAACACGCCAATGGGCAACGCGCGCATCAGCGTGGTGTCGGGCAACTTCGTCACCGGTCGTCCGGTCGGCATCGTCGACGGCGTGGACTTCCAGCACACGGGCGTGGTGCGCAAGGTGGACGCCGAATCGATCCGCCTGTCGCTCGCGAACGGCAAGATCGTACTGCTCTCGCCGCTGGGCTTCTCGCCCACGGGCCAGTCGTTCAACCTGACGATGGAAGATGTGGCCTCGTCGGCCGCCATCGCGTTGCGTGCCGATAAGCTGATCTTCATCACCGAGACACCCGGCGTTCTCAACGAATACAACGAGTTGCAGCGTGAACTGACGCTCGAAGATGCCCAGCGCCTACAGTCGCAAGGCTCGCTCGACCGCGACTCGGCCTTTTACCTGAAATACGCCACGCGCGCCTGCCGCGCAGGCGTGGGCCGCGCGCACATCGTGCCCTTCGCACTCGACGGCAGCATGCTGCTCGAACTGTTCTCACACGATGGCGTGGGCACCATGATCTCGTACGAGAACCTGGAAAGCCTGCGCGAAGCCACGATCGACGACGTCGGCGGTATTCTGCAACTCATCGAACCTCTGGAATCGGATGGCACGCTGGTACGACGCGGACGCCACCAACTGGAACGTGACATCGACCACTTCTCGGTCATCGAGCACGATGGACGCCTCTTCGGCTGTGCAGCACTCTACCCCTATCCCACCGAGCGCATCGGCGAGATGGCCTGCCTGACAGTCGATCCGGAAGCCCAAGGTTCGGGAGACGGCGAACGCCTGCTCAAACACATCGAGCAACGCGCCCGCGCCCGCGGCCTGGAACGCCTGTTCGTGCTCACCACCCGCACCGAACACTGGTTCCTCAAGCGCGGCTTCGTCAAAGCCGGGGTCGATGACCTTCCCGCCGATCGCCGCCGCCTCTACAACTGGCAACGCCGCTCGCTGGTACTCATCAAAAAACTTTAACCACGGACCGGCAGGCTGTGGGCCTCCCCAAGGATTTCCTCCCTTGTGTCTGGCTCCCCTGCCCCCATATCCAAACATCGGCCGCTGCGCATCCACCCGATGCGCCCGTCTTACCCCGGTAGACGTCCGCCAGCGCACGGCCCCCCTCTCACGCCACACGACGATTACGAAGGAGTTCCCCCATGGCACGCATGGTTCAATGCATCAAGCTCGGTAAAGAAGCCGAAGGTCTCGATTTCCCCCCCATGCCCGGCGAACTCGGCAAACGCCTCTGGGAAAGCGTCTCGAAAGAAGCCTGGGCCGGATGGCTCAAGCAACAAACGATGCTGATCAACGAAAATCGCCTCAATATGGCCGATCCTCGTGCCCGTCAATATCTCGTGAAACAAACCGAAAAGTATTTCTTCGGTGACGGGGCCGATGTCGCTCAAGGCTACGTGCCTCCGCCTTCCGAGTGATTTTCTTCACCGCCTGACACCGCCCTCCAGACGGTCCAGCGCCCCTTTCCGCCTCTCAGACATAACCCCAACTCGCTGCAGAAAGGAGCGCCGAACCGTCTCCACATTTTGGCCAGACGCAAAAAAAAGCACACGGATCGCCCCGTGTGCTTTTTTCTTTTCTTTTTACTGATGCTGTTTTCAGGTCGCTTTGATCGCAGGGCCCTCTGTACCAGTTCCCATCGAACGCGCACCGCAGCGATGACAGAAATGCGCAAACGCATTCTTTCGCGTCGTACACGTACCGCATCGATCAAACAAACAGATGCCGCAGTGTACGCAGAAGTCGCGCTCAGGGTCGTCCAGCTTCACCGGACGCTCACACCCCGGACACACCGACTTCGCCAGCCTCGCCTGCGCCAGATCGTACGACAACGTCTTGCGACGCTCCTCGTCCGGCAACTGCTCTTCCGCCTTCTGCCTCGCCAAGTACTTCTGCAACGATACGATCGCATAACGACCAATCAGCACCGTTAACACAATGCCAACCAGATACCGGACATAGCCACCATAGTCCGGCAGATACGGCACTAACTCCACGAAGAACGCAAACAACGCAAAGAATACGAAACCCCACACGAACGGCCACCACGTACTCTTGCGTTGCCGCACAAAGAGCCAGCCCGCTACCGCCAACAACGGCAACGTTAACGCCAATCGAATGCCGAAAACCTTCAGGTCCTGCGAACGCTGAATCGCAGCCAACTGCTCACCCGCCGCTGTATTCAACGCGTCACGCGCGTTGCGCGCCGTCTGTACCGCACGCTGGGCCTCCAACTGCTTCGCCTCTAGCGTGTCAACTTGCGTCTGGGCATCGCGCTCTGCGGACTTCAGCGTGTCCAGCGCACGGGTGCGCGAAATAAGCTCCGCATCCTGACTGGCCTGCGCCGTCGCCGTTCGTGTCGCCACCCAATCGTTGAACGACTCCCGAGCATTGCGATATGCAGTGCTGCGCGCCTTGAGCTGCAAACGCGCCGTCTCTATCTGCCCATCGATGTCTTCCAACTGCGTCTGCGCCTGCTTGATGGACGCGTCGGCACGCTCGGCCTGCACACGGTCAACGAACGAATCGAGTGTGGGCGCCGGGGCAACCCCCGGCAGTTTGTCAACGACAAGCCCGCCAAGACCAATCAGAAACACCGCGAATAACACGGCGATCAGCCACAAGCCTCGGCGGAACCAGGTTTCGGGAAGACGACGCGATCCAGCCATCCTGCCCTCCCGGAATCAGTTTTTGTAGTCGATGGTACGCACACCTTCCGGCGTACCCATCAGCGTGATATCCGCGCCGCGTTGTGCGAAAAGCCCCACGGTCACAACGCCGGGAATCTGGTTGACTTGTGCTTCGAAGGCCACCGGGTCCAGTATCTGCAAGCCATGAACGTCGAGAATCGCACAGCCGTTATCGGTCACGTACGGACTGCCATCGGCACGCACGCGCGCCTGCGGCTTGCCGCCAAGTGCCGCCAGCGCGCGAGCCACACTCGCCTGCGCCATCGGAATGACTTCAACCGGCAGCGGAAATACGCCAAGCACCGCGACCTCTTTCGAGGCGTCGACAACGCAGACAAATTCCTTTGCCACCGATGCAACGATCTTCTCGCGCGTAAGCGCCCCACCGCCCCCCTTGATCATGTGACCAAGGGCGTTGATCTCGTCGGCACCGTCAACGTAGACCGGCAGGCTTTCGATCTGATTGAGGTCGAAGACTTCAATGCCATGCTTGCGCAGACGCTCGGTGCTGGCTTCGGAACTGGAAACGGCGCCGCGGTAGCGGTCCTTGTGGGCTGCGAGCGCATCGATAAAGCAGTTTGCCGTGGACCCCGTGCCCACGCCGATCACGCTGCCTTCGGGCACGTGTTGGTTCACATAGTCGGCGGCTGCCTGGCCGACCAGGCGCTTGAGTTCGTCTTGGGTCATGGGGATTTCCAGCAAAGTTTGGTAAAGTCGGAAGTTTACCGGAGTCGGGCGTGCCGCGCCGTTTTTCATCGCCGGGACGCATCCCGGACTTCACGTCACGCAATGCATTTTTCGCAGGGGCGCTCTCATGAATCAGCTTGATCAGCTCAAACGCCATACCATCGTCGTAGCCGACACCGGCGACTTTCAGGCGATGGATGCCTATAAGCCACAAGACGCCACGACCAATCCGTCGCTGATCCTCGGCGCCGTTCAGAAGGACGCCTATCGTCCAATTCTTACGCGCGTGGTCAGCGAACACCGCGCCGAATCCACCGACGAAATCATCGACCGCCTGTTGATTGCTTTTGGCCGCGAGATTCTCGATATCGTCCCGGGCCGTGTGTCCACGGAAGTCGACGCCCGACTGTCGTTCGATACGGCAGGCACCGTCGCCCGTGCACGCAAGCTCATCGCAATGTACGAGGCGCAAGGCATCGAGCGCGATCGCGTGCTGATCAAGATTGCATCGACGTGGGAAGGGATTCGCGCCGCCGAGATTCTCGAGCGCGACAAGATTCGCTGCAATATGACGCTGCTCTTCTCGCTGGTACAAGCGGCTGCTTGTGCCGAAGCAGGCGCGCGGCTGATTTCACCGTTCGTCGGCCGGATCTACGACTGGTACAAGAAGTCGGCAGGCACGAACTGGGTCGAAGCGGACAATGCCGGCGTAAATGACCCGGGCGTGCGCTCGGTCGCCACCATTTACCGCTACTACAAGCATTTTGGCTACGACACGGAAGTCATGGGCGCGAGCTTCCGCTCGACTGGACAAATTCTGGCACTCGCAGGCTGCGATCTGCTGACGATCAGCCCCGCGCTACTCGAACAACTCCGCACGACGCAGGGCGACGTGCCGCGCAAACTCGACCCGAAAGATGCCCGCGCCGCAACCATCGATCGCGTGAGAACGGATGAACCGTCGTTCCGCTTCGCACTCAACGACGATGCAATGGCCACGGAAAAACTCGCCGAAGGCATTCGCGCCTTCGCCGCCGACGCCGTCAAACTTGAAGGGCTGATCGAAGCCGCCCGATAAGCAACCGGCGGCGAGTATCGCGCAAAGGTCCGCAAACCAGTCACGCAAGACGCCCGGCGATCGCACGCCGGGCAGTGGCTTTCACTTGGCCTTTCCCGGCGCTTTCTCAGACGTTATTTGGCGCCCTTGGCTGCCACGGCACGCTGGCGCACCGCTTCATACAGGCAAACCGCGCTCGCCACCGAGACGTTCAGGCTTTCGCAGCCGCCAGCCATCGGAATGCTCATCAACTCGTCGCAGGTCTCGCGCACGAGTCGACGCATGCCTTCGCCTTCCGCCCCCATGACAATTGCCATCGGGCCGGTGAGCTTGGTGCCGTAAATGTCGGCAGGCGCATCGTCGGACGTGCCAACGACCCAGATGCCGCGCTCCTGCAATTCGCGCAAGGTGCGCGAGAGGTTCGTCACCATGATGTACGGCACGGTTTCGGCAGCCCCGCTGGCGACTTTGGCAGCGGTCGCGTTCAGGCCGACGGCGCGGTCCTTTGGTGCAATCACAGCGTGCGCCCCCGCCCCGTCTGCAACGCGCAGACACGCACCGAGGTTATGCGGATCGGTCACACCGTCGAGTACCAACAGCAGCGGCGGCCCCGAAATGCCGTCGAGCAGTTCGTCAAGATTGAGCGCCAGCGACACTTCCTGAGCCCGAGCGACAACCCCCTGGTGACGCGACGAACCGGCCATGCCGTCGAGACGCTTGCCGTCGGCCTGAATGACCTTGATCTTAACGCCCGGCGCGCCCTTGACCGACTCGACGTGTTTCAGGAAGTCGGTCATGCGACGGTCGCGACGGCTCGGGTCGTAGTAGATTTCTTCGACGCTGCCCGCGTCGTGGCGCAGACGCGCAGTCACGGCGTGAAAGCCGAACAGCATTTTCAATTGACTCATTTCACATCCTCAAAATAGCGTGTGCCCGTACGGCCGCTCGCAACTGTCGCCGTACAAAGCACGACGGCGGCGGAGCCCGCATGGGCCACCGCCGCCGCAATCCATCGCGGGCATCAGATGCCGGTCGCTACCGGCACAAGGCGCCCATCTTACTGCAAACCGCCCATTGGGCCGCCCATGCGCCGCGTATCGATATCGCAGGATACCGGCCGCAACGCGAGGCGCCCATCAACGGCGCTGCTTTTTCGCCGGACCGCCCGGACGCTTCGCAGGCGCTTTCCCGCCGCCGCCCGTGCGCTTGATCGGCGGCGCCGCGCCACGCTCGGCACGCGCGTCTTTCGCCTTCGCAGGCTTCGGCTTGGCAGGCCGCTTACCGATCGGGGCTGGCTGCACCCCATTGAGCAATGCACCGCCCTTGGGCAGTTGACGGATGGTCGGGCCGGCGCTTGCCGATCCCGCCAGACCGGGCGTACCGGCAGCCGGTGCCGGCACCGGCGCACCACCGCGCTCCACACGACCTGAGGTCTTGGCGAGCGTGCGGGCGTTCGGCTCGCGCACGAGGCGGAAGTCGATTTTGCGGGCGTCAAGATCTACACGGCTCACCTGCACACGAACGCGGTCGGTAAGGCGATACCGAATACCGGTCCGTTCGCCGCGCAGTTCGTGACGCGCTTCGTCGAACTGGAAGTAATCGCTGCCCAGTTCTGTAACGTGCACCAAGCCCTCGATGAAGAGATCGTCGAGTTGCACGAAGATACCGAACGAGGTCACGGCGCTGACCGTGCCGCCATATTCTTCGCCCAGCTTGTCGCGCATGAAGTAGCACTTGAGCCACGCTTCCACGTCGCGCGAGGCTTCGTCGGCGCGGCGCTCGTTCGCCGAGCAATGCAGGCCAAGTTCGTCCCAGATGGCATCGCGTTTCTTCGCACTGGCGGATTTCCTGGCCTTGGCCGCGTCGTCGTCTTTTTGCAGCTTGCGCGCGTGAGGCGACAGACCGGTCGTCAGCTCGACACCCGCCGGAATCTCCGGCTCGTACTTCTTGCCGGCAAGGATCGCCCTGATGGCACGGTGGGTGAGTAAGTCCGGGTAGCGGCGAATCGGGCTGGTGAAGTGCGTATAAGCCGGATAGGCGAGACCGAAGTGACCGATGTTGTCCGGGCTGTAGACCGCCTGCTGCATGGAGCGCAGAAGCATGGTCTGGAGCATGGGGGCGTCGGGACGCGACTCGATCTGCGTCATCAGTTCCGAGTAATCGGACGTCGCAGGTTCGTCTCCCCCGCCGAGCGAAAGCCCGAGGGTTTTGAGAAACGTGCGCAGCACCTGGAGGCGCTCGCCCGACGGGCCGGCGTGAATACGGTACAGACCGGCCTGTTTGTGACGCTTGAGGAAGTCGGCAGCGCACACGTTGGCCGTGAGCATGCATTCTTCGATGAGGCGGTGAGCGTCGTTGCGCGTGCGCGGCAGAATCTGTTCGATCTTGCCTTGCGCGTTGCAGACGATGTAGGTCTCGGTCGAATCGAACTCGATGGCACCGCGCGACTTGCGGGCCTTGGCCAGCACCTTGTAAAGGTCGTACAGGTTTTGCAGGTGCGGCAGCAATGCGGCGCGTCGCTGCGCTTCGGCCCCCTTGGTATTACCGAGGACTGCGGCAACTTCCGTGTACGTCAGGCGTGCGGCCGAATGGATGACGGCCTGATAGAACTGATATGCCTTCACCTCGCCGTTCGGCGCAACGAGGGCGTCGCACACGAGTACACAGCGATCCACGTCGGGGTTGAGCGAGCACAGACCGTTCGAGAGCTTTTCCGGGAGCATCGGAATGACGCGTCGCGGGAAGTAGACAGAGGTGCTGCGTGTCAGTGCGTCGGCGTCGAGCGGGCCACCGGGGGTGACGTAATGCGACACATCGGCAATGGCGACGATAAGGCGGAAGCCGTTGGTGCGGCCGATTTTGGCGGGCTCGCAATAGACTGCATCGTCGAAGTCGCGGGCGTCTTCCCCATCGATAGTGACGAGCGGGACATCGCGCAGATCGATGCGATGTCGCAGGTCGGGGGCGCGAACCTCGTCGGGGAGTGCGCCAGCGGCGGCGAGAGCTTCGGCGGAAAACTGGTGAGGGACGCCATACTTGCGCACGGCGATTTCGATTTCCATGCCGGGGTCGTCGATATCGCCGAGAACTTCCGAGACGCGGCCGATCGGCTGGCTGTAGCGACTGGGGTAATCGGTGAGTTCGACGGAGACGACTTGTCCCACCTTGGCCTTGCCTTGGGCGCGGGGCGGGATGAGGATGTCGTGGCCGATGCGCTTGTCTTCCGGGGCGACGACCATCACGCCGTTCTCATTGAGGAGGCGACCGATAACGTGGGTATTGGCACGGCTGACCACTTCGACGATGTGCCCTTCCGGGCGACCGCGGCGATCATAGCCGGCGATGCGCAAAAGGACTCGATCGTTATGCATGACCTTCTTCATTTCCTCGTTGGGGAGGAAGAGGTCGTCGCCATCGTCCTCCCGCACGGCGAAGCCATAGCCGTCGCGGTGGCCGATAACACGGCCGGCGATGAAGTTCGAGGGGTGGGTCAGTTGATAGTAGCCGCGGCGGTCGAGCCGAATCTGGTCATCGCGTTCCATCGCGGCGAGGCGTTTGAAGAAGCCTTCGCGTTCCTGCTTTTTGATGGCCAGGGCTTCGGCGATATCGTTGGCGGACAGCGCGGAATCGGCGGTGCGCAGGACACCGAGGATTTCTTCGCGGCTCGGAATCGGATAGGGATATTTGCTCAAAGGTCGGTAGCGTTACTGTGCCGGTTGAGTCCGGCCGAGTGGCGCACCATGCGCCCGACGGTCCGTGGGGGGTGTGCGTAGCGCGGATAGCGGCATCGCACAGTTAGGGACAATCATACGGCAAACCTCGCGAAAACTTCCACCTGTGCGGAATTTGAGCGCGGGGTTGGGAGAGTGTGAAGGAAAAGAAAATTTTTTCCGCACAAGTGTTGACACTCCCGCATGATATCCGCATAATCTCACTTCTTCGCAGCGAGCAAGCAGTAGCGAGCTGACGGGGCCCAGATGGCGGAATTGGTAGACGCACTAGTTTCAGGTACTAGCGGGTAACACCGTGGAGGTTCGAGTCCTCTTCTGGGCACCAACAAAATACAAAAAGCCGATGATCTCCTGGATCATCGGCTTTTTTCATGCCCCTGCCCCGGAACCCCGGGCGCATTTCCAGATGCCCGTCGATACCAAGCTAAGCGGCGGCAAACCCGTGCAGATAGGTCGGAGTCCGAATCTCTGCCGGGACTCCCCTCTTGCGACACAGCAATACCTCCATCGACCGGCTCAATGCAGCACAGCGCGAATGAGCGAGCGAGTCGATTGACGGCAAACGCAGAAAAACCAATCGCCAGCTACGCCCGCCCCACGCCTCAGCGCTTCTCATCTTCCCCGCTCCAATCACGCAACGGCGGCGCCATGAATTCCGGAGCGACAGGTGATGTCACTTACTTCGTCAAAATGGCGTCGATATCGGCGAGATCTTGCGACGAGAGTTTCCGTCCGAAGGCATCGTGTACGCTGTTCAATTGTTCTGCCCCCCCCCAAGCGCCACCGTCCGGCCCCGATCGAGCACCCCGCGAATGGCGAGTGCGAGCACCGATTGACCGTGACGATTTTACGCAAGCGCCTTTAGCGCGCTCACGGTAGCGCGGTACTGGCCGAACCGGGGCGGCTGAAACTTCGGATCGGACTTGCGCAGATCGTCGCCATCGAACGTCGCGTTCCCGGTCATGCGTCCCGAGAGCAACCCACGACATAGCGCGCCGTACGCGAGCACAACCAGCTTTTCACGTTTGGCGTATCGCAGCACGTCGCGTTCGATGGCGCGCTCGAAGATGTTGTACGGCGGCTGCACCATAGCGAGCGACGCGGCACGCCGGAACGTGTCCATCTGTTCGGGTGAAAAGTTGCTCACCCCGATGGTGCGAATCTTACCGGCCTCGCGCAGCCCTTCCAGTGCGCGCCCCACCACCGCGTCCGAGTGACCAAACCCATACACCGGCGCGGTGTCGATCAAATAGATACCGCGCTCAACGGCGCAGCGAATCGTAGCGATGGATTGGGCATTGTCCGAGCTGCCCCACATTGCACCGCCGATGGCTCAGGTCCCGAGCCCGATACGGCTCACCGGCTGATCGATAGTGAGAATGTGTAGCGTTTCCGTCACGTCGCTCATGACGCCTCTTCAGAATCAAAAGGAAATCGGTAAAATTTAGCTCATAAAAAATTGAAAATTGTTCAACGGACACTTAATACGTTGGGCTTGTCGGGTGTTTTTGGTTTTTGTTGCTTGATACTTGTTGGGAATTACATGCCTGCCTTCACTCGCGGCGAGCTTGCCGATTTGAACGTTTTTGTCACCATCTGCCGTCGGCAGAGTTTCCGGGAAGCCGCCACAGAGTTGGGCGTGACGACCTCAGCCTTGAGTCATGCGATGCGCAATCTTGAAGCGCGTCTGGGCGTGAAGTTACTGAACCGCACGAGTCGCTCTGTGTCGCCGACAGCAGCGGGGGCGGCCCTGGCGAAGGAACTGGAACAGGGCCTTGAGCAAATTGCATCGGCAATTGGGGCGTTGGATCGCTATCGCGCGTCGCCTGCGGGACGATTGCGTCTGAACGTGCCCCGCGATGCCGCACGATTGCTGCTCGACCCGATCTTGCCCCGATTTGTGGCGTCGTATCCGGATATTGAACTGGATGTGACGGTGGATGACCGGATGCTGGACATTGTGGCGGAGGGGTTTGATGCCGGGATGCGGTACGGCGACACGGTGCCGGGCGACATGATTGCGACACCGCTGACGCCGGCGCTGAAGTGGATCGTGGTGGGGGCCCCCGCGTACTTTGCACGGCATGGACGGCCGAAGGTGCCACAGGATTTGATGTCGCACAATTGCATCCGGATGCGACTGGGGGACAACACGCTGTACAAGTGGGAATTGGGTAATGGGTCGACGGCGGTGGAGCTGGACGTGCCAGGCGCGCTGAGCATTAACGAGAGCGACGGCGTGATTGCCGCAGCGGTGGGTGGTTTGGGGTTGGGTTACGTATTGGAGCGCAATGTGTCGGCGGAATTGTCGAATGGCACATTGGAGGCGGTATTGATGGATTGGGCCGTGGATGGCCCGCCCTTGTCGATGTATTACCCGAGCCGGCGTCAGACGCTGCCGGGGCTGCGCCACCTGATCGACATGATTCGATCGGAGCATATGGGGCGAGCGGCATAGCGGGTGAAGCGCCTTGAGAGGGCGGTGAGGAGGCAACTGGGCGGATGGTTAAAGTTTTTTGAATTTCCGGCGCAAACCTGTTGACAGCCCATTCCCCTCTCGGCATAATCTTGTTTCTTCGCAGCGAGCAAGCAGTAAGCGAGCTGACGGGGCCCAGATGGCGGAATTGGTAGACGCACTAGTTTCAGGTACTAGCGGGTAACACCGTGGAGGTTCGAGTCCTCTTCTGGGCACCAACAAAATACAAAAAGCCGATGATCTCCTGGATCATCGGCTTTTTTCATATGTGGCCGACAAGCAACGCGCTTAAGCCCGTTGCGCGGGCTCGAAGGGCATCGCTCGCAAGCGATGCCGGCGTCGCGCAACGCGACCAAGCCCTCTCCGCGCGATAGGTGCCTCAGGGAAGCCGGTGCGCGCATCGGTACCGGCCTGATCGAGAGTTCGGTTGAAAACGCCCCCCGCTATCGCCCCTCCCCGGCCCCAAACCAGCCCTCGTAATAAGCATCCAACGAAAAAATAGTTGCCCACTTTCATGTGCATGGGGAGGATGGTTGCTTTGCCGAGGGCATGGCACATACGGGCAGGCTGGGATGCGGGACGAGACGCAAAGCGGGCGAATTGAGGCAAAGCGGCAAGAGAATCCGGGCGATCCAAGTCACCCGGGCCATCCGGATCGGGTCGCCGATTGGCTGCTGGCCGGGCTCGAATTAAAGAGCACCCTATTTCATGTGGGCGAGTATTGCGGCGTATATCAGGCGTCGACGGCGGGCCATCAGCGAGCGAGTTTCCACGTCGTGCTGGACGGTGGTTGTTATTTGCATCTGGGCGCCGAGGGTGGGCAGGCGGCGCGAACGATCGCGCTGAGCGCAGGCGATGCCGTTTTCCTGCTATCCGATGTACCGCACTGCTTGTCGCCAAACGCTGCACCTCCATCCGACATGTCGGCGCGCACCGGCAAGATGGCCCCGTTGCCGCCGCAGCCGCGCGCTCACGCGACCGACTCCTCGTCTGTCTCTCTGGCCTGCGGGTTCTTCGAGTTCCGCACCGATCTCGACGCCCTGGTACTCGGCATGCTGCCGAACCCGATCGTGGCGCGTCGTGCCAGCGGTCGCGTCGAAGGCATGACGCAAGTCTTTGCGCTGATCCAGGCAGAGGCGCGTCGACCGGGCGAGGCCCCTTCCCCTCTACTGGCGCGTCTCACAGATCTTCTCTTCTACTATGCGTTGCGTGAAGCCGTGCATGCCGAAGACGTTGCACCGGGCATGTGGCGACTGATGCGGCGCGACGCTTTCGGGCGCCTGGCCGCAGCGATCATTGAGTCACCGGGCGAGCGCTGGACGACGGATGCGATGGCCGAGTTCGTCCATATGTCACGAGCACGCTTCTGCAAGCAATTCGCCGAGATCGGCGGCCAGCCGCCTGCGCAGTTCGTCACTTTGGTCCGAATGAAGACGGCGGCGGCATTGTTGCGCGCCGGTGTCTCGTTGCCCGACGCGGCGGAGCAAGTGGGCTATCAATCGGAATCGGCCTTTTCGCAAGCCTTCAAACGCGTGACCGGAATTCAGCCCGGCGCATGGCGGCGCCAGGCGACCCACCATGCGGCACCGGACACCGCCCCGGCACGCGCGGCCCACGCAACGGCCGCACCGTATTCGCCCTACCCGTTGCATTGACCCGGCGCCGTCACCTCCGATCTGCGGACGCTTCGCCGTACGCATACGGTGACGGCATGGGGCCCACTGAGACAACACCGTGACAAGCTGAGACAAATCCGCAGAATTTCCAGACGGGCGCGCATTGAGCATTCGACCGGGCTTACGCACAATGGAAGCTCGACTGTGAGGAGCCCGATATGAGCCGACTGCCATTGCATACCCTTGAGACCGCCCCGGAGGCGAGCCGTCCGTTTCTGGAGAAATCGCTTGCCGCAAATGGTTTTCTGCCAAATCTGGTGGCATCGCTTGCCAACGCCCCGACCGCGTTGGAGACCTACCTGACCGTGGGGGCCATCAACGGCCGCGCCAGTCTGACGCTCGCCGAGCGGGAAGTCGTGCAGATCACGGCGGCGGGTATTCACGGCTGCGGCTTCTGCGTGGCCGGCCATACCGCCGTTGCCCTGAAGAAGGCACAACTGCCCGAGGCGCTCGTGAATGAGATTCGCGACCAACGCCAACTGTCCGACGCCAAGCTCGACGCTGTGGCCGTATTCACGCGCGCCGTGATCGCTACGCGTGGCGCCGTATCGGACGCCGAACTCGCCGCATTCAAATCGGCCGGGTTCGACAATGCCGCAGCCCTCGAGGTGGTGCTCGGCGTATCACTGGCCACGCTGTGCAACTTCGCGAATAATCTTTCGCAAAACGAACTGAATCCGCAACTGGCGGCATACCGCTGGGAGCCCAAGGAACAAGCCGCATGAGCACGCACGCCGGTCTGCACGGGCTCGCCGCAAGCGCTCCGGCGCTCGCGGCCTGGCTCGAAGCCAATGCCGAGACACTCGACACCGACGCCACGCTCTGCGGCGACGTCGTACCGCAACTGGCGGCAGCGGGCCTGCTGCGCATTGGCGTGCCGGCCGAGCTGGGCGGGGATGGCGGCACGATTGGCGAGGCGATCGACAGTGTCGCCGACGTTGCCGAACACTCGTTTGCGGCAGCCTTCGTTTTGTGGGGACAACGCACGTTCATCGAGTACCTGTTGCAGAGCCCGAATCGTGGGCTGCGCGAGCGTCTCCTGCCGGCGCTGCTGTCGGGGGAACTGGCCGGAGCGACGGGACTGTCGAACGCCATGAAGTACCTTTCGGCCATCGAACCACTGCAAATTCGCGCGGCGAACGTGCCGGACACGCATGGTGCGCTCGGCAAGCCGGCGTGGCGGGTAACCGGCGGGTTGCCATGGATAACCAACCTGCGCAAGCAGGGATTCGTCGCCGCAGCGGCGGCCGATCACGATGCCGGCGGCCCGCCGTCGATCTTCGCGATCGCCCACGATGCGCCGGGAGTTACGCGCAGCGACGATCTTGACCTGATCGGCCTGCGCGGTACCAATACGGCCGCGTTGCAAATGGCAGACACGCCGCTGACGGACGACGACCGCATTACCGACAACGCACCGGCATGGCTGGTACGCGTACGCCCGGCATTCCTCGGGCTGCAATGCGGCATGTCGGTGGGCCTTGCCCGGCGCAGTCTGGCCGGCACGAACGAAAGTGGTCCGGGCGCGCGCGCCGCCGTCGCCGATGAGGCCACGGCGCTGACAGAGCAGCTTGCTACACTCCGCACCCGACTGAAGGCAGGTGTCGCGCAAGGCGAGTTTGTCGAGACACCTGCGCGCTTGTTCGAATTGCGCATTGCGCTGGCGGGTGTTGTTCACAACGCCGCCACATTGGAAGTTCAGACCGGCGGCGGGCGTGGCTATCTGCGTGGCCTGTCGGGTGTGGCAAGACGTCAGCGCGAGGCCGCCTTTGTTCCCATCGTCACGCCAAGCCTCGTGCAATTGAAGAACCAGCTCGCGGCCCAACGCGCGCAACAACTGAGGACCGGAACGGTTTCATGACCCAACCCGCGGCGGCGCAACGCTCGCACACCGACACGTTCATCGCCTCTGCGCGCGAGGATCACTCGCGCGCCTCGCCGTTCTTGTCGCTACGCAACGTCGGTTTGTCTTACGGTGACAGGGCGATCCTGCGAGCCGTTGACCTTTCGGTCGCGCCGGGCGAACTTGTGTCAGTTCTTGGTCCCAGCGGTTCGGGCAAATCGACCTTGCTGCGCATTGCCGCGGGTTTGCTGCCCCCGAGCAATGGCACCGTCGATGTCGAAGGCGCGACACTTTCCGGCCCTCGGCCCGATGTGGCGCTGGCTTTTCAGGACCCATGCCTGCTGCCCTGGCTATCCGTTGAACGCAACGTTGCGTTCGGGCTGACGTTTGCAAGGCAACCGGTACTGTCTCGCGAGACACGACGCGCGCGAATCGATGCGGCGCTGGCCGAAGTGGGCCTTTCGCATGCCCATCATTTGCATCCCCGTCAGCTCTCGGGTGGCATGGCCCAGCGAGTGGCACTGGCTCGCTGTCTCGCACGTCAACCCCGTGCCTTGCTGCTCGACGAACCCTTCGGCGCACTCGACGAGATCACGCGCGCCGACATGCAACGCCTGCTTGTCACCGTGGTTCGAGATACAGGCGCCGCCACGGTCCTCGTCACACATGACATTGACGAAGCACTGCTTGTCTCCGATCGCATCGTGCTACTCGGCAATCAGGGCCGAACGTTGGCCCAATGGCGGGTCGACCTGCCCTCCCCGCGTGAAGCTCAGGTACAAGCGTTGGGCACATTGCGTATTGAAATACTGCAAGCGTTGCAACACGCAATGTCGCGCGATGCAACGACGCGCCAAACACAATAGACCACACCGTCCAAATTTCGGGGATTCTCAGACCATGTGCCAAATTTCCCGCCGCGAATGGCTCAAACTCGCTTCGATGATGACCGTAGCCGGTGCAGCACCGTTGCTGGCCTCAGCCGCCGCCCGCGCCGCCACCGAACCGGACGCACCGTTGCGCATCGGCTATCTGCCGATTACGGACGCCACGCCACTGCTGGTCGCTCACAACAACGGCTACTTCGAGCAAGCGGGCATCAAGGCGGAAAAACCGACACTGTTGCGCAGTTGGGCGCAATTGATCGAAGCTTTCCTCTCGGGACAGGTCAACGTCGTGCACTTGCTCTCGCCAATGACGGTGTGGGCACGTTACGGCAGTCAGGCGCAAGCCAAGGTGGTGGCGTGGAATCACGTCAACGGCAGCGCCATTACCGTGACGAACGACATTAACAAGGTCAGCGACCTCGGTGGCAAGACGGTGGCCGTGCCGTTCTGGTATTCGATTCACAATGTGGTGCTGCAAGGTTTGCTTGCCGCCAACGGTCTCACGCCGGTCCTCAAGAAGTCCGGGGCACCTGCGGCCAACGAGGTCAACCTGATCGTCATGGCGCCGTCTGACATGCCACCAGCGCTCGCCGCCCGGCAGATCGCGGGCTACATTGTGGCCGAGCCGTTCAACGCCGCCGCCGAAAACCTGAAGGTCGGCAAGGTGCTGCGCTTCACCGGCGACGTTTGGAAGAACCATGCCTGCTGCGTGGTGACGATGCACGAGCGTGACCTGACGTCGCGTCCGGAGTGGTCGCAAAAGGTGGTCGACGCCATTGTCAAAGCACAGGCCTGGACGCGCGCCCATCCGGAAGACGCGGCACGTCTGCTGTCGAAGGAAGGCGAGAATCGCTACACACCGCATCCGTTCCAGATCTTGCAGCGCGTACTGGCGCCAGCCGCGTCGGAGCAAGGCCGCTATCTCGCTGACAGGGCGATCGTTCACGCCGAATGGCACGAGAAGCGTATCGACTTTCAGCCTTACCCTTATCCGAGCTACACCGAAGCCCTCGTTCGCCATATGCAGAAGACGCAAGTTGAAGGCAATGCGCAGTTTCTCGCAAAACTCGATCCGGCATTTGTCGCGCGCGACCTCGTCGACGACCGGTTCGTCAAAAAGAGCATCGCGGCAGTGGGCGGCATGAAAACGTTCGGCCTGCCTGATGGCTTCACGCGTCAGGAGGTGATCGTTGTCTGATCTCGCGTCCGATCGTGTTGCCGAGACCATGAGCGCGGCACCCACGCCCCCCACGGCAACCCGCGACACGTCGGTGAACCTGCCGGGCAGACGATCCGGCCGTCAGGCATGGCTCGGAATCGCGGGGCTGGCCGGTATCGTCGCAATCTGGTGGCTCGGCATCGCAGTCTTCACCACGCCCGGATCGCTCGCCGCGCAATTTTCGCCGGCGGCCGCCCTGAGCGCCCTGCCCGACCTGATCCGCGACGAACAATTGGGTCTGCACGTTCTGGCCAGTCTGCGACGCATTGCCGTCGGATTGGCTTGGGCCATCGTCCTCGGCGTTCCCCTGGGGTTTCTGATCGGACGCCTCCGCTGGCTGGACAAGGCGCTCACACCGTCGCTGCAGTTCCTTCGCATGATCTCGCCATTGTCATGGATGCCAATTGCGGTGATGTCGCTTGGTGTTGGCGACCCGGCGGTGTACTTCCTACTCGCGTTTGCGGCGCTGTGGCCTCTGGTCATGAGCACGGCGGCGGGCGTGACCCATATCGACCGCCGATGGGTACAACTGGGCGAGAGCCTTGCCGCCACACGCTGGGAAATGCTCTGGCACGTCTATGTGCCCGGTATTGCCGCCCACGTGCTGACCGGCGTGCGGCTCGCCATCGGTATTCTCTGGATCGTACTAGTGCCGGCGGAAATGCTTGGCGTGAATGCAGGACTGGGCTATCTGATCCTCGACACGCGTGACCGTCTCGCGTACTCGGAACTGACCGCCGTCATTCTCGTCATCGGCGTTCTTGGATTCCTGCTCGACTGGGCCGCACGCCTCATCTACCGGCGCTTCAGCGGCGCAACCCAGGACGAGTGAACGGCTCAACGGGGCGCAACGCACACGTGCGGCCGAGCCAGCCGGTATGTGACCGTCAGGCACTGAGGCTATAGGGCTGCTGAGCCCGGGCCGCTACAATAGCGGCCTGAACTCACAAGGCCTGACGGAGAACGCATCATCGAGTTAGATCGCTTACTGCAATCGCAGGGTTTCGGCAGCCGCAAGATGTGCCGCAAGCTCATTCAGACCGGCGCTTTCGCCATCGACGGCGTGGTGCACGACGATCCCCGTGAATCCGTAGACCCGCTGGGCCTGCAATTCACGCTTGACGGTGAGCCGTGGGAATACCGCGAACACGTCTACGTGCTGCTTAATAAGCCCGAGGGCTTTGAGTGCTCCACCAGCCCGACGCACCACGAAGGCGTGCATTCCCTGCTGCCCCTGCCGTTGGCCGTGCGCGGTGTGCAGCCGGCCGGCCGCCTCGATCAGGATACGACCGGCATGTTGCTGCTCTCCGACGATGGACCGTTCCTGCACGCCATGATGTCGCCGCGCCGACACATACCCAAGCGCTATGTCGCAACGACCAAGCACCCGGTCACCGAAGCGATGTTGCAGGCATTACGCGATGGCGTTCTGCTACGCGACGAAACCGAACCGCTGGCTGCAACGGACGTCATGAGCCCCTCGCCGCACGAGATTGCCCTGACGATCACACAGGGCAAATACCATCAGGTCAAACGGATGGTCGCAGCGGCGGGCAATCGGGTAGAGGGGCTGGTCAGAATCGCCATCGGCGGCCTGCCGATGGGAAATCTCGCGCTCGGCGAATGGCGTTATCTGTCGCCGGACGAACTGCTGTCGCTGCCGTACGAAGCGCCGGCCTCACGCAAATGAGCGTCGCGAACCGAATGCTCGCGACGCGACACCTCAGCTCTGCCGCCCGTCAAGCAGGAATTGAGCCCCCTTATCCTGACCGAGCGTCTTGACCAGATAAGGCAGGGTCGTCTTGAGGGTGTCCTGCAACATATAAGGCGGGTTGACGATAAACATGCCGCTGCCGTGCAACCCCATGCCGCCCGGCACCGGGCTGCACACGGTCAGCGCGGCATGCACCCAGCTTTTGATCGGCTGTCCGTTGATCGTGAGGCGCTTCATGCGCTCCGGCAATTGCGAGGCCTCACGACGCTGCACCAGCGGATACCATACGGCATACATGCCCGTCGGGAAGCGGTCGAGGCCTTCTTGCACGGTCTGTGTGGTGCGCGTGTAATCGCGCTTGTCTTCATACGATGGGTCAATCAGCGTGAACGCCCGACGCGGCGCCGGCGGCAAAATTGTCTTGAGTCCCGCGAAACCGTCGGCACCAAAAATCATCGTGCGGCGTGCCACTGCCCGGCCCTGCGCTTCGAAGTTCTCACGCAATACGTCCTGCTCGGTCGGGTGTGCCTCGAACAAGCGCAACCGGTCACGGTCGCCCAGCAGTTGCAAGGCAAAGTACGGCGAGCCCGGGTAATAGCGCAGCTTGCCGTCCGGATTGAACTCGCGCACCAGCGCAACGTAGTCTGCGAGTGCCGGCGGCAGATCGTCGCGCGTCCAGAGCCGGCCGATGCCGGTCTCGAACTCGCCCGTCTTGTCGGCCCACTTGCCGTCGAGCGCGTAGCCGCCTGCGCCCGCATGCGTATCGATGTACCAGAACGCCGTGTCTTTCTGGCGCATGTAATCGATACATTCAACGGCGATAAAGTGTTTCAGCACGTCGGCGTGGTTGCCGGCGTGAAAGGCGTGGCGGTAGCTGAACATTAGGCAGATCCTGATTCGTCAGGCGCGATTGTAGCCGACGACGCTCCCGGGCGGCGTTTCCGGCCCTGCGCGACGCCATTATTCCCGTCCGCCAACGCGTGCGCCTTCACCGCCTTGTGACGCGGGCATGCCACCAGATGATCGTTCACCATACCTGCCGCCTGCATGAACGAATAGCAGATGGTCGAGCCCACAAAAGTAAATCCGGCTTTCTTCAGCGCCTTGCTCATCGCATCGGAAACCGCAGTGCTCGCCGGCACCTCGCCAAGCGACGCCCAACGGTTTTGTAGCGGCTCACCGCCGACGAACTGCCAGACAAAATCGCTGAAACGCGTGCCTGCGGCTTCCATTGCCAGATACGCTCGGGCGCCCTTGACGACACCGCCGACCTTGAGACGGTTGCGCACGATTCCAGCGTCCGCCATCAAGCGCGCCTCGTCCTCCGGACCATAAGCCGCAATACGCTCGGGATCGAAGTTGTCGAATGCCTTACGGTAGTTGTCGCGCTTCTTGAGAATGGTGGCCCAGGACAACCCGGCCTGCGCCCCCTCCAGCATCAGCAACTCAAACAATGCGCGCGAATCTCGCAGCGGCACCCCCCACTCCTCGTCGTGATACCGACGATACTGCTCGAAGCCTTCGCTCCACGGACAGCGTTCCATTTGCCCCTCGATAGTTGCGCCCGCGTGCCAGTGCCGCAGACATATGCAGACGAATGGGGCAAGTGTGCCAGTAATTGCCGGTGAAGCGAACCGGCAAGTCCTTACCGAACGCGACTTTGCGTCGCGCAGCAATGCCGATGCAGAATTTTCCGGGGTCCACATGGAATTTGCCCGGGCGGCCGGGGCTCCATAACAGCGACCGGCAACAACAGAGCGAAGGCAGCAGCCCCACCCGCGGCCTGTGTCGCTGCGCCCCGCACCAAGCCCCCGGCGACCTGCCACCGCGCCGCGTCAGAGCATCAACTGTCCACCGTTGACCTCGATGATCTGCCCGGTCACATAGCTCGCCAACGTCTCCGAAGCGAGATACAGAAATGCGCCCGAGCATTCGTCCGGATCTCCCAGACGCCCCATCGGAATGCTCTGCCGGAAGGCTTCGATCTGTGCTTCGGTGCTGAATTGCTCATGGAACGGTGTCATGATCACACCCGGCGACACGGCATTCACGCGAATGCGGTCCGGCATGAGTTCCTTCGCCATGCCGCGTGTGAGCGTACTCACGAAACCCTTGGCCGCCGCGTAGATCAATGCCCCCGGGCCGCCACCGTGACGCGCGGCGATCGACGTCACGTTGACGATCGCCCCACCGCCCTGCTTGCGCATCGCGGGCACTACGGCCCGCGAGAACGCCACGACCGAACGTGCATTCACGTTGAGCACGTCTTCGAAATAGGCGTCGGAGACCTCAGTGAAGGGCGTGCGCTTGACGAGACTTCCCGCGTTGTTGATGAGCACGTCGATGCGCCCGAAACCATCGAGCACATGGGCAACTGCCGCGTCGATGGCGCCGGTATCCGCCACGTCGGCAGCCACCGTCATCGCTTTCACGCCGCAGGCCCGGACGGCCTCGGCCACCGCTTCGGCCTTGTCCGCCGAACGGTTGTAATGCACAGCCACGTTTGCGCCCTGCGCCGCGAAGGCCCTGGCCGCTGCGGCGCCGATACCGGTGCTCGCGCCGGTAATCAGAACGAATTTACCTCTCAGGTCTTGCATGATGAATCGCTCCCGATGCTGTCGATGACGCGCAGAACAACGTTGGCGACGGCCAGCGCTGCCTCCCCCCGTCACCGTACAGGATGGATGTGAAGAGAATCCGGCACGCGCTCAGTCGAGCCAGCGCGTGTCGTAGGCATGAACTTCCTGTGTTTGCTCGCCAAGGCCGTCGATGCCCAGCCGCATCACGTCCCCCGGCTTGAGAAACACTGGCGGCTTCTGGCCAAGACCCACGCCCGGCGGCGTGCCGGTCGTCACAAGATCGCCGGGCTTGAGTGTGGTGAACTGGCTGATGTAATGCACGAGATACGCCACGTTGAAGATCATCGTCGACGTATTGCCCGTCTGGCGACGCACGCCGTTCAGGTCAAGCCACAACCCGAGTTGTTGCGGATCGCGGATCTCGTCGGTCGTCACAAGCCATGGGCCGACCGGCCCGAACGTATCGAAGCCCTTGCCTTTGTCCCATGTGCCACCGCGCTCGATCTGGTATTCGCGCTCGGACACATCGTTCACCACGCAATACCCGGCAACGTAATCGAGGGCTCGTTCAAGCGGTACGTAACGCGCCGTCGTGCCGATCACGAAACCCAACTCGACCTCCCAGTCGCCCTTGACCGAGTGCTTGGGCAACACCACGGGATCGTTGGGCCCGCTCAGGCAGTTCTCCCATTTGGTGAACAGCACCGGCTCGGACGGCACAGGCAGTCCCGACTCGGCCGCGTGGTCGCTGTAGTTCAGGCCCACTGCCAGGAACTTTCCCAACCCGGAAAACGGCACACCCAGACGCCCCGGCGAAGTCACCACCGGCAACGCCTTAGCATCAAGCGCGCGCAACGCCGCCAGGCCCTGCGGGCTCAGTGTCTCCGGCGTAATGTCGGCGAGTATGTTGGAGAGGTCACGCACTTGACCGTCCGCGTCGAGCAGACCCGGCTTTTCCTGGCCCTTCGGGCCGAAACGCAGCAATTTCAAAGCAATTCTCCTCGAGAAATCAATTGGACCAACCACCATCGATCAGATGGATTGCCCCGGTAGTGAAAGCCGATTCGTCCGAACCCAGATAGATCGCCAACGCGGCGATCTCTTCGGGCGTGCCGACACGCCCCATCGGCTGACGCGCCACGAACTGCTCGCGCACCGCCGCGAGACTCGTGCCCGCCGCGGCGGCCTGCGTAGCAATGCGCTGGCGCAGCGACGGCGATTCGACGGTGCCCGGGCAAATGGCATTGCACCGAATGCCACGCGCCACGAAGTCGGCCGCAATCGATTTCGTCAACCCGATCACGGCGGCCTTGCTCGTGCCGTAGACACAGCGATTGGCCACCCCTTTCACACTCGACGCCGCCGACGACATATTGATGATCGCCCCGCCGCCTGCGGCCAGCATGGCGGGCAGGAATGCGCGTGTAGTCCGGTACATGCTCTTGACGTTCAGATCGAACGAGAAGTCCCACGCCGCTTCGTCGCACTCGAGGATCGAGCCGTGATGTACGAAGCCCGCGCAGTTGAACAGCACGTCGACCGCACCCAGTTCGTGGGCAAGCGCCGTCACGGCTTCCCCATCGGTGACATCGAGCGGACGCCGCTCCAGACGCGAATGATCATCAAGTTGCGCAAGTGTCTCTGCATTCCGATCGGTGGCAATCACACGTGCCCCTTCGCGCAAGTAAGCTTCGACGCTTGCGCGGCCGATGCCCTGCGCAGCGGCAGTAATCACGGCGGTCTTACCCGCCAGCCGGCCTGTCATGAGTGTCTCCTCGTGGGTCTGTGGATTCGGTTCGAACGGCATCGCAACGGCTCTCGCGCACGTTCGCGCCGATCGGTTTGTCAGACGTTGGCGTCGACCGTCCCCGCCACCGTCGCGCTGACGGACGCCGCATAGGCATCGCGCACGCGGCATAGGTGACGCCGCATTGCCTGTGCCGCCTGCTCAGGGTCGCGGGCTTTCAAGGCGTCGAGAATATGGCGATGGTCCTGAAGGCTGCGCTCCAGCACACCGTCGACTTGCGACGTCACCCGACGGCTCTTCTTGCCCAGCAGATACAGGCTGTTGGCGATACTTTGCAGAAACGGGTTCTCGCAGGCGTCGATGATGGTCTCGTGAAATGCCATATCTGCCGCGGAGAACGTCTCCGGATTGCCAAGAAGCGCCTGTTCGTCATCAACCAGCGCATGCAGACGGGCGATATCCGCATCCGCGATATGTGTGGCGGCAAGCGCCGCCACACCCGGTTCGATGACCAGCCGGGCATCGAACAGCGCTTCAAGCGTGCCCGCGTTGAGTTCGATGACCATTTCGAGCGGCTCGAGCAATTCGCGCATCTCCAGCGAACCGACGAACGTCCCCTCGCCTTGCCGGATACGCAGCAGGCCCAACAACGCGAGGCCCCGGATCGCCTCTCGCACCGCCGGGCGGCCGACACCCAACATGCTTGCGAGATCGCGCTCGGGCGGCAACTGCTGACCGGGCTTGAGCAGCCCGGTGCGAATCATCGTGAGCAAACGTTGCGCGACTTGCTCGGACACGGAAACCTGCACGATGGGATCGAAGGACATGACGTCGAAGGGAAAGGTGACCGGTGGGCGCGCAGCACTCCGTTCAGTGGTAAGACCAATGAACGGAACATTACGCCTCGCGTCCATCCGGTGTCAACCCAAGCACGGCGACTTCCAGATTCGCCGCTCAGCCTGCGGAATTTCTCGACGGCATCCGACTCGGAGACTCAGGCGTTATCGCTCAAGATCTGCACAAGATCGTTTGTCCATGCGCCTCTTGGCAGACAGGCGTTGCCGGGCCCATGAGACAGCGAGGCAACGCCTTTGTGTTGTCGGGGGGTCACTTTTCTGCGACCATGAGTCGCCGCTCCGACGTTCTCATCGGGGCAATGTTCCCGCCGTTGCTTGATCTGCCGTACCTCAAGCCGTACCCGTTCCCCGAATTCTGGAGTCTCCGACGATGTCCTCCTCAAAGACCGCCAAGCTAGGCCATTGGACCATGTACATGCCGATCGTGGCCCTCGTTGCCCTCGGCGTCGCCGGATTTCTGCCTTATGGCGCAGAGCTTGCGCTGTGCGGTGTCGCGCTGGCCGGCGCAGTGTTCTCTGCCGTGCACCATGCCGAAACAGTCGCCCACAAAGTCGGTGAACCGTTCGGCACGCTCGTGCTCGCCGTCGCCGTAACCATCATCGAGGTGGCGCTAATCGTCTCGGTGATGCTCTCGGGCGGTCCCGACAAAGCCGGGTTGGCGCGCGACACGGTGTTCGCCGCCATCATGATCGTGTCGACGGGAATCGTGGGGCTGTGCCTGCTCTTTGGCGGCGTGCGCCACCACACGCAAGGCTTTCATGTCGAAGGCGCGAGCGCCGCGCTCGCCGTCCTGTGCGCCCTGTCGGTGCTCACGCTGGTCTTGCCGAACTACACCAGTTCGGTCCTTGGCCCGGGGCTCACCGCGTCACAATTGGCTTTCGAGGGCATGATTTCGCTCGTGCTCTACATGGTGTTCGTGTTTGTGCAAACGGTCAGCCATCGCGACTACTTCCTGGCGAAAGCGCCGAGTGAAGAAGTCCACGTGCCGCCGCCGTCGCGTCGCACGGCCATTCTGAGTCTGGGGTTGTTGGTCGTGGCGTTGCTGGCCGTGGTCGGTCTGGCGAAAAAGCTCTCGCCCGCCGTGGAAAACGCCGTTGCGGTAGCCGGCGCGCCGAAAGCGGTCGTCGGTATCGTGATTGCTGCGCTGGTGTTGTTGCCGGAGGGTCTGGCGGCCCTGCGCGCTGCGCGCGCCAACAAGCTTCAGACAAGTTTGAATCTCGCGCTCGGCTCGGCGCTGGCGAGTATCGGGCTGACGATTCCGACCGTGGCGGCCGTCTCGTTGCTGCTCGATCAGCACATCGAGCTGGGTCTGGCGCCGAAGGATATGGTGTTGCTCGGCGTCACGCTGCTTGTTGGCGTAATCACGCTCGGCACCGGACGCACGACCGTGCTGCAGGGGGCCGTCCACCTGGTGCTGTTCGCTACCTTCCTGTTTCTGGCGATCGTGCCGTAACTGGCTGGCCGCCCCGCCCTTTGGGTGAGGGCGTCGCAAGTTGCCCGCCCGCGATAGGGCTACGCAGGCGGGCCGAGCGAATACCTTCCGCCGTGCGTTTGTCCCCGTTCAGGACTGGCTATCCGGCTTTTTCGGGTCGTTGGGGGTCGTACTCGCCGCATCGGCAACAGTCTTCTCGTCCGACGGAACACCGAGCAACGCCCCCAGCAGCTTGCTGCCAGCGGCGTTGCGCTTGCCCTGCGCCCCGACCTGCTTGCCGCCCTGCGGGCCACGACGCACACCGGCGTCGATCTTCAGCCCCTTGCGCTTCTGAATTTCAAATTTTGTCTGGGTCATGATGCTGTCCGTTGTGGGCTCGCCCGCCGGGCGTCAGATGTCAGGCGGGCTGAATCGAATTCAAGGTTTCAGAGGGTCAGAGGTCGATACCGAGGCTGCCATCGGCGGCCAGCGTCTTCGCCAGCGCATGCGCGGCTTCGAGCGCATCGCCAGCCCAGCGGTAGCCGTCTGGCGTGGTGTGGGTGAGCGGCGGGTCCAGCGTTTCGATCACGTCATCCACGTCGCGCCAACCGGTAAAATGCACCACGCCGTAAAACTGCCCGTCCGGCGCAGGCGACGTCTCCGCCCAGTAGTAGAAGTCATCCGCCAGCAGGCAGCCTTCGAAACCCATATCGATCCTGTCGATCCTACGAAAAGGCGGCATCGTAGCACGTCGCATGACGAGCGGCATACTCGCGCGAGGCAGTAGAATACTGCGGCATAGCAACCCACGACTCTAGACATCACGATGTTCACCGGAATTGTTCAAGGCACGGCCACGCTGTCGTCCATCGAAGATCGCGACGGCATGCGCACCCTCGAGCTGGCGTTTCCCGAAGGCTTCTGCGAAGACCTCACCCTCGGCGCCAGCGTCTCGGTCGATGGCGTTTGCCTGACGGTCACGCAACTGCTCTCGCCCACGGCGGCGTCGTTCGACGTCATCCTCCAAAGTCTGAACGTCACCACGCTCGGTAGCTTCGGCACCGGCGCGCAGGTCAATGTCGAGCGCGCCGCGAAGGACGGCGCCGAAATCGGCGGTCATCCGCTGTCGGGACACATCGACTTCTCGACGGAAATTCTCAGCGTACGCACATCGGACACCAATCGCGTGTTGCGCATCGCCATTCCCGAAGCGTTCCGCAAGTATGTCTTTGCGAAGGGCTATATCGCGATCAATGGCGCGAGTCTGACGGTCTCGGAAGTCAATCGACAGGAAGGCTGGTTCGAAGTATGGCTGATTCCTGAGACGCGTCGGATGACGACCTTCGAAGACAAAGTCGCCGGCACGCGCGTGAACATCGAAATCGAACGCAGTACGCAAGTGGTTGTCGACACGGTGCGCGAAGCGGTCCAGGAAAGTCTTGGCCGCCTCCAACCGGTGCTCGAAGCCCTGCTCAAGGAAAAAGGCCTTTCGCTCGACGACTTCGTCAGCGTGCCGCAACTGCCCTCGGGCAATGCAGACGACAAATCGCCTTCCAAAGCCTGAACCTGCCGCCTAACATCGAAGGACACTCATGCAACTTGCCACCTGGAACGTCAACTCGCTCAAGGTTCGTCTCGGCCATGTGCAGGATTGGCTACGCAGCAATCCGGTCGACGTTCTCTGTCTTCAGGAACTGAAACTCACCGACGAGAATTTTCCGATTACGGAAATCGCTGCGCTCGGCTATACGTCGCACTTCGCGGGGCAAAAGACGTATAACGGTGTCGCGCTGCTGGTCAACCACGCGAAAGTGGGCGAAGCAACGGATCTCGTTAAAAATCTGCCGAACTTTGCCGACGAGCAGCAACGCCTCATCACAGCGACCGTCGGCGGCGTGCGTGTGGTCTGCGGCTACTTCCCCAACGGTCAGGCCGTCGGTTCGGACAAGTTCGCTTACAAGCTGAACTGGCTCGACGCCCTCACCCATTGGCTCTCCGATGAAATGGAGCGTCATCCGCAACTCGCGCTTCTCGGCGACTACAACATCGCCCCCGAAGACCGCGATGTGCACGATCCGGCGAAATGGGAAGGCCAGAATCTGGTATCTCCGCAAGAACGTCAGGCCTTCGCCCGTCTGCAGGGACTGGGCTTGCGCGACACCTTCCGTATGTTCGAGCAGCCCGAGAAGATCTTTAGTTGGTGGGATTACCGCATGGGCGCCTTCCGGCGCAATGCCGGCCTGCGCATCGACCATATCCTCGTGTCGTCTGCGCTGGCCGAGCGTTGCACCGCGTGCGAAATCGACCGCGTGCCGCGGACTTGGGAGCAACCGTCGGATCACGCACCGGTGGTCGCGACATTTAAGGGCTGACCTCCGCGCGTCTTTTCGTTTTCGCCTTGTTTCGTCGTGTTTCGTCGTGTTTCGTCGTGTTTCGTCGTGTTTCGTCGCGTTTTACCTCGACGATGCAAAAACGGCACCTGAATCAGGTGCCGTTTTTTATCGCGCACAGCGTTGTCGATTCATTGGCCTGCGCGGGGGTCCGTCAGACGCGACTCGTACACGAAGCAACGAATCGCCGCCTTGTTGCGCGTATCCATTTGCATGAATTCCAGACCATAAGCCCAGGTGCCGTCAACGCGAGGCCCTTCCACGCCGCGCACGGCAGCCATGCCGAGAATCGGCACCACATCTGCTCCGATCGGCACCCGGAACTGCAAAGCGACGTGATGACAGCCATCGGGTAGCGGTGCCTTCGCTACGATCCCCGCCCCATCGGCACTGATGTCCCGCACCAGCACCAGCCACTCGGGGGTGTCCTGCGGATCGGCCAGCATGCGGGTAAATGACGCCCGCGTCGTCTCGTCCAGTGGCGACAGTCGTGCGACCAACCGCGTATCGACACGAGGCGTGCGCCGCACAGGCGTCTCACGCACCTGCGAAGGACGCGAAACCACCACATAGTCGAACGGACCGTGATGGACGCTATGGACTTCGCAAGTGAACTCGTACAGGTTGTCGCCGGGAAACGTCCAGAGCGCGAGCCTGTCGCCTGCGCTTACCGGTAAACGTGTCTCCCCGGCGGCCGGCGGCGTAATGATCAGCATGCCGTTGGGTGCCCGGCCGATCAACCTGGCACGCACACGCATGGTCTCAGCATCCGGCGCGACGCGAACCTGCATCCACGCGCCGATAGGCAACGGCACAGGCAGACCGTGGAGATACACCGTCGATGCCCCCCCACACGCCCCTAGCGGCGACGCCGAGTTCGCCGCCTCCGTGCGGCCGGCCGCCTCGCCCGTAGACGCCCCTTCGGGCAACGGCCGGTGCGGTGCGAACATGGTGAAGAGCCAGTCGAGATCGGCCTCGGACGGCAAACGTTCGCCCGCCGCCAACAACGGCGTGCCGTCGGCATCGAACAAGGGCCAGGAGAGTGGAACATGCGCGTCAAGCTCGCGGCGATTGACCGCCACGAACCCCGGATAGCCTGACGCGATACAAGTCGAATGCATGGTGCCTGGGAGGGTATGAAACCCTTGAGAGCCTGGGAACGAGGCATTGGCCTTCCCCGCATTCCGGCACGCGGGGCCGCATCTTGGGCGACCCTCTTCGTGCAGGCATCCGTGGCCAACGCCCCACAAATGTCGCCAACTACAGAAATGCCGCGCGTCCGGCCGGCCGGAAACCCACTCACCGAAGGAAGGCATATTGCGCGTACGTATTTTTACCACGAAAGCACAACTGCCCTGACGACGAAATATCGGCCAAAAGGCCCGTCAATCTCCGCTAACGTCACCGGGTGAAACACTTGCTCCTCCTCGTCGCGTCATCATGAATTGGCGAATCGTGTCGGCGCGAAGCGGCAGACGGATCGCCCAGAACCAAGGAAGTGTGTGACGGCATGCCTGCGCCAACCCCGGCAGATAGCGTATTTCAGGACATCTCAGCCAATTGACTAACCTTTCCGCCAAGGCGTCCGTCGACACCTGCTCGCTCGACAGGCACATGCGCAACGCGATCGCTTGAGGCAACTGGCGCCAAGCTGCGTCGCCATTCATCGTTTCGTTGAGCAGCGCCAACGCATAGTGACGGTACAGACGCAAGGAATCCGGGGAAGATGCCGCTCCGCGCAATGCACTCGACTCATCGCTCGCCGTTGACCAGGGCCGCTGCCATTGCGGCTGCGTCGCCAACCAGCCCAATCCGGCCACAAGGGAAACCAGTCGGACCCGGCGTGACATCAATACGCTCAGCGGCGCCTGACCGTCCGGCATATCCAGTGGGGCATCGCTAAAAACATCCTCGATGTCGAGATGTGCGGCACGTCGCAACTGCACGTGACCCGGCGCACGCGCCGCGCTCACAAGTGCTTCCAACCGATCGTTCGCACTCAGCAATGCGCATGCGGCACCTTCGAGGGTCGGGCCGCCTGTAACGTAGGCGCCGGCATGTGTCGGATTCCACGTTCCATGACACGCTGCATTGGCACGATGCTCGCCATCCTTGCCGCACCATCGTCCGACCAGCCTGACGAAGCTATCCAGCCGATGCTCCACAGGCCACAGCCCGGACAGAAAACCAAACTCCCGCAACAGTGCTGGAAGCTGCGCCATGGTGCCCGGCAGATAGTCGTCGGGCGACTCGGCATCGCACACCACGACTCTCGTGCCGAGCCAATGCAACCCGGGCAGCGTATCGTGCGCGAAGGGCATGTCGCCGCCCGTCGGTTCGCCGCCGGAGTGCGAACCGAGAAGTCTTGCCAACAAATGCCTTGGCAGACGCGCGGCAACGTTACCATCCGATCGAATCAACACGACGTAATCGGCGTCGGCTGCACTGATCCCATCCGCCGACAACGCCGTAGGCACCTGCGCCGGCAGTGCATCGAGCCATGCCCCGCGCAACGCCTGAGTGCGCAGTGGGCTAACGCCCCCTACCCCTTCCCCCGCCCAATAGAGCGTCTGACACATGGCGCCAGCGAGCGACCAGGGCGCTTTCTGAGTGACAGGCCCGCATTCTCTGTGCAGCGCCCTCATCAATGACGGCGTCACCCATCCCGCTTGCCCGCGCCACAGCGGCACGTCGGCTAACGCTTGAAGCGTATGTGCGAGCCATTGGGCGCGTAGTTCGGCAACGCCATCATGCTCACCAAGCCCCCCCGTCTCGCTCAACGCCGCCAGCAAACATCCAAACCAGTCGCTGCGCCGCACCTGTTCCGGAAGCCGGTGCAATGGCGGCACCGCGTCGCGCCCCACGTCGAACACCCCCGGCTTGCGACTTAATGCGACCAGTAGTTGCATGAAAACACTCGCGCGCGCCGTCGGCTGATCGGCCGGAAGTGTCATCCACGACAGCACGACCTTGCTGAGTTCCGGCGGTGTCAGGCTGCGCAGCCACGCCGCGTCGAGACCAATGCGGGCATCCTGCCATTGCGTGCCGGCCAGATTGCAATCGGGCCCGACACGCAGGTGTTTCAAGCTCGCACCGCAGAACCTTGCATTGCGCAGGTCGCATGACACGAAGAATGCGCCATTGAACTTTGCCCCGCGAGCATCCCATTCGGTGAGTACGCAGTGACGGAATTCCGCACCGCGAAGATCGGCGCCCACCGCCTGTGCCTTGCGCATCGCCATCGACGTCCAATGCGATCGCTTTGCCTTCGCGCCAATCAATTTCACGCCGTGCGCACTGCCGCCCGTGAAGCTGGCGTCTTGCAAGCGGGTCTGCTGAAACGACGC
Source organism: Pandoraea apista (assembly GCF_001465595.2). Taxonomy (NCBI): domain Bacteria; kingdom Pseudomonadati; phylum Pseudomonadota; class Betaproteobacteria; order Burkholderiales; family Burkholderiaceae; genus Pandoraea; species Pandoraea apista. Next base: position 2,498,896 of record NZ_CP013481.2, on the reverse strand, counting down.
GTCGTCGAGACGGGGCTTCGTGAATGTCACTCCGGCACATCTGGCTTCACTCATGTCGGCACCGCACATGACGGTGTGCAAGATCACGGTGTCGCGAAGATCGGCTTTCACCAGCCGCGCATTGCTCAGATCAGACGCCCGAAAATTCGCGAACCGCAAATTTGCGCCTTCGAAATCGGCACCGATCTGCTTGGAACTCGCAAATCCTGCGCGAGGTAAGGACGCGCCACTCCACCACGCGCCATTGAAATGCCCCCCGCAAAACTGCGCAGCCGGCGCGAACACCCCGCGCAAATCGGCATTGGGCATCCACAAATCGGGAAGCGCCGCATTGCGCAAATTCGACAAAGTCAGCGCGACACTTAATACGGAGACCGGCCACTCCCGCATGGGCAGGCGCTCGCAAGCCAGCACATCGCCCGCTGCCTCGTCTGCCGACGGTAGCCAATGCCATAGCGACGCCGTTGCCGTCTGACAACGCTCCGCCACACACCACTTCATCAGATCGCGCGCAACGTCGGCGACGCGCTCGCCATTGAGCAAATGCGAGAAGCGAGTGCCCCAGGCCTGCTTGAGCGCTCCTTTGTCGAACGGTAACCTGCCCAGCGACGCCTCCGCCGTTGCCCCCAGTGGCACAACGCTGGCGTATCGCCCCATCACGCCAGATGACGACGGAAGGACGTTTTCCAGCCATGCGACGTGCTGCGCAATCTGGTGCCGCTCGTCGTCGTTGGCCCGCAAGATCGCGCGGCGTAGCACCTCGGGCGGTGCGGCGCTGCGTGCGGCAACGTCGGAAGGCGACCATTGAGAGCGACCGAGAGCCCTCGTCTCGATATCGTGGACACCCGCCGAGGGCGGTTCCCAGCCGGAAATTGGGTTCTGAACCGACAACATGCGTCGCTCCTTGGCGCACGTTTTTACGTGTGCGCGAAAAAGCCACCATGTTGCCGAAGGAATGCGGCGCCGCGTGCTGAGGAATTTCCGATTTAGTGCGCCACGCCGTCAGGGGATGCCGTTGTCTCAGGCGAGACAAAGGGCGAGTGCGTCACGCCAGTCGGGCGCTCGAACGCCGAAGGTACGTGCCAGCTTGTCGTTGTCGAGGACCGAATAGGCCGGCCGTTTAGCCGGTAGCGGATAGGCAGAAGTCGGAATCGCCACAACGTTCGGACGCTTCTCCGGCGCGCTCAGGTCGAGAATCGCCTCGGTGAATCCGTGCCAGGTAGTCTGCCCTGCTGCCGTCAGATGATAAAGACCGCCATGCTCACGCCAGAAATCGGCGTCAACACCGCGCTCGCCGACCCCTTGCACCAGAACCTGCGACGTCAGCTCGGCGATGGTTCGGCACCATGTGGGGGCGCCGTGCTGGTCGGACACGATGCGCAACTCGTCGCGCTCGCGCGCGAGGCGTTGGACCGTGAGCAGAAAGTTGGCGCCGCGCGAACCGTACACCCAACTCGTGCGCAACACCAGATGATTCGCACCACTCGCCGCGATGGCGGTTTCACCGGCCAGCTTGGTCCGTCCGTAGGCGTTCTGCGGATTCGTGGGTTCGTCCTCGCGATACGGTGTGGATGAGGTACCGTCGAAAACGTAGTCTGTCGAGTAGTGAACGACAAGCGCGCCAGTCCGCTTGGCCTCTTCGGCCATGACGCCCGGCACGACAGCGTTGACCTGATAAGCCGCGGCCTCTTCCGTCTCGGCGCGATCGACGGCCGTATAGGCCGCCGGATTGACGATAATGTCGGGGGCGAAGTCGCGCAACGTACGCACCACGCTGTCGGTGTCGAGCAGGTCCATTTCGCTGCGCGTGGGGGCATGCACGTCGCCCATACCTTGCAGGCTACGTGCCAGCTCCCAGCCCACCTGCCCGGTGGCGCCCGTCAACAGGATACGTCTTGCCATGGTTCGACTCCCTTGTCGCTCAATAGTGAACCAAGGAGCCTACCGCGATTGGCGTCAGCTTTCCAGCCCCAACTCCTGAATCTTGCGCGTAATGGTATTTCGACCGATGCCAAGGCGGCTCGCCGCTTCGACCTTGCGCCCGCGCGTGAAATCGAGCGCCTCGTTGATCAACGCCGTCTCGAAACGGCGTGTCAATTGATCCATCACATCGGGCGACGCCGAACGAAGCAAACGTGCCACCTCCCGACGCAGGATCGGCTCCCAGCTCTCGCCCGCTGCCGTGTCTGTCGAGGCGCCTGCGATGCCGGACACCGCAGGCATGCCGTTGACGCCCTGCGCGCCCCCCGAGGCCGCAGGCCCGGCGCCCACAGTGCCGTACCCTGCGGGAGCCCCCGCAGGGACCGACGCCGGCACGGTGGAAGCGGACGCCGCAGCATACGCCGGCGCGCCAGCAGACGCGCCGCCCCCCATCATCGGTGCCGGGGCCAGCGTCTGAAACTCTGGCGGCAAGTCCTTGATTTCGACCGTCTGTGCCGGTGCCATGACCGTCAGCCAATTGCTCAGATTTTCCAGTTGCCGCACGTTGCCGGGGAACGGGAAGCGAGTCAGATGCGCCAACGCCGCTTCGCTGATGCGCTTCGTTTCGACGCCCAGTTCGCGCGCGCTCTTCTGCAGGAAATGACGCACCAGCAGCGGAATGTCCTCGTTACGCTCGCGCAGCGACGGCAAACGCAGTCGAATGACATTCAGACGGTGATAAAGGTCCTCGCGGAACAACCCTTGCCGCACACGATCTTCAAGATTCTGATGCGTCGCCGCGATCACACGAACGTTTGCCTTGATCGGACTATGACCACCCACGCGGTAATAATTGCCGTCCGAGAGCACACGCAACAAACGTGTCTGCAAATCCAGCGGCATGTCGCCGATTTCATCCAGGAACAACGTGCCGCTCTCGGCTTGCTCAAAGCGTCCGCGCCGCGTGGATTGCGCGCCGGTGAACGCCCCGCGCTCGTGGCCGAACAATTCGGATTCCAGCAGATCCTTCGGAATCGCCGCCGTGTTGAGCGCAATGAACGGCCCCGACGCGCGCGGCGAATGCCGGTGAAGCGCGCGCGCAACCAGTTCCTTACCCGACCCTGACTCCCCGGTGATGAGCACGGTCGCACTGGAGTGCGACAGGCGGCCGATGGCACGGAACACGTCCTGCATGGCACTCGCCTGCCCGAGAATTTCGGGCTCTTCCGTGATGCGCTCGTCGTCCGTGGCCTCGCGCAGACTCTCTTCGACCGCGCGCAGAATCAACTCGACCGCACGATCCACATCGAACGGTTTGGCCAGATACTCGAACGCGCCGCCCTGAAAAGCGGCAACCGCGCTATCGAGATCCGAGAAGGCGGTCATGATGATGACCGGCAGTCCGGGATGCCGCTGCTTGGCCATTTGCAGCAGTTCGAGCCCGGAGCCGCCCGCCATGCGGATGTCCGAGACCAGCACCTGCGGCGAGTCGTGTTCGAGTGCTGCGCTGGCTTCGCGCGGGCCGGTAAAACTGCGCACCGGCAGGTTGGCACGCGAGAGCGCCTTTTCCAGGACCCATCGAATCGATTGGTCGTCGTCTACTATCCAGATCGGCTTCATTGTTCACCGTGTAACGTCTATGCCCGGCCGCAGGTGCTACGGCCGACGGCGTGAGGGCCGCATCAGCCCAGAGGCAGCAGGATTCGGAAATCCGTCCGTCCGGGCCGGCTTTCGCATTCGATCAGACCATCGTGGCGCTGCACGAACGATTGCGCCAGCGTAAGTCCAAGACCGCTTCCGCCATCGCGTCCTGAGACGAGCGGATAGAAGATTCGGTCACGAATGTCGGCGGGAATGCCAGGCCCGTTATCGATCACATGCAATTCCAATGCCAGCTTGTGCAATCGCTTGGCAATCGTGATCTTTCGCGCCACTCGCGTGCGCAATTCGATGCGTGCGTCGCCGCGTGCGATCTGCTCGCGCAACGCTTCGGCACCATTGCGCACGATGTTGAGCAGCGCCTGAATGAGTTGCTCTTTGTCGCCGCGAAAATCCGGCAGGCTCACATCGTAGTCACGCTCGATCGACAAGCCCTGCGGAAACTCGGCGAGCACCACGGAGCGCACGCGCTCACACACTTCGTGGATGTTCACGTCCGTGGCGATATACGGGTGACGGTGCGGCTCCAGCAGGCGGTCGACCAGCGTTTGCAGCCTGTCGGACTCCTTGATGATGACCTGCGTGTACTCGCGCAACTCGCGTTGATCCAGCTCGAACTCCAGTAACTGCGCCGCGCCGCGAATCCCGCCGAGCGGGTTCTTGATCTCGTGCGCCAGGTTGCGGATGAGCTGCTTGTTCATCAACGCCTGATCGATGATGCGTTCTTCGCGTTCGTTCTTGATCTTCTGTTCGTTCTCGATCAGCTCGACGATCACGAAGTCGGGCGCCGCTTCCGGCGCAGCCACGATCGCGTGCGTATGCAGCGGCTCCTGCGCGGTGCGCTCAAGCACCAGATCGAGGCGCGTTGTCTGAAAATGGTTGGCGATGAGGTCGGCCAGCGTCGAGGCAAGCACGTCGCCGTTCGTGAAGACGTCGTTCCACGTCATCTGCGACAGTGAGCGGCGCGAGAGCGCAAGCAGCGCCTCTGCGGCCGGATTGGCAAATACGACTCGCAGCGTGTGCTTCTCGAGCACCAGCAACACGGTCGGTAGCGCTTCGAGGCCCGGCAGGATGCCGGTCGCTGTGAGCTTCGCCTCCCAGGGCTCAATGCTCGTGTGCAACGCCGACATGTGACCGGACAATGCGGCTGCGTCAGTCGTCATTTCGGTGGCATGGGTGTCTTCGGCAGCGGCATGCGAGGCACGCTTGGTCTGCCCTTTCGCACCGGCACGGACACTTTTCATCAGGGATCGAGGCGATAGGTTCATGTCTGGCTACGAGGTGAATGCACGCTGCGGATAAAAAAGGGGGACGGCCGCGGCCATCCCCCTTGCTTCTCGAGCATGACGGTCGGCCGCTGGCGTTCCGTCATGCCGGCGCATTCCCTGCGCAGCGATTCGATTACAGCGAGTAATACAGTTCGAACTCGAGCGGGTGCGTGGTCATTGCCACACGACGTGCTTCTTCCGTCTTGAGCGCGATGTACGAATCGAGCATGCCGTCCGTGAACACGCCACCACGGGTCAGGAACTCGCGGTCTTCGTTCAGGTACTCCAGCGCCTGTTCGAGGCTCGAGCAGACGGTCGGGATCTTTGCATCCTCTTCCGGCGGCAGGTCGTACAGGTTCTTGTCGGCAGCTTCACCCGGGTGAATCTTGTTCTGCACGCCATCCAGACCAGCCATCAGCATGGCCGAGAAAGCCAGGTACGGATTGGCCATCGGATCCGGGAAGCGCGCTTCGATGCGACGGCCCTTCGGATTGGCAACGTACGGAATACGGATCGAGGCCGAACGGTTACGGGCCGAGTAGGCCAGCTTCACCGGGGCTTCGAAGTGCGGCACGAGACGCTTGTACGAGTTCGTCGACGGGTTCGTGATGGCGTTCAGCGCACGAGCGTGCTTGATGATGCCGCCGATGTAGTACAGCGCAAACTCCGACAGACCGCCGTAGCCGTTACCCGCGAACAGGTTCTGACCATCCTTCCAGACCGACTGGTGGATGTGCATGCCCGAGCCGTTGTCGCCCACGATCGGCTTCGGCATGAACGTGGCCGTCTTACCGTAGCTGTGCGCCACGTTGTGCACGACGTACTTCAGGATCTGCGTCCAGTCGGCGCGCTCTACCAGCGTCGAGAACTTCGTCCCGATTTCGTTCTGGCCCTGACCGGCAACTTCGTGGTGGTGCACTTCGACCGGCACGCCCAGTTGCTCGAGCAGCAGACACATTTCCGAGCGCATGTCCTGGAACGTGTCGACCGGTGCGACCGGGAAGTAGCCGCCCTTCGTGCCCGGACGGTGGCCGGTGTTGCCACCTTCGAAGTCCTTCGCCGACGACCACGGGGCTTCTTCCGAATTCACGCGGACGAACGTGCCCGACATGTCCGTGCTCCACTGGACCGAGTCGAAGATGAAGAATTCCGGCTCCGGACCGAAGAAGGCGGTGTCGCCCAGGCCCGTGCTCTTCAGATAGGCTTCAGCGCGCTTGGCGATGGAGCGCGGATCGCGATCGTAGCCCTTGCCGTCAGCCGGTTCGATCACGTCGCAGGTCAGCACCAGCGTGCTTTCTTCGTAGAACGGGTCGATATAGGCAGTGTTGGGGTCCGGCACCAGCAGCATGTCCGAGGCTTCGATGCCCTTCCAGCCGGCGATCGACGAACCATCGAACGCGTGACCGCTTTCGAACTTGTCGGCGTCGAAGTGCGACACTGGCACCGAGACGTGTTGTTCCTTGCCGCGCGTATCGGTAAAGCGGAAGTCAACGAACTTGACGTCTTCTTCCTTGACCAGGTTAATCACATCTGCCACAGATTTGCTCATGCTATCTCCCGAAAGATTCAATCTGGCGCTGCCGGCGCTTATCACCAGCGTCGCCGCACCCTCTTAACGAACTCCGTGTTCGGATTCGCCTGAGTAAAGCAGGAAGCGTGCCAACGCTCCGCCAACTCGCATTGCCTCACCCTCGCCCCTGATTTCTAAGGGAATAATCGATTCTGGTGCGTCCAGCATCGAATTCCCGTCCATGGGCCTGAATTCTTCATTTCGGTGCAATTCACCCCCAGAAAGATCCACATTGGTGCATTTATTGATTATGCACCTTTTTAGTGCTTTCGGACGAATGCCGCGAACCGGGATTGTGCATCGCGGCGCACCGTTGTAATGCAACGCCATCAATCACGCGCCCGGCAAGCCGACACCCACTCCCTCGCGCCCAACCGGTTTCCCCCGTCACCAAAAGCGCCTCTCGCACAAAGTGCACGCTAGAATGAAGGACAACCATCGACTAACGAGATCACAGCAATATGACAAGCGCCAAAGCCATTCTCGAACAAGCCACCCAACGTCGCGCCACTGGCCAGCTCGCCTACGCAGGCGCCGTGACCCCGGAAGAAGCCCTGGCGCTGCTCAAGGCCGACGCCAACGTTCGTCTCATCGACGTGCGCACGCGCGCCGAACTCGATTGGGTCGGCCGTCCGCAAGTGCCCGACGGTCAGTATGCCAACGTCGAATGGGTGCGTTACCCCGGGGGCGTGCCCAATGAGCACTTCCTCGAACAACTTGCCTCGCAGACGCCCGACAAGAACACGCCGCTGCTGTTCCTGTGCCGCAGCGCCGCCCGCTCGAAAGCGGCGGCAAAAGTTGCCTTCGAAGCAGGTTACACACAGTCGTTCGATATTCTCGAAGGCTTCGAAGGTGACAAGGACAGCGAAGGACATCGCAAGCATGTGAGCGGCTGGTGCTTCCGCGGCCTTCCCTGGCTTGGTGCCTGAACCGCTTTTCGGACAACGCTGATCATCCACGCGAGGAGACGCTGAGATGGATTGGACTCACTTACTGACTTTCGCCCTGGCGCTGTTCGTCGGTGCCGGCACGCCGGGACCGGGCATTGCGGCGATCGTCGCCCGGGTTCTCGGACGCGGCATGCAGGGCGCGGTCGCCTTCTCGGCAGGCGTGGCGATCGGCGACGTGGTCTGGCTCACCCTGGCCGTGCTCGGCGTGGCTGCACTGGCGCATACGTTCTCGGGCATCTTCCTGGCGATCAAATACGCGGGCGCCGCTTACCTGCTCTATCTCGCATGGAAGATGTGGCACGCACCGGCCATCGCCCCGACAGAGCCGATGACCGATGCGCCTCGCGAGAAATCGTGGCGGCTGTTTCTCGGCGGCCTGTCCGTCACGATGGGAAACCCGAAAGTCGTGGTGTTCTACTTTGCCTTGCTGCCCAACCTGCTCGATCTCCAGAAGGTGACTGCGCTCGGCTACATCGAAGTCGTAGGCGTCACGCTGACCGTGCTCTCCATCGTGTTCGGCAGCTATATCGTGCTCGCTGCACGCGCACGTCGCCTGCTCAGTTCGGCGCGTGCCGTGAAACGCCTGAATCGCGCGACGGGTACAGTCATGGCCGGCGCGGCAGTCGCCATCGCTACACGCTGAACGCAACACCCGCGTCTTCACGCACACCGCAAACGCCACCCGCCGGGTGGCGTTTTTTCTGGGAAGGCGCCGCGCGCATTGTTGCTGATCCCGTAAGTATTTATTCTCTTTATTGCCGTTTTTCTGCGATAGCCCGACGCTTAGACTCTGTTCAACGGTCGCACACAACGCATACCGCGAGGTTACAAACCCACGCCGGTACCGATGCATTGCGCGCCCCCGCCGCACAGAAGAACAGGAGTTATCGTCATGAATCGCAAGCTTATCGCCTCTGCTCTGGTGTCCGTTGCCATGGCTGCCGGAGCTGGCGCCGCCTTTGCACAAAGCGCTCGCACCAGCGACGCATATCCGGAAGGCTCTCAATTCGCATGGGTAGCGCAAACGTCGCAGGTCACACGCGAACAAGTTCGCCAGGAATTAGCCGACGCACGCGCCCAAGGTCTGATCCCGCAGAACGATTACGAGTATCCGGCACTCAATTCGCTGTCGCAGAGCAACGCGCCGGGTAAGACGCGCGCTCAGGTGTACGAAGAACTCGTACGCGCACGCCAGAATGGCGAAATGAAATATTCGAACCCGTAAGACACCACCGCGCGCAGCGCATTGTGCGATCTCACGTCACGATGCTGACGTTTGCTCGCGACTGATGCGCGCGGCGCCAGACTCACCGTCCCTCGTCGTGTTGCCGTACCCCGGCAGCATGACGTGACGCACACAGGCGGGACGGCATCGCCTGCCTGTGTTGCGTCACCTCGTATTGTCCCGCCGACAGGCGCGCGCCCACGCCTTCCCGGGTGACTGTCATGCCCCCGCCCCGTTCACTTCCCCGCTGATCGAGCCGGCACCGATGGCCACCCACGGGCGCATCTCCTGTCGCCATGCGTTCCCCGTTATCGCATGGGACCTTCGCCCGTTCCCCGCCCAGGGAGCGGGCTTTTTTCGTGTGCTGCACAAGCTGCGTGCTACCATGCAGCCGTTTCAATTTGCATAGACAGGATCATCCGGTGAGTCAGATCGAATTCGATATCGAATGGACCGAGCGTGCGGCAAAAAAGGCCGAAAAGCTTGTCCCCAAGGGCACCCCTCTCGCGTTGCCGCCGATCGAATGCATGCCGGCCGAAGGCGATGTGCTGTTCCTCGGCCAGGGCGACAAGAAGCAACCGTTTATCGTGGTGGAGCGCCAGTATCACCACGAAGGCGAAGACGCATGGACGATCGTGCTGATTCTCGACCTGCCCGAATAACGTTGACGGTCTTCGGCGGCGTTCGACTCGGGTGAATCGGACAGATCGCAAAGCAACAACGCACGGCGCGGCCACTGGGGAAATCCCGGTTGTCGCGCCGCTTTGCTTGGAACGGCCTGCTTTATATACTGGAATCGCGACTTAACTCATGCGATAGCGGCAGGGAGATCGATCATGATCATGCCCCACCTTTCCAACGCCCAACTCGTCAGCATGTTTGCGATCGCCGTCTTCGGCGCGATCGTGGTAGGCGCCATGCCCTGCAAGGGCGCCATTCGAATGTGCTGGCGATCGTTGCTCGTGGTCGTCGGTGCAGTCCTAGCAGTCCTGGCCTTCGAGCTGGTGCCACTGCTCGCCTGAGACCTTTTTTGCGGATTTTCACCATTTAGGGTTGACCCCCTGCGGAAGAGCCGATATTATCTCGGTCTCGTTGGGGCGTTAGCTCAGTTGGTAGAGCAGCGGACTCTTAATCCGTAGGTCGAGTGTTCGAGTCACTCACGCCCCACCAAACGAATTCTGAAAAAGGCTGCTTCGCCGTGCAGCCTTTTTTATTCCCGGTTGCATCGGGGCGTTAGCTCAGTTGGTAGAGCAGCGGACTCTTAATCCGTAGGTCGAGTGTTCGAGTCACTCACGCCCCACCAAAGTCACACAGAAAAGGCGGCATCGCGTGCTGCCTTTTTTGCTCCCGGTAGTACCGGGGCGTTAGCTCAGTTGGTAGAGCAGCGGACTCTTAATCCGTAGGTCGAGTGTTCGAGTCACTCACGCCCCACCAGATACCCTCAAGGGCCGCACATTATGCGGCCCTTGTCGTTTCTACCACCGCGACTGCCCCCACTGTCACCGCCATCACCGCCCCTTTCGCCGCTGGCACCCCTTCTGCCATCACTCCCATCGCCGCCTTCTCTCGCGCTCCCGCCTGTCGTCCTATTCCTACAATCGATTCAGTCGCGACCGATAGTGTGCACAATGCAAGCCGTCTAAGCTGATCTCATGTCGCTGCGCGGCGCGCGGCTGACACCTGCCACAGGAGATTCGTTATGAAAACGGCAAAGTCGATTCTGGTTGTCATCACCGCGCTCGCGATGGGCTCGTCGATGTTGGGCTGCACACTTGGCGGCGCGGCTGCAGGGGGTGTCATCGGTCACGAGGCCACCGGCGGCAGCACCGCAGGTACCATCGGCGGCGCCGTCGTCGGCGGGGTCATCGGTCACGAACTGGGCAAGTAATCGCCGCCCGAGGCCCGCGATTTGCCTGGTTTGCCAGGGTTGCCGTCAACGCCCCACCACGTACAGCGGGGTGTTGACGGCGTAGCCGTACAGGATCAGCACATCGCCCGCGATGACATCGCCCGCAGCCCTCGCCTGAGCTTCACTGACGTAGCGCTTCGCCTGGGCGGTGCATGTTGCGAAATGCCGTCCTCCCCCCTTGATCGTACCGTCGTGACGCCCCACAAACGCCGCCTGCCTCACACTCCATAGAAAGTAGCCTTCGCGCTTTGCAATCTCCGGCGGCCGCCTGACCGTCGAGTCCTCCTTCTGCGATGCCTCCCCCGCCCGGTGCAGCCGCCACTGCCGCTTGATCGCCGCATCGGACCAACGTCCCATGCCGATGTCTTTTCCTTTGCCCTTCGCCATTGCTCCCTCCTGGAATTTACCCGCGGCACTGCGCTCGTGGGCACTCCGATAATGGTGAACAATAATGAGGTGAATGGGGGATGGGGAGTGTCCGATATGCGGGGCCTCACCCTGTGACGACGCTTCCCGGGCGACGACACTCGCAGATCGTTATTCAAAGGACACCAGATAGCGGACTGCTGCACCACGGGTGGCCGCAACACGCGTTATTTCCGAAGGAACATAGCGCAGCGGCCACGCAACGCTGCCCAAACGCACACTGCGCGAGCCATCCTCATTGTCTACACTGAAAGTCTCGTTCTCATTGCATGCGGGTTTGTGTGTCGCCACGACATCCGCATGACCGGGGTATGGCGACCGTCACCTTTGCACCCGCAATCCAGCGTTACGTGAGCGTGGACGACCAGAGCGTCGACAGCCCGACGGTTCATGACGCACTCGCACAATGCGTTGCGCAAACGCCTGGGCTGCGTGGCTATCTGTTCAATGACCAGGGGCAGTTACGCGCCCACGTCGCGGTCTTCGTCGACGGATGGCTGATACGCGACCGTCACTCGCTGAGCGATCCATTGCAGCACGCCAGCCGCGTGTATGTGGCGCAGGCGCTCTCAGGCGGATGAACCGGCGGGCATCGCATAAGACCCGTATGCATCGAGGAGGAAAACCATGGAACATGTCACCGGAGGCACGCTGCTGGTCGCGACCCGCAAGGGATTGTTCACGTGGCAACGTGAGGGCACCACCTGGCGCCTGATGTCGAACACCCCCGACTTTCCCGGCGAGCCCGTGAGCATGGTGCTGCATGACGCGCGCGACGGCACGGACTATGCAGCGCTCAATCTCGGACACTTCGGCGTAAAACTCTGGTGCCGCGCACGTGAGGCGAACGCGTGGACCGAACTTGCACCGCCGGCCTTCGCGCCGAAAACGCAGCAGTCCGAACCACCTTCCGGCGAAGCACAGGCACCGTCGGTCGATCTGCTCTGGTCGCTCGAAGCCGCAGGCCCGGACGCCCCCGGCGTTCTCTGGGCCGGCACGATTCCCGGCGGCCTGTTCCGCTCGGCCGACCACGGGCAGCACTGGGAACTGGTGCGCAGCCTTTGGGATCGCCCCGAGCGCGCGCAGTGGATGGGCGGTGGCTACGATCATGCGGGCATCCATTCAATCTGCATCGATCCGCACGACAGCCGGCAGGTGATGGTCGCCGTATCGACTGGCGGTGTCTGGCGCACGCGCGACGACGGACACACCTGGGCGCTCGCGGCCAGCGGCATGGAAGCCGATTACATGCCGCCGGAACGGCGTTTCGACCCAAACGCACAGGACGTTCACCGGCTCGTGCAATGCCGCGACGCACCAAACGCCTTGTGGGCCCAGCACCATAACGGTATCTTCCGCACCCTCGATTACGGCGCGTCGTGGCGGCGGATTCAGGCGGCGCCGTCGAGTTTCGGCTTTGCCGTCGCTGTCGATCCGCACGACCCCGACGTTGCATGGTTCGCGCCGGCGCAACGCGATGCGTGCCGCATACCGGTCGACGCGCGCCTTGTGGTCACTCGCACCCGCGATGGCGGCGAGTCCTTCACCGCGCTCTCGCATGGGTTGCCGGAGACCCCGTCCTACGATCTCATCTATCGCCACGGACTCGACATCGATGCCACCGGCCGCACGCTCGCCATGGGCTCGACAACCGGTGCGCTATGGATCAGCGAGAACGCCGGCGAGCAATGGGAATGCGTCTCGGCGCATTTACCTCCCATTTACGCCGTGCGCTTCGTCTAGTTTTTCCGTCAGCGTTTTACGTACGGCTCATCCCGTCGTTTACCCCGCCTGTATGTAGGAAAACCTTCAGTTGTCGTATTTTGCGTCGTATACGAAGGTAGACGGACAGGCTTCATCGAATCCCCCCGTCACGCGTCGCCGGACATGTCACACGTGTCGTTCCCGACGCGTGAGCCAACGTCGCGTCAATGCCTTACCCACCGTATCGACGCGTTCTGCGGCAGACCGGCGACCACTCCTCGACCCGCCGAAAGCCACACGTCTTCCGTGTAGTCCCGGCAACAAATCCCTAAAAGGAGTCATTCCCATGCGAATCGCCGACCTGAAGATCCGAACCCGGCTGACCCTCGGTTTCGGTACGTTGCTAATCCTGCTGCTGACAATGCTGTTCATCGCGCTCGTGCGCTTCGTTGCCATCGAGCGAGCCAACGAAGAACTGCTCACCCGCGCGTGGGCCAAGGCCGATGCGGCACATAGCATCGACGCCATGGTGCGCGGCAACGCGCGACGTCTGACGGAGATTGCCATCGCCACGGACACCGCCCAACGCAACGCGCTGAATCAGCGAATCGACGTCAATCTGGCCCGCATCGCGAAGGCACAGGAGGTGCTCGACAAGTACGTAACGTCGGCACAAGGCAAACAGCTGCTCAGTACCATGCGACAACATAACGACGCCTTTCTGAAAGCGCGTGGCAGCGTCCTGGCAGAGTTGGCGGCTGACCAACGAGACGCTGCGCTTCGCATTGTTCAGCAGGACGCCCTGCCCGCCCTCGACGCCATGCAGGCAGAAGCCGTTGAGCTGGTCACGCTCCAGCAGAAGATCGTGGACGAAACCGGTGCGGCCACGAGCGCCGACATCGTGTTCGCCAAATGGCTGCTCGCCGCCATTGGCGCAACGGCGACCGTTGCCGGGATCGTTGCCGCCTGGTCGGTCACGCGCAGCATCACGCGTCCGATCGCGCGCGCCGTCGAAGTCGCCGAGCGTGTGGCGAAAGGCGATCTCTCGAGCCGTATCGACGTAACGAGCCGCGACGAAACCGGTCAACTGATGGCGGCCCTTAAACACATGAATGAAAGTCTCGATCAAATCGTGCGGCGGGTGCGCAGCGGCACGGCAGCCATCGCGTCGGCGTCGGGGCAATTGCTCGCGGGCAACACCGATTTGTCGGCACGAACCGAAGAGCAAGCCGCCTCGCTTGAAGAGACTGCCTCGTCGATGGAGCAACTGACCGCGACCGTGCGTCAAAACGCGGACAACGCCCGTCAGGCAAGTCAACTGGCCTCCAACGCGTCGGAGATCGCAGGCGAAGGCGGGCGCGTCGTCGAGCGCGCCGTCACCTCGATGCAGGATATCGCTGCCAGCTCGGCGAAGATCAACGACATCATCGGCGTGATCGACGGCATTGCTTTCCAGACGAACATCCTCGCCCTGAACGCCGCCGTCGAAGCCGCGCGTGCCGGCGAACAGGGACGCGGCTTCGCTGTTGTCGCCGGCGAAGTCCGCACGCTCGCGCAGCGCAGCGCGGCCGCCGCCAAGGAAATCAAGGCGCTCATCGAGACGTCCGTGGGCAAGGTCGAAGACGGCTCGGCACAAGTGCGCGATGCCGGTCGCACGATGATCGAGATCGTGCAGGCTGTGCAACGCGTAACCGACATCATGGGGGAAATTTCCGCCGCATCAAGCGAACAATCGGGGGGCATCGAGCAAGTCAACACGGCCGTCATGCAGATGGATCAGGTCACGCAGCAAAACGCGGCACTCGTGGAAGAGGCCACTGCGGCCGCCGGGTCGCTCGAGGATCAGGCACGTCAATTACGAGAGGCCGTCGCGGTGTTCCGCCTCGCGGACGGCGATGCGTATTCGTCCGGTCACGACGACGCAGACGTTGCCGCCAACGGCCCTCGTGGGCCGGTGCTCGCGTTCGCCCGCCAACGTCAGGTGGCGTAACGCGTGAGCGCATAAGCCTCCGATGACGTGACAGCAAGGCAGAGGACACCCCTCGCGCCGGTTGCCCTGGCGATACTGCCGGGGCACGGCGGCAGGGCTTCGGCACGCCGCAGATTGCATGGGGCTGCGAGGGGTTGCAGAGGATTGCAACGGTCCGTGACACAGTGCCGCGGCCCGTCGCAAATCCCCATGATTGCTGGTCTTTGGCGCGATGTGCCGGTCAGCGCGGCATTGCAACATTGGAGTATGATGGCTGCTGCTATGCTTTTTCCCACCGTCTGGAAAAGAGGTGTACCGTGGCCCGAAAGACCCCCATCGAGCGCTACCGAAACATCGGCATCAGTGCTCACATCGACGCTGGCAAAACAACGACGACCGAACGCATCCTGTTCTATACGGGCGTCAACCACAAGCTGGGCGAAGTCCACGAAGGCGCTGCCACAATGGACTGGATGGAGCAGGAACAAGAACGCGGCATTACGATCACGTCTGCCGCGACGACCTGCTTCTGGCGCGGCATGGCCGGCAACTATCCCGAACATCGCATCAACATCATCGACACCCCCGGTCACGTCGACTTCACCATTGAAGTCGAGCGCTCGATGCGCGTGCTCGATGGGGCGTGCATGGTCTACGACTCGGTCGGCGGCGTGCAGCCGCAATCCGAGACTGTCTGGCGCCAGGCCAACAAATACAAGGTGCCGCGTATCGCGTTCGTCAACAAGATGGACCGCGTGGGCGCCGACTTCTTCCGCGTCTACAGGCAGATTCACGAACGTCTGCGCGGCAACGCCGTCCCGATTCAGATTCCCATTGGCGCCGAGGACAACTTCCAGGGCGTGGTCGATCTCGTGAAGATGAAAGGTATCGTCTGGGACGAGGAATCGAAAGGCGTGAAGTTCGATTATGTCGACATTCCCGCCAACCTCAGGGACACGGCGCAGGAATGGCACGAGAAAATGATCGAAGCCGCCGCCGAGGCCGACGAGGCGTTGCTTGAGAAGTATCTCGGCGGAGAAACGCTGAGCGAAGCGGAAATTCAGGCCGGGTTGCGCAAGCGCACCGTCGCAGGCGAGATCGTGCCGATGCTGTGCGGCACCGCCTTCAAGAACAAGGGCGTGCAGGCCATGCTGGACGCCGTGATCGACTACTTGCCCTCGCCTGTTGACGTGCCCGCCATTGCCGGTCACGACGAGGACGACAAGGAGATCGAGCGCCATCCGTCGGATGACGAACCGTTCGCCGCCCTCGCCTTCAAGATCATGACCGACCCGTTCGTCGGCCAGTTGATCTTCTTCCGCGTGTACTCGGGCGTGATCGAGTCGGGCGGCACGGTGCTCAACCCGCTTAAGGGCAAGAAAGAACGTCTGGGCCGCATTTTGCAAATGCACGCCAATACGCGCCAGGAAATCAAGGAAGTGCGCGCGGGCGACATTGCCGCTGCCGTTGGCCTGAAGGAGGCAACAACCGGCGACACGCTGTGCGATCCGAACAACGTGATCATTCTGGAAAAGATGGAGTTTCCGGAGCCGGTGATCTCGCAGGCCGTCGAGCCGAAGACGAAGGGCGATCAGGAAAAGATGGGGCTCGCGCTCAATCGTCTGGCGCAGGAAGACCCGTCGTTCCGCGTGCAGACCGACGAAGAGTCGGGACAGACCATTATCTCGGGCATGGGCGAGCTGCACCTCGAAATTCTGGTCGATCGCATGCGCCGCGAGTTCGGTGTGGAAGCGACCGTCGGCAAGCCGCAAGTCGCCTATCGCGAAACGGTGCGCAAGAAAGTCGAGGACGTGCAGGGCAAATTCGTCAAGCAATCGGGCGGACGCGGCCAGTATGGCGACGTGGTCATCTCGCTCGAGCCGGACAAGGAAAAGCCCTACGAATTCGTCGACGCGATCAAGGGCGGCGTGGTGCCGCGCGAGTACATCCCTGCCGTGGACAAGGGCATTCGCGAGACGCTCAACAGCGGGGTGGTGGCCGGCTATCCGGTTGTCAACGTGAAGGTCACGCTGACGTTCGGTTCATACCATGACGTCGACTCGAACGAGAATGCGTTCCGCATGGCCGGTTCGATGGCTTTCAAGGAGGCCATGCGCAGAGCCGACCCGGTGCTGCTAGAGCCCATGATGGCCGTGGAAGTCGAAACGCCCGAAGAGTTCATGGGTAACGTGATGGGCGACCTCTCGGGACGTCGCGGCATCATGCAGGGCATGGACGACATCGTGGGCGGCGGCAAGATCGTGCGCGCCGAAGTGCCTCTGTCGGAGATGTTCGGCTACTCGACATCGTTGCGCTCGCTCACGCAAGGCCGCGCCACTTACACGATGGAGTTCAAACACTACGCCGAGGCGCCTAAGAACGTGGCCGACGCCATCATCTCGTCCAAGAAGTAACGCAGCAAACGTTATGGCGACGGCGCAGCAGACGCTGGACGCTGGCCGCCGCCATGACGATCAACGCCCGCGACCGGCACGCTTCCTTCTTCGGACAGGATCGTGCCGGTCGCGGGCGTTGTCCTTTTTGCCCAAGCGCACCACATCAACATGAAAAACGTCCTCAGCATTCAGTCCCATGTCGTATTCGGCCACGCCGACAACAGCGCCGCCGAATTCCCGATGCGCCGTCTCGGTGTCAACGTCTGGCCGATCAACACGGTGCAGTTTTCGAATCACACGCAGTACGGCAAATGGACCGGTCAGGCGCTGCCCAGCGAGGAAATTCTACGGCTGGTCGAGGGCATCGACGACATTGGGGAACTGGGCAGTTGCGACGCCATACTCTCCGGCTACCTCGGTGCGCCGGAACAGGCGGGCTTCGTGCTCGCGGCGGTGGAACGCGTCAAACAGGCCAATCCCGCTGCGATCTACCTGTGCGACCCGGTGATGGGCCATCCCGAGAAGGGGTGTCAGGTCAAGCCGGGCATCGAGCAATTTCTCGTCGAATATATGCCGGCGGCCGCCGACATCATGGCCCCCAATCATCTCGAACTGGAGAAGCTCTCGCAGCATCCGATCGACACGTTCGACGATGCAGTGGCAGCATGCCGCACGTTGATTTCGCGCGGGCCGAAGATGGTGCTCGTCAAGCATCTGGAATACGCCGGCAAGCCCGCCGACCGGTTCGACATGCTGGTCGTGACGAACGACGAGGCCTGGCACGGCCACCGTCCGCTGTATCCGTTCTCACGTCATCCCGTGGGCGTGGGCGACCTGACCTCGGGTGTCTTCCTCGCACGATGGCTCAAAGGCGATACGGTGCGTGCGGCGTTCGAGCACACGCTGGCAGCGGTCGACGCGGTGCTGTGCGCCACGCATCTCGCCGGCCGTTACGAGTTGGAGATCGTTCGGGCACAAGACGAGATCGTCACACCGCCGCGCCGTTATGAGGCGCAGGCGGTCTGACGGCGCGGCGAAAATCGCGCGCCGGTGAAGGGAACGGACAGATCAGTACGCGCGCAGATGCTCGGCGTGATGTGAGAGATGATCCGCCATGAAGGTCTGAATGAAGTAGTAGCCGTGGTCGTAACCGTTGTGACGCCGCAGCGTAAGCGGTTGGCCGGCGTCGCGGCAGGCGCGCTCGAAGATGTCCGGATGCAGTTGCGCTTCGAGAAACTGATCGTTCAAGCCCTGATCGATCAGAATGCCGCCCGGAAACACCATCTGCCCGGCGCTCGCAATCAGTTCGCTGGCGTCGTACTTCCGCCACGTTTCGCGATCCGTCCCCAGATATCCGGTAAACGCCTTCTCACCCCACGGGCAACGCATCGGCGCCGCAATCGGCGCGAACGCCGACACTGAACGGAATTTGTCAGGATTGCGCAGCGCAAGCGTCAATGCGCCATGCCCGCCCATCGAGTGCCCGAAGATGCCGATACGCTGCGCGTCGATGGGCAACGATTGCGTCACCAATCCGTACAGTTCGTCCACGAGATAGCTGTACATGCGATAGTTCGCGGACCATGGCGCCTGCGTGGCGTCGAGATAGAAACCGGCGCCGACACCGAAATCCCACGCATCGGTCTCCCCCGGTACACCCGCACCACGCGGGCTGGTGTCGGGTGCAATCAGCGCGACGCCGTGCTCTGCTGCGAGCCACTGCGCACCGCCCTTGATCATGAACGTCTCTTCCGTGCAGGTCAGCCCCGCGAGATAGAACAGCGCGGGCACAGCGCGTCCGTCGCGTGCCTGGGGCGGAAGGAACACCGAGAAACGCATCGGCAGACCGATGGTGGTCGAAGCGTGACGATAGAAGCGCTGCGCGCCGCCGAAACAACGGTGTTCGGAAATGAGTTCGAGCATGACGAAATCCGGGAGGGTTCGGGAAGTCGGCAATGGCGCCGCACCGCCAGCTATCGGGCCACCATTGCGAGATACGGCAGCTATCTTACCTCGCCGGGAGACGCGTGACATTGCCAAGGCACCCGGGACGCGCAACGCCTGTCGACGTACGGCCGATGACGGTATCTATGTCGCGCTTGCCGCCTTGTGACAGGCGAACGCGCGTCGCTAGGGTTGGCGACTCTGACTTGTTACAAGGAGCGCCCCATGCCGATGTCACCTTACGACCTCGACGAGGTCACCAATCTCGTGCAGCGCGACGGCATTTCCGCACGGCTATCGGAACAGGAAAAACGTTTGTTCATACTGCTTGCCGCGCGCGCAGGCACGGCGCTCGGCAAGCGCGTGTTGATGGAAGCGCTGTGGGGTTCACGCGCACAGTGGATGGAAGACACCGCCCTCGTGCAACTCGTCTCGCGCTTGCGTCGCTCGCTCGCCCCTCTCGGACTGCAACGCGCGGTTGTGACCGTGGCGCGCGTGGGATATCGCCTCGATTTACCGGCGCCGGCCGCACCAACGGAGAACGCAGCAACGGAGAACGCAGCAAACGACACCACACACCGTTCAAGGACGCGCGAATCGGCGTACCCGCATGCGGTACCTATGTCGCCTGAACGATCCCGGACCGAGGCGCTGACCGTGCGCGACGCCACCGACGCACCGTCGCACGCCGCGCTGCCCCACCAGGGCGTTGCGCGTGACGGGCATGGCGAGGTGCGTCGCAATGGCGTGGTCGTGCGGATTCCGCAGATCGAATATCGATTGCTATGTGCCCTCCGCTCACCTGCCGGCGTGGTACATGACAAACGTACGTTAATCGCGCTGCTGTGGCCGGAACGTCCCGCGCAGGACGACACCAATCTGATGCAAGTCGTCTCGCGTCTTCGCCGGAAACTGATTCCTCTCGACCTGCATCGCCACATCGTGACCGTGCCGCGAATCGGCTATCGCTTCGAGCCTTGCGATACGCCGATGCCGAACCCTCGGACGCCAGCACACGCGCCCCGCATGCCACGCGCCCTTGCGTGGCTCTCAACGACGCTGCCACGCGCCCTCGTCACCCTGACACGTCATTTGCGCTGGCCCGGGCGTTGAGCGGATAGCACGCTGATTACGCCAATGCCGATGCGCTCACTACCGCGCGGCGACGGCAAGTGTCCACTCAACCTCAGGAGCCATCCATGTCCGATACCACTTCGCAACGTCCCTCGACCGGCTCGACCCTGTCCACCACGCCCGCCGCGCAAAGCGAGCTCGTCTACCCGACCGATCCGCAGAACGGCGCCACCGAAACGACCTACGCACAGAACGGCTTCGATCCGTCCACCAGCACGACACAACTGTCGTACACGTCGGCACGCGTGGCCCGTCGCGTCTACAACCGCTACGCCAAGAACGCATTTGAAGTCTCGGGCTATTACACCGACTGGTCACAATACGACGGACGGCTCGACGGCGACTTCAGCAACGACGCCGCAGGGCGTGGCGTCGATCTCATGTTGCTCGACCCCTTCGCCTACGACCGTCTGATCGTGGGCTTTTCGGGCATTGTCGGCGATCAGGGCGAAAAGGCGCAGACGATTGCACGCGCCGCCACCGACTTCACGCGCCAGCCGGATCAGGCCACTTTCGTCGACAGTTGGGGCGACGTGCTGGCCTATCGTAATTGCGGATTCGACGGTTGGATCAGCAACGATGTCGCACCAATGTTCCAGCAGTCGCGTGCACAGGGCGTGCTCGGCGGCCTGCGTCTGCTTCACGCGAAGAACCCCGCGCTGAAAATGGCGCTCGCCATTGGCGGCTGGACGATGAGTCGGGCGTTCCACGGCATGGCCGCGAGCGCCCCACGACGCAAGACGTTCTGCGCGAGCGTGGTCGATCTGCTCAAGCGATTTCCGATGTTCGTCGAGATCAACCTCGACTGGGAATATCCCGGCGCGCCCGGCGATTCGGGCAATACGTACGACGACGCGGATGGCGCCAACTACGCGGCGCTCGTCGGCGATCTGAAGAATGCGCTGGTTGCGGCCGGACGCAAGGACGTCGAGATCTCGATTGCCGCCTCGGCCAACGTCGCCGATATGACCCAGGCCAATCTGCCCGGTCTCATTGCGGCGGGCGTGTCGCGTCTGAATCTCATGACCTACGACTTCTTCGGCACCCCGTGGGCACCGGCGCTTGCGCATCACACGAACCTGCACGATACGGACCCAACCGCCGCCAGTGGCTTTTCCATCGATCGGGCGGTGAACTGGCTGCGTCAGGCTGGCGTGCCGTTCGCCAAGGTGCACATCGGCTACGCGGCATACTCCCGTAACGCCCTTCAGGCGGACATCGCGCAAGTGTCGGCCCTCGCCGGCACCTATTCGCCAGGCGACGACATCACCACCGGCACATTCGAGTCGGGTACCACGGAGTACTACGACATGCTGTTCAACTACCTCGATCTGGAGAACGGCGCGGCACGCAACGGCTTCGTTCTTTACACCGACCCGGTGGCCGATGCCGACTTCCTGTTTCAGCCGTCGAGCGGCATGTTCATGTCGCTCGACACGCCGCGCACGGTTCGCGCCAAGGGCGACTACGTACGCCGCAACGGGCTCGGCGGGCTCTTCACCTGGACCATCGATCAGGATAACGGCGTGCTCGCCAACGCGGCGCACGAGGGGCTGGGACAGACGACGACGGTATCGAACATCGACATGACGCCGTTCTACTTCAGCGGCAAGACCTCGCTCGACGACACAACGCCGGGAGGTGGCTCATGAGCTTTCTCCTGTCACGGCTACTCGAGCCCTCGACCTGGGCCGGGCTGACCGGACTCGCGGTGGCGCTCGGTACCTCGCCCGATGTGATGCACGAGGTCGCCCAGGCGGGCGCCGCGCTGGCGTCGCTTGCTGCAATGGCGTTACCTGAGCGCAACGCCCGCCGGGCGGGTCGGGCCAGCGGGCCACAAGACGACGTGTCGCATCAGCCGTAAGCACTTCGTCGGAGAGACACGGGCCGAATCGTGGGGACACGGCGTTTTGGCCCGTGTCGAAAAAAGTGTCACAAATTCTAAACTTTTCGCCGCAACCGTCGCTATACGTTAAAGGACGTGAAAACATGGGGACGTTCATGGGACGTCAACTCAGGGACAGCGTGACGCATACGACGTCCCGCGCGGCGCACGGCAAGATTTTTGGTCGCCCACCCGAAGCGTTGTCATAATCGCAGGCTATGATGTGCCGCGCTGTATAAGACACGGCCTAAGTCAGCGTCAGACGCACCGGAGCCCCCTCCCGTCAGATAGTTGCGGCAACGTAGTCCGTCAAGCAGAGCATGACAGAAGCATCGCGCCACCCGCGCCGGCACGGTCCCCATAGAGGAGACCGGTCAGGACGATGACGACGACGCATACACCGACCAGATTCACCAGAGATTGACCCGGGGACCCTATGAAGCTGATCTTGCTGGCGCTTGCCGCCTCGCTGTTTACGCTCGTCATGATGGTGCAGGCACGCAGCGAAGCCAACGATATTGCTGCCTCCCCGCCAAACGCACAGCCCTCCGGGATCAACGTCAGCGATCGTATGCGCACCCGCAAGGACATGGCGATGTGGAACGCACGCCGAAAAATGCACGCCGTACGCCAGGAAGACTGACACCGCCAACGCGCTAATCTCTGCGCAGCAACATGCTGCGTCGCACCAAATTTGGGCATCCTCCGCCGCCGTCCTATAGTGGAATGGCGATTCAGGAGAGGAGACAAGAATGATGCCCGTATTCCACTTCAATCTTTACGACCTGACGCTGTTCCTGCCAATGGCGGTGGCCGGTGCGCTACTCGTTGGCGGCATTCCTGTCGCGACGCGTGGCACGCGCTATAGTCTGCGTGCCGTCGGCGCGGTGGTCGGAGCGCTCGTTGCACTCCTTGTCGTGGAGGCGTTGCCCGTACTCGTGTAGCCGGCGCACGCGCCCAGTCGCATCAGACAACGGAGGGCCTTTCGTGCGCGATGCGCACAGTGGGAGGCTTTTCCGAGAATTTCTGTCCCTATCACCTCGCGATCCGGCGGTGGATCTCGACGAATCCCGGCCGCTTCGCTGAAACAGCGGTCACGACGTTGTCATCGCCGCGACCTATGCTGATTTCCGGCAACTTCGGTTGCGCTGTCACCCTCTCTGTTGCGCCGCCGACCCGCTCGGCGGCTTTTTTTATGCCGCTGCCGAAGAGGATCGCCGTCAACGCACCACGCCATCGTTTTGTCCCGACACGTGCGCCGTCATCGCCTACAATCTCCGGAAGTGCAACGCTAGCGCATAGCCCTAATGCTCGACATCGGCGCTTTCGCGCAACGCCGTCAGAGGAGGTTCCCGCATGTCAGACGCGTTCTCCCGCGCCTTTGCCGTTGTCATCAATCAATACCGTTCACCGCGTCAGTACACTGTCTCGGTGGAGCGGGCGAGCGAGATGATCGCCAAGAACATCGGCCTGTTTTCCGACGGATTTGCCGCGGAGCCGCACTTGATTGTCGGTCTTTTCGAGCGCGAGGCCGATGCCTGGGCGCTCGCCCGACGCCTCCAGCGAACCCGTACGACCGTTCAGGCACTGCTTCAGACGCCTGCCCGCGTCGCATCCATTGCGCCACCGGAACTGGACCCGAGCGACTGATATACGCGTCGCCCCACGTGCCTCTTCCCCTCGCGATTGCCGTTGATTGAAAAAAATGCCCCCGGCGTCCGTCTGGCGGCGTAGAATTCGGAATTCCAGATATCACCAACGCCGGCAGCCACCGGAATTCCATGTCGACCCCTGCCGTCTCCGTTGATACCCCGGCGACTAACGCCCCCCTCTCGCCCCCCTCGCCTCTGGTTCCGCTCGCGCCGCTAGCCAGCACGCCGGTGCTGATCGATCAGGTCTACTCGCGCTTGCGCGACGCCATCGCCGATCTCACGCTGCCCCCGGGCGAGCGCATTCGACAGGCGGAACTAGCCGACTCGCTGGGCGTGTCGCGTCAGCCTGTCAGCCATGCCCTGCAATTGCTCAAGCGCGACGGTCTGGTGTGCGACAGTGGACGTCAGGGTCTGGAAGTCGCGCCCATCGACCCCGATCATCTGCGCCAGCTCTATCAGGTGCGTACCGCGCTCGATGGTCTGGCGGCGCGGCTTGCGGCGACGCGCATGGCTCAAGGAACGTTGAGCGAGCCGGTGTTGCGTCGGCTTCAGGACACCGTCGCTGCGGGTATGGCGATGACGCGCGGCACACCGGTCGCGCATCAGGTGCGCATCGAGGTGGCGTTTCACACGGCCCTGCACGATGCATCGGGCAACCCGTTGATCGCCCAGACGCTCGCACCGCAATGGCCACACATCATGCGGGCGATGGCTGCAACGCTCGGGGCAATGCCAATGCAAGAAGTGGTCTGGCACGAACACGGGGAAATCGTTGCACGCATCGCGGCGGGAGACGCCAACGGCGCCGAAGCCGCCGCCCGCGAGCACACCGAAGCCGACGGAGGCAACGCGCGCCGCGAGTGGCTCGCGCGGCTGGCGGAGTCGCGCTGATCATGCAAGCCGTCATTTCCGCTGCCCTGCCCGTCTTCGGGCTGATTTTCGTCGGCTATCTTTGCGCGCGCCGGGCCTGGCTCGGTGGCGCCGCGCTCGACGCACTCAATCGCTTCGTCGTCTATCTGGCGCTGCCCGCAGTACTGTTCCAGTCGATGGCACAGATCACATGGGCCGAGCTGGTCAACCCGGGGTTTCTGGGCGCGTTCGGTGGCGGCATGGCTGCGACGTTTGCCCTGTCGTTCATGCTCGATCGCACGGTGCGCGGACGTCTTACCGACGCCAGTATCGAAGGCATGGGCGCGGCCTACCCGAATGCCGGATTCATGGGATTGCCGCTGTGTCTCGTGGCCTTCGGTCCGGCGAGCGTGCCGGCGGTCGTCGTTGCCATGCTGCTCACGGCGACGGTGCTCTTCGCCATCTCCATCGCGATCATCGAGACGGATTTGCAGGCCACGCCGAACTGGCGTCGCACGGCAGGCTTCGTGGCCCGTGCGCTGGTGCGCAACCCTCTCGTTGTCTCGCCGTTCGTCGGCATGGCATTTGCCGGCGTCGGCATTGCACTGCCGGCACCCGTGCTGCACTTCACAACGCTGCTTGGCGGCGCCGCGAGTCCGTGCGCGCTAGTGGCGATCGGCATGTTTCTGGCGCAAAGTGCGGGGGCTGCGAAGGAGCCCCGAATTGCGCGCGCAGTGGGACGCCTCGTCGGACTCAAGCTCGTGTTTCAACCCGCGATCACGGCGTTTCTCGCGTTCCGCGTCTTCGATCTGCCGGCGATCTGGGCACACAGCGCGCTGCTACTCTCGGCACTGCCCATCGGCACCGGTCCGTTCATGCTCGCGCAACTTTATGGGCGTGAAGCGGCGGTCGCTTCACGCGCGATTCTGATTTCGACGGTGCTGTCCGTCGTGACGGTGTCGCTGCTGATCGGTTGGTTCAGCGTGCGATAGGGCGGAATGCGCGGCGACGAACGCCAATGAACGTCCTTTCGACGGAACGCGCTGCGAATCGACGACGCCCTTAACGCAACGTCGCCGCTGGCGCCACGACAACGCGGTCGCGACCGGAGCGCTTCGCCGCGTACAACGCCGCATCGGCAGCACCAAGCAAACGCATCGGGAGCGTTTCCGGATCGGCACTGTCACGCGGGTCCACACTGGCAAGGCCGATGGAAATCGTGAGCGGCACGAGCGTGCCGGCGTCGTCGGGAACTTCCAGCCGCGCCACAGCGCGACGCACCCGCTCGGCAACGGTCCCCGCCCAGTTCTGCTCGGTCTGCACGAGTAGCGCCGCGAACTCCTCCCCGCCATAACGCGCGAGGGTATCCGTCACACGCAACTGTGCGCGCATGCAGGCGCTTGCCGCGCGCAACGCGCGGTCGCCGGTCGCGTGACCGTGGCTGTCGTTGACTCGCTTGAAATGGTCAATGTCGATCAGCAGACACGCGAGCGGCGCGCCGTAACGCGCGCCCCGTACCACCTCTTCACGCAAACGCTGATCGAAATAGCGGCGATTCGACAATCCGGTAAGCGGATCGGTCAGGCCAATGCGCTTGAGGCGCTCGCGGTTCCACATATTCTCCAGGCACACGGCGACGACCGCGCCAAAGCGCTCGAGAAAATCGGTCGCCATTTCCGGAGAGAAGCGGCGTGCGTCCCGGCTGCCCAATGCGATGACACCGAGGTAGCGGCCATTGCGGGCGAGCGGCATGACAACAGCGCTGGCGGGAGGACGCGGGCCGAAGAGCGAGGCGTGGCGATCGCGTGGAGCGCCGATCCAGAGCTGTCCGTCGCCGCACACGGCAGCGAACGTGCCGGCGTCTTGCGCAATGCACAGACCGGCGTCGAGCGCGCGGATGCCTTCGGCGGTGTCGATGAGATCTCGCAACGTGTCGTCGACTTCGGCGAGCATCAGCCGCACGCCCGACAGATCGAAGTCGTGGCGCAAACGATTGAGCATGACCTCCAGAAACTGACCGAAATCAGGTGCGCCCATGAGCGCCAACTCGATGTCCTGAAAACGTTTTAGCGAACGCTCATTGCGCTGAACGGTCGCCAGCAGCGATTGCAATGTGTCGAGCGTCGGTGCCTGGTTGGTTGCCACGTAAGGTCTCGAGAGACACGCGGCACTTCGCGGCCGCCTAGCGTGCTTGCCCGGCATCGTGCCTTGACGCTCCGGCATCGCGCCCGCGCTGCGCGCCGAAGGACAAGTACGGGGCTGCAACGAATGCATCGAACGCGTTCGTCAAACCCACGGTGAGGCCGTCATGATGACGTCTGCAAGGAGACTGTCATGAGGCCGTTAACGGCACTTGCCTATCGAATTGAAGGGTAGCGGAGCTGAATTTTGCAGCCACGAAATCGAGTCGTGGCGCGGTTTTTTACATGACTAGGGAAAATACCTAGTTTATGTGTAAGCCATGTGGCAGCGCACCAAATTCATCCGTCGGGCCTCCCGCACAGCATTCGGACGGTCGGTCGGCCATCTCGACAAGTCACTTTTGCCGCCCTACAATCGCGGCCGCTCGCATGCACTGCCCAGTCACAAAACAGTGTCGCGATCCGGCCGATCGGCCAGCGGCAGCGCGGCGCATCCGCCGAACACGCCAGCACTCAAATCTACGGAGACCCTGTTGTCCATGCTCTATCCGCGCACCCTGCGCAACGTCGGCGCCGCCATTGCGCTGGCAACGTTTGCGATGCTCTCGACCTCAACATTCGCGGCGCCCGCCGCCCACGCCCCGTCAGGCCACCCCGCTAAAGCTCATGCGTCACCGGCGAAGCATCGCCATCACGGTGCCGTCAAAAAAACGTCGATGAAGTCGGCGACGAAGGCATCTGCACACAAGAAGCCTCATGCCGGCAAGGCCGCGCACGGCAAGAAGAAAACCGTGAAGGCACATCACACGTTGCCGCCCAAAACGACACATCGGGCGCGCCCGACGGTGGCCAGCCAACGACACCCCCATTCGCACTCCCATTCCCACGCCTAAGCTCGCATACCGCGCTATAGTGATCACCGGGTGAAAACGCGGCGCACCGCGCCTCACCCTTTCACGCTCTTTACCTCTCTTTCGTTCTCTTTCCTCCAGACCGCATAGCGCGGTGACACGTACATGACACCCCGGCACGCCAGCGCTCGCGTTGCGCCCACGCCACAAGACACGCTTTCGTTCGCGCCGCTCGACATTATTTTTTCGCGCGTTTTTTTCGGCAGCTTGATGCGTCGTTTTGCGTCTCATTTTGTTCGGCAAACTTCCCGGCCGACGGGAACGAGAGCATGACGACGACCTTCATTTTGCCCGCGACGATGCAAGACGCAGCCCCTATTGCTGCGCTGCATGCCCACAGTTGGCAAGCGACATATGCGCATAGACTTCCGAGGGAACATGTGCGCGATCATCTCTTACAGGAACACGCTGCGCTGTGGCGAGACCGCCTGATGCGCGTCGACGATCCCGCACTGCGTATATGGAAAGCATGTCCCGACAAAGAGAACGGGCCCATCGCCGGATTCGTCTGTGCGTTATCGGGTGCCGACGGCATCTTGCTCGACAACCTTCACGTGGCCGCTGCCTGGCAGGGACAAGGGATTGGGCGGGCGTTGTTTCAGCAGGTGAAGGACTGGGCGAACGCCCTCGATCCCGAGGCTGCGCTTTATCTCTGGGTGCTCGCGCACAATAAACATGCGCGCCAGTTCTATGATCGATTGGGGGGTCGCGCGGGCAGAGTTCATCCGATCGCAGTATCGCCCGGCATTGAAGTTCCGGCGCTGCGTTACGTCTGGCAACCCGAAACAATATGGCTGCGGCGGTGAAAACGCGATGTCGGTCTGACCAGTCGCCCGGTATCGCCGAAGCATGTCGCAACGCAGCGAAATGTGGCTTGAAACTGGCATGGATCAACAATCTAAAGTTTCCCTGCTTGACACCTTCCCACCTTTCCCGTAAAAAAACGGGTGCATGAACGTTGTATGGCGAGTCTTGTGTCATCTAATGTCGCCCTCTGCGTCAACTCGGTTGTACCTGATCAGCTTTAATGTCATGCGCTCGCTGAGCTTCTCGCTCGCTCATTTGAAAACTTTAAGGATTTAAGAAATGGCAACTGGTACCGTCAAGTGGTTTAACGACGCCAAGGGTTTTGGTTTTATTACGCCGGACGAAGGTGGTGAAGATCTCTTCGCTCACTTCTCGGAAATCCAATCGAAGGGTTTCAAGTCGCTGCAAGAAAACCAGAAGGTCAGCTTCGAAGTGAAGATGGGACCGAAGGGCCGTCAAGCCAGCAACATCCAGCCGCTGTAAGCGACGGATGCTTCGCTGCTGATCGCTCACGCGATCGACGCGCCTCGGGCAGCGCTGCAAAGCCTGCCCGAACTGAAAACCCCGCTAGCGCGGGGTTTTTTCGTTTTTGCAGGTATCCTGAATGTTTCGATCCGGAGGTTGCAATGGGCTTACTGGTAGACGGCGAATGGCACACCGACTGGTACGACACGCGCGCCACCGGCGGCCGCTTCGAGCGGCGCCCCGCCACCTTCCGCCACTGGGTCACGCCGGATGGCGCTCCCGGCCCTGATGGAGAGGGCGGCTTCGCAGCGCAACGCGATCGCTACCTGCTGTACGTCAGCTATGCCTGCCCGTGGGCGCACCGCACGCTCATCATGCGCGTCCTCAAGGGGTTGCAGGACATGATTCCCGTGGCCGTCGTGAACTGGTTGATGCTCGACGACGGCTGGACATTCCACCCCGCGCCCGGCGTCACCGGCGACCCGGTACATGGCGCTCCCTTTCTGCGTGACGTCTACCTCGCGGCAGACAAACACTTCACCGGGCGGGTCACCGTTCCTGTGCTGTGGGACAAAGCGCGCGCCACGATCGTCAGCAACGAGTCCTCGGAAATCCTTCGCATGTTCAACAGCGCCTTCGATGCGCTCGGTGCGACGCCGGGAGACTACTACCCGCTCGCGCTGCGCGATGAAATCGATCGTCTGAACGCCCGCATCTACGACACGGTGAACAACGGCGTCTACAAAGCCGGTTTTGCCACGACGCAGGCCGCCTACGAGGAAGCCGTCGTACCGCTCTTCGACACGTTGGACAGCCTCGAGGCACGTCTGGCAACGAGCCGTTTCCTGACCGGCGAACGCATGACGGAGGCGGACATCCGGCTCTTCACCACGCTCATTCGCTTCGACGCCGTGTACGTCGGCCATTTCAAGTGCAATCTGCGACGCATTGCCGACTATCCGAATCTTTCCGCCTACACGCGCGACATCTATCAGCAGCCTGGCATCGCGGCCACGGTGAATTTCGAGCACATCAAGCGGCACTACTACGAAAGCCATCGGACCATCAATCCGACAGGTATCGTGCCCAAGGGCCCATTGCAGGATTTCGATGCACCGCACGGGCGAACGCAGAGGATTCCCCTGCAAAGTTCCTGATCCAGCCTCGCGCGCGCCACTGCCTTCATCCCGCCAGAAAACCGCCGTCCGCCG
Source organism: Pandoraea apista (assembly GCF_001465595.2). NCBI lineage: Bacteria > Pseudomonadati > Pseudomonadota > Betaproteobacteria > Burkholderiales > Burkholderiaceae > Pandoraea > Pandoraea apista. The sequence goes on along the minus strand of NZ_CP013481.2, from coordinate 2,468,901 downwards.
CCAGAACATGGCCGACGACGTAACTTGACTCACTGGAAGTCAGCCATACGACGGCGGCAGCCACCTCCTCGGGATGTCCCATTCGCCTGAGGGGAAGTCCAGCCGCAACGCTGCGCATATCGGCAATGCCCGAGGCAAGCATCATGGCGGTCACCACACGCCCCGGCGCGACCGCATTAATGCGAATGCCTGCGGGGGCATACTCCATCGCCGCCGCGCGAGTGAGCGAATTGAGCGCCGCCTTGGACGCCCCATAAAGCGCCAGGCCGGCATTCGGATTTCGCACACCGCTAACGCTCGTGTTGTTCACGAGCGTGCCGCCACCGGAAGCAAGCAGCGCGGGAATCTCATGACGCATCGCGTGAAAGACAGCGCGAACATTGGTATCGAACACCTGCGAATAGACGGCGTCGGTCTGGTCGGCCAATCGTGCCCGCGGCTCCTGAAAACCGGCGTTGTTGAACACCGCATCGAGCCGGCCGAACTGCGTCATCGTCTGCGTTATCGTGTTGACGATATCCGCCTCGCACGTCAAGTCTGCGGCCACGAACAAACTCTCCGCCCCCAAGCGCCGGATGTCATCGGAGAGTGCCTCGCCGAGCGCCTTGCGGCGTCCGGTAACGATCACCGCACGCGCGCCCTCCTGCGCCATGCGCAGGGCCGTGGCACGGCCTATGCCACTGGTACCCCCCATGACGAGGCACACGCGGCCGTCGAGTCGCGCGGCGGGCACGCCGATGGGTATCGGTCCGGCAAGCTCGACGAGAGAGGGGGAATCGTTCATGGTTGTGACCTCACAAGGCGTTATTCCGGAACGGCTTCACCCGGGCAATATGTCGCGGATAACGACGGACGGTCGCAACGTTTTCCACGCGTCACCCCGTGCATCCACGGGTATGCACGCATACACGCGCCCGTCAGCGCTGCATCAACGCGTCGGCGTAAAGCCGCATCCCTTCCAGCACGATGCGCTCCTGACCATGCGCCAGACGCCCCAGCGCATTGATCACTTGTGCACGCGCGAACGCATGAATCTTCGCAACGCGCTTTTTGCCGGCCGGCGTCAGGAACAGAACTTTCACGCGAGCATCGTGTTTCGAGACCGCTTCACCAATGTCGCCGGACTGCACCAACTTGCGCAGCATCCGGCTCACGCTCGACTTCTCGAGGCGAAGCCGGACGCCGAGCTCACGCGCGGTGACGCCACCCCGCTCGATCTCGATCAACGCATGAACGGCGGAAGGCGACAGATCGGTGCCCGCAAAATCACCGCCCATGAAACCCAGCTCCCGGACCATCTCGCGCGATACGGCACGAATGGCGTCGACCAACGACGGATCGGGACTCACGATGCAAACTCTCCCATTGGCTTTCGGTGCCAGGCACCACACTATAGTTGCACAATACAACTTAATGGTTGCACTTCGCAACCACAAAAATAAAAAGCGGGCGTTGCGAACCGAAGTCCGCAACGCCCACTTACTGAGCCAGTGCGCCAGTGCGCCAGTGCGTCAGCGATTCATGCGCCTACACATCGGCGCATCAGCCCATCGGCTGGTATGAGAGCGGTCTTTAAACGGCCTTAGCCCCGCCCCGGCTCAAACCGCACGCGGCTTCACACGACTCGCGGCCTCAAGGGCATTGCTGCGCGCAACATCCAGATCGTTGTCATACGCGAGCGCCACCCCCATGCGGCGCTTCACGAAGCTCTCCGGCTTGCCAAACAGGCGAATGTCGGTCTGCGGCACTTGCAACGCCCGATCTACGTCGTCGAACACAATGCCCTTCGCGTCCACGCCGCCGTAAATGACCGCGCTCGCCCCCGGCGTCTTCAGCGTGGTGTTCACAGGCAGACCGAGAATCGCGCGTGCGTGCAACTCGAATTCGTTCTGCCACTGGGTAATCATCGTGACCATGCCCGTATCGTGCGGGCGCGGACTGACTTCGCTGAACCACACGTCGTCGCCCTTGACGAACAGTTCGACACCGAAAATGCCCTGCCCGCCCAGATTGTTCGTCACCTCTCGCGCGATCAGACGAGCGCGCTCGAGCGCCACCGACGACATCGGATGCGGCTGCCAGCTCTCGACATAGTCGCCACTCACCTGCTTGTGGCCGATAGGGGCGCAGAAGTGCGTCTCGACCTGTGCGTCGGCGCCACGCGCGCGCACGGTCAGCAACGTGATCTCGTAATCGAAGTCGATGAAGCCTTCGACAATGATGCGGCCATGACTCACCCGGCCACCGGCCATCGCGTAGTCCCACGCGGCCTTCACATCGGCGGGACCGTCGATCTTGCTCTGCCCCTTGCCCGAACTGCTCATCACCGGCTTGACGATGCACGGATAACCGATGCCACCGTCGATAGCCGCCTGCAACTGCGCCAGCGAGTCGCAGAACTGATACGGACTCGTGGGCAGCCCCAACGTCTCTGCGGCCAGACGGCGAATGCCTTCGCGATCCATCGTCAGACGTGCTGCGCGAGCCGTCGGAATCACGCGCACCACACCGTCCGCTTCGAGGGCTTCGAGCATCGGCGTGGCAATGGCTTCGATTTCGGGCACGACGAGATCCGGCTTTTCGGCTTCGATCAACGCCTTGAGTTGCTCGGGATCAGTCATGGCAATGGTGCGCGCATGGTGCGCAACCTGCTGCCCCGGCGCGTTCTCGTAGCGATCCACGGCAATCGTTTCGACACCGAGACGCTGCAAGGCAATCAACACTTCACGGCCAAGTTCGCCCGAACCCAACAACATGACCTTCGTCGCGTTCGGCGACAGCGGTGTTCCGATAGTGGTCATTTCCGACCTTTGGAGAGTGAGAAATCAGAAGCGTCTGCGCACCTTGGCGCTGTACGCGAAAACCGTATTGTAGCGAGCATGACCGCCGCTGCACCGTCGGTCACGTCAAAGCAGCGCGCCTCGCAACACGCGACGGCAACTCGCCACCATGCGCGCCTCGCTGTCCTGATACCCCATCAGTACCCAGGCGGTGCCCGCATTGGTCATTGCGCCGACCAGCGCCACACCCACGATTCTGGCCTGCGCTTGCGCGTCGTCACTTGCCGATGGCGGCGCGTTGCTCATGCTCAGAATCAGCTTCGCAAACTCCGAGATATAGCGGTGATAGGTCTGATCGGTTTCAGGACTCACGCCCATCACTTCGAGCAGCAGAACACGCGCCGCGTTCGGCTGGCGTAAAAACGCAAAGAAGCTGTGCAAACCGGCGTCGACCCGTGCGTCGAGCGTCGGCACACTCGACGCGATGGCAGCCTGCAACTGACCAAGCAAGGCTTGCGCATGATGCGCATACGTCGCTCGCAGCAAATGTTCCATATTGTCGAACGCCGCGTAGAAATACCGATCGTTGAGCTTGGCCATACGGCACACGGAGCGCACTGTCGCGCGGCGAAAACCCACCGTGCCGAAGACTTCCGTAGCGGCATCGATAAGCGCTGCACGGCGTGCCTGCTCGCGCTGGGCCTGCGCCACGCCGCCATAGCGCCGCCCGCCGCTCGCGGAGGGTGTCGGCGGTGCGGATGACACGGACGGCGTCTCCGCCCCGCCGGAGGGCGATGCCGTCGATCCGGCGTCTATCGATTCGAGTCCTTGTTCCATTTCGCTATTTGACATCACCCGGACGGAAAACTAAAGTGGTGACACCCATCACCAAATTATAGGCCGCGCGATCTTCGCCATCCAGTGGGCGTCGACGCCGCCCAATCGGAGACAGCGCAATGAAGACGTTCACGGACAAGGTGGCCGCCATCACCGGAGCAGGATCGGGCATGGGCCGCTCGCTGGCGCTCGAACTGGCTCGCCGCGGGGCGCATCTCGCGTTATCCGACATCGACGAAAGCAGCGTAGCGAACACCGCTACCGCCTGCCGTGCATTGGGGGTTCGCGTAACCGTGCAGCGACTCGACGTCGCCGATCGCGACGCGGTTTTCGCCTGGGCGCGCGAGACGGCCGCCGCCCATGGCAAGGTGAATCTCGTCTTCAACAATGCCGGGGTCTCGCTGTCGGTGCCGGTCGCGACCATGCGCGAGGAGGACATCAAGTGGCTGATGGACATCAACTTCTGGGGCGTCGTGCACGGCACGCAGGCGTTTCTCCCCTACCTGAGCGCGTCCGGAGAAGGTCATATCGTCAATACGTCGAGCCTGTTCGGCATCATCGCCATGCCGACCCAGTCGGCCTATAACGCAAGCAAATTTGCCGTACGCGGCTTCACCGAAGCGCTACGGATGGAACTCGATCTGGCGCACGCGCCCGTCTCGTGCACCTGCGTGCATCCGGGCGGCGTGGCGACCAACATCGTGCAGACTTCGCGTATCGACGACAGCATCGTCACGCTCACCGGCATGGACGCTCAAACGCATCGGCGGCGCGCCCACAAGCTCATCGACGTGACGAGCGCAGACGCCGCCGCACGGCAGATTCTCGCGGGTGTCGAGCGCAACGCGAGACGGGTACTCGTCGGGTCGGATGCCCGCCGTGTCGACAAGCTGGCCCGCCTGCTCGGCGCGCGCTATCAGGCAATGGTGATCTGGCTCTACCGTCGCACTGCCATGGCCCGCAAGCCTTCATCGAATGCGCGCGATGCCGCGGCTCGCGCCGCGGCGACCAAATAACCGACCGACGGAGCCCCCCCGCCATGACGGCCACCACGACAGCCACCGGGATCGCCAGTGCCGCCACCGATCTCGACGTCATCATCGTCGGCGCCGGACTCTCCGGCATTGCCGCCGCCCATTACCTGCGCGAGCGTTGCCCGGGGACACGGTTCGCTCTGCTGGAAGCGCGCCAATCGCTCGGCGGCACATGGGATCTCTTCCGCTATCCCGGCGTGCGCTCCGACTCCGACATGTTCACGCTCGGCTTCAGTTTCCGGCCGTGGGCCAGCGATCAGGCGATTGCCGACGGCGGCAAGATTCTCGACTACCTCAGGGACACGGCGCACGCCGAGGGGCTCGACGGTCTCATCCGGTATGGCCACAAAGTCAGCGAAGCGCGGTGGGATTCGAGCATCGCGCGCTGGACGCTGGACATCGAGCGCACGCACGCCGATGGCCGTCGAGACACGCAATCGCTCACCTGCCGCTTCCTCTTCATGTGCAGCGGCTACTACGCCTACGATGCGGGACATGCACCGACGTGGCCAAACATGGACGCCTTCGCCGGCACCGTCGTCCATCCGCAGCATTGGCCCCAGGATCTCGACTATCGCGACAAACGTGTGGTCATCATCGGCAGCGGCGCCACAGCAGTGACATTGCTGCCGAGCATGGCGACGACGGCGGCTCACGTCACCATGCTGCAACGCTCGCCGAGCTACATTCTGTCGATGCCGGGGCGCGACGGCGTGGCCGAACGATTGCGCGCATGGCTTCCTGCGGGCATGGCACACCGAATCGTGCGTGCGAAGAATGTGCTCATCGCACTCGGCTTTTACACTGCGTCGCGGCGTTGGCCGAACGCGATTCGGCGCGTGCTGATTCGTCGCGCAGCACGGCAGGCGCAAGGACATGTGGACGTCGAGCGCGACCTCACACCGCGCTACAACCCGTGGGATCAACGGCTTTGCCTCGCCCCGGGCGGTGACATCTTCAAGGCGTTGCGCGGCGGACGGGCAGCCATCGTCACCGACGAGATTGCGTCCTTCACAGCGAATGGCCTCGCCCTCAAGAGCGGCAAGACACTGGATGCCGACATCGTTGTGACCGCGACCGGCCTGCGCGTACAGTTGATGGGCGGGGCGCGTCTGCTGGTCGACGGCAAGCCCGTGGTGCTCTCCGATTCGGTCTCTTACAAAGGCATGATGTACAGCGACGTGCCCAATCTCGCGTCGGTGTTCGGCTACACCAATGCGTCGTGGACGCTCAAAGCCGAGTTGATCGCGCAATACGTCTGCCGTCTCATCAATCATATGAATGCGCAGGGGGCAGACACCTGCGTGCCGCGTCTGCGTGACGGCGAGCATGGCGAGATGCCCGCCATCGATCTGACGTCGGGCTACATTCAACGCGCCGCCGGGGCGCTGCCCAAGCAAGGCGGACGCAAGCCGTGGGTGTTCTATCAGAGCTATTTACGCGATTTGCGACTGATGCGCTGGGGCCGCGTCGACGATGGCGCCATGCATTTCGAGCGTCGTGCCACGCGATCGACCGTGCCGGGAACGGATACCTCCCCGCATGCGTCGAACACGCCGGGTGCTGTGGTATCTGCGACGCGTTAGCCCGCACGCGACGACATGCGACATGTCATCCCGAAGCCCAACTCGCGCCCCGCGTTGTTACGATGCGGACTGACTGACATTGCCTGCTGATCGACACGACATCATGCTCATTGCTTATTTGCTCGGTTGCCTCGTCATTGCGTTTGCCGCCGTTGTGTTCGTGCTGATGCGATTCACGCGTCGCGTTGCACGTCGCGCCGAAGCGGCTGTGCCGCCCGACGGCCAATATCTCGATATCGACGGCGAACGCCTGCACTACGTCGATTTCGGCCAAGGTCCGGCTGTCGTGTTCATTCACGGCCTTTGCGGTCAGTTGCGCAACTTCGCCTATCTGCCGCTGGCAGCGCTGGCGCGCACGCATCGTGTCGTGCTCGTCGACCGCCCCGGGTCCGGCTACTCGACCCGCGCCCCGCATCGCGATGGCGCGATTGCCGCGCAGGCGAGCGCCATCGCCCGGTTGATCGACACACTTGCGCTGGAACGTCCGCTAGTCGTGGGGCACTCGCTGGGCGGTGCGGTATCGTTGGCGCTGGCACTCGATCACCCGCAGCGCGTCGGGGCGCTCGCCCTGATTGCGCCGCTCACGCAGCCGGTGTCCGAAGTCCCCGCGGCGTTTCGCGCGTTGGCCATTCGCAGCGCGCGGTGGCGCCGCTGGGTCGGACTCACGCTCGCGGTGCCCGTCGGCATGATGACCGGCCGCACGACACTCACCCATGTCTTCGGTCCCGAAGACGCCCCGAAAGACTTCCTCATTCGCGGCGGCGGCGTGCTGGGTTTCCGGCCGGGCAATTTCGAAGCTAGCAGTGTCGATATCCTCGCCGCCGAACGCGACATGCCCGGACTGGCCGCGCGCTACGCCTCGCTTTCGGTTCCCGTCGATATTCTGTACGGCCGCGGCGATCGTATTCTCGATTACCGTTTGCAAGGCGAGACCATGCCGCTCGCAAGCGAGCGCGTGCAGCTAACGCTCGTGGATGGGGGCCACATGCTGCCCGTCACGCAACCCGAGGCGACGATGCAATGGCTGCAGGACGTTGCCGCACGCATGTCGGCGCCGCAATACGGCGCGGCGCAGCCCAGCATGACGGTGTCTGTGCATGCGGCGAACGATGCGGAATAAGGTGCTGCGCTCGCCCGCCCCACGAGATCCGTATGGGCCACGTGGGCACGCGAGCCTCGTGGTCGCACTGCCCTGACGTCTCCCCCCATACCCGGCTCCCGGCGGCCATTGGGAGTCGCCCCGCCTGCGGCCAACGCATTCCAATGGCAAACTAAGCGCTTACCGATTTATCGCGGCTTGCGTCCGCACGCCCCATGCCCGATCGCTCCGAAGCTCCACCGGTGACACCCAGCCTCCGAATGGCCGCCAGCCTCGTCATGCTGCGAGAGCGGGCCAGCGGCATGGAAGTCCTGCTGTTGCGACGCGCCGTACGCGCGACCGATTTCAGTTCCGACGCCTATGTGTTCCCCGGTGGCGTGGTCGATGCGGCCGACCGGCAAGGTCACGTCGTCTGCGATGGCCTCGACGACGCGACGGCCAGTCAGCGGCTGCAACTGCCTGCCGGCGGCCTCGACTACTACGTGGCCGCCATGCGGGAATGCTTCGAGGAAACCGGAGTGCTATTCGCAAGCGATGATGCAGAGCGCAGCGTTGATGCCAGACGCCTCGGCGCCATGCGTGGCGAGCGCGAGGCGTTGCACGACGGGCGGATCGATATCGCCGCACTGTGCCGCGCGTTCCATGTGCGCCTTACGCCGCAACGTCTGCACTATCTGAGTCATTGGGTCACGCCGCAGGGTTTGCCCAAGCGCTTCGATACGCGCTTCTTTCTGGCGATGCTGCCCGAGGGGCAACAGGTCGAGGTCGATGAAATCGAGACGGCGGCCCATCGATGGATGCGTCCTCAGTACGCGCTCGCGCACGCCGATCAACTTCGCCTGTTACCGCCCACACGCAAGCTGTTGCAGTGGCTGGAAGCCGTGGGAACGGCGCAGCGGGCGATAGCTGCTGCGCAAGCGCTTGAGGCCGTGCCGCGCATTCAGCCGCGCATTGCCAATGGCAAGCGCGGCCGCTGGCCGGTCACGCCAGACGAGCCGGCGTGGGCCGAACTGAGCTTGACCGATCCACACGAACAGGGTTCAGGAAGCTACGAGATTGTGCCGGGACGAATGGTCACGTTGATGCCTGGCGTGCTGCGCATCGCCGCACCGAATCCCGGCATGATGACCGGCCCCGGCACGAACACGTATCTCGTGGGCGGTGGCACCGAAAATGCATGGGCCGTGATCGACCCGGGGCCCGATGAACCGGCGCATACCGACGCCATCCTGCACGCCGCCCCCGGCCCCATCCGGCAGATTTTCGTCACCCACACGCATCGCGATCACTCCCCCGGCGCGCGGCTGCTGAAAGAGAAGACGGGAGCGAAGACATATGGCATGCGCGCACGTCACAACGAAGGGCAGGACACAGCTTTTGTGCCCGATGTGACGCTTGCGGACGGCGATGAAGTAACGTTGCCGGATGGCCGGGTCCTACGCGCAATTCATACGCCGGGGCACGCGGCCAATCATCTTTGCTACGGATTGGATGACACGAAACTGGTCTTCACCGGCGACCATGTCATGCAAGGATCGACCGTCGTCATCAATCCGCCCGACGGTCACATGGCGACGTATCTCGCGTCGCTCGGGAAGCTGGCTGCACTCGCCCCCGAGTGGCTTGCACCGGGACATGGCTTCCTGATGGATCAGCCGGCGCAGCGAATTGCGCGGCTCATTGCCCACCGGCTTGCGCGAGAATCGCGCACGCTCGATGCGCTTGCACAGGTGGGGCCGGCGACGATTGAGGCGCTCATTCCGTTGGTCTACGCAGACGTGCCGGCGTCGCGCCATGCCGTCGCTCGTCGCTCGTTGCAAGCCCATCTGGAGAAACTGGCAGAGGATGGTCTCGCCTCGGTCTCGGCGGACGGCCAATGGGCACGTACGGGTGTCACGACCGGGATTTGAGACAGGCTGGGCGCTGAGGGCTTACGGAGTGCCGCTAGCGATTGACGCCTGACCAAGGCGGCATTCCCATCCATCAGTCGTAGGTATCCTCGCCGAGCAACTCGTCGACGATGCGCTCCCCCGCTTTACGCCCGGCCATCTCGGCGTCTATGCGGTTGTCGCGATGCCCGTCGGGAGAGCGCACCTCCGGTCCTTCCGGAGTCCCGTGCCTGCTGACCTGCACCAGATAGTCCCATGGTCCGGCGTACTCGTTCTGAAAAGCGCGCACGCGAATTTGATAACCCGCGCGGTATTCGTAGACCTGCTCATGCGATGCGTAGCTCATGACAGACTCCGGTTGACGAGAGGCAGGAAACGTCGCGGCGAACAGGCTGCATGGGTTCGGCGCGAAAGGACGGGGCCGGTGAGACAGCCACCTCGGACCGACTTAAGGAACATCGACGACAATGGGTTCAGTGCGTGCGCCGTTGGCAATCGCACGGGTCGCAAGGTCGACGATCTCGTCTTCGGCGTCCATGAACTGATCGAACAGCGCTTCTCCTCTGGCGTCGGCTTTCGCGAGACGATTGAGTGCGGCCCGCCCGATCTGACAGTTGAAAACGCTGCCGTCGACGTTGACGTAAAAGCGCACGAACTCGCCGTCGTTGCCGAGTCCGATGCCACCGTGCAGGAAGGAACTCATTGCCGCCTCCGCTGTGTTCTGAAAGTCGAAAAACGCCCTACACACGTAAAAATCGTAGCACGTTCGAATTCAATAGGTGACGTCGGATGTCACGCCGGACGTTATGCCGGGCAGATGGCGGACGCGCTCGGCAGACGAAAAAAGACCCACCTGAGGGGTGGGTCTCAAAACCGGGTCGCATGGGGCACCATGACCACCCGGGAAGACAGGGTCATGAAAACATGACGAGTTCATTATGGACGCACCCGCTTACGTTGGTAGCGGGTGTCGAACGCGGCATTAGATGTAGATCAAACTTTATGGCCTTACGGCTCTAAGGCTCTAAGGCCCGATGGGGGCACGGGTTGCGGCCACAGGCGCCCCGTCGGCCTTAGTCTTGACCAACCGTACCTAACCATAAATACCGGGGTACCCCATATACGAAGAGGAAGTCAAAGTCGGCCTGAATCTGCTTGAAATTGCCACCAATGGGGATGCGCCGATCACGTTGGAGGAACGATTGCAGAAACTCGGCGAAGGAATTCAGGCGATTGTGATCAAAATGTTCGTCACCACGCGGGAACACCGCACGCATCTGACAACAAAAATGCACGCAGCCAGCAACGCGTTGCATGGGGTCATTACCGCAGACAAATCGCTGACCAGCGCTGGAGTCGCCGAACGCTGCAAAAGCCCCCAGGGGCATCACGCCGAGATCGAGAGCTGAACATCAAAGACGGAGCAGCACGCGAATCAACGAGTCAAAGCGGGGGAAGTGGTAAAACGCCACCTGCATAAAATTTGACGATTCGCCGGGCAGCAGAAAACCGTCCGATCGAGACGCAGCAGACGCAAAAATGATGCGATCCGCACAGAACACGACACATGATTTCGGTGAATTTTTCCCGGACCGGGAGAGACTTTCTTGCGAACTACAAGGGGAATTTTGGGGTGACCGATGGGACTCGAACCCACGACGACTGGAATCACAATCCAGGACTCTACCAACTGAGCTACGGCCACCGCCGTGATCAGCAACTTGACTTGCTTGCTGAACAGAAACAAGATTATAGCGACGTTTTTATTGCGCTGCCAAGCACTTTTTTCACTTCTTCGAAATATTTCTTCACTCTCGTGCACGATCGATGCGCCGCATCGCCATCTCGCGCGGCGAACGCTCGCCGGCCAGGCTCGCTCGCTGCCGCAAGCCATTACACAGCAGCGAACGACACCGCCTCGTCTCGCTCGGAAAATGCACCTGCACGCAACTGCGCGCGCGCCTCTTCGAAGGCACCGATACCCGCCTTCAGCCGCTTCGGATCCGACAGCACACGACGCCATCCGCGTGCCCCCGGCACACCGCGATACAGGCCCAGTGCATGGCGCGTAATCGCGCCAAGATACTTGCCCTGCTCCACCTGCGTCGCTGCGTACGCGATCAACGCATCTTCCACTTCCTCGCGTGATTTCACCGGCGACGTATCGCCATAGAAACGTGCATCGACTTCGGCCAGTACGTAAGGGTTGTGATACGCCTCGCGGCCCAACATCACGCCGTCGACGTGCTGCAAGTGCAACTCAACTTCATCGAGCGTCTTGACGCCGCCGTTGATCAGAATCTCGAGTTGCGGGAAGACTTGCTTCAGGCGATAAGCGTAGTCGTATTTGAGCGGCGGAATCTCGCGATTCTCTTTCGGACTCAGTCCTTTCAGAATCGCATTGCGCGCATGCACGATGAATGTGGTGCAACCGGCCTCGGCAATCTTGCCGACGAAATCTTCGACGAACGAGAACGACTCGACGTCGTCAATCCCAATGCGATGTTTGACCGTGACCGGCACTTGCACCCTATCACGCATCGCTTTCACACAATCGGCCACCAGTTCAGGCTCGGCCATCAGGCAAGCGCCGAACGCGCCGCGCTGCACACGTTCCGACGGGCAACCACAATTCAGGTTGATCTCGTCATACCCCCACTGCTCGCCGAGCTTCGCCGCACGCGCCAGGTCCTGCGGTTCGCTGCCGCCTAGCTGCAACGCAACAGGATACTCTACCGAATCGAAGTCGAGATGACGCGCGACGTCGCCGTGCAACAGCGCCCCCGTCGTAACCATCTCCGTATAGAGCCACGTATGACGCGAAAGCTGACGATGGAAAACACGACAGTTCGAATCTGTCCAATCCATCATCGGTGCGACGCTAACGCGGCGGGCGGGTAAGCTCATGCAAATTCCTCGATACGGCAAACGCCATCTAGTACTTCACAAGACGACGTCTCTTGATAAACAAAATACAAAGTATACGTCATGCCCCTCGCGCCCGCCCGGACCGGTCGAACCGCCTCAGCCGAGCCCCACGAGCCACTGCGAGGTTTTCCGCACGACACGTCGACGCTCCGGGAGTACACTTTCGCCTTCCCCCCACCGTACCAATGCAGCACAAGGAGACGCCAGCATGGCACCGAAGGATCTGTTACAGGCTCTGATCGTTGTACTCGCCTGGGGCGTGAACTTCGTCGTCATCAAGGTCGGATTACACGGCGTGCCGCCAATGCTGCTAGGCGCCCTCCGATTTCTGCTCGCCGCCTTCCCAGCCATCTTCTTCGTCAAACGTCCGCAAGTGCCCTGGCGCTGGCTGATCGCGTACGGTGCAACGATTTCGTTCGGGCAATTTGCACTATTGTTTACCGCAATGTACGTCGGCATGCCCGCCGGTCTCGCGTCACTCGTGCTGCAAGCACAAGCCTTCTTCACACTCGGACTTGCTGTGCTCTGCCTCGGAGAACGATTTCGCGCGCAGAACGTCGTCGGCCTGCTGATCGCGGCGGCGGGCCTCGCCGTCATCGGCATGCAGGGCGGCGGCGCAATGACACTGCTCGGCTTCGTACTCACACTTTGCGCGTCGCTTAGCTGGGCGACAGGCAACATCGTCACGAAGAAGATCGGCAATGTCGATCTCGTCGGCCTCGTTGTCTGGGCCAGCCTGATTCCGCCAATTCCTTTCGCCCTGCTCTCCTACTGGTTCGAAGGGCCGCAGCAAATCGCGAACTCGCTCGCGCATATCTCGGCGGCATCGATCTTCGCGATCGCCTATCTCGCCTTCATCGCCACACTCGTCGGCTACTCCCTCTGGGGCCGCCTGATGACGCGCTACCCCGCGAGTCAGGTCGCGCCGTTCTCCCTGCTCGTGCCGATCATCGGCCTTGCGTCCGCCGCGCTACTGCTCGACGAACAACTCGCCGGACCGCAAATCGCTGGGGCGGCACTCGTGATGACCGGCCTCGTAGTGAATGTCTTCGGCGCGAAAATCAAGCAGCGTTTGTTGCCGGCGACCCGCTAGCCAGCCGCATGTGCAGCAGCGGGAACGGGCGTCCCTGCCCGTCGAATTCCGAGCGGCCCGTCACCTCGAACCCCTCGCGTCGATAGAACGCCAGCGCCTGCGGGTTCTGCTCGTTCACGTCGACACCCGTGCAATCGAGCTCGCGCACGGCATATGCCAGCAACGTGGCGCCAATGCCCTGTCTGCGCGCATCGGGCGCAACGAACAACATCTCCACATTGCCCTGCGCGACCCCGAGAAAACCGCGAAGGGTGCCAGCATCGTCGCGAAACACACGCAGCGTGACGGCCCCCAGATAATCGTTGCGAATTCGCGGACGAAGCCACGCAATGTCGTCGTCGCTCAGGAAGTCGTGTGTTGCTCGCACGGACGCCTCCCAGAGTTCGGTAATAGCGTCGAATTCGTTCTCGTTCGTAGTGTAGATACCTGACATGGAAACTCGTGATGGGATATCTTGAGCATCGCGCACGGCGCATCGGGCCGCGCCCCAGGGACAAAGAGTGACGTGGGTAAAACGCAAAAAGCCTGATTTCTTGTGGAAATCAGGCTTTCGAATTTGGTTGCGGGGACAGGATTTGAACCTGTGACCTTCGGGTTATGAGCCCGACGAGCTGCCAGACTGCTCCACCCCGCGTCTGAAGAATTAGATTATATGGCAATTGCCATCGCAGTGCAACACGACTCGCGGAATTTTTTTCTAGGCATGCAGACGTGCCGGTGAAAAATCGCGACGTGCGTCCGCAGCACGGGTTATCCCGACACCCCGTTTGCGTCGCCGCACAGCGTGCGTTGCCGATGATACACTCGCAGCAACCATGAACCGACGTCCTCCCATCCAATTCTGTTCCGCCTGCGGCCACCCGGTCGAGTTGCGCATTCCGCCCGGCGACAACCGCGAGCGGCATGTCTGCACGCATTGCGGCACCATCCACTATCAGAACCCGCGCAACGTGCTCGGCACGGTGCCTGTGTGGGGCGATCAGGTGCTGCTGTGCAAGCGCGCCATCGAGCCGCGGCTCGGCTACTGGACGCTGCCGGCGGGCTTCATGGAAATTGGCGAAACGACGTCGCAGGCTGCGGCACGCGAGACACTCGAAGAAGCCGGCGCCGTTGTCGAAGTCGGCGCCCTCTTCTCATTACTCAACGTGCCGCACGTGAATCAGGTGCATATCTTCTATCTGGCACAGATGCGCGAGCCGCAGTTCGCCGCCGGGGAAGAGAGCCTCGAAGTCGCCCTCTTCACGGAAGACGAGATTCCCTGGGACGAGATCGCTTTCCCGACCGTCGCCAAGACCTTGCGCTTCTTCTTCGAAGACCGCCGCGCAGGGGCATTCGGCGTACACCTCGAAGCCGCACAAGACGCCGCCGCGCCCGGCGTACCCGTCCCGTCGCTGCCCGTCAATACGGCGCATACCGAGGACATCCTCACGCCGATGCTGCGTGTCTGAACGCACGAGCATCGCGCATCGAATGAAGTCGCCCGCCGCTCCGGAGCGCTAACGTCACCATGGTCGTCTGGCTCGAAGCAAACGATCCGTTCCCGGCAGTGGACGAAGCGCTCGACGCCTCGAGCGATGCGCCGGGCTTGCTCGCGGCCGGGCTGGACCTCTCACCGCAACGCCTGCTCGCCGCCTACCGGCAGGGCATCTTCCCGTGGTATTCGCAGGGACAGCCCGTACTTTGGTGGAGCCCCGACCCGCGCATGGTGCTGCGGCCCGAGAACTTCGTCGTCAGCCATAACTTCCGCAAACTGCTGCGCCGCGTGCTGCGCGACGACGCGTGGGAAATCCGTCTGGACGCCGACTTTGCCGCAGTCATGCAGGCGTGCGCACAAGCGCCCCGGCGCGGTCAGGACGGCACATGGATCACGCCCGCCATCGTTGCGGCGTACCGCGCGCTGCACGACGCCGGGCTCGCCCACAGCGTCGAAACCTTCTACGAAGGCGAGCGCGTCGGCGGTCTTTACGGCGTGGCGCTCGGACGCATGTTCTATGGCGAATCGATGTTCGCCAAGCGCACAGACGCGTCGAAAATCGCACTCGCCGCGCTCGTCGCGTTTGCACGCACACACGCAATAGAGGTGATAGACTGCCAGCAAAGTACTGCCCATCTGGCATCGCTCGGCGGCGGCGAAATCCCCCGTCAGACATTTCTGGCGCATGTGCAGACGGCAGTCATGGCCCCCGCGCCGGTCTGGCGTCTGGATAAGCAGATGCTCAGCGCACTGGCCTACGGTAACGCAGCAGATAAGGCTCACGAGGTTTCGCAGTGACCCATCCGAACGAACTGCCGCTCTCTCCGCTGTCTGCCCTTCAGTTCTACGCAACGGCGCCCTACCCCTGCAGCTATCTCGACAATCACACGGCGCGCTCGCAGGTCGCCACGCCCAGCCATCTGATCAACTCGGACGTCTATAGCGAACTCGTTCGCTCCGGATTCCGTCGTAGCGGCGTCTTCACGTACCGCCCCTACTGCGATGGCTGCCGTGCGTGCGTTCCGGTGCGGGTGCCGATCGAGCGCTTCGCCCCGAACCGCACGCAGCGCCGTATCTGGCGGCGCCACGCCGGCCTCGCCGTCAACGTTTCGGGCCTGCATTACACCGAAGAGCATTACCAGCTCTATATGCGCTATCAGTCGCGGCGTCACGCAGGCGGCGGCATGGATCACGACAGCCGCGAGCAGTACGAGCAGTTCCTGCTGCAAAGCCGCGTGAATTCCCGTCTGGTGGAATTTCGCGAACCGCCCGGCCATCAGGGCGCAGGCACGCTGCGCATGATCAGCATGGTGGACATCCTGAGCGATGGCTTGTCGTCGGTCTATACGTTCTTCGACCCTGACGTCGAGGGCGCGTCGTACGGCACCTACAACATCCTCTGGCAGATCGAGCAGGCACGTGCGCTCGGACTGCCTCATGTCTATCTCGGCTACTGGATTCAGGCAAGCCGCAAGATGGTCTACAAGGCCAACTTCCGGCCACTCCAGGGCCTGCTCGACGGACAATGGCAAGACATGCCGGAAGCCATGCTCGACGCCGCCGGCCAGTAGCACCTCGACCCTCCCACCCACCACGCCAGCAGTGCGCATCGCGCTCATTTCCTGGCCGATACCGCGCCAAACAAGAGTACGCAGAGCGTAGAAAAAGACGCGCTCTGCGACCGGGATACCGGTAAAATGGCGACTTTCCGATTCTGCCAACCCCGACATCGTGCTTGCGCCCTTCTATCCTCTGGCCCGTCGCGCCCTGTTCTGTCTTGATGCCGAACAAGCCCACCACCTGACGCTGGCCACGCTGCGCGGCGCCGCGTCGCTCGGACTGGCCGGTCTCGTCGGTCAAACGCTGCCCGAAGATCCTCGCACGGTCATGGGTATCCGCTTCCCGAACCCTGTCGGTCTTGCCGCCGGTCTCGACAAAGACGGCAGCTGCATCGACGGCCTCGCCGCACTCGGTTTCGGTTTTGTCGAAGTGGGAACGGTCACGCCGCGCCCGCAGCCGGGCAATCCGAAGCCGCGCATTTTCCGCCTGCCGCAAGCCGAAGCGATCATCAATCGCATGGGCTTCAACAACGGTGGCGTGGAGCAGTTTCTTCAGAACGTACAGTCGGCGCGCTACAAAGGGCCGCTGGGCCTGAACATCGGCAAGAACGCCGACACGCCGATCGAACGCGCCGTCGACGACTACCTCATCTGCCTCGAGAAGGTCTATCCGTATGCAACGTACGTGACGGTCAACATCTCATCGCCCAACACGAAGAATCTGCGCCAATTGCAAGGCGGCGACGAACTCGACGCCCTGCTCGGCAAGCTCAAGGACAAGCAACGCCAACTGTCTGATCGCCATGGCAAGTACGTGCCGATCGCTCTGAAGATCGCCCCCGATCTCGACGACGAACAGATCAAAGTCATTGCCGGCACCCTTACACGTCATGGCTTCGACGGCGTGATCGCCACCAACACGACGCTCTCGCGCGAAGCGGTGGCGGGGCTGCCGTACGCGAACGAGAGGGGCGGCCTGTCGGGGCGCCCGGTGTTCGACGCCTCGAATCGCGTCATCCGCGCACTCGCAACCGAGCTGGGCGGTGCGTTGCCGATCATCGGCGTTGGCGGCATTCTGTCGGGTGCCGACGCGAAGGCCAAGCTCGATGCCGGCGCCAGCCTCGTTCAGGTCTACAGCGGCCTGATTTACCGCGGCCCAGAGCTGGTGCGAGAATGCGTGCAAGCGCTGCGTACGGCCTGACCGGCTGAACGTCGCAACCCTCATCCGCCTCACGGAGACTTCCTCATCATGAAAGCCTGGCTCAAGACGCTGTGCCTCGTACCGCTGGCCGCCGCCGCACTCGTCGGCGCGTCGCCCGCCCGCGCCGCCGATCTGCTCGACACCGTGAAGTCTGCCGGCGTGCTGAAAATCGGTATCGAAGGCACTTACCCGCCCTTCAACTATCGCGGCACCGATGGTCAGCTCGACGGCTTCGATGTCGACGTCGCCAAGGCCGTGGCCGAACGTCTGGGCGTGAAACCCATGTTCGTGACAACGGAATGGAGCGGCATTATCGGTGGCCTCGTGGCGGGCAAGTTCGACGTCATCGTCAATCAGGTCGCGATCACGGACGAGCGCAAGAAGTCGCTCGACTTCAGTCAGCCGTACACCTACTCCGCCGCGCAGCTCATTCAGCGAAAGGACGACAAGCGTGAGTTCAACTCGCTCGAAGCGCTCAAGGGGCACAAGCTCGGTGTGAGCCTTGGCAGCAACTACGACAAGCTCGCGAAAGCCGTGCCCGGCATCGACGTGCGCACCTACCCGGGCGCGCCCGAGTACCTGCGCGATCTTGCCGCCGGTCGTGTCGATGCCGCGCTCAACGATCGTTTGATGCTGGCGTATCTGATCAAGACGTCGAACCTGCCGTTGCGCCCCGGCGCCGTGCTGCAAAGCACCAACCAATCGGTCGGCATCCCGTTCCGCAAGGGCAATCCGAAATTCGCGAAGGCGATCGACGATGCACTCGCAAGCATGAAGCAGGACGGTTCGCTCACCAAGCTTGCGGAAAAGTGGTTTGGTGAGGACGTGTCCAAACCGGCGAAGTAAGACGCACGCCGAGCAGCGACACCTTTCGGTCGCATCACGGCCGGCACTCCGCCAACGACGCGAGTGCCGGCCGTCGTCTTTCCGGCTCACGACTCACTACCCCAAATCCCCCATGAATCCATTCGAACTCGCCGCTCAATCCATGCCAGTGCTGTTGCAAGGCACAGTGCTCACGATCAAGTTCGCGTTGATGTCGATGGTGTTCGGTCTGGCAATCGGCGTCATCGTGGCGATCATGGGCATCGGCAAGGTCCGCGTGCTGCGCGCCATCGCCCGCGCCTACGTCAGCGTAATGCGCGGCACGCCGCTGCTCGTACAGATCTTCGTGATCTATTACGGACTGCCGGGCATCGGCATCTCGCTCGAGCCCACACCGGCCGGAGTCCTCACCCTGAGTCTGAATGTCGGCGCATACCTGTCGGAGAGCATGCGCGGCGCCCTGGAGGGCATGCCGCGCGGCCAATGGCTGGCGGCGTACAGCCTGGGGCTGTCGTACTGGCAGACACTGCGCTATGTCATCGCACCGCAAGCCCTGCGTATCGCCGTGCCGAGTCTCGGCAACAGCCTCATCAGCCTGATCAAGGACACGTCGCTGGTCTCGGTCATCACCGTGACCGAGTTGTTGCGCTCCGCACAGGAGGTCATTGCGTCGACCTATCAGCCGCTACCGCTCTATCTCGCGTGTGCTGCCATCTACTGGGTGCTGTCGACCGGATTGTCGGCGTTGCAGCGACGCATTGAAAAACGCCTCGCGTTGCCCGCCCGAATCTGAGTCGCACGGGCATAAAAAAGCCGGGCCCCGACTTGTCTGGCACAGACATTCGGGGCCCGGCGCTTTTACTGCCAAACCAGCATATCGGCGGGTATTAACGGTGGATTAGCGGTGCATTGACGATGCTTTGGCACCGCATCGAGGCAGCATCAATTCCCCCAACGCACCCACCTCACACCACACTCATCGCGGCACACGACGCTCGCGATACATGGCACGGAACGTTTTCCCGCTCGGTGCGGGCATCTCCCGTGTGTCGGTCCAGCCGCCGGCGAAAGGCAACTTCGAAATGCTGCCACGATCGCGCCCCATCCTTCTCAACGCCCACGAGCCCAGGCCCGAGATCGCGGCATAAAGGCGCGGACGACGTGCGGCAAAGGCCCACGCGGCGAGTGCCGCCCGTTCCTGCCACGGACGCAGACCGCGATCGACCTGACGCTCGCGAAGCTTGCGCAGCAGATCGGAGATCGGAATACCCACCGGGCAGACGCGATTGCACTCGCCACAAAGCGTCGCCGCCTGCGGCAAATCGAGTGTCTTCTCGAGCCCGACATAACTCGGCGTGAGCACCGATCCCATCGGCCCCGGATACACCCAGCCGTACGCATGCCCGCCGATCTTCTGATAGACCGGGCAGTGGTTCATACACGCGCCGCAGCGAATGCAACGCAGCATCTCCTGGAACGCACCGCCGATTAGTCCCGAGCGGCCACCGTCTACCAGCACGAAGTACATATGATCGGGGCCGTCGACTTCGCCCTCGGCACGCGTACCGGTCAGCAGCGAGAAGTAGTTCGACGTGCCCTGCCCGGTTGCCGAGCGCGGCAGCAAACGCATCGCCGTCGCCAGATCCTCGAGCGTGGGCAGCACCTTCTCGATGCCTGTCACCGCCACATGCACGCGCGGCATGATCGTGCACATGCCTTCATTGCCTTCGTTCGTCACCACGGCGACGGAGCCGGTTTCCGCCACGAGGAAGTTGCCCCCGGTCACGCCCATATCGGCCGATAGAAACTGTGGGCGAAGCATTTCACGCGCTTCGCGCGTCATCGCCGGGATTTCAGTCAGACGCGGCTTGTGGTGAACGCGCGCGAACAGGTCGGCGACTTCGTCCTTATCCTTGTGCACCACCGGCGCAATGATGTGCGACGGCGGCTCGTTGTCGTTGATCTGAAGGATGTACTCACCGAGGTCGGTCTCGACCGACTGGACACCCATGTCGGCGAGCACCTTGTTGAGTTGCAACTCCTCGGTGACCATCGACTTCGACTTGATCACCTTCTTCACGTCGTGTTTGCGAGCGATCTCCGCAATCAGACGCGCCGCGTCCTGCGTCGACTCCGCAAACAACACGGTCGCCCCGCGCCGGGTGGCTTCGCGCTCGAAGATTTCGAGCCAGACGTCAAGCGTCTCGAGGCCGCGATTGCGCCGCTCTTTGAGCGCCTCGCGCGTCGCCTCGAAGTCGATCTCCTCGATCGCGGTCGCCCGCGCCGTCACGAACTTGGTCGAGAGCTTCTTGAGATTGGCTTGCAAACGCTGATCGGCGAGCTTCTGCCCGGCGCGCGCCTTGAATTGCATCGATTGAACTTGCATCGCGACTCACGAGAGGTAATGACCGCCGGTACGCGTCAGCGCGCACACGAACGTGATTGTCGGGGAGGCTGCGGTGAACTCACGCATCGCCGGCGAGCACTTGGGCGATGTGCAATACGCGCGTCTTCGTATCGCCGGTGCGGCGCAGACGCCCTTCGATGTTGAGCATGCACCCGAGGTCGCCGAGCACAACCGCCGGCGCACCGCTCGCCGCGATGTTGGCGCACTTCTCATCGACGATGGCCGTCGAGATGTTGCCGTACTTGAGTGCGAAGGTGCCCCCGAAGCCGCAGCAAGCCTGACAGTCCTTCATCTCCGTCATCTTCACGCCGGGCATCTTCGCGAGCAACGCGCGCGGCTGCGTCTTCACGCCAAGCTCGCGCAGCCCGGAACAAGAGTCGTGATAAGTGACTTCGCCGTTGTAATCGCCGGGCACTGCGTCGACATGCAGCACATTGACGAGAAAATCGGTCAGTTCATACACGCGCGGACGCAGTCGTTCATAGCGCCCCATGAGTTCGGGATCGTCGGCAAAGAGGTCGCCGTAGTGCGCCTTGACCATGCCGCCGCACGATCCGGACGGCACAACGACATAGTCGAACGATTCGAATTCATCGAGAAATTTCTGGGCGAGATCGCGGGCGATGGCCCGTTCGCCGGAGTTGTAGCCGGGCTGGCCGCAACAGGTCTGGGAATCGGGAATCACGACCTCGCAGCCGGCGGTCTCGAGCAGCTTGAGTGTCGAGAAGCCGATCTCCGGGCGCATCATGTCGATCAGACACGTGACAAACAGTCCGACGCGCATTGGGGGAATCCTCTATTCGGGAATAATGCGCCATTATAAGTCGCTGGGCCCGACCGGCCCAGCGTGGATTCCCGCATATCGCAGCGAGGCGTGCAGACGTTCACCGCCCATCAAGCCCTGCGAGCGCTGGCATGTGTATATGGACTCCAGGAGTTCGCGCGCTCGGGCACCGGCCTGTTGCTGGGCGACGCCTGCCTGGGGGTTGTCATCGGCATCGCAGATGCCAGTCGCGCCGACATCTCTTCCTGCACTCGCGACAAACGCTGGAGATCACTTTTGAAATCGCCGAGCTTGCTTTCAACGCCACGAAAGCCCGCTGTCATCGTCGCATCGAGGCCGCTTTCCAACGTATCGAAGCGCCGCTCGACTGTCTGACATTGCTGCCCGACCAATGCATCGAAGCGCCGCTCGACTGCCTGACACTGCTGCCCGACCAATGCATCGAAGCGCCGCTCGGCTGCCTGACTCTGCTGCCCGACCAATGTACCGAAGCGCCGCTCGGCTGCCTGACACTGCTGCCCGACCAATGTATCGAAGCGCCGCTCGACTGCCTGACTCTGCTGTCCGACCAATGTATCGAAGCGCCGCTCGACTGTCTGAAACTGCTGCCCGACATCGCTCCGCATTGAGTCCAGGCCGGAAGCGATACTATGGAATTGCTCCGCCATGGCGCTGACCTGACCATTGAGGCCCTGTGTCTGAGCCCTCACGTCCGTCAGCAGATTCCACATCATGTCCTCACGTGCCAGCGCGGCACGCCGGTCGCTGATATCCAAATATGTTCTCATCGTTGTCCCCTCCGTTTCAATGAATTGCTTGGTATTCGCCAACAGACTTTCAACAGACTTCCACCCACGCTCACGGTCAAACCCGCGAATACTTCCCAGACTGACGACACGAATCAACATCGTCAGAACCACCGCGACAACAGCGAGGGCGCCGCTCGACGCAATCAGTCCCGCGACCGCAATGCCGCCGGCAATGCAGTAAAGGGCCGCCGAGAGCGCAAAGCGCTTGCCGAAGTGTTTCCTCTCCGGCCACACCTCCTTGGATCCGCACCGGATCGTCTCGCGCACATCCCCCAGACACTGCTCGATTTCGGCCAGAACCTCCATGCATTCGGCCCCGATCTTCGCGTATTCGGCCCTTTCCGAATTGATGTCTTCGAAAGTCGCACTCCGGAACGCCGCCGAGCGCACAGTCACCTCGCCACATTTGCGCAGGATCTCCTCCTCCTTACGCAAGGCGTCCGATAAATGCCCGAGGATCATCGAAAACCGCCGGGCAGACGGCGTGAGGCGTTCGATATCGCGGTCGTTCAACTGCTCGCCTACCAGGAAGTACAAGCCCTGACGACCGGGATTGGATGCGTAACGGTAAAACCCATCCCAAAGGCCGCCCCCCCAGTAGCCCGAGGTCGCCTTTCTGTACGTCGAAAAAAATGCGCTCTCCAGCCTGGTGATCGACTCGCTGCCCAACCCCAACTGCGCCTTTGTATTTGCGATCTGCTGAAACTGCCGGACGATTTCCGCGTGCTTCTCGGCAATCGACGCTCCGCTTGTGGCGGCCTTGTGCTTCAGTTCACACTTCCCTCGCGGCAATGGCGCCGCCGGCGCATAAACATACCCATACATTCCCAGCGCCTCCTTTATGGTGCCGCCGAAACGTCCGAACCGGCCGGACACCGAATTAAATGGCAAGGGAATGATAGGCACGGAAGCGGAAGACCACTTTCGGTTTCGGTCGGCGGTTACTGCGGCAGCAACGCTTTCCCGTGGCACGCCCGTCACGACGCTCCCAACTCGCCGGACAAGGCAGCCTTGGCTTGCCGGCCCTCATTGGCGGGCCGGATTTTTCGCATAACTCCTCTACGCGAAGCCTGCGAATTTTTCACAATATGATATAGAATCGACCCTATACGAAACTCGGCCCTACCCCATGAAAGACGAAAGTAGTCAAGGCGCGGAGTCGCGCACGTCCATTCAGGTGATCGAGCGCATGATGCGTCTGCTCGATGCACTTGCCGGCCATGCCGATCCCGTCAGTCTCAAGGAATTGGCGCAAGCCACCGAACTTCATCCGTCGACCGCGCACCGCATTCTGAACGACATGGTGGCTTGCCGTTTTGTCGATCGTTGCGACCCGGGAACCTACCGTCTCGGCATGCGCCTGCTCGAACTCGGCAATCTGGTCAAAGCCCGTCTGTCAGTGCGCGACGCCGCCCTCACGCCGATGCGTGGCCTGCACCGTATCACCGGCCAAACGGTCAACCTGTCGGTACGTCAGGGCGATGAAATCGTCTACATCGAACGCGCCTACAGCGAGCGCTCGGGCATGCAGGTCGTACGCGCCATTGGCGGGCACGCGCCCTTGCATCTCACGTCTGTCGGCAAGCTCTTCCTCGCTGCGGACGAAGCCTCTCGCGTGCGTGCCTACGCTACGCGTACCGGGCTGTCTGGGCATACGCGCAACAGCATTACCGATCTGCAAAAGCTCGAGCGCGAACTGAACCACGTGCGCAAGTCGGGCTATGCCCGCGATAACGAGGAACTCGAGCTGGGCGTGCGGTGCATTGCGGCGGGAATCTACGACGATAGCGGTAAGCTCGTTGCCGGGCTCTCCCTTTCCGCCCCCGCCGACCGCTTGCAGGACGCATGGCTCGCCAATCTGAACGAGACGGCGTTGCTCATTTCAGCGTCGCTCGGCTTTCACTCGCCGAATCCGGACACGAGTGGCAACCTGTCGCAGATCGCCGCAGCCGAGTGATTTGAGGCTCCCCCGGCAGATGGTCAAGCCGGCCGGCATTTCTGCGTTGGAGGTAATGTCGGCCGCCCTCGTGAATCACGCAGGGTGGCAGATGCCGGCACAGCACAGGCATTAACCGTTGCGAATACGCCGGCGGAAAACAAAAAGGCGCTCCCGAGGGAGCGCCTTTTGCTTGGGCGTTGATAACGCCCGACAGCGGCGACTTACAGCGCGTGTCCGCTGTTGGTTGCCACCTGTGCCGTCGGTGTCGTGCCTGCGGTGCGTTGCGGCGTAGCGCCACCGCCTTCGAGCAGCCACTTGCGAACACGCGTGGCATCGGCGAAGCGCGAATACTTGCCCGTCGAATCGAGCAGAATCATGATCACGGGACGGCCCTCAACGTTGGCCTGCATCACGAGGCATTGACCTGCCTCATTGATGTAGCCCGTTTTCTGCAAGCCGATTTCCCAGCCCGGATGACCGATAAGATGATTCGTGCTGACGTAGTGCAATTCACGGCGGCCGGTATTGACGTCGTAATTGGAATCCGTCGAGAAACGGCGAATCAATGGGTACTGATAAGCGGCCTTGACCATCTTCACGAGATCACGCGCGCTCGACACATTCTGGCTCGACAGACCCGTCGGGTCATTGAAGTGCGTGTCGTTCATGCCGAGTTGCTTCGCCTTGCGGTTCATCGCCGCCAGGAACGCGGGACGGCCGCCCGGGAAGTAACGCGACAGTGCAGCCGCCGCGCGATTCTCCGACGACATCAGCGCAATGTGCAACATGTCTTCGCGCGACAGACGCGAACCCACTGACAAGCGCGAGCCCGTGCCCTTTTCGTAATCGCGATCTTCGTCCGTCACTTCCATGACGTCCGTCATCGGGATACCGGCATCGAGCGACACCATCGCCGTCATCAGCTTAGAGATCGAGGCAATCGGCAGTACCGCTTGCGAGTTCTTGTCGAACAACGATTCGCCAGTACGCTCGTCGACCACGTAAGCGACGGACGAGCGCAGCGCCAGGGCATCGGGCGTTTCATGCAGACCGAACGCACGACCTGCCGACAGACGTTCCGGTGCCTGCGGCGCAAAGTTCACGGTGCGATACGACGTAACGACGCGACGCTTTCCGTTCTTGTAGACGACGCGTTTGACGGCGACTCGCTTGGCTGCGGGTCCGTCGTCGTCGACGGTGGCCAGCTTACGGGCTTTGCCGCCAGTCTTCACGCTCTTGCTATCGCGAGCAGCGGTCGTGGCAGTGGCGCGTTTGGCACCGGATTTGGAAGCGGCGGATGTCGCCGCTTTGGGATTGGCACATGCGCGCTTCTGGGCAGCAGTCTTGGCCGTCTTGGGCGAGCATTCGCTCGTCTTACCAGCGGCGTAAGTGACTGCCGGGGCACCGGCGGCGAGCGAAATCGCCACGACGGCAGCACCCCAGAGGCGGGAGCGGCACAGACGCGCAAGAGTCGTGATCGCGAACATAAATTGGGGGTAGCGTGAGGTTGGCAGGCAACGAGGTTGGGAGAAGTTTAGTAACTTCCGAAAAAATAAGCAATATGAATGACTTAGCTGAAATACTTAAACCGGCATCTGGCAGTTTTGTGCAGCGCAACGCGAAAACTGCACAACCGCCACAAATTGCCAAATTACGCCAACCTCTTGATATACGTTAATTCAAAAAATGCGCCCACTCGCTCAGGGGCGCGCGCTCGGTAACGAGCCGGTTTTCGACCGCCTCTGGATCGGCATGACCCAATGCCATGCCGCATACCACCATCCGTGTTTCCGGCAACCGCAATTCCGCAGCAATCACCTGATGGAACGTGGCAAAGGCCGCTTGTGCACAGGTATCGAGCCCGCGCGCCCGCGCCGCCACCATCACGCTTTGCAGGAACATGCCATAGTCGAGCCAACTGCCCTGCTCCAGATGCCGGTCGATCGTAAAGATCAACCCTACCGGCGCATCGAAGAACGTGAAATTGCGTGCGTGCTGCCCATGCATGCGTTCCTTGTCCGCGCGCCCGATGCCCAGCAAGCTGTACAAATCCCAACCCACCTTGCGACGCCTTGCCTGATAGGGCTCACTCCACTCGCGCGGGTAGTATGCGTACTCTTCCTGGTGCATCAACCGCTGCGCCGGGTCGTTAAACGCGTCCAGCAATCGCGTCGTGAGCGACTTCAGCGCGCCTCCCGTCAGCACGTAGGTTTGCCACGGCTGGATGTTGCTGCCCGAAGGCGCACGCGACGCCACCGAGAGAATGTCCGCCACGGTCGACTCCGGCACAGGTGTTGGCAGGTAAGCACGAATCGAGCGTCGGCTGCGAATCGCCTCGTCAACATATTCCACGCGCAACGCGGCGTTATCGTTGACAACCGGTCGATGGGTACTTTCCCCAGCCAGGGGTTGCTGCATAGGCAGGCCGGACGTCGCGGCGTTGCTACCTTGCGAGGGTTGAGCGGCTTGCGCACGCGGGTGTTCTGGTTTCATGGACTTGGGCTCGCGGCAATCGATGAAAGAAAGTCGGTATCGGCCTCAGGATGCCGGCGCGGCAGGCGCCGCGCGCCGTTCGATCACAAGGGCGACACCAAGGGCCGCAACGACCATTCCGGCTGCGCTCAACGGAGACAGCGTTTCGCCGAACAACAGCCAGGCCATGACGGCGGTGGTCGGGGGCGTGAGATACATGAGGCTGGACACCTTGGTCGCAGCACCATGACGGATCAACAGGAACAGCAAGGAAATCGCACCAATCGACAGCGCCAGCACCGACCACGCGAGCGCGCCGAACATTTCAGCGTTCCAGCGCACTTGCATGGTCTCGAGCGCAAACGCTGCGGGCAGCGTCACGAGGAAAGCAGCACCGAACTGCACGAGCGTACCGACACGCAGATCGAAATGCGCGCAGAAACGTTTTTGATAGAGTGTGCCCGCCGTGATCGCAAACAGGCTCAGGACACACAACGCCACCGCCCCAGCACCGATGCCACGAACGCCAACCTTGTTGGCAACGACCAGGCCGACGCCGACGAATCCGCACAGCAATCCGAGCCACTGCCGGCGCGAAACCGGCTCGCCGACCACGCGTGCGAAGAGGGCTGTCAACAATGGCTGGATGCCGACAATCAGCGCCGCCAGCCCCGCTGGCGCACCCTGTTTGATCGCAGCCCATACGCCACCGAGATACACCGCCTGAATCAGAATGCCCGAAACGGCGAGGTGGGCAATGAGCGGCCAGTCGATTCGCTTCGCGGAGTCGTGCACGCCCGTGCTTACGCGTCGCACGGGCCAAGGCGTGCCCGTCAATAATGCAACGGGCAACATGACCAGCAACGTGCCGCCGAAGCGCAGTGCGAGAAAGGTGAGCGGTTCGGCATTCGGCATGCCGTACTTGGCAACGATAAAACCGGTGCTCCAGATCAGCACGAACCACCATGGCATGGTCGCGCTCCAGATCCCGAGACGGGCAACGCCTGCCGTTGAAGGCGCACTGGCCGTTTGCGCGGGATGCGGCGATGTCGTCTGACGTTCACTCATACGAGAACGCCGCCCGCCGGCGCGTGATGGACACGGCGGCTCACACGCAGGAATTGGCTGGCCAAGCGGATCGTGGCGAAATGCGCGGCGACCGTCTGCGAGATGTCGCGCCCGTAGCCGCCGGCCATCGCGATAGCGACCGGCAGCCCCCGCTCGGCGCACGCCGTCAGCACGCGACGGTCGCGCGCGAGCAACCCGTCATGCGTGAGGGCAAGCCGACCGAGCCGATCGTTCTCCAACGGATCGGCCCCGGCGAGATAGATCACGAGAGAGGGCGTGAATTGCGCGAAAAGGTCGGTGAGCGCGTGACCGAGTGCCACAAGATACTCGTCGTCGCCGCAACCGTCCGGCAATGCCACATCGAGGTCGCCGTTCACCTTATGGAACGGATAATTGTGTTCGCCGTGGAGCGACAACGTGAACACGCTCGGGTCGTGCTCGAAAATGGCGGCGGTGCCGTTGCCTTGATGCACGTCGAGATCGATGATCGCAACACGCGTGCCGGGGCCAAGTTCAGCCTGCATCGTGCGGGCGGCGACGGCGGCGTCGTTGAATACGCAGAACCCTTCGCCGCGATCGGCATAGGCATGATGGGTGCCCCCAGCAAGATTTACGGCCACGCCATCGGAGAGCGCCGCGCGGCAGGCGGCCACCGTCGCCCCGGCGGACCGGCGCGAACGCTCAACCATCTGCGGCGACCAGGGAAAGCCGATATCTCGCTGCTCTTTCGGATTCAGCTCGCCAGCACTCACGCGCGCCACGTACGCCAACGAATGGGCGCGCCCCAGCATCACGTCGTCGGCGGGCAATGCCTCGGCCAAGAGGACGTTCGGCAACTCGTCAGCGACGCGTTCGCGCAGACGGGAATACTTCTCCATGGGAAACCGATGCCCCGGCGGCAACGGCAGGACGAAATGGTCGCTGTAAAACGCTTGCATCGACGCGGAGGGCCGGCGGGTGCGGCACACAAAAAGGCGTTGAACGACATCGGCACCGGCGCACGGGGCGCACACCACCCCCTCGAGCAGGTGTTGTAATCTTGCACGCCACCGTCCCGCCAGTGCCGGAACTCGTCGATAGTACCATCGCCACGCATGGTGCGCCGGGTGCCAACCTGGTGCAAAGCCGCACCAATCAAGGATTTCCGGGCGACGCGCAAAATACGCCGCAACGCAGTGTCATTCGCCAATCAAGGAACCTCAAGCTTTTGATTTTGTAAGCTTTTGTTGAATTGGTGCGCCGCACAAAAAAGACTTGACACTCACAAAAATATCTCTACACTTGCAATTGTGCGATGCACAAAAGAGATCGCATCCATTTGAGAGGCCCCAACCGTGTTTTCACCGACATAAGGTGAGAACCAACCAGCGAACACGGAGTGGGTCGATATGTTGTATATGACACCATAGGAGAACGCCATGTCGTTTCTGACCCCCGAGCAACTCGCTGCCGCCCACAAAGCCAACCTTGAAACCCTGTTTGGCCTGACCAACAAAGCCTTTGAAGGCGTTGAGAAGCTGGTCGAGCTGAACCTGCAAGCCGTCAAGGCATCGCTGGCCGAATCCGCTTCGACCGCGCAAAAGGCTTTCGCTGTGAAGGACGCGCAAGAACTGCTCGCCCTGCAAGCCAACCTCGTTCAGCCGGCTGCCGAAAAGGCACTTGCTTACGGCCGTCACCTGTATGAAATCGCTTCGTCGACGCAAGCCGAAGTGACCAAGGTGGCCGAAGCCCAATTGGCTGAAGGCTCGCACAACGTGCAAGCGCTGTTCGACAACCTGGCCAAGAACGCCCCGGCAGGTTCCGAGTCGGCCGTTGCGCTCGCCAAATCGGCCCTGTCGGCAGCTAACAGCGCGTTTGACAGCGTGCAGAAGGCAACCAAGCAAGCCGTTGAAATCGCTGAGACGAATTTTGCCGCCGCGACTAACGTTGCCTCGAAGGCTGCGGCTCAGGCTTCGCGTGCTGCCAGCGCCAAGAAGTAATCGATAGCGCTTTGATAGCGCTGTCACCAGGGACGCTTGAAAATTTGTCGCTGTGGCTCACAGTTGATGCAGCGACAGCCAGTCTCCTCGGTAACGTAGTACCTTTCGAACCCGGCCTGGCGCCGGGTTTTTTCTTTTGGGGTATCGGTAACGCCCCGCCCTCTTCCCTTCCCATATTTCTCTGTGGCTAGACAGATCAAGCGCGACGGGCGCGACGCTTGAGGCAAGGGAATGCGCATGAGCATATCGCCAAGGACTCGCGTCCATAAAAAAACCGCCACCCCATGTCGGGATGACGGTCTTTTTTCAGGCCGATGCCGTGACGCCGTAATACCTGAACCGGCGTCTGCCAACGTTCGACGCCCGTACCGCGACTGCGCGATGGCAAGCGTCGATACGCCGAAAACTGCCTTACTTCTTGCGAGCCGGCGGTACGTCGGTGCAAACCCCTTCGTAGATCTCCGCAGCCATGCCAATCGACTCGGCCAGCGTCGGGTGCGGATGAATCGTCTTGCCGATGTCGACGGCGTCTGCCCCCATTTCCACTGCCAGACACAATTCGCCGATCAGATCCCCGGCATGAGTGCCAACGATCGCGCCACCCACAATGCGATGTGTCTCTTCGTCGAACAGCAGCTTGGTAAAGCCCTCGTCGCGACCATTGGCAATAGCGCGGCCCGAGGCTGCCCACGGGAACACTGCCTTGCCGTACTTCACGCCTTCCGCCTTCAGCTGGTCTTCCGTCTTGCCGGCCCATGCCACTTCCGGATCGGTGTAGGCCACCGACGGAATCTGAATGGCATCAAAATAAGCCTTCTCTCCCGCAGCCGCTTCGGCGGCGACATGCGCTTCGTGCACCGCCTTGTGTGCAAGCATCGGCTGACCCACGATGTCGCCGATCGCGAAGATGTTCGGCACGTTGGTGCGCATTTGCTTATCGACGGAGATGAACCCGCGCTCGCCCACCGATACGCCGGCATTCTCGGCACCAATCTTCTTGCCGTTCGGGCTACGGCCCACCGCAACCAGCACGAGATCGTAGCGTTGCGGCTCTGCCGGGGCAGCTTCGCCTTCGAACTTCACGTAGATGCCATCGGGCTTGGCCTCCGCCCCCACCGTCTTGGTCTTGAGCATGACGCGGCCAAAGCGCTTCGCGTTCATCTTTTCCCAGACCTTGACCAGATCGCGGTCGGCGCCTTGCATCAGACCATCGAGCATTTCCACAACGTCGATCTCGGTACCCAGAGCGCTGTAGACCGTCGCCATTTCAAGGCCGATGATGCCGCCACCGATGACCAGCATCTTCTTCGGCAGTTGACGCAGTTCGAGCGCGCCGGTCGAATCGACGATACGCGGATCTTCCGGCAGGAACGGCAACTTCACCGCTTGCGAGCCCGCAGCAATGATGGCTTGGGCGAACTTCACCGTGCGCTTGCTGCCGTCTTCGGCCACCACTTCGATGTGGTTCGGATCGAGGAACGTACCCACACCACGTACGACTTCCACCTTGCGCATCTTGGCCATGCCGGCCAGACCGCCCGTGAGCTTGCCGACAACGCTTTCCTTGTAGGCACGCAGCTTGTCGAGATCGATTTCGGGTTTGCCGAACGAGATGCCGTGATGACCCAGCGATTGCGCCTCTTCCAGGACTGCCGCCGTATGGAGCAGCGCCTTCGAAGGAATGCAGCCCACGTTCAGGCACACGCCGCCGAGCGTTGCATAGCGCTCGACGAGGACCGTCTTGCGGCCCAGATCAGCGCTACGGAAAGCGGCCGAGTATCCCCCCGGGCCGGCGCCCAGCACGAGCACGTCGCACTCGGTGTCTGCGCCACCGCTATGCTTGGCAGCGGCGGGTGCCGGAGCGCTCGGCTGAGCTGCGGGCGCTGGCGCAGGTGCCGCAGGCGCAGCCGGAGCAGGCGCGGTTACCGGGGCAGCGGCCTTGCCGGCACCCGCATCGTCGGCTTCGATAAGCGCAATCAGCGTGCCTTGGCTGGCCTTGTCGCCCACCTTGATTTTCACTTCCTTGACCGTGCCCGACACTTCCGACGGCACTTCCATGGAGGCCTTGTCGGACTCCAGCGTGATGAGCGACGCTTCCTTGGCGATCTTGTCGCCCGGCTTGATCATCACTTCGATGACATCCACGCCCTCTGCGCCGATGTCCGGCACCTTGACTTCAATGAGACTCATGCGGGGTCTCCCTGTCGCATTTATGACTTGATGGTGGGATCGATCGGAAACGCATGCACCTGAAACGGGCCGGCGGAACTCTTGTCGAACTCCGCCCCCGCCTTCACGCCCGCTTCGGCGATGGCGCTAGCGCTCAGATCCTGGTCGTAGAGGGCATACATGGCACCGAGCGCGAAGTTGCGCCCCGAACCGATCCCCCAGAACCGATCGAAAACAAACACTTCCCGGTAGGAATAGACCCCGTAAATGCCAGTCGGATTCGCGATCACGCTGGTGATCTGCGACGACTCGTACGGATCGTCTTCTTCTTCCTTGGTGTTGAGGAAATACTCTTCCTTGAGCTTCTGATGGACGCGGCAGAACGTGCGAAACACTTCGTCGCGCGAGTGCAAACGACATTCGTCGGCCATGCCGGAAAGAATCGCTCGCATGACCGGAAAGTGTGCGGTCGTGCCCGCGAGGCCGACATAGGAATCGCCCACGAGAAAAACCTTGCGATTTTCCTCGTACGATTGCGAGAGCCGCGTGTCGCCGAACGTCACTAACGAATCGGCGGCAATGGCGATCTCACCTGCCTTCTTAACGACTACCACGGTGGTCATGATGCCCCTCCCCGTCCAGATCCTGAAGCTGTCGCGCGAGCGCCGCCAGTTGCACTTACGCGCAGCCGGCGGCGTTCGCTTGTCACAGCATTGCGCGACGGAAGTCCTGCAACAGTTGACCCAGGTAGGCGTTGAAGCGTGCGGCTTCGGCGCCATCGATTACGCGGTGATCGTAGGACAACGACAGTGGCAGCGTCAGTTGCGGCAGGAACTGTTGCTTGCGCTCGTCCCACACCGGCTTCTGATACGAACGCGACAGGCCCAGAATGGCCACTTCCGGTGCGTTGATGATCGGCGTGAAGGTCGTGCCGCCGATACCGCCGAGCGACGAGATCGAGAAGCAGCCGCCTTGCATCTGATCCGGCTTGAGCTTGCCTTCGCGAGCGAGCTTGGCCAGTTCCGACGTCTCACGGGCAATCTCGAACACGCCCTTCTTGTCTGCATCGCGAACGACCGGCACAACGAGACCGTTGGGCGTATCCGCCGCAAAGCCGATGTGGAAGTACTGCTTGAAGACGAGGTTGTCGCCGTCGAGGCTCGCGTTGAACGTCGGGAATTTCTTCAGGGCCAGGACACAGGCCTTGATCACGAAAGCCAGCATCGTTACCTTGACTCCGGCCTTTTCGTTTTCCTTATTCAACTGCACACGGAACGCTTCGAGTTCGCCGATATCCGCTTCGTCGTTGTTCGTGACGTGCGGGATCATGACCCAGTTGCGATGCAGGTTCGCGCCCGAAATCTTCTTGATGCGCGACAGTGCCTTCGGTTCGACCGGACCGAACTTCGAGAAATCGACCTTGGGCCACGGCAGCAGATTCAGTTCGCCGCCACCTGCCGGTGCGGCACCTGCCGTTGCCGGACGGTTGCCCGCGAGCGCGCTCTTGATGAAGTTGCGCACGTCGTCGACGACCACGCGCCCCTTCGGACCCGTGCCCTTCACTTGCGTAACGTCGACACCCAGTTCGCGGGCAAACTTGCGCACCGACGGGCTGGCGTGGCTGATCGGCTGAGTGCCAGCGTTGCTCACTGCGGCAGACGCAGCCGGGGCGGCAGCAGGTGCCGGGGCTGCAACGGGAGCCGGCGCGACCGGGGCTGCACTCTGGGCCGCCGGTGCCGATGCCGGGGCAGCGGCCGGGGCGGCAGCTTTGGCCGGCGCAGCGCCTTCCAGCACAACGATCAACGTGCCTTCCGACACCTTGTCGCCCACTTTAACCTTCAGTTCCTTGACCACACCTGCCGCCGGGCTCGGCACGTCCATCGATGCCTTGTCCGACTCCAGCGTAACGAGCGATTGCTCTGCCGTCACGGTGTCGCCCACTTTGACCAGCACGTCGATCACCGGCACATCGTCGTAACCGCCGATATCCGGCACCTTCACGTCGATCTTGCTCGTACTGCCGCTAGCAGCCGGTGCGGCCGGCGCTGCTGCAGGGGCAGGTGCCGGGGCGGCGGCTTGCGGGGCCGCAGCCGGTGCCGGTGCCGCAGCACCGTTTGCCTGTGCGCCCGAGCCGTTCGCCGTCTCGAGCGTCAGAATGAGGGACCCCTCAGATACTTCGTCGCCGACCTTCAGGCTCAGTGCCTTGATGGTCCCGGCGGCCGGGCTCGGCACATCCATGGTTGCCTTATCCGACTCCAGCGTGATCAGGGCCTGCTCGGCATCGATCTTATCGCCCGCCTTGACCAGCACGTCGATGACGGGCAAGTCCTTGAAGTCACCGATATCCGGGACTTTCACTTCGATCACTTGACTCATTTTCCACAGTCTCCTCGAGGCTGCGCTTAACGTGCAGCGCGCACCCGCCGGCCGCCCAAGAGCGGCTGACGGTTACGCACGCCGCGCGAAGCGGCCTTTAGACGGTCATCGGGTTGGGTTTGTTCGGATCCAGGTTGTACTTGGCAATCGCTTCGGCGACCTTGCTTGCCGGCAGCGTGCCTTCATCGGCCAGTGCCTTCAGAGCAGCGACCGTGACCCAGTTACGATCCACCTCGAAGAAGTGACGCAGCTTCTCACGCGTATCCGAACGGCCGTAGCCGTCGGTGCCGAGCACCACATAACGACCACGCACGAACGGACGAATCTGGTCGGCATACGTGCGGATATAGTCGGTCGATGCGATAACCGGACCCCGGGTGTCGTTCAGGCACTTCTCGACATGCGTCAGACGCGCCGTCTCGGTCGGGTGCAGCAGATTGTAGCGTGCAACATCGTTACCTTCGCGAGCCAGCTCCGTGAAGCTCGGGCAGCTCCACAGATCCGATTCGACACCCCAATCGTTCTTGAGCATTTCGGCAGCAGCGATCACTTCGTTGAAGATCGTGCCCGAACCCAGCAGTTGCACACGCGGCGCCTTGCTGTTGTCCACACCGCGACGGAACGCGTACATCCCCTTCAGGATGTCTTGCTCCACGCCTTCCGGCATAGCCGGATGTGCGTAGTTTTCGTTCATCACGGTCAGGTAGTAGTACACGTCTTCCTGATCCTGCACCATGCGGCGCAGACCGTCCTGAACGATCACGGCGAGTTCGTATGCGAACGTCGGATCGTACGGCAGGCAGTTTGGAATCGACGACGCCCACAGCAGCGAGTGGCCGTCCTCATGCTGCAAACCTTCGCCGTTCAACGTCGTACGACCGGCCGTGCCACCCACGAGGAAACCGCGGGCACGCATGTCGCCAGCCGCCCAGGCCAGATCGCCAATGCGCTGGAAGCCGAACATCGAATAGAAGATGTAGAACGGAATCATCGTCTCGCCGTGCGTCGAGTACGACGTCGCAGCCGCGATCCAGTCACACATACCGCCGGCTTCGTTGATACCTTCCTGCAGAATCTGACCGCTCTCTGATTCGCGGTAGAACATCAGTTGATCCTGATCCTGCGGGATGTAACGCTGACCGACCTGGCTCCAGATACCAATCTGGCGGAACAGGCCTTCCATGCCGAACGTACGCGACTCATCCGGCACGATCGGCACGATACGCTGACCCAGCGCTTTGTCCTTGAGCAGCACGTTGAGAATACGCACAAACGCCATCGTCGTGGAAATCTCACGGCCTTCTGCCGTCGCCTTGAGCAGAGCGTCGAATGCGCTCAGCGCAGGCACCGGCAGCGAAGCCGCCTTGGTGCGGCGCTGCGGCAGATAGCCGCCCAGCTCCATACGGCGAGCACGCATGTACTCCAGTTCCTTCGAACCTTCCTCGAACTTCAGGTACGGCACGTCGGCAATCTCATCGTCCGAAATCGGCAGCTTGAACTGGTCGCGGAACTTCTTGAGCGACTCCACCGGCATCTTTTTCTGCTGGTGGGTAATGTTCATGGCCTGACCGGCTTCGCCCATGCCATAGCCCTTGATGGTCTTGGCCAGGATGACGGTCGGCTGGCCCTTATGCTGGGTGGCCGACTGATAGGCTGCGTAGATCTTGTGCGGATCGTGACCGCCTCGGTTCAGCGCCCAGATGTCCTCGTCGGACCAATCGGCGACCATCGCCTTCAGTTCCGGCGTGTTGAAGAAGTTCTCGCGCACGTAGGCGCCATCCTTCGACTTGTACGTCTGATACTCGCCGTCCACGCACTCCATCATGCGCTTCATGAGCAGGCCCTTCTTGTCGCGAGCCAAGAGCGAATCCCAACGGCTGCCCCAGATGACTTTGATCACGTTCCAGCCAGCACCACGGAATTCCGATTCGAGTTCCTGGATGATCTTGCCGTTGCCGCGCACCGGGCCGTCCAGGCGCTGCAAATTACAGTTGATAACGAACACAAGGTTGTCGAGCTGCTCGCGACCGGCCATGCCGATGGCGCCCAGCGATTCCGGCTCGTCCGTCTCGCCATCGCCGAGAAATGCCCAGACCTTTCGGCCCTCGGTCTTCACGATGTTGCGCGACTCCAGGTACTTCATGAAGCGAGCTTGGTAGATCGCCATGATCGGACCCAGCCCCATCGACACCGTCGGGAACTGCCAGAAGTCCGGCATCAGCCAGGGGTGCGGGTACGACGACAGGCCGCCACCATCCACTTCCTGACGGAAGTTCTCCAACTGAGTCATCTCAAGACGGCCCAGCAGGAAAGCGCGGCTGTAGACACCCGGCGACGAGTGACCTTGCACGAAGACGAGGTCGCCACCGTGCTTCTCGGAAGGGGCATGCCAGAAGTGATTGAAACCAACGTCATACAGCGTTGCAGCCGAGGCGAACGAAGCGATGTGACCGCCAACGTTCGTGTCCTTGCCGGCACGCAGCACCATCGCGATCGCATTCCAGCGCGTGTACGAGCGGATCTTGTGCTCGATGTCCTGATCACCCGGAATACGGGCCTGCTGGTCGACGGGGATGGTGTTGATATAGGGGGTGTTTGCCGAGAACGGGTGATGTTCGCCATTGATGCGCGCGAACTCGATCAGCTTCTCAAGCAGGTAGTGGGCACGTTCCGGGCCCTCGGCAGCCAGCACGCCTTCGAGCGAGGCCAGCCATTCTTGCGTTTCTTGGGGATCGACGTCCGCAGGGGATACGATCTTCAGGGCTTCTTCAGGTACGGCGGACATGGTGTCTCCTTGTCTGTCGTTAGCGGGTTGGCGTAACGGTCGATACCCGCTTCATGGACGGGCCCACCGGCTTTTTTACCGGGGCATTGTACGAAGGTTAATCCAGCCTCCGCAAGCGAAATTTCAGATTACGATAGTAAATTTCATAATGCGGAATTCTGTTGCAGTGCACATAAAATCAAGGGGTTGCTGGCGCTATCACACCACGATTTGATCGCGTACCGATCGGTCTCAGTATCAATTTGCGCTGCTGTCTTACCGAAAACATCGGACGCCTCCGAAAAGCTATTCCCATCACGTTCCGGCAGAGGGAAACCGCCCGGCCTGCGCTACAATCTCGCCATGCTTTCGCCACGCCTTGCCAACTCCGCTCCGCCGTCCCGGTCTGCCACCCCACCTGCCCGCTCCAACCGCTGGTTGCAGGGGTTCGCGGAGTCGCACTATTACCTGCTGGTCCCGCTCGTCTCCATTGTGATCTTCCTGGTGGTCATGAGTTTGATTCTGTGGAGTCTGAATCGGCGCGAGACGGAGCAGCAGCAGGACACCCTGTATCGGAACGTGGCATGGGCGCAGCAGCAGATCCGCCTCAATATGCTGGCCATTCAGGACCAGATCAGTTCGCTTGCCCGCGATACGGCGGCAAAACCACAGGACGTCGCGCACTTCCAGAATACCGCGAGCGAACTGATGCAGAATCATGCGGACATCGTCTTCATGAATTGGCTCGACGCATCGCAACGTCCGAAGTGGGCGGTGCCGGCCGACTCGCCGTTCGCGTCGCGCTTGCAGGGGTCGGCCTACTCCACGCTGATCTACGACGCGTCCGGGGCGAGCTACATCGTCGTGCAGGTCCCCGTACTGCGCGAGCGCGAGTTCCTCGGCACAATCAGCGCCGTGTATTCCGTGGAAGGTTTGCTTATTCACGAGTTGCCGCAAGAACTCGGTGACAAATTCAAGGTGTCGTTCATCGACACCCATAACAACGAGTTAGCGACGACATCGACCCGGCCACCGCTCCCGCGCGACGTCTCGTACGAGTTGCTGCTCGACCCGCCCGGCCACAGCCTTGCCGTACGGATTTACTCGTATCCGGCCGTCGGCAATTTCGTCAACAACACGCTGGTCTGGCTGATCGCAGGATTGTCCTGCTTTGTCCTCTGGAGTCTCTGGAGCCTTTGGCGGCATACGCGGCAAAGGTTCGAGGCGCAGCAAGCGCTGTTCAATGAAACGTCATTCCGGCGAGCGATGGAAAACTCCATCGTGATCGGCATGCGCGTACTCGATCTTCAGGGGCATATCACGTATGTGAACCCTGCGTTCTGCCGGATGACGGGTTGGGATGAACCGGATCTCATGAACCGGGCGCCGCCCTATCCGTACTGGCCCAAAGACGATATCCACGAGATGCAACGTCGCATCGACATGACGCTACGTGGCAAGGCGCCCTCACATGGATTCGAAATCCGCGTGCAACGCAAGGACGGCACGATCTTCTACGCACGCATGTTCGTCTCGCCGCTCGTGGACGCGCACGGCCGTCAGACGGGCTGGATGTCGTCGCTAACCGATATTAGCGAGCCGAAGCGGGCCCGAGAGGAACTCGCCGCAGCTCACGAGCGGTTTACGACGGTGCTCGAAAGTCTCGACGCGTCGGTATCCGTGCTTGCTGTCGACAAGGCTGAACTGCTGTTCGCCAACCGCTACTACCGCCAATTGTTCGGCACGCGCCCTGAAGGTCATCTGGAGTTGTCCGGCGGAGGCGAACTCTCGCCGGCCTCGCTCGACCATATCGACATGGTCGACGCATTTGCCGGACTGCCCGCCGCCTCGCTTACCGATACGGCGGCCGAGACGCAGGAAATCTACCTGCCGACGCACCAGAAATGGTTCGAAGTCCGACGTCAGTATATTCAGTGGGTCGACGGCCATCTGGCACAGTTGCAGGTGGCAACCGACATTACGGCGCGGCGTCACGCGGAAGAGCTGGCTCGTCAGGAAGAGGAACGCCTGCAGTTCACAGGGCGTCTGACGACGATGGGAGAGATGGCCTCGTCGCTCGCCCACGAGCTGAACCAGCCGCTCGCCGCCATCAATAATTACTGCATGGGTACCGCTGCGCTCGTACGCGCCGGTCGCACCTCGCCGGAAACGTTGCTGCCCGCGCTGGAGAAAACGTCTCAGCAGGCAGTTCGTGCAGGCATGATCATCAAGCGAATCCGGGCATTCGTAAAACGTAGCGAACCCAAGCGCCAACCGTCATCGATTTATGAGATCGTAGCGGACGCCGTCGGTCTCGCAGAGATCGAGGCACGCAAACGCCGCATTCGTATCGTGACCGAGTTGCCGGCGGGCCTGCCGCAGATCAACGTTGATCCGGTGCTCATCGAACAGGTGCTCGTGAACCTGCTCAAGAACGCGGCAGAGGCGATGCATGGCTACACGCCGCCGCCAGGTCAGCGACGTGATTCCACGGTGCGTCTGCACGTTGAGCGCCGCGACAAATCGATCGAATTCCAGGTCTCTGATCACGGGCCCGGTGTCGACGAAGCCACCATCGAACGATTGTTTGAACCTTTTTTTAGTACTAAGTCGGACGGCATGGGCATGGGCCTGAATATCTGCCGTTCGATCATTGAATCGCACCACGGCCGTCTTTGGGTAGAAAACAATGAAATCGACGGCGTGCGGAATGGTTGTACATTTTGTATTCTGTTACCGTTAGAAGGCGATACGACATCCGGATCCGGGGGAGGATTATGACGACACCCAACACCAATATTGACCAAGAAACCGTCTTCGTTGTCGATGACGACGAAGCGGTCCGTGACTCGCTTCGCTGGCTTCTCGAGGCCAATGGCTACCATGTGCGAGGCTTTGCGAGCGCCGAGGAGTTTCTTTCGCACTACAACGGACATCAGGTTGGCTGCCTGATTCTCGACGTTCGCATGCCCGGTATGAGCGGGCTGGAACTGCAAGAAAAGCTAGTTGAGAACCGGTTCAACATTCCGATCATCTTCGTGACGGGCCACGGCGATGTGCCAATGGCTGTCGACACGATGAAAAAAGGCGCGATGGACTTCATCGAAAAGCCTTTTGACGAAGCGGAATTGCGCGCTCAGGTCGAACGGATGTTGTCGAAGGCTCGGCAAGACGCCAGCAGCCAACGTGAGCAACAAGCCGCCGAAGACCTGCTCTCCAAGCTCACGAGTCGCGAACATCAGGTGTTGGAGCGCATTATTGCCGGCCGTCTGAACAAGCAGATTGCCGATGATCTTGGCATCAGCATCAAAACGGTCGAGGCTCACCGGGCCAACATCATGGAGAAACTCAACGTCAATACCGTTGCCGACTTGCTCCGACTTGCACTATCCAAACGCTCGAGCGGGTCGCCTCGCCCTTGACCGGGTCGTAGACTACCGTATGCAGTGCACCGCGTCGGCTCGCTGACGGGGGGCGAATCAGCGACCGGCCGATTGCCGTCCGGTCGCCTGCGCATGGCGTTGCTCGCCCGCTTCATTGAGCAACGCCAGCTCTACGGGGCACTTTGCCCTCAGGGGCACGATAGTTTTTTGGCAAGCCCACCTACGCCCATTCCGGGCTCTCCTCCCTCTCCCGCCCGTTCCGGCACACCGTTATAATACGGTCTTTGCCATGGTCGCCCGCCCGACCGTCGCTGCAGTATCCGGCCCGTTGGGCCAGCCCCCTTCCTTCATAGATACCCACGCATCATGACCGCCACCCTCATCGACGGCAACGCCCTCGCCAAACGCATTCGCGCCGAAGTCGCCACACGCGCTGCCGCCCTCACCGCCCGCGGCCACCAGCCCGGTCTCGCCGTGATTCTGGTCGGAGAGGACCCCGCCAGTCAGGTCTACGTGCGTAACAAGGTCAAAGCGTGCGAGGACAACGGCCTGCATTCGTCGCTCGACCGGTACCCGGCTGATCTGACGGAAACCGCCCTGCTCGCTCGCATCGACGAACTCAACCGCGATCCGAAGATCAATGGCATTCTCGTGCAACTGCCGCTGCCGAAGCACATCGACAGCCACAAAGTGCTCGAGGCCATTGCTCCGGAAAAGGATGTTGACGGCTTCCACGTTTCGAATGCCGGCGCCCTGATGACCGGTGCGCCTCTGTTCCGCCCCTGCACGCCGTATGGCTGCATGAAAATGCTGGAATCAGTGGATTTCCCGCTGCGTGGAGCAGTGGCGGTGGTGATCGGCGCTTCCAACATCGTTGGCAAACCCATGGCAATGATGCTGCTTCAGGCGGGCGCGACAGTCACGATCTGCAATAGCAAGACGCGCGATCTGGCCGCCCACACCCGCAATGCCGATGTGATCGTCGCAGCGGTAGGTAAGCGCAACATCGTCACGGCCGACATGGTCAAGCCGGGCGCAGCCGTGATTGACGTCGGCATGAACCGCGACGACGAAGGCAAGCTGTGCGGCGACGTTGATTTCAACGGCGTCAAAGATGTAGCGGGCTTCATCACTCCGGTTCCGGGTGGCGTAGGGCCGATGACGATCACCATGCTTCTCGTAAACACCATCGAAGCCGCCGAGCGCGCTCTCGGCGCTTAAGCCGTCACACAGCACAGCACGACTCAAGGGCGCAGCCGACCCCCGATAGGCCGGTTGCGCCCTTGCCGCTTAGGCGCATCGCCCCCTTTCGGAAAACGCCGACGCAGGGGGCGGAAAGCCCCGAAAATTGCGCCCGTATCGCGTAACAAGCCCGCCATCGCCCCCCCGTCTGTATCCTCGAAGAAGTGGCAAACACATGCCTGATATGGCATTTCGGCGCATACCTCGTCCGCCGCCCTAATCGTGCCGGTTGAAAAAAACGACTGGAAAATTCGACTAGATGCCCCCACACTCTTCGTAAGCCCCTTCAAGTGGACAACGAACGCATGAATACGCCGCAAACCAATCCTCTGCTCGATATCGAAGGACTCCCCCGTTTCACCGAGATCCGCCCCGAACATGTCACGCCCGCCATCGACGTGCTGCTGGAGCAAGCGCGTGCAGCGGTTGACCGGGCTGCAGACCCGTCTACCCCGGCGACATGGGCCAACATTCTCGACGCGGTTGAAGACGGCACGGAAGGCCTGGGCCGCGCATGGGAAATCGTTGGACACCTGAACGCGGTTGCCGACACCCCGGAACTGCGCGCGGCGTACAGTGAAAATCTGCCGCGCGTCACGGAATTCTCTGCCAGCGTCGGCCAAAATCTGGCGCTGTTCGAAAAGTACAAGGCCATTGCCGCAGGCCCTGAATTCGCAGGCCTGTCACCCGCGCGAAAGAAGATTCTCGACAACGAGATGCGTGGATTCCGACTGGGCGGCGCCGAACTCCCCGAAGCACAGAAACCGCGATTCGCTGAAATTCAGGAAGAGCAGGCACATCTGGCGAAGAATTTTTCGGACCATGTACTCGACGCCACCAACAAGTTTTCCCTTGTGGTGACCGACGAGCAAGAGCTTGCCGGCGTGCCAGACGACGACAAGGCCGCTGCGCGCGCCGCAGCGGAACGCGACGGCCTTGCAGGCTGGAAATTCACGCTTCACTTCCCGTCTTATTTCCCGGTGCTGCAATACGCCGATAACCGTGCCCTGCGTGAGAAGCTCTACCGCGCGAACGTTACACGCGCGTCGGAACTCGGCCCGAAATTTGGCGATGGCGAAGCCGGCTGGGACAACACCGGGATCATTGTCGAACAGCTCGCCCTGCGCCGCGAAGAAGCGCACATGCTTGGCTTCAAGAACTACGCCGAGGTATCGCTCGAGCCCAAGATGGCCGAATCGCCTGCGCAAGTCCTTGAATTCCTCGAAGACCTCGCCCGTCGCGCACGGCCGTACGCAGAAAAGGATTGGGAAGAGCTACAGGCGTTCGCCGCCACGTCACTCGGCATCGACAAGCTGCAACCCTGGGACACAGCATACGCGTCGGAAAAGCTTCGCCAACAGCGTTACGCCTTCTCGGAAACGGAAGTCCGCCAGTATTT
Organism: Pandoraea apista; assembly: GCF_001465595.2. Classification (NCBI taxonomy): domain Bacteria; kingdom Pseudomonadati; phylum Pseudomonadota; class Betaproteobacteria; order Burkholderiales; family Burkholderiaceae; genus Pandoraea; species Pandoraea apista. The sequence continues at coordinate 2,425,805 of NZ_CP013481.2, read as the reverse complement.
CCCGCTGCCCAAGGTGCTCGATGGCCTGTTCCGCGTCGCTGGCACGTTGTTCGATGTCACGATTCGCCCGCAAGACGCCGAGACCTGGCACCCTGACGTGCGCTTCTTCCGTATCGAGCGTGACGGCGAACTGGTCGCGCAGTTCTATATGGACCTGTTCGCCCGCGAAGGCAAGCGGGGCGGCGCATGGATGGACAGCGCGCGCACCCGGAAGCGCTTGCACGACGGCAAGTTGCAAACGCCCGTAGCGTACCTCGTATGCAACTTCCCAGCCCCCGTTGGCGACAAGCCTGCGCTGCTACCCCACGACGACGTCATCACGCTGTTCCATGAATTTGGGCACGGACTGCACCACATGCTCACGCAAGTGGAAGATGCTGGCGTAGCGGGCATCAATGGTGTCGAGTGGGATGCCGTCGAGCTACCGTCTCAGTTCATGGAGAATTTCTGCTGGGAATGGGACGTACTGGAGCATATGACGGCACACGTCGATACGGGTGCCCCTCTGCCCCGTGCGCTCTTCGACAAGATGATCGCCGCACGCAATTTCCAGAGCGGCTTGATGATGCTGCGCCAGTTGGTCTTCTCCGACTTCGACATGCATCTGCATTACGACTATGATCCGCGTGGCAGCGAGTCGGTGCTGGAGCTCTCTAAGCGCATCAATGATCGGCTTCATGTGACACCGCAGGCAGAGTTCTCTCGTTGGCCGAATACGTTTAGCCATATTTTTGCCGGTGGCTACGCGGCTGGCTACTACAGCTACAAGTGGGCTGAGGTACTCTCTGCCGACGTATATGCGGCATTTGAAGAAGCTGCGAAGGTGAGCGGGTCAGTACTCGATACAGCTACGGGGACACGCTATCGCGATGAGATTCTCGCCGTAGGCGGCAGCCGCGAGGCAATGGAATCGTTTATCGCATTCCGCGGCCGCGCGCCCCAAGTGGATGCCTTGCTACGCCATAGCGGCATGTCGGCAAGCTAACGCCCCGGCTGAGGTTTCACAAAAATGGGCGCCTTCGGGCGCCCATTTTTTGATGGCGTAACCGGCTGGATAACATGGCATTCCACGGACGTTCCCGTCTGCGAAATGCCAACTCCATCAGCTTTCCTCGTCGCAACCGTTCGGTTTCCAAACGTAGCTGTTCGTCTCTCGATCCAGGCAGCGCGCCGCCTGAAAGCGAACCGTACAACCGTTCTCATACGTCCGGGTGCACTCGCCGTTGATACACCGGGTCTGCATACGTATGACCTGCCCCGTCGGAATCTTGCACTGTGCGGGCTGTGGCTGAGCCGCCTGAGGCGGCGGCAATCGCATACCCGGCCGTTGGCCGCTATCGAACCAGATGTACGCGCCATCGGTCGAACATTGGCCTCCCCGCTGACAAACGACAAACGCATCCTGAACGGCGGATGTCTGCGTATCCCCGAGCGCGACTCCGACCTCACCGTTGCTCGCATGCACGACGGCCCAGTACGCCGGGCCATTTCCGGCCATCAATACCTCACACCGCCCGCCCCGGCTGCCGGGAGCGAGGCGGGTTCTGCATCGGTCCAATGCGGCCAGTTTGGCCTTGGCCATCGATGTCTGGTTGGTCACATACACATACCGAAGCCCATTCACCGTGCGCACGCCCGCCACCGCAGACGCGGCAAAGCTCGTCGTGCTGGCCAGCGCCATCACGCCGGTAATCCACACGGAGAAAATCGTGGGAACGAGGCGCAACCACTTCAACTTCATCGTGACGGAGTCGCAGCTTGGAAATCTGCAAAGGTCGTGACCGGATTCCGTATGAAATCATGCGATACGGCCCTATAAAACCGCGAGCAGAGGGGGTTTTGCCCGCCAAATGGCCCTGTCACGCCATCTCATGCCGAAATGACCGGAGAAAGTCGGAGACGTACGCACAAAAAGAAAACAGGCGGGACATCTTCCGATGTCACCGCCTGTTTGCTGGGGTATCCCCACCGAACGACGCTACTCAGCGTACCCGGCCCTGCCTAATTCGCTCACGTACCACGCTTGATCCACGCAGACAAATTGTGCGGACGCAGCGTGTCGTACTCTTCGAAAGGTTGGTGAATCCAAGGATTCGTTGCCAGGAAATCAACCGCGTAATCCGGCGCCACTTTCGAGCAAGCCTTGTGCCACAACACCGCCGAGCGCACATCGGTCACCTTCGGGAAACGCTCCTTGAGGTGCTTACCCACGCGTTCGAGCGTTACCCCCGAATCGACCAGATCGTCGACCAGCAGCACGCGGCCTTCCAGCTCACCACGGGTAATGGTGATGTACTGGGCGATGTCGAGATCGCCACGAATAGTGCCTTCGGCCTCACGATACGAACTGGTTGCCAGAATCGCGAGGGGCACGTCGTAGATGCGTGCGAGCTGATCGCCCACACGCAAGCCACCACGGGCCAGACACAGGATCTTGTCGAACTTCCAGTTGGACTCGTAGACCTTGAGCGCCAGGCGCTCAATCAGTCGGTGGTACTCTTCCCACGAGACCCAGAGGTTCTTATCGTCGTTTTGGGGCAGATTCATGGTGTGCCTTGCCAGTCCTACTGGTATTTCAGTTCTTGAAGGGATGACGCAAAAGAATGGTTTCGTCTCGGTCCGGCCCCGTCGACACCATATCGATCGGGATACCGCTCACCTCTTCAATACGCTTCAGGTAGTTTTGCGCCTGAACCGGCAGTTGATCCCACGACGTGACGCCAACCGTGCTCTGTGTCCAACCGGGGAAATCCTCGTACACTGGCTCGCAACGAGCTACGTCCACGGCACCGCGCGGCAGAATGTCGATCGTCTGGCCATCAATCTTGTAGCCCACGCACAGACGTACGGTCTCGAGACCGTCCAGCACGTCGAGCTTCGTCATGCACAGACCGGTCACACCGTTGATCTGGATCGAACGCTTGAGTGCAGCGGCGTCCATCCACCCCGTGCGGCGCGGACGCCCCGTCACCGAACCGAATTCCTTGCCGACCGTTGCCAGTTGCAGACCAATGGCTTCCTGACGTGCGGGGTTGTCCGCATCGTACAGCTCGCTTGGGAACGGCCCCGCGCCAACGCGCGTGCAGTAAGCCTTGGTGATGCCCAACACGTAGTGCAGTTGCTGCGGACCGACGCCAGCGCCCGCCGACGCGGCACCCGCCACACAGTTGCTGCTGGTCACGAACGGATACGTACCATGGTCGATATCGAGCAGCGTGCCTTGCGCGCCTTCAAACAGCAACTTCTGACCTTCGCGGTTAGCCGCGTAGAGCATCTGCGATACGTCCGCGATCATCGGCTTCAGGCGCGCCGCGTAGCTCAGCATCGTGTCCAGCGTTTCCTGGAAATCAACGGCCTTCCCGCCCAGATACTGCGTCAGGACAAAGTTGTGATAGTCGAGGTTCTCACGCAGACGCGCAGCGAACGCTTCCGGATCGAACAGATCCTGCACGCGCAACGCACGACGGCCGACCTTGTCTTCATAGGCCGGGCCGATGCCGCGACCGGTCGTGCCGATCTTGCCGGCACCGCGACGCGCTTCGCGCGCCTGGTCGATAGCAACGTGGTACGGGAGGATCAGAGTACAGGCCTCGGAAATGCGCAGACGGCCACAAACGTTCAGACCGGCGCTTTCCAGCTCTTCGATTTCCTTGAACAGCGCTTCGGGCGAGAGCACCACGCCGTTGCCGATGTAGCAGACGACGTCCTTGTGCATGATGCCCGACGGGATCAGGCGCAGAATCGTCTTCTTGCCACCAATGATGAGCGTATGTCCGGCATTGTGGCCCCCTTGAAAACGCACCACGCCTTGCGCATGATCGGTCAGCCAGTCGACGACCTTACCCTTGCCCTCGTCGCCCCACTGGGTTCCGATAACGACGACGTTGCGTCCCTGATTCAATGCATTGCCGGACATAACAATAGTTGGTTTGGTTAAAAACGTATTCTACCCGTGTTGACGGGCGCTAGTGCCGCTTTTTTCAGCGAAGTTCACCGGGGTGTCACAACCCACTGACCGTCTTTCTCGACAAGGACACGATCTCCCGTGAACTCCTCGAAATCCTGGTCGTGGCCCGGCAGCATGCGGATGACGACCTCGCCCGCGTCGCGGAGGCTGTCGATTTTGGCACGCAATCCAGGGACATCATCCGCGGGCGCCAAAATCGCATTACTACGCGCTTCTACCGGCGAAATTGCCGCCAACTCACGCAAATCGAGCGAAAAACCGGTTGCAGGGCGATCTCGGCCAAACGCCTGCCCCACCTTGTCGTAACGGCCGCCACGGGCAATGGCATTGGGAATGCCATCGACATATGCCGCGAACATCACGCCACTGTGATACTGATAGCCACGCAGATCGGCCAAGTCGATGGACAGCACCGCCGGACCATCCTTGCTCTGCGACGCCGCCAAATAGGCCAGATCGTCCAGCGCGGCCTTTACCCCGGGCAGATCGGGCAGCACCTCGCGGGCACGGGCCAGCGTCTCGGAAGGTTCACCATACAACGTGGTCAACGCCAGCAACGCATCGCGCAGATGCGTCGGCAGATCGCGGGTCAACGCTTCGAGCTGCGGTACGTCCTTGGTCGCGAGCGCCCCGAACAACTGACTTTCGATGGCCTCGGCGGCCGGCACACGCTCGATCAGCGATTCAAGAACACCCGCGTGGCACAGATCGATACGAATCTGCTTCAACCCCGCGAGTTGCAGGCAGTAAAGCAGTAGCTCCTGGATTTCGAGATCGGCTTCCAGCCCGCTATGCCCGAAGATTTCGGCGCCGATCTGGAACGGCTCGCGCGTCGCCAGGAGGTTACGCGGACGAGTGAACAACACGCTCCCCGCGTAACACAAACGCGTCACCCCCTTGCGATTGAGCAAATGGGCGTCGATTCGTGCGATCTGCGGGGTAATGTCGGCGCGCAGGCCCATCGTGCGGCCCGAGAGCTGATCAACGAGCTTGAACGTGCGCAAATCGAGGTCGTGGCCGGTGCCGGTCAGCAGCGACTCGACATACTCGAGCATCGGTGGCATCACGAGTTCGTACCCGTAGGTGCGGAAACGATCGAGCATGAGCCGACGCAGATCTTCGATCTTGCGCGCCTCGGACGGCAGCACGTCGGCGATATTTTCGGGAAGTAGCCAGTTCGGCATGGGTATTTCGGTATTCAGACGGCGCAGGGAAGCGCCTTTTAGTAGTCGGCCAGCAGCATCAGGATCAGCCCTAGCGAGACGGCGGCCAGACCGAAGAAGCGAATCTGGCCGGACGGCATTTCCGTTATTTTACGAAAACTCTGCCGCCACCGGTCCGGGGCGACGAACGGAAACAATCCCTCGACGATCAGCATGAGGGCCAAAGCGAGAATTATCGTGCTGCTGGTCACAGGGGGCTCGGCCAAAACGCCACCGCCCGCGTTTGACGCGGGCGGTGGCAGCTACTCGGATGTCAAAGACGCTATTTTCCCGCTTTTCCGGCCGGCGCGCCAGCACCACCGGATCCGCGCATAAATCGGAAGAAATCGCTGTTCGGGTCGGCAATGATGACGTCCGCCTTGTCACGGAACGTCGCCTTGTACGCTTCGAGGCTTTGATAGAACTGAGCGAACTGCGGGTCACGGCCAAATGCCTGTGCATAAATGCCCGCCGCAGTGGCATCGCCCTCGCCCTTGACCTGCTGCGCCTTGGCATAGGCTTCGGCCACGACGACATCACGCTGGCGGTCAGCGTCGGCTCGAATCTGCTCAGCCTCGGCAGCACCGGTCGAGCGCAGTTCGTTCGCTACGCGCTTACGCTCGGCAGCCATACGGCTATATACCGAATCGCTAATGCCAGCGGCCAGATCCACGCGACGCATCCGCACGTCGACAATCTCGATGCCGACCTGCGCCGCGTCTTCGCCGACCTTCTGCTTGACCCACTGCATCACCTGCTCGCGCTGCGACGACACCACTTCCGTCACCGTGCGCTTGGTGAACGCCTCCTGAAGCGCCGAGCGAATCTGCTGCGTCAGACGATCCTGAGCCAGACGGCTCTCCCCCTTGAAGCTCACGTAGAACTTACGCGGGTCGACGATGCGCCACTTCACATACGAATCGACGATCAGGTTCTTCTTCTCAGCCGTGATAAAGCGCTCCGGCTCGGGGTTATCGATGGTCATGATGCGCTTGTCCAGATACAACACCGTCTGGAGCGGCGGCGGCAACTTGAATTTCAACCCAGGCTGGCTATACACGTCGCGAATCTCGCCCAGCGAGAACACCACGGCAAAACGGCGCTGATCCACCACGAACATGGTCGAGGCAAGCACGATCAACAAAACGATCAGCGCAACAATTACAGTTCCAATACGGTTCATGCGCTTATCCCCTTAGCGTGAATCGCGGTCGCGGTTGCGCAATGCCGCGCGCGATCGATCATGGTCGGCATCCGTGCTGTCATCTGCAGCAGACGATCCTGTGGCCGCGTTCGCTGCCGCACCGGAGGCCGGCGCCGGCAACGACGCGTCGCCACTGCGTGTACGCTCCATGATCTTGTCCAACGGCAGGTACAACAGACTGTTGTTCTTCGAATCCACCATGATCTTCGTGGTACGCGAGTAGATCTGCTGCATTGTGTCGAGGTACATCCGTTCGCGGATGACACCCGGCGCCTTGGCATAGGCTTCCTGCACCAATTTGAAGCGATCGGCGTCGCCCTGCGCCTGCGATACAACGCGCGCCTTGTAGCCGGCAGCCTCTTCCGTCAGACGCGACGCCGTACCCTTGGCACGCGGAATCACGTTATTGGCATAAGCCTGCGCTTCATTCTTCGCGCGCTCCAGATCCTGACCGGCCTTCACGGCGTCGTCGAACGCGGCCTGCACCTGCTCAGGCGGCTGCACGCTTTGCATGGTCACACTGGTGACCAGAATGCCGGTCTTGTAGTCGTCCAGAATGCGCTGGATCGAGGTGACCAGTTCATTGGCGATTTCTTCACGGCCGGCGTAGAGCACGAAATCCATCTTGCTCTTGCCGACGATCTCGCGAACCGCAGTTTGCGCGGCCAGATTCACCGACGATTCGGCATCCACGTTATTGAACAGGAACTCGGTGGCATCCTTGATGCGGTACTGCACGGCAAAACGCACGTCGATAATATTCTCATCGCCCGTGAGCATCGACGAGTCCTTCAGATCGGTATCGCGAATCGTATTCGAGCGGCCGATTTCGACCGAACGGATCTGCGACATGTTCACGATCTCAACGGACTGGAACGGGTACGGCAAACGCCATTGGATACCCGAAGTCGTCGTGTACTTGTATTTGCCGAATTGCGTAACGACACCGACCTGGCCTTCCTGGACGATGAAGATGCCCGTGGCCAGCCAGATCAGAAACGCCAGCGCAATGACAACGCCAACGCCAATGCTTGATCCGCGCGAGCCGCCGGAAAAATTACTCGAGCCGCCATTGTTATTACCGCCTCCGCCGCCCTTGCGGCCGAAGATACGGTTAAGACGCCGATTGAAATCGCGCCACAGCTCGTCGAGATCGGGCGGCCCCTCCTGCTGCGGGCCTTGCGGGCCGCGCTGCGGCTCCTTCTGATCTTGCGGATTCGGATTGTTCGCGCGGTCGGGGCGGTTCGGTTCCTGATTGCCGGACGGCGTATCGCCGCCGCCGTCCCGCCCCCAGCGCGGGTCGTTCAGGGAGAAAATCAAGCCAACTCGTCGCATCAAAGCTCTTGGAAGCATAGGTAGAAGCGTGGTGACTGAAGCGGTCTTGGCGTTGCGACCGGCGCGCCTCACTTCGGAGCGCGCATGCTGCCGGATCGCGCGTAGTTCCCGAATCTCTGGTGTGCCGATCGGCGGCCTTGCCCGGCCTCCGTCTGGTCTCTTGCCAGTTCGTCACCCGCGTTGAGCTGCGCTGCCGGTATTCCCCGTGGCAGCCACCCTTCGCGGCGTGACGTCTCGTGTTATCTGTCTTCTGCGCGCGGCACATCGCCCCAACGGTCGATGAGCCGGACATCGGGCGCTTCGATCTGCGATTGTAACCCAGCAGTGCCGGCCACAACCGCCTCGCTAATGGCCTCACGCAGCAGGTCGAGGCCCTGGCCGGTACGCGCGCTCAAAAAGACCCGCGCAACGCGCCCGGCTTCATCCCGCTCGATTCTCGGCCCTTGTGCGGCCAGTTCCGGCACCGCGTCGATCTTGTTCCAGACGATAATCTGCGGGATGTCGGCCGCATCGATTTCCGCCAAAACGGCGTTGACCTCGGCCATCTGCTCCTGACGCACCTGACTCGAGGCATCCACCACATGCAGCAGCATGTCGGCGTGTACCGTCTCCTCAAGCGTCGCCCGGAATGCCGCAACCAACTGGTGCGGCAGCTCGCGGATGAATCCGACAGTATCAGACAGCACGATGTTCCCGACATCGCCAAGATAAACGCGGCGGGACGTGGTATCGAGCGTGGCAAAGAGCTGATCTGCGGCGTAGGCATTCGCCTTCGTCACCGCGTTGAACAGCGTGGATTTGCCCGCATTTGTATAGCCCACCAGAGAAATCGACACGGTACCGCTGCGCTGACGCGCGCGACGTTGCGTGTCGTGCTGGCGCTGAAGTTTCTGGAGGCGGCCTTCCAGCGACTTCACACGATCGCCAAGCAGACGGCGGTCGGTTTCCAACTGCGTTTCACCCGGTCCACGCAAGCCGATACCGCCCTTCTGACGTTCCAAGTGAGTCCAGGCGCGCACCAGGCGCGTGGACAGGTACCGCAGTTGTGCGAGTTCAACCTGCAGCTTGCCCTCATGACTCTTCGCGCGTTGGGCAAAGATATCGAGGATCAGGCTGGTACGGTCGACCACACGACGCTGCAACAGGTGTTCGAGGTTACGCTGCTGACCGGGTGTCAGCGCATGATTGAAAATCACCAGTTCGACGTCGTACTCTTCGATGGCGAGACGCAGTTCTTCGGCTTTACCACTGCCGATGAAGAGCTTTGCATCAGGACTGTGACGGCGACCGGTAATGGTCACGACAGGCGTGGCGCCTGCGGATTGCGTCAGAAGGTCGAGTTCCTGGAGGCTGGCTTCGAAATCGAGTTTACCGAAATCGATGCCGACGAGCGCGGCGTTGATCGTCAAGCTACGCTGGGGATGGGTATTGGGGCTGTTGGACAAGTGCGGGCGATGGGGAAGAGAAATTCGCCCGGCCGGAGAGACACCCGGTCGGGCGAGCCTGAATCAGGACTGCTCGGCTTCCGGATGGAAATTCACCGGACGCGCAGGTACGACCGTCGAAATGGCATGCTTATAGACCATTTGGGTGACCGTGTTGCGCAGCAGGACGACATACTGGTCAAACGACTCGATGTTTCCCTGCAGCTTGATACCGTTGACCAGATAGATCGAGACGGGAACATGCTCCTTACGCAAGGCGTTCAGAAACGGGTCTTGTAAAAGTTGCCCTTTGTTGCTCATAAGTTACTCCATTGTATTTTTAGCAAATGACCGTAAGCCAGGGCATGTGCGCGCTTCCCACCCTGACTTCCACACTATAGCTGATTTTGCTAGCGTCGCCAGCAAAACCCCGCCCTGGACTGGCTTTCACTCGCCCTTGGCGTAAGGGTTCGCGCTGTTCCGGAACTCTATGCGTAATGGAGTGCCCTTCAACTTAAAAGTTTCGCGGAAACGGTTCTCGAGGTAACGGCGATATGTATCGGTTACACCATCGAGACTATTCCCGTGAATGACGATGATCGGCGGGTTCGAGCCCCCTTGGTGTGCGTAGCGCAGCTTCGGACGGGAGAACCCCGAACGGCGCGGTTGCTGGTGCTCCACCGCCTCGATGAGGGCCTTCGTGAGCTTCGGCGTCGGCAATTTGCTCATGGCCGCCGCATACGCCTCGTCCACCGAACGCATCAACGGGCCAATGCCTGTCGCCTTCGCGGCCGAAACAAAGTGAAAGTTCGCAAAGGAGAGGAACTTGAGCTTTCGCTCCAATTCCTGCTTGGTCTGCTCACGGGTGTACTCGTCCAGTCCATCCCACTTGTTCACGCCAACGACCAGTGCACGCCCCGATTCGACGATGAAACCAGCGATATGTGCGTCTTGATCCGAGATGTCCTGACGCGCATCGAGCATGAGGATCACGACGTTCGCGTCGGCGATCGATTGCAGCGTTTTCACCACCGAAAACTTCTCGACGGCCTCGAATACCTTGCCGCGACGGCGCAAACCAGCCGTGTCGATCAACGTATAGTTGCGCCCCTGACGCTCGAACTCGATATGGATCGAATCGCGCGTGGTACCCGGCATGTCGAAAGCAATCACGCGCTCTTCACCGAGGAGCGTGTTGACCAACGTCGATTTCCCAACGTTCGGACGCCCCACGATGGCGATCTTCACCCGTCCGTCGTTCTGCTTGTCGTCGTCGTTCTCGTCTTCGTTCGCATAGAACGGTGCGATGGCTTCGTCGATGACTTCCTTTACACCATCGCCGTGCGCGGCCGAGATCGCGAGCGGGTCGCCCAGACCGAGTTCGTAGAATTCGTTCGCGACCGACGAATACTTCATGCCCTCGGCCTTATTGACCACGAGCATGATCTTGCGCCCCGTCTTGCGCAGATAGTCGGCAATGATCTGGTCGTGCGGCGTGAGACCCTGGCGCCCGTCCACGATATAGATCACTACGTCGGCCTCGACCACGGCCTGGCGCGTCTGCTTGGCCATTTCGTGGAAGATGCCTTCCTTGGCAACGGGTTCGAAGCCACCGGTATCGATCAGCAAGTACGGATGCTCGCCAACGCGCCCCTCGCCATAGTGACGGTCGCGCGTGAGCCCGGGCATGTCGGCGACGAGCGCGTCGCGCGAGCGGGTCAAACGGTTGAATAGCGTCGATTTGCCGACGTTGGGGCGCCCTACGAGCGCGATCACGGGTTTCATGAATAAGCCCTAAAAACGAAGACGGCCGGCGCGCTGCCGGCCGTTCCCGGAAAATGCCCGGGTGCTGCCGGTAACCGGTTATTCCGGACGGAAGCCGTAGATGTTGCCGTCGCGCGTTTGCACAACCAATGTCTGGCCGGCAAGGATCGGTTGCGCACTGATCGCACCGCTCAGCTTGACACGAGCCAGAAGCTCACCGTTGTCACGCGACAGGAAATGCAGATAGCCCTGCTTGTCGCCCACTACCACCACGCGGCCGAGCGCCAACGGCGCCGACAGGTCGCGGTACTTGAGCTTGTCGTTCTGCCACAGTGTACTGCCATCGGCAGCGTTGAATGCGTACACAGCGCCGTCGGTATTCACCGCCGCCACCACACGCTCATCCTGCGTCACGCCGTTCGGCGACGAGAAATCGCGAGCCCACAGGCCATTGCCGGTCTGCACATCGGCACACCCCACACGGCCCTGGAACGTCGCACCGCACACCTGACGCCCGAACACGACCGGCGAGCCGGTCACGTCGTTCACACGCTCCACTTCCGTCACACCCTTCGGGAACGACAGCGGCGTGATCCACAGCGGGTTGCCGGTATTCGCATCGAGCGCCACCAGCTTGCCGCCCGGGAAACCCGTCACCACAGCACGGTCGCCAACGAACGTCATCCCCGTGCCGGTACGCAGCGTGAGCGTCGACGTCGGTTGCGAGTACGACCAACGCACCGCCCCGGTGCCCGAATCGAACGCCGTCACGCGATTGTTGATCGCGCGCACGACAACGATCCCACGGCCCACCAGCGGTGCCGTCAGCACTTCGCTTCCGGCGTTGGCCTTCCACGCTTCTTTGCCGTCGTGATCGAACGCGATCACGTCACCCTTGTGGGTCGCAACGACAGTCGTCTCGCCATCGCTGCCCGGGCCGGCGGTAATGTTCGTATCCGCCTTGGCCGACCATGTCGAGGCCCCCGTGTCCGCGTCCACGCGCACGATGCTGCCGTTGGCGCCTGCGGCGAACACGGCATTGCCCACCGCGACCGGTGCAAAGCTGTAAGCGCCGGCCTTGCCAACGCTTGCCGTCCAGATCTGCTTGACGGTCAGCGCCTGCTTGATCTCCGTGAGCGGCGTCGGCTCGTGCGCCGGCTTGCTGCCGAAAATTCCGCATCCCCCCAGCGTACCCAGCACCGCCAGCGTCAGCACAACACTGCCTGCGCGCTTGAAAATGCCACGGCGTGTCGACGCCGGCACGGACTGTGACATGGCCATCGTTTGCGGCATCGATCGACGGAAGTCGTTAAGGATCATCATGTACCCGGTTATGCGTTATGGAAGGGTAATACTTGCCAACGGAGTGCCGACGCGCGTCAGGCCCCCAGCGCGTCGAGCTTGAACTGAACGAACTGACGCATGCCCGAATCCTGCTTGTCGAGCTTTTCGAGCGCCAGCTTGTACGCGGTACGCGCATCGGCCACCTTGCTCTGCGCGACCAGCACGTCGCCACGACGGTCGGCGAACAGGCCGGCATACGACGCAGGCGGATTGTCGAGCAGCTTAAGCGCTTCGTCATACGCCTTCTCGTCGAGCAGCACGCCGGCCAGACGCAGTTTGGCCAGTTGCTTGTACTCGTCGTCCTTCGCGTTCGACACCGCCCACTGCAACTGCGCCTTCGAACCCGCGGCATCCCCCGCGTCCGCGAGCGACTTGGCGGCAAGCAGCGCCGTCATCTGCGCGTACGGCGTGCCGCTGAACTTGCTTTCCATGTCCGACGCGATACGGGCAACCTTTGCCTTGTCCTTCGCGTCGATGGCATTCTCAAGCTCGCCGTACAGCACGCCCGCCTCGACCGTCTGCTTGCGATCGTAATAGCGCCAAAGGTTCCAGCCACCATAGGCCAGCATGATGACGACCAGCGTCCAGATAACGTAATTGCCGTACTGCTTCCACCAGGCCTTTACGTTCTCGATCTGTTCCTGTTCCTCGTGATAGCTGCTCATTCGCCGGTGCTCTCCGTGTCTGGCGTCTTCGATTAATGAAGGGTTTCGTTACCCGCGCCGACATCGGCCAGGCTTTCGTTCACGCTTTCGTCGGCACTGGCGACGATTGCGTCGATCAGATGCTCTGCGAGGCCGTCAAACGCCACGCTGGTCTGGTTGTTCGCCTGGTCGGCGGCACGCAGATGCTTGACCACGGCAGTGCCCGAAGCCACTTCGTTTTCGCCGATGATCACGGCGAAGTTCGCACCACTTGCGTCTGCGCGCTTCATTTGCGACTTGAAGCTGCTGCCCTTGCCGTCCGGGCTGCAATGGAACACGACGTTCAGCCCGGCGTCGCGCATGCGCTCGGCCGCAACCAGCGCAGGAGCAACAGCTGCTTCGCCCTGGTGCACGACATAGACGTCGGCGCCTTCGGCCTGCGGCACGAGGTCGTCTTCGCGCAGCAATTCGAGAATGCGCTCAACGCCCATGGCCCAACCGCATGCCGGCGTGGCGTCACCTCCAAGTTGCTCGACGAGCGGATCGTACCGGCCGCCACCGGCGACCGTACCTTGCGCACCCAGCTTGTCGGTCACCCATTCGAACACGGTCAGATTGTAGTAATCGAGCCCGCGCACCAGACGCGGATTGATCGTGAACGGAATGTTGTTCGCTTTGAGCAGCGACTGCACGCCTTCGAAATGCCTGATCGAATCCTCTCCGAGGTAGTCGATGAGCTTCGGCGCCCCTTCGACCATCTCCTGCATCGCCGGGTTCTTCGTATCGAGTACGCGCAGCGGGTTCGTATAGAGACGGCGCTTGCCGTCTTCATCGAGCAGGTCAACGTGCTTCTCGAGATAGGCGATGAGATCGGCACGATGGCGTGCACGCTCTTCGCCCTGCCCCAGCGAGTTCAATTGCAGATGAATGCCCGTCAGCCCGAGATCGTCCCACAGGCGCTGGCACATCAGGATGATTTCCACATCCGCATCCGGACCGGCAAGGCCCAGCGCTTCAACGCCCACCTGGTGGAATTGGCGATAGCGGCCGCGCTGCGGTTTCTCGTGGCGGAACATCGGACCGAAGTACCACAGGCGCTTCGGCCCGCTGTACAGCAGGTTGTGCTCGAGCGTTGCGCGAACGGCGGCCGCGGTCCCCTCGGGGCGCATCGTCAGTTGCTCGCCGTTCAGAGCATCGGTGAAGCTGTACATCTCCTTCTCGACGATGTCGGTCACTTCGCCGATACCGCGCGTGAACAATTGCGTATGTTCGAGAATCGGCGTACGGATCTGCTGATAACCGTACGCACGCAACATAGCGCGCACCGATTCCTCGAAGAACTCCCACAGGGCTTCCTCCTGCGGAAGAATGTCGTTCATGCCTTTGACCCCGGCCAGTTTGGCGGGGCGCTTCTTCTTTGCGTCAGTCATATTCTCTTGTGTGTCCTGCCTGCTTACGCGGCAACCGCCCCTTCGGCCTGACCGTAACGCGTCTTCACGTACTCGTCGACGATCTGCTGGAACTCTTCGGCGATATGATCGCCGCGCAGCGTACGCACCTTTTCACCATCGACGAAGACCGGCGCCGCCGGCGATTCGCCCGAACCCGGCAAGCTGATGCCGATATTCGCGTGCTTCGATTCCCCCGGGCCATTCACGATGCAACCCATCACCGCGACGTTCATGTTTTCGACGCCCGGATATTGAGCCTTCCATACCGGCATTTGTTCACGCAGATATGTCTGAATACTCGAGGCAAGCTCCTGAAACACGGTACTCGTGGTACGGCCGCAACCCGGGCAGGCGATGACCATCGGCGCAAATGCGCGCAGGCCCATCGTTTGCAGGATTTCCTGCGCCACCACAACTTCGGCCGTACGCGCGCCACCCGGTTCCGGCGTCAGCGAAATACGGATCGTGTCGCCAATGCCTTCTTGCAACAGCACCGACAGCGCGGCCGTCGATGCCACAATGCCCTTCGACCCCATGCCGGCTTCGGTCAGCCCCAGATGCAACGCGTAGTCGCAACGTTTGGCCAACTCGCGATAGACGGCGATCAAATCCTGCACCGCGCTCACCTTGCAGGAAAGCAGGATCTTGTCGGCCGGCAGCCCAACGCGCTGGGCCAGTTCAGCCGATTCCAGCGCCGACGTGATGAGCGCTTCGTACATCACGCTCTGCGCGTCCCACGGCGTGGCACGGGCGGCATTCTCGTCCATGATGCGTGCGAGCAGCGACTGATCCAGGCTGCCCCAGTTCACGCCGATACGAACCGGCTTGTCGTACTTGACCGCCATTTCGATCATTTGCGCGAACTGCGTATCGCGCTTTGCACCTTGCCCGACGTTACCCGGGTTGATGCGGTACTTCGACAGTGCTTCGGCGCAATCCGGATAGTCCGCAAGCAGCTTATGGCCGTTGTAGTGAAAGTCGCCAACGAGCGGCACCATCACGCCCATGCGATCGAGTTGATCGCGGATCGCCGGCACGGCGGCGGCCGCTTCCGGCGTATTCACGGTGATACGGACCAGCTCGGAACCGGCTTGCGCCAGTTCCTTGACCTGAATGGCCGTACCGATGACGTCTTCCGTATCGGTATTGGTCATCGATTGCACGCGAATCGGCGAGTCGCCACCGACCGTCACGAGCTGGCCGCCCCAGCGAATCGCGACCTTACGCGACTGACGGCGGGGTGCCGGACCGCCGATGATCGGCATGCATTCTACAGAAGCCATGATTACCCTCTTTCGGTCTTACTGGAGCGTCAGACGCGCCACGTTGCCCGCATTGCGGGACTTGATCTCGACCGGTTGACCGTTGAATTCCAGCGACTCGACGCCCGCGACGTTACCCACAACGATCTTGAGCGGCGCATCGCCCGTAATTTCCTGTTCGGCACCTGCGCGCATCAACTGGGAGAACAGCACTTTGCCGTCCTTCGAACGCACTTCGACCCAGCTATCCGACTTCAGACGCAACGCAATCTTGCCATTACCCGGCACGCCCACGCTGGACGCCTTGGCGTCGGCCGGCTTCGGCGACGGCGCGACGACCGGCGCAGCGGCCGCGCTGGCGCCCGCCAGCCCGGCGACCACATGGGTCGGATCGGCGGCAGCAATGAGCCCCGCGCCCGCGGCAGCAGTACTGGCTGACGCGCTATTGACCGTACCTTCCGTATTGCCGTTGTTCACGGCATTGGCACCATCGGCCCCCGGCGGCGTGCCATTGACGTCGGCCACGACCGGCTGACTCGCCGGCTCGGCAGCGTCTGTCGCGCCCTGTGCCGACGTAGCGCTGGCCAGTTCTGCCGGTTCGATCGAACCACGACTCGGCTTGTGGGCATTGCCGAAGTACCAGGCGGCACCAGCGATCACAACGAGCGCGGCCAGTGCCCAAGGCCACTTGGCTTGCGACGCAGCGACCGGCGAGCGGAAGCGCACCGGGCTCTTCGGAATACTCGGCTGCCCCGTCTGGGGTTGCGGAATGTCGATGGGAGCGGCGCGGCCAAAACGGCGCAGCGGCTCGATCATCGGTTCCGGATCGGCGCCGAGCATGCGCGCATAGCTGCGCACGACACCCTGAATAAACGGCATTTCCGGCAAGGCATTCCACTCGCCGGCTTCAAGACGCTTGAGCTTTAGCACCGAGACTTTCAGGCGCGCCGACACATCTTCGATCGACATGCCGCGCTTCTCGCGCAATGCAGCCAGTTGCGCACCCACCTGCGCCCCAAGCTCAGCCCATCCGGCGGTCGCGCTCTGCGGCAATGCCTGGCCCTCGGCCCCGGCTTGCCCGCCTGCATCCGCCTGATTCTGGTTATCCATCGATACGCCCCCGTTCGTAAGCAGCCACCCGCAGCGGCTGAGGATATGCTGGCGACAGTTTCACTGCCTCACCCCCCGTGCGCGCGGCGTGAAGATCTGCTCGGCGCATCGAACGGTTCAGCGAAGAACTGACGGAATCGCGCGAGGCACGAAACGCGCCTCGCGCAAGGAATGCTGTAGTGCGAGACTGATCCGACGAGCGGCACGGCGCGTGCGGGGCCGACGGCCCTCGCCACGGTCCTCGCCCGCCCATGCGCAACCTCATACGGTACGCACCTCGACCGCGATTTTCCCGAATTTGCCGCGCTGCGCAAGCCGCGTGCGATCTTGCACCTCGCCGGCCAGCTGACCACAGGCGGCATCGATGTCGTCGCCACGCGTCTTGCGAACGGTCGTCACGAGCCCCGCGTCGAGCAGAATTTGCGCAAATCGCTTGATCTGCGGATCTTTCGAGCGCAACAGGCCGGATTCGGGAAACGGATTGAACGGGATCAGATTGAATTTGCACGGCACGTCGCGGGTCAGTGCGACAAGCTCGCGCGCATGCGCCTCGGTGTCGTTCACACCGTCGAGCATGCAGTACTCGAACGTGATGAAATCGCGCGGCGCCACTTCAAGGTAACGCTCGCACGCGCCCATCAGTTCGCGTAACGGATACTTCTTATTAAGCGGCACGAGCACATCGCGCAGGGCGTCGTTCGGCGCATGTAGCGAGACGGCCAGCGCCACAGGCAACTCCTGCCCCAGGCGGTCCATCATTGGCACAACACCGGAGGTCGACAGCGTGACACGACGACGCGACAGCCCGTAGGCGTTATCGTCGAGCATCAGGCGCATGGCACCCACGACATTCTCGAAGTTGAGCAACGGCTCGCCCATGCCCATCATCACCACGTTGGTGATGACACGCTCGTTCTTGCCCTCACGCCCAAGGTCGCGACGCAATGCGAATTCGGCCATCCACAATTGACCGATGATTTCGCCCAGCGACAAATTGCGCGAGAAACCCTGCTTACCGGTCGAACAGAACCGGCAGTTGACGGCGCAGCCCGCCTGCGATGAAACGCAAAGCGTGCCACGCGTCTCCTCGGGAATGTAGACGGTCTCGACGGCATTGCCGTTGCCCACGTCCAGCAGCCACTTGCGCGTGCCATCGGTCGACACATGGTCGGTGATGGCCGCCGGCGCAGCGATGGTCGCACGCGTGTGCAACTTCTCGCGCAGCGACTTGGCGAGATCGGTCATGCCGTCGAAATCGGCAGCACCCATCTGGTGAATCCAGCGCTGGAGCTGGCGCGCACGGAACGGCTTCTCACCGAGCGTGCCGCAATAGGCGGCCAGACCGTCCGGATCGTAATCAAGCAGATTCGTAAGGTTGGTCATGGCCTTGGTCCGTCAACATCCCTTCGGTATCTTCCTGCGATTGAGCGGCTAAACGCGTATTAACGCGAGTAGACGTTCAGACCGGCGAAGAAGAACGACACTTCGGCAGCAGCCGTTTCGGCGGCGTCCGAACCATGCACGGCGTTTGCGTCGATGCTGTCGGCGAAATCGGCGCGGATCGTGCCCTTCTCAGCCTTCTTCGGATCGGTGGCGCCCATCAGTTCGCGGTTCTTCGCGATGGCGTTTTCGCCTTCGAGCACTTGAATCATGACCGGACCCGAGATCATGAAATCGACCAGATCCTTGAAGAACGGGCGTTCCTTGTGCACGCTGTAGAACTGCTCGGCTTCAGCACGCGACAGATGCACCAGCTTGGCAGCGGCGATCTTCAGGCCTGCGCCTTCGAAACGGCTATAAATCTGGCCGATCACGTTCTTGGCAACGGCATCGGGCTTGATAATCGACAAAGTGCGTTCGACTGCCATGAAAAACTCCAAAAAATTAAGCAGTTATATAACCAACATGAACCCGTAATTGTAGCACGAAGGCTGTTATGATGGGGATGGAACCTACAGTGCGCGTACCGCTCAAACGCAGGACGGCCGGGACGATCCGGCTTTTCGGGAAGTTGACGAAAGGGTGTGATTCCGGCACCTTACCTAAATGGGAAGGTCGGGAGACGTCTCAGCGCATTGAAATTCGGGCATTTGCCCCGAGATTTCGAGAATCGTCTGAACGTTTTCCCGGGAGTCTTTCGGTATCCTTTGACTTCGACGACAAGCCAGACCAACGGCTGCGGGGATTTACCGGCAACGAGCGCCGGTCATCGTAAGCGTCAAGAGGCGCTTGCCGGCCCCGCCGGCGGGCACAACGACCACGGAGAACACAATATATGAACCAGGATTTCCAACGTTTCGGCTACGGCGGGACGCAAGGCGCCACGACCGTACAAGTGCGCAACAAGGTACTGCGCAATACGTACTGGCTGCTCGCCCTGTCGATGCTGCCGACGATTGCCGGGGCTTGGCTGGGCGTGAATTACGGCTTCTCGCTGTTTGCCGGCAGCCCGATGGTGAGTGTGATCGCTTTCCTCGCCATTGCTTTCGGCTTCATGTTTGCCATCGAGCGCTTCAAGAATAGCGGCGTGGGTGTGGCGCTGTTGCTGGGCTTCACGTTCTTCATGGGCCTGATGCTGACGCGCCTGCTGAGCTTCGTGCTGGGGTTCTCGAACGGCGCATCGCTCATCATGTTGGCGTTCGGCGGAACCGCCGTGATTTTTGGCGTGATGGCAACCGTCGCCACGGTCAGCAAGCGTGACTTCAGCGGACTAGGCAAATGGCTGTTCATGGGCGTGCTCGTGATCCTGTTGGCCTCGGTTGCCAATATCTGGCTGCAACTGCCGGCGCTGATGTTGACGGTCTCGGTGCTTGCCATTGCTATCTTCTCCGCATATATCCTGTTCGACGTGCAGCGTGTCGTGAACGGCGGCGAGACGAACTATGTCACGGCAACGCTCGCGATTTACCTTGACCTGTACAACATCTTCACCAACCTGCTCGCCATCCTCGGCGTGCTGGGCGGCAACCGCAACTAACGCGTCTGCCTAGGCGACGCGGGCATCCGCTTCCGCCATCAGACATAAAAAAAGCCAGTCCCTCGGGACTGGCTTTTTCTTTACGCGGCGCTTGGTCGAATGGTCTCGTCTCCACCCCACCACAGGGCATCCAACTTGACGCCCCAGCCAACCGCCCCCCTAACACACTTAGTCTGCGAAGTCGGCGGCCGGACACCTATCACACGAGCGGTCAAACGCCTTCGTGAATCACGCCGTCGCCATCCACGGCCCCGGCAACCGCCTCAACGCCTTCGTCCACCTCATTCTCATCGGTGTCACCAGATTCAGAGACTCGCACGCGCGGCACCCAGGGCTGGCCGATGCTCTCATGTTCGAATACCGCCATCGACTCGACATGTGACGTGTGCGGGAACATGTTCACCACCCCCGCGAGCGTCAGGCGATATCCCGCCTCGTGCACGAGCAATCCGGCATCTCGGGCGAGCGTTGCGGGGCTGCAAGAAACGTAGACGATACGTTTGGGCAGACCTTCATACCCCTGCTGCGCCAATTCCGCCAGCGCCTTCGACACCGCCAATGCACCCTCGCGCGGCGGATCGATCAGGTAACGATCGAAAGCGCCCAGGGCACGAATGTCGTCCGGCGTGATATCGAACAGATTCCGGCAAGCGAATTCAGTGCGGTCCGCCACACCATTGCGCTGCGCATTGGCGAGCGCGCGCTCGGTCAGCGTTGTGCTGCCTTCGATACCCATGACCGTCCCTGCACGACGCGCCAGCGGCAACGTGAAGTTACCCAGACCACAGAAGAGATCCAGCACGCGCTCATGCGCCTCCGGCGCCAGCAATCGCAGCGCCCGATGCACGAGCACCCGGTTGATCTGATGATTGACCTGAGTGAAGTCCGTCGGCTTGAACGGCATCCGAATCTGGTATTCCGGGAGCGTGTAATGCAACTCCGGCGCAAGCGGATAGAACGGCACAGCCGTGTCCGGCCCCTTCGTTTGCAGCCAGAATTGCACATGATTCGCGTCAGCGAATGCGCGCAGGATATCTTCGTCCGCCGGCGTGAGGGGCTCGAGAATACGCAGCACGAGCGCAGTCACGTCTGCGCCGATGGCCAACTCGATTTGGGGCAGACGCTCGCGAATCGACAGCGACTCAACCAGTCGCCGCAGCGGCACCAGCATGTCCGACACATGGCGCGGCAGCACTTCGCAAGAATCCATATCGGCCACGTAGCTGCTCTTGCGCTCGTGGAAACCAATGAGAACACCGCCCTTCTTGGGCACGTAGCGCACCGTCAGACGTGCGCGGAATCGGTATCCCCAGTCCGGCCCCTGAATCGGGCGAAGCATGGCTTCGGCCTTCACTTTGCCAAGACGCGCCAAATTGTCTTCCAGCACGCGTTGCTTGATCGCGATTTGCGCGCGCGGCTCAAGATGCTGCATCGAGCACCCGCCACATTTGCCGAAATGCGGGCATTGCGGCTTGGCACGCATCGGGCTCGCGCGCAGTACGTTGACGGCTTCGGCCTGTTCGAACTTGGGCTTACGCCGATAGCTGAGATACGTGACGCGCTCGCCTGGCAGCGCACCTTCGACGAAAATCACCTTACCGGGCTTGTACTCCGGGCTACCTGGCTCGCCCTCGGGCGCGGTGCGGCCAACGCCGCGCGCCTCCATGTCGAGCGATTCGATATCGATGATGCCGGGCTCGGCGCCGGGCCGATTACGCGAGGAGTTTCGGGAGGAGCGGGTCACGTCTTTGTTCTCATATGCGACAGCAAACCCGGCATTTTAATCGATTCGCCCGCCCCTGATGCAGCAACCGGTACGGGCGGCGCCGCCTCATTTGTCGCAAATGGACAAAATCACCGCCAGGCGGCGAGGTACTCCTTCCAGTGTGGCGCCGCTTCCTGCTCGAGCGAGCGCTTCACGAATTCGATTTCCTGATCGTATTCCGCCTGACGCAAACCGCCCCGCATCAATTGGTAGCGGCAGTAGACGAGATAGGTATTCACGACGTCCGTTTCGCAATAGTTGCGAATCTCTTCGAGCTTGCCGTCGCGATAAGCTTCCCAGACCTTGCTGCCATCCATGCCGAGCTTGCCGGGAAACCCGCACAGCTTCGCCAGATCGTCGAGTGGCGCATTCGCGCGCGCCTGATACATCGCCAGCAAATCCATCAAATCCAGATGGCGCTGATGATAGCGGCTGATGTAGTTATTCCACTTGAACTCGCGATCGTCCTCGCCCATGTCCCAATAGCGCGGCGCGGCAATACCGTGAATCATCGCGCGGTAATGCAACACCGGCAGATCGAATCCGCCGCCATTCCATGACACGATCTGCGGCGCGTACTTTTCGATGGTGCGATAGAAACCGGAAACGAGCGATCCCTCTCCATCGTCGAGGGTGCCGAGCGATTTCACTCGAAAACCGTCGCGATCGCGGAACACACAGGAGATCGCAGCGACGCGATGCAGGTGCAACGGCAGGAAGTCGTGCCCCACCTTTTCCCGACGGGCCGCAAAGGCGGCTTCGGCAACGGCATCGTCAGAGAGTCCGGCATAGGCGGGTTCCAGCTTGCGCAGGCCGTCAACGTCGGGAATCGTTTCAATGTCGAAGACAAGTACGGGAGATGGCATGATGAAAATCTGAAGAAAGGATCAGCGAGCGTCGGAATACTGTATCGGACTACTGCCAGCTCGCACTCAACACTGCGCATGGCATCAGTTGCCGACGCCCATCAGAGTACGGCGTCTTTACGTACGCCGTTCGACGCGAAATAACGCTTGAGTTTGACAAGCGCCTCTTGCTGGATCTGACGCACACGCTCACGGGTCAGTCCCATTTCGTCGGCCAGTTCCTCGAGCGTGGCGGGTTCCACGCGATTGAGACCGAACCGGCGCTCGATAACATAACGATGCTTGGTGGACAGTCGCGAAAGCCACAGACGCATGAGGTCTTCCAGCTCCCGGTGCTGCACCTCTTGCTCGGGTGCCTGACTGTGATCGTCGGAAAGCAGGTCGAGCAGGCTGCTGCCAGGATCGATTTCGAGCGGCGCATCGAGCGACGCCACATGCTCGTTGAGCGCGAGGATGTCGGTAATCTCCTCAGGCGTCTTGCCGGTCAAATCGGCAATATCCTCAATGCGCGCATCGCGCTGCTCGCCACCATCGACATACGCGGCACTCTTTTCCAGGTGGCGCTTCGCGCGCAGCACCTGATTGAGTTCGCGAATGACATGCACCGGCAGACGCACCGTGCGCGCCTGATTCATGATGGCGCGTTCGATGCTCTGGCGAATCCACCATGTGGCATACGTAGAAAAGCGGAAACCACGGCCCGGGTCGAACTTCTCGATGGCATGCATCAGGCCCAGATTGCCCTCCTCGATCAGATCGAGCAACGGCACACCGCGGTTGAGATAGCCCTTGGCGATGCTGACGACGAGGCGCAGATTGCGCTCGATCATGACCTGACGTGCGGCAAATTCGCCGGCCTGCGCGCGCGTGGAGTAATCGAGTTCTTCCGCAGGGGTCAGCAGCGGCTTGACACTGATGCGATTGAGATAGTGCTGGACGGTATCGGCCGTGAGTTCGGCTTGCAGCACTGTGCCGAAGTCGTCGCCGTCAGCAGATTTTCGCTTGCGGCCGGTAGCGGCGGTGCCGCCCCCCTCTTCGGCGGCGTCGGGCGACGAGGCGTCATCCTCCTCCGCCTCGCGCTCGTCGAAAGCGTCGTCCACGTCCTCGTCCTGCCGGGATTGCCGATCGTCAACGTCCTGATCGCTCTCCGGGGCAGCGAGGTCTTCCTCTTGCGAAGTACGACGCTTTCTCTTGAGCATTCGACCCTGCCTAGTTTATTGAGGCGGCAAATACTTCATCGGATCTACAGGCTTGCCGTCGCGGCGTACCTCGAAGTGCAGCATGACACGTTCTGCATCCGAGTTACCCATTTCGGCAATTTTCTGACCCCGCGTAACGGAGTCGCCTTCCTTGACCAACAGTGTGCGGTTGTGTGCATACGCCGTCAAGAAGGTGGCATCGTGCTTGATGATGACTAGGTTGCCGTAGCCACGCAGGCCCGCCCCCGAGTACACCACTTTACCCGCGCCAGCCGCATAGACGGGATCGCCAGTGTTACCGGCAATATTCAGGCCCTTGTTCTTCGAATCGTCGAAACGCCCCACGACGCTGCCCTTGGCCGGCCACGACAGTTGCAACTCGCCACTCGACACGGCAGACGGTGCTGCCGAAGCGGATGAACTGGCCGGAGGTGGCACGACAACCGGCGGTACCGATGCCGGATTGTTGCTCGCAGACGACGGCGTGCCCGCAACCGGTGCAGGCAACGGCGTACCCGTGTCACCTGCCGGCGGCTTCACACGCAGCACCTGACCGACTTCAATCTGGTCCGGGTTCTGGATGTTGTTCCAGCGAGCAATGTCGCGATAGTTCTGACCGTTCTCCAGCGCGATGCGATAGAGGCGATCACCCGGCTTGACGCGATAAAATCCGGCCGGCACCGGCGTGTTGTCAACGACGGGCGCTGAGCCCGGCACATTGCTGTCGGTCGTCGTACCGCCTACGGTACGGTCAACGACCGGCGCCCCGACTTGTCGCGATGCGCACGCTGCCAGCATGCTCAGCAACAGGACACTGGCGACGCGTTGTTGGAAACCCGCTCGCAAATTCACTCAAATCCTCCGCAGAATAGGCCCGACGGGCTTAAATGATGCCCGATTTTAAGGGGACGAATAACACCCTATCAAGCTGCGTCTCGCGCCACTGACGCGCGCCGATGCGCTCGATGAGGGTCAAAATCTGTTGCTCGCCGCCCACCGGAGCGACGAGACGCGCACCGACGGCGAGCTGGTCGATCAGCGCGTCCGGAATTTCCAGTCCGGCGGCGGCGATCACGATGCCGTCAAAAGGTGCAACGGCGGGCAATCCCAAGCGCCCATCGCCGTAATGCAAGCGAATATTGGGCACCCGAAGGGGCCGCAGGTTGGCTTTGGCCCGCTCATGTAACGGGCGAACACGCTCGATCGAATACACGTCGCGCGCCACGCATGACAATACTGCCGCCTGATAGCCACACCCCGTGCCGATTTCCAGCACCTTTTCCAGCGGACGCCCGCCGGCGAGCAGTAACTCGATCATGCGCCCAACGACCGATGGCTTCGAAATCGTCTGTCCATGCCCGATCGGCAATGCGGCGTCTTCATAGGCCTGATTCGCGAGCGCTGCATCGACGAACCCATGACGCGGCACGGTCGCCAGCGCCGCCAGCACGCCCGGATGTTTGACGCCCGACGCTGCCACGCGTTCAGCCATTCGCGCCCGAACCCGATCCGACGTCAGCCCGATGCCATCAGGCGAATGATCGAGGGTCGAGAGGTTAGCCCGCGCTGTGCCGCCAGCCGAAACCTTCCCGTGCGTCGAACTGCGCACCGTGCTCTTCGGCCCGGCCGCACTGCCCTTTTGCATGCCAGCGGTACCGGTCACCTTGACCGTGGGCCGGGGTACGCTTTTCGCGGTATGCGGCGCGGGTTGAGCATGCGGCGCAGACGCCGGTCTGGCAAGTCCTTTCGGCACGACTGCGTGTGGCGTGTGTGCACCGCCTGGCCGGGCCGAGGCCCCTGCCATAGGGGTGGACGCCGCTCGCAAACTATTATGCGTCGTGGCGGAAGGACTCCCGTTTGCCGGTGTCTTTCCGTTCCCTTGGCTCGTTGGCGCCGCCCCCCGCGTCATTGCCGCAGGCGGCGCACCGGCAGGACTCGCCCGCGACGCCTTGTCGAGTACCGGCGCCTTGCGCTGCCGGCGGGCCATCACTTCGGCCAGAGGAAGAGGAAAGCGCTTCGGCGGTGTCGTCATCGTTGGGCCACCCCTGCGCTGGCCAGCCAATCGTGCACGACGCCAAGTCGTGCGGTATGCGTGAGATCCAGTTGCAAGGGGGTGACCGAGACGTAATCGTGCGCCACGGCGTGGAAATCGGTGCCTTCGCTGCTATCGCGAGCATCGCCGGCCGGACCGATCCAGTAAATCGTTTCGCCTCGCGGATTTTCCTGACGGATTACCGGTTGCGATTGGTGTCGTTTCCCAAGACGCGTAGCAAGCGAGCCCTTCAGGCGGTCGTAAGGCAAATTGGGGATATTGACATTCAAAAGGAAGGGGTGCCCCAGCGGACGCTCCATATAGCGTTCGACAATCTCGCGCGCCACGCGCGCGGCACTTTCCAGATGGTCCCAGCCTTTGTTGACCTGCGAGAACGCGAACGAGGGAATGCCGAAGAGGAAACCTTCGGTGGCCGCTGCTACAGTACCGGAATACAGCGTGTCTTCGCCCATGTTCTGACCGTTGTTGATCCCGGAGACAACGATATCGGGCCGCTCGTCGAGCAGCCCGGTCAGCGCCACATGCACGCAGTCGGTCGGCGTGCCGTTGATGAACGTGAAACCGTTGCCCGCTTTGAACACCGAAAGCGGTCGTTGCAGGGTCAGAGAATTGGACGCACCGCTACAGTTCTGTTCGGGCGCCACCACGGTAATGTCGCCAAGCGGTGCCAGCGCTTCATATAGCGCGGCCAGGCCTGGCGCCTGATACCCATCGTCGTTGCTGAGCAGGATTCGCATGCGGCAATTGTAACCGAGGAAAGGTGCTCGGATATGACGCCATGACGACGCCATGAGGGTATCGATCGCGCCCCTGCCGGGGCACGGCACGGGCAAGATTGCCAGGGCCCTGCCACGAATTTGCCGCCGATCGGTCACGGCCGCCGGCGGCCCGATAGCAATCCTGCAATATGGCCGCCGGCGAACTACCCGATTCACGGTTACATCTTCTCAGTCTCTCCAGCTTGCGGCTGCCAGACCAGCAACCGCCGCTCAACGACACCGACAAGCCCATCGAGCACTAGCGCGAACGCTGTCAGGATCAGCACCCCGGCAATGACCGCGTTGATGTCGAAAGTCCCTTCTGCTTGCAGAATCAGATAGCCCACGCCGCGCGCCGAGCCGAGGTATTCCCCGACGACAGCCCCAACGAACGCGAGCCCGACCGAGTTGTGCAGACTGGAGAACACCCAACTGGTGGCGCTCGGCAAATACACCCGCCGCAACAACTGGCGCTGATTCGCCCCCAGCATACGTGCATTTGCCAGCACGACCGGACTCACCTCCTTCACGCCCTGATAGACGTTGAAGAACACGATGAAGAACACCAGCGTCACGCCCAGCGCGACTTTCGACCAGATGCCGAGCCCGAACCACACGCCGAAGATCGGCGCCAGGATCACGCGAGGCATCGAATTGGCTGCCTTGATGTAAGGATCGAGCAGCGCGCCCGCGCTTGGCGAGAGTGCCAGCCACAGCCCCACAGCCAACCCGAACACGGTACCGATCGCGAAGGCGAGCACCGTCTCGAGCAGCGTGACGCCGAGATGAAGATAAATCTCCCCACTGGCGAACCATTGCCAGATCTGGAGCAGCACCTTCTGCGGCTCCCCAAAGAAGAAAGCCGCCTTGTCGGGGCTGTCGAAATAAAACGCGGGCAACAGTGTCGGGCTCGTGAGCACGTACCAGACGAGAAACCCCACTACCAGCAGCAGCCACTGCCACAACCGCAAGTGCCGCATGATCGAACGATTACGCATGACGAACGAATTCCGGGAATATCAGACGAGCCATCGGGCAACTCAGACGGGCCAATCGAACAAGCCAAGTTCATCTGGCAAACTGAACCATTCCATCCAGTCCAGCCAGCCGAACCAGCCGCACACGCCCATCAGAAAGCCTGCGATTTGGCACATGACGATCAGACTGCCTTTAACTGTTGTGCATAGCCCTTGAGCACTTCTTCGCGCAACACGTCCCAAATCTGAGCATGCAATTCGGTAAAGCGCGGATGATTCCGAATCTCCGCCACATCTCGCGGACGCGGCAGATCGATGCGAAACTCCCCGATGGGGTGCGTGCCCGGCCCTGCGGCAAGCACCACGACACGGTCAGACAGCGCAATCGCCTCGTCCAGATCGTGGGTGATGAAGAGCACCGCACGGCGCTTGGCAGCCCATAACTCGAGCAACTCGTTCTCCATGAGCTGACGCGTCTGGATATCGAGCGCAGAGAACGGTTCGTCCATCAAGATGATGTCCGGATCGAGAATCAGCGTCTGCGCCATGGCAACACGCTTGCGCATGCCGCCCGAGAGCTGATGCGGGTATCGGTCGCCGAACCCGCCCAGCCCCACGCGCTTGAGCCACTCATTCCCACGCGCCGACGCCTCCTCGGGCGTCACGCCACGAAACTCGAGACCCGCAGTCACGTTGTCGATCGCATTACGCCAGGGCATCAACGCTTCGGCCTGAAACATATAGCCGGCGCGCGAATTGATACCCTTGAGCGTTTCGCCGAACACCTTGACCGTGCCGGACGACGGCGCCAGCAGGCCGGCAGCGACATTGAGCAGCGTCGACTTGCCACACCCGGTCGGGCCGACGACCGAGACGAACTCGCCCGGCGCAATGTCGAGCGATGTTTCGGCGACCGCCGTGTAACGCTTCGAACGATCGTCTCGCGCAACGAACGTACACGAAATATTGTCAAAACTGAGAGCCGGCGCAGTCATCATTTGTACTTGGCGTCGGCCTTCTTCGTGAACTCGTTGGTGAACGTCTTCGACAGGTCGATCGACTTACCCTTGACCGTCTCATCGAACGCCTGCAACGTGCGCAGCGCGGTAGCCGGGCCATCGGCGGGAATCAGGCCGTCCGGCGAAATGGCTTCCTTCACGCGGCTCCACGCGTCCAGGTAGAGTGCGCGGTCACCCAACAGATAGGCGTCGGGCACCGTCTTGATGAGGTCCGACGGCCCTGCCGTCTGAAGCCAACGCAGCGCACGCACCATGGCGTTGGTGAGCGCCTGAGTGGTATTCGGATTCTTCTGAATGAACGATTCGTTCGTGTACAGGCACCCAGCCGGCATGTTCCCGCCAAACACCGACACCGTTTCCTTGAGCGTGCGGGTGTCCGAGATCACACGGATCTCCTTGTCGCGTTCCAGCATGGTAATGACCGGATCGAGGTTGACGATGGCGTCGATATTGCCTGACCGAATCGCGGCGAGCGCACCGGACGACGCGCCGACACCGACGAACGCCACCTCATTGGGCTTGACACCGCCCTTGGCGAGCACGAAGTTCGCCATGATGTTCGTCGACGACCCCGGGGCGGTCACGCCGATTTTCTTACCACGCAGGTCGGCCAACGACTTGTAGTTCGGCAGGGTCTTGTTCGACACACCGAAGACGATCTGCGGCGCACGCCCCTGCAGGACAAACGCACGGATGTACTGGTTTTTCGCCTGCAACAGAATCGTGTGCTCATAGGCGCCCGACACCACGTCGGCGCTACCACCGACAAGGGCTTGCAATGCTTTCGAGCCACCGGCGAAGTCAGAGATCTCGACGTCGAGCCCTTCATCCTTGAAGTAATTCAGACGTTCTGCAATCGTGAGCGGCAGATAGTAGAAGAGGTTTTTGCCGCCGACGGCAATCGCGATCTTGGTCTTTTCGAGCTTGGCTTGAGCGAAGCCGGGGCGAATGCCCGCGCCGATCAGGCCGGTGGCGGCCAGTGCCGTGACGAACTGACGTCTTTGCATGGTGTGTGTCTCCTTGGTTGCAGCGTTCTTTCTATATTTGACGTGCTTTGTATTCACGGATCACGGCGAACGCCGCGCCCCGTGCTCCTGCGCAAGATCATGTCGGTTCAAATGACGCCGCCCTCGCGCAGGGCTTTGATTTGCCCGGCATCATAACCCAGTTGCCCAAGCACTTCGTCCGTGTGCGCACCGAGTTCCGGGCCGAGCCATTGTGTCTGTCCCGGCGTCTCCGAGAGCTTCGGCGTGACGTTCGGCAACTCGATAGGCGTGCCGTCCGGGAACGTGTGTCGCTGGATCATCTGACGCGCGATGAACTGCGGGTCCTTGAACATATCGGCAACGGTGTAGATGCGGCTCGCTGGCACATCGGCCCCCTGCAGCACAGCGAGCGCCTCGTCGATGGGGCGCTCACGCGTCCAGCGACCGATCGCCTCGTCGATTTCCTGCGTGCGCGGCACACGGCCGTCGTTATGCGCAAGCGCGGGATCTTCAGCGAGATCGGACCGCCCGATGGCGTGCATCAGGCGCTTGAAGATCGGATCGCTGTTGCCGCCGACGACAATCATGCCGTCGGCACAGGGATAGGTATTCGACGGCACGATGCCGGGCAACGACGCCCCCGTGCGCTCACGCACCATGCCGGCCACGCTGTACTCCGGTACAACGCTTTCCATCAGATTAAATACAGCCTCGTACAGCGCGACATCGACCACCTGCCCTCGCCCGCCGTTCACATTGCGGTGATGCAGCGCCATCATCGCGCCGATCACGCCGTGCAGCGCTGCGATGGAATCTCCGATGGAGATGCCGATGCGTGGCGGCGGCAAATCCGGGTAGCCCGTGATATGACGCAGTCCGCCCATTGACTCGGCAATCGCCCCGAAGCCGGGCCGGTCACGGTACGGTCCCGTCTGCCCATACCCCGACAGACGCACCATCACAAGTCCCGGATTCTCGGCCGACAGTTGCTCATAGCCCAACCCGAAACGCTCAAGCAGCCCCGGGCGGAAATTCTCGACCACGATGTCGGCTTGCGCAGCGAGCTTGCGCACAATCTCCTGCCCCTCGGGGGACTTGAGATTGATCGTCACCGATTTTTTGTTGCGAGCCTGCACCGCCCACCAGAGCGACGTGCCACCGGCATCGGGATGCAACTTGCGCCACTTGCGCAGCGGATCGCCGTGCTGCGGATCTTCGATCTTGATGACTTCGGCCCCGAACTCGCCCAGCATGCGCGCGGCGAACGGGCCGGCGATGAGTGTGCCGAGTTCAAGAACCTTCACACCTGCGAGGGCACCCCGGGTGGGCAAACCGGCGCCACTGGCGGAAGGCGAAGCGGAAGTTTCGGAAGACGGTCCGGCAGCGGATGCCGTAGACGTCGTGGCAGGACCTTGCGGCGATGCGGATTCAAACGGCTTGGACGACTTGGACAACGCGTGGACTCCTGTGCCTCGTCGATGGCCATCGCCGTCGACTTCGAGACGCCACCGGCGGGTAGCGCCGGTACAAATGGGTGGCAAATGAAGTTCGTATAGTAATTCGACAGTGGACTATCGGCCAATAACCTCGCCGCGAATCCCGGAAAGTTCCGAATCAAGTCGCGCCGAAGTCCTATCCACCGGCACGCCGAAGATTCCGCAAGACTTCATGTCTCGAACAGATGACGCGCGCCGCGCTGCGCCGCAATATAGATCGCCTCGCCGCGATTGCGCGCGCCAAGCCGGCGGTACAAGGCAGACACGTGCGTCTTGGCGGTTCCCTCGGAAATCACCAGTTGCTGGCAGATTGTTTTGATGGATAAACCGCGCGATAGCAGTGCGAGAATTTCGTATTGCCGCTGAGAGATGCCGAGCAGCGCCGACTCGGCCAGTTGTGTCGCCTTGTCGCCACCCAGCGGAAATACCGGCAGACGCGAGAGTGGCAAAGCCTCGCCCATGGCCTCCTGCCGCCAGAGGACAAGTAACGCCGAGAGCGCCTCGTCCGGCACGAATCGGCCGCCCGCGAACACAAGGTCGAAAACCGAACGAATTCGTGCGACCGAACTCGGCCATGGCAGGCATGCGGCAACGCCTGCCTGCAACCAGCGAATGATCTCATCGGGAAAACCCGCATCGCCGATGACAATGACGGGTACCGCCGGCACGCATTCGGCCGCCATCGCACACAAGGTGTCGACAGCAGGCGTTCGGGCCACGGACTCTTCGAGTACGAGCGCGCGACGCGACGGCAATTCGCGCAACCAAACCCAGTCTTGCACGCTCACATCGTCGACGTGACGCAAGACCGGCGGTGTCGCGTTCGCTTCGATCTGCAACGCGACTTGCAGGCCGCTCAGCCAGGTAGCAGCCTCACCCACGACCAGCACACGCATGGTTTCCCCTGTCGTTCCGGTCAGCACTTTCGTGCCGCCGTCCCCCGCTTTTTCTTGTCACGCCCGTCGCATGCTTTGTTTGTCGGCCCGGGAAATAACAATCATCCCCATCGCCGTAACGAAAACCGAGGAAATCCTCCAGCATTCGTCATCTTTTACGCATCAGGCGTCACCTCGCTCTCGGCTCAGTTTACGCGCGAAGCCCGCATGACGGCACGTCTCGGCCTAGGAGACGCCTATCATTGTTGCCTCCGTGCGACAAACCGCAATCTGCGTAAATTATTTACTCAAATTTCGGAAATTCCGCTATTACTTTTTCCCCTTTCCTTTCTCAAATCGCGCAATAGAATACAAGCAGTGCTGAGCGAACAGCACGCGGAGGCCGGGGGGCACGCCATGATCAGAATCACCGTCAAGACGACGCGCAGTGCCATGTTTTGTCTGGCGGCTGCATGCTTTGCAAGTGCCGCACAGGCCGACATTACCGGTGGCGCCGGAGTGTCTGCCAGCGTAAGCGACGCGTTGCTCGCCAGCACACGCGCGGCGAACTTTCAGCACAGTGTCGTCGCCAATCTGTCCGGCGTGGCGCCTGCCACGGCCGTGCCCGTCAATGCGACAAACACAACCACCACTGTCGCCAACAACGTTCGTCTATGGGACGAAGTGATTCCGCCTGCGCCCGCACCCAAACCCACTCAGGCAACGATGAGATTGCCGGGGCAACCCGCGCCGGCCGTCTCGATGTCGTCGTACTCTCCTAACTCGCCCTCGTCCCTGGCATCGGGATTGCAGACGACAAGCCTGAAAGTCAACGCCAGCGCCGGCCGCCTTCCCGCCGGCATTTCGCACTGAGTCGCCGGACGGAAAGCACCGACAGGTCTGACACAGCAAACACCGCCGCCGCGTCTTCAACCTCGCTCTCACGTTCCCTTCCCCAGTGATGCTGCGCGCCACCGATCCGGGTGACGCGCAGGTCGCTTTTGCCCTGCCTTGTCCTGCCAGACTACGCGCCGCACGCGCGATCAGAACGTGTACGGGAAGCGCAGACCGATCACATAGTTCGGCGCATCCGGCGACATGCCGGCGTTGACGTAACCGTTAACGGTCCAATGCTTGTTGATCGCGTAATTGATACCGAAGTTGAGCGATGCCGCGTTCGTCGTACTGCCCGCCACGGTGGTCCACGGGCCACCCGGCGTAGCCGTTTTCGTCGCACGAGAGATCGCCGTCGAGTACGAGATCGACAACGCAGTCTTGTCGTTGAGCGCCAACGCCATCCCCGCGCCCACCTGAACGATGTCGCCCAACTTGACCTTCGCGGGTTGCGTCGTGCCTTCGATGGTCGAGATATCGTCGAACGAGCGAGCCACGTTGTACGTATAGGCCACATTCGCGAACAACACGATCGGATCGTAAGTGCGCAGGAACGACAGGCCGGCCGTGAACGCCCAGATCCCGTTCCCCGTCGGCAGACGCGAAGGCGTCGTCAGGTTGTTGTTGGTCGGATCGGGCGTACCGAGCTTGATACCGAACGGCGAAGTACCGGTTGGCGCGGTCACGCGGAACGACGCCACGATATCGGGCCAGTTCGCGTTCTCCTTGACGATTTGGTAGTACAGAGACGCATTCACGTCGCCGATATTTGCCGAGTTCTTGCTGATGTCGCTGATCGATGACGCTGCGCCGCCCACCCCGCCCGAAATGAAGTCCGAATTGCGGTAGAGGTACGGCACGTCGAACGCCACGCTCATCCGGTCGCTGATGCCGTAGCGTGTGTTGACGTCGAACGTCCACACGTTGGCTTTGGTCTCGCCGAGGTTCAATTGACCGAGGAAAATGGCGTCGAGCGCAAGGAAGCCGCTCAACACGAGCTGGCGTCGGTCGTAGTAGCTGTAACTGATACCGGCATCGATCGTGAGCTTGCGATCAAACAGCGGCGCGTGCTGCGCCTGCACCACGGCTTCTTCGGCCGGGGTGCGCTGCGATTCGCTCTCGCTCTTTTGCATCTGCTGCGTCTCACCGATCGGCGCGGCGCTCGTTGGACCCGCAGCACCGGCGGCGCCGCCGCCGGGTGTCCCTGCAGAGCCAGCGGCAGAACCGTCGCCGGGTGAGACCTGCGCAATCTGCGCAGTGTCCCATGCGGTCAGTCCACGACCGCGTTGCGCCATCTCAATGTCGGTGAGGCGCTGTTTCAGAGAAGAAATTTCCCGCTGCTGCCGGTCGACCATGTCCATCAACATTTGCAGACGGTCGTCCGGCGATGGGTTCGTATGCTCCTGAGCCTGGGCCGATAGCGTGAAAAGCAGTACCCCCAACGGAATAGCGGCAACGGGAAAAAAGCGGTGAGTGTTCATGATCCCCCCCGGGTAAAGGTGCGGACGGGCGTCCGCGCGCAATCCAACAAAACACGTATTACCTACAACGTTGTCCTTGCTGCTCGACTGCGGGGTAATGCGTGCGAAACCCGTTGCCATCCACCTCGATAGGTCATTGCACGGGCCCTGCCGGCATCACCTTCTTGTGCGCCGCAATTACCGCAGCGGCGACGCCCCACATTCTAGTTTTCATCGTACCCGGCGTTACTTGAGTGCCGGATACTGTTGGTGGCGTCGTACCGTGCGTGCACAGCACGACGCCGTGACTTCACTTGCCCTTCACTTCATCGACGCACGGCGATCATGTTCGCCATGGCGTTCTGAATTCCCACCTGACGCAGCGCATTCGAGGTGAGCGGGCTCGTTTGCAGGTTCAACTGCATCGTGTTCATGACCTGCTGCGCGTTACCCGCGACCTGCACGACCTGCATGATCTGGTTCATCGCCGCCCCGGCGCCGCCAGCCACGCTCTGGCCGAGATTGCCATTCGGCGTATTGAGCGCGATTTGCATGCCTGCGGACGTAATGGCCACGCTCGCACTCAAATTACCCACCGTTGTCTGCGAATTGCTCGCGCCCTGCCCGCTGACCGGTACCAGCGTGGCGATCGATATCCCAGGGCCGAACTGAATTGTGGCTTTATTCAGCGCATTGTTTGCATCACCCGCAACCTGCGTAATCTGCGCGACGCCATTCACGAGTACGCTCCCCGCCCCCGAAACACTCAGCGTAAGCGGCGTGGTCGCATTCACGAGGCCGGGAATGATGCCCGTCGCCGCCCCCGTCTGCACCTGCACGCCGGAACTCCCTTGACTGACGCCAAGCACACCGGTGGCGGCGAGGCTCGCACCGGTCGGCATTTGCCATTGCGATTGCATTACGAGCTGGAAGCCCGTGATCATGTTTTGTTGCGCGTATTTGCCTGTCGCGTGAGAGAGCACTTCATCGCTCACTGGCGTCCATGTTGCGGGCACCACGCTCGACGCGAGTGCCGGCAACGCGCTCGCGAACAGCGGGATTGCCAGCATCGGAACATATCGGTTCATGATGGTCTGATCTCAAAACAGGTCCGCCCGGATGATGCCGAAATCCACCATCGGGGTCGGTGACGTCCCGGTCGCCAGCGCGCTGTCGCGCAGCTTGGCCGCCAGGGATTCGTTTCCTTTGAGCAGCGGTGAATCCTCCATAAACGGCTTGCCGATGACCGCCAGCACCAAGCCGTTCCACTGCTTGGCAAAATCGGCTTGCTCGATGATGCGATTGCCGAGCGCCGGATCAGACACGAACACGCGCCCGTCCTTCGCTGCCTTGATGACCACGAAATGTTGATAGCCGTTGACGTCGATCAGCGCGATGACCGGGATCTTCAGGTCGTAAAGCGCGTTCACGTCAACTTTGAAACCGCGGCCCTCGAGTCCAAGCGTCTCCACGAATTTCTTCATGTCGAGCATCGAGAAGCCATTCTTGATGACCGTTTCCGGATTGGAAAACACCATCATTTTCTGGATCATTTCCGGCTCGGGAATATCGATCCCGTAGCCATAACGCAGCAGGGTTGCCAAGGCTGCCGATCCACAACTGAAGTCGTATTCCTGCTGGACCAGATTCACGTAGTGCATCGATTTGAACGACCGCATCTTCTTGACCGCCGGTACACCAGTCGAAGACTCGAGATTCACCGATGCATACTGCGCGTGCCCGGCCACGCTTGCGCACGCCAGAGCGCAAACTGTAGCGATCCTTACCGCGGCACGACGCGCATCATTCATGACACACCTCATGAAAAAACCGGTCCGGGAATTCCCGGACCGGTTAGCGACATCACTTGATTGCCGAGATGGCGAGGCTGTTGGCCTGCACGTTGCCGATACCCGAAGCCACGTTCACACCGACGTTACCGCTAGCCCAGGCGAGTGCGCCATTGCCCAGCGATGCGTTGGCGATGAAGTCGCCCGAGGCCTTCATGCTTGCCGTTTGGTCGGTTTGTGCCGTCGAGTTGGCTGCACCGCCCTTGAACCAGCCGGTTCCGCCTTGCGAGACTGCGGCGGCCAGACCATTTTGCTGCACGTTGCCCACACCCGACGCCACGTTCACACCCACATTCCCGGTCGCACCGGCGAGGGCACCATCACCCACGCTGGAGTTGACATAGAACTGCGAGATGCTGGCCGAGCCCTTCGACGACTGGTTCGCGAACACCTGTGCCGAGGCATACACCGGCTGAGCGTTGAGCGAAGCGATCGCGACGTTGTTGGCCTGCGCGTTGTCGGCACCTGCTGCCACGTTCACGCCGATGTTGCCGTTGGCGTTAGCCAGCGCGCCACTACCGAGCGTTGCGCCCATCGTCTGCAATGTCGAGGTGTTGACGTGGAGCGTGAGCGCACCCTTTTCCCACGTGGTGGACTTCATGTACGTATCCTGGAAGCCCCACAATGCGCCTGCCGCGATCGAATTACTCTCGATCGATGCACTGCCGTGGTTCAGGACCGCATGGAACGCCGCATCGAAGCTCTTCTGCGTGTTCAGGAAGCCTGCCGCCAGGAACCCTGCAGCCTGCTGCGATTGCTGGCCATAGGCATAACCGCCCCAGGCCGAGCCCTGACCAGCACCGAAGTTACCGACAAGGTAGCCGCCATACAGTGCAAAACCGCCCGGCAGCGGAAGTACGCCACCACCGATGATGCCTCCACCGCCAGCGATGTTCGAGTATTGATACCCGCCACCTGCGATGAAGCCGCCCGAACCCGAGCTGGACTGCCCTGCCACATAACCGGCACCCGCCTGGAACGACTGACTCGTGTTCAGGTGGCCGTTCGCGCTGGCGTTTACCCACGACGTGGAATTGTCGTAGTGCGTGGTCGTCGAACCGCCGATCAGGTAAGCACTGCCTTGATTCGACACCGTCGTGGTCTTCGAATCAACGCCGTACGTCACCTTGCCCGTCGTGTACGTGCCAAGCAGCGGACCCTTCAGATTCACACCATGTACGTCTACGCTCTGATTGCTTTGCACGACCGCGTTGCCAGTGTTATCCACCGTGACGCAACCGCGAATGCCGACCAGACCGAAAATGCCGACCAGGTTCAGAACGTTGGTCTCGTTGCCGATGAACGAGAAGCTATATTGCTGGTGATTGGGCGACGCCAGGGCGCTACCCGTTGCTACCAGCAGTGCAGCCGCTGCAATTGCTTTCGTTTTCATGACCATCTCCTTGACGAGAGAGTTACCCAGTTAAAAAGATGTGCCCGCCGGGGGACGGAGCACAAAAACATTTGCGGTTACATTGCCTATCCCAGCCGACTGGTTGACTTGCACCACACCGCTCGCACCGCGGAAGGCGTCACCGGAAATCGACGCCGTGCGGAAGTGATCGTTGAGGTTGTCGCGCCCAGCCGGGCCACCCTTGGAGATCGCAGCGGATAGTGCCGTATCCGATACGCTCGCCACTCCAGACGCATCGCCGGTCACAATGACGGTCGCGTTGCGTTGAAGATTGCCGGCACCGCTCGCCTGGTTGACTTGCGTCAGCCCCGAGGTGCCTGAAAATGCGTTGCCTTGAATTGCGGCGCTGGCCGCGCCGGTCGTCGACGTGACGAGGGCTTGTTGATTGGTGCTCGACGCGCCGACCGTCAACCCGCCGCCGTTCGCGATCACTGCGCTGTTGGCCTGCGCGTTATTGACCCCGGCCGCCTGATTCACGCCCAGCGCCCCCGTCACGCCTACCGCCACACCGCTCTCGATAGTCGCGTGAGTGCCTGTGAGTTCGCCGTTCGTGATCCACACATCCTGTGCCGACGACACGCCGGCGAACGCCGCCAGCAAAGCCGCTACCGCCAGAGGAAGGGCGCGCTGCGCGCCACGCCACCCACGATGTGCGCTCATTTCGCCGCTCCTGCCGCACCAATACTGGTGAGCGGTGCCAGCGCCGAGCCGATCACCGACGGCACGAGCGTGCCGATGCTGCCGATGCCGCCGCCACCGCCCGCCCCGGCGCCAAATCCGCCACCGACGCCGTTCGAGGTATTCAGCGCGTTACCGCCCCGGGCATTGCCTACGAGTACCCCCATCACCGGGTTGATGCCCGACTGCACTGCACCCGTCACGAGGCCCGCATTGCCGCGGCCGGTCAACTCACCATCGGTGACCTGATTGACGGCCCCCATGGCGGTGTTGAACGGCCCCGTCGGGAAAGCCGGCACCGAGACGGCGATGGGATTCTCGACGCGCGGCAGACCGCGATACGCGATCTCCGGGCCGATGTCGCGCTCGACCACGATGTCGCCCGGCGTGGCCGGTTCGGCATGGGCATGGCCGGGCAGCATCGCCGGGGTCAGCGCCACGATCATCGTGGCGAGCAGACTTCCGGCATGCGTCATGGAGAGTGGGGTCATCTTGTTCACCGCGTCGTGTAAGTCACACGCGTCACCTGGAGGTTGTTCACGCCGTTCGACAGTTGTTGCGGACGCGGCGTCGGCGTCACGGCGCCAGGCAGTTCGTCCCACAACGTAACGCCGTTGGCGAGCGCCATTCCGGGTGACTTGACCATCGCGCCGCCCTGCAGATTGCGGCCGCGCTGGCTTCCGAGTTGTTCGTCGTCGATACGGGCCGCGAGCGGCATGCCTGAGTCGCTGGCGCCGTTACCCTCGTCGCGGTTCGCAATGGCGGGGGTTTCGTCTGCCGGGGCCTGTGCGGCTACCGGCGGCAGGACGCTGGCATCGGCGTCGGAGATCGACGTTACCGGCAGTGCCGTCGTGCCAAACGATGCCGGCATCATCGAACCGGTCAGCATCGCGAGGTGCATGAGCGGCGAGCGCGAGACATCCTGTGCTTGCGCCGGCACGGCACACAGACCGAGCGTCACGACGATGGCTGCGCTCAGTGCGCTGACGCCTTGTCGTACGCGGTACTGCATTTCGTTGGTGAGAATTCGCATCGCTATGCCCTCCTTGCCCGACTGAATAAAGCGACTTCCGTGCCACCGACCTTAAGTGTTTGAAATCATTGGCGTTAATTTTTCCTAGCAGTGGGCATGCGAGGACATGTGTGTGAAAACGTTTCAGCATTGATACGTGGACTGCGTCTGGCCGCGGATGACGGCGAAATCGCGCGATGCACAAACATTCCGAACTGCGAACGATATCGGCGCGAGTAGCGACGTATGCCGAAGACGCCTGATTTACAAGGGTTTCATGTGACAGATTTGCGGCGAATTTGCTTGTCTCCCGAAAATCGCCACAGCGGTGTCACATGGCGCCACGCGCTGCACGACGCTGGGCGGCGTGCCGGATGTTTCATCTTTGATGTGTTCGCGGGACAACCCTTGGTACCGCTTTTTACCGCGCGGCGACAGCCAGAAACATGGCGGCGGGGCGAACTTGAGAAGCGCGCGATGCGCCATCGCCATCCGGCACGGGTAACGTCGCGGGACGCGTTCACTCGAAATGCGAGACAACGCAATGCGTATGGGAAAAGGGTGGCAGGAACATCGCTGAAAACGCCCGAATCGCCCGTCTTTATTGGCGATGGCAGCATTCTCGATTGGCGACGGCAGCGGGGCCGTCATTGGTGAATTACGTCGATTCCGGCATATCGACATGACGATCGTCAGGAGGCCAAAAAGAAACGACCGCCCTGTTCATCACAGGACGGCCGCTCTCTCTTCGCCAGAAGATATCAGGCCGGCACGCCCGACTCGTCACCACGCAATCCGTACCGGCACATGAGCCGATAGAGGGTAATGCGTGAAATACCCAGCTCTGCGGCCACATCCGTCAACCGGTGACAGTGACGCAGCAGTGCTTGCTCGATGGCCGTTCGTTCGGCCTCCGCGCGAATTTCTTCCAGCGTGCGTGCCAATGTCGGCACCCACGGCAGCAAGTCGAGATCCTTGGCTGAGATTGTGCGGCTGTCGGCCATGACGATGGCGCGGCGCACGCGATTGATCAGCTCGCGAACGTTACCCGGCCAGTGGTATTCGTACATCGCCTGCACCGCGCATTGCGTGAAGCCGCGGATCTTGCGATGGTTATCGCCTTTGAAGCGTTGGAGCACGTGGTGCGCGAGAATCTCGATATCTTGTCCGCGCGCGCGCAGCGGCGGTTCCTCCACGCGCAGCACACACAGGCGATGGTAGAGATCCATGCGGAAACGGCCTTCCTTGACAGCTTCCTCCAGATCCACGTGCGTCGCGGAGATGATGCGCACGTTGACCGGAATGACCTCGTGACCGCCCAGACGCTCAATAGCGCCCTGCTGAAGGAAACGCAGCAGGCTCGCCTGGCTCTCGAACGGCAGATCGCCGATTTCGTCGAGCAGCAGCGTGCCGCCGTTGGCGGCTTCCACGCGTCCGATCTTACGGGCATTCGCGCCGGTGAAAGCGCCGCGCTCGTAGCCGAATAGTTCGGACTGCATCAGGTGCGGAGGAATCGCTCCGCAATTGATCGCCACGAATGGCCCTTTCGCACGCATCGAACGCTCGTGAATTGCCACCGCCGTCAGTTCCTTGCCCGTGCCCGACTCGCCCGAGATGAACACCGGTGCGTCGGTATTGGCGACCTTGCGGATGGTGCGGAAAAGTTGCTGCATCGCCTCGCACGTTCCGACCATTTCCTGATCGCCACCGACTTGGGGCGTGAAGGTCGGCACTTCCGAGAGCGACGCCATGCCCCACGCATGACCGATCGAATGCGCGAGCTGATCGTTTGTGCACGGAACGTTGACGTAGTCGAAGCAGTAATCGCGAATCAACCGGCGAATCGCGGTTGTCGCAAGTTGCTCGGGATTTGTGGCCGCAACCCAGCCAACCGTGGCAGGTTGCATGCAGGACTCGAATGCGCCCATCTCGCGGTCGCTATAACCGCTCGCCAGGTCAATGAGTGCTGCGCTGGTGACCCCCGGGTTCAGAATGCGACCGACGTCGCTGGCGCTCTTGGCCGGCATGACTTGCCAGCCTTGCTCCCCCAAAAACGACAGCAAGCCATCGTTATGCTTTCGGGAGGCATAAATCAGGGTGCGCCCGGTATCGTTAGCCATACCTTAACTCCCTGCCTAAGCAGTGCCTGCATGCAGTATTTTTGGTCTTCGACCGGATCTGCATCACAGGTATACGGCCCCACGCCTCTTGAGAGTTATAAGGTTTCCCCTGCTATTGGGTCCTCAAGTCGGCAGGTTCAGTCTAGAAGACGAGGGAATGCGCAGGTATAGCGAAAAACAGCTAATCCGATTGGATGAGTAGTAGCAGTACCTACGCGCAAGTGCGGACATCGTCACTTGCGCGTCATGCTCAGAGCGTATGCCGGTCGAGGACTGCGCGGGCAATCGTGCCGGCGTCTACGTACTCCAACTCGCCTCCGACGGGCACGCCTCGCGCCAGTCGGCTCACGCGCAGGCCGCGGGCCTTGAGCATTTGTCCGAGGTAGTGAGCGGTGGCTTCGCCTTCGTTGGTGAAGTTGGTGGCAAGCACCACTTCCCTGACCACTCCGTCGGTGGCGCGGCGGATCAATTGCTCGAAATGTATCTCACCCGGCCCCACGCCATCGAGCGGCGAGAGATGGCCCATGAGCACGAAATACAGTCCCTTGAAGGTCATCGTCTGCTCGAGCATGTTCTGGTCGGCGGGCGTTTCCACCACGCACAACAAGCTCGTATCGCGCTCGGGATCGAGGCACGTCTCGCAGATTTCGACTTCGGAAAATGTGTTGCAGCGCGCACAATGGCGAATCTGCTCGGAGGCATGCACCAGCGCCTCACCCAGGCGCACTGCGCCTTTGCGGTCGCGTTGCAGCAGGTGATAAGCAATGCGTTGGGCCGACTTCGGACCGACACCCGGCAACGCGCGCAGGGCGTCGACGAGTTCTTGCAGGCTCGAGAGCTGGGGCATGCGTCGTATTTCTCTTGAAACTGGCGAGCGATGCTCAGAACGGCATCTTGAAGCCCGGCGGCAGCGGCAGACCAGCGGTCAGCCCGCCCATCTTTTCCTGCGCGGTGGCTTCGGCCTTGCGAACGGCGTCGTTGAACGCAGCCGCCACCAGATCCTCGAGCATGTCCTTGTCGTCTGCCAGCAGGCTCGGATCGATGGTCACGCGACGCACATCGTTCTTGCACGTCATCACCACCTTGACCAGCCCGGCGCCCGACTGACCCTCGACTTCGATCTGGGCCAGCTGCTCCTGCGCCTTCTTCATGTTTTCCTGCATTTGCTGAGCCTGTTTCATCAGACCCGCGATGTTTCCTTTCAGCATCTTGACTCCTGAGTAAATCGTATGAGGGGCGTGCAGCGTATGTAACGCGCGTTTGGGAGAAAAATTCGAAAACCCCGTGCCGTTTCGCGATAGCGAATTTGCTTATTGTACCGGGCGAATGCTGCCCGGCAGGATCTGCGCGTCGAATTCGTCGATCAATTCACGCACGAGCGGATCGTCGGCAATCGCCTGTTCCGCCGCCCGTTGACGCGCCGCCGCCGCTTCCGCGGCAAGCGACGCTGCCGTCGTGCCGACCTGGCCCAGTTCGACTTGTAACTGCACCTCGACGCCCAAGTGCTCGGAGAGCACCTGACGCAGCTTGTCGGTGGTGGCCGCGTCGGCCAGTTGACGCAACGGCACGCGCAAATGCAACGCGCGCCCCGCCACTTCCGTCAGCTCGCTTTGAAACGCCAGTTGCTGGGCGAGGCCGCGTGCCGGAAGTTCGGCAGCCAATGCCGGCCATTCGCCGGTAAAGACTGGCGCGACGCCATCGGCTTCACGATAGACACACGCTCTCGGCGGCGCGGCAGGCGCTGGTGCAGGCGCGGCCGATCCGGCAGGCTCGGGCTCTGGATCGGCACCGGCCGGCGCATCGTCCGAGGCACGCGACGCGCTGCCACGGTTCGCACTGGCGGCACCGCTCCCGGCGCGCCCTGCCGTGCCCTTCCGCCCAGCATTGAGCGCGGCGAGTGCGGCGCGGGCAGGTGACATCGGCGCACCGTCGGTCGGCGCGCTAGTACGGGCTGCCGGGGCGCGACGCACCTCGGGCTGCGCCGGCGTAGCCGCAGGTGGCGCAGCGGCACGCGACGGTTCCGACATCGGCGCCCGCGACGGCGCGGCGGCAGGTGCCAAGGCGCGCGCGGCACCCGTCGCTTGCGGCGTTGGCGGCTCGGCAAGCGTGCCGCCTGCGAGCAACGGGGTGAACGCGGCCATGCGCAGCAAAGCCATCGAAAAACCGGTGTATTCGTCGGGCGCCAGGCCAAGTTCGCCGCGTGCACGTGTGGCGATCTGGTAATAGAGCTGGACAGCCTCGGGTGACAG
The DNA here is from genome assembly GCF_001465595.2 of Pandoraea apista. Classification (NCBI taxonomy): domain Bacteria; kingdom Pseudomonadati; phylum Pseudomonadota; class Betaproteobacteria; order Burkholderiales; family Burkholderiaceae; genus Pandoraea; species Pandoraea apista. The sequence goes on along the minus strand of NZ_CP013481.2, from coordinate 2,382,450 downwards.
CGCCTCCGCCAGACGGCGTACGTCCGCCGCTTCGGGCCAGTCGTCGGAAACCGCTTGCGGCGCGTATTGTGCCAATGCAATTTTGTGCAGCAAGCTGCCCAGATCCTGCAATCCGGCGGCAAACGAGAAACTGCGCTCGGCCATCTCGTCGGCGACGGCCAGCAGGTCGGTGCGAGACTCGTCCTTCAGGGCATCGAGCAGACGCACCAGCACGCTCTGATCGATCGCGCCGAGCATGCCGCGCACGGCAGTCTCGCTTAGCGGCCCCGCCGCGTACGCAATGGCCTGATCGGTGAGCGACAAGGCGTCGCGCATGCTGCCGCCAGCCGCCTTGGCGAGCAGACGCAACGCCTGCGGCTCGCTCTCGATGCCTTCTTCGCCGAGAATGTTCGTGAGATGCGACACGATGTGTCCCGCCGGCATCTGCTTCAGATTGAATTGCAGGCAGCGGGAAAGTACGGTGACCGGGATCTTTTGCGGATCGGTCGTCGCGAGAATGAATTTGACATGCGCGGGCGGCTCTTCCAGCGTCTTGAGCATCGCGTTGAACGCGTGGCCCGTGAGCATGTGCACTTCGTCGATCATATAGACCTTGAAGCGCGCATCCGCCGGTGCGTAGACGGCCTTCTCAAGCAGCGACGTCATCTCGTCGACACCGCGATTCGACGCCGCGTCCATTTCCACGTAATCGACGAAACGCCCTTCGTCGATGGCGCGACAGGCCTTGCAAACGCCGCACGGCTGCGCCGTGATCCCCGTCTCGCAATTGAGCGCCTTGGCCAGAATGCGCGATAGCGTGGTCTTGCCAACGCCGCGCGTGCCGGTAAACAAATACGCGTGATGCAGACGCTGTTGCTCGAGCGCGTGCGTCAACGCACGCACGACATGCTCCTGGCCCACCAGGGTCGAGAAGCCTTTGGGGCGCCATTTGCGCGCGAGTACTTGATAGGTCATGCCAAATTGTAACAGTTCGGCGGTGGGCTTCCGCACCGAAGTCAACGCCCGATCAGGCGTCTGAAGCCCGTCAGTTCCGGCAGGCTATCGGCGCGATAGAAAAAAATGTTGCGCGATTCTACCAAGCGCATCCGGTCCACGCGATACGCGGGGAATCAACACTCGCCCCCATCGCCGGTGAGCGTACGCAGAGCATGGTAATGGCGTCACGCCCCATCGAAATGGCGACGGCAAATGACGGTTTCAAGCGAGCGGGAAATTTGCGCAGAATGCGCGGAGAACATCGATAAAACAAAGAGGTAGGTGACGAGCCTGACCCTCGGCACTGGTAGAAAACGGCTGTGGCTGCTTCGTTCCCGACCTGACCAGATTGGCCGCGCCACCATGCGAGGAGGCCCGTCAGGAAAGAATTCTACCAGAGTCGACGCGTCAACAGAAGCGCAATTTCCGCGAAGGGGTCATATACGAGAGCCCGCTGGCGGTGTCGCGGCACGTGAGGCACTGCGCGCAAGCGTTTGCGATTTCCGCTAAGATGGGCACAAACTGCATTGGCGCCCGCTATTGAAGCACGCGATTGCAGCCTCCATATGGAGAATGGACGCCTGGAAATACCGGGTGGCATCTCCAGCGTCGGTGAAAGCGAGCCATTTTCGCCGGTCGTTTCCGAATAGTCAGACGAGGCAACTTTACTCATGAGCGAACAAATCAAGCACATCTCCGACGCCAGCTTCGACGCGGACGTTTTGAATTCCGACAAGCCGGTCCTTCTCGATTTCTGGGCAGAATGGTGCGGTCCGTGCAAGATGATCGCCCCGATCCTGGAAGACGTGGCCAAGGAATATGGCGACAAAGTGCAGATCGCCAAGATGAACGTCGATGACAACCAGGCGACGCCGACCAAGTTCGGCATTCGCGGTATCCCGACGCTGATCCTGTTCAAGAATGGCGCTGTTGCTGGCCAGAAGGTCGGCGCGCTGGCCAAGGGTCAACTGACCGCATTCCTCGACCAGCATCTGTAATCTGAGCCAAGGGCAGCCGGGGCCTTTGTCGTCACTGTGCGACACCCCGGTGCCCAACAATGGGCACAGCGCTTGCGCCCCGCGCTGCTTGCTATATAATCCGGCGAAAAGCATCCCAAAGTTCTTCGAGCGTTCGCTCATCTTTTTTCCCTGATCCTTCACTTGTCGTCCAACGGACGGCACCTCCGTATGCATTTATCCGAACTAAAGTCCCAGCACGTCTCCGAACTGCTTGAAATGGCGAATGGCCTCGAGATCGAGAACGCCAACCGCCTTCGCAAGCAGGAGCTGATGTTCGCCATTCTGAAGAAGCGCGCTAAGACCGGCGAAACGATCTATGGCGACGGTACGCTCGAGGTGCTGCCGGATGGCTTCGGTTTCCTGCGCTCGCCCGAGACGTCGTATCTGGCCAGCACGGACGATATCTATATCAGCCCGTCGCAGATCCGTCGTTTCAACCTGCATACCGGAGATACGATCGAAGGGGAAGTGCGCACACCGAAGGACGGCGAGCGTTATTTCGCGCTCGTGAAGGTCGACAAGGTCAACGACCACCCGCCCGAGGCCTCGAAACATAAGATCATGTTCGAGAACCTCACGCCGCTGCACCCGAACAAGCCGCTGCTGCTCGAGCGCGACATTCGAGGTGAAGAGAACGTGACGGGCCGCATCATCGACATGATTGCCCCGATCGGCAAGGGTCAGCGCGGTCTGCTCGTGGCCTCGCCGAAGTCGGGCAAGACCGTGATGCTGCAACACATCGCTCACGCCATTGCCACCAACCATCCGGAAGCCAAGCTTTTCGTGCTGCTCATCGACGAGCGCCCGGAAGAAGTGACCGAAATGCAGCGTTCGGTGAAGGGCGAAGTGATCGCTTCAACGTTCGACGAACCGGCTACACGTCACGTCCAGGTTGCCGAAATGGTGATCGAGAAGGCCAAGCGCCTGATCGAAATGAAGCAAGACGTGATCATTCTGCTCGACTCGATTACGCGTCTGGCTCGCGCCTACAACACCGTGATTCCGGCATCGGGCAAAGTGCTCACCGGCGGTGTCGACGCCAATGCATTGCAACGCCCGAAGCGCTTCTTCGGCGCGGCGCGTAACGTCGAGGAAGGCGGCTCGCTCACCATCATCGCCACGGCGCTGATCGAGACTGGCAGCCGCATGGACGACGTGATCTATGAAGAATTCAAGGGCACGGGCAACATGGAAGTGCACCTTGAGCGCCGCCTTGCGGAAAAGCGCGTCTACCCGTCGATCAACCTGAACAAGTCGGGCACGCGCCGCGAAGAACTGCTCATCAAGCCGGAAATCCTCCAGAAGATCTGGGTGCTGCGCAAGCTCATCTACGACATGGACGAGGCTGAAGCCATGGAATTCCTGCTTGGCAAGATCAAGCAGACGAAGAACAACGCAGAGTTCTTCGACCTGATGCGCCGCGGCGGCTGATTCCGTCCCGGTGCATCAAGCGAAAAGCCGCGGCGAATGTCGCGGCTTTTTCTTTACGGCGCATTCTCAGCGCCCACTCCCCTGCTTACCGCCCGTTTCAGCACCATCGCACCTCAAGCCGGTGCGGTTCGAGCTGTCACGATGACTGTTATATGATGGGACGATGCCGCGCGCTGGCCGCCGGCACGCCTCCCCCAAAGCTGTTCCCGAAGGAGAAATTGCAATGTCCGAGCAAGACGAATTGATGGCCGAAGCCTTTGCCCACCTGGAAGCCGGCGATCCCGAGTCGGCCCTGGAAATCGGCAAACGGCTCGAGTCAATGCAGTACTCGGGCGCCTATGAGGTGCAGGCAATGGCCTACGCCGACATGGACGAAATGGAACAGGCGGTGGCCGTGCTGGAAGCTGGCGTTGCCCATGCGCCGGGCGTCTGGCTGCTTTGGCAATTGCTCGGCAATTACCGCTCCGATCTCGGGCGCTTCCCTGCCGCCGTCGAGGCGTACGAGGCCGCAGGCAACTGCGCGCCGGACGAAGACCTCGTGATTGTCGACTTCAACCACGCCAACGCTCTGGCCCGTCATGGCGACTTCGCGTCTGCGCAGACGCGTCTCGATCGCGTGCTGGAAAGCCCGCATCTGGCACAGGCCGGTCGCGCCTTCATCGAAAACGCCATCGCCCTGCGCATGCATCTTTTCAATGCGCAAGGTGAACCGAAGGCTGCCATTACGACATACGAGGCACTGCACAAGCAGGAGGCTGATGACGAAGGCAGTCATGTTTCGATGGCCGACGTCGTTGCCGAGTTGTCGCTTGCCTACAAACAGACGGGTGAGAACGACAAGGCGCTCGCCTCTGCGCTGGAAGCCGTCCAACTGTACAAGTGGAGCGACGCTGCCCTGTGGGCGCTGCGTGCCGCGCGCGACGCTCAGTCGGACACCGCGCGTGCGATGCATCTGATCGTAGAGGGCCAATGGTATGAGCCGTTGGAAGACGAAGATCCGGACGGTCCCGCGCCCGAGTTCGTCACCACCTACGATGTCGTGGCCGACGATGAAGCCGAGGCGTTGCGCTTGATTGCCGAATGCGAGCCGCCGCAAGTCCGCGAATCGCTGCGCATTGTCGAAACGCACCCCGTCGATCATGAAGACGAGTCGCCCACGCCCTACAAAGGTGTTTACGCGACGGGCGATTACCACATGTATCAGCCGGGCGAAGAGGCAGAGGAAGAGGTCGACTGAGGAGGTCGCCACCAGTTGGACAGGCGTCCAACCGGGAACGGAGGGGGCAGATCAGTGATCCGAGTGCTTCCCGGTGCTGTCGCACCCGGCCGCAACCCAACGAGCGGAGACGGATCGGCGCCCCTTTCTGCAGCGAGTTGGGTTTATGTCTGAGAGGCGGAAAGGGGCGCCGATCCGTCTGGAGGATGGCGTATGGAGGGCTGCGTACGGAGGGCGGCATAGATTCAAAAGGCAGCCGCCCGCCCCCGCTTACTTATAGCCGGCCCGATCCAGAATACGTTGTGCTTCCGGCAGATTCTTTGCGATCACGCCGATGGGCACGTCTTCCGCCTTGAAATCGCCCAACGCGGCGAGCGCCGGGTTGTCGACCTTGGTCGTCGTTACGGCTGGCCACTCGTTGTTACCGTTCGCAAAGTACTGTTGTGCTTCATCGCTCGCCAGATACTCGAGGAATTTCACGGCGTTGGCTTGGTTCGGGGCATGCTTGGCAACGCCGGCGCCCGCCACGTTCACATGAGTGCCCTTGCCCGCCTGATCCGGCCAGATGAAGCCGACCTTCGACATCAGGGCCTTATCTTCCGGTTTGTCCGAGCGCGCCATGCGCACGTAATAGTAAGAGTTCGCCAGTGCCACACCGCACTCGCCGGTCGCCACGGCCTTGATCTGATCGGTGTCGCCACCGCGCGGCGCGCGGGCAAAGTTCGCCACCATGCCTTCGGCCCACTTCTGCGTTGCCTGAGCGCCTTCACGGGCGATCAGTGCGCCGACCAGCGAGAGCATGTACGGATGCGAGCCTGAGCGTGTGCAGACCTGCCCCTTGTGCGACGGATCGGCGAGCGAAGTGTACGTTTGCACCGTCTTCGGGTCGACCTTGTCCTTGTTGTAGACGATCACGCGGGCGCGCGTCGAAAAGCCGTACCAGTCCGTGCCCGCCTTGGTGCTCGCGGCGTGCAGCTTGGCCGGAATGCGGGCATCGAGCGTGGCCGATTTGGTCGGCTGGAACAGTCCTGCTTCGTCGGCTTTCGCCAGACGTGCTGCGTCGACCATCAGAATGACGTCTGCCGGGCTCTTGGCGCCCTCGCTCTTCAGGCGTTCCAGCAATGCCGCGTCGTCCGCTTCGATACGATTGATCTTGATGCCAGTCTGCTTGGTGAACGTGCCGAAAAGCTGCTCGTCGGTCTGATAGTGACGCGCCGAGTATAGATTCAGCACGCCGTTGGTGTCCGCGTGTGCACCGAACGCCGCCGCCATCGTGGTGCCGAGCACCGTCAGTCGCGCCAATTTACCGATCGTCTTCGTCTTCATGGGCCATTCCCCCGCAGTCGCAGTTTCGTAGAGAGGAACAGCATAATGAAAAACACCCATAAACACAAATGATTCCCATTCTCATTGGTTTCAATATTCACTATCGAGAATAGAGAAGCTGGATCTTCGGCGATACGTGGGATGCGAAGCGATGCGCGGCGAGAGGAAGCGACGTTCCATGCGGCGGGCGGGACATGCCGCGATTCGAGCGTCGAGGCACCGGCAAATCTCGATGTGACATGCGTGTTGCGGCTGATAAGACGGGCAACGATAGAAAAGGTTCCATGACAAGTCCCCTCACATCGAGATCCCCCTCGAAAAGTGAACTGAATTGCGCCCGCACCGCTCCAATCGCCGTAAAATTGCGCGTCGACGCGCGCCGCAGCAGCCTCCCATCCTAACGATCAACGGCACTGCGAGCGTCAGTCCTGCCTTGCCGGAGTTTCCCCTTGTTGTCCTTGATTCAAATTCTGCGCCACGCGCTCACGCCGAGCGCCGACAGCGCCCCCACCATGTCGCCTTCTACTCCCCTCGCATCCGACTCGGTGTGCCGCCGGGCCGTCACCTCCCCGCGTACAACCCTGAGCGCCCTCGTGGTGGCCACCGTGCTCGCCGGGTGCGCTAGCGCACCGCCGGTCGTCTCGCAGGGCAATGCCCCTGCTACGCCCGTCAGCCCCGCGCCGTCGGTCGCACAAACGCCAACCGCTCCGGCCGCCCCCATCGCCCCGCCCAAAATCGTGCGACCGCTCAAGATCGGTCTGGCACTCGGCGGCGGCGCGGCCCGTGGCTTCGCCCATGTGGGGGTGATCAAAGCACTGGAAGCCCGTGGTATCCATGCGGACATCGTGGTCGGCACCAGCGCGGGCAGCGTCGTTGGCGCCATGTACGCTTCCGGCTTGAACGGCTTCCAGCTCAATCGTCTCGCCTCGACGATGGATGAAGCGTCGATCAGCGACTGGACAATGCCCTTCCGTTCGCGCGGCATGTTGCGCGGCGAGGCGCTACAGTCCTACGTCAACAAGATCCTCAAGGATCGTCCGATCGAACAGATGCCGCGTCAGTTAGGCATTGTGGCCACCGACTTGCAGAGCGGCGCACCGATCCTGTTCCGTCGCGGCAATACCGGCCAGGCCGTACGCGCCTCGAGCAGCGTGCCGGGCGTGTTCGAACCCGTACACATCGGCTCGCGCGATTATGTCGACGGCGGCCTCGTTGCCCCCGTACCGGCCGAGTACGCCCGCCAGATGGGCGCCGACTTCGTGATCGCGGTCGACATCTCCGCCAATCCGACGGCACAAGCCACGCAGGGCCAGTTCGACATCCTTATGCAGACGTTCACGATCATGGGTCAGTCGATCAAGCAGTATGAACTGGAGAAGAATGCGGACGTGGTGATCCGTCCGTCGCTGGCAAAGATGGCCGCCTCTGACTTTCAGGGCCGCAATCGCGCCATTCTGGCCGGCGAGGAAGCCGTGGCGAAAATGTGGCCGGAAATTCAGCGTAAGTTAGCCGATGCGCAGACAGACGCCACGCGTGGCGTGCCGCAGGCCTCGCGCTGACGTATTGCCGAGAATCGCGCCGAGGCAGCCGCTCTCGCCCTCAATCGGGAAAGAGGGCTCGCCACGTCTAGCCCGGCGGCAGGCAAGCCCACCGCCCCGCGCCGGCACCATCGCCGCCCTCCATTCAATAGACCAATAGACACGCCAAAAGAAAAGCCGCCCAAGTGGGCGGCTTTTTCGTTCGCGTCGCCGCCCGCCGAATCGGTGGGACAGGCCGACATCGCGACTTACATCGGATGGTCGTTCTTGAAGAGCTGCTCGACACGCGTGAGTTCTGCACTCGCCTTGAGCGTTTCGACACGGCGGGCACCGTTATAGCGCGCGGACCAGTACGACTCGCGCAGGTCTTCCACGCGGATCTTGCCGCCGGTGGCCGGGGCGTGCACGAACTTGTCGCCGCCAATATAGATACCGACGTGCGAGAAGCTGCGGCGCATCGTGTTGAAGAACACCAGATCGCCCGGCTTCAGATCGGTCTTGGCAATGCGTTCACCCACCTGACTCATTTCTTCCGAGCGGCGCGGCAGCATGAAATTGAGCGTGTCCTGGAACACGTAGCGCACGAAACCGCTGCAATCCAGACCGCTATCCGGCGTATTGCCACCGTACTTATAGCGAACGCCAATGTAATTCAGCGCGCCAAGTACGACGTCCGACGCCTTGTCGGTAACGTTCGAGAGCAGTTTCTGTGCACGTTGCACGCGCGACTCTTCGACCGCCGCCTGCGGGGCATCGGTGACGTTGCTCGTAGCATTTTGGGAAGTGTTGCTAGCCTGAATGGCGGCGGCGGCACGGGCAGCGGGGCTCGGACCATTGTTGTAATCGTCAGCCTTCGCCGTCAACGAGGCGGTGACGAGGCCTGCGGCAGTGAACGCGAGAAGGAGTGTCTTGCGGGTGCGCGAAGGGGTCGTCGTCTGCATTGGTCGCCGGGTTGAGTGTGTCGGATGGCCGATGAGTAGCTCGTCAGGTGCAACAGGATGCTGCGATGTCGAACATCTTCGAGTCACGTCCGGCGAGACACCACCGGAATTGTCGTCTGAACTGACCTGTTAACTCGTTGAATATTCAACTTAATTGGTACGCGATAGTAATGTGAACGTCACATGATGTCAAAAGGTAATAGAAAAAAACAATCAGCACAATCAGAAAATTTTCATTACCAATCAAGCCTTTGCGATTTAGCCGATGTTGCGCGACGTTATGTGACGTTTCATCGCCCCGTCACGGCCCTATAACATGGCCGCCGCGACCAATTCCCGGGTGTACTCGTTTTGTGGCTCAAAAAATACCGACTCCGTATCCCCCTGCTCCACGAGATGCCCATCCTTGAACACCAGAACACGGTGCGCCATGGCACGCATGACCGCCAGATCGTGACTGATGAAGAGGTAGCTCAGGTTGTACTTGATCTGCAATTGCGCAAGCAAATGGAGCACCTGCTGCTGAATCGAGACGTCGAGCGCGCTGGTCGGCTCGTCGAGCACAAGAATTTGCGGATCGACGACAAGCGCGCGCGCAATCGCAATCCGCTGCCGTTGACCGCCCGAGAACTCGTGCGGATAGCGCGACATGGCACGAGCATCGATCCCCACTTCGCGCAACACGTCCGCCACACGGGCGCGCCGTTCGTCCTCTGTCTGCTCCGGACGATGCAGGGCAAGCCCCTCCCCCACAATCTCCTCGATGGTCATGCGCGGCGACAGCGAACCAAACGGGTCCTGAAACACGATCTGCATGCGTGAGCGCAAGGTGCGTTGCGCGGCACCCCGATAGGACGAAAGTGGTTCGCCCTGAAACTCGATTTGCCCGGCGCTTGCGTGCTGAAGCCCGAGCAACGCCATGGCAAGCGTCGTCTTGCCCGAGCCCGACTCACCCACCACGCCGAGCGTCTCCCCCTGACGCACGGCCAGATCGACCGGATGCACCGCCCGGAACCGCCCGCGGCGGAACCAGCCACGCATCCCCGGCTGTGCGGTCGGGTAATCCACCGTGACGCCCCGCGCTTCGAGCAACACCGGCGCAATCGGCAGCACGGGGTGAATCTCACGTTGCGGACGGCTATCGATGAGCTTCTTCGTATACGGATGCTGCGGATTCGCGAAGAGCGTCTCCGTATCGGCGCACTCTACGAGGACGCCCTTTTCCATCACCGCAACGCGTTGGGCGAACCGCCGCACCAGATTCAGATCGTGCGTAATGAGCAGCACCGCCATACCGCGCTTTTCGGCGGCGTCGCGTTGCAGTTCGAGCAGCAGCTCGATGATCTGTGTACGAATGGTCACATCGAGCGCCGTGGTCGGCTCGTCTGCCAGCAGCAACTTGGGACGGCACGCGAGCGCCATCGCAATCATGGCGCGCTGGCGCTGGCCGCCGGACAGCTCATGCGGGAAGTGCGACACGCGGCGTTCCGGCTCGGGAATGCCGGTACGGCGCAGCAACTCCACCGCACGCGTCCTGGCATCTCGGGAAGAAAGTCCCTCGTGCAACTCGAGCGCCTCCGCGATCTGCTCGCCAATCGGATAGAGCGGATTGAGCGCGGTCATCGGCTCCTGGAAGATCATGGCAACGTCGTTGCCGCGTACGCCGCGCATGGCGCGCTCGCTCAGCGACGCCAGGTCCACGCCGTCGAGCAGGATGCGTCCGCGAATCTGGGCGTCCTGCAACAGGCGCAGAATGGCCAGTGCCGTCACGCTCTTGCCCGAGCCCGACTCACCGACCAGCGCGACGCGCTCGCCCCGCTCGATGGCCAGGCTGATGTCCTTCACCGCGTCGGTGTCGCCGAAGCGCACCGACAGGTTTTCGATACTGAGAAGCGGCCCGCTCACATTGCCCCCCCGGCCGCAGCCTGCTTGTCTGCAACGCGCGTATCCAGCGCGTTGCGTAAAGCGTCTCCCATGAACGTGAGCAACAACAGCGTGAGCACCAGCACCACGAATGTGGCCAGCGAAATCCACCACGCGTCGAGATTTGCCTTGCCCTGGTTGAGAAGTTCGCCAAGGCTTGGCGTGGGTGGCGGCACACCGAGTCCGAGAAAGTCGAGACTCGTGAGCGCCAGAATCGCCCCGCTCATGCGGAACGGCAGAAACGTGATGACGGGCGTCATGCTGTTGGGCAGCACGTGACGCCGGATGATCTGCCAGTTCGATAATCCCATCGCCCGCGCCGCGCGCACGTAATCGAGCTGACGATTGCGCAGAAACTCGGCCCGCACGTAGTCGGACAAGCCGATCCAGCCGAACAGCGAGAGCAGCACGAAGAGCAGCCAGAGGTGCGGCTCGAAGATCGACGCAAAAATGATGAGCAGATACAGCTCGGGCAGCGATCCCCAGATTTCGATCAGGCGTTGCAGCGTCAGATCGATGCGCCCGCCGTAAAAGCCCTGCACGGCACCGGCCAGCACCCCAAGCAAGGTACCCGAGACAGTCAACGCCAGCGCGAAGATCACCGAGAGCCGGAACCCGTAGAGCAGCCGAGAGAAGACGTCTCGCCCGCGATCGTCCGTACCCAGCCAGTTCTCCGAGGACGGGGGCGCAGGATTGGGCACCTTCGCAAAATAGTTGATGGTGTCGTAGCTATAGCGCACTGGCGGGTAGATCGCGAAGTTCTCGCCCGAGCGAATCCGCCCCTCGATGAACGGGTCGAGGTAATCGGTCGGTGTCGGGAAGTCGCCGCCGAAGGTCGATTCGGGGTACGTCTTCACGAGCGGGAAATACCATTGCCCTTCGTAGCGAACGACCCACGGCTTGTCGTTGGCGATGACTTCGGCAAACAGGCTGATGCCGAACAGCACAACAAACGCGATGAGGCTCCAATAACCCATGCGATGGCTGCGAAAGCGCCGCCACACACGCCAGCGCGGCGCGCGCGATGGCGCGGGCGATGAGGCGAACGGCGATGGGCGTGGCGATGGCGTGGCGGATCGGGTCACGTCAGTGCTCCACTCGATCGAATTGAATGCGCGGGTCGACCAGCACGTAGCACAGGTCGGAGATGAGCTTGGTGAGCAAGCCGATGAGCGTGAACAGATACAGCGAGCCGAGCACGACCGGATAGTCGCGACGCTGCACCGATTCGTACGACAGGCGACCGAGACCGTCGAGCGAGAACAGCGTCTCGATCAGCAAAGACCCGGCGAAGAACGCACCGATGAAGGCCGCCGGGAAACCGGTAATCAGCGGAATCAACGCGTTACGAAAGACATGCTTGAACAGTACCTTGCGCTCGGAGAGCCCTTTGGCGCGCGCCGTCAGCACATACTGCCGGCGAATTTCGTCGAGGAAGGCATTCTTCGTGAGCATGGTGATTACCGCGAAACTGCCAACGACCGACGCCGTCACCGGCAGCGTGATGTGCCACAGATAATCGGTAATCTTTGCCGGCCACGACAAATCGCTCCAGTTATCGGAGACAAGCTCGCGCAACGGGAACACCTGCCAGAACGTGCCACCGCCGAAGAGCACCAGCAGCAACACCCCGAGCACGAAGCCCGGAATCGCATAGCCCACGAGCACGACCAGACTCGTGAGCGTGTCGAAACGGGACCCGTTGCGTACCGCCTTGGCAATGCCCAACGGCACCGATATCAGGTATGTGAGGAAAAACGTCCATAGCCCGAGAGAAATCGATACCGGCAGCTTCGAGACAATCAACGACCACACGCTCTGATGACGGAAGTAACTCTCGCCGAGATCGAATTTCGCGAAGCGTTTGAGCATCAGCCAGTAGCGCTCCGCCGGGGTCTTGTCGAAGCCGTAGAGCGCCTTGATCTGTGCGAGCTGCTGCGCGTCGATACCGCGGCGTCCGCGATAATCGCTACCGCCTCCGCCACCGCTCGCCTCACCGCCACCACCCCGGCCCTTGAGTTCGAGCATCACCTGCTCGACCGGCCCACCCGGCACGAATTGAATAACGACGAAGGTGAGCGTGATCACGCCGAGCAACGTCGGGATCATGATCAGCAGACGTTTGAGTATGTAGGACCACATGGTTGGGGAACAGCTCCTGTCGGTACCTGGCGCTCAGGGAGAATCTATCGGGATACCGCAGACGCAGCAGATGCGCCGGCCAACGGGGATGCCGGGGATGCCTGTGATGTCGCCCCACCCGTCGTAGCCGCCTTGCCCTGCCCCGCACGCGAATCCCACCACATCGACACGAGCCAGCCCTCTGCGGTGTAGTACAGCGGCAGTGTTTCCGGGAAGCGCAGATATTGCTGGTACGCCATGCGATGCGTCGACGAGAACCAGTGCGGCACGATGTAGTAGCCGTGCATCAGCACGCGATCGAGCGCGCGCGCCGAGGCCACGAGATCCTCGTAGGTATGCGCGCGTACCAGCGCAGTCAGCAGGGCATCGACGGCGGGGTCTTTGAGACCGATGACGTTATCCGAGCCTTCCACATTGGCCGACTGACTGCCGAACCGGTCGATCAATTCGGTGCCCGGAATCTGCGAATCGGGATAGCGCAGCGAAATCATGTCGAAGTCGAACGTCTCGATGCGCTTCTGATACAACGCAAAATCACTCGTGCGGAAGTTCAGCGTGATGCCGAGCTTCGCGAGATTACGCGCGTAAGCGGACGCGACCGGTCCCATCGAACCGCCGTCGTCGAGAAACTCGAACACGAACGGCTCGCCCTTCGCGTTACGCAACGCACCGTCGCGATAGGTCCATCCGGCTTGCGCCAACAACGCCCGCGCCTCGCGCAGATTCTCGCGCAGGCTCGCGGGCGGCGTAGTCGTCGGCTGCACGACCATCGGCCCGAACACTGCCGGATCGAGCTTGTTGCGCAGCGGCTCGAGCAGCTTCAACTCTGCCGCGCTAGGCATGCCGCGCGCCGCGAGATCGCCGTTGGTGAAATAGCTGTAGATGCGCTGATACTGGTTGTAGAACAGTTGCCGGTTGAGCCACTGGTAGTCGAGCGCGAGATCGAGCGCGCGGCGCACGCGCACGTCGCGGAACATGTCGCGCCGCAGGTTCAGAATGAACCCTTGCATGCCGGCCGCATTGTGGTGGACGAACTCACGCTTGATCAGTTCGCCGTCGCGGAAACGCTTGCCCACGTAACTGCGCACCCAGCTTCGCGCACGATACTCGGTGATCGCGTCGAACTCGCCCGCCTTGAAGCCTTCGAGCCGCACGATGTCGTCGGAGTACAGTTTGTAGACGATGCGATCGAAGTTATAGGTGCCGCGCCGCACCGGGAGATGATTCCCCCAGTACTTCGGATCGCGCCGGAAGGTGATACGCCGGCCGCCGTCGTACGACTCGATCAGATAGGGGCCACTCGCCACCGGCGTCTCGAACGTCAGCGCATCGAACGCCTTGCGTTTGCCATCGGCTCCCACGCCCCACTTCGGCGAGAAGACCGGCACCGAGGCCACGAGCAGCGGCAGGTCGGGACTCACGCGTCGAAAGTCGAAGCGCACGCGGCGGTTGTCAAGAACCGTCACCCCCTTCACGTCAGAGAGCATGACCTTGAAGCCCGGTGCCGCCTGCGGACTCATCAGGGTATCGAAGGAGTACTTGACGTCCTGCGCGCTGACCGCGTCGCCGTTGTTGAAACGTGCCGCCGGATTGATGTGGAACGTGACCGAGGCGCCATCGGCAGCCACGGCGATATCGTCGGCGAGCAGGCCGTAGACGGTCGCCGGTTCATCCGCGCTGCCAATGCCGAGCGTCTCGAACATGAGACCGGCCACGCCCGGCGGCGACGTGCCACGCAGCGTGAACGGGTTGAATTTGTCGAAGCTGGTGCGACGATCGGGATTGGCCAATGTTAGCGTGCCGCCACGCGGCGCGTCCGGATTGACGTAGTCGAAGTGCGTGAATCCCTCCGGATACTTGGGCTCACCGTATTGCGCGATAGCGTACTTGGCATGCGCCATGGGCGCCAGCAGAAGGCCCGTCAAGAGCATCGGAACCCATGTCAGCGCACGCCACCGGCGACAAACCCTGCCGGGGCGGTCGCGCAAGCGCTCGGTGCGGGCGCACGAGGCGGCGGCAGATGACACATCGAGACAAGCGCGCGACGTCGGAAACGCCTTGGAAGCCAGAGAAAACACGAAGCCGCGAAGCGAACTCCGCGTGGTGTGTGGATGCCGTGTTGTGCGCGCTTTCATGCGTCTCCTGTGTTGGTCGGCGCAAACGCCTGACTGCCTGCCGGGGCCGGGACGCCGCCGGCCCTCCCCCTTCGCTTGGCCGCGACATCTGGTAACGTCTCGTAACCACACCGCCACGCACATTTCCCGCATGAGGCTTGGCGGCACGGCCGGACCGCGCGACAATTGTACCCAAAAGCCCGGCGTTCACCGCACTGAAAGACACATGCCCGCCGGCCCGGTTCCCTCATTTCCGCCCTGGAGGCCGACGTTGAGTGCTACACGATCGCCCGTGCAGAACCCCAACCGTACTCTTCCCCGCTGGCTCGCCAAATTTTTCTTTCAGTGTGTTGAATCCGCACAACGCCGCATCGCTCACGGCTCGCTGGTCGGCGACAAGCCCATCTTCGATAACGCTCAGTTCCCCTGGGTCGATGCCCTCGAAGCGCAAGCGCCGGCGATCGCCAAAGAGCTCGAAGCCGTGCTGGCCACCCCGGGGCGTCTGCCCGCATTTCACGAGATCTCGCCCGACGTCGCCACCATCACGCAAGACCATCAGTGGCAGACCTTCGTGTTTCTCGGCTACGGCATGCGTGCCGAGCGAAATCTCGCCCGCTGTCCGGCCACGGCGCGCGCCCTCGAAGGCATTCCCGGGTTGCGCACGGCGTTCTTCTCCATCCTCTCGCCCGGCAAGCAGATCCCGCTGCATCGCGGCCCGTACAACGGCGTGCTGCGCCTGCACCTCGCGCTGAAGGTGCCGCGCCAGCGTGAGCACTGCTGGATCGAAGTCGATGGCCAGCGCTATGTCTGGCAGGCGAATCGCGCGGTGATCTTCGACGACGCGTACCCGCATCAAGTCCACAACGACACCGACGAAACCCGTGTGGTGCTGTTCGTCGACTTCGAGCGCCCCTGCAAAGTCCCGGTGTCCTGGCTCAACAAGCTGCTGCTGGCCTTCGCCCCGCTCACACCGGAATTGCAGCAAGCGAAGACCAATCACGAGAAGTGGGAGCGCGACTACTACGCCGCACCCACCGCAACGACTCAAAACGCTGCGGGCACGCTGGCGGCCAATGCGCCCGAGGCTGATCCGGTAGCACACGGCTCGCACGCGGAAGTGCATCGTCGCGAAGCCGTCACCGACGAACGCGCACACGGCTGAGACACCGCACATAAAAAAACGCCAGCGAACGTTCCGCTGGCGTTTTTCATTTCATGCCCGGCAGACGGCTAGCGTCCCGGTTGCGCCAGGGCGTCCTGCGCGGGCGGCGGCACGAAGTTCGCAGCGAGCACAGCGACGAGCGCCGCGGCCATCATCGCGCCAATACCAAGCGCAGCATCCCCGAAATGGAGATACGCCACCTTCATTGCCTCGATCACCGCCACCGCGACAACGATGGTGATCATGCTCAGCATGCCCGCGACCGTTGCGCGATTCGGGCTGTCCACCGCGAACAGCGACTGCCGATAGACGACGCCGTAGCACATGCCCATGCCGAACGCGTGCAGCGACGTGCCGATGAGCAACGCCGGGTACCCCGGCGCCAGAATCGCCGTGCCGATCAGCGATACCGCCGCACCGATCAGCATGGCAGCCACGCCCGTCGCAAGCAATCGGCCGTTGGACCATCGGCCGACCTGACGGGCGAGTAGCACATTGCCGAGAATCAACGCGGCGAATACCGGCACTTGCAGCACGGCATACTGCATCTGCGACAGTCCGGCGCGCTCGATCAGGAACACAGGACCGAGTGCGATCCACGTAAGCAGCGGCGTGACGGCAATCCCCGTGAGCACCGCACCCCGCCAGAAGCGGGCGCTCGAGAGCGGCAGCTTGTAGCCCGCCCAGAGTTGTTTCGCGTTCAGCGCGCCCCGGTCATGCCGAGAGAGTTCCGGCATGGTGCGATACAGCCCGATGAACGAGAACACGGCCACGATGGCGATCAGCCAGAAGATACTGCGCCACGGCCAGTACGACACTACCGCAGCGCCCGCCAGCGGCCCGAAGAGCGGCGAGAGCAACGAGACATTCGCCATGAGCGCCATGACGCGAACCGCCGTCTTCTCTTCGAACGCTTCATGCACGGTCGGATATCCCACCGTCAGCACGAAACAGCAGCCCATGCCCTGAAGGAAACGCAGCACGATGAATTGCGGCATGGTCTGCACGTAGTGCATGGCAAGACACGCCATGACGAACATCGCGAGCCCCGAGAGCAGCACGCGACGGCGTCCGAAACGATCGGCCAGCGGTCCGAGCAGCCATTGCAGGCTGGCGTTGCCGAGCATGGCAGCGGTGAGCGCCAGCGTGGTCATGTCCGCCGACGCACCGAACTCACGCGTGACCAGCGGCATGCCGGGCATGATCATGTCGTTCGAGATGTAGACGGCGAACTCGAAGAGCACAAGCGAGAAGGGAAACCAGAATCTGGAAACCGACGTTACTGAGTGAGACACCTCGTAAAGGCTCCTTTGTGAGGTCAACGCTCGTGACGATGACCCACGGAAAAGACAACACCCCCGGTGCCTGCGAGGCACCGGGGGTGTCTGTGGGATCGACGATGCCGTTTTCGTTACGGCATTCGATCGTTCAGACGTCCAACAGTTCGACCTCGAAGACCAGCGTTGCGTTGGGCGGAATCACGCCGCCGGCGCCGCGTGCGCCGTAGCCCAGTTCGGGCGGAATGACCAGCTTGCGCTTGCCGCCGACCTTCATGCCGGCAACGCCCTCGTCCCAACCGCGAATGACCATGCCGCCGCCGAGCACGAAGGCGAACGGGTCGTTACGGTCTTTGCTGGAATCGAATTTCTTGCCGTCGGTCAGCCAACCCGTGTAGTGAACGGTGACGGTCTTGCCCGGCGTGGCTTCGGTGCCGTCGCCCACTTGCAGATCGTCGTATTGCAGGCCGGAATCGGTGGTGATGATCGACATCGTTGTCCTCGCTCGAAGAAGAGATGGTATCGACGCGCAAGGTATCGCCAACGCGCGAACTCGGGAAAGAAAAAACCCCCGGCTCTCCGCGAAGAGCCGGGGGTGTTCCGCCAAGGCGACTTGGCGGAGACGGAGGGATTCGAACCCTCGATCCAGGTTTTGGCCCAGATGCTCCCTTAGCAGGGGAGTGCCTTCGACCTCTCGGCCACGTCTCCCAAACTTGTCGTCACATCAGGGAGGTGATGTAACGAAGGCGTGATATTACCTACTGTTCTCGATGCCGTCAAATATTATGCGCATCAAAATCCAACTTTTTTTGCGCAGGTGTCATGCACTCGACACGTTCGGGGAGTTTTCCCCGCATCTCAGCGCGAATTTCGCGCTACGCGCCGCATGCCCTACGCAAACACGCGACGCGATATTTCGACTCGATCGATGATCGCTTACGCCTGATCGAGTTCGAATGCCTTGTGCAGCGCGCGTACCGCCAGCTCCATGTACTTTTCGTCGATCAGCACGGAGATCTTGATCTCCGAGGTCGAGATGAGCTGAATGTTGATGCCCTCTTCCGAGAGCGTGCGGAACGCCTTGCTGGCGATGCCGACGTGCGAGCGCATACCCACGCCGACGATCGACACCTTCGACACCTTCGGGTCGCCCACGACTTCGGCAGCGCCGATGTGGCCCTGCACATCGCTTTGCAGCAGCGTCATGGCGCGTTGATAGTCGCCGCGCGGCACGGTGAACGTGAAGTCGGTCTTCCCTTCCACGCTCAGGTTCTGGATGATCATGTCGACATCGATGTTCGCGTCGGCGATCGGGCCGAGGATCTGATACGCGATGCCCGGACGGTCCGGCACGCCGCGCACGGTGATCTTGGCCTCGTCGCGCTGGAATGCGATACCCGAGATGATGGCCTTTTCCATTTGTTCGTCTTCCTCAAAAGTAATCAGCGTGCCCGAGCGCGCTTCTTCGTCGAGCGCAATCATCGGATCGGTCAGGCTCGAAAGCACACGAGTCTTGACCTGGTACTTGCCGGCAAACTCCACCGAGCGGATCTGCAGGACCTTCGAGCCGAGGCTGGCCATTTCCAGCATCTCTTCGAAAGTGACCTTGTCGAGTCGGCGTGCTTCGTCCACCACGCGCGGGTCGGTCGTGTAGACGCCATCGACATCGGTGTAGATCAGGCACTCGTCGGCCTTCAGTGCGGCAGCGACTGCCACCGCCGAGGTGTCCGAGCCACCCCGCCCCAGCGTCGTCACGTTGCCGTTCGGATCGATCCCCTGGAAACCGGTAATGACGACCACGCGGCCCGCGTTGAGATCGGCCATCACGCGCGTATCGTCGATTTCCGAAATACGGGCTTTCGTGAAAGCGCTGTCTGTCTTGATCGGTACTTGCCAGCCGGCGTAGCTCACGGCGTCGACACCCGCTTCTTTAAGCGCCATCGCCAGCAGGCCAACGCTCACCTGCTCGCCCGTGGCGGCAATGGCGTCGAGTTCGCGCGGATCCGGGTGGGCCGAAATTTCTTTCGCCAGACCCAGCAGACGATTGGTCTCGCCGGACATTGCCGACGGCACCACCACCATCTTGTGACCGGCCTTATGCCACTTGGCCACGCGCTTGGCGACATTCTTGATGCGCTCCACCGAGCCCATCGACGTGCCGCCGTATTTGTGTACGATCAGAGCCATAACATTGCTAACACATTGATTTAAAACCGTTTATGAATCCTGCGCAGATACCCGTGGAGGGGCACCGATGACGTTTCGATTCGCGGAACTTTTGATTATCGCACGAATGTATCGCGCCTGAGCCAGTTTGGCGCAGATTGCGCTGCCATTGCCGCGACATGCCGCATCCGGCAGCAGATTATGCTGTTTTTCGCCGGCTACGCTTCGTCGCGCCACATCATTCGCCAGCGCATGCCAGTGCTTTCGTCACTTTGTGCCGCACCGTCAATGCCCAGACGCGGGACGAAGACGATTTCCTCCCCCTGCCAGACGATCGGCACATGCCGCAGCCACGCCGCAACCCCACGGCTTTGATACCAGTGCTTGAGCGAACGCGAATGCCCCGCAGCATGCTCGCGCCACCGTTCGCCGCCCGCACGCGACCTCGCCACGAGAGGGCGGGCGCGCAACACGCGTTCGTCGATCGAGCCCTCGGCAGACTCGCCGTCGGCGACCGGCGTGAACACAATGCTCCCCTGCCATTGCGGCAACGGCCATTCCCGGTGGCCCGCCCATCGCAATACGTCTTCGGAAGCCCCGCCGTCTCCGTCGCCAGCGTCATCCGCGCTGGCCATGCCGTAGCGCGCGGTCCATTGCAGTTCGTCGCGATACAACCGCAAGACGGCGTCGCCGTGCGGTAACTCGAGCGAGGCGTCCGCCTGCGCATCGCGAATCTGCCGCACCCACTCATCGAGCCGCGCCTCCGTCGGCATGGCGAATCCCCGGCGGGCGGTCCAATAGCGCAGAAGGTTCGCGAGACGCGACGAATCCAGCGCCTGCAAACGGCTGCGCTGCAAACGCTCGTCTCCGGCGGCAGATGTCGAGCACGCCATCTCGAAATCGCTTTGCGCGAGCTGATCGAGCAGCGATTGCGCCTGCGCGGCATGCCTTGCGAACCGCGCCAGGGTCTCCCGATACGCAGGCACATGCGCCGCGATGGCGGGCATGACATCGTGACGCAACGCGTTACGCAGGTAGTGCCGATCGTCGTTGGACGGATCCTCGACCCACGATAGCGAACGCGCATTGGCGTAAGCACGCATCGTCTCGCGCGTGATGTCGAGCAGCGGGCGCAGCAGGCGCGGCCGGCAAGGCTCGCCGACGTTGGCGATATTGCCGCCCACCGCGGGCAATGTGCCCTCCACCGCCATGGCCGCCACGCCGGGCAAGCCCGCGCCGCGCAACATTTGCAGCAGCACTGTCTCCGCCTGATCGTTCGCGTGATGCGCGGTCAGCAGCCATCTCACGCCATGCGCGCTGCACATTGCGGCGAGCGCTTCGTAGCGTGCGGCGCGTGCCGCGCCCTCGACACCCTGACGCGCGTCGCGCGGCACATTCACTCGCTGCGCTTCGAAGACGAAGCCACGCAAACGGGCCTCGCGCTCGCATACGACAAGCCACTCGTCAGCGCGTTCGGACAATCCGTGATGAATGTGGATGGCCAACGGCTGCGCGACCGGCTCACCCGCTTCGCGACGCGTCTGAACCCAGTGCGCCAGCGCATCGAGCAGCACCATCGAATCGAGCCCGCCGCTCAGTGCGAGGGCAAAGGGAGCCAGTGCCGATGCATTGCCGGGGCCGACGTCTGTGACGTGCGCCGCCAGCGCCAGACGCAAAGCGACGTCCACATGTGCAACTGCCGCGTCGCATCGGGCAGATGCGAGCGCGGCAGCAGAAGAATCGTGATGAGGCATCGGATTCGGCGTCATCGCCACAACGGGCGATGACGCGATAACGGACGCATTACTTCGCGCCGGCTTCCTTGAATTTGCCATAGCTCATCAGGCGCTCGAAGCGGCGTTCGAGCAGCTCCTTGTGGCTGATGCCCTGGAACTGGCGCAGCGAGTCGGCCAGCGCACGCTTGAGCATGCCGGCCATGCCGAGCGGGTCGCGATGCGCACCGCCCAACGGCTCGTTGACGATCTTGTCGATCAAGCCCAGCGCCTTCAGGCGATGCGCCGTCAGACCGAGCGCTTCGGCAGCTTCGGGCGCCTTCGCGGCACTCTTCCACAGAATCGACGCGCAGCCTTCCGGCGAAATCACCGAGTACGTCGAGAACTGCAGCATCATGACCGTATCGGCCACGGCAACCGCCAGCGCACCGCCCGAACCGCCTTCACCGATGATCGTGGTGATAATCGGCGTCTTGAGTTCGGCCATCACGTACAGGTTGTGACCGATGGCTTCCGACTGACCACGCTCTTCGGCGTCGATCCCCGGATACGCGCCTGGCGTGTCGACGAACGTGAAGACGGGCAAACCGAATTTCTCGGCAAGCTTCATCAGGCGCATGGCCTTGCGATACCCCTCGGGGCGCGGCATGCCGAAGTTGCGCAGCGCGCGTTCCTTCGTGTCGCGACCCTTCTGGTGACCAATCACCATGCAGGCCTGACCATTGAAACGGGCCATGCCACCCACGATGGCGTGATCGTCCGAGAAGTTGCGATCGCCGTGCAACTCGTGGAAGTCGGTAAAGATGTCGCGAACATAGTCGAGCGTGTAGGGACGCTGCGGATGACGCGAAATTTGCGAAACCTGCCAAGGAGACAGGTTCGTGTAGATGTCCTTGGTGAGCTGCTGGCTCTTCTTCGAGAGGCGCTCGATCTCTTCGGAAATGTCGACGGCTGAATCGTCCTGCACGAAGCGCAGCTCTTCAATCTTCGCTTCGAGTTCGGCGATCGGCTGTTCAAAATCCAAAAAGGTGTTCTTCATCCGGTTTCCCCGGAAATGCGGCAGCGTATTGTACCGCCGGCAACGTCTACCCGGTCGAGATAGACAACTTTCATTGCCACCCGACCCGCAATAGCCGTCAATAATTACTGGATGAGACGGATTGGACGCGGATTATACGTCCTCGGCGGAACAATCAGTATTCCACCGGCACCGGTTCGAGACTGCGCCACATGTACCAGGTGGCGACGGAGCGCCAGGGCTCCCAATTGGCGGCCACTTCCCGCGCTTCACTGCGCGTGACGGGCTCGCCGCTGAAATAGTTGACGCTGATGGCGTTGATCAGCCCGACGTCGTCGAGCGGCAGTACGTCGGGGCGCATCAGGTTGAACATCAGGAACATTTCGGCCGTCCAGCGACCGATGCCGCGAATGCCGGTCAACTCGGCGATAACGGCCTCGTCGTCCATGCTTGCCCAGGCGTCGACGTGGAGCGCCCCCGATTTGAAGTGCGTAGCCAGATCGAGAATGTACTCGGCCTTGCGGCGCGAGAGCCCGCAACCGGCGAGCGCGTCATGCCCGGCCTTGATGAACTGTGCCGGCGTGAGCTTCGGACAGATGGCGACCACCCGGTCCCACACGGCCTGCGCCGCTTTCACGGAGATTTGCTGACCAACGATCGATCGCGCGAGCGTGACGAACGGTTCGCCGCGGCCGGTCAGATGTGCCGGGCCGAACTGCGGAATCAGCTTCTTGAGAATACGATCGCGCTTCATCAGATCGGCACAGGCCTGGTCCCAGAAGCCGGGGCGCGTTGCCCCCGCCGCCACCGGCAACGGCACAACACCGGTCACGACCTGCTCGACGATCTCGTGATCGATGCGCTCGATCTCCGGCGTGACGATACGCGTCTCGCCGTCGCGCTTGGCGATGAGGCGACGCGAGGTCGCAGCGGCCGAGGTCGCCGACTTGGCGGTCGTGGAGGACGTGGAGGGCGAAGCGGCCTTCGCCTTCGCCGGCGCCTTGCGCGCGACCTTCGCCCCGGTCTTCGGCGCCGCTTTCTGCGCAGCCTTTTGCGCCACCTTCGACGCCGCTGTCGGCGCGACCTTGCGAGCGGCCCCGGCCTTCACCGTTTTTTCCGCCGTCTTGGCGGCGCCGGTCTTGCCACCGGCCTTGACGGCAGTCGTCCTGGCGCCGGTCGCCTTGACCGGCGCCCGGCGAGCCCCTTCGCCTGCCGGCGTCGCCGATTTGGCGGGTTTCGCCGCCTTCTGCACCGTCTTCGCCGCAGCGGATTGGGTCGCAACCTTAGCGGCCGCGGATTTACGAGTCACCATGAGATTTGCCTCGATGCGCCGCGCTCAGGCACGACGCCATTCGGTGGCGCCTCCGGGACGGTCTTCCAGCACGATACCTTCGGCCAACAGTTCGGCACGAATGCGATCGGCCTCGGCGAAATTGCGTTCGCGCTTGGCTTGGGCACGCGCCTCGATGCGCGCTTCGACAGAGATACGCAATGCGTCGCTATCGCCCCCCTCGTCGCCCCCCATCGCCCCTTGCAGGAACGATTGCGGATCGCGCCCGAGCAAGCCAAGCGTCCCGGCAAGCCCCTGCAACTGGCGCACGAGCACCGGATCGCGCTGCTTGTTGATCTCACCGGCGAGTTCGAACAACACGGCAATCGCCACCGGCGTATTGAAGTCGTCGTTCATTGCGGCAGCAAAGCGCTGCGCGTACGGTTCGTTCCAGTCGAGCGGCGCACCATCGCCCACCGCGTCCTTGAGCGCCGTGTACAGGCGTGTGAGACCGCCGCGCGCGTCATCCAGATGCGCATCGCTGTAGTTGAGCGGGCTGCGGTATTGGGCACGCAAAATGAAAAAGCGCACAACTTCCGCATCGAACTTCGCCAGCACTTCACGAATCGTGAAGAAGTTGCCGAGCGACTTGGACATCTTCTCGTTGTCCACGCGCACGAAGCCGTTGTGCATCCAGTAATTCACGAACGTCTCGCCCGTGGCGCCTTCGCTTTGCGCAATCTCGTTCTCGTGATGAGGAAATTGCAGGTCGGCCCCGCCGCCGTGAATATCGAAGTGATTCCCGAGCAACTGGCAGCTCATCGCCGAGCACTCGATATGCCAGCCCGGACGGCCTGCGCCCCAGGGCGAGGCCCACTTCGATTCCTCAGGCTCGGTCTCTTTGGCGCGCTTCCACAACACGAAATCGAGCGGGTCCTGCTTCGCGGTATTGGCGGCAACGCGCTCGCCGGCGCGCAAATCCTCGATGGACTTGCCCGAGAGCTGGCCGTAACCGGAGAACTTGCGCACAGCGTAGTTCACGTCGCCGTCGTCTGCCTGATAGGCGTAACCGTTGCGTTGCAACGTGCCGATCATGTCGACCATCTGCGGAATGAAGTCGGTCGCGCGCGGCTCGTGATCGGGGCGCTGCACGCCGAGTGCGTCGGCATCCTCGTGCATTGCCGCGATGAAACGCGTCGTCAGCTCGCGCATCGTCTCGCCGTTCTCGACGGCGCGCTTGATGATCTTGTCGTCGATATCGGTAATGTTGCGCACGTAGGTCACCTGGTACCCAAGCGTACGCAGCCAACGCTGCACCATGTCGAAAACCACCATCACGCGCGCATGCCCGATGTGACAGTAGTCATACACCGTCATACCGCAGACATACATGCGGACTTCGCCGGGAACGAGGGGTACGAACGGCTGTTTGTCTCGCGCTAGCGAGTTGTAGACACGGAGTGAATCCATAGATAAGCGCTTGACCGGGCGGCAACAGCGCCGGACGCTGCGACGATGTTCTCAAGGACGTCACGGACTTTGTGACGAGAGCAACATCGCGAGGCGGGCTGCGCGCCGTGCGGTAGAAAAAACGAACCTGCGAACCGCATCCACCGCCACTACGAGAAATGGCGCGGGCCGGGCGCAGGTGTTTTGTTAGAATGCGGCCGAGTATAGCATCTCTTGCGCACCTCTCAGGTATCCCAAGCACCCACTATGACGCAACGAAGCCGGTCACTTTTGTCCCCCGCAACGCGCCTTGTCTCCCGACTTCGCCCGGTCGCCGCTGCCACACGCAGCGCCCGTGCGCTGGCGCTCGCGGGCGCCACCCTTGGCCTCGCGGGCACGTTGTTTGCGCTGCCCGCCGGTGCACAGGCCATTATCGATCCGCCGCCGCCCGCCCAGTTGCAAACGCCTCAGCAAGCCAGCGAATCGGCCATCAACAAACTGGTCGAGGCCGGCAAGTTCAGCGACGCGCTGACGAAGATCGACGCCCATCTCAAGCAATATCCGCGCGACGCGCAGGTGCGCTTCACACGCGGACGCGTGCTCATGGAAATGGGCCGTAATGCGGAAGCCATCGACGCCTTCACCGCGCTCACGCAAGACTTCCCGGAACTGCCCGAGCCGTACAACAACCTCGCGGCGCTGTACGCGCAGGCCGGAGAGTACGACAAGGCACGCGCCGCGCTCGAGAATGCGATTCGCAACAATCCGAGTTTCGCCGTCGCCTACTCGAACCTTGGCGACGTGTACGCCAAGCTGGCCCAACAGGCGTATCAGAAAGCACTCAAGCTCTCGCCGACGGCACGCGTGTCGAACCGCGAGAAAATCCTGTCGAACATGCTTGCCCCGCAACGCGCCGCGCCCGTGAGCCAGACGCCGTCGCCGGCCAAGGCCAGCGACGATGCGTCGCTCAAGAATGTCGGCAAGTCAGGTAACTAAGACGCTTAGCGCCTTCCTTAGCACCGAATTCCCATTGCATACGGAGACACGCATGTCCTTTCCGAATCGCCTGCGTCGTGCGCTGCTCGGCAGCGTGATCGCTGCGGCCGCCCTGTCGGGCACGAGCCTGTCCGCGCTCGCACAGACCATCCAGCCGCAGGTGCAGTTCAAGACGTCGGCCGGCAACTTCGTGGTCGAACTCAACCCGAAGGCCGCCCCGAAGACGGTCGAGAACTTTCTGCAATACGTCAATAGTGGCTTTTACAACGGCACGATCTTCCACCGTGTCATTGGCAATTTCATGATTCAGGGCGGCGGTTTCACGCCCGAGATGAACGAAAAGACCACGCGCGCACCGATTCCCAGCGAATCGCAAAACGGTCTGAAGAACGTGACGGGCGCCATTGCCATGGCACGGACATCGAACCCGAACTCCGCGACCGCGCAATTCTTCATCAATGTGAAGGATAATGCGTCACTGGATTACCCCAGCCCGGACGGCTACGGCTACACGGTATTCGGTAAGGTGGTGTCCGGCATGGATACGGTCGAGAAGATCAAGGGCGTTGCCACGACCCGCAAGGGCATGTACCAGGACGTACCGGTCACGCCGGTCGTGATCGAATCGGCCAGCGTCGTCAAGCGCTGAAATCCTCCGGCCCATCGGAACCCTTTCATCAGAAGGAAAGCATCATGGTTGAACTGCACACCAATCACGGCGTCATTCGTATCGAACTCGACGCAGACAAGGCACCGAAGACGGTCGAGAACTTCCTGAATTACGTCAAGAACGGCTTCTACGACAACACCGTTTTCCACCGCGTCATCAACGGCTTCATGATTCAGGGCGGCGGCTTTGAACCCGGCATGAAGCAAAAGCCGACCGAAGCACCGATCGAGAACGAGGCCAACAACGGCCTGAAGAACAACAAGTACACCCTGGCCATGGCGCGCACGAACGATCCGCACTCGGCCACGGCACAGTTCTTTATCAACGTGAGCGACAACGATTTCCTGAACCACAGCGCACCGACGCAGCAAGGCTGGGGCTACGCCGTGTTCGGCAAGGTCGTCGAAGGCCAGGAAATCGTCGACCAGATCAAGGGCGTGAAGACCGGCTCGAAGGGCTTCCACCAGGACGTGCCGGTCGACGACGTCATCATCGAAAAGGCCGTGATCGTCGCGTAAGCGCCGTCACCGTCCACTGCGATATTCGATGCCGGTATCGACTGCGCGGTGCCCGCAATGCCCTGTGACACCACGGGGCGACGGGCCCGCGCTTTTCATTTCCGATCTTCACCTGTCGCCGGCGCTGCCGCGTACGGTGCAAGTCTTCGAGGACTTCCTGCGCGGCCCCGCGCGTGAGGCGTCCATCCTGTTCATCCTTGGCGACCTGTTCGAATACTGGATTGGCGACGACATGCTCGATGTCGATGCGCCGGCCAGTGCGAATACCGACGCCGACTCGCCCACCGCTGCCACCACCGAGCCCCTCGGCGCATTTGCCCGGCGCATGACGGCGGCCATGGCCGAACTGTCGGTGAGCGGCGTGCCCATCGCCGTGATGCGCGGCAATCGCGACTTCCTGCTCGGCGAACGCTTCGCGCGCGCGGCAGGTGCCGTCATGCTCAACGACCCATGCGTTTTCTCGTTTCTCGGGCAAGCACTGGTGCTCAGTCACGGCGACCAGTTATGTACCGAAGACGTCAGCTATCAGCGCTTTCGCCGCGTCGCCCATTCGCCGCCCGGCAAGGCGTTTTTCCTGGCACTTCCGCTGCGATTACGCATGGCCATCGCCAACCGCGTTCGTCGAATCAGCGCTGCCAAGGGCGCGCATCGCCGGGTTTATGCCGATGCCAACGCGAACGCCGTTGCCGCCCTGCTGGACGCCGCCGGTGAGCGCACTCTCGTACATGGGCACACGCATCGCCCGGCAAGACATGCCGATGGGCGTCGCGTGCGTTGGGTACTGCCCGACTGGGAGTTCGACGTCGATCCCCCGCGCGGCGGGTATCTGCAATGGGACGCGCACGGTCTGCGCGCCATCGATCTCGCGCCGTCCGTTACACAAGGCACCTGAGTCCGATAGCCTCCGGACGCAAAACGGCCCGCGCTGACGACGGGCCGTTTTCGTTTTGTTTCGGACGATGCCGACGCCGCCAAGTCGCGCGTCACATATCCTGAATTTCCTTGCCTAGCTTGCGCAATTCGGCGGTGTCGATCTTGCTTGCACCGAGCGCCTCGAGATGGGCGCCAAGCTGGTTGAGCGCCGCCACCATCACGTCGATCTTGTGCGACTGGTCGGTGGCGTTTTCAATCAGTCCGTGGATGGCGAGCGAGACGGGATCGTCGGCGTTGGGCGTGATGCCATAGGCGGAGAATTCCGGCTTGCGTGTATCGCCCTGCGGCTTGGCGTCGCCCCCGTCGCGCGGTGTATCGGGACGGATGATCCGTGCAGGATTACCCACCGCCGTGCCCCCCGCCGGAACGGCCTTCACCACGACCGCGTTCGAGCCGATCTTCGCGCCCTCGCCCACCGTGAAGCCGCCGAGCACCTTGGCCCCGGCCCCGACGATCACGCCCGACTCCAGCGTCGGGTGACGCTTCGCGCCACGCGACAACGACGTACCGCCCAGCGTGACACCCTGATAAATCGTGCAATCGTCGCCAACCACTGCCGTCTCGCCGATGACAACGCCCATGCCATGATCGATGAAAACACGCCGGCCAAGCGTGGCACCGGGATGAATTTCAATGCCTGTGAGAAAGCGGGCGTATTGCGAAACGTAGCGGCCCAGCCACTTGAAGCCGGCGGTCCAGCAGCCGTGCGCCACACGGTGCAGCATCACTGCATGCAAGCCGGGATAGCAGGTGAAGACTTCCCAGTTGCTGCGGGCTGCGGGGTCCTTTTGCCGAATGGCGGCAATGTCTTCGCGAAGATGGGTAAACATGAGCCTGTCGATCCTGTCGTGTGCGTCCGGCCGTCTTGGGGCGGATCGTTGCGTAATTATCGGGAAGCGTGTCGACCGACGCGGGCGGACGACACGAGAGCACATGGCTTCACCGCCGAATCTTGCGCTCGAGAATGTGTTTCGCGATACCGCGCAGAATGTTGACTTCCTCGCGCTCCAGATGACTCTTCGCGAACAGCCGGCGCAGACGCGTCATCAGCTTCTTCGGATTATCGGGATCAAGGAAATCGAGGTCGACAAGCGCGCGCTCCAGGTGCAAGAGCATGCCTTCGACGTCGTCACGTGTCGCGAGCGCCTCGTGGGCCTGGGTATCCAGGGTATCCAGCGCCGACGGTTGCGATGCCAGCGCAGCCGAGGCCGCGATGGAAACAGGCGCCTCACCACGCTCGCGCATCAGACACGCCATCCGCAGCTCGTAGGCGATCAACTGCACCGCCTGCGACAGATTGAGCGAGCTATACACCGGGTTGGCCGGAATATGAACGAGGGCGTTGCAACGCTCAACATCGGCATTCGACAGGCCCGTACGCTCGCTGCCGAACACAAACGCCACCGCCTCGCCCTGCCCCGCGTGCTGCACGGCCATTGCCGCACTCTCACGCGGCTCGGCATTGGGCGGGCCGTATTCGCGCGAGCGCGCCGAAAGCGCAACTGCCCAGCTCACGCCCTGCAACGCCGTATCAAGATCGGGCACGACACGCGCGTTTGCCAGCACGTCGTCTGCACCGCTCGCGAGCGCCACGGCCTCCGGATCGCGCAGGACATCCGCGCCCGCACGCGGCGCCGCCAGCACCAACTGGCCGAAGCCCATCGTCTTGATCGCGCGCGCCGCCGACCCGACGTTGCCGGGGTGGCTCGTCTCGTTGAGCACGAAACGCACTTGATCGAACAGCGTTGACGTGGGAGTAGCAGCAGATTGGGACGATTGGGGCATGAGACAGCGGCGATGAGAGTCGAGCGGCAGTGGGCAGCACCGCAGCCCCCCCGAAAGGTAATGCATCGGCAGGCGGCAAGCGGCGAACGTCGCTATTTTGCCCTGAATTGCGAGCGCTGCGTGGCGTCGTGCCGGTCCGCCACCTCGAACAGCGCCTCGACCGAAAAAGGGTCAGAAGATAAAGACGACGCAGCGCACGGGCCGGGTTTTTGCTAAAATACGCGTTTTCGTCTCCGCAAACGAGCCGCCACCCTGTGCGCGGCGCTTGCGGGGCATCGCTCTTGCTCAATTTGTTCGCTTTGTCTGCCACGCCTGCCGGCCGGCCCAGAAGGGGTCGCGCGTACCGTCGGCGATGGCCTTAACAGGAATCTGTCATGCAGCATCCCATGCTCAATATCGCGGTGAAGGCCGCGCGCCGCGCCGGCAACATCATCAGCCGCGCTTCTCTCGACATCGACACTGTCAAGGTCAGCAAGAAGCAGCACAACGACTTCGTGACGGAAGTGGACAAAGCGGCCGAGCAAGCGATCATCGAAACCCTCCTGCAAGCGTATCCGGACCACGCCATCCTCGCCGAAGAATCGGGCGAAGAGCACGGCAAGTCGGGTTCGGAATACCAGTGGATCATCGATCCGCTCGACGGCACCACCAACTTCATTCACGGCCTGCCCTACTACTGCACGTCGATCGCTCTCGCGCACAAGGGCATCGTCTCGCAAGCCGTAATTTACGATCCGACCCGCAACGAACTCTTTACCGCCTCGCGTGGCCGTGGTGCGTTCCTCGACGGCAAGCGTATTCGCGTGTCGCGCCGCGATCGTCTGGCCGACGGCCTGATCGGCACCGGCTTCCCGTTCCGCGACCTGCAAGGCGTTGAGAACTACCTGAAGATGTTCGGCACGATGACCGAGCATTGCGCCGGCATCCGCCGTCCGGGCGCTGCGGCACTCGATCTGGCGAACGTCGCCGCCGGCCGCATGGACGGCTTCTTCGAGCAAGGTCTGAATCCGTGGGACATGGCCGCAGGCAGCCTGCTGATCACCGAAGCCGGTGGTCTCGTGGGCAATTACACCGGTGAATCGGATTTCCTGTTCGAAGGCGAAATCCTGGCGGGCAACCCAAAGATCTACGCACAGATGGTCAAGCTGCTCGAAGGCTATTCGCGCGCCAAGCGTCCGGCCCCGTCGGCACGCGCCAGCGCCGTTGCAGCACAGGACGGCGCGCAGTCGTAAGCCCTGACAGGGGGCATGGCGGCCCCTGTAAAAAAAACCCCGGCGATGCTCAGGCATCCCGGGGTTTTTTGTTTCCGGCCGCCGCCACTGGCAACCCCGGAAAGCCTCATGCGTGACGCTTCACGCGCCCAGACGCGCCAGCACCGTATCGCGGCCGAGCAGTTCGAGCACGGCGTCGATAGCGGGCGTGTGTGTCGTGCCAACCACGAGCAGACGCACCGGCATCGCGAGTTGCGGCATCTTCATGCCATGCTGCGCGAGCGTGGCCTTGAAGGCCGGCGAAATCGCCTCCTTCTTCCACTCGGGCAGCGCAGCCAGTGCGGCGGCCAGATCCTTCACCGCCGCGCGTGCGGCATCCGTCATGTGCTGGGTCAGATCAGCGTCCGACGGCACGGGCTTGCGGTAGAACATTTCGGCGCTTTGCGCGATGTCCTTAATCGTGTTCGCACGGTCTTTGAACAGCCCAACCACCCCCGCGAGCGACGCTCCCCCCTCGATCGACACGCCCGCCTTTTGCAGGAACGGCTCGGTCAACCCGGCCAGGCGCTCATTGTCCGCTTGCTTCAGATACTGGTTGTTCAGCCACAGCAGCTTTTCGGGATTGTGCTGTGCCGGCGACTTGCCCAGGTGTTCCAGATCGAACCACGCGACGAACTGCTCACGCGTGAAGACTTCGGCGTCGCCGTGCGCCCAGCCCAGGCGCGCCAGATAGTTCACCACGGCTTCCGGCAGGAAACCCTCTTCGCGATACTGGACCACACTCATCGCACCGTTGCGCTTGGACATCTTCTCGCCCTGGTCGTTGAGCACCGTGGGCAAGTGCGCATAGACCGGCGGCTGCTTGCCGAGCGCTTCGAAGATGTTGATCTGACGCGGCGTGTTGTTCACATGGTCGTCGCCGCGAATCACATGCGTGATGTCCATATCGATGTCATCGACCACAACGCAGAAGTTGTACGTCGGGGTGCCGTCCGGACGCGCGATCACGAGATCGTCGAGTTCCTCGTTCGAGATCTCGATACGGCCCTTGACAGCGTCTTCCCACACCACGCTGCCGCTGAGCGGGTTCTTGAAGCGCAGCACCGGTTGCACGCCAGCGGGCGGCTCGGGCAGCACCTTGCCCGGCTCGGGACGCCAGCGGCCGTCGTAACGCGGCTTCTCGCCACGCGCACGTTGCTGTTCGCGCAACGCGTCGAGTTCTTCCACGCTCATGTAGCACGGATAGATGTGACCGGCGTCCTTCAGTTGCTCAAGCACTTCGCGATAGCGATCCATGCGCTGCATCTGGTAGAACGGGCCTTCGTCGTAGTCGAGGCCGAGCCATTCCATGCCTTCGAGAATGACCTGCACGGCTTCCGGGGTCGAGCGCTCGAGATCGGTGTCTTCGATGCGCAGCACGAACGTGCCTTGATTGTGACGCGCGAAGGCCCACGGATAGAGAGCGGAACGGATGTTGCCCAGATGGATGAATCCGGTCGGGCTAGGCGCAAAGCGGGTGCGGACAGTGGTCATGGTTTGGCTTCGGTGCATCGCGTCGGCAACAAACAAAAACGCCCGCGGCGGAGGGTCTCGCGCAGGCGGGTCGCCAACATTTGGAAGCCATCATTATATCAGCCGAGTGCGTGCATTCGCGGCACAGTCCGAGAGCGGCATCGGAATTTCCCGTCATCCGCATCGGACGCCGCTCCCGCGCGCGTCCGATGCGGTCCCGAGAACTCGGAAATTTGCAGCGCGATCAGGCGCCGGGCCGCCAGCGTCAGAGCTTGGCGAGCGAGACCTCGGTGGCCTTGACGAGGGCCACGACTTCCGAACCGACGTCCAGACGCAGTTCGTCGATCGAGCGTGTGGTGATTACCGAGGTGACGATGCCGCTCGGCGTTTCGACGTCGACTTCGGACAAGACCGGGCCGCGCAGGATTTCGCGAATGCGGCCTTTGAACTGGTTACGGACGTTGATGGCAGTGATACCCATGATGAACTCCTGTGTTCGGAAAAAACTTCGGAAAAACGAATGAACGGATGACGTCAGACTGCCCAGCGCACCGTCGCCGCCGGCCACAGCGGCTCGGGGGCGGGAACATGGGCGCTCGCCGACGGTTCGGTTTGGAGCACACGCGCGAGTACCTGGGCCTCAAGTCCGGCAAACTCGACACTGCCGCGAGCGCGTGGACGCGCCAGCGACACCGGTTGATCAAGACCTAACTGGCCCTGCTCGATGAGCACTACGCGATCGGCCAGCGCTACCGCCTCCTGCACATCGTGCGTGACCAGCAATGCCGTGAAGCCATGGGCACGCCACAGACGTTCGATCAGCGCGTGCATCTCGATGCGCGTAAGTGCGTCGAGTGCGCCGAGCGGTTCGTCCAGCAATAGCAAATCGGGTTGATGCACCAGGGCGCGTGCCAGTGCTACTCGTTGGCGCTGACCGCCCGACAGTTGGCTGGGCCAATCGTTGGCGCGCTCGGCCAATCCGACTTCGCCCAGTACTTCCAAGGCCTTGGCGTGCGACGATTTCGGCAGCCCGAGGGCGACGTTCTCCAGCACCGTGCGCCACGGCAGCAGACGCGCATCCTGGAACATGATGCGGGTGGACACCGCGCCGGACGCGCCACTGAGCGCGTGTCCGTCGAGCGCAATACGCCCCGCGTCGGGTGTCTCAAGGCCCGCGATCAGCCGCAGCAGCGTGGACTTGCCGCAGCCGCTTCGCCCCACGATGGCGGCAAACCCACCTCGCGGAATCGCCAGCGAAAAATCCGAGAGCACCGAGCGTGTACCGTAGCGCTTGCCCACGCCGTCGATGCGCAGACCGCCGCCCGTCGATGCCGGAGCCTCCACCTCACTTGCAGGAGGCACCACTTTAAGATTCGTCCCCTGCGCCGTACGCGATACCGCGTGGGCGGTAATGCCCCTACCGAGCGGCAGTTGCGTGCCGAACGGGTCGGCTTGCGGATCGAGCGGCACGCGGCCCGTGGCGCGTTGCTCCGCCTTCCATTCGGCTTCAATGTCGACGCCCGCGACCGGGGCCAATTGTTGTGCGCTCATGCGACGGCTCCTCGTTGAAAGGCCGGATGCCAACGCAACCAGCGAAATTCCAGTTCTTTGGCCAGCACGTCGGCCAGCTTGCCCAGCAACGCGTACAACAGAATCCCCACGAGCACGATGTCGGTCTGGAGGAACTCCCGGGCGTTCATCGTCAGATAGCCGATACCCGATTGCGCCGAGATGGTTTCCGCCACGATCAGCGTCACCCACATCAGGCCCAGCGAGAAGCGCACGCCCACCAGAATCGACGGCAGCGCGCCCGGCAGAATCACGTCGCGATACAGGGCCCAGCCCCGCAGACCGTAACTGCGCGCCATTTCGACGAGCGCCGGGTCGACAGCACGAATGCCCGCGTAGGTGTTCAGGTACATCGGGAAAAACACGCCGATGGACACCAGAAACAGCTTGGCCTTTTCGTCAATGCCGAACCACAGGATCACGAGCGGGATGAGCGCCAGATGCGGGATATTGCGCAGCATCTGAAACGAGGAATCGAGCGCCGTTTCCGCCACTCGCGACAAGCCGGTCAACATGCCCAGCAGCAGACCGAGGCCGCCACCGATCAGAAAGCCGATCACTGCGCGGCCGGTCGACACGCCAATGTCGCGCCAGATCTGACCGCTGACAGCAAGTTGCCAGGCGGCGTCGACCACGGCTGACGGCGCGGGCAATACCCGCGTCGACAGCCAGCCCTCCTGCGCGGCCAACTGCCAGAGCGCGACCAGCACGATAGGCACCGCCCACGGGGCAAGCCGTCTCGCTGCCGTGCGCCAATAGCGTTGCAGCGTGCCACCGCCACTGACAACGGGGATCGTGGCTGTGGCGTCGGTCGCGGTCGTTTGCAAGGTGGTTTGCGTCATGCGAATTTCTCCCCGAGGCCCTACGGCCCCGCTTCTCTTCAAATCGTGGTGAGACGGGTTCGATGCCGTATAGCGTTCAGCTTTGTGACGCCCTTGGCACGAGGTTGTTGGCCATGACCTCGCCGATCGGCCCCGAGAGCGAGACATTGCCCAGCCGCTCGCGCACGTTGCGAGGCAGATGCGGGAACACCAGTTCGGCGAAACGGTAGGCCTCTTCGAGGTGCGGATAGCCCGACAGAATGAAGGTGTCGATGCCCAGATCGGCGTACTCACGCAAACGCTGCGCCACCGTCGGTCCATCGCCCACGAGCGCCGTGCCTGCGCCGCCGCGCACGAGCCCCACGCCCGCCCACAGATTGGGGGCGATCACGAGCTTGTCGCGACGCCCGCCGTGCAGCGCCGCCATGCGCCGCTGGCCTTCCGAGTCCATCTTGGCGAACTGCGTCTGCACGCGCGCAATGGTTTCGTCGTCGAGCTTGCTGATGAGGGCATCGGCCGCGCGCCACGCTTCGTCTTCCGTCTCCCGCACGATCACATGCAAACGCAGGCCGAAGCGCAACGTGCGTCCGAGTTTGGCGGCGCGCGCACGCACGTCGGCAATCTTCTCGGCCACGTCGGCAAGCGGTTCGCCCCAAGTCAGATAGACGTCGAGTTGCTCGGCGGCGATCTGGCGCGCCACCTCCGACGAGCCGCCGAAATAAAGCGGCGGATACGGCGTTTGCACCGGCGGGAAAAACAGTTTCGCCCCCTTCGCCCGCAGATGTTTGCCTTCGAAATCGACGCTCTCACCATGGTGCGATTTCTCGAACAGCGAACGCCAGATGCGCAGAAATTCGTCGGTCACGGCGTAGCGCTCGGCATGATCGGCAAAGAAGCCGTCGCCTTCCAGTTCGCCCGCATCGCCGCCTGTGACAACGTTGATCAACAACCTGCCCCCCGATAGGCGATCGAACGTCGAAGCCATGCGTGCCGTCAGCGCGGGCGAAGCGATTCCCGGACGAACGGCGACGAGAAATTTCAGATTCCGGGTGGCACCGATGAGGCTCGATGCCGTCACCCAGGCGTCTTCGCAAGAGCGCCCGGTGGGCAGCAAAACCCCCTCGTAGCCCAGCGAATCCACGGCGCTGGCGATCTGCCGCGCGTAATCGAAATCAAATACGCGTCCGCCGTCGGACGTTCCCAGATAGCGTGTATCGCCGTGTGTCGGAATGAACCAGAAGACTTGCATGTGAGCTCCGGGGATCAGGCGGCGAGCGTTGCCCGGGCCGCAGCGGAGCGCGCCGCTGCGGCAGCGGTAGCAGCGGTGGCCGGCCACTGACGAATCACTTCGCGTTCATGCAGCCACTGCGAAAGCTGATCGACCGTGGTACCCAGACGTTGGGCAATCGGCGCATCGAGCGTGGCGCCATCTTCCTTCGGCACCTGCTGGTCGACGGCAAACACGCCACGCAAAATATGTTGCGCCCCGAGTGCGGAAAGCACCGGCTTGAGTGCGTAATCGAGCGCGAGCAAGTGCGCGGGACTACCGCCCGTGGCAAACGGCGCGACCAGCTTGTCGGCCAGTCCGTCTTGCGGGAGCACATCGAGGAAGGCTTTGAGCAGGCCACTGTAGGCAGCCTTGTATACGGGTGTCGCAACCACCACGGCCTGCGCACCGGCGACTTGCGCGAGCGCATGGCGAAGGTCGTCGTGCGACGTGTCGGCGGCGAGCAACGCTGCGGGCGAGAGCGCGCGAATATCGATGCGACGCACCGCGATGCCGGCCGCAGCCAGTTCAGTTTCGACAAAACGCAGCAACCGGGCGCTGCGCGAGGCGGCCGACGGGCTGCCCGAGATCGTGACGGCGTATATCATACTTCCCTGCCAAAGAGGGGCCGCACGCGTGCTGCTACGCTGGCCCTGAGAAATTGAAGCGCACCGGGCCCGCTCCCGTCCGGCAAGCGGTTCGCGCGGTGCCGGCCGGAGCAGTCCCGGCCACTGGAGAACCAGTGTAGCGATCCGCTCCGCGCGCCCGAACCAATGAATCCGGGATTGCTTTGCGCGTTTTTTCATAACCTGAAGTCATGCACCTTCCGCGCCTTATTCCCCAGAACGGTGCTAACGTCTGATTCCCGAGCGTTTGCCGTCACCCGATCATGTCTGCCCCGATTCTCGAACTGCGCGAGTACCGTCCGACCGACAGCACCGACACGCACGACTTTCATCAGGTCGTGATCGGGCTATCGGGGCGCATGTCGATTTCGCTGGATGGCCATGCCATGCAGTTTGGCCGCGTTGGGGCACGCAACGGCGTGGTGATTCCGGCGGGAGTGCGGCACGACTATCGGGGAGACGGTCCGAATCGGCAGGTCGTGCTCGACGTGCCCTCACACCTTGCCGCCAAGACCGGCACCGAACGAGCGTTCGCACACGAGGCGTTTTTCGCGCTTGATACCAAGCTGCTGGCGCTGGTCCGGCGAGTCAGTGCGAATGCGCGAGACGGACTCCCGCTGAGCGGCAACGATCCGGTCGTTCGCGAGTGGCTCAACGCCCTTACGGCAAGGCTGGCACCGACGCGCCCCGCGTTGCGTTCGGTGCGGCTGGATCTGGCGCGTATCGACGCGCGGCTGCAAGCCGAACTGTCCACGCCGCTTGACACGGCGACGCTGGCACAGGACGCCGGCATGAGCGTGCGGCACTTTCACGATTGCTTCGTTGCGATGACCGGAGAGACACCTCACCGGCATCTGATGCGCCTCCGGCTCGCGCGCGCGGCGTCGCTGCTCACGCAGAGCGACGCGACGCTCGCCGACATCGCGCTCGACGTTGGTTTCAACGACCAGAGCGCCCTCACCCACGCCTTTCGCCGGCAATACGGTCAAACGCCTGCGGTCTGGCGCCGCGAGCACACCGGGTGCGACTGATCCGGCAGCCCCCTCGTACTGTACGAGCCGGCCGCCGTCTGCCGAAATTCACAAGCCGGATGCGGCGACAACCGGCTACGCTTTGCGCCTATTCATCCGTCGACAAGGACAAAGGAACCGGATATGGCCGAGACCATCGAGTGGCAGGACTTCGAGAAAATCGATTTACGCGTGGGGACGATTGTGGCGGCCCGCGTCAATGAGAAAGCGAAGAAGCCCGCTTATGTGCTGGAAGTCGATCTGGGGGCATTGGGCGTGAAAACCTCCAGCGCACAGATCACCGTGCACTACACTCCGGAGGCGCTTGTCGGCAGACAAGTGCTGTGCGTTTGCAATTTCGCCCCCAAACGCATTGCCGGCGTTGCCTCGGAAGTGTTGGTGACCGGCTTTGCCGACGCCTCTGGCGCGATCGTGCTCGCGGGAGTGGAACGCGCCGTCCCCAACGGCGCACGTCTGCACTGAACTGAACTAACTGCCAGGCGCCACGAAGCCTGTTGCCTGCCATCGCCCCACGGCAGGCCACTGGGCGAGACGATCGTTCCCGAATACTGAACAATTCGTCCGAAGATCTTCGGACGCATGACACCAAATCCCCAATCTTTGGTCGAATTCCGACGCCGGCCGAACCGATCTGCCGGTCATCGACAGACACGCCACGACGCGCGCGAAGTTTTGGGGGACACGATCTTGAAATCACTGCTTTACCGCCTTTGTCTCGGACTGGGCGGACTCACCCTGTTCTGGGCGTTTGGCATGCTCGGCGCCAGCGAATACGGCAAGAGTGCGGCGCTCATGGTAACTGCACTGCCCGGACTCGCAGGTCTATGCCTGTTGCTGCGCGCACGGGCGGTGTGGCTGAGCGTCACCACGCTCGGCGTCATCGCCATCTTCTTTCTCGACGCCGCGACCAAGGGATTCTTGCGCGATTACTTTGGTCTGCGTCCGAACCATCTGTTGGTGTTACAAGCGGTGTTCAACACCAACCCATCGGAAGCCGGCGAGTTCTTCCGTCACCACTGGCGCGACATCGCCGAGGCGAGCACCGTCTTCGCGATACTGATGTCGGCCGTTGTCGTGCTGGAGCACCGACTGTCGAGAACCGAGGCCGCGAGTTCTCCGCCGTTGCTGCGCCGCAGCGGCAAGATCGCCGTTGTCAGCTTGCTCACGGGCTTTCTCGCACTGCATCTGAATCCGACCATGGCCAAAGAGAACCCACTGCTCTACTGGCCCATTCGCTATCTCGACTATCAGGGGCAGTTGGCTCACGCCGGCAAGCTGCAACGAGAACTCGAGCAAAACATGGCCCAGCGCGCGGACTGGCGCGTGCAGTATCTCGGGCCTGAGCGCAAGACTGTCGTATGGGTGATCGGCGAGAGCCTGAACCGCAACAACATGTCGCTCTATGGCTATGCGCGCAACACCACGCCCATGCTCAACTCGATGCGCAACGACCTCACTGTGTTCCGCGACGTGGTGTCGTCCGCGCCGGCAACGATGGCTTCACTCATGAAGATGCTCACGCCGGCGAGCCTCGAAGATCCCGAGGGCTGGATGCGTCAGCCCGATCTCATCATGCTTGCCCGGGAAGCCGGATATCGCACCTATTGGATCTCGAATCAGGTGCCTAACGACGGCTGGCTCGGACTGGTCGCCAATCGCGCCGACGAGCGGGTATTCATCAACAAGGGGTTCGGGCGCGGCGAGAACAATTTCGACGGCAATCTGCTGCCGCCCTTCGATGCCGCGCTCGCGAGCGACGCACCTCGCAAGCTCATCATCGTACATTTGCTGGGGGCGCACCCGACCTACGATATGCGCTACCCGGAGGAGTTCGCGCGCTTCGACAACACCGACGATACCGTGATGGCCGATCTGGAGGCACAAGGGCGCTCGCTGTGGGTGCGACGTTTGCGCAACGAGTACGACAACGCCATTGCGTACAACGATTACGTGGTCGCCAATCTGATTCGCAAAACGATGTCGGCGACGGCATCGACCGACGCCAGTCTGCTGTTCAGTGCCGATCATGCGCAGGAAGTCGGCCACACGCGCAATCACACGGGGCAATCTGTCGCCGATGCGTCGGGCTATGAGATTCCCATGCTCGTCTGGACAAAAGACACGATCGATTCGCAAACACGCGCAACGCTCGAATCGCGGCCGTACCAGACAGACCAGATCGAACACACCATGCTCGGCATGCTCGATATCGACTCGGCGTACTACGACGCTTCGCACGATGTGCTGAGCGACGCGTTCCGGCCGCAGCCGCGCAGCATCAACGGGCAAGCCTACTGAGGCGAGCCCGCGTTGGCGTTCGAATTCAAGCGCAAGGCGCGGTCAGCAGCCATCTCACGCCATGCGCGCTGCACATTGCGGCGAGCGCTTCGTAGCGTGCGGCGCGTGCCGCGCCCTCGACACCCTGACGCGCGTCGCGCGGCACATTCACTCGCTGCGCTTCGAAGACGAAGCCACGCAAACGGGCCTCGCGCTCGCATACGACAAGCCACTCGTCAGCGCGTTCGGACAATCCGTGATGAATGTGGATGGCCAACGGCTGCGCGACCGGCTCACCCGCTTCGCGACGCGTCTGAACCCAGTGCGCCAGCGCATCGAGCAGCACCATCGAATCGAGCCCGCCGCTCAGTGCGAGGGCAAAGGGAGCCAGTGCCGATGCATTGCCGGGGCCGACGTCTGTGACGTGCGCCGCCAGCGCCAGACGCAAAGCGACGTCCACATGTGCAACTGCCGCGTCGCATCGGGCAGATGCGAGCGCGGCAGCAGAAGAATCGTGATGAGGCATCGGATTCGGCGTCATCGCCACAACGGGCGATGACGCGATAACGGACGCATTACTTCGCGCCGGCTTCCTTGAATTTGCCATAGCTCATCAGGCGCTCGAAGCGGCGTTCGAGCAGCTCCTTGTGGCTGATGCCCTGGAACTGGCGCAGCGAGTCGGCCAGCGCACGCTTGAGCATGCCGGCCATGCCGAGCGGGTCGCGATGCGCACCGCCCAACGGCTCGTTGACGATCTTGTCGATCAAGCCCAGCGCCTTCAGGCGATGCGCCGTCAGACCGAGCGCTTCGGCAGCTTCGGGCGCCTTCGCGGCACTCTTCCACAGAATCGACGCGCAGCCTTCCGGCGAAATCACCGAGTACGTCGAGAACTGCAGCATCATGACCGTATCGGCCACGGCAACCGCCAGCGCACCGCCCGAACCGCCTTCACCGATGATCGTGGTGATAATCGGCGTCTTGAGTTCGGCCATCACGTACAGGTTGTGACCGATGGCTTCCGACTGACCACGCTCTTCGGCGTCGATCCCCGGATACGCGCCTGGCGTGTCGACGAACGTGAAGACGGGCAAACCGAATTTCTCGGCAAGCTTCATCAGGCGCATGGCCTTGCGATACCCCTCGGGGCGCGGCATGCCGAAGTTGCGCAGCGCGCGTTCCTTCGTGTCGCGACCCTTCTGGTGACCAATCACCATGCAGGCCTGACCATTGAAACGGGCCATGCCACCCACGATGGCGTGATCGTCCGAGAAGTTGCGATCGCCGTGCAACTCGTGGAAGTCGGTAAAGATGTCGCGAACATAGTCGAGCGTGTAGGGACGCTGCGGATGACGCGAAATTTGCGAAACCTGCCAAGGAGACAGGTTCGTGTAGATGTCCTTGGTGAGCTGCTGGCTCTTCTTCGAGAGGCGCTCGATCTCTTCGGAAATGTCGACGGCTGAATCGTCCTGCACGAAGCGCAGCTCTTCAATCTTCGCTTCGAGTTCGGCGATCGGCTGTTCAAAATCCAAAAAGGTGTTCTTCATCCGGTTTCCCCGGAAATGCGGCAGCGTATTGTACCGCCGGCAACGTCTACCCGGTCGAGATAGACAACTTTCATTGCCACCCGACCCGCAATAGCCGTCAATAATTACTGGATGAGACGGATTGGACGCGGATTATACGTCCTCGGCGGAACAATCAGTATTCCACCGGCACCGGTTCGAGACTGCGCCACATGTACCAGGTGGCGACGGAGCGCCAGGGCTCCCAATTGGCGGCCACTTCCCGCGCTTCACTGCGCGTGACGGGCTCGCCGCTGAAATAGTTGACGCTGATGGCGTTGATCAGCCCGACGTCGTCGAGCGGCAGTACGTCGGGGCGCATCAGGTTGAACATCAGGAACATTTCGGCCGTCCAGCGACCGATGCCGCGAATGCCGGTCAACTCGGCGATAACGGCCTCGTCGTCCATGCTTGCCCAGGCGTCGACGTGGAGCGCCCCCGATTTGAAGTGCGTAGCCAGATCGAGAATGTACTCGGCCTTGCGGCGCGAGAGCCCGCAACCGGCGAGCGCGTCATGCCCGGCCTTGATGAACTGTGCCGGCGTGAGCTTCGGACAGATGGCGACCACCCGGTCCCACACGGCCTGCGCCGCTTTCACGGAGATTTGCTGACCAACGATCGATCGCGCGAGCGTGACGAACGGTTCGCCGCGGCCGGTCAGATGTGCCGGGCCGAACTGCGGAATCAGCTTCTTGAGAATACGATCGCGCTTCATCAGATCGGCACAGGCCTGGTCCCAGAAGCCGGGGCGCGTTGCCCCCGCCGCCACCGGCAACGGCACAACACCGGTCACGACCTGCTCGACGATCTCGTGATCGATGCGCTCGATCTCCGGCGTGACGATACGCGTCTCGCCGTCGCGCTTGGCGATGAGGCGACGCGAGGTCGCAGCGGCCGAGGTCGCCGACTTGGCGGTCGTGGAGGACGTGGAGGGCGAAGCGGCCTTCGCCTTCGCCGGCGCCTTGCGCGCGACCTTCGCCCCGGTCTTCGGCGCCGCTTTCTGCGCAGCCTTTTGCGCCACCTTCGACGCCGCTGTCGGCGCGACCTTGCGAGCGGCCCCGGCCTTCACCGTTTTTTCCGCCGTCTTGGCGGCGCCGGTCTTGCCACCGGCCTTGACGGCAGTCGTCCTGGCGCCGGTCGCCTTGACCGGCGCCCGGCGAGCCCCTTCGCCTGCCGGCGTCGCCGATTTGGCGGGTTTCGCCGCCTTCTGCACCGTCTTCGCCGCAGCGGATTGGGTCGCAACCTTAGCGGCCGCGGATTTACGAGTCACCATGAGATTTGCCTCGATGCGCCGCGCTCAGGCACGACGCCATTCGGTGGCGCCTCCGGGACGGTCTTCCAGCACGATACCTTCGGCCAACAGTTCGGCACGAATGCGATCGGCCTCGGCGAAATTGCGTTCGCGCTTGGCTTGGGCACGCGCCTCGATGCGCGCTTCGACAGAGATACGCAATGCGTCGCTATCGCCCCCCTCGTCGCCCCCCATCGCCCCTTGCAGGAACGATTGCGGATCGCGCCCGAGCAAGCCAAGCGTCCCGGCAAGCCCCTGCAACTGGCGCACGAGCACCGGATCGCGCTGCTTGTTGATCTCACCGGCGAGTTCGAACAACACGGCAATCGCCACCGGCGTATTGAAGTCGTCGTTCATTGCGGCAGCAAAGCGCTGCGCGTACGGTTCGTTCCAGTCGAGCGGCGCACCATCGCCCACCGCGTCCTTGAGCGCCGTGTACAGGCGTGTGAGACCGCCGCGCGCGTCATCCAGATGCGCATCGCTGTAGTTGAGCGGGCTGCGGTATTGGGCACGCAAAATGAAAAAGCGCACAACTTCCGCATCGAACTTCGCCAGCACTTCACGAATCGTGAAGAAGTTGCCGAGCGACTTGGACATCTTCTCGTTGTCCACGCGCACGAAGCCGTTGTGCATCCAGTAATTCACGAACGTCTCGCCCGTGGCGCCTTCGCTTTGCGCAATCTCGTTCTCGTGATGAGGAAATTGCAGGTCGGCCCCGCCGCCGTGAATATCGAAGTGATTCCCGAGCAACTGGCAGCTCATCGCCGAGCACTCGATATGCCAGCCCGGACGGCCTGCGCCCCAGGGCGAGGCCCACTTCGATTCCTCAGGCTCGGTCTCTTTGGCGCGCTTCCACAACACGAAATCGAGCGGGTCCTGCTTCGCGGTATTGGCGGCAACGCGCTCGCCGGCGCGCAAATCCTCGATGGACTTGCCCGAGAGCTGGCCGTAACCGGAGAACTTGCGCACAGCGTAGTTCACGTCGCCGTCGTCTGCCTGATAGGCGTAACCGTTGCGTTGCAACGTGCCGATCATGTCGACCATCTGCGGAATGAAGTCGGTCGCGCGCGGCTCGTGATCGGGGCGCTGCACGCCGAGTGCGTCGGCATCCTCGTGCATTGCCGCGATGAAACGCGTCGTCAGCTCGCGCATCGTCTCGCCGTTCTCGACGGCGCGCTTGATGATCTTGTCGTCGATATCGGTAATGTTGCGCACGTAGGTCACCTGGTACCCAAGCGTACGCAGCCAACGCTGCACCATGTCGAAAACCACCATCACGCGCGCATGCCCGATGTGACAGTAGTCATACACCGTCATACCGCAGACATACATGCGGACTTCGCCGGGAACGAGGGGTACGAACGGCTGTTTGTCTCGCGCTAGCGAGTTGTAGACACGGAGTGAATCCATAGATAAGCGCTTGACCGGGCGGCAACAGCGCCGGACGCTGCGACGATGTTCTCAAGGACGTCACGGACTTTGTGACGAGAGCAACATCGCGAGGCGGGCTGCGCGCCGTGCGGTAGAAAAAACGAACCTGCGAACCGCATCCACCGCCACTACGAGAAATGGCGCGGGCCGGGCGCAGGTGTTTTGTTAGAATGCGGCCGAGTATAGCATCTCTTGCGCACCTCTCAGGTATCCCAAGCACCCACTATGACGCAACGAAGCCGGTCACTTTTGTCCCCCGCAACGCGCCTTGTCTCCCGACTTCGCCCGGTCGCCGCTGCCACACGCAGCGCCCGTGCGCTGGCGCTCGC
This sequence comes from Pandoraea apista, assembly GCF_001465595.2. Taxonomy (NCBI): domain Bacteria; kingdom Pseudomonadati; phylum Pseudomonadota; class Betaproteobacteria; order Burkholderiales; family Burkholderiaceae; genus Pandoraea; species Pandoraea apista. Next base: position 2,337,921 of record NZ_CP013481.2, on the reverse strand, counting down.
GGGCGCCACCCTTGGCCTCGCGGGCACGTTGTTTGCGCTGCCCGCCGGTGCACAGGCCATTATCGATCCGCCGCCGCCCGCCCAGTTGCAAACGCCTCAGCAAGCCAGCGAATCGGCCATCAACAAACTGGTCGAGGCCGGCAAGTTCAGCGACGCGCTGACGAAGATCGACGCCCATCTCAAGCAATATCCGCGCGACGCGCAGGTGCGCTTCACACGCGGACGCGTGCTCATGGAAATGGGCCGTAATGCGGAAGCCATCGACGCCTTCACCGCGCTCACGCAAGACTTCCCGGAACTGCCCGAGCCGTACAACAACCTCGCGGCGCTGTACGCGCAGGCCGGAGAGTACGACAAGGCACGCGCCGCGCTCGAGAATGCGATTCGCAACAATCCGAGTTTCGCCGTCGCCTACTCGAACCTTGGCGACGTGTACGCCAAGCTGGCCCAACAGGCGTATCAGAAAGCACTCAAGCTCTCGCCGACGGCACGCGTGTCGAACCGCGAGAAAATCCTGTCGAACATGCTTGCCCCGCAACGCGCCGCGCCCGTGAGCCAGACGCCGTCGCCGGCCAAGGCCAGCGACGATGCGTCGCTCAAGAATGTCGGCAAGTCAGGTAACTAAGACGCTTAGCGCCTTCCTTAGCACCGAATTCCCATTGCATACGGAGACACGCATGTCCTTTCCGAATCGCCTGCGTCGTGCGCTGCTCGGCAGCGTGATCGCTGCGGCCGCCCTGTCGGGCACGAGCCTGTCCGCGCTCGCACAGACCATCCAGCCGCAGGTGCAGTTCAAGACGTCGGCCGGCAACTTCGTGGTCGAACTCAACCCGAAGGCCGCCCCGAAGACGGTCGAGAACTTTCTGCAATACGTCAATAGTGGCTTTTACAACGGCACGATCTTCCACCGTGTCATTGGCAATTTCATGATTCAGGGCGGCGGTTTCACGCCCGAGATGAACGAAAAGACCACGCGCGCACCGATTCCCAGCGAATCGCAAAACGGTCTGAAGAACGTGACGGGCGCCATTGCCATGGCACGGACATCGAACCCGAACTCCGCGACCGCGCAATTCTTCATCAATGTGAAGGATAATGCGTCACTGGATTACCCCAGCCCGGACGGCTACGGCTACACGGTATTCGGTAAGGTGGTGTCCGGCATGGATACGGTCGAGAAGATCAAGGGCGTTGCCACGACCCGCAAGGGCATGTACCAGGACGTACCGGTCACGCCGGTCGTGATCGAATCGGCCAGCGTCGTCAAGCGCTGAAATCCTCCGGCCCATCGGAACCCTTTCATCAGAAGGAAAGCATCATGGTTGAACTGCACACCAATCACGGCGTCATTCGTATCGAACTCGACGCAGACAAGGCACCGAAGACGGTCGAGAACTTCCTGAATTACGTCAAGAACGGCTTCTACGACAACACCGTTTTCCACCGCGTCATCAACGGCTTCATGATTCAGGGCGGCGGCTTTGAACCCGGCATGAAGCAAAAGCCGACCGAAGCACCGATCGAGAACGAGGCCAACAACGGCCTGAAGAACAACAAGTACACCCTGGCCATGGCGCGCACGAACGATCCGCACTCGGCCACGGCACAGTTCTTTATCAACGTGAGCGACAACGATTTCCTGAACCACAGCGCACCGACGCAGCAAGGCTGGGGCTACGCCGTGTTCGGCAAGGTCGTCGAAGGCCAGGAAATCGTCGACCAGATCAAGGGCGTGAAGACCGGCTCGAAGGGCTTCCACCAGGACGTGCCGGTCGACGACGTCATCATCGAAAAGGCCGTGATCGTCGCGTAAGCGCCGTCACCGTCCACTGCGATATTCGATGCCGGTATCGACTGCGCGGTGCCCGCAATGCCCTGTGACACCACGGGGCGACGGGCCCGCGCTTTTCATTTCCGATCTTCACCTGTCGCCGGCGCTGCCGCGTACGGTGCAAGTCTTCGAGGACTTCCTGCGCGGCCCCGCGCGTGAGGCGTCCATCCTGTTCATCCTTGGCGACCTGTTCGAATACTGGATTGGCGACGACATGCTCGATGTCGATGCGCCGGCCAGTGCGAATACCGACGCCGACTCGCCCACCGCTGCCACCACCGAGCCCCTCGGCGCATTTGCCCGGCGCATGACGGCGGCCATGGCCGAACTGTCGGTGAGCGGCGTGCCCATCGCCGTGATGCGCGGCAATCGCGACTTCCTGCTCGGCGAACGCTTCGCGCGCGCGGCAGGTGCCGTCATGCTCAACGACCCATGCGTTTTCTCGTTTCTCGGGCAAGCACTGGTGCTCAGTCACGGCGACCAGTTATGTACCGAAGACGTCAGCTATCAGCGCTTTCGCCGCGTCGCCCATTCGCCGCCCGGCAAGGCGTTTTTCCTGGCACTTCCGCTGCGATTACGCATGGCCATCGCCAACCGCGTTCGTCGAATCAGCGCTGCCAAGGGCGCGCATCGCCGGGTTTATGCCGATGCCAACGCGAACGCCGTTGCCGCCCTGCTGGACGCCGCCGGTGAGCGCACTCTCGTACATGGGCACACGCATCGCCCGGCAAGACATGCCGATGGGCGTCGCGTGCGTTGGGTACTGCCCGACTGGGAGTTCGACGTCGATCCCCCGCGCGGCGGGTATCTGCAATGGGACGCGCACGGTCTGCGCGCCATCGATCTCGCGCCGTCCGTTACACAAGGCACCTGAGTCCGATAGCCTCCGGACGCAAAACGGCCCGCGCTGACGACGGGCCGTTTTCGTTTTGTTTCGGACGATGCCGACGCCGCCAAGTCGCGCGTCACATATCCTGAATTTCCTTGCCTAGCTTGCGCAATTCGGCGGTGTCGATCTTGCTTGCACCGAGCGCCTCGAGATGGGCGCCAAGCTGGTTGAGCGCCGCCACCATCACGTCGATCTTGTGCGACTGGTCGGTGGCGTTTTCAATCAGTCCGTGGATGGCGAGCGAGACGGGATCGTCGGCGTTGGGCGTGATGCCATAGGCGGAGAATTCCGGCTTGCGTGTATCGCCCTGCGGCTTGGCGTCGCCCCCGTCGCGCGGTGTATCGGGACGGATGATCCGTGCAGGATTACCCACCGCCGTGCCCCCCGCCGGAACGGCCTTCACCACGACCGCGTTCGAGCCGATCTTCGCGCCCTCGCCCACCGTGAAGCCGCCGAGCACCTTGGCCCCGGCCCCGACGATCACGCCCGACTCCAGCGTCGGGTGACGCTTCGCGCCACGCGACAACGACGTACCGCCCAGCGTGACACCCTGATAAATCGTGCAATCGTCGCCAACCACTGCCGTCTCGCCGATGACAACGCCCATGCCATGATCGATGAAAACACGCCGGCCAAGCGTGGCACCGGGATGAATTTCAATGCCTGTGAGAAAGCGGGCGTATTGCGAAACGTAGCGGCCCAGCCACTTGAAGCCGGCGGTCCAGCAGCCGTGCGCCACACGGTGCAGCATCACTGCATGCAAGCCGGGATAGCAGGTGAAGACTTCCCAGTTGCTGCGGGCTGCGGGGTCCTTTTGCCGAATGGCGGCAATGTCTTCGCGAAGATGGGTAAACATGAGCCTGTCGATCCTGTCGTGTGCGTCCGGCCGTCTTGGGGCGGATCGTTGCGTAATTATCGGGAAGCGTGTCGACCGACGCGGGCGGACGACACGAGAGCACATGGCTTCACCGCCGAATCTTGCGCTCGAGAATGTGTTTCGCGATACCGCGCAGAATGTTGACTTCCTCGCGCTCCAGATGACTCTTCGCGAACAGCCGGCGCAGACGCGTCATCAGCTTCTTCGGATTATCGGGATCAAGGAAATCGAGGTCGACAAGCGCGCGCTCCAGGTGCAAGAGCATGCCTTCGACGTCGTCACGTGTCGCGAGCGCCTCGTGGGCCTGGGTATCCAGGGTATCCAGCGCCGACGGTTGCGATGCCAGCGCAGCCGAGGCCGCGATGGAAACAGGCGCCTCACCACGCTCGCGCATCAGACACGCCATCCGCAGCTCGTAGGCGATCAACTGCACCGCCTGCGACAGATTGAGCGAGCTATACACCGGGTTGGCCGGAATATGAACGAGGGCGTTGCAACGCTCAACATCGGCATTCGACAGGCCCGTACGCTCGCTGCCGAACACAAACGCCACCGCCTCGCCCTGCCCCGCGTGCTGCACGGCCATTGCCGCACTCTCACGCGGCTCGGCATTGGGCGGGCCGTATTCGCGCGAGCGCGCCGAAAGCGCAACTGCCCAGCTCACGCCCTGCAACGCCGTATCAAGATCGGGCACGACACGCGCGTTTGCCAGCACGTCGTCTGCACCGCTCGCGAGCGCCACGGCCTCCGGATCGCGCAGGACATCCGCGCCCGCACGCGGCGCCGCCAGCACCAACTGGCCGAAGCCCATCGTCTTGATCGCGCGCGCCGCCGACCCGACGTTGCCGGGGTGGCTCGTCTCGTTGAGCACGAAACGCACTTGATCGAACAGCGTTGACGTGGGAGTAGCAGCAGATTGGGACGATTGGGGCATGAGACAGCGGCGATGAGAGTCGAGCGGCAGTGGGCAGCACCGCAGCCCCCCCGAAAGGTAATGCATCGGCAGGCGGCAAGCGGCGAACGTCGCTATTTTGCCCTGAATTGCGAGCGCTGCGTGGCGTCGTGCCGGTCCGCCACCTCGAACAGCGCCTCGACCGAAAAAGGGTCAGAAGATAAAGACGACGCAGCGCACGGGCCGGGTTTTTGCTAAAATACGCGTTTTCGTCTCCGCAAACGAGCCGCCACCCTGTGCGCGGCGCTTGCGGGGCATCGCTCTTGCTCAATTTGTTCGCTTTGTCTGCCACGCCTGCCGGCCGGCCCAGAAGGGGTCGCGCGTACCGTCGGCGATGGCCTTAACAGGAATCTGTCATGCAGCATCCCATGCTCAATATCGCGGTGAAGGCCGCGCGCCGCGCCGGCAACATCATCAGCCGCGCTTCTCTCGACATCGACACTGTCAAGGTCAGCAAGAAGCAGCACAACGACTTCGTGACGGAAGTGGACAAAGCGGCCGAGCAAGCGATCATCGAAACCCTCCTGCAAGCGTATCCGGACCACGCCATCCTCGCCGAAGAATCGGGCGAAGAGCACGGCAAGTCGGGTTCGGAATACCAGTGGATCATCGATCCGCTCGACGGCACCACCAACTTCATTCACGGCCTGCCCTACTACTGCACGTCGATCGCTCTCGCGCACAAGGGCATCGTCTCGCAAGCCGTAATTTACGATCCGACCCGCAACGAACTCTTTACCGCCTCGCGTGGCCGTGGTGCGTTCCTCGACGGCAAGCGTATTCGCGTGTCGCGCCGCGATCGTCTGGCCGACGGCCTGATCGGCACCGGCTTCCCGTTCCGCGACCTGCAAGGCGTTGAGAACTACCTGAAGATGTTCGGCACGATGACCGAGCATTGCGCCGGCATCCGCCGTCCGGGCGCTGCGGCACTCGATCTGGCGAACGTCGCCGCCGGCCGCATGGACGGCTTCTTCGAGCAAGGTCTGAATCCGTGGGACATGGCCGCAGGCAGCCTGCTGATCACCGAAGCCGGTGGTCTCGTGGGCAATTACACCGGTGAATCGGATTTCCTGTTCGAAGGCGAAATCCTGGCGGGCAACCCAAAGATCTACGCACAGATGGTCAAGCTGCTCGAAGGCTATTCGCGCGCCAAGCGTCCGGCCCCGTCGGCACGCGCCAGCGCCGTTGCAGCACAGGACGGCGCGCAGTCGTAAGCCCTGACAGGGGGCATGGCGGCCCCTGTAAAAAAAACCCCGGCGATGCTCAGGCATCCCGGGGTTTTTTGTTTCCGGCCGCCGCCACTGGCAACCCCGGAAAGCCTCATGCGTGACGCTTCACGCGCCCAGACGCGCCAGCACCGTATCGCGGCCGAGCAGTTCGAGCACGGCGTCGATAGCGGGCGTGTGTGTCGTGCCAACCACGAGCAGACGCACCGGCATCGCGAGTTGCGGCATCTTCATGCCATGCTGCGCGAGCGTGGCCTTGAAGGCCGGCGAAATCGCCTCCTTCTTCCACTCGGGCAGCGCAGCCAGTGCGGCGGCCAGATCCTTCACCGCCGCGCGTGCGGCATCCGTCATGTGCTGGGTCAGATCAGCGTCCGACGGCACGGGCTTGCGGTAGAACATTTCGGCGCTTTGCGCGATGTCCTTAATCGTGTTCGCACGGTCTTTGAACAGCCCAACCACCCCCGCGAGCGACGCTCCCCCCTCGATCGACACGCCCGCCTTTTGCAGGAACGGCTCGGTCAACCCGGCCAGGCGCTCATTGTCCGCTTGCTTCAGATACTGGTTGTTCAGCCACAGCAGCTTTTCGGGATTGTGCTGTGCCGGCGACTTGCCCAGGTGTTCCAGATCGAACCACGCGACGAACTGCTCACGCGTGAAGACTTCGGCGTCGCCGTGCGCCCAGCCCAGGCGCGCCAGATAGTTCACCACGGCTTCCGGCAGGAAACCCTCTTCGCGATACTGGACCACACTCATCGCACCGTTGCGCTTGGACATCTTCTCGCCCTGGTCGTTGAGCACCGTGGGCAAGTGCGCATAGACCGGCGGCTGCTTGCCGAGCGCTTCGAAGATGTTGATCTGACGCGGCGTGTTGTTCACATGGTCGTCGCCGCGAATCACATGCGTGATGTCCATATCGATGTCATCGACCACAACGCAGAAGTTGTACGTCGGGGTGCCGTCCGGACGCGCGATCACGAGATCGTCGAGTTCCTCGTTCGAGATCTCGATACGGCCCTTGACAGCGTCTTCCCACACCACGCTGCCGCTGAGCGGGTTCTTGAAGCGCAGCACCGGTTGCACGCCAGCGGGCGGCTCGGGCAGCACCTTGCCCGGCTCGGGACGCCAGCGGCCGTCGTAACGCGGCTTCTCGCCACGCGCACGTTGCTGTTCGCGCAACGCGTCGAGTTCTTCCACGCTCATGTAGCACGGATAGATGTGACCGGCGTCCTTCAGTTGCTCAAGCACTTCGCGATAGCGATCCATGCGCTGCATCTGGTAGAACGGGCCTTCGTCGTAGTCGAGGCCGAGCCATTCCATGCCTTCGAGAATGACCTGCACGGCTTCCGGGGTCGAGCGCTCGAGATCGGTGTCTTCGATGCGCAGCACGAACGTGCCTTGATTGTGACGCGCGAAGGCCCACGGATAGAGAGCGGAACGGATGTTGCCCAGATGGATGAATCCGGTCGGGCTAGGCGCAAAGCGGGTGCGGACAGTGGTCATGGTTTGGCTTCGGTGCATCGCGTCGGCAACAAACAAAAACGCCCGCGGCGGAGGGTCTCGCGCAGGCGGGTCGCCAACATTTGGAAGCCATCATTATATCAGCCGAGTGCGTGCATTCGCGGCACAGTCCGAGAGCGGCATCGGAATTTCCCGTCATCCGCATCGGACGCCGCTCCCGCGCGCGTCCGATGCGGTCCCGAGAACTCGGAAATTTGCAGCGCGATCAGGCGCCGGGCCGCCAGCGTCAGAGCTTGGCGAGCGAGACCTCGGTGGCCTTGACGAGGGCCACGACTTCCGAACCGACGTCCAGACGCAGTTCGTCGATCGAGCGTGTGGTGATTACCGAGGTGACGATGCCGCTCGGCGTTTCGACGTCGACTTCGGACAAGACCGGGCCGCGCAGGATTTCGCGAATGCGGCCTTTGAACTGGTTACGGACGTTGATGGCAGTGATACCCATGATGAACTCCTGTGTTCGGAAAAAACTTCGGAAAAACGAATGAACGGATGACGTCAGACTGCCCAGCGCACCGTCGCCGCCGGCCACAGCGGCTCGGGGGCGGGAACATGGGCGCTCGCCGACGGTTCGGTTTGGAGCACACGCGCGAGTACCTGGGCCTCAAGTCCGGCAAACTCGACACTGCCGCGAGCGCGTGGACGCGCCAGCGACACCGGTTGATCAAGACCTAACTGGCCCTGCTCGATGAGCACTACGCGATCGGCCAGCGCTACCGCCTCCTGCACATCGTGCGTGACCAGCAATGCCGTGAAGCCATGGGCACGCCACAGACGTTCGATCAGCGCGTGCATCTCGATGCGCGTAAGTGCGTCGAGTGCGCCGAGCGGTTCGTCCAGCAATAGCAAATCGGGTTGATGCACCAGGGCGCGTGCCAGTGCTACTCGTTGGCGCTGACCGCCCGACAGTTGGCTGGGCCAATCGTTGGCGCGCTCGGCCAATCCGACTTCGCCCAGTACTTCCAAGGCCTTGGCGTGCGACGATTTCGGCAGCCCGAGGGCGACGTTCTCCAGCACCGTGCGCCACGGCAGCAGACGCGCATCCTGGAACATGATGCGGGTGGACACCGCGCCGGACGCGCCACTGAGCGCGTGTCCGTCGAGCGCAATACGCCCCGCGTCGGGTGTCTCAAGGCCCGCGATCAGCCGCAGCAGCGTGGACTTGCCGCAGCCGCTTCGCCCCACGATGGCGGCAAACCCACCTCGCGGAATCGCCAGCGAAAAATCCGAGAGCACCGAGCGTGTACCGTAGCGCTTGCCCACGCCGTCGATGCGCAGACCGCCGCCCGTCGATGCCGGAGCCTCCACCTCACTTGCAGGAGGCACCACTTTAAGATTCGTCCCCTGCGCCGTACGCGATACCGCGTGGGCGGTAATGCCCCTACCGAGCGGCAGTTGCGTGCCGAACGGGTCGGCTTGCGGATCGAGCGGCACGCGGCCCGTGGCGCGTTGCTCCGCCTTCCATTCGGCTTCAATGTCGACGCCCGCGACCGGGGCCAATTGTTGTGCGCTCATGCGACGGCTCCTCGTTGAAAGGCCGGATGCCAACGCAACCAGCGAAATTCCAGTTCTTTGGCCAGCACGTCGGCCAGCTTGCCCAGCAACGCGTACAACAGAATCCCCACGAGCACGATGTCGGTCTGGAGGAACTCCCGGGCGTTCATCGTCAGATAGCCGATACCCGATTGCGCCGAGATGGTTTCCGCCACGATCAGCGTCACCCACATCAGGCCCAGCGAGAAGCGCACGCCCACCAGAATCGACGGCAGCGCGCCCGGCAGAATCACGTCGCGATACAGGGCCCAGCCCCGCAGACCGTAACTGCGCGCCATTTCGACGAGCGCCGGGTCGACAGCACGAATGCCCGCGTAGGTGTTCAGGTACATCGGGAAAAACACGCCGATGGACACCAGAAACAGCTTGGCCTTTTCGTCAATGCCGAACCACAGGATCACGAGCGGGATGAGCGCCAGATGCGGGATATTGCGCAGCATCTGAAACGAGGAATCGAGCGCCGTTTCCGCCACTCGCGACAAGCCGGTCAACATGCCCAGCAGCAGACCGAGGCCGCCACCGATCAGAAAGCCGATCACTGCGCGGCCGGTCGACACGCCAATGTCGCGCCAGATCTGACCGCTGACAGCAAGTTGCCAGGCGGCGTCGACCACGGCTGACGGCGCGGGCAATACCCGCGTCGACAGCCAGCCCTCCTGCGCGGCCAACTGCCAGAGCGCGACCAGCACGATAGGCACCGCCCACGGGGCAAGCCGTCTCGCTGCCGTGCGCCAATAGCGTTGCAGCGTGCCACCGCCACTGACAACGGGGATCGTGGCTGTGGCGTCGGTCGCGGTCGTTTGCAAGGTGGTTTGCGTCATGCGAATTTCTCCCCGAGGCCCTACGGCCCCGCTTCTCTTCAAATCGTGGTGAGACGGGTTCGATGCCGTATAGCGTTCAGCTTTGTGACGCCCTTGGCACGAGGTTGTTGGCCATGACCTCGCCGATCGGCCCCGAGAGCGAGACATTGCCCAGCCGCTCGCGCACGTTGCGAGGCAGATGCGGGAACACCAGTTCGGCGAAACGGTAGGCCTCTTCGAGGTGCGGATAGCCCGACAGAATGAAGGTGTCGATGCCCAGATCGGCGTACTCACGCAAACGCTGCGCCACCGTCGGTCCATCGCCCACGAGCGCCGTGCCTGCGCCGCCGCGCACGAGCCCCACGCCCGCCCACAGATTGGGGGCGATCACGAGCTTGTCGCGACGCCCGCCGTGCAGCGCCGCCATGCGCCGCTGGCCTTCCGAGTCCATCTTGGCGAACTGCGTCTGCACGCGCGCAATGGTTTCGTCGTCGAGCTTGCTGATGAGGGCATCGGCCGCGCGCCACGCTTCGTCTTCCGTCTCCCGCACGATCACATGCAAACGCAGGCCGAAGCGCAACGTGCGTCCGAGTTTGGCGGCGCGCGCACGCACGTCGGCAATCTTCTCGGCCACGTCGGCAAGCGGTTCGCCCCAAGTCAGATAGACGTCGAGTTGCTCGGCGGCGATCTGGCGCGCCACCTCCGACGAGCCGCCGAAATAAAGCGGCGGATACGGCGTTTGCACCGGCGGGAAAAACAGTTTCGCCCCCTTCGCCCGCAGATGTTTGCCTTCGAAATCGACGCTCTCACCATGGTGCGATTTCTCGAACAGCGAACGCCAGATGCGCAGAAATTCGTCGGTCACGGCGTAGCGCTCGGCATGATCGGCAAAGAAGCCGTCGCCTTCCAGTTCGCCCGCATCGCCGCCTGTGACAACGTTGATCAACAACCTGCCCCCGATAGGCGATCGAACGTCGAAGCCATGCGTGCCGTCAGCGCGGGCGAAGCGATTCCCGGACGAACGGCGACGAGAAATTTCAGATTCCGGGTGGCACCGATGAGGCTCGATGCCGTCACCCAGGCGTCTTCGCAAGAGCGCCCGGTGGGCAGCAAAACCCCCTCGTAGCCCAGCGAATCCACGGCGCTGGCGATCTGCCGCGCGTAATCGAAATCAAATACGCGTCCGCCGTCGGACGTTCCCAGATAGCGTGTATCGCCGTGTGTCGGAATGAACCAGAAGACTTGCATGTGAGCTCCGGGGATCAGGCGGCGAGCGTTGCCCGGGCCGCAGCGGAGCGCGCCGCTGCGGCAGCGGTAGCAGCGGTGGCCGGCCACTGACGAATCACTTCGCGTTCATGCAGCCACTGCGAAAGCTGATCGACCGTGGTACCCAGACGTTGGGCAATCGGCGCATCGAGCGTGGCGCCATCTTCCTTCGGCACCTGCTGGTCGACGGCAAACACGCCACGCAAAATATGTTGCGCCCCGAGTGCGGAAAGCACCGGCTTGAGTGCGTAATCGAGCGCGAGCAAGTGCGCGGGACTACCGCCCGTGGCAAACGGCGCGACCAGCTTGTCGGCCAGTCCGTCTTGCGGGAGCACATCGAGGAAGGCTTTGAGCAGGCCACTGTAGGCAGCCTTGTATACGGGTGTCGCAACCACCACGGCCTGCGCACCGGCGACTTGCGCGAGCGCATGGCGAAGGTCGTCGTGCGACGTGTCGGCGGCGAGCAACGCTGCGGGCGAGAGCGCGCGAATATCGATGCGACGCACCGCGATGCCGGCCGCAGCCAGTTCAGTTTCGACAAAACGCAGCAACCGGGCGCTGCGCGAGGCGGCGACGGGCTGCCCGAGATCGTGACGGCGTATATCATACTTCCCTGCCAAAGAGGGGCCGCACGCGTGCTGCTACGCTGGCCCTGAGAAATTGAAGCGCACCGGGCCCGCTCCCGTCCGGCAAGCGGTTCGCGCGGTGCCGGCCGGAGCAGTCCCGGCCACTGGAGAACCAGTGTAGCGATCCGCTCCGCGCGCCCGAACCAATGAATCCGGGATTGCTTTGCGCGTTTTTTCATAACCTGAAGTCATGCACCTTCCGCGCCTTATTCCCCAGAACGGTGCTAACGTCTGATTCCCGAGCGTTTGCCGTCACCCGATCATGTCTGCCCCGATTCTCGAACTGCGCGAGTACCGTCCGACCGACAGCACCGACACGCACGACTTTCATCAGGTCGTGATCGGGCTATCGGGGCGCATGTCGATTTCGCTGGATGGCCATGCCATGCAGTTTGGCCGCGTTGGGGCACGCAACGGCGTGGTGATTCCGGCGGGAGTGCGGCACGACTATCGGGGAGACGGTCCGAATCGGCAGGTCGTGCTCGACGTGCCCTCACACCTTGCCGCCAAGACCGGCACCGAACGAGCGTTCGCACACGAGGCGTTTTTCGCGCTTGATACCAAGCTGCTGGCGCTGGTCCGGCGAGTCAGTGCGAATGCGCGAGACGGACTCCCGCTGAGCGGCAACGATCCGGTCGTTCGCGAGTGGCTCAACGCCCTTACGGCAAGGCTGGCACCGACGCGCCCCGCGTTGCGTTCGGTGCGGCTGGATCTGGCGCGTATCGACGCGCGGCTGCAAGCCGAACTGTCCACGCCGCTTGACACGGCGACGCTGGCACAGGACGCCGGCATGAGCGTGCGGCACTTTCACGATTGCTTCGTTGCGATGACCGGAGAGACACCTCACCGGCATCTGATGCGCCTCCGGCTCGCGCGCGCGGCGTCGCTGCTCACGCAGAGCGACGCGACGCTCGCCGACATCGCGCTCGACGTTGGTTTTCAACGACCAGAGCGCCCTCACCCACGCCTTTCGCCGGCAATACGGTCAAACGCCTGCGGTCTGGCGCCGCGAGCACACCGGGTGCGACTGATCCGGCAGCCCCCTCGTACTGTACGAGCCGGCCGCCGTCTGCCGAAATTCACAAGCCGGATGCGGCGACAACCGGCTACGCTTTGCGCCTATTCATCCGTCGACAAGGACAAAGGAACCGGATATGGCCGAGACCATCGAGTGGCAGGACTTCGAGAAAATCGATTTACGCGTGGGGACGATTGTGGCGGCCCGCGTCCAATGAGAAAGCGAAGAGCCCGCTTATGTGCTGGAAGTCGATCTGGGGGCATTGGGCGTGAAAACTCCAGCGCACAGATCACCGTGCACTACACTCCGGAGGCGCTTGTCGGCAGACAAGTGCTGTGCGTTTGCAATTTCGCCCCCAAACGCATTGCCGGCGTTGCCTCGGAAGTGTTGGTGACCGGCTTTGCCGACGCCTCTGGCGCGATCGTGCTCGCGGAGTGGAACGCGCCGTCCCCAACGGCGCACGTCTGCACTGAACTGAACTAACTGCCAGGCGCCACGAAGCCTGTTGCCTGCCATCGCCCACGGCAGGCCACTGGGCGAGACGATCGTTCCGAATACTGAACAATTCGTCCGAAGATCTCGGACGCATGACACCAAATCCCCAATTTTGGTCGAATTCCGACGCCGGCCGAACCGATCTGCCGGTCATCGACAGACACGCCACGACGCGCGCGAAGTTTTGGGGGACACGATCTTGAAATCACTGCTTTACCGCCTTTGTCTCGGACTGGGCGGACTCACCCTGTTCTGGGCGTTTGGCATGCTCGGCGCCAGCGAATACGGCAAGAGTGCGGCGCTCATGGTAACTGCACTGCCCGGACTCGCAGGTCTATGCCTGTTGCTGCGCGCACGGGCGGTGTGGCTGAGCGTCACCACGCTCGGCGTCATCGCCATCTTCTTTCTCGACGCCGCGACCAAGGGATTCTTGCGCGATTACTTTGGTCTGCGTCCGAACCATCTGTTGGTGTTACAAGCGGTGTTCAACACCAACCCATCGGAAGCCGGCGAGTTCTTCCGTCACCACTGGCGCGACATCGCCGAGGCGAGCACCGTCTTCGCGATACTGATGTCGGCCGTTGTCGTGCTGGAGCACCGACTGTCGAGAACCGAGGCCGCGAGTTCTCCGCCGTTGCTGCGCCGCAGCGGCAAGATCGCCGTTGTCAGCTTGCTCACGGGCTTTCTCGCACTGCATCTGAATCCGACCATGGCCAAAGAGAACCCTGCTCTACTGGCCCATTCGCTATCTCGACTATCAGGGGCAGTTGGCTCACGCCGGCAAGCTGCAACGAGAACTCGAGCAAAACATGGCCCAGCGCGCGGACTGGCGCGTGCAGTATCTCGGGCCTGAGCGCAAGACTGTCGTATGGGTGATCGGCGAGAGCCTGAACCGCAACAACATGTCGCTCTATGGCTATGCGCGCAACACCACGCCCATGCTCAACTCGATGCGCAACGACCTCACTGTGTTCCGCGACGTGGTGTCGTCCGCGCCGGCAACGATGGCTTCACTCATGAAGATGCTCACGCCGGCGAGCCTCGAAGATCCCGAGGGCTGGATGCGTCAGCCCGATCTCATCATGCTTGCCCGGGAAGCCGGATATCGCACCTATTGGATCTCGAATCAGGTGCCTAACGACGGCTGGCTCGGACTGGTCGCCAATCGCGCCGACGAGCGGGTATTCATCAACAAGGGGTTCGGGCGCGGCGAGAACAATTTCGACGGCAATCTGCTGCCGCCCTTCGATGCCGCGCTCGCGAGCGACGCACCTCGCAAGCTCATCATCGTACATTTGCTGGGGGCGCACCCGACCTACGATATGCGCTACCCGGAGGAGTTCGCGCGCTTCGACAACACCGACGATACCGTGATGGCCGATCTGGAGGCACAAGGGCGCTCGCTGTGGGTGCGACGTTTGCGCAACGAGTACGACAACGCCATTGCGTACAACGTTGCTGTTCGCGCAACGCGTCGAGTTCTTCCACGCTCATGTAGCACGGATAGATGTGACCGGCGTCCTTCAGTTGCTCAAGCACTTCGCGATAGCGATCCATGCGCTGCATCTGGTAGAACGGGCCTTCGTCGTAGTCGAGGCCGAGCCATTCCATGCCTTCGAGAATGACCTGCACGGCTTCCGGGGTCGAGCGCTCGAGATCGGTGTCTTCGATGCGCAGCACGAACGTGCCTTGATTGTGACGCGCGAAGGCCCACGGATAGAGAGCGGAACGGATGTTGCCCAGATGGATGAATCCGGTCGGGCTAGGCGCAAAGCGGGTGCGGACAGTGGTCATGGTTTGGCTTCGGTGCATCGCGTCGGCAACAAACAAAAACGCCCGCGGCGGAGGGTCTCGCGCAGGCGGGTCGCCAACATTTGGAAGCCATCATTATATCAGCCGAGTGCGTGCATTCGCGGCACAGTCCGAGAGCGGCATCGGAATTTCCCGTCATCCGCATCGGACGCCGCTCCCGCGCGCGTCCGATGCGGTCCCGAGAACTCGGAAATTTGCAGCGCGATCAGGCGCCGGGCCGCCAGCGTCAGAGCTTGGCGAGCGAGACCTCGGTGGCCTTGACGAGGGCCACGACTTCCGAACCGACGTCCAGACGCAGTTCGTCGATCGAGCGTGTGGTGATTACCGAGGTGACGATGCCGCTCGGCGTTTCGACGTCGACTTCGGACAAGACCGGGCCGCGCAGGATTTCGCGAATGCGGCCTTTGAACTGGTTACGGACGTTGATGGCAGTGATACCCATGATGAACTCCTGTGTTCGGAAAAAACTTCGGAAAAACGAATGAACGGATGACGTCAGACTGCCCAGCGCACCGTCGCCGCCGGCCACAGCGGCTCGGGGGCGGGAACATGGGCGCTCGCCGACGGTTCGGTTTGGAGCACACGCGCGAGTACCTGGGCCTCAAGTCCGGCAAACTCGACACTGCCGCGAGCGCGTGGACGCGCCAGCGACACCGGTTGATCAAGACCTAACTGGCCCTGCTCGATGAGCACTACGCGATCGGCCAGCGCTACCGCCTCCTGCACATCGTGCGTGACCAGCAATGCCGTGAAGCCATGGGCACGCCACAGACGTTCGATCAGCGCGTGCATCTCGATGCGCGTAAGTGCGTCGAGTGCGCCGAGCGGTTCGTCCAGCAATAGCAAATCGGGTTGATGCACCAGGGCGCGTGCCAGTGCTACTCGTTGGCGCTGACCGCCCGACAGTTGGCTGGGCCAATCGTTGGCGCGCTCGGCCAATCCGACTTCGCCCAGTACTTCCAAGGCCTTGGCGTGCGACGATTTCGGCAGCCCGAGGGCGACGTTCTCCAGCACCGTGCGCCACGGCAGCAGACGCGCATCCTGGAACATGATGCGGGTGGACACCGCGCCGGACGCGCCACTGAGCGCGTGTCCGTCGAGCGCAATACGCCCCGCGTCGGGTGTCTCAAGGCCCGCGATCAGCCGCAGCAGCGTGGACTTGCCGCAGCCGCTTCGCCCCACGATGGCGGCAAACCCACCTCGCGGAATCGCCAGCGAAAAATCCGAGAGCACCGAGCGTGTACCGTAGCGCTTGCCCACGCCGTCGATGCGCAGACCGCCGCCCGTCGATGCCGGAGCCTCCACCTCACTTGCAGGAGGCACCACTTTAAGATTCGTCCCCTGCGCCGTACGCGATACCGCGTGGGCGGTAATGCCCCTACCGAGCGGCAGTTGCGTGCCGAACGGGTCGGCTTGCGGATCGAGCGGCACGCGGCCCGTGGCGCGTTGCTCCGCCTTCCATTCGGCTTCAATGTCGACGCCCGCGACCGGGGCCAATTGTTGTGCGCTCATGCGACGGCTCCTCGTTGAAAGGCCGGATGCCAACGCAACCAGCGAAATTCCAGTTCTTTGGCCAGCACGTCGGCCAGCTTGCCCAGCAACGCGTACAACAGAATCCCCACGAGCACGATGTCGGTCTGGAGGAACTCCCGGGCGTTCATCGTCAGATAGCCGATACCCGATTGCGCCGAGATGGTTTCCGCCACGATCAGCGTCACCCACATCAGGCCCAGCGAGAAGCGCACGCCCACCAGAATCGACGGCAGCGCGCCCGGCAGAATCACGTCGCGATACAGGGCCCAGCCCCGCAGACCGTAACTGCGCGCCATTTCGACGAGCGCCGGGTCGACAGCACGAATGCCCGCGTAGGTGTTCAGGTACATCGGGAAAAACACGCCGATGGACACCAGAAACAGCTTGGCCTTTTCGTCAATGCCGAACCACAGGATCACGAGCGGGATGAGCGCCAGATGCGGGATATTGCGCAGCATCTGAAACGAGGAATCGAGCGCCGTTTCCGCCACTCGCGACAAGCCGGTCAACATGCCCAGCAGCAGACCGAGGCCGCCACCGATCAGAAAGCCGATCACTGCGCGGCCGGTCGACACGCCAATGTCGCGCCAGATCTGACCGCTGACAGCAAGTTGCCAGGCGGCGTCGACCACGGCTGACGGCGCGGGCAATACCCGCGTCGACAGCCAGCCCTCCTGCGCGGCCAACTGCCAGAGCGCGACCAGCACGATAGGCACCGCCCACGGGGCAAGCCGTCTCGCTGCCGTGCGCCAATAGCGTTGCAGCGTGCCACCGCCACTGACAACGGGGATCGTGGCTGTGGCGTCGGTCGCGGTCGTTTGCAAGGTGGTTTGCGTCATGCGAATTTCTCCCCGAGGCCCTACGGCCCCGCTTCTCTTCAAATCGTGGTGAGACGGGTTCGATGCCGTATAGCGTTCAGCTTTGTGACGCCCTTGGCACGAGGTTGTTGGCCATGACCTCGCCGATCGGCCCCGAGAGCGAGACATTGCCCAGCCGCTCGCGCACGTTGCGAGGCAGATGCGGGAACACCAGTTCGGCGAAACGGTAGGCCTCTTCGAGGTGCGGATAGCCCGACAGAATGAAGGTGTCGATGCCCAGATCGGCGTACTCA
This sequence comes from Pandoraea apista, assembly GCF_001465595.2. Taxonomy (NCBI): domain Bacteria; kingdom Pseudomonadati; phylum Pseudomonadota; class Betaproteobacteria; order Burkholderiales; family Burkholderiaceae; genus Pandoraea; species Pandoraea apista. The sequence goes on along the minus strand of NZ_CP013481.2, from coordinate 2,320,416 downwards.
CGCAAACGCTGCGCCACCGTCGGTCCATCGCCCACGAGCGCCGTGCCTGCGCCGCCGCGCACGAGCCCCACGCCCGCCCACAGATTGGGGGCGATCACGAGCTTGTCGCGACGCCCGCCGTGCAGCGCCGCCATGCGCCGCTGGCCTTCCGAGTCCATCTTGGCGAACTGCGTCTGCACGCGCGCAATGGTTTCGTCGTCGAGCTTGCTGATGAGGGCATCGGCCGCGCGCCACGCTTCGTCTTCCGTCTCCCGCACGATCACATGCAAACGCAGGCCGAAGCGCAACGTGCGTCCGAGTTTGGCGGCGCGCGCACGCACGTCGGCAATCTTCTCGGCCACGTCGGCAAGCGGTTCGCCCCAAGTCAGATAGACGTCGAGTTGCTCGGCGGCGATCTGGCGCGCCACCTCCGACGAGCCGCCGAAATAAAGCGGCGGATACGGCGTTTGCACCGGCGGGAAAAACAGTTTCGCCCCCTTCGCCCGCAGATGTTTGCCTTCGAAATCGACGCTCTCACCATGGTGCGATTTCTCGAACAGCGAACGCCAGATGCGCAGAAATTCGTCGGTCACGGCGTAGCGCTCGGCATGATCGGCAAAGAAGCCGTCGCCTTCCAGTTCGCCCGCATCGCCGCCTGTGACAACGTTGATCAACAACCTGCCCCCCGATAGGCGATCGAACGTCGAAGCCATGCGTGCCGTCAGCGCGGGCGAAGCGATTCCCGGACGAACGGCGACGAGAAATTTCAGATTCCGGGTGGCACCGATGAGGCTCGATGCCGTCACCCAGGCGTCTTCGCAAGAGCGCCCGGTGGGCAGCAAAACCCCCTCGTAGCCCAGCGAATCCACGGCGCTGGCGATCTGCCGCGCGTAATCGAAATCAAATACGCGTCCGCCGTCGGACGTTCCCAGATAGCGTGTATCGCCGTGTGTCGGAATGAACCAGAAGACTTGCATGTGAGCTCCGGGGATCAGGCGGCGAGCGTTGCCCGGGCCGCAGCGGAGCGCGCCGCTGCGGCAGCGGTAGCAGCGGTGGCCGGCCACTGACGAATCACTTCGCGTTCATGCAGCCACTGCGAAAGCTGATCGACCGTGGTACCCAGACGTTGGGCAATCGGCGCATCGAGCGTGGCGCCATCTTCCTTCGGCACCTGCTGGTCGACGGCAAACACGCCACGCAAAATATGTTGCGCCCCGAGTGCGGAAAGCACCGGCTTGAGTGCGTAATCGAGCGCGAGCAAGTGCGCGGGACTACCGCCCGTGGCAAACGGCGCGACCAGCTTGTCGGCCAGTCCGTCTTGCGGGAGCACATCGAGGAAGGCTTTGAGCAGGCCACTGTAGGCAGCCTTGTATACGGGTGTCGCAACCACCACGGCCTGCGCACCGGCGACTTGCGCGAGCGCATGGCGAAGGTCGTCGTGCGACGTGTCGGCGGCGAGCAACGCTGCGGGCGAGAGCGCGCGAATATCGATGCGACGCACCGCGATGCCGGCCGCAGCCAGTTCAGTTTCGACAAAACGCAGCAACCGGGCGCTGCGCGAGGCGGCCGACGGGCTGCCCGAGATCGTGACGGCGTATATCATACTTCCCTGCCAAAGAGGGGCCGCACGCGTGCTGCTACGCTGGCCCTGAGAAATTGAAGCGCACCGGGCCCGCTCCCGTCCGGCAAGCGGTTCGCGCGGTGCCGGCCGGAGCAGTCCCGGCCACTGGAGAACCAGTGTAGCGATCCGCTCCGCGCGCCCGAACCAATGAATCCGGGATTGCTTTGCGCGTTTTTTCATAACCTGAAGTCATGCACCTTCCGCGCCTTATTCCCCAGAACGGTGCTAACGTCTGATTCCCGAGCGTTTGCCGTCACCCGATCATGTCTGCCCCGATTCTCGAACTGCGCGAGTACCGTCCGACCGACAGCACCGACACGCACGACTTTCATCAGGTCGTGATCGGGCTATCGGGGCGCATGTCGATTTCGCTGGATGGCCATGCCATGCAGTTTGGCCGCGTTGGGGCACGCAACGGCGTGGTGATTCCGGCGGGAGTGCGGCACGACTATCGGGGAGACGGTCCGAATCGGCAGGTCGTGCTCGACGTGCCCTCACACCTTGCCGCCAAGACCGGCACCGAACGAGCGTTCGCACACGAGGCGTTTTTCGCGCTTGATACCAAGCTGCTGGCGCTGGTCCGGCGAGTCAGTGCGAATGCGCGAGACGGACTCCCGCTGAGCGGCAACGATCCGGTCGTTCGCGAGTGGCTCAACGCCCTTACGGCAAGGCTGGCACCGACGCGCCCCGCGTTGCGTTCGGTGCGGCTGGATCTGGCGCGTATCGACGCGCGGCTGCAAGCCGAACTGTCCACGCCGCTTGACACGGCGACGCTGGCACAGGACGCCGGCATGAGCGTGCGGCACTTTCACGATTGCTTCGTTGCGATGACCGGAGAGACACCTCACCGGCATCTGATGCGCCTCCGGCTCGCGCGCGCGGCGTCGCTGCTCACGCAGAGCGACGCGACGCTCGCCGACATCGCGCTCGACGTTGGTTTCAACGACCAGAGCGCCCTCACCCACGCCTTTCGCCGGCAATACGGTCAAACGCCTGCGGTCTGGCGCCGCGAGCACACCGGGTGCGACTGATCCGGCAGCCCCCTCGTACTGTACGAGCCGGCCGCCGTCTGCCGAAATTCACAAGCCGGATGCGGCGACAACCGGCTACGCTTTGCGCCTATTCATCCGTCGACAAGGACAAAGGAACCGGATATGGCCGAGACCATCGAGTGGCAGGACTTCGAGAAAATCGATTTACGCGTGGGGACGATTGTGGCGGCCCGCGTCAATGAGAAAGCGAAGAAGCCCGCTTATGTGCTGGAAGTCGATCTGGGGGCATTGGGCGTGAAAACCTCCAGCGCACAGATCACCGTGCACTACACTCCGGAGGCGCTTGTCGGCAGACAAGTGCTGTGCGTTTGCAATTTCGCCCCCAAACGCATTGCCGGCGTTGCCTCGGAAGTGTTGGTGACCGGCTTTGCCGACGCCTCTGGCGCGATCGTGCTCGCGGGAGTGGAACGCGCCGTCCCCAACGGCGCACGTCTGCACTGAACTGAACTAACTGCCAGGCGCCACGAAGCCTGTTGCCTGCCATCGCCCCACGGCAGGCCACTGGGCGAGACGATCGTTCCCGAATACTGAACAATTCGTCCGAAGATCTTCGGACGCATGACACCAAATCCCCAATCTTTGGTCGAATTCCGACGCCGGCCGAACCGATCTGCCGGTCATCGACAGACACGCCACGACGCGCGCGAAGTTTTGGGGGACACGATCTTGAAATCACTGCTTTACCGCCTTTGTCTCGGACTGGGCGGACTCACCCTGTTCTGGGCGTTTGGCATGCTCGGCGCCAGCGAATACGGCAAGAGTGCGGCGCTCATGGTAACTGCACTGCCCGGACTCGCAGGTCTATGCCTGTTGCTGCGCGCACGGGCGGTGTGGCTGAGCGTCACCACGCTCGGCGTCATCGCCATCTTCTTTCTCGACGCCGCGACCAAGGGATTCTTGCGCGATTACTTTGGTCTGCGTCCGAACCATCTGTTGGTGTTACAAGCGGTGTTCAACACCAACCCATCGGAAGCCGGCGAGTTCTTCCGTCACCACTGGCGCGACATCGCCGAGGCGAGCACCGTCTTCGCGATACTGATGTCGGCCGTTGTCGTGCTGGAGCACCGACTGTCGAGAACCGAGGCCGCGAGTTCTCCGCCGTTGCTGCGCCGCAGCGGCAAGATCGCCGTTGTCAGCTTGCTCACGGGCTTTCTCGCACTGCATCTGAATCCGACCATGGCCAAAGAGAACCCACTGCTCTACTGGCCCATTCGCTATCTCGACTATCAGGGGCAGTTGGCTCACGCCGGCAAGCTGCAACGAGAACTCGAGCAAAACATGGCCCAGCGCGCGGACTGGCGCGTGCAGTATCTCGGGCCTGAGCGCAAGACTGTCGTATGGGTGATCGGCGAGAGCCTGAACCGCAACAACATGTCGCTCTATGGCTATGCGCGCAACACCACGCCCATGCTCAACTCGATGCGCAACGACCTCACTGTGTTCCGCGACGTGGTGTCGTCCGCGCCGGCAACGATGGCTTCACTCATGAAGATGCTCACGCCGGCGAGCCTCGAAGATCCCGAGGGCTGGATGCGTCAGCCCGATCTCATCATGCTTGCCCGGGAAGCCGGATATCGCACCTATTGGATCTCGAATCAGGTGCCTAACGACGGCTGGCTCGGACTGGTCGCCAATCGCGCCGACGAGCGGGTATTCATCAACAAGGGGTTCGGGCGCGGCGAGAACAATTTCGACGGCAATCTGCTGCCGCCCTTCGATGCCGCGCTCGCGAGCGACGCACCTCGCAAGCTCATCATCGTACATTTGCTGGGGGCGCACCCGACCTACGATATGCGCTACCCGGAGGAGTTCGCGCGCTTCGACAACACCGACGATACCGTGATGGCCGATCTGGAGGCACAAGGGCGCTCGCTGTGGGTGCGACGTTTGCGCAACGAGTACGACAACGCCATTGCGTACAACGATTACGTGGTCGCCAATCTGATTCGCAAAACGATGTCGGCGACGGCATCGACCGACGCCAGTCTGCTGTTCAGTGCCGATCATGCGCAGGAAGTCGGCCACACGCGCAATCACACGGGGCAATCTGTCGCCGATGCGTCGGGCTATGAGATTCCCATGCTCGTCTGGACAAAAGACACGATCGATTCGCAAACACGCGCAACGCTCGAATCGCGGCCGTACCAGACAGACCAGATCGAACACACCATGCTCGGCATGCTCGATATCGACTCGGCGTACTACGACGCTTCGCACGATGTGCTGAGCGACGCGTTCCGGCCGCAGCCGCGCAGCATCAACGGGCAAGCCTACTGAGGCGAGCCCGCGTTGGCGTTCGAATTCAAGCGCAAGAAACGGAGCGTTTGCGTGCGTCCATCGGCCTAGACTGCGCCGGAGGGATTTCCCCTCAAAACGCAGCGGAACGGAGTAGTCTCAATGGCCGATGGCACCCCACAGCACGCAATCGCCTCGCCCGAGACGCGTATCGATGCATCGCGCATGCCCTCGCTGGTCAGCGATCTCGCGCGCGCCAATCTGGCGGCGCAGTTCAGCGAACAGATGACGCTTGCCGTCATTCCGATCGTCGCGGTCATGGCGCTGGGGGCATCGGCAGGGCAAACGGCATCGCTGCAAGGGGCAACGACATTGCCATTTCTGCTGCTGTCGCTGCCCGCCGGTGGACTCGCGGATCGATACCGGCGCAAACCGCTCATGATCGCGACGGAACTGCTGCGCGCTACTGCGCTGCTGCTTCTGTTCGCCCTGTTCCATAGCGGCCTGCTGACGCTCACCGCACTGGCCGTTCTCGGCTTTGCCATGGCAACGGGCACAGTGGTGTTCGGTGCGGCGGCCCCTTCGCTGGTCGCCGCCCTCGTGGGGCAGGCAGACTTGCTCACGGCGAACCGACGGCTGGAAATTGCCCGCAGCGTGGCATTCACCGCCGGCCCCGCACTCGGCGGCCTGCTCGCGGGATGGGCCTCGGGCACCCTCGCCTTCGCCGGGGCATTGCTGCTCTCGCTCGTCAGCGCCTATTGCCTGTCGCGGCTGCCGCAGGAGGCACCCCGGCCGGTATCGCGGCGTCATTTCTTCCATGAGTTGACGGAAGGTGTCAGCTTCATTGCCCTGAACCGATACCTGCGCCCTATCGTCGCGACCGCCTTCGTTTTCAATACCTCGTGGTACCTGCTGCTCGCAGTCTTCGCGTACTACGCGATTGACTCGCTCGGGTTCACAGCGCAGACGGTAGGCATTGCACTGGGCGTTTATGGCTTCGGGATGGTCTGTGGCGCGTTTGGCTATGCACGCCTCGCAGCGCACTTCCGGTTCGGCAGACAGATCCTTCTCGGGCCGGTTTGCGCGGCTATTGCGGCCCTATTGATGGTGGGAACGTTATCGCTGTCCGGCAGAGTAACGATCTATGGTGCGGTCTTCGGCGCCTTCTTCCTGTTCGGTTTCGGCCCCATCGTGTGGACGATTTCGACAACCTCGTTGCGGCAGGTCGTCACGCCCGCCGGACGAGTGGCTCGCGTGTCGGCGGCAATCATGACCGCGACGTTCGGTGCGCGTCCGCTCGGCGCGTTTCTGGGCGCATGGCTCGCGGCCAGCTTCGGCACAACAGCCTGCCTGATGGGTATGGCAGCCGGATTCGCCTTACAACTCGGCATCATCCTTTGTTCGCCCGCCGTACGGCTCGCCTCACTCGATGCGGTGCACGCCGGATAGGCGCCTCGTCACCGGCAAGCCGGCAAGCTGGCAAAGCGGCAACAAAAAAGCCGATGCGATTGCTCGCATCGGCCTTTTCCCTTAGCGGGTACGCGTCAGACTTCCAGACGCGTCACGAACTTCGGTTGCAAATACGCTTCGAGGGCTTCCGGACCGCCCTCCGAACCGTAACCGCTGTCCTTCACACCGCCGAACGGTACTTCCGGCAACGCCAGACCCGAATGGTTGATCGTCAGCATACCGCTCTCGACACGCGCCGACAGACGATGCGCCGTGCCTTGCGAAGTCGTGTACGCATATGCGGCCAGACCGTACGGCAGGCGATTCGCCTCGGCGATGGCCTCCTCTTCCGTGTCGAACGGGTTGACGATGGCCACCGGGCCGAACGGCTCTTCGTGCATGATCTTCGCGCTCATCGGCACATTGCACAGCACCGTCGGCGCGTAGAAATAACCGCCTTCCGCCGCGCGCTTGCCACCGGTCTTGAGCTGCGCCCCCTTGGCGACGGCGTCGTCCACAATGGCGCTGATCGCTTCGAAACGCTTGCCGTTGACCAGCGGGCCCATCGTCGTTTCGGGGTCCAGACCGTTGCCGACGCGAATCGACTCGGCGGCCTTCACGAAAGCGTCGACGAACTGGTCGTACACACCGCGCTGCACGAGGAAACGCGTCGGGGCGATACACACCTGACCGGCGTTGCGGAACTTGCCCGCCGCAAGGTTGCGTACGGCGGCCGCAATGTCGGCATCGTTGAAAATCAATGCGGGCGCATGACCACCGAGCTCCATCGTCACGCGCTTCATGTGCAGACCGGCCATGGCGGCCAGTTGCTTGCCCACCGGCGTGGAGCCCGTGAACGACACCTTGCGGATGGTCGGATGCGGAATCAGGTACGACGAAATCTCGGCCGGCACGCCGTACACGAGGTTGAGCACACCGTCGGGCAGACCGGCATCGGCGAAGGCGCGAATCAGCGCAGCCGGCGACGCGGGCGTCTCTTCCGGGGCCTTCACGATCACCGAGCACCCGGCGGCCAGCGCAGCGGACACCTTGCGCACGACCTGATTGACGGGGAAATTCCACGGCGTGAACGCCGCCACTGCACCCACAGGCGACTGGATCACCATTTGGTAGACGTTCGGCACACGCGCCGGCACCAGACGGCCGTAGGCACGCTTGCCCTCTTCCGCAAAGAATTCGATGACATCGGCGGCCGAGAGCACTTCGCCCTTGGCTTCGCCAATCGGTTTGCCCTGCTCCATCGTCATCTGACGTGCGATATCGCCCACGCGCTCGCGCAGCAGACCCGCAGCCTTTCGCATGAGCTTGGCGCGCTCGAACGGGGCAATTTCGCGCCACTTGGCAAAACCGGCTTCGGCGGCGGCCAGGGCAGCGTCCAGATCCGGCTGCGTCGCGCGTGCCACCGTTCCGATGGTCTCGCCCGTGGCCGGGTTTTCGATCGGCAGCGTGAGGCCTTCTACGCCCGCCTTCCACTGTCCGTTAATGAAAAGTTCTACGTTATGCGACATGCTGAAGTCTCCGGTTGGCAACACGCCCAACAGCATAACGCACGCCGCATTTTCCTGTTGCCTTCCCACCGTGGCCGGGCAAGACAAGGGCGGGCAGCAAATCGCCGAAAAAAAAACCGGCAGCGCCGGGCGTGTTTTCCCTGCGTTGCCGGCCCGTTGGGACGCGGACTTGTCCCGTCATGCGATACGAAACCGGGCATCCAACTGCCCGTACGGCGTCTTAACTCGCCAGAATTTCCTTCAATGCGTCTGTGAATGCCTGGCACTCGGCCTCGGTGCCCACGGTAATGCGCAGGAACTGCGCCACGCGTGCGTGCTTGAAGTGCCGCACGATGATCGAGCGCTCACGCAGCGCGGCGGCCAGTTGCGCCGCGTCGTGCGACGGGTGACGCGCGAACACGAAGTTCGCCGTCGAGGGCAGCACCTCGAAACCCAGCGCCGTCAGACGGGCCACCAGCCCCTCCCGGCTTGCCATGACAGCCCGACGTGTCTGATCGAAATACGCTTCGTCTTCGATGGCTGCGACACCGGCTGCCTGCGCGAGCCGGTCGAGCGGGTACGAGTTGAAGCTGTTCTTCACCCGCTCGAGCGCTTCGATCAGATCCGGATGCCCGATGGCGAACCCCAGACGCAACCCGGCGAGCGAGCGCGACTTCGACAAGGTCTGCACCACGAGCAGGTTCGGATACTTCGCAATCAGCCCTGCGGCACTCTCGCCGCCGAAGTCGATGTACGCCTCGTCGATCACCACCACAGAATCCGGATTGCCTGCCAACAGACGCTCGATCTCGCCGGATGCCAGCACCCGGCCCGTCGGTGCATTCGGATTCGGGAAGATGATGCCGCCGTTCGGCCTGAGGTAATCGTCGACGCGAATCTCGAACGACTCGCTCAGCGGCACGTTCTCGAACGCCACACCGTACAACCCGCAATACACCGGGTAAAAGCTGTACGTGATGTCGGGAAACAGAATCGGCTTGTCGTGCTTCAGCAGCCCCTGGAAGACGTTGGCCAGCACTTCGTCCGAGCCATTGCCTACGTGCACATTGGCCACTTCAAGGCCGAACCGCTTGGCGATGGTCTGCTTGAAACGGCGGGCGTCGGGATCGGGATATCGTTTGAGCGCGTCGGCATCGCTACCGAGCGCCTCGCGAATCGCGGCAAGCACACGCGGCGACGGGCCGTACGGGTTCTCATTGGTATTGAGCTTGATGAGGCGCTGCATCTGCGGCTGCTCACCGGGCACATAGGGCGTCAGATCGGCAACGCCAGCACTCCAGAATCGACTCATGTGGACGGCTCCGCTCAGCTAACGAAACCGCGGACCAGATCGGCCTGAATGTCGGCAGGCGACTCCAGCCCCACCGCCAGACGGATCAGCCCTTCCGTGATACCGGCGGCAGCACGCGCTTCCGGCGTAATGCGACCGTGCGTCGTGCTCGCCGGGTGCGTGATCGTGGTACGCGTATCGCCGAGATTGCCCGTGATCGAACACACGCGCGTGTTGTCGATCACACGCCAGGCGTTCTCGCGTTGCTCGGCAGGCGTCGCGCCCTTGAGTTCGAACGCGACGATCGCGCCGCCCGCCTTCTGCTGACGCTGGGCGAGTTCGTACTGCGGATGCGACGGCAATCCCGGGTAAAAGACTCGCGCCACTTGCGGTTGCTGCTCGAGCCATTGCGCAATGGCCAGCGCGTTGGCCGATTGACGCTCGATGCGCAGCGAAAGCGTCTCCATGCCCTTGAGCAACACCCAGGCGTTAAACGCCGAGAGGGTCGGGCCCGCGCTGCGAACGAACGTAAAGACCTTGCCCATGATGAAGTCCCTCTTGCCGACGATGGCACCGCCCAGCACACGGCCCTGACCGTCGAGGTACTTCGTGGCCGAGTGCACCACCACGTCGGCCCCATACTCGATGGGGCGCTGCAATGCCGGTGTACAGAAGCAGTTATCGACGACGAACAAAGCCCCCGCTTCCTTGGCGATCTTGCCGATCGCGGCAATGTCGGCGATATCCGTGAGCGGATTGGACGGCGTTTCAAGGAAGAACATCTTCGTGTTCGGACGAATCGCGGCGCGCCAGGCATCGAGATCGGTCGGGTCAACAAATGTCGTCTCGACACCGAAGCGGCTGAAGATCGTGGAGAAGACATTCAGCGTGGAGCCGAAAATGCTCTGCGAACTAACCAGGTGATCGCCTGCGGAGAGCGCCGACATCACCACCGAGACGATGGCACTCATGCCCGAGGAGGTCGCCATGCAGGCTTCGCCGCCTTCGAGCGCGGCCAGACGATCCTGAAACATCGACACGGTCGGGTTGGTGAAGCGCGAGTAGGTGAACCCCTCCTCCGAATGCGCGAAGCGTTCGGCGGCCTCTGCCGCGCTCTTGAATACGAAGCTCGAGGTCAGGTACAGCGCCTCGGAATGCTCACCAAACTCGGAGCGCTGCGTGCCCGCGCGCACCGCCAGGGTATCGAAGTCGAAGGAGTCCATCGTGTATCTCGTGATTGGGTTGGCCCGATCGCCGGCCAAAAAAAGAAAAGCCCGTTTCGCTATTCAGCAAAACGGGCTCGAAATCCATCTGTCTAGGCCTCGCTTTAGCTGTTTCGGGGATGTTCCCCCACGTCCGCAAGCTGAAATCAAATCGACGTGAGAAGCAGTGTAGCACGTTGCCGGCACGGAAGGAAAATCCCCCCTGCCCGCCAGGTATTCGCCCGGCTGGCCGGCCTCAGGCACCGCTCAGAGGCCAAGCTGGGCCCCGCGCGGCTCGCTGTCGTCGCCCTCACCGGACTCCACCACAGGAGCCTTCGGGGCCTTGCGCTGTTGCTCCAGACGGTTCAGGTACTCCGGCGTCACATCGCCCGTAATGTACTTTCCGTCGAAGCACGACGCATCGAAGTCGGTCAGTGCCGGATTGATGTCGCGCACCGCAGCCTTCATGTCTTCGACGTCCTGATAGATCAGTTCGTCGGCGCCGATGATGCGCGCCACTTCTTCGTCGCTGCGATCATGGGCGACCAGTTCGCTGCGCGTGGGCATATCGATGCCGTACACGTTCGGGAACTTCACCGGCGGCGCGGCCGATGCGAAGATCACCTTGCGCGCGCCAGCGTCGCGTGCCATCTGCACGATTTCCTGGCTGGTGGTGCCGCGCACGATCGAGTCGTCCACGATCAGCACGTTCTTGTCCTTGAACTCGACGCGCATGGCGTTGAGCTTCTGACGCACCGACTTCTTGCGCATCGCCTGACCGGGCATGATGAAGGTGCGACCGACGTAACGGTTCTTGAAGAAGCCTTCGCGATAATTCAGTCCCAGTCGCTTGGCGACCTGCATGGCCGCCGGGCGGCTCGAATCCGGAATCGGCATCACGACGTCGATGTCCTGATAGTCGATCTCGCGGCGGATCTTCTCGGCGAGGTAGTCGCCCATGCGCAGACGCGCGTCGTAGACCGCCACGCCGTCGAGCACCGAATCCGGACGCGCCAGATACACGAGTTCGAAAATGCAGGGGTGCATCGACACCGACTCCGAGCACTGCTGCGAGACCAGTTCGCCGTCGTTGCTGATAAAGATCGCCTCACCCGGCTTGACGTCGCGCTCGAACGCGAAGCCCATGCCTTCCAGCGCCACCGACTCCGACGCCACCATCCACTCCGTGCCGTTCGGGCCATCGAAGCGGCCGATGCACAGCGGACGGATACCGTTCGGATCGCGGAACGCGAGCAGACCGAAGCCGGAGATGATCGAGACAATGGCATACGAACCGCGCAGGCGGCCATGCACCTTGCCCACCGCTTCGAACAGCGACGCGACGCTCAATCCGTCGCGCGCGCTTTGCTGCAACTCGTGCGCCAGCACGTTGAGCAGCACTTCCGAGTCAGAGGTGGTGTTGATGTGGCGGCGATCGACGCGGAACATCTCGTCCTTGAGCTGTTCCCAGTTCGTCAGGTTGCCGTTGTGCGCGAGCACGATGCCGTAAGGCGCATTCACGTAGAACGGCTGGGCTTGCGCCGCGCTCGACGTACCGGCCGTCGGGTAACGCACCTGACCGATACCGACCGTGCCCGGCAAATCGCGCATGTTGCGCGTGCGGAACACGTCGCGCACCATGCCGTTGCCCTTGTGCATGTAGAACGACTGGCCGTCCGTCGTAGCGATACCGGCAGCGTCCTGGCCACGGTGCTGCAGCAGCAACAGGCTATCGTAGATAAACTGGTTGACAGGGGATTTGGAGACTACACCGACGATGCCACACATGGCATGAATCCTTCAAAAAACATCGAAATCTGCGTCAAACGGACAGTATTATCCGTCATTCGGAAACCTTGTGCAGGCCGGTAGACGGCGCGGCCGATCCGCCGCTGCGCATGCCCCACCCCTGCGACTGAACGTCGGCGCCTTGCGCGCCGCCCAGGCCATCGCCCGCCAAACCACTGCCAGCGCCGCTACCCCCCAGGGTGCTGCCGCCGCCCATCAGGTTCGACACGCCGGACATCGCACCGCTACTCTGCCCCCCCCGGCGCCCCGGATTCCCGTTGCCGCCTTGCCCGCCGGCATCCGGCGTAGCCCGATAGGGTTCCAGTTGTGGCAAGGGAATCGGCGTTCCCAGCGGATTGCCACTGGGCATCGCCGCCTCGGGCTTGTGCAGGTAATGCTGCACCGGCTCGGGCAGGTAAGGCATCAAACGTTCCAGCCCGGCCTCTACCCACGGGCGCACCAGCGAGTGCTGCCAGACCGGCTGTTGCGGCAATGCCGTTAACTTGGCGGCGACCATCAGCAACATCAAGAGCAGAACACCACGAACAATACCGAACAACATGCCTAAACCGCGATCGGCGGGGCGCAAGCCGATCATGTCGGTCATGCGGCCCACGAGCGCGCTGACGATACCCGCGCCGAACACCACGGCGATCAGCACCAGCAGGAAACCGAGTGCGCCCTGCGTCATCTCACCACCGGGCAGGTCGGCCGGCAGCCAGTGGGCCACCGTAGGGCCGAACGCCCGCGCCACGAAGAACGCGACCACCCAACCCACCAGATTGAACAGCTCGCGCACAAGTCCGCGCAACATGCCCAACAGCATCGAGCCGACGAGAATGGCGATCGCCGCGTAATCCACTACGGTCAACAGACCGGTATGCACCGTGTCGCCCAACTCAGCCCGCCTCGGCGACCTGCGCCGTCAGTCCGGCGTCACGAATCTTCTTGCCGGCGGCTTCGGCACTGTTGCGATCAGGGAACGGCCCCGCGCGCAGCAGATACAGTTCGCGGCCGTCCACCGTGCTCTTCACCATGTAGCTCGGTACATTCACGAGCTTCAGCTTGACGAGCCACGCCTGTGCGCGATCCTGCGTCGAGAACGCGCCGATGCGCACCAGATACTTGCCCCCCGACGCCGCCGATTTCTGCGCGTTGTCACGGTTGTCGGCCGGTTTGGCGGGCTTGGCTGCCGTATTGTTCTGCGCGAATTGCGCGATCGGGTCGGCCGCGTTGTTATCCGGCTGCGACTTGGCTTGCGCCTTGGCGGTGTCGTGCGAGTCCGGTTTCGTAGCCGGTTTCGTCTCGGCGTGCTGCTCAGGCTTCTTGACCTCGGGCTTGTGCTCGGGCTTCGCTTGCGCGACCTGCGGTTCCGGCACGGCGCTCGGCGCGGGGGCCGGGGCCACGGCGGCGGCGGGAGGTACTGCCGTGGGCGCAGGCGCGGGCGCCGGCGTGGGCGCGGGCTTGGCAGCGTTCGCCCCCGCCAGCGTGCTGCTGTCGAGCGCCTCTTCCCCCTTGTCGAGCGAAGCCTCGGACGGCAACGTCGCAGGCGCCGGCGGCTTCACGCGCACGGGCGGCGAATTGGCGTCTTTCCCGGGAATCTGGATGGCGATGTCGTCGGCGGCCGGTTTCGGTTCGGGCGCGAGCACCATCGGCAAGATGATGACGGCGGCGAGCACCAGCGCCAACGCGCCGACCAGACGGCGGCGCGCGCGTTGCTTTTCGGGCAGCAGCGGGTCGAGTTGCTCGTGCTCGCTGTACTCGCCCCCTCCCGCGGTACGGGTGCCGGTTCGGCCGCTCCTGCGGCTACCGCGCTTCGGGGGAACGGCTTCGGCGTCTTTCTTGCGGAAGGAAAACAATCCCATAGGGCCTTGGCTCAGGTCGTAACTCGCGTCGTTGGACTGATCATCGCGCATGTGGTGCGTCACGCGCATGACATTTCTCGTAAGAAAATGTCACGGCAAACGCACCTTCACACCTCAGTGGCGCTGCAATTTGCGGTGCGACATCACACCCGCCACCGTAAAGAACGATCCAAAAACCACAATTCTATCATTCTCCCCGCACTGCTCGAGCGCGGCGGCATAGGCTTTCTCGGGGGATTCGAAGGTTTCCACCGAATGATCGGCATCTTCCACGAAACCCACGGCCCGCAACTTCGCTTCAAGCAACGCCGGGCTGGCAGCGCGTTCGGTCGGCAGCGCACACAAACGCCAGTGATCGACCTTGTCGACGAGGTGGCGCAACACGCCCTCGATGTCCTTGTCGGCCATCGCACCGAACACCGCGTACGTGTACGGGAAGAACCCCATGCCGTCGAGATTGTGACCCAGCGCGGCCGCAGCATGCGGATTGTGCGCAACGTCGAGCACCACCGCCGGACGCCCCGGCAGCACCTGGAATCGCCCCGGCAGCTCGACCGAAGCGAGCCCCAGACGAATGTCCTGCGCCGAGACCGGCAACCGGTCGCGCATCGACTCCAGCGCTGCAAGCGCCGCCGAGGCGTTGAGCAACTGATTCGCGCCGCGCAGGGCCGGATACGCCAGCGCCGGCCGACGCATCTGACGCCCGCCGTAGCTCCATTGCTGCTTGTCGCCCTGATAGTTGAAGTCGCGGCCGAAGCACCACAGGTCGGCGCCAATGCGCTCTGCCTCGGCCAGCAGCGTGGCCGGCGGCATGGGATCGCCGCAGATCGCCGGCTTGCCCTCACGGAAGATGCCGGCCTTCTCGACGGCAATCGCCTCACGCGTGTTACCCAGATATTGCGCGTGATCGATGTCGATGCTCGTGATCACGGCGCAGTCGGCATCGACAATATTCACCGCATCGAGTCGCCCGCCCAGACCGACTTCGAGAATCACGGCGTCGAGGCCGGCCGTGGCGAACAGGTGCATGATCGCGAGCGTGGTGAACTCGAAGTACGTGAGCGAGACCGGTTCGTCGAAGCTCGTCCGCGCGGCTTCCACCGCTTCGAAGTGCGGCAGCAGCGTGGCGTCGTCGACGACCTCGCCATTCAGGCGTGCGCGTTCATTGAACGTGAGCAGATGCGGAGACGTATGGCAGCCCACGCGGTAACCCGCCGCGAGCAGAATGGCTTCGATGATCGCGCAGGTCGAGCCCTTGCCGTTGGTGCCGCCGACCGTGAAGACGGGGCACGGGAATTGCAGCCCGAGAGCCTCTTTCACGCGACCAATGCGCGTGAGGCCCATGTCAATGCCCACGGGGTGAGCGGTTTCGAGATGGGCAAGCCAGGCGTCGAGAGTGGAGTATGTCGGCATGAATGTGCGGGCAGAAAAACAAAAACGCGGACGTCACTCACGTCCGCGCTTCTTATCCTGCTAAGTGATGCGTTCAGGCGCCGTTTGCGCGGCACTGCGTGGCGTTGCGTAATTCTACGCCGTTGCACCGCCCTTTGGGGCACGGCAACGGCACGCATCGCCATCGCCTGAGTGATGATTCCTCCTCGCTCAGGCGACTGCGTCGGCCGGCTGGCACTGCATCAGTGCGATCAGGCGCGCAATTTCTTCACGCATCTTGCGGCGGTCGACAATCATGTCGATCGCCCCCTTCTGCAGCAGGAACTCCGAACGCTGGAAGCCTTCCGGCAGCTTCTCCCGCACGGTCTGCTCGATCACGCGCGGGCCGGCAAAACCGATCAGCGCCTTCGGCTCGGCCATCACCACGTCGCCCAGGAAGGCGAAGCTGGCGGACACCCCGCCCATGGTCGGATCGGTCAGCACGGAGATGAACGGCAGCTTGGCGTTGGACAGCTTGGTCAGTATGGCCGTGGTCTTGGCCATCTGCATGAGCGAGAGCAGGCTTTCCTGCATGCGCGCGCCGCCCGAAGCGGTCACGCAGATGAACGGCACGCCCTGCTCCAGCGCATTTTGCGCGCCGCGCACGAAGCGCTCGCCGACCACCGACCCCATCGAGCCGGCCATGAACGAGAACTCGAAGCAGGCGACCACGACCGGCAGTGTGTGGATGGCGCCGCCCATGACGACCATGGCATCGGTCTCGCCGGTGTCGTCCATCGCTTCCTTGATGCGATCCGGATACTTGCGACTGTCCTTGAACTTCAGCGCATCGACCGGCACGATCTCCTGACCGAGTTCGTAACGGCCTTCCGGATCGAGCAGCGCGTCGAGTCGCGCACGCGCGCCGATGCGCATGTGATGGTCACACTTGGGGCAAACATGCAGATTCGCTTCCACATCGTTGCGATACAGCACCGCTTCGCACGACGGGCACTTGATCCACAGCCCTTCCGGGATGCTCTTGTTGCGCTGCGTCGGATCGGTTTGCTTGATCTTCGGGGGCAGCAGCTTATCGAGCCAGCTCATAGTTTCTCCTTGGCAAACGCCCGCACCATCTGGCGCGGGCGTTTCGGGCGACCGCGTGACACGGCCGTTTCAATTCAGCGTTCCATCGAACGGGCGGAGCCATTCCAGCACAACTTCACCGCAAATTTACGCGGGAATTTACGCCGATTTGGCGCCCTCGTCGAGCGCCTGGCGAATGCCGCCGATGAATTCAGCCAGCGATTTTACCGCGTTCTGGCCCTCGAGATCACGTGGCGTGTTTTCCAGTCGCTGGACGATGGCGCTGCCAATGACCACGGCATCCGCCACACCGGCCACGGCACGGGCCGTCGCGGCGTCGCGAATGCCGAAGCCCACGCCCACCGGCAAGGCGGCGACCGCCTTGATCTGGGGGATTTTGGCGGCAACGCTGTCCATATCGAGACTCGCAGCGCCCGTCACCCCTTTGAGGGAAACGTAATACAGATAGCCGCTCGCCTGACGCGCCACGGCAGCGATACGCGCATCGGTCGACGTCGGCGCGAGCAGGAAAATCGGATCGATGCCACGGGCACGCACGGCGCCCGCATAAGCTTCAGCCTCCTCGGGCGGGTAGTCGACGACCAGCACGCCGTCCACACCGGCCTTTGCGGCACGTTCCGCGAAGGCGTCGAGCCCCATGGCCTCGATCGGATTGGCGTAGCCCATGAGCACGACCGGCGTGCGGTCGTTCGTCTGACGGAACACGGCCACATAGCCGAGCACCTCGGCCAGGCTTACGCCACGGGCGAGCGCGCGCTCCGATGCGCGCTGAATCACCGGGCCGTCGGCCATCGGATCGGAGAACGGCACACCGAGTTCGATGACGTCGGCGCCGTTATCCGCCAGCGCATGCATCAGCTTGACCGTCCAGCCCGGCTCGGGATCGCCGGCGGTGATGAACGGAATGAGGCCCTTCTTACCCTGCGCTTGCAAGGCTTGGAACGTCGCTTGAATGCGGGACATGATCGGAAAGTCTCTGAAGTCTTTGATTGGCGAGCGCATGGTAATGCGCGTTCAGCTCGTAGCCGACGAAACGCCGGCCGTGCAACGCGCAAGCCACGGCAGTCGTGCCGCTGCCCATGAACGGGTCGAGCACGAGACCGCCGGGCGGGCAACTGGCCAGCACCATGCGCTCGATGATATGCAACGGTTTTTGCGTCGGATGATCGACGCGTTCGGGGTCTTGCCGGTGCAATCGCGAGATCGACCACAGATCCTTGGGGTTGTATCCCAGCTCCAGCCACTTGCTGCCCTCGAAGATGCGGCGCGAGCGCGCCTTCTTCGTTGCGGCGTCATACGGCACGCGCACGGCATCGAGGTCGAAGTAGTAATCCTTCGAGACCGCGAAAAAGCCGATATTGTCGTGGACCGACGAGAACCGGCGGGTGCTGCCGCCCATACTGGGCACGCGGCGATCCCAGATGATCTCGTTGATCATCAGCATGCGCTGCTTCAGAAACACGAACAGCTCGGGAGCGTACTGCCACGTACAGAACAGGTACAACGAGCCGCGCGGCGCAAGCTTCGGAATCGCCGCTTCGAGCCAGCCATACGTCCAGCCGAGGAAATCCTCGCCGGAGCGCTTGTCGGAGTCGTTGCCGTAATCCTTGCCGAGCCCGTAAGGCGGGTCGGCAAGGATCAGGTCGACACTGCCGTCGTCCAGTTCGTGCAGGTGTTGCAGGAAGTCGGCATGACGCAACGTGATGTCGCCCGGCGCCCAATGCGCGCGCAACTCCCCGGCCGCTTCCATGGCCTCGAGACGCGCGGCGGCGGCTTCGGTGGCGTCCACGGGGCGTTCGGCCCCGAGGAAGTCATTTTGTGCCTTGCGATCAGTCAGATCGGTCATGCGGTTCTGGTGTCCTCAATGGATCTGGGAGCAGGGATCTAGGGATCGGTGGAGCGTCTCGCGGTGCCGCTTATGCGCCCGCAGGCGCAGGCTTGGCCAGCGCCATCACGGTGTGCATGTCCTTGTCGCCGCGCCCCGAGAGATTGACCAGCACGATCTGATCGCTCGGCAGCGTCGGCGCCAGCTTGCACGCATAAGCGAGCGCATGGCTCGACTCCAGTGCCGGAATGATGCCCTCGATGCGGCAGCAGTCATGGAATGCACGAAGCGCTTCGGTGTCGGTAATGCCCACGTACTCGGCGCGCTTGATGTCATGCAGCCAGGCGTGCTCCGGGCCGACCCCCGGGTAGTCCAGCCCCGCCGAGATCGAATGCGTCTCGGTGATCTGCCCGTGGGCGTCCTGCAACAAATAGGTGCGGTTACCGTGAAGCACGCCGGGCGTGCCACCGATGATGGATGCCGCATGACGGCCAGTCTCGATGCCTTCGCCTGCCGCTTCCACGCCCACGAGCTTCACGCCCGGCACGTCGATGTACGGATAGAAGATACCCATGGCGTTCGAGCCGCCGCCCACGCACGCAAGCACGTAGTCCGGCTGACGGCCGGCCAGTTCGGGCATCTGCACCTTGCACTCTTCGCCGATCACGCTCTGGAAATCGCGCACGAGCATCGGATACGGATGCGGTCCGGCCACCGTGCCGATGATGTAGAACGTGCTCTCGACGTTCGTCACCCAGTCGCGCATGGCTTCGTTCAGCGCGTCCTTGAGGGTTTTCGAACCCGATTCCACCGGCACCACGGTCGCACCGAGCAACTGCATGCGGTAGACGTTGGCGGCCTGACGCTTGACGTCTTCAGCCCCCATGTAGACCACGCATTCCATGCCGAAGCGTGCGGCGATGGTTGCCGTGGCCACACCGTGCTGACCGGCACCGGTCTCGGCGATCACGCGGCGCTTGCCCATGCGACGCGCCAGCAACGCCTGCCCGATCACGTTGTTCACTTTGTGCGCACCCGTGTGGTTCAGGTCTTCGCGCTTCAGATACACCTGTGCGCCGCCCAGCTCGCTGCTCCAGCGCTTGGCGTGATAGATCGGCGACGGACGGCCGACGTAGTGCTTCAGTTCGTAATGGAATTCTTCGAGGAAGGCCGGATCTTGCTGATACCTGGCATAGGCTTCGCGCAGCTCGTCGAGCGCGTGAATCAGCGTTTCCGCCACAAAAACACCGCCGTACGGGCCGAAGTGGCCGTGGGCGTCAGGTAAATCGTACATGGTCGTTACTCTTCGCGTTACCGGTGAGCGGCCCTGGCGGGCGCCCCGGCGGGTTGCTTATTCGGCGTCGGCGGCACGCACTGCCTGCACGAACGCCGTCATGCGGGCGTGATCCTTCACGCCCCGCGACGCCTCCACACCGCTCGACACGTCGACGGCGTATGGCGTCACCCGGCCGATGGCTTCAGCAACGTTGTGTGCGTTCAAGCCACCACTCAAAACGGCCCGACGCGCGATGTCTTTTGGAATAAGTGACCAATCGAAAACCTTTCCTCCACCGCCGTAGCCCTCAACCAGAGCATCGAGCAAGATGCCTTGTGCGGCGGTGTATGCGTTGGCGAATTGTAGCAAATCGCCACTGTCTTTCGTCTCAGGGCCGATACGCATAGCGCGCATGTACGGACGGTTGCCCGCTGCCGCCGACAGTGCCGCGCATTCCCCGGGCGTTTCATCGCCGTGGAACTGCAACGTGGTGAGGGGCACAGCCTCGACGGCCCGGGCAATCTCGCTGGCCGTTGCGTTGACGAACAGACCGACAAGGCTCACATAAGGCGGCACCCGGCGCGCCAGTTCCGCCGCGCGCGCCAGATCGACATAGCGCGGGCTCGGCGGGTAGAAAACGAGGCCGATGGCGTCAACGCCCAGCGCCACGGCATGGTCGATATCTGCCGGTTGCGACAGGCCGCAAATCTTGATTCGGGTACGGGATTTCATGAGCTTGCCCACGGCATCGGGAACGGCCACGCGGCCCAGTTGGGCTCCGGCACGGCGAAACGCTCAGGATACCCCACGCGGGCCAGATACAGGCCGTCCGGCATGAACGTCGGCGCCGCCTGACGGCGATCGAGACTCGCGAGCACCTGCGTCATCCAGCTTGCAGGCTGACGCGCCCGGCCAATCGCGACCAGACAGCCCATGATGTTGCGCACCATGTGATGCAGGAACGCACTCGCGCGGAATCGGAACACGAAGAAGTGCCCCTGCTGCTCGATGTCGATGGCGTACAGGTGTTTCACTGGCGTCTTGGCCTGACATTCGGACGAACGGAACGCCGAGAAGTCGTGTTCGCCGACCAGCGCCTGGCTCGCGGCACGCATGGCGTCGAGATCGAGTGGCGTATGCAGCCAGCCGCAGCGGCCGTCGAGCAAGGGCGAGCGCACGGGGTGCACGTAGAGCACGTAAAAATAGGTGCGCTCGAAGGCCGCAAATCGCGCATGGAAGTCGTCGGGCATCGCTTGCGCCCATTGCACGGCGACCGTCTTCGGCAGGAAGGCATTGACGCCCCGCACCCACGAGAACATCGCGCGATCCAGTTCGGTGTCGAAATGCACCACCTGACCGATGCCATGCACGCCGGTATCGGTGCGCCCGGCGACCGTGGTGGGCAGCGCTACGCCGCCGAACTCCCGCAGGGCGGCTTCGAGCGTCTGCTGCACGGTGTTGCCATGCGGCTGCGATTGCCAGCCGGAGAACGCCGTGCCGTCGTAATGGATGCCCAGTGCGATTCGCATATGAAAAAGAAAAACGGGCGCCCAACCTGCGAGCGCCCCAAACTACGGTCAATCAGTGGTGTGATCGGCGGCGTGCCGCGGCGTCACTTGCCAAGCTCGGCCAGCCGGGTTCGGGCGACGGATTGCTGCGCTGCGTCCCCTCCGGCGATCACCTCTTCAAGCAGCTCGCGCGCGCCATCGTCGTCGCCGATGGTCTGGTACGCCGCGGCCAGTTCGAGTTTCGTATGGAACTCGTCGGGCGTGTCCGGCGCGGCCGGTGCCGCAGCATGCGTCGGCGTCGGCGCAACGATTTGCGGCGCTTGCGGTGCCGCAGGTTCGGCTGCGAACGGTGTTTGCGGTGGCGTCGAATCCAGCGTCTCGTGCTCGATCAATGCCTCGGCGCCGATATCTGCCGGCAACGTCGGGGCGCTGACGAACGCAGGTGCGGCCGGCGCGTCGTCGCCCTTCAGATCGAGGCTGAAGTCCGACAGATCGAACGACAGCGGCTTGAGCGACGGCGCTTCATGCGCGGCATCGGTATAGCTGCGCGGCGTCTCGGGGGCGCGGTGCGCCTGCTCCATCGCGGCATCGAAATCGGCGTCACTCAGTTCCGGATAGGCATCGTCGCCCTCGTCTTCCATGCTGGCGTGCTGCCGGGTCGAATCGTCCTTCGGCTCCATCATGAACTGCACCGAGCCCAGACCCTTGCTCAGGGACGGCAAGGCATCGCTCGAAATCGTACCCACATGCGCCGGCTGCCCCGGAATCGCCAGATCCAGATCGCCCAGCATACCTGCCACGCCGCCGTCAGGTGTCGCGTCGGCCATCGGCGCATGCGCGGATTCCGATGCAGTCGGCGTCGGCTCGTGTTCTGCCAGATGTGTCGCGGCCACGCCACCGATAGCCGCTGCCGTGCCCAGCGCTTCAAGCGACGACAACGTTGCCGCCGACGCGTCGGCGTGGGGCGCGGGCGCTTCAGGCACTTCCTGTGGTTCGTGCGCTTCGGCGGCACCACTGGACTCGCCAGCCTGCTCGGCGAACGCGGCATCCCAATCGATTTCCGATTCGCTGGCAGCTTCCGGCGCCGTTTCCGGCTCGTGGGCCATCGCCTCGCCAACGAGCGGCTCAGCAACCGCCTCAGGCACCTCGGGTGCGACCAGTGACTCGCTCTGTCCTTCAGCATGCACCGCATCGGCAGATGCGTCGTTCAACGTCGACGGCTCGACATCCCAGTCGTCCGGCGTACGGTCTTCAGCGATTACAGGCGCCGGCTGGGGCTCATCGACGGCGGCAACGTCATCCGCCGATGCCGACCATGTGTCGTCGGCCACCGGATGCAGATGCTCGTCGGCTTCCGCCTGATTCGCCGCGTACAGTGCGGCAGCACCGGCAGCACCCGCCGCAGCCACCGCACCGGCCGCAGCCGCCCCCGACGCCGGCTCGGCACCTTGCGGGCCGTCATGCGGCGCCGCCTGGTCTGCGCGAGCGTCATGCCCGTCGTCATAGGGCCCGGGCTGTCCCACCGGCGTCTCTGCGCGACGGCGGCGCATGAGCCACCACAGGCCGAGCAACACCACCAGCGCACCCGCGCCGGGAAGTACGTAAGGATTCTGCGTAACGGCGCGCCAATTCATGGCGGCATTCGGCGCCGGCTTCGACTCTGCCGCCGGGGCGCTGGCGGCAGACGCCGCTGCGACCTCGCTGGCCGGCACTGCTACGGCTGCGGTGGCCTCCGACGCCGTAGCACCCACCGCGGTGGCCTCCGACGCCGCATCGGTAGCCGCAGCCTCCGATGCGACAGCCGCCGCGGGCGAACTGGCTGCGGCCTTCGCGTCAGCCGCGCCCTGAGCGGGATTCGGCGTCGTAGCGGCAGCCCCGGCCGCCGCTTGCGCCGTGTTCTTGCTGTCGGCGGATTTCGCCGTCTTGTCCTGTGCAGTCGCCCCGGAAGCGGCGGCGGCCTGCTCCTCCAGATTGGCGACAGCCTGATTCTTCATCGCCAACAGCTTCTGGAGATCTGCTACGTTCTTCTGCAACTCATTCACCCTGCCCTGAGCCTCGGCCTGCGCCTTGCCCTGAGCGATTTGCTCTTCCTCGCTGCCGCCAGTACGACCGGCCGTGCCGCCCGCCCCACCCTTACCGGGCCGCGACAGCTTCAATTCATCGCGCGTGGCGGGTGCGGCAGCTTCCGGTGCCTTGCCCGCTTCGATCGCGCCTTGCGCACTGCGGCCACCGGCCGGTGCTGCCTGCTGCGCCGTCGATTCGGCCAGCCGCGCGCGATACGCTTCAAACTGCTCCCGTGCGGAAGACACGAACTTGCGTGCCTGCGCGGGAGGAATACTCTGCACCTGCGCATCGGTCGGGCGCGTCAACGTCGCGCCCTGACGCAGCCGGTTCGGGTCGTCCCCGATGAATGCCGAGCGGTTCGCCTCGAACAGCGCGCTCATCATCTGCGCCAGTGTCGTGCCCCCCTCACCGCCGGTGAATTCGCGGGCAATCGACGATAGCGAGTCCCCGCGGCCCACCTTGCGAGCGCCCTCCGCGTTTGCAGCCGATGCATTGGCCGACGCATTCCCCGACGGCTCGGAAGCCACAGGGGTAGACGAAGTCGCTGGGGTAGCGGACGCCGCAGGCGTACCGCCGCTCGACGCGGCTGCAGGCACGACGGCCTGGGGTTGCGCGGCGCTGGCTTCCGGAATGGCGGACAGCGTCACCGCGTTGGACTGCCGGCCGGTACGCCATTCGAGCACCAGCAACAAATCGAGGAATGACGTACTGACCGGCTCAGCCGAATCGACGTGAACGAGGTACGTGCCGCTGTAGCCCGGCTCGCGCCCGCCCGTCGGCGTGACCGACACGGAGAGCTTTTCGAGCGTGGGGTCGTAGCGCAGACCGGCTTGCCTGAAGGCATCGCGCGGAGCGAGCTTCACCGACAGTCCATCGGCTTCCGCCTGCGACACGTTGCCCAGCACGATCACGGCCCGCAACGGCTGGCCCGGCCCCGAGCGCACCTGCTGCGGGCCGAACTCTGCGGCACCGGCATTGAGGAGCCCGAGGCTCCACAACACGGCCGCCGCCGCGCTCAGGCGAAACGAGTTACGGGTCGAGTTTGCACGCTTGCCGATCGAGTATTTCCGCACTGTGTCTTTAAGGGCCTGTCAGTCGTTTGTCACTGGCCGCCCCGGCAAAATGGGGCGCCTCCCAAAGCGCGGACGGCGGCCTCGCGGGCCGCCGTTCTTCACGCCTTACCGATGTGCTTCGACGCTCAAGCGTCGAGCAGGATGCGCAGCATGCGACGCAGCGGTTCCGCTGCGCCCCACAACAGTTGATCGCCCACCGTGAAGGCCGACAGGTACTCAGGACCCATCGACATCTTGCGCAAGCGACCCACCGGAATGCTCATCGTGCCGGTCACGGCGGCGGGCGTCAAATCCTTCATCGACGCCTCACGCGTGTTCGGCACCACCTTTACCCAATCATTAGCCTGGCCAATGATGTCGGTCAGTTCATCTAACGGCACATCCTTCGTAAGCTTGATGGTCAGCGCCTGGCTGTGGCAGCGCATCGCGCCAATACGCACGCACAGACCGTCCACCGGAATGGCGCGCGTGCCGGGGAACCCGTCGCCCAGACCCAGAATCTTGTTGGTCTCGGCGCCGCCCTTCCATTCTTCCTTCGACTGGCCGTTGCCCAGATCCTTGTCGATCCACGGAATCAGGTTGCCGCCCAGCGGCACGCCGAATTGCTTGGTTTCTTCGGCGGTGAGCGCGTGTTGCTTGGCAAGCACCTTACGGTCGATCTCGAGAATCGCCGCGTGCGGATCGTCCAGCAGCGACTTGACTTCGGCATTGATGCTGCCGAATTGCGTAAGCAGCTCGCGCATGTGCTGTGCACCGCCGCCCGATGCTGCCTGATACGTCATGGACGTCATCCAGTCGACCAGGCCGTGCTGGAACAGACCGCCCAGACCCATCAGCATACAGCTCACGGTGCAATTGCCGCCGATGAAGTTCTTGGTGCCCTTCGTCAGCGAATTCTTGATCACGTCGAGATTGACCGGATCGAGAACGATGATGGCTTCGTCGTTCATGCGCAGCGTCGAGGCCGCGTCGATCCAATAGCCGTTCCAGCCCGCAGCACGCAGCTTCGGGAAGATCTCGGTTGTGTAGTCACCGCCCTGGCAGGTAATGATGATGTCGCATTTTTTCAGCTCGTTGACATCATTGGCGTCTTTCAGCGAAGTCTCGTTCTTCGCCATCGACGGGGCTTTGCCGCCCGCGTTGCTGGTGCTGAAAAACACCGGCTCGATCAAAGCAAAGTCGTTCTCCTGCTGCATGCGCTGCATCAGAACCGAACCGACCATGCCCCGCCAACCTACCAGACCTACGGTTTTCATTTATCCACTCTCTTATCGTTGCAATTGCGCCGAGGGGCGTCTCACGACGCCCCGTCAACGTTATAGCGCGGCGACTACCGCCGCGCCCATTTCGCGCGTACCGACCTTGGTCGCGCCTTCCTGCCAGATGTCGGGCGTGCGCAACCCTTGCGCCAGCACCTTCTTCACTGCCGCCTCCACACGATCGGCCTGTTCCGCACGGCCGAGCGTATAACGCAGCATCATGGCCGCCGAAAGGATCGTTGCCAACGGATTGGCCACGCCCTTACCGGCGATATCGGGTGCCGAACCATGCGACGGTTCGTACAGCCCCTTGTTGTTGGCATCGAGCGACGCCGACGGCAGCATACCGATCGACCCCGTAAGCATCGCCGCCTCATCCGAGAGAATATCGCCGAACATGTTGCCAGTCACCACCACGTCGAAGTTCTTCGGCGCCTTGACCAGTTGCATCGCAGCGTTATCGACATACATATGCGACAGTTCGACCTTCGGATACTGCTTCGCGACCTCGATCATCGTGTCACGCCACAGTTGCGACGTTTCGAGCACGTTGGCCTTGTCGACAGAGCACAAACGCTTGCCGCGCTTGGCTGCCGCCTGAAACGCGACGTGCGCGATACGCTCCACTTCGGGCACGCTATAGCGCATGGTATCAAAACCTTCGCGCGCGCCCTCGAAAGCACCATCCGGCGACTGACGGAAACCCTTCGGCTGACCGAAGTAGATATCGCCGTTCAGCTCGCGAATGATCAGGATATCCAACCCTGCCACGATTTCCGGCTTCAGGCTCGACGCGTCGGCCAGTTCCTTGTAAAGAATGGCCGGACGGAAGTTGGCGAACAACTGGAGATGCTTGCGCAGCCCCAGAATCGCCTGCTCGGGACGCAGCGCACGCTCAAGCGAGTCGTACTTCCAGTCACCCACGGCGCCGAACAGAATGGCGTCCGCTTCCTTCGCCAGCTTCAGCGTGGCCTCCGGCAGCGGATGACCCGCCGCCTCATAACCGGCGCCGCCGACGGGCGCCTCTTCCAGCTCGAACTTTTCGCCAAGTGCGTTCAGCACATTGACGGCTTCCGTCACGATTTCCGGACCAATGCCGTCACCCGGCAACACAGCGATTTTCATGCAATCTCCTTATTGGCGCCCAATATGCCCTGGACTCAGCCCGGCAGACGCGTTGCCAGCCACGGCTGTTTCGCGAGCCGCTCGGCCTCGTAGGCGCGAATCTTGTCGGCGTGACGCAGCGTCAGGCCAATGTCGTCGAAACCGTTCATCATGCAGTACTTGCGGAACGGCGCGATGTCGAACTCGTAGCCCCGGCCATCAGACGTCAACACGACCTGCTTGTCCAGATCGATCGTCAACTGGTAACCGTTGAACGCCGCCGTTTCGTTGAACAGATGGTCGACCTGCAACTCGGACAGCGCGATCGGCAGCAGCCCGTTCTTGTAGCAGTTGTTGAAGAAGATGTCGGCAAAGCTCGGCGCAATCACGGCACGGAAGCCGTATTGCTGCAACGCCCACGGCGCGTGCTCACGCGAGCTGCCGCAGCCGAAATTCTTGCGGGCGAGCAGAATCGTCGCGCCCTGATATCGCGGCTGGTTCAGCACGAAGTTCGGGTTGAGCGGACGCGTGCTGCAATCCTGCCCCGGTTGACCGACATCGAGATAGCGCCACTCGTCGAACAGGTTCTGGCCGAAGCCCGTACGCTTGATCGACTTCAGGAATTGCTTGGGGATGATCGCGTCGGTATCGACATTTTCGCGATCCAGCGGTGCCACCAACCCCGTATGGACGGTAAATTTTTCCATCACAAACCACCTGATCAAAACAGTTCGGCTGCGGCCAGCCCGGAACACCAGGGCCGTCGAAGCCGGAAATTTCGTGGGTGCGTGCACAGGGCAACAACCCCGGCGACACGCACCGTCGCATCACTTCTTCGCGGCGTTCTCGAGAGCCGAGCCGGCGGCTTGGGTATCCTTGCCTAGGCCTGCCATCGTGTTGCAACCCGCCACACCCAACACCAGCACCGCACCGATCAGCATCCACAGTTTCTTCATGATTTTTCTCTTTCAAAAACGATGTCAAACGACGGCTAAACCGATGCTAAAGCGTCAGACGAGGCGTCGCACGTCGACGAAATGACCTTCAATGGCGGCCGCAGCAGCCATTGCCGGGCTTACGAGGTGCGTACGCCCTCCTGCGCCCTGACGGCCTTCGAAGTTGCGGTTCGAGGTCGACGCACAACGCTCGCCCGGCTCCAGACGGTCGGCGTTCATCGCCAGACACATCGAGCAGCCCGGCTCGCGCCATTCGAAGCCTGCGGCCTTGAAGACCTGATCCAGCCCTTCCTGCTCGGCCTGATGCTTCACGAGGCCAGAGCCCGGCACCACCATCGCCAGGCGCACATTAGACGCCACACGGCGGCCAAGCTTCTTCACGACGTAAGCGGCGGCACGAATGTCTTCAATGCGCGAGTTGGTGCACGAGCCGATGAAAACCTTGTCGACATTGATGCTCGACATCGGGGTATCCGGCGTGAGCGCCATGTACTCGAGCGCACGCTCCATCGCACTGCGCTTGACCGGGTCTTTTTCCTTCTCGGGATCGGGCACGCGGTCTTCGATGCTCACGACCATTTCGGGCGACGTTCCCCAGCTCACCTGCGGACGCAGCGTATTCGCGTCGATCTCGACCACGTGGTCGAACTCGGCGCCCGGGTCGGTGTGGAACGTACGCCAGTAGGCTTCTGCCTGCTGGAATTCCACGCCCGTGGGCGCGAACGGACGGCCCTTCACGTAGTTGATCGTGGTGTCGTCCACGGCCACCAGACCGGCGCGTGCGCCCGCCTCGATGGCCATATTGCACACCGTCATGCGGCCTTCCATCGTGAGCGAGCGAATGGCCGAACCGGCGAACTCGATCGTGTAGCCCGTACCGCCCGCCGTGCCGATGCGACCGATGACCGCCAGCACGATGTCCTTGGCGGAACAGCCTCGCGGCAGCGTGCCTTCGACCTTCACGAGCATGTTCTTGCTCTTTTTCATCAGCAACGTCTGCGTGGCGAGCGTGTGCTCGACTTCCGACGTGCCGATGCCGAACGCCAGCGCGCCAAACGCGCCATGCGTCGAGGTATGCGAGTCGCCGCAAACCACCGTCATGCCCGGCAACGTGGCGCCCTGCTCCGGGCCGATCACGTGCACGATGCCCTGACGGAGATCGTTCATCTTGAATTGGGTGATGCCGAAGCTGTCGCAGTTGGCGTCGAGCGTGTCGACCTGCAAACGCGAAATCGGGTCGGCAATACCTTGCGTACGATCGGTCGTCGGCACGTTGTGGTCCGACACCGCCAGATTGGCCGAAAGACGCCAGACCGGACGCTGCGCGAGTTTTAGCCCCTCGAACGCCTGCGGACTGGTCACCTCGTGCAACAGGTGACGGTCGATGTAGAGCAACGTAGTGCCATCGTCCTCGGTATGCACGACATGTGCATCCCACAATTTGTCATACAGCGTCTTGGCCATGATAAAAACGCGGGGCTAAATTATCGTTCTGAGAACAAAAATCGTTCTGGGAACTTTTGATTATGCCATAGCGCTTTCGCGCCGGCGGAATACGAAATCCCCGGCAAACCGGGCGGTAAACGCACGATCAACCGGGGATTTGTGCGAATCACGGCAGCTTGTGCCGTGGCTTCGAATATAGCGCAACGAGGGCTCGTTGCGGGCCGCACCGCCTTGCCGTTTCGGCAAGGTTGCGGTGCCGGCACGGCAAGCGGGGGCCGTGCCGGACGCCTCGACAGGCTTAACGCTTGTCGATGGACGCGACGTCGCGCGGCGTGTGGCCGATGAACAACTGACGCGGACGGCCGATCTTCTGATCCGGCTCGCCGATCATTTCGTTCCACTGCGCGATCCAGCCCACGGTACGGGCCAGAGCGAAGATGCAGGTGAACATCGACGTCGGGATGCCCAGTGCACGCTGAACGATACCCGAGTAGAAGTCGACGTTCGGGTACAGCTTGCGCGACACGAAGTACTCGTCTTCCAGGGCGATCTTCTCGAGCTGCATTGCCAGCTTGAACAGCGGGTCGTCGTGCAGGCCGAGTTCGTTGAGCACCTCGTAGCACGTCTCACGCATGAGCTTGGCACGCGGGTCGTAGTTCTTGTACACGCGGTGACCGAAGCCCATGAGCTTCACGCCCGAATTCTTGTCCTTCACCTGCTTGATGAACTCGGGAATGTTCTCCGGCGAACCGATCTGCTCGAGCATGTTCAGCGCAGCTTCGTTCGCACCACCGTGCGCCGGGCCCCACAGACATGCGATACCGGCAGCGATACAGGCGAACGGATTCGCACCCGACGAGCCGGCCAGACGCACGGTCGACGTCGACGCGTTCTGTTCGTGATCGGCGTGCAGAATCAGAATACGGTCGAGCGCGCGCACCAGCACGTCGTTCACTTCGTACTCTTCGCACGGGTTGGCGAACATCATGCGCATGAAGTTCGCGCTGTACGACAGGTCGTTGCGCGGGTACACGAACGGCTGACCGATGCTGTACTTGTATGCCATGGCCACAAGCGTCGGCAGCTTGGCGATCAGGCGAATCGCCGAGACTTCGCGGTGCGTCGGATTGTTGATATCCAGCGAGTCGTGATAGAACGCCGACAGTGCGCCGACCGAGCCGGTCAATACAGCCATCGGGTGGGCATCGCGACGGAAACCACGGAAGAAGAAGTTCATCTGCTCGTGCACCATCGTGTGGCGGGTCACGGTCTTGACGAACTCTTCCTTCTGTTGTGCGTTGGGCAGCTCGCCCTTGAGCAACAGATACGAGGTCTCGAGGAAGTCGCAGTTGGTCGCCAACTGCTCGATCGGGTAACCGCGGTACAGCAGTTCGCCCTTGTCGCCATCGATGTAGGTGATGGCGGAATTGCACGACGCCGTCGACATAAAGCCCGGGTCGTACGTGAACTTGCCGCTCTGGCCGTACAGCTTGCGGATGTCGATTACATCCGGGCCCATCGTTCCCTGATAGATCGGCAGTTCGACGCTGGGCGAACCGTCAGAGAAAGATAGGGTGGCTTTAACATCAGACGGAGTCATATCGCTTCCTCAAAAAAATACTTAAACCCCTACACGGCACGCAAAAGCGCCAGCAGGCGCTGCACGTCCGGCCCGTCCAGATCCGCCTCGGGCTCTTTACGCGCTAGCAGCAGATCCATCAAATCGTTGTCGCTCAAGTCGAGCAGCTTTGTGAGGGCGCCCACATCCTCGTCGGTCATCGACGCTTCGTACTTTGCGAAGAATCGCTCGAGGATGAGGTCGTTTTCCAGCAAACCGCGGCGTGCCCGCCAGCGAAGGCGGGCACGTTTGACCGGATCGGACTGGTGATTGATATCCGGCATGATCGCTTGGTCAGACGGCGCGACGCACCATCAGCTCCTTGATCTTGCCGATGGCCTTCGTCGGGTTCAGACCCTTCGGGCACACATCCACGCAGTTCATGATCGTGTGGCAGCGGAACAGGCGGTACGGATCTTCCAGGTTATCCAGACGCTCGCTGGTCGCCGTATCGCGGCTGTCGGCGATAAAGCGGTAAGCCTGCAAAAGACCGGCCGGGCCAACGAACTTGTCCGGGTTCCACCAGAAGCTCGGGCACGACGTGGAGCACGATGCGCACAGAATACACTCGTACAGACCGTCCAGCTCGTCACGTTGCTCGGGCGACTGAAGACGCTCCTTCTCCGGTGCCGGCTCGGGGTTGATCAGGTACGGCTTGATCGAGTGGTACTGGTTGAAGAAGTGCGTCATGTCGACGATCAGATCGCGAATGACGGGCAGGCCCGGCAGCGGCTTCAGCACGATCTTGTTCGGCAGATCGTTCATGTTGGTCAGGCAGGCCAGACCATTCTTGCCGTTGATGTTCATGGCGTCCGAACCGCACACGCCTTCACGGCACGAGCGGCGGAAGGCGATGCCTTCGTCGATCTTCTTGAGCTTGACCAGGGCGTCGAGCAGCATGCGCTCATGACCGTCGAGTTCGACCTCGTAGGTCTGCATGTACGGTGCGGCGTCCTTGTCCGGATCGTAGCGGTAGACTTCAAAAATGCGTTTCATGATCTTGCGAATCCCTTAGAACGTCCGCGCCTTGGGCGGAACCGAGTCGACGGTCAGCGGCTTCATCTGCACCGGCTTGTAATCCAGACGGTTGCCTTCGCTGAAGAACAGCGAGTGGCGCATCCAGTTAGCGTCGTCGCGCTCCGGATAATCGCTGTGCGCGTGCGCCCCGCGGCTTTCCTTGCGAGCTTCGGCTGCGATCATGGTGGCCTTGGCCACTTCGATCAGGTTATCCACTTCCAGCGCTTCCATGCGCGCCGTGTTGAACACCTTCGACTTGTCCTTCAGGTGGACGCTCGACACACGCTCGGCCACTTGCTTGATCTCTTCCACGCCTTCCTTGAGCAGCGCCGAGGTGCGGAACACGCCAGCGTGCTTCTGCATCGTTGCGCGGATGTCGTTGGCGATGTCCTGAGCATATTCGCCCGAGCTCGAGGCTTCCAGACGAGCCAGACGCGCCAATGCGTTCTCGCCGGCATCGGCGGGCAGCGGCTTGTGTTCGCCGTGGTTCTTCACGAAGTCGACGATATGGTTACCCGCCGCACGGCCGAACACCACGAGGTCGAGCAGCGAGTTCGTGCCCAGACGGTTCGCACCGTGGACCGACACGCACGAGCACTCGCCCACAGCGTAGAAGCCGTTGACCGGCGTGGATTCGCCGTTCTTCTGCAAGACCACCTGACCGTGGTAGTTCGTCGGAATACCGCCCATCTGATAGTGGATGGTCGGCACGACGGGGATCGGTTCCTTGATCGCGTCGACGTTGGCGAACTTCAGTGCGATTTCGCGAATCGACGGCAGGCGCTTCATGATCGTCTCGGCGCCGATGTGCGAGAGATCGAGCAGCACGTAGTCGCCGTTCGGGCCGCAACCACGGCCTTCCTTGATTTCCTGGTCCATCGAGCGCGACACAAAGTCACGCGGCGCCAGATCCTTCAGCGTCGGGGCATAGCGCTCCATGAAGCGCTCGCCGTTCGAGTTGCGCAGAATACCGCCTTCGCCGCGCACACCTTCGGTGATCAGCACGCCCGCGCCGGCCACGCCGGTCGGGTGGAATTGCCAGAATTCCATGTCTTCGAGCGGAATGCCCGCACGCGCGGCCATACCCAGCCCGTCACCGGTGTTGATGAAGGCGTTGGTCGACGCGTTGTACACGCGGCCGGCACCGCCGGTCGCGAACAACGTGCACTTGCCTTCGAGCAGGTAGACGTCGCCGGTTTCGAGTTCCAGCGCCGACACGCCGAGGACATCGCCCTCTTCGTTACGGATCAGATCGAGCGCCATCCATTCCACGAAGAAATGGGTCTTGGCTGCCACGTTCTGCTGATACAGCGTGTGCAGCAGGGCGTGACCGGTACGGTCAGCGGCCGCGCAAGCGCGCTGGACAGGCTTCTCGCCGTAATTGGCCGTGTGACCGCCGAACGGGCGCTGGTAAATCGTACCGTCCGGGTTACGGTCGAACGGCATGCCGAAGTGTTCCAGCTCATAGACAGCGTTCGGCGCCTGACGGCACATGAACTCGATCGCGTCCTGGTCGCCGAGCCAGTCGGAGCCCTTGATCGTGTCGTAGAAGTGGTAATGCCAGTTGTCTTCGCTCATGTTGCCGAGCGAAGCACCAATACCGCCCTGAGCGGCAACGGTATGCGAACGGGTGGGGAACACCTTGGACAGCACGGCCACCGACAGACCGGCCTTGGCCAGTTGCAGCGAAGCGCGCATGCCCGAACCACCTGCGCCCACGATGACGACGTCAAAGCGGCGGCGCGGCAGCGAATTTTTAATTGCAGCCATTCTTTACACTCTCCACAGAATCTGTGCGGCATAGCCGGCACAAGCCAGCAGCCAGACGATCGTCAGCGCGTACAGCGCCAGTCGCACACCGACGGGCTTGACGTAGTCCATCCAGATGTCGCGAATGCCGACCCATGCGTGATAGAACAACGCGAGCAGCGTCACGAACGTGGCCAACTTCATCCACTGATGCGCGAAGATGCCGGCCCAGCCTTCGTAGGAGAAATCCTTGGCGGTAAAGAACCACACCAGCAGGATCACGGTGTACACGGCCATAATGACCGCAGTCATGCGCTGCGCAATCCAGTCGCGCAGACCATAGTGCGCGCCAACGACGAGGCGCTTCGAACCGATATTGTTCTGTGCCATCTTAGAACGCTCCGAACAGCTTGAGGGCAACGGCCAGCGTCAGCACCAGCGACACGGCCAGAACGGCCACTGCCGAGTTCTTGCCGCTTTCCTTGCTCACTGCGTCGTGATTGAAGTCCATGCGCAGATGGCGCAAGCCGGCGCAGAAGTGGTGCAGGAAGCCCCACGACAATGCCAGGATGACAAGTTTGACAAACCAGTTGGAGGCGATGCTTCGCAGAACGTCGAAGCTGAGTTCCGACGTGAGGCTCTGTTCGAACAAATAAAGCGCGAACGGCAACAGAAGGAACAAGATCGCACCGCTAATACGGTGCAGAATGGAAACGATACCAGCCGGCGGGAGTCGGTACGTGACAAGCTGTCCGATACCGATATTCCTGTAGACTGGCCGCTCTTTTTTTACCACTTCAGCCATGCTAGACCCCATGTAGTTACATCAGCCCCGGATTTTAGCGCCGATTCTAGTGCGTTGCACCATACCGGTTCCAATGCTCCGGAAATTCCTGCCAACGGCGCACGACACGCCGCCCCTCATGCCTCGACTCTCAGGCACTCACCGGCCACGACGCCAGCTCGCCCCTGGGGAGTCGCCCTACCCTCTCAACTCAATTCGTTCTGGTAATGATGTTCCGTGGTGACGTACCAGCCCCGGCGCACTTCCACCGGTTTGTCCCCGTAAGTGTAGGAAACGCGCTCCACACTCAACAGGGGGAACCCCTTCGGCACCTTGAGCAGATCCGCCGTCATGTCGTCCGCGGCCACAGCACGGACCTTTTCCACAGCGCGAATCATGCGAGTGCCGAATTCATCTTCGAACAGGCCATACATCGGCCCCTTGTATTCATTGAGCCGCTCCGCCGTCAATCCACGGAACAACGCGCCCGGCAGCCAGATTTCGTCGAGCACCGTCGGACGGTCCGAGAAATCCATCATGCGGCGAATAAGAATGACACCGTCACCCGCACGCAGATCGAGCTGACGTGCGATTTCCGCCGGTGCGCGCATGCGGCGGCACTCGATCAGGCGGCTGGGCGGGTGATGGGGTTCGCCCGAATCGGGCGCAAGACGGAGAAACCGGAATTGCACCCGGTCTTCGTGGTGGGTGGCGACGAACGTGCCACGCCCCTGACGACGCACTAGCAGATTCTCGGCAGCCAGTTCGTCGATGGCTTTGCGCACCGTTCCCTGACTCACCTTATAACGGGCGGCCAGATCGACTTCACTGGGAATGATTTCGCCGGGCTTCCATTCGCCGGCTTGCAGGCTCTGGGTGATGAGCCCCTTGATCTGCTGATACAGCGGACTAAAGGTTGGCGACGCTCCTGCGGCAGCCGCACCCTGCGGGGCCTGAGAGGCCGGTGCGGCGTCGCGCGCGCTGTCCTGTCGCTGCGGAGCATCGACAGGCGGCGTAGTGTTGGATGTGTCGCGAACATTCGCATTCATGGCGGCGATTTGACCACAAATCAAGGCCTTCGTCCATCGAATAACAGCAATAATCCTATGTCTTATATAAGACATAAGATAGAGTTGACATTCGTTGTGACGGCTCCTACACTGACGCGGGCTAACAGGGGCCTGCAGCCGCAGCACGGCAATCATATAAGAGAGTCCGGTGCTTCGCACTCATCAATGGCAGCACACCCCGCAGCCCGCAAGCTTCCGTAGGTCAAGGAATTTTAGAAGCTTCATGTGACGCGGCGCTGTCAGCCTGGCAAAAATAGCCACCCGGACGGCGAGCTTATCTTGAGCTTCGCAGGAATTTGTACACGTCTGGAGAGATTCTCATGGCAAAACCCGCAATGCGTGTCGCCGTCACCGGCGCCGCTGGCCAAATCGGCTACTCCCTGCTGTTCCGCATCGCCAATGGCGACATGCTCGGCAAGGATCAGCCCGTCATCCTGCAACTGCTCGACCTCCCGCAAGCTCAAGCCGCCGTCAAGGGCGTCGTGATGGAGTTGGAAGACTGCGCGTTCCCGCTGCTCGCCGGCGTGGTTGTGACCGACGACCCGAAGGTCGCCTTCAAGGATGCCGACGTCGCCCTGCTGGTGGGTGCCCGTCCGCGCTCGAAAGGCATGGAGCGCAAGGATCTGCTTGAAGCCAACGGCGCAATCTTCACGGTGCAGGGCAAGGCCCTGGACGAAGTCGCCAAGCGCGACGTCAAGGTGCTCGTGGTCGGCAACCCGGCCAACACGAATGCCTACATCGCCATGAAGTCGGCGCCGAATCTGCCGAAGGAAAACTTCACCGCGATGCTGCGTCTGGATCACAACCGTGCGCTGTCGCAAATCGCCGCCAAGACCGGCAAGCCGGTCGCCAGCATCGAAAAGCTGGCCGTGTGGGGCAACCACTCGCCGACGATGTACGCCGACTACCGTTTCGCCACGATCGACGGCCAGAGCGTGAAGTCGATGATCAACGACGACGTGTGGAACAACGACGTGTTCCTGCCGACCGTCGGCAAGCGCGGCGCCGCCATCATCGAAGCCCGTGGCCTGTCGTCGGCGGCCTCGGCGGCCAACGCTGCCATCGACCACATCCATGACTGGGTGCTGGGCACGAACGGCAAGTGGGTCACGATGGGTATCCCGTCGGACGGCTCGTACGGTATTCCGGAAGACGTGATCTACGGCGTGCCGGTGACCTGCGAAAACGGCAAATACAAGCGCGTGGAAGGCCTCGAGATTGATGCCTACTCGCGCGAAAAGATGAACATCACGCTCAACGAGCTCGAAGAAGAGCGCGCTGGCGTGGCACATCTGCTGGGCTAAGGCTAATCCCCCCGGGGACTGGCCCCGCGCGACGCCAAAAGCGTGGCGCGGGGCTGAAACTGCGCCGGCGGCTTACCCCCAGTGCCGGCGCAACCACCCCGACAGAGGGAACGCATCCAGCAGTCACCGTGTCGACCAGAGCAATGATCGAAGTGACGACATTGAGCGCAAAAGACCGCGCCGTCTATCGCGCTATGACCCTGGCACCACCCCAAGCAACACCCGGCATACCGAGCGACTTCTTGGCCAAGCGAATGCAACGCCTCACTGCCGCACAACATGCACCGGACCGGACGGCCGGCCTGTGCGTAGTGTCTTCGGTGAGCGTGCAGCGCAACATGACGCGCCCCCTCGCGCGTTCGCTTCGCCAAGTATCCCGCCCATTGCGCATCACAACCGCCCCTGTCGGCGGTAAGATGAGTCCGCGCCCAGTCCGATCCGGCGCAACGCCGACCTCCGTACCGCAACACTCCCTCCCAGCGACGCCGGTTCGTACCGCCGCCGCCCGCTGTGCGTGGCGCAAGGGAATTGAAAAAATTTGTATGGTGACGCCGAACGACGCAGACTTCGTACGATAATCTGCGCTTTTATCAGCTCTCACCCATTGTTTGGAGACTCACCATGAAGAAGCTTTGCCTGACCGCGTTGGTTGCCCTGTGTTCCGCCGCCGTTGTGCCGGCCGCATTCGCCGCTGAGCCGGCCGCCACGACGGCCAAGAAACCCGCCCCGAAGAAGAAGGCGCCGGCCAAGAAGAAAGCCGCTGTGGCCGCTGCACCGGCCCAGCCGGACGAGGGCTCGGAACAATGGAGCTGCAAGGAGAACCAGAAGCTGTTCATCAAGGGCGACATGAAGCGCGACCAGATTCTCACGATGTTCTGGGAAGGCCGCAACTACCGTCTGCCGCGTCAGCAGACGACGACCGGCGCCGACCGTTTCTATGACGCAGCCAGCGGTATGGATCTGGTCGTGATTCCGGCCAAGGCCATGCTGTTCACGCACCGCGATGGCGGCAGCCGTCTGGCTGACGAGTGCATGACGCAAGCGATGTCGGAGCAAAACAAGCTCGCCCCGACCCAGTCGGTCGAATTGATCAAGGTGACCAACTGAAGCGTGCCCCGGCCGCCGATCGCATGATGCGCCAGCCGCTTTCCTGCTGTAGCCTCAGTCATACCCGTAGTTCACGGTACGCCGGACACCCGGCGCACTGGCGTCGCAGCGGGCACCCTCGAGAGTGCCCGCACGATGCAGCTCCTCACTAATCGCATCACCACCGCTTCGTTTTTCTGTATCACTCAAGGAAAGATCATGGCCCACAACCTCCACAAAACGCTTAAAGAGTTCAAACTCAGCGGCGACAAGAAAGGCAAGTTCTACTCGCTGCCCCAACTGGGTAAAGCCCTGGGTGTGAATGTCGAGCGCCTGCCGGTGTCGATCCGTATCGTGCTCGAGTCCGTGCTGCGCAACTGCGACGGCAAGAAAGTGACGGAAGAGCACGTCAAGCAACTGGCTAACTGGAAGCCGAACGCTGAGCGCACCGACGAAATCCCGTTCGTCGTGGCGCGCGTCGTGCTGCAGGATTTCACTGGCGTGCCGCTGCTGGCCGATCTGGCCGCCATGCGTAACGTCGCCGAACGTCAGGGCAAGAACCCGAAGCGCATCGAGCCGCTCGTGCCGGTGGATCTCGTGGTTGACCACTCGGTTCAGATCGATCACTTCCGCGAGAAGAAAGCGCTCGACCTGAACATGAAGCTGGAATTCCAGCGCAATAACGAGCGTTATCAGTTCATGAAGTGGGGCATGCAGGCGTTCGACACGTTCGGCGTGGTCCAACCGGGCTTCGGCATCGTGCACCAGGTGAACCTGGAATACCTTGCACGCGGCGTGCACAAGAAGGACAACGTGTTCTACCCGGATACCCTGGTGGGTACCGACAGCCACACGACCATGATCAACGGTATCGGCGTGGTGGGCTGGGGCGTCGGTGGTATCGAAGCCGAAGCCGGCATGCTCGGCCAGCCGGTGTACTTCCTCACGCCCGACGTCGTTGGCGTGGAACTGACGGGCCGTCTGCGCGAAGGCGTGACCGCCACCGATCTGGTGCTCACGATCACGGAAATGCTCCGTCGTGAGAAGGTCGTCGGCAAGTTCGTCGAATTCTTCGGCGAAGGCACGGCCAGCCTGGCGCTGCCGGACCGCGCCACCATCGCCAACATGGCACCGGAATACGGCGCGACCATGGGCTTCTTCCCGGTCGACGGAAAGACCATCGACTACTTCAAGGGCACGGGCCGCACGAAGAGCGAAATCGACGCCTTCGAGTCGTACTTCAAGGCGCAGAAGCTCTTCGGCATTCCGAAGACGAACGAAATCGATTACACGAAGACGCTTACGCTGGATCTGGGCACGGTCGCCCCGTCGCTGGCCGGTCCGAAGCGTCCGCAAGACCGTATCGAAATCGGTAACGTGAAGTCGACCTTCAACGATCTGTTCACCAAGCCGGTGGCAGAGAACGGCTTCAACAAGACCGAAGAACAACTCGACACGACCTACAAGACCGACAGCGGCATCGACGTGAAAAACGGCGACGTGCTGATCGCGGCCATCACGTCGTGCACGAACACCTCGAACCCGAGCGTGCTGCTCGCCGCAGGTCTGCTGGCCAAGAAGGCCGTGGAAGCCGGCCTGAAGGTCGCACCGCACATCAAGACCTCGCTCGCCCCGGGAAGCCGCGTGGTGACCGAGTACCTCGAAGCCGCCGGCCTGCTGCCGTATCTCGAGAAGCTGGGCTTCGGCGTGACGGCCTACGGCTGCACGACCTGTATCGGCAATGCCGGCGATCTGACGGCCGAGCTGAACGACACCATCGTGAAGAACGATCTGGTCGCCGCCGCCGTGCTGTCGGGCAATCGTAACTTCGAAGCGCGTATTCACCCGAACATTCGCGCCAACTTCCTCGCTTCGCCCCCGCTCGTCGTGGCCTACGCCATTGCTGGCAACGTGCGCCGCGACCTCATGACCGAACCGGTCGGCAAGGGCCACGGCGGCCGCGAAATCTTCCTGGGCGACATTTGGCCGACCAGCGAAGAAATCCACAAGCTGATGAAGTTCGCGATGAACGCGAAGGTCTTCAAGACCAACTACGACACGGTCAAGGAACCGAGCCCGCTGTGGGCCAAGGTCAAGGGCTCGAAGGGGCAGGTCTACGATTGGCCGACGTCGACGTACATCGCCGAACCGCCGTTCTTCGACGGTTTCTCGATGGATCCCAAGACCGATATCGAGCCGATCCACGGCGCACGCGCGCTGGGCGTATTCGGTGACTCGGTTACGACCGACCACATCAGCCCGGCCGGTTCGATCAAGGAAACGTCGCCGGCAGGCAAGTGGCTGCTCGAAAACGGCGTGCTCAAGGCCGACTTCAACAGCTACGGCTCGCGCCGCGGCAACCACGAAGTGATGATGCGCGGCACGTTCGCCAATGTCCGGATCAAGAACCTGATGATTCCGGCGAAGGAAGACGGCTCGCGCGTCGAAGGGGGTCTGACGATTCACCAGCCGTCCGGCGAACAACTGTCGATCTATGACGCCGCAATGAAGTACGTTGGCGAAAACACCCCGACGGTGGTGTTCGGCGGTGAAGAGTACGGCACGGGTTCCTCGCGCGACTGGGCAGCCAAGGGTACGCAGTTGCTGGGCGTGAAGGCGGTCATCGCGCGTTCCTTCGAGCGTATCCACCGTTCGAACCTGGTCGGCATGGGCGTGCTGCCCCTGCAATTCAAGGGCACGGACAGCGCACAGTCGCTGGGTATCACGGGCGAAGAGACGTTCGACATCGAAGGTCTGACGGCCGACATCAAGCCCCAGCAGGATGTCACGCTGGTGATCCATCGCAAGAACGGCGACACGCAAAAGGTGCAAGTCCTGCTGCGTATCGACACGCCGATCGAAGTGGATTACTACAAGCACGGCGGCATTCTGCCGTTCGTGCTGCGTCAACTGCTCGCCGCTGCCTGATTGGCGGTTCGCCAGTGACTCAGGCTGCCGGGCGACGTAGCGTCGTCCGGCAGCACGCAAAACCCGGCCTCGTGCCGGGTTTTGTCGTTCTGGGCCGCGCATGGCAGCGGCCCTGTCATGTCCGAAAATGACTAGCACCGCCCCGCTCTCCCGCGTAGAGTGACAGCCATGTTCCCTGTCTCCGGCCTGTCGGCTGCCTGCCCATGACGCTCGACCCCGAAGTCTGCTACAAGGCTGTCTCCGCCCGCGACCGGCGTTTCGACGGCTGGTTCTTCGTCGGCGTGTCGTCCACCGGCATCTACTGCCGCCCGGTATGTAACGTGCGTACGCCTCGCTTCGAAAACTGCTCGTTCTACGGCAGCGCCGCCGCGGCCGAGAAGGCCGGCTTCCGCCCCTGCCTGAAGTGCCGCCCCGAACTCGCCCCCGGCGGCGCGCGTTTCGACGCCACCCGCGAACTTGCCGACGCCGCCGCGGCCATGATCGACGAAGGCTTCCTCAACCGGGCCGGACTGCCCGCACTTGCCGCCCGCATCGGCATCACCGAGCGTCATCTGCGCCGCATCTTCGCCGACGAATTCGGTGTCTCGCCTATCGAGTACGCGCAGACACAACGGCTGCTGCTCGCCAAACGGCTGCTCACCGACACGGCCTTACCGGTCACGGAAATCGCCCTCGCCTCCGGCTTCGGCAGCGTTCGGCGCTTCAACGGTCTGTTCAAGACCCGCTACGGCTTCGCCCCCGGCCGGCTCCGCCTGAACGCCCGCCACGCCGCCCTGCCCGACAGCGATCTCGTATTCCAGTTGGCCTACCGGCCGCCGTTTGCATGGCACGCGCTGCTCGACTTCCTTGGCGACCGGGCGATCGAGGGTGTTGAACTGCTTGAGGGCGATATCTACACCCGTACGCTGAACATCGAGCGGCAAGACGGGCAAACCGTCGCGGGCTGGTGTCGCGTGACTCCGCGGCCGGATCGCCATGTGCTGCAAGTCACCCTGCCCCCGGTGCTGGCCGGCAGTGTGCCGCAGGTCCTGGGCAAGCTGCGTCATCTTTTCGATCTGGGCGCCCGTCCCGACGTCATCGACGCGCATCTCGGGCCGCTTGCCACGACGACACCGGGCCTGCGCGTGCCGGGAGGGGTCGACGGCTTCGAAATTGCCGTGCGCGCCATCGTCGGCCAGCAAATCACCGTCAAGGGCGCACGACGCTTGCTCGGTCGGCTCGCGCAACGCTTCGGCACGCCGCTAAGCGCACCGGCGCACGGCTTGACGCATACGTTTCCCAGCGCCGCGCAACTGCTCGCCGTGCCACCTGAGTCATTGGGCGAAGCCGGTATCATTCGGAGCCGAAGTGCCGCGATTCACGGGGTCGCGCAGGCGATCGTCGATGGCCACCTGAGGTTGGATCCGCTGGCGCCATTGGAGACCACTGTGAAGGCACTGCTCGCAATCAAGGGCATCGGCCCATGGACAGCGCAGTACATCGCCATGCGCGCCCTCGGCTCGCCCGACGCGATCCCCGTTGACGATCTGGTGCTGCGTCAGGCGCTTGGCGTGCGCGACGGGCGCGCCGTGACCGCACGCACGGCCCAATGGGCGCCATGGCGCGCGTATGCGGCGCTGCATATCTGGCGAGCGGCGGCCCAGGGGCCGGCGGGGCAGCCGGTCGAGACTTTGCAGGAGGTGTTGGCATGATCCGCTACGAAACATATTACGACAGCCCTCTGGGCGACATGCTGCTCGTTGCGAACGGCGATGCTGTCACCGGGGTGTATTTCTCGCATCAGAAGTACTTTCCGCAAGACGGAGACGTGCGCCGCGATGGCGGCGACATGGCCGTTCTCAACGACGCTAAGCGTCAGCTCGACGAGTATTTTCACGAAGGACGCCGCGTCTTCGACCTGGCGCTAGCCCCCGAAGGCACACCGTTTCAGCAGCGTGTCTGGGCCGAGTTGCTGCGTATTCCGTTTGGCGAGACCCGCAGCTATGGCGATCTCGCCCATGCGTTGGGTGACGCAAACAAGTCGCGTGCGGTCGGCGCTGCCAACGGGCGAAATCCGATATCGATCATCGTTCCCTGCCACCGCGTGATCGGCGCAGACGGCACCCTCACCGGCTACGCCAGCGGCGTCGAGCGCAAGCTCGCGCTGCTCTCGCTCGAAGGGGCTGCATGGGCCAGCGTTGGCGGCGCGGGCGTCGGCACCGGGGCAACACGTCGCACGCGACTGTCGGCGCCGGCCAATCTCGCCTTCGATTTCTGACGATAGCCGACTGATCGCCAGTGGCGACGCGACGGGTCGGGGAGCCGCGCCGGGGGCACGCGATTCGTGAGATTGGCGAACGCGTCCCATCAATCGCGTTCACGCATGCCGTACAATCGTGAGTTCATGTATTTCTGCTTTGCACACTATGCGCTCACGCACCGCCAAACGACTGACTCCCGACGCTGAAAAACTGGTCGGCCACGCGCTTGCGCTCGCCGCCTCAGGCAGCCGTATCGAGGACCGCTTCTGGGAAGCCCAGCTCGACACGTTGCTCACGCGCGTGCTGCGCACGGGTAACCAACCGGCTATCGACGCAGCGCTCGATCATCTTCAGGCCAATCACAGCGAGGCTTATGGAGCGCTGGCGGACCTGATCGAATCGCAAAGCGAATCTGCGGAACCTGAAGCCGAAGGCGCGGTGTGGGACGGTTTGCTCGTTGCCATTCCGATCCTCGCCTGGACGCGCTACGCCATCCCGTCCGGCCCGGTGAAGACCGACGCGCTCATGCCCGTTCGCGCGCATCTGCACGCCCATGTGCTGGCGGAATCCGCACGCGTGGCCATCTCGCCGTACCTGTACAGCATCGATCAACTGCCACGCACGCATTGCGAGTCGTGGAAGGTCACACAGCAACTTGTACGCGCGGCCGTCGATAACGCCGACGTCAAACAGCCCGGCAACGATCTGCCGGAAACGGCACCGATACTCGCCGACCCGCGCTTCCTGCTGGCGGCCGTCACCGTGCCCAAGGGAGCGCCGATGTTCCGCTGGCAGGAAGACGGCGCACGTCACGCCGAGCGTGGCCAGTGTCAGGAGGCATGGACGGCTCAGGGCGGCCCGAATCTGAATGCCCTGCTGCCGGGCTGCGAAATCGAGTGCCTGCTGCCCGACGCGTATTACGCAAGCTGCCGCGAGGCCGACG
This sequence comes from Pandoraea apista, assembly GCF_001465595.2. Taxonomy (NCBI): domain Bacteria; kingdom Pseudomonadati; phylum Pseudomonadota; class Betaproteobacteria; order Burkholderiales; family Burkholderiaceae; genus Pandoraea; species Pandoraea apista. The sequence goes on along the minus strand of NZ_CP013481.2, from coordinate 2,276,698 downwards.
AGCGCATTCGTCCGCACACGATCCGCACGGCGCTGCGCTATCTCGAAGATGTGCTGACGCTCACGCCTGCCGAGTTGCGGGCTGTCGTAGCCGGCTTCGGCGAGCAAAACATCGACGAGTACCGCATCGGCTTTACGCAACGCGGCAGCAACGATGTGATCTACGGCGTCGTGTGGCCACTTTACGGCCGTGAAAATGGCGAAGTCGAAGGCGGTGCGCTGGACGAAGTCACCGATCTGCTCAAGTCATGCGGCGTGACCGAAATCCGCAAGCATCCGGGTCGTTTCGATCCGGAGTATTGCGACGATTGCGGCGTGCCGCTGTATCCGGATCCCGTGGGTGAAGTCGTTCACGCGGAAATGCCGGAAGACGCCGAGCCAAACCGTCCGCATTTTCACTGATCGGATCGATCGCAACGATTGTCACCGCGTCGCATTGACGCGTGCTGACGGCAAAAATGGCCGAGCGCTTTCCGCGCCCGGCCATTTTTATTTCTGCGACGCGCAACGCGCGTGCCGTCTCACGCCGAAGCCGAAGCCGAAGCCGAAGCCGAAGCCGGCGGTAATGTCACCACACACCGATACAAGCCATGGCCCGATGCCAGATATTTGCGCTCGAACGGTGTGACAGGGGCGATACCCGGCGCAGGCGACCAAGCCTCCACAGCCGGACGCACGCCACTGAGCCACTCAACCGCCAACGCGAATTCGTCGATGTAGATGCTCCAGTTGCTTCGGCATTCAAGCACCCCACCCAGCGCCACGACTGTGGGGAAAACGGCGTGTGCGTGCCAGCGTCGCGCGAGTTGACCAATCTTCGGCCACGGATTCGGATAGAGAATGTAGTGACGTGCCGGGCGAATACCCGCGTCGAACAATTGCCGCCAAAAATCGACCAGATCGGCGCGCACCCATACAAAGTTCTCGGGCCACACACCGTCCCACCAATCCTTGCCGCGCACGATACGGCTCTCCGATTGATCGATACCGATGACGAAGTGATCGGGGAACTGCGTGGCCAGGCGTAAGGTGCTTTCACCGACCCCGCACCCCGCGTCGATGATCAGGGGTGCCGCGCCCGCGTCGCGCCATGCAGCGATGGCGGCATCGAACACCCCCGCGCTGTAGGCAGCCAGCGGCTTACGAAACACCGCATCGCGATGACGGCGAACGAGATCCGCCAGTTTGTCGTGCGGCCCGGTTTGAGCACTATCAACAGTGCGCGAATTTGCAAACATGCGAGAAGAGAAAACGTGGGGCGCAGGCAGTCGATGCCAGAGCGCGTATCGTGCGAATCGCTCGAAAAACGCCGAAATGCGCCGCTATTCGAGCGATTGTGCTGCCACGGTCGATGGCACAATGCGCCCCCTTATCGTCGCCGGACAGCAGTGGTTCGCGTGAAATAGGCACGGTCATCGCGATATCGACGTGTCGGTCAGGCATGCATTGTAGCGCGCTGTAACTTTCGCTACGTGCGGTGTTACGTGTGCGCGCTTACCCAGCGGGCGTCAGCGACTTTTTTTCGGTTAAGATGAGGGTCGCTTTGCCGTCGATTTTCAAAATGCGGTCAAACCCCTTCGCGAGCGGCGCGTGCCAGAGACTCACACGATGAGTCGTCGCATGCCCACATTGCTCTGCAATGCTTAGCGTCTGCTCGCGTAAATACCAGATAACCCCAAAGGTATCCGTCCGGTATTCACGCGAGCAGACTCTTACGCCCCCGAGAATACGTCACAGAATGTCGAATCGATTTTTTCAACGCGCTGCAGGCGTCGTGTTGCGAGCCGTGCGCCAGGTCGCCGGCATCGCCGCGGTCGCTGCACCGCTCTGCCTGACGGCCTTTACGGCCCCTGTACAGGCCTTTACGCTCGAACAGCATCGCGCACTGGTCGAGCAGTTCATCAACACGCGTCACGCCGATCCGCTCGTGGCGGATTGCGCCGCGCACGCCAGCTTTGTCGTCGCTACACTACCCGGTTACGAGAGTGTCGAATACGGAGAGAACGCACTCGATCCGGAACACGCCAAGGTCGCGCCCTGGTCCGGTCCGTTCGATGATCGCAAGCAGCGCGTCGATGTGACGCAGATGGTCGAACTCGACGGCGTAGGCAAGCGCACCAACGGTCAGACCGACAACATCCACATTCGCTGTGGTTACGCCGATGGCCGCATGATGGGCTTCGATTACACGTCGCCGCTGCCGCAGGTCGAACAACCCGTGAAGCGGGCCGCACGCGGCAATACCCGCGGCAAAGCGTCGCACGCCACCGCGAAGTCGGGCAAGCGCAGCACGACGGCCAAATCGTCGGGCACGAAGTCGTCGGCGAAAGCGTCCTCGGCCAAGTCGGGCAGCAGCACCGCCAAGAAGACGACAACGAAAAAGAAGTCGAACTGATCGCTGCCGCGCGATCGCGTTCATGAAGTGAAGCACGACGCATCGCGCGTCGTGCTTTGTTGTGTCGTCGCGCGGCCGGTTCGACCCGGCAGGCCCGATGGACTAGCGGGCCTTGCGCATCAAGCGTTGTCCGCCTGCATCTGCGACCAGATCGCGGCGAGCATCGATGCGCCCAGCGCAGCGCTTCGCGCGCCGCTCCAACCGACGTGCGCGTCCGGCCGGTTCGCGTTGTCCTTGAAGGGCATTTCCAACGTGAGCGACAGGCAACCGAAGCGATGGGCAATCCACTTCGACGCGAGCTTGAGCGACTCGGCGCCATGCTTGCCCGGCGGATATCCGAACTTGTCCTGAAAGTCGAGACTCGCGGCCTTCAGACGTTCGCCGAACGCCTTCTCGCGGGCCAACACCGCGTCGGTCGCCCACTCGACACCCTCGTTCCCGGCGAGAAAGACATAGGGCAGCGCTTCGTCGCCGTGAATGTCGAAGAACATGTCGCAGCCCACGGCTTCGATGGCTGCGCGTACGTGATACACCTCGGGACTACGCTGCAGATCCGGCTCGAGCCACTCGCGATTGAGATTCGCACCCATGGCGTTAGTGCGCAGGTTCCCTCGTGCCGATCCGTCGGGATTCATGTTCGGCACGATGTGCAGCACTGCCTCGTCGAGCACTGCCGTGGCGAGCGGATCACCCGCCCAATCTCCGGCGCCGAGCAAACGTCGCAGCAACCCCTCCACGAACCACTCGGCCATCGTCTCTCCGGGATGCTGACGCGCGATCACCCAGATGTTGCGCTTGCCGGCACGCGGCTCGCCCACGGTGAGCAGCGTCATATCGCGCCCGTCGACGGTCTGCCCCAGTGAGCGCGAACTCACGCGTGGCGAGTTTTGCGCCGTGCCGAGCAACGCCAGATGACGCTCCTCTGCGTACGGCTCGAAATACGCCAGATAGACGCTGTCGTGCGCGGGAGTAAACGACACCGTCATCACCTGCCCGTCGTACGAAGTCGGCACACGGAACCACGTCACGCGATCGTATGACGCGACCGCGCGATAGTTCTCCCAGCCACGCGGATAGGACGTCTGCCCCGCGTTATCGAACACGATACGGCACGGTGCGCCGCCCACGCCCTGCACACGAAAATGGAACCATTGGGCAAACTCGGCGGCGCCGTCCTGCGGCACGCGAACGTGAATGTCGTCGGCGCGCTCGGCGCTCACCACCTGGATGGCACCGCTGTCGAACCTGCTGCTGATCTGGACGGTCATGGCTTATCTCGCTGGCAGAAATGAAAAGCCCCGGGGACATTGCCACGGGGCCGGAGGTCGGCTGGCGTCAGGCCACGCGACGGCGGAACACCCAGAGCGAATCGTTCGACACGCTGTCGTCGAACGCATAGCCCTCGCTGTCGAAAGCCTTCAACTGCTGCACGTCGGTCACGCCACGCTCGATGGCATAACGCGCCATCAGACCGCGCGCGCGCTTGGCGTAGAAGCTGATGATCTTGTACTTGCCGCCTTTCCAGTCTTCGAACACCGGCGTAATCACGGGGGCGGCGACCAGACGGCGTTTGATGACTTTGAAATACTCTTCGGACGCGAGATTGACGAGCACGCGATGCGTCTCGGGATGTTCCGCGAGCGACGCGTTGATCGTCTGCGTCACGCGTTCGCCCCAGAACGCGTACAGATCGCGCCCGCGCTTGTTGACGAAGCGCGTGCCCATCTCCAGACGGTACGGTTGCAGCAGATCGAGCGGACGCAGCACGCCATACAGGCCCGACAGGATTCGCAGATGCTTCTGGGCGAAGTCGAGCTGCGTAGCGTTCAGGGAGCGGGCGGCAAGTCCTTCGTACACGTCGCCGTTGAATGCAAGCACAGCCTGTTTGGCGTTGCTCGTGTCAAAACGGGGCGACCACTCGGCGTAGCGCGTGGCGTTCAGCGACGCGAGCTGATCGGAAATGCTCATGAGCGAGCCGACCTGAGCGGGGCTCAGTTCACGCAGGCCCTCGATCAATTCGGCAGCGTCGTCGACGAACTGTGGCACGGTGTGCGTGCTCACGTGCGGCGGCGTTTCGTAGTCGAGCGATTTGGCCGGCGAGAGAACAATTATCATATCGGGTGCAGCGTTCCTGCGAAAACGAGAAACCGACATTCTATCCAATGCTTCAAAACGCTGTTGCCACGCCCGCCGAACGGGCCTTCGCCGAGCACCTCGATACGCTCGCCACCCCACCGCGCGTGGTACTCGACACCAATGTATGGATCGATCTGCTGGTCTTCGACGATCCGGTGGCGCGTCCCGTGCGCGACGCCCTCGTCGAGCGCCGCCTCACGGCACTCATGGCGCCGCGCTGCCGCGACGAACTTGCCGTGGTGCTGACGTACCCGCAATTCTCGTCGCGCGAGATCGACAACACCGCCGCCCTCGCCTGGGTCGACGCTCACACCCACCGTATCGTGGTGCCGGACGATGCCCCGCCCCCCGCGCAGTTGCCGCTATGCCGCGACCGCGACGATCAGAAATTCCTCGAAGCCGCCCGCGACGGGCACGCGCACTGGCTCGTCAGTAAGGACAAGGCCGTGCTGAAACTACGCAGCCGGGTGGCGCGGCAGTTCGGCTTTCGTATCGTCACGGCCAGCGCCTTCACGTCGCTGCTCTTGCCGGCGGCGTAATGTCCGAAGCCCGGTCGGAATCGCCGGGGAAAAGACTCAGGAATCGCTGAAATCGAACGCCGGCCCCACGGGCCAGCGGCCGCATGCCGCGCGCAGCAGCGGTAGAATGACGGCCTGACCACTGCATCGTCCATCGCTTAAATGAACGCGCATCACACCGCCGCCACCGCCTCCACCGCTTCCGCCACGCCCGCTGCTCAGGCGTTGGCTGCCCCGCTGCTCGCCTCGCGTCTGCCAAACGTCGGCACCACCATCTTCACCGTCATGTCGGCGCTCGCGGCCGAAAAGCGGGCGGTGAATCTCGGTCAGGGCTTCCCCGATTTCGCCTGCGATCCGAAGATCGTCGATGCCGTGTCGCACGCCATGCGCGAGGGCCACAACCAGTACCCGCCGATGGCGGGCGTGCCGGCGCTGCGTCAGGCCATCGCCGACAAGATCGGCAGGCTCTACGGACAGCAGTACGACTGGAACACGGAAATCACGGTCACGGCCGGCGCTACGCAAGCGTTGCTCACGGCGATTCTCGCGAGCGTGCATCCGGGCGACGAAGTGATCGTGTTCGAGCCGACGTACGACAGTTATGTGCCCTCGATCGAGCTGGCCGGCGGCAAGCCGGTATTTATTACGCTCGAAGCTCCCGAGTTCCGCATTCCGTTCGACAAGCTTGCCGCCGCGATCACGCCCCGCACGCGTCTCATTCTGTTCAATACACCGCACAACCCGAGCGGCACCGTGTGGCACGAGAAGGATCTCGCGAAACTGGCCGAGATCGTGGCGGGCACCGACATTCTGCTGATCTCTGACGAGGTCTACGAACATATGGTGTACGACGGCAAGCGACATGAGAGTGTGGCGCGCCATCCGGAACTCGCGCGCCGCAGCTTCATCGTGTCGAGCTTCGGCAAGACATATCACGTGACGGGCTGGAAGGTCGGCTTCGTTGCCGCACCGGCTGCCCTCTCGGCGGAATTCCGCAAGGTGCATCAATTCAACGTGTTCACCGTCAACACGCCGATGCAAGTGGGTCTGGCGGAGTACATGCGCGACCCTGCGCCGTACCTCGGGCTCTCGGCTTTCTACCAGAAGAAGCGCGATCTGTTCCGCGACGGGCTGGCGAGTACGCGCTTCAAGCTGCTGCCGTGCGAGGGCACGTATTTCCAGTGCGTGGATTACAGTGCGATCAGCGATATGAGCGAAGGCGACTTCGCGCTGTGGCTGACCGGTGAGATCGGCGTGGCGGCCATTCCCGTCTCGGCGTTCTACCACGAGCCGCACGAATCGGGCGTTGTGCGATTCTGCTTCGCCAAGAAAGACGACACGCTGCGCGAAGCACTGGCACGACTGGCGAAGATCTGATCGCCGGCTATTGCCAGAATTCAGAAGAAAGAAGGGCCGCAATCGACAACATTGCGGCCCTTTCGTTTTACCTCGGAAAGGCGGGCGTCATTCGGGATGGAGGTACCCGTACCCTCTCCGGATCTCTGCGCCCCGAGTGCGAGCTTATCCCGCCTTCTTTGCCTGCTGCGCCTGCTGGTAGGCCTTCTGCTCTGCGCGCATGCGCTGGAACGACTCGCGTTCGGCAAGATGCTTGCCATACGCCTTCCAGTCGATGCCTGCCGTTTGCAGGAAGTCCTCTCCATAGACGGCTTGCGTGGCCATGCCGAGGATCGGCAGGTGGATGCCGGCGACGATGTCTGCCATCGAGAACGTATCGCCTGCCACATACGGGGCGAACTTCGCCAGCCGCTTGAATGCCACGATGTTCCGGCGCAGCAGCTTCTCCGTGCGATTGCGCGTGCCCTCCGACACCGAGCCGCCGAAGAATGCCTGCGTGTACACCTCTCGCACCACCAGTTCCAGATGTAACTCTGTCATTGTGATCAGTTCCCGCTCCTTGGCCTGCTGCCACGGGTCGCTCGAGAAGAGCGCGGGAGACGGATGCGTTGCCTCGAGGAAGTCGCAAATCACCTGCGACTCGGACAGAAAACCTTGTTCCGTCTGCAAATACGGCACCTTGCCAAGCGGCGAGCATTGCAGCAATGACTCGTCCTGACAAGGAATCGATTCCAACTCCTCGAAGGGCAAGCCCTTCTCGTACAGCACAACCTTGACCTTGTTGTAGTAGTTACTGATCGGAAAGCCATACAGCTTCAACATGATGTCTCCCATGCGGCATGGCCAGCGCCGCGGTTGTCGGAAAGGCGGCTTGGTCCGTGCGCAGTTTCATGATGCGTCCCTGGTGCGCCGCCCTTAACGCTAGCGACGTGTCGTTGGCGGCCAGTGCCGGCCCGTGCTTGTGGTTCGTTGTGGTTCGCGTCCCCTGTGTCGTCGCCACGGATTTCTGCGAGGGCGACGATGGCGATAAGGGCAATGAGCGCAACGAAGGCAACAAAGCAGCGAGGGGGCGACTGGCGGCTACCCGAAGTGTAACGGTATCGCACGACCGTTCGCGAGACATGTGACACGAACCGCGTCCCGAAATTCGTCAGCGAGTCAGCACAAGCGGGATGAGCGGGACGAGCGGGACGCGCGGCGTGCCGCCCCGCCACCGACCGCCCAGCGGAACAAGCGCTGGCAGCCGCGACGAGATCGGCGACAATAGCGGCAATGCGACAGGGGCACCGGTTTGCATCGCCGCGCCACTCGGCAGGAAATTCATTTCCCGACCGACCGGTCGGACGATAGAATGGCAAGTCACGCCGCGCTGTGCCACGCGCGCCGAAAGAACGACACCGATCGACGACAATCGACATCAACTTCGAGACACTCCGTATGACTGCATCCTCCTCCCCGGCATCCGCGAACGCTCCGGCCAAGGCTATCGATGTGCTAGGCATCGTCGGTGCCGGCGCCATGGGCCGTGGCATCGCCCAGATCGCCGCTCAAGCCGGTCTGCGCGTGAAGCTATACGACACCAACGCCAAGGCTGTGCAAGCCGCGCTGGAGGCCTTGCGTGACACGCTGAGCAAGCTCGCCGCGAAGGGCAAGATCGAGGCGGCCAGCGTCGAGACAACGATGGGCCGACTGCAGGCATGCAACGCGCTCGAGGATCTGGCCGACTGCCAACTGGTGGTCGAAGCCATCATCGAGAAGCTCGACATCAAACGCGACCTGTTCCGCTCGCTGGAAACGATCGTCGCGGCCGACGCGATCCTCGCGTCGAACACGTCGTCGCTGTCGATCACGGCCATTGCTGCTGCATGCGAGCGTCCGGAACGTGTGGCCGGCTATCACTTCTTCAACCCGGTGCCGCTCATGAAGGTGGTCGAAGTCATCGACGGCCTGCGCACGGCTCCCGAAGTCGGCGACGCCCTGCTTGCACTGGGCCAGCGCATGGGCCACACGGCCGTGCGCTGCAAGGACATGCCGGGCTTCATTGTCAATCACGCCGGACGCGGCATGAATACCGAAGGCCTGCGCGTAGCGAGCGAAGGCGTGGCAAGTTTCGCCGATATCGACCGGATCCTGCGCGAGCAGGCGGGTTTCCGTCTCGGCACGTTCGAGCTGCTCGACCTCACGGCGCTCGACGTCTCGCACCCGGTCATGGAGTCGATCTACCACCAGTTCTACGAAGAGGCGCGCTTCCGCCCGTCGCCTATCACCGCCGTGCGTTTCGCAGGCGGGCTGCTGGGGCGCAAAGTGGGCGAGGGTTTCTATCGCTATGTCGACGGCAAACAGCAGGTACCCGCCGAAGTCCCGGCGCCCGACACCCTGCCCGCCAGTGTCTGGATCAGTCGTGCCGACACGCGCGGCTTTGCTGCCGTGGCCGAACTGCTGGGGGCGACAGGCGTGCCCATCGAGAGTGGCGACAAGCCGTCGGCGTCGGCGCTGATCGTGGTCACGCCGCTCGGCCTCGACGCCACAACCTGCGCCGTCGAGCAAGGTCTGGACGCCACGCGCACGGTGGCAATCGATACGCTGCTGCCACTCGCGGGCGCTAAGCGCCATACGCTGATGACCACGCCGGTCACAACGCCCGACGCGCGTGACGCCGCCCATGCGCTGTTTGCCCACGGCGGCACGCCGGTGACGGTGATCCGCGACTCGGCAGGCTTCGTTGCGCAACGCGTGATCGCCACCATTGTGAACATCGGTGCAGACATTGCGCAGCAGCGCATCGCCACGCCGGGCGACATCGATCGCGCCGTGACACTGGGTCTTGGCTATGCCAAGGGCCCGCTTGCGCTGGGCGACGCCGTCGGCACGCGCCAGTTGCTCACCGTCCTGCGTAACCTGCAATCGTTCTATGGCGACCCGCGTTATCGCCCGTCGCCGTGGCTGACGCGCCGCGCGCAACTTGGCGTGTCGCTGCTCACCGAAGAACAGTGATCCGGAGACTCGACTCATGAGCGCCGAACTGCTTGCCGAACGCGTCGACCAAACGCTGGTGCTGACGCTATCCAACCCCGGGGCGCGCAACGCGTTGCATCCGGACATGTATGCCGCCGGCGTCGAAGCGCTGGCCACCGCCGAGCGCGATCCGTCCGTGCGAGCCGTGGTGCTCACCGGTGCCGATAACTTCTTCTGCGCCGGGGGCAACCTGAACCGGTTGCTGGAGAATCGTCAGAAAGATCCATCGGTGCAGGCGGCGAGTATCGATGCGCTGGCCGAGTGGATCGAAGCGCTGCGGGCTTGCCCGAAGCCGATCATCGCCGCGGTCGAAGGCGCTGCCGCCGGCGCGGGTTTCTCGCTCGCACTCGCGTGCGATTTGCTCGTCGCGGCAGAGAACGCCAAGTTCGTGATGGCCTACGTCAAGGTCGGCCTCACGCCCGACGGTGGGGGCTCGTGGTTCCTCTCGCAAGCCCTGCCCCGCCCGCTCGCCACCGAGATCCTGCTCGAGGGCAAGCCCGTGGCAGCCACGCGTCTGGCTGCCGCAGGGCTCGTCAACCGCGTGGTGGCGCCCGGACAGGCTCGTGCCGAGGCACTGAACTGGGCCACCGATCTCGCTCAGCTCTCTCCAAATGCCGTAGGCCGCATCAAGACGCTCATCGAGAGCGGCGCCAGCGAGACGCTGACATCGCAGTTAGGCGCCGAGCGCGACAGCTTCGTTGCGTCGCTGCATCATGCCGACGGTCTGGAAGGGATCAGCGCTTTCCTCGAGAAACGTCCGGCAAAATACGCCTGAGCGTGTGACGAAAACGCGGCGCACGCGAACCTTCGACGCGCGCCGTCTGTCAATGCGTTGCCGCAGCCGCCAATCGGCTGCCGGCCCATTCAGGAGAGTTTCCGCATGAGTTCACTCGGCCAACTGGGCCCCACTACCAGCCCCTTGACCTTCACGCCGCCGCAGCGCCGGCGCATCTATCTGATGCGCCACGGCGACGTGACGTACTTCGACGACAGCGGCAAGCCCATCGACGCCAATACCGTCCCGCTCAACGCGCTTGGCCGTTCGCAGGCCAGCGCCGCCGGACGTGCCTTCGCTGCCGAGAACATTCGTTTCGATCGTGTGATCGTGAGCGGCCTGCCGCGTACCCGTGAGACGGCACAACGCGTGCTGGACGAGACAGGGCAACAGATCGATATCGAGACGTGGTCGTGCTGGGAAGAGATTCGCGCGGGCAGCTTGTCCGACCTGCCGCCGGCCGAACTCGCTCAGGCGTTCCTCAGCGCCTTCGACGGACTCGTGCCCGAAGACACACGCTTCATGAACGGCGAGTCGGTCCGCGAACTACTCGACCGCGTGGTGCCGCCGCTGGCCGAACTGCGTGCCGATACCTCGTGGGACACGGTGCTGCTGGTGTTGCATGGCGGTGTGAATCGCGCGATTCTCTCGCATGCCATGCACCCGCGCGGACGCCTCTTTCTGGGGCAACTCGCCCAGACACCCGCCTGCATCAACGCGCTCGACGTGGGCGACAAGCCCGAAGATTGGGTGGTGCGCCTGATGAACTTTGCCCCGCCGCAGCCGCTGCATCGCGACAACCGGCTGACCGTGATGGAGAAGATCTTCGCGTCGTTCCTCCGCACGCGAAACCGGGAATAAGTTCGGATAAGTTCGAATCAGCGCGAATCAGCGCACAACGGCAGGATCAGGATGTTCAGCGGCCGCGCGACTCGTTGCGGCCGTGCAGCAAGTGCACTACGCCGTAGAATCGTCACGATCAACGTAGCACCGGAAATGCAGGAGACAGCATGGCCGAGGAGCTTGCGCAGGACTTTTCCGCATTTGCAGGCGAACGGGCGCTAGGCGAACAAGCGCCCTTCGATACCGCCGCGCTCGAGCGCTGGCTCGCCGCACACGTCGACGGCTTCGCCGGGCCGTTGACCCTCACCCAATTCAACGGCGGCCAGTCCAATCCCACCTATCGCCTGACGACGCCCGGTGCCGCCTATGTGTTGCGCACCAAGCCCGCGCCAGCGGCCAAACTTCTCCCCTCGGCCCACGCCATCGAGCGCGAATACCGCGTGATGCACGCCCTCGAAGGCACCGACGTTCCCGTGCCCCGCATGCGTGGCCTTTGCGAGGACGAGAGCGTGATCGGGCTGGCATTCTATGTCATGGATTTCGTCTCGGGACGCGTGTTATGGGACCCGTCGCTCCCCGGTATGACGGCGGCCGAGCGCGGCGCCATTTACGACGAAATGAACCGCGTGATCTCGGCGCTGCACCGACTCGACTATCGCGCCGTCGGACTCGAATCCTATGGCAAGCCCGGCGACTACATCGCGCGGCAGATCGCCCGGTGGAGCAAGCAATACCGTGCATCGGAGACGGAAACCATCGACGCGATGGATCGGCTCATCGAGTGGCTACCTGCGCACCTGCCGACCGATTCGCCCGAGCGAACCACCATCGTGCACGGCGACTTCCGTCTCGACAATCTGATCTTCCATCCCACACAGCCCCGCGTACTTGCTGTGCTCGACTGGGAACTCTCGACGCTGGGCGACCCGCTCGCCGACTTCAGCTACCACTGCATGGCGTGGCATGTGAGCCCTGGCGTGTTTCGCGGCATTGCCGGACTGGACTGGCAAGCACTCGGCATTCCCGATGAAAGTGCCTACGTCGCCCGGTACGGGGAGCGCACGGGTATCCACCCGCCCGCGCAGTGGCATTTCTATCTCGCGTACAACATGTTCCGCATTGCCGCGATTCTGCAAGGGATCATGAAACGCGTGGCCGACGGCACCGCCGCCAGCCAGCAGGCCCTCGACGCCGGCAAGCGCGCCCGCCCGATGGCCGAACTCGCGTGGGAATATGCACAGCGCAGTACCGCTGCCGGCCACGCTGGCAGTCACTGAACGGAGACCTCATGGATTTCAGCTACAGCCCCAAAGTCGAAGCCCTGCGCGCGCGTCTGTCCGCCTTTTTCGACGAACACATCTTCCCGAACGAACATCGCTATCTCGAGGAGATCGAGATCGCACGCCGCCACGGCGACGCGTGGCAGCCATCGCAGGTTATCGAGCGCCTCAAGCCGCTTGCGCAGCAGGCAGGGCTCTGGAACCTCTTCCTGCCGGACTCCGGGCGCGGCGCAGGCCTTAGCAACGTCGAATACGCACCGCTGTGCGAGATCATGGGGCAGGTGCCGTGGGCCCCTGAAGTCTTCAACTGCAATGCGCCCGACACCGGCAACATGGAAACGCTCGAGCGCTACGCGACCGATGCGCAAAAGGCGCAATGGCTCGAACCGCTGCTGCGCGGCGAGATTCGTTCCGCGTTTCTGATGACGGAGCCGGACGTCGCCTCGTCCGATGCCACCAACGTGCAATGCCGGATTCGTCGGGACGGTGACGATTACGTCATCAATGGCCGCAAATGGTGGTCGACCGGTGCCGGCGACCCACGTTGCGCGCTCTATATCGTGATGGGCAAGACCGACCCCGAGGCACCCAAACACGCGCAGCAGTCGATGATTCTCGTGCCGTCCAACGCCCGAGGCATCTCGCGCGTGCGTCCGCTTACCGTGTTCGGTTACGACGACGCGCCGCACGGTCACATGGAGATCGAACTCGATGAGGTTCGCGTGCCTGCGAGCAGCATCCTGCTCGGCGAGGGACGGGGCTTCGAGATCGCGCAAGGGCGTCTCGGCCCTGGGCGTATCCACCACTGCATGCGACTCATCGGTCTGGCCGAGCGCGCCCTCGCGCTGATGTGTCAACGCACACTCTCGCGCGTGGCGTTCGGCAAGCCGATCGCTGCGCAGGGGGTGACACGCGAGCGCATCGCCGAAGCACGCTGCCAAATCGAGCAGGCACGTCTGCTAACGCTCAAAGCGGCTTACATGATGGACACGGTCGGCAACAAAGCCGCCCGAGCCGAAATCGCGATGATCAAAGTCGTCGCCCCGAATATGGCGTGCCAGGTGCTCGACTGGGCAATGCAGGCGCACGGCGCAGCAGGGCTTTCGGGCGACTTCCCGCTGGCTTATGCCTATGCCAGCGCCCGCACCCTGCGTTTCGCGGACGGCCCGGACGAAGTCCATCGCAACGCCATTGCCAAGCTGGAACTGGCGCGTTACCTCGACGCAGCGCCCGACACCCCTCGCTGACCCCTCGCCCGGCAGGGGAAAACGTTCTGTGGTGTAATTTCCGGGCAGTTTTTCCCGGGGGTGCGACGCTCGCGGCCCCGGGCCTGTTTCGTTTTCCGTGATATCACCGTGCCGGGCGCCTGACGCGATCGTCGCCGCGCCTGGCGGAGAACGGCGTCGAGCGACGCCCCTACGAGGAGCCGCAATTGATTCAGGTCTATTCCTGGGCTACGCCTAACGGCCACAAAGTCCACATCATGCTCGAAGAGTGCGGGTTGCCGTACCATGCCCATGCCGTCGATATCGGCGCGGGCGATCAGTTCAAGGATGCCTTTCTCGCCATCTCGCCGAACAACAAGATTCCGGCCATCGTCGACGAGGACGGTCCGGACGGCAAACCGATTTCGCTGTTCGAATCCGGCGCGATCCTGCTGTATCTGGCGGGCAAGACGGGGCGCTTCCTGCCGGAAGATGTGCGCGGCAAATACGAAACGCTCGAGTGGCTGATGTTCCAGATGGGCGGTGTGGGGCCGATGCTCGGTCAGGCGCACCATTTCCGGATCTACGCCCCCGAGAAGATCGATTACGCGATCAAGCGCTACACGAATGAGGCGCGGCGTCTGTACGGCGTGCTCGACAAGCGGCTGGGCAGCCATCCGTACGTCGCAGGCGATATGTACACCATTGCGGACATCGCCATCTGGCCGTGGCTGCGCTCGTGGAAGAATCAAGGGGTCGAGCTTTCGGACTTCCCCAACGTGCAGAAATGGTTCGAGGCCATTGAGGCACGTCCGGCGGTGCAGCGTGGTATCAAGGTGCTGGCCGACGCCCGCAAGCCGCTGCAAGACGACAAGGCCCGCGAAATGCTGTTCGGCGCCACGCAGTACGCACGCCGCTAAGGCCCCAAAAACCTCGCCCCGCGCGCCGGCCTCGACAGGCCGGCCCGCACCGCCCCCTCCGTGCATGCCTTGTCACGCCTGAAGCCTCGGTTCGGTATGGCGTGGCGGGAAGTGGTTTACACTTCGAAACAAACTGCGGTATCGCCAGGACGCGGGCGGTGCTAATCTAAGCGCAGTCCGCTCGATACGTAGGCGTCATCGGGCACGCATACCCAGAGTTTCAAGGTTTCTCCGACGCGGCTGGCAGCCGTCGTCTCTTGCAGTTCGCAGTCCCTCGCCGCTGGCTTTTGGAAGATCCGGGAGATCCACATATGTCAGGCAAGTTCGAACTCAAGCGTAGCCCGAACGGTGAATTCCACTTTCACCTGCTGGCCGACAGCGGGCACATCATCCTCTCCTCCGAGACTTACAAGGCGCGGGCCTCCGCGCAGAACGGTATCGAGTCCGTTCGCAAAAACTCGGTCGAGGATCATCGTTTCGAGCGAAAGACCTCGACGTCCGGCCGTCCCTATTTCGTGCTCAAGGCGCGCAATGGCGAGATCATCGGCCAGAGCCAGATGTTCTCGACGGCGGAGCAAATGGAAGACGGCATCACTCAGGTCAAGCGCGACGCCCCGGCGGCATCGGTGAGTGATTTGTCGCACTGAGTTTCGTTGCGTCTGGCGGGGCGGGCTGAATCGGCTGACTCGCCCGCCGGTAACGACGTCCGACGTCTGCCGCGGCCCTTCAGGCAACGCGCTTCAGATAAAGCCCCGTGCCCCGGAACCGGCACACTTCCTCGCCATGCTGGTTCGTGGCTGTCCAGAGCTGCCGTACGATACCGCGGTCGGGACGGCTCTTCGACGCCCGGACTTCCAGCGTGCTGCTCGTCACGCTAATCGTGTCTCCCGGGCGCACCGGCTTGAGCCATTCGATCTGTTCTACCCCCGGCGAGCCCATGCTGGCCGAGCGCGAGAGCAGCTTGTCGACGTTCATCCGCATCATGATGCTGCACGTATGCCAGCCACTGGCCACCAGTCCGCCGAAATGGGACTCGCGTCCGGCCAGCTCATCGACGTGAAACGGCTGGGGATCAAATTGCCGGGCGAAATGCACGATCTCGTCTGCCGTGAACGTATATTCGCCCAGATCGAAGGTGTCGCCCACTGCGAAGTCTTCGAAGTAGTACTCGAACGTTGCCATCGCGAACTCCTCCGTGCGGCGCGCCGGTATCGCCTGACAGGCGCGCGAAATGGGAATGCGTGAAAATGCGTGGAACTGCCTGAAAGTCCGTGAAAGTAGCGCGGTGATCGTCAGCACGCACAAGAACGGCGTCAGCGACTCGCAGTGCCCTGCAACTGGACCTACCTACCCGGCGATGGGCTTACTGTAACGTATCCTTGAAGCCGTCGGGAATGGGGAGCGGCATCACGTCGATACCCTCCTCCGCCAGCGCCTCGGTCTCTTCCCGAGACGCCGTGCCGCGAATGTTGCGCTCAGGGGCTTCCCGATAGTGGATCTTGCGGGCTTCCTCGGCAAAATTGCTACCGACGTCTTCCGTGTTCGCCATGACGTGGCGCACGGCCTTCATCCAGAGCGTTTGCAATTCGCGTTTCGCTTCGATGGCGCCGCCGGAGACAGCCCCTTGGCTCGGCGTGCCTGCCGGTGCGGCATCGGCACGCGAGGTCGCCCCCGAGAGGTTCAGACGTGGCGCCGACGGCATGCGAACGATCGCCGTATCGCCGCAAACGGGGCATGTCACCAGCCCCCGTGTTTGCTGCGAAAGGTAATCGTCCTCCGAGCCGAACCAGCCCTCGAAGGTGTGCTCGTGCGCACAACGCAAATCAAAAACCTTCATGACGCGATGAATGTGTCCCGGCCCCGCCCTATGCCGGGCCCGGGCTCATAAAATGTCGATGGATCAGCGCAGCGGCGAACGTTCGTTCGGCTGCCAGACTCCCGATATTATCTTTTCCAGCCAAAACGCGCCGATGATCGATTTAACGTCGGTGATTCGCCCGTCGCGCACCCATTGCAGCAATTCGGTCGCCGGCATCTTGAACACGTCGAGAAACTCACCGTCGTCGAGACGCTGCTCGCCCTGTGTGAGATCGCGCGCGAGCCAAATATCGATGAATTCCGTCGAATACGAGATCACCGGATGAATACGCGTGAGGTAATCCCAGCGCTTGGCATGATATCCGGTCTCTTCGAGCAGTTCGCGCTGACCACAGGCCAGACCGCCTTCGGCGTCATCGAGCTTGCCCGCCGGCAGTTCCGTCATTACGCGCTGGAGCGGATAGCGATACTGGCGCTCCATGAGCACCTGACCGTCTTCGAAGAGCGGAATTACCATGACCGCCCCCGGATGGGTGGTGTACTCGCGCACAGCGGTCTTGCCGTCGGGCAAACGAATGCGATCGCGCTTGATCGTCAGAAACGCGCCCTCGTAGACCGTTTCACTCGTAACACGCGTCTCGATCAGATGCTGATCGTCGGTTTGACCTTGGGTCATAAGCCCTCCACGGCTGAAAATTGGCGAACCCAAAACAAAACGCCGCCCAAAGGCGGCGTCTTGCAAAGCAGACATATCAAGCGGCAGCCGCCGGTCGATGACGCCACAAATACCGGTAAACGAAGCCCGGAAACGCGAACACGACAAACAGACTCGCCGTGACCGCATAGAACTCCCAGCCCTGCGAAAAGACGTTGCCAATGCTCGACTCGATCAAATAACCGAGGGCGCCCACCACGAAGTAGGTCACCACCAGTTCGATCAGCCGCAGCCACAGCGGCTTGATCGCTCGCTTGAGTGCGACAACGCAGAACAGGCGTTGGTTCACGAACGGCAGGTTCGCGCCCAGCACGGCCAGCAGAATCACAAGCGTACCCCCTGCCGACATGCCCATCGTTCGTGCCTCCACCGTTCGTCGGTTGATTTCTCTTGCGCCGGGCCGGCCAATCCTCTCGGCCGCCCTGCCCGGTCTTCTGTCGACGTTGTTGCCTTCGCCGACGTCGTCTTTCTGAATCGGCGGCCGCTTAGCTCGCCAGCGTCAGTTTGATGGTGCGCAGGCACCAGTCCATCAGCGGGCCGGGCATCAGGCCCAGATACACCAGCACCAGACCGTTGAGCGACAGGACGAAACGCATCGTACCGCTGCCTTCCAGCGCGTTGGCGTCCTCCGGCTTGTCGAAGTACATCAGCTTGACGACACGCAGGTAGTAGAAGGCGCCGATCAGCGAGGCGATCACCGCCACAACGGCCAGCCACACCATACCGGCGTTGACCACGGCTTGCAGCACGGCCAGCTTGGCGTAGAAGCCCGCCAGCGGCGGAATGCCGGCCAGCGAGAACATCAGCATCAGCATGACGAAAGCAAACCACGGGCTACGCTGGTTGAGGCCCTTCAGATCCGAGAGGTTCTCGGCCTCGAAGCCCTTGCGCGAGAGCAGCAGCACGATACCGAACGTGCCCAGCGTCGTCAGCAGGTAGATCACGCTGTAGAAGAGCGACGAGCCGTAAGCATCGGCGATACCGTCGATCTTGCCGCCGACCACGCCCGAGAGCATGCCCAGCAACACGAAGCCCATGTGCGAGATCGTCGAGTACGCCAGCAGACGCTTGACGTTGGTCTGAACGATAGCAGTCAGGTTACCGATCACCAGCGAGAGCACCGCCAGAATGATCAGCATCTGTTGCCAGTCGATCGCCAGCGGCAGCATGCCTTCGACGAGCAAACGCAACAGCAGTGCGAAAGCACCCAGCTTCGGCGCGCCACCGATGAGCAGCGTGACGGGCGTCGGCGCGCCTTGGTAGACGTCCGGCACCCACATGTGGAACGGAGCCGCGCCCAGCTTGAATGCCAGACCCGCCACCACGAACACCACGCCGAACACCAGCACGATCTTGTTCACGGCACCCGAGGCGATAACTTCGAAGACCTTGGCCAGTTCGAGCGAACCGGTCGCGCCGTACATCATCGACATACCGTACAGCAGGAAGCCCGATGCGAGCGCCCCCAGCACGTAGTACTTCATGGCCGACTCGGTCGCGTTCGTCGAATCGCGCCACACGGCAGCGAGGGCGTACAGCGACAGGGACATCAATTCCAGACCCAGGTAAAGGGTCAGGAAGTTGTTGCCCGAAATCATCACCGACAGACCCAGCAACGAGAACAGGCTGAGCACATAGAAGTCGCCACGCGCAAGGCCGCGCGCTTCCAGATACTTCTGGCCGTAGATGAACGTGACGAACGTTGCCAGACCGCCGAAGGCCTTGAGCAGGTTCGACATCGGGTCGGCGATGAACACATTGCCGAACATGTAGTGCGATGCCGGGTCTCCGGCATTGCACGCCCACAGCACGGACACGACCGCAGACGTGATGAGTGCCAGAACGTAGTTCAGCTTACGCGTCTGGCCGAGGAACGCGTCGCACATCATGATCACAAGGATCATGAGCAGCAGGATGGCCTCCGGCAACGCAGGCAGCAGATTAATGTTTTGCATGATCTAGATGTCCTCCCCGATTACGGCAGCTTGGTCTGCGCCACGTGGGCGAGGAGGTTAACCACGGAGGTGTGCATCAGGTCCGTGAAAGGCTTCGGATAGATACCCATGAACAGCGTGAGTGCAGCCAACACGGCCAGCATGAAGAACTCGCGCTTGTTGATATCGATCAGCTCGCGCACATGGTCGTTGGCAATGGCGCCGAAGATCACGCGCTTGTACATCCACAGCGAGTAAGCCGCGCCGGTGATCAGCGAGGTGGCCGCCAGCAGGCCCACCCAGAAGTTCAGCTTCACAGCACCCAGAATCACCAGGAATTCACCCACGAAACCCGACGTTGCCGGCAGACCGCTGTTGGCCATCGCGAACAGCATGAAGAACGCGGCAAACTTCGGCATCGTGTTCACCACACCGCCGTAATCGGCGATGTTGCGCGAGTGCATACGGTCATACAGCACACCAATACACAGGAACATGGCGCCCGACACGAAACCGTGCGAGATCATCTGCACCAGCGCGCCCTGCATGCCAATTTCGCTGAACATGAAGAAACCGAGGATCGCGAAGCCCATGTGAGCGATCGACGAGTACGCCACCAGTTTCTTCATGTCGGTCTGCACCAGCGCCACGAGGCCGATGTAGACCACGGCGATCAGCGCGAGCGCGATCATGAAGCCCGACAGGTAGTGGCTGGCGTCCGGTGCAATCGGCAGCGAGAAGCGCAGGAAACCGTACGCACCCAGCTTCAGCATGATCGCGGCCAGCACGACCGAGCCGCCGGTCGGCGCTTCCACGTGGGCGTCCGGCAGCCAGGTATGCACCGGCCACATCGGCACCTTCACGGCGAAGGCCATGAAGAAGGCGGCGAACAGCAGTATCTGCGCGTCCATCGGCAACTTCACCGCGTACCAGTCGGTCAGCGTGAACGAGCCCGTTGCGTTGTACAGATAAATCAGCGCAACCAGCATGAGCAGCGAGCCGAGCAACGTGTACAGGAAGAACTTGAACGCTGCATACACCCGGTTCGGGCCACCCCACACGCCGATGATCAGGTACATCGGGATCAGCGTGGCTTCGAAGAATACGTAGAACAGCAGGCCGTCTTGCGCCGAGAACACACCGATCATCAGACCCGAGAGGATCAGGAAGGCGGCCATGTACTGCGAGACGCGTTCCGTGATCACTTCCCAGCCCGCGATCACCACGATTACCGTGATGAGCGCGGTCAGCACGACCAGCCACAGCGAGATGCCGTCGATGCCCAGGAAATAGTTGATGTGGAAACGCTCGATCCAGCTCGTCTTTTCGACGTACTGGAACGCCGGCGTATTGGCGTCGAAGTTCGAGATCAGCGGCAGCGTGACCAGGAAGCTCACCAGCGAACCGATGAGCGCCAGCACGCGTGCGCCCGTCGGGTTACGGTCATTTCCCACAGCGAGGACAACGATCCCCGACAGAATGGGCAGCCAAATGGCCAGACTCAGAAGCGGTAGCGATTGCATTATTGTTGGCTCCCCCTATTACTTGCCGTTCAACGTCACAAACAGCGTCAGGAGCCCGAGCATGCCGATGATCATGGCGAACGCGTAGTGGTAGATGTAACCGGATTGCACGAAGCGGATGACACCGGCGAACCAGCCCACCAGACGCGCGCTGCCATTCACGACGGCACCGTCGATGAGACCCTGATCGCCCGCCTTCCAGAGACCGCGGCCAATCTTGAGCGCGCCCTTCGCGAAGACCACTTCGTTGATCTTGTCCATGTAGTACTTGTTGTCGAGCAGCGCGTAAATACCCGAGAAGCGATTCTTCAACGCTTCCGGAATGTCCGGACGCTTCAGGTAGAAGAACGCCGCGAGCACGATACCCAGTGCCGACAGTGCGATCGGCAGCGTGCCGAACGAGTGCAGCGCCATCGCCACCCAGCCGTGGAACTCATGGCCCAGTTCTTCCATCGCCGGGTGATTCTCGCCGATGAAGATCACGTCCTTGAACGCCACGCCTTGTTTGAAGAACTCGCCGAAGAGCATCGGGGCAATCGCAATGGCGCCGATGATGACCGACGGGATCGCCAGCAGAATCAGCGGAATCGTCACGACAGCGGGCGACTCGTGCGGCTTCTGACCCGGGGCCAGGCCATGATGCTCGCCGTGCGCGTCTTCCTCTTCCTCATGATGGGCATCGTGGTGGTCATGATGTGCCTGACCGAAACGCTCCTTGCCGTGGAAGACCAGGAAGTACATGCGGAACGAGTAGAACGCCGTGACGAACACGCTGGCGACCACTGCGAAGTAAGCAAAGCCCGAACCCGGCAGATGCGACGCCGCCACCGCTTCAATGATCGAGTCCTTCGAGTAGAAGCCCGAGAAGAACGGCGTGCCGATCAGTGCCAGCGAACCGAGCAGCGACGTGATCCAGGTGATCGGCATGTACTTCCACAGGCCGCCCATGTTGCGCATGTCCTGATCATGATGCATGCCGATGATGACCGAGCCCGCACCGAGGAACAGCAGCGCCTTGAAGAACGCGTGCGTCATCAGGTGGAAAATGGCGACCGGGTAGGCCGACACGCCGAGCGCGACCGTCATGTAACCGAGCTGCGAGAGCGTCGAGTAGGCCACGACACGCTTGATGTCGTTCTGGATCATGCCCAGGAAGCCCATGAACAGCGCCGTGATCGCCCCGATGATCGTGATGAACGACAGCGCGGTGTCCGACAGTTCGAACAGCGGCGACATGCGGCTCACCATGAAGATACCCGCCGTCACCATCGTGGCCGCGTGAATCAGCGCCGAGATCGGGGTCGGGCCTTCCATCGAGTCCGGCAGCCAGACGTGCAGCGGGAACTGCGCCGACTTACCCATCGCGCCGATGAACAGGCAGATACAGGCCACGGTGATCAGGCGCCAGTCGGTGCCCGGGAACGACAGGGCCGCGACATCGTTGGCCTTGGCGAACACTTCGCCGTAGTTCAGCGTGCCGGTGAACGCCAGCAGCAGGCCGATACCGAGCAGGAAGCCGAAGTCACCGACACGGTTGACCAGGAACGCCTTCATGTTGGCGTAAATCGCGGTCGGACGCGTGTACCAGAAACCGATCAGCAGGTACGAGACCAGGCCCACCGCTTCCCAGCCGAAGAACAGTTGCAGGAAGTTGTTGCTCATTACGAGCATCAACATCGAGAACGTGAACAGCGAGATGTACGAGAAGAAGCGCTGGTAGCCAGGATCTTCCGCCATGTAGCCAATGGTGTAGATGTGCACCATCAGCGAGACGGAAGTGACCACGCACATCATCGTGACGGTCAGCGTGTCGACGAGGAAACCGATCTCGAGTTTGAGTTCGCCGATGCGAGCCCATTCATAAACAGTGGCGTTGAAGCTCGCCCCGTTCATGACATCGATAAAGGTCATGACCGACAGGACAAACGCGACCAGCACGCCGAGGATCGTGACCGTGTGGGCGCCCGCGCGACCGACTTGCTTGCCGAACAGACCGGCAATCAGGGAGCCGGCGAGCGGCGCCAGCGGGATCGCGAGCAGCAGGTTGGGATTCAATGTGGATGCCATAACAGCGTTCGCTTTTGTTAACCCTTAAGGCGGTCGAGATCTTCGACGTTGACCGTTTCGAGCTTACGGAACAGCGTGACCAGAATGGCCAGACCGATCGCGGCTTCCGCGGCGGCCACCGTAAGAATGAAGAACACGAATACCTGACCGGCAATGTCGCCCAGGTAATGCGAGAACGCGACGAAGTTCAGATTGACCGCGAGCAACATCAGCTCGATGGCCATCAGCAGCACAATCACATTTCTGCGGTTGAGGAAGATACCGGTAATGCTGATCGCGAAGAGAATCGCGCCCAACACCAGGTAATGCGCTAGCGACAACGACATCATGCTGTCTCCTTATTCCGCCGCCGGCTTGTCAGTGCCGGTGGATTGCTGCCGGGCTTCGGCGGGCATCGACACCAGACGCACGCGGTCGCGCGCCTTCACGCGCACCTGCTTGCTCGGGTCGGTCTGTTTGTGGTCCTTGCGGTTACGCATCGTGAGCGCAACGGCTGCCACGACGGCCACCAGCAGGATCAGACCTGCCACTTCGAAGGCAAAGATATAGTCGGTGTACAACGCGATACCGAGGGCCTTGGTGTTCGGCACATCGGGCGCCGACACGGCCTTGACCGGGGCGCGCGTGGCGCCGTAGCCGCGCATCAGGACCAGCGATGCTTCGACGATCATGATCGCGCCGACAGCACTTGCCAGCGGAATGAACTTGCCAAAGCCGCGTCGCAGTTCGTCGAGATTGATGTCGATCATCATCACCACGAACAGGAACAGCACCATCACCGCGCCGACGTAGACGAGCACCAGCATGATTGCCAGAAACTCGGCCTCGAGCAGCATCCAGATCGCCGCGGCGTTGAAGAAGGCCAGCACCAGGAACAGTGCCGACTGTACGGGGTTGCGCGAGGTCACGACCTTGAGGCCCGAGACCACGAGGATCAGCGCAAACACGTAGAAAAGAAAGGTTGTAAATTCCATAATCACCGGGTGTCGCGAGAATTAGCCAACGTCAATTGCCGTACCGGGCGCGCCATCGAGCTGCCGCGCCCTGCCCTGCTTAACGGTACGGCGCATCGGCCGCCTTGGCCGCCGCGATTTCGTTTTCGTAACGATCGCCCACCGCGAGCAACATTTCCTTGGTGAAGTACAGATCGCCACGCTTCTCGCCGTGATACTCGAGAATGTGCGTCTCGACGATCGAGTCCACCGGGCAGCTTTCTTCGCAGAAGCCGCAGAAAATGCACTTGGTCAGATCGATGTCGTAACGCGTGGTACGGCGGGTGCCGTCGTCACGCACATCCGACTCGATCGTGATGGCCATTGCCGGGCACACCGCTTCGCACAACTTACAAGCGATGCAGCGCTCTTCGCCGTTCGGATAACGGCGCAGCGCATGCAGACCGCGAAAACGCGGCGACAGCGGCGTCTTCTCTTCGGGAAACTGCACCGTCACCTTGCGAGCGAACGTGTAACGCCCCGTGAGCGCCATGCCCTTGAGCAGTTCCAACAACAGGAAACTGCCGAAAAAGTCCTTGATTGCCCTTACCATGGGATTCCTCTACTCCGTTCGCCTCAGCCCCAGATGTTCCAGGGCGACATGATCCAGCCACCCACCACGATCACCCAAACGATCGTCAACGGCAGGAAAACCTTCCAGCCCAGACGCATGATCTGGTCGTAGCGGTAGCGCGGGAACGTCGCGCGCACCCAGATGAACACCGACAGCAGCAGGAACACCTTGAACGCCAGCCAGAACACGCCCGGGATGAACGACAGGAAGCCGAACGGCGCACTCCAGCCACCCAGGAACAACACCGACGCGAGCGCCGAGATGATGATCATGTTGATGTACTCGGCCAGGAAGAAGAGCGCGAAGCCCATGCCCGAGTATTCGATCATGTGACCGGCCACGATTTCCGACTCGCCTTCCACCACGTCGAACGGGTGGCGGTTCGTTTCCGCAATGCCCGAGATGAAGTAGACGACGAACATCGGCAGCAGCGGCAGCCAGTTCCACGACAACAGGTTCAGCCCCATGCCGGCGAACATGCCGTGCTCCTGCGAGCGCACGATGTCCGACAGGTTGAGCGAGCCGGCCGTCATCAGCACCGTCACCAGCGCGAAGCCCATGGCGATTTCATAAGAAATCATCTGGGCCGACGCGCGCATAGCGCCGAGGAAAGCGTATTTCGAGTTCGATGCCCAGCCGGCGAGAATCACGCCGTACACACCGATCGACGAGATCGCGATCGCGTAGAGCAGACCGGCGTTCACATCCGCCAGCACCGCGCCCGGCTGGAACGGGATCACCGCCCAGATCGCGAAGGCCGGCAGCACTGCCATCACCGGAGCGATGGCGTAAATACCCTTGCTGACTTGCGACGGTGTGATGACTTCCTTGAGCAGGAGCTTCAACACGTCGGCAATCGGCTGGAGCAGACCCGCCGGGCCCACGCGGTTCGGACCGAGACGCACATGCATCCAGCCGATGAGCTTGCGCTCCCACAGAATCAGGTACGCCACGCACAGCAGCAGGATCACGGCCACGACGAGAATACGGACCAGCGCCCACACTGTCGGCCAGGCCACGCCCAGCAGTTGCGTGCCGTATTGATTGATGACTTCGTTCAGGCTCATTTACGCCTTCTCCACCGAAATTTCACCGAACATCGCGCCAAGCGCGGCGGACGCCGGCGTGGCTGCCGGAACACGCACCACATTGGCAGGCAGCGTTTCCGAACGAGCGGCCGGCAGCGTAACCACAGCATCGCCCTGACGTACGCGCACGGCGTCGCCGGCGGCGAGGCCCAGACTGTCGAACAGCGCTGCCGGCAGCGTGGCGCGCAGCGCCGCCTTGGCATCGTTCGTCAATTGCAGCGACGGGGCGCGGCGCACCAGCGCGTCGGCAGCGTAGATCGGCACATCGGCCAGACGCTCCAGGCCCTGCCCCGCCGCCTTGGGCGCGGTCAGTGCAGCCTTGGCGCGGTTGTCGAGCGTTGCCGCCGAGAAACCGGCGAGGGCTTCGTCGCGAACCTGCTCGGCCGTGTCCTGTTCGAAGCCTTGCAGCTTGAGGAGATTGCCCAGCACGCGCAGCACCTTCCAGCCCGGACGCGTTTCGCCCAGCGCACGCACCACACCGTTGAAGTGTTGCGGCAAACCTTCGGCGTTGACGAACGTACCGGCAGTTTCCGTGAACGGGGCGATCGGCAGCAGGACATCGGCGTACTCGAGGCCGTGCTTGAACGGCGAGAGCGAGACGACCATCTTCGCGGCAGTCAATGCCGTGAGTGCTTGCTTCGCATCTGCCGAGTCGTACTCCGGCTCGGTGTTCAGCAGCAGATAGGCCTGACGCGGTTGCGCGAACAGTCCGGCAGCGCCCTTCGCATTGGTCGCCTTCACTACGTAGCCGCCGACCGTGTTGGCGCCTTCGGTGAGGAAGCCCAGCGTGGCGCCGGTGATGTCGGCGATCACTTGCGCGATGGCATGCAGTTGCGAGAACTGCGGATGCTGCACAGCGGCGTTACCCAGCAGAATCGCGCGACGCTCCCCCTTCACCAGCGAAGCCGCGATGGCTTTGGCGGTATCGCTGGCGCTCACACCGGCCAGTTCCGCGGGCGCGGCAACACCCTTGGCGGCGGCAGCGGCCACGGCAATACCGGCCAGCTCGCTCACCCAGGCACTCGGTGCCGCGATGATCTTGTTGGCGAGCTTCACCAGCAGATCGTCGTCCGAGCCATGCAACACGTTGAGTTGGCCACCGGCCTTCACTGCGGAGCGCAGACGCGAAGCGAACAGCGGATGATCCTTGCGCAGGAACGAGCCCACGACCAGCGTGCTTTGCAGCTTGTCGAGTTCAGCGATCGGCAGGCCGAGCCACGGGGCGCCCTGCGTGCCACCCGACACATCCGTCTGACGCAGACGGAAGTCGACGTTATCGCTACCCAGCGCGCGCACGAATTTTTGCAGCAAGTGCAGTTCTTCGATCGTGGCGTGCGGCGACGCCAGCGCGGCGACGGCGTCGGCGCCGAAGTCGCGGATGATATCGGTCAGACCGTGACCGACATACTCGAGCGCCGTCTGCCAGTCGACTTCGTGCCACTCACCGCCCTGCTTGAGCATCGGCTTGGTGAGACGATCGTCGCTGTTCAGACCTTCGTAAGAGAAACGATCCTTGTCCGAGATCCAGCATTCGTTGACCGCTTCGTTTTCGAGCGGCACAACACGCATGACCTTGTTGTTCTTCACTTGCACCACGAGGTTCGCACCCACGCCGTCGTGAGGGCTCACCGACTTGCGGCGCGACAGTTCCCACGTACGGGCGCTGTAACGGAACGGCTTGGACGTCAGGGCGCCGACCGGGCACAGGTCGATCATGTTGCCCGACAGTTCCGAGTCCACCGTCTTGCCGACGAACGAGGTGATTTCCGAGTGCTCGCCACGACCCAGCATGCCGAATTCCATGACGCCGGCCACTTCCTGACCGAAACGCACGCAGCGGGTGCAGTGGATGCAGCGCGACATCTCTTCCATCGAGATGAGCGGGCCCACATTCTTGTGGAACACCACGCGCTTCTCTTCCTGATAGCGCGACGCCGACTTGCCGTAACCGACGGCCAAGTCCTGCAGTTGGCACTCGCCGCCCTGATCGCAGATCGGGCAGTCGAGCGGGTGATTGATCAGCAAGAACTCCATCACCGATTGCTGTGCCTTCACAGCCTTCTCGGAGTTGGTGCGCACGATCATGCCGTTGGCCACCGGCGTTGCACAAGCCGGCACAGCCTTCGGGGCTTTTTCGACCTCGACCAGGCACATGCGGCAGTTCGCAGCGATGGACAGCTTCTTGTGGTAGCAGAAGTGGGGAATATAGGTGCCGTTTTTCTTGGCAGCCTGGATCACCATGCTGCCTTCGGGCACCTCGACCTTTTGGCCGTCAATTTCGATTTCAACCATAGCGGTTCAATGCCAACCGTCAAAAGGGATTAGTGAGCGCCGACCAAGCAATGCTTGTGCTCGACGTGGTAGGCGAACTCGTCCCAGAAGTGTTTGAGCATGCCTCGCACCGGCATCGCTGCGGCGTCGCCCAGCGCGCAAATGGTACGGCCCATGATGTTCTCGGCCACCGAGTTGAGCAGGTCCAGATCTTCCTTGCGGCCTTCACCGTGCTCGATACGATTGACCACGCGCCACAGCCAGCCTGTGCCTTCGCGGCAAGGCGTGCACTGACCGCACGATTCTTCGTAGTAGAAGTACGACAGACGCAGCAGCGAACGCACCATGCAGCGCGTCTCGTCCATCACGATCACTGCCCCCGAACCCAGCATCGATCCGGCCTTGGCGATGCTGTCGTAGTCCATCGTGGTTTCCATCATCAGCCCGGCCGGCACGACCGGTGCCGACGAGCCGCCCGGAATCACGGCCTTGAGCTTCTTGCCGCCGCGCATGCCGCCTGCCAGTTCCAGCAGTTCGGGGAACGGCGTGCCCAGCGGCACTTCGTAGTTACCCGGCAGCTCGACGTCGCCCGACACCGAGAAAATCTTGGTGCCGCCATTGTTCGGTTTGCCCATTTCCAGATACTGCTGCGGGCCAGTGGCCAGCAGGAACGGAACGGCAGCGAACGTCTCGGTGTTGTTGATCGTCGTGGGCTTGCCGTACAGACCGAAGCTCGCCGGGAACGGCGGCTTGAAGCGCGGCTGGCCCTTTTTGCCTTCGAGCGACTCGAGCAGCGCCGTTTCTTCGCCGCAGATGTACGCGCCATAGCCATGGTGAGCGTGCAACTGGAACGAGAAGTCCGTGCCGAGAATGTTGTCGCCCAGATAACCGGCAGCGCGGGCTTCCTCGAGCGCCTCTTCGAAGCGTTCGTACACTTCGTAGATTTCGCCGTGGATGTAGTTGTAGCCGACGGTGATGCCCATGGCGAAACCGCCGATGGCCATGCCTTCGATCAGCGCATGCGGGTTGTAGCGCAGGATGTCGCGATCCTTGAACGTGCCGGGTTCGCCTTCGTCCGAATTACAGACGAGGTACTTCTGACCCGGGAACGCACGCGGCATGAAGCTCCACTTCAGACCGGTCGGGAAGCCTGCGCCTCCACGACCACGCAGGCCCGATGCCTTGACATCGGCGATGACCTGCTCCGGCGTGAGGCCTTCCTTCAGAATACGTGTGAGCTGCTGGTAACCACCGCGCTTGACGTAGTCTTCCAGATGCCAGTTTTCGCCATTCAGGTCGGCGAGAATCAGCGGCTTGATGTGACGGTTATGCAGCGACGTCATGCTTTCTCTCCCGCAGCGCCCTTGGCCTTGAGCTCGTCGATGAGCGCGTCGACCTTGGCTTCGTTCATGAAGCCGCACATGCGATGGTTGTTCACCAGCATGACCGGGGCATCGCCGCAAGCGCCCATGCACTCGCCTTCCTTGACCGTGAAGAGACCATCCGGCGTGATGTCGTTGTACTCGACACCCAGCTTCTCCTTCAGGTACTTGGCCATCTCTTCGCCGCGCGTGAGCTGGCAAGGCAGGTTCGTGCACACGGTCAACTTGAACTTACCCACAGGGCTCGTGTTGAACATGGTGTAGAAGGTTGCGACCTCTTGCACCGCGACTGCGG
Source organism: Pandoraea apista (assembly GCF_001465595.2). Lineage (NCBI taxonomy): Bacteria > Pseudomonadati > Pseudomonadota > Betaproteobacteria > Burkholderiales > Burkholderiaceae > Pandoraea > Pandoraea apista. The sequence goes on along the minus strand of NZ_CP013481.2, from coordinate 2,247,597 downwards.
GCATCTCGAGGTAGTCCGCCACGAATTGCATCACTTCGGGCGACAACCAGCCTTTCTCGACCTGCGCTACGGCAAGTGCGTGCATTACCGCCGACTGCTTCTGCTCGGCAGGGTATTTGGCAACGGCACGGTCGATTTTCTTCAGGGCTTCGGGAGAAAGCATTTCCGATCCGACGGTTCTCTAAAACGTTATCCCCGCTCGTGCCAGCGCGGGCGAGTCGATCATCTCGACTGCCCGCAACTCACAGGCACGGCAACTGGAACGGCAATGGTATCGACCTGCGAAACCCTGCCGACTTAAAACTTGCGGGCGCCTGAGGCGCCCGCTGCGCATTTAGCGATCGATCTCGCCGAACACGATGTCCTGGGTACCGATGATCGCGACAGCATCTGCAATCATGTGACCCTTTGCCATCTCGTCGAGCGCAGAAAGGTGGGCGAAGCCCGGTGCTCGAATCTTCAGGCGGTACGGTTTGTTGGCACCGTCCGACACCAGATAGATGCCGAACTCGCCCTTCGGGTGCTCGACAGCGGCATACGTCTCGCCGGCGGGCACGTGGAAGCCTTCGGTGAAGAGCTTGAAGTGGTGAATCAGCTCTTCCATGTTCGACTTCATTTCAACGCGCGACGGCGGGGCCACTTTGTGATTGTCCGTAATCACCGGACCTTCATTGGCACGCAGCCACTTCACGCACTGGCGGATCAGGCTGGCCGACTGGCGCATTTCTTCCACACGCACCAGGTAACGGTCATAGCAGTCGCCTTCCTTACCCACCGGAATATCGAATTCGAGGCGGTCGTACACTTCGTACGGCTGCTTCTTGCGCAGATCCCAGGCAATGCCCGAACCGCGCAGCATCGCGCCGGAGAAGCCGAGCTGCATGGCGCGCTCAGGCGACACCACACCGATACCGACCAGACGCTGCTTCCAGATCCGGTTGTCGGTGAGCAGCGTTTCGTACTCGTCGACACACTTCGGGAAGCGAATGGCGAAATCTTCGATGAAGTCCAGCAGCGAACCTTCGCGTGCTTCGTTCATCTTCTTGATCGCGCGCTCGTTGTGGAACTTCGACGCACGATACTTCGGCATGGCGTCCGGCAGATCGCGATACACCCCTCCCGGACGGTAGTAAGCCGCGTGCATACGGGCGCCCGAGACGGCTTCGTACACGTCGAACAGATCTTCGCGCTCACGGAAGGCGTACAGGAACACTGCCATCGCGCCCACGTCGAGTGCGTGCGAACCGATCCACATCAAGTGATTCAGAACGCGCGTGATTTCGTCGAACATCACGCGGATGTATTGTGCGCGAATCGGCACATCTACGCCGAGCAGCTTTTCGATCGCCATGACGTATGCGTGCTCATTGCACATCATCGACACATAATCGAGACGATCCATGTACGGCACGGATTGCAGGAACGTCTTCGATTCGGCGAGTTTTTCGGTCGCACGGTGCAACAGGCCGATGTGCGGATCGGCGCGCTGAATCACTTCGCCGTCCAGCTCGAGCACCAGGCGCAGCACGCCGTGCGCTGCCGGGTGCTGCGGACCGAAGTTCAGGGTGTAGTTCTTGATGTCTGCCACAAGGCCACCTTAATGTTTCAGACCGGCGTAATGCTCTTCGCGGATGATGCGCGGCGTAATTTCGCGCGGCTCGATCGTCACCGGTTGGTAGATCACTCGCTTCTGTTCCGGGTCGTAACGCATCTCGACGTAACCGGACGTCGGGAAGTCCTTGCGGAACGGGTGACCGATGAAGCCGTAGTCCGTCAGAATGCGACGCAGATCCGGGTGACCTTCGAACACGATACCGACCAGATCGAAGGCTTCGCGCTCGAACCAGTTCGCCGAGCTCCACAGATCGATCAACGACGCCACGACCGGCAGATCGTCTTCCGGCGCGAACACGCGCACACGCAGACGCCAGTTGTGGGTCAGCGAGAGCAGATGCGAGACGGCGGCATAGCGCGGACCGTCGTAGAGACCGTCGCCGTAAGCCGAGTAGTCCATGCCGGCAACGTCCATCAGTTGCTCGAACTTCAGATCGGGATGATCGCGCAGCGTGCGCGCCACCTCGAGATAGTCACTCGCCTTGACGGTCAGCGTCAGCTCGTCGAGGGCTTCCACCAACTGCTCGGCACGGGGGCCAAGCACGTTTTGCAGGGTGGTCTTGAGTTGTTCTAGTTTAGACATGGCGGTAACGGTTATTTACGCGCGATCGTCGCAGTCCGCTTGATCTTTGACTGCAACTGGATGATGCCGTAGACGAGCGCCTCGGCCGTCGGCGGACAGCCCGGCACGTAGACGTCGACTGGCACGATGCGATCGCAACCGCGCACCACCGAGTAGGAATAGTGATAGTAGCCGCCGCCGTTGGCACACGACCCCATCGAGATCACCCAACGCGGCTCGGCCATCTGGTCGTACACCTTGCGCAGCGCGGGTGCCATCTTGTTGCACAGCGTACCGGCCACGATCATCACGTCCGACTGACGCGGGCTCGGGCGGAATACCACGCCGAACCGGTCCAGATCGTAACGCGCCGCGCCAGCGTGCATCATTTCAACGGCACAACACGCGAGGCCGAACGTCATCGGCCAAAGCGAACCCGTGCGCGTCCAGTTGATGAGTTTGTCAGCCGTGGTGGTGACAAACCCTTCGCGCAAAACCCCTTCGATGCTCATATGCTTACCCTGAATCCTTCTGCAATGCTGCCAAATACGTTGACGGTCTTATTCCCAGTCAAGCGCACCGCGCTTCCACAGGAACACGAAACCGACGAGCAGTTCAAGCAGGAAACCCATCATGGAGATAAAGCCCACCCAGCCGATATCGCGCAGAGCAACGCCCCACGGAAACAGAAATGCCGTTTCGAGATCGAACAGGATGAAAAGGATGGCGACGAGATAGTAGCGCACATCGAACTTCATGCGCGCGTCTTCGAATGCCTCGAAGCCGCACTCGTACGGAGAGAGTTTTTCGCTGTCGGGATTGTTGGGGCCGAGAAATTTACCGACGCCAATCAGTACCGCCCCAAGACCGCCACCTACCAGAAGAAACAGCAGGACGGGATAATAGGTTCCGAGGTTCAACTCTACCCTCTTTCGGTTAGTTCAAAGAACCGCTCTCGTCGATGGTGTGGGGACCGGAAAGCGGATGAACGGTGAGCACAAAATAAAATGCCAGCCAAAGCATAAACGCAAGGCTGGCATCGTAGAACTGTGGTGCCGACGGCGAGACTCGAACTCGCACAGCTTTCGCCACTACCCCCTCAAGATAGCGTGTCTACCAATTTCACCACGTCGGCATTCATAGTCTGCAATCCGCTGTCACTTACGAATCGCTTCAAGACCGCTATAGTAGCGCCCTTCGGCATTTTGTTCAATGCACAAATCGAATTTTTTTCGATTTTCTTTACGGCTTATTACTTGTCACAAACGCGTTGCCAATTACTTGGGCACGTCTTGCGGATTCGCTACGGAAGCCGGCGCCGGAGCACTTGCCGCCCCCGGTGCCGACGCCGCCGACGGCGAAGTCGCCGCAGGCAAATTACCAAGGACACCGATATTTGCCGCCGGCTTGTACGAACCGAGATACGTGAGACCCAGCGTGGTCACGAAAAATACGGCCGCCAGCACCGCCGTGGTACGCGACAGGAAGTTCGCAGACCCCGAAGCACCGAAGAGACTGCCCGACGAACCGCTACCGAATGCAGCGCCCATGTCGGCACCCTTGCCATGCTGAAGCAACACCAGACCGATGATGCCCAGCGCGGAAAGCACCTGCACCACGATCAACAACGTTTTCAACAACCCCATCTCATCACCCGTATAGAAGAATCCGATTTGCGGTGCATTTTTGATGCACCGCATCATGACTATTTCATGCCATTACAAAATGGCATTGGCCATCAGCGCGACAGTCCCGCCTCGCAAATTGCCAGAAAATCTGCCGCCTTCAACGCCGCGCCACCGATCAGACCACCATCGACATCCGCCATCGAAAACAGCTCCGCCGCGTTGTCCGGCTTCACACTTCCACCGTACAACACCGCCACATCCGCGACCGCCTCACCCTTCGCGCGCAACAGCGAGCGCAAATGGGCGTGCACTTCCTGCGCCTCGGCCGACGTTGCCGTCTTGCCTGTACCGATCGCCCAGACCGGCTCGTAGGCAACGACGATTTGCCCAGCCTGCTCCGCCGTCAACGAAGCGAGTACCGCTTCGAGCTGACGCGTGACCACGGCCTTCGTCTCGCCCGCCTCGCGCTCGGCGAGCGTTTCGCCCACACACACGATCGGCGTCATGCCCGCGTCGATCACGCGCACCGTCTTGGCAGCGACATTCGCGTCGGTCTCGGCGTGATACGTACGGCGCTCCGAGTGCCCCACGATCACGAACTGCGCGCCGAACTCGGCAATCATCTTTGCCGCGACCTCGCCCGTGAACGCGCCACCGACTTGCGCCGAAACATCTTGCGCACCGAAACCCAATACCTGCCCCGAAAGGCGGGCCTGGCATTGCGCGAGATAGGGGAACGGCACACATACGGCCGCAATCACGCCCGGCGCACTCAGCACCGGCGATGCCAGCAGGTCGCCCAAAAGCGCCTCATTGCCGGCCAGGCTGCCATGCAGTTTCCAATTGCCCACGACGAGCTTGCCAGCCTTACGGCTGATGGTGCGAGCCGAAGCTGCAGTACCAGTTGTCACGCCTTATCCCCCGATGCGTATGGACGAAAAACCTCTCATTCTAGTGTGTCCGGGGCATGGGGGTCAATTTCGGCGGCTTTGGGGCGTGCAAATCCGCATGAAACAAGTATTTCACGCGGATTCACACCACCAATCGACGCCAGCGCGCTTACCAGGTCAACACGATCTTGCCAACGTGCGTACTGGTTTCCATCAAAGCGTGAGCCTTGTCTGCTTGTTCGGCCGGGAACGTCTGATAAATCACCGGACGAATCTTGCCTGCGGCGAACAACGGCCAGACCTTCTCGTACAGGTTCTTGGCAATCGCCGCCTTGAATGCCACCGAGCGCGGGCGCAACGTGGAGCCGGTCACCGTCAGACGGCGACGCAGCAGCGCCCCCATATCCAGCGTGGCTTTGCTTCCGCCGAGCAATGCGATGATGGCGATGCGGCCGTCAAACGCCAGCGCCTGCACTTCCCGAGGCAGGTAATCGCCGCCCACCATGTCGAGCACGACATCCACGCCGCGGTCCTGGGTCAACGCCTTGGCGACAGCGACGAAATCCTCGGTCTTGTAATTGATGCCTCGTTCCGCGCCGAGCGCTTCGCACGCCCGGGCCTTCTCGTCGGACCCCGCCGTCGCGAACACACGGTGGCCAAGCGCTACGCCAAGCTGGATGGCCGTCACGCCGATGCCGCTTGTGCCACCCTGCACCAGCAGCGTCTCCTTCTCGCCGGCCTCGGTCTCGCCAAGACGGGCGCGATCGAACACGTTGCTCCAAACGGTGAAGAACGTCTCGGGCAGCGACGCCGCCTCGATGTCCGACAGCCCTTCCGGCACTGGCAACACCTGCGCGAGCGGCGCCGCGCAGTACTCGGCATAGCCGCCACCCTGCACCAGCGCGCACACGCGCGAGCCGACCTTCAGACCCCAGCGATTGTCAGCGCCATCAAGTGCGCCTTCGACGATCTCTCCCGCCACCTCCAGCCCCGGCAGATCCGAGGCCCCCGGCGGCACCGGGTACTGGCCAATGCGTTGCAGCACATCGGGGCGATTCACGCCCGACGCCGTGACCTTGATAAGCACTTCGCCCGGCTTCAGCTCGGGACGCGGCCGCTCGGTGAGTTTGAGCACTTCGGGTGCGCCGTATTGGGTGATCTCGATCGCCTTCATGTGTTTGTCCTCGGTTCTCGGGGCGATGTCCTCGCGTTATCGCGGGCCGCCTGTCTCGTTGGGGTCGTGAGGGCAATGCCACCACCGCGCACATCAAGGTGTGCCCGCAGCAACACTCGCCCTCCGGGAAAATTGTGTCGAGCCGGTACCTTATCACCGACTGCGCGATCGTGTTGGCTGCCCAATCGGGCTTTGCCCCAGTTTGGACACAATCGGGAATATTCGAGACTCGTCGACCCCGTTCGGAACGCTGAGGTCGGGCACAAAGGCCATTCGAGAGACGGATCGCGCTTGGGCGGACGACTGGCGATCGTCATTTTTGCAGGCGTAGTCGGCGACGTTCGCCTCCCGTTGGCGGGCGCGTCGCGTGGGATCGTGACGACCTTGCGCGACGCGCCGGATTAGCCCCGAAAGGAGAGAGCCGGCTGTTTGGGGCAAGCCAGCGACACCCGCCCCGGAAGGACCGTCAGGCGACGCCTTCCACCCCTTCGTCGATCAGCCCGTGCCGGATGGCATAGCCGATCAGGTCTGCACTGTCGTCTAGCGCGAGCTTGTGCAGAATATTTGCGACATGCGCTGCGATCGTTCGCTCGCTCGAGTGCATTGCATGCGCAATTTCATTGACGGCCAGGCCGTCGACCAGCATGTGAAACACTTCGTTCTCGCGAACCGACAAACTCAGATGCCTCGGTTTGTCTTCGCGCGCATCGGTACCCTGCCGCGATCGCGGCCCCCGATGCGATGCCCGCGGCGGCTCACGGCGCACGCCAGTCTCGCGCCATCCTGCGTCGGAAACCGCCCGCGTTGTTGCCCGGCTTCGTCCGCCCTCAAGTTTCATACTCGCCTCCTATATGAAGACTTCCTCACGCCAAAACCGTCGAGCACGGTGAGCAACCAACGGCCGGCGTCGCTCATTGTGCGTCAGACAATTCACGCTCGTAACTTCACAGAAGCTCATCGCGACAGCATGTTCGATTGCCGTTTCCTAATGCACAGCGGCCCTCGAAGGGTTCTCTTCGCGATAAAAACCAACGCATGCCGCCCGATACCCGCAAGGCATCGCGCTGCCCCGGTGAGCGCCCGCTTACACCAGACGTCCGGCAACACTGTCGCTGAGCACAAAGCGCCCGCGTCCGCCATGTTTGGCGTTGTATAGCGCACGGTCCGCCGCCTCGAACAACATGTCGGGCGTCAGATCCTCGCCGCGCGCCACCATCGCCACGCCGACACACGCCCCCACCGTGACCTCGCCCACGGACAGCACCATCGGCCGCGACGCCAGATCGAGAATCGACATCGCCGTACGCTCCACGTCGTCGACGTCCTGCACATCGCCCATGATGACGGCGAACTCGTCGCCGCCGAAGCGGGCGATGGCATCGCTTTCCCGCACACTGGCCACAAGCCGTTTGGCCAGACGACGCAGCAACTCGTCGCCCAACGCATGCCCCCAGGTGTCGTTGACCACTTTGAAGCGATCCAGATCGACGAACAACAGCGCCTGCGCACCGGCACCTTCGCGCGCACGCCGCACGGCATTGGCCAGCGCCTGATCGAAGCCCTTACGATTGAGCAGCCCGGTCAGATGATCGGTGTGCGACTCGCGCCGCCAGCGGCGCTCGTTCGAGCGCTCGACGGTAATGTCGCGCACGAACACGTGAACGCCAGCGAGAACATTATGTGTCGCCCACTCCGGCTGATAGCTCACTTCGAAGCAGCGATACGCGGCGTCTTCGCCAAAGTCCCAGACGAAAGTGGCCGCCTCGCCCGCAAAAGCCCTCGATAGGTAGGGGGCGAATTCGCGATAGAGCGACGGGCCGAGCAACTCGCGCGCCGTGGCACCGAGAATGCGTTCGCGCGAACGGCGCAATCGCAACTCGCAGGCACGATTGACAAACGCGAAGCGCTCGTCGCCATCGAGAAACGCCACCAGATAAGGCACACGGTCTGCGATCTCCTGCATGCGACGCACGTTCGCGCGCGCCGCTTCGCGCGACATTTCCAGCGCTTCCGTGCGATCCCCCAACTGCTCCATCATGTTGCGAAACGTATTCGCGAGCGCCCCGATCTCGTCGGCTCGCTGCACGGGCAGCGATTGCACGGCGCGCATATCGCCGGCGCTGCGCTGCACGAGATCACGCAGCGTATCGAGCGGACGCAGCATGCACCGCGCCATCCACCACATGGCGAACGCCGCCACGCCGATCGCGGCAATCGCGAGAATGACTACACGGCGCCGCACCCGCGCGAGAGGATCGAAGGCTTCCGCCCCCGGCACTACCGCCACGACCGACCAGCCGGTTGTCGTCATGGGCGCGCGTGCAACGAGCGGGTGCATGTGCAGGAGTTCGTGCGAGTCGGCGTCGCGAATGCCGCACAATGTCTGCGCCGGCCCTACGGGGGTGAGAATCTTCGTCACGTCCGCCTGAATCACGTACCGCGGCGGTGTTTCATTGGTCACCAGGCAATAGCGCCCGGTCTCCCCGATGGCATTGCTTGCCAGATCGACGATGAAGTTCTGCCGCAGCAGATTGACCGCCCCGCCGATCACGGCCGTCACCTCGCCCTGGGCGTTGGTGATGGGCACCGCGAGCACCATGCCCGGCGAGTTTGTGATCCTGCCCGCGATCACGCTCGACGCCGCTTGCGGTGCGCCTGCGAGCAATTGCCGAAAGTAATCGCGATCGGAAATATTGATGGGCGTGGACGAAAACGTCGAGTCGTAGAGCATCTGGCCGTCGGTTGCAGCCACGAAAAGCGTGTTGAACGTCTCGGGCACCGACACCGACACATTGGCAAAGGCGTCGAACTGCGCGGGTGTCATGGTGCGAGGATCGCCGATATGGCGGGACATGCGATGCAATGCGAGAAACTTGCCGCGCATTTTGTCGTCGAGTTGATCGGCGACGAGCTTGACCTGCGAGTCAAGCTGCGCCTGCATCGAGCTTCGCAATTCCCCATAGACGAAAAACTCGATACCCACGGCCAAACCGACGATCAATATCATGGACACGAGCGCTGTCGCCAACGCGACTCGTCCCTTCAACGACTTCACCATACTGGCCCGTGCGAGAGTAGCTTGTACTGCTTTTGGTAATTTTTGCGAGAGCTTACCACCCGAAACGGCACATTTTCAGGAAACTTGAGAATAATTCGTCGCCTTCGTGTGCCAGTCTCATCGACACGCGCAGGCGACATCGCAGCACGTCATATGACGTTGCGTGTCAAAGCCGTCGTAAAATTGCGCATCCAACGCGCCACGATGGTGCGAACCGGCATGCCGCATGCCGGCTCATCGCAAGATATTCCCGGCAGGGGCAACCCGCCGGGGAGCATCGTGACCCGACTCGCCCGACCCGAATTCATTCATGACGAGCACCCAAGCCACTCCCGCCCCAGCCGCCACCGCACCGATGACGCCGATGATGCAGCAGTACACGCGCATCAAGGCCGAGCATCCGAACATGCTCGTCTTCTACCGCATGGGCGACTTCTACGAGCTGTTCCATGACGACGCGGCCAAAGCCGCGCGCCTGCTCGACCTTACCCTGACCGCACGCGGTCAGTCCGGCGGTCAGCCGATTCGCATGGCCGGGGTTCCGCATCACGCCGTGGAGCAATATCTCGGCAAGCTGGTCAAGCTCGGCGAGTCGGTCGCCATCTGCGAACAGATCGGCGATCCGGCCACCTCGAAAGGCCCGGTAGAGCGTAAGGTCGTGCGCATCGTCACCCCCGGCACACTTACCGACGCCGCCCTGCTCAGCGATAAGGTCGATCAGTATCTGCTTGCCGTGCAGATGCCGCCGGCGCGGCGCGCCAGCGAGCGCATGGCCGGTCTGGCCTGGCTGTCGCTCGCGAGCGGCGAATTGCGTCTCATGGAAGTGGCTGCCGACAAGCTGCCGCGCGAACTCGAGCGCATTCGCCCCGCCGAGACGCTGGTGCCCGACAGCGCGCTCGAAGACTTCAAGGACTTCTCCCTCGGCACCACGACCCGCGTGCCCGACTGGCATTTCGACACCGCCGCCGGTACGCAGCGCCTGCGCGATCAACTCGGTGTCGCCAGCCTGACGGCCTTTGGCTGCGATGGCCTGAACCCGGCGCTGGGCGCGGCAGGCGCGTTACTTCAGTACGCAGCCGCCACGCAGGGCCAGTCGCTGCGCCATGTGCAAAGTCTGAACGTGGAGCGGGAAGCCGCCTATATTGGTCTGGACGCCGCGACCCGCCGCAATCTGGAGCTCACCGAAACGCTGCGCGGCACCGAATCGCCCACGCTGCTCTCGTTGCTCGACACCTGCGGCACCACGATGGGCAGCCGTCTGATGCGTCACTGGCTTCATCACCCGATGCGCGACCAACAAGTGCCGCAAGCGCGCCAGTTGGCCATCGCCACGCTGCTCGAGGGCGCTGGCACGTGGCGCGCACTGAATAGTGAATTACGGCATGTGGCGGATGTCGAGCGGATTACGGCGCGTCTGGCGCTGCTCACGGCGCGGCCGCGCGATCTGTCGAGCCTGCGCGACGCCCTGCGCCGTCTGCCCGAATTGCACACCACGCTGCGCGCCGTCGAAGCGAACTCGCCGCTGCTGGCGATTCTGCACGAAGACCTCGCCATTCCCGACGCTGCGCTCGCCCTGCTCACGAGCGCCGTGGCGGAAGAGCCCGCAGCGATGGTGCGCGACGGCGGCGTTATCGCTCGCGGCTACGACGCCGATCTCGACGAATTGCGCGATATCTCGGAGAACTGCGGGCAGTTTCTCGTCGATCTGGAAACGCGCGAGCGCGCACGTACCGGCATCAACAATTTGCGGGTCGAGTTCAACAAGGTGCACGGCTTCTATATCGAAGTCACTCGCGGCCAGACCGACAAGGTGCCCGACGATTATCGCCGCCGCCAGACCCTGAAGAACGCCGAGCGCTACATCACGCCGGAACTGAAGACGTTTGAAGACAAGGCACTCTCGGCGCAGGAGCGCTCGCTCGCGCGAGAAAAAGTGTTGTACGACGCATTGCTGCAAGCCCTGCTGCCGCACATCACCGAATTCAAGCGCATTGCGCAGGCACTCGCCCAGTTGGACGTGCTCGCTGCGCTGGCCGAACGCGCCGAGACGCTGGGCTGGGTAAAGCCCGAGCTGGTGCAGGACCGCGTCGTCGATATTCGCCAGGGTCGTCATCCGGTCGTCGAGCAACAGGTGGAGCGCTTCATCGCCAACGATTGCTCGCTGGGCGATGCCCGCCGCCTGCTGCTCATCACCGGCCCGAACATGGGCGGCAAGTCGACGTTCATGCGTCAGACGGCACTGATCGCCCTGCTCGCTTACGTGGGCTGCTACGTGCCCGCCGAGGCTGTACGCCTCGGGCCGCTCGACGCGATCTTTACGCGTATCGGCGCGTCGGACGACCTCGCGGGCGGCCGCTCGACCTTCATGGTCGAGATGACCGAATCGGCAGCCATTCTGCACACCGCGACCGACCAGAGCCTGGTGTTGATGGACGAGATCGGCCGGGGCACGTCGACATTCGACGGTCTCGCGCTCGCCTGGGCGATTGCGCGCCATCTGCTCGGCCATAACCGCTGCTACACGTTGTTCGCCACACACTATTTCGAACTGACGCAACTCCCCGATGAATTCCCGCAATGCGCGAACGTGCATCTGTCGGCCGTAGAGCATGGCGAAGGCATCGTGTTCCTGCACACGGTGCAGGACGGCCCCGCGAGCCAGAGCTACGGTTTGCAGGTCGCGCAGCTCGCTGGTGTGCCGATGCCGGTCATTCGTGCAGCGCGCAAACATCTGGCGTTGCTCGAACAGCAGGCGCTGGATCCAGCGGCGCCTCAGCTCGATCTGTTTGCAACGCGAGCGAGCGTCGAAGACGATCTCGACGACGATGCCGACAACGCGGCGGCACCGCAAGGGGCGCAAGGCAATTCGCATCGCGCCGCAGCCCTCGATCCCGCGGCAGAGGCCGCGCTGGCGCGTCTGGCCAGCATCGATCCGGACGACCTGCGCCCGCGCGAGGCACTCGACCTGCTGTACGAACTGCGGGGCCTGATGGACGGCCGCGCCACGCCCTGAGCCACCATGTCGACCCTGCGCCGCCTACGCGCGCCTCGCCGATCCGGCACGGGCTTATTTGCCGTGTGCCTTGTGGCACTCGCGCTGGCGTCGGGTTCGGCATTTGCGGCAGCGGCACAGAGTACTGCGAAGCCGGCGGCAAAAACCATGGCCAAAAGCCCGCCCAAACCACCGCCGTTCGATTTTGCCGTGCTCGGCAATACCCCGTTCGGCAATACCGAAGTGCCGGTGGTGCGCAGCGTGCTGGCCAACATTGGCGACACGCAGGCCGCCTTCGTTATTCACGCGGGAAATTTCAAAGACATCAATGAGTCGTGCCGCGACGAACTCGTCACGCAACGTCTGAGTCTGCTCGCCAGCTCCCCCAAACCACTGATGTATGTGCCCGGCGCCAACGACTGGGCCGATTGCCAACGCGCCGGCGAGGGGAACTACAACCCCGTGGAGCGCCTTGATTTTCTACGCGATCACGCCTTCGACGACGACGCGCTGCTCGGTCCCGGCCCGGTGGGTTTCGCACAGTTCGATCTCACGCGTCAAAGCGAAATGGCGCGCTTTCGTCAGTATCGAGAAAACGTGCGGTGGTTCTATCGCGGCGTGGTGTTCGTTGGCCTGAACCTTCCCGGCAATAACAACAATTACCGCTCGGCAGGCGGGCGCAACGGCGAATATGAAGATCGCGTGATTGCAACGCGCGTGTGGTTGCAGCACGCGGCTGTCTACGCCCAGCAGAAGGACGCCATTGGCATGGTCATCGTCGCGCAGGCGGACCCCGAGTTCGAGCCGGCGCGCAGTGGCGGCCTCGGCGGCATTTTCTCGGATCGCTCCGGGCGACGCGGCATTGACGGCTACAAGGATTTCAGGACGCAATTGCAACGACTCGCCAGCCGCTTCAAAGGGCCGATCCTGCTGATCGACAGCGGCAAAACGATGCGTCACACGCAACCGTTGCGCGACGCCCATGGCGCGCCGGTCAGGTCGTTCACGCAACTGAGCAGTTTCGGCTCTCCCGCAGCAAACCGCTGGGTACGCGTGCGTGTCGACCCGCGAGCACCGCAACTGTTCCGTTTCGAAGGCATGATGTTGCCCGTCGGCAGCTCGCCTGCGCCCGGCAGTCAACGCGGCAACGGCGCGGTACCGGCTGCGGCCGTCCCGCTGAATCCCGAGCCGGGCAGAACCGCGACAGGCACTGTGCCCCACGCAGCGCCCTACTCTGCCCTCTATCCGTCGTCCGGCGTCGCTACCGGCGCCGGTTCGAGCAGCGCGACCAGCTCCGATCCCAATCAGGGGGTCATGCCCATCGGACCGGCACTCCCGCCCAATACCACTCCGCACCCCGCCGCCCCCGGTCGCTGAATCCGGCGCTCGAAATGCAAACGCCGGGCCTGACGCATTGCGTTGTGCAATGCGCCTGACCCGGCGAATGTCCTGCCAAGACGCTTGCACGTCGTGCGTTACCTGCCGCCCCTGAAGCGGCCATGCAACTGCCGGCAGCTCAGTGCAGCGTCGGTGCGTCGTCTTCGTCTTCGTCGACGACTTCGAGCCCCGACGCGCCATGCGCGTGCTGGTGCTCGACTTCCTCTTCCGTCGCCTGACGCACGTCGGTCACCTTCAACTCGAAGCGCAGCGCCATGCCGGCGAGCGGATGATTGCCGTCGAGCACGACCTTGTCGTCTGCGACGTCCGTCACCGTGTAGATCAGCGTGTCGGACTCTTCGTCGCCATCTTCCGGCGTGCCTTCGAATTGCATGCCGACTTCGAGCGGCTCCGGGAAACGGCCACGCTCTTCGATCTTCACCAACTCGGAATCGTAGTCGCCGAATGCGTCATCCGGTTCCAGTTGGAGTTGGGTCTCATAGCCGACGTCCTGACCATCGAGCGCTTCCTCGATCTTGGGGAACGTGCCATCATAGCCGCCGTGCAGATAAACCATCGGCTCGGCGCCGCTTTCTTCGATCAGGTTGCCCTGAGCGTCCGACAACTTATAAGTCACCGAGACGACGGTATTCTTTTCGATCTTCATCAAACTCTCCGGAAAACAGCCCGCATTATACGCGCAGCCGTATGACAGCGACCCGGCAACGACCCGAAGCGGTATCGGCGACCACAAACGCGTGTATCGCGCGCTCCTGTCCCGAGCGAATTGCACCGCAGTATTGCGCGCATCGCAGCACCTTGCCGTTCGCTCGTCTCAGATCGCAATCGGATGACGCGAGACGCTGCCGTCACCTCCGCCGTCACTTTTAAAGCATCGAACTTCGCATGACGACATCCCGCCCCACATCGCCCCTGCTCGGCGGCCTCGCCCCCGAGGCCTTCATGAAGCGCTATTGGCACAAGCGCCCGCTGCTCATCCGGCAGGCGATCCCCGGCTTCACCGCGCCCCTCTCGCGCGACGCGCTATTCGCTCTTGCCGCACAGGACGACGTCGAGTCTCGACTTGTCAGCCACGCGCGAAAGCGCTGGCAACTCGAGCATGGCCCGTTCGATGCCGACGATCTGCCGCCGCTGACGCGCAAGCAGTGGACGCTGCTCGTGCAAGGCGTGAATCTGCACGCGCCGGCCGTCGACGCGCTCATGCAACAGTTTCGCTTCATTCCCGACGCGCGTCTCGACGACGTGATGATCAGCTACGCCACCGACGGCGGCGGTGTCGGCCCGCACCTCGACTCTTACGACGTATTTCTACTGCAAGCGCATGGCAAGCGGCGCTGGCGCATCGGGCCACAACGTGACACGACGTGGCTTGAGGATGTACCACTTCGCATCCTGAAGCATTTCGAAGCGGAAGAGGAATGGGTACTCGAGCCGGGCGACATGCTGTACCTGCCCCCAGGCTATGCGCACGACGGCGTGGCCGAGGGCGAGTGCATGACGTACTCGATCGGTTTTCGCGCACCGCTCGAGCAAGAGATGTTGCAGAACTTCCTGTACTACCTTGCGGAGAACGCCCCGGAATTGTCGTTTGCACGCCATTTCGCTGGCCGATACGCCGATCCGTCGCAACCTGCCGTCAAACACCCGGCCGCCTTGCCCGACGCCATGATCGACACGCTCGTCTCGCAACTGGAGAAGGTGCGCTGGGGACAGAAAGAGGTAGAGGATTTCCTTGGTCGCTGGCTGAGTGAACCGAAGTCTCATGTGTTTTTCGACCCGCCGGAAACGCCGCTTTCGGAGGCACGCTTCGTGCGCGAAGCCGCATTGCGTGGTCTGACGCTCTCGCCAAAGACGCAATTGTTGTATCGACGCAACCGATACTACGTCAACGGCGAGCCGCTTGAAGTGCCCGCCGGTGCGCGATCGACGTTACGACGCATTGCCGACCAGCGTAAGCTGAATGCTGAGGAATGTACGAATTTCGAGCAAAATAGCCAAGAAATCGTCGAAATTCTGTACGATTGGTATGCTTCGGGATGGCTGCAACTCGAACCAGACTCGAAGACCGTGCGAAAGTTGCGCGCCGTAAGGAAAAAAGCGGGGTAAATGCGCGAGATTGACGTGACGCGTTGGGGAAAACCCAATATAATTTCTCGCCAAGCAGCTTGCATGACCAAGGGTAATCCTCAATTGCCAAAGTCTCGCAATCGGCTTTGCGCTGGCAAGAGCGTATTACCGTAACTAATATTCATTCGCTTGTCTTCTACCATAAAAGGACGTGATCATGAAGAAGTCTCTCCTCGTCGCTTCGTTGTTGGCTGCCATGGCTCTGACCGCCTGCGGCAAGAAGGAAGAAGCCGCTGCTCCGGCCGCTGACGCTGCCGCTTCGGCTGCTGCGGCTGCTTCGGACGCTGCTTCGGCTGCTGGCGCTGCTGCTGACTCGGCTGCTTCGGCTGCCGGTGCTGCTGCTGACACGGCCGCTTCGGCTGCTGGCGCTGCTGCTGACGCCGTTGCTTCGGCTGCTGACGCTGCTGCAAGCAAGTAAGCTCTCGCTGCCGCAAGGCAGTTGAGCAAAAAAAGCCGGTCTTTCGACCGGCTTTTTTGTTGTCCCCGCGTTTCACACACTTCGCATTCGCTCCAGGCACGTCGCCCTTTCAGACGGCGCCCTGCGCAAAACGCTCGCAGCACTAGCACGTCAGCCAGTCAAAGCCCCCTGACTGCGTTGCCACGAGGATCTCCGTAGCCTCAGTACCGATGACTGCGGACATCGCCGCCATGGCCAGTTCGGGCGTATTGTTCTGCTCGCTTAAATGCGCACAAATCACACGCTGCAACTTCGTCCTGTCGATCGCGCCAAGTATCTCAGCCGCCGCCTCGTTGGCCAGATGACCATATGTGCCGCCAATGCGCGCCTTGAGTGAGGGCGGATACTTGCTGTTGGCCAGCATTTCACGGTCGTGATTGCATTCGAGCACCAGAGCGTCACAACCGCCCAGTGTGGCGATCAGATGGGCCGTCGGGGACCCGGCATCCGTGAGTACCCCCAGACGGCGTGCGCCGTCGGAGAATACAAACTGGAGCGGCTCGCGGGCGTCGTGAGGCACCGTGTAGGGATGCAGCTCGATTCCGCCCACGGCCAGCCGCTCGTCGGAACGACACCAGCGCACGAGTGCGTCGTCTTCGCCCGTCTTGAGCGTCGCGTGGACTTTGACAGCCTGCCCCGTTCCCCAGCTCATGATGAGGGGAATCCGGTACTTGCGCGTGAGGGAAAGGGCACTGCCGATGTGATCGGCATGCTCATGCGTAATGACGATGGCGTCGAGTGACGCCACGTCGATCGAGCGAGCCGCCAGGCGTCGCTCAACCTCTCGCATCGAGAAACCGCAATCGAGGAGAATGCGTGTCGTGGAGGCGCCTTCCGACGCCTCCACCAGCAGGGCATTGCCTTCGCTGCCGCTGCCTAAACTAGCGAACCGCACACCCCGCCTTAACGGAGCTGGTTGCTGATCACACCGATGATCGTCTGCGCGATCTGCGAATTATCGACGTTACCCTTGTCGTCGAGCACCTGCACGCGCGTCTGGCTGTCGCCACGACCCTGCACGTTCACGCTGTACTTCTTGGCCTTCTTGCTGTCCTGCACTTCCTTCGCATGGAACAGGCTGTAGAAGAAGCCATTATCCTTGGCGAGCGTTGCCGGATCGACATAGCTCACGAAGTACAGCCCCTTCGCACGATCGCGATCGTCCACGGTGAAGTTACCGCGATCGAGCGCAACGCCAACACGACGCCACGCGCGATCGAACGGCTCGTTGATGTCAAGATAAGCAGCGTCTGCCGTCTTCACGACCTGACTCGTCGGCACACCCGACTTGGCATTCTCGACCTGCGCCTGCGCCTGTTCGGTTTGCGCACCGAAACGCTGCATCAGCTTGGTCAGGAAGATTGCCTCCAGGCCCGGATCGTTCGGCGCCGGCTCCCACTTGGTCGTGTCCTTCTGCGAGTTCGTGAACACTTCCACCATACGGCGGTGCGTAATGTAGACGTCCGTGCCGCCGTTCGGATCACGCTCCACGCGGGTGCGGAAACGATCGCGTTCGCCGGTCGAATACAGGCCATCAAGCACCTTGCCAAGCAGATCGCGGATGATGTCCTGATTCAGCTTTGCGCGGTTCTCGGCCCAGTCGGTTTCCATCACGCCCGTGTCCGGCGAATCGATCGTCAGTACGAAGCCGTTCTCTTGCCAGAATTCACGCAGCGTCGGCCACAGATCGCCCGGGGCCTTCTGAATCACGAGCCAGCGCTCGTTGCCGTCGCGCACGACCTTCATGCCCGGCACCGCCGGCAGCACGGTATCCGTCGGATTCGTCGCCACGACCTTCTGCTGCGTCTCGTAAGTCGACAGCGTGGCGGTACCGGCCGGAGAAACGTACTTACGGTCGGTGGCCTGAACGTTCGTCAGATCCGGCGGAACGTCGAGCGAGGGGCCGGTCTTCGAGCTTTTGTAGTCCACCTTATCCGAGGACAAGGCGCTCGAGAGGGAGCTGCATCCGGCGACGAGGGCCAACGAGGCAATAGCGGCCCATGCCAGCACGGGACGAGCTACGGAATTACTGACGATTCGTTTCATGAGTCGCAAAAAAAGGGTGGGCAATCGAACCCGGGTGCTTGAACGACAGCTTAGACAACGGCGATGTTCGCCGACTTGAGGGCACCCAGCACCGTGTCCTGATACGCCTGCGCAAGCGGCGTGAGCGGCAGGCGGATGCCCGACGCGATCATGCCCATCTGTTGCAGCGCCCATTTCACGGGGATCGGATTGGCTTCGACGAACATGGCACGGTGCAGTTCGAACAACTGGAATTGCAGTTCCCGTGCCTTGGCCACATTGCCGGCCAGCGCAGCGACGCACAACTCGTGCATCGCACGCGGTGCCACGTTGGCAGTGACCGAGATATTACCCTGACCGCCCATGAGCATGAGCGCCACAGCCGTCAGGTCGTCGCCGCTGTACACGGCGAAGCTCTTCGGGGCACGCCGGATCAGGTCGATGCCACGATCCAGATTGCCCGTGGCGTCTTTCACGCCAACGATGCCAGGCACTTGCGCCAGACGCAGCAACGTATCGTTGCTGGCGTCTGCCACGGTACGGCCAGGCACATTATAGAGGATGACCGGCAGCTCAACGGCTTCGGCAATGGCGCGGAAGTGCTGGTACTGACCTTCCTGCGTAGGCTTGTTGTAGTACGGCACGACCTGCAGCGACGCGTCGGCGCCCACCTGCTTCGCATGCTTCGTCAGCTCAATGGCTTCCGCCGTCGAATTGCCGCCCGTGCCTGCGATCACCGGCACCTTGCGGCCACGCGACTTGCCGGCTTCGGCCGCTTGCTGCACGGCGATCTCGATGAGTTCGCAATGCTCCTCGACGTTCACCGTCGGCGATTCGCCCGAGGTACCGACGATCACAATGCCGTCGGTGCCTTCGTCGACATGCCAGTTGATGAGGTTACGCAGTGCTTCACGGTCAAGGCTGCCGTCTTCTGCCATCGGCGTGACAATCGCGACGATACTGCCTTGAATCGGAGTTTGGGTAGTCATGGTTGATCGAACAATTCAGCGATAAGGGTGGATTGTAGCGGATTACGTGCCCGCCTCGTACAGCGCGGCAGTGCCGGGGTTTTCCCCGGGGGCGGCACGCGTAGCGCACAAGCGCTGCACACACGCCGCACGCGGTGACGGCAACGTGACGTCCTCGTATGCCGTGACACGCAGATTCGCTGCACGCGCCGCGTCGAACAATTCACCGGGAGCCAGCAGAAACAGCGGATTGGACGGCTTTCCGTATCTTTCGTTTCCCTGCGCAAAGGTCTCATAAATCAGTACGCCGCCCGGTCCCACGCTCTCGGCAATGCGCGAAAGCAGCGGCCGGTGCAGGTAGTTCGTGACCACCACGGCATCGAATGTCGCGCGTTCGGCCAACGGCCACGGCGCCTCCTCGAGATCGGCCTTCAGTGTCGTGACGTTCGCCAGCATTGACATCGTGGCAAGCGCCGCCTCATCGCGATCGATGGCCGTAACCTGTGCCCCGCGAGCGGCAAGCCAGCGCGCGTGGCGCCCGTGGCCGCACGCCAGATCCAGCACGCGCGCGCCGGGCGCAATGAGATGCGCCCAACGCACCAGCCACGGCGACGGTGCGCCAACGCCGTGCAACATGCCGGGAACGGCAGAATGCGTCATGAATATTGCAGCCCCATGGCTTCGCGCACGTCGCGCATGACTTCCTGCGCGGATTTTCGAGCCTTCTCACAACCGTCGGCCACGATGGCGCGCAACAGCGACGGATCGTCCATGTACTTTTGCGCACGTTCGAGCATCGGCTGCTGCTCGCGCAGAATGCCCTCGATCACCGGCTGCTTGTACTCGAGACAACCGATGCCGGCACTGCGGCAGCCCTTCTGCACCCACTCGCGCGTATCGTCGTCGCTATAGACCTGATGCAACTGCCACACCGGGCACTTCTCCGGATCGCCCGGATCGGTGCGACGCACACGCGCCGGATCGGTGGGCATTGTGCGCACTTTCCTGGTGATCGATTCGGCGTCTTCGCGCAAACCGATGGTGTTGTTATAGGACTTCGACATCTTCTGGCCGTCGAGCCCCGGCATGCGCGACGCCGGCGTAAGCAGTGCCTGCGGCTCGACCAGAATCAGCTTGCGCGCGCCTTCGAGATAACCGAAGAGCCGCTCGCGGTCGCCCAACGACAACGATTGCGACTCGGAGAGCATTGCACGGGCCTGCTCCAGCGCTTCGTCGTCACCCTGCTCCTGATAAGCCGTACGCAGCTCCAGATACAGCTTCGAGCGCTTGCCGCCCAGCTTGCGCGCCGCCGCCAGCGCCTTCTCTTCGAAGCCGGCTTCACGGCCGTAAAGATAGTTGAAGCGCCGCGCAATTTCACGCGTCATTTCCACATGAGGCACCTGATCCTCACCCACCGGCACATGCAACGCGCGATAGAGCAAAATGTCGGCCGCCATCAGCACCGGATACCCCAGGAAGCCATACGTCGAGAGGTCCTTTTCCTTGAGCTTCTCGATCTGCTCCTTGTACGTGGGCACGCGTTCCAGCCAGCCCAGCGGCGTGCTCATGCCAATGAGCAACGCCAGTTCGGCGTGCTCAGGCACCTTGCTCTGGATGAAGAGCGTGGCCTGATTCGGATCTATCCCGGCGGCCAGCCAATCGACCAGCACGTCCCATACGTTCTGCTCGATGACTTCCGGCGTTTCGTAGTGCGTCGTGAGCGCATGCCAGTCGACCACGCAGAAGTAGCACGGGTACTCCGACTGAAGCTGAATCCAGTTTTTGAGCACACCGTGATAGTGGCCGAGATGCAGGCGACCTGTCGGGCGCATGCCGGAAAAAACGCGTTCGGGGTACATGGTGTTGTTATGTTCTGCAAAAACTTCAGGAAACCAGCGACAGCAGCGGCGTGAGCATCCAGACGATGACGTCTCGCCCCCATTGAATGAGCGGCCACAGCCACACACGGCCGAGCACGCCGCTCACCACCAGCGCCATCACGATGAAAAAGCCGAAAGGTTCCACGCGCGAGAGCGCGTAGGCTGCGCGCGCCGGCAGCAGCGACACAAGCACGCGCCCACCGTCGAGCGGCGGCACCGGAAACAGGTTGAACATGCACATCACAAGGTTCACCAGCAGCCCGGCCTGCGCCATCATCATGAAGAATGGCTCGTGTACGCCGACCACTTGCAGGCCGAGGCCGAACACGGCCCAGAGAATGGCCTGAATGAAGTTGCAGAGCGGCCCCGCAAGCGCCACCCAGATTGTGTCGACGCGCGGATTGCGCAGGCTGCCGAACGCGACCGGCACCGGCTTCGCGTAACCGAACAGGAATGCCCCGCTCGTCATGAAGTAAAGCGCGAGCGGCACGAGTACCGTGCCGATCGGATCGATATGCTTGAGGGGATTGAGCGTTACGCGCCCCATCAGAAAGGCGGTGGGGTCGCCGAAATATTTCGCGACGTAGCCGTGCGCGGCCTCGTGCAAGGTGATCGCAAAGAGGACAGGGAGCGCGTAGACCGCAATGGTCTGGATCAGGTCTGCATTCATAGCCGACTATTGTAACAAGCAGACCGGTGCGCAAGTATTACCGCGCATTGCAAAGCGGGGGGGGGCTTGTCCCCTCACGATAGCCCGAAGGGTGCCAGTGAGCCGCGCCCCCTGCGCAACACCTCGGGCGGCGTGACCGTCAGATCGAGCACCGTCGACGGTTCTTTCGGGCAGGCGCCGCCATCGATCACCAGATCCAGTTGCTTTTCCAGTCGCTCGCGGATCTCCTCAGGGTCGTTCAGCGGCTCGGTTTCGCCCGGCAGAATCAGCGTGGTGGCAAGCAGCGGCTGACCCAGTTCCTCAAGCAACGCGAGCGTAATGGCATGCTCCGGCACCCGCAGGCCAATGGTCTTTCGCGAAGGATGAGAGAGGCGGCGCGGCACTTCCTTCGTTGCCTCGAGAATGAACACATAGGGCCCCGGCGTAGTCGCCTTGATCAGGCGGTATTGCCGGTTGTCCACGATCGCGAACTCCGCCAGTTCCGACAGATCGCGCACCAGCAGCGACAGTAATTGCTTCTCGTCGAGGCCGCGAATACGGCGCAGACGATCGACGGCCAGCTTGTCGTCGATATGACAGGCAATCGCGTAGCTCGAATCGGTCGGCAACGCGACGATGCCGCCCTTGTCGATGATCTGGGCGGCCTGTTTGATGAGTCGTGACTGAGGATTTTCCGGATGAATCTGGAAGAATTGCGACATAGCGTCCGAAGGTTACTGCCAGCGGCTCCAGACCGGGGTGAGATCGTCGGGCAGCGCAGGCAGCTTACCGAGCAGCGCACGGCTCTCGGTCGGTCCATGGAAATCCGAGCCGCGCGACGCCAGAAAACCGTACTGACGCGCGACCTCGGCGTACTCGCGATACTGCTCCGGCGTGTGGCTGCCGGTAATCACTTCGATCGCTTCGCCGCCCAATTCGCGGAACTGATCGAACAGTACCCCGAATTCCAGCGGCGAAAATTTGTAGCGGCCCGGATGCGCCACAACGGCAATGCCGCCCGCGCCGCGAATCCATTTCACGGAATTCTCGAGCGTCGCCCAGCGATGCGGGACATACCCAGGGCGCCCTTCCGCGAGATATTTCGAGAACACGTCCGAGACCGACGCGCATTTGCCGATCTCCACCAGATAGCGGGCGAAGTGCGTGCGCGAAATCAGGTCAGGATTGCCAACGTAGCGCAGTGCCCCTTCGTAGGCCCCCGGAATACCCGCCGCCGCCAGTTGTTCGCTCATCTGCTCGGCTCGCGCCGCCCGCCCGCCGCGCGTTGCCGCGAGGCCGTCGATCAGCGTGGGATTGTCGGGGTCGATGTTCAGCCCCACGATATGCACGGTGCGATTGGCCCAGGTGATGGAAATCTCCACACCGCTCACATACCGCATGCCCAGCGCCTCGGCCGCCGCACGCGCTTCGCGCTGGCCACCGATCTCGTCGTGATCCGTCAGCGCCCAAAGGTCGACACCGGCCTCGAAAGCGACCTGCGCCACTTCAGACGGGCTAAGCGTACCGTCCGACACCTTGGAATGACAATGAAGATCCGCGTTGAGCATGATGAGCCGCCAGGCTGTGACACGTCTGACCCGCCACAGGCCGGCACATGACGTTGTAATGACGGCTTCATTCTACCGCTCAAGTGCACGCGACGCGAGTTGCCTGCATGCCGGAGCCGGCCTACTCCCGGCAGAAGTCGTCGATCAGCCGCGCCACGGCTTCCGGTTGATCGTGATGCAGCATGTGGCCCGCGTCAGCCACGAAGGCCTCCGTCAAATTCGGAAAGACCTCGAAACGCTCACGGAACGCCTCTTTGCCCTGCGCCCCGACGAAGTGCTGCAACACCTCCGAATCCGTCGCCTCGACATGCAACACGGGTGCGCTGACATTGCCCCACACGGCCATTGCCTCGTCGAGCCGGTAAGGGTACGGATTGGCAATCTTGTGAGCCGCATCCGCAAGCAAGTGCCATTGCCCGTCGCGTGTCTGACGCGCCCATCGCTGAGCCAGCCACGCCGCCCGTTCGGGGAGGAGTCGCGGATTCGTCTTGCGCAAGCGCGCGGCCACGTCGTCCAGCGAGGCGTACGGACGCAGCGTCGGCGCACTCTGCAAGTCGTCGAGCCACCGCCCGAGTTGACGGATCGCCGCGATCGGCTGAGACGGCGGCAGACCGAAGCCCTCCAGATTGACAAGCCGCCGAACGCGCGCCGGTCGCACACCGGCATACAGGCAGGCAACGTTCCCGCCCATGCTGTGACCGATCAGGTTGATGGCTTCGCCGGGCTCGGTGTAGACGTCGAGCAACGCCTCAAGATCGGCTAGATAGTCGGGAAACCAGTAACTGCCGCAGCGGCCATCGGCCACCGGCCAGTCCGTGAGGCCGAAACCGCGCCAGTCGGGCGCAAGCAGATGCCAGCGCTGTGCGAGCGTTTGCGCCACAAACTGGAATGACGCCGACACGTCCATCCACCCGTGCAACAAGAACAGCTTCGGCGCACCGGGCGCGCCCCACTGCCGGACATGATGGCGCAGGCCACGCACAGTCAGAAACTCGGATCGCGAATCGGTCATGACACTGGCAGATAGTGAATATCGAAACGATTGAGGAATGCCGAGTATATCGGCATCAAAATTGGCCCATCGGCCGCACGGCTACTCACCCGCCTGAAGGGCCGCGAGTTCGTCGTCGTCGAAGCCCGCCGCCCGGCGCGCCTCCAGATTGAACGGCCCTCGCAAGCGCGGTGCACCGTATTGGGCCGCCAGCCGGGCGTATGTCTCGACAGGATCGCACCCGGCACGCTCGCAGCCCCAGCGAAACCAACGGTTGCCGATGGCGACATGCCCGATTTCGTCGCGCAGGATGATGTCGAGAATGGCGGCACCGGCGGCGTCGCCTGCGCCGGCCAGCTTCGCCTTGATCGGCGGGCTGGCATCCAGTCCGCGGGCTTCCAGTGTGCGCGGCACCAGCGCGAGGCGCGCCAGCCAGTCGCCGGACGTCCTGCGCGCCATTTCCCATAAGCCGTCGTGTGCCGGGAAGCAGCCATAGGCGTAGGCATCTCCCAGGGTTTTCAGATGCGCCGCGAGCAAAGCGAAGTGGTATGCCTCCTCCGCCGCGACCTGCAACCAGTCGTCGTAATACGTGGTGGGCAGGCCGTCGAAACGCCACAGGGCGTCAAGCGCGAGATTGATCGCATTGAACTCGATGTGAGCGAGCGCGTGCAGGAGTGCCGCTCGCCCTTCCACCGACGTAACGGCACGGTGTTTCAACTCGCGCGGGGAGACCAACCGGGGCAATGCGGGACGCCCGGGAATACGGGCGTCGTGCGCCGCTGCATCGCTGGGAACGTCCGTCATGCCGGGCGAACCAGCCTCGTCGATCGCTTCAGCCCCTTCAGCTGCTTCAGCCGCCGAAAAGCGGCGCGCCGGATACCAGTGCGCCGCCCCTTCACGCACTGCATCGCGAAGCGCAGTGACCCCTGCCGCCTTCTCATACGGATCGCACAGCCTCAGGAGTGCGAGTGCGCGCGTCCGGGCGCAACCGGGCACAACGCAAGCGTCGTCAGCCCGGGAGCGTTCGGTGGAATTGCCAGATATGGCGTTGCGGGCGGCTTCGCCGCCGGGCACGGGAGTGAAATCGGCCATGACGTTACAATAGCTATTTCGTCGATTTTAACCGCGAACCGAAGCCGCCATGCCGATCTATAAACTTGGAGACAAGACCCCGCAGATCCACGAGAGTGCTTTCGTGGCCGACACTGCCACCATCATTGGAGAGGTGATCCTCGCCGAGAACAGCAGCGTTTGGCCGGGGGTGGCGATTCGCGGCGATAACGAGCCGATCAAGGTCGGGGTGGGCACCAATGTCCAGGAAGGCGCCGTCCTGCATGCCGACCCGGGCTATCCGCTCACGCTGGCAAATGGGGTGAGCGTCGGCCATCAGGCCATGCTGCACGGCTGCACGGTCGGAGAAAACTCGCTGATCGGCATTCAGGCGGTACTGCTCAATGGCGCGGTCATCGGCCGCGACAGTCTGGTGGGTGCAGGTGCGCTGGTCACCGAACGCAAGACGTTCCCCGACCGCTCCCTGATCCTGGGTGTGCCGGCCAAGGTCGTGCGCGAATTGACAGACGAGGAAGTCGCCAACCTCAAACGTAACGCGGACGTCTACGCGACGCGCCGTCAGGTCTTCAAGGAACAACTGGTGCGCATCGGCTAAGCGAATCACCGGCGGCGGCGCGCGTTGGCATTCTGCGGCGCGCAAGCCCCCGCTGCCGGCGTGTTGAAAATGCGGTGCGCGCCCCCAGATAACGCAATATTGACGCGCCAATCATCGGCTTTTGTGCGAAATCGGCCTCGTTCGTGCGGTTTTCATTTCCTGCACCGAAGCCCGCCACACTGACCGCCGTTGCCGCATTTTTCAGGAATTCAACCGTGTCCGATCAACTTCAGAAATTCATGTTCGACGCCGCCCCGGTGCGCGGCGAATACGTCAGCCTCGACGCCACCTGGCGCGCGGTGCTCGAGCGTCACGACTACCCGCTGCCGGTACGCCATCTGCTCGGCGAAATGATGGCCGCTGCGGCGCTGCTTACGGCCAACGTCAAGTTCGACGGCGCCCTGATCCTGCAATTGCACGGCGACGGCCCCGTCACCATGATCGTGGTCGAATGCAACGCCGACCTGACGATGCGCGCGACGGCGAAGTACAGCGGCGAGATTCCCGAGAATGCAACGCTCAAGTCGCTCGTTAACGTCAATGGCCGCGCGCACTTCGCCATTACCCTCGACCCGCGCGTCAAGCAACCGGGACAGCAGCCCTATCAGGGCATCGTGCCGCTGTCCGACGAGCACGGCCCGTTGCCCGATATGGCGTCGGTGCTCGAGCACTACATGCACCATTCGGAGCAGCTCGACACACGCCTGTGGCTGGCGTCGGACGAGAACCATGCGGTCGGCATCCTGTTGCAGAAGCTGCCGGGTCACGGCGGCACGGCAGGTGCCGGTGCGGAGCGCGCGCCCGAGCTTGACGAAGACACGTGGAATCGCGTCTGCCAACTGGGCAACACGCTCAAGCGCGACGAAATGCTGAGTACCGACCGTGAAACGCTGCTGCATCGCCTGTTCTGGGAAGAGACGGTGCGCGTGTTCGAGCCGCAGGTCGTGGCCTTCCGCTGCACATGCTCGCGGGAGCGGGTCGCCAATATGTTGCGCACACTCGGCGAAGCCGAAGTCATGAGCGTATTCGACGAACGCCCTAACGTTGAGGTGGCGTGCGAGTTCTGTCGCCAGACCTATCACTTCGACAAGGTGGATGCTGCACAGCTTTTCGCCGAGCAGTCGCACGCGGCGCCGTCTGCACAGCATTAAAGACACGGAGATTCACGGGGTATGGAACGACCGGCACGACCGCGAATCTCACGTCAGACGTGGCGGTGAGCCCCCGGCCTTACCGCCACGCTGTCAATCCACGGGGATTTGTTCATGTCGCGACTCACTTCCAATACCTACGCCGCCGCCTCGCCCCGCGCGCGCAAGATTCGCTCAGTTCACCCAATTCGACCGATCATCGGGGCAACCGGCGCGCTACTGCTGTCGCTGGTCGCCGGTTGCGCGCAACTCCAGATTCCGCCGCCAGACGCTCCGGCGGCCCGTCTTCCGCAGACACAAGACACCCCCGCTCTGACCGACGCGCAGAAGCAAGACCTGACGCGGCTGAACAAGCGCATCTACGACGAGCAGGAGACGGCCATCGAGCGCGAACGCGCACAGCGCGCCCTCGACGATGCCTTGCGCAGCTATAACAGCAATGCCTACTTCTACGGTGGCTGGGGAAGTCCGGGGTGGTACGGGCCCGGATGGTATGGTCCGGGATGGTATGGGCCAGGTGGGTATGGCCCACGCTCGTCGGTCGGCATTGGCATCGGCTTCTGACCGGGACGGCGAGAGGCAATAAAAAAGGCGTTCCCTCGGGAACGCCTTTTCGTTTTACCGTCCGCGCGTCATGCCGGCGGCGATCAGTGATGCTGCGTCTTGTGCGCCGATTGCGCCTTGCCCTTCGTCTGCGACGACGGCTGCGCCGCCGGCGGCGCAGCCGCGACTGACTTGTGCGCGGGCTCGGTCGACGATACGAGCGGAGCGTCGGCGCCGGATGCCGCCTGCGGACCACCCGTGCCGTCAGGGGCGACGAACTGCACGAACACTTCGCCGTCCTTGACCATGCCCAGTTCGAAACGAGCGCGCTCCTCGATCGCCGCCGTGCCTTCCTGCAAATCCTGCACTTCGCCGGCAAGGCGATCGTTACGTTCCTTCAACTGCTCGTTCTTCTGCTGTTCGGCGCTCAACTCGTCGCGCAGTTCGTGCACGTACAACCAACCACCGTGGCCGAACCAGAGCGGATACTGGATCGCTAACAGAAGCAGCACCAGTACCAAGGTCACCATTCGCATGCTTTCGCCTG
Organism: Pandoraea apista; assembly: GCF_001465595.2. NCBI lineage: Bacteria > Pseudomonadati > Pseudomonadota > Betaproteobacteria > Burkholderiales > Burkholderiaceae > Pandoraea > Pandoraea apista. The sequence goes on along the minus strand of NZ_CP013481.2, from coordinate 2,219,709 downwards.
GCAAGAATTCCGGGAAGTGTGTCACGACCGACGTCGCGACTCAACTTCCCGGGGAAACGGAATTAGCGCAGATTGTAAAACGTTTCCTTGCCCGGATACGAAGCGATATCGCCGAGATCTTCCTCGATACGAAGCAACTGGTTGTACTTGGCGATACGGTCGCTGCGCGAGAGCGAACCGGTCTTGATCTGACCGGCGTTCGTGCCCACGGCAATATCGGCAATCGTCGAGTCTTCGGTTTCGCCCGAACGATGCGACACCACGGCCGTATAACCGGCGCGCTTGGCCATTTCGATGGCGGCGAAGGTTTCGGTAAGCGTGCCGATCTGGTTGATCTTGATGAGGATCGAGTTGGCGACGCCTTGCTCGATGCCCTGCTTCAGGATCTTCGTGTTGGTCACGAACAGATCGTCACCGACCAGTTGCACCTTCTTGCCCAGCTTCTCGGTCAGGATCTTCCAGCCGGCCCAGTCGTCTTCCGACATGCCGTCTTCGATCGAGACGATCGGGAACTTGTCGCACAGGTTGGCGAGGTAGTCGGCGAACTCTTCCGAGCTCAGCGACAGGCCTTCGCCGGCCAGTTCGTACTTGCCGTTCTTGAAGAACTCGGTCGACGCGCAGTCGAGCGCCAGCAGCACGTCGTCGCCCAGACGGTAACCCGCGTTCTCGACCGCTTGCTGAATGGTCGTCAGGCACTCTTCGTTCGACGCGAAGTTCGGGGCGAAACCGCCTTCGTCGCCCACGGCCGTGCTCATGCCCTTCTCGGCGATGATTTTCTTGAGCGCGTGGAAGATTTCAGCGCCGCAACGCAGGGCTTCACGGAAGCTCGTCTGGCCGACGGGCATCACCATGAATTCCTGAATGTCGAGACTGTTGTTGGCATGCGCACCGCCGTTGACGATGTTCATCATCGGCACCGGCATTTGCATGGCGCCCGAACCACCGAAATAGCGGTACAGCGGCAGACCGGCTTCTTCGGCTGCGGCCTTGGCCACGGCCATCGACACGGCCAGCATGGCGTTCGCACCGAGGCGCGACTTGTTGTCCGTGCCGTCGAGTTCGATCAGGGTCTTGTCCAGGAAGGCTTGTTCTGCTGCATCCAGGCCCATGATCGCTTCCGAAATCTCGGTATTGATGTGCTCGACTGCCTTTTGCACACCCTTGCCAAGATAGCGATCCTTATCGCCGTCGCGCAGTTCGATCGCTTCGCGCGAGCCGGTCGACGCGCCCGACGGCACTGCCGCACGGCCCATCACGCCCGACTCCAGCAGCACGTCGCACTCGACCGTCGGATTGCCGCGCGAGTCCAGCACTTCGCGCCCGATGATATCTACGATTGCACTCATGTATTCCTCGGTAACTGAATGACAAAAACGCTAAAGGGATCCTGCATCGCGCCGCAGCCCGTGACATGCCGCGCGCACGTCGGGCGCACGCGCCGAATCCTGACGTGAGCACCGATGCCGCGCTCGCGCGTGCACCGGCAGGTCAATACATGGACGGGGAAACAACGGCGCCTCGAAATGAGGCACGGCGGCCTGTGGGTAACATCGATGGACGGTGCGCTCGGCGTACGGCACACGGGCATCTCCTCGAGGGCTCGCCCTTGCCGCGGCCACTGACGACCGCTGCGCGACAAGCTTAACGATTCGACGCCGTACTGCCAAGGCGTCGAAGCGCTATACCCGTCCTGTGGGCGTACTGATATTGGCCCAAGGACGGCGTGTCTCATTTCAGTTGAAGTTATTTTCCAGAAAATCACCCTGCTTCACCGCCGCATCAATGGTCTTGAGCGTGGTGAGCAGTTCTCGCATGCGCCCGAGCGGCACGGCGTTGGGGCCGTCAGACAGCGCATTGGCCGGGTCAGGGTGGGTCTCCATGAACAGGCCCGACACGCCTACGGCCACGGCTGCACGCGAGAGCACCGGCACGAACTCGCGCTGACCGCCCGAGCTGGTGCCCTGACCGCCGGGCAGTTGGACCGAGTGCGTGGCGTCGAACACGACCGGCGCACCGGTCTCGCGCATGATCGCCAGCGAGCGCATGTCCGAGACCAGATTGTTGTAACCGAACGAGACACCGCGCTCGCAAGCCATGAAGACATCATCGGGCAGACCGGCTTCGCGCGCGGCGTCGCGGGCCTTGTCGATGACGTTGATCATGTCGTGCGGTGCGAGAAACTGTCCCTTCTTGATATTCACCGGCTTGCCCGATTGGGCGCAGGCACGGATGAAATCGGTCTGACGGCACAGGAACGCGGGCGTTTGTAGCACATCGACGACGGGCGCAGCGACAGCCACGTCCTCTTCGGTGTGCACGTCGGTGAGCACCGGCACACCGAGTTGACGACGCACTTCCTCGAGGATCTTCAGGCCAGCTTCGCGCCCGGGGCCGCGATACGACCTGCCCGAGCTGCGATTCGCCTTGTCGAACGACGATTTGTAGATGAACGGAATGCCAAGCGCGCTCGTGATTTCCTTGAGCTGCCCTGCGACATCGATAGTCATTTGCTCCGACTCGACGACGCAGGTGCCTGCGATCAGGAAAAACGGCTTATTCAGGCCAACCTCGAAACCGCACAGTTTCATGGGAACTCCTTGTCTCTCGCTCGCGGCGGCTCAGTATCAGGCAGCTTTCTTGCGCGCTTGCTGACCTGCCAGCGCCGCTTCGACATAAGCCTTGAAGAGCGGATGACCGTCACGCGGCGTCGAGGTGAATTCCGGGTGGAACTGAACGCCCACGAACCACGGATGCACCTGCTGCGGCAGTTCCATCATCTCCGGCAGGTTTTCGGTCGGCGTACGTGCCGAGATCACCATGCCGGCAGCTTCAAGCTGCGGGACGTAGTGGTTGTTGACTTCGTAACGGTGACGGTGACGCTCGTTGACCGTGTCGCCATAGATACGCGAGGCGAGCGTTTCGGTCTTGATCGGCACGCGCTGCGAACCCAGGCGCATCGTGCCGCCCAGATCCGAATCTTCGGTACGCTGCTCGATCTTGCCATCGCGATCCTGCCACTCGGTAATGAGGGCGACCACCGGATGCGGCGTCGACGGATCGAACTCCGTGCTGTTGGCTTCGGCCAGCTTGGCCACGTCGCGGGCGAATTCGATCACGGCGAGTTGCATGCCGAGGCAGATGCCGAGATACGGCACACGGTTCTCGCGAGCGTAACGGATGGCCTTGATCTTGCCTTCGGTGCCACGGCGACCGAAACCGCCCGGCACGAGAATGGCGTCCAGATGCTTGAGCGCATCGGTGCCGTCCTTCTCGATCTGTTCGGAGTCGATGTACTCGATGTTCACGCGCGTTTCCGTGTGGATCGCGGCGTGACGCAGTGCTTCGATGAGCGACTTGTACGATTCGGTCAGATCGACGTACTTGCCGACCATGCCGATGGTGACATCGTGCTTCGGATTTTCGACAGCATGGACCAGACGCGTCCACATGGACAGGTCCGCCGGCTTGGCTTCGATCTTCAGTTCGTCGCAGATGATCTTGTCCATGCCCTGGTCATGGAGCATCTGCGGGATCTTGTAGATCGTGTCGACGTCCCAGACCGAGATCACGGCGTCCTGCGGAACGTTCGCGAACAGCGAGATCTTGGCGCACTCGTCTTCCGGAATCCGACGGTCGGCACGGCACAGTAGCACGTTCGGCGAAATACCGATTTCGCGCAGTTTCTGCACGCTGTGTTGCGTCGGCTTGGTCTTGAGTTCGCCTGCCGTCGCGATGTACGGCACGAGCGTCAGGTGCACGAAGGCCACGCTGTTGCGGCCCAGGCGCAGATTCATCTGACGTGCGGCTTCGAGGAACGGCAGCGACTCGATATCGCCGACCGTACCGCCGATTTCGACGATGGCCACATCCGGATGGCCATCCCACGTCGAACGCGCACCGCGCTCGACAAAGGCCTGAATTTCATTGGTGATGTGCGGAATGACCTGAACGGTCTTGCCGAGATACTCGCCACGGCGCTCCTTGCGGATCACCGATTCATAAATCTGGCCCGTCGTGAAGTTGTTCGCACGACGCATCTTGGCGCTGATGAAGCGCTCATAATGGCCCAGATCGAGGTCGGTTTCCGCACCATCCTCAGTAACAAACACCTCGCCGTGCTGAAACGGGCTCATCGTGCCCGGGTCGACGTTGATGTAGGGATCAAGCTTGAGGAGGGTGACTTTGAGGCCACGCGATTCGAGAATCGCGGCCAGAGATGCGGCAGCAATTCCCTTACCAAGAGAGGAAACCACGCCGCCCGTGACAAAAACGAATTTGGTCATCGCAGTAATTGCTCGCGGGAAAGCCGGATTATACCCGAAAGCCGCCCCGCCCTCGACGTGCGGCGCGGCAAATTTTGGCCTTGACAGGCATCGCGCGCCCCGACGCGAATCTGCCCGGCTTGGCTATCCCGGCGCGCGGGCAGCCCGCGCGAGCGTCATGCCGCGAGCGGGCGGCGGTGCTCGCCGCGCAGCTCGGCGAGCATGTCCCGTACAGCGCCGGCCGTCTCCAGCGGGCGCTCCATCGGGAAAAGATGGGTGCCGTGGACATAACGCAAGTGGGTGCCAACAATTCGACGTGTGGCACCGATACCCGCTTGCCGCAATTCGCGCGATTCTGTGCCGGCCAGAAAGCCGACGGGCACCGGCACACCGCGCAATGCCCGAACGGCGAGCAGCGGTGGCAGCGTCAGGTAGATCCGGTATTCGATTTCGCGAGCAAACGCCAGACGCCGGGCCTCGCCGTCCCCCGTCGGCAACGTGCCGCAATCGATATAGTCACGCAGCACGTCCGGATCCCAACTGGCGAAAGCAGGCTTGCTGGCGAAGTGCTGCCACGCCGCCTCCCAGTCGGGCCAGCGATCACGCCGCCGTTTGGTCACGCCGGCGGGCGAGAGACGCTCGTAGAGCCCCGTGAGCAGGCCCAGCCGCAGCATCTGCGTGCGCCAGCCCGGCGTGACGATAGGAGAATCGATCATCACCACACCGCGCACGCACTGGGGCGCCTTGAGCGCCGCCATGAGGCTCAGGAAACCGCCGAGAGAATGCCCGACGAGCCAGACCGGTTCCCCTTGGTACTGGCGCTCCAGCGTGTCGACCAATTCGTTGCGCAAATAGCGCCAGCCCGGCGTAACCGGATAGCGCGGATCGTGACCAATACGGTCGATGGCGCGCACGTCGTACTCGTCGGCCAATGCGCCGAGCATCTTGCGATAGACGCCAGCAGGAAAACCATTGCCGTGCGAAAAATGGATGATGTCTCTTGTCATGGAATTCTTTGTGTTGCCACACGGCCCCGGCCGGTGTTTTTCCGGTCTCGCCCGGCACGGCAAGCTCGTTGCCGCCATATCCCCTGCTCGCTTCCCCAGTCCGCTTCACCGGTCCGCTTCACCGGTCCGTTTCACCGGTCCGTTTCCCCAGCCCGTTTCACCCGGCCCAGTCCCCTGAAGCAAGCGTTACAAGATCCCGCCGCGCAGCGTTTGCCGGACCATTCTATCGAACCGCCTGTCACGCGCCGGTAGAGGTTTCCGTCGAATCGCAACGGCGGCGACGATCCGCCGGCACGTTCACACGCCGCCGATACCCCGCGAAGCGCTGTCGAGTTCCGACTCGGTTGAGGTTGTCGAGGCATTCGGGACGTTCAGGACGTTCGGGACGTTCGACAGGCTCGATACATCTGGCAAGTCCTCGTGCCAATAGCGCCGGTAATGTTCACGATACGCTTGTGGCTCGACCCCATCCCGAGTGATCGAAAACCGGATGCCGCCGTGCGCCACGGTTTGCCAGATCCGCGCGCCTGCTGCCCGATAACGGGCAACGACAGTGGACCTCGGATGCCCGAATCGATTGCGATAGCCCGTTTGAAACACTGCGTGGGCGGGCGACACTGCGGCTACAAATGCCGCTGTCGAAGAAGTGAAACTCCCGTGATGGGGCACGAGCAGAATGTCCGCACGCAAGCGCTCCCCGAATCGGGCAAGCATGGCGCGCTCCTGGGGCGCCTCGGCATCTGCCGCGAGCAACGCGCTGTACTTCCCGTTCGATACGCGCAACACGCAGCTCACGCCGTTCGGCCCAATGCGACCGGCCCACCCCTCCCGCAGCGTCGCTGTGTCGGGATGCAGGAAGCGGAACGTCACGCCGTCCCACGTCCATTGCTGACCCGCAAGGCAAGTTCGATGTGCCCCCGCAGCGCGACGCACCCGGTGCGTTACCGGTAGCGAAGAAAACACCTGCGCATCGGGATATGCCTTCATCACGCTCAGCGCACCCCCAAAATGATCGTCGTGAGCGTGGCTAACGACCAGACGGTCGAGCCGGCTGATGCCGTGCGCTCGCAAATAGGGCACGATCACGCGGCGTCCCGCGTCGCTGCGCTGCCCCAAAGGCGGTCCGGCGTCGAAGAGCACCGTACGCGTTGCCGTTTCGACAAGCACGGCGTTGCCTTGTCCGATGTCGAGCATGGTGACGCGAAACCCTTCCGCTGCGGGCCGGGGAGAGGACGCCAGCCATGCCGGCCCCATCAGCGCGAACCCCGCGAAGCGAATGCCGACCCGCCAAGCCCATGTCTGGCGCACCGCAAGGGGGAGCGGCATGAGACACATGATTACCCCTCCGACGGCAGCCGCCTGGGCCCAAGGAGGCGCAACCGCGGCTCGCCACACAGACCAGGGCAATGCCGCCAGCACGCCGAGCCATTCCGCCAGCCAGACGACGACACCATGGGCGAGTGCCAAGGCCCAATGCGCCAACGTCGCGGGCAGGAGCAGGCTAGCCAGCGCCAGCGGTGTCACGATCAACGTCATGACAGGAATAGCGACAGCGTTCGCCAGCGGTCCCAGCAGCGGCACCGCGCCGAACCACGCAAGCGTCAACGGCACCAGCCCGATCGTGACCGCGTATTGCGCGCGCGCCGCCTGCCACAGGACCACGAATGGCACGCGCCGCTGTGCAGCCTGCCCTCGCTCGCGACGTCTCGCCGCCATGACCAGCGCAGCCACGGCACCGAATGAGAGCCAAAGGCCCGGTGCGACGACGGCCCACGGATCAAGCGTAACAATGACGGCCAGCGCCCACATGAGCACGTAAGACGGCGCGGCGAATCGACCATTAAGCAGCGCCAGCACCACAATGGCCACCATGCCGACCGCCCGACGTGCAGGCACGCCCCACCCGGCCACCGCACCGTACGCCACAGCGGCAAGCAGCCCCGCAATCGCGGCAGCCTTCGGCGCCGGCCACCACAGCGGCAAACTGAAACGCCGCCCGCATGCCCGTCGCCACAGTGTTCCGACGAGCGCCCCGAACACTCCCGCAACCAGCGAGACGTGTAATCCCGAGATCGCCAGCAAATGGCTTACCCCGGTATCGGCAAACACTTGCCAGTCGTCATCGGCAATGTCGCCGCGCTCTCCCAGCGCGAGCGCCATCAACACGCCGCCATATCGTGCCGATGGCCCAAGAGCGGCCCTGAAGTCGTCACGCAATCGCTCTCGCCAAGCGGCAAACCGGTATCCCGGCAGTGGCCCGGATTGCAACCGCTGCGCCCCGCCCGCCTTCGACGCCTGGCTTCCGCCAAAGGAGGCGCGAACGTATCCCGTGGCACGAATACCCCGGGCCAGCGCCATCAATTCGGCGTCGAATCCGTGCCAGTTTGCGAAGCCTCTGGGAGACGTCAATCGCACCGGCAATCGCCATCGCTCGCCTGCCCGCGGACGCCGGGCATTTGCCGGCCCCGTGCGCTGCGTCGATAATCGCTGTGCTTGCTCGACGGGGTCTATGCGCGCGTCCGATCGACGTCCAAAAGACGAGCGCCCTGGCCAGACCAATTCGATGTGCTTCGGTACATGCACCGCAGGGCACGGCGTCAAACCGGTCTTGGAATCCACCCGACTGCCGGCCCCATATGTCGCCGCTGTCGCTCCCGACGACGACACCCCACACCAGTCGCCAGCGCCGCCAGCGACATACGCGCGCTCCACGTCGAGCGCAAATCGCAATCCGTCGCCTGTCGAGACGGGCAACTCGGCCACGATACCGACGACCATCAGGTCTCGCCCCTCAAGCTGGACCGAAAACCGATCGCTCATTCGCGCGTCCGCACGAAGCGCCGCCCACGAATACCCCAGTACCCCGGCACAAAGGGCAAGCACTATCACCACGCACCGTTGACGCAATCCGTTGCCTGCACGCGCGCCGCCCCCGGTGTAGTCAACGCCGCCGAACTGCACCGACACGCCCGTTCCGTCTCGCCTTGCTCGCGTTGCTCGCGTTAGTGCCCAGCAGGCACACGCTGCGAACACGCCCCCGGCAACGCCGATCGCCAGTGCGAATAGCCCTCCGCCGGGGAGCGCCGAAGCATGTTGCAGCCACCAGACCCCGGCGACCCACGCAAGCAGGACTAGTCTCATGACGTCTCCACGTCATGTCTCGAAGACCGCACGACGCCGCGGCGTTAGCGCGCAGGTTCGTTGGAGATTAGGGAAGTGCTGCTGGCAAGCCCGTCACCGGGTGTCATGGCCATGGCCCCAGACAGCCGCGGCAGCACCCGCCACGCGTTGGCACACGTCGCCTGCGACAGAGTGTCAAGCGACACACCGCGCAACTCGGCCAGCACATGCGCAATACGTGGCAGTTCGACCGGACTGTTGCGCTGCTTGTAGCGCCATTCCGGTGCGATGTCGGGGGCGTCGGTTTCCAGCACAAGGGCATCGAGCGGCATATCGACCGCAAGACGACGAATTTGCAGCGCACGGTCGAACGTCATCTGCCCGCCGAATCCGAGACAGAAGCCGCGCTCGACAAACATTTCCGCTTGCTGGCGGCTACCGTTGAAGGCATGAGCGATGCCACCGCGCGGCGTGAAGATTCGCAGTTGCTTAAGCAAAGCATCCTGCGAACGCCGTACATGGAGAATGACGGGCAAATCGAAGTCGCGGGCAATCTTCAACTGCTCGATATAGAAGCACTGCTGGCGCTCGGGGTCCAGTGTCCTGACAAAGAAGTCGAGCCCGATCTCGCCGATGCCGACGAAACGCGGATCGCTCATCGCGCGCTCGACGGCACGGCGCAACGTAACAAGATCCTCGTCTCGCGCCCGTGGTGTGTAGAGCGGATGAATCCCCAGCGCGTAAGCGCCGCCGGGAATGGCTCCCGCCGCGGCACGCGTGCTATCGAACGTCGCGCATTCGACCGCGGGCACCACCAGGCCCGCCACGCCCGCAGCAGCAGTGTCGGCAATTACAGTCGCCCGGTCGGCGTCGAACTCGGCCGCATCGAGATGGCAATGGGTATCAATCCACATGGTCAGGTGTCCTTGAGCGTCAATTCTACGATGACAAGGCTCGCACGCCGCGCCGTCGATGACCATCGGACAACACCGCGTTACGGTCTAGGACGTGGCCGAAAAGCAAAACGCCGGGGTTTCCCCCGGCGCGTCGCCAATATCGCCCAACGTTGGCGGGCAAGTGCTTACGGTCGTCCGCTCACGCCGGTTCCAGCACCCCGTCACGCAGGCGCAACGCGCGGTCGCATCGACGGGCCAGATCGATATCGTGCGTCACGATCACGAAACTGGTCTTCAGCGTTTCGGACAGCTCCAGCATCAGTTCAAACACCGTCTCGGCGGTATGCCCGTCGAGGTTGCCGGTCGGCTCGTCGGCGAGCACGCATGCGGGCTGCGTAACCAGCGCTCGCGCCATGGCGACACGTTGACGCTCGCCCCCCGACAACTCCGACGGACGATGCTTCATGCGCGAGCCCAGCCCGACACGCTCGAGCATTGCCTGCGCCGTCTTGCGCGCCTGCTCGGTCGGCAAGCGACGAATCCGCAGCGGCATCGCCACGTTATCGAGCGCCGAAAATTCGGCCAGCAGATGGTGAAACTGATAGACGAAGCCGAGCGACTGATTGCGCTGCGTTGTCTTGTCGCGCTCTTTGAGCGACGAGAACGGCTTACCAAGCAGCGACACCTCGCCGCGCGACGGATCATCGAGCCCGCCCAGCACATGCAGCAGCGTGCTCTTGCCCGATCCCGATGCACCGACGATCGCCACCTTCTCGCCTGCCATCACGTCGAGGCTCGCGCCGCTAAGCACCGTCACATTCAATTGGCCTTGCCGGAAGGTCTTGTGCAGGTCGCGCGCACGCAGCACCGGACCGTCGTAGGCAAGATTCGGCACCGGCGCCAGGGATTGGTTTGGGTTACTCATAGCGCAGGGCCTCCGCCGGCTTGACGCGAGAAGCACGCCAGCTCGGGTAAATCGTCGCCAGCGCCGAAAGGATGAAGGAAATCACCCCGATGCGGATCACGTCCGACGATTGCAGATCCGAAGGCAATTCGGAGATGAAATAAATGTCTTGCGGCAGGAAGTGAATGCCAAGCAGACGCTCGATAAACGGCACGATGGTGCCGATATTGACCGACACAAGACACCCCAGCCCCACCCCGAGCAACGCCCCGGCGAAACCGATGGTCACCCCCTGCACGATGAATATCTTCATGATCGAGCCGGGTTGGGCCCCGAGCGTGCGCAGAATGGCGATGTCCGCATACTTGTCGGTCACCGTCATCACGAGCGAGGACACCAGGTTGAAGGCAGCCACCGCAATGATGAGCGTCAGAATGATGAACATCATGCGCTTCTCGGTCTGCACCGCGATGAACCAGTTCTTGTTCTGCTGTGTCCAGTCGCGTACCCACATGTTGCCGGTCAGTGTCTTCGCCAGATCGCGCGCCACCAGCGGCGCCTGCTCCATATCCTGAATTTTCAGACGCACCCCCGTCGGCCCATCGAGACGGAATAACGTCTCGGCATCGTGCAGATCGATGAGCGCGAGCGAACTATCGTATTCGTAGTGTCCCGCCGTGAAGATCGCCACCACGGTGAACTGCTTCACCCGCGGCAGCACCCCGGCGGGTGTGATCGTTCCTTGCGGCGCCACGAGCGTGATCTTGTCGCCGATGGTTACCCCCAGCGCCCGCGCCAGTTCGCGCCCGAGCACGATACCGAAGCTGCCTGGCGTCAGGTTGGCCAGCGTGCCGTCCGTGATCTGCTTGCCAAGGTCGGAAACCTTGGCTTCCTCACTGGGGACGATACCGCGCAGCACCACCCCGCGCACGTTGTCCTCGCGCGTGAGCATGGCCTGCTCGCCCACGTAGGGCGCGGCGGCAATCACATTCTTGTTCTGAAGCGCTTCGGCGGCCGTGCGCTGCCAGTCGGGCAGATTGCCGTCAACCGCGAAGACCTCGATGTGCGCCAGCACGGAGAGCATGCGGTCCCGAACTTCCTTCTGAAAGCCGTTCATCACCGAGAGCACCACAATGAGCGCCGCCACACCCAGCGCAATGCCGGCCATGGAGATGAAGGAAATGAAGGAAATGAAACCGTTGCCGGATGATCGCTTGCCGGTGCGCGTATAGCGCCAGCCGATCTGCCATTCGTATGGGAATTTCAAACGGATTCCTGATTCTTGATAAGGATCGATCGGAGCGTAGCGGCACCGGTCTGCACCGGTGCCCGGGCCCCGCGCCCGGCCCCTGCCCGGCGCGAAGGACGGTACGTTCCGTACCTGACGTCAGGGTCACCCAACTGCCAGCGCGAAGTTTGCCATACAATTCGCCTCGACATGGATACACCTGCCCTGCACTTTCTCTTGCCGTTCGCGTTGCCCGCGTCGGCCCATATGCCCGCACTGCTGGCCGGATTGGAGTTGCCCGCGCTCGAAAAGTTGCTCGCGCGCGGCGTTCAGTCGGCGCAGGACGTGCCGGAAGACCCGTTTGTCCCCACGCTACCGCATGAACGCTGGCTGGCCGACGCTTTTGGCCTGCCCGGCGTGCCTTCGCGCGCGCCGCTGGCCCCCTTCATGCTGTTCGAAGACAGTGGCTCGCTCGACACCCGCTTCTGGTACTGCGCGCAGCCCGCGCACATCCATATCGCCACCGATCACCTGGTACTGACGAACCCGGCCGAGTTGGAACTGAGCACCGAGGAATCGGCCGCCCTCTTCGCCACGGCGCGCGCGCTGTTCGCTGAAGAAGGCGGCGAGTTGATCGCTCCGCGTGCCGACCGGTGGTATCTGAGCGCGCCGGCGCTGGGTGACCTGCTCACGGCATCGCCCGCCCGCGCCGCCGGCCGTAACGTCGATATCTGGCTGCCGCAAGGCAAGGCCGAACTAACGTGGCGTAAGTGGCAGAACGAAGTGCAAATGGCCTGGTACGACCATCCGGCCAATCAGGCTCGCGAAGCGCGCCGCCTGCCGCCCGTCAACGCCATCTGGCTATATGCGGGCGGCCAGCGCATCGCCGCCCCGCGCCTGAACCGGCCGTGCGTGACCATTCTGGCGGACGACCCCGCCACGCGCGGTTTGGCAAACCATCTGCAAATCGCCCTGCACGGCACGCAGGCAGGCCTTGCAGCGGCAAACGGGCGGACGTTCGTGCAAATCGACACCTTGACGCCGCATTTCCTCATGGAGGATTGGGCGCGCTGGCGCGATGCGCTGGTCGCCATCGATCAGAACTGGCTGGCGCCCGCGCTGGAGCGCGTGACCAAGGGCCAGGCACGCGAAGTCGCCCTCACCCTGTGCGGCGACAGCCACAGCGTGACGATCCGCTCGCGCAGCAGCGATCTGCGCAAGTTCTGGCGCCGCCAGTCGCTCGAAGCCCGCATGGTGCCGCTCGCCCGGCTGGGTGAGGAAGTGGCATGACCGACATCGTCACCCGCCCTGTCGACGACGCGACGGCCGAAGCCCTCTCGCGCGACGGTGTCCACCCGGTACTCGCCCGCCTGTTCGCCGCGCGCGGCGTGGCCGAGAGCGCAGAGACCGAAACAGCCCTCGCCCGTCTGATTCCCCCCACGCAACTCAAGGGGGCGCAGGACGCCGCCGCCTTCCTTGCGGACGCCATTGCCGCCGGCAAGCGCATGCTGGTGGTGGCTGATTACGATTGCGACGGCGCGACCGCGTGCGCCGTGGCCGTGCGCGGCCTGCGGATGTTTGGCGCCAAAGTCGAGTATCTGGTGCCGAACCGCTTCGAATACGGTTACGGCCTGACGCCGGAAATCGTAGCGTTGGCCGCGCAAGGCAAGCAAGGGCCGCCCGACGTGCTGATTACGGTCGATAACGGCATTGCCAGCCTCGATGGCGTGGCCGCCGCGCAGACGCTCGGCATCGAAGTCGTGGTGACGGATCACCATTTGCCGGGCAACGAATTGCCCAACGCGCGCTGCATCGTCAATCCGAACCAGCCCGGCTGCGAATTTCCGAGCAAGCATCTGGCCGGTGTCGGCGTGATGTTCTACGTGCTGCTCGCGCTTCGCGCCGAATTGCGCGCACGCGGTGCGTTCGATTCACGCGAACAACCGCGTCTCGACACGCTGCTCGATCTGGTCGCGCTGGGAACGGTTGCGGACGTCGTCAAACTCGACGCCAACAACCGCATTCTGGTGGCGCAAGGACTCGCACGGATGCGCGCCGGTCGCATGCACCCGGGCATCAACGCGCTCTTTCGTGCAGCCGCCCGCAATGCCCGGCAGGCGGGCAGCTTCGATCTGGGCTTCGGTCTGGGGCCGCGCCTGAACGCCGCCGGACGCCTCGCCGATATGTCGCTGGGCATCGAATGTCTTCTGACGGACGACGACGGCCGTGCGTGGACGCTTGCGCAAGAACTCGACGCGATGAATCGCGAACGCCGCGAAATCGAAGCGGGCATGCAGCAGGAAGCGCTGGCCGACCTGGCACGCTTCGATCCCCGGGCCGCGACCACGCTCTGCGCATTCAACGAGACGTGGCATCAAGGCGTGATCGGGATTGTGGCTGCGCGTCTGAAAGAGAAGTTCTACCGTCCGACCATCGTGTTCGCCCCTGGTGACGACGGCCAGATCAAGGGCTCCGGCCGCTCGATTCCAGGCTTCCACCTGCGCGACGCGCTCGATCTCGTCACCAAGCGCGAACCGGGTCTGATCGCCAAATTCGGCGGACACGCAATGGCAGCGGGCCTCACGATTGCCGCCGACGCCCTGCCGCGCTTTCAAGCCGCGTTTGAGGCGGTCGGACAGGCGTGGCTCGACGAGAAGACGCTCTCACGCGTGATCGAAACCGATGGCGATATCGGCGACGAGTGCTTCGTGCCGCCGTTCGTCGCATTGCTCGACGCGCAGGTGTGGGGGCAAGGCTTTCCGCCCCCGGTGTTCTCGGGCGAATTCGACGTCCTCTCGCAAGCCATCCTCAAGGACAAGCATCTGAAGCTGCAACTCGGTCGTGGACGTATGCGTTTCAATGCCATCTGGTTCAATCACGCGGACACGTTGCCAAGTCGCGCGCAGTTCGCGTATCGATTGGCGGCGGACACCTTCAACGGCGTCTCGCGCGTGCAGATGATCGTGGAACACGCTCAGGCCTGACGCGCCTCGCGGCGACGGTGTTCATGCCCTATCGGCACACACCGTCGCCTTCCTCCACATCGCCGTTTCCCGGCAAGCCCAATCCCGGAATCACCCAAACGGTTGCGCCGCGCGACGTGTTCGCCCTGTCGGCGTGACGAAGGCCAGCACGGCGGGTACCAGCACCCGCACTCGGTGCCAGCAGCGCGATGGCACCACCGCTAGTCGCGGCCCCACGATCTCTAGCGTTCTCGACACGCCCGCCTGGTCCACGTAATCGACGGCCAGCGTTCCCCGCGCGACCATCAGCAATTCGTCGCCCGCGTCGTGGCACTCCCAGATGTCCGCGTGCACCGACGCATCGTCCGGTGCATCGAACATGCCGATCATGCGACGGGCGCCACCACGGGTGGGAAGCCTTGCAAGCATGCCGTCGTCATAGAGGCCGACGAGCGCATCGCGGCCCTTCCCGCAGATCCAGGGCAGGCGCGCACCCAACGCGCCGTCTCCTTCATCAGTGTCCACGGCCGGCCTCCCCGGTAGCACTTGCCCCGTTAAACACGAGTGTCGCCGACACATGGCGCGGTCCCATCACCCGCTGACCGGTGAGCACAATGGTGCGCATGGCTTCTGCCCAGCCGCGCATCGACGCCAGCGCCACCTCCGCGTGAACCACGCTCGTGCCCGCCGAACTGGCGCGTTTCGGCGCCTTGCCGGCAGGCCACGCGCGGCGCAACTCATCGTCGACCGGCGTGTCGTGAAAGCCCCCGCTCATCGTCACGTCGAACGCCAGCGTGGCATCCCCGGCCCCCGTGCAGTACGCCATGCCGGTCACGCCAAACCGGTGCTCGCCCTCCGAGACCAGCCCCGTCACCTCGAACAGCCGGGCCGACGCGCCCTCACGGGGCACGAGCACCAGCTCGATTGGCAGCGGCCCTTCGCCGTCAAGCTGGTAAGTGCCTCGCAGCGCCAACACCGTCGCCGGTGCCTCGCACAGACTCGCCCCGGCGACAGGCGACGCCACCTGCGCCTGCGCCATCGAGACACCTGCCAACCCGGTCGCCCCCATCATCATCATCGTCATCGCCATTGCCGCTGCACGCACGCCCCGCGTCAACATCGTTGTTTTGTTCATGTATTCACTCCTTCGAGAATGAGAGACGAACGCGACCGGAATCTCCTGCGCGCTCGCCCAAGAGGTCAGTAATCGGCGCGCAAGGTCAGCATCACACTGCGCGGCGTACCGTAGTGGTTGTTCCAACTCGTATTCGACAGACTCTGGTAGTAGCTGCGGTCGAACAGATTGTTCAGGTTGAGCGACGCCGAGACATGCTTGTTGTAGCGATAGCCCGCGCGCAGATTTACCGTCGCATAGCCGCCTTGCCGTAGCTGTATGCCGTTCGATGTCGCCGATGTTTCGCTCTGCACGTCGACACCGCCGCCCACGCTCCAGCGCCGCCCATCGAACGGCAGGTCATAGTTCGTCCACAGCCGCAGCAAGTGACGCGGCGCGAAATCCGCGAACGACTGACCTTGCATCGTGGCGTCGCGCAGATACTTCGTGGTATTGAAGGTGTAGCCTGCGAACACGTTCCAGGCGTCTGTAATCTGGCCGTTGGCCTGCACCTCTACGCCCTGACTCTGCACTTCGCCCGACGCGATATAGCGGCACGTCGTGCCCACGCACGGCACGCTCGGATCGGTTTGCGCCCGATTCTTCTGGCGAATGCGGAAGACCGCGAGCGAGACGTCCAGCGCGCCGTCGAACAACTGTCCTTTGACCCCGGCCTCGTAGCTCGCCCCCGTGATCGGCTTGAGCAAATTGTTGCCCGCATCGAGTACGGTTTGCGGCTGGAAGATGTCCGCATAGCTCGCGTACAGCGACCACTTGTCGTTGAGATCGAACACCACGCCGCCATAGGGCGTAGCCTTCGCGCCCGTTTGATAGCGGCTCGACGGCGCGTGCTGATCCCACCACGACACCCGCGCGCCGAGCACGAGGGTCAGCGGCTGCGCCAAACGTATGCGCCCCATCGCGTAGGCCCCGTTCTGCACGGTACGCGTGGGTGTCACGTTCGAAAATGGCCCGGTGGCGGGCTCGGGCACGGCATTCGGGTCCCAACGGAAGATGTTGACCGGCTTGCCGTTCACCGACGGGATCAACGCGGCACTGCGCTGCTGCGTAGTCGCTTCGAGGCGTTGCAATCCGAAGAGCAGATGGTGTTCGCGACCGAACAGCCTCACGGGGCCGTCGACCTGCAAATCCACCCCCGTCTGCGTGTTGTCGAAGCGATACGCGGCGCCGGTCAGCTGGCTGCCGGCCCCCGTTGCAGGATCGATCGCCCCGAACGCCACGCCGTACTTCAGATCGCCGCCCGCATCGAGATAATTTGCCGAGAGCCTGGCCGCCCAGCCGTTGCCGAGTTGCTGTTCGAGCGTGCCGAACACGCGGGTCTCGGTCCAGTCGAAGGTGTCCCACGACGAACCGAGGAAGGTCGAGCGCGGCAAGTGCAAATCGCCACCGGTGTTCGAGAACGGCACGCCGGCAAGGTTTGGCGTCGATGTCGTGCGCTGATGCTGCACGCCCACGCGCAGCAGCGTTGACGACGTGAGATCGGCTTCGGCCACCCCGTAGACGGTCGTGGCATGCTGCCGGCCGACATCGTAGGCCATGCGTTGCCGATCGTCGGACACTGCCACGCGAGCGCGCAACGATCCGCTGGCGTTGAGCGGGCCGCCGATGTCGGCCTCCTCTCGATAGCGGTCCCAACTGCCCAGCGTGACGGCGGCGGAGGCAGCGAACGTCTTGCCCGGACGCTTGTGTACCAGGTTGACGAGCCCCCCGGGATTGCCCGTGCCGTGAAATAACCCGGTCGAGCCCCGAATGACCTCGACCCGTTCGTAGGGCGTCATATCCTGCGGCCCGGCCGCGGTGTTCGCCATGAGCACGGGAACGCCGTCTTGCTCGAAAGCATCGAGCTTGAAGCCACGCGAGTAGAACGCCGTGGTGAGCAACACGTAGGGCTGCACAGTAATACCGGGGACGTTTTGCAGGACGTCCTCGATAGAGTGCGCGCCCTGTTGCTGCATGAGCTTCTCGTCGACCACCGTAACGGTCTGCGGAATGTCGCGCACCGACGGCGCCACTCTGCCAAGCAACGAGCCTTGCGTGGCGGCGTCGCGCTCAGGCGTGCCGCTGACCTGCGTGACGGGTAACGCCGCCGTTTGCGGCGACGAATCGGACGCGTCGGGCGAAGGTGATGACGGCGAAGCGACAGCTGCCGCAGAAGCGCTTTGTGCGAGCGCTGGCGTCACAGCCACGCCCGCGACGACGGCAACCGCCGCGATGGCGACGGCGCGCCACACCCCGGGCACGACCGTCGAAAATCGAGATTCCAGAGATTCCCGAGAGTTGACGCAAGAACGATTTTTGATATTGGAAGACATCGGCAACACACAAACGAGACTGAGAATCGATCTCGTTATCGTGCCGGGGGTGCGTCGCCGCCACTCGCGTTTGCATCACCAACGCTGGCGATGGCATCACAAAGTGAGGCGTCGGCACATTCGTCGTTCCGATGGACTATCTCGCCGAAACGCCATCGCGCGCGAGGGTGTTGGGCAACATGCCGAAGCGTGCACGGAAAACCTTCGCGAAATGCGAATCGGTGTAGCCGCATTGCCACGCCGCCTCACTCACACTGATACGTCGTGCGCTAAGCAGTTCGAACGCGGTCGCGAGACGCCGCTCACGCACGTAACCGTGTACCGTCGTGCCGAATTGCGCGCGAAAACCGGCACACAGTTTATTAACGTTGATGCCGACCTCACGCGCCAGTACGGGCAGCGATGGGGGCGTCTGCAAACGCTCGTCGAGCACATCGCGCGCCGCCAATACTGCGCGGCGCGTGACCCGCTCGCGAGCAGACTCGGCGGCGATCTTTGGCGCAGGAGAGAAGGCGGATTGGCCACGCGCCTTGCCGGGGGCATGCCGGGCATGCGGAAACGTTGCCGAATCGGGGATATAGGCCGCACATCGCGCCAACGCATCGAATGTCTGCCCCACAAGCGCCAGGCGTTGCCACGATGCGTCGCCATCGTCGTCCGTTTGCGAAGTCATTGCGGTAGCCCACTGCCACTCGTGCGCGCTCATCGCGCGCGAGAGCACCGCGCCGCTCTCGCACCAATCGCCCCGATTCCCCCGATTCCCTGGATTCCCCGGATTCCCCTTTACGCGCGCCCCGCCGCTCACCGCCTCGCGCCACCGGCGGGTCAGCGAATGTGCATCCAGCCCGCAGGTCGCTTGCAGGTAACGCTCCGAGAGCCGCAGACTACAGTAGCGCAACGTGTCCGACTCGCCATAAACGTTATCGATATCGAGCGCAGCCGCACCGAAGCAGACGTTCACGCTCCCTCCCTCCGCGCTCAGGAGCGGTGTGCCACCTGCGCCCCACTGCAACGCCCCGTCGAGCAGAAACACGATCTTGATATCGCCTCCGGCGAGCACTTCGCGCACCGACTCGCCCGCCTGCGGGCGTACCACACCCCGCACGAGCGACAGCCCTTCGATATCGACGACGTGCCGCCAAGGTTGAGCATCAACCATCTCCGGATCATCCTCAACTCAAATGATAATGAGACACATTATCATTTTATGATCCGATTTAGGCAATGTGTCGCCTGGGTTCCGGTCCGGCGGGAAAACTAAGCGGGCTGCGCTTCGGCAACGTACTCATGCATGACGCGCAAGAAGGCGTCGCGCGCGGGGTGCACGTCGACGCCCCGATGCCGGACGAAGAAGTTCGGCACGGCCGCCAGATCTTCCATCGCGTGCCCCACGATGTTCGCCTCCTGCCGGTACCGCTGATAGATGCCGCGTGGCACGAGCGAATAACCAACGCCAGCGCCGACACACGCCACGATGGTGGCGTAACTGCCGTAGCTCAGAATGCGCCCCGGCGTAACGGCATTTGCCGCCAGCCATTGCTCCATCGTGGCGCGATACGGGCAACCCAGCGGCCACATCAGAAGTGTTGCACCCGACAGGTCCGATGCTTGGCGCACCTCTCCCGCCCTCGCCGGCGCCACCAGTACGATCGGCTCTCGATAGACCTCGTCGGACACGACCACCGTTTGCGCCTGCGCTTCGAGGCAGGCGGTCCCCGCGATCAGCGCCGCATCCACGCGACCGTGCTGGATCTCGTCGAGCAGATTGAGCGACGTGTCCGTCACCAGATTGAGCCGGACTTTCGGATACGCCGCATGGAACCGCGCCAGCACCGCCGGCAACCGCGACGTGGCCGACGACTCGATGGCACCCAGCGAAAAGTCGCCGGACGGCTCGCTTGCCGGATTGAGCGCGGCGCTGGCTTCGCGCGAAAGCGCCAGAATCCGATCGGCATAGCCAAGCAGCGTGCGCCCGCTGGGCGTGAGTTGCAAACGCCGCCCCTGCCGATGGAAGAGCTTTACCCCCACCGTATGCTCGAGCGCCCGGATGCGGGCCGTCACATTCGACTGCACGCAATGCAGCGCCTCGGCCGCGCCCAGTACGCTGCCCTCGTCCACGATGGCCTTGAAGGTCTGAAGTTGCAGAAAATCCATGAGCGTCTCCCGGGCCGGATCGCGAAAACAAGGTGAAGAGAGGGAGTGAACTGAAGAATGTTAAGCGACGAGCGGCAACACTTCAATAATAGTGAATTAAACAGCCTGAATATTTCACTTTTTTAGCACAACGGAAAGGCATAAGATCCGGGTTATCCCTAGTGCGACGTCTGCCACGGCATCCCGCCCCTCGGTCAGTACGCGCCAATTCCGAAGGAAGTCACATCATGTTCCGCCCTCTGTCCGCCGCAGCTCAAGTCAACGCCCCCGCCCCGGTGGTTGCCGCGCCGGTCACGCCACTCGGCCTGTTCTTCCGCGCCATCGATCAATGGCGCCTGCACTATGAACAGACGCTGCAGGCGGAAGCCCTCGCCTCGTTGGACGACACCTCGCTCGCCGATGTCGGCTATGCCCGCGACGCCTTCGGTCTGCGTCACGCTGCACGCTGAGCCATCCCTGAAATGTAGGGGGAACGGGGGCTTCGCTGCGCTATAATTGCGGTTTTCCCGAATTCGCAATCGTCATAGCTCATGGAAGCCGAACGCCTTAACGCACTTGAATCCCTGCTCGCCGACCTGCGCACTCGCGTTGGCGAGCTCAGGGGGTATCTTTGACTTCGATGTCAAGCAAGCTCGCCTGATTGAAGTCAACAAAGAACTCGAAGACCCCAACATCTGGAACGATTCCAAGCGTGCGCAGGCACTGGGCAAGGAAAAGAAGGCGCTCGACAGCATCGTCACCAATCTGACCGAACTCGACGCCAGCCTTTCCGATACGCAGGAACTGTTCGAAATGTCTCGCGACGAGGGCGATGAAGACTCGCTGCTGGCGCTCGAGAGCGACACGCAGGGTCTCGCCGCGCGCGTGGGCGATATGGAGTTCCGCCGGATGTTCAACAATCCGGCCGACCCGAACAACTGCTTCATCGACATCCAGGCCGGCGCCGGCGGCACCGAGGCCAACGACTGGGCCGGCATGCTGCTGCGCCAATACCTGCGCTACTGCGAACGCAAAGGCTTCAAGGCCGAAGTACTCGAAGTGTCGGACGGCGACGTCGCCGGCATCAAGAGCGCTTCGCTGAAGGTCACTGGCGACTACGCATACGGCTATCTGCGCACCGAAACCGGCGTGCATCGTCTGGTGCGCAAGTCGCCGTTCGACTCGTCGGGCGGCCGCCACACGTCGTTCGCCAGCCTGTTCGTGTACCCGGAAGTGGATGATTCGATCGAGATCGATATCAATCCGGCCGACGTGCGTACCGACACGTATCGCGCCTCCGGTGCAGGCGGACAGCACATCAACAAGACCGACTCCGCCGTGCGTTTGACGCACATCCCGACCGGCATCGTCGTGGCCTGCCAGAACGACCGTTCGCAGCACCGCAACCGCGCCGAAGCGTGGGACATGCTCCGCTCGCGCCTGTTCGAACACGAAATGCGCAAGCGCCGCGCCGAACAGGACAAGTTGGAGTCGAGCAAGACGGATGTGGGCTGGGGCCATCAGATTCGCTCGTACGTGCTCGACCAGTCTCGAGTCAAGGACCTGCGCACTGGCGTGGAAACCGGCAATACCGGCAAGGTCCTCGACGGCGATCTGGACGATTTCATCTCCGCGAGTCTCAAGCAGGGAGTGTAAGGAATGGCGTTTGTCCGCACGCTAGCCGTGTGGGTGGTGAGCGCGCTGTGTATGCAGCGCGCCGCCTTTGCCGCTCCGGCCAGCACGCCGGGCGCACCCGGTGCAAATCCCGAGACGGGACCGTACCTGCATGAACTGCTCAAGCGCCCTGACTTCTCAGGCGCTTATGCGCGCATCGTCGCGCCGCGCGGTGTGCCCGCGTGGGTGCGTCAGGGGGGTACGTCCACGCCGTCGCAACGCGTGAGCGTGGCAGGCAAGCCGTGGTTGCTGGTACAGAGCTGCAAGCCGCACGACTGCCCTAGCGAGTACGTCCACATTTTGTATGAGCCGCGCTCACAGGCGATCGCGGCACTGTTCGTGCGAGACCCGAGTGCGGCGGCCAACGCCGGGCCGCGTCAGGATCGCACTGAACTGATCTGGCTGGGCGCGCCCGACGGCTCGCTCAAGAATGCCCTGCTGCACACGCTGCGTTTTACCGAATAACCTCATCGCTCGCATCATGACCGATCAAAACACTCCGGCCCAAGCGGCCACTCCGGCTGGCGACCCGCCGCAGGACGAAAACAAGCTCATCGCAGAGCGTCGCGAGAAGTTGCAGGCACTGCGTGCCAACGGCGTGGCGTTCCCTAACGACTTCCGCCCCGGGAATCACGCCGGCGATCTGCAAGCGCGTTTCGAGAACGTGGAAAACGAAACGCTCGAAGCCGAACCCGTCCCGGTGTCGGTGGCTGGGCGCATGATGCTCAAGCGCGTAATGGGTAAGGCCGCGTTCGCCACAGTGCAGGACGGCAGCGGTCAGATCCAGTTCTTCATCAGCCGCGACGACGTCGGCGTTGACGCCATGACGGCCTTCAAGGGCTGGGACATCGGCGACATCATTGCCGCGACCGGCACGCTCTTCCGCACCCGCACCGGCGAACTGTCGGTCAAGGTGAAGGAACTGCGTTTGCTCGCCAAGGCGCTGCGTCCGCTGCCGGACAAGTTCCACGGCCTGTCGGATCAGGAAACGAAGTACCGCCAACGCTATGTCGATCTGATCACCTCGCCCGAAACCCGCAACACGTTCCGTGCACGCGCCAAGGCCATCGCCTCGATCCGCAAGCACATGACGGACGCCGACTTCATGGAAGTCGAAACCCCGATGCTGCACCCGATTCCGGGCGGCGCCGCGGCCAAGCCGTTCATCACGCATCACAATGCGCTCGACATGCAGATGTATCTGCGTATCGCACCGGAACTGTATTTGAAGCGCCTGATCGTCGGCGGCTTCGAGCGTGTGTTCGAGATCAATCGTAACTTCCGCAATGAAGGCGTGTCGCCGCGTCACAATCCGGAATTCACGATGATGGAGTTTTACGCGGCCTATACGGACTACCGTTGGCTGATGGACTTCACCGAAGCGCTGATCCGTAACGCCGCCGTCGACGCACGCGGCACCGCGACCATCGAATATCAAGGCCGCGAGTTGGATCTGTCCAAGCCGTTCCATCGTCTGACGATTGTGGAAGCGATCCGCAAGTACGCGCCGGAATTCACCGATGCGCAACTCGCCGACATCGACTTCGTGCGGGGTGCGCTAGGCAAGTACGGTGTGAAGGTCGATGCACCCCAGTTCAAGAACGCCGGTCTTGGCGCGTTGCAACTGGCGCTGTTCGAAGAGACGGCAGAGAGCCAACTGTGGGAGCCGACCTTCATCGTCGATTACCCGGTGGAAGTCTCGCCGCTGGCACGCGCGTCAGACACGCTGCCGGGCATCACCGAGCGCTTCGAGTTGTTCATCACGGGCCGCGAGATCGCAAACGGTTTCTCGGAACTGAACGACCCCGAAGATCAGGCCGCGCGCTTTCAGGCACAGGTCGAGCAAAAAGACGCTGGCGATGAAGAAGCCATGTACTACGACGCCGATTACATTCGTGCGCTCGAATACGGCATGCCCCCGACGGGCGGCTGCGGTATCGGCATCGACCGTCTGATCATGCTGCTTACCGACAGTCCGAACATTCGCGACGTGCTGCTCTTCCCGCACTTGCGCCGCGAAGACTGAGCCCAGCGTGCAAGGCGAGTAGCCTCGCCTCGTGCCTTACGGCACAAGAGAATCAAAAATGCCGCAGTTCCTTCAAGGGCTGCGGCATTTTTCGTCTGGCGACTGCCCTCAACGATAAGACCCATCGAATATGGGGGCCGAGGCAAGCATGTGTTCTCTCCTGTGACAGCAGCGGACTGTGCCGTCTAGCAGACGAGAAACGCCAACGCCCCACGTTTGTCGCCTCCCCGTGTGCGACCTGACACCCGGCTTAAAATGCCGGTTCACCGTGATAAGCGGACGGCCAGTCGCCATCAAGTCGCAGCCAGCTACGCGAAATGGGCAGGATCGCGCCGCTCGCCCCCTCCTCCACCAATTGGCGCAGTGCCAGCGAGGATAGTGTCTTCTCGTCGGTCGGAAACGCGAGAAGAAAGGTACGGTTGACGGCCACGGCAGCGAACTCCGGCACCTGGAAATGCTCGACCATCGATTGGTAGAGATTCCCCAGCACCAGGCCACCGGCAGGCGCCATCCAGTTGCCACGGCAGCCACCGATGAGCGTACCGTCGTCCAGCCGCGCAATGCCGAACTCGAAGTGACGCGCCGACCACGCCCGCGAAAGATTCGACGCCGCCTGTGCGAACGTCGCCTCGAACGTCAGACCCGCCTCGTGCAGATCCTGCGATTGCAGCCTGCGTAGTCCTCCCGGGCCATCGAGCACGAGCGTGACGAAGACATCATCGGAGAATGGCTCGCTGACATCGCCCTCCGGATCGTGCGCATCGACCCAGGGACGTGACACTACGTACGGGTAGACGTGCAGATGGGCGGCAGCATCAAGCGGTGTATCCAGCGGGGGCAATGTATCGATCATGAGGTTTGGACGAGTCGACAAAGACGACGTTCACAGGCAATGCGTGCCATTATGCGCGCGCCACCATCGCCGCGCATGCGCGGCGATCAGTAGCACCGTCAACGGCAACAGTACGACACCCCACTGCCCCAGCGGCATCCAGAGCACCGCCAGATAGGCTTGCAGCGGCAGCAGCCACATGGCGGCGAGCAGTCCGTCGGCGAGTCGCACACCGGGAGCATGACCTTCGCTCGTGCGTGCCGCGTCGCGCAACATCGAAAGACACATCAGCGGCACGATCAGCCACGCCAGTTCGTAATACAGGAGATAGGGTTGAACCAGCAGCGTTGCCATCATACCGGCGGCAACTCGCAACGACAGCGGCGCACGCTTCACCCACAACCACGAGCAGAGCAACACCGACAGGCTGGCCACGAAGGCGTAAAGCACGTAGGCAACAGGCAACGACGCACCGTGCAGGCGCGCCGCCGCAAACACTGTTGGCATCGCGTGCCAGATGCCGCCTGCGCCGCGCTGCACCACCTCCGCATTGAACTGCGACACGGCGGCGAAGAATGCGGCCCACAATGGCCATCCCGACCAGGCCAACGAGAGCACGCAACAGAGACCGCCGCTCACGGCCATCGCCCCCAAAGCGCGCCATTGCCGCGCGCAAAGCCACCACAGCGGCAGTAATATCGCCAGTTGCGGCTTGATGACCAGCAACCCGCCGCAAAATCCCGCCAGCAGCGGCCGAGAGCCCGAATAGGTAAGCGCTACGGTCATCAACAGCAGTGTGACGATTGAGTTCTGACCGGCGAGTAACGCGGCCCATAACCCCGGAAACGCCATCGCGACAACCCAGGGCCAACGCGCCCGCCGCCGCCACTCCCGCACCGCCACGGCGAATGCCGTCACGCTAACGATCACGTACACCGCATAGGCCCACGGATAGGTGACCCACGACAGTGGCTGGATGAGCCATTGAAATGTGGGCGGATAGAGCCAGTATCCAGCCTCCGGATAGGCGGGAAAGAACCGGAGCATAGTGGGCACGAACGTCGCGGGATCGAATGCCGCAAGCGCATCGACATGACGGGTGAGCCACGATACGGTCCAGAAAACGCGTAAGTCGTGTCCCAGCGGCGGCATGCCTTGCACGCCAGTGGCGAGACCCGTCAACCAGCTCACGGCCCATGCGCCCAACGCCAACCACTGGGCAAACATGACGACGCTCGCCGCCACGACGACGCCACGCGACACGACAGGGCGGCCTGAGCCAACGCTCTCGGATGCCAGCGGCACAACGGATGACCCTGCCCGACGACCCACGTCTGCCCTCCCGCACGACTTGTTTCATTTGTTAAGCCCCCCTCGTGCGAATGGCGCGAGGAATGAGGCCAAACAAATCAAATATCTATATTTTTCATGGATTTATCGTGCCATTGCAGCACGCGCGCAAGGTGTCGCTGCGACGCACATCTTACATCGCGTTACAAAATGAAACGTACGCCGCGCCTGCGGTGAAGGAAACTTTTCCCATGCGAAGCCCCCGTGCACGCCAGCACGCAGAAAGGGGTTCGCGCCAACCGCACGATGGAGAAAACAATATGGATAACGATCTGCAACCGCGTCGCATGCATCCGCTGATCGCTGCCGCCGCCGGCAGCATCGTAGTTGTCAGTCTGCTCGGTGTCGCCGCGATCACGGGCGTGCTGCCTGTGGCCAAAAGCACCGACGGCCCCGCGCCGACCGGCAACAATTCGCAGTACGCATTGACGTCGACGCAACAATCGTCGTCGTCGCTGCAATCCCCGCAGGGGCAGTCGCAAGTCTCGCAACAAGGTGAGCCGGCTCAGCAGCAAGCCCCGCAGCAAGCGCAATATGCGCCACCGCAAGCGCCCGTACAGCGCGCCCCTGCCCCGCAGCCTTCGTATGCACAAACCTCGGCCGCGCCCTCGCAGCAGAAGGCAGCGACCTGCTCGACGTGCGGCACCGTGCAGTCGGTCGAGCCGATCCGCACGCAGGGTAGCGCCTCGGGTCTTGGCGCCGTCGGTGGAGCGGTCGCCGGTGGTCTGCTGGGTAATCAGTTCGGCGCAGGTAACGGCCGTACTGCAATGACCGTAGTGGGCGCGCTGGGCGGTGGTCTGGCGGGCAACGAAGTCGAAAAGCGCGTCCGCTCCGAGACCGTCTATCGCGTGTATGTCCGCATGGACACGGGCAAGACACGCTACTGGACGTATCAATCGGCACCTGGCGTGCAGCCGGGAGACCGCGTACGTCTTGAGAACAACGGGTTGGTGCGAGCCGGATGATTGGGGGGTTGGGTGCCAGCCGCTGTCATCCCTGCATTCGCCGTGACGGGCACCGCAGAAAGTACAAAAGCCGCTCTTTCGAGCGGCTTTTGTTTTGCCTGCACCGTTGCCAAGACACGAAGAAGGTTCCTCCTCTTGGCATCGATCAACGCGATATCCGCGCGATACGCAATCGTCAGACTTCGTCGATCCACGCCATCTGAATGGCTTCCAGCACCTTTTCGCCGGCACGGTCCGGCGAATCGTCGAAACCGTCGAGCGCCATGACCCACTTGTGCAGGTCGGTGAAGCGAACGTACTGCGGGTCGACATCGGGATGGGCTTCGGTGAGCGCAATCGCGATGTCCTGAATGTCAGTCCATTTCATGGGGCAGGCTCCTTTTCTCCTGACTTGTCACCACAACGCCGGTGGCGTTGCTCAATGGTTTTCCTTGGCGTGGTTGATCGTGTACTTCGGAATCTCAACGACCAGATCCGTATCGGCAGGCACCAAGGTCTGACACGACAGCCGCGACGTCGGCTCCAGGCCCCACGCCTTGTCGAGCAGATCTTCTTCCTCGTCTTCCGCCGGCTCCAGCGACTCGAAGCCCTCGCGCACGATCACGTGGCACGTAGTGCATGCGCACGACAATTCGCACGCATGCTCGATCTCGATGCCGTTATCCAATAACGCTCTGCACACGGAAGTGCCCGTCGGAACATCCAGCACGGCGCCCTCGGGGCACAGCTCGACGTGAGGCAATACAACGATTTGAGGCATGGCTTTCGGTTTCCGTGTGTGTCTTACAGTTTGTCGATGTCCGCCACGCGCCGGCCGGCCAGCGCTGCGCGGATACTCTTGTCCATGCGGCGTGCGGCAAACTCGTCCGTCGCGTGCGAGAGCGTTTCGGTCGCCGCCTTGATCGCGGTCTGATCGTCGCCGGAAGCCTTCTGGCGCAAATCGGCCAGCAGGCCGTCGATCTTTGCGCGCTCGTCGGCGTCGAGCAATTCCGGGTCGGCATGCAGGGCGCTGTCGATCGCCACCAGCAGGCGCTCGGCTTCCACCTGTTGCTCGCGCAGTGCGCGGGCCCGCATGTCCTGCTCGGCCGAGCCGAAGCTGTCCTGAAGCATGCGTGAAATGTCGTCGTCTGCCAGACCGTACGACGGTTTGACCTCGATAGACGCGGCCACCCCCGAGTGCATTTCTTGTGCGGAGACGGACAGCAGACCGTCGGCGTCCACCTGATACGTCACGCGAATACGTGCCGCACCTGCCGTCATCGGCGGGATGCCGCGCAACTCGAAGCGGGCCAGCGAGCGGCAATCGGATGCCAGTTCCCGCTCACCTTGCAGCACATGAATGGCCATCGCCGTCTGGCCGTCCTTGAAGGTGGTGAATTCCTGTGCGCGGGCTACCGGAATGGTCGCGTTACGGGGAATGATCTTTTCGACAAGGCCCCCCATCGTCTCGACACCGAGCGAGAGCGGAATGACGTCGAGCAGCAGCCAGTCTTCCCCTTCCGCCTGATTGCCCGCCAGCAGGTTGGCTTGCACGGCGGCGCCGAGCGCCACGACCTGATCCGGATCGAGATCGACCAGCGGCTCGCGACCGAAGAAGTTCGCCACGGCCTCGCGCACTTGCGGCATGCGCGTCGCGCCGCCCACAAGGACGACGCCCTTCACGTCTTCCTGCCCCATTCCTGCATCGCGCAACGCCTTGCGCATCGGGCCGATCGTGCGTTGCACGAGCGGTGCGCCCAGCGCCGTGAATTGCTCGCGCGTGAGTTGCAGCGCAACGGTGCGCCCGCCGGACAATGCGAGCGAGATCGGCGCTTGTTCGGCGTCGGTCAACGCTTCCTTCGCGGTGCGCGCGTGATCGAGCAGGCCGCGCACGTCTTCAGGCGTGAGCGATGCCGCGTCGAGCCCCGCGGCGTCCAGCGCCCAGCGGTAGATCACCTGATCGAAGTCGTCGCCACCGAGCGCGGAATCGCCACCCGCCGCAAGCACTTCGAACACGCCCTTCGTCAGACGAAGAATCGAAATATCGAACGTACCGCCGCCCAGATCGTAGACGGCATAAAGACCTTCCGCGCCGTTATCGAGGCCGTACGCAATGGCCGCCGCCGTCGGCTCGTTGAGCAGGCGCAGCACGTTCAGACCGGCCAGACGCGCAGCGTCCTTGGTCGCCTGACGCTGAGCGTCGTCGAAATACGCGGGCACGGTAATCACCGCGCCCACCAGATCGTCGCCGAGCGTATCTTCCGCGCGCTGACGCAACGTGGCCAGAATTTCGGCAGACACCTCCACCGGGCTCTTCACGCCGCCGGCGGTGTTCATCTGCACCATGCCGGGTGCATCGACGAAATCGTACGGCGCGTTGTCGGCGTGAGCGACATCGGCCAGCCCGCGGCCCATGAAGCGCTTAACGGAGACGATGGTGTTACGCGGGTCGGTAGCCGCCGCCGCCTTGGCGTCGTAACCGATCTGCGTGCGGGGGCCGCCCAGATAACGCACAACGGACGGCAACAGCACGCGGCCCTGTTCGTCGGGGAGGACTTCGGCCACACCGCTGCGCACGGAGGCCACGAGCGAATGCGTCGTGCCCAGGTCGATGCCCACGGCGAGTCGCCGCTGGTGCGGCGCGGGGGACATGCCGGGTTCGGAAATTTGCAGAAGGGCCATGACTTTGCAATGCGGGCGACGCGCTGGCGCGCGCGCCCTGTTCTCAAGCAGTTCTCAATGACATGTGGCGGCGCCGCACCGGGCCGTCACGCGTTTTCCAGCATTTCGATGCGCTGCGCGATATCCTCTTCCGCGCGCGCAATGAACATCAGTTGCCGCACGGCTTCCGCCGACGGCTGCCAAGCGCCGCTATCGAGCCAGTCGCCAAGTTTGGTGAGCCGCACGCGACGGTCGTCGCGCAAGGATCGGGCAAGTGCCTCGAGCGCGTTGATATTACGTGCCGCGACTGCATCGTCGATCGCTTCGCGCCACTCCATCTGCTGCATCAGGAAATCGGGGGCCATCGCGGTGTTGTTCTCCGCGCCCACATCGATGCCTTGCAGCGTGAGCAGATACGTCGCGCGTTGCAGCGGGTCGCGCAACGTGCGATAGGCGGCGTTCGCTTGCGCGGCCCATTGCATGGCCACGCGCCGTTCGGCGTCGCTCGCGCTCGCGAATCGATCCGGATGCACACGCGATTGCACCGCACGATAAGCCGCTTCTAGCGCCTCGATATCGAGCGCAAAGCGCTGCGGCAGATCGAACAGCGTGAAATAGTTGTCAGTCAACGCACTCATCGCACTCTTTATTCGTTACGGACGTCGATGCGATAGCTCATCGCGTGCTTTCGCCCGCCCCGGCCCGCCTTCGGCCCGTAAAAAAAGCGGCTCGCGCCGCCTTGCTGCCTACGCTGCTACTCACCGTCCGGCAAGCTCGCCCCGTTTGCCCTCACCGGGCGCGTCAGGCGCGATCACACTGCATCGCAAACGGTGTCTGAAGTGCCGGCGTGCCAATGCACCTCATGCGTCCGGCGGCTCGCCTCGCTCGCACTTGCGGCAAGGCAGGCGGGTGCCGAGCATCGCGTCACGGCCTGCGGGGGTTTGCGTCCATGTCCGGATCTGCCACGGGGGAAGATGCCGGACATGTTGCCCATGCCCGCACACCAGTCGCGCGACCCACTGGTTTTCGTCGTCTAGCCGAAAACCGGCGATCTCGCGCAACGGCGCGGTGTCAGACGCGGAAGGACTCGCCGCAGCCGCACTCATCCTTGACGTTCGGATTGTTGAAGCGGAATCCTTCGTTCAGGCCTTCGCGAGCGAAGTCCAGCTCGGTGCCGTCGATGTACGGCAGACTCTTCGGGTCGACGATCACCTTGACACCATGGCTCTCGAAGACCGTGTCTTCACCCGCAACGTCGTCGGCGTATTCCAGCTTGTAGGCCAGGCCCGAGCAACCGGTCGTCTTCACGCCCAGCCGCAGGCCCACGCCCTTGCCGCGCCGCGTCAGATAACGCGAAACGTGCTGCGCGGCCTTCTCGGTCAATGTAATGGCCATCTTGCCTGATTCCTTTATCCGTCGCGCCGCTCAGGCGGCCTTTGCCGGCTCGGCCGACTGGCCGTGCTTCTGCTTGTAATCGGCCACAGCCGCCTTGATGGCGTCTTCAGCCAGAATCGAGCAGTGAATCTTCACCGGCGGCAGCGCCAGTTCTTGCGCGATCTGCGTGTTCTTGATGTCGAGCGCCTGATCCAGCGTCTTGCCCTTGACCCACTCGGTCACGAGCGACGACGAAGCGATCGCCGAACCGCAGCCGTAGGTCTTGAACTTGGCGTCTTCGATCACGCCGGCTTCGTTCACACGAATCTGCAGCTTCATCACGTCACCGCAAGCCGGGGCGCCGACCATACCGGTACCGACGGCGTCATCGCCCTTTTCGAACGAGCCAACGTTACGCGGGTTTTCGTAGTGATCCAGAACTTCCTTGCTGTACGACATGGCTAACTCCTTGAATGCTCAGTGTGCGGCCCACTGGATCGAATTCAGATCGACCCCGTCCTTGTACATTTCCCACAGCGGCGACAGATCGCGCAGCTTGCCGATCTTGCCCTTGAGCAGTTCGATCACGTAATCGACTTCCTGCTCCGTCGTAAAACGCCCCACCGTGAAGCGAATCGAGCTATGCGCCAGTTCGTCGTTACGACCCAGCGCCCGCAATACGTACGAAGGCTCCAGCGAGGCCGACGTGCACGCCGAACCCGACGACACCGCGACATCCTTGATCGCCATGATCAGCGATTCGCCTTCGACAAAATTGAAGCTGATGTTCAGGTTATGCGGCACACGGTGCTCCATGTCGCCGTTCACATACACCTCTTCCATTTCCGTCAGACCGCGCAGCAGACGGTCGCGCAACATACGCACGCGCTCGTTCTCCGCTGCCATTTCTTCACGCGCAAGACGGAACGCCTCGCCCATGCCGACGATCTGGTGCGTGGCCAGCGTGCCCGAACGCATGCCGCGTTCGTGACCGCCGCCATGAATCTGTGCCTCGATACGCACGCGCGGCTTACGACGCACGTACAGTGCGCCAATACCCTTCGGGCCATACGTCTTGTGTGCCGAGAACGACATCAGGTCGACCTTCAGCGTGTTCAGATCGATCGGCATTTTCCCGGTCGCCTGTGCGGCGTCGACGTGGAAAATGATGCCCTTCTCACGGCAGATCTCGCCAATCGTTGCGATATCCTGAATCACGCCGATTTCGTTGTTCACCGCCATGACCGAAACGAGGATCGTGTCCGGGCGCAACGCTGCCTTGAACACTTCCAGATCGAGCAAACCGTCGTCCTTCACATCCAGGTACGTGACTTCGAAGCCTTCACGCTCAAGCTCGCGCATCGTGTCGAGCACCGCCTTGTGCTCAGTCTTCACCGTGATGAGGTGCTTGCCCTTACCCTGGTAGAAGTGAGCGGCGCCCTTGAGGGCGAGGTTGTTCGACTCGGTGGCGCCCGATGTCCACACAATCTCGCGCGGATCGGCGTTCACCAGCTTGGCCACTTCCTCGCGCGCCTCTTCCACCGCTTGCTCGGCAGCCCAGCCGAACGAGTGGCTGCGCGACGCCGGGTTACCAAACTGCTCGCGCAGGTACGGCAACATCTTGTCCACGACGCGCGGGTCAATCGGCGTCGTGGCGCTGTAGTCCATGTAGATGGGGAGGTTGAGGGTGTCGTTTTTCATGGGGTGCTCCAGGATCGTGCCGTGGCGCCTGTTATGAACGGGCCATATCGAAGACCGAATTGGGGATGCGCGTAGCGATGGTCTGGCTGCTGGCGCCAGACTCGCGGGTATCGCGCAGGACGGCCTGCTGGGCCTGCTTGCTACGCTGCTGCTCGACGAGGTCGCGCAGCGAAACCGAATCGAGATACTCGACCATCTTCTGGTTGAGCGTCGCCCACAGCTCGTGCGTCATGCAATGGCCGCGATGGCCGTCCTGGCCTTTCTCGCAGTTGCCCTTGCTGCCGCACTGGGTGGCGTCAAGCGGCTCGTCGACCGCAATGATGATGTCAGCGACCGTCACCTCTTCCGCTCGACGCGCAAGACTGTAACCGCCCCCCGGGCCGCGCACGCTCTCCACGATTTCGTGGCGGCGCAGCTTACCGAACAGCTGTTCCAGATAAGACAGGGAAATCCGCTGACGCTGACTAATGCCCGCAAGCGTCACGGGACCCGCGTCCTGGCGCAGGGCCAGGTCGATCATCGCCGTAACGGCGAAACGGCCTTTCGTGGTAAGTCTCATGATGATGCAGGGGATTAATCTCGACTATTTTCGTCAAGTATAAATTCCCTACGAATTTAGTCAAGTACTTCTGGCCCATTTTTTGCGGAAGTTCCCTCGTCCGTTTGAGAAATTTCTTATTTTTCGGGACGAGCTTCCATCGGCGGGGAACGCAGAGGAAACAGCAGCACCAGAGGGTTGCGCAGCACGGCGCGCCAGATGGCGCGATGGATTTGCCGACGGTCGCCCAATCGTAGTGGACGCGATCGAAGCGCCATGTGGAATGCTAACGCAAAACTGACGCCGACGTTGAGCAGGCCCATCGATCCGACACCGGCCACCGCAAGCCAAAGGGCCGGATCACGCAGCACCGGCATGCCCAGTACGCCGATGGACGTCGCGATCGAGCCTGTGGAGAGCGTTACGTGACGCACCTCGAAAGGCAACGCAAACGCCGTGAGCACTGCGGGCACCAGCCCCAGCATGAAGCCGAGCGTCAGGTTGCCAAGCACCGGGGCGATGTGGCGACGGCACCAGTCCGCCAGACGGGCCGCCCCGCTGCGACCAAAGACAAAGCGCAGGCGACGGTTATAGGCCAGCACATCCCCAATGCCATGCAGCGCAAACCAATTGTCCGCCCAGCCGGATATCAGACTCGAGAACCACAACAACACCCCGGTCAAGATAGCAAAGAGCGGCGTCACGCCAAGAATCGAGAACGAATTGAGCGTGGCGTGGGCCTTCTCGGGCGAAATCGTATTCATACCGAGCACCGCCGAGGCCGCCCATTGCACTAGCAAGCAGAACGGAAATACCATCGCCAGATTGCCGAAGATAGCCGCCGCTTGCGTGCGTACAAGAGCGATCACCTCACCGACGAAAGCGTCCATGCCCGCGGGCGTATCCACGTCGTCGAGCTTGCTGGCAATGGCAGGCGCGGTCATGGCGGGTTGCTTGGTCGCCAGCGTGAAGTGACAGAAATGCATGAACAGGAAGCAAATCGCGTAGTTGGCGCCCGCGAGAAAGCCTTCCACCACGTTCGGCAGATGCGCACTGACGATCAGGAACTTGACGTAGACGGTCACTACCGTCACGAGGCCGCCGCCGCAGGCCATCTTCAGCATCGTGAAGTATTCGCTGCGATTACGGGCGATATAGTGCTCGCCCGTCTCCGCGCTGCGCTCCACCACCTTGCGCGCCAGCAGCCCGAACGAGGTGCGCGCCAGTTCGCCCACGCTCTGGCTCGCCTGATTCGCTCGCACCAGATCGGCGAACAGTCGCACGCGCGCCGTGGCACGGTCGTCGTCGCCCTGTGTCAGCCACGCCTCCAGCAGCCGCTCGAGGCGGCGCACGCGCGACTTGGCCCGCTCCACCTGAAACACAATGTCCACGCTTACGCCGTTCTCGTCGAGGTGCGCGTACACCTGACGCGCAGCGTGGCCACAATCGTCGAGCAGCGCACGAAACACATTGATGCGCTGCACGAAGTTCTGCGACGGCGGCGCGCCGCGGGCAAAATCCTGCCCCGCCTCCTCGAGTTCCTGCATGGCGCGTCCCAGCCGGTAGAACGGCGATTCGGTCACGCGCGGATACGGCAAACGCGAACGCACCGCCTGCGACAGGCCGGTCGACGCAATCTGGTCGACAAGATGATGCATGGCAGCCAGCAGATCTTCGGCGAACGGATTCCAGTCGGCGTCGTCATCTTCTGCTTCGCCGTAATGCAGCAGCGCGATGAGATCGGTCAGCAGTTCGGGCGGCATGGCGGCGATCCAATCGGCCGCGTCGCCGTCGGGGAACATGAGCGAGCATAACGCGGAGAGATCGCGCCGCGTCGGCGGCGGCGGAATCAACGCTTTCTCGATGCGCTCGACCAGCGCCCCCCAGAACCCCGGGCGAACCGGCATACCCGTGTCGCACAGCAGCGAGATCGCATCGCTCTCGTTGATGACACTGCGCAACGTACGCGCAACAGGCAGACGCCAAGCAGGATTGCGCTCAAGCATCTGCAGCAGATAGCGCAAACGGGTGTGCGGACGATAGCGGGCCGCCTCGCCCGCTTCGCGCACCTCGTTGACGAGTGCGCCACGCTTTTGCACCCAATGCGCCAGTTCGATCAACCATTGGTTACGTACGCCCAGCGAGGCCGACGGATCGGCGTGCGCGAGCAGTTCGTCGAGTTGATGGCCGGCGTGACGCGAGGCGCGCCATTTACGCCAGTACGAAGTGAGCGAATTGAGCATCGATTGGAAAGCGGGTGAAGAGAAACAGGCGGGGTGAGGCAAGACCGGGGGGAGCGCCGAACCGGCGTAACTGCACCGGCGTTGGGGCGAATGATAGCCCCAACGGTGCTTGTCGCGAAAGATGCCCGGCCGCGCGTGACACGTGCGGACGCCTGCTTCAGGCGTCTTTTTCCAGTCGTGCGAGCAGGCCGTCGAGGCCGTCTTCTATGTAATCGAGCACGGTCTCGAAACCTTGCGCACCGCCGTAATACGGATCGGGCACTTCGGTAGCGTCGTGACGCGTTGCAAAGTCCATCAGCCGCACAATCCTGTGGCGAAACTCGGCCGGACAGCGCGCCACGAGCTCGGCGACATTGGCGTCGTCCATCGCCACGATCCATTCGAAGCGCTCGAAGTCGGCAGACTCGACGCGTCGAGCGCGCAGTTCGCTCAAATCGTACCCGCGCCGCAGCGCCGCCGCTTGCGTGCGGGCGTCGGGCGCGTGGCCGATGTGATAGCTTTGCGTGCCCGCCGAATCCACGGCGACCACGTCGGCCAGCCCGCTCTGGGCCAGACGGTGACGAAAAATGCCGTCCGCGCTGGGCGAACGACAGATATTGCCCATGCAGACGAACAAGACGGAGGTTTTTCTCATGGAAATCAACGTGACAATCCGGAAAACCACCCCACGAGACAGGAACAAGCCTCTCACAGGGTCCGATCCGATCGGTGACTTGCAGCACCGTATCGAACGCTCACGATTGTCTCATTAGTCCCCACGCGGCAGGTTGAACGCAAGACTTCTCAGAAAACGTCTGCCGTGCCGCGCTCAACCCAGCGAAGGTGGCGCCGCTTGCACGACGTCAATGCGCCGGGGCAGCAAATTGAGTTCAAGGAATGCGTCGGCGATTTGCTGCTGCTCAGCCAGCGTGGCACGCGTGATGCGTTCGATGCCGAAGCGCTGACGCGACAGTACCAATTCGACGGCGTCGCGCGGTACCCCCCACAATTGGGCGTACTCGGAAGCAGCGTCCGCACGATTGGCCTCAACCCACTTGTCGACGGTGTTGAGTTCCTCAATGACCGCACGCAGCACGTCTTCGTTGTGCTGCACATAGGTTCGTGACGTGAAGAAATACAAGCGATTGCCGACGAGGCCTGTGCCGTCGGTCACGAGGCGTGCATCGAGCGACTTCTGCGCGACGGCGAGAAACGGGTCCCACACCAGCCACGCGTCGACCGAGCCGCGCTCGAACGCGGCACGCGCATCGGCAGGTTGCAGGAACACCGGCGTAATGTCCTGCGGCTTGAGTCCCGCCTGTTGCAACAGGCGCACATACAGATAGTGCGTATTCGAACCCTTCGTGAACGCCACCCGTTTGCCCCTGAGCTGCGCGAACGATGCAATCGCCGATCCCTTCGGCACGAGCAACCCCTCGCTCCTGGGGCGCTGCACGCTTTGCCCGTAATAGACGAACGGCGCACCGGCGGCGAGCGCAAACACCGGCGGTGCTTCGCCCACGTCGCCAAAATCGATGGAACCCACGTTGAGGGCTTCGAGCTGCGGCGGGCCCGAGGGGAATTCGGTCCATGTCACATGCACGCCAAGCGCAGCCAGCCGCCGCTCAAGCGTGCCGCGCCCCTTGAGCAGCGTCAGCAAGCCCTTTTGATGGCCAATTCGCAGCACCCGCCCGCCCCCGGCTGCGCTGGTTGCGCTGGTTGCGCCCGATTGCGCCAACACCGCCGGCGCGGCAAGCGCGCAGGCCAGCGCGGCAGCACCCGTCGTGAGCAGGCGGCGGCGAGGGGCAGAGAATTGTGCAGACATGGCAAGTCCGTCGAGGGTGACAGTGCCATCCAGACTAATCGGCCACCGGCGCGATGGGAACGAATCGCTTATGGAATGCTTATGACGCGACCGGCCAACGCCTGCGCGCAAACGTCAGCGCTATAGTCAGCGCTGTAGAAATGCCGTCGCTCCTGACGCCCCGACGACCTCTTCTGGTTCACGGCCGATCGGAAGACGAACGGCCATCAGAGTTTCGGCCCCAGTTCTGCCTCGCTCGCGCCATCGGTGCCGAACACCAGCGCCTTGACATGCAGCAACTGGTCGCGCACCTTCGCAGCTTTCTCGAACTCCAGATTGCGCGCATGCTCTTGCATCTGCTTCTCGAGCTTCTTGATCTCGCGCGCCAGTTGCTTTTCCGACATGTCCTGGTAGTGCGCCTGCTCCTTCGCTTCAGCCAGTTCCGCCTTGGCGTCCTGCGGATCGTAGACCCCGTCGATGATGTCCTTGATGCGCTTCTTGACCCCTTGCGGAACAATGCCGTGCGCCTCGTTATGCGCCATCTGCTTCGCGCGGCGACGTTCCGTTTCGCCGATCGCGCGCGCCATCGAGTCGGTCATCTTGTCGCCGTAGAGAATGGCCGTCCCGTTGACGTTACGCGCCGCCCGCCCGATCGTCTGAATCAATGACCGCTCGGAACGCAGGAAACCTTCCTTGTCCGCGTCGAGAATTGCCACAAGCGACACTTCCGGAATATCCAACCCCTCACGCAGCAAGTTGATCCCGACGAGTACGTCGAATGCGCCCAAGCGCAAATCGCGGATGATCTCTACGCGTTCTACGGTATCGATATCGCTGTGCAGATAGCGGACCTTCACACCGTTATCGGACAAATAGTCGGTGAGCTGCTCCGCCATGCGCTTCGTGAGCGTGGTGACAAGCACACGCTCTCCCACCGCCACACGTTTGTTGATTTCCGAGAGCACGTCGTCTACCTGCGTACGTGCCGGGCGAACGTCGATGACCGGGTCGATCAGCCCGGTCGGCCGCACCACCTGTTCCACCACCTGGCCCGTACGCTTCGCCTCGTAATCCGCAGGGGTGGCAGAGACGAAGATGGCCTGACGCATCTTGCGTTCGTACTCGGCGAACTTGAGCGGCCGGTTATCCAAAGCCGACGGCAGACGGAAGCCGTAGTTCACAAGGTTCTCCTTGCGCGCCCGGTCGCCGTTGTACATGCCGTTGAACTGACCGATCAGCACGTGCGACTCGTCGAGGAACATTAGCGCGTCGGGCGGCAGATAGTCGACGAGGGTAGGCGGCGGCTCTCCCGGCGCTGCGCCGGACAAATGCCGCGAGTAGTTCTCGATGCCCTTGCAGAAGCCCAGCTCCTGCAACATTTCCAGATCGAATCGGGTGCGCTGCTCCAGACGCTGCGCCTCGACCAGCTTGCCTTCTTTGTAGAAGAAATCGAGCCGGTCGCGCAATTCGTCCTTGATCGTCTCGATGGCGCGCAACACCGTATCTCGCGGGGTTACGTAATGTGAGGACGGATACACCGTAAATCGCGGCACCTTCTGACGCACGCGCCCCGTGAGCGGATCGAAGAGTTGCAGCGTGTCGACTTCGTCGTCGAACAACTCCACGCGCAACGCGAGTTCGGCGTGCTCTGCCGGGAAGATATCGATGGTGTCGCCGCGAACGCGGAAGGTACCTCGTCCAAAATCCGTCTCGTTACGGCTGTATTGCATCGCGATCAGGCGCGCGATGATATCGCGCTGCCCCATCTTGTCGCCCTGGCGCAACGTCAAAATCATCTGGTGGTATTCGTTCGGATTACCGATACCGTAGATGGCGGAGACGGTGGCGACGATCACCACGTCGCGGCGTTCGAGCAGGCTCTTCGTTGCCGAGAGGCGCATCTGCTCGATGTGTTCGTTGACGGACGAATCCTTCTCGATGAACAGATCGCGCTGCGGCACATACGCTTCCGGCTGGTAATAGTCGTAGTACGACACGAAGTACTCCACCGCATTACGCGGGAAGAATTCGCGGAACTCCGAATAGAGCTGGGCGGCGAGCGTCTTGTTGGGGGCGAAGACAATGGCCGGGCGGCCAAGCCGCGCGATGACATTTGCCATCGTGAACGTCTTGCCCGACCCGGTTACGCCGAGCAAGGTCTGGAACGCAAGCCCGTCTTCCACCCCCTCGGTCAACTGCGCAATGGCGGCGGGCTGGTCGCCGGCGGCAGGGAATGGGCAGTAGAGCTGGTAAGGCGAATCCGGGAACGTCAGGAACTTGCTTTCGTCCAGGACGTGTTCAGCCGCAGGGGTCATGGCAGGTGCGAGCGCGAGAGACGTAATCTGGCATTCTAGCGCGTCGGACGATTCCCTGAGTCCGATGGGTGACCGCCTGACCATCGGCGGCATGGCGAACCGGCAGCAACGATTCTGTGCGGCACAGCTCGCTGAAATTTCGTCAAATTCTGGCAATACGTGGCAGTTTTCGTGCCGAAATGGCACGAATTCGCGTTTTGCGAGGCGGTGTTTCCCACAAGCGCGGGCAATCTTCGCTAAAATGCTTCGTTGGGCCGATCCTGCGTCAGTTGCAGCCGACCCGCTGCATTTTCCTACTACCTGCCTCGAGCCGTCGAAATGACTCTCTTTTCCGCTGTCGAACTCGCCCCGCGCGACCCCATCCTTGGTCTGAACGAAGCCTATAACGCCGATCACCGCACCGAAAAAGTGAATCTGGGCGTCGGCGTGTATTTCAATGCGGAAGGCAAACTGCCCCTGCTCAAGGCTGTGAAGGCAGCGGAAGAACAACGCGTGGCCGCCGGTCTGCCGCGTGGCTATCTGCCGATCGAAGGCATTGCTGCCTACGACAAGGCCGTGCAGGAAATGCTGTTCGGCAAGGAATCGCCCGTGCTGGCCGAAGGCCGCGTGATCACCGCTCAGGCACTGGGCGGCACCGGCGCCCTGAAGATTGGCGCCGACTTTCTGAAGCAACTCAACCCGAACGCCACCGTCGCGATCAGCGACCCGAGCTGGGAAAACCACCGCGCCCTGTTCACGCAAGCCGGCTTCAACGTCGTCTCGTACCCGTACTACGACGCCGAATCGCACGGCGTGAACCTGCCGGGCATGCTCGACATGCTTGGCAAGGAACCGGAAGGCACCATCGTCGTCCTGCACGCGTGCTGCCACAACCCGACCGGCGTTGACCTCACGATGGATCAGTGGGCGCAGGTCGTGGAAGTCGTGAAGGCCCGCAAGCTGGTGCCGTTCCTCGACATCGCTTACCAGGGTTTCGGTGACGGCATCGACGCTGACGCGGCCGTGGTGCGCCTGTTCGCCGCCGCCGGCCTGAACTTCTTCGTGTCCAGCTCGTTCTCCAAGTCGTTCTCGCTGTATGGCGAGCGCGTCGGCGCCCTGTCCATCGTGACGAGCAGCAAGGACGAATCGACCCGCGTGCTCTCGCAACTCAAGCGCGTGATTCGCACCAACTACTCGAACCCGCCGACGCATGGCGGCTCGGTCGTCGCCGCCGTGCTGGGCAACGCCGAACTGCGCGCCCTGTGGGAAGAGGAACTGGCCGAAATGCGTGAGCGCATCCGCGCCATGCGTTTGGCACTGGTCGAGAAGCTGCGCGCCCACGGCGTGGAACGCGACTTCTCGTTCGTGATCAAGCAACGCGGCATGTTCTCGTACTCGGGCCTCACGGCCGATCAGGTCGAGCGTCTGCGCGAAGAATTCGGCATCTACGCCGTGAGCACCGGCCGTATCTGTGTGGCCGCGCTCAACGACAAGAACATCGACGTCGTCGCTGCGGCCATCGCCAAAGTGCTTCGCTGATCGCCGCTGGCGTCAACGCTGAAAAAGCCCGCCCCTCCGGCGGGCTTTTTTTGCGCTCGAATTGTTGCAACGCAGCAACGATAGTTAATAACAATCGCCGGAATAAGCTAAAACT
The DNA here is from genome assembly GCF_001465595.2 of Pandoraea apista. Taxonomy (NCBI): domain Bacteria; kingdom Pseudomonadati; phylum Pseudomonadota; class Betaproteobacteria; order Burkholderiales; family Burkholderiaceae; genus Pandoraea; species Pandoraea apista. Next base: position 2,178,675 of record NZ_CP013481.2, on the reverse strand, counting down.
ATCGATCTGATGCGGAAATGCCATATATCAGGGTTATGCTGCGTTGCACCGCCGCGATAAACGGTTGCATAATTCCCTCATCATCCGCCCCAGGGCACATAACATGCTGTATCAGATTCATGAGTACAACCGCGCGTGGCTGAATCCCCTCACCACGTGGGCAAAGGCAGCGGCGACGACTTTCGTCAACCCGGGCAGCCTGCTTGCCATGATGCCGGGCGCGCCCCGCATTGCCGCCGGTTACGAATTGCTCTACCGGCTCGGCAAGGACTACGAAAAACCTGAGTTCAATATCAAGGCCGTTGAGGTCGACGGTCACAACATCCCCGTCGTGGAAATGACGGCGATGGAGAAACCGTTCTGCCGTTTGCTGCGATTCAAGCGCTACGCAGACGACGCGAGCGCCGTGGGGCAACTCAAGGACGATCCGGTCGTGCTGGTGGTCGCACCGCTCTCGGGGCACCACGCCACGCTGCTTCGCGACACGGTCACGACGCTGCTCAAGGATCACAAGGTCTACATCACCGACTGGGTCGATGCCCGCATGGTGCCGATGGAAGACGGCGAGTTTCATCTCGACGACTACGTCGCGTACATCCAGGACTTCATTCGCCACATCGGCGCGGAAAACCTGCACGTGATCTCGGTGTGTCAGCCAACGGTGCCGGTGCTCGGCGCAATCTCGCTCATGGCGTCGAATGGCGAAAAGACGCCCAAGACCATGACGATGATGGGCGGCCCGATCGATGCACGAAAGAGCCCCACGTCGGTCAACTCGCTCGCGACGAACAAGTCCTACGAGTGGTTCGAAAACCACGTAATCCATCCGGTGCCGGCCAACTATCCGGGCTCGGGTCGACTGGTCTATCCGGGCTTCCTTCAGCACGCAGGGTTCGTTGCCATGAATCCGGATCGCCATCTGAAGTCGCACTGGGACTTCTATCTCGATCTGATGCGCGGTGACAACGACGATGCCGACTCGCACCGCCGTTTCTACGACGAGTACAACGCTGTGCTCGATATGGCGGCCGAGTATTACCTCGACACGATCAAAACGGTGTTCCAGGATTTCAGCCTCGCGCGCGGCACCTGGGACGTGGCCGGCCAGCGTGTGCGTCCGCAGGACATCAAGACGACCGCGCTTTTCACCATCGAAGGCGAACTGGACGACATTTCGGGCAGTGGCCAGACGCAGGCTGCACACGATCTGTGTACCGGCATTCCTGCCAAGCGCCGGTTGCACTTCACCGCGCCGTCGTGCGGGCATTACGGGATCTTCTCCGGCAGCCGCTGGCGCAACGTGATCTATCCGCAGATCCGCGATTTCATCGCCAAGCACGCCTGAACAGTATTCGCTTTTCCGGCGTGCCATACCAAAACCGCCGCGAGGGCTCAGGCCCACGCGGCGGTTTTGTTTTTGACAGGTCGTACAGTCGACGTAGGTCGCGGCTGTGCGTTTAGCGCGTACGCAGCGAATCCAGCAGCATTTGCGTATTGAAAGCCGAATACGTCTTGCGCGAATCGGCGGCCATCACGTCGCGCCCCATCACAATGGATAGCGTGTGACGGTTGGACATCACGTAATAACCCATTGCCGAGATCGTCACGTACAGATCCACCGGATCGACGCCCACACGGATTTCGCCGCTGGCTTCGCCGCGCTTGAGCGTCTGCGCAAGCAACTCGACAATCGGCGAGACCTGCTGGCGAATCTCCGTCGACTGACGCATCGACTTCGCTTCGTGCAGATTTTCGTTGTTGATGAGCTGAATCAGTTCCGGATGCTCGGCGTAATAATCCCAAACGAAATGGGCCAGTTCGGCCACCGCATCGAGCGGAGCGAGAACGTCCAGCTTCAGCGCGTGTTCCGCGCGATTGAATTCGCCATAGACCTCTTCGAGCACGGCCAGATAGAGCTGGTCCTTATTGCCGAAGTAGTAATACAGCATGCGTTCATTGATATCTGCTCGGCGTGCAATGCTATCCACGCGCGCACCGCTCGAACCACGTTCGGCAAACTCCTCGATCGCAGCGGCGAGAATGCGCTGCCGGGTGCGTTCGGGGTCCCGTTTGATCTTGGTTTCTGGTGTTGTCATGATCGGACGGTCGTTCTCAACGGGCGGAATTATGGCACAACGGTTTCAGTGTTTCCGCAAAATGCAGGATAATTCGACTTTCCGCTGAATCCCCCACATAAGACGTGTCCGAAGTCAGCGCGCTCGCGCAGCGCATCGATGCCCTATTGCCCCAGACGCAGTGCACCAAGTGCGGTTACGCCGGTTGCCGTCCGTATGCCGACGCCATCGCCAGCGGGCAAGCCAGCTATAACCAGTGCCCGCCGGGCGGTGCCGAGGGCGTCGAGCGTCTCGCCAAACTACTCGGCCGCCCCGTGATTCCGCTCAATCCGGAGAACGGCGCAGCACGCCCGCGTCCACGCGCCGTCATCGACGAATCGCTGTGTATCGGCTGCACGCTCTGCCTGCAAGCCTGCCCGGTCGACGCCATCGTCGGTGCCGCCAAGTTGATGCACACGGTCATAGAAGACCGCTGCACCGGCTGTGACCTGTGCGTGCCGCCCTGCCCGGTCGACTGCATCGACATGGTGCCGGTCACTGGCGAGCGCACCGGCTGGGACGCCTGGTCACAGACGCAGGCCGACGAAGCCCGCGCCCATTTCGAGGCGCACCAGGCGCGGCTCGCGAAGGACAAGGCGCAACGCGAAGCACGACTGGCGGCACGCGCGGCGCGCGTCGCACCTCGTGCACCCGATGCGCCCTCGGCAACCGGCGCAGCCCCCGACACCCCCCGGATCGCAGACGTGCCGGCCGCAGGATCGCCGGTTTCATCCAGCAGCACAACGGCGCCGGCTTCGTTACCGATGGTCGACGAGGCTGCCGCCGCCGCAGCTCGAAAGCAGGCCATCATTCAGGCCGCATTGGAACGCGCCCGGCAGAAGAAGGCCACGCTGGCCGCCGAGGGGCGCGGGCCGAAGAATACGGAAAATGTCTCTGCCGCCGTACAGGCACAGATCGACGAGGCCGAAGCACGCCGCAAGCGTCTGGGTCTCGCCGAGCATCAGGATGCCGCTGCCCCGGAGGCGGATACCCCTTCCGGGGATGCCTAGACGGACCGCCACGCGATCCGTCCCACGACAACAAGACTGACGCCCCACCCACGCGCCACCCGCCATGAACGACGCCAAACGCCGTGCCCTGTTCGAGACGCTGCAACAACTCAATCCGCATCCGACAACGGAGCTTGAGTACACGTCGCCCTTCGAATTGCTGATCGCCGTGCTGCTCTCGGCGCAGGCAACCGATGTCTCGGTGAACAAGGCCACCCGCAAGCTCTACGCTGTGGCGAACACGCCGGCGAAGATGCTGGCGCTGGGCGAGGCCGGTGTCTCCGATTACATCAAGACGATCGGTCTGTACCGTACCAAGGCCAAGAACGTTATCGCCACGTGTCAGCTATTGCTCGACAAACACGGCGGTGAGGTGCCGCGCTCGCGCGAAGCGCTCGAGGCGCTGCCTGGCGTCGGCCGGAAGACCGCGAACGTGGTGCTCAATACCGCGTTTGGCGAAGACACGATCGCAGTCGACACGCACATTTTCCGTGTAGCGAACCGTACCGGCCTTGCGCCAGGCAAAGACCCGCTGGCGGTGGAACTGGCGCTAGAGCGTGTGACCCCGCGCGAATTCAAGCACGACGCGCATCACTGGCTCATTCTGCACGGTCGCTACGTGTGCAAGGCCCGCAAGCCCGAGTGCTGGCATTGCGCCATCGAGCCGTTGTGCGACTTCCGCCCAAAGACGCCCGCACCGAAGGCCTGACTCGCGCGTATCTCGCAGAGTCCTCCGCAAACAAAACGGGCGGCCCCGGCATCGGGACCGCCCGTTCTGTCTGGTACGCCCCGATCGCATCATCGAAGCGCCGCGCGTCCGGCTTAGATAATGCGGGCCGCTTCGTCGAACGACAGCCGCGGATTGCGCGGGAACAGCTTGTCGTGGTCGCCGTAACCCAGATTACAAATGAAGTTGACGCGCCAGTCGGTGCCACCGAAGAACGTATCGTTGACCTTCTGGGCGTCGAAACCGGCCATCGGGCCGCAGTCGAGGCCCAATGCGCGAGCGGCGAGAATGAAGTAGCCGCCTTGCAGCGAGCTGTTCATGTGGGCTGCACCGGCAGCCTTCGCCGCATCGCCCGAGAACATCGGCACCATCTTCTCCGCGCCGTTCGGGAACAGCTTCGGAAGGTGTTCGTAGAACTTCAGGTCGAACGCAATGATCGCCGTTACGGGCGCCGTGCGCGTCTTCTCCACGTTGCCCGGCGCCATGCATTCAAGCAGCTTGGCCTTCGCTTCGGCGCTCTTCACGAAGACGATGCGTGCAGGCGTGGTGTTGGCCGACGTCGGCCCCCACTTCACGAGGTCGTAAAGTTCGCGCAACGTATCGTCGCTGACAGGCTTGTCGAGCCACACATTGTGTGTGCGGGCATCGGTGAACAATTGGGCGATGGCTTCTTTGGCAATGACGCTCATGACGATTAACCTCGGCAGATGAATGACAAACGATGGGCGATTGTACCGTTGCTGCACAACGTGCGCTGAGGTGGCAAAAATTCCTGCGGCATCAAGGGGTTGCCGCCACGCCGCGCGCCGATAGCCAGACCACCCCGGCGAGAATCAGCACGCCGCCGCCAAGCTGCGCCGCCGAGAGTGTTTCGCCCAGCAGCATGGCCGCGAGCAGCACCGTGACGACCGGCTCCAGTGTCGAGAGCATCGAGGCGCGCCCGGCCCCAAGGCGCTGCAAACCGGCGAAGAACGTCAGGATAGCGATGACCGTCGAACACACCGCAATGGCAACGAGCGCCGCCCAGCCGCCCGCCCCCGCTGGCCATTGCAGCGGCAACCCTTGCGACATGCGCACAGCGGCCATCGCCCCGAAGGAGACCGTTGCCGCCAGACAGACGAGCGTTGCGGTAGCGCGGGCGTCGACCCCCTTCGTCAGCCGCGCACCGACCACGATGTAGCCCGAATAGATCAGCGCTGCTGCCACCGCCAGGGCCATGCCCAACGGCTGTCCGTGACCGCCGCCCACCGTGAGCGCCGTGCCGAGCGAGCAAAGCAAAAGCGCGCCCAGCTTCACCGGCGTCAGCCGTTCATGCAGAAAGATGGCCGCCAAAATCGTCACGAATACGGGGTACAAATACAGCAGTAGCGCAACCAGCGACGCCTGCGCGTATTGCAGCGCCCCAAAAAAGCAGAGCGACTGGCCGACGTAGCCGACACCGCCCATCAGCGCAATGCCAAGCGCCCGGCGGCGCGCGGGGAAACGCACTCGTTGCAACCGGCACCAGACCAGCAACAGGATGGCCGCCATGAAGAAGCGGAACAGCAGCATCGCGAAGATGTCCGCGCCGGACGCCGCAGCCGCCCGCGCAAAGATAGCCATGGCGCCGAACGCAGATGCGGACACAGCGATCAATGCCACGCCGGCCCAGGCCGAAGGCGGCGGAGCGGCATGCATGGCAGAGAGGTCGCCGGCAGCGGCCGGCACACGGGAGCTTTGCGACATGATTGGGAAAATTGAGCGACAATACAGCATGTTTTTGTGCGATACCGGCGCGTTCCACCGACAACGACCCGCCCGGCGCACTGCGGCAATCGATCCGCCATTGTAGTCATGGCATGGCGCCCCGCAAGATGCCTTACCAGAACCCCACGGAGTCCTCATGTTCAACCCGAGCCGCGACGAAGTCCGGCAATTCTTCTGCACCACCTGGCAAAAGCAGCGCAGCGGCAGCATTCTGACGCCGCTTGAGACGATTGCCGCCGACTGGATCCATGAACATCCCGAGTATCACGACGCGCTGTCCGACACCGAAGAAGCCAGCGCCCGCGATTATTCGCCCGAGGCCGGACAGACCAACCCGTTCCTGCATCTGTCGATGCATCTGGCGATCAGCGAGCAAGTCTCAATCGATCAGCCGCCGGGCATTCGCGCCGCATACGAGAAGCTGACCCAGCGTCTGGATTCGCCGCACGACGCACAGCACCGCATCATGGAATGTCTGGGACAAACCCTCTGGGAAGCGCAGCGTACCGGTCAGCCCCCGGACTCGGACGCCTACCTGCAACGCATCGAGCAGCAGGCCTCGCGCTGAGCGAAAATAAAACGAAGACGACGGTCGCCCCGCGAGGGGCCACCGTCGTTTTTTTGTGCCGTCGCCGGACCGCTTACTTCTTCGTCACGAGATCGCCGGGCAGCGATTCGATATAGGCCGAAATGTCCTTGAGTTCCTGAGACGTGAACGGACGCGGCTTGCCATCTTTACCGACCGTTGCGGGATTGGACATGACCTGCGTCTTCATGATGGCGTTGCTGCGGCCATAGACCAGACTGGTTTCGTTCTGATAAGCCCGCAGCGCGTTATACACATAGTCCGCGTATTGCCCCGCCAGCTTCGGATACTCCGGAGTAATCGGCGCGTTCAGATTGGCGCCATGGCAACTCGCGCACATGCCTTTGTCGACAAGCGCTTTACCGTTGGCGATATTGCCGGCCGCAACTGCCGAGCCGGTCCAGCCGGCGAGCGTGGCGCCAAGCGCCAGGGATGCCGCCGCCGCGGCCTTTACCATCGAATGCTTCATCGTGTTCTCCTCAGCCACGCACGTTTTACTTCTGGGGATTGACCGGCGTCGACGCCGTTTGCGCCGCGTAATACGCGGCAATGTCGACGATGTCCTGATCGGTCAACGTGGCTGCGATGCCATGCATCGTCTGGAATTTTCGATCGCCCTTGGCGTACTCCTTCAGGGCGTTTTCGATGTACTTCGCATTCTGTCCGCCGATCCGGGGCACGTGATACACCTCGGGAAATGCGGTGCGATAGTCGGGAATGCCGTGGCAGCCGATACACATGGCCACCTTGTCCTTTGCCGCGTCCAGATTGGGCTTGAGTTCGGCCGCATGAAGCGCACTGAGCGACATAAGCGACGTGCTGCCGAGCGCCAGCGCCATCATCGTGAGGAACTTTTTCATGGTCTTCTTGGGAACGTTTTTGGTTGGAATACCGGCCCGCAACACGCAGATCGGCGTCCCGACTCCAAGGCCGCCGACCTGTGAAAAAAGCAATCGATTGTAACCCACACCTCCGCCCCCGCAAACTCGGGGCTGACCCGCACAGTTCTCCGAAGTTTTTCCGCAAGCCCTTGATGCAAAGACAGATTTTGACCGCCTGAGCGAGGCTCATGCGCAATGTCTTATACTGAACTTTTTCTCTGCCCGGCCGGTTGGCCGGCTGTTTGCGGACGGCATAGACAATGCGCTTCGAAGGCTCTTCCCAGTACGTCGCCACCGACGACCTCAAGCTCGCCGTGAACGCGGCGGCCACGCTGCAACGCCCCCTGCTCATCAAAGGCGAACCCGGCACCGGCAAGACCATGCTCGCGGAGGAAGTCGCCGCCGCGCTCGACATGCCGCTGCTGCAATGGCATGTGAAGTCCACGACCAAGGCCCAGCAAGGCCTGTACGAGTACGACGCCGTCTCGCGTCTGCGCGATTCGCAACTGGGCGACGAGCGAGTGCGCGACATCGCCAACTACATCGTCAAGGGCGTGCTCTGGCAGGCCTTCGAGGCCGATCATCCCGTCGTGTTGCTCATCGACGAGATCGACAAGGCCGACATCGAATTCCCCAACGACCTGCTGCGCGAACTCGATCGCATGGAGTTTTACGTGTACGAGACGCGCCAGCTCGTGAAGGCGCGCCACCGTCCGATCGTCATCATCACGTCGAACAACGAAAAGGAACTGCCCGACGCCTTCCTGCGCCGCTGCTTCTTTCACTACATCAAGTTTCCCGATCCGGCGACGATGCAGTCGATCATCGACGTGCATTTCCCGAACATTCGCCGCGAACTGGTCAAGGCGGCGATGGCGACTTTCTTCGAAGTGCGCGAGATTCCGGGGCTCAAGAAGAAGCCCTCGACTTCGGAATTGATCGACTGGCTCAAGCTGCTGATGGCCGAGGAAATCGGCCCCGAAGCGCTGCGCAGCGCCGACAACAAGCTGGCGATTCCGCCGCTGGCCGGCGCACTGCTCAAGAACGAACAGGACATGCATCTGTTCGAGCGCATCGTCTTCATGAATCGCGCCAACCGATAAGCGCGCCACCGTCATGCTGATCGACTTCTTCTACACCTTGCGCGCGGCGAAGCTGCCGGTCTCGGTCAAGGAATACCTGACGCTGCTCGAAGCGCTACAGCGTCAGGTCATCGCGCCCTCGCTCGACGAGTTCTACTATCTGGCGCGCCTCTCGCTTATCAAGGACGAGAAGCACTACGACAAGTTCGATCAGGCGTTCGGGACATATTTCAAGGGCGTGCAGCAAGCGGTCGACGCCTCGGGCGAGGTACCGCTCGAGTGGCTCAAGAAGCGCATGCAACGCGAACTGTCCCCCGAGGACAAGGCGCGCATTCAGGCGCTGGGCGGCATCGACAAGCTCATGGAGCGGCTCAAGCAACTGTTCGAAGAGCAGAAAGGCCGTCACGAGGGCGGCAGCAAATGGATCGGTACGGGCGGCACCTCGCCGTTCGGCAACGGTGGCTTCCATCCCGAGGGCATCCGCATCGGCGGCGAGAGTAATGGCAATCGCACCGCAGTGAAGGTGTGGGATCAACGTACGTACCGCGACTACGACGACACCGTCGAACTCGGCACCCGCAACATCAAGGTCGCACTGCGGCGCTTGCGCAAGTTCGCGCGCGAAGGTGCCGCCGAGGAACTGGATCTCGACGACACCATTCGTTCGACGGCGGCCAACGCGGGCTGGCTCGATCTGAAACTGGTGCCGGAGCGCCACAACAACGTGAAGGTGCTGATGTTGCTCGATGTCGGCGGCTCCATGGACGACCACATCGCGCGTACCGAAGAACTGTTTTCCGCAGCAAAATCCGAATTCAAGCACCTTGAGTTCTACTACTTCCACAACTGCGTCTACGACTATCTGTGGCGGCAGAATCGACGCCGTCACAACGAACGCTTCGAGACATGGGACGTGCTGCGCAAGTACCCGTCCGACTACAAGCTGATCTTCGTGGGCGACGCGACGATGAGTCCGTACGAGGTGTTGCAGGCAGGCGGGTCGGTCGAATACAACAACAAGGAGGCCGGCGCCGTGTGGCTGCGCCGCTTCATCGACCGCTTCCCGCATCATGCATGGCTCAATCCGGAGCCCGAGGCGATATGGCAATATCGTCAGTCGATTTCGGTTATCCGGCAGCTCTTCGCGGGCCGCATGTATCCGATTACGCTAGCCGGGCTGGAATCGGCCATGCGCGTGCTAAACAAGTAGCGCCGGGACCCGACGGCATCGCCGCCGATCGGATACCGGGCCGGGACGTCGGCGGCGTACGTCTCCCCCGGCATCGCATGACGCACGACGCATCACGCGGCACGCCATCACAACGACAACGCAACGAGAACCTCCCCTCCACCATGACGTCCAGCACCACTCCCCTGCCACCGCTCCGGCCGTTGGCCGATACGTCGCCGTCAGCCATTGTCGCCGGCTTCGTGGCCATGATGACGGGCTACACCAGCTCGCTGATTCTGATGTTTCAGGCGGGACAAGCCGCGCACCTCTCTGCGGCACAAATCTCGTCATGGATCTGGGCGCTCTCGATCGGCATGGGCGTGACGACTATCGGTCTGTCCCTGCGCTATCGCACCCCGGTGGTCATTGCGTGGTCGACACCGGGCGCCGCGCTGCTGATTACTTCGCTCCCCGGCGTGCCCTATGGCGAGGCCATCGGCGCGTTCATCGTCTGCAACGCCCTCATCGCCCTGTGCGGGCTGACGGGGGGCTTCGAGACGATCATGCGTCGCGTGCCCCCGGCGTTGGCCTCGGCGCTGCTTGCCGGGATTCTGTTTCGCATCGGTTTGGAAATCTTCGTGGCGGCCCAGCACCAAACCGCGCTGGTACTCTCGATGTTCTTCACGTATCTGGTCGTCAAGCGCTTCGCGTCGCGTTACGCGATTCTGCTGGCCTTGGTCGTGGGTACGGCGGTTGCAGGCGGGCTCGGCCTGCTCGACTTCAGTCACTTCAATGTCTCGCTCGCGATGCCGGTTTGGACCACACCGTCCTTCTCGCTGTCAGCCACGATCAGCATCGCGATTCCGTTGTTCGTGGTGGCCATGGCGTCGCAAAACGTGCCCGGCCTTGCCGTGCTGCGCGCAGACGGATACAACGTGCCGGCATCGCCGCTCATCTCGACCACCGGCATCGCGTCGGTGCTGCTCGCACCGTTCGGCTCGCACGGTATTCATCTGGCAGCCATTACCGCCGCCATCTGCACGGGACGCGAAGCGCACGAAGACCCGTCCAAACGTTACACCGCCGCCGTGTGGTCGGGCGTGTTCTATCTGATTGCCGGCACGTTTGGGGCGACCATTGCCGCACTGTTCGCCGCTTTCCCGAAGGCGCTGGTGGTCTCGATTGCCGCCCTCGCGCTGTTCGGCTCGATCATGAACGGTCTGGCGAACGCCATGCACGACACCCGCCAACGCGAAGCCGCCCTCATTACGTTCATGGTGACGGCCTCGGGCCTGACGCTGCTCTCGATTGGCTCGGCGTTCTGGGGCCTGATCGCGGGCGTGCTGACGCTCACGATCCTGCAATGGCGGCGCGCCTGATTTCCCAAGGGCCGAAGTGATACCATTCGGCCCGCACCGTTTTCCGAATTCAACGTAACCGCAGGAGCAGCACAATCATGGCAGTGATCGAACCGACCCCGGTCTTCAAGGACAACCTGGCACAGATGGCCGCTATCGGCAGCATCGAGGGCATCGCTCGCATCGAACTGCGCGACGGCAAGGGCGCGGTCGTGGCGACCATCGAGAACGCCCCGGGCAAACAAGGCTCGCTCGCCGTGTACCACTACCTGAAGCAGGCCTTCGGCACGCTCGACGCCAAGGCCGCCGAGCACGGTCTGGCCGTCTTCGGCGAGCACACTGCCGACGCACGCAACCGTCCGGGCGCACACCCGAACGTGGATCGTCTGCTGGCGATCGTGGCGGGTGGAGAAGCACTGAGCATCGACGAAGTCGCTGCCGCCGCCTGAACCGGCGACCGCCCCGCGCCAAAAGAAAAGCCAGCCTTGCGGCTGGCTTTTTTACGTCTTCTGCACGCGCATGAACGGCGCAGATCCGGCGGGAAACGTCAGACCGTGAGCACCGGACCACCGTCGCCGTTAGCCGACCGGAGCTGCTTGACCCAACGCTTGGCCGGCAGGCCCGTGGCAGCTTCAACCACCTTCGCGCGCGCTTCCACGTCCTTCCACTCGACCGACAGCAGCGGGCCGTTGAAGGCAAGCACGATAACGTTGCCGTCGTGCACTTCCGGGAATTCGATCACGCGGTTGTCGAACGCCTGACGCAGACGACGAATGTTCTTCGGATAGCTGTCGTGATCGCCGAACAGGTTCATCGTGAGCATGCCCGGCTCACGCAGCGTGGCGCGGCAAGCCTTGTAGAACGCCGGCGTATCGTGCACCGGACCGCGTGCGGTCGCATCGTAGAGATCGACCTGCAACACGTCGACGGCACCGTGATTCGCCGTGTCGGTGACGAAGTCCCAGGCATCGGCTTCCAGCACTTTCAGGTAACGCGAATCGTCCGGCAGGCTGAACATCGTGCGCGCGGCAACGACCACCGCCGGGTTCAGTTCGACTGCCGTGACCTGCGTGCGCGGGAAATGCTGGTGCGAGAACTTCGTGATCGACCCCGTGCCGAGACCCAATTGCACCACGTGCTTCGGGGCACGCATGAACAGCAACCACGCCATCATCTGCTGTGCATATTCCAGCTCGATACGGTCAGGCTTGGACAGACGCATCGCCCCTTGCACCCACTCCGTGCCGAAATGCAGGTAACGCACGCCACCCTGTTCAGAGAATGTCACCGGCGCAAAACGCGGCTTGTAAGCGGGACGGGGAGCACGCGTGGTGCGCTCGTCGCTGACGAACGCTTCGGCTTCGATGGATTTGCGTTTGATGAGGGTCATGTGTCCTTCAGTGAAACTCGGGGAATTCCGATGGGTTCGCATTGTACCGGGTTCGCGCAGCCCAGCCGACGCGCTTGCCCGCCGGTCACGCGCCACTGCGAAGATCCGGCGACTCAGGCAGACGCGTCCGGCCCCAGCCAGTCACGCAATGCAAGCCACGCGTCGCGTTTCGTCGCGTAGGGAATCGTATAAGCCGGGCTACTCGACGGCAGTCGCACCACCGGCGTCGTCACCCCCCCCTGTGCCAACGCACGCTGCCCGATACGCGCCGCCGTGCCGCCGTTGAACGCCACCGCACGCAGCGACGGCAGCGTGGCGATCAGGCCTGCAAGATCGCTACCGGCATGCAGACGAATATTGCTATCGAGACTGCCTTCGCGCCGCGCCTGCGCAACCACATCCCAAAGCCCCACGCCATGCGTGCGCAGCACATCCAGCCGCACCGCATACGGCAGCGACGGTAACGGCTCGCCAATCACATCCCCCACCAGATGCCAGAAGCGATTCTGCGGATGCGCGTAATACTGCTGGTGTGCGAGCGAAACCTCGCCGGGCAGGCTGCCGAGAATCAGCACACGTGTATGCGCGTCCGCCACCGGCGGGAAGTTGCGCTTGAGTTCGGGCAGTGGACGTGTCGCCATGAGGTTCAGTCGTGCGTCGCTTGCAGACGCCGCCAGAATCGGGGCAGAAACGCTTCGGTCACGAGCAACGGCGCACCGTGCCGGAGGAACACCGAGCGGCGCGCCCACAGTCGCAAATGCGACCGGGTGCCGACGAGCGGATCGCGGGCATCGTGCCGGGCACGGCCATGCAACAAATGACGCGGCCCCAGCGGGCTCGACACCAGCACGGAACGTGTGACCGTCGGGTCGTGGTAGAGAAGATCGGCGAGCGGACGCGTACGCAGACGACGCATTGCCTGCCATATCGACCGGCTATACGCGAGCGGCGTGACGCTGTGCGCCACGACCACCGGCTCGTCGTCGACCAGCAGAATGACATCGCGGGCCCACATCGGTGTGCGCAACGGCACGCCGATAGCGCGGCACTGATCGGCGTCGGCAGGCATCACCCGCTCTGCCACCACACGCACGCTCACCCGGCCGAGTGTCGACAGATGGCGCGTGAGCGCACCGCCGCGGGTCAGCCAGTCCTTGTGACGACGCGAGAGCGCCGGCGCCGGGACAGCCTGCCAGCGCCGCCCGCCTACATCGAATCGGAAAGTCATGGCTCGGCATTATAAAGGCGCCAGGCGACAGCGCGCCGCCCACGCATCTCCCCATTGCCTGCCAACGGAAATCCGTCGGCACAGCCGTGACGGCAAGGGACCCCGGCGGAATAAAAAACCCCCGCGACATTTCGACGCGGGGGTTTTTGAACTACGCTGCGAGCGATGCCGGGACGGGATCGGCCTCGACTCGGCGCGTGGGATCCGGCATGACCGGACCTACCGGGATTAACGGGCAGCGAGCAACAACGCGTTGGTATGCTTCACGAATGCGGCCGGATCTTCGAGGCTGCCGCCTTCGGCCAGCAACGCCTGATCGAACAGGAGTTGCGCCCAGTCGGACAAATCGGCGCTCTCGGCCGTGAGGCGCTGAACCAGCGCGTGCTCAGGGTTGATTTCGAGAATCGGGCGGAATTCCGGCATCTTCTGCCCGGCCGCTTTCATCAGACGCTGAAGCGTGCCGCTCATGTCGTTCTCATCCGACACGAGACATGACGGCGAATCGGTCAGACGGAACGTCACACGCACATCCTTCGCCTTGTCGCTGAGCAGTTCCTTCATCTTCTCGACGAGCGGCTTGAGTTCGTCGCTGGTTTTCTCTTGCGCAGCCTTCTCGTCCGCGTCCTCAAGCGCGCCCAGATCCAGATCGCCGCGCGCCACGCTCACGAGCGGTTTGCCGTCGAACTCATGCAAGTACGAGAGCATCCACTCATCGACACGATCCGTCAGCAACAGCACTTCCACGCCCTTCTTGCGGAAGACTTCGAGATGCGGGCTGTGGCTTGCCGCCACCCAGCTCTCGGCCGTGACGTAGTAGATCTTGTCCTGACCTTCCTTCATGCGGCTCACGTAATCGGCCAGCGATACGCTCTGCTCTGCCGAATCGTTGTGCGTGCTGGCGAAGCGCAGCAGCTTGGCAATGCGCTCCCGATTCGCGTGATCCTCGCCCGTGCCTTCCTTGAGCACCTGACCAAACGCGCCCCAGAACTGCGTGTACTTGTCTTGATGGTTCTCGGCCAGATCTTCGAGCAGACTGAGCACGCGCTTGGCGCAACCTTCCCGGATCGCCTTCACGTCGCGGCTTTCCTGAAGGATTTCGCGCGAAACATTCAGCGGCAGATCGGCCGAATCCACGACACCGCGTACGAAGCGCAGGTAGTTCGGCAGCAGTTGGTCCGCGTCATCCATGATGAACACGCGCTTCACGTACAGCTTGAGGCCGCCCTGCGAATTGCGATCCCACAAATCATAGGGAGCGTGACCCGGCACGTACAGCAGTTGCGTATATTCGCTGCGACCTTCTACGCGGTTGTGCGTCCACGCCAGCGGCGCCTGCATATCGTGGGCGATGTGCTGGTAGAACTGCGTGTACTGCTCGTCGGTGATGTCGCTCTTGCTGCGCGTCCACAGCGCGCTTGCCTGATTGACGGTCTCATCGGTCTCGGCGGGGACGCTCTCCTTTTTCTCCTCGTCCCATGTCTCGCCGCGCATCACGATCGGCAGCGAAATGTGGTCGGAGTATTTTCGGATGATCGACTGGAGTCTCCACGACGAAAGCAGTTCGTCTTCGCCTTCGCGCAAGTGCAGCGTGATGGCCGTGCCACGCGAGGCGCGCTCGATGGTCTCGACCGAGAAGTCGCCCTCGCCGGTCGACGACCAGCGCACGCCTTCCGATGCCGGCAGGCCGGCGCGACGTGATTCGACCGTCATGCGGTCTGCCACGATGAAGCCCGAGTAGAAGCCCACGCCGAACTGGCCGATGAGCGCGGCGTCCTTCTGTTGATCGCCCGACAGGCGCGAGAAGAACTCCTTGGTGCCGGACTTGGCGATCGTACCGAGATGCGAGATCGCTTCCTCGCGGCTCATGCCGATGCCGTTGTCCTCGATGGTAATGGTGCGGGCATTCTTGTCGAACGACACGCGAATCTTGAGTTCCGGATCCTGCTCGTACAGCGCTGCGTTGTTGATGGCTTCGAAGCGCAGCTTGTCGGCGGCGTCCGAGGCGTTGGAGATCAGTTCGCGCAGGAAGATTTCCTTGTTGCTGTACAGCGAATGAATCATCAGTTGCAGAAGCTGTTTGACTTCCGCCTGAAAGCTCATGGTTTCTTGCGCCATGGTCGGGAACCCTCGTGAATCAGTGAGATGGATGGAATGTCGACGCTGACCGCCGCCCGGCGCACTTGCGCGCGCGCTGCCCAAACGGCGGTACAGATCGGAACATAGGGACAGGACACCGCCATTTCAAGGCCGACGACAGGGTTATTTCGAGGCAAGTTACGCGACGATGCCGAAAATTGCGGCAAAACCTTCGCCACACCCGCAGCCACCGGAGCGTTCGTGGCCCGTCGGGCTCGTTGGCCCATCGGCTCACTGCGCTGTCTACGCGCCTCGCTATCGGCGCCCGGCCGTCCAGCCGGTCAGGCGGCCAGTTCGAGTTGCCGCGAGAGGAACGACAGCATGGCGGGATCGCTGGAGCACGCGACATTCATCCGCATCCAGGTACTCGGCGCCTGACGCGGCGAGAACAGCGCGCCCGGCGCAAACAGAAACCCTGCCTCGTGACCGGCGGCGGCGACCGCACTGGTATCGACGCCGGTGTCGACCCAGAGAAACATGCCCGACGTCGGATCGCCGAACATGCGAAGGCCAATGCGCTCCAGATGCCGTCGCGTGCTGTCGCGCACGTCGTCCAGACGCGAGCGCAAGCGCTCTACGTGACGCCGGTAATGCCCCTCGGTGAGTGCCTTGTAGACGATCCGCTCGTTGATCTCCGGCGTGGTCGAGCCCGACAGCATCTTGTGATCGATGAAGGTTTTCGCCAGTTCGGGAGAACAGGCGACGAATGCCACGCGCAGATTCGCCGCAAGCGTCTTCGAAAAACTGCCCATGTAGATCACGCGCTTGAGCTGATCGAGACTCGCCAGACGCGCGACTTGCTGGTGCGGCGGGCACAGGTCGCAGTAAATGTCGTCTTCAAGCACCATGAAGTCGTACTGCTCCGCCAGACGCAAAATCTGGAACGCGCGCGCCGGGGTCAGCGACGTGCCGGTCGGATTCTGAAGGATCGAATTGAGGATCAGCAACTTCGGGCGGTGCTGCTGCACCAGACGCTCCAGCGCCTGCATATCCAGCCCGTCAACCGTGTACGGCACGCCCACCGTATGCGCGCCTTGCGATGCAATGCGACCGAACATCACGAACCATGCCGGATCGCCCACGAGCACCGTATCACCCGCGCGCACGTAGAGACGCAGCAGAAAGTCGACCGCCTGCGTAATGCCAGACGTCAGCACGATCTGCTCCGGCCGCGCACCGATTTCGAGTTCGGCGAGTTGCGTTTGCAGTTGAACGCGCAACGGCAAGAAGCCATGCGGATTGCCGGTTTGCAGCAAGTGCGCACTCGACTGACGGCTCATGGAGCGCATGGCCGAGGTCATCATCTCGGCGTCGAGCCAGCTAGGGGGTAGATAGCCCATGCCAGGACCACGCTCGGGCGCTACCGAATGCAACATGCTGCGCACGAGCCACGCCACGTCGATGGGGCCCTTGGCCACCATCGGCATTGCGGCATTCTGCGGCGGCACGGCCGGCCGCTCGCGCACATAGAAACCCGAGCCGCGACGTGCTTCGAGATACCCCTGCGCAACCAGACGCTCGTACGCTTCCACGACGGAAAAGCGCGATACGCGCTTGTCTTCCGCGAGCGAGCGGATCGACGGCATGCGCATGCCCGGCAGGAACACCCGCTCCTCGATGCGCAGACTCGCCCAGTGCACGAGTTGATCGACGAGCGTCATGCGCGCCGTGTCGATTGCGGCATTGTCCGCCAGCGCCAGCGGAGAAATACGGTTCGTTGTCGTCATCGTCTATCTACCTCTGCCCGGTTGACCGGCATGGCACTACCAAAGTGTCTGCCCGCATCCGCTCATGGGTCGCCACTGTACGCCAGCCAAATTCCCTGTCAATCCCGAACTGTACCGAAGATTTCCTGAATATCTGTACCGGTACTGTACAGGAGTTAACCGATAAAGTGTCCTCTCAACTGGAGACCGCCATGCGTGAAATCCGACTCTTCGAACTGGACCGGGGACAGACAGTCTTCTGGCCGAGCCCGGCTGCTGACCTGCCGCAATCGCTTCAGGTATTGCAGGGCCTACTGTGGCTGACTGTGGAAGGCGAGCCCGCCGACCATTGGCTGCATGCTGGCGAGAGCTTCGAGATTCGCAGCGGTCAACGCGTGTGGCTCGGCACGTGGCAGGACGGCGCGCGGTTGCGCGTGAGCCAGCCGGCCAACACAGTCTCGCCTCCCGCCGGGAAGCCGGCCCGGGGGAGCGGCAAACGCCCTGGCTGGCGACTGGCCTGGCGCGACTTGGCCGCGCGGCTGGCCAATCGGTCGATGGCGCGGCTCTCGCGTGGATGAGTCTCGCAAGTCGCGAGGCGGAGTAAGCTATCGGTTTTGTCGCCCGAATCCACTATGTCCGTACCTCAAGCCCTGAAACTGGATCACCTCGTTGTTGCCGCGCAAACGCTGGAGGCGGGCGAAGCCCATGTCATCGAGCAGCTTGGTTTGACGGAGGTTGTGCCCCAGCGTGGCGGCAAGCACGCACGCATGGGCACGCACAACAGTTTGCTGGGGCTGTGGGGCGGTGTCTATCTGGAGATCATCGCCATCGATCCGGACGCCCCGCCGCCCGGCCGCGCGCGCTGGTTCGGGCTTGACGACGAGGCGGTTCAGGCCCGTCTCGCCCAAGGGCCGTATCTGGCGCATTGGGTGGCACGGGTGGATCGTCCGCGCTCGCTGCCGCGCTGGCAGAAACAGTATCCGCAACGGCTCGCCCCGGTCATCGAGATGCAGCGCGGCGCGCTGACCTGGCAGATCGGCGTGCCCGAAGACGGCAGCCTGCCCGCGTGGCAGGGCGCCGGACAGGGCGTGTTGCCGACGCTGATCCAGTGGGATTCGCCGCAGCACCCGGCCGATACGCTACCGTCTGCCGATTGTGCCGTCACGCTGTTGCGAGGCTTCCATCCGCAGGCGGCCGCGATCAATGAACAGTTGCAATGGCTTGGCGCAGACACGCTCATCAATGTCGAAGCCACACTGGTCGAGCCGTCGCTCGTCGCAGAAATCGATACCCCCGACGGTCCGCGCACGTTGCGCTAGGGCTGAAGCCACACCGAACGCCCGGCACAACGCATGGCGGGCGGACAACCGAAAACAAGACATACGAGGCGACACATGAATTCGCGCGAATCCCGGGGCATGCTGATCGGACTGATCGGCGTGCTGATCTTCAGTCTGACGTTGCCGATGACGCGCATCGTCGTGGCGGAGGTCAATCCGCTGCTCAACGGACTGGGGCGCGCGCTGGTCGCTGCCGTGCTCGCCGGCGCCCTGCTCTGGTGGCGTCGTGAACCGTGGCCCACGCTACCGCAACTCAAAAGTCTTGCCATCACGTCGCTGGGCGTGATCGTTGCCTTCCCCGTGTTCTCCGCATGGGCGATGAAAACGATCCCGGCGTCGCATGGTGCGGTCGTCAACGGTTTGCAGCCATTTTTCGTCGCGATCTACGCATATTGGCTCGGTGGCGAGCGTCCGTCGCGTGGCTTCTGGGTCTTTGCACTCGCCGGCAGCGCGCTGGTGATCGCGTTTGCGCTGCGCGCCGGGGGCGGCAGCCTGCATGCGGCCGACGGCCTGATGCTGCTCGCCGTGATCATTGGCGCCCTGGGTTACGCCGAAGGCGGCAAGCTTGCCCGCGAGATGGGGGGCTGGCAAGTGATCTGCTGGGCGCTGGTCGTGTGCGCGCCGGTGCTGGTCCTGCCGGTGGGCTGGCTCGCATGGCAGCAGCCCTGGCCCGTGAGCGGCAAAGCCTGGGGCGCATTCGCCTACGTCACCCTTTTCTCGCAGTTCATTGGCTTTTTCGCGTGGTATGCCGGTCTCGCCATGGGCGGAATCGCGCGCGTGGGCCAAGTACAATTGCTTCAGATTTTTTTCACGATTGCGTTGTCCGCCCTCTTTTTCGGCGAACAGGTCGACGCAGCGACGTGGCTCTTCGCGGCCGGCGTTGTCCTGACCATTGCACTCGGCAAGAACATGAAGATCGGCGCCTCGCGACTCACGGGCAAACCGGTCTGACGGCGCATTGCGGTGCATGCGATCCCTGCACCGCGACGCGCCTGCCCCCCGGCGTTTGCGCCTGCCCTCACGCCCCGGCACTCGCAACGCCCGATACTCGCGGCCGCTCATCAGGGCCGCATTCTCAAAGCGAGACCATCATGCATGATTGGCAATATTCCGAACGTGCCCGCAACCTGACCAGCTCGGCCATTCGCGAAATTCTGAAAGTTACGGAACGCCCCGAAGTCATTTCGTTCGCTGGCGGTCTGCCCTCGCCCGCCACCTTCCCCGTCGCGCAGATGCGCGCCGCCGCCGAGCGCGTGCTGACCGAGTCACCGCAGGCCGCGCTGCAATACAGCGCCACCGAAGGTTTCGCGCCGCTGCGCGAGTGGATCGCCAAACGCTACTCGCGCGACGGCCTCGTGCTCGTGCCCGAGAACATTCTGATTACCACGGGCTCGCAGCAAGGCCTCGACCTCATCGGCAAGATCTTCATCGACGAAGGCAGCCGCGTGCTGGTGGAAGCCCCCAGCTATCTCGGCGCGCTGCAATCGTTCTCGCTGTTCGCGCCGAAGTACGTGCCGGTGCCGACCGACGAGCACGGCCTGCTGCCCGAGGCACTTACGCCCGAGATCGTTGATGGCGCGCGCTTCCTGTACGCCATGCCGAACTTCCAGAACCCGACCGGACGCCGCCTGCCAATGGCACGCCGTGAGGCGCTGGCTGCCGTCGCCAGGCGCGAAGGTCTGGCGATCATCGAAGACGACCCCTATGGCGAACTCGACTACGAAGGCCAGCGTCTGCCCAGTCTCATGTCGCTCGCGCCGGAGCATGTGCTGTACATGGGCTCGTTCTCGAAGGTACTCGCGCCGGGGCTGCGGCTCGGCTTCATCATCGGCCCGAAGGCCGTGATCGCCAAGCTCGTTCAGGCGAAGCAGGCCGCCGACCTGCACACGCCCAGCCTTACGCAGCGCATTGCGTACGAGGTCGTGAAAGACGGCTTCCTGGATACGCATATCCCGTCGATCCGCACGCTCTACGCAGCGCAAGCCAAGGCGATGCTGGCCTCGTTGGCGAAGCACATGCCGGCAGACGCCACCTGGACCACGCCGGCGGGTGGCATGTTCATCTGGTTGACATTGCCCGCCGGCATCGACACCATGCAGTTGCTGGAAAAAGCGATTGCGCAGAATGTGGCGTTCGTGCCCGGCGCGCCGTTCTACGTCGGCACACCGCAATCGAATACGCTGCGGCTGTCGTTCGTCACCGTGCCCCCCGAGAAGATCGAGGTGGGCGTTGCACGATTGGGTGCCCTCGTAGCCGACGCGCTCACGCGCCGCGCCGCCTGACCCGATCGCCCTGAGCGTCGATGTGCCGCCCGAAGGGAGTTCGGACCGGCATATCGACGTTGCTGCGTTACTGCGTAGCTCCGGTGAAGCCGTGGGTTCGACGCCGATCGCCGTACCAGCCTCATACCGACCTGTCCGACCGATCGATCGGTCCGTTTCAATGCATCTGCAAGGAAGCCGTAAATGTCCGTCTACGACAAACTGAAGCAACTGGGTATCGAACTGCCGAGCGCCGGCGCCCCCGCTGCCGCTTACGTGATGAGCGCCCAAACCGGCAACACCGTGTTCCTCTCGGGCCATCTGCCGAAGAAGGATGGCAAGATCTGGACCGGCAAGCTCGGCCGCGACGTGAGCGTTGACGAAGGCAAAGCTGCCGCACGCGCTGTCGCCATCGAACTCATCGCCACGCTGCATGCCCACACAGGGGATCTGAACAAGGTCAAGCGCATTGTGAAGCTGATGAGCCTCGTGAACTCGACGCAGGAATTCACCGATCAGCATCTGGTGACCAACGGTGCCTCGGAACTGATTGCGGAAGTCTTCGGCGATGCCGGGAAACACGCGCGCTCGGCCTTTGGCGTTGCGCAGATTCCGCTGGGCGCGTGCGTCGAGATCGAACTGATCGCAGAACTCGCATGACGATTGCGGGGTGAACGATGTGCCGCGTCGCGGGCGCGTCCCACTTCCCTTACGCACCAAAAGACAACAGCCACCCTCGGGTGGCTGTTGTCTTTTGCGGGTGCTGAGTGTGCCGGCGGCCGGAGCGAAAGCCCGATCAGAGAGGTTTCCCCCGGCCGTAAGCGCGGCGCATGGCAATGGCAACGGCAAGCGACAGCACTACTGCCAAGGCAAGTAACGCCACGACCCCATGCCAACCGTGCGACTTCAGCATCACGCCCGAGTAACTGCCCAACAGGCTCGACCCCAGATAGTAGAAGAACAGGTACAGCGCCGAGGCAATCGCGCGCCCTTCCGTGGCGCGGCGTCCCACCCAACTGCTGGCAACGGTATGTGCACCGAAGAAGCCGAATGTGAAGATCGCCAGGCCGGTCACCACGCCCAGCACCTGTGAGCAGAGCATGGTGACGAGTCCCACGAGCGACAGCGCGACCAGCACCCACAGCAAACGAGGACGTCCCACACGATCCGAGAGCGGCCCGGCGATGAACGAGCCCACCACACCAATCAGATACATCGTGAAGATCGCGCCAATTGCCGCGTGCGGCAAATGGAACGGCGGCGCCGACAGATGGAAGCCCAGATAGTTGTAGACGCTGACAAAACTGCCCATCATCAGCCCGGCGAACAAGTACAACCCCAACAGCGCCGGATCGCCCAGATGGCGGCGCGCGTGACCCACCGCCTCGCGCACGGTCATGTGCCGCGGCGTGAAGCGGCGCGAATGTGGCAGGCTGCGCGCAAACTCCAGCCCCATCGCCAGACACACCAGCCCGATCACCGCGACCGACACCCGCCACGAGAACATGTCTGCCACGAAGGCGGCAAGCACGCGCCCTGCCATGCCGCCGAGAATGTTGCCGCCGATATACAGACCCATCGACATGCCGAGCGAGCGCTGATCGATCTCTTCGCTCAGATAGGCCATTGCGATGGCCGGCAGCCCGGAGAGCGCCAATCCTTTTAGCGCACCGAGAATCACGACCGTCTCGAAGTTGGTGGAAAACGCACTGGCCAGCGTGAGTACCGACGAACTCAGCAGTGCGATCGTCATCATCCGCTTGCGGCTCACTCGGTCGGCAGCAACGCAGGTCACGAGCAACCCCAGCGCCATCATCATGGTGGCGGCCGACACCGACCAACTGGCTTGCGCCGGCGTAATACCGAACGTGGTGGTCAGCAACGGCAGCAACGACTGCATGCAGTACAACTGCGCAAACGTCGAAAAGCCACCGAAGAAGAGGGCCCGGCTGATGACGGCATATTCCCGGGTGCCACGCGCGACACCTGCTGGAAGCTTGGATGCAGAGGCGCTGCCGGCCGGCGCCCCGTTGGGAAGGGGTAATGAGTTTGTTGATGCCATGACACCGGTTCGCCTCGCGCGAACCAAGGATGAAATATATAGAGCGAATGATAGGTTTGCCGTTACCCCTCGTCCAATATATATTTAAGTGATGTTTTCATATATAAAACAGATCAATCGAGGTTCGACGTATGGAATTGCGCCATCTCCGCTACTTCGTCACCGTGGCTGAAGAATTGCATTTCAGTCGTGCGGCGCAAAAGCTCAATATCGGACAGCCACCGCTTTCCATGCAGATTCGTGCGCTGGAGGAAGAACTTGGCGTGCCGTTGTTCGAGCGTTCCCAGCGCCGTGTCTTCCTGACCACCGCCGGGCGTGCGTTTCTCGCGCGAGCGCGGCAGATCCTCGCCGACGCCGACGCAGCCCGTCTGGAGGTACAGCAAATTGCGGGGCTCGACGCCGGAGAGTTGCGCATCGCGTTCACGACCTCCGCACCGATGACCAATCTGATGAAACGCGTGCTCACCAGCTATCGGCAGCGGTATCCGCGTGTAACGCTCACGCTGAGCGAATCCCCCTCGGAGCGCCAACGCGACGCCCTGGCGGAGCGCACACTCGACATCGGCCTGTTGCGTCAGGCAGACAGTGCGCCCCCCGTGGCCGGATTGAGTTTCGAAACGTTGGTCGATGAAGCGCTGGTGGTCGTCCTGCATCAAGGGCATGCCCTGTCGCGACGTAAGCACCTGTCCATTGCGGATCTGGCCAACGAAGCGTTCATCATGCATCCGCACGATGTCGGTACGGCCGTTGATGGGAAAATCCGTGCGATGTGTGAGCGGGCGGGATTCACGCCGCGCGTGGTGCAGGAAGCACGCGAGTCGACAACCATCGTCGCACTCGCGGCAAGCGGGCTAGGCGTTGCTGTCCTGCCTGCCGCCGTACGATGCATTCAGATCGAGGGAGCATGTTTCATGGACCTCAGCGAGCCCGACGCACATACCCCACTGCTACTGGCCAAACGCCGCGACGACACCAGCCCGTTAGTGCAGGCGTTCGTCGCGATGTGCCATGAAGTGGCTGGCAGTCTTCACGAGAGGGGCCAGTCGCCGAACTGACTCGGGATCAGCCTCGCAGCGACGCGGCCAGCCCGATGACGACGACGCCCAGCACGAGGTTGAGGATCACCAGACGGCGAATGCCATTCACCGCGGCAGCACCATCCGGCCATGATTGCGCCTGCACCGCGCGTTGCAGGCGCGGGAACAGCGCAAACCGGATGTGACCGAACACAAGCATCATCAGCACGCCGATGCCCGCCATCGCATGCACGGGCCAACGGGCGTGCAGGCCGCCCGTCCCCATCATCATATGACCGCCCGAGAGCAGAATCACCACGATGGCCACGCCCACCCACGTAAAGAAGCGCGTGAGGGCAGCCTCCCACAGCGGCAGGCGTTGTTGTGGCGAGAGTTCAGACGACGCCGGCCGCAAGCAGACCAACGCAAAGAACATTCCCCCGATCCAGACCGCGACGCTCACCAGATGCAAGAACAGGCTAAAGGCATAAACGCTCATGCATGACTCCCGTCAGGATGCCGAAGGCGCGGCCGGCAACACAGGCTCGAGCGAACGCGGCTTGAATGTAGCGAACTTGACCGCGGGCGAACGCCCCTTACGGGCACGCTTGCCGATATTAGGCGCCAGAGATGCCCCCGAGAGAGTCTCGGACTGCACCTTGCCGCCACGAACTTCGCCGTACACCGTGACCCCGGCTTCGCTGATCGGCACGGCCGACACCAGCGTCTGCTTGTCGTCGAGCCCGATCAGGGTGACACCGCGCCCGCCGCCTGTGAGCGACTTCATCTCGTCCATCCCGAACACGAGCAGACGGCCGTCGCTCGACAGACATGCCACAGCGCTCGCCCCTTGCCAGATCGGCGTCGGTGCCAACGGCTCTGCGCCGTCGTCGATGGTCATGAACGACTTACCCGCTTTCACGCGGCTGACCATATCGCCCAGCTTCGTTGTGAAACCGAAACCTGCCGACGTGGCCAGCAACAGCGGCTGCTCGGCCGATGCCGCGTAGTAGTGCAGCAAGCGCGAGCCCGATTCGAGCTCAATCAGCGACGTGAGCGGCACGCCGTCGCCCCGGCCGCCCGGCAATAGCGACACGGCCACGGAATAGACACGGCCGTTGCTGCCCCAGGCAATCAGCGGATCAACGGTGCGGCACTCGAATGCGCCGTACAGGGCATCGCCCTGCTTGAACGAGAAGCCTTGAGCGTCAAGGCCGTGGCCCTTGAGCGCGCGCACCCAGCCCTTGGCAGAGACCACCACTGTGACCGGCTCGTCGACCACCCGCGCTTCGGCAATCGCGCGCTTCTCTTCCTGAATCAGCGTGCGGCGATCGTCGCCGAACTGCTTCGCGTCGGTCTCGATTTCCTTGATGATCAAGCGCTTCATCGCGCTGTCGTTGGCGAGCAATTCTTCGAGCTTTGCCTTCTCGTCGCGCAATGACGTCAGCTCCTGCTCGATCTTGATCGCTTCCAGACGCGCCAACTGACGCAGACGGATTTCCAGAATGTCTTCCGCCTGACGCTCGCTCAACTGGAACGCGCTCATCAGCGCCGCCTTCGGCTCGTCCGACTCGCGAATGATGCGAATGACCTCGTCGATATTCAGGAAGACGATCATCCGCCCTTCGAGAATATGAATGCGGTCGTTGACCTTACCCAGACGATGGCGCGAGCGACGTGTGACCGTCTCGAAGCGGAAGCCGATCCACTCGGTAATGATGTCGCGCAACGACTTCTGTGCCGGGCGACCATCGGCCCCCACCATAACGAGGTTGACCGACGCGCTCGACTCCAGGCTCGTGTGCGCGAGCAGCATCGTGATGAATTCCTGCTGGTCGATGCGACTCGACTTCGGCTCGAACACCAGGCGCACCGGGGCATCTTTGCCCGATTCGTCGCGCACGGTATCGAGCATGCCAAGCACCGATTGCTTGAGATTCTGCTGCTCCGGGGTGAGCGTCTTCTTGCCGAGCTTGACCTTCGGGTTGGTGATTTCCTCGATTTCCTCGAGCACCTTCTGGCCCGAGGTATTCGGCGGCAGCTCATACACCACGGCTTGCCACTGGCCGCGCGCCATCTCTTCGATCTTCCAGCGTGCGCGCACCTTGAGGCTGCCACGGCCGCTTTCGTAGGCAGCACGAATTTCCGCAGCACTCGAAATCAACTGACCGCCTCCCGGGAAATCCGGGCCCTGCACGTACGTCATCAACTCGGCATCGTCGAGCTTCGGGTTGCGAATCAGCGCAACCGCTGCCGACGCGACTTCGCGCAAATTGTGCGACGGGATTTCCGTCGCCAGACCCACGGCGATCCCCGATGCCCCGTTAAGCAGCACGAACGGCAAGCGTGCCGGCAACAAACGCGGCTCTTCCGTCGAGCCGTCGTAGTTCGGCACGAAGTCCACCGTGCCTGCATCGATTTCGTCGAGCAGCAGTTTCGCGATCGGTGTCAATCGCGCTTCGGTGTAACGCATGGCTGCCGCGCCATCGCCATCGCGCGAGCCAAAGTTGCCCTGGCCGTCGATGAGCGGATAGCGCATCGAGAAGTCCTGCGCAAGACGCACCAACGCGTCGTAAGCGGACTGATCGCCGTGCGGGTGAAACTTGCCGAGCACGTCGCCGACGACTCGCGCCGACTTGACTGGCTTGGCGTCGGCCGCGAGGCCCATTTCGTTCATCGCGAACAGAATCCGGCGCTGCACTGGCTTCTGGCCATCGCAGACGTCCGGCAGTGCACGGCCTTTGACCACGCTAATTGCGTAGTCCAGATAAGCGCGCTCGGCATAGGCGCCAAGCGTCAGCGTGTCGTCATCCGACGGTTGCGTAAAGAGATCTTCTACTTGTTCCATAAAACCTGTGGGTTTGCTGCGAACGTTTGACGAGAGTTCGGGTGGACGTTGACCGCGAGATCATACCAAGCTCGTCGGCACATTTCGGCAAAAACACGTCCGATTGACAAAGCGAGACGTGATTTAGGAGCTAGGGAGACGGGGATCGGGAAGACACCCCCCCTGTTTCAGACGAATCCGAGTCTCGAGACCCGACATGACGCCGGCGACCGCGAGGCCCTCCCCGCCGGCAAGACCACGGCGGCGAACCCGGCGACGTGGGGATTCAGTCGGTCGACGATGCGGACGACAGCGCCCTTGGCGCCGAGTCACGCACCGACGCGTTCGGCATGGTAGCAGGCACGACGGGCAGACCGGACGGCGCGCCCAGAATGACATGAATGCGGCCATCGCGCGTACCGCTGACGCGGGCACGGCCGACTTGCCCGGTATTACCGCTACCGCTCGCCCTGATGACACTGCCGCCGGGCGTGGTGTCCGGGGCGTCGGGATTGAAGCGTCGATAGAGTTCGAGCACGGCGGCCACGTAATCGCGGGTCTCCGCGTAAGGCGGTATCTGATCGGCATGACGCGCTACGGCGCCCTCCCCGGCGTTGTACGACGCGAGCACAAGCTCGAGACGATCGGGATAACGTGCTTGCAGATCGCGAAGGTAGCGCGCACCGGTCAGCACGTTGATACGTGGATCGGTGAGCTTGTCCGCCACCGTGCGCTTCGCATCGGCACGCACGCCGTAACGCTCGCCAGTGGCCGGCAACACCTGCATCAGGCCGACCGCCCCCTTGGGCGACACCGCATCGCTGTCGAACCCCGACTCCGCTGCAATGACGGCCTTGAGCAGCGCGGCATCCACATGAAAACGCTGCGCCGCCTGTGCGATTACAGGCGCCAGCTTTTTCAGATTGGGATGACGTGCGAGCGCGTCGTAAAGACGTGAGCGATCAGTACCGCTAACAACGCCGCCCTGCGAGGTGCGCAGATCGGCGTTACCCCCCGATCCGACGACCAGACGGTAACGCGCATCGAGCTTGCGCGCAGCGAGATGGGCCACGCCATTCTCGTCGACGTAACCGTAGAGTTCGGCGTGCGCTAACGGCGCTGCGACGAGTAGCACAGCCGCCACCGCAGGCCCTGCGAGCTTGCGCAGAGAGACGTGTCGGCGGAGCGCTCCGAGGCGATCCGCCGTGGATAACCGATTATTGCTGACCTTTGACATGCACCTTGATCGTCTGGCTCATTGCCGGACCGTATGACTGGTGCGCACCGTTGGCGAACTGCATCGTCAACGTGTGATCGCCCGGCGTCAGATTGACGCTCGTCTCGGTCTGGCCCTTGCCAAAATGCAGGTGCGTGTCGTCGGTGGGTACGACCTGACCTGCCGGAATGGGATCGCCGTCGATGATGAGGTGGTGATGACCGGTATCGGGCGTCATATCGCCCGCCGGCTTGATCGCCATTCCCTCGACGCCGAACTTGACCACTACCGGGTTCGAAACCGTTGCACCGTTGGTCGGGGCAACGAAAAAGACGCGCGGCTGGGCCGACTGTGCCAAAGCGGTAACGCTTGCGCCAGCAAGCAACAATGGCACGAAAATGCAACGCATGGAACGCAACATAACGCGACTCCCGGTAAGGGTGAAGGTTGGATTATCCCACTATGTAAGCGCTCACGCTGGCCTGCCCATCCGTGAGGCTCCCGTCATTGGAACGACATCGGCTCAGATGCTCAGATGTCGGCTTCCACTTCGTTGCCCTTGGCTTCGAGCCAGCTGCGCCGCTGCGCCGCTTCACCCTTGCCCATGAGCATATTCATACGCGCCACGGTCGCGTCGAAATCGAGTCCACCGAGTGCCACGGGACTCAGCCGGCGCGTGTCGGGATTCATGGTGGTTTCCCACAACTGCGCCGCGCTCATTTCCCCCAGCCCCTTGAAGCGGCTGATCGACCATGCGGACTCGCGCACGCCGTCCTTGCGCAGCTTGTCGAGAATCGCTTCGAGTTCGCCTTCGTCGAGTGCATAGAGCTTCTGCGCAGGTTTCTTGCCACGCGCCGGTGCATCTACCCGATAGAGCGGCGGACGCGCCACATATACGTGCCCCTTCGCGATCAATTGCGGGAAATGACGGAAGAATAACGTAAGCAGCAGCACCTGAATGTGCGAACCGTCGACGTCGGCATCCGAGAGGATACAAATCTTGCCGTAACGCAGATTCGACAGATCGGGCGTATCGTTGGCGCCGTGCGGATCGACACCGATAGCCACGGCGATGTCATGCACTTCGTTGTTCGCAAAGAGCCTGTCGCGCTCGGTTTCCCAAGTGTTGAGCACCTTGCCGCGCAACGGCAGAATTGCCTGAAATTCCTTGTCGCGGCCCATCTTCGCCGAACCGCCCGCCGAGTCGCCCTCGACCAGAAACAGTTCGTTACGCGTGATGTCTTCGGTCTCGCAATCGGTCAGCTTGCCCGGCAACACCGCCACGCCGGAACTCTTTTTCTTCTCGATCTTCTGGCCGGCACGCGTGCGCGCCTGCGCCTGACGGATCACGAGTTCGGCGAGCTTCTTGCCATGCTCGACATGGTGGTTGAGCCACAGTTCGAGTGCAGGACGCGTGAACGACGACACGAGACGCACCGCGTCACGACTATTCAGACGCTCCTTGATCTGCCCCTGGAACTGAGGATCGAGAACCTTTGCGGACAGCACGAAAGACACTCGCGAGAAGACATCTTCAGGCAGCAGCTTCACACCCTTGGGTTGAAGATTGTGCAGCTCGATAAAGCCGCGCACGGCCTGAAACAACCCTTCACGCAGCCCCGATTCGTGGGTACCGCCTGCCGGCGTCGGAATCAGGTTGACGTACGACTCGCGCACCGGCGCACCGTCTTCGGTCCATGCAACGACCCACGCCGCACCTTCACCTTCGGCGAAGCTGTCTTCGTTGCCGTCGGCAAATCGTTCGCCTTCGAACAACGGAATGAGCGGCTCGGCACCGTTCAGCGACTCGACCAGATAGCCACGCAGACCGTGCTCGTAGAACCACGTCTGTTCTTCGCCGTTCTTCTCCTGGCGCAGCGTCACGCGCACGCCCGGCAACAGCACCGCTTTGGAGCGCAGCAAACGTTGCAATTCGCCCAGCGGCAGCGTGGGACTATCGAAGTACTTCGCGTCCGGCCAGACGGTGACGCGTGTGCCGCTCTTCTTCTCGCCACGTTGTGCCGCGCGCGAATGCAGTGCCACGTTGACGTTACCGCCGTCGGCAAATTCAAGTTCGGAGACCTGGCCGTCTCGCCACACCGTGACGGCCAGACGAGTCGCCAGTGCGTTCGTCACCGACACACCAACGCCGTGCAATCCACCCGAGAACGTGTAAGCGCCACCGGCAGCCTTATCGAACTTGCCACCGGCGTGAAGACGCGTAAATACGATTTCGACGACCGGCACCCCCTCTTCCGGGTGGATGCCGACGGGAATGCCCCGGCCATCGTCCTCAACGCTTACCGAACCATCCTTGTTCAGCGTGACGAGAATTTGCTTGCCGAAGCCGCCAAGCGCTTCGTCCGACGCGTTGTCGATGACTTCCTGAATGATGTGCAGCGGATTTTCCGTGCGGGTGTACATGCCCGGGCGCTGCTTGACCGGCTCAAGGCCTTTCAGGACCTTGATGGACGCTTCGCTGTATTGGGCAGGCGTATTTTTTTTCGACATAGCGTGACTGAATTGGGGTACAACGCCCGGCGATTATCCACATTTCCTGTGGACAACCACGGGGAAAACCCATTAACACATGACAAAAGTGACGCCGGATCAACGACTTGAGTTGCGGCGCCCACATAATGGGCACTCTGAGCGCACGCAGCGCCCGGCAAAGTCAGCCGGGAAGTGAGCCGCGCCCGATGAATCGCGGCCTATTGTACTGGTACTCGCGGCGCGATCGAGCGACAGGCCGCCTCCGGCAAAATCAAGACGCCGGATATCCGGCCGCCAGTCCAGCTAACGACCCTCAGGCGTTCTCGCCGCGCTGCTTGGCTTCGAGTACTTCCCAGCGTTCGAGCGCTTCGAGCAATTCCAGTTCAATGGCCTCGAAACGTTCGGACAACGCCGCCCCTGCTGCCGGATCTTTCACAAAGATCGAACCGTCTTCGATCTTCGCTGCGGCGTCCTTTTGTTCATTTTCCAAGGCGGCAATGCGCGCCGGCAGACCGTCGAGTTCGCGCTGTTCCTTGTAGCTCAATTTGACCGTGCGATTGGCGCTGCGCTTGGCGGCGCCGGCCGCTTCCCTGGAGGTCTCCTCTGCCGGTGCGCGCTGCGCGGCAAGCGCAGCGGAGCGTTCGCTCTGCACCTGCCAGTCGGTGAAGCCGCCGACATACTCGCGCCAGTTGCCGTCCCCCTCGGCCGCAATGACCGAGGTCACGACGTTATCCAGGAACGTCCGGTCGTGGCTCACGAGGAATACCGTGCCGCTGTAGTCCTCGAGCAGTTCTTCGAGCAACTCGAGGGTCGGGATATCCAGGTCGTTGGTCGGCTCGTCGAGCACCAGCACGTTGGCCGGACGCGCAAACAGACGCGCGAGCAGCAACCGGTTTCGCTCCCCGCCCGAGAGCGACTTCACCGGCGAGCGCGCACGCTCCGGCGAGAACAGAAAGTCGCCGAGATAGCTCATGACGTGCTTGCGCACGCCGCTGATTTCGATCCAGTCGCTGCCCGGGCTGATCGTGTCGAGCAGGCTCTTCTCGGGATCGAGTTGGGCGCGCATCTGATCGAAGTACGCCACCTGCAAATTGGTGCCAACGCGAATCTGCCCGCTGTCCGGCGCGATTTGGCCGAGGATGAGCTTGAGCATCGTGGTCTTGCCAACGCCGTTCGGGCCCACAAGGCCCACCTTGTCGCCGCGCATGAGAGTCGCCGTGAAGTCGCGCACGATGACGCGATCGCCATACGACTTCGTCACGTTGGTGAGTTCCGCCACGATCTTGCCGGACTTTTCTGCCTGCGCCACGTCCATGCGCACGTTGCCCTGAATTTCACGGCGCTCGGCGCGCTCGTTGCGCATCGTCTTCAAGCGCTCGATACGCGACACGCTGCGCGTACGGCGCGCTTCAACGCCCTTGCGAATCCACACTTCTTCCTGCGCGAGCAGCTTGTCGAACTTCTCGTTCTCCACGCGCTCGACTTCAAGCTGTGCGGCTTTGCGTTCCTGATACTGCGTGAAGTTGCCGGGGTACGAAAGCAAACGTCCGCGATCGAGTTCGACGATGCGCGTGGCAACACGGTCAAGGAAACTGCGATCGTGGGTGATGAACAGCAACGCGCCGCGAAAGCCGATGAGCAGGTCTTCGAGCCAGCGGATCGCGTCGAAATCAAGGTGGTTGGTCGGCTCGTCGAGCAGCAGCACGTCGGGCTTGGCCACCCAGGCCTGCGCCAGCGAAACGCGCTTTTGCATCCCGCCGGAGAGCGCTCCGACACGAGCATGACCATCGAGACCCAGTTGGGCGATGGTCGTCTCGACACGTGTCTTGAGCTGCCATGCACCGGCGGCGTCGAGCGAAGATTGCAGGCTGTTGAGACGCGCGAGCAATGCATCGTGCTCCGCGCCCTCGGGAGCGTCGGCGAGCGCCTCGGCCGTGCGATCGTAATCGGAGAGCAGCAGGTGCGAGTCGCCGAGACCCAGCGCGACGGCGTCGAATACTGTCTGCTCGGCGTCGAACTCGGGCTCTTGCGGCACATAGACCGTATGGAGTCCCGCCTGACGGGCCACCAGCCCGTCATCGGGCGCGGTCAGGCCCGCCACGATCTTGAGCAGCGACGACTTACCTGCGCCATTGCGCCCGATAAGCCCGACGCGCTCACCGGCTTCGAGCGAAAAATCGGCATTGTCGAGCAATGCCACGTGACCGAACGCCAGTTGGGCGCCCGTGATGGAATACAAGGCCATGTGTCGGGGAACGGGAGAACTGCGATGGAAGGTATTGTAGTGCCGGGCACTAAGGCCCGGCCGATATTGCACTGCTATGGCATTGCTATGGGACTGCGATTACGCCGCCATGACTTGGCTACGGCACTGTCATTGCGCGGCCGGTGCACGCAGCATTTCAATATGCATGATGCCGTCTTCGTCATACGGCTCGCTTGCCTTGACGAACCCGAATGCGCCGTAGAACGCTTCCAGATGTGCCTGAGCACCAATACGCAGCGAGGCCGACGGCCACTGCACCTCGGCAATGGCTACCGCCCGGGCCAGCAACTCGCGCCCGAGTCCGGTACCGCGATGCGACGACGCCGTGATCACCCGCCCGATCGACGCTTCGTCGTAGGCAAGTCCCGGTGACAGCAAGCGCAGATATGCGGCTATCTGCGGCTGATCCGACGCATCGCGCGCTTGCGCGACGAGATGCAGGCTATGGGGATCGCGTCCGTCGATGTCCTGATAGGGGCACTGTTGCTCAACCACGAATACGGCATTTCGCGCCGCCAGAATGCGATAAAGCAGTGTGCTGCCCAACTCGTCGAACGACTTGCACATCCATTCCATTCCCGACTCTCCAGCCTCGCGTTGCGAAAGGCGGGACTATAGCACCGTCACAAAACGACGATGCCGGCATCGCGCACAGGGAATGAGGGGAACTGAATTACTGGTAGTAGACGATGCCCTGCTCGATGTCGGCGCGGGCGTTACGCTCGGCGTCGTCAAGGGCGTTACCTTGCGTCGCGAAGCCGTAGGCGGTCTGAACCTGGTAGGCGCCCACTTTTTCCATACCTCGATGGGTCGGGCGGTGAATCTCGTAGAACGCGTCCCAACGGGCGTTGTCACGCTCCACTGCACGAACGCTGTACTGGAATTCTTGATATTGCGATGTTTTCATTTTGTATCCTTCTTACTGCATAAAATTTGACTAATAACTATCCCTCTCGAATCGGCTTACGGTGATGAGAGTGCAGATTTGCACAAATGTTTCCGTGAAGTGCACGCAGCGTATCCGTCAAATGTGACAGGCACGAGACATTCGCGTGACTGACATACGACGGATGGCACTGCCGAACGCTGCATATGGCGCAAGACCGCATGCACACCGTCACTGCACAACGTAAGGTGCAATGGGGGCGTTCTGTGTACGACTTCCTATTTCGGGGAACGATGCACTGCCGCCCGGTCGAGGGCAGCGGCAAGAACGTTGGTCACGTGGAATCGCGCCGAACATTCAGGGCGACATGCGGTAGCACGGTCGTGCGGCACTTGTGTAGTGATAATCGTGCCACACGCTGGCTATCTCCGGACGGGGTCTGAACCTGTCCGGCAATTCATGCCACGGGTGACTGCTACCCATTAAATCCGAAGATGTCGGAAAAATGAGCACAGTTGGCGAATGATAACAGAAAAATCCTGCTCATGCACCAAAGCAGGCGAATGCGCCCACTATGACTACGGCGCCGACGTACGATCGTCGATTTGGGCCAGCACCCAATACATGTAGCCCGCGAACGCCCCGAAGATCACGTGACCGGCCACCATCGTCCAGCCCCGAGACTCGATGAACCAGGGGAACAACTGCGTCATCACGTAGAAATTGACGGCGTAGACAATCAGCCCGAAAACGGCGCCGGCAACCGACACCGTGACCACGTCCGAGTCCAGCCGGAACGGGGCAACGATAGCGCCAAGCACGACACCTAGCACAACGCCAATGGCCGCATGAACCAGGAGTGCCATGGCAACGATCGACACATCAAAGGTGGCGGGCTGAGACAGAATGCCTGGCCCCAGCACAATGGCTGCGACCATTCGGGGCGGCACCCACGGGCTCTGGCCGGAGACCAGCAGCACCATGAGCATTTCCACCGCGGAAAAGAAGGCGCAGGCGACGAAGCCTGCGACGGCGGCGGCCACCCAGTCGGGCGAACGGTGCGTATAGCGATGCGAGTGGAGGTGCAGTTCCATGATGTCCTCCCTTGAGGGATTCTCACAGGCCGCCGGTAGCACCGGCAGTCTTTTCAGGATAGAACAATCCAGGCGCAGCGACGGCAGGGCGGCACGATATACTTGGCGTCACGGCCCGCCGCCGGCGGGACTTTCGGGAGATATCGTATGTCCAGTCTTATTGGCTTGCTCGTCGCTATCGTGCTCGTTGGTGTTCCCGTCTGGCGCATTCTGACGCGGCTCGGCCTGTCGCCATGGTTCACGATATTGGCCTTCATCCCGGTCGTGAACATCATTTCTCTCTGGTTGTTGTCCTATGCCAACTGGCCGGGACAACGCTCGGCCGTACAGGCCCCGAACGTCTGACGCTGCCGCGCCGGTGCCCCTCGCGCGAGGCATCGGCGATCTGCGCTCCCGCGCTGATGTGCTGGTTTGCAGGACGTGGTTTGCACGACATCAGCCCCCCTTCTGTCGCCATGCCTCAAGGCGAAACGCTGCGCCGCCCCGCCCACCCGCCGTATTCCCGCATGAACGCTCGCCCATGGTGCAATGCGGTACGGTAGAATATTCGCCAAACTCCAAATACTGGTCAGGCATGAGCACAGAGCTGAACGCGGCATCCAATTTCATCCGCAACATCATTGACGAAGACAATCGCTCGGGCAAATGGGGCCAGCGCGTTGAAACGCGCTTCCCGCCGGAGCCCAACGGTTATCTGCACATTGGTCACGCGAAAGCCATTTGCGTGAACTTCGGCATGGCGCGCGACTACGATGGCGTGTGCCATCTGCGCTTCGACGACACGAACCCGGAAAAGGAAGAGACCGAATACGTCGACTCGATCATTGAAATGGTCAAGTGGCTCGGTTTCAGCTATCAAACGCCGCAGAAAGAACACCTCTACTTCGCCAGCGATTATTTCGAGACGCTCTATCAGGGCGCCGAGACCCTGATACTGCGTGGCAAAGCATACGTCGACAGCCAAAGCGCCGACGACATGCGCGCCAACCGTGGCACGCTCACCGAACCGGGCAAGGATTCGCCGTTCCGCAACCGTTCGATCGAAGAGAATCTCGATCTGTTCCGCCGTATGCGCGCGGGCGAATTCGCCGACGGCACGCATGTGCTGCGCGCCAAGATCGACATGGCCTCGCCGAACATCAACCTGCGCGACCCGGCCATCTATCGTATCCGTCACGCCCACCATCATCGTACGGGCGATGCCTGGTGCATCTATCCGATGTACACCTACGCACACCCGCTCGAAGACGCCATCGAGAACATCACGCACAGTCTGTGCACGCTGGAATTCGAAGATCAGCGTCCGTTCTACGATTGGGTACTCGGCGAGTTGGCCGATGCCGGTATGTTCACGCGCCCCACGCCGCAGCAAATCGAATTCGCGCGTCTGCAACTGACCTATGCCATCACCAGCAAGCGCAAGCTTCGCCAATTGGTCGACGAAAAGCACGTCGACGGTTGGGACGACCCGCGCATGCCCACGCTCGTCGGCCTGCGCCGTCGCGGCTTCTCGCCGGAAAGCCTGCAACTGTTCTGCGAGCGCATCGGCGTAGCGAAGTCGGCCTCGTGGATCGACATGAGCATTCTCGAGCAGGCCCTGCGCGACGACCTCGACCCGAAGGCACCACGCGCCACGGCGGTGCTCGATCCGCTCAAGCTCATTATCGACAACTACCCGGAAGGCCAGCAGGAAGACTGTCAGGCCCCGGTGCACCCGCACTTCCCGGAGCGCGGCATGCGCACGTTCCCGATCTCGCGCGAGTTGTGGATCGAGCGCGAAGACTTCCAGGCAGAGCCGGTCAAGGGTTTCTTCCGCCTGTTCCCGGGCAACAAGGTGCGTCTGCGCTACGGTTACGTGGTGGAGTGCACGGGCTTCGATACCGATGCCGACGGCAACGTCACCGCCGTGCATTGCAATTACTTTGAAGACAGCCGTTCGGGCACGCCGGGGGCCGACAACTACAAGGTCAAAGGCAACATCCACTGGGTGAGTGCGCCGCACGCGGTTGCCGCCGAGGTGCGTATCTACGACCGCCTGTTCCTCGATCCGAATCCGGACGCGGGTGACAAGAACTTCCTCGACGCCCTCAACCCGAACGCCAAGCGTGTCACGCAGGCCTATGTCGAACCGGGCCTGATGCATGTTGCGCCGGAAGATCGAGTGCAATTCGAGCGTCACGGCTACTTCGTTGCCGATCGTCACGATTCGGTACCGGGCAAGCCCGTTTTCAATCGCAGCGTGTCGCTGAAGGATAGCTGGGCGGTCAAACCGGCCAAGGGCGGCGGCAAGTAATCGCCGCGTAGCGACAATCGCCAAACCAAACCCGCGCCGTTGTGCGCGGGTTTTGTTTTTTCCGGGGTGCAACGCCCAACGGCCAGACAGGCAAACCGTCCGACGAGACGCCATCACGTTGCACCAAATACCAACTATAACTAGCCGCCGCACTCGCCCACGCCGGTTCGGCGTAAGCTCGCGCCCATCGCTCCTGCTCATGTGGGCCACGCCTCCCACCGAGCCGCCGTGCGCCGTGAGCCCACCGTCAACATTCGCCCGAATTACTGCTGTACGCCCATGCCACTGCCTCGCCCCTCACCCATGCCAGCATCCCCCGCCCCGAGGTCCCCGAGGCAAGCGATGGGCGAGCGCCATTGGCTGATCGACGAGCTACGCGGCACGGTCGCGAACTTTGCGCAGATCTATTTCATTCCATCGGCCGGCATCGGCATGCTGTTGTTCGCCCTACTCGCGCTCGCTGACTTACCTGCGGCGCTGTCGGGGTTGGCCGCCAGCGTTGCCGCGTCGTGTCTGGGGATTGCGCTACGGCTGCCACGCGAGCAGCGCCGCAGCGGATTACTCGGCTACAACGGTGCATTGACCGGCATTGCATTTGGCGCCTTGTGGCAGCCCAACGCCACGTTCGCTGCGTGGCTCGTGGTTTGCGTCTGCCTGACTGTCTTCATGACGGTCATACTCGCCCGCCACAGCCTCCCGGCGCTGACCGGCCCGTTCGTAGGCGTTATGGTGCTCACATGGGCCGCGCAGCCCTGGCTGGCGTTACTGCCACGCATGGGGGCACTCTCGTGCGACACAGGCACCCCCGGTTTCGTCTTCTGCTCCGTCGGTCAGGTCGTCTTCGTGGCCCCGTTGGTGCTGGGCCTGCTCACCTGGTACCTCCTCGCGCTGTGGAACGTGCGGGTCACGCTGTGGGCGCTTGCAGCAGGTATCTCCGTGTGGGCGGGTCTCGCAGGTCTGGCCATCCCATGGCCTGCGATGGCCGCGCAGGCGGGCGGTATTGGCGTGAACGCGTTTCTAGCGGCACTCGGGCTGGGCGTATTCAACCGCCGACCCGCCCTGCGCTTTGCTGGCGCCGCGCTGGCCAGCGTTATCTGTATCGCGCTGGGTCAGGCGCTGGGCCCTCTGGGCTGGCCGTACTTCACACTGCCGTTCAATCTGGCAGTCTGGATCGTTTTGGGGGCCACCGCTCGGCGTCGGCGGCCCGGCGCTCCATAAAAAAATGCCCGGAACGATCACGCTCCGGGCATTCGCTCTTCGCAAACCCCGTGTGGCGAAGCTGCCGTCTGTGCGGCAAAGGATTTTTCAGCTTCTCCGTGTGGTTTTGGCCTGCCCTCGCTCGTTTCCGAGCACTTCTCGCTGGTGTACGACTCCCTCCCTGACACCCACTGGCGCTCACTGACGCTCACTAACGCCCCCCGACGTTGCGAACCGTTACGGAAGCCTGGGCCTCTCACGGGCCCTACCGATATCAACGGTCGGCCACAGAAAAAGTTGACCGGGGTATACACCGATCTCTCGTCAATCGGCGCTCGACGTGTCGTCGTTGTCGCTGGAAACGGCAGGCGTTTTCACCACCGCATACCGCGCCAGCGTCTCCTTTCGCGCTAGGTCGTGGGCAACCAGGGGCTGCGGATAGTCGCGTCCCAGCGTCACTTTGGCGTCCAGCAGCGTCTGCGCATCGGCTCGCCACGGCGCATGTAGCGCCTTATCCGGCAATCCGGCCAGCTCTGGCACGTACTTCCGGATGAAACGGCCTTGCGGGTCGAACTTCTCCGACTGCGTGACCGGGTTGAAGATGCGGAAATAGGGTTGCGCGTCGCACCCCGTCGAGGCAGCCCATTGCCAGCCTCCGTTGTTCGCCGCCAAGTCGAAATCGTTGAGCGCGCGGGCAAAATACGCCTCTCCCCTCCGCCAATCGATGCCCAGATCCTTGACCAGGAAACTGGCAGTGACCATCCGCAGACGGTTGTGCATGTAGCCGGTCTGGTTGATCTGACGCATGGCCGCATCGACCAGTGGATACCCCGTTCGGCCCTCACACCAGGCTTGAAAATTCGCCTCGGCAGCCTTGCCCAAGGCCCATTCGATGGCGTCGTACGCCGGCTTGAATGCGCGCCCGACGACCTCGGGATGGTGATGCAGGATCATGAAGTAAAACTCGCGCCAGATCAGTTCGCTTAGCCACGTCTGGGCGCCACTGCCCCCGTCACCGCCCTTCAACATGGCCTGATGCGCCTCGCGTGCCAGCGTACGGATCGAGATCGTGCCGAATCGCAAATGAACCGACAGATAGCTCGGCCCTCGCACTGCGGGATAATCCCGCCACTCGTGGTAATGCGCCATGCGCGGCAGAAAATCCTCCAGCAGTTGCCGCGCACCGGATTCTCCGGCGGGGATCGCGATCCGGCGTGCTTCGGGCACCTCGAATCCCATCGACGCGAGCGAAGGAAGTGGCTGGGCGCCGCCCGGGGGTACCGCCAGACGTTGCAGATCGCCTTTACGCCCGTGAGGCGCCAGATCGACCGGACGCACCTGCTTCAACCACGCCCGCTGATAAGGCGTGAACACGCTGTACGGCTCGCCCTGTGCGGTCAGAATCTCGTTCGCCTCGAAGATCACCTGATCCTTCACTGTCTCGAACGCGATGCCGAGATCGTCGAGAAGGTGCGCCACAGAGCGATCGCGCGCCACCGCTGCCGGTTCGTAGTCCCGCCCTGAAAACACTGCCTGAACACCCAGCGACTTCGCCAACGAGGGTATCTCCACCGTCGGATCGCCGTGACGCACGATCAGGGCCCCTCCGGCAGTTTCAAAGGTTCGCGCCAACTCGGCGACACTCTCGTGAATAAATGCAACACGACGATCGTTGGTCGGCAATCCCTCGAGAATCGTGGTGTCGAAAACGAACACGGCATACACCTCGCGGCACGCATTGAGCGCCTGCGTCAGTGTTGCGTTATCGGTGCAGCGCAGATCGCGCCGCATCCATACCAGCCCTTTTTGAAATTCGCTCATGTCGGATTGGCGCGACACCTGCGCGCCGTTGTCGGTTGATTCGGGACGAATCCTTCAAATCCCGTACCATAGCGATATCGCGGACTTTATGCCATCGGCCTCGATTACCTCATGACTCGGAAGTTTCCGAATTTGGTCCGTGCGTGCCTTGTCGCGCCGGCCCTCTTCTGTGTCGCAACCGCCCTGCTTGTCACCGGCTGCGCCACCCCGTCGAAACCGAATACCGGACCTGCGGCAACGCGTCCTGCCGCGCCGGACGCCGCGACTTTGCGTGAGCGACATCTGGCGGCCGCTGACGCCGCAGCCGATCAGTACCGTACGTGCCTTTACGGCCATGTGGCGCGTTACATCAATCTCGTGCCCGATCCCGGCCGGCTGGCAGACGAAGCCGCTGCGGAGTGCGCACCGATTACCGAGCGGTTTTACCGTGAGCGGCAGGCGGCCATTCTGACGTACACCTCAGCAACCGACGCCGCGCAGCAAGCCGACGCTGCTACCCTCTCCCTGAAGGCCGACGGCCTGCGCGTTGCACGCGCCCGCGCCACGGAACTTCGCGCGATCCGGTAAAGCGGGATATCGCGGGAACCTACGTAGTCCCCCCGACGTGCTTTCCCTAATCGGGCAAGCCCCGATTGGCGAACGACACGCCGCTGACCAAAATGAAATCGCCCTCTTACGTCCTTTTGGGGGTACTGCGACAACGTCATTTGCCCGCTTCGGCGGGCATTTTTCTTCGGTATCCGCAGGATTTTTCCCGTGACTTCCCGGGCAAGGGGGCAGCGATGTGCATCTTTTGCAGACGCTGGATGGATGTCACTTGCCGTCGCGCTCACGCGGCGCCGATGCGTCCCCGTCAAACGACGGCGCCTGCGGTTCGCCGTGTCCCAGCCAGCGGTGTACGAGCGCTTCGATGCGCCCGCCGACAGCCAGCACGATAAGCAGTAGCACCATCGCCACGAGCGCAATGTGCCAGCGCCCCAGACCGCAAATAATGCCAATTCCCGTGGTGCTCCAAAGCGCCGCCGCCGTCGTGAACCCATGGACCGAGGCACCGTGACTCGGACGGATGATGCAACCCGCGCCGAGAAAACCGATGCCGGCAACAATGCCTTGTATCACCCGGCTGACCGACGAACCGTCATAGGGGAGCGACGACCCCGGAAACGGCACGACCGCCAGCACGAATAACGCCGAGCCAAACGACACGATTGCCAGCGTTCGCAAGCCGACAGACTTGTGATGCAGATTTCGATTGAGTCCGACAAGGCCGCCCAGAATCAATGCCGCCGTCAGTCGCAATGTGACCTCGATGATCTCCGCCATCCCTCACCTCACTCGCCTGTGCGATCTATGACTGTGATGGAGCATTATCACCCGTCGGCGCAATGAGTAAGGTGGCGTCATCCCAGTCGTCGAACAGTCGCAACTGGCGGGCAGCCTGCGCCTCCATGAGGCGCACGCCAACGCCCATCAGTCGAACCGGTTTGCGCTTGCGTCCCACGGCTTCCGCCAGCAGTTCTCGGCACTGCGCGGGGTCGACGCGCAACGCACCGGCTTCGGCTGTCGTGCGCGAAAAGTCGGCGAAGCGGATTTTGACGAAGACCTTGGCAACCGAAAGCGGCTCGCTGCGTCGCGCGCGCTCAATGCGCTCGAACAATTGGCGAAGCAGCGGTTCGAGCGCCGTCTCGCATTCGGCGAGCGTTCGCAGATCGCGCGTGTAAGTCGTCTCGACGCTGATCGACTTGCGCTCACGATCTGGGCTCACTTCGCGCGTGTCGATGCCGCGGCATCGCTCGAAAAGACGTTGTCCGAACACACCGAAACGCTCGGTGAGATCAGCCATCGAATGACGTCGCAGATCGCTGCACGAATCTACGCCCAGCGCGCGGAGCTTCTCAGCCGTGACCTTCCCCACGCCGAACAGACGTTCGACCGGCAGCTCCGCCACGAACGCATCGACCTGCGCGGGCTTCACAACGAACATGCCGTCGGGCTTGCGCCAGTCACTGGCAATCTTCGCGATGAACTTGTTAGGCGCTACGCCTGCCGAGACCGTCAGCCCGACTTCGGCCGCGACGCGCGCGCGAATCTCGCGAGCGATCAATGTCGCTGAGCCATCGCAATGCTCACTGTCCGTCACGTCCAGATACGCTTCATCCAGCGAAAGCGGTTCGACGAGATCCGTGTAATCGCGATAGATCGCCATGATGCGCCGCGACGCCTCCTGGTACCGGCTCATCGCGGGCGGAATAATGCGCAGTTCGGGACACAGCTTGAGCGCCTGAGCCGACGGCATTGCGGAACGCACACCAAAGGCGCGAGCCTCGTAATTGCATGTCGCAACCACGCCGCGCTGATCGGGCTGCCCACCGACGGCCAACGGGATTCCTCGCAACGACGGATCGTCACGCATCTCGACGGAGGCGTAGAAGCAGTCAGCGTCGCAGTGAATGATCTTGCGAATTGAGGATGACATGGCGGGCAGCGAAAACACTGTGCAAATATACAGCATTTGCGCAGCATCTGCGCCCCATCAGTAACGTCTGGTCATCGCACCGGCAGGAACTGGAGAAACTGCGCACCGAGCAGATTTTGGGCGTAACCGATGCCCGCCCGACGGTACTTCTCGTCAAGCATTTCGGCCAGCAGATCGAGTCGGCCGATGATCTTGCCGAATTCCCGTTCAAAGCTCACGTTCCGCACGTCGGCGATCTCGTTCGCCAGCAGTAGTGGTTTGCCCACGGCGTCACGACGGCTCGCCAGCAACCAGGCCGCGATTTCGACGTTGCGCGCGGCGTTGTAGATTCGCTGCGCGTCAAGACCATCGCTCAGATAAAACACGGTCGTTCCGCCATGCGCGGCAATGATCGTATCGGACAGGCTGAAGACGAAAGCGGCCACGCGATCGCCGCCAAATGCCGGATCGAGTGAGAGCGAGAGTGCCTTCACGTCGCGCAGGTCCTTCAGTTCCGGCAGATTGCGACGCCCTTCCACCGCAGCGCGCAACTGCGCCATTGCCTGCGCCTGAGTCGCGAGCCCGCCCTTACGCCATTCGCGCGGGTTGCGTTTGTAAAGCTTGTCGGCAAGCACGTACAGACTCTCGAGATTGGCCCGCATGCCCAGCGTCGCCATCCGATTGATGTCCGTCTGCGCCAGATCGGCCGTCGTCATCGGCGTCGATCGCACCTTCCCGTGATCGATCGGCGCATCCTGATAAGACACACACCCGGAAACCGCCGCGCCCGCAGCCGCACTCACGAGCACCATTGCCAGTCGTCCTCGCGCGGCACGGGTAATCCAGTATCGATGTTGGTGCAGGGCAAGCCGTCGGGTCATGAGCGTATCTGTGTCAGTCAGCGACGACTCTACGCGATGAACAGCCACGCTTCGCGTTTCTCCTGCCTGAAAAATTGTGACATTCGGTAACGCTCCGCACTATCCGCCCCCTCGGCGCCCTCACCTCGGCATCACGGCGTCAGCGACCCGCGCGTCTGAGCGAACAGCGGGTGCGTCATGGCTTCCTCCAGACGCAACACAGGAGTGACACAGCAATCCGCATTGGCAAAACGCAACGTCCAGTCTGCCAGCGACGCGCTCGCAAACACCGCGGCCAGTTCGCCCTGAAGCGCACGAGCATCGGCGCCGCCGATCACTTGCCCAAGTGACCAGTGCCGCGACTTCCAGTCGTTGCGCCCGAGCACGTCGCACAAGGCTTGCCAGAACTTGAGCTCAAGCGCCCCCACGGCCATGTGCCGTCCATCCTGCGTACGATAGACCTGATAGCAAGGCACGCCCCCGTTGAGCAAATCGGTGCCCGCCCGCGATACATGCCCCTGCCGATGCAACGCGACCGCAGGGATAAGATTCGCCCGAAACACCTCGTGGGTCATCGAGATATCGAGCCATCTGCCGCGCCCCGTACGCAGTGCCGAGACAAGTGCCGCCAATACGGCTTGCACCGTCGCCTGCCCGCCGCCGTACAAGTCGCCGATCTGGAAGTTCGGAACGATCGGTGCGTCTGCCGTGTCACCCAACTGATCGAGCACGCCGGCGTAGCCGATGTAGTTGATGTCATGCCCCGCGGCGTGTGCCATTGGGCCATGCTGTCCGTAACCCGTAATCGACGCCATCACCAGCGACGGCCGGAGACGCGCCAGTGTCTCGTAATCGAAGCCAAGTCGCGCCATCACGCCGGGGCGGAAACCCTCGAGCAACACGTCGGCACGAGACACCCATTCCCGAAACGTCGCGCGATCGGTGTCGTCTTTGAGGTCGAGTCGTTCGATCGCCTTGCCGCGATTGAGCAAACGCCAGAAGGCGCTCGGTGGCGCCTCGCTCTCACCAAGCATCATCTCGCGGGCATAGTCACCGGCGCCCTTGTCCTCGATCTTGATGACGCGTGCCCCCAATTCGGCGAGGCGAAGCCCCGCGAGCGGACCGGGTAACAAACGTGTGAGATCCAGAACGGTGACGCCAACAAGCGGAGCGTCGGG
The DNA here is from genome assembly GCF_001465595.2 of Pandoraea apista. Taxonomy (NCBI): domain Bacteria; kingdom Pseudomonadati; phylum Pseudomonadota; class Betaproteobacteria; order Burkholderiales; family Burkholderiaceae; genus Pandoraea; species Pandoraea apista. The sequence continues at coordinate 2,134,275 of NZ_CP013481.2, read as the reverse complement.
AGTGTCCGGCGCTCCGGAAGACGCCGAGGCTGAAAACTGGGCGGACGATTCACGTGCCTGAGACGGTTCGAGCGGTTCGGTCATAGTGGGCGGTAGTGGGCGGCAAACGAGTGAGGGGCGATGCCCACACCGTACCGCGCCCTGCCGTCTGCCGGCAAGCAGACAACACGCTTACCTCTCTCGGAAAACGCCGAATTCAGCCGCGGCGGGTGCCGTCTTCCCACATAACGGCGTTGGCGGGATCGCCGACATCCGAGGTAGCGTCCGTATGAGGTTCGTCCGCCGGACCGGCCACCACCCCCTCCGTCACCAGACGGGAGATCTGGGCATCGAGATATCCCAGATCGCGCAGGATTTCATGTGTATTCTCCCCCACCGCCGGCAACGGCAAACGCGCGGGCAAACGCTGCCCCGCCAGGGTGATCGGCAGCAACGGCACCTGCGTGTGCTCACTGTTCTCAGTCACCAGGTCGCCCAATCCGCCGCTGGCGAGCAAATGCGGATCGTCGAACAACGCCTGTGGCGTGACGATCGGCGCGAACGGCAGACCGTGACGCTCGAACGCTGCCGCCAGATAACCGGCGTCGAACCCTTGCATCATCTCGCGCAGCAGAGGCAACAGCCAGTCACGGGCCAGAACCCGGTCATTGTTCGTCGCGAGCCGGGCGTCGTCGGCCAGATCGTGGCGACCGAACACGTCGCAGAAAATCCGCCACTGGGTATCGCTCACGACGGCGAGAAAGATCTGCACGCCATCGCGCGCCGTGAACACGTCATAAATGCCCCAGGCCGACACGCGCGCAGGCATCGGGTCGGGCGCCACGCCGGTCACCGCGTACTGCTGCATGTGCTGCGCCGCGAGCAACACACAGTTCTCGAACAGGGCACCCTGCACTTCCTGTCCCCGTCCGGTCGTCTTGCGCTCGTACAACGCCGCGATGGCAGCGAGTGCGCCGAACACACCGCCCATGATGTCGTTGACCGACGTGCCTGCACGCAATGGCTGCCCGACCGGCCCCGTCATATAGGCCAGCCCCGCCATCATCTGCACGACCTCGTCGAGCGCCGTGCGTGCGGCGTACGGTCCCGGCAAGAAGCCTTTGAGCGAGACGTAGACAAGCGCCGGGTTCAACCGCGACAACGTCGCATAGTCCAACCCGATCTGACGCATTCGCCCCGGCTTGAAGTTCTCGGTCACCACGTCGGCCTTGCTCACCAGACGCAAAATCAGTTCGCGCCCTTCGGGCCGCGTAACATCCACGGCGAGGCTGCGCTTGTTGCGATTGAATGTGCGGAAGAAGCCCGCCCCGGTGCCCAGCAAACGCCGCGTTGCGTCGCCCCCTACCGGCTCCACCTTGATGACGTCGGCACCGAGATCGCCAAGCACCATGCCGCACATGGGGCCCATGACCATATGGGAAAACTCCACGACGCGAATGCCTTGCAACGGCGTCGGCGCCGCAGGAGATTCATCCGGCATCTGCTACCCCCCCGAACCTGCCCGCGACGCTTCGCTGCACGACCGGCCCGGCGTGCTCACGGCCTGCGAAACGAATCCGTCGCGTTGTAGTTGATCGAAGCCGACGATGTACCCCGCCAAGGCACTCGCCGCCACGGTGGCCGGACTTCCCAGCCACATCTGTCCCGGACCGGAGCGTCCGGGAAAATTACGGTTCTGCGCGCTGATGACCACCTCACCCGGCGCGCGAGACACGCCCGGCCCGGCATTCACGCATGCGCCGCACCCGGGCGAGAGCATCGTCACGCCCGCCGCCCTGAATACCTCGGTGTAACCCTGTCTCTCGCACCACGCGCGCACATCTTCGCTGCCGTACTGCAGGTAGAAGCGCACGCCTTCGGCCACACGGTGCCCCCGCGACAGCCCCCACGCGAGTACGTCGTGGCAGGCACGCAAATCGTCGCGCTTGCTGCCCGTACACGACCCGCCATACGCAATGTCGATCGGCACCGACGCCCTCAGATCGGCGAGCGCCAGACCGTTGCCGGGATCTCCGGGACTCGCCACCATTGCCCCGAGACACGCGCAATCGATCTCGATCACATGGGCATATGACGCCTGCGCATCGCTCGTCATCCACGGGGCCAACGCGAAGTCGATGCCACGCCGCTCGCGCAGATAACGGACGGTCTCGGCGTCGGGCACGATCAGTCCGGTCAGCCCGCCGATCTCGGCGACCATATTGGTAAGCGTGGCGCGCTCGTCGGTCGACAGGTGCGCCACCGCCTCGCCGGAAAATTCGATGATCTGGCCGATCGCGCGGCCGTCGCGAATATACGGCAGATGCAGCAGATGCAACGCCAGATCCTTCGCCCCGACCCCCGCCGGCAAACGCGAGCGCAAATGAATGAGGCAGGTGCCGGGTACGGCCAGACGTGCGTCGCCCGTGAGCCAGGCGTTCGCCATTTCCGTCGCACCGACGCCGAACGCAAACGCACCGACAGCACCGCAATGCGGGGTGTGCGAATCGGTTCCCACAATCACCTGCCCCGGCAGTGCGTAGCGCTCAAGCATCAGCGCGTGGCAGATGCCTTCCGAGCCGCCGCCGGGCGCACGCCCGTGAAGGCGCAGATCGTACTGCGCGCAGAATTCCCGCTGCACCGCCCCCAAGCGTCTCGCCGCATCCACCAGCGGCGGCGGGCGGCTGCCGTCGGCGGAAACCGCGTCGAGATGGGTCAGGTGGTCCTCGAAGCACAGCATCGACTCCGGATCGTGCAACGCCGGCACAGCGTTGCCAAAGGCATGCCGAAGGAAACTCACGGCCATCGGCGTCACATATTCGTGGGAGAAACGCCAGTCGGCGGGCACGAACACCGCGTCTCCCGCTCGCACGCGCGCAACGCCAAGCGCCTTCGCAATCAGCTTTTCGCCGTAGGTCATCGCGCCCGGCGGGTGGGCGGGACGCGGCGGCACGGTATCGCCCGCCAGCCGCCGTCGCGTATAGCCGAACAGCCCGCCGCTGCGCACGATCGCCTCGCCCAACGAATCGCAATCTTCGAGAAAGGCTTCGATCGGTACCGCCTCTCCCGCCTGCAAGCGCTCCGCAAGCGTCAGGTCGGTCGACATCAAGAGCCCGAGGTTCTGACAGTTCTGCGCGTAGATACGCTCGAAACTCTCGGCAATCACCACGCGAATTCCCGCGCACCATTCGGCAAACGGACTGGCCTCTCGCGACGACCCCTTGCCCCGGCGCAGGCCCGCGACCGAGAGTGCAAAGCCCCCCTCACGTACCGCCTTCGGCCTGACGGGAAACACCCCGGCGGGGTCAGCCGAGTCTTCGCTGCATCGCAATCCGACATAAACGTAGTCGCCCAGCGTTTCGTCGAACGCCAGGCACGCCCACGCGGGCGTCATCTCGTCGGTGGAAATCTGGTCGCGCAGAGGCCCGGCTTCGGCCCGCGTCAGGGACTCGCCCGCCAGTTGACGGGTCATGACTTCGGCACGGTCGCTCAACCACAGCACACGTCCGTTCAGTCGCACGGTGGCTTGCATAAGATCGCTCCTCGAATGTTCCCGCATGGGTTCACCCGTTTTGATCGCAAGTTCCGTGCCGAACGCTCGCGCGGCAAGGTGGGGAATGTGAGGTCATGACGTCCAAACACGCGTTTGTCAGCAGATGCTCAGGGGTACTGCCGATTTGCCTGTATCGCAAACGTGTTGGTCCACGTGTCGCCAAGCCGGATCTGCGACGGCTTGACTTCGGGGGTGAACGACGCGAGCGCCTTGAGCGCGGTGGCGGGGCCATCGGGGGGCATCATGCCGTCCGGCGAAAACGCCTCGCGACAGTTGGCGAATGCCTTCAGATAAAGCGTCTTGTCCCCCAGCAGATAGGCTTCCGGCACGGTTTTCAGGAGGTCGGCGGCAGAGGCGCGCTGGAGCCATTTGTCCGCCCGCACGATGGCATTGGCTAACGCCTGCACAGTCCGTGGGTTCTTCTGAATGAAACTTTGCGGTGCATACATGACAGCCGCGGGCATCGGGCCGCCGAACATGGCGCGAGTGCCGGCCTGCGTACGGGTATCGACAAGTACCTTGAGATCGCCCGACTCCTGCAACAGCGTCATCATCGGATCGACGTTGGAGACGGCGTCGACTTGTCCGCCACGGGCGGCAGCGACCACCGTTGCGTTGCTGCCGACACCGACAATCGAGACATCGGACGGTTTGAGCCCGACCTTCGCAAGCGCCACGTTCACCAGCATGTGCGTACTCGATCCCGGTGCACTGACACCGATCCGCATCCCTTTCAGGTCCTTGACCGATCTGACCTCACCGGCCTTGGCCTTCACCACGCCGAGTACCAGTTGCGGTGCGGCGCCCAGCACGGCGAACGCCTGATAGGTCAGCCCCTTGGTCTGCATCAGCAACGTATGTTCGAAAGCGCCGGTGCCCACATCCGCGCTGCCGCCGACCACGGCCTGCAACGCTTTCGAGCCCCCCGCGAAATCGTCGATAGTGACATCTAGACCTTCATCCTTGAAGTAGCCCAGTTGTTCGGCGATGGTCAGCGGCAGGTAATAAAGACCGGGTTTTCCGCCTACGGCAATGGTGATCTTCGGCTTTTCGAGCGGCTGAGCGGCAGCCGCAGACGCCCCGGCGCTCAGGCTCAACGCCACGAGGCCCAGCGCAATCAAGATGAGCACGAAAATCAGGCGTCCTACGGCATCGCGCACACGGCGCGCTTCGACATGTGTCATCGCGTGTCTCCTCCCGCACGATGCGGGACACAGGCGCGCTCCGGCTCGCCGGCCGGAATCGCTATCGGCCCACAAAGCATCCGCCGCCCCCGATGCCTCGGCAAGTTGTGTTTCGGCATGCCAGACATCGTCGATCACGATGCTTGCCACCGCGCCACGCATCAGGCGTTACCCTCTGTTACGTTACGTGCACACAAATGGTCGACCAGCATGCGCGACGCCACCGGCAGGGCATCGTACCGGCGCACGCACACAATCAGACGCCGCTGCGCCCACGGATCGGTCAGCGGCACAATGCGCAGCGCCTCTCCGTCCGTCACCTGCGAATAGATGCCGACCGCCTCGCGCGGCGCGATCGCCAACCCAAGGTTCGCGCGCACCATGCGGCAAACCGCTTCGAAGGTCGAGACATGGATGCGGAATTTGACAGTCTTGCCCTGCTCGGCGGCCAGACGCCGCAGCACGGTATACATGGCGCTGTCCGGATGCACACCGACCTGATCGAAGTCGAGCGTTTCGACGAACGCGAGTTGCTCCGCGCACGCCAACGGGTGTTCACGGTGCAGCACGGTCACGATCTGGTCGTGACGGTAGGGAAAGACTTCGACGTCGCGGGTGTCGACCGCATCCCAGCAAATACCGATGTCGGTCGCACCGTCGGCCACGCCACGCACCACCTGTGCACTGGTGTGCTCTTCGAGGTCGACCTTCACCCCTTCATGGCGGCGCAGGAACGCGCCCAGTTCATCGGGCAAGGTTTCGACGATCGAGGAAACATTGGCGAAGATACGAATGTGCCCGCGCACACCACTGGTGTACTCAGACAAATCGCCCTGCATCTTCTCGAGACTGCGCAAGACGTTGCGCGCGTGATGCAACAGGGCTTCGCCTGCCGGAGTGGCCCGAACGCCCCATTTGTGGCGCTGGAGAAGCGCCGACCCCACGAGTGACTCGAGGTCGTTGATGCGCTTGCTGACAGCCGAGGGCGCAATGAATTCGCGCTCGGCGGCACGGGCAATACTGCTTTCTTCGCAAACGGCGACAAACAGTCGCAGCGAGACAAGATCGATCCGCCATAGCGCCATGCCCATCTCCCGAAGGCACTGCATTGACAGCGATTTTGCGGCGCATGTGGCAAAAACACCACGCGCGACCACCCCCGACGACACCGGAAAACAACACCGAAATCGCCAATAGAACGCGAAATTCAGAAAACCCGATGGCTCGACGACTCAGGAGGGGGAGAACGCGTCAGACGCCGAATGACATGAAACTGTCTTCAAGCCCACAGGTTACACGCAGCCATCGGACGTCGGGCGTCCGATTCAGGTGCCTGCACCGGTCCCTCCCAGGACTGCGCCTAGCGTATCGCTCCCGCCATCAGTACGGCATTCCAGCCGCCGTCCGCCGTGTCGAACGATACCTCGGGCGGCGGTGCCGACGCCAAGGCCATGAAGAGCCAACATTTGCAAATGACGATCGCAATCATTTTGTTGACGCTCAGTCATCCCGGTTTCGTCGCCGGGTCTGCTTTGACTATAGTGCGGCGCTATCGGGGCGGCAACCATCAATCATTTCAGGAAATAACGTGACCGGAATCTGTCGCAGGTTCAGGCCCGTCGCGCAATGGCGCGCGCAAGTACCAGCACGGGCAGCAAGCCCACGAGCACCAGCGTCAGGGCGGGCACGGCGGCCTCGGCGAGGCGCTCGTCGGCCGCCAGGTGGCTGGTGACAACCGCCAGCGTATCCATATTGAACGGGCGCAACGCGAGCGTGGCGGGCAGTTCTTTCATCACGTCGACGAACACCAGCAGCGCGGCCGTCAGCACGCTGCCGCGCAGCAACGGCAAATGCACCCGGCGCAACATCGACCAGCCGCCCACGCCCAGGCTGCGGGCGCTGGCATCGAGATTCGGCGCGATGCGCGCGAAGCCGGCATCCACACTTTGCAGCGCCGCCGGCAGGAATCGTACGACGTAGGCATAGATCAGGACGCCGCCCGTGCCGGCAAGCACCAGCCCCCTGGCCCCAAACACGTTGCCCAGCCAGGTGTCGAGAAACAACACCGGCGTGAGAATGCCCAGGGCAATGACGGCGCCGGGAATCGCGTAGCCCACCCCTACCAGCCGGGTAGCAACGCGCGTCACACGTCCCGGCGCCAGACGCTGCGCATAGCCAAGCACAATGGCGAAGGCACTCGCGACAAGCGCCGCCACGGCCGCCAGACGCACGGTGTTGTAGACCCATTCGCCATAGCGGGGCCAAGGCACCTGATCCAGTTCCGAGACGGCCAGTCGCAGCATGACCAGTGCGGGCAGCACGAAGCCGGCGATGAGCGGCAGCGCACATGCGAGCGTCGCCAACGCTGCGCGCGCGCCTCGCAGGCGGGTGCGCCGCGAGATCGTCGGCGCACGTCCCGGTGTCCCGTAATACCGCAGCCGCGCCCTGCTGCGTGCCTCCGCGATCAGCAGGAAAAGAACGGCAAACAGCAGACATGCGGAGAGTTGTGCGGCGGCGACCCGATCCCCCATAGACAACCACGCGCGGTAAATGCCGGTTGTAAATGTCGGCACGCCGAAGTAAGCGACGGCCCCATAATCGGCAAGTGTCTCCATGAGCACGAGCGCCACGCCCGCGACCAGCGCCGGTCGCGCCAGCGGCAAGGCCACACGCATGAACGCCTGCAAGGGCGTGCAGCCGAGCGTGCGCGCCGCCTCGAAGAAGCGCTGGCTGTGCTCGAGAAACGCCGTGCGGGCCAGCAGATAGACATACGGATAGAAGGCGCCGGCGAACACCCATGCCGCGCCGTACCACGAGCGAATCTCCGGAAACCACACCACACGATCAACGGCGAGCCACTGGCGCAGTGCGCTCTGCACGGGCCCGGCGAACTGGAGGAAGTCGGTGTACGCGTAGGCGGTCACATAGGCAGGCATCGCGAGCGGCAGGATCAACGCCCACTCGAGCAGACGTCGTCCCGGAAACGCATAGTGCACAACCAGCCAGGCACTTGCCACCCCCATCACAACGACGCCAGCGCTGACTGCCAGCGAGATGCGTAGTGAGTTGAGGGCGTATTCGGGCAGCACCGTGTCGAGCATATGAACGAGGATGGCGCGCGTCTGCGCGTCTCCCGTTCCCAACGCCGCTACGATGCCGAACATCGGCACGAGCACGACCAATGCAGGCAGCCACGCCACCAGTCGCCACGCCCACGCACGGGAAAGCCGGCCTGCCCGTGGGCGCCGGCCGGCGTAGCCGACTTCACGGTCGGGCACCGACGAACGACGGCCGAGGGGCTGCGTCTGCGCAGTGCCAGCCTGTGCGGGGGACGTGATCAGGCCCTCAGCCGGATCGCCCAGCCGGGACAAGGCATCGACGGAAACAGAATCATTGGCGGCGCGTGACGGGGGCGTCGATGACATCGGCAAATCGTGATGGGTAGCGGTAAATGGGAGGGACAATCAGGTGGCGGAAAGTACGCCCATGACGGCCGACGGCCGTGCGCCTTGCATCGTCTCAGGGAACCGGAAGACGCTCGCCGGTCTAAAGCGTTGTAAATTATACGCATTCGCGATTGGATCTCTGACGCGGCCCGCCGCAGAAAGTGCCCTGCCGCCGTGCAGAGCCCACCGAATCGCTTGCGTCGATCGGCCTGTCGAGCTGATTTTTCGATCCACTTTCGTTGACGCACCTGCGTCGACACACGCCCTCCCGAACCGATGCCCCTGCCTTACCTGCTGCTCGACCACATCTCGGTGAATTACGACGCCGGCGGCCACCTCCACACGGCCGTTCGCGACCTGACGCTATCGCTCGCGCGCGGCGAGATCGGTTGTCTGCTTGGCCCGTCCGGCTGCGGAAAGACCACGGTGTTGCGCGCCGTGTGCGGCTTCGAGCCGCTCTCCGGCGGACGTATCGTGCTCGACGGTCACGAGGTCGCCAACGCGCAATTGAGCGAACCGCCGGAGCGACGTCATGTGGGCGTGGTGTTTCAGGATTACGCGTTGTTCCCGCATCTGAATGTCGCTCAGAACATCGGTTTTGGCCTCGGACGCATGACCCGGGCCGAACGTGAGGACCGGGTGGCGACCCTCGCCGAACGTGTGGGTCTGGCCGGCGCCTTGCGCCAATACCCGCACGAACTCTCCGGGGGTCAACAGCAACGCGTGGCGCTTGCACGCGCCCTGGCGCCTTCGCCTGCCCTGCTGCTGCTCGACGAACCATTCTCGAATCTCGACCTCGATCTGCGCGAACGGCTGGCCGTGGAGGTGCGCGAGATCATCCGGGCGAGCGGCGCGACAGCGATTCTCGTCACGCACGATCAACATGAGGCCTTCGCGATGGCCGATCGCATCGGGGTGATGCATGCGGGCGCGATCGCCCAGTGGTCGCCCGCCCGAGAGTTGTGGCGCACGCCCGCCAACCGCGTGGTCGCCGATTTCATCGGACGCGGCGCGCTGATTCCGGGCACGTTCCGAGGCAACGCCGACGGCGGCGGCATCTCGATCGAACTCGGGGAGATCGCCGTCTCGCCGGCATTGGCCGACAAGCTGCTGCGCACCGCCGCGAAAGACGCGTATCCAGTGAACGTCGACGTGTTGCTGCGCGCAGACGATATTGCGCATGACCCCGCCAGTCCGTTCGAAGCCACGCTGGTGCGGCGCGCGTTCCGCGGCGCCGATCAGCTTTACACGTTGCGCCTGGCGTCGGGCCAGGAGGTCATTGCGCGCGTCGACGGCGAGTTGACGCACGAGGCAGGCGAACGGGTGGGGCTGCGTCTTGCGGTACAGCATCCGGTGGCGTTTGCGGCCGGTACCGCGCCGGTCTGACGCCTCGACAGCACGCCGTCACTCAGAGGCTGGTAAAATCCGGCAAAACGGATGGGCCTATGAAACAGTACCTCGACTTCATGCGCCATGTACTCGAACATGGCACAGACAAGACCGACCGCACGGGCACGGGCACGCGCTCGGTGTTCGGCTATCAGATGCGCTTCGACCTGCAGGAAGGATTCCCGCTCGTCACGACCAAGAAAGTGCATATCAAGTCCATCGTGCATGAACTCCTGTGGTTCCTGCAGGGCAGCACTAACGTGGGCTATCTGCAGGAAAACGGCGTGTCCATCTGGAACGAATGGGCCGATGCCGACGGTGAACTCGGCCCGGTGTACGGCGCCCAATGGCGCTCGTGGCCAACCCCCGACGGTGGTCATATCGATCAGATCACGCAACTTGTCGAGCAGATCCGCACAACACCCGACTCGCGCCGTCTGATCGTTTCCGCATGGAACGTCGGTGAAATTCCGCGCATGGCGCTGCCGCCGTGCCACGCGTTCTTCCAGTTCTATGTGGCCAACGGCAAGCTGTCATGCCAGCTTTACCAACGCAGCGCGGATATCTTCCTCGGCGTGCCGTTCAACATCGCGAGCTACGCATTGCTCACGCACATGATGGCGCAGCAGACTGGGCTGGAGGTCGGCGACTTCGTGTGGACGGGCGGCGACTGCCATCTGTACAACAATCATCTGGAACAGGTCGCCACGCAACTCGAGCGCGAGCCGTTCCCGCTGCCGAAGCTGGAGATCGCGCGCAAGCCCGATTCGATTTTCGATTACCGTTTCGAAGACTTCCGGATCGTTGGGTACGAGGCGCATCCGCATATCAAGGCGCCGGTGGCCGTATGACGATACTGACGCTGGTGGTCGCCCGCGCCGAAAACGGCGTGATCGGGCGCGACAATCAATTGCCGTGGCGTTTGCCGGAAGATCTTGCCCACTTCAAGCGCACAACGCTCGGCAAGCCCGTTGTCATGGGACGCAAGACTTACGATTCGATCGGCCGCCCGCTGCCGGGACGCCGTAACATCGTGGTGTCGCGCAATCCGGACCTGAAGATCGACGGGTGCGAGGTGGCCAGCTCGCTCATCGATGCGATGCGCCTGTGTGTGGGTGTAGAGGAGATCTGCCTGATCGGCGGCGCGCAGTTGTACGCGGAGTCGCTGGCGAGTGCGGACAAGGTGATCGTCACGGAGATTGCCAAAGCCTTCGAGGGCGACGCGCATTTCCCCGACCTGCCCGCTGCGCAGTGGCAAGAGACCGCGCGCGAGACGCATCACTCCCCCGCCCCGAACGACTTCGACTACGCGTTTGTAACGTACGAACGGATTTGAGAGATTCGACGGGCGGCGCGCACGCGCCGTTCCCGTTCTTGCGTTCCCGTTCTTGCGTTCCCGTTCTTGCGTTCCCGTTCTTGCGTTCCCGTTCTTGCGTTCCCGTTCTTGCGTTCCTGCTCTTGCGCTCACGCGCGCAGATCGGCGTGCGGCACCTGTGCCGCCGTGCTCGTCTCCCCGCCGCTTACCGGCAGAATTCCCTCCGAAACATGCACGCGATCGCGGCCAAGACGTTTGGCCGTGTACAACGCCTCGTCGGCCAGCGCGATCAGGCGCTCCGGCGTGTCGGCAGGATTTCCGTACTGCGGCACATGTGTCGCACACCCCACACTGACGGTCACAATGCCTTGCGGCTCGGGTGCCGGCCTCGCCAGTGCCCGCACGCTCTCCGTCACACGGGTGGCGACGAAATACGCGCCGTTCGCGCCGGTGTCGGGCAGCACGATCACGAACTCCTCCCCGCCGTAACGCGCCACAACGTCCGCCGGTCGGTGCGTCGCCCGCATAAGCGCCAATGCCACATGCTCGAGGCACTCGTCGCCCACGGGGTGGCCATACTGGTCGTTGTAACGCTTGAAATAGTCCACGTCGATCATGAGCAGCGATAGCGGCTGCCCCGAGCGACGCGCCTGCTCGAAGTCGCGCGGAAACCGGTCGTTGAAGAAACGACGATTGAAAATGCCGGTGAGTGCATCACGGTTGCTGTACTCGATCAGACGCAGATGCGCGCGCGTAAGCTCTCGATAAAGCCGCGTGACCTCCCATACCAGCAAGCAAACCAGCAGCCCCGGTGCCGACATGCTGAACAGTCGCGCCAGGTACCAGCCCAGCGAAAACCGCACCGTACTCATCAGGCTGAGCACGGTATCGGTCACACATGCGAGGACAGCCAGCGCCACCCACAGATCGAGCACCGTACGCAGACGGCCGATAGCCAGCACCGCTCCCAGCGCCGCCAGATTCACCACGAGCAACACCAGGCCCGCCCCCCTCGCCGAAAAATCCCCCGGGGCGGTTGCCGGTGACAACGCTGGCGGTAACTGCACGGCCAGTACCGTCATGCAAAGCAGCGCCCCCACGAGGAGCGGCAAGCCGACGAAGACCCACAAGGCGCGTCCCGTCGGCGGCAATTGCGTTACGGACTGCGTGGCGAACAGACGCCGCGAAATCATCGCGATGAGCACGAGCGTGGGAAACCCCGCATGCCAAATCGCCCAAATCCAACCCGATGTAGAGGGAAACGCGCCAAACAACCCTTGCGGCGAGAACAGGCCCGGGAAGGTCAACAACTGCATGGCAACCGTCAACGCCGTGAAGGCATAGGCGCCAGCCAGCAGCCCGAAGACCGGCAACCGGCTCACTTGAAACTGCGCAGCCAACAGGAACGACGCAATCGACGCCGTCGTGAACACCGTCAGCCCGCACATCGGCAGGAAAGGCGCGACCGCGGGCAAGACTGCCGTTGCCTGCGGCGCCGCCAATATCAGGGCTGCGAGGATCGCGATCGCCAGACCGCCGGCAAATGCCCGCTGCCCCCGTGATGCCCGCGTCATCAGAAAGCCGTCCATGAAGGCTCCTTAAGTCCCTCGCGAGTCTGTGTCTCGTGCTCGCACCGGCGCGTTGCAGTCGAGTCGCTGCGTAGGCAGGTGATTCGCGAAGCATGCACCAATTCTCGCCGGATGCCAACGGCCGGGGCGCCGCGAGCACCGGATCCGCATGGGCTGCGGGGGATCGTAGCGCCGTCGTCACTTGCGGTATCGGAGCCCGAGTACGTAATAAGGTAGACCACCGCACGGTAACGACGCCCTCGCACCGAGAAAAACAAAACGCGCCGATCGGTCACTCAAGACCCATCGGCGCGTTTTCGGCTGTCTGTCGGCATCTCGGCAACGTCACCGCATAACGGAAGACGATCCCTCAATGCGGGCCGACGTCAACCGCCCAAATAGGCTTCGAGCACGCGTGGATTGCCCAGCAGGCTGCGGCCCGTGTCTTCCAACACGACCTTGCCGGTCTCCAGCACGTAGCCATGTTGCGCGATCTTCAGCGCCTGACGCACGTTCTGCTCCACCAGGAAAATCGTCAAGCCATCGGCGTTGATCTCTTTCAAGGTGCTGAAGATGCCCTGCACAATGATCGGCGCCAGCCCCATCGAAGGCTCGTCGAGCAGCAGCAAGCGCGGACGTGCCATCAACGCACGCCCGATTGCCAGCATCTGCTGCTCGCCGCCCGACAGGTTGCCCGCCATCTGATCGATGCGCTCGGCAAGACGCGGGAAACGATCGAGCACCTTGTCCAGGTCCGGCTTCACGTTCTGCTTGTCTCGACGCGTATAGGCGCCGAGCTCAAGGTTCTCGCGTACTGACATTGTCGTGAGCGTAGCTCGTCCCTCGGCAACCTGAACGAGACCGCGCTGCACGATCTTGTTCGGCGCCAGACCACCGATCTCTTCGCCCTGGAACAGGATCGAGCCGCTCTGCTTCTTGATGAGACCGGATAGCGCCAGCAATGTCGTGGACTTACCTGCGCCATTGGCCCCCACAAGCGAGGTGATTTCGTGCTCGCGCAACGAGAAATCAACGCCCTTCACCGCTTCGATATGCCCATAGGCCACCTTAAGGCCCTTCACTTCAAGCAGCGCGCTCATGCTTTGTCCTCCGCGCCGGCCGCAAGCGCGGCCGCATCGTCGTCGTCGTCGCGGCCGAGATAAGCCTCGATGACCTGCGGGTTGTTCTTGATCTCTTCGGGCTTGCCTTCGGCAATGATGCGGCCGAAGTTCAACACCGCGATGCGTTCGCACAGGCCCATCACGAAGCGCATGTCGTGCTCGATCATGAAGATCGTGTAACCGCGCGCCTTGATGTTCTCGATCTCGCTCATGAGATCGACCTTCTCGCCTGTGTTCATGCCCGCCACCGGCTCGTCGAGCAGCAACAGCTTGGGCTCGGTGGCCAACGCTCGCGCCAGCTCCAGCTTGCGCTGGTCGCCGTACGAGAGGTTATCGGCTATGTCGTATGCCTTATGGTCGAGCTTCACCCACGACAGCAATTCGTGAGCGCGCTCGCGCGAACGCTTCTCCATCTCGCGAAAACCCGGCAGCGAGAGCAATAGCCCCGCCGGGCCATAGGAGAGGTGGCGATGCATACCGACCACCACGTTCTCGATCAGCGTCATCTCCTTGAAGATGCGGATGTTCTGAAACGTACGGGCAATACCGCGCTGCGTGATCTTGTGGGGCTTCTGCCCCACGAGCGTCTCGCCGTCGAACGTGATGCTGCCGCCAGTCGGCTGCAACAGGCCGGTGATGAGGTTGAAAACGGTCGTTTTACCGGCGCCGTTCGGGCCAATCAGGCCGAAGATGGTGCCCTGCGGCACCTCGATGTTCACGTCCTGCAGAACGTGCAATCCACCGAATCGTTTGGAAATATTGGAAAGCTTGAGCATGTCGTGTTCCCCGTCCGCTTACGTGGAAGAGGCCGAACGCGCCTTGTCGGCACGGAACCAACGGCGAAATCGCATCGGGTCCCAGATACCCTTGGGCAGAAACAGCACGATCAGCACCAGGATCAGGCCGTTGACCACAAGGCGGAAGTCGTTGAACGCGCGCAGCAACTCGGGCAACAACGTCAGAATGGTGCTGCCCAATATCGGCCCCATCAACCCGTTGATCCCGCCCAGAATTGCCATCGTCAGAATCTCGACGCCACGGTCGAACCCGAATTCGTTCGGGCCGATGAAGAACGTAAGATGCGCATTGAGCGCCCCTGCCAGCCCGGCAAGCACCGCCCCCAGCACGAACGCGAGCATCTTGTAGCCCGTGACGTTGATGCCCATGAGGCCCGCCGCCGTCTCGTCTTCCTTGATGGCCTCGAACGCACGGCCCACCTTCGAGCGGCGCAGGCGCCACAGCACCGCAAGGGTGATCACGACAGCACCAGCGACATGCCACCACTGTGTGAGTTGCGGAATGCCGTTCAGACCCAGTGCGCCGCCGGTCAGGTCTTCGGTATTCAGAATCAGCACGCGCACGACTTCACCGAAGCCGAGCGTCGCCATGGCGAGGTAGACGCCCGACAGACGCAGCGTCGGCTTGCCGATGATGAATGCGACGAGCGCCGGTGCCGCCATGCCGCCCGCGAGCGACACCGCAAACGGCGTGTCGTAGTTCATCGTGAGCAATGCGGCGGTGTATGCGCCAATCCCCATGAACGCCGCATTGGCCATGGCCAACATGCCGCACGAGAGCGTGAGGTAAATCGACAGGGCCAGCAGCGCATTGGTGCCCAAACTCAGCACCAGATTGCTGTAGACCGCCCAGAAATTGTTAAACCAGTCCATTGCGCCCCCGTAATTACGCTTTGCGTTCGAGCACTTTGCCGAACAACCCCTGCGGACGCACCAGCAGGATCAGGAACAGCAGGCCGAACGCCACGGCGTCGCGCATGTTCGAACCGATATACGCGACCGACATGACTTCGGCAAAGCCGAGGAACAGGCCACCGATCATCGCGCCGCGAATGTCGCCCATCCCGCCCAGAATGATCACCGCGATACCCTTGTGCAGCATCGGTTGCCCCATCAGCGGGAATACCGCGTTGGAGTACAGCCCGATCAGCACCCCCGCCATGCCGCCCAGACCGGCCGCAGCGAACGACGTCGCCAGGAACAGGCCCTCGACGTTGATCCCGAGCAGATACGCGGCCTTCGGCGATTCGGCAATAGCGCGCAGCGCGCGGCCCAGTTGCGTCTTCTTGATCGTGGTAATGAGCACGGCCATCAGCGCAAACGAGATGAAGATGATCGCGAGTTCGAGCACCGTCATGTGAACGCCGGCGACCGTGAGAGTCTCCTGCGACACCACGTCGTAGGGGAAACGCAGATTCTCCGCGCCGAAGATGCCTTGCACTCCGTTGTTGAGCAGAATGCCCACGCCAATGGTGGCAATCATCGGGATCAGGTGAGGCGCCCCGCGTTTGCGCAACGGTTTGAGCACCAGCACGTCGATCAGCAAGCCAAGCAGACCGGCAACGATGACCGCCGTCACAATGGCCGCCCACAGCGGCAGATGAAGGCGCACGACGGCTTGCAGTGCCGCATAGGCACCGACCATGAAGACCGCGCCGTGCGAGAGATTGATGACGCCGAGGATGCCGAACACGAGTGTGAACCCGAGCGCGAACAAGGCGTAGACGCACCCGAGGGAGAGCGCGTTGACGAGTTGCTGTTCCAGCATGGTGTGTATTCCAGCCTGAGGGACGGAGGCGCGCGTCGCAGGGGGTACGGCGTGCGCCAGAAACGCCGATGGGCGTAGCGCCTTTCGGCCCTACGCCCATGCGGACTTCTTCAAGTACTGCCGGGCTGCTTACTTCTCGATGACGTACTTGCCACCCTTCGTCACACTGACGATCGGTGCCTGCTGTGCATCGTAGCCGGCCGGCTTGCCGTTCTTGCCCATGGCCTGACGGAACGCAAACTTGCCCGTCGCGCCTTCGTGCGTGACCTTCGGCAGCGCGTCGCGCAGCGCCTTGCGGTCAGCTTCGAGGTTGCCCGAGATCTTCACGTTCTTGATCGCACCCGCTGCGATGTACATCGCGTCGTACGCCTGCGCGGCGAACTGGTCCGGCGCCACGTTGTACTTCGCCTTGTAAGCGCCGATGAACTTCGTGTTGGCCGGCGTGTTGTTCTCGATCGACCAGGGGCTACCCACCCACAGACCGTCCGAGCTGCCCTTGGCCAGATCGAACACCTTGACCGAGTTCATGCCGTTGCCGCCAATGAACGGCACGTTGATCCCCAGTTGACGGGCCTGCACCATGATCGGCGCGCCTTCGGCAATCAGCGCCGACAGCACGATGGCGTCGGGGTTGCTCGCCTTGATCTTCGTGAGCTGCGCCTTGAAGTCCACGTCGCCCTTGGCGAACGTTTCGGTCGTCGTGACCGGAATCTTCAGGTCTTCAAGCGCCTTCTTGAAGTTGTCGTAGCCGCTCTTGGTGAACACGTCGTCGTTGCCGTACAGCACCGCGACCTTCTTGATGCCCGTGTGCTTGGCCGCGACCTTGATGGTCTCCGGCAGCACGTCGGCTTCGGTCACCGAATTGCGGAAGATGAAATCGCCGATCGACGTAATGCCGTCTGCCGTATTCGACGTGCCAAACGCCACCGTCTTGCCGGCTTGAGCGATCGGATCGGCTGCCTGCGCCGAGTTCGACAGCGTCGGGCCGAACACCATGAGCACCTTGTCCTGGAAGATCAGCTTTTTGAAGACGTTGATCGCCTCTTCCTTCTTGCCCTGCTCATCTTCGACCTGCAGTACAAGCTTGTTGCCGTTGATGCCGCCAGCGGCGTTGATTTCGTCAGCAGCGAGCTGGAAACCATTCTTGATGGCCGCGCCATATTGCGCAGCACCGCCCGACAGTGCTTCGGCCACACCGATCTTCAGATCGGCCGCGTGCGCCGCAGCCACCATCCCCGTAGCGACAAGCGCGCTCA
The DNA here is from genome assembly GCF_001465595.2 of Pandoraea apista. NCBI lineage: Bacteria > Pseudomonadati > Pseudomonadota > Betaproteobacteria > Burkholderiales > Burkholderiaceae > Pandoraea > Pandoraea apista. The sequence continues at coordinate 2,116,899 of NZ_CP013481.2, read as the reverse complement.
GCAACTTGGTCATGGTGCTTTTCATGAGTCTTCTTCCTCCAATACCTAGTCTCTAGTTATGAGAAGGCGCGCCTTATGAGCGCGCCCATTACCCTAACTACCGTGTCCGTTCTTAAGCCACGGCTTAAGAAAACTCCTAAGCATAACGCAAACTGCCTGTGCAGGACACGGCAAATGGATTTTTGCCCCGCTTTGGCGCATAAATGCAACGCGTTTATCGCGCCACAAGGGCCTTTCGCAGCATCAATGACCGGCGATGGTCATTTGTTCAATCAGGATCGACCCCACCTCTTTGGTGCCCCGCACGAGCGTGTCGGCACCGATCGCCACGATCTGGCGGAACATGTCGTTCAAGTTGCCGGCCAGCGTGATTTCCTCGACCGGATACTGAATTTCACCGTTCTCGACCCAGAAGCCCGACGCGCCACGCGAATAGTCACCGGTCACATAGTTCACGCCCTGCCCCATCAACTCGGTCACGAGCAACCCGGTGCCCAGCTTGCGCAACATCGCCCGGAAGTCATCGGTCGGTGCCGTGAGTTTGCTGTACATGCGTAGGTTGTGCGAGCCGCCGGCGTTGCCGGTCGTCTGCATGCCCAGCTTGCGAGCCGAGTACGTCGACAAGAAGTAGCCTTGCACAACGCCATCGCTCACGACATCGCGGGCACGCGTTTTCACGCCTTCCTCGTCGTACGGAGCGCTGCCCATGGCGCGCGGTACATGCGGATCTTCGTGAATCCCCACGTGATCGGCAAACACCGGCTTACCCAGCGTGTCGACGAGGAACGTGGCTTTGCGGTACAGCGCTCCACCGCTCACGCCCTGCACAAACGCCCCCAGCAGGCCGGCAGCAAGCGGCGCCTCGAACAGCACCGCGCATTTGCGCGTGGAGAGCTTGCGAGCATGCAGACGGGCCAGCGCACGCTCGGCAGCGTAACGGCCTACCGATTCCGGCGACGCCAGATCCTCGGCGGCGCGCTTGGACGAATACCAGTCGTCGCGCTGCATATGGCTGCCCGAACCCGCAATCGGCGAGACCGACAGGTAATGGCGCGAATACGGATACCCCGAGAGGAAGCCTCGCGTCGTGCCGAGCATGAACTGCGAATGCTGCGCCGACACGCTGGCGCCTTCGGAATTGCGGATGATCGGGCTCACGTCGAGCGCCGCCTTCTCGGCTCGACGGGCGAGTTCCACCGCTTCGTCTGCCGTAATGCGCCACGGATGGAATAGCGACAGATCCTGCGGATGCATTTCCAGTAGTTCAGACTCGGCGAGCCCGGCGCAGTCGTCCTCTGCCGTGAAACGGGCAATGTTGTAGGCGGCATCGACAGTGTCGTGCAATGCCTTGCGCGAGAAATCCGACGTGCTGGCGTTGCCGCGACGCTGGCCGATGAAGACCGTCACGCCCACGAGCTTGTCGCGGTTGCGCTCAATGGTCTCGACCTTGCCGCGCCGCACCGAGACCGACAGACCGTCGCCCTCGGAGATTTCGGCGGCCGCGTCGGTTGCGCCGAGCGAACGGGCGTATTGCAGTACGTCGCTGACGATTTCCTTGAGTTGATCCTGGGTGTGCGTGAAGTGCTGGGTCGCTTGGGACATCGGCGCGATTCGGTCAGTGGCTGAATAGGAACCGCCATCTTAGCGCGACTTCTCCACCATAGTGCATGGGCCCAGCAACTATTTGGACAGCGCGCGCCGCGTTACAATAGCGCCCATGACGCACATTCAACGCTTTAACCGTATCGCTCACAGCGAGCTTGCCGACGAAGGCCCGAGCAAATCCCAGCGCAAGCGCGAGTCGCATGCCTTGCAGGATCTGGGCGAAGAACTGGTCAATCTCGGCAAGGACGCGCTCGCCCGCGTGCCGATGCCCGAGAACCTTGAACGGGCCGTCCGCGACTGCCGCAAGATCACAGCCCACGAGGGCCGCCGCCGCCAAATGCAGTATGTGGGCAAGCAAATGCGCACCCTGGACGAGTCGGAAGTCGAGGCAATTCGCCGGGCTCTGGACATCATCAACGGTGTCTCGAAGGCGGAAACCGCCAAGCTGCACGCCCTTGAGCGCTGGCGCGAACGCCTTTTGGCCAAGGACGAAGCGCTCACCGAACTGCTGACCCAGCACCCGGAAGCCGACGCCCAGCAACTGCGCACGCTCGTTCGCAATGCTCGCCGCGAACAGGCAGCACAAAAGCCGCCCAAGGCTTTCCGCGAACTCTTCCAGGTCCTTAAGGACCTGCTGGGCACGGGATCGGCCGGGACCGCCGAATCTTCGGAAGTGGCCGATAGCGATCTGCCGGAATTCCCAACTCGCGAGGAAGACTGATGGTCGCCCGCTCACATCCGGACGAACTCCGCGTAGGCCTGGTCTCGATCAGCGACCGCGCGAGCCAGGGTACGTATCAGGATCAGGGAATTCCTGCGCTGCAAGACTGGCTCGCCAGCGCGCTGGCCTCGCCGTGGGTCGCCGAAACCCGCTTGATTCCCGACGACGCCGACGGCATCACCGCGACCCTGATCGATCTCGTCGACACCTTGAAGTGCGACTTGGTGCTCACGACCGGCGGCACCGGCCCGGCGCGACGCGATGTCACGCCGGAAGCCACCCTGCGTGCAGGCACAAAGGAAATGCCGGGCTTTGGGGAACAGATGCGTCAGATCAGCCTGCGCTTCGTTCCGACGGCGATTTTGTCGCGTCAGGTGGCAGTGATCCGCGAGACGGCGGACCACGCTGCCCTGATCATCAACCTGCCCGGGCAACCCAAGTCGATCAAGGAAACGCTCGAAGGGCTGCGCGACGCCGACGGCAAGTCGGTCGTGCCCGGCATTTTTGCCGCCGTGCCTTACTGCATCGACCTGATCGGCGGGCCATACGTCGAGACGGACGAAGGCATCTGCAAAGCGTTCCGCCCCAAAAGCGCGATTCGTGCCCCGAAGTCGACGTAAGCCCCTGCCGGTCTGGCTGGCGTGGTGATTCCAAACAAAAAAAGCCAGCGAATTCGCTGGCGTTTTTTATCGTACGGCGAGCATCAGACCGGCGCAGATGCCGGGGCGTCCGGCGCGCCAGGCACGGCTGTTTTCAGGAAATGTTCGCGGTAATACACCAGTTCGTCGATCGACTCGTGAATGTCGGCCAACGCCGTGTGCGCTGCACGCTTGGTAAAGCCTTTGTAGACCGTCGGTTCCCAGCGGCGGCACAGTTCCTTGAGTGTGCTGACGTCCAGATTCCGGTAATGGAAGAAGGCTTCGAGCTTGGGCATGTAACGCGCCATGAAGCGGCGGTCCTGGCAAATCGAGTTGCCGCACATCGGCGACTTGTTCGGCGGCACGTATTGGGACAGGAACTCGATCAGTTGGGCTTCCGCCGAGGCCTCATCAATGACCGATGCCTTCACCCGGTCGATCAGCCCCGAGCGGCCATGCGTCGATTTATTCCAGTCGTCCATGCCGTCCAGCACTGCATCTGACTGGTGGATTGCGAAAACCGGCCCCTCGATACGACGCGTCAGCGCAGAATCCGTGACAACGACCGCCACCTCGATAATCCGGTCGCTGTCAGGCTGCAAACCGGTCATTTCCATGTCGAGCCAGACCAAATTGAACTCGGCGCGGGCGAGCGTCGTCTCGGCAGCGGCAGACGCGGGATTTTGGGATGGGATGACAGACATGATCGGAAGACTCTGGAAAACGCATCGGTTGGCGACCGGCGCGGCGCCTGGCCGGTCGAAAGAACTTATAATTCTCGCATACTTCGGATTCTCCTAAAGCGCATGTTCACTTATCTCTTCGTGATCTTCCTGCTGGCGATGGTCATGACCAAGCTCTGGCTGGCCGCCCGTCAGGTTCGCCATGTGGTCGCCCATCGGGCTGCCGTTCCCGAACGGTTCGCCGATACGATCACGCTGACCGATCACCAGCGTGCCGCCGATTACACGGTCGCCCGTACTCGGCTCGGCATGGCAGAGATCTTCGCCCAGGCCGTGCTGCTCGTCGCTTTCACGCTGCTTGGCGGATTGAATCTGCTGCATATCGGTATCTCCGAATGGCTTGGCGAGGGCTATCTGGGCCAGATCGCGCTGATCGCCGCCGTGCTCCTGATCTCAGGCATCGTCGACCTGCCGTTCACTTATGTGCGGCAGTTTGTCATCGAGCAGCGCTTTGGCTTCAACCGCATGTCGCTAGGGCTGTTCATCGTCGATCTGCTCAAGGGCACTGCCATCGGGATTGTGCTCGGGTTGCCGCTGCTCTTCGTCGTACTGTGGCTGATGGAGCGAGCGGGACCGCTGTGGTGGCTGTACACGTGGATTGTCTGGGTTGCCTTCAATCTGTTCGTGCAGTTCATCTTCCCGCACGTCATCGCACCAATGTTCAACAAGTTCGAGCCGCTCGCCGATGCCTCGCTGGCACAACGCATTGAAGGCCTAATGAAGCGCTGCGGTTTCGCGGCGCGCGGCCTCTTCGTAATGGACGGCTCCAAGCGCTCGGCTCATGGCAACGCGTACTTCAGCGGATTCGGCCGCGCCAAGCGCATCGTGTTCTTCGATACGTTGATCGAGCGACTCTCGCCCGCTGAAATCGAAGCGGTGCTGGCACACGAGCTGGGACACTTTAAACGTCGCCACATTACCAAACGGCTGGTCGTCGCTTTCGCGTTGTCCCTGGCGTTCCTTGCGCTGCTCGGATGGCTGGCCGGACGCACATGGTTCTATACCGAACTCGGCGTGATGCCGTCGATGACCGGCAGCAACAATGCGTTGGCGCTCGTGTTGTTCTTCCTCGTGTTGCCGGTGTTCGGCTTCTTCGCGAGCCCGCTGAGCAGCCTGACGTCCCGCAAACATGAGTTCGAGGCCGACGCATTCGCCGCCAGCCAGACACAAGCCAGCGATCTGATCAATGCCCTTGTAAAGCTGTATCAGGACAACGCGTCGACCCTGACGCCCGACCCGGTCTACACCGCGTTTTACTACTCGCATCCGCCTGCCTCCCAGCGTATCGACCGTCTGCTGGGGCACGCATGAAGCGAAGCAGCAAAGCGAAAGCCATGGTGGTCGATACGACCCCTCAGGAACGACGCCACGGCCGCGTGGCTGCGGCCCACGGTCGTCACTATGTCGTTGAAGCCGACGATGGCGAGACGGTACTCTGCTTCCCGCGCGGCAAGAAGAGCGAGATTGCGGTGGGTGACGAGGTAGCCTGGGCACGCACGGGCGATCAGGGGGTGATCGAAGAAATTCTGCCGCGCCGCAATCTGCTCTATCGCTCCGACCAGTTCAAGAGCAAGCTGTTCGCTGCCAACATTGATCAGCTAGTCATCATGCTGGCAACTGAGCCGTACTTCAGCGAGGATCTGCTCGGCCGTGCGCTCGTCGCGGCGGAAGCCAACGAGTTGCGGCCGCTGATCGTCCTCAACAAGACGGACGTGGCGGATGCCCTGCCCGCAGCACGTGAGCGTCTTGCGCCTTACCGAGCGCTGGGTTATGAGGTACTGGAACTGTCTGTACGCGCTGACCCGGAGACGGCGAAGGCGCTACTGCTGCCGCGTCTCGCGCATCAGGCATCGCTGCTGCTCGGGCAGTCGGGCATGGGCAAATCCAGCCTTGTGAACCTCGTAGTACCCGACGCCGACGCGGCGACCCGTGAAATCTCCACGGTGCTGAACTCCGGCAAGCACACGACCACCTTCACACGTATCTTTCATCTGCCCGACGGTGGCTTGCTCATCGACTCACCCGGCTTCCAGGAGTTTGGTCTGCACCATCTCAAAGAAGGGGCATTGGAGCGTGCATTTCCCGAGTTTCGTCCATTGCTCACGGGATGTCGTTTCTACAACTGTCACCATCTGAAAGAGCCGGGTTGCGCCATTCTCGAGGCCGTCGCCGACGGGCGGATCTCGAAACAGCGGCATGCCCTGTATGCGCAGCTTGTTCACGAATCGGAGCAACAGATTCCGTATTAAGGACACCGGCCCTTTCAGAGGGATCGGCAATAAAAAACCCCGCGTCTGCGGGGTTTTTTGTAAATGCCTCATGAGGCTCGTGGTGTGAGCCTCAGCCCAACCACACGGCGAGGGTGAGCAGCAGCAATAGCAGCATCCACAACAAGACCGCCCGCCATACCAGCCCAACCGCCGCCTGAAGCGTACGAGGCGTGCATTCGCTACCGACCGGCAGGACTGCATCGTCGACCTGATTGAGCGCGTCGACACTGGAGACTTCCGCCAGCGGCCCCGTGAGTCGCGCGCCGAGCGCACCGCTTCCGGCGGCCAACAGAATTCCCTCGTTCTCGTTCGGCCACTGCTTGGCGAAGTGACGCCACGCGTAGATCGCATCTTCAAAGTTACCGACGATGGCGAAGCCGATCGCCGTCAACCGTGCAGGCACCCAATCGATCACGTAAAACGCCTTGCGTGCAAATGCGCCGAACGCAGGGCTACGATCCGGCACGTTCTCCGTCCAGCGACGCGACAGATATTCCGCGAGACGGTACAACACGGCGCCGGCCGGACCGACCGGCATCAGGAACCAGAAGAACACACCAAATACGTGACGATGCGACGCAATAACCGCATGCAACAACGTGTGGCGCACGATTTCATCCACCGGCATGTCGACCGTGTCGATACCAATCCACTGGCGCAGAATTTCGCGCGCCTCGCTCACGTTGTCGTTGTTCAGCGCGACATGAATGTCGGTGAAATAGTGACTGAACTGCCGGAAGCCCATCGTCAGGTAGACGATGAACACGTTCCATGCAAAACCCAGGAAAATGTTGACCCGCATCAGCAGGTAGTAGACAACGCCGACGGCCAGCACGAACGGCAACACGACGACCAGCCATGCAAGTACGCCATGACGGGGTTGCCCCGCGTCGAAGGTCTGCGAAGTGTGGGTCGCGTGGGAGCGAATCAGGTTGTAGATCGGGTTTTGCGTGGAGAGCGCACGCACCTGCTCGAGGATCAGCGCGAGGAGTACCGAAAAGAATGTCATGCGTGCGTTCAGATCACCAGACGGAATGATGTAACGATAGCACAGCTTCTCGCGAATGCCCGCCCCAAGCGCCTCTACGGCGCGCTCAATTCATCGTTCGAGCAGACAACTCGCGAAATCGATTCGTCTTTCGCATCAAGCCCGCAGCAGTTGATAGAAATTACGCAGCATGCCAGCTGTCGCTCCCCAGATGAAGTACTCTCCGCCCGCCGGCTTCGGATAAGGCATCGCGTAAAACCGGCGCTCGCCCACCTGATAGTTGAAGACGCGAATCTGATGATGCGCGGGGTTCATCAGAAAATCGAGCGGGACTTCGAAAATCTCGTCCACCTCACCGGCATCGGCCACGAGATCGAACGGCGGCTTGACCAACCCCACGACCGGCGCGACACGAAAACCTGTGCCCGTGACATAGTCAGGCAAGCGGCCAATGACTTCCACCACCCTGGAATCAAGCCCGATTTCCTCTCGCGACTCGCGCAAGGCAGTCGCAATCGGCGTCGGGTCATCGGGCTCCCGACTACCGCCAGGGAAACTGACTTGTCCCGCATGCGTGCTGAGATGCTGCGTGCGCCGGGTGAGCAATACCGTGGTGCCATGCGGACGCATCACCAGTGGCACGAGCACGGCGGCAGCCCGTGGCGTGAAGAGTGACGGGGAGACAAGCTCGATGGCGCCTGACTCCGGTGTCCATATCGGTGGGCTGGCGAGGCGATCTCGTAACGCGTCGGGGGTCAGCCGCTCTGCCGGCACCGTGGGCTCCCCTTCGCCCGTCGAGACGATGGGTAACGCTTCAGGATGCAGGATGAGAGGTGGCGCCACGTAGACCTTTAAATGAGAAATAACTTCGCTATTTTAGCGAGTAAGCCGGAAATGCGTACTCGCGAAGAAAATGCCAATCCCTCGGCAATTCGTCGCATTCATTGGCGATGACGCGCCGCCGCATTGCGATAGATGCGGCCTGACACAATGAAAAAAGCACCCCGAAGGGTGCTTTTTCCATGCGGTTTTGGCTGCGCCCGGCCACGAGGTCGCCAGGCGTAGCGGCGTCCGACTTACTCGGCAGCAGCAGTGGTCTTGCTCTTGAACGTGAGCTTTTCCTTGATACGTGCCGACTTGCCCGAACGCTCGCGCAGGTAGTACAGCTTGGCGCGGCGAACATCACCACGACGCTTGACTTCGATGCTGGCGATCAGCGGCGAGTACGTCTGGAACGTACGCTCAACGCCTTCACCTGACGAAATCTTGCGAACGATGAACGCCGAGTTCAGGCCGCGGTTACGCTTGGCGATCACAACACCTTCGTAAGCCTGCACACGCTTGCGCGTACCTTCCACAACGTTCACGTTGACGATCACGGTGTCGCCCGGGGCGAAGTCGGGGATCGTCTTGTTCGCGGTCAGACGCGCGATTTCTTCCTGCTCGATCTTAGCGATCAGATTCATTTACCACTCCTTGTGCCATCGTATCGGCGTTATATACCGGCATGCCGGCCCCGACAGAGGATGGGTTCAAACCGAATGCCGTCCCCATGACGACACCCGCGACCTACTTGACCGACGTATCGGCCCGCAGGCTTGCCAGCCACGCCTCATCAGCACGACTGAGCAATCCGTTGGCGCGCGCACTCTCGATCAGATCGGGACGCTTGCGCCAGGTATTGGTCAACGCCTCGCGGCGTCGCCATTTTTCAATCTCTGCGTGGTGCCCGCCCAACAGCACATCGGGCACGCGCACACCTTCGTACTCTTCAGGCCGCGTGTAATGCGGGCAATCGAGCAGTCCATTCACGAAACTGTCCTGCTGAGCCGATTGTTCGTCGTTCAGCGCCCCCGGCAGTAGCCGGATCAGCGAATCCATCAACGCCATGGCAGGCAACTCGCCACCCGACAAAACGAAATCGCCAACGCTGACCTCTTCGTCTACCACACGATCAATCAAACGTTGATCGATGGCTTCGTAGCGGCCGCAGAGCAGAATCAACCCCTGCTCCTGTTCGCGCAACTCGACGACCCGGCGATGCGTGAGCGGCTTACCCTGCGGTGACATCAACAGCACGCGAGCGCGCGGCACACCAGCCTCGGCCTGCGCCGCTTTCGCTGCATTGATCGCATCGTCGAGCGGCTTGGCGAGCATAACCATGCCCGGACCGCCGCCATAAGGCCGATCGTCGATCGTACGGTAGTTGTTGTGCGTGAAATCACGCGGATTCCAAAACCGCAGACCGTAGCGCGACTGCTTGAGCGCCCGGCTGGTGACGCCCCAGTCGGTCAGTGCCCGAAACATCTCGGGAAAGAGCGTGACGACGTCAAACTGCATCAGACCGTTTCCGTCCAGAGGTGCCCGGACGCAATAACGGCCGGGCGATCAATCGGTATCTCAGTAATCGAGACCCCAGTCGGCCACGATACGCCCCGCATCGACATCGACGGTCTGCACATATTGGCCCACGAACGGGATCAACCGCTCAGCGGTCTTCGCTGGCATACCGTCGACGGCAGGTACGTCATAGACAACACGCAATACAGTGTGCACGCCGTTATCGAGCAAACCAACGACCTTGCCCAACGATTCGTCCTGCAAATTCGTTACCTGGGCACCGATCAGGTCGACCCAGTAGAACTCGTCTTCGCCAGCCGTCGGAAACGCACTGCGCGGAACCCAGACCTGAAGCCCCTTCAGCGCCTCGGCGGCAGTCCGGCTGTCGCTGCCACGCAATTGCGCAACGACCGTACCGGAATGCCCGCGGCTGTGCAGCACATTGGCCTTGGTATAGACCGACTCACCGGGACGACGGAAGTACCAGCATTCTGCGGCCAAGAGCCCATCGCCCTTGCCCGTATGCGGCTGCACCTTGATCCAGCCGCGAATCCCGTAGGCGTCGCCAATGTAACCCAGCTCGACGAGATCGTCGGGCACTTCGGTCACCGGGGCGAGCACCTGCTCTGCGCGTATGCCAGCGGCACGCCGCGCCTCGGCACCGATTTTCAACGGTACCCGCTCACGTGCGGGTCGAGCGGAACGAACCATGCCAATCCAACGTTGTGACGAACACACGGCGATGCCTGCCCCAGATCACTCGGGAACAGGCACCGCCGTTCAATTCTTATGCCGTCGGCAGACCGACAGCAATGCGTACAGCTCGACTAGCTGAAGAGCTTAGGCAGCAGCCTTGGCGCCTTGCTTGATCAGACGAGCCACGGTCGGCGACAGTTGCGCGCCAACGCCTTGCCAGTAGGTCAGACGGTCTTGAGCAATGCGCAGACCTTCCGTGCCTTCGGCAGCGACCGGGTTGTAGAAGCCAATACGCTCGATGAAGCGGCCATCGCGACGATTACGCGAGTCGGTTGCAACGATGTTGTAAAACGGGCGCTTCTTCGCGCCGCCGCGAGCCAGGCGGATAACGACCATAATAAATCCTTGTGAATCCAGAAGTGTTCGGACAGAAAACGCGTGATTATAGCGCAAAACCCTCGTCAAAACAAACACTTCCCCCGACACCGGCCGCACCCCGCCCAACCGCGCCCCGATTGGGCGGGCGATACGGGGATATCGGGGAGCATCGCGCCCGATGGGCACTAGTCTACAATGCACGCATCCTGTGAGCGGAGCGAGTCTGGCATGCGACGATTTCCCGATGGATGGCAACACCCATTTCGACCACACAGGCCAACACGGATCAGCGCGCGAGTTGGCCGCCTCGTGCGATTTGTGGGTCAGGCGGGCCTGCTTATCGCCACAGCGATAACGCTCGCACCACGATTTGCAAACGCACGCGACGCCCTTCCCATCGAACGTCTCACGCTTCCTCCCGGTTTCCACGTCGAAGTCCTCTCGGATCAGGTTCCGGGCGCCCGAGGCATGGTACTTGGTCCCAAGGGCACATTGTTCGTCGGCAGCCGGGCACAGGGTGACGTTTATGCCATCACACTCGACCCATCTCGCGCCTACGCCGCAAAAGTCCGAACCGTGGCCTCCGGCCTGAACATGCCCGTCGGCGTGGCCATGCGCAACGGCGCCCTATATATCTCCGCCGTTTCACGCATCGTCAAACTTGACGACATCGAAAACCGTCTCGACAACCCGGGCAAACCGGCCATCGTCTACGATAAGCTGCCAAGCGAAAGCCATCACGGGTGGCGATATATCGCATTCGGCCCCGATCAACGTTTATATATAGGGGTTGGCGCGCCCTGCAATGTCTGCAAGCGCGACGAGAACCGCTACGCGATAATCGGCAGCATGAAGCCGGACGGTACAGACTGGCGCGTCGTCGCGCGCGGTGTGCGCAACACCGTGGGTTTCGACTGGCAGCCGGGAACCCATACCCTGTGGTTCACCGACAACGGCCGCGACTTGCTGGGTGACGACGTTCCTGACGACAAACTCAACCGCCTCAGCCGCCCCGGCGAGAACTTCGGATTCCCCTACTGCCATGCCGGCGACGTTGCCGACCCGGAGTTTGGTCAAGAGAAGCGCTGTTCAGCTTTCACCCCTCCAGTGGCGAAACTCGGTGCCCACGTCGCCGCCCTCGGTATGAAGTTCTATACCGGCAAGCAATTCCCGGAGGACTATCGCGGCAGCATCTTTATCGCGGAACATGGCTCCTGGAACCGAAGCCGGAAGGTCGGCTACCGGGTCGTACGCGTCGTACTCGATGCCAAGGGCAATGTCGCCCGGCAAGAAGTCTTCGCGCAAGGCTGGTTAGGTGACGACGAATCGGTCTGGGGCCGCCCAGTCGATCTTCTCACCTTGCCCGACGGCTCATTATTGATTAGCGACGACTACGCAGGCGCCATTTATCGCATTACGTACCGGAAACCGTGAGGCATTCTGATGACCCGCCTTGGCGCCGATTTGGAAATCTGGCATCAGAGACTACGCAAGGAACTGCCGCACTCCCTGCCCGGTCAATCTTTCACGGTACTCACGGCGCCCCACGGACAACTCGCCCCCTGTCCGTCGCGACATTTTCGCCGTCCCTGCCACCTTCGCCACTCCGTCGACACAAGATCATGACCCAACGCCTACTCTCGTTCCTGCCGTCCTCTTTCGCGTCTTATATCGCTACCCTGCTGGTGCCGGCTGCCATGCTCGCCGGCTGCGCCGCACCGTCGGGTGGCGGCGCCACGCCACCTTCGGAGACGCCCGGCGCCAGCGCCGCAGCAACCACCCCGGCCGATATTCTCGGTACGTGGCAACTGGTGAAATGGGAAGGCACTAACGATGTTCCGAACCTGCCGGAAGGCCGCTTAATTAACCTGACATTCAACGACAAGGGCGCCTTTTCGGGTACGGGCGGCTGCAACCGTATCTTCGGTCAATACACCGTTGGGCCGGCGAATGGACAGGTCACATTGAAGGCCCCGGCCACGACCCGAATGGCATGCCCCGACTCCATGGCGTTCGAAGATCGCTATCTGAAAACGCTCCCCCTTGTCACGCGCTTTGAACGGCGCGACACGCAACTGACGCTGAGCGCCTCGAACGGCGAAACGCTGACCTACGCTTCGCAAACGTTGCTCAATCGTCCTGTCGCAGGCACCGGCGCCGCCAGCAAGACGGAAGACCGCATTCTCGACGTCGATTCGCAAATGGCGGATTGTGTAGGGGTCGCGCCGCGCAAGTGTTTGCGTGTGCGTAATGCCGACGATTCCGGGAAAGCGCAGTGGGAACTCTGGTATGCCCACATCGATGGATTCGAGTGGAAGCCCGGCGTAGAATACCGCGTGAAAATTCACGGCGAACCTGTCGCCAACCCGCCCGCCGACGCTTCGAGCATGCGATGGACGCTCGTCGAAGTCATTCGCGAAACGCCTGCCCGATAACCCCTTCAAATGAACGCAGTCGCCTATAAATCCAAGACCCTGACCGCCGGCCTGGCGATGCTGTTCGGTACGCTCGGCCTGCATCGCTTCTATCTGTACGGTTTGCGCGACCGCTTCGGCTGGGCCCATATCGTGGGCTCGGCGTGCGGCGTGGCGGGCTGGGGGCTGCTGGTCACGAGCGAACTGCGTTCGCCGGCAGGGTGGATCCTCACGATTCTCGGTGCCATTTCGTTGTTCTCGGCGTTCCTCGCGGCCATCGTCTACGGACTTCGCCCCGACGAACGCTGGGATGCCCAGTTCAACAGTCGTGCAGAGCAAAAGTCGCACTCCGGCTGGATCGCCGTCATCATCGTCAGCGTGTCGCTGTTCGTTGGCGCGATGCTGATGATGGTCGGCCTCGCCGTCGCGTTTCAGACCTATTTCGAAATGCACGACACGCCGAACCGGCTTTCGCAGTAATCCCTTACCGTGACAACCCCCATCACCCACCGCCAACAGCCCACACTGGGTTTCATCGGTGCCGGGCGTGTCGCTCGCGCGCTTGCCACCGCTGCCAGCAGTGCAGGCTACGCGGTGTCGGCGGTCGCCAGCCGACAGATCGACGCCGCAAAGCGCATTGCGTCTGCGCTGCCGGAATGCGAGGCACTGCCGATTCATCGTTCGGAAGACATGAATGCCGTCTTCTCGCATGCCGATCTGGTTTTCCTGACCGTTCCCGACGATGCCATCGCCACATGTGCCACGTATCTCGCCCCTCGTGCCGGTCAGGCTCTGGTGCATTGCAGCGGGGCTTCTGAGGTCGCGTTGCTTGCGCCAGCCACGCGGCAAGGTGCGCAGATCGGCGGCTTCCACCCGCTGTTTCTCTTCGCTGGGCTTGATGACGACGCATCGCGCATGTCGGGAAGCGCGATCACCATCGAGGCTGACGCACCGCTGAACGCTACGTTGCATGACCTCGCCAACGCGATTGGCTGCCGTGCGCTGTCGATACCGGCCGGCGAGCGAATGCGGTATCACGCTGGCGCCAACTATGCCGCCAGTTTTCTGCTGTGCCTGCTCGACGAAGCCACCTTGTTGTGGAAAGCGATCGGCATGCCCGAAGACGACGCCCATGAAGCCATGTGGCCGCTCGTCATGGGCACCCTCAACGCCGCTCGTAACCGAGGGCTGTCCGGCGCACTGGCCGGCCCGGTGTCTCGCGGCGACGCCCGCATCGTGGCACGTCACACGGAAGTCCTCGCCTCCATGGGGGGCAATCACGCCACGCTCTACTCGCTCCTGACGCTTCGCGCCATTCACCTTGCCCGCCAACGGCCGAACGCGGACAGCGCCGCGCTCGACGCCATCGCACACACCATCGCGCCCTATTTGCCGCCGTTCCCCACAGAAAGCGACGCCTAGAGACACCCACCTGCCCCAGCAGGCCCAACCGGTCGAGACCAGCCGCCAAGGCCAGCTCGCCGGAGGCTCAAGTCGTATAGCCATCATTCTGCCTCTCGTCTCGAACACTGTATAAAAACACAGTATAATGACAAGCATGCCTCGCGAATGCCCCGCATTCGTGCCCCCGGACTGCCATCAAGGAGACGAGCCATGGCTTCGTCATTCGCGCCGCCCCCGTCGCGCAAGGGCCGGGGCGCCACCGCCAATCTCGAATCGCGCTATTCCGAATTCCGCCGCGAAAGCGACGAAACACGACATGAATCGGACGCCGCCCAGGAATGTGAGGTTAAGTTCGCAACCCAAGTCGCGCTGGAGAACGCGCGGACGATCATCTCGCGCAATCAATCTGCCGACATTCCGTTTGATCGTTCGATCAACCCCTACCGAGGTTGCGAACACGGCTGCACCTATTGTTTTGCCCGGCCCACGCATGCCTATCTGGGGCTGTCACCGGGACTCGATTTCGAAACACGTCTGTACGCGAAGCACAACGCGGCCGAGCGACTCGACGCAGAACTGCGCAAGCGGGGCTATCAACCGGCTCTACTCGCACTCGGCGCAAATACCGACCCATATCAGCCCATCGAGCGCGAATTCGGCATTACCAGGAGCGTGCTCGAAGTGCTTGAGCGGTTCGGTCACCCCGTGGGCATCACCACGAAATCCGCATTGGTCACGCGGGATATCGACATCCTGTCGCGCATGGCAGCGCGTGGCCTTGCCCGCGTTTTCATTTCAGTGGGAACGCTCGATGCGGATATTGCCCGCAAGATGGAGCCCCGCGCCAATACCCCTTCGCGCCGCATCGAAGCCATACGCAAGCTGACTGAGGCAGGCATACCGACCGGGGTGATCGTGGCGCCGATCGTGCCGGCACTGACCGATTTCGACATCGAACGGGTGTTGACGACAGCCGCGCAAGCCGGTGCAACCTATGCGGCCTACGTGATGCTGCGGCTTCCCCGCGAAGTCCACGATGTATTTGTCGACTGGCTGGAAGCCCATTACCCAATGCGGGCACGCCATGTCATGAGCCTGATCGAGCAGGTGCGCGACGGCAAACACAATAGCGCCGAATTCGGCACACGGATGCGGGGCACCGGTTTGCACGCCGAGCTGATACGCCAGCGGTTTCACCTGGCGGCACGCAAGTTGGGGCTTAATCAGGCCAGACCGCCGTTGCGCAACGATCAGTTCAACGTGCCTGCCCCCATTACGTCCCCCCTTGAAGACGGACAGCGCGCCGCGCGTCAGCGGCCGGGGTTCAACGCCCAAACGCAAGACAACGCTTCCGGTAAAGCCGACCCACAAATGCGCCTTTTCTAGGCGGGGTCGCCGCCGCGCTTGAATGGATAGGCAACGCACGCTGGGCGTTCTTTCGCCGGAAGGGGACGAAGCACGGATCGCCGCGTCGCATAACCCCAGCCTGCCGTACCTCCCCCGCCGTTCACTCCTCGACATGGATGGTAAGTGTCTCCTTGATCTCTTCCATCACGACATAACTCTTCGATTGCACGGCGCCGGGCAACTGCAAAAGGATGTCGCCGAGCAGCTTCCGGTACTCGGACATCTCACGAATGCGCGCCTTGATGAGGTAGTCGAAATCGCCGGAAATCAGATGGCACTCCATCACCTCCGGAATCCGCAGGACTTCGCGCCGGAACTGGTCGAACATGTTGCCCGACTTGTGATCCAGCGTGATCTCGACAAACACGAGCAACGACGCCCCAAGCGCTGCCGGATTTACCCGCGCGAAGTAGCCCATGATCACGCCGTCGCGCTCCATGCGCTTCACGCGCTCGATACAGGGCGTGATCGACAGCCCGACCTGTTCCGAGAGGTCTTTCATCGACATTCGGCCGTCTTGCTGAAGCAACGTCAGAATGCGCCGATCCAGCCGATCCAGCGTCCGGACCGATTGCTGCTGAACTCTCATGATTTATTCCTGAATTACAAAAATAAACATTAACTAAACCTAGCAATCCGAGAATAGCATGCGAATTATTACTGGATAACTATGGTTTTACAGGAGTCAACGCAATGAAGGTCATCGTTCTCGGCAGCGGCGTCATAGGTGTCACCAGCGCCTACTACCTGGCGAAGGCCGGGCACGACGTCACGGTGCTCGACCGCCAGGCAGGTCCGGCACTCGAAACCAGCTTCGGAAACGCCGGCCAGATTTCACCGGGCTACGCCTCGCCGTGGGCAGCACCGGGCATTCCGACGAAGGCCATCAAGTGGTTGTTCCAGAAGCACGCCCCCCTCGCCATCCGTCCGGACGGCACGCTCACGCAGCTCAAGTGGCTCTATCAGATGCTGCGCAACTGCACGCCGGAGCGTTACACCGTCAACAAGGAGCGCATGGTGCGAATCGCGGAATACAGCCGCGATTGCTTCCGATCCCTGCGTGCCGAGACCGGCATTCCCTACGAAGGCCGTCAAGCTGGCACGCTGCAACTGTTCCGCACAGACGAGCAACTGGCGAACGCCGCGCGCGATATCGCGGTGCTCGAAGAGGCGGGGGTGCCGTTCGAACTGCTCGACAGCACTGCGCTCGCCAGCGCGGAGCCCGCACTGGCGGCGGTATCGCACAAGCTCACCGGTGGCTTGCGTTTGCCGAACGATGAGACAGGCGACTGCCAGTTGTTCACCACACGTCTGGCAGCAATGGCCGAGGCCCTCGGCGTGAAATTCCGTTACGACATGCCGATCGACGGCCTGCAAGTCGCCGGCGACAAAATCGAAGGCGTGGTCTGCGCGGGCATGATGCAGCGTGCCGACGCCTATGTCGTCGCGCTCGGCTCGTATTCCACACCGTTCCTGCGCGGCATTGTCGACATTCCCGTCTACCCGCTCAAGGGCTACTCCATCACCGTGCCTATCGTCGACGCCTCCCGCGCCCCGGTGTCCACGGTGCTCGACGAGACGTACAAGATTGCCGTCACCCGTTTCGACGACCGCATCCGCGTCGGGGGCATGGCCGAAGTCGTGGGCTACGACAAGTCGCTCAATCCGGCACGCCGCGCCACGCTGGAAATGGTGGTGAACGACCTGTATCCGGGCGCTGGCAACACGGCCGAGGCGTCATTCTGGACCGGTCTGCGGCCGATGACCCCGGACGGCACACCGATCGTCGGCGCCACTGCCTTGCGCAATCTGTTCCTGAATACGGGGCACGGCACACTGGGCTGGACGATGTCCTGCGGGTCCGGCCAGTTGCTGGCCGATCTGATGTCAGGACGCCGGCCGGCGATCCTTGCCGACGATCTGTCGGTGGCGCGCTACAGTGGCGCGTCCGAGGCTCAGGCTCAACCGGCCTTTGCCTGACCCCAAAACGGCACCTTCGGGTGCCGTTTTTTGTTTGGGCGGCCCGGGCCGCCTGAACTGCCTGGGGGCCGCCGCATGGTTTGCTTGAGAAGTACCCGTTTCTTGCTGTCACATCACTACAAAGGAGACGCATCATGAAAATCGGTGTACCGAAGGAGATCAAGAACCACGAATATCGCGTAGGCATGACGCCCGCAGCCGTACGCGAAGTGGTGGCACGCGGGCACGAGGTGTGGATCGAGACACAGGCCGGTGCAGGCATCGGCATGGACGATACGGTCTACGCTGCCGCTGGCGCGCGCATTGCCGCCAATGCCGTCGACGTGTTCGACCGCACCGAGCTGATCGTCAAAGTCAAGGAGCCCCAGGCGGTGGAGCGTGCCCGGCTGCGCCCGCATCACACACTCTTCACGTATCTCCATCTCGCCCCCGATCCCGACCAGACCCGCGACCTGATCAAGAGCGGCGCGACATGCATTGCGTATGAAACCGTGACGTCCGCAAATGGCGGCCTACCGCTCCTTGCGCCGATGTCCGAGGTCGCCGGCCGTATGTCGATCCAGGCAGGGGCAACGGCGCTCGAGAAGACGCATGGCGGGCTGGGACTTCTGCTCTCCGGCGTACCGGGCGTGGAGGCCGGCAAGGTTGTGATTCTGGGCGGTGGCGTTGTCGGGACCAACGCGGCAACGGTGGCCGTCGGTATTGGGGCGCAGGTCACGGTCATCGACAAATCGGTCGACGCGCTGCGCCGCATCAGCGCGCAGTTCGGTGGACGCGTTCAGACGGTCTATTCCACCCGGCACGCCATCGAAACGCATTTGCGCGAGGCCGACCTCGTAATCGGCGGCGTGTTAATTCCTGGCGCGGCGGCGCCGAAACTGGTCACCCGCGAAATGCTGGGGCTGATGCGCAAGGGCTCAGTGATTGTCGATGTCGCGATCGATCAAGGCGGTTGCTGCGAAACGTCGCACGCCACGACGCATGCCGATCCGGTGTATGTCGTGGACGGCGTTGTGCACTACTGCGTGGCCAATATGCCGGGCGGGGTGCCGCGTACCTCGACGTTCGCCCTCAACAACGTGACGTTGCCCTTCATTCTGCAACTGGCCGATCTCGGTCCGGTCGCTGCGATGCGTGCCGACCCGCACTTGCTGGCGGGGCTCAATGTGGCGCGGGGCATGGTCACCAACCGAGGCGTCGCCGACGCGCTGGGCATGGCTTATCACGACCCGCATGCGGTGTTGGCGAACTTGCCCGCCGCGGCGTAATCTCGCGCGCCCCCTGGCGCTGGGCCGGAGCATTTCTCACCCGGCGCAGCGCCGGCCTCGCGCTCACATCACTCTGGTGCTTGCGTACCCTGCCGGGCACGGCGCGCCTTGCGCTCGCGGAACCAGAGACTCGCCCGGTCGAGATAGAGATAAATGACCGGGGTTGTAAACAGCGTGAGCGCCTGCGACAACACCAACCCACCGACCATGGCGTACCCCAGCGGACGCCGCAACTCCGACCCGGCACCGGAGCCGAGCATCAGCGGCAACCCTGCAAGCAGTGCGCACATCGTCGTCATCATGATCGGACGGAAACGCAGCAAGCACGCCTGATAGATCGACTCCTGCGGCGAAAGCCCTTGGTCGCGCTCCGCCGTAAGCGCAAAGTCGACCATCATGATCCCGTTCTTCTTCACAATGCCGATCAGCAGAATGATGCCGATCAGGGCGATCACGCTCAAGTCATGGCCGCCGAGCATCAGGATCAGCAGCGCACCGACACCGGCCGACGGCAGCGTCGAGAGGATCGTGAGCGGATGGATGTAGCTCTCGTAGAGCAGTCCAAGCACGATATAGACAGCCACCAGCGCGGCCAGAATCAGATACGGCTGCGTCGACAGCGAGTCGCGGAACGCCTGCGCCGTTCCCTGGAAATTGCCGTTAAGCGAAAGGGGGAGATTCATCTGCGCCTGCGTGCGGCGAATCGCATCGACCGCCTCGCCAAGCGACACGCCCGGCGCTAGATTGAACGACAGCGTCACCGCCGGAAACTGGCTCTGGTGACTGATGAGCAGATAGTTCGTCTTGCTACGATCAATGCGGACGAACGTAGAGAGCGGTACTCGATTACCGGTCGTCGGCGACATCAGGTAGAGCTTGTCGAGTAACGCCGGATCGGCCTGCAAGGCGGGCGTGACTTCCATGACCACGTGATAACTGTTGATCTGCGTGAAGTACTGTGCGATCTGCCGCTGCCCGATGGCGTCGTACAACGTGGCCTCGATCAGTGCCGGCGAGATGCCGAAGCTCGAAGCCCGGTCACGGTCGATGATCAGCGTCGCAGTCGCCGCATTGCTCTGCTGGTCAGTCGCGAGATCCGTGAGCTGCGGCAGCCGACGCAACCGCTCCAGCAGCAAAGGTGCCCAGTGATTGAGTTCATTGATGTCTGCATCGGTCAGCGTGTACTGGTATTGCGTACGAGCAAGGCGACCGCCAACATTAATGTCCTGGCCCGCCTGCAAGAACAGGTTGATCCCTTCGAGCTGCGCGAGTTTGGGCCGCAGCCGAGCAATGACTTGATCCGCAGAGAGCGTGCGCCCGGCCGCCTTGGGTTTGAGATTGATGAAGAAGTTGGCGGTATTAGCGGTGTTGTTGCCGGTGTTCGCAACGAAGCTGAGCACGTCGGGGTCTTGACGCACCACATCCGCCACGCGAACCACACGCTCACTCATCAACGTGAACGACGTATCTTGGGCGGATTCCGCGAAACCGAAGACGAAGCCGGTGTCTTGCTGAGGAAAGAACCCTTTCGGAATCACGACATAAAGCACCGCCGTGAGCGCAAGTGTGGCCAGAAATACCAGCAGTGTCACGAACTGATGCGCCAGAACGACCTGCAAGCCACGCCGATAGCCACTCTGCATATGGTCGAAGCCCGCCTCGAACCAACGATACAGGCGGCCATGCCGCTCGGGTGCCGCGTGCCGCAGAAATCGCGAGCACAGCATCGGCGTAAGCGTCAGTGACACGATCACCGAAATGGCGATAGTCAACGTCACCGTGATGGCAAACTCCCGGAAGAGCCGTCCGACAATCCCGCTCATCAACAGCAGGGGGATGAAGACGGCCACGAGCGACACCGAGATCGACACGATCGTGAAGCTGATTTCAGCCGCCCCGCGATACGCCGCCTCCATCGGGGACATGCCGTCCTCAACGTGGCGATAGATGTTCTCCAGCATCACGATGGCATCGTCGACAACGAAGCCGACGGAGATCGTGAGCGCCATGAGCGACAGGTTATCCAGGCTGAATCCGATCACGTACATCACGGCCGCCGTTCCCATCATGGCGAGCGGCACCGTCACCGCCGGAATCAACGTTGCCGGCAGATTGCGCAGGAACAGAAAGATCACCAGCACCACCAGCACGCCGGTCAGCACCAGCGTGAACTCAACGTCCTCGACCGATGCCCGGATCGTCTGCGTTCTGTCGGTCAGGATATTCACCTCGACCGCTGGCGGTATCGACGCCTGCAAGCGCGGCAGCGCCGCCTTGATACGTTCGACCGTGGCAATCACGTTGGCGCCCGGCTGCTTGGTCACCGCGAGAAATACCGAGCGACCGCTCTTGAGCGTCTCGCCATCGGGCATGGCGGCCCCGCGGTACGCCCATCCGGCAAAGCGTGCGTTTTCCGGCCCCGCCACCGCCTGCCCCAGATCGCGCATGCGCACCGGCGCGCCGCCACGATAGGCGACGATCACGTCGTTCCAGAGCACCGGATCGAGCAGTTGGCCGTTGTCGTAGACCGTCACGCTCTGGCGCGGCCCGTCGAAACTCCCCTTCGGCGTATTGACTGTCGCGCTGGCCAGTGCGCCTCGCACCGTCTCCAGATCGAGTCCGAGCGCCGCCACCTTGTCCGGATCCAGTTGAATGCGAATGGCCGGTTTCTGGACCCCCCCGATATTCACCAGCCCAACGCCATCGATCTGTGAGATCTGCTGTGCGAGCACGTTGTCGGCGTAGTCGTTGACGACTGTGAGCGGTAAGGTGTCCGACTTGACGGACATGATGAGAATTGGCGAGTCGGCAGGATTGATCTTGCGGTATGTCGGCGGACTCGGCAGGTTATTCGGCAATTGTCCGCCCGCCGCGTTGATCGCGGCCTGTACGTCGACAGCGGCAGCATCGATGTTGCGGTTCAGGTCGAACTGCAAGGTGATCGACGTCGTGCCGAGCGCACTTGTCGACGTCATCTGCGAGAGGCCTGCGATCAGTGAAAACTGACGTTCGAGCGGCGTGGCGACATTCGACGCCATGGTCGAGGGGTCTGCACCGGGCAGCGTGACCGAGACCTGAATCGTCGGAAAGTCGACCTGCGGCAAGGGGGCGACCGGCAGCAGCGGCCAGGCCGCCACACCGACCAGAAACAACGCGGCCGCGAGTAACGACGTGCCGATGGGCCGTTTGATGAACGTGGCGGAGATGGACATGGGCGAGTGTGCGACGGGTCGACGAGCGCGCTAGCGGCCTGCGGGACCCGAGGCTCCGGACGGCAAAGCGGGTTGCCGTATCGTTCCCCCGCCACGAGCCGTTGCCTGCCCGGCCCCCGATCCGCTCCCCTGCGCGCTACGTACCTCCGTGACCGGCGTTCCCGGCCGAAGCTTAAGTTGCCCATCGATCACGACACGCGTGCCCGCTGTCAGGCCACTCTCGATAATGGCCTGCGTCCCCTGCGTGACACTCACCTTCACGGGTTGCACTGCCGCTTTTCCCTGAGCATCCACCACGTAGACGAACGTTCCGCCGGGGCCATTCTGCACCACCGACGCATCGAGCGCGATCGCCTGCGGTATTACCCCGAGCGTGAGCCTCGCGTTGACATACTGGCCCGGCCACAGGCGATGGCTGGCGTTGGCGAAGGTCGCTTTGAGCTGCACCGTACCGCTCGCGTTATCGATCTGGTTGTTGATCAGCGTGAGCTTGCCAGAGGCTAATCGCTCACCGCCGTTCCGCGCGTAAGCATCGACCGCCAGCCCGGCATTGCCCGCCGTTTGCATGGCGGCATTCACAGCGCCGACGGTGTCTTCCGGCAATGTGAACAGGACTGTGATCGGATCAATCTGATTGACAACGACGATGCCGCTCGCGTCGGCTGCGTGCACGATATTGCCGACATCGACCAGTCGCACGCCGGTCCGCCCGTCGATAGGAGACCGGATCGTCGTGTAATCGAGTTGCACCGCAGCGTAGTCGATTTGCGCCTGATCGGTCAGCACGGCCGCTTCAAGCTGTTTGACGAGCGCTGCCTGGGTATCCGCCTGCTGCTGAGGCGAGGCGCCTTGCGCGGCGAGGGTTTGATAACGCTTCAAATCGAGGCGTGCATTGACGAGTTGCGCAACGTCGCGCGCCTTCGTGGCACGCGCCTGTTCAAGCTGTGCCCGGTATGGCCGCGCATCGATTTGCACGAGCAGATCGCCCGCCTTCACGTCACGCCCTTCAGAGAAGGCAACCCGTTCGATCTGGCCGTCCACGCGCGCTCGCACGGTGACGGACGTCGTCGCTTGCACCGTGCCGATGCCGACGATGTAACGCGGCAGGTCCCTGGACGTCACAACGCTCGACACGACGGCGACAGGCGGCGGGGGGGCAGCGGGGGGCGCCGTGCGGTGTGCGAACCAGCGCCAGATGAACAGGGCAACAATGACCAACGCGGCGAGGGCGAACCAGCGCCGGCGCCGCAATGCGCCAGGCGCGGGGTCGGGGTTGTCTTGCGCCGTGGGTTGCGTCATGACGCCTCCCTGGGGAGTCCGAACCGGAATGGCCGGGAGCCTGTCGCTGCGGCGGCCGGCGCCGTCTGACGCTGCGACAAACACAGTGTCGTCCCGGCCAGATGGCGGGATGTGTCCACGAGTGTGTCGTATCTGCGCAGCGCTCGCAGTCCGCATTTTCCCTGCCTATACAAGGGGTTGTCAGGTGACGGACAGCGCGCTGCCATGCTCGTGCCATGCGTGGCGCGAGTGCCGATTCTCATGCATTCCAAACGCCTGTTTTACCCGCGCGACATTGGCAACGAATTGGCCCCGGGCCCGCGCCACGCCTCGCGCTTTGGACATGGGCACACTCCCTTCGTTATACTTGCCCCATCTCGACGGCACCCGCCGGTACACAGGCACGCGCTGCCACGCCAAGCCCCGCCTGCCCCGAGCCGTCAATGTCCATGAGCAAGTGATGAACGCCGATCCGCAAGAACTCAATAAATTCAGTGAACTGGCCCACCGTTGGTGGGACCCGCACAGCGAATTCAAGCCGCTGCACGAGATCAACCCGCTGCGCCTCGACTGGATCGAGCAGCATGTGCCGCTGCAAGGTAAGCGCGTGCTGGATATCGGCTGCGGCGGCGGCATTCTCTCCGAATCGATGGCCCGCCAAGGCGCGCGAGTCAAAGGGATCGACCTGTCGAAGAAGGCGCTCGGCGTGGCCGACCTGCATAGCCTTGAAGCCGGTCTGTCCATCGATTACGAAGAAATCTCGGCTGAAGCCCTCGCTGCCCGCGAAGCCGGAACGTACGACGTGGTGACGTGCATGGAAATGCTCGAGCATGTGCCGTCGCCCGCATCGATCGTGGCGGCCTGCGCAACGCTCGTCAAACCGGGCGGACATGTCTTCTTCTCAACGCTGAACCGCAAGCCGAAGGCCTGGCTGCTGGCGGTAGTCGGTGCAGAGTATGTCTTGCGCATGCTGCCGCGCGGCACGCACGATTACGCCAAGTTCATCCGCCCCTCGGAACTCGCGTCGTTTGCCCGCGCGAGTGGCCTCACGGTGCGCGACCTGCGTGGCATGACGTACAACCCGCTGAGCAAACGTTACGCGATCAATCGCGATACCGACGTCAACTACATGATCGCGTGCACGCGTGATGCCTGATATGTTCGAGCCCCCCGCCCGAGTGCCTGCCTTCTCTCCCGATACTGTGCAGCGCCTGCTGGACGGCGATGTGCGTGCTGTCCTGTTCGATCTGGACGGTACGCTGGCCGATACGGCACCGGATCTCGTTGCAGCAGTCAACAAGGTGCGTACCGACCGCGGCCTGCCGCCGGGCCCCTACGAGACATTGCGCTTGCAAGCGTCGCACGGCGCTCGCGGATTGATCGGCAGTGCCTTCGGCGTTGGCCCTGACGACGCCGCGTTTCCTTCGTTGCGCGATGCGTTTCTCGCCAATTACGAAGCCGCCCTGTGCGTACAGAGCCGTCTGTTCGACGGCATTCCCGCGTTGCTGGCGGCCTTGGCCGAGCGAGGCATGCCTTGGGGCATTGTCACCAACAAGGCCGCCCGCCTGACGAATCCGCTCGTCAAGCTGCTCGGGCTGAACGACGGTGCCGCGTGCGTGGTCTCCGGCGATACCACCCCCCATAGCAAGCCGCATCCGGCCCCGCTGCTGTACGCGGCCGAGTGCATCCGAATCTCACCCGCGCAGATTGTGTATGTCGGCGACGACCTGCGCGATATTCAGGCGGGCAAGGCGGCGGGCATGGCGACCGTCGCAGCCGCTTACGGTTATTGCGGTGACTCGTTGGCCCCTGCGCAATGGCAGGCCGACGCAGTGGTCGAATGCGCGGGTGCGATCGCCCCGCTGGTGATGTCGCCGGTCTGAACATCCGCGTCATTACCTGCCGGGACAGGGCCGCCGCAGCCGTGGCCGGTCCCGGGTCTGTCCCGCCGCGCTACAGTGGCGCGGCGCGTGCTTCACTGGCGACTTACGGGAGACCGCATGGCCGAGCAAGCGAACGATCGCAAACCCTCTTCGGAATCATCCTCGGGCGGCACCCGCCTGCAACAAGGTATCGCTCGCGCACAAGCGCTCGGACGCGATCCTGACGTGCGCCGTCGTGCGCGCAAGACCGGTCTGTGGGCCGCAGGCGTTATCGCCGTATTTGGTGTCGTCAGCTATTTCACCGTACCCGCAGTCCTCAAGCACTACGCCGTCGACAAGCTCTCCGCCTATCTCGAAAGGCCGGTGAGCGTGGGCGACGTGAGCTTCAACCCCTACACACTGCGGCTCGACCTGCATCAGGTGCACATCGGTGACAAGGCGCCGGGGCAGCCGTTCGTGGACGTCGGCCTGTTGCGTGTGAACGCCTCGTGGGGATCGCTGTTCCGCTTCGCGCCGATCGTCGACGAACTCTACATCGACACGCCGGTTGTCAACATCGTGCGCACCGCGCCGCAGCGTTTCAACTTCTCGGACATCATCGATCGCGCAACCTCCGGACCGCCCTCGCCCGAGCCTTCCAAGCCTGCGCGCTTTGCGCTGAACAACGTTCAGATCAAGAACGGCACGATTCGCTTCGACGATGAGGTGCAGAACGAAAAGCACGTCGTCGACAATCTGCAGGTCGGTGTGCCGTTCATCGCAAACCTGCCGGCCGACACCGACATCTTTGTGCAGCCGCTGCTTCAGGCGTCCATCGACGGCTCGCCGTTGCACATTTCGGGGAAAACCAAGCCATTCGCCAATTCGATGGAATCGACGGTCGACATCAAACTCGATCGTCTCGACGTGCCGAAGTACCTCGGCTATTCGCCGGTGACGGTACCCGCACAAATCAAGAGCGCCGCGATCAGCACCGATCTCAAGCTGCGCTTCACACGCGACAAAGACGGCAATCACGTTCTGCTCACGGGCACGGCGGGGCTCTCCGACGCCAGGGTCGTCGAGCCGAACGGCGCGCCGATCGTCGCCGTCAAGCAGGTTGATGTGAAACTGGGCAAGGTGGAGCCGCTCAACAACGTCTATCACATCGACAGCGTACGCATCGATGGCCTCGACCAGCAAGTCACGCTCAAAAAGGACGGCTCGCTGAACGTCGAGAAGGCACTGCTGCCGCAACGCACGGTGATCAAGGCCGTGGGCAAAGCCGTCGATCAGGCGGCCGCGTCGCCTCAGGCCAGCGAGGCGGCAAAAAATGCGCCGCAAGTCCCCGCGCAGCAGACAGCCCAGCCTGCGTCCCCCGCTTCTGCCGCCGAAGCGGCGCAAACGAAGGCGCAAGCCGCGGCGCAGCCTACGCCGCTCGATTTGCTGATCGGTGATGTCTCACTCGTGAACAGCAAAGTACGTTTCACCGACGAGCGCGGGGCAAAACCGGCGAATGTAGCGCTCGAAAACGTTCAGATCGACGTAAAGCAGTTCTCGACACTCGGCAAGGAACCGGCCACGTATGACGCATCGCTCGGCATTCAAAGCGGAGGCTCGGTCAAGGCGCGTGGACAGTTCAGCCTGAATGCGTACAACGCGAGCGGCGAACTCGACGCGCAGTCGATCGCCCTCGCACCGTTGCTGCCCCTGGCGCAAGGCGCGCTTGCCGGCGATCTGAAGAGTGGCACCGTGGGCGCACAGGCCAAGTTCAATGCGGCCTTTGCCCCCGACAAGCAACCGAACGTGCAGATCTCGCCCGCCACGGCCACGCTCGAAAAGATCGAGTGGCTCACCGGCCACAAGGGCGATGCACCGCTCAAGCTCGCCAAGGCGGAAGCGAAACTCTCCCGCTTCGACCTGGGCGCGCGACAAGCGGTCGTCGATGAGGTCACGGTCACCGGCCTCGATGTCTCGGCACGCCGGGACAAGGACGGCAAGATCAACCTGCTCGCCCTGACGGGGGATGGCCAGCCAAAGGCCGCCGCGAGCAACGGCCAGGGAATCAACGCGCGAGTCGGCACCGAACGCGGTCGCCGAACCTCAGCCAAGGCCTCGGGATCGAAGGCGAGCCCTGGCGATTGGCAATGGAAGGTCGGCAAGGTCTCGGTCGAGAACGCGAGCATCGGATTCGAAGACCGGGACGTTAAGGGTCGTCCGATCAATGCGAAATTTGCGCCGCTGAATGTGAAGGTGCAAGGTGCATCGCAAGACATGAGCAAGCCTTTGCAGCTCGAAATCAATGGCACGCTCAACAAGAAAGGTTCGCTCAACGCGTCCGGCAATATCACGCCGCAACCGCTCGCAGGCGACCTCCAGATCAAAACTCAGTTGCTCGATCTGGCCGCGTTCGACTCTTATATGAGCGATCAACTGAACGCGAGCATCGCAAGCGCCCTGCTTTCCAGCAACGGACGCGCCACGTTTGCCATGAAGGGAGACACTCCGCAGGCAACGTATCGGGGCGATGCAACCCTTGGCAACGTCCGCTTGCTCGACAAGGTGACGACGGACGACTTCATGCGCTGGAACGCGCTGGCGGTGCAGCAGATCAATCTGGCGGTGGGCAGCGGCAAGCCCAATGTGCAGTTGGGCAGCATTGCGCTGTCGCGCTTCTACGCGCGTTTGATCATCAACGCCAACGGGCGCCTGAATCTGGCCGATGTGGTCGGCAACAAGGAGACGGCACCCCGTTCGCTGACGCGTGCCAACGAAGGCGTACCGCTCGGCGGAGCAGCTGACAAGCCACCGCTCGATGCGGCCGCGTCTGCCGTCGAAGCCGGACAACCGACGGAAGTCGAGAAGAAGGAGCAGAAGCCGGGCGAGACAACGGCGCAGCGCGGCCCGGGGTATGGTGCCGGCAAGGCGCTGCCTGCGAACGTTCACATCGGACGTATCACGCTGCAGGGCGGGAACATCAACTTCACCGACAACTTCGTCAAGCCGAACTACACGGCCAACCTGACGGATATTGGCGGACGCATCGGCGCATTCGGGACGGCGACGACCGAGCCTGCGGAGGTCACACTGCAAGGCAAGGTCAACCGCAATGCGCCGATCGACATCACCGGCAAGATCAATCCGCTCGCGCCGATGGCGTTCGTGGATCTTGGGGCGAAGGCCGATGGTATCGAACTGACCAACCTCACGCCGTACTCTACGAAGTACGCGGGCTACCCTATTGAAAAGGGCAAGCTCACGGTCGATGTGCACTACCTGCTCGATCAGGCGAAGCTCACGGCGAACAATCACATTTTTATCGACCAGTTGACGTTCGGCGACCGGGTGGAGAGTCCGACGGCCACGAATCTGCCGGTGCGGCTGGCGGTCTCGCTGCTGAAGAATTCGCGTGGCGAGATCGACGTCGACATTCCGATTTCCGGTTCACTCGACGATCCGCAGTTCAGTCTCGGTGGCGTGATTTTCCGGGCGTTTGTGAACCTGATCGTCAAGGCAGTGACGGCGCCGTTCAGTTTGCTCGCGTCGGCATTTGGCGGCGGCGATCAGGAACTGGGCTATGTGGAGTTCGCGCCGGGCAGCGCACGTCTCACCCCCGAGAGTGAGAAGCGGCTTGAAACGTTGGTAAAGGCGCTGACCGATCGCACGGCCCTGAAGCTGGATATCGAAGGCCGTGTCGATCCGGCGAAGGACACCGACGGTCTTCGCAGCGTGGCGGTGGAGCGTGCGATCAAGGCGCAGAAGGTCAAGTCGATGGTCGGCAAGGGCGAGAGCATCGACACTGACAGCGTGACGGTGAGCCCGGAGGAGCGCAGCAAGTACTTGACGGCGGCTTACAAGGCGGCCGACTTTGCCAAACCGCGCAACATGATCGGGCTTGCCAAATCGCTGCCGGACGACGAGATGGAAAAACTGCTGGAGACGAACGTCAAGGTGAACGACGACGATCTGCGGGCGTTGGCGGAGCGGCGTGCTCAGCGGGTGCGGTCGTGGCTGGACGGGAAGATCGCGTCGGATCGGTTATTCGTCGTAGCGCCGAAGCTCAACGCCGACGGCATCAAGGACAAGGGGGCGACCACCCGGGTGGACTTCGCACTGAAATGAGCCATTTGTGTCATAATTCTGGTTCCACTGGGGCCGACATGGTTTCGACGTGGGTAGCGAAGCGATTCAGGGCATACCGAGGACCCGTCACCTCGTTAATCAATGGGAAATTAGTAACTGCTAACGATAACTCGTACGCACTGGCTGCCTAAGGGCGCCTTCCTCGCACTGGCTCGCTGACGGGCCAGGGTAGCAATACCTCGCGAGGTCATTTACGTCAGATAATCTCCGGTGGTGCCATGGCGCCGGGGCCGAAAATTAAATGGATCGCTGTTGCGTAGCGTGTTCGTCCGCGACAAAACAGTTAAATTAAATGACTGAACTAAGTATGTAGAACTGGTCGTAGAGTACTTGCGGACGCGGGTTCGATCCCCGCCGGCTCCACCAACAACACTTCCGAAGACTGTCTCAGTCTTCCTCAAAACCCCGACAGAGCAAGCCTCTTCGGGGTTTTTCTTTTCCTCCGCCGATTATTCCCTTTTGCGCTTTTCCGGTGGTACTTGGTGGTATTTGTGGTGGCATCTGCGCTCGGCTGAAAACCCGATACCGCGAATACCACCCGTGAGATGCCACTTACTGACAATGCCGTCCGTAAGGCCGCACCGGCTGACAAGCAATACCGCTTGGGCGATGCCGCAGGCATGTACCTCGAAGTGCAGCCGAGCGGCGCGAAGTGCTCGCGACTGCGATACCGGTTCGACCAGAAGCAGAAAACGCTTGCGCTCAGTGTCTACCCTGCCGTCGGCTTGAAGGACGCGCGCGAGGCACGCGATGCGGCCCGTGCCCTGCTCGGTAAGGGAGTTGACCCGGGCGCTGCGCGCACGGCCACAAAGTCCAGCCGAAGAATCGCTGCATCCAACTCGTCCGAAAGTACCGCGCAGGAGTAGCACCACGAGTTTTTAGCAGATTTGTCCAAATCTCATGCGGCGACGAACCTGCGACGCTTGGAGGCGCACGTCTTCCCCTACTTCGGCCAAACTCCCATCACGGACGTGGACGCGCCAACGATCCTTGATGCGCAGCAACGTGTGGAGGCGAGAGGAAACCTCGAGACGGCCCACCGGCTGCGCTCAATCATGGGTCAAGCGTTTCAATACGCGATCGCCACCGTCCGCGCCACACGTGCCCCGAGCACAGACCTGCGCGGCGCGATTCCTCCCAAGCACCTGAGGCACTACGCAGCGATCATTGACCCGGAACAGCTTGGCGCGACGCTCAGGACGATTCACGGATACACCGGCAATCCTGTCGTGGAAACGGCACTGACACTGAGCCCCTATCTTTTCCAGCGACCGGGCGAGCAGCGGCTGGCTGAGTGGTCGGCGTTCGATCCGGATGGCGCGGCATGGGAGATCCCACCGAGCCGGATGAAACGCACGGAGGATGGAAAGGCGAACGGTGCTGCTTCTGTGTGGTGCCTGGACCGGCCCTCCGACGGACGAAAATGCTGTTGATAGAAGCAAACTGCATGCCGTCCTATACGTACCAGACCTTCCGCCGTGCCCCAGCGCACAGATGGCAGATAACGCCACGTGACACGATTCCCCCAAATGGGGGATGCCGCAAACCGGGACTCTTCTGTATCCTCACAGCCTAAAAGGACACTCGACGAACGTAACGGGGATACTCATGGCACATCGGAAAAATGCCAAACCGGGGACGCTGCTCGCGCTCAGTGTTGCGGCGACCGTCTGCCTTGTCGGGGCGCCAATGGCATATGCCGAAGGCTATGTCACCGCTGCGAATACGAACTGCAAGGTATGGACCGACGATCCCGGAAATACGGGCATC
This sequence comes from Pandoraea apista, assembly GCF_001465595.2. Classification (NCBI taxonomy): domain Bacteria; kingdom Pseudomonadati; phylum Pseudomonadota; class Betaproteobacteria; order Burkholderiales; family Burkholderiaceae; genus Pandoraea; species Pandoraea apista. The sequence continues at coordinate 2,085,782 of NZ_CP013481.2, read as the reverse complement.
ACGTGGACACCGACGTGGGTCGGTCAGTGCAAAAACGGCTATGCCGAAGGCAAAGGTGTGCTCGAGTGGTTTAACAACGGCGTCTTCGATCAGCGCCTGGATGGAGAAATGGCACGGGGAAAGCGTACAGGCTTCGGCACGTACACCTGGGCAAACGGCAATCGCTTTGAGGGCCAGTTTACCAACAACGACCGCACCGGCAAAGGCAAGCTCATTTGGACCAACGGCGACGTGTACGAGGGTGACTTCGTTGTGAGCAAGCGCACTGGCAAAGGCAAGCTAACTTGGGCCAATGGCGACAGCTACGAGGGCGACTTCGTCGATGGCAAGCGCACCGGAAAAGGAGTCACCGTTTGGGCGAACGGAAGTCGGTATGAAGGCGATTACTTCGAAGGCTCGAGGACCGGTCAAGGCTATCTCGTCGACGCGAAGGGCAACAGCTACCGAGGCGGATGGGCGGACGATACCTACAATGGTCCCGGCGTATTCACGCGTGCCAACGATGGCACGGTGCTCGCCGGCCAGTTCGTTGCCGGAAAGTTCTACGCTGGCAACGAGTCGGGCCCGGACGGTACTATCATCGCCACGTATAGCAACGGCGTACGTTCGCAAGCTTCGTCATCCAATGAGGGCCCGAGCGCACTTTCCTTTGTCGCCGGACTGCTCGGCGCTGCGGCGCAAGGCGTCGCAGCTGGCGGGGGCAAAAACGCGGCGAACTATCAAGCGATCGGCAGCGCTCTGCAAATCGCAGGCGGTGGCACGCCGACTCCCGTTGTCAACCAGGCATCAGGCAACCTCCCTAGCGGATCTTTTAGCAACGCGAAGGGAGGGACATCACCGAGCACAGGTTCCACATGCAATCTGGCGAACGCCAACCAGTTTCAATGTCAATGCGGTCAGGAGCACGGTCAGTGGTTGGGCCAGACCGGCAAAGGCGTAACCAACGCAGGCATGCCGTATACCGAATATAAGTGCAGGTACTCCTCTGGCTTCGTGCGTGCATGCACCTATTATCAAGACAGCCGCTTCGATGCATGCAGCAACCCGGCGATTAAATGAAGTAAATCGTGAGCTGCGGCGGCACACGATTCGCCGCCAGCAGATCATCGCGCATCACATTCTTGATGTTGAAGAACTCATCTTTCGCAGCCACTTCGGACGGAGGGATGATCTGCATGCCGTCCTTCTTGCCGTCCGGCACGTACATGAAGAGGTCGCGGATGTTGGCCGGCCCCTTCGAGCGCTTCGGCACTTCGGCACTTCGGCACTTCGACATCCTGCTGGCTCTGCGCCAGTCCGTCATGTACAGGTGAAGCCCGCGTGGCTGCCGGTTCTTGTCATAGCGTCGGCGAAACAGCGTCGCGGCCTCATTCAGCCAAGCAGCGTTGAGCGAGGACAGTCCCCCCGCCGGCTCCACCAACAACACTTCCGAAGACTGTCTCAGTCTTCCTCAAAACCCCGATAGAGCAAGCCTCTTCGGGGGTTTTCTTTTTCCCGGTCCCGGGATCGCGCTTTCTCCTCAGTTCCCCTTGCCCGTACTCAATCCAAGAAACGGAAACGGCGGCGCGACCTTGAAATCGGCGGACACCTCGCCGCTGAACGTATTGCGCTGATCCTTACCGAGATCCAGCCGCTTCACCGGTGCCCCTGCCGCAAAATCCACCTTGTTCAGATCCACCCAGAACGTATTGGGCGTGAGCGCCGACTCGAAGAAATAGAGCATCCGCTTGTGATCGACCACCGTGCGCCAGCGCGTCGACGAAATATTCGGCTCGCCCGGCGTCGTAATCCCGTACGGCACCGACGCATTGCGAATCACGCTGAACACGCTTGCCAACGCTTCGACCGGGTCTTCGCTTTTGGGAATCGCGTTGACGTAGAACGACGCCCGCGCAAAACGGTCCGACGAGCGATTTGTGCCCGGCAGAAACGTCGTCCCGCCGATCTGTTTCCAATAGGTGCTCAATGCGAGTTGCTCGTCGAACGTCGGCGAGTTCGTCATCACCTGATACTGACGGCCATGGTGAATCACCTGCCGGCCACCAATGTACTCGACGATTGCGCTGTCGCCAGTCTTGTCCGACATCGACAGATGCAACGTCGTGAGCCGGTTCTCTCCCGGCACGTTATCCGTCACGATCGTGAACGGCGCCTTCTCCAGCGCCGAAACAGCCTCGGCAACCGTCGCAAAGTTATCCAGCACGTATTGCGCCCACGCAGCGATCGTCAGCCCCGGTTTCGACCCCTTGTCGAATTTCGGATATTGCGACTCCACCAGCCAGAGCAACTGCGCAGACAACCCTTTCTCGTTCACGCCATCCGTCGTCGAAACGTCGTAGCCCGTGGCCACCACGCTGCCATACCTGGCCGTCCAACGAATCGAGTTCGGCCCCGCTTCGCCCGAGCGCGCGATACCGCGCGGCAACACATAGAGATTGGTGGCGACATCGACCTTCCAGTCCATCGAACGCGCCGTAATGACGTCCTCGTTGGCGCCGAGATACACCACACGGGTGCAAGCCAATGATGACAATGGCGTGAGCACGAGCGTTGCAGCAGCGACGAGACAAGGCAGTGTCTTGACGAGTATGCGGGACATGGGGACACCTCACGGTTGGGGAGCATTCGCAGGAACCGTCAGTATAACGATGGAACTTCTCTTGACGGCACCGTCCCCTCGCCTCGTTCCGCCGCCCCCCTTTGCCGTATCACTCGACCAGAATGGGATACAGCGACGCCACCAGCAATGCCGCCGCAAATCCATTGAAAATCCGCACCGAGCGCGCGTCTGTGAGCACGCGACGCATCGCGACACCAAACCCGGCCCACAAGCCGATGCACGGCGCGCACAGCGCGCCATAGATGAGCGCGAGCACCATCACCTCGGGCAGATGCGATGCGTTCGGCAAATACGTGCTGATCGCGCCGACGGCCATCACCCACGCCTTCGGATTGACCCACTGGAACGCCGCCGCCCCGAGAAACCCCATCGGACGCTCGCGCTCACGACGCTCATCGTCTATCGGCCCCGACCGGGCCAGATGCCACGCGAGCCACAGCAAATATGCCGCCCCGGCGTACTTCAGCACCGTGTGAATCACAGGAAAGCGCACGAAGACCGAATGCAGCCCCGCGCCCGTCAGAAACACCATCAATGCGAAGCCGAAGGCAATGCCGGCCAGATGCGGCAAAGTGCGGGCGAAGCCGTAGTTCAGCCCCGAGGCGAGAATCATCATGTTGTTCGGCCCCGGTGTCACCAGCGTGATGACAGCGAAAGCGCAGAAGGCCAGCAATTGTTCGGTCGTCATGGTCAAAAGTTCTGAAGCCCCCGCGCCAGCGCTGCATCCGGCAGTGCGCTTGGAAGTCGCGGAGCCACAGAATAGGCACGCCCGCCGCCCGAATCCCGATACAGTTCGCCAAATTCGCACGGGCCTGTACCGGTGGCCCACCGAGACAGTTTGGACGTCAGCCCCTCGCGATACGTCAGCGCCTGTCCGGTGGCCCCCCTCTCCCACATAACAGTCGGTGTCGTGCGAAAATCGACGCCATCCGAACGAAGCCTTCGATACCGGCGCTTGCCCCCGATCACCGACCGCTCGACACCGCCCCCGATGCCGCCCCGCCTGCCACCGCTGTCCGCCCTGCGCCTGTTCGAAGCCGCCGGGCGCCACCAGAGTTTCAAACGCGCCGCCGCCGAACTGCATCTCACGCCGAGCGCTGTCAGTCACGGCATTGTCGGGCTGGAGCAAACGCTGGGCGTCGCGCTGTTCACCCGCTCGCCGCAAGGGCTCTCACTCACCCCCGAAGGCGTCGACTATCTCGCGTACGTGACCGAGGCGTTCTCGCTACTCCTTACCGGCACACGACGCCTGCCCACGCCCGACGCCTCGCGCGCCATCTCGATAACCTGCGCGCCGACCCTCGCCTCACGCTGGCTCCTTCCGCGTCTCGGAACCTTCTTGCAGCGCATGCCGAACGTCGATGTCACGGTGGATACGTCGCGCCGGCAAGTGGGCTTCCCCACCGACGGCTTCGACTTCGCTATCCGCCTGTCGCGCGCGCCGGTCGCAAGCGACACCTGGCACCGGCTGTTCGGCGAACAATTCGTCCCCGTGTGCAGCCCCGGCTACCATGCGAGCCATGCCGACGCCCACGGCCAGATCGACCTGCGCGCCGTCACGCGAATTCACGTCAGCAGCGCCAGTGAAGACTGGCAGGGCTGGATCGAAGGCGCGGGCATCGACGACTTCGACGCCCGGGGAGGCCTGAGCTTCGACAGCATTCAGATGGCATTCGAAGCGGCGATGGCAGGGCTTGGCGTGGTTATCGGACGCCGTCCGCTGGTCGACGACTATCTCGCAAGCGGCGTGCTCGTGGCCGCGCATGACATTACGACGCCAGCGCAAGGCGCCTACTGGCTGATCTGCGCGAACGACATCGAGCCACACCCCGAATGTGTCGCGTTCCGGGAATGGGTCATCGAGCAGGCCCACCTCGCCTCAGGTGAATAAATTTCACCCGGCATAACGCACAACTCCTTTGCCAGACGGCGTTTTCGTTGCGAGACTTCGGTGAGAAGGAGTCACCATCATGCAAAGAAACGTTGCTAGCGCCACGCCCTCGCTGCAAAGCCGCATCACCCTGATCATCATCGCCGGCGCCCTCGTGTTGAGTGCGGCGATGGGCACTCGCCAGACCTTCGGCCTGTTCATCAATCCGTTCTCGTACGACCGAGGCGTGCCCGTCACGCTCGTGGCCTTCGCCATCGCATTGCACAACCTTGTGTGGGGATTCGCTCAGCCGTTTGCCGGGGCGATGGCGGACCGTTTCGGTCCCGCCCCCGTGGTCGCCTTCGGTGCGTTTGCGTTCGCCGGAGGATTGGCGTTGGCGGCACTCGCGCCCTCCGGGATCTGGCTCGTTATCGGACTCGGCGTGCTGGTCGGGCTCGGCATCAGTTGCACAACGTTCGGCGTGGTGCTGCCTGCCGTCAGTCGTGCTGTCTCGCCAGAGAAGCGCACCATGGCAATGGGGCTGGTGAGCGCTGGCGGCTCGCTCGGGCAGGTCGCACTCGTGCCCATCGCGCAAGGTCTGCGTCAGACATACGGCGTGTCGACCTCGCTCTTCGTCCTCGCGCTGATCCTGTGCTGTGCCGCCCCGCTCGGCCTGTTCATGACAGTGCATCGCCGTGGCAAGGCGGCCGCACCGGGAACCGACGCCTCACTTCCCGCCCCCACGGCCAACAACGGCGGCGAGCACGTCTCGCTGCGCGACGTGCTTCATCAGGCACGCACCCATCGCGGCTATCAGTTGCTGACGCTCGGCTTCTTCACCTGCGGCTTCCAGTTGGCGTTCATCGCCACGCACCTGCCCGGCTATCTGTTGATGTGTCACATGCCGATCGGACTGGGAGCCACCGCACTCGCGCTCATCGGCCTGTTCAATATGGTGGGCAGTTGGGCATGCGGATGGCTCGGCGGACGCTATCGTCAACATCATGTCCTCGGCTGGCTCTACCTGATTCGCGGCGCGGCTATCGCGCTCTTCTTCCTGCTGCCGAAATCCGATACGGGCGTGGTGCTCTTCGCCGCCGTCATGGGGCTGACATGGCTCGGCACTGTGCCGCTCACCAGCGGTCTGGTGGCGAAGGTATTCGGCACGAAGCATCTGGGGACGCTCTTCGGCGTGTGCTTCATGAGCCATCAGGTCGGCTCGTTCCTCGGCGCATGGCTGGGCGGCTACGTGCTCGACGTGACCGGCTCATACAACCTCGTCTGGGCCGCCACAGCGATTCTCGGTGCCGTGGCGGCGGCCCTGCACTTTCCGATCAACGACGAGAGCGTGGTGTCGCCGACGCGGCAGCCGATGCCCGTCAGTGCCTGAGTCCGCCCATAGAGCCGCGAGTTACAACCGATGCCCGTTCGCCAGACGGAATATCTTCGCCCAGCGCTGCGCCAGCGAGCGCCCGGGCATCGGCACACGCCAATTCGCCTGCGCGTTATGGGCAAGTTCGAGCACAAGCCACCAACGCCCCGCCTCGCTCACCGGATGCGCCGACGACACGTCCGAAAATACGAATCGCGTCTCGTGAGCATCCACGCGAATCGTGCCCATCTTGCGATCCGCGTCGAGCGTGAGTTCGCCCCATTCGCCCGCGATACTCACCAGGCGCTTGCCGTCGCGCCGCACCCCATGCACGGCGCGATAGCGGCGCACGGCGTCCGCTACGAGCCACACAACGATCAGCACGCCGAGCGCAATCGTCGCCACGGCAGCCAGCGTGCCGAACCGAAGCGCCACAGCAGCATAGAGACGCACCGCGCCGTACACAATGCCCGCCAGCACAACAATCGCCAGAAGAATGAATGGCACCGTCTCCCTCCTGCATCAACAGCGTTCGCACCGACAGAACGCGAACATCAAAAAACCCCGCCGGCACCACTGCCCGGCGGGGCTTCATTTCACCACAGGCAGCGCGCGCGTGCCGGCAAGTCCCGGCCACGCGCCCGACACCTCATTCGCTCAACGCTGCGGCTGAGGTGCGGCGCCAACGTCCTTGCGCACCTTCGACACCTGCGCAGCCGTCACCGCCGGCGCCTTGTTACCCCAGCTCGAACGCACGAACGTCAACACGTCGGCCACATCCTGATCGGTCAGACGGTCATCGAAACCGGGCATTGCATAATGCGTCGGCGCCGACTTCGTCCACGGCATTTCCGCGCCGCGCAACACGATATGAATGAGCGAGGTCGGGTCTGCCGAGTTCACCGTCGAGCTAAGCGCGAGCGTCGGGAATGTTTGCGTGTAGCCCTTGCCCGTGCTGCGGTGACACGCGGCACAGTTATCGAGGAACGTGAGCGCACCGTTGCTCTTGTCGGAACCCGCACGCAACGCCCTGGCCACGGTGTCGTCGTAGGCAAGCGCCTTGGCGTTCGGATCAACCGGCTTAAGCGTCTTCAGGTACTTGGCGATGGCCGTGAGATCGTCGTCGTTCATGTGCTGCGTGCTGTGCTGCACAACGTCCGACATGCCGCCGAAGGCTGCGGAATGATCGTTGCGTCCGCCCTTCAGGAACGCCGTGATATCGCCCTCGCTCCAGTTGCCCAGACCGTCAGTGACATCGCCTCGCAAGTTCTTCGCAAGGAAGTGGTCGACCACGCCGCCCGAGAGGAACGCCGTGCTGTCGTCCGTGAGCGCCTTTTCCTGCAAAGCGATGCCGCGCGGCGTATGGCATGCACTGCAATGGCCCAGACCTTCGACGAGATAGCGACCGCGCGAGATCGGATCGTTATCGGTCGACGCCGCGTCGGCCGCGACCGCCGGCGCGAACATCTTGCGCCAGATCGACAACGGCCAGCGCATCGACATCGGCCACGGAATGTCCGTCGCCTTGTTCGCCTGCGCAACCGGCTGCACGCCGCTCATGAAGTAGGCATACAACGCCTTCACATCGGCCGGACGCACCTTCGCGTACGAGGTATACGGCATGGCGGGGTACAGCGTCGAGCCATTCTTGGCGATGCCGTGGCGCACCGCCTTGTCGAAGTCTTCAAGGCTGTAGTTGCCAATGCCGGTGTCCTTGTCCGGCGTGATGTTCGTCGAGTAGATCGTGCCGATGGGCGACGCAATCGGCAGACCGCCAGCGAACGGCTTGCCCTTGGGCGCCGTATGGCACGCCGCACAATCGGCGGCGCGGGCGAGGTATTCGCCCTGCTTGACGAGTTGCGTTTGCGGATCGTTGGCGGCAGGAGGCTGCGCGCCCCCTTCCACCGCGACGGCGGGCACCGTACGCGTGGGCACCGGCGAGACTGCCGCGCCGGAAGGCGCCGTGGCAGTCTGCGCCCATACGGCGGCAGCCACCAGCGCCAGGGCACCGGCCGCGAGAACACCGGCGGAGCGTTTCATCATCGTTTTGCGGATCATGGTTGCGCTCCTCAGGCTTGCACCAGCGGGCCGGCGTTCTTGAGGTACTGTTCGCGAATCGCCTTCGCGGACCAGTACGCCAGCGCCGCCACCACGCCCGTGGGGTTGTAACCCATGTTCTGCGGGAACGCCGACGCGCCCATCACGAACACGTTCGACACGTCCCAGCTCTGCAAATACCGGTTGACCACGCTGTTCGACGGATTGGTGCCCATGATGGCGCCCCCGGTCGTATGCGTGCTCTGATAGATCCGCGTGTCGTAATGGGTGCCCTTCTTGCGAATCGCCCGGAACACCTTCTCGGGGTTCATCGCGCGGCCAACCTCTTCCATGCGGTCGCCCATGTAGCCCAGCATGGCGTATTCGTTGTCGTGCCAGTCGAACGTCATGCGCAGCAGCGGCACGCCGTAGGCATCCTTGTAGGTCGGATCGAGATCAAGGCAGGCGTCGCGGTACGACATCACGGAGCCGGAGATCCCGATGGTCATGTAGCGCTGATATGCGTCGGCAATGCCGGCCTTCCACTTGCTGCCCCACGACGGTGTGCCGGGCACGGTCGGCGTCATCTTGATCGGACGCCCGCCATAGCGCACGTGACGAATACTCGCGCCGCCGATGAAGCCCAGCGGGCCGTGATCGAACTGGTCGCCGTTCAGGTCGTCCATCGACACGCCGCCGGCGCCCGTTCCGATGAACGGGTTCAATTGCGTGCCCTTGGGCAGCAGCACGTTCACCGCGCCGTTCATCTGGTACGCGTAGTTCTTGCCGACGACACCCTCGCCCGTCTTCGGGTCGTACGGTTTGCCGATCCCCGAGAGCAGCAGCAGGCGCACGTTGTGCATCTGGTAGGCGGCCATGATGACGAGGTCGGCAGGCTGCTCGACTTCGCGGCCTTGTGCGTCGATGTACGTCACACCGGTCGCCTTCTTGCCGTCGCTGTCGAGATTGACCTTGACGACATAGGCGTTCGTGCGCAGCTCGAAATTGGTCTTCTTGAGCAATACCGGCAGGATGGTCGTCTGCGGCGAGGCCTTCGAATACATGTAGCAGCCGTAGTTCTCGCAAAAGCCGCAGAAGTTGCACGGCCCGAGACGCACGCCATACGGATTCGTATAAGGCTGCGAGGTGTTCGCGGCAGGTGCCGGATACGGATTGAAACCGACGTCGCGAGCGGCCTTCTCGAAAAGCGTCGCGCCGTAGGTGTTCTGCAACGGCGGGGTGGGGAATTCGCTCGAACGTGCCCCCTCGCGCGGGTTGCCGCCCGGCACGATCTTGCCGTTCAGGTTCCCCGCCTTGCCCGATGTGCCGAACACTTTCTCGGCGAAATCGAAGTGCGGCTCCAGTTCTTCGTAGCTTACGCCGAAGTCCTGAATCGTCATGCCCTCGGGAATGAACTTCTTGCCGTAGCGTTCTTCGTAATGACTGCGCAGCTTCAGTTCTTCCGGGAGGATACGGTAGTGCATGCCGTTCCAGTGAAACCCGGCACCGCCCACGCCATTGCCGAGCAGGAACGAGCCGTTCTGACGGTAAGGCACGGCGAGGTCGTCAGGGGTGTGACGAATCGTGACGGTCTCGCGCGCCAGCTCCTGAAAGAGCTTGCCGCGCACCGAGTACTCGAGTTCGTCGATGACCTTGGGATACTGCGCGTCGGTCGGCGTGTCGCGCATGGCGCCTCGCTCGAGTGCGACAACGTTGAGTCCGGCGTCGGTGAGTTCCTGGCCGAGGATAGCTCCGGTCCAGCCGAAGCCCACGATGACGGCGTCGACTTTATCTTTCTTGATTGCCATGATTTTGCCCCCTTAGCCCCGCTTTCCGGAAATCGACACGGGCCCATACGGGTACTTGACGTTGGGCTGATCCACCCAATCCATGAAGTCGGCGCGAGCGCCGGGGAATCCGACCAGTTTCCAGCCGACCATGTCCTTGTTGCCGCCGTGGATCGGGTCCGAGAGGAACCCCTCCTTCGTGTTGGCCAGCAGATAGGAGAAGAAGGTGCGCGCAGGCACGCTATCGAACTCGACCTTCGCATGTTCGAGATCGCTGAGCACGGTTTCCTGCGTGGCGTGATCGAGGTCGGCGAATGCCTTGTTGTACTGCTTCTTGCAGTACGCATCGCACGCCGCGATGCCGTGACGATAGATGTCACGCGGCACGAGGCTCAACTGGTAGCCCATCTCGGGCGGCTGATCGGGATGGAACGGCCCCTGCATGTACCAGAGCTTGCCGTGTCCGAAGGGCGTTTCCATCTGACGGTCGATGAACTGAGGCACGTCGGCTTGCAGCGCGCCCGGGCCGAGATCGTCGGCGGGAATCAGACGGTCGACGGCAGCGTTCACGAACCGCCATTCGTCGGCAGTGAAGTACTTGGGCTCGTAGGGAGTGGTCGAAGCAGCGGGGGCAGCGGACTTGTCGCTGCTACAGGCGGACTGCGTAAGCGTCGCACCGGTGGCGAGAGTCGTGGCAGGCACGATCGCCAGCACCTGGCGCAGAAAGCGCCGGCGCGGTTCCTTGTCCTGTGACATGGAGTTCTCCGTTTTTGTGGGGGACGGGACGAATCACGCATGACAGTCAGGCGGTGGCTCGCCATGCGTGAAGAAAACCTGACAGGCCATTCACCTCGCGTAGCGCTTATAACGCGGTCATTCTACTTACAAGTTCCCTACATGGCAAAGCAAGAGATTGTTGCGTAAATTGCGCAACATATTGATTGGAAAGGCTTGCAGATAATTAAAATATTTACTATTACGCGCGCACGAAGCGTTTCGATCAGCGAAATTTCGAAATCGTTTTCAGCCGCCGGATGAGAAACGTTTGAAGGCAGAAACACCTTCGCGTATAGAAAAAGGCCGCACCCTATTCCGGTAGCGGCCTGGCTGTTCAATCTGGCGACGGCAATGAATCACTCATCGATGGGCGGCAGCGGCGGGGGTGGGTACGAAGGCGGCAAGGATGACGGGCGCGGAGGTGACGAATGCCGGAACACGCGCGCCGGAATCGGCGGCGGGGGCTCATTGAACGTGAGGGTCTCGAGCCGACGAGCCACGCTTAGCGCCTCAGAAAAACGCACTGCGCCGGGCTTGCGCAGCCGTCTCTCGCCCGCCGGGGACGTTTCATCGAAGTGCACGCGTGCGTATTCGTCACCATTCGGGCCGACGAAATGCGGCACGGCGTCACTATCGTCGTCGAGCAACATGGCCTCGGGGGCGGCCCTGGCCTCACCCACGTCTCGATGAGACGCCACGCCCAGGTCCTCGCGAGGTGTTTGCGCCGCGGTGTAGCCGCGTCTCGGGCGCTCGCCGACGAACAGGGGGAGCGTCGCGTATTGATTCTCGTCGTACATGTCGTCGTCGAGCACCGGCTCAAGCGCGTCGTCAGGCCGCCGGCCCTCGAAGGCTTGCATGGCACCGTCCAGCACTGCGCTGCCTTCGGATTTCGCCACGTCGATATCCAGGGCTCTGCCGGCAAGCCACGACCCCGTGCTCCCTTGTCCCCCGGACCGGGCATCGTTGAGCAGCAACGTATACTCGTGCGCCCCGAAGCCTCGCTCCCGAATCATTCTGAGCGTGACACGTTGATTTGCCGGATAGCCGAGCAGCAAGGCAAGCCGCGCCGCGTCGTTGGCGGCACGCATCTTGTTCTTGGCAAACCACGATGTCGACGCCGCAGGTTTGAGCACCCATTTGCCATCGCGCACGGAAAGCCGCAACGGTACGTCCGCACCGCCATTGTGCATCTCGCGTTCGACTTCGCGTGTCATGTCGTTGAGCGCGATCAGCGCTCTGATTTCGACCTTGAGTTCGTCGCGCTTACGTTCACACACATTCAGGGAGAGGTTCTGCATTGCGTTGCGCAGTGCGACGAGCTCCGCGAGATTTCCTTCTGCGATCCGCTTCCCTTCGCCATGCGGCAGCGACGGAATCAACGTGTCCAGTTCGCGAATCGCATGGTTCAGCGGTTCGATCTGCTCGAGTTGCGCTCGTACGGGCGCCACGTCGAACGTCCGGACAAAAGGCTTGGCGGAATGAGGTATGTCGCGGCGCATTGAATTGATGGCGAGCGGAACGCCGTTGCGCACCGAACGCATGGCTGTCGAGCGATCCCGCTCGAAGCTCACCTCGTTGCCAATGGCGTCGAGATAAGCGGTACGCCAGCACTCAAGCGTTTCGCCAACGCTCCTGGGCATCAGCGGGTGGGCTTCCAATCGGTTGGCTTGAGCGACATCCCAATCGCGCGCGCTGCACCAACTTTCCAGCGGAATGCCGCAGTTTTCCAGGTCGCTCCTCTGCCGGGCAGGGTATGTCTGCCAGGCCTTGCCTATGGGGGAAAGCGCAGAGGTCGAGACTGACCCCAATCGCTGAAAGTCCGAGCCGAAGCTGTTACCGTCGTCAGGCGGCTTCGACCAATTGGCGGAAATGACTTGCACCGGCACAGGGCCGGACGCAGCAGAAATAGATCCCATCATCGTCTCCAGATCATCAGACCGAATGGTCTTCAAGCGCGAGGAGACTAAAGGGATTCGCTGTGAGCGGATGTCGATAATGTCGAATGCCTTCGCTTTGTGGCACCGACACAGCCGTTTCCCGCCAGGATCAGAAGCGGGCGAGCAGTTGGCCCAGGAGTGCAGCCCCTTCCTTGCCCTTGGCCGAATCGGCCCATAGGCGATCGATCATCGCGCGATACATGCCCACCCCGTCGGGCGACGTGGTGATCGTGGCGATGCCGGTACGCAAGTTTGGCAGCTCGCCCAGACGGAACGGCGACACGGCGACATAGGCTTCGCCCTGCGCTTCGAAGATCTGGAACGTCTCATTGGGCATGTTGTCGCTCACGATACCGATCTGCACGCCTGTCGTGTCGGCTTCGAGAAACTCGACAATGCGCGCAACCTCGCGACGTGCCGCCATCTTGCGCTCAAGCTGCACCCCGGGCGGCAGCCCCAGCCGGCCCACAAGCCCGTGATGCAGAAACTGCTCGATCTGACGCAGCCCGATCAGGCTGGTCACGGCCAGCCGCTGACGCGAGAAGCTCGACTTGCGCTCCTGCAGAATTCCCAGCACGCGATCAATCGTATTCGTCCAGTGACGGTCGGCGAGTGAGGGCGGAATGCTCTCGTCAAGCATGTGACGCAGCCAAACGTCATAGTCTTCCGAGGTGAGCAGAAACGAGATCGGGTCGAAATGCGCGACGATACGCTCCGAGCGGCTTTCCAACTGACGCATCCGTTCGAAGTAACTCACCGCCGAGTCATGGTATTCGACCTCCACCCCCAGCAGATTCGCCAGCGACACGCCGAGCAGCGCGGCGAGCCGCTCCAGCGTGTCGATCTTGACGATTTCGCCGCGCTCAAGCTTGTAGATGGCCGCGCGCGAGATATCGAGTTGCTCCGCCACATCCTCGCTACGTAACTCCGCCGCCAGCCGGTAGGCGCGCAAACGCTCGCCAATGGCTCGGAAATTGAAACGCGCACCTCTCGGCGCCCGGGATGTCGTCGCAGCTCGATTCAAATCGCCCCCTGTCGGATTGCCAATGCCCGGGTCAGCCAAACGCGCCGCACCCGCATTGCAGTGCCGGAATTATACCGGTCGGTTGCTCGTCTCGATGTCAGGCCTTTGTCGTTGCCGACACGCAGTTTCCCTTCCGGCACTGTCGCAAACACCCCACATCGATCCACCGATTATTTTTTCGATTGTCTATTTTTTTAGACATCTGCACGATCCCGATCACGGATACCCCATGGCGTGGGAATGCCCTGCCCCGAGGGCAAGCCTGTGGTGTTTTGGGGGGGTGACTCCACGTGCCGGCAGTGATAGCCTGCGCGCCGTCCAGAAATTTATACAAACAAAGAGGGAATGATGAAAACCTGGCACAAGGTGGCTGGCGCCGCCGCACTGAGCGCCGCGACGCTCGCAACCACCGCTCACGCGCAATCGAGCGTGAGCTTCTATGGCCTGGCAGATGCCTATGTCGGCTCGGTGAAGAACCCCGGCGGCAACGCCGCTGTGGTGCAGCAAGGTGGCGGCATGACCACGTCGTATTGGGGGCTGGCCGGCACCGAAGACCTTGGCGGCGGCAACAGCGCGCTGTTCGTGCTGGAGAGCTACTTCCAGCCGAATAACGGAACGTACGGCCGCTTCGCCGGCGATAGCTTCTTCTCGCGCAATGCTTACGTGGGTCTGTCAAACGCGCTTGGCACCTTGCGCCTCGGCCGCATCACCACCCCGCTTTATCTCGCCACGATCCAGTTCAACCCGTTTAACAACTCGTACACCTTCTCGCCAATGATCTTCCACACCTACAAGGGTCTGGGGACGCAGGGCGTGGTGGGCGATTCGGCATGGAACAACGCCGTGGCATATACGTCGCCAACGTATGCCGGCATGGCGGGCACACTGCTCTATGCGACCGGCAACAGCCCGACCGACCATAGCGCTAAGAAGTGGGCTGCTGCGATCACCTATGCCAACGGCCCGTTCGCTGCGGCCGTGAACTATCAATACGTGAATTTCAGTGCGACACCGGGCGACTTCGGCTCGCAGTTGCCGGGCGTTACCGGGCTGACCAACCAGAACACGGCACAACTCGGCCTCTCGTACGACTTCGCCGTGGTGAAGGTCTTCGCCCAATACATGCTCATCGCGAGTCAGGCCGCGAGCGGCAACTTCCACGCCAATACCGGGCAGTTGGGCGCCTCGGTTCCGCTCGGCCGCGGCAGCGTGCTCGCTTCGGTCGCCTACACCGGCTCGAACGGTTCGGGCGACAACCAGCGCCGTACCACGTGGGCCCTTGGCTACGACTACCCGCTGTCCAAACGCACGGACATTTACGCCGCGTACAAGTATGACCACATGAGTGACATGTCGACCGGACAGACCTACGGCGCCGGCCTGCGCATGAAGTTCTGAGCGAAGGCAGGCCACTCGGCCAGCCTTCCCGAGGTGTGCGACGGCACACGATTGCCGCCCTTGAAGCGTGCCGTCGCACCGCCACGAAATCAGGGTTTGACCCGATTATTTTCGTCTTGCCTGCCTTGTCGGGTTCGTTTAGTCTAAATATTTAGACAGATGGAGAGCATGATGGATCTGCAACTTGCATGCGTCTGGTTACAGCGCGACACCGTCGGTCTGTCCGACATTGAAGACTTTGCCGCGCGTTGTCTCCATGCGTCGAAGACCGCTACACGCGAGTCTGCTGCGTTGCTGTTGCTGGCGCAGGCCGCGCAGACTTTCGCGGAGCGTCAATCGGGCATTGCCGCGAACGGCGAGACGTTTCAGGCATTCCTCGCTCGCACCAAAGCCTATGCCACGATGTTGCGCGACGCCGCAGCAACCTCCGATGCGAGCTTTCTTGCCTCGTTGAACGGCTTTGCCGCGCAACTGACCGCCGAGATCTATGCGTGACGTGGCGTGACGACGAGCGAGTCTCGATGCCCATCCCCGGCGGCTTTTTTTCACTTGATTGTCTAAAAATTTAGACAATTTGACGAGATTGGACGAATGCGGCGCCAGGTCAATCGCCACGCCGCTTCGCCGCCTCACAGGAATCGATCATGGAAGCCAACCTGAACACACCGAGTGCGCAACGCGCGGACGCCACGTCTGACGACATCGTCACTCCTTACGCTTGGAAAGCGCTCGCGGGCTCCGCCATCGGCTACGCGATGGACGGCTTCGATCTGCTGATTCTCGGCTTCATGCTGCCGGCGATTACGGCCGGCCTGCACCTCTCGCCCGGACAAGCCGGCGCGCTCGTGACGTGGACATTGATCGGTGCCGTCGCGGGCGGCATTCTGTTCGGTGCCCTCTCGGATCGCTACGGGCGCGTGCGCATGCTCACGTGGACGATTCTGCTATTCGCGGTCTTCACGGGCCTGTGCGCGTTTGCCCAGGGTTTCTGGGACTTGCTGGTGTATCGCACGATTGCGGGCATCGGACTGGGCGGCGAGTTCGGCATCGGCATGGCGCTGGCCGCCGAAGCGTGGCCTGCGGCGAAGCGCGCACGTGTCTCGTCGTACGTCGCGCTCGGCTGGCAGACGGGTGTGCTCGCCGCCGCGCTGCTCACGCCGCTGCTGCTGATGCATATCGGCTGGCGGGGCATGTTCCTCGTGGGGGTGCTGCCGGCACTCGTCGCGTGGGTGCTGCGTAACAAGCTGCACGAGCCTGAAGTCTTTGTCCGGCGCAGCGGCAAAGCCGCGAAATCGGGCGCGGGCAGCAACGCCTTCCGTCTGCTCGTGAAGGATGCCCGCACCACGCGCGTGAGTCTGGGCATCGTGATCCTCTGTTCGGTTCAGAACTTCGGCTACTACGGGATCATGATCTGGCTGCCGACGTTCCTCTCACAGAAGCTCGGCTTCTCGCTCACGAAGTCCGGTCTTTGGACCGCGGCCACCGTGATCGGCATGATGATCGGCGTGTGGGCCTTCGGGCAACTGGCCGACCGTATCGGACGCCGGCCCACGTTCCTGCTGTATCAGGCGGGCGCCGTGGTCATGGTCCTCGTCTACGCCCAACTCACCGATCCGACGGTCATGCTGTTCGCCGGCGCGCTGATGGGCATGTTCGTGAACGGCATGGTCGGCGGCTACGGCACGCTCATGTCCGAGGCTTATCCCACTGCGGCACGCGCCACCGCACAGAACGTGCTGTGGAACATCGGGCGCGCCATCGGCGGGCTCGGGCCGGTCGTCGTGGGCGCGCTTGCCGCCCGCTACTCGTTCCAGATTGCCATTGCGCTGCTCGCGAGCCTGTATGTGCTCGACATGATCGCGACGCGATTCCTGATCCCCGAACTCAAAGGCGTTGAACTCGAATAACGAGAACGAGATGCGCGACGTCCCCGCCGCGCGCCACGCCAGCCCTCACCCTCCGGAGCCCTCATGTCAGTTGCCACCCTGTCGCGTACCGACGTCGCCCACCCATTGGGGTATGCGCCCTCGGACACGCACGACGCACACGGCACGCACGATGTGTCTTGCCGAGCGCCTACGGTCGCCGCGCATCGCTGCCGCGTGCTCACGCACCGCGCCGTCAACGCACGTTACCGCTATTTGCGTCTGCAAGCCGATGCGCCCATCGCCCTCACCACGCAGCCCGGCCAGTTCTACCAACTGAAGTGTCCGGTCACGCTGAGCGACGCCCCCTTCCTGCTGCGCCCGATGAGCGTGTACGGCACGGGCCCCGAGCCGGACACCATCGAGTTTCTCTACAACGTCACTGGCGTTGGCACGCGCGCCCTTGCCACCCTGTTGGAAGGGGCAACGCTCGATATCGTCGGCCCGCTTGGCAATACGTTCACGCTTAATACCCAGTCTTCGCAATGGCAACGCGTGATGCTGGTCGCGCGCGGGGTCGGGCTGGCGACGATGGCGCCGCTAGTGCAACGGGCGGCGGCGGCCGGGCTGAAGTTGACGGTCGTCATGTCGGCCCGCAGCGAAGCCGACCTGATGCACGACGAATTTCTGCGCTCGCCCGAAGCCCGCGCACTGGCCGACGTGCATTGCGTGTTCGACACCGACGGCTCGTCGGCCGTAGACGCCCTGGAGCCGCGCATACGTGCTCTGCTCGACGCCGCGCCGCACGACGCTGTCTACACCTGCGGCTCGCATCGTTTATTGATGCTGCTCCAGCGTGTGCTGCATGCGCATCCGCACATCACGGCCGAGGTCGCGATGGAACAACGCATGGCGTGCGGCATGGGGGTTTGCCTGTCGTGCGTGCGCCTGTTCGATCGCGATGGCGACAAGCAATTCCTGCGCGTGTGCCGGGAGGGCCCGGTGTTTCCGATTCGCGACGTCGTCGGGGAGGTGGACTTTGGCTGATCTTTCCGTACGCATCGGATCGCTGACGCTGCGCAATCCGGTCATGCCGGCCTCTGGCTGCTTCGCGGTCGAATACGCCGAAGCGCTGGACCTGACCCGGCTCGGTGCGCTCGTCATCAAGAGTGTCTCGCCAGTAACGCGTGCGGGTAATCCGACACCGCGCGTGGCCGAGACCGCCAGCGGCATGCTCAACTCCATCGGCATTCCGAGCAAGGGGCTCGACGCCTACCGGCGGGACGTGTTGCCCGCCTATACGCGTTTCGATACGCCAGTCGTGGTGTCCGTCTCGGCCGACACGGCGGAGTCTTTCGGGGAAGCCTGCGAGACGCTGTCGCTGCCGGAAGTCGCGGCCATCGAAGCGAACATCTCCTGCCCGAACCTTGAAGCCGACGGCATGGCCTTTGCCATGCTGCCCGAGACCACTTACAAGGCCGTGAGCGCCATTCGCCGGCGCACCTCGCATCCGTTGTGGGTGAAGCTCACCCCCAACGCCGGACAGATCGCGTTGATCGCCAAAGCGGCGGAAGACGCCGGTGCCGACGCCATCGTCATGGGCAACACCGTACTGGGCATGGCCATCGATGTGCGCACGCGCAAGCCCAAACTGGGCAACGTCATGGGGGGACTCTCGGGCCCGGCGATCAAGCCGCTCGCCGTCCGGCTCGTGCATCAGTGCCATCGGGCGGTGCGCATCCCGATCATCGGCTGCGGCGGTATCGAAACGGCAGACGACGCCGTGGAGTTCATGCTCGCGGGAGCCTCGGCGGTGCAAGTCGGTACCGCGTCGTTCCGCGATCCGGCCGTGATGGGACACATCATCGACGGGTTGACAGCGTATTG
Organism: Pandoraea apista; assembly: GCF_001465595.2. Taxonomy (NCBI): domain Bacteria; kingdom Pseudomonadati; phylum Pseudomonadota; class Betaproteobacteria; order Burkholderiales; family Burkholderiaceae; genus Pandoraea; species Pandoraea apista. Next base: position 2,067,208 of record NZ_CP013481.2, on the reverse strand, counting down.
CGAGGCGCAAGCCGTCGAACGCATCGCAACGCTCACCGGCGCCGTCGCGCTCGACGCCCAGTTGACCGACCGCTGGCTGCGCTTTGCGCAGCAGTCCGGCTGAGCCGTCACACGTTTTACGTAACCCTCGCAAAGCCTCACGCGAAAAGAAGCACACAAAAGAAGCACACTCATGGAACTGAACGCGCTGGCCCCGCTGGCCGAGCAACTCTTCACCGATCTGCGCCGTCTTGGCAACGACGGTGTCGGCATCACCCGCGACAGCTACGGCGAAGGCGAGAATGCCGCCGCCTCGTATCTGACGGAATGGGCCGGGCATCAAGGACTGGCCGTCGCACGCGACCGCGCCGCCAACCTGATCTTCACCCTGCCCGACGACACTGGCGACGCTCCCGCCACATGGATTGGCTCGCATCTCGATTCGGTGCCGCAAGGCGGCAATTACGATGGTCTGGCCGGTATCGTCGCCGGGCTGTTGTGCCTTGTCGAACAACGGCGCAGCGAGCGCCGCACCACCACGCCGGTGCGCGTACTCGCCTTGCGCGGCGAGGAAAGCGCATGGTTCGGCAAGGCGTACATGGGCTCGAGCGCACTGTTCGGCAAACTGAACGACGCCGATCTGGCTATGCCCCATCGCACGCATGGCCGAACGCTCGCGGCATGCATGGCCGAGGCGGGCGCCGATATCGACGCGATTCGCGACGGCGCTCTGCTGTTCGACGTCTCGCGGGCCAAGGCGTGGCTGGAACTCCACATCGAACAGGGTCCGGTGATGATCGCGCGCAACATGCCCGTGGCCATCGTGCCCGGTATTCGCGGCAACGTGCGGCATAACCGCGTGTCATGCGTGGGGGAAGCCGGCCACTCGGGAGCCGTGCCGCGCTGGCTGCGTCACGATGCCATGTTCGCGGTGGCGGACCTCATCACACGACTCGACGAGCATTGGCGCGCCCTGCTGGAGCGCGGCATCGATCTGGTCGTGACCACCGGCATCGTCGGCACCGATCCCGCCGAGCACGCCATCTCGCGCATTCCGGGCAAAGTGGATTTCAGTCTGGAAGTCCGCAGCCAGAGTTCCGATACGCTCGATGTGTTCTACGAATTGATGCGTACCGAGTGCCGCGCCATCGAGCGCGATCGCGGTGTGCAGTTCGTGTTCGACCGGCGGCTGGCGTCGGCCCCCGCGATCATGGATGCGCAGGTGTCGTCGCTGCTGGTCGACGCTTGCCGCATGCTCGATCTTCCGCAAGAGCGGGTGCCGAGTGGCGCCGGTCACGACGCCGCCATCTTCGCCAACGCCGGGATTCCAAGCGGCATGGTGTTCGTGCGCAATGCCAACGGCTCGCACAATCCGCACGAAAGCATGGATCTCGACGACTTCATGCGCGGCGTACAAGTGCTTGACGCCACCACGCATCGGCTCTGAACGCATCCCGCCTCGACATAACAAAACGGGCCGCGAACATGCGACCCGTTTTGTCTTCTCTCGTCACGTCGCCATCGAGGCGCGAGACCTGCCTCACCCGGCTTGCCGGACTTACGGCGCCAAAGCGATCACCTCGGCGACCGCAGCGGTCAGCTTCTTCGCATAAGGCACGTGCAGGAATTCGTTCGGGCCGTGCGCGTTCGACTTCGGGCCAAGCACGCCGCACACCATGAACTGCGCCGTCGGGAATCCGGCTTGCAGCGTATTCATCAGCGGGATCGTGCCGCCCTGCCCGATGTACGCCACATCCGCTCCGTAGTGCCGTTGCGATGCCGTATTGAGCGCCGACGTGAGCCACGGTGCAACGTCGGGGGCGTTCCAACCGGAAGCCGCGCCGGCGTCGGACTTGAACGTCACCTTCGCGTTGTACGGCGGATCGAGTTCGAGCAGCGACTTGAGTTCGGCCACGGCTTTGGCGGCGTCAACGAGCGGCGGCAACCGTAGCGACAGCTTGAACGCCGTACGCGGACGCAACACATTCCCGGCATCGGCCAACGCGGGCAAACCGGCAGCCCCCGTCACCGACAACGACGGACGCCACGTCGAATTGAGCAGCGCCTCCTTCGGATCGGTCGTGGTCGGCAGCACCGACAAACCGTCTTGTCCGCAAGCCCACGGCATCTTTTTCCAGACGTCGTCGCCAAGAATACGGGCGGTGGCTTCGGCCTCTTTCAGACGCTGCAACGGGATCGGGGTATGAAAGCCCTGCGGCAGCACGTTGCCGGTGCCGGCATCTTCAAGACGCTCGAACAACTGGCGCATGATGCGAAAGCTCGACGGCGCAATGCCGCCGTAGCCGCCCGAGTGAATGCCCTCGTCGAGCACCTGCACTTCGAGGCTGCCGGAGATCAGGCCACGCAGCGACGTCGTCAGCCACAACTGGTCGTAGTTGCCCGCCCCGGAATCGAGGCAGACGACCAGACCGACACGGCCCAGACGTTCACGCAAGGCGTCGACATACGGCAGAAGATCGTAGCTGCCGGACTCTTCGCAGGTCTCGATGAGACCCACACAGCGCGGACGCTCCACACCTTGCGCATCGAGCGCTGCAAGCGCCGTTACGCTGGCGTAGATGGCGTAGCCGTCGTCCGCGCCGCCACGGCCATAGAGCTTGCCGTCCTCGAACTTGGGCGTCCACGGGCCGAGGTCCTTGCGCCATCCGTCGAACTCGGGTTGCTTATCGAGGTGACCGTAGAGCACGATCGTCTCGCTGCTGCCGGAACGCGTGGCCGGGGCTTCAAAGAAGATCACCGGCGTGCGGCCTTCCAGACGAATCACTTCGAGCTTCAGTCCCTTCACCGGCTGACGCTCTGCCCACTGCGCAGCGTCGCGCACCACGCGATCGATGTAGCCGTTGCGCGCCCAATCGGCATCGAAGCCCGGGCTCTTGGCGGGGACGGCAATGTAATCGGTCAGCGCGTGCAGAATTTCGTCGTTCCATTTGCGCTCGACGAATTCGCGCAATGCCGCCGTATCGAGCGACGGCTGAGTCGGGGTGACTGTGTCGGTCATGGGGAGTCCTTGGGGGTGTTCCGGTTGGCGCGACAGGCCGGCTCGCGGAATTTGCGCCCGGTCGGTCGCGGGTCCGTCGCCGACCTCTCCGGGAGTGCCGGGCGGGCGGACGATCCTTATGGCGTCATGATAGCCATTCCCGGCGGCGGTGGCGACCGGCCGGCCAGAGGGTGCGCATCTACCTCGCCTGATTAGCCCGGCGAGATGCGGCAAGCGGCGAGCGGCATATGGCTTATGCCGTACGCCATGCGGCCGGCAACGACAGCACCAGACGCATCACAGCGAGAACACCGAACTGACGTTCAGTTGCCGGTACCGGGCGGATCGAAGCGGAACACGATCTCTCCGGCAGCGGCCGTCGCCTTCACGCACGTGGCGGATTGCGTCGCTTTGCCGGGAATTTCCAGAGAGTGCTCCGTATCGGTGGCGCTGCAACGCCAGAAGAATGTGACCGGACGCTCGCACCGGTTCGCGACTTCGTAACGATAGTGGGTAACGTCGGCAGGTAGCGCGCGCAGTGCCCCGCACGGCCTTCCCGCCGTGTCGAGCGGCTCCGCCGGCATGGCCGGCGTCTGCGCGCGAACCGGCGTGCTCACCGCAATGGCGAGCAGCACCCCTATCCCCGTGATCCCCGAACGACGCTTTGCCGTGATGAACATCAGAGCCAGCGCCATGCGATGGCGATGGCCCCGATGGCGATGCCAACGGAGATGACCACGCCAAACCATGCCAACTGCGCGCGCCGTGCCCGACGGCGGCTCGATTCCGAAGTGTCGTAAAAACGACCCAATCCGCCCGAGTACAACTTTTCCCAGCGAATTTCCATGGCGCACCTCACAAATCAATCAAACCAGCCCGCACAACTGTTTTCTTTTCTTCTTTATCGAAAGTTATGAGGCGCAAGACAATTCGGATAAATCCGGGCAAATTCCGAACAGCGAACTACCCAAAATTCCGACAAAGCGCCTTCGCTTCAAGATCGCACTATTCTTTCGTAAACGCAATAGCGTGACCTTGCAGAACGCGGCTACATCGCCACGAGAGACCACGTCATCGACGATGGATATCAACGCGCATTGCGCGCTTTATCGTAGGTGTCGACAGATTTTTAATGGGGAATTGCAGGTATTTTCCGACATCCGGGTTCGAGAGCGTTTTGAAACGGAGAATCTTTGTAACAAGACGTTTCAAAACGGCGAAGGCATTCGTTCAAGGCGGGCGATCGAAAGGGCGAAATGAAAGCGCCGCGGCCCCCGGCACCATAGGGGCGGGAGCGGACTTTTCACTTGAAAAGCGGGAATATGCAGCCGGAATGTCAGCCGAAGTAACGTTGCGCGGCGATCCGCTGAAGGCGGCGCCGCGCACGAAAAGGAAGATCTGTGACTTTAGCGTCCCAGGAAGGCCGCACCCACGGACAAGAGCACGAATCCGCCGACACTACAGGCGATCGCGATTGCCAACAGGCGTTGAAAGAGTTGCTCGCGCTCAGTGGCGCTGCGATGGGAACGGGGTGCATCGTGATGAATCGTCCCCCATCCACTCGAATACACTTTTTTCCAACGGATGTGCATAAGTTACCTCGCGTTGTTTAGTGTTCGTAGCCTTGCCGGTCATCGATTCTCGCTATCGGAATCGACGAGACGCAGGGCTAGTATGCGCTTTGTCCGGCAGCCGTAAACCCCTCATCTGTGCTGCGTCGCCGCAAGCAAAACCTCCGATTTGGCCGGATTTCGAGACCCGATATCCTGACCAGGAATACCGTCACCCTGACGCGATTCGTGATTTTTGACGGCCCGTGTCAATGCGACAGAATGTCGCAGGTGCGACAAGTTGTCGCGCAACCCGCATGAATCGTGGAATTGGGAGATTTTCAGGCTTCGACAGGGACGTGCATGTCGCAGACGCGCCTTTGGCGGTATGCCGGGCTACCGGGAGGCACCTGAGGTGAAACGCATGGCGCACCTGTTTCGTAGTGCACCGCAACATCGATTCTTTCGATAAACCACAAAGCTGGGGTAAATCCGGGGGCGGTTCCCCGCCCCGCGAACGTCACGACTCGAACGGATTTTTAACTTGCCGCGCCGTGGTGCCCGCTGCCTCGGCGTGTGCAGGCAAATCGGCGCCCGACAGCGTCGCCACAACGGCGTCGAGCACCGCTTTGAGCGCTTGCGCCTGATGCAGCCCGTCGGCATCGCGGCGAATTTCCAGGTTGCCAAAAATGGCAACGTGATCCGTATGATTTTCGACATTCAGTTCGCCAAGCGTGAGCGCATCGGCATCGTTGGCGAACGGAGCGAACTTGGCGTTAACGGAAGACGAAGCGGACATTGGAAACTCCTCAGTCGGGGGAAATCAAGGTGGAAACGGGGCAAATGCCCCCGGCAACGTTCGTAGCAATGCCTTGCACACGCCACCGTCAGGCTTAGCGAATGATCGTACGCAAGAAATCAAGCACCGTCTGCACCTCGCGGAACGACGGCACCTCCGGATCTCGCTTGCGCTTGCCGCCCGCCGCCTTGGGTGCGGGCAATCGCATGGCCGTGCGCTTCACGTCCGCCGGCATGCCAGGGAAGAAGTCGATGCCGGCCAGCGTCTCGAGTTCCGCCACGCTCACCACAGAATAGTCGCCGGTGGCTTCGTTCGCGACAAGGTAGGCGCCTGCCTGCTTGCGCCTGGGATCGTAGACCACCTTATAGAGCTGCGTGGGCACCATCACCCGATTGCCGACCTGCGTAATCGTCTTGCCCTTGAACAGCGGACCGGTGAGAACGAACAATTCGCCGCGATCCTGCGCGAGCTTGCGTACGCTCGACTCGATGCCTGCCCACAAATAGCGATTGTTCTCGCTGTTCTGCGGCACCATGTTCGACAGCGAGAAGCTCTCCGATTGCGCCTGCGCGTCCGGCATATCGGCCGACGGCGCCATGTGTCCACGGTCGTACCCCGAGCGGACATAGTCGCGCAGTTCAGCCCGCTCTCCCGGGGGAAGGCGCGATTCCGCGTGGAAGTTGTTGACGCGAGAGATCTGACGCGCATCGCTCAAGCCGGCGCGCGTGAGACGTTCCGCCGACCACAACGGTGTGCGTGTCACCCCGGAGTGCATGACACCGAACGCACTGAAGCACACCTCGCGTGCGTTGCGTGTCATCGCCGCATTGGTGATGTCGGGTGCGGTGCCCGCCCAATAATGGTCGCCACATGCCGTGGCGGCGGCAAACGCGTCGCCCGGAAGCGCCATGACGGCAATGGCGGAAGCAAGGGAAATCAGGGAGAACAGAGAGGCAGAGGACACTGCCAACGGCAACTTCCCGGTCATCGCGCGCAAGCGGTTTGCGCGCACTGCGGTGACCGTCCATCGAGACTGCTTCATCGCACGGCTTAGGGTAAAACGTCAGGGGGTGCGATTGTAGCGGATGAACGGCTATTCGGGGACGACGTTTGCCGCACCGTAGGCGGCGCATTGCAAGGTTTGGGCCGGGCCAAGGTTGTCGCACTCGTCCGCTTGCGCCGATGGCAGCCATGCCTGCTCGAGAAAGAGCAGGCAAAGCACCAGCGCGAGCATGAGGAGCAGCGTTTTCATTGCGGCATCCGAGTAGGGTTGCCGCATTGTATGCGGGGACACCACCGTTTATCCCGTCCCCGCCCCGCTGAATTGTTTCGGTTCGTTACGGCAGCCGACACAGGGCCCCATCCCCCGGGGCGTTCAGTCACCCGGCACTTCGCCGCGCTGCGCAACGAGCGCGGCCAGCGGCTCGTTCATCGGCCCGTCGGCGCGCAGTCCTTCGACCACACCGACGCGATCGGACATCGCACGATTCTGCGACATCTTGAATTTGCCCTCGATGCGTCGAATCGGAATCTCCACACCGACAATTGCCCGCAGCATGCCGTCGATGAAGTCGGCCGGCGCGTCTTCCACCGCCCACGGCGCAGAGCGGCCCTGTTCCTGAGATTGTGTGAGATCGCCCACGAGCCGGCGCAGCCATGCCGCATCGTCAATCACACGTGGCTTCCCCCACACGTGCACCGCCGCATAGTTCCAGGTCGGCACCACCTTGCCATGCTCGGCCTTGGCGGCATACCACGACGGCGTGATGTACCCCTGCGGCCCCGTGAACGCGACCAGACATTCATCGACATCGCGAAGCGCAGGGCCATGCGGATTGGCGCGCGCAAAATGCGCACGCAACGTACCGAACTCACCTTCATCCGGATACACAAGGAAAGGAATCGAATCGGCGATCAGGCCCTGCGAGCCGGCGCTCACGAGCAGACCGAGCGGATACGTGCGAATGAGATCGTGCAGCACTTCGGTACGCGTCTCGGCAAAAGCGGCGGGCTGATACATCGATGGCTCCGGACAAAATCGGCGGGGATGGGATTACGCATAGCGTACGTCCGCCCGTGGCCCTTGGCAAAGACCCAATGTACAGAATTATTTTGGTGCCATCCGAATACCGGACGGCATCCCGCCCCGGACGCCGGCGGGCGAATCCTCCGCCAGCCGGCGAGCCCGGAAGACCGTATCAGAGGAAGGATTTGGCCTGATCGAGAACCTTGTCGCAGACCTGACGCGTCAATTGTTCCTTGAGCCCGCCACCGTTCAGATCGACTGTCTTGCCGTCCGGCGAGGACAGCAGCCCCTTGGCCCCGTCGAGGTAGCCGGGGCTGGCCGCCGGCGAGCCCGATTGCGTGCCGATCTTGCCGAGCAGCTTGTCTTTGACATCGGTAGCCGAACTCAGATTGGCGCCGCTGAGATAGTTGTTCTTGATACAGAACTGCAACACGCCGGTCGCGTTCCCAACGCTGCCCGAGGTCAGCGAGCCGGTCGAGGCAAGCCCGCCGAGACTGCCGGCCAGACCACCGGAGTTGCCGCCACCGGAACTTCCGCCCACGGCGTTCTTGAGCAAATCGAGTTGCGCTTGCGCCTGCATCGGTGCGCCCAAGGCCAGCACCAGCGCAACGCTACCCCCTGCCAACCCGATTCGGGACATCTTCCAACCTGCATTAGCCGAGCTTTCCATGCGTCGCGACATACGATCCTCCGTGATGTGAATGACGTGGGTGAGGCTGGCTCACTATAGCAGGACGCCTGTGCCGAGACGATGACTCGCCCCGCCGGCGCGAGTCGTCAAAGCAACGCTGCGGCGGCGTCTTGTGTCTCGGGCACCACCACGCTCGCCTCCACGCCCGCGTTCTCCTTGAGCAGGAAGACCAGATGATGCCCGGCGAGCAACTCGATGCGGCGATCGCGCGCAAACTCCTCGACACCGTCGTCAAACGCTCCCGTGGTGATCAGCATCCCGCGCGACGCGCCAATCTGCTGCATCTCCGCGAGCAGCGTGCGGGCGGCAGCCATGCCAAGACGCGCGCCAGCGTCCATCTCGCGGTAGATATGCACCACGACGTCGCCGCCGAAAATCGGATGCGGGTCCCACGCGCGGCACGTCAGCATGCCCGGTGTTTCGCCCGGCAATAACGGCGGGCCCTCGAACCCATGCGAGCGCAGCAGGTGGAACATCACTTGCGTGAAGTCCTTGTCGGTGAGCGTCATCAGATTGAAACGACGGTCGACGGCAACATCGGCGTCCGTGACAACCTGCGTCATATCGACGCCCGCCACCGGCGTCACCGCTTCCAATGCCTCGGGACGCGCGGAAACGCGAGCCCCCAGCGCCGCCAGATGCGTCGCCGGATCGCCCTCTGCGAGATTCAGCGTCGCAAAGTCGGCACGCGCCACATGCGCGCTCGCCAGACACACGCGTGCGTCGCCGTCGCTCGCGTAGACGTTGAACACAATGGCATTCACGTGACGCAACGGATCGGCCGAGAACAGTTCGTGCAACGAACGAAGCACGATCTGGCGCAAGGCGTTGGCGTAGACCTGCGCCCGCATCGCGTTGCCTGCCGGCATACCCTGCACGAGGTTTTCCGTGGCGTTGTAATGGTACTCAAGGGCGGTGGGTACGGCAGCGTCAAGCGTCGGCACGTCGTAGCCGATGGCCAGCAACTTGTGATTCTCGACGTAGTGCGCCGCAAGCGTCTGTGCAAACGCTTCCGGATACGGGCTGCGGCTGAGCACGATGCGTGCATAGCCGGTGACGGCGGCGGCTTCGCCGCGCAACAACGCCCCTTCGAACTCGGCCACGGCCGCATTTTGACGTGCGCTGTCGGCTCGCGCGGCCTCGGTCGCCTTTTGCTGCGCGATCTGGAGAATCATCGAACCTTGCGTACGGCGAATTTTCGACGCCTCGTACTCGCGCTCCGCATGCACGAATTCGCTACGCGCCTTCGCGACGGCCTGCTCGTAGCGGCCCGACGCCCCCGGCATGGCCAGCGCGAGCCGGCCCGGCTTTTCGGGTGCAAAGGTCTCCCATTCGGGTTTGGCCAGAATTTTTGGGAGATGCCGCGTATCGAGCACCGGTGGCGTGTTGCGCGCGCGCAAGTCGGCCGGCGGAATGCGCAGGTCGCGAGCGAGACCATCGGCAAGCAAGCGCTCGAGCCGCGCGACTTCCAGTTTCGCCTTGGCGCCCTGTGCGGCTGCCTCGGCCTGCCGGTATGCCAGTTGCAGGCGTTCACGCGCCGCCGCGTCTGCTGCGGGCGCGTCTTCCAACGCGCGCTGCGCCTGATCCATGGCGCGCACTTCCGCGAGCGAACGTGCCTGCATCTGGGCGTGCTGCTGCTCGCGCGTGTGTGCGGCGCGCCAGAACTCACGCGCCAGACGATCGATGATGCTTTCGAATCCCCGGTTCACCACTGCCCCCGCATGCGATTTTGATTTTGTTTTGCCAAGCGAACTGCAACATCCCAAAGTGCGGCGTGCGCTCCCCATCCAGCAACTGACAACGCACGACATTTACGTAGGGGACGATTGTAGGACGTTGCCCCCTCTCGCAGCAAAAAAACTTTCCGTTCCTTGCGGCCCGAGCATGTCACAGGCGCAACGCCTGCGCCCTGACCGTCATCAAATCGCCATGACAGCGGTGCAGTCTCAAGCGCGCCGTCACACCGGCCGTCGTTGTGCCAAACGGTATTCAACGCGGCATGCATGTCCCGGCCGCCGCGTTCGACGTGTCGCCGTCGGCAATGGCGATTACCCTATGGCAGTTCCGTCTCGCGTCGACGCCCAATAGTTGCCCCCGAATCATGAACGAACCGACTCCGAACTCCCGGCCGGAGACATGGCAGGCCCCGGGCGCCTCCCTCGCCTCCCTCGCCTCCCGCCCCTGTCTGCGTAGTGCGTGGCTGAGCGCGATGGCTTGTCTCGTGCTGGCGATGGCCGCCATCCCATGGATCGACCGGCCGGTCGTGGACTTCGTGCATGTGCACACGCAAGGCACCCGCTGGATCGAGCGTGTTGCGGAGTTGCCCTCGCCGCTGTTCGTCCTTGCGTGGCCCACGTTCATGATCGCGGGCGTAGTGTTCGTCTGGCGCCGTCAACTCCCGGCATGGGCCGCCACCGTGTGGCTGGCGGCGGGCGCAGTGGGCGTGGGGAGTGTGCTCAAACAGGGGCTGAAGTTTGTGTTCGGACGTACATGGCCCGCCACATGGATTCATGAAAATCCGTCGTATCTGCGCGACGGCGTTTTCGAGTTTCGCCTCCTTGGGGGTGACGGCGCGGCTTATGCGTCGTTTCCCTCCGGCCACCTCACCGTCATGCTGGCGTTCGCGACGGTACTCGCGTTGCGGCATCGCGTGCTGCGCTGGCCGTGCGCCGTTGCCGTCGCGCTGACGGGGTTCGGTCAGATCGCAGCCGCCTATCATTGGACGAGCGACGCGCTTGCGGGCGCCGCGCTTGGCATCGCGCTCGGCGCGGCGTTCGTGGCCGCCTGGCAACGCTGGGGCAGCCGACCGGGGGCGTGAGCGCGTGCACACGCCCTGAGGCGGCAATTTCGTGAATCGGCGAGATCGCCGCATAATGCCCGCTGATAACAACAAACCCAAGACTGCCTTCCTTGGCCAGCGGCGAGCCGCGAGCATCGCCCGGACGTTTGCCGCGTGTCTGTGCGGTGGCATCCGGTGCCCTGACGCACCGTAATGTCGCAGCGATGCAGACGCAGCGCCACTGCCTCGCCCCCCGGCCAAGCCGCCCGATTCATGACTGTCGATCCGTTGCTTCCTCTCATTGCCGGCGCCTGCGTCGCCGGCTTCGTGCAAGGCTTGTCCGGCTTTGCATTCAGTCTGGTCGCCCTGTCCTTCTGGGCATGGTCGCTGCCCCCCACGCTAGCGGGCCCGCTAGCGGCATTCTGCTCTCTCGTCGGCCAGCTTCTGGGGTTACGCGCCACCCGCCGGGCTGTGCCGCTCGATCGTCTCGCACCGTTCGTTCTATGCGGCCTGATCGGTGTGCCGGTCGGCGTGTGGATTCTTCGCTATCTCGATCCGGTATGGTTTCGGGCGGGCATCGGCGCGGTACTCGTGATCTATTGCTCGATCTTGCTGCTCGCGGCGCATCTGCCCCGTATACGGCACGGCGGACGCACGGCAGACGGTGTGGTCGGTTTCATCGGCGGGGTGATGGGGGGGATCGGCGGGCTCGTCGGCGTGGTGCCGACGCTATGGTGCACGCTGCGCGGGTGGGACAAAGACATGCAGCGCGCTGTCATGCAGATCTTCTTCATCGTCATGCACACGCTCACCATCACGCTCTACGCAGTACATGGCGTCATTACCGTGCAGACACTGCATGTGTTCGCGATTGCCGTGCCGTCGATGATTCTGCCAACACTTGCCGGGGCATGGGCCTATCAGTTCCTCTCCGACCATGCCTTCCGGCGGATGGTGCTTGCGCTGCTCGCCTGTTCCGGCGTGACACTGCTCGTCGGTACCGTGCCCGAGTTGCTTGCCCGCTGAGCCACTCCCGGGCCGAACCCGCCGATTGGCCCAAACGGGCATCAGGGCCCGGCGTTACGATGGCAATACCGATGCCCTACACCGGGTTCGCCCCCGCCCTCGCACCATGTCCGCCGTTGCTTCGTTTCTCGATCGTGCCGCTGCCGGCAACGCGCTGGCCGAAGTCCTCGCCTCTCATGAACTGATCGCACGCTGTGCGCCGCCGCTAGTGCTGGCCATTCCTCGCGGCGGCGTACCGGTCGCACTGCCCATCGCCCGCCAGCTGAATGGCACCCTCGACGTGCTGCTCGCCCACAAATTGCGCGCACCGCACCATTCGGAACTGGCGGTGGGAGCCGTCGACGAGTTCGGCGGCATCTTTCTCGCCGATCACGCGTTATCGCTCGGCGCGACGGGCACGTATCTCTCGCATGAAACGGCACGCCAGCGCGCGCTGATCCAGCAGCGACGTCAGGCGTATACGCCGGGACGCGGCGCGCCCCATGTACAGGATCGCCCGGTCGTGATTGTCGACGACGGCATTGCAACCGGCGCAACGATGATCGCAGCGTTGCGCGCGATGCGACGCCTCGGTGCCACGCCGCTCATCGCCTGTGCGCCGGTCGGTGCACGCGACGCCGTCGCGCGGCTGTCGACGCTGGCAGACGCCGTCGTCTGTCTGGAAATGCCGCAGCCTTTCTACGCGGTGAGCGTGGCGTACAACGATTTCGCGCAAACAGACGACGCCACCGTCATCGCACTGCTCGCCATGGCTGCCGGGCGTCCGTAGGCCTGCGTCGGAATCTGCCCGGCCGCACAGGCTCGCCGTAGCGGCGCACCCCGCGATTGCACTACACTTGAGCCTGCTGCGCGCAACGGCCATGCCGCCTCCTGCCCCTCAGTTTCGACGGAGCCTCTGATGACGACGTCCCTGATTCTCAACGTGATCGGCCCGGATCGTCCGGGTCTGGTCAATGCGATCGCCGATCGCGCGAGCGCCGCCGGCGCTAACTGGCTGGAGAGCCGCCTCGCCAATCTTGCCGGCCAGTTCGCCGGCATCATTCATCTGCAAGTCCCCGACGAAAACGCCGACACGCTCACGCAAACCCTGCACGCACTGGAAACGCACGGTTTGCGCGTTACCGTCACGCGCGCACAGAGTGCCGCCACCGATCCGGCTGCCCGTACGCTTCAACTCGATCTGGTCGGACAGGATCACCCGGGGATCGTCAAGGAAATCTCGCACGTGCTCTTCTCGCGCGGCATCAGCATCGATGAACTCGCCACCGAATGCGTGGAAGGATCGATGTCGGGCGGCACACTGTTCCGTGCGACCGCGCGCCTTCATGTGCCAGCGAGTGTCAGCACGGAGTCGTTACGCGAGACACTGGAAAGCCTGGCCGACGACCTGATGGTCGATGTCGAACTCGATTCGCCTGCCGGTGCCTGAGCGCACGCCGATGAAGCGAGCCTTCCTGTTCGTCCTCGGGGCGGTGGCCGCGCTCGCCCTGCTCTCGCTTCTGCCCTTGCCCTTCGAGCGTCAGACCCATGTGGTGAATACGGTCACGCTGCGCGCGCCGCCGCAGGTGGTCTACGACTACGCCACCACGCCGGATCACTGGCCGAAGTGGCATCCGGCGTCGATTACCGTGCAAGGGGCAACCGACCATCCGCTCAAGATGGGTGAGGAAGTCGCAGAAGAATTCCGGCTCGCGGGACGGCACGGTATCGTTCACTGGAAAGTCGTGGACGCCAATCCACCACTGACGTGGCGCATCGAGGGCGAGATCAACCGGCGACCGTCGGGCGAAGTCCGCTACAAGCTCACGCCGGACGGCACGGGCACGCGCTTCGAGCGTGACTTCATCTATCGCACGCCGAATCTGCTCTTTCTGGTTCTCGATCCGATCTTCATCGGGCCGCGCATGCGGGCGGAATCGGCGCAAGGCGCGAAGCAACTCGAACAGATTTTCGAGGCGCTGGCTCCGGCCGTGCCTGCCGCAGCGTCGATGCCAGACGCGGCAGCGAGTGCTGTGCAGGCGCAGTGAAAAAGGTAGCAACGAGCGGTAAAGGGGCGCAGCCATAACACCATGTGCCTGGGTCCGCCGTGGGTCCGTGCCCCGCAACCCGCGATCCGCACCAGATTCCCCGGCTTATTCGTTGAACGTCGCCGCCATCGTCTCGGCCGCAGCCTGGAGGTCCGGCAAGAACGTCATGAGCTTCTCGAGCGTGCAATGCTGCGCGCTCGCTTGCACCGCAATGGCGGCACACGCGCGGTTGCGGTCGAGCATCACCGGCACGGCCACGGCGATCATGCCCGGCACATGCTCTTCGTTATTGGTACCCACGCGGCGTTTGCGTGTTTCCGCCAACTCCTCGCGCAGGTCTTCGAGATCGGTGATGGTGTTCTCCGCTCGCGGACGCAGCGGCAAATGGGCGATCAACTTCTCACGACGCGCCCGCGGCAGAAAAGCCAGCAGCAGTTTGCCGCTCGCCGTGCAGTGCAGCGGTACGCGCGATCCCGGCGAAAGCTTGAGTTGCCGCGACCATTCGGTCTCCACACGATCGAGATAGACAAGGTCGTCGCCCGAGAGCATCGAGAGATTGCAGGTCTCGCCCAGCTTGTCGACCAGTTGCTGAAGAACGGCGTGACGCGCCGCCGCGGGCCCTACGTGCATCAGCGCATTGACGGCCATGGCCCGCACCCGCGACGACGGCTCGTAATGCCGGCTGCCCGCTTCGCGCGTGACCAGCCAGGCGGCTTCGAGTTGTTTGAGAATGCGATGCACCGTCTGCTTGGGCAGACCGATGGCGGCGACAATCTCCGCCAGTGTCATGGGCGTGCCAGAGGCACTGAGAATTTCGAGAATGCGAAATGCGCGGACGGCCGCCGCGTTCGACTGATTGCTCATGTCGGTACCTGGATCTCGGGTTCGAGTTGTGTTCTAGATCGTTATCGCTCGCGGCGGTCTCCCTTCTGCGCTACGTCGGCACGCCACCGCGCAAGCCCGCTCCCAAGCCGCCACGCCGCCGTACCGTCGCGCCGCGACGTCCCGTTTTCCGCATTCTAGTGCCAATCGCCCCCGGCTGACGATTGGAGATAAACCCGAAGATATTCCAAATACCAGATATGAGGCGGCGGTGTACGGCGACCGCCTGGATCCCTGCCGGACAACTCGCCGCCACCGAAATGCTTACCCTGCCGCCGCAGGTTCAGGCCTTGCCGGACAGCACGCGCAACCGATGAATCAGGCTGGACGTATCCCAGCGCGAACCGCCCAGCGCCTGCACGTCGCCGTAGAACTGATCGACGAGCGCCGTGACCGGCAGCGACACACCATTACGTTGCCCCTCGGCCAGACAGAGCCCCAGATCCTTACGCATCCAGTCCACGGCAAATCCGAAATCGAATTTGCCGTCGATCATGGTCTGGCCGCGATTGTCCATTTGCCAGCTTGCCGCCGCGCCCTTGTTGATGACGTCGAGCACGAGCGGCATGTCCAGACCGGCGCGCTGACCGAAGTTGATCGCCTCGGACAACCCCTGCACCAGTCCGGCGATGCAGATCTGATTGACCATCTTGGCCAGTTGCCCCGCACCGGCCTCGCCGATGCGCGTGACGGCTCGGCCATAGGCGCCAAGTGTCGGGGCCACGCGGTCGAACGCCGGGGCGTCGCCGCCGCACATGATCGTGAGCACGCCGTTCTTGGCGCCGGCTTCGCCGCCCGACACCGGGGCGTCGACAAAATGCAGGCCCTTTTCGCGGGCTGCGGCATAGAGTTCGCGGGCAACGTCGGCCGAGGCCGTCGTGTGGTCGACGAACACGGCATCGGCCTTCATGCCCGCGAAGGCGCCCTGCTCGCCGAGTACGATGCTGCGCAGGTCGTCATCGTTGCCCACACAGGCGGCAACGATATCGGCGCCGCGCACGGCGTCGGCCGGCGTGGCGGCGGTGGCGCCGCCGTATTCCTTCGCCCATTGCTGCGCCTTGGCAGCCGTACGGTTATAGACCGTGACCTGATGACCCGCACGCTGCAGATGACCGGCCATGGGATAACCCATCACGCCAAGACCGAGGAACGCGACACGAAGGGAAGATGCTTGCGATGAAGGGGAAGTCAATTCGAGGGCCTCGCAGGTTGATTCGCTAAGAAGAGGCGCAAATGGGGCGCGATGCTGGCGTGCGCACACGTTTGGCCCTGTCTGAAATTCAGGGGGCTTGCGAGCCATCATTATAGAGACGGGCCACGCTCAGGCGCCAGCGCAATCCCCCGCCACACGGGGCATTCGCGCCAATTCGCCCCAGTTTGGTGCGCTACGGCGGTTCGCATAATCATCCGTAAACAGAACGGCGGCGCGTCGGTTTGAAAAATTCTGTTTCCGTGACTGGCGTTGCTGCCCGGTTCCGATACAATGCGCGGCATGGCTGATTTTGATACCAGTTGGTCAATTCGCGTTTACTACGAGGACACGGACGCCGGAGGCGTCGTCTTCTACGCCAACTACTTAAAATTCTTTGAACGGGCCCGCACCGAGTGGCTCCGTTCGCTCGGTATCGAGCAACTCGAACTAGCCCGCAATACCGGGATGATTTTCATCGTGCGCTCAACGGCCGTCGACTATCTGAGCCCTGCCCGGCTGGACGATCTCCTCACTATCAAGAGCCGCATCGAGCGCATTGGCGGGGCCTCCGTCGATTTTGAACAGGAAGCCTGGCGGGCAGCGCCCGACGGCCGCAGCGAACTGTTGGCGCGCGGAAGTATCAAAATCGGCTGCGTGGCAGCACACACGCTGCGCCCGGGCAAAATCCCAGCGCAAGTGCGCCTCGTCATGCAATCGGCCGCCAAGTCGGTCAACGCCGCGTCGGGCGAATCTGCCCGTGGGGCAGCCGCCTGAAGCCAACGACAAGAATTCCGGTCAGTCAATAACCACACCATGCCCGATCAAGATCTTTCTATTATTTCGCTGGTCATGCATGCCAGCGTGCTCGCCCAGGCAGTGATGGCCCTGCTGCTGCTGCTCTCGCTGCTTTCGTGGACGCACATCTTCCGCAAAATCTTCGCGATTCGCCGTGCCCGCTCCCAAACCGAGCGTTTCGAGCGCGACTTCTGGTCCGGCGGCGATCTGCAAGCGCTCTATCAAAGCGCACTGAACAACCGCCATCAAACGGGCTCGCTCGAGCGCATCTTCGAGTCGGGCATGCGCGAGTACATCAAGGCGAGCGAAAAAGGTCTGAACGATCCGCATGCCATTCTGGACGGCGCACGCCGTGCCATGCGCGCTTGCTATCAACGTGAAATGGACTCGCTGGAAGCCAATCTGCCGTTCCTTGCGTCGGTCGGTTCGGTCAGTCCGTACATCGGTCTGTTCGGTACGGTGTGGGGTATCATGAACGCATTCCGCGGCCTGTCGAACGTGCAACAAGCCACGCTCGCCAATGTGGCGCCGGGTATCGCGGAAGCTCTGGTGGCTACGGCCATCGGTCTGTTCGCCGCTATCCCTGCCGTGGTTGCCTATAACCGCTTCGCCACCGACATCGACCGGCTGTCGATCCGCTTCGAAAGCTTTATCGAAGAGTTCTCCAACATCCTGCAACGGCAGATTCACTAAGCATTCCGGGAGCGCCGAGACATGGCAGGTTCTATGCGCAACGCTCGCCGCGGCCGTCGCGCCATGGCGGACATCAACGTCGTACCGTACATCGACGTGATGCTGGTGCTGCTCGTCATCTTTATGGTGGCAGCCCCCCTCGTCGCGCCGTCGATCGTCAATTTGCCGAGCGTCGCTAACGCGAGTCCGCAGCAGCAGACGCCGCCGGTAGTCGTTAACATCGAAGCCGATAACCGCATGCTGGTGCGCTACAAGGATGGGGAGAATACCGTCGAGCAGCGCATGAGCGGGGGCGATCTGACCGGGTTCCTGCAAGGCCGTCAGGCCGCGAATCCCGATCAGCCGGTCGTCATTGCCGCCGACAAGTCGGTGCGCTATGAAATCGTCATGAACGTGATGTCCGATCTCAAGGCCCAGGGCGTGAAGCGCGTGGGCCTGCTCGTCAAGCAGAAATGAGCCGCACTGTAGCCCGTTCCGACCGTCCCATTGGCCCGCGCAAGGATGAGCGGGGCACGGGGCGGGCATTCCTCCTCGCGCTGTTCATGCACGCGCTGCTGTTTGCGCTGCTCTTCTACGGCATGCGCTGGCAGAACAGTTCGCCGGCCGGCTCCGAAGCCGAGCTGTGGACACCCGCCGAAGTCGCCGAGCCGACGCCACCGGTCGTGACACCTGCGCCGACACCGGCGCCGCCCGCCATTGCCGCCCCCACGCCGCCGGCAGAAGACGCCGACATCGCGCTCCAGCAAAAGAAACGCAAGCAAGAGCAGCAGGCCGCCGAACAGGCGCGGCTGCTCGAAGCGCAGCAGGAAAAGGCACGTCAGGAAGCGCTCAGGCAGAAGCAACTCGCCGAGCAGCAGGCGGCGGCCGAGCTGGCGCGCAAGAAAGCCGCCGCAGACGAAGCGGCGCGTCAGCAGAAGCTGGCGGATCAGAAGAAGGCCGAGGAGTTGAAGCGTCAGAAGGAAGACGAAGCCAAGAAGGCAGAACAACAGAAGCAGCAACAACTGGCCGACGCGCAGAAGAAGGCGGACGCCGAGAAGAAGGCTGCGGAAGACAAGGCCGCCAAGGCCAAGGCGGCTAAGGAAGCGGCAGCGCAGAAGGCTGCCGATGCCGCACGCGCCGAGCGTCTGGCGGCGTTACGTGGCATGGCCGGCGGCACGCCGGGCGCTACCGGCAACGGGCTGGGCTCGCAGGCCGGCGGTACCGGCTCGGGCGCCGGCGGCACGGCATCGGCAGGCTATGCCGATCGCGTGCGCGCCAAGGTCAAACCGAACATCGCTTACGGCGGCGACACCGAGGGCAATCCCACGGCTGTTGTCGCAGTACGCCTCGCTCCGGATGGCAGCGTACTATCGATGCAGTTGGTCAAGTCGAGCGGCAATCCCGCGTGGGACGCCGCCGTACAGGCCGCCATCACCAAATCCGACCCCTTGCCGCGCGACACGAACGGCAAAGCGCCCCCGAGCGTCAACCTGCGCTTTAGTCCAAAAGGCTGAGTATGTTGTCAATCGGGAACGAAAACTGAGCGATGCGAGTCCATTTTCACTTGAATGTGGTAAAAATGGCCCTTGCACCGCGTAACTGACCAATCGAACGCATGCGAATCTCCAGTCAATATGCATGGCGTGCGCTGGTGGCCACCTGGCTCACCGCGGCTTGCACGATCGCCCATGCGCAGACACCGCTGACCGTCGACATCACGGGCGTCGGTACCAACCGCTACCCGATCGCCGTGTCGAATTTCAAGGGCACCGCGCCAACGGACATCGTGTCCGTCGTCAAGGCTGACCTGAGCAACAGTGGACGCTTCAATCAGGTCGATACGGGCGGCGCCACCGTTGGCGTGGACGATTCGGTCGACCTCGGCACCTGGCGCGCGAAAGGCGCGAACGCATTTGTCTCCGGCACGATTGCGCCGGCGGGCAACGGCAACTTCCAGGTCAGCTTCCGCCTGTACGACGCCGTGAACGGTCAACCGCTCGGCGGCCTGGCCCTCACCTCCTCGGCGGCGAATCTGCGGCTGACCGCACACAAGATTGCCGACTATATTTATCAGAAGTTGCTGGGCGACCGCGGCGTGTTCGCCACGCGCTTGTCTTACGTGTTGCACAGCGGCAGCAACTACCAGTTGCAGATTTCGGATTCGGACGGCCAGGACGCACGCGTCGCGCTCAACAGCCGCGAGCCGATCATTTCGCCGGCGTGGTCGCCGGACGGCACCAAGGTCGCGTACGTCTCGTTCGAGAAGCGCAAGCCGGTCGTGTACATCCACGATCTTCCGACGGGGCGCCGTGCCGTGCTGGCCAACGAGAAGGGTAACAACTCCGCGCCGTCGTGGGCGCCGGACGGCAGCAAGCTCGCCGTGGCCCTCTCGCGCGACGGCAATACGCAGATTTATCAGGTCAACGCCAATGGCGGTAACCTCAAGCGTCTGTCACGTAGCGGCGCGATCGATACCGAACCGCAGTATTCCCCGGATGGCAAATGGATTTACTTCACGAGCGATCGTGGCGGTGGTCCGCAAATCTACAAGATGCCGGCCGGGGGCGAGGGTGAAGGCGGAGCGCAGCGCGTCACCTTCAAGGGGAGTTACAACGTCAGCCCGCGAATCAGTCCCGACGGCAAGTTGCTCGCGTTCATCGCGCGTCAGGGTGGCGGATTCAAGCTGTGCGTGCAGGATATGAGTACTGGCGATGTTACGGCTCTGACCGACACCAGCCACGACGAGTCACCGAGTTTTGCTGCAAACGGCAAGTACATTCTTTATGCAACGCAGTCGGGAGGCCGCAAGGTTCTCGCGGCAGTCTCGGTGGACGGGCAAACCCGGCAGATTCTTCAGGTTCGAGGAGGGGAAGTTCGCGAACCCTCCTGGGGCCCTTTTATGCAATAACATCAACAGCAACATCAATCGGAGGCTCATATGAGTTCCCTGCTTCGTAACATCCTCGCCATCTCTTCGCTGGCCGCTCTGGCCGCTTGCTCGTCGGGTGTCAAGCTTGACGACCAGGCTAACGCCAACAAGGGTCAGACCACGACCGACGCCCGCGCTGTCGCCCCCGTCGACGCATCGGCTGACGAACTGAACAACCCGAACGGCCCGCTCGCCAAGCGCAGCGTGTACTTCGGCTTCGACCAGTACAACGTCGACGCTCAGTACACGCCGATGCTCCAGGCGCACGCCGCCTTCCTGAACAAGTACTCGCAGCGTCACGTGCTGGTTCAGGGCAACACCGACCCGCGCGGCACGAGCGAGTACAACCTGGCCCTGGGTCAGAAGCGTGCTGAAGCCGTGGTGAAGGCCATGTCGGCCCTGGGTGCCAACACCAGCCAGATGGAAGCCGTTTCGCTGGGCAAGGAAAAGGCTACGGGCACCGACGAGGCTGGTTGGGCCCAGGACCGTCGCGCCGACCTGGCTTATTGATTGAATCGTCATGACGTCTCGTTTGCTTAAAAACATGATCTGCGCGGCGATGCTCGGCACTACGGTGCTGAGCCCGCTGGCGCATGCCGGATTGTTCGACGACGACGAGGCGCGCAAAGCGATCCTCGATATCCGCAGCCGTCTGGATTCAGACAAGCAACGGATCGAGGGGCTCACGCGCAACGTGCTGGATTTGAACAACCAGATCCAGCAGTTGCAACGTGATCTGGCCGACCAGCGCGGTCAGAATGAAGATCTGAAGAACCAGCTTGCAAACCTGCAACAGAGTCAAAAGGATTTCTACAACGACCTCGATGGCCGTCTGAAGAAATTCGAACCGCAGCAGATGACCGTCGGCGGCGTGACAGGCACCGTCCAACCGGGCGAGAAAGATGTCTTTGACGCCGCGCTGACGAAATTCCGCAATGGTGACTACAAAGGTGCGCAAACGGATTTCCGGACCTTCACGGCCAAGTATCCTGGCAGCCCGTATCAACCCGAAGCGCAGTTCTGGCTTGGCAATGCGCAGTATGCCAACAAGGATCTGAAGGGGTCGACTGCGACGCTGCAAGGGATCGTGACGAAGTACCCGACGAGCCCGAAGGCTGCCGAAGCCATGCTGGCAATTGCCAGCAACCAGGCAGAGTCCGGGCAAGTTGCCGCAGCGAAAAAGACGTTGCAGGATTTGATGGCCAGGTACCCGGACAGCGAATCGGCAGCGGAGGCCAAGAAGCGTGCGGCCAAGCTGAAGTAACACGCCCCTCGGGAGGTTGCGCGAACCTGCCTTCCGTGTGAGGATCCTCGTCAAACGCACGACGCCGCCTTTGGGCGGCGTTGTCGTTTCCGGGGTTTGCGAGTTGCCAGGGGCGACCTCAAGTAGAATACGGACTTTCCAAGCGCTCGAGGCGCAGCGTCTCAGGGGATGTGCGCAGGCCGATCACGGCCGGCTCGCATGACGACCGCGCCCGCGACGGGCTCGCGCACAACTTGCGCAGCACGTCTGATAACAACAATGCCAGCCGCACCCCATGGCTCGCGACAATGTATCGAACGGCCGGGCACGGCCGCTATCGTCTTCTCGCCTCATGACCGACGTCGATCTCACTGCCCTCTCCCACACAGTCGTGTGGCTCACTTTTGCCCTCGCCTTCGTGTTCGGTGCGGTACTGCAACGCACGCACTTTTGCACAATGGGCGCCCTCTCCGACATCGTCAACATCGGTGACTGGAATCGCATGCGCATGTGGTGGCTTGCCATTGGCGTGGCAACCATCGGCACCGGCATTCTCGCCTCGCAAGGCATCATCGATCCGGTCAAGGCGATTTACACCACGCCGCGCTTTACGTGGCTGTCGTACATCGTTGGCGGATGGCTTTTCGGCTTCGGTATGGTGCTGGCGTCCGGGTGCGGCAGCAAGACGCTGGTGCGCATTGGTGGTGGCAATCTGAAGTCGCTGCTCGTTTTCACGATGATCGGTTTGTCGGCGTACATGACGCTCAAAGGCGTGTTCGCCGTACTGCGCGTGACGGCCATCGACAGTGTGCAGACGACCTTCGCTACGTCGCAGGATTTGCCCACGTTACTGGGTGGCATGTTCGGTGGCGACATCCAGCGCGCGCAGCTCGTTCTCGGGTTGGTGATCGGTGGCGCGTTTGTGATCGCGGCGCTTGCACGACGCGAATTCTGGACGTTCGACAACCTGCTGGGCGGCCTGGCCGTTGGCGCGATCATCGTGGCGCTGTGGTACGTCTCGGGCAAGGTCGGCTACGTTGCCGAGAATCCGAACACGCTGGAGGAGAGTTTCGTCGCTACGAATTCGGGCAAGATGGAAGCACTGTCGTTCGTGTCGCCGCTCGCCTACACGTTGTATTGGCTGATGATGTGGAGCGACACGAGCAATATCATTACGCTGGGCATTGCGAGCGTGCTCGGCGTCATCGCCGGTTCGTTCGTCTATGCGTTGGTTTCGCGCAATTTCCGCTGGGAAGGCTTTCAGGGCACGGAAGACACGGCGAACCACATGGCGGGTGGCATGCTCATGGGCTTCGGCGGTGTAACGGCGCTGGGTTGCACAGTCGGCCAGGGGTTGTCCGGGGTATCGACACTGGCGCTGGGATCGTTCGTGGCGATCGCGGCAATTCTCGCGGGCGGCGTCTGCGCATTCAAATATCAGATGTGGCGCATTGAGCGCAGCGTTTGACGGTAATTCGCGCGCATATGCGTGAATTACCTGCGAATCGAACCGATCTGCGTCACACAAGTATTGACACTATAACGACTGTAACGCTATAATCTTTTTCTTCGTTGGGTCGTTAGCTCAGCTGGTAGAGCAGCGGACTTTTAATCCGTTGGTCGCAGGTTCGAATCCCGCACGGCCTACCAAACGAATTCGAGGGGTTGCGAGAAATCGCAACCCCTTTTTGTTTTCCGCAATCCATGGAGTTTTCCGCAAAACACCATGAAGGTCATCTGCATCAACCACCACAGGTAGGCAGTCCCTGTGCACTTTTGACGTCAGGATTTCGGCGTTGGCGCCGCAGTCATTGTGTCAGCATCCGGCAGCGTCACGAACGACCGCGCCTCGTCCATCGATCGAGCACCGAGCCAGTCGTCATAGTCGGCCGGCTTGATGATCACCACCGACCGCTTCTCACTCCCCGGCTTGTGGAATCGCTTCATCAGCGGATGATGGTCTGCGTTGAGCGTGAGCATCGTAAAAGAGAAGCGCGGGCCGCCGTCGCTCTCCCACTCGCGCCATAGACCGGCAAGCGCAAACGGCTCACCGCTGGCTAGGCCGATGTCCCACCATACCGATTTGCCGGTCTCGTAATTCGGCTCGCGGAAAACCTGTGTCGGGATCAGGCAAAGCTGCTGCTTCTTCCACGCGCTGCTGAAGCTGCGCTTCTCCCCCACCGTCTCGGCGCGCGCGTTCATTGTGTCGAACACCTTCACGCCTGGCGGGATCTTCTCGCGCGGCACCATCCCGAACGACGCCAAGTCAGAGCGCCGCCCCTCGCCGTCCCGGCGAATGATCGGGGCGAAATAGTCCTTGTAGACCTCGTCGCGCCACTCGCCGATCGGCGGCGGCACGCCGTAGTATTCGCTGAACAACTGCCGATCCGGTACCCGGTAGTTTGTGCACATATGGTTCTCCACATCCCAAGGCACAAAGAAAAAATACACACACACCCACAAAAATTCTTGCTTCCGTGAGAAATGTGTGTAGAATTACACACAAGAACAGACGGAGACTGACGATGAATTCATCGAAAATCATCCGGATGCTCGAAGATGATGGTTGGAAGTTAGCGCGAATCACTGGCAGCCACCACCACTTTAAACACCCAACGAAGCCGCTACTTGTGACGGTGCCTCACCCGAAGAAGGATCTGCCAGTTGGGACTGTTAAAAGCATCCTGAAAGCCGCCGGCCTGTAAAGCCGGTGGCTTTTTCACCAACCTTCTGGTGACTTGGATGCGGACAAGGAGTGCACGAAATAAGGAGTATCGCAATGGAATTTCCCATCGCAATTCATAAGGATGATGGGAGTGTCTATGGAGTGACAGTGCCGGATGTTCCGGGCTGCTTCTCCTGGGGCGAAACCATCGACGACGCCATCAGGAATGCAAAGGAAGCAATCAAAGGCCATATCGAAACGTCGCTTGAGTATTCGGAAGATGTGACGTTTTCCTGCTCAGACATCGAGGATTTGGCTAAGCGTGAGGAATTTGCTGGCGCCGTTTGGGCTTTAGCAGATGTCGATGTAACAAAGCTTGATAGCAAACCGGAGCGCATCAACGTTAGCTTCCCGCGCTTCGTCCTTCACAAGATCGATGCTTACGTTGAAAAACGCCATGAGACCCGTAGCGGCTTTCTCGCTCGCGTCGCTTTGGAGGCGCTTGCCCATGAAGCTTGACTAAGAAGATGCCACACCAAGCGCGATGCGGGTTTGGCTTGAATGCAGATCCCACCCCATAGGGGGTGGGATTTTTTTTCCCCAATTCCCTCACCAAAATACTGTGTTTTTATACAGTATCTTATGATAGTTTACCTCCCTCGAAGTCACCCGAGAGAGGTCGCCATGCAAGCCCCCCACACCCCCAGATTTATCGTCGTCCCATTCCGCAAAGGGTCAGGGGGCGACCTGTTGCCTGTTGAGGTGAGGCCGGCCAGCACGAGCGCCGGCGCCGTGCGCGTCGCCCATTCAATGCGCGACCGGCACGCGGGCATAGCAGCCTACGAAGTCCTGCTTGATCCGGAGACTGGGGCGATGGAGTCGCCGAAGGTCCTGTTCCAGCATGGGAGAACTCCGGCACTCGATGAGTACGCCGCGGCGTAATAGCGGTGCGTCATGGATATCAGAATCATCCGCGCTCGCGGCCGCGCTGATTATGCTCGCGCCTTGGGCGAGACTGACCGCGTCGATCAGCGATTCCAGGGTGACACGAGCAAAGGGTTCAACATGATGCCCGGCGACCTGGTCCCGCTTGCGTTCCGAAGCGATAGCGGTGCCCTGAACATCAACGTCGCTCAGTGGGGATTCGCCCCTGACAATGACCTTGGAAAGCGATATGGCCGGCAGCCTTTCGCTCAAGCGGAAACGGCCGCAGACAAGCCCTATTTCAGTGAGGCTTGGCAGCACCATCGATATCTGGTGTGCGCTTGCGGCTGGACGATCGTGATTGGGAAGGGAAATGAGAGAGAGGCTTGGCATGTCCGCCCGCGCAACGGCGAGCCAGTGTTTCTACTCGCTCTCGGCGCACCGGTGTACTGGTCGGCCGTCTCTGGATTCTCTGTGCTGGTAGCCTCGGCTCCAGGCAAACTGGCTGAGCTGACGCCGCGCGTACCGGTCACCCTGGCCGGCGAGCAAGCACGCTTCTGGCTCGCCCCCGGCCTGGCGCCGCGAGAACGAGACATACTCGCTCGTCACACGATGATGGGAAATGCCTTCGAGTGGGCACGGGTCACGCAGCATGTGCTGAACCCGAAAATGGACGGCCCCGCGCTGCTCAAGCGAGCACCTAAGCTGAGCGAGTTCCGCTATGGAGAGAATGCAGATGAGTGGTGGGAGAAGCCGAGCCACAGCGCCTACCCACGAAAACGCTAACTCTAGTGATCTTTTTCCGATGGTTGATCGCTTTGATTATCATTTTTCGTCAGCGCATCGTAGCTGCGCTCGCAGGCAAGTCCAGCGATGTGGGCAGCGTCAGCGCCAATGCGACGCACCGGCGAGCCGAACGCCCCAGTACATGAGCCACTGGCGCCAGACCGGCACGCAAGTGACGGCGGAAGCTTCACGAAGCACCTTGTCAGCCACCGCCCTCGACACAGGCTTTGCAGTGTAGAGCCAATCGTGCACCGCTGCGGCCTCATTCGACGTGCCGCCGGCCAGCCAGTACACGACGGGCAGCCGAGGCACCGACGCGAGATCAGTGACGAATCCGCGCGGCACGACGAAGGTCTGATCTGCCACGTCAGACTGATACACGAGCGCCCGCACGAGCCGCCACCGGCCGTCATCGCAATCGGTGGCGTTTTCCATCACCAGTCGGGTCAGGAACCGGCTCATTTCGCTGCGTCGGTCGATTGATCCGATGGCCAAGCGGCGATTGAAGCCGCCAGCAGGATCTGCGCAGTGGTCACGCCCAGCACGATGCGATCCTGGTCTTGCGCGGACAGCGGCGACGCCTTCACCACCGTGACGATTGCCGGCAGGCCTGCACTCGCAAGCGTTTGCAGGTTGACGGCGTCGACCGTCGAGCCCGCCGCACAAACAGCGCTCACGACAGGCTGCGCATCGGCAAGCGCGTGCAGCGCAGCATCGCTCATGCCGCTGACTTGCTGTAGCGACGTGATAGCCACTTCAACCGGCGGGCACACCCGTGCGGCAACTTGCGTCGGGGTTGGCACCGACTGGCTCGTCGTAGAACAAGCCGTTACGGCGAACGAAAGCACGGCCGCGCACGCGGCCAGAATGGCGAAACGCTTCATGGTGATTTCCTTACGGGGTGGTGAGTCGAACGGCGGTGGCCGCCGCGCTCGCGACGGCTGCTGAGATGCTAGAAGCGATGCCGCCACCGGCGGTAATCGGCGCACTGGCTGATACGCCCGTCTCGGCAAAGTCAAGGGTGAATCCTTCGGGGGTGTTGGTCACACGCACGGTGACTGCGCCGACGTCCTTGCTACTCGAGACGGATGCCTTGCAGCAGATCAGTTGTCCCGCAGCGTCATAGAATGGCTGCACCTCGTAGCGTGCAGTGCCGACACACGCGGCTAGGACAACGCTGGCTGCGCATGCAAACGCCGAGCGGATCACTGCGGCGTGCCCGAGGGCGGTGTCTGATCGGTCTGCGGCTTGCCTGCGCCAACATGCACGGCGCCAAGCGTCGCCAAGGCAGCACCGATTGCAGTGATGAAGCCATCGACAGGCGTCTTCCCGGCATATGCAAAGAGCCCCCAAGCGGCAAGCAGCGCGGCATAGCACAGGACTTTGGTGCGAGTGTTCATTTCGTCGTTTCCTTATCGTGGTGGTGGATGACCTCGCTCGGAGTGAACTGATATCCCTCGACGGCGTATTTCTGTGCGAGCAGCAGCGGAAGCGGCAGCATGTGAATGCCCACCCCCTTGCCGATGTGATGCTCTTTACAGAGCAACATCCCGTTGACGGTCATGTCGTCGACAAACCGGTACGGATCGAAGGGTTGGGCAGCCAAAAACCCGTCCCAATCGAATGCACGGGCACGCTCGCCCCAGATACCCGCTCGGCAGTCCTCAGCGAAGCGCGGCCAGTCGATCATGTTCGCGGTGCTGCGCTCGATCGGATGGTGATGCGCCTCAAGCGGATGCCCGGTGTCGTGATCAGTACCGCCGCAGACGAAGCAGCAGCCACCCTCGCGCTCGATGAGCGCGTGACGCGTACGCGTGAATAGAGGCGTGGTTGTGCGTGGCTCGTGCCCCGGAAGCAGCACGTCGACAACGAGCGTCTCACGCTCATCGTGGGTTTTGGTTACGTCAGTCATAGGCCCCCAAGAAGCAAAAAGGCCGCCCGAAGGCGGCCAGCGACGATGTGGTTCATCAGTTTCGGTCCCCAAGAAACTGCCGCCCTTTTCGCTTGAGAGCCCCTTCAATGAATTGAGCACCAACCACGCCGAGCGCACTGCCAATCCCGTACAGCGCCAGCGGCGGAATGTCCGGAATTTGGATCAGCACCACGCCAGCAATCATTGATGCGCCGGCGCCCAAGATCGAGCGGCCAACCATCAGGCGGATCGTCAGCACCTCATCGCTGACCAGCAATTTTCCGAGTCCCATGAGAGCCCCCAACAGAGCCAGCCCCGCAAAACCCCACAGTGTTTTTTCGTCGCCCATCGATCCCCCCGGATTTAGGCTGCAATGACGCCGCCTGCGCGCCGGTAGGCGTCAAGCAACAAGTCGAGAGAATTTTCGTGTTGGCCGTATCCAGCGCCGGGGAGGCTCGCCCAGCGGCTCGCGCATTTTGCGATGGCCGTTGAGGTCCGCCCCGCAACGATATCCGGCATAGCACCGCACTCGCGGATGAGACGAAGTGCAATCAAATCTTGGCTGCGCGGCGAGAAGTCGGGCAGTTTTAATAGCGGCCGGTAACTATCGAATATCCACGCCAGTATCTGATATCGCCCCGCCGCCGTAGATTGCAGCGGTTTGCCGGTTCTCGCGTCGATCTTCGGCTTCCCGTTCTTGTCGAGAATTGTCACCTTGATGCGTGGATGGTCTTGGTAGTTGGTGAACAACGTCGGCTTAGACTGGCTGCCCCCGACGATGATGTTGTAACCATCATCGGAGTTGGCCATCGCAAGCCGGCCCAGCTCGCTCACGGCGAGCGTGTCCAGGAAGGCGAGCGCGTTCCTGCCGCCAGCGCTGGCAGCATCGATTTGTGGCATCGGGAAACCTCAGAGGGAGGCGTTAGCCCCAGTTGATAGCCTGTACGGCGTCGATGGATGTAGCCGAGGCGATCGCTTTCTTCAACTCTGCGCGCTTCTGAAAGGCAGCCCAACCATTGGCTAACATGGCTGTATAGAGCCCTTCAAGATCCTGTAATGAAAAGCTGACTAACGTGTTGTCTTCAGCTTTCCAGAAAAACCCTGTCGGCACTGAGCCCGCAAGCGAGTATCCCTGCACGGCCTGCATCAGAATCAACTGACTATCCGAGTCCGCCTGATAAGTCTGTGACACCCCGGCTGAGGTCTTGAACGTTACGCTGGACGTCGAGGCGAGGACATATGAAGCATCGATCGCAGCGCACTGCAGCACCTTTGCCTGCGCCAGCAGCTCTTCCGAAGTCGCCGCGGCAGGTGCCACGAGTACACCATTCACGACCGTATGGCCACGAGAAGTGAGACATTCTTGCCATTGTGCGTCGGTGATCTCCATCACATTTTCGATACCTACAGGCACCGGGCTATCGACGCTATCGTAATAGGCGGTGATAACGCCTTGCGCGTCATATGCTGCGTACTTTTGGCCCAAAATTCGCTCCAAAAATTAATATCCAATGGCGATTGCGGTAAAGCCCGTGAATGCCGCAATCGCGCTGTAGCAATAAACTCTGAACTTTGCAGTGGTTGTCGCAATGGGATTCCATTGCACTACACCGTCGTTCTGAGATGTGCTGTTCTCCCCATTCCCAACTATTACGGACAACACGCCGTTTGGAAATGCGATGGGGAAATTGATATCCAGCGTTTGCTGCCCGCTTCCAGGAAAGCTATAGGACGAACCAGTCCACTGAATAATTAACCCGTTGGGCAGTTTCGTATACCCATTGGGAGCGATCGACGCCCCCATCATTCCGCCATAGACAAGTTGCGATGAGCCATCAATCAAGGCCCATCCAGAAACCGCATTCGACGACTCAAGTACGGCGGTTGCGCCGTTGCTCATTGACAATGACGTAATAGAGGCACTGTTCGGATAAATCTGGTCCGGTACTGCTCGTTGAATGGTCACAGCTGCGGATGCCGTGCAAATGAACGTGATCGACTCGCCATCCGGCAGCGCAGATCTTGCTGGTAGCGTTATGGTGTATCCGCCCGCTCCGCCGAGTACTACGATTTTCCCTGCATAGCTCGCGTCAAGCGTGGTTGCGGCAGAAAGAGGCACGGACGCCGCATGTCGGAACCCAGCGGATTTTACGCCGGCAGTCGTTGCGAACTTGGCACTGTTGTCGAACTGCGGAGGCGTTGAGCCATACGACCCGGCACCAAGCTGCTGGGCACCTCCCGTGCATTCAATGAGAACCCATGCGCCGTTTCCGCTGTTCAGGTTAGACGCGACCACGTAGACCAGAGTAGCGACGCCCTTCGCCGGCAACTCACCACCTTGCAGTTGTGCGTTCGCCATGCCCAGAATTGGTTTGGCGGCAAGGCCGTCCGGCGCGTACGTCGCAGCACCGGTGTTGGCATTCGCGATGCTCACCACTTGAACGAAGCCACTGGCTGGAAGTGCCGTCAGCGCCGGCGTGTTAGATGCCGCATAGGCGTTGGCAGTACCGACATCTACAAGGACCGTTTTGGTTTGTACTAGCCTGCGAATTGCCGCGACGACCTGCGTATTATTGTTGCGATCCGCAGCGATACCGCCTGCTGCAAGCACACCCATCAGTTCTTCCTGAATCGCATTCCAAGCGTACGCTGGCAACCGAGTTGCCGGCGTATTCGTTGCCGGATTTCCGCTCGTGGCTTGGCCCGGTGTCCCCGTCGCTGGCGCGGTATCGCCGCTACCTACCGGGACCGTATATTGCGCTATCAATCGATCCATATTGATGTGGTCAGTTGTAGTTGAAGAGGGGAATGGTGTGAGCAGGCGCGTACGCCGATATCTCACATTGAAGAACGTTGTTATTCCAAGATGCAAACGGCTCGCCAAAAACGCTGGTGTCAAATGCGAAATAGCGAATCGAATATGACGGGGCGTTCACCTGCCAAGCAAAAGCCCAATCCGGCCCGTTCAACGCATCGCCAAATGACGCCTGTCCGAAGACGAACGGCGAAAACTGCGTGATAGTGACGGAGTAGCCGAGATTCGTGGCCAGTTGGATGAAATATGCGACGGACTGTCCACCAACAGCAGCAAGTCGAGCCACTGCTTGGGCGCGACGCGCTTCTATCGTCGGTGCCACTCCCGCACACGGGTCCGGCAACCCAAGTGTTTTCTCCCACTCAGGAAGAAGCTCGAACGCCGTACCGGGAAACGAATCGATCAGCAGGTTATTGGCCCGCGCAGTGTTCTGCGCATAGATCGAACTTAGTCCGCGGATTACCTTCGTTTGAAGCGCATCAGGGTCCCGAGGCCAGACTGCGCCGCGAGGCATGAGCCCTTGGAACGCGTGCAGATAATCATCTGTCGACAGTGATGGAGCAAGCATCGCCTTCCTTACGGATATGTAATTGTCCCGAGAGTCGGAAGCTGACCAGTCGTATTGGTGATGTTGCCAACAGGGCTAGTAATCACGGATCCACTTGTTCCCGAGATCGACCCGATCGCCGAATTGATATCCAACATATCGATCGTTCCGCCAGGAGCGCCGTTTGCACGGAACACTCCGGCGATAGCCGCCGAGATTGCGGACTTAATCGCGTCAGATGCCCCCGACAGGCCCGTGATCGTGAAGTTGATGGCATTGGCAATCGGCGAGCAGACATAAACAAGCGCAGTCACTGGCTGCAGCGGAAAGATCGCATTTGCTACGGTGAGCTGATCGCCCATCGCGACGACGCCCCTGGACTGCTCCCCTGTTGCCACTCCGTCGGCTCCTTGCGGGAAACCGCCATGGGCCGCCTGGGCATCATCGAGCATCACGTACACAACAACGGTGCCTGCACCGAAGCCGTTTCTAACCACCCACGCGCGAGTCACGCCAGGCACATCGAGCGCCCACGTCGAATAGTCACCGGCGGCGCCTCCTTGGGGCGTCGCTTGATAGGCGCTCATCACGCGCTCGCTGAAGTCGTCTTCCTCTTCGGCATCGGCCCCGCCGGTGAATGCGGCAGCAGCAGCCCCGCTGCTTTGCACCCCAGGAATGGCGACTCCAAGCGTGACGACAGTTCCGGCATCGCAGTTGCCTGCCGCACCAAGCTGATCAGCGACGAAAGAAACGGTGGCAACTCCATTCGCCTGAACGGCAGCATCCGCTTGCGAGGTATAGGTAACCCCGTCTCCCCGCGCGCCAGACGAGCCCGCAGGAATCACCGTGCCCGGCACCCCCGAGAACGGGACGACTCCTGACGCCGCGGTGGGCGATTTCTGGAACGTGTTGCGCAACGCCCCCCACCCCGCTAGATACTCGCCTGTGGAAGTCCACGGAACCGCCTGTTTGGCGATGTAGTCGATGTATCCGTAATGAAGGTGCGCTAGGCCAGCTTGAACTCGACCAGTGATCTTCAGGTTTGCAAATCGAAGCAACGGATCGGAACCGGATACATTGGACGCGATGTCGGATGCAACCTGCTGTTGAAGCTCAGTTAGTGTGGGTCGTTGGTACGGCATCAGTCATTCCCCTGCCAAGCCCATGTGAAGGTGTTCGGCACAATTGAGCCGTCCTGCTTGTAAGCCGTGATCTGGGCGCCCAACTGGCCCCGCTTGATCCACGAGACGTTTATGTCGAAACGGGCCACAACCTTGTCGTCGATCATCCATTGGATGGCTTCTACGATGTAGTCATATGCCCGCTGCAGCGTTTCTTTGGTCTGCTTCTCTCGGAAGATGAGCCACATTCGAGAGCCGATCGGGCCGGCGGCGACGTCATCCCCCCACCAGCCGCGCGGGTCGGTCGTGCCGTCGGGAATGATGTCGTCCAGATCCGCCATTCGATCGGTAAAGAGACTGATCAGGAGCGCCGTTGTGACGTCGTTTCCCGTCTCGAGTGCTGCGCCGGCGAGAATCCAGTCACCGCGGTTCGCAGCAGAGTCCCAAACGGTTGAGGTATCCATGCGCACCAAACAAAAAAGCCTCCGCGAGGGAGGCTTGTGGGTCAATATAGGCAGCGTTCACTGATGTTGATTTGGCGGATCGCTCGTTACGCTCGACGAACCGCCCTGCACGCCCTTGACCGGGTGCGTATGCTCGTTCGAAATCTGCCGCATATCCGCAAGCGTGTGGGGATTGCTCGCGAAGTTGTCTTGCATGTCGCCACTCGATTTCACCAGCGGCGTATCAAACTCGACACCGGCCGGCGCCACAAGCTTGAACTTGCCGGTGCAGTTCCAGGTGACATCCGATGCACTGTTGACCACGACAGGCTGCCCCTTAGCTTCGACCACGATCCCACCGTCCGCCGTCAGATAGACAGACTTCCCGTCCTGGCTGTGTAGGATCGACTCGCCAGGGCTCAGGTCGCGAGGGCGCGACGCCTGGTGACAAGTCCCAATGACAATACCCTTCGAACGGTCTCCACCAAGGAACGCAACCACGCCGTCGGAACCGTCCGGCGGGTTCGAAGAGAAGCCGAACTCTGCGATGCGCGGCGATCCATCCCGCACCTCCGTCGAACTGAGCGCAATCTGTACAACCTGGACCCCACCAGAGTCATTCACCGCTGATATCAGTGCGCGCGCAAATGCAGTTAGCGCTCGGCGAACTACTCTCTGTACCGGCCCCACATCAAGGTCTCGTGTCATCGCAAGGGTACCGTTCCAATGAGATCGCCGTATTGCGGGTAGAGCAAGATCGGCTTTGGCTCAAATGCCTCGGGCGGCATCAACGTCAATTGAGCATGGGTTCCAGATTCGTCGAGGCTATAGGTCACCTCGGCAATCATTAGGCGCTGCGGCACGGTGCCGGCTTGGTCACCAGATACCTTCAGGCTAGGAATCAGCACGTCGATTAGCTTGTTCGGCTCCCACAGGTTTCCCGCCACATCACGCCAATTGTCGACTGTGACATGAATTACTTCTGCGCGGCCTCTCCTCCAAGCCACCTCCCACAGTGCCCGCTGCTTGCCAACTTCCCATCCAAGTTCGCCAGCCTCAGCAAAGATGACGCGCTCACGGCGACGAGGAACGTTAGGGTCGGTAGCTGTGAAATGAGGGGCAGTGATCGACGTCAGATCCTGCATATTGTTCGTGCCGGTCAGCAACGCCGTTACATGCGAGAAGCGCTGATCCATCGATCGCTCGGCGGTTGCTGCCTCGATGTTGATGCCCTCCTGAACGCCACTCGCCATCACCTCTGTGCCGGCGCGCGCAAGCACCATGTTGCCTCCTCGGTCT
Organism: Pandoraea apista; assembly: GCF_001465595.2. Lineage (NCBI taxonomy): Bacteria > Pseudomonadati > Pseudomonadota > Betaproteobacteria > Burkholderiales > Burkholderiaceae > Pandoraea > Pandoraea apista. Next base: position 2,033,108 of record NZ_CP013481.2, on the reverse strand, counting down.
TCGTAGACCAGCAGGGCACTGTAGCGCGAGGTACGCTCAACGACCTCATACGTGGACTCGCCAGGGATGATGTTGATCTGCGGGATCATCAACAGCCCCTCCACATCACAACTCACATCAATGTCGTAGACAGCGGCGAGTTTCTTGGCCATCGTGTACGCATTGACGTTGCTCATCTGCCCGTTCGGCCAAACGGCGGCGCAGTCCAGAAGGTCCTGGCACTTACCGCGACCGGTCACGCGGATGTCGTGTGACTCGGCGGAGATACTCGGCACGACGCGATCCACGTAGCCCGTGATGATGCTCTCACCGCCGATCTGCAAAACACATTTGTCGCCAGGCGAAGCAACTACATCTTGCGCTTGCCCCGGAAACAGTTCAGTCATCTCAAGCTCAAAGTCTCCAGGAAAGCGCTCAATGCCTCTGGTGACGCGCAGCCTTGTCCATCCGGACAACCGAGCCTCGTCAATCGAAAGTGTAATATTGTCGTTCGTCATATGCGGAATACTGAATCATGAGATTACAGATCGGTGCTTTTTCCGTCGGCCTATTTGCACTCTGTGCACACGCCGAACCGGTGTATCAGATCAAGTCCGAGGGCGCTATTGCATGCGAGTCGGCTGAGGCCCTGCACACCGCAATCACGTCTCAGAATGGGCAGCTTCCACAGTCATGCACTAGACTTGAGGCGGGTTACGCGTTTGAGGCAATCAATAGGTCAGATACGTACGTACCAAAATCAGAGACGGAACCGATCCTTGGCCTGATCTACGGGCGTCCAATTGCGACTGCGAACGAACGGAGTAGCGCATCCTATTTCAAGGTGCTTCGATCGGCCGCAGAGCCTGTCCTAGACGACAAGGGCAAAGTCGTCATGGCCAAATGCGACTACCCCCAGACCTTTGTGACGAACAAGCTACTTGCCGCCCCAGATGGAAAGCTCTATCTGAAGCAAGGCAAGGTGACTATCAAATGCGTGAACGGGGAAATGCGGCAGATCTACCAGCCGCTCAACTAAAAGCTGGCGGCTGGGTTCCGAGAAACCGAATCAGGCCGCTGCCCGACTTTCAATCCGGAACGGACTGAGCTGAGTCAGTCGCTCGGCTGCCACCGCGATGATTCTCGGAAGCAGGCGTTCGGAAATGATTCCAGGCTCACGGATGAGCCCCACGATCTGATTCTCCGTGAGGATGTACGCGTCTCGGCTGATGAGTTTGAGGCGCCAACGATCGTCGTCGTAGCTGAGCAACCAGCGATCACCCGACAGGATTTGGCGAAGCGCATCGAGAGCGTCCATTTGCTCAATCACCGCAATAAGGTCTGCTTCGCCCTTCGGCTCAGCATCAAGCACTTCCCACTCGGCCGCAGTTCGCGTCACGATGCTCACAGCCTCCGTGAATTCCGATTGCGGAATTTGCCGGTATGCAACCTTGAAGTGGGCTTTCAGCTTCGACCAGACCCGCGTTGCAGCCGCACCCTGCTTCATCTTCGGCAGGCGCTCAACGTGAGTCTTGACCATCAAGCGAAGCACCTCCTGCTGTTCGCCCGTCAGCACATCATCCGGATTGACCGCGAACGCCATGCGTTCGTTGATGGCAACACCTTCGGTCCAGTATTTCCAAAGGACGTCGTCGCACTCGGCTTGGTATTCAACAACGCGCTCACGAAGCTCGGGGCGAACTTTCCCGACATTGATCGAGTGAAGCCAGCCCGGAAGTTTCTTGACCGGGAGGCTAGACATGAGACGTTGCTTCCCATCACCAGCAACTATGGTGATTTCCACCATAGTTGAACCGAATCGCTGCTTCATCTTGACGTGCTGGCTCTTCCAATCGAGCCCCATGCCTTCCACAATCGGCTTCATCGGCGTGTACGGCTGCCCATCGTGTTCGACGAGCAACAGGTCCGTTCCGTGAAACGGCACCGAAATTTGGCGTTTCACGGCCTGAGTGCTATTCTTGTTCATGATCTGTGTTCCTTCCTCAAGGGGTTCACTGCGTCACCAACGCCTGACCGGTTGCCGCCGGTTGGGCGTTTTCTTTTGATCGACCCGCAACGAGTCGAGACAGAATCTCTGCCGTGAGGCTGCGGAAATTCTTTGCGGCATCCTGTTCGAGTTCTCTCTTCAAATCTTCCGGCATCCTGATATTCACCTGCGGCATTGCGCGAGCGCCACGCATCAGCACCTCCAATTTGTATACACCGGCACACTACCGGCAAGCACATCCTAGATTCTAATTGACTCAGAGTCAATTAGATTCTTTGAATCTTTCTGACTCTAGTTCGATAATTGATACATGAGCGAGAAATCCCAACTCCCCCCTTACCCGTTCCGCATGCCGCCCGAGCTCCGGGAGCAGGTGGAGGAATCTGCGCGAGCGAACAACCGCTCTCTGAACTCGGAGCTGATCGATCGCATCCAAAAATCGTTTTCCCAGGTCCAATGGGAAAAACTTGACGACCCCGATCTTTCTCGCGTAGAGATTTCCAACTTTACGAAGATGGAGATTGACGACTATGCGAAGAAGTACAAGCTGTCATTCGAAGAGGCGCTCGCAAAGATCGTCGCTGCGGGTACCGACCCGAACGCACCGTTCGTGATGTATGTGCGCGTGCCGGAGCGCGCGACGCTGCAAGAAGTGCGACAAATCATGCTTGAGGCAAAGTCACACGCCCCAGACGATGCAACGGTCTACTTCGACTCGTACCGCAAGCAAAAATAGCCCGGCGCATTGGGCGGTATACGATATCCAGGTTGAACACAGAAAGCCCCGGCTGCTGCTAACAGTCCGGGGCTTTCGCTCTTTTGCGGTTTGCTACTCGGCCAACGCCTTGAAACTCGTCGGCAAAAATGCTGGATGAACCGGATTTGCTTGGCTCACCAACTCACCTTCCCGACCGACGTCTCTATAGATACGATTGGCCAGCGCCAACGCGGGAATCGGCCCGCTGAACTGGAACGTCGTTACTGCCGCCAGTCCCTGCCCCCGACTGTCGAAGTCGGTCACCACTGCTTGTCGAAGCGTTCGCAGCGACGCATAGACGTCGTCCTCGCCCTGATCGGCCGCGACTTGAATTTCGGCGTCGATCAGCGCAACGACGGTGTCCCGGACACCAATGGCATCGTCGGCCGAGGCCGGCTGATACGCCGTCGAACTCGTCGCAACCTGAGCGATCGCAGAACGGCGCAGCAAATCGCCCGCTGCACTGCTCATTACTGCTTGGGCAGCCGCAATTGGTGAGCCCGACGCCACTGACGGGGGCGTGTATTTCGCCAGCGGCGTAAGCAACCTGATTGCGTCCGCCGGCGAGGCAGCCGTGTTCGCGGTCGCCGACATTAGTGCCTGCGCAGCGGCGCTAAATCCTGCCGGATTCGTCCCTGCGCTTACGGCAGCGGTTGATAGCGCCGCCCCGGCGACAGCGACGTTTGCGACGTTCTGCGTATCCTGCGCAAGGAGACTCGCGACCGTGGCCGTCTTGGGGGCTTTCCCGTTGGCCCCAGCGTACCCCGTATTGCTGCCGCCGAAGAGGCGGCCGAAGTTTCCGGACAACGTGGAAATCGAATTGAAGAATCGACGTACGCTATGCACCAAACCGTTCACAGCTTGATAGAACGCAACGGCAACGCCAACGGCTGTGCGAATGACCGCGACACCCGCTTTGATCGCATCGAGCGTTCGGCTGACGAAGCTCAGCAGCGACGAAGCCGTCAAGCCCGAAGCCGCACCACTCACAGCGTCTTTCGTCGCAGACTGCGCGCTCGGATACAACCGATCGCCGCCGAGAATGAACGTCAGTCGCAACTCGACAACGCGGCCGCGATCCCAGGACGTGCCAATCTCGGCCTCGGTGCAATTCGCCTTGATCTCGCCCCAAGTCGGATGGACCAGTTTGCCGATGCCGGGCGGCTTCGTATTGCCTACGGATCCACCGCGAATCACGTTCAGCAGATTGATCTTCTGGGTTGTGACGTCGCCACCGCCGTAGATCAGGCTGTTTTCGACTAAAAACCCTGTCACCTGAAGGACATTCGTCTTCAGCCCGTTGTCTTCAATCCATGGCCTCGTTTCCTTCTTCGGGTAAGAGTGGACGACGACGTTGCGGCCAAAGACGCCGCTCTCAGACAGAACAGCGAACGGTACCCCGTTGTAGCTTGCCTTCCGGAGCTTGTCCGCATAGTCCCCACTGCCGAACAGGCTCATCAAGCTTTGCGCCGATGACGCAATACCCTTAGCGGCCGAGGCAATCCCACCAATGCTGCCCGCAACGTTCACCACGTCAGCTACGCTCACGCCATCTCCCCGATTGCTCGATTGCCGACGCTAGCCGTCCCGGTCACGTTACCTTGAGACCGCACCTTCGCCGAGGCTGGCCGGCCATCCTGATGAATCACAACATCGACGTGGACACGCCCACCGTCGGCCGACACAGGCGACGGTGACTGTCCCGGCAGGTTGGCGGCGGCAATGCGCGGCGAGTTGCTATACAGTCCCGTGCCGCCCATCCGCGCCTGCACTTGCTCCACGTAGTTGCGGGTCTCCTTGGGAGCGTTCTCCAAGCCCTTGCGCTGCACGTTGCCTTGGCCCCAGTTGTACCCCGCAAGGGCCTTGCTGAGATCTCCGCCGTTTTGCTTAAGCAGATCCCGGTACATCTGAGCTGCGGCCGTGGCAGACTTCGACAGGTCATTTGGATCATCGAGCCCGTATTGCTTGGCCGTCGCATCCATGAACTGGAAGTGCCCCTTCGCGCCTGCGGACGAGAGCATGTTCGTGCCGCGGCCCGACTCCTGCGCCCATACGCTATCTAGCAGCCCCTTGGGCAGGCCGTACTGTGTCTCGAGCCGTGAAAAGAGTGCGTCTGATTCAGCACTCGATTTCCCTGCGCCCGACTGAATTCGAAGGCCTGCGGCGATGTCTGCATTCGACTTGCCAGTAAGGCGATCCCACCCGGCCCCCAGAAAACTCATAGCCGGTAGGCTGGCAGACGCGGCCCACCAGTTTCCGGCAGCTACATCGCTCGCGCCTTTTGCGGAATTCGTATCGGGAAGGCCCGCCGCCTTGGCAATTTTCAGGGCGCCCCATGCCGCAACACCGGCGGCCCCGAGAGTTCCAAGCGCTGCGACTGCCCCCGGCACGGCGACCGTCGCAAGCGAAGTGAGATTGCCGATTATCGAGACGATGCCCGCGATCGGGGCGGCGAATGTGATGGCCGCAAGCGCGACCGCGACACCCTTCACACCGCCTATCGCATCAACAAAGTCTGATACCTGTTTGGCTGTTTTTTCCCAATCGACCTGCTCTAGCCATTTGGCAAAGCGTTCGACGTACTCCGCGACCTTAGTTGCGGCAACAGCGCCGTACTGATCCACCAGGCGCTGGACGACCGCAATAGTCCGCTCCAGAGCCGGCGCCATGGCCTCGCCGAACGAGTACTTGAGCTTCGTGCCGGAGGCCTCAAGCTGGATCATCTGCTCGTTGTACGCAGCCGCCCGCTTCAGTTGTTCGTCACTCAGGACGAGCCCCATGTCCTTCGCTTTCTTAACGAACGCATCGATTCCAGACTCGCCCTTCTGGAGCATGGGTAGCAACGATCCGACGCCGAACACGTCAGCAATCAACGCCTGTGTCTGGACGTTGCCTTTCTGCTTCACGATCGCGTTCGCGACGTCCTTGAGCGCGCGAGTGGCGTCCACAGCGCCGTCTTTCGTACGATGAAGGCTGATGCCGAACTTCTGCATCATCACGAAAGCGTCCTGATTTCGGCCGTAGGTAGCGTCTTCGATGGTCTTGCCGAGCGACTTGAGCGAACCAGTCATCTCATCTGCCGACAAACCAGCGAGCTTCGCCGCTCCTCGGTAGGCCTGCAGGTCTGCAGTCGAGACGCCGATGGCCGAAGACGTCTTCAAAACCTCTGCGCCCATCTTGCCCCACTCGTTCGTCATCAGGGCAATCCCTGCGATCGAGCCGAGTCCTGCGATGCCTGCGAGCGGCGCAACAATTCCCAGAAGGCTACGGCCCGCATCAGCGGCGGCATAACCGATACGACGGATACCGCGCGCAACCTTCGTCACACCGGTTTCGTCGCCCAATGCCTTGAGCGAGCGGCCGACATCGGCGAATGGCTTGCGAAGCGACGCGGCAGCGTCATTCATCTTTTTGGATGACGCAGTCACCCGATCAATCGGCTTCGTGATCCGCTGCATCGACGCTTCAATCTTCTTCGCCACCGCCGACGCCCTGTCGGCAGCCGTGATGGTGATCTGATACGCATTGCCCGCCATCAGACCTCCTTCATGGTTTGTCGAATGCGTTTAGCCTGGTCTCTCCACCAAGCCAGCTTTGAAAGCGATAGGCGCTCCGCGTCGAGCGGGCTCCAACGGAAAAAATATGTGACGTCGGCGATTACGTCGGCGACTCCGTCGGGCCATCGTCGGTAAAACCCGCGAGATACTCGTTCGCCTCCGTGAAATCACGTTGACTGAGCTTTTCGACGGCCGACTTTGGAAGGCCGGAAACAAGGTGAATCAGCATGATCCCGATGCCGATGTTCGAGCCGCCGGTTGTCGTGGCTTTGTCGAGTTCGCCAGCAGTCGGCTCGCGCAGGTCGAGCTTGTCGTAGATGACTTCACTCTCGCCGCTACCGAGCTTTACAGGCTTGCGAAGCTTGATGGTCTTTTCGTCAGGTTGGCTCATGTTCAACTCGTGGTTTCAGAAACTTGGGGACCTTCCCACTTCACTTCGATCGTTGCATCCGTCGCTTTGGCCGTCTGATCCTCAACCGTCCACATGTTTCGGCCGATGATCGTCTTGCCGTTCGCGAGTTGGGCAACGACCGTTACGTTGTCCATCGCATTCAGGTCGGCAACCGTGAGGTTGCCTGCGTCGCGCAGGCTGGCAGAGATCGAGCCGGGCCGCGGTTTCTCGCTAAATCCGTGAACTCCGTCTTGACCCGAAAGCGTTTCCCGCGTCTTCGACGACGGGTTGTATTCGAAGTCCCCAACCAGCAGGTAATTCGTTCCATCGACAGTGATGCTTGCTGTGCCGGCGAGGCGATTCGGATTACCTGCCATGAGGAATCTCCAGAAAAAGAAAAAGGCGCCCCGAAGGCGCCTGGAATCGATCGTGTTAGCTCAAGCGGAACTGCATGAGCAATGCGAACACGCGCAACTGCGCGATCAACACCGCCGGGTAGATCACGTCCACGCGGTTCGGATTCGTGCTGTTCTGCTGGACGATGAGCCCCTGCGCAAACACAGCACTCTGCTGCACGAAGCCGTCATACTCGAGCTGTTGGTACTGAGCGATCAGATCGGCCTTGATGATGGCCGGCGTCACAATCGACGAGCCGGGGGCAAATCGCGTGCCATCTGCCGCAAGCTTCATGCGCGAGTACTTGCTTGTCACCACGGAACGCAGAGCTCGCAGTACATAGGCCAGCGTGAACAGCGTTTCCACTTCCAGATAGCTGTCGTCCGGCTGGCCGAAGCTATTCTGTTGGTAGGTGGTGATCAGGTTCTCAATGGCAACCGTGCCATCGCTTGCGACGGTGAACGTCGAAATGCCGTCCCACAGCAAGGTGTTTCGATCGCCTAGCGCAAAGCGCGACGCCAGCGGCGGGGCAAGGAAGCTCGACAGCGCCAACGTCTGTACCGGTCGAGCCGGATCCGCGCGGACCGATGTCGCCACGGTGCCGGCCAGGTCGGCAGCAAGGATCCATGCCGGCGTCGGAGAATCGTTGAACCCCATGACCGATACGTGCTCGTCGTTTCGGGTATTGCCGAACGTCGTGAGAGCGCCAAGGGTCCCTCGATATCCCGCGAACGCGTGGCCGTAGATCTGCTTGCTCCAACTCCATCGGCCCGTCGTCGAACTCAGGAATGCCTTCATGGCATCCAGCGAGTTCGCATCCGTGTACGGGAACGCGATGAAATCGAACTCTTGGTCTAGCAAGTTCGCGAATGCCGTCGTCAGGGCCGGATTAACGGCGCCGCCGGCCATCGGTGTGATCGTCAACGCAAGCCCTGCCGGTAGCGTCTCGCCACTTGCGGCACCTCGGTAGTTGATCCGAATGTCGATGTCGTTGCCGGCAAGACCTTTGTTCTTTGCGGTCACCGTCACTGTCGACGTTGCTGCAGCCGCAGTTACGGGAAGGTCAGACTGGGCATTAATCGCCGCCGCAATGGCGGTAGCAATCTGCGCCGTCGTCTGAGTCGACGTGACGGTGACGGTCACTGGCGGAACACCTTTTACGGCCGCGATGTACAGGTAGATCACACCAGTGGCCGTAGCGGGCGCCGATACCGCAATGCTCCCCGTAGCGGCCACGGCGCTGGCGTCGTCGGCCAAGGGCAGATACCAGACCTCGCCAAACGGGTCAGATTGACGGTACGCCGCGGTCATAAGCGCGAGCATCGAACCGGCACCGCCCACCGACTTTGCCTCGGTTGCACCCTGTGAAATTTGCGGAACGCCCGGCGTCCCAGTCCCGGCCGATGTGATCTGCCCGATGACCAACGCACGCTGCGTCGATGCACCGCTGTTTGCCTGGCTGTTGTCGAGTTCGGCATGGAACAGAGGAACCCGCAGATTCTGCGGAATGGTTTTGAAGGGAACAGTCACTTGGCGTTCTCCAAAACAAAAAACCCGCCGAAGCGGGTTGATTGTTCAATTCATTGAGGTGTTTTATGCGCTCTTCCCCGGCTTTCCGGACGGCGCATCGGGTAGTACTTCTGAAACCCTGATTGCATCGCCGTCGTTGATACGGCGCACCCAATACAGGTCAAACTCCCCGACTTCCTGTCCGGATTCGGGGACGAATTGCTTCGTTTCGGGATCGCGTAGCTTGATCCCAGGTGCCGGCTTGATGAACATCGCCGCTCCTCAGAGTTGTGGATGAATGATGATGCCGGGTTGCGGCGTGCCGTCCGGGACCGATACGGCGATTTGAACTTCGTCGATCGCCACCGCCGGAATCGGAAAGAAGTCTTCCGGCCCCTGGTAGAACTTGACCTCGATATGCATGACCAGCTCAGCCATGGGCATGTCGCCATCGGATGAGGTGGATATCTCCGAGTCAATAGAAGCGAATTGCTCGATGAGCGAACCACCTTGCGAGTCGTTCCAGATGAGCGGGTTGTTAATCAGCGCAACCTCGATCTGCGCCTTGAGTCGCTCAGCCGCGGCCAGAGCAACGGCCGAACCCTCATCTCCAACCTGAGCGGGCGAGGTGGTCCGTGCTACGACCTGTAGGGTCGCGTAGACGTCGTATCCCGGCTGAAATGGCCCTTGCGACTCCTTCCGCTCCTTTGGGGCACGTACCAAAACGCATGGATATGCGTCGCCCATCGTCGGCCAGTCGAACGGGGAGAAAACGGAATCCCCCGCATCGGTCGCGCCCTTGAGAGCCTCGACGAACTTGGTGCGAATGTCTGCCGAAGTAGTCACTGCGCCCCCATCTTGCTCAGAATCAGTTTGGCGCCGCCGTGACTGTCGACTCGAACATCTTTCACGACGTAAGCGCCGCCGGTGCGAACAATCGTCAACTGATCGTTCTGGGCTGGCGGCACGCCAAACTGCGACAACTGAACGCCAAGAACAGCCTGAACGGTTGTCATCTCGACGGATGCGTCCGAGAAGAGCATTTCCTTCTGGTACGCGTCATCGAACACCCCATTGATCGTCAACGGCGCGCCGGCGCGCGGCCGATATTGCACCGGCTCGCCGAACACGCCAACCAAGGGACCGAGAACGTCGGCGTCCCAGTCAACGGGCATTTAAGCCTCCGAACGGCCGCTGAACAGAACTTCCGGACGGGTGCAGATGTGAAGCGGGTATGAACTCACTTCCATCTTCCACCACTCGTTGCGGTCCCGATCCATGATCGGCACCACGTACACCGGTTTGCCCGGGGTGTTGACCCATTGGAACGATTCACCCGGTGCCAGTGCACGGCGGAACACGCCCGGCGCACCGACGGGGAAGAACTTGACCTTGTCGTCCGGGATCTTGATGGTCGCGTTATCGTCCGACCCGCGGTAGTTCAGCCACTTGATGCCGCCGAACTCAAAGGCCGAGAACGCGCCGCCGGCGCTGCCGCCGCGAATTTCCAGTGCGTCGCTCCAGTTCACGAAGGTGCGAATCACGTCCGGGTGATTCACAAACTGGTCATAGAACGCATCGCCGCACAGCGCGAACACCTTAGTCGACGGCGTGAACGCGCCCTGCGCCTTTCGTGCCATCGCCCGTGTAATCTGATTGCAGAGCGGGCGGAGAGTATTCGGCGCTGCGGCAGCGAGATTGAAAGCAATCTCCGGTGCCGGGGTAATGCCAAACTCCTGAAACCAGTTGTAGCGCACAGTGCCGTCGGCATCGGTGAACAACCCTTGCACAGCCGCAAGGCGTTGGTACTCCCAGGTGTACTCGATGTTCTTCAGCAAACCGGTCGGGCCAGCTAGGCGGCGGGCAACTTCGTCCTGCACCTGCATCAGTTCCGACTCCGTGCCAAAGGCACGAATGTTCTGAAGCTCATTGGCGTAGATCGTGTCCGAGTGGCGCAGGCGCGGAACGTCAAAGTAGCGCGCCTGACGCTTCTCGGTCGTGCGTTGCGTGCCTTCTTCGCCGCGCTCACTCAGCGGGATCACGACCAGTTGGCCCTGCCGTTGCTCGACAACGAGGGCGGTCGTGCGAATCGGATCGTCCTCGAAGATTTCGAGTTCGCCAAGCGCTTGCGGCTGATACGGATACTTGTCGACCGCAGCGGTCAGCGTGACCGTGGAGAACGGGTCCTGGTTGAAAATATCAAGAGATGCCATCTGAACGGCTCCTTCGCAAATGAAAAAGCCGCCCGGAGGCGGCCTGTCTGTTCGTGTCGAGGTTTTGGGGTTAGCGCGGGATGATCTTCAGCGTGAGAAGCTGAGCGAGCGCCGCCGCTTGGGCAGGCGCATCCATCGACGCATCCCAAACCAGCTCTGAGCTGTTCACTTCACAGTCGCGCACTACCAGAGCCCCCGGCGTGTCGTTGAGCGTCGCATCGACCAAGCCGAAAGAAATGCCAGCAGCAACTTGCGAACCGTCCGTAGCCGTCTTCGTGCAAGGAACCCACTTGCCAGCGCCTGCGGCCACGGTAACCGTGAAGCTGTCACCCGGCGCAAACGCCGTGCCACCGGCTGTAATGGTGAAGCCGAGGCCACCGGCGTTGAAAGCCGCGCCTGCCGTGCCGTGGCCGACCTCTTTTCCTGTCGGATCGGAGACCACGAAGTGGGTCGCATCGTCGAATTCGACCGTGTAGGCGCCTGCCGTGGCAGCGCCAACCGTGATTGCCCCGAACGTGCCATTGCCGGTATTCGTTCCCAGCGCCGCTGCGGTGGCCACGGTGCCGACTGTCTGTTTGCCCATGACGGTGCCGGGAAGCACTTTGACAGCACCAGAAAAGGTGCCGCGATCGATATGACGGTGGCCACGCGGTTGCGAGACCAGGAAGCCGCCGGGATGCCATGCCTCGACAAGAGGCGAGCGAGAAACGTAACTCATGATCAGAGACCCTTTGAGAAGATGAATTGGTTACGCGCGCTTGCCCGTGACCTTCGAAAATGCACGCTCCCACCCGGAACTGGTGGCATGCGCGGAACTGCGTTGCATTTCGCCGCCTGCGCCGAGATTCGGATTCCGCGCCGCGCGCGAATGATTCGCCGTACTTGCGGCAGGTGAACTGCGCAACACCGCCAACGCTTCCTGTCGCGTCATACGCGTTTTGAAAGCGAGATTCGCGGCCAATTCGACGTTTCGGCCCGCTGCCTTCGAACCCATGATGGCGGCACAGCGAGCCTGTTCACGCAAGCGAGCGCGAGCAACGGCGCTCTTGCCCCGCATTTCACCGTCGTCATCTTCGGCGTCGGGATCGGTGTCGTCATCGTCTTCTGCCTCAGGGTCTGCGTCATCGTCGGCACGCTTACCCTTCTTCCCTTTGCTGGAATCGTCCATTTCGTCGTCTTCGGCATCCGGGTCATCGTTACGGTCTTCGGCTCGCTTTCCCTTCTTGCCTTTCGAGCCATTACCGTCGTCGCGGTCCTGCTCTTCCGGGCTGTCGTCATCGGCGCGACGGCCCTGCTTTGTGTCTTCGTCTTCGGGTTTGTCGTCTTCAGCGCGCGCGCCGCGAGTCGCAAAGCCGGCGAGATGGGCGAACGAAAGCCGGCGCGCCGCGAGGGAGAGAATAGTCATACCTGTAACCTCTTGGGTTTGGGAAGTGTTAGCCCAGCTCGGCGAGCAGGGAGCGCAATGCCTCATCCGGTGCCATTACGGCATCAGCGAAGCCGATCTCGACGCCGGCGGCGCCTAAGAATGTTGTTGCCTGCGTTTTCCGAACGGTTTCCACTGGCAAATTACGGTTGCGGGCTACAGTGGCGACGAACAACTCACCCATTTCGTCAACGTCGGACTGGAATCGCTCCAGCGCCTCTTTTGTCAGAGGATTGAATTGATTCCCGTCGGCCTTGCGATCGCCATACTTGATGATGGTGACGGCCAGACCCGCTCGATCGATTGCTTTGGATTGATCGATGTGCATGCAAATCACGCCGACAGAACCGGTTCCCCCCGTGCGAGGGACGGTGATCTGCTCGCATGCACTGGCAAGTGCATATGCCGCGCTGAACGCCGACTCGCTCAGGATAGCGAGCGTCGGCTTAACGCGGCGCGACTCATATATCAAATCAGCCAAATCAAAGCAGCCCGCTACCTCTCCGCCGGGAGAGTCAATCGAAAGCGCAATCGCTCGCACCTTCTTATCGTTCAGCGCGTCGATGAAGTTGTGCCGAATCGCGTTGTAGCCGAGCATTCCCGAATATGGCCGTAGATTGCTGCTTTTCTGCACAAGCGTGCCCGAGACGTCGATAATCGCAACGCCCTCATGGAGGTCATACGGCGTCTCATCACTCGAACCACTCGGGCCGTCGTCCCACTCGTCATACGCCATCGGCGTGACAACCGTCGGAGCGCCTCCGGCAAACTCAACATCGGAAATGCCGAACCGGCTAGCGAGCGCCTTGGCGATCACCTGCCCCTTCGCAGGATGAATAGCGAGTGGAACATCAAAAATCCGTGCCGCTGCAAATGGGTAGCTCTTCATTGTGGTTCGGGTGCCTCTTCAGGTGTTGCCACTTGCTCCGCAGGTGAGGCGCCGGTCCACTTCGGAAGCGGAATACCGAGTCGCTCCATCGCTGAGATTTCCAGCGCCCGTTGCGCGAGCACCTCCTCCCAGTCCAAACCCTGCTCCGCACACTCTCGCTTAAGAGTCGACAGACCAGCGTCCATCCCGAGAACTGCGCCCTGCTTCTCCTTGACCGGATCGACCCAGCCGCGCGCCACACCAAGCCAGTCGCAACGTGCATATGCTGTTGCCGCCTCGACGAATTCGGGCGCGTTGCGCGGCAGGACATCATCGAGATCACCGCGCTCCATAGGCTCACGAAGCCATGCCGCAAACATCGGAGTGGCCGTCCCAATCTTGAACTCGGCGTTGCGGCGGCTAAGCGTTTTCCAACTTTCAAGAAGCGCCGCGCGAGCGCTCGAATAGTTGGTCTTACTCCAGTCTTGCGTAATTTGCTCAGCCGAGACTCCGAGCGCCGCCGCGACGGATCGGAGCATCTCATGCGCGAAATCCTCAAATCCATCGTGAGGATGGGCAGCCGCAACCTGTTTGATTTCTTCACCAGGCGCGAGAGTCGGGACTCGTACTCCATTGAGCATTGCCGGGCGATCCTTTGCCCATTCGGCGCGGAGGTCCTGATAGAACCCCATTTCCTGATCACCACGAGCGGAATCCATCGCCGCCTCGATCATTGCCGGATCGTACGGACTGGTCACGTATGTCCCGAAGATCGTCGCAACTGTGGCGGCCTGAAGCTCTACTCCGTAGTACCGTGCCAACATCTTCATGTGAGCCAAGACCGGCGTGAACACGCCGATGCCTCGATTCTGTCCGGCACGATCACGCTCGAAGTCGTGAATTACACGACGCCAGCCATCCTCGTCCTCACGCACGACCCGCTCCCAAACCATCGACTCGGCAGCGTTGTACCAGTCGTTTTGATGGGCCTTTCGGATGTGGTAAGCGACCGGGACTCCGTCGTCATCGATCTCCACGCCACCACGCATATACTTGGTATCGACCATTTGATACGGATTCGAGAGGCGATCCGGATCCACAACCAAAAACGTCGTTGCGTATTGAGCGCCGCCGCGTCCTACGCGCTCGGGCTTCCAATAGGCAACGACGAGATCCTCGCCATCGACCAACTTATGCCGCAATCCGAGTCGCATCTGTTGCGAGACGGTAAGTTGGCGCGTCAGATCGTTGTAGTGGCCCAAATCCTCCGAATACCCGCGCCACAAAGCCTCAACCGCTTTGCCAAACTCGTCGGCCCACTGTGCGTCGAAGCCCTTATTAAAGCGGCGAAGAAGCCGCCAATCGGGGCTCGATGACAGGCGCAGGTGCGCGCCGACAGTATTGTCGAGGATGCGGCTGATACCGCCGTGTGCCCAGCCATCGTTGCGCGCCAGATCTCGCGAACGCGAGACCATCCGATCTCGATGCTGGTTGATCTCCGAATCCGGGGAGCGGATCTGCGGAAACCACTGTCCCATCTCCTGCGTTTGTACATTCGACGCTTCGTAAGGAAATAGGCTTGAGTACGGCGGTTGTGTAACTCCGGGCCCACCCCATCCACTATCTGCCCGCGCGCGACTGCCACTAGGCAAATCCCCGAAGGGCTTGCCCGATGTATCGACGATGAGTGATGGCATTAGAAGTAAGGTCTTCGCGCGTGTGGATAGTGAGTAATGATCCCGAGTGCCTTTTGCAGCATCAGGATGCTCCGGTACATCGCCGTCAAGTCGGCCTGCTGATAAGTGACCGACTTCGTTCCGTCACCCTGGTTGTAAGTGGCCGTCACAATCTTCGAGCCTGATGAGAGATCAAAGTAGGCCGCTTGCAGGGCGGCCAGCCTCGACTGCATGTCCGCAGTGCTCATTCCGTCCGTGATAGCCATTTCATCCCTAAGCTAGTCGCCCCGTAAGCTTCCTACGGGGTGGTTCAGTATCGATTGACGCGACTGGCGCCTGAATCGACTGCGCGGAAGCGGGCCACGGCGCCGACACCGGCGGTAAGGCCGTATCGTCAAGCGGTTGCGCAACCATGTCTGCGCGGCGATTCAGCTTCAAACCGAGGTGCGTCAAGCCACAGAGCGCGCCGTAGGCGTACACGCGGCAATCGAGCGCTTCATTCGCTCGCCCAGACGGCAACTCCCACACCCGATACTTCTGCCCCCCCGACACCTTCACCACCGATCGCTCCGACGTGAGTTGCTCGAAGTAGCCGATGTCTCGATCGTTGGGGAAGTGCATGAAGCCAGGCCCAGGCTCTTCAATGTGGAGTCGATTGCGTACTGTGTCCTTTGCTGTATTGACCCCAAGGATTACCGGCCGGAACGATGCCTTCGTGCGTCGGGATGGCTTCTTAACCGGCCAAACCGGGTTGCGCTTGCCGCTTACGGCCGACTCCCCCTTGATGGCCCAGATCTTTCTGCCTAGCCGGGCCTTAGAGAATTCGTAGACCTTCTGCGTGTGATGGCCACCAGAGTCGATGCAAGCCGCCATCGCTTCAAAAGGTCGCCCGTCTGCTCGATGCCAGATCTGATCGAGATACGCATCGAGTTGCTCCCACGGCCCCGGGGTTTCGAGATCACCCTCGATGACTTCGTAGTCGATCGACCAGCTTTCCTCGTTTCTGCCCCAGCCAACAACTTCGATTTCAAATCGATAGTCCTGTACGTCAATACCCACGGTGATAACCGCTACGCCGTCCGGGACTTGGGCTGCCCAGCGTTCGCCGCGTGCGACGAGCGCCTCAAGGCGCAACACCTTGCCCGAGTTCGGGCGATATGGCATGCCGGCCTGCGTGTTCCACCAGGTCTGCTTCTTTTCTTCGTCGCCTTCGGCTTTCAGCCACTTCGCCGCAATGTCGGATGGCTTGTCCTTTTGCCACGGGCTGTAGAGCTTGCTCGCTTGAAATCCGGCGTGCTCATTGTCGACCTTCCATTCGCCACACTCAGGGCACTTGGCGCGATACACCGCATGGCGGTCACTCTCCCACCAATCCCAAACTTGGGCGATCGCTGCGTCGACCGTCGTCTCACGTGAGTCTTCCGGTCCGCGCCACGCACGCTCGTAATCATCGAGCGGGACATGGCGAGAACCGCAGCACTCGAACGGCTTCGTCTGATGCCAACGGGCCGTCTGGAGCGCACGCAGGCGGTCACCTTCAGACCAGATCTGGCCACATGACTCGCATGAGATCCTCGCCGTCTTCGGGAAATGCTCCACTACATCGCCGTTATCGTCACGGCGCTTGTCCCAATCGACGTGCTTAAAGAAGTCAGGAAACATGCGGTGCCCGCAGTGGGGACACGCGAGGGAGGCACGCCGCTGATCCGATTCCTTATAGCTCGCTTCAATCCGGCTTTCGTCCTCAATCGTCGGCGAGCATGCGCGGATCGAAAGCCAGTTGACGCCAAATGTCGCCGTCCGCTCTTCTGCCAATGCGATCGGCTCTCCTTCACGCGTCACCGGATACTTGTCGACCTCGTCAGCGAGGATGACGCGCACCGGACGACGGGCGAGGTTATCAGGGCTGCCAGCGCCCGCGAGCGCCAGAAACCCGCCGGGGAACGCCTTGAACAGCAGCGTCTCATCGGCATTGCGCGTTTTGCTCGTCCCCACCAGTTCGCGCAGCGCTGGCGTCACGCGGATCAGAGGGCTGATTCGCTCTTTGCTGAACTGCTCGGCTGCATCCTCCTTCGGTTGCAGCAGCAAAATTGGGCAAGGATCGAGATGAGCAAAGTAGCCGAACACGTTTTCGAGCAACGCTGTCTTAAGTAACTGCGTACTCACCATCGTCGTGACGACATGGACACCGGGCTCAGTCACCGCAAGCATCGGTCCGCGAGCGATCTCGACGGTAGCCGTCTCCCAGTTTCCGGACGTACTTCCTGCTTCCTTCGCGAGCTTGCGATACTTGTCGGCCCAAGCCGGCACACTAATGCGAGGTGGAGGTGTCCACGCGCGCCGAACAGACGCGCGTAGCCTTTCAGCCTTCCCTTTCGGAGAAATTGGCTTCAGGCTCGCCAAGTTGGGCGATTTGCTTATGGACATGCGCAGTTAGGGCCTCGACAACTCGGTCGGCCTCGACGCCCAGATCGGCTGCCAATATCGGCCCCACCCTGGTCGGCCAGTTAAGCCACGCATCGCGCTGCGCCCGGAACTCCTCGAAGAGGATTGCTGTTGCGGTATCCAGCTCGACGAGGGAGCCAGACTTTCGTTCGTACTCAAGCTGAGCCATCAGCCCGAGATAGTTTTCTTTGAAGCAGCGCGCATCATCGAAATCGAGCAGCTCTACGTTGCCCGAGAGAATCCGATTCGCGGCTTCGCCAGCGCTCTCACCAGCTTCAAGCGTTACTTCTGACGCGGCTTGGGTAACAGTCTTTCGCTTGTTACCCTTTGGCGCTTGGGTAACAGTTTGGGTAACAGCAGGAATCCCATCACGGCGATACCTTTTCAGAAGTGCGTTCGACTGGTCGACGTCGATGTCATCGCCCGCAAACACAAGCCAGCCGCGCTCCTTCCACTTTGTGACCGTCTTTCGACTGACCCCGTGGAGTGCCGCGAACTCGCTTTGATTCATGTATGGATCTGTTACCTGTTACCCAAATTTCAAAACTCAGCGCTGGGCGAAATTCGCGAGTCTTCGCTCCCGCCCTGCACGTCTTCGGGATAAGGACCCGCGACATTTTTGACCGCCGACCGGGATGTCCGGTGCCCAGCCGGTCGGCATGCGGAGCAGGCCATGGGGCCACCTTTCACGCATGCGCTAACAGTCCGCGTGCACTCGCCCCCGCACCGACAACACACTCCACGCTGGACGACTCGCCGGGCGTTCGCGATGTTTCGGCTCCGCGTCGACGGAATGAGATTTGCGCGACGGTTATCTAGTGAGTTGTGATTGTCATGATCCACATCAAGCGGATTCGACGCATCCAGTCCCGCCACAACCCGATGCATACGCAATGTCACGCACCGGCCACCAACACGCACGTTTCGAACGGCATAGACGTTGTTTTTGCTGCCGTTGGGTTTCGCCTTCCATCGCCATTGCGATAGATAGTCGAGCATGTCGTCATCAACTATCGCGTAGGCATGCAACCCAATCGCGTACTTCCCCGTCAACTTGATCTGCGCCATCGCGTAAAGAAAAAAGTGCCCAGTTTTGCAGCTCGGAATAATTGTTGAACGGTTCAACGCCGGCGGCTGGCCGCGAAGGCCAGTTCGTGCTTGAGAATCTGCGGAAACTTCTGCCGGATCTTCGCCATGACGGCTTTCTCGACGGCATCATTTGCGAGCGACTGTGGAATCGACGGCCCAAATAGCTCTTTGATCGGCAAGCCCGATCGCATGACCTTGCCGTTGCGCACCACCTTCTTGTGCCCCTTGCCAGTCCGCTCGAACACGCCTCGGTGCCCGTTGGGCATACTCGCAATGAACGCGTGTTTCAAGACCTTACGACCCGACTTAACCTGCACGCTCACGCCGCCGCCACCTTGCCGCGCGCCGTAGTTGATCAAACCAATCGGCCGTCCCGTCGCCTTGAGTGTGACAACCAAGTTGCCGGCAGAGGCGCGCTTTATGGCAAACGATTTCTTGATCGCGCTCGCCTTAATGTTGTAGCCAACGGCTCGGACCTCTTTCGAGGCCTCAGTTCTTGCCTGATTCGCTGTCTTGTTCAGCGCTCGGACGACCGCCTTCTTCTCTTCGCCCAGATACCGTGACAGGTCGGCCGTGATGCCTTTGACATCCGCACGCACATTCAGACTGAGCATTGCGGTCTCACCCACGCTTCAGCCAAGCGGCCGGGAACACACCTTCGGCGGGCGCCCGTGCATAAAGCGGAACATCGATGAGGATGCGCGAGGGCGCACCCGGCGGGAAGGCTGTGACGGATACCAACGCGATCGCCCCCTCAGGCAGCAGCGCAGTGTCAGTGGTTGCAGCAGATATAAGGGCGGCGACGCGACGATTTCCGTTATGCCAAATGGCAGAGCGTACAAATGCGATCTCGCCGGGCAAGGCGTCGGCGGCGATGTTCTTTGATGGGCGTGCCATGTGGACTCAGAAAATAAAAAGCCCGCGCCAGTAACGGCGGCGGGCAATGCCGCTCTTTCGAAGCGGCGAGGAGACGGATCGAGGATGGCCGGCCCCAACTCCGGCTGCGTCTTATTTGCAAATGGCGGAACGCTTAGACGCCGGGGTACCGATACTTGCTTTCTGCCGCCTCGGTTCCATACGGCGGGCTACGCTGTGGTTGCGCGATCACCCTCATCAAACCCGCCAACCCGTTCGTCGCTTGGACTCGCTTGGCCAGCCTCGCCGGCAGTCTGCGGGCTTGATGAGAACGCCGAAAACAAAAAACCCGCCGGCTTTCACCTGGCGGGTTTCGTTAGACGCACTGTCCCGGAACAAATGTCTCACATCCTGTCGTGCTTTTCAAAGACCGCGTGTCGCACTTTTAGCCGCGCCACTTATACAGAGCGCCCGCCCCACGATCACAACGAGGTGTGCGAATCGATATAGAGCCGCACTCATGGAGAGCATGAAGCACCCTCAAAACGCCTCGATGAACGGCAGAGCGCGTTGGCCCAGGCGCTCGACTTCGAACGTAATTAACCAGCTCATTCATGGGAAACCAACGGCCAGGGTGATGTGCCATGCACTCCATGACTTCGCGCGAGTATTTCAAGAGAACGCCCTCCTCACCTTTTTTTGCCCAGCCGCCAGCACGCTCTCGTAGCCGGAAATAGAGACCCCAATCTTTCGCGCGGCCCCGGCCACCCCCTTGTGGATCCGGTCATACCTCCACGGCGAGAGATATTCGGCCTGCATCACCTTGCGCTCGATATAGGGCATTGCGTCATATACACGCTGTACGACCTGGGCCCGCTCTTCGAAAATAGGCTCAAGCTTCTCATCCGGCTCGCAAAGCGCTTCGCTCCCCACATAGCGGCACTCGATCGACTGACAATGATCCGGCGGGATCGGATGTGGGAGGGAACCTGCATGGCACCACCGCGCCCAGTTCCTGATTTCGCTTTCTACCCATTTGGGAACGCTCATTCCTCGGACCTCCCCTCATCGTAGAACACACACCGGCGCATGTACCGCGCTCCCGGCTTCGTTTGCTCCTTGGCGCAATATTCCACTCCCCAAAGCCGCAGTTTGTGTATGCACCCCTGGCATGTCTTACTCTCCTCGATTTCGATGACCTTCGCGGGATCCTGATAGCAGTACGACGGTAGCGCAGCCATCAGGCGATCTCCGGTAATACTGCCGCGAATATGGCGTGCGCCACCTCACGCGTCGTTTGCTCGAGTAGTTGCTCCTCACTCCCATAGCGCCGTTGGAACTCACCAGGTCCGGCGTGGAAGGCGACCCCATAGCCGCCCAATCGATGATGAAGTGGGCAAAGCGGGATAGTCTGCGTGTGGCCTGCGCGTTGACCACCTCCCGCAAGAAACCGGACGTGATGCACCTCTGCAGGGCTCTCGCCGAATCCAAGATTGCGGCATACGATGCAGCACAGCCCTGCCACAATCCCCAAATGCTCTCGCTCGGCCTTCTTGGCACGTGGACGACGAGACTTCTTGAAGGCCGAACGCTTAATCTGCCTTCCGCTCCGCAATGGCACCTTGCGTCCCCAACTCATCTCACTTCCTCACAAAGTCGTTGATGGGAGCGCACGTCGCGGTCGTACGTCCGCATCGGCGTCCAGCGCGGACGATACGGGCCCGCCGCCCTCGTCGGCACACTGGTGTAGTCCGGCTGCCGGGACGCACGCCTCGTCATCGCAAGACGGAACCTGCGCTTCTCGTTGAGCGTCTCCATATCCAGCAAACCCTCGCCGACCAGCAGCAAGCACGTCTCGCGAGTCCCGCGTTGCGCGTACCCAGTGAGCGAGGACAGCGTCTCTACGCAATACCAGACACCTCGATCCATGCACTCAAGAATGTCGTGCTTCATTTGATCTCCACGATGCTCAAACCCTTCAATGCCATCAGGTGACGCTTGATTCGGTATTCCGCCGTGATCACCCCCTTCACGTCTTCGATCACGGTCTCATCACCGCGCTCGTACACAAAGTCAGCAACGTAGCGGAGTGGAGGGGCTTTCCGTCCATTGATCACAACTCCAGGGGCCAGCACGTAGACCACCTGCCGCTCCAGCGCACAAATCTCTCCTTGCTCCTCCATGACCAGCAATTGCGACCATCGACGGGCCTCCGCCCGGCTATCGAACTTGATTCCGTCAACTTCACACTTCCTGTTGCTGTACTTCGAGCGCTTCTGTTCGACCATGCCGAGGATCGGGTAAGCCAGCGGCACGGAAGCAGGCGACGCCAGCGCAGCAGCAGTGGCACCAACCTGTTCGCGAATCCGCGCAGTGCCCACTAAGCCATTGCTCACGGCGCTCTCGGGAAACGTCAGACCCTTCCGGCTCACTTGCCCTTCCTCCGTACGTGTTCGATGTATGCCCTCAACTCACTTTCCTGCCTTTCCGCTACCACGTCGCCGAAGCGCCGCCGTACTACAGCAAGATAGGCTCGAGCCACATTGCCGTGCCCTGCGAGCGCCGCCCTTGCCGCTTCCTCGAAGCGCCGCCAGCAATCGCTCTGCTTCAAAACGTTGCCCTGCCCTTCGGCGACTCACCCTCTTCGCGACGGCCATATGTCACACCTGACTCAAGGGGTGTGAAACTCTGGAACTCCCCCTGGAACCCAAGCGCCACCCGCCCCAGCGGGCCGTTCCGCTGCTTACCGATGATCACTTCGCACAGACCACGATCAGGGCTATCGGGGTAATAGACTTCGTCGCGGTACAGGAAGAGCACGATGTCCGCGTCCTGCTCAATCTCGCCGGAATCACGGAGATCCGACATCACCGGGCGCTTATCCGCGCGCTGCTCAACGCCGCGATTGAGCTGAGCGAGCGCGATAATCGGAACGTCCAACTCCTTCGCAAGTGCCTTCAGCCCGCGCGAGTAGCTGCCGATTTCTTGAGTGCGGTTGTCGCCTTGACCGCCCGTCATCAGGCCGAGGTAATCGACCACGATCAGGCCCAAGCCATGACGACGCTTGATACCGCGCGCCTTGCTGCGGATATCGAGAAGCGACAGTCCCGGCTGGTCGTCGAAGTACAACGACAGCTTCTCGATTCGGCCAATGCCGGCGGGCAGTTGACCCCACTCCTGATCCGTCAGCTTCTTCGGCTCGATCAGATGGCCGAAATTCACACCGGCATGCCGCGCCATCATCCGGGCGTGTAGTTGCTCGGCCGGCATTTCCATTGACAGAAACAGCGTCGGCTTGCTCTCGGCGACGTTGGATGCCACGTTTAGCGAGAAAGCCGTCTTCCCCATCGACGGGCGGGCCGCAACGATTACCAAGTCACCGCCCTTCAGCCCGCCGGCGATCTTGTCGTCGAGTGCCTCGTAACCCGTGCGGGCCGGGGCGATCTCGCCGTCAAGGCGACGTTCCATGCCAACCAGAAAATGCGACAGGCCCTCAGCGGCCAAGATCGGCGCGGCAGCCGCACGCCCCTCGGCAAGTCGCTCCACCTCGGCCTGTGCTCGGTCGACCAACTCACCCGCAGTGGCGCCGTTCGGGTTCTGCGCCATCTCCTGCATGCGCGAACCCGCGGCAGCGAGGCCACGCTTCTGCGCGCGGTCAATGACCATCTCGGCGTAGTGCGCAACGTTGGCAGCACCCGGCACGTTGGCAGTCAAGTCGTTGAGGTAGCCGATTCCGCCTATGGCATCGGCGCCGCCCTTAGCCGAGATACACCCAAATACGGTGAACGCATCGGCCGGCTGGTTCGCGCTGAGCATGGTGACGATCTCGGCGAAGATCGTCCGATGATCAGCGCGGAAAAAGTGCTCTGCCCTCAGGCCGCCGATACGGTCAATCGCATCGTTCTCGAACAGCAGCGCGCCAATGACGGCCTGCTCCGCTTCGATGGCAGCAATGGCGCGGTTCGGTTCGTTCGCTGTCATTTGCCGTCCGCCTTCGGGATATCGCCGTACCGATTCTTGATGAGCCGATCATTGGCAATGATCACCATGCAATCCAGCGAAGCATCGAAGGCTTCGTCGGTAAGTCGCGCTTGAATTGGCAAATCGTGTCGATCCGCCAGTTCCGGCTTAAAATCTGACTTCCCAAGTACTAATGCGATCACTTTTCTCATGTCATTCGGATTCCAAGATCTGTGGACTGTCGTTGTGAGTCACTACGAGTCCCCAAGCAGCTTCACTGTGAGCGTGCAGACGGGTGACGAAATGCTCGAAACGAACCACGACATCTTCGCGGCCGGACGAGCGCATGCAAGGCATCTCGTTATGGGCCTGTTCCACTCCGAGCAAGACGCCCGCGATTTCGCGCGCATGCTGCAAACGAATCGGAATGCGATTGCCGATCTGATCGCGAAACCAGCGAAGGGAATCTGACGCGTTACTCATCGCTTGTCCGCCTTGTTGTGCTGGCCGCCGATCACGTTGCTGAAGCCTTTCGGGCTGATCAGCCAATCGAAAGACGCTTTCGGCGGAAATTCGACGTTCGCCTTGACCCATGGGAAGTAGTCACGCCACATCTCCGGGTTCTGTCGCTTCTCAGCGCCCAAGGTGATCAGAGCGCGAATCGCCCCCGCCCGCTCCTCCACGAACACGGTCTCATCGACCTTGCCGACATGCTCCCCGAGGACTTCGTTAAAGCCCCGGATCACGGCCAGTTCGGCATCGGTGTACGCGGATTGAATTTCGTCCATCCAACCGCCGGCATTCAGCCAGGACGCCGCGTGCGGGATGAACTGCGGATTTGCCCACTGCCCCGAGGTCTTGGCCCGCTCAAGCCCGGCCATCAGGTCGGCAAAGAGCTGCTCGTCAGGGTTGAGCTTTGCGAACGCCTTCTCGGCGGTCTTCTTGGATTTCCGTTTCGGATACCCAGCCCAAAAAATCTCAAAGCGTTCGCGAAGCGAGCGCGAAAGGGCTTCTTTTGGAGTTGTCTTTTGGTCTTGTCTTTTGGAGTTGTCTTTTGTGGTTCCGGATTCCGGAACATCGGAGTTCCTGTCGGGGGGACCAAGAATCGCCAGCAAACCCGCGTCACACATAGAGATTAAGAAATTTTGGCGTAACCCTGGCGTAGGCAATCAGGAATTGCGCCATGAAAACTATCCACTTCTACCGATACCGGACGCCCGGTTCGAGGCGCTGGAAGCAGACTCGTCATCGCATGGACGAGCAGACGGCACGCGATTGGTTCGCGCAGTTCCACCCGGGCGCCGTCTATGAGCCGGAGGATGCCGGCGCGATTGAGATTGACGATACGAAGGGTTGGCACCCGGGGCCCCAATAGCCATGGTGGGCCGGGCACGCCGAAGAAGTGAAGTTATTTGCTGCGGGGCTTCCAGCCGCAGACCTTTGCCCCGGCGCGATTGTGCGCGAGGATGTCGGCCGCCGTCTGATCGGTCAGCACGTCGGCCTTCGACACGTAGATCGGTTTCGTCCAGTCACATGCGGTGTCGACGATTTTCGTCTTGTACTCGACGCGCGGCTCAGTCCCTGTCCCATTCGTTGTGCAGCACCCGGCCAGCGTCACCAGCAGGCAAACCAGCAGCAGTAGCGTCTTCATCGCGTCTCACCTTTGCGTTGTCGGCGCCGGTCTGTGCGCCAGCCTGATTCGCCGCGGCGAGCGCGGCATCGTTCTGCGCCTGCGCCTTCTGGGCGTCGGCCACTTTTTGCGCGGCCTCGGCCGTCGCCGTCTTGGCCTGCTGGTGCCGGAACGCACCGAACACGACGCCCAGCACACCGAGCACCCACGGGCCGACTTTCACCAGCAATGCGAGGAACGCCGTCATAGCCCCTCCCGATACGTTGCCGCGCCGCCCGAGAAGTTTGCCGTGAGCACCTGCCGGCGGCTTTTCTGACCGGGCTGCGCCAATCCCAGGTGAACCCACGTCCCTTCCTGAATCAACTGGTCGAAGTCGATGCCCGAGGCTGCGATCGCCTTACAGATTTGCAACGGCGTGCCGTATCCCGGGCAGATGAAGTCGGCCGCCAGCCCGTAAAGGTGGGCGCTGTTACGCGCCCCGCCCACGGCGCGGTTCAGGTCCGGCGAGCGATACCCTGACGAAATGGTGATCGGCCGACTGCCAAGCAGCACGCGCACGCGCTCAAGCGTTTGTGCCACGCGCGTCAGATTGGCGACGACATCCTCGGGCGCGCTGTTGTCGATGTCGCGCCGCTCAGCCGTCTGGCTGTGAGTGAGCTCGTCGAGCGTGAAATGCGCGGTCAGTTCATTGGGTGCCATCGTCGCCTCCCTTGCGAAAGATGCGCCGCAGCGCGTCGAATACCGCCTTCTGCCGGATGCACTGCGCCGCGATCACCAGCAGAAAGCCGGCGATGGCCACGGCGTTCTGCCCCCACGACTGCGGCAGAAACTGAAGCACGACCGGCGATAGGTCCTCTTTCCATCGGTCAGCGGCTTCCGGAATGGCAACGAGTGCCACCGCAGTAAGGGCCGCTGTCCACGTCGACCAACGCCGCTTGAGCGTTGCAATGTCGTCAACGAGAAATTTGCGCATGCTCATCTCCGACTCCACCGTGCGATGTCGGGCCGCTGCCCGGCCGCGTTGTTCAACAGAATGCTTCGTATCTCTTTGACGTCACCGCCGATGTCCCGAAGTTGCTGCGCTGTGTCGTTCTTGAGATCCGCCTGAGATCGCTCGATACGTGTCATGCGGTCGTTCTGCACCGCGTTTTCTTCCTTGATCGATCTGACGTCGCTAACCAGATCAAAGTACGAGCGGTTCACGGCAAGCGCAGTCGCGCCAGCAGATAGAGTTGCGCTTATGACAACGCCCACCGCTCCCCAGTTGATAGCCCATTGCTTGCGCATGCCGTTCGCTTCATTCATCAGCCCACCCCAGAGCGGTTATTCAATTCATTAAACGGATGCGCCAGTGGAATCGATCCAGCGACCGTTCCACCAGATAGGTTTCCCGAGCGTGATATCAAGGAAGTTGTCCCCATACGCAGGGTTGATTGGCCTCTGAGCAGATGTGCCGCCAAGAGGCGCCGGACGTTCGAACTGAACGGCAGATCCCGTTCCGGTTAGCTGATACCGTCGCGAATACAGTCCGTAACTGGGTATGTCGAATGACTTCCAGTAAAGACGTCGAATGACAGACGACGTTAGGTAGATCGGTACCACGTCCGTCTGTGTTAGCGCTTCCATGTCAACTTGCCCGACAGTGGAATTTTCGATGAGCAGATTTAGTTGCAATCTGTCTGCCTGGATCTCTCCGATTTTCACGTAGTCGATCACACCAGTGGCATTCGTCACACGCACAGGTGTCGTGTAGATGCCGCCCGAAGCTCGACTGTTAAAGCGCTGGAATCGCGCAAGCTCGAACTTTACGCCGCCGCTGCCGGACAGGATTTGCACAGCGTACAAATGGCTGCAATTTCTCTCAGAAATATGGCCCACTTTGAGTTCGGTTCGCGACGGCGAAAAGACAATCGTCGAGCGATCCTGACCGTCCACATCCTCCTGAGACCGATGGATCTGACCGATATGGAAATTGCTGTATGCGTTGATGCTGTGGTTCAGGGTGTTGATGTTCACCATCGGCGAAAGCGCTAACGGATACGGCCGCTGCCCGAATACGCAATCTATCGATCCAACATTGATGTCCTGATACCAAGACGACGTACCTAGCCCGTAATCCTCGACGTTGAAGGCATAGACGCTTACCTCTCCCGAGATCGAGCCGATATGGACATTGCGGATGCGGTTCGTTGCAGAAAGCAGCCGTACACCGTTTCGTGATGATTTCAGCACCACGGAGCCAATCGTCACATCGTCGATCGGGCCGTTGATATTCGTGGCAATGAGATCCCCGCCGAAGTTGTCATCATCAGCGTTCAGGGCAACCGCATCGTCGTCCGAGTATGTCGCGGACACCACATCGATCACGACGTCCGACGTTTTCCCATTGATGTGGATTCCGTCCTTGTTCGTCGATGGAATCGCGGGATCGTTTTCGATAGTAATGCCGCCGGTGACGCGTACATGCCGGCAATTGCAGATGAAAACATTGAACCTGCGGCTGTTCTTGATCCGAACCCCATTCAGAAAATGGAGCCCGCGAACACCGGCAAACCGCATACCAACCAACCAAGCCCCATCGGTACCCACGTCTGCCTGATTCATGCCATTGAAGTCCAGCACGCCGCCATAAATTCGGATATCCGAGTTTCCGTATGTTCCCGCGGTAAACGAGTTGTTCGAATTGCGCAGCAATGGCACGTTTGCGCCGTCCGCCCGTTTCAATACGGTAGTGCCAAGATCAAGCTGTATGCCCGTGGGGAGATAAAGCTGAGTCACCGTAATCTGTGGGACGGTACAGATGAGCCGCAAGCCCGCAGCGGCAGCGGCATTAATTGCGCTCTGCATCCGCGTCGTTTCATCACCAGCACCGGTGATGCCGAAGGCCATTGTCGTCAGATATGCCTTGTTGAAGTCGTGCTGCGTCATCGACACAGCGCCGGTGTATGGCTGCTTGACACCGATCAACGCATCTCCAAGCGTGTCGTCTGTGGCATTGGCCAGGTCATCCATTATCTTTTTCGACGCTGCGGCGATGTCCTCACCTAGTTCTCGCGTGATAACGTCGTAGATAAGTTGATCATTTTGATCTTTGACTACTTGACGATAATGACCATTTCCCCAAATAGACGCCTCTCCGCGCCCATCAAGTACCACGGGATGGGGATTGGGGATGTCTGAATCGACGTCAGCATAGGTATCTTTCGGGGTCTCAGTATTTGGCTCGTAATAGAAAACCTTGCCATTCACAAGCGGCCGACCGTTGATGTCGAGGAATTGGGTTCTGCCGTTGGGAAGAATCGATGACATGGTCTAAACTCCGAAAATCCAAGCCAAAAGGCCAATCATGGAAAAGTGGTTAATCTCATTCACGGCGTCGATGCTTTTCACAGCTTTCATTCGCTTAGCGGCGGTCTGGTACGCTCGCAGCCCCCGCGATCCCTGGAAGGAACGGCAGAAGCTGGTTGACCGTGTCCGCCGTAACGGGGCGCGCCACGCTATCAATCTGGCTAGCAAGCGCCTGGCCCGTCGCACGTTCGTTGAGAAACTGGTTGATCGAATTACGGGCAATGTTCAGCCCTGGCACCTTCCCTAAACGGTCGAGTGCGCCGAGTGCAAGATTTGCCCCGGCAGACGCCGTATTCGAGTTGTTCACCGCAGATCCTGCCGGTTGCGCTTGGATGTAGCTGGCGACTCGCCCAATCTGCTTGAGCTGTGCCACCTGTTCCGGTGGGAACAGCGCATTCAACTTCGCATCACCCAACGAGTTGAGCGCCTTGTTGTAGTCCGATTGGCTGAAGACACCCACTTCGTCCGAGGCTCCTTTGAGCGCCTTCTGTTTCAAGTAGTCGACGATCTGGTTTCGCAGCGACACGCCCTGATCGGGCACGATTCCCATCAGCGAATTCACATCCTTCACATTTCCGTTCAGGACATAACGCTTGAAGAAGTTGTCAGGCACGGCGTCGCCATTCACGACCGCCTTAAGGGCC
Organism: Pandoraea apista; assembly: GCF_001465595.2. Taxonomy (NCBI): domain Bacteria; kingdom Pseudomonadati; phylum Pseudomonadota; class Betaproteobacteria; order Burkholderiales; family Burkholderiaceae; genus Pandoraea; species Pandoraea apista. Next base: position 2,004,360 of record NZ_CP013481.2, on the reverse strand, counting down.
GGATTGCTGTCAATTGCCCCGAATCGTTCACGAGCCGCAGCACGTGCTGCATTGAATGCAGTCTGAGCTTCCACGCCGACTGAGCCAGACGCAGGGACGTTTTCAAGGGCGTCACGAACCATTCCGAGCGCTGCTACCTGATTGCCGTTTCCCGCGCGCTGCGCGGTTTTTGTGGCATCGCCGAGAATTGTCTTAAGTTGTTCTGCGACGCCGACTGTCAATGGTGTGTCGCCGCTGCTGATACTATTAAGTGTCTTCCGAACGTCATCCGGCAGGAATGCCTGCTTCAGATTCTTATCGAGCGCCTCGTTAGCCGATTTAATGAATCCGACATGATCTAACGGGATATCACCTGCGTTGAGATCACGTGCCTGACCGTACAGCCCAGCGATCCTGTCGCGCGCGGCCTTATCGACGGCAGACACAGCGTCGATTGCAGCCTGCCCCGTGTTGAATTCGTCGGCCGCGTTCGCTGCGCCGCGCCGGTTAAGCGAGTCGATGAGCGCGCGATTTTGCCCCGCGAAACGTTCCGCTAGCGGTTCCCCGGCCCCGACGATGCCGCGCATATTGCGTTCGGTGGCGAACTGCATCGGGTCGCGGGTGGCCTGCCCCAATGTCAGACCGTTGCCTGAGCCAAGGACAGCGGTTCCTTCGGCCTGTCGAAGCAGCGCAGGGGCGTCGATAGTGCGATTGCTCGCGAGCGCTTCAGCGGCTTGATTCCGCAGCCCGTTCCGCACGTTTTGCGAGAGCGCGGAAAGGTCGATGTTCTGGTCGCGTGCGGCGGCTGCGAGAAGGTCGTCTGCGCTTACCTGTGCTGCGACTTGATTCGACGGGATTCGTGAGCGAACGGCAGACATGACGCGATCAATGCCGGTCGCGACCTTGTCGGCGACCGCGCCGATGGCTTGCCCCGCCCCCGCGCCAGCCGCTCCACCGGCCGCCCCCGCGCCGATGCGCCTGCCATAGTCTGCGAGTGTGTCGTCTGCGTGCAGCGGCTGCATGCCTGCGGTCGCAGCACCTGCCACGGCGCCGCGCCCGATGGCACCGAGCGTCGAGGTCGCGCCAGTCGCCAGTTGTCCGCCAAGCAGGTTCACCGGGTTTGCGACTGCCCCGGCGATGTCTCCGACGACGCGCTCGGTGGTATTCGCAGGTGTCGGTGTGATGGCGTCGACACCGCGCTTGATGAGCGTATCCACATCCTGAAACTTCGATCCAGTCACTGTATTGATCAACGCGTTGACCGGGTTCGCGACGAGCCCGAGCGCGTCAGCAATACCGTGACCGGCAGCACGTGCGGTGAGCCCGAGTTGCCGCCCCACTTCCTCAACCGTGCCGCGCGGCTGTGGCGACGCCTGTGGTTGCACGCCGCGGGATGCCAGAGCAGCGAGCAGATCTGCATCACTGATCCCGGAGAGTTCCTGAGGGGTGGCCGCGTTGGCCGTTCCAGAGATTGCACCCGCCACGGCATTGCCGACGCGGGAGAGCGCCGAGGGCTGTGCACGCTGGGCTGTCGAAATTACCTGCTGAAGCTTCGAGACGTAGTTGGGGTCTTGCGCGTAACCGCCGGCCTTGAGCGCAGATGCGAACTTGGCCGAGTCGCTGCCGCTGCCAACGACGCCGGGATACTTGCGCGAAATCAGGTCGGCATAATCATCGGCGAATGCCTGTGGCGTGGCATATGCCCGGTATCTATCGCTAGAACCGGTCATGTTGTCGCGTGCTGCGACGCCTTCACCAGAAAAATCCTTGATGTTTCCGAGATTGTTCGTGCCCGGAACGATAGACTTTCCCCAGCCGGTCTCAAGCCCCCACTGACCGAGCAGAAGCGACGGATCGACGCCGAGTTTCTGCCCGGTAGCCTGCGCGACGTGGCCATATTGCTGCGCGAACGACGCAGGCGTGAAGGATTGTGGTGCGGCGCGCGCTGGTGCGAGGCTGGCCAGAAGTTGATCGTCGCTCAGAGTGCTGAAATCGGCCATGTCAGTACCCCATCGCCTTCAGACGTTCTGCGAGCGCAGGATTGCCGGCTGCGCGTCGGCGCAACTCGGAAAGTGCGGCATCCTGCCCGATAGCCGGTTGTTGAGTCTGCTGAGCAGGCTTCTGCGTCGCGCCGGCCGCGTCCTTGTTCGTGTTTCCGATGATCCCCGGAATGAGATTTGCACCGGGGCCGGCCTGCGTCTTCAGCGCTTCAATGGCGAGATCGCGGGCGCGCGCTTTCTGGCTGATAGTCGCGGCGCTGTCGCCGGGCTGCGGGAAATATTTCTTGTCTTCGTTGACGAACTCGCTTTCGGCAATAGCCGCGCCGGACTCCTTGCGCAGCACAGCCGAGATGAAATTACGCTTCGCCTGATCGTAGGATTGCTGCTGGTCCGATGCGGCACCGGCCACATTTGCCAGCGCACCGAGCGCGCCGCCGATCACGGGAACTGCACCCGCCGCCTGAACGATCCGGCTGCCGCTCGTGACGCCATTCGATTCGAGGTCACGAAGCAGATTCTGTGCATCGAGAGCGCGCGCGCCGAACGCCGTCGCGTTAGCCTGCGATTCGTTCAGCTTCCCGCCGGGCTGCTGAATGGACTGACCATCGGGGCCGACTGCCGGTCGCGCTTGGCCGGTCTGCGTATTCACGATCACGCCATTCGCAGGGTCATAATGCAATTGCGCCTGACCTTCCGTTGCCGTGTTGTGCCGTTGCGTTTCGTCGGCAGTGCGCACGCGCAGGTCGTAATCGAGTTGCTTTTGCTTCTGGTCGAGCTGGTCCTTGATCGTCAGTGCTTCATTAAGCTTTCCTTGAACAAACCTCGGGTCATACTGCGCCGGAAGATTTGCGACGGCTTGCGGGCCGAACGTCTGTGCCGCATGCTGAATCGCAGCTTCGTACGACGGTTGATCGGACACGCCGCTGAGTACTTGAGCGAGTGCACCAAACCGTTGCAATCCCAAATCGATTTGCGCCTTCTGCTGGGTGAGTTGCGCCGTATCAGCGTCAAGCAACTGCTTCTGAATGCCCGGGATTGCTGCTCCTTGGCCGCCGGATGCGAGTGCCCCAATGAGGCCGGTACGATTCACTGTGCCGTCCGGGTTGGTATTCGCGCGATATGCATCACTTACACCCTGCGACTGCGCCATCTCGCGTCGCTTGTCTTGAATCGCCAAGTCGGTAAGCGCATTGCGCTGGCGAGCATCAGAGATTGCAGAAGCCTGCGCATACGCCGTGAGCGGATTGAACGCCTGCGTGTTGACCTGAAGGGGGATGCTCGGATCGATAGCCATATTGATCACCGTCCATCCGGGTTGGAGAATTGCGAACTCGTGAACGCGCCGCGCGAGCCGTACATGCTCGTGTTATTCGAGAGCAAATTGTTCAGGAGAAGTCCGTTTGCGGCGCTGTTGATACCCCCGCTGATCGCGTTGCCGACCCCTACGGTTCCAGCGGCGGACGCATTGCCCGCAGAAGTGATTGAGTTCGCAACCGAGTTCGCAGCCTGCGCACCGGCGTTTCCAGTCTGCGCGGCAGCGTTCTGGCCGAGACCAGCGGCCGCCAGCAAACGATTCACGTTGTCGGACGCAGAGCTGTAATTCGTTTTGAACGCGGCGAGATTCCGGTTAAACGTGTCGTTGTAGGTGCTGTCGGCCAGTCCGGTCGCATACGCCTCAGCACCTTTCAGTGCTGCGCCAGATGCTCCCAACCCACGCGCGGATGCACTGTTCTGTGCGGCCTTCAACCCCTGATCGAGGGTGAACTGATAGCCTGGCGTCGCGGCGGCTTCAGCGGCGGTTGGCGCCGTAAACGAAGCGGATAGGAGAGGATTTGCCAGTGCAGAATCCAGGCCGCCTATAGCCTTTTGTCCAAAGTCGCGATATGGCGCTAAGTCCTCACGCGTCTGCTGATATTGAGCGTAGGACGTATCTGCCGCGCGCTGTGCCGCGTCTGCCTGCGTATCGGCTGCGCTGCTCGATGCTATCGCACCGATACCTGCGCTTGCGACAGACCCTCCGACAATTGCTGCTGCTACGCACATGTCTCATCTCCCGGAAGGTCTTTCAATTTGAATTCCATCACTACGTCGTCGGCGATATAACCGCGATTTTTGAGAATCTTGTACAGATTCCCAGTCCTAGTTACCGGCCACCCGATGATGCTGACCCCTCGTTCGCGGGCCGTTTTTTCGATGTGCGACATGAGGCGTGGCATGGAGAGCCGGTAATTGTGCTGTACGTAAAACGTATCGACGTTTGCGCATAACTCGGTTTTCAGGTGAAGGCTTTTGTAGAGGATCACCAGCGCATATCCGCGCAACACTTCACCTTCGTCACGCAGCGTCATGGCGATTAATGATTGGTGTTGGGCAAGGAAGAGATACTGATCGATATCTGGATCGATCTGAAGGCCACGCTGCCCGTGATAGGCACAGGTGTCCTTCTTAATGTCCGAACATTCGTCCCAGCTTTGCTGTCCGAGTGGTGTAATCTCGTCCGCAAGTTCGCGCGTAAATGTTTCGATGGAAATCTTCATGCGACGTCGGCCTCCGCGCCCGTAAGAGTCAGCGTGACGCCGGCGCCATCGACGAAAAGCGCATTCGGATTCGGAATCTTTACGTTCGCCAGTTCCGGGATCAGAATTGCCTTCCCAGCGGGTACCGATACCTGCCAGATCTGCGTTGCCGCGCCAGCAGATCCGGCAGTTGGGACGAGATAGAAATTCAGCGTGACAGCCGATGCCGTAGGATTCCAAGCGTGCGCTGAGTGGATGACGCCCTGACGCTTCGCCGTTGGCGCATATTTCGCTACGGCTGCGCCGGCAGCGATCACCGACTGAGAGAGTACGTACCAATTCACGGCCATGTCAGACCCCCATAAGAATTCGAATGTCGTCGCTGTCAGCCCGGCGCGAAACGACGTCGGTGGCCATTGCGGCCATATCTGAAGTACTGATCATCATCGGCGGTTGGGGCACGGCCGCCATGAGCATCGTTTCAATCTCTGCCAGGCGCGCGAGCGCAGCGACGGCCAGCGATGCGGCACGCATGCTCTCTGCGTCTAGTTGGAGGTCCGTCACATCGACAGGAATACTTCCCTGTTCGTTGCCGCTCTCGCCACCGGTGCGTCCGAAGAAGCCTATGATGAATTCGAGCCAGATTTCATTGACACGCCCGGAACCGTCCTGAAGCAGAAACGGAACTTCGCGCGGCGGGAAAGGGAGCGGTGCGATGTCTGCCATTAATCAGCCCCCACATCGACATACGCTCCGGCCAATGCCGTTTTACAATTTGCTGACCACGCAAGTTCAAAAATTCGACCATTCGCAAGATCGGTTCCGAGGCGATGACGCTCCACATTGCGCGAGAACTCACCGCGCTTGCCCACGCTCATCGAGATCGCATTCGACCAAGTTCTGCCGCGCGTATCAGACCAGCGAAGACGGGCCTTCGGGTCGTCCTCATATGAGGACGCCTCGCCGACCTCCATCACCGCGCGGAATTTGTCGTAGCTCATCGGCTCACCACTGCCACCGGCGATTGCCCAAGAGCGCAAACGAAGAGTCTCCTCCCCCGCGTCGTCGTAGGCATCAGGCGTGAGTTCGTAGAGATCTCCCGTCTCCCAGTCCCCCACGATCTGCTTGCCGCGCCAGTTGGCGAAGCACGCGCCCCGGTGGCGATGCTGCTTTCCGTCGTCGCTCATCCAGCCGCGCTCATGCCACTCGCTCGAGAGCATGTCGTAGCACCACGTTCGATCAGCAGTCGGGAACGTCAGGACATAGAACAAATGCGAGTCAAGCTGATGGATATAGCCGATCGCATCGTCGAGTCGCGGATACGAGCGCAATTCCTCAGTGAGCGCCGGCGTCGAGATCAGTTGCGCGCTCAACTGGCTACCACGGAACACCAGGCCGCCGCCTTGCTCGTCCTGGCCGAGCCAGAAGACGGCGCTGTCGGCCACAGCGGGGGACGCCGCCGCCGCGCACCCATGCTGAATGAAGACGCCCGGATATCGTGCGAAGGCAAAATCAGATGCCCCGGTGTTATTCCAGATTTCAGTACTGCGCTCGCCAAGCAACCAGATAAGACGGTTTGCCACGACCGCGACAACCAGCTTGTCGGGCGCACCATTCTTCGCCGCGATGTCGAGCGGGTCGAGATCCATCGAGAGCGCAGGCGAGACATAGAACTGGCGTGTGCCCGGCTGGTTGAAGACCATGAAGTCGTCGACGATGGACGCGCGCGGCGAGCCGTAGAACGCCGGATCGGTGATCTTGGCGAATGCCTTCGTGTTCATCTCGACCGTCCAGCCATTCGGCGAGCCGTCGACGATCACGATTTGAAGCGTGTTGTCCTGCATCGACACCGGCCCGGCAGGCGTGCCAATCTCGCCGATCTTCGTGAACGAGTAATCGCTGCCGATCTGGTAAATCGACTTTCCGACGGCCGCGAACAGTTCATTTGCCGAGCTGACGTAAAGGCCCGCGTAACCGGATTCCGGCGCGGTCGCGAGTTTGCGCAGGCCCGGCGTCGGGTAATAGGTCTCGGGGAATTCGCTTCCCTGCGGGTTCTTCTCGCCATAGAGGTTCAGCGAACGGACGCTCGACGCAATGTGGCTGCGAGCCTTTGACGAGCCGCCGGTGAGCGGAAGCGGGATCATACGAGCCTCCCGTAACCGCGCCAGCCGTAATCGTTGCCCTGTGGCCAGACGCACGCACCAGCGTTGCGCACGACCATCGCGCCAAACGCCAAAGTCGTGACCTTCCCGCTGGTGTTATCGGTCATCTTGATCGTGTAAGGCAGGCGCCCACATGCGTCCTTCGTATTACCGGGCACAAACACGAACGCAGTCTGCGCGGCACCGGCAGCCGACACGGTCAGCGGCGGATAGGCACAGTCCGCCACCTTCAGCGTAAGCGTCTTGCCCGTCAGGTCGACCGGTAGCGAGCCGTCGTCGACGTCTTTGGCATAGACGCTGAGCAGTACGCGGAAATCGTCCCCGGCCGCGACTTCAAAATCGCGCCGCTCTGCGGGCTGATCCATAGCGACCGAGAAAGAGATGTCCATTCAGAAATACTCCGTGCACACCGGCACGCCGGATGTGGGCGTCTGGATGACCGCGTTAATTTCGCGCTCGGCGAACGTGACCCACGACGGGTCGGCCTGTTTGCGAAACTCGGGGGCGCAGAAATACGCCGCGAGCATCACGTAGGGTTCCTCGGCGGCCTCAGGCAGCGACGAAATCGTCCAGCGCACGCGCTCATCCTTGCGGAACGACGCATGCGCCGCGCGGATCTTCTGCTTCGCGATTTCCATATCCTCGGGGTACGCCGTCTGCCCCACGCTCAGGACGCGCAGCTTTTGCAGTACTCGGGTCGCCAGATCGTTGATCGTCGCTGCCATGTGCGGCCTCGCTTATTTCTTCGACGCTTTCGCGGGCGCCTCGTCGACCGGCGGGATCTGCAACGAGGTGACCGTCGCTTCCAACTCAGCGATGCGGGCCGTTGCCTCCTGAAGCGTCTTGCCACGCTCATCGAGAGCCGCCGTCAGCTTCTCGACTTCGGCGGCGAGCGCCTCGTTCGACGCGGTCAACTCAGCGATACGGGCGTCCGACGCAGCAGACCCAGCATTCGAATCGCCATCTGCCGCAATGCCTTTCACCTCGAAATGCGGATTGCCCGCGAGTTTCTTGGCGGCATGGTCAGGCAGCTCCGCCCACTCGCCACGCGAGAGCTTCACGCCGACGTGTTCAATCGAGTGGCGATGCTCGTCACCGCTCGGATCACCCAGGTATTTGACCTTTGCCATTTCTTTCTCCTTTGTGGGCGGCCAGACCGCGCCGCCCGTATGTCCACGTTTCGGCTTACGCGTTCGGCGGCAGGAATAGAACGACGATAGATACGGTGCCGGTGGTAGCGCCCGTCGCCGGCGCAGCTTTCACCGTCACATCAACGGTATCGTTCAGCGCTAGCAGCAAGGGCTTGGCCGTCGGAGCCGAAGCGCGCGCCACGCCGCCGGTCTGGCCGATGGTCGACGCCTGAATGAAATAATCCGGATCGTCGCCGTAGCCGACGTCGAGCGAGATCGTTGGCGTTCCGTTCGTGTCGAGATCCGTCGCAGTGACGATGACATCGACGATAGTTGCGCCCTTGGGCAGCGTCGGGCTCGCGATCACATCGTTCAGTGCCAGTGCGGCGCCCAACGTGAATACGCCAACCACAGCCTTCAGGCCGTGGCCATCGCCCACGCCAGCGACAGCATTTGCCGTGCCGGTATTTGTTGCAGTAAAGGTGGTCATGTCCGTTTCCTCGATTTCAAATGCGGTTCGGGAAGCGGGCCCGAAGGCCCGCGTTAACATCACGGGCGATCAGGCGTCGGCCACGGCGGCGGCATATACCGTATGCACGCCGTGTTGCACCAGGTTCGCGGTGTCGTCCGGGCCCTTGCCGAAGAGGAGCTTTTCGACGCCGCGGATCTCCTGAACACCGACACCGGTTCGGTAGCCGTAGTCACGCACATCGGTAGTCGACTTCGTGCGCTGAGCCCATGCGACGCCGACCGCCTGCGCACCCACGAGGAAGTTGGCACCGACCTGAATGCCACCGGCGCCCACACCAGGGAGATACGGGATTTCTGGGATTTCGCGGATGATCACGCCGTCCCAGACGAGAGAACCGCCGGTGAACAGCGGATTGCTGTTCATCGAGTTGCCCTCGCGAGCGCGCGCATCACGGTTGGCTTGAACCATCGCTGGGTCTTTGCCCAGATCACGGAACGCTAACGAGTTCGCGAACATCACGAACCACTCTTCATCCTCGTTCAATCGAATCGGTTTAATGGCCGGTGATGCGAGTTGTGCGCGGCGCTTGGCAAGGCTGATCATGTCCGTGCTGAGCTTGTCGGCAGTGTTGTCGATGTTCGCGAGCGACGCCGAGTGGTCGTTGCCCGTGTTGTTCGACACCGATGCGCCGAAGAGCACGCGGTCGGCATTGTCGGCCAACCATGCATCTTTCTGCACCTCGGTCGCCGATGCGTAGGGAACGCCATTGATCGAGTACAGCGCCGCGATCGTGGCGTCACGCAGCTTTTCCATCGCCCAAAGCTTAAGTGCCATTTTTCCTGCGTTGCGCAGGTCGATCGCTGACTTCTGCTCATCCCAGTCGGTGACGATTACGGCATTGCGCAGCGGATTGACCGTGACGGCCATCGAACGCGAGTCGAGTTCTTCTTCGTTGCCTTCGAGCACCTGGTTGCCGGTGACGCCTTGTCCCTTGAGCTTGCGGACGTTGGCGAAGGTCACGCGATCTCCCGACTTGCGGGTCAGATCGTCTTTCAGTTGGATGATCGAGTTTTCATCGGTGCCCATGTACCGCTTAAAGCGGTTGTCACGGACGTATTCCATGAAGAATTGATCGTCCCATTGCTGCGGGGTCAAGCCCGCGCGGGCGGTAGTTTCAGCCATTTTTCGTTACCTCTTCGAATTGAGAATGTCGGACAGCGCCGTAGGGCCCGTCCATGCCGGCGCAGTGCGCGGCGCGGCGGATCGTGCGGTCGCGAGAGTTTTCGGAATGACTGGCTGGGCGGTAATGGCAGTCGTTTGCGCGACGGTCGATGCATCAGTAGACGCTTGCGACTGTTGCGCTTGCATCTCGGCCATGAGTTCATCTCGCAACTTCTGGCGGTACGCCGCCGGATCGCTGCCGATTTCTTCCATCGCCTGAATGCGCTTCGCCTGGTCGTACATCCATCCATACGGATTGATCTGGCGTCCCATTTCCGCGCCGAGAGCCGGATTCTTTGCGACGGCTTCCTGAAAGATCTTCACCATGTCGTCAACGTCGTCGTGCTTGGCGCGAAGCAACATTTCGGAGGTGTTGAATCGCTCGTTCAGAAGCGTCGTATGAAGATCCATTTCGACCGGCTGTTGCGCTTGCATTGCCTGCGGTTGCGAGTGCTGCGTCCGCAAAGCTTCGAGCGCTGCCTCGGCTCGGATTGCCTTTTCCTTCCAGTCCTGTCGTCCCTTGCGTTCTTCCTCAAGAGCTTTCAGCGGCACCATGGATCCAGTCTGTTGTGCCGGCGTCGCACTCGCATCCGCGCCCTCGTCTACGCTCAGCGTTGCTGCTGCCTGTTGCGCTTCCGCTTGCGTGGCCGCGTCGCCCGTAGTGGATTGCTCAGTCGCCGCCGTTGCCGTGTCGCCTTGCTGCTGCTGCGCGGCGTCGTTCGGTTCTTGCGGTGCTGCCCCACTCAAAACGTCGTCCAGTGATGTCGTCATTGCTCTCTCCAACACGCCCGAATTGGCCCGGCGGCAGCCATACGCCCGATCCCCGGCGGCGGGTTATGCGAAATCTGTCACCTGTGCCGGGCGCTGCGCGTCGGCAATCGTCTTGATCGAATCAACTTGAAGGGCCGCAGTCTGCGCATTGATGCGCCGGATTTCGGCAGCCTTCTTCATTTCGTCGAGGGTCGACGGTTGTTGCTGAGGCTGCGGAGCGTCGGGGCCGCGTTGAGCGTTCGCCATGGACTCGGCGGCCTGCGCGCGAGCCTTCAATGCATCTGAATTGGTCTTGTTGATGGTCGCCTCTGCCTGCGCCTGCCCGATCTGTGCAGCACCCTGCTGAGCGGCTGCACGCTGTTCGCGCGCCTTATTCATCTGATCAAGCAATGCATCCTTGTTGCGCAAGCTCGAAGCACGGATAAGAACCTCGGTCGGGATCGGGTCACCTGTCTGCGCGAGTGCAGGCGCGATCTGCGCGAGAATCTGAAACTGTTCGGCTTGGATATTCGCGACGTCAGGGCCTTCCTCGATGATGATGTCCACGTCCAGACCGGAGATTTCGTTATCGCGGCGCACGACTTGGTCGAGACGCGGGTCGCCAGGCTGCAATTGGTATTGCTGCGTTATCTGCTGTGCCTGCTCGGGCGGCATGGCCGCGAGTTCGTCGGCGAGCGTCACCGGCTGGTTCAGCCCGACCCACTTCAGATTGCGTTCGTCATCAGTTACACGCACCCACGTCGGGCCCGTCCAGAATTGGCGCACACGCAGCCAAGACGCCTCCATGACTTGCTGCGTCCACTGGCGCAGGTCATCGACAATAGGTTCGACCTCGATTGCGCCGCCCGCCTGCTGCGCTTGAATCGCGCGTCCCGACTGAATACGCGGGTCTTTGCCTGCCATCGCGGCATTTGGGCCGCTGGCCTGCATCTCGCCCGTCGCATGACGAAGTAGCTCGAGCTGTGCCTGCGCCATGCCATCGGTCGGCAGCACGCCGAAATCGGCATTCAACTGGCCGCCAGCTTCAACTTCGATGTGCCCGTCAGGCTTCGCGAGTTCGCGCTTCGCCTTGTCGACGTCGAGGATTGCCTGACGGTTGCCGAACGTCTGGCGCACGCTCATGAGGTGCAGCGCCTTGCTGCGACGCTTGTTGATCTCGTCCTGAAGAGGGATCAGGTCGCGCACGTGGCCGTAACGGTTATTCTCACGGTCGACGTATGCTGAGCGCAGGATGAGCGACGACGTCGGATTGCCCTCACGGTCAACGTAGGGCGACGGCATCGGATCGTCTAGATATCCGCCGCGCGTGAACGTCGCGACCATCCACTGACCGCCCTGCCGCCAGTGCATTTGCACGATGCGAACGCGAGTTCGACGGTTGTCGGCCCAGCGTGAGTACTTCGGCCGGTCGTCGTATGTGTCGGCCATCGAACCGCTATTCAGCGTGTTTTCGATAGCCGCCGCACGGTCCGGGTAGGCTTCAAGCGCTGCTGCGCGATCTTCCCAGATCACGATTCCCTTGTAGCGGGCATCGGCGAAATCTTTGTCGCGGCTGTACGGATCGAAGAAGATGCGATCCCACGGCACGCGTTTGATGTCCACGGCATAGCCATCATTCGTGGGGCGCACGACGACGTCGGCGCCGCCCGTGCCCTCGATCATCATGTCCTCGAACACGTCTGAGCGCGTCACGTCAAACTTGTTCTGATCGGCCACGAAGCGAAGCGCATCTGTCGCCGCTTCCGACATCTGCTCTTCGTGGGGGGTGCGCGGGAATGCCTTAGGGTCGCTGCGCAGACGGCGTTCGAAGCCACGGAGGTATTCGACCTTGCGCTTGATGTAGTTGATCGTCAGGGCTGGCTGGCCTCGGCGCGCAAGCGTCGCGAGTTCTGCGGCAGTCCACTGTTTCGCGTCGTAGTAATCTCGGTCGCGCTCGGCAAGCTTGCGAGCGTCGTCGGTCATTTGCTCCGACTCTTCGAACCAGCGGCAAAGCACCGATACGTCTGGCGCTTCGATCACGTCGACCTGAACTACTGCCACGGGTTGACCCTGCATCACGCCACTTTCCACGATCCCTCCCCGTCGCCGTCGTTCCGGCTGAATGCACGATCCCAGCGGTCTTTTTCAACCCGCTTCTGTTCCTTAAACGGCACAACAGCCGGATGCGCTTCGGCAAGCGCACGCCCCATCAGGCTGCCCGCGTCGACCTCGTCGTCGTGCTTACCGGTCGGGAATTGGACGTATTGCTCGATGATTTCGTCGCCTTCCGGCCCTTCGGGAATCCATACGCAGCCTGACGACGCCATGCCCTGAAACGCCTGCGCCTTGACCTGCTTGTTGCTGCCGTGGGGGGTAATCGGCTCGACGCGCACGAACTGGCGCTCGGCGCGCATCTGCTGCGTGATGAAGCCGGCTGAAGCTTTCCAGTTGTTGTCATCCTCGGGGAACCACGCGAGCGGGCGGTGCTTGGCAATCAAGCCCACCAGACCCCGCTCGCGCTTCCCCACCACGCGCTCGGCCAGCTTGTCCATCGTGAGGTGCTCACGAAAGCCGTCGAGCAAGTAGACGTCGTTGTTTGCGGCCACGCCCCAGACACGAACGCACGCGAAGTCGTTGCCGTCGCCACCGGCGGGCGCGTGGTCGCTGGTCATGTACTTGTTGAGGTGCGCGGGTTCGCTGCCCGGGCGGTACCGGCGGAACCAGATGCGCTGGAAGTACGTCCCTTCATCGGGCGACGGTTTCTGCTGATACAGGCTGTACCAGGTGCGGCGATTCTTCTGGAAAGGCTTCCAGTGATCGAGGCTGAACCACTCGGGCCAGAGCGTTTCACCGAGTGCGCGGCCGAGCGGGTCGTCAGTGCGATCGGCGATGGCCGGTAGGCAGATGACGTGCCATGTGCGGCCGTCGCGTCCCTCAAACACGCCGGACTCGCCGTCCCAGTCTTCGGGCAGGATGCGGCCCGCCGGGTCGTCGCGGTGCCAGCGCGTGAGCATCATGATCTGCGGTGCGCCCGGGATGAGACGCGAGCAAAAATCGTCGATGTATGCGTCCCACGTCTTTTTGCGGATCGTCTCGGACTCTGCCTGTTCTCGCCCCTTGATCGGGTCGTCAATGATGCCCAGGTGCGCGCGGTTGCCGGTCAGGCCAGATAGCAGCCCCCCGGCCATGTACTCGCTTCCGTTCGTAAGCGCCCATTGGTCGGCGGCTTGGCTCTCGGCAGACAGACCAATACCGCGCGTCAGACGTCCGAACGACGGCGACTTGATGAGCTGGCGTGCGCGGCGTCCTTGCTTCGCTGCAATGTCACTCGCATAGCTGGCGAGGATGACGTTGCGACGCGGCGCGCGCGCCATGAACCACGGCACGAACACGACATCGACGTACGTGCTTTTCGCGCTGCCCGGCGGCATCAGCACCATCAGGTTGGGAATGAGGCCCGCTTCGACGTCCTGAAGCGCGCGGCAGACGAGTTCGTGATGCGCAGCCAGCTTGCCGAGGCGCATCATCGTGAACTGGTCTTCATCTTCCGAATCGGTCAGCGGCACGGTCGGGATGTCGACCATGCAAGCGAAGTCGGGCAGGCTGCGGCGTGCCAGTTCGGCGCGAGCGTTGAGAACGTCCTGAATGGAAAATTCGCGGGCGCCCATCACTCACCACCCTTCACTGCGATGGATGCGAGCGCGCGAAGCTGCTCGTCGGAGAGCTTCGAGACGTCGAGGGAGGTTTCGTGCTTGATCGGGCCACCGGCGGCGCCCGTTACTTCGTGCGCCACGCGGTCGCGCCACTGCTCGGGCTGGCGGTTCTTCAGCCAGTAGATGCAGGCCGTGACGTCGCCGCCCTTGGCCTTCTCATACAGCGAGCTGACGACCTCTGCGTCGGCCGAGAGCTTGCCGAGCTTGCACGCGTCGGCGAATTTCGATTCCTTCTGCTTCCAGTTGCGCAGCGTGCGGTCAGTCACGCCGAAGAATCGGGCGATCACGTCGTCGGTCGCACCGAGCAGGCACAGCTTGCGCGCTTGCTCCGCGTATTCCGGCTGGTATGACGATTTCGCGCCTCTCGGCATTTCCGCCCCGCTGTTTATAACCTGCGGTGATTATTTGGCGGCATGGCAGACGAGATTTCGTCTAAATCGTCGGGCGAGGGGAAATCGCAGGCAACAAAAAACCCGCCGAAGCGGGTTTGCATGAGCAGAAGACGCGTCACTCGGCGCGATCCTCAAAATGCAGGATGGCCATCAGTTGTTCTCGCGTGAAATCTCCATCAAGCGTGATAGATGCCTGATGATTGCCCATCTGCCACCATTGCGGTCGATTCGTTCTCTCATTCCAGTTAATCCACTCTCCCCCCCCGCGCGCCGCAAGAATCAGCAATGCCTCCTCGTCTGTCATGCTCACCTCACATTGATAGATTGATACCGCGTCACGAGCGGTGCATCTCCGCCCGACTTACCCACCTTCGCCGACCAGTGCGCCAGCAAGCACATGCCTACGGCGTGCGTCGGCTCGCTGCCATTCTTGTATGACTGGAGCGACGAACGAGGAATCGATGTGTCCCGCGCAAGTTGGTATAGCGAACCGCCATCCCGGCAAAGGTCCGTGAGCACACGGAACCAGTCGACGCGCACATCGAGCGGGACGGCGTTGGGCATTCGTTCACTTCCCCGAGGGCAGACGTTGGCTGACGGCGCGGGCAGACTTGTCGACCTCGGCACCGGCACGCACCAGCGCCGGGACGTCGGCCTTCGTAATCACGCGCGCGTTGTTACCAGGCTTCGGGTCAGCGGTGATCAAGTTCAGGTCCGGGTCGAAGTAGATTTCAGGCTGCGTCATTGGCCGTTCCCTCGTTGTCGCGGATGATCACGTAGCCATCGCGGCCTACGACCGTCACATGCGTTTCGCGTACCACCACGGAGAAGATGTCGCCGACGGAAACGGCGCCCCGAGCGATCGCTCGGGAATCGGGCGCATCACCGCCCTTCGTGGAACCCTCGCTGGTGCCCGTCTGCAACTCGCCGGTTGATTCGTTCGATTGAGTCCCGAGCCCAACGTCGGCCAGCGTCGCATCCGCACCGCTCGATGCCGTGGTGCTCGTCTCGGACGACGCCTGTTCCGTCGCAGCGACAGGCTCCCCCACTTGCGCCACCTCGGCGCCTGATTGTTGCTCGTTGACATCTTCCATGTTCATGCTCCTTTGGGTTGGTGCTGCTGATCGCGCCACGCCAGGAACGGCCGGCGCACGATGGTGTGAAAACGTTCTGCCGCGCCGGCGTCCTGATCGATCTGTCGACGGCTATCGACACCGCACGCGATGCGGATGAACTCGGCGGCGTCGTCAGGGGTGATCGGTTGATGAGCGGCTTCGGCCAGCCACGCACGAAATTCTGGCTGGCGCGGAAGGATGCCTGCGAGACGGACAAGGTTGCTCATGTTTAGGGGCGGAAAGTGATCTCGACGATGGCGATTCCGAGCGCCGAGCAAGCGGCGATGAGCACGCAGGCGAGCCCGACGAAGACGAGGATTGCGCCGATTGGGTCGCGCATCACGCACCCCCGAACAGAGCGGCTGTGAGCGGGTCACGGCGCACGAGCTTGCCGGTACGCGTGGCGTAGCGCAGGCGCGCGTTCTGATTGCGACGCAGGTAATGCTCGGGGTTGTCCTTGAGCTTCTTCGCGGTGTTCTTCCACCTCTCGGCACGCGTGAGCGGCACCGGCCTGGGTGCATCCTCACCGGCGCCCAGGGCGTATTGCGGCGCCCACTGCCCCGCCACCGAGTAACGCACCCACTTCGCGATGTGAAGCTCCTTTGCGTCATGGTGCTGGCGCAGCAGAAGCAGCATCTGGCGGCGCGAGTAGCCCGTGACGAGCGCGAGATACTTGGAGTCGGCTGACGGCACCTTGCGCAATTCGCGCTGGATCGCGGGCCATGCGATCGAGGGATTGCGGTATTGGTCGATCTCACGACGCGGCAGGCCCAGAGCACCGCGTGCGCGCTTCGGCACGGCGATCTCGGTGCGTCCGAGTTCGGCAGCGATCTCATCGACCGGCACGTCGCGCGCCCACAGTTCGCAGAGCCGGGCGTCTTGCTCGGGTGTCCAATGCGTGTTTGCGGTCATCGTGCGTTCTCCCGCGTGATGGCCAGCGACAGGATGGCCAGGGCGTCGGCCTCGTTGTCGTCAGCGGGGCGGAAGCCCTTAGCACGCGCAGCGGCGATCATTTCTGGCTTCTTGGCGTTGCCTTTCCCAGCCCAAGCCTTCTTCACCTCGCCAACGCCGACACCCGTCGGTTGCAGATTACGGCCCCCGCACCAATGTTCGAGGTGAGCCAGGAATCCCCCGTAGACATGGGCCGTGACAATCACGTTGGGGTTTTTCTGCGAACCATGCGCCTGAACGTGCTCGAAGTACACGGCGTCAAAATCGCCAACGCTGGAACACAATTCGCTCAGGTGTGCCCGGAATTTGTTCCACCTCAACGCGCGTCCGGTGAACCCACCATTCGAGGTGGAACACGAGACGCTGCCGCTACGCACCACGCCATTCCGGTCCACCGTCGCCCAGCCGAGCTTCGTGCCGAGGTCGAGCGCGAGGATCGAACGGCACGTGTCAAACGTGCGCGCGCGCGCGAGGTCCGGGAATTCGTCCATCTCGCCGGGGTATGCCGGCATTTCATCGAAAAGTGTCATTCGGCCATCTCCGGGATGAGGGATTGAACGGCTGGCGGCGTGAACGGCAGTTCAGCAGTGGGCACCGAGCGCACCTTCGCCTTTTCGAGGTTCGCCGTGCATTCGGCGATGAGGGTCAGGTAGAGCCGCTCTGTCCAGTGCTTGATCGATTGCTGCTCGTTGATCGTGCGAACGTGATCGACGAAGGCATGCTCTTTTCGATCAAACACCTTCACGGAGCGCGTCTGGTTCGCGGGTGCCAAGTCGGGGCGCCCCATGCGTGCCATCGCATCGGATGCAGCACGGTGACGGCCGTTGACCCAGTCGAAAGGGTGAATCGTCGCGGCGTTGAGGTACGCACGGACGAACGCCGAGCGCTCGTGCATGCGGCGCGTGACCTCCTGCCAGTGCATCGGCAGGACATGCGCGTGACAGCCGCATAGCCAGTCCGCCCCGGTCTTCGTGGTGCCGGCGAGCATGCAGCCGTGAGCGGCGCAAAGCCACTTCGGGCCGTTGTCCTGCGAGGTCGTGGTGGTATCGCTCATGCTGCGGCTCCTCGTGAGTTTTCGGCCTGCTTGCGCTTGATCCGATCGATGTACGAGTCTCGAGACTCCCCGACGCGCGCCTCGCCAGCGCCGCATTCGCGGCCGGCCTGCGTGAGTTGTGTGTCGTTGAGCGTGTGTAGCGGTGGTGCTTTGGGCTTAGGCGGGGGGCGCCGGTGCTTCTCGACGAACGAGCGCACGAAGCCTGCGTTGACGGGCGTGGGGTCCGACGCCTTGTCGCGTTCGCTCACGGCATCGTCGTAGGCTGCACGCAGTTCCACGGCGGTGATGCTCATGGACGCCAGGTCCAGCACCGGCTGGGTCGACGCATTCAGCCCCTTGGGAAACTTGCCCCGCTCTCGTTCCCAGGCGATCAATCGTTTCGAAACGTCGACGGCGACGAGAAGCGAATTTTCGTCATTCGCGGGAGGTGTACCACCGTCGTTGTTAGAACCTAATTCCTTTCGACTCGACTCGACTCGACTCGACTCCGTCGGCGAGTTGTCGTCGAGCGGTCGGCGATCATTCGGCGACTTGTCGTCGACATCTCCACGACTACTCGTCGAATTTGACGATGAGATGCGGGTTTTGCGGCGCGCCGGCGCGTTTGCAGGGAGCGTGCCGTCGGGACGAGGGTGCGTGTAGGTCGGCTTTTCGATCTTCTGGTGATGCCAGCCGGTAACAATCCAAAATGCCTCGCCGTCGACTTCGTACTCTTCGACGAGACCGATCGACACCAATTCGTCGACCAGTCGGCGAATGTCCAACGAGGTCAAATCATCTGCGGGGAAGACTTCGGCTTTGAGGCGCTTCGGGCTGGCTGGGTGGATTCCTGCGTCATCGCAGAAATTCCACATGCCGATGAACAAGAGCCGCGCGTCGCGCGACAGCTCCATAACCTGCTCAGAGGTCCAGAATTCGGGCTTGGTAGAGCGGATGCGGGCCATTTAGACCCCCATCCGAAAGCGATTGCCCGCGCCATTGCGGCACGGGAGACGATGAATCAGTCGCGCTTTTTGCGTGACATGATGTGCTCGACGTTGTCGGAGAACACCATATTCAACCAAGTGTCCATGTCGGACTCCACTCGATCGGCAAGATGAAGCCATTCCTCGACCCAACGCGCCCATTCCTCGTTGAGTGGTTCGCCGTCCACGAGTGAGCGATGCAGAGCAACAATCACGCCGATTGCATCGTGGAGACTGCTCCCAGCTTTCGCCTCGGAATACAGTTTGTCCCAGTACTTCCTTTGGAATTCGCGCTCTTCGCGTAATTCCTCGGATGGCTTCTTTGTGCTGTCCATATTGGTCCGTTCCGGTCAATGAATTAGGAACGTCATCATACAAGGCGCGCATCGTTCACCCCCTCCGACGCAGCACGAACCACGTCACGGCGACGATGCAGACGATGGGCACGGCGGCAATGATGTCGGCCATGTCACACCACCCGCACGCTCGGAGCGCGCTGCGGCGTGGTGCCGCTACCAGTAGATGGGCGGCAGTAAATCACCTCGGTGAGGCTCTGGATCTGCTGCACCGTCTGGTGTATCTGGTTGCCAAGGCGCTTCAGGTCGGATTTCTCCTGTTCGTCGACTTCACCGTCTTCGGTCGCTTCCTGATGGCGCTGTGCGAGCGCGCCAAACTCCGTCGTAAGGCGCATGAAGAGGCCAAGCAATTCCTCGTTGTCAGGCTGCTCAGTCGGCTCTGGAAGACGCACCAAGACGCTATTGCGCTCGGATGCCCAAGCGTGAAGGATTCGCTCGTCGCCGGTCAGGTCGGTCATGTTCACCGCCTCGGCCAGCGATAGAACGTTGCGGTTCTCCGGGGTCCGATTGCGGTTGACCTTGTTGCGCAGTAGTGCGGCTGAGATGCCCATGCGAGGTGCGAGCGATTCGGAACCGCCCTTGTAGTCATGGACGAGGTGATATGCAGCGTCGGATGTGTTCACGGATCAGTCTCGCGAATGTTGTGCGGTGCAGCGTCGCGCGGGAAACTTCATCCCAAGCGACAACGAAACGGCGGAGTTCTCGGCCATGCGAGAATTAATGCCGGCTTGCAGGCCATCGACATTAACTTTCATCAGTGAGGACTCCATGAAAGAAGGGAAGCAACAGCCACTCAACCCGGATGACGTTGCAGCAGTGATCCAGGCATTCAGCAATACGGTTTTGATGCAGCAAGCGAAAATCGACCTGCTGGAGCGGGCAATGCATTTGCTCTTGGAAAGAGCGCAACACAAATCACAAATTGCGTTAGCGCTACGTCAATCGGCGAACGACCTTGGAGATGCGTTTTCGAGCCACCCGCTGTCAGCGCCATATGACGAGAAGCTGACGCTCTCGCTTGCTGCGATGCTTGAAGTGCTCGGAGAGCCACCTTCCCGCGTATGACCGATCGGTTGTTCACGCCGCAACCTGATCGGGTTGATTAATGAAGCCATCAGGAACGGACTTACCGTTTTGAACTGCGGCGCCGATCACCATTGCCGTGCGTTGCTGGTCGAGCTGATCGGGCCACTGAGACACGGCGCCCTTCGTGATGCCGAGCGCTCGAGCAAGCGCAGCACCGCTGCCAAAAATGGCCGTGGCCTGCTGTTTCGTTAGGTTCATATCGTCGGCTCCAATAGGTCTTGCCGAGAGTATAGAACCCTAAACTGAATTTGGAAAGTGCTCTAAACCACGATTCGTTTAGATTTCTATCCCATGAGCACACTTGACCAACGAATCCAAACCATCATCGACGAGACCGGCGCCGAGCAAATCGAGATCGCGACGGCGGCCGGCGTCACTAAGGGAACCGTCAACCAGTGGCTGGATGGGAAGATAAAGTCGATAAAGCTTGAGTATGCGATTGGCATCCAAAAGCGCTATGGATACAACGCCGTATGGATCGTCATGGGTGAAGGTGACAAGAAAGTCGGCACAGCCGGATTCGCAAATGTGGCTCCAGCGCAGGTTGGGGAACGCCGTGTTCCTCTCATCAGTAGCGTGCAAGCTGGTCTGATGACAGAGGTAGTCGATCCGTTTCCGCCAGGCGGCGCATTCGAATACCTTTTGACGGATCTAGACCTGTCCGATCATGCCTTCGCACTTGAGATCGAAGGAAACTCGATGCTGCCCGAGTTTCATCCTGGTGACCGCGTGATTGTTGATCCAGCAATCCATCCACGGCCCGGCGATTTCGTCGTTGCGAAGAATGGTCGCGAAGAAGCGACCTTCAAAAAGTACCGGGCGCGCGGTATCGGAGCACACGGCCGAGAGGCTTTCGAGTTGGTCCCACTGAATCCAGATTATCCGACCATCAGCAGCGATCATGAGCCGGTGCGCATCATTGGTGTAATGATGGAGCACCGTCGCTATAGAAAACGATAACTGTTTGGGCGCAAGCCTACTTCGGAGAGTTAATGAAAAGAATCATCTGCGGAGCCGCACTGGCATTCGCGCTTACGGGATGTGCAACTTATGACTTGTCGCTAATGCCGAGAGGGCCCGGGAAGATGGCTTTTGGAACGGCCAAGCAGGTCGACAAAAGTGTATCTATCACGATCAACGAGCGCGTCTACGACGGGAAGTTTTCCTATATGCAGGGTGGCGCGTTCACGCTTGGAACGGCCTTCTCGGGAGGCCAAGTCACGACTGGCAATGCGATCGGTATCAGCGCAACCGGGAACGGCAACGTACTCGCGCAATCGCAGGACGGTCACAATCTCCGCTGCGTTTTCTCGTTCAGTGGCTGGAGCCAAGCCGGGACTGGCACTTGCATAACCGACGATCAACAGATTTATGACCTGCAAATATCGCGATGACCAGCGTGCGTCTCGTCCATTGAGCTGATCGCTCGTTCCGACAGATCCCGCCTCGGCGGGATTTTTTTGTGATATTGGTTTAGACTACTTGACCATTGCAGAATAGTTTTCTAAACTCGCCTCACATCCACACGGAATGCGAGGCGAGCAGATGCCAGCCTCGAAGCTCTTTGACAACTTGGGAATCAGGAGAGGGGGCGCGGCCTTGGGAAGTGGCGCGTGAAGCCCGGCGTCTTTCGACGCCGGGGGCCTACTAGCTGAAAAGGAACATGAGCAGTGCGATCAGTGCATGCAACTGCTTGTAGTTCAGTTTCAGTTTGAGTGTCAGCTCGAACATGGCAATAGCCCTGTTTTCGCTGGCAGGCCTGCCAACTGTTGAGGGTTGGCATTTGTAGAGCGCCGTGCCTGGCGCTTGCGGTTCACGTGTCTAGAATCGTTCCCCGCATCTGTTACGGCGTTATCCCTTTCGGGGCGCTTTCGCAGATTCGATCCACGGAGATTGGGTAGCCAACGCCCGTTACGGTCGGCGGCACCTAAGCGCCCACACACCGTGGACCATTAGCGGCTTGTGAGGCCACAACTGGGATTCACGGTCCCAGCGACGCCATCATAGCAAAGCCGGTCAGCCCCCTCCCCTGATTCTCAGGTTGCCAAAGCATTTACTTGCGAGGCACACATGCAACCCACCAGCAGCACCATTGATCTCGAAACCGTAGTCCTGAGCGCTGGCGCTCACGAGGCTGATAGCGGCGAACACTGCCTGCTCGAAGTCGTGAGCCTGTTCGCGGGCGAATCCTTCGGCGATTCCCCGGCGTGCGTCGATCCGGTTCTGGCCGCGTTCGGCCGAGCTTGGAACGACGGCATGCGCACTGACGAAGAGCGCGCCCAACTCAAGCAGTACATCCCGTTGCTCGTCGGCACCGCTGGCTCGAAAGAACTCTCCGAAAAGCGCTCGTGGATGGCCTTCGACTGGCTGGTGCGCGTGCACTGCGCTGCTTGGCTTGCTCTTACGCCTGCGCTGAAGGTTCACGCCGACATCCTGGTGTCTCTGCCGGCCATCACTTGCCGCGCTGAACTCGATATTGCTTTGCCCAAGATCAAGGAGGCACGGGCCGCCGCACGGGACGCCGCATGGGCCGCCGCAGGGGACGCCGCAGGGGCCGCCGCACGGGCCGCCGCATGGGCCGCCGCATGGGCCGCCGCAGGGGACGCCGCAGGGGACGCCGCACGGGACGCCGCAGGGGCCGCCGCAGGGGACGCCGCAGGGGACGCCGCAGGGGACGCCGCATGGGCCGCCGCATGGGCCGCCGCAGGGGACGCCGCAGGGGACGCCGCACGGGACGCCGCAGGGGCCGCCGCAGGGGACGCCCTCGAGCCCACCGTAAAAACTCTTCAGGTCAGCGCACACGAGTTGTTCGCCCGCATGATCGACGCAAAGTGAGGTGACAAGATGACCGCACCCCTACCCTTCACCGCGGCGCACCGCCGGTTCCCGCTGGGATCGGCGAAAGCGGCTGCTCATCCCGAAGAGTTTCGGGAACAAGTTGACGCCCGGGCTTCACTGATCGAGCGCGCATGCCTGATCTCCGACGTGACCGAAGCGCTGGGCTCGCTGGCGCTGCCGGAAGACATGACCGTGATCTGCGCGGCTTTCCGCTCTGGCTATCCCGATGCACTCGGGCCGGTGCTCGTCCGCATGCTCCGCCGCGAGTGGCGCGAGCTTGCCGACGTCGAGATCACGCGCGAACTGAACGACGTCGAGCGTGGCGTCGCGGCGCCTGATGCGATTCCTTCCTACGTTCTGGCGCGCGAGGTGGCTATCGCTCAGATGGGAGGGTGCCATGGGTGACATCGCCGAAATGATGCTCGATGGCACGCCCTGCGAGGGGTGCGGGACGTATCTCGGCCGCGTCGACGGTTTCCCGCAGCGCTGCCGAAGCTGCACGAAGGATGCCCCGTCCGGAGTGATCCAGTCGCCGAAGGTTGCCTGTCAGCGCTGCGGACGCCGGGTGAAAGCATCCGGACTGATGGATCACATCCGTGATGCGCATCCCGAACGAGGTGCCGCATGAACCTCCTCCGCCGCCTTGACCGATTCGCCAATCGTCGCCCGTTCCTCGCTGGCACCGTCGCCGCCGTTGTGCTGTTCTGCCTGTATGGCATCGTCGGCTCGATGGATTACGCCGACGCCATGCGCGCCGCGCAGCCCGTCGTTTTTCGGAGCGTATGACCATGAGCCAAGACAGCGCCCTCGTGGTCGGCATGCCGATCGATCAGTACCACGCCGACACGGAATCCATCTCGAAGACTGGCCTTGATCTGATTGCGCGCGCCCCGGCCATCTACTACGCCCGCATGCTCGACCCGCAGTACGAGCGCGTCGCGGAGAAGCTGGGCGAAGACTGCGAAGAGACGAAGCCGGGCCAGTTGGAAGGCACGCTAGCGCACTGCGCGATTCTCGAGCCTGACGAGTTTGGCAAACGCTATGCCATCGGGCCGGCCGTGCGCCGCAATACGAAAGAGTGGAAGGCATTCGAAGAGAAAGCGCGCGCTGACGGGAAGATCGCAATCAAGGGCACGCAGTACAACACGGCGATGTATCAGGCTGATTCTGCTCACCGTCATCCACGCGTGAACGAGATTCTGTCTGGCTTCTATCAGGTGGAAGTGTCCGCGTATTGGACCGATCCGCAGACAGGTGTCAGGTGCCGTTGCCGTCCGGACGTCGCAAAACAGATCGATGCCACATCGTCCGTTCTGATGGACGTCAAGACGTTCTCCAGTGCTGATGCCAACGAGTTCAGCAGACAAGCCGCTCGCAAGCGCTACCACGTACAAGACCCGTTCTACACGCAGGGATACGAAATCGCGTCGGGCACGAACGTCGAAGACTTCCTGTTTTGCGTGATCGAAACCGAATGGCCGTTCGCAGTTCAGGTGTTCTCGCTCGACGACGAGAGCCGGACCGAGGGCTACAACGAAGTGCATCGCAACCTCGACGTGTACGAGCGATGCCTGCGCACAGGCGTCTGGCCCGGGTATGGCACAGAAGTGACCAAGATCCGACTACCCGCCTACGCCCTGACTTACGAAGAAGTGGAGATTTCCTATGCCGAATGACATCACCGACTTGCGGCACACCGTCGTGCCCAAGAGCGACCAGTTGAACGCCGAGCAATTGCTTACCGCTGACATGACCATCACCGTGACCGACGTGCGTGTCGGCGGCGGCGCAGATCAACCGGTCAGCATCCATTACCAGAACGACGACGGGCGCCCGTTCAAGCCATGCAAGACGATGCGCAAGCTGCTGATTTTCGCGTGGGGCGAAGACGGCCGGCGCTGGATCGGCAAGTCCATGACGCTATTCAACGAGCCGAGCGTGAAGTTTGGCGGCGAAGTGGTTGGCGGCATCCGCATCAGCCATCTGAGCGATATCGAGAAAGATATCGCCGTATCGCTCACGTCGACGAAGGGCAAGAAGGCCCAGCACTTCGTGAAGCGCCTCGTCATGACACCGGCTGTGACGCTGGAAGAAGTTCTCAAGGCCATCGCAGCGATGAGCGACAGAAAGTCGCGCGAGGCTGCCAAGAACCTCGCCATGCAGCTTGTCGACGAGGACGACGCCATTGCAGCAACGAACGCTTTCAACGCCCGCGTCGCTGAACTGCGCGGCCCCATAGCACCGTCCGACAGCCAGTAACCCGCCACCTCCCGGAGATACCCAACATGTTCGAAATCCTCAACGCTCAGACCGCAAAGCTCGTCAACTACAACCCGCGCGCGGAGAAGCACGGAAAGGTGAAACGCCCCGCCGCCACGATGCGCGTGCAAGTCGTGATGCAGGCTCGCTCACTCGACATGCTGGCGCCTGGCTTGTACGACTCACTCTACATGCAGATCGAAAACCCGGAAGACATGCTCGCCACCAGCACCCGTCGGTTCTCGAAGATGGCCCCGTTCGCATGGTCGTTCGAGGGTAAGGGCTACGTCGCTACAGTCGATTACGGCCTCGGCGGTGAGAGCGATATCGAACTGGTCGAGTGCACCGTCAAAAACATCAAGGTGACGCCGGAAGAGAATGACATCGTTATCTACGACTTCAACATTAACTGTGCGCCGGACGAGCGCGAGAGCGGCATTCTCGATCACCGCATTCAGCAGGACATCATCATCAAGCTGGTTGCCCCGGAGCCGCAGACTGTCCAGCAGTTGTTCGGGGAAGACATCGAGCAGCACGAGGAAGAGGAAGTCGCCTGATATGCCGGCCATCTCCACAACGACCATGATCAAGTCGCTGGAGCAAATCGCTAGCGACTTGACCGCCGATGAGCGCGCCGCGCTCCAGCCCATGCAGATCGCCATGCACTCCGGAGTCGTCACCCAACTCACCGGCGAGCAGGTCGAAGAGCTTGACGCCATGTACGCCGTTTACTTCGGGAGCACCGTATGAACACCCTTCTGCAACTCTGGCGCGAGGTGTGCGAGCGCTCTCCGGGCCTCGTCAACCCTGATGGAAAGCACCTGATCGTCAGCGAGAGCGACTGCCTGCTGCTCGGCTGCGAGATCGAGCGCACTTGCGCGCCGCCCGCTCCGCCGTCGATTGTCGAGACGCTCGCGCCGACCGATCTCAAGACCGTGACGTTTGATGCGAGCCAGTGGCAACTGGTGCCGAAGAAAGTCACCGACGAGATGGCCGGTGCTTTCATGAATGGCGGCGAATATCCCGGGCGTCTCAAAGGGAAGGCATGGGGTAACGGTAGCGAGGAATGGTATGGAGACCGGGAACGCTTCGATATCGACTACAGCGCCATGCTCGCCGCCGCCCCCACGCCAGCCGCACAGAGCGCAGGGCAAGAGGCGGTAAGCGCATGCAGCGTATGTTATGGCACCGGCTTCGACGTTAACGGTAAGCCATGTGCTTTCCCTCATGTGCCGCTGCGAACTGCTTACACCAACGCCGTGCCCGTGAATGGCGGCGAGTGCAGGGACGAAGCAGGTTTGACAGAAAGCGATTACGCCACGCTTGAGCGTGAACACTTCGGCGACCCGGACAAGCGCACTGGAATCTACGCCGAGCGCGCCGCAGATGCGCAGCAGGTGGGTGGTCGATTGTTGGGCTGGGATGACGCTTGTGTCGTTTTGAATAGTTGGCTCGATAAGAGCGGGGCATCGTTCGATGACCAATGCGATTTGTATTGCCAACTCGCCGCCCTCACGTCTCCCGCGAAGGTGGGCGGCGACCGAGACGCCATCGCCGAACTTATCGGACGTCTCGAAGCTAAGTACGGCATGGAATTCACCGTCACCAAACGTACCGGCGAGAAAACCCATCACGTTGGCTTTGATAGGCATCCGCTGATCGGAAGGGCCGTCGACTATCTGCGCGCCGCGATCACGTCGCCCGCGAAGGTGGGCGGGGATGAGCGGGAGGCCGAGTTAAATTCGTTGGCACATCAATTGAACGCAAGCAACGAGCGTAACGGTCGGTTACGCGAAGCGCTAAAACTCTGTTCTGCTGAGTTGTTCGCAAACTGCGCTGATAGTCCACGCGCAATGTCTTATGTCACGGAAGCACGCGCGGCTTTGGATGCGGATGGTTATGCCCGTGCCGCGCTGTCGGCGGATGGCGGGGATCGCAAGGATGCGGAGCGGTATCGCGTGGCCCGCAGAAATATTAGCCCCGGTCAACTTTCTCGCAACATGGGGCTTAGCTCTCCTAAAGTCGGCTTTGATCCGGGGGCATCGGCGAAATGCGTTGACGCAATATGCGACGCCGCCCTTGGTATAAAAAGCGACGCCGATTCAGACTATCCAGACCTCTATCGTTGGCTTCGCGACGAGCACATCGGAGACGCCCCTGAGTCGATCAATCTAGCACCAGCGAAAACTCCCGGCCTTGATGCAGCAATCCGCGCCGCCATTGCCGCCAAGCAATCCCACCAGGGGGACGAGCAATGAGCCTGTCATTCGAAGTAGCCAATCGATTGCTCTCTTACGACCCGGAAACCGGCGTAATCACGCGCAAGAAAGTCAGACCGGGAAAGGTCGCCACGCACGTGGCACCTTGCGGACATCTCTACGTCTCGTGCGCCGACAAAACTTACCGAGCCCATAGGGTCGCGTGGCTTTTGTATTACGGAGAAGAGCCGAACGGCATCCTAGACCACATCGACATGGATAAGCAGAACAACCGTATCGATAATCTTCGAATAGTCGGAAACTCGGAGAACGCCATCAACCATCGCATCCACGTGGATAACACCTCTGGATATCGAGGCGTCACTTACAACCGACATGCTCGGAAATGGGAAGCCAAGATCGGGCGTCATGGCGTTACACGCCTTGGGTTTTTTGACACCCCTGAAGAAGCCGCCCATGAATTCAACAAGGCCGCTATTCGACTTCACGGCGAATATGCGGTTCTCAATCCTGTCTTCGGTTATATCGAAAGCTCAGACCAGATGCGCCCGCGCTCCAACAATCGTCTTGGGTATCGCGGCGTCGTATCCAAGTCGAATGGCCTGTTCGCCGCCGAAATCCGATTGAAGGGCAGAAAAACCCATCTGGGATATTTCAGCACGCCGCAAGAAGCGCATTCGGCATATGCATCGGCGCGGCTGGCGAAACTAGCCTCGCAGGCAGTGGAGGAGCGGAAATCGTGATCCGAGTCGAATCCACCGACCTATTCGGCGAGCGCGTCGTGACCGAGTTCCGAAAGACGCCTGCGCCGAAAGGCTACGCCGCAACGCCGGGTTCTGGCCCCCAAAGCGAGACGTGCAAGTCCTGCGAGCACTCAGTCGGTACCGGCCGCTGCGGGGGGCGCACCTATTGGAAATGCGAACTGCTGCGCCCATTCTGGACTGGAGGCGCAGGCTCCGACATCCTGCTGCGCTCGCCGGCCTGCAAACACTGGCAGGCCGAGCGCGTCGACGGCGCTAAGGAGGCGTGATGTGCAAAGGAACCTTCGTTCATATCGATACTGCCATCGCTCGGCGACGTGACTTTGCGGTTGCGGAATGTGCCGGCGTGGCTTGGATCGGCATCATCTTCGAAAAGCAAATCAAACTGGCACGACCGGTGCAGAAGCGCGATGTCAGCTATTTCGTGCCAGGAAACGCCGCAAAGGCCCGCTCATGAGACAGAACGAGCACACCGAGTGGTTTCCACCTGAAGTGCAACCAGTACATAAAGGTGTCTACGAGAAACAGAACACTTCTACCGGCACCTTGTTTTTCGCATATTGGAACGGCTACTGGGGGCCGGGCGCTCCATTTCCAGAGGTAGCTCATATGTACCGCTGGCAGGTGAGCGTGCGACCTAACTGGCCATGGCGTGGCCTTGCTAAGGAGACGTGATGCTATTCGTCAGGTTGCATCAACTCTATTGGCCCGTCCGGCTTGCCCACGTTAATCAGCTTGTTACGTCGGCGGCACACGGGGCAGATGAAGTAAATGCCGAGGTCGTCAATCGCAGGCTCAATGCCCTCGAATGGGATCTCAAGTCCACATCGCACGCATTTCCACATGGCGACCTCCCGCACTTTCGAGAAATCCTAGCATGAGACAGAACGAGATCATTCTGGGCGACTGCCGGGAGGTTGTATGAAAGGGGCAACCGCACGGAACGCCCACTGGCAGGCGCGAACCGGCTCATATTCCACGCATGGGTCGCGAACTGGCGCAAATCTGCTTGGCTGGGACATAGGGACAACCGAGCAAATGACCCCAGAACAGGAACGGGATGCGTTGGTCGCGGTTGTAAAAAGAGTGCACGAAAAACTTCGAGACAGAACGATTAGTAAGCAGGAGAGGCGGACTCTTGGACAACAGCAATTTGAGTTAAACAAGCGCATCAATGCTATTCGTCCTGCCATGAAGTGCAAAGGAATCGAGCCATTTTTGCTTGATGTGTTCAGGGAAAAACTGTCTAGAGCCGAATGGGATGCTGCGATGAAGGAAGCGAAACGCAGGCATGCCGCGCAACAGCAGGAAATAGCATGACCACCCACCCGGCCACGGCAAAAAGAAGCCCACGGCATTGCGCGGGCTGAGATCCGATCACCAGGGGCATTTCGGCTTACGGTCATTACAAGCTACACCATCTTTTTGACGGCCATGACTAGAGAATACCCGAACGGCTCGATATCAAGCGACCGCTTTACTGAATGAACGAAGCACTGAAAGAGATTCTGCGGGTTACTGCGAGAGATTGGGAGATACGATGATGGAACCAACCGACGTGAAAGAACTGCTGCCGCGCATCGACGCGCTCATTGTGCAATTGTCGCGCCCGCAAATCAGCCTCGAAAATACCCTGTGGGACGTCGAGGGCATTGCCGATTGGCTTCACCTCTCCGGGTCCACGGTAAAGCAGCGTGTTGTCTGCCAGCCCGGATTCCCGAAGCCAGTACAGCCGGGGGGCTCGAAGAACTCGCAGCCGCGCTGGTTCGCTGCCGAGGTGATCGCCTGGGCACGAGAGAACCGCGGAACGCTGCCGAGCGGCCGGCGCAGCCGTGCAAAGGCCGCTTAATCGAGGCGGCTGGCTATCGCGCTGGCCGTCTCGTTGTAGTAGACCATCAATGTGCGCGGATCTCGGGTGCCTACCATTCGAGATAGCGCCAGAATGTCGAGCTTCTTCGACAGGCTCGTGATTGCCTGGTGCCGGCTATCGTGGAATGTGAGCCCTTCGATTCCTGCTTTGGCCACCGCTCGGCGCCAAAGCGTATCGGCCGTCCCCGGGTTCACTGGAAAGCACCTATTCTCGCCTTTTACTTTCGGCAATTTCTCTATGAGTTCGCATGCCCGCTTCGACAACGGGACATCGCGCGCGTCGCCGTTCTTCGTCTTGTCCAGGTGAAGGAACCGTTTGCTGACATGAACGCGTCCCCACACCAGCCCCAATATCTCGCCTCGACGCATTGCAGTCTCGATCGCCAGTTGAAACGCGACGGCGATGTATTGCTGTGCCGTTTCAACAGGTGCGTCATCGTCATATCCCAAATGCTTGAGGATCGCGTTTCGCTCTTCGAGCGAGATCAACCTATCGCGTGACTTGGGATTTTTCGGGCGCCGCACTTCATGTACCGGGTTTGAGGGAATCCACTTCCAATCCGTATGGGCGGCCTCGAATACCGCCGAAAGCAGGTTCAAGTCACGGTTCACGGTTGACGTCTTCACCTCGGACAGACGATCGTCTGTCCACGACTTAATGTGCTCGGCCTTGACCTTGTGGATTAACTCGCCAACGAATGACAACTGATTTTTGAGAAAAGCAATCCGTGTCACGTTCCAGCCGTGCTTTGCTTTGGTCGGGGAAACTTCCAAAAGGTATTGGTCGAATGCATCTGCCAGAGTCTTCCCGGACTTGGTATAGTGCCGGTGCTGGCCATGCATTATCTCGGCCTCTTTCTTTGCCGCCCAGGCTACAGCCTCGGCTTTCGTCTTGAAGGATTCCGACAGTCGAACGCCTGAGCGCACAATCTCAGCGCGCCAAGTATCGCCCCGCTTTCTGAATGATGCCATCGCCCCACCTTGGCGTGATCTTGGCGTAATCGCTATGTATTCTTTACGCCAATATGGTTTGCTTTGGTGGGAATCGTACCACGACGCATACCCTGCGATGGCTTGCTGGACATGGATTTGGGGCAATGTGGGGTCTAGCTGTGCAATTTGTAATAATGGTTCGAAATTCCTGTCGGGGGGACCACGATTTTTCGCTCAGCCCTCAAGCATTACCGAAACGCCCCGCTCGGCCTCTGCCTGACGGGGCTTTTTTGCGCCCGTCGGCGCCGAGTCAGCGTGGGCAATCCACCTTGCTCATGGTTTTTACCTAATCCCCGCCTAATCCTTTGCGAAAGCACTACCCTAATCCATTCGTAATCCCCACGATTTTTGATAGGGGACCAGCGATTTGACCGCGTGCTAGCATGCGGCGCGGAATGTTCTTACGGAGCATTTCAGCATAGGAGTCCTACCGTAATTCGCTTCTTACTCCTGCTTTTTTGGACTCCTGGCATACGGTGGCGTCACCGACTTGGCCGACACCCGGGGTGAATCCGGGCAGGGCAACGCCGCCAACTTCCAGAACAACATTCTAAAGAACTAGGAAAATGGCACACCATCTCGTAAAAATCACGGGCCTGCTGGTTGCAGCCGGCATCATGGCGGGTTGCTCGTCCATGAACATGGGGAGCAGCAGCGCCAAGACGGCGGCGACCGGTTCCGCCGGCGGCGCAAACTCCGAAAACGCCAACCAATCACTCGAAAAGTGTGACCGCCCGCTGGGCACGATCGCGGTAATCGAAGATACGTCCGCGCCCTGGTACGGCATGCTCACCGGCCAGTACAAACTCGGCTCGACCGTTCCGGTGCTCAAGCTCCTCGTGCAACAGTCAAACTGCTTCGTCGTCGTGGATCGCGGCCGCGGCATGAACACGGTCATGGGCGAGCGCGCCCTGCAAGACTCCGGCGAACTGCGCAACAAGTCGAATTTCGGCAAAGGCAAGATGGTCGCCGCCGACTATGCCATCAGCCCGTCGATCACCTTCACGAACAATAACGCCGGCGGCGCCGGGGCAAGCATCGCCGGCCTCTTGCCGGGCGGTATCGGTTCGGCCATCGGCGCCCTCGCCGGCAGCATGAACGCTAAGGAAGCCAGCACGCTGCTCACCGTCATCGACAACCGCTCCAGCGTGCAGATCGCCGCCGCAGAAGGCAGCGCCAGCAGCATGGACTTCGGTGCACTCGGCCGCATCCTCGGTAGCTCTGCCGGCGGCTCGCTCGGCGGCTACTCAAACACCGCCGAAGGCAAGGTCATCGTTGCCGCCTTCACCGACTCGTACAACAACGTCGTGCGCGCCGTGAAGAACTACAAGCAACAAACGGTCGCCGGTGGCCTCGGCACCGGTGGCCAACTCGCCGTGCAAGACGACGACGCGCCAGCACCGACCAAGAAGTCCACGAAAAAGAAGAAGTAATTTCGAAGGAGTATCCGCGCCCCAAACCTTCGTCCGCGTGGGTTTGGGAGCGGTTCTTTTCGATATCGGCTGCGCTACAGCCGGGCGGCGCCTCCTCCTCTCTCCCCCAGGCGAACTGTCCCTCCCCGCTGCCCAGACATCAACCCAACTCGCAGCAGGAAGGAGCCCCGGCCCACCTCTCTTCTTGCACGCACCCCCCTCTCCTCTCGCCTTTCTCGCTCATTGCACCAGCGTGGCTTCTCTCGCTTCGGTGCTCCTTGTTAAATATTTTGCCGTCCGGCAAATGAATCGTTCCCGCCAGCAAAGGCGTCTTAATAATCCGCGCCATCAGTCCTCTATCATTTTCTGCACGCCCCGCTATTTTTCGCAGGCGCTACGCACCGCGTACGCTTTCCTTCGCGGTGGCTCCCCCTCCCGCTCTCCTCTCGATGCCAGGATTCGCATGACGAAGCCTTCGCAACGCGCCTTTCAGCCCCCAACGCCCGACGCCGGTGTCAGCCCCGCTACCAACGCCATCGCCCACGCCTGGGTGCAAGTCGGCGCAGCGCTCAGTCCCCACCCGGATTGCCCCCTTCCCACCTGGGCCGGCGGCGGCGACACGCTCCACCAACATCTGCTAATCATTGGCGCCAACAACGACGCGGGATTGGTGAGCCAATTCCGCCATATGGAGGTCGCGGCCGCACGCTTCGGAAAAGTGGGATTTGTCGGCCCCGCGAACGCGCGCCGACTGGTGGAATGGTCGATAGGGGAACGCGCGGTCATACTCTCCCGTATGCCACGCGACGTCTCGGATTGGGACCTGCGATGCCCGCTTGGTTCGCTCGCGCACGCGCTAGGCCCCCAAGCCACTGCCGCACACGCAGGACGACCTTTTCTTCGGGTTGCCACCGCAGCATCGCGTCACTGGCGCGATCGTCTGGCAGCGATCGCTCAACACGGCTTCTGTGTGGGCCTCGCCGGGCTAGATGCTGTCGACAGCGCCTCGGAGACGGCAACGCCTCTCAACGTTGCCAGATTCCGTGCGCTCGCACGGCTTCTACGGGTCCCCGGCGTTTCATGGGTGCCGCTGGGACGCCCCGGCACCTCTCAATCGAACGCTATCCCGCCAGAAACCGTCGACTGGATCGACTGGCGAACGGATTGCGACGATCTCGCCGACGAGGCTTCGCTCATCGACAATCTGGATCTGGTGATCTCGCTGGATGCCACCCACGCCCATCTGGCCGAAGGGTTGGGTGTGCCCGTCTGGAAGTTGCATGCCGCCGCCCTCGATTCGTCTCGGCACGACGTGCACTTCAGCCCCCAGCGCCTCGCCGAAATGTCGGCAGGCCGCGACGACTGGCTCAGTGGCGTCGATGCGGCTGCCCAAGCCCTGCTCGCCATGTCCCGCGAATTCCAGGGCTGGACTCGCTGACGTTTCACCAACGCCTTCGCAAACGCGTCAGCACCGTAAAACGTCTCGCGATACAGGCACTCAGGCAGTCCAGCGATCTCCCACCTTTGCCGTCTTGACCCACGCCATGAAGGCGGCGGCTTCCGGCGTATCTGCCGGCGCAGACCAGCTCGCGTAATCGGATTCGACGAAAGGCCGGTACGGGCCATGCTTCACTTCGAAAATCACGGCCCCCGAGTCCAGCGAAAGCACTGTGTGATACGTGCCCGCTGCCGTCTCGGTCACGCTCGTGTCGTCACCGAGCACCTTGCGATCCGTGACGATGCCGGCCTCGTCGAACGTCAGTACGATAAAACGACCACGCAGCGCGGTAAGCAACTCCCATGTCTGGCGATGCAGATGCGGACGAATATAGGTCGACGGCTCCATCGCAATCGCCAAACGCTGAATCGGATCTTCCAGCGACTCATGCAAGTTCTGGTTCATGCGGGCACGCGGCGACTGCTCGGCTTGTTGCGTGAGCGTGTCAAGAGCAGCGAAAGTCAGCGTCTTCATATAGGAATCGTGGGGGAGTCAGGGGATGAAACGGTCGCGGCGTAGTGGCGACGGCCACGAGTGTAGCAAACCGATGCGCCGCTTCCACCCATAAAAAAACCCGCCGAGAGGCGGGTTTTTCACTTCGCACTTCACTGCGCCAACGGCGCAGCAGCGTGCTTAGTACATCTTCTTCTTCAGGGTCTGGCTGCGCAGACGCTTACGCAGACGGGCCACTGCAGCGGCCTTCTTGCGCTTGCGCTCAGCCGTCGGCTTTTCGTAAGCGGCGCGTGCCTTCACTTCCTTGATCAGGCCCGTGCCATCGATAGCGCGGCGGAAACGACGCAGTGCGACTTCAACGGGTTCACCGTCTTTGATAACGATCTTGGTCATGCAATATCTCGAATAGTGATTCGGCTCATCGAGCCGGACATTTAACTTACCGAGCAAAGACACCCTTCTCCGCCCTGCCGGAGACTCCCCCTGCCAGGCGCGACGAACGGACTTGCTACGGACTGCACTACACCACATCTGGCGGGACCGCGAATCACCTCCTCTGCGATCTCCCGATTGGCATTCGACGCCTCGTTCGCTGCTGCGAACCCCGCATCGCGCCTTCCAGACTGGCTGAACGGTTGATTGATGGCGAAGCGGCACTCATCGTTCGTCAGTGAGCCCCACTCCCCGCACTGCCCATATTTTGGACAAGGTCGTGATTATACACAGAAACCGGGTGAAATGCACACGATTTCCCCCTTTCCAATGCACAAAGGCCCCGCCGGCAGCCGGCGGGGCCCTCTATCACTCAGCGGAAGGCATAGCCTCCTTCCTCCGTTCAGGCCGAAAGGTGCTCAAAATCGGCCTGAAAATGGCTTAGAACTTGTGACGCACACCCGCGACAACGGCAATCTGCGACTGTGCGCCGGTGCCCGTCGGGCCACCAACGTTGTCGATCGCAGCCACGATGGCGTCGCCCGTTGCGCGCTGATAAACGCCGGTCAGATACGTCTCCGTGCGCTTGCTGAACGAGTAGACACCGCCCGCGTTGACCTGGAACCAACGCGGCTTCGTGCCCTTGCTGATACCCGACAGTGCCGTTGCGCCACCCACGCTGCCATCGCTGTAGATGAAGGCCAGACCGCCGAGCAGGTTCGGCGTCACCTGGTACTTGCCGTTCAGTTCGAACGTGTTCACGCGAATCGACGACTGGTTCGTGTAGCGAACCTTGGCGTAGCTGTACACGAAACCGAGCGTAGCCGCCTGAATCTGGTACGAGACGCCCGCCGCCGCGATGTCGTGCTTGTCGACCGCGCTCGTGTAGAAAATGTCGGTGGCGCTCGAGTAATCGTTCGTCACGGCACCGCTGCCGTTAGCCGTGCCCGGGCTGGCCAGATGCATGTAGCCGAGCGCTGCGGTGAGCGGGCCGTTGGCATACGAAGCGCCGAGGCTGAATGCATTGTTATGCGAGAAGCCCGTGCCGTTCCCGGTGTTCGCCTCGTTGCTGAAGCCGTACAACGCACCGAACGAGAACCCGCTGTAGTTCGCGCTGGTGTACTTGATCGAGTTGTTGACGCGGAACGAGTTGTACAGGTTGTCGATGTCGCCAACGTGCGCGCCATATTGCGTCGCCCATTGCTTGGCCGACGTGATCGGGCTCACGAAGTCCACCACGGAGTCGTACTGACGACCGATCGTCACGGTACCGGCTTGCGTGCTTTGCAGGCCCACGTAAGCCTGGCGGCCGAACATACGGCTGTTCTGCGACATGGTGCCGTTGGTCAGGCTAAAGCCGTTTTCCAACACGAAGATTGCCTTCAGGCCACTGCCCAGATCTTCCGAACCCTTCAGGCCCCAGCGGTTGCCCTGGCCAATGCCGCTCACGGCCTGGAAGTTATGCGCGCCCTTGGCGTTCAGGCCAGTGGCGACATTGTTCACGTAACCGATACCGGCGTCGATCACACCGTAGAGCGTGACGTTGCTCTGGGCCATCGCCGGCGCGGCGACGGCAAAGCTGGCAGCGGCCAGCGCCGTGAGTTGGAAGCGCTTCATAGTTCCTCTTTGATTGTGGTTTTTTACTTTTTTGGCCCGCCACGGCGGGCATCCCCGTCACTGCCGATTGCTCTCGCCCCCAGGACAAGATTTGCTGCAATCGCATATGCAATGGAGTGCTTAACAAATGACTAGCGGTGCTTTCCCCAGAGGGAAAAAGCACCGCTGACGATCAGGAAGCGGGGCGCATTTTGACACGTCCGCGACGCATTTCGCACACAAGTGGTGCGTTTGCAACACATGAAATTCGCGGCATATGGCACCGGGACCGTAATCGATTCGGTGACCATGATATCGAGCATTACTAGCGCAATATGCGAGGCGTCGTCCCGTCAGATCACGCCGTGCACGAAGGCAGAAACGCATCGACCCAATGAAAAACGGCGCGTCGCCGGACTGGCGCGCGCCGTTGAACGGAAGTCTTGTGACGTCGCCGCAATCGTTTCCGATATGCGCCGCCCGCCCTCGTGAGTCGTTACGTTGTGCTACGACCCGATGCCGCCTTGAGCGGCTTGGGCGCCGGTGTTCCGACAGGTGCAGATGGCGCGGCGCGCTTACGCGACTTCGCGACACTGCCGGACGCTACACGTTTGGCCGCGCTGGCCGACTTTGCCGACGCTACGCCATTGGCGGCACCAACGCCGGCAGGCGCACCGTTGCCGACTCTCGGCCCCCGCGCCAGCGTCGCAGCGGCAGGCGTCTTGGCCGTCTTGCCGGGCTTCGCCGATTTCTTGGATTTGTCCGCCTTAGCCACTTTTTCCGGCTTCGCGGGCTTCACGGTTTTCGCAGGTTTGGCAGGCTTGGATGGCTTGGCGGCAACCGTCTTGGCCGGTGTCTTCGGCGCGGCCTTCGCGGCGGCGGCCAATTCCAGATCGATGGTGTGCTTGAGTCCGGCGATCACCGGCGCGGCCAGATCGTCCGCAAAGTGGTCGAACCAGCGCTTGGCCTGCAGGAGTTTTTTCCCTCCGAGACGCCGCTTGTGATCTTCGTCGCTGGCGAGCACTTTGGCGGAGAGCCGGGCCCGGCCCTTCGAGAGGCGTTCGAGAACTGTGATGATGGTGAACCCGCGATGCGACGTCTTCTGCTCTGCAGACATACCGGCCTCCTGATGTACCCGCCATGCGGCGGGTCCGGATTGGATCGAAGCCACGATCTGAATCACGTGGATGCGAATGATCGTACCACGCCGCAAAGCTTGTGCCAGCAGGCGCGAGGCCTTCCTTGCCTTCGGTGTGTAGTGGACGCAACCCCGGGAGGTTCGGACGCCCGGGCAAAATATTGGACGCCGGCCGGAATGGGAAAACGGATGTCCGCTTCGAGAAATGCCCGCATCAGCGCCAGATTGACGTCCCGCTGCAAATTCATGTACCGGTTGTAGTCAGGGCTCAGCACGCCGCGATATCCACGCCGTCATGGTGACGATGACGGGATTGTCAGGCACCGTGGCGCAATGCGGCATACACCGCGTCGACCAAACACCGGCGCCCCGATCCTCTGGCGACGCCGATCCCTCATGCCGGTTCAATGCGTGTTCAGCGCACGGCGCTCCTCATCGGTCAGTCGCGCGAGCTGACGCGGATCGAGTTGATTGCCACTGCCAACCAATTGCAGAAGGCTCGATCGATCGTAGCCAAGCGGGCCCGGCGCGCGTGATCCCGCGGGCGTGTCGCTGCCCGCTGTGCCGTCGGTCGCACCGCCCCCCGTGCTCAACATCCGCACGGAGAAGATCGACGGCAGGTTCTGGCGCTGCGTGACGCGCTCACGCGCCATCGCGTCCTGCGCGGCCGACGCGGCCTGTGCCGCCGTTGCACTCGCATTGGTCAGCGCACCCACGTTGACCGCCGCGATCACCGGCAAGCCCGTCGACTTACCCTGCACCTGCACGTTGGCGGCATTCACGACCGCGAGCGCGGCGAAGTTGACGTTGCCCGACACGCGCACGCCGGCCTCGCCCGCATCGATCGTGCCCAGCGGCGCCACCAGGTCGACGTCGCCCGGCGGCACTTCCGGCAACGGCGCGAGCGTGGCAATGCCCGCCCCGCTCGACGGCACCGACGCCGAGAGCGTCACGTTGCCACTGTCGTCATATACGCGCCTCGGCGGCGTGTAGAGCACGGTCGTCTTTGCGCCGCGACCGGCGTTGATATCGCCCTGCGCCGACCACGCCTGTATGCTGCCGCCGAAGGTCGTCATCACACGCGACAGGCCCAGCAAAATGCTGTCACGGCTATACAACTGAATGTCGCCATCGCCCTGAGTGACGACCCCGGCCGCCGCGCCAGGGGTCACGCCTTCCACGCCGACAAGCATGCGTCCGCCCGGATTCAACATCTGGATGTCGCCGCCGAAGTTGGTACGTACCGTGGCGTCGGTCGTCACGGGAACGGGCTTGCCGTTGACCGTTGTTGACCCGGTCACGCTGCTGAACAGCGTGATCGCACCGCTGTAGCTCAGCGGATTGCCTTGCGCGTCGCTCGTTGGGAATAGCGTGGCAATGGCCTCGCGGCCACGCAGATAGCTGCCGTAGCGCGGGCTCGACGCATCGTTATACTCGCGCCCTCCCAGCAGCAGTTCCTTGAAATAAACCTGCCGCACGAACACGCCCTGTTGGATCTGTGGCAGCGAGAGGAAATAGCTCAGCGCGTCCGAGGCGTTGCCGTCGTAGCCGAAGCGGCGCTTGAGCCACGCCACGAGTTCGTCGCCATAGGCATGAACGACCTTGCCACTGTCGGCCAGCGGCAAACCGCTGGCAAGCTGATTGGCCGGGTCGAAGTAGAGGCGGGCAAAACGCGAGTAGTCCGGGCCATTGGCACCGACACCGGCGAGCACCGAGATCCCCGCGCCGCCATTCGTGTTCGACGGATGCGCCACGTCGCCCATGCTCTGCAACTGACCGTAGTAGCCCTGATACACGTTGCGCCCGGCCTGAATCTGGAGCAAGCCCGGCCCGACGATGTTCGCCGACTGATAGATGATGTCGCGCCCCGCCTGCATCAGCGAGACATCGCTGTCCGACTGATTCAGGAATGTGCTCGGCAACGTACCGGTGCCCACGATATCGCGTCCCGCGATGACCTCGACCGGCTTGCCGGCGACAAACCACCGCGCGTGGCTCGGCGTAAATCCGCTCGCCGGCCCCAAGTTTACGACGGTGGTCATCCCAATCTGTAAGTCGTCGATATCGGTGCCAGCGTAGATCTGTGCCGGCGCGCCATCCGGCGCATGCAAACTGCCCGACGGGTAATCCTCGCCGAAGGCAAGAGGACTTGCCCAGTTGATTCGCTGGGCGGCGTTCGCCGAGGCGTTCGTGAGCGAGTTGGCAGTGAAGCCCTCCATCGTCGTGAAGACCGGATGTAGCGGTGTGGCGAGGCTCGCGAGGTCGGCGCCTGACATCGCAATCGTCGAGCCCGCTCCGTAGATCGTGCCGGCGGCAAGCACCTGAAGCTGCCCGATCGGCGACGGCATCAATTCGATGGTCTGCCCTTCGCCGAACCGGATATCGCCATTGAGCGACACGGCGCTCAGACTGCCCGGATAGAAGCCCAGAGCGTTCGACGCATCGCCGCTGCCCGTGCCGGACAAGGGCGAAACATCGCCTCCGGCCGAGAGCAGCCTGAGACTCGTGCCCGGCGTCCAGAGCGTAAATCTCGAATAGCCCCCCTTGACGACCGATGCCACACCGCTTCCGGCGGCCACAGACGTGTAGTAACCGCCGCCCTTGTCGGAGAAAAGCGACATGCCCGCGTCGCCCGCCCCGGCCAGCACCAGATCGCCGCGTGCCACGATGTTCGCGGCCCCGTCGCCCACGAGCACCGTCGGTCCCGGCGTGCGCATCGTCAGCTTGATCGCATTGGGCTCCGGGGCGCGCGGATCGTAAGTCGTCCAGACGACACCGCGGATTTGCGGCGCGATCACGCCAACGGCGCCAGATTCCACCGACGTGTCGCCACGCAAGGCCGTCAACGACCCGAAGTAGTCTCGGCGGAAGTCGCGCGAGGTTGAGGGGTCGGCGCCGTTGAGCTGACGGCCGACTTTGAGCGTGAGATCGCCCCCGCCGGTCTGCACGAGCGTACCGTCGGACAGCACACGTCCAGTCGACGCTACCGCGAGATCCAGCCCGGTCGATGTCGTTCCGCTGGTATCGGGGACGGCGATGGCCCCCGCATCTCGCCCGGCAATCACCGTCAGATTGCCGCCGCCCAGGGTGCCGATCCCCTGAAAGCCAATCAGTTGAAGATCGGTGGCATTCGGATCGGTCTTCGCGAGCGAACCGAAATTGATCGACCACGCGGCGGGATCGTTCGTTGCACCACCACCGCCTTGCCGGTTCAGCCAGTTCCCGACCTGATTGCTGTTCACATAGCGCACTGGATTGTCGGCCAATTGAATATTGCCGCTGACGTCCTGCTGCGCCATCAGCAGCAAGTCGCCGCCGTGCTCGGGATACCAGGCCTGAAGCACACCGCTGGTTGCCGCGCCCGGCAAGTTATACGGGTTACGGCCGTCTGCCGCCAGAATCGGCGCCGCTTGCGTGCCCGCCGTATAAACGCCATAAGGCGTCGCTTCGCTGAAGCTGTTGCCCGCGAGCAGTTCGAGACTTCCGGTGCCAGTGCGCAACACGCTGAAGAACGTGCCTTTCTGCGACGCGTCGTAAGCGCTGTCGCTCAATGTGAGATTGCCGCTGCCGCCGAGCGTGGGCACCGACTGCAACGCGCGCTGATCGGCGCCGGACAGATCAGCGCCTGCCACCAGACGCAGTGATGCCGAGAGCATGCCTGGCGCCAGCAAACTGGCACGGGCAGATGTCGCCGAAGCCGCCGGCGTGCCGGGGTCGGTCTGGAGCGACAAGCTGGCCGCCGACGGTATTTCCGAACCCACCGGCACATACAGTCGCGTCAGGATCGTCCCGAACGGAACCACGCTGCCGGAAGGATATTGCGTTCCGTCTAACGCTGTCGGCTGCACCGACGGCGGAAGGGCAAGGTTACGGGCGGGCCCGTACTGCGGCACGAGCCACCCATTCGGATTGCTCACGACCATGGTGTTGCCCGCGCTCAAGCGCCAAAGGTACGCCCCTTGCTTGCCGAAATGGGACGTGTCAGTCGAGAACGTTGCCGGCGTGATCGCCGAGAAGGCCGGTGCGCCCGCCCCCGTGCCGGTGAACCCGTCGGAGATGCTGCCGTTGATCGCCAGATTCCCGGCCGCACGCAGAATCAGCGCCATCGGCTCGCCGGCCCCATACGTCGCCGAGGCCGGATCGCGATCCGCGCCCGCGCCGTAGCGGTACTTCGCCAGATCGATATCGCCCGCCGTCGAGAGATCACCCAGTGACGCGATCTGCACGCCCGGACGCAAGTGGTAAGCACTGCCATAAGCCGCAAGCCCTGCCGTGCGCGCCCCCAAAGCCGCATTGCCCTGCGCCTGATTCATGAACGCGGTGCTGGCCGTGTCGTAGTCGTCGAGGGTCGATTGAGTCACGACACTGCCCGAGGGCAACGTGTACGTCCAGACCCCGTTCAGGGCGATGCTGTTCGCGCCGCGAATCGCCAGCGGGCCGGCAGCGTCGATCGCCACGTCACCCGACGTTTCCGCGGTTCGCATGGCATTCAGAATCACGTCGCCGTAGTGGGTCGCGCCCGGTGTGCTCAGGTCGATCGTGGCGCCTGGCGAGAGCGTCAGCGTTCCGCCGGCAGCCGTCAGTTCGACGTGCCCGCGATTTTTCGCCTCGATGGGGGCGCCATAACTGTCGACCTGCAATTGGGTGCCGTGCGCATCGAGCACGGCGCTGCTGCCCAGCATCAGACCATTGCCACCCGACAAGCGGATGGTGCCGGGCTGGGCGCCCGAGGCGTCGATGGTCCCGTTCACGGTCAACATGCCGCTATCGACGGCAATGCCAACGTTGTGTGCCTTCACGCCATCGCCGACGACCAGATCGCCCCGTTTCTGGTCGAAGCTGCGCGAGTCGAAGAAGCCGCCCCGAGTGAGAAGCGCGTTCAATCCGGAGAAGTCTGAGAAGGTGCTGACCGACGCGCCGAATGCCCCGCTCGTGAAGCCCTCGTCCGCCGCGCCCAGCACACTGCCTCCGAGCGAGAGCGTGCCCGTGGCGGCGTCGATCGAAATCGCGCCGGCGTTGGCGTGTGTTGCCGATACGTCGACGACCGACCCGGCCAATTGACTGACGCTGCCTTGCATGCTGCGCAAGACGGCCGAGCCGCCGAAGCCATACACCGTCGCGCTCTGAATCGTCGTCGGCCGTCCGCGCAGATCGATCCGGCTGTTACCGTCGAGCACGATGTCGTTGACCGCGTTCACCACGAACTTGCCGCTGGGCAACAGCACGGCGCTGCCGATGTTCACGTTGTTGCCGGAAAGATCGATTTCGGCACCGGCAACCGTTGTCGTCGCGACGCTCGGGGCCACACCCGCCGGTGTCACAACAGTCAACGTGCCGCCGGTCGTGTAGTTGATGATCGACTTGGCCGCACCGGTCAGCAGCGGTGTGCTCAGCGTCAGGTTCCCGCCCGTGCCGCTCTGCCCAAGAACATCGCCGGCCTGCGTACTCGGCGCCTGATAGACGTACAACGCACCGCGTCCAGCCGAAACGATACGCTCGCTTGCCGAGAAATCGACACTGTTGAAGCCGTACATCGTGCGATTGACGTTCGACGTATCGAGTGTCACTGGCTCACCGATGTCGATCTCTCTGGCGACGAATTGCAGAGATCCGCTACCGGTTCCCGGCCCGCCCGCCGTGATCGCCGGTGCACCGCCCCCTTGCACGCCGTTCCACACGATGCGATCCGCCGCCACCACCGCCCGATCACCCGCCGCACCCGTGCCGTAGATTGCGGGGGAATTCAGGACAAGATCGACCCCTTTGCCGCGCGTATCCAGTCCGTTGCTCCCGAACAGATTGATCGCGTTCGCCGTGCTCAACGTCAGCCGTTGCAGCGCAGGTGCGCCATGCGTCGAATCGCCCTGAAGCAATGTGTTGAGCACCGATTGATTGAACAGCACGCCGGCCGGATTGCCTGCGGCCACAATCTGCGCCGCATCGCCGACATTGAGCGTGCCGACCGCCAGCGCGATGTTGCGCGCACCGAAGCGGGCGTCGGGGTCGATGCTCGAGGCGCCGTTGGTCGCGAGCGCGACGGTGCCCTCCGCAAATAGGCCAGCGCCCGCGCCGATGTTGATCGCTCCACTACCGCCGGATGACCCGACGAATTGCAGGTCGCCGTTGGACAATCCCAGCACCGTGGCATTTCCCGCAGAGAATTTGTAGCCGGTCGACGCCGTGTCGAAGCGCGCTGGGCCTTGTCCCACGGTCGAAAGTGTCACGTCGCGGCCAATGTCGATGTTGCCGCCGACCAAGTAAATCTCGCCAGCCGTCAACGTCACCCCATCGCGCACGGCCAGATCGCCCGACGCCGGAGCCTGCTCGAAGCCGAGTACGCCGTTGGCGAGCCCCACTTTGCCATTGACGCTCAAGCGCGGTGCGCCGAGCGCACTCAGCGCCTGGCCCGTCACCGACACGCCGGTGAAGCCCGGTGAAATATCGCCGTTCGTGATTTCGCCGATGTTGAACACACCGACCTGTCCGGCCGTGCCACCGGCGGCCGGCTGAAACAACGCTCGGCCGTCGAACACCAGCGCCGGATAGGGCGACGGTGTGTCCGGCGTATCCGAGAGATTGAAGCGGATCGCGAGTGCGCTGCCGTCTCTTGGCAACATGGGCGCCACCCCGCCGAACTGGGCGACCTGGCTCGTGACGAAGTCGCTGTAGCTTTGTTCGTTGTATTGCGAGTACTTGCGCACTGCGGTGCCGGGTGTCACCAGCACGCTCGACGGTAGCTGACTTCGTATGGCCGTATTCGCAACGCTCGTGTACCCGGGCACGAGGTAGGTTCCGTTGCCTGCCGCGGTGGCCGTTGCCGGCAGATTTCCGACCGTGCCGCCGATCTCGACACGATAGGCGCCGGGCAGCAGTGCGTAATTCGAGGGCAGCAGCGTGTACGTTCCTGCCGCGAGCCCCGGAACGCCCTCTCCCAGGGTGATGCGCTGTCCGACGACGGGGTCGCCCGCGCCGTTCTCGGCCGCGACAGGCGCGTAGTTCGACGCATAGCCGGGCAGAATGGCATAGACCGTGTTCCCCGCCTTGCTCAGGGTCATGGTCGGATTGGCGTTCACGAGCGGCGTATTCAGCACGTTGACGGATCCGCCACGCCCCGAGACAAAGCCCGCCCCCGTAAGCGTACCGCCGCCCGAGAGATCGAGTACGGCGTTCTCGTCGACGCGGATGG
Organism: Pandoraea apista; assembly: GCF_001465595.2. NCBI lineage: Bacteria > Pseudomonadati > Pseudomonadota > Betaproteobacteria > Burkholderiales > Burkholderiaceae > Pandoraea > Pandoraea apista. The sequence continues at coordinate 1,959,844 of NZ_CP013481.2, read as the reverse complement.
TCTTGCTCTGGAGCAGCATGCCTGCGCCCAGCAACCGACTATCGAGACTCAGTTCCGTCAGGTATCCGGGAATGGTCGCGCCGTTGTAGGTGTAGGTCACGCCGTCGACAGTGCCGCCATACGGCATCACCAAACCGTTCAGCGACGCCGAAGTGAGGCTGCCGGGGAGAAACTCGATATTGCTCGTCGAGCCTGTGAGCACCCCGCCAACGGCTGGGACTCCCATCAGAAGTTTGCCGAACGGTGCCCGCAAGATACCGCCCTGCCGAATGTTCGGGGCCACCAGGCTTAACGTGCCAAACGCGGAGTACGGGGTGTCAGGCACCGTGTCGGTCGTACGCCCGATCGACAAGGTCGCATCGGTGTAATTGCTGTTGCTCTGACCGGCGGTAACGGTGGCAACGGCGCCCGTTGCCGGATAGATCTGTGCGCCGTCGAGCGCGATATCCCACGACGACGCAAGTACGGTTCCATTGGTAGCGTTCGGCGAAGCGAGAAACCGAATGTCGCCCTGACTGACAAGCTTGACCGAACGGAAGCCCGGCGCCGACGTGTCCACGTTCACATATTGATCGGAATCGTAGTAGCTCGATCGCGAAGAGAAAACCACCGGGCCCTTGACATCGATGAGATTCGCGTCGATCTCGAAGGTTGCCGTCGTCGGGCGTGCCGACGCATTGGGGTTGCCCAGCGAGCCGGATACGTATCCGTCGGGCAAGGTGAACGGCGTGGCGCTGAGCAGAACATATGGCGCACTCAAACGCACATTGCCGTGGCCCGGATGATCCGTCGGGCTCTCGCCCGCGACCAGCGGCATGCCCGAGACGTACTCACCGGCGTTAAGCCGCAGGCTCTTGTCGAGCGAGAGCGAGACATCGCCGTTGAAGTTGAGATAGTCAGTTGACGTGAGCGACAGCGAACTGAACCCGCCGGACTTGATCTGGTCGACACTGATCACCCCGCGACCGACAGGCAGCACCGAAACCGGTGCCCCCGGTCCCGATAACGCGACAGGGTCCGGACGCGTTTGCGTCAGCATCATCATGCTCACCGGGCGTTGACTGAGTGGCGTTTGCCCCAGCGGATCCCAAAACTGTAGCGTGATCAGCGTGAGCGACAAGTCGCCGCCCGAGGCGCCGGCCCCGCCCGCTCTCGCGTGCATGTCGCCGTCCAGTGCCAATCCGCTCATCGAGGTGAGCGCAATCGAGCCGCCATTGGAAACAAGCGCCGTGGTGCCCCTGGCGTTCGCCGGCTGTCCGGAAACCGTTGCCGTATCGACGCTCACACTGACGCCGTCGGCGTTCATTTGAGCGCCCGGGCGCAAGACAACGAAGGCTGTGCCGCCGTTGATGTTGATCGCACCGCCGTCGAGTACGGTGCCGTAGGTTCGGCCGTTCGCGTCGGTCGCCGTATAGCCGAGACCGGAGACGTCAAGCATTGCCTGCGGTCCTAACCAGACCGATACGCCCCGATTCGCGCCGCTGTCGTCGAAGATTCGCGTATTGGGCAAACTGCCGTCGCCCTCGTTGACGAGATTGATCTTGCCCCCGCGCGCACTCAGGGAACCATCGACGGTGATCTGCTCGAAAGCGTCGAGCGTAATGCTCTGCCCCGGATCGACGATGATCGAAGCCTGTGGCGAGACAACGATGTCGGCGCCCGACGGATTGCCGAGATAGTCCTTTTTGAGTGCGCGCAACGCAAGGCTTGCCCCACCGCGCTGGGTCAAGGTGCCAGCGCTCGCATTCTCGGCAAACAACGGCGGCAAGGTTAGCGTCATCGCCTGAGCAGGATCGCTGCCCGTGCGGGCGTTCATGCTGTTGGCGGTGAAGCGGTATACCGGCATGGTGGGCGCCAGCGTCACGCCCTTGTCGATATGCACCCCCTGACCGCCATTGATGTCGTAACTCGAAAAACCGGCGCTGAAGAACGGCGCATTGCTGCCGGAATTGCCTGCACTGAAGCTCGGCACGGGGGCTACGGCGACGGTGCGCGCCAGTACCGTCCCCGCAGGCAGGATCGTGCCGACAGGATAGGTCACGTCGGTGCCGCTAACCGTGCCAGCCGTATAGACAACGCTGTACGGCTTGATCGGAAAACCGTTCGGAAAAACGCTCGATGGAATGACAGTTCCTGCCGGTATCACACCGCTGTTATCGAGCGCGAAGATGACCGTGCCTGCGGGTAATGTGTCGCCGCTGTAGTAGCGATCCCATCCCAATTGACCTTTGGGACGAGTCACCATGACGGTGACCCCGGTCGGAACGACCCAAGGCGCGGCGGTCGGCGTGCTGGGTCCGCCGTCGCTGGTGATGTCGGTCGGTGTGGGCACGTCCAGCGTCAGCCGGGTACGCCCGTCAACGGCGCTGAACGGCAACGGCGTGCCCGCCGGGACGGTGTACGGCTCTGCGAGCTTCAACGCCACCTCCGACGCGGTCCCCGACGCGAGCGACCCGCCCGCCAGTCCGGCATTGCTTCCGATCATGATGCTGTCGGGTGTCGAGATAGTGAGCTTGCCGCCGCCATTCACGCCGTAGGCTTTGATCGTGCCGTCCAGCACCAGCGTACCTCGGCTGAAGTTGGCGGCGGCATCGCCGGCGATCAGCGTGACGTTCCCGCCGGTGCCACCCCGTGTCTTGCCGTTTGCCAGAACGGCCCCGCCGGAGGAAACGTCGATCACGCTGCCGGTGTCGATCGTCAGATCGCCGGTCGAATCGAACGTCACGTTGCCGCCATTCAGATAGGCAACTTGCGAGAGCGAATTGGGGTCCAGCGCTCCGTTGACCCATACACCACGAACATCGATTGTGCGATTCGGCCCCAGCGTGAGCACGGCCACGTTATCCGGCGTCAGCAATGGGGTAGGAAACGTGTCGCCCGCCTTGAGGAAGAGATTGGTGACGTTGACGATGCCGCCCCGGGCCGTGACGTCGCCGTTCACGTCGACACGCGGTGCGATGAGACTGAGCCGGCCACCGGTGGCAAGATTCAGGTCGCCGTTCACCGCGATGCGATGGGTCGACACCAGATCCAACTCGCCCAGCCCCGCGCTGTTGAGGCGGCCGGCATCCATCCAGACGGTGCCATTTCGCGCGGTGTCGAGTGCATCGCCTGCCGCCATGCCCTGGGTGATGTCGTCGAACGCCCCGATAACAACATCGCTCGCATAGCCATTGATGCGGCCGAGATTCGAGTACTGCCCCAGCGCAAGGGATCCGGCTCGCGCGACCGTGAACTGACTCAATGCGTAGCCATCGGTCAGGCTCGACGGACGCGCCTGCGTCTGCACCGGACCGGTGTAGACCGTTGCCGTGACGTCGGCCTCAAGCACCGCCGTCGGTGCATTCACGATCAGCTTCCCGGCGTCGCGTCCGACCGTGTACCCGTTTTGCAGCACGCGCGTGGGTGCGATGAGCGGGCTCGCATACGACTCGGTCGTGTTCTTGCCCCAGCGCGGATGATCGACTTCGAAGCCGTTGTACACGCCCGTGTAGAGCACATTCGACGGCGCGGTGTTGACGTTGTAGAGCTGACCGTCTGCGCCTTTGAGCCACGACTGGTTCAGGTAACCCGTCTGCACGTCGAGCGAGCCGCCCGACAAGTTGATGAGCGCGCCCTTTTGCGTGACAACCTCGTTGCCGCCGATCGTGACCGTGCCGCCCTGCGCAGCCCATTCGCCAATGCCGTGCGCCTGATTCGCCAGGTAGCCGCCGACTTCGAGCAAACCGCCCGGGGTGTACCAACGCTCGTTCGCGTAGCCCCCCACAGAGGCCGGAACATAGACCAGACGGCGGCGATCGATCCAGACGTTTGCGTTATTCAACGCGGCGTTATCGCGGTTGCCCGGCGCGTCGCGTTGCTCGTTGCCCTGCACGTTCACCTTGACGTTGTTGCTGTCCATCGACAGCGACACGCCGACCGCACCCGACACATCGAGTTGCGCACGGTTCGCCACGAAACTGCGGCCCGTCGCACTCACGGCAATCTGTCCGCCCGTGGCCAGCGTGAGCGAATCGCTCTGGAATTCCACGTTGCCACCGCTCACGATCTCGACGCGCGATTGATCGCGACGATCCGAGAGCTTCGAGAGGTTGTCGAACAGTCCGCTGGAAGTGCCCGCGCGCAGTGCGTCCTGCGTGGCCGAATCCTGAATCAGTGCCGTGCGCTGGCTGTCGAGGGCGGTGGCGCCGCTGTCGCTGATGAGCACCGACGTGAGCGCCCCGCTGCCCAGCGTCACCTTGCCCTGCGTGTCGCTCGCCGAGTTCAGCAAGTGGATCGTGCCGCGCGTGTTCACCGTCGTGGTCGACACCGCCGTGCCTAGCTGCTGAACGTCGCGGCCCGCCAGCGTAATGTCGCCTTCCGACGCCATCAACAAGCCCGTATTGACCACCTTGCCCGCCGTGCTCTGCGCAACGAACTGCGGCGAGATTTCATTGCCGCGCGTGGTCGATGCCGTATTCGCATCCGTGCCGACGCCCTTGCGAATCACGAAGCTATCACCCGCGGCGAGCGCCACCTGCCCTTGCGGGGTGACGATGGCGCCCGCATTACTCACCTGGTTGCCCAGCAGCAGCACATAGCCGCCGCCCTGCGTCACCGACGTCGGCGTGCGGGTCGTGATGTTCGCGCCCGCCTGCACTTCGACCTTGCCCAGCGCATCGGTGAAGCTCGGTGTCGTGCCGTTCGCCCCGTAGATGCCACCGGTCTGGAACTGCGCGTCGCTCATGCGCGCCGCCGCCACCACCAGATTGCGCGTATCGACCTGACTCGTCCCACCGAAGATCACACCGTTGCGGTTCAGGATCAGCACCGTGCCGTCGCCGTGAATCTGCCCCTGAATCTGGCTCGGACGCGCATTCGGATCATTCACGCGATTGAGCGCCGCCCAGTCGCTTTGCTGTGCGAAGTTCACCGACGTATTACGCCCGACGTTGAACGTCTCCCAGTTCAGGATTGCCTTGTCGGCCGTTTGCGCAATGTTGACGTTGGTTTTGCCGTTGGCGCTCGTTTGCGTGGGCGCCTGCGCGTTGACCCAGCCTTTGGTCAGGCTGTTCGTGTCGACCTTCAGGCCGCCCTCGCTCAGACCGTCGGGAATCGTCGCATCCGTATTGCCAGCCGCCGCACGCGCATTGGCCTGCGCGGCCTGCATCGCGGCAATGTTCTGCGCCGCCGTGCCCAGATTCGCAATCGAGCGCTGCAACTGCGCGTTCGCCTGTTGCTGCTGCGCCGACGGGTCCATGAGCGACGTGACCGGCATGCCGTTGGGCAAGCGTCCCGTCTGCGACGCTGTGGCCTGTGCCGCGCCTCGCGCGGCGAACCACGCGTTGCTGAAGGCTTGCTGTGCGTGGGCCGCGCCCATGGTAGTAAGCAACAGTGTGATCGCCTGTGCGATAGGTGCGACCCTGCGCGGACGGCGCATCAGTCCTAAACCGATTCTGCGACCGCTGCTTCGCATTGCCGTTGCCCCTTCGCGTCCACGCGTGCTCATGCCCGAATCCTCGCTGATAGTTGAGCGCTTCCGGCAAATTCGCCATCGGCGACCCCGTTGCCGGAAACGTGCACATCGCCGTTGTCGGCGTTGTGTCGGCATCCCGAGTCGCTAAGACGAATGGGCTGTGCGGAAACCCTCAACTATTTCCCGACGATCGATATGGGAAACCCGCCAACGTTCGATCTTCGGATCGTCAGCTCAGTATCAGCAGGCCTCCTGGCAACGCCCTGGCATTCAGATCGAATGTGCTCTCCAGTTGTGACAATGCGGCATCGAGCGAGGCGATCCGAAAACGCCCGGTCACGCGCTGATTGCGTGCGGCCTCATTGACGAGAACGATCCGCCCCGAGCGGTAGCGATTGATTTCGTCGACGACATCGACAAGGCGAATCTGGTCGAACACCAATTCGCCCCGACGCCATGCCGTCACGGCTTGCGCATCGACGTTGCCGACGTCGCTCAGCACGTGGTCGTTATAGGCGACTTGCTGGCGCGCCTGCAAAGACCGCTTGCCAGCGGGGTGCGACACCTGAACCGATCCATCGATACATGTGACACAGGCCTTGCCGTCGAGATAGCGGACTTCGAAGCGGCCGTCTTGCGCGCGCGCGCTGCCCACGCCGGCCGATACCGTGAATGGCTCGGCCGAACCGCCAAGGTCGACGGCGGCCTCGCCGGAAAGCAACGTCACGCTCACCGTCCTGCCGTTTTGCGTGCTTTGCCGGATGCTGGTCTGTGTATTGAGCGTGACAACGGTCTGCGCCGCCAGTGTCAGTGTGCGCTGCTCGCCTACGGCCGTGCGCTCGTCTGCCCCCCACTGGTCAGGCATGGCGCGGCGAAACGCGTCCGGGTAGAAACCTGCGACGGCCGCCGCCGCGCCCACGGTCAGTGCCCCGCCGATGAACGCGCGGCGGCCCGCCGAGCGTTGCCTGGCGCCGTCACGTGGTGTTGACCGTACGGTTGCCGGGGCGGGCATCGCATGCGGATGCCGTTCGACGTAGATACCGCTCGCCGCGCGCAGTGTCGCCCAGCGGTGCTTCACCTCGTTGAACGCCACTTTGTGATCGGCGCTCATGTCGAGCCAGCGCCGAAAGGCTTGCGCATCGACGTCGGTCACGTCACCGGCGTCCAACAGCCGCAACCAGACGCGCGCCTGCCGTTGCAGGTCGTCTGAAGTGGAAGCCGGAGGAGTGTCGCGTGTATTCATTGCATCAATGTTGGCGCCCAGCCGAGGGCGGGCAATCTAGCGGTATCGATAACGCGGCATCGCGCATCGTCGGATGCCGCCAGTGTATGGACGAACGGCGTCGCACAAATCCCTCAACTATTTTTGGTTTTCAGTTTTTCGTCCAGAAAATCGTGCGCACGGCGCAACTCGTTCTCAACGACGCGCAGCGACACCCCCAGACGCTCGGCCACGGCCTTTTGCGGCAACCCTTCCCATCGAACCAGCAGCAGCACCTGACGGCGCCGTTCGGGCAGCCGTTCCATCAACTGCATCAGGGCTTCAAGTTCGGATCGGTCTTCCGCAACGCGCGCCGGGCCGGGCGCCGTGTCTGACAGATGAAGCAGTGCATCGACCTCGTCGAATGAGAGCGAGCGGCTTTGCTTGCGCTGCGCGTCGAGCGCGATGTTCACGGCGACGCGAACGAGATAACTGCCTGGGCTGTGCACGCTCTCGCCCGTTCCCGGCTCTTGCGCCTGGAGCTTGACCCAGGCGTCGTGCAAGGCGTCGCCGGCCAGATCGCTGCTGCCGAGCAGGCGAGTGAGACGGCGCTTCAGGTTGTGATAGTGCCGGGTGAGATATTCGGGCAGGGATCCGACGTTCTCCGTCATGAACGCCCCTCCTTGACCGCCGCGCGGCAAACGGGAGAGGCGTCGGAACGATGCGGATCGCGGGGCAACAGCACCATGGTCAACGGCTGCGCCAGGTCGCTTGGCGGCACACCCTCGATACGTACGCTAGCGAGCACCCGAAGCACAGCGGCGTCGCGGCTGCGCTCCCCGGTCGATGTCAGCAGCCGCGCCTGACGCAGGGCGCCAGTCGCGTCGATTTCGAAGCGCAACAACGTTCGGTATTGTCCCGGCCGGGTAAGCGTGTTGCTACAAAGCGCCGCCCAGACGCTCGCCTGCACCCGGCCGGCATAAGCGTTGGCGGGCGTGTCTTCGCCGGACGACAGCGGCCCGGTTGCTGTCGGCTGCGCTTTGAGGACAAAGGCTTCTGCGGGACTGGAGCGGGCGTGCTGTGCGACAAGGCCCGTGCCGGCCAGCAGACGCTCCAGTGCGGTGTCGGCCGGGAAGTCGCCACGCACGGGCGACGAGGTGAGACCGGCCACCTGTGCACTACTGAAGAGAGCGGGACGGCCGGAGATCATGGCGTAACGTTGCAAGGCATCGGCCAGTGGCTGCGCAGGGATATCGAAGAAGAACGACTTGGGCTCGGCACTGGGCCCCGGCGTCTGTTGCGCGGGTATCGCTGGCACCGTGGGCCGTGCGGGGTCACTGTCGGAACCGATGAAGGGGTTGAGCGGCGCACCTCGCGCGGCAGATGGCCCCATGCTCAACACCGGCAGCAGCACTCCATAGCAGCCCAAACCCAGCAAATACAGACGCAAGATGCATCCTCCCGGCTTCCGAACCAACGGCATGTCAGGCCGCCAATCGCCGGCCTCAGTGCGCACCGGACGGCATGCGTCAATCGCCTATGCAGCACGCAACTCTGGAAAGTGCAGATGATGACATCGGAATACGACAATTCTGTTACACCCTGCGGCCATCATTCGGCAGAGAGGGAAACAGAATGTCGTGGAGCGTCATGCCCGTGCCTTGCGCCGGGCGTTGGTAGGGCCGGCCGACAGCTTCCGTCTTCGGACGTCTCATGCCGGCCCCCCCGATACGTCGACTGCACCACATACCCGCCGTCGACATAAGTCATCGCTTTCATCGAAGCAACATTTTCACGTCATCGCACGTTACCGTGCATCACGTAGACGTCTGCGCTCGTCGTCGGTCAGCAATGTCGACACCTCCGGATTGAACTGCCGTCCGTGTGCGAGCACCTGCACCGGGATGCGCGGGTCATACGTCCCGTAGCCGGGTGCAAGCGAGGCGCCCATTTGCGCGGGTCGTATCGGTTCGGTCAATGGCGACAGATCGTTGCTGCCGTTGAGCGAACGCACGGTAAAGATCGACGGCAGCGCCTGACGCGAGGCGGCCCGCTCGCGCTGTACGGCATCCTGCGCGGCCGATGCTGCTTGCGACGCCGTCGCGCTCGCATTGGTCAGCGCCCCCACGTTGACGGCGGCGATCGCCGGAATGCCCGTGGACTTGCCCTGCACCTGAATGTTTTCGGCGTTCACCACTTGCAGCGCCGCCAGGTTCGCGTTGCCCGACACGCGAATCCCGGCCTCGCCTGCATCGATGGTGCCCAGCGGTGCCACCAGATCCACGTCGCCGGCCGGCACGTCGGCAATCGGCGCGAGTGTGGCGATCCCCGCGCCCGTCGAGGGCACCTGCGTCGACAACGTCACGTTTCCGTAATTGTCGTAGGCCAGCTTGGGCGGCGTGTAGACGACGGTCGTTTTCGATCCGCGTCCCGCGTTGATGTCGCCCTCGGCGGACCACGCCAGAATGCCGCCGCCGAACGTCGTCATGATGCGCGAGAGCCCCAGCAAAACGCTGCCCTTCGAGTACAGATTGATGTCGCCCTCTCCCTGCGTGACGATGCCCGACGTGGCCGGCGGCGCCACACCCTGCAGGCCCACCACGATCTGACCGCCCGGTGCAAATACGTCGATGCTGCCGCCGAAGAGCGTGCGCACCCCCGAGCCGCCGAACATCGTGATGTCGCCGCTGCGGGCGATCGGCTTGCCCTCGGCATCGCGCTCCGGGAACAGCGCCGCGATGGCATTGCGCCCGCGCAGATAGCTGCCCTGACGGCGGCCGTCCGGATCGTTGTACTCGCGCCCGCCCGCCTTCAGCTCGGCGAAGTACACGTCGCGCAAGAACACATTCTGCTGATCGGATGACAACGCGTTGAAGTACGCCAGCGCATCGTTGCCCGTGTAGCCGTAACGCTTGCGCAACCACGTCGCGAGCTCGCCTTCGTACGTCTTGACGACCTTGCCCGAACCGTCGAGCGGCGCGGCTGCCGGCAGCAGATTCGCGGGATCGAGATAGCGCTTGAGTCCCCCATAGTCCGGCCCGGCCGCGCCGGCGCCCGCCATCACGACAACGGATGCCCCCGGGCGCAGATCGCCCGGCGCGAGCGGCCCAATGCTCAGGATCGCCCCCTTGTCAGCCTGATAAAGATTGCGCCCTGCCACCACCTCGAGCGTGCCCGGTCCTGCGACCTGGAAATTCGCCAACTGAATGTCGCGACCGGCACGCACGATCGACACATCCGTCTCGCTATTGTGATAAATCAGGTTGCCCGACGATTCGGCACCGTAAAGCCCCGGCGCGTAATGAGCGACGCCGTTCGCGTAGATCATCGATTGCGCGCCAGCGCCAACGATGTCGCGACCGGCAATGGCCCACACCGGCTTGGCTGCGACATTCCATTGGTTCTGCGCAAACGTTGACTTGACCTGGCCATTGCTGGTGAAGTCCAGCACCTCTCCCGTTCGTAGTCCGATGATGTCGCCTTCCACCGCGTAGAAGCGCTGCGGCGTGTCGTCGCCCGCATGGAGATTGCCGGTCACCGTGTTGGGTCCGAAGGTGTAGAGCGAGCCAGCAACGCCGTTCGCCGGCGAGTTCATGTCGCGGTTGGTCACGATCTCGGTGTTCGGTCCCGAATAGCCCACGAAACCCGGACGCAACGGTGTAGGAAGCACTGAGAGGTCGGCGCCCGACATGTTGATCGACATGCCCAGCGTCTGAATCGATTTACGGGCGAGCATTTCCAACTGCCCGACGGGCGACGGCGCCAATGTCAACGATGTGGTGTACGGGCTCGTCGGGTCGTAAAGCTTGGCTCCGTAAAAGATGCCGCCCTGCGCCGCCGCCACCCGCAACGTTGCGGGGTAATCGCCACCCCCACGGTTCACTCGATCGTTGGCGCCCACCGTCGTCGGCGCCAGATTTCCCCCTGCGGCCATCAAGTCGATCGCGGTACTGTCTGTCCACAAAGAGAACCAGCTATAGCCGCCGCCGGTGTAGCGCGTAGTCGTGCCGTCCCTCGTCACCTGGTACGACGACGCGTTGGGTTGCGACGTGAGGCCTGCATCGTCTGCCCGAGAAAGCACGAGGTCGCCGCGCGCGCCGAACGACACCGCAGCGTCGCCAAGCGATAGCGAAGGCCCGCCGTTGGCGCGTCCGCCGTTCGCCGTATTGAAGTCGACCGCGCGGGGATCGACCGCGACCGAGGGCGACGTGACACCGTAGCCAAGATCGATGCGACCGATCGCGCCGGCGCCGATGTCGAGCACACCGCGAACGTTCGTGAGTACACCGTTGAGCATATCGGGCACGATGGCGCCGCGCACGAACAGTGTCTCGGTATTACTGCTGCGATTCAGGTTCGGGTCGAGTGGGTTGAGCGTGCCGCCCACGCGCAGGTTCAGATCGCCGCCGCCCGTCTGCACGATACGTCCGTCGGCCGTGACTCTGCCAGTGCCGCCGACCGCAAGGTTCAGACCCTGCGTGACCGGATTGGTGGGTTGACCCATGCTGTCGATGATGCCGGCGTCGCCGCCCACGCGCACGTCGACATTGCCGCCACCCAGCGCGCCGATGCCAGTGAAACCCACCAGACGAGGTGTCGTGCCCGGGACAGACCGGCCGCTTTCGACCGGCAGCACATAAGTCCCGAAGTTGATCCACCACGCCGTGGACACGCCGCCCACGTCGCCGCCCTGTCGCCACAGCCAGTTGCCGCTTGCCGACGTCACCGACTGGTCGGCGCCCGAGGTCACGTAGCCTTTCGCGTTGCCCTGCGCCTTGACGAACACGTTGCCGCCCTGCTCCGGATACCACGCCTGATATGCGCTCGACGGCCCGCTCACCAACGGTTCGTACGCCGCGCCGCTCGGACCTAGCACGGTGTCGCCGCCGCTCGGACGTGTCTGCTGCTCCGTGCCACGCGCCAGATTGAACGGGACGCTGCCGTCGGCTGCGAGCAATGGCGCGGACTGCGTGCCCGCCGTATAGACGCCGAACAGACTCTTCATCGTGAAATCGCCACCGGCGAGCATCGAGAGATCGCCCGTGCCGGTGCGCACTACGCTCATCGCCCTCGCCGTGCGCTGCTGGCCGCTGAAGTGCTCGTCGTCGAGCACGAGATTTCCCGTCTTGCCCGGCTGCAACGCGCGACCGCTCACGGCGCCAACGTCGGCACCGCTCGCGAGTTGCATCGACCACGAGCGCACGCCCGGTGCGAGCATCGGCGAGACCGCCCACATCTTGCCGGGCTCCGGGCGCGGCACGATGCTCTCGAACGACACGGGGCTCGGCAGCCCCGCCGGGATCGTGACGTAGTCCGCCTGCGTGCCGAGCGGCACGGTATCGCCCGCGGCGTACATGTCGCCCGCGGAGCCGAAGATCAGGCAATCCCAGCAATCGGCAGGAATCGTGTACTCGATCTCGAAGACCGTCGTCGTGCCGATAGCCTCGAAATTCGACGTCAGCAGATCGCCGGCACGCACGCGCCCGATGATCTTCCACCCGTTGTCGTCAGGCGTGGTCGGCGGCGGGGCAAAGCCGTCGTTGATGCTGCCCTTGATCGTCAGGTCGCCCCCCGCGCGCAACATCAGCACGCCCGGTTCTCCCGAACCGCGAATAGCCGGATTCACCCCGGGGCCGTAGCGATAGCCGGAGAAATCGAGGTCGCCATCGACCAGCAGGTTGCCGTTGGCCGTGGCACTCGCGATCTCGATGCCCGGTCGCAAGTGATACGCCGCGCCATAGGAGGTGAGCCCCGCCAGCCGGCCCTGCAAACCGCTGTTGACCCATGCGGCGTTGGTGAAGGCACGACTGTCGGCATCGAGGGCGTCGAGATAGGCCTGATTGACCACCTGCGTCGGGCGTCCATCGCTTGACGGCGTGCCCGCAGGCGCATCCGTATAACGCCAGAAGCCGTTGACCGCCACACTCTTCGCACCGAGAATCGTTACCGGTCCTGTCGCGTCGATGGCGAGATCGCCACCGCGCTTGTCCATGCGCTGCACGTTCAGATCCACTGTGCCACGCGCCACGCCATCGGGCGAACTCACGTCGATGGTCGCCCCCGGGCGCATTCTCAGCCAGCCCGGCGTATCGTTGGCTGGATTGCGCCCGGTCGTCAATTCCACGATGGCCCGATTCGGCGCGTCGATCGCTTGTCCGCGACTATCGACACGTAACGTCGTGCCGTGCGCGTCGAGCACGGCGTTCGATGCGAGCGTGATGCCGTCGCGCGCTGCCAACCGGATCGTGCCAGCCTGTGCACCGCTTGCGTCGACGCGTCCATTGACGGTAAGCGTGCCGCCGTCGACCGAGACGTCGATGCTGTTGGCCTTGAGCTCGTTGTCGATCACGAGGTTCAAACCCTCGCGCTTGAGCTGAAAGCTGCGCGCCCCGAATACCTCGCCCTGTGTAAGACGCTGGTTCAAGCCGGCGAAGTCGTCGACGGACTGCGAGCGCACGTCGATGCTCGCGCCCAGATAGGGCACGCGCGTGCCGCCCGCGTCGTAGACACCATCGGCAGCGCCAAGAATCCTGCCGGCGAGCGCGACACTGCCGGCCGCAACGTCGAGCGCCGTCGCCGAGAGCGACCCGCCGCGATTGCGATGCGCCGAGAGGTCGATGACCGATGCAGCCGACTGCGCAATGTTGCCGTGTGCGCTGGACAACACCAGATCGCCGCCCCAACTGTATTTGCTGACGTCGAAAAACCTGACTTCGCGCCCGGCAAGGTCGATGCGCGCAGTGTCGCCGAGCCGGATATCGCCGTCGGCGTCGACCGTCAGCTTGCCGCTGGGCAGGCTCACAGTACTGGCGATCGTCACGGCTTGCCCTTTCAGACCGATCTCCGCGCCCAGCACGTCGTTCGGACTGGCGCTTGCCCCGTTGGGTGACGAAACGCGCAGTGCGCCGCCCGCAGTGATGCGGTTGATCGAGGCCGCCTCGCCCGTAAGCAGCGGCGTGATCAGATTGAGATTGCCGCCCGCGTACGTGGCCGCGTTCGTGCCCGATTGGTAGACGGACAACGTATTGCGTGTGTTTGCCGTGATGCGCTCGTTCGCGGTCAGGTTCACGGTGGAGAAGCCGAGCGCCAGACGATCGAGCGTCAGTTGCGTGTCGGGCAAACCGAATCGCGGGTAACCGAATACGATCTCATCGGCGACCACCTCCAGCGTGCCGCTGCCGGTGCCCGGCCCGCCTGCGATGACGACAGGCGGCGGCAGGCTCTTCGGCTCGCGGTTGGCATTGCGCGTCACCCCATCGCTCACACCGTTCCACACCAGCCGGCCGGTCGTGATCTTCGCCGTGTCGCCCGCATCGCCCAGCCCGTAAATGGCCGGTGTATTGAATACCAGATCGGTCAGGCTCGACTTGCCGGTCGCCGGGTTGATCGTGTCAAACAGCACGGGACCGTAGAAGTTGATCGAGTTGCCCGCCGACAGAATCAGCGATTCGACCTTCGGCACGCCGGGTTCCGCGTTGCCCTTGAGCAAATCGCCAAGCACCTGCTGATTGAGCTGCAGTCCCGCCGGCAGCACGCCGGAAAGGCGCGCAGCGTCGAGCAACGCCGACGTACCGAAGTTGATGTTGGGCACGGCGAACGACAGGTACTTCGCGCCATAGCGCAGGTCGGGCGACAGCGACAACTTGCCCGCCGTGCCCGCCGTGAATGCCAGCGTGCCCTCGGTGTATAGCGCCGCGCGGCCCACCGAAATTCCGGCGCTCGTGCCCGTGCCCGCCTGCGAAATCACATTGAGCAAGCCGTTGGACAGTGCAATCGCGTTGGTTTGAAAGAACAGGTCGCGCGCAACGCGGTAGGCGTAACCGTCGGCTGCCGAAAACGGCGTGGCGCTGCCCATGCCTAATGTGCTGATGCGCACATCGTCCTCGACAGTCACCCCCCCGGCGCCGCCGATCAGGAAAAACTCCGGTGCTCGCAGTTGCGCCCCGCTCCTGATCGCCAGCGACTTCGTGAAGCCCCGAATGATGAACAGATCGGACAACTGCGTACTGCCCCCGATCGAGACCCGGTCTGCACCGATTGCGTTCAGATCCGCGTCAGGCAGCGAGACGAAACCCGGTCTGGTCGCCGCGCCGACCGGCACGATTTCGAGATTGAGGTCGCGCGAGTCCGCGCCGTCGACGCTGAGAATACCGCCCTGCCCGCCCTTGCCCGGCGTGAATATTGCGGTGCCCTTGAAGCTGAGCGATGGCGCGGTACCGGGACGGGTCGCGTAGTTCAGGTTCAATGTCCGTGCGTCGGCGGGCAGAATAGGCAGCGGCGCGCCAGAGCGTCTGGCCGTCGACACGAGAAAGTCGGTATAGCTTGTCTCGTTGTACTGCGAGTGCGTGCGAACGAGGTTACCCGGCGTAACGACCATTCGTGTCGGCAGTGCCTCGCGATAGCCGGTGTACGCCGTGCCCTGATAGCCCTGAATCACCCACGAACCGCTGCTCGTCGGTACCACCTGTGATGTGGCTGCCGCAGTATGCGCGCCCACTTCGACCCGGTACGCGCCCGGCAACAATGCGTAGCGTGCCGGCATGAGCGTATAGGTGCCGGCCGCGAGTCCGGGCACGCCCGCCTGCACCGTGATCTGACGGCCCAGCGATGGCAACACGCCGGCTTCTGCATCGCTTGGCGCATAGCCTGGCTGACTGCCCGGCACGATGGCATAGACCTGACTGTCGGCCGTGCTGAAGCGGTAGCCAGGTCCAGCGTTCGCCAGCGGCGTCGTGAGGATATCGACGGAACCGCCGCGGCCGCTGATAAAGCCCGCGCCGAGCACGTCTCCGCCGCCGGACAGATCGATGACCGCTCCCTGCCGAACGTCGAACGCCTTCCCGCCGAACGTCACGCCCGTGGTGAAGCCCGCTGGTCCTGTGATGGCATTGCCTGCATGCGAATAAGTCATGCCGTCGACGGTACCGCCATAGGGCAGGGTCACCCCCTTGGCGCTCGCCGACGTGACACTGCCCGGCAATAACACGACATTGTCGGTCGGTCCCGACGTCAAGAGACCGGCACCGATGTTCTTGGCCGTGCCCAACGTAATCATGCCGAGCGGCGCGCGCAGCACGCCACCCTGTTCGATGTTCTTCGCAAAGACGCTCAGGCTGCCGAACACCTCGTACGGCATGGCGGGTAGCGTGTCGGTGCTGCGCCCGATGCGCACGGTTTCCGTCGCTCGGATCGCGCCGGGGATGACAGCGTTGTTGTCCTGCGCCGAGACCGGGTAGATCTGCGCCGCGACAAGATCGAGTGTGCGCGTGCCGGCCACGCCGTTGCCCACGCGAATATCACCGGCACTGTTCAGCGTGGCGGCGTCGAAACCTGTCAGATTGAACGGCCGCGTGCCGTCCACGAGCGGCAACGCCCCTTTCACGCCGAACAACGTAAGCGAGCCCAGTTCGATCATCGATGCATCGACGACCAGCTTCGCCTTCGTGGGCAAATCGGAAATCTGTATGCCCGGCGCATCCCCGGTCGCCTTCGGATAGACCGGATTGCCTTCGAGCGAGTTGTAGGCGACCGCCTTGAATTGCACGTAAGGCGCGGCCAGCCGAACCGTCTGATCGGTCCCGTCGGTGATCAGCGTTCCGTGATAAAGCTCAATGCCTCGTCCGAGCGACAGGTCGACGTTGCCGCTGAAGCGGATGAGATCGGCATATGCCGAGACACTGTCGAATCCGCCCGCCTTGATCTGCCCGACGCCGATACGCGCCGTACCGATCGTCAGCGGACCATCCGAGCCGCTCGGCACCGTGTCCTGACCGATCACGAGCGTTCGCAGCATGCGCACATCGTCCGGCACCACGGTCTGGCGATAGCGTGGCGTTTCCAGGGTCAGGACCAGCGTGCCGCCCTGCGCCCCCGGCCCGCCCGCCGCCGCACGCATCGTGCCGTCGAGATAGAGGCCGTTGAAGGAATTGAGCGCGATGGTGCCGCCGTTGCCAGCCAGCGTCAGCGAACCGGCATTGCCCGGCAGATCGGTCACGGCGAGACCGCCCGACGCATCGAGCATCGCGCCCGGACGCACGACGATGAACGCCTCGCCCGCCTGCGCGAGGCCCGTGCCAAAGTTTCGGTTAGTCGGCGCACCGATCGTGATGCTCCCGCCGTCGGGCACTTCCGCGTAGCGGCGATTGGCGTCGTCGATGGCCGTCGCGGCACGCCCGGCAACGTCGAGCACGGCGTGATCGCCGATCAGGATCGAACGCTGCCCCGGCGCGGCGTCCGCTGGCGTGCGCGCCATGTACGCCAGCGTGACCTGCGAGACGTCAATCGCGCCGCCTGGCGCCTGCAAGCGGCCTTCGATAGTGATCTGTCCCGGGCTTTCGAGCGCAATACGCCGGCCGGCGTCGACGGTGATCGACGCCCCTTGCTCGATCGTCATGTGCCCGCCCCGCATCGCGCTGCTCGATTGCAGCAGGACATCGGCACCACCGCGCTTCGTTACCGTGCCCTTGGCGGCATCAGCCAGATAGGCGGGCGGCAACCATACATCCCACGCACCGGCCGGGTTGTCGCTCGTCGCCAGATTCGACGCGTCGGCGCTCAGACGCAGCACCGGCATCACGGCGTTCACATGGGTGCCGCTCGTGACGGTAAGTCCCGTATGGCTGTTCACCGTGTAGCTGCCGAACCCCTTCGCGAAGAGCGACGGCGCGAGCGCGAATACGGGTCTTACGCTGATCGCCCGGTCAAACACCGTGCCCGTGGGGACCACGGTGCCCGAGCGGATGACCAAGTCGTTAGCGACGCGCGTGCCGGCGTCGTAGCCCGTGCGATTGGGCTTGATGCTCACGCCGTTCGGAAACGCGTCGGCCGGAATGACATACCCGTCGGGCAGCGTGCCGACCACACTGACGATGCGCGAACCAGCGGGCACGCTCTGTCCGGGCCATATCCGCGTGCCGTTCTCAAGCGCGACTTCGGTCATTGTCATCGGCACGGTCCAGTCGGCTTTCGGCACGAGCGGGGTCGTTTGCGACGGGATCAGCGAGACCGGTTCGTCGCCTCCCTTCACAACGTCGCCCGCAGCCAGCTTCGAAAGCGTGACCGCGAACGAGAACGGCAGCACTCCGCCAGCGGGCACGACAAGATCCGCCCCCAGTTGCAAATCGACGGGTGCGGCCTTGCCGGCAGAGAGCCGTCCGTCAGGCAGAACCGGTCCGTTACCGAGAATCACGGGCTGGCCCGTGCCGATCGTCAATGTGCCGCCGCCGTTCACACCGAAGCCGCGAATATCGCTACCGAGCGTGAGCATGCCTGCGCCGTTGCCGCCATCGTCGGCATTCAGCGTGACGCTCCCACCCTTGCCGCCGAGAATCTTGCCGTCTGCCAGTATCGCGGCCCCCGACGACACGTCGATCGCACTGCCGGCGCCCAGCGTGATGTCCTGCGTCGAATTGAGTTTGACGCTGCCACCGTCCACATAGGCGAGCCGCGCGTTGGCCGAACCGCCGAGCTTGACGTTCGTCCAGAGGCCACGCGCGTCGATCGTCTTGCCCGGCGCGAGGGACACGCCGCCCCCCCCGCCGGTCAAGCTCAAGTAGTCGATGCTCGAAGTCCGCAATGTATTGCCGACGCTGATCTGTCCGGCTCGCACCGTGAGGTCGGCGTTAAGGCTGGCGAACGGCGAAACGACCGAGAAGCTCGCGCCGTTGGCGAGCGTGAGCGGGGCGTCGAGCGTGAACGTATCGCGCGTCGCGATGCCCAGTCCGCCCAGCGATTGCGAAGTCAAACGTGTCGCGTCGAGCCACGCCGTATTGAGCCGGTTCGGTGCCAGCGCATCTGTGGGTGCGATGATGCCGATGTCCGCAACGTCGCCGATCCGCACATTGGTGTTAAACGCTCCAGTGAGGCCCAGCGCCCCGTACTGTCCGATTGCCAATCGGCCTTCCCGCGCCACCGCGTTCTGACTCTGGCGATAGCTGTCGGTGAGTGCTGCCGTGGGCGCCTGCGTCTGTCGCGCGCCATTGAATACCGTGGCGACGATGTCGCCTTCGAGCACGGCCGTCGGCGCATTGACGATCAATTGCCCCGCGTCGCGCCCCACCGTGTAGCCATTCTCCAGCACGCGCTGCGGCCCGATCAGCGGCGTGTAATACGCTTCTGTCGTGTTCTTGCCCCAGCGCGGATGTTCGCTCTCGAAGCCGCGATACACGCCCGCAAACACCATGTCGGCTGGCGCCCTGTTGATGTTGTACAGCCGACCGTCGGCGCCCTTGAGCCATGTCTGGTTCAGATATCCCGTCTGCACGTCGAGCGTGCCGCCCGCGAGGTTCACGTTCGCCCCCGACTGCGTCACGACTTCCGTGCCGCCCAGCACCACGGTGCCGCCCTGCGCGGCCCACTCGCCGATCGTGTGGCCCTGATTACCCAGATAGCCGCCCACTTCGAGCAGGCCGTTCGACGTGTACCAACGTTCGTTCGCGTAGCCGCCTACGTTCGGCGCCACGTACACCAGCCGTCGCCGGTCGATCCAGACGTTCGTGTTGATCAGGTTGCCGTTGTCGCGATTGCCCGGTGCGTCGCGTTGTTCGTTGCCCTGAACGTTGACCTTCACGTTGTTCGACGCCATGTCCAACTGCACACCCACCGCGCCGGAGACATCGAGCAACGCCCGGTTCGCGACGAAACTGCGACGCCCCGCGCTCACGGCAATCTGTCCGCCCGTGGCCAGCGTGAGCGAGTGGCTGTCGAACAGCACATCGCCGCCCGAGACCACTTCAACGCGCGACTGATCGCGCCGGTCGAACAGGCGCGACAGATTGTCGAACGCGTCGGCGGAAATCGGCGCGCGCACCTTGTCCTGCAACGCCGACGCCTGAATCAGCGCCTCGCGCTGGCTGTCCAGCGCGCGACTGCCGTCGTCTTCGATCAGCACGGCGGTCGTGGCGCCCTGCCCGAACGTGACGCTGCCGCGCGCGTCGCTTGCGGAATTGAGCAGATGGATCGTGCCGCGCGTGTTGACCGTCGTGCTCGATAACGCCACGCCTAGCTGTTCCACCTGACGCCCGGCGAGCGTGATGTCGCCCTCGCGCGCAACGATCAGCCCGCTGTTGACCACCTTTCCGGCCGTGCTGTTCGCGCCGAATTGCGGTGCGATTTCATTGCCTCGCGTGGTCGACGCCGTGTTGCCGTCGGTGCCCACACCGCGACGAATCACGAACGCATCGCCGGCGGCCAGTTGGGTCTGCCCGCGGTGGGTGACGATCTCGCCCGCATGACTCACCTCCGTGCCCAGCAACATAACGTAGCCGCCGCCTTGCGTCACGCTCGTCGGCTCGCGCGTGACGAGCCGCGCGCCCGCGTCGACCTGCACCTTGCCCATCGCATCGGTAAAGGTCGGGGTGTTACCGCTCGTGCCGTAGATGCCGTTCTTCTGGAATTGGTCGTTGCTGATGTTCGCAGCCGCCGCAACGAGATTGCGCGTGTCGACCTGACTCGTGCCGGTAAAGAGAATGCCGTTGCGGTTGACGATCAGTACTGTGCCATCCCCCCTGATCTGCCCCTGAATCCTGCTCGGCCGCGCTTGCGGGTCGTTCACGCGGTTAAGCGCCGCCCAGTCCTTCTGTTGCTCGAATGACACCGTTGTGTTCTTGCCGACGTTGAACGTCTCCCAGTTCAGGATGGCCTTGTCCGCGGTCTGCTGGACCGTGACCATCGTCTGACCGTCCGCCACGGTCTGTGTCGGCGCGTTGGCGTTGAGCCAGCCGCGCGTGAGACTGTTGGTGTCGACCTTGAGGCCGCCGTCGGTCAGGCCGTCGGGCACTGACGCGCTGGCCTGTGCGGCCTGGCGCGCCGCCGCCTGCATCGCCTGCTGCGCCGCCACGGCCTGCGCTGCCGCACCGAGATTGGCCACCGAACGCTGCAACTGCGCATTGGCCTGACGCTGTTGCTCCGACGGGCTGTTGAGCGACGAGACGGGCATGCCGTTGGGCAGACGGCCCGTGGCCGTGGCGCTGCTCTGCGCCGCGCCCCGGGCGGCGAACCATGCGGGACTGAACGCCTGATCGGCCTGTGCCGTACCGAGCATGCCGCCCGTCGCCAGCGCGACGGCGATAGCCCGGGTCATCGGTGCCAGACGGGCCGCTGTGGCTGCCTGGGTGGCGTGTGCCCGAGGTATCGTGCATTTGCGTTGCGACCGAATGCTTGTCGTGATCGTCGCGATCGCCGCGCCCGTCTGCCCGCATGTGCTCATTTCTGGTTCCTGCCCGGTGGTTGAGTCAATGCCGACGGCCACTCAAACCTGGCGAGCAGCCGTATCCGAAGTGAGCCCACCGTCGAGGCGGCAGCGCGCGCCAGCGACACGGGGACTCGTCACCTTCTAGATGGTCGATACCCCACGGAATCCCGAATTATTTTTTTATGACGTCGGGAAATTGCCTTGCAGTCCTCAACAAACACATAGCAGATGCGCACACGCCGCATCAGCTCAACACGACGACGCCACCGGGCAGCGATCTGGCGCTCAGGCCGAACGAGCGCTGGATCTGCACCAGCGCCACATCCAGCGCCCCCAACTGGAAGCGCGCGCTGAGCGTCTTGTCGGCCTCACTCGACGACATCAACACGACGCGCCCCTGCCGGTAGCGATTGATTTCCGTTATCACGTCGGCAAGCGGTGCGCGCTTGAAGACGAGTTCGCCGCGCCGCCAAGCGGACACATCGGCGGCATCGACCGTGGTGGCGACGCTCACCAAGCGGTCGTCGTACTTCGCCTGCTGGCTGGCGAGCAGCGTGCGCGTGCCGCCGGGGTGCTCGACCCTGACGCGCCCGCGCAGGCAAGTCACGCACGCGTTGCCGTCCAGATAGCGCACTTCGAACCGGCCGCTGTCCGCCACGCTGCGTCCTGCGCCGGCCACCACGTCGAAGGCCCGATCGGCCGAGAGCACGTCGAACGCCGCCTCGCCGCCGAGCAGGTCGAGGCCGACGGTCTGCCCGCCCGATGCCAAACGGCGCACGCTGGTGCGCGTGTTCATCGTGACCCTCACCTGATCGGCCAGCGTCACCGTGCGTTGCTCGCCCACGGCCGTGCGGTAGTCGGCGCGCCATTCCCCGACGGGCGTCCATAGGTCGAACGGTGGATGGATCAGCGCGACGCCCGTTGCGGCGACCGCACCGAGTGCTGTGCCGAGAAACGCGCGTCGTCCGACCCGTGGTTCGCGCAGCGTGCGGCGGTGATGCTCGGCAACCTCCGGACGGCTTGCCAGCAGCCCCCCCACGGCCGGTTGCAGCAGGCGCCACTGGTCGCGCGCCTCTTCGAAGGCCTGCCGATGCCTGGGACTCGTGGCGCACCAGCGCTGGAAGGCGGCGGCGTCGTCCTGCGTCGCCGCACCGGAGGTTAGGCGCGCGAGCCATGCGTGCGCGTCCTGCCGGAGCGGATCGGGCAGGTCCGGCTCGACGCGGGAGTCGGGAAAATTCAGCATGTCAGTTCACATTGCCTCGGGCGGCGACGGCCATCGGAGCGACATCGCGTCCGTACGTCATGCAACGGCCCCTTACTATCCAGATGGTTACCGCGCCGCGGATCCCGCAACAATTTGTTGTCTGCGTCATCGTTCGCTCCGGTTGCGTCGCGCCAGACGGGCCGCGCAATAGTCCTGGGCGGTCTTGAGTTCGTATTCCACGGTTCGCACCGAAATGCCAAAGCGTTTGGCCACGTCGCGCTGCGCCCAGCCCTCCCAGCGCACCAGAATCAGAATCTCGCGACGGCGCGCGGGCATGTTACCCAGAATCTCGCCCAGCGCCTGCAATTGCGAACGATCTTCGGCGACGCGCTCGGGCCCCGGCGCGGTATCGGGCACGAGTTCGAGCAATGTCTCCACATCGTCTGACGACAACAACTGACTGCGGCCACGGCGAATTTCGAGCGCGAAGTTGACCGCCATGCGCATGACGTAAGCCTGCGGGTTGTGGATCGGACCGGCCACGTCGCCTCGTTGCAGGCGCAGCCACGTATCGTGCAACGCGTCGTCGGCCAGATCGTCGCTGCCGAGCGCCCGCCGCAGTCTTAGCCTGAGATCGTCATAGCGCGTGAGCAGGAAGTTGCGCAACCCCTGGGGCACGTCGTCAGCCATGGCGGCGCCCTCCCTGGCAGGTCAGCCACTGCGACAAGGCGTCGCGGGGCACGATCATGAGCGTCAACGGTTGCGCCAGCCCGGGCGGCGGCGCCTGACCGACATCAATGGCCGTGAGCGTCGCCACGATCGCTGCGTCGCGGTAGCGGTCGCCGGTCGAGCCAAGCAGCCGGACATAACGGATCCGGCCACCGCCGTCGACTTGAAACTGCAGCAGTGCGCGATAGCCGCCCGGCTCCGTTGACGGGTTATTGCACAGCGCCGACCAGACCCCTGACTGCACCAGACCGTCAAACAATGGACTAGGCGCAGACGCGAGCGGCGCGGCGTCGTCCGTGGTGCCGGCGACTCTGGAGAGCACGAAGGCACGCACACCGCCCGGTGAGCTCTGACGCCCGCTCACATCGTCGACAGCGAGTCCGGTGCCCACGAGCATGATGCGCAACGCCGACAAAGCGTCGTATTGTCCGTGGATGGCAGCGGACAGGCGTCCGTCCACCAGTTCGTCGAGAAACACCACCGGTTGACGTGAAATGGCGGCAAACCGGTCAATGGCGGCGGCAAGCGGCTGTGCGGGGATGTCGAATTCGAAGCGTGGCTCGTCGTCGGGAATGCCGCGAGCGGCCACTGCCGGCGCGTTCGCGCGAGAGACTGCAGCGCCTGCTGCCTCGGTCGGCGCCTTGCCCCGCGATGGCGCGAGTTGGGCAAGCGCGGATGGCGTGACGCCCGAAAAACCCAGACACACGGTGCACCCGGCCAGCATTAGCACCCATAGCGACGCCGGGTTGCTCGTCATTGTCTACATATCGATCATGGGGTTTCGGAAACGACGAGCTTGCGCATATCGTCAAAATCGACTCGAACCGTAGCAGTCCAACATGCAAGTATTGTGACAATCCGGTGGCAGACGCGTCGCAACGATGGCGGCAATCGCCTGCCACCCGCCAAACGGCCACGGCTATCGGCCCTCGGCCGCAGCGCGAGCCGTTCCGCTTCGCTCAAGCGTGCCCACAGCGCGGGGGCGACCTTCTCGATCGGGCTAAGTTGGCAACACTCGCATCGGTGCCCGGCACGTGCGACGACAGGCAGGACTCCGCGTCCGCCAGCCTTGATCTGGCGAAATAGGCATTGCGAGACATTGCGCACACACGCTGCCGCTCGGCCGGCAACGCGAAGTGGTACGGGCACGCCCGCACCTACCCCGGGACAAAAAGCAAAAAGGGGTTACAAGAAAAATCTTGTAACCCCTTTGATCCTGCTGGTCGGAGCGATAGGATTCGAACCTACGACCCTCTGATCCCAAATCAGATGCGCTACCAGGCTGCGCTACGCTCCGACTAAAGAGGTGAGATTCTAGTGGGTTCTGCCCGCCGCGTCAAATAGTCACACGCGACAAAGGTACTTTCCCAGCGGCGGCTGGCACAATGGGACTCCTCGGGGGTTCTCCCCGCAGTCACGCCACCGCCACGAAACCCCGCCATAGTGGGAGGTTCTCCATGTCCGAACCCGTGTCAATGAACTTGATTCTCTGGCGTCACGCCGACGCTGAAAACCTGCCAGCCTCCCTCGCCCTCAGTGCTCAAGCCGATCTGGCGCGCGAACTCACCGAGCGCGGCCGCAAGCAGGCCGACAAAGCCGCCCAATGGCTGCGTGCCCATCTGCCCGAAGACGCCATCATTCTCTCCAGCCCCGCCGTGCGCGCCGTTCAGACCGCCCAGGCACTCACCCCCGCCCCGCGCATCGTGCGCGATCTCGCTCCCGGTGCAAACGCCATGACCCTGCTGGGCGCCATCGACTGGCCCGGCACGAATCAGACCGTCGTCGTCGTGGGTCATCAACCCGCCCTCGGCCAACTTGCCGCCCTGCTGCTAAGTGGTCAGGAAGCCTATTGGACGATCAAGAAGGCCGGCATCTGGTGGCTCTCTTCACGCCGCCGCGAAGACGAAAGCCAGGTCGTCGTGCGAGCCGTCGTCAATCCCGATCTGCTTTGAACGACCGCCCGGCATCATCGGAAGACCCTGCGCAAACCCGCATGTACCGGGCTTTGAAAGGTATCAGAAGCGGGACCTGACTCATGACATTGCGAGTTTTGTCATAGAATTGTCGCCTACCGTTCACGGAATCGACATTGATGCTTTTTAAAGTACGTCGCAACGCGACCGTCAAAAAAAGGGCCTTTATGCGCGACCTGCCGAACCCCACTATGCCGCTCTCTTCGCTGACCCCCACGTCGCGGAGGCGTCTTCCTCGCCCTGAAACGCCTGTCAAACCGAATCTGGCTGTGGCGTGGGCACGCGACGAAAGCGAGCTTCGGGAAGCCCAACGCCTGAGGTATCAGGTCTTCGCAGAAGAAATGGGAGCGTCGGTCAAAGGCCCCGCAGGCCTGGACGTCGACGAATACGACCAATATTGCGACCACCTGATCGTGCGCGATCAGGACTCGCTCAAAGTCGTCGGCACCTATCGCGTATTGCCCCCGTCTCAGGCCAAACGCCTGGGTCGTCTGTACTCCGAAGGGGAATTCGATCTCTCGCGACTCGATCATCTGCGCCCGAAGATGCTCGAGACCGGCCGCTCATGCGTGCACGAGGATTACCGTAGCGGCGCGGTCATCATGGCGCTCTGGAGCGGGTTGGCCGAATACATGCTGCGCAATGGCCTCGAGACGATGCTCGGTTGCGCCAGCGTGCCAATGGCCGATGGCGGCCACTACGCCGCCAGCCTCTATCGCAAGTTGCAAGACACTGCGATGGCCCCGTCGGAATACCACGCCGTGCCGCGCATCGCCCTGCCGGTCAACGAGCTGCAATCGACCCTCGACGTCGAGCCGCCCGCACTCGTCAAGGGATATCTGCGCCTCGGCGCCCGCATCTGCGGCGCCCCGGCATGGGACCCCGACTTCAACACCGCCGACTTCCTCACGCTATTCCGCCTTGCCGACATGAATCCGCGCTACGCGCGCCACTTCCTCGGCCCGGAACTCGTGAACAAGCTAAAACAAGCCTGACAGGCAATTCCCCCAAGTCTTTCGTCCCCCGAAAAGGACAAAAAAAGCCCGGCATCTGCCGGGCTTTTTCTCTTTTGCTGTCGCCGCTTCCTCGCCTCACCGCCCTTCGGAACACAACGGGCGATACGATCCGCAACACTTCAGGCGTACACAACCTTGTAACGCATACCGATCTTCTCCCACTCCTGCGCTTCGCGTTGCAGGCTGTAATCGGTAAGCGGATTGGCATCGATCCACGCACGCGGCACCGTAACCTGAAAGCCGTCGTCAAGACGTTCGACCTCGATGCTGTCCGGCAGCGCGTCGGTACGGCGACGACAAAACAACACCGCCAGCCGCAGACAGAAGAGCAACTGCCAATCGACCTGCTGCGCCTGTGACGCAAGCTTGCCCAGCTTGCCCACATGTCCGAGCAACAATTCCGCCAGCCGTGCCTGATCGGGACGCGAAAAACCCGGCATATCCGCATTGCTGCCGATATAGGCCGAATGCTTGTGATACGCGCTATGCGAAATCGACAGACCCATTTCGTGCAGCGACGACGACCAATTGAGCAACGCCTCGCCTTCCTCGCGACCGTCACCCTGATCCCCCTCGGCCACTTCGACCGGCAACTGACGGTACAGCGAAATCGCCAGATTACCGACACGCTCGGCCTGTGCGCGATCCACACCGTAACGGCGCACGAACTGCTCCACGGTCACTGCGCGCATGTCCTGATGCTGCGTACGTCCCAACAGGTCGTACATCACGCCAAGCCGGAGTGCCGCGTCGGTCGTCTCCATATGATCGACTTCGAGTTCATTGAACACGGACAGCATGATCGACAGGCCGCCCGGCAGCACCGGAATGCGATCCTGCTTGAGCCCTGCGAGCTTGAGACGATTGGCGTTCTCAGCCTTGATAAGCGCCCGTTTGAGCCGCTCCAGACCGCCCCGGGTGAGGCCGTGCACACCGCCGTCGTTGAAGCCGTTGGCTTCGAGCAGTTCGGCCAATGCGCGCGCCGTACCGGACGAGCCGATCGCCTGCGACCAGCCGGCGTCGCGAAACGCCGCCGAAATGATCTGAATTTCCCGTCGAGCCGCCAATTCGGCTTGCTTCATCGCGTAGTCGTCGACATTGCCGCTCGGGAAAAACAAACGGCTATGACTCACGCAGCCAATATATAGGCTCTCCATGATCAACGGCTCGTAATCTTGCCCGATAATGAACTCCGTCGAGCCGCCGCCAATGTCCACGACCAGCCGGTTGCCCGGGCACGTGGGCACCGAGTGCGCCGCACCGGCATAGATCAAACGTGCTTCTTCCCGACCGGCAATCACTTCGATAGGAAACCCGAGCGCGCGTTGTGCTTCACCAAGAAAGTCCTGCGCGTTCTTTGCAACGCGCAATGTATTCGTGGCGACGGCGCGCACCTGATCGGGATGAAATCCGCGCAGGCGCTCTCCGAAACGCTTGAGTACCTCCCAGCCACGCTGCTGCGAAGGATGGTCCAGGTACTTCTCTGCGTTCAGACCCGCCGCAAGCCGGACCGGCTCGCGCAGTGCATCGACCTGATAGATCTGCGTGCCGGCGGATGTCTCCTCCACGCGGCCGATGATCAGGCGAAAGCTGTTCGAGCCGAGATCGACGGCCGCAAGCAAGGGCGATGGGGTACTCATGTAGGGATACGCCTGAGCGAAGAGTGTCGAAGTGCACGATGCTTCACATTAGAAGCATGACGTCCACTCGACAAATAAATGACGAATAAGTTACAAATCGAATATGACACGTCGTTGACAAATGTGAATGTCATATAACTGTAACAATACGGATGAAGAATTCACGCCAATCCCATGTCTTTCGCACGTCGACTATGAATTACCCGCTGCTCAATCGCGAGCTGGGCATCCTTGCGTTTAACGAACGTGTGCTTGCCCAGGCGGCCGATCCGGCCACGCCATTATTAGAGCGTTTGCGCTTCGTCTGTATCGTGAGTAGCAATATGGATGAATTCTTCGAGATCCGCGTCGCCGGACTGAAGGAGCAGATGCGCGAGAATCCGGGCATGCTCACGCCCGACGGCATGACGTTTCAGCAAGTTTACACGCAAGTCTGCGCCCGGGCACAGGCACTCGTCGAAAAGCAGTACGCCATGTTCGACAGTCTGCTGCCCCGCCTGGAGGCCGAGGGTATCGCCTTTCACCCCTCCGGACAGTGGAACGACGCCCAGGTTGAGTGGGCCCGCGACTACTTTCTGCGCGAACTGGTGCCGGTTCTCACGCCCATCGGGCTCGATCCGGCGCACCCGTTCCCTCGCGTACTCAACAAGAGCCTGAACTTCGCCGTCGAACTCGAAGGCAAGGACGCCTTCGGCCGCGACGCCGAACTCGCCATCGTTCAGGCCCCGCGCGCCCTGCCCCGACTGGTGCCCATGCCGCCGGCACTCGCCCCGCTGCCCAACAGCTTCGTGCTGCTCAGCTCGCTCATGCTGCGCTTCGCCAGCGAACTGTTCCCGGGACTCACAGCCAAGGGCTGCCACCAGTTTCGTGTCACGCGTAACAGCGATCTGTTCGTCGACGAAGACGAAATCACCAACCTGCGCACCGCGCTGCAAGGTGAACTCCCAGCCCGCCACCTTGGCGATGCCGTACGCCTCGAAGTCGATGCCGGCGCCCCGGCACGACTCGTGCGACGCCTCCAGACCGAGTGCGGTCTGTCCGACTCGGATTGCTACCGCGTGAAAGGTCCGGTCAATCTCGTGCGCCTGATGCCATTGCCCGAGATGGTCGACCGCCCCGACCTGAAGTTCGTACCGTTTGTGCCGGCGCTGCCAAAGCGCATGAGTGCGTCGCCTGCGATTTTCGATCTCATCGATCAGGGCGATCTGCTGCTGCACCACCCGTACGACAGCTTCCAGCCCGTGCTCGAACTGCTGCTGCAAGCCGCACGCGACCCCGATGTCGTGGCGATCAAGCAAACGATCTATCGCACCGGCAACGAATCCTCGTTGATGGACGCCCTCATGGAAGCGGCGCGCAACGGCAAGGAAGTCACGGTGGTGGTGGAATTGCTCGCACGCTTCGACGAGCAGACGAACATCAACTGGGCCGCACGTCTCGAGGCCGTCGGTGCTCACGTCGTGTATGGTGTGGTTGGCCACAAGTGCCACGCGAAGATGCTGCTCGTGGTGCGACGCACCCGCCTCGGCAAGAAAACGTTCCTCAAGCGTTATGCCCACCTCGGCACCGGCAACTACCACCCCCGCACGGCCCGCCTGTACACGGATTTCGGCCTGATGACGGCTGACGAGGCCCTGTGCGCCGACGTGCACGTCGTCTTCCAGCAGTTGACCGGCATTGGCCGCCAGACGCACCTGCACGCGCTGTGGCAGTCGCCGTTCACCATGCACACGCATCTGCTCGAGGCGATCCGTCGCGAAACGGAAGCGGCGGCAGCTGGCAAGAAGGCGCGCATTATCGCGAAAATGAATGCGTTGCTCGAACCCACGATCATTGCGGAACTTTATAAGGCGTCGCGCGCCGGCGTGAAGATCGATCTGATCGTGCGCGGTGTTTGTGCGCTGCGCGCCGGAGTACCGGGACTATCGGAGAACATTACCGTTCGCTCGATTGTCGGGCGCTTTCTCGAGCACCATCGCATCTATTACTTCTATGCGCATGGCGACGAGCAAGTCATGCTTTCCAGCGCCGACTGGATGGAACGCAACTTCTTCCGCCGTGTGGAAGTCGCCTTCCCCGTGCGCGACAAGCGTTTGAAGGCCCGCGTGATCCGCGAGGGACTCATGGTTCACTTGCGCGACAACACGGCCGCCTGGTTGATGCGTCCGGACGGCAGCTACGTGCGTCGCAAACCCGGCAAGACGCCGTTCAACAGCCAGATGGCGCTAATGCAGGAAGTCGCGCAACACATGCAGACCGGCAACTGAATCGTTGGCAACGCAGGTCGTTTGTCACAAGGCAAAAGGGGGGGGGCGAAAGCCCCCTTTTTTCGTCCAATCCATCGGATTACGCACACTATCGCGCGTACGAGTGATAAAAAAAGAGCACCCGACCGCAAAGTCGAACGCTCTTTTTTCGAATCCTCGATCTGGCGGAAGATCCCTTCCGCCGCACGCACTTATTCGCTCGCGGTCACGCTGGGCGTGGCATCGATCGGTGCACGATGCACCACACGCGTTGGCGGGAAGTGAATGGCAAACGTGCTGCCGCGCCCTTCCTCGCTCGTCACCCGTAGATCGGCCTGATGGCGCGTCAGCACATGTTTGACGATCGCGAGGCCAAGACCGGTGCCGCCCGTATCCCGTGAGCGGCTGCGGTCGATGCGGTAGAACCGCTCGGTAAGCCGGGGAATATGCTCCGCCGGAATGCCCAGCCCGGAGTCGATTACCACGAAGCGAGCGCCGCCATCGTCGGTCGCCGCCCACTCGATCTGGATCTTGCCGCCTGGCGGCGTATAGCGCACCGCATTGCTCACGAGATTGCTGAACGCACTATGCAGCTCGCCTTCGGCGCCGCGCAGATCGAGTCCGTCAGCCCCTCTCACCTCGATCACATGCTGCCCCTGCGAGAGCCCTTCGGCGTCGCTGCGCAGCGATCGCATCTGCATGCCCATGTCGATCCGGTCGTCCGGCGGCGGCTTGCCGCTGCCTTCGAGCTTCGCCAGCGTGAGCAGATCGTTCACGATGTTCTGCATGCGCGACGCCTGCTGCCGCATGATCTCGACATAGCGCTGGATCTCGTCGGGAGAGAGCGGCAGTTCGCCGACCGTCTCCAGGAATCCGGAGAGCACCGTGAGCGGTGTCTTGAGTTCATGCGAGACGTTGGCCACGAAATCGCGGCGCATCGAGTCGGTGCGCTCGAGATCGGTGACGTCGAGCGAAATAATGAGCTTGCGGTTGTCGCCGTAAGGGAACACCTGCATGGAGAGCACGTTGTTTCGCTTCTCGCCCATGTGGTGCATGAGCAGCGCCTCGTCGTAGCGCTCCGAGGACAGGTAGTGCACAAAGGCAGGCGTGCGCAGAAGGTGTGTGATCTGTTGACGCAGATCTCGTTTGGCATCGATGCCGAAGTGCGCCTCGGCAATCGCATTGCACCACTCGATCTGATTGTGCTCGTCGAGCATGATCACGCCGTTGGGCGATGCCTGAATCGCCTGAATAAAACGCGCGTGCTGTTGTTCCACCTGCTTGACCTGGTTATGCCAGCGCTTGGCCAGCTTGTGCAGTCGATAGTAGATTTCGCCCCACAACCCAAGTGCGCTCGGCACTTCGCCATAGACCGGCGCGTCGAGCAAACGCCAGAGGCGCTGGGCATGGTAGACATTGAAGAAGAGCTGCGTCACCAGCAGGACAATGGCGGTGACGTAGCCCGCGCTTGCCCCAAAGAGCCAGCCTACGGCCACCGAAATGGCCGCTTGCAGGATCAGGAACGCCAGCGCACGGGCCCAGATGATATTCATAGACGATGCACAGGAAGATTGCCGCCCGCCGCCCATCGGGCAGGAGCGGCATTGGCACGGCAGGTCTCGGCCGGAGTCGAGGCCCGATGCCTCAGACCGACTTCGTCAGACGGTAGCCGCTGCCGCGTACGGTCTCGATCATAGCATCGTGCCCCGCCGGCTTGAGCGCGGCGCGTAGACGCTTGATGTGCACATCCACCGTGCGCTCTTCCACGAACACATGATCGCCCCACACCTGATCGAGCAGTTGCGAGCGGCTGTGCACACGCTCCGGGTGCGTCATGAAGAAGTGCAGCAGGCGGAACTCCGTCGGCCCCAGATCGAGCTTGATGTCGCCGCTCGACTGATGACTCGTCACGCGATGCGTGGCCGGATCGAGCTTCAGGCCGTTCACGCTCACCACGTCTTCGGTCAACTGCGGTGCGCGGCGGCGCAATACCGCCTTGATACGGGCCATCAGTTCTTTCGGCGAGAACGGTTTGGTCACGTAATCGTCCGCGCCGATCTCCAGCCCCATCACCTTGTCCTGTTCTTCGCTGCGCGCGGTGAGCATGATGATCGGCACATGCTTGGTGCGCTCGTTCGCTCGCAGCTCGCGCGCGAACGTCACGCCCGACTTGCCCGGCAGCATCCAGTCAAGCAATACGAGATCCGGCAGGACGTCACTGATCAGCGTGAGCGCCTGCTCCGCGTTGTATGCGCGAATCGGGTAGTGACCCGCGTGTTGCAGATTAACGGAGATCAGCTCGGAAATCGCCGGTTCGTCTTCTACGATCAGAATGCTGCTAGGCATCGGTTCCCTCTCAAACCTTCAGTAATGTCCGGCCTTTTATTCGCCCTGCACTTTTCGCTGCAAATCTTCGCGCGAAATGTGCCGGACGTCAGTGCCTTTGACAATGTAAATGATGAATTCGGCGATGTTCTTCGCGTGATCGCCGATACGCTCGACAGCCTTGGCGATGAACAGGAAATCCAGACCAGCCGAGATGGTGCGCGGATCTTCCATCATGTACGTGACCAATTTTCGCACGAAGCCACGAAACTCATTGTCGATGGCCTTGTCGTCGCGCACGATCTCGGCAGCCGCCACGATGTCCAGACGCGCGAATGCGTCCAGCGTGCGACGCAGCAACTGCGCAGCCATCTCGCCCGAGAGCTTGATTTCCGCGAAGTTCACGCTTTGCGCCGCACCGTCTTCAAGCAGGTGGCGCGTACGCTTGGCGATCTTCTCGGCCTCGTCGCCTGCGCGCTCGAGGTTGGTGATCGTCTTCGAGATCGAGAGCAGCAGACGCAGATCGCGCGCGGTCGGCTGACGGCGGGCAATGATCTTGCTGCACTCGTCGTCGATCTCGACTTCCATCGTGTTCAGACGATGCTCGTTGGCGATCACTTCGTCGACCAGATTACGGTCGAACGTATTGAGGCCCTGCATGGCAGTCACGATCTGCGATTCGACCAGGCCGCCCATTTCAAGGACGCGCGAGCAAACCTGGTTCAGGTCGGAGTCGAACTGGCTGGAGAGGTGTTTATCGTTCATGTCGCGGGTTTCCTCGTGGGCATCAACCGAAACGGCCGGTGATGTAGTCTTCAGTCTCTTTGCGATCCGGCTTGATGAAGATCTTCTCGGTCTCGCCGAATTCGATCAGCTCGCCCAGATACATATACGCCGTGTAGTCCGAACAACGCGCAGCCTGCTGCATGTTGTGCGTAACGATCACCACCGTGTAGTCGTCCTTGAGTTCCGCGATCAGTTCTTCGATGCGGCCCGTGGAGATCGGGTCGAGCGCCGAGCACGGCTCGTCGAGCAGCAGCACTTCCGGACGAATGGCGATGCCGCGCGCAATGCACAAGCGTTGTTGCTGACCGCCCGACAGACCATAGCCCGACTGTTGCAGCTTGTCCTTGACTTCGCTCCACAGCGCCGCCTTGGTCAGCGCCCACTCCACGCGGTCGTCCATTTCCGAGCGCGAGAGCTTTTCGAACAGACGCACACCGAACGAGATGTTGTCGTAGATCGACATCGGGAACGGCGTCGGCTTCTGGAACACCATGCCGACCTTCGCGCGCAACAGCGCAATGTCCTGCTTCGCAGTCAGCAGGTTCTCGCCGTCCATGTTGATCTCGCCCTCGGCACGTTGCTCCGGGTACAGGGCGTACATCTTGTTGAACGTGCGCAGCAGCGTCGACTTGCCGCAACCCGACGGGCCGATGAAGGCCGTCACCTTACGGTCGGGAATGCGCAGATTGATGTTCTTGAGTGCGTGGTACTTGTCGTAGAAGAAGTTCAGATTCTTGACTTCAATCTTCGAGGGCAGTTTGATTTCTTGCGTCGGATTCGTC
This sequence comes from Pandoraea apista, assembly GCF_001465595.2. Classification (NCBI taxonomy): domain Bacteria; kingdom Pseudomonadati; phylum Pseudomonadota; class Betaproteobacteria; order Burkholderiales; family Burkholderiaceae; genus Pandoraea; species Pandoraea apista. Next base: position 1,926,296 of record NZ_CP013481.2, on the reverse strand, counting down.
ATGTTCGTCTCAACCGTCAGGTTTGCGTCGTGTCGTAGCGTTGCGTCGTTTGTCATTGCCGGTTACTTCTTGGCAAACAACGTGCGCGCCAGAATGTTCAGGAACAGCACCCCGAGGGTGATGATGAACACGCCCGCCCAGGCAAGGGCCTGCCACTCCGCAAACGGGCTCATGGCAAATTTGAAAATCGTGACCGGCAGGTTGGCCATCGGCTGGTTCAGGTTCATCGACCAGAACTGATTCGAGAGCGCCGTGAACAGCAGCGGTGCCGTCTCACCTGCGATACGCGCCACAGCCAGCAGCACGCCCGTCACGATACCGGCGATCGACGCCTTCAATGTGATCTTGACGATAATGCGCCACTTCGGCGTGCCCAGGGCAAAGGCAGCTTCACGCAGATTGTTCGGCACCAGCTTGAGCATGTTCTCCGTGGTGCGGATCACGATCGGGATCTGCAACAGCGCGAGCGAGATAATGCCGGCCCAGGCCGAGAAGTGCCCCATCTGCGCCACCACCAGTGCGTACACGAACAGACCAATCACGATCGACGGCGCCGAAAGCAGAATGTCGTTGATGAAACGCGTAATGCTCGCGAGCCATGACTTCTGGCCGTACTCCGCCAGATAAACGCCGGCCAGAATACCGAGCGGCGTGCCCACGAGCGTGGCTACACCGACCATCACGATACTGCCGGCGATGGCGTTGGCAAGCCCCCCGCCCGCAGTGTTCGGCGGCGGTGTCATTTCCGTGAACAGCGACAGCGACAGGCCACCGATGCCCAGCGAGAGCGTGGTGTACAGAATCCACAGCAGCCAGATCAGGCCGAAGGCCATCGCCGCGAGCGACATGGCGATCGCGAAGATGTTCTTGCGGCGGCGGTAAGCTTGCAGCCGCACGCGGGTAAAGGCGTCGGTGGGCTTCACGGCGGGTGTTTCCAATTCGAGCGCTTGTTGAGTCATTTATTTACCTTCGCCCTTTTCGAGGCGCAGCAGCATGAGCTTGGACAGCGCCAGCACGACAAAAGTGATGAAGAACAGAATCAGGCCGAGCTCCATCAGGGCCGACGTGTGCAGGCCGGGGCCGGCTTCGGCGAACTCGTTGGCGAGTGCCGAGGTAATGCTGTTACCCGGCGAGTACAGCGAGATGTTGTCGAGCAGGTTCGTGTTACCGATCACGAACGTGACGGCCATGGTCTCCCCGAGCGCGCGGCCCAGGCCGAGCATGATGCCGCCGATCACACCGGTCTTCGTGAAGGGCAGCACAACGCGCCACATCACTTCCCAGGTCGTGCAACCGATACCGTAGGCCGACTCCTTGAGCAGCACGGGCGTCACTTCGAACACGTCGCGCATGACCGAGGCGATGTACGGAATGATCATGATCGCGAGGATCACGCCGGCGGGCAGAATACCGATGCCAAGTGGCGGCCCCTGGAACAACGCGCCAATGACCGGCACATTGCCGAGCAGCGCGCCCAGCGGCTTCTGGAAGTACTGGCTGAAGATCGGGGCGAAGACCAGCAGGCCCCACATCCCGTAGACGATGCTCGGAATGGCGGCAAGCAGCTCGATGGCAGTGCCGAGCGGGCGGCGCAGCCATACGGGCGAGAGTTCTGTCAAAAACAGGGCAATGCCGAAGCTCACCGGCACCGCAACGATAAGGGCAATGACGGAGGTGATGATCGTGCCGTAGATGGGCACGAGCGCGCCGAATTGTTCGGCGGGAGGATCCCAGTCCTTCGTCCACAGGAAGGCGAAGCCAAACTTCTGAATCGACGGCAGCGCGCTGATGATCAGCGACACAATGATGCCACCGAGCAAGAGCAGCGTGACGAGAGCGGCGCCGCGAGTCAGCATCGCGAAGAGAAAGTCGCCAACGGAAGACGGAGCGCGCTGTGCGCCCGGTGTTGCGAGGGGGCTGGTGGCTTCTGCCATGATGTCGTCTCAGCGTGAGCGCGCCGCCAGCCGTTGCCAGATCAGAACTCGGGCTTCGGAACAGGCGGCGCGGATATTGCCGGTTCTGAGGTATCGGGCAACACAACGTTGCATTGCCCGATAACCTGCAAGGTGCTTTAGATGCCGGCCTTGGTGGCCGACTCGGCAACCTTGGCCTTCCAGCCAGCGCGGATCTGCTTCAGAACATCTTCCGGCAGCGGGATGTAGTCCAGTTCCTTGGCGGTGTTCACACCGTTCTTGAACGACCAGTCGAAGAACTTGAGCACGTCGGCGCTTTGGGCTTCCTTGCCGGCGTCAGCCTTCTGGTGCACGAGCACGAAGGTCGCCGCAACGATCGGCCACGACTTGTCGCCCTTCTCGTTCGTCAGGATCTGGTAGAACGTCTTCGACCACTCAGCCTTGGCAGCAGCGGCAGCGAACGTCTCGGCGGTCGGCTCGACAGCCTTGCCTTCCGCGTTCGTCAGGGCCGTGTACGTCAGCTTGTTCTGCTTGGCGTAGGCCGACTCGACATAACCGATAGCGCCCGGCAGACGTTGCACGAAGGCAGCAACGCCGTCGTTGCCCTTACCGCCCGTACCCGTCGGCCAGTTGACCGTGGTGCCTTCGCCAACCTTGCTCTTCCATTCGGCGTTGACCTTCGACAGGTAGTTCGTGAACACGAAGCTCGTGCCCGAACCGTCAGCGCGGCGAACCACGGCAATGTCGGTATCCGGCAGCTTGACCTTCGGGTTCAGCTTGGCGATGGCCGGATCGTTCCACTTCTTGATCTTGCCCAGGTAGATGTCGCCCAGCACTTCGCCCGACAGGACCAACTCGCCCGGCTTCACGCCCGGCACGTTGATCACCGGCACAATGCCGCCGACAACCGTCGGGAATTGGAACAAGCCTTGCTTGGCCAGCTCTTCATCCGTCAGCGGGGCGTCCGAACCGGCGAAATCGACAGTCTTGGCCTGGATTTGCTTGATGCCGCCCGACGAACCGATGCCCTGGTAGTTGACTTTGTTGGAGGTCGACTTTTGGTAAGCGTCGGCCCACTTGGTGTAGATCGGAGCGGCAAACGTGCTGCCTGCGCCCGTAATCTCGCCCGCAATCGCGCCAGCGGCGAACAGAACGCCAGCGAGGCCGGCAATCGCAGTCTTCATCAGCTTCATGGATCTCTCCGAGTTGGTGTGGTACAGCGTGTGGATGGCTCGAAGAATAGATTCGGAATGTGACAGTAATATGTCATTTCAGAAAGCTCACAATATTGGCGTCACAAAGTCGCCTCGGAATCGTCATATTGCATTCGCCTTCCGTCACACCTGGGATTTTGAAGAGATCGTTGATTGGCGCGGGTTTCGGAGCCTTCCCACGAGATTTTTGTGTCTCGGCGCCCCCCTTCCAGCGCGCATGTCCGCTTCGTGACAATGACCTAGCGATGTCGGAAATGATCTGACAATGCTCAGCGCCGGTGTCACAAATGTGAACGTCCGGCAAAGAACATTCCTATGATGGGAATCAGGGAAGACAACGACGCGGCGATCCGCTGAAAGCGTTCGCCGGGGGAGATGGGATTTACAACGTGACGGGCAGCCGAAGGGGGTTGCAGGCCGCCACGCAAAGTGACGGCCGCAGATGGCAAAGACCGATCATGCCGCCGTTTTGACGACGCTTGCCAGTCGTTGAGCGAATGAAGTGGCCTGTGACTCTTCGCGAGCCTCGACCATTACACGCAGCACCGGTTCGGTTCCGGAGGCACGGATCAGTACGCGCCCGGTGTCGCCCAGCTTGGCCTCGATGGCCTCACGCTCGGCAGCCAGACGGCTGTCGTTCTGCCAGTCGTACCCCACCGGCGTACGCACGTTGATCATGTGCTGCGGGAACAGGCGCACGTCGTCGAGCAATTTCGCCAGCGGCTTGTTGTTCGCGCGGCGAATGGCGGCGAGCACCTGAAGCGCCGAGACAATGCCGTCGCCGGTGGTGTGCTTGTCCAGACAGAGAATATGGCCGGACCCTTCCGCGCCGATCTGCCAACCGTGTTTGTACAGTTGCTCAAGCACGTAACGATCGCCGACTTTGGCCCGCACGAACGGCACGCCTAGCTTCTTGAGCGCAACTTCCACTGCCATGTTGGTCATCAACGTGCCCACAGCCCCCTGCACGCCGCCGTTGTTCAGCCGGTCCTTGACTAACAGATACAGTAATTCGTCGCCGTTATAGAGACGTCCGGCCCCGTCGACAATCTGCAAGCGATCGGCGTCGCCATCGAGCGCCACGCCGAGGTCCGCGTGATTCGCCCGCACGGCCCGCATGAGTGCGTCGGGCGCTGTCGCGCCACAGTCTTCGTTGATATTGAAGCCGTTCGGCTGGTTGCCGATCGCAATGACTTCGGCACCCAGCTCATGGAACACATGCGGAGCAATGTGATACGCCGCGCCATTGGCGCAGTCGACCACGATCTTCATGCCGCGCAGGTCGAAATCGTTGGGGAACGTGCTTTTGCAGAACTCGATGTACCGGCCGGCCGCATCGTCCAGACGACGCGCTTTGCCAAGCTGCTCGGAGCGTACGCACGTCATGGGATTGTCGAGTTCGGCTTCGATCTCCAGTTCGGTCTGGTCCGGCAGCTTGTTGCCATCTGCCGAGAAGAACTTGATGCCGTTGTCGTGGTACGGATTGTGTGAGGCACTGATCACCACGCCTGCCGCCAAACGCAACGCACGCGTGAGATACGCCACCGCCGGCGTTGGCATGGGACCCGCCAGCATGGTGTCGACACCCGCTGCCGCGAAACCGGCTTCCAGCGCGGCTTCGAGCATGTAGCCCGAAACCCGCGTGTCCTTACCGATCAGAACGGTCGGGCGCCCCGTCGCCTGGTTCCCGGCAAGCGCACGGCCCGCCGCATAGCCGAGCCGCAGCACGAACTCAGGCGTGATCGGGCTCTCACCCACCGTGCCGCGAATCCCATCAGTTCCAAAATAACGTCGTTTCATCGTTGCATCGTTCCCATTCGATACTTCGCGCCGGTTGACGGTCCGCACGCGAGCATCTTTCATGTACTTTCTCGAGACTTGTCAAAGGATAACGGCAGATCGCACCGCCATTCTGCTTGGCGTGCGTCCCCGCTCGGTCCCCGCCCCGGATTCAGGGCCGCGCGCTTAGCATAATGCCGCCGTGCGCGGCGTCACTCGGCGTCGCGCACGGCGTGCCAGACTTTCAGGGCATCGACCGTCTCGGCGACATCGTGCACCCGGACAATAGCCGCACCCTGCTGCGCAGCGCACATCGCAGCCGCCACGCTTGCCACCTGACGCTCCTGCGGCGACTGACGCCCCGTGATTTCCCCCAGCATTCGCTTTCGCGACATGCCCACGAGCAACGGCAGGCCGTCGCGAGACAATACCGGCAGGTGTTTGAGCAGGGCGAGATTATGCGCCAGATTCTTGCCGAAGCCGAATCCCGGATCGAGATACAGACGTGAGGGTGCAATGCCTGCACTGAGCAACGTGTCGACCCGGCCATCGAGAAAGGCAGCCACCTCGGTGACGACATCGGTGTAAATCGGAGCGTCCTGCATTGTCTTGGGATCGTGCAGCATATGCATGATGCACAGCGCAGCTTCGCTATCGCGCACGGCGTCGATAGCCCCTGGCTGCTGAAACCCCCAGATGTCGTTGATCATGTCAGCGCCAGCAGCCAGGACGGCTCGCATGACACCCGGCTTATAAGTATCGACCGAGAGCGGCACGCCGCAATCGCGCAAGGCTTCGACAATCGGCACGACGCGCTCGAGTTCGGCGTCTTCCGGCAGGGCTTCGGCCCCCGGACGAGTTGACTCACCGCCAATATCGAGGATATCGACACCGTCGGCAATCAACCTCTCCGCATGGCGCAGCGCGGCGTCTCGGGCGACGAATTTGCCACCGTCGGAAAACGAGTCCGGCGTGACATTCAGGATGCCCATGACATGCACCCGGCGCGCGTCGAGCCGGAAGCGCGGCCCGAATGCGAGCGAGTCGGGCTTGACTGGGTTGTCGGATACTTCACCGGACACCACGATGTCGTCGATGTCGGAAGGCGTGGAAGGAAGGGATTGCGACTGCTCGGAGGACATTCGGAAGCTCGTAGCTCAGTAAAACAGATAGCGGCCCGTTCGCGGGAACGGTTCGGCGCGCCCGGAGGCACCGAGCGCTGCATATGGCCGTAATGTTACCGGAATCCCCCGCCGCACCGACGCCGGAAACACTCCGTAACACCGAAATTCACTATTTCCTGGCTTGCGTCCCCGATCACTTTTTTTTGCTGGCGCTCCAACGGTTTGCGGCATGGGAGCCCATCTTCGCCAGCACTATTGCCCCAAAACGCAAAAAGGCCGGCGAGGGGCCGGCCTTTCTGGGATCGCAGGGCTTTCGCCCGCCGAGACGACCGTTTAGACGGTCGCCGGCGTGTTGCTGGGCTTGAGCGGCGGATTACCACCCGACGCACCACCACTCGGCGAACCGCTCTTCGGCGGACGCGGCGGACGGCCATCCATGATGTCGCCAATCTGCTCGCCGTCGATCGTTTCCCATTCCATCAGCGCCTGAGTCATGGCTTCGACCTTGTCGCGGTTGTCTTCCAGCAGCTTCCTGGCCAATGCGTACTGTTCGTCCAGAATGCGGCGGACTTCACCGTCGACCTTTTGCTGCGTGGCCTCCGACACCGACTTGGAAGACATGCGGCCGAACACCGAATCCTGCTCCGTGTCGACGTAGACCATCGGGCCCAGGGCGTCCGACATACCGTAGCGGGTCACCATATCGCGAGCGAGCTTGGTGGCGCGCTCGAAATCGTTCGAAGCGCCGGTCGACATCTTGTTGATGAACACTTCCTCTGCTGCACGACCGCCAAACAGGATGGCAATCTGCGTGAGCATCGTGTCGCGATACTCCGAGTACTTGTCGTGTTCCGGCAACTGCATGGTCAGGCCCAGCGCCCAGCCGCGCGGGATAATCGTCACCTTATGCACAGGATCGGCTTCCGGCAGCAGCATCGCCACGACTGCGTGGCCCGACTCGTGGTACGCCGTCGCACGGCGTTCCTCGTCGCGCATGACAGCCGACTTGCGCTCCGGACCCATGAAGATCTTGTCCTTGGCATCTTCGAAGTCGAGCATTTCGACGATACGCTTGTTACGGCGCGCGGCGAACAGCGCAGCTTCATTCACCAGGTTCGCGAGATCGGCACCCGACATGCCCGGCGTACCGCGTGCGATGACCGATGCGTCGACATCGTTGGCGATCGGCACCTTGCGCAGATGCACCTTCAGGATTTGCTCGCGGCCACGGATGTCCGGCAGACCGACGTAGACCTGACGGTCGAAACGTCCCGGGCGCAGCAGCGCCTTGTCGAGCACGTCCGAACGGTTGGTCGCGGCAATCACGATCACGCCCGAATTGGCCTCGAAACCGTCCATCTCGACGAGCATCTGGTTCAGCGTCTGCTCGCGCTCATCGTTACCGCCGCCCATGCCAGCGCCACGATGACGGCCGACCGCATCGATTTCATCGATGAACACGATACAAGGCGATTGCTTCTTCGCGTTTTCGAACATGTCGCGCACACGGGCAGCACCCACGCCAACGAACATTTCCACGAAGTCGGAACCCGAGATGCTGAAGAACGGCACCTTGGCTTCGCCAGCAATAGCACGGGCCAGCAGCGTCTTACCGGTTCCCGGCGGGCCGACCAGCAGCACGCCGCGCGGAATACGCCCGCCCAGCTTCTGGAATTTCTGAGGATCTTTCAGGAAGTCGACCAGTTCGCCGACTTCGTATTTGGCTTCGTCGCAGCCAGCAACGTCGGCAAAGGTGACCGGATTGGCATTTTCGTCGATGAGACGTGCACGGGATTTACCGAAGGAGAAGGCACCGCCCTTACCCCCGCCCTGCATCTGTCGCATCATGTAGAACCAGAACCCGATGATCAGCAACGTGGGTCCAAGGTAGTAGAGTGCAGACATGAGCACGTTCGGTTCGTCGTCGGCCTTACCCGAGACCTGAACGCCGTACTTCATGAGATCGCCCACCATCCAGATGTCGCCAGGCGACACGATGGTGTATTTCTGGCCGTCGCTAGGCGTGACCTGAAGGCTGCGCCCTTGCACCACCACGTTCTTGATCTTGCCGTTCTTGGCATCGTCCATGAACTGGGAGTAAGTTACGCCCTCCTGGACATGCGGCTTGTCGAACTGTTTAAAAACAGTAAACAAGACCAGCGCGATGACTAACCACACCGCCGCTTTGGAAAACATATTATTGTTCAAAGCGTTGCTCCTTCATGAAATCGCTTCGCGCCAGGAATTCATTCTAATCCACTCGCAGGCGCACCGCCATAGTGATTCTTTACCGCCACCATAGCGCCAGTGCGCCGGTTTGACGGGCATCAACCCGGATTTTTCAGACCCCGACCGAGAATGAACGTTTCGGAGGATTTGTCCCGTGACGCCTTGGGCTTACGCGGCGCCACCGTTTTGAACTGTTGTTTGAATTTTTCGACAATCTGGCTATAGCCGCTGCCGTGAAAACATTTGACCAGTAACGCCCCCTCGGGTTTCAGGTGCCGCTGAGCAAAATCCAGCGCAAGATCGCATAAATGCTCGATCCGCGCCGCATCGGCCGATGCCACACCGGACAAGTTGGGGGCCATGTCGGAAACTACAAGGTCGACTTTGCGTCCAGCCACGATTTCTTCCAGTTGCTCCAGCACGCTGTCTTCGCGGAAGTCACCCTGTAAAAAGTGAACATCGGCAATCGGTTCCATCGGGAGGATATCCAGCGCGATGATCGTGCCGTCGATGCCGCCCTCGGTACGCTTGCCGCCCGCGAGCTTGTTGCGCGCGTACTGGCTCCAGCTCCCCGGCGTCGATCCCAGGTCGACGATGACCTGACCGGGCTTGATCAGCCGGTCCTGCTCGTCGATCTCCTTGAGTTTGTACGCTGCGCGGGCGCGATAGCCCTCGCGCTGCGCCATTTTGACGTAGGGATCGTTGATGTGATCGTGCAGCCACGCATGGCTGAAACGGTTTTTTGCCATAATTCTTCAAAAACGCTGCGAATTTGCAGGATAATACGCCCTTGCGCGCCCAAAATCCGTTTGCCAGCCAGCAGTCATGCAGGCGTTGTGGCTACCGCTTGCGGGCGCATCCTAACTCGTTTGTCTCGTCTGTCCTCTATGCCCGCTTTGACCCTGACCCCGGCGCAACGCGCCGACTTGCGCTCCGCCGCCCATGCGCTGAATCCTGTCGTTCTGATCGGCGCCGACGGCTTGACGCCGGCGGTGCTCAAGGAAATCGACGGCGCCCTGAAGGCCCACGAACTGATCAAGGTACGCGTGTTCGGCGACGAACGCGATGCGCGCGTGGCCATTTACGAATCGATCTGCGACCAACTCGGTGCAGCGCCGGTGCAACACATCGGCAAACTGCTTGTTCTGTACCGCCCCACTCCGGACGAAAAGGAAGTGCCGGCTCGCGCCAGAACCAGTGGTACTGGCGCAACGGTCAAGGGCCGTGCTCCGCGCACCGTCACGGTCATCAAGAACAGCACCAATTCCGGACGTCGCCCCACGGTCAAGAAAGTCACCGTCGCAGGCAACGAGCGCATGACCGCCGGTGGTATCGTCAAGCGCGCCAAGAAGCGCCAGACCAGCGTCAAGCGCCAGCGCAACGACTAAGCGAACGGCTGGCCGATCAAGCTGTTCCGCCAACCCTCGAAAAGACGCGCCCTAATCGGGCGCGTTTTTTTATGGTTGAGGCGATCGGGTGGCAAGCCGCGAGGCTAGCGCCTTCGCGCGCCCTGCGGCAATTAGCCGCGCACCGGCTGACGCCAGATCAGCGCAATACCGAGCAAGCTTTGCAGCAAATAAATGCCGCTCGACAGGCCATGGAGCACGCCGAAGCGCGCGGCGAACGGCGATTGACCGATCTCGACGCCAGACGCTTCCGCCTGTGCACGCAAATCGGCCATGAACGGTTGCAAGCCGAACCAACTGATCAGCACGCAGACCATCATTGCCACTGCCAGCCAGCGCAGACCACGATAGCATCGTGCAGCGCGAGCGTCGCTCGTGCGGGCGATGAGCGCCGTTGCCAGCCAGACCAGCAGCACGCCGCAAACAAGGCTCAGCCAGGCCTGCGTGTGAAACAGCCGGCCGGCGACCGTGCCGGCCACCGTGCGAGACTCCAGCACGGCGAAGAGCGTGGGCGCCACGATATAGCCGATAGCCCACTGACTACCGCACCAGACGGTCGCGATCAGTCGGAACAGCCGTTCCAGCCGCGGCGCGCCGCCTGCAGACGTCACGTCAGACGTAGCGGACATCGATGATCTCGTACTCACGCACGCCGCTCGGGGCCTGCACTTCGGCCACATCGCCTGCGTACTTGCCAATGAGCGCACGTGCGATCGGCGAACTCACCGAAATCTTGCCGTGTTCCAGATCGGCCTCATCGTCGCCAACGATCTGATACTGCACTTTGCCGCCGTTCTCGAGGTCTTCGAGTTCAACGGTCGCGGCGAACACTACTCGGCCTTCGGCATCGAGTGCCGACGGGTCGATGATCTGGGCCGCCGAGAGCTTCGACTCGAGATCGGCGATACGCCCCTCGATAAAGCCCTGCTTTTCCTTCGCGGCGTCGTATTCCGCGTTTTCCGACAGATCGCCCTGCGCACGGGCTTCAGCAATCGCAGTGATCACGTTCGGACGTTCGACGGACTTCAGGCGGTGCAGCTCTTCCTTGAGCAGCTCGGCGCCTCGTTTGGTCAGAGGAATGGTACTCATGCGCGTTGTTCCGAAAGACAAAAAAATTGCCGCAGCAAAGCCGCATTCGCACTTTTTGCGAACGCCGCTTGACCGCGGCTGTGACACCTATGTGGCATTAGTGTAGCAGAGTTGCCGACGCTGCCAACCAGAGGGTTGGCCGAGCGACATCCCGCCACATATGAAGCATTTGGCGCCCCCGCCGGAGATCGGTTCCCCAACGGCGGCGCCATTTTTTGCGACGACGCCCTGCTCAGGCCCGTATCGCCTGCCTCAGACGGCAGACGTTCAGGCAGGCAGCGAAGCGTGCAGGCCCTGAAGGTCGTACACCTCGAGGTTCTGCAGATACTTCAGCCCTTCCACCGCGGCACGCGCACCCGAGATCGTCGTGTAATACGTGACCTTGTGGGCCTGCGCCGACATGCGGATCGAGCGCGAATCGGCGATTGCCGTGCGGGTTTCGTCCACCGTGGTGAACACCAGCGCGATCTCGCCGTTCTTGATCATGTCGACAATGTGCGGACGGCCGTCCTTCACCTTGTTGACCACACGCACCGGAATGCCGGCGGCTTCGATCGCAGCCGCCGTACCGCGCGTCGCCACGATCGGGTAACCCAGCGCGTGCAGCATGCGGGCGACTTCAACCGCGCGCGGCTTGTCGGCGTCCTTCACCGTGAGCAGCACCGTGCCCGACGTCGGCAGGCGCGAGCCGGCAGCCAGTTGCGACTTGAAGAGCGCTTCGCCGAACGTGCGGCCGACACCCATCACCTCCCCGGTCGAACGCATTTCCGGTCCAAGCACCGGGTCGACGCCCGGGAACTTCACGAACGGGAAAACCGCTTCCTTGACGCTGAAGTACGGCGGCGTCACTTCGCTCGTCACGCCTTGCGACTTGAGCGACTGACCGACCATCGCACGGGCGGCGATCTTGGCCAGTTGGCGGCCAGTCGCCTTCGAGACGTACGGCACCGTACGCGAGGCGCGCGGGTTGACTTCGAGCACGTAGATCGTGTCGACGCCGTTACCCTGCTGAATCGCGAACTGCACGTTCATCAGACCGACCACGTTCAGCGCACGGGCCATCGCAGCCGTCTGACGCTTGAGTTCGGCAATCGTCTCGGCCGACAGCGAGTACGGCGGCAACGAGCAAGCCGAGTCGCCCGAGTGCACGCCAGCCTGTTCGATATGCTCCATCACGCCGCCGATGTAGACATCGGTGCCGTCCGAAATGCAGTCGACGTCGCACTCGATCGCGTCGTCGAGGAAACGGTCGAGCAGCACCGGGCTGTCGTTGCTCACCTTGACGGCTTCACGCATGTAGCGCTCGAGGTCACGCGGCTCGTGGACAATTTCCATGGCACGGCCGCCCAGCACATACGACGGACGCACGACCAGCGGATAGCCGATCTCGGCGGCAAGCTTCAGCGCTTCGTCTTCGGCACGGGCCGTACGGTTCGGCGGTTGACGCAGGCCGAGGTCGTGCAACAGCTTCTGGAAGCGCTCGCGATCTTCGGCGGCATCGATCATGTCCGGGCTCGTGCCGACAATCGGCACGCCGTTCGCTTCAAGGTCGAGAGCGAGCTTGAGCGGGGTCTGGCCACCGTACTGCACGATCACGCCAACCGGCTTTTCGAGGTCGACGATTTCCAGCACGTCTTCCAGCGTCACCGGTTCGAAGTACAGGCGATCCGACGTATCGTAGTCCGTCGACACCGTTTCCGGGTTGCAGTTGACCATGATGGTCTCGTACCCGTCCTCACGCAGCGCGAGGGCCGCGTGCACGCAGCAGTAGTCGAACTCGATACCCTGACCGATACGGTTCGGGCCGCCGCCGAGCACCATGATCTTCTTCTTGTCGGTCGGCTGGGCTTCGCACTCTTCCTCGTAGGTCGAGTACATGTAGGCGGTGTTGGTCGAGAATTCAGCAGCGCAGGTGTCCACGCGCTTGTAGACCGGGCGCACCTTCTGAGCGATACGGGCACGGCGCACGGCGGTCTGGTCGGTACCGAGCAGCTTGGCCAGGCGACGATCCGAGAAGCCGCTCTGCTTGAGGAAGCGCAGTTCCTCGGTGCTCAGGCTTTCCAGCGTGCGGCCCGACAGGGCCTGTTCCTTCTTGACGATCGCTTCGAGCTGAGCGAGGAACCACGGGTCGATGGCCGTCTCGGCGTACACCTCTTCAAGGCTCATGCCCAGGCGGAATGCATCGCCCACATACCAGATACGGTCCGGGCCCGGTTCGCCGATTTCGGCAACGATTTCGTCGCGGTCGGTCGACTTTTCGTCCAGACCGTCCACGCCGACTTCGAGACCGCGCAGGGCCTTCTGGAACGATTCCTGGAACGTGCGGCCCATGGCCATCACTTCGCCGACCGACTTCATCTGCGTGGTCAGGCGGGCATCGGCTTCGCGGAATTTCTCGAAGGCGAAGCGCGGCACCTTGGTCACGACATAGTCGATGGTCGGCTCGAACGACGCCGGCGTAGCGCCGCCGGTGATTTCGTTGCGCAGCTCATCGAGCGTGTAGCCGATCGCCAGCTTGGCGGCGATCTTCGCGATCGGGAAGCCGGTCGCCTTCGACGCGAGGGCCGACGAGCGCGACACGCGCGGGTTCATTTCGATGACGACCATACGGCCGTCCTTCGGATTGATCGAGAACTGGACGTTCGAGCCGCCCGTTTCCACGCCGATTTCACGCAACACCGCCAGCGATGCGTTACGCAGCAGTTGGTATTCCTTGTCGGTCAGCGTCTGGGCCGGCGCAACGGTGATCGAGTCGCCGGTGTGCACGCCCATCGGGTCGAGGTTTTCGATCGAGCAAACGATGATGCAGTTATCGGCGCGGTCGCGCACGACTTCCATCTCGTATTCCTTCCAGCCCAGCAGCGACTCTTCGATGAGCAGTTCGCGCGTGGGCGAGAGGTCGAGACCACGTTTGCAGATCTCTTCGAATTCTTCGCGGTTATAGGCAATGCCGCCGCCCGAGCCGCCGAGCGTGAACGACGGACGAATCACCATCGGGTAGCCGCTGCCACCGATCTCGGCGGTGATCTGGGCTTGCACGGCGAGAGCGTCTTCCATCGAGTGGGCGATCCCCGACTTGGCCGAACCAAGACCGATCTTGGTCATGGCGTCCTTGAACTTCAGACGGTCTTCGGCCTTGTCGATGGCTTCCGGCGATGCGCCGATCAGCTCCACCTTGTACTTGTCGAGCACGCCGTGGCGGTGCAAGTCGAGCGCGCAATTGAGTGCGGTCTGCCCCCCCATCGTCGGCAGGATGGCATCCGGGCGCTCCTTGGCGATGATGCGCTCGACGACTTCCCAGGTAATCGGCTCGATGTAGGTCACGTCGGCCGTATCCGGGTCGGTCATGATCGTGGCAGGGTTGCTGTTGATCAGAATGACCTTGTAGCCTTCCTCGCGCAGCGCCTTGCAGGCCTGTGCGCCGGAATAGTCGAATTCGCATGCCTGACCGATGATGATCGGGCCGGCGCCGATGATGAGGATGCTCTTGATGTCTGTGCGCTTTGGCATAACGTTCTCAACAAAAATTTAACTCAGCGTCGCGGTCGCGAGCTTCACACCGAAGCCGACGAACAGCGCGCCCACGCCGCCGGTTGCCCCGGCGCTCAACCGGCGACGTTGCCGGAAGTGCTCGGCCAGGCGGTAACCGGCCAGGATCAGCGTGCTCAGATACAGGAAACTACAGGTCTGCACGATCACGCCCAGCACCGCAAACGACACGGCGGGGTAGGCGTAGCCCGGATCGACGAACTGGATGAAAAACGACACGCAGAACAGGATCGCCTTCGGGTTCAGCAAGCTGATGAACAGCGCGCGCTTGAACGGGTGATCGGCGTCGACCTGTTTGGGCGCGGCGACTGCTGCACCCTCGCCCGCCCGTGCGGCTCGCGCATCGGCCAGCGCACCGCGCAGCATGTTCAGCCCCATCCAGCAAAGGTAGGCCGCACCGAGGTACTTCACCACGAAGAACAGCGCCGGCTGTGCGTGCAGCAGCGACGCCACGCCTGCGGCCGCCAACGTCATGAGGATGGTGTCGCCGAGGAACACGCCGCACGCCCCTGCATAACCATGGCGAACACCGCGCTGTGCGGCCACCGACAGCACGTAGAGCGAGTTCGGCCCCGGCAGCAGAATGACCACCACCACCCCGGCCAGATAGGTCCAGAGGTTGACGATGCCGATCGAGTTTCCGAGCATGATGCGTGAGTCCTTATGCGTGTCTCGTCGAACCTGTGCTTACGCCGGCTGCTTGGCGTCGGCCATCGACTGCACGAAGCGGTCGAACAGATAGCCGATGTCGTGCGGGCCGGGCGACGCTTCCGGGTGTCCCTGGAAGCAGAATGCCGGGCGATCCGTGAGCTCGAAGCCTTGCAGCGTACCGTCGAACAACGACACATGCGAGACGCGCGCGTTGGCCGGCAAGCTGTTCGCGTCCACGGCGAAGCCATGGTTTTGCGACGTGATGACCACACGGCCGGTTGCGAGATCTTTGACCGGGTGGTTGGCACCGTGGTGGCCAGTCTTCATCTTGAGCGTTTTGGCGCCCACGGCCAGGCCCATGATCTGGTGGCCAAGGCAGATGCCGAACGTCGGGATGCGGCGCTCGAGGAAGGTCTTCGTAGCGGCAATGGCGTAGTCGCACGGCTCGGGATCGCCGGGACCGTTCGAGAGGAACACGCCATCCGGATTCAGCGCAAACACGTCGTCGGCCGAGCTTTGGGCAGGCAGGACAGTGACCTTGCAACCACGTTCGGCGAGCATGCGCAGAATATTGCGCTTGACGCCGTAGTCGAGAGCGACCACGTGGAATTTCGGGTCTTTCTGCTCACCGTAGCCTTCACCCAGCCGCCATTCCGTTTCCGTCCACGAGTACGTCTCCGTGGTCGAGACAACCTTGGCGAGGTCCATACCCGCCAGTCCCGGGAAGGATTGGGCCAGGGCGACGGCTTTGCCTTCGTCGGCTTCTTCGCCGGCGAGGATGCAGCCGTTCTGGGCGCCCTTCTCGCGCAGGATACGGGTGAGGCGGCGCGTATCGATGCCGGCGATGGCTACGACGCCTTCGTCCTTCAGGTATTGCGACAGCGTCTTGTTGGCTCGGAAATTCGAGTCGAGGATCGGCAGATCCTTGATGATCAGGCCTGCGGCATGGACTTTCGTGGCTTCGACGTCTTCACCGTTGACGCCCGTGTTGCCGATGTGCGGATACGTCAACGTGACGATCTGACGCGCATAGCTGGGGTCGGTGAGGATTTCCTGATAGCCGGTGATTGCGGTGTTGAACACGACTTCACCAATCGTGTGACCGGCAGCGCCAATGGCGTACCCACGAAAGACCGTGCCGTCAGCGAGCGCGAGAATGGCGGGTGGGAATGACGGCAGCACGGGAAACTCCTGAAGGGTTCACCCCGGCTGCCAGCCCCATCGTCCGCCGCGATGACATCAGCGCGGGCACCGGAATTGCGCGGAATATGCGCACAGCGGATGCTCGGACTGCGGACGAGATGTCAGGCGGGTAGGCGCTAGGGTGAGGGTTAAATGACTAAAACCTTCAAAGTATAGCGCAAATCCCAATCATCTCAAAGCTGAACGTGTGGCACATCAGTACGCTCTGCGTTCTCCCGGAGGGTAAGGCCGCCGGCTGACGAATACGCAGAGGGGATAGGGAAGTGAATGCCCGCCCGCTGGGCCGCCAGCACGATATGGCGCTCCATTGCGGCGCCTGCGGCGGCGCCGTCGCGGCGTCGCAGGGCCTCGAGAATCTCCAGATGTTCATGATAGGTGGAAAGCACCCGTTCGCGCTGGTAGAACGGCAGGCGCTGGCTTTCCATGACGATTTCGGTGCTGCCGCGCAGGATATCGGCGATAGCGGCATTCCCGGCGAGTCCCACGATCCGCAAGTGGAACGCGAAGTCGAGTTGGGCGGCGGTATCGACATCGCCGTCGATCAGTGCGCCCTTCATCATCTCGACGTTATCCGTGAGCCACTCGATTTCGCTGGCGCTCGCGGCGTGGGCGGCAAGCCGGGCGGAGAAGCCTTCCAGGGCGTAGCGTAGCTGATAGGTGTCCGCGAGCGATATCTGGTCCGCAAAGCGCCACGCCACGCCCAGACGCGCCGAGGCGTCGTTCACATACACGCCCTTACCCGGGCGGATCGCAACCATGCCGAGCGCTTCGAGCGTAGAGAGGGCTTCTCGCAGCGAGGCTCGACTGATCGCCAGCTCTTCGGCGAGTTGGCGCTGCGACGGCAGCATGGCGCCGGCGGGATAGACCTGGCGTTCAATGCGCTCGCGAATGATGGCGACGGCGGCGTCGGTTACGGCATGCGCCGAATGCTTCATGAGGCCTCACTGGGAATGCGGGGATACGTATGGCGCATTGTACGACGCCAAATATCCCGTCAGGTCCTACCCGCGCGTGCGCCGAGGTGGGCGGCCTTGCGCCGTCGCCTGATGGGCGGGGTGTTCCGGATGATCGCCGAGAAGGCGTCGCACCACGCCGTTAGTCCAGCCGAAGCCGTCCTGAAGCGGGTACTCCCCGCCCCCGCCGCCGCAGGCGCACATGGCGTCGCTGGTGTGGAGCGAGTACTTTTCGACGAGTTTGCTTTCGCGGGCGTAGAGTGCACCGACCGTGGCGAGCCACCGATGGGCAATCTCGTTGGCGAGCCGGCTTTCGCCGTAGCTGCGAAGCCCGTGGATCGCGATCCATTGCAGCGGCGCCCAACCGTTGGGCGGGTCCCATTGCTGAAGGCTCGACGCCTGTGTCGTGCGCAGACCGCCAGCGGCGAGAAGCCGTTCGCCGATCGTTCGCGCAGAACGGCTGGCCTGTTCCGGCGACGCCAAACCGACAAAAAGAGGCGCAGCCAGCGCGGCCGATAGCTGCGGGCGTTGCTCGCCACGCTGCCAGTCGTAATCGAGAAAGGCGCCCTCACTCTCGCACCAGAGATAGCGTGTCATCGCCTCGCGCCGCGCCTGCGCACGCGCGGCGAACGCCCGAGCCGCGCCAGTGTCGCCGGCACCGTCGCTCAGCCGGGAAATCTGCACTTCCGAGGCGTAGAGAAAGCTGTTCAGATCGACCGGCACGATAGCCGTCGTGCGGATCGACGACAGATCGTTGACGTCGTCCAGCCAGCGCGAACTGAAGTCCCAGCCCGAAGCGGCGCCGGCGCGAAGATCGCGGTAGACCTCACCGGCCGGACGCCCCGGCGCGTTACGCGCCGTGCTCACGTCCTCCAGATAGCCCTCTTCGCGAGGTGTGTCGCGCTCGTCCCAATAGCGATTGAGAAGCGCGCCGTCGGGCATGCGCACGAGATGACGGCAGGCATCGCCCGGTGCGAGCGACGCCTCGCCCTCCATCCAGTAATCGTATTCGCGACGCAGGTGAGGCAGATATTGCAGTGCGCGCGCCACGCCGTGCGACTCGAACAGCGCCACCATCAGGCCGTACATGGGTGGCTGCGAGCGGCTCAGATAGTACGTGCGGTTGCCGTTCGGAATATGGCCGTAAGTCTCGATGAGAAACGAGAAATTATCGGCCATGCTCGCGAGCAGATCGTGCCGGCCGCTGCGAGCAAGACCCAGCATCGTGAAATAGGAGTCCCAGTAGTAAAGCTCGTGGAAGCGTCCGCCCGGCACCACATACGGCCGGGGAATCGGCAACAGCGAGCTATAGGCCGGATGCGCTTCGGGAAATCGCGTGAGCACGTCCCAAAGCCCGTCGATATGGTCGACAAGGCGCTGCCCCGGGTCCGACACATAGTGACTGGCGGGCGTACGTTCGTGCGTGAAATAGTCCGCCACAAAGCGCGAGAGATCGAAACCGGGGTTAGCGGCGTCCTCGCGATACCGGCGCAGAACCTCTTCCGGGGCGAGCGCAGGCACGCAGTCCACGAACGTCTTGCTGTCGGGGAAAATGCGTTGCGTCTGCACGGCGACGAACAACTCCTGATAGCGGTCCGCCGGCGTGAGCACATCCGACGGTGCAGAGTGCGAGACGCCCGGGGTCATGCCGCCGAGGGCGAGCGAGCGTTGCGCGGTATCCGTCATCGTCATTGCTCCGAGTAATTCCAGAGCAAGCCGCCGTCGACGAACAGCGTGGTGCCGGTGACATAACTCGCTTCGGGCGAGGCGAGAAACAGCACTGCGTTGGCGACTTCGCTCGGGTCGGCGAGACGGCCAAGCGGAATGTTCGCGAGCAGTGCGGCAAGCTGCGCCTTGTTGGCGAGGAGTTGCTGATTGATCGGTGTGCCAACGGCGCCGGGCGCCACGTTATTGACCGTAATGCCAAGCGGTGCGAGTTCGATCGCCAGGTTGCGCATCATCATCTTCATACCGCCTTTGCTGGCGCAATAGCTCGTGAAGTGAGGAAACGGCAATTCCTCGTGAACCGAACTGACGTTGACGATGCGTCCGCCGCGCTTCGTATCCCGGAGATGTTGCACGAACGCTTGCGTGAGGAAGAAAGCGCCTTTCAGATTCACGTTCATCACGAGATCGTAATCAGCCTCCGTCACGTCGAGAAACGGAGCGCGACGCTCCACGCCCGCGTTGTTGACCAGCACATCGAGACGCCCCATTGCCTTGATCGCCTGAGCGACGACCGCGCGATCGTCGGCGGCATTGCCGACATCGCCGGCGATCACACAACCATCGCTACCGGCGGCGCGAACCGCGTCGAGCGTCTGCTCGGCCATCGCGCCATTCAGCCGGTCTTCCACCACGATACGCGCGCCTTCCTGCGCGAGACGAATCGCGATGGCGCGTCCGATCCCCTGGGCACTGCCGGTGACAAGGACCACCGTGTCTTTCATCCGCATGGCGCCTCCCTTCTATCGTTGTCGCGGGATCAGCACACACCGCCCGGCGCAGCACAACGGGCCCGGGCAGCACACCTGATGCAAGTGCGACTGTGCGCCGGAAAGCTAAGTTCACAAGAATTTCGGCGGATTCAGCCAACAAAACCGGCGAACCCGAGCGGAGCCACACGCGCGCCCATGCTGACTGTCGAGCCTCGCCCCGCCATAGGGAATCCCCTCAGAAGCCGCGTCTTGACCGGACTATATTGGCTTTCTAATATTCGCCATAACATCACTGGTCAGACCGGTATGACTTGTTTGGATACACTGATGTTATGAGCGGGCGTCAAACGCGCCAAATCGTTGTTGCAGTAAAGAAATCAGCCCCCGAGAGCAGTCCGTCCGACGTAGAGATCGCGAAATCCGAGAGAGTGATTTGCGCAGGCAGAGGAGACAAACCATGCCCAAGCTGTTCCGTTCGTTGTTTGGCCGAGTTGTCATTGCGTTGATAGTGGGTGTAGCGCTTGGCATTTGGTTTCCGCAGTTGGGAGAGTCCTTGCGTCCGTTGGGCGATGGCTTTCTGAAATTGATCAAGATGGTCATTGGACCGATCGTCTTCTGTGTCGTCGTGAGTGGTATGGCGAGCGCGGGCGATTTGCGCAAAGTCGGCCGTGTGGGTATCAAGGCGGTTTTGTACTTCGAGATCATCACCACCTTCGCGTTGGTCATTGGTGCCGTGCTGGCATGGGTGACGCGTCCTGGCGAGGGGATGAACATCGACATTCGCAGTCTCGATCCGAGTGCGATGGCGGCGTACACCGAGAATGCCAAGGGGTTGAAAGACACCGCGGGGTTCCTGTTGAAGATCATTCCCGACACCATTACCGACGCCTTCGCCAAGGGCGACATACTGCAAATCCTCGTCTTCTCCGTCATGTTCGGCTGTGCATTGGCGGCCCTTGGCGAGCGGGGCCGTCCGGTGGCGCGATTCATTGAAGACCTGAGCCACGTTTTCTTCCGTGTAATGGCGTTCATCATCCGGCTGGCGCCGTTGGGCGTATTGGGCGCCGTGGCGTTCACCACCGGCAAATATGGCGCGTCGTCGCTCAAGCAGTTGGGTTTGTTGGTGCTCGTGTTCTACCTGAGCTGCTTCGTCTTCGTGACCGTCGTGTTGGGCGGCGTATTGCGGCTGGCGGGCTTCAACATCTTCAAGTTCATCAAATACTTCCGTGAAGAGTTGTCCATCGTGTTGGGCACGGCGTCGTCCGATGCCGTGTTGCCCGCGATCATGCGCAAGCTCGAGTGGATGGGCATCAAGAAATCGACCGTAGGGCTTGTCGTACCGACCGGCTACTCCTTCAACCTCGACGGTTTCTCCATCTACCTGACCCTTGCCGTCATCTTCATTGCGCAGGCGACCAACACCCCCTTGTCGATGCACGACCTGATCCTTGTGGTGCTCGTGTCCTTGCTCACGTCCAAGGGAGCGCATGGCATTCCGGGGTCGGCCATCGTGATTCTGGCGGCCACGTTGGCGGCCATCCCGGCGATCCCCGTCATTGGCCTCGTTCTGATTTTGCCTGTCGACTGGTTCGTGGGCATTGCGCGAGCCATTACCAACCTGCTGGGCAACTGCGTGGCAACGCTCGTCGTCGCGGCCTGGGAAAAAGACGTCGACTTCGTACGAGCACACAAAGTGCTGGATGGCGCCCTGCCCTACGAACCGATTGCGACATCGGCAGAAGAGAGTGCTGCCCCGACTAACGCGGCGGTGACGCCATGAACATCATGGTTTAAGCCGTCAGAGATACCGAGCGAATATTCTGCCGACGCGCGACGTCGGCGCCTTTATCTGGAGTGAAAAGCAACATGGCCCTCGCCCCGCAAGATCCGAACGCACCGGAATTCGTGCGCCGTTACGTCAATCTGGCCGATCCGCGCCTGGGTGCGCAGGCACTCGAGGCCAGCGACGAATTCTTCGCGGCCAAAGAGCGCATGCTCAATCCCGAGCCGGCCGTCTTCATTCCCGGCAAATACGACGAGAACGGCAAGTGGATGGATGGCTGGGAAACGCGTCGCAAGCGCGTGAACGGCTACGACTGGTGCGTGGTCAAGCTCGCGCGGGCGGGCGTGTTGTTCGGTGTCGATCTGGACACCAGCCACTTCACCGGCAACTTCCCGCCGGCGGCGTCGCTCGAGGGGTGCTACAGCCCGGACGGTGCACCGGGCCAGAGCGCCGAGTGGTTCGAACTGCTCGCCTCGACCACGCTGCAAGGCAACTCGCATCACTACCATGCCATCGCTATCCAGCGTCCGGTCACGCACGTGCGCGTGAACCTGTACCCCGACGGCGGTCTGGCCCGCTTGCGTCTGTATGGCTTGCCGCAGAGCGATTGGGCGGCGCGTTCGCGCGACGAGCTGATCGACCTGATCGCGATGGAGAATGGCGGTTACATCGTAGCGGCGAACAACCAGCATTTCGGGTTGGCGTCGAACCTGTTGATGCCGGGCCGTGGCGTGAACATGGGCGATGGGTGGGAGACGCGGCGGCGTCGAGAGCCCGGCAACGACTGGGCGATCATTGCGTTGGCACAGCCGGGCGAGATTGCCAAAATCGAAGTCGACACGGCGCACTTCAAGGGCAACTTCCCCGATCGTTGCTCCATCCAGGCGGCATACGTGACGGGGGGCACCGAGCAGTCATTGATTACGCAGTCCATGTTCTGGCCGGTGTTGTTGCCCGAGCAGAAACTGGCGATGGACAAACAGTTCTTCTTTGAAGAGCCGGTGCAGAAGCTGGGGGCGATCACGCACATCCGCTTCAACATCATTCCGGACGGCGGCGTATCGCGCCTGCGTCTGTGGGGCCGCCTGAGCGAGAAGACGGCG
This sequence comes from Pandoraea apista, assembly GCF_001465595.2. NCBI lineage: Bacteria > Pseudomonadati > Pseudomonadota > Betaproteobacteria > Burkholderiales > Burkholderiaceae > Pandoraea > Pandoraea apista. Next base: position 1,903,862 of record NZ_CP013481.2, on the reverse strand, counting down.
TAAGCGACGTCAGCAAAAAGAAGACCTCTCGCCTCCGGACGAAAGCAAAGGGTGCGACGGATGGGAAGGATGCGAGAGGCTGCAACGAGCAGGGAAAAAAAGGAGCGTGACATGGCGGGTCTGGCGTTGAAGATAGAGCGATTGACGCGGGAGGCGTTTGCGCCGTTTGGCGACGTGATCGAGTTGTCGGGGGCGAAGCATTTCGCGATCAATGGCGGGACGACCGAGCGCTTTCACGATCTGGCGACGGTGGATCTGGGTCCGGAGGGTGGACGAACGTTAGTGAACGTGTTCCGTGGGCAGCCGAGGCAGTTGCCGTATGAGGTGAAGATGTTGGAGCGTCACCCGTTGGGCAGTCAGGCGTTCATTCCGTTGAAGACGACGCCGTATCTGGTGGTGGTGGCGCCGGCGGGCGAGTTGGATGTGAGTCAGATGAGGGCGTTCGTCTCGGAGGGTTGGCAGGGCGTGAACTACGCGCGAGGCGTATGGCATCACCCATTACTGGCGTTGCATGAGGTGAGTGACTTCGTGGTGGTGGATCGGGGGGGCGAGGGTCACAACTGTGACGAGCAGGATTTGCCGGGGGTGTATGTGTTGACGCAGGCGGCGTTGGAGGCGGCGCGGGCGGCGCAGAAAGCGGCATAAGAAGAGCGTGAAAAAGAAGCAGGACAGCGAAAACGCCGGGGAAACCCGGCGTTTTGCGTTTGGGGAGGGAGGAAAAGAACCGAAGCGAGCGGTGTAAAGGCGAGAAGTGGGCAAGAAGGGGGCGAAGGAAGGGGAAAGAGACGGACCGGGGCCCCTTTCTGCAGCGAGTTGGGTTTATGTCTGAGAGGCGGAAAGGGGCCCCGGTCCGTCTGGAGGGCGGTGTAGGAGGGGCCCCAACCAACACGCCCTGAAAAAACTAAGCGGCGGGCACAACAGCGGTGACTTCGATTTCGACCTTCGCTTCGTCCTCAACAAGATCGGCGACTTCCACGGCGGTCATGGCGGGGAAATGGCGTCCGATGATGTCTCGATAGTGTTCGCCGATGGCGCGATAGCTTTCCACGTACTCGCGCTTATTCTTCACGTACCAGGTCATGCGTACGATGTGTTCTGGCTTGGCGTTGCCTTCGGCGAGAATTGCCACGATATTCGCGAGCGTCTGACGGACTTGCAGAGCGAAATCATCCGTTTCGAAACGTTGCTGTCCGTTCCAGCCGATCTGACCGCCGACAAACACGATGCGGCTGCCTGCCGTCATCTCGAAAGCCATGCCGTTGGCGTAGCCGCGCGGTTTCGCCCAATCGGGCGGTTGCAGAACTTGCAGCATCAGGACACTCCTTCAATTACAGAATCGGGTGCGGCAAAGCGCACAATAGCCTCGCGTTGGGCCGGGGGTACCGTGATCGGGGAGGGTCTTCCGCCCTCGCCCTTCGCGACCCAGACCAGTACCAGCGTGGCTTGTAGACGCGTCTCGTCGTTTGCACCGGCGAACCGTATGCGCAGCGTCATCGACGAGCGACCGAGGCGCGTGACTTCCAGCGAGCGCAATAGCGTCTCGCCCAAAAAACTGGGGGCACTGAAGCGGCATTCGATATTGGCGGTCGGCACCCCCATGCCGTCGCGCAGATGCATCTCGCCGAACGACAGGTTCAGTCCTTCCGCGCACCAGTCTTCGACCAGATCGTTGATCATCTCGAAATAGCGCGGATAAAACACGATGCCTGCCGGATCGCAATGTTTGAAGCGCACCAGCAGCGGTTTGACGAATGCGTGTGCGCTCACGTCAGCCTCCGACATAATTCCATTCTCCCTGCGAGCAGGATCGACAAAGTGAGTGAGTGCCGACTGGAGCGCTCACCCCTACCTCACTGCCCCAACTGGCGGAGCTTGAAGCGTTGCAGCTTACCCGTTTCCGTGCGCGGCAACGCGTCGACAAACTCGATCGCGCGCGGGTACTTATATGGTGCGATGTTAGCCTTCACATACTCCTGAAGCGCCTTCACCATCGCTTCGTCGCGCGACTCGCCGGGCTTGAGCACCACATACGCCTTCACGATCTGACCGCGTGCCTCGTCGTTCGCACCCACCACACCGCACTCAGCCACCGCCGGATGCTTCAACAGCGCCGACTCGACCTCCGGTCCGGCGATGTTGTAACCGGCCGAGACAATCATGTCGTCCGAGCGGGCTTGATAATAGTAATTGCCTGCTTCGTCACACATAAACGTGTCGCCCGGCAGATTCCAGCCGTTCTTCACATAGTTCGTCTGACGCGAATCAGCGAGATACCGGCAACCGGTCGGTCCCTTCACCGCCAGCTTGCCCACCTTGCCGGGAGGCAGCGGCTGCATGTTCTCGTCCACGATCATCGCGATATAGCCCGGCACCGGCTTGCCGATCGCGCCCGGCACCACGTCGCCATTCGCTGCCGAGATGAAAATGTGGATCATCTCCGTGCCACCAATGCCATCAATCATCTCGATGCCCGACGCCTGCTTCCATAGCTGACGTGTCGCATCGGGCAACGCCTCGCCTGCCGAGACCGTCTTCTTCAGGCTCGACAAATCGTACTTGTCCACCAGCGCCGCCATCTGGCGATAAAACGTTGGCGCCGTGAAACAGATCGTCGCGCGATACTGCTCGATCGCCTGCAACAGACTGTCCGGCGTGAGCTTCTCCAACAAAACCGTCGCCGCACCAACACGCAACGGGAACGTCAACAAGCCCCCCGTACCGAAAGTGAACGCTAACGGGGGAGTGCCGCAGAAGATATCGTCCGGGCCCGGCTTCAGTACATGGCGGGGGAACAGATCACACATCGCCAGCACGTCGCGATGAAAATGCATCGTGCCCTTCGGTTGTCCCGTCGTACCGCTCGTGAAGGCGATCAGACACACATCGTCCACCGCCGTGTCGCAGGCATTGAAGTGCGCCGGCTGACGCGCCATGCGGGCCTCCAGTGAGTCCTCACCCACGTCGTGGAAATACACCACCTGCGTCAATGCCGGACAGAAGTACTCATGCGTCGATTGACGGTTGAACTCAAGCTCCTCCTTCAGACGGCCGTCGCACAATGCTGCGCCGACCTCCGCCTTGTCGATGATCTGCTTGAGTTCCTTCGCCCGCAGCAGCGGCATCGTCGGCACCCCCACGAGTCCGGCCTTGATCACCGCCAGCCACGCCGCAGCCATGAAAAGATTGTTCGGACCACGCAGCAACACGCGATTGCCCGGCACCAACGCCATGTCATTACGAAGCACATGAGAGATGCGATCCACCATCTCGCGCAAACCCAGATACGTCGTGACCGTCGGTGCGCCGTTCTCCACCGAATAAATCGCGGGTGCGTCGCCGCGGCCCTCAGCGATCACACGATCCAGCAGTTCGGCGGCGCAATTGATGCGCGCCGGATATGCCACATCCGGATTGTCCAGCAGAAACTCGGGCCACTGATCGGCGGGCGGCAGATTGTCGCGCGCGAAAGTGTCGAGATGTCCAGATCGTTCCATGTGCTTCTCCTTGCCCCCGGTAAGTCAATGACAGCGCTCAGCCGTCCTTGAGCAGTTCTCGCGCGATGATCAGCTTTTGTACTTCCGTTGCCCCTTCATAGATCCGAAGCGAGCGAATCTCCCGATACAGACGCTCAACGATCGCTCCCGATACCACGCCTGCGCCACCGAACATCTGCAACGCGCGATCAATCACCTGCTGCGCCGACTCCGTCGCAAACATCTTCGCCATCGCTGCCTCGCGCGTCGTGCGCTGCCCCTGCACATCGCGCTGCCAGGCGGCGCGATACGTCAGCAAGGCAGCCGCGTCCACCGACGTCGCCATATCGCCCAGCGCGGCCTGCGTGATCTGGAAATCGGCGAGCGTCTGGCCGAACATCTCGCGAGACTTGGCGCGCGCCAACCCTTCGTCCAGGGCACGGCGGGCGAACCCCAGCGCTGCCGCCGCCACCGACGCGCGGAAAATATCCAGCGTCATCATCGCGACCTTGAACCCCTGCCCCGCTTCGCCAAGACGCTGCGAGGCAGACACCCGGCAGTTCTCGAACTTCAGACGAGCGAGCGGATGCGGTGCGCTCACGTCGATGCGCTCCGCAATCGTCAGCCCCGGCGTATTCGCATCGACGACGAACGCGCTGATACCCCGAGCCCCCGGCGCCTCGCCCGTCCGGACGAAAACACAGTAGAAGTCCGCAATGCCGCCATTCGAAATCCAGGTCTTCTCGCCGTTAAGCACATAATCGTCGCCATCCGGCGTGGCAGCGCAGGCCATCGCAGCCACGTCCGAGCCCGCGTTCGGCTCCGACAGCGCGAACGCCGCAATCGCCTCCCCCGAGGCCACGCGCGGCAGATAGCGCTGCTTGAGCGCGTCGCTGCCCGCGAGCGTAATCGCGCCGCTGCCCAGCCCTTGCATCGCAAAGGCGAAATCGGCCAGACCGTCGTGGCGGGCGAGCGTTTCTCGCAACACGCACAACGCGCGCGAATCCAGCGTCTCCAGCGCACCGCCATGACTCGCGGGCACGCAGTACTTCAACCAGCCGGCGCGCCCCAATTGCCGCACCAGCGCCACACACGTCGCATCGGTGTCTGCGTGATGGTCCACCTTCAGTTCGCGCGAACACCAGGCGTCGAGTTCCGTGCCCAGGCGGCGATGCGCGTCGTCGAAAAACGGCCACGCCAGAAACTCGGCGTTGCGCGCATTGTGGGGAGTGATATCGCTCATCGTCTCGCTCGCGTCAGTCGCCCTTGAACACCGGTTTCTGCTTCGCAACAAAGGCGTCGTAAGCGCGACGGAAATCCTTCGTCTGCATGCAGATCGCTTGCGCCTCGGCTTCCGCCTCGATGGCTTCGTCCACGCCCATGTTCCACTCCTGATGCAGCAACTTCTTCGTCACGCCGTGCGCGAACGTCGGGCCGCAGGCAATCTGATCGGCCAGCGTCTGTGCTGCGCCGAGCACCGCGCCACCGTCGTGCAACGCGTTGAAGAAGCCCCATTGCAGACCTTCCTCCGCCGTCATCACCCGGCCGGTGTAAAGCAGCTCCGACGCGCGGCCCTGCCCGATCATGCGCGGCAGCAGCGTGCAAGCGCCCATATCGGCGCCGGCCAGCCCCACGCGCACGAACAAAAACGCCGTCTTGGTCTGCGGCGTGCCCAGACGCATATCCGACGCGAGCGCCACCATCGCGCCTGCACCGGCGCAAATGCCGTCGATGGCGCTGACGATCGGCTGCGGACAAACGCGCATCGCCTTGACCAGATCGCCCGTCATGCGAGTGAAATCGAGCAACTCCGGCATACTCATCTGCGTGAGCGGGCCGATGATTTCGTGGACGTCGCCGCCCGAGCAAAAGTTGCCGCCGGCGCCAGTCACCACCACCGTCTTGATATCCGTCGCGTAGACCAGACCGCGGAAGAGATCGCGCAGTTCGGCATACGAGTCGAACGTCAGCGGATTCTTCTTGTCGGGACGGTTCAGCGTGATCGTGCCGATGCTCGGACGCCCTTGCGCGTCGTTCGACACCGACCACAGAAAGTGCTTGGCTTCATAGGTCGCGAACGGGCGCTTGTGATGCGCCATCGTCAGTTTCACGTCACTCATTGGCCGATCTCCTTGGATGGGTTTTGCATTCGCGCTCAGCCGACGGTGACTTCACCGCCAGCGACCGCGATCGACTGTCCTGTGACTGCGCCCGCGCCCGGCTGGCAGAGCCACAGCACGGCGTCGGCAACCTCTTGCGGTTGCACCAGACGCCCTTGCGGATTGCGCTTTGCCAGTTCAGCGCGTGCTTCGTCTTCGCTGCGTCCCGTTTTGGCGACGATGTTCGCCACGGCGTCGCGCACGATGTCCGTTTCCGTATAGCCCGGGCAGACTGCGTTGACCGTCACGCCCTTCTTCGCCACTTCGAGCGCCAGCGCACGCGTGAGCCCGATCACGCCATGCTTGGCCGCGCAATACGCCGTAACATACGGGTAGCCAATCAGCCCGGCGGTGCTCGCCACGTTCACGATGCGTCCCCACCCCGCCGCCAGCATGGCAGGCAGCGCAGCGGAAATGCAGTGAAACGTACCGGTCAGGTTGACGTCGATCATCTGTTGCCACAGCGCCCCGTCCGTCTTGCCAAACGGAGCGCTGACGGCCTGTCCCGCGTTATTCACAAGCACCTGCACCGGGCCGAAACGCTCGGCCGCGCGCGCAAAAGCCGCCTCGACCGCTGCCGCGTTCGAAATGTCGGCGCTGACCCACGCGACTTCGCCATGCCCGGCCAGTGCCTTCGCGCCATCGGCCAGCGAGGTCTCGCTACGCCCGAGCAGCGTGACCCGGGCGCCCTGTGCCAGCAAGGCCCGTGCAACGGCCTCGCCAATCCCGCGCGCACCGCCGGTCACCAACGCGTGCATGCCCTTGAGCGATGCCGACGACACCGGAGCGGCACCCGTCGAAGTTGTGGTTGACGTCATCTACTGTCCTTATTTACCGATCTGTTGAGCGTAGGCGGCAGCACGCTCCAGATTGGTCTCGTACTGCCGTTTGCCCGCATAGTACTGCGCCGGCCACGGTAAATCCTTGTAACCAATCTTGGCGGCTTCGTGCAGTGTCCAGAACGGATCGGCCAGATGCGGACGCGCCAGCGCGCACAGATCGGCGCGGCCCGATGCGATGATGCTGTTCACATGATCCGCTTCGAAAATCGCACCGACGGCAATCGTCGGAATACCTGCCTCGTTGCGCACACGATCGGCGAACGGTGTCTGGAACATGCGGCCATACACCGGCTTTTCGGCCTTGCTGACCTGCCCCGACGAGCAGTCGATGAGATCGGCGCCTGCGTTCTTGAAAGCGCGGGCGATGGCGACCGCGTCGTCCGGCGTAATACCGCCCTCGACCCAGTCGTGCGCCGAAATACGGACCGACATCGGCTTGGCCGACGGCCAGACGTCACGCACGGCATGGAAGACTTCCAGTGGATAGCGCAGGCGATTCTCCAGCGAGCCGCCGTATTCGTCGGTGCGCTGGTTCGTGAGCGGCGAGATGAAGCTCGAGAGCAGATACCCGTGCGCGCAGTGCAGCTCGAGCCAGTCGAAGCCGGCTTCGGCGGCACGACGGGCCGCTTGTACGAAGTCGTCCTTGACGCGGTCCATATCGGCGCGCGTCATTTCGCGCGGCGTTTGCGATACGTCTTCGATATAGGGCAGCGGCGAGGCCGAGATCAGCGGCCAATTGCCTTCGGTGAGAGGTTGATCGATACCGTCCCATGCGAGGCGCGTCGACCCCTTGCGACCGGCGTGGCCGATCTGCATGGCGATCTTCGCATCGCTGCCCGCGTGCACGAAGTCGACGATGCGCTTCCACGCGTCGCGTTGTGTATCGTTCCACAGGCCGGGGCATCCCGGCGTGATACGGGCGTCGGGCGACACGCAGGTCATTTCGGCCACGATCATGCCCGCACCGCCCAACGCGCGGCTACCGAGGTGCACGAGGTGGAAGTCGCCCGGTACGCCGTCGACCGCCGAATACATGGCCATCGGCGACATCACGATGCGATTCTTGAGTGTGAGGTCGCGTGCGCGGAACGGCGTGAACATCGGGGGAATCGCTTGCTGGCCCTGAGCGCGTTTCACTCCCGCGTGCTCGGCGAGCCAGTCTTCGTAGCCTTCGACGTAGCCGGCGTCGCGCACTCGCAGGTTCTCGTGGGAAATACGCTGCGAGCGCGTGAGCAGCGAATAGGCGAATTGCTCCGGCGAGAAGCGCGCGTAGCGTTCGACGGTCTCGAACCACTCGGTCGAATTGCGCGCGGCGTTCTGGATCTTGAGCACTTCGACGCTGCGGGCGGCTTCGTAATCGGCCAGCACGCCCGGCAGGGCGTCCACGCCCTGAGTGCCGAGGCCGTCGGCGAGCGAGATGGCGTCTTCCAGCGCGAGCTTGGTGCCGGACCCGATGGAGAAGTGTGCGGTGTGTGCGGCGTCGCCCATGAGTACGACAGGAACACGCTTGCCGTCGACATCGCTCCAGTGGACCCAGTGTTCGCAAATCACGCGCGGGAAGCGAATCCAGATGGCCGAGCCGCGAAGATGCTTGGCGTTGCTCATAAGTTCATGGCCGCCGAGGTACTTCGCAAAGAGGTCTTCGCAGAATTTCACGCCCTCTTCCTGGCTCATCTCGTCAATGCCGTGGGCGCGCCAGACTTCCTCGGGCGTCTCCACGATGAACGTCGACGTGTCGGCGTCGAACTGATAGGCGTGCGCCTGAAACCAGCCGTGTTCCGTCTTCTCGAAGGCGAACGTGAAGGCGTCGAAACGTTGATGCGTGCCGAGCCAGACGAAGCGATTCCGGCGCGTGTCGATATCCGGGCGGTAGGTGTCGGCGTAACGGGTACGGATACGGCTGTTCAGGCCGTCGGACGCGATCACCAGATCAGCCTGATAGCGGCGAGCGATTTCCTGATCGTCGGAGACGTCCGTCTCGAAAACCAGTTCGACACCGAGCGCTTCGCAGCGCGCTTGCAGAATATTGAGCAGCTTCTTGCGGCCGATGCCGATGAATCCGTGACCGCCGGAGGTGATCGTGCGGCCTTCGAAGTGGATATCGATGTCGTCCCAATGGTTGAAGGCGTCGTTGATCTGCGCAGCGCTCACGGGGTCGGCTTGCTGGAGGTTGTCCATGGTGGCGTCGGAGAACACCACACCCCAGCCGAACGTGTCGTAGGGCCGGTTGCGCTCGACCACCACAACACGGTGGGAAGGTTCGCGCAGCTTCATCAACAACCCGAAATACAGGCCCGCGGGACCGCCGCCGATACAGACGATATTCATCTCCAACCTCCGGATTCACAGATCGCGTCGCGCTTGCCGATCTTTGTTAAATCGTAAATAGTTTATGCCTAAAATACTAGAGGAAAAAATTTCCGACGGCAAGGTCGGCAAATCCCGACTTCGGAGGGGGAGGGAAAGTACTTAGCGGGGGGCTATTGCCGACTGCCTTCGAGCGTCGTCGTACCCCCGAGTGTCGGGTTCAAGGTTCAAGGTTCCCGGAAACCCGAGTGTCGCGTCCAAATCCGGAATGCGCTACGCCGTCTATTCGACAGAATCGCCGCCGTCTTGTCATCTGCGTTTCGATTCGAGCGCTGGCCTGACTTAAGAGAGGAATGCGATGTATGAATGTCCAATCCCGATTCAGTCGTGCTCGACGACGACGCGATAGACATACTCCGCGTCTGGACCGCAGATCAGACGATGTACTGCTCAATGACCATTGGGAGGTATCAGGAAGCGAAGCAGATCTCGGAAGAAGCTCTCTGAGGTGCGATTCTCGCGGACGTCGCCCGACAAGTCGCAGCCATGCTGCAACAAGACTATCCGCGCATGAATATCGACTCACTGGCGCTCGTTCGAGATCACTTCCTGCAAGAACTCAGCGCCCCGCCTGCATGCCCAACGACACTACGTCGCGGCAACGTCACCAAGGCCCCCGCACACCCTTGCCATCAAAGGGACGCGCCACGCCAGCCACGCGCGACACCTTCACACGCGACACCGACGAGCGCCTCCCCTCGGGCCTTCGCCCAGCCGATCCCCCTCAGCGTGCCCCCATCCGCGCCCGCGCAATCAGCAGTGTCGTCAGACTGATCACCGCGCCCACCATCAGATACAGCCCCGGCGCCAGCTTGTTGCCCGACGCCGCAATCAGCCATGCCACCGCCAACGGGGTAAAACCGCCGAAGATCGTCGTGCCAAGGTTGTAACCCACTGCCATCCCCGTTGCGCGCGTACGCGTCGGGAACAATGACGACATCAGTGCTGGGATCGGTGCGAAGTACACCGCCTTCAACGTGCCGACCCACAGCATCACGACCATCATCGTCGCCAGCGATGCATGCGCGTTCATGAACGCGAACGCCGGATACACCGTACACAGGAACAACACCCCCGCCACCAGCATGATGCGAATACGTCCTACCTTATCCGACCAATGCCCGACGAACGGCGTCAGCGTCATGATGACGAAGCCCGTCACCAGCGTTGCAATGAAGCCCTGTGACGGCGGCAAGCCGAGTTGTTTTGTCGCATACGTCGGCATATACAGAATCATGTAGTTCGCCGTCGTCGTGAGCACCAGCGCACCGATGGACACCAGCAAACGCGATTTCTGCGTCGTCAACACCTCCCACACCGGCGATTTTCCCGCACTGCCCTCTTCCGCCCGCACCGCGCTCTTTCGCGCGATGTCGCGCTCGAATGCAGGCGTCTCGTCAACATACTTCCGGATGTAAAGCCCGATAGGCCCCACCAGCATTCCGAACAGGAACGGAATACGCCATCCCCACGACTCGAGTTGCGGTTGCGTCAGTACGCCCGTGAGTACCGCTCCGAATGCCGACGCCAACAGCGTGCTCGCCCCCTGACTCGCGAACTGCCAGCTCGACATGAAGCCCGGCCGGTGAGGTACGTGCTCCACAAGGAACGCCGTCGAACTGCCAAACTCGCCCCCCGCCGAGAATCCCTGCATCAGTCGCGACAGGAAGATGCCGATCGGCGCCCACACCCCGATCACCGCATACGTCGGCATAAACGCGATAAGCCCGGTGCCTACCGTCATCATGGCGATCGATAACATCAGCGACGCACGACGTCCGTGACGATCCGCGTACGCCCCCAGCACGAAAGCCCCCAGAGGACGCGCCAGATACGACAGCGCAAACGTTCCCAACGCCATCAACAGCGACACGGTCTCGTCGTGTGCGGGGAAAAACAGCTTCGAGATCGTCACCGCGAAATAGCCGTAGACGATCAGGTCATACCATTCAAGCGCGTTCCCGATCGACGTTGCGACAATCAGCTTGTAGACGGGCACATCCGTACGCGCGCCCTCCTTGCCGGCGCTCGACGCGCCGTTCGTATGATCCGCCCCAGCGGCGGCAGCGGTGCTGTTCATCGCGGCTTCCCCTCTTTGAGCTCGACATCCCCCAGATCCCAAAACAGCCCCGCCATGATCTGCAACGCCTCACGTGCGACCGATCCGAGTAAATGCTCGTCTGGCGCGTGCTGCGAACAGGCCGGGTACGAGTGCGGTACCCATAGCGTGGGCAGACCAAGAACGTCCGCGAATACATCGTTCGGCAACGTACCGCCAAGATTCGGCAGCAGCACCGGCGGCTTACCTGTCGTCTCGCGTATCGACGTCAACGCCCACAGCACCCATGGGTCTTCCGGATCGAGACGCGTCGCCATCACACCCCGCTCAACCTCGACTTCGACCATCGGGAAACCGTGCGCGTCCAGATGCGCGCGCACGATCTCGGCCAGCCGCTCCCAGTCGGTGCCGACTACGAAGCGGATCTGCATGTGCGCGTAGGCATACGGGGGAATCGCATTGACAGGCTTCTCGGGATTGCCCGTCTTGAACGCCAGCACCTCGATGTTGTTCCAACCGATCACGCGTTCTGTCGGTGTCAGGCCCGGCTCACCATAGTCGGCATCGACCTCGGGATCGTCCGGCCCGCCCCCGACCTCCAGCCCGGCAAGCGCACGACGCACCGACGCTGGCAACTCGGGCGGACGCAGGCCCTCCACCAGAATCTTCCCGTTGCCGTCGACCATCGACGCAATCGCGTTCGCCAGCACAACCCCCGGATTGCGCAACAGGCCGCCCCAATTTCCCGAGTGATGGCCGCCGTCGCGCAGATTCAGGCTGAGCTTGAAATTGACCAGCCCCCGCGAGCCGAGGAACACCGTGGGACGCTCCGCCGCCAGGCGTGGACCGTCGGAGGCTATCAGCACGTCGGCTCGCAACTCGTCGCGCAATTGCTCGCAAATCGCGTGCAAGCCCGGCGAGCCCATTTCTTCGCCCATCTCCACAATCATCTTCACGTTGTATCCGAGCTTGCCGCCGCGCAAGGCCAGGACCTCCGCCAGCGCCGCCAGATTGATCGTGTGCTGACCTTTGTTGTCGGCGGTGCCGCGTCCGTACCAGCGGTCGCCCTCCACCACGATCTCCCATGGCTTGAGCCCGTCACGCCACTGTGCGTCGTAGCCACGCACCACGTCGCCGTGGCCGTAAGTGAGGACTGTAGGCACGTCGTCGCTCTCGTGACGTTGAGCAATCAGGAACGGCCCGCCGCCCGGCACCGGATTAGGCACGACGCGCGACGTAAAGCCGAGCGCCGCGAGCGCCGGGATCATCTCCTCGGTGAGATAAGCGTGCAGCACGTCGCCGCTGTCTGCCTCCTGACTCTCGGTCTTGTAGGCAACGCGACGGTTGAGGGTATCGAGAAACGCGCCCGAATCGTATTGGGCGGTGGCTTGGGAAATCGCTGCGCTACGTGTCACTGCTTGTCTCCAGATGGCTTGTGAGGGCACGGCAGCCTTGTCTCGCGCATCACTGCGACGCGTGCCGGTGGCACGCTGCGGCACAACCGTTCAGGCCATTCTAGGAGCGGGTATTTTTGACAACAATGATAATATTTCGAATGTTTCTTTGCCGTTTTGGCAAAGCAAAAAGCCGGGGAAACGCCCTGCTCGACCGTCCCATTCCGCCCCTGTCACTCGACCGCTTCCCATGCAAACTCACGCGCTGCGTTACTTTCTCGAAGTTGCTCGCACCGGCTCGCTGAGTCGCGCCTCAGAGCGCCTGCATGTAGCGGTCTCGGCGCTGAGCCGTCAGATCGCGAAGCTCGAAGAAGACCTCGGCACACCGCTCTTCGAACGCCGGCCGCGCGGCATGGTGCTAAGTGAAGCGGGCGAGTTGCTCGCAGATCATGCGCGTCGCGTACTGCTCGACGCAGAGCGTGTCACGTCGGAAATCCGGGGACTCACGGAAGTTGGGCGCGCAACGATTCGCGTCGCCAGCGCCGAGGGGGTCGCGCGGGACTTCCTGCCGCAGGTGTTTGCACGCTTTCGCGAAACCTATCCGGGCGCGCACTTCCTGCTCGACGTCGTATCTCCGTTCGATGCCACTGTGCGCGTGCGCGATGGCGAGGCGGATATCGCCGTGTGCTTCAGCGTCGCGCCGGAAAAAGGAGTGCAGGTCGTACACACGCAGCCGGCACCGATCTATGCCCTGATGGCCAGGCGGCACCCGCTCGCCAAACGACGCGACATTGCACTCGCCGACCTGCTGCCCTACCCGCTGGCGCTTTCGAACGCCGGCGTGACCATCCGGCAGATGTTTGATCTTTGCTGCACGCTCGAAGGTCTGCTTTTCGAACCGGTGTTCGTGAGCAACTATCACGCCGCGCTACACAGCTTCGTGCGCTCGGGCAATGCCGTCACGCTCACCGGTTTGCTCACGGTGCGCAGCCGACTGGCCCCTGAAGGGCTCGTTGCCATTCCCATCCGGAACCCGGCGCTGCACCAACGCTCGCTGCAAGTGCAGACGATGGCCGGCCGCACCCTGCCCGCTCCCGTCGAAGCCTTCCTCGGCCTGCTAATCGACGCCATTCGCGCACCCGAAATTCTCGACAGACCATTTGCTTCGCGGGGATGAAGCGGATGACTTGCATAAGCACCACAGCCGTCATCGCTGTCATCCCCACCGCCTCTCACCTCTCATTCAAGGTGCATCGCAGCGCTTCACGGCGCGCTGGCTCGAATCGGCGCGCCCAACGCCCTAATTTGCCGGAGGCGGGGGTGTCGCTGCCACGGCTTGTGCCTGCGCGTCGCCGTCATCGGTAGCCCTCTGTTCACGGTCGGTCAGTTGGGCAAAGATCCACGCAGAACAACACGTGATCAGGCCAACGCAGGCAAACGTCGCCCGGAACGCAGGAAGCGCTCCAACGCCCGCACTCTCGCCAAACGCTCCCGTGAACGTCACCAGCAACGCACCGCCCACGGTCAGACCGAAGCTCATGGCCAGCATCTGCACGAGCGAGAACAGGCTATTGCCGCCGCTCGCGTCGTCCGGATTCAGGTCCTTTAACGTCAACGTATTCATTGCCGTGAACTGTATCGAGTTAATGCCGCCCAGAATGCCCAACTGGAGGATCAGCAGCGGCACTGGATAGTGCGGGGTTACGACAGCGAAACTCGCCATCACGCCCCCGGCAAGAATCGTGTTCCACACCAGCACGGGCCGGTAGCCATAACGCGTGACCAGATGTGTCGCCAGGCTTTTGGCGAAGATTCCCGTGATCGTGATCGGTAGCATCAGCAAACCCGCTTCGAACGCGGTATAGCCAAGGCTCACTTGTAGCAACAGCGGAACGAGGTAAGGTACCGCCGCAATACCGATTCGCGCGAAGAGATTCCCCAGCAACCCTACGCTGAAGGTATGCACGCGGAACATCGCGAGCGAGAATAAAGGTTGTGGCGCACGGTTCGCGTATAGCCCATAGGCGACAAAACCGGCAAACCCCACCACCAGCAACACCAGCATGAGGGCATGCGCGCCAGCCATATCGGCATGCCGGTCGAGCGCGAGCGAGGTCGCCACCATGCCGACAGAGAGCAGCAGATATCCCTTGATATCGAACGACGTCTGGTGCGGCGCGCGCGCGTTGATCAGGAAGAAATGCGCTGCCACGCAACCGATTACCCCAACGGGCACGTTGATCAGAAACACCCAGTGCCACGACGCCACCTTGACCAGCCACCCACCCAGCGTCGGACCGATCAGGGGACCGATCATACCCGGCACCGCAACGAACGCGAGCGCCTGCAAATACTGCTCACGCGGGAAGGTGCGCAACACCGCCAACCGTCCCACCGGCAGCAACATCGCGCCACCAAACCCCTGCACCACACGCCACCACACGAGCGCATCGAGGGTGCTGGAATAGGCGCACATTGCCGAGCCGATGGAGAAGATCGTGAGCGCGCTGGAGAAAACCACGCGCGTGCCCAACCGATCCGCCAGCCATCCCGACAACGGAATCGTGACGGCCATGGTCAACGCATACGCGATGACCACTGCCTGCATATGTAACGGCGATTGACCGAGATCGCGCGCCATGGCCGGCAACGCCGTATTCACGATCGTCGAGTCCAGCGTCTGCATGAAAAAGCCGATGGACACCACGAGGAGCATCGCTTTCTGCCGCCACGCGGCCGGATTGGGTGAAGTCATGTGTCGATAAACAATGAACGGTCATGGGCGCACGCGTCTGCCGTGGATGAGAGAGCCGCCGATCCCGCAGGCATTTCGCGAAATCATACCGGCGATGGCGGACGACATGTCGTAATGCGACGTCGATTCCCGATATCTAACCTTATCGGCCGCCAAAATGCACTGCGGCGCAGTCCGAAAAATCGAATGCGCCGCAGTCTCCACTTCCCATCGCCGTTACGGAAGGCTCCCCTCTGGAAGCCCCCGACCGGCTACACGCCCTTCACGGCATCGCGCACCTGTTCCAGCGCCGCCGGATCTTCGAGCGTGATCAGGTCTCCTGTTTCCCGCCCCTCGCAGATCGCCTGAATCGCGCGTCGCAACAGCTTGCCGGAACGTGTCTTGGGCAGCATGGTGACGAAGAACACCCGCGCCGGACGCGCCACCGCGCCCAACTGCTTGTCCACCGTCTTCATGACATCGCCCTCCAGCGCCAGCCGCGCCTCGGGGGTGGCTGCCAGTTCCGGTTGACGCAGGACCGCAAACGCCATCGCGACTTGGCCCTTGAGCGAGTCCTGCGCACCGATGACCGCGACCTCCGCGACCGCCGGGTGGCTGGCAATGCTCTCCTCGATCTCTCGCGAGCCGAGCCGGTGACCGGCAACGTTGATGACGTCGTCGGTGCGCCCGAGAATGAAGTAGTACCCGTCGTCGTCGCGCACGCCCCAGTCGAAGCTGGAATACAGCATGCGGCCCGGCACTGTCTGCCAGTAGGTCTTGACGAAACGGGCATCGTCACCCCACACCGTGCTCATGCACCCCGGCGGCAGCGGCCCCTCGATCGCCAGCACGCCCTTCTGGTTCGGGCCACAGTCCTCCCCCGTAATCTCGTCAACGAGCTTCACGTCGTAGCCGTACACCGGCTTGCCCGGCGAGCCAAGCTTGCCCGGCAGAACCTCGACGCCACGCGCCATGCCGAGAATCGGCCAGCCGGTCTCCGTTTGCCAGTAGTTGTCGACGACCGGCTTGCCGACACCGTCCGTCAGCCAGCGCGCTGTCGGCTCGTCGAGCGGCTCACCTGCGAGGAAGATCAGCCGCAGCGACGACAGGTCATACTGCGTCAGATAGGCCGGGTCCTGCTTCTTGAGCACACGAATCGCCGTCGGCGCCGTGAAGAGCTGCGTCACCTTGTACTTCTCGACAATGCGCCACCAGATTCCGCCATCGGGACGAATCGGCGTGCCCTCGTACATCACCGTTGCAATGCCCGCGAGCAATGGCGCGTACACGATGTAGCTATGTCCGACCACCCAGCCGATGTCCGATGCGCAGAACATCGTGTCGCCCGGCTTCGCGCAGAAAATGTGCTGCATCGACGACGCCAACGCGACCGCATAGCCGCCGGTGTCGCGTTGCACGCCCTTCGGCTTGCCCGTCGTACCCGAGGTATAGAGCACATACGACGGCTCGCTCGACTCAAGCCACTCGCACGGAATGAGGGCGTCGAGATGTTGCTCGCGCAGCGGCGCGTAGTCGACGTCGCGGCCTTCCACGCGTGTCATGGGCGCCAGCCCCCGGTCGATCAGCAATACGCTCGACGGCTTGTGCTGCGCCAGCGTGACGCCTTCGTCGAGCAATGGTTTGTACGGGACCACCTTGCCGTTGCGCGACCCGGCATCGGCCGAGACAATGACTTTCGGTTGCGCGTCGTCGATGCGGGCCGCCAGATTGACGGACGCAAAGCCACCGAACACGACCGAGTGGATCGCGCCCAGTCGCGTGCATGCCAGCATGGCGAACAGCGCCTCGGGGATCATCGGCATGTAGATCAGCACGCGCTCGCCACGCGCCACGCCCAGCGATTGCAACGATGCCGCCATGCGATTGACTTCCGCCGACAGTTCGTCGTACGTGTAGACACGCTCCTGCTCGGTCTCCGTCGACACCCAGATCAGCGCATTTTGTGTCCCGCGCGACGGCAGGTGGCGATCGACGGCGTTGTGGCACAGATTCGTTCGACCGCCGACGAACCAGCGGGCAAACGGCGGGTTGTCGTAGTCGAGGACCTGCGTGAAAGGCGTCTCCCAATCGATCAGCCGGGCCTGCTCCTCCCAGAACGCCGCCCGGGTATCGGGGGTGATCGAGCGGGCGTGAAACGACGCATACGAAGTCATATTGTCTCCTTGCATATATGAATTGGCTCGCGCGCCCGTCACGCCGCACCGGCGGCGCCGGAGGGGACAGGGTTGACGCGGCGCCGGATCGGGCCGGCAAGGCCGACGGTGTGCCGCCATCGACCGGCAATGCGTTTCGGTGCAACGAAATTGTCGGACACAGGTGAAGTGCCTCGCGTTCAGTGTGCGCGTTGACGCTTACGGAAGGCTTACCGGGCAGCCACGCCCGGCACGCGAAACGCTAGGGGATTACGCGGAGTCAGAGGTGAATCGCATTGATCACGGCGAACGGTTCCCGGCGACGCGGGCGCGTGGCATGAGCGGCCCCACCGACGACAGTGCACTAAGCTCAGTCGCTGTCTTCGTGGTTATCATTTTCCATTTTATTTAGGACTCCTTGTTGAGTGACTACGAACGGAACCGTCCGCGTCTTCATCATAGGAAATGAGAGCCCGTCCATTTGCGGGAATTCTCCAAAGCGGATGTGAAGCCGATGCCGGGCCGCGGGAGGCAACGGCGCCCCGCAAAACAAAACGCCCGTGAGGGAAAACCTCACGGGCGTTTTACTTCGTCAAACGCAGGCGATGCGGCGATCGCCCGGCGAACGGAAAGGCCGGCGCTTAACGCTGAGCGGTCTTGGTAACCTTCGCAGGCGCCTTGGCGGCGGGCTTCGCTGCGGTCTTCGCCACCGTCTTTGCCGGAGCCTTCGCAGGTGCCTTCGAAGCGACCTTGGCCGGTGCCGTCGTCTTGCTGCCGGCAACGGCAGCCTTGGCAGGACTCGCTGTCGGGCGACGGTCGACGACGCGAATCATCTTGCCATTCTTACCACGCACCATGCGCGTGCGCGGCGCATCGTCGTCATTCTTGGCCGCCGGTGCCGCGGCTGCCGCCGGGGCGGCAGACGCCGCCATTACACGCGAAGCGTCCTTGACCGGAACATGCAGCACCAGCAGTTGGCCGGACGTGAGCGTATCGCGACGCAGACGGTTCCAGCTCTTGATCTGGGCCACGCTCACCCCGCTGCGCGAGGCAACGCTCGCCAGCGTGTCGTGCTTGCGCGCACGAACCATCACCTTGCGGGTATCGGGAAGATCCGGCTCGAGCGCCAGCACTGCGTTGCTCGCCACCGACGCGCTGATGTCCTGATCGATGTCGTCCGAGCGCGGCACCAGCAGCGTCGAGCCGGCCTTCAGGCGCATGCGCGGCGCAATGTTGTTGACCGAGCGGATGACCGCGGCGTCCACACCCAGCTTGAGCGCCACATCTTCCGGACGCTCACGCGAGGACGAGGTGTACGTCGTCCAGCTCGAGAGCGGCTTGTCGTAACCCTTCAGACGGCGCTGGAACACTTCGGCGCTGTCGAACGGCAGCAGAATTTGCGGCTGTGCAGCGCCAAGAATCACCGGCTTGCGGAACGACGGGTTAAGTGCGCGGAACTCGTCGAGCGGCAGATCGGCCAGCTTCGCAGCCAGGGCCACATCGATGTCGCGCTTGGTGGTCACGCTAACGAAATACGGGTGATTCGGAATCTCCGGCAGCTTCACGCTGTACAGGTCCGGGTGCGCGATGATGTTCTTGATCGCCTGCAACTTCGGCACGTAATAACGTGTCTCGGTCGGCATACGCAGGCTCAGATAATCGGTCGGCAGACCTTGCGCCTGATTGCGATCGATCGCGCGCTGCACGTTGCCCTCGCCCCAGTTGTAGGCTGCGAGCGCCAGATGCCAGTCGCCGAACATCGCATAGAGCTTCGAGAGGTAATCGAGCGCGGCAGTGGTCGAGGCGAGCACATCGCGACGCTCATCCTGGAACATGTTCTGCTTGAGGTTGTACGTCTTGCCCGTGCTCGGAATGAACTGCCACATACCGGCGGCCTTGGCCGTCGAAAGGGCTTGCGGGTTGTACGCACTTTCCACGAACGGCAGCAACGCCAGCTCCGTCGGCATATGACGGCGCTCAAGTTCTTCGACGATGTGGAACAGATATTTGTTCGACCGCTGGATCATGCGCTCGACGTATTCAGGACGCTGCGCGTACCACTGCGTGCGATCCTGCGCGAGGTCGGTATCCAGATCGGGGATGGCGAAACCGTGACGAATGCGTGACCAGAGATCGGCGTCGTCGCTGCCATAGGCCAGATCGCCCAGCGAGTCGTTATCCAGATCGATGGTCTGATCGCTGGAGACTCGCTGCTTGCCTTTGGCGGTCGACGCGAGAGGCGCCTTGCTCTGCGCTTCGGGAGTGGAATTCGACGCACCTGTGGTCGGCGCTGTGCTGGCGCAAGCCGCTAGAAGCAGCGTCAGTAGCAAGCTAACGATAAGTCGCATTGATCGGGCTCGAATTGGGTGACATCTTCATGAAATTGGCAAGGATGGTAAGGAAACCCTTCAGATGCGTCAACCATTCTGCCTAATTTTTTTGCAAAATTTACGCCCAAATGCCCCAAAAATAGGGGTTATCCCTAAATTCGGTTTCCGGCATTGTGGCCAGTGAGACACACACAAGCGGCATATACGATGCCACTGAAGCGACACCGAAAATTCACATCCGAGGTGATTCGACAAGGCTGAGCAGACGCCTGCGAGGCTGTCAACGTCCGCTTTGTGTCAGAGGTCATGGTGCGTCACGCTATTGACAGCATGACGCACTCAAGATTAGCGGAAGGTATCTTTCCAGCCACGCACGGTAGCGAACACCGCTTCGCGGGAAAGCGTCGCACGCCCGGCATGGGCTTCGGCGGCCGCGACGACTGCCGGCGCGTCGCTGCGCAGGAAGGGGTTTGTCACCCGCTCCTGGGCGAGCGTGGTGGGCAGCGTCGGGCGCCCCGCGGCGCGCAGCGCCGTGGCCTCCTGATGCCAGGCGGCAAGGGCCGCGTTATCCGGATCGACTGCCAGCGCAAAGCGAATATTCGAGAGGGTGTATTCGTGTGCGCAATGCACGAGCGTGGCCGGCGGGAGCGCGGCGAGCGCGTCTAGCGAGGCGAGCATCTGCGCGGGCGTGCCTTCGAACAGCCGTCCGCAGCCGCACGAGAACAGCGTGTCGCCGCAGAACAGTCGCGGCGCACCTGCCGCACCGGCGCCAAGGAAGTACGCGATATGTCCCAGCGTGTGGCCGGGAACGTCGATCACTTCCAGCACCATGGACGGAGACGCGATATGAACCGTTTCGCCCCCCTCGTGCGGATGATCGACACAAGCGATGGCTTCGTGCGCCGGGCCGTGCACGGGGACATCGAAATGTTCGAGCAGCGTGCCGACACCGCCAATGTGGTCGGCATGCTTGTGCGTGATGAGAATGGCGCGCAGCGTAAGACTGCGCGATTCGAGATAGGCGAGCACCGGCGCGGCGTCGCCCGGGTCGACGACCACGGCATCTTTGCCGTTATCGATGACCCAGAGATAATTGTCCTGGAACGCGGGGACGGGAAAGACGGTCAGTGTACCGGCCGACAGCTTACTCGCCGCATCTGCGTGCGCATCCATATATACTCGCCACCATGTCAGAACGTCCGATTATAGACTGGCCCCTTTGGCTCGTCTCACCGCCAGGCCGCTACGCGTTTGCATGGGAACAGGCCCTCTTCGATCAATGGGTCGGGGATCTGTTCGGCTATCACGCGCTGCAACTTGGCCGTCCCGAGCTGGATACGCTGCGCGAAAACCGCATGCCTTACCGGGGTCTCATCCTTCCCGCTGCACGTGGCGCCGAAGCACCGCCGCTCATGACCAAGGCCGCCAGCGACACAACCGGCAGCACGCCGTCTTGCGACGCCAGCCCCGCCGTCATGATCGCCCGCGACATTCTCGTGAGCCGGTTCGACGAGTTGCCCATCGCCACAGCAAGCACCGACCTCGTAGTGCTGCCGCATGTGCTCGAGTTTGCCGAGAATCCACACGACATTCTGCGCGAAGTCGAGCGCATTCTCGTGCCCGAGGGGCAGGTCATCATCACCGGCTTCAACAATCTGAGCTTGTGGGGCGCCCGTGAGGAACTGGGCCGGCTTGCCGGTGCGCCGTTCCTGCCGCCAGGCGCCGATCTGATTGCGTTCACGCGTCTGAAGGACTGGCTCAAGCTGCTCTCGTTCGACATCGACCGCGGACGCTTCGGTTGCTATCGCCCGCCGCTGCGCGGCGACCACTGGCTACAGCGCTTCGAATTCATGGAACCGGCAGGCGACCGCTGGTGGCCGATCTTCGGCGCGCTCTATGCGGTGCGGGCCGTGAAGCGGGTGCGGGGCATGCGCTTGGTCGGCAAAGTTCGCAAGCGTATACTCGGCCTCCAGCCGGCGGCGGCACCGGTCGCTACGCCCAACACCACGCATCGCCAGATGGCGGAAGCGACCGACGCGCCCGATTGATTGTTTGAGAGATGACCTTGCCGCAAGTTGATATCTATACCGACGGTGCCTGCAAAGGCAACCCCGGCCCCGGCGGTTGGGGCGCCCTGCTCGTTGCGGGCAAACACCGCAAGGAAATGTTCGGCGGCGAGCCCAATACCACCAACAACCGCATGGAGCTCCTCGCCGTCATTCGTGCGCTTGAGGCCCTGAACAAGCCCTGCCACGTAGTGCTTCACACCGACTCGCAATACGTGCAGAAAGGTATCAGCGAGTGGATTCATGGGTGGAAGGCGCGCGGCTGGAAGACGGCCGCCAAGGAGCCTGTGAAAAACGCCGATCTCTGGCAAACGCTCGACGCTGTCTCCCAGAAGCACGAGATCGACTGGCGCTGGGTGAAAGGTCACGCCGGGCACGAAGGCAACGAAGCCGCCGACCAGTTGGCCAATCGCGGCGTGGAGAGTCTGCGTCGCGGTTAGCGCGATGGTGACGGTCCCTGAGCATCCTCCGCGCGTTGCGTGAGGCGATATCGCCCGCAGCGCGCCAATTCCGAAAGCACACAAGAATCACCGAACCCCATGCGACAACTGATCCTCGATACCGAAACCACTGGCCTGAATGCCAAGACGGGTGACCGTTTGCTGGAAATCGGCTGTGTCGAACTGGTCAATCGCCGCCTGACCGGCAACAACCTGCATTTCTATATCAATCCCGAACGTGACAGCGATCCGGGCGCACTGGCGGTGCACGGGCTGACCACCGAGTTCCTCTCCGACAAGCCGAAATTCGCCGAGATTGCGGAAGAGTTGCGCGAATACTGCCGCGGCGCCGAGATCATCATTCACAACGCGGCGTTCGACCTCGGCTTCCTCGACATGGAATACGCCCGCCTCGGCTGGCCGCCGTTCATGGAGCATTGCTCCGGCCTGATCGACACGTTGTTGCGCGCGCGAGAAATGTTCCCCGGCCGACGCAATTCGCTGGATGCCCTCTGCGAACGCCTCGGCGTGAACAACGCGCATCGCACCCTGCACGGCGCATTGCTCGACGCGGAATTGCTTGCCGACGTCTACCTCGCCATGACGCGCGGTCAGGAGAGCCTCGTGATCGATACGAGCGATGATGACGGCGGCGAAGCGGGTGGCCATCGTGAAAAGATCTCACTGCGCCAGTTCGATCTGCCGATCATCTTGGCAGCGGCGGAAGAGATCGCGGCGCATGCCGACGTGCTGAACGGCATCGACAAGGGTATGAAGGGCACTTGCGTCTGGCGCAAAGAACCGACGCCCCCCGAAGGCGACGCCCCGCCTGCGGCGTAACTTCGCAAGCTCGTGCAGAACGAACCGACACTTTGCGAAAATTTCGCACGAAGGCCTTCCCAAACGAAAAAAACATCCCTATAATCGCTGTCTTTGCTGCTTGCGAGTCATCGCAAGAAACGGCGTGAAGTGATCGAGAGATATCGTCACGGCGGCAGCAAAAATGATCAAAAGAAAGGTTGCAGGCTTCGGCGAAAACAGTTAAAGTTCTGCTCCTGATTGCGAAACGGAAGCTTCAGCAATCAGCACTAAATCATTGATTTAGTTAATGATTTGGGTGGTTAGCTCAGCGGTAGAGCACTGCCTTCACACGGCAGGGGTCACAGGTTCAATCCCTGTACCACCCACCAGATTCGAAGGGCCGACGATGCGTCGGCCCTTTTTGCATTCTGCGTCCCCTTCCAGCGGCACCTGCCGTCATTCAGCGACAACGGGATGCGCCTCAGTGCATCCCATCCCTTACGCAAATCCTTAGCACTTGAACCCCGCAGTTCCCGTTACCCGCGCATCCGGCCCCGTCAACGAGTAGACGATCCCCGCATTGTTCGCCGCCGCGCCCGTCAGCACGTCCCGAGTCGAAAACATACAGTTACCGCCCGCGCATGCACCGCCACTCACGTTCTGCGTCATGGTGCTGAATGTTGGCGGTCGCGTCGCTCGACGAGAAACATACTATCGAGCGGAAGTTGCGCCGCTCGAAGCTCACGTTCGCAAACGGCACCTGACCAGGCATTGTGTGCCATTCCCCACCGAAGCGTCCGCCCCGCAGGTGATTGCCGAACGCAGCCGCGTTATCGTCCTTGGGACTCTCCCGCTCCGCGTACATCGAAGCAAAAAACCACCGCCTCGCGTCTATCTGCTCTGATTGCGGCAACGGCAGCGAACGCGCTGCGTAAAAGCCGGCGGCTGGAGGGGAGTACTGGCCCGGAAACGTGCACCAGGGGGCCGACGCGTGGGCGCCATTGAGCGTAACGACATAGGCGTGGCAAGTAACAAATAGGCGTGTCGCACCCCCGCCGCATTCGCTCACGGCCCCCGCCACCCCCAACTCCGGCCCGGCTTTCTATAGATTTTTTCTATAAACAATAAAAATCAATCAAATATTTCTTGTGTGCGCCGCCCTTCGTCGGATCGCCTTATCGAAGCCCCGCCTCGTTCTGCGGGGTTTTTCACGAAGTTATGCGGCCTTCAGAGCCAGTCTTATATAAGACACAAGCATTCACATTACGAAAAGGCATTTCAGTTTTGGCCCCGCCCCGTGTCACAATCAGGGAAATTTGTCATGGCTAGCAGACTGTCACCTCAGTCAGCGGCGTTCCCCCACCTTTCCCTGCTTCTTGAATCCGAGACCAGCGATGAGTACGCAGCAACCCAGCATCATCTACACCCTGACCGACGAAGCACCGCTTCTGGCCACCGGCTCTTTCCTCCCGATCATTCGCACGTTCACGGCACCGGCGGGCGTGTCGGTCGAGACGAGCGACATTTCCGTCTCGGGCCGTATCCTCGGCGAGTTCCCCGAATTCCTGACCGAAGAGCAGCGCGTCCCGGATAACCTCGCCGAGCTGGGCCGTCTGACGCAAGACCCGAACACGAACATCATCAAGCTGCCGAACATCAGCGCGTCGGTGTTCCAGCTCCAGAGCGCCATCAAGGAACTGCAATCGAAGGGCTACAAGATCCCGGATTACCCGGAAGATCCGAAGACCGAAGAAGAGAAAGCCATCCAGAAGCGCTACTCGAAGTGCCTGGGCTCGGCAGTGAACCCGGTGCTGCGCGAAGGCAACTCGGATCGCCGAGCACCGCTCGCTGTCAAGAACTACGCCCGGAAGCACCCGCACAGCATGGGCGAGTGGAGCATGGCTTCGCGCACGCACGTGGCGCACATGAAGCATGGCGACTTCTACCACGGCGAAAAGTCGATGACCCTCGACCGCGCCCGTGACGTCAAGATGGAACTCGTGACGAAGAGCGGCAAGACGATCGTTCTCAAGCCGAAGGTCTCGCTGCTCGACGGCGAAATCATCGACAGCATGTTCATGAGCAAGAAGGCGCTGTGCGACTTCTATGAAGAACAGATGGAAGACGCGCGCAAGACTGGCGTGATGTTCTCGCTGCACGTGAAGGCCACCATGATGAAGGTCTCGCACCCGATCGTGTTCGGCCACGCTGTGAAGATCTTCTACAAGGAAGCCTTCGAGAAGCACGGCAAGCTGTTCGACGAACTGGGCGTGAACGTCAACAACGGTCTCGTGAATCTGTACGAGAAGATCGAATCGCTGCCCAGCTCGAAGCGCGAAGAAATCATCCGCGATCTGCACGCCTGCCACGAGCACCGCCCGGAACTGGCGATGGTCGACTCGGCCAAGGGGATCTCGAACCTGCACGCACCGAACGACGTGATCGTCGACGCCTCGATGCCGGCCATGATCCGTATCGGCGGCAAGATGTGGGGCGCCGACGGCCGTCCGAAGGACACGAAGGCCGTGATCCCGGAAAGCACGTTCGCTCGCATCTATCAGGAAATCATCAACTTCTGCAAAACGAACGGCGCGTTCGATCCGACCACGATGGGTACGGTGCCGAACGTGGGCCTGATGGCGCAGAAGGCGGAAGAGTACGGCTCGCACGACAAGACGTTCGAAATCGCCGAAGACGGCGTGGCCAACATCGTCGACATCGACACGGGCGAAGTGCTGCTCTCGCAGAACGTGGAAGCCGGCGACATCTGGCGTATGTGCCAGGTCAAGGACGCGCCGATCCGCGACTGGGTGAAGCTCGCCGTGAACCGCGTGCGCAACTCGGGCATGCCGGCCGTGTTCTGGCTCGACCCGTACCGTCCGCACGAAGCCGAACTGATCAAGAAGGTCGAAAAGTACCTGAAGGATTACGACACCAACGGCCTCGACATCCAGATCATGTCGCAAGTGCGCGCCATGCGTTACACGCTTGAGCGCGTGATCCGCGGCTTGGACACCATCTCGGTGACCGGTAACATTCTGCGCGACTACCTGACCGACCTGTTCCCGATCATGGAACTGGGCACCAGCGCCAAGATGCTGTCGATCGTGCCGCTCATGGCCGGTGGCGGCATGTACGAAACGGGGGCTGGCGGTTCGGCGCCGAAGCACGTCAAGCAACTGGTGGAAGAAAACCACCTGCGCTGGGACTCGCTGGGTGAATTCCTGGCATTGGCCGTGTCGCTGGAAGACCTGGGCATCAAGACGGGTAACGAACGCGCCAAGATTCTTGCCAAGACGCTCGACGCTGCCACCGGCAAGCTGCTCGACAACAACAAGAACCCGTCGCCGAAGACCGGTGAACTGGACAATCGTGGCAGCCAGTTCTACCTGGCGATGTACTGGGCACAGGAACTGGCCGCGCAAACGGACGACGCCGATCTGGCCAAGACGTTTGCTCCGCTCGCCAAGCAACTGACCGAGAACGAGAAGACCATCGTGGGTGAACTCGCCGACGTGCAGGGCAAGCCGACGGACATCGGCGGCTACTACAAGCCCGACTTCGAGAAGCTTGAGCAAGTCATGCGTCCGAGCAAGACGTTCAACGCTGCGCTGGCAAGCCTTGCGAAGGCGTAATGACGGCGCAATGAAGGCATAGGGAAGAAAAGCGTTCGACTGCGGTAGTCGAACGTCGGGCGGTCTGCGAGGACCGCCCGATGACGCCCAACAAAAAAGCTGGCATATGCCAGCTTTTTTGTTTGCATCACATCGATGGTGCAAGCGCGAACGATGCCGCCCTTCGCCCCATCAGATCCGTCCGGTCAGTGCGTTAGCGATTGACCTGTTCCTTCGATTGCGTGAGCGCCAGCAAGGCACCGATGGCAAGCGCCGCCGACACGCAATACATGCCCGCGTTGGTGCTTTGCGTCACGTCCTTGAGCCAACCGATGATGAACGGGCTCACGAAACCGGCAAGGTTGCCGATCGAGTTGATCATGCCGATGGCCGCCGCCGCCGACCCGCCCACGAGCAACGCGCTCGGGTAAGTCCAGAACACCGGCATTGTGGCGAGCATACCCGCCGTGCCTACCGAGAGTGCGACCATGGCGAGGGGCACGTTATTGCCCCATACCGTGCTCAGGTACAGCCCCACGGCGCCGGCGAGCGACACCACGGCAAAGTGCCAGCGACGCTCGCGTGTGCGGTCCGAGCTGCGCGCGACGCCGATCATGCTGACCACGGCACAGGCGTACGGAATGGCGGTGAGCAAACCCACGTCGAGCGCGCTCTTCACACCGCTGGCCTTGATGAGCGTTGGCAGGTAGAAGCCAATGCCGTAGAGACCCATCATGCAGCAGAAGTAGATCGCAGCCATGAGCCAAACGCGGCCGTTCGCAAACACCGAGGCGACCGAGTGCTCTGCCTTGCCCGCGCTGTCCTGCGCGATGTTGTACTCGAGAATTGCTTTCTCGTCTTCCGTCAGCCAGGACGCTGCGCGAATGCCGTTCGGCAGATACATGAGCGTAACGACACCCAGAATCACCGACGGAATGGCTTCGATGAAGAACAGCCATTGCCATGCGGCCCAGCCGCCCACGCCATTGAACGCGGCGAGAATCCAGCCCGAGAGCGGTCCACCGAACACGCCGGCAACAGGAATGCCGATCATGAAGAGCGCGTTCATCCGGCCGCGACGCTGTGCCGGAAACCAGTAAGTCAGATACAGCACGATACCGGGGAAGAAGCCCGCCTCGGCCACACCGAGGAAGAAACGCACGAGGTAGAACTGCGTCGGCGTCTTCACGAGCAGCGTGGCTGCCGAGAGGACCGCCCACGAGATCATGATCCGCGCAATCCAGCGGCGCGCACCGACCTTGTGCATGATGATGTTGCTCGGCACTTCGAAGAAGAAATAACCGATGAAGAAGATGCCCGCGCCCAGACCGTAGACGGTCTCGCTGAACTGGAGGTCGTTCAGCATTTGCAGCTTGGCAAAGCCGACATTCACGCGGTCGAGATAAGCCGCGACGTAACACAGGAAAAGAAACGGCAACAAACGCCAGGTCGCTTTTGCATAGGCTTGCGCCTCAATCTCGCGCGTATGCGCGTTGGGTTTGACACCGCTAGCGATAGTACTCATGGTCTCCACTTCGAAGCTTGGCTGCTAATTTGTTTGCTTGCACAGCCAGAATCACGACTGCAACGCTGCCTCCGGACCACTCGCACCGATCACGCTGCCTTACCTGCTCGACGGCTCTGACAGACCTCACGGTTCTCGCCTTACGAGAACCGATTACGCGGAGTCCGGAGGCATTGTCTCCGGACGTCGCTCCCCGGCCCGCATGCCGTTGCGCGACGTTTCTCACCCTGCCATCCCTTTCGATATTGGGAGGCCGACGGGATTGTAAACCATAGGACACCGCTGCATTTCGAAGGCGTCTTCGGTCGTTAGTCATCGTCCGAAAATGGGGGCGGCGAAAATGTCGCGTCGACGCGACGCCACTCGCGAATTGACACGACAGGACGTTGCACGCCACGTGAATGTCGCAATGCGGCGTGGCACGGAGCGACCGGCGATTGACATGCGTATAGCAAGCGGGACGCGTCCGAAAGTTGATCGAAACGCGATCGAAAATTCATGACCGGGGCACCTGACAGGCGCGCGACTTAGCGCGTAATCTTGAGGCTTCAGGTCGCGTCCCGTGTTGCATTGCAACCCGTTGCGAAATCGGCGGCATCCGTCGCCAGCGCCTTTGCTGATTCCTCTCCCGACTCCTTTTCCGGATTGCCCATCGCCATGACGTCACCCGTTCCCTTCCCCCTCCCCGCGCCGGCGACGGTCTCGTTGGTGAGTGTCTTCCCGGCTGACGATAACGGTGGCAATCCGGCCCCCATCGTGCTCGATGCCGATGCCATGACGGCAGACGACATGCGAGCTGTCGCGACCCACTACGGACACGAAAGCGCGTTCGTCATGGCCGCGGCCCATGCGGGCAACGCCTGGCGCTTTCGTTTCTTCGTTCCGAATCACGAGATGGAGATGTGCGGGCACGCCACGCTTGGCGCGTTGTGGGTGCTGCGCCGCGCCGGCCGATGGGATGGCAGTCCGGTCACGATCGAGACGCTCAGCGGACAGGTCGAAGGCCGGCTCGCGGCAGATGGCGAACACATCGAAGTCAGCCAGCCGTCCGGGCGTACCGCCCCGATCATCGACGCAAGTGCCATCGCCGCCATATGCGCGGCCCTGCGGATTTCGCCCGACGAGATCGCCCTTGAAGGCATATGCAACGCAGCGACCAGCCGCGTGAAGACGCTGGTGCCGCTGCGCAGCGTCGAGCGATTGCAGGCGTTGACGCCGGACTTCACCATGATGCTCGCCACATGCGACGCCATCGGTTCGACGGGCCTGTACCCATGTGCACGCGAAGACGTTGGCGACGGACGTGCGCTGCCGGTATTGCAGGCACGCCAGTTCCCTCGCTCATCCGGCTATCCGGAAGATGCGGCGACCGGCATTGCCGCTGCCGCCTTGCTATACGGTGCGCGCCGCTATGGCTGGCTGTCGCCCGGCGAGCGCGGCGTGGTTGTACGACAGGGGGTCGCGATGGGGCACGCCTCCGCCATCACCGTGACGTTACGCGATCCGCTCGACGCGGCGGCCGGTTGCTGGATCAGCGGCGACGTGCGCGCAATGTGACGACGACCATCACGCCGAGCACGGCGGCCACGGCACCGCACAGGAACACGGCGCGATAGCCGAACGGATTGGCTACGGCCCCGGCCAGAGGGCCGGTCAGCAGAATGGCAACGTCCTGAAAGGCGGCATAGGTGCCCAGACTTGTGCCACGGCTGGCGGCGGGTGCGCGCTTGACCACTTCGATCCCCAAAGACGGAAAGATCAGCGAGGCCCCAGCCCCGGCGAGCGCCGTGCCGAGCAATGCCAACCACGCGAATGGCGCTTGCCAGACGAACAACAGACCAACGGCTTCGACTGCCAGCGAGATCTGCGCGACACGCAGATTGCCGAAACGCTCGGGCCATCGCCCGCCGATCAGACGCATCAACACGAACGCCAGACCGAATGCCGACAGTGCGATGGCGGCGCCTGACCAGCGCGAGGCGTCGAAGTACAGCACCACGAACGCGCCGATCACGGCGAAGCCCACGCCTTGCAGCGCCAGCGCGAGGCCCGGCAGGAACACGATGCGCAGCACCTGCGAATACGGCAACGCGCCGCCGGCGTGGTGCGCGGGGGCGACCCCGGGAATGCGCGCGATCACCGCCCAGCCGGCGAGCGGCAGCGCACAGATCGCCAAGGCGACACCCACGAGCGCCGTGCCGCCATAGAGCGCCAGTCCGAGCGGTGCGCCAACGGCGAAACCGCTGAACACGGCGGCGCCTGTCCAGGACATGACGCGGCCGGATTGCGCCGCGCCGAGACTGGCGATGGCCCATGTCAGCGTGCCGGTAATGCAAAGGCTTTCCCCGACACCGAGCAGCAGACGGGCGAGCGTAAGTACCCCGAGCCGCGGCGCGGGAGCGAACGTCACCAGACCGGTGACGAGCAAGGCGAAGCCCGACAGACCAACGAAAAGCAAGCCCCGCTGTAGGGCAACGCGTGCGCCGCGCTGGTCGGCGGTGCGCCCGGCGAACTTACGTGTCAGTACCGTGGCGAGCGACTGGATACCGACGGCGAAACCGACGATGACGTTGTGATACCCGAGCGTGTCATGCACGAACAGCGGCACGACGGAGAGCGACATGCCGATGGTCAGGCAGGCGAGAAAAACGTTGAGAGAGAAGCGCACCAGCAACGCCGTAGCGTTGGCGGGCACGGCGCCCGCTTGGGGGGCCGCTTGCTTGGCTGAATCAGCCGGTGCAGCAGAAGACGAGGACATGCGAGAAGACTCCATGGGGGTGCGGGCGCGCGTGAGGCGTAACGCATCGAGCGTCGAGCATCAGGCGCGAACCGGCGAACGAACAACCGCGACAGGGTGTCGGTGCCAACAGGCGGTATAGGCAGATCGGGAGAGAAGGCGCTTGTGGCGCGCAGAGAACCGGGGAATGCGCTGAATGGGCAGCCCGGCGGTTCACTGACAACGCACGCCCCTCGACCGACGAGCCGGCAAGACCGGCCGCTGTCGCGGAGAATGCGTTGGTTCACGTGAACGCTTACGTGGCATCGGCGAAAAACTTCGCCGCGTGCCAAAAATCAGTTTGCATTCTAGCGACGCCCCAAGCGTTACGCAAGATGAGTTCACGCGGCATAGCGGCACCGCAAATTACGGAGCAAGCGTTCGTCAATCGATCGGATCGGTGCCCTTGGCGCGACGGGTCCCGGCCTTGATGGTCTGTTGAAGGGCGCGCCGCAGTGCGCTATAGCGGCGCAGCGCTTCTTCCATGACGGCGATGCGGATTGACCCGGCGGCGCCATCGGCCAGCAGCTTGGCCTTGAGACCGCCGTAAGCGGCCTCCATCGCCGACGCGTGCGTGGCGAGCGACTCGCCGCCGTCGGCGGGCCGCGTATCGCTTTCAACATGATCGAGCAGCGCGGTCGACTCCCGTACAAACGCGGTATAGACGTCGGAATTTCCTGTGGCGGTACCGGTCTGGTCGCGTAGCGCGGCGGCGGCAATTGCCTGTTCGGCGGCACTCTCGTAGTAACGCAGTGTGCGCAGCGTATCGGCCAGCGCCTCTGCGGAAGCCGCTTCGATTGCGGCGCGGCTCATGCGTTCGGCAAAGGTCTGACACACACTCCCCAGCCGCGTGACAGACGCGTGTTCCTGTGCCAGTACCCCTGCACTCATACCGGTCAACGCGCCTCGCACCATATGACGGCTCATTGCGCCCAGCCGTTCGACCTCGCGCTTGAGGGCATCCACGGCCAGTTGCGGCACCGGCAAAACGTTGTCGTCGAGAAACTGCGGCGCCCCCTCGTCTTCCTCGCGAGAACGGAAACGGCGTTGCAGCCAATGCAGCAGCGGCGTGGTGAGCGGAATCATCAGCAACACGCCGAGCACGTTGAACGTCGTATGAAAGATCGCGAGCTTGATGGCCGGGTCGGTGGCGTAGCCCATCCATGCCATGCCGGTGCTGATTGCGCGGATCATCCACGGCAGCAGCAGCAACGCCACCACGCCCGCCACGACGTTGAAGGCTACGTGTGCCATTGCCGCGCGCCGGGCGTTGGGCGTGGCCCCGATCGCGGCGATGACGGCGGTCACGGTAGTTCCGACGTTCGCGCCAATGACAACGGCTGCGGCCCCCTGTGCGCCCAGCAGACCGTTTTGCGCGGCGGTGAGCGTGATGGCCATCGCGGCGGCGGACGACTGCACGATACAGGTGAGGACGAAACCGACGACCACTTGCAGCAGCACATCGAGCGGTCCGTCGCCGTCGGGCATGCGGATCAGGCCGGCCATGTCGATGAATGCCGACTGAAGCAGCGAGATACCGAAGAAGAGCAAACCGAAGCCGGCCAGCGCGTTACCGATGGCACCACGCCGGGTGCCGGCACCAGTCAATCGCAGCGCCACACCAACGGCGATCATTGGCAGCGCAAAGACATCGATATTGAATTTCAGACCGATGACGGCGACGATCCACCCCATCATGGTCGAGCCGAGGTTGGAGCCGAACATCAGCCAGAGGGCGCCACCAAGTTTGAGCAAACCGGCATTGACGAAGCCGATGGTGGCGATGGTAACGACCGAGGAAGATTGGGTGATGGCGGTCACGAGCACGCCGGAGGCGAAGGCTTGCCAGCGGGTACGGGTCGCGCTGGCAAGAATGCGCTCGAGCGCCGGCCCTGCGGCAAGCTTGAGACCGTCGGTCATCATCGCCATGCCGATGAGGAAGATACCGACGCCGCCGGCCAGAATGCTAACCGCCTTGACGATTTCGCCCATGCAACACGTTCCTGTGTACGAACTGCCGGATCTATCGGAGGGGAGCGCCGGCCGGTGCCTTGGGCATTAGCCGTCTGCGCGCAACAGGCCCCAGCATAACCGGTAAAGCTCGTCTTCGAATTCGGGAGTGCCAAGCAACGGCGAATCTTCGAGCGCGGCGGAGCGAAGCGTACCCATGACGGCACGCGTGAGCACGAAAACGGTGGCCGCGGTGGGCGGACGCATCTCGGGCGCGTCGCGCCGCGACATGGCAACGGCAATATGTTCGGCCGCCTCGCGCATGGCTTGCATGACGTTTTCGTGGTGATCGAGTTGCCACGCCATCTTGATGAGCGAGCGCTTCACGCGCCCGCCCGCGCCGAACGCTTCGATGAGTACCCGAAGCCGCTCACGAATGACTCGCTCGGGGTCGGCACCCTCTTCGGCTGCGCGTGCGATGCGTTCGTTGAGTTCATCCATCACGCGGCGACGCTCGCGCGCAATCATCGCCAGCAAAATCGCTTCTTTGGTGGGGAAGTACTGATACAGCGTGCCGATGGAAAAACCAGCCTTGCGGGCAATGCGATTCGTCGTGAGCGCCGCCTCTCCTTCTTCGTCGAGAACCTGAGCAGTCGCCTCGAAAATCGTCTCGACGGTATGTTGCGCGCGTGCCTGCATCGGCCGCTTTCGCATGGCTGACGCGGCATTCGGGGTAGCGGACGGTTTGGGTGCAGACATATTGAAAAACCTGAGCGGGAAGCGAGTTGCGGCAAGACGCCTGAAAAATGAATAATGCTCACATTCACACCAAAACTCAAGTGACGGCGACAGCGCGGGTCTTCTGCATCTCACGAAGCTGCGAACTCGCCGATACCGCCAGAGAGGCAAGGCACCATGAGCAACGACATTTCTGCCCTGACCGTACGCAAGCTGACCGTCGATCTGGCCAGCGGCTTCGACCGTCATTGGCATAGCGGCGATGCATACCGCACGATGTATTACAACGCGCTATCGATGAGTTTTCCGGTGGGCGAACAATCGTTTATCGACTCGGTGCGCGACACGATGGATCGTCTGCCCGACGACGCTCGCTACGACAAGCTGCGCGCCGACATTGCGCAGTTCATTGGACAAGAGGCAACACACCGCCATCTGCATGGCCAGTACAACGCGCAGTTGGCGAAGCAGGGACTGGTCAATCATTGGGAGAACTGGGCGACGACGCGCATTCAATGGGCTCGCCGCCGCAAGCTCTCGCCGATGTACATGCTCGCCGTGACCGCCGCATACGAGCACTGCACTGCGGTATTTGGCGACGGCGCGCTCCGGTACGACCGATGGCTTGCCAAGGCTGAGCCGAAGATGCGCCTGATGTGGCGCTGGCACGCGGCCGAGGAAACCGAGCACAAGGCGGTGGCGTTCGATCTATACCGTGCCCTCGGTGGTAGCGAGCGTCAGCGCATACTCACCTATCTCTACGTGTTGTTCATGTTCGCGCTGGAGAGTCATGCGCAGACGATCAACAACCTCTGGCACGATGGCACACTCTTCAAGCCTCGCACGTGGTGGGGGTTCACTACGATGTTCTTCGGTCGCGATGGCGTCGTGTGGCGCAGCACCGGGCCAATGCTCAAGTACCTCGCACCGTCGTTTCATCCGAACCGTCACGGGGATCCGAAGCTCGCCGAAAACTGGCTCGCTGCGCATAACGCCAGTTGGCGCGCCATTCGTTGACGTCCCTTGCCGGCTGAGAGCTGACCAATTCGCCTGTCAACGGTCGGCCGTGGGGCCGCTCCCCGTTTTCGTCGCTCCACGAAATTCGCTTTGGAAAACGGGGAGCGGCCCCACGGCTCGAAGCACGCCCCCGCATCGTTGCAACCCATCCCCGCTCCCACCCCGCTTCTTCCCCCTTCGCCTCGTCACGACGACACCGTCTCTTCTTGCGCCCAGGCGCTCGCCGACCGTCCCCACGTGCTTCGCAACAGATGGGGCCCGGTCGGCGAGCGCCTCGTTATCCCCGTGAACATTCCCTTGCCCGGCTCGCCAGTGCCGGCGTGAAATGCACGATGCGTATCGCCGGGTGTGTGACGGCGGTGTCGGCAGGCTCGGCGCTTGCCGTCCGGGTGATGGGGGCACGGGTGTCGTGTCGAGGGTCTCGCGGCTCGGGCCCCATCTGTTGCGAAGCACGTGGGGACGAGCTGCGAGACCCTTTGCGCTGGAAGAGGCGGTGTCGTCGTGACGGTGAGGCATGGGGCTGTGCAAGCG
Source organism: Pandoraea apista (assembly GCF_001465595.2). NCBI lineage: Bacteria > Pseudomonadati > Pseudomonadota > Betaproteobacteria > Burkholderiales > Burkholderiaceae > Pandoraea > Pandoraea apista. The sequence continues at coordinate 1,868,893 of NZ_CP013481.2, read as the reverse complement.
AGTGTAGTGGAGAGGGTTGCGTCGAATCGGTGGCATGGAGATGGCCGTCGGTGGGGTCCCCGTTTTCCAAAGCGAATTTCGTGGAGCGACGAAAACGGGGACCCCGCCGACGGCAGACCGCAAATCGCGTGCAAGGGGGAAACCGCCCGTGTTAACCCGAAAATTGTGCCGTCAACAACGGAATACCGAGTATCAAAGCCGAGTGATATGTCATGTGAGGCAACTTGATAATAATAATCACGCCTCAAAGCAACACCGATACCCGCGCAAAGCGAAGTCAGTGTGTCAATGACTCAGGCGTGCCCCTTGCACTCTTCGGTGAAAAAGAGAAGTTCAGAGGCACGCACAAACTAAAACGAGACGGAGACACATTCATGAGCAAGGCAGCAGGTTGGCTGCGGGGCGCGCTCGCCCTCGCGGTTTGCGGCGCGGCGGGCGTCGCCCACGCACAGTCGAACGTATCGCTCTACGGCCAGGTCGACGCCTGGGTCGGTGCCGCGAAAGCACCGGGCGGCGAACGCGCGTGGACACAGGGGGGTGGCGGGATGTCCACCTCTTACTGGGGCATGAAGGGTTCGGAGGATCTGGGCGATGGTCTCAAGGCGATCTTCACGCTTGAGGACTTCTTCCTGCCGCAAAGCGGACGTTACGGACGCTTTACCGGCGACAGCTTCTTCTCTCGCAACGCCTACGTCGGACTGCAATCGAACACGCTCGGCACGGTCACGATGGGACGCCTCACCACGTCCTATTTCGTCTCGACGATTCTGTTCAACCCGTTCGTCGACTCCTATACGTTCAGCCCGATGGTCTATCACACGTTCCTCGGTCTCGCGGGTCAGGGGATCGTCGGTGATTCGGGTTGGAATAACGCAGTGATGTACGCCACGCCGGACTACAAGGGGCTCGGCGCCAGCTTCTCGTACGCGTTCGGCAACAAGGCCGGAGAAATGGGTCAGAACAAGTGGAGCGCCGCGGCGATGTACTTCCACGGCCCGCTCGCCGCCACGCTGGCCTATCAGCAGGTGAAGTTCGATTCGACACCGGACGATCAGGCCGGCATCACCGGATTCCGTAATCAGCAGGCCCTGCAAGCCGGTCTGACGTACGATTTCCAGGTGGTCAAGCTCTACGGCCAGTATCAGTACATCAAGAACACGATTACCGGCGGCAATCTGACGTCGAACGGCGGGCAGTTGGGCGTTTCGGTACCGCTCGGCGGGGGCAACGTGATGGCTTCGTTTGCCTATACGAAGAATTCGGGCATGAACGACACGAGCCGAAACACCTGGGCGCTCGGCTACGATTACAACCTCTCCAAACGTACGGATCTCTATGTGGCCTACCTGAACGACAAGGTTTCCGGACTCGAAGCCGGGAATACTTTTGGGGTGGGCATGCGCACCAAGTTCTGACAAACTCGGCTGCACGGGTTCGCGCGCAGTACAATGCGCGCGCCCCCGCTGCACACGGACAACGGCATAACAAAGTCACAAGGAGAGCACGTTGCTGACCAAATTCTTCAAACTCGAGGAGCATGGCTCCAATGTCAGGACAGAGATGGTGGCAGGTCTCACGACCTTCCTCACCATGTCCTACATCATTTTCGTCAACCCCAATATCCTCGGCACGACCGGCATGGACAAGAGCGCCGTGTTCGTGGCGACGTGTCTTGCCGCTGCCATCGGCTCGGTGGTAATGGCATTCGTCGCGAACTACCCGATCGGCATGGCGCCGGGCATGGGGCTGAACGCCTTCTTCGCCTTTACGGTCGTGGGCGCCATGGGCTACACATGGCAACAGGCACTGGGGGCAGTGTTTATTTCCGGATGCCTGTTCATCATCCTGACGGTCACAGGCGTACGCTCATGGCTGATTGCCGGGGTACCCAAATCGCTGCGATGTGCGATTGCGGCCGGTATCGGGCTGTTCCTCGCGATCATCGCACTCGGTAACGCCGGCGTGGTCGTGGCGAACCCGGCGACGAAAATCGGTCTGGGCGACCTCCACTCGCCGCAAGCCTTGCTCGCGATCTTCGGCTTCTTCCTGATCGCGGTGCTCGACGCCCTGCGCGTACGTGGCGCAATCCTGATCGGCATTCTGGCGGTCACGGTACTCTCGATGGTGCTGGGTCTGAACCAGTTCCAGGGTGTCTTCGCCATGCCGCCGAGTCTGGCGCCGACGTTCCTCCAACTCGATATCCCGGGCGCCCTGCACGCTGGTTTCGTTCACGTGATTCTGGCGTTCGTGCTGGTGGAAGTGTTCGACGCAACGGGCACGCTGATGGGCGTGGCGAAACGCGCCGGCCTGCTCGAAGGTACGCACTACAAGGGGCTGGGACGCGCGCTGTTCGCCGATTCGATCGCAATTTTCATCGGCTCGCTGCTGGGCACGAGCAGCACGACGGCCTACGTGGAAAGCGCCTCCGGTGTTCAAGCCGGCGGCCGCACGGGCCTCACCGCCCTCACGATCGCCGTGCTCTTCATCCTCGCGCTGTTCATCGCGCCGCTGGCCGGTTCGGTACCCGCCTACGCTGCCGCACCGGCGCTGCTGTATGTGGCCGGTCTGATGCTGCGCGAATTGCTCGACGTCGAGTGGGACGACATTACGGAAGCCACGCCGGCCGCGCTGACCGCACTGGCAATGCCGTTCACGTACTCGATCGCCACGGGTCTGGCCTTCGGCTTCATCTCGTACGCCGTGCTCAAGCTGTTCACGGGCCGCGCGAAGGAAGTTCACCCGGCCGCCTGGGTGATCGCTGTCCTCTTCGTACTGAAGTACGCGTTCTTCCCGGGCTGATCGGTTCGACAGCACCGACTTCCCATGACAAAACGGCCCGCCGGAGGATTCCCCCGGCGGGCCGTTTTGCTTTCCGCCGCAATGCCGCCACCAGCGGAACGGCCCTGGCCCTACCCGTCACTCACGCCTTCGCCGCCGAAATCAATGCCGCCAGACCGGCACGATGCCGCCCCTGCGCGTCGAAGTTCTCAGGCGACAACCATTGCTCGAATCCGCGGCTGATCGCCGGCCACTCGCCATCGATCATCGAGAACCACGCAGTGTCGCGGCTACGGCCCCGGTACACAATCGCCTGACGGAATATGCCCTCGAACGTGAAACCGTAACGCGCCGCCGCTCTGCGCGACGGCGCATTCAACGCATCGCACTTCCACTCGTATCGGCGATAACCCAATTCGTCGAACGCACGACGCATCAACAAGTATTGCGCCTCCGTCCCCGCACGCGTGCGCTTGAGCAATGGCGAATACGCCACATGGCCAACCTCGACAACACCGTTGGCTGCATCGATGCGCATGAGCGCCAATGTCCCCACCGCCTTACCCGTCTCTCTATCAATAATCGCGTGATGCAACGGATCGGTAGATGCCGCCAACTTGGTCGCGTACGCGTAGTAGCTATCGAAATCCGGGAACGGGCCGGCACTCATGTACGTCCAGTCACGACCGTCCGGCGCACTCGCATAGGCGTCGTAGAGATCCTTCGCATGACGCTCCACGTCGATCGGCTCCACTCGGCAGTACCGCCCGTCGATCGGCGTGCGCGGCGGCTGTGCCCGCGGCTTCCAATCCGGCAGTGCTGCGCCTATGGGTTGATCGTACTCGTTGAAGTTGGGTGCCTCGGTCATGTCCTTCTTTCTCCGGAAACAGGGTCCATTTCAGTTCATGACGCTCAAAGTAGCGCTTCAGTGGTACGATTAAAAGCACCACTATTTAGGAATCTGATGGTGCCATCGTTTGCGTTACCCCACTCGCAAGCCAGACCGGCACCCCATTCCGCCACTCAGACAGTGACCCAACTCGCAGCGGAATGGGGTGCCGGTCCGGCCGCACACGCTATCGGTTGCGTCTGCACGCCTCCCGCCCTCTTTTTTGCCCGTCGCCATGACTTCCGCCCCGAAAGCCCACCCCGCTGTCCACGATCACTCGCCGGAAGACGTCGCCGCACTGTTCGATAGCCCCCTCGCCGTCGAGCCCGGCCGCGGCACCTCTCTCCAGAAACAACTCCTCTCCCGGCTCAAGCACGCGATCCTCGAAGGACGCCTGCCCGCCGGTGCCCGGCTCCCCGCCTCCCGCACCCTCGCAGAAGACCTCGCCGTCTCCCGCAACACCGTCTCTATCGTCTACGATCAACTCGCCGCCGAGGGCTTTATCGTCCCTCACCGGCTCGGTACTCGCGTAGCTCAACTCTCGCTCGATCCTCACTTCGCCGCCGAAGCCGCCAAGCAAAAGGCCGAAGCGCTCGCGCGTGCTTCAGGGCAAATTGATCCGCCCGCCACGCCCGCCGCCTCACGTCGCATTCAACGCCTGCCGTCCACCCGGCACGCCGCGCGCGCCGACGAAACGCCCCTGCCGTTCACGCCCGGTGTGCCTGCACTCACTCGCTTTCCCGCCAGTACCTGGCGTCGCACGCTCGAACGTGTCATGCGCGAAGCCCAGCCCCGCCACTATCACTACGGCGACCCGCTCGGTGAACCCGCGCTGCGCGAAGCCATTGCCGGACACCTCCGCATCTCTCGCGGAGTGCGCTGCGACGCCTCGCAAGTCGTTATTACGGAAGGCGCACACGAGGCTCTGATTCTCTGCGTTCGGTTGCTGACCGACCCGGGCGATACGGTCTGGATGGAAGACCCCGGCTATCGCGGCGCCAAGGCCGCATTTCATTCGAGCGACGTGCGCCTGCAAGCTCTGCGTGTCGACGATGAAGGGATCGTGATTCCGGAAGGTCTGTGGGAGAAGTCGCCGCCTCGGCTGGTGTATGTCACGCCATCGCACCAATATCCGCTGGGCAGCGTGCTGTCGGCGTCGCGCCGTCTCGATCTGATCGCTCAGGCTCGCCATCACGGCGCCTGGATTCTCGAAGACGACTACGACAGCGAATTTCGCCATCAGGGCGAACCCATCGCCGCCATGCAAGGCATGGTGCCGGATAGCCCCGTGGTCTACGTGGGAACGTTCAGCAAGACGATGTTTCCTGCACTGCGCCTCGGCTTCCTGATTCTGCCCGCCGCACTCGCCGCGCAAGCCCGCGACGCACTCGACGAACTGCTTCGCGGCGGTCACCGCTTCGAACAACTCGCACTGGCAGATTTCATTCGGAGTGGTCAGTTCGCACGGCACCTCGGGCGCATGCGGCGTCTGTACCGGGAACGTCAGAGTGCCTTGCGCGACGCGCTGGCCACGTATTTCAACCCGGCGTATGCGGTCATTGGAGAGCGCTGCGGCCTGCATTTGACGGTGCGGCTCGATCCCGCTTTCCCCGACCAGGCGATCGTGGCCGCTGCACAGCGCGAAGGCATCGGCCCTCGTGCCCTGTCGAGCTTTGCACTCGAGCCGCAACCCACGGACAACGGCCTCGTGATCGGCTATGGCGATACGGATGCTTCGCGTATCCCCGGTCTGATCAAGCGGCTTGCCGCCATCGTAGCGGCACAGAAGTCGGCAGCAAGTTGATCGCGCCGCCGCACGGTACTGTCAATTACGCGGTTTGCGCGACGTTCTTGTCGGCTTCACGCGCCTGCGCCGCCCTCGCCATCCACAGCGTCAGCAAGACGGCTGCGACTGCGGCGATCGCCGCGCACAGATAGACCTCGGCATATCCGTAAGCGCCGACGATCAGGCCCGCTACCGGTCCCGTCACGCCAAGCGCAACGTCGAGAAACACGGAGTACGCGCCCAGTGCAGCGCCACGGTTTTGTGCCGGCACAAGGTTGACGGCCGCCACACCCAGCGACGGGAACACCAGCGAGAAGCCCGCCCCCGAAAGCGCTGCCCCCAGCAGCGCCGTGAATCCGGTCGGCGCAATACCGAGCACGATCAGCCCGAACGCCTCAAGCGCAAACGACACCATTGCCACTCGGTAGCCGCCGAAGCGCCCGATGCTGCTGCCAAGCAGCAACCGCACACCCATGAAGCACAAGCCGAACGCGGTCAACGCCAGCGCTGCGTTGTCCCAATGATGGCTTGCGTAGTAAAGGGTGATGAAGGTGGAGATGGCGCCAAAGCCGATCGAACCCAGCGCAAGGCCCATGCCGAACGGCAACACGCGGCCGAGCACCGCTCGGAACGCAAGACGCTCGCCATGGATGACAGGCGTTGCCCGCTTCATCCTCGCGAGCCCCAACCCCACGATGCCCGACAGCGCAATAGCGCCTCCCAGTGCCTGAATGCCGTAAGCATTGTCGAGCGCCACGCCCAACGGCGCGCCCAGCGCCAGCGCGCCGTAGGTCGCAACACCATTCCAAGAGATGACCCGGGCGGTATGCGACGGCCCGACCTGACCGATACCCCACATGATCGCGCCCGTCGACACCCAACTCTCACCGAATCCCAGCACGAGACGCCCGAGAATCAGCGCGAGCAGCGACAGCCAGGCCACACCGGAGAACACACCGGCCAGGGCCACGAGCAATCCGGAGGCACCGCACGCCACCAGTCCGCACAGCACGGTGCGCTTCGGTCCCCAGGCATCGGCCGTGCGCCCGGCGTAAGGGCGCGAGAGCAATGTCGCCAGGTACTGGACACTAATGGCCAACCCGGCAACGACCGAGCTGTAAGCCAGATCCACATGCACGAACGACGGCAGCACCGCGAGCGGCAAACCAATCGTCAGATAGCACAGGAACGTGAAGAACACGGTAGAGACGATTTGCAGCGTCGTGGCGAACTGTCCGTTCACGGGATAGGTGTCGTTGGGCATTGCGCAGGGGGAATCAGGAATCGACGAAACCCCAGGACGCGCCAATCGGCGCGACGGGCAAGCATTCGCGCAGATCCACTCAATCCTAGGGTTTTCCCGGATGATACGCCGTTTCGCGTCTTTTGTGTAAACGCTTAAAAAATGTTCGCGAGCCGGTTTTCGGCGCGCGATTCGCCACGTTCGCGCGTGTCCGGTCGCGCGCCGCCACCACAAAGGTAAACCGCGTCACCTCGCTCGGCGTGGTGCAAATCCCCCCGTCAGCGCCCGACTTCGGCCAACGCTTTCAGACTCACCGAGAGCATTGCGAGGTCTGCATTGCCCACGGCCACCTGATCGGCCAGCACGCGGTGGTAGCGCGTCAGCGCCTCGGCATGTGCACGCTGCCAGCCAGCGACGAGTCTGCCCGCCGGGCTCTGGTCTGCCGCATCGGTGGCGGCGGTGGCGGCGGTGGCAGCGGTATCGACATCGGGTCGCGTACCGCCATCGAGCACGCTGGCGGTCAGACGCCGCCTCAGCACCGACAGCTCTTCAAGCAGCGTGGCGCGAGCGAGCCGCTGCCAATGCGTCTGCATGGGCAACCCCAGCACGCCACTCTGTAACCAGCCGTAGCCAAGCGGCGCATCAAGCGCGAAGTACACCTGCGCCGCAAGCGCCGGTTCGCGCCCGCTGGTGCTGGCCACCTCGGCAATGTCGAGCAGCGCAACGCGCGCGCCGATTCCCGCCGCCGTTTGCGCAAGCGGCGGCGGCACCCCGGCGTCGATCATCGTTTGCGCTTTGGCGCGTGCCTCCTCGGCTGCCTCGCCGCTCACCAGTGAGTCGAGCGTGGGCAGAATCGGATCGAGCACACTGCGCAACCGCTCGACGGTTTGCGGCACATCGGTCAGACGCCGGCGCAGGAACCACAATGTGGCCTGCTCGTGCCACTGCGCAATGGCAGTGAAGAGCGACGCCTGCGTCTCGTGCGAAACCCGTGCATCGAGCGCATCGACCTCGCGCCACAGCGCGTCGAGGCCATAGGCGCCGCGCGCCGCCAGACTGGCCCGCACAACGTCGGCCGGCTCCGCTCCGGTCTCTTCGCTCAGCCGGTGCACAAATGTCACCCCCGCCCGGTTCACGAGCGCATTGGCGTGCATCGTGGCGAGAATTTCGCGTTTGAGCGGATGCCGTAACATCGCCGCGCCACACCGGCTCGCCAACGGCGTGGGGAAATACGACGGCAAGTCCTCGGCCACGAAATCCGCATCGGGCAGATCGCTGGCAAGCAGCACGTCGTAGAGCCACATCTTGCTATAGGCCATGAGCACCGCACGCTCCGGCGACGTTAGCCCCGCCCCCGCCGCGCGGCGCGCATCGAGGGCTTCGTCGTCCGGCAGAAATTCGATGGCACGAGAAAGCCGCTGCGCCCGCTCGAGATAGCGCATGAAGCGAGCGTCGTCATCCAGCGCCGCCGCCGCACGCAGTCGCCCCAGCGACAAGGCCTGCGTCTGCAAATAGTTATCGCTCAGCACAAGCGTGCCGACCTCTTCCGTCATTTCCGCGAGCAACGTGTTGCGCTGCTTGAGCGTCATCTCCCCATCGGTGACCACCAGCCCAAGCAGAATCTTGATGTTGACCTCGTGATCGGAACAATCGACGCCCGCCGAGTTGTCGATGGCATCCGTGTTGATGCGCCCGCCGTGCTGCGCGTACTCGATGCGCCCGAGTTGCGTCAGTCCGAGGTTGCCGCCCTCAGCCACGACTTTGCAGCGTAGCTCCGCGCCGTTCACGCGCAAACTGTCGTTGGCGCGATCACCCACTTGCGCGTGCGTCTCGGTGCTCGCCTTCACATAAGTGCCGATGCCGCCGTTATAGAGCAGATCGACTGGCGCCTTGAGCAGCGCGCGCAACAGGTCAGTCGGCGGCAACTCGGTGGCGTCGGTGCCGATCAGCTCGCGCACCTGCGGCGAGAGCGCAATAGCCTTGGCCGTACGGGGAAACACGCCGCCGCCCTCGGAAATGAGCCGGGTGTCGTAATCGGCCCAACTGGAGCGCGGCAGTTGGAACATGCGCTCGCGCTCGGCAAACGACGTCGCCGCATCGGGGTTCGGATCGAGAAAGACGTGCCGATGGTCGAACGCCGCCACGAGCCGGATGTGCCTCGAGAGCAACATGCCGTTACCGAAAACGTCGCCCGACATGTCGCCAATGCCGACCACCGTGAAGTCCTGCGACTGGGTATCGACGCCCATCTCGCTGAAGTGACGCTTCACCGACTCCCACGCCCCGCGAGCCGTGATCGCCATCTTCTTGTGGTCGTAACCGACCGACCCGCCCGACGCGAAGGCATCGCCAAGCCAGAAGCCGTATTCCGCCGAGATAGCATTGGCGTAATCGGAGAACGTGGCCGTGCCCTTGTCGGCCGCGACCACGAGATACGGATCGTCGCCATCGATGCGCACCGTTTTCGGCGGCGGCACCAGTTGGCCGTCGACATAATTATCGGTCAGATCCAGCAGGCCGCGCAGGAAGGTCTGGTAACACGCCACGCCTTCGGCCAGATAGGCCTCGCGATCTCCCGGCGGCGGAGGCTGCTTCACCACGAAGCCGCCCTTCGAGCCGACCGGCACGATCACGGTGTTCTTCACCATCTGCGCTTTCACAAGACCCAGCACTTCGGTACGGAAGTCCTCGCGCCGATCGGACCAGCGCAGGCCGCCACGCGCAACGCGTCCGCCGCGCAGGTGCACCCCCTCCACTCGCGGCGAGTACACCCAGATCTCGAACATCGGTTTCGGCTCGGGCAGCCCCGGCACCTTCGACGGATCGAACTTGAACGACAGGTAGGACTTTTGCGTGACACCGTCCTTGTCCGTCTGGAAATAATTGGTGCGCAGCGTGGCTTCCAGTACACCGAGGAATTGGCGCAGAATGCGGTCTTCGTCGAGATTGGGAACGTCTTCGAGCGCCGCATGAATCTGCGCGCGCAGGCGCTCTGCCTGCGATGTGCGCGCCTCCTCACTCAGCGCCGGATCGAAGCGCGCCAGAAACAGTCGCACCAGCATGCCCGCAATCGAAGGATTTCCCGTCAGCGCATTCTCGATGTACGCATTGCTGAAGGTCGAACCGACCTGACGAATGTACTTCGCGTACGCCCGGAGAATGCGCACCTCGCGCCACGTCAGCCCGGCTTGCAACACCAGACGATTGAGATCGTCGTTTTCGACGTCGCCCGCCCAGATGCGGGCGAAGGCATCTTCGAAACGTGCGCGTGCGTGCTCGAGATCGACATCGGCACCGTCCAGACTCGTCATGCCGAAGTCGTGCATCCACACCGCTCCCGCATCGGCGGGCTCGATCCGGTAAGGGCGCTCGTCGTTCACCCGCACGCCGAGGTGTTCAAGCATCGGCAAGCTGCGCGAGAGCGCAATCGGCTCGCTCGCCTGATAGATCTTGAAGCGCAACGTGCCGGACGGGGCCTCCAGCGGACGGTAAAGCTGCATGGCGAGCGGTGTGGCGCCCGCAGCCGGCGCCTGGGCAACCGCCGCCGGCTTCGCGTTGAGCAGCGGCTCGATCAACTCGACGTCGCGCACCGCCACGCGGGCGGCGTAGTCCTCGCGATACCCGGCAGGGAAGGCATGCGCGTACCGCCGCAGCGCCCGCGTGCCGCGCTCCTCGCCCAATTGCTCGCGCAACGCGTCGGACAGATCGTCCTGCCAGCGGCGTGTCGTCTCGACAATGCGGGCTTCGAGTTCGTTCACATCGACCTCGGGCACATGCCCGGGCTCGGTGCGCACGGTAATGTGAATGCGTGCGAGCATCGACTCGGAGAGCTGCGGCGTGAACTCCACGCTCGTGCCGTGATAGGCCGCTTGCAGCAGGTTCTGCACGCGCACGCGCAGATCCGTGTTGAATTTTTCGCGCGGCACGAACACCAGACAGGACACAAAGCGGTCGAAGCGGTCACGCCGCACGAACAAACGCGTGCGCTGACGCTCCTGTAATCGCAGAATGCCCAACGCAATATCGGCCAGTTGATCGACGTCGATCTGGAACAGTTCGTCGCGCGGATATTGTTCGAGAATGGTGGCGAGCGTCTTGGCCAGATGCCCATTCGGCAGGAACCCGGTACGCCCGATCACCTCGGCGACCTTGCGGCGCACCAGCGGTATTTCGTCGGCCGGCACCATATAAACGGTCGACGTGTAGAGCCCGAGAAAACGCCGCTCCCCGCACACACGCCCCTGCGCGTCGAAACGCTTGACGCCCACGTAATCGAGATAACCGGGACGATGCACGCTGGCGCGCGAATTCGCCTTCGTCAGAAAGATCGGCGCACTCTCCCGAACAATGCCGATGGCGCCGGGCGAGAGACGAGTGATGTCGGGCGTGCCGGCGTCGCGCCGCGCCTCACGAAGCACGCCCAGACCGGTGCCCACTACGCCTTGCAGGTAGTGCTCGCCGTCTCGCTCGACCAGTTCATAGTCGCGATAGCCAAGGAAGGTGAAATGGCGGGCAAGCATCCAGTCGAGGAACGCCTGTGCCTCGTCGATCTCGTCGCGTTCCTGCTGACCCACGCCCTTTTGTGCGGCACGCTGCGAAAGGGCTTCGATGGCCGCATGAGCGGCCGCCTGCATTGCACGCCAGTCTTCAACGGCGGCTCGCACGTCGCCAAGCGCGCGTTGCAGGCCGTCCGCCAACGCCTGAATGCGCTCGGGTTCGGAGAACCGGTCGACTTCGATATGGATATACGATTCGAAGCGGCTGCCGTCGGCGGTGGTGTCGCCGCCCGTGTGCGACATTGCGCCTGCCTCGCCAGCCGCACCGGATGCACCGGACGTACCCGACGTACCCGACGCGAGTAGCGCCCCCACGTTGCTCCCGGCACTGGCCCCGGCACGCTCGCCCGCCGGCGCCGGGCGCACGAGACCACCGCCGGGCGCCACGGCGATACGCTTGCCCGCCGCGTCGCGCTTGATACGGTAGACCGGGTGAAAGGCGGAATGCAGGGCCAGCCCCTGCCGGTTGATCTCCATCGTCACCGAATCGACGAGGAACGGCATGTCGTCGTTGACGATCTCTATGACGGTATGACCGCAGTGCCAGCCGTGCTGATCGAGCGTGGGGTTGTAAATGCGGATGCGGGGCTCGCCCGAGACGAACTTCTGGCCGAGTTGCCAGTGCGCCATCGCTGCGCCATAAAGATCGGCCACACTGCGCGAGACAACATCGTCGGCGTCGGCCAGACCGTAGTAATGCCGTACGAACGGTTCGAACAGCGCGGCCACCTCTGGCGCACGCTCCCCGGCCATCGTGACGACTTCCGCCATGTGCTGGCGGACTTTCTCTTCCGAATTCGCGGGCATGGGCAACCTCAAGCGGGAATGGACGAGACATCGACAGGCAAAGCCATGCTACGCCCGGGACCCCGGACTGGCAACGGCGCGAACCCTGAGCCCCGACCTTACGGCAACTGGCCCGACCCGACCGGTATAATTGCGCATGAACTCAAAAGCCACCGAATCGCGCAACGACAGCGCCCCCTTCTCGAGCCTGCCGCTCTCGCCTGCCATGCAGGAGAACCTCGCACGGCTCGGTTACGCCTCGATGACGCCCATCCAGCAGGCGTCTCTGCCGGACATCCTCGCCGGTCACGACATCATCGCGCAGGCCAAGACCGGTAGCGGCAAGACCGCCGCCTTCTCGCTCGGCGTGCTACAGCGTGTCGATGCCCGGGATTTTGCCGTACAGGCCGCCGTACTCTGTCCCACACGCGAACTTGCCGAACAGGTCGCGCAGGAAGTGCGACGCATCGCACGCGCCGAAGACAACATCAAGGTCCTCACGCTCTGCGGCGGCTCGCCGCTGCGCCCGCAGGCCGAAAGCCTCGCCCACGGCGCCCATGTGGTCGTCGGCACGCCAGGCCGCATCATGGACCACCTCGACCGCGGCACGCTCTCGCTCGCCAATATCAAGACGCTGGTGCTCGACGAAGCCGACCGCATGCTCGACATGGGCTTTTTCGACGACATCGCCACAGTCGCGCGCCAAACCCCCGCCTCACGCCAGACGCTGCTCTTCTCCGCGACCTATCCGGAAGGCATCGCCAAGCTTGCCCAGCGCCTGCTGCGCGCGCCGCGCGAGATTCGTCTGGAAGAAAAGCACGACGCCAGCAAGATTCGCCAACGCTTCTATGAAGTGAGCGAGAACGAACGTCTCCACGCCGTCGGGCAACTGCTCGACCATTTCCGCCCGGTCAGCACCATTGCGTTCTGCAATACGCGCGCACAATGCCGCGATCTGACCGATGTGCTGCGCGCCGAGGGCTTTCACGCGCTGATGCTGCACGGCGATCTGGAGCAACGCGAGCGCGATCTGGTGCTGATCCAGTTCGCCAACCGCAGTTGCTCGGTGCTGGTGGCGACCGATGTGGCCGCACGCGGGCTGGACATCGCACAGCTCGAAGCGGTCATCAATGTCGACGTGACACCCGACCCCGAGGTGTATGTCCACCGTATCGGCCGCACAGGCCGTGCCGACGAGGACGGCTGGGCGTTCAGTCTGGCGAGCATGAACGAGATGGGACGCGTAGGTAATATCGAAGCTGCACTGGGGCACGAAGTGCCGTGGCACAAGCTCTCGGAGCTGACGCCGTCGGGCAGCGGGCACCTGCTGCCGCCGATGGTCACGCTCCAGATGCTGGGCGGCAAGAAAGACAAGATCCGCCCGGGCGACGTGCTCGGCGCACTCACCGGCGAGGCCGGTTTTGCCGCGGCCCAGATCGGCAAGATCAACGTGCTGGAGAACTTCACGTATATTGCCGTGGACCGTGACATTGCCCCCACAGCACTGCGCAAGCTGGCGGATGGCCGTGTCAAGGGCCGCAAGGTCAAGGTAAGATTCCTGCAGGATTAACGTTTGTCTCCCTCCGGGTTCGTCACTACCCGGATCGTTTCCTGAGCGTCATGCGCGACATGGAGGCTGCAATGAGGTCAATGCGTACCCTGTGGTTCTCCCCTGTCGCGCGGCGAGCGACGCTCGCAATGCTGACATTGCTCTGCGCCGGCTGGCTGGCGGCGTGCAGTACCAAGGGCATTGCGCCCAACCCCGCCATTACCGAAGACACGCTGGACGAGTACGCCATCGTCATCGTCGGCCTCGACACGCCACTGCAAAGCACCTGGGGACCGTGGAATTACTCGACCTTCTCTCAGACGGTCAACGGTATCGTCGGCGGCAAAGTCACACGCACCCTCAACAGCAACCCGCCCACACGCGGCTTCGTGGCCATGCGCGTCTCGCCGCTCATGCGCAACGAGCGTTTCGGGCCGATGGAATTCACCCCCGCCGACAATAGTTATCGCTTCCGCTATTGCAAGGGCCGCAAGGTGCCGACGGTGCAGGTCCGCCGGGGCGACGTGATCTATGCCGGCACGCTGATACTCGACAGCCACGACGGCCAGATCTGGCTGCGCACCGAATTCGACATGGCGGGCGCGCGGCGCTTCGTGCAGGCGAACTATCCCTCGCTCGCCGACAAGCTTCAGGCGCAACCATTTACCTACTTTGAAGTGAAAAGCGAGCCGAGTTGCCGCTGACTCCGTGCCGGAGCATTAACCCACGTCGGCGTCGTCGTCCGGGGTCAGCACGATCTCCCGGCCTTCGCACAAAGCCTCGGCACGCTCGCTGAGTTCACCGGCAACGTCCGCCAGATGCCGGCGCAAGGTGTCTGCCAGCACGGACTCCGGCTGATGGGCAGGCCGCAACATCTCGACCGGGAATTCGATGGCCGGGGCCACCCGGTAGAGTCGCTGCGTCTGCACATGCGCACTCGCCGCCGTGAACTGATCGAGCAACGCGTAGCCCAGCCCATGCTCGACGAGCGCTGCCGCGAGCGAGTAGGTCTGCACCATCACTTCGGCGTCCTGCAGCAATGCTGTCTGATCGAGACGCTCGTTGATGAGCGCGCCGAGCGGCGTATCGTCGTGCAGCTTGATGAGATCGCGCCCGGCGAGCGCGTCGGCACTTGCCGGACCGCGACGCGAGAGCTTCGGCCACGACGCGGGCACGGCCAGCACGATATGCCCCTGCGCCACCGGACGGCTCACGATGCCGGCCGCCATCGGCGGTGCAGAAACGATGCCGACATCGACCGACGATGTGAGGATGGCAGTAATCGTCTCGGTGGTGTGATGCGTGATCAGTTCGAAGACAACGTCCGGATGCGCGCGACGCATGCGCTCGATGGCGGCCGGCAAGAGGCTTTGCGCGAGACTCGGCGTTGCCGCGATGCGCAGATGGCCCACGCCATGCTGGCGTAGGTTACGCGACGTGGTGCGCAGGCGCTCCAGATCGCTGAAGATGCGCTCGACATCGGGATAAAGACGGCGTGCTTCGGCCGTCGGCACGAGCCGGCCCTTGATGCGATCGAACAGCTTGAAGCCCAGTTGCTGCTCGGCGTGCTGCAACACGCGCGAGACGACGGGTTGCGATACGTTGAGCAATTGCGCCGCGCCGCTGGCCGAGCCGGTCAGCACGACTGCGCGAAACGTCTCGATATG
The DNA here is from genome assembly GCF_001465595.2 of Pandoraea apista. NCBI lineage: Bacteria > Pseudomonadati > Pseudomonadota > Betaproteobacteria > Burkholderiales > Burkholderiaceae > Pandoraea > Pandoraea apista. Next base: position 1,853,639 of record NZ_CP013481.2, on the reverse strand, counting down.
CCGCAATTTCATGCCTGACGTCGTCCCCCTGCCTCAGATGATGGATCGGCAGCAAGTCCGACCCTATAGCCAAAAGACATATGCTGCCTCAAATCCGCATAGGTTACCGAATTTTCTCGCTCTACACTGCGTAGCAAAGGGGGTGTAGAAAGCCCGCCGCGAGGCCCCCCGTCCTCCTGCCGGGAATATTTTCCGCCTTGCTTTCTTTCGCGTTTTTCGTTGTTATTCATCGTCATGCATATTGGAGTCATCGGGGCGGGTATCGTCGGCCTCGCCAGCGCGTATCAGTTGCTTCGCGCAGGCCATGAGGTCACCGTCATCGACGCCGGACGCGGTCCGGGCCTCGGGACGAGTTTCGCCAACGGCGGCCAGTTGAGCTACGGCTATGTGTCGCCGCTCGCCGCCCCCGGCGTCCTCTCGCAACTGCCTTCGCTGCTGTTCTCGCGCACGGGGCCGTTGCGCATCAAACCGTCGTTCGATCCGGACTTCTGGCGCTGGTCGATCGAGTTCGTCAAACATTGCAGCGCACAGGCCAACGCCAGTTCCACGTTGCGCCTGCTATCGCTCGGTCTGCACAGCCGTGAAGTGATGCTGGAATTTCTGGCGAAGGAGTCGGTGTCGTTCGACTATCGCCTGAGCGGCAAGCTCGTGGTGTATCGCGATGCGGACAAGCTGGCCGCCGCCGAGCGCTCGCTGGAGCTCGCTAACGGCCTCGGTTACACGCAACGGCGTGTCGACGCCGCGACGTGCGCCACGCTGGAGCCCGCGCTGGGCAAGATCGCAGGTGAACTGGCGGGCGGCATTCATACGCCGGGGGAAGGTACCGGCGATTGTCAGTTGCTGTGCAAGGAACTGGCGCGGCTGATTGGCGAGCATGCCGGCGGCACGCTACTGTTTGATCGCGAAGTGACCGGCTTCGACGTGCGCGGCGACACCGTGCAAGCCGTTCGCACGCGTTCGGGCGACGTGGCGCTCGATGCCTGTGTCGTCGCCAACGGACTGGCCGCCATGCCGTTGTTGCGCACGGTCGGCGAGTCGGTGTCGCTGTATCCGCTCAAGGGGTACAGCCTGACGTATCGCAACGCGCCGGTCGACGCGCAACCGCAGGTCTCGGTGACCGACGCGGACAACAAGGTTGTTTATGCCAGTCTCGGCGAGCATCTGCGCGTGGCGGGCATTGCCGATCTGGTGGGTTACGACTATCGGATCGCAGCGCACCGCATCGATGCACTGCGCTCCCTCTCGGCGGGGTTGTTCCCCGCGCTGGGTGGCGCGCAGGCACCGCTGGAATGGACAGGCATGCGCCCGGCCACACCGCACGGGCGCCCGATCCTCGGGCGCGCGGGCAAGCTGGGCAATCTGTGGCTGAACGTGGGCCACGGGGGATTGGGTTTCACCTTGTCGATGGGTGCGGCGCGCGTAATTGCCGATGCCATCGACGGCAAGCGTCCCGCGGTCGACCTGGCAGGGTTTGCCCGGCTGGCCGGGTAATCGGGGGTGGCCGACCATAGCGGTCCCCCCGGGTCGAGCACTTGAATGCCCAGGCTGGACCAGGCAGGACGCGGGGTTTCAGGGCATCACTCCCACGGGGATCGTCGGGAGCAAGTGTCGGGTTGTATCAGTGTGTTTGGCTTTTGATATTCCAACGGCGCGGACCACCGTGCCATCACTTCCGATAGGACAGAGACCATGAAGAAGCTGTTTGCTCCCCTGCTGCTCGTCAGCGCCGCCGCCGCCCTGTTCGCGCACACCGCGAGCGCACAGGAACTGACCGGCACGCTCAAGAAGATCAAGGACACTGGCGTGATCGCTCTCGGGGTGCGCGAGTCGTCGATTCCGTTCTCGTACACGGACAACACCGGCAAGACGATCGGCTACTCGCAGGAAATCGCGCTCAAGATCGTCGACGCAGTCAAGAAAGACCTGAACCTGCCGAACCTGAAAGTGACGGAAACGCCGATCACGTCGCAGAACCGTATCGCGCTGATGCAAAACGGCACGATCGATCTGGAGTGCGGCTCGACCACGCACACGTTCGAGCGCGCGAAGCAAGTGGGCTTCTCGCACAACATCTTCCTGTACTCGATCAAGATGATCGCCAAGTCGGGTTCGGGCATCACGGACCTGAATAGCCTGAAGGGCAAGACCATTGCGACGACCGCCGGCACCACGGCCGACCGTATTCTGTCGGGCAAAAAAGGCGAGATCGGTTTCAACCTGATTCAGACGAAGGAACACTCGGATGGTTTCCTGACCGTCAAGCAAGGCCGCGCCGTGGCCTTCGTGATGGACGAGCCGCTGCTGTACGGCCAACGCGCCGCGCTGCCGGCCGACGAAGCCAAGGGCTATGAAGTGGTCGGCCCGAACCTTCAGTTCGAAAACTATGCGTGCATGCTGCGCAAGGACGACCCGGCCTTCACCAAGGTCGTGAACACGGTCATCGCCGACATGGAAAAGTCCGGCGAAATGGAGAAGCTGTACAACAAGTGGTTCACGCAACCGGTTCCGCCGAAGAACCAGAACATGAACTACCCGATGACGCCTGAAATGCGCGCCATGTTCAAGGATCCGATCACGAAGGCATACGACTGATCCTGACGGAACGTGCGTTGTGCGGGGGCTACGGTCCCCGCACCGCGCGATCCGGTTTTCCGCTGTTCCCCTGATTGCCATCATCATGAATTCGCACGCTACGCTTGGCATCCTCGGCGGCATGGGCCCCGCCGCCGGCATCGACCTTTGCCGCAAGATCGTCGATCAACATCCGGCCAGCCGCGATCAGGATCACATCCCGTTCATTCTGTACTCGGTTCCCCAGATTCCCGACCGCACCGAAGCGCTGCTGCGCGACGGCGCCTCGCCGCTCGACGGCATGCTCGACGGCGTGCACGCGCTCGAACAATCGGGCGTTGGCTGCATCGCCATTGCCTGCAACACCGCCCATGCCTGGCTCGACGCGTTGCGACACGGCACCCGGCTGCCCGTGCTCGACGTGGTCGAGGCCGTCGCCGGTGAGTTGGCCACCTGCGTCGCCCCCGGCGCCCCCATCGGTCTGATGGCCACCGAAGGCACTCACCACGCCAACGTCTACCGGCCCCGGCTTGAAGCGCTGGGCTATCGCTTTGTTCAGCCGACCGAGCCGCTCGCCCATCAAGCGCTCGTGAACGAGGGCATCCGGCTTACGAAGGCCGGCGACATTCGCCGCGGCGGCGACGCGCTCGCCATGGCGATGGAACAATTGCTGGCCGCCGGCGCACAACGCGTGATTCTCGGTTGCACCGAAATTCCCGTGGCGCTCGCCACCTGCGAAACCCCGTTGGGGCGCTTTGGTCTTGATGCCTCTGCGGCGCTGGCCCGCGCATGCATCGCATGGTCGCTCGCTCACGAGCGGCCGTCCCAGGGCTGAGTCGGCCGTCGGCGCTTAGCAGTGTTTAGCAGTCGCATCGACACGCCGCCCTGAACGGCACGCCGACGTCGAGCCTTGTCACGACGGCGGCGATGTTGCATCGCAATGACAAAAATCCACGATTGTGACCTCCGCAAGTGCCTCGCGCTTGGGTAGACTGGCGCTCGCAGGAAAATCGCGCCGAACGGTGTACCGGCGTGCAGAAGGTCCGGATGACGCGCGTTTTGGGGCGAATATCGGCCAAACGCCAACGGCCATGCAGGAAAAATTCCCGATTGTCTTGTCAGAAAAAAACCCACAGGGGAAAACCTGTGGAAAGCGGCATGAAACGAGGATTGCGGCTACCAAAATCGCTGGCGTCTTTAGCTATAATGGCCCACAATCCATCGGACACCTGCCGGACCCCTGTCCGGCCATGAGCGCGTTTGCCTGAACGGGGAAGCACATGAGCGGCAGCGCGCTCGACGTGATGCATGCACAGACAACAACAATGAGTTCAGATCGACTCCCAGCCGGCGTGCCTTTGGTCGAACCTTCGACCGTGGCATCGGCCATCGCCGAGGGCAGCCCCCCGGCGCCGGCGCCCGCACTATCCCGGGCGCTGGTCGAACTGACCGGCGGACTCTCGGCGCATGTCGCTGCCGACGGCCGCTTCCTTTTCATTGCCGAAGCTTCCCTGCGTCTGCTTGAGTATTCGCGCGAATACCTCGACCATGCCACGCTCTTCGAGCTGACCGGCATCGAAGACGTGCCGATGTTGCAAGACGCCTTCTCCGCCGCTCAGACCCTCGGTCCCCAGCAGTGCACGGTACGCCTGTTGCGCGGTCTGACCGACCGTGTCTGGATGCGTTTGCGCATTGCACAATACACGCCGCGCATCGGCGGTGCGAGCGCCTCGTTCATCGTGCATGGCGAAGACATCACCGCCTTCAAGGAAAACGAAGCGCGTCTGTCCGATCTGGCCGTGCGCGATGCGGTGACCGGGCTGGGTAACCGTCAATACATTCAGCAGTGCATCCTCGAGGCCATTCAGCACGCCCGTGAAGGCGGCCCGAATTTCGCCGTCGCGTTGCTCGATCTGGATGGCTTCAAGAAGGTCAACGATTCGCTCGGCCACGATGTCGGCGATCAGCTCCTGCGCGACGCAGGCCAGCGTCTGATCGCGCAGATTCGCGAGACGGACATGGCCGCGCGCATGGGCGGCGACGAGTTCGTGCTGATTCTGCCCGGGTGCGACAACGAACAGGCGCTTGGCGGGATCATGAAGCGTCTGCTGTCTGCCGTGCAGCAACCGTTCCAGGTCGGCGATCAGTTGCTGCACCTCACGACGAGCATCGGCGTGTCGTTCTTCCCACAGCATGGCGATTCGGCCGGCCTGCTCATCAAGCACGCCGACGCGGCCATGTACTGCGCCAAGGATCGCGGCCGCAATGGTCTGTTCGTCTATACGGACGATCTGGGCGACCTGCATCGCAAGGCGTTCTCGCTGGAATCGGCCATGTTCGAGGCGATTCACAACGGCGAATTCAGCCTGCACTACCAACCGATCTGCGACCCGATTTCGCTGAACGTGAAGGGTGTCGAGGCGCTCATGCGCTGGCATCCGGCGCTCGGCCCGGTCTCGCCGGCCGAATTCATACCGCTGGCCGAAGCCAATGGCCTGATCAACCTGCTGGGCGGCTGGGCATTGCGCGCCGCCTGCATGCAGCTCGCGCGCTGGGATCGCACCCGGCTCGACGGGCTGTACATGTCGGTCAACGTCTCGGCACAGCAATTCCACCATCCGTCGTTCCCCAGCCTCGTGTGGCAAGCGATTGCCGACTCGGGGGTGGAGGGTCACCGGCTGGTGCTCGAAATTACGGAAAGCGTGCTCATGCGCGACCCGGAGCAGGCCAATCTGGTCCTGCGCGAGTTGCAGACCCTGGGCGTGCGTTTCGCCGTCGACGACTTCGGCGCGGGCTACTCGAGCCTGGGATACCTCAAACGGTTCCCGCTCTCCGCGCTCAAGATCGACCGCAGCTTCGTGAAAGACATGCCCACGTCACCGAACGACCGTACGATCGTGACGGCCGTTCTGGGGCTGGCGCGGGAGCTGGGCCTGTCGGCTGTCGCCGAAGGGGTCGAGACAGAAGAACAACGGCAGATGCTGATCGATCGCGGCTGTCATTCCATCCAGGGCTGGCTGGTTTCGAAAGCCCTGCCTGCGGGAGAACTCGAGGCGGCCTTTGCGAGCGGGCGTCTCAATGTGGATGCCGGCCACTGACCGACATCCCCGCTACCATGAGCCTTACCAAAGAAAAAACGCTCGAATTACTATGGCAGCGCATGGCCGAGCGCGGCGACTTTCCGTCGCTGCAACGCTCGGTCACGGGCATCGTGTCTGCCATGCAAAGCGAGAACACGAGCACGGCCGACCTGGCGTCGTCGGTGCTCTCCGACTTCGCCCTCACCCAGAAAGTGATCCGTCTGGCCAACTCGGCCATGTATGCGCCCTTCGGCTGCAACGTGACGACGGTATCGCGCGCGATCATGATTCTGGGCGTCGATACGATCGGTCACCTCGCCCTGAGCCTGAAGCTGCTCGAGGGTTTCGGTGAGGTTGCGGCCCGTCGCGACGATATGGCCCGCGAACTCGCACGCGCCACGCTGGCCGGCGCCTTTGCGCGCGACATCACGGCGAAGAACGGTATCCGCGATGGGGAAGAAGCGGTCGTCTGCACGTTGCTGCACCATGTGGCGCGACTGCTGGTGACCTACTGCTTCCCGAACGAATGGGCGGAAATTCAGGCCATCGCCACCGCCCAGGGCATCAGCGACAGCGACGCCTGCGAACAGGTGCTGAGCATTTCGTTTCCCGAACTGGCGGAAGCCGCTGCGCGCAAGTGGGGGCTGCCGGAATCGATTGCCACGAGCATGCGTCCGATCGATCTGGAGGGCGACGCTCCGCTCTCGCACGCCGACTGGCTGTGCGCCGTGGCGAACATGTCGAACGAGATGGTGACGGAACTCACGCGCGGCGCCGATCCGGAGCGTCTGGCCGAGCTGGCCGAGCGCTATGCCGACCGTCTCGCGCTGGACATCAGCGAAGTGGTTTCCGTGGGCGAAGAGATGGCGCGCGACACAAGCCATCAGGAATTCATCGCGATCAGTACTGGCGCCTCGAACACGCGTCAGCCGCCAGCGGGCAAGCCGTTGGACTCGGCGCGACGTTTGGCCGATGGGCTTTCGGAAGTGCGGGCCGCCACCGACGAGACCGATGCCGTGGGCCTGCTCAATCTGACGCTCGAGGCGATTCTTCAGTCGCTGGGCTTCGTCAATTGCGCGGCCTTCGTGCGCGCGCCGGCGGGCAAGGTCTTCGAGATGCGCTTCGGCATCGGACGCGACGTGCAGCCGCTGCTGGGTCTGACATTCCCCGAAGCGTTCGAGCCGGACGTCTTCCATCTGGCCCTGACCAACGGCCGGGCCATTCTGATCGACAACGCGCGCGAGCCCCGCATCGTGCCGCGTATTCCGCTGTGGCACCGTCAGCATTTCTCGAACGTGAAGTCGTTTTTCCTGCTGCCGGTTCGCCAGCGCAACCAGACCGTGGCACTGCTCTACGGTGACTGGGGTGGCGCGTTGTGCGCTGGTGGTATCGGTGCGAAGGAAATGGAGTTCCTGCACCATATGGGCGAAGAGATTTCCAGCAAGCTCGAGAGCGTGGCACAGCAAAACGCCAGCACTGGCAATACCGGTGATTCGCTCGCCCGCCGGCCTTCCGGCACGACTGGCGGACGCTGAGTCGTCAGGGGTCGTCCAGCCGTCGATGTCGAGCGACTGGGCGACGACAGCCGGCCCCGAATTCGGCCGTGCCCGATATCCCCTTCGCGCCAGCGAGCCTCGCTCGGCACTTCCCGCATTCCTCCCCGACCGGTCGACCCGCCTCGTTGCCTTCCCCGCAGTCCCCGTGTCATGACAAGCCCTTCATTGGCGGTCGAACGGTGCGCGTGTGTCTCGGCGATTCATACGCCAAATACAATCTTTAGTATTCCGGATTCGATATAGACCTCGGCAGCTTGCGCTCGTGCACGGTGATCCACTGGACGATTCCGGCGCGGCGGGTCATTGTCCTCGACGTCTCACTCACGGCTCTCCTGAGGCATTCCCGCTATATGGCATAAGGCTCTCGCGAGATTGGGCCACGGCCGCACGGCCCGGCGTAACATGTCGCCATACCGCAGTTTTCCGCCATGACGGCGCGCCGGTTGCAGCTCCCGGTAGCGCCCCCGTCGACTCGGCGGCTTTTTGACTGCACTCGCTGCGCCCCGGTAAAAAATTTACGCTCGGTTTCGCCATGTAAATCAAATCGTACCGTCGGATCAGGAGAAGACATGACGCAATCTGCCGCAGTACCGGTGCATCCGGTCGACGAGCGCCTGCCGCTCCCCAAGTTGTTCACGCTGGGATTGCAACACGTGCTGGTGATGTATGCGGGGGCGGTAGCGGTGCCGCTGATCGTGGGCGGCGCGCTCAAGATGTCGGTCGATCAGATCGCCTTCCTGATCAACGCCGATCTCTTTGCCTGCGGTATCGCCACGCTGATCCAGACACTCGGTCTCTGGATCTTCGGCTTGCGTCTGCCGATCATGATGGGGGTGACATTCACCGCCGTCACCCCGATGATCGCCATCGGCACGAACCCGGATCTCGGGCTGCTCGACATCTACGGCGCGACGATTGCGGCCGGAGTCATCGGCATTCTGATCGCACCGTTCATCGGGAAGCTATTGCGACTGTTTCCGCCGGTGGTTACGGGAACCGTCATCACGGTGATCGGCATCTCGCTCATGGGCGTGGGCATCAACTGGGCGGCGGGGGGGTTCGGCAATCCCGACTACGGCAACCCGGTCTATCTGGGGGTATCGTTCGCGGTCTTGCTGTGCATCCTGTTCATTACCAAATACGTGCGCGGCTTCTTTTCCAACATCGCGGTGCTGCTGGGCATTCTGTTCGGTACGCTCGTGGCGATTGCCTTAGGCAAAGTGTCGTTTGCGGGCGTATCAGAAGCCCCGTGGTTTGGATTCGTCATGCCGTTCCATTTCGGTGCACCGCGCTTCGATCCGATCGCCATTGCAACGATGACGCTGGTCATGCTCGTGACGTTCATCGAGTCGACCGGCATGTTCCTCGCGGTGGGCGATATCGTCGGACGTCCGGTCGATCAGAAGACGCTGGTGCGCGGTTTGCGTGTCGATGGGCTGGGCACGGTGATCGGCGGCATCTTCAACACGTTCCCGTACACCTCGTTTTCGCAGAACGTGGGGCTGGTCGGCGTGACCGGCGTGAAGAGCCGCTGGGTGTGTGCGATGGGCGGCCTGATCCTGATCGTGCTGGGCATGTTTCCGAAGGTGGCGCACGTGGTGGCGTCGGTGCCGCAGTTCGTGCTGGGCGGCGCGGGAATCGTGATGTTCGGCATGGTCACCGCCACAGGCGTGAAGATTCTCTCGACGGTGGATCTCTCGAAGAATCGCTACAACCTGTACATCATTGCGATCAGCATTGGCGTGGGGATGATCCCGGTGGCGTCGGACAAATTCTTCATGAAGCTGCCGCACGCGCTTGCCCCGTTCTTCCATAGCGGCATTCTGCTTGCATCGATTAGCGCAGTGCTGCTCAACGCCCACTTCAACGGCTTGCGCAGCGAGGAAGAAGCGAGCGCACTGGCACAGGAAGCCGGCAAGCAAGCCGACGCCGCGCATTGATGCGGCAATGACACGTGGGCCGGAGCATCCAGGCTCCGGCCCACGTGCTGTGCGACGGGCGGCTTACGCACAATCTTCTCAGTGAAAGTTCCGGCTCGAAACCGCGAGTTCGCCCAGCATCGGCGAGAGATCGACCAGACGATGGGCGACCAGATGGGTCACACGCGCCTCGCGTTGCCAGACACCTTCCACCCCCAATAAGGATGCAGCCAGCAACGCCTTGCGCTGCGACTCGACCAGATCGGGCCAGACGATCACGTTGATGACGCCCGTCTCGTCTTCCAGCGACACGAAGACCGTGCCGTTGGCCGTGCCCGGCCGTTGCCGCCCTGTCACGATACCTACCGTGCGCACCCGATGTCCGTTCACGCCCTCGGACTGTAATTCCTTCGCCGTCATTACCCGCATTCTCGTGAGCTTCTCCCGCAACAGCAGCAACGGGTGGCGACGCAGCGTCAGCCCCGTGCTCGCGTAATCGGCCACGATGTCCTGCCCCTCGGGCATCGGCGGCAATGACACCTGCTCGTCGCGGCTGCCCGGCACCGCATCGCGCAGCGCCGTCGCCCCCAGCAGCGGTGTGGGCGGCTGCCACGCCGCAACCGTCCAGCGCGCCTGACGTCGCCCACCCAGCAACGCCGATAGCGCGTCGGCGGCGGCGAGTGCGTCGAGATCGCGTCGCGACAATGTCGCGCGCGCCGTCAAATCGTCAATGTCGGTGAACGGCCGTTGCCGGCGCGCGCGCTCGATTGCCCGCGCGCCCTCGTCGGACAAGCCCCGAACCAGCGACAGCCCCAGCCGCACTGCCGGCCGGCGCGCATTGCCATACCGCCCGGTCCGCGCCTCGGGGCGCGACTCCACGTCGCTCACACAGACATCGATGGCGCGCACCTCGACGCGATGCCGCCGCGCGTCCTGCACCAATTGCGACGCCGAATAGAACCCCATCGGCAAACTGTTGAGCAACCCACAAAGGAACATCTCAGGCGCATGGCACTTGAGCCACGCACTCGCGTAGGCCAGCAACGCAAAGCTCGCCGCATGACTTTCGGGAAAACCGTACTCGCCAAAGCCCTCGATCTGCCGGCAGATCGCCTCGGCAAACGCCTGCGGATAACCGTTCTTCAGCATGCCGCTGATGATGCGGGTCTGGAATTTCTCCAGCCCCCCCTTGCGCTTCCACGCGGCCATCGACCGGCGCAACTGATCGGCATCGCCCGGCGTGAAATCGGCAGCAATCATCGCGATCTGCATCACCTGTTCCTGAAAAATCGGCACACCGAGCGTGCGCTCAAGTGCGGCCTTGATTTCCTCGCGCGGATAAATCACTTCCTCTTTGCCCTGCTTGCGACGCAGATACGGATGCACCATACCGCCCTGAATCGGCCCCGGCCGCACAATCGCCACTTCAATCACCAGATCGTAGAACTTGTCCGGCTTCAGACGCGGCAACATGCTCATTTGTGCTCGCGACTCAATCTGGAACACGCCAATCGTGTCGGCACGACGAATCATGCCGTATGTCGCCGGATCGTCCCGTGGAATGTCGGCAAGTTCCATCGGCGCACCGCGCCACTCGCCAAGCAGATCGAGTGTGCGGCGCAACGCACTCAGCATGCCGAGCGCCAGCACGTCGACCTTGAGCAGCTTGAGAGTCTCGATATCGTCCTTGTCCCATTGAATGACGTAACGATCTTCCATCGCCGCCGGCGCGATCGGCACAAGCCGCGAGAGCCTGTCGCGAGAAATCACGAAGCCGCCCACATGCTGCGACAAATGCCGGGGAAAGCCGATCAGTCGCGCCACCAGATCGGCCCATAACTGCGTGGTCGGCGCATCGGGCGACAACCCCTGTGCCGCCATGCGCGCGAGCAGATTCTCCCGGCCATCCCACCATTGCTGGCTCTGCGCAATCTGCTCGACGATCGACAGATCGATGCCCAGCGCGCGTCCCGTGTCGCGCACCGCACTGCGCATGCGATACGAGATCACCGTTGCGGCAAGCGCCGCACGATCGGTGCCGTATTTCCTGTAGATGTACTGGATCACCTCTTCGCGCCGCTGATGCTCGAAGTCCACGTCGATATCGGGCGGCTCCTTGCGCTCCCGGGACAGGAAACGTCCGAACAGCAACTGCACTTCGTCAGGATTGACTGCCGTAATGCCAAGGCAATAGCACACCGCCGAATTCGCTGCCGACCCGCGCCCCTGACACAGAATGTTCTGACTGCGGGCGTAACGCACGATGTCGTAGACCGTCAGGAAATACGGCTCGTATTCGAGATCGCCAATGAGTGTCAGTTCGTCCTCGATAAGATCGCGCACTTTCTGCGGCAGCCCGTTCGGATAGCGTTGCTTCGCCCCCGCCTCGACCTCCTGCCGCAAATACGTCACCGGCGTGTGACCGGCAGGCACCAACTCTTCCGGATACTCGTAACGCAGACTGCGCAGATCGAAATGGCACCGCGAAGCGATCGCCACTGTCTCGGCCAGCGTATCGGAGGGGTAAAGCCACGCGAGCCGCAGCCGCGTGCGCAGATGCTGCTCTGCATTGGCCGCAAGCGCCAGCCCGCACGCTTGCACCGGCTTGCCCAACCCGATGGCGGTCAGTGTGTCCTGCAACGGCTTGCGCGAGCGCACATGCATGAGGACATGACCGGTAGCGACGAGCGGCACGCCGCACTCGGCGGAAATTGCACGCAAGCGAGCCAGATGCGCTTCGTCGTCGGCACGATGACGGCGCTCCAGCGCCAGCCACACACGCCCTTCGCCAAAGGTTTGCGCCGCCCAGCGGGTTTGCGCGAGGGTGCGCTCATGACTCGCGTCGGCATCCGGCACCAGAATCATCAGGCACCCCGGCAGCCCTCGCAAATGCGCCTGCTCGCTCGCCGGTGCGCTGAAGTCCCGGGTATGCAAACGATAACTCCGCTTCGGACCACGCATGCGGCCGAGCGTAATCATCTCGGAGAGATTGCCGTAGCCTTCGCGATGCTGCGCCAGCGCAACCAGATGCACCATGCCAAGCGTGTCGGCTTCGCGCTCCGGCGTCAGACGAAACTCGCTGCCCACGATCAGCGACACGGCGGAATGCTTGACCCCTTCGGCCAATGCGCGAACCACGCCGGCAAGCGAACACTCGTCGGTGATCGCCAGCGCGGTGTAACCGAGATACGCCGCACGCGCGATCAGCTCCTCCGGGTGCGACGCCCCGCGCTGAAACGAGAAGTTTGACAAACAGTGCAATTCGGCATACGCGGGCAGGCTGCCGTCATCGGCCGCGCGCGGGTCTGCCGGTTCGGCACTCTCGTCGTTGGCGGCCAGCCCTTCGGTCGGGCCTTGCCATGGCAGGAAATCGTCGAAATTCATAAGACCGGGAATCGATGGGCTCAGCCGAACAGGCCATGCAAATACCACGCGGCGTCCGCCCCTTTCACGGGACGCTCACGAAACACCCACAGCAATGCCCCCTCGGTATCGGCTGCAATGAAATAGTCGCGCGTGACGGTGCCCGGCTCCCACCAGCCGGCTTCGATACGCTCCGGGCCACTCAGCAGTTGCAACGGCCCCTGCCGCCACGGTCGCTCCTGCTGCACGCTGAGCCGCTGCGGCGTATCGAGCAGCCACGCCGGACGCGGCGGCAACGGCCGCTCGCCATCCGGCAAATGACGGCTCGTACCGGGTGTCTTGCCATCGGCGCTCTGTGTCGCGCGCGCGGGCGTCCCATACGGCACGCTGACGAACGCCGCCTCGGGCCTGTGATCGCCACGCACCTGCAAACGCCGTACATGCTCGTCGCCCAGACGTGCCGCCACGCGCTCCAACAGTTGCACAAAATCCTGCCGGGCGCGTCCCGGCTCGGGCAGCAGCGAGCCACTTTGCGGAACGTGCGGGGCCGTTTGCGTGATGTCGAGACGCAAGGTCAGCACCGGGGCGACTAACGGCGAGCGGGCGAGCCGTTCCTTGCACAGCGACAACAAGTGTGCAGGCGCGGCACTCGCTTCGGCGAGGCGGATGTCGAAGCGCGTCGGCGCCAGCGTTTGCCGCCCTAGCGGCTCGTGCTCGAGTACCAGCGTGAGCGCGCGCGTGGCCAGTTGCCCTGCGGACAGCCACCCCGTGAGTTGCGCAAGCAAACGGCGCAGGCCGAAGAGCAACACGTCGATGTCATGGGTGAGCGATGGCAGCGGCAGCACCGCCTCGAAGTGTGGCGGTGCGCGATACCAATGGGGTGACTCAGGCGCCTCGCCGTAGGCCCGGGAGAGTGCGGCGGGAAGATCGGCGCCACAGCGGCGACGTACGCCCGCCGCGGGCAGCGCACGCAATTCGCCCAACGTCGCACAGCCGATTTGTGCAAGCCAGTCGAGCCACGGCTGTGCCTCGGCCAATAACGTCACCGAAAGTGAGTCGAGTTGTTGCGGGAGATCGGCCGGAGTGGGTATGGGTATGGGCGTCGGCGTCGGTATGGGTGCCGTGGCCGGCATCGGTATCGGAAGGGGCATTCGCCCTGGCGGCGTCGGCAAGGCCCATTCGCCGGCCAGTGCGAGAAGCACCGCTGCGCTGGCCGTAGCGGCAATGCCCAGCGACGCACGATGCCCCAGTGCCTCGGCACTCTCGAGCACCTGCGCCACCAACGATGCCAGACCGCCGAACAGGCGCAGGCTCGGTGCTGCGTCGATCAACACACATTGCGGCGCAGCGATGGCAACATCCGGCCCGAAACGCAGCAACGCCAGCGCCAGCGCTTCCAGTGCTACGGTCTCGGCGGCCTCGTCGCGATCGTGAAATCTCGCTTGTGGTAGCAACGCCAGCACGCCGCCACGACGCATGCCCGGTTTTACCCCCGCAGCCTGCGCCGCTTCACTCGCCTGCCACACACGCGACTGCGCGAGCACGACCGTTGTGTCGGCCTGCCCGTGGGTCGACGCGTCAGCCAGCGTGCGCGGAGAGGCGATCTCGAGCGCCAGATATGGCAGATGCAGGGCGATCCAGCAAGCCATGCGAGACTCCGGAAGCAGAAACCAAAGACACCGTGGACGGTGCGATCGAAGGGGCCGGATCGGGCCTGACAAGCATCGGCCGCTCATCGTCGGCAATTCCCGTCACCGGTTGTGGGGCACGCGTATAGGGCGCTGGCAACGTCAACCAGAGCGGCTCAAGACGAGGCGGTCCGCGACGCTTGTGAAACTGCACGCCGAGGCGGCTCCCTTCCCCGACGCTCAGCCCCAACCTCAGCGGCGCCGCCGACGCCGTGGCCGCGGCGGCGGGTCTGCGTATCACCCAGGTCAGCGTCTCGCCGCCACCCGCCGCGACCTGAAGCCGCCGGATCTGCTCCGGCGTTGCGGCAGGAAGCCAGGTCAGCACCGCACCGCAGCACGCGCTTTTGAGCGCCTGCTCGGCACACCAGAGCATGTCCCGATCCTCGGCCGTCACGCTGCGCCCGCCGCGCCCGCCGCGTCCACCGCGTGTCCCTGCCACCGGACGCGAACGTGTCTGACAAGGCGGACGCATCACGACACTGAGCCAGCGCAGGTCGATTCCCCAGCCTGCCAGCGCCGGGGCATACGGCAGCATCGGCGGCGCAACCACCATCACCGGCTGCCCCGCCTGAGTCAGATCGCGCAACACCGGCGCCAGCAACCGCCATTCGCCAATGCCCGGACGCTCGCTCAACAATTCCGTTACCGCGCCATGCGGCCACCCGGCGCCGGGCAACTCGGCGTCGAGCGCGGCAAAGCCCGTGGTGTGACCAGCACGTTGGCAACGCGCCAGCTCACTGGCGCGCCAAAGCCCGGCAGGCAAAGAGGAAAGCGGCAAGGTCATTGCTCAACCAAAATACTGTATGAATGTACAGTATAGCAGCCTGCATTCTGTTTTTGCGCTATCTATGCAACGCCTGGCGTCATGATCTTGAATCAGGCTTGCGAGCGAACGCCGGCCCGGATAACGTTGACGCCATTGGACGAATTCCCTCCCCCCATGCCTCTGCCAACCACAGCCACCGCGCCCTTCTGCCCCTCCGAGGTCAAGGGCAGCATCGTCATCGACGCGCGCGAATCGCGCTGGATCAAGCTCAAACGCTTCGCCGGTCCCGGACTGCTCGTCGCGATCGGTTACATGGACCCCGGCAACTGGGCGACGGACATTCAGGCCGGATCGCAATTCGGCTACTCGCTGCTTTGGGTGGTCGCGCTCTCGAGCCTCGCAGCCATCTTTCTGCAGATGCTTGCCGCCCGGCTGGGTCTGGTGGCCGGACGCGACCTCGCGCAGGCGAGCTACGACCGCTATGGCCGCGCGGGACGCCTCGTGCAATGGATCACCGCCGAGATCTCGATCATCGCCTGCGATATCGCCGAAGTCCTCGGCTGCGCACTCGCGTTCAAACTGCTGCTGGGCGTGCCGATCGCCTGGGGCATCGTACTCACCGCGCTCGACACGATGATCGTGCTCGGGTTGCAGGGCAAAGGCTTTCGGCAGATCGAAGCCATCGTCTTCGGGCTGATCGGCACAATGGCGTTCTGCTTTGTGGCGCAGGTAGCGATGGTGCCGCCCGACTGGCATGCCGTGGCCGCGGGCCTCGTGCCCGGCGCCCCCAGCCACGACCGGCGCGACGCCATCGTGCTGGCGCTCGGTATCGTCGGCGCCACGATCATGCCCCACAACCTCTACCTGCACTCCTCCGTCGTGCAGACGCGGCGCGTGGTCGGGGGCAAGCGCGGCGATGTGCGCGATACCCTCATGCTGGTTCGCATCGACACCTGGGTCTCGCTGGTGATCGCCATGGGCGTGAATGCGGCCATTCTGATTCTTGCCGGTTCGGTATTTCACGCCAGCGGCCAGACCAACGTCACCGATATCGAGCAGGCGTATCTGCTCATCACACCGATTGCGGGCAGTGCGGCTGCGTTCCTGTTCGGTATCGCCTTGCTGGCATCCGGGCAAAGCTCGACGCTCACCGGCACCATCGCCGGGCAAGTCATCATGGATGGCTTTCTGAAAATGAAGATCCCCTGCTACCAGCGCCGCCTGATTACCCGAGGACTCGCACTCGTGCCTGCGCTGATCGGCGTGCTGTGGCTGGGCGACGGTGCCGTCGGCAAGTTGCTCGTATGGAGTCAGGTGCTGCTCAGCCTGCAACTGCCGTTCGCCATGTGGCCGCTGATCCGCTCGGTCAGCGACCCACGCGTGATGAACGGCGACACCATCGGACGTCCCACGCAAGTGTTTGCATGGGTCCTCTTCGCCGTCATCACCGGTACCAACCTGTTGCTGATTTTCGGACTCGACTAAAGCCGCGAGGCGGCAGCGGGCAAGCGTCGCTGTCGGCCATGGCAACTCCTGTCAAAAACATGAGGGGAATACTGTGCGAGTGAATCGCCAAGCGCCGCTCGCTGCTTAGCGCAGCGAGCGTATGCCTCGTATTACGGGGTATCAACTCGCAAAAAGAGCGTGCTAAGATCGCTCCCCTTGCCCGAACGAAAAACAGTAAAGCACTACGAATCGGGAAGAGATCAGAGGCTCGTGACAGTGCGACGCCACCACGCATCGCCTGCCGGGTCATAACACATACAGGGGTATCACCGTGCAGAAAAGCAAGTCCAGCATTGCGCTGCTCAGCGCCGCCATGGTCGCCGTCGGCGTGCTTGGCGGTTGCGCCACCGAAAGCTCGCGCACCATGCAAGTCGCCAAGGTGGAAAGTGCCAGCCGTCCGTACGTGGGGGTACGCACGCCGATCGCTGTCGGCAAGTTCGACAACCGTTCTGCGTACATGCGTGGCGTTTTTTCCGATAACGTCGACCGACTCGGCAGCCAGGCCAAGACGATCCTGATTACGCATCTGCAACAAACCAATCGCTTCAACGTGCTCGACCGCGACAACATGGCCGAGATCCGTCAGGAAGCCGATATCAAGAAGACCCAGCAAACGCTCAAGGGTGCCGACTACGTGATCACCGGCGACGTTGTCGAGTTCGGTCGCAAGGAAGTGGGCGACAAGCAACTCTTCGGTATTCTCGGCCGGGGCCGCGAGCAGGTCGCTTACGCCAAGGTCAACCTGAACGTGGTCGACATTGCTACGTCGGAAGTCGTCTATTCGAGCGGTGGCGCGGGTGAGTTTGCGCTGTCGAACCGCGAAGTGATCGGCTTCGGCGGCACTGCGGGCTATGACTCGACGCTCAACGGCAAGGTGCTTGACCTCGCGATGCGCGAAGCCGTCAACAATCTGGTCGCCGGCATCGAAAGCGGTGCCTGGAAGCCCGGCAAGTAAGCTCACCCACTCACTATTGCTGCATGCCGCAGTGTGTCGCGCGCAACGCGTTCGGTTTCGCACGTCAGTGCGGGCACGCGTTCGCCCGCTGCTGCATGCCTGTCAGGATATCTCTCGCCATGAATCGCAAGTTTCTATCCGGCCGCGCCGCCATGGCGGCCATCGTCGGTGGCGCACTGCTCACTGGCTGCGCCACGCCACCCAAGCCCCTGTACGACTGGGAAAGCTATCAGCCGCAAGTCTACGAATACTTCAAGGGCGAATCGAAGGAAGCGCAGATCATTGTGCTCGAGCGCGATCTCGAGAAGATCAAAGCCAGCAATAACGCTGCGCCTCCGGGCTTTCACGCCCACCTCGGCCTGCTCTATGGCTCTGTGGGCAAGTCCGACAAGATGGTCGAGGAATTTCAGACCGAGAAACAGTTGTTTCCCGAATCGGCTGGTTACATCGACTTTCTCCTCAAGAACAAGACCACGGAGGCCAAACAATGATGGTGCGACTCTGTAAATGGATGGCAGTAGCGGCACTGGCAGCCGTGATGACCGGTTGCGCGGTGCATCAGCCCAAGCCGTACGACTACACCGCCTTCAAGGAAAGCAAGCCCAAGTCGATTCTGGTGTTGCCGCCGCTGAACGAATCGCCCGACATCGACGCGACTTACAGTGTGCTGTCGCAGGTGACGGTACCGCTGGGCGAGGCGGGCTACTACGTGATGCCGGTGACATTGGTCGACGAATCGTTCCGTCAGAACGGACTGACGGTCGCCGGTGACATCCATCAGGTGAGCCCGGCCAAACTGCGTGAGATCTTCGGTGCCGACGCTGCGCTCTACATCAAGATCTCGCAGTACGGTACGAAGTACATGGTGTTAGACAGCGCCACGGTGGTGACGGTCTCGGCCGAACTCATCGATCTTCGCAACGGCGCCAAGTTGTGGAGTGGTGCGGCCAGCGCCTCGAACAACGAAGGCAACAACAACAGCGGCGGCGGCCTGATCGGCATGCTGATCACGGCGGCAGTCAAGCAGATCGTGAACAGTGTGTCGAACGCCGGTTACACGGTCGCGGGCACAGCCAATGCGCGCCTGCTCTCTGCAGGGCGCGCCAACGGCCTGCTCTACGGCCCGCGTTCGCCGAAGTACGGCACCGATTGAGGTAGGCTCCAGCACCCTGGATTCATGCGGTCGCCGACAGGCCGCATGTCCGGGGTGCACCAGACTGTGCAGATGTCGGCACGTCGCCTATAGTGGTAACGCATCACTACGCAAGACCCGGACCGATAGCGACACCGTGCCCCGAGCACGGAACGACAACGTCAGGCGACGCATACGCGCGCCGGACGTGAGTTGAGCTACGTTCAGGAGTCATCATGGTTCCCCGCTTCGCTTCCCCCCTCACCGCCTTCATCGCCGTCGGCCTGCTCGCGCTGTCGTCGCTCGTGTACGCCGACCCGATGCACCTGTCCGACCTCAAGAACGCCAACGGCCAGCAACTCAGCGTTGACGACTTGCGTTCACTGATGCCGGGCGCCCACATCACTAACGTCATCGGCAACGGCAGTACACGAAAATGGGTCAACGAAACCAATGGCTCGCTCAATGCCACGAGCGACAACAAGGGCAATCTCGGATCGGGGGGACGTCTGGTTCAGGTCGCCCACGCGACCGGCACTTGGTCGGTCAACGATAACGGGTCGTACTGTGTGAACCTGGAATGGCGAGCGCTCACCGAGAACTGGTGCCGTTTCATGTTCAAGGTCGGCGACAAGTACTACGGCGTGACTTCGCTTGCCAATGGTGCCGCGATCGCTACCGAATTCACCATCGAGAAGTAGACGATCGACGATCCGCGCCGATGAAAAAACGCCCCGGCCTGCGAACAGATCCGGGGCGCGACGGCCGACTGCATCTTCCGTCGTCGGGGTGCTGATTAGGAAGACGTCTCAGAAATCGTCGCCATGAACAGCAACACCATGCGGCACGCCCGGCGTCGGAGAATGTCAGGGAATGACTCGATGCCAATTTCGCCAGGGGATACATAGGGCGACATCCCATTTCGCGCGTAAACGACAAAGCCCGCCAAAGTGGCGGGCTTGCGCAAACCAATCCTGAGCACAGCGGAGATTGGCATCCGGACTGACGGTTGGGCGCCGTCGCACGTCATCACATCGATGACGGGGATCGCCCGTTGTGACGATCGACTTGCCTGATTGCGCCAGCGACGACCGTTCGTCCGGAGGAACTTCCTACAGACAGCTTACGAACAACTTAGTAACCGGCGGTTTCGAGCGCGCGGATACGTTGTTCCAGCTCAATGATGTCCTTCGACTCAGCCAGGAACGCTTCACGACGACGACGTTCAGCAGTTTCAAACCAAGTGTTTACGACTTCAAACAGGGCGGCAAACATGACGTTTCTCCAATTCATTTAGTGTGCTGCATCGCAGCAGTGCTTCGCATTATATAGGGTTTTCCCGTTAAGGGTTAGCCCCTATATGTGAAAACCACGAAAAATCTGCTAGAGACTTGCTTCGAATGCGATCCATTCCAAATAAATTTCATATAAATCAAATACATAGAGAGTTGTCAGCATGCTGCAACACCCGGCTGCGACGCACTGTCGCAGGCTCACGTCAAAATTCGTAAAGTAAAAAAAAGCGCCGCTGCTGCGGCGCGTCATATGAGATTTAGGCGTCCCCGTTGCCGAGATCCCTCGGACGTTATCCCTGGGGAATTTGGCGAACCGGCTCTTCGCCCTCACCGACCGCGTTGCCTGTCGATGCTGGCGCTTCAACGCCCATGGCACCCGTAGCAGCGGCTTGCTGTGCCGGACTGCCCCCGGAACTCACGGTTTGATTCCTTGCGCCATCGGGAAGCGCCGCAGCAGCGATACCTTCCAATATCGGGCAGTCAGGGCGGTCGTCGCCGTGGCAATGCATGGCGAGATGCGAGAGTGTGTCCCGCATGGCCACTAACTCGCCAATTCGCTGATTGAGCTCGTCGACGTGAGATTGCGCAAGCGCCTTCACTTGCGCGCTGGAACGGCCACGATCCTGCCACAGCGCCAGCAATTGCCGAATCTGGTCGATCCCGAAACCCAAGCGTCTCGACTGACGAATGAAGCGAAGCAGATGAAGATCCTGCTCGCCATATCGCCGGTAACCTGCCTCGGAGCGAGGGCTCGGAGGCATCAGGCCGATACTCTCGTAGTACCGGATCATTTTGGCCGTCACGCCACTGGCCTGTGCCGCTTGTCCGATGTTCATGACTACCTCACTGGGGGGAACGAGGGTTGAACGACGGGGTGGAAGAACCGTTCATCGACTTGTCGTCGTCCGACAGCACAAGGTGGGCGCTGATCGGCGCGTGATCCGAAATCCGTGACCAGGGACGCCCATGCAACACCTGTGCCCCTTCGATATGAAAGCCGCGCGCGTAAATGCGGTCAAGTCGTAAAAGCGGCAATCCGCTTGGAAAACTACGGGCAGGACGTCCCACACTGCTCTGAAACACCTCGGTCAGCGCCAGTTTTTCCGCCAGCAGCCGATCTGCCTGATTGCTCCAGTCGTTAAAATCACCCGCGATGATCAATGGCGCCTCTGCGGGAATCGCCTCCGCAACGCGCTCCGTCAACATCTCGAACTGACGGCGACGGCCTTGCCCTGCCAACGATAAATGCACACACAGACAATGCAGCGGCTGTGCGAGGCCCGGCACGGCAATTTCGCAATGGAGCATGCCGCGCTTCTCGAAACTATAGGTCGTGATGTCGTGGTTGTCCGATCTGACGATTGGATAACGACTCAAAATCGCGTTACCGTGGTGCCCGTGCTCATAAACGACATTGCGTCCATAAGCATGATCGTGCCACATGCCCTGCGCCAGAAACTCGTGCTGTGGCTGTATCGGCCAGTTGCGGTGACGCATCGCATGCCGTTGATGCATGCCCTGCACTTCCTGAAGGAAGACGAGATCCGGCGCGAGTCCCTCCAACCCTGCACGCAACTCGTGAACACGCAATCGGTTGAAAACGGAAAAGCCCTTATGGATGTTGTAACTCGCGATATGCAGACTATTCATATTCGGCAGCATTGACTCCACGCCAAAAGACAGACGATATCACCCAGATGATGCCGCTTTCGGCGATTTTCAAGCCAGATGGAAATCAGGCGACATACCGGCCAAACCCTGCCCGTATGTCACCCCTGATCGTTTCATTATGCGCCGTTCACCTTGTGTCGGGGCAAACCTCCCTCAGACACCGACGCGACGAGCCCCGTCTATAGCATCGACAGCCCCCGCATTGACCTCTTTTGCCGCCGCCGGACGCCACCGGCGCAGCAGCAACGCATTGCTCACCACACTGACACTGCTGAGCGCCATTGCCGCCCCCGCAATCACCGGGCTCAACAGCCCGAAGCCCGCCAGCGGAATCCCGATCACGTTGTAAGCGAACGCCCAGAACAGGTTCTGACGAATCTTCGACCAGGTGCGGCGGGAAACATCGATGGCGTCGGCAACGCGTAGCGGGTCGCCACGCATCAGCGTAATGCCTGCGGTTTGCATAGCGACGTCGGTGCCAGACCCCATTGCGATGCCGACGTCGGCCGCGGCAAGCGCAGGAGCATCGTTGATGCCATCACCCACCATGGCTACGACCGCGCCATTGCGCTTGAGTTGCGCAATCACCTCCGCCTTGTGCTCCGGCAACACGTTTGCGTGAATTTCGTCGAGCCCCAACGCATCGGCGACAGCCTTGGCGCTGCCAGCGTTATCCCCCGTGACCATTACGCAGCGCACCCCGAGGGCATGCAATCGTTCGATGGCCGGGCGCGCTGTGACTTTGAGCGCGTCACCGAACGCCAACAACCCGAGCAAGCGCACCGCACCCCTATCCGTGCCCGCGCCCTCTTCTCCGGTCTCTACCAGCCACGAGACAGTACGCCCCTCCGCCGCCAACCGCTCGGCGTCCTCGGCCAATGCCCCCTGCGAGACACCCAGTTCGTCGAGCAAACGGGCATTGCCCAACTGCAATCGATGGATACCGGCCATCTCACCGGTTTCCTCGACACATGCCCGCATCCCTCTGCCGGGCAACGCAGCAATGTCGGAGGCCGCCGGAATTGTCCTCCCCAGCCCGGCCTCCTCCGCTGCCACCGTCACCGCCTTGGCCAGCGGATGCGAACTGCCGGACTGCACCGCAGCAGCCCAACGTAATAACGTCTCGGCGTGCGTTCCTTGCGCGGGCAGATGGGCCACCAGACTTGGCTTGCCTTCCGTCAGCGTTCCCGTCTTGTCGAAAGCGACAACGTTTATACGGTGTGCCAGTTCGAGCGCCTCGGCATCCTTGATGAGGATGCCCTGCCGAGCCGCCGCCCCCGTGCCCACCATGATTGCGGCGGGCGTCGCCAGTCCCAGCGCACACGGGCAGGCTATGACCAGCACCGCCACCGCGTTAAGCAGCGCCGCCTCAAGGCCAATTCCCAGCGCCCAGCCGACGATGACCGTCGCGATCGCAATGAGCACCACCACCGGCACGAAGATTGCCGCCACTCGGTCAACCGCACGTTGGATCGGCGCCTTGCCAGCCTGCGCGTCTTCGACCATGCGGATGATCCGGGCCAGCGCCGTATCGGCACCCACGGCCGTCGTCTCTACCCGTAACGTTCCCGCCCCGTTGATCGAGCCGCCAACGACCTTGTCACCGGCCGTTTTGTCGACGGGCAGCGGTTCACCGGTCAGCAACGATTCGTCGAGCTGGCTTGCGCCATCGCGAATCTCACCATCGACCGGCACACGCTCACCGGCACGCACCACGACCCAATCGCCGACTTTCACCTGGCTCAACGGCACCGTGAGCTCGTTCGCCGCACCCTGCGGGTCGCGCAGCACGCGTGCCGTTTCGGGCCGCAGCGCCGCAAGCGCTCGAATCGCTTCCACAGTACGACGCTTTGCCCGTGCTTCGAGCCACTTGCCGAGCAGCACAAGCGTGATAACGACAGCTGCCGCTTCGAAATACAGATGCGGCATGCCGCCAGCCGGCGCACGCCACCACTCATACAAACTCAGACCGTAGGCCGCAGACGTGCCAAGGGCCACGAGTAAATCCATATTGCCGCTACCCGCACGCACCGCCTTGTAACCCGCCCGATAAAATCGGGCACCGAGCCAGAACTGCACCGGTGTCGCGAGCAGCCACTGCACCCACGGCGGCGGCATCAGGTGAATGCCGAACGGTTCGAGCAACATCGGCAACAGCAGCGGGAAGGACAACACTGCTGCCACGGCCACCGGCCACCACGCCGGGCCTTCCCGCAATGTCGCGGCCTGTGCGGGGCCCGTCACAGGCGACGCTTCGTACCCCGCTTTCTCAACGGCAGCCATCAATGCCGCCACGTCGACAGCGCCACGCACGCCGCGCACGGCAGCGCGCTCCGTCGCCAGATTGACATTAGCTTCGACGACGCCCGGCACGTTCCTGAGCGCTTTTTCCACCCGCCCCGCACACGACGCACAGGTCATTCCGCCAATCGCCAACTCAAACGGCTGCTCCGCAACCTGATACCCCGCGTCGCTTACGGCTGTCTCGACCGCACCGAACAATGCCGACGGTGTCACATCAGGTGCCGCTTCCACGGCCGCCGTTTCGGTCGCGAGATTCACGCTGGCGCTGGCGACGCCCGGCGCACGCCGCAACGCCTTCTCAACCCGCGTCACACATGAAGCACAGGTCATGCCTTCAATACCGACCGACCAGTTCTGAGTCATTTCTGGATCTCCAGGAGGCGTATCATCATGCGTCACAGCATAGACCTTGCCATGACAGGAAGGTCAAGCGACTCGCGCCAATATGTCGCAATCCGCACCGAGACAACCTCGCGATGTCTCACGATAACGCGCCCGGAATCGCTCGGGTTTGGGTCACGTCTCGTCGGCCAGCCGAATCCTCTGAAAAATGTGCTTGAGCTTCCCTCCATAGGAAGGTCTATGATCGGCTCATCAGATCAGTGCCACCGAAATCTCTTTTCAAGGAGTTCACCATGCAAGTGCAAGTCGAAGGTATGAGCTGCGGCCATTGCGTCAAAGCCGTCACCCGGGCAATCACCGAGCGCGACGCGGCTGCCAAAGTCAACGTGGATCTGAGTGCCGGTCGCGTCGACGTCGAAAGCCGTCTCTCGCCGATCGAAGTCAGCGCAGCCATCACCGACGCCGGGTACACGGTCAAGGGCACTCCGGCCTGAACGTCCTCCACCCCGTCACGCTGCATGCCGGATGTCACGCGTCTCCCACGACCGTGGCATCTGTCGTTCCCAAACAGCCGTGGCTTCCGGCGTTGCATTCTTGTGCGAATCCGCCCCCTTCTCGCATCCCTTCTTCCACCCACTTCTTCCCCCCCCTTTCCGCCCGCGTGTCGCGCCGCTTTCCTCGTCCTCAATCCCACGCGCGCCGCGCAGTCTTCCCTGCAGACCCGCGACACCTTGTGCTACGCTCTCTCTCGCCGAATACGCAAGGACGCCACCCGATAAGTCACTTCGCAGCGCCAAGCGTGCGGCATACACGTCTTCAGGGCGGGGTGAAAGTCCCCACCGGCGGTATGTGACACCACGCAGCGCAAGCTGCTTGCGTCACGAGCCCGCGAGCGCCTGCCACCGTTGCTTTCGCGACATCGGCAGGGTCAGCAGATCTGGTGCGAAGCCAGAGCCGACGGTCATAGTCCGGATGAGAGAAGATGCGTCGATACCCGCGTGCCATGGGACACCGTTCCATGGCGACGTCCGTTCGCATGCCCCGAAAACGTTTTTCGCCCGATTGACTTACGCGAGGAGCGTTTCATGTCCGTTATCACCCGCACGACCCAAGCAGCACCGCAAGACATCGCATCGGCCAATAGGGCCAGCGCGACCGACGATCTGCACGCCTACCCGGCCTTTACGAACCTGCCGCCGGTCGAAGTCCGTCTGGCAGCCTCGCTTCAGGCCATGCGCGAAGGCCGCCCGGTCATTCTGATGGACGATCTCGACCGCGAGAACGAAGCCGACCTGATCGTTGCCGCCGAGAAAATCACCCCGGCCACCATGGCCATGTTGATCCGTGAGTGCAGCGGCATCGTCTGTCTGTGTCTGCCCGATGAGACCCTGCGCCGTCTCGATCTGCCGCCGATGGTCGAGCAGAATCAAAGCCGCTACGGCACCGCATTCACCGTGACTATCGAAGCGCGTCAAGGCGTGAGCACCGGTGTTTCGGCCGCCGACCGGGTGACCACGATCCGTGCCGCAATCGCCGACGACGCTCAACCCTCCGACCTGTCTCGCCCGGGCCACGTCTTCCCGCTGCGTGCGCAGCCGGGCGGTGTGCTCACCCGCCGCGGCCATACGGAGGGCTCGGTCGATCTCGCAATTCTCGCCGGCCTGAAGCCCGCCGCCGTATTGTGCGAATTGATGAACCCGGACGGTACGATGACCCGTGGTGCAGACATCGAACGCTTCGCCGAACAACACGGCCTGCCGATCCTGACCATCGACGAGTTGGCGAATTACCGTCTTCACCACGCGCAGGCGGCCTGAGCGGGCCAAGAGGGAAGCGGGTGGCGGGCGAGAGAACCTGCCGTTGCTACCCGCCGCCTCGCCTCGACACTTCCCTCTAACGCGAAATGCCCCGGCGCACGCGTCGACTTCTATAATCTGGCACATCGCTAGCATGATAAAAGTCACGAGGAAGACACCATGAGTATTCAACCGGCTGCCGCTACCGTACTGGCGCAATGGGAAGCTGACGAAGCCGCTGTGCGAGAACGACTCGCCCGCAATGGTCCGTTACGCTACGGCGTTGCAACACCCTCCGACGTGATCGGTCTGAGCGGCCTGGAGATCTTTCAGGCGATGTTCGACGGCAAGCTGCCCATGCCGCCGATCAGTGAAACGCTCGGCTTCCTGGCGATCGAAATCGCGAACGGCCGCGCCGTCTTTCAGGGCAGGCCTGCATTGCCGTATTACAACCCGCTCGGTTCCATCCACGGGGGTTGGTACGCCACCCTGCTGGACTCTGCCGTTGCCTGCGCCATTCATTCGACCTTGCCCGTCGGGCGTAGCTACACCACGCTCGAACTCAAGACCAACATGGTCCGCGCCCTCACGCGCGACGTTCCCTGCGTGCGCGCCGAAGGCAACGTCATTCAGGTGGGGCGTCAGGTCGGCATCGCCGAAGGCCGCATCGTGGGCCCCGACGGCACGCTCTACGCACACGCCACGACCACCTGCCTGATCTTCGACCTCCCGACACGCAAAGCGTAAGCAAGCCCGCTGCCGTCAAATGGAAAAAGCCCACCGGAGGAAACCCGGCGGGCTTTTCGTTAGGCTTGCCTCGCACCCTGCCCGTTGTCGCGGCGGGTGCTCGCGTGGATCAATGCGAAGGCGGACCGTTGCCGTGCTGCTCGCCATCCGGTTGGTGTTCGAGCGTCTCCTTCAGGGCGATCTGGAGCTTGGCGTGCATGCGCACGAACCAGCTCCGCATTACGATAGCCAGCACCACGGTGCCCGAAACGATCAGCGCGATCATTTCTGTCGACGGCAAAATACTCGCTGACAAAGCCGCCACCAGCAGAATCACTCCGACCATCGCGGCAATCGGCAGAATCTCGGCCACTACGCGGCGCACCTGAAGCGTGTACCGGCCCGTCAGGCTCGGCGGCACCGACAACTCCACGAGCAGCAGCGAGAGCGACTTGAGCTTGCGGTACACCGCAATCAGGAACGGCAACGACAGCACCAGTGCGCCCCCCCAGACCACGGCGCTTTGCAGGCTCGGGTCGCCCACCCACGGCGACATCAGATCGGCCAGCCGCCGGTAGAAAAACGCGCCGCCAAGGAAGATCGTGACGACCAGCGCCAGATTGATCGCAACGCTCACCACGATGCGTCGCACGATGGTGACGAGCGCCGCGCTGTCGCCCGTCAGTTGAATGCTTTGCAGCCACTGCGTGTACTGCCCGAGCACATAGGACAGACGCCCCGGCATTGCACGGCCGAGCCACCCGGTCACCGGATCGGCGCTCTTGATCAGATACGGCGTGAGCAGCGTTGTGATGACCGACACGGCCACGGCAATCGGATAGAGAAAGTCGCTTGTCACCTTGAGCGAGAGCCCGAGCGACGCAATGATGAACGAGAACTCGCCGATCTGCGACAGCCCCATGCCCACGCGCATCGATGTACGCCCGTCTTGCCCCGAGAGATACGCGCCCAGGCCGCACGACACAATCTTGCCGATCACGACCGCCAGGGTAATAACCAGAATCGGCCAAACGTAGGTCACGAGGACATGCGGGTCAAGCAGCAGACCGATGGTGACGAAGAACACGGCGCTGAACATGTCGCGCAGCGGGGCTACCAGCCGTTCGATCGTGTGCAACTCCCGCGCTTCGGCCATGATGGCGCCGATCAGGAACGCGCCAAGCGCCACGCTGTAACCCATCTGAATGACCAGCAGACAGAAGCCGAAGCACAGGCCCAGCACGACGATCAGCAACATCTCGTCGCTCTTGAACTTCGCCACGTAGCCGAGAATGCGCGGCACGAGCAGAATGCCCACCACGAGCGACACCACCATGAACAGCAGCAGCTTGCCCAGCGTGAAGGTGGCCTCACCGGCATCGACCGAACCGCTGATGGCAATGCCCGAGAGCAGCGCGATCATGCCGATGGCCAGCACATCTTCAACGATAAGTACGCCGAAAATGAGCTGAGCGAAGCGCTCGCGCTTCATGCCCAGTTCGTCGAGCGCCTTCACGATAATGGTGGTCGACGAGACAGCGAGCATGGCGCCGAGGAAGATCGAATCCATCGCCTTCCAGCCGAAGAAGCGGCCGATCTCGTAGCCCAGCCAAAGCATCAGCACGATCTCGGTGATCGCTGCCACGAATGCCGTCACGCCCACTCGCGCGAGCTTGCGCAAGCTGAATTCCAACCCCAGCGAAAACATCAGGAACACCACGCCGAGTTCGGCCAGAATGCCGATGGTCTTCTCGTCGTGTATCAATGCGAACGGCGGTGTGTACGGGCCGATGATCACCCCCGCCACGATATAGCCGAGTACGACCGGCTGCCGGAACCGGTTGAAGATGACCGTCACAATGCCCGCCAGCAGCATGATGACGGCCAGATCCTGAATGAAGTCGATGGCGTGATGCATCCGATACGTTCTCCCCGCGGCGTGTTACGCCGATATTGCTGTTCTTGACTCCACGCCGGTCACACGCCGCGCCCCTCGCGGGCCGCAGCGATATCACAAGACGTGATGCTTGATAAAGGTGGGAAGCCGGCCGCGTGCTGCCGGCTTGGTAGACGTTGCGTTGGTTCGCCCGGTCGCCATGGCGGACCGGTTGCCGGGACCTGGCTTGCGCGTCCCGGTAGGGTCTCCGGCACACTGGCCAGATCGGCAAAACCACACGAACTCCCGGCCAGAAACTGGCGCCGAACCAATATACGCGATGGGCGAACACGCGCGCAACCCAAGATTGACGGGGCATTTCATAAAAAATTCCCGTTTTTCGCCCCTTCCCATGAAATTTTTCTTCTTGCTTTTTGTCGCATCGACGTGTGAAATATCACACAAATATCAATCGAATTTCACGTAGATGACGGAGCGGGCATCGATATCCGTCCTTTGGCGCGAATGGTGACGGCATCGACGCATACGTCGCTGAGCCGATCCCCCCCAGCCCTCGCGGACGAATACCGCTCAACCGAAGCCCACCTGACGATGCACAACGCCATGCCCTTCGAACCGGATCATGCTGCAACGACCGCAAACGTCGCCACCGTCATGGATTCACCCGCCGCCACCGACAACCGAAGCCTCACGGAGCGTGCTTACGACGCCATCAAGCACGACATCATCACGCTACGTTTGCGCCCCGGCGAACCCCTCAACGAAGCCCAGTTGATGCAGTCGACAGGACTGGGACGCACGCCCGTGCATCAGGCCATGCATCGGCTCGCACTGGAAGGGTTACTGGTCATTCTGCCGCGCAAAGGTGCGATGGTCGCGCCTGTCTCGCTCAACGACGCCCTCGAGATCATCGACGTGCGCATGATCAACGAGACGTACTGCGTGGCGCTGGCGGCACGCGCCGCCACACCGGACGACCTCGCCGCCATCGAGGCGGTGCTGGCGCGCTCGCGCGATGCGATTGCCACGCAGGACGTGGCGGCCATGATGCGCATCGACCGCGACTTCCATCTGGCGATCTCGCACGCCTCGCGCAATCAAACGCTCGCGGAGCTGTTGCGCGGGTTGCACGAACGCTCGCTGCGCTTCTGGTTTCTTGCGCTGTCCACGCCAAGTCATCTGGAAGATGTCTACGAGGAGCATCTCGAGTTGTTCGAAGCGCTCGTTGCGCACGACGCCGAGCGCGCCCGCCGCGCGATTACCCGGCATATCGAAGAATTCCGCACTCACATTCTGAAAGCGATCTGATCATGAGCACCGACGCCATCGACCTGCAACGCCCCTTGTCCGAACTCGCCGCCGCGCTCGACGCCGCTCGCACCACCAGCCGCGCGCTGACCGAGCAGGCGCTCGCCCGCATCGCCGATCCCGCCGGGCAAGGCAGCGTCGTTTTCACACACGTCGACGCCCAGGCCGCCCGTCACGCCGCCGACGGCATCGACGCCCTGCGACGCGCCGGTGTCCGCCTGTCGCCGCTGATGGGCATTCCTGTGTCGGTGAAAGATCTGTTCGACGTTGCCGGACAGGTCACGCGTGCGGGGTCCAAAGTCCTCTCCGGCGCCGCCCCGGCCCAGCGCGACGCGCTTGCCGTGGCGCGGCTGCGTCAGGCGGGCGCGGTGATTATCGGTCGCACCAACATGACCGAATTCGCGTTCTCGGGCCTGGGTCTGAATCCCCACTACGGCACGCCGCGCTCACCGTGGCAACGCGAAGCCGGTCATATTGCCGGCGGTTCGTCGTCGGGGGCCGCCGCGTCGGTGGCCGACGGCATGGCCGCCGTCGGACTCGGCACCGACACCGGCGGCTCGATCCGCATTCCCTCGGCCTTCTGCGGCCTGACGGGATTCAAGCCAACGGCCGCCCGCACGCCACGCGACGGCGCGCTGCCGCTCTCGACGTCGCTGGACTCGGTCGGCCCCATCGGTCGCTCGGTCGACTGTTGCGCGCGGGTCGACGCCATCCTGAGCGGCCATAGCGTTGACGAAACGCCCGCCGAACCGCGTGCCATTCGTGGCATGCGGTTCGGCATCTTGACGAATTTCGTGCTGGACGGTGCGGAACCTGCCGCCATTGCGATTTACGAGCGCGCTCTCGCTGCACTCGCCAAGGCTGGCGCCACGCTCGTGGAGTTCAGTTTCACCCCGTTCGACGGCCTGCCCGCGATGAACCGCTTCGGCTTCTCGCCTATCGAGGCTTATGCGTGGCATCGCAAGCTGATCGCCGGGCATGCACAGGATTACGACCCGCGCGTGCTGGTGCGCATTCGCAAGGGCGAACCGGCCAGCGCCGCCGATTACATCGACCTGCTGAATGCCCGCGCCAACCTCATCGCTGCGGCAAATCCCGTCTGGCAGAGCTTCGACGCCGTGCTGTGCCCGACCGTGCCGCTCACGCCGCCGGCCATTGCACCGCTCGAAGCGAGCGACGACACCTTCACGGCAACGAATGCGCTGGTGCTGCGCAACCCTACCGCCATCAACATGATCGACGGCTGCGCGTTTTCCTTGCCTTGTCAGGCCAAGGGGGAAGCCCCTATCGGACTGATGGCGAGCGGCGCAGCCGGCAGCGACGCCCGCCTGTTCCCGGTTGCCCGTGCCATCGAACACGCCCTGCGCTCGGCGGGTCTGGGCGGTTGATGCCGCACGCTTCGGCATAGACCAGAACAGCGCGGGTGGCGGCGTCGCCCGCGAGTCGTTGGGCAATGACCGTGCGCCCCGTCGCACGCCGGTGCAAGCGTCTGATTTTCGAGCAAAAAGTTCCGCAATTTTTCGGCTCACGCACGAATCGGGCTGGGGTTACAATCCCAGCCCAAGTGCCTGCCACCCTGCGTCATGCGGGTTTTGCGGGATTCGTGATGGCTCACCGCCCGAAGTGAAATGAACACTCAAATCGACCCGGCCCTGCGCCGCGAACGCCGGCTGTACCTCCTGCTCACCGTCGTCTGTCTCGCCTTGCTGGGCGGGGCACTGTACTTCCAGTACGTGCGCCACGAAGACCCGTGTCCGCTCTGCATTCTCACGCGTTATGCGCTGGTGCTGATCGCAATCTTCGGTCTGATCGGTGCGCTCGCGCGCGGCTGGGCAGGTATTCAGTTCGCACGTGTGCTCGCCGCGCTATCGGCCATTGGGGGCATGGCGGCGTCGGGCTATCTGGTGTACGTGCAAGCGAATCCGTTGGTGAGCTGCGGATATGACGTGGTAGAAGCGTTTGTCGATGCTTTGCCGACGTCGCGCATGTTTCCGCAGGTGTTTCAGGTGCAGGGAATGTGCCAGACGATGTACCCGCCGATTCTCGGCCTCACGCTCCCGATGTGGTCGCTCGCCGCGTTTGTCGTGATTTTCCTGGCGCTGGCGTTGCACCGTCCTCGCCGCGCGATTTCGTTGCGCTAAGGGATCGTCGGGCGCACCCCGCGCTCCCTGTCTGACCGGCCGTCTGCCTTCGGGTGGCGGCCGCGCCCTCCGCGGGCTTCACACCGTCCGCCCCCTCCGCCTCTGCCCGCCGCCTTCCGTTCGTCCGCCGACCGTCAGGGCCGCGCCACGACCGGCACTTCCGCACCGCCGCTCACGGCATCCAGTTCCGTCGCCACCTCGGCCACTCGCCGGCGCAGCCAGGTCACCTCCGGCGCGGCATGCGTGCGCTCGTGCCATAGCTGATAAAAGCGCATGGGCGGAAAGGCGAATGGCGACGGCAAGACACGAATCGGCAGGTACCGCGCGTAGTGCTGTGCAAACTGCCGTCCCGTCGTAAAGACCAGATCGGTACGCATGAGCACGTAGGGCACGAGCCCGAAATACGGCATCGTCATCTGAATATTGCGACGCAAGCCCTGCTCCGCCAGACATCCGTCGATGAAACTCTGACGCTCCGCCACGTAAGGCGTAGGCGCCAGATGCGGCAATTCCAGATAATGCTTAAGCGAGATGCCCTTGTTCGCGAGCGGATGCTGCGCGCCAAGCATGCAAACCACTTCGTCGTCGAACAACCGCGACATGTGTAATTGCGGCGGCGGCTCGAGCCAGTTGCCGATCACCACGTCGAGCGAGCCGTTCTCCAGCGCGCCGGCATAGTCGAAGCCGGCATTGATCGGCTGGACGTGCAGGCGCGCCGAGGGCGCGTCGCGGCGCAGCACTTCGGCGATATTGGGCAGGAAAACGGCGTCGAGATAGTCGGGCGCCCCGAGCCGGAACGCCCGGGTCGTGGTCTGCGGCGCGAATTCGGTGGTGGGATGGGTAATGCGCTCGATGGCGGCGAGCGCATCGGTGGCGTAGCCCAGCAGTTCCCGGCCGCGCTCGGTGGCCACCATGCCGCTCTTGCCGCGCACCAGAATGGCGTCTCCGGTGATCTCGCGCAGACGGCGCAACGAGTTGCTGATGGCGGGCTGCGACTGGCCGAGCTTGAGCGCCGCGCGCGAAACGCTTTGTTCGGTGAGCAGCGTATGAAGTACCCGCAGCAGGTAGGCGTCGATCTGTTCGCGGGGTCTTTGCATGAGTTGGGGCGCTCTTGGGGCTTGTTGAACGCCGGATGACGGCGGGTTGAGCCATAGTTTATGACAATGCCGGGTCATCGGGGCGACCGAATAGGCATCATCATGGCCTCGAAATATTTACCTCCCCTGCCGGTGCTATCTTCGGCTCATCCCCACGCCGGCGCAGATCCGGCGCTTCTGCAATCCCACTGCACTACACTGAGAACCATGGAGACACAAGCCATCCGCTTCTATTACCGCGGCAAGGTGCACGAGGTCACTGGCGAGGCCACGACCCGCACCGTGCTTCAGTACACGCGCGAAGACCTGCACTGCACCGGCACCAAGGAAGGGTGCGCGGAGGGCGATTGCGGTGCCTGTACGGTCGTGATCGGCGAGTTGGCCGACGATGGCAACGTGGCGCTGCGGGCGGTCAACGCCTGCATCCAGTTTCTGCCCACGCTCGACGGCAAAGCCCTCTTTACGGTGGAAGACCTGCGCGCTCAGGACGGCACCCTGCATCCGGTGCAACAGGCGCTCG
Source organism: Pandoraea apista (assembly GCF_001465595.2). Lineage (NCBI taxonomy): Bacteria > Pseudomonadati > Pseudomonadota > Betaproteobacteria > Burkholderiales > Burkholderiaceae > Pandoraea > Pandoraea apista. The sequence goes on along the minus strand of NZ_CP013481.2, from coordinate 1,820,006 downwards.
TGGATTGTCACGCATCGCAGTGCGGCTTCTGCACGCCGGGCTTCGTAATGTCGCTCTGGGCCATGTATCTGAATCGTCCGGCCGGGGCCGGCTGCCCGAGCCGTCGCGAGATCGACGACGTGCTCTCCGGCAACCTGTGCCGGTGCACCGGCTATCGGCCCATCGTCGACGCCGCCCAGAAGATGTTCGCGCTGCCGCGTCAGGAATTCGACCGCGCAGCGCTCGCGAAGCAGCTTCAGGCGTTGCAACGCGGCGACACGCTGTCGTACGAGCACGACGGTCATGTCTTCCACGCACCGCGCACCTTGGCCGAGATGGGCCGCCTGCGCGCCGCCTACCCCGACGCACGCATCCTGGCAGGCAGCACCGACGTCGGCCTGTGGGTCACCAAACAATTCCGCGAGCTCAAGCACCTGATCTATCTCGGACAAGTGGCGGAACTGCGCGAGATATCCGAAGGTCCGAACGGCATCTATATCGGTGCGGGCGCTTTGCTCAACGACGCGTTCGATGCGCTTGTCAAACACTATCCCGACCTGGCCGAACTGCGTCAGCGCTTCGCGTCGTTCCCGATCCGCAACGCCGGCACGCTGGGCGGCAACGTCGCGAACGGCTCACCCATTGGCGATTCGATGCCGGGGCTGATCGTGCTCGGCACTCGCATCGTGCTGCATCGCGAAGGCGTGGTGCGCGAGATGCCGCTTGAGGACTTCTATCTGGCATATCAGAAGAACGCGCTCCAACCCGGCGAATTCGTGCAGGGAATCCGCGTGCCGCTCCCGGGCGCAGCGCAACGCTTCCGCACGTACAAGCTTGCCAAACGCTTCGATCAGGACATCTCTGCGGTGTGCGCTGCGTTCGCGATCGAACTCGACGGCGATACCGTGCGCTCGGCGCGCGTGGCGTTCGGCGGCATGGCTGCCACGCCCAAGCGGGGCAGCGCCATCGAAGCCGCCCTCACCGGCCAACCGTGGACCGAAGCGACCGTGCGCACCGCCATGGCAGCGATGCCCGCCGACTACCAGCCACTCTCGGACATGCGCGCGACCAGCGCCTACCGGCTCGCCGGCGCGCAGAATCTGCTGTATCGTTTTTTCCTGGAGACGCGCACCGATGCGCCGCTTGCGGCACACGAAGTCAACGCGTTCGCCAACGTCTAACCGGAGTTGCCCATGAACACGCAAGTTGAAGGATTCATGACGCAGACCGGTGCCACCCCGGCGGCCGGCGCCCAAGTGGGCCGCTCGCGCCCGCACGAGTCGGCCGAACTTCACGTGGCCGGCGAAGCCACCTACACCGACGACATCCCCGAACTGCAAGGCACGCTGCACTGCGCTCTCGGTGCGTCGCCCAAGGCGCACGCCCGCATTCTCTCGCTCGATCTCGACGCCGTGCGCCGCGCGCCGGGCGTGGTCGCGGTACTGACGGCCGCCGACATTCCCGGCGTGAACGATTGCGGCCCCGTCGTTCACGACGACCCGATTCTCGCCGACGGCATTGTTCAGTACATCGGTCAGCCGATGTTCGCCGTGGTGGCCGAGTCGCACGACGCGGCGCGCCGTGCCGCGCGTCTGGCCAAGGGCGAGTACGAAGACCTGCCCGCGATTCTCACGCCGCAGGCCGCCAAGGCGGCAGGCGCCGGTGTGCTTCCGCCGTACCATCTGCGCCGTGGCGACGCCGATGCCGCACTGCAAGCCTCGCCGCACCGGCTGACCGGCACATTCGAATGCAACGGGCAGGAGCAGTTCTATCTGGAAGGACAGATTTCCTACGCGATTCCCAAGGAAAACGACGGTCTTCACCTCTATTGCTCGACGCAACACCCGACCGAAATGCAGGCGCTCGTCTCGCACGCCCTTGGCTGGCACAGCCATCAGGTGCAGGTCGAATGCCGTCGCATGGGCGGGGGCTTCGGCGGCAAGGAGTCGCAATCGGGTCTGTTTGCCTGCGTGGCCGCGCTGTGCGCCACGCGACTGAAGCGTCCGGTGAAGCTGCGTCTCGATCGCGACGACGACTTCATGATGACCGGCAAGCGTCATGGCTTCTACTTCGAGTACGACATCGGCTTCGACGACGACGGCCGCATTCAGGGCGCCAAGGTCGACATGACCCTGCGCGCCGGTTTCTCGGCCGACCTGTCGGGCCCGGTCGCCACGCGTGCAATCTGCCATTTCGATAACGCCTACTTCGTGCCCGACGCCGATCTGCGTGCGCTGTGCGGCAAGACGAACACGCAGTCGAACACGGCGTTTCGCGGCTTCGGCGGCCCGCAGGGCGCGCTCATCATGGAGGTCGTGCAAGACGCCATCGCCCGCCATCTGGGCAAAGACGCTCTCGACGTGCGCCGCGCGAACTTCTACGGCAAGACCGAGCGCAACGTCACGCCTTACGGGCAAGTGGTCAAGGACAACGTCATTCACGAACTCGTTGCAGAGCTGGAACAGACGAGCGACTACCGTGCGCGACGTGAAGCGGTGAAGGCGTTCAACCGCACGAGTCCGGTACTGCGCAAGGGTCTGGCGCTCACGCCGCTCAAGTTTGGCATTTCGTTCAACGTGCAGGCCTTCAATCAGGCCGGTGCGCTGGTGCACATCTATCGAGACGGCTCGATGCTCGTGAATCACGGCGGCACGGAGATGGGGCAGGGTCTGAACACCAAGGTGGCTCAGGTCGTGGCGCACGAGTTGGGCGTTGATCTCTCGCATGTGCGCGTGACGGCGACCGACACCAGCAAGGTGGCGAACACGTCGGCCACGGCGGCCTCGACCGGCGCCGACCTGAACGGCAAGGCGGCCCAGAACGCCGCATGGCAGATTCGCCAGCGTCTGGCGGCGTTTGCCGCGCAGAAGTACGGCGGCTCGCCTGACGACGTGCGTTTCGCCAACGATGTCGTGAGCGCGAACGGCCACGACATCCCCTTCCCCGATCTGGTGGAAGCGGCTTACTGGGCGCGCGTGCAACTGTGGTCCGACGGTTTCTACGCCACGCCGGGCTTGTCCTGGGATGCCGCGACCATGAACGGCAATCCGTTCTACTACTTCGCTTACGGCGCGGCCGTCTCGGAAGTGGTGCTCGACACGCTGACCGGCGAATGGCGTTTGCTGCGCGCCGACGTGCTGCACGACGCCGGGAAGTCGATCAACCCCGCGCTGGATATCGGGCAGGTCGAAGGGGCCTTCATTCAAGGCATGGGCTGGCTGACGACGGAAGAGTTGTGGTGGAACAAGGACGGCAAGCTCATGACGCACGCCCCCTCCACGTACAAGATTCCCGGCATCAGCGATTGTCCGACGGACTTCCGCGTGGCGTTGTTCGAGAACACGAACGTCTCGGACTCGATCCATCGCTCGAAAGCCGTGGGCGAGCCGCCGCTGCTGTTGCCGTTTTCGGTGTTCAACGCCCTGCGCGATGCCGTGGCGAGCGTGAACGACTATCGCGACGAACCGGTACTCAATGCGCCGGCAACGTCCGAAGCGCTACTCATGGCGATCACCGAGTTGCGCACGCGGAGCGCCGCCTGATGCACCGCTGGGTCGATGCCGCCCACAAACTGCTGGCCCGTGGCGAGGCTGCGGTACTGGTGACGATCGCGCGCGTGGAGGGCTCCGCGCCGCGCGAGGCGGGCACCCATCTGCTCGTCACGCGCGAGCAGGTGTGGGAGACCATCGGCGGCGGGCATCTCGAATGGCGGGCGATGGATGTCGCCCGCCAGCTACTGCGTCAGTACGGACAGCAAGGCGCACGGCATGTCGAACGTTTTGCGCTTGGCCCGAGCCTTGGGCAGTGCTGCGGCGGCGCCGTCACCCTCGCCTTCGAAGTGCTCACGCTCAGCGATCTGGCCTGGGTGAGCGCGCTTCACAAGCGGCTCGCGGCAGGTGAAGCGAGTCTGCGCAGCGTTGCTTTCGGAGCCCCCGGCGCCGATGCGGTCGCAAGCTTGCAGCAAGGTGGCCCGGTCATGTTGACGGCACTCGATGCGAGCGAGCCTCTCGCCCACCCGCACACCCTGACTCGCGATGCCGACGACGCCGCCTGCTCCTTCTGGCAAGGCAGCGACGGCTGGCTCTGGCTGAGCGAGCGTCTGGCGCCCAGCGACTTCCATATCGTGCTGTTCGGTGCGGGCCACGTCGGGCAGGCCATCGTCCAAGTGCTGGCCACGCTACCGTGCCACGTCACGTGGGCCGACGAGCGCACCGAGACCTTCCCGGAAAGTGTGCCGCCGAATACGCAGGTGGAATCGACCGACACCCCCGAGGCTGTCGTGACCGAAGCGCCGCCGGGTGCGTATTTCCTCGTGATGACACATAACCACGCCCTGGATCAGCGCCTGTGCGAGGCCATCTTCAAGCGTGACGATTTCGCCTACTTCGGCCTGATCGGGTCGATGACGAAGCGACGCCAGTTCGAACACCGTCTGCGCGATCGCGGGGTGCCGCCCGAGCGTTTCGAGCAGATGATCTGCCCCATCGGTGTCGCCGGCATTACCGGCAAGGCGCCGGCGACAATCGCCATTGCCGTGGCGGCCCAGCTTTTGCGCGTGCGCGAGCAGCAGATGCGCCAAAACGCACCGGCGTCGTCGCAGAACACCGGCATCGCCATCTGACGGCGGTGCGGCGGTCGCGCGCATGGGTTCGCGCGTGACCGGCATTCGCCGGCGACGGTAGAATCCCGCCCATCCCCCCAACAACAAAACTTCGCCATGCCACTCACGCCAGAACTCGCCAGGACCCTTTGCGCCATGCCCAAGGCGGAGCTGCATTTGCATATCGAAGGTACGCTCGAGCCCGAGCTGATCTTTCAACTGGCGCAGCGAAATCACGTCACGCTGCCCTACCCGAGCGTAGAAGCCCTGCGCGACGCCTACGCCTTCACCGACCTGCAATCCTTTCTGGATATCTATTACGCAGGTGCGAGCGTATTGCTCACCGAAGACGATTTTTACGACATGACGCGCGCCTATCTGGAGCGAGCCGTCGCCGACAATATCCGTCACACCGAGATATTCTTCGATCCGCAAACGCACACGGCGCGCGGTGTATCGATGGCAACGGTAGTCAACGGCATTGAACGCGCGCTGGCCGAAGCCGAGGCGCAATACGGCATCACGAGCCGCATGATTCTCTGCTTCCTGCGTCACTTGCCGGAAGACGATGCCCTGAAAACGCTGGAAACCGCCCTGCCGTATTTCAACAGCCACGGCCACCGTCTCGTAGGCGTGGGACTCGACTCGTCGGAACAAGGGCACCCGCCGTCCAAGTTCGCACGCGTGTTCGAACGATGCCGCGATCTGGGGCTGCGCATTGTGGCGCATGCCGGTGAAGAAGGGCCACCCGCTTACATTCACGAAGCGCTGGACATGCTGCGCGTCGAGCGCGTGGATCACGGTGTGCGCGCGATCGAAGACGAAGCGCTGCTGGATCGGCTGGCCCGCGAAAAGATCGCACTCACGGTGTGCCCGTTGTCAAACGTGCGTCTCAAAGTGTTCGACGATATGGGGCAGCACACGCTGCACCAGTTGCTCAAGCGCGGGCTCGCCGTGACGATCAACTCTGACGATCCGGCCTATTTCGGCGGCTACCTGAACGAGAACTTCCTGGCAACGTTCGACGCGCTGGACATGACGCTGGAAGACGCTTACACGATGGCAAGGAACAGCTTCGAAGCGTCGTTCATCGACGACAGCGAGAAGCGCCGTCTCGTCGGGGAACTGGCGGCCTTCCGCGCAGCGCAAGCGGCATAAGTCACAGTAAGTTCCGATTTTCGCCGTCACCACAAAAAAACGAAGGCAAACCGGCGCTCCCAACACCGCCACATTAGCTCGCGATGATGTGGAACATTCCGCATGAGGAATATTTTCACCGGGGCCCGATGCTATTTTTTGAGCGTGCCTGAATAGGCGTCATACGGTGCCCCCACACCTGTGGCGTCGCGCGCACAAAACATCTTAGAACATCGGAGACAACACCCCATGGACTCATCGCTCAGCCCCCCGGCGGGTACTGCCGCGCCCGAAGCGGCTCACGACAGCACGCGCGTGGCGGGCGCGCAGCCTGTCTCGTCGCTCGACCGGTATTTCGGTATTACGGCGCTCGGCTCCACGTTTCGCACGGAAGTGATAGCCGGTATCACCACATTCCTCGCGGCGATGTACATCATCGTCGTCAACCCGGCCATTCTGTCGAAGACTGGCATGGCGTTCCCGGCGGCACTCACCGCCACGGTGCTCATCAGCTTCTTCGGCAGTTGTGCAATGGGGCTCTACGCCCGCAACCCGGTACTCGTCGCGCCGGGCATGGGACTGAACGCGCTGTTCGCCTTCACGATGGTGCACGGCGTCGGCATGCCGTGGCAAACGGCGCTGGGCTGTGTGTTCTGGTCGGGCATTCTTTTCGCGTTGCTCGCGGCGCTCAACGTGCGCCGCTTCGTCGTCGACGCCATTCCGGCCAACCTGCGCTACGCGATCTCGTGCGGCATCGGTCTGTTCATCACCGTGATCGGTCTCGTCAACGCCAAACTTGTAATCAGCGATCCGGTCACGGTCGTGCGTCTCGCGCACTTGTCGCCGCCGACCGTCACCTTCCTCATCGGACTCGCGCTCACGACCGTGCTCGTCGCGCGCCGCGTGAACGGTGCGCTGATGATCGGTATCGTTGTCACCACGCTCATGGCGATTCCCATCGGCCGTTTGTGGGGCGACGGCACGGCGTACTTCCCCAAGGAAATTGCGACCGCCACGCTGGTGAACTTCCACGGTTTCTTCGCCGCACCCGACTTCTCGGGCATCGGCCAGCTCGACCTGCTCGGTGCGCTGAAGGTAGCTTACCTGCCGTTCATCTTCGTGATGCTCTTCACGGCGTTCTTTGATACGCTCTCGACCTTCATGAGCATTGCCGAAGCCGGTAACATGAAGGATCGCGACGGCAATCCGCGCAATATGCGTCAGGCGATGATCGTCGATTCGTTCTCGGTGCTGATTTCCGGCCCGCTCGGCACGAGCCCGGCGAACGCCTATATCGAATCGGCCGCAGGCATCGCACAGGGCGGGCGCACCGGGCTGACCGCGGTGGTGTGCGCGCTGCTGTTCCTGCCGTTCCTGTTCCTGTCCCCGATGCTCTCGCTGGTGCCTGCCATCGCGACAGCCCCGGCGCTGATTCTGGTCGGTGTGTTTATGATGGAATCCGTGGCGCGCATTGAATGGCACCGCATGGACGAAGCCATCCCGAGCTTTATCGCGGTGGTGATGATTCCGATTTCGTACTCGATCACCGACGGTATCGCCTACAGCTTCCTCGCGTTTGTCGTGCTCAAGCTGTTCACCGGCCGTGTGAAAGAGATCAAGCCGGCGATGTGGATCGTCGCTGCACTGGCAGTGCTGCTGCTCACGCAAATGTAACGATAGAAGGCCCCTGCACATGTCCACCACAAGCCACGCCCTGCGCGCCATACGCGCGCAACTGGTCTACTTCACGCACGATCCCGCGCGCGCCTACCTCGATGGCGCCCCCGGCACCGTGCACCATACCGACGGTATCGTCGCCTTCGAGAACGGCCGCATCACTGCCGTCGGCGACTATGCCAGGGTCGCCCCCACACTGCCCGCCGGCACGCCCGTCGAAGACCTGCGCGACAAGCTCGTTACGCCCGGCTTCATCGACACGCACATCCACTATCCGCAAACGGATATGATCGCGTCGCCCGCACCGGGGCTGCTACCTTGGCTCGAGAAGTACACCTTCCCGACCGAGCGCCGTTTCGAGAACCCGGAGTACGCGGCCGATGTCGCCCAGTTCTTCCTCGACGAACTGCTGCGCGGCGGCACGACAAGCGCGCTCGTGTATTGCACGGTGCATCCGGGGTCGGCCGACGCTTTCTTCAAGGCCAGCGACGCGCGCGATCTGCGCATGATCGCGGGCAAAGTCATGATGGATCGCAACTGCCCGGAATTCCTGCGCGATACGGCCGAGAGCGGCGCACGCGACAGCGAAACGCTGATCCAACGCTGGCACAACAAGGGACGCCAGCTTTACGCGCTCACGCCGCGCTTCGCGCCGACGTCGACCGAAGCGCAACTTGGCGTGTGCGGCGAACTCGCCCAGCAGTATCAGGACGTGTTCATTCAGAGCCACGTCGCCGAGAACACCGACGAAGTCGAATGGGTGCGCTCCCTGTTCCCCGGCCATCGCAGCTATCTCGACGTGTACGACCACTACAAGCTGCTGCGCAAACGCGCGGTGTATGGCCACTGCATCTGGCTCGACGAGCATGACCGCCGTCGCATGTTCGAGACGGGGACCGTGGCCGCGCATTGCCCGACATCGAATCAGTTCCTGGGCAGCGGTCTGTTCGACTTCGCTGCCGCCGAGGCGACCCGCATGCCGGTCACGCTCGCGACCGACGTGGGCGGTGGTTCGACGTTCTCGATGTTGCAGACGATGAACGAGGCCCACAAGGTCGCACGTCTGTCGGGCTATCACCTTTCGGCCGAACGCATGTTTTATCTGGCGACGGAAGGCGCGGCGCACGCCCTCGATCTGCACGGCACCATCGGCACACTGGCCGCGGGCGCCGAGGCCGATTTCGTGGTGCTCGACCCGAAGGCCACACCATTGCTGGCACGCCGCACGGCGTTGGCGGAATCGCTCGAAGAACTGCTCTTCGCGTTCGCCATGCTCGGCGACGACCGCGCCATCGCCACGACCTACGCCGCAGGCAAACCGGTGCATCGACGCACGGCCCACTGACCGGGCGCCCTGATCCGCCTCGTCGGGGCGGCAAAGTGACGCATCGCTTTCGCGAGGAAATGGGCGCCGCCGCCTTGGCGCGGCGTACATTCCCCCGCGGTCGCCGACCGTGCGCAAGGGGCATGCGGTCGGGGATCTCCTTGGGCAGCCTGTCGGCTGCCCTTTTTTCACCCCCGCATGGCGACCTGCCCGCCGTTGCCTTGTGCCCTCAGCGTGCGCATTCGCGCGCGACAGAACACCGTGCACACCGCCAGCCAGCCCTTGCACGTCACCAATCCGATGCTATAATCCGCTCCGATTCATTGGGGAGTAGCCGCCCTGTCGTGCTCATCGCACGTCGACAGGGGCGTACGTCAACAGACTTGGCCGGTTCCGGCTATGGCGTGCGCAGCCTTCGGGCCTGGCGAGACCGATGACAATGCTTCCGCCAACCGGGCCGGGATGCGTTGTCATTGGCTCGCATCAACATGGCCCGGCGGAGAAAAACAAGGTGTCCCCGTTCCTCATCTCGACCGGTGTTGTCGGTCTCGCCGAAATCGGCGACAAAACCCAACTGCTTGCCCTCGTTCTCGCTGCACGCTTCAAGAAGCCCGTGCCGATCATTCTTGGCATTCTCGTCGCCACGTTGGTCAATCACGGCTTCGCCGGCGCGCTCGGCGAATGGCTATCCACGGCCATCAGTCCGGCAATCATGAAGTGGGCCATCGTCGCCTCGTTCATCGGCATGGCAATCTGGATTCTGATTCCCGACAAGGTCGACGACGAAGACGCCACCACGAAGCGCCAACTCGGCGTGTTCGCCTCCACGGTCGTCACGTTCTTTATCGCCGAAATGGGCGACAAGACACAAATCGCCACGGTGATGCTCGCCGCGCGCTATCAGGACTTCTTTGGCGTGGTGGCCGGCACTACGCTCGGCATGATGCTCGCCAATGTGCCGGCCGTACTCGTAGGCCATAAATTCGCCGGCCGCCTGCCAACGAAAGCCGTGCATACGGTTGCCGCCATCATCTTCGCCATCCTCGGCATCGTCACGCTGATGCAGTAAACGAAAAACGCCGGAGCGAAGCGCGCGTCCCGATGACGCGCCGCCTTCCTCCGGCGAGGTTCTGCTGCCTGCCGCGACTTGCCCGGCGCCCTATTGTCCGACCTTCTGCTGCACGTTGACCGTGCGCCCGCTCGGGAACGGCAACTGCTTGAGCGCGGCGTCGATCAGGAACGGCATGGCCGAGGCGAGCGACGTGCCGGCATCACTGGTATTGGCCTGCACACGGTACACCTCCTTGCCGCTCGCGCGATCCGTGAAGCGCAACTGCAAGCCGGCGAGCCCATACGGGTAATCGCGCTCGACATAAGCCGGCGGCGGTCCGTACGGATAGCCATACCACCCCCACGGGCGTCCCCACGGCCCCCAGGGGCCCGGCGCAAACATCGGATCGTACGCCGGCTCCGCCACACGCATCACCTGCTGGGTGATGCCGTAGCTCATGCCGATCAGATAGTGCGCGCTCGACGGGCTCTGCTCGCTGAAACCGTCTCCGGCCAGCCGCGTGCGCAGCCACTGCTCATAAGTCGCGTGTTCCTGATTATTCTGCTGCTCGGCGGTGCGCGTGAGCGCATAAGTGCGTGGGCCTTCAAAACCCGGCGAATCGCCGAACGCGGTCACCTGACTCGTGACCGTGCTGGCACACCCTGCCAGCAAGACGCTGGCGACGGCCAACGTCGCCATTGCCCATCGTTTCCACATCATTGACTACTCCAGAGAAAGGCCCGGCGCGCCCAAGCGCGCCGCCTGCACCGATTTAAGCATAGGACGACGCATCGCGCACATCCGAGACATTTGACGGCCGCGTTGAGGCAAAAATTCAGCAAATTTCTCGCTTCGACGCGGAGGAGCCGCCACTCCGTTACAATTTAGAGATCCTTGGCCGTCCGCAAAACACCGTCCATGCTCAGAACCGACCTCGCAGGTGTCATCCAACGCTCCGACTATACGCCCCCGGCGTATCTGATCGACACCGTCCAACTCGACTTCGACCTCGCCCCCGACGTCACCACCGTCACCAGCCGGCTGCGCGTACACCGCAACCCTGCCGGCGCCGGCGGCGACCTCGAACTGGTGGGTCAGAGTCTGCAACTGGTGAGCCTCGAACTCGACGGCAAACCCTGGGCCGGATACCGCACGGGCGAAGAAACGCTCACCGTTGAAGCCCCGCCCGAAGCGTTCGAACTCACGCTCGTCACGCGCTGCCGTCCGCAGGAGAACACGTCGCTCATGGGGCTATACGTCTCGGGGGGCAACTTCTTCACGCAGTGCGAGGCCGAGGGCTTTCGCAAGATCACCTACTTCCTCGACCGTCCGGATGTGATGGCCACTTACACCGTTACGCTGCGCGCCGACCGCGAAGCGTATCCGGTGCTGCTGGCCAATGGCAACCTGATCGACAAGGGCGACCTGCCCGATGGCCGTCACTTCGCCATCTGGGACGACCCGTTCAAGAAGCCCAGCTACCTGTTCGCGCTGGTCGCCGGACGTCTCGTTTGCCGTGAGGAACGCCTGGTCGCCGGCGATGGCCGCGAGAAGCTCCTTCAAGTCTGGGTACAGCCGCAGGATCTGGACAAGACCGAACACGCCATGCACTCGCTGATCAACTCGATCCGTTGGGACGAGGAGCGCTTCGGACGCGTACTCGATCTCGACCGCTTCATGATCGTGGCGGTGAGCGACTTCAACATGGGCGCGATGGAGAACAAGGGCCTGAACATCTTCAACACGAAGTATGTGCTGGCCGATGCCGCCACCGCGACCGACGACGATTTCGGCAACATCGAAGCCGTGGTGGGCCACGAATACTTCCACAACTGGACAGGCAATCGCGTGACCTGCCGCGACTGGTTCCAGTTGAGCCTGAAGGAAGGCCTGACGGTGTTCCGGGATCAGGAATTCTCTGCCGACATGATGGGCTCCGAGTCGGGCCGCGCGGTCAAGCGCATCGACGACGTGCGCGTGCTGCGTCAGGCACAGTTCCCCGAAGATGCCGGCCCGATGGCGCATCCGGTGCGCCCGGAGAGTTACGTCGAGATCAACAATTTCTACACGGTCACCGTCTACGAGAAAGGCGCCGAAGTCGTGCGCATGTATCAGACGCTGCTCGGGCGCGACGGTTTCCGCCGCGGCATGGACCTGTACTTCGAGCGCCACGACGGGCAGGCAGTCACGTGCGATGACTTCCGCGCCGCCATGGCCGACGCCAACCATCGCGACCTGACGCAATTCGGCCGTTGGTACAGCCAGGCCGGCACGCCGCGCGTGACGGTCGACGCCGCCTACGACGAAGCCGCGCGCACCTACACCCTCACGCTCACGCAGCGCTGCCCGAAGGTCGGCGTCGAGTTGCAAGACGACACGCTCGTCAAACAGCCGTTCCATATTCCGTTCGCTGTCGGTCTGCTCGGTCAGGACGGCCGCGATCTCGCCCTGCGTCTGGCGGGCGAAGGCAGCGAGGTGCCCGCCACCACCACGCGGGTGCTCGACTTCACGCAGGAGCGCCAGAGCTTCACATTCGTGGATGTGCCGCATAACCCGATGCCGTCGCTGCTGCGCGGTTTCTCGGCTCCGGTGATCGTCGAGCACGAATACACCATCGACGAACTCGCGTTCCTGATGGCGCACGACAGCGATCCGTTCAACCGTTGGGAAGCCGGTCAGCGTCTGGCCACGCGCCAGTTGCTGGCGCTCGTCGAGTCCATTCAGATGGGCCAGTTGCCCAGCGTCGACAGCTACGTGCTCGAAGCCTTCCGGCAAGTGCTGCGCGATGAAACACTCGACCCGGCGTTCCGCGCACAGGCGCTCACGCTGCCGGCCGAGTCGTATCTCGGCGAGCAGATGACCGAGATTGATCCGGCGGCAATTCATGCGGCGCGTCAGTATCTGCGTCAGCGTCTGGCGGCCTCGCTGCACACCGAGTGGCTCGCGGCGTATCACAACCATCGCGTGCCGGGTCCGTATCGTCCCGATGCCGCCTCCGCAGGCGAGCGTGCCCTGAAGAACCTCGCGCTGTCGTACCTGATGGAACTGTCCGACGCCGGTGTGGCCCAAACCGCCCGCACGCAATACGACACGGCCGACAACATGACGGATCGTTTCGCCGCGCTCACCGCGCTCGTGCAACGCGGCGGGGCCGCGCGCGAGGGCGACGCCGCGCACGGACAGAACCATGCCGCCGAAGCGCTGGAAGACTTCTATCAACGCTTCGAGCACGAGCCGTTAGCCATCGACAAATGGTTTGCGCTGCAAGCCATGCAACGCGGCGACGGCAGCCATTGTGTGATCGACGCAGTGCGGGCGCTCATGCGCCATCCGGCCTTCACGCTGAAGAACCCGAACCGGGCGCGTTCGCTGATTTTCAGCTTCTGCGCAGGCAATCCCGCCCAGTTCCACGCGGCAGACGGTTCCGGCTACCAGTTCTGGGCGGAACAGGTACTCGCGCTCGACGCCCTCAACCCGCAAGTAGCGGCGCGTCTGGCACGGGTGCTCGACCGCTGGCGCAAGTACACGCCATCGCTGCGCGAGCACATGCACAAAGCACTGCAAGCTGTCGCGGACCACAAGGCCCTGTCGAAGGACGTTCGCGAGATCGTCGAAAAGGCGCTCGCCTGAGGGATCTTTCGCCGACCGGGGAACACCGGGAAAGACAAGACGCCGCCGATACGCCAAGGTATCGGCGGCGTTTTTCAAACGTGCGGAAATACCGCTGAGCGTCCTTGGGACTGATTGTGGGAGTGTTTGTGTACGTACCGAAATACCATGCGATGCCAGATCGTCTCGACGCGCTGTCACTCATAGATGCCCATCCATTGGGGGCGTGGGTCACTATGACCGACGATGGGTTTGTCGCCAACCACATTCCCTTTGTGCTGGACAGGTCTCGGGGGGAATTCGGAACGCTTCTTGGACATGTCTCGCGCGCCAATCGCGTGTGGGAGCAACTCTCGGCATCGGCCGAGTCCATGGTGATATTCCAGGGCCCACAGTCCTATATCACGCCGGAGTGGTATCCCAGCAAACAGAAAGACGGCAAGGTGGTTCCGACTTGGAACTACAGCGTTGCGCACGCGCACGGTGTGGCCAGAGCCGTCGATGACCGGGACTGGTTGTATCAGTTGCTGGCGCGGCTTACCGCAGTCAATGAATCTTCGCGAGCTTCGCCCTGGAAACTCACGGATGCCCCTTCGGACTACATCGACAAAATGATCCGGGGCGTGGTCGGCATTGAAATTCCGATTGTCCGGCTTGTCGGGAAGTTGAAGGTCAGTCAGGATGAATCCATGCAGGATCGGATGGGAACCGTCACGGGGTTGATGGCAGAAGAAGGCGAAGATGCCGTCAGAATGGCCTCGCTGGTAAAGCTGGCGATAGATCGGCACGATAAGACTTGAGTGCCGGAAGCCATTCCCGGCACGGCGACTTCCCCCTCTTCGGCCAGGCTCCGGGCATTTTTCATTGGCGCGATGAGCGCGACGCCTGACGCACGCGAGCGTCAGGCCGCCTGAGCCTGCCCCTGCACGCGAGCCCCCATGAGCCGCTCACGCACGGCTTTGGCGGCGGCGACCATGTGGGGCAGCGCACCGTCGACCTGAGCCCAGTCGCGTGTCTTCAATCCGCAGTCCGGATTGATCCACAGGCGATCGGCCGGAATGCGCGCGAGCGCAGCCTCGATCAGACGCTCCATCTCTGCCTGCGAAGGCACGCGCGGCGAGTGAATGTCGTAGACCCCCGGACCGATCTCGTTTGGATATTCAAACGCCTCGAAAGCGTCCAGCAGTTCCATATCGGACCGCGTGGTCTCGATGGAGATCACGTCGGCGTCGAGCGCAGCAATCGAGGGCAGAATGTCGTGGAACTCCGAATAGCACATGTGCGTGTGGATCTGCGTGTCGTCGGCCACGCCTGACGAGCACACACGGAACGCACGCACCGCCCAGCCGAGATACGACGGCCAGTCGCGTTCACGCAGCGGCAGTCCCTCGCGCAGCGCCGGCTCATCGATCTGAATCACACGCACCCCCGCCTTTTCCAGCGCAGCCACTTCCTCGCGCAACGCCAGCGCGATCTGCAATGCCGTGAGCTCCCGCGGTTGGTCGTCGCGCACGAACGACCATTGCAACATCGTCACCGGGCCGGTCAGCATCCCCTTGACTGGCTTGGCGGTCAGTTGCTGTGCATAGGCGCTCCACGTGACGGTCATCGGCTCGGGCAGGTACACGTCGCCGTAGATCACCGGCGGCTTCACGCAACGCGAGCCATAGCTCTGCACCCAACCATGCTCGGTAATCATGAAGCCCCAGAGCAGATCGCCGAAGTACTCGACCATGTCGTTGCGCTCTGCCTCGCCATGCACGAGTACGTCGAGCCCATAGGCTTCCTGCTTCTCAATGGCCAGACGAATCTGTGCGCGCATCGTCTCCAGATAGTCCAGATGCGATATGGCACGGCGCTTGAAGTCGGCGCGCGCCGCACGAATGGCCGCCGTCTGCGGGAACGACCCGATGGTCGTGGTCGGCAGTGCTGGCAACTTGAGCCATGCGCGCTGCGCGCGGGCGCGGGCCGGATAGTCGGACGCGCGGCGTGCGTCGGCCTCGGTCAGCGCCGCCAGTCGCTTCTGCACCACGCTGTTGTGAATGCGCGGCGACGTGCGACGCGCAGCTTGCGCGGTGGCATCGGCAACGAAAGCGGCACGCACGTCCGCGGTGGCGAATTGAGCCGCGTCGAGCGAGCGGCACAGCAATGCCACTTCGTCCAGTTTCTGCCTGGCAAACGCGAGCCAGTTCCGCACTTCCTTATCCAGGCGTGCCTCGCTCGCGAGATCGACCGGGCAGTGCATGAGCGAGCAACTCGACGCCACCCATAGCCGGTCTCCGAGCGTTTCCGCCAGCGGTACGAGTCGTGCGCGAGCGTGCGTGAGATCGCAGCGCCAGACGTTTCGTCCTTCGACCACTCCGGCAGACAGCACCTTGTCTTGCGGCCATTGTGCGGCGAACGCTTCGAGTTGCTTCGGTGCCCGCACCCCGTCGACATGCACGCCGGAGACGGGCAATGCCGCCAACAGCGCCACATGCTCGCTGACGTCGCCGAAATACGTGGCAAGCAGCAACGATGGCGCGACCGGCGCGAGACGTCGATATACCGGCGCAAAGGCGTCGCGCCACAGCGCTGGCAGGTCGAGCGCGAGAATCGGCTCGTCGATCTGCGCCCACGTCACGCCTAACGCCTTCAGGCGCGACAGCACGCGCTCGTATTGCACGAGCAATTCAGGCAGCAATGAGAGACGGTCTGCAAGACCACCCTTCTCCTTGCCGAGATACAGCAGCGAGAGCGGCCCGAGCAACACTGGTTTGACGTTTTCGCCTTCGGCCAACGCCTCCGCCACTTCTTCGAACAACCACTCCGTGCCCCGGCCGAAGCGCGTCTGTGGCGAATATTCCGGCACGAGGTAGTGGTAGTTGGTATCGAACCACTTTGTCATTTCCATCGCGCTTTGCCGGGCAGTACCGCGCGCGGCAGCGAAGTAGTCCGCCAGCGTGAGGGCTGCGGGCGCCGCGCCGAAGCGCTCCGGCAGCCCGCCCACGAGCGCCAGCGTGGACAGGACCTGATCGTACCAATGGAAGTCACCAACGGTGATCCAGTCGAGTCCCGCCTCGCGCTGCGCACGGCGATTTGCCTCGCGGATGCTCCGGCCGGTGTCCTGCAATGCCTGAACGGTCATTTCGCCGCGCCAGAAGGCCTCGACGGCGAATTTGAGTTCACGTTGTGCGCCAATGCGCGGCAATCCAAGTACGTGGGCCTGAGCCATGAGCGTTGTCCTTCCGGGAGCTTGCGTTGCTGCAATGGGGTTGTCTGCGGACGATGTCCGCCCAGGCTGGCAGTATCCCGGTCACGCGTGTATTATTCAAACGAAAGTTTTTGCCATTTATTATTAATAATATTCATGCAACGAACGCCCATCGAACTTCGCCATCTGCAGACGCTGCTCGCCCTGCGCGACACGGGCAGCGTCTCGCGCGCGGCGTTGTGGCTGCATTTGACGCAGTCTGCACTCTCGCATCAGATCAAGGCGCTGGAGGACTTTTATGGCTTGCCGCTGTTCGTGCGCAAGTCGTCGCCGCTGGTCTTCACGCCGGCTGGCAAGCGACTGCTTGCGTTGGCCGAGGAAGTCGTGCCGGCGGTCGACGAAGCGGGGCGCGATCTCGTGCGGCTTGCGCAAGGCACGCAGGGTACGCTGCGCATCGCCGTCGAGTGCCATACCTGTTTCGACTGGCTGATGCCGGCGATGGACGCCTTTCGCATTCGCTGGCCGGAAGTCGAACTCGATATCGTGTCGGGCTTTCACGCCGATCCCATCGGGCTGTTGCATCAGGATCGCGCCGATCTGGCAATCATTTCCGAGCATGAAGAAGGTGAGGCGGTCGACTTTCATCCGCTATTCCGCTTCCAGATGATGGCGCTCATGGCGAACGACCATCCGCTCGCGGGCAAGTCGCATCTCAACGCCGAAGACTTCCGCGACGAGACCCTCATCACCTACCCCGTGCCAGACGATATGCTGGACATCGTGCGTCAGGTGTTGCGGCCTGCGGGGATCGAGCCGACGCGTCGCACCACCGAGCTGACGGTGGCGATTCTGCAACTGGTCGCAAGCCGGCGCGGGCTCGCAGCGCTGCCGCTATGGGCCGTCACGGGCTATCTGGAGCGACGCTATGTGAGCGCGCGGCCGATCACGCCGCAGGGGCTGACCGCCGAACTCTGGGCGGCCACGTTGCCCGCCATCACGGCGCGTCCGTACATCGGCGAATTCGTCTCGCTCATGCGTGAAACGAGTCTGCTCACGCTGCCCGAAATCGAATTGCTCTGACGCGGTAAAGCGCGCTTGATGGCTGTGCCCGGCGTCACGCCGGGCGTCGCACGATCAGACGGCAGATGCGTTTGCCGGAGCTGGCACTCGTCACGTCCTCCTCGTGCAGCACCACGCCGTCGTGAAGTGCCGCGCGCACGACCTCGGGAGAGAAAGCGCTGTAGAGCCGCCCGTCCTCATGGCGAAGATCCTCGCCCTCGGTGACACGCCACGACACATACAGCACGCCGCCCGGGCGCACGAGAGTCCAGAGGCGATCGGCGGCTTGCGGCACGTCGTCAGCCGGCAAATGCATCAGGACAGTCTCGCAAACCACGCTGTCGAACTGCGCCGTCACGTTCTCAAGCCGCGGGAGACTGCCAACGTCGAACTTCACCGATGGGAACGCTTGACGCGCCAGTTCGACGAGTGCCGGCGAATTGTCGTAGCCGACCACATCGAACCCCTGCCGGGCAAGCCACGCGGCGTCGCGTCCGTTGCCGCAGCCCACGTCGATCGTCTGCCCGCCGGGAACGAAATAACGCATCAACAGTGCGTACATGTCGTCGGGGGGCGGCTGGTTGAGCCAGTCTTCGCTGTAACGAACGGCATTGGCCTCGTAAGCCGCTTCGGTTTGCAGGTCCGCCATGATCGGAGTCTCCGGAAAAATGCGGGAATGACCGCGCCGGCGCGCGGCCATGGATCCAATGTTGCCCTACTGCGAGATCTTCTCCAACGCGATGTCGCGCGTGCGCGGACCCATCAGCCCGATGGCGAGCATGACGACAAGCATGGCGCACGAGATGAACACAAACACGCCGGTCACGCCGAAATTGCGCAGCACGGACGCGATCAGAAACGCGGTAAAGATCGCCGAGAAGCGGCTCCACGAATAGACGAAACCGACGGCGCGCGCCCGGATGCCCGTGGGGAACAATTCCGTCTGATATGCGTGATAGCTGTACGACATGATGTTGTTCGCGAGCGTGAGCCCGATCCCCATGGCGATCAGCAGGAACGACGACGTGACCTGCGAGAACACCAGACCGCACACGATACCGATACCGGCGGTCCATACAATGGCGTGCTTGCGCTCGACCTTGTCGGCCATCCACAAACCGATCAGCGGCCCGACCGGGGCGGCGAGCGCGATCACGCTGGAGTATCCGAGACTCGTCGTCACGGTAACCCCCTGCTTGATGAGCAGCGTCGGCACCCAGTTGGCGAAACCGTAGAAGCCGACTGTCTGGAAAATGTTGAACAAAATCATCATGATCGCGCGCTTGCGATACGGCGGCACCCACATGTCGCGAAACGCGCCCTTGGGCACCACCGGCGCCGGCTCGCCCGGCGGCGGCAGCGGTTTTCCGTATTCGCGAGCGACCTTCGCTTCCAGTTCGGACAGCACACGATCTGCCTCGTCCAGCCGCCCTTTCTGCGCGAGCCAGCGCGGGCTTTCCGGCAGGGCGCGGCGAATCCACCAAACGAACACCGCGCCGTGCGCGCCGATCAGCACCACCCAGCGCCAGCCCTCCAGACCGAGGAACTCGCGTGGCACGAGCCAGTAGGCAAGCAGCGCGACGACCGGCACAGCGGTGAAGCCGACCGCCTGTTCGCAGGCGAATGCCCGGCCGCGAATCTGCTTGGGCACGAGTTCGGCAATGTAAGTACCGATCGTCACCAGTTCCACGCCGATACCCAGCCCCACGACGAAGCGCCAGAAGTTCACGCCCGTGGCCGTCTCCTGAAACGCCATGATGACGTTCGCCACCGTGTACCAGAGCAACGAACCGGTGAACACGGCACGACGGCCGAACCGGTCGGCGAGAAAGCCGCACGCAATGGTGCCGATGAACAACCCGGCGAACAGCGCGGCAATGAAGCTCGCCACGCCGGTCGTGCCGAACAGGCCCGGGGTGGTCGGCGTCAGAATCCCGCTTTTCACCAGCCCT
This sequence comes from Pandoraea apista, assembly GCF_001465595.2. Lineage (NCBI taxonomy): Bacteria > Pseudomonadati > Pseudomonadota > Betaproteobacteria > Burkholderiales > Burkholderiaceae > Pandoraea > Pandoraea apista. The sequence goes on along the minus strand of NZ_CP013481.2, from coordinate 1,800,425 downwards.
GGCGCGATATAGCCGGTGTAGAGCAGATCGTAAAGTTCGAAGAAGAAACCGAGACTGAGCAGCACCACCAGTTTCCAGACAGTGCGAGTGGGAGGCAGTCGGTCGAGGCGGGCGGAAATGTCGCCAGCGCTCAGGCGGGTTGCCGCAGCGCGGGCTTGAGCGGCCTGACTTGGGGAAGGCATGGAAGGCATTGAAACGTCGGGGGATGGCATGGAAATCGTCTCCGGGCCCGTTCGGTCATGGCCGAACTGCTCATTTGCCGACGTCTCTCGAACCCCCTACCGTGCATTGGCGATGCCTTTGCCAGCGGTGGCCCGGTACGTCGGATACACCATGAATCGACAGGCACGAGGCCGAAATTGTGCCACGAATGACCACGTGCCTGTCACCTTTGCCACGCACTACGAAAAATTGCGATATTCATCAACAGCGGCATGGCCCTGCTGCGAACCGTGCCGGACACAGCACATCGCCCCCGAATCGCGCACACTCGTCAGCATTGCTTGCCGCCCATTTTTCGACAGCCCCAGTGTGCGCACGACCTAAGACGCCGCGGGCACCACCGAGGCTTTCAACGCCTCGAAGCTGATGATGTGTCCCGCCAACGCGCTCGCGGCCACCGTATAAGGACTCGCCAGCCACACACTGCCCGGCCCGGAACGCCCGGGGAAGTTGCGATTAATGGCGCTGATCGTGACCTGCCCGGCCGATGTCGATTGTCCCGGCCCACAGTTCGCACACGCGCCGCAGCCCGGCATGACGAGCGTTACGCCGGCCGCCTCGAACGTGTCGAGATACCCCTGTGCTTCGCAGTAGGCGCGCACGTCCATCGTGCCGAACTGCAAAAACAACGAGCGGCCCTGCGCCACGCGAAGCCCATAGGCAACGCCCCAGGCAAGCACCTCGTGATACGCGTCGAAATCGTCGCGCTTGCCTGCGGTACACGAGCCGCCGTAGGCGATATCGATGGCGACGGGAGACGTCAGATCCGAGAGCACCACACCGTTGCCCGGGTCTCCGGGACGCGCGAGCATCGGGGGCAGCGATGCGGCATCGATACGGATCACGTCGCAATAATGGGCACCGGCGTCGCTCTTCATCCACGGCTCGATGACGAAGTCGACTCCCCGGCGCGCTTTCAGGAAAGCCACCGTTTTTTCGTCCGGCGCCACGATACCTGTGAAGCCGCCCAGTTCGGCGACCATATTGGTGAGCGTGGCACGTTCGTCGACCGACATTGCCTGCACCGCACTGCCCGCATATTCGAAGACAAGGCCAATGGCGTCGCCACGGCGGATCGCGTCGAGCCGCAGCAAATGCAGCACGACGTCCTTGGCCGTCACGCCGGGCGCCAGCACGCCGTCGATCTCGATGCGCAGCGTCTGCGGCACCTTGCAGCGAACGTAGCCGGTCACCCAACTGTTCGCGATGTCGGTCGCGCCAGCCCCGAACGCCAGACAGCCTAGCGCGCCCGCGTGAGGCGTGTGCGAGTCGGTGCCGATCACGATCTGCCCCGGCAACGCGTAGCGCTCGGCCATGAGCGCGTGGCAGATGCCGTCGGCGCCCTCTGCGCTGCCGTCACCCTCGCGGCCCTTTCTGCCCTTGACCGGTAGTTCACCGTGGGCAAGCACCGGATAACGCGACACGAAATCGCGATGCCCGCTCGTCAGACTGGCCACGCCGGGCAATAACCCCTGCGTCACGTGCGGGTAGCTTTGCGCGGCCAACACCAGATGATCCTGAAACGCGATGATGCGGGCCGGATCATGCAGCGCAGCCGGCTCGCCAAACGCGCGATGCATCAGATGCGCACACATGCCCGTGAAGTAATCGTGCGAGAAGCGCCAGTCGACGCGCACAAACACGCCGTCGCCGTGTTCGAGGCCGGGGGTAGCCGGGTGCAAACGCCGCGCCATGATCTTCTCGACGAGCGTGCGCGGCGGCGCGTGAGGTGTGTCGGCATGCGCGACGGGCGCGGGCCATTCCGCGAATTTGCTGAACGCCAGCAGGCCGCCGCTGCGGATGATCTGCTGCGTGAGCGCGTCGCGTCCCTTGAGGAATTCGGTGATTGGAATGGCTTCGCCGGCCTGAATGCGCTCGAGCACACCGAAGTCGGTGGTCGTCAGAATGCCGATGTTGTCGCAGTTCTGTTGATAGATGCGCTCGAAACTCTCCGCGACGATCAGCCGGATACCTGCCGAGAGTTCCGCCAGCGGGCTCGATTCGCGCGACGACCCTTTGCCGTAGCGCTTGCCCGCGACCGTGATCTGAAAGCCGCCCCGGCGCACATCATGCTCGCCGATGGGCGTTTCGTTTCCCGCTTTGAAACCGACGTAGGGATAGCGTCCGAGCCGCTCGTCGTAGGTCAGCATGACGGTGACCGGCGTGATCTCGTCAGTCGAAACGTTATCGCGCAACGCGCCGGCCTCGGCGCGGGTCACGGACTCGCCAGCCAACTGCCGGCGCACGATGGCCGGGTCAGCGGACAGGAACAGCATGCGGCCGTCGAAACGAATGGTGTCTTCCATGCGAGGGAACCTCCTCGCGAAGAGGATAGCTCCGGACACGGGGTGCCGCGATGCCGTCTGGGCAAGGTCGCCGTGACGGATTGCGATGTCCGTGCCCGCCCCGAATCAGTGCATACCCGTCGCATGAACCCACAAACGTACCCAATGCACCTTGGGGAAATTCCGAAAAATCGCAGTTACAAATAGCGCGAATGCTTGTGTCACGGGGCGGCCAGCATGAACCTCCCAATAGCGCACGCCGGAACCACTAGATTTTAAGCGCGCCATCGACTGTGCCAATTGAATGCCGGTGACGTACGTACGAAATGCAGACCATCTACCCACCGCAGGGGAAAACAGGTTCGTATTGCGTACGGAGTTGCGCCAACCTAAGCGCGTGAGCTGCCCGCTAGCAGCCATTGCGCGTCATTTCCAGAGGAGTCATGCCATGGCGTTCAACAATGTAGGGCCGCTGACATTCCTAAATCCCAACCAGTCTGCCTATTGGTGGTATGTCCGCGATGGCGGTGAAGACTTCGGCACGCAATTTGCAAGCGCCGATGTCAAAACACCGAATTCCGGCGGCGTCCATCGCGCGGACAACCAGCGCAAGGAGAAGGACAACAACGGTCACACCACGTACTACGTCACGATCACGAATCTTGGGCCGGGCGGTGCCTGGCATAACCTGCAAGGTGGGGGTGTGGTATGAAAATGGTCGTCATCGTCAACAAGCAAGGGGAACTTGTCGCCGCCCAACAAGGTGATGGCAGCATGCGCGGGCAAGTGGCCGGAATCGCTGCCGGCCCCGACCAGCAGGCGCATGTCATCGATGTCCCGGATGACGTGGTACAGCTGGCCGATCCCAAGGTCTTCGCTTCACGAATCAGTTCGCTCGTGCCGCGCGTTTGACGTGGCCCACCGCTAACAGCAATGCCTGACCGCTCTCCGAGAATCGGGCTGTTTTTCGGAGAGCGGCTTCAGGTCGCGAGTGGCGCAGACCGCAAATTTCGGTAGCGAATCAATCCTTCTGCTCCAGGAAATTCACGACGGCCAATGCCGTGGCACTCAATTGCTCACGCGACGGGAATACAAGCCAGAGTTGGCGGTACGCCCATTCGTCGGTGAGCGGGCGCACGACCACATCGAGCTTACCTACATACAACTGGCCGACTTGCTCGGGCGCGATGGCAATGCCCAACCCCGCATGTGCCATGCGGCACAGGGCGTCGAGACTCGACACGCGGATCTTGATCCGCAACGACGCCCCCGCCGCGCTCGCCTGCTGACGCAGCAACTGCGTGAGCGCGCTATTGCCCTGGAGCCCCACAAGCGTCTCGCCCACACACGCCGAGAACGGAATCTCGCCCGTGCGCGCCGCCAACGGATGGCCGACCGGCAGAATCACGGCGAGCCGGTCGCGGCGATACGGCACCATCGTAAAAGCTTCGATTCCCTCGACGGCATTGCAGATGCCGACATCCACCGCGCGCTCGCCCACGCGCTGGAGCACTTCGTTACTGTGCTGCTCGTCGAGTTCGACATCCACGGCAGAAAACACACGGCCGAACGCGGCGAGGTCTTCCGGCAGGAACTGGACGATAGCCGACAGATTCGCCGCAATGCGCACGCTGCCTCGCGCCCCTTCGTGGAACTGCGACAGCTCGGCCCCCAGAGACTCGATCGTGCCGAGAATGCGCTCGGCGTAGCGACGCACCGTCTCGCCGACGGGCGTGACGGTAATACCACGCTGATGACGCTGAATAAGGGGAAGGCCGACAATCGCCTCGATGTCGGCAATGCGCCGGCTAATGGCCGACGGCGCGATGAATTCGCGCTCGGCGGCACGCGCCATGCTCCGCTCCTGGCAGACAGCCACGAAAAGGCGCAAAGAGGTGAGGTCTAACTTGCGGAGAAGGTTTTCCATACCCGTACGGCAATACACCGGAAATGCCGGAAACGCCCGGCTGGCGTGGCCCCGCACGGGGCACGTCTTTTGCTGGACAAACAACGAATCGACGCCTATTATACGCATCGCGTACACAGCCCTGCCGACCCGACCATGAGTGCACAGCAGACTTTCCTGCGCGACGCGATGCGTCGCCTGAACATGACCCGCGACAGCTTTGCCGAGCGCATCGGCGTTCGCCGGCGCGCCCTTGACACCTGGCTGCTGCCTGAAGATTCGAGCGAATATCGCACGATGCCGAGCATCGTGGAGAAATTCGTCGGCGAAATCCTCGGTCGCGAAGCGCCGTCCGCAGAATCTACGCAAAGCGCACACAAACCGTTGCGCGAGCGCATGGGGCTCGACGGCAAGCCGCATCTGATCTCGGTCGACCAGTTCTCGCGCGACTCGCTCGAAGAGCTGTTCCATATCGCCGACATCATGCAACCGATCGCGCGCCGCCAGAAGATCTCGCGAGTGCTCGAAGGTGCCGTGCTCGGCAATCTGTTCTTCGAAGCCAGCACCCGGACCCGCGTGAGCTTCGGCGCAGCCTTCTGCCGCCTTGGCGGCTCGGTGTGCGACACCACCGGCTTCACGTTCTCGTCGATGGCCAAGGGCGAATCGATCTACGACACGAGCCGCGTGATGAGCGGCTATGTCGACGCGCTCGTCGTGCGTCACCCGGAAAAGGGGTCGGTCGCGGAATTCGCACGCGCCACGAACATCCCCGTCATCAACGGCGGCGACGGCCCGGGCGAACACCCGAGCCAGGCAATCCTCGATCTGTACACCATCGGCCGCGAGTTCTCGCGTCTGGGCAAGCTCGTCGATGGCGCGCACGTCGCGATGGTCGGCGATCTGCGCTACGGCCGCACGGTGCACTCGCTCATCAAGTTGCTGGCCCTGTATCGCGGTCTGAAGTTCACGCTGATCTCGCCGCCGTCGCTCGAAATGCCGACGTACATTCTCGACCAGATCTCGCAGAACGGTCACGTGATCGTGCAGAGCAACTCGCTCGCCGATCTGGCCGGTGCCGACGTGGTCTACGCGACGCGCATCCAGAAAGAGCGTTTTGCCGACGAGGCGATCGAAGGCTATACGCCCGACTTCCAGATCAACGAAGCACTGATCAATCAGTATTGCGACGCGCGCACGATCATCATGCACCCGCTGCCGCGCGACAGCCGGCCGGGCGCCAACGATCTGTCGACGGATCTGAATCACGACCCGCGACTGGCGATCTTCCGTCAGACGGACAACGGTATTCCCGTGCGCATGGCGATCTTCGCTATTCTGCTGGGCGTAGACAAGCAGGTCCAGCACAGCATGCGCGACGCCACATGGCGCGCACCGTCGCACATCGGTCCGGACGACGCGCTGTTCGACGGCCTCGACTGATCGGCCGTCTCTCGGAAAACACCGAGACCTACCTCAGCCACACCTGAAATTGCGCTGCCCCCAAGGATTTTTCGCGGGGGCAGCGTGCCATTACGAGTAAAATTGCGACCAAATCGAACAGGTACGCTTTTTTTGCTTTTCTGGAGGCCCACATGCGGCGCAAGACCCTTACTCAATATCTCATCGAACAGCAGCGGGAGTTCAACAACATTCCTGCCGAGCTGCGACTGCTGATCGAAGTTGTTGCGCGCGCGTGCAAATCGATCAGTCATGCCGTGTCCAAGGGGGCGCTGGGTGGCGTGCTAGGTAGCGCCGGCAGTGAAAACGTGCAGGGTGAAGTTCAGAAGAAGCTCGACGTGATCTCCAATGAAATCATGCTCGAAGCGAACGAATGGGGCGGCCATCTGGCTGCCATGGCGTCGGAAGAGATGGAAGACGTCTTCCACATTCCGAACCGCTATCCGCAAGGCGAATATCTGTTGATGTTCGACCCGCTCGACGGCTCGTCGAACATCGACGTGAATGTGTCGATCGGCACGATCTTCTCGGTGCTGCGTTGCCCGGACGGCGTAACGGATCCGACCGAGAAGGATTTCCTGCAACCGGGCACGCAACAGGTCGCGGCCGGTTACGCGGTGTACGGCCCGCAAACGGTCCTCGTACTGACGACGGGGCACGGCGTGAATTGCTTCACGCTGGATCGCGAGATGGGTTCGTGGGTACTCACGCAGGAAGGCATGCGCATTCCGGAGGACACCAAGGAGTTCGCGATCAACATGTCGAACGAGCGCCATTGGTATCCGCCGGTGCAGCGCTATGTCAGCGAATTGTTGCAAGGCAAGGAAGGCGTGCGTGGCAAGGACTTCAATATGCGCTGGATCGCCTCGATGGTGGCAGACGTGCATCGCATTCTCACGCGCGGCGGCGTGTTCATGTATCCGGCCGACAAGCGCGATCCGGACAAGCCGGGCAAGCTGCGCATCATGTACGAAGCCAACCCGATGAGCTTCCTGGTGGAGCAAGCGGGCGGCGCGGCAACGAACGGCATGCAGCGCATTCTGGATGTGCAGCCGCAGAAACTGCACGAGCGCGTGGCCGTGTTCCTCGGCTCGAAGAACGAAGTCGAGCGTGTGACCGGCTACCACCACGAAGACAACGCGAAGTAAGGTCACGAAAACGTCGTCGCGACAGCAAATTCCTCGCGACGACGAAAGCGCAGGATTTCTGAAATTTCAATGATTTACGCGTAACTCACGCAGAGACAGCAAAAAATCTTTGAAAAAAGTAGTGACAACCGCAGAAATTCTGCTATTATCTCACTTCTTCGCAGCGCCGGAGTAGCTCAGTCGGTAGAGCAGCTCATTCGTAATGAGAAGGTCGGGGGTTCGATTCCTCTCTCCGGCACCAGCGACTTCTTGAGTCCCTGGTTATGCAAGCAAGACGCAGTACTTAGCAGTCAACAAAAGAGCCGCCCGAATATATCGCGCGGCTTTTTTGTTTTTGTCGTTCCAACATGGCAGACGTCCATCAAGAGACGCCCTGCGAATGACGGGTGCGGCGGCGTGAAGAAGGTACATCAACGATACCTCTCCCCTCCCTCTTCCCGCTCATGCCGCCAGCGTCGGTGACGTCTCCAACGCCTTCGGCAAACGTCATTCCCCCGCCTTGCCGCTCGTCTCATCAACGCCAGCGATCGTGTTGTCGTTCGCCCCGTCCTCATCTTCCGCTGGCTGCGCCATCCAGGCGTGATAACCCGCTACCCCCATCTTGCGCATCAGCGCCTCGTTGCGCTCATAAATCGTTTCGGCCTCCGGAAAAGCCTCCACCGCGCGATCGATACTCGACTCACGTAGCAAATGCAGAATCGGATAGGGCGAGCGGTTGGTGTAGTTCTCGGCGTCGTCCGGCGCCGTGCCTTCGAATTGATAGTCCGGATGAAAGCTCGCAATCTGCAACTCGCCTTCGAGACGCAACTGTTTGAGCAGGCGTTCCGCGAAAAACAGTGCGTCGTTGTACTCGTGAAAATCGAGTAGCGCATACGGCAGGATCAACAGCGTTGTATCCACGGTTTGTGGATCGGCCTCGGCCAGCCACCGCAACTCGCGCTCCAGATCCTGCAATGCGCCTTCGCTATCGCGTGCGGCGCTCACGACATAACGAATCTGATCCTTGACGTGTACCGCCTTCGCGAACGGACAGAGGTTCAGCCCGATCACGGCACGCGTCAGCCAATGGCGCGTTGCCGCGATCACGGCGTCATGCGCCTGGCTCTCTAACGGTTCAGGCGTGGCATCGGGCACTGGGAAGGTTCTCTCCGACATACAAAAACGTGGCAATAGATCGTGAATACCGCATTGTAATTCGCCATCGTCCCGCGTCGACATGCCCGCCGTCGATAACCTCAAGGTCCGAATGCCAAAACTGGCTCGATATATCTGCGTAACCTCGCAGCTTCCCCTTGCACCACACACCTGATGCCAACGCCTATGCTCGGTGTCCTCCCAGAGCCTCAATCCGATGCCTCAGTCCCCTCTCTCCACTACACCCCCAGTGTCGAGCGCCGTCTTTCATGCGCTCCCGGCAACGTCCCCCGAGCCGGGGAACCCTTCGCCCTCGCCCACCCTCGATCCGTCATCGCTATCCGAAATGTCGCTCGACCGCCTGCTTCTGGCCAAGCGAGACAAGCAGTGTTCGTCGAAAGACGCCCGGGACGTACTGATAAGTGTCAACACGACAGCGGGCCGCGAGCTACTCGACAGTTGCCGGGTAGCGAGGGACGGCAACCCAGCGGGTCTCGCCTTTACGATGGCCACCCTGTTCTGTACGCCGCCGCAGGAAAGAACGCTCGCCAGACTGGACGAAGCCGGTATCTTCGTCGATCGGACACGGCGCCGGCACCTGCGCCCCGACGACGCAAATCTCCTCCTGAGCGACGAAGGATTGCAACTTTGGCTCCGGTTCGCCGCTTCACCGTCGGCATATCCCAGTGTCTTTGTCGACTCGATTCTGAACGAGACGTCTGGCCTCCCTCCGGAGGGGAGGCTCGCTTCGGCCCTCAAAGTGCTGGTCCTCTCCGGACGCGACAAGACCAACACCGTCGCAGCGTCTGCGGTCCCCGGCAACTTTCATCTTCCACTGTCACATCTGTGCAGTCAGGTCGCCCCGGAATGGTTGTCTTCGGTATTGGCATTCGGCTCGGACCCCAATCAGCTCACCGCGCACGGTGTCCCACTGGTCGCCACCGCCATGGCAGCGCAAGCCGAACGTCTGCGTCTGGCCGGTCACGATCTGCTGACCCCGCACGCGTCGCTATTTCAACTCGGCAAGATGCTCCGATCGCACGGCACTCGACTCGCGCAGCAAGACCGGACAGGCTCTCCGCCTATCATGCTGCTCGCGCTCAACGGCTATTGCGCAGCGGCTGAAACGTTGCTCTCGATCGGCGCCGACTGCAATGCCACTTTAGGCAACCTCGATGGCAACTGCCTCATGCACTATCTCGCTGCCGCGACACATCGCGGACGGCATGCCCTCTCCGCATTTTTTCTCCTCACGCTGGCCCTGCGTCACGGAGGCGACCTCGACCAACCCAACGTCGATGGCACAACGGCGCGATCGCTCGTCACCGAGAGCCTCTCGCACCGTCTGCGAATCTGCCAAACGATGATAACGTCGGCACGGCAACGAGCGGAACGCTGCGTGCTCGACGCAAAGCACTCCTGCGCACAGAACATCGCCAACGAAGTGCCTGCCATTGTCGCCGCCCTCCTGGCGCAGGCCAATCGACTCAACGCAAGAGGACACAACCCCCTGCTTCCACACGAATCCCTGCTTGAATTGGGTGAGTCGCTCCAACGTAACGGCATGAATCTTGAGCAACGGCATCGTGACGGCACGCCCCCCATTGTGTGGCTGACCCAACGCGGCTACTGCGGCGCAGCGGAAGTCCTGCTCGCCCTTTGTCCGAACATCAACGAACCGGGGCTTGACGGCAGTACGCTGATGCATGCACTTGCCGAGGCAACGCGGGAATCGGAGAGCGCAACGCTCGCCGAGTACATGCTCTCGACCGCATTGCGCTACGGCGGCGACCCCACCGTCGTCGATCAATCCGGGACGACGCCACTGTCGCTATTGCCCGCAGATCGCCGTCCCTTCATACGCGACGGCTTCACGCTGATGTCCACCACCCGCCAACGCGCAAATGAAACCGTCATCCAGCGCCGCCAGGCCATCGTTCAACTGGCAGACACCCCCGTGCGGCATTCCGCCGCATTCACATAATATGCATTTAATTTGCATCTTATAATCACCTCGCCGGCGCCCTGAAGTTGTCGTTGTGATGTGAGCCTTTGGGGCACCGGCAACCGAATGCCGCACCGCGAATTTCCTCATCCCGGGATCACGCGGTGCTCGTGAACCTCACAAGCACGCCCAAAAAGATGCATTTATTTTGCATCTTATGAATTCAGGAGTCTTACCATGCTTTCCGCCGCTTCCCGCCCCTACATCGATGCGAGCGTGCCTGTTCTGCGCGAACACGGTCTTGCGATCACGCGTCACTTCTACGCGAGCATGTTCGACGCGCATCCTGAGTTGCGCAATCTCTTCAATATGGGAAATCAGGCCAGCGGCGCACAGCAACAATCGCTCGCTTCAGCCGTGTTCGCGTACGCCGCGAACATCGACAACGCTGCGGCGCTGCGGCCGGTACTCGAGCGTATCGTGCACAAGCACGTCTCGGTCGGCATCACGCCCTCGCATTATCCGATCGTCGGCCGCCATCTCCTGCGCGCCATCCAGGACGTGCTGGGCGACGCCGCCACGCCTGACCTGATCGCCGCCTGGGACGAAGCGTACTGGCTGCTCGCCGGTGAACTGATTGCAGCGGAAGCCCGTTTGTCCGAACGCACGCACGCGCCGCTGGGGTCGCTGCGCGAACTGGTTGTGGCCGACGTCGACCGCGAAACGGAGCACATCGTCTCGTACTACCTGCGCACGCCCGAGGGCGGATCCCCCGGTGAATTCGCGCCCGGACAATACGTGAGCGTGTCGGTCACGCTGCCCGGCGGTCTGGAACAACGCCGTCAATACAGCTTGTCCGACGCACCCGGCGCACCGCACTGGCGCATTACGGTCAAGCGTGAAGACGCGGCCGATGCCAAGCCCGCCGGTCAGGTTTCGAACTGGCTGCACGCGAACCTGAAGGCCGGCGATCGCATTCTCGTGAGCCCGCCCTACGGTGAGTTCACGACCACGCTCAATGCAACACGCCCGCTCGTGCTGCTTAGCGCAGGTGTCGGCATCACGCCGATGATGTCGATGGTCGCCGCACTGGCCGCCAAGGGGTCGCGCCGCGAGATCCTTTTCGCGCACGCTGCCCGCGACGGCTCGCACTTCGCGTTACGCCGCCATCTGGTCCATGCCACCACGCAGTTGCCGCACCTGCGTGTGGCGACGTTCCTCGAAACGCCGACAGGCGCCGAACGCGTAGGCACTGGCGACACGTTCGCTGGCCGGATGGACATTTCGCGTCTGACACTGCCCGCCGACGCCGATTACCTGTTGTGTGGCCCCTTGCCGTTCATGCAGACCCAATGGCGTGCCCTGCGCGACGCCGGTGTGCCCGCCGAGCGCCTGCACCGTGAAGTCTTCGGCCCGGACGCGCTCGACCACCTGCTTTGATCTGCCGCCCGCGCGGGTAAACGACACGAGGCCCCCAATCGGGGGCCTCGTCGCGTCTCGATGTCGATGCGGCAACAGCGCCGCCGCACGAACGCCTCAGTCGATCAAGGCGCCCGAAGCGTCGTAGAACGGGTGTGCGCCCCCCGCATCGTCCACGAAGGCAAGATGCGAGACGAGGCCCGTCTCCGGCGTGAAACGGTGCAGTTGGAACGACGGCGGATCGAGCACCCATGCCGACGGTCCGCCCTCACGCAAATCCAGCGCCACCTGATGCGCCGGCGACGGACATACGCTCGCGACCGTGCCCGCGAAGCGCGTATGGATGGGCCGGTGTACGTGCCCGCAGATCACTCGCTCGACATTCTCAAACCGACGCACGATGGCCGCGAGCTTCGCGGCATCGCGGACGTCGAGCGCCTGAATGTCCATGTGCTCGATACCGCAGGCAAACGGCGGATGGTGCATGGCAATAACGGTTGGCGTGGCGGTATCGCTTGCAAGCGTCGCCTCGAGCCACTCGAGACGCTCGTCGCACAGCCTGCCGCCCCCGTTGGGCGGGTCCTGCGTATCGAGCGCCACGAGTCGCAGCGGCCCGAACATTGCCGTGTACTGCACGAAGTCGCCGGGCTTGCCGAGATACGTGTGTTCCGGAAACACTTCGCGCAGCGCGTCGCGCCCATCGTGATTGCCCATCACGAGGTAGTACGGAATTTGCAATGGCGCGAGCAAGCGGCGCAGGTGTTCGTATTCCTCGCGGGCGCCGAAGTCGACGAGATCGCCCGTCAGCACCACGAAGTCGGGTCGCGGCACCAGTGAATTCAGGCGCGCCACGCAGCGCTCGAGATAGGCGGCGGTATCCACACGCCGATAGGCCAGCTTGCCGGGCCGTTTGATGTGAAGGTCGCTGATTTGCGCGAACAGCATGAGCGGATTATCCGTGAAGCGAAAAGACATGGGCGGCGGGCAGCGACAGGCCCACCCGATCGCCGACGCGACACTCGCGACGGCTGGAAACTTCGACCAGCACCGGGCCGGCGGCAGACACGCCGCTCAACGTCAGGCGCGTGCGGTCGCCGAGAAACTGCACTTCGTCGACACGGCCGACGATCGGCGCGTCACCGGCGGGTACCACGATGGCATCTTCCGGGCGGAAGTACAGCTCTTGCACGTCGGCACGCACCTCCGGGCAGGCAACGCGACCGCCCTCCAAATGGAAATGGCCGTCGCGCCACACCCCCGCCAGACGATTGAGCGTGCCGACGAAGTTCGCCACATGGCGCGACGCCGGCTGGTAGTAGATATCGCGCGGCGCACCGATCTGCTCGATACGCCCGGCGCTCATCACCACAATGCGGTCGCCCAGCGCCATTGCCTCGTCCTGATCGTGTGTGACATACACCGTCGTCACGCCAAGCCCGCGCAGCAAACGATCCATATCCGCGCGCACCGTCTCGCGCAGCTTCGCGTCGAGCGCGGTGAGCGGCTCGTCGAGCAACAGCACGCGCGGCTCGGGGGCGAGCGCGCGCGCCAAAGCCACGCGCTGTTTCTGCCCGCCCGAGAGTTGCGCGATGGCACGATCGGCGAAAGGCGTGAGATGCACGAGATCAAGCAGTTCGTTCACACGCTTGTCGATCTGTGCCGATGGCAGGCCGCGCAGCTTCAGTCCGTAGGCGACATTGCCCCGCACGGTGAAGTTCGGGAACAGGGCGTAGTTCTGGAACACCATGCCCACGCGACGCTTCTCGATCGGCAGGCGCGTAACGTCTTCGTCGCCGAAGCGCACCCGCCCGCCTGCATCAGGGCGCTCCAGGCCGGCGATCATGCGCAGGGTTGTGGTCTTGCCACAGCCCGACGGGCCGAGCAGCACCAGCGTTTCACCGGCCCCGATCGTCAGATCGAGCGGCTGCAACACGGTGTTGCCGTGAAACGTCTTGGCACAGCGTTCGAGATGAATCGGGATGGAAGTCAGTTTCATCGTCATATCCTTGGCATTCGGTAGGCGTGCAATGCAGCCACTTGATCAGGTACGGCCTTTGGCATTGCGCACCTTCGCCCGCTGCGCTGTCATCTGCATAACGATGAGCAACGGCACGATCAACACGAAAAACACCGCCGTGTACGCGCTGCCGATCTCCAGACGCAGCGACGCGTAGGCGTCCGCCAGCCCCACGGGCAGGGTCTTGGTGTCGGGCGTATGCAGCATCCACGTGAGGTTGAATTCGCCGAGCGAGAGCGTGACCACAATGAGCGCGGCCGCCACGATTTCGCTGCGAATGTTGGGCAGCACTACGGTCGTGAAGCGCCGCAGAAAGCTTGCACCGAGACTCGCCGCGCCCTCTTCCATCAGCTTGATGCGCGAGTCGGCGCACGCGGCCGCAACGGCACGCACCATGAAAGGCAAGGTGAAGATCACATGCCCGACCACGATGAACGCCAGACTCTCGCGAAAGCCGCGCATGCCGCCGTACACGCTGATCAGCGCGAGCGCACTGGCCAGCCCCGGCAGCGCGATAGGCAACGTCAGCAGCTCTTCGATCCAACGGGCAAAGCGGCTCTGCCAGCGCGCGAGCACGTAGCCGGCCGGCACGCCGAGCAGCGTGACTAACACCAGCGTGGCGCCGCCGACATACAGCGAATTCAGAATGGCGTCGTGGTAGTCCTGCCAGACCTGAATCACCCACTTGAAAGTGAGGCCGGCCGACGGACCCCGGAAGTAATTCACCGACAGTCCCGCGAGAATCGACATGCCCACGGGAATCAGCAAAAACGCGCACATCAGCAGTGTGAGCAGCAGTTGCAGCGTGAAAAGGGTTTTCTTGAGCATGCGAATCAACCTCCGGCGGCGACGCCCTGCCCCGTGAAATTGCGGGCGAGCATGAGCACCGCCCACGTCACGATGCCGAGGATCACCGAGAGCGCCGCCGCCGTCGCCACATTGGCGTTGAGCGTGAACTCGGTGTAGATGGTCATCGGCAGCACGTCGATGTCGGTGGCCAGCGTGAAGGCCGTGCCGAACGCCCCCACCGAGGTCGCGAAACACATCGCGCCGGAAGCAATCAACGCGGGCGCCAGCGCGGGCAACGTCACGTCGCGGGCAATGGCGAACGGCCCCGCACCGAGCGACGCGGCCGCTTCCGTGAGTGAATGATCGAGCGATTCCGCAGCCGCCATCACCGCAAGAATCACACGGGGAATCGAGAAGTACAGGTAACCGAGGAACAGGCCCGCGAGCGAATACGCGAACACGAGCTTGTGCCCGATGAGCTTGGTCGACAGGTCGCCGATCAGCCCCTGACGCCCGGCGAGCATGATGACCATGAAACCGACCACCACGCCGGGGAACGCCAGCGGCAGGGTGAGCATCGACACGAGGATCGATTTACCCGGAAAGTCGTGACGGGTGAGGAAGAGGCCCGCCACAAGCGACAACGCCAGGGTGGCAAGGGTGACCAGCGCCGAGAGCACGACGGTCTGCCACAGGCTATCGAGATAACGTGCATTGGTGAGAATGGCGCGATAGGTCTCGAACGCGTGACCGTCGCCGCTCACTTGCACAAGCGCGGCCATCGGCAATAGCCAGAACGCCAGAAAGACCGCCAGCGCCGGTAGCAGAAGTGCCACGCGCCAGCCGCGCGGCAGGGTCAGGTCACGCATCGCTTGCTTTGCTCCTCTTCCTCGTTGGACATTACCGTGCTTAGCGCACGCTCTTCAGATACTGCTGACCGAACGCGTCCTGCTGCGCGGCGAGCTTCTGCAAATCGACCGGCTTCACGCGTGCATAGTCGGTGGCAGGCAGGAACTTGGCGGCCACATCCGCCGGCATCGTGCTGGCTCGCACCGGACGCAGGAAAGCTTGCGCCCAATGCGCCTGGCCCTTGTCGGACAGCGTGTAGTCGATGACCTTCTTGCCGTTCTCGGCGTGGGGGGCATTCTTCACGAGCGCGATCACGTACGGCAGCGACACGGAGCCTTCCATCGGGATCACGAACTGCACGTTGGCCCGGTCTTTGTAGATGGCGCGGTACGCGTTGAAGTCGAAGTCGATCAGGATGGGGATCTCACCCGAGAGCACGCGAGCATATGCCGTCTGCTTCGGTACGATCGGCGCATTGGCCTTGAGCTTCTGGAAGAAGCTGATGGCCGGACCGAAGTTGTCCATCGAACCGCCGAGCGCCTGATTGGCCGCAATCGCAGCGGCGTAGCCGGCGAACGCGCTGCTCGGATCCAGATACCCCACCATGCCACGGTATTCCGGCTTGAGCAGGTCGGCCCACGAACGCGGCACCGGCTTGCCTTCCAGCGCGTCGCGATTCACGAAGAAGCCCACCGTGCCCGAGTGGATCGTGGTCCACATGCCGTTCGGATCCTTCATGCTGGCCGGCACCTGATCCCAGTTGGCTGGCTTGTACGGGGCGAGCAGGCCCTTCTTCGACGCCTCGATGGCCGACGTAATACCAAGGTACACAATGTCGGCCACCGGCGCCTTCTGTTCCGCGATCAATTGCGCGACAGCCTGGCCGGAGTTCTTGTTATCGAGCGGCACGCGAATGCCGGTGTCTTGCGCAATGGCCTTGACCTGACCGGCCCAGTCCGCCCATTCCGGCGGGCAGTTGTAGCAGATGGCAGTCTGCTGGGCATGCGCGGCGCCAGCGCCGAGCAAGGTGAAAAGCGCCAGCGTGCGAGCAGCGCGGGTGATCCAAAGCTTCATTTCTGTGGGCTCCTGAATGTCTGAGCATTGGCGGCACGAAGTGCTACCGGATAAGTGCGGGCCTCGCGGCCTGATGCCTGATGCCTGATTGCCTCGGCCGGCGCTGCACTCTCTTTGTCGGAGCCAGTCGTCAGCCACTTTCCTTGCTACTGCCTTTCCTTCAAATCGGTTCAGCCTGTTCACCAGATTGCGAGACCGCCTCAGCGTGGCTTGTGCGGTGGCGCCGCCACCGTGCCGCCGCGACGAATCTCGTGCGGCAGGATCAGTGCCTGCCCCAGCGATGCATCGGGCGAGCCCGTTGCCGTACCGGTGCGTCCATCAATTTGTGCGAGCAGCCGCTGCGCGGCATGGCGGCCAATCTCCACGCTCGGCTGCACCACCGTGGCAAGCGTGGGCGAGAGCAGTTCGCCCACGGCCAGGCCGTCGAAGCCGAGCACCGATATATCGTCGGGCACGCGCAAGCCGGCCTCGCGCAAGGCACGCATCACGCCGAGCGCCAGCAGATCGTTGGAGCAGAACAGGGCCGTGGGGCGCGCGCCGTCGCGCTCGCGCTGCGCCAGCCATTCGCGCACCCGTTCACCGCGTGCCCCACTGTTGAAATCGATTTCGAAGGCCGGCAACGGCGTCAGGCCGGCGGCTTGCATGGCGTCGCCATAGCCGAGATAGCGTCGCTTGGCGCGGTCGGACGCATGCAGCGCCCCGGTCACCATGACGATGTCGCGATGGCCCGCCTCGATCAGCATGGCCACGCCCTGCGCCGCCGCGGCCCGGTTGTCCACGGACACGCATGGTCGGTGCGGGGCATCGTTATAGACCAACTGACACGCCACGCCCTCGGCCGCGAGATCGTCGATGAGCACGCTGTGCTCGGCGTCGGCCAACGTCAGCAGCAGGCCATCCACTCGCTGTTGCAGCAAGGTTTCGATGGCATTGCGCTCGCGCTCCGGGTCGTACTGCGTGGTCACGAGCAGCAGTCGGCGGCCGGTGCCGTCGATGGCGGCTTCGATCCCCTCCAGACAATCGGCAAACACCGGATTGCCCAGCGTCGGCAGCATCACGCCGATCAGCCCCGTGCGCTCGCCGCGCAACTGGCGGCCCAACGCGTTGGGGCGAAATTTCAGCTCGGCAGCGGCCGCCTGCACCCGGGCAAGCGTCTCGGGACGCACCAACTGCGGCGAATTGAGCGCGCGCGACACCGTCGCAATCGAACACCCCGCGCGCTGCGCCACGTCCCTGATGTCTGCCACGCCTTTCTCCTTGTTATCGTGCCGTCGAAACTTGAAGTTGACGGATTTTACGCAAATGTAAACGTTTACGAAAACGTTTTCACTCCGGGATTCTATGGAGGCAATGTGATGAATTGATGACAGCCGCGACAGGCCGTCAACTCGCTATCCGACGCATCGGCAACGTCAGTGCATGTCGTTGAAACGGTCTGAGGCGCATGCCGGACACCCAGGGCCGGTATGCCGCCTATACTGAAATTCCCCCCATACGCCGGGGCATGACGGCAACCCTTCCCCCTCATTCACTACCGGGATCGGCCATGAACGAATATCACTTCCTCACCTTGTGGCGGCTCACTGCGCCGCTGGACGAAGTCTGGGACACCATTCGCGACGTCGACCATTGGGCTCACTGGTGGCCATGCGTGCGCAATGTACGCACCCTCGAGCCGGGCGATGCCGATGGCGTAGGCGCCGTGCGGGAATTGACCTGGCACGGTGCTCTGCCTTATTCGCTCACCTTCGAGGCGCGCATCACCCACATCGACCCGATGCGCGAAGTGCGCAGCGTGGCCACAGGCGAGGTGCAAGGCACCGGCGTTTGGCGCTTCGACACGGAAGGCTCGATCACCGTCGTGCGCTACGCGTGGGATGTGCACATGAAGCGCAACTGGATGAACAAACTCTCGCCCATTGCCCAGCCGCTGTTCCGCTGGAATCACAATTACGTCATGCGACGTGGCGGCGAGGGCCTTGCGGCGGTACTCAATGCCCATCTGGTCGAGTGTCTCGATACCGACCTGCCGCCGGCGGCCATAGGTGAAGAGCGCAACCCGCGCGACTTGCGCGAAGCTCGTTCGAGAATGAGTCACGACTCGCACCACTGACCTCCCAGCTATTCCATTAAGGAATAGACGATCCGATAGATTTCATTATTTTTTATAGTTCCGGATGCTTAGACTCGAAGGCATCCGGCGGTGGATCTATGGCGTCTCGACAAGCGCTGCCGCCCCGCACAACATTCTGCTCCAGGAGACCTCGTGAGCCTTGCGACTCCGCCGCTGCTGCGGCACTACGTGGACGGCGCCTTCATCGCCACCGGCCGTCAGTTCGATAACGTAAGCCCCGTTGACGGACGGCTCGTCGCCAACGTCTGCGAAGCCGACGCCGCTACGGTCGACCGGGCAGTGAGCGCCGCCCGTCGCGCCTTGCATGAGGGTCCGTGGGGCAAAACCACGCCCGCCGAGCGCGCGGCCGTGCTGCACCGTATCGCCGATGGTATCCAGGCCCGCTTCGACGAGTTCGTGGCGGCCGAAGTCGCCGACACCGGCCGTCCCACCGAACAGGCCCGCACGCTGGACATCGCCCGCGGGATCGCCAACTTCCGCATGTTCGCCGACCTCATCAAGACGGCGGGCAGCGAAATGTACGAAATGCGCGCGGCCGACGGCGGCGACGTGATGAATTACGTCACGCGCAAGCCGCTTGGCGTGATCGGCATCATCTCGCCGTGGAATTTGCCGCTGCTGCTGTTTACGTGGAAGGTCGCCCCCGCGCTGGCGATGGGCAACTGCGTGGTTGCCAAGCCGTCGGAAGAAACGCCGTCTTCAGCCACGCTGCTCGCCGAGGTGATGGACGCCGCCGGCGTGCCGCCCGGTGTCTTCAATCTCGTGCATGGCTTCGGCCCGAACTCGGCAGGCGAATTCCTGACGAAGCATCCCGACGTGGCCGCGATCACCTTCACCGGCGAATCGCGCACGGGCAGCGCCATCATGAAAGCCGTAGCCGACGGCGTGAAGGAGATCTCGTTCGAGCTTGGCGGCAAGAATGCCGCCGTGGTGTTCGCCGATGCCGACTTCGAGAAAGCTGTCGACGGCGTGGTCCGCTCCTCGTTCACCAACGCCGGTCAGGTGTGCCTGTGCTCGGAGCGTGTCTACGTGGAACGGCCAATCTTCGATCGCTTCGTCGCGGCACTGGCCGAACGCGCCGCCGCGCTGCGCATCGATGCCCCCGACGCCCCCGGTGTACAAATGGGCCCGCTCGTATCGCGCAAGCATCGCGAGAAAGTGCTCTCCTACTATCGGCTGGCAGTCGAGGAAGGGGCCACCGTCGTGACCGGCGGTGACGTGCCCGTGTTCGGCGACGCGCGCGACGACGGCGCCTTCGTGCAACCGACGGTCTGGACCGGCTTGCCCGACACGGCGCGCTGCGTTCGCGAAGAAATCTTCGGCCCGGTGTGCCACGTTGCGCCGTTTGACAGCGAAGACGAAGTGATCCGCCGGGTGAACGACAGCGACTATGGTCTTGCCGGCTGTGTGTGGACGACGAACCTCTCTCGCGCGCACCGCGTGGCGCGTCAGTTCCAGACCGGACTCGTGTGGGTAAACACCTGGTTCCTGCGCGACCTGCGCACGCCCTTCGGCGGCGTGAAGCTCTCCGGGCTGGGTCGAGAAGGCGGACGCCACTCGCTCGACTTCTATTCCGAAATCACCAACATCTGCATCAAACTGTGAGGCGACGGTGCGGCGGTATCGATGGGGGTCGAGACTGCCGCACCCGTGCGCCATCCCACAAAAGCACCACGGAGACTGAACACCCATGAGCGCATCGCAAGACACACAGGCCCGTGTCGTTGCCGGCAAGGCCAAACCGCGCGGCAAATTCCCGCACATCAAACGCGCCGGCGACTTCCTGTTCGTCTCGGGCACCAGTTCGCGGCGTCCGGATAACACCTACGCCGGCGCGCAAGTCGATGCGCTGGGCGTGACACAGCTCGACATTCGCGAGCAGACGCGCGCCGTCATCGAGAATATTCGCGACATTCTCGCCAGCGAAGGCGCAACACTGGCCGACGTGGTCGAAGTCGGCTCGTTCCTGGTGAACATGAACGACTTCGGCGGCTACAACGAGGTGTACGGCGAGTACTTCGACGAGAACGGCCCTACGCGCACGACGGTCGCGGTGCATCAGTTGCCGCATCCGCTGTTGCTGATCGAAATCAAGTGCGTGGCCTACGCGCCGCGCTCGCGCTAAATACCGAGACCTCACCTGACGCGGCATGACCCGGGAGACAGCATGTTGACGTATGGCAAGCCTTTCAATTTCCAGCGCTGGATCGACGATCACGCGCATCTGCTCAAGCCGCCCGTCGGCAATCAGCAGGTCTGGCAGGACAGCGACTTTATCGTGACGGTCGTGGGCGGACCGAACCATCGCACCGATTATCACGACGATCCGCTCGAGGAGTTTTTCTATCAGTTCAAGGGCAACGCGTGGGTCAATCTTTGGATCGACGGCCGCGCCGAGCGTATCGACCTCAAAGAAGGCGACATCTTCCTGTTGCCGCCGCACGTGCGCCACTCGCCGCAACGGCCCGAAGCCGGAAGCCTGTGCCTCGTTATCGAACGCCAGCGCCCGCCCGGTCTGCTCGACGGTTTCGAGTGGTACTGCCTCAAATGCGGTACGCAAGTGCACCGCGTGGAAGTGCAGCTCAAGAGCATCGTGACGGACCTGCCGCCCCTGTTCGAAGCGTTCTACGGCTCCGAATCGCTGCGCCGATGCCCGAGTTGCGGCGAGATCCACCCGGGCCGCGCCGCCCAACCCAAGACCACCGCACCGGCGTCTGCCTGACCCGCAACGCCGCTCACAGAACATCACACGTCACGTCATGAAGAAAATCGACATGCACGCCCACTTCTTCCCGCGCATCACGCAGGAGGAAGCCGCCCGTCTCGACCCCGCCACCGCGCCGTGGTTGCGCATCGACGACGGCGGCGAGACCGGCAACATCATGCTCGACGAGCGCGCCTTCCGTCCTGTCTATCGCGCCTTGTGGGACCCCGCGCTGCGTGTTGAAGAACTCGACCGTCACGGCATCGACATGCAAGTGGTCTGCGCTACGCCGATCATGTTCGGTTACCGCTACGACGGGCACGCGGTCATGGACTGGATCCGGCGCATGAACGACCTGGCGCTGGAACATTGCGCCTATGCGCCCACGCGGCTCAAGCCGATGGCGCAGGTACCGTTGCAGGACCTGGATCTGGCGTGTGCGGAAGCGTCGCGGGCCAAGGCCAGCGGCCATATCGGCGTGCAAATCGGCAACCACCTTGGCGACAAGGATCTGGACGACGAACAGCTCGTGGCGTTTTTGCGGCACTGCGGCAATGAACACATCCCGGTGCTCGTGCATCCGTGGGACATGATGACCGACGGCCGCATGAAGAAGTGGATGATGCCGTGGCTCGTGGCCATGCCCGCCGAGACGCAACTCTCGATCCTCTCGCTGATCCTCTCGGGCGCCTTCGAGCGTCTGCCCCGCTCGCTCAAGCTGTGCTTCGCCCACGGCGGCGGTGCGTTCCCGTATCTGCTGGGCCGCGCCGAGAATGCCTGGCATTGCCGCGACATCGTGCGCGCCGACAGTCCGCACCCGCCGTCTCATTATCTGGATCGGTTCTACGTCGATAGCGCGGTGTTCGATCCCCGGGCGCTGCGCCTGTTGATCGACACCATGGGCGTGGAGCGCATCATGCTCGGCTCGGATCACCCGTTCCCGCTTGGCGAGCAGGACATCGGCCGTCTGGTGGCCGAACAGCCGGGACTGGACGCCGCCGGCCGGCACCGCATTCTGGCGGGAAACGCGCTCGAGTTCTTCGACCTGTAACTGGTGCTTTCCCGAGGTGTTTTTGAAATTGCTTGCCTACGCAAAAGGCGTCGTTTAGGCTGGGCACTGAAATATTTGACGCTTAAACAATTTAACTAGTCTGACGCGCCTGGCCTGCCATGACCGACGTGAAGAAGCGGTCAAGTATCCCGGCGCGAGTCCATTAGCTAACGGTGTTTGCCAGTTCCGGAACTTAGTTTGGAGACCATGATGACGGGAACGAAAACCACGCAACGCAAAGCCATCGCCGCACTGGGCGCCATCGCCGCAGCCGCGGCGCTGTTCGCCTCGAACGGCGCGCACGCTCAGGTAAAGATCGGCTTCATCGGCACGCTCTCCGGCCCGGGCGGTGCGCTTGGCCAGGATCAGTACGACGCTTTCATGCTCGCTATCGAGCAAAAGGGCGGCAAGCTGGGCGGTGTGCCGGTTCAGGTGATCAAGGAAGACGATCAGCTCAAGCCCGATGTGGGCGTGCAGGCGGCGCAGAAACTGGTGGAGCGCGACAAAGTGCAGCTCATCACCGGTGTCACGTTCTCGAACGTGATGATGGCCATTCACAAGAATGTGACGAATGCGGGCGTGGTCATGGTCGGCTCGAATGCCGGCCCGACGCCGATTGCGGGTGAACAGTGTTCGCCGAACTTCTTCTCGACCTCGTGGGACAACGACGAACTGCACGAGGCCGGCGGTCAGCTCTCGACCGACCTCGGCTACAAGAAGATGTATGTGATGGCCCCGAACTATCAGGCCGGACGCGACGCCGTGAACGGCTTCAAGCGCGACTACAAGGGCCAGATCGTCGACGAGGTCTATACGCAGGTCAACCAGCCGGATTACTCGGCGGAAATCGCCCAGTTGCAGGCAGCCAAGCCCGACGCCGTGTACGTGTTCTACCCGGGCGGCATGGGCGTGAACTTCGTCAAGCAATATCGTCAGGCCGGCCTGCTTGGCAAGATTCCGCTGATCTCGGTGTCGACCATCGACGGCTCCACCCTGCCCGCCCTGAAAGAGCAGGCCGTGGGCAGCATCACCAGCGCGCCGTACTCGCCGGACCTCGACAACGCTCAGAACAAGCAATTCGTCGCGGCCTTCCAGAAGAAATACAACCGGGTGCCATCGATGTACGCCGCGCAGTCTTACGACGCCGCCAACCTGATCGACTCCGCCCTCACCAAGACCAAGGGCAGCGTTGCCGACCGCGAAGCCCTGCGTGCCGCGCTCAAGGCCGCCGACTTCCAGTCCGTGCGCGGATCGTTTAAGTTCGCCAGCAATCAGTTCCCGATCGCGCCGTTCTACCGTGTGGATGTCGTGAAGGACGGCAGCGGCGCAGCGTTCGCAAACAAGGGAAAGATCGAGATCAAGACGCGCGCCAATCTGGCGTCGATGTGCAAGATCCGCTCATAAACCGTCTGACCCAATGGCATTGCTGTTGGCATCCGCCGTTCAACGTTGTGTGGCGGGGCATCGCGACCCCGCCTTCTGCGATCCGTTGCTTGTGATGTAAGCCGCTGCCGCGGGCCTGCGCCAGGGTGCGCCGAGCCCGACGCAGCAGCGGTTGCCGCCCCTGCTCCCGGCGTCTCGCGCCGGTGAGCGCTGTCGTTGCACGACCCGAGCACTACCAGAGCACTATCGAGGGTTTATGAAGCGCTACCGCAATTTCGACGATGCCGAGCTGGACGTTCAGTACAACGCTCGCGCTACCACCCCCAATGTTCTCGACATCCTGACGCAGTACGCCGCCGAGAGCGCGCAGGCCCGCGCGACCACGCCCTGCGTTCTCGATGTCGCCTACGGGAATCACCCCGACGAGACGCTGGACATTTTCCCGGCCCCGGCCCCCGGCGCGCCCGTCTTCTTCTTCGTACACGGCGGTTACTGGCGTGCGCTGAGCAAGAACGATTCGAGCAACATGGCGCCCGCCTTCACGCGCGCGGGCGCCACTGTCGTCACCATCAACTATTCGCTCGCGCCCGGCGCCTCGCTCGACACCATCGTCGACCAGACACGCCGTGCGCTGGCCTGGGTGTATCGCCACATCGGCGAGCACCACGGCGACCCGCGCCGCATTCACGTGTGCGGCAGCTCCGCCGGCGGCCATCTCGCGGGCATGCTGCTCGCGCAGGGCTGGCATGCGCAATATGGCGTGCCCGAAGACGTCGTTGCCGGTGCTGCACCGCTGTCCGGTCTGTTCGACCTCACGCCGATTCCGTTCACGCACATTAACGAATGGATGAAGCTCTCAGAGGACGATGCGCGTCGCAACAGCCCGCACTTTCATCTGCCCGCGCGCGGCTGCCCGATCGTGGTGTCTTACGGTGAGACCGAAACGGCAGAGTTCAAACGGCAGAGCGACGACTACCTCGCCGCGTGGCGTGCGAAGGGCTTCGCGGGCGAGTATGTGCCGATGCCGGGCACGAATCACTTCGATATCGTGCTCACGCTGAACGACAGCGCCAGCCCGCTCACGCAAGCCATCTTCCGCCAGATGGGTCTGGCCCGGGAGGCAACATGAGTCTGACGCTTTTCATCATGCAGTGCCTGAACGGGCTGCAACTCGGGGTGCTGTTGTTCCTCATGGCGGCCGGCCTCACGCTGGTGTTCGGCATCATGAACTTCGTCAACCTCGCCCACGGTTCGCTTTACATGATGGGGGCGTTCATCGCCGCCACCGTGTACAACCACACGGGCTCGTTTGCGCTGGCCGCGATTGCCATCGTCCCCGCGATGCTGCTGCTCGGCCTGATCGTCGAATTCGTTGCGCTCAAGACACTGTACGACCGCGACCACCTCGATCAGGTGCTGGCCACCTTCGGCCTGATCTTGTTCTTCAACGAACTGGCCCGCATGATCTGGGGCCCGTCGCCGTACTACATGGAAGTGCCCGAGTGGCTTTCCGGCACGGTGAACCTGTTCGGCCTGGCGTACCCGGCCTATCGTTTTCTCATCATCGTAG
Source organism: Pandoraea apista (assembly GCF_001465595.2). Classification (NCBI taxonomy): domain Bacteria; kingdom Pseudomonadati; phylum Pseudomonadota; class Betaproteobacteria; order Burkholderiales; family Burkholderiaceae; genus Pandoraea; species Pandoraea apista. Next base: position 1,775,337 of record NZ_CP013481.2, on the reverse strand, counting down.
TGGGTCTAGTGGTGGCGCTCGGCTGCTACCTGCTCATTCACCGCACGCGCATCGGCATGCTGATTCGCGCCGGATCGACGCACCGTCAGATGGTGGGCGCGCTTGGCGTGAATATCGTACTGCTCAACTCGCTGCTGTTCGGTCTTGGCGCGATTCTCGCGGGGATTGCCGGACTCATGGCCGGCCCTATCCTCTCGGTACAGCCGGGCATGGGCGAGCCGATCCTGATTCTGACGATGGTTGTGATCGTGATCGGCGGCATCGGCTCGGTACGCGGCGCGTTTCTCGCCGCGCTGATCGTCGGCGTGGTCGACACGGTGGGTCGTACGGCGCTGCCCACGTTGCTGCGCAGCCTGCTTGAGCGCAGCACCGCCGACACCGCCGGACCTGCGCTCGCTTCGATGCTCATCTACCTTGTTATGGCGGCGGTGCTTGCCGTGCGCCCGCAAGGCCTCTTCCCGGTCAAACACGGTTGACGATGGAAATGAAACTGAATCTTCGCACCGCCGTGCCATTGCTGTTGCTGGCCGTGCTGGCTCTGGTGCCCCTTTACGCAACGTTTGCCCAGCAACCGTTCTACCTCACCCTGTTCGGCCGCATCGTGGTGTTCGCCATCGCGGCCGTCTCGCTAGACCTGATTCTCGGCTACGGCGGCATGGTCAGCTTCGGACATGCGCTGTATCTCGGACTCGGCGCTTATGTCGTCGGTATTCTCAGCTATCACGGTGTGGACAACGGCTTCGTGCATCTCGGTGTCACGCTGCTGCTGTGCGCCATTGTCGGCGCCGTCACCGGCCTGCTCTCGCTGCGCACGACCGGCATTGCCTTCATCATGATCACGCTGGCGTTTGCCCAGATGTTCTACTTCCTCGCGGTGAGTCTGAAGCAGTACGGCGGCGACGACGGTTTGCCCGTGTCCGCCGGCAGCCGCTTCGGCAACGTATCGCTCGACGACCCTGCCGTGCTGTATTACGCGGCGTTCGCAGTGCTGTGCCTGTGTGTCTGGGCCGGCCGCAGAATGGTCGACGCGCGCTTCGGCATGGTGATTCGCGGCGCGCGCCAGAATGACCGCCGCATGCGCGCGCTGGGCTACCCGACGCTGCGCTACAAGCTCGTGGCTTACGTCATCAGCGCCATGACTTGCGGTGTCGCGGGCATGCTTTACGCCAATCTCACGCACTTCGTCTCGCCGGCCTATATGGCATGGACAGCCTCGGGCGAACTGATCGTGATGGTGGTGCTCGGCGGGCTGGGATCGTTCTTCGGGCCCGTGCTGGGCAGCGCCGCCATGCTGCTGATCGAAGAGTGGCTCAAGGGCATGACCGAACACTGGATGATTATCTTCGGGCCGCTCATCGTCGTGGCGGTACTCGTCTCGCGGCGCGGCCTGTACGGCCTGCTCGGCGACCTGCAAGTGCGGCTCTCGCGCCGCACCCGCACCGTGGAGGGCAAAGCATGAGCCTGCTCCGAGTCGACCAACTGGTCAAACGCTATGGCGGGCTGACCGCCACCGATCACTTCTGCCTCGACGTCGCCCCCGGTGAGCTTCACGCGATCATCGGCCCGAACGGCGCCGGCAAGAGCACGCTTATCGGCCAACTGGCCGGCGAGTTGCGCTCCGACGAAGGCAGCATTCATTTCGACGGACGCGACATCACGGCAATGCCCATCGAGCAGCGCGCCCGCGCGGGACTCGCGCGCTCTTATCAGATCACATCCGTCTTCCGCGAATTCACCGCACTGGAAAACGTGCTCGTGGCCGTGCAGGCCATGCAGGGTCACAGCTTCGGCTTCTGGCGGCCGGCCATTCGCGAAGCCGCACTGGTCGAACCGGCGCGCGAGATCCTGGCGCGCACCGGTCTGGCCTCACGCATGCACGTGCCCGCAAGCGCCCTCGCCCATGGCGAGCATCGCCAGCTTGAACTGGCAATGGCGCTCGCGGGCCGCCCGAAGCTGCTGCTGCTCGACGAGCCGATGGCAGGCATGTCGCAAGCCGAGTCCGAACAGATGACACATCTGCTGGCAGACCTCAAGGGCGATTACGCCATCGTGCTCGTGGAACACGACATGGACGCCGTGTTCGCACTTGCCGACCGCATCACGGTGCTCGTCTACGGACGGGCCATCGCCTGTGGCAACGCCGACACCATCCGCAACGATGCCGGGGTGCGCGAAGCCTATCTTGGGGACGAAACCCGAAACGAAATGCTGGGAGCGACCGCATGAGCCCCTTGTTGTCTTTGTCAGGTGTCGAGTCGTATTACGGCGCAAGTCAGGCGCTGTTCGGTATGCAGTTGGAAATCGAGCGCGGCGCGTTCGTCACGCTGCTCGGCCGCAACGGCATGGGAAAGTCGACTACGGTTAAGTCGATGACCGGTCTCATGCGTCCGGCACGCGGCGAGATCATATTCGACGGACAGCCGGTGCACGCCAGTCCGTCGCACCGCATTGCCCGCGCCGGCATGGGACTCGTGCCCGAGGGGCGCCAGATATTTCCCACGCTCACGGTGCGCGAGAACCTCGTGGCCACGGCGGGAAATCGTCACGGCGCCAGTTCGCCGTGGACACTCGAGCGCATCTACGGACTGTTTCCGCGCCTTCGGGAACGGGAGAAAAACCTGGGAAGCAATCTGTCCGGCGGTGAGCAGCAGATGCTCGCGATCGGCCGCGCACTGATGACGAATCCGAAATTACTCATTCTCGACGAAGCGACCGAAGGGTTGGCCCCCCTCATTCGCGGTGAAATCTGGCAGTGTCTGAAGCAACTTAAAGGCAGCGGTTTGTCGATCCTTTGCATCGACAAGAATCTGGCCCCGATGCTCGAACTCGGCGACCGCCACTACATCGTCGACAAGGGCCGTGTGGCTTGGCAGGGCGACTCGCCGAGCCTGCGCCGGGCGTTGCCGGAATTGCAAACTTATCTGGGCGTTTAAGACGTACGGCACGCTGCGTACGCCTCATTTCTGCGTACACTCTACGGCACCTCGAACCAGGAGGTGCGTAGTACTCGATAGGTGTCAGACGCGAAAATCCGGTGTGATTTGTGAAAGCACCCAGTAGAACTATGTGGTGCAATCGGTCCCGCTTGATCGACTTCGCAAGCGCCCTCTTCTCACCACTTATCGACACCCGGGTAGGACTATGGCTTACTCCAATACGCCTTCGAATCCCTTCCGCTGGCTGCTATCGCAGGACACCGGTGCGCCGCTGCCCACCGAGCCGGCACACGTCAAGAACGGCCTTCCCGCGGATCTTCCGCTCAACATCAAGGAGCTACCTCGCACGCCGCTCCCAAAACTGGAAATATTTCCTGACGAATTGCTGGCGCTGCGCAAGCATCTTGGCATGTCGCGCAATGTCTTCGCACACTACTTGCGCACCAATCCGCGCACGCTCGAAAACTGGGAACAGGGACGCGCTCGTCCCAACGCTCAAGCCGCCTGCCTGATTCGACTCGTGCAACAGAATCCCGGGCTCGTCTCGTCGCTTGCCCGCCTCTGAAACGCATAACAAAGGGCGGCATGCCAAATCATCGGCATGCCGCCCTGTTGCATTTCCGGAACACACGACAAGCGCAGAGGGGGGTTACGGCTTGAGACCGCAGACCTCGCGAAGACAGGCGACGAAACGTTCGCACGCCGGACTCGGCTGCTTGTCCGTACGCAGTGAATACCCCACATCGCCAAAACTGCCCGACACGGTATCGGCCAGCACACGCAGCAGCCCCGACTCCACAAACGGCGTGGCGGCCGCACGCGGCATCAGCGCGACACGCGGTGTCTCAAGCATCAACCCGATATTGGTGAGGACGGAGAGCGACTCGACAACGTCGTCGGGCAGTGGAAGCCCTGCATCGTGAAACAATCGCTCGGCAGCAAGACGCGACGGCGATTCGGGCACCGGCAAGATCCACGCCCCTTCCCGCAACGTTGCGAGCGGCACACGCTCGGGGGACTGCGTCCAGTGACGTGTGCCACCGACCACACACAGCGATTCGTTGAAAAGAACCTCGTGAGTCAGGGCGAAAGCATTCGCGAGCGGTAACGCCCGCTCGGGCAAACGCCCCACCACAATGTCGAGATCCCCGCTGGCAAGCGCCGGGAAAAGCTGCGCGGTCGTCGCTTCGCGCACGGTGACGAGCACGCCCGGAGTTCTCGACTTCAGCATGGCAATCGTGCGTGGCAACAGATCGGCCGCTGCCGAGATCAGCGTGCCTACGATCACATGTCCGCTGGTGCCCGCGCTGAACGCATTCACCTCGTCCGTCAGGTAACGCAGCTCCGCCATCAGCGACTTCACGCGATGGCCGAGCAGTTCACCCAACTCCGTGGGTTGCATGCCCCGATTGCTTCGCACGAAGAGCGGCCCTTCAAAGCAGGCCTCCAACTCGTGCACGATCTTGCTCACCGCTGGCTGCGTGAGACCTGTCTCGTTCGCGGCGCGCACGAGCGAGCCCGTCTCGAGCACGCGATCGAACACCTGAAGCTGATGAAACTTGAGCTTTCGCCCGAGATTAAGGGCCGTCCAGGGAAGTGAGCGCATCGGCGTCCTGTTCAGGCCGTCGCCGCGGAACCGGACGACATCGTCGGGCCCGCTTCCTGCGGTGTTGTTGCCGTCCCCGCCATCTCCACCGGTTCAGCCGACAGGAACGCGGCAACGAACTCTTCGAGCATGGCGACGTCCGGCAATGACGCCGGATTGACGTGGTAATTGACGAGACACCCGTCGAACGTCAGCACGAGCATGTCCACGAGGCGTGCCCGCCGTACGCTGTCGCGCGCGAGACTGGGCGCACATGCCGCGAGCATGCTCGACAGGCGTTCGCGAAACCACTGCAACAACGCCGCGTCGTAAGGATCACCCGGTGTCACGGTGGCCAGCGCCTGCACCAGATTGTGCGAAAAGCCGTTGTCGAGTCTCGGTGTCTGGACCAAAAGACCGCCGAGCAGTGTGCGCATTCGCTCGTGAGCGCCGTGGGCCGCCATCACCTCGGCTTCCAGCACAGTAATGCGCGCTTTGAACCACTTCTCGTAGACGCAGAAGAAGACTTGCAGCTTCGCGGTGAAGTAGCTGTAGATGTTCGCGTGCGAAATACCTGCACGCTTGGCGATCTGCACCATTGTTGTGTCGACATAACCCTTTTCAAGAAACAGGGCATGCGACGCTTCGAGGATGGCCAGACGAATGTCTTCTTTCTTGACTTGTGGCATGTGTAAGCCTGCGCGGATAGGCCGAGCACCTCAATCGAAATTTCTCAACGTCCGCTGAAGTCAATACCGAACGTCAGCGGGCACAGTATGCCAGCGCAAACGCAGCTTGCGGCGAAAACTAAGCGCAAACACTCCCCCGGACTTTCCCGATATTTCAACGCATACAACGTGGATTGCGATGACAGACATCGCGTAATGCGCCGCGTTATCGCGTAATGGACGCACGCGCCCCCCGAGCCACATGAGGCGGTATTTCAGGCGCCAGATACTTCAAAACTGAACAATTTCGATGTCATGTTTTCCGTGCCTGACACACCCGGCATCACGGGCACGTTCGTATATGTATACGAATACGCGAACGCATACGAAAGCCCTAGAAAGAGAACGCACTTTACGCACACGCTGTCAGTGCATTCCTACATTGATTCGGACTACGTCGTATACGTAGCTTTCTGTGTGCGCGGCAATGCCTGCGCGCGGTCCCGCCAGCAGGCGCTCCCTCAAGCCGCATTACAAAGTCTTACAACATCTATCGATCCATTTGCCGCAACTTGCGTCCAATTTATATCGATCCATGACGACGGGCGGGGCAAACACCGCCCTCACAAGGAGGTCATGATGAGAATAGACAACACAACGAACCGCCTCACGGCAAACGTCTCGAAGACGCGTATCGCCAAGGCGACCGCCGCGACCGGCCTGGTTGCCGCACTGCTGACGCTGGCCGGCTGTGCCTATGAGGCGCCGCCGCAACCGCGTTTGCCGTACCGAGGCAACGAAACGACGAACCCGGCTTATCAGCCGAACTGCGGCCCGCCGCCATATGCCGCCGGCACACCATGCAGTCCGTACGCGGCGCCGCCCTCTCCGGCACCGACGACCGATGCCTACGGGCGTCCGTATCCGCCGACCGATGGCTATGGGCGACCGTACCCGTCAGACGCGCAGGGTCGCCCGTACCCGCCTCCGCCACCGCCGCCCGCGTATCAGGAAACGTATCCGGCCAACGGGGCAGGCGCACCGACACCGGGTTCCGAAACGGCGCATTGAGTTGTCCTGAATTTGCATCGAGATTCACGCTTTGCCCACCGAACCGGCACACGCCAACGGGGCTTTGCGCGGTATCGAAAGCCACTGCATTTATCGAATAGCAGGTCGAGCCGTTCCGGGCCGGCCTGCGCATCCCTGGGGCACAGCGCCCCTTTGAAGGAGCTAAGCGTCATGAAGACCACACAACGATGGACCTCGCACATTGCACATCTCTCACGCTCGGCCGCCCCGATTCTGGTGGGGGCAGCCCTGATCGGCACGCTGGCGGGCTGTGGCGGCATGACACCGCGCGAATCGCGTAACACGGCGGTCGGCGCCGGTGTGGGCGCCCTCGGCGGCGCCCTGATCTCAGGCGGCGACCTCGGCACCACGGTGGGTGGCGCCGTGGTCGGTGGCGTAATCGGTAACGTGATGACAGATGATCGCCATCGCCGCTGATGCGCGTCGATCGCCCCCCGCATTGTTCTCGGGCGGCAGGCGTCTCGCATCGCGGTATGGCCCGGAGACTCTCGCCGCCGTCATTGCTCAAGGATTAAGGAGAAGCGCGACATGACATCCCAAGACACCTTCCGCCAACGGACGCTGCGAACCCTCACGGCGCGACGCGCCGCACGCCGCTCGCTCGCCGCCGTCACCCTGTGTGCCGGTGCGGCTGCGCTATCGCTCGCGTCCATCCCCGGCCACGCGCAGGGCAACCCGGTCAATGGCGTCGTACCGTCCACGCCAACGCCCCCCGCCCCGTCGGCAGGCCCCGACTACGGCGACGCGCCCGATCAGAACGCGGCCCTCGGTCTCTACCTGCAACGCTCGTTCGATGCCATCGATACCAATCACGACGGCAAGATCGACCGCAATGAATGGGCTGCCTATCAACGCAGCCAGTTGCAGGCGCGCCGTGCAACGTTCGAGCGCTATTTCAAGGCAGCCGACAAGGATGGCGACGGCTATCTGAGCCGCGACGAAGTGGCGGCGGCCGAACCGTTCCTGTATCAGCACTTCGACGAGATCGACGTGAATCACGACGGCAAGCTCTCACCGGCCGAGATTCGCGCCTACTTCCGCCGCTACTATCACGAGCGCGAACAGGCCGACGCCGCGACCATGAAGCCCTGATTTGAGGGAACGATCCGGCTGCACCAAAAAAAACGCCACGGCATGCCGTGGCGTTTTTCCTTTCCCTGCCAGTGCGCGGGGTGTCACCGCCGCGCACACCGGGCACGCTTTAGACGTGGAAGAACTCAGCGATGATCGCAGCACCGAGGAACGTACCGGCGTTCGCCAGGAACGAGACGACCACGATGCGCCAGCCGAGGCGGCGGAACGCGGGCACGTCTTTGGCGACCGACAGACCGGCGTAGGTCAGCATCGGCGTGACCAGTGCGAGGAAGTTGATCTTGCCCGTGAACTGCTCGACGACCGGCGCAAACGGGAAGGCCGGCGACGTGAGGAACATGGCGATCAGCGACACCCAGCACACGGCCGGCACCTTGCGACGCGTGACGAAGTACAGCACCTCACCAACGATCACGGCGCCGATGATGATGAGCATGCCCGGGATACCGTCGAGGAACGGCGTCTTGAAGGCCATGCTGTTACCGATGAGCGCAAGCGCACCCGAGAACACCCAGGCGAACAAACGCGCCCCGAAGTTCATCTCGACGGTGTGCGCCTTGCTGGCTTGCTTGAGTTCCTTCGCCGCTTCGGCGTCGGCCACGGCAGCGGCTTCGGCGTTGGCACGGCCGCGCTTGCTCATGCGGCCCAGCACCGGTTCCATCACGCGATAGCCCCACACCGCGAGCGGCAGCGAGATGAACAGCGTGAAGTACGTGCCGATGGTCGTCGTAATCAGGTTCGATGCAGCGGCGAACGTGGCGACTTCCTTGGCCACTTCCGGCGTTTGCTGCGCGGCAATGGCGCCGGCAGCGGCGGCCATCATCGAGCCCGAGCCCACACCGGCGCCCATGGCGAGCGAATGCGGGTGGAACAGGTTCAGACTGGCCACGAAACCGGCGAACAGCGAAATGAACACGGCGCCGAAGATCGTCCCCGTCAGATACTCGGCGAGCACGCCACGGCCTTCCGGCGAGTCGAAGCCGTACTTTTCGCCAATGATGGCGAGGCTCGGCTCACGGCCGACCGAGAAGGTCGCGCCAATGGCTTCGCGCTTGATGCCGAGCATCAGCGCAACCGGCAGGCCCAGGATGATCGTGCCCACGAAGTGGCCGAATTCCTGGAACACAAGCGCCCAGCCAGCGGCGACGAGCTTAGGCAACGAACCGCCCACGAGCAGGCCGAGCTTTGCCACGAAGAGCAGCAGCGCCGGTTGCAGAATGGCGGCAGCGCGATGCTGCATCGGCAGGTCGATCTGTGCGAAGCGCGGCAAACGCGCCTGCGACAGGCCCAGGGCCGCGCCGAGCAGCAACGCCCAGACCATCGGCAACAGCACGATTTTGCCGTGACCGGCTTTGATGCTGATCGCCCCGATCAGCTCCGCAATCACGAGAATCACGATTGCCCAAACATACAGGCGCACGCCATCGCTGAAGGCGCCCCCTTGCGGCTTGGCCGCGTTTTGTTCCATGACTGCCATCTGGGTCTCCACTGCACTTGCTATTGAACCGGTCCGTTGCCCTCCGGTCACCCGGAAAAGACGCGAACATTTCGGTGGTTAAGGAAATTCGGCGCATGGCCCGCACGGTCGCAAAACCTGCGGACTTCTCCCCTCACAACGCCCAAAGAGCGCCATGTTGACACGCCTCGGTGACAGCAACAGCGTTCCGCGCCGAACCACCCGAGGGCGGCATTATACGCGGTCAAAATAGCCGTTCCGGCCCCGGGTCTCGCAGACTGGAACGGCCGCGTGCCGCACGGGGTCTCACGACCTTCGTATGGCACACATCTCACACTTTTACGACACGTTCCCGACAGCAGAACGTTTGATGGCAGCGCATTCGCGCCGATTGCCTGTTCCCGGCTTGCCGCCGGGTCAGACGTAGCCGAACGGCGTGGCCGGATTGGCCGCGGTCTCGACCCACACGCTCTTCGTCTGCGTGTATTCGTACAGCGCTTCCACGCCGCTCGAACGGCCGTACCCGCTGTGGTTGTAGCCCCCGAAAGGCGACGCCACATTGATCGTCTTGTAACCGTTGATCCAGAAGGTACCGGCGTTGACCTGCGCGGCCACGCGATGAGCGCGCGCCACGTCCTGCGTCCACACCGCGCCGGCCAGACCAAATTCGCTGTCGTTGGCGATCGCCAGCGCTTCCTCTTCGGTGTCGAACGGAATCGCCACGACGACCGGGCCGAAGATTTCGGTACGTGCCACGCCCATTGTGTTGTTCGCGTCGGCCAGCACCGTCGGACGCACGAAGAAACCGCCATCGCTGCGCTGCTGCGAACCCGCCGCCAGTCGCGCGCCACCCTCGACACCGGCGTCGATCATGTTCATGACGTGCTGATACTGAGTACGGTTGCAGATCGGGCCGACTTCGGTCGTATCGTCGAGGGGCTCGCCCACGCGGATCTTTTCTGCGCCGCGCGCCAGCATCTCGATCATTTGGTCATACACGCCGCGCTGAACCAGCAGACGCGAACCCGCCACACAGCTTTGGCCCGCGCTGGAGAAGATTGCAGCCTGAGCGCCAAGGCAGGCGCGCTTCAGGTCGGCATCGTCGAACACGATGTTCGCGGACTTGCCGCCCAGCTCCAGCACGCTAGGCAGCAGGCGCTGCGCAGCCGCCGTGGCGATCTTGCTGCCGGTGGCCGGCGAGCCGACGAACACCACCTTCTTGACGACCGGATGCGAGATCGCGGCCTGGCCGGTCGTGTGACCGAAACCGGCCAGCACGTTGATCAGGCCACGCGGCACGCCCGCCTGTTCGGCGAGTGCGGCCACCACGAGCGAGCTGGCCGGGGTCAGTTCCGACGGTTTGAGCAAGACACCGTTGCCCATGGCGATGGCCGGGGCGAGCTGCCAGCCGCAGGTGAAGACAGGCGCGTTCCACGGCGTAATCTGCAACACCACGCCCATCGCTTCGCGACGCGTGTAGTTCAGGTGCGTGCTCGGCACCGGAATCACGTCGCCGAAGAACTTATCGGTCCAGCCGGCGTAGTACTCGAACATTTCCGCCACCTTGCCGACTTCGCCACGGCAATCGCGAATCGGCTTGCCTGCGCCGATCGATTCGAGTTGCGCAAGCGCCTCGGCGTTCTCGCGGATCTTGCTGCCCACCGCCTGCATCACGCGACCGCGCGCGGCATGGGTCAGCGCCCACCAGGTCTTCTGTGCTGCCTGCGCAGCCTCGGCGGCCTGCGCCACGACAGCGGCGCCTGCGTCGCGATAGGTCAGCACCGTCTGGCCGGTGGCCGGATTCACGATGTCGATGGTGGCCTCACCCGTGCCCTCGACCAGTTCGCCATTCACGAACGAGCCGATAGTCGTGGCGTTGGGGAAGAACTTTGCGAATGCGCCGAGTAAGGCGGCGGCTTGTTGGTCTGCCATGAGAAAACTCCGTGCGATGCGCCGCCTCGGGCGCATCGTGTCGTCAAACGAAAAAAGTATCGAACGCGAATGCGTGGGTGTCGTGCGGGTTGCCCGTCGGGAACGCTTACGCGCGGCCCGGCTCGATGAACTGCACGATGCGGTTGAAATCCTCGTCATCGCCAACCGTCGCGGCACTGGCCGCCCACAGACGGCCGACTTCTGCCGAGAGCGGGCCCGTGGCGAGCGTGCCGGTCTGCTCGGCGAGCGCCATGGCCAGACGCACGTCCTTGCGCATGAGCTTCATCGTGAAACCCGAGTCGAAGGCGTCGTTCAGAATCCACGTCGGGTAGTTGGTCTGCGTCACACCACTGCGCCCCGAGCCCGCGTTCAGGCCCTCCAGCACTTGTTCCGGTGCAACGCCGGCCGCTTTCGCCAGACGCATCGCCTCGCCAGCCACGACCAGATGCGCGGCACACATCAGGTTATTGATGAGCTTGGTAACATGCCCCGCGCCCACGTCGCCGATGTGCACACGCTTGGCCGACATGGCGGCAAGTACCGGCTCGACACGGGCGATGTCGTCGGCCGAGCCGCCCAGTACCATGGTGAGCGCGCCGTTCAATGCGCCCTTCGGGCCGCCGGAGACCGGCGCGTCGACCAGGGCAATGCCTTTCTGGCGCAGCGTGGCCGCCAGCGCACGCGTGCTTTGCGGATCGGCCGTCGACGTGTCCACGACGATCAGCCCCTCGCGACCGTTCGCGGCAATGCCGTCGGCGCCATTCACCACGGCTTCGACAACTTGCGATGTCGGCAGCGACAGCACCAGGACGTCGGCTTCGCGAGCGAGTTCGGCGACCGAAGCGCGCAGGCCGATGCCGGCCTCGGCCAGGGCACGACCGGCAGCCGGCGACGGATCGAAACCGAGCACAGTGAAGCCGCCGCGCTGCAACGACAGCGCCATGCCGCGTCCCATATTGCCCAGTCCGACCACTCCGATGATTTTCATGTTGACTCCAGATTGACTGCGAGGATGACGCCGCCCCCACGGGCGACGCCGCGTTGCTCCGCCGGCCGGGTCATCCGGCCGCCGCTTGGATATTTCAGGGGATCTCAGTGCGGGTGATTCACGAACTCCAGCACGACATTGCCTGCAAACTCGGGCTCTACCACCAGCCCATGTTCGTTATAGCCATAGGGCACGCCGTGCTCTCGCCACAGCGCCTCGATGTGCGCCAGATCCGGCGCCAGCAGCGTGATCGCCACGGCGTGCGTGCGCACGGCCTGCGCCATCGGCAAACCGACCGCCGCATAACGGGCTTCGGCACGCTGCGGCGACAGTGCGCGCAAATGGCCGCAACCGGTATCGGCCACGGCGCCGCCGTCATACAGATCGACATGCCGCGCCCCATACATCTGCTGCCATCGTGTGGCGAGCGTGCGCAGGGAAACGGTATCCGGCGTTACATAAGTCACACCGATGATGTTGCTCACCCCATTGGGATGGCGCTGCCAGTCGGGCACCCAGATCAGCTCGGGCCGGTGCTGCTGGCAAATGAAGTTCGATGCGTCGCCCAGCGAATCGTCGATAAACAGGCCCAGCGAGACGACAGCCTCGTCGTGCGCGCCATCCGGCTTGCGCATCGGCCGCCGGAAATCGAGAATGCCCTGCGCCTCGAGACCGGTCTGCACGAGGCGCGCATGGTCCGCGCGTATGTCCTTGCTGTGCAGGGCAATCAGCGAGACGCCTTCCTCGCGCGCCAGAAAACGGCCGAGATAGCGTCCGAAGCAAAAATCACCAACGGCGTTTGTGCCGAACTTGCCGGCGTTCTCCACGCCGATCAGTTCGATGAAGTTGTCCTCGAACATCATGAGCGACGTGACCGTGCCCCAAGGGTGATACGACACCGGCGACGGGGAAAAGCCCATGCGCGTGTAATGCGACAGCCGCCGCGGATGGTCGTGCACGGTAACCAGTGGATGATCGATGCCAAATCGCGTGTTGCGCGGAGGAATCATCTGGTGTCTCCGTAATAGCCCTGTGCTGCTTGGTGCTGCCGGGTGCTGCCGGGTGCTGGTTAGTACGGCCCGAGGCGTTATCCCTTGTGTCTCGGCCACCGACTGCGAAACTGGCGCGGAATCGGACCGCCTCCACCAGGCCTCGCCTGGGTTCGTTGCCTGACGAAGGGGCCGATCCGCATGTTTTGCAGTGTGAATTGAAAAAAAACGACGCTCAATGACAACGCTTGAAGATTTTTGTTCTAAAAATTAGTCTTTAGGGTATGACACCTGCCATCACCGAAAGCCGCCTGCCCTATCTGTTCGAAGCCGTGCAGTGCGGCACCGTGCGCGCCGCCGCCGACAGACTCGACATCGCGCCCTCCGCCGTCAGCCGCCAGATCGCCTTGCTGGAGGCCGAACTGGCGCTGCCGCTCATCGAACGCCACAAACGTGGCGTGCACCTCACGCAAGCTGGCCGTTTGCTCATGGAGTACTACCGGGAGCAACGCGCGCACCAGGAGGACCTGCTGGCCAAGCTCCAGGAAGTGCGAGGGCTGCGGCGCGGTCACATCCGGCTTGCGGTCGGCGAGGGATTTGTGAGCGATCTGATGGGCGCGCCGCTCCAGTACTTCTGCAAGCGCTACCCTGATATCACGCTGACGCTCGATCTGGCGGGCACCAACGAGGTCATGCGGCTCGTTGCCGAGGACGACGCGGACATCGGACTTGTCTACAACCCGCCGGCCGAACCCAAGATCGTGTCGCGTGCACAGATGCGTCAGCCAGTGCACGCTATCGTGGCCCCCGACTCCTCGCTCATGGATCGGCTGGACAAAACGGGATCGCTCCAGCTCGACGCACTCTACAACGTGCCGCTCGCGCTCATGCACGGCGCTTACGGCACGCGTCAACTGATGGCGCTGGCCGAGCAGTCGGAAAAGCATCGGCTTACGCCGACGGTCACCACCAACTCGATTTCCGTGCTCAAGCATTTCGTACGCGCGGGACTGGGCGCGACATTTCTGCCCACGTTCGCGGTCTCGCAAGAGATCGAGGCCGGTGTGCTGTGTGCGCTGCCGGTCGATCACCCCATTCTCAAGGGCGCCGAAGCGCATCTCGTCACCCGCGCCGGGCGGCGGCTTTCCGGTGCCGCCAACCGGTTGCTGACCCACCTCGCGAGCAAGATGGAAGCCTTCGGTGCGCCGGACTGAAACGACCGACTGAAGGCTTTGGCCCGAATTTGTCTCGTCGATCAAGGCATTTCGGTTGCGGCCAAGCAACAATCGGCGTACTAAGCCTTTACCCGATGTTGCATCCCCGGGAAATCGGATATAAAAGAAGCCATCCGGGCGAAGCGCGCCCGTTGTGTCGCACTTCAAGCTATGTGACACCACGATCGCCCTTGCCCAGCCAACTCCGGTCTCGCAATCGCGCACGAAGCTGTCTGCGCTTGCGCCGCGCTGTTGCAGACCTACGCCAGTGGACTGCCATGACGACGATCTCTGACGACCAGAGCGTGACGGCATCACTTGCAACCGCCCGCGTCTCCTCACGCGGCGCCCGTTGCCCAGGCGCTCCCGCTTGCCTATTTCTCGTCACTCGTAACGAAATTTCAGACTTTCCCGCCGCGCTTTCGCTTCGCGTCCACTCGGGCGCCGCGAGACGACGACGGACATAACCACGCAAGGATGGTGCGGGGCAAAACGCAACCTGGGGAGCAGACCATGAAAAAGAAACTCATTGCCGCCAGCCTGCTATGCAGCATCGGCACGTTTGCGCACGCGCAATCGAGTGTGCAGCTTTACGGCCGCGTCGATGGCGGCTTTCAGTTCATGAACAACCTGCAGGACGGTAACGGCGGCACCACATCGCGCTGGAGCGCGCAAGGCGGCGACTACGGCACCAGCCTGTTCGGCCTGCGCGGCTATGAAGATCTTGGACAGGGATTGCACGCCGTATTCAATCTGGAAGGCGGGTTCCAGTTGATGAACGGCTACAACAACAACGGCTCGGGATCGATCTTCGACCGGCGCGCGCTGGTGGGCTTCAACTCCCGCTCCTGGGGGCAACTGACCCTTGGCCGAAACCTGTTCATCAGCAACGGGGTATGGGACTTCGATCCGTTCCAGCAGCAGGCTTTCTCCTCGGCGTCGCTGGTGCGCGGACGTAACTGGCCGCAAGCGAGCAATACCGTCAACTATCAGAGCCCGAACTGGTATGGCTTCGATGTCGCAGGCCAGTACGCGTTCTCGAACATTGCCGGTCAGTTCAACAGCGGCCGGGGCATGGGTGCCCAGTTGACATACACCCATGATCGGTTCCAGTTGCGCGCCTTGTACGACGAAATTCGCGACACCAACGGGCGCTTCACCGATGTGTTCGCCACGTCGCGCGAGTACTTCGCCGGGGCAAACGTATTCCTGAATCGCTTCACGATTTCGCTGGGCTACACGCACATGTCCGCGCCGGACGCCCCGGCGCCCGACTTCGCGACACGCGCCGATCATTACTGGGCCGGCGTGAAGTATCAGGCGACACAGGCGTGGGCCGCGAATGCGGCGGTGTATCACGTGAACGTGCCGGGCGGCTTCGGCCACGCCACGATGTTCGAACTGGGCACGACATATAACCTCTCGAAGCGCACCTTCCTGTACGGCACGGTCGCCTACGTGAAGAACAGCGCGAATCAGAGTTTCTCGGTCGCGGCGATTCCGAGCGACTCGCTCGACAATCCGCCCGCAGGGAAGAGCCAGACCGGCGCCTATATCGGGGTCTCGCATTCGTTCTGATCGCGCGATGTCAGTGTGAATCCGCAAGACGAAAAAAGCCGTCCAGCGTAATGCCGGACGGCTTTTTCTTTACTGCGACTACGGGAACTACTGCCGTTACTACTTCTGCGATTACTGCCGTTACTGCCATTATTGCTACTGCACCTACCTCGCGAATTTGGTGCCGGGCATACCGGCACCTCTCACACCTGGATTACCAGACGTACTTGAGCGAACCGGCCACACCGGCTTGCGTTTGACCTTGGCGCACGCTACCGTTCACGCCGCCACGAAGCGAGAGCTTCTTGCCGAGTTTCACGTCGACACTGGCTTCCGCGCTGACGATGTCACTGCCAAACTTGTTACCCGTGACAGTAAGTTTGCCTGCGTTTGCCGCGTTGGCGAGGGCAACGTCCATCGACGGTGCGCCGTGCGCCAACTCACGTTCGTAAGAAATACGCAGCGACGGCGTGATGCTGTGCGACTCGTCGCCAAACGCTTTCCACAGGCGCGCACCCATGCCCACACGCGCCGAGTTGAAGTTGCTGCCGTCGACCTTGAGACCAGCGGTGCCGGTTTCGGTGAAGCCCTTGACCGAGGTGTTCGCGACCTTGAGCGTGATGCTCGGATCGATATTCACGGCGCGCGTGACGATATGCTTGCCGAACTGGACAAAGCCACCCACGGTCGTGGCGCTCGTCTTGCCGCTCAGGCCGTAGATTTCGCCGCCAAGTTTCGCCGCACGCTGGCTCTTGATACTGTGCGCGCTGTACGACACGCCACCGTTGGCGAACCAGCCATCGACTTCATGGGCGCCATACAGGCCAACGCTATACGTGCTCACCTTCGACGAGGCGTTCTGGCTGCTCTCGCCGTTCGCATTGACGCTTGCATCGCTGTACCCCACGGCGACACCCACCCGTGTGTTGTTCTTTTTGGCATCAACGCCTGCCACCACGCCGGCACCGCTCATTGAGAAGCCGGGAACGCCATCGCGCCCCATGCCGGTCGTCTGACCGCCCATGGCCTGTGCCCAGGTGGAAATACCGGCCCCCATCGCGCCGATGTCTGTCGGCTGCATGAACGCATCGTCGCCCGAGAGACGGTCCTGCATGCCCTTGCGGAACAGTTCCGCATTTTGCTGAGCAGCGTTGGCCATCTGGGTCAGCACGACACCCGATGCCATGGCTTGTTCGACAGAGAATGCGGGTTGTGCCACCGCTTCCACTTCCGCCGGCGGCACGACGTCAGGTTCGTCGGTGACAGAGTCTTTACCGTCGCCTTCCGGGGTGCCTTCGTCGGTACCTTTGCCGTCACCTTCGTTGCTCTCGTCACCCTTCGACACGTCGAGGTCGGCATCGATCTTTTCAATGACTTCGGCCAGGGTTTCACGAGTTGTCGCCTTTTCGTCATCCGGCGCGTGGTCGCTCGTCTCGACGATCGTGGCGATATCTTCTGCACCCTCCTTGATCTCACGGGAACGGTCATCAAGCCATTTCCGCCAGTCGTCGTTCGAGGCGTCGGCAAATGTGACGGTGGTGATTTCCTTCGCGGCCGGGTAAATCACGGTGTTCGGCACTTCGCTGGCCTTGGCCATTGCGGGCGCGGGCATGTCGAGCTTCGACGCGATCTCGTCCATCGCCTCCTTGGCGACCATCGGCTCGACCATTTGCTTGGCCTTGAGCAACGCCAGAGCGCGCTTGGCTTTGGCCGTGTCGTGATCAATCTTCTTAAGGAACTCCGGCTTGTTGAGTTCCTTTTCCATCTTGTCGTTATTCCTCTTACCCTCAGCGATAGCGCGGTCGATACGCGAGAAGAAGTCGTCGACCGAAAGACCTGATGCATCGGCAAACGAAATTTCCTTCTCGATGTTCGAGGTCTGCTGATTGGCCAAACCCGACTTCAATTCGCTCGCGATGTTCTTCCACACCGTGCGTGCGGCATCAGCCTTCTCTAGCGCCAGATAGGCGTGAACTGCCTGAGTCGCCTCGCGTGCCTTCGTGGCTTTGCCGAGGTTCGCGCGAGCCTTGGCGAGGCGCTGCTCGGCCTGACCCAGTCCGCGCTGGAACATATTGGTTTCAGCCTTCAGTACCGCGTCGCTCGCGTTCATCAGCGCCTGCTTTTGCTTGCCCTCAACCGTGAGCATCATCGCCAGTTCGGCCTTCATGTCTGCAGCACTCGTCAGCACATGACGTGCAGGGTCAACCGACGGCATCACCTGCTTGGTAGCCGCACCGGCGATACGCTTCCAGTTCTTTTCCGCAGCGCTCGTTTCGGAGACCATTTCCGTTGCCGCATTGGCACTGACCATACCGCCGCCCGTCAGTGCAACGGCGGCCGCACCGGCGATGGCCGTGCGGCGAACACGCGCCGCCAGCGTGGCAGTGTCGAGTGTGGCGTGTATGTCCTTGTTGGCCACAATTTGGTTGGCTTTCATGTCCTGTATTCCTCTTCAATTCGTGATCGGCGGATGTCGAATGAATCACGCAAATTGCGTTGCATTCGATGAGTGACACGAATCGTAGGACGTGATTAACGTATTAACGATTGTTAAGGCACGGCATTGGGAAATTGCTCGCTCGAAACACCTTTCCCGGGACATATCCCAAGAAAAACTTGGCGAAAACCTCCACATAAAGCGGAGCAAAACATAGAATCCAACCAATCAATCTCATTTTTTAGCTGCCACCCCCTACAAATCACCAATCACAGGAGTGACGCGGCGTAGTGTCATGCGGCCTCGGTTTTATGGACAGAATCATTCACATTGCCGCCCCTTATTGAAAATTGGATTGACGCTGGCGCTCAAATGCAAAAGCCCCCGTTACCAATAAGTAACGGGGGCTTCAACCCATATTCAACCCACGACGCACCGCTCATGACTGCGCGGTACGCCGCTCGGATCGGACCCCCTTGGGAAGAGATCCGGGCTTTCCCCTCACGAGGAAAGCCGTCCTGCCGACTTCCTTAGAAGCGATACTTCGCCGAGATACCACCCCCCAGCGCGTTCTCGCCCTTACGCACGCTCACGTTACCGCCCACGCGCACCTCCAGTTGCTTCTTGAGCTGCATATCCAGCCCCAAATCCGCCGTGAAGATGTCCTTGCCCAGCTTCGGACCCTTCACCGTGAACTTGTTCGATGCGCCATAGATCGCGCTCGTCAGGCTGCTCTGCGTGTTGCTGAACTCCCGCTCGTACGTCAGACGCAGCGACGGGGCAACCTTGCCACCCGCAACGCTCGCCACTTCGCTCCACAGACGCACGCCCAACACCCCTCGCGTTGAGGTCTGCGACTGCGAACCCACCTTCAGGCCATCGTTGCCCGAGCCGTCTCGGTTCGCCTCGTCGAACGCGTTCAAACGCGTCGACGCCACACGCACCCCCACCGACGGATCGATGTTCATGCCCGACACCTCAAAGCGCTTACCCACTTCACCGAACATGCCGAACGTCTGACCGCTCGTCTTGCCCGTCAGCCGCGCCGACGCGTTACGTGCGCTCACCGTGCGATCCGTCTTCACGCTGTGATTCGTGTACGACGCGCCGCCGTTGACGAACCAGTTCGTATCCGTCAGATGCGAACCGTAAAGACCCACGCTCACGCTGTTGACCTTCGACTCGCCCGCCAGACCCTTGGCTTTCGACTCTTGATTGCCAAAGCCCACCGAGGCGCCCACCAGCGTGTTCCGATTCACTCGCTTGTCCACACCGATCGCACCGTCCAGACCCTTCACGTCGAACGACATGCCGTCACCGCGCTGGCTCGTCTTGCCGCCGTTGAACGACGCCCAACCGGCAATACCGTTATCCGCCGCCAGTGCGCCGTTCGTGGTCTTGTCGTCGAACATCGCCCCACCCGCGATCATGCGCGTTTGCATGCCGCGCTGGAACGTCGTGGCTGCCGCCTGCGCCGCCACCGCGTTATTCACCAGCGACTCCCCCGAGAGCATGCGTGCCGACTTACGTTGCTCGTCCGAGCCCGCCGTTTGTAGCGCCATGGCCGAGAGCACCTTGCCGCCAATCTTGCCCGAGCTCAGGTCGCCCACCGTCACGCCATCCACCGAGGCCAGCACCGCTTGCTCGTTGGCCGTGTAGCCACCGTCGGCCGCCACGAACTTAACGATGTTCTTTTCCGTGATCTTTGTGTCGATCACCGGCTTCGGGTCTTCCGTAATCGGCTTGCTATCGACGGAGATGCTACCCACGGTGACTTTCCCGCCAGTCACCTGTGCATCGCCTTCCGCTTGCACGACTTCGAAATTGCCCACGATATCCTGAATTTCAATATCGTTCGCAGCGCTGACTAACAGCTCCGTTTTTTCGAAATTGCCTTCCTTCGAAACACGGATATTGCCACCGCGCAGTTCTCCATCGACCTTCTCAATGCGAGACTTGATCTTCGCGCCTGTTTCAGACGCGTACGTGCCCACCTCGAGCTTGTTCATGCCCAGATTCAACGTACCGGCATTCGTCAACTCGGTCACGCCCGTTACGTCCTGATTCAGCGCGACCGTACCTTCTGCCGCGATGCTCACCGTGCCGGCACCCAACGCATTGACGTGAGCAGCCGTGAGCATGCCCGCCTCAACGGCGATCATCGACACGTCGCTCTGGCCCGCGGTGAGTGTCAAATTACCAGTGCCAACCTTGGTCAATCTCACGCCTTCGTATTCAGCCAGCTCCTGTGCATCATCGCCATTCGCGAGTTGAGCGCGCATTTTCATGCTGGCATCCAAAGGTACTTCTTGACTATTGAGAATGCGTCCCTCGAACACGTCATCCTGATTCAAGGAGCCAAGCGTGGCGTGGGTGTCTTCGGCGAGCAGATCGCCGCGACCAGACAGTGAACCGATTGTGATTTCTCCGTCGAGATGCCTACGCCCTTCGGGTCCTTCGATATTTGAAACATCAAACACGCCCCCACTCATACGAATGCGTGCGTTATCCGCCGTGGTGTTGCCCTTTGCAATCACCGTTCCTCGATTCTCGAGTTGCAGTGATTCCAACGCCGTATCGCTAAACATCACGACAGCACCTTGTGCATTCAAGATCGTTGCCTTGCCAGCGCTTGAGTTCACAATCTCCAGAACGTTCGCGTTATCGATACTCAGATTCTCCAGATTGGTGTCGTGGATCGTCACGTGGCCGTCGCCGTCGTTCGAGATGCGAGCGTTTCCGCCAGCAGCCCCAAAAAACTCGGTAGTGCCCAGATTCGTCAAGTGCATTTTCTCGAGCTGCGTATCGCTCGCAGTGAACTCACCCTCGGCGCCATTAATTACGCTACTGGTACCCATCGTCGAGCTGTCAACTACGAGCCTGCCAGCGTTCTGGATCGACGCACTGCCGGCGTGTGCGTCGTCGAAATGCACCGTTCCATCATTCACCATGATGGTGCTGGCGCCGGCACTGGAGCCCTCCTCGAATCGCAGTTGAGCGCCCGTGGCGATTGCGATCGCAGCATTTTGAGCGCTTGTGCCTGCAAGAAACCGAATCACCCCCGGCTCTTCATCGATTTTCCCGCCCGTCCCGAAAGCGCCAGCGACGACTTCCTCCGCGCTCGCACCGCTTCCGGCGATCAGAACTACGTGCCGTGCAGCAGGATCGATCCCTTTGCCCCCCTTTTCAAAATTGAGCGATCCGCTGTTCCCAACGGCCACGGCCAGTTCGCCGGCGCCTTCAAGCCCCTGATTAACGTTCAGATACCCTTCAATAACGCCCACCAGGTGAGTCACATCTTTCGCCACTCGAATCGTGCCTACGTCGCGTTCGTGACCATTCGCCCCATCGATCGCATCCGATACGGCACCTGAGCGCTTCGTGATATCGAGTACGGTTTCCTTGCCGATCTGGCTCGCCCCGTCGGGGTAGCCCTCGTCGAAATGCGCGTTAAATAGATTGTTGTTACCCCACGTCAGTGCGGCAGCGCTGCCGTTTTGCGAAGACGCCACCAACTCCTTGGTATTGGCCATAAGCTTGAAAGTCGCTTCGTCCGCATTATTGAGTGCATCGAAACGTGCATTCAGCGCAGTCTTCTTCGCGCCGACACTCAGCGCCTCATCGGCGCTCTTAAGAGCTTCGGCATTATTTTTCAGGAACACATCGAACTGCCCGCGCGCTCTTTCAAACTCGTCCGAACCGGCGTCCATGACCTTCTGGATTTCCCGTTTGACATTTTCCATATCCGCCACCCGCAAATCGAGCAACCACCCTTCAATTTCCCGACCTCCCCCTTTCAAATCGGCAATTAATTTATCAGCCACCTCAGACAAATTCGCCATTTCTTTCTTGTAATCAATTTCACTGGCAATATCTTTAGTTTTCGAGTAAATATTCAAACGAACCGTTTTCAACGAACTCTGACTATTAGCCTTTTCAAGCTTCTCCTGATACTCATCCGTCAGCCTTTGCAGTCGGTCGCTCATTCTCTTCGCGACATTACTTTTTTCCTCGCTCCACGCCGCCGCCTCACTCTCAATGACGTTCTCCGCTTGCGCAGGCATGCTCATCGCCGCGAGCATCGTCGCGACCGCCAGACAGATCTTGGATTGACGAAGCGTTTGCGACGTCTGAAATTTGCTTTTCATTCGATAACCTCAATAGAATTCTTCACGACGGCAAATCACCTAATCGCGACAACAACAGCGGTGCCTCACCGCGAAGTGGCGAATTCTAAATAGATGTCATCGAAAATAATTAGATCTGATGGCTTTTTGGTAAATACCCCAAAAAACCCGGACATCTAAAATTGCGAATAATCCTATTATTTTTAATTAAATTTCAGATGAAACATCCCAAATCAACCACTCAATCAACACCAACATCCCAAAATAAACGCGCAATTAGGTACGCACGCAACGTTGCAGAGCCGCAATGAAGTGATTTCCCATTGGCGTTTTTGGCGCTGCGAGGCGTCACATTTTCGTCATCGCGCAGGCGTGTCACCTCAAACCGCGCGGGCATAAAAAAACCCGTCGCGCCCTTTCGGGCACGACGGGTTTTCCGTCATTCATTGCGTCGGAGGTGGCCTCACGGCCTCCATTGACGCTCACACGCGCTGTTGTCGCCTCCCCCTAGCGATTCAACCCACCGGCTTACGCTTAGGCTTGATATCGGTGCTGTCGATCTCCTCGAGCACATCGCGGAACTCGGCGATATCTTCGAAGCTTCGATACACCGACGCAAAGCGAATATAGGCGATCTTGTCCAACCGCTTCAACTCGCGCATCACAAGCTCGCCAATACGCTGGCTCATCACTTCACGCTCCGCACCGGCCAGCAGCTTGTACTCGATGCGCGCAATTGCAGCATCCATCGCTTCGGCGCTCACCGGGCGCTTGCGAATCGCCAGTTGCATACTGGCGCGCACTTTCGCGCGGTCGTACTCGGCGCGGCTGCCATCTTTCTTGACGACCGCCGGCATCGCCAGCTCGACGCGTTCGTAGGTGGTGAAACGCTTGTCGCACGACGGGCATTTCCGGCGCCGCCGGATGGCAGCGCCGTCTTCCGCTTCACGCGAGTCGATGACCTGCGTGTCGTCGTGCCGGCAGAACGGGCAGCGCATGTGTGCGGGGCTCTCGGCTTAGCCGTAGACCGGGAAACGCTTGGTCAACTCAGCCACTTGTGCACGCACACGGGCCAGGTTTTCAGCGTCTTCCGGGTTGTCGAGCACGTCGGCGATCAAGTTACCGACGAGTTCCGCTTCGGCTTCCTTGAAACCGCGCGTGGTCATGGCCGGCGAGCCCAGGCGCACACCGCTCGTCACGAACGGCTTCTCCGGGTCGTTCGGAATCGCGTTCTTGTTGACGGTGATATGCGCCTCGCCCAGCGCGGCTTCCGCTGCCTTGCCAGTGATGTTCTTGGCACGCAAGTCGACCAGCATGACGTGCGATTCGGTGCGGCCCGACACGATACGCAGGCCGCGCTTGACCAGCGTTTCGGCCATCACGCGAGCGTTCTTTGCAACTTGTTCCTGATAGGCCTTGAATTCCGGCGAGGCAGCTTCCTTGAACGCGACAGCCTTACCGGCAATCACGTGCATGAGCGGACCACCCTGAATGCCCGGGAAGATCGCCGAGTTGATCGGCTTCTCGAACTCGGCCTTCATCAGGATCACGCCACCGCGCGGGCCGCGCAGGCTCTTGTGCGTGGTCGTGGTCACGAAGTCGGCGTGGGGCACCGGGTTCGGGTACACGCCAGCGGCGATCAGACCGGCGTAGTGCGCCATGTCGACCATGAAGTACGCACCAACCGACTTGGCGATCTTCGACATGCGCTCGAAGTCGATCTTCAGGGCGAAGGCCGATGCGCCCGCCACGATCATCTTCGGCTTGTGTTGCTGCGCGAGCTTCTCGGCAGCGTCGTAATCGATGTCTTCTTGCTCGTTCAGGCCGTAGCTCACCACGTTGAACCACTTGCCCGACATGTTGACCGGCGAACCGTGCGTGAGGTGACCGCCGTGCGCGAGGCTCATGCCCATGATCGTGTCGCCCGGCTTGAGCATGGCGAAATACACACCCTGGTTGGCCTGCGAGCCCGAGTTCGGCTGCACGTTCGCGGCTTCCGCACCGAACAGCGCCTTCACACGATCGATGGCCAGTTGCTCAACGATATCGACGTACTCGCAACCACCGTAATAGCGCTTGCCCGGATACCCTTCCGCATACTTGTTGGTCAGTTGCGAGCCCTGCGCTTCCATCACGGCCGGGCTGGTGTAATTTTCCGAAGCAATCAGCTCGATGTGATCTTCCTGACGCTGATTTTCTTTCTGAATCGCGGCCCAGACGTCGGGATCGACGGCGGCAACGGTAGATTTCGATTTGTCGAACATGGCGGTTCCGTTGAATTGAACAGGTTTTCCGGGAGGGGATGCTGCGGCGCGCCTTCCTTTGTGCTTCGGAAGACGATAGACAGGGCAGCACCAACCATCACGGCTGCCCAGGCGAACGGCAAATAAGACCCCGGCGCTTCCCGGTGGGTTGATCCACCTCGGGCGCACAAGGCTGTGCACCCTAATCGCCAGTCACGCGGGGTTTGTGGCGTCGATAGTTTATGCGAGCTTTTGATGTTAGGCAACCGGCCCGGCCAACCGCACGACCACCTTGCCGAATGCCCCCCGGCGCAGGTGCGCCAGCGCCTTGTCGACGTCGGCGAAATCGTAGACAGCGTCGACCACCGGCGCGATGCCGTGGCGGTCGATCGCTGCCACCAGGGCTTCCAGCCCGTCCCGGTGCCCCACCCCAATGCCCTGAATGTGGGCACGTTTGAGCAACACTGGGTATACCGGCAGTTGCAGCGTGTCCCCGCCCAGCATGCCGATAACCGAGACCTTGCCGCCCGGGGCGAGCGCCGTCATCGTCTCCCGCATATCGCCCCCCGCCAGTTCCAGCACCTGCTCGACACCCCGGCCCTGCGTCAGTTCGAGCACCTCTTGTGCCCAGCCCTCACGCCGCCGCACGCCATGGGTAACGCCCAACGCCGCCACCCGGGCAAGTTTCGCTTCGCTCCCGCTCGTGACAATGACTTTCGCGCCATGAGCCAGCGCGAGTTGTGCGCCGAACAGCGCTACGCCCCCCGTCCCGATCAACAACACCGTCTCGCCGGCCGCCAGCTTGCGGCCGGTACCGAACAGCGCAAACCATGCCGTGAGTCCTGCGCAAGTCAGCGTTGAGGCAGCCACATCGTCGAGCGTCTCGGGCGCATGCACCAGCGACGCCTCGTGGAATACGGCGTATTCGCGCAACACCCCCTGCAAGGTTCCGCCGAAGATTTCCAAGCCCTCCGGCGCCCGCTCGCCGCCGATCCACCGGTCCCAGAACGTATTGACGACACGCTCGCCCACGACAACGCGGGTCACGCCCGCGCCAACGGCCACAACCTCGCCTGCCATATCCGACCCCGGCACGAACGGAAACGTCACCGGCAACCCCATGCCCGTATCGATCATCAACGCGTCGCGGTAATTGAGCGATACCGCGCCCACTTTCACCAGCACCTCGCCCGGGCCCGGCTGCGGAATGTCTACACCCACTCGCTCAAGGGCCGCTTCACCCAGCGTCGCCATTTGCCATTGCTGCATCGTTGTCATTGCCAAGTCCTTTTGCCGATTTGAAATGCCCGGTACACCGGGTAGACATCGTCAGCTTATTGGAGAATACTCAGCGGCAGTGTTGGCACTTTTTCCACAAATTGGCGACTTATGGGAACCAATGAGATCTATACGCCAGACCGGCTATCAGGCATTTCCGCCTTCGTGGCCGCCGCCGATGCCGGTAGTTTTTCGGGCGCCGCACAACGGCTGCACCTGACACGCTCGGCCGTCGCCAAACGGGTGGGCCGGCTGGAAGCGCGGCTGGGCGTGCGCCTGTTTCATCGCACCACACGCAACCAGCATCTGACCGACGAGGGGCAGACCTTCTATCAACGCTGCACGAAGGTGCTGGCGGAGCTGTCGGAAGCCGAAAATGAACTGAGCGCCGGCTCGCAAACGCCGATGGGCAAGCTCCGGGTGACCATGCCGGTACAGATCGGCCGGCAGTGCATCGCCCCCGTCTTGCTGGGGCTGGCCCGCACCCACCCGCAGTTACGGTTGGAAATGGCGTTCAGCGACCGGCGAGTCGACCTGATCGAAGAAGGCTATGACCTCGCCGTGCGCAGTGGTCATCTCGACGACACGCCCGGGCTCAAGGCCCGTTCGCTGGGCGAACAAACGATGGTGCTATGCGCCTCGCCCGCGTATCTCGCCGAGCGCGGTACGCCACAGACCCCGGCTGACCTCGCCGCACACGAACGGTTGATGTACGGACGCAACGGCAGTCTCTATGAATGGACCGCGTTGTCGATGGTGCACGAAGCGCGCCGGGCACCGCGCTTCGTGCTCGACGACCTCGTCACGCTGGTCG
This sequence comes from Pandoraea apista, assembly GCF_001465595.2. Taxonomy (NCBI): domain Bacteria; kingdom Pseudomonadati; phylum Pseudomonadota; class Betaproteobacteria; order Burkholderiales; family Burkholderiaceae; genus Pandoraea; species Pandoraea apista. The sequence continues at coordinate 1,748,929 of NZ_CP013481.2, read as the reverse complement.
ACGCCGCAGAACAAGGACTCGGCATTATCTGTGTTCCGCATTGGGTCGCCGCGCACTCACTGTGCACCGGCAGACTTCAGCGATTGTTGACGCAGGTGTACGCGCCCGCCACGCCGCTGCATTTGGTCTGGCCCGACACGCGGCATCCGTCGCCGAAACTGCGCGCTGCCATCGACGCGCTGGTCGACGCCACACGCGAGTTGCTCGCTGCCCCCGCATGTGTCATGACGCCAACGCCGTAATGTACGGAGCACCTGTCGCGGATCACTACGGGGTGTGTTCGGGCGTCAGAAACGGCGACTGCCGTGCCTTGATCGCCGCGGCGCGCATCGGATATAGCCGTTCCCAGGCTTGCGCCGCCCAGGTGCCACCCAGCAGCGTGGCGAGACAGTCTCGACGCGACAGGATCCGATGCACCAGCGTCTCCGGGTCGTCAACGCGTTCGTCGTCGGTGCCACCGTTGCACGCAGGCACCGCGCGCGCAATGAGACTGGCGCTCGCCGCCCACGGCAAGATATCCGACGCGCCAATGCGCCCCAGCCGGTAAGCCATCTCGGCCGCGAGTGCACGCACGCCGGTCGGATCCTTCATTTCGTCGAGCATGGTCCTGGCGTCTGTGGTCAGCGTCATGGCACCGAGCCTGCGCGCAAATGGCGTGCAATACTTGCCGTGCCGAAACCGCGTCGAATCCGTCAGCGCACCTTCCGGTATCAATGCGCCGAATGTCCCGGTATCGGATTGCCCTGAGCGCCCTGCACGATGCAGTGCCCCGTGTGAAGCAAGCCCCTGCCGATGCCGCGATCGCTCACCGTCGTGCCCGCCTTCACCGCCGCCATCCCATTCGCCCGGAACCGCTGCGCCAAAGCAGGCCCTGAAGTCCACGGTCATGATGTAAGGCAAATCGTCCTTGTCGCGCCAGACACCGATATTCCCCATGAACGCGTCGCACAAATCTCGATTGTCGAGCCAAAGCGCAGCAATGTAGTGCCGCTCCAACGCGCACTGATAAACGTCGGGAAGCGCCCGACAGAGCACCGCGCGTCTGTCGTTGCGGGCCTCGACGGCGACAGCATGCGCGTGCGCGTTCGTCGGGCGTTGCGCAGCAAGGGTGGCACGCTGTGCCATTTGCAGCCCGATCTCGTCGACTTCGGCGCGGGCTTGCCTGCACGCATCGTCGGCACCACCGCGCGCACCGTCGATCACACGCCACGCGGCATCGCCCTCCAGCCATTGCCCCAGCGGCCGATAGGCCGGCAGGTCGGTGGTTGCCAGATAGACGCGCTCGGGCGCATGCGTCCCATCGAACGCGAGCGAGCACCCGCGCACCAAAAGCGTCGTTGGCGTGGCGAGCCCCAACGCACCCCACAGCCGGGAAGCGAACCATGCCTGCGTTGCGCGCCAGGTGCTTGGACAGGCCCTCACGACGAACTGCGCGGCGTCGGCGCGCTGCCCCAGCGACATTCGCACGGTTTCCCGACTCGCCCCCGGCGGCTCGGCCTCGTGCACGGGCCGCGCTTCGGAAAAGTCGTACGGCCCGGCAGGCGGCAACGATGCGCCACTGCCGTCGTGTCCTGTAACGGGCCCGAACGCTGCGAGAGGCACGGGTTCCGGCACCGCCGCGTTCCGTTCCGGCCGCACAGTAGAGAAACTGCCGGCAGCGATGCCTCCCGGCGAACAAGCGTTGATGTCCATCACGACACTCCTTGGTCGTATGGCAGGACGTCCGCGCGCCAAGCGCATGTCAGCCGCCCCTGTTGAGATCGGCTGATCTTGCTGCGCAAGCGGGCAGCGCGCTTTGGAAAACGAGGCAAGTTCGGACAATTCCGCTGCGTGCGATAGGCAGACGCGTGATAGGCTCGCGCCATGTCTACGTTTCCCCGCATTCTTGTCAGCAGTTGCCTTCTGGGCCATCCGGTGCGCTATCACGGACGCACCGCCCCCTGCGAATCGCACGCCGCCGCCATTCTCGAGCGCTGGCAAGCCAACGGTTTCATTCTGCCGATCTGTCCCGAAGTCGCCGGCGGATTGCCTACCCCGCGCCCGCCCGCCGAGATCGCTGGCGCAACGGGTGGCAACGCCGTGTGGCAAAAGCACTCGCGCGTGATCGACAACACCGGGGCCGACGTCACCGAGGCATTTCTCGAAGGCGCGCAACGCGCGCTGGCTTTGGCGCAGCGGTACGGCATCCGCATTGCGGTACTCAAGGAAGGCAGCCCGTCGTGCGGCAGCACGTCGATCTATGACGGCTCGTTCAGCGGCCGGCAGATGGCGGGCGAAGGTGTGGCAGCCGCGTGGTTGCGACAGCACGGTATTGAAGTATTCAGCGAGCACACGCTCGCCGAGGCAGACGAAAGACTGCGCGCCATCGACACCCTTTGATAGCGCGCCGTCTTCTCGACTGCGAAACAAACGCCAATCAGGCATCAGACACCGGATATCACAGCTCGATTTTCGTTCCCAATACAACGAGGAACTGCGCGATCCATGCGGGATGTGCGGGCCACGCAGGCGCGGTCACGAGCTTGCCGTCGGTATGCGCCTCGTCAATGGCGATCTCCATATACTTTCCGCCCGCCAGACGCACCTCCGGAGCACATGCCGGGTAAGCCGAACACTCACGCCCTTCAATGACGCCCGCGGCCGCAAGCAACTGCGCACCGTGACAGATCGCCGCAATCGGCTTGTCGTTCTCGGCAAAGTGCTTCACCGCCGCAAGCACCTCGTTGTTCAGACGCAAATACTCCGGTGCGCGGCCGCCGGGAATTACCAACGCGTCGAAGTCGGCCGGTGACAGTCCATCGAACGTGGCGTTCAGCGTGAAATCGTGTCCACGCTTCTCGCTATATGTCTGATCGCCTTCGAAATCATGAATCGCGGTGCGCACCTTGTCGCCCGCCTTCTTGCCCGGGCAGACCACTTCCACCCGATGCCCCACGGCGCTCAGCGCCTGCACAGGCACCATCAACTCGTAGTCTTCGACATAGTCGCCCGCCAGTACCAGAATCCGCTTCTTGCCCATGTGACTCTCCGTTCAGAGAAAAGATGGAAGGGAAACAGCCCCTCCATGTTACTCAATTCCGGTGACACCTCCGGGGCGGCATCGAACGCGCCGCCGTTACGCCTCGTCAGCGAAGGCAGGCGAAAAAAAACCGCGTGCCGAGGCACGCGGTGTCAAGTCGGCGCAAAACGCCGTCGGTCAATCGGAAGCCCACGCTGCCCGGTCGAATCCGCTATCTGCCGGGCGCGCGTCAATATCGTGAAGTGTCGTCAGTCGGGTGTGTCGCGTCAGTAAGTTTCGAGATGCAGACGCCCTTCCGTCTTCATCCGCTGCCACAGGGACTGCCAGTCGAGCCCGGCCTCGCCCGCAATGGTTTGCAGCACTTGCAGCACACCATCCTCCATGCCCTTCAATCCGCACACGTAGATGTACGTGTGTTCGTGGCGCAGCAGCGCCGCCACATCGGCTGCGCGCTCGCGCATCGCGTCCTGCACATAGCGTTTCGCTTGCCCCGGCGTGCGCGAGAAGGCGAGATTCGTGTCGATGAAATCCTTCGGCAGATTGAGCAGCGGGCCGAAGTACGGCAGTTCGCCCTGCGTGCGCGCGCCAAAGAACAGCATCAACTTGCCTGTCGCCCCCTTCATCCGGCGGCGGCGGCGATATTCCGTCATCGCCCTCATGGGCGCGGCGCCCGTGCCGGTGCAGATCATCAGCAGATGCGAATCGGCGTGGTTCGGCATCAGGAACGTGCTGCCGAACGGGCCCATCACATTCACCACGTCGCCCTTCTTCAGATCGCACAGGTAGTTCGAGCACACCCCACCGACCGCCTGCTCCTGATGATCCTTGGTCACGCGTTTGACCGTGAGCGCAAGGTTGTTGTAGCCAGGACGCTCGCCGTCGCGCGGCGACGCAATCGAGTACTGCCGCGCGTGATGCGCTCGCCCGTCGGCCGTGGTGCCCGGCGGAATGATGCCGATCGACTGCCCTTCGAGCACTGGGAACGGTTGCTTGCCGAAGTCCAGCACAATGTGATGGATATCGCTCTCGGCACTCGTGTCGGTCAACCGGTAGTTACCCACCACAGTGGCCTGAATCGGCGCCTTGTGGTTGTACAGATTGACGTAGGGTTTCGCAGCCGACCACGGCGGCACAACCGAGCCGCGCACGAGATCCGAGCCGCCGATGACCGGCTCGGGCATGTCGGCCGAGGCCTTGCCGGCGGCGCCCTCGGCCGCTTCGCCGATCGAGCCCTGACCGGCGATAGCGTCGTCCTGCACGGGCAGTTCGTCCCACGTGAGTTGCTCGTCGACCGAGTACGCCTCGGCCTTGAGCACGTCGCGCCAGTTGTCGATGGCCCCCGTCGGGCATGGCGAGATACATGCCATGCACCCATTGCACGTGTCCGCGCGCACGACGTAGTTGTTCTCGTCGTGCGTGATCGCGTCGATCGGACACGTCTCCTCGCAGGTATTGCAGCGAATGCAGATCTCCGGATCGATCAGATGCTGCTTCAGAACTTCGACCGGAACGGGGCCGTTCATGATGCTGTCTCCTTGTGGGGAATGCGCTGCTGCTTTTTTAGTTGAAGCGCACGTACTCGAAGTCGATAGGCTGACGGTTGATGCCCATCGGAGGCGGCGCAATCCAGTTGGCGAACTTGCCCGGCTCGACCACTCGGCCCATGAGCGACGCCACATACGCACGGTCTTCCGACGACGGCAGCCATTCGCGCTCGTGCGCGGCCCACTCCGTCTCGCTCACCACGCGACCGTCCGGCGACACGCGCACACCGGCGAACGTACCGATCTGACGATTGAACGCCTTGTGCGGCACCGTCAGACGGAAATCGATACCGGCCTTCTCCAGCACCTTGTTCCAGCGATTCACCCCAGCGACCGAGTCCTTGATGTAGTCGTCGCGCAGGACTTCGTTCATCGCGTTGAGCATCGGCACTTCGCGCTCGACGAGCTTGCCGTTGTCCACGTCCAGCAAACGGTACATCTGACCGTTCAGTTGATGGTCGTCGTCGCGCTTGCTCTCCTCATAGCGCCCCTTCAGGCCGGAGCTGTAGAAGATTGCGGCATTCGAGGACTGGTCCGCACCGAACAGGTCGATCGTCACGGAGTAATGGAAATTCACGTAGCGCTGAATCGTCGGCAGGTCGATCACACCGGCCGCACGCAGCTTCGAGACGTCGTCGGTCTTGAGTTCGTTCATCACCTGCGCCGTGCGTGCAATCACGCGCGACACTCCCGACTCGCCCACGAACATGTGGTGCGCTTCTTCGGTCAGCATGAACTTCGTGGTGCGCGCGAGCGGATCGAAGCCCGATTCGGCCAGCGCCGAGAGCTGGAACTTGCCGTCGCGATCGGTAAAGTACGTGAACATGTAGAACGCCAGCCAGTCCGGCGTCTTTTCGTTGAACGCACCGAGAATGCGCGGATTGTCGTCGTCGCCCGAGCGACGGCCAAGCAGCGCTTCGGCTTCTTCACGACCGTCGCGGCCGAAGTAGCGATGCAGCAGGTAGACCATCGCCCAAAGGTGGCGGCCTTCCTCCACGTTCACCTGGAACAGGTTGCGCAGGTCGTACATCGACGGCGCCGTCAGCCCAAGGTGGCGCTGCTGCTCCACCGACGCCGGCTCCGTGTCACCCTGCGTGACGATGATGCGGCGCAGGTTCGCGCGGTGCTCGCCCGGCACGTCTTGCCATGCGGCCTCGCCCTTGTGCTCGCCAAAGTGAATCTTGCGATCGGCTTCGCCCGGCGTGAGGAAAATACCCCAACGATAGTCCGGCATCTTCACATGATCGAAGTGCGCCCAGCCGCTCGGGTCCACACTCACGGCGGTGCGCAGGTAGACGTCAAAACCGTGCGAGCCTTCCGGGCCCATGTCGCCCCACCAGGACAGGAAGTTCGGCTGCCACTGCTCCAGCGCGCGTTGCAGCGTGCGGTCGTCCGACAGGTTGACGTTGTTGGGGATCTTCTCGCTGTAGTTGATCGAAGCCATCGTGGGAATCCTCGTGTCTCGTGGTGTCTCGTGCGTATTCTGTGAAAAACGTCTCGTCTGAAGCCCGCGCCGCCCGGTGTCGGGCACCGGTGGCGGCGCCGCCCTTTCGTCAGACGCGGTTCAGGTCGAACTGCGCCTTGTTGCCCTTGCCGTAGACCTTGAGCGCGCCCTTCTCGCCCACGGCGTTCGGACGGATGAAGATCCAGTTTTGCCACGCCGACAGGCGGCCGAAGATACGGGTGTTCATCGTCTCTTTGCCGTTGAAGCGCAAATTCGCTTCCATGCCGGTGAGCGCATCGGGCGACATGGCCGCACGCTCCTCGATGGCGATACGAATTTCGTCCGGCCAGTCGAGATCGTCGACGGCGGCCGTGACCAGCCCCAGACGCTCGGCTTCATCCGGACGCACTGCACGGCCAATGGTGGCGCGCACGGCGTCGAGTTCGGCCGCGTCTTCATAGAAGCGGCGCGCCAGACGCGATTGATCGGTGACCATCGGCAGCAAGCCGAAGTTGACTTCGGTCAGTGTGATCGCCGGTTCGTCTTCCTCGCTCGCCGGCAGCGCGGCCATGTAGGTGCGGTCGGCGGCAAAAGCGAATTCGGCCAGCGTGCCGGCGAAGCACGAGTCCGGCTCGATCAACGCGAAGAGCGAGCGCGACGACACGTCGATACGCGCAAACGTACGGCGCAGCATGCCGATCGTCTCGCGCACGAACCAGTGATCCTGATGCGCCAGCAACGAGGCGTCGGCGGCCAGGACATGTTTCGCCTCGCCCTCGGTGCGCAGCAACCATGTGCCGATGTCGAGTTCGTTCGTACGCAGATTGAGAATGGCGTCGTCGAGTTCGCGGGCCATCTTGAGCGGCCACCAGTTCACGCCTGCCGCTTCGATACCGGCAATATCCGACGGCGGCGCAGACTTCGGCGCCTTCACAGTGATGCTGGCCGTACGATTCGCGCGGTCGATTTCGACATCGACGAATTCATAGCGGATGGCGTCCGGCTCGTCAGTGCGCTCGATACGCGTGAGCGTCACGCCCTTGCCCCCCGGACGATGGCTACCCTGCGCCAGTTCCAGTGCACGGGCCGCGACCGTTTGCGCAAATTGCGCGGGCTTGACCACCTCGTCGACCAGACGCCACTGCTTGGCGCGCTCGCCACGAATACCTTCGACAATGGTGCAGAAAATGTCGGCACGATCGTTGCGCACATGTCGCTTGTCGGTCAGACGCGTGAGGCCGCCGGTGCCCGGCAGCACGCCCAGCAGCGGCACTTCGGGCAGCGCAACCGACGACGACCGGTCGTCGACCAGATAGATCTCGTCGCAAGCGAGCGCTAGCTCGTAACCGCCGCCGGCGCACGCGCCGTTCACCGCGGCGAGAAACTTCAGACCGGAGTGGCGGCTGGAGTCTTCAAGACCGTTGCGCGTTTCATTCGTGAACTTACAGAAGTTGACCTTCCACGCATGGGAGGACAGGCCGAGCATGAAGATGTTGGCGCCCGAGCAGAACACACGGTCCTTGGCGCTCGTCACCACGACCGTCTTCACTTCCGGGTGCTCGAAGCGGATGCGTTGCACGGCATCGTGCAGTTCGATATCCACACCGAGATCGTACGAATTGAGCTTGAGCTTGTAGCCCTCGCGAATGCCACCGTCTTCCGCGATATCGATCGCAAGCGTGGCCACCGGGCCCTCGAAGCTCAGTTTCCAATGCTTGTACTGCGTGGGGTCCGTACGGTAGTCGACGTGGGGTTTGCCGAACATGATTGCCTCCAACACGAATAATGATCTTGTTGGATTGCAATATAGTGCAGCATCACCACGTCGTCAATCGTTTATTTGAATAAAAATGAATTATTTTGCAGAAACGAAGAGATCAATCCGACGATAACTGCACCGCCAGGCGTCCGCGAAGCTGCAGGTAGGCGTCGGCCAGCGCACGGCCACCGGTGTCGAAGCTCATGTCGGCCTTGGCGTAGAAGTCCTGCCGGCCCGCCAGAATGCGCTTGAGGTCGTCCATCGCCTCCGCATTGCCCGACATCGGCCGCAGATCGCCCTGTGCGACGACCCGCTTCATGTGCTCTTCCGGCGACGCTTGCAGCCACACCGTATAGCAGTGCGTCAGCAGGAAATTGAACGTGGCGGCGTCGCTCACAATACCGCCCGGCGACGCGATCACAGCACGCGAATGCTCCGCCACCACGGCTTCCAGCGCGCGCAACTCATAACGGCGGTAGGCCGTGGCGCCATACAGCGAATAGATTTCCGATGGCGGGCAGCCTGCCAGTTGCTCGATCACGCGATTGAGTTCGACGAAAGGCACATGCATATCGTCGGCGAGCATGCGGCCCAGCGTCGACTTGCCTGCACCGCGCAGCCCGATGAGCGCAATGCGTCCGCGCCGGTCGGGGTCGCGCTCGCTACCAGCGAACAACTCACTCAGCGCCTGACGCGCCCGCGTGAGCGCCTCGCCGTCGCGCCCGTGCAGGATCTCGCGAATGAGCAACCACTCCGCCGACGACGTCGTTTCGTCGCCCACGATCTCCGCCAACGTGCAATTTAGTGCCTGTGCCAGTTGGCGGAGAAACAGCACCGACGCATTACCCACCCCCGACTCCAGATTGGCGACGTGACGCTCGGAGACGGCCGCATCCAGCGCCAACGCCTTACGGGTCAGGCCGCGCCGGGCGCGAAGCGTTCGCACCCGCTCGCCCAGCGCGACCAGGAACGGGTCCTTCTCCCCGGCGCCGCGCGCCGTCGGCACCCCATCGGCTTGCGCACTCTTATTCATCAGGCGAGATCCTCGAAGCAGGTAACATGTAATATATTGCTTGACAGCGAAATTTGCATGCTCTAATTTTCACCATGCGCCGATAAAAAAGCAAACGCGGGCCAGACATTCTGTGCACCGCCCTTGATCGGCGTCATATCAACAGACAGTGCGCAGACCGCAATGCGCGAGCGACAGAGCATTGCACAGGCAATGCCGGTTCCCGAGCGACTCGGGCCCACTACGCCGCGAACGGTACAGCGACTGCGACGTCCCCAGGAGACATGGATGGATGTGCCCCAATTTCAGGCGCTGATTGCCGATCTCACCCGGCAACTCGACGGCCGCCCCATCGACGCCCACCTCGCCGAATGGCTGAACACGCATTACGGTGCCGGTTCCGCCGGTTTCGAAGCGTTGGCCGACGCCTGCCGCACCGGCGTTGCCGAAGGCTGGCTTTGCAATCGCGAAGGCGGCGGCATTCGTTACGGGCGTGTGATCAAACCCACACCCGACACGCACGGCTTCTCCGTCGACGTGGTGGACATGGCCGATCTTGCCGGCCCCCACCATGTGCATCCCAATGGCGAAATCGATCTGATCATGCCGCTCACCCCGGGCGCCACCTTCGACGGGCATCCGGCGGGCTGGTGTGTGTACGGTCCCGGCACAGCGCATCGGCCGACGGTCGCCAACGGGCGTGCCCTCGTCCTGTATCTGCTGCCGGAAGGCGCGATCGAATTCACGCGTAGCGCCTGATCCGGCGCGCGCCCGGACACACTGCACCTCGCATGTTTACCTGCTGGATTCACTTCGGTTCATGGTTATGAGCACCCCTGCATTGCTGGAAAACTACGTCGCTGGCCAATGGGTGGCCGGTGCACCGCAGACGTCGAACGCGAGTGGACATACCGCGCTCACCGATCCCGTGACTGGGGAAACGCTTGCCTACGTGTCGAGCGCCGGTCTGGATCTCGACGCCGCGTTCACCTTCGCCCGCGAGACGGCAGGCCCCGCGTTGCGTGCCTTGTCGTATGGCGAACGTGCACAGCGACTCTCGCAAATCGTGGCCACCTTGCAGGCGAATCGGGACGACTATTACGCCATCGCCACCGCCAATTCGGGAACCGTTGCGACTGACTCCGCCGTCGATATCGACGGGGCCATCTATACCTTGTCAACGTACGCCAAGCTCGGCTCCGCACTTGGCGACGCCCACACGTTGCTCGACGGCACCGCCGTGCCGCTGGCCAAGGACGCCTCGTTCGCGGTGCGCCACGTGTTCCGTCCGACGCCAGGCGTGGCGCTCTTCATCAACGCATTCAACTTTCCCGCATGGGGACTCTGGGAGAAGGCCGCAGGCGCACTGCTGGCGGGCGTGCCCGTTATCGTCAAACCCGCAACGTCGACCGCCTGGCTGACGCAGCGCATGGTGGCCGATATCGTTGCCGCAGGCATTCTGCCCGCGGGCAGCCTGTCGGTGATCTGCGGTAGCGCGGCCGGTCTGCTTGACCGTATCGGGCCGTTCGACGTGGTTTCCTTTACCGGCTCGGCCGACACTGCGGCCACGCTGCGCGCGCATCCGGCCTTCACGCAGCGCTCTGCGCGCATCAACGTGGAAGCCGACAGCCTGAACAGTGCCGTCCTGTTACCCGACGCCGCGCCGGGCACCGCCGCATTCGACCAGTTCGTGCGCGAGGTCGCGCGGGAGATGACCGTCAAATCGGGCCAGAAATGCACGGCAATCCGCCGCGCGATGGTCCCTGTCGATCTCTTCGATGCCGCCGCCGCGGCGATTGCCGAGCGTCTCGCCAGGACGGTCGTCGGCAACCCCCGCAACGAGACCGTGACGATGGGCTCGCTCGTGAGCGTCGCGCAAAAACGTGCCGTGCTCGACGGCATCGCGCATTTGCAGGCGGAGGCCGAAACGCTTTACGACGGGAATCGCGATGCCGTGTTCGTCGACGCCGGGCCGGACAGCGCCTGCATGGCGCCCGTGCTGCTTGGCTTGCGCGATGGCGCGAGCGGCAAGCGCGTGCATGACACGGAAGTCTTCGGCCCTGTCGCAACACTCGTGGGCTATCGCGATCTCGACGAGGCGGTCGCGCTCGCCAAACGCGGGCAAGGCTCGCTCGTCGTCTCCCTTTATAGCAACGACGCCCTCGCCATGCGCGCTCCCGCCCTGGCACTGGCCGATGCACATGGCCGCGTGCATGCGGTCGACCCTTCTGTGGCGAAGACCCAGACGGGTCACGGCAACGTCATGCCGCAATCGCTGCATGGCGGGCCGGGTCGTGCCGGCGGTGGCGAAGAACTGGGTGGCCTTCGCGCACTGCGTTTCTATCATGTGCGTTCGGCCGTACAGGGCCCCGCCGCGCTGGTCGAAGCGCTGACGCAGGACGCCGTCGAATTTCCGAAGTCTTAGCGTATCAAGCCAGCCAACGTCGCAAGCCGTCGCAGTCAAGGTGATTCATACAGGCGCCGTCAGAGCGCCATAAAGCACTCACGCCGCGCATCCACCGTTCAGTCGTGAGCGGTGCGCCGCGCGGTGATCCACCGGAGGCAACATGCAAGCCGTACTCACCCCACCGCCGGCGAACTTCAACTTCGCCGCGCACCTTGAGGCGCTTGGTCGCGGGCGCGCTGCCAAGACTGCTTATATCGACGACACGCGCACGCTCACCTATGGCGAACTGGCGGAGCAAAGCCGGCGCTTTGCGACCGGACTCGCCCGCGCCGGCATCCATCGCGAAGCGCGCATTCTGCTCGTCATGCTCGACACCGTCGACCTGCCGATCGCGTTCCTCGGCGCCTTGTACGCCGGTGTCGTGCCCGTGGTCGTCAACACGCTGCTTACCGCCGACGACTACGCGTACATGGTTGCGCATAGCAAGGCGCAACTCGTCATCGCGTCCGGCGCGCTCATGCCCACGGTGCAGGCAGCACTGGAGAAGGTGCCCTCGCCGCCACCGTGCGTCGTCTCGCAACCGATTGCCGCCGAGACGGACACGGCAACGATCGTGCCGGCATTCGACGCGCTGCTCGATGGACCGCCGAGCGCACTGCCAGCCGATACCGCCGGCGACGACATTGCGTTCTGGCTGTACTCCTCGGGCTCGACCGGCAAGCCCAAAGGCACCGTGCACACGCATGCCAACCTGTACTGGACGGCAGAGACGTATGGCCGAAATGTGCTCGGTATTCGCGAAGACGACATTGTCTTTTCCGCAGCGAAACTGTTCTTCGCGTACGGGCTGGGCAACGGACTGACGTTCCCGCTGACGGTCGGCGCTACGGTCGTGCTGATGGCCGAGCGCCCCACCGCGGAAGCCGTGGCAAAGCGGCTGTGCCAACATCGTCCGACAATCTTCTACGGTGTGCCCACGCTCTACGCCAACCTACTCGCCTCGCCGCATCTGCCCGCCCGCCAGGACGTGGCGTTGCGCGTGTGCACCTCGGCAGGCGAAGCGCTACCGCGTGAAATCGGCGAGCGATTTACCGCGCATTTCGGTGCGGAGATTCTCGACGGCATTGGCTCGACCGAGATGCTGCACATCTTCCTGTCGAACCGCCCGGGACAGGTCGTCTACGGCACGACCGGCGAACCGGTGCCGGGCTACGCCGTGGAGTTGCGCGACGAGAACGGTCAGCCCGTGCCCGATGGCGAGATCGGCGACCTGTACATCAAAGGCCCGAGCGCAGCCCTCATGTATTGGTGCAATCGCGAGAAGTCGCGCGCGACATTCCTCGGCGACTGGCTCAGGAGCGGCGACAAGTACCAGCGTCTGCCCAATGGGTATTACGTCTATGCCGGACGCAGTGACGATATGCTCAAGGTCAGCGGCCAGTACGTCTCGCCCATCGAAGTGGAGATGGTGCTGATGCAGCACGACGCCGTGCTCGAAGCCGGTGTCGTGGGACGCGACGACAACGGCCTGACCAAGACGCAGGCTTTCGTCGTGCTCAAGCCGGGGGTCGCCGCGACCGACGCGATGGCCACCGAGTTGAAGGCGTTCGTCAAAGCCCGGCTCGCGCCGCACAAATACCCTCGCGAGCTGGTGTTCGTCGACGATCTGCCGAAGACAGCCACCGGTAAAGTGCAGCGCTTCAAGCTGCGCGAGTTGCTTTAGGAGACGACACGACAATGTCGGACGTACAGTTCGCCCGGATCGAGACAGCCTCGCACGGCCCGCTCTCGCTAGAGTATCGATGGATCAACCGCGAACGCACGCAAGCGCCGCTGCTGGTCTTTCTGCACGAAGGACTGGGTTCCGTCGCCATGTGGAAAGACTGGCCGCAGCAGTTGTGCGACGCCGGCGGCTATCGTGGCCTTGTGTATTCGCGCAACGGCTACGGCCGCTCCACCCCGCGCGCACGCGACGAGAAGTGGCCGGTGGATTTCATGCACCGTCAGGCCCGTGAGGTGTTGCCCGCATTTCTCGACGCGGTCGGTGTCGGCCCCGATCAGGCGGATCGTCTGTGGCTTGTGGGTCATAGCGACGGCGGCTCGATCTCGCTGCTGTTCTCGGCCGCGTTCCCGGACAGGCTCGCCGGTGCGGTGGTACTCGCGCCGCACCTCTTCGTCGAAGATGTGTCGGTCGAGAGCATTGCGAAGACAAAGGCCGTGTACGAAACGACCGACTTGCCCGCAAAACTCGGCCGCTATCACGACGATGTCGATTCGGCGTTCTGGGGCTGGAACGATATCTGGCTGGACCCGGCGTTTCGCGAATGGAATCTGGAGGGCGCCGTGGCGAGCATCTCGAAGCCGCTGCTCGCCATTCAGGGCGAAGACGACGAGTACGGCACGATGGCGCAAATGGACAGCATCGCTGCGCATGTGCCGCACGCCAAGGTGGTGAAGTTAGCGGCCTGCGGGCACTCGCCGCATCGCGATGCGCCAGCGCCGCTGGGCGAAGCTATCATCGCTTTCATCGGCAATCACGCAGACCGTCGGGCAGCGTGACGTAAGGTGCCGTTGCGGGCGCGTATCGCTCTCGCGAGCGCGCCCGTCAGCCGGTGATTGAACCGTACCTCAGATCACTCGCACGCCGGGCGCGCCCGGGCGCATCGCGCCGACAATACCGGCTTCGTCGAAGCCGTCCGCGCGGAAAACGGCGAGCACATCGTCGACCGCGCCGGGCGCGCAGGACACCAGCAACCCGCCGGCGGTCTGCGGATCGCACAACAGATCGCGATCACGCTCCGTCAAACGCTCCCCCATGTCGACCGACGCGCCGTAAGACGCCCAGTTGCGGCCAGACGCGCCCGTAATGCATCCCTTGTCGGCCAACTCGCGCACACCGTCGAGCAGCGGCACATCGGACATGCGCAGATAGGCCGCAAGATTCGCACCGCGGCACATTTCCAACGTGTGGCCGAGCAGACCGAAGCCGGTCACGTCCGTGAGCGCATGCACGCCGGGCAACGCGGCAAGCGCCGGGCCGACACGGTTCAGCCGTGTCGTGGCGTCGATCATGCGGCGATAACCCGCCTCGTCCAGTTGATTCTTCTTGAGCGCCGCCGACATCACGCCCACACCGAGGGGCTTGCCGAGCACCAGCACGTCGCCCGCCTGCGCGTCGGAATTGCGCTTCAGCCGCTTCGGATGCACGACCCCGAGTGCGGCGAGACCATAGATCGGCTCGACCGAGTCGATGCTGTGGCCGCCTGCAATCGGAATGCCCGCCTCGGCGCAGACCGATTCGCCACCGCGCAGAATCTCGCGGATCGTCTCGCGCGGCAGCACGTTGATCGGCATGCCGACAATGGCGAGCGCAAAGATCGGCTTGCCGCCCATCGCGTAAATGTCGGACAGCGCATTGGTCGCGGCGATACGGCCGAAGTCGAACGGGTCGTCGACGATGGGCATGAAAAAGTCCGTCGTTGCGATGATCGCCTGTTCGTCGTTGAGCTGATACACCGCAGCGTCGTCGGAGGTTTCCGTGCCCACCAGCAGCGCGGCCGGCGCGGGCAGCGGCGCTTCGTTACGGGCGAGCAGTTCGGATAGCACGCCCGGCGCGATCTTGCAGCCGCAGCCGCCGCCGTGCGAGAGCGAAGTCAGACGCGGCGCGGCCGGTGCGGCGCCTGCTTGAGTTGCATCGATTGCGGTCATGGTCGTTGATGTTCGTTGGGGATAGCCGGGAACCCTTCGTGAAGCGCGTATGAGTACCGCTCAGGGCTTCGTCAAAGCTCGCCGCTCCCGGGTGACGACAGTTTGCCAAAACTCGACGTATTATGATGCAGCTTTGGTGCGTCGATATGTCTCGAAATGGCTGAAGATGTCCGGCGACGCCGCCATGCTACCGGTTCACATGGTCCCTGCATTGCGGGACACCATGACCACCGCATCTCAACGCGCTCTTGCAACACCCTAACCACCATGCGCCGTGAGCGCTGACGCCAAAGGGGATCTCATCATGCAACGCCGCCGCTTCCTCTCGCTGGGTGCCTGCGCCCTGCCCGCTTCCGTTCTGTCGAGTTCGCTGCTGCCCGCCCATGTGCTGGCGGCGCCCGTGCGTACCCCGTCGGCCGACGCCGCCGAAGGCTGGCGCACCTTCGAGTTGACCACCCAGGTCGACCTGCCGGCCGGTCACGGCCCGGCCAACGTGTGGCTGCCGGTGGCCGCCTCGCCGTCGGGGGGGTATCAGCGCGCGCTCGGCACCCGCTGGGAAGCGCCGGGTGCCAACGCCGAGTTGCGCACCGTGCGCGGCGCGGCGGGCATCGGCGTGCCGATGCTGGCGGTGGCATGGCCCGACAGCGCGGCGCAAGGCTCCCGCACGGTCACCCTGGTGAACACCTTCGCCACGCGCGACCGGCAGGTGGACCTCGCACAACCGCCCTCGGCCAACGCGCCGCGCGAATCGCCCGAAGTCCTGCGCCGATATCTGCGCCCGACGGCACTCCAGCCGACCGACGGTCTGGTGCGCGAAACGGCCGAAAAGATCACACGCGGCGAAAAGGGCGACGTTGAGAAAGCGCGCGCCATCTACCAGTGGATCGTCGAGAACTGCCGTCGCGAAGGTTCGGTGCGCGGCTGCGGCACCGGCGACGTGCGTTACATGCTCACGACCGGCAACCTCGCGGGCAAGTGCGCCGATATCAACGCACTCTTTACCGCCCTCGCGCGCTCGGTCGGTATCCCCGCGCGCGACGCTTACGGTGTGCGTGTGGCGGCGTCGAATCGTGGCTTCAACAGCCTGGGCAAAGCGGGCGACGTCACGCGTGCGCAGCATTGCCGCGCCGAGTTTTACGCCGCCGGCTACGGCTGGGTGCCGGTCGATCCGGCAGACGTGCGCAAGGTCGTGCTTGAGGAAGTGCCGGGTGGTCTGCCGGTCGACGACCTGCGTGTGCGTGCCGCGCGCGCCATGCTCTTCGGACAGTGGGAGATGAACTGGGTCGCGTTCAATCACGGCGCCGATGTACCGCTGCCGGGCGCACGCGCCGCGCAGGACAACGCCGTGCCATTCCTCATGTACCCAAATGGCGAAGTGGCGCGTGCCCAGCTCGACAGCCTCAACCCGGACACGTTCCGCTATCGTATGAGCGCCCGGGAAATCACCGCCTGACAAGGCGGAATCGGCTGAGGACTGAGCCGGCCCGCGAGATTCACGACACGCACACGCAGGAGAGTATCGCCATGCAACGCCGTCATTTTCTTCACACCCTCGGGGCCCTCGGAACCGCCGGTGCGCTGGGCGGCACCGGCGCGCAGGCGCTGGCAGCCGGGCCGGTCAAGGGGGCGGCGGAAGTCGACGACAGCGCGCTCGCGGGGACATCCGGCGGCACGCTGTCGGCCTGGCGCGGTACGACACCGGTGTTCACGCTCGACGGGCTCGACGGCAAACAACACGCGCTGTCCGAGTGGCGCGGACGTGTGGTTATCCTTAACTTCTGGGCAACGTGGTGCGGCCCCTGTCGCGAAGAAATTCCTGCGATGGGGGCGGTCGCCCGGCAATACCGTCAGCGGGGTCTCACACTGGTCGCCGTCAATTACAAGGAGCCGCTCGCCACGGTCAGGCCGTTCATCGACAAACTCCCTATCGACGGCACGGTTCTGCTAGACACCGACGGCGGTGTCTACAAACGCTTCGGATCGCTCGGCTTACCCGCCACCTATCTCATCGACCGCGCGGGTAACGCACGCTTCTGGCGCATGGGCGAACTGGAATGGAGCGACGTCGGCCTGCACGGACACATCGAAGCGCTGCTGACGCAAAAGGATGGCGCGAGAGCGTGACTGCCTGCCACCGTGCATTTTGCGTGCGCCTGCCACCGGCTGCCACCTCCTGCCGTTCGTCACTCGGCAACGACACGCTGCGCGGCCTCATTCACATGATCGAGCAGTCGCGCGGCCGGTCCCGCCAACACGCCCTCGCGATGCGCGCAGTACAACGGCGCACGCGGCGCGGGGGTCAGCGGCCGATAGACAATGCCCTCGACCTGCATGCGCATGAGCGACGCGGGCACCACCGATACCCCCAGCCCTGCCGCCACGAGCGAGAGCGTTGTGAGCAGACGCGGCGCCTCCTGTTCGATGTTCGGGCTGAAGCCCGCACCGTGACACGCAGCAATGATCGCGTCGTATAGTCCCTGCCCCGTGCGGCGTCGATAGAGAATCAATTTCTCCGCCGCGATTGCCGTCATCGGCACGGCCGCCTTGCCTGCCCGCCCCGTGAGCGCAAGCGGGTGCGCCGAGGGCACGGCGAGCACCATCGACTCTTCAAGTACCGGCATGAAAACGATCTGCCCGATGTCGCCCTGCGGCTGACGAATGAACGCAACGTCCAGATGACCGTCGCGCAAACCGTCGAGCAACTCGCTCGTGCTGCTCTCGTCGAGCATCAGCGAAACCGATGGCGCGTCACGCCGAAACGCGCGGATCACCGTCGGCACGAACGGATGCAGTGCCGACGAGCTGGTGAAGCCCACGGACAACCGCCCTTTGACGCCTGCCGCGACACGACGCACGTCGTCCACCGCCTGATCGAGCTTGCGAACGACGTCGTACGCATCGCCGAGAAACGCCTGACCGGCATCGGTGAGCGCCATACCGCGAGGCAGGCGTTCGAAGAGCGTGACGCCCAATTGCGTTTCAAGGACGCGGATCTGTTGCGAGAGCGGCGGCTGCCCGATCCCGAGACGCTCCGCTGCACGCGTCATGTGCCCTGTTTCAGCCACCGCAATGAAATAGCGCAACAGGCGTATGTCGATATTTGCCATATTGGTTCGATATCAATCAAGTCACTTCCATATATTGGACAATATAGCGCAATCGTCCTAATCTCAAGGGGTCCCGCGCGGCACGCGTGCCCCCCTTCCTGAAGACACCCTCTGCCGGGCGGCCCTCACCGTAGTCCAGTTTCAGAACTCACCCGTCATGAGCACTCCGGCTTCAACCGCTCCTGCCGCATCCGGCGCCTCCGCCGCGATGCCGGTCACGCCCGTTGCCGACGCCCCAAGCGTTCGCACCCTCTTCTTCGGTTTCCTTGGTCTTGGCATGACCGCGTTCGGCGGGGCATTGCCGTTGGCGCGTCGCATGATCGTCGAGAAACACCGATGGGTCACGCCGGCGGAATTCACCGATCTGCTGGGGCTGTGCCAGTTCCTGCCCGGCGGCAACATCATCAACCTGTCGGTGGCGCTCGGCATGCGTTTTCACGGCTGGCGCGGTGCGCTCGCGTCGATCCTCGGGCTGATTGCCGCGCCGTCTGCCGTGGTCATCGTGCTGGGCACGATCTATCAGCACTTTCAGAGCGATCCGCACGTGAAGCACCTCTTCGCGGGGCTCGCGGCAGCCGCGGCCGGCCTGTTGGTGCAGATGGCGTGGAAAGTGGCGTGGCCGCTGCGCAAGTCTGTGGCGCTGGCAGGTGTGGCCACGGCGTGCTTTATCGCGATTGCCGTGCTGCGCGTGCCGCTGGTGCTCACCATGCTCGTCATGACGCCGATCTCGATTTATGCCACCTGGAGAGTCTCGCAATGACCGGCACGCTCATCTCGCTCGCGCTCATCTTCACGCAGTTGTCGGTGCTGGCGTTCGGCGGCGGCAACACGATCCTGCCGGAAATGGAGCGCCAGGTCGTCGATCTGCATCACTGGATGACATCCGAGGAATTCAGTGCGCTGTTCGCCTTGGGGCAGGCCGCGCCCGGCCCGAACCTCATGATCGTGACGCTCGTGGGCTGGCATGTGGCCGGCTGGCAGGGCATGCTGGTCACCTCGCTCGCGAAGTTCGGGCCGTCTTCGCTCATCACCATCGGTGTGCTGCACCTGTGGGAGCGCTTCAAGGACCGGCCGTGGCGCAGCATCGTGCAGGCCGGTCTGGTCCCCATGACAGCCGGACTTGTCGCCGCGAGCGCGGCACTCATTGCCGAAGCGTCGGCAACGTCCTGGCTGCTCGCAGGCATCACCGCCTGCGTGGCCGTGTTCGCGATCCGCACCCGCGTTCACCCGCTGTGGTGGCTCGCGGCCGGCAGCATTGCCGGACTGCTGGGCGGGACGTATCTGTAACCGCCGATGCAGCCCTTGGTTCGCGGCCAGCCGCCGACCTTACGCTTTGCCGGCTTCGCACACCGCCGCGTAGTCCGCATGCCAGTGGTCGCGGCCCAATGCCCGAACGCCGTCGACAAGATGTATCCAGTCGCGGGAGCCGATCATCAGCGACGCCGGGGTATCGCCGCGCGCTAATGCGGCGAGGCGAGGCGGGCAGGGTTCGCGCATCTCCGGCTTGCCGGCCACCATCAGTACACGGGCAAGCCAGCGCGAGACGTCCACCGGGATCGTCGACGCAACGGGCTGCGTCTGCGGATCGTCTGTCCAGCGCCAGGCGAAACGCGCGGTGACGCCCGCGCGTACCGCAATGCCCAGCGCGTCGAGTACGCGCTCACACGGCAGCCCCCGCTGGACAGCGGCAACCAATGCGAATTCACCGAGATCGCGCCAATCGGCGGTACTCCCGCAGTCCCCCTTCACACTTGCCGCCATCAAAGCAACAACACGATCCCGGACTCGCCGCAGCGCCTGGGGATGCGTCAGTTGCCGTCTTGCCATGCGCGTCTCCTTTGTAAGATCGCCGGTTGTCTCGGCCGGATCGAAAAGCTGAACGTCGATGGGATGCACAGTGAATGTCGGCGAGCCCCCAAGGTCATCGCGCCAGTTGGGTTCGAGACGTTCGCGCAAGAGGGTGAACGCATCGTCATATCGGATCAGCGATGGTCTGGCATCGTCCACACGCAACGCCTCTCGCATCGTCCGCGGCAGCTTGAAGCCCAGCCCGTGCGCCAGAAGCTGACACAGCGACGACACCCGATCGCTTTGCGCAATGCAGGTTTGCGGTGCGTCGGCGATATGAAGGACAAGGATCTCCGCAATTTTCCGCTCGGCCAGCTTGCGTCTCGACGGTACCGGGACGTTCACCGAATCCACTGTGGCAGACGCCGCGTCGGCGAATATCTGGGTCGCATCGAAGGCCGCGAGACATTGGCGCATCGAAGTGAGATCTGCCGGGGTACGGCGACGAAGCTGCGCCCGTGTCTGAAGCGCCCACTCACGCGGCCCTTGCTCCCCCTCACGGAATGCATTCTCCAACGCGCGCATCTCCGGCCATAGATAGCGGCACACCGCGCCGATGGTCAGCGCGCTCAGCGCACACGCGAACGCTACATCCGTCGCCCCCCAAACGCCTGTCGTGTCCGGCGCACTCAGTGCCCGCTCCTGATGCCGCTGCCCCGCCATTCCCCACCCATTGTTTAGTAAATGACTCAGGCCACTGCCTCGCAGGCACGCGCTGGCGCCCTGGAAGTCCCCCCTGAACCCATCGTAGAGACAGTTCACCGCCTCGTACGCAAGGTGCAGGAACGTGCTGTTGGATGAGGCTGCCGTACTGGACACGGATGGCATGTCGCTTCCTTTTGACGTCGTAAAGACAAACATCGTCTGCCGAAATCGAGCGAGACGCTTCGGCATTCGCCCAGCCCCCTTTCGGGCAAGCTGTCGCAGAATCTGGGATGATGTCGCCATTGCGTCGCCACCGATTGCCCTGGAGAGACCTCATGCCTACCTTTGCCACCCTCGCCACGTTCGTTGTTGTCGTGCTCGGGCTGTTTCTGATTCCCGGCCCGGCGGTGTTGCTGACCATCACGCGTACCGTGCAAGGCGGACGACGTGCCGGCATCATGACGGGCATGGGGATTGCACTGGGCGACCTCGTACACACCCTGTGTGCGGCCGTGGGACTCTCGGCGGTGCTGATGACCTCCGCGCTGGCCTTCGACGTCGTGAAATATGTCGGCGCGGGGTATCTGATCTATCTGGGTGTCAAGGCATTGCGCGAGCAGGCGTCCGATCCGCAACTGCCTGTGGCGCCGAAGGTCTCTCCCGGACGCGCATTCGTCCAGGCCGTGGCCACCGAAGTGCTCAATCCGAAAACCGCCCTCTTCTTCCTCGCCTTCATGCCGCAGTTCGTGCACGCGAGCGAGGGCAACGTCTTCGCGCAATTCCTTGTGCTGGGACTGGTGTTCGTTGCGATGAGTGCCCTGTACACGGCAGCGATTGCGTTGTCGGTGCGTCCGCTCGGAAAGTTCGTACGCCGCTTCACGTGGCTGTTGCGCTGGCAGGGCAAGATCATCGGCACGATCTTCATCGGCCTCGGTCTGCGGGTTGCCATGCAACAGCGTTGATCCCCGGGTCGTTCAGTCGTCGACAGCCATTGTTGAATGGGGGGCTGCGCCTCCCGGAGGCACGGGCCTGCCGGCCGGTGCCAGCGGTTTGCCTGCCTATGCCGGAGTCGCTCATCATGCATCGCATCGTCTTGCCACTTGGCTTACCTTGCTCACCTTGCTCACCGGATCGACGTGGGCGCCTTAGCCGCCTCGCTCCCCCGACCGGCGCCCCAACGCATCGGGTCTCCCGATCCCTGGGGAGCTGGACGTTGGCGCTGAGTCTGATGGCCGGCGGACTCGCCGCGACGGCGAGCCATTCGTCTCGCGCGGCCGACCCATCGACCACCGCCCCAGCCGCCGTCCCCTTCTCGAAAGCGTCGCCGGGCACCGCATTGCCGACCGGCTGGAAAAACCTGCCGGTCGTCAGCGGCAAGAAGTTCACCACGTACACCGTCGTTGCCGATGGCGATCGCAATGTCATTGAAGCCAACGCCGTGGACTCCGCTTCGGCGCTGATGGCCAAGGGGGATGGCGTTGACCTGAACGAGACACCGAGCGTGACCTGGCGGTGGAAAGTCGACAAGGCGATCCCCGGCGCCGATAACCGCGTGAGCGACAAAGAGGATTCGCCTGCACGGCTGGTGTTCTTCTTCGATGGCGACAAATCCTCGCTGCCGTTCGGCGACCGTGCGGCAATGACATTGGCCAAGGCCGGCGGCGAAGACCTGCCGTACGCCACACTGATGTATATCTGGTCCAACGACGCCGCGCCGGGGGCCGTGATCCAGAACCCGCATACCGACCGGGTCCAAATGCTTGTGGTGGCGGGCGGTGACGCATCGCTCGGCAAATGGCAGACCTTCTCGCGGAACATCGTGGCCGACTACGAGCGCATCTATAAGGAGAAGCCGGGCAAACTGCTCGGCTACGGCATCTTCACCGACAGCGACAACACGCATGCGAGTGCACACGCGTGGTACGGAGACGTGCGCTTCGGGGGCGTCGCCAAATAGCGCCGCAGGCTCGCAGCAGACTGCGCCTGGCATCGCAAAAATCCGCTCCCGGTTTCACCAGCCGACACCCGTGCGAAAAGCATGCCCGAAAGTGTCGAAAATAACCCTGAAAGCCCCGCCTGACGGGGCTTTTGCGCTATTGCAACAGTCGCTTGCATGCTACGCTATCTCGCCTAGAATCTGAGCCAGAGTTTGTCGATCGGCTCATTGCTGTTCACGCCTCTTATCGCCTTCGCGAGCGCCATGCAAAAGAATCGCCAGCCCAAGGACGTCACGTTCGCCTCCAGTCCGGTATTGCAGTCGCGCATGTCCTTATGGCGCTCCAAGCTCGTCGTCATCATGATCACCCTCGCGTTCATCGGGCTGGTCGTGCGAGCGTTCTGGATCGCCGGTCCCGGCAACGGTTTCTACATCGCACAGGGCGAGAAACGTTACGAGCACACCATCGTCATGCCCGCGGTGCGCGGCAAGATCGAAGATCGCGACGGCCGCGTTCTCGCAACCAGCCTGCCCATGCGCACCGTCTGGGCCGTGCCTGCCGAAGTCCCCGACGATCTGTCCGACAGCGATATCCAGAAGGCCAGCAAGCTGCTCGATATGCCCGCGAAGGAACTGCGCGCCAAACTCATCGGCGAGAAGAAGTTCGTCTATGTGAAACGTCAGGTGTCACCGGAAGTCGGCAAACAGGTCGAAGCGCTGGGTATCCCCGGCGTCTACGAGAGCAGTGAATACAAGAGGTTCTACCCCGAAGGCGATGTCGCCGCGCACGTTGTGGGCTTCACCAACGTCGAAGACAAGGGACAGGAAGGCATGGAGCTGGGCGAAGAGCCCTTGCTCGAAGGCACGGCCGGTGTGCGGCGCGTGATCAAGGACCGCATCGGCCGCACCATTCAGGATCTCGACGATTCCAGCCCGCCGCGCGACGGCAAGGACATTCGCCTCACGCTCGACACCCGCGTGCAGTACATCGCCTACGCAGCCCTCAAGAACGCGCTGGATCGCACCGGTGCGAAAGCGGCAATGGCGGTCGTGATCGACGCCAAGACGGGACAGGTGCTGGCGCTGGCCAATTTCCCGACGTACAACCCGAACGACCGCGAGCATCTGACGGGCGAGCAATTGCGCAACCGCGTGTTCACCGACGTCTTCGAACCGGGCTCGATTCTCAAGCCGTTCACGATGGCGCTGGCACTCGACCTGCATCGCCTGACACCGACCACGCTGATCGACACCGGCCCGGGACGATATGTCTTCGAAGGCGCGACCATCAGCGACGACAGCGCGAACGGCGTGCTAACGGCCGCCGGAGTGATTCAGAAGTCGAGCAACATTGGCATGACCAAGGTCTCGACCATGCTGCGCGCCGAGGAAATGTGGGACATGTTCACCGAAATCGGTCTGGGTCAGCAACCCAAGCTGGGGTTCCCGGGCGCGGTGTCGGGCCGTCTGCGTCCGTACAAGTCGTGGCGGCGCATCGAGCAGGCGACGATGGCCTACGGCTACGGAATTTCGGCGTCGTTGTTCCAGTTGGCGCGGGCTTATACGATCTTTGCCAACGACGGCGTGCTCGTCCCCATCTCCATCATCAAGCCGGATTCGCCAACGCAACCTGAAGGGGTGCGGGTGATCGATGCCCACACGGCAACGGAAATGCGCAAGATGCTGGCGGCCGTGGTCGATACGGGCGGCACCGCCACCACCGCGCAGGTGGCCGGTTACAGCATTGGCGGGAAGACCGGCACCGCCTACAAGGCCGGCGCGCACGGCTACGACCATTCGAAGTACCGTGCGTCGTTTGTGGGAATTGCACCGCTCTCGGCGCCGCGTCTGGTGATTGCCGTGTCGGTCGACGAGCCGAAGGCATCGCAACACTTTGGCGGTCAGGCAGCCGGGCCAGCGTTTGCAGAGATTGCGTCGCAGGCGCTGCCGTTGCTGGGTATCCGGCCTGACCTGCCGGTACGCCCCGGGGTGATTCTGGCGGCACCGACATCGGACACACCACCTGACGACAAAGCGCCACACGGTTAAGCCTCGCACGAGTTTGCGAGGCGCGGGTGGCGGCCCCCGCCCCTCCCCGTCGAATCGGATCCCCATAAAAAAAGGCGGCCCGGAATTCCGAAGCCGCCTTTTTTACTTGCCCTGAACCGCCGGGCAAGTCCGGGAGATTTACATCCCCGGCATCATCAGCGAGTTGGCGTTGTGCATGATCCACAGCGAGCCGACCAGCACGATGGCCACAATCAGCGCGGTGAACAGAAACGCCATCACGTTCCAGCGCTGTTCCGACGAGCGGTCCATGTGCAGGAAGTAGACCAGGTGGACGATGATCTGCACGAGCGCGGCGCCGAGAATCAGCGGCAGCACCGTCGACGGCGGCATCGTGCCATCCATCACCAGCTTGAACGGCACGACCGTCAGGATCACCGCGAGCACGAAGCCGATCAGGTACGACTTCACGCTGCCGTGACTACCACCGGCCGCATTGTGGCCAGCGTCGTGGCCGTGCGATTGCACCGATTTGCTATTGCTCATTTACATCGCTCCCATCAGGTACACGACCGTGAACACGCCGATCCAGACCACGTCCAAGAAGTGCCAGAACAGCGACAGGCATTGCAGACGCGTGGTGTTGGTAGCGCTCAGGCCCTTCTTGCCGATCTGGAACATCAGAACGGCCATCCACAGCAGGCCCGAGGCCACGTGCAGACCGTGAGTCGCCACGAGTGCGAAGAACGACGACAGGAAACCGCTACGGTTCGGGCCGGCACCTTCGAGGATCAGATGATGGAACTCATACAGTTCCATCGCGATAAACGCGGCACCCAGCAGCCACGTAATCGCCAGCCAGCCCATCACGGCACCCTTCTTCCCGTTGTGCAGGCCGATCATGGCAAAGCCATAGGTGATCGACGAGAACAGCAGGATGAACGTTTCGACCAGTACGAACTTCAGGTCGAACAGTTCTTTGCCCGTGGGGCCGCCCGCCGTCGAGTCACGCAGCACCGCGAAGGTGGCGAACAAGCTGGCGAACAGCACCAGGTCGGTCATCAGGTACACCCAGAAACCGAAGATCGTGTTGCCCCCGGTGTCGTGGTGCGCGTGGTCGTGCGCATGCGCATCGGCATGCGCGCCAGAGTGTTTGAGAACTTCGCTCGTCATGATTAAGCCTTTGCTGCTGCGGCCAGTGCCTGATGGTGAGCCGATTCAATGGCCACCACTTCCGGCGACTGCACGTAGTAGTCGATCGAATCGTCGTTGCTGCGGCAGATGAACGTCACGATCATGCCGACGAAGCCAACGATAGCCAGCCACCAGATGTGCCAGATGGCCGCGAAACCGAACACCAGCGAGAACGCACTGATGATGAAACCGGCGCCAGTGTTCTTCGGCATGTGGATCGGGGCGTAGCTCGTCTTCAGATCGCTCTTGATGCCGTGTTCCTTGCGATAGGCCAGCTCGTCGATGTCATGCACGCGCGGCTCTTCGGCAAAGTTGTAGAACTGCGGCGGCGACGACGTCATCCACTCCAGCGTACGGCCGTTCCAGGGGTCACCCGTGGTGTCGGCCAGCGCCTTGCGGTTCTTGATCGAGACAACCAGTTGCAGCACCTGGAAACCAATACCGGCGGCGATGAACAACGCGCCGATCAGCGCGGCGATCAGCCACGGCTGCCAATCCGGGTTGCTGTAGTGGTTCAGGCGACGGGTCATGCCCATCAGGCCCAGCACGTACAGCGGCATGAACGCGAGGTAGAAGCCGATCAACCAGCACCAGAAGCTTGCCTTGCCCAGACGCTCATCGAGCTTGAAGCCGAAGGCCTTCGGGAACCAGTAATTCATGCCGGCGATGTAACCGAACAGCACGCCACCGATGATCACGTTGTGGAAGTGAGCAATCAGGAACAGCGAGTTGTGCAGCACGAAGTCAGCACCCGGCACAGCCAGCAGCACGCCGGTCATACCGCCGATCACGAACGTGACGATGAAGCCCAGCGTCCACAGCACCGGCACGGTCATTTGCACGCGACCGCGGTACATCGTGAACAGCCAGTTGAAGATCTTCACGCCGGTCGGGATCGAGATGATCATCGTCGCGATACCGAAGAAGGCGTTCACGCTGGCACCCGAGCCCATCGTGAAGAAGTGGTGCGCCCACACGAGGAACGACAGCACCATGATCGCGGCCGTCGCGTACACCATCGACTTGTAGCCGAACAGCTTCTTGCCCGAGAAGGTCGAGATGATTTCCGAGAAGATACCGAACGCCGGCAAGATCAGGATGTACACCTCCGGGTGACCCCAGATCCAGATCAGGTTGATGTACATCATCGGGTTGCCGCCCAACTCATTCGTGAAGAAATGGAAGTCGAGGTAGCGGTCCAGCGAGAGCAGCGCCAGCGTAACCGTCAGCACCGGGAACGCAGCGCACACCAGCACCATCGTGCACAGCGAGGTCCAGGTGAAGATCGGCATCTTCATCAGGTTCATGCCCGGGGCGCGCATCTTCAGAATCGTGACGACGAAGTTCACACCGGTGAGCAACGTCCCCAGACCCGATATCTGCAAGGCCCAGATGTAGTAATCCACCCCGACGCCCGGACTGTATTGAATGCCCGAGAGCGGCGGGTAAGCCAGCCAGCCCGTGCGAGCGAATTCACCCACACCCAGCGACAGGTTCACCAGCGCAGCGCCGGCCACGAACAGCCAGAACGACAGCGTGTTCAGGAACGGGAATGCCACGTCGCGTGCGCCAATCTGCAGCGGCACCACGAGGTTCACCAGACCCGTCATGAACGGCATCGCCACGAAGAAGATCATGATCACGCCGTGGGCGGTGAAGATCTGGTCGTAGTGATCCGGCGGGAGAATGCCGCCCGAGTTATGAGCGAGCGCCAGTTGCGTACGCATCATCATGGCGTCGGCAAAGCCGCGCAGCAGCATGACGAGCGCGACGAGCACGTACATCACGCCGATCTTCTTGTGATCGACCGATGTGACCCACTCGTTCCACAGGTACTTCCATTTGCCGAAGTACGTGAGCAACGCGACGATGCCCAGTACCCCGAGCACCATCATGCCGACCGCGCCGACGATGATCGGCTCGTGGTACGGGATGGCTTCGAGAGTCAGTTTGCCAAACAGCGTTGACATTGTTATTTACTCCTTGTGCGCGTGCGCGGCCGCACCGGCGTGCATCGCGTGCGCGCCGGCGTTGTCCATGGCCATGGTCATCGACTGGCCGTTCTGCCCGTTTGCAGCGGCGGCCGGAGCCGTCACGGCGTCGGTGCCCGCGCCCTTCATTTCCATCTTCATGTCCATGCCCTTCATTTCCATGGCGCCGTGGTTTTCATGGCCTTCGTGCTGCTGGGCCATGCCACTTGCCATCGGGGCGTGCAGAATCGACTCGAACATCTTCGCGTCGACCGAGCTGTAATACGTGACCGGCGTGTTCTCGCTCATCGGCACGAGCGAAGCGTAGGCATCCTTGTCCAGGACCTTCTTCGAATCACGCACCTTGGCGACCCACTGCTGGAAGTCGTTGTCGGTCATCGCCAGCGTCTTGAAACGCATGCCCGAGAAACCGCCGCCGCTGTAGTTCGCCGAAATCCCGTCGTACGAGCCCACGTGGTCGGCGATCAGGTGCAACTTCGTTTCCATCCCGGCCATCGAGTAGATCTGGCTACCCAATTGCGGAATGAAGAACGAGTTCATGATCGATTCCGAGGTGATCTTGAAATTCACCGGGGTGTCGACCGGAATGGCCAGTTCGTTGATCGACGCAATGCCCTGTTCGGGATAGATGAACAACCACTTGTAGTTCATCGACACCACTTCGACCGTGATCGGCTTCACGTCGCTTTGCAGCGGCTTGTAAGGATCGAGTTCGTGAGTGGTCACCCAGGTGATGCGCGCAAGGATCGCAATGATGATGATCGGCACGAGCCAGACCACGACCTCAATGGCCGTCGAGTGCGACCAGTTCGGCTCATAGCGCGCCGACTTGTTGCTCGCGCGGTATTTCCACGCGAACCACAGCGTCATCAGGATGACAGGAATCACCACGATCAACATCAGCCAGGTGGCCGTGAGGATCAGGTTCTTGTTCTCTACTCCGATCTGCCCCTTAGGGTCGAGCAGCGTCATGCCGCAGCCGGCCAAAAGCAGCGGCGAGCACAAGGCGAGGAGCCTAAACAATCGCGGGTTTCTGTGTTTCTTCATGTCACACGACAGGGTTGAGTTGGCCAGCGAACGGCGCAACACGGGCTTACCGGCCTGATGCAGGGTCGCAGGAGGTTGGCAAGGGTTAAGGTGGGACGGGAGCAGTCGTCGCGCCGGTATTGCACCGGTCGAACTACGACGACTGTGTCATCGAAAAGACGGGAACCGGGGCAGATCGCCGCCCGCAGACCTCAAGTCACTGTCCGACTTCTTGTCTTTTACTTCCATCACGGTGCGGCATTATGCCGAAGTTTAATTAGGCCGGACATCGCACACCCGCCTGCGCGACAATGTGTCGCGCAGCCTTCACGCGTACGCGCGCGACGATTTCCAAGCAGATCGACACCTGTTTGGCGGTAAACGCTGTGCAATGCAGCAATTCGGGAAGGTTCTTAGAATTCAAGAGGTGCGACGTTGTGTCGCACCTTCTTTTGCGGTGTCGCAGCGAAATGCACCCGATTGGTGCAGTCAATCACTGGAATGTAGGTGAGATGTATTGTGCCCGGCTTTTTAGTCGAGCGACAAGCGTACTGCGAAGGCCATGAGCGCCGCTCCGAACGACCAGCGTTGTACTTTTTGTGCAAACGGGCGAGTGCGCAGCCAATGCGCGATACGCGCTGCACCGAACGCCAGCGCGACATCGAAAATCACCCCCACGATCAACAGCAGCACACCGAGTTCGAGCACTTGTGCCCAGACCGGGCCAGCGTCGGGGCGCACGAATTGCGGCAGTAGCACCGAACAGAACAGCAGCGCCTTCGGATTGAGCACACTCGAGAGTACACCGCGACGCACCGCATGCGAGAGGGGCGGTGCAGCGTTCGCCGGCGTTTCGGTCGTCTGCATGCCAAACGCCGGCGAGCGCCAGATCTGGATGGCGACCCACGCAAGGTAGATCGCGCCCACGATGCGGACCGTTTCGAACAGCCACGGCGCCGCGCGCAGCAGCGCCGCCACGCCACAGGCCGACAGGGTCACATGCCCGGCGCGCGCCAGCGCCAGTCCCGCTGCCGTGGCAAGACCGTGTCGCACACCGCGCGTCATGCTCGTCTGCATGACCAGCGCCATGTCCGGTCCCGGCAATGCATAGACAACGATCAAAGCGCCAATGAATACGGTGAGCAACGGCAACGAAACCATGATTTTTCCCTGAGGGCGAAGTTGGCCAAAACGAGACCAATGATCCCGCCAAACCGGGAGAGATACATAGCGTTTTCCATCCAATTTCATTAACTTATATGGCGTATTCCACCAACATAGATTCCATTTCCGCGAAATCTTCCTACCTGACAGAGCCCTTCGCTACCGACTGGTCTAATCCGGACAGATGAGGGCAACACTTTCCCGGGATCGCAGATCGTGGTGGAATGCCATCTTTGCAGCAGTTTTTGTAGCGGGATACCGACAATGAACGAACTCGACGCCATCGATCAGGCGATTCTCGCCATCGTGCAACGCGATGGCCGCATCTCCAACGCCCGGCTTGCCGAGCGTGTAGCGCTCTCTGAAACGCCCTGCGCCCGTCGGCTGAAGCGGCTCGAAGCCGAGGGCTACATCATGGGCTACCGGGCCGAGCTGTCGCATCGCGCGCTGGGTCTGGGGGTGACGGCCTTCGTCCACGTGCGCTTTGCCGTGCACGACCGCGCGCTGTCCGAGCAATTCGAGCGCGAAGTGCAGGCCATCGACCGTATCGTGTCGTGTCACAACATTTCCGGCAGCGCCGATTACCTGCTCGGTGTGGTCGCCACCGACCTCGACGATTACGGCATGTTCACGCGCGACGTGTTGCGCGCCCTGCCCGGCGTCTCGTCGATCGAATCGATGCTGTCGCTACGCGAAGTCAAACGCGATACCGGCGCACCGTTGCTGTAATCCGACTCACTGTGGCGTGGTGCACGTTTGCCCGTAAAATGGCGGGCTGACACGACCTTAGGTGCCTCATGCCGGACGCCATGCCCGCCGTACCTTCCCAGCCGATCGCCTCGCCATCCAGTGCCAACGATGCCAGTGACGATGCCCTGATGTTCGAGCTCGCGCCCGTCTCTCTCTGGCTCGAAGATTTCAGCGGCGTGAAGCAATTGTTCGAAGCATGGCGTGCGCAGGGGGTCACCGACCTGCGCGCCCACTTCAAGTCCGACCCTGCCCACGTCTCGGCGTGTTCCCGGCGCATTCGGGTCATCAAGGTCAATCGCCGGACATTGGCGATGTTCAACGCACCGTCGCTCGACACGCTCGTGGCCAATCTGCCGCGCGTGTTCCGCGACGACATGCTCAAGACGCACATTGAAGAGCTTTGCCAACTGTGGGACGGCCGCACGCACTTCACGAGCAAGACCGTCAACTACACGCTCGACGGGCGGCGTCTGGACGTGCTGCTCAACGGCTCGGTCCTGCCCGGCCACGAAGCCACCTTCGAGCGTGTGCTGATCTCGCTCGAAGACGTAACCGAACTCGAACACGCGCGCGAGCGCGTAACGATGGGCGAGCAATACGCACGCGGCCTCTTCGAATACTCGCCGGTCTCGCTGTGGGTCGAGGATTTCAGCGCGATCAAACTGCTGCTCGACGACGCCCGCTCTCGCGGCATTACCGACTTCCGCACGTTCACCGACGTTCACCCCGAGTTCGTTGAGCGCTGCATGAACGAGATTCACGTGCTCGACGTGAACCGTCACACGCTGGCGATGTTCGTCGCTCCCGACAAGACCACACTGCTCTCCCGCCTGCCCGACGTGTTCCGTGACGACATGCGGCACAACTTCCGCGAGCAGTTGATCGACCTGTGGGACAACAAGCTGTTTCAGCAGCGCGAGGTTGTCAACTACGCGCTCGACGGCAACGAGATCAACGTTCATCTGCAATTCGCGGTGCTGCCGGGCCACGAGTCGCGCTGGGATCTGGTGCTCGTCGCACTTACGGACATCACGGCGCGCAAGAAGGCCGAGTCGTATCTCGAATTCCTCGGCAAACACGACGTGCTCACCAAGCTGCGCAACCGCTCGTTCTATGTCGACGAACTCAACCGGCTCGAGCGCAAGGGGCCCTACCCGGTCACGGTGATCGTGGCCGACCTGAATGGCCTGAAGCTCGTCAACGACCAGTTGGGCCATGCCGCAGGCGACGCCCTGCTTCGCCGCGCGGGCGAAGTGCTGGGCAAAGCGGTGGCCGCGCCGCAGATTGCCGCGCGTATCGGCGGCGACGAGTTCGCCTTGTTGCTGCCTTCCACCGACGCCTCAGGCGGCGCGGCGATGATCGAGAGCATTCGTCAACTGGTGGAGTTGAACAACTCGTTCTATCCCGGCACGCCGCTCTCGTTCTCGATGGGCACGGCAACATGCGAAGCCGGCGAGCGGCTCGAAGCGACGGTCCAGCGGGCCGATCTGCTGATGTACGAGGAAAAGCGCAGCCACTACACCGGTAGCGTAAACGAGCGGCGCGCGCTGGACGGACTGCCCTCGGGCACTGGCGCAACCGGCGCAACAGGCGGTGCCGGGAATGCGGGAGGTAGCGGTCGAGGCAGCGGCGCGTAATCTCGCGCGTTGCCCAACGGCTCGCAGATTTGCGCGAGCCAGTCGACGAACACCCGCACCCGTGGCGACACGCGCTTCTGCGCGGGATATGCCGCCGAGAGCCGCAACGGCGGCGGCGGACACTTCGGCAGCACGGGCACCAGACGCCCCGACGCGAGATAGGGCGCAGCGGCGAGCAACGTCGGCTGAATCAGTCCGAGACCTTCGAGTCCGGCTGCCAGATACGCCGCTTCGTCACCCACATGCAACTGGCCGCGCGTACGCACGCACGTGGCACGTCCACCGACCATCAGCGTCAGATCGCCGCAGCGTGTGGTGAGTGGATTTACCGTCGCGAGTGCGGCGCGTGCTGCATTGCCCGCCCCCGCCTCGCCCGCGGGGGGAAGCGATGCCAGCGTCTCCGCCGGTGCCGTCAGCCATTTCACCGACGTATGCATGGCGAGACTATCGAGATCGTCGGGTATGCCGTGGGTGTCGAGATAGCGACGGCTCGCACACGTCACGCGCGGCAAATCGCCAAGGTGGCGCGCCACCAGCCTCGAGTCCGGCAACTCGCCCAGCACCACCCCGCAGTCCACGCCGTCACCGCGCCAGTCGCCGTGGGCCGGCGTAGCATCGAGCGCGATCTCGAGGCCGGGATAGCGCGCCTGAAATTCGCCGAGCGACGGCATCACCACTTCACGCGCAATGACGGGCGGCAGCACCACGGCGAGACGTCCGCGCAATTGCGCCTGCGCACCGAACAGGCCCGACTCCACCTCCTCGACATCCGCCAAAATCGCCGTACAACGTTCGTAGTAGGCAGCCCCCTCCATCGTGAGGGCCACTCGCCGCGTCGACCGCGTGAAGAGTGCCACGCCGAACCATCGCTCCAGATGTTGCACCTGGGTGGTGACCGTCGCGCGCGGAATGTCGAGCGACGTCGCCGCCTTGGTGAAGCTGCCGACTTCGGCCACACGCACAAAGGTGCGCATGGCGGTAATGCGATCGATCATGATGCCTCCTGTCCCGTGACGGGAGCGGCCACCTTGCCGCGCAATGCAATGACCGCCGCGCCCGCTGGCGCGAGGGCGAATAAGGCGAACAGCCAGACCGACGCACGCTGTGCCTCGGGCAATGCGCCGTGCGCGAGACCGGCAGCGTTCGCAACGAGTCCCGCGAGCGCCGAACCCAGCGCCATCGAATACAACTGCACCGTCGTGATCGACGCCGAGGCCAACGCAGCCTCTCCCGGGCGCGCCGCCGTCATCACCCGAGTGAGCAAATGCGGCCAGCCGATACCGACACCCACGCCGACACCGAACAGCGCGATGCACAGGCTCGCGGCACCGGTTGCACTCGCGAACAGTGCGGGTTGCGGCAGCAGCCACGCCAGCGCGAGCATGCCGAGCGTGACGATCACCGGGCCGAGGCGCACGCGTCGCTCGGCAGCGTCGCCCTGCCGCCCGGCACTCGTCATCGAACCGACCGACCACCCGGCAGCCATGAGCGCGGCGAGATAACCGGCAGCGAACGGCGTCTGGCCGTGAACCGTCTGGAGGAAATACGGGATGTAAATTTCGCTCGTCGTCGCCAGGCCAAGCAGACTCATGGCCGCGTATAGTCCGCCAAGCCGCGTGCGCAGCGAATAGCCCCCCGTCGGCATGAGCCGGGGCAACGCATGTCGCACGCTGCGCTCCCGCTGCGAGAGCCACCAGACGAGCGCGAGTCCCGCAAGCACCCACATGACCGCCAGCCAGTGCTCGTCGACTACCGCGCCCAGCGAGATCGCCACGGCCGAGGCACATAGCAAGATCACTTTGAACCACGGAATGGCATGCGCCTCCGGGTGAGTTGGCGCGTGAGATTCCGAAGACTCACGCACGCCCGCGACCGCACGTCCGGCAGGCACCTGTGCGCGAATGATGAGGCCCAATCCGATCACCACCGGCAGCAGCGACCAGAACGCCCAGCGCCAGTGACCAAACTGCGCGAAGACGCCGCCCACCGCCGGGCCGCAGAGCGTGGCAACACCCCACATGCCCGAGACAAGTCCCATTGCCCGCGACCACAACGGCGGTGCGAAAACGATACGGATCAACGCATAACTGAGCGCGAGCAGAATGCCGCCGCCGAAGCCCTGCAAGGTGCGCCCTGCGAGCATCCAGGGCATCGTCGGTGCAGCGGCACACAGGATCGTGCCCGCGCTGAAACCCAGCAGCGCCGCGAGGTAGGCGACGCGCGGCCCGAGCGCCGTGAGCATCTTGGCGGCCAGTACCGAGCCAAGAATCGACGCCACCACGAACAGCGTGGTGTTCCACGAATACAGATCCAATCCGCCAATTTCCTTGACGATGGATGGCAGCACCGTAGTCGCCACATAGACATTGGTGGCATGCAACGCCACCCCGCCCGCCAGCGCCAATGAACGCCAGCCGTTATTGCCACTCAACAGATCGCGCCAGCCCGGCGCCACAGAATTCGTCGTGCTCGTTGTCATGGATGGACAGCCGCCCGTCAGGCGACTAATATGCAAGAAAGTTCTTGGATATTACATGCCTCACAATGAATTACCCAAATAACCACTTGGATAATAGGGCGGCGACGCCGGGTGCCGGACACGAGCGCGTACTGCATTGGTTGAAGACGCAAGGCCCCGCTTCGACGGCGGAGGTCGCTTCTGCGTTGGGGATCACGGCGGAGGCGGCGCGCCAGCAAGTGCAGAAGCTGGTCGCGGAAGGTCTGCTCATCGGCGAGACGATGCCTTCACGCGGCGCGGGCCGTCCGCGTCAGGCATGGGCACTGACGGAAGCCGGGCACAGCCGGTTTCCCGACGCGCACTCCCATCTCACCATCCAGTTGATTGGTTCGATTCGCCAGCTTTTCGGCGAAGACGGCCTCGACCGTCTGATTACGCAGCGCGCGGTGGAAACGCGTGCGCACTACAAGCAGGCCGTCGACCCGCTACCCGGTCTTGCGGCCCGGCTGGAAAAGCTTGCGGAGATTCGCTCGTCGGAAGGTTATATGGCGCGCGTCGAACGCGATGGCGACGACTGGCTGCTCATCGAGGATCACTGCCCGATCTGCGCGGCGGCAAAAACGTGTCAGGGCTTTTGCCGTACGGAGCTGGAGTTGTTTCAGGAGCTTGTCGGCGAGCGCGGCACGGTGTCTCGCGAGACACACATTCTCGCAGGCGGTCAGCGCTGCACGTACCGCGTGCGCACGTCCTGACGCCAAATTTCGTTCAGCTTGGCTGAAACGCAATCAGACTCATACCCACCAGCGCGACGAGTACACCGGCAACGTCCCACGGCGTAGGACGCATGCCGTCGACCAGCCACAACCACACGATAGCGACGCTGATATACACGCCGCCGTATGCGGCATAGACACGGCCGGCCGCTGCCGGATGCAGCGTGAGCAGCCACGCGAACAGCGCGAGCGCGATTGCGCCGGGTACGAGCAGCCAGGCACTGCGATCATGTTTCAACCACAGCCACGGCAAATAGCACCCGACGATTTCCGCGATTGCAGTCACGACATAAAGCAGAAAGGTTTTCATAGTGCGATTATGCCCTGCACCAATCTGCTGCGTCCCGTCGCACCCATTGGCTTGCAAAGTGCGCAATGACCTACAATGCCGCGTTCACCGGAGAAGCTCATGGAATCGTTGGCAGCACGCGTCGTCGAACTCGAAGTCAAGGCCGCCTTTCAGGAGGATCTGCTCGAAACGCTCAACGAGATCGTCACGCGTCAGGAGCAACAGATCGACCTGCTGCAAAAGCAGCTCAAGGCGCTATATCAGCAAATGCAGTCGCAAGGGCAAAGCGGCCCCGACGGTAATCCGCGTCACGAAATTCCGCCGCATTATTGAAGACCCGAACCGATGGTTCAGCCGCCGCGCGATGGCCGACCCGCGTGCACGACACCTTTCGTTTCCCGCGCCTGCGCGGATCTGAGTCGACGCGGTGTCCAGAACGATTCCCCATTGCCCGGGTCACATCTGCATCGACGACACAGACACGGCCCCGCCGTGCCTCGTCCTTCGGACCTTCGCCCCATGATTTCTCGCCACCAGCCTTTCCCGGCCGACCGCTTCGCCGACAACCCTGAGACCTGCGATGCTGCGGCCGCTGCCGCAACCTCGCGCCGCGACGCGCTACGTCTGGCCGCCGCAGGACTGCTCGGCCTGACGCTCGCCCCGCTTACGCGCTCAGTCAATGCTGCGTACAACATCTGGACTGGCGAGTACACGATGACGCGCAAGGAAATCGAAACCGCCATCGACAAGCGGTTTCCAACAACGCTCAACTACGGCCAACTGCTCTCTGTCGCGTTGGCGCACCCGCAAATCGGCTTCAACCCGCAAGCCAATCGCATCACCACGCAGGTCGATGCGCAGGTGCAGAACGTGTTGTTGCAAGGCCAGCCGCTGGCCGGTGTGCTCGCCATCTCCAGCGCGCTGAAATACGATCCGGTCAAACGTGCCGTACTGCTCGACAATCCGAGTGTCGATCGCGTGGATCTGAACGGCATGCCGGCCTCGTATGGCCAGCAATTGACGTCCATCGGCGGCACCGTCGCGCAGCAGGTGCTCAACCAATATCCGATCTACACATTCAAACCCGAACAGTTGCGATACGGTGGACGCGAAGTCGAGCCCGGCGCGATCACGGTGCTGCCTGACGGCATCAAGGTCGAAGTGAAGACGAAGTGATCGGCGCCGCGCACCGGATCATGCGTCACGCAATAAAAAAGGGCAGCGTTCAGGCTGCCCTTCTTGCATCCGGCGACGGTGCCTACCGTCGCACGACACCTGCCTTCCGGCTCAGACCACCGTCAGCGTCACGTCGATATTGCCGCGCGTGGCGTTCGAGTAAGGGCACACGATGTGCGCCTTCTGCACCAGCGCTTCGACCGTGGC
The DNA here is from genome assembly GCF_001465595.2 of Pandoraea apista. Classification (NCBI taxonomy): domain Bacteria; kingdom Pseudomonadati; phylum Pseudomonadota; class Betaproteobacteria; order Burkholderiales; family Burkholderiaceae; genus Pandoraea; species Pandoraea apista. Next base: position 1,711,828 of record NZ_CP013481.2, on the reverse strand, counting down.
GCGATCCACACCCGGCACGCTGATTTTCAGTTCAGCCTGAATACCGAAGCCGGTCGGGATCTGGCCGATACCCACGCTACCGTCGATCTTCGTCTCGGCGGGCAACGTCACCTTCTCTTTGCCTGCGACGAACTTCAGCGCGCCCAGGAAACAGGCCGAGTAACCGGCGGCAAACAGTTGCTCCGGGTTGGTACCGCCAACACCGGGGCCGCCCATTTCCTTGGGAACCACCAGCTTGACGTCAAGCACGCCATCCGAGGAAACGGCACGGCCGTCACGGCCTCCGGTGGCGGTGGCATGGGCGGTGTACAGCACTTTTTCGATCGACATGACGAACTCCTGGTAAGTAGAAAATTTCACTTCCAAACTTCGGTCGCCCCGGACTGGCCCGCCATCGTGGCGTTGCCTTCTGGCCGGACGACCCACCTGACATACGCGCGTGCATGGCTGTCTTGACGCCTGCCAGGCGCGTGTGTTCCCGCGTCAACGGTACCGAGGTGCTGCGCGCGCCGCGCGGCTCGCCGTCGTCGGGCCTCTCGCGTGCACGGCACTCAACGCCGTCAACGATCTTAATCCACCTGCGGGACAACTTTCGTGAACGCCACTCAGAACTGCGTCGCCCACCGTCCCGTTTCTCACGTTTGCATAGTATCTATCTACTAATAGATAGATACGCTACCGCAAATAAACGGGAGATCGACTCCCGTTACCTTGTCGTCCTGGTCTTCAAACTCGCCCTGCTTCTCGCGCTTTGCCGGGCCTCTGGCTTCGTACCCAGACTGAACTCAGGCCACACCGCAAACGGCGGCAACCACATCTTCGAGCCGTGACGGCGCCCGAAACAGCCGCGAGGCCATCACGCTGCCCTGAAACCCTGCGAACAAGGCACGGGCCGTGGCGTCGGGCGACGAGCTCAGCGTGAGCGAACCGTCTGCCATGCCTTGCGTCAACACACGCGCCAGCCAGGCTTCGTGATACGCGAAGAAGCGCTGCACCGCTTCCCGAACCGTCTCCGGCAACGTCTCGATATCGGCGGCCAGCATGCCGCACAGACAAATCCGATGACCGTCGGCAACGATGCGTCCGAACCCCTGCGCATAATGCGCCAGCTTTTGTGCCGGGGGCAGCGCGTCGTCAATGCCGGCCAGCCCTTCGCCGACCTGCGCTTCATACGCCTTGATCGCTTCGAGCACCAAATCTTCCTTGGCAGGGAAGTAATAGTGAATGCTCGATGTCTTCACGCCGACCCGCTCTGCGAGATCTCGATAGCTGAAGCCGTTGTAGCCTCGCGTCATCAGGAACATCTGCGCGTGCTCCAGCAGTTGCTCCCTGACGGTCGGTGCGCTCGGCGATATCGTTGTGCGGTTCATGAAACGAACTTTATCTACTGGTAGGTAGATAGTCAAGACGTTTTCTCGTTCCGGTCGATTGATTTTTCCGATGAGGCGATAGTCCGGGGTGGGGGCGGCAAAGCGCCGCGCGGCGGGACACTCCCGCACCCACGAGAAACAGCGGCGCTCAGGCCGCTGTTTCCGTGCTTCGCCGAATGCCGGAGAACGATCAGAAATCGATCTTGGCGTTCAGGCTGACCATGCGCGGATCGGCCGCCTTGATGTAGTTGTCGTACTGATACTGCCAGTACTTGCGATTCGTGAGGTTGCTCACGGCGGCGCGCAACGTCACGTCCTTGCCGGCCACACGCGTGCGGTACGTGGCGCCAAGATTGATCAGCGTGTACCCCGATACCGTCAGCGAGTTCTGCGGATTGAGCGACGTGCGGCCGTTGTAGCGGATGTCGCCTCCCACCGAGAGCCCTGGCACATACGGCACCTTGTACTCGAGGTTGCCCGAGAGCACGAAACGCGGTGCACCCCCCACGCGGTTGCCATCGAAACCGTTCGTGCGCGCATACCAGCTATCGAGTGCCATGGCGCTGGCGCCCAGCGTCCACTGCGGCCCCAGCTTGACCGAGCCGGCCAGTTCGATACCCTGATAGATCGACTGGCCGTCTGCCACGCGCGCATTGGCGCTGTTGGTGTACACGGCGCCGCGTTCGATGCGAAAGAGTGCTGCCGTCGTGCTCCAGGTGTCCTGCTCGGTTTTCACGCCGAGTTCGTACTGACGGCTCTTGAACGGATTGAGCACTGCTCCCGCATTGGCGTAGGTCGCCCCCACGACCTCGCCGGCTTCGAGCGCTTCCACGTAACTCGCATAGGCCGTCGTGCTCGGCGCGACCTTGTACATAACGGCAAGCGTGGGCGTGAACACGCCGTTCGTCGAGTAGGTCGAGATGCCTTGCGCGTTCGTCTGGTTGTAGTTGGTGAAGCGAACGCCGCCAAGTACCGACAGACGCTCCGTGATCTGCACCGTGTCAGAGGCAAAGACCGAGCGTTGCTCGATGGCGCTGGAGCGTTGCGCCTTGAGGGTCGTGCCATCGCCATAGTACTGATACGACGTGCCTTGATACAGATTGCCCGTGTACGTCGGACTGTAGATGTAGGCGTAGTCGTTCGTCTGATACTGCGAGGCGATGCCGAACGTCAACTGGTGCGCGAACGGGCCGGTCCGCACCTTGCCTTCGGCAGTCAATTGCCATGCGCGGAATGTGTTGTTCTCGTCGCCCAGATCGTTCTGACCGCTGAAGTTGCCGGCGCCGTTGAGCAGATACAGCGTGGCTTCGTTTCGGTCACGCGTCGATTTGTTGAACGCGTAGTTGGCCGATACCTTCCAATCCGGATCGATCTGGTATTGCAGGCCCGTCGTGTAGAACTGCGTGATCGTGTTCAGATGCGTGGCTTGCGTTTGCAGATTCGCATTGGACACGTTGATCGGCCCGGGCAGTTGGTTGCCCGAGAAGCTGAAGGTCGAGAGCGACGGCGAGGTTCCTGTCGCGCGACGGTCCTGATACATCGCACCGAAGTTCCACGTGAGATCGCGGGTAATGCGTGCGTCGAGCGCGACCGATACCGTGTCGCGATTCAGGTTGCCGTCGGTGTATGTGCGGCCTTCTTCGTGCGTGTAGTTCAGGCGTGCGCCGAACATGTCGTTCGGCCCGGCACGGCCACCGAGATCGACGTGCTCGCGCCAGATGCCGTCGGAATGGAAACCGAGATCGACGCTGGCAATGCGCTCGTCCGTCGGCTTCTTCGTCACGTAGTTCACCACGCCGCCCGGCGCGACGAAGCCGTACATAAAGCCCGACAACCCCTTGAGCAGTTCCACGCGATCGAACTACTCATACGGCATGGTCACGCCGTAGGTCATCACCGGCAGGCCGTCGAGCTTGAAACCGTATTGCCAGTCGATCGGCATGCCGCGCACGTAAACGTAGCCGGCCCATGCGTCGAAGGCATTGCTGCCGTCGGTCACCGAGGCATCGGTGGAGAACACTTCGCCGAGCTTGGCCGGCTGGCGTTGTTCGAGTTGCTCCTGGCTCACCACGGTTGTCGAGAACGGCGTATCGAGCTGGCTACGCGAGCCGAGCGCGCCGGATTGCACCGGCTGCTTGAGATTCTGGGGCGTTTCGCGCAAGGCCGAGCTGGTAACGGTCGTGGCCTTGAGCGTGGCCTGGGCAGAGGCGTCGGCGGTCGACGTGGCGGCATCTGCCACCTCCGCCGCCGCTACCTTAGCGGGCACTGACTGAGCGAAGGCCGAGTTGGCCGTGAAGGACAGTAATGCGGCGAGCGCCAGCGGCGCCATGTTGGTGCGCAATGCGACGGCATTACGCGCGCCGGGGCGGCCGATGGCAGGCAGCGCGCGAGCCGTGTGAACGAAAGACATACCTGAATTCCCGTGTGACGATCAAGATTCGAATTATTAATGCGAATCATTAACATTATTATTTAAGTTTCGAGATATTAGCAGTCCGCCGCACAACGTCAACCTCTGTTGTCACGCCATGGCCACGGCAAGGCGGAAATGCAACACTGCCAACCCTTGCCGCTCCTTGCCGCTCCCCACCCCCTTACCGCCCCTTACCAACCGCCGGCCCTCTCCTCGCTGCCGCCCCCTATAGCCCCTACTGTTGTCGATCGTACGATGACGTCACACTTCAGCCGTCGAAGGCCGCCTCGGTGTACTCACCAATGCCGACATCACCTCGCGTATCCAGGCGTTAGCCGGGTCGTTGTGAAAGCGCGAATGCCAGTGGAGATGAAGATCGTAGGCGGGAACGTTGAAGGGCAACGGCACGAGCCTTACCCGGGCGAAGTCGGCGAAGCGGCGGCCGACTGAGAGCGGCACTGTCGCGATCATGTTCGAGTCGGCGACGATGAACGGCACGCCCATATAGCGAGGCAGGGACAGACGCACGTTGCGATGCACGCCAAGCCGCTCCAGCGTCTTCTCGAACTGATCGGCACGACGCCCCTCCGGACGCACGGCAACGTGATCGGCTGCCTCGTACTCGTCCTTCGTCATCGTTTGCCCGATGTTCGGATGATCGATCCGCATGACGCACACGAACGAGTGCTGATACAGCAGCTTCTGGCGAATCGATGCGCTCTCCAGATCGGGGAACACACCAACCGCCAGCGCGATATCGCCTTCGGTCAGTCCCGCCTCCAACTCCTGCGGCGTGGGCGCCACCGTCTTGATCTTCACGTGGGGCGCCACGCCATCGAGATGCTTGAGCAAGCGCGGCAAGAACACCATTTCCCCGATGTCCGACATGCACATCACGAACGTCTCACGCGACGACGCAGGATGGAACGTCGGACGCGGCAGGATTTCGTCCTGAATCAGATACAGCATGCGCGTGACCGGCTCCGCCAGTTCCTGCGCGCGTGCTGTGGGCTCCATGCCGCGTGCGGATCGCACAAACAGCGGATCGTCAAACATCTGACGCAATTTCGACAGCGCAAAACTCATGGCCGGCTGACTCAGCCCGAGCACAATGCCCGCCTGGGTCACGCTGCGTGTGCGCATCATCGCGTCAAAGGCCTTCAGAAGATTCAGATCGACCTGATGAATATCCATATTTTGGATTTACCAAATAAATTGGATCGAATTGACGGATTATATTCGGCTACCTAGCATGAGTCACCGTCTTCGAGAGACACCGTAGAGTGCATCCGGGACGGCGTTTTTCACCAAGAAAAAACGCTGGAGTGAGACACCATGCCTCGTCGCTTGCGAAGCAATTTCCCCCGTGGTTCCTATCTGTGGGCGGTGCGTGCCGCCCAATGGCGTGCCTTGGGCATCGCCGAAGACGATCTCGAAAAACCGAAGATCGCCATCGTCAACTCTTCTTCCGAACTTGCCAGTTGTTTCAGTCACCTTGACGGCGTGGCGGCCGCGCTCAAGGAGGCCATTCGCGCCGCCGGCGCTCTGCCTTTCGAAATCCGTACGGCCGCGCCGAGCGACTTCATCACGGGTGCCGGTGCACGCGGCGCTTACATTCTGTCGGCACGCGACCTCGTCACCAACGACATTGAAGTCGCCGTCGAAGGCGCAATGCTCGACGGTATGGTTTGCCTCGCCTCGTGCGACAAGACAGTGCCCGGTCAGTTGATGGCGGCGGCGCGCCTGAATATTCCGAGCCTCATTGTGGCTTGCGGCTATCAGGCCAGCGGCGAGTACCGCGGCAAGCATGTGGACATCGAGGATGTCTTTGTCAGCGCAATGCATGTCGTCACCGGCGGTCTGCCGGTCGAGGAACTCGTTGGCATGACGCGCAATGCGATTCGCGGGCCTGGCGTGTGCTCGGGGCTGGGTACGGCGAACTCGATGCATCTGGTATGCGAAGCCCTTGGCATGGCGCTGCCGGGCAGCACGCCGGTAGCCGCCAACAGTCCACAAATGTTCGAGACAGTGCGTCGGGCAGGCCAGCGCATCGTCGAAATGATCGAGGCCGATCTCACCCCGCGCAAGATTCTCAGTCCCGGCGCATTCGCCAACGCCGCGATGGCGGTGCTCGCCGTCGGCGGCTCGATCAATAGCGTCAAGCATCTGCAAGCGATCGCCACCGAGGCGCAATGCGATGTCGACGTCTATCACCTGTTCGAATCGCTGGCCGACCAGATACCGGTGCTCACAGGCATTCGCCCGGTCGGAGACGACACGATCGAAGCCTTCGATGCCGCGGGTGGCTCGCGGGGGGTGCTGAGGCGTCTGTTGCCGTGGCTGCATGGCGATGCGCTCACCGTCACCGGAACGACGATGGCGCAAAACGTACAGGACGCCCCGATCCACGACGACAACGTCATACGGCCGGTCGAGCGCCCCTTCGCGTCGCGCCCGGCCATCGTTCTCCTGCGCGGCAACCTTGCGCCGGAAGCGGGCATCGTGAAGTTCGGCATTTCCCCCGACAAGGCTCGTCGCTTCGAGGGCACAGCGCTGTGCTTCGATACCTCCGACGCGGCGGTCGAGGCGCTGCGCCGCGGCGATATCCGTCCGGGCCATGTCGTCGTCATGCGAGGCGCGGGCGTGTGCGGAGGGCCCGCGATGGGCGGCGGCGCCTCTCGCGTGGTGTTTGCCATCGACGGCGCGGGGCTGAGCGAATCGGTCGCGCTGCTGACCGACGGGCACCTCTCGGGGCTCGTTTGCAAGGGTCTGGTCGTGGCGGAGATTGCGCCCGAAGCCGCGACCGGCGGCCCGCTTGCCCTCGTTCACGACGGCGACACTATCGTCATCGATCTCGACACGCGCCGCTGCGACGTACAACTGGACGACGCCCAATGGACGCAACGCCGCGAACAGTGGCGCGCCCCGTCGGCCGCATCGCCACGCGGGTGGCTCAAGCTGTATCGCGAGAACGTGTCGTCAATGCCGCAAGGCGCGGTACTGAACGGCCGGAACGACGACGGAGAACGCGCATGAACGCCGCGCCGACGGTCGACGTCGATCAGGTCGTCGAAACCCAGAAGGTCGGTGGGTTTTCGATTCGCATCATCGTTCTGATGGGTTTGATGATGCTCGCCGAGGGCTACGATCTTGGCGCGCTCTCGTTTGCCGCTCCCGCCATCGGTCGCGCATGGGGTATCGGGCGTGGCGCCCTGGGGCCCGCCTTTGGCGCCTTCGTCTTCGGCACGATGCTCGGTGCGTTTGTCCTGGGCTATCTGGGTGACGTCATCGGTCGCAAGCGCACGATTCTCATCGGCTCAGGCATCCTCTGCGTACTAACGCTCGCTGTCGTATTCGCCAGCGACTTGCGCACGCTGTTCGTACTGCGCTTTATCGCCGGCATCGGCATCGGCGGAGTCGTGCCCAATGCGATTGCGTACATGACGGAATTCGCGCCTCGCCGGTTGCGAGCCACCTGGGTCACGTTGATGTACACGGGCTACAGCGTCGGCACCGGGTTGGGCGGCGTGGTCGCGGCGTGGATGATTCCGCACTTCGGCTGGCAGGCTATTTTCGTCATCGGCGGCGTAGGGCCTTTGCTCGCTGCCGTCATGCTCGCCCTGTGGGTGCCGGAGTCAATTCGCTTTCTCGCGCTGAAGGGCCGCCGCGCCGACGAGATCGCGCGCGTCGCGTCACGGCTGCATCCCGGAAAGCACTTCGACGCACAAATGCGTTTCGTTGCCGGCGACGAGGCCGCGGGAGCGCAGCATGCGCGTCTGCGAGAGCTCTTCGCGGGCCGCCTGCGCCGCATCACCCCCATGCTGTGGGCCGTGTACGTCGCAAACTCCATGGCGCTGTTCTTTCTCGTGAGTTGGCTGCCGATGCTGATCGAAGCGATTGGCGTGCCACCGGCGCGCGCCGCTCTCGTATCCAGCGCATTCTCGGTCGGCGGCACCATCGGCGGACTCGCGCTGATGCGATTTGTCGATACACGCGGAGCACTGATCGTCGCGGTGCTGCCCGTTATCGGCTGTCCCCTTGTGGCGGCACTCGGCACCGCCGTCCCCGAAGGAATGCTGATCGCGGCGGTCTTCATGATCGGGTTTTGCGTCGTCGGTACGCAATTCGGCCTCAACGCGGTAGCGGCAATGGTCTATCCAACCGCCCTGCGCGCCAAGGGCGTGGGCGTGGCGGTCGGTATCCAGAAGATCGGCGCCATTGCGGGCCCTGTCATCGGCGGTGCGCTGCTATCGCTGCATTGGCCGGTCAGCGCCTTGTTCTATTTTGGCGCCGTCCCCGTTGGCCTCGTGGCGATCTTTGCCTTCGCACTCGGCATGCTTCACCGGCAACACGATCCCGAACGCGCCGAGTCCACACCGCATCCCGCAGGAACTGCGTGACATCGCCCCCCAATAAAACGTTCCGGAGGAGCCAACATGCTTGACCTCACGCCGCTGCGTTCGCCCACGGTGAACGCGAGCCGAACCGGTGAAACCGTTGAAACGAACGGCTCGCGCGAGACAGCCTTCGACTTCGTCGCTCAGGTGCATGGTCTCGATACCGCCGCACCGGTCAGCGCAGACACCGCGCACGCCATTGACGACGCAATGACCCGTTACGGTGTGCTCGTCATTCGCGGCCAGTCGCTCACGCCACAGCAGCAACTGGATTTCGCCAGCGCGCTGGGGCCGCTCGATATCGGCTTCAAACGCGTGGCCAGGCCGCACAACCGCCTCGGGCACGACACCCTCGCCGACATCTCCAATCTTGACGAAAGCGGTGCGGTTGCCCATCGCGAGCATCGTCGCATTGTGGGTAATCTCGCCAACCAGTTGTGGCACAGCGACAGTTCGTTTCAGAAGCCCTCGGCCCGCTACTCGATGCTCTACGCCGTGGCGGTGCCACCGGAAGGCGGCGAGACGGAGTTCGCCGATATGCGTGCCGCGTTCGAGGCGTTGCCGGCGTCGCAGCAAGCGGCGCTGCGCGGGCTTCACGCCGAACACGACGCCTTGCACTCGCGTTTCTTTCTCGGCGACACCGAGTACGACGCGGCCCAACGGGCAGCCATTCCCCCGACCGTCTGGCCATTGGTACGTCAACACCCGAGCGGCCGGTCGTCCCTGTTTATCGGTGCCCATGCGAGCCGCATTCTCGACATGACACTTGCCGAAGGCCGCATGTTGCTGCTCGATCTGCTCGAACACGCCACGCAACCCGCCTTTGTCTATCGACACACCTGGCAACCCGGCGATCTGGTGATCTGGGACAACCGATGCACATTACATCGCGGCCGGCGCTTCGACCTGACAAAGCGTCGTGAACTGCGTCGCGCCACCACGCTCGACGCCTGACCCGCCCGGTCACATTCAAGGAGACACCCCATGCAACTGACCCACGACGAGCAGGCCATGCTTGACGGCACGCAGGGCCCTGCCGTGCAGAAAGCGATGGATCTGCTGGTGCGTTACGGCGAAGCGCTCGGTGCCGAGCGCCTCGTCGACACCAACAACGTGTGCGGCACACTCGGCGCCACCACACCGTTTCTGCGCGATTTCGGCACCCGCGGCGGCACGCTCGATCTCGACGCCGTCTTTTCCGAATTCAACCTCGACAGCGCCGAGGTCGTGCCCGTGCCTCGCATGAAGGCCTACAGCAGCCATCTCCAGCAAGGCTTCGATCCCGAACATGCCGAGCGGCAAGGCATTTCAGCGGAAGTCGTGAAACTCTATCGCGCAGGCGAAGCGTATGCGGGCCGGCTCGGCGTGCAGCCGCTGCACACGTGTGCGCCGTATCAGGTCGGCAATGTACCGGTGCGCGGCGAGCATTGCGCGTGGATGGAGTCGTCGGCAGTCGTGTACATCAACGCCGTGCTCGGGGCACGCAGCAACGCCGAAGGACGCGAGAGCGCGGGCGCCGCGATGCTCACCGGCAAGATCCCCTACTGGGGGCTGCATCTGACGGAAAACCGTTTCGGCACCGATCTCGTGCAAGTCGACGTGCCGATCGACAACGTCTTCGAATGGGGACTTCTCGGCTATTACGTTGGCGAAGTCGTCTCCGAAGGCATTCCCGTCCTGCAGGGCATTCAGGGGCCAGCCAATCTCCCGCGCCTCAAGCACTTCGGCGCGGCGGCGGCATCGTCAGGCGGTGTCGAGATGTACCACATCGTTGGCACAACGCCGGAAGCGCGAACACTCGACGAAGCGTTCGGCACGCGCAAAGCCCGCCAGACCCTGCGTTACGGCGCGGCCGAACGGCGCCTCGCTTACGAGCGCGTGAACACCACGGCGCGCGACACCGACGTGGACTTCGTGATGCTCGGCTGCCCGCATTACTCCATCGAACAGATCTGGGAGGTCTGCCAATTACTCGAGGGCCAGAAGGTGCATGAAAACACCGAGCTCTGGATCTTTACCCCGCGCGCGACACGTCAGTTGGCGGATCAGGCGGGATACACACGAATCATCGAGTCGGCCGGCGCACATCTCATGAGCGACACGTGTTCCGCACTCGGACGAGTCATGCCCAAGGGCACGCGAGTCGCGGCCGTCGATTCGGCCAAGCAAGCGCATTACCTGCCGGCCATCATGAACATTCAAGCCTGGTGCGGCACCACGGCCGAGTGTATTTCGGCCGCGCTCAGCGGTCGCTGGACGGGAGCATTGGCATGAACACCACGACACACATCGAACGGCGAGACGCCCCGCAAAGCGCCACGGAAACCTTCGTGCTCCATGGCCGGCGCGTGGTCGGCGGGCGCACCGAGGGCGAAGCGCTCGTCACGCGCGAGCGCATTTCCGGCTGGGGCGGCATCGACCCGCGCAGCGGCACGGTCATTGAAACGCGTCACGAACTTCGCGGCGTGAGCTTTGCGGGCAAGGTGCTGGTGTTCCCCGGCGCGAAAGGCTCGTCGGGCTGGTCGAGCCAGTTTCACATTGCACGGCTGGCAGGCACCGCGCCGATCGCCATGTTGTTCAACGAGATGACCACCAAGATGGCGCTCGGCGCCGTGGTCACACACGCGCCCGCGCTGACCGATTTTGACCGCGATCCGCTCACGCTCATCCAATCGGGCGACTGGGTGGTGGTCGATGCCGATCGCGGTGTGGTCGAAGTGACCCGGCGCATTGCGACCGTCTGAGGATTGCCGTGCGATTCGCGACGACTTTCTCCGTCCCCTTTCGAGAATACTCGTCGCTCTTTTTATTCCCCTGTCTTCCCTGACCTGGCTTTCACTGGAGATGCAATTGGACACTAATACTCGCGTGGTGCGCCGCGCGACCCACACGCCCGCGTGGCACGTCGACGCCGACATCTGCATCGTGGGCGCCGGCATTTCCGGCACCTCGGCCGCACTGGAAGCGGCAGCGCTTGGCCGAAAGGTGGTACTCGTCGACAGCCTTCCCGCGCTTGGCGGGCAAGCCGTCAATTCCATCATCGGCACCTTCTGCGGACTGTTCTCCAACGGGCCAAAACGCTTTCAGGTCACGCACGGCATCGCCGACGGTATCCTGCGCGACCTCGGCGCCCAAGGCGCGTTGCACTACAAGGAAGGCCCCCTCACGACCGTGGTGCTGTATGACGAGATCGCGCTCTCGCGCTGGATCGAACAGAAGATTCTCGACGCCGGTATCACCGTCATTCTCGGTGCAGTCATCGGGCATGTGGCCATGGAAGGCCGTCGCGTGCAGCGCGTAACGCTGGCTACGCGATACGGCGACGTTCACGTCGACGCCAAGGGCTTTGTGGACGCCAGCGGCGACGCCGCGCTCGCCTGGAATGCCGGACTGGCGTGCCGCGAACCGATCACGCCGGTACATGGCACGCAGATGGTCGTGCTGGAAGGGCTCGACGAGACGCATGCCCCGACCCCGGCCGAGTTCAAGGAGCGCGTGGCCAGCCGCGCGAACGCCTACGGGCTGGAGCGCAAGGACGGTCTCGTCTTCTATTTCCGCGGCCGCAACATCGGTATCGCGAACATGACACACATCGAAACGCCGCTGGAACCGGTGGCCGCATCGCATACGGCACTGGTGGGGCGCGATCAGGCGGACCGCGCCTTCGAATTTCTCAGGACCGAATACCCCGAGGTGTATCGCAACGCACGCATTCGCAGCTACGGGCTGCCGGGTATCCGGCAAACGCGCTGGATCGTCGGCACCCACACGCTGAGCGCCGAAGAAGTGATTGCCGCGAAGGCGTTCCCCGACGCCGTGGCGCGCACGTCCTGGCCAATCGAACTTCACGACCGTCCGGAAGGGTACGTTTGGCAACCCTTCGGCGACGATCACCTGCACACCGTGCCGCTGGGCAGTCTGCTCGCCGCCGACGCCGATAACGTGATTGCCGCGGGCCGCTGCATCGACGCCGACTCGAGCGCGCTGTCGAGCGTGCGTGTGATGGGGCCGTGTATTGCGATGGGCGCTGCGGCGGCGCACGTACTCGATATGGCCGGTGCGGGCAGCGTTCACGACATCGACCGCGCAGCGTTGCGCGAGCGAATTGCCGACAACGTCGACCGGATCGACCCGCCGCATTTGTCATGAAGCGGCGCGAGGATCGACACAGGACGTAACGACACTTGCCGGGAACGCACGCCAACGAGCGCTGCGCCCGGCTTCCTGAAGCCGGCGCTTACGGGCGATCGGCATATGGAGGAGACATGGCAACGCTGCAAACGATGGATATTTCGCGTCTCATCGACGCGCAAAAACCCGGGCGATTCGCATTTCTGACGATCTTCTGCGCCTGGATTCTCATGCTCACCGATGGGTACGAGCTTACGGCCCTTGCCTATGCGGCCCCCTCGTTGGTGCGAGACTGGCAGATTCCCCGCGCCGCGCTGGGACCCGCCTTCGGCATCAACGTGTTCGGGATCATGGTCGGCTCGATCCTGTTCGGCTTTCTGGGCGATCGATTCGGACGCAAGCGCGCGCTGCTCTGGGGCACGGTCTGGTATGGCGTGCTCACACTCGCGACGGTGAAGGCAACCTCCATCGACCACCTGCTGGTGCTCCGCTTCCTCGCCGGCATTGGTATCGGCGGCGCCGTTCCTAACGCGTTCGTGCTGATTTCGGAGTTTGCGCCCAAGCGCCTGCGCGCCACCTGGGTGACATTGATGTTCACCGGCTACACGCTCGGCGCGAGTCTCGGGGGCGCCGTTGCCGCCGTGCTCGTCGGCCCGTACGGATGGCACGCCATCTTCCTGATCGGCGGCGTAGCGCCGCTCGCGGTCGCGGCGGTGCTCGCTGTTGTCATGCCCGAGTCGCTGCGCTTTCTCGTACTCAAAGGCTGGCGTCCCGCAGAAGTGGTGCGACTCGTACGCAAGATCGATCCGGCGGCCAATGTCGACACCTCCACGCGCTTCTTCGTGGGCGACGAACCCGCACCGGCGCCGTTCCGTTGGGCCATGCTGTTCCACGGACGCTTGCGCACGATCACGCCCGTGCTGTGGCTCGCCTACATCGCCAACTCGATGGCCCTGTTCGCGTTGCAGAACTGGCTGCCCATTCTGGTGGAAGCCGTGGGGGTACCGGCCCGACAAGCTGCGCTGGTCTCGGCCATGTTCTCCATCGGCGGCACGGCAGGCGGCCTCGCGCTGATGCGTTTCATCGATCGCTACGGTGCTCGCATGATCGTGTTTCTGCCGCTCTTCGGATGCCCCCTGGTCGCCCTGCTGGGCAGCGGCATGCCAGCCATGCTGCTAACTGCCGCCGTGTTCCTCGTCGGATTCTGCGTCGCCGGCACGCAGTCGGGTCTGAACGCCGTGGCACCGACCGTCTACCCCAGCGCCATCCGGGGCAAAGGCACGGGTATCGCCATCGGCGTCGCCAAGATCGGCTCGATCTCGGGGCCAATGATCGGCGGTCTGCTTCTCTCGCTCTCGCTACCGGTGTCGACCCTGTTCGTCGCGGCCGCCGCGCCGGTGGCTGTCGTGGTGTTGCTGGCGCTCGTGCTGGGACGCACGACACGCCGCGGCACCGCAGACGACAGCGCAGGGCCGCACCCGACCCCGTCGTCGGCCCCGGTCACCGCAAAGAGCTGACCTGCCTCACCAAAGACGCGCCTCCCCGTCCACTCAGGCACACAAGACACCGCCAACTCATTACAAGACATTCAGGAGACAACATGATCCAACGCCATTCGTGCGCAGGACGGCCCTTCTCGTCCTCTCGTTTGCGAAAACCCCGCTCCGCCCGTGCGTCGATGCGGGCACTGCTAGGCCTTTGCGTCGCCCTGACAGGACTGCCCGCGCTGGCGCAAAGCTCGGTTCAGCTTTACGGCATCATCGATAACGGCATCGGTTACACCAACAACGTAGCGTCGGCCGTCGGGGCCAAAGGTGCGAGCCGAGTGGCTCTGGCGACGGGCTTCGGCAGCGGCGACCGTTTCGGTCTGACGGGCAGCGAAGATCTCGGCGACGGCACCCGGGCCATATTTACGCTGGAAAACGGCTTCAGCGGCATTAACGGAACCCTCGGTCAGGGCGGTCGCATGTTTGGACGGCAAGCGTTCGCCGGCTTGTCGAATCCACGCTGGGGCACACTCACCTTCGGACGTCAGTACGAGTTCGGCTTCGTGTATCTGTCGCCGTTCGAATCGTGGACACAATTCGGCAGCATCTACGGCGCCCACGTGGGAGACGTCGACAATACCTTCTCGACGTTCCGGCTAAATCAGTCTGTGAAGTACGAATACTCGCCGATGGCAGGTCTCACGCTGGGCGCCCTGTACGCGTTCAGTAATCAGAGTGCGAGCGGCGGCAGCAACGGCTTCGCGAACAACCGTGCGCTCGGCCTCGGCATTCAGTATCAACGCGGGCCGATCGGTGCGGCAGCGACCTTTCTGCATCTGAGCAATCCATCGGCATCGGCGGCAACGTCGACCAATCCGGGCGGCGCCATCGGCGACGAATACACACTGTCGACAAGCCTGTTCTACAACTCGGGCTTCGTTTCGCGTCAGGATGTCATTGGTGTCGCCGGCAGTTATAGCTTCGGCGATGCGCGCGTAAGCGCGGTCTTCACCGATACCCGGCTTCGCTATCAGAACGGGCAGGACCTGCGCGTCGACAACTACGAAATCAACACGCGCTACCAGTTCTCGCCGGCGCTTTTCGCGGGTATCGGTTACATCTTCACCGATGCGTCGGGCTACACCGGCACCGGCCCGACGTCGTTCGCATCGGGCACGCGCCCGCGCTGGCATCAGATCGACGCGGGCGCGGCATATTACTTCTCGAAGCGCACCGACCTGCATGCTTCCGTGATCTACCAGCGTGCTGCCGGCGATGCGACGGTCGCCGCCATCAACGCGTTCGGCCCGGCAGGGGCCGGTGTGAAGAATCAAGTGGCCGTACTCGCCGGCCTGCGTCACCGTTTCTGATCGCCGCGTTCCCGGATACCGGCGGCGCCCTCTCGCCGGTATCCGGGTAGCGCCCGATCGTACCTGCCCAAGCGGCAATCGTGCGACGAACCGGTCAAGTGCCGCGTCCCCTCCACAGCGCACGTCGACACCGAAAATCCGCCACCTATCACGGGCGTCATCGTGCCGCCCCCTTGGCCGGTGGATAAATAGGCTAGTATTGCGGCACTGTCGCCTACCGAGCGGCTAATCGACTGGAACGCCGGCCCCCATCCGGGGCGCGCGCGCAATGTGGTATGGAACTCGACGCCATTGATTTGAAGATTCTGCGGGAGCTGCAAGCCGACGCCCGCCTCACCAACGTGGAACTCGCCTCGCGGGTCAACCTTTCGCCCTCGCCCTGTCTGGCGCGCGTGAAGGCGCTCGAAGCGGCCGGTTACATCCGCCAGCGTGTGACACTGCTCGACCCGTCCCGGCTCGGGCTGCATATCAACGTGTTCATTCACGTCACGCTTGAGAACCAGAATCGGGACGGCCTGGATGCTTTCGAAGCCGCCGTCACGGCCCTGCCCAACGTCATGGAGTGTTATCTCATGTCGGGGGACGCCGACTATCTGCTACGCGTCATGGTGAGCGACATGAGCGCCTACGAAACGTTGATCACCGACCGCCTCTCGCGCATTCCCGGCATACGCAACATCCGCTCGAGCTTCGCGCTCAAGCAAGTGATGTACACCACGGCGGTCCCGGTGCCGGATGCCTCCGGCAATGCCTGAGGTCGCTGCGACCGGCGAACCTGCCACACCTGCCATGCCCGGCACACCTGCCACCGCCGGCCTCGCCCGGCCCCCGCACGGCGGGGCAGGTCAGCAGATCGCGCTGCATGTTGCCGCCATGCTGTTTGGCGCCTCGGCACTGTTCGGCGAACACATCGCCGCGAGCAGCACCCTGATCGTCTTCGGCCGTGGCCTCTTCTCATGGCTCGCACTGAGCGTCATCGCCCTCGCCGGGCTCGCGGGCATGCGCAGTGCCACAAGACTCTCGGGGGGCGCGCCCTGGCGGGGCCTCTCGTGCGCTTCTGCGTTGCGGCTCATCGTGGCCGGGGTGCTGCTCGCCGTGCACTGGCTCGCCTTCTTTCTGGCGATCAAGGCTGGCGGCGTGGCCGTCGGCACACTGGGTTTCGCCTGCTTCCCCGCGTTCGTCATCCTGCTCGAATGGCCCCTGCGCCGCGAACGTCCAACGCTTGGCGACACCGGCGTCATCGGGCTCGTATGCATTGGACTCGCGCTCGTGACACCCGCATTCGACTGGCAAGCGGGGGCCACGATCGGCCTTGCGTGGGGCGTGCTTTCCGGCGCCATCTACGCGGTCATCGCGTTGTCCAATCGCGTGCTGGGTGCGCAAGCGTCACCGTTGCAAGCCAGCTGGTGGCAGTGTCTGGGCATCCTGGTCGTGCTCGGCCCATTTGCATGGCGCGAGGCGCTCGCACTGCCGGCCGCCCAATGGGCATGGCTCGCGTGCCTCGGCATTGTTTGCACCGCGCTGGCCTATACCCTCTTTATCCACGCACTGCGTACGGTCAAGGCCAGTCAGGCGGCAGTCGTCATCGCCCTCGAGCCGGTCTACGCGATCGCCTTCGCGTGGGTGCTGTTTGGCACGTCGCCCACGCTCAAGATGGCCGTGGGCGGCGTGTGCATCGTCGGCGCCGTTGCGTGGTCCGGGACGATGCGCTCACGCCGCAGCCCTCACTGACCCCCTCGCGTCTCAAACGAACATGCCGCCCGACGCTTCAATACGCTGAGCGTTGATCCAGCCGGTTTCGTCGCCCAGCAGCGCCGCCACCATGTCGCCAATATCCTCGGCCTCGCCCACGCGCCCCAGTGCCGTATTCGCCGCGACCTTCTGATTGACCCCTTGATCATCACGCACCGTGCCGCCGTTGAAGTCCGTGGCGATGGCACCCGGTGCCACCGTGTTGGCGCGGATGCCGCGCGCGCCCAACTCCTTGGCCAGATAGCGCGAAAACACTTCGATACCGCCCTTCATCATGGCGTAGGCCGACGCCCCCGGCAGCGAGAAGCGCGCAAGACCGCTCGACACATTCAGAATGCGGCCACCGTCTGCGATCAATGGCAACAATGTTTGGGTCAGGAAGTACGGCCCCTTCAGATGGATACGCACCAGATCGTCGAACTGCGCCTCCGTCGTTTCGGCGAATGCGCTGTGCAAGCCCGTACCGGCGTTGTTGACCAGGAAGTCGAACGTGTCCCGTCTCCAGATTTCGCGCAGCACGCGTTGAATCTCGGCGGCAAACGGAGCGAATTGCGACGACTCCGACACGTCGAGCGGCAAGGCCACCGCATTCGCACCCTGCTTGACGATCTCGGCGACCACCGCGTCGGCTTCGGCCCGATGGCTGCGATACGTAAGGATGACGTCGATACCGCGACGGGCGGCAGCCAGTGCCGAGGCACGGCCCAGGCCGCGGCTGCCACCGGTGATGAGAACGATCTTGCGGGTCATGGTGATGCTCCTGAGAACGTGGGGCGATACACGCTGATACACGCTGTCAACGCCCCGTTGAACAAGCTCGACGGCGCCGCCTCGCGCGGGCCGTCTCGTCCCGCGTCTTCCGGCGCTCGCGTGCGCCGTTCGTCATCGGTCGCAGACGGAGCGCTTCGGATGCCGCGGTATGTTCAACAGGCTATTGCAACGAATTTCACCAATAAACCTATCAATTTTGATTACACTGATCAAATTCAAATAACAATCGACCGGCCGGCGGCTGAGCCAGTCCTCTCTTCTCCATGCACCAACTCGACGCCATGCGCATCTTCGTGCGCGTTACGGAGACCGGCAGTTTCACGCAGGCCGCCGACAGTCTCGGCCTGCCGCGCGCCAGCGTTTCCAATGCCATCAAACAGCTCGAAACCAAGTTGGGCACGCGGTTGCTGCATCGGACCACACGACGCGTACAACTTACGCAGGACGGTCTGGCATGCCTTGAGCGATGCAAGGATCTGCTCGCCGACATGGAGGAGTGGGAGACGATGTTCGTGGCGCGCGACGAAGCGCTCTCGGGGCGCCTGCGCGTCGATCTGCCCGCCACGCTTGCGCGCACGACCGTCATTCCGCAATTGCCTGCGTTTCTGGCTCAGCATCCGGCGCTGCGTGTGGAACTGTCGAGCACGGACCGACGCGTGGACCTCGTGCGCGAAGGGTTCGACTGCGTGTTGCGCGTGGGCGCCCTCGTCGATTCGACGCTGATCGCACGCCCGCTCGGTCACATGCGTCAGATCAACGTGGCGAGCCCGGCCTATCTAAAGCAATACGGCGTGCCGCGCACGCTCGACGATCTGCGCAGCCATCGATTGATTCACTACACGACGACATTGGGTACGCGTCCGGCCGGTTGGGAATACTTCGATGGCGAGCGCTACACGCAATGGCCAATGGACGGTGTGCTGACGGTGAACAACGCAGACGCCTATCAGGCGGCGTGCGTCGCCGGCCTTGGGCTGATTCAGGCGCCCGAAGGCGGCATGCATGCCCATCTGGCCGATGGCTCGCTACAGGAAGTGCTGCCTGAGTATCAGGCGGAGCCGCTGGCCGTCACGCTCCTGTACGCGAACCGGCGTCACCTGCCTCGGCGTGCACAAGCGTTCATGAACTGGCTCGCCGACTTGCTGACACCGCGTCTGACGCAGCGTTGAGAATGCCTGGGCTGCATGTTCCTGCCCAGGCGCCACACGCCCTACAGGCCGCGCTCGACCATCGCCACGAGCCGCTGGCCCAGCGCGTCGACCTGATCGGCAGGCAGATCACGCAGTGGACCGTCGATCACCAGCACCGCCAAGCCATGCACCGCGGCCCACGCCAGATACTCCGCGCCGGGCCGCTGTGCCGCACTGATGATGCCGGCGCTTACCATGCCGTCAAGCGCCGCGCCCAGTAGCTGGAACGGGTTGAGTCCGCTCGCGCCCGCTTTCTCCGGCGTTGCTTCCGAGCGCACGTTCTCCGACGGCGCAAACGCCGTACGAAACAGACCCGGCTGCGCACGGGCGAAGTGCAGATAACCCATGCCGACAGCGCGCAAACCGGCGCGGGCACGTGCGGCGGCGTCGAGCGACGCCATCCCGGGCGCGGCCATCTCGCGCTCGATAGCGAGCGCCAATTCGGCCAGCGCCGCCGAGCGCACCGCGTCGAGCAAATCCTGACGATTCGCAAAGTGGCGGTACGCCGCATTGGGCACGACCCCCGCGCGGCGCGTGGCCTCACGCAGGATCACGGCATCGGGCCCCCCGTCGCGCGCGAGCGCAACCCCCGCTTCCAGCAACGCCCGGCGCAGATCGCCATGCCGGTAAGTCGTGCGCACCGGCCCGGTCGTTGTGTCTTGTTCTGTCATTGCAACTCCTTGTGGACAGTGTCCATTATGTCTGCTATTGTTTGTGTACACTGTCCACAAAGACAAGTTGCGGTGCGACATATCTGCGCAACAAGCGAGGAGGCACTATGGTGGAGACGTATCCGGCACATGGCGATGAAGCTGCCATTCGTGCAATCAATGCGGCATGGCTCGACGCCGTGCGCAACAAGAAGGTCGGCACATTGCTCGAGCATTACGACCCCGATGTCGTGGTGTTCGACGTGATGCCGCCCACCGAGCATCGCGGTCACGAAGCGTATCGCCGTCTGCTCGAGGGTTGGTTCGGCCACACGGTTGGGCCAATCCATTTCGAAGTCACGCAATGGCGTCTCTTGCACGCCGGCGATCTGGCGTTCAGCCATAGCGTGAATGTCGTGCGCAACACCGGTCCTGACGGACAGACGCACGGCGCCACCGTGCGCGCGACGGTGGGCTATCGCAAGACACAAGGTCGTTGGCGCGTGGTGCATGAGCACGCCTCGGTACCCATGACCTTAGCGCCGTAACACTTCCCGTCCGGGGCGTCGTGATACCCCTTTTTGAGACATTGAGAGGAGCACCCCATGCAAGTTCATTCCTATTTGTTTTTTGAAGGTCGTTGCGAAGAAGCCATTACGTTTTACGAAAAGACACTGGGGGCGAAACGCCGCGCGCTCATGCGCTACAGCGAAAACCCCGGAAGCTGTCCGGAAGGCATGCTCCCGCCGGGCAGCGAGAACAAGATCATGCACGGCGAGTTCACCCTCGGCGACTCGATGGTGATGGTCTCGGACGGCATGGTGAGCGGCAAGCCCAAATTCGACGGCTTCTCGCTGTCGGTCGACTTCGCGGACGTAGGCGCGGCCGAGAAGGCTTTCAACGCCCTCGCAGACGGCGGCCAGATCAACATGCCGCTGGGCGAAACCTTCTTCGCGAAGACGTTCGGCATGGTCAAGGATCGCTTCGGCGTGAACTGGATGGTGATCGTGCCAAAGGAAATGCCGAAGGGCTAAGGCATCGGAACGTATCGGAAGGTACGGGCATGCGCCGGGCACCGCCCCGGCCATTCGCCTGAGCGCGGGCCACCCGGGGCGCACGACAGCCCTGCGGCCCGCCATTCTTTTGCCTGCGCGCCGCACTCGCGCCGGGCCCGACGTGTACCCAACAAGTTCCGCACGCCTGTGCTATCGTCGCCGCCATGCCATCCGTGATCTCAATCCAGAATCTGTCGAAGACGTACGCGACCGGCTTCCAGGCGCTCAAGAACATCAACCTGGAAATCCAGCGCGGCGAGATCTTCGCCCTGCTCGGCCCGAACGGCGCCGGCAAAACGACCCTCATCAGCACCATTTGCGGTATCGTGCGCCCGACCTCGGGCACGGTCACCGTCGACGGTCACGACATCGTCACGGATTACCGTGCCGCGCGTGAAGCCATCGGCCTCGTGCCGCAGGAACTGACCACCGATTCGTTCGAATCGGTGTGGGCGACCGTCTCGTTCTCGCGCGGCCTGTTCGGCAAGCCGGCGAATCCGGCGTACATCGAAAAGGTGCTGCGTTCGCTCTCCCTCTGGGAGAAAAAGGACAGCCGCATCATGCAGCTCTCGGGCGGCATGAAGCGACGCGTGCTGATCGCCAAGGCGCTCTCGCACGAGCCGCGCGTGCTGTTCCTCGACGAGCCGACCGCCGGGGTCGACGTGGAACTGCGCCGCGACATGTGGCGTCTCGTACAGTCGCTGCGCGAGACCGGCGTGACCGTGATCCTCACCACGCACTACATCGAAGAGGCCGAGGAAATGGCCGATCGCGTGGGCATCATCACGGGCGGTCAGATCACGCTTGTGCAGGAGAAGAACGAACTCATGCGGCACATGGGCAGCAAGCACCTCACGATGCAACTCGCCGAGCCGCTTTCGGCCGTGCCCGAGTCGCTCGCCGGCTACGGTCTTGTCCTCGGCAACCACGGCACCGAACTCGCGTTCACCTACGACGCCAATATCGAGCAGACCTCCATTGCCACCCTGCTGCGCGACATGGAGCGTGCCGGTATCTCGGTGAAGGATCTGCACACGACGCAAAGCTCGCTCGAAGACATCTTCGTCTCGCTCGTGCATAAGAAAGAAGGATGAGCCGCGCCATGAATTTCTACGCCGTCAGGGCGATCTATAACTTCGAGATGGCTCGCACGCGTCGCACGCTGATGCAGAGCATCATCTCCCCCGTCATCTCGACGTCGCTTTACTTTGTGGTGTTCGGTGCGGCCATCGGTTCGCGCATTCCCGAGATCGACGGGGTGCCGTACGGGGCGTTCATCGTGCCTGGCCTCATCATGCTCTCGCTGCTCACGCAGAGTGTGACGAACGCCTCGTTCGGCATCTATTTCCCGCGCTTTACCGGCACGATCTACGAGGTGCTCTCCGCCCCGGTGTCGTACATGGAGATCGTGGTGGCGTATGTCGGGGCCGCAGCCACCAAGTCGATCATTCTCGGTGTCATCATGCTCGGCACGGCCGCGCTGTTCGTGCCGCTGCGCATCGAGCATCCGCTCTGGATGGTGCTGTTTCTGGTGCTCACCGCCGTCACGTTCAGCTTGCTCGGGTTCATCATCGGCATTTGGGCCGACGGCTTCGAGAAGCTGCAACTGGTGCCTCTGCTCATCATCACGCCGCTCACGTTCCTGGGCGGCAGCTTCTACTCGACGAGCATCTTGCCGCCGTTCTGGCGCACGGTCACGCTGTTCAATCCGGTCGTGTATCTCATCAGCGGTTTTCGCTGGAGCTTCTACGGACTGGCAGACGTGAGTGTCGGCGTGAGTCTGGGCATGACGCTCGTGTTCCTCGCGGTCTTTCTTGCCATTGTTGCCTGGATGTTCAAGACGGGCTACCGGCTCAAGAACTGACACGCCCCATGCCGGACGGTCCACCGTCCGGCGTTCCCCACGCCGATTCGTCGCCCTCTCAACCTCAGATCGGCGGCGTTTCCCGGAACGCAGGCAGCGCTTCGGCTTGCGCGGAGAAGCTGGCGACCTCCGGGAAGTCCGCGCCGAAATCGACTTCCGGCAGCATCAATTGATGGAAGCGCCATGCCACGGCAATCGATACGCCGTGCTGGCCGATCCCGTCCGGCGTTGCGAGCACGGGTTTCTGTGCCAGTTCCACATCCAACGCCTGAAATGCCGCTTTCACCTGATTGCGCACGCGATCCGTCCACGGCGTGTGTCGCTTCTCACTCGGGCGCAACTCGCGCTCGTACACCAATTGCACCGATTTTTCGCATGCCGCCAGCGCCAGCCCCGTGAGGCGCAGCGCGCGCAGATGTTCGGCGGGGTCGACGGGGACGAGGCGTTGCCCCGGATCCACCAGCGTCTCGAGGTATTGCAGGATCAGGGTCGAGTCCATCAGCACCGTGCCGTCGTCGGTCACGAGCGTCGGCGCCTTCACGACCGGATTGATCGTTGCGAATTCGTCGAACGTTCGAAACACGGACAGCGAGCGATGTTCATACGGCAGCCCCAGCAACTTGAGGCAAATCGCCGTGCGGCGCACGTACGGGGAATCCAGCATTCCAATCAATTGCATGTCTCGCTCCTGTGGTCGGCAGTGGCTGCCGGTGCTCGTGTGACCGTTCGATGACGCCATACAACGGGCGACGCCCGCATTCGCACAAGCATAGCGGAGGTCCCTCGCCTCGCAAATCGAATTCGATTGCGCTTTGCTGCGAATCCCGCTCACAAGGGCGCCGGTGCAGCAACGTGCCGGCACCTCGCGTACGGCGTGCGAATGGCAGGTAAAATAGAGCGCATGGCCGACTCGACAGGGAGACGTTTCATGAACATCCTCATGGTGCTGACTTCGCACGATCGCCTCGGCGACACGGGCAAGAAGACCGGCTTCTGGCTCGAAGAATTCGCTGCCCCCTACTATGTGTTCGTCGACGAAGGGCTGGACGTGACGCTGGCGTCGCCCGCCGGCGGTCAGCCGCCGCTCGATCCGAAGAGCGACGAGCCCGACGCGCAGACCGATGCCACACGGCGCTTTCGCGACGATCCCGATGCACAGAAGGCGCTGGCCAATACCCTTAGGCTGGCCGACGTCAAAGCGACCGACTACGACGCACTCTTCTACCCCGGCGGCCATGGCCCGCTGTGGGATCTGGCACAGGACCCGAACTCCATCCATCTGATCGAATCCTTCGAGCGCGCAGGCAAGGCGATCGGCTTCGTTTGCCACGCGCCGGGGGTGCTGCGTCAGGTGCGCAACAAAAATGGCGAGCCGCTGGTACGGGGCCGTCATGTGACCGGGTTCTCCAACGACGAAGAAGCGGCAGTCGGCCTCACCGACGTGGTGCCGTTCCTCGTCGAAGACGAACTCAGCCGTCTGGGCGGTCTGTACGAGAAGGGCGACAACTGGCAATCGCACGTGGTGGGCGACGGTCGGCTCGTAACGGGCCAGAATCCCGCTTCGTCGGAAGAGGCGGCACGTACCGTACTCGCGATGATGGAGCCTCGTCTGCCATGAAGTCACGAGCGTCATCTGTCGATGTGCGACGCCTCGTGCCAAGCGATGCGCTTGCGTTTCAGGCGTTACGGCTGGCGGGCCTGCAAGCCCACCCCGAGGCGTTCGGATCGACCTACGATGAAGAGAAGGACTGGCCGGTCGAGCGCGTTCGGGAATGGCTGGTGGCGCGCACCGATGGCGGTGTCTTCGGGGCGTTTGAAAACGAACGGCTGATCGGCGTACTGGGCCTGGCACGCGGGCAACGCACGAACTTCGCGCACGTTGGCTTTCTGTGGGGAATGTATGTCCAGTCGGACGCCACCGGGCGCGGCGTCGGGCGTGCGCTGGTCGAAGCCGCGCTCGCACTCGCGCGTTCGCAGCCGGGATTGCGTCACGTGACCTTACAGGTGAGCGCCGCCAATCGCCCGGCCATCGCGCTGTACCAATCGTTCGGATTCGTGGAGATCGGACGGGAGCCCGACGCGATGCGCGTGGGCAACGGCTTCCAGGATGAATTGCGCATGTATCTGCCCATCGCAACTCAGTGAATTCACTAAACTCGCCGGCCGCACTGACCCTGCCAATGCACGGGAGCCTCCGGGCTCCCGTGTCGCTTTACCGTGGCGCTTGCACCGGTCAGATTTTTTCCATCTCGTACGGACCGAGATAATCTTTCTTGCCGACATCCACCCCTTGCGCCCGCAGAATGTCGTGCGTGGTCGTCACGTGGAAATAGAAGTTCGGCAGCGCGAATTTGAACAGGTAATCCACCGCGTCTAACGTGGTCTGATATTCCTTGAACTTCAGCGTGATCTGGCGTGCCTGCGCCCCGTCGAAACGATCTTCGAGAATGCCGGCAATGAACGCCTCGGTATTGGCGATGCGATCGCGCAGTTGATCGAAGCTCGTCTCGTTGTCTTCGAACTTCGGTGAATCCACGCCCGTTAGTCGTGACACGGCAAACTTCGCCGTGTCGCTCACGCGCTGCACTTGTGCAACGAAGTCGAGCATGTCCGGTGCAAGCTTCGCTTTGAGAATCGTTTGCGGGTCGAGCGACTTCTCCTCGCAATGGGCGCGGGCCTTCTTGATGTAGTCGGCCATGACGGTCAGGCCGCGCAGATAGACGGGAATGGTGGCGCGATAAAGGGAAATCGACATCGTGAGACTCCTCGGGGATAGCGTTGCAAGGCAAGCGCACGGGGCGCGCGAACACTCATGCTATCAGTGCCGAAAAATTCTCGCCGGGCACCCTGATCGCTTACGGAAAGTCGATCGGAACGCTCGTCTGACGCAAATGCGCAAAGCACTCGCCGTAAGCCTCGCACCCCGGGCACCCTGGCGCCGGTGCGGGCGCGCGACCGTAAGCCCGGGCACACGCCTCGGCGAGAAATCGCTTCCAGCGCAGGTTGGCGGTGTTCTCGCTCACCAGCGAGGGGAAGAAGTGCGCGAGCAGCGCCGTCACATCGTCACGGCCGGTCAGTCCCAGATCCCGCCACAGATGATCGGGACGCAGACACGCCGTAGCCAGAATCGTCGCCATGTCGGCGGCATCGGCCGGGTGCAGCATCGGATGGGCGCGGCGCCGCAGCATTTCACGCATCTCTACAACGAAGATGGCGTGCGAGGCCCAGGCAGGCGTGGGCAGATCGGCGGCAAGCGCGTGCCACGCCCCGGGCACCGGGGAGAAATGGCGGCGCAGCAAGGCCGCCATGGCCGCGCCCGAGAGTCCGAGACGGACCACGCGCTCGGGGGTGGCGTTCGCCAGCAGCAGCGACGCGAAGCACACCGCCTCCGTGCGCGAATGCGAAGGGGTCAGCGAAGGGGGAAGCGAAGCGCTCATCGTCGGGCGATCCATCGACACCTCTTGGCGCAATGGCTACGCTCAGGCCACCTCGAGAATCACGCTCGACGCCTTGACCAATGCGGCAGCCACCCGGCCAGCCGTCAACCCGAGACGTCTGACGCTTTCATTGGTGACGATAGCGGCAATGACGGCGCCACTATCGGTCGCGATCTCGACTTCGCTATTCACGGCCCCGGTCTCTACGCGCGAGACCTTGCCGACGATCACGTTGCGCGTGGAAACCTTGCTCGCGTCGGCATCGACCATCACGATGACCGACGAGGCCTTGATCAACGCCACGGCATCGCTGCCCTCCCTGAGGCCGAGGTTCACCGTGCTTGCGTGCGTGATGACGGCCACGATCTCCTGACCGGCATCGGTGCGCAGCGTCACTTCGTCGTTCACGGCGCCACACTGCAAGGCCACGACTTTGCCGCTGAACTGGTTGCGTGCGCTGGTCTTCATCGGGAATTCTCCTGTCGATCAATTCGGGGGCCATCGGCCCCTCGGATGGCAACGAGACGGGGCGAGACGATCATCGTCGGACTACGACACACTTCGTCGGCGCATTGCAGTATAGCGGGCCGATTCAACGATGGCCGTCATGGGCCGATGATATGCTTCATCAGCACCGGACACCGCCTTGCACGAACCGCCGCACAGGCGCAAGACCCACAACGGAAGTCGTCAGAGGAGCCACCATGGGCACCCCCCGTCACATCCCCACGCCGACCGAGGCCGCCACATTTGCCCGTGCATGGGTCAGTCACTTCTCCAAACCGGCCGTCATTGGCATGGTGCTCGCCTTTGTAGCGGGCTATATCGATGTCGTAGGCTTCATTGCCTTGTTCGGACTGTTCACCGCGCATGTGACCGGCAACTTCGTGATGATCGGTGTGCAACTGGTTGCCAGCACGCATGTGGGCGTACTCGCCAAACTGCTGGCGCTCCCCGTGTTCGTGGTCTTCGTCGCGATGGTGAAACTGGTTGTGCAGGGCTTCTCGCGCACCGAGCGTCGGCCGTTGCGCCTGTTGATCCTGATGCAAACATTGTTGCTGCTCGGTTTCATGATCGTGGGCATGGCGGCCCAGCCGATCGTCTCGGCCGACGCCCCCCTCGCCATTCTCTCGGGCATGTTCGGCGTGGCTGCGCTCGCCATTCAGAACGCCGCCGGGCGTCTCGTGCTCGCCGACCTCGCCCCCACTACGATCATGACAGGCAACACGACGCAGATCGTCATCGACATTGTCGAGTTGGCCAGCGGCAATTGCGGCGACGACAAGTCCGCACGGGCGCGTCTGCGCAAAATGATTCCGGCGTTGGCCGCATTCGCCGTCGGCGCCATTTTTGGCGGCTTCGCGTTTCACGGCACGGGCTTCTGGTGCGTGTTGCTGCCGGTGGTGTTGCTCGCCTCACTGGCTGTCGCGAACGAGTAACGAATGGCGGGCCGGCACCTGCTGGTATCGCGTGTCATGGCGTGTCATGGCGTGTTATTTCGTTTCCGGCCTCCGAGGCGTTGCATCGGAACGCGCGATAATGCCGAATTCTTGCGCTCGCAGACACTCGGTTGTGCTCGATTTTGCTCGTTCTCGCACCTTTGGGAACGCCCGGCGCAAGGCATTGGCAAGACTCGACAAGGAATATTGGAATGAAGCTGGATTCGCAGTGGGTACTCGTCACGGGCGGTGCCCGCGGCTTGGGCGCGGCCATTACGCGAGCCGTCGCGCGTGAGGGCGCGGGCGTAATCATCAACTACCTGCGCAGCGACGTCGCTGCGCGCGAACTGGCAGAATCCATCGGCCCTCGCGCGATCGCGCTGCAAGCCGACGTGACCGACGAGAAGGCCGTCGCCCGGCTGTTTGCCGAGGCACGCGAGCGAATCGGCGCCCCGATCGTGTCGGTCGTCAACAACGCGCTGGCCGATTTCCGCTTCGACGGCGATGCTCGCCCCAAGCTGGGCGACATTGCGTGGTCGCGCTTCACCCAGCAGTTCGAGGGCGCGGTCAAAGGTGCACTCAATACGATGCAAGCAGCGTTGCCCGGCATGCGCGAGGTTGGCTTTGGACGCGTCGTGAACGTGGGCACGAATCTGTTCCAGAACCCTGTCGTGCCGTATCACGATTACACAACGGCCAAGGCTGCATTGCTGTCGCTCACGCGCACGGCAGCCAACGATCTCGGCCCGGACGGCATCACCGTCAACATGGTGTCGGGCGGATTGCTGCGCGTGACCGACGCGAGTTCGGCAACGCCGGAGGCCGTGTTCGATCTGATCGCCGGCCTGACCCCGCTTCGCCGCGTTACCACACCCGATGAATTCGCCGACGCCGTACTGTACTTCCTCTCCCCGTGGGCTCGCGCCGTGACGGGACAGAACCTTATCGTCGACGGCGGGCTGGTCAAGGGCTGACGGGCTGACGCGCCTCGCGCAATCTACGCAATAGGGGGAACGCGTCCGCGCCTTGGCCGGACGCGGTAAAATCGCTCCTTTCGCGAGCGCTCGTGCGTCCCGCGCCCGCGCTCTCATTCCCCAAGCCCCGATTTCCAACAGTGACCGCCACCTCCACCGACCTTCATCCGACCGACGGCACCGCCGACAGTGCCGATGCCATCCACGAAGACCGCCTTTGGCGCGACGATGGCTGGACGGCGAAGGTCGTCAAGAACGAGGAAGACGATGGCTGGGCTGTCGCCATGTATCGCGACGGCGAGTCGGAACCGGCGCTCGTGGGACCGTGGACGATGGGGCGCGACAAGAAAAATCCGAAACCGCTGGACGTCAACGCGTTTCATACACTCGTGAAAACGGCCACCGAAGTGTTGCGCCGTCACGAACAGCAATTGCGCGCGCAGTTGCATAAGCGAGTCAGTGTCGACGGCCCCGACGGCGACATCGACGTCACGCTCGATATCGTGCCCGACGACTACGATCCTTATGCGATGCTGAGCGCCATCGACCGCTTCGGCGAAACGCTCGCGGCGGTCAAGGTGCCGCCCACGTTCAAGCTCTCGCGCAACAGCGCCCGTGCGTGGGTCGAGAACGATTTTCAACGGCCCCAGTGAGCGCCCGCTCACGCATCACTCGGTAGGCGTTGGACGCCACTCGTCGAGCGTTGCTCGTTGCTCGTTGCTCGTTGCTCGTTGCTCGTTGCTCGTTGCTCGTTGCCTGCATGTAGTTGCTCGCGGCTCGTAGTCCGCCACTCGTTTCCCTCACGCCGCATTTCCGACGACTGCTCCCGCGCCGTTTCCAGAACTGGAGTGAGATTTCCCGGCCTCCGCTCCCGGTTTCCGCAGTGAAGAACCGTGTGCTATCCCATTACGCTGGATACCAGGATAACCCGCCGTCTGGCTGCCCTTTCCGGCCACACATAAGATGGGGTTCGTCGATCGTATCGACCTCGTCGGCATCTCTCGTTCGACGCGTTCGCCGCGCAAGCGGGCGCTCACATAGTCCGATGTCGACGCCTTCCCATCCCTGCCTCAGGAGACCCCATGAAACGCTTTCACATCGCGCTCGCCGTGCGCGATCTCGACGAGTCCATTCAAGACTATTCCGAGCGCCTCGGCCAGCCACCCGCGGCTATCGTGCCCGGTGCCTACGCCATGTGGCGCACCGATCTGCTGAACTTCTCGATCAACCAGTCGCCCGCGCGCGCCGGCGAGTTGCGTCATATCGGCTTCGAAGACGACGATACTCCCGAGTACACCAGCAGCACCGATTGCAATGGCCTGCTCTGGGAAGCGTTCTCCTCGCAGGAGCAGGACCGTCGCATAGTGAGCACTTACGGGGTCGCCGTTCGCGACGCGTGATTCGACGCTCGTCGCACGAAGTCCTCTGCCCTCACCCGCCGCTGTCTTCGTTGCAGCGGGTGGGCACCGGCGCTTACGCCGGAACCTCGTCCGAGGGATCGGATACCGTACTTGCCGAGCCAAACCCCGGCAGCGGGCGCTGCCAGCGCTGCGCAATGAACACCCCGGCGAGCGCGACACCGCCGCCGATCAGGTGGAACGTGTGCAAGCGCTCACCCAGCAACACCACCGCAATTGCCGCCGTCATGACGGGCAACACGTTGATGAACATGCTGCAACGGTTGGGGCCCAGATGCCGGATACCCTGAATCCAGAGAATGGGCAGCAGAATCGACGCGCCCAACCCGGCATACAGCACCAACGGCACCGTGGCGGCGTTGAGCTGCGCCTGACCGGCGGGCACGAGGGCGAGCATCGGGATCATCGTCACAAGCGCTGCCCAGGCTTGTACGTAGGTCGATTGCGCGGGCGGCACGGCCACGTGCCAGCGTCGCAGCAACACGCTGTACAGCCCGTACGAGGCCGAAGCGATCAGCATGAGCACGTCGCCGAGATGCACACCGCCGGCGAGCAATTGCGAAGGATGCCCCTGCCCGATCAGATACACCAGTCCTGCCAGTGACAATAAACCGCCGACGAGCATGCCAAGCGTTGGCGGCTCACGCAGCAGCACAACACTCCACAACAACGTGAGCAGTGGCGCGAGTGCCGTCACGATGGCCATGTTCGTCGCCGTGGTGCTGTGCGCTGCGAGATACGACAGGCTCTGATAGAACGACATGCTCAGAAAGCCGAGAAAGCCGAGCTTGGCCAGTTGCGGGCGAACGTGCCCCCAGTTACGCAGCAGCGGACGAATGACAAACGGCGTCATGACGGCGAGCGCCAGCACCAGCCGGTAGAACGTAATGGCCGACGGCGCGATGGTCGTGGCCGAGAGCTTCGAGACGATGACATTGCCGGCCCACAACAACATGGCGCCGAGCGGATACAGGAAGTACCCCATGACGATTTTCCGCAAGAATGAGAAGGAAGCGTCATCGTCGGCCATGTCGCGCCGGGGCGTCTCACGCTAAAATTCCATAACCTGTCTCAAAAAGGACATCTGTGAACACCGTCCGCCGGCCCCGGGATGCGCACCTGACCGATCACGTTCGCTTCGAAAACACGCCCATGCCGATGGCGGCCATGGCGATCGACTATGCGCACAAAGAATTCATCGCCTCGCACTCCCATCGTCGCGCGCAACTGCTCTATGCGATCGAAGGCGTGATGATCATTGCGTCGGCGTCGGGCCGCTGGGTGGTGCCTCCCACGCGTGGCGTCTGGCTCGCCGCAGGGCTGGAACATACGGTCCAGATGAGTGGTAACGTCAAAATGCGCACCGTATTCGTCGAGCCGGGCACGGAGCCGTTGCCCGATGAGAGTTGCGTGGTGGAGATCACGCCGCTCATGCGAGAGCTGATTCTCGCGGCCATTCATGTGCCGACCGACTACGCCATCGACTCGCGCGACGCCCGCCTCATGCGTCTGCTGCTCGACGAACTGATTGCGTTGCCAGTCCTTCCGCTGTATCTGCCATGGCCACGAGATACGCGTTTGGCGAATATATGCGACCGCCTGACGCAATCGCCAGACGACGACGCGACCATCGACGACTGGGCCCGAGAGGCCGGCCTGTCGGGGAAGACCTTCCAACGCCGCTTCGCCCGGGAGACAGGCATGACGTTCGGCCGCTGGCGTCAACAGGCGCGCTTGCTGCAAGCCCTGGAAGCCCTCGCGCGAGGTGAGAAAATCGTGAATGTCGCGCTCGATCACGGCTATGCGAGCCAGAGCGCATTTGCTGCCATGTTCAAACGGCATTTCGGCGTACCGCCGTCGGCGTTTTACCGGTAAAACGGCGGCAAGTCGCCGCGGGTCGCCAATACCGCGGCGAATTCAAAGGAGATAACACCATGCATTACCTGCTCACTTACGACCTGGCCGACGATTATCTCGAACGTCGTGGACAGTACCGCGATGCCCATCTGGCGCTCGCATGGCAAGCCGCCGATCGCGGCGAGCTGGTACTCGCCGGTGCGCTGGAGTCCCCCGTCGACACGGCGGCATTGCTCTTCGAGAGCGACTCCCCTACCGCGGCAGAAGCCTTCGCGAAAAACGATCCGTACGTTGTGAATGGCCTGGTGAAGGCTTGGCGCGTGCGGCCGTGGAAAACCGTCGTGGGTAAAACGGCGAGTTCGCCTGTGCGCTAAGGGCACAAAGGGCGACGAATACCGGGGATGCGACGAACGGGACGAACGGGACGAATGCCGCGAACGCGAAGCGTACGAGGCATGCCGCGAACGCGGCGAATGCGCCAGATGGAACGAGAGGTAAGTGCGGCACGACATGCCGCCCGTCCTGCGACGTTGAAAAAAACCGTCACAGAAAAAACAAAACGCGCTTGGCGGTAAAACCAAGCGCGTTTGTCGACAACCGATTTTTCGTCGTGTTTCCGGATGCTTCCGAGAATCACGCCGATGAATCTGGCGTCCCCTAGGGGATTCGAACCCCTGTACTCACCGTGAAAGGGTGATGTCCTAGGCCTCTAGACGAAGGGGACATAAAGTCTTCCGTTTTGGTGGAGGTAAGCGGGATCGAACCGCTGACCTCTTGCATGCCATGCAAGCGCTCTCCCAGCTGAGCTATACCCCCGTACGGCGAAGAAACGAGACTATAACGCGGTTTTCGAAAGTTGGGAAGCCCCCACACAAAAATTTTTCGATGTCACCGCTCATTACTGGCTCAGGCCGCGCGCCTCGATAGGCCACAGTCCTTCCACCCGGCCGTGGCGTACCGCCACATACCGATCATAGAGATTCACGGTCGGATCGCAATGCCCCGGCACAAGCAGGATCGGCTCGCCAAGCCACGGCGTACTGTCCTCACCCGGCGACGCCAACTCAAGCACGCCGTGTTCGTCGGACGCCGTGCGGTAATACGGCTTGCCCGCCTGCTGCGACGACCAGAAGCGCGGTAGTCCTGAGTCCGTCGCCACACTCTTGAGCCCCGCGTCGCACACGATGATGCCCGCGCGCGCCGTGCTCATGACCGTCGATGCGAGAAACAAGCCATGGCGGAAGCGCCAGTCGCCGCGCCATTCGAGCGAGCCGTAGTGGCCGTCAAGGAACACATACGAACCCGGTTGAATCTCGGTGTAGACACCACTCTCGATGTCGAACTCGGCCGTGCCCGTGCCGCCGCCCGTCACCACCGGACAAGCAATTCCGCGCGCCTCCAGAAAACGCACGTAGGCCGACGCGCGCTCCGCAGCAAGCCGCGCCGTGTCGCGCCGCTTGTCCCAGCTATCGACGTGCTGGGCGCTGCCGTGATACGCCTGCAATCCCCCAAAGCGCAACCCTTCGTAATGATCGATGGCATCGACCAGCGCGCCGACGGCGTCCGTCGAATCGACACCGCAACGCCCCTGCCCCACGTCGACCTCGGGCAACACTGCGATACGTACACCAGCGCGCTCTGCCGCCTTGCCAAGCGGTGCTACCTGACGCACGTCGTCCACGCACACGGAAAGCGTGGCGCGGGCCGCCATCTCCACGACCAGCGCCACGCGCGCTTCGCCCACGAACTCGTTGCTGATGTGAATGTTGCCGATCCCCGCATTGACGAACGGAATCGCTTCGGTAACTTTCTGGCAGCAGATGCCGACGGCGCCCGCCGCCATTTGCGCCTTCGCAATCGTGACAGACTTATGGGCCTTGGCGTGCGGGCGCACCGCGACACCCTGCGCGGCCGCGGCGCTCGCCATGCGAGCGACATTTGCGTCGAAGGCGTCGAGATCGAGCAGCAGGGATGGCGTGGCCACCTGAGCGAGCGAGTCGCCCACGCGCGCAACCGGGGGTACCGCCACGTTGGCCGACGTCGAAACCGTACTGAGTGAATCGGGCATCACAATCCCCTGAAGGGCGTTCGCGGAAAAAAGGCAGAGATCATGCAGGCAGCGCCCGGGCAAGCACACATGCGACGTGAAGCGCTTGCGTGTGTGCACCGTCGTGAATCTGATGCCGGCAACTGGTGCCGTCGGCGACGACGATGGCGTTCTCCTTGCGCTGCCGGATCGCCGGCAACAGCGTCAATTCGGACATGGCGCGAGACGTCTCGTAGTGCTCGGCCTCATAACCGAAACTGCCCGCCATGCCACAGCATGACGACTCGATCGATGATACCTTCAGCCCCGGCACCCAACCAAGCACAGTCGTCACGGGCGAATAGGCGTCGAACGCCTTCTGATGGCAGTGTCCGTGCACGAGCGCCTCGCCCACGCCTTCGGGCAGGGCCTGCCAGGCCACCTCGAAACGCCCCGCCGCCCTCTCGCGAACCAGAAATTCCTCAAAGAGAAACGCATTGTCGGCCACCTTGCGGGCCATATCGCCAAAACCGTAACCGAGTACTTCGTCGCGGAGCGAGAGCAGGCACGACGGCTCCAGCCCCACAATCGGCACCCCTCGTTCGACGAACGGCATCACCGCGTCGAGCAAGCGCCGCGCTTCCGCCTTCGCTTCGTCCACCAGCCCCGCTGCGAGAAACGTGCGCCCGCAACACAACGGCCGCTCGCCCGCACGCTGGTTCACATGAACGGTATAGCCGGCAGCTTCGAGCACACGTTTTGCGGCGCGGGCGTTCTCCGGCTCCATATAGTTGTTGAACGTATCGACGAAAAGCAGCACATGACGCTGCCCGGTCGCCTCCGGGCCCGGCGCACTGGCGAGCGGTGCCTGATTCGCCAGGAAAGACGACTTCAACGCCGGCACCGAGCGTTCCAGCGCCAGACCCAGCCAGCGCTTCGCCGCATTGCTGCCCGGCAGACGCTGCGCCACATCGAGCAAACCGCCCACGCGACTGGCCCACGGCGCATAGCGCGGCAGGTACGCGATCAGCTTGTCGCGCAGCGACAGGCCGTGGCGCTTAGCACGCGCATGACGTGCCTCGATCTTGAAGCGCGCCATGTCGATACCTGTCGGACAATCGCGCTTGCAGCCCTTGCACGATACGCACAGATCGAGTGCCTCCTTGACGTCGTCGCTCGCCAGCCCCGCCTCGCCCAATTGTCCCGAGACGGCCAGACGCAGCGTATTCGCACGCCCGCGTGTCACATGCTGTTCGTCGCGGGTCACGCGATAGCTCGGACACATCGTGCCGGCGTCGAACTTGCGGCAGTGCCCGTTGTTGTTGCACATTTCGACAGCCGATGCGAGGCCGTTCGTCGCATCGGAGCCGGTGCCGGGCGCGCTCTGCTCGCCGGTCAACGCATCGCGCTTCACGTTCCACGCCGTCCAGTCCAGCGCAGGCTCGATCGGCTTGGCCGCGTAGCCCGGTGCAAAGCGGAACAGCTCGCGCGTGTCCATCTTCGGCGGCCGCACCATCTTGTCCGGGTTGAAACGGTTCTGCGGATCGAACAGTTGCTTGATCTCACTGAATGCGGCATTGATACGCGGCCCATACTGCCAGGCGACCCACTCGCCACGGCATAGCCCGTCGCCATGCTCGCCCGAATACGCCCCCTTGTATTCCTGCACAAGCGCCGCCGCCTCTTCGGCAATAGCGCGCATTTTCACCGCGCCGTCGCGGCGCATATCGAGAATCGGACGCACATGCAGCGTGCCCACGCTCGCGTGCGCATACCAGGTGCCCTCGGTACCGTTGCGATGGAACACCTCGGTAAGACGCCGGGTGTATTCCGCGAGATGCTCCAACGGCACCGCGCAGTCCTCGATGAACGACACCGGCTTGCCGTCGCCCTTCATGCTCATCATGATGTTCAGGCCCGCCTTGCGCACTTCCCACAGCGCCTTCTGCGGCCCCGCTTCGGGCATCTTCACGACGCTATCCGGCAGGCCGAGATCTCCCATGAGGGTGGCCAGATCGTCGAGCTTCGCGCGCAGTGCGTTCGCGTCGTCGCCCGCAAACTCCACGAGCAGAATCGCCTGCGGATCGCCAACGAGCGCCTTCTCGATCACGGGACGGAACGCCGCGTTATCCATCGCCAGATCGATCATCGTGCGGTCGACCAGTTCTACGGCCACCGGTCCGAGCTTCACGATGTGCTGCGTAAGATCCATCGCCTGATAGAACGTGGGGAAATTCACCACGCCGAGCGTCTTGTGCACAGGCAGCGGTACAAGCTTGAGCGTGATCTGACGGCTGTACGCCAGCGTGCCCTCCGAGCCGACCAGCAGATGCGACAGGTTGGCGACACCGTCGTCCGTATACGCGCGCGGATTGAGGCAATCGAACAGATCGAGGTTGTAGCCCGCCACGCGGCGCAATACGCGCGGCACGCGCTCGCGCAGTTCGTCGCGCTCGCGCACGGCAATCTCATGAACGCTCGCGAGAATGGCCTGAGTGCGGGCGTCGGCGGGCGGCGTATGCAGCGAACCGAAGTGCAATTGCGCGCCATCGGCGAGCACCGCATCGATGGACAGCACGTTGTGCACCATATTGCCGTACTCGAGTGAGCGCGAGCCGCAGGAGTTGTTGCCTGTCATTCCGCCGATAGTGCACTGTGCTGCGGTCGACACGTCGACCGGGAACCACAGGCCGTGCGGCTTGAGCCACGCGTTCAGGTGATCGAGCACGATACCCGGCTCGACGGTAACGGTGCGCGCCTCGGGGTCGAACGCCACCACGCGGTTGAGCCATTTGCTGTTGTCAATAACAAGCGCCTCGCCGATGGTCTGGCCGCACTGGCTTGTACCTGCACCGCGCGCGAGCACCGGCACCTGCTGGTCTCGCGCAATGTCCAGCGCACGAATCAGGTCCTCCTGATCGCGTGGCACGACCACGCCGATCGGGAAGATCTGATAGATCGACGCATCGGTCGCATAGCGGCCACGGCTCGCGCGATCGAAGCGCACGTCGCCACGCATCTCGCGGCGCAAACGATCCTGCAAAGGCGTGAGGGCCACCCCGCCCCGCTGCATCGGCATCAGATGCACGGGCTGGCTGATGAGATTCGCATGAGAATTGGCGCGGGCGTTCGATTGGGGATTCATGATGTTGCTGGCGTTAGGCTGGCCGTTCCGATCACGAGTCGGCATGTGGCGGGCCTGCTGCGGCAGGCGCGAGCCCGCCCGGCAGGTGGTTTGCAGTTGCTGCGGGTGCCGCCCTGAGCGTCCCCCTCGGCGAAGGGACGCTCAGGCGAGCCCCCTGCGCGCGTCAGGCAGGCTGACGGGCGTTGCTCGGTTTGGCGGCATCGCCGGCCATCGAGAACTTGCTCTCGGGTTGCATGCGGAAGGCCAGCACCACACCGACAGCCATCAGGATCATGCTGCCGACGAACGGCAGTTCCCAGTTGCCCGTGCGATCGATGAGGTAGCCCGAAATTACCGGCGAGAGAATCGCCGCCAGCGCCGAGCCGGTATTCATCATGCCGCTGGCCGTGCCCGAATATTCCGGCGCCACGTCCATCGGGATCGCCCACATCGGGCCGATCGTCATTTCGGCGAAGAAGAAGCCGAACGCCAGACAGGCCATCGACACGTACAGATGGTGCGTGAACATCATCGGCACTAGCGAAATCAGCGTAAGCAGCATGCACACGGACACCATCCAGCTACGTGCGCGCTTCAGACTGCCCGTGCGCTCGTACAGCTTATCGGTGACGATCCCGCCGAGCGTATCGCCCACCACACCGGCGAAGAACACGCTCGACGCGAACAACGCAGACTTCTTCAGATCGAGGTCATAGCTGTGCAGGAAGTACTGCGGAATCCACGACAGGAACAGCCACAACGTCCAGCCGTAGCAGAAGTACACGATCGTGACCGGCATCATGCGCTTGAACAGCGGCCCCCACGGCACCGATGCACTCTTGGCCTTCAGGGCGGGCAGCACCGCGAGTTCTTCTGTCGTAATGCGCGGATGATCTTGCGGACGTTCCGTGAACGTGAAGCCCCACAGCACCACCCAAACGAGACTCACGATACCGCACAGATAAAAGGACTCGCGCCAGCCGTGCGTTGCCATGATGAATACCACCACGGCCGGCGCCACGGCATTGCCGATGCGCGACGCCGCGTGCGTAATCCCCTGAGCGAAACCGCGCTTCTCTTTCGGAATCCAGCGCGACATGGCCGACGTGGCGGCCGGGAACGTAGCCCCTTCACCGAGACCGAGCAGCAAACGCGCCAACAACAGCGTAACGAGCCCCCCCGCCATACCGGTGAGAATGGTCGCAACGGCCCACAATGCGCCGCATACGAGCAGCGTACGCTTCGCACCAAAGCGATCGCTCACCCAGCCGCCGATGATTTGGAAAACAAGGTAGGGATAAGCAAAAGCGGAGAAGACGAGACCGATTTCGGTCTTGTTGAGATTGAATTCCTTGCCGAAGCCGGCCGCAGCCGTACTGACGTTGACACGATCGAGGTAGGTGATGAAATACATGACGCATAGCATCACCAGCACGACCCGTGTCGCTTTGAAAAGCTTCATTGCATGTCTCCTGAAACATCCTGTGAAGCGCGCCCGCAGCGTGCCGGCAGCGCAAAAGGTGTTGCTGCGTCACGGGCTCTTCTGTACGGAAGCCCTGTGACGCATGAATGACAATTAAAGCGTTCACTGCAAGGACACCGATTACGGCAACGGCACCCTCGTCTCCTGGTTAGGACAACTAACGGCAGATCAGGCGGCCACCTTTAACGACGGCGTGTCTTTTGCCTGCGCCAGATAGTCCATCGCGGCGACGACACCCGAACCGGCGAGTTTCACACCGGAAATCTGAAGCCCCATTTCGCAACCCGCGAGCGTCGCCATGAGCGTGAGGTCGTTGCAGTCGCCCAGATGGCCGATACGGAACATCGTGCCGCGAATCTTGCCGAGCGCCTGCCCGAGCGACATATCGAATCGTTCGTAGATACGCTTGCGCACCTCGTCGGCATCCACCCCCTGTGGCATGACCACACCGGTGAGCACCGGGCTGTACACGGCCGGGTCCTGACACTGAATCTCGAGACCCCACGCACGCACGGCGCGGCGCGTGGCTTCGGCCAGTCGCTGGTGACGTGCGAACACGTTGTCCAGCCCCTCTTCGAGAATCATGTCCAACGCTTCCGACAGGCCGTACAGCAGATTCGTGTTCGGCGTGTACGGCCAGTAACCGTTCTTGTTCGCTTCGATGATCTCTTGCCAGCCCCAGAAGGCGCGCGGCAGCCTGGCGTGACGCCCCGCCTCGAGCGCCTTGGGAGAGACCGCATTGAAGCTGATCCCCGGCGGCAGCATCAGGCCCTTTTGCGAGCCCGAGACGGTCACGTCCACGCCCCATTCGTCGTGACGGTAATCAGCCGAACCGAGGCCCGAGATCGTGTCGACGAGCAGCAACGCGGGATGTCCGGCCGCGTCGATGGCGCGACGCACCGCCGCGATGTCCGACGTAACGCCGGTGGAGGTTTCGTTGTGCACGACGCACACGGCCTTGATGTCATGTGCGGTGTCGGCGCGCAGACGCGATTCAATCATGTCCGGCTGCACGCCGCGACGCCAGCCATCGGTACCCGGCAGGCCGATGAACTCTGGCTTCAGTCCCAGATTCTCGGCCATCTTCTTCCAGAGCGTGGAGAAGTGCCCGGTCTCGAACA
Organism: Pandoraea apista; assembly: GCF_001465595.2. Lineage (NCBI taxonomy): Bacteria > Pseudomonadati > Pseudomonadota > Betaproteobacteria > Burkholderiales > Burkholderiaceae > Pandoraea > Pandoraea apista. The sequence continues at coordinate 1,672,499 of NZ_CP013481.2, read as the reverse complement.
TAAGCACATGATCGCCGGGCGAGAGCGTGTTCGTCAGCGCGGCTTCCCATGCCCCCGTGCCCGACGCCGGATAGATCACGACCGGCTGTTCCGTCTTGAAAATCTTCTTGATGTCGGCCAGCACCTTGCGACCGAGCGCGCCGAATTCCGGACCGCGGTGATCGATCGTCGGGTAGCTCATGGCGCGCAGAATGCGATCGGGCACCGGGCTGGGGCCAGGGATCTGCAGGAAATGGCGACCCGAGGGATGGAAATCGAGCTTCAGCATGAACGTCTCTCTCCTCTTCAAAAATTCGCTTTTGAATTTTGCATGCAAAATACTTTAACAGAGCCGAAGACTTTCGCAAGAGGTGAGAAGCGCTTTTAATACAGGCGTTTACCCTAGAGATACGGGTGCCTGATACGGTACGTTACAATCGTGCCCATGAAGGCTTGATGATTTTGAATGCAAAAAATGGAAAACACGTCGACGATTGCCGCGCCCGACATTCCCCGGGTGGAACGCCTGCGTTTGCACGACACGGTGGTCGAGCATCTGCGCAAGCTCATCATCGAGGGGGTGCTCTCCCCGGGGGTCAAACTCAACGAACGTGAGTTATGCGAGACGCTCGGCATTTCGCGCACGCCGCTGCGCGAAGCCTTCAAGGTGCTGGCCGCAGAGGGATTGATCGAGATCGCCCCGAATCGCGGCGCGAGCGTCGCCCGCATGACAGAGAAGGAAATCCGGGAGATGTTCGAGTTGATGAGCGCACTCGAGGCGTTTTCGGGCGAGTTGGCGGCCGAGCGCATGACACCCGTCGAACTGGCCGAGGTCAAGGCGCTGCATTACGCAATGCTCGCGTGCCGCGCGCAGCAGGATCTGCCGGGTTACTACGCGCGCAATCAGGCAATTCACGACCGCATCAACGAAGCGGCACGCAACGGCGCGTTGCGACAGACTTATATGTCGATCAATCGCCGGCTGATGGCGCTGCGCTTTCGCTCGAACTTTCACGCGGACAAATGGGATCGCGCCATTGCCGAGCACGAGCAAATGATCGATGCGCTGGAAAAGCACGACGGCAAGCGCCTCGGCGAAATTCTGCGCAAGCACTTGCTGGCCAAGCGCGACGCCGTTCTGCAAATCCACGCGGAACCGTCGAGCGACGCACCGAGCAACTGAGTCGAGCCCGCAAATACAAAAAGGCGTGGGCGCCCTCTCCGGCCCCACGCCTTTTTCATTGGTACTGCCAGCCATCTCCGACGGCCTTTCGCGAGCCGTTTGCCACGCACAGGTCGTGCGGCATCAACCCGGTCTGCCCGGCGCCAGAGATGGCATCAAAGACGGCGTTCGGCCGCCTCCAGTGCGCGACGTGCCAGCACGGCGGGCGATTCGAGTACTTCCCCCGCGAGACGCGCGACCAGCGCTGCAACGTTGCGGCCGTATTGCTTACCTGCGATCACATCTGCCGGATCGAGCGCATAGGCGGCATCGACCTCCATCCCCGACACGATGGCGGCCGGGAAATCGCCGGGATGACGCTGGCGGGCAGAAGCGCCCGGAGCGATGTCCGTCGTTTCGGCATCGGCCCACACCATGCCCTGCTGCGCAGCAAGCGCCGCGAAGTAATCGAGGGTGTGGCGTTTGTCCTCGGCCGAACGGCAACTGAACGAGAATCCGCCAGCGACCTTGTTGCGCCAACTGCGAGCCCGCCACATGCCGGTCGTGGCGTCGGCAAATGCCTTGAACGGCGCGGCGATACCGCCCTGATAGGCCGGTGCGCCGAAGATGATGGCGTCGGCAGCCGCGAGACGCGCGAGCATGGCCTCGTCGTGCCATTGCCCGTCGACGAGCTGGTGCGGCTCAATGCTGAGAAGTTGTGCATGTGCGCCGGCGTCGTTCACGCCTTGCGCGACGGAATGAGCAATCATGGCGGTTGCGCCGCCTTGCGAGTAATACACGATTGCAATATTGGACATGGCGTAGTGCTTCCCGAATGGATGTCCGCCCCATGGCACCGCCGGGATCGCGCTTCCCTACGCTTCCTCTGGCTTGTCTGGACATCGAGTCAAGGCCAAATAATGCCAGTGATAACCCCTAGGGAATAGCCTGAATAATTGGACATGACTGTTCCGCCAACAGTAACAATCCGATGACGACACCACGCTGTCGGCAAGCCGGTGCCTGCCTGACGGGAAGATGACACCACGCTGAGCGCGTGGGTCCGCGCTAGCGACGGGCCGACGCGCCGAGCCGCACGGAGAGCTGATCGGCCAGTTCGCGCATCTGGCGTCCAATACGCTGGCCGGTTTCCGAATCGATCTCATTCGTGAGGAAACTGACCGCCAGCCCTGCCACGGCACGCTCGCCGCTGGCATCGAACACCGGCGCACCGAAGCAGATCATGCCTTCGCGCATCTGGCCGTTGTCGATCGAATAGCCGTCTCGACGCACCTGCGCCATCTCGTCGGCCAATGCCGAGTAGGAACTCACACTCGCACGCGTAAGCGGTGCAGGCCAGGCGCCGGTCAGCAGATCGGCGACCTCGCCCGGCGGCAGCGTCGAGAGCATGGCCTTGCCCGTCGCCGTGTAGGGAGCCGGCAGCCGCATGCCAATGCGGAACGTTACGCCCAACGGCCGGTTACCGTTGTGACAGGCCAGATAGATGACGTCCGCGCCATCGAGCACGGACAGTGTCACGGTCTCCTGCGCAAATGCACGCGATGCCTCCCAGACCGCCCGGAACTCCTCGGTAATGTTGGTCTGCGACAGAAATGCATTTGCCCACCCCATCACGTACGAGCCCATCGTCATGCCGCCATTGGCGTGACGCTTGACCAGCCGCAGCTTGACCAGCGTATCGCACAAACCGTGCAGCGTGCTCTTGGGCACCCCCGTCTCGCGCGCCAGATCGGCCAGCGCCACCGGCTCGGACGACGCCGCGATCACATCGAGGATGTGCACCGCCCGCACCACGGCAGGTGCCGTGGTCTTGAGCGGCTCGACGGCAAGGGGGTCGGCTGAGGCGTTGGCAGGTACGTCGAGTTTGCGCTTGGGCATGAATCGGGAGTCGGCTTCGAAATCGTGGGAAGGGATCGGGTGGCGGGCCACGCCGCCAGCATGGTACGGGCAAGTCATTCTCATTCCGCCCTAGGAAAACCCCTTAGTTGCACCCGAAACGTTCAATACGTAGAATCACATTCAATACATAGAATACCGTTCAATAGATAGAACGGCAAGCGGCAAGCCGAGACACTGCCGCACGCCGTTTCGCCAACAGGAACCGCCGGCGAGCCCGGCCCACTGCCATGCAACTCAAAGACACTACCCTTCTCAAGACTCTCGCCTGGGTCGACGGTCAATGGATCGCGGCCGACAGCGGCAAGACGTTCGACGTGTTGGACCCGGCCACGGGCGAGGTGTTGGCCAAGGTGCCGGAGCTCGGCGCCGAGGAAACCACGCGCGCCGTGGTAGCCGCCGAAGCCGCCCAAAAGCCATGGGCCGCCCGCACCGGCAAGGAACGCGCCGCCGTGCTGCGCCGCTGGTTCGACCTGATGATCTCCAATACCGACGATCTGGCGTATCTCATGACCCGCGAGCAAGGTAAGCCGCTCGCCGAATCGCGTGGCGAGATCGCCTACGCCGCCAGCTTCATCGAGTGGTTCGCGGAAGAGGCCAAGCGTGTAGACGGCGACGTGCTCGCCACCCCTGCCTCGGACAAGCGCCTCGTCACGCTCAAGCAACCCGTGGGCGTATGCGCGGCCATCACGCCGTGGAATTTCCCGGCGGCGATGATCACGCGCAAGGTCGCCCCGGCACTGGCTGCCGGTTGCGCGATCGTAGTCAAGCCTTCGGAACTCACGCCGCTCTCCGCCTTCGCGCTGGCCGAGTTGGCGCACCGTGCCGGCATTCCGGGCGGTGTGTTCCAGGTGGTCACGGGAGATGCCCGCGCTGTGGGCGGCGTGCTCACCGCGCACCCGAGCGTGCGCAAGCTGTCGTTCACCGGCTCGACCGGCGTGGGTCGTCTGCTCATGGCGCAGTGCGCACCGACGGTCAAGCGCATGTCGCTGGAACTGGGCGGGAATGCGCCGTTCATCGTGTTCGACGATGCCGACCTCGACGCTGCCGTTGAAGGCGCCATCGCCGCGAAGTACCGCAATGGCGGCCAAACGTGCGTATGCGCCAACCGCTTCTACATTCAGGACGGCGTGTACGACGCATTCGCCGAGAAATTCGCGAAGCGCGTGGCCGAGATGAAGGTCGGCAACGGCCTGGAAGACGGCGTGACGATCGGCCCGCTGATCGAAGGCAAAGCGGTGGAAAAGGTCGCAACGCTGGTCGAAGACGCGAAGTCGCGCGGCGGCCGAGTGCTGGTCGGCGGCGAAGCACACGCGCTGGGCGGCACCTACTACGCACCGACGGTAATCGCCGACGCAACGTCGCAAATGCGCGTGGCGCGCGAAGAAATCTTCGGCCCGGTGGCCCCGTTGTTCCGCTTCGCTCGCGATGCAGACGCCATTGCTCTGGCGAACGACACGGAATTCGGTCTCGCTGCCTACCTGTACACGCGCGACATCTCGCGTGCGTGGCGCACGGCCGAAGCGCTCGAATACGGCATGGTCGGCCTGAACACCGGCCTGATCTCGAACGAAGTCGCGCCGTTCGGCGGCATCAAGCAATCGGGTGTGGGCCGCGAAGGCTCGCACTACGGCATCGAGGAATACCTCGAACTGAAGTACCTGTGCCTGCAAGTGTGACGCTCGGGCCCGGCAACGGGCCCGTCGATTGCACCGGCGCACCGGAGCATCAGAACTCCGCTATCGCATAAATCGACACATCAGTCGCAACACCACCAAAGGAAACCAGTATGAAGCGCGTTATCCAGCGCGGCATGAAGCCGCTCGCTCTCGCACTTGCGGCCGGCGCCGCCATCGCCTCGGTTGCCACCACGGCGCAAGCCGACGGAAAGCCGATCAAGATCGGTATCGTGACGTTCATGTCGGGTGCCGCCGCCGGCCCCTTCGGCGTGCCCGCCAAGAACGCCGCCGAAGTCACGGCAGCCGAACTCAACGCCGGCAAGGTGCCTGCCCCGTATGCCACGAAGGGCTTCGGCGGCGCACCGATCGAACTCGTCTACATCGACGAAGCCGGCAGCACGAGCAAGCAAGTGAGCGAATACCGCAACTTGCTGAATCAGGGCGTGGACTATGTGGTCGGCTACACGTCGTCGGGCAACTGCCTGGCGATCGCGCCGGTCGCGGAAGAACTGAAGAAGGTCACGCTGTTCTTCGATTGCGGCACGCCGCGCGTGTTCGAGGACGCCAGCTTCAAGTATGTCTTCCGCCCGGTCGCCACGGCCACCATGGACAACGTGGGCGCGGCCCGCTATGTCGCCGAGCGCAAGCCGGATCTGCAAACGTACGCCGGCATCAATCAGAACTACGCCTGGGGTCAGGACGCATGGGCCGACTTCGAAGGCACGCTCAAGGCGCTCAAGCCGAATGCGAAGGCGGTCAGCTCGCAAATGCCGCAGTTGGGCGCAGGCCAGTACAACGCCGGTATTTCCAGCCTGTTGGCTGCACATCCGGACGTGCTGCATTCGAGCTTCTGGGGCGGCGATCTGGAAGGCCTCGTGGTGCAGGCCGGTCCGCGCGATCTGTTCAAGAAGTCGCTCACCGTACTCACCGCCGGTGAGACGGCCACCCACGGCAAGACGCGTCTGCCGGACGGCGTAATCATCGGCGCACGCGGCATGTACGGCATGTTCGCGCCGGACAACGCCCTGAACCGTTGGCTGCGCACCGCTTACAGCGCGAAGTTCAACGATACGCCGAGCTACCCGTCGTACAAGATGAACCAGAGCATTCTCGCGCTCAAGGCCGCCTATGAAAAGGCGCAGGCGGCCAACGGCGGCAAGCAGCCCACGCCGGAGCAGGTCATCGCCTCGTTCGAGCACCTCGCCTTCGACGCCCCGGCCGGCAAGATCGGCCTGACGTTGGGCAAGGGGCACCAGGCAGCGCAAGGTACAGCGTTCGGCATTGTGAAGAACGTGAACGGCAAGGTCACCGTGACGGACGTGAAGCAGTATTCGATCGCGGAAGTCACCCCGCCCGAAGGCGTGAAGTCGGCCGAATGGATCAAGGGCGGCCTGAAGCACTAAGGCGTTTCGTTTCTCGTTCAGGAGGACCTCACGGTCCTCCGCGCAATCGTGCTGTCACGACCTTGAGTCGTACCCGCAAGGCTGGCGTGGCGGTCCATGTACCGCGCGCCGCTTTGCGTTCCAAGGAGAATGCGAGATGTCGCAGATCTACGCCGTCCTGGTGGACGGGGTGATGTACGCCGCGTGGCTGTTCCTGGTTGCCCTGGGACTGACCCTCGTTTATGGCGTGCTCAAAATCTTGAACATGGCGCACGGCAGCCTGTACGCGTTGGGCGCGTACGCTGGCGTGACGTTGATCGGCCCGTGGGTTGCCCAGGGCGGCAATCTTTACGTGAGCTATCTGTTGCTCGTGCTGGCGGCCATCGTCGCGGGCGGGGCCATCGGTTTCATCATGGAGCGCGGGGTGCTCAAGCGTTTCTACGGGCAAGACCCCGTGGTGCTGCTGTTGGTCACTTATGCGCTCTTCCTGATCATGGAAGACGCGATCAAGCTGGTGTGGGGCGTGGATCCGTACTCGGTGTCCGAGCCGTACAGCTTCCTCGGCAATTTCGATCTGGGCGGTCTTTCGTACCCGAACTACAACTTCCTGATCGTGGGCGTGGCGCTCGTGGCGGGTATCGGCCTCACGTCGTTCCTGAAGTTCACCCGCAGCGGCCGTTTGTTGCGCGCGGTGATTCACGATCGTGAAGTCAGTCAGGCGATGGGCATTCGCGTGAGCCGCTATTTCGTGCTGACGTTCATGGCCGGTGCGGTGCTGGCCGCCATCGGCGGCGCCCTGACTGCGCCAACGGTGTCGGTAGCGCCGGGCATGGGTGTCGAGATCGTGGTGCTGACCTTTGCGGTGGTGGTGATCGGCGGGCTCGGCTCGCTGCCCGGCGCGGCCTTTGGCGCACTGCTGGTGGGTCTGGTGCGTGCGAGCGCCGTGCATTACTGGCCGCAAGGCGAACTGTTCTCGATTTATATCGTCATGGCGCTGGTGCTGGCTGTGCGCCCGAAAGGCATCTTCGCTCCGATGGAGGCTCGCAAGATATGAGTTCCGCAATTTGTTCTCACCTGCGCGCGCCCGGCACGTGGCTCGCGGTGATCGGTTTCGCCGCCATCGGTGCGGCAGGCCTGGCGCTGCCGCAGTGGCAGTTTCTGGTGTCGGTGGCGCTCTCGAAGGGCATTGTCGCGCTGGGTCTGGCAATGTTGCTGCGCACGGGGCTGGCCTCGTTCGGGCAGGCGCTGTTCTTCGCGGTCGGCGCGTATTGCGTGGGCCTCGGCATGAATTATTACGGTCTGACCGAGCTGTTCGCGTTGCTGGCCGTCTCGATGATCGTCTCGGCCTTACTCGCGCTGGTGCTCGGGTTCCTGCTGGCCCGTTATCGCGACATTTTCTTCGCAATGCTCACGCTGGCGCTGTCGATGATCTGCTACGGCCTGTTGCTCAATAACGTGGAACTCGGGGGCAGCGATGGCTTCAACGTGAACGCTCCGACACTCGGCAGCAGCGCCGAGCCGTGGCAACTCACGGGCACGAATCTGTTCGCGGTGGGTTTCATCGCGGCGATTGTCTGTGTGATGGCGGTCGCGCTGTATATGCGTTCGACACCGGGCCGTCTCGGCCCCGCGATCAAGGACAACGAGATCCGTGTGGAGTATCTGGGCACGTCGGCACGGGCGAACATTCATCTGACGTATGTGATCGCGGGCGCCCTTGCCGGTCTGGGCGGTGCGTTGCAGGCATTCAACATCGGCCACATCGATCCGGACATGGCGTTCTGGACAACCTCTGGTGAGTTTGTCTTCATCGCAGTGCTCTCGGGCACACGCTTTGCGTTCTCGCCGTTTATCGGCGCGCTGTTGCTGGAGGTGGCTCGCGCGATGGCGTATCGCTACGCGCCGAACACGTGGCAGATCGTCATGGGCGCCATCATGCTGGCCATCATTGCGTTCCTGCCGGGCGGGCTGACGAGTCTCGGGCTCGCGCGCCGCAAGCCGGCCGCTGCGCATCCGGTCACGCACACGGCAACGGCTGCCGCCTCGGGCGACGCAGCATGAAGGGGCACGAGATGGCATCGAAACACATCATTGAGGCTACGGGCCTGTACAAGACGTTTGGCAGTGTCACGCCGGCGAAGGACATTACGGTCAATATCGACGCGCAGAGTGTGGTTGGGTTGATCGGCACGAACGGTGCGGGCAAGACCACGTTCGTGAATATGCTCACGGGCTATATCAAGCCGGATCGCGGCGAGATTGTGTTCCGTGGCAAGCGCATCACGGGGCTCGCGCCGCGCAAGATTACGCGTCTGGGCATTGCGCGGTCTTTCCAGATTCCGCAGCTCTTCGGCTCGCAGACGGCGCGGGAGAACATCGAGATTGCACTGGCGATTTCGGGGCTGTCGGCCGAGTTGGCGAACGAGAGTCTGGCGCGTCTGGGCGTACTGGAATTTGCGGACATGCTTTCGGGCACGCTGCCCGAGGGCGTGCGCAAGCTGCTGGACATTGCGCTCGCGATGGTCTGCAAGCCGGAAGTGCTGCTACTGGATGAACCGACGTCGGGGGTGGCGGCAGAAGAGAAGTTCGACGTGATGAATCGTGTGCTGGACGCGGCACGCGCCCTGGGCATTACGGTGCTTTTCGTGGAACACGATATGGAAATCGTGCGTCGATACAGCGACCGGGTGCTGGCGTTCTGCGACGGCCGCATTCTGGCGGACGGCACGGCCGATGTGGTGCTGGCCGACCCGCAAGTGCGCGAGTTGATCATTGGCGAGACCGTGGCCGCAGTGCCGGGCACGGGGCATATGGCAGGCGAGGTGGCCCATGCTTGAAGTCGGAAATCTGAATGTGCGCTTCGGTGCGACGGACATTCTGCGCGGGGTGCACTTTTCGGTGCCGAAGGGCGCGATCGTCGGTCTGATCGGGCGCAACGGCGCAGGCAAGACGACAACGCTGCGCGCGATCATGGGACTGGTGAAACCGAACGGCGGCACGCTGACGTTCGACGGCGTGGATTTGGTGAAAGCACCGTCGCATGAACGCACGTCGCTGGGGATCGGTTATGCGCCGGAAGATCGTCGTCTGATTCCGGATATGACGGTGGAGGAAAATCTCTGTGTGCCGGCTTGGGCGCTGAAGGCGAAGGACGTGCAGGAGCGTCTGGACAAGGTGTACGGCATCATTCCGGAAGCCCGCGAGTGGGCACCGCGACGTGCCTTGCAATTGTCGGGAGGCCAGCAGAAACTGGTGGCCGTCGGACGCGCGCTGATGACAAGCTCGCGTCTGCTGATGCTCGACGAGCCGTTCGAAGGCGTGGCCCCGGCACTCTCGAAGCGCATTGCCGAGGTGATCGGCCAGATGCGCGGCGCGGGTCTCGCTGTGATTCTCTCGGGTGCTGACCTGCAACACGCCGGTGCGGTGCTCGATAACGTCTACCGAATCGATCGCGGCCAGATGGTCGCGTCAGTCTGAGAAGGTCTCAAGAGGACAACGATCATGAACGCTTTTCGTTTCCAGACGGTCCCGACCGTCATTGTGGAATTCGGCGCGGCACGCCGGTTGGGCGCGCTGTTGCGCGAGCAGTATCCGACGGGCAAACGCCTGTGTGTGGTGACCGACGGTTTTTTGCATAAGAGCGGCTTGCTGGCCCCGGCGCTGGCCGACCTCGCAAAGCATGACTGGCAGGTGTCGGTGATCGACGACGTGATCGCCGATCCGCCGGAGCATGTGGTGCTGGAAGCGGCCGAGCGCGCTCGCGCGGCCGATGCGGAGATTGTGCTGGGCCTGGGCGGCGGCTCGTCGATGGACGTGGCGAAGTTGCTCGCGGTGCTGCTCCCGGGCACGCAGTCGATCAAGGAGATGTACGGCATCAAGAAGGTGACGGGCTCGCGCCTGCCGCTGGTGCAGATGCCGACCACCGCCGGCACGGGCTCGGAAGTCACGGCGGTATCGATCGTGACGACCGGCGAGACGACGAAGATGGGGGTCGTGGCCCCGCAACTCTACGCGGATCTCGCGATTCTCGACGCGGAACTCACGCTCGGCCTGCCGCGCGCGGCAACGGCCGCAACGGGTATCGACGCGATGGTGCACGCCATCGAAGCCTATACGTCGGCGCATCTGAAGAACCCGATTTCAGACACGCTCGCCGTGAAAGCGCTCGAACTCCTTTCGCGCAATCTGCTGCCCGCCTGCAACGACGGCAACAACCGCAATGCCCGCGAAGCCATGCTGGTCGGCGCCATGTTCGCCGGACAAGCGTTCGCGAATTCGCCCGTGGCCGCCGTTCACGCCCTCGCCTATCCGATCGGCGGTATTTTCCATGTCGCTCACGGCCTCTCGAACGCCCTCGTGCTCTCGCACGTCATGCGCTTCAATGCCCCCGCAGCCAGCAAGCTTTACGCCGAACTCGCCGATGTGATACTGCCCGCTAAAATCTCCGGCAGCGATGAGGCGAAAACCGACGCGCTCATTCAACACATCGAACAGTTGATCGTGGATACCGCAATTCCTCGCACTTTGCGCGAAGTCGGCGTCAAGCAGGAGGACATCGCCCGCATGGCCAGCGACGCCATGCTCCAAACCCGCCTGCTCGTGAATAACCCTCGGGAAGTCTCCGAGGCAGACGCTTTCGCCATCTATAGCGCCGCATTCTGAATCGCAGGGATTGGCGCCCTTCGTCGCGGGTTGGCTCATCGGCTAACCCGCTAACCAACCTGCCGCCGCCTCCCCCTGCCTCGCCTCAGAACTGCTGTCCGGCTCAGACCTGCTGCCCACCTCAGACCTGCTGCCCGGCTCAGACCTGCTGCCCGGCTCAGACCTGCTGCCCACCTCAGCAGCACCTCCCCGACGGACCGAGGCCCCTTTCCGACTCTCAGACATAAACCCAACTCGATTCGGAAAGGGGCCCCGATCCGTCTCTTTCCCCCTCGGCTCACCCCTCGCGGAATCCTCTTTCCTCGCTACAATGGCAATTCTCGTACCCCGTGTCTGCCCATGCTTGCGGAGACTCTCCCGTATGAAGAAGGCCACTCCCGACGCCCCCAACGCCACCGCCCTTATCGACGAACGCATCGCCGAACTCAACGACTGGCGCGGCTCCCTCCTCGCACAACTCCGCTCTATCATTACCCACGCCTCCCCCGATATCGTCGAGGAATGGAAATGGCGTGTCCCCGTCTGGTCCTGTAATGGCATTCTCTGCACCGGCGAAACTTATAAGGCCACCGTGAAACTCACGTTCGCCAAAGGCGCCTCGCTTCCCGATCCCTCCCACCTCTTTAACGCCAGCCTCGACGGCAATACTCGCCGCGCCATCGATTTTCATCCCGGCGATACCGTCAACGAAAACGCCCTCACTACCCTCATCCGCGCAGCAATCAAAGCCAACCCCATCACCTCGGATTGAATCTCTGCCGGGTATAGGGCGGGATGAGAGGTGCCGCCGAAGTCGGCCTAGCGCAAACGCGGCGGCGTCGACGCCAAGGCCGCTATGACTGTCTCGGCCAACGCCGACGGATCGACCGCACTCACGTCGGAGTCGGTCTGCAATGGCGTCGACTGGCACTGCGGCGTCAACCGCAAATAGGGAGGCTCCGCCTTCGCGAAGAGAGTCACGCTCGGCGTCGGTGTCGTATGCGCGACATGCATCAAGCCGCCGTCGGCCCCCACGAAAAGCGAGGCGTTGGCAATCACGCGCTTCGCATCCCGCAACGTCAACTGGCCAACAAATGACGTCAATGTCAGATTCACGAATGTCGCCGTCATCAACGCCTTCGCCGCCTCGGCACCGTTGCCCGATCCCAGCAACACGATACCCGCCGGCATCCCCGGTTGATACGCAATGTCGTAGGCTTGCAGGAATTCACGCCAGTGCGCATAGGTGCGGCGCGGCTCGACTCCCCCCATCGCAAGAACAAGGTACGGCCCCCCGGGCAACTGCTGCGCTATGGCCGCAGGCACCTCGGACTCGGCTCGCAGATACGGTTTCGCGCGAACAAACAGATCGTCCGGTGCAAGCCCCAGCGAGAAGACGTCGTTGACAGCCGCAAGGCTGAACTGAGTCTGGTTACGGTCAGGCCCGTGGAAGAAGCGGAACAGGCAGGCGAACGGCAACGACGGAAAGAACTTACGCTTGAGCCGCAGTGTCGGATAGTTGAATTCCTGCAATACGACGACGTCGTAATCGCCCGGATTCACACTCGCAGGATCGTCGTAAACGTGACGAAAGATGTCGTCGCCCTCGAACACGGCCTTGAGCCCAGGTGTTATCAAGAGATCGACAGGCCCTTCGCGCCCACGTAGAAGCGCCCGGCCGGACATGTCCATCACGGCATCGCCCACCGACGCCTTGCCGCCATAGATCCACAGCACGCGCGCGTTCGGGGCCACATGACGCACTTCACGGCTCGACTGCCCGCTCATGGCAAGACGCAAGCGCCGATGCAGATATTTTTTGGCAACGCTCAGCGACGAGGTGCGCTGCATGAAGACGTCGGGCTCGTGGTACACCCACGCGTAAGGAATACGGGTGCTGGGCTCGGTAAGCGCCCCCAGTCGGCGGGCAATGAAGCGCTGCAATGGCATGATCGAATCGAAAGCAGGTCGGCCGCCGCCCCGGCCCCGCATGCCTGTGAGCAGGTTCACATCGCGAGTCGGGCGACTGCGCCAGAAGTTGGGGAGTATGCCACGTCTGCCCGCAAGGACGGCAGCGCAAACGCGACTCGCATCGCCCCGGTGTCTCGTTGTCGCTGCCCCGCGTGCGTCAGACGACCTGAAAGTGATGCGTCCCATCGCGATGGAGTTGATCGACGAGCCCAAACTCCCAGTCGAGATAGGCCTGCATGGCTTCGGCCGCATTATCGGTGCCCTCGTACGGACGACGATACCGATCGTCGCGCACGCTGGCCAGATGCGTCTCTCCCGAGGCGAGCGGCAGGCCGGCGTTGATCCACGCCTGTGTGCCGCCGTCGAGCACCACGATCTCGGCATCGGTCAGACGCCGCAGATCGGCAGCCGCAAAGCGCGCGAGCAGGCTCGATCCGCAGGTCAGCACGTAACGCTGTGCCGGCCCGATCTTGTGCAACGCTTCGGCCAGCCGCGCACGAATGACGAACCACGCCCCCGGAATGTGGCGCTTGACGTAGTTGACTCCCGAGGTGAAGTCGAGCACTGCGATCTGCCCCGGCCGTGCTTCGTCGAGCCATCGCGCCAGCAACGCAGGCGAGACGCTCGCCACTTCGGGCGCACACGGTGTATGCAACGGCCATCCGCCCTGCGCACTGCGCGCCTCGGCAGGGTGGGGCTCAACCACGTACACGGTCCACCCCATCTGCGCCAGCCACGAACCGGTCATGTCGGCACGCACGCCGTCGTCGTCCGCCAGCACGATCCACGCGCCGCGCACCGGCGCCTGATGGTCGGTCTCCTGTACGAGCTGCCCGCCGGGTGCGCTGGCAAAGTCGGGCAAGTGTCCCGCCGCATACTCTTCCGGCGTTCGTACGTCGAAGCGATATACGGTGCGCCCCGGCGCATTCAGCGAAGGCACGTCGGCCAGCGCGATACGGCGCACGCCCGCCCGGTCGGCAACGGCTCTCGCCCCTTCTCGCGCAACGGCCAGCGTCGCCTCGCGTACGGTCGCGGGGTGACGCCGATCCGCCCCGCGCTCGAGGGTCTGTCCGGCCAATGTCCAGCCGATCGTGCCGTTTCGCAGGGCCGCCACCGGATTCGGCAGACCGGCATTGACGAGCGATTGCGTGCCGATGATGCTCCGCGTGCGTCCGGCACAGTTGACGATCACGCGCGTCGCCGGGTCGGGTGCCAGTTCGCGAACACGCAGCACGAGTTCGGCACCGGGCACACTGATGGAACCCGGTATGTTCATGGTCTGGTATTCGTCGAAGCGTCGGGCGTCGACTACGACGACGTCGGCCTCTGCGTCGAGCAATGCCTGCACCTCCTGTGCCGATAGCGACGGCGTATGGCGCAATCCCTCGACCCACTCGCCAAACGCCTTGCTGGGCACGTTGACGTCGCGGAACACTTCGCCGCCAGCGGCGATCCAGCCGTCGAGCCCGCCCGCAAGCAGGCTGACGTCGGTGTAGCCGAGTTTGCGCAACACGCCGGCAGCAAGCGGCGCGAGATCGCGACCGTCGTACTCGCCATACACGACGATGCGCGTATCGCGTCGCGGAATACGCGCCCACGCTTCGATCTCCACTCGCGATAGCGGAAGATTCGCTGCCCATAACGGATGTGCCTGCGCGAACGGATCTTCTTCGCGTACGTCGAGCAACGCGATTTCTTCACGCGCGAGCAACGCGGCACGCACGTCGGCAAAGCTGAGTTCGGGGAAGGTGAAATCTGCGGCGGCTGGCGCCTGATCAGCCGTCTGCGACGGCGCATCGGTCGAGTGAACGGACACGGTGGTTCCTTGAATTCGTCAAACGTAGCTTCGGTATCGAGTGTCGGCGTAGCGGGCTATCCCGCATGCACAGGCAGACGGCCATTGTGGCAGAAGGCACCCGCACGCGCGCCGCACAACGTGGTGCGCCGCGACATGCGCTGCGCGGCTCACGGGGTCGCGCGTCTCAGACGCGCTGGACCGCCCGGCCCCACGGGTTCGGCAACTGCGCATTGGCGTAGCCGGAGACAAAACCCTTGCGCTCGCCCACCTCGGTGAACACGCTGCGATGCACTGCACCAATGTTCGCGCCATATACGTGAATGCTTACCGACACGCGGTCGGCATACGCGTTGGTCACACGGTGAATATCTCCCAAACGCGGCGAGAGCACCTCCACGTCGCCCGGCGACAAACGCACCGGCTCTCCCGCGATGACCGGCACCCCCTTTGCATCGAGCACGTAAGGCTGTGAATCCTCGGCCCCGCGCAGCATGCCGATCAGGCCCCAAACGGTGTGATCGTGAATCGGCGTGCGCTGGCCCGGCCCCCACACGAAACTCACGATGGAAAAACGCTGCGCCGAATCGCAATGCAGGAGGTACTGCTGATAATGCTCGGGATGCGGGGTGGCAAACGCCTCGGGTAGCCAGTCGTCCCGTGCGACCAGCTGGGCGAGCAGCCCTGCCCCCTCTTCGAGCAATGTCGTCTCATGCGGACGACGCTCCAGCAGCCTCGAAAACGCGGCGACAAAGTTGCGCAACGGATCGAGCGCTTCGTAATCGTGTTCGGGCAAATCGCTGGAAAGGGCGATGCCATCCAAAACTGCGGTCATACGGATTCCCGGAAAGCAGCGAGCGCCCGCCGGCCGGCAGCGCCCAGAATGGTGTCATTTTGCGGCGTGTGAATGCGGCTGCACAGCACGTCGCGGTGGTAACGCTCAAGCGGATTGTTGCGTGAAAGCCCGTGATTGCCCGAGAGCTGCAAAGCGAGTTCGAGAACCCGAATGGCATTGCCCGTTACCGTGAACTTTAGCGCACCGCTGGCAATGTCGTCATCCGGCTCACCGTCGTCCGCCGACGCCGCCGCCGCGTCGAGCAATCGCTGATTGACGTGCAGCAACGTGGCGATTTCCCCCACCGTCTCCTGAATACGCGGCACGGTGGCGAGCGACGCCCCGAGATTGCCCGGCACACGCGTGTTCAGGAATGTCACGAGCCAATCGGCACCAGCGCGCGCCACCGCGTCGTAAAGCGTGCCGAGCAAGACGCTCATCCACGCCTGTTGTTCGATATGGGCGTCGTTATCGCGCTGACCGATGCCCGCCGGCGCCCACTCGTGCGGCAAACGAATGTCGACCGCATTGCCGAACGGCAGGTCGATCTCTTCGAGTACGACTTCATGACTCCCAGACGCGCGCAATCCAAGGTGATCCCAGTTCTGAATGACACGAATCCCCTGTCGATCGGGCGAGGCTTGCGAACCATCGGGACGCGGCACCAGAAACACCCCGACCCGGGGCTCCGGTTCATCGGTTCTCGCCCAGACCGAGAGCCAACGCAGCGCCGGAATGCCGGTGCAATAGCGCTTGCGGCCGGACAACCGCCAACCCGATTCGGTGCGCCGCGCAATGGTCGACGGCAAACCGCCCCGGGCAGGCGTGCCCAGATCGGGCTCGACACGCAGCGCGTTGATCAGCGCCCCGTCGCGCACGGCACTGTCGAACACGGCATGGCGCTGCGCCTCGGGCCAGTGCGTGCTCGTACGTACAAGCGAGCGATGCTGAAGGTAGGTCATCGTCAACACGAGCGCGGTCGCCGATTCGCCCGCCGCAATCGCGCCGACGATACGCCGCGCCACCGCCAGTCCGCCCCCGCCGCCGCCGTGCGCACGCGGCACGATCTCTGCGATCAGCCCGTGGCGATGCAATAGCGCGAAGTTCTCGAACGGGAAGCGTGCCTCGCGGTCGAGCGCCGCCGCGCGCTCGGCGAGCACGCGCGTGATGGGGGGCAGCAAGGCGTCCAGTTGTGCGAGGCGTGCCGGGCCCTCGGCCCGAGGCAAGGGTAGCACCGCCCCGGACGGCGCCGGGTTCGCCGACGGCAACGCGCCGGACAGCAACGTCGATTGGCCAAGTGAAGACATGACTTTTGGAATAAGCAAATACGCGTTAGGCGCAGAACGCGCCGTCTTACGCAGTGCCCATAGCGTAAGGCGCGGTGGGGCCTCGCCCAACCATCCATATCGAATAATCTTTGCGGAAATGATTATTTAACGGCCGCCAATTGTTTGCGTAGGCTCACTCCCGTTCACCGTCTGTTACCGATCGATGGGCGTGTAGCGCAAACCGACCCATGTCGCCGTGCACGCGTCCCCAGCCCCACACAAGGAGAGCGTTCATGAGCGTCGAAATCATCGGCATGATTCAAAGCAGTAAGCAATCCGAAATTCATCCGCAAAAAGGCCCGGCCGTCGACCGCGACTATGTGCGCAACTTCGCCCGCGCTCACGAGCAGTCCGGCTTCGACCGGATCCTGGTGCCGCATCACTCCACCAGCCCCTCGGCCACGCTCACGATCGCCTACGCGACAACCGTGACCGAGAACATCCACTTCATGCTCGCGCATCGTCCGGGCTTCGTTGCACCGACGCTGGCCGCGCGTCAGATCGCCACGCTCGACCAGTTCAGCGGCGGCCGTCTCGGCGTTCATTTCATCTCGGGCGGCTCCGACGCCGAACAGCAACGCGACGGCGACTATCTCTCTCATGACGAGCGCTACGCGCGTACCGACGAGTATCTGAGCATTCTGCGACGCCTCTGGACGGAAGATCGCCCGTTCGATCACGCGGGCAAGTATTACCGCTTCACGCAAGGCTTCTCGGAGGTCAAACCGGTGCAGCAGCCGCATGTCCCGATCTTCTTCGGCGGGGCCTCGGACGCCGCCCTGGAAGTCGCCGCCAAGCACGCCGATATCTATGCGTTGTGGGGCGAATCGCTCGATCAGGTACGCGATATCACCACACGCGTGCGGGCCGCGGCTGCGGTGCACGGTCGCGTGCCGCGCTTCTCGGTGTCGTTCCGCCCGATTCTCGCCGAGACCGAAGCGAAAGCCTGGGCACGCGCCGACCAGATCCTCGCGCAAGCCAGGGCCATTCGCGAGGCCGCTGGCCTGCCGCAGGGCTCGGCGCTGCAAAGCGAAGGCGCACGACGTCTGCTCGCCGCCGCCGACAAGGGGGCGCGCCTCGACAAGGTGCTATGGACCGAGATCGCCAAGCTCATCGGCGGACGCTCGAACTCCACGGCACTCGTGGGCACGCCCGAGCAAGTCGCCGACGCGCTGCTCGATTACTACGACCTCGGTGTGACCACGTTCCTCATTCGCGGCTTCGATCCGCTGGGCGACGCCATCGACTATGGCCGTGAGCTGATTCCGCGTCTGCGCGCGCTCGTGGCCGAACGCGATCGTCAAAACGACGCCACGCGCCGCGCGGCCTGATTCAGGAGAGAGACTCATGGCTGCCGTTCTGCCCGTTGACACCCACGCGTTCGGACGTTCGACGTCCAACCCCACGCCTGTCCCCGCCCCAACTCGCACCACGCCGACCGGGCTGGTACTGAACGCCGCGCCGCAGCAGCGCTTCTGGTTCGACCCGCCGCCCGTGCGCAACGACGTGCTGGCCGAACGCCGCCACCGCCAGACACGTCTGGCCGCGGCCTTCCGCATCTTCGCGCGACACGGTTTCGACCTCGGACTGGCCGGGCACATCACCGCCCGCGATCCCGAGCTGACCGATCACTTCTGGGTCAATCCGCTAGGCGTGCACTTCTCGCGCATCAAGGTCTCCGATCTGCTGCTCGTCAATGCCCAAGGCGAGACGGTGGTGGGCGACCGGCCGCTTAACAAGGCGGCGTTCGCGATTCATGCGGCCATCCATGAAGCGCATCCGCATCTCGTTGCGGCTGCACACACGCATTCGACCTACGGCAAGGCGTGGTCGACGCTCGGACGACCGCTCGATCCGCTCACGCAGGATTCGTGCGGCTTCTTCGAAGACCACGCCCTGTTTGACGATTTCACCGGCATGGTGGTCGACGACAGCGAGGGCAACCGTATCGCCCACGCGCTGAACAAGCCCGACGGCAGCGGCACGGTCAAGGGCGTCATTCTGAAAAACCACGGCATTCTCACCGCCGGCCCAAGCGTCGAAGCCGCCGCCTGGTGGTACATCGCGCTGGAGAACGCCGCCCACACCCAATTGCTTGCCGAAGCCGCAGGCACGCCGCAGCCGATCGACGACGCGACCGCGCGCCACACGCACAGTCAGGTCGGCGGCCCGGAGGGCGCGCTGTACTCGTTCGAAAGCCTCTACGAAGGACTCGTCGCCGCCGAACCGGATCTGCTCGACTGACGGATTGACGTTGCGGGGCACGCCCCGCCTTTCAACCAACCGACCACGACCATCAAAAATCAACAGGGGAGTCGTATCCATGAAGTTTCGTCACACCGCCAACGGACCGGAAGTTACGACGCCAAGTGAAGTTCACACGGGGCGCCGCAAGATACTGCGGGCAGGCACGGCCGCTGCACTGGCCGCCCCTGCGCTCTTGCTCGGACGCCGGGCCTGGTCGCAACCGCGCAAGCTCACGTTCGCGTGGAATCAAAACTCGTTTTGCCTGACGCCCATCGTCGCCGCTCAAGAGCGTGGTTTCTTCGAGAAAAACGGCCTGCAAGTCGACCTCATCAATTACAGCGGCTCGACCGACCAACTGCTCGAATCGATCGCCACGGGCAAGGCCGATGCCGCCGTCGGCATGATCCACCGCTGGCTCAAGCCGCTCGAAGCCGGTTTCGACGTGAAGATTATCGGCAGCTCGCACGGGGGTTGCGTGCGCCTGCTCGGCGCGAAGGCTGCTGGCGTGACCTCGCTCGCCGCGCTCAAGGGCAAGACCATCGGCGTGTCTGACCTCGCGGCGCCGGGCAAACACTTCTTCCAGATCCTGCTCGCGAAGAACGGCATCGACGCCGATCGCGACATTACCTGGCGTCAATACCCGGCCGACCTGCTCGGCGTTGCCGTCGACAAGGGCGAGATTCAGGCGATTGCCGATGGCGATCCGAATCTGTACCTGCTCGAGAAGCGCACCAACGGCGCCTACGTCGAACTGGCCACCAACCTGAGCGGCGAATACGCCCGCAAGGTGTGCTGCGTGATCGGCGCGCGCGGGGAACTGGTGCGCAATGACCGCGCGGCAGCAAGCGCACTCGCGCGCTCGATCGTGCAAGCCACGGAGTTCGTCAACGAGAACCCGAACGAGGCCGCGAAGATCTTCGCCAAGTACTCGCCGAAGATCAGCCCCGAGGATTTGCGCAAGCTGTACGCCACGCTCACCTATTCGCACCATCCGACCGGCACAGACCTGCGCGATGAAATCGCCTTCTTCGCCGACGACTTCCGCCGCATCGGTGTGCTCAAAAAGAGCACCGATCCGCAGAAACTGGCGCAGCACGTCTACGCCAATGTCCTGGGATAAACGACCATGAGTGCCATTCTCGATAACGCTGCACTGCGCGGGGCCTCCCCCGCCGGGGCGCTGGAACTCGCAGAACAAGCGGAAGGCACGACGCTGCGCGCGTCGGTGCCCGTCCCCCTACCCCGCTTCGACGAGACGGAAATCGATCAGCTTTTCGCCGCGCCGCGCACACCGGCGCTATGGGGCACCGGATTCGCCGCCGCGCTGGCGTGGGCCGCCTTCGGCACGCTCACGCTGCGCTGGCCCAACAAGGTCGTGGGCTTCTCCGACTGGGCCTTTACCGACGAGCTGGGCGTGTTGGCACTGGTCGTCGCCGCGCTGCTCGCAGTGCTGTCAGTCGCGGGTCGAGCCACGCCGCCATTGCTGCGTCTGCGCGAAGCGCTCACGGGCGCCGGACCGTGGCTCGTGGCAATGGCGCTCGTGCTGGGCGCCTGGGAAATCCTCACCGCGAAGACCGGCTCGCTGCCCACACCGTTCTTCGCCCCGCCGCAAGCCCTCATCGAGGTCTATACCGACGACTGGCAACGCCTCGGCGACAGCGCCGCGAACACGCTCAAGCTGCTGGGTATCGGCTTTGGGCTGGGCGCCATTGCGGGCTTCCTGATCGGCGTGTCCATCGGCTGGTCGCGCGCGATCGGCTATTGGGTGCATCCGGTGTTGCGCGTGCTGGGCCCTGTGCCGGCCACTGCCCTGTTGCCGCTCACGTTCTACTTCTTCCCGTCGAGCTACTCCGCCGCCGCTTTCCTCATTGCCCTGTCGACGGCATTTCCGGTCGCTGTCCTGACGTGGTCAGGCGTTGCAGGGGTGAACAAGAGCTATTACGACGTGGCACGCACGCTCGGGGCGTCCGATGCGTTTCTGGTGCTGCGTGTGGCGATACCCGCTGCGTTGCCCAACGTTTTCGTCGGTCTGTTCATGGGGCTTGGCGCCTCGTTCTCAGTCCTCGTGACCGCCGAAATGATGGGCGTAAAGTCCGGTCTCGGCTGGTACCTCACATGGGCGCAGGGCTGGGCCTCTTACGTGAATATGTACGCCGCCCTGATCGTCATGGCGTTGCTGTTCTCCGGCGTCATCACCCTGCTCTTCACCGTGCGTGACCGCGCGCTCGCATGGCAGAAAGGAACCGTCAAATGGTAAGCGCCGCAACGTCTTCCCCAACGCTGGAGCGGCTCGACCCGCCGTATGCGGATGCTGCGGCGTCTCTCACCGGCAACGGCGCCTCTGCCTCCGCGAACGACACCGGCGCACGGATCGATATTCGCGGCGTCGACCACTGGTTTGGCACGCGTCAGGCGCCCTTGCAGGTGCTAGACGACGTGAATCTGAGCGTTGCCCCGGGCGAGTTCGTGGCGTTGCTCGGGCCGAGCGGCTGCGGCAAGTCCACATTGCTGCGCCTCGTGGCGGGGCTGGAGACGGCAACGCGCGGCACGATCACGCAGGACGGTACCGCGATTACGCGACCCGATCCGTCGCGCATCGTAGTGTTTCAGGACCCCACGCTTTACCCGTGGCGGCGCGTGCGCGATAACGTCGCGCTCGGCCTGCAAGCGCGTGGTGTACTCGGCAAGGAGCGCCACCGGGTCGATGCAGCGCTGGCTCGCGTAGGTCTCGCCGAGTTCGCCGACGCCTTTCCGCATCAACTCTCCGGCGGCATGGCGCAACGCGTAGCGCTCGCGCGTGCCCTCGTCAACGATCCTCGCCTGCTGGTGCTCGACGAGCCGCTCGGTAAGCTCGATTCGCTCACGCGATTGGCGATGCAAAGCGAGTTGGTCGAGTTGTGGCAACGCGCCGGCTTCTCCGCGCTGCTCGTCACGCACGACGTGGAGGAAGCCCTCTTCCTGGCACAGCGCGTGATCGTGTTCAGTCCGCGTCCGGCAAAGATCGTGGCGGAACTGCGCGTCGATCTCCCCTATCCGCGTCATCGCGGCGACCCGCGTATTACCGAACTGCGCCACGAAGCGCTCCGACATCTGGGACTCGATGCAAGCTGGTAATCGTGTGGAAAGTGTGGAACGTGCGGAACGTGTGGATCGCGATGTCACGAAGCAGATGAAGTGGACGTACCGGCCGTCATCGGGCCGCTTTCGCGCGGAGCGAGCCCGATGACGTCGCCCCCCTCGCATCTCTGGCTCAACGCCCTGCTGCAAGCCCTCCAGTTCGTGCAGTCCGCCTGGCTGAGCACACTCTATGCGCTCGGCATCACCGACGACTCGCACGGCGCCCCCGCATGGCCTTGGGACGTGCGCATTGCCGGGGAAAACCTCGTCATCGACGTCGCCCTCGCCCGTCAGTTCGCCTGGATGCTCGCGGCCATTGCATTTGCGCTTGCCTGCGCGCTACTGGCGCTGTGCTGGCGGCGGGCATGGCGCTGGCTGCTCGCCACCGCCGCCGGTGCGCTGGCGCTGGCCCCGTGGCCGTCGCCATCGCTCTGGCTGAGCGCCGCCGTGCCGACCAGTTTTCATACGAGTCCGACGGGCTTCACCGTAGAGAGCATCGCGCGAGGCTCGCGCGTGTACGCGGCGCAGTGCGTTGCGTGTCACGGCACGGACGGACGCGGCGAAGGTCCGTTGGCCGCCACTTTGCATCGCTGGCCGCCGACCATGGCGAGCGCGCTGCTGAGCCGCCGCGCCGACGGCGAACTGTTCTGGCATGTGCTGTACGGCATGCGAGACGCTCAGGGGGTGACCATGCCCGGTTTCGCCGGGCGGCTGAGCGACCGCGAGATCTGGGCTGCGCTCGACTACATGCGCGTGCTCTCCGCGTCGGCGGGCATGGCCGCGGGGGGCAGTTGGCCTGTACCGATCGCACTCCCCTCCGTCGCGGTGAAATGCGCCAGTAGTCCCATCCGGAATGTCGCTGCGTGGCGCGGCAATCAGCGGGTGCGCGTCGTCGCGGTGGACGCCGACCATCCGCCACCGTTTGAAGACCCACGCTTTCTCACGCTACTGGTGGCGCGAAATGGCCCGCCAACGCGCGAAGCCTCTGTCATTCGCAAGGTAGCGGCCCGCCCCTCGGATCGCGGAGCGGCGGCCAACGCGAATAACGTCACCCCACTGTTCGGTACGCGAGCGGATTGTGTGGCCGATAGCGCAGAGGCATGGCAGGTCTTCGCGCAGATTGCCGGGACATCGCCGTCGAGCCTGGCGGGCACCGAATGGCTGGCCGACCGCAACGGCTGGCTACGAGCGCTCGCCCCCGCCGGACGCCGGGGCTGGGCCGACGGCGGCCTGATGTGCACGACCTCGACCGCGCTGTCCGATCCGGGGCAGGCCACCCTCCGTGCCGACCCGCTCACCGCGACGTTGCGCCAAATGGACGACGATCCCGTGCGCTTCATCAAAGGCGGCTTCGTGCACTAGCCGATTGTCCGCGCCCGGCATCCCCCTCTATTTCGTTCCACCACAGGCATTCATCATGACGATTTCCCGACGCCGATTTCTCCAGTACGTCACCACTTCAAGTGCAGCGGGTGCGCTGACCACACTCGCGCAGCCCGGCGTTTCCTACGCGCAATCCGGCCGTCTGCTCCTCAAGGCCGGTGACCAGAAGGGCGGGCTGCGCGCGCTGCTCGAAGCGGCAGACGAACTCAGGCAGTTGCCTTACGACATTCAGTGGACCGAATTCCCCGCCGCCGCGCCGCTGGCCGAAGCGCTCAATGCGGGAGCGGTGGATTGCGGCCCGATCGGCGACGCGCCGGTAATCTTCGCGCTGTCGGCCGGCGCGGCGATCAAGATCATCGGGGCCAATCGCTCCGATGCGTATGGCACCGCCGTGATTGTGCGTCCAGACGCCACGCTTCGCACCGCAGCCGATCTCAAGGGCAAGAACATCGGTACGACGCGCGGCTCCATCGGCCACTTCGTCACGCTCAAGGCGCTCACGGCCGCCGGTCTGGCCCCGGGCGACGTCAACTTCCGCTTCCTGCCGCCTGCCGACACCATCACCGCGCTGGCCAGCGGCTCGGTTGACGCGTGGGCCACCTGGGAGCCCTACACGGCGGTCGCGGAGACGACCGGGCGCGGGCGCGTGCTCGTGAACGGCCGGGGGCTCTGGTCGGGGTTGAGCTATCTGGCGGCCACCGACGCGGCCATCGCGGGCAAGCACGAAGTCCTGCGCGACTTTCTGGCGCGCGTGGTGCGGGCCCAGGTCTGGTCGTATCAGCATGTCGACGCCTTTTCTGCCGCCATGGCGCGCATTATCGGCATTCCGCCCGAGGCGGCGAAGCTACAGTTTTCGCGACGCGCCACGAAATGGCGCAACATCGACGACGCCCTCGTTGCCGAGCAACAACGGACGGCCGACTTCTATTCGCAAGTTGGCTTGCTCAGGCAGCCGCTCGACGTGAAGACAACGTTCGACCGGCGTTTCCCGATCAAGGTCTGAGGCAGCCGAGGGCGGGCACGACCGTTCTGGCCGGAGGGCCAGGGGAATCGCTGGCGGCCGGCCGCCAGCCGCCAGCCGCCGGCAACTGGCTCGGTCGGAAATTGACGAACTGTCTATGGCGCCGCACCTCGCACGCGCCGACACTCGCAAAATTCCCCGCCTTCCGGCACGAGGTTCGCCATGCTCGTCAGCGCCACGTTCTCAACGCATCTGTTGCTTGCCTACACCGCCTACTTCATCGGCGCGGCCAGCCCGGGGCCGAGCAATCTGGCGATCATGTCCATCGCGACGAATCATGGCCGCAAACCGGCGCTGACGTTCGCGCTGGGTGTCATGTCCGGCTCACTGTTCTGGGCAACGGTCGCCATGCTCGGCATTGCCGCCACCCTGCTCGCCTACGCACAGTTCCTCATCGCCATCAAACTCTTCGGTGGGGTCTACCTGATGTGGTTGGCACTCAAGTCGGGGCGATCTGCGCTACGCCCGACGCGCACCACACAGTCGGCCCCCACAGATGGCGGCGGCACGCTGTCGCTCAAACGGCTGTACCTGCGCGGCACGTTGATGCATCTCACTAACCCGAAGGCGGTGCTGGGATGGGTGTCCGTCGTCGCACTATCGTCGACTCCCGATGGGGCCATGCCCCTCGCGGTCGTGCCCGGTTGTGTGGTCATCGGGCTGACCGTGTTCTGCGGCTACGCGATGCTGTTCTCCACACGCACGGCGCGACGCGTCTATCTGCGTATCCGGCGCTGGCTCGACGGTTGCCTCGCCGTGGTATTCGGCACGGCCGGCTGGCAATTGCTGACGTCGCGGGGGTAAGGGTTAAGCGCGCCTTTGGCAAGGCGGCGGGCGGCGACTTCGGTGGCTGCCGCCCTCCCCGGTCTAGGGATGAAGCGTTTCGCCGCGATTGAGCATGCCGATAAATTCCTCGATCTTGCGCAACCGTGTTTCGGGCTTTTTGGCGTTCTGTATCCGAAACAGGATCGCGTACCGGTTACGGCTGTTCAGCGTCGCAAAAAACGCACTGGCCTTGGGGTTGGCATCCAGTGCCGCTTGCAGGTCGTGCGGCACGACCGAGTTACTGGCAGACGTATAGGCGGCCTCCCAGCGGCCATCCGCCTTGGCTTGCTCGATTTCTTGCATGCCGGCAGGATGCATTCTGCCTGCGGCGATCAGCGCTTCAGCCCGTTTTTTGTTGAGCTTGGACCAGAGACTCTTTGCTGAACGCGGTGTAAAGCGCTGCAACCAGTATTCGTCATCTTCCGCCTGCTTTTGACCGTCGATCCAGCCGTGACAAAGCGCACTTTCCAGCGCCTGTTCGTAAGTCAAGGTCGGCTGCCCTTTGCCCTTTTTGGCAAGGCGCAGCCATACCCCGGTCGGTGTCTTTCCGTTCTGCGTCAACCAGTTTTCCCACGCTGTCTGGTCGAGGAATGTCAGGCGAGGCTCAGTCATGGCGTGACCCGAAAAGTGGAATGCAGGCAGGAGCGCATTTTCGTTCGCAGCGTGCCCATGGAAGACCGACGGCGATCCGATGCCAGCGCGGCGAAGGCTGCGTGTGATAGCGTGATGCTTTCTGTCTTACTCGCGTGCGTCTCACGCCGCGCCCTTCGTCATGCTCGACTTCGACGCCGATGCGCTGATGCGCCTCGTCACGACGCCCATGCCCTTCGGCAAACACAAGGGCACCTACATCGCCGACCTGCCGGGCAACTACCTGAGCTGGTTCGCCCGCGAGGGATTTCCCCCGGGAGAGATCGGCCGTCTGCTTGCGCTCATGCACGAAATCGACCACAACGCGCTAGGTGAATTGCTACGGCCGCTGCGCGCTCAGGCGCGGGCGGCACGTACCCGCTAAGCCGGGACTTCGTCATTTCGACCGCGCGGCCGAGCCGAAATGTCAGGCCCGCGCACTGCCCGAGAGCATCGGCGGCAGATAGCGGCGCACCCACTGCGTTTGCTGCTCATGGGCGTGCGCAAGTTGCAGCACCGCGAGATCCGCTTGCGCCGGCCCAATGATTTGGAGCCCCATCGGCAAACCGCGCGCGTCGAATCCGACCGGCACACTGATCGCCGGCAACCCGGCCAGCGTCGGCCCGATCACAACTTCCATCCACCGGTGATAGGTGTCCATCGGTTTGCCCGCCACCGACGTGGGCCAGTGCGTTTCCGCGTCGAACGGAAATACCTGCGCCGAGGGCAGCAACAGAAAGTCGTAACGCTCGAACAACCGTGCCAGCGAGCGGTACCACTCGCTGCGATCGACAGAGGCGCGAAATACATCGGCAGCGCGCAACGCATTGCCACCCTCGACTTCCCATTGCGCTTCCGGCTTGAGCTTGTCGCGACGCGCAGGATCGGCGTACATCTCTCCCAGCGAACCGTTCACGAGCCAGTGACGCAGCGTCAGCCACGTCTGCCACAACCGGTCGGGCGCGAAGTCCGGCACGCATGCCTCCACTTCGCACCCCATTGCCGTGAAATCATGCAGCGACGCCTCGCACAGCGCCATCACGCCGTCCTCCATGGGCAGATGGCCCCCGTAGTCGCCGAGCCAGCCCAGCTTCATCCCCTTGACCTCGCGCGGTAGCGCGCTCGCGAACGGCGGCGGCTCGTGAGCCAGCGACAGCGGACTGCGCGCATCGTATCCAGCCTGCGTAGCGAGCAATTGGGCAACATCGGCGACCGTGCGGCCCATCGGCCCTTCGGTGCTCAGTTGCTGGACGAAGATCTCCGGCGTCGGCCCATACGGCACACGGCCCTGCGACGGCCGAAAGCCGTACACATTGCCGAACGCCGCCGGATTGCGCAACGATCCCATCATGTCGCTGCCGTCCGCCACCGGCAGCATGCGCAGCGCCAGCGCGCTGCCCGCCCCGCCGCTGCTGCCGCCTGCAATGCGGGTGGTGTCGTAAGCGTTACGTGTGATACCGAAGACCGGGTTGTAGCTGTGCGACCCCAGGCCGAATTCGGAAACGTTGGTCTTGCCGATGAAAATCGCGCCCGCAGCGCGGATACGCGCAACGCTGATGCTGTCCTGCGTGTCGGGCGCTTCCGGCGTCAGCGGCGAGCCCTTGCGCGTTGGAAACCCGGCACAGGCGGCCAGATCCTTCACCGCGTGCGGCATGCCGTGCATCCAGCCGAGATACTGACCGTTCGCCAGTTGCCGATCGCGCTCGTCGGCCTGCGCCAGCAACGCATCGGCATCGCGCAAGGACACAATGGCGTTGACCGCCGGGTTGTAGTGGGCGATGTGCGCGAGATACGCCTGCATGACCTCGCGGCACGAGACCTGACGCGTTCGAATCGCCTCCGATAACGCAAGCGCATCGAGCGCAACGATGGCGTTCAGTTGTGCATTGGGGAACGCCATGGTGTTGGCTTCGGCTGCATCCGAGCGGGCAGCCAGGGACGGCAGGTCTGGCGCGAGGGCCATGAGTCTCTCTCCTTGGCGGTGGCGTTGTTCGAAGCAACGCCGTTGTCTGACACGTCATTGTCGGTCAAACCCGCCAAGGTTGCCGAGAGGAAATTTAAGTCCCCTCGGCAATGGAGAAACGTGAGTTCACTGCTTCACTGACAAAGGGATCATCAGTGCGCCAGCGGATCGAGTCCGGTGGACTCGACATCCTTCGCGACGGCGGGGGCTGCCATGTACATCAGCAGCTTCTTCGCTTCTTCGGGATGCGGTGCATTCACCGGCACGCCGCCGGCGAAACGCGTGACCGATTGCAGCGACTCGGGAATCTTGCCCGCGAACGCAACGCCCTTGACCGGCAGCAACTCGCTCACCTGTTGCAATCCCAAGGCGTAGTCGCCGGCAGCCACTTTCTCGGCGACGGGCGTTTTTTGCACCATCACCGCTTTGCCCTTCATCTGTTCGGCAATGCCAAGCTTCTTAAAGAGTTCGCGCTCAACGTACACGCCGCTGGCACTATCGGAATACGCGACCGACTTCGCGGCCAGAAGCGCCGCCTTCAGCGTCTCGGGGGTGCTGACGTCCGGCACCGGGTCGCCCGCCCTGACGACGACACCGATACGCGAGTCGGCCAGATCAACACGCGAATCGGGACGCACCTTGCCCGCCTTGATGAGATCGTCGAGTGCGTAACCGACCATGATGACGACGTCGGCCGACTCGCCCCGCGCCAGACGATTCGGAATCGCCTCGGGCGCCTTGCCCATCGACGGGCCCCAGGCGGTATCGACGTGATCGCCGCTCGATGCCTCGAACTTGGGCAGCAGCAGCTTGTAGGCGGCCGTGAAGCCGCCGGAGTTCATCACGCGCAGGTCTTCCGCGTGAACAGCGGGAGCGGCGAACAGCGCCGTCATCGCGATACCCGCCCCGAGGGCGGCAACGAGGCGTCGGGCTGCGCTCACGCGCACCGGGGAGAAAAGTGTTTTCATGGCGACCTCTCTGACTCTGGATTCTGGTTAACCTGCGGCGAGTTCGGTACGGGTGCGGCCTTGCCCGCCGGGGCGGCCGCGATAAAGCGCCAGCGTCGCGCAGATCGCACACAACGCAGCGAAGCTCATCCAGTAGCCCGGCGCAGCCTTGTCGCCCGTGGCATGAATCAGGTACGTCGACAGTGCGGGCGTGAAGCCGCCGAAAATCGCCGTCGCCAGGCTATAGGCCAGCGAGAAACCGGCCACGCGCACGTCCGGCGGCATGACTTCGGTGAGCGCCGGGATCATCGCGCCGTTGTACATGCCGTACAGGAACGAGAGCCACAGCAGCGCGACCAGCATGCGCGTGAAGCTCGGCGCCTGCACAAGGAACGACAGAACCGGATACGCCGTCACCAGGGTGAGCCCCGCGAAGAGCAGCAGCACCGGACGACGCCCGATTCGGTCGGAGAGCGTGCCGCCGATAGGCAACCAGATGAAGTTCGATACGCCCACGCACAGCGTCACGAGCAACGCGTCGGCGCTCGAGAGGTGCAGCACGCTCTTGCCGAACGTCGGTGCGTAGACAGTGATCAGGTAAAACGCCGTGGTGGTCAGCGCGACGAGCATCGTGCCGCCGAGCACCACGCCCGCGTTGGCAGCCATCGAGCGGAACACTTCGCCGACCGACGGATGACGCTTGCGTTGCTTGAACTCGTCGCTCTCCTGGAGCGAGCGGCGCAGTGCGAAAATCACCGGCACGATCATGCAGCCCACGAGGAACGGCAAACGCCAGCCCCACGAGGCGATCTGTTGCGCGGTCAACGTCAGCGAAAGCGCAAAGCCAAGACCCGCCGAGACGACGATGGCCACCTGCTGACTCGCCGACTGCCAGCTCGTGTAAAAGCCCTTGCGGCCCGGCGTGGCGATTTCCGCGAGATACACAGACACGCCGCCGAGTTCGGCACCGGCCGAGAACCCTTGCAGCAGCCGACCAATCAGCACCAGCACCGGTGCCGCCAACCCGAGGGTTTCGTAACCCGGCACGAAGGCGATGAGGATGGTGCCGCTTGCCATGATGGCCAGCGTGGTGACCAGCCCTTTACGGCGACCGACGTTATCGATATACGCGCCAAGCACAATGGCGCCAAGCGGCCGCATCAGGAAACCTGCGCCGAACACGGCAAAGGTCAGCATGAGCGAAGCGAACTCGCTGTCCGTCGGGAAGAAGACGTGGGAAATCTGCGTGGCGTAGAAGCCGAACAGAAAGAAATCGAACTGCTCGAGGAAATTGCCGGCAGTCACGCGCAGGACCGCGCCGGCTTTCGATGGGCGACGCGAAACCGCGTCTTGGGGGCGCTGTGACATGCGCTGTCTCCGTGTTGCCTGCGGCCCGGGGGGTCGAGCCGCCAGTGAATCGTCGCATTGCGTCTCTGCCGGGGACGTGTCGAACCGTCGTGGACGCTTTTTTGAAGCCGCCAATGGTGCGCCGGAAGTTCCCCGGTTGTGAATTGCAAGTTTTGGAAGGATTGATGCACACACGCTATCAATCGTAGGATGCTAATGCGCCTACCGAGCGGTAACACGCTACACTCTGCGCCGCGCGTCGACAGTGCGGCAATCGGCAACGCCCGCTTCGCGATTTCCGGTTCACGACACCCGGGTCACTGGCGGCGCCGGCCCGACTCTTATCCTTCAATGTCATGGCGATCAATTTCGATCTGAACGATTTGCAGGCCTTTCGCGCGGTGGCTCAACTCGCGAGTTTTCGCCGCGCAGCCGAAGCGATCCACCTTTCGCAACCGGCGCTCTCGCGCCGCATCGACAAGCTGGAGGACGCCCTGGGGGTCAAGCTCTTCGAGCGCAGCACGCGGCGCGTGGCGCTCACTAACGTGGGCCGGGCGTTTGCGCGCGATGCCGAACGCATCCTCGACGATCTGGACAACGCGCTTCTGAGCATTCGCGACGTGGCGTCGCCGAGTCTCGGGCATGTAACCATCGCCTGCGTGCCCTCTGCCGCGTACTACTTCATGCCGCAGGTGATCTCGCGATACCACCGGGCGTTTCCGCGCATTCGCATCTCGGTACTCGACGCGAGCGCCAACGAGGTGCTTGCCGCCGTGGCCAATGGCGACGCCGATTTCGGCTTGAATTTCATCGGCAGTCAGGAGCCGAACATCGAGTTCAAACTCCTGCTGCAAGAGCGGTACGTGGCGGCGTGCCGGCGCGATCACCCGCTTGCGGGCAAGAAACGGGTCACGTGGCGCGAGCTTTACGAGTACGACTACATCACCGTGGGCAAGGTCTCGGGCAACCGGTTGCTGCTCGATCAGGCGTTGACCGCACTGCCGCAGCGCCCGCCAAGTATTTGCGAGACCCAGCATGTGACGACGATGCTGGGACTGGTGGAAGCGGGTCTGGGGGTAGCAGCGGTGCCAACGATGGCGATGCCGGGAGGCGATCATCCGTTGCTCACGAGTGTGCCGCTGGTCGATCCGGTGGTAACGCGGCGCGTTGGCATGATCCGGAGCAAGGCACGGCCGCTCTCGCCGGCGGCGGCGCAGTTGTACCGGTATGTGGCCGAAATGAAGGTGCCGTCGCGGCGGCGTGCGAATGGCGAGTCTCTATAACCGACTCACAGCGAATGCACGCAATGAAACATATTGTTACCCGTCTTACGAGAAACGAAACATTGGGCACGCGGTGGCAAGGCGACGCGTCTTTATACTTGCCTCGCGTTAATCCGAATCTCCTACAAGACTCATGCTCAAGCGAATTTTCCCGATGGTGGCGATCACCGCCGTGGTTGCAACCACTTCCCTGACGGCTTCGGCCAGTGATATGAACAATGCCCTCGGCGGCGCGCTGGGCGGCGTGGCAGGCGCAGCCGTAGGCGGCGCGCTTGGCGGCAGCACCGGTGCGGTGTTGGGTGGTGCAGTGGGCGGCGGTGCCGGTGGCGCGATAACGTCCAACCGCCGCGAGCGCACAGGCGCCATTCTGGGCGGCGCGCTGGGCGGCGGCGCCGGTACGGCGGCAGGCAATGCGATGGGCGGCCGTTCGGGCGGCCTGATCGGTGCGGCCGTTGGCGGCGGCGCGGGTGCCGCGCTCGGTGGCAACATGTCGCGCTCAAGCGCCCACGACGACGACCACTATCGCGGCAAACACCGGGGTCATCGCAAACACCATCATTGATCGTCCCGCCACGGCCTGCCCTGATACAACGCGGCCTTCGGCCTTTGTTCAAGGGACACAAAAAAGCCGCAGCGCGATAGCTGCGGCTTTTTTGCTTTCCAGAGCGCCGATTACTGTCCGTCGGGCTCCGGCAGGTACGGACCGATACCCGTCGGATAGCTGCCCGGAATCAGCATCGACGGATCGAGACGGTCGATGGTCGTGCGGCCGGTCAGCGCCATCGTGACGTCCATCTCCTTTGCAATGACCTCCAGCGCGCGACGCACCCCCGCCTCGCCCATTGCGCCCAACCCATAGAGGAACGGGCGCCCGATCAGCGTGCCCTTTGCGCCCAGCGCCATCGCCTTGATCACGTCCTGACCGGAACGAATACCGCCATCGAGCCAGACCTCGGTGTCACGCCCCACCGCCGCCACGATGTCCGGCAACGCGCGAATCGTCGAAATCGCACCGTCAAGCTGACGCCCGCCGTGATTGCTCACCACGATCGCGTCGGCCCCGGTATCGCGTGCCGCTCGCGCGTCTTCAGGATCGAGCACGCCCTTGAGCACGAGCTTGCCACCCCAACGCTTCTTGATCCACTCAACATCGTTCCACGACAGGCACGGGTCGAACTGCGCCGCCGACCATGCTGCCAGCGAACCGATGTCGTCCACCCCCTTGGCATGGCCAACGATGTTGCCGAAGGTGCGGCGCCGAGTGCCCAACATGCCCATGCACCAGCGCGGCTTGGTCATCATGTTGGCAATGTTCGGCAGCGTCAGCTTCGGCGGCGCCGACAGGCCGTTCTTGATGTCGCGATGGCGTTGACCGCTGATCTGCAAATCCATTGTCACCATCAGCGCCGAACATCCTGCCGCCTTGGCACGGTCGATCAGGCGCTCGATGAAATCGCGATCGCGCATAACATACAACTGGAACCAGAACGGCGCCTTGGTGTGCGCCGCCACGTCCTCGATCGAGCAGATCGACACGGTCGAGAGCGTGAACGGCACGCCGAACGCTTCGGCCGCACGCGCCGCGAGAATCTCGCCGTCCGCGTGCTGCATGCCGGTCATGCCCGTGGGCGCCAGCGCCACCGGCATGGCAACCGGCTCACCCAGCATCGTCGTGCGTGTGCTTCGATGCTCGATGTTCACGGCAACGCGTTGCCGGAACCCGATACCGCCGAAATCCGCCGCATTCGCCCGATAGGTGGATTCCGTCCACGACCCCGAATCGACATACTCGTAAAACATACGCGGCACTCGCCGCTGTGCGAGAACCCGCAAGTCCTCGATGGTGGTAATCACTGCCATGCTGCGTCTCTTCTTCCGGGAAATCCCAACCGTCTTTCGGGAATTAGTTAATATCTTCTATAATTTGTTATTTTTGTTTGACGAGATCGACCAGGGACTGCGTGTGTTTAATTGTCTTTAGCACAATGTTCGACTGAATCGACATGACGGCTGGCGCGCGGTACAGCTCGTTCACGATGAAATCGGAGTAATGCGCGAGGTTACGGGCCCTTACCGTCAGGATGTAATTCGCCGAGCCGGTGACGATGCGGGCGGTCACCACTTCCGGCCAGTTCTGCACACACGCGAGAAACTTTTCATGCCATTGATCGACGTCCGGACGGAGCGTAATTTGCACTAGCGCTTCGAACTCCAGGCCGATATGCTGTGCGTCCACGATGCAACGGTATCCGGAAATCACCCCGCGATCCTCAAGCAATTTCACCCGGCGAAGGCAGGCCGATGGCGACAAGCCAACGGCATCCGCCAATTCCTGGTTGGAGATGCGTCCATTGAGTTCGAGATGGCGGAGGATGCGCAGATCGGCAAGGTCGAGGTTCATTGGCAGAATCCGTCAAGTTTTCACGGATTCTGGCAGATCCTTCGACTTACCGCCAGTTGTCCGACATAAATAGCAAGCAAATTCCATTTTTGCGTTGATATGATAGCCCTCGGCCCCGGGGCCGGAACCGCTTTGTCATTGCGGCTGCGGGCGTCGTTTCTGGATATTGCAGTTGTCGTGCCGAGAAGAATTCGCGACCTCCTATATCGGAAGGAGCAGCGAATCTGTTTTAAACCGTAGTACGTCTACAAGACTAAAAAAGGAGACCCATGAAGTCTGCAATTCCGGCCAGCCTGGCCATCCTCTCGGCCGCTTGCGGCCTCGCCTTCAGCACCACCGCTGCCGCCCAAAGCGCTGTCACCCTTTACGGGATCGTGGATCAGAGCGTGCGGTATCAAAACAATGCCAACGCCAACAACGACGCCCTGTGGCAAGTGACCAACGGCGCCGTGACCAACAGCCGTTTCGGCTTCAAGGGCTCGGAAGACCTCGGCGGCGGCACCAAGGCGATCTTCCAGCTGGAATCGGGCATCAATCCGCAGAATGGCCAACTCTCGAACGGTCCGCGACTGTTTGATCGCTACGCCTTCGTCGGCCTGCAGAATCAGTACGGTGCAATCAAGATCGGCCGTCAGGCCACCGAGGCGTTTAACGTCTACGGCGACTTCGATCCGCTCACGATCGGCAACTACGCGAACAACTCGTGGATGTACAACATCACGCGCGGCCGGGTAGACAACGCTGTGAGCTATGCCGGCACATTCGGCGGCCTGTCGCTCGGCGCGACCTACGGCTTCGGCAACACGCCGGGCACGATGGCGGCCAGCAACTACTGGGGCGCACGTGCGGGCTATGCCATGGGTCCGTTCCAGATCGCCGGCGTATATCAGCAGGCGCGCGATGCTGCCAAGCGTGTGCAGCAGATGTGGGGCCTGGGGGGGATCTATAGCGTTTCCATTGCCAAGGTGTTCGTCGGCTACATGGGCGGTCGCGATCGCAGCGGCTGGCTCGACGGCACGCTCAACGATCCGGCACACACCGTCGCCACAGGCAACCTGGACGACAACCCGCGCAAGGACATGACGTTCTATCTCGGCACGACCATTCAGGCCATGCCGAACCTCGCGATCACGGGCGCAGCGTATTTCGACGACATCAAGAACATCAACGCCCAGGCGGGCGATGCCGGTTCGGGCCGTCGTTACACGTATGTGCTGCTCGCCGAGTACGCGCTGTCGAAGCGCACGCAAGTCTACGGCACCGTCGACTACAACAAAGTCAGCGGCGCGGCACGCGTAGAACTGCCGGGCAACTCGACGCAAGTGGGCGTGGCAACGGGTATCCGCCACATCTTCTAAGCCGACGGTCAATGGCGCGACACGCTCGCGCCTGCCGGGTGTTTTCCTTTGCTGTTGGTATGACCCGCCCCGGATTCGTCCGGGGCGGTGGGGCCCGTTCGCGCCTGCATTTCGCCGCACCCGATGCCCACCGGCATCTCGACGGCATTCCACGGCGCGCCGTCGGGCGATGACAAGCAATGCTGTACTCATGCGGGCGTCGCCCACCTTCCGCGACGACGTCCAAGAGGTGTGTCATGACGCATTCCCCCCAGTCTTCCCAGTCCTCTCAGTCGCCTCAATCGGGCAAGCCCCGCGATTTCGCCCACATCACGCGTCGTGAGCAAGGCTTGCGGCGCTCGCTCACCGCCAGTCAGATGGCGATGATCGCGATCGGTGGCGCCATCGGCACCGGACTCTTTCTCGGCAGCGGCTTCGCCATCGGCTTTGCCGGCCCGAGCGTGCTCATCTCGTACGGGATCGGCGCGATCATCGCGCTCATGCTCATGGGGTGCCTCGCCGAAATGACGGTTGCGCATCCGACGTCGGGGTCGTTTGGCGCCTACGCAGAACACTACATCGGCCCGTGGGCCGGCTTTCTGGTTCGCTACGCGTACTGGTCGTGCATTGTGCTGGCCGTGGGTACCGAGGTGAGCGCCATTGCCGTGTACATGAAATACTGGTTTCCGCAGGTGCCGGGCTGGTACTGGGTCGCGGGTTTCTCCGCAGCACTCGTGCTTGTGAACGCCATGTCGGTGAATCTGTTCGGCGCCATCGAATACGGCTTCTCACTCATCAAGATCACCGCCATCGTGGTCTTCATTCTGATCGGTGCCTATGTCGTCTTCATCGCCCCGGGATCGGTCGCCGATGGCGGGCATGCCCCGGCAGGCTTCGCGAATTACACCGCACACGGCGGCTTCTTTCCGAAGGGGCTGTGGGGGATGTGGGTCGCCGTCATCATCTCGATCTTCAGCTACCTGTCTATCGAGATGATTGCCGTGGCCGCCGGCGAAGCCGAGAACCCTGAGCGTGCGGTCACGCGAGCCTTCCGCTCAACCGTCGTGCGCCTCGTGTTGTTCTATCTGCTCACCCTTGCCCTGATGCTTGCGATCGTGCCGTGGACCGCCGCCGGTCAGGACGAAAGCCCGTTCGTGAAGGTGATGCAGGCCATCGATATTCCCGGCGCCGCCGGTGTCATCAACTTCGTGGTGCTGATCGCCGCGCTCTCGTCGATGAACAGCCAGCTCTATATCACCACGCGCATGATGTTCTCGCTCTCTCGCGCCGGATATGCGCCGGCTCGCTTCGGCGCGGTGAACCGGCGTGGCGTGCCGCTCGCGGCGCTGCTGCTCTCGACGGTCGGCATTGCGCTCGCCACGCTCGTGAACTTCCTGTACCCGGAGTCGTCGTTCACGTTCATGATGGCGATCTCGATGTTCGGCGCCATGCTCACGTGGATGATGATCTTCGTCACGCATTTCTTCTTCCGCCGCGCCTGGCGACGCGAGAACCATCCGCCGCTGGCGTTTCGCATGTGGGGCTTTCCGTGGCTCACGCTGCTCGGCGCAGCCCTGATGGCCGCCATCATGCTCACCACACTGCTCACCGGCGTGTTCCGCATGACGCTGATCTTTGGCGTGCCCTTCGTTGCGGTAGTTCTGCTGATCTACTTCCTGTGGTATCGCAAGCGCGACGGCGAGGCACAACCGCGCACAGCCGCCCAGTCCTGACCCAATCGGCAAGAGGCGCTGAAAACGACGAAGGGGCACCGAAAGGTGCCCCCGTCATATGACCGCCTGCGTTGACCTTACCTGGCCGACTTGCGCTGTTTGACGATCTGCTCCAGTAGTCCGCGAGTCTGTTCGAGCACCGCCTCACGCACCATTCGATTGCGCTCGGGATTCGGCTCGTTGGCCCACCCCATCGAACAATCGACGGAGCGGCGCATCACGCGAAACGCCATGCCCAGAGTGCTGATACAGACGGCGCGAATGCGCATTTCCTCGTTATCGGGTGCGACACCGGCGAGGCGCGTCACGATATTCGCGCCGACTGACGCCAACCGGCTCGAGAAGCGCTCGTGAAACACCTTGAATCCGGCTTCCGGTCCGAGGCCCGCTTGCTCTCGAGCCATGAACATGTGCCAGCCGTCGATCTCCGGCACCTCCTCCATGAACCCTGCCTTGCGGTTCTGTAGCTCGCAAAACGCGTCCATGAGTTGCTTGTCCGTCGCATTCGGGTCGGCCACCACGCGCTCGGCCGATTCGATGGCGCTTCCCATCTGCTTCAACACGAGGCTCAGGATGTACTCGACGCACGCCTTGTAAACCCCTTCCTTATTGTCGAAGTAATACTGGAGCGCAGGCGCGTTCACCCCCGCTTCGTTCGCGATGTCTCGCGTAGACGCCCCCGCAAAGCCAAACTCCCCGAAACACTTGATCGCCGCGAGGATAATCCGCGCGCGCGTTTCCTCGCCACGTTGATACCCCGTGTCGACCGCGTGCCGCGGACGCGTTGCCGCACCCTGAGCGCGCCCTGCACGTGAAGTCGCTGTCATGTCTGTCCTTGCTTGCCAAAACTTTCGTCAAAAATATAACACTTGACATAAATCGATCAACTGGAATAATTCTGCCAATTGGAATAATTTGAGGAAATTCCTATGACCACCGCAGCACAGGTCAAACCGGCAGAATCGGCGCCGCTGACCGCACGTCAGGCGCAAGCCCCGGCCGGCAAGGCCGCAGACACCGCTGAAGCCGCCGGCTCAGTCCAGGCACCGGGCCAGACGAAAGCCCCGGCCAACCCTCGTCGCAAGAAGATTCTTCTTGGCGCGCTGGGACTGGGTGTCATTGCCGCGCTGGGCTGGGGTGTGCAATGGTGGTTTGTCGGGCGCTTCATCGAGTCGACCGACGACGCCTATCTGCAAGCCGACAGCATGACCGTCGCGCCGAAAGTCGGCGGCTATGTGACCGAAGTGCTGGTGCGCGACAACGAAACGGTGACGGTCGGCCAGCCTCTCGTGCGACTCGACGCTCGCCAATATCAGGCCGCCTACGACGAGGCGCAGGCCACTGTTCTGGCCCGTGAAGCCGACGTTACCCGGGCACAGGCGGAACTCTCCCAGCACTCCGCGAGCATTGCACAGGTACGCGCCGAACTCGACAGCGCACGCGCGAATGCCGCGTACTCGGCCGGTCAGGTCAAACGCTATGTCCCGCTGGTCGCCACGGGCGCCGAGACTGACGAACGTCTCGCCGAATTGCGCAATGCCAGCGCACGCGCCGACGCCTCGCTCAGAAGCAGCGAAGCCAGCTTGCAGGCGAGCGAACGGCAAACGGACACGCTCGCGGCCGCGCTTGCGCAGGCCAAAGCGCAATTGACGGTGGCCCAGGCCAGCGCACGCAAGGCAGACCTCGATCTCGCAGACACAGTGGTCAAAAGCACGTTGTCCGGACGCGTCGGCGACCGTGCCGTGCGTGTGGGCCAGTTCGCCCAGCCAGGCACGCGATTGCTCACGGTCGTACCGGTGCAGAATGTCTATCTGACAGCGAACTTCAAGGAAACGCAGGTCGGGCATATGCGGCCTGGCCAGCCGGTGACGGTGCATGTCGACGCACTGCCCGGCGAGCCTATCCACGGGGTGGTCGATTCGCTCTCGCCCGGCACCGGCGCACAGTTCGCGCTACTGCCCGCGCAGAACGCCACGGGCAACTTCACGAAGATCGTGCAACGCGTGCCGGTACGTATTCGTCTCGATGTGCCCGAGTCGCTGCGTACGGTGTTGCTGCCGGGTCTTTCGGTCACGGCAGACGTCGATACGCATCGAAGCGCGCCGGCCAAGCCCGCCAAACAGGCAGGGCGCCCGGGCCAGCAACTCTCGCTCAGTGCGCCGCTCGACTCGCTCATCGGCCCCCTGACGAACGCTGCGTCATCGCGCTCGAACGGGGGAGCGCAACGTGGCTGACGGTAGCGTGGTAAGCGCTTCGACGGCCTCGCCCCGCAACGCATCGGCGTCGGACTGGATCGCCGTAGCGGCGGGCGCACTGGGTGCCTTGCTGGCCACGCTCGACATCTCCATCACCAATTCGGCGCTGCCGCAGATTCAAGGCCAGATCGGCGCTTCGGGCACCGAAGGCACCTGGATCTCGACCGGCTATCTGATGTCGGAAATCGTCATGATTCCGCTCGCGGCGTGGCTCACGCGCGTGCTCGGGCTGCGGCGCTTCCTGATGCTCAACGCCGTGTTCTTCACACTCTTCTCCATGATGTGCGGCGCGTCGAGCAGCCTGCCCGAAATGATCATCGGCCGCATCGGACAGGGCTTTGCAGGCGGCGCCATGATTCCAACGGCGCAGATGATCATTCGCACACGCCTGCCACGTCATCAGATGCCGGTGGGCATGGCGATGTTCGGCCTGATCGTACTGCTCGGACCGTTGCTTGGGCCGGTGGTCGGCGGGTGGCTGACCGAAAATGCCAACTGGCGCTGGTGCTTCTTCCTGAACCTGCCCATCTCGGCAGCCATCGTCACGCTGCTCATGCTCGGCCTCAAGCGCGAACCGACGAATCTGCACGCGTTCTTCAAGGCGGACTGGCTGGGCATCGTGGGGCTGACCATCGGCCTGAGTTCGCTTACCGTGGTGCTCGAAGAAGGACAGCGCGAGCGCTGGTTCGATTCGCACCTGATCGTCTGGCTGTCGATCGTGTCGGTCATCGGCATCGGCATGATGCTCGTGGCGCAGTTCACGGCCGAGAAGCCCATCGTCAAGCTTTCCTTGCTGGGCAACAAGAACTACGCGAGCGTGATCTACATTGTCTTCACGGTGGGCGCGGGACTCTACGGCGTGTCGTACCTCCTGCCGCAGTTCCTCGCCACGATCGCGGGCTACAACGCTCAGCAGTCGGGCAACATCATGCTGCTCTCGGGGCTGCCCGCGTTCCTGATGATGCCGTTTCTGCCCCGCCTCATCAGCCGGGTGGACATTCGTCTGCTCGTGATTCTCGGGCTGCTGTGTTTCTTCGCCAGTTGCATGCTCGACATCGACCTGACGGCACAAAGCGTCGGCCACGACTTCACGCTCTCGCAATTGCTGCGGGGTGTGGGGCAGATGCTCGCGATGATGCCGCTCAATCAGGCGTCGATGGCGGCCGTGGACGCGCAAGACGCCGGCGACGCCGCCGGTCTGTACAACATGGCCCGCAACCTCGGCGGGTCGGTCGGTCTGGCGTTGCTCGGTACGCTGATCGACCGCCGCACCGACTATCACGATGCCATGCTGCGCGAGACAATCACCGCCAACAGTGCGTTGGGACAAGAGCATCTTGCCGCCAATGCGGCGGGTTTCTTCGCGCAGTCGGGCGACATGGTTCACGCCAAGCTTCAGGCCACGGCTCAGCTCGCCGCCGAAATTGCCCGGCAGGCCAGCGTGATGACGTTTTCCGAGACTTTTTACGCACTGGGTATCGCGCTGCTGCTATGCGTGCCGCTGGCCCTGCTGCTCAAGCAACCGGCCGGATTCAGCGCCGGCGGCCATTGAACATCATGACATTTCCTATCCGAATGCTGGCCCTCGCGGCCGCCCTTCTCGTCACTGGCTGCACCGTCGGCCCGGACTATCATGGCGCGCCGGAAGTCGCAGGCGAGGCGCTGCGCACCGGCGCGACGTTCGCACATGCAGGCGAAGGCGTGGAAGCCCACACGCCGGGTGTCGCCCGCTGGTGGACGGCGCTCAATGACGCGCAGCTGACGGCGCTGATCGACGACGCCATTGCACACAGTCCCGACATTCGCGCTGCACAGGCGAAAGTGCGTCAGTCGCGCGCGAGCCTGCGCAGCCATCAGGCCGATCTGCTGCCGAAGGCGGGCGTCGATCTAGCGATGGTGCGCACGCGCTCGCCCGACCTGAGTTTGCTCGGCGGCGAAAACAGCGGCGGTGGCCGCGGCCCGCTCGACCTTTACGTCGCCGGCTTCGACGCCAGTTGGGAAATCGATTTGTTCGGTGGCACGCGACGCGCTGTCGAAGCCGCCAGTGCCGACGCCGACGCCGCGTCGGAAGATCTGGCCGACGCCCACGTGCAACTCGCCGCCGAAGTTGCTCAGACTTACGTAGCGCTGCGCGACCAGCAAGCGCGACTGACGCTGGTGCGTGATTCGGCGCAGCTGGAAGGAGAAATGCTCGAACTCACGCGCCAGCGCCGAGCGGGAGGTGTCGCGTCGGAACTCGACGTCGAGCGGCTCGTGACGCAGGTGGAACAAACGCAGTCGCGCGTGTTACCGCTCGAAGCGGACGTGATCGAATCGCTCGATCAGTTGGCACTCCTGACCGGGCGCGCGCCGGGCGCGCTCGATGCCGAGTTGAAAACGCCCAAGGCGCTGCCGAACCTGCCGGCCAAGGTCGCCATCGGAGATCCGTCGGCCCTGTTGCAGGCACGCCCCGACATTCGTGCAGCGGAACGCCGTCTGGCATCGCAGAACGCGCAGATCGGCGTGCAGACTGCCAACTGGTTCCCGAAGCTCTCGATCATGGGAGAACTCGGATATTCGGCGCTGGACCCCGGCCATCTCGTGCGCAAGGACAACTTCAGTTGGATGACGATGCCGCGCTTGCAATGGAATGTGCTCGATTTCGGTCGCGTTCAAGCCGGGGTCGACGGGGCGAAGGCTGGGCGCGATCAGG
Organism: Pandoraea apista; assembly: GCF_001465595.2. NCBI lineage: Bacteria > Pseudomonadati > Pseudomonadota > Betaproteobacteria > Burkholderiales > Burkholderiaceae > Pandoraea > Pandoraea apista. Next base: position 1,630,629 of record NZ_CP013481.2, on the reverse strand, counting down.
CGCAGGCGAAGTATGAGAGTGCCGTGCTCACCGCGCTGCGCGACGCCGACGTGGCGCTCGCACGCTACGGCCATCAGCGCGAAAACGTGTACCGTCTGCGCAGTGTAGAGGCGTCGGCCACGCGCGCAGCCACACTCACACGCCAGCGTTATCGTGCGGGTACCGCAAGCACGCTCGACTGGCTGGACGCAGAACGCACACGCTTTTCTGCCGAACAAGACCGCATCGCCGGCGATGCGCAGCTTCTCCGGTCGTTCGTGACACTGCAAAAGGCGTTGGGGCTGGGATGGCAAATCGGCCCGGAAATCGCGACGAAATCGGACACGCATACAGGGCGAGGCTAACGCTTCGGGCCTTCCGTGTTGGGTACGATGGCGTTCGAGGCGGAACGTCGCCGTGCCCGCCGTTAGCCGATACGCGCGTGTGGAACGTCGAATCGCACGGCGCTTTTCGTCCGCACAAACGAAAACGCTCCAGAAGCTTTCGCCTCTGGAGCGTTTTTGCCAACTGGGTTGGCGCGGCTGGCAGGATTCGAACCCACGACCCCTTGGTTCGTAGCCAAGTACTCTATCCAACTGAGCTACAGCCGCACTTACTGCACGTGAGACACCGATCAGACGATCCTGCTGCTGTCGGTTTGCCTTCTCATCGACGCGGGCCGAATGTACATGACATGCGGCGCGTCACTGGGAAAGACTCTCCCGAAAAACTAAGGGTCTCCCCGTGAGGAGACCCTCGAATTAGGTGGCGCGGCTGGCAGGATTCGAACCCACGACCCCTTGGTTCGTAGCCAAGTACTCTATCCAACTGAGCTACAGCCGCGTCGTGAGAACAGAATTATGTAAGAAACCAGCCCGCCACGCAAGCGTTTTTTGCAATTCTTTTGTCACATCTGCGGTTTGTCCGTCACATCGGCCATTCCGTGCGGGATTAGCGCGGAATCCCCCTCAATGGCAAGTCTTTGCCGCTAGAACAATTACTCCACGCAAACCCGCATCAAATCAGGGCTTTCCATGTGCTGTCGCCGGAAACGGCACGGTATGCTACGACTTTTTGCAGCGCGTCGATTGGCGCGTTTGCCGTGCATGCGCGAGACCGGACTGTGGGAGACGACACGTTCGGAGCCCTCTCTTGCATTGCCAAAAGAAATGCGATGAATCGACGCACCGCGCGCCAAGGCTCTTCCCCCGGCGACGACGATGCGATAAAAACCAAATTCAAGGAGGCGCTCATGGAAAAAGTCTGGCTCAAGAGCTATCCGCCCGGCGTGCCGGCCGAGATCGACGTCAACAGGTATCGTTCGCTGAACGATCTGTTCCTGCAAAGCTGCCAGAAGTTCGCGGATCGCCCGTCGTTCACCAACCTCGGCGTGACGATGACCTTCGCTGAACTCGAGCGCAAGTCGCGTGACTTTGCCGCCTATCTGCAGAGTTTGCCCGGCCTGGAGCGCGGCGCGCGCGTGGCGATCATGTCGCCGAACCTGCTGCAATATCCGGTCGCTGTCTTCGGTATCCTGCGTGCCGGCATGGTGGTCGTGAACGTCAATCCGCTATACACGGCAGGCGAGCTTGAGCATCAGCTCAAGGACGCCGACTGTGGCGCCATCGTCGTGATCGAGAACTTCGCCGCCACGTTGCAAAAGGCGCTGCCCAATACACCGGTCAAACACGTCATCACGACCGCGATCGGCGACCTCGTGCCGGCGCCCAAGCGCTGGATCGTGAACTACGTGGTGCGGCATGTGAAGAAAATGGTGCCCGCGTGGAGCATTCCCCACGCCGTGCCGTTCCGTACCGCGCTCGCTCAGGGCGCGCGTGCCCAGCATCAGGAAATACAACTGGGTCACGACGACATTGCGTTCCTGCAATACACGGGCGGCACTACGGGGGTGGCCAAGGGGGCCATGCTCACGCATCGCAACATGATCGCCAATATGTTGCAGGCGCGCGCCTGGATCGGCTCCGGCCTCGAAGAGGGCAAGGAGATCATCGTTACCGCCCTGCCGCTTTATCACATCTTCTGTCTCACCGCGAACTGTCTGGTGTTCCTCCAGTTGGGCGCGCTCAATCTGCTGATTACCAACCCGCGCGACATGCCCGGTTTCGTGAAAGAACTGGGCAAGTGGAAATTCACGTTCATGACGGGCGTGAATACGCTGTTCAACGGGCTACTCAATACCCCGGGGTTCGACCAGCTCGATTTCAGCGCGCTCAAGTGTGCGCTTGGCGGCGGTGCAGCCGTGCAGCGTGCCGTGGCCGATCGTTGGCAGAAGGTCACCGGTCATCCGCTCATCGAGGCCTATGGTCTGACGGAAACGTCGCCTGCCGTGTGTATCAACCCGCTCGGCAGCGAGTTCAACGGGTCCATCGGTCTGCCGATCTCGTCAACGGATGTCAGCATTCGCAACGACGCGAACGAAGCGCTCGGCTTCGATCAGGAAGGCGAGATCTGCGTGCGCGGCCCGCAGGTCATGAAGGGCTACTGGCATCGGCCGGACGAGACGGCCAAGACGATTACGCCCGATGGCTGGCTGCGTACCGGCGACATTGGCACGATGGACGCGCAGGGCTATGTGCGCATCACCGACCGCAAGAAGGACATGATCATCGTGTCCGGCTTCAACGTGTATCCGAATGAGGTCGAGAGTGTGCTGGCCATGTGTCCGGGCGTGCTTGAAGCGGCTGTCGTCGGCGTGCCGAGCGAGCGCACCGGCGAAGCGGTAAAGGCCGTGATCGTGAAGAAGTCGCAGGACCTGACCGAGCAGATCATCATCGACTTCTGCCGCCAGCACCTGACGAACTACAAGGTGCCGCATCTGATCGAGTTCCGCAAAGACTTGCCCAAGACACCGGTGGGCAAGGTACTGCGTCGCGAACTGCGCTGACCAACTGTGCTGCTTTTCCCGGCGAGCGGTCTCGCCTGACATCGCGAAACAATGCGAAGCCGGAAAGCGCCACATAAGGGCCCCACGTAAGGGGCGACATAAGGCGCCCTATAAAGCACCACGTAATAACAATGGCCGGGAGCAATCCCGGCCATTGTCATTTCAGACATCGAAACGTTTATCGAGGCATCGACACCGATCGCGATTGGTAACTTTTGGTTACAGACGTGGCGCGCTCGCCTTGGTAAAACAGGGACACGTCAGGTAGGCCATCAGGCCGCACGCATCGTGATTCGCTTCAAGACGTGGGCTGCGGCTGCCATGCCGAAGGTGGCTGTCACACACATGCTTGAGCCAAAACCGGCGCAGTTCAGGCCCTGTGGCCCCACAGCCGTATCGGGACCGTCAGCCGGGGCGCAGACCGCTTCCGGATACTGCAAGGGCTCGTCGGAGTACACGGCGGGCACGTTGAACTTGGCTTTCGGCCCACGGACAAAACCATGTTGCTTGCGTAATTGCGCACGCACTTTGGCAAGCAGCGGGTCCTGGATCGTGCGAGCGAGATCGTCGATACGAATGCGTGTCGGATCGATCTGACCGCCCGCGCCGCCTACGGTGATCAGACGCTGCTTATGCGCCACACACCATGCGATAAGCGCTGTCTTCACCCGTACGCTGTCGATGGCGTCGACGACCCAGTCGAAACCACCGCTCAGCATGGCGTCGAGGTTCTCCAGCTCCACGAAGTCTTCGACAAGCGTGAGCTGGCAAGCGGGATTGATGGCCACAATTCGCTCGGCCATCGCGGCAACTTTCGGTTTTCCGTAGTTGCCGTCCAGGGCGTGCACCTGACGATTGGTATTGCTTTCGGCGACGTTATCGAGATCGATAAGTGTGAGTCGGCCCACGGCGCTGCGCGCCAATGCTTCGGCCACCCACGAGCCAACGCCGCCGATGCCGATGACGGCCACGTGGGCATCACGCAAGCGCGCGAGGCCGTCGTCACCGTATAAACGCGCGATACCGCCGAAGCGGCGATTCGCGTCAAAATCTTCCTCCGATGGCGTGGCAGGCACCGGAGCAACAACGATCGACGGGGTACTGTTCATGATGCGATGGGTAACGTCCTTGAAATGGCTGGCGATCACGATAGTCGCCATCGTGCTGGCATTCGCGGCGTTCATCACGTGGTTTGACTGGAACTACGCCCGGCCCTTCATCAACCGGGAGGTGAGCACCGCGACCGGCCGCCCGTTCGCCATCAGGGGTGACCTCTCGCTGCACTGGCTGGCGCCGAACGCACAGGCCCCGGGACTGGGGCGCTGGCTGCCGCGGCCTCGCCTGATCGCGAATGATATCGTGTTAGGCAACGTTGCGTGGAGTCAGGAGCCGAACATGATCGCGCTCGGGCGCCTCACGTTCTCGCTCGAATGGCTGCCGTTGCTCGACAAACATGTCGTGCTGCCCGAAGTGACACTGTCTGCGCCCAAGGTAATCGTGGAGCAACGGGCCGACGGACAGAACAACTGGACTTTCACGAAGGGCGACGGCAAGCCCTCCCCGTGGAAACTGCGCATTGGCCGCCTGATTCTCGAAGACGGCGTGGTGCGCGCCAACCTTGCCCCCCAGCAACTCGATCTCACCGCGAACATCGCGACCATCGACGGGCAGGCCCCCTATGGCATCGGCGTCTCGCTCAAAGGCACGTTCCGAAAGGTCCCGGTCACGGGCAAGGCACGAGGCGGCGACGTACTCTCGCTCGAAGACACCGGCGATCCCTATCCGCTCGACGCCAGCGTGCGCATCGGCCGCACCCAGATCGCCGCGACGGGAACGTTCACGAATCCGGCGACATTGTCGGCGCTCGACATGCATCTGCGGCTGTCCGGCCCGACGATGGCCGACCTTTACCCGATCACGGGCGTATTGCTGCCGGAAACCCCCGCGTACGAGACCAATGGGCATCTGCTGCATACCGCTGGCGTATGGCGCTACGAGCGCTTTCTCGGCAAGGTCGGTCAGAGCGATCTCTCGGGCACGCTCGTGTTGCGTCAGCGCGAGCCGCGCAACATCCTGCAAGGCGCGGTCGTATCGAATCAATTGCGTCTGGTCGACCTCGGACCGGTCGTGGGCGGGCAGAATCCGTCGGGCGGCAGCGACCTGACGGGCAAGCCGAAAGCGCCGCCCTCCGACAAAGTACTGCCGGTCGATCCCTTCAAGACCGATCGCTGGCGCGCCATCGACGCCGACGTGCAGTTCACGGGCCGCAAGATCATCAAGGACAGGAGCCTGCCGATCGACAACCTCGTCACGCACATCGTGCTTGACGATGGCGTGCTCTCGCTCCGGCCGCTGGAGTTCGGTGTCGCCGGCGGACGCATCACGTCGACACTGGTGCTCAACGGGCAAGCCGAACTGATGAAGGTGGATTCGCAAGTCTCGTTGCGCCACCTGCAAATGAAGCAATTGCTGCCCGAGGTCGATCTGATGAAAACCAGCGTGGGTGAAGTGAATGGCGACGCCGCGCTGACAGCCACCGGCAACTCGGTCGCCGCGTTGGCCGGCTCGTCGAATGGTGAGATCAAAACGCTGATCGATCGCGGCTCGGTGAGCAAGCTACTACTGCAATACCTGGGGCTCAACGTGGGGAACATCGTCCTCACAAAACTCTTCGGCGACAAGCAGGTCGAGATGCGGTGTGCGGCGGCAGACTTTGCGGTGCGCGACGGCTTGATGGACGCCCGCACGTTTGTGATCGACACCGACGATACGAGCATTGGCGTGACCGGTCAGGTCGACCTCAAGCGCGAACACTTCAATCTGACGATCCGGCCGGAGCCGAAACACTTCGGCTTGCTGTCGTTGCGCTCGCCGCTGTATGTGCGTGGCACCTTCAAGCATCCGGACGTGGGCGTCAACGTACCGACATTGGTGGCTCGCGCCGGCGGCGCCATCGCGCTGGGCGTGCTCGCCCCGTACACCGCACTCGTGCCGCTGCTGGAACTCGGACCGGGCAAGGACAGCCCTTGCGGCGAGTTGCTCGCCAATCTGCAACGTCCGGCGAGCAGGAATCCGTCCAAGGTGAAACCGGTGCCCGACGCCAATGGTACGAGCGCCCCCCAATCCGGGGCGAAAAGGCGCCCGTCCGGCAGCTCGCTCCCCCCCTCGCCCGCGGCCACGGCGCCTGTATTTGGGTCGGGCCGGGAAGCGCCGTGACCCCCTGATCGGGGCGGGCATGGGCTTCGGCGCGCCAAAGCAATGCCCATGCCAGGCACAGGGATTTTCCGGCCCCATGCCGTGCGATTTCGGAAGCAACGGCGACAATTCGACAAAACTACTTCACTCCTTAAATATCAAGCACATGGCGCGAAATGCCCGCCTCACGGGGCATTCGAAGGATCCTGTGCAACGCTATGCGACAAATCGTCACGCGCGCACATTCGCCGACTCTTCGCTATACTGTGTCGCAACCCCCAACCGCAACAGACTGATATCGATCGTCGTGACTCAGACGCTTTCTCTCGCGGACCTGCGCAAGAACTACGCCCTCGGCTCACTTTCAGAGACCGACGTGGCGCCCAGCCCGTTCGATCAATTCCGACTTTGGTTTGAGCAAGCGCTCGCCGCCGAACTGGCCGAGCCGAACGCCATGACACTCGCCACGGTCACGCCGGATGGTCGGCCTGATGCGCGCATCGTGCTCATCAAGGGCGCGGACGAAAGCGGATTCACCTTCTTCACGAACTACGAGTCGCGCAAGGGCCAGGAACTGGCTGCCACGCCGTATGGCTGTCTGCTGTTTCACTGGATCGAACTTGAGCGTCAGGTGCGCATCGAGGGCCGTGTCGACAAAGTGAGCGAGGCGGAGAGCGACGCTTATTACCACTCGCGTCCGGTGGGCTCCCGTCTGGGTGCCTGGGCCTCGGTGCAAAGCGCCGAAGTGGCAGATCGCAGCATCATCGAGCAACGCGAAGCGGACTTCCGGCGCCAGTTTGGCGACAACCCGCCGCGCCCGCCGCACTGGGGTGGCTACCGGCTGGTGCCGGAGACCATCGAGTTCTGGCAGGGCCGTGAATCGCGCCTGCACGATCGCATCAAGTATTTCCGGCTTGCCGATGGGTCCTGGCGCGTGGCGCGCCTCTCCCCGTAAACGTTGTTGTGTCGGCTACGCCGACGCGGTACGCCTGCCCGCCCGTTCTGACGAGGAGACGTCACCGTGCCTGCGGTACGGATTGAAGTTTTTTTGGTGACACTTGGAGCATATCCATGTTGTGGGAGAAAAAACTCGAAAACTGGGTTAGCGGCGTCAAGACATCTTCGAATCTGCCGATCCGGCTCGCGCTCTGGAATGGACAGCACTATGATTTCGGTGCCTTCGACAACCCCAGCGTAACGTTACGCATCAACGGCCCTGCGGCCATGACGCGTCTACTGAGTCCCAGCCTCGACAATCTCGGAGAGGCTTACGTGAAGGGCGAAATCGACGTCGAGGGCAAGCTCGCCGACGTCATCGACATGAGCTACGCGCTCGCCGGTAGCAGTCTCTCGACTATCGGCCCGCTGGAGCGTGCCGTACGCCACTTCAATCACAGCAAGAAATCCGACAAACGCTCGATCGAGTTTCACTACGACGTGTCGAACGAGTTCTACCAGCTCTGGCTGGACAAGAACATGGTCTATTCGTGTGCCTACTTTGAAAACGGCGACGAGGACCTCGATACGGCGCAAGAGAAAAAGATCGATCACATTCTCACCAAGATCCAGTTGCAGCCCGGGCAGACGCTGCTCGATATCGGTTGCGGCTGGGGTGCCCTGGTGATTCGCGCCGCGCAGAAATTCGGCGCGAAGTGTGTCGGCGTCACGCTCTCTCAGAACCAGTTCGATCTCGCCACCGAGCGGGTCAGAAAACTCGGCCTCGAGAATCAGATCGAAATCCGCATTCAGGATTATCGCGACGTGACCGGCGAGTTCGACCGCATCACGAGTGTGGGCATGTTCGAGCACGTAGGACGCAAGAACCTGCGTGACTACTTCGCCAAGATCGCATCGCTGCTCAAGGACGACGGTATTGCCATGAACCACGGCATCACGTCGACCGATCCGGACAGCGGCGAGACGGCGATGGGCGGCGGCGAGTTCATCGACAAGTACGTGTTCCCGAACGGCGAGTTGCCGCACATCAGTCTCGCACTGGAATCGATGCAGCGCGGCGGACTCGAAGCGAGCGACGTGGAAAGCCTGCGCCGTCACTATGCCCGCACGCTCACGCTCTGGTCCGAACGCTTCGAAGCGCACGCCCCTACGCTGCGCAAACTTGCCGGCGAAGAGCGCTTCCGGGTCTGGCGCGTGTATCTTGCGGGTTGCGCGTATGCGTTCGAGCACGATCACGTCTCGATCTATCAAATCGTCTGCCGCAAGGCAGGTCTGTCGGCCAAGCGTTTGCCCTGGTCGCGCCGTTACATGTACGAGAACCGATGAGCCAGTTCGATCTGTTTGGCACGCCGCCTGACGATCCTCCGACAGGCGGAGGTGCCGGGCAGGTCGATGGCAACACCCCCGCGCAGGAAAGCCCCGAACCTCGCAAAAGCGCATCACGCCGTGGCGGCGTCGGTGCGGCCGACATTCCACCCGCCATGCAGACACTGGGCCATCGACTGCCCGGCAATATTCGTCTGGGCACCTCGTCGTGGTCGTTCCCCGGCTGGAAGGGCATTGTCTGGGACGACGACTATAGTGACACCAAACTCTCCCGCCAGGGGCTCACCGCCTACGCCAGCCACCCGGTGTTGCGCTGCGTGGGCATCGACCGGTCGTTCTACAAGCCGATGTCGATCGTCGAGTATCAGAAGTATGCACAACAGGTACCGGACGACTTCCGCTTTCTGGTCAAGGCGCCGAGTGTCGTGACCGATGCTGTTGTGCGCGGCGAAAAAGGCGAAGGGCTGAGCGCAAACCCGTGCTTTCTCGACGCTCAGATTGCCACCGAGCAGTTTGTCACGCCCTGTCTGGCCGGACTCGGTCCGAAGGCGGGAGTCTTGGTGTTTCAGGTGTCGCCCCTGCCCGTCGAGTTGCTGCGCGACATTCCTGCGTTGATTCAGCGCATCGAAGCGTTCTTTTCCGCCCTGCCGGCCTTACCGCAAGGAGAAACCTCGGCCGACGGCAACGTCGCCGCGGGGCCGTGCTATGCGCTGGAGATTCGCGACGGCGCATTGCTTACGCCACGCCTCATGCGGGCATTGGGACAGTTGGGCGTGCGCTATTGCATCGGTCTGCACGCGCGCATGCCGCATGTGGAACGTCAGGCCGCAGCGCTCGCCATGCTCGACGAAACGGGCGCGGGCCCGCTCGTCGTGCGCTGGAATCTGAACAGCGCGCACCGCTACGAACAAGCCAAGGCGAAGTACGCGCCGTTCGACAAGATTGTCGATCCCGATCCGACAACACGCGACGTGCTCGCCACCCTCGCCACGCATTACGCACTCGCCGGGCAACCCGTCTACGTGATCGTCAACAACAAGGCCGAAGGCTCGTCGCCGCTATCGTGTCACGCACTGGCCCAACGGATCGACGAGTTGTCTCAAGCCTCCTCTCGCGCCGGCGCAGATTGACACCCAACGCCCCGCCTGAAACGACGATGGCCTGAGCCGGCAAACCGCCGGACTCAGGCCATCGTTAACCTCGCTATCGCGCCGGGCGCGTAGTCGTTATGCCACGAGATGCGGAATCGGCACGTCCGGATTCACATCTGCCTCGTAATCGACGCCGTCGATCTCGAAGCCGAACAGACGCAGGAACTCGTGCTTGTAGCCTGCAAAATCCGTCAGTTCGTAAAGGTTCTCGTCCGTCACCTTATCCCACAGGGCCGAGACTTCCGCCTGCACGTCCGTCGAGAGTTCCTTCTGGTCGGTACGCACGCGGCCTTCGTCATCGAGCAGCGGCGTGGCGCTGTACAGACTGTCCTTGTACAGACCGTAGATCTGCTCGATGCAACCTTCGTGGGTGCCCTTGGCCTTCATGACCTTGAACAGCAGCGAGAGGTAGAGCGGCATCATCGGAATGGCCGAACTGGCCTGCGTGACCAGCGCCTTGAGCACGGCCACGCGAGCGTCGCCACCGTTCGCGGCGAGTTTGGCTCGAATGGCGAGCACCTTCTCGTCGAGATCCTTCTTGGCCGCGCCGATGGAACCGTTCCAGTAGATATCGTGCGTGATCTTCTCGCCGAGATACGTGAACGCCGTCGTCTTGGCACCCGGGGCGAGCACGCCAGCGTCGGCCAGCGCATCGATCCACATTTGCCAGTCTTCACCGCCCATGACAGCGACCGTGTTGTCGATCTCTTCCTGCGAGGCCGGCTCGAATACCGAAGCCTTGACCACTTCCTTGTCGGTATCGATACCGCGCAGCGTTACCGACTTGCCGATCGGCTTGAGGACCGAACTGAACACCTGCCCCGTTTCCGGATGCGTACGGCGCGGTGCGGCCAGACTGTAGACGACCAGATCGACCTGACCGAGATCGTTCTTGATCGTCTCGATGGTCTTGGCCTTGATTTCCTTGGAGAACGCGTCACCGTTGATACTCTTCGCGTACAGCCCCTTTTCGGTGGCGAACTTGTCGAAGGCGGCGGTGTTGTACCAGCCCGGCGTTCCCGGCTTGGTCTCGCTGCCCGCACGCTCGAAGAACACCCCCAGCGTTGCCGCATCGGCACCGAAGGCAGCGGTAATGCGCGCAGCCAGGCCGTAGCCGGTCGACGCACCGATCACGAGCACTTTCTTCGGACCGTTCGCGATCGGGCCCTGAGCCTTCACGTATTCGATCTGTTGCTTGACGTTGGCCTCGCAGCCGACGGGATGGGTGGTGACGCAGATGAAGCCGCGCACGCGTGGCTTGATGATCATGGAAACCTCGTTCACAAAATTCGTTGATGCCGGCTCACCCGGCAAACACCGCGCATTGTAAACGAGGTCGGGCCTGCCCCGGCATTTTGAGGGGCGTTTGCTCGTTCCGTGCTTTGGTTTTGCGCCATTTGGCGTCGCCCGTTCGGCCAACGCCGGCTCTATTTCAGCTTATTCCAACTTATTCCGGCGCCACCACGACCGAACGGTCGAGCCGCTTGGGAAACTGAATCTGCCGGATGCGGCGCACCAGCAACGCGGCAATGACCGCGGCAACGCCCGTGAGCAACACCCCGGCGTGGACCGCGTTCACGAGCGTCTGACGAGCGGTTTCGACCAGCGGGGCGCCGTCGATGCCCATCGCGCGCAGATCCGTCAATAGGTCAGCACGCAAGGCCGAATCGATGAGAATGCGCGGGTCGAGTGCCCGCGCAACGGCATGTGCCGCCGGCGTGCCGTTGTAACTCCACACGGCGCCGGCCACACCGTTGGCGTACCAATGGTTGACCAGGGTGCCCACGATCGTTGTGCCCAGCATGCCGCCGACCATGCGCGTCGACTGCAACAGCGCGGTGGTAATGCCGAAACGTTCGCGCCCGGCAATCTCCTGCCCGAACACGTTCATATTGTTCAGGATGAAACCAATGCCGATCCCCGCGCAGGCCATCATCAACGCCAGCAGGCCGTGCGGGGTATCGCGATGCGCCAGCCCCACGCCCGCCGAGGCCAGCGCCAGCAGGCAAAACCCGAGGATCAGCATGTTGGTCGGCCGTGAAAGGCGCACCACGATCGGCGTATTGATGAAGCTGCCCAGCGCAATGCATGCCGCAATGGGCGTCGCAATCAGGCCCGCGCCCTGAGGACTGAGGCCGAATCCGCCTTGCAGCAGCAGTGGCGCGAAGAAAATCAGCGAATACATCACGAAGCCGATCAGCACCGACAACGTGAAGAGCACGATGAGTTGGGGATGCCGGAACATATCGAGCGGCACAATCGGATGTGTGGCCCGACGCTCGGTGCGCAGCAGCGCCCAGAAGCCGAACGCGACGGCGGCGATCAACAGCAGATTCCCGAGCGATGCCCCATGCGCCGGCACGTTCTCGATGAACACCTGAAAGCCTCCGAGCACAACCGCAATCCATGCAGCGCCGCGCCAGTCCACGCGAACTTCACCCTGGTGGGCTGACGGGAATTTCGGCAGGTATCGCCATACGAAGTACAGCGCCGCCAGACCGACCGGCAGGTTCACGAAAAACGTCGAACGCCAGCCGAAATGCTCGGAGAGCAGCCCCCCCAGCGATGGCCCGGCGGCCGTGCCAATGCCGTAAGCCGCAGTGATCACGACCTGCCAGCGCACCCGCGAGCGGGCGTCGGGGAACAGATCGGGCACCGACGCGAAGGCCGTGCCGACCATCATGCCGCCGCCAATGCCCTGCAATCCACGCGCGAACACAAGGAACGGCATGTTGGGGGCCAGCCCGCACAACAACGAAGCGACGGTAAAGGTCAGCACCGAAGCGATCACGAACTGGCGGCGGCCGAAGTAATCGCCAAGCCGGCCAAACACCGGCACGGTGACCACGGAGGCCAGCAGGTAAATGCTCGCGATCCAGGCGTAGTACTCGAACCCTTTGAGTTCGGCGACGATGGATGGAAGTGCTGTACTGACAACGGTCTGATCGAGAGCGACCAGCATATTGACGAGCGCGATGCCGATCATGGCCATCAACGCATCGCGGAAAGGCAGGGGGCGCACGGCGGACTACCTGAAGACTTCATGGAGGGAAGCCGCCATTCTATGCGAAAAATAATGAACATATGAACGTTCAGGCGCCATGCGGGTTTCGGGGCCGATTCGCCCGGCGGCCCGCAGCATCACACGACCTCCGTTCCTGAACTCCGATGGCGCGGCCACGTGAGGGCGATTCAACGGCAGCCGGCGATACGTTCACCGCGGGCAGCCCTCCTCCAAACCGCATCGCCTCATCATAATCAGGCGCTGTCCGATGCCCCTTTCGGACGCTCCTCTAGCCCAGCCCCTCCGGCACTGGGCATTATCGAAATCGTTGTCCGGACACCGGACACCGGGCAACGACGCCCGACGGCCGGCCTCAGATTGCGTCCGCCCCCAACTGCTCAGCGCGGTATCCATGCGACGTCGCAGCGTCGCCGGACACCGCGTGCTTTGGCGGCGCGACGCGAATTCGGCAACGCTAGGGCCAGTTTCTAAAACCTTGCCTCAGCAACGGCCGCACTATCGCTCGACGCCTCAGGAAGCGTCGTCGTCACTTCTCAGGAGAATACGACCATGAAAATCCGACCTGCGCGCGAGGACTATCGACGCTGGCTGGAAGCGCAGACCGCCACGGCATCAGACAACGAATCGCACTCGGCTTGCATCGTTCCGGCACTGCCCACAGCACTGCCATTTGCCGGCTACGTGGTCTGGTTTCTTGCAAATCGGACCTATCTCGACATTCGCTTCGATCACCATCGCTTCGAAATTGTGACCCAGCAGGTGCCAAGCGCAGCCGAAGCATTCTTCTTCGACAGTCTCGACGCTGCCTATGGGCATGCCGCTCATTTGGGAGAGCCCTGTCTGATTCTGTTTTCGGCAACTGGCGGCGCGTCTGTCCGTGTGGTGGGGTGATGCCGATCCCCATGCAACCTCGCCGCCAGCGCCCATCGCCCCAACTCAGCGCCCCCCCGTCACGCACGACATCCCTCAGGGAGCATGAAATATGCCGTTACTCGCCTTGGCAATTCCTTTCGCACAATCCAGCTCCGCTTCTTATGAGAGCAACCCCCATACGGATCGCCACGAAATCGCCATCGATATGGAAAAGATCAAAAATCAGCCTCTTGATTCGCCCTCTGCGTCGCTCGTGGCAAAACTGCCGGAGGCCCACTTTCGCCGTACCGTCTTCGAATGCCATCCCATTCCGGTGAACAAGTACTTCGATAATCTGCTCGCAGAACTCGTCACCCCGCAAAACGAATGTAGTGCCCGGCAATACACGAGCAACGCCGAATTGCGCAAGGCGTTGGGCGACCTCATGACGTTTCACCCCGCAGCGGGCTCACTGTCTGTCGAGGCGCGCATCCGAGCCGTGGGTTTCCCGTCGCTGCTGCGCGACGAGCCGGAGTATTTGCCCGGCACCCTGAGTGCATTGACCTTCGACATTGGGGCGCACAGCATCGAGATCGGCCGATTCGAATTTCCGCAGCTGAACGTGCCGGGAGAGGCCGAGTTCCTCTTCGCTGGCGAGAGCGAACTGGCATTTCTCCATGAAGGCAATCCGAATGCCCCCCGCATCCGGGAAGAACATGCGGCGATCCTCGGATTCCATTACCGGGCGGCGGGAATGCGAGGGCACACCACGCTGCCGCCCGCCGGATATGCCCTTGCGGCAACGGACGACACGCACCTCTCCGATTTCACCGCGCAGTTGGCCCGATGCCGCCAACGAACCGATCTGGGTCGATTGCCGCGCTCGGTCGATGCCCGAAATTACAACTGGCCCAACCCGCTCGACACGATGCAGAACGGCCCGTGCGTGATCCAGTAAGGGCAGGCGCCGGCCGAACCGCGCCGCCGTCCCGAGTTTTCGTACGTTGGCGAATCCCCGGAACGGCGGCGAACCGGCTACGGTTATGCCGCCGACTTGAGACGACGCGCGAACTTCTCGCGGAATTTCTTGAGTTTCGGGGCGACCACGTAAGCGCAGTAGCCCTGATCGGGATGCTGGCGAAAGTAGTTCTGGTGATACGCCTCGGCCGGCCAGAACGTCTGTGCCGGCACCACTTGCGTGACAATCGGTGCAGGGTAGGTCATCTCGGCCATCAGTTCGGCGATGAGGTGCTCGGCGACTTCCTTCTGTTTCTCGTCCTGATAGAAGATGGCGGAGCGGTACTGCGTGCCCACATCGTTGCCCTGACGATTAACCGTCGTCGGATCGTGAATCTGGAAGAACACGACCAGCAGTTCTTCGAAGGAGACCACCTCCGGATCGTAGGTCAGCCGCACCACTTCCGCATGGCCGGTGTCGCCTTCGCAAACCTGCTCATAGGTCGGGTTGTCGACGTGTCCGCCTTCATAACCCGAGACGACGGATTTGACGCCGTCCAACTGCTGATAGCAGGCCTCGAGACACCAAAAACAGCCACCCGCCAGCGTGGCAACTTCGGTACGGGTATCGCTCGGGGAGTTCGTCTGCTCTGTCATCATGACCTCGCTTGTCGGCAACGTTTTATGCGGCAGCGCACAAAACAAATAGGGCGGGCGATCGATGGTTCGATCGCCCGCCCTATTGTCGCGCAGAAGTCCCGCAAACGGCGCAAATTACCCTACGCCAGACTCACGCCGCCCACTTGCGCGTCAGACCGGCAACTGTGTGATGAGCGGATGCAAAAGCCGGGCGCCCACGCGTGCGGTCAGACCGTCGCGGTCATACGTCGGGTTGTACTCGGCGATATCCGCCACACGCAACTTGCCCGAACGGCGGACCACGCCGATGAGCGCTTCGACAACTTCCAGCGCCACGCCATGTGCCGCCGGCGCCGACACGCCCGGGGCCTTCTCGCCCGGCAAAACGTCCATATCGATGGTCAGGTACACATGACTCACTTGCGCGAGCTTTTTCTCGAGCCGCTCGCACATGTCGGGCAGACGGTGCGCGAGCATCGTCTCGTCGAGCCAGTACTCCACGTTCAGCGAATCCGCGCGTTCGAAAAGCGCATCGGTATTGCTGTAGCGGCTCACGCCCAGGCACGCGTAATGAAACGGCGCCTGACGCCCCGCCAGCAACTGCGAGATTTGCCAGAACGGCGTGCCCGAGCTGGCCGTCGGTTGGGCACGCAAGTCGAAGTGCGCGTCGAAATTGAGGATCAGGATCGGCTCGTTGCGCAAGCGGTCGCCGAAATGTTCGGCAACCCCAAGGAACGTACCGTACGCAATCTCGTGCCCGCCACCCAGCACCACCGGCAGTGCGCCTGCGCTCAGCACTTCCGCCACGCGGTGACCCAGCGCGGCTTGCGCGGCTTCGAGCCGGTCGTCGGCACACACGATATTGCCGCCGTCGAACACGACAGGCGTGCCCTTCACAGGCAGGCTCGCCAGTGCGCGACGCAGCATGTCCGGGCCCGCAACCGCGCCTTGACGCCCGTGATTGCGGCGCACGCCTTCGTCACTGCAAAAGCCCAGCACCACCGCGCCACCGGCAGCTTGCGACGCGTCGTAATCGCGCAGCACCTGATGCAGACGCAGGGTATGGCCGGTCTCGCCGGTATCCACACGGCCTTGCCAGACCGTTCGATCGATTGTCATACGTTTTCCTGCCTTGCCTTACCGCGCGATGACCGCTTGCAGGAATTCTCGCGTACGCGCTTCGCGCGGTGCGGTGAAAATCTGCTCGGGCGCACCCGCTTCGATGATTCGGCCCTGGTCCATCACGACCACGACATCGGCGACTTCTCGTGCGAAACCCATCTCGTGCGTGACGACCAGCATCGTCATGCCGTCGTTCGCGAGCGCCTTCATCACCTGAAGCACTTCGCCCACGAGTTCCGGATCGAGCGCCGAAGTTGGCTCATCGAACAACATGACTTGCGGTTGCATGGCCAGTGCGCGAGCAATTGCCACGCGCTGCTTCTGTCCACCGGAAAGCGTACCCGGGTAGACGTCGGCCTTCGCCGCCAGCCCAACCTTCGCGAGCAACTCACGAGCGAGCTTCTCGGCGTCGGCGCTCTTCATGCCGCGCAGCTTGCGCGGCGCGAGCGTCACGTTATCGAGCACGGTCAAATGCGGGAACAGATTGAACGACTGGAACACCATGCCCACTTCGGTGCGCAGATGATTGAGCGCGTTCTCGCCCATCATCTTGCCGTGATCGACAAGCTTCTTGCCTACGATCTCGATGGTGCCTTGCTCGGCAGTTTCAAGCCCGTTGCAGCAACGCAGGAATGTACTCTTGCCCGAGCCGCTCGGACCGATGACTACGACAACCTGACGCGCATCGACTTCGAAGTCGATGCCCTTGAGCACCTGATGGCTGCCGTAAGCCTTGCCCAGGCCCTCGATCTTCAGGATCGGGGCGCCGAATTCCTTTTTCACTTCGCTCATTGCACGGCACCTCCGGCACGCAGGGACTTCTCGGCGCGCTGCAGGAGCAGCGTGGTAACACCGGTCAGAATCAGATAAACAAACGCAATCGCCAGATACACTTCCAGCGAACGGTACGACACGCTGATAATCTTCTGACCTTCGTGCATCACGTCATGAATCGTGAGCAGCGACACGAGGGCCGAGTTCTTGATCAGCGCAATGAATTCGTTGCCCAGCGGCGGAATCATGCGCACAACGGCTTGCGGCAGAATCACCGAGCGCATGGCCTGACCATACGGCATGCCAAGCGAGCGGGCCGCTTCCATCTGACCGCGCTCGATCGACTGAATGGCACCGCGCACGATTTCCGAAACATAAGCGCCGCTGTAGATGCCAAGGCCCAGCACACCGCACATGAAGGCCGGCAGCAGAATGTTGAACTGAGGCAGTCCGAAGAACAGGATAAAGAGTTGCACCAGCAACGGCGTGCCACGGATGAACGTGACATAGGCGGTACAAATGCCGTAGCGAATGCGATGCGCCGGGTTCAGGCGGCCCATGCCGACCAGCAAACCCAACACGCAGCCCAGCGCCAGTGCGCAGGCAGTCACCTCAACGGTAACGAGCGCGCCACGCGCGAGGTCCTGCCAGTTTGCCCACACCGGCGAAAAATCGAGTTCCATGCGTACTCCGTCAGTTGCTCTACTGCTTTAGTGCTTCGGCGGGCGCCGCCTTCCCATGAAGGTGGCGGCAAACCCGCCCGGTATTACGTTCGCGACGTACTTACTTCGCGGTACCGAAGTACTTGTTGACCAGCGCGGCGTAGGTGCCGTCTGCACGGACCTTTTCCAGCGCCTTGTTCATCTCGTTGGTCAGTTCGGTGTCGCCCTTGCGAACGGCGAAGCCATAACGCTCAACCGTCAGCGTCTTGTCGAGCACCTTGACGCCCGGGTTGGCCTTGGCGTACAGCAGCGCTGCGGGCTTACCGGTCACGGCGGCGTCGGCACGGCCGATCTTCACGAGTTCGAACATCTGGTCGTTCTTCTCGACTTCCACGCGCTCGACCTTCGGATAGCTTTCCTTCAGGAACTGCACCGACTTCGTACCCACCTGCACCGACACCTTCTTGCCGTTCAGATCGGCCGGCTCCTTGATGCTGGTGTTCTCAGCCTTGACCATGATGGCCAGACCGCCGGTGTAGTACGGGTGCGTGAAGTTCACCACCTTCAGGCGCTCGTCGGTGATGTAGATTGCCGAAGCAGCCACGTCAACGCGCTTGGACAGCACGGCCGGGATCAGGCCCTTGAAATCGATATCCGTCCACTCGACCTTCTTGCCCATTGCCTTGCCCAGCGCCTCGATCATTTCGACGTCGAAGCCGGTGCGCTTGCCGTTGTCCACGTACTCGAACGGCGGGAAGGTCGCGTCGGTCGCAACACGCAGCACGTCGTCGGCAGCGAAGACCTTGCTCGAGCAGGTGACGGCCAGCGCCATCGTGAACAGAATGTGACGCAATTTCATCTGGTACTCCTTCGTGTAGTCTCGGTCGGAAAAAACCGGTTAAAAGTACTGCAATCGATTCGAAATACGCTCGGCTGCCGCCACGGTGAGGCGAATCAGCTCTTCGTGGCGCTGAGCCACACGCACGGCCGGCGCCATCAAGGTGATGGTGCCTTCCAGACGTTCCTTGGCGGCGAACACCGGGGCCGACACGCCCCAGACGCCGAAATCCACTTCGCTTTCGGACACCGCATAACGCTGCTTGCGGATTTCCTCGACCTGCGCAACGAGACGCTCCTGCGCGACCGGCTGGCCGGCCAACTGACGGCCGATCAGGCTGTCGCGGGTGGCTTGCGGCAAGAACGAGAGCAAGGCTTTGGCCGAGGCGCCATGCACCAGCGGATGCGCACGTCCCTTGGCAAAGGAGCAACGCAGCGATTGCTCGCTCTCGTGCATGTCGAGGCAAACGACCTGACCGTTAGCGGCCACCAGCAGACCGACGGTCTCACCGGTGCGCTGCACGAGGGCGTCGATCTCCTCACGTGCCTGAGTAACAAGATGCGAGTTGTGGTCGAAACCCCACGCCAATTGCACGCCGACCGGACCCGGTTCGTAGAGCGCCTCATGGGCGTGCTCCTGCACCAGGCCCCACTTCTTGAGCGGTACGAGGTGGCGGTAAACCGTGGAGAGCGGCAGGCTCGTTTGCGCGGCGATCTCGCGTGCCGCGATCGGTCGTCCATGACGCGCCACAGTCACAAGGACTTGCAGAACGCGTTCGGAGACCGAATGAGCTTCGGTGGTGTCCATCGTCTTGAAAACAAAAGAAAGCAAAAAAATCAGCGGGCTAGCCGCCGATGACGACATGGGCGCTATCTTGCGATGCAATTCCCAAAGTAAAAAATGCAATTCTCATCGGATGGTAACAAATCGAGGGATTGCGCATAGGGATTTTCCCTTACGCACTACGGGAGATCGGCATAAAAAAACGCCGAACCCCTTTCCAGACAAGGCATTCGGCGCTTTTACGCGAAAACTGAATGAAGATTCTGATTAACGACTGTCAGTTGATGTTTGCGAATCGGGCACCTTGGATAACCAGCCGATGAGAATCGGCTTCTGCACTTTCCCAAGTGCGCTTTTGGGCAGGGCGTCGAGAATGACGACCCGTCGCGGCAGTTTGAAGCGGGCGATGCGCTCGCCAAGGAAGTCGAGTATCGATTGCGGGGTGGCGCTCGTTGCCGGCGACGGCACGATGACCGCGACGGGCACCTCGCCCCACCGCTCGTCGGGCACGCCGACAACGGCGGCTTCCATTACCCCGGGGCAATCGACCAGCGCATTCTCGATTTCCGCCGGGTAGATGTTCTCGCCGCCCGAGATGATCATGTCCTTGCTGCGGCCCACGACCTCATAACAGCCGTCCTCGCGCAAGCGCGCCAGATCGCCGGAGTGGAACCAGCCGTCCTCGAACGACGCGTGGCCGGGCGCACGCCAGTACTCGCGCATCACGTTCGGCGCCCGCACGAGAATTTCACCGACCTCTCCCGCAGGCACCTCCTGCCCGGTCACATCGGTCAGCCGCACGTCGACGCCCGGGCACGCGCGCCCCACTGCGCCGGGATGCGCCTTCGCTTCGCCGAAACGCAGTGCGATCGACACCGGGCCGGTTTCCGTCGCGCCATACACCTGCCCAAGCGGAATGCCGCGCGCGTGAAACGCGTCGATGGCGGACATCGGCACGACGCTGGAACCGGCCATCACCCCGCGCAACGACGACAAGTCCGTGCCCGGCCACGCCGGATGCAACTGCACGGCTCGCAGCGTGGCAGGTACCATCAGCGAGAGTGTCGGACGATGCCTTTCGACATCTGCCAGCCAGGCAGCGGGATCGAAGCGCGGATGCAGCGTGACGCTCGCGCCGCGCAAGAGCGCGGGCAGTGTCTGAATACACAGCCCGCCCACATGAAACATCGGCAGCGTAGACAGGATGTGATCGTCCGCACTCATGTCATGCGCCCACCAACTGGCTTCGGCGTTGGCGAGCAACCCGGCCTGCGTGTGCAATGCGCCTTTGGGTTCGCCCGTCGTGCCGGACGTGTACGCGAGCAGCACAGGCGCATCGGCCGCCACCTCGGGATAGTCGACCGGCTTCATCGACGGCACCGCGATTAGTCCTTCAATGGGTGCGATGGCGGGGGGCGGCAGGTCAATGATCGCGTGCTGCTCGAGCGAGTCGCGAATCTGGCGCGCAGCATCGCGATGCGCGGCGTCGAACCAGAGGACACGTACGCCCGCATGGCGCACGATCGCGGCCAGTTCGGGCACGGCGAGACGGAAGTTCAGCGGCAGGAAGATGGCACCGGCACGAGCGCAAGCGAACAACAGCGCCAATTGCAACGCGTCGTTCAGACCAAGGCATGCGACTCGGTCGCCCGGCGCGATACGCCAGGTGCTGCGCAAATGTCCACCGACCCGTTCGACGCGTCGCCACAGCGCTGCGTAGTCGGTCTGCTCCGATTCATCGCCAATGCCACATCGCAACGCCAGCCGCTCCGGCGTGGCGCGTGCGTGACGGGCAAGCGCTTCTACAAAAGGCGTCAACTTGTTCTCCGTGACAAGAAAGACAGCATGGCCCGGGGCATGCGATCGGCGTCCGGTGACCGGCGATCAGCCTCGGCCATGCGCGCAAGGCTTACTCGTCGCGCTCACCCGGTTCGTAGAGCGCCTCGCGGCCGATACGGTCGAGGCACAGCTCTGCGGTCCACGGCAGCATCAATGCGCCGCAACGCGAATCGCGATACATCCGTTCGAGCGGCAGCGTCTTGAGCATCGACTGCCCGCCGCAGGTACGAATGGCCAGACGGCACAGCTCGTTGGCATTCTCCATGATCGTGTACTGCGCTGCATACGCCCGCAGACGTGCGTCCTTACCCGGATCGGCCCGGCCGTCCTGCAACGCGCGAAGGAACAGCGCGCGCGTCTGCTCGAGCATGATGTGCATTTGCGCGACGGCAATCTGCTTGGTCGGGTACATACGACGCTTGACCGGCGCGCCCATGCCTTCGGCTTCGCCGCGCAGATAGCGCACCGTGAAATCGTAGGCCGCCTGCGCGATCCCCATGTACGTCGGGGCAAGCGTCATGAACATATGCGGCCAGCGGCTGGCGGCCTGATAGTAGACGCCGCGCGGCATCAGTTGCAGTTCGTCAGGGACGAAAACGTCCTTGAAGAGCAGCGTGCGCGAGACGGTACCGCGCATGCCCAGCGGGTCCCAGTCGCCGGTGACGGTCACGCCCGGCGCATCGCCTGGCACGGCGATGTAGAACGTGTCCTTCATCGACAATTCGGGCTTGTCTTCGGTACACAGCACGCCGTAGTAATTCGCCGCCCCCGAGAGGGATGCGAATATCTTGCGACCATTGATCTTCCAGCCGCCCTCAACCTTCGTCGCAGTCGTGCCGAACGGTGCCTTGCCTGCGGCCGCCGCACTGCCTTCGGAGAACGGTTGTGCGTAGATCGCCCCGTCCTGAATCACGCGCGCGAAGTGATGCTTGCGATAACCCGCATGCTCGGCGCGCTGCTCGGGCGTCATGTCGAGATCGTCGGCAAGAATACCGGTCCACATCATCGAACACGTGTGCATGTTGAACGTGAGCGCCGTGGCGCCGCAGTGGCGGCCCAACTCGGCGGAGACCATCATGTAGGTGGCGAAATCCGCGCCCAGACCACCTTCCGATTCGGGAATGCACAACTTCAGCAGGCCTGCGGCGCGCATGTCGTCGTAGTTCTCGAACGGGAACGACGCTTCGCGATCCCAGCGGGCGGCGCGCGGCGCGAGCGACTCGCGCCCCACCTGCTCGGCCAGCGCCAGCAGGCGCCGCTGCTTGTCCGTGAGCGGGTAATGCTCGCCGACGATCGAAGGGGGCTGATAGGCCACGGTAGTCTCCTAGAGTGTTGCGAGGAAAGCGCGCACCTCGGCGTTGAATGCCGCCGGGTGCGTCAGATTCATGAGGTGTCCTGCACCGGGCAGGCAGACGTAGCGAGCTTGCGGAATGGACTCTGCCATGCGCGCCATGACTTTCGGCGGCGCATTGGTGTCGTGCTCGCCGGCAATGAGCAGCACCGGCACGGCGATGCGTGCCAGTGCGGCGCGCTGCTCGAAACCCACCAGCGCTTGCAGCGCCGCCCGGTAGGCATCGGGGGTGAGCGCGCCCATCGCGTCGACGGCCACCGCATGCGCGCTCGCACGGACGGCGGCATCCGGCTCGCCGAGCATGCCCGGCACGATCGCTTCGGCCATCTCGCGCAGCGTTTTTCCCGCGTCGAGCGGCGCAGTGCGCTGGCGCACGAATTCGCGCTGAAAGTCGCCGTCCGGCTTACCGAATGCGGGGGAGGTGCCGCACAACACCAGCGCCGCGATATCGCGCGTGAACGGCGCGCCGCGCGCCATCAGCTCCTGTGCGACCATGCCGCCCATGCTATGGCCAACGAGCACGAATCGCGATGGGCCCAATGCGTCGAGCAGTGCTTGCAGGCTATCGGCCAGCGACGCCATCGTCGGCTCGGCAGGCAACGCGCTCTCGCCGTAACCGGGCATATCCCACGCCACCACGCGATGCCCCGCCGTGGCGAATGTCTCGAACTGCGCGGGCCAGACATGCCGGTTGCCGCCAATGCCGTGCAGCAGCACCAGCGTGAGCGGGCCATCGCCCGCCGTTTGGCAGGCGGGTACGGGAAGCGTCATGATGCGAACTCGCCTTGCAATTGACCGTCGCGCACGACGACATCGCCGTCGAGCGCAATCGTACAGCGCCGCAACGGCAGATCGAAATGACCGAGCGTGTGGCGTCCCGCCACTTCGTTGGCCCCCGTCGAGTACAGGAAGTTGCCCGCGAACGCGCGCTGCTCCGTGCCATTGCAATCGCGCTTGTCGTAACAGGCCAGCGCGTCCCAGCGTGCGCGCGGGTTCATGCCGAAGCCGACGTGCGAGACGGCGTAGGCTTCGCGATCTCCCCACGCAGCGAAGTAATCGCGCATGAGCTCGACATCGACACCCTCGCCGTCGATGGCGACGACATAGTCGTCCTCGACCGTGAGTTCGATGCGATCCCGCAAGTATTGTTTGAACGTCAGATTGATGTCGCCCGGCGCGAGCACGAGTCGGCCGTTCACGCTGTGGGCCGCCGGAAACGCCAGCGCCAGCCCCCCCGGCCAGTGAGCGACCTGTCCGGGCTTGGCACACCAGCCCCAGACTCCGCCCACGCGGGCATCGCGAAGACCGATGCGCAGATCGGTGCCGGCGGCGGACGTGACATGCATTTGTGCTGCGCCGCGCAAACGCTTGATCGCTGCACGCACTTTCGGCTCGAGCGCCGGATCGGTCGCGCAGCGTTCCAGAATTTCGGGATGCTCGTTGGAGACCATCAGCACGCGCGCACCGCCCCCCAGAATCTCAGGCAGTTCGGGCGCGTGCAACAAGCCCTCGACGGTGCAGTCGACGACAAGCGTTGCCGACTTGAGCGCCGCCACGACCGGGGCCAACTGCCCCAGCGCGTCGCTGGCGCCCGTCGAGCGCACCGGCACCGGCGCACTGACACGCGGGCTTGGCACGATCAGCCGGAAAGGCTTGGCGCCGAGCGATTCGGCCGCAAGCTGTGCTAATTCCACGTTCACAGGCCGGGATTGCGTTTCGGCTACAATCGCCACCACGTCGCCGGGTCGTATGTCGCAGCGCCGCAAGGTCTCGGCAAATACGTCGATCCACTTATGCTCGATTCGTTCGATCAGCATATCGTCTCCTGAGCGTCTGACCCTCTCGCCCGCCGTGGGCTGCTTCGCCCCCTGGCACGCTACTGGCCGTCATGCGTCTTGTCGATCTGTTGTTCGTGCCATAGTATATGAATATTCATACAAATCAACCCGATCAAATTAGCCCGACGGGAGTGCAGGGACAGTGAACGCCAAACGCGCCGCAGTACCAGATTTCGACAGCGCTGCCTTTCGTCATGCGCTCGGTCAGTTTGCGACCGGGGTGACGGTAATCACCACGCGCGCCGACGACGGCTCGCTGATCGGTATCACCGCCAGTTCGTTCAACTCGGTGTCGCTCACGCCGCCGCTCATTCTCTGGAGTCTCGCCACGCGAGCGGGCAGCATGCCCGTCTTCCGCGAGAACTCGCACTATGCCGTGAACGTGCTGGCCGCCGATCAGCTCGACGTCTGCAAGCGCTTCGCCACCATGAAGGGCGACCGGTTTGCGGGTGTGCCGTACACCTTGTCGGCGTCGGGCACGCCGGTGCTGGAGGGTGCACTGGCCTGGTTCGAGTGTCATAACCGCAGCCGTTATGACGAAGGCGATCACGTCATCTTCGTGGGTGAGGTCGAGCGTTGCGGGGTTCATGCAAACGTTTCCGAGCGCATGCCGCTGATCTTCCACGCAGGCGGCTTTCACAAGCCGCAGTCGCTCGGTTAAAACGCCCCATGTCAGCCGCGGGAGCGCCGTTCGTCGATGACTATCTGGCGTATCTGCTCGCCCGTGCGAGCACGCTGGTCTCCGATGAATTTCATCGCGAAGTCGCGGCGGCGGGACTCGGCGTGTCGGAGTGGCGAGTGCTCGCCACGCTCTCCGACGGACGCGCGCGCACCATCAATCAACTGGCAGACATCGTGCTCGCCAAACAGCCGACGCTCACCAAAGTCGTCGACCGGCTGGAAGCGGCCGGCGATGTCGTTCGCGGCGAGAGTGCAACAGATCGTCGCCAGTCGCTGGTCTCGCTCACCGACGCGGGACGCGAGCGCGTCGCGCCGTTGCTCGCCAGCGCACGCCGCCATGAAGCCGGCGTGCTCGCTCGCTTCGGCGCAGATCAATCCGCCCTCCTCAAAGAAACGTTGCGCCGCCTGATCGACGAAATGGCGCAGGGAACGCAAAGCCCCCGCTAGGCCGTGTCCGATCGCTGCACGGACACGTCTGAAAACGCGAATCGCGCGGCGTCGCGAATCGTCAAAAATTCGATCGCTTTGCCATATTTTCGAATTTTCTGTCGGCGAATGACGGAAATATTGCTTCTGCTATCAATTTCACGCATCGCGGCCGGCGAATACGCAAGCACTTGCAACACGAATTCTTCTAAGATGCGCATATCGATTCACGCTATTGCGCACGTCCATGACCCCACCCAGCCACCGCCCAGCCGATGCGCACAACGAGCGCCGCGTTTGGGATATCAGCGCCCCACTCTCCAGCGACACGCCTGTCTGGCCGGGTGACACGCCGTTCTCGGAGGAAGCGGTGTGGCAGATCGGACCGGGTTGTCCGGTCAACGTCGGGCGCATCACGTTGTCGCCGCATACGGGTGCGCATGCGGATGCGCCACGCCATTACGACGACGACGGCGCATTCATTGGCGAAGTGCCGCTAGACACCTATCTGGGGACTTGCCGCGTGATCCATTGCATTGGCGCGTCGCCGGTCGTCACGCCCGAAATGATCGCGCCACACTTGGCGGATGTGCCGCCGCGTGTGCTCTTGCGTACATATGCGCAAGCGCCGGTAACACGCTGGGATAACGCGTTTTGCGCGGTGGCCCCCGAGACCATCGACCTGCTTGCGTCGCATGGCGTGAAGCTCGTAGGTATCGACACGGCGTCGCTCGATCCGCAGGAGAGCAAGACCATGGACGCGCACCACCGCATTCGCGCGCATCGCATGGCCATTCTCGAAGGACTGGTACTCGACGCGATTGCCCCCGCCGATTACGAACTCATTGCGTTGCCGCTGAAGTTCATGCGGCTCGAC
The DNA here is from genome assembly GCF_001465595.2 of Pandoraea apista. Lineage (NCBI taxonomy): Bacteria > Pseudomonadati > Pseudomonadota > Betaproteobacteria > Burkholderiales > Burkholderiaceae > Pandoraea > Pandoraea apista. Next base: position 1,604,452 of record NZ_CP013481.2, on the reverse strand, counting down.
GCGAGCCCGGTCCGCGCCGTGCTGCGTTCTCTCTGAACGGTACTGCCCGCGTCGGCCTCGCGGCAAACGATTTTTTCACATTGCTATCACTCACAAAACGCTAACCATGACGTCTTCTCGCAACGATTGTCTGGCCCTCGATGCGGCCGATCCGCTCGCCCCGCTGCGTGCGCAATTCGATCTGCCGCCGGGGGTGATCTATCTCGACGGCAACTCGCTGGGTGCCCGTCCGCTGGCGTCTGCCAAGCGTGCACAGGAAATAATCACCGCCGAATGGGGCGTCGGCCTCATCCGCAGTTGGAACGATGCGGACTGGTTCGCGCTGCCGCGCACGCTGGGCGACGCCCTCGCGCCGATCGTCGGTGCCGGTAAAGGCGAAGTCGTGGTAACGGATACCACGTCGAGCAACCTCTTCAAGGTGATGGCCGCCGCGCTCGACGCGCAGCGCTCGCGCTCGCCACAACGCAAAGTGGTCATCTCGGAGCGCAGCAATTTCCCGACCGATCTCTACATTGTGCAAGGCCTCACGCGTTTGCTCGACGACGGCTATTCGCTGCGTCTGATCGATTCGCCCGACGAGTTGCCGAATGCGCTGGGTGACGATGTGGCCGTGGTACTGCTTACGCATGTGAACTACCGCACCGGCGCCATGTACGACATGACTGCCCGTACGGCGGAGATTCATGCGGCGGGCGCACTGGCCGTGTGGGACCTTTGCCACTCTGCGGGTGCCGTGCCCGTCGATCTGAATGGTGCCAATGCCGACTACGCAGTGGGCTGCACGTACAAATATCTGAACGGCGGCCCGGGCGCACCGGCCTTCGTGTGGGTCAACAAGCGTCTCCAGGACACGTTCTGGCAGCCGCTGTCGGGCTGGTGGGGCCATCGCACGCCGTTCGCGATGCAGCCGGAATACACCCCGGACGATGGCATCGGGCGCTACCTGTGCGGTACGCAACCGATCATTTCGCTTTCTCTCGTGCAGTGCGGTCTGGACATTTTTGCGCAGACGTCGATGGAAGCGCTGCGTCGCAAATCGTTGGCGCTGACGGATCTGTTCATCAAGCTGGTGGAAGCGCGTTGCGCCGAATTCCCGCTCACGCTGGTGACGCCGCGCGACCATGCCGCACGAGGCTCGCAGGTGAGTTTCGAGCATCCTGAAGGGTTCGCTGTGATTCAGGCGCTGATCGCGCGCGGTGTCATTGGCGACTATCGCGAGCCGCGCATCATGCGATTCGGCATGACTCCGCTGTACACGAGCTTTGCCGACGTGTGGGATTCGGTTGAAATTCTGCGCGACGTATTGACCACCGGCGCTTGGGACAAGCCCGAGTTTCATCGTCGCGGCACGGTGACCTGAGAGAGGAACTGTCAGTATGAGCAAGACCCCCTCCTCCGCAAGCGGCCATCACGACACGTCGACGGACGCTACGCCCGCTCAGGGCGGGTGCCCGTTCGGGCATCAGAGCGCAGAGCGCCCGGCGAGCGATCCGAAGGCCGAGCAAAGTGCATCGGCCGACACGACGCAATGGCACGATGCGCAGCTCGATTTTTCCAAGAGCATGAGCTACGGCGACTACCTGTCGCTCGATCCGATTCTGAATGCACAGCATCCGCGTTCAACCGATCACAACGAGATGCTGTTCATCATTCAGCATCAGACGAGTGAATTGTGGATGAAGCTTGCGCTGTACGAACTGCAGGCGGCGCGCTCGGCGGTTCACAACGATGAACTGCCGCCCGCGTTCAAGATGCTCGCGCGCGTGTCGCGTATTCTTGAGCAACTGGTGCAGGCGTGGAGCGTGCTGGCGACAATGACGCCGTCGGAATATTCGTCGATGCGTCCGTCACTGGGTAGCTCGTCGGGCTTTCAGTCCTATCAGTACCGCATTCTGGAGTTCATGCTGGGCAATAAGAATGCGGCGATGTTGAAGCCTCATTCGCATCGTCCCGACCTCTTCCAGCAGGTGGAAGCGGCGCTCAATGCGCCATCGTTCTACGACGAGGTAGTGCGCCTGCTCGCGCGTCGCGGCTTCGCGATTGCACCGGAACGGCTGGAGCGTGACTGGACACAGCCGACACCGCACGACAAGACCGTCGAGGCAGCGTGGCTCGAGGTGTATCGCAATCCGTCGCAACACTGGGAGTTGTATGAGATGGCCGAGGAACTGGTCGATCTCGAGGACGCCTTCCGCCAGTGGCGCTTCCGTCACGTGACGACCGTAGAACGCATCATCGGTTTCAAGCAAGGCACCGGCGGCACCAACGGCGCGCCCTACCTTCGCAAGATGCTTGATGTCGTGTTGTTCCCCGAGTTGTGGCATGTGCGAACGCTGCTGTGATGGCTTTGCGGTAAGCACACCCACCGCATAGGTTCAGCGAGCACCAGCCCCGGCCGCCTGCGGCCGTGGCGATTGTTCGTCCCCTGACTCCGCGCCAATGCCTGGTCGCTACGTCAGGGGACGGACAATCATCGCCGGCGTGCCCCTCACCCCACAGTGCCCATCACCTCGATAGGTGTTATCGGATCAATAACGGTTGCGGATCAGGTTGGGAACGGCCCGCGGTGCGACTTAACAGGCATCAGAGCGCCGCGGGCGGCTCCCGACCGGATGAACCACTGGCATGGGTTCGGGTTCAGGTTCGGATGTGAGCCAATCCAAGGGCTTAAACCTGCCCACTCAACCGAGCAGCCAATTGCTTCAGGCGCGGGCCGATCTCTTCACGAAAGACCGAATCCGGAATCGACGACGACGGCCCGCTGCAACTGATCGCCAGCCAGCGATTCTGCCGCACGTCGCGAAGCGGCACCGCCACGGCATTGACGCCCTCATGCCACTCGCGAAACGAGTAGCAGCAGCCCTCGCGCTTGTAAGACTCGATCCCCTTGTCGACACCGGACTGCAGCACGTCCCAGCCAACATTGCGTAGCGCTCCCGGGTTCGCGTCGTAAGCATCGCGAAGATCGGCGAGCATCGTCTCGCGCTCGATCGGGGTCATCGCAGCGAGGTAGACACGCCCCATCGAACTCGTCAGCATCGACAGGCGGGAACCCGCCGTCAGTCCCAGCGTGAGATGTGCTGAGTCGCTGCGAATGGTTTCGAGATACATCATGTCGATACCCTCCCGGCAACCGAGCGAAATGGAACACCCCATTTCCTTGGCCAGTGCCCGCATATGCGGCCTCGCCAGCGTCAACATGTCGGTGCCGCTGAGAAAGGCGTATCCCAAGGCAAGAACGCCCGCATCCAGCGCGTATTTACCCAGCTCGGCGTCGTAGCGCAGATATCCCAGCTCTGTCAGCGTGTAGGCAAGGCGACTGACAGTCGCCTTCGGCAATCCGGTGCGGGCCGCGAAGTCGCGGTTGCCCAGCAGCACGTCGTCGGGTCCGAAAGCGCGCAGCAGCTCAAGCCCCCGCGCGAGCGCGGTGACAAACTTTCGTTCGTCATGGGACGGCGGCACTCCGTGTGCCGGCGCACCGGCAAAGGCTGACAGGGACGTTTTGACCACAACCATCGCGCGCTCCGCTTCAAATGGGTTCAGCCAGCGCATGCACTAGCCATTGCCTGAGAAAAAAGTTTAGTGCTAAACTAACTTCGATTTCAGAACATTGTTCCGCATTGCGGAACTTTCGTCAAGTCGAAGTGCTTTCCCGGTGCGGCTGGTAGCGACCTATGCCGCACATGTGCCAACGGGCCGATGAGGATGGCGTCGGCATATTTTCGAGAACGTCGGAGGAGATAGGTCATGGCAGGCAATGCACAGTTTCATTGGGAAGATCCGCTGTTGCTCGACGCACAGCTCACGAGCGAAGAGCGCATGATTCGTGACGCCGCAGCCGCGTACTCGAACGACAAGCTCGCGCCGCGCGTACTCGAAGCGTTCCGTCATGAGCGCACCGACGCTGCCATTTTTCGCGAGATGGGCGAGATCGGCCTGCTCGGCCCGACGATTCCCGAGGAATACGGTGGCCCGGGCCTGAACTATGTGGCCTACGGTCTGATCGCGCGCGAGGTCGAACGCGTGGACTCGGGCTATCGCTCGATGATGTCGGTGCAGTCGTCGCTCGTCATGGTGCCGATCTTCGAATTCGGCAGCGAAGCGCAGAAGCAGAAATACCTGCCGAAGCTGGCCAGCGGCGAGTGGATTGGTTGCTTCGGTCTGACCGAGCCGAACCACGGTTCCGATCCGGCAGGCATGACCACGCGCGCCAAGAAGGTCGCCGGTGGCTATGAGTTGAGCGGCAGCAAGATGTGGATTACCAACTCGCCCATCGCCGATGTCTTTGTGGTGTGGGGCAAGCTTGCCGACGAGAACGGCGAAGAAAAGATTCGCGGCTTTATTCTGGAAAAAGGCTGGAAGGGTCTGTCGGCCCCGGCGATTCACGGCAAGGTCGGCCTGCGTGCCTCGATCACCGGCGAGATCGTGATGGATCAGGTGTTCGTTCCGGAAGAGAATCTGATGCCGGGCGTATCGGGCCTGAAGGGGCCGTTCACTTGCCTGAACTCGGCGCGCTACGGCATTGCCTGGGGCGCACTCGGTGCGGCGGAATTCTGCTGGCACACGGCGCGTCAGTATGTGCTCGACCGTCAGCAGTTCGGCCGCCCGCTCGCCGCCAATCAGTTGATCCAGAAGAAGCTTGCCGACATGCAAACGGAAATCACGCTCGGCCTGCAAGGCTGCCTGCGTCTGGGCCGCATGAAGGACGAAGGCACGGCCGCCGTCGAAATCACGTCGATTATGAAGCGCAACTCGTGCGGCAAGGCGCTTGATGTTGCGCGTCTGGCGCGCGACATGCTCGGCGGCAACGGCATTTCCGATGAGTTCGGTATCGCACGTCACCTCGTGAACCTCGAAGTGGTCAACACCTACGAAGGCACGCATGACATCCACGCGCTGATTCTCGGTCGTGCGCAGACCGGCATCCAGGCGTTCTTCTGATCGATCGTCATGATGGATCGAGTTGCATGAACCGCACGCAATTCTGCGGTTTATCGCGGTTCATGCGACTTGTCTGGTACGCGTCGTTTCTCAGGCCGCACTTCGCGGGCCGTCAATCCCCCGGGCGACGGCGCGTACCAAACAAAAAAGCCAGCTCTGGAGAGCTGGCTTTTTTTATCCGCAGTCTTCTACAACGCTAGCCGGATTACTTGTTCGGCTGCGGCGTGAGACGCAGGTACGGACGCACGGCCTTGTAGCCCTTCGGGAATTTCTCCTTCAGCACGGCTTCGTCCTTGAGCGACGGCACAATCACCACGTCTTCGCCATCTTTCCAGTTACCCGGCGTGGCAACCGAGTAGTTGTCGGTCAATTGTAGCGAGTCGATCACACGCAGGATCTCGTCGAAGTTGCGACCGGTGCTGGCCGGATACGTAATGATCAACCGCACCTTCTTCTTCGGATCGATCACGAACAGCGAGCGCACTGTCACAGTTTCGCTGGCATTCGGATGAATCATGTCGTACAGCTGCGAAACCTTGCGATCGCCATCCGCCAGAATCGGGAAGTTGACCGTGGTGTTCTGTGTTTCGTTGATGTCGTTGATCCAGCCCTTGTGCGATTCGGCGTCGTCGACTGACAACGCGATAACCTTTACGCCACGCTTTTCGAACTCACCCTTGAGTTTCGCAGTCAGACCCAATTCAGTCGTGCAAACCGGCGTGTAATCGGCCGGGTGCGAGAAGAGCACGCCCCAACCGTCGCCCAGGAATTCGTGGAACTTGATTTTGCCAACCGACGAGTCCTGCTCGAAATCGGGGGCAATGTCACCCAAACGCAATGTCATTTACGGTCTCCTTGAGAACGTTCAACTGAGTGGGTAAAGACTAAAGGATGCTAAGCTTTGCAAGAACGAATAAAAAATTGATTACACATAATTATTCGAAATATACGAACATCGAGGATGTTGCTTTCTGGCAACGGCCCGCTGAAAGCGTTACGATATTACTCACACCCCCCTCGCATTTTCCTCCCATTACTGGGTAACGATCATGTCGCAAATGCACACCAACAAGGAGAAGTTCATGACCGATATCAAATCCGTATTGGCCGACGCCGAAGACCTGCTCAAACAAGCCGCCAACACGACCGGTGAGCGTGCCTCCGAATTGAGCGACAAGGCGCTGGCCCTGCTCAAGCAAGCCAAGGAAAAGGCTTCCGACGTGCAGGTCGTCGTTGTCGAGAAGAGCAAGAAGGCCGCTCGCGCGACCGATGACTATGTTCACGACCACCCGTGGCAAGCCGTGGGCATCGCCGCCGGTATCGGCGTGGTGATCGGCCTGCTGCTCAACCGCAAGTAAGCTGCGCCGACGCAAGTCGCTTTCTCGCCTATTCTGCCCAAGGCGGACCCACTTGACCGGTGCGACGGGTCAGGTGGGCCGCCCGAGTCCAGCCCATGACCGACAATGATCGCACGACCCCGCCACGGCCTTCGCTGCGGCGCCTCGCCGGTGCGTTGCTCGAGATCCTGCAGTCGCGCATCGAACTCATCGGCATCGAATTGACCGAGGAGAAGGAACGCCTGATGGGCGTGGCTTTCCTCGGCCTCGCCGCGATGCTCTTCGGCGTTCTCGCCCTCGTGTCGCTGACCGCGCTGGTGATCGTGATTTTCTGGGACACCTATCGTCTCCAGGCCATGACCGGCATATTCATCGTGTATTCGCTGATCGCCGGCGGATGCGCACTGCGCGCACGCAACATCCTGCGCGATGCCCCAATGCCGTTCGAGGCCACGCTGGCCGAGTTCGAAAAGGACCGCGACGCCCTGCGTCCGGACTGAAGGAGATCTGCCCGTGCCGCTGGAACAGAACCGCCCTCGCCGCACGCGACCGTCACGACGCTCGCGTCACGACCTCCTCGCGATTCGCAAGGAACTCGTGCTCACGCGTATTGCCGTCGAGCGTGCCGAACTGATTCAGGCCTCACACGTCACCCGCGAACGCCTGCGCAATTTCCGCTGGGTACGCTATCTGCTGCCCGGCGCCTTCTCCAAGCTCTCCGGAATGGGCGGCATCGCCAATTCCGGGCTCAAGCTCGGCGGACTGCTTGAACGCTATCCGCTGGTCAGCTCGGTTGCCTCGCTGGCGCTCACCGGGTTGTCACATACGCCTGTCGGCCGTGTAGTACGTCGCGGTCTGAAATGGGGCGGCCTCGGGGTTCTCGCCTGGCAAGGCATCAAGCTCTGGCAGGAATCGACGAAGCCGTCGACACCCAACGCGAACGCGGCCGTCACCGCCCGCCCTGCCGCCCCATCCCGAGCCGACGATAGCGGCACACCACCGATCATGTGAGCGCTGCGCCCGGCTCACGCGCTACAGCGTCGGGCCACACGGGCGCGGCCATAGGCGTTGATGGTGATGCAAACGCTTCGACCGTGCCCCTCAATGCGCACGGTCCCCGATAACCATCCCCGTGTCTCCGTTCGCATGAAGCCGTTTTCTGCGAACGCGAGCCCCTCCGTGTTGTACAGCCCCCATCGCACTTCGACGCTGACGCCCGGTGGCAACGGCGCATGCCGTCCCAGCAACTGATCCCCCTCGTCGAAACGATCATTTCGATTCTTGTCGACGAACGTCACCCAGCCACTGCTCAGACTCCCGCCATCGTGCGGCGCCATTGCAACGCGACGGTGCCGGCCCAACGCTTCCGCTCGCGCCGACTGCATCGAGGCCAGAAATGCTCGTGCCGTGACGTCGACCGCGACGCGGTGCCGAACGGCATCGATGGATGGCGACACTGCCATCAGTGCGACGGCAAGCACTGCCATCGCGACCACACACTCCAGCATCGTCACGCCGCGTGCGAAACGCAAATCACGGCGCATCGCAATGCTCGTCACGATTACGCTGTACAGGCGTGGCAACAACGCTGTCATGCCACATGGCAACCTCGCGCCAACTCAGTGAGCGTGAGGAAAACGACGGCGCCCTTCCACCACTGCGAGCTTCCGCCGGTCTCTGCCGGACTTCATAAATCGCCTGCAAATACACGCGTGTGCCCGGCAACTCGCCACATCCCATGGCACTCACACGATACCGGCGCGCCGGCGTGTCGCCCGCCTGCGGCTCGCCTGCCGGATAGGCGGAAAACGCAATTCTCTCGATGAAATAGCGCGCCTTGCGGGTCGCAACGACGGCGCTACTGCCATACCACTCGACCGTTCGCCATCTTGGTATACGGCGCTCGTACCAGATGTCGCCGCGATGGTTCGCCGCGAGCACGCCGAACGGTCCGGCTTCGAAAACCGAGACGCCTGCGATATCCGCTGCGCGAGAGGTATGCGTGAGCCAATCGCGCGCCTCGGTCAGGGCCTGATCCGCCGCTGCAAATGCCCCAGCGCGGTCGCTCGTGTAGGCGATGAACCGAGCGGCCAGTTGACGATGCTGCATACCGGATGCGGCAAGCGTCATCAATGCCGCCAGCCACATCACCATGAAGACGCCAACCATTTCGCCTCCTCACCGACGCCACCATCGTTGCGGCGATAGGCCACCGCATTGAACACATGCAGATGGACATCGCCAGCATTGCCTAGCCGTTTGTACTCGCGGCCACCGGACACTGCATCGAAGACTTCGACCACCTGCACCGCGCGGGACTTGCCGCCACTTCGCGGTGCACCACGCAGGACCAGCGAGAATGCCACGGCAGCAACGTTCTCCCACCCGCCCTCCCCCCGCGGCGGGCTCGGCGGCCTGCGGCGCAGACTCCTCACGGGCTCGACCCAGCGCAAAGGCCCTGTTCCCCCAACGCGGAACCCCAGCCGAACGTACATGGCTTCCACCCCGCTCACCAACACCTGCGCCGGGTGCAGATCCGCCGAGAGCATCTGACGCTCGCCATAACGGCAATAGAGTGAGGGAGTACCGTCCTCTCCCTTATCGACATAGAAAATACTGACTTGTCGGTCGTCCAGTTGACCCGTCGCCCGGGTGCGCATCCCAGCGCAGTTATGAACGGCCCCATTGCCGGTCGACAACCCCGCCCCCTGAAACTGCACCTCAAGCAACGAACTGCCTTGCCAACCCTGTCGCGGGCAAGTGTCAACCGTGCTCGCACACGCAGCACTCGCTCGTAACGACGGCCACTCTCGCTTCGCCGGCAACGCCCCCGGTGGCCAGATCGCGCCCTCCATCGGGTCCCAGTTCCGGTACCCCGCCATGCCTACGGCGCGAGTCAGTTGGGTCAACGCAAAGATGGCGCGCTCGGTTACGTCATATCGCTCCGCCTGGACTCGCCACAACCGAATCCCCGCCAGATAGATCGCGATCGCCGCCGTCACGATCAGCAGTCCGAGCGGCATTGCCAGCACCCATTCGAGCAGCGTGAAACCCCTCATATGACGCGTGCAAACCCGATCGCCCCGAACGACGGTCAACGGCCGCATCGCGGTTAGCGGCCTATGTGCCATGCGTCACTCCTGGCTGGCGCCGGCAAGGCCGTCGCGGCCGCTTTCGCCGGCGGGGCAAGCTCGGCAGATGTCATACCGCCCGCCGCCTGCCATTGGGCAAACCCTTGCGCACCGGCCATGAGGGCGGCCAATGTGAACATGACGTCGAGCAGTGCCGCCCCTCGACAGCGAGGCCGACCGCACGCACCGGCCCTCGGCCCCCCCTCTGCCGCCGTCGCAGCGACCGGTGGCTCCGACGCGCGTGGCGGCAATAGCCACGATCCCCGGTTCCGCCTTCGCCCTGCATCGAGCGATGGCGGCCGCCGGGCGTCTCGGCGCGACGGATGGCGGTGATGGGTCAGGGCATCGCGAAGCGCCTGCCGATCGGCGCGACGCTGCGGGTGTCGTCGATCCTGTTGCATGGTTCGGTCTCTCGTCTCGTTGATGACGAGTCCATCGTCGCCCACGCTCCGCGACACGCCAATCGGACGGTGCCGCAAAACCTACCCCGTCATACGCCACCTCACTTCTCGTACGCGATACCTCAGTTCTCGACGAACGCCCATAAAAAACGGCGACCGAAGTCGCCGTCTTTGGGCCCATCACACCGAGCGCATTCTGCGCCGCCCGATTGTCGCTGCATCGTCACATGATGGGCAACGCGGTGTCCGTCAGCATTACCCCTTCAGCTCGTCGACGAGTGCGACATAAGCCTCTTGCGCCTCTTCCTTCGACTTGCCCTTGAGCATTTCCCAAGCGTCGAATTTGGCGCGACCGACGAAATCCGTCATACCGGGACGCGTGCCGGAGACGTCGCCCTCGGTGCCTTGTTTGAAGAGCGCATAGATACGCAGCAACGTGAAATTGTCGGGGCGTTCGGGCAGCGTCTTGGATTGGGCTACCGCCTCTTCGAAGCGTGCTTGAAGATCGCTCATGGTGTCTCTCCCTGGAAAAGCAGTCAGCTTATATATGTCCCGTGCGTCAATTCGCGGATGTTATGAAGCGCTCGCGCCGACGTTCGGGGTGTTGCGAATACAACGCGATCAAGGATAGCGACGAAGCGCTACGGGAGGTAGGGGCGAGCGTAGAACCCGGCGTCTAAACCTCTCGGGAACTGAGCCTATTTTCCGCGCCGCACGGCGCAAAAAGACAAAACGCCCGGCGCATTGCCGGGCGTTTCTGATACTGCGAGGGTCAAACCTTGCGTCGTTTCGAGACCGTTATGCGACGCTCGTCGCACCCGATCTCACGACATCTTCAACGCAAGCGACCGCGTCACGGCACGATCACGACGAAGCCGCCGCCGGTGCCGACGCCGTACCGGCGTTGGCCGGGACCGAGCGCTCTTCCCAACCACCGCCAAGCGCCTTGTACAGCGTGACGAGGTTGGTCCAGCGCGACAGGCGTGTGGCAATCAGCGTTTGCTGTGCCGAGTACAGCGCACGTTGCGAGACGAGCGCGTTCAGGTAGCTGTCCACGCCGTTGCGATAGCGCAGATCCGAGAGTTTGTAACTCTCGTCGCTCGCCTTGACGAGCGACTCCTGCGCCGCGACCTGATCGTCGAGCGTGCCGCGTGCGGCCAACCCATCGGACACTTCGCGGAATGCCGTCTGAATCGCCTTCTCGTAGTTGGCGATCTCGATACGCTTCTGCACCTTGGCCAAATCGAGGTTGGCGATGTTCTGCCCGCCAGCGAAGATCGGCAGCGTGATGGTCGGGGCAAACGACCAGGCGCCCTGCCCGCCCTTGAACAAATTGCTCAACGACGCACTGGCCGTCCCTGCGTTCGCCGTCAGAGAGATCGACGGGAAGAACGCCGCACGCGCTGCACCGATGTTCGCGTTGGCGCCCTTGAGCGTGTGCTCGGCCGCCGTGACATCCGGACGGCGCAGCAACAGATCCGAGGGCAACCCGGCCGGCAGGTCGGCAAGCAGCCCCTGCCCATCGAGCGGACGGCCCGGCGGCAGATCGGCCGGCAACGGCTGGCCAATGAGCAGCGTGAGCGCGTTCTCGTCCTGCGCCACCTGACGCGTGTACTGGGCGAAATTCGCCCGCGCCGTATCGACCGGCGTTTGCGCCTGACGCAGATCCAGCCCGGACGCCGTGCCCACGTTGAAGCTGCGCTTGGTCAGCTCATACGACGATTCCTGACTCTTGAGCGTGTCCGAGGTGAGTTTGAGCAGTTCCTGATCTGCCAGCCAGGTGAGGTACGCCGTCGCCACTTCCGAGATCAGCGTCATATGCGCTGCCTTGGCCGTGTCCTCGCTAGCCAGATACGTCTCCAACGCCTGATCCTTCAGGCTCTGGATACGACCGAACAGATCGAGTTCATACGACGTGAAGCCCACACCCACCTGATAGCTGCGGCTCACGCCGGCGCGTCCCGACGTCGACAAGTCCGCCGGCGAGCGCTGAATCGACGCCTGCCCCGCCGCCCCAACCGAGGGCAGCAGCGCCGAGCGCTGAATCTGATACTGCGCACGCGCGGCTTCGATGTTGAGCATCGAGACTCGCAGATCGCGGTTGTTCTCCAGCGCGATCTCGATCAGCTTTTGCAGACGGGGATCGGTGAAAAAATCTCGCCAGCCCAGATCGGCCGCCATCACGGCATTGCTGCCGGAAGCGCCGTTCTGGTTCGCCGCCCCGGGCGTCTTGTAAGCCGGGCCAGTGGGGAACGACGTGGCAACCGGTGCCTCGGGCCGCTCATAGTGCGGCGCGAGGGTACAGCCTGCCAGGAACGCTGCCGCCAAGGCCATCGGCAATGCTTTGTGCTTCATAGTCAGTTTCCTTCCTTGGCGGGGCCGGCGTCCGGTTGCACGTGACGCGCTTCCGGGTGTTCCACGGTATCCAGATCCTCATGGGCGAAGCGCTTGCGCACCATCACGAAGAAGACCGGCACGTAGTAGATCGCCAGGAACGTTGCCGCCAGCATACCGCCGATCACGCCGGTACCGATAGCGTGCTGCGAAGCCGAGCCGGCACCGTTCGAGATCGCAAGCGGCAACACCCCGAGAACGAACGCCATCGACGTCATCAGAATCGGGCGCAAACGCAGTCGCACCGCTTCCATCGTCGCCTCCATGAGTGTGCGGCCCTGCTCTTGCAGATCCTTGGCAAATTCCACGATCAGAATCGCGTTCTTCGCCGACAGACCCACAGTCGTGAGCAGACCCACCTGGAAGTACACGTCGTTCGACAACCCGCGCAGCGTGGCTGCCAGCAGTGCACCCAACACGCCCAGCGGCACCACCAGAATCACCGAGAACGGAATCGACCAGCTCTCGTACAACGCAGCCAGACACAAGAACACAATCAGGATCGAGATGGCGTACAGCGCCGGTGCCTGCGAACCCGAAATGCGCTCTTCAAACGACAGCCCCGTCCACTCCAGACCGATACCCGGCGGCAGTTGCTTCGCGATTTCTTCCACGGCCTTCATGGCGTCACCCGACGACTTGCCCGGTGCCGGCATACCCTGAATTTCCACCGCAGGCACGCCGTTGTATCGCTCCAGACGCGGCGAGCCGTAAGTCCACTTGCCGGTCGCGAAGGCCGAGAACGGCACCATGGTTCCGCTCGCGTTGCGTACGTACAGCTTGTTGATGTCTTGCGGCAGCATGCGGTCCTTCGCCTCCGACATCACGTACACCTTCTTCACACGCCCGCGGTCGATGAAGTCGTTCACGTAGGACGAACCCCACGAGGCCGAGAGCGTGGTGTACACGTCGGCAATCGACAGACCCAGTGCTGCGGCCTTTTCTTCGTCGACGTCCACCTTGTACTGCGGAGTGTCGTCGAGACCGTTCGGACGCATGTTCGCCAGGTTCGGATTCTTTGCCGCCAATCCGAGAAGCTGGTTGCGTGCGGCCATCAACGCGTCGTGACCAAGGCCCGCGCGATCTTGCAGTTCGAAGTCGATACCGCCCGCGTTACCCAGTTCCGGCACCGACGGCGGGTTGATCGCGAAGATCATGGCGTCCTTCACGCTTGCGAACGCCTGATACGAACGCGCGATCACCGCCTGCACCTTCAGATTGGACGACTGACGGTCTTCCCACGGACGCAACATCGTGAACGCCAGACCCACGTTCTGACCACGGCCGTTGAAGCCGAAGCCCGTCACCGTGAAGATCGAACGCACAGCGTCCTTTTCATTCTCGAGGTAATGCTTCTCGACCTGCTTCATGACGTCGAGCGTGCGCTCTTGCGTCGCGCCCGGCGGCAATTGCACCAGGTTGAAGAAGTAGCCCTGATCTTCATCCGGCAAGAACGCCGTCGGCATGCGCACGAACAGGAAGCCCACGACCGCCACGATCACGACATACACGATCACGAGCGGCGTGCTGCGCTTCAGAATCCGTTCGACCTGACTCTGATACTTCTTCGAACCCTTGTCGAACGTGCGGTTGAACCAGCCGAAGAAGCCGCGCTTCTCGTGCACTTCGCCCTTCTTGATCGGCTTGAGAATCGTTGCGCACATGGCCGGCGTCAGCACGATAGCCACCAGCACCGAGAGCGCCATGGCCGCCACGATCGTCAGCGAGAACTGACGATAGATGGCCCCGGTCGAGCCGCCGAAGAACGCCATCGGCACGAACACCGCCGAGAGCACCAGCGCCACGCCCACCAGCGCGCCGACGATCTGATCCATCGCCTTCTTCGTCGCTTCCTTCGGACTCAGCCCCTCTTCGGCCATCACCCGTTCGACGTTTTCCACCACCACAATGGCATCGTCAACGAGCAGACCGATAGCCAGCACCAGCCCGAACATCGACAAGGTATTGATGGAGAAACCTGCCGCACCCATGATGCCGAACGTACCGAGCAACACGACCGGCACGGCAATCGTCGGGATGATCGTTGCCCGCAGGTTTTGCAGGAACAGATACATCACCAGGAACACGAGCACGATACCTTCGATGAGAGTCTTGATCACTTCTTCGATCGAGATCTTCACGAACGGCGTGGTGTCGTACGGGTAATCGACCTTCATGCCCGCCGGGAAGTACGGCTCCAGCTCGGTGACCGCCTGCTTGACCGCCGTAGCGGTTTGCAGCGCGTTCGCGCCCGTGGCCAGCGTAATGGCCAGACCGGCGGCCGGTTTGCCGTTATAGCGTGCCACCACCTGATACGATTCGCCGCCAAGCTCGATGCGCGCCACGTCGCCCAGACGCACTTGCGAGCCGTCCTTGTTGACCTTGAGCAGAATCTTGCGGAACTGCTCCGGCGTTTGCAGGCGGCTTTGCGCCGTCACGGTGGCATTGAGCTGCTGCCCCTTCACTGCCGGGGCGCCGCCCAGCTCACCGGCCGAAATCTGAACGTTCTGCGCCGAAATGGCGTTCGAAACGTCGATGACGGTGAGGTTGTAGCCGTTCAGTTTCTGCGGATCGACCCAGACGCGCATTGCGTACTGCGAACCGAAGAGCTGCACCTGACCCACACCGTTCACACGGCTGATCGGGTCCTGCACGTTGGCGGCAATGTAGTTTGCAAGGTCGATGTCGGTCATCTGACCGTCGTCGGAATACGCACCGATCACCAGCAGGAAGTTCTTGGTCGCCTTGGCCACCTTGATACCCTGCTGTTGCACCTGCTGCGGCAGCAGCGGCGTGGCAAGTTGCAGTTTGTTCTGCACCTGCACCTGCGCAATGTCCGGGTTCGTGCCCTGCGAGAAGGTCAGCGTAATCTGTGCCGTACCCGAGCCGTCAGACGTCGACGACATGTACTCGAGGTTGTCGATACCGTTCATCTGCTGCTCGATCACCTGCGTGACCGTATCCTGAACGGTCTGCGCCGAAGCGCCCGGGTAAGTCGCAGTGATCTGCACCGAAGGCGGTGCGATGGGCGGATATTGCGAGACCGGGAGCTTCAGAATTGAAAGCGCACCGGCCAGCATGATGACAATCGCGATCACCCACGCAAAAATCGGGCGATCGATAAAAAACTTTGCCATGAATGAGGCTCCGCGTTATTGAGCGTTGGCGGCCGAGGCAGTGCTCGCCTGCGAGGCAGATGCTGCCGCAGCCGGTGCACTGGCCCCCGCCGGCGCCGGCGCCGCCCCCGGAAGCTGTGCCGGCACAGCCTTGGCCGGCGCACCCGGGCGTACTTTCTGCAGACCCGACACGATCACCTGATCGCCCACTGCCAGGCCCGAGCTCACCAGCCACTTGTCGCCGATCGCGCGATCGGTCACCAGTTGACGCAGTTCGACCTTGCCTTCCTTGTTCACGATCAGTGCCGTCGGCTGACCCTTCTGGTCACGCGTGACACCCTGTTGCGGCACGAGCAGACCGCCTTCCTTCACCCCTTCCTGGAGTCGGGCGTGCACGAACATGCCGGGCAGCAACTCGCGGTTCGGGTTCGGGAAGATAGCGCGCACAGTCACCGAACCGGTCGTCTGATCGACGGTGATGTCGGAGAACTGCAGCTTGCCTTCGAGCGGGTATTTCGTGCCGTCTTCCAGCGTCAGTTCGACCTTGGCGGCGTTCTTGCCTGCGCTTTGCAGCTTGCCCTCAGCCAGCGAGCGGCGCAGACGCAGTCCCTCGGCGGCCGATTGCGTCACGTCCACGTACATCGGATCGATCTGCTGAACGGTCGTCATGAGCGTAGCGGCGCCCGATTGCACGTAAGCGCCTTCGGTCACCTGCGACAGGCCGGTGCGGCCCGAAATCGGTGCCGGCACGTCGGTGTAGCCAAGGTTGATGCGCGCCGTTTCGACCGCGGCCTTACCGGACTGCACATCGGCGTCGGCCTGTAGCGCGGCGGCCACAGCGTTGTCGTAATCCTGCTTCGAGACGGCTTCAACGGCGACCAGTTGCTTGTAACGATCGGCCAGCAGCTTGGTCGAGGCCTGATTCGCGACGGCCTTGGCCAGCGTGGCCTTGGCGTTGTCATAGGCGGCCTGATACGTTGCCGGATCGATCTTGTACAGACGCTGGCCTGCCTTGACGTCACTGCCTTCGGTGAAATCGCGCTTGAGCACGATGCCGTCGACGCGCGCACGCACGTCGGCAACGCGGAAGGGCGAGGTGCGTCCGGGCAGGTCGGTCGTCAGTGTTACGTTCTGGGGTTGCAGTGTCACGACGCCGACTTCCGGCACCATGCCCTGCGGCTGCTGCGGCTTCTTGCCGCACGCGGCCAAGGTCAATACCGCGAGTGCCACGGCCGTGACCATCCCCAGTGAACTTCTCTTGACGTGCATATACGCCCCCGATAAATGGAATGCGGTCAAACAAAATGACGATACGTTGCGACGATTGCGGTGGCGACGATTGCCGTGGCGAATACCGTTCAGCAATCCTGTCGCACAAAGACGGGTCGGCGAGTGCCAAAGGCCCGGGTGATCCGGCCTCAAATGGCTCCCTTACATCGGTGAGGTTTTTCCCTTAGACGAAGGAGCTTAAATGTTCCCTGTGCAATAGAGCAAGCGGCTGCTATTATAGATACATTCATGAATGTATGTAAATCATATTGCGTCGCACCAAAGTGCGTCCCGGTTTACATCGCATTTTGCAAATTTCCGCCGCCCCTGTGACACGACGATGGCCCGCAGAACCAAAGAGGAAGCGATCGAGACCCGCAATCTGTTGCTCGACACCGCCGAAGCGGTGTTTGCACAGAAAGGGGTATCGCGCACGTCGCTCTCCGACATCGCCGAAGCTGCGGGTCTGACCCGTGGCGCCATTTACTGGCACTTCAAGAACAAGATCGACCTGTTCAACGCCATGACGGACCGCATCCGCCTGCCCATGGAGCGCATGATCGACGAAGAATGCGCCGAGCCGGAGAATGGCGATCCGATGGAGCGCATGCACGATATCTGCAAGCTGGTACTCAAGGAGACGGCGCGTAACGAGCGCCGCCGCCGTGTGCTCGACATTCTTTTCCACAAATGCGAATACACGAACGAGATGCTTTCGGTGCTCGAGCGTCAGCGTGAAGCATGTGCCGACGGCAAGCAGCGCATCATGCGAGACATGGAACGCGCCATCGAGCGCAACCAGTTGCCGAAGCATCTCGACACGCGCCGCGCGGCGATCATGCTGCACGCGCTGGTCGTCGGCATGATGTCGGACTGGCTGTTCCTGCCCGACTACGATCTCGGCGCAGAATGCGATGCCGTGGTCGACGGCTTCTTCGACATGCTGCGCACAAGCCCGGCCATGCTGCGCCCGGAAGGTAAAACGCCGCAAGCCGCCCTCGCCTGAAGGTCCGCGTCGACCGACGCCCCCCCTCCTAAGATTTACTACATATATTAATTAGCAGGCGCCCGTGACCGGGCGCTTGTCTGTTCATGCCCGGCCAGCGCGTGAAGTCATGCACGCCGTCCCGATTTCTCCGTTTCATGGTGCGGAGTTGCCGCATGGGATCACATTCGGGCGCCGTGATACGGCGTATACCTGTACAGCGTCGAAGCGTTATATATAATCCTACATAACGCGTTGCGCGCACTGCGCGACCGGCAATCCGGCCTCGCCGCCCGATCGCACCCACGAGTTGGCTCAAAGCATGCGGCCTGTTCGCCGCCACACATCGAGCCGACCTCGCCACCCCATGCTGGAGACCACATTCGTGAAAGCCGTCGTTATCGTTAAACTCGTTAGCTTCAAGTCCCAAGCCCCGCAGAAGACTGGCACGATGTTGCGCCGCGCACTGGGCATTGCCACGGTCGGCGCAAGTCTGTTGTTTGCCGGTCACGCGGCAGCCCAGCAAGTGTTCGCCGCCGCCAGCATGAAAGACGCCCTTGACGATCTCTCGGCGGCCTACACCAAGGAAACCGGCAAGAAACCGGTGCTCGTGTATGGCGCCAGCTCGACGCTCGCACGCCAGATCGAGAAAGGCGCGCCGGCCGACGTATTCATCTCGGCCGACCAGGACTGGATGGACTACGCGCAGAAGCACGACCTGATCGACACGACCACGCGCCGCAACCTGCTGGGCAATGAGCTGGTGCTGATCGCACCGGCCACGACCATGGGCGACATCGATCTGAAGCCGGGCATCGATCTCGACGCCAAGCTCGGCAACGGAAAGCTCGCCATGGGCGATCCGGCCCATGTGCCGGCAGGCCTCTACGGTAAGGCTGCGCTCGAAAAGCTCGGCATCTGGACGAAGGTACAGGGCAAGGTTGCCGCCGCCGATAACGTGCGCAACGCCTTATTGCTGGTCGCCCGCGGCGAAGCGCCTTACGGCATCGTGTACAAGACCGACGCCAACGCCGAGAAGCGCGTACGTATCGCCGGCACGTTCCCGGCCGATAGCCACGCGCCGATTGTCTACCCGGTTGCCGTGACGAAACAGGCCAACCGTGCCGACGCCGATCCGTTCTACAAATTCCTGCAAACCCCGACCGCGCAGGCCACGTTCCAGCGTTTCGGCTTCGGTCGCCCGTGATTTCGCCGCATCGGTAACACTTGGTGGACATACAGCACGCATACCAGGAACGCCTTTCGCGCTCGAACAGGCGAGATCCGCTACAGTCCCGGTATTCCTCCAATGCGTTGGCCGCCGGTGCCGTCGCCCACGGCGCTGGCGTTACCTTTCGCAGGACCGGCGCGTGAGCGTCTGGCCAACCCCGCTACCCACTATCGCTCGCCCGAATGTTCATGAGTCTCAGCCCGGAAGAATGGGGCATCGTCGAACTCAGCCTGCGCATTGGCTTATGGGGCACGCTTTGCAGCCTGCCCTTCGCCTATGCGGCCGCATGGCTGCTCGCTCGCCGGCACTTCCCCGGCAAAACGTTGCTCGATGCCGTCCTGCACCTGCCGCTCGTACTGCCGCCGGTGGTCGTCGGCTTCGCGCTGCTCGTGCTGTTCGGCGCACAGGGCGCCATCGGCAAGCTGCTGCGCGAGTGGTTCAACTTCACCTTCGCGTTTCGCTGGACGGGGGCCGCGCTCGCCGCCGGCGTCATGGGCTTCCCGCTGCTCGTGCGAGCGATCCGGCAGGCGCTCGAATCGTCCGACACCCGGCTGGAGCAAGCGGCGCAAACACTGGGGGCAGGCCCTTGGCTCACCTTCTTCACGGTAACGTTACCGCTGAGCGCCACCGGTGTGCTGCACGGCTTCGTGCTCGCGTTCGCTCGCGCCCTCGGCGAGTTCGGCGCGACGATCACGTTCGTCTCGAATATTCCCGGACAGACGCAGACGCTGCCGCTCGCAATCTACACCGCCACCCAGGTGCCCGACGGCGACGCACTGGTCTGGCGTCTGTGCGCAATCTCGGTCGCGCTGGCCGTGGCAACGCTCATCTTCTCCGAAGTGCTGATTCGCTTCGGCCATCGCAAGGCGCTCGGTTATGACGGTTGAAGTTCGTCTCCAACATGCGTTCGGCGACTTCCGGCTCGACGCCGAATTCGCCGCCGGCATGGGCGTGACCGCGCTGTTCGGGCCGTCCGGCAGCGGCAAGAGTACCGTCGTCAACGCGGTATCCGGCCTGCTCAAGCCCGACACGGGGCGTATTGTCGTGGGCGATGACGTCCTCTTCGACAGTGCCGCAGGCGTCGCGCTGCCAACGTGGCGCCGCCGTGTCGGCTACGTGTTTCAGGACGCGCGCCTGCTGCCGCATCTGACCGTACGGCAGAACCTGCTGTTCGGCCGTTGGTTACGCCGCCGCGATGTGGCAGCGGCGGGCACCGGCGCCATTGCACTGGAACATGTGGTCGAGGTGCTGAATCTGGGGCATCTGCTGAGTCGCCGTCCCGGGGCGTTGTCTGGTGGAGAGAAGCAGCGCGTGGGCATCGGCCGTGCCCTGCTGTCGTGCCCCCGCATGTTGCTCATGGACGAGCCGCTTGCCTCGCTCGATCACGCGCGGCGTCTCGAAGTGCTCGACTATCTCAATCGCATTCGTCACGAGTTGAAGCTGCCCGTGCTGTACGTGACGCATTCGCTCGACGAGGTCATGCGGCTGGCCGATCAGGTCGTGCTGTTCAAGGACGGCCGCACGATCTCGCAAGGTGCCCCCGCCGACGTGCTCAATAGGCATCGCGACGCGCTCGACGGCGCAACCGAAGCGCCGGGCACGGTGCTGGAGACACGCATCGTTGCGCACGACACGCGATACGGTCTGACAACGCTGGCCGTAAACGGTAGCGACACGATCCGGTTGCGTGTACCGCGAGCCGGTGGCGAAACGGGCGACGCCTGCCGCATTCTCGTGCGCGAGCGCGACGTTGCGGTCGCTACGGCACCGCCCGTCGACACCAGCGTGCTGAACGTGCTGCCCGCCCGCGTAGTCGCGTTGCGCGATCTGGGCGACTCGGTAGAAGTGGGGGCTGCGCTCGCCGGCGACACCGCGGGCACGATACTTCGCGCACGCATCACGCGATTCTCTGCCGATCAACTGCGACTGGCTGCGGGCCAGAACGTGTATCTGCTGATCAAATCGGTGGCGCTGACCCGATAAGACTGCGGGGTAACGACAAAACAGCAACAAACGACAAGGCGTCGCGTCGGAGGTCCGCCGCGACGCCTTTTGGCTTTACCGCGCGTGGCTTACTGCCCCTTACCCATGGCGTCGCCCTTGGACATGCCATCGCCCTTGTCCATCTTGCCCATGGCGTCGCCCTTCTTGCCCATCGCGTCACCCTTCTTGCCCATCGCGTCACCCTTCTTGCCCATCGCGTCGCCTTTGGACATCTTGCCGCTCTTGTCCATGTCCTTGCTCATGGCGTCGCCTTTGCTCATCGCGTCGCCTTTGCCCATGGCGTCGCCCTTGCTCATTGCGTCCTGTGCAAACGCCGCTCCGGTGCCAAGCGCCAGTCCCATTGCCATCACCGCCAGATATCGCATTTTCATTGCCGTAGTCCTCCAAGAGTAAGTGTGTGCTGCCGGAACGCCACGAGGGTGCTCCGTAAAACGTGGAGTCGCGCGCAGGCGTCAACTGCCACCGAACCAGTTGTATCCCTGGTCCTCCCAGTACCCGCCCGGATAGGTGTTGGTCACGAAAATCGCGCGGATATGTTTGGGATTCTTGTAGCCAAGCTTCGTGGGAATGCGCAGCTTCATCGGGAAGCCGTACTCCCTTGGCAGCGTCTGGCCGTCGTAGGTAAGGGCGAGCAACGTCTGCGGATGCAGTGCCGTCGGCATGTCGATGCTCGTGTAGTAGTCGTCGGCGCATTTGAAGCCGACGTAACGCGCCGTCGTGTCGGCCCCAATGCGCCGCAGAAAGTCGGAGAACGTCACGCCGCCCCAGCGACCAATGGCGCTCCAGCCCTCCACGCAGACGTGTCGCGTGATCTGCTCCGCTGCACGCGGGCCGGCGAAATCGCGAAGCGCATCGAGCCGCCAGGGTGCCTTGTCTGCGATCAAACCGGACAATTCCAGTTGGTAATCGGCGGCGTCGACCACCGGCGCTTCGTCCATCGAATAGAACGCGTTGAACGGGAACGGCCGCGTAATGCTCGATGCCGGGAACGTCGGCGCCAGCACATTCTGGCGAAACAGTGCGGCCTGCACCCGGTCGTTCCAGCACGAGATTTTGTCCAGCGCCGACTCCACACTGGCGTTGTCGTCGAGCGAACACCCTGAGAGCAATGCGACCCCGCCGAGCGACAACGTGCGGGTCAGGAAGGCTCTGCGCGAGGGCTCGGCCACGCGACGCGTCATCAACGCGCGCGCTTCATGAAGAATCGCCTCGCCGTCGCGCACGATCGGGGCGCTGGGCGGAACATGGTGAGGTTTTCGTTCGAGGGTCATGACCATTCGCTCTCTCGTAGACGGCGCGCTCAGCGACCGGTAATCATCGTGCGCAGCGTGCGAGGCACGAGCGCCACCATGACAACGTGCACTGCAATAAACGCGACAAGTCCCGTCATCGCCAGGAAGTGCACCAGGCGTGCCCCCTGAAATCCGCCAAACAGCGTGCACAGCCAGCCGAGTTGCACGGGCTTCCAGACCGCAAGCCCCGACGCCACGAGCAGCACAAGGTCGAGTACCGCGAACAGATACGCGGCGCGCTGCACCTGGTTGTACTGGCGGGGATCGTCGTGCGCGAGACGGCCGCGCAGCGCGGCGAAGGCGTCGCGCAACACGCCGCGCAACGTCAGCGGAAAGAAGCGGCGTACGAGACGGCCGCTCGCAAAATTGAATAGCAGGTAGACGAGCCCATTGGCCGCCAGCAGCCACATCGCGGCAAAATGCCAGCGCAGCGCGCCGCCGAGCCAGCCGCCGAAAGTGATCTCGTTGGGAAAGCGAAAACCGAAGATGGGCGACGCGTTGTAGATGCGCCAGCCGCTCGTGACCATCACGAGAACGGCCAGCACGTTCAGCCAATGCGTGACGCGCAGCCAACCGGGCTGAACCGGCCGGGACCGCACCGGGGGCTGTGCCACCGGCGGCACGGACTTCGTCAGACTGGACATGGGGACCTCCATCGCGGGGTTCGCGTCGATGGAGTCAGTGTCGCTTCAGGCCGGTGACGAAGTCCTCACGGAGAGATAACGTTTTCGTGATAGTTGGCGTGACAGAAAATACGCGAACGGCGGCCGGTTTTCACCCCTCGTCCGGGTCGACGGCCTTGCTGCCTTTGAGATAGGCGTCGAAGGTCGGCACATGCGCGTCGAGAAGCAAGCGGATTTCCTTGATGAGCGTGTCGTAGTGCGCCGTGAGGTTCTGCGCGAACGGCGTGAGCTGCGCGCCGCCACCGGACACACCGCCGATATGGCGGGTGACGAGCGGCTCCCGGAATTCGTGGTTCATCGCTTCGACGAGCAGCCACGCCCGACGATAGGACATGCCCATGCGACGTGCGGCCGCAGAAATCGACCCCGTCGCTTCGATGGCACGCAGCAACGTGAGGCGCCCGGGCCCGAACACCGGTGTGTCGCCATCGCGAATTCGCACGCGTACGTCATAACTCGCCACACCTGCCGGAGCCGGGGCCTGGCTCGCGGCTTCCAGCGCTTCGGCTGCCGCCAGCAATTCCCGCGCAAGCGCGCCTGGGGCCTGCTCGCCAATGACAGGCACGATGTCCGGCCCGCCCGCTTTTTCCCGTTTGCCCGCCCCACCTTCTTTCCTCTGACGACGCTCAACTGGCATGGTTGCCCCACAACACGATCAGGATCAGGACAACCGCTGCCACGGCCCACGGCCACCAGCGCGCTATCTTGCTGCGCGCGGCGGCGGTATCGCGCGTCGCCCCATGGGGCGCCAGCGCGGTGGCCGCCGTGCTATCGGGGGCAACGGCCTCGTCGAGTTTGTGGTGCGGGGCAATGGCGGCCGTCAGGCGCGTGAAGAACTCGTCAGCGAGCTTGCGGGCAGCGCCTTCGATCTGCGGGGAATCCAGATGGGCGTACTCGCCGCCGAATTGCGCCTTCAGGTCATACGTGAGCAATGTGTTCATCGGTCCTTGCGATTGCAACGTGACCGCCGCCTTGCCGAGCGTATGCCCGGCCGACGAGCCCAGTCCGTCGAAATTCAATGTGTACGCGCTCGGCGCAACCACGTCGGAGAGGGTGATGCGGCCGTTCCAGCGCCCGCTTACCGGTCCCAGCGAGGCGGCGACAACGATCGTCCATGTCGTGTCGTCGATGCGCTCGATCGATTCGCATCCCGGAATACACCCGCGCAGCACGCCCGGGTCGTTCAGCGCGATCCACACGACGTCTCGTGCCGCCGGCAACCGCCGGCTGTTCTGCAGTTCCATTGCCCCCTCCCCGAACGCGATGTGTCAACGCGTGAGTGTTGCGGCGATGCCGTGGTGTTATCTCGAACCTCAAACTATTGTGACACGAGTTACCTCACGTCAGATCATGCCTGCGACATTGGGTCCGACGCCCGCCCTGCCCCTCGGAAAACCGTCGTCGGACCGCAAAGCCGGGGGGTGAGCGGAGTATTGGCTCAAATACAGCGCAAGCCAAGGCGGGATATACTCGCCGGATCACATCGAGCGGTGAATGGATAGCGAGGGTCCCGTGTCCGGGCCTCCCTCCGCTGCCGCTTGCGTATTGGCGAAGGAACCGTGCTATGGACAGTGTCGATCTGGAAGTGCTGAAGTCCGCCGTACAGTGGACCCGCGCGGGCTTTTTCGTCACGCTGGGCACCGTTGTGCGCACCTGGGGCTCTGCCCCGCGCCCCGTGGGCTCGATGCTCGCGATTCGCGAAGACGGCCATATGGTCGGCTCCGTCTCGGGCGGCTGCGTGGAAGACGATCTCATCGCCCGCATTCGCGACGGCGACTGGCCGCAGGATCGCCCGCAACTCACGAGCTACGGGGTCACCGCCGAAGAAGCGCACCGCTTCGGGCTGCCCTGCGGCGGCACGCTGCAACTGGTGCTCGAACCGCTGAGCGATGCCTCGCGCATTCCGGAACTGCTCGACGCCATTGCGCAATTCCGCCTCGTGGTGCGCGAACTGGACATGGCCACCGGTGCGGTGCGCATAGCGCCGGGCCACCATACGCCCCCGCTTGAGTTCGATGGGATCCGTCTCATCACCTCGCACGGCCCCCGCCACCGGCTGGTGGTGATCGGCGCAGGGCAATTGTCGAAATACGTGGCCGGAATGGCGTGCGCGCTCGATTATCACGTGATCGTCTGCGATCCGCGCAGCGAATATGCCGACGAATGGCAGGTGCCGGGCACCGAGTTGTCGCGTGAGATGCCTGACGATCTGATCGTGCGGCTGCAGCTCGACTCGCACAGCGCCGTGCTCACGCTCACACACGACCCGAAGCTCGACGACATGGCGCTGCTCGAAGCGCTCAAGTCCCCCGCGTTCTACATCGGCGCCATTGGCTCACGCGTGAACAATGCGCGACGCCGCGAGCGGCTTTCGCTCTTCGATCTGAGTTCGACGGAGATCGAACGGCTGCACGGCCCGGTCGGCATGCATCTTGGCGCACGCACCCCGGCAGAGATCGCTGTGGCGATTCTTGCCGAGATGACGGCGATCAAGAACGGCATCGCCGTCAGGCAAACCTTCGCAGTGCGCGCGGAGGAAGATACCGCCGACGGCGAAGCCTCCGAGTGCCGCAGCACGGCCTGAGCAACCGCACGTCGGGCCGACATTCCGCGCGTCGCGCATCGCCTTGCCCAGCACGAAAAAAAGCGCCGCCATGTCAAACATGGCGGCGCAACTCGCTCACTCGTTGCTGAGTGGTACTGCCTGGTACTGCCTGGGTTACCTCGTCATTCGTGGCCCTTCACCCGGCTCGACCGATCGGCACATCAGTCGTGCGGCCACAGGAATGTTGCTGCGGTGTGGCCCTTCCCGGGCACATGGACATCCTTCGTCATAGGCTTGCCCTTATACGTCGCCTTCACGGTGTAGCTGCCTTCGGGCAGTTTCACGAGCATGAACGGCCCTTTCGAGCGCGTATCGAGCACCGTGGTGCCACCGTGCATGATCTGCACCTGAACGTCGGCGATATACTCGTTTGCGCCGTCGCCACGCGCCGCCATCTCGATAGACAGCGGCCAGCGCGAGGCCTCACGCTTGAAAGCTCCCGATTCGTCGCTATCGATGCCGCCCGACACATACGTCACGTTGCCTTGCTGCATCGACGGCGGCAGCATTCCGCCCTGCGCATGGGCGACGGATATGCCGCCCAGACTCCCGGCGATTGCCGTGGCCATCGCCGCGGCTACCGACCAGCGTTGCCATTGTTGCCACATGTTCGACCTCCCGTTCATGTCGTCACGAAATCGGATCGCACCGGTGATGCAGCCGCCGCAGTATCGCGACCGCCACGGCACCGGTACACAAGGTAGTGCGTGGCATCCCGTGCTTGTCTCCTCCGGCATTTAGCCGAGATCGACCGGGATGAAAATTTGTTGCCCGTCGCGCTGCACCAGCAACGCGACATTATTACCCGCCTTCTTGAGCTTGTCGCTCAGTTGCGAAGCACTCGTCACCGGCGTGCCATTGAGCGACAGGATGATGTCGCCCGGCTGCACGCCCGCCTGCTCCGCCGGGCCGCCGACACGCGCCACGAGCAGACCGTTGGCGACCTGCGCCGCGCGCTTCTCCTCAGGCGAGAGTTCGCGTACCGCGAGGCCCAACCGGCCGTGCGTGGCCGAGTCATCGTTGCTCGCAACGTCCTTCTTCTCGTTCAACGCCGCCACCGTTACGCTCACATCCTGCTTCGCACCATTCCGCCACACGGTCAGCGTTGCCTTCTGGCCCGGACGCATATCCGCGATCTTCTCCGGCAACTGCACCGAATCGTCGATGGTCGTGCCGTTGACGGCCAGAATCACGTCGCCCGGCTTCAGGTCCGACTTCGCCGCCGGTCCATTCTTGTCGATGGACGACACCAGCGCCCCCGTCGGCTTGGGCAAACCGAACGACTTCGCCAGCGACTGGTTCACCTCCTGAATCGCCACGCCAATGCGCCCGCGACTCACCTTGCCGTATTGCTGGAGTTGCGACTTGACCTTCATCGCCATGTCGATCGGAATCGCGAACGACAACCCCTGGAAACCGCCGGTGCGCGAATAGATCATCGAGTTGATGCCGATGACTTCGCCGTTCAGATTGAACAGCGGCCCGCCCGAATTACCCGGATTGACCGGCACGTCCGTCTGAATGAACGGTGTGTAATTCTCGTCAGGCAAGGCACGTGCCTTCGCCGACACAATACCTGCCGTTACCGTGTTGTCGAAACCGTAGGGCGACCCGATGGCTACGACCCATTCGCCCGCCTTTGTCTTCGCCGGATCGCCGATCTTCACCGTCGGCAGATCCGTCGCGGCGATCTTGAGCAACGCCACGTCGCTCGCCTTGTCGCTGCCCACGACCTTCGCCTTGTACTCGCGTTTGTCGGTGAGCTTCACCGTCACCTGACTCGCGTCGTCCACGACGTGCGCATTGGTCAGGATGTAACCGTCCGGGCTCACGATGAAGCCAGAACCGAGACTGCGCGTCGGTCCGCTGCCGCCATCGCCGCCATCGTCGTTGCCGCCGCCATCGTTACCCGGCGCGCCGTAGAAATGACGGAAGAACTGGAACAGCGGATCGTTTTGATCCATGCCCGGCGGCATTGGAATGGCCGCCGATCCGCGCGCCGCCGAAGGTTTCCCATCGTGCGTCACACTGATGTTGACTACCGCCGGTCCGTATTGTTCCGCTAGTTGCGAGAAGTCCGGCACCAGCATGCGCGGCGCGGTATTCGGGGTGTTTTGCGCGCCAGCGACCGGTGTGGCCAGCGCCGGATTGGCCGCATTGGCGTCGCTGACCATCTCGGAGGCGATCGGTGCCTGCCAGTGCTGGCGTCCCGCCACATAGCCCCCCGTCATGGCAACGAGCACGGCACTGGCAACCAGCGTACGAGTGAGCTTCGAGGTCCGCATGAGTTTCTCCTTACTGACGACCACGTTTGACATGACTGTGATCGTAGAGAGGCTCCCTTAAGGCAACCTTAAGACGCGCAAAAGTCACTCATCGAATCCTGGCGAGCGCGATCTTGAGTGCTATGCGTTACGGCAGCAGGCGTTTGAAGGGACATCTCGCGTGGTTCGCCTTGCGTGCGAGGCATGCCGCTGCCTACGGTGGCGGGGTGGCGCAATTCCGCGTCGCGAGTTTTCGACTTCAGGAGAATAACGATGCCTAAGACCCTAACGACACGTCGCCGTACACGCATGGATCGCCGTGACCACAACACAGGGCGCTGGATGGGATGGGCTGCGGCCACGTTCTGTCTGAGCTTCGCAATTTCCGTGAATGCCGCCCCTGGCGACGGCTCACGCGGCGACGGTATGGGCACGCAAGGTCCCGCCGATTCGGCGCAAACGCAGGGGCAGATGTCGGGACAAATGCAGGGGCAAATGCAGGGGCAAATGCAGAGCAAGAACGGTAACTGCACGCCGGACACGCCTGCCGACCAGGCTATCGTCGGCAAATCGCTCGCAGAAGCCAAATTGATGTTGCAAGGGTGCCCGTGGCGCATCGGCATGCAAGACGGCAAAGCCCTGCCGACCACGCGCGATTATCGTCCGGATCGACGCACCCTCACGATTGAAAACGATAAAGTCACGAACGTGACGCGCGGATGAGTTCCGGTTTTCACCGAAGGCGCGGTGCGTCAATGCACCGCGCGACGTCGCATATCGCGGGTGCGATGGCCGTCACGGCGCAGCGCATTGATGCCCGTCAACGCGAGCCAGACACGACACACCCGCGGCGACTCGTACGCCTCACGGCAAACGTCAAAGCGCGGGCGGGGGAGACGACGCGGCGCCACCGAAGCTCACGCGCACTCGCAGCCCCGGGCCGCTGCCGCCGCGCGCGTCTAACAACTCCACGCGCGCGCCGTGGGCAAGCGCGATGTTACGCACGATGGCGAGCCCCAACCCACTACCCTGCGCACGCGGCACGCCGGTGTCGTCCGGTGTCCGAGCCTCGGACGGCGACCCGGGATGCGCCGCGCCACCGTCGTCGCCTGACGCCGCCCCACCGCGGAAGAACCGGTCGAACACGCGCTCGCGCTCGGCCGGTGCAATGCCCGGCCCCGTGTCTTCGATCTCGACTACCGGTGCCGGCATTGCGGCCACCAGACGAACGTCCACGTGACCGCCGCTCGGCGTGTACTTCAGCGCGTTGTCGACGAGATTGCCGAAGAGTGTCTGTAATGCGTTCGCATCGCCGCGCACGCGGCTGATCGCAGCCAACGCGTCGGGGGCGTCGAGTCCGAGATCGATCCCGCGCGCGACGGCCAGCGCTGCATGATGCGCCACCACGTCTTGCAGCAGCGGCGCGAGCGGTAATTCCACGAACGTCGTGGCGGCGCGCGCGACGTCCGGCTCCTGCCTCGCCAACGTCAGCAATTGCGCAACCATATGCGAGGCGCGCCGCACGCCGTCGCGCAGATCGCGCATGGCCTCGGTTCGCTCCGTCTCCGTATGGGCCCGTTCGAGCAATTGCACCTGAAGTTGCAGCGCGGCGAGCGGCGTGCGCAGTTCGTGGGCGGCGTCGGCCACGAAGGCCTTCTGCTGCACGAGCGCCTCGTCGAGCCGGCCAAGCAGACTGTTGAGTGCGCGCACCAAGGGCCGCACCTCGTCGGGCAACCCGGCTTCCGGCAACGCCTCCAGCGCCCCCGGTGCGCGCGCATCGAGCGCCTTCGTCACACGACGCAGCGGCTGCAAACCGCGCCCGACCACGATCCAGACCAGCAACGCCAGCACCGGCATCGCCACCACCAGCGGCAACAATGTGCGCAGCGCCATCGATACGGCCAGCGAGTCGCGAATGACCATTGGCTGCGCCAGTTGCACCACGTTATCGCCTACGAGCGCCGCATACACGCGCCAATCGCCGGCGGGTGTCTGTACGGTGGTAAAACCGAGTTCGGCACGCGGCGGCAACGGCGCGCGCGGATGCGAGTAATACAACTCCACGCCGTTGCGGCTCCATATCTGAATGACCAGACCGCCCGCGTCGCTGTGGTCGCCCGGCACGCTCGAAAAAGGTTCCGCAGGCAGCGACAACGCCATCTGCTGCAACTGGAAATCGAACAAGGCATTGGCCTCTGTGCGTGCCTGACGAAAGATCGCAATCCCTGCGAGCAACAGCGCCACCACCAGCGTGATCAGCAACCCGACGAGAAGACGACGGCGAATCGAGCGCATCAGTTGGCCTCCGCAGACGTCGTGCCCACGGTGGGCATCATGTAGCCGACACCACGCACTGTGCGTATGGCGTCGGCCCCCAGCTTCTTGCGCAGCCCGTGGATATGAACTTCGACTGCATTGCTCGCCACTTCTTCGCCCCAGCCATAGATACGTTCTTCGAGTTGTGCCTTAGACAACACCGCGCCCGGCCGGTTGAGCAACGCTTCGAGCACGGCGTACTCGCGTGCGGAAAGTACGACTGGCGCGCCGCCGCATGTCACCTGCCGTGTCGCCGGATCGAGCACAATGCCGCCGTGACGCAGCAACGGCTCGCTACGCCCGGCTTGACGACGCACCAACGCACGCAGGCGTGCCGCCAACTCGTCGAGATCGAACGGCTTCACGAGATAATCGTCGGCCCCGGCGTCGAGTCCCTTAACGCGCTCGGCGACGGCGTCGCGCGCCGTGGCAATGAGCACCGGCAGCGTCTGACCTCGTGCACGCAACGTACGCAGCACGTCGATGCCGTCGCGGCGCGGCAGGCCAAGGTCGAGCAGCAGTGCGTCGTACGACTCGACCACGAGCGCATCGAGCGCGCGCTGTCCGTCCCCGACATGATCGACGGTCCAGCCGTCCTGGCGCAGACCCTTCATGACGGCCGTGGCGATCATCGCATCGTCTTCCACCAACAAGATTCGCATGGCTTGGGCACCGGTTGAGAGCTTCCCCACATGTCACAGGCTGTACCGGCACAGGCGACGGGTTATCTCTCGCGCGCTGTTGCCTATGCGTGACACTCACGGGATTTCGACTCATTGTAGCGACAGTTCGTTGCACGACCGCCTTACAATGGCACGCTTGCAGCCGCGCTGTCAGACGCACATCGCGGTTAGCGAACTCATATCATCGCTTCGCCGCCGCGTCCGCATCGCTTTGCCTGAGTATTTTCGGAATTCGGGCCGTACGGTTTCGCTGCGCGCAACACTGGAGAACCTCGCCCGTCATGCGCGTCCCTCGTTTGCCCAGCAGCGCCTCACGCTCCCCCTCTTCACTGCATTCGCCGGCGTCGCGCCGCGTCGTGAGCGACGTCGCACGCGTATGCTGCTCGGCGTTGATGCTCGCGATGATCGTGAGTGCGCCGGTACAGGCGAAGTCCGCCAAGCACGCGCAGACGCCCAGGGTGCCGGCCGCCGCCGCGCGTGCCACGCCGCTGCCGCCCGAGTTGTCGCGCGCCCTCGCCGCAAGCAAGGTGCCCATGTCGCATGTGAGCGTGATCGTCGCGAAAGTCGACAACCCGTTGCAAACGCGAGGACAGATCGCCGCGCCGCTGCTCGCCGTCAATCCGAACGTGCCGCGCAATCCGGCCTCGACGATGAAACTCGTCACGACGATCGCGGCACTCGACACGCTCGGGCCGGACTATCGCTGGCGCACGCAGGCATTCACCGATGGGGTATCGGACGGCCGCACCCTCAACGGCAATCTGTATTTCAAGGGCACGGGCGATCCGAAGCTCGTGCCCGAAGAGATGGAGAAGCTTGTCGCTGAACTGCACAATGCCGGCGTGACGAACATCAACGGCGACCTCGTGCTCGACCGGTCTGCCTACAGCTCGGACATTGGCGCGGTCGGTGCGATCGACGGCGGCGACGACCGGCCCTACAACGTCGCTCCCGATCCCTTGCTTTACTCGTTCAAGGCGATGTCGTTCAGCTTCGCCGGCAATCAGAACGGCACCGTCGACGTGAACGTGCTGCCGCCGCTGGCCAATCTGCAAATCGCGAACGACATGTCGTTCACCCCGGCGGGCAACTGCGGCGACTGGCTCACACGCATTCATCCCACGCTGAACACGACGCCCGACGGCACGTATGTCGCGCACTTCTCGGGCACCTATCCGGCCTCGTGCGAAGACAAGGGATGGAACGTGGCCGCTCCGGATCGCGATCGCTTCTTCCTTGGCGGCTTCCGCGCCTTGTGGCAAGCCTCGGGCGGGCAATTCAACGGCAATGTGCGCACGGGCGTCGTGCCGCCGGGCGCACGTTTGCTCGTCACGCATCGCGGTCAGACACTGGCCGAAGTCGTGCACGACATGAACAAGTTCAGTAACAACGTGATGGCACGTCAGTTGTTCCTGACGCTGGGCCTCGCCGCAGACAACAACCGCACGCCAGCCAGCCTCGCGCGCTCACGCGATGTGCTCAACCGGTGGCTCGACAAGAACGATCTCGCCATGCCCGGGCTCGTCGTCGAGAACGGCTCGGGCCTGTCGCGCATCGAGCGCATCAGTGCCGCCGAACTGGCCCGCCTGCTGCAACACGGCATCAACAGCCCGACCGGACAGGTGCTCGTCGAATCGATGCCGACCGTCGGCGTCGACGGCACCATGCGCAACCGCCTCATGAACCGCGACGTGGCGGGCAACGCCCACATCAAGACCGGCACGCTCGACGATGTGAGTGCAGTGGCGGGTTATGTGGGCACGCGCTCGGGCGACATCTACGTGGTGGTCTCGCTCGTGAACGACCCGCGCGCAGGCAATGCCCGCGGATTCCACGATGCTCTCATTTCCTGGGTGTACGAAAACGCGCGTTGAGTCTGCTTGGGGAAAGGTCCGCCGGGCCTGCCAAATTGCCGGCGGGCCGGCTACACCGCTACACCGCTACACCGCTATGACGCTACGGCATGCTCAACGCAGAGCACACGACGTGCGTGATGGCGGGAGTCACGCGGCATTTGACGTTTCCCTCTAACCGCCGCGCCGACCCGGCACATTCGGGTCAGAATAGACGTTCCATCGGTGCCACCTTCGCCCACGTTCACATAGCGGCAGGGACACCGGTTCAGATGACCCCATCGTGAGGAGACACGAGGTCATGAACGTCGAGTTGATTTTGCTGGCGCTCGCCCCGGTGTTCGTGTTGTGCATCGGCATCGAGGCCTGGTACTGGCGGCGCCGGCGCCCCGGCATGTACAGCCTGAAGGACACCATCAGCAACGCCACGCTCGCACTGATGCACCAGGGCGCGGACAAACTGGCGTGGCTGCTTATCGTGCCCTTCTACGCGTGGCTCTACGACCATCATCGCATCTACACAATGCCCGCCGGATGGGCCGGCTTCGTGCTGCTCTTCGTTGTGCAGGACTTTCTCTATTACGTGTTTCACCGAGCCAGCCATCGTATCCGCTGGCTGTGGGCGGCGCACGTCGTGCATCACTCGTCGGAACGGCTCAACCTGTCGACCGCATTCCGTCAAAGCCTGATGTACCCGGTCGCGGGCATGTGGCTGTTCTGGACACCGATGGCGCTCATTGGCTTCACGCCAATACAGATCGTCGGCGTGGTGTTGCTCAATCTCGCCTTCCAGTTCTTCGTGCACACTCAGGCGATTCCGAAATTGGGCTGGCTTGAGTACGTGCTCAATACGCCGTCGATTCACCGTGCGCATCACGCGCGCAATCCGCGTTACATCGACCGCAACTACGCAGGCGTGCTGGTCATCTGGGACCGGATGTTCGGGTCCTATGTGGAAGAAAGCGAGGCCGAGCCGTGCGAATTCGGCATCGTCGACCCGATTCGCACGCATAACCCGATCACGCTGACATTTCACGAGTGGCGCGCGATGGTGCACGACGTCTTCACCGTGAAGGGATGGCGCAACAAGGCGATGGCGTTGTTCGGGCCGCCGGAGTGGCGTCGTACGTGGCAGGCGGTGCAATCGGTGCAATCGGTGCAATCGGCACAGCCGGCACCATTGGCCACCGGACCAACGGCGCCGCCCTCCGAGGGCGGAATGCCGGGGAGTGTGGGGAATGCCGGCAGTGTGGGGGCGTCGCGCACAAGGCTTTGAAGCGCTGCCCCGGGCCTGCGTAATCCTGCCGGTACGCCGTTACTAAGGGGAACTGAACGAATACCCTAGGCGCGCTCGAAGGCCGCGGCGGCGCGCCCGAGACGGTCACCGACCGCTGCCCACTCGGGGGTGTCCGGCAAACGCTCGAACAGAATGTGCGTGACATCGGCACGATCGAGCCGGCGCAGCATGGCGTAAAGGTCGGTGGCGAGCGCCGCCGGCGTGCCGGGCAACACGATCTTCACGACATCGCTCGACGTCGAGACCTCGGCCGGCAGGGCCGCCAGCGTTGGCGCGAAGGCCACCACCGCAACGCGCTCGCCTTCGGGACGCACGGCCAGGGCCGGCGCGAACTGAGCTGCGTCGCACAGATACAACGGCGTGCGCGGTGCGTAATGCGCCTTGAGCGTACCAGACGCGCGCGGGGCGTTGCTGTCCTGCCCCGGCAGGCGCGGCATCTCACCCAGCACCTCGGCGATCTGCTCAGGAGCAATATGGCCCGGTCGAAGCAGCGCCGGGAAACCGCGAGACAAGTCCACAATCGTCGACTCGATACCCACCGCCGCCTCGCCGCCATCGAGTACATGAACGGTCACGCCAGGCAATCCGGCGAACTCGTCGCGCACGTGTTGCGCAGCGGTCGGGCTCACCTGACCGAAACGGTTGGCCGAGGGGCCGGCGACCCCGCCCTGCCCCCCCTTGAGCCGGGCAAACTCGCGCAACAACGCCTGCGCCACCGGGTGCGACGGACAGCGCACGCCGACCGAATCCTGGCCGCCGGAGACGGCGGCAGGAATATGCGGTGCGCGCTTGAGAATGAGGGTGAGCGGGCCGGGCCAGAACGCGTCCATCAGCTTGCGCGCCGCCGGTGTCACGTCGTCGCTCCAGTAGCCGGGATCGCCTTCAGGCGAAAAGTGCACGATGACCGGATGATTCGCCGGACGGCCCTTCGCGGCATAGATCGCCGCGACGGCTGCCGGATTCTCGGCGTCGCCGCCGAGGCCGTAGACCGTTTCCGTCGGAAACGCGACCAGTTCACCGGCCGCGAGTTGCTCGGCCGCGAGCGTGATGGCGTCGGCCGGCGGCATGACGATGCGCGGCGCGTGAGGCGATGTCATCGCTCAGTCTTCCAGCGGGATGTTGAGGCTCGCCGCTGCCGTCACACATGCCTTGCGGGCTTCGTCCAACGACGCACCGGCAAACGTGATGTGACCCATCTTGCGACCCACGCGGGCGTCTTCCTTGCCGTAGAGATGCAGACGTGCCGACGGCAGCGCCACGACCTCCGCCCACGCCGGCGTACGCGGCTGATCCTTGGCTGCGCCTTCGAACCATACGTCGCCGAGCACGTTGAGCATCACGGCCGGCGAGTGTTGACGTGTCTCGCCGAGCGGCAGCCCGGCCATCGCGCGGACTTGCTGCTCGAACTGACTGGCCGCGCACGCATCGATGGTGTAGTGGCCGCTATTGTGCGGGCGCGGCGCCATTTCGTTGGCGACGAGCGAGCCATCCTTGAGAATGAAGAACTCGACGCACAGCACGCCCACGTAACCCATTTGCGACGCAATCTTCGCCGCCGCAGCGCGAGCCGCGTCGGCAATGGCCGGGGCGGCGTCGGGCGCGGGTACGGTGGTGGTGGCGAGAATGCCGTCGATATGGACGTTCTGTGCGAGCGGATACGTGGCTACCGATCCATCGGCACCGCGTGCGCTCAGCACCGAGACTTCGAAGGCCAGCGCCAGACGCTTTTCCAGCACGCAAGGCACGCCGCCCAGCGCGGTATAGGCGTCGCGCGCCTCGGCAACGGTATTCACCCGCACCTGGCCCTTGCCGTCATAGCCCAGACGCGCCGTCTTCAGAATGCCCGGCAGCACGCTTTCGATGGCTGCATCGCCCATGGCGGCGAGCGCCTCGTTGGATTCGATGACCAGATGCGGCGCCACGGGCGCGCCGCAACTCTCGATGAAGCGCTTTTCCGCCACACGGTCTTGCGCAATCGCGACGCAACGCCCGGCAGGACTCACGGTCGTGGAAGCGGCAAGAAAGTCGAGCGACTGGGCCGGCACATTTTCGAACTCGGTCGACACCGCCGGGCACAACGCGGCCAGCTCAGCGAGCGCAGTCTCGTCGCGATAATCGGCAACGATCAGGCGGTCGGCAACGGCACCGGCCGGACAGCGCGGGTCCGGGTCCAGCACGCAGACGCGGTAACCCATCGATTGCGCGGCAAAACAGAACATGCGGCCGAGTTGGCCGCCGCCCAGCATGCCCAGCCATTGGCCGGGAAGGACAGGCGTAGCGGAGGCAGAATTCATCTTCGTTGAGGCGCTGACAGTAGCGGGGACGTACTTTTGTTTTACAGCGAGGGCAACGTCATGCCACGCGCGGCTTCGGTCTGCTTCGCGCGGAACGCTTCGAGCTTGCCGGCCAGCGCCGGGTCGTCGGCCGCCAGCATGGCGACCGCAAACAACGCCGCGTTAGCCGCCCCCGCTTCGCCGATAGCGAACGTGGCGACCGGCACGCCCTTGGGCATCTGCACGATGGAGAGCAGCGAATCTTCGCCGCGCAGATACTTGCTGGGCACCGGCACGCCGAGCACCGGCACGGTCGTCTTGGCGGCGATCATGCCCGGCAAGTGGGCGGCACCGCCCGCCCCCGCGATGATCGCGACGAGACCGCGCTCGCGGGCGGCTTCGGCGTAACGGAACATGTCGTCCGGCATGCGATGCGCAGAGACGACCTGCGCCTCATAGGGCACGCCGAACTCGGCCAGAATGGCGGCCGCGTTCTTCATCACTTCCCAGTCCGAGTTGGACCCCATTACCACGCCAACGCGCGGGGCCACGGCTTGTTTCTCGCTCATGTCGTCGATGTCCTGCTCAGGCCAGTTGCTGGCCGGTCAGGCGCTCGAGCGCCTCGCGGTACTTGGCCGCCGTCTTCTCAACGACGTCGTCCGGCAGTTTCGGTGCGGGCGGTGTCTTGCCCCACGGCTGCGTTTCCAGCCAGTCGCGCACGAACTGCTTGTCGAACGAGGGCG
Organism: Pandoraea apista; assembly: GCF_001465595.2. Classification (NCBI taxonomy): domain Bacteria; kingdom Pseudomonadati; phylum Pseudomonadota; class Betaproteobacteria; order Burkholderiales; family Burkholderiaceae; genus Pandoraea; species Pandoraea apista. The sequence goes on along the minus strand of NZ_CP013481.2, from coordinate 1,567,634 downwards.
GGTTGCTGCCCACGGCATACGAGTCGGCCGGCCAGAAGCGCGACGAATCGGCCGTCAGCGCTTCGTCCATCAGGTGCAGCTTGCCATTGTCGTCCAGACCGAACTCGAATTTCGTGTCGGCGATGATGATGCCGCGCGTGGCCGCATAGGCCGCCGCTTCCTTGTACAGACGGATCGAGATTTCGCGGATCTGCTCGGCGAGTTCGCGGCCGATGCGGCTCACCATGTCGTCGAAGCTGATGTTCTCGTCATGCTCGCCCAGCTCGGCCTTGGCCGCCGGGGTGAAGATCGGCTCGGGCAGTTGCTGCGCGTTCTGCAGGCCGGCGGGCAGCTTCACGCCGCACACGGCGCCGGTTGCCTGATAGTCCTTCCAGCCGCTGCCGGCCAGATAACCACGCACCACAGCTTCCACGAGGATCGGCTTGAGACGTTTGACGACGACCGCACGGCCGGCGACCTGACCGGCTTCGTCGGCAGACACGACGGTCTCGGGCGCCACGCCCGTCAGGTGATTCGGCACCACATGCGCCAGCTTGTCGAACCAGAAGTTGGCCATCTGGTTGAGCACACGGCCCTTGCCCGGAATCGGCTCGCCCATGATCACGTCGAACGCCGAGAGGCGGTCCGTCGTTACGATCAGCAGCTTGTCGTCGCCGACGGCGTAGTTATCGCGCACTTTGCCGCGCGAGAGCAGCGGCAGGCTCTTGAGGGAAGATTCGTACAGGGCGTTCGGAGCGGGGGTAGTCACGGCGGGACCCAATATCAGGAAGGGCAAAGGCGTAATTATACGCGTGTCGGGGGGCGATTCACGAAGATGTCGACCCCCAAGGGGACATCGGGCGGGGATGCCGGTACCCTCGCGCCGCTCTCAAGTGTAGGGGGGGAGCGTCAAACGCCGCCCCGCCTCGCGGCGGGGGCACCAGACTCAGGCCGCGCCGGGCCGGAATAGCGGCTCGAGCCGCGCCGTGTCGCCCGCGCGCACGAGCAGCGCCACCACCGGCGCCCGCGACAACGGATTCGACATCACGTTGGAGCGAAGGCGGCATTGGCGATACCAGTCGGCCACTGCGGCCGCGTCATAGTACTTGTTGTCGCAAGTCAGTCCTTCGTCGTCGACCGTCACCAGGCGAACCGCATTCCGATGGCCCGGGTCGATACTCTCCTGAGAGATCCGGTCGATGTGACCGTAGAGGTAGTCGGCGGTCAGAAACCTGATCCCGCGCTGCACATGGAATTCGTCGCACAACCAGAGCAGCGCAGTATCGGGGGGCAAGCCTCCCGAGGCGAGTACCGGCGACACTTGAGCGAAGTTGTCTTCGAGGAGCGTTGCCAGCGTGCGGCGCGCCTCGTCGCTGGCCCAGTCGACATCCGCATATTGGCCAACCGTCGCTTCCGGCAGACGCGCCTTGAGCAAATGGACTTTTCGTTCCTCGTCGAGATCCCCCCGGCCGGGGCTGCGAAGTACCTGGAGCAGTCTGGCGAACTCGGCGATCTGATCGAGGCTGCGCGTCGCCAGATTGATATGGTGATCGCTGAATCTGGAACGTTGCTCGACAACCTGCATGGTCAGCGCCTTGCGCAACTGCGCGTCGCCGTTTTTCAGTTGCAGCGCTGCGCTGGCAATCACGGCGCACGGCCGGGCAATGCCGCGCTCCGAACAAACGAGCGCAATCTTGCCTGGGTTCTCGCGCATGAACGTCGCCACGCCTCGCCCGGCATGCCACAGCACCTCGCGAGGAATCTCGGCATCGAATCGTTCCATACCGGCAAACTCCATGTACTGCACATGAGACAGTCCGCTACCGAAGCCGACGCTCGCTTGAGGCGCGTGCTTCGCAGAAGCGTCGGTGTCTTGTGGGTGCCGGAGAACGACACTGGAAAAATACTCGTGAATAGGCCGCTCGGCGTATCCCGTCTTACGCGGTTCGCCCCTCGGGTCGGCAGGCTCGCACATTGCGCCGGGCTCGACGCAGAAGATCGCACCGATTTGCGGTCGTGCCTTGAGAATGCGGGTGAGCACTCGTGCCTCCGCCGGGCCCGCCGTCGGCCCAACCATGAATCGGTGCCCACCCAGCTCGATCAGGCCATAGCGCGTGAATTCGTTATTCAGATCCATCAATTTGGACGTGTTGACGCCGTACATATCGACCCACGCTTTCGTGGCCGGTTGCATCGTTGGCGGCAACGCTTGCGGTGCAATGCCATGCTCCGGACGCCGAATCGGCATCTCCGCATGCGCCTTTACAGACGCGTTGCCCGCAGCCCCCCTGTTACCGGCAGTACCGGTGGTACCACGGATGCCAGCGGCGCTAAGCTCACTGCCGCGCCAATCGGCGGCCATGGTCGTCAGCGCGATCTCGGACGCGCCGGGCGCAGACTCGCCAGCGGCCGCCGTCGCCGGCGGCAGCCCGTCACGGGTTACGCCGCTGGCCGTTTGTGCACGGTGAGACACCGAAACGATGTCCCCCGCCAGAGAAGCGCTCTCCGATGACGGGGGCGAATTGTCGTTTGGTTTGGTAATACCGAGGCAACAGCTAACAATCTTGGGCAGCGACGTGGGCATGGCAATCTCCGGATGGCCTTGAGGGCGAGAGCTAATATTCAGGGGGCTCAGGAGACTGTCACGCCCACTGCCAGCGGGCTTCGGAATTCGGTGGATGACTGTCGGTTTGATCCGGTGCCGGCACCGTCCCACGTCGGCGAGGGCCGGGATTTCTCTGCCCTTCGACTTGCCCGGATGTTGCCTAGAATGGAAATGCTCACCCGAACCGAGGGGACTGCCGTGACGAACGCCTCGAATCCGAAAACTGTCCGGCAGCCGTACGCCGGCAATCCTGCCGTACGCCGCCCTGACCGCCACTTGCACTTTCAACGGGAAGGCCGCCCGGAATTCGCCTTTGGCGCTCGCCCGAAAACCCATTGGCGCATCCGCCTGACGCTAGCCGCAGTTCTGGCGTTTGCCAGCCTGCCCGCGTTTGCGCAGTCGGCAAGCCCCGGCGCCACGCCACCGGCAGCGTCTGCCCACGCGCCGGCTCATCGGCCCAGCACTGCGCACACCCCGCCCGGGAGCCCCCCATCGGCGGCCACCGATACCCCCGATAGTGTCGACCGGCCTGTGCTGCCGCGCCTCATTGCCATCGCCACCCCGGAAGACGACGACGAAATTCCACGTTTCGCCTTGTTCGCCGCGCGCGATATCGAGCAGTTGGGCTTGCAGTTTCCCGCACAGAAAGGCGACACCCCGGTAGATGCCGAGGTCGTCATCACGTTGAGCCTGCGCGAAGGCGCGACCACCCGCATGCGCGACTTCTCGCGCCAGCACATGAACGAGCCGATGACCCTCATTGTCGATGGGGTGGAAATGCTCACCGCCACGATCCGCTCGGAACTGGGCGGGAAGTTCCAGTTACAGATGCCAAAAGAAAAGGCCCGGCTTCTGTTCCAGCGAGTGCTGGCGAAAGCCGGGCCTGCGACCTGAGCGCGAGGCGTTCGACGGATTGTCCGTCACGCCACGCGACCCGGACCGGGCAGCCAGCCATGCGGGGGCAAACCCGGCATGGCAATGATGCGCCTGTTTACTTCACGATCTGAGCGAGATCGCCGCTCTTGTACTTCTCTGCCATCTTCTCGAGCGAAACCGTCTTGATCTTGCCGGCCTGACCTTCGCAACCGAACGACAGATAGCGCGCCTTGCAAACCTGCTTGGCGGCTTCGCGGGCCGGCTTGAGGTAATCGCGCGGGTCGAACTTGCTCGGGTTTTCGAACAAATAGCGACGGATCGCGCCGGTCATGGCCAGACGGATATCGGTATCGATGTTGATCTTGCGCACGCCGTGCTTGATGCCTTCGACGATTTCTTCGACCGGCACGCCATACGTTTCCTTCATGTCGCCACCGAATTCGCGGATCTCGGCGAGCAGCTCTTGCGGCACCGACGACGAACCGTGCATCACCAGGTGGGTGTTCGGAATGCGGCGGTGGATTTCCTTGATGCGGTCGATGGCGAGAATATCGCCCGTCGGCTTGCGGCTGAACTTGTAAGCGCCATGCGAGGTACCGATGGCGATGGCCAGCGCGTCGCACTGCGTCTGTTGCACGAAGTCGGCCGCCTGATCCGGATCGGTCAGCAACTGCTCGCGGGTCATCGTGCCGTCGGCACCGTGGCCGTCTTCCTTGTCGCCCTTCATCGTTTCGAGCGAACCCAGCACACCCAGCTCGGCTTCCACCGTCACGCCGATGTAGTGCGAGAACTCGACCACTTTCTTCGACACTTCGACGTTGTACTCGTAGCTGGCGACCGACTTGCCATCGGCTTCGAGCGAGCCGTCCATCATCACGCTCGAGAAACCGCTCTTGATCGCGGCCATACACACCGCCGGCGATTGGCCGTGATCCTGGTGCATCACCACCGGAATGTGCGGGTAGGCTTCCACGGCCGCCGAGATCAGGTGACGCAGGAACGCTTCGCCAGCGTACTTACGGGCACCGGCCGAGGCTTGCATGATGACCGGCGCGCCGACTTCGTCGGCGGCGGCCATGATGGCGGAAACCTGCTCCAGATTGTTGACGTTGAAGGCCGGCAGACCGTAGCCGTTTTCGGCGGCATGGTCGAGCAGCTGTCGCATAGAGACTAGGGGCATGATGTTCTCCTTGGAATCACAAAACTAAGCAAATCTTTCCTCGATCCAGAGGCGCCCCTCATGACGACGGCTCGCGGGCAGCGCGGCGTATATTTCAACTCCCACGCCCCGCCGCACTCGCGCGGCCCATTTCGTCATGCCTGGCCCACCTGGACAATCTTCAACGTATTGGTGCCGCCGGGTTGCCCCATCGGCTCGCCTACCGTCAATACGATCGTGTCGCCGCGCTTGACCACCCCGCGCGCAAGCAGCAGTTGTTCCGCTTGCTTGAGCGCCTGATCGCGGTCGAGCGTGGCGTCGGCACGCATCGCATAGACGTTGCGGTACAGCGCCATCTTGCGATGGCTGCCGAGTTGCGACGTCAGCGCAAAAATCGGCACATGAATTCTGTGGCGAGACACCCACAGAGCGGTCGAGCCCGATTCCGTCAGGGCCACGATCGCTTTCGCGCCAAGATGATACGCGGTAAACAGGGCGCCGGCCGCAATCGTCTGGTCAATGCGCGTAAAAGTTTGGTTGAGCCAGTCGCGATCGAGTTCCACCGTTTCCGAGCGTTCGGCTTCGACGCAAATCGCCGCCATCGTCTCGATCGTCTCGACCGGATACTTGCCCGCCGCACTCTCGGCCGACAGCATGACCGCGTCAGTGCCGTCGAGCACCGCGTTGGCGACGTCCGATACCTCGGCGCGGGTCGGCACCGGGTTGTGGATCATCGACTCCATCATCTGCGTGGCCGTAATCGTGAGCTTGTTCATCTCACGCGCGAGCTTGATCATGCGCTTTTGCAGACCCGGCACTGCCGCGTTACCCACTTCGATGGCCAGATCGCCACGCGCGACCATGATGCAGTCCGACGCCGCCAGAATCTCTTCGAGCGCCGGAATGGCTTCGGCGCGCTCGATCTTGGCGATCATGCGCGGTTTGATGCCATACGGCTCGCCGGCCACGTTGGCCAGACGGCGCGCCATTTCCATATCGGTGGCGTTCTTCGGGAAGGAGACCGCGACGTAGTCGGCGCCCAGCGCCATCGCCGTCTTGATGTCTTCCATATCCTTGGCCGTGAGCGCCGGCGCCGTCAGCCCGCCACCCTGGCGATTGATCCCCTTGTTGTTCGACAGATCGCCGCCGACCTTCACGGTCGTGTGGATCTCGCTGCCCAACACGCGATCCACGATCAGCACGATCAGGCCGTCGTTGAGCAGCAGTACGTCGCCCGGACGCACGTCGCGCGGCAGTTCCTTGTAGTCCAGGCCGACGCGCTCGTCGTTACCCAGCTCGCAGTCGGCATCCAGAATGAACTTGGCGCCCGCCTCGAGCGTGGTCTTGCCGTTCTCGAACTTGCCGACGCGAATCTTCGGGCCCTGAAGGTCGGCCATGATGGCCACTTCGCGGCCCGCCGCCTTGGCGGCCGCGCGCACCATCTCGGCGCGCTCAATGTGGTCCTGCGCCTTGCCGTGCGAGAAGTTCAGCCGAACAACGTCGACGCCTGCGGCAATCATGCGCGAGAGCACTTCCGGCGTGCTCGATGCCGGACCGATGGTGGCGACGATCTTGGTGGAGCGGTTCATTACATCCATCTCTTCATCCTCTTTTGGTAACAGCGCGTTCGACATTGCTGGCGCTTAGAGGTTTGTAGCGCATTTAGGCCGCCGCAGGTTAACCAAAAAGTTCGTATTGTCCGTACGAAATCGTTTGATTCGATCTCTGACGTTCGCAATAAGGCGATCAAAACCGCCTTTTGCCAAGCTTTTCCGGACCGTCGAACCGGCCTGCGAGCCCCGCTCCACCTGCCTTCAGGCGATCAGTTGGCTTGTGCCGCGCGTTGTTGCAGCACGTCGACGGCCGGCAGCGTCTTGCCTTCGAGGAATTCGAGGAAAGCGCCGCCACCGGTCGAGATATAGCTGACCTGATCGGCAATACCGTACTTGGCAATGGCCGCGAGCGTGTCGCCGCCCCCGGCGATCGAGAATCCCTTGGCAGCGGCAATGGCACGCGCCAGCGTCTCGGTACCGTGGCCGAACTGGTCGAATTCGAACACACCCACCGGACCGTTCCACACGATGGTGCCCGCGCCCGCCAGTTGCTCGGCGAGCTTTGCGGCCGTTTGCGGGCCGATGTCGAGGATCATGTCGTCGGCGGCCACATCGGCAGCCGCCTTCACCGTAGCCTCAGCCGTGGCGCTGAACTCCTTGGCGCACACAACGTCCGTCGGAATCGGCACCGACGCACCGCGCGCAGCCATGGCGTCGATGATCGCCTTTGCTTCGCCCACCAGATCGGCTTCGGCAAGCGATTTGCCGATCGGCAGGCCGGCGGCGAGCATGAACGTGTTGGCAATGCCGCCGCCTACGATCAGTTGATCGACCTTGTCGGCGAGCGTTTTCAGAATGGTGAGTTTGGTCGAGACCTTCGAGCCTGCCACGATAGCCACGAGCGGACGGGCCGGCGCATTCAGCGCCTTGCCGAGCGCTTCGAGCTCGGCGGCAAGCAACGGGCCCGCGCACGCGACCGGCGCGTACTTGGCGATACCGTGGGTCGTGGCTTCGGCGCGGTGGGCCGTGCCGAATGCGTCGTTCACGTAGACGTCGCACAGCTTGGCCATCTTCTGCGCCAGTTCGTCGTTATCCTTCTTCTCGCCCTTGTTGACGCGGCAGTTCTCCAGCAGCACGACCGTGCCCGGCGCCACATCGAAGCCGCCGTCGACCCAGTCGGCGATCAGCTTCACCTCACGGCCGAGCAGTTCCGACAAACGCTGCGCAACGGGGGCGAGCGAGTCGGCCGGCTTGAACTCGCCTTCGGTCGGGCGGCCGAGGTGCGACGTGACCATCACGGCTGCGCCGGCGTCGAGCGACATCTGAATCGCCGGCACCGAGGCGCGGATACGCGTGTCTTCCGTGATACGGCCCTCATCGTCTTGCGGCACGTTCAAATCGGCGCGGATGAAAACACGTTTGCCAGCCAGGCGGCCTTGAGCGATCAAATCGGAAAGACGTACGACGGAAGCCATGAGAATCCGGAATAAATAGTGGGAAAAACATGCATTTTAACTGATCCGACCGGCCGGTTGCCCATTTTGGGGCTTGGGGGTTCTGCCTACAGGAACAAGCGTCCCAGCGTGTAGACGGCCATGCCGACGACGATCATCTCGATCATGTTGCGACGCCAGACGAACCAGCCCGTGGCCGCCACGGCGGCCGCCAGCTTATGGTTGCCCAGATGCAGCGCGAACTGGTGATCGAGCAACAGCACCTCCGGCACCACGATTACGGCGAGCGCCGCTGCCGGAGCGTAACGCAGCGCACGTTGCAAGCGCTGCGGCAGCGTCACCCGATCGCCCGCGAGCAGGAAGAAGGTCCGCGTGACGATGGTGATCGCCGTCATCGCCACGAAGGCGAACCAGATTTCGAAGGCACTCATGAGCGACGCTCCCCGGTGGCGCGGGTCTGTGCACTCCCCTGCACGCCCGCTTGCGCGCTTTCTTGCGCACCGCCCTGTCCGCCGTCGTGTCTGCCATTGTGTCCGGTTTCGTGTCCGCCTCCCTGCGCACCGTCATCCGCCACCGCACGCGCAATCTCGTCATTCGCGGCCGGCGCCGGACTCGCCAGCGCAAGACGTTTCGCGCGCCGTGCAGCCAGATCATCGCAGACCATGCCAGCGGCCAATGCCCCGAGCACACCGAGCACGAGGTTGAGGCGGTAAGGCAGATCGAACGCAAGCAGACCGATAACCGAGGCGAGCGCCACGGCCAGCATCGTCGAGCGGCTGGTAATCGTGTGAACCATCATGGGAATGAGGGCGAGCGTGCCGGCGAACCCCAACCCCCAACTATCGGGCACGAGCGCGCCGAGCATGATGCCGAGGATCGACGATACGTGCCATACCGCCCAATTGCTGATCGTAATGCCGTAATACGTGCCCTCTTTGCCGGGCACGTAACCGCTCGCAAAGTTCTGATTCATGAACATCACGAAGCCGAGATCGCCGTTCACATAGCCAAGCACAATGCGCCGGGGCAAGGACAGATAGGAGAAATGTGGCTGGAGCGCGGCACTGAAGATCACGAAGCGCAGATTCACGATGCCTACCGTGAGCAGAATCGTCCACAACGGCATGCCGGCGGCGAATAGCGGCAGCGAGGCCAACTGCGCCGACCCCGCATACAGCATCAGGCTCATGCCGATGGCCTGCGGCACGGTCAGTATCGATTTGCTCATGGCGACGCCGGTAACGAGTCCCCACGAGAAGATGGCAGGCAAAAGCGGCGAAATGATGCGAAATCCGGCCGCGAACCCTTTACGTTCGGCGGCTGGCAGACGGAGCATTGGCATGGTCGGTTGGGGGGCGAACACCGAAGCGGTCGGTGCAGTGTCTGGCATTGCGGGGCAAAGCGGTCCCGACGGCGCCCGGCACGCCCAAGATGGCCGCTAGCAGCCATGACGCCCGCCAGGGTTGCCGGAGTGTCTCCTGAATATATTCATCATTGGCGGCGAGCGACAACGCATTATAGCCACGGTAAATATTTGCTTACTACGTTGCCAGCGTATATCGGTTCGTTTTTGCAGGTGCAACAGCCGAGGTGTCGCATACGCGCCACGCGGTGAGCAATAAGCGATGCCAAAACGAGCATGTGGCGCGCCCGCTGGCGCTGCGAGCCATCCGCAAAGGGCCGCGGCTGCTTTACAATAGCGTCTTTTGGTGGTCCGGCAGCCAGCGGTTTCAATCGTGGTACCGGCCCTGCAATCCCCAAAACTCCGAATACCCATCACGGTCTGAACCCCATGAGCGAAGTCAAACAAATGCCGGTCGTCGAAGTCGGCGCCGAAGATCTGCCGGTGCATTGCCCGAATCCGAAGATGGAAGCCTGGAGCGCCCATCCGCGCGTGTTCATCGATGTGACCCATGGCGAAGCGGCTTGCCCGTACTGCGGCACACGCTATCGCCTGAAGGCGGGTGTCGTGCTCAAGGGCCACCACTAAGCCGCCGGTCGTCCCACCCGGCCGGGCGCAGCGCCAAGCTGTCGCAATGCGCAGCCCGGTTGCCTGTCCGCTTCATCGTTACGTTTAACGTTTAGAGTCTCCGCCACGATGCATAAAGCCTTGGTGATCGCCCCCAACTGGATTGGGGACGCGCTGATGGCGCAGCCGTTGTTCACCCTGCTCAAGCGTCTGCATCCGCGTCTGACCATCGACGCGATCGCGCCCGGCTGGGTCGCCCCGGTTCTGGAACGCATGCCGGAGATTTCGCGCGTCGTCGCCACCGACCTCGCGCACGGCAAATTGCAGCCACTCGAGCGCTATCGGCTCGCGAGCGTGCTCGCCGACGAGGGTTACGACGCCGCCTATGTGCTGCCGAACTCCCTGAAGTCGGCGCTGATTCCGTGGCTGGCGCGCATTCCGTTGCGCATCGGCTACAAGGGTGAGCAGCGCTACGGCCTGCTCAACGTGCGCCACGCCAATCCGCGCAAAGACGAGCGCCCGCCCATGGTGCGGCACTACGCTGCGCTCGCGTTCGCGCCGGGCGCCAAGCTGCCCGAGACGCTGCCCACGCCGCGTATCGAGGCCGATCTGAACGAGTCGGCGCGCGTCTTCGCGCGCTTCGATCTGGATCTGCGTGTGCCGCTCGTGGTGTTTTGCCCGGGCGCCGAGTTCGGTCCGGCCAAACGCTGGCCGCCGGGTCATTTCGCGCAGCTTGCCCAGTTGGTCCGCCGCTCGTTCCCGTATGCGCAGATTGTTGCGCTCGGATCGGGCAAAGACGGAGCGCTCGCGCAGCAGATCGCCGCCGAAGCCCCGTTCGTGCGCAATCTGTGCGGGCAGACATCGCTGGCCGAGGCGTGCGCGCTGCTGGCACGCGCCAATGCGGTGGTGAGCAACGATTCGGGGCTGATGCACGTAACCGCGGCGTTACGCCGACCGCAAATCGCCCTGTTCGGTTCGTCCGATCCGCGCCACACGCCGCCGCTGTCTGACCAGGCGCATATCCTGTGGCTACAATTGGAGTGCAGTCCGTGTTTCGCCCGCGAATGCCCGCTGGGCCACACACGCTGCCTCACCGAGTTGATGCCTGAGCATGTGTTCGCAAATGTGCGCAACATTTTGCTCACGCAGCGCTGATCCAGTGGATGGCGGCGCCGCGTTCAGCCCGATCCCGGTAACACTCAACGGTAAATCCTCATGCCACGTTTTGTCCGTCTGTTCGATGCCGCCAGTGAGACCATCACCGCCTTTTACGACGCGCTGCGCCGTGGGCAGACGGATCGCGTGATGTCGCTCTGGGCGAATGAGGATTTCGTCAGCTACATTCGCGCCGACGGCACCCGCTGGGACGGTCTCGAGCAGATCCGCAGCGGTCTGGTCGCCCAGTTCGCCCAGAGCGTGGTGCTGGTCGATTCGCTGGACACGACCGAGTACGACACGGTCGGCACAGTCGTGCATACCGCGACCGAAGCGATACGCGTGGGCAACGAGGACGCCGGCCAGACGACCGCCCAGCTCATCCACACGACCTACGTGCTGGTGCACGAGCAAGGCGACTGGCGCTTCGCTCATATCCACTCCAGCCCATTGCCGCCGCATGCCGTCGAGCAGTTCAGCCTGATGATGCACGCGCGTCCGGACGGACTGCACTGACAGGTACGGCACGACGATGACGGCGCGTCAGGCGACGTTTCTCCCTCCGGATTACCAGCCACCCCGGTGGCTGCCCGACGGACACAGCCAGACGATTTACCCGGCACTGCTGGGTCGCCGCCCGTCGGTCGAGTTCCGGCGCGAGACGTGGGACACCCCCGACGGCGACTTCGTCGACGTCGATTGGCTTGTCGCCCCGCCAGCCGCCGAAAAATCTCCGCCTGCCCCTGAAGGTCTGCTCGGAACGCCGCTCGTCGTACTGTTTCACGGGCTTGAAGGCGGCTCGGGCAGCCACTACGCCCGCACACTGATGCGCGAGGTCGAAGCGCGGGGCTGGCGCGGCGTGATCCCCCACTTTCGCAGTTGCAGCGGCCGCCTGAACCGGGCGCCACGCTTTTATCACTCGGGTGACAGCACCGAGATCGACTGGATGTTGCAGCGGCTGCGCGCCAACACTTCGGGCCCCATCTTCACTGCGGGGGTGTCGCTGGGCGGCAACGTACTGCTGCGCTGGCTGGGTGAGCAAGAGGGACACGCCACGCGGATCGTGAGTGCCGCGTGCGCGATTTCGGCGCCGCTCGATTTGCGGGCGGGCGGACTGGCGCTCTCGCGGGGTTTCAACATGGTGTACACGCGCAACTTTCTGGGCACGCTCAAGAAGAAGGCGCTCGCCAAGCTCGACCAATACCCTGGGCTGTACGATCGGGACCTGATGATGGCCGCGCGCGATCTCGGCGAATTCGATCATGTGGTCACGGCGCCGTTGCACGGTTATCACAGCGCATTTGACTATTACACGCGCGCGTCGAGCAAGCCGATTCTGCCAGCCATCGAAGTGCCCACGCTGGTGATCAATGCGCGCAACGACCCATTCCAACCCGCCAGCGCGTTGCCCGGTCACGACGATGTCGGACGCTACGTGCAGTTGCTGCAACCGGCGCACGGCGGGCACGTCGGCTTCATGAGCGGGCCGTTTCCGGGCGGCATGACCTGGATGCCGCACACGGTCATCGAGTACTTCCGTCAATTTTTGCCGGGCGCGGCCTGAGGATACGACATGGATGAAATCGTTCGACAGGCGATGGCCAAGTGGCCCAACGTACCGCATTGCTACGGCTGGCTCGCACTCGACCGGCGCGGCCAGTGGCGCATGCGCGACGAGGCGGCACAAGCGGCAGGCACGGCGGGCGATCCGATCCGTCACGCGGCGCTGCTCGCGTTCATCGCACGCAACTACGCCAGTGACGACGCCGGGCGATGGTACTTCCAGAACGGGCCTCAGCGCGTGTATGTGGCGCTCGCCTATGCGCCGTTCGTGGTACGGCTAACGTGGGACGCCACCGCGAACGAGGGTCGTGGCGCGCCAGTGCTGACGGATCAATTGGGGCATACGTTCGTGCCGCAAGCGTGTTTGCTGGATGAAGACGGGAATGTCGCGTTCGTCGGTGCGGTATCCGGCAGCGATGGCGAGGGCGTCTCGAAGGGAAACGCTCCGCTCGCGTTGCTGCACGATCACGACATCGATTTGCTCACGCAGGTTTCCGACCTGGCGCAGGCCTTCGAGATCGCGCAAACGTCCGACGATACTGCCGACGCCAAAGGTGCTGTGCGTCTGCATTGGCGCAATGGCGCCACCCTCCCCTTTGCGACCGTCCATGCAGGCAGTCTGCCGCAGACTTATGGTTTCGAGCGCGATCCACAGGCAGACGGTCAAGGCGCATAAGCAGTTACACCGCGACGTCCCTTCGGACGGAGTCGGCATTGTCAAACGCTTCGGGATACCGCCGGGCGGCCAAACTCGCCAAAGGGGGCGTGAGACGACAACGCTCGAAAGCTTCGACGAGGGGCACGAGGGGCATGAGGGGCTTTGCGTGCAACCCAACGATGCACGCCGCTGCGCTGTACGCGAGCTCACCCAAACTGCTTGTTAAAGTCCTTCTCGTCTTCTTTGTCTTCCCGGTAACGACGTTGAAACTCGTGCAGCCGGGCGTCGATGGTCGACATCTCGTAGAAGTCGGCGTCGCCCGCGTCGCGCGCCAGTTTCAATTGGCTGACGGCCGCCATCCACTGGCCTTGCAATGCATACTGCTCCGCTAACGCGGCGTGCTGACGCGCCCGCTTGCCATCTGCCGCCCAGGCGCCCGCCAGTGCCCGCCACCAAATCGGCTCGCTGCGATAGCGCTCCACCTGCGCCCGCAGAAATTTCGTTGCCTCGGGAATCCGCTGGCTCGCGACCAGCGCGTCAGCATACGCCATATCGGCAGCCTGCGAGAGCGGGAACGCCGCGCGCGCTTGCGTGGCCACGCGTAACGCTTCCTCCGGCCGCCCCGACAAACGCGCGATATCCGAGGCCAGGACGGCCAGACTCGGCGTACCCGGCCCCGTGCCGCCAAACGCCGCACGGGACTTCTCCAACGCCTCGCGCGCAGGCTCCCAACGACGCTGCTTGAATTCCGCCAGCGCCACGGCATACCAGGCCCCCGCCACACTCGGTGCCGTTTGCGAACGGATTGCGGTGCGTTGCGCATCGGCAATCGTCGCAAAGTCGCTCGCCGACTTCTGCTGCAACACGAGCGCACGCGCACGCACGAACACATACTCCGGCGATTGTTCCGGCTGACGGTATCCGGCGTTGCGCGAACGATTGAGCATGTCGGCAATGCGATCCGTCGTGAGCGGGTGAGTCCGCACATATTCCGGCACCCCCGCTTCGTTGATCGACTCCGCACGTTGCAAACGCTCGAAGAAGGCCGGCATCGCATACGTGTCGAAACCCGCCGCCTGAAGCAACTGGAAACCCACACGATCCGCTTCACGCTCGGCATCGCGTGAGAATCGTAATTGCCGGTCGACGGCCAGCCCCTGACCGCCCATCGCGATCCCCATACCCAGATCCGAGCTGCGTGCGCCAATCCCCGCGAGCAGGCCGAGCAACAATCCCCCAAGCGCGATCCACGAGTTCTGCGACTGCTGGCCGAGCATTCGCGCAATGTGGTGCTGCAGAACGTGCCCCGTCTCGTGTCCGACGACCGACGCCAGTTCCGACTCGGTGCGCGTAATCACGATCAGTCCGGTGTTGATGCCGATGAACCCGCCGGGCAACGAAAAAGCGTTGATCGCGGAATCTCGCACAACGAAGAATTCGAAGCTCTGACTGGCGTCGAGCCCGACCTTGCGCGTGGCTGAGACAAGCTTGCTGCCTAACGCATTGACGTAATCGGAGAGCAGCAGGTCGGACAGATAATCGGGGTCGGCGCGAATCTCGCGCATCACTCGCTCGCCCAACTTGCGCTCCATCGCGGGCGACAGGTCGGACGCCGAGCTTTGGCCGAGCGTGGGCAGCGACTGCGCTGCGGCCTGTGTCGGGAGCACCGTTGCGGTGAACGTCGCCGCGGTCATGACCGGCAGCATCGCCCACGCGAAAACGCGCCGCCAGCGAGCGATATCGCGCGGGCGAAGGGTAGACCGGTGTGAGCGCTTCGACATGCCGGTCAGACGCGCCATAAGCAGCGCGACGAAGAAAAGCGAAGCACGGGAATCATGCGGAATATGCGCGATGGAGGCGCTGAACGAACGTGACGAACGCGTCATGGAAATGGGCGCCGCGTGGCGCTGATCATTCGGGGCTGCTGCTATGATAGCAGCCAGACGTGGACGTTCCGTGGCATCGCATCACCGTCGGGAATACAGACTGAACACCGTCGAATTCATGCTCGCAGGCGGCGCAAGCGCGCTCCCGTGCCACGATTCCCGCAACACCTTCTCAGCATCGACTCATGGCAGAACTCACCCACTTCGACACCGCCGGACAGGCCCACATGGTTGACGTCGGCGGCAAAGACAGCACACACCGCATCGCGGTCGCACGCGGCACCATCCAGATGAAGCCGGAAACGCTCGCGCTGATTCGCACCGGCACAGCCAAGAAAGGCGACGTGCTGGGTATTGCCCGCATTGCGGCCATTCAGGGCGCGAAGCGAACCGCCGATCTGATTCCGCTGTGCCATCCGCTGGCGCTCACGCGCGTGACAGTGGAGTTTCTCGTGGACGATGGCGCTACCGCCGTGCATTGCCGCGCGCAGGTCGAAACCATCGGCCGCACGGGCGTGGAGATGGAAGCCCTCACGGCCGTTCAGGTCGGCCTGCTCACGATCTACGACATGTGCAAGGCCGTCGACCGTGGCATGACCATCACCGACGTGAGGGTGCTCGAAAAGCACGGCGGCAAGTCTGGCGACTGGGTGGCGCCGGCGTAAGGCCATCTCACGTCCCATGCATCACGTTCGCGATGCTGTCCACTGCACCGCCAGAATGCTCGCGAACACGGTTGCGAGCCCAACGAACGCAAAACCCTTGATCGCCTGACCAAGCAAAACCCAGCCCAACACCACGGCGGTCAACGGGCTCAGCAAACCGAGTGACGACACCGCCACCGGCGCCAGACGCGCAATGCCGCGAAACCACAAGGCATACGCCAGCAACGCGCCCGCGATCGACAGATACAGATAGCCCAGCGTTTGCCACATCGTGAGCGCGGGCAGTGGTGCGTCCGCCAGCCATGCCACTGGCGCGAGCATCAATCCGCCCAACAGCAACTGCCAGCCCGTGAGTGCCAGCACCGGCATATTCAAGCGCCACCGGCGCGTGAGATACGTGCCCGTCGCCATACTTGCCGCCCCGGCCAGCGCCGCCAGGATACC
The DNA here is from genome assembly GCF_001465595.2 of Pandoraea apista. Lineage (NCBI taxonomy): Bacteria > Pseudomonadati > Pseudomonadota > Betaproteobacteria > Burkholderiales > Burkholderiaceae > Pandoraea > Pandoraea apista. The sequence continues at coordinate 1,551,668 of NZ_CP013481.2, read as the reverse complement.
CACCGGCTCGAACACCGTGCCCGGCGACAACAGCAGAACCGCCATGCCGACGACACCCGCGAGCGCCGCCCAGGCCGTAGCCGCCAGCGGACGTCGTTGCTCCACACCCCACGCCAGCCCCATCACGAGCAATGGCTGGATCGCGCCGACCACCGCCGCCAGCCCACCCGGCAAGCGATATGCGGCCACAAACAGCAACGCCTGAAACGCGCCGATGTTCAGCGCTGCGAGCACCACCAACCGGCCCCAGTCGCGACGCTCAGGCCAACGTCTTGCGTACAGCAACAACAGCAAACCGGATGGCAGCACACGAATCAACGCCGCCGTGAAAGGCCGGTCCGGCGGCAACAGTTGAGTCGTCACGATATAGGTCGAGCCCCAGATCATGGGGGCCAACGCCGTGAGCAGCGCGTCGATCCAACGGACCGACAAAGAGGAAGTCGTAGTCGTCATGGCAAATTATCTTCAATTCAAGATAATTTGCAGTTTGGTATCATTTTGTCTTGAAGTCAAGACAACTGGAGTCACGCATGGGAAACCGGCCAACGGGGAGTCGCACGAAACACACGAAGCACGCGGCAATGGAGATCGAGCCGACGCAAAAAGCGGAGAAGCGAGACGGCGATGCCGTCGACAACATCCTCGCACAGTGGCACCGCGAGCGTCCCGATCTGGACGTGTCGCCGATGGGCGTGATCGGCCGTCTTAAACGCTGCGCAGCGCTCGTGCAATTGCAGCTCGACGCGACCTTCGCCGAGTTCGACATGAGCGGGTGGGAATTCGACATGCTGGCGACGCTGCGTCGCTCGGGCGCGCCCTACCGGCTGGCGCCGACAGCCCTGTTTTCGACGTTGATGGTGACGTCGGGGACAATGACGCATCGATTGCAGCGTCTGGAAGCGCGGGGCTGGATTGCTCGCGTGGCCAATCCGGACGATGCCCGAAGCACGCTGGTCCAACTGACGGACGCCGGATTCGCATTGATCGAGCAGGCCGTCGAGGCACACGTGGCGAACGAACACCGCATGCTGGCCCCCCTGACGAAAGCGGCGCTCGCAGACATCGAATCCGGCCTGAGCGCATGGTTGCGCGCGCTGGAAGCCGGACGGGAATGAAGACTTGAAGCGGAACGCAACAGGGACGTTGGATAGACGGCAGCCGCACGGCAAAGGCTGCCGCCTCACATCACATCACGCCGGAGCTGCGTTACCGACGCGCTGACGTTGCGGCCAGAAGTACCACACGGCGCCCAGCACCTGTAGCACGATCAGCACCGTCCAGGCGGCGAAGTGCGCTTGTGCACTGTGCGCCGCGTAAGCGCCGAGCATTGCCCCCACGCCCACCTGACAGAAGAAGATCAACAGGAAAATGACCAGCGTGAGCGACGTATTCACACGGCCGATCAGCGTGCCGTGGAAGTGCTCGGCAAGCACCGCGTACGACAGAATGCCCGTGCCACCGAAAATCCCATAGGCGGCCCACAGCCAGACCGGCGGAATCGGTGCACGCATCATCAACAACAACTGCACCACAACGAATAACACCATGCCGACGCCGGAGAACGCGAACACGCTCACTCCCCGACGCTCGAGCGAGCGTGCCGCCGCACCGAACCCCACGCTGCCGGCCATCATCGCCAGCCCCACGACCGACACCAGCGACGCCGCCTGCACCTCGCTCAGGCCCTCCACGTCACGCATGAATGGCGCCATCCACAGCGATTGCATCGCATAGAACACGCCCTGCGTAATGCCCGAGAGCGACGTGACTTTCCAGAACATGCCGCTCCCCAGCACCTGACGAACGCCCTTGAGCGCCTCGGACAGACCGCCTTGCGCGTGCGAACCAGGCTTCTCCGGCGCGCCGAACCACAGCGCGACCGACATGAAGACCGTAAGTGCCGCCAGCCCGAACGACACGATGCGCCAATCCGTCAGACCGAGCAGCCAGTTCAGTGGCGTGCCGACCACGACCCCGCCCATGCCACCGACGGCCATCACCAGCCCATTGAGCAACGGCAGACGAGAGACCGGAAACCACTGCGCGAGCGCTTTGAACGCACTGCCCAGACACACCGAAACCCCCACGCCGATCAGCAGGCGGCCGGCCATCAGCGCGCCCACGCCCTGTGCCAGACCGAACAGTGCCGCACCGGCGGCCGCCAGCAACAGCACGAGCGACGCCACCCGGCGCGGGCCGAATTTGTCGAGGAGCACGCCAGCCGGCAATTGCGCGCCCGCGAAACCGAGGAAATAAAGACTCGTCAGCAAGCCGAGATCGGCAGACGAGAGACCGAGCTCACGTGTCATGAACGGCGCGAACCCGATGTTCACACCGCGGTACACGTATGAGACGAAGTACCCGCAGGCGAACAGCACGAAGATACGAAGTGCTTTCGACATGAAGCTATACCCTAGTGAATTGCTTGGGTATGGATTGTCGGCCGAACCCTGCGATGACGCCAACGAAACCTTTGCGCGCGTATTGTGAGTAGAATTTGACATCATGTTCCAACACCTTCCTCCCCTCCAAACACTGCGCGCGCTTGAAGCAGCCGCTCGCCATCGTAGTTTTACGCGGGCCGCAGATGAATTGAATTTGACGCACAGTGCGGTGAGTCACCATATGCGCTCACTCGAGCAACAGCTCGGCACGGCGCTGTTCCGCCGCGTGGGTGCCCGAATGATTCCAACGAGCGTGGGAGCACGCCTGGCCGAGCGCGTGCGCATCGGCATGTCGGAACTCGACGAGGCGATCGCGGAGGCACGGGCCGGCACGGCCCCCGGTGCGTCGCCGGTCACGGTGCGCCTGGAAGTCAGTGTGATGACCGATCTGGCGGCGCAGTGGCTGATCCCCCGACTGGACCGCTTCAGTGAAAAGCACCCGGGCATCGACCTGATGCTGAGAATTCACGCAGATATCGCCGCCCCCGACCCGTATTCGGTCGATGTGGGCATCTGGCATCAACGCGTAGAAGCCACGGGATTCGTTACGCGTAAGCTGCTCGACGACTACGTGATCGCCGTATGCCACCCCGATCTGATCGCACGCGTGCCGGGGTTCACCGTGGCGGACACCGACAAATTGCCGATGCTGCGCTTTGCGCATCGGTCATGGCGCGATTGGCAGGTTGCCGCCGGCTTGCCGCCGCATGAACCCACGCGCGGCCCGATTTTCGACGATTCGGGATTACTCCTGCGGGCCGCGATTGCGGGACAGGGGGTGGCCACGACACGCAGTCTGCTGGTGCGCGATGCGCTGGCGGCAGGCGAATTGGTGCAGATCGGCGATGCGCGCATTCCGCCAAGCCTCGAATATCACGTGAACTGGCGTGAGAATCATCCGCGCGAGCGCGCGATACACGCCTTCTGGCAGTGGATGCAGGACGAGATCGCCGCCACGGCACCGCTCGTCCCCTCGCGCATTCGAAGCGGCAACGACAACGCCCCACCGGCTCAGACGTCCACGCAGGCATAAAAAAAACGGCAACGAATTCCGAGGAACTCGTTGCCGTTTTGGTGCGGGCTTCAACCGCCGAATCGAAAATTCCGCAGCGAAGCCCGGCGACCCGGCATCCGGGGCGTCTTTCGACGCCCCGTCATGCAGTCTCTTGCGAGACTTACATGCCCATGCCCATGCCGCCCATACCGCCCATGTCACCCATGCCGCCAGCCATCGGAGCATCTTCCTTCGGCAGTTCGGCAACGGCGCAGTCGGTCGTGAGCAGCAGGCCCGACACCGATGCGGCGTTTTGCAGTGCGGTGCGGGTAACCTTCGTCGGGTCCACAACGCCCATTTCCACCAGATCGCCGTACTCGCCGGTCGACGCGTTGTAGCCGTAGTTGCCCTTGCCGGCAATCACGTTGGCCACAACGACGCTGGCTTCTTCGCCACCGTTGGTGACGATCTGGCGCAGCGGCTCTTCCATGGCGCGCAGCACGATCTTGATACCGGCGTCCTGGTCAGCGTTGGCGCCCTTGATGTCGGCCACGGCCACGCGAGCGCGCAGCAGTGCAACACCACCGCCCGGGACGATGCCTTCTTCCACGGCAGCGCGCGTAGCGTGCAGTGCGTCTTCCACGCGAGCCTTCTTTTCCTTCATTTCGACTTCGGTCGCAGCGCCGACCTTGATCACGGCAACACCGCCGGCCAGCTTGGCCACGCGCTCTTGCAGCTTTTCACGGTCGTAGTCGCTCGAAGCTTCTTCGATCTGGGCGCGGATTTGCTTGACGCGCGCTTCGATGTTCGCAGCTTCGCCGGCACCGTCGATGATGATGGTGTTTTCCTTGCCGATTTCGATGCGCTTGGCTTGGCCCAGCTCGTTGAGCGTGGCCTTTTCCAGCGTCAGGCCGATTTCTTCGGCGATGACCTGGCCGCCCGTCAGGATGGCGATGTCTTCCAGCATGGCCTTGCGGCGGTCGCCGAAGCCCGGTGCCTTGACGGCGCAGGTCTTCAGGATGCCACGGATGTTGTTCACCACCAGCGTTGCCAGGGCTTCGCCCTCGACATCTTCAGCGATGATCAACAGCGGGCGGCCAGCCTTGGCGACTTGCTCCAGCACCGGCAGCAGATCGCGGATGTTCGAGACCTTCTTGTCGAACAGCAGGACAAACGGGTTCTCCAGAATCGCAACTTGCTTTTCCGGGGTGTTGATGAAGTACGGCGAGAGGTAGCCGCGGTCGAATTGCATACCTTCGACGACGTCCAGCTCGTCTTGCAGCGACTTGCCGTCTTCGACGGTAATCACGCCTTCCTTGCCGACCTTGTCCATCGCCTTGGCGATGTAGTCACCGATCGAGGTGTCGCTGTTGGCCGAGATCGAGCCGACTTGAGCGATTTCCTTGTTGGTCGTGCACGGCTTGCTGATCTTGCGCAGTTCTTCGATGGCGGCAGCAACGGCCTTGTCGATACCACGCTTCAGATCCATCGGGTTCATGCCCGAGGCGACGAACTTCATGCCTTCGCGCACGATCGACTGAGCCAGCACCGTAGCGGTGGTGGTGCCGTCACCGGCGTTGTCGCTGGTCTTGGAAGCCACTTCCTTGACCATTTGCGCGCCCATATTCTGGAGCTTGTCCTTGAGTTCGATTTCCTTGGCGACCGACACACCGTCCTTGGTCACGGTCGGGCCACCGAAGCTGCGCTCGAGCACAACGTTACGGCCCTTCGGGCCCAGGGTCACCTTGACGGCGTTGGCGAGGATGTTGACACCCTCGACCATCTTGGCGCGAGCGGCATCGCCGAAAACGACTTCTTTAGCTGCCATTGCAATAACTCCTTGAATACTTTACGGAAGATGTCTGGGGGCAGACAATCTTAGGCGGCCACGACGGCCATGATGTCTTCTTCGCGCATGACCAGGAGTTCCTGGCCGTCGACCTTAACGGCCTGGCCGGCGTACTTGCCGAACAGAACACGGTCGCCCACCTTCACATCGAGTGCGATCAACTTGCCTTGATCATCGCGCTTGCCCGGGCCGACAGCCAGGATCTCGCCCTGATCCGGCTTTTCAGCGGCGGCATCAGGGATCACGATGCCCGACGCCGTCTTCGTTTCGTTGTCCAGGCGCTTGACAATAACGCGGTCATGCAAGGGACGAAGGTTCATTACAAGCTCCTCTTTCTCTCAGTGTGAGATCGTCAAAACTAAATATGCAATTTTTTGCATATATGGTGAATTCATGGCGTTAGCACTCTGCGCCAACGAGTGCTAATTATAGGGACGGGGTTTTACGATTTCAAGACGCGGGGTTTTCCCTAGGGCTACATTTTTGTGCTTTGCGGGGGCTAGATGATGACGGCAGGCAATGCTAACGGGCCTCAACGCCCGTCCGGATTGCGCGAGGTCACCGCCACGGTGCTTGGCGCTTCCGCCAGCGAAACGAACGTGCGTGTGGCGCCGTCGAGCGCATCGATGCCTCCGGTTTCGATGTCGTAGACCCAACCGTGCAGGTTCATGCGCCCTTGTTCCAGCGCCAGCGCTACCGAAGGGTGAGTACGCAGATTTGCCAGTTGGGCAATCACGTTCTCTCGCACCAGCCCGTCAAGCTTGGCGCGGGGCGTATCGAACGAGTGCGCCGCGTTGATCACTTTCGCGGCGTCGGCATGTCGCAGCCAGTTGGCAACTGCCGGCATGTGGTCGAGACAGGTGCAGCGCGAAATTGCGCCCATGGCACCGCAGTCCGAGTGGCCGCAAATCACAATGTCCCGCACGCCCAGCACGGCAACCGCATACTCGACAGTCGCGGAAACGCCACCGGGCTCGGGCCCGTACGACGGAACGATATTGCCTGCGTTGCGTATTACAAATAGCTCGCCCGGCTCGCGCTGCGTCAGCAGCTCCGGCACGACGCGGCTGTCCGAACAGGTAACAAACAGCGCTTTCGGGTTTTGGCTGGTGGCGAGTCGCTTGAATAGCTCGACACGCTGGGGATAGGCTTCGCGTTGAAATCGCAGAAAGCCGTCAATGATGTCACGCATAACGATTCTCTGAGTTAAGACTCCGGCACAGGCGCGAGCATTTGTGCAAGTGCTGCGCAGCCTGCGATCGACCGCCATTATTACCGATCTCGGCCCGGGCTGCGCCAGCTCGCACCAGATAGACGCGTCCCGCATTGCCCGCCCCTCCCTCGAAAACGCCCGTCCACAGCGAGCGACTTTCGCACTCAGCAAAGATTTTTGAGTCATATTTTCAACTCAAAATAACAGATAAACAATAAAACGAGTTAAATTATTGACTCCACGGAAGCATTGAGTTAAGTTAACCCCGGATTACATCTTCGATTGAAGCGCGCCAGGAATGGAGGCCAGAGTGAGTTCAGTTCGACGTTATCGAAGTGGCGAAGCCGCAAAACTCGTCGATATGCCGGCCGCCACGTTGCGGATCTGGGAGCAACGCTATGGCGTCATTTCTCCTGCCACGAGCGCCTCCGGTCAGCGTCAGTATTCCGACCTGGATGTCGGTCGACTGCGAACCATCAAGTCACTCGTCGACAAAGGGCATGCAATCGGTGCAATCGCTCATTTGGATAACGAGCAGTTGAGCCGATTGGCGAGCGGTGCCGGCGCCCCCCTTTCGCAAAGCGAACCACTTTCTGCGAACCTGATCATTGTGGGTTTCGGCGAAAGCGTGAAACCGGAAACGCCGGCGGGCATTACATGCCTTACGTTCAATAGCGTTGAAGATATTCCACCTGACGACGACCAACGCGCCATGACAAACGGCATGGTCGTTCGCGTCGAGGCACTTCACGAAGACAAAGTGCTCTCCATCGTTGCGGCCGCGCGGCGCATCCGTTGCGAGCAAGTCCTTGTCGTCTACGCTTTCGGCGCGCGTCGCGCCATCGATCTCGCTCGTCTCGAGGGCATCGAGCTAAAGCGAAAATCCAACGCGCTGTTGCATGCGAACGAAATCATCGTCGATTTCGTTCGGTCGTTGCGTCGCGACAATGCGTCAGGTTCGGGCCATGACCCGCGTTGGTCGCGATCACCGCGTCGGTTCGACGATGAAACGCTGGCCAACGTGGCCTCGCAATCGACGACGATTGCGTGCGAGTGTCCCAAGCATCTTGCCGAACTGGTGCTGCAAGTTTCCGCCTTCGAGCGATATAGCGATGAGTGCCTGTCGCGCTCCCCCGCCGACGCCCTGCTCCACCAGCACTTGGGCGATGCTGCCAACAAAGCGGTCGCATTGTTTGAAGATGCTCTGGCCGCGATAGTCGCGCACGAGGGCTGGTCTATTCCGGGTATGGGGCGCCGCGAACGATAAGGCGCGGGTCATCAGAACCCTTTCCGCTAAGGAGAATTTCATGGGCGCAATTATCGATTCGCAGCCAGCCATCACGCAGAGCACTCAGGACGGGATTCCGTTGTCGCAAGCCATCGTTCAGCGTCTGCGTAATACAGGCGTCCGGTTTCATGCGAACGACAATATCGCTTCCCATCTGCGCGAAGGCGACGTAGACAGGCTTCAGGAAGAAGTCGCGTTTCATATCGAAAATGCGCTGCGCGCGCTCGTCATCGACGTCGACAACGATCACAACACCCGCGACACGGCGAAACGCGTGGCCAAGATGTTCGTGAGAGAAGTGTTCGCGGGCCGCTACGAGCCGCCCCCGGCCATCACCGAATTTCCGAACATCGGACAATTGAACGAACTTACGCTGATCGGTCCGCTCCGGGTGAGGAGCGCTTGCTCACACCATCTGTGTCCTATCATGGGGCACGCATGGATCGGCATTCTGCCGAACGCCGATTCAAATCTCCCGGGACTGTCCAAATATGCGCGTTTGCTCAACTGGATCATGGCCCGACCGCAGATTCAGGAGGAAGCGGTGAAACAAATCGCCGACTTGCTTGAGGAGAAAATTGCGCCGGATGGCCTGGCACTCGTCATAGAAGCGGATCACTTCTGCATGCACTGGCGAGGGACCAAAGATGACGGTGCGCGCATGGTGAGCAGTGTGATGCGCGGGAGATTTCTCGAAGATCCTTCGCTGCGCCGTGAGTTTCTGACGTTAATGGCTACGCGTTCTCAGTAAGCAACTCCGGCGCGCAGACGCGGGAGCATTCGTACCTTTATACGGTCTGACATCCCCACTTGTTTTGACGCCATATTGCGCGGGCCAAGCGCCGGCAAGTGCCGGAGCGTTGAACTCGCCCAGCGGGTCCCGCTCGGGGCGACAGGCCGATTTACCCCGTTCTCTTCAAACTCACCGTCGAAGGTATGCCATGAGAGAGAGTGTTTTCGTCGGAACGTCATTCCGGATTGGGCTGCTGGGAGTGCTTTCGTCGTTGCTGATTTTGGTGTCGGCCTGCGCGAGCACGAATCCACCACCGGGAGTCATCCCGGTATCGCCGTTTGATATCGGGCGCTACGAGGGGCGCTGGTATGAACTGGCACGCCTCGATCACTCGTTCGAGCGCGGCATGACGGACGTCTCGGCAACCTATACGCGCCAGCCGGATGGCAGCGTCAAGGTGCTGAATCGTGGTTTCGATCCAGCCACGGGTCGCTGGAAAGAAGTCAGCGGAAAGGCTCGCTTCACCGGTGCGCCGGATGTCGCCTCGCTCAAGGTCTCTTTTTTCGGGCCCTTTTACGGCGGTTACCACGTTGCAGCACTGGATCCGGACTACCGATGGGCGCTGGTTCTCGGGCCCGACACCGGCTACTGCTGGATTCTGGCTCGGGACAAACGAATCGCCGACAACGACATGAAACGCATCCTGGCCCGGGCGCAAGCGTTGGGCGTCGATACCGATGCGCTTATCTGGGTGACGCAAAACCGCACCATGCCGTCGGAATAACGTGCACCGAAAGCCTTTTCTGCCGAGCAAAATCTGCCCTGTGTGCGGACGCTCGTTCGTCTGGCGCAAGAAATGGGCACGGGCGTGGGAAAACGTTACGTATTGTTCCGAGCGATGCCGACGCCTGAGGCATTAGTCGCGGCATCACGCCTTGCTGCTCCATTTATCACTTGATCGACGATGTATCGCCGACGGCGAAATGCTCAGTCTGCGTACAGACCTGACGAACCACCCTTCGCTCCGAAATGGCATTTACAAAATCGGCGATGTCGTCCAGCACCGGTGAGAAACGGCGCAACGGTGCACTGATCGCGCCCAGCATTAATGCGTGACCGAGGTTGTAGTGTCGAATCTCCACAGTGCCATGCATCGCCCTTAACCGCTCGGCAAACCGGACGGCGTTTCCGGGCAAGACGACACTGTCGGTATCGCCTACCCCCAGAAATATGGGAGGCTCGCACCCCGTGACGAACTCAATCGGCTGGCTCGCCTTGCGCACGGGTTCGGGAAATATCCGACGAAGCACTTTGCTTTGTAGTGGCAGAAAATCATACGGCCCGGCGAGTCCTACCATGCCCGAGATGTTGCGCGTCGCCAAGCCCGCTTCGAGCAGGTAACGCTCATCGGTCACAAGCAATGCAGCGATCTGGGCGCCCGCCGAATGCCCCATGAGAAACACGCGCTCCGAATCACCGCCGAAAGCGCTCGCCCGATCGATAGCCCACCGTACCGCCTTCGCCGCGTCGTCCATGAACGTGGGGAAGATCACGTCCGGATAGGTTCGGTAGTCCGGCAGAATCGCAAGAAATCCCCGCGACGCGAGTGCTTCGCCAACGAAGCGGTATTCGGCACGCTCACCGCTTTGCCAACTGCCGCCGTAGAAAAATACAACAACGGGCATGCCGGCCGCACGCCCAGCAGGTCGCGTCGGCACATAGACGTCGAGCTTTAGCCGCTCGGCGTCGCCATAAGCAATGTCAGGGACCAGGCGATAGGTCTTGCTGGGTGTCAAGGCATTGACCACATTCACCGGGGTGCAAGCGCATAGTGTGGCGCAGGCCGAGAGCGTCGAAAGAAGGCGGGAGAGTCGGTGTTTCTTCATCGCGTTACCGCAATATCTGACACGAAACGTCGCGCCGTGTCCTTTCGGGTGCACGGCAGACATGGCGAAAGCAGATCGCCCCGGAGACTTTTGGGAGGCAGGTGCTTACGCGCGCCGCCTCCCCATGGGGTCGTTACGGCAGGAGCACCTTGTCGACGACATGAATCACGCCGTTCGATTGCATGACGTTTCCGATAGTGACGCGCGCGGTGCCGCCTTTGTCATCGGTCACCGTCAGGTGAGTACCGTCGCTCATCACGGTTAGCGAGTCTCCCTCGACCGTTTTCAGGATCGCCTTGCCCCCGCCGTCGTTGACCGCCTTCATGAGTTCCTGAGCCGAGAGGCGGCCCGGAACCACGTGATAGGTCAACACCTTCACCAGCGCGGGCCGGCTCTCCGGCTTCAGTAATCCGTCGACTGTCCCGGCCGGAAGCGCCGCAAACGCCTCATTCGTGGGCGCGAAAACCGTGAACGGCCCGGCGCCGGAAAGGGTATCGACTAGCCCCGCCGCTTTTACTGCGGCTACCAGCGTCGTGTGGTCCTTAGAATTGACCGCGTTCTGAATAATGTTCTTGGAGGGATACATGGCCGCCCCGCCCACCATGACCGTTTGATCCGCGCCATCCATGGCGGCCGACGCCGAGACAGCCTGGAAGCCGGTAACGGCGCCCACAGACAGACAGATCGCAAGAAATCCGGCTTGCTTGAACTTTTTCATTCCTTCACCCGATTGGTAGCGCTTCTCCGAGATGGAAGCAAAAGCTAAAACGGATGAGGACTGCTTTCGGATGCATCAATGCATGTGAATTCTTTCACTGGAGGAAGAAATTCGTCAGCCGTGCATCCGGCCGGGTGCTTTACCCGTATACGAGCGCATCGCCAACCACATTGCCGGGAGTCATACATGCTATTGACAGTCGCAACGACCTTCTGTGGTCTGTTTGCCGCGCCCGCTCGCGTGCGGATAGCCGTTGCTGCATTGTTCGGTGATGCGAGCGGCCAGCCGTGGAGCGTCGGTCATCACCTGTTCGAGAAGCGAGAGAAGGTCGTGGGAGAAACGGTATGACCCAATATGCTGCGAGTGCTTATCCGCTGGCGGGCGGGCTCCTCTCCCGGATAGTCGGCTGGACAAAGCGAGCGGCGGCGCGGTTGGCACGCGGTCTGGCCGTGTCATGCGCAACGCTATGTTGCATAGCGCTCGCAGGCTGCTCCGGGTCCCCTCCCAACCCCAACCCTCTCGCCAATGTTCCGCTCAAGGTTACCTCGGTCGACTTGCCTCGATACATGGGCCGCTGGTACGTCGTTGCCAACATTCCCTATTTCGCCGAGCGTGGCTTCGTCGCGACCCGAGCGGAATGGGTACTTCGAGACGATGGAAGAATCGACGATCACTTCTATGGCCGCAAAGGGGGATTCGACCAGCCCGAAACCCACTACCAGTTTCTCGACAGCGTAGTGCCGGGCAGCGAAGGCGGTCACTGGCGTGTACGACTCATCTGGCCGATCTACGTCTCTCAACTCACCTTGTACGTGGATCCCGATTACCGCTACACCATTCTCGGCTACCCGGATAAATCGCTTGGATGGATATTCTCGCGCACGCCGACGATTGACGACGCGACTTACCGCTCGCTGCTCACGCGATTGGAAGCTATGGGCTATGACAGCTCGCGCTTTCGGCGAGTCCCCCAGTTGCCGGAGCAACTCGGTCTGCCGGGGTTCGCTACGCCGGGCCAGGACAACTGATCGACGAAGAAAATCGGCACCCCCGCCCGTTCGCCGGCTCACAAATGGGGACTGACACGATTGCCCATTGCGCGGGTCGAGTCAGTTCAGTCATCCGCCATGAGATGGCGAATAATCAGTGCGGGGTCGGCTATGTCAAGAATCAGCCTGCGAAGAATACGCTTGCGCATGTGGTCTTCGTCGAGCGTCCATGGCGCAGCCTTCTCGCTGAGATAGCGTGCGAGCGCTTCGCTGTTGTCCGCCCCAGCGGGAAGATCAAGCCGGGCAGCGAGCAGTCCCGCGACCACGTCGTCGATCTCTATGTCGAGCGGATTAGCGTCGATGGAAAGTTCAAGCCTCATGTCTGTCTCCGGCAAAAAACGGCGCCGCATGACACAGACATCGTGCGGCGCCGAACGAAACGCGCCGGTCGCGACTGTAGACCGGCGCGTGCACAACCCACCGCTGGGTCAGTACTCGAGTTCCGGTGCGCCGGACGGAATTGTCTTTTCCTCTTTCGGCGCGTCGGCGACCGTGGCATCCGTCGTCAGGATCAGCCCGGCAATCGAAGCAGCGTTTTGCAGAGCCGTGCGCGTAACCTTGGTCGGATCGACCACGCCCGCCTCGACAAGATCGACATACTCGCCCGTGGCTGCGTTATAGCCGAAATTGCCATTGCCCTCGAGCACTTTCGCGATGACCACCGAAGGCTCGTCCCCGGCGTTGGCGGCGATGACGCGCAACGGTGCTTCGAGCGCACGCAGCACGATCTGGATGCCCGCGTCCTGATCGCTGTTAGCGCCTTTCAGGTGGCTTGCCGCAGACCGCGCACGCAGAAGCGCCACGCCGCCGCCCGGCAAGATACCTTCTTCTACCGCCGCGCGCGTTGCATGCAACGCGTCGTCGACGCGGTCTTTCTTCTCCTTCATCTCAACCTCGGTCGCCGCGCCGACCTTGATTACGGCCACACCGCCCGCCAGCTTCGCCACGCGCTCTTGCAGTTTCTCGCGATCGTAGTCGCTCGTCGCCTCTTCGATTTGCGTACGGATCGCCTGCACGCGCGCCTCGATGCGCTTCTCGTCACCCGCACCGTCAATGATGATGGTGTCGTCCTTGCGGACTTCGACGCGCTTGGCCCGCCCCAGATCCTCGAGCGTGGCTTTCTGAAGCTGCATGCCGGTTTCTTCGGAAATGACGGTGGCTCCGGTGAGGATCGCAATGTCCTCGAGCATCGCCTTGCGGCGGTCGCCAAACCCGGGCGCCTTGACGGCGGCCACCTTCAGAATGCCGCGCATCGCGTTGACCACGAGCGTTGCCAGGGCTTCGCCGTCGATATCTTCCGCAACGATCAGCAGGGGTTTGCCCGCCTTCGAGGTCGCCTCAAGGATGGGCAGCAGATCCCGGATGTTCGAGATTTTCTTGTCGTGGAGCAGGACCAGAGCGTCGTCCAGATACGCCGCCTGCTTTTCCGGATCGGTGATGAAGTACGGGCTGACGTAGCCGCGATCGAATTGCATGCCCTCCACTACGTCGAGTTCGTTGTCGAGCGACTTGCCGTCTTCGACCGTAATCACGCCCTCTTTGCCGACTCGTTCCATGGCATCGGCAATGATTCTGCCAATCGCTTCGTCTGAATTTGCAGAGATCGATCCCACCTGCGCGATTTCCTTGTTCGTGGAAATCGGCTTCGAGAGTTGGCGCAGTTCATCAAGCACGGTAGCGACGGCCTTGTCGATACCACGCTTGAGGTCCATCGGATTCATGCCGGCGGCAACATGCTTCATGCCTTCCTGCACGATGGCCTGCGCAAGCACGGTGGCGGTAGTCGTTCCGTCGCCGGCCACATCGGCGGTCTTCGAGGCGACCTGTTTGACGATCTGCGCGCCCATGTTTTCGAAGCGGTCTTTCAGCTCGATTTCCTTGGCAACCGATACACCGTCCTTCGTGATGGTGGGGGCGCCAAAGCTGCGTTCGATCAGCACATTGCGACCCTTCGGTCCAAGCGTGACCTTCACTGCATCGGCGAGCACGTTCACCCCTTTGACGATGCGGGCGCGCGCGCTGTCATGGAATTTGACGTCTTTTGCACTCATGATATTGCTCCGGAAAGTAGTCGTTGATTCAACGCGTCGCGAACGACCCGCCCGGTGTCCGCGACCCGAATGCGATGTCAGGCGGCCTTGCGTGCAGCGCCGGCGTCGGCCTCGAGAACGCCCATGACGTCTTCCTCGCGCATGACAAGCAATTCTTCACCGTCGACCTTGACCGTCTGGCCTGCATATTTGCCAAACAGCACCCGATCACCGACTTTCAACTGGAGCGCGCGCAGCGTTCCGTCTTGCAGCAGTCGACCAGTGCCGACCGCAACCACTTCACCTTGCTCCGGCTTTTCAGCCGCTGAATCGGGAATCACGATGCCCGAGACCGTAGTTCGCTGCGCTTCGATTCGCTTGACGATAACCCGGTCGTAGAGGGGACGAATCTGCATTTCCATCTCCTAAGCGATTAAAGGATCACCAATAAGGGAATCCGGCTGGTGCACTCGGCGCGCTCGAAGCGGCGTATTGCACCAGCCGAGCCAATGTCTGGCGGAAAGCGAAATAGGGGTGCCCGTGTTGGGCTTCAAGAGGCGAAAAAGTGCTTTTTTGTAACAAATTGTTTCAGCGCGTTTTCAGCGCGTATTCAGCGCACTAACAGAATGCGGCGAACCTTGCCGAGCCGATAGATTGTGCGGCCTCGTCCCTCGGGGCGCCGGGGCTGGGCGGGTACCGGACAAGGTGGCCGACGGCCGCCATCCGCCTCAAGCGTGTCGTCCGGCTCGTCGAGCGTGCGCCATACCCCGCCTTTGACGGGCCGGAAGAGCCATCGCACATACCCCTTGTGCGCGGCGAGCTGCATCAGCTCGCGACGATCGGTCTGGTCGTCGAGAAGCGGTTGGGGAAAGGCAATGTCGTCACCGTAGTCGCCAAACGCCTGACGGCAGGCCAGCGCCTCGGCAGCGCTGGCGCCGATCACGTTGCAGCCGCGCTGTTCCGTGCGCTCGACATCCCATGCGCCGTATTGCCAGGCGGCGTCGAGCAGCATGGCGTCCACGGTTTCGAGACGATGCCATGGCGCGTCGAGCTGAATGGCCGATCCGGGAATCGGTCGCGGCGGGATGTCGACCCCGGGCAAGACAAGCGGTGTTGCGCGCCGGAAGCCGTGCCAGTGAAGTATGGCAAGAAGCGGGGAATTTACCTGCGCCGCCGCCGTGAGCGTCACGGCAAACAGCGGCAGGCGAACACTCTCGACCTGTTCCTGAAGTCTGTCGAAAAGATCCATTCGACCTCCTGTGAGCTATGTTGCGGGGCCTCTTGAAATTTCCGTTTCCTGCACTATTTTATGCATTGCTCAGGCAGTCGCGATAAGCGCTGCGTGTTTCGATTTGTTTGTCGGCGGGCTTATCCACGACGGGCGGACTGGAGCGCGTGGTTCCACTCGCCTTTCGTGAAAGGCCCCCTGAATTTCAGGAGCCACTCATGAGCGATCTTTTCTACAACACCGATCTGTTGGGCGAATTCGACCGCCTGCAGCGGCAGATGACAAGCCTCTTCTCGGGCTTTCCGGCAAGCCTGCGCGCGATGCGCAGCGAGACCTTTCCTCCAGTGAACATCGGCAGTACCGACGACAGCATCGAGATTGTCGCGTTCGCCCCCGGGCTCGATCCGGCCGCGATCGACGTCTTGATCGAGAAGGGCCTGCTCACCATCAGCGGCGAACGCAAACCGCCTGGCCCGGACCTGGGCGACGATGCTCGCGTCTATGCCCGGGAGCGCTTTATGGGTGCTTTCCGGCGAGTGATCGAGCTGCCCCAGCACGCCGACCCGGACAAGGTCAGCGCGCGCTACACCAACGGCTGCCTGATGATCACCGTCGGGCGCTCCGAGGCGTCGAAGCCGCGGGCGATTTCCGTCCAGTAAGGCGCCCGATACCGCAGAACGAACACGGAGAACATCATGAATGAAAACACTGAACTGACCTCCCGTTCATCGCGCACTGATGTCGTCGGCGCGCAGGGCGGGGAGACGGCAAAGCCTGTCACCCGTATCGCGCCCGCCGTCGACGTGTTCGAGGATAGCCGCGGCATCACACTGTATGCCGACCTTCCTGGCGTGCCACGCGAGAAGCTAGAAGTGCGCGTTCAGGACGGCAGTCTGAATATCGAAGCAGAGGCAATCGTTCCAACGCCCGCCGAACTGCGCTTGCTGCACGGCGAAGTGCGTCATCCGCATTTCCGGCGTGCGTTCACGCTGAGTCCGGATTTTGACGTGACACGTATCGATGCACAGTTGCGCGACGGCGTGCTCAAGCTGACGATTCCGCGCCGAGAGGAGGCGAAGCCGAGACGCATTCAGGTCAGCGTTGAACAGACGTAAGCCACCTGCCGTGCGCGGACACGCGGCACATCGTGCAGGGGGATGTGCCGCTTAACCCGCTATCCGGAGACATCCGGCGACGGCTAACGATGCAAAACCAGCCGATCTCGATGGACGGAACCCTTCCGTTTTTGCCACGGCCATGTGCATTGCCTGCGTCTTGCCCGTATTGCCCGTATTGCCCGTATTGCCCGTCTCGCCCGTTTCGCGTTGCTCTGGGCCCACGCCGGGTAAGACTTACCGGAACACTGCGATGCCCCACCGGTGCATCGCCTTCGATCGACGAGGAAACACCGCATCGCCAAACCGGCGCTGCCATTTGACACTGCCCATTTGACGCTGCCTCGCAGCGTGGCATCCTTTGCCTCGTGCCCCTGCTCACGGTTCCATTGCTGACAGGAGACAAAAATGCTCAGTCCACACGAATTTGCGACCCTGATGCTGGTTCGCCAGGCACCCGACCAGCTCGACATGAAACGCGCCGAACTCGACGCACTGCTCGAACGCCAGCTCGTCATGCTGGAACAATCGGATACCGGCTTGCGCCGTGCCCAGCTCACGGAAAAGGGCCGGTCGTTTCTCCGCAAGCTACATCCGGACGACGCCTCTTGCCGGATAGGAGCGCCCCTAAAGGAGCGTTGTTCGGACCGGGCCGACTGATCCCCTGTGTGCAGGTATCCCCTCGGCGATCGTGTGCAAGCGCTTGCCCGTAGCGATGTCGGCATGGCGACGCTGAGAATGTCGCCTCACAGCGGCTAACTCCGTCCCCTTCGCCGGATCGATGCGCTCGGTCCGTGACTCTCACCCAGGCACGTTTGCTTTCCCGTTGAAGCCCCCCTGCCAGGCTGTGGAACTGACACGTCACATAGAGCCGGTACAATCCGGGAGAGAATCTTCCCGACAATCGTTTGCAATGATGTCCGCTTTACCTGTCCGAACCGCCCATTCCATGCTTTCCGTACGCTCTGTCCGCCGTGGACTTGAACTCCTCACGCTGGCTGCGGCGCTGGCGGGTTGCGCCGGTCCCCTTCCGGGCACCGCCCCGGTGAATCTCCCGGCCACCGGCACAGCGACACCCACGCCCCCCTCGATGTCTCCCACCGTTGCCGACGCGCCGCAGCCCGTCGCCCCGTTGCCGTGGTGCGTGCAGACCTCCCTGCGCGAAGAAGACGATCTGATGCGCAACTTCGGTGGTATTCCTGCCGGGGTTCGCCGTATCGAAGAAACGCGCTTCATCGCCAGCTACGATCGCAGCACCGGCAAGGTCGGTCCGCTCGACAACGGCAATCGCTTCGTTATGGAGTTCGACGCTCAGGGCCACCTGCTCTCAAGCACCGACCGCGGCCGCTATACCTACGACGCCGACGGACGCCTGCGCAGCATCGACGGCGCCCCCGTCGATTGGCAGAGCGCCGACGCCTGGGTCGTGCGCGGCGCCACAAGGCGCGGGACATGGAAGGAGCAGGTGCGTCAGGAAAGCGACGGTCAACTGGAATGGACCCGCCGCATTCTCGCGTCGGCGAACGGCATCCATCATCGTCGCGCCGGCAGCCTGCAGGCACGCCTGTTCGACGACGAGTGCTTCGCGCTATCGCGTCAGTGGGAAGCGCCGAACGAGGCGCGTCAGGTGGTCACGGCAGACGGCAAGGTACGCCCCGCGCCGAAGGTCGTTTCCTACCGCACCTTCGCGAGTGTGGAGCGCAAACCCGACGGCGGGCGCATCGTCCGGGACAACGGCGCGTCGGCCTTCATCGACGGTCAGTGGCTGCCGCTGGCATGGGACAACGAGGTATCGGAATACTCCCCGCGCCACGAACTCATGCGCGTGACCCGCACCGACGCCGCCACCGGCGAGCGCCACGTGTCGGAGTATCACTACAAATACGACAGCCACGGCAACATTGTGCGCGTCGTGATCACCTCACCTTCCGCCGCAGGTGAAAAGGTCGACCCGTTCGCCAATGTCTTCGTGCGCAAGCTGACCTATTTCGACACCGTGCCGGGCACCCCGGCAGAGAACAGGATCACGTCGGCAAAGTAAAGCGGAACGTCGCACCCTGTCCTGCATGACCGGCGGCGTCGACCAGCGTGATACGCCGGCCGTGCAGTTGCAGAATACGGTGCACGATACGCAAGCCCAGCCCGCCCTCACGGCGGGCGCCCCCGACCGTGAATGGCCGCTCGAAGAGTCCGTCGCGCGCGCTCTCGGGAATGCCCGGCCCGGTATCGCTCACCTGCACCTCGATTTCCGTGCCGACCGGCGCCACTGACACCGTAATCTCCCCGCCCGACGGCGTGTACCGCAGCGCGTTATCGAGCAGGTTCGTGAATACCCGCTCGATCAGCCCCAGATCGGCCCGTGCGACGGGAATTTGCGGTGCGAGTTGCGCGCGCAGCGCTACCCCGCGCGACTCGGCGCTCAGCTCGAATTTCTGAAAAACGTCCTGAATCAGATCCGTGATGGAGAACGGCTCGGCCTCGGGCTGTACGAAGCCGTGTTCGAGGCGCGCCAGTTCGAACAGCGACTGCGCCAGCGCCCCGACCTTGCGGCTCTGATCGAGTGCAATGCCCAGATAGCGCCGCCGCTCGGCTGGCGTGAGCGTGGCGTCCTTGAGCGATAGCGTTTCGAGATAACCGTGCAGCGACGACAGCGGGGTGCGCAAGTCGTGCGAGATGTTGGCGATCAGCTCGCGCCGCTCCTGATCCTGACGCGTGAGCGCGCGCCATTGCGTTTCCAGTCGCTCCACCATTTGCCGGAAGGCACGCTCCAGCACCACGATCTCGTCGCTCGGGCGCCCCTGTTGCGAGGCTGGTTCGTCCAACGAGACAGCCGGCAGCGCAGACACCGGGGCGGCGTCGATATCGAACTCGCGCACAACGTCGGTCAGGCGTCGCAACGGCCGGGTGATGAGCGCAAACGCCGCCAGACCGGCAATCAGGCACAACGCCGCCACGAGTCCGATGGACCATAGCGCGGTATTGAGCGCAACGCTCGTTGCCCCGCGTTCGGCATACCGGTCATGAGCCTCGCCGAGCAGCACGACGTAGATGTACCCGACCTCCCGACCATCCACGCGCAACGGCGCGGCGCTGAACACCTTGCGAACATCGGTATTGCGCGGATCGTCCCCATAGATCGGCAGCGCCTCGCCGTCGAGTAGCCGGTGCACAGGCGCCAGATCGACCTGCGTGCGCCGCAAATGACCCTCCGGCGCCGCGTGACCGGTGATGCGCCCGTGCATGTCGAGCAGATAGACCTCGACACTGGGATTCACGACCATCAACTGACCGAACAGACGCCGCACGGCATCCGGCTTCATACCGTTCGAGTCCATCAGTTGCGCATTGGCGGCAATGTGCTCGGCAAGTCCGCGAGAGAGCCCCTGAATCACCTCGGCTTCGTGCATGCGATTCGCGCGCACCTGCATCCATGCCGACGTGCCGCAGCACACCAGCAGCAACACCGCGAAGACCAGCGACAGGCGCTGCGTCAATGTGAGATTCCAGCGGCGCGTCATACAGCTCCTGGGTCGGCACTCGGGCCGTCCGGTCCGCCATCGGTCGCGAACTTGTAACCACGTCCCCAGACCGTGAGGATGCGTGTGGGCTGTGCCGGGTCCGCCTCGATCTTGGCGCGCAGCCGATTGATGTGAGTATTGACGGTGTGCTCGTAGCCCTCGTGCTGATAGCCCCATACGGCATTGAGCAGATCCATGCGCGAGAACACCTTGCCGGGCTGGCGCGCGAAGAAGTACAGAAGATCGAACTCGCGCGGCGTGAGATCGAGCCGCTTGCCACCGAGCGACGCTTCGCGGGCGATCGGATCGATGAACAACCCGGAAACCGCCAGACTGCCAGCCTCCATGCGCGCGTTGCGAGCCAGCGCGTCGACCCGTCGCATAAGCGCCTTGACCCGGGCGACCAGTTCCAGCACCGAAAACGGCTTGGCCAGATAGTCGTCGGCCCCGAGTTCCAGCCCGAGAATCCGATGGACTTCGCTAGAGCGCGCACTCGTGATGATGATGGGGGTGTAGCGCGTCATCTCCCGCGCCCGGCGGCAGATTTCCAGACCATCGACGCCCGGCAGCATCAGGTCGAGGATCAGGGCATCCCAGCCGCCTTCGGACAACCGGCGCAACCCCTCGTCGCCGTCGGCGCAATGCACGACTTCGAATCGCTCGTCGCGCAAATGCAGCGTGAGCAAATCGGCGATATGCACGTCGTCTTCGACGAGCAAAACACGGCGCGGCGATTCCATCGAAGGGACAACTCCCGGGAAAGTGGGTCTTGGAGACCCCATTGTGCGCAGTTCACGCACCGCGAGGTATCACGAATTGTTTAATTTTACGTGAGGACTTTGGCATCGCCCGCGCACTACGCTTCAGTCATCGATCCGGCGCGGATCTCCGCTGTGCATCACTACCGTCGCTCCGCTCCCCTGAACCGGTGACGACGATGCCAGCGCCGCCCCGGATCGTCCTACTGACCGGAGGATGTCATGAGTTTGTCCGAAAACGATCCACACCGCTCAACTGAGCCGCGCGAGTCGTCCAAGTCGCCTAAGTCGCATCAGCCGCGCCGCGCTGCCGCCGGGAGCCCCCACCCGGTACCATCGCGCCGGGTGTTTCTGCTGAGCGCGACCGCTGCGGCGGCGGCCGTCGCCGCCGGACTGGTGCCGCGGCTCGTGCGCCCGGCACGGGCGGAAGACGCCCGCCATGCCAACACCCCCGAACACTTCGAGGTGGCCTACAGCGACGCCGAGTGGCGCAAGCGCCTGACGCCCGGGCAGTACGAAATCCTGCGCAACGAAGGGACCGAGCGTCCCTATTCGAGCCCGCTCAACGACGAACACCGCGCCGGCACCTTCTCTTGTGCCGGTTGCGCACTGCCGCTCTTTTCGTCGCGCACGAAATTCGACAGCCACACCGGCTGGCCGAGCTTCTGGACACCGCTTGAGCACGCCGTCGGCACGCGTACCGACACAACGTTCGGCATGGTTCGCACCGAAGTGCATTGCCGGCGTTGTGGCGGCCACCTGGGCCATGTGTTCGACGATGGGCCGAAGCCGACCGGTCTGCGCTATTGCATGAACGGCCTTGCCATGACGTTCAATCCGCAAGCAGCCTGATGTCGAAACCACCCTGCCCGAGGGGATATAACCAGCCCCACTTACCGCCAACTCATAAAAATTGGCTTCGCCCGGCATTCGGGCGCTGCTTCTGGAGTGCGTCATGACTTTGCTCATCCTTGCCTATCTCGGCGGGATTCTGACAATCGTCAGCCCGTGCATTCTGCCGGTACTGCCGTTCGTCTTCTCGCGTGCCGGCCAGTCTTTCTCGCGCAGCGTGCTGCCCATGCTCGCCGGTATGGTGCTGATGTTCGCGCTGGTCGCCACGCTCGCGGCCGTGGGCGGGAGCTGGGTCGTGCAGGCCAATCAGTACGGCCGCTGGCTCGCACTCGCGCTGGTGGCGCTCTTCGGTGCGACACTGCTCTTCCCGAAGCTCGCCGAACGGCTCACGCATCCGCTCGTATCGCTTGGCGACCGGCTGTCGCAGTCGGCGCAAACTGACGGCATCGCCAAGGACGCCGTCACTTCCGGCCCGCGTCCCGGCCCCTCGTTCCTGCTGGGGATCGCCACCGGGCTGCTCTGGGCGCCGTGCGCCGGCCCGATTCTGGGTCTGGTGCTCACGGGCGCCGCGCTGCAAGGCGCAAGTGTCGGCACGACGCTTTTGCTGGTCGCGTACGCGGCAGGCGCGGCCACGTCGCTCGCGCTGGCACTGCTCGTCGGCGGGCGCGTGTTCGCCGCCATGAAACGCTCTCTCGGCGCAGGTGAGTGGATCCGACGCGGGCTCGGCGGACTGATGCTCGCGGGCGTTGCCGCGATCGCATTGGGGCTGGACACCGGTGTACTCGCGCAAGTCTCGACGGCGTCGACAGGCGGTATCGAACAAAAGCTCGTGGAACAACTCGGCGCCCGCCGTCACGACGCGGCCCATACCGACACGCCGGGACAGAACGCGCCGGCAGCCGATCAAGCCAACGCAGGCGGCGCAGCCATGACCGCCACCGGCGGCGCGATGATGCTCGCCGCTGTCGATGCGCCCGCCCCGCTCCCCGTCGAAGGGCAGTTGCCTTCGCTCGACGGCGCCGTGCAGTGGCTGAACTCGCCGCCGCTCTCCGCACAAGCCTTGCGTGGGAAGGTCGTGCTCATCGACTTCTGGACATACTCCTGCATCAACTGTCTGCGCACACTGCCGTACGTGAAAGCGTGGGCACAGAAGTATCGCGATCAGGGCCTCGTTGTCATCGGTGTGCATGCCCCCGAGTTCGCGTTCGAACGCGATATCGGCAATGTGACGAAGGCCGTGCATGATCTGGGAGTCGACTACCCGGTCGCCATCGACAACAACTACGCCATCTGGCGCGCTTTCAACAATCAGTACTGGCCGGCGCACTACTTCGTCGACGCTCAGGGTCGTGTGCGTTACCACCACTTTGGCGAAGGCAACTACGCCGAGTCGGAGCGCGTGATCCAACAGCTGTTGCGTGAAGCGGGCGCCAAGCAGGTCGCCGGCGGAATTGCCGACGTGCAAGCCAATGGCGTTCAGCAAGCGGCCGACATGCGCGACGTCGCGTCGCCGGAAACTTATGTCGGCTACGAACGCGCCGATCACTTTGCATCGCCGGGGGGCGCCGTACGCGATCAGGCCAGCGACTATCGCGCCCCGTCAATGCCGTCCCTCAACCAATGGGGACTGGCCGGTGGCTGGCGTGTCGGGCCGGAGCAGGCCACGGCAACCGAGACCGGCGCACGCATCGTCTATCGATTCCACGCCCGTGATCTGCACCTCGTACTCGGCCCCGACACGAACGGCAAGCCCGTGCGCTTTCGCGTGACGATCGACGGCAATGCGCCCGGCAACGCTCACGGCACAGACGTCACCGCCGACGGGGCCGGCACAGTGACCTCACAACGCCTGTACCAGCTGGTGCGTCAGTCGGCTCAGGCGGGCGAGGTACGCGACCGCACGTTCTCCATCGAGTTTCTGGATCCGGGCGTGTCTGCCTATGCCTTTACGTTTGGTTGAGCATGCGCGCGCCGGCGGGCGCTTGCGATCTGCCGCCCGCTACCGCGAATCCGCGCCGGATTTCATTTTCAATTGCCATTGACCTTGTCAGCGAGGCGTCTACAGACGCCAGGAGTTTTCAAATGACCCCCTTCGATCCCCAACACACGTCGCAAATCAACGACAGCACCTCGGGCCAGTCGTCGCGCCGCTCGGTGTCGGTCTCACCTGGCGCGAGCGGTACCTCCGACACACCTATCGCGTCGGCGACTCCCCTTGTCTCCGTCTCACGCCTCCGGCGTGGGCTCGTCGGCGCGGCCGCGGCCGTGGCGGGCGTGCTCGTCTGGCAAGTCGGCGCCTATGCGTTCGGCGGGGCTGAAGCGGCGGTCGTCATCGCCGCACCGAAAATCGACGAACCCGTCACAGGCGCGCATACCGAGACAGCGGTCTTCGCGGGCGGCTGCTTCTGGGGCGTGCAGGGTGTTTTCCAGCATGTGAAAGGCGTAACGAAAGCCGTGTCCGGCTACGCGGGCGGCAGTGCAAAGACCGCCGATTACGAGACCGTCAGCAGCGGTTCGACGGGGCACGCCGAATCGGTGGAAGTGACGTTCGATCCGCAACAGGTCTCCTACGGAAAGCTGCTGCAAATCTACTTCTCCGTGGCGCACAATCCAACCGAAGTGAACCGTCAGGGTCCGGACAGCGGTACCCAATATCGCTCAGCCGTATTCCCGATGACCGATGCACAGCGCAACGTCGCCAACGCCTACATCGCTCAGCTCGACGCCTCGCATGTCTATAGCAAGCCCATCGCCACCAAAGTGGAAAAGTACACGGGCTTCTATGCGGCGGAGACCTATCATCAGGACTTTCTGACCGAACATCCGACGTATCCGTATATCGTCATCAACGATCTGCCGAAGGTGCACGACCTCAAGCGTCTGTTCCCCGCGTTGTATCGCGACACGCCCGTACTCGTGAAGACGGCGTCTGCCAAGTAAGGCTTCGCTGTCATGCGGGAGACCGGGAACGAAAGCGGGCAAGGCGCTCACACGCCTTGCCCGCCCTCGCGTCACGTCATCACTGGTTCTCGGCGAGCTTGTACACGCGTACCCGGTGACCGTCCGGATCGGACGCCACGAAAGTGCGGCCGAAGTCCATCGCCGTGGGCGACTGCACGATGGTGATGCCCCGGGCGCGCCAGTCTTCCCATGTGGCATCCACATGCGCGTCGGACGCCACGGGCACCACGATTTCGCTGCCGCCCGGCGGGGCGATGACCGTCGGCGCCACGGCAAAGCGCGCCCACAGCCCCAGCTTCATGCCCGAAGGAAATTCGAACAACGCGAATCCGGGAGACGCTTCGACCGGCTCCAGATCAAACAGATCGGCATAAAACGCCGCGCTCTCGGGGGGACTCGCAACATACAGAATGACCATGTTCGGATGCAGCATAACTCGCTCCTGTCGATTGTTATCAATGACATCCGCTTCATCGGCCTCCGAATTTCCGGTGCCGCTGCGCGTTGTCATGGATGCCATCGTACGAAGAGATGCTGTCAGTTTTTGTCAGTAGCCGAACGGCCATTTGAAACGCCGCAAACCGTCACAGATCACTGTATTCCGGTTGTCTCGCGCCACGCCTTGAGCAAGGCACGCCGCCCGCGCGGATAACGGGTTTCGATCACGGTCATTG
The DNA here is from genome assembly GCF_001465595.2 of Pandoraea apista. Taxonomy (NCBI): domain Bacteria; kingdom Pseudomonadati; phylum Pseudomonadota; class Betaproteobacteria; order Burkholderiales; family Burkholderiaceae; genus Pandoraea; species Pandoraea apista. Next base: position 1,526,358 of record NZ_CP013481.2, on the reverse strand, counting down.
CCTCGATGCGATCGGCACGGAAGTGCCGGAACCCCTCACGCAATTCGCACCACGCGACGATCATGCGCACGCGCTCGAAGAAGCCCAGCGCGAACGGCCAGATGACGCGCTCTGACAGGCGCCCCGCTTCGTCGCGATAGGACAACCGGAGTTTGCGCTCGGCACGAATGGCCTCGCGGATGACAGTCAGATCGACGATCATCGGCGGCAACGGATCGCCCGGACCAATGAGCAGCGTCGAGGCTTCGAGGGAAGCGCGCAAGTCCGGCGGGAGCACCGCCGCGATCTTGGCCAACGCGTTGGCCGCAGCGTCGGCCAGTGCGCCATCGGTACGCCTGGCCACCCAGCGCGAGCCCAGCACGATGGCCTCGATCTCCTCTTCCGAGAACATCAAAGGTGGCAGCAGGAAGCCGGGCTTGAGCACGTAGCCAAGCCCCGGCGCGCCCTCGATATGCGCGCCCTGCGCCTGCAATACCGCGATGTCGCGGTACAGCGTGCGCAGACTCACGCCGAGCGAGTCGGCCAGCGCCGCGCCCGCCACCGGATAACGGTGACGGCGCAGCAACTGCATCAGAGAGAAGAGACGTTGTGTACGGGACATGGCGCATCATTATGCGCCATGCCGATCCGGGAGGTGGCAGGTCAGATCACTTCTGACGCAGTTGTTTGACGATCTCGGAGTTCACGTCGCCCGCCTGCCCGCCGTAGGCCACGCGCAGGTAGTTGCTCAGCTCGGCAATCTGCGCGTCGGTGAGCCGCTTGTCGAAGCCGGGCATATCCTGCATCGCCTCAAGCCCCGGGAATTTCTGCGGCTCGATACCGTCGAGGATCGCCACAATCAGATTGCGCGGATCCTTCTGACGCACCGTCGAATTCCCCAGCATCGACACGGCAACGTGCGGCTTGCCGGTGCCATCGGCCGCATGGCATCCCGCACAAACGGCAAGATACAGATTGCGGCCGGCCGTCAGCTTGCTGGTGTCGGGATTCTCCGGCAACGGCTTCGGTGCCGGAGCAGCATCGCCAAGAAGATACGTCGACAGCGAACGCAGATCGTCGGGCGTGAGGTATTGCGTACTCAAATGCACCACCGGGTACATCTCGCCAAACGCCGAGCCTTGCGGCGCAATCCCCGTGCCGAAGAACGTTTGCAGGTCCTTCACCGTCCAGCCGCGTGCGGCGAGGGCTTCGGGCGTCAGATCGGGCGCCGCAATCCGTGCGAGCGCAGCCCCGCCAAGCGGCTTTGCCTTGTCCAATTGACCGAACGTGCCTCGCGGTGTGTGACATTCCGCGCAGTGGCCCAGGGCGTTGGCAAGATAGCGTCCGCGCAGCCAGTCGGCCGATTGCCCCTTCGAGGCATCGGGCAGCGTGTCTTTCAGGAACATCCAGTCCCACACGCGCATGCCGAAGCGCATGTTGTACGGGAACGAGAGGTCGTGCTTGCGGTTGGGCACCGCCGCGGGCTTCACCGACATCAGATACGCGTAGATGGCGTCGCTGTCTGCACGGGTCATCTGGCGATAGGAGGTGTACGGCATGGCCGGGTACAACGCCTTGTCCGGCGCCACGCCGTCGTGCAATGCGCGATAGAAGTCGTCGGCCGTCCAGCCGCCAATGCCGTTCGTCTTGTCGGGCGTGATGTTCGTGCCGTAGAAGGTGCCGAAGGGCGACTTGAGCGGCACACCGCCCGCAAACGGCGCGCCATCCGCGCTCGTATGACACGCCGCGCAGTCGGCCGCGCGTGCAAGATACTTGCCGCGAGCGATCAGTTCGGACGACGCGTTGGCCGCCGGCGCCGGGGAGGCAGGCGGCGCGGACGTCGTGACAGATGCGGTAGACGCAGCAGACGCGGCAGCGCCCGGTGCCTCTGCGGCGATCGCGCTCGTGACCAGCGACGGCAGCATCGACGTCTTCGGTTTCGGCGGCTGCGCAGGCTCCGGTGGCTTGGGTGCCGTCGAGTCGTTGCACGCGGCAACGAGCAGCATCGCGGCGACGCACGCCGCCCGCGTACTCCATCGGGTGACGCGATTCAGGCTCATGGCATATCCCCTCATTTCGCGTCCTTCATTTGGCATCCTTAATACAGCCGGGCGTCTGGAGAATGACGTCGCGCACGGCCTCGTAGTAGCGCACGTAACCCGTACACCGGCAGATCTGATCGTTAAGGCCCGCCGTGATCGCAGCTTCGAGATCGGCACGCGCGACCGGGTTGCGCTTGAGTCCCTCGATCAGCACCGTCGCCGCGTTCACGAAACCGGGTGTGCAATAGCCGCACTGAAAACTGAAGTGATCGAGAAACGCCTGCTGAATCGGCGCGAGCGTGAGCTTGCCGTCGGCATCGCGCGTCGCATGGCCTTCCACCGTGCGTACGGTCTTACCGTCGAAATAGTTCGCCCCGGTAATGCACGTACGGACCGTCTCGCTGCTGCCGTCCGCGTGATCGACGATCACTACGCAAGCGTGGCAAATGCCCTGCCCGCAGCCCAGACGCGAGCCTGTCAGGCCCAGTGTCTCGTGCAGGAAGTCGATCATCATCAGACCGGCCGGCACGTCCATCGGTCCATGCGAGACGCCGTTGACCTTCACGGTCACCGGCAGGGTTTCCCATGGCTTCTTGCCGCTCGCCGAAGCCGGCGTTGCCGCTGCCGATGCAGCGCTCGCGCCGCTCATGTCCTGTCCCGCGCCCGTCGTCGCCGTGGCGTCCGACGCGGCTTGCGGTGCGCTCGAAACGTCCGTCATGCCAGTACCTCCTGGATCTTCTCCGGTGTCACCGGCAAATCCGTAAATCGATGGCCAATCGCATGCGCGAGGCCGTTCACAATCGCGCCCACTACGGGGATCATCACCACTTCGGCAATGCCCTTGGGTACATCTGTCTCGGAAATCGGCGGCAGCACCTCGCCGGTTTGCGTCCATACCGCAACGTCGACCGCGCGCGGCAAGTGATAACGATTGAAGTTCCACGTGCCGTTGCCCGGACCGTCTTCATACAGCGGCAGATACTCGTGCAACGCGTGGCCAATGCCCATCGCAAGACCGCCCTGCAACTGGCCCGAAACGAGTTGCGGCGAAATCTGGTTGCCGCATTCCATGATGGAATGGTGCGTGAGCAGCTCGACCTTGCCGGTCGCCTCGTGCACCGACAACTCGACGAGCGTGCCCACTGCGCTGTAGTACGTGACCGCCGCGTTGTTACGCTGCACCGGCGGGTAATACACGCGCTTGCGATCGACCGTGCGATAGCCGGTGCCCGGCGTGGGGGCCGCGACCTGCATGCCCGCAGCACCCGCATTGGGCGACGGCGCGCCCGCCCCGGCCTTCGTGCCCTTGCCCGCTGCGGCCGACGCAGATTTCGCCGGCGCGTTGCCGCTGCGATGTGCGGCCTTCGCTGCGGGCGTCTGTGCCGCAGGCGCCTGTCCGGCCGCCGCGGCCGCATTCGCGCCGCCTTTGCCGAAGCGCAGCGCAATCCCGTCGACGGGCAGACGCTGCGTCACACCGTCGCCCAGATCCCAATCGGCTTCCGCCCACTGCCAGCGATTGAAAACGTGCACCGTTGCGCCGGTCACCAGTCCCAACTCGTGCGCCGTCTTGGCGAGCATGGGTAACGGCAACGCCTCTAGCCCGGCAGCCGAGAGTTTGCCCTCGACCCAGCGCGCGTCTTCGGCTCGCACGACCAGCGGGGCCGCCTGACCGCCCCCCAGTCCGCGACGCCAAATCGATAGCGCCGCCGGCCATAGCCCTTGCATGAACAACAACCGAGCCGCTTCGCGGGTGCTATGCGTGAAGTAAAACGCGGAGTTCGTAGCACTCGATGGCGACGCATACCCCGGTGACCAACGCGGATTGGCAGCGAGCTTGTCCTGCTCGGCTTGCGACATCAGGTACGGGTCCCCGCTCGTCACCACCGGCAGTTCCGGCCAGTCGGTAATCGCGACGTGCACGTCCGTTGCGGGCATACCCAGCCATTTCGCCACGGCGACCGCCTGCGATGTCGAGGTGCCGGTGCCGATCTCGGCGGCCGTGTGGTGCAACGAAATCTTGCCGGTCTCGTCGATCTCCACACGCGCGAACGAGGTCTCGGCACCGGTGCCGAAGTCCTTCTGCACGCATGCAAATCCCACCCCGTAGCGACGTCCGGGATGCGCAGCCTCGTACTCTGCCTTCTTCTTGTCGCGCTGCGTCCATAGCGGATGCGCCTTGGCACGGGCGAGCACTTCGTCCACGCGAACGGCCCCTGCGGGGATCGCGCCCTGCGTGTTCTTCATGCCCGAGCGCAGTGCGTTCTTGAGACGGAAATCGATCGCGTCGACACCCAGTTGCGCCGCGATCTCGTCAATCATCATTTCCGTGGCGGCCATCGACTGCAACGTGCCGTAACCGCGGGCCGAGCCTGCGTCGATCGCACGCGAGGCAATCGCCACACTCGCCAGATCGCTTTGCGGGAAGTAGTAGATCGATTGTGCGGCTGTCGCGCCAACCATCGCCACCGAGGGCGAAAAGTTCATCCGTCCGCCGCCGTTACACTCCATGTCGGCAGTCAATGCCTGGAGCAGCCCGCTCTCTTTGTCGACGCCGATGCGATAGCGTATGGTGAATGCGTGTCGCTTGAGCGAGGTCTGAAACTGTTCGTAGCGGTCGTTGGCCAGCCGCACCGGCAGGCCGTCGCCGTACATTGCCGCAGCCAGCCCGTAGAACGGCATGTTGTAGTGGTCCTTGGAACCGTAGCCGACCGTGTAGCACGGATAGACAATCAGGCGCTTGACCGGGAAGTGGCCCTTGGCCACCATCGCGGCAGCGTTCTCGGCAACTTCGGACGGCGATTGCGTCGGTACGACCATGTGCAGCGTTTGCGTGCCGGCGTCGTACCAGCAGTTGGCGTTATCGGGCTCGAGCGCCGCCGTGTCGATCGACTGCGTACGGTATTCGCGCGACATCACCAGCCAATTCGCCGGCGGGTGCGAGAGCGACTCGCCGATCTTGCCTGCGTAGGCCATACCTTGTTCGTCGAGCTTGCCGTGATCGTTGCCGTCAGGCCAGACAGGCAGATGTTTGCGCATCATGCTTGGAAAGATCGGCGCATCTTTCAGACTTGAGTAGACGTCATCGTCGTAAGCCGTCTTGCCACCAACGCGCACGTAGCGGAAGCTGCCCCACGGATCGCGCTCGAGCGGGCCCGTCACGTCGCCGTAACGAATGATCTCGTCGTGGAACTTGAGCTTGTCCTTGGCGAAACGGAAGCGCGTGAAGTCGCGATAGATCAGAATCGCCACGGCATGGCCGAGATAAGCGGGTGTCTTGCCCGCCGGCAGCAACATGTCGTCGCCGTAGAACTCGGGGAATGCAATACCGTCTCGCGCGAGATCGTCGGCGGTCACGATACGGTCGGGTTGCAGACCGTCATCCAGACGCGAGAGATCGAAGCCGAGGTAGGGCCGGTCGGCACGCGTCACGCGCAGCACGAACGCATGCGCCTGCTGCGCGGGCCAACCCGGCATGTCGCGCGAACGGACGTCGCGCGCAAAGATCTTGGCACCCGTTACCTTGGCGGTGCCGTCGATGCGGAATTTGGCTTGCCCCTTGGCGGCATCCCACGCAACGGGCGTGAGGTTCTTGTCCTCGAACAGCGCAGCGAACGCCCGGCTGCCCAAAGGCGCGATAGACACGGAGATGCCCGCAATCACCGACGCCTTGAGGAACCCGCGACGCGACATGGCGAAGCCGGGCGCAGCATCGGGACGCTGAGAACTGTGGGAAGACTGGGGAAATTCGGAAACGGCGTCGGGCCGAGCGTCATCGCTCGACACAGCCGCAGGAGGACAGTGTTTTCTTGGCAGGCGCGGCATAAGCGTTCCGTCCGTCTTGTTTTGGGGGGACGTATCACGTTTCACAAAGCTCGCGAACGACAAGACAGCACTGCAACGCTCACGGGGCCGCGACGTCGGACTTCACGTCAACGACCCACGATGCATGTTCACAATGCGTGACATTCACCTGCCGTGATGCGCTCGTGAAGTTCTATGCGAACACACTTCATGAGTGACACCGGACGTGCCAAGGCTACACGCCCCCCATGGGAATGACAAGGTTAGGCATGCCGCACTGCGTGAGAACGCCAGCGATATGTCACGCATTGCGCACCATATGGCGGGCGAGAGCGGGCGATATTTGAATGGCGTGATGTTGCCTATGCCCAATGAGAAATGCCGCTATATCTGACAAGACATAGCGGCATCGAATTTATGTTGCAGCGCAGGCTTTCCGGGATCGATCGTTCGGTCGCGCAAGCGTTCAAGAGATGCGCAATTCCATGCACGTCAGATCGAGCCAGCGGCCGAACTTCGTGCCGACTTCGTTGAACGTGCCGACCCTGCGAAAGCCGAGTTTTTCGTGCAGACGAATGGACGGTGCGTTCTGCGCCTCAATGCTCGCAATCATCACATGGATGCCGAGCGCTCGAGCGCGATCGATGAGTGCGCGCATGAGTGTTTCACCGGCACCACCGCCGCGCGTGTGCCTGTCGACATAGATCGAGTGCTCGACGGTATGGCGGTAGCCGTCGAATGCGCGCCAGTCACCGAACGACGCATACCCCGCGACCTTGCCATCGCGCTCGGCCACGATCACGGGAAATCCGCGCGCCACGCGTGCCGCCAGCCACTCGCGCCGGTTGTCGACGTCGACCAGCACTTCGTTCCAGATGGCAGTCGTGTGCTCGACGGCATCGTTGTAAATGTCGCGAATGGCGATGAGGTCGGCGTCGGTAGCGTCGCGAACAATGAACGAGGAAGTCATTTGGAAGGTCCCGCAGGCGAAAGGCCGTGAATGACGGCGTGAACGATGTTATCTATTTTACTGGAAATTAATTTCCATTAGACTGGAAGTCATGGACATTAACGAACGCATCGCACGCCGTGTGCGCGAACTGCGCAGCGAGCGTGGCTATTCCCTCGACACGCTGGCCGAGCGCAGCGGCGTGAGCCGTTCGAGCATCTCGCTCATCGAGCGTGCACAGACCAGCCCTACGGCCAACGTGCTCGACAAGCTTGCCACTGCACTCGATGTCACGCTCGCCTCGATGTTCGAGGTTCACGCGCAGGACGATGCACCGCCCTCACCGCTCGCCCGGCGCGCCGAGCAGCCGGTGTGGACAGATCCGGATTCTGGCTATGTGAGACGCAACCTTTCACCGGCGCAACCCTCGCCGTTGCAGTTCGTGGAAGTACAGTTCCCGGCCGGCGAGCGTGTGGCCTACGACACCGGCGCGCGAGACAACGAAGTCTGGCAACAGATCTGGGTGATCGACGGCGCCATCGAAATCACGCTGGGCGATACCACCTGGCGGCTCGATACCGGCGACTGTCTTGCGATGCGGCTCGATCAGCCGATCGGCTTTCATAATCCGACATCGGTAAGCGCCCGTTATCTCGTCGGGCTCGTAACGTTGCCGTTTGTCGCACCAAGGAGAACCCCATGACGTCAGCTTCGTGGTCTATCGCTTTGCAACGACTCGACGGCGCGCAAGCGCTTGCCGCCATCGACGCGCTCACCGACGTACTCATCGACTGCGTAGAGGGCGGCGCCTCGGTGAGCTTCATGCTGCCGCTCACGCGCGAGCGCGCTGCCGCGTTCTGGCGCAAAGTGGCCGAGAGCGTAGCGCGTGGCGAACGCGCATTGCTCGTTGCCCGTCGTCGTCAGTCGTCGGGGACAGCGGATGCATACGGTACGGCGAACGATGGCGACATCGTCGGCACGGTCCAGCTGGTTCTCGATCTGCCCGAGAACCAGCCGCATCGTGCAGACGTCGCCAAGATGCTCGTGCACCGCTCGGCAAGGCGCCGGGGTGTTGCGCAGCAGTTAATGGCGGCCCTCGACGAGGTGGCGCGCGACGAAGGCCGCCATGTGCTGGTGCTCGATACCGTGACCGGTGGCGACGCCGAGCGGCTTTACCAGCGCAGCGGCTGGCAGCGCGCGGGCGATGTGCCGAAATTCGCGCGCATGCCCGACGGCGCGTTCTGTAGCACCACGTTCTACTACAAGCACCTCTGATGCATCGCCGGGGTTGCCGGTGCGCGCGGCCGGCGTTTGCGTGGTCTGATTGAATTCACGCCTTGGGGCGGGCTTAACGCACCGCCGCCAGACCGCTGAGCAGCGCCTTGTGGAACGTTGCCGGATCTTGCATCTGCGGCGCGTGGCCGAGTTCGGGAAACTCCACCAGCGTCGCGCCGGGAATGGCGGCTTGTGTCGCCTTCGCGAGCGCGGGGTAGTGTCCGATTCGCGCCTGCACCTCCGGCGGCGAGAAGTCCTTGCCGATGGCCGTGGTGTCTTTGTCACCGATGAGCAACAAGGTCGGCACCCGAATCTGCCCCAACTCGTAGACCACCGGTTGCGTATAGATCATGTCGTAGAGCAACGCCGAGTTCCACGCGACGATACGCTTCCCCTGTCCTCGATACATGCCCGCCAGCATCTGCACCCACGGCTCGTAACGATCGCTCCATTGTCCGGCGTAGTACGTCGCCTGCTCATAACGGCGAATGCCCGCCGCCGTGGTGCGTAACTCCCGGTCGTACCACTCGTCCACGGTCTTCGACGGCACCCCCAACGCCTTCCAGTCTTCCAGACCGATCGGATTGACGAGCACCAGTTGCTGCGTCTCGTTCGGATACATCAGTGCATAGCGCGCCGCCAGCATGCCCCCTGTCGAGTGCCCCACGATGGTTGCCGTCTTGATGCCCAGCGATGCCAGCAGCGCATGCGTGTTGTTCGCGAGTTGCTGGAAGCTGTACTGATACTGGGCCGGCTTGCTCGACTTGCAGAAGCCGATCTGATCCGGTGCGATTACGCGATAGCCCGCGCTGGCCAGCGTGTCGATGGTCTCCCGCCAAGTGGCGGCACAGAAGTTCTTGCCGTGCAGCAGCACGACGGTGCGCCCATTGGCTTGCTCGGGTTTCACATCGAGATACGCCATATGCAACGGCAGGCGCTGCGACGTGAAGTCGAATCGATTGACCGGATAGGGATAGTCGAAGCCCTGCAACTCTGGGCCATAGGCCGGACCGGCGTTGCTTTGCACGTTGTCAGATGCGGTCTGCGCAGCACGCGCAGGCGTAGCGCTCAGGGCTACGTTCAGAACAACGAGGGCGGTAAGGCTGACGAAGGCGCCCGCCCGTAGCGCCGCAACGGCTTGTTGCGACACACGGCGCGCGCGCAGGCTAAGCGATAACGTCATGAGAGATAAGCGCGCCGCAGCACGCGAAGTGGCACAAAGCGGAATGACGCGATTGTGCCACGCAGTCTCCGTAGGTGGACGTCACGCAAAAAGCCCGCCGCAAGTGCGACGGGAAAGTCCTGTGCGCGAAACCACGCACAGCGACAGGAGCCAGCAGGAGATCACCGGCGTTGCCTTCGGCATCGCAGACGATACCGAGAGATCGCAATGCGATGTCAAACGGTCTGGCTGCCGACGCTAACGTTCCTGAAAAGGAGGTCAACGCCGCAATGCAAGCGGCACGCGACCGCGCCCGGCGATCCGGGGCGGTCGCGTGCCGTGGTGAGGCTTAGTTACCGAAGTAGGTCGTGCCGGCACGTTGCAAGCCGCCGACCGAACCGGCTGCCACCGGGGCTGCGGCAGTTGCCGGTTGGGCGCTGGGCGCAGCCTTCGGATACACGGTATCGTGTTGAACCACGAGGCCGGCCTTCTGGGCCTGAATCAGTTCTTCACGAACTTGGGCACGGGTGAGTACGCTGGTTTGGGGCACCCACGAGAATTCCGACGGGCCGTCGAAAGCATCGCTGGCAAAGGCCGAGCCGGCCGACACAGCCAGCATGGTAGAAATCAGGGCTGAGGTAATAAGAGTGCGCTTCATGGTCTTTCTCCTGTCTTTTGAAGGGGGCGATGCTTGATTCATCGTCGACAGTTACAGTCTATTAGTGCGCATATTAATAATAAATACCAACGTTAATAATCAATTATTTCTAATTTAGCAATTATTGAGCGGGAGGGCGGCGAATGCGATTTCATGTGCATCACACCCATCTCTACCCTGGCGCACGACTAACAGCGCTTGAGGGGCCGAAAGCACCGGCGGGTAACGTGATCCTGGAATTCAGCGATGGCGCAGGCAGCGCCGGCCAGTACCAGTGTTTCGCCGATGGCTCGCTGACACTGGATGTCGCGCCCTACCGAACGACGGCGGGCGCGCAGCTTCCCGCCAAGCACTGGCGGCTCAAACCTACCGGCGAGCGCGACATTTGGTGCGTAGAAAGAAAACTCGACATCGATCGATAACCCCTCCTGACCCAGGGTTATTCAGCACCGCTGGTTCACATCTTCATCATTTTTGTTGCCCTCAAGCGCGACGTATGTTTCGGTACCCGCAACGCCATGACGGCAGGTATTCACACAACAAGTGAGTGAGCGCGAACCCCGCTATGGCGGGCGTTATTGTATTTTCAGACGCTTCAAACGCCCGTATAAGCGAGCACTCGCTTCGGAAACCGAAAGAATTGCGCGAAATCTGATGCCATTGATGCATTGCATGCATGGCTGCCACGACGGTGAGGTTCCGGGGAAGGGTTTTGAAGGCGCGGAAAGAAACTCGGTAAAATCCGCTGCGGCATGGGGTGCCCGCTGAACGCGGCCCGTGTTCTGGACGGGCATGGCTGCGGCATCTCGCCGAAGTACACGGCGCGCGCGCCGCTCAATGGAAGACAAGCATTAGATGAAAGCGCCCAGCAACCTGATTACTGGAGATGTGCGGACCAAAATCCGCAGCATGATTCTCACCTCGGAACTCAAGCCGGGGCAGCGCCTCATCGAAGACGATCTGATTCAACGGCTCGGCGTTGGCCGCACGCCCGTACGTGAGGCCTTGCTCATTCTGCAAGGCGAGGGTTTCATCGCCCGCAATCGCGGGTGGGAAGTGCAGGGCATCGATCATCTGCAAGTCCATGCCATCTTCGAGAGCCGTGTGGCCATCGAAGCGGAAACGGCACGGCTCGCCGCCCGGAAGATCTCCCCCGAAACGTGCGATGCCCTGGCCGCGCTCATCGACCAGATGGAGCCGGGCAGTGACTTGCCGCGTCTTGCTATCAATCGCCTGAATACGGAATTTCACGATCTGATCGTAAAAGCCGCCGATAACGTGGTGCTGGCGCAGTTTCACGAGCGCACCCAGTTCTATTACTGGGCGTTGCGTATTCCCGTGATGTTCTCCGACGAACAACTGAGCGCCACCAACGCCCAGCACCGTGAATTGCTCGCCGCCCTGCGCGCCCACGACGAAGAACGGGCCGAGCAGATCGCACGCGCCCACGTCGAGACCACGCGCGGTATCGTGGAGCCCGCGCTGCCGCGCTGACTCCGCACCCGGCGAGGCGCACCGTTCAGCGCACCAGATATCCCGCCACCCGCCAGCGGTTGTCGATGCCCAGAACCATCGTCACCATCTCATGCGCATCGGCTTTCTTCTCGAAAGCCGTGTCGTACTGAATCACCACATATTCGCCATCCGGTTGCCCTGGAATCGTGCGCGTAAAGACGGCGTCCGCGGTCTTGCGCGACTTCACTTTGCCCAACGGCAAGCGGGCCGCCTGCAGGCTCTGCGCCCAGTCATCGGCGGACGTGGAGCGCTGAAACACGGGTGCCGCCTGCTCCCAGCTTTGCTTCCCGCGATTGATATCGGTGAGTCCGAGCCAGAGGTTGGCGGCCTCAAGCGCCGGGCGCATGTCGCGATTGATGTCTGCGGCTGGCGCCTTCGCGCCGCTGGCGGGGGAGGAAAACAGCGGCGGCTGCGTCATGCGACGCTGTAGCGGCTCCTGCTGCGCCTGTACCGGCAAAGCGCTCAGGCTGCCGGCCACGCTCGCGGCCAGCGCCAATGCGCGCAAGAGACCGAAGCGGCGGGCGTGACGGGAACGATCCGACGCGAATGACTGTGTCGTCAACATTGACGCAAACTCCTTGAAACGAGAAAGACTAACCCGGCCATTCTACTGGCGTGTAACGCGCGCAGCGGCGTACATTACAATGCACAACAAATGCCCGTTCCCCCCCGTTGGTCATCGCCATGTTGACGACGTCCCTGCTCGCGATCACCTCACTGCTCAGCTTCATGATGTTGCTGATCGTGGGTTCTCTTCTACGCTCACGCGTGGCGGGCGTGCGCGAATGGTGCATCGCCAACGTGGCGGTGCTGATCGCCCTGCCGCTATTCGCCCTGCGTGGCGTTGTGCCCGACTTCCTGTCGGTGCCTTTTGCCAATATCGCGCTCGCCGGTGGCTTGTTGTTTTATTACGCCGGATGCGCCCGCTTTCTCGGCCAGCCGCCCCATTGGCGGTGGCTGGGGGCGTCGCTGGGCGTGCTCGCGGCAGCGATACTCGTGTGGTTCTACGGCACGGACAATCCGCAAGTGCGGGTGGTCGTTGTCTCCGCCTATCACGCCGCGATGCTGCTCGCCACGGCGCTGCTCATTGCGCGCCACATCCCGCCGCGCCGCCATCCCTATAACTATTGGTTGACGGCAGGCCTTGCGACGGTGTTCGCCATCGGGCATGCGGTCCGTGGCGCAATCTTCGGTCTGACGCCGGCGCCCGGTCCGGAGTTATTTGCACCGACCATGTTCAACGCCGTCATGCTCACGATCGGCACGATCGTCATGCCTGCCATGACGATGGGGGCGGTCATGATGATCCACGACGCCATGCTCGCCACCGCCGAAGAGGCCGCCAATCGCGACTACCTGACCGGCGCGCTTTCGCGCAAACACTTCGACCTGCTGGCCCGTCAGGAAATGGCACGCGCCCTCGCGCGCAGCTGGCCGCTGTCGATCGTGGTGATCGACCTCGATCACTTCAAGCAAATCAACGACACGCATGGCCACGCAGGCGGCGACACGGTGCTGCGCGAATTCGTGAAGCTCGTGCGAGATAGCTTGCGCGAAGGCGACGTGTTCGGGCGATTGGGAGGAGAGGAGTTCGCGGTGTTACTGCCGGGCACGGATACCCCCGGCGCCATTCGCATTGCCGAGCGGCTGCGCACTCAGGCGAGCCGCCATCTGGTGGCCGGTCCGTTCGGCGTCTGTCATTACACGCTCAGCGGCGGTGTGGCGACGTGGCACGAACACGAAAGCCTCGAAGCGCTGTGCATGCGCGCCGATCGGGCGTTGTACGCCGCAAAGATCTCCGGACGCAACCTCGTGCTCTCGGACGTTCTCTCAAGCGACGAGACCGCGTCCGAGGCGGGCTGACGCTGCGCCTGCCCTGCCCCACCCAACCTCGCTTGCCTTAGCCACACAACCCCGGCTCGGACGGCTCAGGCGTGAGAGCCATCGCTCGCGTCGGCGAAGAACTCGCGGCGCATGCGCGCCACGTACTCGGTCAGATTCGGATGGTTTTCGATCTCGTCGCGCAGCGTCATCCGGAAGTGCGGCGACATGGCGCTTGCGATGAAACCAAACGCGGTGGCATCGGCGCCGCACGGCGACCGTCCAAAAAAGTACGGTTTGTCACCCAGCAACTGGGCTGCGGCCTGCGCGCCGCGCTTGAGCAGTTGTGCTTGCTCCTGCGGCGTATAACGCCCGGTTCCTTGCCCGTGCAAGGTGCCCCGGATCTTGCGGCGGATGAATGCCTGAGCCATCGGACGCACCGGCCAGGGAATTGCCTTGAAGAACGAGGCGGGGCCTCTGGCGAAGTTCTCCTCGTTGCACCAGCGCGCCTGCACTACATGCCAGTAGAAATGGTCCTCCAACGCCTTCTCGAACATCCACGCCGCCCCCCGTTGCTCAGGTGTCAGGCCTGCATCGAAGTCGAACCCGTATTTGCGTTCGATGTGCAACCGGATCAGTGTCGAGTCCGCCACGATCTCGCCGTTGTCGTCGATATAGGGCAGTTTGCCCTTGGGTGCGCGCCGAAAACCACCACGATCCGTCTGATACGGCAATCCGGCGAGCTTGAGCAGCATTTCCGCCTTGACGACGAACGGGCTGGCGTCCGGAAGCCCGAATGCCGGGCCAAAGGTGTACAGGGTCAACATCGAGGGCAGGCTCCTGCGCAATGGGAATGGCGCAGAGTATTACACGCAGCGACGCCGGCGGCGACCCCGTCAGGCTAACGAGGCCACGTCTCTCGCACACTGTGGTTTTATACAGTATCATATCCCCCAATCGAGGAATGTCTTATGGAAATCATCGACTGGGATCAACTGGCGCTGAACGCCGCCGAACGCGATCTTGCCGGCATCGTGCGCGAGATCGCCGCACGTTACGCGCAGCAACGTTCGGGCATGACGGAGGCCGCGTCGCCATACGCCGCCACGGCAACCGGCACGCGGGCGAGCGAGTCTGACAAATCGGGGGCGGTCGTCCTGACACCGGCACTGGACTGGCGCACGCTCGTGGCCATCGCCGATGAAGCGGAGGCCGATATCGGGCTGCACGCCCGCCATGAGCCATGGGTGCTTGCGCGCCTGCTACGCCTGCCCGGCGACGAGGCCCTGCGCCGCAACGGCGAACTGCCGTCGCTCGACGCGCCCGTCGATCTGCACTGGCCGGATGCCGCAGCGCCGGCAGTGTTTCGCGCCATCGCCGCCGCATTCGAGACAGTATTCGACGAGGCCTTCGCCAGTGAGCGCCTGCACGGTGACGACACCTCGTCGTTCGCTGCGGGTGGATCGGTGCGGCCCATCGCCGCGCGCTGCCCGGGTTCGAGCGGCCCGGTGTGTGCCGCCTGAGCACCGCCATTCATCACTATGGTCAACGAGGTTCAGGAAGTGCCCGAATTCGCTGTCGAGGACGCCAGCACACAAGTCGCGTCCGAGGTCATGGACCCGGATGCCCTTGCCCGCTCCCTGCCCGCACCGATGGTCTTCGTCGATCTGGAGACGACCGGCGGCAACGCCCTCGAGGACCGCATCACTGAGATCGGCGTTGTCGAAGTCGGCCCGCACGGTGTCGAACAATGGAGCACTTTGCTGGATCCGGCCGAACCGATTCCGCCGTTCATCCAGCAATTGACGGGGATCACCAACGAGATGGTGCGCGGTCAGCCGTCGTTCGCAACGTTGGCGGAAGGACTGGCGGAACGCCTGCACGGCAAGCTGTTCGTCGCCCACAATGCGCGCTTCGACTACGGCTTTCTCAAGAACGAGTTCCGGCGCGCCGGCATCAGCTTTCAGGCGGACGTACTTTGCACGGTGCGACTCTCGCGTCTGCTGTTTCCCTCGGCGGCCCGTCATGGGCTGGACGCCCTGATTGCACGCTTCGGCCTCACCCCGCTGGGCCGCCACCGCGCGCTCGCGGACGCCGATCTGCTCTGGCAATTCTGGCAGAAACTCCACACGATTTATGCGCCCGATCTGATCGGCCAAGCTGTGCAGCGGGTCACCAAACGCTCGAGCCAGCCGCCGCAGTTGCCGGACGAAGCGATCGACGCACTGCCCGACAGTCCCGGCGTTTATCTCTTCTACGGCGAAGGCGACACACTGCTTTACGTCGGCAAGAGTGTCGATATCCGGTCACGCGTGCGCTCGCATTTTTCCAGCGATCACCAAGTCGCAAAGGACTTGCGCATCTCGCAGGAAATCCGCCGCGTTGAGGCGCGCCAAACCACAGGTGAACTGGGTGCGTTGCTGTTGGAATCGCAATTGGTCAAGCAATTGCAGCCGGTGCATAACCGTCAGTTGCGTCGCACGTCGAGTCTCTATAGTTGGCAACTCGCAGCCGATAGCGCCCCCCCCCAACTCGTGAGCGCGAAGACGGTCGACTTCGCCAGTGCCGAAGCGCTGTATGGCACCTTCTCGTCGCGCGCGAGTGCCGAGAGTGCGCTTCGGGCGCTGGCCGACGAGCATCGTCTATGCTGCGCGCAACTCGGGCTCGAGAAAGCGGCGGGCGGACGTCCCTGCTTTGGCTATCAGGTCAAACGATGCGACGGCGCGTGCGTAGGCGATGTGCCGCTTGCCGCACATACCGCGCGGGTGCGCGACGCCCTCACCACCCTGCAACTCGACACCTGGCCCTACGATGGCCCCATCGCGATTGAAGAACACGGCACCGGGACTCGCGCCGACGACGTGGAATACCACGTCATCGACCGTTGGCAATATCTCGGCAGCGTGACATCCCGCGAGGCACTGGACACTCTGGTCGACAGCATGCCGGCGGTGACGGGCTTCGATCCCGACATCTATCGTTTGCTGGGCCGGCGCCTCGCGGCGTCGCGGCAGGCGAGCGATCCGGCTGCGACCGACACTGCCGTCCTGCCGTCGCCCGGGCCCACCCCCACCCCCGCACGCCGCGCTCACACCCCGTTGGTCGTTCTGCAACTCAGCCGCCCGGCGTTTCGCCTGAGTCCTGTCGAGCCGCCGGAGAAGCCTCCCAGCAAACGTGCAGTGGCGTTGTTGCGCCGCCGCCAACCCCGTCCTGAAGACCCCGCGCAGATTCGTCTGCCGTTCGACGCCCACTGAGACATCCCCCGGGGGATCGACGCCAGTTCCGATCCCCCTCGCCGGCGGCACCGCCACAGGCCGCCCCACCGCCAGCGTCCCCGCCCTCGGCACTTTCCGCCCCGCAGGGCCTCGTCGACTTCGCCCTCCGCGCAACGCGACGCCACTCGCGCGCCACCTCGTCAATTTATTTCTCCCCGGCGTCCACCTAGGCAAAACCCTCCTTTGCACGCCACGGAATGAGCATATAAATATTAAGTATTTGCAAGACGCATGCTAAAGGTCGAAGAATACGCAATCCGAATACAAAGGTATTGCGACATCGGCGACTTCGGCGTCGTCGCTGACCGGAGTTCCGGCGCGTGGGGTACGCGTCAGTTCTCCGTCCCCACATAGAGCCAGATGGAATTACGCCAACTCGAAGCCTTCGCGGCGGTCATGTCGACCGGCAGCATTACTGCTGCCGGGCGTCTGCTCGGGCGCTCTCAGCCGGCCATCACGCGAATGATTCAGGAGCTGGAAGCCGAAATCGGCTACGCGCTGTTTGCCCGTAGCGGTCCGCGCGTCACACCGACCGAGCAAGGCTTTCTGCTTTTCGAAGACGTCGAGCATGTGCTTGCCGGTTTGCAGCAGATTCGCGCCCGCGCGGACGAAATCGCGCGTGGCCAGTCTCGTCCGTTGCATGTCGCCGCCACTTCGGCGCTGGCCGCCGGCCTTGTGCCCGCCGCCCTCGCCCTGCCGGGCCTTGCGCGTGACACTGTCCAGATTCAGATGCGCAGCACATCGCCCGAACAGGTCGTGCACGCCGTGCTTACCGGTGCCGCAGACGTTGGCGTCACCAGCCTGCCGCTCGAGCATCGCGGCATCGTCGTGCACTGGATCGGTGAAGCGGCCTGCGTGGCCGCAGTGCGCAGCGACGACCCGCTGGCCAGCTACGACCGCTTGCCGCTCGCCGCGTGCGTGGGCCGTCGCATCATCACCATGCAGAACCCGTATCGGTTGCGCCGGCGTCTCGATCAGGCGTTCGCGCAAGCCGGCGTTGCACCGGTGGGTCTTATCGAGACCAATGCATCGATCAATGCGATGACGGCGGTTCGTGCAGGACTCGGCGTTGCCGTACTCGAACCGGTCACGGCATACGGCCTGCCGCTCGCGGACGTTGCCGTGCGCCCGATCGACGCCGACATTCCGTTCTTCTTCGGTGTCATCACCCGCGACGCGCGCGAACCTTCGCCCGCCGCACTCGCTTTCGTCAGCGCACTCGCCGACGCCGCGCGCAACCTGCTGCCCGACTTTGCGCAACGCGCCGCCACCGAACACGCTCAAGTCTTGCAGTCGCTTTACGGCGACTTGCCCGCTCCCAAGGAAGCTCTGTCGTCATGACCCAGTCCCCGACATCCGCCACCGGCCTGCCCGCGCTCGAAGCGCGCCTGCGTCAGGACCTCGCCTGGCTCGAACTGCCCGCCAAGCACTGGGTGCCCGAGCGCACGCACCACGGCCAGCCCGTGCTCGACGTCGCCATT
Organism: Pandoraea apista; assembly: GCF_001465595.2. Lineage (NCBI taxonomy): Bacteria > Pseudomonadati > Pseudomonadota > Betaproteobacteria > Burkholderiales > Burkholderiaceae > Pandoraea > Pandoraea apista. The sequence goes on along the minus strand of NZ_CP013481.2, from coordinate 1,508,400 downwards.
ATCGGCGGCGGCATGGCCGGTCTTGCCGCCGCAGCGTCGCTCACGCATCTGGGGGTGGGCGCCGTGATCTTCGATCAGTCGCCACGCGGTTTCGAAGGCCCATGGGCCACCACCGCGCGCATGGAAACCCTGCGCTCGCCCAAGCAACTCACCGGCCCCGCGCTCGGCCTGCCCGCACTCACGTTCCGTGCGTGGTTCGAGGCGCAGTTCGGTCTCGAAGCCTGGGACGCCCTCGACAAGATCCCGCGGCTGCAATGGATGGATTACCTGCGCTGGTATCGCGATGTGCTCGCCATCGATGTCCGTAACGACCACCGCATCACCGCCGTGACGCCGCTCGGCGAAGACGGTCTCGTCGCGCTGTCGATGACGTCGCCCGAGGGAGAACACACGGTCTATGCGCGCCATGTGGTGCTCGCCACCGGTCGCGACGGCCTCGGCGGCCCGACCGTACCGGCCTTCGCCCGTGCGTTGCCGCGCCGTTACTGGGCGCATTCGTCGGATGCCATGGACTATGCAACGCTGCGCGGCAAGCGCGTTGGCGTGATCGGTGCCGGGGCGTCCGCGATGGACAGCGCCGCCACCGCGCTCGAAGCCGGTGCGGCCAGCGTCGACTTGCTCATTCGCCGCGCCGACATTCCGCGCATCAACAAGGGCAAGGGCGCCGGCAACCCGGGCCTCACGCACGGTCACATCAACCTGCCGGACGAATGGAAGTGGCGCATCCGGCATTACGTCAATGTGCAGCAGGTTCCGCCGCCGCGCGGCAGCACGCTGCGTGTATCGCGTCACGAGAATGCGCGCTTCAACCTCGGCGCACCGATTCTCGACGTGACTCCGATCGGCGACGAACTGCACGTCCGCACCGCAAAGGGCACCTTCGTGCTCGACTTCCTCGTCTTCGCGACCGGCTTTCGCATCGATATCGAAGGACGTCCGGAGTTCGCCGCCTTCTCGAAATTCGTGCGCAAGTGGAGCGATCGCTATACGCCCGCAGCCGGGGACGAAGACGTTGAACTGTCCGACTCGCCCGACCTTGGCCCGGCCTTCGAATTCCTCGAGAAGACCCCCGGCGATTGCCCCGGACTTGAGCGCATTCATTGCTTCTGCGCACCGGCCACGCTCTCGCACGGCGCGGTCTCGGGCGACATCCCGGCGGTGAGCGAAGGCGCGAAACGTCTGGCACAAGCACTCGCGGGCACCTTCTATCGCGAAGACGTCGAACATCACTACGCGAACATGGAGGCATACGCCGAGCCGGAAGTCTACGGCGACGAATGGACCCCCGCCCCGCCGCCGCCCGCACTGAACAGCGAGATCGCCGCGAAGGGCGAGGAGCGCATCGCATGACCGCCTGGATTCTGCGCCGCGCGCTGCAAGCGGTCTTCGTGGTCTGGCTGATGACACTGATCGTGTTCGTCGGCCTGCATGCGATCGGCAATCCCGTCGACATCCTGATCGGCCAGGACGTCGACCAGGTCGATCGCGCGCGCATCATCGCGCAACTCGGCCTCGACCAGCCGTTGTGGCGTCAGTACCTGTCGTTCCTCGGCGGCGCGCTGCACGGCGAGCTGGGCAACAGCTTCGTCTACAACGTGCCGGCCATCCAGTTGATTCTGCAACGCCTGCCCGCCACGCTGGAACTGGCCTTCGCAGCCCTCATTCTGGCGGTGTTCATCGGCATTCCGCTGGGACTGTTCGCCGGTCTGTACCCGCGCAACCCGATCTCGAAGCTGCTGATGACCGGCAGTATTGTCGGCTTCTCGCTGCCAACGTTCTGGGTCGGACTCATGCTCATCATGTTCTTCTCGGTGCATCTGGGCGTGCTGCCCGCGAGCGGCCGGGGCGAGACGGTGCGCGTGTTCGGTGTGGAATGGTCGTTTTTGACGATCGACGGGCTGCGCCACCTGATTCTGCCCGCCCTCAATCTGGCCCTGTTCAAGATATCGCTGGTGCTGCGTCTCACGCGTGCCGGCGTGTCTGAAGTGCTGCCGCAGGACTACGTGAAGTTCGCCCGCGCCAAGGGGCTTTCGCCGTTGCGTGTCGTGCTTGTGCATGTACTGCGCAACACGCTGATTCCGCTCGTAACGGTGCTCGGGCTAGAGTTTGGTTCGACCATCGCGTTCGCCGTGGTGACAGAGAGCGTGTTCTCGTGGCCCGGGGCCGGCAAGCTCATTCTCGACAGCATCAACTCGCTCGACCGCCCCGTGATCGTGGCGTATCTCATCGTCGTGGTGTGCCTGTTCGTGTCGCTCAACCTGATCGTGGACGTGCTCTACAAATGGCTCGATCCGCGTGTGCGCGTGGAGGCCGCTGCCTGATGTCGCTCAATCCGTCTCCCAACGGCACCCCCGCCCCGGCGCTCGCGCCCGAGCCGGTGCCCATGCGCCGCGAGTCGCCCTGGCAACAGGGCCTGCGTGAGTTCCTCCGCTCGAAGAGCGCGGTGCTTGGCCTTGTCGTACTCGTCGTGCTGATCGTCGCCGCCATCACCGCGCCGTGGATCACGCCGCAAAATCCGTATGACCTGATGCAGCTCGACGTGATGGACGCGCGTTTGCCGCCCGCCACGGCCAACGGCGCCGCCACGTACACGTACTGGCTCGGCACCGACGGTCAGGGCCGCGACCTGCTTTCCGGCATCATCTACGGCCTGCGTATCAGTCTGGGCGTTGGTGTCGGCTCCGCGCTCATTGCCGGCATTCTCGGCACGATTCTCGGACTGATCGCCGCCTACGCGGGCGGGCGGGTCGACGCCGCCATCATGCGGCTGGTCGACCTGCTGCTGTCGTTCCCGTCGATTCTCGTCGCACTGATGATTCTCGCCTACGTCGGCAAGGGCATCGGCAACGTGGTGCTCACCCTCGTCGTACTTGAATGGGCCTACTTTGCCCGCACCGCACGCGGGCAAGCGCTCGTGGAGTCGCGGCGCGAGTATGTGGAAGCCGCACGCTGCCAGGCCATTCCGAACTGGCGCATCGTTCTCGGCCATATCCTGCCGAACTGCCTGCCGCCGCTGATCGTCGTGGGCTCGCTGCAAGTCGCGCGGGCCATCACGCTCGAAGCCACGCTGTCGTTTCTGGGTCTGGGTGTGCCGGTGACGGAACCTTCGCTCGGCCTGCTCATCGCCAACGGATATCAGACAATGCTCTCCGGCGAATACTGGATCAGTCTGTATCCGGGCCTCGCGCTGCTCATCACGGTCGTCGCCATCAATCTCGTGGGCGACCGCCTGCGCGACGTGTTCAATCCAAGGTTGCAGAAATGAGCGGCGCAGTGTCCCCCACGTCTCCCCTCACATTGGAAGTGCGCAATCTGCGCACGCAATTCATCACCCGCGCCGGCACGTTGCCGGCCGTGGACGATGTCTCCTTCTCACTGCCGCCGGGCCACATCATGGGGCTCGTGGGCGAATCGGGCTCGGGCAAATCGGTGACCGGTTTCTCGATCATGGGGCTGGTCGATGCCCCGGGCCGTATCGTCGGCGGCGAGGTCCTGTTTCAAGGGCGCGACCTCACGAAAATGTCGCCGGCCGAGTTGCGTCACCTGCAAGGCAATCGCATCGCGATGATCTTTCAGGACCCGATGATGACACTCAACCCGGTGTTGCGCGTCGACGTGCAGATGATCGAGGCGGTGCGTGCGCACCAGCGCGTGTCCAAGGCACAGGCGCGTGAACTCGCCCGCGATACGCTCGGCATGATGGGGATTCCGAGCCCTGACGAGCGCTTGCGTGCCTATCCGCATCAGCTCTCGGGTGGCATGCGTCAACGCGTGGCGATTGCCATCGCCATGTTGCACCGGCCCGATCTGATCATTGCCGACGAGCCGACCACCGCGCTCGACGTCACGATTCAGGCGCAGATCCTCTCGGAAGTACAGAAGCTCGCACGCCAGCATGGCACGGCGCTCATCTGGATTACGCATGACCTGTCGGTCGTGGCCGGATTGGCCGATACGCTCGCCGTGATGTACGCCGGACGCATCGTCGAGCAGGGCGCAGTCGACGCCGTGCTCGACACGCCGCAACATCCGTACACGTCGGGCCTCATCGGCAGCCTGCCCAGTCTGAACAAACGCGGCCAGCGCCTGCGCCAGATTCCCGGCATGACGCCGAATCTGCTCGCCATGCCGGCCGGATGCGCGTTCGCCTCGCGATGCGCCTATGCGAGTGCGGCCTGCGCGGTGCGTCCCGAGATGACGCAAACCTCGCCGGGCCGCCTCGTGCGCTGCTTCCACCCGGGCGCTGCGTTGCAAAAGGAGATGGTATGAACACGCCGCTGCCGCAAAGCCAGCCTGTCAGCACCGGCTACGGCAAATCGACCAGCCCGAGCGCCACACTGCCCGCGCCCATCGTGGCGTTGCGTGGTGTTAGCAAGCGCTTTGGCGAGCGTCACGTCGGTCCCGCGGGACGCCTGCTCGAACGCGCTGGTCTCGCGCATCCGCCAGCCGTGGTGCGCGCGGTCGATAACGTCGATCTCGTGGTCAAACCGGGGGAGGTCGTGGGACTCGTGGGCGAGTCGGGCTGCGGCAAGTCCACGCTCGGGCGCATGCTCGCGGGACTGCTCAAGCCATCGTCAGGCGAAGTGCAGATTCACGGCCGTCCGGCGGACTCGCTTTCCGCGCAAGAGCAACGCGATGCACGTCTGAAGATCCAGATGATCTTTCAGGACCCGTACTCGAGCCTGAATCCGCGTTTGCGCGTCGACCGCATTGTCGGCGAAGGAGCGCTCGTACACGGCCTGACCGATCGGGCAGGCTTCGACGACTACGTGAGTGCACAGTTGCAGCGCGCCGGGCTCGATCCTGCGCTGCGTCATCGCTATCCGCACCAGTTCAGCGGTGGTCAGCGTCAACGCATCGGCATCGCCCGCGCACTGGCCGTCGCGCCCGATCTGCTGGTATGCGACGAAGCGGTCGCGGCGCTCGACGTCTCGATCCAGGCGCAGATTCTCAATCTGTTCATGGATCTGCGCGAACAATTGCATCTGACATATGTGTTCATCAGCCATGACCTCGGCGTGGTCGAGCACCTGTCCGATCGCGTGGTCATCATGTATCTCGGCCGCATCGTGGAAAGTGCGCCTGTCGAGGAAGTCTTCCGTCGCCCGAATCATCCGTACACGCAGGCGCTGCTTGCCGAGATTCCGCGCATCGACGTGCGTCACAAGACATTCTCCGCCATTCGCGGCGAGATCCCGAGCCCAATTGCGCCGCCGGGCGGTTGCCACTTCCATCCGCGATGTCCGCACGCCATGCCGCGTTGCCGCACGGAGGTACCGACGCTTCGCGGCGTGGCCGTCAATCATGTGAGTGCGTGTCACCTGAACGACACCTGATATGCCCACAGACGCCGCTGTCGATTCTCGCAACGGTGTCTGCCTCTTCTCTTCATCATCAACGACCAGGATTGCCGATAATGAAACGCTTCTTGTTGTCCTCACTGGCTGCTGCAATGCTTGTGACGAGCGCGGCCGCTTCTGCCCAGACGCTGCGCATCGCCTTTGCCGACCCGCTGTCGTCGCTCGATCCGCAACTGAATAACCACGCGGGCGATCGCTCGGTCGATCTGCACTTCTGGGATCTGCTCGTCGAGAACAAGTGGAACAAGCTGCAACCGGGACTGGCTGTGTCGTGGAAGGCGCTCGACGCCAAGACCTGGGAATTCAAGCTGCGCCCCAACGTAAAGTGGCACGACGGTCAGCCGTTCACCGCCGCAGACGTCATCTATTCGTATCAGCGCGCACGTAACGTGCCGGGCAGCGTGGCCACGTTCGCAGGCTATCTGCGCACCATCGACACGATGAGCGCACCGGACCCGCTCACGCTCGTCGTGAAGACCAAGATTCCGAATCCGGATCTGCCGCTCAACCTCGCTTCGGTGCACATCGTGAGCAAGCACGTTGGCGAGAAGTCGAACACCGACGACTACAACGCCGGACGCGCCATGGTCGGCACGGGTCCGTTCAAGTACGTCTCCTATACGCCGGGCGACCGCGTGGAAATGGTGCGTAACGACAACTACTGGGCCGGCAAGTCGGAGTGGGAAAAGGTCGATTACCGTTACATCAACAACGGCGCCGCACGCACGGCCGCCCTGCTGGCGGGCGACGTGGACGTGATCGACAAGGTCTCGGCCTCGGACATTCCGCGTTTGAAGAAGGCGCCGAACGTGACGGTATTCCCATACCCGGGCCTGCGCGTGATGCTGTTGCAACCGACCTTCCGCGAAGGCCCGAATCAGTACATCACCGATAACGCAGGCAAGCCGCTCGCGAAGAATCCGCTGCTCGACGTGCGCGTGCGCCGTGCCCTCTCGCTCGCCATCAACCGCGAGGCAATCGTCACGCGCATCATGCAAGGCACGGCGAGCGTGGCCAACCAGTGGATGCCGAAGGACACGTTCGGCTACAACCCGGACGTGAAGGACATTCCGTTCGATGCCGCGCAAGCCAAGAAGCTGCTCGCCGAAGCGGGCTTCCCGGACGGCTTCAAGCTGACGATGCATGTGCCGAACGACCGCTACCCGCAAGGTCCTGAGACCGCACAGGCGGTTGCGCAATTCTGGACGCGTATCGGCGTGAAGACCCAGGTGGAAGTGGTGCCTTGGGCCGTGTACTCGGGTCGCGCGAACAAGAACGAATACGCCATGAGCATGCTTGCCTGGGGTAACGGCACGGGTGAAGCCAGCTACGCGCTGGTGAACGTGCTGGCGACGGTGGACGCCAAGAAGGGTCTGGGCGCTTCGAACTGGGGTCACTACAGCAATCCGGCCATCGACAAGGCACTCGACGCATCGACCGCAGAATTCGACGAGGGCAAGCGCGAAGCGATCCTGCGTCAGTCTGTCAAAGTCGAGACGGACGACGTCGGCACGATCCCGCTGTATCACTACCAGAACATCTGGGCCGCCCGTAAGGGCCTGAAGGTCACGCCGTTCACGAGCGATCGCACCGTTGCGATGCAAGTGACCAAGGCCGCCAAGTAAGCCGGCCCGCCGCGTTATGACGTCATCGCTCATTCTTACGGCAACCCCTGCCGACGCGCTGATCGACGTGCCGCGCCACCTCGTGGTGCACGGCGCGTCGCCCGGCGCACATGTGACGCTCACCGCCCGCACGGCGCGGGCCGGTGGCGTGGTCTGGTATGCCGAGGCGACCTTCAAGGCCGACGCACAGGGCGTTGTCGACGTGTCGCGCGACGCGCCCGTCAGTGGCAGCTATCAGGGCGTATCGGCAATGGGCCTCATCTGGTCGCAAGTTCCGGAAGACGGCAAGAGTCGCGACGTGTTTCCACAGCCCGTCATGGCGCCGCTCGTGACAACGGTGGTCGCTCAGGCGGGTCGTACGGCTGGGCAGAACGAGGACAACGGTGCGGTATCGTCTTCCGTATCGTTCACCCAGCGACTCGCCGCCGACGGCGTCACCCGACGTGAGGTGCGCGAAGACGGGCTCGTGGGCACCCTTTATCTGCCGCCTGGCGACGGCCCGCATCCGGCGGTGATGATCCTCAACGGCTCCGGCGGTGGTATCAACGAGCCGCGCGCCGCGCTGTATGCATCGCATGGCTATGCCGCTTTCGCACTCGGATACTTCAAGGGACCGGGGCTGCCCGACTACATCTCCAATACGCCGCTCGAGTACTTCGCGAAGGGCATGGACTGGCTGCGCCGCACCGTGAAGCCGGCACATGACTTCGTAGCGCTCTCGGGCCAATCGCGCGGCGGCGAGTTGGTGCTGCTGCTCGGCGCCACGTTCCCGGACGCCGTTTCGGCCGTCGTCGGTTACGTGCCCAGTGCGCTGATTCACAGCGCGCAGAACGCTTGCGATCCGGCCATCGGCCGCGAGGGCCCGACGTGGCTGCTCGACGGCAAGCCGTTGCCGCACATCTGGGAAAACAATCGAACGGCATCGTGGGCACCGTTCGACGAGGGCCCTGCGCCGCATCGGCATGCCAAGGCGATGCTGACCGCACTGAACGACGCCGAAGCGGTTGAGCGGGCACGCATTCCCGTAGAGAAGATCCAAGGTCCGGTCATGCTGCTTTCGGCCGAAGACGACGGTTCATGGCCGTCGAGCCGGTATTCACGGATGGTCGCCGAGCGGCTTGCGGCGCATGCACATCCCTATCCGGTCGAGCACCTGGACTTCGATCGTGCGGGACACGCCATTGTGTTCCCATATGTGCCCACGACGCAGCTCGTCTACGCACATCCGGTCTCTGGAAAGATCAGTACCGGTGGCGGCGAGCCGCCAGCGAACGCCCATGCGGACGAACGTTCCTGGACCGCTGTGCAGGCATTCCTCGCGCGGGCAGTAGCCGCACGGGCCCAATCTCAAGGACAATCATGAGCGCCAATACTCAATACGACATGGCCAACGATCTCGTCGATCGCGTTGCCGGCCTGACACCCGGAACGGCTACGCACACGTTGCGTCATGCACGCGACAAAGTCGCTGTCGCGACGCAGGGTAGCTACGAGGGGCTGTTCGATCCTGCACTCGAAGGTATTTCGTTGGTGGAGCGTCTGCTCGTTGCGCTATACGCGAGCCGTCTCACGCCCTCGCCTTCGCTTGCCGCGCACTATCGCGCCGAGTTGAGCAAACACGCGGTCGACGCGGCGCAGCTGCGTGCCGTCGAATCTGGTCAACCGGACGATATCGAAAACACCCGTCTGCGCGCGATCCTGACATTCACACGCACGCTTATCGAGAACCCGGTCGCTGGCGACAAAGCGGCTTTGCAGAAGCTGCCGGCGGCTGGGCTCACCACGCCGGCGGTCGTTGCACTGGCCCAACTGATTGCATTCCTGTCGTATCAGACGCGTCTGGTCGCGGGGTTGCAGGCCCTCAAACAACTTGCGCCGCAGGAGACGACAGCATGAGCGATATCATCCGTTCGCATGGATTCACCAACGAGTCGCTCGACTGGGATGCCTGGCTCGATGTAGTGGAACTCGACAAGGCAACGCCGGAGCAGGTAGCGGTGCTGGAAGAGAGCCATCCGAAGGCCAAGACGTCCGATTACTACCTCTTCCTCGTGCATCAACCCGAGATCCTTCGTCAGCGTTCGGCCGCGTTCAACGCGATCATGTATGCGCCCGGGGGCATGCCGCGCGCCGAGCGTGAGTTGTCGACCACGGTGGTCTCGCGTATCAACGGCTGCGTGTATTGCGCGTCGGTGCATGCGCAGCGCTTCGAACAATTAGCGAAGCGTAACGATGTGATTCGCGAGGTCTTCGAAGACCCCCGCACTGCCGGTACGACAGCGCGTGAGAAGGCCATTTCTCGGTTCTCGATTGCCTTGACGGAAAAGCCGGGCGATGTACGTCCGGAGCAACTTCAGGCGCTGCGCGATGTGGGGCTGAAGGACGCCGAAATTCTGGATTTGATTCACTCCATCGCGATCTTTGCGTGGGCGAACCGGCTGATGCTTAACCTCGGTGAGCCGGTGTTCCCGGAAACGGCGCCTGCTGTCTAAGGCTGGAACCTCGATCGCGGCGAGACGTTGGCACGTTTCCTTGGTGCCAGTGCGGTTGTGCGCTAAGAGAGCGCTGTCCTTACGGGCAGCGCTTTTTTTATTGGACAAGTGGTATAGGCTGAAGCCTTTTACCCGCTCTGCGCGGACATCCTCAAGGCTTCAGCAATGACTTCCACCAAGTACTTCGTCCAGCCGATTGGCCCCGATGACATTCCGTCGTGGCGTATGCTCAGACATTGTCTTTGGCCACAGGCCAGCGCGGATGAGCATGACCGCGAGATGGCAGAGACACTTTCCAGTCCGGAACGTTACGCCACATTCATCGCATTTTCGACGGCGAAGGCGGCACTTGGCTTCGCCGAGGCATCGATACGACACGACTATGTGAATGGATGCGATACGTCGCCGGTGCTATTCCTTGAAGGCATTTATGTGGCGCCTGAGGCACGTCGTCAAGGTGTTGCCAAGGCATTGTTCGAATACGTCGAGCAATGGGGCGCCCTTCACGCGTGCGAAGAGTTTGCATCAGATACGGATGTTCGGAATGACGGCGTTCAGGCGTTACATCGGGCACTCGGCTTCGAAGAGACAGAACGCGTTGTCTTCTTCAGAAAGCGAACGTCGAAGGCTGCGTTGAGATAGGGTGAATCAAGATGTCGACACAAGCCCTAGAGCATCGGGGCCAGCACGCTTGCCTGGCGCTTGAGCCATCTCGCAAGTCACAAGATATAGCGTGCGCACAAAGCAAAAACCCCTTGCTACGCGTTGTAGCAAGGGGTTTTTTAGGGGAGCCTGACGATTACCTACTTTCACACGGGTATCCGCACTATCATCGGCGTGGAGTCGTTTCACGGTCCTGTTCGGGATGGGAAGGGGTGGTTCCAACTCGCTATGGTCATCAGGCATAACTTGTATGTTCTGCTGCACTAGGCGTGCAACAAAACCAATTCAGAAGAAGCGTAGTACATCATGTAGTTTGGGTTGTGAATGTATCAGCGCCATTTGGCGCACACACGTCACTCAAACCAGGGAAAACACACTGGTTATAGGATCAAGCCTTACGGGCAATTAGTATCAGTTAGCTTAACGCATTACTGCGCTTCCACACCTGACCTATCAACGTCCTGGTCTTGAACGACCCTTCAAAGGAATCGAGTTCCTAGGGAAGTCTCATCTTAAGGCGAGTTTCCCGCTTAGATGCTTTCAGCGGTTATCTCTTCCGAACATAGCTACCCGGCGATGCCACTGGCGTGACAACCGGTACACCAGAGGTTCGTCCACTCCGGTCCTCTCGTACTAGGAGCAGCCCCCTTCAAACTTCCAACGCCCACGGCAGATAGGGACCAAACTGTCTCACGACGTTTTAAACCCAGCTCACGTACCTCTTTAAATGGCGAACAGCCATACCCTTGGGACCGGCTACAGCCCCAGGATGAGATGAGCCGACATCGAGGTGCCAAACACCGCCGTCGATATGAACTCTTGGGCGGTATCAGCCTGTTATCCCCAGAGTACCTTTTATCCGTTGAGCGATGGCCCTTCCATACAGAACCACCGGATCACTATGACCTGCTTTCGCACCTGCTCGACTTGTCAGTCTCGCAGTTAAGCACGCTTTTGCCATTGCACTATCAGCACGATTTCCGACCGTACCTAGCGTACCTTCGTACTCCTCCGTTACACTTTGGGAGGAGACCGCCCCAGTCAAACTGCCTACCATGCACTGTCCCCGATCCGGATTACGGACCTAGGTTAGAACCTCAAACAAGCCAGGGTGGTATTTCAAGGACGGCTCCACAGAAACTAGCGTTCCTGCTTCAAAGCCTCCCACCTATCCTACACAGACCGGTTCAAAGTCCAATGCAAAGCTACAGTAAAGGTTCATGGGGTCTTTCCGTCTAGCCGCGGGTAGATTGCATCATCACAAACACTTCAACTTCGCTGAGTCTCGGGAGGAGACAGTGTGGCCATCGTTACGCCATTCGTGCAGGTCGGAACTTACCCGACAAGGAATTTCGCTACCTTAGGACCGTTATAGTTACGGCCGCCGTTTACCGGGACTTCAATCAAGAGCTTGCACCCCATCATTTAATCTTCCGGCACCGGGCAGGCGTCACACCCTATACGTCCACTTTCGTGTTTGCAGAGTGCTGTGTTTTTATTAAACAGTCGCAGCCACCAGTTTATTGCAACCCCTTCACCCTTCTGGCGCAGGCCAGTCAAGCTACAAGGGCGTACCTTATCCCGAAGTTACGGTACCAATTTGCCGAGTTCCTTCTCCCGAGTTCTCTCAAGCGCCTTAGAATACTCATCTCGCCCACCTGTGTCGGTTTGCGGTACGGTCTCGTATGACTGAAGCTTAGAGGCTTTTCTTGGAACCACTTCCAATTGCTTCGCGAACAAGTTCGCTCGCCCCACAGCCTTGAATTACGCGCCCGGATTTGCCTAAGCGCCTTCTCCACTGCAGGGACCGGGACTTCCAACACCCGGACAACCTTCCGCGATCCGTCCCCCCATCGCATCATACGACGGTGCAGGAATATTAACCTGCTTCCCATCAGCTACGCATCTCTGCCTCGCCTTAGGGGCCGACTCACCCTACGCCGATGAACGTTGCGTAGGAAACCTTGGGCTTACGGCGAGGGGGCCTTTCACCCCCTTTATCGCTACTCATGTCAGCATTCGCACTTCTGATACCTCCAGCATCCTTTACAAGACACCTTCACAGGCTTACAGAACGCTCTCCTACCATGCGAGCAAGCTCGCATCCGCAGCTTCGGTATATTGCTTAGCCCCGTTACATCTTCCGCGCAGGACGACTCGATCAGTGAGCTATTACGCTTTCTTTAAAGGGTGGCTGCTTCTAAGCCAACCTCCTGACTGTTTTAGCCTTCCCACTTCGTTTCCCACTTAGCAATATTTAGGGACCTTAGCTGGCGGTCTGGGTTGTTTCCCTCTTGACACCGGACGTTAGCACCCGATGTCTGTCTCCCGTGATTGCACTCTTCGGTATTCGGAGTTTGCTATGGCGAAGTAATCCGCAATGGACCCTTCAACCATGACAGTGCTCTACCCCCGAAGGTGATACACGAGGCACTACCTAAATAGTTTTCGGAGAGAACCAGCTATTTCCAAGTTTGTTTAGCCTTTCACCCCTATCCACAGCTCATCCCCTAATTTTTCAACATTAGTGGGTTCGGACCTCCAGTACGTGTTACCGCACCTTCATCCTGGCCATGGATAGATCACTTGGTTTCGGGTCTACACCCAGCGACTGAACGCCCTATTCGGACTCGCTTTCGCTACGCCTTCCCTATTCGGTTAAGCTTGCCACTGAATGTAAGTCGCTGACCCATTATACAAAAGGTACGCCGTCACCCCTTACGAGGCTCCGACTGTTTGTATGCATGCGGTTTCAGGATCTATTTCACTCCCCTCCCGGGGTTCTTTTCGCCTTTCCCTCACGGTACTGGTTCACTATCGGTCGATTACGAGTATTTAGCCTTGGAGGATGGTCCCCCCATCTTCAGACAGGATTTCACGTGTCCCGCCCTACTTATCTCAAGCTTAGTTCCACACCAGGGTTTTCTCATACGGGGCTATCACCCACTATGGCCGGACTTTCCATTCCGTTCTGATAACACCGGTGCTAAATCTTGAAGGCTGGTCCCATTTCGCTCGCCACTACTTTGGGAATCTCGGTTGATTTCTTTTCCTGCAGCTACTTAGATGTTTCAGTTCGCCGCGTTCGCTTCGCTAGACCTATGTATTCAGTCTAGGATGACCTAAAAGGCCGGGTTTCCCCATTCGGACATTTGTGGATCAATGCTTATTTGCCAGCTCCCCACAACTTTTCGCAGGCTATCGCGTCCTTCATCGCCTGTAATCGCCAAGGCATCCACCACATGCACTTATTCGCTTGACCCTATAACCAGAATGTCTTCCAGCTATAGGTTGAGTTATCGCGTTGTGCCGTATTCCAAGTCATCTTTCGATCACTTAAATACTGGTTGATACAATCACAACCCGTACAATTTCCACGCGCCATCTCTAACGCGCTTCCGTTGTACTACTACTTCTTCTAAATTGTTAAAGAACAAATACTGCATGACATTGCTGTCATTCAAAAACATTCACGTTTCATCACCATTGGGATTTACTGCAGACGTAAAAGCTTTTGACTGACATCGATGTGCGATCTAAGGAATTGGTGGAGGCAGACGGGATCGAACCGACGACCCCCTGCTTGCAAAGCAGGTGCTCTCCCAGCTGAGCTATGCCCCCATTTCAAGCCAGTTACCATCTGACTTGGTCAGGCGGTGGTTAGCTTGGTGGGTCTGGAAGGACTTGAACCTTCGACCCCCGCCTTATCAAGACGGTGCTCTAACCACCTGAGCTACAGACCCGACTTAGATCTACGCAGTCAACAACCGATAAGCGTGAACACTCAACTTCCAGTGCTTGCTCTAGAAAGGAGGTGATCCAGCCGCAGGTTCCCCTACGGCTACCTTGTTACGACTTCACCCCAGTCATGAATCCTGCCGTGGTAAGCGCCCTCCTTACGGTTAGGCTACCTACTTCTGGCAAAACCCACTCCCATGGTGTGACGGGCGGTGTGTACAAGACCCGGGAACGTATTCACCGCGACATGCTGATCCGCGATTACTAGCGATTCCAGCTTCACGCAGTCGAGTTGCAGACTGCGATCCGGACTACGATCGGTTTTCTGGGGTTAGCTCCACCTCGCGGCTTGGCGACCCTCTGTACCGACCATTGTATGACGTGTGAAGCCCTACCCATAAGGGCCATGAGGACTTGACGTCATCCCCACCTTCCTCCGGTTTGTCACCGGCAGTCTCCTTAGAGTGCTCTTGCGTAGCAACTAAGGACAAGGGTTGCGCTCGTTGCGGGACTTAACCCAACATCTCACGACACGAGCTGACGACAGCCATGCAGCACCTGTGTTACGGTTCTCTTTCGAGCACTCCCACCTCTCAGCAGGATTCCGTACATGTCAAGGGTAGGTAAGGTTTTTCGCGTTGCATCGAATTAATCCACATCATCCACCGCTTGTGCGGGTCCCCGTCAATTCCTTTGAGTTTTAATCTTGCGACCGTACTCCCCAGGCGGTCAACTTCACGCGTTAGCTTCGTTACTAAGGAAATGAATCCCCAACAACTAGTTGACATCGTTTAGGGCGTGGACTACCAGGGTATCTAATCCTGTTTGCTCCCCACGCTTTCGTGCATGAGCGTCAGTATTGGCCCAGGGGGCTGCCTTCGCCATCGGTATTCCTCCACATCTCTACGCATTTCACTGCTACACGTGGAATTCTACCCCCCTCTGCCATACTCTAGCCTTGCAGTCACGAATGCAGTTCCCAGGTTAAGCCCGGGGATTTCACATCCGTCTTACAAAACCGCCTGCGCACGCTTTACGCCCAGTAATTCCGATTAACGCTTGCACCCTACGTATTACCGCGGCTGCTGGCACGTAGTTAGCCGGTGCTTATTCTTCCGGTACCGTCATCCCCCCGAGGTATTAACCCAGAGGATTTCTTTCCGGACAAAAGTGCTTTACAACCCGAAGGCCTTCTTCACACACGCGGCATTGCTGGATCAGGCTTGCGCCCATTGTCCAAAATTCCCCACTGCTGCCTCCCGTAGGAGTCTGGGCCGTGTCTCAGTCCCAGTGTGGCTGGTCGTCCTCTCAGACCAGCTACAGATCGTCGCCTTGGTGAGCTTTTACCTCACCAACTAGCTAATCTGACATCGGCTGCTCTTGTAGCGCGAGGCCCGAAGGTCCCCCGCTTTCCTCCTCAGAGCGTATGCGGTATTAATCCGGCTTTCGCCGAGCTATCCCCCACTACAAGGTACATTCCGATGTATTACTCACCCGTTCGCCACTCGCCACCAGGTGCAAGCACCCGTGCTGCCGTTCGACTTGCATGTGTAAGGCATGCCGCCAGCGTTCAATCTGAGCCAGGATCAAACTCTTCAGTTTAAACCTGTTACTGTTTTCGGTTTTCGTGATAAATCACTTGAACCGGTCGCTCTCAAAGTATGCTGACAAGTTAATTACTTAACTTACCTATTACTATGTGAGCCTCAATAAATTTAAAGCTAATCTGCCGAAGCAGACGCACTATTCATCGAGTGCCCACACTTATCGGTTGTTCAATTTTTAAAGATCAATCGCATCTGACTTCGCTTCGTCGCACACTTACCGCGCCGTCGCTTCGTTTTCTGCGTCGCTGCATCAGCAGCAGAGAAGTGAGATTATGTCGCAGCTTCTCGTCGTCGTCAACAGTTTTTTTCGCTTTCTTCGCTCGTCGCCGTAGCCACTCGCTCGCATCAAAACCGCCAACCACCGGGCTTTGCAGCCCGTCTCGCTTCGCCTTCGCCGCCGCTTTCGCTGCGTCGCCGTCGTTGCGAGAGACGAGATATTAGTCACCTTCGACGAACTTCGCAAGCCCTTTGTGAAACTATTTTGAAGGCTACGCATTTTCCTGCGTTTCCGGCGTGTCTCGGATGCGCTTTGTCTATATAGAGAGAAGAGATCGTGGCGAACCAGCGTCAAGCTCACCGTGTTTGGCACAATAGCGGACATGAACACCGATCTTTCCCCCGACGCCTCCGGGCACACGCATCCCTTCGCCGCCCTGCTGCCAGATGTCGTCATCAACGCCGTCGAGCAATTAGGTAGCTACAGCGACGGGCGTTTGCTCGCACTCAACAGTTACGAGAACCGCGTCTATCAGATCGGGATGGAAGACGGACCGCCCCTGATCGCCAAGTTCTACCGCCCCGAGCGCTGGACCGACGACGCCATCCTGGAAGAGCACAGCTTCACGCAAGCGCTCGCAGAACGCGAGATCCCCGTCGTAGCCCCTCTGGAGATTCATGGCAAGACACTCCATTTCTTCGACGGCTTCCGCTTCGCACTTTTTCCTCGACGCGGCGGCCGGGCGCCAGAACTGCAAGATCCCGACACGCTGAACTGGCTCGGCCGCTTTCTGGGGCGCATTCACGCCCTCGGCGCCACCCAGCCGTTTCAGCACCGCCTCACGCTGAATATCGACAGCTACGGCCATGCCCCCGTTGAGTATCTGTGGACGAACGGCTTCATTCCGGCCGACTTGCGCGATGCCTGGCGCAGCATCGTTGATCTCGCGCTCGCCGCCATCGCCCGTGCATACGAACATGCGGGAGACGTGAAACTGCTGCGCGTACACGGCGACTGTCACGCCGGCAATGTCCTGTGGACCGATGCCGGCCCGCACTTCGTCGATTTCGACGACACTTGCATGGCCCCGGCGATGCAAGACCTGTGGATGCTGCTCTCGGGTACGCGCGCGGAAATGACCCTCCAGCTCGACGAAGTACTCTCGGGCTATGAAGACTTTGCCGACTTCAATCCCCGCGAGTTACATCTGACGGAAGCGCTGCGGACGCTGCGCCTGCTCCACTACAGTGCCTGGCTGGCACGTCGCTGGGACGACCCCGCCTTCCCCGCCGCGTTCCCCTGGTTCAACACGCAGCGCTATTGGCAGGACCGCATACTCGAGCTGCGCGAACAAGTCGCCCTCATGGACGAACCGCCGCTGACCTGGCGCTAGTCCGCTAGTCCGCTAGTCCGCTAATCCGCTAATCCGGCAATTCGCAGATCCGCAACACCTCCTGCCCCACGCAGCCGCAACACCGCCCGCACTCACCACCACCGCCACATGGCGAACGCGAGTGCGGCGGCAATACACCACTCCGCCGCCGACCCCGTCGTTACGTAAAGCGGCGAGCGAAAACGCGTGCGCAGTGGCCAGCAAAGCGGCACCCCGGACGGGGTCAGCCAATCCGCCAGCAGATGCGACAAATACCCGGCGCACAGCGCGATCATCCACGCCGGCACGTGTCTCCATCCATATAGACAGGCGACAACCGCCAGCACGGGCAGCAAAAGCGAATGGGTCATGCCGCGATGACCGAACACCCCGGAAATCGCCAGCGAGACTGGCGCGACGCGGCGCCCCAGCATGCTCTTCGGATGATCGATGTCGGGGAGCAGCGCACCGACAAGTGTCAATGGCCAGGCATGGACGCTGGCGGCCCATCCGGTGCGATGCATCAGCCATGTTGCGCCGATACCGAATATGAGATGACTTCTGGCTTGCATGAAAGACCGGCGGCGAAGCGCGGGCATGCCTCGCGTGTCTGAGAAAAGGGGCCGAAGTCTACCACCGGGACAACGACATCGGCACCCTCCCCTGCCGAGCATACCGGCCACGCCAGCGCAACGCTGCCGGGCGACGAATCTCAAATTCGCCACACTCTGTGCGATTCGATTGACGGTGTCATATACGCCCCGTACGATCCGCCCGGCAGAATTCCAGACTTTCGCGCCAAGACGAACGACTCGCCCGCAGGAGTTTTTGATGAAGAAGTTTCTGATCCTGGCCGCCGCTTTGGCACCGGTGACCTCACACGCCGCTAACCCGCTCGTGACGGACGATACCGGCACGCAGGACACCGGCAACTGGCAGCTCGAGCTGAACAGCGAGTGGACGACGCTGCCGAGCGCGCGCCAGCAACAATGGAACAACACGCTGACCTATGGCGTGCTGCCCAACCTCGACGTTGCCATCCAGGCGCCCTACCAACGCAACCGCCCCGATGGCGACGGCTGGACCAATGGCTTCTCCGACCTTCAGTTGCAAGCCAAATGGCGCTTCCTCGAAGGCGAAGCATGGAGCCTCGGTCTGAAACCCTTCGTCGCGCTGCCGACTGCCAGCCAGAACCGAGGTCTGGGCAACGGCCGCGCAACGACCGGGGCGAACCTGCTGATGCAATACAACCTCGATCGCTGGACGTTCCTCGCCAACATGGGCTACACCTGGAACAACAACGGCATCGGCAATCGGCAAAGCCTCTGGAATGCCTCCACGGCCGTGCTTTTCAGTGTGACGGATACCCTGCGGCTGGTGGCGGACATCGGCCTCGCGACCAATCCTGACAGCACCACCCAAACGAAACCGGGCTACGCTCTGGTCGGTGCGATCTACAGCCCCACTAAGGATCTCGATCTGGACGTGGGCTACAAACGCGGCCTGAACCCCGCCTCGATCTCGCACTCGGTACAGGCCGGCGTCACCATCCGCTGGTAAGCGCAGCCACACGGCGGGGGGACTATCCGGTAACGCAACAGCCACCCGCCTTGCTTCACCCTCCCCTCGTCAGCAACAGGCAAGATGGCGCGCCTTGCAAGTTGCCAGCACGTCGTCGGGCGCACGTTTCCACCAATCCTGCGACGAAAAGATCTCGACCTCATGCATGCCGTCGTACCCCTGCGCCTCCACGAGCGCGCGAGCAGCGGGGATATCGATGACGCCATCGCCCATCATTCCGCGATCGAGCAGCAACTCACGCGTCGGAACGAGCCAGTCGCAAATGTGAAACGCCAGCAAACGCTTCTTTCCCGCCCGAGCAATTTGCGCGGCCAACTGCGGATCCCACCACACGTGATACAGATCGACGGCAATACCCAATCCGTCGTCGCCCAGTTCGTCGCAAAGATCGTTGGCGTGCGACATCGTGTTCACACACGCCCGGTCGGCGGCATACATCGGATGCAACGGCTCGATCGCCAGCGGCATCCCTGCGCCGCGCGAATAATCCAGCAACTCGGCAATCCCATCGCGCACCTGTGCCCGCGCACCCGCAATATCCTTCGACCCGGCCGGCAACCCACCCACGACGAGCACAAGACACTTGGCCCCTACGGTCAGCGCCTCGTCGACCGCCCGCCGGTTGTCATCTCGTGCGGCCAGGCGCCCCGCCGCATCCGCTGCCGGAAACATGCCGCCCCGGCAGTATCCAGTGACGGTCAGGTCATGCGCGCGAATCCGTCGTGCCGTCTCGGCGAGCCCTAACTCAGCCACCTGATCGCGCCACGGCGAAATGCCACGGATGCCATGCCGCGCAATGCCGTCGATGATGGCGTCGAGCTTCCACTGCTGGCGCACCGTCGCCGTGTTGATCGACAGCTTCTCCGCAGGCGGCGGCACGTAAGGCGACACCGATGTCACCACGTCACGCGTGCCGGCGCTCATGCTTCCACCCCGTTCACTGCCAGCCAGAGCTTCATGCGATAGGCCGCCAGCGCCGGATCTTCGATCAGTTGTGCGGCGGTCGCCAGACGGAACAACTCACAGTAATGCCAGAGACTGCGCGCGCTCTGCTGGCCGCCGATCATGGCGAAGTGATCCTGATGGCCGTTAAGCCATGCCATGAAGACCACGCCCGATTTATAGAATCGCGTCGGCGCGGCGAAGATATGACGCGACAACGGCACCGTTGGCGCCAGAATTGCATCGAAGCTCGCGCGATCACCTCGGCCCAACGCCTCAAGCGCGCTCGACGCCGCCGGGGCAATCGCGTCGAAGATACCGAGCAGCGCATCCGAGTACCCCTGCGCGTCGCCCGCAATCAGTTCCGCGTAGTTGAAGTCGTCGCCCGTGTACATGCGCACGCCCTGCGGCAAACGCCGGCGCATGGCGATCTCCTTGTCCTTGTCGAGCAACGAAATCTTGATGCCGTCGACCTTCGCCGGTTGCGTCTCGATGACCTGCAGACAGACATCCGTCGCGCGATCGAGATCGCCATGCCCCCAATAGCCCGCCAGCGCCGGGTCGAACATGTCGCCAAGCCAATGCAGAATCACCGGCTCGCGCACCTGACGCAATATCCGCTCGTACACGCGCAGGTAGTCTTCCGGCCCGCTGGCCACAGCGGCCAGTGCACGGCTTGCCATCAGGATAATCCGGCCGCCGGCCGCTTCGACCGCCTCGATCTGTTCCTCATACGCGCGAATCACGTCGTCGAGCGTAAGGCCCGCGGCTGGCACGAGGTGATCGGTGCCGGCACCACAGGCAATCAGCGCGCCGGGATGATGCTTCGCTTGTGCAACACTGCGGCGAATAAGTTCGAGCGACGTCGGCCAGTCCAGCCCCATACCACGCTGCGCCGTATCCATCGCCTCGGCCACGCCGAGGCCGAGCGAGAACAGCCGCTCGCGATACGCCAGCGTGGCGTCCCAGTCGACGGCGGCCGTCAGCCACGGATCGGCCGCCGAGCGCGCATCCGCCACCACGTGCGCGGCGGAATAGGCAATACGATTCATCTTTGGCGACGGCGTCGGATGCCATGTGCGTTCGGTACGCACGGTGAATGGCACGAGATGCCCGTCGCGATCGATCAGCTTGAGCGTCGGCGCCATGACTTACGCTCCTTCCCGGCCGGACAGATCCGGCACGTCGAGCCAGCGGCGCTCGCGCCAGCTTTGCAGTCCGAGTTCCACGAGTTGCACCCCCTTCGCGCCTTCGAGCAGGTTCCACTTGAATTCGCCCTCGCCCGCCACATGACGCAGGAACAGCTCCCACTGCACCTTGAACGCATTGTCGTAGGGGGTCGTATCGGGCACCTTGACCCAGTCGTCGAAGAAATCGTGGGTCTGGCGTACGTCCGGATTCCACACCGGCTTGGGTGTGTTCACGCGCGATTGCGTCCAGCAGTCCGTCAGCCCCGCAACGGCCGAGCCGTGCGTGCCGTCCACCTGGAACGTGACGAGATCGTCGCGTCGCACGCGCACGCACCACGAACTGTTCAACTGAACGATCACGCCGTTCTCGAGCTCGAAAGTCGCGTAAGCGGCATCGTCGGCCGTCGCCTTGTACGGCTTGCCTTGCTCGTCCCAGCGCTGCGGAATATGCGTGGCGCCAAGGCACGACACGCTTTTGACCTTGCCGAAGACGTTATCGAGTACATAGCGCCAGTGGCACAGCATGTCGAGAATGATGCCGCCGCCATCTTCACTGCGATAGTTCCACGACGGACGCTGTGTCGGTTGCAGATCGCCTTCGAACACCCAGTAACCGAATTCGCCGCGCACGGACAGCACCTGCCCGAAGAAGCCCGCGTCGTTGAGCAGTTGCAACTTGCGCAGTCCCGGTAGCCAGAGTTTGTCCTGCACTACGCCGTGCTTCACGCCTGCGGTTTGCGCCGCGCGATACAGATCGAGCGCTTCGGCCAGATTGGTCGCAACAGGCTTCTCGCAATAGATGTGCTTGCCCGCTTTCACGGCGCGCTTGAGCAACGCCGGACGCGCCTGCGTGGTCGCGGCGTCGAAGAACACCGTGTCGTCGGGGTTGGCGAGCGCCTCGTCCAGATTCGCGCTCCAGCGCTCGATACCATACTGACGCGCGAGCGCCGCAATCTTCTCCGCGTTGCGTCCGACCAGAATCGGATCGGGCATGAGACGGTCGCCGTTGGCGAGTGTCACGCCCCCTTGTTTGCGAATCTCCACGATGGAGCGGATCAAGTGCTGATTCATACCCATGCGACCGGTCACGCCGTGCATGATGATGCCGATTCGAAGCGTTGCCATTATGTAATCTCCTGTGACTTCCCTTGTAGCGATGCCCTATCGATTCGTCGTCGCTTCGTTAATGCCCGGCGCCGGTCATCGAAGCTGCCTGACGAAATAAAATTTCGTATACCTAATTGTTTGACGATCATTCCGGCCTGACATTTCGCCGGCTGCCTCGTCTCAACGAGTCGTCATTTCCCGAAGCCTCGTCCAGTCCGGCATGGCGCTCGACGCGAAACCCTCGGCATAAAGATCCTCCAACGCGATGTCCCCCTCGTCGACTCGCAAACGCAACGCGCCCGACGCCTGCCCGGTTTGCCACGTGTAGAGCGCCGGATGACGCAGCGCGAACGCTCGCTGCTCATCCTCATGCGCCCCCGGCATTCCGGCAACATAGTGGTGCCCGTTGCGCTCGACGTGCGTTACGTCAAGCAGTGCGGCAAGCGCGAGATCCTGTTGGACGGCAAGCCCCGCCTGGCAGGTCAGGTCCTCCGCCGTCATGAAGTAGCGGCGTACCCCCGTCTGTGTGTTCCAGAGCTCGCAACGCGCACGGTTGATCAGCGACTTGTAAAGCCCCTTGCAACTCTTGCTCGACACCGCGCGATAACCCAGCGCCTTGGCGCTCACGAAGGCATCGAGCGTCTCGTCGGATTCGTCGATCATCATCGGCACAGCGCTCGCGAGCGGCCCCAACGGGTGACGCAACGCCACGCTGCGCGCCAATGGCTGCTCCACATAACGCACCCTGCGCACCATGTCGGCCAGATACAGGTCACGCTCCATCGCGCGCCAGAAGGCGAGAAACGTACTGGCGTCCGGGTATTGCTCGTTGCCATCCAGCGTGACCCGGTAATCCGGGCACGCTTGCCCCAGCAGCGATGCAATGGCCGCAAGGCGTTCGCGATCCTGCTTCGCATCGCCGCCGAGCTTGAGCTTGAATTCGCGCGGACGATAGCGGCGCACCACCTCCTCAAGCGTTGCGGGAAGTCCGTCGCCGGGAAAGTCCGCACCATCCGCACGCGCGAGGGCGTCTGCCATGCCCACCGTGTGACGCAAGGCCAGCGCGCGCGTCGGCCGGAGATCCGTTAATAGCGCGTCGAAATCGAAGCCGTCGAGATCCGGGGCGAGCGTCGTGTGCCGCAGACCCACAACGTTGCGCCGCATGGCGTCGAAAAACGAGATCCCCAACGCTCGGCACAGACCGTCGAGGACTGCCTTGTCGATCTGCGCGAGCCCGAACGACGCCACAAGCGGATTCAGTCCAAGCGCCGCCCCTTCATGCAGTTGCGCGGGATACTGCCGCTCGAAGCGAGCAAAGGCGGTCGCAGGCGCACTGTTTTCCAGCGCAAGGCGACGCGCCAGGCGAAGCGACTCGCGTAGCTGCTCGGTGTTCTGCGCTTGCGAGAGTTCCGGCGACTTGTCGAACCATTTCGGCACCATCAGTTCGGCGGTCGCCCCCACCGCTTCGCGACCGTCGGCCAGACGCACCCCTACGCGCACGAAGGCCTGCGTCGCATGCCGCAACGTGACCGCACCGAAGCGGAACGGCAAGCGCAGCGCAACGTCGCGCTCGAACAATTCGCAAAACGTTAGGGTGAGCGATACCGCTGACATACGTCAGTCCCAAAAAAGAAACAACGCGTTAACTCGAAGCCGCCGCAGGGCGGCCGGTGCGATGCGGGCGCTGCCCGCCGGAATTACTCGTCCAGATTCCCCTGCGCGTAAAAGTGCGAGCGAATCTGGCGCGTGAGGCGTGCGAACTCCGGATCGCCCATGACGTCGAGCCCGCGCGGACGCGGCAACTTCACGTCGTAGATCGCCGCAATGCTGCCCGGACGCTCGGACATCACCACCACACGATCCGACAGGAACACGGCCTCCGGAATGCTGTGCGTGATGAGCAACACCGTTTTGCCCGTGGAAAGCCAGATGCGTTGCAACTCCAGGTTCATCTTCTCGCGCGTCATGGCGTCGAGCGCGCCGAACGGCTCGTCCATGAGCAGAATCTTCGGATCGTGCACGAGCGCGCGGCAGATCGCGGCGCGTTGCTGCATTCCGCCCGAAAGTTGCCAGGGCAACTTGTGCGCAAAATCCGTCAGACCGGCCATCTCGATGAGCGCCTTTGCCCGTGCCAGATACGTGGCCCGATCAAGTTTTCGCACTTCGATCTGCAACATGATGTTCGACAGAATGTCGCGCCACGCAAGCAGCACGGCATTCTGAAAAACCATGCCGATGTCGTCCGGCGGCCCGTCGACGGACTTACCGTTAATGATCAGTTCGCCTTCCGAGGCCGGCAGCAATCCGGCGGCAATCTTCAACAACGTGCTCTTGCCACAGCCGCTGGGTCCGACGATCGATACGAACTCGCCTGGCGCCACGTCGAGCGACACGGGATTCAGCGAGCGAACCGCCCCTTCTTTCGTGTCGTACGTCTTCGCAATGCCGTCGAAACGGATCATCGGTTCCAGGCGCATCGAAGGTTCAGGCGCGTTGCCGGGCACCGCCGACAACGCCGTCAGCACACTTTCAACTGGACGGTTCATTTCGGCAGAAACTCCAGCGTGTAGTAGTCCTCGGCCTTACCGGCGGTGGCGCCGTCAACGCCGCCGTACTTCACCATCAGATCGAGCGTTGCGGCCATGTCCTTAGGATCGAAGCGCAGCGGCGGCAGATTCTGCGTGCTGGCGGTATGCAGCAGCGGAATCGTTGCCTCCCAGCTCTTGGCCAGCGTTTCCGGCTTACCGGCTTTCGAATTGATCTTGAGCATGGCGTTCACGGCGTCTTGCGGCGACTGCGTGGCTGCCTGCACCGATTTCACCGCCGCCCGCAGAAAGCGACGCAGCAAGTCGGGGTTCGACTTCAGCATTTCCTTTCGCGCGATGATGCCGCCGTTCAAAGGATTGACGCCTGCATCGGCGAACAACAGCGCTCGCACCGGCTTGCCCGTAATTTCCTCGATGATCGGCTTCTGGTCGTTCACATTCCCCAGCAACAGATCGGCACGGCCGTTGACCACAGCGTTACGTTTGGTGGCCGCGTCGCCCGACACGGGTTTGTAGTCTGTGTCACCGAGATGATTCGACTTGAGATAGACCGGCCAGAGTTGCGAGAGCGAGTCGCCCGGGGTCATCGCAACCGTGCGGCCTTTGATGTCCGAAGGTTTGACAATGTTCTTGTCGGCGAAGCCCATCACCGATGCCGGACTCTTTTGCAGCATCACACCGACTGTTACCACCGGCGCGCCCTTCGCGGCTGCCTTGATCATGGTGCTGACGTCGGCATAACCGAGCGTTGTCGAACCTGCCGCCACGGCTTGCACGGTGACGGCCGAGCCGCGTCCCTCCTGAATGTCGAGATCGATGTTCTCTGCCGCGAAGTAACCACGTTCGACACCAAGGTAGAACGGCGCATGCTCGCCATAGGTGTACCAGTTGAGCATCAGCGTGACTTTATCGCGCGCTTGTGCCGGCGAGGCCATGCCGAATGCAATGACTGCGCCGGTCGCGACCATCCCGATCATACGGGTGATCGTTGCGAGGAACATGGGTCTTGCGCCCGATACCCGTCGCGGCACACCACCGCGCCGCGCTTCCATTCGAATCATGCCAGTCTCCTTATGTCGTTCTTCGTACGGGGGATGAGACGAGCCGCGCGCGAGCTGCGCCACGCCACGGCGAAATTCGGTGACTCTGCCAAGCCGCTGATACGGTGCTGCGATCAGGGACTGACGTAGTAATCGTCGCGATGCGAAGCGTGCCAGGGAATCATCACCCGCTCGACCATGTCGACGAGCACGAACAGCACCACACCGACGAGCGAGAGCAGGATGAGCGCGGCGAACATGAGGGGCAGGTCGAAGTTGCCGTTCGCCACTTGCAACACATAACCGATGCCGGAGTTGGCGCCGACGAACTCGCCGACAACGGCCCCGACCACCGCCAGCGTGACCGACACCTTCAATCCGCTGAAGATGCTGGGCATGGCGAATGGCAGACTGATCTTGAGGAACGTCTGCAAGCGGCTGGCTTTCATGGAACGCACCAGGTCGATCATGTCGCGGTCGACGGACTTGAACCCCATGACTGTCGATACGACCACCGGGAAGAAGCCAAGCAGAAACGCGGTGACGATTTTCGGCACGATGCCGAAACCGAACCAGACCACGAGCAACGGCGCGATCGCGATCTTCGGAATCGATTGCGAGAAAACGAGCAGTGGGTAGACATAGCTCTCCACTAGCCGCGAGTACGCGATGAGCATCGCGAGCGGCACACCAATCAGGGCAGAGAGGAGGAAACCGCCGACAGTGGCGTACGTCGTCACCAGTGTCTCGCTCCAGAGCTTGGGCCAATCGGTCACAAGCTGGCGGATGACGACTAGCGGATCGGGCACCAGATACGGCTTGATCTGGAAGAGCTGAATGGTCAGCTCCCAGCCGATGATGATGAATGCGATCAGGGCAATGGGCCTGAACGCGCGAGACTCGAATACCTTACGAACCAACGGTGTCGCTTGCGCCATGAGTTGTCTCCATCCTTGGCGAGGTACGGGCCGGTCGTGTGCGAGATCAGGTCTCGGACATCGCCGGCGTCTTTTTCGTCTTTTGTTACCAACTGGTTAATTATCTTAGGCAGGCGATATTGCGCTGTCAACGGGGAATCGCGTAAAAAATCAGTTGATCAGTAGATACCCCAAGACCATGTCGATCATGTGCTGAAGACGTTCGAGACGCGCTTTGGGTGTGGACAGATCGCGCCCGAACACAGTGCACAGCGTGGCGTTGTTCGACAGGTAGAAATAGCCGAGCGCCGCGATGGAGATGTAGAGCTGAAGCGGATCGACGCCGCCACGGAAGAGCTTCTCGCGGTGACCGCGTGCGAGGATTTCACCGAGAGTGTCGATGAGCGGCGAATTCAGCGAGCGAATGTCGGTGGAGCGGCGCAAATGTTGTGCGTGATAGAGATTTTCGCTATTCAGCAGCGACAGAAACTCGGGATGCGCGAGGTAGTACTCCCACGTGAATGTCACGAGTGCTCGAATGGCGTCGATAGGCGGAAGGTCGAGCAGGCGCAGTTCGGCTTCTGCGTCGCGAATGCCGCGATAGGTCTCTTCCATCACGGCGAGAAACAGCTCGTCTTTGTTTTTGAAGTAGTAATAAAGCATGCGCTTGTTGGAGCCAGCACGCTCGGCGATGGCCTCCACACGGGCGCCTTCATAGCCGCGCAGCGAAAACTCATCGCGCGCGGCGGCGAGAATCTGAGCACGCGTGCGATCACGGTTTCGGGTCACTCGAGCCACTTGAGGATCGTTCGTCATGGATAGCTTTAATTAACTGGTTGGTAACACAAATACTAAACCAGAGGATGGGACAAGTGAATACCTGTGGCACAACACATGCGCGCGGGACGCGCCGAAAATGCACGCCTCATGCATGATTTTCAGGAAGTCCATTAAACAAATGTCATAAATGCTTGACACAATGCGCAGAATTCCCGTACTATTCATTTCTTCAGACGCGGGGTGGAGCAGTCTGGCAGCTCGTCGGGCTCATAACCCGAAGGTCACAGGTTCAAATCCTGTCCCCGCAACCAAATTCGAAAGCCCGTTGATCGCAAGATCGACGGGCTTTTGTCATTCCGGGCGCCGGCATCCCGCAGCATGATGGCGGCCTCCTCCCCGCTTCCGCTGGCAAACGATGACCGGCGGGGTCGTGATAGAGTCGGCCATCCTTCTCTATTGCGCCACCATATGTCGCTTCCCGTTGAACGTGAGCCCGCCGATTCAGCAGATCGTCAATCGCGCGCGGACAGTGCCGTCAGCGCACACAGCCGGAACATTTCACCCGCGAAGACCGCGCTGCTGGTCATGCATTATCAGACCGACATCATGGCGCTGTTCCCGTCGGTCGCGCCGGCCCTGCTCGCCAACACGCGCACGCTGTGCGATGCGGCGCGGGCAAAAGGCGTCAGCGTCTATTTCGCGAAGATCCACTTCAGCCCCGGCTATCCGGAAGTCAGTCCGCTGAACCGGAACGGGCAAGGCATCAAACAACTGGGCCGCTTTGTCGACGACCGGATCTCGCCCGAACTCGGCCAGCGCGCCGATGAACCGCTCGTCATTGCGCATCGCGCCAGTGTGTTCTTCGGCACCGACCTGCAAGTCCGGCTGTCGGCACAGGGTATCGATACGCTGATCATGGTGGGCATTGCCTCGACCGGCGTGATGCTTTCGTCAATCGCCTATGCAAGCGATGCCGACTACCGCTTGTTCACTGTCAAGGACTGTTGCTACGACCCGGATCCTGTCGTGCACGAGCATCTGTTCTCGACAGCGTTCGACTCACGCACAACGGTGCTGTCTCTGGCCGGCGCACTGGATCTGCTCGGCTGAACGCCGGTCGGCAGCACTCACCCCGCGCGACGCCAGAACCGTTGCTCGACCACCCTGGTGCCCCATTGCTCGCCCTCGGACTCGTCGCCCAATCGAAAACCGAACGACTCGTACAGATGGCGAGCGGCGTCCAGCCCCTTGAAGGTCCACAGGTAAGTCTCGCGAAAGTACTCATCGACGAAACGCATCGCTTGCGACATCAATTGCCGTCCAACACCGGAACCGCGCAGGGCGTCGTCGACGATAAACCATCGCAGATGCGCGACGCCGGTTGCCTCATTCCCGTCAATGGCGAGAGACGCGAGCGTTCGGCCATTCTCGACGTAGCACCATAACGCCTTCCCGTTGGCCGGCAGCGAACCGGCGAATTCGGCAAGCTCCGTCGCCACTTTCTTCTCGAAGAACGCGCCGAAGCCCCAATGCGCCGAGTAAAACCGGGCGTGCAAGCTGGCAATGTCGCCGATGCAGCCCGGTTGATACCCTTGCACGATTTGGGCAGACACGTCACTGTCTGCCCTGCCGTGCGCGGCGTTGTCCTGCGCGAGCGCGTCGGCATAAAGTGCGAGAGAACGAACCAGCGCCGCCTGATCGGCCGGCACGATCCGTCGCAGCGCACTGGACACCTGATCCGTCGCAAAGCGATCGATTTTCTTCCGAAGCTTCTGCCCGGCCTCCGTCAGATAAAGCTCGGACGAGCGCGCATCGCCGTTTGCGGTCTCGCGTTTGACCAGACCGCCGGCCTCGAGCTTGGCGACCTGACGGCTCGTGTTCGATTTGTCCAACCGGAGGATGTTGCCGAGGTCCTTCGCACTGATTCCTGGCGCAGCGCCGATTTCGATGATGGCGTGCACGGCCGATGGCGCAAGATCACTGTCGGCCAGCGTCGTGCGCATGAAACCCAATTCACGCACCAATCGGCGGGAAAAGTCGCGGAGTTCCAGAATCTCCGCTTCGCGGGGCTTGCCGGGCAGATCGACGAGATCCATGTGTCATCCCACATAAGTTGCGCAACGCAACCAATATAGTTGCGAATCGCAACTTAGGCAACCACCGCGCCATAGCTCGTCAGCATCGCGCTGGAATCGGCCTTCTTGTACGCGGCCAGGGATTTGCGACGGCTCGCCCGCAAGCGATTATTGGCTGTCGGCACCGAACAGGCCGTCTGCGTCCAGAATCGCATAGGCAATCTCGGGACGCTGATCGAGACAGCGGCGTATGGCCGCTGGAATCGCAGCATGTGTCTTCCGGCAGAGACCGGGCTGGACTTCCAACTGGATAGCGATGCCCCGAACCGTGCGAACTTCGTTAAGACTCGGCGCGATCCGCAGCACAATGCCGAGTTGGGCATGCATACGCTCTGACAGACGCAGCAACTCGGCGTAACTGGTAAGCGATTCGATGCGCGCCACCAGCCGCTTCTCTTCCGCTTGTGTCAAACGCAAGATCCGGCGATCACCGTGGGGGTCCTCCATGAGGCGCTCCCGCTCGCAGGTGCAGGCACCGGGCGGACACTCGGTACGGATCGGGAAAAGGGTCTCGTCGTGCATGTCGATGACGGGAAGCGAATTGCCGGGATTGCCGGGATTGCCGCAGCCCTTGCGCGGCGCTCACGCAGACCTGTCGCAGCGCTTCAATTGTCGGCGGCTCAAGTATCCCTATTATGTCGATTTACATCCATTAGGGATGTCCGCGTGCCGGCGCGGCGCCTCATTCTGCGCAGAGCAGAGACCGTGCGCCGGACAATTCGCCACGCAGCGTTATACTCTCGCGCTCTTACCGTCTTCGTCACCTCTCAGGGACTTCACCACATGAGCGCACTGCCCCCTTGTCCGAAATGCAACTCCGAATTCACTTATGAAGACGGAGGTCTGTACATCTGCCCGGAATGTGCGCACGAATGGTCGGCGCAAGACACCGCCCCGGCCGAGGTCACGGAACGTGTCTACCGCGACGCCACCGGTACCGTGCTGCAGAACGGCGACACGGTCACCGTCATCAAGGATCTGAAGCTCAAGGGTTCGTCCGGCGTGATCAAGGTGGGCACCAAGGTGAAGAACATCCGGCTGGTCGACGGCGACCACGATATCGATTGCAAAATCGATGGCTTCGGCGCGATGAGCCTGAAGTCGGAATTCGTCAAGAAGGTGTGACTGGCGCACAGGCCAGATCGTGGCCTGATTTACGCTTCACGCCCCACGACAAGGCGCGCTCCGCGCGCTGCCGGCCGATTCTCCCCACTCCATGCAAGAGTCGCTTTCAGTTTCGAGTGTTTATCGGACCAGAGCGAGTCTCTAGACTGAAACGCATGCAGTGAGACGGGAGGAGACGCCCGCCAAAACGATGCAACCGGCGCATACAGGTGCGCCGGTTTCCGTTCAAACCTCAACCGTCTCCGGAAGGCAAGCCACCCATACACCGGCACGCCATCACCACACCAGACGGCCATGAAAAAGAAAATTGCTTTAGCCGCGTTCCTCGCAGTGCCCGGCTCCTTCGCGATCCTCGCGCTCGCCTGCCTGCACCCGGTCCTGCGCCGCGCGCTGGCCCGCGCCGCCGGTATCGAGCCGATGCTCGCCAATGTGTCGCGTCAGGTCGTGCTGCTCGCACTCGTCTATCACCTGAACCTGCATCATCGCCACCGGGAACGCGCACTGCGCGCCTGTGAGGCGCGCGGCGGCGACTGCGACGCCCTCGCACAGTAATTCTGCCGATCCAGCCCAACACAAGACGACCGATCTATCGACCGCTCACCGCGCTCGGATGGCAAATCCCTCAACGTAGGCATTCAGATCGCTGGCCTCTGCCGCCCCCCAGACCTTTGCGTCGCAAAGCACTTCGCTGGCCGGCGACGACACTACCGGCACGCCTTCCGCCCGGGCTGCCGCCTCGAACAACGCGGTTTGATTCACCTCGGCAGCTGTGCGCGCGGCCTCTGCCACCGCCTCAGCCCCCGCCATACCCCATCGGCGATATTGCGAGATGAACCACATGCCATCCGAGGGATGCGGGTAGTTCACCGCCCCCTCGTCGAAGAAACTCACCGCCAGCAAGGCGTGCCGCCCTTGCAATCGCCCGAAATCGCCCAGCAGACGCGCCGCAATCAGGTCGCGCGGCGCACCGACCCATGCCGGCTCCGCCAGCCACCCCGCCGCTTCCGCCCGATGCCCGGGCATATCCAGCCAGCGGCACGCGCTGAGCAACGTGCGCACCAACGCCTGTGCCGTCTTCGGGTAACGGGTCACGAAATCCCGGCGGCACGCGAGCACCTTCTCGGGATGATTCGGCCAGATGTCGCTCGACACCGCGACCGTACGTCCCAATCCACGCGCCTGCGCCACTGCGTGCCAGGGCTCTCCGCAGCAAAAGCCGTCGAGGCCGCCCTCTTCCATCGCGGCAACCATGTGGGCCGGAGGAATCACGATGCTCGAGACCTCGGCGAGCGGATCGATACCTTGCGCGGCCAGCCAGTAATTGAGAAACATCGCATGCGTGCCCGTCGGGAACGTCTGCGCGAAGACCGGCTTGCGCCCCAGCGACGCGAGCGCGTCGCGCAAATCGCCGGTGCGCGCCATCGCGTCGGCGAGTTGCGGCGTCACCGTCACGGCCTGTCCATTGCGATTGAGCACCATGAGCACCGCCATGTCCTCGCGCGGTCCGCCTATGCCCAATTGCACACCGTACACGAGACCGTACAGCGAATGCGCTGCATCCAGCTCGCCGGTGAGTAACTTGTCGCGCACGGCAGCCCACGAGGATTCCCGGCTCAACTCCAGCGTCAACCCATGCTCGTGCCCCAGTTCCAGACGCTTCGCCACGACCAGCGGCGCGGCGTCGGACAACGCGACGAACCCCACGCGCAAATGACGCTTCTCCGGTGCACCGTTTGGCGATTGCGCATCGGAAGCCAACCATGATGACGTCGACATGAGCTGTGTCTACCCCAGTAATTCGGCAATCGAGACGAGTTGGCGTGCCACCTCGACGAGCTTCTCGCCCTGATCCATCGCCCGTTTGCGCAGAATGGCATAGGCCTCCTGCTCGGAAATCCTGCGTCGATCCATGAGCAGGCGCTTCGCGCGGTCGATCAGCTTGCGGTCGGCCAGTTCGCTCTCGGCTTTGACCAGCCGGGCCCGTAACTTCTCCTCATGAGCGAAACGCGCGAGCGCGACTTCGAGAATCGGAGCGAGCCGGTCGGCGGCGAGCCCTTCCACGGAGTACGCCGTGACACCCGCATCCACGGCCGCGCGAATCAGCGACTGATTGCCGTCGGCAGAGAACACCAGCACGGGGCGCGGCGCGGCCGCATTCATCACGGCAAGTTGTTCGAGCGTGTCGCGCGACGGCGATTCGGTATCGATGATGACCACGTCCGGGCGCTCACTCTCCACCACGCGCGGCAACGCCTGCGGTTTGGCGACTTCCGCCAGCATCTCGCAGCCCAGACGCGCGAGTTCGACTCGCAACTCGCCAATCGGCTTGTCGGTGTCGGTCACGAGCAACACGCGCAACATGCCCTGCGTCCCGCCCGTCTCGACATCGGGCGTCGCAGCGGGCGCAGAAGCCGCAGGGTCGGCAGGCGGGCGGGGGTCGCGAGGGGTCATGGCCATAAAGGAGATAACGCGTCAGGCCGCCTGCGCGATGACGTCCGGCGCGATATCGCCAGACGCATGCCCGGTCACAATGCCGGACGCCTGCGGCGGTGCCGTCAACGCCGCCTCACTGACCGCGCCGCCCACGAGCAGAATGGCCGGGCTGGCGAAGGCTCCGGCGCGCACGTCGGCCGCCAGACGCCCCAGTGAGGTCACGAGTCGCCGCTCTTGCTGCGTGCCGGCCCACTGCACAGCCGCCGCCGGTGTCGTCGCGTCGAGATGGGCCATCAACGTCTCGGCCAGCGCTTCGACCCGATTCACCCCCATGTAGATCGCCAGCGTGGTGCCCGTGGCGGCAAGCGCCGCCCAGTTGGGCGAGCTGCCGTCCTGCCGGTGGGCGGTCACGAAGGTCACGCCCGCGCAGTGATCGCGATGCGTGAGCGACATGCCGAGACCGGCCGCTGCCGCGAAGGCCGCCGACACCCCGTTGACGATCTCCACTGGCACACCCGCGCTGCGAAGCGCCGACATCTCTTCGCCGGCACGCCCGAACATTAGCGCGTCGCCCCCCTTTACGCGCACGACATGCGCGCCAGTGCGCGCGAAGCGGCACATCAGCCGTTCGATGAAAGCCTGCGGGGTCGACCGGCAACCGCCGCGCTTGCCCACGGCAATTACGCGGGCCTGGGGTGCGAGCGTGGCGATCTCGGGGTTGGCCAGATCGTCGACGAGCAATACGTCGGCCTCCCCGAGCACGCGCGCCGCGCGCAGTGTGAGCAGATCGAGCGCGCCGGGGCCCGCGCTGAGCAGGGTAACCTTGCCGTTCTTCATGATCGTTCTCCCTCAAATCCTCGATGTCCTGCATGTCGCCCGATTCAAAGTTGGGTCGTGGCGCTCGGGATCGAACGCCGGAATTTCGCTATCAAACGGCGTTCGTCGCCATGGGCTGCGCGGCCGGCTTGTCCGCTGCCGCACACATGCGACGCAACTCCGGCACGCACGAGCCGCAAACGGTGCCACAACCGAGTTTCGCTTTGAGTTGTGCAACGTCGGCGCCCGCGCAAATCGCGGCTTCGATGCTCGACGCCGCGACCGATTTGCACTGACATACGGTGCGATCGCGCGGCGTAACCGGCCCGCTGTCCGCCACGAAAACCGCGTGGCGTGCGCGTGTCCACGGTGACGTTTCCCGCACGCGCGCGAGCAGCGACGCCGACGCGGCGACATCCGCCTCGCTCCCCGCCACCAGTACGCCGTCGATCCATGTGTCGCGCCACGCCACGCGTTTGGTCATTGCCCGGCGTGCGTCGCGATACTCCAGCAACGACGCGTCACGCGGCAGCGCCAACGCAGCGTGCAAACGTTCGAGCCAAACGGCATCGGGCTGATCGTCGGCCGCGGCGACCACAATCCGGTCGTCGCCCTCCAGACGAACCATCGCGAAACGCCGCTCCGCCAGCAACGGCTGTACCGCCGCGTGCAATTGCAGCGCGTCGCCGCGACGCACCGCCGCCACGCGCCACGGCAGCGTGAGCGGATCGACGCGCACGGCGGCGTGCTTCAACTCCGGCTGATTCGAGTATTTATCTACGGCACTGAGGGTCGTATCGTTCACGCCGCCGCCCCCGAGGAACTGCCCGCTCCAGTGCATGGGGACGAAAACCGTGCCCGACGCAACGTCTTCACTCACGTTCAACATCAGCACCCGCTCGCCGCGACGGCTGGACAGGCGCACGAAATCGCCCGCGCGCAAGCTGCGTCGCGCGGCATCGGCCGGGTGCATCGTCAGTGCGGGTTCGGGAGCGTGTTCGAACAACTGCCCCACCCGCCCCGTGCGGCTCATGCCGTGCCACTGATCGCGCAGGCGCCCGGTAATCAGGCGCATCGGGTGTCGGGCATTGATCGGCTCGGCAACGGGGTGATAGTCGAACGCATGAAAACGTGCGCACCCGTCGACGGTGGCGAACACGCCGTTCTCATACCGGCGCGCCTGTCCATGCAATGCGCCTGACGGAAACGGCCACTGCTGGGGGCCGCGAGCGTCGAGCAGCGCGTAATCGATGCCACCGATATCCAGATCGCGCCCCACGGTCAGCGAACGGTGCTCCTCGAAAATCGTTTCGACGCCAGACAACGCGAACGGCGCCGGCGAGGCACCGAGCTTCGGCGCGAGACGACGAGCAACCTCGCCGGCAATCCACCAGTCTGCGCGCGCCGCGCCCGGGGCCGGCACGGCTGCCCGCACACGCGAGATACGACGCTCCGAGTTCGTAACCGTGCCCGCCTTCTCGCCCCAACTCGATGCGGGCAGCAGCACATCGGCATATGGCACGGTATCGGTCTGATGGAAGGCCTCTTGCACCACAACGAATTCCGCCTTGGCCAGCGCCTCACGCACGCGCTCGCTGTCGGGCATCGAATGCACAGGGTTCGTGCAAGCGATCCAGATTGCCTTGATACGGCCGTCGCGCACGGCGTCGAACATCTCGACAGCGGGCAGGCCCGGCCTGTCCGAGAGCCCCTGCACACCCCATAGCCGCTCGACTTCCGCGCGGTGCGCCGCGTTGCCGATCTCGCGGTGCGCAGCGAGCATCGTTGCCAGCCCGCCCACTTCGCGGCCGCCCATGGCGTTGGGTTGCCCGGTGAGCGAGAACGGCCCGGCGCCCGCGCGGCCGATCTGCGCGGTGGCCAGATGCAAATGGATGAGGGCGAGATTCTTCTCCGTGCCATGGCTCGACTGATTCAGCCCCATGCAGTAAAGCGACAGCGCGGCCGGGCTTTCGCCGAACCAGTCCGCCGCCTGCCGCAACGCGGACTCTTCAATGCCGCAAATATCCGCCGCGAGTTGCGGTGGATAGGCGCGCAGCACTTGCTTGAGCGCGTCGAACCCTTGCGTATGCGCATCGATGTATCGCCGATCAATGCGCCCTTCCCATATCAGGTGATGCAGCATGCCGTGAAAAAGCGCGACATCGGTGCCCGGCTCGATAGCCAGATGCAGATCGGCCATTGCCGCCGTGTCGGTGCGACGCGGGTCCACGACGATCCAGCGAATCGACGGATCGGCCGCCTTCGCCGCTTCCAACCGACGGAACAGCACCGGATGCGCGTAGGCCATGTTGCTGCCCGCGAAGAGCACCGTGCGGGCGGCTTCGAGATCGTCATAGCATGTCGGCGGCCCATCGGCGCCGAACGCCATCTTGTAAGCGCTCACGGCACTCGACATGCACAGCCGCGAGTTCGTATCGATGTTATTGGTGCGCACCAACCCCTTGGCCAGCTTGTTGAAGACATAGTAGTCCTCGGTCAGCAACTGCCCCGACACATAGAACGCTACGGCGTCCGGCCCGTGACGGTGGATGACGTCGGCAAAGCGCGAGGCCACGGTTTCGAGCGCGTCGTTCCACGTCGCAGGTGCGCGCGCCGCCTCGCGCGTGTGGCGAAGCTCCGGCATCAGCACACGGCCGGCCAGCGACTGCGCAGTGAGCGGCAACGTCATGCCTTTGCTGCACAGACGTCCGAAATTCGCCGGATGCGCCGGATCGCCCTGCACACCGACAATACGCTCACCGTCGCTCTCGACAAGCATGCCGCACCCCACGCCGCAGTAGCAACAGGTCGTTCGCGTCATGGTGGTCATAGGGCGCTCCGGCGGTGGAGAGAGAATCAGGCGGCGGCGGTGGCCTGCACCGCCTCGTCGAGCGAGAGGTACACCTCACCGGCGTCGATCCGCACGGGAAAGCGCTGCGCGCAACCCACATCGGGAGCGCACGCCTCGCCGGTCGTCAGATCGATGTTCCAGGCATGCAGCGGACACGTGACCTTCTCGCCATGCACAATGCCTTGCGACAGCGCGCCGCCTTTGTGCGGGCACTGGTCGCGCAACGCGAAAACGTTATCGCTCTCGGTGCGAAAGAGCGCGATGTCACCACTCGCATGCCGCAACACGCGCGTGCCCAGACGCGGAATCGCATCGACGTCGCATACGTGCAGCCAGATCGGTTCGGATAGCGTCATGGTGAGCTCCTCAGACAGTCGCAGGCGCCACGCCCAGCGGCGCAAGCGGACGGTATTCGTTGGCTTGCGCCCCTTCGATACGAGCCTTCCATGGGTCGGGCAGGCCGTCGAGCGCGAACAGCAGCCGGTCGTAAAGTGCATGACGGCTGGCCGCGTCGTTCACCACACGCTGCTTCACGTAGTCGAGACCCACGCGCTCGAGGTAGTGCACCGTGCGATCGAGGTAGTAGGCCTCCTCGCGATAAAGTTGCAGGAAGGCGCCCGTGTACTCCTTCACCTCTTCGGCCGTCTTCACCTTGACGAGAAACTGCGCCACTTCGGTCTTGATGCCGCCATTGCCGCCAACGTACAGTTCCCAGCCCGAATCGACGGCGATCACGCCCACGTCCTTGATGCCCGCCTCGGCGCAATTGCGCGGACAACCCGACACAGCGAGCTTCACCTTGTGTGGCGACCACATATTGGCGAGCATCGTCTCGAGATCGATGCCCATCTGGGTGCTGTTCTGTGTGCCAAAGCGGCAAAACTCGCTGCCCACACACGTCTTCACCGTGCGGATCGACTTGCCGTAAGCGTGTCCCGACGGCATGCCGAGATCGCGCCAGACATTCACGAGATCCTCCTTCTTCACACCTAGCAGGTCGATGCGCTGACCGCCCGTGACCTTCACCATCGGAATCTGGTACTTGTCCGCCACGTCGGCGATACGGCGCAACTCGCTCGCATTCGTCACGCCGCCCTTCATCTGCGGGATGACGGAGAACGTGTTGTCCTTCTGGATATTGGCGTGCACCCGCTCATTGACGAAGCGGCTCTGCGGATCGTCGACGGCCTCTTTCGGCCACGTGCTCAGCATGTAGTAGTTCAGCGCGGGACGGCACGTCGCGCAGCCGTTAGGCGTGCGCCACGCCAGGAAGTCGAAGGCGGCGCGGTGCGTTGTCAGGTGATGCTCGCGCACCGCGCGGCGCACGTCCGCGTGCGAGAGGTCGGTGCACCCGCACACGGCTTTTTCCTTCGGCGCGGCGTCGTAGGTCGAGCCCAGCGTGCTCATCAGAATCTGTTCGCACAATCCCGCGCACGAGCCGCAAGAGCTGGCAGCCTTGGTGTGCTTCTTCACGTCGTCCAGCGTGAACAGCCCTTTCTCGGTAATCGCCTTCACGATGGTGCCTTTGCACACCCCGTTGCATCCGCAGACTTCGTCGCTATCGGACATGGCCGACGCACGGTTCTGCCCCTGCGTACCGACGTCGCCCACACTCGACTCGCCGAACATGATGCGCTCGCGCAATTCACCTAGCGCGCGCCCTTCGCGCAGCAGCTTGAAATACCACGCGCCATCGGCCGTGTCGCCGTACAGACACGCGCCGACGAGCTTGTCGTCGCGGATCACCAGCTTCTTGTAGACACCACTCGCTGGATCGGACAGCACGATTTCTTCGGTGCCGTCGCCGCCGAGAAAATCGCCGGCCGAGAACAGGTCGATGCCCGTGACCTTGAGTTTCGTCGACAGCACCGAGCCACGATAGCTGCCAATGCCCATGAGGGCGAGGTGGTTGGCGCAGACCTTGGCCTGTTCAAACAGCGGCGCAACGAGACCGTAAGCCACGCCCCGATGGCTCACGCACTCGCCCACGGCGTAGATGCGCGGATCGTAGGTTTGCAGCGTATCGGACACAACGATACCTCGCGAGCAATACAGCCCGGCCGCTTCGGCAAGCGTGGTATTCGGCCGGATGCCCGCTGCCATCACCACCAGGTCGGCGGCAATCTCTTCGCCATGGCTGAACTGCACGGCGCGCACGGCTCCCTTGCCGTTGTCGAGAATCGCAGACGTTTGATGCGACAACCGGAACGCGAGACCGCGTGCCTCAAGCGACTGTTGCAGGAGCTTGCCCGCCGTGCTGTCGAGCTGACGCTCGAGCAGGGTTTCGGCCAGATGGACAACGGTGACGTCCATGCCGCGCAGCTTGAGGCCATTCGCCGCCTCAAGACCGAGCAAGCCGCCACCGATCACGACCGCGTGACGCTTCACGCGCGCCGTCTCGATCATGATTTCGGTGTCGCGAATGTCGCGATAGCTGATTACGCCGTCGAGATCCTTGCCCGGTACCGGCAGGATGAACGGGCTGGAGCCGGTGGCGATCAGCAGGCGATCGTAAGACGCCTCGGTACCGTCGGCACAACGCACCACGCGGCGCGGCCGGTCGATCTGCACGACTTCCTTGCCCAGATGCAACGTGATGCCCTTTTCCGCATACCAATCCAGCGGATTGAGCACGATGTCGGCGAACGCCTGTTCGCCCGCCAACACCGGCGAGAGCAGAATGCGGTTGTAGTTCGGATGCGGCTCCGCGCCGAACACGGTGATGTCGTACTGATTCGGTGCGATCTCCAGCAACTCTTCTAGCGTGCGGATGCCCGCCATACCATTGCCGATCACGACCAGACGAGGTTTGCGCATGCTGTCTTCTCCTGTTGCAACGCGTGCAGCGCCCGAAAAAACAAAACGGCGTCCATCCGTGCCGAAGCACGGAGGGACGCCGTTGTCCTGTGGGAACGTCACAGGCTATCGCGCCCGACGTCACCCTTGAATTCGTTGCCGGCGACGCCTTTGCCGCTGGCCTCTACGCTAACGCAACAAGCGTGCCAACCACGCGACCACTCTCGGCAGAGCCTTGCCGGCTAAGGCGATATGGCAGAAATGTCTATGGGAAACACCCGAAAATCTGGCGAAACCTGCTGCACCGCAGCAGTGCAAGACGGGGCAAGCCCGCCTTGTTCGCACCAGGATGATGCGCGTTAGCGTGCCGCCGACGGCGTATGCCCGCTCACGTGCGCACCGGCGTTGGCAGGCAGGCGAACGCCGTCGATCAATGCCAGGAGCGCAATGGCCGCCATTGCGGCGAACGTCCACCGGAAACTGGTCGCGCCGAATGGCGTGGCCCCCGCCACTTCGGTGATCTTGAGGACGAGCGCGCCCAGTGCGATGCCCAGGCCGGAGGTCATTTGCTGAAGGGCGGAGAAAAGCGTGGTGGCGCCGCTCATGTCGTCTGGCGGCACGTCGGCGAAGCCCATCGTGGCGAGGGTAGTGAACTGCACCGAGCGGCAGACGCCCCCGAAGAGCAGCACCAGCGCAATGAGCCACAGCGGTGTCGTCGCCGTCAGTAGCGCGCATAGCCCGAAGCCCAGCGCCACGAGCACGCCATTGCCCAGCAATACGCTACGAAAACCGAAGCGGCGCAGGATCGGCGTGGTCGCAGGCTTGATTCCCAGATTGCCCGCAAACAGGGCGAGCATCAGCAACCCCGACGTCACGGCGCTCATGCCGAACGCCAGTTGGAACATCAGCGGCAGAAGAAACGGTGCGCTGCCGATGGCGATACGAAACAGCGAGCCGCCCCACACGGTCACGGCGAACGTCTGCACACGCAGTGCGGCGAGATTGATGAGCGGATGCGTCGCGCGCATGAAATGCCGTATCGACCACACCATGGCCACCAGCCCGAGTGCGAGACACCCAATCACCAGCGGCCAGTCGGCCGGCGTGCGGCTGGCCAGTTCCACGCCGAACATCAACAGACTGGCGCCCACGCCGCTTGCGATGAATCCCGGCAGATCGAACGGCTTGCGTTGCCCGGGCGACGGTTTCACCAGCCACAGCGCCGCCGCGAAGGCCGCAATGCCGAGCGGCACGTTGATGAGGAAGATCCAGTGCCAACTCCACGTCGATGAAATGAAGCCGCCGAGCGCCGGCCCCAACACCGGCGCGGCAAGCCCCGGCCAGGTGATCGTCGCAATGGCGCGCACCAGCGCAGGCTTGGGCGTGTTGCGCAAGACAACCAGCCGGCCGACGGGCACCATCATCGCGCCCGCAAGCCCTTGCAACACGCGAAACAGCGTAAACATGTCGAGGCTGGTGCTCATCGCGCACAACACCGACGCGAGCGTGAAGAGCGCAATCGCCGAAGGAAACACGCGACGCGGGCCAAGCCGGTCGGCAAGCCAGCCGCTCGCAGGAATGAACGCTGCGAGGGCCACCAGATAGGCCGACAAACCAATAGAGAGTTGAGACGGCGCCACACCGAAGTCGACAGCCATCGCGGGCAACGACGTGGTGATGATGGTCGCGTCGAGGTTCTCCATGAAGAACGTGGACGCGACGAGCAACGGCAATGCCGTCTGCGAAACCGTCTGTCCCTGGCGGGGAGGCTTCCCGGACGATTCGGATAGCCCGGATAGCCCGGATGGCGAAGGTGATGCGGACGGCTGGCGCGACTGGGCAGTTTCGGACACGACGGCTCTCGGGGGCAGCGAACGCCAGCGAGTGTATTACAACCGCCACGCCAGCGCTGCCCGGTGCCGAAGCGGCAACCTCAGTCGTCCTGCATGAGTGCGCGGCCGATAATCAATTGCTGAATCTGCGTGGTGCCCTCGTACAGACGAAGCAAGCGCACGTCGCGGTAGAACCGCTCGACCTTGTACTCATTGATATACCCTGCTCCGCCATGCACCTGCACGCCACGATCGGCCACGCGGCCGACCATTTCCGTGCAGAACATCTTGGCGCACGATGCCCGCATGCTGACATCGGCATCGCGCTTGCCTGCCGGTTTCGCGTCGTAGCGCGCGGCGCAGTCCTGCACCATCGACCACCCGGCATAGAGTTCGGCCTGACTGTCCGCGAGCATTGCCTGAACAAGCTGAAAATCGCCGATGCGATGACCGAACTGCTTGCGTTCGCGCGCGTAGGCCACCGATTCGTCGAGAATGCGTTGCGCCATGCCGCATGAGAGCGCCGCCACATGCAAACGTCCGCGATCGAGCACCTTCATGGCCGTCTTGAATCCTTTGCCCGCCTCGCCGCCAATGATATTCGCTGCCGGCACGCGCGCGCCCTCCAGCACGACGTCGCAGGTCTTTGTGCCGCGTTGTCCCATCTTCTTGTCAGGCTTGCCCAGCGACAACCCCGGCGTGTCGGCCGGCACGATGAACGCCGAAATGCCGCCCGCGCCTTCGCCGCCGGTGCGCGCCATCAATGTGAAGGCCCCGGCGCGCGGCGCATTCGTGATGAAACGCTTCACGCCGTCGAGCACGTAAGTGTCGCCGTCGAGCACCGCCCGCGTCTTGAGGGCCGCCGGGTCCGAGCCGGCGTCGGGCTCCGTGAGCGCGAACGACATGATCAGATCGCCGCTCGCCACACGCGGCAACAGATCGCGTTTCTGCGCCTCGGTGCCGTCCATCAGAATGCCCTGCGAGCCAATGCCGACATTGGTGCCGAATACGGAGCGAAAGGCCAGCGACGTCTGCCCGAACTCGTAGGCTACGCGTACTTCCTGCGACATCGACAAGCCGATGCCGCCGAATTCCTCGGGGATCGACAGGCCGAACAATCCCATCTCTCTCATTTCGTCGACGATCGCGGCAGGCACTTCGTCGTGCTCCTCCACGTCGTTCTCTGCGGGCACCAGCCGCTCGCGGATGAAACGTTGGACCGCCGCGAGCAACAGCTCGAACGATTCGTGATCCAGTCCCTTCGTTGTCATTTGCCAGTCGTCCTCAAGGCGTGTGTTCAGTGGCGCTTGCGCGGGAGGCCTGGAGCATCTCGCGCAGCTTGAATTTCTGTATCTTACCCGTGGGCGTCGTCGGCAGCGTCTCACGAACTTCGATCCGCTCGGGCCAGTACTGCCGCGCCACTTTGTGCGACGCGAGGAAGTCGGTCACCGCCGCGAGGTCGATCGATTCGCCCGCGCGCGGCACGACGACCGCGCAGGCGCGCTCGCCCAGACGCTCGTCCGGGTAGGCCACGATCGCTACCGTAGCGATCGCCGGATGCCGGTACAGAAGGGCTTCGATTTCCACGACCGGGATGTTCTCGCCACCGCGAATGATCACGTCTTTGCTGCGTCCGGCAATGCGCACGTAGCCAGTCTCGTCGAGCCACGCCATGTCGCCGGTGTCGAACCAGCCCTGATCGTCGGTAGCGTTCCATTGCGCGCGCTTCAGATAGCCACCGAAATTTGAACAG
Source organism: Pandoraea apista (assembly GCF_001465595.2). NCBI lineage: Bacteria > Pseudomonadati > Pseudomonadota > Betaproteobacteria > Burkholderiales > Burkholderiaceae > Pandoraea > Pandoraea apista. The sequence goes on along the minus strand of NZ_CP013481.2, from coordinate 1,465,482 downwards.
GCGCGCACCAGCAGCCGCCCGGTCTCGCCGACGGGCAACGTGTCGTTCTGCGCGTCGACCACGCGCAACTCTACGCCCGGCAGCGGGCAACCGTCGGTCGTGGAGGCCCGCACATCATCGTCATCGAGACGCGTGAGCGTAACGGCACCGTTCTCCGTCATCCCCCATGCCGAAACGATCTTTGCGCCGAGTACGCTGCGCGCCTGTTCGACGACGGGGCCGGGAATCGGTGCGCCGGCACACAGAAATGCACGCAGGCTCGGCACGGTCTCGCCACTGGCCGCTACCGCTTTCGTCAGGTCGGAAAGAAACGGTGTCGACGCCATGGTGAATGTCACCCCTTGCTCGCGAATCAGCCGCACGGCGTTTGCCGGGTCCCAGATGTCGAGCATCACGGCGCTCGCCCCGAGAATCACCGGCATCATGAGTCCGTACATGAAGCCGGTCTGATGAGCGAGGGGCGACCCCATCAGGATCACGTCGTCGCGGCCCAGGCGCATGCGCTCGGCATAGGCAAGAATGTTCGAGAACGTGGTGTTCGCGCTGTGCATCACCCCTTTGGGCTCACCCGTCGTGCCCGAGGTGTACATCAACTGCATGATGTCGTCGGGATGGGCGCGCGCTGCCAGCATCGTGGCCCGCTCGTCGCTCGACGCGGCGGGTTCGCCCGCCATGAGCACCGCGTCGAAGCTGTCCTCGCCCAGGCCGTCGCTGTTGTTCTTGCTGTCGACCACGATGACATGTTGCAGGTCCGGCAAGTCCGGCTGTAGCGCCCGAGCCATTGCCGCGTGATCGAACCCCCGGAACTGGCGAGGCACGACGAACACCTTCGCCTCGCCGTGGCGCAGCATGAACGACAACTCCCGCTCGCGGAAAATGTGCATCAGCGGATTGAGCACGGCGCCGATCCTTGCGCAAGCAAGATAAGTGACGGCGAACTGCCAGCCGTTGGGCAATTGACAGGCCACGACATCACCGCGCCCGACACCACGACGCATCAGCCCCAGCGCGAGGCGCTCCGCGGCATCGGCAAGGGCCGCATAAGTCAGCCGCTGCGTCTGTCCCGTGGCGCTCGACACCGCCGTGAGGGCAACCTTGTCGGGCGATGCCGCGACAGCAGCATCGAGGGCATCGTTGATCGTGCGTTCGGGCCACCAGCCGCGTGCCACGCTCTGCTCGCGCCTTGGGGGAAGCAACACCGCATCGAATTCCATTGCATCGTCTCCTGTGCTGTCGCATCGTTCGTATCGTTATGGTCCTGCTGTCGCTTTTTGCTGCTGCCGGCGTCGATGCCTGCGCCCTCAGATCGGTACGGCCTGCCTGCCCGCCCGGGTGCGCGCAATGATCGTCTTCATGATCTGTGCGGTGCCGTCGCCGATCTGGAACCCCAGCACGTCGCGCAGGCGTTGCTCCATCACGCCACGATCGTAGCCACCGTGTCCGAACATCAGCAGGCACTGATGAATCGTGTCGTACGCCAGCTTCGGCCCCCACCATTTGCACATCGCGGCTTCGGCGCTGTGCGGCAAGCCGCGGTCCTTGAGCCAGAGCGTTTGCAGGCAAAGCAGTCTGGCCGCCTCGACCTGTGTGTCGAAATCCGCCAGCGGATGCGACACCCCCTGAAAGGCCGAAAGCGGCTTGCCGAACGCCTCGCGCTGGGCCACGTACGCCCATGTTTCGTCCAGTGCCGCCCGGGCGACAGCCAGCACTTGCAGACCGATCAGCGCGCGCGAGAAGTCGAAGCCCTGCATCACCTGCACGAAGCCCTCGCCGGGCGCGCCGAGCACATGGTCGGCAGGAATTCTGACGTTCTCGAAGAACAGCGACCCCCGGCCGATGGCGCGTTGCCCATGACAGTCAAAGCGCTGGCGCGTGACACCCGGCAGGTCGAGCGGCACAAAAAACGCCGAGATGCCGCGCGCAAGTTCGGACACCTCGCCGGTTCGCGCGAAGACGACGGCCGCGTCTGCCTGATCGGCAGCCGAGATCGAGGTCTTCTCGCCATTGAGAACGTAGTGCGTGCCGTCGAAGTCGGCGCGCATGCGCAGGTTTGCGGCGTCGGAGCCGCCACGCGGCTCGGTCAGTGCGATGGCCAGCAGCGTCTCGCCGCGCGTGAGCTTCTCCAACCAGGGGGTCACCACCTCCGGCTTGCCGTGCTCAGCCAGAATCTGACCGTTGAGCGACGCCAGCAGGTTGACGTACGACATGCTGAGATCGGCGCGCGCGATCGCCTCGTGAATCACACCGGCGGCCAAACGCCCCATGCCCTGCCCGCCATAGACCTCCGGGAGTTCGGGCGCAATCAACCCCATTTCCCCCATCTCCCGCATAAGACTGCGCTCCAGCACGCGCGTCTGGTCGCGCGTCTGAAAGCCGGGAGCAATCCGAGCCTGAGCAAAACGCTGCGTGTGCTCGGCCAGGGCTACGAGATCGTCGTCGAGATACGGATTGAGCATCGCGGTCTGCCTCGCTTATTTGGCGTACTTGCGGAAATCGGGCTTGCGCTTTTCCTGAAACGCGCGCACGCCTTCGCGCGACTCTTCCGTCTCGTAATAGAGCTTGAGCGCGTACATGCCCATGCCGGCGATGCCCGCCTGCTGCGCGGTGTCCATGTTGAACGAGCGCTTTGCGATGGCGATCGCGGTCGGGCTGCGCTCCATGATCTCGTCGCACCATTTCTGCACTTCGGCGTCGAGTTGCTCATGCGGAACGACGGTGTTCACAAGGCCCATTCCGAGCGCTTCAGCTGCGGTATAGCGACGGCACAGGTACCAGATTTCGCGCGCTTTCTTCTCACCGACCACGCGTGCCAGAAACGCCGTGCCAAAGCCGGGGTCGACCGAACCGACTTTCGGCCCGACCTGACCGAAGACAGCTTTCTCGGAAGCGATCGTGAAGTCGCACAAGGTGCAAATCACGTTGCCACCGCCAATCGCATAGCCCTGCACACGCGCAATCACCGGTTTGGGCACGTCGCGAATCGCGTTATGCAGTTCCTCCATCGGCAAGCCGATGGTGCCGCGCCCGTCGTACTGCCCTTCATGCGCGGACTGGTCGCCGCCGGTGCAAAACGCCTTCTCGCCGGCACCGGCAAGCACAATGCTGCCGATCTCCCTGTCGTAGCCCGCCTTGTTGATCGCGTGAATCAATTCGTCGCAGGTGCGTCCGCGAAATGCATTCATCTTCTCCGGACGGTTGATCGTGATCCATGCCGCACCGTTGCGCACTTCATACAGAATGTCTTCGTAGTTCATTGTCTTGGTCCTCGCCGCCGGCCACACGACTTCCGGCCGTGTCCGGCATCGTCTTGATAGGAAATGTCAGCCGTTCATCGTGAGGCCGCCGGACACGCTCAGCACCTGACCGGTGACGAACGCCGCGTCGTCGCTTGCGAAGAAGGCAATTGCACCGGGCAGATCGTCTGCCTGGCCAATGCGCCCCAGAGGGATCGCCTTCGTGAACGCCTCGACGAGTTTTTCGGGGTTTCCGGCCCCCTCCTTGTAGTCGGCGAAAAGCGCCGTGTCAGTCGGCCCGGGGCACACCACATTGACGGTGATGCCGTGACGCGCATGTTCACGCGCGATGGTTTTCGAGAACGCCACAATCCCGCCCTTGCACGCGGCATAGACCGCTTCGCCGGACGAGCCGACCCGCGCGGCGTCGGATGCGATGTTGACGATCCGTCCGCTGCGCCGCGCCACCATCTCCGGCAGTACCGCGTGATGCATGTGCAATGCGCCGATCAGATTGATGGCGATCAGCCGGTCCCACTCGGCGGGCACTGTCTTGGTAAAGGGTTTGAAGATGTCCCAACCGGCGTTGTTGACCAGCACGCTCACCGGACCGAATGCCTGCGCGACTGCGGCCACTGCTGCGTCGACCTGCTCGCGCACGGTGATGTCGCACGCAAACGCCTGTGCCCGCCCCCCGGCCTCGACGATCTCCCCGGCCACACGCTGCGCTGCGGCCAAATCGCGATCGAACACGGCCACGGCCGCTCCCTCGCCTCCCAGCCGGCGGCACGTCGCCCCACCAATCCCGCCCCCGCCCCCCGTCACAATGACGGCCTTGCCCTCGAACCGCTGCATGTCCTGCCTCCAGAGTCGCTGACGGGCACGGTATCCTTGCTGAGCGCGAAAGGGGCCTGCCCGCCGATTAAATTACGTCAATATATTGACGTATACTAGACATCAGATCGGTGATGCGCAAGCACGTAACCGCAGAGGATTCGATATGGAAAACCCTAATAAAAACGTAGAAATTACCCGGATGGAGCTGGCCAATCGATTGTTTTTCCGGCTCTATCAATGCGCCAATATGTTGCATAAAACAGGGACGAGAGCCGTCGAAAGCCTTGGCCTGACGACTCAGCAATGGGCCGTGCTGGGGGCACTGTCCCGGCCGGAAGTGCCAGACGGGATGAGCGTGGGCGATCTGGCCCGCTATCTGATGGTGAGCCGCCAAAACCTGTCTGGCCTGATCAGCCGCATGGAGCGCGACGGCCATATCGTCAGCGCACCGGACGGACGCGACCGGCGCTCCCGGCGCATTACGATGACCGAGCACGGTCATCATGTCTGGCACCGGGAAGCCGTGCCGCGCATTCACGACTATTACGGGCGCGCACTGGATGAGTTCTCGACAGGCGACATCACCCACACCCTGCACTACTTGCTCAAACTGCTCGAGAACATGAAGCGGATTGACGAGATGTCCGGCGCGGACGGAGAAATCGCCGACGCCAGCCCGGCCGATGTCACAGGCGTCTGACAGGCCAGTTTCGGCGCACACCGAAAAATAAAACGGGCACAAACGACCGAAAGTGCCCGATTCCGCGCGCCTGTCAGAGCCCCTGGAATAGCCCCAGCCCCCTTGCAGGCCGGACTTTCCAGTCGATCTCGCCGTCTGACGCAATAACGCATTAACTAGCATCCTAATTATTAGTTAACATATAATCTTTCTCCATGACCTCCCTAGAATCGCTCCGCTTTGTCTTCACCAGCCACTTGCTGCTGGCAGGCAAGCAGTGGCGTCAGATCTCACAGGGCGCGATCGTCGAATACGGAATTTCTGCGGCGAGCGCAGGCCCGTTGTTGTTCATCCGCCGCCTTGGCCAGGGGGTGCGTCAGGTCGAGCTTGCCGAATACGTCGGGCTCGAAGGCGCATCTCTGGTGCGGCTGCTCGATCAATTGTGCGCAGCCGGACTCGTGCTGCGCGAAGTGGATGCTAGCGACCGTCGCGCCAACGCGCTGCGGCTCACGGAGGCCGGCGAGGCGCTCGCCGAGAAGCTCGAAATCGAACTCAGCCAGTTGCGCGCGAAGGTTTTCGCGAACATCCCGCGCGAGGATTTCGAGGCGGTGTTGCGTGTGTTCGAAGCGATTTCCAACGTGGCGAGCCCCGACGTGGGGATTCTCACGATGGAGCCCCCGAAGAAGTAAACCGTGTTCAACTGGCCATCCTCACGCGACTGGATTTTCTCGATCAAGGCGTTTGTCGCCTCGATGCTGGCGCTCTACATCGCGTTGGCGCTCGGCTTGCCGCGCCCATACTGGGCCATGGCCACGGTCTATATCGTGTCGCACCCGCTGACCGGCGCGACACGCTCCAAGGCGCTGTATCGCGTGCTCGGCACACTCCTCGGCGCCGCCGCTTCCATTGCTTTCGTCCCCGCGCTCGTCAACAACCCCGAGTTGCTGATGGCGGCCGTCGGGCTGTGGACCGGCACGCTGCTCTATATCTCGCTATTGCATCGTTCGCCACGTAGCTACGTGTTTCTGCTGGCGTCGTACACGCTGCCGCTGATCGCCCTGCCAGCGGTGAACACGCCCGACGTGATCTTCGACATTGCCGTGGCGCGCTCCGAAGAGATCATTCTCGGCATCATCTGCGCGAGCGTCGTCGGCGCCGTGATCCTGCCCACAAGTGTGGCCAAGGTACTGCACGACCGCTCGGCCCGCTGGCTCACCGACGCCGCACGCTGGACAACCGACATGCTCTCCGCCGACCCGGAAGGCAAGGCAACGCGCCACATGAGCCGTCACCGCATGGCGGCCGACATTCTGGCGCTCGACCAGTTGATCAGCCAGCTTTCCTACGATGCCGACACGTCGGAGCGCGTGCGCGATGCGCAGGAATTGCGCGGGCGCATGACCATGATGATGCCGGTGCTCTCGACGGTGGCGTCGCTGGTGCACACGTTGCGTCAGCACCCCAAGGGCGCACCCGAAGCACTCGAAGCGAAGATGGCAGAGGTGGTCGCATGGCTGCGGCGTGGCGCACCGTCACCCGCCCCGGCCCACTTGCTGAGCCCGCCGCAATCGGCCGGCGAAGCCTCGGACTGGTACGGCGCGCTGGTGGCCGCAACGGAGGATCGCCTGCGCTCGCTGGTGCAACTCTGGCAGGACTGCGTGTCGTTGCAACGCCGCTTCGGCCAATACGACGATCGGGACAGCGGCTACGAATGGAAGCCCGCTTTCCAGCACTGGGAACTGGGCGGCGCACGCCACTACGATCACGGCCTGCTGCTGTTCTCAACCGTATCGGCCGCGTTGTGTACGTTTCTCATGGGCATGGCCTGGATCTACACAGGCTGGAACGACGGCGCCGCCGGCGTTTCGCTCGGCGCCGTAGCCTGCTGCTTCTTCGCGGCCATGGACGAGCCCGCACCGTTCATCCGCTCGTTCTTCTGGGCAACGGCCGTGTGCGTGGTGTTCGCCGCCGTCTACGTGTTCTTTATCCTGACGAATGCGCATGACTTCGGTCTGCTCGTGGCGATGTTCGCCGTACCGTATCTGCTGCTCGGCACGCTCATTCCACAGCCCCGCTTCACGATGGTGGCGATGCTCGTTGCCGTCAATACCGCGAGCTTCGTCGGTATTCAGGGGGGCTACAGCGCCGACTTCCAGGCGTTCTTCAATAGCAATCTTGCCGGTCTGGCCGGTGTCCTGTTCGCCCTGCTCTGGACGTTGCAGACCCGCCCCTTCGGCACACGCGTCGCCATGCGCCGCCTAATTCATTCGAGCTGGCGCGACATTGCGAAGAACGCGGTCGGCCGCTCGGTCGCCGAGCACGGACGCCTGCGCGCGAGACTGCTCGACCGGCTCGGCCAACTGGTGCCGCGTCTGGCGGCAAGCGAGAGCGAGACGTCGAGCGACGGTTTTACCGAAGTCCGCGTCGAACTCTCTGCGCTGGCGTTGCAGCGCGAGCTGCCGCATCTGAATCCATCGCAGCGCGACGCCGTCGAGGCCGTGCTCACCGACGTGGCGCGCTTCTATCAAGCGCGACTCGACGAACAGGTGAGCGAGCCCGACACCACGCTGCACGACAAACTGCTGGGCGCGGTGCGCTCGTTGGTGGCCCATAGCGATCAGGCGTCGCGCAGTGCGCGCGCGTCGCTCATGGACATCCACGTCGCGTTGTTCCCGGCCACACGATCCGGGAGTATCCAATGAGCGGTGAGATCGATATCTACGGCGTATTCGTGCCGACACTGCTAGTCCTGATGGTCGTGGCTTTCGTGCTGACGGGCGTGCTGCGCTTCGTGCTCGCGCGCATCGGCTTTTACAAGCTCGTCTGGCACCGTTCGTTATTCAACCTTGCTGTGTACATCATCGCGCTGGGCGGCATCGTCGCCATTGCGCGCGCCTGCCAACCATGAAACTGAAACTTCGCTCTCTCGGCCCCGTTGTGCTGACGCTTGCGGTATCTTGCGTCGCCGTCTTCGTGCTGCTGCATCTGTGGGACTACTACACCGTTGCCCCCTGGACACGCGACGGGCGCATTCGCGCCGACATCGTGCAGGTGGCGCCCGACGTCTCCGGTCTCATCACCGATGTCGAGGTCAAGGACAACCAGCAGGTACACCGTGGCGACCTGCTGTTCGTGATCGACCGTGATCGCTACACACTCGCACTGCAACAGGCGGAAGCTACCGTTGCCGCGCAACGCGCCACGCTCGCGCAGGCACGCCGCGAAAACGCACGTAACCATCAGTTGACGGAAGTGGTCGCCAAGGAAGTGGTCGAGGCCGGTCAGGCCAAGGTCGAATCCGGCGAGGCCGCCGTCGCGCAGGCCGAAGCGGCCGTGCGACTCGCGAAGCTCAACCTTGAGCGCACGCGCGTTCTCGCCCCCGCCGACGGCTACCTGAACGATCGTTTGCCGCGCGTGGGTGACTACGTCAGCACCGGCCGCCCGGTGCTCTCGATGGTGGATGCCAACTCGCTGCACGTCGAAGGCTACTTCGAAGAAACCAAGATGCGTGGCATCCATATCGGCGACAAAGTCGAAGTGCGCCTGATGGGCGAGCGGCATGTGCTGCACGGCCACGTGCAGAGCATCGTTGCCGGGATCGAGGATCGGGATCGCACGAGCGGCGCGTCGATGCTGCCCAACATCAACCCGACGTTCAACTGGGTACGTCTCGCCCAGCGCATTCCGGTGCGCATTGCGCTGGACGATGTGCCCCAGGACATGCGGCTGGTCGCCGGCCGCACCGCGACCGTGACCGTCGTACAAGATCAGCAGGACAAGTCCGGGCAGTCGAGGCAGTCGAAAGAGGCTGACGCAGCATCCGCGACGCTGGCCGCCTCACGCGAGACCGGCGCCCAACCGGGAGCCCGTCAGTGAAAACTCGATTACTCCTGATGAGCGCCGTGGCCGCAGCGGCCGCGCTCGTTGCCGGATGTACCACCGTCGGCCCCGACTACCACTTGCCGGAAAACTCGGTGATGCGCTCGCCCGAAGCGAACGGCCCCATCGCCGGCAATGCACAGCACGCGGTTTCAATTGCCGCCGTTCCCGATGATTGGTGGCAACTCTACGACGACCCCAAGCTCGACGCGCTCGTGAAAGAGGCGCTTGCCGCCAACACGAACGTGCGTGTGGCGCTCGCCAATGTGCGCCGCGCTATTGCGATGTATCACGAAGTCGAGTCGGAGAATCTGCCGCAGGGCGGCGTGGAAGCCAATGCGGCACGCGCCCAGCTTTCCGGCGAGAGCTTTCTCCAGGAAGAGAAACTGCCGGTCATCAATCTTGCCGCCGCCGCACTGTCCGTCTCGTACCAGATCGACTTCTTCGGCAAGCTGGCGCGCGCGGACGAAGCTGCGCTCGCCGCCGCCGAAGCGAGTCAGGCAGCACTCGACGTCGCTCGCGTGAGCGTGGCCGCCGAAACGGTGCGCGCCTATGTGCAAAGCTGCGCGGCCAATCATGAGTACGACATCGCCAGCGAGCAACTGCAATTGCAGGAAAAGAGCGTGGCCATTACACGCAAGCTGGTCGACGCGGGGCGTGATCAACCCACCGATCTGCTGCGCGCTCAGGCGCAGGCCGACACCTTACGCGCCGCGCTGCCTCATTTTCAGGCACAGCACGAAGCCGCGACCTATCGGCTGGCCGTCATGCTCGGCAAGGTACCCGGCACGCTCGACGCAAGCATCGCGCAATGCCGCCGCATTCCCCAACTGAGCCAGACGCTGCCTGTCGGCGACGGCACGGCACTGCTCAAGCGCCGCCCCGATGTACGTCAGGCCGAGCGCGAACTGGCGTCGGCCACGGCGAAGATCGGTGTCGCTACGGCGGACCTGTACCCGTCGATTCGACTCGGTGCCTCGATCGGGGCGAGCGGGGTCCTGGAACACTTCGGACAAGGCCGCACGGAGCAGTGGACCGTGGGACCGATGATCACGTGGTCGTTGCCGACCAACGGCGTGCGCGCCCACATCAAAGGTATGGAAGCCGGCGCCGACGCCGCCCTCGCCCATTTCGACGGCGTGGTGTTGAAGGCGTTGCAGGAAACGCAGACGTCGCTCTCGGCGTACACCCGTGAATTGCAGCGCGACGACGCCCTGCGCGACGCCCGCGACAAGTCGCGCGCCGCGGCCGAGCAGAATCACAAGCTCTATCAGGCCGGTCGCGCACCGTACCTGACCAGTCTCGATGCCGAGCGCACCCACGCCAACGCCGAGGCAGCGTTAGCCGCCTCCGAAACGCAAGTCGCGATGGATCAGGTCAATCTGTTCCTGGCACTCGGGGGTGGCTGGCAATCGAGCGCCGCCAACGACAAGACATCGGTGGCCGGGTCGCATTCGATGGCGGAACACGGCGGCACAAACGCCTCGCCGGCACCGTCTGCCCATTGATCCATTGAAATGATGAGGACGAGGGGCGCGGCGTTCTCGCGTTCTCGCGTTCTCGTAACGCCTTCCCTCCAGAAACACACAAGCCCCGTCGGGAACGAATTCTCGGGCGGGGCTGTGGTAGGCGACGCGCTATGGCGTCTGTGAGCGGAATCGCGCGGCGCGGGCAAGGCTCGATGAAGCGTTGGGCGGGCCGTCGGCGAATCCGGGACTGCTATCGATAACCGAGGTTATCTGAACGCCATTTAGTTGGCGCTCGGGGCTTGCGGTGCACCTGCCTGGTTCTGCGCTTCAATCTTGGCCGTCAGATTCTGCAACTGAACCGACTGTTCGTAGGTGTACGGGAAGTTGAATTCCGTCACCGGCGAAAGGCCGAGTTCACGTGCAGCTTGCAGCTCGGCACGTACATGGGCGCGGGTCACACCGCCCGTTTGGCTCTGATCTGCCGCAAACACCGAGCCAGCAGCCATCGTCAGACCAACGAGCGCGACAGCGGTTAACAGGTTCTTTTTCATGGAAAACTCCTTTTATCGTTCATATAACGCTCATGGACTCGAAAACCGCCAATCAATTAGTTTTCGCCATGAGTAAATTATAGTTTTCCCTTACCAACGAACCAGCCCTAAAGCGACAACACACTGTTTCGGAAAAGTTGTGAAATCGGCCGAATTCGACGTTGAAATGGCCTGAATGTGGCAGAAACCGGGACGGAAACCGCACCGGTCTTTCGAAGATCGTGCGATTTCGTCTGAAGCCCGTTGGCGGGAACGGTACGTGCAGGAATGGCGGGCGAATATCGCCTCGTGAGCGGCCGCAGAACGCGCTCACGAGCGGGAATCAATCGCAGAGGAATCAGGGGAAAATTCGGGGGAGAAATTCAGGGGGAAATTAAACCGCTGCTGATCGCAGCGGCAATGGCCTGGTGCCGATTGACGGCACCGAGCTTACGCTTGGCGTTATTGATATGGAACGTCACCGTATGCTCGGAAATCTTCAGAATCAAACCAATTTCCCACGCCGTTTTACCGCGCGCGGCCCACAGCAGACTTTCGATCTCGCGCGGACTGAGCTTGCCAACGCTGCGACTCGCCACCCATTGCATGTCGAGTTGCTGAATCGCCTGGTGAAAATACACCGCCGTCAGATAAATTTCCCCGACCATGCGCGCTTCGTGCTCAGCCGAGGCTTCAGGCGACTGTGCTGTCGCAGCGCTGAAGATGGCTCGCTCGCCGGCCGCGCCATAGATGGGAATCGACACCCCGGACGCGAGCCCGTGCGCGCGGGCATCCGCGAAGATCGGATGCGGTCGTTTCTGAGACAGAAAAGTCCGCCACAGAATCGGCAGTGGCGATAAATTGGCGGCAATCAGAACGGGATCGACTTCGGCATATCCCGCGCTTTGATAACGCTCAATCCACGCCGCAGGAAATGTCGTAAAAATATGGCGACTCGGCATACCCTTCGCCGAAATCCGCTGATCTTCAATCTGAAATGCTGCGGCCTCTCGTTCTCGACGGGGCAGGAGCGGCGCATAGAACAGCGCGTCATATCCCAGCGCGTGCGTCAGATTCTGAAACTCTGCGTCGAGTGCCTCGACCGAGCGGGCCCCTAACAGCCCCTCATATCGGTAAAGATGATGATGCATTGCGAGTTGCACGTTTCTTAGTATTTTCCGGCGAAGTGCCGATATTCGCGCATTGTAGTCCTAGCCTTATGGTTTGCGGGTAGTAATTTTGTTCATCAAACAACAGGTCTTTTAACGCGGAGTGCCAATCATTTACGCATTGAAAATTATGCGGCATTATTCAACGTCTCCAATGCCGACATAACTTTGCGCAATCCCGGTGTGAGCGGTTTATCCTGACGCACGACAATCGCAAGCGTTCTCGACAATTCCGGAACGAGCGCCGAGATGCGCAGTCCACGCCGGTAATGCGCGGCGGCCACCGACATGCGCGGCACGATGCTGTAGCCCAATCCCGCCGCCACCATTTCCTTGATCGCTTCGATGCTGCCCAGCGCCATGACCGGCCGCACGCGCAATCCGGCTTGCAGAAACCACTCGTCGATCAACAACCGCGTGCTGCTACCCGACTCGAACGCGACCATCGGCGACGCAACGAGCTTGTCTGGCGTGACCTCGGCTGTCCAGCCTTCATCCTTGAGGGGAGCGATGGCAACAAACTCGTCGCGCAACACCGGCGTGACGTGCAGGCTGCGCCCGGCGGCAGGCAATGTAACGAGTCCGATGTCCAGCCGATTCTCGGTCACCGCGGCCACCACGTCGTCCGTGTTACCGGTACTCACGCGAATGTCGAGCATCGGATGGCGCTTGCGCATCGCCCGCAGAATCGGCGGTAACAGATGAATGCAGGCCGTCGCCCCGGTTCCGATCGCCACTTCGCCCGCCACATCGCTCGCGTGGCTCGACAACGCCTGCATGGCTTCTTCGACAGTGGCGTCGATGCGCCGGGCGTGCTCCAGTAATGTCAGCCCGGCAGATGTCGGCTTGAGCCGTTTGCCTACACGCTCGATCAACCTGACATTGAGCCGCAGCTCAAGCTGGCGAACCTGCAAGCTCACGGCTGGCTGCGACAGGTCGAGGCGAGTGGCAGCCGCAGAGAAACTCCCGGCGTCGACGACCTCGGAAAACGTGTGAAGCTGGTCCAGATTCAGGCGGCGCATCTCAAAGTTTTCCTTATGAGCCGGATAAGATGCCAAGACTTTACCAAGAGATGCTATCGGCGCACCATGCAAACGTCTCTTCGCCCCATCGGTTCTCCGGTTTCGTCACCGCCCTCTCCCGCCATGCCCACCGTCATCACCCTCGGCCTCGCGCAATTGATCAACTGGGGAGTGAGCTTTTACCTGCCCGGCGCTTTCGCGTGGCGTATCGCACAAACGACCGGATGGCCGCAAACGTGGGTATTTGCCGGGCCGTCGCTCGCCATGCTCGTGATGGCCGCGATCTCGCCGCTCTCAGGCCGCTGGATCGAGCGGATGGGGGGGCGCCGGGTCATGTGTACCGGCACGCTTGTCTGCTCGGCGGGTTGTGCGGTGCTAGGCACCAGCACGACCCTCGTGCAGTGCTACGCGGCGTGGTGCCTGCTCGGTGTTGGCATGCGCCTATCGCTTTACGACGCGGCGTTCGCCACGCTCGCGGCCCTCTACGGACCCGCTGCGCGCCGACCGATGACGCAGATCACACTCATGGGCGGACTCGCAACGACCGTCTTCTGGCCGCTGGGCAACTGGCTGGGCGATACCTGGGGATGGCGGACCGGTGTGTTCGTCTACGGTCTCTTCGGTCTTCTCGCCTGGGCGTTGCTGCGCAGCTTGCCACCGACACCCCCGCGGATGCCTGCCGCGCATGCGCCTCGCCACACGCGCTCACCGCTGCCCCGCACACCCGCCCTGCTTTACTGTGCGGTCATGACGCTGGTAGCAATTCTGTCCTCGGGGCTGGCGGCGCATCTCACGTCGCTGCTCGGCGCTCAGGGACTACCGGCCGGGCTCGCCGCGCTTTGGGGATTGGGTCAGGTGTGCGCACGTACGCTCGAATGGCTTCAGCCGCGTCAGGCAAGCGCTATCAAACTCAATCTCGTGGTGGGCGGCGGACTGCCACTGTGCTTCGCACTGGGGCTTGCCGGCCTCTCGTCGGTCTACGCCGCGGGCGTGTTCATTTTCACGTATGGCGCCCTGAATGGTCTGGCTACCCTGTTGCGTGCCAGCCTGCCACTCGAACTCTTTGCCCCCGAGGCCTACGCACGCGCGCTGGGCACTTTGCTCACGCCTGCGTTTGCGCTGTCTGCCGTTGCCCCATGGGGATATGCCGTGGCACGCGAGCACTGGGGCGATGCCGCGATTCTCTGGGTCTCGCTCGCTATCGGCCTGCTGATTGCGGCTGCGGCGCTAACGCTGCGGCGTCTGGCGCCGCCAGCGCCTGCTCCACAAACCCTTGCAGAAACGCGATCCACGTCTTGACCTTGGCGTCGAGATACAGGCGCGACGCGTAGACCGCATAGACATTTGTCCCCTGCATTTCATAGGCCGGCAGCACACGAATCAGCGTGCCGCTGCGCAACGCCGGAAGTGCCGAGAGCAACGGCACCGGCCCGACACCGCAACCACTGATCAGCGCCGCCGCCAACGAGTCGGCGGTGTTCACCCGCAAGCGCGCCGAGGGCACCGGCAACTTCACGCGGCCGTCCGGGCCGTCGAAATCCCAGTGATCGACCGAGTAATGCGGTGCGACGAGACGAACTTGCGTGTGCTGCGCCAATTCGTCGAGCGACGCCGGGGCGCCGTGCTTGTCGAGGTATTGCGGCGCAGCGCACAACACCGACGCCATACGGCAGATCCGCGCCGACACAAGACCGGAGTCGGGCAACTGCGACGTGGCGAGTCGCAGCGAGACATCGATATTCTCTTCCAGTAGATCGGGCACGCGCGACGACAGCAAAAGGTCTGCCTCGACCTCCGGGTACCGCTCAAGAAACCGGGCGAGCGCGGGAATCACGAACACCTGTCCGAAGCTGGCCGGCGCATGCAAACGTAGCGTGCCGGCGGGTGCCGCACTTGCTGCGCCCGCTTCGGCTTCCGAGTCGTCGACGAGCGAGATGATGTCGCGGCAGCGGCCCAGATAGCGTTTGCCCGCGTCAGTCAGCGCCAGCTTGCGTGTCGTACGGTGCAGCAGGCGGGTGCGCAAGTGCGCTTCCAGCTCGGAGACCGCCTTCGACACCTGCGCCGTCGTCATGTCGAGTGAGCGCGCCGCACCGGCAAAGCTGGCCGCATCGGCCACGCGCACGAAGATCCGCATGTTCTTTAAGGTGTTCATGAGGCGTGATGATATATGTACATGCGGCGATATTGGTTGGGATCGGCACGCTCGCACGGTATCCTAGCCACCCGCTCGGGATCCACTGAGCCTTTTTCGCCGACGAGACATTCGCATGCCCGACACGACCGCCCGCCAAGCCGACCACCCCATCGACCCGCAGTTCGTTGCCCGCTGGTCGCCGCGCGCCTACACCGACGAAACGCTGCCGGAAGCCACGCTGCTGTCGTTCTTCGAAGCCGCCCGTTGGGCGCCGTCGGCATACAACGCCCAGCCGTGGCGCTTTGTCTACGCACGCCGGGGCACGCCGCACTGGGAACAGTTCGTCGGCTTCCTCAACGAATTCAACCAGAGCTGGGCGAAGCACGCCGCAGCCATCGTCATCGTGATCTCGAAGTCCACGCTGACGCCGCCGGGCAGCGACCAGGAAGTGCCCGCCCCGACCCATGCGTTCGACGCTGGCGCGGCATGGGGCTACCTCGCGCTGCAAGCTTCGCTCTCGGGCTGGGCAACGCACGCCATGGCAGGTATCGAGCACGACAAGATTCGTAACGAACTCGATCTGTCGCCGAAGTACAAGATCGAAGCGGCCGTCGCCATTGGCCGCCCCGGCGACCCCGCCACACTGCCCGAAGGCCTGCGTGCTCGCGAAGTTCCGAGCCCGCGCGAGCCGCTGTCGAAGATCGCCGCAGAGGGCCGTTTCGCGTTCTGACGCCGCTGTCCTCGCGCTGTCGTCAACCGCGCCGGGCCCCACAAACAAAACCCCGCCGGATCGTAAGACCCGGCGGGGTTTTGCGTGATGCCAGACGAACAGCCAGGTATCAGGAAGCACTGGTCTGCGGCGACCAGCCGCCCCCCAACGCGCGATACAGGGCGACTTGATTGACCAGCACCCGCTGCTTTACGTCGATCAGTTGTTGCGCGGCCTGAAACTCGCTGCGCTGTGCATCGAGTAGTTCGAGATAGCTGGCCACACCGTTGACGTAGCGGCGCTTGGCCAGACGAAGTCGCTCGCGCTCGCCGTCCGACACCCGCTTTTGCGCCTGAAACTGACGCGCCAACAGTTCTTTTGCGGCCAGGGTGTCGTCCACTTCCGCGAACGCCGTCTGAATGGCACGTTCGTAGGTCACGACGGCCATCTCCTTGCGCACGTTCGCCAGATTCAGCCCTTGCAGGTTGCGGCCGCCTTCGAAGATCGGCACGGTGATCTGCGGCATGAACGACCACACGCCGGTACCCGCACTGAACAGATCCGAGAAGCGCGCGCTGGCCGTACCGATATCTGTCGTCAGCTTGATCGACGGAAAGAAGGCCGCGCGTGCTGCGCCGATATTCGCGTTGGCGGCGCGCAGTTGTGCTTCCGCCTGACGAATGTCCGGGCGGCGCATCAGCAGCGATGAAGGCAACCCGGCCGCGACGGGCACGACGAACGCGTCGTCGAGCGTGGCCGCCGCCACCGGCTTCGCACCGACATCGCCGGTGAGAATCTGCAACGCATGCACGATCTCGCTGCGCTGACGCTCGCGCGCAGCCAACGCCGCTCGCGCCACTTCGACCTGCGTGGTCTCGGTGTTCAGATCGAGATCATCGACCAGTCCGCGCTCAGCGCGCAGGCGAATCACCCGAATACCTTCTTCGCGAGCCGATAGCACCTCACGAGCGTAAGCGATCTGCTCGTTGATCGCCACGAGTCCGATGTAAGACGTTGCCACCTCCGCCACCAGACTCACCTGTGCGGCGCGCTGCGCTTCTTCGCTCGCCAGATACGCTTGCAAAGCCGCGTCGCGCAAGCTGCGAACGCGTCCGAAGAAATCGAGTTCGAACGCGCTCACCCCGGCTGTGGCGCGCAAGTCGTTCGCCACGTAGCCGCCGGCGGTATTGCTGCTGCTATCCGGCAAACCTGCCGAACCGGAGTAGCGCTGGCGGGAGAACGTGCCGCCCGCCTGCACGCTCGGCAGCAGATTGGCCGCCTCGATACCATAGAGCGCTCGCGCTTCCTGCACGCGCAACGACGCCAGACGCAAGTCGCGATTCTGCTCAAGCGCGCGGCGAATCAGCGTGCGCAAACCCGGATCGGTGAACACGTCGGCCCAGTCCGCGTCGGCCGTGAGCGGCTCGGCCAGCGCGAGCTGAACTTCGCTGCCCGACGGGGCGGCTTCATACGTGGTGGGCATCGGCGCCGCCGGGCGTTCATACGTCGGCGCCAGCGTGCATCCGCCCAGCAATGCGATCAGACACACACTCGCCACAGCGATCCCGCGTATGCGGGTTTGAAACATTGTCATACGTTCCCCTCGACGGCTGGCGCACCCTCGCGCGAGGCGTCCGTGCTATCCGTACTGTCTGCTTTCGGCCGGCGCACGAAGCGGCCGACCAACAGGAAAAACAAGGGCACCAGGAAGATCGCCAGCACCGTGGCCGTCACAATCCCGCCAAGCACCGCCACGCCAATGGCACGCTGTGCGCCCGACGCCGGCCCCGAGGCAATTGCCAGCGGCACCACGCCAAACCCGAACGCGAGCGACGTCATCACAATCGGGCGCAGACGCAAACGCGCTGCCTCCACGGCCGCATCGAGCCACGTCATGCCCTGCTTCGTCAGATCGTTAGCGACCTCCACGATCAGAATCGCGTTCTTCGCCGACAGACCGATGGTCGCAATGAGCCCCACCTTGAAGTAGATGTCGTTGGGCATGCCCATCAGACTCACGGCGCCCAGCGCCCCGATCACACCGAGCGGTACCACCATGATCACAGCCGCCGGAATGGCCCAGCTTTCATAGAGGGCCGCGAGCGCCAGGAATACGATCAGCACCGACAACGCGAACAGCATTGGCGCCTGCGCCCCCGAGATACGCTCTTCGAGCGACTGTCCGCTCCACTCGTAACCAATGCCCTTGGGCAATTCGGTCATCAATTGCTCCATGCGCGCCATGGCTTCCCCGCTGCTCTTGCCCGGTGCCGCCTCGCCCTGAATCGTGAACGACGGATAGCCGTTGTAGCGCCGAAGCTGCGGCGAGCCGAGCTTCCACTTGAGCGAGACGAATGTCGAGAGCGGCACCATTTCGCCGTTGACGTTGCGCACGCGCAGATTGCCGATGTCTTCGGGCGACACGCGTTGCTTGCCGTCCGCCTGCACGATCACCCGGCGGTTCTCCGTGCCCAACATGAAGTCGCCCACGTAGTCGGAGCCGAACATGGTGGCGAGCGTCGTGTTCACGTCGTCCATGCTGACCTTGAGCGCTTCCATCTTGCGGCGGTCGATGGTGACGTCGATCTGCGGCACATCTCCCTGTCCCGCAAAGATCACGTTTTTGAGTAACGGGTCTTGTGCAGCCTTTTTCAGCAATTCGTCGCGAGCGGCAACGAGCGTATCCTTGCCCACCCCGGCACGATCCTGCAAACGCAGGTTGAAGCCGTTCGACGAGCCCAGTTCCGGCAACGCCGGGCTGTTCATCGCCATCATCATGCGGTCGGGTTGCCCCCCGAATGTCTCGTTGACGCGGTCGACGACGGCTTGCACGCTGTCATGCTTCGACGTGCGTTCATGCCAGTCCTTGAGCGTGACGAACAACATGCCGCCCCCAGGGCCCGAGCCGAACTCGTTCCATCCGCCCAGCACGAAGACGTGCTTGACCGGCTCGTTCTTGAGCAGATAGCTCTCGATACGCTTGAGCGCAGTCATCGCTTCGGGCAGGGTCGCCCCCTGCGGCTCCGAGGCCATCACCATGAAACTGCCCGTGTCTTCCTCGGGAATGAACGCCGACGGCAAGCGCATGAACGCCAGCGGCACGGCGATCAGCACAATGCCGTAGACCAGATAGGCGCGCCACGGACGACGCAGCGTCTTGTCGACCGTGCGCGTGTAGCGCGCGGTGCCCAGCGCAAACGTGCGGTTGAACCAGCCGAAGAAGCCTCGCTTCTCATGGTGGCCGGCAGCAATCGGGCGCAACATCGTGGCACACAACGCCGGCGTGAGCGAGAGTGCGAGGAATGCCGAAAATCCGATCGACACCGCCAGCGTGACCGCGAACTGCCGGTAGATGTTGCCCACCGCGCCCGAGAAGAACGCCATCGGCACGAACACCGTGACGAGCACCACCGTAATCCCCACGATGGCCCCGCTGATCTGCGACATCGCCTTGACGGTCGCCGCATAGGGCGAAAGCCCCTCTTCGACCATGATCCGCTCGGTGTTCTCGACCACGACGATGGCGTCGTCGACCAGAATGCCGATCGCCAGCACCATACCGAACATGGTGAGGGTGTTGATCGAATAGCCGAGTCCGAGCAGCACACCGAAAGTGCCCAGCAACGCCACCGGCACTACGAGCGTCGGAATCAGGGTAGCGCGCAGGTTCTGCATGAACAGATACATCACCAGAAACACCAGCACCACGGCCTCGAGCAGCGTAATCAAGACCTTCTGAATCGAGACCTTCACGAACGACGCCGTTTCATAGGGGATTTGATACGAGACCCCGGCCGGGAACAGCGCCGATTGCTCGTCCATCACCTTGCGCACCGCCTTCATCACCTCGACGGCGTTTGAACCCGCCGCCAGTTTGATCGCCATTGCCGTGGCCGGCATGCCGTCCACACGCGACGAATAGTTGTAATCGGACGCCCCCAATTCCACGCGGGCCACATCGCCCAGGCGAATCGCCGAGCCGTCGGCGCGCACCCGCAACGGAATATCGGCAAACGCTTCCGGTGTCGACAAGGCACTGTCCGACACCACGTTGGCGTTGATGGGTGCCGACGAAGGCGTGGCGCCCGCGCCGATATCGCCGACCGTCACGCGCGCGTTGTAGGCACGCACCTTCGAGACGACATCCGACGCTGTCAGGTCCAGCGCGACGAGCTTTGCAGCATCGGGCCAGATACGAATGGCCTTTTCGGTGCCCCAGACCTGCACCTGCCCGACACCTGGAATCCGCCTGAGCTGATTGACGACCTGCGCGGCGGCAAGCTCGCCGAGGTCGAACTCGTCAATGGCAGGATTGGCCGACGCGAGCGTGACCACCATTTGAATGTTGTCGGCGGCACGCTCCACCACCACGCCGTCGCGGCGCACGACTTCAGGCAAGCGTGATTCGACGGTCTTCAGGCGGTTCTGCACTTCCACCGCAGCCAGATCGAGGCTGGTGCCCTGACGGAAGGTGAGGTTGATCGACGAACGGCCATTTCCGCTGGACGCCGACGTGTACATGAGCCCCGGTGCGCCGTTCATCTGGCGTTCGATGAGCGCCGTGACGGAGTCTTCGACCACCTTCGCCGAAGCGCCCGGATAGCTACTCCACACGCTGACTGTCGGCGGTGCGATGTCGGGGTACTGGGCGACGGGCAGCGCCCGGATCGCGAGCACGCCCACCAGCGTAATCAACAGTGAAATCACCCAGGCAAAGACCGGGCGATCAATAAAGAAACGGGCCATGGTTATTGCGTCTCCGCGTTGGAGGCCGGACCAGCCCGTGCGGGCTCTACCGGTTTGGCGTTGTCTTGCGGCTTCGCGTCACGAGGCGGTTGCGCTTTGGCGGCGGCGTCCGTGGCGGCTTCCTTGAGCTTGACTTGCATGCCGTCGGCGAACTGCGCGACGTTCTGCACGATGACCTTCTCGCCACCTTTGAGACCGTCCGTCACCAGCCAGTCATGGCCGTCGATCGCTTCGGCATGCACCTTGGTGTCGTGTACCTTGCCCTGCGCATCGACCACACGCACCACAGCGCCATCGGCCGTGCGGGTGAGCGATTCGCGCGGCACGCGAACGACGTTCGGATTGACCGCCCCCTGCATGCTCACCTTCACGAAGGCGCCCGGCAGCAGCACGCCGTCCGGGTTTGGCAGCAAGGCGCGCATGGCGATAGTGTCCGTGCCCGGGTCGACCGCCAGATCGGTGAAGAGCAGCTTGCCGGGCAACGTGTACGCGCGCCCGTCGGGCAAGGTCACGTGTACCTGTGGCGCAGCCGACTCGCTGCCATGTTGCAGCTTGCCCGCGCGCAGATCGCGTGTCATGGCGTAGACCTCGGCGGCCGGTTGCGAGAAGTTCACGTAGATCGGGTCGATCTGCTCCACGCGCGTGAGCAACGTCGCCGAATCGAGTCCGACGAGTGCGCCTTCGGTGACTTCTGCGCGACGCACACGCCCCGCGATGGGCGAGACCACACTCGTATAACCGAGGTTGAGTTCCGCCTTACGGACTTCTGCCCGGGCAGCGAGCACCTCTGCACGGGCGCGGGCTTCGGCCGCGCGCGACTCGGCATCTTCGCGGGCGCTGATCGCACGCTCTTCGAGCAGGCCCCGATAGCGTTCGATCTTGTCACGGGCCGAATCATGCTCGGCCTGCGCTTTGGCGAGCGCGCCGCGAGCGGCGTCGAGCGCCGCCGACAGCGGTTGCGGGTCGATGCGGAACAGCACGTCTCCCTTGGCGACCTTCTGGCCTTCCTGATAGCGGCGCTCGATGACCACACCACTCGCACGGGCGCGCACGTCGGCACTGCGGAAAGCCTCCAGGCGTCCCGGTTGCTGAGTCGTGAGCGGCTCGGCGCGACGCTCGACCGTGCGTACAACGGCTTCGGGCGTGGCATCGGCAGTGTCCTTCTCGCCGCGATCCGAGCAGGCGGCGAGCAGGAGAACACTGGTGATCAGGCTCGCGGACATGCCAGTTAGCATTCCGAAGCGGGTTCGGCAATCGATTTTCGATGACATATAAGAACTTTGGATTTACGACATCCGGTCAGGGTGTCGAGGCCGCTTTCGGTGCGCGACGTCAACCAGTGGCGAAGCCAGTGGTGGGGAACCGGGGGCCCACATCTCTCCGGGAGCGCGTTGGGTGGCAGGTGCGCGTTACGCGAAGGGGATCTTTGCCTGAGACCACCGGACCGGAAGATCCGGTCGTCTGCCGCCTCGCCTATGTTGGCGTTCAAACTGGCGCTTTATTTGGAGAAGTGCGAGTTTGCACCGAAATTGCCGTTAGAAAAAGTTGGAACTTATCTATAAAATGGATGGATGAACTGGACAATAGAACAATTGCGCTACTTTGTGGCGGCCTCGGAGGAAGGATCGATATCAGCTGCCGCCCGGCGGCTCGGCAAAGCTCAGTCGGCGGTGAGTACGGCGATATCGCTGCTCGAAGCCGATTTGGGATTTGAACTATTCGATCGGAGTCGCCGTAACGCGAGACTCACCGATCAGGGCGAGGTGATGCTGCTCGAGGCAAAGGAGTTGCTGCGGCAAGCCGAAGGCCTGAACCATCGCGCGAATGCCCTGGCGTACGGCGAGCAGCCGCAGTTGTCGCTGGCGCTCGATGAGGCACTCCCCTATCAGGCGGTGAGCGAGCTGATGCGTGATCTGGCTCATCAGTTCGCGTATCTGGAACTCACGCTGCTGAACGGCACGTCGACGGAGGTCGCCGAGTATGTCGAGAAACAGCGCGCAGACATTGGCTTTCACGTGGATCGCGGCGCGATCTCGTCGGCGCTGGGACACAAGTACATTGGGGCGGCCGTGCAGGGGGTATTCGTGGCGGGCGACCACCCGCTGGCGCATCGCGATCAGGTAACCCGCGGCGATCTGGCGAAGTACCGCCAGATTCTGTTGCAAATGGACGATATCACTCCGTTGCAGCTTAGCCCGTCGATCTGGCGGGCCGACAGTTCGTACGTGATTGCGAGCATGGTTGTCGACAAACTCGGCTGGGCAGTGCTCCCCATCGACATTGCGGAATACGAAGACCTGCACGAACTGCGCTGCGACGATCTCGGTCTGCCACAGTTGCCCGTGCGGATGCTCTGGCGTTTTGGGCGAGAACCCAACGATGTCATGCGCTGGTGCGAGGCGCGATTTGCCGAACTGCTGCGGGCAAGCGCGCCTCAGGTGTGAGCACGCCGACGATTGGGGAGCGCTGATGCGATGCTCGGTTTGCCAGGTTGTTGCGGGTAAGTTCAGAGGAGACATGAATCAATGCAAGCAGCGTCAAGGCAGTTCGTCGCCCGGTTCGACAGCCGGGCGCTTCCGGAGGCACCGGAGGTCTGGCGCACCCTGGTGCGGCCCTACGTCGACGTTCGAATCGAGGCGAGCCCACACGGCTTCTCGGGCGAGATGAGCGGCACCCATCTCGGGGACTGCCTGATCAGCCGCAGTGCATGCACCGCCACGATGGACCACCGTCGTAACGCAATGGATATCCGTCGAAGCCATGTGGATCATCTGCTGATCCAGCTCTTCACTTCGGGAGGCGTTCAGGGGACGTACGGCAAGCGCACGGTCAACGCCGCAGCGGGGGCGATCAGCGTGTTCGATCTGGGGCAAACGGTCGACAGCCGCACCACGTCGTTCTCGACCATCACCCTGACCGTGCCGCGCGACCGTCTGCCGACGTCGCTACGCAGCCAGAAACTGCACGGCGCGGTATTGGCCCCCGGTTTGGGTGCGACCCGTTTGCTGGCCTCGCATCTTACCGAGTTGCTGCAAAGCGCTCCTCTGCTTACTCGCGAAGAAATGGCCGCCTCCGTGAACGCTAGTCTGATTCTGCTTGGCGGCGCACAGTCGAAGCTGCTCGACAGCGCAGGCGACGCGCAGCAGGTCATCCGGGACGGCGTCAAACGGCTGATTCGGGATCACATCGATCGCTACCTGACGACCGATGCGTTATCGCCGGAGCAAATCTCGGCGGCGATGGGAATTTCGCGCTCCAACCTGTATCGATTGTTTCAGGCGGAGGGGGGAGTCCAGGCCTATATTCAGGGGCGCAGGCTGGACAGGTGCTTTGATGAACTCATGCTGTCCACGGGTTATCGGGTCACGATCATCGAGATTGCCTATCGCTACGGCTTCTCGAGCGAGAGCGTATTCAGCCGAGCCTTTCGCCGCCGGTTCGGCGTCAGTCCGCGCGAAGTGCGCGCCAGCGCCAGACAAACGAGGGATCGTCACCCCGCCGGACCGGCATCGCCAGACGACGAGGCGACCGTGCGAGGCTGGCTGGAAGGGATTCAACGCACGCCGGCGATCTGGGCGAAGACGTCCGCCTGAAGCAAGGCGATACGTCATCGTCAGCAGTGGGATCGTCGGTCAAGTTTTCTGGGACGTAGGGCGGGGTATGAGATTTTCGATTCGTAGACGATCGTGTTTTTTCACGATCCTAAACGATGCTCCCCACCCCGACCACGCGCCGAAGCCCTTATCCGCCCGTTTCGCTCCTTGCCCTATCGATCGGTGCGCTGTTCGCCCCGGTAGCATTTGCGGCCGATGCAGTGATTGCGGACGCCCCCCTTTCTCTCGGACCGAATAACGGCGGCTCGGCAAATTCCGTCGCCATCAGTGCAGACGGCTCCACCGTCATCGGCATTGCCACGACTCAGGGCCTCGCGCGAGCCTTTCGCTGGACGAGCACGCTCGGCACGCAGGATCTCGGCTCGTCCAATGCCATCGAGTCCGTCCCGGCTGCGGTCAGCGCCAATGGTGGTGTCGTCGTCGGTCTACACATGCCGACGTTCACGAGCGGCTCGTTCGCCTTTCGCTGGACAAGCGCCACGGGCATGCAGAGTCTCGGCACCCTCGGCGGCAGTACTTCCAGTGCGACAGCCGTGAGTGCCGATGGCGCCGTGGTCGTCGGCATCTCGGACACCACGACCGCCTTCAACTCGCATGCCTTTCGCTGGACAGCCTCGGGCGGCATGGCAGATCTGGGAACGCTGGGCGGCCCTAACTCCAACGCCTATGCCGTCAGTGCCGACGGCAGTGTGGTCGTAGGCGCCGCCTTGACCAGCGGCAATGTCACGCGCGCTTTCCGATGGACGTCCTCTACGGCAATGCAGGACCTGGGCGCCCTCGACGGCGGAAGCTCAAGCGCATCGGCGGTCAGTGCGGACGGCACCGTCGTGGCGGGTCAGGCGACCTCGATAGGCAACGGCCTGCGTGTGTTCCGCTGGACAAGCGCCACAGGCATGAAGGATATCGGCACGCTTGGCGGAGACAACACCTACTTTTACGGCATGAACGCCGACGGTTCCGTGCTCGTCGGCGGGGCAGCGTTGTCGGGGCCTCCCGTCATTCACGCCTTCCGCTGGGCAAGCACGACGGGTATGGTCGATCTCGGAACGCTGGGTGGCCTCCAATCTACGGCGAGCGCGGTGAACGCCAATGGGTCTGTCGTCGTGGGTCTCGCCGAGACGACCAATGGCGACTCGCACGTCTTTCGCTGGACGAGTGCGACCGGCATTCAGGATCTGCAAGTTTTGCTTGCCAATGCCGGTGTGCGCACGTACGGCGTCACTCTGTCCGGGATACCACGCCTGTCATCGAATGGGCAGTACATCGTCGCCGACGGCAGCGGGCCGGCGACGAATGGCGTCGTCCAGGCCTATCTCGTCCGATATATCGATGCGACGGTCTCGACACCTCCCGCAACGGAGCCCGGTACCCCGCAGGACCCGGCCGGCACGCCAGGCGCCGCTCCCTCTCCGATCCCGCCTGCGCCCCCCGTGATCGCAGGTATCACCACGCCGGCATCGGTGCAAGCCTCGGCGAATCAGGTGGGCAAGGCGCGCCAGACCGTCATGGGGCAAATGCACGGCTTCGCCGATCAGATGCTGGGTGAAGGTTCGCTTTCCGGTGCACCGAGCGGCGTGTCGGCCTTCGGTTCGGTCGGCTCGCTCGCCGCCGGGATCACAGGGCATGTGAATCTGGCGCCGTTCGAACTTGTCGCAGGACTGGGCTATGCGTCGGAGCGCTATTCGGATACGGAGATGAAAGGCGCCTTTACGGCGGCAGCCAAGCTGCGCTACACCTATAGGTTCGACGACCGAATCGGTTGGTTCGGCGAAGCCGGCGGCTTTTACTCACCCGATAGCAACTATCGCTTTTCTCGCCAATACGCGAACGGCACGAGCACCGCAACGGGCAGCGGCAGTGCGTCGGGCCGACAGGCGTATGGTTTCGCGCGTCTTGGCGTGCTGATCAACGTGAGCGCGAACGATCAACTGACGCAGTCACTTGAAATCGGCCGTCAGGTCTTGCACACAGGATCGTACGGCGAAGTACTATCGCCCGCCAACCCGTTCGAGGCCAACATGCAGGCGTCGTCGTCCACGATGAACGTGTTCAAGCTGCGCGCGAAATGGGTGCATGCGTTGACGTCGAGTATCGACGCTGCCATCTGGGGTGCGTGGGCGCACGGCTTCGGCTATCGCGACAGCTCGCAGCTAAATGTCGGCGGCGTTGGGGCCCTCTCGCCGCAAGTGCCGGACCGCCTCAACTGGATGGAGTACGGCGCCCGGCTGGGCTACCAGGTGAATAAAAAAGCGAAGGTCTCGGCATTCGTCAACGGGGTGACGGGCGCCGATATCGGCTCGCGCGCTCACGTCGGGGTCAATCTCGAGATGTTCTTTTGACAGCGTTGGCCGACGCGCGATAGCGCGAGAGAAAGCGGTCGAACTCCCCCGCGAACGCTTTGCTGTCGCGGGGGCTAAAGGGCGCGGGTCCGCCGGTTTCGATACCGGCGGTGCGAAGCTGATCCATCATGTCGCGAACGGACAGACGCTCCCTGATATTGTCCGGCGTGAACCAGCTTCCCCGGGGATCGAGTGCGCTGGCCCCCTTGTCGAGCACTGCCGCCGCGAGCGGAATATCGCCGGTAATCACCAGGTCGCCCGCCGCGGCCAATTCGACAATGCGTGCGTCGGCAACGTCGAATCCGGACGGTACCTGAATCGTCTTGATGAATGGCGACGGAGGGGTGCGCAAGAATTGATTCGCCACCAGCGTCACCGGAATCTCCTCACGGCGCGCCGCGCGAAACAGAATTTCCTTGATCGCGGCAGGACAGGCGTCGGCGTCGACGAAAACTTGCATGTGGGTTGATTTCGGGAACATTGAAGCGCCCATCATAAGGCACCGCGTCGAATGCTGTGCCGTGCCACGTCGCGGGCACGCCCGATGGCTACGGGATCGCCGGTCACTCCGAACGATTGGGCGTGCGCCCTCCTGCGCCGACAGGATGGGGGGTTTTGCCCGGCGGCAGCAAAAACGTCTCCTTGGCCGTGCCGTGCCATTTGGTGATCTCGGCGTTTGCCGTCAACCGGTAAGCTCGCAAAATCGGGCGGGCCACGTCATACAGCCGATCAGGATCCGGGCCGTACATATATAGGTAACCGTCATTGCCGTCGAGGTGCAATTCGCTTTCGCTCAACTCACCCACCTGGGCCTTTTTGATCGCTTTGCCGAGCCGCTGCTCAAGACTGCGGAGCGTTGCGTCATCCGTTCGGTAGTAATCAAAATGAACCATAACGGCCGGTCCGGCGTGCTTCTCCGGTTGCTCAACCGCCAATGCACCGCCAGCGAGCGACACGACGCAGAGAGGAATGGAAAGGGCTGAAATTCGAAACATCGGCAGTATCTTTTCAGAAAGAGGCACCGAACCTAAGGGAGTGAACGTCGAATTCACGCGCTCGTTCAGGCGGGGCCTGATGCTTTGGCTGGCCTGCCCAGAGGGATTCGAACCCCCGACCGTCGGCTTAGAAGGCCGATGCTCTATCCAACTGAGCTATGGGCAGTGCGTGATGGCGGCGACCGGGCGTCGCTGCCGGCAGGACTCGACGCAACAATGCGCATGAAAATCGCATTGCATTCGAGTAATCCACGATTATAGCGCACGCGCATGCCGATTTCGTGATGGCGACTTCAGGATATGTCCTCTTTACGTACCGTCCCGTTCGCCTCTAGACTGCTGACGTGGAGGAGCGCGTCATGAATGAAATCGAACGCGAACAACGCTTTGGCGCCCATAACTACGCACCGCTGCCCGTGGTGCTGTCGCACGCCAAAGGGGTCTGGGTCTGGGATGTCGAGGGCAATCGCTATCTCGACATGATGAGCGCCTACTCTGCCGTCAGCCACGGCCACGCGCATCCGCGTCTGGTCGCCGCGCTCGCGGCTCAGGCACAACGCCTCGCAGTCGTTTCCCGCGCCTTCTATACCGACCGGCTCGGCGCCTTTCTCGAACGGCTTTGCGATCTCACGACCCTCGGCGGCGCGCTGCCGATGAACACGGGCGCAGAAGCTGTCGAAACGGCCATCAAGGCCGCGCGGCGCTGGGGTTACAGCGTCAAGCGCATTCCTGCCGACAAAGCGGAGATCATTGTCGCCGACGGCAATTTCCACGGACGCACGACCACTATCGTCGGCTTCTCCTCCGAGCCGGCCTATCGCGCCGACTTCGGCCCGTTCGCCCCCGGATTCGTGCGCGTCCCCTTCGGCGATATCGATGCCGTACGCGCGGCCATCACGCCCAACACCTGCGCCGTGCTGTTCGAGACCATTCAGGGCGAAGGCGGCATCGTCGTGCCCCCCGACGGCTTTCTGCGCGCCCTGCGCCAACTCTGCACGGAACAGAACGTGCTTATGTTGCTCGACGAAATTCAATCGGGACTCGGGCGCACCGGCCGCTGGTTCGCCTATCAGCACGAGAACGTCGTGCCCGACGGCCTCATGCTCGGCAAAGCCCTCGGCGGTGGGTTGCTGCCGGTGTCGGCATTCGTGGCCCGACGCGACATCATCGACCTGTTCGAACCCGGCAGTCACGGCTCGACCTTCGGCGGCAATGCGCTGGCCGCCACCGTTGCGCTGGAAGCCCTCGACGTGATGGCAGACGAAGACTTACCGGGAAGAAGCGCCGAAATGGGGGAATACCTGCTCTCGCGATTGCACGCGATTCACTCGCCACTCATTCGGGAAGTCCGCGGACGCGGTCTCTGGGCCGGCATTGAGATCGATCCGGCGCGCGCCGATGCGCATGACCTCTCGATGCGCATGCTGCGCCGGCGCGTGCTGGCGAAAGAAACACGAGCGACGGTGTTGCGCCTCGCCCCGCCGCTCGTTATCGAGCGCTCCGAGATCGACACCTGCATCTCCGCGCTCAAGGCGGTGCTCGCAGAAGCCGAAGCCGATGCCTGAGCGCAGGACCTTAGTGCGACGCATAAGAACGCCGGGCAATGGCTACGCCCGTCAATGGGCCGACGATTTCGACCAGACGTTCATCACGAGAACACCCGCGACGATGAGCGCCATACCGAGCATCGCGGGCGCATCGAGCTTTTGCCCGAACAGCACGCGCGACGCAATCGAGATGAGCACGATGCCCAGGCCCGACCACATCGCATAGGCAATGCCCACCGGAATCGTGCGCAATGTGAGCGACAACATGTAGAACGCCACGCCGTACCCCGCGACAACCAGCGCCACCGGTCCGACACGCGTGAACCCCTCCGATGCCTTGAGCGCCGACGTTGCAATCACCTCTGCCACGATCGCCACCAGCAGGTACAGATACGCCATCGAAACTCCTCGTATGCCCGAACTCAAGAGGCGCTCATCATAACCGACGGGTTCCACGCCCCCCCCCCCGCAAAAATCGCTTGCCTAAGCGCGCCGCGCCGCGCTACAGTCGCCGTCACGGTGTGGCCAGCACACCGGCGTCGCTCGGACGGTTCCGGGCGCTTACGTTCCAGGATCAACATGTCAAGCTCTCAGGGCTCGCGCAGCTTTGCGCGCATCAATCGTCTTCCCCCGTACGTTTTCAATATCACCGCCGAGCTGAAGATGGCGGCGCGCCGCCGTGGCGAAGACATCATCGATCTGTCGATGGGCAATCCCGACGGCGCGACACCGCCACATATCGTCAGCAAGCTCGTCGAAGTCGCTCAACGCCCCGACACGCACGGTTATTCGACGTCGCGCGGTATTCCGCGCCTGCGCCGCGCGATCACGCACTGGTACAAGAATCGCTACGACGTGGACCTCGATCCCGAGCGCGAAGCTATCGTCACCATCGGCTCCAAGGAGGGCCTGGCGCACCTGATGCTCGCCACACTGGATCAGGGCGACACGGTGCTGGTGCCGAACCCGTCGTACCCGATTCATATTTACGGCGCAGTCATCGCAGGGGCCAACATTCGCTCCGTGCCGATGACGCCCGGCATCGACTTCTTCACCGAACTCGAACGCGGCATTCGCGAGAGTCATCCGAAGCCGAAGATGGTGATCCTCGGTTTTCCGTCGAACCCCACGGCGCAGTGCGTCGAGCTCGAATTCTTCGAGCGCGTGGTCGCCCTTGCACGCAAACACGACATTCTCGTCGTGCACGATCTGGCCTACGCCGATATCGTCTACGACGGCTACAAGGCGCCGTCGATCATGCAGGTGCCCGGCGCGCAAGACGTCGCCGTCGAGTTCTTCACGCTGTCGAAGAGCTACAACATGGCCGGCTGGCGCATCGGATTCATGGTCGGCAATGCGGAACTGGTCGCCGCCCTCGCACGCATCAAGAGCTATCACGACTACGGCACGTTCACGCCGGTGCAGGTCGCGGCCATCGCTGCGCTGGAAGGCGATCAGCAGTGTGTCGAAGAGATCCGCGCGCAGTATCAGCGCCGCCGCGACGTACTCTACAAGGGTCTGACGGAAGCCGGTTGGGCGGTCGATCTGCCGCGTGCGTCGATGTACATCTGGGCGCGCATTCCCGAACCGTATCGCACCCTCGGCTCGCTCGAATTCACCAAGAAGCTGCTCGCGCAAGCCAAGGTCTCCGTCTCGCCGGGTATCGGCTTCGGCGAGTACGGCGACGAATATGTGCGCTTCGCTCTGATCGAAAACGAGTCGCGCATTCGCCAGGCAGTGCGTGGCATCAAGCACATGTTCCGTGAAGACGGGCTGGTGCAGCCAACGGTCGCTTAAAGCGCGATCGCACGTGTAACGTTGGGAGCAACATCGGGACGCACTCGCCGTAGGCGAAGCGTCCCGATTCGTTTGGCGGCTTGGCAAGCAACAACGCTCAATCCGGCGCCGCAAGATAACGGCTGGGCGCCGCGCCCAGCACATGTCGAAACGCCGCGGTGAATGCACTCGGGCTGCCATACCCCAGATCGAGCGCCACGCGGGTCACGGACTGTCCGTCGTTCAGCCGCGCAATCGCCGCCAGCAGGCAAACTTGTTGACGCCATTCGGCAAAACTCACCCCCGTCTCTTCACGGAACCGCCGCGTAAACGTGCGACGGCTCATCGATGCCATCGCCGCCGCCGCTTCGAGATCTGTGGTCATCGATGGGGCCTCGAAGATCGCCCGGCAAACGCGTGCCAGTTGCGCGTCGCCCGGCAACGGTGCGTGTAACGACAGAGGCGGCATGACCGCCATCTCGGCCATCAGCAACGCCATGAGCTTGCCGTCGCGTGCGTCTTCGTCGTACATCGGCGGCAGATCGACAGCGTGGTCCAGCAACTGCCTGAGCAGCGGGGACACACCGTACACACAGCAACGATCCGGCAACCCCGCGACCAACGCCGCGTGGGGTGTGACGAACGTATTGAGCATGGTGACCGGGCCGCTCATCGTCATGGCATGCGAAACACCAGCAGGCACCCAGCAGGCGCGCTGGGGCGGCACGAACCACCGGCCTTGCGGTGTCGATACCGTAATCATGCCCCGCGACGCCAACGCAAACTGCCCACGCGCGTGCGCATGCTCCGGAAAGGTGAATCCCGCCGGGTAATCGTTGGCCGTGACAACCACGCTTCGGGGCAGATGTTCGTAAGGGTCGATCAGCGTATTTCGCATGGCCCGAATTCTACAGACAATGACCCAACATCGGCAGCGGGCACCCGCCGGCATCCCTACGATTAGCGTTGCTCACCGGCCGCCACGAGGCGCGCCCGGGGATCTGAGCGTTCCTACCGGAGTCGAAATGCCCAATACCCATCACCGTGTCGGTCACGGCCCGCATGCTGTCATCGTGCTGCATGGCTGGTTCGGCGACGCCCGTTCCTTTCACGAATGCGAGCCGTGGTTTTCGGCAGACGAGTTCAGCTATGTCTTCATGGATTACCGCGGCTATGGCGGCATGCAAGCCATGCCCGGCCGCTACACTATTGCGGAAATCGCCGGAGACGCTATCGCGCTGGCCGACGCCCTCGATCTGTCCACCTTCAGCCTGATCGGCCATTCGATGGGAGGCATGGCTATCGAAAAGGTCGCCGCATTGGCCCCTCGCCGCGTGCGCAAACTTATTCCCATCGCGCCGGTACCTTGCGGCGGCGTGTCGTTCGATGCCGCGCGGCGCGCGTTGTTCGAAGGTGCAGCAACGTCGCAGGACTATCGCAAAACGATCATCGCGCGCAGTACCGGCGAGCGCTTGCCGCCGTCATGGATCGAATGGAAGGCGCAATACTCGGCGACGCATTCGTCTGCTCAGGCGTTCGCCGCCTATTTCAACGCCTGGGCCGACACGGACTTCATCGACGAGATTCACAGCGCGCTGCCGGTCAAGGTGCTGATCGGCGAACACGATCCCGTGTTCAACACCGAGCTCATGACGCAAACGTATCTGCGCCGCTACACGCATGCCCGTCTCGAAGTCCTCGGTAACGCCGGCCACTATCCGATGAACGAGACGCCCCTCGCGCTGGTCGCGGCTATCGAAACCTTCCTGCGCAGCGCCGGCGACACCTGAACGCCAAGCGCAACGCCGACGAAAAAATGGGGAGTCCCTGGACTCCCCACTCGTCTCACGCGCAATCTCAACTACCGCCGCTACGCTGGCAACCACTCCTGCAACGTCACTTCGATAGTGATGAACGAGAGGTTCCCTCCCCGCACGAAGCGCCCGGCGAACATGCGCCCGTCGGTGTCCGCCACCATGCCGTGCAGCATGGGCAGCGCATGCGCGGCGTCGGGCCGGACATCGACCTCCCCGAACACGTTGAGAATCTCCACCCCCGGGCCGCTCACCAGTTGCTCACGCCAGCCATCACCTGCGCGGAACGCCAAACGTGCATCGATCAGACTGCCCACTGCGCCGCGCACGATGGCGCGCGATATGCCGTGCTCTGCGCACAGCGCTTCGATGCTTTCCGTCAGATCCTGATTCGGCTTGAGACGCGCCACGACCAACCTGCCCAGTGTGCCGTTCTCGATGGCGACCGGAACATCCAGTGCTGCGCTCATGAGAGACCTCCGGCAACCGGATGGAGCAGATGAAAGCGTGTCTCCTCGTCGTCTGCGGTCACGTATCCGCCGTGTTCGAACAAACACAGCCGAATTACCACGGGCTCGTCGCCGGCCCAGGTGTGATCGAGAATCAGATGACCGCCGTGCAACTCGCCCGACGGATCGGAAAACCCCGCATGGCAATGCAACAGCGTGGCACCGTCGGCTGTGCGGCCGACCGTGATTGCGCCGCCGATCAGATCCACTTCCCGGGTTTCGTCGACCGGCGCCCCATAACCGAAGGGACGCTCCGTGTCTGCGGTGTTCTCGATCATGTGATACCGCAGACCTCGCGCGGTACCCGCGCAGAAACGGCCGACGCCGCCGCCGTACGCATAGCGGGATAACGCCGCGCGCAGGGCCTCGCCGAGATTCGCACCAGACCGGATCGTCACGCGCAGTTCGTGCTGCCCGCTCAACACGCAGTCTTCCACACGGGGTAACGTGGGGGCGCCTGCATGCCGATAGATCCGTGAAAGCGCAGGTTTCATAGTCGATAGTCTCCTTGCTCTTCGAGCATCGTCTTGATTTGCTTCTTCACGATCTTGCCGTAGCCCGACTTGGGCATGGCACTCCAGAATACGAAGCGACGCGGCCACTTGTAGCGGGCGATACGCGCTTCGAGATGTCCGAGCAGTTCATCGGCCTGAGCGGCCATGCCTTCCCGGGCGACCACCACCGCGAGCCCGCTCTCGCCCCATTTGGGGTCGGGCACGCCGAGCACCGCGCACTCGGAAACGGCCGGGTGCGTGAGCAACGCTTCCTCGATCTCGCGCGGATAGACGTTCGATCCGCCCGAGATGTACATGTCCGACGCTCGCCCGGTGATGTACAGGAAGCCCTGCGCATCCACATGACCGAGGTCTCCGGTGTGGAACCAGTCGTTCTTGAACGCCTTGGCGTTCGCGTCCGGGTTGTTGTGATACCCCATGAAGACGGCCGGCCCGCGCACGCAAATCTCGCCCGACGCGAACGGCGGCTGACGCTCGCCGCGCTCGTCGAGAATTGCCACCTCCATGCCGGTGCGCGGCACGCCGCAGGTGCCGATGCGCGCGTCGGGAGCGTCGTCGTCCTCACTGTGCAGCCACGGCGGCAATACGGTGATGTTGCCCGTCACCTCGCCCAGCCCGTAGTACTGAACCAGCACCCGGCCCAGCTTTTGCAGTGCGTATTTCTGATCGGCACGGTACATTGGCGCCCCGGCATAGATCACGAAACGCAACGAGCTATGGTCGTAACGGTCGACGGCCGGGTCCTCGACCAGCATCTTCACGATAGTCGGCACCGTGAACATGTTGTCGACGCGATGACGCTCGATGGCCCGCCAGACCTGCTCCGCATCCATCTTCTCGCCCGGCAGCAGCACGCTCGCCGCCCCGCGCGCGGTATTGACGATGGCGTGAATGCCCGCGCCATGCGAGAGCGGCGCCACCACCATTGAGCGGCTGCGGTAGGTAATGCCGGGCATCAGATCGGCCAGATGGTTGGTCACGACAAAAGCCATCTGCCCGTGGGAGAGCACGCCCGCCTTCGGATGCCCGGTCGTACCCGACGTGTAGAAGAACCACAGAGGATCTTCGTACTCGACTTCTGCCTCGTAGCCCGGGGCGCCGAGATGCTCAGCCACGAGGGTCTCGTAGTGCAGCTCGCCGGCACGCGGCGCGCCCAGCGCTATCACATGCCGCAATGCAGGCGACGCAGCCCGCACCGCATCGACATGCCCCTCGAAGCCGGCGTCGTAGATCATCACGCACGCACCGCTCGACTGGCCCAGATACGCGGCCTCCGGCGCAGTGATGCGAAAGTTCGTAGGCACCCAGATCGCGCCCAGCCGAAAGGCGATCCACGCGCTCTCGAAGATAGGCAGGTTATTGCGCGAATGCACCAGCAGCTTGTCGCCCTTGCCCACCCCCAGCTTGCGCAAGGCTTCGACGGCGGCATTCACGCGGGCGTCGATCTCACCCCATGTGCTGACCGTCTCGCCGATGATCACGCCGGGCTCATCGGGATGACGCCGGGCAACGTCGGCCAGCAGGCGGCCGAGATTCATGACCTTCTTGAGCATTTCGCTCGTCTCCTCTTTCTTCTTTCTCAGTCTTGCTGTCTGTCTTGCCCGGCCAACGCCGGGCAGCCCGCCTGACACGCTGTCGCGCAATGGATCAGCGCGCTTCGAGAATGCTCACGTAGTTCGCCACTGCCGCGCCGCCCATGTTGAAAACGCCCGCGAGCTTCGCGTTGGGGATTTGCATCTCGCCGGCAGTGCCTGTGAGTTGCATGGCCGCCATGACGTGCATCGACACGCCCGTCGCCCCCACCGGATGGCCTTTCGCCTTCAACCCGCCCGATGGATTGACCGGCAGCAAACCGTTCTTCTCGGTCAGCCCCTCGGCCAGCACATTCGCGCCCTGCCCCGGCTTGGCGAGCCCCATCGCCTCATACTCGATGAGTTCGGCGATGGTGAAGCAGTCGTGCGTTTCGACCAGCGACAGGTCTTTGAGCGAGAGGCCGGCAACGCCCAGCGCCTGACGCCACGCGTGCTGACCGCCTTCAAAGGCCAGGGGATCGCGACGCGAGAGCGGCAGGTAGTCGTTGACCTGCACCGCCGCACGAAATCCTACGGCCTTGGGCATCGTGCGCGCCACATCGGCAGACGAGATCACGAGGGCCGCAGCGCCGTCGGACACCATCGAACAATCGGTACGCTTGAGCGGCCCGGCAACGAACGGATTTTTCTCAGAGACGTTGCGGCAGAAGTCGTAACCGAAATCGCGACGCATGTGCGCATAAGGATTGACCGAACCATTGCGGTGGTTCTTCGCCGCAATGCGCGCGAGTGCATCGGATTGATCGCCATATCGGTCGAAGTAGGCTTGCGCAATGGTGCCGAACACCCCTGCAAAGCCCCCCGGAATGCCAGCCTCTTCCCGGGCGTAGGAGCATTTGAGCAACACCTCGCCGACCTGCGGCGTAGCCAGCTCGGTCATTTTCTCGAAGCCGATCACGAGTACGTGCGTGGCCTTACCCGCTTCGATGGATTGGAGTCCGCCATGCACGGCAGCCGACCCCGTCGCACAGGCGTTTTCGTAACGTGTGGCGGGTTTGAAGCGCAGGCCGGGAATTCGGTTGAAGACGAGCGACGACGGGAAATCCTGATACAGAAAACCGCCGTTGAAAGTGCCGACGTGAATGGAATCGATCTGTTCGGGCGCAAGGCCCGCATCGTCGAGCGCAGCTTGGGCAACATCGGCCAGCAGAACTTCGGCATCGACGTTATCGAGTTTTCCGAACTGGGAGTGGGCCCAGCCGGTAAGGCATGCAGCAACCATGAAGTGTCTCCGGAAAATTGGGGTCATCCAGACTCCGGTGAGCAATTTCGATGCCAGACATGCGCGCATCTCCCCTTGATGAAGCGCCAACGGCATTCCCTGCTCATTGCGTCTCGATTGCGACACTCGCGCTTTTGGCGCTCTCGCAATTGACGTAAGCGTAAAGCCGTACGTATTGCGCCATCAAGTGAATTCGGATGCCGCTCGGGTGAAGCGAATTTGCTGTGCTGCAACACGACTGTCCCGCGCCAGCGCCCTGCAACACCTGTCGCATCTTGCCTGCCGACGCCCTGCGACAGGTGTAGCAGGGCGCGCGAGAAATGCGACAGGTGTATCACCCCGCGCAAGCACGGATCCGACCCCCGTCGCAGATGCAGCAAACCCGTTTTGCGACGCCGGGGCGGCATCGCGCCGGGTTCCGCCAGATAAAAGAAAGGAGCGCGATGCAATGCATCGGACACGGGATTTCACTAGTGCTTAACAACGTAAGGGTTTTCCCGTTGGGACCGCGATCTGGCATTCGACTTGCGTAAGATAGCCAAGCCACTTGCGAGCCGCATCACGTTTGCACTCCGAGTGGGCCGGGACGTTGCAGGGCAATACGCCGCACGCCTCGTGCTTCAGACGCAGTCACCAAACCTATAATCAGGAGACATGCAGTATGAGCAACATGGATCGCCGCCACTTCATCAAGGTTGTGGCCGCCACATCGGCCGCTGCCGCCACGGGGTTGTATCAGACGCAGGCCCGCGCCGCCGAATTCACGCTGAAGTTCGCCAACAACCTCCCCATCAGCCATCCGATGAACATTCGCGCCAAAGAAATGGCGCAGAAAATTGCTGAGCAGTCGAAGGGCCGTATCGACTTCCAGATCTACCCGAATAACCAGCTCGGCACCGACAGCGACATGCTGAGCCAGATCCGCTCGGGCGCCATCGACTTCTTCACGCTCTCGCCGCTGATTCTCGGCACGCTGGTGCCCTCGGCGCAGATTTCCGGCGTGGGCTTCGCGTTCAAGGATTACGGTCAGGTGTGGGCAGCGATGGACGGCGACCTCGGGGCGCACGTGCGTGGCCAGATCGCCAAGACGTCGGTGTTCGCGTTCGACAAGATCTGGGAAAACGGATATCGCCAGATCACGACGAGCAGCCGTCCGATCAATTCGCCGGCCGACCTCAAGGGCCTGAAGATCCGTGTGCCGACGAGCCCGCTGTGGACGTCGATGTTCCGCGCGTTCGACTCGTCGCCCACGTCGATCAACTTCGCCGAGGTGTACTCGGCCTTGCAGACGCATATCGTCGAAGCACAGGAAAATCCGCTTGCTCTGCTGACCACGGCGAAGCTGTACGAAGTGCAGAAGTACGTGTCGATGACGAACCATATGTGGGACGGCTTCTGGTTCCTCGCCAACAAGCAGAAGTGGGACAAGTTGCCGAAGGACTTGCAGGCGATCGTGACCGCCAATGTGAACGCGGCAGCCATGGCGCAACGCGACGATGTGCGCAAGCTCAACGACGGCGTGATGGCCGAACTCAAGCAGAAAGGTCTCGTGTTCAACGCACCGAACAACGAGCAGTTCCGCGAGAAGCTCCGCACGGCCGGTTTCTATGCCGAATGGCACAAGAAGTTCGGCGACGAGGCGTGGAGCGTGTTGGAAAAGTACACCGGGAAGCTCGCGTAAATGGAAACGTTGACGATGACGGCCGAGCCGACGCACGCGCTCGCCCGCCTCTTCTGCCATGTCAACCGCGCGGTGATGAAAGTCACCGAAGCGGCTGCCGTGCTGCTGGTGGTGGCGGAGACTCTCATCCTGCTCGCGGGCGTGATCTCGCGTTACGGGTTCGACAATCCCCTCACCTGGTCGGACGAATTGGCGCAGATCCTGTTCATCTGGCTATCGATGCTTGGCGCGGTGCTGGCCCTCGACCGGGGTGAGCACATGCGTCTTTCCGCCATCGTCAACAAACTTCCGGCGGCGTGGCGGGACTGGTTCCAGACCATGGCTGCGCTCACGGTCTGCGTGTTCGTCGCTCTCATCATCATGCCTGCGTACACGCATGCCATCGAACAGATGGACATCACCACGCCCGCGCTGGAAATCCCCGACGGCCTGCGCGCTGCCGCGTTGCCGGTTGGCGCGGCGCTGATGCTCATCGCCGCGATCTCGCGCATGGCGCGGTGCTCCACGCTGCGTCAGTTCGGTCTCGGCGTGCTGTTCGTCGCGGCGCTGGGCGCGGCGCTCTGGCTCGGCCGCCCCGCGCTGATTGCGATGGGCAACTACAACCTGCTGGTGTTCTTCGTGCTGATCGTCGGCGCCTGCGTGGCGGGGGGGATTCCGATTGCCTTCGCCTTCGGCACGGCAACGCTGGCGTATCTGGCGCTCGTGACCGACGCGCCGTTGCAGATTGTCGTGAGCCGCATGGACGAGGGCATGTCGGGCCTCATTCTGTTGTCGGTGCCGCTGTTCGTGCTGCTCGGTGCGTTGATCGAGATGAGCGGGCTCGCTCGCAGCCTGATCGAGTTCATGGCCTCGCTGCTCGGCCACGTGCGAGGCGGTCTGCAATACGTGCTGCTTGGCGCCATGTTCCTGGTCTCGGGCATCTCTGGCTCGAAGGCTGCCGACATGGCGGCCGTCGCGCCCGCGCTCTTCCCCGAGATGCAACGGCGCGGGTCGAAACCGGAAGACCTCGTGGCGCTGCTTTCGTCAACCGGCGCCATGACGGAGACGATCCCGCCAAGTCTCGTGCTCATCACTATCGGTGCGGTGTGCGGGGTATCGATTACCGCGCTCTTTGTCGGCGGCTTGCTGCCTGCCGTGATCGCCACGCTCGCCATCGTCGTGGTGTGCTTCGCCCGCTCGCGCAAGGAAGCCCCGAGCGCGGCACGCCGTGCGCCGTGGAGCGTGATCGGTAAGACATTCATCGTGGCATTGCCTGCCCTCGCGCTGCCGATTCTGATTCGCACGGCGGTGATCGAAGGGGCCGCCACGGCCACCGAAGTGTCTACGGTCGGTATCGCCTACACGATCGTGATCGGTCTTCTCGTGCACGCCTTCAAGAAGCACCTGAACTTCAAACGTCTGTATCCGCTGCTGACGGAAACGGCGGCACTCTCCGGTGCGATCCTGCTCATCATCGGCATGGCGACGGCCATGGCGTGGGCCCTCACGCAATCGGGCTTCTCGGCCAAGCTTGTCGGGCTGATGCATGGCGTGCCGGGCGGACAGATCGGCTTCCTGCTCATCTCGGTAGTGGTGTTCATTGTGCTGGGCAGCGTGCTGGAAGGCATTCCCGCCATCGTGTTGTTTGGTCCGCTGCTGTTTCCGGTCGCCCGCTCGCTGGGCATTCACGATGTGCATTACGCCATGGTCGTGATTCTGTCGATGGGCATGGGACTGTTCGCACCGCCGCTCGGTGTGGGCTTTTATGCGGCGTGCGCCATTGGCAAGACATCGCCGGACAAGGTGTTCAACCGGATGTGGACCTACATGGGCGCACTGCTTATCGCGCTGCTTATCGTGGTCTTCATTCCCTGGATCTCGATCGGTTTCCTGAAGTAAGACCCCTCCACTCACGATTCTCGGTATCACCGACGGGCTCCGCC
The DNA here is from genome assembly GCF_001465595.2 of Pandoraea apista. Lineage (NCBI taxonomy): Bacteria > Pseudomonadati > Pseudomonadota > Betaproteobacteria > Burkholderiales > Burkholderiaceae > Pandoraea > Pandoraea apista. Next base: position 1,425,549 of record NZ_CP013481.2, on the reverse strand, counting down.
GCGCTGCTGGCGGCGGGGTCCGTGCTGTAGAAATTAATAAATTTAGGAGTCCATAGCATGACGGAGAAAGTGGCAGTTGTAACGGGCGGCGGCATGGGCATTGGTGCCGCCATCTGCGAACGATTGGTGAGCGACGGCATGACCGTGGTTGTCGCCGATCTGAATGAAGGTGCGGCGAGCGAAACGGCGGCGAAGCTAAGCGCTGCGGGCGGCAAAGCGTGGGCGCTGGGAATGAATGTGGGCGACGCGGCGTCGATTGCCGACGGCTTCGCGCAGATTGCGCAACGGCACGGCCGCTGCGATGTGCTCGTGAACAACGCGGGCATTGCAAAAACGTTTCCGTTTCTCGACTATCCGCTCGATCACTGGCATCAGGTCATGAACGTGAATCTCACGGGAACGCTGCTGTGCGGGCAACATGCCGCACGCCTGATGCGCGAACAGCGCTGGGGACGGATCGTCAATCTGGCGTCGGTGGCGGGCATTCTGGCGAGCGCCGGGCGCACGGCTTACGGCACGTCGAAGGCCGCGGTCATTGGCCTTACCCGTCAGATGGCCATCGAACTCGCACCGTTCGGCATCACCGCCAACGGCGTTGCGCCCGGTCCGATCGACACGCCGCTCACGCAGGTGCTGCACTCCGACATCTCTCGCCGTCACTACACGGAGACGACGCCGCTCGGCCGCTACGGGCAACCGCGCGAAATCGCCGGGGCGGTGAGCTTTCTCGCGTCCGACGACGCCTCGTATGTCACCGGCCACATCCTGCCGGTCGACGGTGGTTTCGTTGCTGCCGGGATTCTGGAGATCTGACACGGTCCTTATGACTTCCGTTTGAACGGGATAGGCACGAGGCAAGCCCGGTCTATCGCCCGCTGAACCGGTGCACCCCGGGCGAGCCTGGTGTGCACAACAAGTCAGCGGGCTGTCATAACCCTGCGCTCTTCCTCCGTAAGCATCGGGCCGTCCAGCGTGACTTGCGAATGATCGTCCTTGAACTTCGCGATGATCGGTTTCAATTCGCTCTTGATGTGCTTTTCGCTGTAGCCATTGAACAGATGGCCGATCAGGCCCCGACGCAAATCGCTGCTTCCCATATACCAGTCGGCAATCGGAAACGTCAGATTCATGTTGTATTTCATCATGATGCCCATGTTGTGGTGGGCAGTGTGGTGACGTCGGATGGTGTTGATGAACGGCACATTGCGCACGAACCAGTTCTCGTGACAGTGGCAACAATAGTGGAATGTTTCATAGACGACGTACTGGCCCACCATGGTCAGGAACACGATCCAGCCGGCGTTATCGTTCAAAATCCACGAGGTCATATAGCCCATGGCCCCGCCGCCAACCCCCAATGTCATTAGCACACGCCACGGGAAGAACACGATTCGAAACTCACGCGTCGTGTCGATAGTCGACAACTGGTCGGTGAAGTACTGATGATGCTGACGTGTGTGCCGGTTGTAGATCTCGCGCAGGCCCCAGACGTCTACACGACGGTGCATGACAAACCGGTGCATGAACCACTCGACAAAATTACCCGCCAGGAAGACCGGAAGGATCAGGAACCATTCCCACGTCGGACTCTGCAAACGGCTGACGGCATAGCAGACCGCACCAATCGCCACGATATACATCACCGCAATGTGTAACAAGCCGTTGTACATCGGGCTTATGTCGGACTTGTATTGCTCCCTGAATTTCAACTGACGCTCTGTCACCATGGCTTGTCTCCTGTATCCGAATCGATGCACACTACAAAATACACAACTAATATATTAGTTGCATTAAAATAAAAGTCAACCGGCCGCCGTTCACTGTTTCGGCAAGTGGAAGCGAGACTGGGATGCGGAATCGGCGTCGGCGCCGGAGAAGGCACGTTGACCGGCACGTGCCGGTGACAGGTTCGATCGATGCCCCGATTCCATGCGGCGGGGACCGCGCCCCGCCGGATTAATGCAGATCAATCGCGAGCCTCGTGTCAGTGCGAAACATCCTCCAGTGAACGGCCCTTCGTCTCGACGCCAAGTAGCAGCACCGCAAGCGCGGCGATCACAAAGGACAGCGCTCCCATCGTGAACACACCCGCCTGCCCCCAGGTCGGGAGCAGCACGCCAATCGCGAAGGGACCCGCGAGGGAACCGACACGCCCGATGGATGAGGCGAAGCCCGAGCCCGTCGCTCGTGTCCGGGTCGGATACAGTTCCGGCGTGTAGGCGTACAGGACAGACCACATGCCGAAGAGAAAGAACTGCATCAGCAGCCCCGTGGCGATCAGTTGCTCGATCGGCGCCCTGGCGCCGGCCGCCTGACCGTACAGATAAGCCGCGACCGCGCTGCCAAGCAACATCAAAGCGCAAGTCGGCTTGCGCCCCCACTTCTCAAGCAGCCACGCAGAGAAGAGAAAGCCGGGGATGCCAGCCAGCGAGATGTAGACGGTGTAGAGCACAGACTTGGTGATTTCGTAGCCGGCCTGCTGAAGCAGAGCCCCCAGCCATGTTGTCAGACCGTAGTAGCCCAGCAGCGCGAAGAACCAGGTGGTCCACAACATGACCGTGCGCTTGGCGTACACGCCGCGCCAGATTTCTGAAAAGAGCGCCTTCCGATTCGTCTGCGGATGCCGTGCGCCAGGCACAATGACCGGCTCGGGCAGCTTGCGACCGTACGCTGCCTGCACTTTGGCTTCGATGTGATTCATCACGTCCGCCGCTTCTTTCATGCGCCCGGTGTCTTCCAGCCAGCGAGGCGATTCGGGCACCATGCGTCTGACGACGAACACGAAAACAGCCGGAATCGCCAACGCGATGAAGATACCGCGCCATCCGATCACCGGCAGCGTGAAGTATGCAAACGCGCCTGCCGCGATGAAACCAATGGGCCAAAATCCTTCGAGAATGGCCACATACTTGCCCCGACTCTTGGCGGGAACGATCTCGGAAACCATCGACAGGCCGATCGGAAACTCCATACCCATGCCAAAGCCGAGCAACACGCGATACATCATCAGCGACTCGGCACTGTGAGCAAAACCACACATCAGACTGCCCACGCCCCAGAAGATCATGCTGACTTGAAAAACCGGCTTGCGTCCGAACTTGTCGGCAAGAAGACCTGCTGTGGCAGCGCCGACAAACATGCCGAGAAAACTGGAACTAGCGAGCAGCCCGGCCTGCGAAGCGGATAGACCAAACTCCGCCTTGATCGAACCGAGCACAAATGTCATCAACCCGAGATCCATTGAATCGAAGAACCAGGCGGTGGCAATGATAGAGAAAAGCGTTCGCTGATAGCGCGTCATCGGTAGTCGCTCAAGACGTGCGGCGACGTCAACACCTAGCCGCGACGCGGCTGCGGACATATCCATGCTTGTGTCTCCTCCGGAACATCTTTCTAATAGACATCTAACATATTAGACATGAAGGCGCAAAAGTGGCCGGTGTGTCCGGCCGAATAGTGAATGGTGTCTTTTTGCGCGGCGGCAGCGATCTATCGAAACGATGGGAATCGCGTTGATCGGGCTGCCGTCCGTTCCTCTGTCTTCTCGTCTCGAAGACCTCCGCGCCACGCGTTGTCGATGATCTGCGCGTAGCTTTCTTCGATATTCCCTACCGGGAATGCTTTGGCCAACCGAGTCACCCCCAGCGAATCAACGAGCAAATCGCTCAGTGATTCCTGGGCAATGCCAAAGGCATTGAGATCGGTGGGAATGCCGAGCTTGCCAACGAGCTCGCGCAATTTTCGAGGCAATTCGCAGACGGCCCGCACTTCATCGTTATCCTCGATGCCGAACATTCGGGCCACCTCCAGGAGTTCGGTGTGGCGTGACTCGCGCAGCGCATCGATGACATACGGCAAGACAACGGCGTTCGTTGCCCCATGCGACTTGTGCGTCAGCGCTGCGACGCCGTATGCGATGCCATGAACGGCATTGAGCCCGGCGCTCCCATAAGACATTGCGGCGTAGACGCTCGCGTAGCACATGCCAACCCGCGCCTCGACATCATTGCCGTCTTCGTAACATCGAAGCAGATACGCAACGGCGAGCCGGATCGACTCCCGCGCGAAGATCATGGTCAGACCGTTGCGACCGCTATAGCCGGGATCGAAGGCATCGTTCCGATCGAAGCGATCGGAGTCGAGCGTGACCAACGATTCGAGCGCGTGGGTCAAGGCGTCGATGCCGGACTCGGCCGTCACCTTAGGCGGGCAAGTGAATGTAAGCTCGGGATCGATCGCTGCAACGACTGGACGTAGCCGATTGTCCATCACGGCAGTCTTGATACCGTTCGCCGGATCGAAAAGAATAGTCCCCGGGGTGAGTTCCGACCCCGTGCCGGCTGTTGTTGGCATGGCGATGTGGTCAATGACGGGAGCATCACGTGCCACGCCGCTTGCGAACTCACGAATTGGGCGGCCCTGAGCCAACGTGACGCACAACGCCTTGGCCAGATCAATATTGCTGCCGCCTCCCAGCGAAACGATATGGTCGGGTAACTGGCCGCCCTGAGCATTACGCAATTCGGCGGTCGCACGATCGCAGAGATCCGTCGTAGGGTCGGGCTGACCGCCGGTGTAGACGTCCACATGCACCCCCAAACATTCACAGGCCGTCACGTACTCGTTCACCCAGGGTGTTTCTTCTGCAAAGAAGCTATCGGTCACAAGCAACCCGCGCCGATAGCCCAGCGTTTGCAGAAGGTTGGGAAGTTTGTGGCGATAACCCAGCTCGATGATGAGCCGGGAAGGCGCACAAAAGTGTACGCAGTCGTCGATCCTCATGAATTCTCCCGTGGAGTCTGTCGTAGTCTTGGCTGTGCGCAGTACGGTGTCAGGAAATCGCGCATGACTGTGCCGACCTCGCGGAGGTTCTCCGTCAGGATCGAGTGACGACCGCCGGGGATCACGTGCAATGCGGCGTGACGAATTCCTTCCCGCATGATGTCCATCGTCGCTTATCCCGCCAATCTTAGTAATATATTAGTTGCTTAATAATAGCACATTAGATCTCTGTAGCAAGCCGTACGGCTACCGGGAATGCCCGTAGCGTCGGGGCGCAACGGAAGCCGGGACAGGTCGGCGCTATTGCCAAAAGCAAGTGATATACAATTAAAATTTGCTCTGGGCATTCACCAAATGGCGACAAAGAAGGCGCCCCGACGGACGGGGAAATCAGAAGCCGCAGCGCTCGATGAACGAGTAAGCGCGATCCCTCGCGGCCGAATGGTCGACATGGCGTATGAGTGGATCGAAGAAGCGATAGTGACGCTGCGACTGGCCCCGGGTTCAACCATGTCAGAGTTGCAGTTAAGCGAAATGACAGGCTTTGGCCGTACACCGATTCGTGAAGCGATTCAGCGGCTGGCCCGGGAACATTTGATCGTTGTGTTGCCGCAGCGTGGCCTGCTGGTGCCTCCGATGGACGTCTCCAAGCAGTTGCGCCTGCTGGAAACGCGACGCGAAGTCGAACGGCTAATTGCCAGAAGCGCTGCGAAAAAAGCCACGACGGAGCAACGCGAGCACTTCACGCGTCTGGCGAAAGAGTTCAAGAGTTCCGCCCGCAGCGGCAAGGATGTGGAGTTTGTGCGTGCCGACCGTGAGTTCAACGAGTTGTGCCTCGTCGCGGCTCGAAACGAATTCGCCGAAGGGGCGATGCGTCTGATGCACGGGCTATCACGCCGCTTCTGGTACTACCACTACAAGGAAGCGGCCGACCTGCCAACCATGGCGCGGCTGCATGCGGAAGTCGCCGAGGCGATTGCTGCCGGCGACGTGAAACAAGCGGGTGAGCGCCTCGACGCATTGCTGGATAACATCGAAGCATTCACCCGGGCCACCGTGTTGGGCGACCGAGCCTAGTCAACCGGCAGCGCCGCAGAATTTCCGCGCATGTCGCACTTTGTGACAACCTCGGTGCGCAGCCGGCGGTTGCGATTTCGCGTCCATCTGCCTGCCCGGCATATTTACCTCACGCTGGTGTCCGGCCTGTCCGGCACCAGCCGCGCGCCCGGTGCGCGCTGCATTTCGCGCCACACCGTTCGCGCGTTCTCCACAAACGTGGCAACACATGGGTTGTGATTGTCGCGGCTCCACAGTAGCGCCACCTCCGCTACCGGCGCGTTGCGCAGTGGTTTGAAGACCGCGTTGCCCGACGCGCTCGCGCTGCTCATCGACATCGGCACCATCGCCACGCCCAGGCCCTCGCCCACCAGATTGATAATCGTCTGCTGCAAATTGGTTTCCAGCCGGATGTGCGGCGAAAACCCCGCGCGTCGGCAATGGTCGACGACCAGATCGTAGACCAGCGGCGCAATCTCACGCGGAATGCTCACGAACGATTCTTCGGCCAACTGCGAGGCGTCGAGCACCCGCGCCTTCGCCAGTGCGTGCGTGCGCGGCAATACCGCCACCATCTCCTCGCGAAACACCGTCGCCGTATCGAGCCCGGTAAGGTCTTCCGGTCGGTACATGATGCCAACGTCCGTTTGCCCCGCACGCACCGCCTCGGCCAGCAAATTGGGGAGCGTTTCCGCCAGCTTCATGTCGACGCGCGCATACGCGGCCGCATAGGTGCGCGTCAGGGCAGGCAAGATGTTGTATGCCGAGGACATCATGAAACCGACGGTGATCGCGCCGTCCTCTCCCCGGCTCGCCGCCACGACATTGCGCCGCGCCCGTTCGACCGAGTTGAGAATCTCCACCGCGTCCTGATAAAAGCGCGCGCCGGCGCGCGTCAGCCGGACACTGCGACGCGTGCGTTCGAAAAGCAGCACGCCCAACTCCGCTTCCATCAATGCAATCTGACGCGACAGTGGGGGCTGCGAGATATGCAACTGCTGGGCCGCCCGGCCGAAATGCAGCGTCTCCGCGAGCACCACGAAGTACTGGAAATGACGCAGCTCAATCATTTAATGCCTCAAAGGTATTAATAGTGCATCAATATTGTATTGGATGTTATGACTGTGCAGTCGTATGCTGCATTGGCAGTTGGTCACCCGAGCCGGCTGCGACATAAAAGAGACGTCAGGAAACGCCAGGCCACAAGCCACCGACGGCGACCTTTCGTACCGATACGAGAAGGAGACAAGTCATGCCCGCTCACCTTGCTGTAGCGCCTGCCCCCGCTCGACCTGTCGGCCATGCCAGCACCACCGGCGCGGCCAGTGCCAATACCGCCTTCGGCAACATCGCCGCCCTCGCAGAGCGCATCGCACGTGTGCCGGCCGCCCCCGCCGCCGCGCGTCAGATGCGCCCCGACTACCTTGCCATCGACGACCTGTGCGGCACCGACGCCCGCATGCGCGATCTGCTCGCTCGTGGCAAGCGCTTTATCGATCGCGGCCTGCCCGTGCTGATTCTCGGCGATACGGGAACAGGCAAGGAGTTTCTCGCCAGAGCACTGCACGCCTACAGTGAGCGGCGCGCGCAAGCCTTCGTCGCCATCAACACGGCGTCGCTGCCGGAACATCTCGTCGAAAGCGAATTGTTCGGCTATCAGCGCGGAGCGTTTTCCGGGGCGTTGCCGGGCGGCATGAAAGGGAAATTGCAACAGGCCGACGGCGGTACGCTTTTCCTCGACGAAATCGGGGATATGCCGCACGCATTGCAAACGCGGCTGTTGCGCGTGCTGTCGGAGCGCGAAGTCACCCCGCTGGGCGCGAGTCATGCGGTACCTGTGGATGTACAGCTTATCTGCGCAACCCATCAGGATCTCGCACGCGCCGTGGCGCAAGGCACCTTCCGCGAAGATCTTTACTACCGTATTGCCGTAGGGGTACTCACACTGCCCACGCTGCGCGAGCGCGACGACAAGCGCGAACTGATCGCGCGCATGTTATGCGACGAATGGCCGGGACTGCGGCCCGATCAGGCATTGGCGCGTATCTCGCCCAGCGCGCTCTCGTGCCTACTCACGCATGCGTGGCCCGGGAATCTGCGTCAACTCCGCGCGGCACTACGTTATGCGTGCGCGGTGATGAGCGGCAATCTGTTGGATGCGGACGATCTGCCGCCGGAACTTGCGGTGGCGTCGCATGGGCACACGCCGTGTGGCGAGACATCCGCGATGGCAGGCGAATGCGTCGGCGAGACAACCGATGCTGACCTATCCGTGCCGCACGATCTGCCCGTCGCGCCGAAGGCGCAATGCACTCGTCATGACAGCGAGCGCGAACGCATTTTGCAAGCGCTCGCACAACACCGCTGGAACATTTCTGCCGCCGCACGCACGCTCGGTTTCTGTCGCGCATCACTGTATCGCAAGCTCAAACAGTTGCGCATTCCGCATGTGCGCGATTGCGGCGAAGCCCTCAGCGCAGGGCTTTACGCATAACAATTGGGCGGACCTAATCGCATGGACAAAAAAAAGCGCGGCCGATGAGGCCGCGCCAAGGTTTGGAGACTTTTCACTCAACGCAAAAGTCTACTTCTCGCGGAACGTAGTATAGGTCTGGCTCCCAAAATCATTGTCATCATTCGACGCAATGAATTATTCGGCGACTCGCAATAGTCCGTAAAACCTCGCAAAGAAAGGGCTTTTTCGAACCGCGCAGACATCGTTCGCTTGCCAACATCTCGGATTTCCCTCATCGCGCGCGCATAGATTCGTTTGATGACATGCGCATGGCAGCGACCTGAGATGCGCATCGGTACCCATCGATACAGACACCTCCCATCACGAGGCGCCGCACATCGAACCGAATCGATTCGCACGACGGCATCGACAACACAACATCGCTCGATGCATTGCTTGCGCGCGCAGCGTCTGCGACATGTTTGCGCATCGCAGGAACCAAATCAATCCACGCGTGTCGCGCGCAAATCCAGCACTGACAACGCTTCGCGCGCGTGTTCGCATGTGCCGCACACTGTGTCCCAAGCGCAACACACGTCGCTTGCATCGCTATTTCTCGCCTAGGCTTAATCAAGCCAATCCCTTATTGCACAAAGCTTTGCGGCGCATGCGACGGATTCTTTTCGTATCTGCAATAGATTCTTGCGGATTCTGAAATAGGCGCGAGTAACGCTCACTCATACACTGCCCCCTGTCAGCAGAACAGTGCCGATACCTGATCGGGTCCGCGAATGACAAACCGTCACCTCGACATGTTCTGTTTCGCCGCGTTCTGTTTTCACGCGAATTCTGCGATTCGTGTCACGTTACTGGAGCTTAAACCATGAAAAAAACTCTTCTTGCCGCAGCCGTTGTCGGCGCGTTCTCGGCAACCGCCGCGCATGCACAAAGCAGCGTCACGCTGTACGGCTTGATCGATGCTGGCATTGCTTACACGAGCAACTCCACCACCACGGCAGGTGCTTCGGGCTCGAAGAACTTCCGCGCAACGAGCGGCCTGATCAACGGGAGCCGTTGGGGCCTGAAGGGCTCGGAAGATCTGGGTGGCGGTAACAAGGCCATCTTCGTGCTGGAAAACGGTTTCTCGATCAACAACGGCACGTCGGGCCAAAACGGCCGCATGTTCGGTCGTCAGGCTTTCGTTGGCCTGCAGAACGACAAGTTCGGCGCTGTGACGATCGGCCGTCAGTACGACTCGCTGGTTGATTACCTGGCTCCGCTGACCCTGAATGGTTCGTCGTTCGGCGGCACGATCGCATCGCACCCGTACGATAACGACAACACGAACAACTCGTTCCGTGTGAACAACTCGGTCAAGTACTCGAGCGCCAACTACAACGGCCTGACCTTCGGCGGCCTGTATGGCTTCTCGAACAAGGCTGGCGACTTCGCCAACAACCGTGCATTCAGCGCCGGCGTGAACTACGCAAACGGCCCGCTGACGGTGGCTGCTGCTTACTTGGAGCGCCAAGGCAATCCGGGTAGCAACAACACCGGCGGTGCAGTCGACACGTCGAACGGCGGTGACTCGGTGTTCAACGCATCGAAGCAACGCGTCTGGGGTATCGGTGGTAACTACGCCTTCGGCCCGGCAACGGTCGGCCTGGTGTACACCCACACGCAACTGCAAGGTCTGTCGGGCCTGAACTACAACAGCACCGCTGTTTCGTTCAACAACGATGGTCTGAAGTTCGACAACTTCGAAATCAACGGTCGCTACATGCTGACCCCGGCAGTCTCGCTGTCGGCCGCGTACACGTACACGATGGCCAAGCAAGATTCGACGGACCAGAAGCCGAAGTTCCACACCGTTACGCTGCAAGCTGACTACCGTCTGTCGAAGCGCACCGATGTGTACCTGACCGGTTCGTACCAGCACATCTCCGACAACGAAGGCACGGGCCTCCAAGCCGGTGTCGGCGCTGCCGGCGGTATGTCGTCGACCAGCTCGCAAACCGTTGTGGGCACGGGTATCCGTCACCGCTTCTAAGCAAAGCGGCGTGAGTACCGGGGCAGTTTTCCGGTACGCCTGACGTAAAAAGGGCAGCCTCGCGGCTGCCCTTTTTTATTGCCCGGCGCTCCTGAACCGAAGTGCTGCGCTCGCAGCACGCCAATCAGAAACGTGTCTCGCGCGCCGCGCGCAGGAAGTTATCGAGGACTGGCGTGCAGTCAAGAAACTCCGGCCCGCCCGCCCGGTGAAACTCCGGGTGCCATTGCAACCCCATCACGAACGGCGCCTTGCGATAGCGAATGGCTTCGACCACGCCGTCTTCCGCACACATCGCCTCTACGCTCAGATCGCGTCCCAGTGTCTTCACCGACTGGTGATGGATCGAGTTGACGATCGGCACGTCGACCGGCCCCAGCATCTGGGCAAGCGACGACCCCTCCGGGAACGTCAGCGTATGACGGTTGTGTTCGTACGTCTCGGTGACATGCGGAATCGCCTCGGGCAGATCGGTTGCGATGTCTTGATGCAGGGTGCCGCCAAATGCCACGTTAATCAGTTGGCAACCGCGACAAACACCGAGAATCGGCTTGCCTTGCTCCACGAACTCATGCAGCAACTCGAGTTCGTACATGTCGCGCATGCGGTCGCCCTGCCATTCGTGGCGCGTCGCCACTTCCGAATAAGTGAGCGGCGCCACGTCTGCCCCGCCCTGCAACACCAGCCCGTCGAGATGCTTCGCGTAATCGTGCAGACGGATATGACTCGGGTGCAGTTGGCCCTGCGTGTCGACGGTCGGAATCATGAATACCAGCACGTCGCGCGACATCACCCAGTGGGCGATCGACTCTTCGAGGTATTGCAGTGTCTTGCTGCGCAACCCCTTCGAGCCCGGCTCCGGATGGAAAATGCGCGCCGAAATGCCGATCTTCAGGGTGCGCTGCGTAATGCGCTGCCCCGCACGGTCATACCACGCACGGAACCGTGCCGACATGATCCGGCGCAGTACCGACCAGGGCGAATCCCCCGCCTGCAAGTACGACGGTTGACCGCCCATCGACGATGGACTGCCCGGACGCGCCGCGCCGGGGCTGAATGTGGGTTGATGCGGCGGCTCGCCGCCGCCCGCGCCACCGGTACCGCTTGGCGTAGCGCCGCCGGGTGCTGTCGTGCCTGCCGTCGAGTGCCCTGTCGCCCCCATGTTGCCGCCAGCGCTACCGACACCAGCCGCCTTGACATCCTCAGTCGACTTTGGCGCAGGCTTGCCAATGGGGTTGCTGTCAGACGCCACCTGGGCCGTGGCTGCCTGCGGCGACGGCGTGGAGGCTTGCGCTGCATGCGCCGTCTCTGCCTGCGTGTGGCCGGACGCTTCGGACTCGGCCGCATGGGCCGGGCGCGTAAGCGTGTCGGGGTTCGGCGGCATATCGCCCGAACCTTCCGCGGTACCGGCAACGGGCTTGCCCGTCGGACGCGGTGTCGCCGGTGTTGCCGGCGCTACGTACTCGGAGTACTCGGAGGCTCCCTCGGATGGTGAGGGGGAAGCAGAGGGGGCGCCAGCGCTGCTGGCTGGCGGTGTCTGAGATGGGGGCACGCTCTTGCTCGTATCGGACTCGGGCTTGTTCGGCTGTTGCGGCGATTTCGGATCTTGAGCGTCGGTCATGATGGCGTTTGGAAGGCGTCCGCGAAGGGAAAAATGGATTGACCACGGCGGCCGGCAAATTATCCCGCTGCACCGATCCTGCCGCAACCGGGAAAGCCGACGGATCACCGGGTGCAACGCACCGGAATTCGTCACGAAATAACCAGCGATGAAACCGTCTTGGTCCGGCGCTGTCGAAAGCCATTGTCACGCATCGCGCGTACGCGAGCTTATCCGGCACATCCTATCGTCGATGCGTATAATCAGAACAAGTTGCGAGATATTCATAGAATATTGAGCGACGTTTGCGCCGATTGAGTGAAGATGCTCGCCTCACCCCGCGAGCATACCGGTATCTGGAGCCTGCAAGTGAAGCGTTTTCTCCGTCTATGGCAAGTCGCCCGCCACGATTTCAGAGTGCTATGGCATGCGGCACGCGATCCGCGCCGCCCGCGCTGGCTGCTGCCCGCCCTGGCGCTGCTCGTGGTGTATCTGATCAGCCCGTTCGACCTGATTCCGGACTTCGTGCCGGTCTTCGGCCTGCTCGACGACGTCATTGTGATCGGTATGGTCGTGCATTGGCTCATCAAGCGTCTGCCCGCCGACGTGCGCGAGGATGCCCGCGCCCACGTCTTCACCCAGCGAGCCTGAGTCTCGCCCGGCCGCTCGCAGCATCGTCAGCCGTCAAAAAAAGGGGACGCCGAGGCGTCCCTTTTCATTCTTCCTGCGGTTTTCCTGCCGCACCGGCCCGTCAGGGCATGAGCAACGTCGACCCGGTGGTCTTGCGCGCTTCGAGATCGCGGTGCGCCTGCGCCACGTCGGCCAGCGCGTAACGCTGATTGACCTCGATCTTCACCGCGCCCTTGCCCACCACGTCGAACAGTGCATTCGCCGAGGCTTCCAGATCGGCACGCTTGGCCGTGTAATTGAACAGCGTCGGACGCGTGAAGAACAGCGAGCCACGCGACACGAGATCCGCCGTATTGATCTGTGTGACGGGGCCCGACGCGCTGCCGAAATTCACCATCGTGCCCAGCGGGCGCAGACAGTCGAGCGAGCCGATGAACGTGTCTTTGCCGATGGAGTCGTAGACGACCGGCACCCCTTCGCCGCCGGTGATCTCCTTCACCCGCTCGACAAAATTCTCTCGCGTGTAGACGATCGGATGGTCGCAGCCGTGCTTGCGCGCCAGCGCCGCCTTTTCGTCGGAGCCGACCGTGCCGATCACCGTCGCGCCAAGCGCTTTGGCCCACTGACACACAATGAGGCCGACACCCCCGGCTGCCGCATGAATGAGAATCGTATCCCCCGCCTTGACCGGGTAAGTGCGTTGCAGCAGGTACTGCGCGGTCATGCCTTGCAGCATCATCGCGGCAGCCTGATCGTCGCTGATGGCGTCGGGCACACGCACGAGCGACGCCGCAGGCATGACGCGCGCCTGCGAGTAAGCCCCGCACGGACGGCTCGCATACGCCACACGGTCGCCCGGCTTGACGTGCGTTACGCCCTCGCCCACCGCCTCGACCACGCCGGCGGCCTCCATGCCCAGGCCGGCCGGCAGCGGCTGCGGGTACAGACCGGTGCGGAAATACACGTCGATATAGTTCAGACCCACGGCGTTGTGACGCACACGCGCCTCGCCCGGCCCGGGGTCACCGACTTCGACGTCCACGTACTTCATCACTTCGGGGCCGCCATTCTGTTCGATGCGAATTGCCTTGGTCATCCTCGCTCCTTCCCCCTTTTGCCGGGGTGATGTCGTGATTGTCGGCGTTACGCTGCCGGCTGTGCCGCCAGACGTACGATCAATTGTTCGAGTAACAGACGCGCCGTAGCGCTATTCGTGGCGCACGGGACATTGTGCACGTCGCAGGCGCGCACCAGCGCGTTGATATCCGGCTCGTGCGGCTGCGGTGTCATCGGGTCGCGCAGGAACAGCACCATGTCGACACGCCCCTCGGCGAGTTGCGCGCCGATCTGCAGGTCGCCGCCGTGCGGCCCCGAGAGCTTGCGCTCGACGTCGAGCCCCAACTCGGTGGCGATACGTCCGCCCGTGGTGCCCGTGGCCACCAGTTCACACTGGCGCAATACGTCGACATAGTCGCGCGCGACGGCGAGAATTTCGTCCTTCTTCTTGTCATGCGCGATGAGCGCGATGCGCACTTTCGGTACTGTCGATACAGTCATTGAATCGATTCCTGAAGCGTTAGAACGTGCCCGGATAGGCGCCGCCGTCGATCAGCACGTTCTGCCCGGTGATGTAGCCCGCGTGCGCGCTGCAAAGAAACGCACACGTTGCGCCGAATTCGTCCGGCTGTCCGAAGCGTCGTGCCGGAATCGCCGCGGCCCGCTTGGCGCGTGCCTCGTCGAGGGTTTGTCCACTCTTGTCGGCCCATGCCTTCATGGTGCCCGCGAGACGGTCGGTATCGAAAGCGCCCGGCAGCAAATTGTTGATGGTGACGTTGTGAGCGACCGTCGTGCGTGCTAGCCCGGCGACAAAGCCGGTCAGCCCCGAACGCGCGCCGTTGGACAGCCCCAGGATGTCGATGGGCGCCTTGACGGCCGACGACGTGATGTTCACGATGCGCCCGAAGCCGCGCGCAATCATGCCGTCAACGGTCGCCTTGATCAGTTCGATGGGAGTGAGCATGTTGGCGTCGAGCGCGCGAATCCAGTCGTCGCGCTGCCAGTCGCGGAAGTCACCCGGCGGCGGCCCGCCGGCGTTGGTCACGAGAATGTCGGGCTGCCCGCACGCCGCGAGCGCCTGAGCACGCCCTTCCGGCGTGGTGATGTCGCAAGCCACCGCAGTCACGCTCACGCCGGTCGCGGCACGAATCTCGTCGGCGGCGGCATTCAGTGCGCCGGCCGTACGCGCGACGATCACGACATTCGCGCCGGCCTCGGCCAGCGCCTGGGCACATGCGCGCCCCAGCCCCTTGCTCGCACCGCACACCAATGCGGTGCGGCCCTTGATTCCCAGATCCATGATCAGCCTTCAAGACAAGTGAAGCATTGGAAAAATGCGGCCGTTCGGCCGTCTTGCAGCGATTCTAAGGGAATCGCGCGAGCGCCGCTTTGTCCCGCGCAGAGCGAACATGGCCCTGAGATTTGCGGCCTGCGGCGTCGAAACCCGGACCGGCAGCCGCCGCATCGGCTAAAATCGCGGCCATGCGGGCCACACCGGCCCAGCCTCAGATCGCCGCCATGAAACAAGACTCCCGCTTCCCGAATCTCTTTATCTGCGATCACCCGCTGATCCAGCACAAGCTCTCGCACATGCGCGACAAGGAAACGTCGACGCGCACGTTCCGTGGCCTGTTGCGCGAGATCACCCTGCTCATGGGTTACGAGATCACCCGCAACCTGCCGCTCACGACCGAGCGCATCGACACGCCGATGGTCGCCATGGACGCCCCCGTCATCGCAGGCAAGAAGCTCGCCATCGTGCCGGTGCTGCGTGCGGGGGTGGGCATGAGCGACGGTCTGCTCGATCTCGTGCCGTCGGCACGCGTCGGTCATATCGGCGTGTATCGCGACGAGCAGCATCGTCCTGTCGAATATCTGGTGCGTCTGCCGGATGTGGCCGACCGCCGCTTCATTCTGTGCGACCCGATGGTCGCGACCGGCTATTCGGCCGTGCACGCCGTGGACGTGCTGCGCAAGCGCGGCGTGGCAGAAGAGAACATTGCGTTCCTCGCACTCGTGGCCGCGCCGGAAGGCGTGAAGGTATTGCATGACGCGCATCCCGGCGTGAAGCTGTATGTCGCATCGCTCGACGAGCGTCTGGACGATCACGCCTACATCATTCCGGGTCTGGGCGACGCCGGCGACCGTCTGTTCGGCACCAAGAACTGACCTCTCTCGGGCGCAAACCGGGCGCCCCGGCCTCGCCGGGGTGCCGCATCCCGCATCGCATCCCCTTGGTCATCGAGACCGGCCCTTGCGCCGCGTGGCCATTGCCACCCCGATGGCCGCCAGCACCATGCCGCCCCACGCGAGCGCAGGCATATGCTCGCCGACCATGACCCACGCCGCCAGCGCCGCCGACGGCGGCACGAGGAAGAACAGCGCCGACACGCGCGACGCTTCGCCACGCCGGATCATCGCCAGCAGCAACGAGATCGCCACGATCGAATTGCCGATCACGAGGTAGACGAGCGATAAGCCGAGTTGCCAATTCCACTGGATATGCATGGGCTCAAGCCACCACGCCAGCGGCAGCGTAGCCGCGAAACCCACCGCGTATTGCACCAGATTTGACGTGACAGGATGCTGTCCCACGCCGAAACGCTTCTCGTAGAGGGTGCCGCAGGTAATCGCGCCGAGCGCCACGAACGTGAGGATCAACCCCACCGCCGAGGTCGCCTCTACCGCCGAGCGCGCCACGATGACGAGCGCAGCCCCGGCCAGTCCCAGCCCAAGTCCGATCCAGTTCAGACCGCTCACGCGCTCGCCGACCAGATGCGGCACCGCCAACGCCACGAGAATCGGTTGCAGCGAGGTGATCAACGCCACACTGCCCGCCGATACGCCAAGGCGCAGCGCCAGATATGTCATGCTGAAATACAACGCCTGAATCAGCAGACCGATGACGACGAGATGCCCCCACGCAGCGGCCGTCTTCGGCAGCGGCGGGCGCATGACGACCGCCAGCGGCGTCAGCAGAACGAGCACCAGACCGTAGCGCAAGGCGAGAAACGTGAGCGGTGCGGCGCGCAGCCACAGCGGGTCGTGGGCCACACCGGTACGCACCGGATCCAGCGACGATTTCAGCGACATGAGATAGCGGGGAATCCGTGAGAGGCGACGGTGCCGGCGACTCGCTGCAAGGTGCAACGCGCATCGTCAGCAGCCGATCGCCGGACTTGTTCCTTATCGTTACGTGAGGCGGACGCGCTCACCGGCGCCTGTTACCGCCAAAAATGCTGCCCAGCACGCCACGCACGATCTCCCGGCCCAACTGACTGCCGATGGTGCGCGCCGTGCTCTTGACCATGGCCTCGACGGCGGTGTCCTTGCGGCGCGAGCCGCCCGCCCCGCCCAGCAGGCCACCGAGCGAGTCCTTCACGGTATCGAGCAACCCGCCGCCGGATGCTGCGCCGCCGTCCGGCGACGCAGTGCCTCCGGCAGTCGCCGGCGCGTCGGACTGCCGTGTCTGCGTGCGCCCGACGAGCTTTTCGTAGGCCGATTCGCGATCCACCGCGTTTTCATACACGCCCGCCACCAGCGACGAGGCCATCAGCGCTGCGCGTTCCTGCGGCGTGATCGGGCCGATGCGCGAAGCCGGCGGCGTGATATACGCCCGCTCGGTCACGGCAGGACGCCCTTTCTCGTCAAGCAACGACACCAGCGCCTCGCCCACCCCCAACTCGCCGATCACCGCTTCAATGTTGAGCGCCGGGTTCGCGCGCATGGTCTGCGCCGCCACTTTCACCGCCTTCTGATCGCGCGGCGAATAAGCGCGCAACGCGTGCTGCACACGATTCCCCAACTGGCCAAGCACCGTGTCGGGCACGTCGACGGGGTTTTGCGTCACGAAATACACGCCAACCCCTTTTGAACGGATCAATCGGACCATCTGCTCGATGCGTTCGAGCAACGGTTTGGGCGCCTCGTTGAACAGCAAATGCGCTTCGTCGAAGAAGAAGACGAGTTTCGGCTTGTCGGGATCGCCCACTTCCGGCAGTCGCTCGAACAGCTCGGCAAGCAGCCAGAGCAGGAAGGTGGCGTAGATGCGCGGTGCGGCGAGCAGCTTGTCGGCCGCAAGAATGTTGACGATGCCGCGCCCTTGCGCGTCTGTCTGCATAAAGTCTTCGATATTGAGCATCGGCTCGCCGAAGAACTTGTCCGCCCCTTGTTGTTCCAGCGTGAGCAACCCGCGCTGGATCGCCCCGACCGAGGCGGCCGAAATGTTGCCGTACTGCGTGGTGAAGCTCGACGCGTTATCGCCCACATGCTGGAGCATGGCGCGCAGGTCCTTGCTGTCGAGCAAGAGCAGTCCGTTGTCGTCGGCAATTTTGAAGACGAGATTGAGCACCCCGGTCTGCGTCTCGTTCAGACCGAGCAGGCGCGAGAGCAGCAGCGGCCCGAGATCGGAGACGGTCGCGCGCACCGGGTGGCCCTGCTCGCCGAATACGTCCCAGAGCGTGGCCGGGCTGCCGTGCCAGTCGGGGGTTTCGAAGCCGAGATTGGCAATGCGCTCCTTGAGCTTGGGGGTCTCGACGCCCGGCTGCGTGATACCGGTCAGATCGCCTTTCACATCGGCGAGAAACACGGGCACGCCGATGTCGGAGAACGCTTGCGCCATGACTTGCAGCGTGACGGTCTTGCCGGTGCCCGTGGCGCCCGTGATCAGGCCGTGCCGATTGCCCATGGCGGGCAGCAGGCCGAGAACATGCTGATCGTTGCGGGCGATGACAAGCTGTTCACCGGGGGCGTGAGCGGAACTGGCGGCTATCGCAGCAGTCGCGGGGGCTGTGGAAGGAGAGATGGCTGACGTCGCTTGCGGCGGCGCCTGCGGCGGCACGGGCTTCTGGGGCATGAGAGACCTCGGCGGTGGACGCGGCGGGGCTCGTGACACGGCGCAGCAAACACCCGTGGCACGGTGCGGCGGCATGATAAAATTGCCTCCGATTATAGCGGCAGGTTGCCGCTCGGACTGCCCCGGCCCGAAATGCTGGACGGATGGGACCGACGGGATCGAGACGATTCCGGCAAACCCGCGGGGCGATTGGGCAATCGGCGCCCGCGACCCCAGGGGTGGCGGGCGCTCCCGTTTCAAAGGTCGGCCGCGCCGCACTGCGCAGGCCGGCAGAGCATACTTCGCCGCACAGCGCGGCACGACGGAGAAATTCATGGCGGGTCATAGCAAGTGGGCCAACATCAAGCACAAGAAGGCTGCGGCAGATGCCAAGCGCGGTAAAGTCTGGACACGCCTGATCAAGGAAATCACGGTCGCGGCACGTCTGGGCGGCGGCGACGCCGACAGCAACCCGCGCCTGCGTCTGGCCGTGGAAAAGGCGGCCGACGCCAACATGCCCAAGGACAACGTCAAGCGCGCGATCGATCGCGGCGTTGGCGGCCTTGACGGCGCGAACTACGAAGAAATCCGCTACGAGGGCTATGGCATCAACGGTGCTGCCGTGATCGTCGACACCATGACGGATAACCGCGTGCGCACCGTGGCGGAAGTGCGTCATGCCTTCTCCAAGTTCGGCGGCAACATGGGCACCGATGGCTCGGTGGCCTTCCTCTTCACGCATTGCGGTCAATTCCTGTTCTCGCCGGACACCCCGGAAGACAAGCTGATGGAAGTGGCGCTCGACGCCGGTGCCGACGACGTGATCACCAACGACGACGGCAGCTTTGAAGTCGTCTGCCCGCCGAACGACCTCCAGGCCGTGAAGGAAAAGCTCGAAGCGGCCGGTCTGAAGGCCGAAGTCGCGGAAGTCACGATGAAACCGCAAACGGAAGTGGTCTTCACCGGCGAAGACGCCGTAAAGATGCAAAAGCTGCTCGACGCGCTCGAAAACCTCGACGACGTGCAGGAAGTATTCACCAACGCCGTCATCGAGGAATAAGATGAAAATTCTGGTTGTCGGATCGGGCGGGCGCGAACACGCGCTGGCGTGGAAGCTTGCCCAATCGCCCCGCATTCAGTTGGTTTATGTCGCACCGGGCAACGGCGGCACGGCGCTCGACGAGCGCCTGCGCAACGTGCCGATCAGCGATCCGAACGTACTCGCCGAATTCGCCGTGCGCGAGGGTATCGCACTCACGGTGGTCGGCCCGGAAACGCCGCTTGCCGCCGGTATCGTCAATATTTTCCGCGCGCGCGGTCTGAAGATCTTCGGCCCGACAAAGGAAGCCGCGCAGCTTGAATCGTCGAAGGACTTCGCCAAGGCGTTCATGAAGCGCCACGGCATTCCCACGGCCGACTACGAAACGTTCTCCGACGCCGCGCTCGCGCACGCCTATATCGACGCGAAGGGCGCCCCGATCGTCATCAAGGCAGATGGTCTGGCCGCCGGCAAGGGCGTGGTCGTGGCGATGTCGCTCGAAGAAGCGCATAACGCCGTGGACATGATGCTTGCGGACAACAAGCTCGGCGATGCCGGCGCCCGCGTCGTGATCGAAGAGTTCCTGCAAGGCGAGGAAGCCAGCTTCATCGTGATGGTCGACGGCAAAAATGTGCTGCCGCTGGCCACCTCGCAGGATCACAAGCGTCTGCTCGATAACGATCAAGGCCCGAACACGGGCGGCATGGGCGCCTATTCGCCCGCGCCGATCGTCACGCCGCAGATTCACGCCCGCGTGATGCGCGAGATCATTCTGCCGACCGTGCGCGGCATGGAGACCGACGGCATTCGCTTCACGGGCTTCCTGTACGCGGGCCTGATGATCGACGCGCAAGGCAATATCAAGACGCTCGAGTTCAACTGCCGCATGGGCGACCCCGAGACGCAGCCGATCATGGCGCGTTTGAAAGGCGACTTTTCGGTGGTGGTCGAGCACGCCATTGCCGGCACGCTCGACAAGGTCGAACTCGATTGGGATCGACGTTACGCCCTGGGCGTGGTACTTGCTGCTCACGGCTATCCCGACACCCCGCGCAAGGGGGACCGGATCTCCGAAGTGCCGGCCGAGACTGCCGATTGCGTAACGTTCCATGCCGGCACCAAGCTCGAAAACGACGTGCTCACCGTTACCGGCGGACGCGTGTTGTGCGTGGTTGGCTTGTCCGACACCGTGCGTGGCGCCCAAAGCGTGGCGTATCAGATGGTCAACCAGATCAGCTTCGACGGCATGCAGTATCGCCACGACATCGGTAACCGCGCGCTGGCGCGCAAACCGGAGTAAGGCCGGCGGCACCTGAAGGCTCGCCGTCAGGTGCGTAACCGGTCTGCCACGGCCCGGGGGACATCAAGTCCTCTGGGCCGTTGTCATTTGGGCGACGTCTTATGGGGCGGGGGCTCGCCGCCATGAAGCCATGCTGCGCTGCCGCGATTGACAAGCGCCCGGCAAGTTGGCACGCTGGCACCGCGTGGTGCCGTCACTCATGCCTCACTGGCCTCACTGGCCTCATTCGCCTCATGGGGGCTCGCGCATCCGGCCAATCCCGGCGGAGTCCATACAGTTTTCCCGACAGACCCTCGCTCGACGGAGACTTACATGTTTGATCTCGACAAACTGGTCAACGATTACCTGGTGCCGTTCGGCCTGAAGATCGCGATGGCCATCGTCATCTGGATTGTCGGCGGCATCGTCATCAACGTGGTTGCCCGGCTCGTACGTGCCGCCATGACCCGCCGGGCCATCGATCCCACCCTCGTTCGCTACACCGAATCGACGCTACGCATCGCCTTGCGTATCGCGTTGATCATTTCCATCCTCAGTGTCTGCGGTATCGAAACGACCTCGTTCGCCGCCCTGCTCGCCGCCGCCGGCATTGCTATCGGCGCCGCATGGTCCGGACTGCTATCCAATTTCGCCTCGGGCATCTTTCTCATCGTGCTGCGCCCGTTCAAGACCGGCGACATGATCAGTGCGGGCGGCGTGACCGGTGTGGTCGACGAGATCGGTCTGTTCGTTACTACGCTCACGACCGCCGACAATCTGCGCGTGTATGTCGGCAACACGAAGGTTTTCGGCGACAACATCACGGTGTACGACGCCAACGCCTTTCGCCGCGTCGATCTGAAGGCACAACTCGCGCACACGGTCGACGTGCAGGACGCGATTGCGCGCCTGAAGGCACGCATCGCACAGATTCCGAACGTGATGAGCACCCCCGCCGTAGACGTCGTGATTCTCGAATTCACGCCGGCCGGACCGATGCTCGCGGTGCGTCCGTACTGCCACAACAAGGATTACTGGCAGGTGTACTTCGATACCAATCAGGCGATTGCCGAGGTCGGCGGCATCGCCCACTGGCCAGTGCCCGCACCGCGCCAGATCTTCATGCCGCCGCCCGGCGACACCGGCGGCCGCGCAATGCCCGCATCGCCTGCCGCAGGCGGCGCAGCCCCGGCGAACCCGCTCCCCAACGCGCCAACGCCCTGATCACCGGGGCTTGATACAGGTCATTCGGGCGGCATTCGGCGAGGCCGTTTGCCGCCCCGTCGTGCCCCCGAACGCGTGGCTGCCGGTACAATCGCAGTTATTACCACGCATGGGGACGTCTCAGAATGACAGCGCAAGACGCCGCACCGACGCCGGATACCGGCGCGGTGCGAACTTATCTGCTCGGGCTTCAGGACCGCATTGTCGAGACGCTTGAGCGTCTCGACGGCAAACGCTTCTTTGCCGACGACTGGCAACGCCCGGCCGACGGCGCTCTGCGTGGTGACGGCCGTACCCGCGTGCTCGACGACGGCAACTTCTTCGAGCGCGGCGGCGTGAATTTCTCCCACGTGGTCGGCGATAAGCTGCCGGGCTCGGCCAGCGCCTCGCGCCCCGAACTGGCCGGGCGCGGTTTCGAAGCCCTCGGCGTCTCGCTGGTGCTGCATCCGCGCAATCCGTACTGCCCGACCGTGCACTTCAACGTGCGCATTCTGATTGCGACCGCGCCCGGCGAACTGCCCGCGTTCTGGTTCGGCGGCGGCATGGACCTCACGCCGTACTATCCGTTCGAAGAGGATTGCCGGCATTTCCACCAGACCTGCAAAGACGCGCTCGATCCTTTCGACAAGGCGTGGTACCCGCGCTTCAAGGCGTGGTGCGACGAATACTTCTATCTGAAGCACCGTCAGGAGCCGCGTGGCATTGGCGGTATCTTCTTCGACGACTTCTCCGGGGGCGGCTTCGAGACCGGCTTTGCCGTCATGCAAAGCGTGGGCGACGCGTTCCTCGACGCCTATGTGCCGATCGTCGAGCGCCGCCGCGGCATGCCATACGGCGAGCGTGAGCGCGACTTTCAGGCACACCGCCGCGGCCGCTACGTCGAATTCAATCTGGTCTGGGATCGCGGTACGCATTTTGGCCTGCAATCGGGCGGACGCACCGAGTCCATCCTGATGTCGATGCCGCCGATCGTGAAATGGCACTACGACTGGAAGCCCGAACCGGACACCCCGGAGGCGAAGCTCTATACCGACTTCCTCGTGCGCCGCGAGTGGGTGTGAAGGCCAGCCGCGCATGACTCTCTCTTCCGTGGCAGCACCGCAGACGCCAGGTACGTCGCCCGCCGGCTCGATCGGCTCAATCGGTTCGATCCGGCGCATTGGCGTACTGGGCGGCACATTCGATCCGATTCACACCGGGCACCTCGCGCTGGGCGCGCTTTTCGCCCGCACGCTGGCGCTCGACGAACTGATCCTGATGCCGGCGGGCCAGCAACCGCAGAAACAAGGCAGCACCCCGGCCGGACACCGGCTGGCGATGACGCGTCTGGCCGCCGAAACGCTCGCCGCAGAGCTGGCGCGCACACAACCGGCCACACAACTGATCGTCAGCACGCGCGAGATCGAGCGCGCAGGCCCGAGCTACACCGTCGATACGCTGCGCGAACTGCGCCGCGATGCCGGCGCACAGGCATCGCTCTCGCTGCTCATCGGCTCAGATCAACTGGTGCGTCTGGATACGTGGCACGCGTGGCGCGAGTTGTTCAATTACGCCAATATCTGTGCGGCAGCACGCCCCGGTTTCAACCGCGATTCGGCCTCTCCCCAACTGCGTCAAGTCTTCGCCGAACGGGAAATGTCCGCGCTCGGGGTACAATCCACGCCATGCGGCGGCATTCTGATCGACGACTCACTCGCCGTCGACATCTCCGCCACCGAGTTGCGCGCCACTTTGGCGCACGCGCGAGACGCGGCCACGCCCCCGGCGAACCTGCCCGAACCCGTGTGGCAGTACATCCGCGCGCAACACCTGTA
Organism: Pandoraea apista; assembly: GCF_001465595.2. Taxonomy (NCBI): domain Bacteria; kingdom Pseudomonadati; phylum Pseudomonadota; class Betaproteobacteria; order Burkholderiales; family Burkholderiaceae; genus Pandoraea; species Pandoraea apista. The sequence goes on along the minus strand of NZ_CP013481.2, from coordinate 1,401,733 downwards.
CCGCGCTTGACGGCCCCCGACGGGCCGCTACCTCGCACTCCCTGTTTCACCAAAAAGACGCACTATGGATATTCGTAAACTGCAGCGCCTGATCGTCGACGCCCTCGAAGACGTGAAGGCTCAAGACATCAAGGTGTTCAACACCTCGCATCTGACCGCCCTGTTCGACCGCGTGGTCATTGCGAGCGGCACCTCAAACCGCCAGACCAAGGCCCTCGCCGCCAGTGTGCGCGACAAGGTCAAGGAAGCCGGCGGCGACATCGTCAGCATGGAAGGCGAAGATGTGGGCGAATGGGTGCTGGTCGACACGGGCGACGCCATTGTGCACATCATGCAACCGGCCCTGCGCCAGTACTACAACCTCGAAGAGATCTGGGGCGAGAAGCCGGTGCGCCTGAAGGCCGCCGGCACCAAGGCCGGCGCCAAGGCCAGCGCGGAAGACGACGACGAAGACGAGGACGACGCGATCGAGTCTCCGGCGCCCGCTCGCCGCAAGGCCAAGTAAGGCCCGGCGCGGGATTCTGCCGTCATGCGCCTGTTCATTCTCGCCGTCGGGCACAAGATGCCCGGCTGGATCGAGACCGCCTTCGCCGAGTACGCCAAGCGCATGCCGCCCGAGCTGCGCATCGAACTCAAGGAAATCAAGCCGGAGCAACGCTCCAACTCCCGCACGGCCGAGACGGTGATGGCCGCCGAGGCGCAGCGTATCGATGCGGCCCTGCCGCGTGGATGCCGTCTGGTCTGCCTTGACGAGCGCGGGCAGGATCTCACCACGATGCGTCTGGCCCAGTCGCTCACGAACTGGCAACAGGACGGCCGCGACGTGGCCTTCGTGATTGGCGGTGCCGACGGACTGGATCCGGCCCTCAAGGCCCGCGCCGATACCCTGATCCGGTTATCCAGTCTGACCATGCCTCACGGCATGGTGCGCGTGCTGCTCGCCGAGCAGCTCTATCGCGCGTGGAGCATCAACGCCAATCATCCTTATCACCGGGTCTGACCGAAACGCACCGCCGCGCCCCCAGCCGTGCGCGTGTACCGAGAAAATAAGTCAAAAATAAGTCAGGTCCCTTTGTGCAGCGCAATGCAACGTTGTATCCGGCTGCCGATGGGGCGTAACCCCTTGCCGGATGGCCTGCGCCCCAAACTGTCAATCCCCCTCAGACGCTCCCGTGCAACACGCATTGTGCGCTGCGAGTGGAAAAATCATGGCAGCGTGATAGTCTAGCCGCCGCTACAAGGTTCGCACCGCGAACAACTAGACTTCTCGTGAACCATCGGAGATTGGCATGAAGCAACCTTCCCTGCGCAGTATCGCCCTGGCCGGCGTTGGCGCTGCAATGGCGCTCGGCATCAGCACCTCGGCGCTGGCCGCCACCGAGATCCAGTTCTGGCACTCAATGGAATCGGCGCTCGGCGAGCGCGTGAACCAGATCGCTAACGATTTCAACGCTTCGCAAAGCGACTACAAGATTGTCCCGATCTACAAGGGCAACTACGAGCAGGGTCTGGCGGCCGGTATTGCCGCCTTCCGCGCGGGCAATGCACCGGCCATTCTTCAGGTGTACGAAGTCGGTACGGCCACGATGATGCAAGCCCAGAAGGCTGTGAAGCCGGTGTGGCAGGTCATGAAGGACGCTGGCGAGCCGTTCGACGAATCGGCCTTCGTGCCGACCGTGGCAAGCTACTACGCCGACAGCAAGACCAATCACCTCGTGTCGATGCCGTTCAACAGCTCGACGCCGGTGCTGTACTACAACAAGGACGCCTTCAAGAAGGCCGGCCTCGATCCGAACACACCGCCGAAGACCTGGGCCGACGTGAAGTCCGACGCCCAGAAGCTCAAGGCGGCCGGTCTGTCGTGCGGCTTCACCATGGGCTGGCAAAGCTGGACACAGCTCGAGAACTACAGCGCGTGGCACGCACTGCCGTTCGCCACGAAAAACAACGGCTTCGACGGTCTCGACGCGAAGCTGAGCTTCAACGGCCCGCAGCAGATCAAGCACATCCAGTTCCTGGCCGACATGGCCAAGGACGGCACATTCACGTACGTGGGCCGCAAGGATGAAGTGACCTCGAAGTTCTACAGCGGCGACTGCGGTATCGCGATGACCACCTCGGGCGCACTCGCCAACATCGCCAAGTACGCCAAGTTCAGCTACGGCGTGGGCATGATGCCGTACGACGCCGACGTGAAGGGCGCACCGCAGAACGCCATCATCGGCGGCGCCAGCCTGTGGGTGCTCGCCGGCAAGTCGCCTGCCGAGTACAAGGGCGTGGCCAAGTTCCTGAACTACCTCGCTTCGCCGGCCGTGGCGGCCAAGTGGCACCAGGATACCGGCTACCTGCCGGTCACGAAGGCCGCTTACGAACTGACCGAGAAGCAAGGCTTCTACGCGAAGAACCCGGGCTCCGACATGGCCATCAAGCAGATGCTCAACAAACCGCCTCTGCCGTTCACGCGGGGTCTGCGTCTGGGCAACATGCCGCAGATCCGCACAGTGATCGACGAGGAACTCGAAGGCGTGTGGAGTGGCAAGCAAACCCCCAAAGCGGCGCTGGACAAGGCGGCATCGCGTGGCGACGATCTGCTGCGCCGCTTCCAGAAGCAGGGCAGCTAAGCGGCCCGCAACGTACGATGACGCGCGACGTGCGGGCCAGTCGCCTGCATTCGCCGTGCGAATCGTGACGTTACAATGACACCACCCGGCCCGCCGTCAATGCGGGCCGGGTTGGTTTTTTTTGGTCACTACGTTATGGCGCACAATTCAAGAGAACGCCCCCGCTTCGGAACCGGCTGGCTGCCGTACGCGCTCGTCGCACCGCAGCTCTTCATCACGGTCGTGTTCTTCCTTTGGCCCGCAGGCGAAGCCCTGTGGCAATCGACATCGGCACAAGACGCCTTCGGGCTGTCCAGCGAGTTCGTCGGACTCGACAATTTCAGGGCACTGTGGAGCGATCCGCTCTACCTCGCATCGTTTCGCACCACGATGATCTTCAGCGGTCTGGTCACGGTCTGCGGGCTGGTCATCTCGCTGCTGCTCGCCGCAATGGCCGATCGCGTCACGCGCGGCAAACGCGCATACCAGACCCTGCTCATCTGGCCCTACGCCGTGGCGCCCGCCATTGCCGCCGTGCTATGGGCATTCCTGTTCAACCCGAGTATCGGCCTCGTGACCTACGGGCTGGCGAAGTTCGGTATCGAGTGGAATCACGCGCTCAACGGCGGACAGGCCATGTTCCTCGTCGTGCTCGCCTCTATCTGGAAGCAGATCAGCTACAACTTCCTGTTCTTCTATGCCGGGTTGCAGGCCATTCCGCGCTCGCTCGTGGAAGCCGCGGCGATTGACGGCGCGGGCCCGGTCCGGCGCTTCTTCGGACTGGTGCTGCCGCTGATTTCGCCGACAACGTTCTTCCTGCTCGTGGTCAATCTCGTGTACTCGTTCTTCGACACCTTCCCGGTGATAGATGCCGCCACCGGCGGCGGTCCGGGCCAGTCGACCATGACGCTGATCTACAAGATCTACTCGGAAGGCTTCAAGGGGCTCGACCTCGGCAGCTCGGCTGCCCAGTCAGTGGTGCTGATGGCAATCGTCATCGTGCTCACGGTCGTGCAGTTCCGATTCATCGAACGCAAGGTGCAATACGCATGATCGAGAACCGTCGCGGCCTGGATATCTTCTGCCACGTCATGCTGGTAATCGGCGTGTTGCTGGTGGTCTTCCCGCTCTATGTGGCGTTCGTCGCCGCCACCATGAACGAGCAGGAAATCTTCTCCGTTCCCCTGTCGCTCATTCCGAGCACTCACCTGTTACAGAACCTCGCCACGATATGGAATCAGGGCACGGGCGACACGGCGATGCCCTTCGGGCTGATGCTCGGCAACAGCCTGATCATGGCGCTGGTCATTACCATCGGCAAGATCTCGGTGTCGATCCTGTCGGCTTTCGCCATCGTGTACTTCCGCTTTCCGTTGCGCAATCTGTTCTTCTGGCTGATCTTCGTCACGTTGATGCTGCCGGTCGAAGTGCGGATCTTCCCGACGGTGCAGGTGATCTCCAGCCTCGGGCTCATCAACAGCTACGTGGGTCTGACCGTGCCGCTCATCGCATCGGCCACGGCTACGTTCCTGTTCCGGCAGTTCTTCATGACACTGCCCGACGAACTGATCGAAGCCGCACGCATCGACGGCGCCGGCCCGATGCGTTTCTTCTTCGACGTGGTGCTGCCGCTGTCGAAGACGAACATCGCGGCGCTGTTCGTCATCACCTTCATCTATGGCTGGAATCAGTACCTGTGGCCGATTCTGGTGACCAACGCACCGTCAATGACGACCGCCGTGGTGGGCATCAAGAGCATGATCGGCAGCGGTGACACGGCGACCCAATGGCAACTCGTCATGAGTGCCACACTGCTCGCCATGCTGCCGCCGCTCGCGGTGGTCCTGCTCATGCAGCGCTGGTTCGTGCGCGGTCTGGTGGATTCGGAAAAGTAATCATGGCAAATCTCAAACTCCATAGCGTCAAGAAAACCTACGACCAGACCAACTATGTCCTGCACGGTGTCGACATCGATATCCAGGACGGCGAATTCGTGGTCATCGTCGGCCCCTCGGGCTGCGGCAAGTCGACACTGCTGCGCATGGTCGCCGGCCTCGAGTCGGTAAGCGAGGGCAGCATTCTGATCGGCTCGCAGGTCGTCAATCAACTGGAGCCCAAGGATCGCAACATTGCGATGGTGTTCCAGAACTACGCGCTCTATCCGCATATGGATGTGCGTCAGAACATGTCGTATGGCCTGAAGATTCGCGGCATCGACAAAAAGACCATCGACGAGCGTGTGCTCGCCGCTGCGCGCATTCTGGAGCTCGAGCCGCTGCTCGCCCGCAAGCCGCGCGAGCTCTCCGGCGGCCAGCGTCAGCGCGTGGCCATGGGCCGTGCCATTGTGCGCGAGCCGGCCGTGTTCCTGTTCGACGAACCGCTCTCGAACCTCGACGCCAAGCTGCGCGTGCAAATGCGCCTGGAAATCCAGCGCCTGCATGCCCGCCTGAAGACAACGAGCCTCTACGTCACACACGATCAGGTCGAAGCCATGACGCTTGCCGATCGCGTGATCGTCATGAATAAGGGCTACGCCGAACAGATCGGCACGCCGACCGATGTGTACGAGCGCCCGGCGTCGCTGTTCGTTGCCAGCTTCATGGGCTCGCCCGCGATGAACCTGCTCAAGGGCCGCGTCGACTCGGAAGGCCGCACGTTCCAGGTCGACGGCGGTGGCCCGTCGCTGCGGTTGCCGCCCACGAGCATGGCGCATGCCAATCGCGAACTGGTGCTTGGCGTGCGCCCGGAACATCTGGTGCCCGCCGAACAACAGAATGGCCTGGGGGCGTTCGCCGCACAGACCAACATCCTCGTCGATCAGCTCGAACTGTTGGGTGCCGACAATCTGGCGCACGGCCGTTGGGGCGATCAGCACGTCACGGTGCGACTGCCTCACGAACTGCGTCCGGCCGCGGGCACGGTGGTACCGCTGGCCATGTCGGCCAAGACGTTGCATCTGTTCGATCCGACGTCCGGCAAGCGAGTCGAAGCATGAGCGAAACCTCCACACCCGCCCACCTATGGCGCCACTGGCCCTATCCCCGCATCGTCTCGCATCGCGGTGGGGGCAAGCTGGCGCCGGAGAACACGCTGGCCGCCCTGGAAATGGGCGCGTCGCTCGGCCTGCGAATGGTCGAGTTCGACGCCAAGCTCTCGGCCGATAACGTCGTCTTCCTGCTGCACGACGACACCGTCGACCGCACGAGCAACGGCCACGGGGCCGCCGCGCAGATGACCTACGACGAAATCGCCAAGCTGGACGCCGGCAGTTGGTTCGATGCGCGCTTCGCCGGTCAGACAATGCCGACGCTCGCTCAGGTTGCCGAGCGCTGCCTGACGCTGGGATTGGCCGCGAACGTCGAAATCAAGCCGTGCCCGGGCCGCGAGGTGGAGACGGGCAAACGCGTGGCCGAGGCCGTCCGGACACTGTGGGCCGGGCATCCTCAGCCGCCCCTGCTCTCGTCGTTCTCCTACGAAGCCCTCGAAGCCGCTGCCGCTGCCGCCCCCGAATTGCCGCGCGGCATGCTCTACGAGGCCGTGCCGGCGCACTGGCGCGACGACGCCCGCAAGCTTGGCACCGTCTCGCTACATGCGAGCCACAAACATCTCGACGGCCCGCAGGTTTCCGAGATCAAGTCTGCCGGACTCCAGATGCTGGTCTACACGGTCAACGAGCCCGCGCGCGCGCGTGAGCTGGCCGCGTGGGGTGTAGACGCCATCTGCACCGACCGCATCGACCTGATTGGCGTCGACTTCCTCGCCGACGTCTGAGGGCCACGGCCCGCAGGGCCCCCACTGCCCGGCAGGTTCCGCGTTCGCGCCCGATAGCGCCCCGCCCCCGCCCGCCCGCCTGTGCTGGCGGGCGTGGGCGCAAGGCGGCATAATAGGGCGTTCCCTCGCCCAGCCCATCCAGCGGCCCGGTACACGCGTTGCAAATCCCTGCAAAGTCGTGCGCCGGGCTGGACGAATTCAAGCCAAGCCGCCATGCCGTACATCTATCTCGCTTCGCAAAGCCCCCGCCGCCAGGAATTGTTGCAACAGCTCGGTGTTCGTTTCGAACTGCTGTTGCCGGGAGCCGACGAAGACGCCGAAGCGCTCGAAGCCGTGCTGCCTGGAGAACCGCCCGACGATTACGTGCAGCGCGTGACCCGTGCCAAGGCCGAAGCGGCTGTCACGCGTCTGGCTCGCGCCGGTCTGCCCGGCGCCCCCATTCTGGCCGCCGACACGACGGTCTGCCTCGATGGCACCATCCTCGGCAAGCCCTTCGACGACGCCGACGCCTGTGCCGTACTCGCCCGCCTGTCGGGCACCCGCCATCGCGTGCTGACGGCCGTGGCCGTATGTGCGGACGGGCAGGTGCATCAGGCGGTCAACATCTCGCACGTCTGGTTCCGGCCGCTGCGCCGGGAAGAAATCGAGCGCTACGTCGCTTCGGGTGAACCGAGTGGCAAGGCTGGCGCTTACGGCATTCAGGGCAAAGCCGCTGAATTTGTCATGCGCATCGATGGCAGCTACTCAGGCATCATGGGGCTGCCGTTGTGCGAGACCGCTGCGCTGTTGCGTCAAGCCGGCGTCGAGTTCTGACGCATACCGATGCCCAAGCATTTCGAGCCTGGTCGACACTGACACTTTATGAACGAAGACATTCTGGTCAACATCACGCCACAGGAAACCCGTGTGGCGCTCATGCAGCTCGGTGCGGTGCAGGAATTGCACATCGAGCGCACGCTGTCGCGCGGCCTGGTCGGCAACATCTATCTGGGCAAGGTCGTGCGCGTGCTTCCGGGCATGCAATCGGCGTTCATCGATATCGGACTGGAGCGCGCGGCGTTCTTGCACGTCGCCGATATCTGGCATCCCCGCACGAACAACGACACGTCCACGCCGCACCCGCAGCCGCCCATCGAGAAGACCGTTTTCGAAGGGCAGACGCTCATGGTGCAAGTCATCAAGGACCCGATCGGCACCAAGGGTGCGCGTTTGTCGACGCAGATCAGCATTGCCGGGCGAACGCTGGTCTATCTGCCGCAAGAGCCGCATATCGGTATCTCGCAGCGCATCGAGAGCGAAGCGGAACGCGAGGCGCTGCGCAGCAAGATTCAGGCGCTCGTGCCGGCCGACGAAAAAGGCGGCTTCATCGTGCGCACTATCGCGGAAGACGCCGCCGATGCCGAACTGGCAAACGACATCGCCTATCTGCGCAAGTCGTGGCAGACCATTGGCGAGCAGAGCACACGCCTGCCCGCTCCGTCGCTGCTGTATCAGGATCTGAATCTGGCCCAACGCGTGCTGCGCGACTTCGTGCATGAGGAGACCGGCAAGATTCTCGTCGACTCGCGCGAGACGTTCCAGAAGCTGGCCGAATTCGCCACGACTTACACACCGGCCGTGCTCGGCAAGCTCACGCATTACACCGGCGAGCGCCCGCTGTTCGATCTGTACAACGTGGAGACGGAAATCGAGCGGGCGCTGTCGCGTCGCGTCGATCTGAAGTCCGGCGGGTACCTGATGATCGATCAGACCGAGGCGATGACGACCATCGACGTGAATACCGGCGGCTATGTCGGGGCGCGCAATTTCGACGACACGATCTTCAAGACGAACCTCGAGGCGGCGCTGATGATCGCGCGTCAGTTGCGGCTTCGCAATCTGGGCGGGATCATCATCATCGATTTCATCGACATGGAAAGTGCCGAGCATCGCGACTCGGTGCTGGCCGAGTTGAAGAAGGCCCTCGCACGCGACCGCACGCGCATCACCGTGAACGGCTTCTCGCAGCTCGGACTGGTGGAGATGACCCGCAAGCGCACCCGCGAATCGCTTGCCCACGTGCTGTGCGAGCCGTGCGCCATCTGCCAGGGCAAGGGCCAGGTCAAGACGCCGCGTACGTTGTGCTACGACATCCTGCGCGAGATTCTGCGTGAATCTCGCCAGTTCAATCCGCGCGAATTCCGCCTGATCGCCTCGCAGGAAGTCGTCGATCTGTTCCTCGAAGAAGAATCGCAACATCTGGCGATGCTCATCGATTTCATCGGCAAACCGATCTCGCTTCAGGTGGAATCGTCGTTCCATCAGGAGCAGTACGACATCATTCTGATGTAACCCTCTCCCGACACGCGCGCCCCGACGTCATGCCCTACTCGAACTACGACAATCTGGCGGCATCGAGCGAGGCGCTCGACAAACATGCCGTTGCACGCCATTCGACCTGGGTCAGCATCTGGGTCAATGTCATGCTCACGACGGCGCAGATCGTCATCGGTGTTTTTGCCCGCTCGCAGGCGTTGATCGCCGACGGCATTCACTCTCTGTCGGACATCGTGTCCGACTTTGTCGTATTGGCTGCCGCGCGCGGCAGCGCCCGCGCGCCGGACGCCGATCACCCCTACGGCCACAGCCGCTATGAGAACGCAGCGTCGCTGTTTCTGGGCGTCATTCTTCTGGTGGTAGGTGCGGGCATGTTGTGGCGTGGTGTCGAACGGCTGCTGCATCCGGAAGAGATTCCGGAAGTCCATACCGTCGCGCTGGTGGTTGCCGTGATCGTGTTGGTCAGCAAGGAAGGGCTCTTCCGCTACATGCTGCGTGCGGCACAGCGCGTGCGCTCCGCCATGCTTGTGGCGAACGCCTGGCATGCGCGCTCCGATGCCCTGTCGTCGCTGGTTGTGGCGTGCGGCATTCTGGGCAATCTGGCCGGCTATCGCATTCTCGACCCGCTGGCTGCCGCGCTGGTGGGCCTGATGATTGGCCGAACCGGTTGGAAGTTCGGCTGGAACGCGTTGCAGGACCTCATCGATCGCGGCGTGGACGACGCCACGACCGTCAACATTCGTGAACACTTGCTGAGCACGCCCGGCGTGCGCGCCGTCGACATGCTGCGCACACGGCGTATGGGCGACGAGATCGTCGTCGACGTGCACATTCTCGTTGACGCACGCCTGTCGGTCTCGGAAGGGCACTACATCGCCGAGCAGGCGCGCACCGCCGTCATGCGCGAACCGCAGATTCTCGACGTGCTGGTGCATGTCGATCCCGAGAGCGACACCAAGGGTACCGCCTTGCAGCAATGGCCTGCACGCGCGGCGATGGTCGGCGCGGCAGAAGTTCTGTGCCGTGCCAACGCGCTCGCGCTGCACGACGTCAAACTGCACTATCTGAACAATGGATTGGAGGCTGACGTCATCGTCGAAGGTCTGCGGGAACCGGCACGCCCGGACACTCAGACCGGCAGCGGAAATGAGGCGGACGTGAGACATGGCGGCATGGAGCCTCCGTCGCAAACGGTGGCCGACACGCTCACCGCTCGCTTCGGGCTACGCAATGTCCGGGTGCTGCGGATGACGGGGGAATCGTCAGCGGAGTCGGGGGCGGAGGAGCCCGGCGATATCCAGCTCGCAGCGGCGTCCGAAAAAACACCGGCCACCGGTCCCGCCGTCGACTGACGACAGGCCACGGTGGCCGGAGACCTGCCGTACGGGGCCGTTCCCCGTGCCCGTATTAATCTTCGTGCTTGTAGTCCGCGAACAGCATGCCTTGCCGATCCTTGTCGGAGACGATAGGCGTGATGCCGTCGAGCGGCCAGGGAATGGCAAGTGTCGGGTCATCCCAGCGGATGCAGCGCTCGAACTGCGGCGCCCAGTAGTCCGTGGTCTTGTACAGCACTTCCGCCGTCTCCGACGTCACGACAAAACCGTGCGCGAAGCCCGCCGGAATCCACAACTGCTTCTTGTTCTCCGCGCTCAAAACCTCTGCGACCCATTGGCCGAACGTGGGCGAACCTTCACGAATATCGACCGCCACGTCGAAGATTTCGCCGTGCAGCACGCGCACGAGTTTGCCCTGCGGCTGCCGGATCTGGTAGTGCAACCCCCGCAACACGCCGCGTCCGGAGCGTGACTGGTTGTCCTGCACGAACGTGAGTGTCTCGCCCAGGGCGTCGTCGAAGTTGCGCTGGTTGAAGCTCTCGAAGAAATAACCGCGAGAGTCGCCAAACACTTTGGGTTCGATCACGCGAACTGCCGGAACGGCGGTGGGAATCACTTGCATGATGAGATACCGAGAGAAATCGAAAGAATCCGTTGCGCAGGCTTAGAACACCCGTTCACGCAACATGGAGAGCAGATACTGCCCGTAACCGGTCTTGGCCAGCGGCTGCGCCAATGCTTCGATCGCTGCCGCGTCAATCCACCCGCGCCGGAATGCGATCTCCTCGGGGCAAGCGACCTTCAGGCCCTGACGGGACTCGATCGTCTGAATGAATGTGCTCGCTTCGAGCATTGACTCATGCGTACCGGTATCGAGCCACGCGTAACCTCTGCCCATAATTTGCACATTGAGCTTGCCACGGCGCAGATATTCGTTATTGACGTCTGTAATTTCCAGCTCGCCACGCGGCGAGGGTTTGATCGACCGGGCAATCTCGATCACGTCGTTGTCGCAAAAGTACAGCCCGGTCACGGCATAACGCGACTTGGGCTCCTTCGGCTTCTCGACGAGGTCGACAGCCTTGCCGTTCGCATCGAACGTCACCACGCCGTAACGCTCGGGATCATGCACCGGATACGCGAACACGGAGGCGCCCTCTGTCTGCGCATTTGCCGCCGAGAGCAGCCCCGCGAAATCGTGCCCGTAGAACAGGTTGTCGCCCAGTACGAGCGCACACGGATCGTTGCCGATAAATTCCGCCCCGATCAGGAACGCCTGAGCCAGACCGTCAGGCGAGGGCTGCACGGCATATTGCAGGTTCAACCCCCACTGGCTACCGTCGCCCAGCAACTGCTCGAAACGCGGCGTGTCTTGCGGCGTCGAGATGATCAGCACGTCGCGGATTCCCGCCAGCATCAGCGTGCTGAGCGGGTAATAGATCATCGGCTTGTCGTACACCGGCAGCAATTGCTTCGAGACGGCTAGCGTTGCGGGATACAGCCGAGTACCGGATCCTCCGGCGAGAATAATGCCTTTACGTTTGATGCCCATAGCTGCCTCAGTCATTCTTTTGATAGTGTGTTTCGATCCAGCGTTGGTACTCTCCCGACTGCACCTGACGCACCCACTCGGCATTGGCGAGATACCACTGCACCGTCTTGCGCATACCCGTCTCGAATGTCTCCGCCGGACGCCAGCCCAGTTCGCGTTCAAGCTTTCGCGCATCGATCGCGTAGCGGCGATCGTGTCCCGGGCGGTCGGTAACGAACGTAATTTGATCGACGTACGACTTGCCATCCGCACGCGGCGACAGCTCGTCGAGCAACGTGCACAGATGCTTCACCACCGACAGATTGTTCTGTTCGTTCCAGCCACCGACGTTATACACCTCGCCCAACGTGCCCCTGGCGAGCACTTCCCGAATGGCCGAGCAATGATCGCCAACGTACAGCCAGTCACGCACGTTACTGCCGTCGCCGTAAATTGGCAGGGGCTTACCGGCCAGTGCGTTCGCGATCACCAGCGGGATGAGCTTTTCCGGGAATTGATACGGGCCGTAGTTATTCGAGCAATTGGTCGTCAGCGTCGGCAAACCGTAGGTGTGATGGTAGGCACGCACAAGATGATCCGAACCCGCTTTCGACGCCGAATACGGGCTGTTGGGCGCGTAGGGAGTGGTCTCGGTAAACGCCGGGTCGGTGGGGCTCAGCGAGCCATAGACTTCGTCCGTCGAGACATGCAGAAAACGGAAGGCACCGCGCGCCTCTGCGTCAAGCGTTCCCCAATAGGCCCTCGCCGCTTCAAGCATCGTGAACGTGCCGACGATATTCGTTTGTACGAAGTCGCCGGGGCCATGAATGGAACGGTCAACATGGCTCTCGGCCGCAAAGTGCAGCACGGCACGCGGGCGATGCTCTGCATAGAGACGATCCAACGCGGCACGATCACAAACATCGACCTGCGCAAAGTGGTGACGCGGATCGCGCTCCAGACTCGCCAGATTCGCCAGGTTGCCGGCGTAAGTCAGCTTGTCGATGGTAACCACTGGCTCGTCATGTTGCGCCAGCCAGTCGAGAACGAAGTTTGCACCGATGAAACCGGCACCGCCAGTCACGAAGATCATAAGTATCGAGTATAGGTGAGAGGTAAACTTAGCGGGCGCGCGGCACGCGCCCCATCAAAAAGAACTCGTCGTTGGGCCGCATCGAGATCGCGTTGGCGATGCGATTGGACATGCCGAAAAACGCGGTGATCGCGGCAATGTCCCAGATATCCTCGTCGTCGAGACCGTGTTCGCGCAGCGCTGCGTAGTCGCCATCGCCCACCTCGTGAGAGCGTTCGCAAACCTTCATCGCGTAAGCGAGAATCGCCTTCTGACGCGGCGTAAGGTCAGCCTTGAGGTAGTTTACAGCGACCTGATCGGCCAGTAGCGGCTGCTTTTCGTAGATGCGCACCAGCGCACCATGGGCGACCACGCAATACAGGCACTGATTCGCAGCGCTCGTGGCAACCACAATCATCTCTCGTTCGCCTTTGCTCAGATTGCCGTCCTTGAGCATCAGCGCATCGTGATAGGCAAAAAACGCGCGAAACTCGTCGGGACGATGCGCCAGCGTGAGGAACACGTTCGGGATGAAGCCTGCTTTTTCTTGCACTTCGTCGATGCGTGCCCGGATATCGGCCGGCAACGCGGCGAGATCGGGTACGGGGAAACGACTGATCGGCGGCTGGCTCATCGTGATCTCCTCAAATTCGGCAAAAGGTCTGACGCGCGCAATGCGAGGTCAGGCTTCCTGTTGTTGCGCGTATTGAATGCGGTGCAAATGCGCGTAGAGGCCATTATGTGCCACCAGCGCCTGATGCGAGCCCTGTTCCACAATCCGGCCGTGCTCCAGCACCACAATGCGATCCGCACGCTCGATGGTCGAGAGCCGGTGCGCGATCACCAGCGTGGTTCGCCCTTCCATCAACACTTCCAGCGCCGCCTGCACATGGCGCTCCGACTCCGAATCGAGCGCCGACGTCGCTTCGTCGAGAATGAGAATCGGGGCGTCCTTGTAAATTGCGCGCGCAATCGCCAGACGCTGACGCTGACCGCCCGAGAGGCGCATGCCGTTGTCGCCCACGAGTGTCTCCACTCCGTCAGGCATGGCGGCCACCGCATCGGCCAGATTGGCCGCACGCAATGCCGCCTGCACGCGCTCGTAGTCGATTTCCTGGCCGTACGCCACGTTCGCCGCCACGGTGTCGTTGAAGAGCACGACGTCCTGGCTCACGAATGCAATCTGGCGGCGCAAATCGGCCAGACGCAGATCGGTCAGCGGAATATCGTCGAGCAGAATCCGTCCCCCCGTGGGGTCGAAGAAGCGCGGCACCAGATTGACCAACGTTGTCTTACCGCTGCCGGACGGCCCGACCAGCGCCACCATCTCACCGGGCGCCACATCGAGGGAAATCCGGTCGAGCGTCGGCCGTTCGCTGGCGCCGTAATGAAAGCTCACATGATCGAATGTCACGCGGCCCTTGGCACGCTCAAGCGTGCGGTCGCCACCGATCGGCTCGACTTCGACGTCCATGACTTCGAAAATCAGCTCGGCGGCCGTCACACCGCGTTGCAGCGGTTGGTTGACGTCCATCAGATGCTTGAGCGGGGAGACAACGAGCAACAGCGCCGTGACAAACGCCGTAAAGCCACCGACGGTCATCTCGCCCGACGACGACTCGATCATCGCCACCGTAATGACAATAGCCAGGGCGAGCGAGGCGAGCGCCTGCGTGACCGGCTGCGCCAGACCGCCGGAGACAGTCACACGCATGGCATAGCCGCGCAGCGTGCTGGTCATCTTGTCGAAGCGCGACTTTTCATACGCCTCGCCGTTGTGGATCTTCACTACCTTGTAACCGCCCACCGCCTCCTCGACCACGTACGAGAGTGCATTGGTCAGCGTTTGCTGCTCGCGGTTCAGACGGCGCAGTCGACGATTGATTTTGCCGACGAGCCAGCCGATGAGCGGCAGAATCACGGCCACCACCAGCGTGAGGCGCCAGTTCAGGTAGAAGAGATAGCCCAGCAACCCCACAACCGTCAGCGAATCGCGCACGAGCGTGATGAGCACCGTGGTGAGCACGCCAAGCACCTGATTGACTTCGTAGACCAGCGCGTTGATGAGCGTGCTGGTGGTCTCGCGCTGATAGAACGAAGCCGGCGCATGCAGCAACCGTTCGAACATGCGTACGCGCAGATCGAGCAGCACGCGGTTCGAGACCCACGAAAGCATGTAGTTGGCCGAATACTGCGCCAGCCCCCGGATGACGGCCAGACCGATCACCGCCGCGGGCACGTACCAGAGCTTCCACGGGTCGCCCCCCGAAAATCCCTTGTCGAGCACTGGCTTGAGGACCGCCGGAATGGCCGCTTCCGTCCCGGCGACAAGCGCCATGGCGAGAACGGCCAGCAGGCCCATGTGCCAATACGGCTGGAGATAGCCCAGCAGACGCCGCAAAATCGGGCCGGTGGGCTTGTGGGGTACGCTCATGTAGGTTGGGGACGGCGGGAAAACCGCTATTCTATCGTACCGGCCGGTCCCGCCGGGACACGTCCTGAGCGGACTCGGACGCCACCGCAAAAATAGCGACAGTGCCCGCAATCCGGGGCATCCGGCGCGCCGAAGCCTGGGTGGAACCGGTATACTCCCGCCCATGGCAAGCGCACTCGAAGTCCTCCGTACCGTATTCGGCTATAACGCATTCCGCGGCGATCAAGCCGCCATCGTCGACCATGTGGCCGATGGGGGCGATGCGCTCGTACTGATGCCGACCGGCGGTGGCAAATCCCTTTGTTACCAGATTCCCGCGCTGCTGCGCCCAGGCATCGGCATTGTCGTGTCGCCGCTCATCGCGCTCATGCAGGATCAGGTCGACGCCTTGCTGCAAGCGGGTGTGCGCGCTGCCTATCTGAATTCCAGCCTCAGCTTCGACGAAGCGCTCGATACCGAGCGTCGCGCTGCCCGTGGCGAACTCGATCTGCTCTATGTCGCGCCCGAGCGCCTGCTCACGGAGCGGTTTCTCGATCTGCTCGACCGGCTCGACGAGCGGGGTCAACTGGCGCTGTTCGCCATTGACGAGGCGCATTGCGTTTCCCAGTGGGGCCATGACTTCCGTCCCGAGTACATTCAGCTCTCCGCACTGCACGAACGCTACCCGCGCGTGCCGCGCATTGCGCTGACCGCCACCGCGGACAACGCGACACGCGACGAAATCCAGACACGCCTCGGCCTGACCGAAGCGCGCCTGTTCGTCTCGAGCTTCGACCGGCCGAATATTCGTTACGAGATCGTCGATCGCGACAATCCGCGCAAGCAGTTGCTTGCCTTTCTTGCCAGGCATCGCGGCGAGGCGGGCATCGTCTACTGCCTGTCGCGCAAAAAGGTGGAGGAAACCGCCGCGTGGCTCGAAACGCAGGGCATTCCGGCCCTGCCTTATCACGCCGGACTCGATGCGGAGGTTCGACGCACGCACCAGCAGCGGTTCCTGCGAGAGGAAGGTCTGGTCATGTCGGCGACCGTGGCCTTCGGCATGGGCATCGACAAGCCCGACGTGCGCTTCGTTGCTCACCTGGATTTGCCCAAGAGCCTCGAAGCCTATTATCAGGAAACAGGCCGCGCCGGTCGCGACGGCGAACCCGCGGAAGCCTGGATGGCCTACGGGCTAAACGACGTCGTGGTGCATCGCAGCCGCATCGACGAGTCGAACGCCCCCGACCTGCAAAAGCGTATCGAGCGCCAAAAGCTCGACGCCCTGCTCGGCTATTGCGAAGCGCCGCGTTGCCGCCGCACCGTGCTGCTGGCGTATTTCGGCGAGGCCAGCGAGCCTTGCGGCAATTGCGACGTCTGCCTGAACCCGCCAGAAGTTTTCGACGGCACGATTGCGGCACAGAAGGCACTTTCGGCCATTCTGCGCACGGGCCAGCGCTTCGGCGCCGGGCATCTGGTGGACCTGTTACGCGGGCGCAGCACCGACAAGATTCGTCAGTTCGGGCACGAAACCCTGCCGACATTCGGCGTCGGCGGCGAACTCGACGATCAAGGCTGGCGCGCAGTGTTTCGTCAGTTGATCGCACACGGCATTATTGAACCCGACAGCAGCCAGTACGGCGCATTGACGCTGAACGCAGCGGCGCGCCCCGTGCTCAAGGGGGAAACCACGCTATCGTTGCGGCGCCAGCGACCAACGGCTGGCAAGAAGAGCCGCTTTGCCGGCTACGCATCATCGCCCGCTATCGAACTTGACGCCGCCGATCAGCAACTGTTCGATAAATTGCGCGCCTGGCGGCAGGACATCGCCAAGACGCAGCAGGTGCCTGCATACGTTATCCTGCACGACCGGACGCTGCGTGAGCTTGCACAACGCCGCCCGCGCCATCGCGACGGTCTCGTCGACATCACCGGACTCGGTGAGGCCAAGATCGAACGCTACGGCGAAGCGCTCGTCGAGCTGCTCAACGCCTGAGCCGACGACGCGAGATGACTCCCCGGACTCGCGGGTCTGAGGTCTGTTGCCGCCATTTCGTGAATTCACATGATCGAAGCTACACCGTCCGTTTCCTCGCCATCGCAAATGTCGCAAATGTCGCAAACGCCGCATTTGTCGCGTTTGCCGCTTACGGTCACGATACTCACGCGCAACGAGCGTCATAACATAGCGGAGTGCATTGCGTCGGTGCAGTCGCTGGCATCTCAGATTGTCGTGGTCGACAACGCAAGCACGGACGGCACCGCAGATATCGCTCGCGCGGCGGGCGCCGAAGTGCACGTGACGACAGATTGGCCCGGCTTCGGTCCGCAAAAGAACCGCGCCCTTTCGCACGCCACGCAGCCGTGGGTGCTCTCGCTTGACGCCGATGAACGCGTCACGCCCGAGTTGGCCGCCGACATTACGGCAGCGATCGCACAAAGCGCCCATACGGGCTATCGGATGCCCCGCCTGTCGCAATTCCTCGGACACTGGGTGCGCCACTGCGGCTGGTATCCCGACTACGTGCTAAGGCTGTTCCGACGCGAGGCGGGTCGTTTTTCCGACAATCTCGTGCACGAGCGCGTGATCGTCGATGGCGAGATCGGCACTTTGACGCATCATCTGCTGCATTACAGCTATACCGAAGCCCGCCAGGTCGAGGACAAGGTGCAGCGTTATGCGCGCGCAGGCGCGAAAGAGATGGCGTTGCGAGGCAAGCGAGTTTCACCGCTCAAGCCGTGGATCAATGGAGGGTGGGCGTTCGTACGCACCTTTGTATTGCGTCGCGGTTTTCTCGACGGCGCGACCGGCGCCGCCATTGCGCGAATGAATGCGCGAAGTGCGTTCCTCAAGTACGCCTTGCTGCGACGTGGGGATGTCTGACGCCGCCAGCACGGTGTGCACCGGTTGAATCGCTTGAATCGGTTGCGTCGACCGAATCCGCTGAGTCGATTGCGTCCGATGCGCCAGCACAGGACCTCCGCAAAAGCAAAAACGGACGCGATTGGCGTCCGTTTTTTATCTGCCGTCGATGTTCAGCGTCCGACTTTCGCCGTTACTTGGCGAGCGCGCGCTTCACGCGGGAGCGGAATAGCTCCCAGCGCAGTTTGCCGTCGTCGACGGGTTCGGGCAAACGTCCATCGTTGCCCGTCGGCACCGGCTTGCCACGACGCAGGTAATAGCGGTCGAAAATGGACTGGGTCATGCCCCACTTGCGCAGGAATTGTGTGCGGCCGTCGTTCTTCACGACTTTGCCGGTGCTCTTGCACTGGAAGTGGTACACAAGGCTCGCCCCGACGCCCACGAAACGGCGAGCGCCTGCGGCCCACATCTTCATCGAAAAATCGTTGTCACTGCTCATGCCCGGGCTCAGTTCGGTGCTGTAGCCGCCCACGAGGAACCACCAGTCGCGATGCACTAGCGTCGGCGGCCAGGTGGCGCCAAACCAATCGGGCTTGGCATAAGTCGGTACCGCAGCAAGCAACCCCGCTTCGTCGAAGGTATCGACGTCACGGCCAAAGTCGTGCACCAGCACACAAGGATTGCGGGTGTCGACCGGCTCGATCATCGTGCCCGAGAGCATAAAAGCCTTGTCGGGCATGGCTTCGGCGCGTTCGATCAGGGCGCTGTCCCAGCCTGGGCAGCAGTACATGTCGTCGTTCAGATAGACAATGTACTTCTCACGTGCGAGCGCTGCGGCCTGATTCACGGCGTAGCAGATACCAATGTTCCCGGGCGAGGCCGTATGCTCGATGCCCTCGGCTCGCACCCACTCTAGCGATCCATCCGATCCGTCGTTCACGTGAACGATGATCTGGTGGGCATGGCTCGAATTCTGGCGAATGCTGCGCACGCAGAGTTGTAGCAAAGCGAGGTTGTTCCACGTCGGAACGATGATGGAGAACATCCGGATTTCCTTGTTGTACCGAATAGCGAACTGACGAACTGGCGAGCGGCATCAGGCGGCGCCAAGCCACGCCCGGCCCCGAGGGTTACCTCAATAAATGATCTGTACCGAGTCGGGCTTGAGCCAATGGCGAAGCTCGCCAAGCAATTCATCGCCGGGCTGTACCCGCCAGTCATCACCCAATCGTGACTCGCATTCGGCGTCCGGCCGACGGTACACAATGTGCACCGGCAAGCCGCTCTGCTTGTCGTCGTCACCATTGCCGTTACCGTTGCTGCCATTCCGGCGGCCGAAGCCACCGCCGCCGCCATTGAATCCGCCACCGCCGGAACTCGCGGTAGCCGCGACGCGGTACATCGTGCAGTGCGGTTGCAGCGTGGCGCGCAGACGTGTCCAGTCTGCATTGCCATTGAACGACAGCTTGAGCGCGCGCGCGAAGCGCGCACGGGCCCGGCCGAGATCCATCAGGCTTTCCGTGGTGAAGCGCAAACCGCCCGTAAAGCTGTCGGGGCGCGCATTGCCCTGCACGATCAACAGTTCGTCTTCCTTGAAGAGGTGCTTGTTCGCCTCGAACTGTTCGTTGAAGATCGTCACTTCGAGCGTGCCTGTGCCGTCGTCGAGTTGAACGATCAGCATCTTGCCGCGCTGAGTCATCATCGTGCGCATGCTGGCAATCACCCCGGCGACGAGCCTGTCCCGTCCCTCGGAAAGGTCACGGATACGCGTGCGCACGAAACGGCGCACCTCCTCCGAGTACGAGTCGAACATGTGGCCGGACAAATAGAAGCCCAGTGCCTGCTTCTCTTCCTGCAGCTTGCGCTTGTCGGTCCACGCCGGCTCGTCGGCAAGCTCCAGCGGGGCTTGCAAGCTTTCGTCGCCGAGATCGAAGAGACTGACCTGATTGGCCGCTGCGCTCGCCTGTTCGGCAGCCTCCATCGCCATCGGCACCGATGCCATCAACTGCGCACGGTTCTCGTGAATGCTGTCGAACGCGCCGGCTCGAATCAAGGCTTCAATCGTGCGACGATTCACCACCCGACGGTCGATCCGCGCGCAGAAGTCGAACAGATCGGTGAACGGCCGCTCTTCGCGGGCGCGCAGAATTTCTTCGATCGCCGATTGGCCGCTACCTTTAATGGCCCCCAGACCGTAACGCACGGTCTTCGAATCGGCGGGCTCGAAGCGATAAGCCGAGACGTTGACGTCCGGCGGCAGCACGCCCAACCCGTTGGCGCTCGACAGGCAGTCTTCGTAGAGAATCTTGACCTTGTCCGTGTCGTCCATGGCCAAGCTCATGTTGGCTGCCATGAATTCGGCGGGGTGGTGCGCCTTGAGCCATGCGGTGTAATACGCGAGCAGCGCATACGCCGCCGCGTGCGACTTATTGAAGCCGTAACCCGCGAACTTCTCCATCAAGTCGAAGATTTCGTCCGACTTTTCGCGCGTGAGGCCGTTTTCAGCGGCTCCCTTCGCGAAAATCTCGCGATGCTCGGCCATTTCTTCGGCCTTTTTCTTCCCCATCGCGCGACGCAGCAAGTCGGCGCCACCGAGCGAGTATCCGCCGATGATCTGCGCCATCTGCATCACCTGCTCCTGATAGACCATGATGCCGTAGGTCTCCTGGAGCACCGGCTCAACGCGCGGATCCGGATATTCCACCTTCTCACGGCCATGCTTACGGGCGCAGAAGCTCGGGATCAGGTCCATCGGGCCGGGGCGGTACAACGCGACCAGCGCGATGATGTCCTCGAACCGGTCAGGCTGAGCGTCTTTCAACATGCCCTGCATGCCGCGGCTTTCCAACTGGAACACAGCCACCGTGTTGGCTTTCTTGAGGATGCTGAACGCGGCGGGGTCCGTGAGGGAAACCTGATCGAGCGACCAGTCCGCCATCTCCGGGTGCAAGCGTTTGATGTAGCGCTCGGCCCAGTTCAGGATCGTGAGCGTTGTCAGCCCCAGAAAGTCGAACTTCACCAGGCCAACGGCTTCCACGTCGTCCTTGTCGTACTGACTCACCACGCCGCTGGCATCTTCGCCGCTGCCCTGTGTGTACAGCGGGCAGAAATCCGTCAGCTTGCCCGGCGCGATCAACACGCCCCCGGCGTGCATGCCGACGTTACGCGTGAGGCCTTCGACGCGCTGCGCCAACTCGATCAACTGTTTGACTTCGTCCTCGGTCTGGAAACGCTCGGCGAGTTGCGGCTCTTCCTTGAGCGCGTCGTCGATGGTGACGTGCTTGCCCGGCTTGAACGGGATCAGCTTGGAAATGCCGTCGACGAAGTTGTAGCCGAGATCCAGCACGCGGCCAACGTCGCGCACCGCGGCCTTGGCGGCCATCGAGCCGAAGGTCGCGATCTGCGAAACGGCGTCCGCGCCGTACTTTTCCTTGACGTACTGAATGACCCGATCGCGCCCGTCCTGACAGAAATCGATATCGAAGTCGGGCATCGAAACGCGTTCCGGATTCAGGAAGCGCTCGAACAGCAGGTTGTACTTAAGCGGGTCGAGGTCGGTAATGCCCAACGCGTAGGCGACCAGCGAACCGGCGCCCGACCCCCGGCCCGGACCCACCGGCACACCGTTGTTCTTCGCCCATTGGATGAAGTCCGCCACGATCAGGAAGTAGCCGGGGAACCCCATCTTGATGATCGTGCCCGTCTCGAAGTCGAGCCGCTTGTAATAGTCCGGGCGCTGCTTGTCTCGCTCCGCCTCGTCGGGGAACAACTGCGCGAGACGCGTCTCCAGCCCTTCCTTGGACAGGTGCACGAGGTAGTCATCGAGCGACATACCGTCCGGCGTGGGGAAGCGCGGCAGCTTCGGCTTGCCGAGCTCGAGCGTCAGGTTGCAGCGCTTGGCGATCTCAACCGTGTTGGCCACCGCGGAAGGCACGTCCTCGAACGCGGCAATCATGTCGTCCTGCGTGCGGAAACTCTGATCCTGAGTGAAACGGCGCACACGGCGTGCGTTGCCCAGCATCTCGCCTTCCGAAATACACACGCGCGCCTCGTGCGCGGTGAAATCGTCGGCCGTCATGAACTGGATCGGATGCGTGGCGACGACGGGCAGCCCGGCTTTCGCCGCCAGTTGCACGGCCTGCTGCACGTAGTTTTCCATGCCGGCCTGACCGGTGCGCTGCAACTCGATATAGAACGCCCCCGGGAACACGCTTGCCCAGTGCTGCGCGCACTGCAACGCCAGTTCGGAATTGCCCGCCGCCAGTGCGGCACCAATGTCGCCCATCTGCGCGCCGGAAAGCGCCAGCAGGCCGCGTGCGAGTCCGTCGGCCTGAAGCCACGACGGTTCAATCTCTGCCCGCCCACGCCACTGATTGCCTAGCCACGCCTTGGACAGCAACTGGCACAGGTTCAGATAGCCTTCCTTGTCGCGCGCAAGGAGCAACAGGCGCGACGGCTTGTCGCGGTCGGCAGCGTTCGTGATCCAGGCGTCGCAGCCGATGATCGGCTTGACGCCCTTGCCGCGGGCTTCCTTGTAGAAACGGATGGCGCCGAACATGTTCGCGAGATCGGTCAGCGCGAGCGCGCCCTGACCGTCCTTGGCGGCGGCCTTGACGACGTCGTCGAGCCGCACGATGCCATCGGCGATCGAGTATTCGGAATGGAGACGGAGGTGGACGAAGCGAGGTTCTGACATGGGCCGTATTGTAACGCGGCGCCCCCCGGATAGCGGACTTCGCCCGACGAAACGTCCGGCCTTTCCCCGCTTTTCGGATGGCGCCGGACAGGCACTAAGAATTTTTCCGCTTCAAACCCGGGATGCCGTCCGATTTGGCGAAATCCGGTGTGAAATCAAAGTGCTTCGGGGCCGAATCGGCGATAATGGCGGTTTATTGCTTCACGCTTTTGCGAAATTTTGTTGCCATGTCTATCGTCAATATCGCTGCGTACAAGTTCGTCACGCTCGACGACATCGCGACCCTGCGTCCGGCCCTGCTCGAACGCTGTCAGGCACTCGACCTGAAGGGCACCATCCTGCTCGCACCGGAAGGTATCAACCTGTTTCTGGCTGGCTCGCGCGAGGCCATCGACACTTTCCTTGGCAGCCTGCGCGCCGATGCCCGCTTTGCCGACCTCACCGTCAAGGAAAGCCTGTCCGAGACGCAGCCGTTCCGCCGGATGCTGGTGCGTCAGAAGAAGGAAATCATCACGATGAAGATGCCGGTCATCAAGCCGGCAGATGGCCGTGCGCCCGGCGTCGACCCCGTCACGCTCAAGCGCTGGCTCGACGCGGGCCAGGACGACGAAGGCCGCCCGGTCGTCATGCTCGACACGCGCAACGACTTCGAGATCGATGTCGGCACGTTCGACAACGCCATCGATTATCGTCTGACGAAATTCTCGGAATTTCCCGACGTCATCGCCGCACACCGCGAGGACTTCGAAGGCAAGACCATCGTATCGTTCTGCACCGGCGGTATTCGTTGCGAGAAGGCGGCGATCTACATGCGCGATATCGGTCTCGAACATACGTATCAGCTCGACGGCGGTATTCTCAAGTACTTTGAAGACGTGGGCGGCGCACATTATCGGGGCGACTGCTTCGTGTTCGACTACCGCACGGCGCTCACCCCCGAACTCGCACCGTCGACGACCAAGCAGTGCTTCGCATGCCGTGCCGTAGTCACAGCCGAGGACCAACAAAGCCCCGATTACGTCGAAGGTGCGCACTGTCCGGCATGCGTTGGCACCCGGGCGGCCGTCAGCGCACCGGAAAGCGCCGCGACGGCTAAGACGTCCATCACGCCCGCCACGTCCGCCTAAGCGCGCCGGTGGCCCACACTTCGGTGCACGACGCCACACCGCCCGCCAGCCTCGCGCGCCGCTACCGGGGCCGTTTTGCGCCTTCGCCGACCGGCCCGCTGCACCTCGGCTCGCTCGTTACCGCGCTGGCCAGTTGGCTCGATGCGCGCGCCCATGACGGCGTCTGGATCGTCCGCATGGAAGATCTCGACACGCCGCGATGTGTGCCGGGCGCGGCCGAAGACATTCTCGCTACCCTGACACGTCTGGGCCTGCACTCGGACGAGCCCGTCGTCTGGCAAAGCCGGCGGCACGCCCTCTACGAGCAAGCACTTGCTTCGCTTACGGCTCACGGACGGGTGTACCCCTGCGGTTGCACGCGGCGCGAGATTGCCGACTCGCTCACACGCGTACACGCCCGTCACAGTACGCTCGCCTATCCAGGCACCTGCCGCGACGGTCTGCACGGCAAGACGGCACGCGCGTGGCGCCTGCGGGTGCCGGACGGCGACGCGGCTCGCATGCACTTCGAAGATCGTTGGATGGGCCCGCAAACGCAGGATCTGGCAACGGAAGTCGGGGACTTCGTGCTCAAGCGGGCCGATGGCCAGTGGGCTTACCAGTTGGCCGTGGTCGTCGACGATCAGGCGCAGGGCATCACCGATATCGTGCGTGGCGAAGATCTGCTGGATTCGACGGCGCGTCAGATCTATCTTCAGACCTGTCTCGGCGCACCAACGCCACGCTATCTGCACGTCCCGCTGGTCATGGCTGAGGACGGCGAGAAGCTGAGCAAGCAAAACGGTGCCGCGCCGCTCGTCCTCGATACGCCCGACGCAGTGCTCACCGCCCTCAAGCACGCCGCCATCCATCTCGGCTTACCGCCGTCACTCGCCAGCGTATCTCACTGCGAAGACTTCTACGCGGCAGCCACGCAGGCTTGGCGAGAACAGCGCGGACGCTGAGGCCCGTCCCCTCTCTATCCCAGGCGCCCAATGAAAAAAGCCAGCGCAATCACGCTGGCTCTTCACTGTCTGCGCGCCAAAATGGCGGCGGCGCGCCCCGCGGTCCGTCTTAGTTGCTCGCCTTGCGGGGGAAGCCCGCGAGCAGCGCTGCCACCTGACGCTTCGGCGCCTTGTCAGGTAGCGCACCGAACGCGGTCGGCGCAGCGGATTCTTGCGACGAGCGCGTTTCACGTTGCATGTCGTCCGCCGACGGCGACGGCTCGTAGGGCTTGTAGAAAAATTCGTCTTCCGGACGAACGCGACGGGGTGCGGAACTGCCGGTACGGCTGGCGCGCAGGCCATCGTGGCGGCTATGACGCTCGCTGCGCTCCGATCGATCCGTACGCTCACCGCGATCGTAGCGTTCGCCGTTACGGTCATCGCGCGAACGGCTGCGACGCTCCATTACCAGCTCTCC
Organism: Pandoraea apista; assembly: GCF_001465595.2. Lineage (NCBI taxonomy): Bacteria > Pseudomonadati > Pseudomonadota > Betaproteobacteria > Burkholderiales > Burkholderiaceae > Pandoraea > Pandoraea apista. The sequence continues at coordinate 1,376,612 of NZ_CP013481.2, read as the reverse complement.
ACGCTTGAGTTCGCGCTTGATCAGCTTCTCGATTTCCACGAGTTGCTTGCGCTCATCCGGTGCACACAGCGAGATCGCCTCGCCCGACGCGCCCGCACGGCCCGTGCGACCGATACGGTGTACATAGTCTTCCGGGTTGTACGGTAGGTCGTAGTTGATCACGCCCGGCAGATCCGAGATGTCCAGCCCGCGCGCGGCAACATCGGTCGCCACCAGTGCACGAATGCCACCTTGCTTGAACGCTTCGAGCGCTTGCATACGCTCGTTCTGCGATTTGTCGCCGTGAATTGCAGCGGTGACAATGCCCTCACGCTCCAATTGACGTGCGAGACGGCTCGCACCGACCTTGCTGTTCACGAACACGATGACCTGCTTGAGGTCGCGCTCATTCAGAATCTGCACCACGGCAGCGCGCTTGTCGTCTTCGTCAACTTCATAGACGACTTGCTCGACGTTATCGGCCGTCGCATTGCGACGGGCCACCTCGATCGTGACCGGATTCGAGAGATAGCTCGAAGCGAGCTTCTTGATGTCGTTCGAGAACGTTGCCGAGAACAACAGCGTCTGACGCTGCTTCGGCAGCAAATTCAGAATGCGCTGCAAATCCGGCAGGAAACCCATGTCGAGCATGCGGTCGGCTTCGTCGAGCACAAGCATCTTCACCTGACTCAGATTCACCGTCTTCTGCTCGACGTGATCAAGCAGACGCCCTGGCGTGGCAATCAGAATCTCGACGCCGCGTCGCAATGCGTCCTTCTGCGGGTTCATGTCGACGCCACCGAACACCACCGTATTCCGCAGCGGTGTGTGAGTTGCGTAGGCACGTACGTTGTCGGCGACCTGATCGGCAAGCTCACGCGTCGGCGTGAGAATCAGCGCACGCACCGGGTGACGGGCGGGTGAAGCACTCGTGTTGGCATCGGGGAGCAAACGCTGAATGATCGGCAGCGAGAAGCTGGCGGTTTTGCCCGTTCCCGTTTGCGCGGCACCCATGACATCGCGACCGGACAGCACGACCGGAATGGCTTGCGCCTGGATCGGTGTCGGCTGGGTGTAGCCCTGCTCGGCGATGGCCCGCAAGATGTCCGCATGTAGCCCAAAGCTATCGAAGCCGGGGGTCGGAACAGCATTTACATCAGCCATGATGAAGGGACATCTCTTTTAAAAAACGGGGGCCGCCACGCGGAAGGATTCCGCATCAAAGCTCACTCGCGAAGATTCAAGGGGCGCTGCGCGCCATGCTCGGGGCTAGCGCGAGAGGGCCTGTCGAAGGACAGATGCGTCGGGCGCCGCCGGACCGGGGTGGTCGTCAAGAAGCGAAACAACCGCAATTCTAGCACTTGCGCACGACCAGCGTGTGACAGCGGCCCTCAGCCGCATGCGGGGCCGCGTTTTACGGGGATTTGACTTCAGCGGCCGGCGCCTGCCTCGGCGCTGCCGTCGGACTTGCCGTCACGAACAGCCGGCTTCGCAGCCCCGGCCTTAGCGCTCTTGCCCGCCTGCGCCGCGCGCTGACGGCTGGCGTAACGTTGCGCCAGCACTGCGCAGACCATCAACTGCATCTGATGAAACAACATGAGCGGCAGCACGATCGCGCCCAGCGATCCGGTCGCGAACAACACCTTGGCCATGGGGATACCGCTCGCGAGGCTCTTCTTCGAGCCGCAAAAAACGATGGTGATCTCGTCTTCACGCGAAAAACCGAGACAGCGGGCGGAATAGGTGGTCACGGCCAGCATGATCGCAAGAATCACCGCGCAGCAACCGAGCAAGCCCAGCAGCGCCAGCGGCGGGATCTGATGCCACAAGCCCGTATTCACCGCCTCGCTGAACGCCGTGTAGACCACCAGCAGGATCGAGCCCTGATCGACGATCTTGAGCACCGCACGATTGCGCTCGACCCATTTGCCGATGGCCTTGCGCGAAAGCTGGCCCGCGATGAACGGCACGAGCAGTTGCAGCATGATGTTGCCGATCGAGTCGAACGGCGAGGCGCCCGTATTGCCGTCGTGATGAATGACGATCAGGCCGACGAGCACCGGCGTAATGAATATGCCGAACAAGCTCGACGCCGATGCGCTGCACACGGCCGCCGGCACATTGCCACGGGCAATCGAGGTGAACGCGATGGCCGACTGGACCGTGGCGGGCAGCGTGCACAGGAAGAGAATGCCGAGATACAGCTCCGGCGTGACCATCCACGAGAGCACCGGCTTGAGCGCCACGCCGACGATCGGGAAGATCACGAATGTGCTGGCGAACACCAGCAGGTGCAAACGCCAGTGCGTTGCACCGGCGAGCACCGCCTCGCGCGAAAGCTTCGCGCCATGCAGGAAGAACAAGGCGGCAATTGCCACGTTGGTGAGCAGGTTGAAGGCGACTTCGCCCTCGCCATGCGCCGGCAGGAAGCTGGCGAGCACTACGGTCGCCACCAGCATCAACGTGAAATTGTCGGGAAGAAAACGCGGTCTGGCCATCGTCGATCTCGAATACGTCAAAAAAGACAAAGCCCGTTCGCCAGGACACGGGACGCGGCGGCATGTCGGCCGCCAGCGAGGTCGTCAGTCGATCGGCAGGCGATCAAAAGTGACCGGAAGTGTGCGCTCGCGATACGGGTTTTCACGTATTAGAACGCAAGGGCAGTTAAAATACAAATTCATTTAAAAAATTCATTCATACCAAAGACGCATGAATATCTCACTGCGCCAGCTCAAGGTGTTCCTCGCAGTGGCCGAACACGGCAGTTTCAGCCGTGCCGGCGAGGACATCGGCCTGACTCAGCCGGCCGTGAGCCGCTGCATCCGTGAATTGGAACAAGAACTCGGGCTCAAGCTGGTAGACCGCACCACACGCGAGGTCACGCTTACCGAAGTGGGCGCTAGCCTTTCGGCAACACTCGCCCGGGTGCTCGACGAACTCGAGAGCGCACTGCGCGATACACATGGCCTGGCCGAGGAACGTCGCGGACGGGTGCGTGTGGCCAGCGCGCCAACGATCTCTGCCAATCTGATGCCCGAATGCATCTCGGCATGTGCAGCCCGGTACCCGGACATCACGCTCATGTTGCGCGATCAGGTGCAGACGCTCGCGACCGACAGCGTGCGGCACGGGGAAGTCGATTTCGGGGTCATCGTGGCCTCGGAAGGCACAGATGATCTGGTCGGCGAGCCAATCATGGTCGAGCCGTTCCTCGTGGTATGCGAACGCTCACATCGCTTTGCGAAGCAGACACAGGTGACGTGGAAAGACCTCAATGGCGAGAAATTGGTGCTGCTCGATTACGCCTCGGGCAGCCGGCCGCTGATCGACCGGGCGTTGGCCGAGCACGGCGCCTATTGCCAGGTCGCGCAGGAGGTCGGGCACGCGATTACCGTCTTCCGGATGGTCGAAGCGGGCATCGGTATCAGCATCATGCCGGCACTGGCGCTCCCCGCGATGCCGGGACTGCCGGAGAACGGCGGACGCCTCGTCGCCCTGCCGCTAGTGCCGCAACTCGATCGCACCATCATGCTGGTGCGCCGCAAGAACCGTACGCTCTCTCCCGCCGCCCAGTCGGTCTGGGAATTGATCCAACAGATCACCGCCAACACGCCGCACGCGCCTGATTCCGCGACAGCGCACAGACCCTGACACCATGGGAGATAGCAAACGATGTCAAAACTTCCGGGGTCATTGAGTGATGTTCGGCACAATAAGCGCAGTTATTGACCGCTGCCGCCACCACAAAGTGAGTGAGTGCCTGCTACAATCCTGATACGTCGACGCGCCCAAGTGCGCGACAATGCCAGCCGGTATCTGTCTCGCCGTCGTGCCTCGACGACATGCCCGCGTCCTGCGGGCATTGTGTTTCCGATGTGGCGTCATGGACTTGTTCATCAAATACTTCAGCCCGCTGTGGCTCTTCCACGCGGCCGCCGATCTGTCTTTCTGGCAGCGGCATCAACTCGACGCCCGGATGCGTATCGTGAGCCGCTTCATGTGGCGCTATGTCATGCGTTGGTGTGTCATTAGCGCCATGCTGCTTGTGCCCGCAGCGGTCCTGGCCCATGGTCTTGCGGCCACCGGGCTCGCGCTGGTCGGTGGCGTGTCGGCGAGTGTCACCGTGTTGATGGCGGCGCTCGCCCTCGGCTGCCTCATCGGCTCACGTCTACGCTAGAGAACAGCCGCGCGAAGTCGCACCCAGCCCCGCCCCGGGGTCCGGGTGTCTCCGCCGATCATTCCCGCGCCACCGCACGCTGCTGCGGCAAATCGTCTCGTCTTGTGCTTATCGCGTGACGGATTCGGCGTTTCGTCACGAGCGTCGACTATCATGGAACGGCTGCCTCGCGTGGCAAACCGCCCGCGGCGCCGGCATCTCTCGACCCGAAAGGAGATTCCCATGGCCAACGCCAAGATCCTGGTGGTGTTCTATAGCATGTACGGGCACATCTACAAGATGGCGGAAGCCGTCGCCGAAGGCGCGCGCAGCGTTGCCGGCACCGACGTCACCGTCATGCAAGTCCCCGAACTGGTACCCGATGACATTCTCGAGAAGAGCGGTGCGAAAGCCGCACGCGCAGCGTTCGCGAATGTGCCTGTCGCGCGCGTCGACCAGCTTGTCGACTACGACGCGATTATCTTCGGCACCCCGACCCGCTTCGGCAACATGACCGCGCAGATGCGCAACTTCCTCGACCAGACCGGCGGCCTGTGGGCCAAAGGCCAACTCGTGGGCAAGGTCGGTAGCGTGTTCGCCAGCACGGCCACGCAACATGGCGGGCAGGAAACGACGATCACGAGCTTTCACACCACACTGCTGCACCACGGCATGGTCATTGTCGGTGTGCCGTATACCGAGCCCGGGCTCACCAACATGGGCGAGATTACCGGCGGCACCCCCTATGGGGCGACCACACTTGCCGCCGGCGACGGTTCGCGTCAACCCAGCGAGAACGAACTGAAGATCGCAAAGACGCAGGGCCGGCACGTCGCGGAAATCGCGGCAGCGCTCAAACACGGGCGCGCGTTGTAAATGCTGAGCGCATTGAATACGCTGTAACGCCATCAGTTCCGAGTATTGCGCGGAAGCGGCGCCGATCGGCGTGCGCGCCGCGCAATACTTGTTCAAGGCCCGTTCAGATTCGCCACCGCACTCAGATCAACTGCAAACTACTGAGCACGGCACGAACGATACGGGCGCGCTTGGGCGCATCGGCATCGTCCTTCAGATCGATGTTCAACGCTACGCTCGTGATGTTGCCGTCGCGCTCAATCCAGCCCACCCACCAGCCGATGTCCGGCTTCTTGTCGACGAACCAGCCCGTCTTGCCATGCAACACGTAATCAGGATTGGCCTCGACAATCGAAATCTGACGCACGATGTCTTGCGAGCGTGCAGAGAACGGTAACGTCCCTCGCGCGAGACGTTGCAGGAAATCGACCTGCTCGCGTGCCGAGATCTGCAAGCTGTCGTCGACCCAGTAGGCGTCTGCGGCACGACCGATAGTGTGGTTCCCATACCCGGCCTCATTGAGTTTGCTCTGTGCAAACTGACGCGCAATCTTGTGCGAGACCACCTGATAGCACGGCAAACACGACACGCGAAACGCCGTGCGCAGATCCATCGCCGCGTTCCAGTACTTCCCGCGTCGCGGCTTGCCGTCCCAGGGAATGATCTCGCGTTCGTTATCGAGGGCGCCCGACTCGAGCGCCAGCAGGCTGTTGAAGATCTTGTACGTCGATGCAGGCGACATCCGCCGCTCGGCGCGCGCCGTGTCGAACGCCTGATACGTTTGCGTGCGTCCGTCGAGCACCACGATCGTTCCCTTAACACCTTCCGCATCGAAGAACTTGCCCCAATCGGCACGCTCCTTCATGTGCACCGCAGCGGCCTTAGTCCCCGCGGCCCCGCCCGCCGCTTCCGTCGCATGCGCCGGAACGGCGAACACCATGGGAGACACGACCGCGAGCGCAACCCGCAGCCCGAAGACACCACGCCGCCAGCGAGAAATTATCTTTTTCATTTCGTTATCCTTATTGCATGGGATGCCATGGAGATGGCAAGAACGTTGGCAATGGCGCTGGCCTGGCGCCGGCTTACCGGAAGCGTTTGCAGGATAGTGTGCGTTTCGACAGGCGCAAAGCAAAGCTACCGTAACCGACGTAACCGCCGTATCATCGGTGCACCCTCAGAAAATTCCGTAAATGCGGCGGATGTCGTCCGCTGCCCGGTGCGACTCGATACCCTCGATGCCATGCCCGACACCTCTGTTCCAGACCTCACGCCCGCCTCGGCCACCAGCGCGCCTGCGCTCGTCGTGCGCCTCGACGCCCCCCAAATGGTCGACGCGCATCCGGTGCGCTACCAGAGCCTTTGGCTGTTGATGCGGGTGTATTACGCGGCGCATTACGAAGCATCGCCCGTGTCGCTGGCGTCGCTGAAAATCCGTTTCGGTCAGTCTGGGGTGGCAGGCGATTTGCGCATGCTGATCAGTCGCGCGTTCTCAGACTTCGCGCGCTGGGGCGTGGCCGTCGGCTGGGGCGATGACAAACACGCCGACGTGCGGTTGCTGCCCACGCGCGGCCGTGGCAAGGGACCGTTCTGGCTGGCCCGCCAAGAGATGTCGCGCATCGTGGTGACCATCGGCGACAAGGCACTCGACGATCCGCGCCGCGCTGTGGCCGCATTCCTTGGCCTGCCGCAAGACACCCTGCCCGATACCCAATCGCCTGCACTCGATTACGTCATGCAGGACATTGCGTTCTGGCATCACCTCACGCTCGGCAAGCGCGATATGCAGGACGGGGTATTTTTCGCGCCGCCGCAAGCGCCCGCGCCGGGCGAGGCGCGACGTCAGCGCACCGGCGCGATTCCGTCGTTCCATGCGGCGCAGGTATGCGCCGTCGACGACGTGCAACGCGGCATCGCCCTGCTTGCCGAGACAATTGTGTGGCGTCGCATGGGCGACGCTGCGCGCACAAAGCAAACGCTTGCGACACTCGCCGCAACGTTTGGCGCGAATCCGCCCGGCTCGCCCACGTTACGCGCCATGCACTGGATCGTGCAGGCCTGGCAGGCCTATGCGTTGCGCGATGAAGCGGGCGCGTTTGCGCACCTGCAACGCATTAGCGACGACGCATCGCTCACGCCATGCCTCGTCTACAACCCGCGCATCCGCTTCGAAAGCCGCAACTTGCAAGCGTTGTTGTACAAGTCGCACGCTGCGCGCCCCGGCCCGATGCCCGCACGGGCACAGTCGGCCGCCAATGCGCTGGCAGCCTTCTCCGACGCCTTGCAGGCCGCCTTCGAAGCCGACTCCATCGATCTCGCTCAGCACGTCGCGGCTAACATCGGACTGTCGTTGTGGCTGTTCTGGCAGGGGGCGCTCATCGACCCCGGCAGGCGTCTTGCCGCTGCCGACGTGCAACGTCAGGCGTTGCGCTGGATCGGTCTGTCGGAATGGATCTGCGACCGCTTCGGGGTGGGCGGCAATTCAGTCTGGAATACCGTCTTCCTGCTGCGTATCGCACGAGGCGCCGTGCCAGTGCGACGCGACCCCGATCTGGCGACGTTGCGGGCGAGCACGCCGTTGGCCGTCGACGCCTTCCTCGACGCCGTGCAACCGTTTGGCGCGCCTTTCTCACGAGCCAAAGGTTTTACGCAGTGGACGGAGGTGGTCGCCACGACCCTCGCCGATCACGAAGAGGGCCGCGTTCGCTTCGAGCCATTGCAGCTCGCCAACCTGTGGTTCGAAATGTTGTGGTTTGCCTTGCATCAGGACGGCGATTCGCCGCAGGCGTTGCACGCTGCCCGCTCGTTAGGACGCGTGTTGCCGATGCTGCCGCCGCCCGACCGGCGGTTCTTCCGCGACGCGCTACGGCTCATGCCGCGAGAGTTTCAACGCGAAGTCCGTCTGGCGCAGTGACATTGGCGTCAGAGAGTGCTTCGCGTCTGGTCCGAGAGTCGCGGAACACCGGCCTCAACGCACGCCTTGCGGTGTTTTCGGCAGCGGTGAGCGGAACGAAATCGCGACCCGGTTCCACGCGTTGATCGTAGCGATGGCGAACGTCAGATCGGTCATCTGCTTCTCGTCGTAATGCGCTCGCAGCGCATCGAAAACGGCGTCCGGCACGTGACCGTCCTGAACATTGGTGACCGCCTCCGTCCACGCCAGCGCCGCACGCTCTGCCGGCGAGTACAGCTCGGTCTCGCGCCAGGCCGAGAGCAGATGCAAACGACGCGGTTCAATACCGACTTTCAGCCCGTCAGTCACATGCATGTCGATGCAGAACGCGCAGCCGTTGAGTTGCGACGCGCGCAGCCAGACCAGCTCGACCAGTCCGTCCGGCAAGCCGCAGTCGTGGAAATAGTGGCTCAACATGCCAAGGTGTTCGTAGGGACGGGAGGAAGCTTTGATGAAATTCAGGCGTTGCATGAATCGAGTCTCCGTTCAGGTTGGAAAGTGCCGGGATAACAAGGGCATGCCGTCGTCACGCATACGATGCGCTCACACCAGACACCCCGGAAGATACGCACCCCTTGTCTCATTCAGAAGAGCCAAAACCGAATAGAATCGTTAGGCCAAAATGAGCCAAGCCAGCGACCGGAACGGAGAGTGCCGGGCGGTTTGGGGTTCGCCCATCGGGCCATCATCACGCCACCATCGAGCCACGCGAGGCATTGCGCATGTCCGACAACCCTATCCCGCCCGCGCTTGCGGCGCTGCATCTGAGCGATGCTGCGCACGCTACGGGCGTGCCGACCTATCGGGCGTTGTACGAGCGAATCCGCGAGGGCATTCTCTCCGGCAAGCTCGCGCCGTCCAGCCGGCTGCCGTCGACGCGCGCGCTCGCGAGCGAACTGGGCGTGGCGCGAGGTACGGTCGAAGCCGCCTACGAACGACTGGTCGCGGAAGGCTTCGTGATCGGACACGGCGCCGCCGGGAGCCGCGTCAATCCGCAGTTGGCAGGCACGCGCCTCAAGGCCGCCGCGCGAGCGGTCGCCGGCAGCGCGGGGCGTTCCGAGCTGGGCCGGGACGAAACGTCCCGGTCCTCGCAAGTGCTTGTGCGAGACTTGCCGGATAACCCCAGCAGCATTCCGCTCAACGCGTTCGGCATGCCGCTCCCGCTGCAAAACGGCATGCCCGCCCTCGACGAATTCCCGCGCAAATTGTGGGCACGGCTCGCGGCGCGCCATGCGAGGCATCTTTCCCCCGACGGACTGCATTACCAAAACGCCATCGGCTGGGCCCCGTTGCGTGAAGCCATTGCCGGCTATCTGGCGATCTCGCGCGGTATCCACTGCGACCCCGGACAAATCATCGTCACGGCGGGCTATCAGGGGGCGCTCGCCTTGATCGCCCGCGTGCTGCTGCGCCCGGGCGACCTTGTGTGGTGCGAAGATCCGGGCTATTTCCGCGCGCAAGCCGGGCTTCGGATGACCGGCGCCACGCTAGTGCCGGTGCCTGTGGACCAAGACGGACTCGACGTCGCCGCAGGCGAGCGGGCCGCCCCTGATGCACGGCTCGCGGTGGTAACGCCATCGCACCAGTCGCCGTTATCCGTCACGCTGCCGCTGGCGCGCCGTCTCGCCTTGCTGGCGTGGGCGCAGGCGCACGACGGCTGGATCGTCGAGGACGACTATGACAGCGAATTCCGCTACACCGGTGCGCCGTTGCCCGCGCTCAAGAGTCTGGATGGCGGGGAACGGGTGCTTTACGCCGGGTCGTTCAGCAAAGTGCTGTTTCCTGGCCTGCGTCTCGGCTATCTGGTGGTCCCTCCCGCGCTGTGCGATGCGTTCGTCGCCAACGTTTCGCTTACCTCCCCCGCACAGGGGTGGATCGAACAAGCCACCATCACCGACTTCATCACTCAGGGCCATTTCAGCCGCCATATCAAACGCATGCGTCAGCTTTACGGCGAGCGTCGCGCAGCGCTTGCGCAAGCACTGCGCCAACACCTGCCGGAACGCATGGAACTCGCGCAGCAGGCTGGCGGCATGCATCTGCTCGGCTGGATTGAGGCGCATCGCCAGGATCGCGCGCTGTGCCGCACGGCCGTCGGTCACGGCTTGGCGCCGGGCGCGCTATCGTTCTTCAGCGTTGCCCGCCCATTGCCACCTGCGCTCGTGATGAGCTTCACCAACGTGCCCGAAACGCTTGCAGACGATGTTGCCCAACGCCTCGCCCGCGTGTTCGACGACGATGACAAAACCCTCGCCGCCCGGTGACGATGGCGTCTCACATACGGTTTTCATCGACCTTTTCATGTCGCATCGCACCATCATCCGTTCACGTTTTTCGGGACACATCGTGCTTGTGTTTGGCGGGCATGTCGGTGTATCGTTGCCGCAAAGCTAGCGCAGGGGTCCTGCAACGTGAGTTGTGGGTGAGAAATACCCTTAGAACCTGATCTGGATAATGCCAGCGCAGGGAGCGTAGAAGTTCCTCGCCCCCGTTCATGCTCCTGAGCCGCTTTGCGCCGAATTTATCGGCGTCAACACGTGCCCCGCCAGGAGACATTGCATGAACGCCAATCCGAAGTTCCTCTCAGCCAACGCGCGCGTGGACGAAGCCGCGATCGCACCGCTGCCGAATTCCCGAAAGATCTACGTCACCGGCTCGCGCCCCGACATCCGTGTTCCGATGCGTGAAATCTCGCAATCCGACACGCCGACGAGCTTTGGCGGCGAGAAGAACCCGCCGATCTACGTCTACGACACGTCCGGTCCGTACACCGACCCCGACGCCCGCATCGACATCCGTTCCGGCCTGCCCGCCCTGCGCGCCGGCTGGATCGAAGAACGCGGCGACACCGAAGCGCTGCCGGGCCTGACCTCGACCTTCGGCCGCGAGCGCGCCGCCGACACCGCCACTGCCGATCTGCGCTTTCCGGGCCTGCATCGCACGCCGCGCCGCGCCAAGGCCGGCAAGAACGTGACGCAAATGCACTACGCGCGTCAGGGCATCATCACGCCCGAGATGGAATACATCGCGATTCGCGAAAACCTGCGCCGTCAGGAATACATCGAAAGCGTGCGCAATGCTGGCCCGCAGGGCGAGCGTCTGGCCAAGCTGCTCTCGCGCCAGCACCCCGGTCAGCACTTCGGTGCCAGCATTCCCGCCGAGATCACGCCGGAATTCGTGCGCAGCGAAATCGCGCGCGGCCGCGCCATCATCCCGAACAACATCAACCACCCGGAATCGGAGCCGATGATCATCGGCCGCAACTTCCTCGTGAAGATCAACGCGAACATCGGCAACTCGGCCGTGACGTCGTCGATCGGCGAAGAAGTCGACAAGATGACGTGGGCGATCCGCTGGGGCGGCGACACGGTGATGGATCTCTCGACCGGCAAGCATATTCACGAGACGCGCGAGTGGATTCTGCGCAACAGCCCGGTGCCCATCGGCACGGTGCCGATCTATCAGGCGCTCGAAAAGGTGAACGGCAAGGCCGAAGAACTGACGTGGGAAATGTTCCGCGACACGCTCATCGAACAAGCCGAGCAAGGCGTGGATTACTTCACGATTCACGCCGGCGTGCGCCTCGCCTACGTGCCGATGACGGCCAACCGCATGACCGGCATTGTGAGCCGCGGCGGCTCGATCATGGCCAAGTGGTGCCTCGCCCATCACAAGGAAAGCTTCCTGTACACGCACTTCGAAGAGATCTGCGAAATTATGAAGGCGTATGACGTCGCGTTCTCCCTTGGCGACGGTCTGCGCCCAGGATCGATCTACGACGCCAACGACGAAGCGCAACTCTCCGAGCTGAAGACGCTGGGCGAACTCACGCAAGTCGCCTGGAAGCACGACGTGCAGGTCATGATCGAAGGCCCGGGCCATGTGCCGATGCAGCTCATCAAGGAGAACATGGATCTCCAGTTGGAGTACTGCGACGAAGCCCCGTTCTATACGCTCGGGCCGCTCACGACGGACATCGCCCCCGGCTACGACCACATCACGTCGGGCATCGGTGCGGCAACCATCGGCTGGTACGGCACGGCCATGCTGTGCTACGTCACGCCGAAGGAGCACCTTGGTTTGCCGAACAAGGACGACGTGAAGGAAGGGATCATCACGTACAAGCTCGCGGCGCACGCCGCCGATCTGGCGAAGGGCCACCCGGGCTCGCAGATTCGCGACAATGCGCTTTCCAAGGCACGTTTCGAATTCCGTTGGGAAGACCAGTTCAACCTGGGCCTCGATCCGGATAAGGCGCGTGAATTCCACGACGAAACGCTGCCGAAGGACTCCGCTAAGGTGGCGCACTTCTGCTCGATGTGCGGGCCGCATTTCTGCTCGATGAAGATCACGCAAGACGTGCGCGATTACGCCGCCAAGCAAGGCATTACCGACGAAGCGGCGCTCAAGCAGGGCATGGAAGTCAAGGCAGTCGAGTTCGTCAAGAGCGGCGCCGAAATCTACCGTCGCACCTGATGCGGCGCTAATGGGTGCGGCGTGTCGATCGCGCCGCGCGCAGGCCGATCGTCCAGACGAAACACCTACGCGCCCGGGTCATACCGGGCGCGTTTTTTCATGGATGACAGCCATCGATCAGGCGTTGGCCCGGCGGCTCGCGCTTAGCGCTGCGTCGACGCATCGGTGGTGGTATCGGTATCGGCCGGCGCCGTCGGCAGGCCACGCATGGTGAGTTGGTTACGCAGCCGCTGCGCTGCGATATGCGGTGGCTTCGAGGACATCAACGTCGCCAGTGCCGTAAAGGACCGCGTGTTCGATGCCGGCAGGGCTGCCGCGTCCATGACGTCCGCATGGCGCATTTCCCAGTGACGTTCGCCGAGTTGCTCGATACCGAGACTCAGCTTGGCCCACTCGTACGTGCCCAGCCCAACGGAGGACGGCAGATCGGCGCGCACCATCGCCTGATGCATCGGCATGCCGTTGGCGCATCCCACGCGAAGCATCCATTCGGTGCTTGCGCCCGTTGGCAGGACACGAGATCCCTGCTGCAGGCGCTCACACACCTTCTCGATGAATTTCACCGGCGACTCCTGCTCGTCACAGGCTCGCGACCACTCTTTCTTGCCCGCCAGCGCCGGGTGGCCCGTCCAGCGCCGGGCGGTATCCGCAACGATCGCCGTCACGTCTTCACGCCCTGTTTCGAATGGCACCGTGCCGTTGCGTCCGCCCGTGCCAAGTAACGAACCGCGCACGATGTCGCGGCAAATCTGCGCGCGCTCGCTGCGGTCGTCGGGCATATGGACTGGATGATTACGACCGTCCAGCGATGTAATGCGCGGATCGATGTTCTGCGCACTGGTGCAGATATGAAGCGTCTCCACGGAAGACGCGCTTAGGACAGACTGCGTGCTTCGTGTGCCACCGCTCGACGGCGCCATGCTCAGTGTCTGCTGCCCGTCAGCAATGCCCGGACAGTCAGCACCGGTCGTCGTCACCATGCCCGGGCCGAGGGGTATCTCTGTCGAGACTTTGCCGTCTGCCGACACGCCGTGGAGATCGTTACCGAACACCTTGCCCGTCTCCTGTGGCAAGGCAGCGGCGTGCGAAGCGCTGAGCGCCCGGGGATACGCAGCCAGATCACTGGTCCGGATGTTCGTCATACCCGCCAGCGGAAAACTGGCGACATCGACAATGCCTGCGGTCGGATCGAGTGCGATCGGTGTCGTGGTCGCAAGGTTGCCCAAGCCGGGCGAGTAGTGGAATGCCTGTAAGCCGTTCATCGTTGTGCTGTCCTCAGGAAAGAGAAACATGGCCTGTCGCCACGGCCCCGACACTGCGTCGAAGCAGCGTTCACGATGCCCGAAGGGGGGAACGCCCATTGTCGGTTCTGTACGCGGGGTCTCGCACCTGGGGCACGGCACCGTCCGGAGGTAGACAGTGGCGCCGGGCGTACGCCCGGCGCAGCGGGAACCGCTGTCGGCCCGCCCCGAACTTATGGCATGCTATCGGACAGCGGTACAGCCGACGCGGCCAACGCGGCCCCCGCCAGACGGTGCATACGCGGCATATCTTCCTTGTCGCGGGCACCCGACCGGGGGCGCGCTTCCCGCGCTCCAGCCCGAAGGCATCTCAAAATGACGGCCCGCCGGCCTTGTTTTGAAATGTTTCCCTGCTACCGGACGCTTCCCCGTGCAAACGCGTCCGGCCTGCGTCGCGGCAATGTACCCGCTCTCGCACTTACAGGGATAACAATATGAGTGGTTACGGTTTTCTTTTCAGTATCTTGTTGCTGGTTCTGGTGAGCGCGTTCTTCTCCGCCGCCGAAATCTCACTGACTGCCGCCAAACGCACCAAGCTTCAGGTGCTAATGGAAAAAGGCGATCCTCAGGCCGTGAAGGTGCTCGCCCTTAAGGAGCAGCCCGGCAATTTCTTCACTGTCGTACAGATTGGCGTCAACGCCGTCGCCGTGCTTGGCGGCGTACTCGGCGAGAGCTTCCTGACCAGCTACCTGTTCGGATGGCTCTCGGGAATCACCGATCAGGCGTTAGCCCTGCGACTCTCCGGCATCGGCTCGTTCCTGTTCATTACGATCGCCTTCATCCAGTTCGCCGATCTGATTCCCAAGCGTCTCGCAATGGTCAATCCCGAGCGCGTTGCCACGGCCATCATCGATCCGATGCTGCTGTGCCTGAAGATCCTGCGCCCGCTCGTCTACCTGTTCAACGGGGTGGCGAACATATTCCTTCGCCTCTTCAAGTTGCCCACGCATGCCATCGAGAACATTACTTCCGAGGACATCGCCGCAATGGTCGGCGCAGGCGCGCAAGCGGGCGTGGTCCGTAAGCAGGAACTCCATCTGATCGAGAACGTGTTCGAGCTGGAGTCGCGCACGGTCGGCTCGGTCATGACGTTTCGAGACGATGTGGTGTACTTCACCATCGCCGAAGAAGAGCGCAGCATTCGCCAGAAGATGATCGAAAGCCCGCACTCGAAATATCTCGTGTGCCGCGACGAAATCGACAACGTGCTCGGCTATGTCGACTCGAAAGATCTGCTTCAGCGCATTGCCAGCGAAGATCTGTCGAGCGTGATCCGCAATCTGGATCGCCTTTATGCAAAGAAGCTGCTGGTCATTCCCGACACGTTGAATTTGTCCGAGGCATTGGCCCGCTTCAAAGAAACGCGCGAGGGTTTTGCCGTCATCATCAACGAATACGGTCTCGTCGTTGGCGTGGTGACGCTCAACGACATCGTGGGCGCACTCATGGGCGACGTCATTCACCCCGCCGACGAAGATCAGATCGTGCAACGCGACGATCATTCGTGGCTCGTCGACGGTGTCACGTCGGTCGAAGATGTGAAGAAGGCCCTGGATATCGACGAGCTTCCCGGCGAAGGCGAGTTTGAAACCATCGCCGGGTTCATGATCTATCAGCTCAAGCGCATTCCGAAAAAATCGGAAGCGACCGAAGCGGCGGGTTACAAATTCGAGGTGGTCGACATCGATAACTACAAGATCGACCAGTTACTCGTTACGCGCCTCGGCTCAGCGGCCGAGGCCACTATTGCGGCATCGAATCCGGCGCCGTAGCCAGCACCTCCCTCAACCGGTCGGTCAGCCCGCCATCGCGCTGCGTCGGCCGCGCGATGGCCGACGCAATCACCGGCCACGGCGCATACAGCCATGCCTGGCGACGCGCCCGCGTCACGCCGGTATAGATCAGCTCGCGCGACAGCACGCGGCTCGACTGCTCCGGCAGCACCATCGCCACGCGCTCGAATTCAGACCCCTGCGATTTATGGATCGTCATGGCGAATGCGGTCTCATGCGCAGGCAGACTGGCCGGCGAGTAGAGACGATACCCGCCGTCCGGCGTCGCGAACGCCACACGCAGCGTACCGGAGGGGCCGAGCGGCAGCGCGATACCGATGTCGCCGTTGAACAGGTTTAGCGCGTACTCATTCTGTGTCACCAACACCGGACGCCCCGCAAACCATGCGCCACCGCCCGCGCCTAGCGCAACGCCCGCACGACGCGCCAACAGCGCCGTCAGTTGCGCACCGAGAAACTCAACGCCGCGCCGCCCCCCACGCGTGGCACACAACACACGGAACTGACCGAACGCAGCGAATACCGGTTGCGCCACCATGGCGATATCCGCCGTGGTGGCCGCCGCCGGGTCGCCAAGCTGCCCGATCGTCGTCACGGCTTCGGTCAACGCATCGAGATATGCCGAATAGCCATCGGCCAGCGAATTCAGATTGGCCGGCGACAGTTGTATGCCGCCATCCTCGCTAAGCATCACGCGGTCTGCGCACTTGGTCTCATTGGCACCTCCCTGCGCACCAACCTCCGCCGATCCGGAAGCGGACGAGGTATCCGGGAGGGTGAACTCCTTGCGCGCCTCGATCACCTTGCCCGACTTGATGGCGGTAGCGAGCCGGCCAATCGCAGAATGCGCTCCGAAGCGATAGGTGCGCTCAAGCCACACCACGGCGTCTTCGAGACCTTGCACCCTACGGGCATTACCTCCCGCAATGCCCTGGTGGCCGCCGCCAATGGCCAGCGGCCCCGTGCGAGGCGGCTCGTCTGCGGGCCATGCGAGGGCAGACAACAAGCGCATGCGCATGTCAGGCGAAAATACCCGTTGCGCGCTCAATTCGCCGAATACGGCGCCCGCTTCCACCGCTGCCAATTGGTCCTTGTCTCCCAGCAGGATCAGACGAGCGCCATCGGGCACCGCTTCGAGAAGTTGCGTCGCCATCGACAAATCGATCATCGACGCCTCATCCACGACGATCAGATCGTAGGGCAACGGGTTCCCCGCATGGTGACGGAAGCGACGGCCGACCTGCTCCGCCGATTCGGGCAAGACGCCAAGCAGGCGGTGCAACGTCACCGCCGCCTCGGGCAACGCTTGCCGCACGGTTTCCGGAAGGTCTTGCCGCGCGGTCAGGGCCTCCTGCATACGCTGCGCCGCCTTGCCCGTGGGCGCCGCGAGTGCCACCCGCAAGTTGGCGTCGCGCTCGAGCAGGCACGCGAGCAAACCAACCACCGTGGTCGTCTTGCCCGTGCCCGGACCACCACTGAGCACCACCAACGGACGTTGCAACGCGAGCGCCGCCGCCGCCATCTGCCAATTGGGCTCCGGTTTCCCCTCCGGCGAGATGAGTACGCCTTCGCCGAAGTAGCGCCGCAAACGCGCGCGGTCCTCAGACGTCACCGCCGTGCGTGCACTCGACGACAACTTGCGTCCGAGCGCCGCTGCGAGACGCGCTTCATAACCGTAGTAGCGGGCGAGATAGAGCCGGTCCTGATCGTCGAGAAGTAGCGGAAAAGCTTCGGCCTGCGCATCGCCCCTCAACGCTATCGCGAGACTGGCGGGGGCGCACAGCCCGCTGGCAAAAAGCGCCTCGCGCCAAACCGACAGGGCGGGCGCATCGCCGGGAAACAGCTCGCCGCTGGCCTGCGCTTCCAGCAGGTGATCGAGCGGCACGCAGACGTGACCTTCGGCCGTGGCCAGACTCACGGCAAGCGCGGCACGCCAGACGTAGCGGCACGTTACGTCATCTGCGCCATGCCCGCGTGCAAGCAGTGCCATTCGGCGCGCGAACCCCTGCGCCAGCCGTACTACGCCGCTATCGGCCAACGGTGCGCTTGACGACTCTCCCGCGAGACGGATGTCGCTCATGCGCCCTCCCCGTCGGGGGTTGCGTCGGCATTGCGTGCGTCCAGCGACAGCGCCTCTGCGAGTGCCGCGTTTTCGCCTGCGGCGAACAGTCGATCGAGTGCATCGACCATCTCGCGCGACGGCTTGTCGAAGAAGACACCGGGCACGTCGTCGCCGGCCAGATGCGCGCTGGCCCAATCGGGCCGAACGCCCCGGACAAAGAGATAGAGGCTGCCGCCCATATCGCGCTCGTAATCGTAGTCCGCCATACGCCGCTGCAAGTACCGGTGCAGCGCCAGCGTGTAGAGCAGATATTGGAGGTGATAGCCATGCTCGGCCATCGCCTCGCGCAAGCCGTCGGCGCCGTAGTTCTCCGGTGCCGTGCCAAGATAGTTCGACTTCCAGTCGAGAATCCACCACTGACCGCCGTGCCGGAACACCAGATCGATGAAGCCCTTGAGATAGCCGCGCAGCACCGTGGCATCGAGCGGCAGATCCGGATATCCAAACTGACGCAACAAGCCACGCAACGCATCGAGCGACACGGCATCGGCGGGGTACGTGAACTCCATTTCGGTAAGCCGCTCCGTCAACGCCACGTCCGCCAAATGCAGACCGGGACGCAGCGGTGTCGCGAGGGTACCCGCGAGCATGTTCATCATCATGGCCCGCCACGTATCGTTTTGCTCGGCGCCTCGTCCCGGCGGACGCTCTCGCAACGCTCGCGAGACCGCATGCGGCCACTGTGCGCGCGATTGGAAGTCGGCCAGTTCGAACACACGGTGCAGGCTCTCGCCAGCAGCCGGCCCTCGCGGGAAACGAAGAATGTCGTCGATCGGCGGCCAGGTGTCGTCGCCCTCCGGCGGCAACGCAAACGTGGGGCCGGCATTCGCCTGCGCGTCGTAATCGGGACGCGTGCGCTCCGGCGCACTCAATTGCCCTCCCCCCAACTGCGGCCCCGTGTGCATGCCCGCCAGCAGCCCCGAAAAGCTGCCGATGCGCCAGACTTCGCGCAACGCCCGTGTGCTGGCACGCGTAGCGATTTCAGGCGGCGCCTCGTGGGCGACACGGGTGCCGGCATCGAGTGCATCGCCTGTCGGTAGCGGCACAATGGCTAACGGGCCACCGGCGAGCGCAGTCCATGCCGACCGGATGGTGGCGACCCGCTCGTCGGTATCCACGCTCGACGTCATCCACGCATCGAACGAAATACCTTGCCCGGCGGCTAACCAGTTCAGCATGCCACCGCACGCCTCTTTCACGCTCCGGCGAGATGTATAAATTCCTGCGGCCAGATAGCATCGATAGACCGCGCGCGTGAGCGCGACATATAACAGTCGCGCCTGCTCTGCCGACTGCTCCCGACGTAGCGCGGCCGCCGCCGGTGAACCCTTGCCCGCGGCATCCGTGAAGTCGATCACCGCCGTGGGACCGTCGTGGTACTCAAGGCCATCGAGGCTGCCACCGTCGCGCACCGCCCCGTCCCACAGGAATGGACAGAAAACTACGCCGTACTCGAGTCCCTTCGACTTGTGCACGGTCACGATCTGCACCAGATTCTGATCCGACTCCAGACGCAATTGCGCCTCCTCGCCGCCACTGGCGTTGCGTTGCGACGCCAGCCATCGCAGCAGCGCAGGCATGCCCGGCTGCTCGGCCCAACGTGACTGCGCAAGCTCCGCGAGGTGCATGAAGTTCGTCAGACGACGCTCGCCGCCCGACTGCGCCACCAGACGCGCGGCCAACCCTAACTCGCGCATGAGCGTGCGCCACATGGCCGAGAAACCGCGCTCGGTCCATAACTGACGATACCGTTGCAACCGCTCGATCCATGCGATCGCTTCCGCATCGGAGGCCTCGCTGGTCTGCATGCGATACAGGGCCGTGGCGTCGAGCCCGAACAGCTCCGTCGCAAGCGCCGCCCGCAACGCTCGCACGTCGCCGGGCGACTCCACTGCACGTAACACCCGTAACAGCGTCTCGGCTTCGTCACTCGCAAACACCGAGTCCTGCGTCAGCTCCACACTCCCCACGGCATGTTCCGCGAGCATCGCTTTCATCAACGCGCCCTGCCGGTGCGTCTGCACAATCACGGCGATGTCGGCCGGTGCAAGCGGGCGCTCGCCTACCCGCACGTCGCCGCGCGATGCGCCCGCCAACAAGCGTGCTACCTCGGCGGCTGTGGCTCGCGCGCAGGCCTGCTGTGCATCGTCCTTCGACAGCGGTTCGTCGTCGTCCGGCAACCACCAGACGGTGAAGTCGGCCACCTCTCGCACATCCGAGAACGGCTCACGCCGACGTACCCCCGGACGCACGGGAGGATACTCAAGTCCGTCGAGTACGAACGCCCGGTCGTTAGCACCGAACAGGCGATTGCCCGCCTCGATGATGGCCGGCGTCGAGCGCTGGTTGACGGCGAGCGTATACGCCGCGTCGGCGTTCTCGCGTGCCGCCAGATACGTATGGAGATCCGCAGCCCGGAAGCTGTAAATCGCCTGCTTGGGATCGCCGACCATGAACATCGGTCCCGGCGCATCATCCGGTGCAGCGGATTCCCGCGCGCCGTACACCGCGTTGAAGATGGCGAACTGGAGCGGGTCGGTATCCTGAAACTCGTCAATCAACGCGCAGGGATAACGCGTGCGCAGAGCATCGGCCAAATCGGGATGCTGGGTCAGCGCACGTGCGATGTTGCCAAGCAGGTCGTCAAACGACACCACGCGCAATTCACGTTTGCGAAGCGCCAGTTGATCGGGCGCGTACCTCAACCACTCGCGCAGAATCCGCAACCACTGCATTGCGTAACGCTCGTCGGCATCGGCGCGCGCACGCACAAGAACCTCGGCCATGTCGAAGAACCGGTGATCCGGAGGAGTCTCGCCCTTCTTGATGTCCTTGGCCAGACGCGTCGTCGTGAGCAACTCCGCTTTCGGACTCAACAACGCCCCCACATCATTTGCCCGCAAATAGCGCTGCCATGCCGATACGGCCTGAGCGAGCGACGTCTCGTGGTAAATGTTCTTCTTGTACGACGGCAACGCCGTGCGCATCAGATCGGCAATCGCCGAAGCCTCGGCCTCCCAGCAATCGGCCGCCGCCGCATAGGTCGCGAGCAAGGCCGAATCGGGCGACGTTTGCACATCGGTCTCAACCGCCGGCGGCCAGCGCAATGCCGACATCGGCTTCTTCAGACGACGCGCCAACTGGTCAGTGAGCGTACCCGGCGACCGCTTGCGATCAACGAGCCACGCAGCGAAACCATCGTCCTGTGCCGCCATGGGTTCGACCACCCGGCGCCAGAATTCGACCGCCAGATCGTGGCGCACCCCGTTGTCGTCCGGCACCAGTTCATAAGCGAACGGCAATCCGGCGGCGAACGGCACCTCGGAGAGCGCCCGCTGGCAGAAACCGTGAATCGTATGGATCGACGCCTGATCGAACGCACGCAGTGCCGTTTGAAGGCAGTCGCGGATGGCCTTCGGCGTCATCTCGCCGCGCTCGACCAACCCCGCGATCATCACGTTGAACAGGGGGTCGTCGCTGGCATCGGGATCGAAGTCGGGGAATTCGTCTTCCGCGATTTCCGGGTCTTCGTTCGGTTCGTCACCTTCCTCGCCGAACACCGGCGCCATGGCGGCGACCAGTCCGGCCAACCGCCCGCGAATGCGCTCACGCAACTCGGCGGTAGCCGCATTGGTGAAGGTGACGACGAGAATTTGCTCGACCGTTAGCTGCTTTTCCAACAGCAAGCGCACGTACAGCGCGCAGATGTTCCATGTCTTGCCGGTGCCGGCCGACGCCTCGATCAGGCAAATGCCGTCGAGATTGCAGTGGAAGACGTCGAGGTCGATGAGCTGAGTCATGCGCCCTCCACGACTTCAAGGTGCTGCACCACCGGGCCGAACACCGTGTTGGCGAGCAAATCGAACGGCGACGCGAGCGGGTCTTCTATGCCACGCCAGATCAACCGTGTGTACGGATCGTCTGCGTCGCCGCGCGCAAAGGCGGAACCCTGCCACGCGCTCTCTGCCTCGCCCGGCTTGCCCGTGCTCGCCAGCTTCCAGGCGCTGCGGGCAAAGAACGGCAGCGGCCGGGTCTGCCCCAGCCGGTACAACGCCACCCATTGCCCCAGCAGCGTTGCCGCGTCGTCGACCGGACGCAAGGCAAACGTCTCGTCTTCGCCGTACCACAGGGTTCTGGCCACGACATCCAGACCGGCATGTTCGGGCTGCTGGAGATGCGCACAAAGCGCGAGATGGGCCAGCCACGCCGCCAGCAGATCGCTCGGGCGCATGCTGCCATATCGATACATCACCAACCCGTAACGGGAAACGGGCGCCAGACGCCCTTGCAACAGGCAATCCGCAGACAAGGTCGCGTCACCGTGCCAGGCTGCCTCCGTCGACTCGCGCCATGACGGCGGCAACGCGGGCTTCAAAGGCAGCGTCACCAGAAGCTCCTGCGTGCCTTCGGCTTGCGCCTCTCGCACCTGCGTCGCCAGCGCGCGCAGACCGCCCAATTCCCTTCGACGCCAGACCGCGCCGGTTGCTCCGCCCGGCAACTCGTGGCTCACGTTCGCGATGCGTTCGATGGCGTCGACGTGCGTGCGCATATCGCGTCCGTCGTGATGCAGGAGCCGCGGCAGCAGCCGTGCCGCCAACGCATCGCGTCCGGCCCAGTCGAGCGCGAAGGGCTCTTCGTCGTCTACCTCCGTCAGCATCTCGCCGAGCGACAGACCCAGCCGGTCGCGCGCCCACGCTCTGCCCGGGTGACGCCAGAAGCGAAGCAGGTCGTCGAGGGTCAGATGGGTTTGCGCGACCGCAGGCAACGGCTCGCGCACAAAGGGCGCAGCATGCGCCTCGGGGGCGGGAGACGCCAATTGGTCCGCCAACTGCCGGGCGGCCTCGCCATTGGATACGTCGTAGCTGAAGAGCGACGCATCGCGCCCGTCGAAATAGGCGGGAGAAAACGGTTGCAACGGATGCAACACCACGAGACGCTCCCGTGCCTTGCGCTGATCGTCGAGGTCATACCCCTGCGACACCGGGGCAAGCAACTGCCCGGTGAAGTCGAGCAGTTCATCGACGGCAGTCGAGGGTGGCAGCGGCGCGTTATCGCGCACACTTCGCCCTGTATAGGTCAGCAAAAATCGATCCTGCGCGCTCAGCATCAGATCGAGGAAGAGATTGCGCTCGTCGTCGCGACGCTGGCGATCGCCACGCTGCGGCAACGCACGCATCAGGTCGAACTCGTCGGCACGCACACGCCCGGGCAATACGCCGTCGTCCATACCGATCATGCACACCACGCGGTACGGCAGCAGACGCAAGCTTGGAATTGCCGCGAACGTCACCCGGCCCGACGGCACACCGCCACGCGTCGGATCGTCAAGCGCATCGGCGAGCACACGCGCCACCACTTCGACCGGCACCTGCACCTCGGGAGCGCCATCGGCGATGGCGGAACCGATCTGCTCGATGGCCATGCGCACTTCGGCGACATCGTCGGCAAAGCGTGGTTCGTCAGAGAAAAACTGCTCCAGCATCGCCAGCAACTGATCACGCCACGCGAGTCCGGTACGCTCGGTTTGCAATGCCACGGCGGTCGCATCAAGATCGTCGATCAGTCGCGCCAGTTGTCCCAGCAATTCGGCACGCCCGCCTTCGATGCCCCCGACCGGAAGCCAATCGTCCACGGGCATCGACTCGTCCGGCAACGCATAGCCGAGGAACAACCGCATCATGGCGTCGCCCAGCGTATGCCGCTCCAGCGCGGGCGCGCCCCCCGCCACAGCGGCCGGCGCCGTCGGCGTGCGCGGGGCGTCGAGTCGCAACAGCGCATCGCCACGCCAGCCGCGCCGGGCACCGGCGGCGTGTAGCCAGTTCTGAATCGCGTCGAGTACGTTGCCGCCCAGATCGTAGCGTTGCGCAATGGCCTCCGTTCGCGCCAGCTCCACCAGACTCGACGCCGCCACGCGCTGTTGCGGCAATGCCAGAATCGCGGCAAAGGCGCGGGCAACGGGGTTGGTCCGCGTTGGCGGCAGCCCGGTCACCAGATAGGGAATACGAGGCGTTGCGGTACCGAATACCGCGTCGATCAGCGGGGCCGCGCGCCCCAGATCCGGCACGGTAATCAGCACGTCATCGGGGCGCAGATCGGGAATCTCGTCGAAGCACGCGAGCAATCTGTCGTGCAGCACCTCGATTTGTCGCGCCAGACTATGGCAGACATGCACCTGCACCGATCCGTCGGCACCCACACCGTCGGGCGCCCCATGCCGGCCGTCGTCGAGCGTAAGAATGCCGTTCTGTAAGGCGGCGAGTAGCGTCGGCGCGGGATTCGGCTGAAACAGCGCCCGATCCTCCACGGCTTGCGGGGCAAGGTCCGCATACAGCGCATCGATGTGCGACTGCGTCTGACGCCCCCATTCGGCAAGCAACGGATGCCCCACTTCCCGATGTGCAACGCCGTCACGGCGCGTCAGATACGACAGACGCGACGGCGGCACGATATCGAACCAATAGCTTTCGCACGGATTGAGTACATACAGATGGACGTCGATCAAGCGAGACATCGCCTTGAGCAACGCCATCGACAGCGGTGGCATCGAGGACAGCGCAAACACGGAAACACGCGACGGCCATCCGGCCGGCACTGTTTCGGGCGTCAATTGCTCGATCCGGTCGATCGCCCGCAGTGTCGGGTGACGTTCACGAATCTCCAGATGAGCCAGCACCTGCCGCCACAACGCGCTCTGCCAGGCTTCGTCGTCGCGCTGAACTTCGCCCCAGCCCGCAGCAGCCCCCGGCTCGATGACCTCACCGGATTGCCACCTTTCGAGCCAGTTCGGCCGGTAGGTCAGGTACTGGTCGTAAATATGCGCCAGACGATCGGCTAGTTCGAAGCGCATGACATCGTCCGCTCCCGACAGATAGCCCGACAGACGCGGCGAGGTCTCCACCCAGGGTTGCGCCAGACACTGGTACAGCGGCCAGACGAGGCGGTCCGGCGCAAACGGCGAACTTTCCGGCACCGTGAGCAACTTGCCCGCCATGTCCCACAGCCATTGGGCGAGATAGGTCAGACGGACGTTGGCGCACACCCCAAAGACATCGGCATAGTCCAGTTCGAGCCGTCGCCGCACCGCCACACTTGGCACGACGATGGTTTCCGTCTCGAACGGATTTTCCGCTTCACCCGCGCTGCCGGGCGCTTGAGCGATATCTCGCAGCAGCGCGGCTTCGAGCGTGGTGAACCGATTGGAGAAGAATAGATGGAGCATGCGGGCGTGGCGGCTAAGCGAGTCTGTTCGCAAGCATAACAAATGCCCCGTAGCGAAGCCGATCGGACAGATCCGAAATCCTGCCCCGTCTTGAGTGCCAACCGATTGGGATCTGATGACAAGCACGTCCGCGGGCCGTATGTAACCGGCGGTATCCCCCCTTCGCGGCGCCCGGGCCTTCGGCTAGACTCTCACTGCGCCGCGCCCTACCCCATCGCGCGGCCGGCTTTGCTGCGGACCACTCGCACCCGACGCATGGACTACCAGACCGATATCAAGAAATTCCTATATAGCCATTATTTTTTCAGCGGCACCCGTCAGGCAGTAGGTGTCGTGCTGCCCGCCCTCGTGCTCTTCTGGGGTATGGATCAGCACCTGCTCGGCATTGAAGTTGCCTCGGGCGCCCTGTGCGCGAGCGTGGTCGACATTAATGGGCCGCTGCGCCACAAGCACACGGAACTGCTTAGCTGCACACTGCTCGGTGCCCTCACGGTGCTGATCACCGGCATGGCCACCGCCGCGCAGCCGTGGCAACTCTGGATCACCTCCCTGATTCTGACCTTCGGTCTGTCGATGCTCGTGGTCTACGGCTACCGCGCGTCGCTCGTGAGCTTCGCCTGTCTGATGATGATGGTGCTCAACGTCGAAGCCGATCTGACACGTCATCAGGCGGTGCTCGACGCGGGGGCCGTTCTCGCAGGCGGTCTCTGGTACACCTATTTCAGCCTCGTCGTCTGTCGCGTCTGGTGGTTTCGCATCGAACAGCAGACCCTCGCCGAGTGTTTCTTCGTTACCGCGCAGTATCTCGAAGCCAAAGCGGCGTTCTACGACACGTCGACCGACATCGACGATTGCTACCGGCGTCTGATCGCCGCCCAGGTCAACGTGGTCGAGAAGCAGCAGGCCGCGCGCGAGATCATTCTGCGCAATCTGCCGCGCTTGCGTACGGGCACGCTCGAACCACGCCGCACCATGCTGTTCAATCTGTTCATCAACATCGTCGATCTGCACGAGGTCGTAGTGTCGGTACACACCGACTATCCGATGCTTCGCCGGGAGTTCGCCGATAACGACGTGCTCGTGTTCTTCCGCGATATGATCCGCAAGATTGCGCACGAAGTGGACGCCATCGGTTACGCCATTGCCACCAACGAAGCGTCTCGCGCACAGCGCAGTTGGCGCGCGGAGTTCCGCGCCATTGAGTATGAGATCGAGCTCATGCGCAAGCAGTCGCTCCCGCAACGCGCCCCCGAGGCGTATCAGGCTCTCACCAGCACCTTCCGCCGTGTGTGGAGCAGCACCCGGATCGTGGAACGCATGCACCGCAACACGAATCTCGCCACGGCGGGCACCGCCACCGAGGTGCAGATCGATCAGGCGCTCCAGCGCTTCACGTCACGGCAGAGCTTTTCTCCGAAATTGCTCTGGAAGAATTTGACGTTTTCGTCTCCGAGCTTTCGCCATGCGTTGCGGGTAACGATCGCCATCTCCGCCGGCCTCATCATCTGCGAGAACTGGTCGCTGCTGGCCGGTCAGGCACACAGCTACTGGGTGTTGCTCACGATCATCGTGATTCTGAAGCCGGGCTTCAGCCTGACCAAGCAGAAGAACGCCCAGCGTCTGACGGGCACGCTGCTCGGCTGTGTGAGCGTGCTGGTCATTCTGTCGTTCGTGCACAAGCCCTGGATACTGCTTGCGCTCATGTTCTTCTGCATGGTCATGGGCAACAGTCTGTCGCTGTTCAACTACGGCCTGTCGGTCGTGTTCATGTCGTCTTACGTGCTGCTGCTGTTCCACTTCCTGTTGCCAGGCTCACTTTCCGTGATCGGCGAGCGTGCCATCGACACGCTCATCGGGTCGGCCGTGGCACTGGTCTGCTCGTATCTGTTCCCGTATTGGGAATACCGGCTGATGGGGCCGCTCATCCGGCAAGCGGTGCAGTCGACGCGCGCCTATCTCGAGTCGAGCGCCGGGCGCGAGGGAAAACGAGATGACTTCGCTTATCGCATGGCGCGCAAGGACATGCATATCGCTTTCGGGAATTTCGGTGCGGCTTTCAAACGCATGATGCTGGAGCCGAAGTCCAAACAGGTCTGCGTTGGCGAACTCAACGATCTACTGGTGCAGAACCATGTGATGGCGTCGTATATCACCGGCATGGCCGATGTACTGCCGCGTCAGATTGCCGCCGACAAGAGTGGCGAGCTCGCACAGGTCGTTGCGGCGATCAGCGATCTGCTCTCGCAGGCAGTCGCGGCACCTGCCGCGTCGGTGCCGACCGACGCACAGGCCGCGACCGAGGCAATGCGCGACTATACGCGGCGTCTGGACGCGCTGGTCGTTGCGCAGGAGCAGCAACCCGATGCGCCGGAGAGTCAGGTTCAGGAGATCAAGCAGGTGGTGCATCAACTCAAGCAGATGCTTCGCGCAGGCGAATTGATCCTGCGCGACATGCGGGGTATTCGATTGCCGGCCTGATGACGGATGCATCCGGCCGGCAACCGTTCCTCACGGAATGCCGGACGACATCAGGTAATGCCAGTCCGGGTGGCGTAGTGATACAGATCGACGTCACGCTCCAGCCCGAGCTTGCGCATGGCGTTGGTCTTCTGCGAACTGACCGTCTTCACGCTACGGCTAAGCTGAAACGCGATTTCGCTGATCGTGAGACCCGAGACGAACAATCGCACGACCTCCACCTCGCGCCCCGAGAGCTTCGACGCATCGATCTCGGTTTCGTCAACCACCGAGTCGTGCAGCCGTGTCGCCAGCCCTGCCGGAATGTAGCGGCTACCGTCAGCCACCACGCATACGATGTCGGCAATCGAACTCTGCTCGTCGAGCTTCGAGAGAATCGAATGCACACCTAGCTTGAGCATGCCGCGAAGAATCGCCAGATTCTCCAGCATCGTCACTACGATGATCTTGATGTTGGGAAAGTACCGGCGCACGTAACCGATAAGAAAAAGCCCGTCCTTGAAATTCCCTCCGGGCATCGAGAAATCCGTCACCAGAATGTCGCACGGCGACTTGGCCAACAAGGTCACGAGTTCAGACGAATTGGCCGCCTCGCCGACCAGATGAATCATTTCCCGCTCTTCCAGCAACCGTCGTATTCCATAACGCACAATCGGATGGTCGTCCGCGACCACAACATTGATCGTCATCGTTCCCCCCCTCTCTTTTTCGTGATCTGACAGCACCGTCACCGCCGCAAGCTGCGCACGGTGCTTCGCGCCTGTCATCGCATCGAAGCGCGTTCATTCTGGCAAAAAGGAATCGTGCAGACCGGATGGGAAACGTCACATACTCGATTCGGACGGGCATTCTTGCTACGCAGTGTGGTCAATGGGCGAGACGCCCGCATGCTGCCCGATAGAGCGGGCACTGCTGCCCAATGGCTTGACGAGACTCGCTCAGAGGTGAAATTACTTGGCCGTACGCCAGGACCTTTCGTGCTACTTGCGTCACGGGCCTTCAGAGGAATCGCAACAGGGGTTTCCGTTAGTCCGATTGTGAAGTTCGGAATTATCTTAAACACCGGGATCGAATTTAGTGATCCACGCGGCGCGAGCGTCGGAAAATGCGTAGCGGGAGAACGGAAGATGCAGAGGTGCGACCGGTCGAAGCGGATTTCGACCGGTCAGTCGCGAGCAAGACCGAGGAGGCGCGTTACTCTTGCATGCCGCCGTTTTTGGCGGGACTCGCGGTATCGGCAACCGTCGCAGGCTGCGTTGCTCCGCGCGTTGCATCGCGAGGCTCGCCGTCGGACGGCAAGCCATGCCAGCCGCCGCCCAGGGCGGTCACCAGCAGAACGTTGGCGGTGAATTGACGGCCAAGGATCGTCAGGGCCGTACGCTCCGTGGCATACGCGGTCGCCTGCGCCGTCAACACGTTCTGAAAGCTGACCGTGCCCGCCTTGTATTGATTGAGGATCAGTTGCAGCGCTTCACGCGAGGACTGAACGGCCTGGTTTTGCACGACGGCCTCACGTCCCAGATAGTTCAGCGCGGCGAGATTGTCTTCGACCGACTGGAACGCCGTCAGCACGGTCTGACGGTAAGTGGCGACCTGCGCGTCGTACGCAGCAATGGCCGCGTCGGTCTGTGCGCGGCGCAAGCCACCGTCGAAAAGCGTGGCTGCCAGCGCCGGGCCAACCGACCAGAAGCGGCTCGGCAGCGTTAGCCAGTTGGCGAAGCTGCTGCTCTGGAAACCGCCTGTCGCCGCGAGCGAGAGGGTCGGGAAGAATGCCGCCTTGGCGACACCGATCTTCGCGTTGGCGGCCGCCACCGAACGCTCGGCCGCCGCAATGTCGGGCCGGCGCTCCAATAATGTCGACGGCAGACTCACCGGCACCGGCGGCAGTGCGGCGCGCAACGGCGACACCGGCAACGAGAAAGCGGCCGGCGCCTTGCCCACGAGCAACGCAATCGCGTGCTCCAGTTGCGCGCGGGTCACTTCGATATCGATGGCGGACGCCTGTGCCGATTGCAACTGCGTTTGCGCCTGAATCACGTCCGAGCGCTGCGCCACGCCAACGGCGTACTGGTTCTGCGTCAATTTGAGCGTCTGCTCGTACGCCGCGACCGTGCGATCCAGCAACGCTCGCTGTGCGTCCGTCACCCGCAGGTCGAAATAATTCTGCGCAAGCAGCGCCTGCGCCGACAAACGTGCATTGGCCAGATCGGCTGCACTCGCCTCGGCGCTGGCGTTGCCCGCCTCGACCGAGCGTCGCACGCTGCCCCAGATGTCCGGCTCCCAACTTGCCGTGCCCGACAGGCTGTAGCTGTTCGAAATACCCCCCACACCCGATCCGCTCACCGCCGAGCTGCTCACACGCGAACTGGCGCGCGTGAGACCCGCGTCGGCGCCAATCGTGGGGAAAAAGGCGGAACGCGCCTGCGAGGCCACGGCCAGCGCCTGCCGATAGTTCGCCTCGGCCACCTTGATGTTCTGATTGTTGACGTCGACCTGCGCCATCAACTCGGAGAGCACGGGGTCCTGATAGATCGCCCACCAATCGCCCTTCGACACGGCATCGCTGGGCTCGGCGAGCTTCCAGTCGCCGGTTTCCTTGAACGCGGCCGGGGTATCGATGTCCGGGCGCACATAGTCCGGCCCCACCGCGCAGCCGGCGAGCCACAACACGGCGCTCGCAGCGAGGAACGTTGCCGTGCGGCGCGCACGGGGTGAGCGGGCCACGCCCCGCCCTTGCCCCGCTGCCGCGGCAGTTCCCGCATGAGAACGAACGGTGAGGACTTGGCGATTCAGGGGTCGGGACATGGCAGACATCGGCCCATCGGCCGGGACAGAAGTTTCGGAACGCATATCGGAAAACACGCCGGGAAGTCCTCCCGGAAGCGCGCGGGAAAGTACGCCGCGCAGGCGGTGCACTCGGCGAACGGCATCAGCCATGCCCCACCTCCCCGACGTCGCTATGGCCGCTCCGGCCCCGTGCGCGCCATCGCGCCCAGCGCAGGCGCACACGGTCGAGATACAGGTACACCACCGGCGTCGTGTAGAGGGTCAGCATCTGACTCACCAGCAGGCCGCCCACGATGGAGATACCCAGCGGCTGACGCAACTCCGCCCCGTCGCCGGTGCCGAGCGCCAGCGGAATCGCCCCGAGCATGGCAGCCATTGTGGTCATCATGATCGGACGGAAGCGCAACACGCACGCATGGTAAATGGCCTCGCGCGGCGGCATATTCAAACGCCGCTGCGCGTCGAGCGCGAAGTCGATCATCATGATCGCGTTCTTCTTCACGATACCGATCAGCAGAATCACACCGATGAGCGCAATGATGCTGAACTCGGTATTGAACAGCAGCAACGCCAGCAATGCCCCCACGCCCGCCGACGGCAGCGTCGACAAAATGGTGAGCGGATGGATGTAACTCTCGTAGAGCACGCCCAGTACGATATACACCGTGAGCAGCGCCGTCAGGATCAGAATCGGTTGCGACGACAGCGCCGACTGGAAAGCCTGCGCCGTGCCCTGGAAGCTGCCCTGCACAGACGTTGGCATGCCCAACCGGCTCACAGCGTCGTTGATCGACGCCTGCGCCTCGGAGAGCGAGACCCCCGGCGGCAGATTGAACGAAATCGTGCTCGCTGCGAACTGGCCCTGATGCGAGACGCCCAACGCGGTATTCGTCGGCCGGTAGCGTGCAAACGCCGAGAGCGGCACCTGTGCGCCCGCCGAGGTCACCACATAGATGTCCTTGAGCGACTCGGGGCTTTGCCACCATTGCGGCGCCACCTCCATCACGACCTTGTACTGGTTGAGCGGATTGTAGATGGTGGAGACCTGACGCTGCCCGAAGGCGTCGTTGAGCACGTTATCGATCTGGCTCATCGTTAGCCCCAGCCGCGACGCCTGATCGCGGTCGACGTCGAGCGTCGTCTGCAATCCCTTGTCCTGCTGATCGGTATTCACGTCCACGAGGTTCGGCAACCGCGAGATCGCATTGCGCACCTTCGGCTCCCAATCACGCAACTGCTGAAGATCGTCCGCCTGCAATGTGTATTGATACTGTGCGTTGCTGGAGCGGCCGCCCACGCGAATGTCCTGCACCGATTGCAGGTAGAGCATGGCCCCCGGCTCCTTGGCCAGCTTGCCGCGCAAACGTGCAATGACCTGATCGGCCGAAAGCTTGCGTTCGCCCAGCGGCTTGAGCGTGACGAACATCGAGCCGCCGTTGCGGTTCGACCCGCCGGTAAAGCCGGTAACAGTCGCCACATCCGGGTCGGCCTGCACGATCCTGATGAAGTCGGCCAGCTTCTTTTCCATCGCCTGGAACGAGATCGCCTGATCGGCCTGAATGAAGCCGATCATCCGCCCCGTGTCCTGCTGCGGGAAGAACCCCTTCGGCACCACCGTGTAGAGCCAGACGTTCAGGCAGATCGTCGCCAGCAGAATCAGCAACATCAGCGGCCCGTGGCGCAGCGCCCATGACAGCGAGCGTTCGTACTCGCGCAGCGTGGCGTCGAAGCCGCGCTCGGTCCAGTTGCCCAGGCGTGTCCAGATGGACGGGCGCGGCGGCGGCTCCGGCGCAAGGGGCGCCGTGCCGGCCGGCACGCCCGGTGCGGCCTTTCCCTTGAGCAAGCGTGCGCACATCATCGGCGTGGTCGTGAGCGAGACGACCAGCGAGACCATGATGGCTGCCGAGAGCGTGACCGCAAATTCGCGGAACAGCCGTCCGACAATGCCGCCCATCAACAGCAGCGGAATGAACACCGCCACCAGCGAAATACTCATCGACAGCACAGTGAAACCCACTTCTCGCGTGCCTTTGAGCGCTGCCGCAAAGGGGCTCAGCCCCTCTTCGATATGACGGGAGATGTTCTCCAGCACCACAATGGCGTCGTCGACCACGAAGCCCGTCGCAATGGTGAGCGCCATGAGCGACAGGTTATCGAGACTGAAGCCGCACAGGTACATCACCCCGAACGTGCCGATCAGCGAGACGGGTACGGCCACGCTCGGAATCAGCGT
The DNA here is from genome assembly GCF_001465595.2 of Pandoraea apista. NCBI lineage: Bacteria > Pseudomonadati > Pseudomonadota > Betaproteobacteria > Burkholderiales > Burkholderiaceae > Pandoraea > Pandoraea apista. Next base: position 1,344,260 of record NZ_CP013481.2, on the reverse strand, counting down.
CGCGCGCCAATTGCGCAGGAAGAGGAACACCACCATGATCACGAGCGCGATCGAGATCAACAGCGTGCGTTCGACTTCTTTGAGCGACGCGCGAATCGTCGGCGTTCGGTCCATCACCACATCGAGATTGATCGCAGCCGGAATCGAAGCGCGCAGATTCGGCAATATCTTGTTGATGCCGTCGACCGTCTCGATGATGTTCGCCCCAGGCTGGGTCGTGATGACAAGCAGCACCGACGGCTTGCCGTTGGCCGACCCCGCATTGCGTAAATCCTGCACCGAGTCGACCACGTCGGCGATATCGGCCAGACGCACCGGCCGGCCGTCCTGATAAGCCACGATGACCGGCAGATATTCTTTCGCCGTCTTCGCCTGATCGTTGGCGAGAATCTGCCAGCGCCGGTCGCCGTCTTCGAGCGCCCCCTTCGGGCGGTTTGCGTTGACCGCCTGAATCGCCGTGCGCACCGTTTCCAGCGGGATCTGATACTTGTTGAGCGCCGTCGGGTTGAGTTCGACGCGCACCGCGGGCAGCGAACTGCCGCCCACCGTCACATCGCCCACGCCTTCGAGCTGCGAGATCTTCTGCGCGAGGATGGTCGACGCGGCGTCGTACATCTGCCCGCGCGTCATGCTCTCCGAGGTCAGCGCAATGATCATCACCGGTGCGCTCGCCGGATTCACCTTGCGATAGGTCGGGTTGCTCGGCAGCCCCGACGGCAGCAGGCTGCGCGCGGCGTTGATCGCCGCCTGCACGTCGCGCGCCGCGCCGTTGATGTCGCGCGAGAGGTCGAATTGCAACGTAATGCGGGTCGAACCCAGCGAACTGCTCGACGTCATTTCCGTCACGCCGGCAATCCGGCCGAGCGAGCGTTCAAGCGGCGTTGCCACACTCGCCGCCATGGTCTCGGGGCTGGCGCCCGGCAGCGACGCCGAAACCGAGATTGTCGGGAAGTCGACCTGCGGCAGCGGCGAAATAGGCAGCAATCCGAACGCGACGATGCCCGCCAGCGTCACCCCGATGGTGAGCAGAACGGTCGCGACCGAGCGCCTGATGAAGACGGCCGACAGGTTCATCGTGCCGGGCCGTCCGTAATGACCGGGGCGCCGCCGCCCGGGTTACCGGGATCGCCATGATCGCCGTGCTCGTGGTCATCCGACGGTCCGAAGCGCCGTTCACGCCAGGCGCGCACCCGTGCGGCCCAGCGGTCGAACCACAGGTAGATCACCGGCGTGGTGAAGAGCGTCAGCACCTGACTGACCATCAGCCCGCCCACCATCGTGATACCCAGCGGCTGGCGCAACTCGGAGCCCACGCCCGAGCCCAGCATGAGCGGCAGTGCCCCCAGCACGGCCGCCATCGTCGTCATCAGAATCGGGCGGAAACGCAACAGACACGCCTGGTAGATCGCTTCGCGCGGCGCCATGCCGTGCTCGCGTTCCGCCTCGAGGGCGAAGTCGATCATCATGATGGCGTTCTTCTTCACGATACCGATCAGCAGAATGATGCCGATGATCGCGATGATGCTGATGTCGTTGCCGGAGACCATGAGCGCCAGCAGTGCGCCCACCCCGGCCGACGGCAGCGTCGAGAGAATGGTGATCGGATGAATATAGCTCTCGTACAGCACGCCGAGCACGATGTACATCGTCACGACCGCCGCGAGAATGAGCCACAGGGTGTTCGACAGTGACGCCTGGAACGCCTGCGCCGCGCCCTGGAACGTCGTCTGGGTGCTCACTGGCAGGCCGATGTCCGCCTCGGCCGCAGTGATCGCCTTCACCGCATCGCCCAGCGACGCCCCCTTGGCAAGATTGAACGAAATCGTCGCGGCCGGGAACTGCGCCTGATGGTTGATCGCCAGCGGCGTGGGCTTCTCCACGATCTTCGCAAACGACGTGAGCGGCACCTGTACCCCCGATGACGACGCGACGTAAATGCCCTTGAGCGCGTCGGGGCCGCGCTGGAAGTCGTCTGCGACTTCGAGCACCACGCGGTATTGCGACGCCTGCGTGTAGATCGTCGAAATCAACCGTTGGCCGAACGCGCTGTAGAGCGTCTGGTCGACGGCGGACGGCGTAACGCCGAGACGGCTCGCCGTATCGCGGTCGATCTCCACGTAAGCCTGCAACCCATTGACTTGCAGATCGCTCGTGACGTCTGCCAGTTGCGGCACACGTTGCAACCGGTCAATGAGCTTCGGCACCCAGATGCCAAGCGTATCCAGACTCGGATCTTGCAGCGTGAACTGATACTGCGTGCGGCTGATGCGGTCTTCGATGGTCAGATCCTGTACCGGCTGCATATAGAGCGCGATGCCGGGCACCTTCGCCGCCTCGGGCTGAATCCGGCGGATGACCTCCGAGGCGTCGATCCCGCGCGTGGCCTTGTCCTTCAGGTTGATGAGCAGACGCCCGCTGTTGAGCGTGGCGTTCACCCCGTCCACACCAATAAACGACGACACCGATTCGACCGCCGGATCTTCCAGCACCTTGGCCACCAGCGCCAGTTGACGCTCGCCCATGGCGGCGAACGAGATCGACTGCGGCGCCTCGGAAATGCCTTGAATCACCCCAGTGTCCTGCACCGGGAAGAAGCCCTTGGGCACCCATATGTACAGCAGCACCGTGAGCACGAGCGTGCCGAGGGCGACAAGCAGCGTTGCCGGCTGACGATCGAGCACCCACGTGAGCCATTCGCCGTATTTCGCGATGATGCGATCGAAAATCTCGCCGGTCTTGCGATAGAACTTGCCCTGCTTCTCTTCCGGCACGTGACGCAACAGCTTCGCGCACATCATGGGCGTCAGCGTAAGCGACACCACGGCCGAGATGAGAATCGACACCGCCAGCGTGATGGCAAATTCGCGGAATAGACGGCCAACGACATCGCCCATGAACAGCAGCGGAATCAGTACGGCAATCAGCGAGAACGTGAGCGAAATGATTGTGAAGCCGATCTGCTCCGCGCCCTTGAGCGCCGCCTGCAACGGCTTTTCCCCCTGCTCCATGTAGCGCGCGATGTTCTCGATCATCACGATGGCGTCGTCCACCACGAAGCCGGTCGCGATGGTGAGCGCCATGAGCGTCAGGTTATTGATCGAGAAGCCGGCCAGATACATCACGCCGAAGGTGCCAACCAGCGAGAGCGGCACAGCCACGCTTGGGATGATGGTCGCCGAGACGTTGCGCAGGAACAGGAAGATCACCATCACCACGAGGGCGACGGCGAGAATGAGTTCGAACTGCACGTCGGAGACCGAGGCGCGAATCGTCGTTGTGCGGTCGGTGAGCAACTTCACGTCGATACTGCCCGGCAGGGCGGCCTGCAACTGTGGCAGGAGCGCCTTGACCTTGTTGACCGTCTCGATCACGTTCGCGCCAGGCTGACGCTGCACATTCAGCACAATGGCCGGCGTGGTGTCGGCCCACGCGGCGAGCTTGGTATTCTCCGCGCCGTCGATGACGTCGGCGATGTCGGACAGACGAATCGGGCCGCCATTCTTATAGGCGATCACGAGATTGCGGTACTCGTCGGCCGAGGCAAGCTGGTCATTGGCGTCGATGGTCGAAGCCCGCTGCGGCCCGTCGAAACTTCCCTTCGCCTGATTGACGTTCGCCGCCGCGATGGACGTGCGAACGTCTTCGATGTTCAGCCCATACGACGTGATCGCGCGCGGATTGACCTTAATACGCACGGCGGGCCGCTGGCCGCCCGAGATGCTCACCAGACCGATGCCGGGCAACTGCGAGATCTTCTGGGCAACGCGCGTGTCGACCAGATCCTCCAGCTTGGGCAACGGCATGGTCTTCGACATGATCGCCAGCGTCAGGATCGGCGTGTCGGCCGGATTGACCTTGCTGTAGATCGGCGGCATCGGCAGATCGCTCGGCAACAGGTTGCTGGCGCTGTTGATGGCGGCCTGCACTTCCTGCTCGGCAACGTCGAGTCCAAGGTCCAGCGAGAACTGCAATGTAATCACCGACGCGCCGCCCGAGCTGGTCGAGGACATCTGGTTCAGGCCCGGCATCTGGCCGAACTGACGCTCCAGCGGGGCCGTGACCGACGAAGTCATCACGTCCGGGCTCGCCCCCGGATAGAGCGTGACCACCTGAATGGTCGGATAGTCGACCTCCGGCAGCGACGACACCGGCAGCAACCGGTAGGCGACGAAACCGGCAAGCAGGATCGCCAGCATCAGCAACGATGTGGCGACCGGTCGAAGAATAAACGGGCGGGACGGATTCATTGGCTACGTCGAAGGGCGTCTCTGGGGGCGTGGTCGGGCATGAGCGCGGTGGCGTCGCGTGAAATCACGCGACGTCGTCCTATTGCGCCGAACGGCGATGCCCGCCGTTGCCGTTGCGCTTCTCGCCGGGGGCGCGCGGTGCGACGGCCGCCGCGCGGCTCTCGGCCGTGATCACTTCGACCTTGGCGCCGTCGCGCAGCTTGTCCATGCCGTCGATCACGAGTCTTTCGCCCGGCGCAATGCCCGACTCCACGGCCACATTGGTGCCATCGGTCGGCCCGAGCTTCACGGTCTTGAGCTTGACGGTCTGATCCGGCTGCACGGCATAAACGAAGCTGCCCTGCGTGCCGCGCTGCACGGCCGCGCTCGGAATCAGCGTGGCGCTCTTGAGCGTGTCGACGAGCATCTTCACGTTGACGAACTGATTCGGGAACAACAAACCCTCGCTGTTGGCAAACTCGGCCTTGAGCTTCACGGTGCCGGTCGTCGTATCGATCTGGTTGTCGATGGAGGCGAGCTTGCCGCTCGCGAGCTTGATCTTGCCGGCACGGTCGAAGGTTTCAACGAGCAGCGTCTCGCCGCTGCGCGAGCGCTTGACCACCTTCGGCAGATTGTCTTCGGGAATTGTGTAGACGACGGTAATCGGCGAGACCTCGTTAATGATCACGATACCGTTGGTGTCCGAAGCGTGAACGATATTGCCCGGATCGACCAGACGCAGCCCCGCGAGTCCTGAGACCGGTGCGGTCACGCTCGCATAGCTCAACTGCAAACGGGCATTGCCAAGCTGACCTTCGTCGGACTTGACCGTCCCTTCGTACTGCTTGACGAGCGCACGCTGCGTATCGACGGTCTGTCCGGCAATCGAGTCCTGCTTGAGAAGGGTCTCGTACCGGGCCAGATCGAGCTGGGCGTTCTTGAGCAGCGCCTGATCGTGAGCGAGCTGCCCCTCCATCTGCGTGACCTGCACCTGGAACGGACGCGGATCGATCTCAGCAAGCAACTGGCCTTCCTTGACCATGTCGCCTTCCTTGAAGTGCACCTTCATGAGCTGACCGTCGACCCGCGAATGCACCGTAACGCTGCGTGTCGGCGTGACGGTGCCCAGTGCATTGAGGAAGACCGGCAGATCGCCCGTCTTGGCCTCGACCGCCGTGACCGGCGTGGCCGGAGCGCCGGCCCCGGCTGCACCGGCGGGCGGACCGCCACGCCGCCCGCCCGCCTGGGCGGGTCCCTGAGCATTTTGAGCGTGCAGACGGTAATAAACACCGCCCGCAATGAGCACGACGACCAGCCCGATGACACCGGGCACGAGCCAGCGGCGCGCACGCGAAGGCGCCTCGACTGGCCCCGCGTTGCGTTGCGCCCCGGGGTTAGCGGGCGTGGGCCGATCAGAACCGTTCGGTTGTTCCGAACCGTGGGGACCGTGCTCGGTCATGACTTCCTCGTAACAGCGGAGTAGTTAGCGGATTCGTCCAATGCGGACGACGTACTTTTTTGTCTGATTGCTGCAGTGCGGCAAACTGGGCGGCAGCGGCTGGAATCGCCCCGGACCGCGCCTTGTGCCGGTTTCGGCTGATCAGCATAGCAGACCGTTGTGAAAGCCTGGCGCAATCGCCGATTACAGCAGCTTTCCCTGCGGGCAAGCGAAAGCGTTGCTGCTGAAAGACCGGCTGGGCTGCCGATGGTTCGCGTCGTGCCCGGTGCGCAATATCTGCCGGCGTCGCGCCGAACCCTGCAATGCCTTGTCGCAGCGCTCTCGCAACGCGAGATGTGCGATTGGGTGTGCGAAATTTGCCGCTCAAACGGCGATGAAACGGCTGCGAAATTGCAGCGAAACTGCGGCAAAACCGCGACGTATTGAGCAGAGCAAAGCTTACGTGAAGCGGGGGAAATTCGTGCGAAATCGAAGCTGGCTCTATTATTACGCATCGTTACAGACAACCAAGACTGTAATGTCCGGAAACAAAACGCGTGTCTGGCCGCGCGGGGAGACCACTATCATGACGACACCACCCGTCCGAACGAATATGAAAATTCTTGTTGTCGACGACGATCCCGATCTGCGTGATCTGCTGCGCGAGTACCTGAGCCGCCACGGCTTCTCGGTCGCCGTCATGCATGACGGCGATGGGCTGGCCGCACGCCTCGAGCGTGAGCGTCCCGCCCTGATCGTGCTCGACCTGATGATGCCCAAGGTCGATGGCCTCACGGCGTTGCGTGACCTGCGAGCGCGCAACGACGATGTGCCGGTGATCCTGCTCACGGCGCGCAGCGACGAGATCGACCGCATCGTGGGACTGGAAATCGGCGCCGACGACTATCTCGGCAAGCCGTTCAGCCCGCGCGAGCTGCTGGCCCGCATCAACGCCGTGCTGCGTCGTCGCAAGACACCCGACGCCGCCGTGCCCGAGCAACGCGAGAACTACACGTTCGGCCCATTCGTACTCGACTTCCGCAGCCGCACGCTGACCCGCGATGCCCAGTTGCTTACGCTCTCGGACGGTGAATATGGCTTGCTGCGCCTGTTGGTGAACCACGCCATGCAGGTGCTCTCGCGCGAACGCATCATCGAATTGCTTTACGGCGCCGATAGCGACGTCAACGACCGCGGCATCGACGTGCAAATCTGGCGCCTGCGCCGTTTGCTCGACGAAGACGCGCAGAGCCCGCGCTTTATCCAGACCGTGCGCGGGCGTGGTTATATCTTCGTTCCCGACGGCCAACGCGCCGATATGGCGACCGGTTGATCGACCGGCACCGGACTCGCCCTTTTACCGACGTCCTGTACGAAGGTATCCTCTTCCGGTCTGAGAAGGACTCCGGCATGACGCCGATACTGCTGCCCCCGGCCCCCATGCGGAGCATGACATGAAGGGCCGTTTCGACACTCTGTTTGGCCGGCTGGCGCTGCTCATCATCGCGGCGCTGGTCATCAGCCATTTCTCGTATCTCACGATCCTGCGCAGCGATCATGACGACACGCGCGTGCAGAACGCCGCCGAGCAAATGGCGTTCATCATCAAGTCCGCGTCGGAAGTGCATGAAGGCAACTCAACGCTCACGTTGCCCGATCTCGTCCAGGTCGTACCGGTCTCGTTCGCCCATGGCGACGTGTTCGAGCCGACCAGCAAGAACGCTCGCCTGACGACCGAACTTGCCCGGCGTCTGCCGGCCGGCACGCAACTGCGCGTGGAACGCACACCACCGCCGCGCATCTGGGCACGCCTGCCGGGGCGCGACTACTGGATCGCCACGCCGGTACTATCGGTGCGCAACCCGCCGGGCACCGCCACGATTCTGCCGGGCCTGGCCGCCGTACTCGGTATTACGGTCATCTTTGCGCTGTTTGCCGCCTGGCAATTGCAGCGGCCAGTGCGGGATATGGCCGCCGCAGCCGAGCAACTCGCGACCCATCGCGTTCGAACACAGGTCAAGGAGCGCGGCCCGCTGGAGCTGCGTCAACTGACCGAGCGTTTCAATCGCATGAGTCACGATATCGTGCAGACCGACCGCGAGCGCAATACGATGCTCGCCGGGATCGCCCACGATCTGAAGACGCCGCTTGCACGTTTGCGTCTGCGTGCCGAAATGCTCGACGACGTGCAGATGAGCGAAGGCATCACGCGCGACGCCGAATCGATGACCCGGATCGTCGACCAGTTCCTGCTGTTTGCCCGAGGTGTCGAAATGGACGGCGCGGCGTCGCCGGTGGAGGCACGGATTCCTTCGCTGATTGCGCCGTTCCTCGATCAGGGCTATGCCATCGAACTGGACTTACAAGCCGGGCCGGGCTTCAGGCTGCGCCAGACCTACCTCGAGCGCATCGTGAATAACCTGCTCGACAATGCGGTCACCTACGGGCGGGCGCCGCTCGCGATCCGCACATCGCGAGACGCCAGTGGCTGGCGCCTTGTCATCGAAGACAGCGGCCCGGGCATTCCGAACGAAGACATCAATCGTATCGTGAGACCTTTCGTGCGCCTTGATCCGGCTCGCGGTGGCAACGCCCACTGCGGACTTGGGCTGGCCATCGTCGACAAACTGACCCAGCAATTGGGCGGGCGAGTCTCGTTCACCAATCGTCCTACGGGCGGATTGCAGGTCACCCTGATGTTTCCACCGGACGATCCCGGTGCGGAGTAAGCGCGAAGAGAAGCGCGGAGGGAAGCGCGGAATAAGTGCCGATAGGCGTCGATAAGCGGCTTGCGGTGCTGGGGCGGCCCATCGGCCGATTCGGGCGGACGGCGTTGCCTCTTGCCTCAGTCGCCGCCCTCTCATTCCCACACAATGAAAAAACCCGCCGTCGATAAACGAACGGCGGGTTTTGACTTTTCAGGCACTGCATCACATCAAGCCACAGCCAGGCGATCCGAGGTTGGGGGGCAAAACGACTATTACTAGGCTGCTGCTTTACTGCTCTCAGGGACACGGTGGAGATGGCAAAGCGCTGTGACCTTAGCGCGTCACAGCGACCGCCGGCTCCCCAACCTCCCTGGCATGTGACCGGCAACGCCAGTCCGGCTTTCGCCGGCGTATTACTTGATCAAGAACTTCTCTTTGTTCTTCCCAACCCACTTCGGCGCGCGGCCGCGGCCCGACCACGTTTCGCCGGTGGCCGGATTCATATACTTCGGCGCAATCTGTGCGCGAGCGGCGCGACGACGACCGTCCGTCGTGGCAAGTCCCAGATCCTTTGCCGTCAGTTCATATTCCTGGATCTTCTGTTTGACTTCGGCGATGACCTGGGCCACTTCGCGGGTCCGGGCCTCTTCGATTTGCTTTTCGATCTTTTCGCGTTGCGCGACGAGTTCCTTATAGCTTGCCATCTGGCGTGTCCTTACGTTGTTAAAATGGATCGCCACTTAAAATAGCACGAGTTTTAATAATTGGAAAACGGCATTTCCATCAAATGAGTCTGTGCACGCACAAATTTCATTGAATTGTCCTAGCGACACTTCAGAAAATGCACAGAATCAGGGCATGAATCCGGGATTACCACTGCGCTCGCGAAGACGATATCACTCGATAATCGGTGCCAATCGCCTTGTAAGATGAACCGAATTCTCCGCGCAGTGATCAGGACTCCACGCGGCACTATGGGTCCACGCCTCCTCCTGCAAGATTTGGTAAGTATTTACCGGGTTCGGGTTCCCTCGCCCGTGGCATCGACGTTTTGATCGTTCGGCACCTCAAGATATACGATCACAAATATTTAAGCGCAATCCAATCATTCTGTGATCCGAAGCACTCTGCTCATTCGGATTTTTCGCATCAGACGGCAAGAATTACGAATATCCACGGTTGAGAATTTCCCCAGAGAATTAGACTGCTTTCGTCCGAAGCACGACGGATATCGGCGGATACCGCTCGGCTCGCAGCCCGGAATGTGCCTTTTACCGATATCGCCCGCAATAGGTCTTCGATGACCTTCCGGGAGACGAGATTCCGATAAATCGGGACAAAGCGACGCCCGTTCCGATTTGTTGACGTATACGTCACTCTCATGCGCCGAAGTCATTTCTCGAATCGAAAGAGATTTCGTAAGATGAGACAATTCATCCGTACGCAAATTCCCGCCGGAGGCCCTGCCACAAGGCTTTCCAAGGAGAATGAGATATTCGCGCCGCCGAAATTAAGCAAATCCTGATTTGACCCGATCGGCAATTGCCGTCCGAATTCGAACTGATTCAACAGGAATTTTTACTGCATGACGACGTCGACCATTGCCACGAATTCACATGCTCCTTTCGGCACGCCTGCTCAGACGCTGACGACCGAGCGTACGATTCTGCGTCAGTGGCGCCTGGAAGACCTGCCGCTTTTCGCCGCGCTCAACGCCGACCGGGAAGTCATGCGCCACTTTCCTACGACGCTCGATCGTGCCCAAAGCGACGCCGTCGCCCACCGGTTGGCGCAACACATCGAGACGCACGGTTACGGCCCATGGGCACTCGAGATTCCAGGCGTGACGCCGTTTGCCGGTTTCGTCGGCCTGATGCGTGTGGGTTTCGACGCCCCTTTCGTGCCGGCGGTGGAGATCGGCTGGCGGCTGGCGACAGCGTGGTGGTCGAAGGGCTATGCAACGGAAGCGGCACGCGCGGCGGCGCAGTTCGCGTTCGGGACACTGGGCCTCGACGAACTTGTCTCGTTTACCGTGCCCGCCAACGTGCGCTCGCGCGCAGTAATGCAGCGCATCGGCATGCGCCACTGCCCCGACGAGGACTTTCTGCACCCATTGATACCATTGGGCCATCGACTGCGTCGCCACGTGCTGTATCGGCTCGGTGCCGACGAATTGGCGTCCGGCAAGCGGTGAGCGTCGCCTTCGCGATTGAAGCGTACGCTTAAATCGTGGGAGAATCCGAGTCTTTGCGCCAGCCGTCCCCCCCATCGTGTCGCGCGCCGTCATTATTCCGCTCATCATCGCTTGCGCTCTGTTCATGGAGAACATCGACGCCACGGTGATCACGACTTCGCTGCCCGCCATGGCACGCGATCTTCATCAGGACCCGATCTCACTGAAGATGGCGCTCACCGCCTACGTGGTCGGACTGGGCATCTTCATTCCGATCTGCGGCTGGGTCTCGGACCGTTTCGGTGCGCGCAACGTCTTTCGTACCGCGATCGGCATTTTCATGGCCGGATCGATTCTGTGCGCGCTGTCGTTCTCGCTGCCGACGTTTGTATTCGCGCGCTTCCTACAGGGGGTTGGCGGCGCGATGATGGTGCCGGTCGGCCGTCTCGTGATCTTCCGCGCGGTGCCCAAGCATGATCTGGTCAAGGCTATTGGCTACCTGACCATGCCCGCGTTGCTCGGCCCGGTCATTGGGCCGCCGCTCGGTGGCGCCATTACGGCCTATTTGCACTGGCGCTGGATCTTCTTCATCAACATTCCGGTCAGCCTGCTCGGCATTTACCTTGCGGGCAAGTACATCGACAACGAGCGCGGCGGCGACGCCGGACGTCTCGACACACTCGGCTTCATGCTCTCCGCGCTGGGCAGCGGCCTGCTCATGCTCGGGCTGGCCATGATCGGTGAACACCAGGTCGCCGACAGCGTTGTGTTCACCATGTGCGCACTGGGCGCCGTATTCGTCTACGCCTACTGGCGGCATGCGAATCGTGTAGAAGCGCCTCTGCTCGATTTCCGCCTTCTGCGTATTCCAACGTTCCACGCCAGCGTCGTTGGCGGTTCGCTCTTTCGCATCGGTCTGGGCGCCGTGCCATTTTTGCTGCCGCTGGCGCTGCAGGAGGGGCTGCATATGGACCCGTTCGAATCCGGCATGATCACCTGTGCGTCGGCGTTCGGTGCCATTTTCATGAAGGCGATTGCGCAACGGGTGCTGGCAAGATTCGGTTTCCGCCGGGTGCTGATCGTCAACGCGGCACTGGCCGGACTGGCGCTCTCGTCCTACGGGCTGTTCACGCACAACACGCCGGTACTTGTCATGCTGGCCGTGGTGGCCTTCGGCGGCTTCTTCCCGTCGCTCCAATTCACATGCCTGAACTCGATCGTGTACGCCGACATTGCGAGTGCCGACGCCAGCCGCGCAACGAGCCTCGCGAGCGTTGTACAACAGTTATCGCTCGGGTTGGGCGTGACGATTTCAGGGATGGTGCTACAGGCGAGCAGCCGGCTCGCTGGTCACGAGCAACTGACGGCCAGCGACTTCCTCCCGGCATTCCTCGTGATCGGGCTGTTCTCGTGGCTGTCGATCCCCGTCACCCGGCAACTCCCCGCAGACGCCGGCACGGAGCTGGCAGGCAAGCACTGAATCGCAGACACGGCGCGGTGTCTTGCTTCATGTCTCGGACCGCGCCTCACGCTTCGCTCCACGTTCCGTCGCGCCGTTTATTTCGTACCTGCGCGGAAGACCATTGCGTGCAGCGCCATACCACCGACCATCGCCGCAACGAACAGCAGCGCCTTGCCGGAACCCGCGCCAAGCAGCACCAGCGCCGGGCCCGGGCAAATACCCGCGATCCCCCAACCGATACCGAACAGCAACGCACCGAGCACGAGCCGTTTGTCCAGACCGTGCAAAGCTGGCCACACACGCGGTTCGCCCGTCCACGCGACCGGGCGCGAATGCGCCAGACGGAAGCCCAGCAGCCCCACGGCAACAGCCCCGCCCATCACGAACGCCAGCGATGGGTCCCATTGCCCCGCAAGGTCAAGGAAGCCCAGCACCTTTGCCGGATTGGCCATGCCCGCGAGAATCAGCCCAAGCCCGAACACGAGACCGCCGATGAATGCGAAGAGCAACTTCTTCACGCGGCACCTCCTACATTCAGGACATGCCGCACGACAAACACTGTCGCGACGCCGGTTGCCATGAAACACAGCGTGGCAACGAGCGAGCGCCACGACAAACGCGACAGGCCGCAAACACCGTGCCCGCTCGTGCAGCCCGATCCAAGCCGCGTGCCGAAGCCCACCAGCAAGCCAGCCGCGATGAGCATGGCCGTGCCGGCATCGATCTGCGCTTCGGGGACTACGGCAACGGCGCGGTACACCCAGGGCGCCGCCATCATGCCGGCGATGAAGACAACGCGCCAGCCCACATCGCCGGCGCGAGGCCGCAACAGGCCGCCGACGATGCCGGAGATGCCCGCGATGCGCCCGGCCGACAGCATCAGCCAGACAACGGCGAGTCCAATCAGCACCCCACCGGCCAAAGCTGTCCAGGGGGTGAAGTGAAGCGTGTCGAGAGTCATGAGCGGAGCGTCTCCTTAGGCATTGGACGACCGGCAAGGCGCGGTGAGAAATCAAACGACAGAAACAATAGCGACGACAAACGCGATCAGTGGGATCAGAGGGATCGACGGCCATTGGGCCCCATCAGGGCCTCGGACAAAACTGATCGTAGAGACAAGCCAGCACCGCCAGTACAGCCCCATCCGCGACCGAATAATAGATGCGCTTGCCGTCCCGGCGCGTGGTCACCAGCGCTTCGGTGCGCAGCACAGCGAGTTGCTGCGAGAGTGTCGGTTGCCGGATGTCGAGCTGCGCCTCCAGTTCGCCCACTGACAACTCTCCCTGCGTGAGCTAGCACAAGATCAGCAGGCGGTCTTCATTGGCAAGCGCACGCAGCAGCGCCGTGGCGTCGCGTGCGGCGGTTCGCAGGCGCGCAATATCGAGCGGCGCGACGTCTGTGGAGACACTCGCCCGGCCGACAGGGGATAGCGCAGTCACTCGGGGCATGGCAGGATCGATGCAAATCAGAAAGTCACGGCGACGCGACACGATGTCACGCGCGACGCGTCGATTACGGACACTTTACTGATTTATAATATATGAATCGATAAATTTTTGCAGGAGCCGGTCATGTCAGCCACGCCAGCACACATCGAAGCCTTCTTCGACACCGCCACCGCCACGGTGACGTACGTCGTGTTCGATGCGCCAGGCGGTCACGCCGCGATCCTTGACCCGGTGCTCGACTACGACCCCAAGGCGGGGCGCACGCATACCGGGTCGGCCGAACGTGTTCTCGAGTTCGTCGCCGCGCAAAAGCTCACGGTCGACTGGATTCTCGAAACGCACGCGCACGCCGATCATCTGTCGTCGGCCCGCTGGCTCAAGGAGCGCGTGGGCGGGCGCATTGCCATTGGCGCGCACATTCGCGATGTCCAGCACGTCTTCAAGAAGCTGTTCCATCTGGGGGCCGACGTACCACCCGACGGCTCGCAGTTCGACCACTTGTTCGAAGACGGCGAGACGTTCGCCATTGGCACGTTGCAGGCCGAGGCGATGTTCGTGCCAGGGCATACGCCGGCCGACATGGCCTATCGCGTGGGCGACGCCGTGTTCGTGGGCGACACGCTTTTCATGCCCGATGTCGGCACCGCGCGCTGCGACTTTCCCGGCGGCAACGCGCACACGCTGTACCGGTCGATCCGCCGCCTGCTGGCGCTGCCAGAGTCGACACGCCTGTTCATGTGCCACGACTATCCGCCGGCCGGACGCGAAGCGAACTGGCAAACGACGGTTGGCGAGCAGCGCCGCGCGAACATTCATGTACACGACGGCATCGACGAAGACGCCTTCGTCGCCATGCGCGAAGCCCGTGATCGCACGCTCGACATGCCCACGCTGATCCTGCCTGCCGTACAGGTCAACATCCGCGCGGGCGACATGCCCCCGCCGGAGGCCAACGGCACGCGCTACCTGAAGATTCCGCTCAACGCGCTGTAAGCTGCCCCGCCAACGCGTCGCGCGCCTGCGTCACCCATTCGGGTTCGCCGCGGCGCGCGGGCAACAGATGAAACTCGGCGTCCGGTAACGACGGCAAACGTCGCCCCGGCACCAACGTTTCGATGCGCGCGAGCGCCGGGCCCGCCGCCGATGTATTCAGACATGCCACCCCGAGCCCCGCGCTCAACGCCAACTGCAACCCTGCCACCCCCGACGCCACATGGGCAATCGTGTAAGGCACGCGATGCTCGTCGAGCCATTGCGTGGTGAAGCGGTGAAGCGCACAGGTGTCTGGCAGCACCAGGAGCGGTAGCGGCACCCCTTCCTCAAGCACGAAATCCGGCGACGCCACCCAGTCGAGCGACTCTCGCCCGAGCGTGCGGCTGCCCGCGACGGCGTCGCGGCCGAGGGACTTGCCAAGCACGCGCATCGACAAGCCAATGTCGAAGTCGCCGCTGTCGTAACCCGACTCGATCACGCCGCTCTTCAGAATCGTCACATGAATGCGCAGTGACGGATACGCCACACTCAGGTGCCGCAGCATGCGCGCCACATCGCCGGGACGGAAGTAGTCGGTGATCGCCAGCCGCAGCTCGCCAGCGAGCGAAAACCCGCGCACATCGTGCCAGGCCCGTTCCGACTGAGCGATCAATTGCCGCGCATGGGTCAGCAGCCGCTCGCCCGCGGGCGTTGTTGCGACCCCTTGCTTGCCGCGCGTGAACAGTGTCACGCCAACGCGCTCCTCCAGCTTGCGAACCTGTTCGCTCACTGACGACTGCGACAGGAAGACACGCGGCGCCGCCGCCGACAGGCTACCCGCCTCGGCCACAGCGACGAAGGTACGCAACTGATCGAAATCGAATCCCGCCACCATGATTACATCCATTGAAGAAACCGATGGATCAAATCGTAAATTCCCGCTTTTCCGATGTCAATCATCTCCCTACACTGCAATGGCTGTCGTCATACATCGCTCAACATTTGGGAGTCACACCATGCCGCACATCGTTCTTCAACTCTCCGGTACGCCCAACGACGCGCTCTCGCGCGAGGCCGTGCGCGCCGTGTCGCAACTGACTGTGGACACGCTGCACAAGGCGCCGGAAGTCATTGCCGTGACCGTCGACTATGTGCCGCACGAACGCTGGTTCATCGGTGGCGCGCCACTCTCGGAACAGGGGAAAAACGCCTTTCATCTGGATATCAGCGTGACAGACGAGACGAACACGAAAGCGGAGAAAGCGCAGTTCATCGCGCAGGTCTTCGAAACCGTGTCGGGCCTGCTCGGTAACGTGCATGCGTGCTCGTACATTCATGTGATCGACGCTCGCGCCGCCGCTTACGGTTACGGCGGACGCACGCAGGAATATCGTCATCAGCACGCATCGACGGCGTGACGTGCGGCGTTCGCACTGACTTTCGGCAAGCAATCCCGACTATCGGCCAATCAGTGCGAACGGCCGTTCGTGCGGCTTTTCGGCGAATGAAACGAAACATTTCCAACACTTTTTTACGACTATTTGCTTCGTCATTGCTCCGTCCCCTCGTAGGATGAAGATGTACCAAGACATCGCTTTCAAGGGGGCGAATATGAAAAAACTGACTCTGACCATTGCGCTCGTGGCTGCCACGCTCGGCGGGATTGCCGTGGCGCCGGCCCACGCTCAGGTAGGCGTTTCCATCAGCATCGGCGCGCCGCCGCCGCCGCGTTATGAGCCGGTGCCGCCGCCGCGCGTCGGGTACGTTTGGGCGCCGGGCTTCTGGGACTGGGACGGCCACCACCACGTGTGGCGTGGCGGCCACTGGGAACGTGAGCGTCCGGGCTACGCGTATCGCGCACCGACCTGGCATCAGGGGCCGCACGGTTGGGAGTTGAACCGTGGCGGCTGGGATCATGGCGATCACGGCCGGGGCCCCGACCATCATGACGATCACCGCGGCTACGATCACCACGGCTGATCCGCTTCACAGCCGTCTCTGATCGACACGAACGCCGGCGCTTATCAGCGCCGGCGTTTTGCTAAGGAAAATCGATTGGTTGGGCGCGCGCAGGTGCGCCGTTATCGTAGAGAACCCGCTCGCTGCTACCCGCAGCCGGTCCCCGCCAATGACTGTCCGCCGTTTGCGTTGGCGAGACCGGGACCCGAGACGGATCTACGCAAAACGGAGCCCAACAGGCCATGCAAAACAAGACTCGCCAATCACGCGCACGACTCACTGTTTCCACCCTCGCCGCCGCACTCCTTTCGGTGGCGGCCCTGGCGCCGCTCGCCGCGCATGCCGACAAACTCGACGACATCAAGAAGGCCGGCGTGCTTCGCGTAGCCACGTTCGACAGCAATCCGCCGTTCGGCTATGTCGACGCGAAGTCGCACAAGATCGTCGGCCTCGATGTCGACTACGCCAAGGCGCTGGCCGACAAGCTCGGCGTGAAGCTCGAAATTCAGCCGACGAATCCAGCCAATCGCATTCCGTTCCTCACGTCGAAGAAGGTCGACCTCGTGCTGGCGAACTTCACCATCACCGACGAGCGCGCCAAGCAGATCGACTTCAGCATTCCGTACTTCTCGTCAGGTCAGCAATTCCTCGCGAAAAAGGGCACGTTGTCCTCGCCCGATCAACTGAACGCACTGCGCATCGGCGCCGACAAGGGCACCACCAACGAAATCACGCTGCGCGAGAAATTCCCGAAGGCAACGATCGTCGCGTTCGACGACACGCCGTTCGCGTTCGCCGCACTGCGCACCGGCACAGTCCAGGCGATCACGCAGGACGGTCCGAAGCTCGTCGGCCTGCTGGCCAATGTGCCCGACAAGCAGAACTATGAGATCCCCGCGTTCACGATCTCGAACGACTACATGGGCGTGGGCGTTCCCAAGGGCGAAGCGCGCCTGACGGCATTCGTGAACGACACGCTGCGCGGACTCGAAAAAGACGGCACCGCGGCGAATATCTACGACCGCTGGTTCGGCCCGAACACGGCTCAGCCGCTGCCGCGTCTGTTCAAGATCGGCGACAAGGCCTGACGCTTGCCCCGTCGGCCTCGCCGGGGCGCACGAGGTCACTGCCTCGTGCGCACCCGGCGTTTTGCATTGGAATTCCCGTCATGATCGACTGGCTCGCCCCGAAATATGTCGGCTGGCTGCTGCAAGGCTTCGGTGTCACGCTCGCCCTTGCGGTGGCCGTCAGCGCCGCCGCCACGGCACTCGGCTTCGGACTGGCTCTCGCCCGCGCCTCGCGTAACGCGCTGCTTGCGCGCCCCGCCACCGCCTTCGTCGCGCTCATGCGCAACACGCCGCTGCTGGTGCAGTTGTTCTTCTGGTACTTCGGCGTGGCAGCGCTGCTACCGGCCGACACCGTGCTGTGGCTCTCGCAACCCCATCGCTGGCATCTCGTGCTGTTCGATATTCGCTGGCCTACGCTCGAGACCCTCGCCGGTTTCATCGGCCTCACAATCTACACGACCGCATTCATCGGCGAGGAAATTCGCGCCGGACTGCGCGGTGTACCTGCCGGGCAGACACACGCCGCGGCCGCGTTGGGTCTTGGCCGCTTCGCCGTCTTCCGTCATGTGGTGCTCCCGCAGGCCGTGCGCATCGCTCTGCCGCCGCTCTTCGGCCAGTACATGAATGTGGTGAAAAACTCGTCGCTCACGATGGCCATCGGGCTGGCCGAACTGTCGTATGCGTCGCGGCAGGTGGAAACGGAAACGTTCAAGACGTTTCAGGCGTTCGGCATCGCCACGCTGCTCTACGTCGGTGCGATTGCGCTGATCGAGGCCGTGAGCATCGCCACCACGCATCGTCACGCAACGGCGCCATCGCGCTGATGGCGAACGACAGAGACTCCTCCCGGAAAGCCTCGCATGCATTTCTCCGCCGTACTCGACAACCTGCCCTATCTGCTCTGGGGCGATTTTCCCGACGGCCCGCTCTCGGGGGCCGCGCTCACCCTCGTGCTCGCCACGATCAGCGCGGCGGCCTCCGGTGTGCTGGGACTGGCGGGCGGCATCGCGCTCGCCATGCTCGGCGGTCCGGCGCGTTGGATATTCACCTTCGCGATCGGCTTCTTCCGCGCCATTCCGGTGCTGATGCTGATCTTCTGGACGTACTTTCTGCTGCCGATTCTGTTCAACGTGAACGTGCCCGGACTCGCTACCGTGGCCTGTGCGCTCGCGCTGATCGGCGGCGCCTACCTCTCGCATACGGTCTACGCGGGAATTCGCGGCGTGGGCACCGCACAGTGGCAAGCGGGGATGTCGCTCGGACTCACGCGCGCGCAGACGTTGCGTCACATCGTGCTGCCACAGGCGCTGCGCATCATGACGCCGTCGTTCATCAATCAATGGGTATCGCTCGTCAAGGACACCTCGCTTGCGTACATCGTCGGCGTGGCGGAACTCTCTTTCGTCGCCACGCAGGTCAACAGCCGCCTGATGGTCTATCCGGCCGAAGTGTTCGCGTTCGTCGCGCTGATCTACTTCGCGATGTGCAGCGTGCTCGAATGGCTGTGCACAACGCTGCTCGGCAAGCCGTTGCGGCCGGAGGCCACAACGGAAACGGCGACCATGGAAAAGCCCCGGCGCGGCTGGCGGCGCATCGCGTCGATGCGTCTGCCGAACCTGCCGGGGCTTGTCAGCGTTCTCGGCCGCCTGAATCGGCGGAATCGGCTGAATCGCCACGACCGGCATCCCGCGCCGGGAACGTTACCCGAGCGCGAGCGCCGCGTGGATTTCAGTCACGATTGGCCTGGATGACGGTGAGGGCCGTCATGTTGATGATGCGTCGCACCGTCGAGCTGGACGTCAGCACGTTGACCGGTGCGCCCACGCCCAGCAGGAACGGCCCCACCGCCACATTGCTGCCCGCGCCCGTCTTGAGCAGGTTGAAGGCAATGTTGCCCGAATCCACATTCGGGCACACCAGCAGGTTGGCCGCGCCCTTCAGACGCGAGTGCGGCAGGATACGGCTGCGCAGACCTTCGTCGAGCGCGCAGTCGCCGTGCATCTCGCCGTCGATCTCAAGTTCCGGCGCTTGCGCCGTGACCATCTCCAGCACGCGACGCATCTTCGTGCCCGACGCCGCACTGCCCGAACCGAAGTTCGAGCGCGAGAGCAGCGCGACCTTCGGGTTAAGGTTCAGCCACGTCATCTGCCGGGCCGCCGCCAGCGTGAACTCGGCGATCTGCTCGGCCGTCGGATCGTCGTTGACGTGCGTGTCCACCAGCGCCACGGTGCGCTTGTCGAGCAGCAGAATGTTCATCGCTGCATAGGTGTTCGCGCCCGGTTGCTTGCCGATGACTTCGTCAACGAAGCGCAGGTGATCGTGGTAAGCGCCCACCGTGCCGCAGATCATGCCGTCGGCATCGCCCAGACGCACCATCATCGCGCCAATCAGCGTGAGACGGCGGCGCATCTCGACACGCGCCATTTCCTTCGTGATGCCGTCGCGGCAGCGCAGTTCCCAGTAGCTGGTCCAGTATTGATGGAAGCGCTCGTCGTAGTACGGGTTGGTCACTTCCACGTCTTCACCCAGACGCAGGCGCAGACCAAACTTTTCGATGCGGGCGAGCAGCACTTCCGGGCGGCCCACGAGAATCGGACGAGCCAGCTTCTCGTCGACGATGACCTGCACGGCACGCAGCACGCGCTCTTCCTCACCTTCCGCGAACACGATGCGGGCCTTGCCGCCGTCGCGCACCAATTGCTTGGCGGCCGAGAAGATGGGCTTCATGAACGCGCCCGAGTGGTACACGAACTGCTGCAATTGCTCGGCGTATGCGTCGAAGTCGGCGATCGGGCGGGTGGCCACACCGTCTTCCATCGCAGCACGCGCCACCGCCGGTGCGATGCGTACGATCAGGCGCGAGTCGAACGGCTTCGGAATCAGGTATTCCGGTCCGAACGACAGGTCGTAAGCGCCGTATGCGCTCGCCACGGAGTCGTTCGGCTCTTCCTGAGCGAGACCGGCAATCGCGTGAACGGCGGCGATCTCCATGCTGCGCGTAATCGTGGTGGCGCCCACGTCGAGCGCACCACGGAAGATGTACGGGAAGCACAGCACGTTATTGACCTGATTCGGGAAGTCCGAACGGCCCGTCGCGAGCACCACGTCGTCGCGGGCAGCACGCGCTTCTTCCGGGAAGATTTCCGGCGTCGGATTGGCGAGCGCCAGAATCAGCGGCCGCGCCGCCATCGTCTTGAGCATCTCCGGCTTGAGCACACCGCCGGCAGACAGGCCGAGGAACACGTCGGCGCCCTCGATCACTTCCGCCAGCGTGCGCTTGTCGGTCTTCTGCGCGAAACGGGCCTTGTCCGGATCCATGCCGACGGCACGGCCCTCGTACACCACGCCGTCGATGTCCGTCGCCCAGATGTTCTCGACCGGCAGTCCCAGATCGACCATCAGGTCCAGACAGGCGAGTGCGGCAGCGCCCGCGCCCGAGGTCACGACCTTCACGTCGCGAATGTCCTTTCCCACCACCTTCAGGCCGTTGATGAACGCGGCGCTGACCGTGATGGCAGTGCCGTGCTGGTCATCGTGGAAGACAGGGATCTTCATCCGTTCGCGCAGCTTGCGCTCGACGGTGAAACACTCGGGAGCCTTGATGTCTTCCAGATTGATACCGCCGAACGTGGCTTCGAGACTGGCAATGATCTCAACGAGCTTGTCCGGGTCGCTCTCGGTGATTTCGATGTCGAATACATCGATCCCGGCGAACTTCTTGAACAGGACGGCCTTGCCTTCCATGACAGGCTTGGACGCGAGCGCACCGATATTGCCCAGACCGAGCACAGCCGAGCCATTCGTGATCACGCCGACCAGATTGCCCCGCGCCGTGTACTTGAACGACTGCGCCGGATCGGCTGCAATTTCCTGACAGGGGATCGCAACGCCCGGGGTGTAGGCGAGCGCCAGATCGCGCTGGGTGACGAGCGGCTTGCTGGCCGTCACGGAGATCTTGCCCGGCGTCGGGAACTGGTGATATTCCAGGGCGGCCTGGTGATCGTTGTTGTTGCTCATGGCGTGTCGTCCTCGGTGAATGTCTCGGCTCTGCGTGGCGCTGCGGACCGTTCCGAAGACGGTTGCCGCCCTGGCGCATCAGATGTCAGGCCATTCTAGGCAGACGCCAGCGGGGGGCGATTCTGAATTACTATGGGGGCATCATATTTTCGGTATAAGCCCCGAGCATCGGGGGTTTCAGGGGGATTGAGGACAGATGGGGGCGGTGCCATTCGATACGGGGGAAGCGGTTCGGCGGCTGACGACCCGGCTCAAGATGCGTCATCTCGTGCTGTTGCTGCAAATCCAGCAACACGGCTCGCTCACTCGGGTGGCCGAGCATATGGCGACAAGTCAGCCGGCGGTCACGAGCGCCCTCGCGGAGCTGGAAAGCATGCTGGGCGGCGCATTGTTCGACCGCACCCCGCGCGGCATGACACCAACGCCGCTGGGCGCCGTGGTGCTGGCCCGGGCGCAAGCCATGGTGCACGATCTCGACCATCTGACCCGCGACATCGAGGCGGTGATGGCCGGTCACGCCGCAAGGCTTCAGGTGGGTGTGATCCCCTACATCTCCGGCAAGACGCTCGCCGCCGCCATTCAGCAGACCCTCGCCCAGATTCCCCAGCGGCTGACTGTCACCCTGCACGAAGGCACTAGCGAAGCGCTCATGGCGCAACTGCGCGATCACACGCTGGACGTCGTGATCGGGCGCGCCGCCGCCAGCGTTGATCTCTCGCAGGTGCAGTTCGAAGTCCTGCATCACCAGATGCCACGGGTGGTGGCCAGCCGCCGTCTGGCCGCCCGGCTCGGACGCAGCGCTCCCGTGTGGTCGCAACTGGCCGAGCTTGACTGGGTCATGGGTGCGCCCAACACGCCGATGCGCGATCAACTCTCCGACCTCTTCCTGCATGCGGGCGTGGTGCCGCCGGTGCCTGTGGTCGAGAGCTTCTCGTCGCGCCTGACCGGGGAATTGCTGGCGAGCAGCGAGCGCGCGGTATCGCTGCTGCCCGCCGACATTGCCGAGGAGCTGGTGCGCGTGGCGGGCGTGGCCGTCGTGCCGTGGTCGCTGACCTGGACCCTGCCCCCCGTGGCGATGTTCACGCGTCGTGAGAACCCGCGCGAGACGCATCGGCTTTTCACGCAGGCCCTGCGCGCGCAATACCAGACGATGACCGGCACGACCTGAGCGTTTTCCTTCCCGCAGAAAGGCTCCGAAAGGGATCATGACGGCAAAACCGGCCAATTTCGTGAATTGGGCCCCTTTCGGCACGTTTGCCGCACAATTGCCTGCGAGCCGTCCGGCGTAAGGTGTCGTGCATGAACGATGCCGTCTCTACCCCCTCACAACCCGACGCAACGACCGGCGCAACATCGCCCGATCCCGCGCCGGTGGTGACACCGTTTGTCGCGTCGCCACACCAGATCTTTCTGGCGCCCGCCCTGTTGCCCACGCAAGTGGGTCCCGCCGGCCTGCGTTTTGACTTCAACGACGGCGCACGCGTGGTCATTCCCGATTTCGGTCAACCGCTGCCGTGGCGCGTGCGCATCAGCGATTTGCGCGATGACACCACGCTCGCCGAGGTATCGCTGTCCTCAGGGGTTGTGCGTAGCCCCGTGAAGTACTTCGTGCCCTATGGCATCACGATCTGGCTGAACGACGTGGTGGTCTTCGAGCATCGCTACGAGGCGCGCGATCAGGACGTGCTCGTGCAATTCCCGGTCGCGGCGCTGGGCGACGTGCTCGGCTGGCTGCCCTATGCCCTGCGGTTCGCCGATACCCACGCTTGCCGTCTGGCCTGCGTGGTCACCCCTGCTGTGGCGGCATTGTTCCGCGACGCGTATCCCGGCGTGGACTTCGTTGCGCAAGACAAAGTCGAGCGGCGCAAGTACTACGCAACGTACAACGTGGGCCTGTTCTTCGACGATCACGGATTCACCCAGCAACCGCGCGACTTCCGGGAGACGGGGTTGCATCGTACGGCCGCGCACATTCTCGGTGTCGACGACGCCGAGGCACCGGCAAAAACGGCGTTGCCGGACGTGTCGCGGCCAATGGCCGAACCGTATGTGTGTATCGCCGTCCAGAGCACGGCGCAATGCAAGTATTGGAACCGGCCCGACGGATGGAATACCGTCGTGGCCGGTTTGCGCGAACGCGGCGTGCAGGTGGTGTGCATCGATCAGAAGGCCCGGCACGGCAAAGGCGATTTCTGGCAATCGGTTCCTCAGGGCGCGATCGATGCAACGGGCAATCTGCCGCTGACCGAACGCGCACGCTGGCTGATGCACGCGAACGCGTTCATCGGCTTGTCGAGCGGCTTGGCGTGGCTGGCGTGGACGATGGGCACCCCCACGGTGCTGATTTCGGGCTTTACGCTGCCGCACAACGAGTTCACCACACCATACCGCGTGATTGCGCGCAACGTCTGTACCGGCTGCTGGCACGACCCGGCATTGCGCTACGATCACAACGACTTTCACTGGTGTCCACGGCACAAGGGCACCGCGCGGGCGTTCGAATGCTCCCGGGAGATTCGCCCGGAGGACGTACTGGCCGCAGTGGATCGGATACCCGGCTGAAGGCCTGCGGCGTTGAGCTCGCGCAGGCGCCGGTCGAGCGCTATGGCAGCATCGACGCCGGATTCCGCGCCCCCGCCGGCGTCTCTCGTCTCTCGTCTCTCGTCTCGCGCTTCGCGTCACTCAATCCGGGCGGCGCCGGAACGCCCACCCGCCGGCAGCGGCAGTTCCGGTCGCCACAATGGCGACCAGCACCCAGAAGCCGTGCGGATGATCCGAGAGCGGAATACCCCCCACGTTCATGCCGAAAAAACCTGCCACGATATTGATGGGCAAGGCGAGTACGGTCACGACCGTGAGCGTGTAGATCGTGCGCTCGGTGCGCTCGCTGACCATCGCCGCGATCTCTTCTTGCAGCAGTTTTATCCGCTCCAGCAGTGCAGACAGGTCGCTGAGCACCACCGCGAACTCTTCCGTCGCCTGACGGAACTCCTGCACATCTTCGGCATGCCCCCACACCGGAGGGCGGCTCAGCAGTCGAAAGAGCGCCGCGGGCTCGGGCGCCAGCAGCCGCTGCAATCGCACCAGCACCCGGCGCAACGAGCCCAAATCTGCGCGATTGCTCTCGATACGTTGCTGTAACAAGCGATCTTCAACGGTATCCACACGACGACTCGTCTCACACACGATACGTTCAAGCACATCCGCCTGATCGCGCAGCAAATGCACGAGCAACGCCAGCGGCGAGCGGAAGGCTTCGCCGCGTTTGACCGACGCCCTCAGCTTGTCGATCGATCGCAGCGGCTTCACGCGCCCGGTCACCAGCAGGCGGGCGTTAGCGGCGACACGTAGCGTCGAGATCTCCGATTGCGCAATATCGAAGGCGAAAATAACGTCGTTGATCACGGCAAGCAGCCAGTCGTCCGAATGTTCAATGCGCGTGGAACGCGAACCTTCGCTCAGGCTCTCGTAGAATTCGTGAGGCAGGCTCAGGTGCTGTTGCAGCCACTTCTCGCACGCGGCGTGCGCGAAATTGAAGTGCAGCCAGAGGAAGCCCTCCGCGCGCGCACCTTGCGCCAGCCACCCGAGCGCCTCGGCCGAATCGATCGGTTCGGGCGGCGCGCCATCGGTAAAGCGGTAGCCGTAGATCAGGCCAGCCTGATCGCAGCCATAAGCGTTGTGAACTAGGTCGGCGAACATGCGCGCTGTGTCTGAACGAACGTGGGGAATGGCCTGACCCGCACCGCAGCGCGGTGGGATCGGACATCATGACAATGTCACATTTCATTTTCGTGACAATCAAACCCCACACTGCCAAGGCCGCTCACGCCCGCCCAGCGGGCTTCGACGGCAAATCCGGCCGAACCGTGTTCATCAACGCCATGCGGGTGTCATAAAATCGTCGCATACTCGGAACGGATTCTCGGGCATACCTTGCATGCGATATCGCGCAACGTCTGCCTGCCGTCACCCAGGATACAAGGGTGCCTTTTGTGTTTTCTGGCCCGTAAGAGATCGTCGCCATGACCCAATTCGATTCCGACGCCGACCACGACGCCTCGCTAGCGCGTCGCCTCCAAGATGATCTGATCGACAGCTACGACGAAGAGATCGAGATGGAGATCGACGACCTTCGTCTGCCCGGCCTCAACGATCTGACCGACGCGGCACGCAGCGATCGCCTGCAATATTTCCGCGAACTGTTCCGTCTGCAAGGCGAACTCGTCAAGTTGCAGGATTGGGTCATGCGCAGCCGTCATCGGCTCGTGGTGATCTTCGAAGGTCGCGATGCCGCCGGCAAGGGCGGTGCGATCAAGCGCATTACACAGCGCCTGAATCCTCGTGTGTGCCGCGTGGCAGCCCTGCCCGCCCCCAACGATCGCGAGCGCACGCAGTGGTACTTCCAGCGTTATGTCCAGCACCTGCCCGCCGCCGGCGAAATCGTGCTGTTCGACCGTAGCTGGTACAACCGCGCAGGCGTGGAACACGTGATGGGCTTCTGCACGGAAGGCGAATACGAAGAGTTCTTCCGCTCGGTGCCCGAGTTCGAGAAGATGCTCGTGCGCAGCGGTATCCAGATCGTCAAGTACTGGTTCTCGATCTCCGACGAAGAGCAGGAGGCGCGCTTCCTCGCTCGCATTCAGGACCCGCTCAAGCAGTGGAAGCTCAGCCCGATGGATCTGGAAAGCCGTCGTCGCTGGGAGAGCTATACGCACGCCAAGGAAGTGATGCTCGAGCGCACCCACATTCCGGAAGCGCCGTGGTGGATTGTGCAGGCAGACGACAAAAAACGCGCGCGGCTGAATTGCATTCATCACCTGCTGGCGCAAGTGCCGTATCACGACGTAGAGCGCTCGCCCGTCGTACTGCCCGAGCGTGCGCGCAGCGAGGATTACATTCGTCACCCGGTGGCGGATGAAATGATCGTGCCGGAGATTTACTGAGGTCGGTTGCGTGATGACGATTCAGACGGCTCGGACGGCTCGGACGGCACATTGCAGCGCCTGAGCCCTTCGAGCCGGATAATCCGGCAAGCGTTCGAACCGCTCAGGCGGCCTGAGCGCCCGCCGGCCCGTTCGCCGAAGTCAGCGGCAAACGCAGCGTGACCCGCAGACCACCGCCCTGCGCCTTGTCCAGACGCACGGTGCCGCCCAGTCCCTCGACCAACCGCCCGACCAGCGACAGACCCAGTCCGCAATGGCCTTCCCCGCCACGCGATGCGTCCAGCCGCACGAACGGCCGCATCGCCAGCGCCACCTGATCGTCGGGGATTCCGGCCCCGCAATCGCTCACTTCGATATATCCCTCGGCACCCTCGCACCACGTTGCCAGACGCACCGGCGCCTCACCGTGCTCCAGCGCGTTGTCGACAAGATTGGACATCACCCGGTCAAGCAGCGTTCGCGGCAACGTGAAGCCCGGGCCGGCACGCAAATGACAAACGAACAGCGAGGCGTCCGCTTCCGGGTCTGCACTGGCCGGTGCAGCCGCAACGCCGTTGCCTTCGTCTTCGTCTGCCGGGAATTGCTCGCGCAGAAACGCGTCGACACCCACCTGCGGACTCGTATCGGCTTCGTCGCGCGCGTAAGCGAGAAACTGCTGCACGATGTGATCGATGGATGCGATGTCGCGCACGAACCCGTCGCGCGAACTCTCGCTGTCGATCAGATCGGCGCGCAAACGCAACCGCGTGAGCGGCGACTTCAAATCGTGCGCAATGCCGGCGAGCATGATTGCCTGATTGTCTTCGGCTTCGGCAAGCCGCTTGGCCATGTCGTTAAAGGCGTGCGTGAGGTCGCGCAACTCATGCGGCCCCTGCTCGGGCAACAACGCCGGGCGGCGCCCCCGCGCAATCACGCGCGCCGCTTGCGCCACTCGCGCAATCGGCCGCTGCATTTGCCATGCCATCAGCAACGCCAGCAACACCGCGCCGATCAGAATGCCTACCGTCTCGCGCACGAACGGCGGCATCGGCGGCAAGTCGAGGCCGATCACGATCCACTCGGTGTGCTGCGGCAGCAAGACCCACAGGCTGCCTCGCTTGCGCTCGTTGACCATGTGCAACTGCGTACCCGGCGGCAATCGCGAGAGCAGTTCCTGACGTAGTCGGGCAGCACGCTCGTCGTCCGCACCATCGGCAAAGGCCGGGGCTTGCGCCAGCGGCACGCGCCGAAGCCCGTGCGGCGGTGCAAGGCTACCGGGGGCGACCGCCCGCTGGTCCACGCTCTGAATCGCAACCAGCAAACCGCGGGCGAAGCCGTCCACCTGCTGGCGCGGACGCTGGTAAAACACCAGCGCGCTCCACACCAGATGCATCACCAGCAACACGGCAATGCCCAGCCATGCCATGCGCGCGAACAGGGAGTCGCGCAGCGGCCAGCGCAGATTCACGCAACCGACTCCCGCCAGCCGCGCACCGTTCGCTTGTTGACCGATGCCGACGGAGCGAGCGACAACGCGCTGCCACTGTCGCTGTGGTTCTCGCCATCGCCAACGTCCTCACCACCGGATCGCTCACGCGCGTCGGACGTCGCACCTTCGGACAATTCGCCGCCAGGCACGAACACGTAGCCCTTGCCGCGAATCGTCTGGATGTAACGCGGCTCCGACGGGTCGGTTTCGATGAGACGCCGCAGACGCCACACCGGCACGTCCAGACTGCGATCGCGGAACGCAATTCCGTCGCCGTAGAGCATGGCATGCAGCTTCACGCGCGGCAGCACCTGCATCGGATGCTGCGTGAACGCCTTGAGCATGGCGAATTCCGTATCGCGCAGCGGCAGACGCTCGCCCTCGCGCTGCAATGTGCGCAGCGAGAAATCGAGTTCGAACGGGCCGAAACGGTACGGCGCGCGTGCATCGGGCGCGCTGGCGGCCACCGGCCCGCGACGGCGCAGCACCGCGTGAATGCGGGCCAGCAACTCGCGCGGATCGAAGGGCTTGGCGAGATAGTCGTCCGCGCCCAATTCCAGCCCGAGTGCCCGGTCGAGCGGACCGCCGCGCGCCGAGAGCATGATGACCGGGATGTCTTCGCCGGCGGCGCGCAGATCCTGCAACGCCCGCAGGCCATCGCGCTCCGGCATCATGATGTCGAGCAGAATCACCGACGGCCGCTCGAGTTCGAGCCGGCGCAGCAGCGACGCACCGTTGTGAAGCACCGAGACCTGCATGCCATTGGCATGCAGCAATTCGCGCAAGAGGTCGCGAACGACAGGATCGTCATCGACCAGCAGAACATGCAGACTCATGAAATTCTCTCGGTAATTTAAGTTTGACGCGGTGCGCGCGCGTCTTGCGACAGTTGCACGGCACTGTCTTGCGTCACGGCGGGTGGCTCCGGCGTACTGGAGAGCGCCCGCAGCGCATTCGTAAATCGATCCGGCGACGACGTTGCCCGGTGTGTACCGACCGTCGCGGCAGATCCCTGCCCCGGCAAACGCCAGGCGCGATGCAGCGCCGCACCCGGCGCGCCAATCCCCATGGACATGACTGATGCTCCTTCGGTGTCGAGATACACCGCAGTTTGCCCGCCCGTCCAGTCTCGCGTTGGCCGAAGCATCTTATAAAATGGCGCCTAATCCTTATTTCAGAAAGGATTGGTAAGGTCGATCGCCCCCGGATATCGGCGTGGCAAGCCGTCAAATACCGAGAAGCCAGATATTTAGGCGACGTTAAGCGATATAGCGTGCAATTATATCCATTTCGCCGCGTGCGCGCCGATACCACGGCATTATCCACATTGCTTGCATGTCGCACGGGAGGCAGCATGTGCCGGGCAATCTTCACACTGTGCAGTCGCAGCGCAATCGTCCTGATGACGGCGCTCTCGTTAAACGCCTCTGCCCCGGCCGCCCCGAACGCCTTGTCAGACGGGGCCGGCGGGGCATCGGGCCCGGTCTCCGGTATGCCGGCCGCCGCGACCGTGCAGAATTTCGGCCACGATCCCTTTCTCCATATTTCCACAGCCATCCCCGACTGTCCCATTCCACTTGGCCCCGCCATGCGCGAATCCGACTGGCTGGCCGACGCGCATCACCGTATCGAAAAGGGGAATCACTGCTGGCTCGAAGGACGCTGCCGGCTGTCGAACAGTTATCGCTACGACGCGGAGATCGCCGAAGCCGCCCAGCGACGACTCTCAAGCATTGCCGCCGATATTCCGTGGGCCACGCAAACATCGCTCTGGTTGACATTTCAACGCCGCATCGTCGTCGTACAGGGGTGTATCGCCCCCGGCTTTGCCCTGGCGAAATTCCTCAAGGCGCTGGGTG
The DNA here is from genome assembly GCF_001465595.2 of Pandoraea apista. Lineage (NCBI taxonomy): Bacteria > Pseudomonadati > Pseudomonadota > Betaproteobacteria > Burkholderiales > Burkholderiaceae > Pandoraea > Pandoraea apista. The sequence goes on along the minus strand of NZ_CP013481.2, from coordinate 1,314,520 downwards.
AGACCGCCGATGTGGAAGCGGTGGTCGACCAGGTGGTGGTGCGACGTCCGGGCGCGCCCCTGCCGCGTCTGACTTATCCAACGCCCGAACATCCCGACTTGCCCGCTGGCGCCCGTCCCTTGCCGTGACCTCGCGCGCAGGTCAACTCTGTTCACAAAGTCCCAACAACTGAAAACAGTTTGCAACGCCCCCATTGATTAGGATCGCCACAGGTCCGCACATTGCGGAATCCATGGGCTGATTTCCGATCGATGAAGCGTTTCACTGTGTTCCCCCTTGCATGTCTTACGCGCCGTCGCAAGTTCGGCGTGGCGGCGCTCGTTGCTATTTGCGGTCTCGCTATCTGGCTGTGGCCGCACCCAAAGCCGCCCGCGTATCTCAGCGCGAAAGTCACGCGCGGCGATCTCGAAGACGCCGTGCTTGCCACGGGCGTGCTTCAACCCATCAGGCAGGTGGAGGTCGGCTCGCAGGCCAACGGGCAGTTGCGCTCGCTCAAGGTGGTGCTCGGCGATCACGTCACCAAGGGGCAACTTCTCGCGGAAATCGATCCGACATCGAGCGACAACGATCTGCGCGAAGCGAGCGCCGGGCTCACCACGCTGGTGGCGGATCGTCGCGCCAAGGCGATTCGTCAGGCGCAGGCCCAGCGAGAGTTGGCACGCCAGCGCCAATTGGCCCGCGACGACGCCACTTCGCCACGCGATCTGGAAAAGGCGCGCACCGAGTCCGACGCCCTGACGGCCGAACTGGCATCGCTCGACTCGCAAATCCGTCAGCAGAACGTGAAGGTCGACAAAGCCCGCACGAACCTGTCGCACACGCGCATCACCGCACCGATCAGCGGAACGGTCACGGCCATCACCACGCAAGAAGGTCAAACGGTCACGGCGATCTATCAGATCCCGACCATACTGAAGGTCGCCGATCTGACGATGATGACCATTCGCGCGCAGGTGTCCGAGGCCGACGTCGTGCGTATCCGCGAAGGCCAGCATGTGTATTTCACGATTCTCGGCGCTCCCGAAACGCGCTATGAAGGCCGGCTGCGTGTCATTCAGCCCTCGCCCGAGAAGATCAACAACGCGATCTTTTTCAACGCGCTCTTCGACGTGCCGAACCCGAACGGCGTACTGCGTCCCGACATGACTGCGCAGGTCTCGATCGTGCGCGCGCGCATTGCCAATGCGCTGACGTTTCCGTCGGTCGCCCTCGGCGAGAAGCGCGCCGACGGCCGCTATCGCGTACGCGTGCTCGACAAGCACGGCGACGCGCACGCGCGCTGGGTCAAGATCGGGCTCGATAACCGGCTCACGGCGCAGGCGCTCGACGGCTTGTCCGAAGGCGATCGGGTCGTGACCGCCGATCCGACCGATGCACCGCCCGGCGGCGGCGATACCGGGAGCCTGCTGTGACCCGCACCGCCGCCCCGTTGCTGCGCCTCACGGGCATCTCGCGCACGTTCGGCGAGGGCGTAGGCGCCGTCACCGTACTGCGCGACGTGGAACTCGAGATCGGGCGCGGCGAAATGGTGGCGATCATGGGGCCGTCAGGCTCCGGCAAGTCGACACTGATGAACGTGCTCGGCTGCCTCGACCGGGCCAGCAGCGGACGCTACGAAATCGACGGCCACGACGTCGCCTCGCTCAGCGACGATGCACTCGCCGCACGTCGGCGCGAGCACTTCGGCTTTATCTTCCAGCGTTACCATTTGATGGGGCATCTCACGGCGCAAGGTAATGTCGAAGTGCCCGCCGTGTACGCCGGCTCGCCTAAGGAGCGCCGCGCTGCACGCTCGGCAGCACTGCTGGAGCGCCTTGGACTCGGCAAACATCTGTCGCATCGGCCATCGCAAATGTCGGGCGGGCAGCAGCAACGCGTGAGCATTGCGCGGGCGCTGATGAACGGGGGCGACATCATACTCGCCGACGAACCGACCGGCGCGCTCGACAGCCGGAGCGGCCATGAGGTCATGCAGATCCTGCGCGAATTGCATGCACGCGGGCATACGATCATTCTCGTGACCCACGATCCCGGCGTGGCGGCGTGGGCGCAACGCATCATCGAGATTGCCGACGGCCGGATCGTGCGCGATCGCCTGAACGATCCGATCGCGCCGAGCGCGCAGGACGAACCAGACAACCCAGGCGATACGCGTCACCGGCCGCCCTCCGATCCAGTCGACACGAAGCGATACGAGACATCGCGCAAAAGCGCCCGGGAGCGGGACCCGGCGGCCGCCGCGAGCCGCCCTCGCGCCGGATCTCTCACTGGCTGGCTACGTGGCTGGCCGACGTTCTCGGAAAGCCTGTCGATGGCGTGGCATGCGCTGGCGTCGCACCGGCTGCGCACCGGACTGACGATGCTCGGCATCGTCATCGGCATCACGTCGGTCGTGTCGCTCTCGGCCATCGGCGAGGGCACGAAGCAACGCGTGCTCAACGACATCGGCAATATCGCGCCCAACACGATCACCGTGATCCGCGGCAAGGATTTCAACGACGACAAGGCCGCCGAGATTCGCACGCTGCTGCCGCGCGACGCCGCCCTGCTCGCGGCCCAGCCGTACACCGACAGCGTGACACCGCAAGTCGGGCCGCGTACCGCGCGCATGCGTTTCGGGCGTCTCGACACCGACGCGCAGGTGCATGGCGAAGGCGCCGATTTCCTGCGGGCGAACGGCCTGAAGCTCGCGCGCGGGCGCAGCTTCGATGCTGCGGAAGTCGAGCGTCAGGCGCAAGTGGCGCTTCTCGGCGAAAACACGCTGAGGAAGCTCATGCCGAATGGTGGCGATCCCATCGGTCAGACCGTGCTCGCAGGGTCCCTGCCATTGCGAATCATCGGTGTGGTGCGCGATCGCTCGTCGATGTTCGTGAGCCGCTCGCTCAACGTTTATGTTCCGTGGACGACGGTGGCGAGCCGTCTGGCGGGGCAGCAGCATCTCGAGTCGATCACCGTGCGGATTCTCGACGGGCATCCGCCGGCGGCGGCCGAGGTCGGCATCATCCGCGCGCTCACGCGGGCGCACGGTCAGAAAGACTTCTTCACGTTCAACATGGACACCATCGTGAAGTCGATCTCGCGCACGAGCCAGATGCTCACACTGCTGCTCTCGTTCGTGGCGTTGATCTCGCTCGTGGTGGGCGGCATTGGCGTGATGAACATCATGTTGGTATCGGTCACAGAACGCACCCGTGAGATCGGCATTCGACGCGCCATCGGCGCGCGCCGTCAGGACATTCTCCGGCAGTTCCTGATCGAAGCGGTGCTCGTCTGCCTGATGGGCGGCGCCGTCGGTGTCGCGCTGTCCTGCGCGATCGGCTGGCTCGTGGCGGCCCTCGTGCCGCAAGTCGCCGTGGTGTTTTCGGTGCGCACGGTTACCGCCGCAGTGATGTGTTCATGCGCCATCGGTGTCGTGAGTGGCTGGTGGCCCGCGCGCAGTGCCGCGCGGCTCGACCCGGTCGACGCCCTGGCGCGCGAGTGATTTTGATTTACCCCCAACCGTCCCGCAGCGCCCCCCTCTGGCTCGGGATGGCTTTATACCCCGCGCGCGATTCGGTGTCGCGCGCGGGGGTCTTTTTGACGGATTCGATGATTCGCTTTTCCAGACGTCTTCACGCACGCTGCACACTGGCCGAGATGCCGACGCTGCTGTCGCTCTGCGCCGCAGCCGTCGCCGTCGCCGCCATGCTCGCCGGGTGCAGTCTGACACGCACGGACTATGAACGCCCCGCGCTGCCTGTCCCCGCACAATTCGGCACGCCGCTCGATGGCGCGCACAGCACCACCGACAACGCGCCTCTACGCGACGACAACACTATCGATCCCTGGTGGCAAGCGTTCCGCGACCCGCAACTCGACACACTCGTCAGACAGGCGCTGGCGACCAACCCCGGGCTCGCTCTCAAGGCATTGCAGGCGGATCGCGACGCGCTGCAAGCCGGGCTGACCGGCGCGAATCGCTGGCCGCAGTTCTCCGGCACCGTGACCGGCGCCAAATCGCGCGCGCTGGACGGCGGCCAGGCCGCGCTCGCCTACAGCGGGCAGACACAAACGATGTCGGGCGCCAGCATTGGCATCAGCTACGAGATCGATCTGTGGCACAAGCTCGCTGCGCAACGCGACGCGGCCCAGTGGCAAGCCGCCGCCAGTGCATGGGATCGGCGCGCAGCCGCGCTCTCGCTGTCGAGTCAGGTCGCATCGCTCTATTGGCGGGTGGCGTATCTGAACGAGAACGTGCGCAGCGCCGCCGAGGATCTCACCGCCGCCGAGCGGACCGTGGCGCTGGTCGACGCCCGCCGGCGCGCCGGGGCCGTCTCGGCAATCGATGCGGTACAGGCACAGCAGGATCGCGATGCCCTGGCAGGCACGCTGGCGGAATGGGAGCGGCTGCGCGACACGGCACGTCATTCGCTCGCCAACGCGTTGGGCCTTCCCGCACAGACACGCTTTGCCGAAAGCGCCACGCTCGCCCCCGCACATCTGCCCGACATTGCGCCGGGATTGCCCGCGTCGTTACTGGCGCAACGCCCCGATCTCGCCGCCGCCGAGACCCGTGTGCGTGCGCGTCTGGCCGATGTCGATGCCGCGCGGCTTTCGTTCTATCCGTCGATCACGCTCAACGGCGCAGCCACCACCGGGAGCGATTCGCTCTCGCGCCTGCTGGCCAACCCCGTGGGCACGCTCGCGGCCACGCTGACCATGCCGTTCCTGCAAGTCCAGACGGCGCGCTTCACTACCGCGCTCGCCCGCAACGACTACGAACAAGCGGTCGCCACGTTCCGCAGCACCCTGCTCACGGCGCTCACCGAAGTCGAAGACGCGCTCTCGGCACGCGAGCGCACGTCGGTGCAGTACGCGTCGCTCGCCAGCGCCGCGACGTTGGCGCAGCGCGCGGCGGACCTGTCCAGCGCCCGCTACCGTGCCGGGGACATTGATCTGCAAAGCTGGCTCGACGCGCAGCGGCTTGCCCGTCAGGCGCGCCGCAACACGGCGCAGTCGCGGCTGGGTCAGATCGACGCGACACTCTCGCTCGTCAAGGCGCTGGGCGGTACGCTGGGAACCGATGACTGACGATGACTCACCCTCGGCGAGGCTCAGGCGGCCTCGCTCGACGGTGGTGCGGGAGGTAACGTCGCCAGCAGCGTAGCCACGTCGGGGTACATCAGCCGATATCCCAACTCGCGCTTGAGACGCGTGTTGGCGAGCCGACGCGACTCCGACATGAACGACAGCAGCGTCGGTTCCAGCACGCGGGCGGCTTCGTCGCGCGAGATGCGCGGCGGGCGGGCCAGCCCCAGCGCGTCGGCCACATGGTCGAAATACTCCCCCATGCGCCACTCGGTATCGTCGCTCGCGTGCACCACCCGCTGTGCCTTGCCGCGCCACATCGCGCGAATCAGGATCGCAGCGAGATCGTCGGCGTGAATATGATTGGTGAAAACGTCGTCGCTCGCCCGCAAGGCCGGCGTGCCGCGCTGCAAACGCGCGACAGGGAGACGGTCTGCCGCGTAAATGCCCGGAATTCGCACGATAGAGGCCCGCCAGGGGGCTCGGGCGTGCTCGGTGTGCCGCCACGCGGCGCGCGTGCCCGTTGCCGCTGGCGCCCTGCTGCGGCCCGGTCCGGCGGCCAGCCACCGGCGAACCGAACGAGAATGGGTCGACGAACGGCCGAGGGCGCGTATCGTCGCCTCGGCATCCACGCGGCGCTGCCCGCGTGGCGAACGCGGCTGCGGCGTGCGGGTCTCATCTACGAGCGCACCGCCACAGTCGCCGTACACGCCGCTGGTGCTCGCGTAGACCAGCACGCGACGGGGGGCTCGTGGCAGGTGCGACAAGGCCCGTTGCCCCCCCTCGGGTACAATGACGGGCTTCGGCGGACGTGCCAGCGTCGCGCGCAAACGGCGCGTGCGCAGGTCTAGCGAGCCACTGCCGGCAACCCCCGCCGGGGGAGCCAGATGCAGCACCCGCGGGGCAAGACGGCTTATGCGATGCAGGCTCGCCGCATCGTCCAGATTCGCGACGACGGGGACAGCCCCCGCCGCGCGCAACGCCGCATGACGGGCGTTGCTGGACGTCACGGCAAAAACGCGAAAACGTTTGACGAGGGCCGGCAGCGCACGCATGCCGACGTCGCCGCAGCCTACGACCAGCAGGCGCGGGCGACCGAAGGATTTCGACGAATTTTTCATTTTTCGGATTGTAGTATGGCTTACAACGTTTCTCTCGTGCCGAGCGGGCGCGAGTTTCAGGTCGAAGACGGCGAGGCCGTGCTCTCCGCTGCGTTGCGTCAGGGCATCGGCCTGCCTTACGGCTGCAAGAACGGCGGCTGCGGTTCCTGCAAGGCCAAGCTGGTCGAAGGCAGCGTCGAACACGGTGCGCACTCCGCCTCGGCGCTCACGAAAGACGAAGAAACGCGCGGCTTTGCGTTGCTGTGCTGTGCCCATGCCAAAGGGGATCTCGTCATCGAATCGCGCGAAGTCAAAGGCATCGGCGACATTCCGGTCAAACGCCTGCCGTGCCGCGTGAACGCTCTTGAGCGGCGCGCCGACGATGTCATCGTGATGCGTCTGCAATTGCCTGCCAACGAGCGCTTCCAGTACCTCGCCGGCCAATACATCGAGTTCATCCTGAAAGACGGCAAACGGCGCAGCTATTCGATGGCGACGGCGCCGCACGAAGAAGGCTTCCTCGAACTTCACCTGCGCCACATGCCCGGCGGCGCGTTCACCGATCACGTTTTCAACCACATGAAGGAGCGCGAGATCCTGCGCTTCGAAGGGCCGCTGGGCACATTCTTCCTGCGCGAAGACTCGGACAAGCCCATTGTGTTGCTCGCCTCGGGCACCGGCTTCGCACCGATCAAAGCCATTGTCGAGCACGCCGTCCATAAGGGCCTCGATCGCCCGATGACGCTTTACTGGGGCGCGCGACAGTTGAAGGACATCTACCTGCGCGAGCTGGCCGAACAGTGGGCGCGTGACATTCCCGGCTTCCGGTTCGTGCCGGTACTCTCGGAGGCCGCACCGGAAGACCAGTGGCAGGGCCGTACAGGCTTCGTGCATCGCGCCGTGGCCGAAGACCTGCCGGATATGTCGGGCTACGAAGTCTACGCTTGCGGTGCGCCAGTGATGGTGGAGGCGGCGCGCCGCGACTTCATCGCGCATCACCACTTGCCGGAAGACGCGTTCTTCGCCGACGCCTTCACGACCGAAGCCGACAACCCCGGCGGCGGTCAGTAATCAGTGAGACGGGAGACACATGCCGCCCGCAAAGATGCACGCACGCCACAGTCCGTGCATACCCTTTGACAAGCGCCGCGTGAGCCCCTTATGCTTGCCGACATGAACCTGATTGCCATCGCCTCGATCCGACGTCGCCGTACGCTGCCCCAACCGGGATGCCGCGCGGCACGCTATCGACTGCGATAACACGCAGGTTCTCAAGCACAGCGAAGCCACGGGCAACCCCCGTGGCTTTTTTTATTTCCCGTCTCTCTCACCTTCGCCCTTCGGAGACCTTCATGTCGCTTGCCAATTCGTCAGCCTCTTCCGCCATCCCGTCGTCGACCGCGCCCAAATCGACACGCAACGCCAAGTTCTCGGAGTTCGCCACCCAGGCGTTGCTGCCTATCACCTCGCGCCCGGACCTCGTATTCACGCACGGCAAGGGGGGCTGGCTGTACGACCACGACGGCAAGCGATATCTCGACTTCATTCAGGGCTGGGCCGTGAACAGCCTCGGGCATTGCCACCCGGTCATGCGCGACGCCCTCGCCACGCAAGGCGCGATGCTGCTCAACCCCAGCCCCGCGTACTACAACGTGCCGATGATCGAGCTGGCCGACCTGCTCGCCAACCTCTCGGGACTCGGCAAGGTCTTCTTCGCCAACAGCGGCGCCGAAGCCAACGAAAGCGCCATCAAACTCGCGCGCAAGTGGGGCCAGTTGCATCCGGGCGCCTCGGGCAACGCCCGCTTCGAGATCATTACCTTCAAAAATGCCTTCCATGGCCGCACGCTTGCCACCATGTCCGCAAGCGGCAAGCCGGGCTGGGATACCATCTTCGCGCCGCAAGTGCCGGGCTTTCCGAAGGCCGAGATGAACGATATCGCGTCGGTCGAAGCACTCATCGGCCCGGACACCGTCGCCGTGATGCTTGAGCCGATTCAGGGCGAAGCCGGCGTCGTGCCGGCCACCGAGGCGTTTATGAAGGCATTGCGCGAACTCACGAAAGCGCGCGGGTTGTTGCTGATCGTCGACGAAGTGCAAACAGGGTGCGGGCGCACGGGCACCCTCTTCTCGCATCAGCAGGCTGGCATCGTGCCGGACATCATGACGCTCGGCAAGGGCATCGGTGGCGGCGTGCCGCTGGCCGCCATGCTCTGCGGCGACGAGTTCGCCGTGTTCCAGCCGGGCGATCAGGGTGGCACATACAACGGCAACCCGCTCATGTGTGCGGTGGGCCTTGCGGTCATGCGCACGCTCAGCGCGCCGGGCTTCCTCGAATTCGTGCGCGCACAGGCGGACTATCTGAGCGCCGGCTTGCAGCATCTGTCGTCGCGCTACGGCGGCGAGGGCGAACGCGGGGCCGGCTTGCTGCGCGCGCTGATGCTTGGGCGCGACATCGGCCCGCAACTGGTTGAAGCCGCGCGCGAAGCAACGCCGGACGGGTTGTTGCTCAACTCGCCGCGCCCCCACCTGCTGCGCTTCATGCCTGCGCTGAATGTGAGCCGCGACGAGATCGACCAGATGCTTTCGATGCTCGACACGCTGCTCGCCAAACACGTTTGACGATTCCATGAGGACATCCGGCTGACACGCCGGACCGACGCCTGCCGCGCGCCCGGCGACTCCCGGGCCGCGCAATGCGGGCGCTATCGCACAGGAGACACCTTCCATGAACGATCTCAGTCAAGGGCGCCCGACGCCGCCCGGCGACGCCATCGTCGAAATTTCCACCGATCCGGCGCGGCTCGACATCGGGTTCATCCATCACGCGCTCTCGACGCAGACGCAGTGGGCCAAGGACATTCCCAAGGACACCCTTATGCGCGCCATTTCCCACTCATTGTGCTTCGGCGCCTATGCGACGCAGGTGGAAGGCGGCCCGGCGCATCAGGTCGGGTTCGCGCGCGTGATTACCGACCGCGCAACGTTCGCCTATCTGGCCGACGTCTTCGTCGACCCGTCGATGCGAGGGCTGGGAATCGGCAAGCGTTTGTGCGAGAACGTGCTCGCACACCCGGCGCTGCAACAGCTACGCCGCTTTCTGCTCGCCACCACCGACGCCGCAGGTCTCTATGCCCGCTACGGCTTCGAGCCACTCGGCCCGGTGAACAAAATGATGCAAATCCATCGTCCCGACATCTACACAGACAAACAGGAAGCGTCATGATCGCCACGCCCGCCGACATTCACATCCGGACATTCGATAACACCGATACCGACGCCGTGATCGCACTCTGGCGCGAGGCGTTCCCGGAGTACAACTCGCCGGACAAGCCGCATCGCGAGCCGCGACGCTCGATTGCCAACAAGATGGCCATGCGCGACGGGCTGTTCTTCGTCGCCGTGCGCGACAACAAAATCGCAGGCACGGTCATGGCGGGTTACGACGGGCACCGCGGCTGGGTCTACTCGCTGGCCGTTGCGCGCGTATTACGCCGTCGCGGCGTGGCGAGCGCGTTGCTGCGTCACGCGGAAATCGCACTGGCCGAACGCGGTTGCCTGAAGCTCAATCTGCAAGTGCTCACGCAATCGCGCGATGCGCTGGCGTTCTATACCGCGCACGGTTATGCGGCGGACGATGTCGTGAGCCTCGGCAAACGGTTGCCGCTCGCCTCGGTCGCCAACGTCTCGGTGTTGCAATAGCGGGGCGCCATCGTGCGTCGCACCGGAGCGGCGCCTCACGCTTCAACCTCACGCCGTCGTGCGACGCAAAAACACCAAGGGCGCCGGAGTTGCCTCCGGCGCCCTTGGCTTAACGTCCGGCTTGCGTCGGACGTTCATGCTCGCTGAGTGCTTACTCCCCGAGATACGCGGCGCGCACCTTCGGGTCGTCGAGCATGTCCTTCGCATCACCGGTCATGGTGACGAGTCCGCTGTCCATCACATAGCCACGATGCGCGGCTTGCAGCGCCAAGCGCGCGTTCTGCTCAACGAGCAGCACCGTTACGCCTTCGCCCGACACCGTACGCACCACCTCGAAGATCTTCTCGACCATGATCGGCGAGAGGCCCATCGACGGCTCGTCGAGCAGCAACAGCTTGGGCTGGCTCATCAGCGCACGCGCCATCGCCAGCATCTGCTGCTCACCGCCCGAGAGCGTGCCGGCGAGCTGATCCTTACGCTCTTTCAGACGCGGGAAAATGCCGAACATCTTGTCGACGTCCTGCTTGATACCCGCGTTGTCGTTGCGCAAATACGCGCCCATTTGCATGTTCTCGAGGATCGTCATGCGCGTGAAAATGCCGCGCCCCTCCGGCACCATGGCGAGACCTTGCTTGAGCAGATCGAACGCTTTCACGCCGCGAATCGACTTGCCCAGATACTCGATGTCACCCTCGGCCCACGGCAACAGCCCCGTGATCGCCTTCATGGTGGTCGTCTTGCCCGCACCGTTCGCGCCGATTAGCGTGACCAGTTCGCCCGGCTGGATATGCAGGTCGATTCCTTTGACCGCTTTGATCCCGCCGTAAGCGACTTTCAGGCCCTTGATCGTCAACATTGCGCTCATCAATGGCCTCCTGCACCGAGATACGCTTCAATCACCGCCGGATTTTTCTGCACATCCTGCGGCAAACCTTCGGCAATCACCTTGCCGTAATCGAGCACCGTCATGCGGTTGCACAAGCCCATCACCAGCTTCACGTCGTGCTCGATGAGCAGGATCGTCTTGCCGTCGCTGCGGATCTTGTCGAGCAGCCCGCGCAGCTCGACCTTCTCCGTGGCGTTCATGCCGGCCGCCGGCTCGTCGAGCGCGAGCAGCTTCGGATCGGTCGCCAACGCACGCGCAATCTCGAGACGGCGCTGGTGGCCATACGAGAGATTCGCCGCCGTGTAGTTGGCGTATTTCGCCACGCCCACGTACTCGAGCAACTCCATCGCGCGATCGCGAATGGCGCGCTCCTCGGCCTTCGCGCCGGGGTAACGCACAATCGCACCGATCACGCCCATCTTCGTGCGCACGTGACGACCCACCATCACGTTCTCAACAACGGTCATGCCGCCAAACAGGCGAATGTTCTGGAACGTGCGGGCAATCCCCGCGCGCGCCACTTCGTGCACGGCGGTCGGCTTGTAGGTACTGCCGTCGAGCGTAAATTCGCCGGAATCCGGCGTGTAGAGGCCGGTGATCACGTTGAAAAACGTGGTCTTGCCCGCACCGTTCGGGCCGATCAGCCCATAGATTTGCCCCGGCTTGATCTCCAGCCCCACATCCGTGAGAGCCTGCAGACCGCCGAAGCGCTTGTTCACGCCCTTGACGGACAGAAGAATTTGTTCGCTCATATTCAGGTCATCTCCCTCGGCTTACAGAGTCCGTTCTTCCGGACGCGGCGACGGCCACAGGCCGGCCGGACGGTACAGCATGATCAGAATCATGGCCAGACCGTACAGCAACTGCCGGATCACTTCGGGATCGACGATGACGCTACCGAACAACTTCATCTGCAACGGGCCCATGGTCGAGCGCAGGATCTCGGGGAAGGCCGAGAGCAGCACACCGCCCAGAATCACGCCCGGAATATGACCCATGCCGCCGAGCACCACCATGGAGAGCACGACGATCGACTCCCAGAAGGTGAACGACTCAGGCGAAACGAAGCCCTGGAACGCGGAGAACATGCCACCCGCCACGCCGCCGAACGACGCCCCCATGGCAAACGCAAGCAACTTGATGTTGCGCGTGTTGATCCCCATGGCCTTGGCGGCGATTTCGTCTTCACGAATCGCCACCCAGGCGCGGCCGATACGCGAGTGCTGCAAGCGTACGCAGACGAACGCAATGACCAGCGCGAGGAACACGAACAGGTAGTAGTACATGTACACCGAGTTGACCTTGAACCCGAAGAATTCATGCGCTTTCGAGAAGTCAAAGCCGAACAACGACGCGGGCTGGATACCGGTGATCCCCTTCGGGCCATTGGTGATATTCACCGGCCGGTCGAGGTTGTTCATGAAGATACGGATGATCTCGCCGAAGCCCAACGTCACGATGGCCAGATAGTCCCCGCGCAGTCGCAACGTCGGCGCGCCGAGCAAAATGCCGAAGATCGCCGCGACCGCCGCCCCGATCGGTATGGTGAACCACACAGGCACATGCAGACCGCCCGGGAACATATGCCCGATCCACTCGAACTGCGTGGTCAGGTGAGGCGAGCTGAGGAACGCCGTGACGTACGCGCCCACCGCATAGAACGCGATGTAACCCAAATCGAGCAGGCCGGCGAAGCCCACCACGATATTCAGGCCCAGCGCGAGCATGATGTAGAGCAGCGCAAAGTCGAGCACGCGCACCCAGTAGTTGCCGCCGGCATAGCCGACGAGCACAGGCGCGATAACGGCTGCGATCAGGAAGAACGCAAGGCCGCGATAGGCCTTGCGTGTGGCCGCCGCCGCAGAAATCTGCGTGGCCGGCGCGGAGGTTTGCACAGGTTGATTCATGATGTGACGACCTCCCGCTTATGCACGATCGGCCACGCGTTCGCCGAGCAGACCACTCGGACGGAACACCAGCACGATGATCAGAACGACGAAAGCAAACACGTCCTGATAGTTACTACCGAACACGCCACCGGTGAGATCGCCGATGTAGCCCGCACCCAATGCTTCAATGAGGCCCAGCAGCACGCCGCCGACCATGGCGCCTTGCAGGTTGCCGATACCGCCGAGCACCGCCGCCGTGAACGCCTTCATTCCGGGAATGAAGCCCATGTAGAAGTGGGCATTACCGTAATTCGACGCCATCATGACGCCCGCGAGCGCTGCGAGAGCCCCCCCCAGTGCAAACGTGGCCGAGATCACGAAGTTGGGATTCACCCCCATGAGGCCCGCAACGTTGCGGTTCTCCGCCGTCGCGCGCATGGCGCGTCCGAGCTTGGTGCGGTTCACGAGCTGCGTCAGGCCGAACATCACGAGGAATGCGACCACCACGATCACGATACCGGTGCCGTTGGTCACGGCGCCCGGATGATCGCCGCGCTGCGGAATGATCGTCATGGCGTCGGTGGGCAGCAGTTGCGGGAACGACAGCGGGTTACGCGACCAGATCAACATGGCGATCGTCTGCAACAGCAGCGACACGCCAATGGCCGTGATCAGCGGCGCCAGACGCGGCGCATTGCGCAACGGCCGGTAAGCCACGCGCTCGATCACGAAGTTGGTCAGCGCGCACACGGGCATACACACCAGCGTGGCGATGGCCAGCATAAGCGCCGGGTTCATGTCCGGCGCGACTTTCAACAACAGGTTGATGGTAGATAGCGCGACCATCGCGCCAATCATCATCACATCGGCGTGGGCAAAGTTGATGATGCCCAGAATGCCGTAGACCATCGTATAACCCAGCGCAATGATCGCGTACACGCTACCAAGCACGAGGCCGTTCAAGATTTGTTGGATAAAAATATCCATGAAGCTAACTCCTTGTCCCGAAAACGGGCTCTCGACACGCGTGCCCGATAGGGCGTGCGAGGGGGTCGAGAGAACTGCGGGTAATGAGGCGTAATCCTGTGTCAGGAGGGGGGCCGTGCCCGTCATGCAGGCACGGCATCGTTCCGCAGATAAAGAAACGGCACCGAACGGGTAGGCACCGGTGCCGTTTCATGGCGCAAGCGCCCGGGAGTTACATCTTCACCACGTCGAGCACGCTCTTCTTCTTGTCCTTGTAGTTGTAGAGCGTGATCACCGGTTCCTTCATGTCGCCCTTGCTGTCGAACGCGATGTGACCGATAACACCCTTGTAGTCGGTCGCCGGCATCGCTGCGAGAATCTTCGCCGGATCGGTCGAGTTGGCACGCTTCATGGCGTCGATGATCACGTTGACAGCGTCATACGTGAACGGGGCGTAGATCTGGATCGGCTGGTTGAAACGGGCTTCGTAGCGCTTCGAGAAGTCCGCACCGCCTTCCATCTTCGACAGCGCCATGCCCGCTTCCGAGCAAACGATGTTGTCGATGGCGTCGCCGGCCAGTTCGGCCACCTTGTCAGTACACACGCCGTCGCCGGCGAGCACCTTGGCACCGATACCCAGTTCCTTCGACTGCTTGGCGAACGGGCCGCCGGTCGCATCCATACCGCCGTACATGATGATGTCCGGACGCTCACCCTTGATCTTCGTCAGAATGGCGCGGAAATCCGTCGCCTTGTCGTTGGTCGCATCGTGCGAGAGCACCTTCAGGCCGTTGGCCTTCGCGGTCTTCTCGAACTCGTCGGCCAGGCCCTTGCCGTAGGCCGTTGCGTCGTCGACGATGGCCACCGACTTGGCACCCAGCGCCTTGGTGGCGTAGTTGGCCAGTGCGGGACCCTGCTGAGCGTCGGTTGCGACTACACGATAGGCAGTCTTGAAGCCCTGCTGGGTGTATGCCGGGTTGGTTGCCGACGGCGAGATCTGCACGATGCCCGCATCGCTATAGATCTTCGATGCCGGAATCGTCGTACCGGAATTCAAGTGACCCACCACAGCGACGACCTTTTCGTCGACGAGCTTCTGGGCAACCTGCGTTGCGGTCTTCGGATCGGCGGCGTCATCTTCGGCCACCAGTTCCAGCTTGACCGGTTTGCCGTCGATGGTCAGGCCAGCCTTATTGGCCTCTTCAATGGCCAGGCGTGCACCATTTTCGTTATCTTTGCCCAAGTGAGCAATTTGGCCCGTCAGCGGTGCAACGTGCCCGATCTTAATTACAACCGCATCGCCGCCCCCGCTGGCGGCAGTCGTCGCGGCAGGTGCAGAAGCGGCACCCGAATCGGCCTGCTTTTCTTCCTTCTGACCGCAGGCCGCCAACAGCGTCACTGCGGCGACTACGGGCAGTACCTTCGCGAACTTGAGTTGCATTTGATTATCTCCTGATTGTCGGCGGTTTAATAACGCCAAAAACGCCAATTCGATGTTTCGTATGCGAAACGCGCGCATTGTAACTCCATTCTTTGCGGCTGCGACGCCCGACGCCACAGGGTTTTCCATAATGGAGGACTAAGGTTTTATACCGACTTGTGCAACCCTAACTTTTCAAAAGCGCAACCCCGGATTTGTTAAAAGTTTTACGCACTCGGGCGCACCAGCCCGAGCGGCCTCATGGTGCAACCGATGCACCATTAATGGGCTTTACCGCCACATCAAGCTAATAAGCAATTAGCGTGCCTGTACCAATTTGAGCAGTTATTCTAATTAAGTGGGTATATAAATAATTAGATTCCGGAAAACCGGAAAGCCCAGCTTCAACCCAATTCTTTATTCGTTGAATTAATAATTGATGCCATTGGTTTTGACTGATAAGACATCAAAAAGAAGGAAAATTGGTATGCGTATTTTTAGCAAAAAACTACAAACAAATGCACAAATGCCGCAGTCAATTTCGCTGCATGAAGTGACTGGGAAGGAGACCGGAGATCCGTTGCATGGCCGGCGTGAGGTCAGGCGGCGACGGGAGATATGCGCAAAAGGGCAGGAACGGGAATGAGGCAATAAAAAAACCGGGGCCGCACGATGCGACACCCGGTTTGTGAGCCATGCGGCGTTGCCGCTGGCCTGTTGGTCTGGTTGCGCGGACGGCGCTTAGCCGACTGCGACCTGTACGAGCCCTTTGGGCAGCGGGAAAGCAATGTTTTCTTCCACGCCGTCGAGTACCTTGACCTGATTGACGCCCAGTTCGCGCAAACGCGACACGATCGATTGCGCCAGCACTTCCGGCGCCGAGGCGCCCGCCGTCACACCGATGCGGCGCTTGCCGTCGAACCACTCCGGCTTGAGCTGATCGGGCGAGTCGACCATATAGGCCGGCACGCCCATCTTTTCGGCGACTTCACGCAGGCGATTCGAATTGGAACTGTTCGGGCTGCCAACGACCACAACCACGTCGCACTGCGGCGCCATGAATTTCACGGCGTCCTGGCGGTTCTGCGTCGCGTAGCAGATGTCCTGCTTCTTCGGCTCGGTAATTCGCGGGAAACGCTTCTTGAGCGCGTTGATAACTTCGGCAGCGTCGTCGACCGACAGCGTGGTCTGCGTCACGTAGGCAAGCTTATCCTCGTTCGCGACCTGTAGTGCCAGCACGTCCTCAATCGTCTCGACGAGGAACATGCCCTCGCCCGACTGGCCCATCGTGCCTTCCACTTCCGGGTGGCCCTTGTGGCCGATCATGATGATCTCGAGCCCCTGGCTGCGCATCTTCGCGACTTCGACGTGCACCTTCGTGACGAGCGGGCAGGTCGCATCGAAAATACGCAGACCGCGAGCTTCTGCCTCGGTACGCACCGCTTGCGACACACCGTGCGCGCTGAAGATCAGCGTGTTACCCGGCGGCACGTCCGTCAGTTCCTCGACGAAAATCGCGCCCTTCTTGCGCAGGTTTTCGACCACGTACGCGTTGTGCACGATCTCGTGGCGCACATAAATCGGCGCGCCGTACATCGTCAGTGCGCGCTCGACGATCTCAATGGCACGGTCAACGCCCGCGCAAAAGCCACGCGGCTGAGCCAGCAGAATTTCCGCATCCGACAATGTCGGTGCTACGACTTGGGTGGCGCTCATTTCGATTCCTACAGAATGCCGATAATCTGAACCTCGAACACGATCGGCTGGCCGGCCAGCGGATGGTTGAAGTCGAACAATGCCCAGCCGTCGCCCAGTTCGCGCAGGATGCCCGCATAGCGGCCACCGCTTGGCGCGTTGAACTCGACCAGATCCCCAACGCTATATGCTTCGCCGAAGTTGCTGTTTTCCTCCAGCGTCTTCATCGAGACACGTTGCAACAGTTCCGGATTGCGCGGGCCGAAGGCCTGCTCGGGCGCCAGTTCGACCCGGCGCCTCTCCCCCACCGCCATGCCCAGCAGCGCTTGCTCCAGTGTCGGGGCCATCTGGCCGCCACCGAGTTGCAGCGTCGCCGGTGTGCCTTCAAACGTGTTGACAATATCCGCGCCGTCGGGCGCAGCGATCCGATAGTGGAGCGTCAGATAGGAATCGTCTTGAACCACGGGGGTTGCAACAGAACTCATGGGGGTCTCACAGCAAGGTCAAGCTAATATTGTAAATGACGTCGCGTTGCGCGTCCGGCTCCCCGGCAAAGCCGCCCCGATTTTTTCGGTCGGCGGCAGTGTTCCATATTAGTGGCACCCGCGATCATGCGCGTGGCTGTGCCCGGTTCAGGAGTCGTCATGTCCATCGCTCAATGGCCGCTCGCCGAGCGCCCCCGTGAAAAAATGCTGGCCCGAGGCGCCAACGCACTGTCCGATGCCGAATTGCTGGCAATTTTGCTTCGCACCGGCTCGCAAGGCCGCAATGCCGTCGATCTTGGGCGCGAATTACTTGCCCGCAGCGGATCGCTCGCCCGGTTGCTCTCCATGCCCTTCGAGAGTTTGCGCCAGATCCCCGGACTGGGGCAGGCCAAATGCCTGCAATTTCAGGCCGCGCTCGAAGTCGCGCGCAGAATGCTCGGGGAAGGATTGCAGTCGGGCAGCCTGCTCGATTCCCCAGCCCGAGTACGCGACTATCTGCGTCTCACATTACAGGACCGCTCCCGCGAGCGCTTCGCCTGCCTGTTTCTCGACGCCGCCCACCGGCTTGTCAGTACCCGGGTGATGTTCGAGGGCACGCTGACGCAAACCTGCGCGTATCCCCGGGAGATCGTGCGCGCCGCACTCGATGTCCATGCCGCAGCCGTCATCGTCGCGCACAATCATCCTTCCGGGGTCCCTACCCCGAGTGCAGCGGACCTGGCGCTGACCCGGCAGTTGGGCGACGCCCTCGCCTTGCTCGAGATTCGTCTGCTGGACCATTTCATCGTGGCCGGCGATAGCGTGTACTCGCTTGCCGAGAACGGCGGTCTGTGATGGCTTACAACAACATTTGCCCAAGATTTCGGCGTTCGGGTCGCGTTCGCGTATTGCTTGCGCTATAATCCGTCCCTTCCCCGAATCTCCGACAGACGTTTCCCGCCAGGGACTCGCATCCTAATCACTAAAGCGATTGATTTGTCTGGGATTTTTGTGGTATCATCGCGGTCTGTCTTTTCGACTCACCTTTTTTTACACAGAATTCTGGGTTAGGAGTGCTTCATGGCACGCGTATGTCAAGTGACCGGGAAAGCGCCGATGGTCGGCAACAACGTTTCCCACGCCAACAACAAAACCAAGCGCCGTTTTCTCCCGAACTTGCAAAATCGCCGGTTCTGGGTTGAAAGTGAAAACCGCTTTGTTCGTCTTCGTATTTCGCGAGCTGGCCTGCGCCTGATCGACAAGAACGGTATCGATGCCGTTCTGGCAGATCTGCGTTCGCGTAACGCAGTCTAAGTTTAGGAGCTCATCATGGCAAAAGGCGCTCGCGACAAGATCAAGCTGGAATCGACCGCAGGTACGGGTCATTTCTATACGACCACCAAGAACAAGCGTACCCATCCGGAAAAGATGGAAATCAGCAAGTTCGATCCGGTGGCTCGTAAGCACGTGCCCTACAAGGAAACCAAGATCAAATAAGATCAACAGGTTTTCTCGTAGCAGTCCGCTGCTGCGTTCGATACCCCGCCAATGGCGGGGTTTTTCATTTGGGCGTCCCGAAATCTGCGGCGCTACGCTATGCGTAGTCACGCAAGACACAATTTCATCGAAGTGCGCATAGGGTCGTGTGTCACGCGCGTATTGACTCGCTATACTGGCTCACCTCCATAACAAGAATCGCGTCCACCTTGCGAGGCGATTCCAGAGACAGCGCGTATCATGAATTTCGATGTCGTCATTGTCGGCAGCGGGCTAGCCGGCCAATCGGTTGCCCTGCATCTGGCCAGTACCTGCCGGGTGGCACTGGTCGCCAAACGTCCAATGCCAGAAGGCGCAAGCGACTGGGCGCAAGGCGGCATCGCCGCCGTACTCGACTCGACCGACAGCGTCGACGAGCATGTTGCCGACACGCTCATTGCCGGCGCAGGCCTGTGCGACGAAGCGGCCACGCGATTCATCGTCGAACACAGCCGTGAAGCCATCGAGTGGCTCATTGCGCAAGGCGTGCCGTTCACGCGTGACGACGCCGCCGAACTCGGCTTCCATCTGACGCGCGAAGGCGGTCACAGCCACCGGCGTATCATCCACGCGGCCGACGCCACCGGACACGCCGTGATCGCCACGCTCACCGAGCGCGTTCGCCAGCACCCGAACATCACGCTCTTCGAGAATCATTTTGCGGTCGACCTGATCACCTCGGATCGTGCCGACGCCGCGCCGACTGCCGGACGTCATTGCCAAGGGCTGTATGTTCAGGATCTCGGCACCGGCGAAGTCCACGCCATGACGGCCCGGCATACTGTGCTGGCCACCGGTGGCGCGGGCAAAGTCTATCTGTACACCACGAACCCCGACACCGCGACTGGCGACGGAATCGCCATGGCATGGCGCGCCGGCTGCCGTATCGCGAACATGGAGTTCATACAGTTTCACCCGACCTGCCTCTATCACCCGTATGCCAAATCCTTCCTGATTACGGAAGCCGTGCGCGGCGAAGGGGGACGTCTGGTGTTGCCGGATGGCACGCGCTTCATGCTGCAACACGACCCGCGCGCCGAATTGGCACCGCGCGACATCGTCGCCCGCGCCATCGACTTCGAGATGAAAAAGCACGGCCTGGACTGTGTGTATCTCGACATCAGTCATCAAAGCCCTGAATTCCTGCGGGAGCATTTCCCTACGATTCTGGCGCGCTGCGCCGAACTGGGCATCGACATCACGAAGCAGCCGATCCCGGTCGTGCCGGCTGCGCACTATACGTGCGGTGGCATCGTCACCGATATGCATGGCCGCACCGACTTGCCCGGACTCTACGCGGTGGGCGAAGCCACCTATACCGGTCTGCATGGCGCCAACCGGCTTGCCAGCAATTCGTTGCTCGAATGCCTCGTGCTTGGCAAAGCCGCTGCGGAGGATATTCAGCACGGCGAGTCGGCGCATCCCGGCGCCACCGACGTTCCCGCATGGGACGAGAGTCGCGTCTCGGACGCCGATGAGGAAGTCGTGGTCGCGCATAACTGGGACGAATTGCGCCGCATGATGTGGAATTACGTCGGCATTGTGCGTACGACCAAGCGGCTCGAGCGTGCCCAGCATCGAATTGCCCTGCTGCGCGAAGAAATCGCCGAGTACTACGCAAATTTCCGCGTAAGCCGCGACTTGCTCGAGTTACGAAATCTCGTCGACGTAGCGTCGCTGATCGTCGACAGCGCGCTGGATCGTCATGAGAGCCGAGGGCTGCACTTCTCACGAGACTTTCCGGACACCCTGCCGAAGGCACTGCCGACAGTGCTGTCGCCCGCATTGCCGCGACGCGTTCGCTAATCTCCGATCGCCGGCAATCCGGCGCCGGCGGCACATCACTCAGGCAAACAAAAGGCCGCGGGCTTTACCCCGCGGCCTTTGATTTTCTGCTCACCGGCGTGAACGAATCGCTTCGCTTAGCCGACCGTCTCCAGAATCCGCATGGAGAAATCAGTGGCACGAACGTCCTTGGTGAGTCCGCCCACGGAAATCCGGTCAACACCCGTCTCGGCAATCGCACGCAGCGTTTCCAGATTGATGCCGCCCGACGCCTCCAGCACAGCCCGGCCATCGGCAACGCGGGCTGCTTCACGCATCATTTCCAACGTGAAGTTATCGAGCAAAATCGACGTCGCGCCGCACTCAAGCGCCGTTTCCAGTTCCTCCAGCGACTCCACCTCGATCTGCACCGGTGCACCCTCCGAGAGACGGTCGGCGTTCGCCAGCACCTGACGAATGCCTCCGGCGGCAGCGATGTGATTTTCCTTGATGAGAATGCCGTCGTAGAGCGCAAGGCGTTGGTTCGCCCCACCGCCCACACGGACCGCGAACTTCTGCGCGAGACGCAGTCCCGGCAGCGTCTTGCGGGTATCGAGCACGCGCGCCTTCGTCCCCTCAACGATATCGGCATAGCGGCGCACCGCCGTCGCCACACCGGAGAGCAACTGGAGGAAGTTCATCGACGTGCGCTCGCCTGTCAACAACGCGCGCGCCGGCCCGTAGATATCGCATACGGCCGAATCGGGCGACATGCGGTCACCTTCGCGGTAGTGCCATTGCACACGGACTTCCGCACTCACGCCCTTCATGCAGCGCTCGAACCAGCGCACACCGCACAGCACCGCCGATTCACGCACGATGATGCGTGCATGCGCCATTTCGTCGGACGGCACGAGAAGGCCAGTCAGATCACCGCTGCCGATGTCTTCGGCGAGCGCATCACGCACGTTGCGCGAGAGCGCCGCTTCGAGCGGTTCACCGAACGCGGCGAAATCCGGGGAGAGCGCCTCGTCGGTGCTCAGTGTTTTGGGTTGCGTCATTATGCGGGACCTACACCGGCAAACAGCGCGCCGTCGCGCGCGAAATCACCGCTGGCGCGCACGTTCTGCTTGCGCGCTTCAGCGAACTTCAGCATACGGTCGATGCAGGTGTGGGCACGACGGCCGATCTCTGCATCGACATGAATTTCATTACGCTCCGACGCCAGCACGTCCGCCAGATTCTGAAGGCTGTTCATCGCCATCCACGGGCAATGCGCGCAGCTCTTGCACGTGGCGCTGTTGCCAGCCGTTGGCGCTTCAATGAAACGCTTGCCCGGCGCAGCGGCGCGCATCTTGTGCAGAATGCCGTTGTCCGTGGCAACAATGAACTCGGTGGCGTCCATCGTCTGCGCGGCCGCAATCATCTGCGACGTCGAACCGACCACATCCGCTTGCTCCACGACGGAAGCGGGCGACTCTGGGTGCACCAGCACCTTGGCATTCGGAAACTCGCGGCGCAGCAACGCTAGCTCAGTGCCCTTGAATTCGTCGTGCACCAGGCAAGCGCCTTGCCACAGCAACATATCGGCGCCCGTCTGTTTCTGGACGTAACTGCCCAGATGGCGATCCGGCGCCCAGAGAATTTTCTTCCCCTGCGCATGCAGATGAGCCACGATTTCGAGCCCGATGGACGAAGTGACCATCCAATCGGCGCGGGCCTTCACTGCGGCACTCGTATTCGCGTAGACGACGACCGTCCGGTCGGGGTGCGCATCGCAGAATGCGGCGAATTCGTCGGCGGGGCAGCCCAGATCGAGCGAACAGGTCGCGTCAAGATCCGGCATCAAAATGCGTTTTTCGGGACTGAGAATCTTCGAGGTCTCGCCCATGAAGCGCACACCGGCCACCACGAGCGTCTTGGCCGAGTGATCGCGACCGAAACGCGCCATTTCCAGAGAGTCGGCCACGCAGCCGCCAGTCTCTTCGGCGAGGTCTTGTAAATCGGCGTCGACGTAATAATGGGCCACCAGCACGGCGTTCTGCTCCACGAGCAGACGCTTGATCCGGGCCTTGAGCTCGGTTCGCTCCTCCGGCGACGGCGCATCCGGGACACGCGCCCAGGCATGGGCAACGCACGTGGCGCCGCTGGGTGCGGGGCGCTCGAATTCTACGGATTTGAGTGAGGCATTCATTTTCGCTTGGCCCGTGGGTAGGCCTGGGAATGACAAAACCCCGCCGTGGCGGGGTTTCGATTATGCGTCAAAAACGGATTTCCGGCTTAGCCCGTTCACGCGTAGCGGCGCAAACGCGAAGCGAATTCCTGCAACGCGTGAATGCCGCTTTGCTCCGCACGGTGGCACCAGTTCTGCAACTGGCTCAGAAGCTGCTCGCGCGAGGCGTTCGAACGCTCCCAGATACCGGCCAGTTCGCGACGCAGTTCGTAGTATGTCTTCACCGCATTGCTGTGCGCAAAAATCTCGCCCAGTTGTTGCTTTTGCGGCTCTTGCAGCGAGGCTTCGTCGTGATGCAGCCACTTGCGCGCGCCACGGAACAACTGATACTCACCATGCTGACGCTTATCCTTGAAGCGCGCCAGCTCCTGACCATATGCACGCTTGAAGGTCTTGGCGTAACGCTCCATGACTTCATAACGGTTCGAGAGCACGGCCTGCAATGTGTCCTCGTCGCAAGCGGCCTTGTTCTTCGCAAGCTTCGGCGTCGGCGCGATCTTCTTCACCTTGGCCAGCCCCGCCATCGACAACAAACGAATGTACATCCAGCCGATATCGAACTCGTACCACTTGTTCGACAGCTTGGCCGACGTAGCGTAGGTGTGGTGATTGTTGTGCAACTCTTCACCACCGATGATGATGCCCCACGGCAGCAGGTTCGTTGACGCGTCTGCGCAGTTGAAGTTGCGGTAACCCCAGTAGTGGCCCAGACCGTTGACGACCCCTGCAGCCCAAAACGGAATCCACACCATCTGCACGGCCCAGACGGTCAGCCCGATAGCGCCAAACAGCGCGATATCGATGATCATCATCAAGCTCACGCCCAGAATCGGGTAACGGCGATAGACGTGATTCTCGAGCCAGTCGTTCGGCGTGCCGTGGCTGAACTTGCGAATCGTTTCTTCGTTCTTCGCTTCGGCGCGATACAGCTCGGCGCCCTCGGCGAGCACCTTCCACAAACCGCGCGTTTGCGGGCTATGCGGATCTTCCGGCGTTTCGCACTTGGCGTGGTGCTTGCGGTGGATGGCAGCCCACTCGCTGGTGACCATGCCCGTGGTCATCCACAGCCAGAAACGGAAAAAATGGGCAACGATCGGGTGCACGTCGAGGGCGCGGTGCGCCTGGCAACGGTGCAGGTAGATCGTAACGGCGGCAATCGTCACATGGGTGACGGCCAGCGTGAACAACGTGATCTCCCAGCCGCTCCAGTCGAGCAGGCCGTTAGAGATAAATCCAAGGAGACTGTCCAGCAAAATATCACTCCAAACTAATCAATACGGTAGCAATCACGGCAACACTGCCGTGTCTTGTCTTGTCGGGCCGATGCGGCATCGATAGCCGTCGCGTCAGGTCTCGTTCTTACGCTCGCTTGACGCTTGGATTCGCTGGAGATCGGCAAGTTGCTGAATGCCGGGGCGAGATAGGCGGAAAACGTGCCGGTGAACGTCGGTTTGTTATTGGTTTGCCCAGCATTTTACCTGACGGACTGTCGCCCGTGTGTCGCCTGTCCGCCACGCATTTTGTCGCAGGTCAACCCTCAGCACTGGGCAAAACGGTCTACGAAGGCTTCTTCTCACTGTCTTCTGCCTGTGGTAGCGGGGGTTTCGGGGTTTCCGCCGGCAAATCAGGACGATCAACGCTTGCGACGGGGACGCCGTCAGCCCAATCATTCAGAATGCGTATTTCGCGCTGTGCATACGGAATTTCAATACCATGTTCGCGAAAACTGCGCCAAATCCGCATATTTATCGCTGATCGGATAGCCCCGCTGCCTTGGGCCGGATCTTGCACCCAAAAACCCATTTCGAGATCCATCCCATCGGCACCGAAGTTGAGCAGCAAGGCTGACGGTGCCGGGTCCGTCAACACCCGGGGAATGTCCTCTGCCGCTTTGAGCATCAGCGACATCGCCAACTCCACGTCGGCGCTATAGGCCACCTGAACATTCACTTTGGCCCGCCCGCGCGTCTCGGTGAACGAGTGGTTCTGCACCACATTCGTCACGAGTTGCTCATTCGGCACCAGCGCTTCCACGCCGTCCAGCCCACGAACGACCGTATAACGTGTGTTGATCTGTGAAACGGTGCCGTGATACGGGCTGATCGTAATCAGGTCGCCGATGCGCACCGAACGGTCGAGCAAGATAATGAAGCCCGAGACAAGATTCGATGCAATCTTCTGCAAGCCGAAACCTAACCCCACGCCCAGCGCACCGCCGAACACCCCGAGTACGGTAATGTCGATGCCGACGAACGACAGCGTCGCGAGCACGGCAATCAGCGTCAGCACGCCCTTGACCAGCCGCGACATCACGACTTTCAGATTGCCGTCGAGCGTGGTCGTGCGCATGATCCGATCTTCGATCAGCGATCCGACCCACATCGCCAACACGAGCGTCACGCCGACCCAGAGCAGGCCGGAGAGAATCGACAGCAACGTGAGATGGCTCGAGCCGACCGCAAAACGCACACTGGCCAGCCAATTGAGGATATCGTCGTGCACGCCCAGCACGTAGGCGAACATCGACAACCAGGCAAACGCCGTGAACACGCGCTCGAAGACTTTCAGCAGCCCGTAGGCTTGCGGCGACGACGCAAACAGCCGCCGCGCGAAGTAGAACGCCAGATAAATCAGCGCGGTGCCGAATAGCGGCACTTCGGCCAACCGCAGCAGCGAAACACGCATGTGCTCCTGAAGCACCACACGCGTGAGTGCCACGCACATCCAGCCGAACATGGGGAAGAACGAGCGGCGCAGGCTCGAAGAGCCCGCCCGGCGTGATGGCGCGACACGCTCGAAATGACGGTCGAGCCGGCCGATCATCCAGCGCCGCAGCACCAAGGCGACGGCGAGCGCCGCCACCAGCGCCACAATCTGCCAGATGATCTGCGGGTCGCCGAAGTCGCGAACGACATCCCGCACCAACTTCGCGAAAGCCGGACTTTCCTGCATCGCTATCTCTCTTCTTGTTGTTAGCTGACGCCCAGAATCGACTTAGGCCGGACGACGCTCGAACACGGCGGCAAAAAAGCCGTCGGTCGCATTGCGGTTCGGCAGCAGTTCGAGATACTTGCCCGTATCGAGGTCGATCTTCTGCGCAGCAAGCAACTCGTTCGCCGGCAACAGGACGAAATCGGGATGCGCAGCCGCAAACGCCTCGGCAATGGCACTGTTCTCTTCGGTCAGCAGACTGCACGTAGCGTACACGAGACGACCGCCCACCTTCACCAGCCGGGCTGCGCTGGCGAGAATCGACGCCTGCTTCTGCGTGAGTTCCTGAACCGATTGCGGCGACTGACGCCACTTCAGATCCGGATTGCGGCGAAGCGTGCCAAGCCCGCTGCACGGTGCATCGACCAGCACGCGATCGATCTTGCCCGCGAGGCGCTTGATCTTGCTGTCGTTCTCGCTGTCGATCATTACCGGATAGACGTTCGACAGGCCACTGCGCGCCAGACGCGGCTTGAGCTTGGCCAGACGCTTCTCCGAAATGTCGAACGCATACAAGCGGCCCGTGGAACGCATTTGCGCCCCTAGCGCGAGCGTCTTGCCGCCAGCCCCGGCGCAGAAGTCGACAATCATCTCGCCACGGCGCGGTGCGACCAGTTGGCACAGCAACTGACTGCCCTCGTCCTGCACCTCGATGGCCCCCGACATGAACAACGGGTGCTTCTGCAGCGCCGGCTTGCCTGACAGACGAATGCCATTGGGCGCAAACGGCGTCGCTTCGGCCGAGAAACCGTCTTCGCGCAGCTTCGCGAGGACATCGTCGCGATTGGCCTTGATCAGGTTCACGCGGCAATCGAGCGGCGCGGGCTGATTCAGCGCGGCGGCGAGCGCCTCGAGTTCGGCGCCATCGAACCGCGCGGCCAGCCGCTCGTAGAGCCATTCCGGCAAATTGGTGCGCACGCGTGCGGACAGGCTTGCCGGATCGATCTGACCGACGTGTTCGAGCCATGTGACTTCATCGGGCGTTGCCACCAGTTGCACCGACGCCAGACCGCGCGTGAACGCCAGCCCGAGTAGCGCCAGACGGCGTTCCAGCGGCCCGGAGCCGCTCCCGGCATGCTGACCGAATTCGAGCTTGCGGCGCAGAATGGCGAAAACCGTCTCGGCCAGCACACCCCGCTCGCGGTGGCCCAGCTTGGCGTTGGCACGGAAGTACGTGCTAACAAGCGTGTCGGCCGGGCCGCTGAACGTCAGCACACTGCCCAGCAGGCGTTGGGTGTGTTCGAAGAGCGCCGGCGACAGATGCTCGCCGCGCATGCGGGCCGTCTCGGCGGGCGGGGCCTCCGGGCGGCGATCGTTGCGGGACCGGTCGTAGCGGTCAGGCCGGACGTAGCGCTCCTGGCGCTCTCCCGGCTGCCCCCCCTTGGACGGCTGGCGGTTATCGGTGGATCGGCCGCCGGAGCGGTGACCGGTTTGATTGGCGCCATCGCGGCGCTGTGTCGGGCGGGTGCTCATGCGTCCTCACCAAAAAGCCATTGCGGATCGGGCGTGCCGTCGGCCGCGGGAGTCACCGTCACGCGGCCATCGGCCACGACCAGACGGTCTTCCACGAACCAGCGCACGGCGCGCGGATAAATAACGTGTTCCAGCGGCAGAATGCGCTCGGCCAGTGTCTCGGGCGTGTCCCCCGGGCGCACCGGCACTGCGGCTTGCAGCACGTACGGGCCGTGATCCAGCTCGGCCGTCACGAAATGCACCGTGGCGCCTACGACCTTGCATCCGGCTTCCAGTGCGCGGGCGTGCGTTTGCAGCCCTGGGAAAGCAGGCAGCAGCGACGGATGGATGTTGATGAGCCGGCCGGCGTATCGCTCGGTGAATTCCGGGGTAAGAATGCGCATGAAACCGGCGAGTACTACCAGATCGGGCTGGTGACGGTCGATCTCGGCGGCGAGT
This sequence comes from Pandoraea apista, assembly GCF_001465595.2. Lineage (NCBI taxonomy): Bacteria > Pseudomonadati > Pseudomonadota > Betaproteobacteria > Burkholderiales > Burkholderiaceae > Pandoraea > Pandoraea apista. The sequence goes on along the minus strand of NZ_CP013481.2, from coordinate 1,286,897 downwards.
TCGGCATCGAATGCTTCGCGGGACTTGCCACGGCTGGGCACCACGGCGGTGGCGATACCGTTTTCCTGCGCGAACCCAAGCCCCTCGGCCTCGGGGCGATTGGCAATGATGGCGGCCACGCGGGCCGGCCAGCCTTCTGCGGTACAGGCCCGGACGATGGCTTGCATGTTGCTGCCTCGACCGGAAATCAGGATGACAATGTTCTTCATCGCCGGATTTTATCATTGGCGCGGCGCACCAGACACCCGATCCGCGCCGCGATGGCCCCGAAGCGTTTATAATTCAACGTTCTGCGGCGCCGCAATGTCGGATCGGCCGTCCTGCGCACCGGGCCCCGCCCGCCATCGCAGGCCGCCGGGTCCCATGGCTGTGCCGCACGGTTCATCCACCAACGCTCACTCAACGTCCTGTACTGACGCTTCCTTTATCGTGCGAGTCTTCCGGGGTCTACCCAACGCGCAAAGCAAAGCGCCCTGCGTGCTGACGATCGGCAATTTCGACGGCGTGCATCTGGGCCACCAGGCACTGCTCGCGCGCGTGCGCGCCGCAGCGGCTGCGCGCGGCCTGCCAGTGTGCGTAATGACCTTCGAGCCGCATCCCCGCGAGTACTTCATGCCCGACCGGGCGCCCGCGCGCATTTCCAATCTGCGCGACAAGTTCGAGGCGCTGCGCTCACAAGGGGTCGACCGGCTGGTGGTGGAGCACTTCAACGCCCATTTCGCGGGTCAGTCGCCAGAAGACTTCGTTCGCAACATCATCGTCGACGGCCTGCACACTCGCTGGCTGCTCGTAGGCGACGACTTCCGCTTCGGCGCGAAACGCGCGGGCGACATCGACTATCTGCGCGACGCCGGACGCCGTTTCGACTTCGTCGTCGAACAGATGCCGACCATCGCGCACGACGGCGTACGCATTTCCAGCTCGGAAGTACGCGCCGCGCTTGCCGACGGCAACTTTGAGCGCGCCCACGCGCTGCTCGGCCGTCCGTATGCCATTACCGGTCACGTTGTGCACGGCATGAAGCTCGGCCGCAAGCTGGGCTTCCCCACGCTCAATCTGCGCATTGCCCACAAACATCCGGCCCTCACGGGCATTTTCGTGGTGCAGGTGCATGGTCTGGCCGATAAACCGCTGCCCGCCGTCGCCAGTCTGGGCCTGCGCCCGACAGTCGACGATTCCGGGCGCGTGCTGCTTGAAGTGCATCTGCTCGACTTCTCGGGCGACTGCTACGGCAAGCTGGTGCGTGTGGAATTTTTGCAGAAGCTGCGCGACGAAGCCAAATTCGACGGTCTGACCGAACTCGAAGCGGCCATCGCGCAGGACACGCGCGAGGCTCGCGCCTACTTCGCCCACGCGCTCGACGCCAATGGCCCGAGCGCGCGACGCGACTTCGCCACCTCGGCTACCGACCGAATTAGTTGATCTTCGCCCGCGTGCGCCGGCGCCCAGCGCCTCGCGCGCGGCCCGCCTGCGCCACTGGCACCTGCCCGGGCGTTGCACCTCGCGGCCCACAAGGCCAGACGTCAACGCCACCGGCGCGAGCGCCCCACACCCGACATTCCAAATTCGTAGCGACGCACCATGAGCGAAAAGAAAGCACCGAGCAAATATCCCGTCAACCTGCTGGACACACCGTTCCCGATGCGCGGCGATCTGCCCAAGCGCGAACCGCTGTGGGTCAAGCAATGGCAGGAAAAGAAGATCTACGACAAAATCCGCGCCGCCAGCAAGGGCCGGCCGAAGTTCATCCTGCATGACGGCCCGCCGTATGCCAACGGTGACATTCACCTGGGCCACGCGGTCAACAAGATCCTCAAGGACATGATCGTCAAGGCGCGCAGCCTCGCGGGCTTCGACGCTGCCTATGTACCGGGCTGGGACTGCCACGGCATGCCGATCGAAATCCAGATCGAAAAGCAGTTCGGCAAGCATCTGCCGGTGCGCGAAGTGCAGGAAAAGGCGCGCGCCTATGCGGCCGAACAGATCGAGCGCCAGAAGCCCAACTTCAAGCGTCTGGGTGTGCTCGGCGACTGGGACAATCCGTACAAGACCATGAACTTCTCGAACGAGGCGAACGAGCTTCGCGCGCTGGCGAAGATCATGGAGAACGGCTACGTCTACCGCGGCCTGAAGCCGGTCAACTGGTGCTTCGACTGCGGCTCGGCACTCGCCGAAGCGGAAGTCGAGTACAAGGACAAGACCGATCTGGCCATCGACGTCGGCTTCGCGTTCGCCGAGCCGGAGAAGGTCGCAAAGGCCTTCGGCCTGGCGAAACTGCCGCGTGACGACGGTCACATCGTCATCTGGACGACCACCCCGTGGACGATCCCGTCGAATCAGGCGCTCAACGTCCACCCGGAAGTCGAATACGCGCTGGTCTCGACCGAGCGCGGCCTGCTGATTCTCGCGACCGAGCGCGTGGAAGACTGCCTGAAGACGTACGGCCTGCATGGCGAAATCATCGCCCGCACGAAGGGTGAAGCGCTCTCGCTGATCCGCTTCCGTCACCCGCTCTCGACGGCCGACGCCGGTTACGAGCGCACCTCGCCGATCTACCTCGGCGACTACGTGACGACCGACACCGGTACCGGTATCGTCCACTCGGCCCCGGCCTACGGCGTGGAAGACTTCGTGTCGTGCAAGGCGCACGGCATGGCAGACGCCGACATCCGCATGCCGGTGCTGGGCGACGGGCGTTATCAGGACAGCCTGCCGCTGTTCGGCGGGCAGTCGATCTGGGACGCCAACCCGCAGATCGTCGAAGCCTTGCGCGAGGCCGGCACGTTGTTCCACTCGTTCAAGTACACGCACAGCTACATGCATTGCTGGCGCCACAAGTCGCCGATCATCTATCGCGCCACCAACCAGTGGTTCGCCGGCATGGACGTCAAGCCCGCCGATGACGCACCCGGCGACGGCAAGACGCTGCGCGAGATCGCACTTGCCGGCATCGAGGCGACCGAGTTTTTCCCGGCGTGGGGCAAGCAGCGTCTGCACAACATGATCGCGCACCGCCCGGACTGGACGCTCTCGCGTCAGCGCCAATGGGGTGTGCCGATGGCGTTCTTCGTGCACAGGGAAACCGGCGCGCTGCACCCGCGCACCCTGGAACTGCTCGAAGCCGTTGCAAAGCGCGTGGAAACCGAGGGCATCGAAGCGTGGCAAACGCTCGACCCGGTGGAGCTGCTCGGCGACGAAGCCAAGGATTACGTGAAGAACCGCGACACGCTCGACGTGTGGTTCGATTCGGGCACCACGCACTGGCACGTCCTGCGCGGCTCGCACGCGCACGAGCTGGGCTTCCCGGCCGACCTGTATCTGGAAGGCTCGGATCAGCACCGCGGCTGGTTCCACTCGTCGCTCCTCACGGCCTCGATGATCGATGGCCGCCCGCCGTACAAGGCGCTGCTCACGCACGGCTTCACGGTCGACGGTCAGGGCCGCAAGATGTCGAAGTCGATCGGCAACACGATTCTGCCGCAGGACGTTGCCGACAAACTCGGTGCCGAAATCATTCGCCTTTGGGTGGCGTCGACCGATTACTCGGGCGAGTTGTCGATCTCGGACGAGATCCTCAAGCGCGTGACCGAAGGCTATCGCCGTATCCGCAACACGCTGCGCTTCCTGCTCTCGAATCTGGCCGATTACGACCACGCGAAGCATGCGCTGCCGGCAGACCAATGGCTGGAAATCGACCGCTACGCCGTGGCGTTGGCACAGTCGCTGCAAACCGAAGTGCTGGGTCACTATGACCGCTACGAGTTCCACCCGGTCGTGGCCAAGCTCCAGACGTTCTGCTCAGAAGATCTCGGCGGTTTCTATCTCGATATCCTGAAAGACCGCCTGTACACGAGTGCGCCGGACGCCCCGGCACGCCGCGCCGCGCAGAACGCGCTCTATCACATCACGCACGGCCTGCTCAAGCTCATGGCACCGTTCCTGTCGTTCACGGCAGAAGAAGCGTGGCAAGTGTTCCAGCCGGGCAACGACACGATCTTCACCGAGACGTACTACGCCTATCCGGAGGTTGCGCAAGGCACGCGTTTGCTCGAGAAGTGGTATCTGCTGCGCGCGGTGCGCGGCGACGTCACCAAGGCGCTCGAAGAGGCACGGGCCGCCGAACAGATCGGCTCGTCGTTGCAGGCGGAAGTCGACGTGCGTGTCTCCGGCCGCAAGTTCGACGTGCTGGCAAGCCTCGGCGACGATCTGCGCTTCGTGCTGATCACGTCGGCGGCCAAGGTCACGCAAGTCGCAACCGAGGCCGAGGAAGGCGTGGTCGTCACCCCGTCGTCGCATCAGAAGTGCGAGCGCTGCTGGCACTATCGTGAGGACGTGGGTGCAGACCCCGCCCACCCGACCCTTTGCGGGCGCTGCGTGTCGAATCTGTTCGGCAGCGGCGAACACCGGAGCGCGGCATAATGGCAAGCAAAGCAGGCGCCCGTACGGGCGCACGACGCAGCAACAACGGCGGCGCTCGCGGGGGCGCCGCATACGGCCTGACGCCGTGGCTCGGGATCGCGATCGTTGCAATCCTGCTGGATCAGGTCACCAAGCTCACGATTCTGAAGACGTTCCAGTACGGCGAATTCCGTCCGCTGACTTCGTTCTTCAATCTGGTGCTGGTGTACAACAAGGGCGCGGCGTTCAGCTTTCTGGCGGCCGCAGGCGGCTGGCAGCGCTGGTTCTTCACGCTGCTTGGCATTGTCGCGGCAACCGTCATCATCTGGCTGCTCAAGCGTCATAACGGCCAGAAGATGTTCTGCCTGTCGCTGTCGCTGATTCTCGGCGGCGCGCTGGGCAACGTGATCGATCGGGTGATCTACGGTCACGTGGTCGACTTTCTGGACTTTCACGTCGGCGGCTGGCATTGGCCGGCGTTCAACGTGGCCGACTCGGCCATTTGTGTGGGCGCGGTGCTGCTGGTGATCGACGAGCTGCGACGCGTGCGGCGCGGTAAATAGCGCACCCGGCAACCGGCCGCAGCATCTGCGGCGCGATTCGCCCCACGCTGCCACGGCGCGTGTTGCGAATTCGCAGGCACACACCGTCGCGGCGCCCCTGAGGCGCCGCGCGGTACTTTGGAGGAGGCATTTCCCTATGGAACGCGGTGAACTGGCGGGCAAGACCATCGTTCTGGGCCTGACGGGCGGCATCGCCTGCTACAAGTCGGCTGAACTCACGCGCTTGCTCATCAAAGCCGGCGCGACGGTGCAGGTCGTCATGACCGAGGCCGCCACGCAATTCATCACGCCGCTCACGATGCAGGCGCTCTCGGGGCGGCCGGTGTTCACGAGCCAGTGGGACAATCGCGTCGATAACAACATGGCGCACATCGACCTCTCGCGCGAGGCCGACGCCATCGTCATCGCGCCCGCCTCCACCGACTTCCTCGCCAAGCTCGCGCACGGCATGGCCGACGACCTGCTCTCCACCCTGTGTGTGGCACGCGACTGTCCGCTGCTGGTGGCACCCGCGATGAACCGTCAGATGTGGGCCAACCCGGCGACCCAGCGCAATGCCGCAACGCTGCGCGGCGACGGTGTCACGATCCTCGGCCCCGACAGCGGCGACCAAGCGTGTGGCGAAATCGGCGACGGGCGCATGCTCGAGCCGGAAGATCTCTTCGAAGCCCTCGCAGGCTTCTTCCAACCGAAACGTCTCGCCGGACGCCGTGTGCTGATCACCGCCGGCCCGACCTTCGAGCCGATCGACCCGGTGCGCGGCCTGACCAATCTTTCCAGCGGCAAGATGGGTTTCGCGCTCGCGCGTGCCGCCGCGCAGGCGGGTGCCGACGTACATCTGGTTGCTGGCCCGACATCGCTCGCCACGCCCTACGGCGTGACGCGCAGCAACGTGCAGACGGCGCAGCAGATGTACGACGCCGTGATGGCCGACGTGGCGCACAACGACATCTTTATCGCGGTGGCCGCCGTGGCCGACTGGCGTGTGCGCGAAGTGGCGCGCGACAAGATCAAGAAGACCGGCGACGCCGACGTGCCGACGCTGGCGTTCGTGCAGAATCCCGACATTCTTGCCGCCGTGGCCCAGTTGCCGAAGCCGCCGTATTGCGTGGGCTTTGCCGCCGAGTCGGGCGATCTGGAAACGCACGGTGCGCAAAAGCGCCAGCGCAAACAAGTGCCGCTGCTCGTCGGCAATCTCGGTCCCGCCACCTTCGGGCAAGACGACAACGAAGTCATTCTCTTCGACGCTGCCGGACAGAAACGTCTGCCACGCGCCGACAAGCAATCGCTCGCCCGCAGCCTGATCGTCGAAATCGCCGCGCGGCTCCCCTCGCGTGCGCCCGGCTGACACACGCTGCGGCACATAGCCCCCTCGGCGTTCCGTCTGTCATCGTTGTTGTCCGGCAACGCTGGCAGACTGGCAGGAATGACTGGAATGGCCGATTCGCTACCCGACCGAATCGGCGCGTAGCGGCCTCACAGCATCGAAGCATCACGGCATCACGGCGTCATGACCCGGCGCCTTCAGCCTTTCGGCCCTTGGGCCATCGCACACGATAACAATCAAGATGACGCAACCTCCTACGACCGCCCGGCCGGCCGTCAGTGTCTACGGAACACTGAGCATGCTCGCGGCGATCATGTTCTTCGGTTTCATGACGATCGGTATGCCACTGCCCGTGCTGCCGGTCTACGTCCATGAAACGCTCGGCTTCGGGTCTTTCGTGGTCGGTGTGACCATTGGTATCCAATCGGTCGTCACGCTGTTGCTGCGCTCCTACGCCGGGCGCACCGTCGACACGCGTGGCCCGCGCCGCGCAGTGCTCTCCGGCCTTTGCGGCTGCGCTGCGGCAGGTGTGCTGTATCTCGTGGCGTCGATGGTGCCTGACCCTACACTCGCACTGGGCATCCTCATCGCCGGGCGTGTGGTGCTCGGCTTCGGCGAAAGCCTGATGCTCACCGGCGGCATGTCGTGGGGCATTGGGCTGCTCGGTGCCAAGCACGCGAGCAAGGCCATTTCGTGGCAGGGCGTGTCGATGTACACCGCGCTCGCCACCGGCGCCCCGTTCGGCGCCTACTTGCTGGAATCGGCGGGTTTTACCGTTGTCTCGCTCGTGAACATCGGCCTGCCCGCCGTGGCGTTTGCGATTGCGCTGCGTCTGCCGGCAGCCGCCCCGGTGGGCGGGCATCGTCTGCCGTTCCTGCGCGTGGTGGGCCTGGTGTGGCGTCCGGGTCTGGCCATGACGCTGGGAAGCATCGGCTACGCTGTCATCGCAGCGTTCATCACGCTTTACTATGCGAGTCACGGCTGGACGGGTGCCGCGTATGCGCTCACGCTTTACAGCGCCTGCTTCATCGGCATGCGGATTTTGCTCGCGCATGCGGTCGATCGCTTCGGTGGACGCCGCGTCGCCATGTGTTCGCTGGTCTTCAGCGCCATGGGGCAATTCCTGCTGTGGGGTGCGATAAGCCCGCAGATGGCCCTCGCCGGCGCGGGGCTGACCGGCGTGGGCTTCTCTCTCGTCTTCCCCGCCCTGGGCGTGGAGGCACTGCGACAGGTGCCGCCGCAGAATCGCGGCGCGGCGCTGGCCGCTTACTCGGCGTTCTTCGATCTGGCGCTCGGGCTGATCGGGCCGATGGCCGGACTCGTCGCCAACTTTTTTGGCTATGCCTCGATCTTCCTGTGTGGTGCGCTAGGCGGCATCGTGGCCATTCTGATGATTGCGCGCCTGCCGCATGCAGGCCCGGGCACAGCACCGGCAGACACGTCTGCCGGAAGCGGCCACTGATTTTCAAGACTATGTGTCGACGGAAGGTCATCGTCGATCTGGAGCATTGCACTCATGGCGCAAACGTCTTCTGCACGCATCAAACTGTCTGTCCTCGATCAGACGCCAGTGATTCACGGCCATAGCGTGGCAGACGCCATCGCGGCAACCGTTGAGCTGGCACAAGCCGCCGACGATCTCGGCTATACGCGCTACTGGTGCGCCGAGCACCACGGCTTGCGCGGTGTGGCGAACCCCGCGCCGGAAGTGATGATTGCACGGCTGGCCAGCGTAACAAAGCGCCTGCGGGTCGGCTCTGGGGGCGTGATGCTGCCGTACTACAGCCCGTTCAAGCTGGCCGAACAATTCCTGATGCTCGAAGCGCTGTTTCCGAATCGCATCGACCTCGGTGTCGGCCGCGCCCCCGGCGGTGACATGCGCACGGCACGCGCCGTCGCGAAAGGGCCTTACGACGCCGGCGAGCACTTCCCGCAACAAGTCGCCGAATTGGCGGGACTCTTTGGCGACACGCTGGCCGACGATCATCCGTATCGCGGCGTGCTGCTGCAACCGGCAGTACAAACGCGTCCGGAGTTGTGGGTGCTGGGTTCGAGCGAGTTCGGCGGCCTGCTCGCCGCGCAGCTTGGCCTGCGCTACTGCTTTGCTCACTTCATCAACGCGCATTACGGCCATCGGGTCACGCAGGCGTATCGCGAGCGCTTCACGCCGGGCCAGTTGGAGAAGCCCTACTGCTCGGTGGCGCTCTTCGTCATCTGCGCCGATACCGATGCCGAGGCCGAAGCGCTCGAGGCCGGTGTCGATTTACGCCGCGTGCAGATGGCATACGGTATGAACGAGCCGATCCCGAGCATCGAACAGGGTGCCGAGGCGAAGCCACAGTATCGCGAGCGGGAGTTGTCGGTCATTGCGCGCGAGAAGCCGCGTAGTATCATCGGCACCCCGGAGCGCGTCACCGAGCGCGTGATGGCATTGCAGGAACAGTTCGAGGCCGACGAAATCGTCGTGTTGACGGTGGCCGGCAGCTACCGCGCCCGTTTGCGTTCCCACGAATTACTCGCGCAGGCGTTCTCGCTGCGCGCCGACGATAGCGCCTGAGCGCGCCGGACTTCCTGCATACCTGACCGAATTTTCGACCGATTACGCCCTTTCCAACGCCATAACGCCATGAAACTCGACGTCAAGATTCTCGACGAACGCCTGCGCTCGCAGTTGCCCGCCTACGCCACGCCGGGCAGCGCCGGGCTCGATCTGCGCGCGTGCCTCGACGCACCGCTGACCATCGCACCGGGCCAGACCGTGCTCGTACCCACGGGGTTGGCGATCCACCTGGCCGATTCGGGCTACGCCGCGCTGATCCTGCCGCGCTCGGGCCTGGGTCACAAGCATGGCATCGTGCTGGGCAATCTGGTCGGGCTGATCGACTCGGATTATCAGGGCCAGTTGATGGTCTCGACCTGGAACCGCGGCAACGAGCCCTTCGTGCTGAACCCGTTCGAGCGGCTCGCCCAATTGGTGATCGTGCCGGTCGTGCAAGCCGAATTCAATGTCGTGGATGAATTCCCCGAAAGCGATCGTGGTGCAGGCGGGTTCGGCAGCACCGGCAAGCACTGAGGTCACCCGGCGGGTTCAACACCCACCCCCATGAAAAAAGCGCCGCATGAAGCGGCGCTTTTTTATTGCAGCGAGACATTGGGACAACGAGATGTCCCGACGCTTACTCGACTTCGGCAGCTTCCGGCTGCGCGCGGGTATTGCCGTCCTCGGGGAAGGACAGTTGCACCTGATCGTTCTCGTCCAGATCCACCGTGACACGGCCACCGCTGGTCAGACGGCCGAACAGCAATTCGTCGGCCAGTGCACGACGAATCGTGTCCTGAATCAGACGCTGCATCGGACGCGCGCCCATGAGCGGATCGAAGCCTCGCTTCGCCAGGAAAGCGCGCAGCTTGTCGCTGAAGACCACTTCGACCTTCTTCTCGTGCAGTTGGTCTTCCAACTGGATGAGGAACTTGTCGACCACGCGCAGGATGATCTGCTCGTCGAGCGGCTTGAAGCTGATGATCGAGTCCAGGCGGTTGCGGAACTCCGGCGTAAACATGCGCTTAATGTCGGCCATTTCATCGCCGGCCTGACGCTCGTTCGTGAAGCCGATGCTCGCACGGTTGATCGTTTCGGCGCCCGCGTTGGTCGTCATGATGATGATGACGTTACGGAAATCTGCCTTGCGACCGTTGTTGTCGGTTAGCGTGCCGTGGTCCATCACCTGAAGCAGCACGTTGAAGATGTCCGGATGCGCCTTCTCGATTTCGTCGAGCAACAGCACGCAGTGCGGCTTCTTCGTGATGGCCTCGGTCAGCAAACCGCCCTGATCGAAACCGACATAGCCCGGCGGCGCGCCAATCAAACGGCTTACCGCGTGGCGCTCCATGTACTCCGACATGTCGAAGCGAATCAGTTCGATGCCCAGCGTGAACGCGAGTTGCTTGGCAACTTCGGTCTTGCCGACACCGGTCGGTCCCGAGAAGAGGAACGCGCCGATCGGCTTGTCCGTCTTGCCCAGCCCGGCACGCGACATCTTGATCGCGGCGGACAGCGCGTCGATGGCCGGGTCTTGCCCGAACACCACGCTCTTGAGGTCGCGGTCGAGTGTCTGAAGCTTGCCGCGATCGTCTGCCGACACGCTTTGCGCCGGAATACGGGCAATCTTCGAGACGATCTCTTCGATCTCGCCCTTGCCGATCGTCTTCTTCTGCTTGGACTTCGGCAGAATGCGCTGAGCGGCACCGGCTTCGTCGATCACGTCGATCGCCTTGTCCGGCAGGTGACGGTCGGTAATGAACTTCGCCGACAGCTCGGCCGCTGCCGAGAGCGCGCTCGACGAGTACTTCACGCCGTGGTGCTCTTCGAAACGCGACTTCAGACCGCGCAGGATCTGCACCGTCTGCTCGACGGTCGGCTCGTTCACGTCGATCTTCTGGAAGCGGCGCGACAGGGCGGCATCCTTTTCGAAGATGCCGCGATACTCGGTGAAGGTCGTGGCGCCAATGCACTTGAGCTGCCCCGACGACAACGCCGGCTTGAGCAGGTTCGAGGCATCGAGCGTGCCGCCCGACGCTGCACCCGCTCCGATGAGCGTGTGAATTTCGTCGATGAACAGGATCGCGTTGTTGCGCTCCTTGAGTTCCTTGAGCACGGCCTTCAGGCGTTGCTCGAAGTCACCGCGATACTTGGTACCGGCGAGCAGCGCGCCCATGTCCAGCGAGTAGACCGTGGCGTCTTGCAGAATCTCGGGCACTTCGCCGCGCGTAACGCGCCAGGCGAGCCCCTCGGCGATGGCCGTCTTGCCCACGCCGGCTTCGCCGACGAGCAGCGGATTGTTCTTACGGCGGCGGCACAGCACCTGCACCACGCGCTCGACTTCCGACTCGCGCCCGATGAGCGGATCGATCTTGCCGTCGCGCGCCATCTGGTTGAGGTTCTGCGTGTACTGCGCGAGCGGGCTTTCCTTGGTGTTGGCGCCCTCTTCGCCCTCGGCACTGCCCTCGCCGGCCTTGGCCGACTCGCCGGACGCACCGGTCTTGGTAATGCCGTGAGAGATGAAATTGACAACGTCCAGACGCGTCACGCCCTGCTGTTGCAGGTAGTAGACGGCATGGGAGTCCTTCTCGCCAAAAATGGCGACCAGCACGTTAGCACCCGTGACTTCCTTCTTGCCGTTGGAAGTGGATTGCACATGCATGATGGCACGTTGAATCACACGCTGGAAACCGAGCGTGGGCTGTGTGTCGACCTCGTCGCTACCTGGCACCGTCGGCGTATTGTCGGCGATGAAGTTGCGCAGGTTCTGCCGCAAATCGTCGAGATTTGCCGCGCAGGCGCGCAGCACTTCGGCAGCGGTCGGGTTATCCAAAAGGGCCAGCAGCAGGTGCTCGACCGTAATGAATTCATGTCGTGCCTGGCGCGCTTCCATAAACGCCATGTGCAGGCTGACTTCCAATTCCTGGGCAATCATGCTTCCTCCATCACGCACTGCAGCGGGTGCCCGGACTGCCTTGCATGGCTAACAACTTGCTCAACTTTGGTCGCCGCGACGTCGCGCGTAAAGACCCCACAAACTCCCCTGCCCTCACGGTGAACCTTGAGCATGATCTGCGTTGCAGACTCCCGGTCCTTATTAAAATATTCCTGAATGACCATCACCACGAATTCCATCGGGGTGAAATCGTCGTTCAACAGTACCACCTTGTACATCGATGGCGGCTTGAGCTGCTGCTCTTGCCGCTCCTGTACGGTGTCGTCATGCGTTGTCGGTAAGGTTGCCATACGTGGATTCTAAACAACTCCCGGGTGCAGGAAGCAATCGGAGCCCCTATTGCCGCCTGCCGTCCGGTTCTCCACCGGAATGCCAACACTCGTCGTTTAGCGCGTGCGTTGTCCAGCAAGGCGCCGCAGCCCCGACCATCGGGGGTGCCACACCCATATGAGTCAGCTTAACCCAAATTTCAAGAGCGTGTCTCAGCACCCCTTATACCCTCCGAGATATAAGGGTAAAACCTGATCGAACACAACTTCTATCGTTCAAAAAGGGCTTGACACTATTGGCAGTTAGCGAAAACAATCATCGTGGCGCTTTTCCTCTATAAGTGTTTTAAAAGAAAAGATGCCTGGGTGAGCCTAAGAAGCCGCCGCCAGCCGGCGGGTTTTTCAGATGTGCTCGTTGTTGCGGTGATATGTAGTAGTCGTAATTGTTTAGGGGAAGTTTGTATGGCAACCGGTACGGTCAAATGGTTTAACGATGCCAAGGGTTTTGGTTTCATCACGCCGGATGAGGGTGGCGAAGATCTGTTCGCTCACTTCTCGGCGATCCAGATGAACGGTTTCAAGACCCTCAAGGAAGGTCAGAAGGTGCAGTTCGAGGTCGTTCAAGGCCCGAAGGGCAAGCAGGCTTCGAACATCCAGGCGGCTGCCTGAGAGTAGCGCCGTTCGACGCATTGGAAACCCGGCTTCGGCCGGGTTTTTTATTGCGCCGCAACAATACACGCACCATAGTGAAACATTTTGGATCCTTTTTTGAATGCAAAAGATAACGCAACTTTCCACTCCGGGTGCGAAGCTTCTCGAAATTTAACTGCGTTTAATCTCTTATAAAGTTTCCTTTACCGCAATATTCCACTCAGTTATTAAAATAACTCCGGAACTCCCGACTGCGGAAATCAATTACGCAACTTCCTTAATTGACTAAGTATTCCTACGCAGCTCCATGTTCATTCGGCATGCCGAAATCATTCGTCAAGCTTCGGAAAGAAACAGGTTTTTAACGATTCCTAAAGCGAAGCCGACGCCGCTCAGGGACATGCGAGAGTAGATCATTTGTTTCATCCGGCGCCCAGATGATGCGGCTGCTCCGCCCCCTTCAAAGCCCCGAAGGCGCCCCTTGGCGAGCCCCCTCCCAGGCGGGCGTTCCTGTCGCCGAAATGCGACGGGCGACCTATCGCCCGTCAGGTAGCCCGTTTGGATGACACCTCCTAAAGTGGGAGCGCCGTCACCCCAGATCCACGTACACTTTGCCGGCCTCGATCCGGATGGGATAGGTTCTGACCGCCTCGGTGAGCGGCGCGCACATGGCGGCCCCCGTACGGACGTCGAATTTGCCCTGATGCAGCGGGCACTCGATCTCGTGCCCCTCCAGAAACCCGTCGCACAGGCGCGCGTTTCCGTGAGTACATGCGTTATCGGTCGCGAAAACCTCGCCATCTACGCCATACAAGGCAATATCGCGGCCGCCCACGATCAGGCCGATCACGTCGTCCTCGGGAATCGCGTCGCGCGACGCCGCCTCAATCCAGTTACCGCTCATGATGTTCCTCGCTTCAGATCGGGTAGATCAGCGAGTTGGGAATCATCTCGCTGTCGAAAATGCATTGGCGCGAGGCGAACTTCCACCCCTCGCCGGTGCGTTTCAAAATGTCCAGATAGCGCCCGACCGACAGAATGTCAGTGAGTTGATCCGGCTTCGTGCGAAACACGGCGTAGTTGGCTTCCACGTGCAGCGTGTCGTGGTCGAGTTGCCGGATAGCAGGCAGTCCGATCACATGGCGCTGGTAATACGGATCGTGAAACAGCGTGTCGCGAATCCCGTAGATGCGATCGCGCAGCATGCCGCGGCTTTCGAAGGACAGCGTGGCCAGCGGCAGCCCCATCTCGAAATTCTCGCGCGGCTGAATGCGGTAGACGCACGCTTCGAGGAAAAACTCGGGCCAGGCGTCCCATTGCTGCGTATCGAGCGCCGCCGCATAGGCCGCGTTAAGTTCGACTACGGCCTGAAACGTTGCAAAATCCACCATCGTGTTGTCTCCTCAAACGCCCATCACGCGGCGCCAGTAGGCGTACATGCCGCGAATCAAGGTTTCCGTCACCATGTGTTCGGTGTTTTCCACGCCGGTGCCGCCCAATTCGGCGATCACGCGGTGCCACGGCTTTTGGGTGAACCCCTCCTGCGAGCACTCGATGGCTTCACCGTCGTCCGCCGACACGAAACCGGCCGGGCCGAACAGGTTCGCCTGACGCAACCGGCGCTGCGTCATGTCTTCGGTGTCGTCTTCGAAGCCGAAATGTGTCCAGACAAAATCGAACGAATCGGGCCCGCGCGGCTGGATATGACGCGTCGACACGGAATTGACCTGCTGTTGCAGGATCACGCTGGGGAAGAGCGTCATGAGCACGGCCGTAGGCCCGTTCCACCAATCTTCCTGCACGATGTCGAGAAAGCGCGCGTCATTGAGCGACATCGATTCCTTAAAGCTCGATACGCCCGACGTCACCTCCCCGCCACCGCCCTGCCCTCGCGTGGAAATCATCGCGGCGTGACGCCCGTGTTCGTCCATCACCAGGCGCGATTTGTTATCCGCACGCCACAAGCCGAACGTGACGAACCACGTATGCAGCAGGCCTGGGTGATACGGGTCCTTGATGTTCTCCTGCATCAGCTTCCAGTTCCCCGGAATGCGCTGCTTGTTGTAGCCGAGGAGTTTGAGCTTGCGGCCATCGAACAAGCGGTCGAAGTACGCGCAAATCTCCGGTCCGAGAAAGGCCTCGAGCGATTCGATTTCGTGATCGAACGACGCGAAGATCACTCCGCCGCGCGTGGCGACCTTCAATTGGGTAAGGCCGTGATCTTCCGGCCTGAAGTCCTTCGGCATCCCCCCGTTGACCTTGCCGTCCTGCTTCACTCCGCGGCGGAACGGCACCCCTTGCAGATTGCCCTTGAGGTCGTAGTTCCACTGGTGATACGGGCAATGGAAGTCCGTGCGATTGCCCCGCTTTTCGCGACAGAATTTCATGCCGCGATGGGCACAGACGTTCTCGACGACATTGATGCCGCCCGACGTATCGCGCGTCACAATGACGGAGCGCTCGCCAATCACCGTACGTTTGAAGTCGCCCGGCGCCGGCACTTCGGCCTCCAGCCCGACGTAGTTCCAATGACGGCGATAGAAGCACTCGTCCAGCTCGCGCCGATAGAGTTGCTCGTCGGTATAGACGCGAAAGGGAATCCGGCTGGAGCCCTCGGCGGGCCAAAGGTTCGACGGTTCAGCGCCGGCGGACTGCGCCGGGTCGAAGCCGGTCTGCGGTGTTGTACTCACGGTCGTCTCCTGAGGGGGAATGCGGGGAACTCTGGGAATGCGGGCAATGCGGGATACAAGCGAGCGGCAAGCGCACCGGCGCACGGGAAAACCCGTTTCGTCAGGCGGCCTTCGCGTAAAACGCGTCGGCGTAGATATGCGCGCCGTCAATGCCGCGCGCGCGCAGCAATCGCGTGGCGGCCTCGACCATCGGCGGTGCGCCGCACAGATACGCGCGCCAGCCAACGAGTGCATCGGGGGCGGTGTAGTCCGCGGCGAGGGCTTCTGTGACGTGTCCGACGCGGAACGCGTCTGGCGTGTGCCCCGACGCATCGGTTGTGGTCACGACATGCAGACGAATACCGTCATGCTGCAACGCGAGCTCGCGTAGCCACGCCAGGCCATATACGTCCGCCGGCGAGCGTGCGCCGACATAGATATCGATCGGATTGCGCATGCCACGAGCGAGTGCGCCGCGCACGATCGACAGCACTGGCGCGAGCCCGGTCCCGCCCGCCACGCAAAGCATCGGGCCGTCATGACGCGTGCGCAGGTAAGACGTGCCGAGCGGCCCGGACACACGCACGGTGTCGCCGACCTTGAGCTGCGCGTCAACGTAACCAGTCACGGCGCCGCCCGGCACTCGACGGATGTGAAACTCGAGCGTGTCGTCAGCGTCCAGTCCGGCCATCGAATACGGGCGAATGTGTTCGGGCGTGAATTGCAGCGTGGCGTATTGACCCGGCGAGAAGCTGAGCGGCTTCGCGGGCTTGAGCACCAGACGCTTGATGTCGTGCGTGAGCGGCTCGATGGCAAGCACCGTCGCCTTGAGGATCCTGGCCGGGTGCACGACGACTTCGTCCATCTCCGGCAATTCGATCTCGCAGTCGCCCTGCACGGTGGACTGGCAAGCGAGCACATATCGCGCCGGGCCGGTGTCGTCGTCGTGATGACGATATTCGACGCCTGCGGCTTCCTGCACGTCCCCGGAAATCACCCGGCAGCGGCAAGTGCCACAGCGCCCGGACAGGCAACTGTACGAAACCGGGATCTGACGATCGGTGAGCGCTTTCAGCAGGTTATCGCCGGGCGCGACCTCCAGGCGCTCGCCAAGTGGCTGCACATGAACTTGCATGGGGATTGTCTCCGTGATGACAGCAGCCCGCCGGGCACTGCCTCTGGCGTTCAGACGCCGTTTGCAAGAAGCATCGCGCAACCCGCGATATAAACCAATAGAATCTTATTTATATCGACCATAAATTCTAGTGATTTCACTGATCGCCGAGACGCGTCACTCATGGACCTGCATTCCGTCGACCTGAACCTGCTGGTGGTCTTCCAGCACCTGTACAACGCGAGACGCGTTTCCCGCGTCGCCGAAGCGCTGGGTGTGACACAGCCCGCTGTGAGCAATTCGCTCGCGCGCCTGCGCAAGTTGTTCAACGATGAGCTATTCATCCGCACTTCACGGGGCATGCTGCCAACGCCGATGGCGATCGAACTGGCCGAACCGGTCGCAAGTGCGCTAGACGCCTTGCACGGCGTATTCAATCGTCAGCTCGCCTTCGATCCGGCCACGAGTCAGCGCGCGTTTCAGATCGCCATGACGGATATCGGCGAAGTGCACTTTCTGCCGAAGCTGATGCACGCCCTCGGCGAGCAAGCACCGGGCATTACGGTCAGTACGGTGCGCAACACGGCTGTCAATTTGCGCGAGGAGATGGCGGCGGGTCAGGTGGATCTTGCCGTCGGGCATCTGCCCGATCTCACAGCCGAGTTTTTCCAGCGACGGCTGTTCCGGCAGAAGTATGTGTGCATGTTTCGTCCGGGGCATCCGCTCGACAGACCGAAGAAGACGCGCATGGCGCGCGAGGATTTCGAGCAGGCGGAACAGGTCATGGTAATCGCTGCCGGCACGGGGCATGGACAGGTCGACGACTTCATGGCGCGCGCTCACGTGCAACGCAATGTCCGACTACGCGTACCCCATTTCGTGGCGCTCGCCGACATTCTGCACGCCACGGATCTCATTGCGACCGTCACCGAAAAGTTCGCCCAGCGTAGTGCGCAGCACTTCGGATTGCGCTACGTCGACCATCCTCTGGATTTGCCGGACGTGCAGATCAATCTGTTCTGGCACGCACGCTATCACCAGGAACCGGCGAGTCAGTGGATGCGCACGCTGCTATTCGATCTGTTTTCGGAGTAACGCTCGCCGCTGCCCGCTCAGCGCCCGTGCCACGTTTCCCATAGCCCCCGCCAGAACGCGTTGGCGTTGCGACGCGCACGCCAGCGCAGATTCGGCAGCGAGACTGCAAGCCACTGCTCGGCGGCGTCGATGCGCCGCTCGCCAAAACGGTACGGTGCGTTGAAGAGGTCCAGATAGGCTTGCCGGTAGTACTGCACCATTGCCGAATCGCGATAGTGAGTCTCCATCCAGCGGCGCGACGCAGCGCCGATCTGCGCGCGTAGCGGCGCATTCTCCAGCAACGCCACCAACGGCGCCTCGGCCGCCTCCAGCGGTACGTCGACCCAGGGAAGTTCGCAAGCACCGGTCAGGCGACGAAGTTGCGCCTGCACGCGATTGTCAAGGTGACCGAGTGTCGGCTTGCCTTGCGATAGCGCTTCGAGTCCCGAGAGGTGATAGTTGCCTGTCACGCATTCGTCCAGTGCAACGGCAGCGCGTTGCTTCAATCGCAAACACTCGTCGTGCGGCACGCCCATGATGAGGCGCACTTCGCACAGCCCGCGCCGCTCCAGCCGACGTAACAAGCGCAATGTCTGTGGCGCCCCCTTCGTCTCCCAGCGCTTGCGCCAGCCGGACGATCCGCCACTCGGCGAAAACACGACTACAGGACGCCCGGTCTCGCCCGGGGTTTCGGGTTGCGGCAGATAACGCTCGTCGTCGATCGGCACAATGTTCGGCACCACGCGCGCGAAGGGGTAGAAGCGCTCGGGGCCCTGGCCGATGACCAACTGAGGCATGGGGTCGTTGACGATGCGCTCGCGCATGGCGGCATTCTCGCGACACCATAACTCCGGTGCGGAATGAAACTGGCGGATCAAGCGCTTCTTACCGAAGCGGCTCAGAAGGTCGGCGCCAAACGTGTCCTCGAACGAGAACACCTGATGGATGTGGATGACGTCGGCCTGCGCGATGACATCGAGGGCCTCTTCGCGATGACGTTGCCAGTCGAGGTCGACGGCGAAGGTGCGCGATGCATACGCCGCCGCGTTGCAGACGACATGCCGCGCCGCGATATCGGTATGCCGGTTAAGCGCCGAGACAATGTTGCCCGGGCTGCCGGCCACCGGCGTATGGGAGAGGTGAACGACCTTCATCCGCGCAGTCTATGCCGCAGCATTGCGCGCGGGTAGACACGAGCACGACGCGCGCCTTACACGGCGTTACGCCGGTAATACGCCGCATGGCAATGTCGGCCGCGTCTGCGAGATAACTCGGGATGACGCGAAATGCCCGTCATGCAGCAACGGCGCGGGAGATCGGGCGCCTTGCCTGAGCTTGCCAACGTCACAAGCCTCTCGGCGCCATCGTATTCGCCCCCTCGCCCCGTTGCATTTCTTACGATTGCGGTCACACCGCGTTCGTCACGAATTCAGACGAAGCTTAAGCGCTGTAGCCTCCGTCGATGGTCAGGCTCGCACCGGTCACGAAGCTGGCTTCCTCGCTGGCGACGTAGGCGACCATCGCGGCAATGTCCTCCGGGCGAGCGTGGTACTTGAGCGCCATCAGGTCATGCATCGACTTGGCGAAATCGCCCTCGGCCGGATTCATATCGGTGTTCGTCGGTCCCGGCTGAACATTGTTGACGGTAATACCTCGCGGACCGACATCGCGAGCCATGCCCTTGACGAGCCCGACCAGCGCCGCCTTGCTCATGGCGTAAGTCGCGCCGCCCTCGAAGGGAATGCGTTCCGCGTTGCACGAGCCGATGTTGATGATGCGCCCGCCTTCGCCCATGTGAGCGAGCGCGGCTTTCGACGCGACGAACACGGCGCGTACGTTCACGTTGAGCATGCGGTCGAAGTCTTCCAGCGCGAGATCGGCCACCGAGCCCAGCGTGAACACGCCGGCGTTGTTCACGAGAATGTCGATCTTGCCGAATTGCTGTGCGGCGTCGTTCACCGCCCGGGTCAGCGCGGTGGCATCGCTCGCGTCGGCGAGCAGCGCCATGGCGCGACCACCCGACGCCTGAATGCGCGCGACAAGCACCTCCGCTGCCGCCTTCGAGCCTTTGTAAGTGAAGGCGACCGTCGCGCCGTCGTCGGCCAGTCGCTGCACGATGGCGGCGCCGATACCGCGCGAGCCGCCCGTCACGAATGCCACTTTGCCTTGAAAACTCGTTGCCATGATGTTGTTCCACTGGTTAAGAAGTGAAACTAGTATCGGCGCCGAATTACATCGCAACTAGACCATAATATCGATCATCAATTTCAACTCAATGGAACAGATGAAATGGACGCGCTGCCTCTGATCGAGTCCTTCGTCCTCAGCGCACGTGCTGGGAGTTTTTCGGCAGCTGCGCGGCGACTGGGGATGACGCCTGCGGCAGTCAGCAAGAATGTGGCTCGTCTGGAGGCGAAGCTCGGCTTGCGCCTGTTCCACCGGAGCACCCGGAGCCTCACGCTCACAGCGGGCGGAGAGCGATTCCTGCTCGACGTCGACGGGCCGTTCGCAGCGCTGACCGACGCCTTCTCGCGCGCCGCCGAAGGTGAAGGCAAGCCGTCCGGAGTGCTGAGAGTTAGCGTGGCGCATGCGTTCGGCCGTCAGTACCTCGTGCCGTTACTCGGTGATTTCCTTGCAAGGTATCCGGACATCGTGCCGGACTGGCGATTCGACAACCGAAGCGTGGATGTGGTGGCCGAAGGCTTCGACGCGGCGATCGGCGGCGGGATAGAACTCACGCCCGGCCTGATCGCACGGCGGCTTGCGCCGACCTATGCCGTGATTTGCGCATCGCCCGGCTATATGGCCGGGCGCAAAGTGCCGAAGCATCCTTCTGAGCTGGCCTCCTACGACGCCGTGATCCGGCGCTCCGGCACATCAGGGCGTCTGCGCGCATGGGACTTGCGCAACGCCATTGGCGAACGCGTGAACATCGAAGCGCGAACCCGCATGATTTTCGACGATCCGGAAGCCATGGCACACGCCGTTGCGCTGGGCTACGGCGTGGCGTTGCTACCCATGCCCCATGCTGCGCCGCTGCTGGCAGATGGCCGAATTCAACGTTTGCTGCCCGGGTGGTTCGAGGAATATGGCGGCGTGTCCATCTACTACTCGAACAAGACTTTGCTGCCGCTGCGAACGCGCGTGTTCGTGGATCACGTTGTCCAGGCGTTCGAACAGCAGCGCCTCGCGGCCTGTTTCGACGGACGTTGATAGGGCACCGTGATTGCACCGTGATTGCACTTTGACGGCGCGACGGAGCAGCGCACACCATCGCAGATTGGCGACCGGTGCACAGCGTCTACCGGTGCGAGAGGATATTGAGCAAACGCCCGAACGGGTCGCGCACATAGAAGCGCCTCACGCCCCACGGTTCGTCGGCAATCCCGTACTCAATGGCAACGCCGGCGTCTTGCATGCGTGCGAGTGCGCTGTCCACGTCGTCCACCTCGATCGAAAGATCCGGTACGGGCGTGCCGTTGCCGCCCTCCGTGGCAACGCTGACCTGCACACTCATCTTCGACGCATTGCCGTAGGTGGCAATCCAGCCATGATCCATCAGCAGATCCAGCCCGAGCAGCTCCCCGTAAAAGCGTTGCGCCGCCTGCAACGCTTGCGCGGTCGGTGCCGCGATGTTGGCAACGATGCGATTGACCTTCATTTGCCTCCTCCCGCGTATGACATGTGAGCCAGATAAACGCGGCCAAGCGTAGCACGTCGGACTCACGCGCCGGCGCCTTGCGTTGTCCCTGCGCATGCACTGTAATGAAAGCGTCGTGCCGATGGCTTGTTCGGGCCTGGAGAAGGCTGTTGCGTCGGCCGCCAGAGGGGGCGGGAGGTCCGTCATGGACACCACAGGAATCGCGCGGCGCACGATGGCGTTCATTGCGTGCGTGCTGAGTGCGGGCGCCGCACAGGCGCAACCGGCATACCCTCCACCGACCCTTCAGATCAGTGTCGCCGTGGGCCAGAAGGTGGCGATCTGGGTGCAGCCTAACTACAGCGTGCTTTGCCGCTCGCTGGGCCAGCCGACATTCCAACTCGATTCGGCACCTGCGCTCGGCGAAGTCTCGCCGGAATGGATCGATTACACGGTGCCCGACGGCCAGCGCTGCGAGACCATGCGTTTTCCCGGCCTCATCATCTGGTATCAGGCGGGGCAGGCACCGGGCACCGATATCGTCGTCTGGACGGTCGGATTCCCGCGCGAACTCACCAGCCGTGTGCCAAGCTCGGGAGACCATCGGGTAACCACGATCATCGTGGTGCGATAGCGGAGACCCCCGGCAATGGAAAGCCCCGGGGAGCTTCGCTACCCCGGGGCAGGATGACGACTAGAGACATCCGGCGCGAAAGCCGTAGTGATTTACATGTTCTCGATCATCACGCTACCGAAGCCGGAACAGGACACCTGCGTGGCGCCTTCCATCAGGCGCGCAAAGTCGTAAGTCACCTTCTTCGACAGAATCGACTTTTCCATCGACGCGATGATCAGGTCCGCCGCTTCCGTCCAGCCCATGTGTCGCAGCATCATCTCTGCCGAGAGAATTTCCGACCCCGGATTCACGTAGTCCTTGCCCGCATACTTCGGTGCGGTACCGTGCGTCGCTTCGAACATTGCTACCGAATCGGACAAATTCGCGCCCGGTGCGATACCGATACCGCCCACTTGTGCCGCGAGTGCATCGGAGATGTAGTCACCGTTCAGGTTGAGCGTGGCGATCACGTCGTACTCGGCCGGACGCAGCAGGATCTGTTGCAGGAAGGCGTCGGCAATCGAGTCCTTGACGATGATGTCTTTGCCCGTCTTGGGGTTCTTCACCTTGCACCACGGACCGCCGTCGATCTCCGTCGCGCCGAATTCGTTCCTGGCGAGCGCATAGCCCCAATCGCGGAACGCCCCTTCCGTGAACTTCATGATGTTGCCCTTGTGCACGAGCGTGACCGTATCGCGATTGTTGTCGATCGCGTACTGAATCGCCTTGCGCACCAGCCGCTCCGTGCCCTCGCGCGACACCGGCTTGACGCCAATGCCCGACGTCTCCGGGAAACGGATCTTGCTCACGCCCATCTCGTTTTGCAGGAACGCGATCAGCTTCTTCGCGCCCGCCGACTCCGCCTCCCACTCGATCCCTGCATAGATGTCTTCGGAGTTCTCGCGGAAGATCACCATGTTGATCTTCTCGGGCTGGCGCACCGGCGACGGCACGCCCTTGAAGTACTGCACCGGACGCAGACAAACGTACAGGTCGAGTTGCTGACGCAACGCCACGTTGAGCGAGCGAATGCCGCCGCCCACCGGCGTCGTCAGCGGACCCTTGATCGACACGACGTAGTCCTTCACGACCTGAAGTGTCTCGTCGGGCAGCCACACGTCCGGGCCGTAAATACGGGTCGACTTCTCGCCCGCATAGATTTCCATCCAGCGGATCTTGCGCTTGCCACCGTATGCCTTTTCCACGGCAGCATCGACGACCTTGAGCATCACCGGCGTAATATCCACGCCCGTGCCGTCGCCTTCGATGTACGGGATGATCGGATTGTCCGGCACGTTCAGTGAGAAATCCTTGTTGACGGTGATCTTCTCGCCTGCCGGGACCTTGATGTGCTGATACGACATGGTGGGGCTCCAATGGATGGATCGGACTGCGCGCATCGAGCCGGATGAGGGATGACCGCTCGACGCATTTCCGCCCTATTGTAGTCACAGCGCCAGAGAGTGCGCGTGACCCGAATTTAGTCTTATATAAGACATAAGACCAATGCTTTCGATTATGCATTAACATGACGAGGCTGAACAGAGGACAGCAGAGTGGGTCACCGCGTCATGCGTTCACGTATTCGGCGGCGCCACGCAATATCGCGCACCGCTGCCTCGGCAATTTCCGATTTTCTTCCCCCGGTATGACACTTCTCGCCCTCAACAAACCCTTCGGTACGATTTGCCAGTTTTCGCCACATCCGACGCGCCCCACGCTTGCCGAGTGCGTGCACCTTCCGGACGTCTATCCGGCGGGACGCCTCGACGCGGACAGCGAAGGGCTCCTGCTGCTGACCGACGATGGCCGCCTGCAAGCGCGCATTGCGGAGCCCGAAAGGAAACTGCCGAAGACCTATTGGGCGCAGGTGGAAGGTCCATACGATGAAACGGCCGTAGCACGGCTGCGGAGCGGCCTCGATCTGGGCGATTTCGTCACGCTGCCGTGCGAAGCGCGGGAGATCCCCGAGCCGGCGCACCTCTGGCCGCGCCATCCGCCAATTCGCTTTCGGGCGAGCATCCCGACACATTGGCTCGAGATCACCCTCGTGGAAGGCAAGAATCGCCAGGTCAGACGCATGACCGCCGCCGTGGGCAAGCCCACACTGCGGCTGGTACGTGTCGCCATCGGCCCGGTCGACGTCTTTTCATTGAACCTCTCGCCGGGCCAGTGGTGCGAGTTACCGCAACAATTACTTACACTTTCGGGTCAACCGCGCGGTCGTCCACCTCGTTGAGGGAACAGGTGCGCAACATACGCACCACTAACTGAATCGAGGAAACCAAGTCATGAACAAACTGCTGCTCGCACTGACCGCCGGCCTGATTGTGTCCGGCGCCGCGATGGCCCAACAATCGGCGCCGGCTACGGCGCCTGTCGCCCCGGCGGCGCCTGCAGCAGCAGCGCCTGCTGACCATGCTGCCCCGGCGAAGAAGGCCAGCCACAAGAAGCATCATCATCACAAGAAGTCGGGCAAGAAGGCGATGAGCCAGCCGCCCGTCGGTAACAAGCCGTAATACTTGCTTTGCAAAAAAACCGCGGATGGGTTGTCAACCGATGTCCTGAACGGACGTTAAAGGAGATGACTCACTTCGCGGGTCAACGAGTACACCACCCCAACATCGAGCTTCAACGAGGAATCTCATGAAAAAACTGATCGCTGCCCTGGTCGCTGGCCTTTTCGCAACTGGCGTGTTCGCTCAAGCTGCTGCTCCGGCCACGGACGCTGCTGCCGCTCCGGCCGCTGCTAGCAAGCCGGCTGCCAAGAAGAAGTCGTCGCACAAGAAGTCGGCCAAGAAGTCGGCTAAGAAGGCTTCGGCTGCTGAAGCGCCGGCCGCTGCCAGCAAGTAAGTACCGCGCTGCGCGGCTCGCCGCGCAACGTACGGTAATAGGCAGGTTGCTTATGCAACCTGCTTTTTTTTCGTCCGGCGGCTACAATGATCCGCCACTTATCTGACGTTCCCCCGATCTTCTCAGGAGCCGTTTGTGATCCGGATTTCACGTCAACTGACCGCGCTCGCCGCCAGCGCCACGTTTGCTGCCGCCGCAGCCGTCGTGGCACTCGTGCCAGCGAGCGCTACTGCACAAATCAAGCAGCCCGGGCAGTTTCCGACCGTCCAGCTCTCCGCCGGCATGTACCTCATCAAGGCCGAAGTCGCTGCCAATGAAGCCGACCGCGAGCAAGGCTTGATGTATCGCACAACGATGCCCGCCAACGCTGGCATGCTCTTCGTGTTCGAAGATAAAGCCGGTCACTGCTTTTGGATGAAAAACACCAATCTTCCGTTGTCCATCGCGTTTCTCGCCGACGACGGTACGATTGTAAACATCGAAGAGATGGCGCCGCAAACCGAAGACAACCACTGCCCGCGCGCGGCAGTGCGGTATGCCCTGGAAATGAATCAGGGTTGGTTCAAGAGCAAGAACATCGGCCCGGGCGCCAAGATTTCAGGCTTGCCGCGCTGACCCTCCGCCGTCAGCCCTCCGGCTTTGCGGCCTGCGACGGCGTTCGCTCAGCGCGCGCCGCTCGATATCTCCAACGCAGGCCCCAGCGAACGTTCGAGAAAGCGATCCAGCAACCACGGATCGAAGTGTCGTCCGCGCTCGGCGAGCATCGCCCCCACGATCTGCGCCGGACTGAGCGCCGCACGATACGGACGGTGGCTTGCCAGCGCATCGAATACGTCGACCAGAGCGACGATCCGTCCCGCCAATGGAATGCGATTGCCTGAAAGCCCGTAAGGATAGCCGCCGCCGTCATAACGTTCATGGTGCGTGCAGGCGACGATTGCCGCCAACTCGCATGCTGCACCGCCGATGGCATTCAACATATCGGCCCCCACCTGCGGATGCATGCGCATGACACCCATCTCATCGGGTGTCAGCCTGCCCGGCTTCTCCAGTATCGCGTTCGAAATACACAACTTACCGGTGTCGTGCAAGGCCGCCGCCCACCCGAGCGCCTGCGCCTCGACGGCGGGCATGCCGAGCGCCTGCGCGAAACGCCAGGCCAGCGTGCCGACACGCCACATGTGTGTGGCCGTACCGCCGCGCTTGTGCTCGGCCAGGCGAAAGAGTGTCCACGTGGCCGGTGGCAGACTGCGCATCAGTCGGGCGTCGGCGAGCCCGTAGCGGTGAGAGAAACCGGCACGGCCGTCGACGGAGTCGGTGCTGCCGGGCGCCTCAGAAGTGTGGGCGGTATCGCGACAAACTTCGGGGGTACCGGCATGGCGCAAGGCGCCCGGGGCGAAAGAAAGGGTCGCGGCGCGGATATCGCGCGATGGCGCAGGGTCAGGCATACGTTGTCCGTTCAATGAGAAGCGTTCACTCTAACGACGGGAACGCACGAAAATGTTGACGTTAATCAACGGACACGCAGAAGGCGACAGTCCTGTAACTGCTGAAAACAAGAAACCCACCGCATGCGGTGGGTTTCTTGTTTTGCGGCAACGTCAGACGCTCGGGTTAGGCACCTGACGTTCTCTTCGGCAAACGCCGCCGAAGTCGATATGATCGGCCAGCAAATTCCGGGAGGCTCGATTACGCGAAGTTCTTCGCAGCGAATTCCCAGTTAACCAGATTCCAGAATGCCTCGACAAACTTCGGACGAGCATTGCGGTAGTCGATGTAGTAGGCGTGTTCCCACACGTCGATGGTGATCAGCGGCTTGTCGGCGCCCGTGAGCGGCGTGGCAGCGTTGCTGGTGTTCACGATGTCGACCGAACCGTCGGCCTTCTTCACGAGCCACGTCCAGCCCGAACCGAAGTTGCCCACGGCCGACTTCGAGAACGTTTCCTTGAAAGCGTCGAACGAACCGAACTTGGCGTCGATGGCCTTGGCCAGATCGCCCGACGGAGCACCACCGCCCTTCGGCGACAGGGTGTTCCAGAAGAACGTGTGGTTCCAAACCTGTGCTGCATTGTTGAACACGCCGCCCGACGACTTCTTGATGATGTCTTCGAGGCTGGCGTTTTCGAATTCGGTGCCCTTGATCAGGTTGTTCAAGTTGGTCACATAGGCTTGGTGATGCTTGCCGTAGTGATACTCCATCGTTTCTTTGGAGATGGTCGGCGCCAGTGCATCGATGGCGTACGGCAGTTCAGGGAGCTTGTGTTCCATGGCAATTGTCCTTTGTGCTCTGAGGGGAACCCGATTTTGCATTATCCGGAGCCATCGATTCTAGGGCAGATGCGAAAACCCCGCAAACCGCACGGTTACTTGATTTACCGCACTATCCGATATTCATGTGACGATTGTTTGCTAATCCCGGCTAATCGACGCACGATGCCTGCGATTTGTCAGGATTGCAGACCCGGACCCCGCTAAAAAGTATCGTCAAGCCTAACCTGAACATCACCAATGCCGATGTCCGCGGCGCCTTCGGCCAAATGCATCGTCACTTGCTGGCCTCGCTGCAATTTTCTCGGGTCGCGAACCGGCTGGCCTTTCCCGTCGAGCACTGCGGCATAGCCGCGCTGTAACGTGCGACGCGGATTGAGCAACTCGAGTTGGGCCGTGGCATCGGCGAGTCGCTCGCCGGCGCGCTCCGCGCGGCGCGACATGATGTTTTGCATGCGCTGCGAGAGTAGCGACACGCGTTCGTGCTGCGACGCGACATCGGGCACGGCGCGTGCCAGACGAAGGCGCAACATTTCGAATCGTCCGCGGCGCTGGGCCAGCGGTCGTTCCAGCGCATGACGCATGCGGTCGCTCAGGTGTGCCAGCTCGCCGCGCTGACGCGCCAAACGCTCACGAGGCGACACCAGGCCGCGCGACAGGCTGTCGAGCTGCTGGCCTCGCTGCTCCAGCATGCGCCACATCGCGCGGCTCAGCCGCTGACGCTCGCGGTCGACCTCGCGCAGACACTCGTCGCGGGCCGCGCTGATCAGTTCGGCGGCCGCGGTCGGCGTGGGCGCGCGCACGTCGGCCACAAAATCGGCAATCGTGAAATCGGTTTCATGCCCCACGCCGGAGACAACGGGTAGCTCGCTGCGCGCAATGGCATGGGCGAGGACTTCCTCGTTGAACGCCCACAGGTCTTCGATGGAACCACCGCCCCGGCATAGCAGAATGGCGTCGACCTCGCGACGGGCGTTGGCCGCATCGAGCGCCGCCGCCAGCCGGGTAGCGGCGTCGGCCCCTTGCACGGGCGCCGGATAGACGACCACCGAGACGTGTGGCGCACGCCGGGCGAGCGTGGTCAGCACGTCGCGCAGCGCCGCTGCCTGCAACGACGTGACAACGCCCACACGGCGGGCGTATCTCGGCAAGGCACGCTTGCGCTGAGGGTCGAACAACCCTGCGGCGGCGAGCTTTTCCTTGAGTTTCAGGAACGCTTCGTACAGATTGCCCTGCCCTGCGCGGCGGATCGCCTCGACATTGAGCTGAACCTCCCCGCGAGGTACATACATGGAGAGCAACGCACGAACTTCGACGCGATCTCCCTCTTTAGGCGAGAAATCGGCGTGCTGCGCACGGCCGCGAAACATCACGCAGCGCATTTGCGCTTGTGCATCCTTGATCGAGAAATACCAATGGCCACTTGCCGCGCGCGTGAAGTTCGAGATTTCGCCGCTGACCCACGCCAGCGGAAAGCTCCGCTCCAACACACCGGCAACGGCTTTGTTCAAATCCGAAACACTTAGCACGCGATCCGCACCACCGGTGGGACGGGCGTCGTCGAAAGATAGATTCATGCGTGTTCGCTGGCGAAAAACTGTCCACAGGCCCGCTAATTTAAGGGTTTTCGCGCCCGGGCGCCCTATATTTCCTGCATCGAGACGCCAAACCCTTGATTTATCAGGCTTTGCAGGCGTCGTCGCAGGCATGTCGCAAGGCCATTCCCAGCGTATCGCCAAGATATATGCTCCGGCGGCGACATGTGCACATAGTTATCCACAGGCAACGCGGGATTTCGTGGGAATTGTGAGCTTGCGGCGGTGTTCATTTCTGAAACACCGGATTGCTTATTTTTTCATCACGAACTAAAAAGTACCGTCGGGTCAAAGAGTTGCCGAACGTATCCCAAGGTTGTCCACATCCTTGTGCTCGGATGGTGTGGAAAACGGTGCTTGCCCATCCCCCCCCTGCACGCTACAGTTCGGACTCGTTTGCCCATCCCCGCAACAAGCAAGAGGTCGTCTTTGTTCGCCGTCATCCAGGCCGCCGGCTGGCCCATCTGGCCACTTCTCATCGCTTCCGTTATCGCCCTCGCCCTGATCGTCGAGCGCGCCCTGTCGCTGCGTCGCGCGCGCGTACTCCCGAGCGGTGTCCTCGAAAACGCGATCACACTGGCTCGCCGAGGCTCGGCCAAGCAAGACGCCACCGACGCCTTGGCGCGTGGCTCGATGCTCGGGCGCGTGCTTGCGACCGGCGTTCGTTTCGTTGCACACAACCCGCAAGGGCCACGCGAAAGCGCCAAGGAAGCGCTCGAAGAAACCGGGCGGGCCGTCGCCCACGAACTTGAGCGATTTCTGCCGGCACTCGGAACCATTGCCTCCGTCGCCCCGCTAATGGGACTGTTCGGCACGGTCATCGGCATGATCGAGATCTTTGGTGCACAAGACGCCACGGGCACCGACCCGGCGCAACTGGCGCATGGCATTTCCGTGGCGCTGTACAACACCGGCTTCGGTCTGATGATCGCGATTCCCGCGATGATCTTCTATCGCTACTACCGCACGCGCGTCGATGCGTTTCTGGTCGAACTTGAGACGCAAGCGGTCCACTTTCTCGATGCCACGCTCCCGCGGCACTGATCCGAGAGACGCACGATGAATTTCCGTCGAGGCCTCTCCACACGCGACGAGCCGGAGATCAATCTGATCCCGCTCATCGACGTGCTGCTCGTGATCCTGATCTTCCTGATGGTCACTACGACCTATACGCGTTACACCGCGCTCAAGGTCAATCTGCCAACGGCCGATGCCGAAAAGGCGGTCGTACCGCCGCGTCAGATCGTGGTTTCCGTCGGTGCGGACGGCAGTTATGCCATTGACCGGCATGCGCTCGGGCAGCGCGATGTCGCCAGTCTTACGGCAGCGTTGCGTCAGGCTGCGGGCCCTGCCAATAGCGGCGCCGAGTCTCCGGTCATTATCATCAACGCCGACGCCAAGAGTACTCACCAGGCGGTCATTAACGTGATGGAGGCTGCCCGCGAGGCCGGTCTGTCGCGACTGACCTTCGCTGCCCGCTCGACTGCCGCCCATGGTGAGGCGGCGCCTCGCTCTCGATGACGACGCCCTCGTCACGTTCCGGCCAGACCGACGGCGCGCGTTCTCGCGCACTGGTGCCACGCTTGTCGGGCTCACTCGTGCATTGGGTGAGTGCGCAATGGCAACGGCGAGGACTCGTTGCGTGGCTGTTATGGCCACTGTCGTGGGTTTTCGGGGCCGTTGCCGCGTGGCGGCGTCTCGCCTTTCGCCAAGGCTGGAGAACATCTACACGTTTGCCGGTGCCGGTGGTCGTGGTTGGCAATCTCACCGTAGGCGGCACAGGCAAGACGCCGACCGTCATCGCGCTCGTGGGTGCACTGCGTGCGCACGGCTATACACCCGGCGTCCTCTCGCGCGGGTACGGTGCAACCCTGTCTCGTCCAACCGAAGTCGGCGATGCCTCACGGCCGGAAGACGTTGGCGACGAACCGCTGCTGATCGCCAAACGCACGGGTGCCCCGGTGTGGGTGTGGCCGTCGCGGGTCGAGGGTGGCCGTGCGCTGCTCGCCGCCCATCCGGCGTGTGACGTCATCGTCTGCGATGATGGTCTCCAGCACTACGCGCTCTCACGTGATGTCGAGATCGCCGTCTTCGACCATCGATTGGGCGGCAACGGATTCCTGCTGCCTGCCGGGCCGTTGCGCGAGCCGCTTTCGCGCGCGCGCGACGCCAATCTCATCAACGATCCGTACGGCAGAACGCTGCCCGAGTGGTCGCACACTTGGCGGCTGACGCTCGCACTGGGCGATGCATGGTGTGTCAGCCAGCCAGCCCTCACCCGAACGCTTTCGCATTTCGCCGGCAAGCGCGTGCTGGCGGCGGCAGGCATTGGCGCACCTGAGCGTTTCTTCGCGGCGCTGCGGGCTGCCGGCCTGCAAATCGAGACGCTGGCATTGCCCGATCATTACGACTTTGCGACGAATCCGTTCGACGGCGTTGCGGCCGACGCCATCCTGATCACCGAAAAGGATGCAGTAAAATGCGTCACCTGGTCCGACCCGCGAGTGTGGGCCGTACCTGCCGAGGCAGCGCTCGATGCGCGCCTCGTATCACTGGTAGTGGAGAAATTGCGTGGACAACCGACTGTTTGAGATTCTCGTCTGCCCGTTGTGCAAGGGCCCCCTGGAGTACGACAAGAAAGCCCAGGAGCTGATTTGCCACGCAGACAAGCTCGCCTATCCGATTCGCGACGGCATTCCCGTCATGCTGGCCGATGAAGCACGCCAGTCCGTCGAGGGTACGCCCGTCCCGCTGAACGACGACAAGTCCGCATCGTGAGCGATTCGATCCGTACCGTCGACTTCGTCGCGGTGGTGCCTGCGCGCCTCGCGTCGACGCGTCTGCCCAACAAACCGCTCGCCGATATTGGCGGCAAGCCCATGGTGGTGCGCGTGGCCGAGCGCGCGCGTGAGTCGGGTGCGCGCCAGGTCGTAGTCGCGACCGACGCGCAGAGCGTGGTAGACGCCGTCTCGGCGCACGGCTTCGATGTCATGCTGACGCGCGCCGATCACCCGACGGGAACCGACCGGCTGGCCGAGGTGGCCGTTCAGCAGCAGTGGACCGACGACACTATCGTCGTCAACGTGCAGGGCGACGAACCGCTCATCGATCCACGTCTCGTGCACGCTGTCGCCGCACATCTGGCGGAGCATCCGGAATGCGCGCTCTCGACGGCCGCACACCCGATCACCGACAACGCGGAGATCTTCTCTCCGAATGTCGTTAAGGTCGTGCTCGACGTGTACAGCCGGGCACTTTACTTCTCGCGCGCGCCTATCCCGTGGTCGCGCGACGCGTGGTCCGCCGGGCTTGTCAATATGGCGTCCCTGCCGGCAGCCACGACACCGATCTTCCGTCACATTGGGCTTTACGCCTATCGAGCCAAGTTTCTGCGTAGCTATCCGAGCCTGCCGCAAGCCCCGATCGAGACCGCCGAATCGCTTGAGCAACTTCGCGCGCTCTGGCACGGCGAACGCATCGCGGTGCTGGTGACCGACGACGCGCCACTACCGGGTGTCGACACCGCCGAAGATCTCGAACGCGTTCGCGCACTGCTGCAAAACTGACGTCCCATACCCGGCATAGTGCGAGGCCGGTGCGTTAGCGGCAGGCGCATTGGGGCGTCCCGGAAATCGCAACGCCACGATTCTCGCAACTCGGCAAAACGCCGCCGGGCGGGCACGTCGTGGCATAATCGCTCTGATTCTCGCGAGCAGACCCCCGGTCGCGCGCGTCGCGCCCTGCCGAGCGCGTCGTCTGCGCGCAGCACGGTTGGCCGGTCACAGGACCCGCAACCGCCGCAGATTGCCGGAGACACACCTGCCTGCCGCACGCACAGCATTCACAAATCACAAACTTTCAGGAGTCATCAATGCGTCTGATTTTGTTGGGGGCACCCGGGGCCGGTAAGGGCACCCAAGCCACTTTCATCAAAGAAAAATTCGGCATCCCGCAAATTTCGACCGGCGACATGCTGCGCGCCGCGATCAAGGAAGGCACCCAACTCGGCCTCGAAGCCAAGCGCTTCATGGACGCAGGCGACCTCGTGCCGGATGGCGTCATCATCGGCATGGTGCGTGAGCGCCTGACCGCCGACGATTGCAAGAACGGCTATCTGTTCGACGGTTTCCCGCGCACGATCGCTCAGGCGGAAGCCATGAAAGACGCCGGTGTCGCAATCGACTTCGTGCTCGAAATCGATGTGCCGTTCGACGAGATCATTACCCGCATGAGCGGTCGTCGTACGCACCCGGCGTCGGGCCGTACGTATCACGTCAAGTTCAATCCGCCCAAGGTCGACGGCAAGGACGACGTGACCGGCGAGCCGCTGGTGCAACGCGAAGACGACAAGGAAGAAACCGTCAAGAAGCGCCTCGCCGTGTACGAATCGCAAACCAAGCCGCTGGTCGCCTACTATTCGGATTGGGCAAAGCACGGCAGCCCGGGCGCGATCGTCGAAGCGCCGCAGTATCGCAAGATCTCGGGCCAGGGCAGCGTGGACGAAATCCGCGCGCGCGTGTTCGAAGCACTGAAGTAAGCACGCGAGTGTCGCGCGCATGACCCGGCGGCACGCGCGTGCGCTGGGTCCCGCCGACATTCATGACGCTTTAGAAAAAGGCGGCCAGTTCACACTGTGCCGCCTTTTTTGCCAAAGGAGGATGACGCATGGAAATTCAGGGCAATGTGTTTCTGATCACCGGTGGCGCCTCGGGCCTGGGCGCGGCCGCCGCGCGCTGGCTTGCCGGACTCGGCGCGAAGGTCGTGCTCGCCGACGTGAATGTCGATGAGGGCGAAGCGCTCGCCGAGAAACTCGGTGGCAAATTCGTCAAATGCGACGTCACACGCGAAGACGACGGCAAGGCTGCGGTAGCAGCGGCAAGCGCGCTCGGCACACTGCGCGGCCTGGTCAATTGCGCGGGCATCGCGATTGGCAGCAAGACTGTTGGCCGGGACGGGCCGCATCCCCTGGACACTTTCTCCCGCGTGATTCAGATCAACCTGATCGGCACGTTCAACATGATTCGACTCGCCGCTACGGCGATGAGTCAGGGCGAGCCGAACGGCGAAGGCGAGCGCGGCGTGATCGTCAACACCGCCTCGGTCGCCGCATACGACGGTCAGATGGGACAGGCCGCGTACGCGGCCTCAAAAGGCGGTGTTGCGAGCCTGACATTGCCGGTGGCACGCGATCTGTCGCGCAGCGGAATCCGCGTGATGACCATCGCACCGGGCATTTTCGAGACACCCATGATGCTCGCGATGCCGGCCGAAGTGCAGGCGTCGCTCGGGCAAATGGTGCCGTTCCCGCCCCGGCTGGGAAAACCGGCGGAATACGCCATGCTCGTGGAACAGATTCTCCGTAACCCGATGCTCAATGGCGAAGTCATCCGGCTCGACGGCGCGATTCGTATGCAGCCGAAATAGGACTGACCGACCGTCGGAGAGTGATTTGCGCGGCATGCGAGTCACTTTGACGCGGCGCAACAAAATGTCACTCCGACTGTGACTACAATGGAATGCCGACCGCAACCTGCGGTCGGCTCAGACGCCGGTTCCGTCACCGGCGCCCAAGCAGTGTCCCCGTCCCCGAGGCAGGAGGCTGGCATGAAATCACTGGCGCAACAGATGTCGTTTTACCAGCGCTATCACCGCAGTCCCAAGAATCGTCTCACCCATTTCTTTGGCGTTCCCATGATCATTCTTGCCGTGATGCAAGCATTCTCGTGGGTACCGCTCGGCCCCAGCGGGCTGAATGCCACGCATGTGATCGTGCTGGTGCTGCTGATGTATTACTTCCTGCTCGATGTCCCGTTGGCGCTGGCCATGACCGCGTTTTTCGCCGCATTGCTGGCCGTGACGCAGCATCTGGCCAGACTGCCGTGGCCTTGGGCGCTGACCGTCTTTGGCGTGCTGTTCGTCGGCGGCTGGATCGTTCAACTGATCGGGCATCATTTCGAGGGCCGTAAGCCTGCTCTGCTCGACAACCTGTTCCAGATATTCATCGCACCGATGTTCCTGATGGCCGAAGTGTTCTTCCATTTCGGTTACAAACCGGGCTTGCAGCGACGTGTTCAAGAGCTTGCCGCGCAGTCGGTGTGAGCGTTGAAGCGCAACGGTCATCGGCACGAAAATCAAAACGCCAGCCGGGAGGGCTGGCGTTTTGTTATCCAACGAACCCGGCAGGGCCCATTGGCCGGTAGGCGCGGTGGCGCCTCTTGCTACCCGTGGCTATCCGTGGCTACCCGGACGACGGCTAAGATCGTCGAGCACCTGCCGGATAGCGTCTGCGTCGTCCGCATCGGGGCGCTTGCCCAGATAGAGTTCGAGATCGTCCTGCGCCGGCCGCACGAGTCCGAGACGGGCGTATGCCAGCCCGCGATCCCGCCTCTCGACAGGCTGGTCGGGCAAGAGCAGCACCATGCGCTCCTGCACCGCGAGCAAACGCTCCCATCGCTCACTCTGTGTGTAGATCGCACGCAGGTTTCGTAGCATCCGGGCGAGGATTTCTCGCGGGGTCGCGGGCTCCAGAAACGGATGCAACAGCGCCCACAACGCCAGTTCCTGAATCGGCTCGGCGCTCTCGTCGCGATAGTGCTTCAGATAGGGCTCGACCATTTCGAGCAAGCGTTGCGGCGAGAGCGAGTTACCGGAGAGCGGATCGATGACGACGTCGCCAGCCGGCACGGCAAGCCGCAGCAGGAAATGTCCGGGAAACGACAAGCCGCGCAACGGCAGGCCGATCTGATGACCGATTTCCATGCAAAGCACCGCCAGCGAGATGGGAATACCGCGACGACGATCCAGCACAACATGCAGATGGCTGTTGTCCGGATCGTAATAGTCGTTCTGATTGACGGAAAACCCGAGTTCGCGGAAGAAGTAATGGTCGAGCAGTTGGAGCTTTTGCAGCGGCCCGGCGTCTGGCGGCAGGCGCTTGGCCAGACGTGCGGCAAGCGCATCGATCTGGGTCAGCGTGTCCTGCACGTCGAGATCCGGATAGACGTCTTGCGCGATTGCGATTGCCGCTTCGGTCAGCGGCAGACCATCGTCGGACGCAACCAGCGCAGCAAAATACTCGAGAATTCGATTTGCCATGCGGTATCCGTGAATCCAGCCGTGTCGGTGGCTCGCCGATGAAAGCCTAGCGAGTGCGTCGACGGAAGAACGAGAAGTTGAAACCCATGAGGAATAATGCCCCGAAATACACCACGGCGCATAGCACCAGACTGGCGCCAAGCAGGGCAATGCGCGAGAGCGGACGCTCGCCGAGCGCGACCCAGTCGAAACTCTGGGTGAACCACAACAGCACGCCAGCCAGAATCAGGCAGGCGGCCAGCAATTGCACGAAGAACAGGCGCCAGCCCGGCGCCGGTCGATAAATGCCGCGCTTGTAAAGCCCGGCGAACAGGAGCGCTGCATTCATGCACGCTCCGACGCCGATCGACAGCGACAGTCCTGCATGGGCGAACCAGCGCACGAAAAGCAGGTTGGAGAGCTGCGTGGCAATCAGCACGACAATGGCAATCTTCACCGGCGTCTTGATGTCCTGCTTGGCGTAGAACCCCGGCGCCAGAATCTTGATAAGAATCAGGCCGACCAGCCCCACGCCATAGGCGGTGAGAGCGTGGGCTGTCATCGTGACGTCGGTCGCATCGAAGCGGCCATATTGATAAAGCGTGGCGGTCAGCGGCTCGGCGTAGACGAAGAGCCCCACGGCGCTTGGCATTGCGAGCAGAAACGTCAGACGCAGCCCCCAGTCCAGCAACGCCGAATATTCTGCGGCGTCACCGTCGGCATTCGCTCGCGACAGGCTCGGCAGCAGGATCGTCCCCAGCGCCACGCCCAGCAATGCCGTCGGAAACTCCATCAATCGGTCGGCGTACGCCAGCCAGGACACGCTGCCCTGTGCCAGACGCGACGCGATATTGGTGTTGATGATCAGACTCACCTGCGCAACAGACACCGCAAGGGTTGCCGGCACCATCTTTGCCAACACCCGCTTCACCCCGGCGTTGCGCAAGGCTGCCGCAACATTGATCGTGATGCGCGGGATCATGCCGATTCGCGCGAGTGCCGGGAGTTGAATCACCAGTTGCAGCACGCCGCCAACGATCACGGCATAGGCCAGCGCGTACACCGGCGTTTCCAGATGCGGGGCGACCCACAGCGACGCGATGATCGAGCTGACGTTGAGCAGTACCGGTGCGAACGCGGGCATCGAGAACTGACGCCAGGTGTTGAGCACGCCCGCGGCAAGCGTGGTGATGGAAATAAGCGTGATGTACGGGAACATCACACGGGTCATGAAGACCGCTGCGTCGAACGTGCCGTTCTCATGCGCGAGACCGGTGGCCACGGCGTAGACCACGCCAGACGCCCCGAGCACCCCGGCAATCGTGATCGACAGCAGGCCCCAGAACAGGACCGTCGTGACCGAATCGACGAGGGTTTTCGTCTCCTCTTCGCTACGCTGGGTTTTGAATTCGGCCAGAATTGGCACGAATGCCTGCGAAAATGCCCCTTCGGCGGACAAGCGGCGTAGCAGGTTGGGAATGCGGAACGCGACGTTATAGGCGTCGGTCATGGGACCGGCGCCAAACATGCGCGCGATAAGAATTTCACGGACCAGACCGGTGATGCGCGAAAGCATCGTAAAACCGCTGACCGTAGCGAGAGCTTTGAGCAAATTCATGTTGCGCGTATTATACGCACAGCATTGCAGCAAAGAAGTTGCAATTTCCGTTGGCCTTCGGCTATAATCGACGGTTTCGAAGTCAATGGATTGCTTCCTGGCCACCGTGTCTCCCAGGGAGCCGAGCCAAACTGCATAGAAGCCGCATCAGGCGGAGCAATTCAAGGAATTCACCGAACATGGCAAATACAGCACAAGCACGCAAGCGCGCGCGTCAAACCGTTAAGATCAACGCTCACAACTCGGCGCTGCGTTCGCGCCTGCGCACGGCTGTGAAGGCCGTTCGCAAGGCAATCGCCACGGGCGACCAAGCCGCTGCGAAGGAAGTCCTGCGCACGTCGGCCAAGACGATCGACATCATCGCTGACAAGAAGATCGTTCACAAGAACACCGCTGCTCGTCAAAAGAGCCGCCTGTCGGCCGCTATCAAGGCGATGTCGGCTGCTGCCTAAGACAGCAGAAGCTGCTGGCAGAACAAGTTGCTTGCCGGTTCCGACTCCGGTCGGAACACTAAAAAGCCCGCTTCATGCGGGCTTTTTTCTTTTGTCGCACCGATCCGGTCAAAACGCGTAGACGAGGCCGACACGAACCGCATGTGTATTGCCGATTCCCCACGCATCGACAGACTTTGCCGGTCTGGCTAGCTTGGTGTTGGTGTATTGATATTGCCCACGCACGTGAAACGCGTTTGTGATGCGGTACGTCGCCCCGGCTCCCACGGCCGGACGCACTTTGAACGCCCTATTGTTGCCCGCCGAATCCGCACGGTACGACACTCCGAAAAGGCCCACCGAGCCGAAGAGTTCGAATCGATTCGAGATGGGATAGATACCGAGCACCGCGAGACGAACCCCCTGCATCCGTACATTTCTCGCCCCCGTCGCCAACTCGCCCGTCGCACCCGCGCTCTGACGCTCGATCCAACGGTTTCCGGAACGTCCCAGATACGAATAGCCCAGTTCGAAACCGAGATTCGGTCCCGCACGGTATCCGACACCAAATTCCGTTCCGGAGGGCAAATTCACGTTGTCTGCCGTCGTTGTCCAGTTACCGCCCGCTGGCTCGCCACCGCTCACCGGCGCCACATTGGCACTCAAATCGCCATAGATATAAACGCCCGTGTTAGCCGACACGCCGGCAGATACGCCCATCAGACATAACGATCCCAGTGCGCCCTTCGCCACACGCAATAATGCTTGCTTCATCGATTCCCTCAGTTCATTTAGAGCGGTTATGCCAACGCCATCGCGCGGCCTGAAACAGCTTGAAGCAAGAGGGGATCGTCCGATGCAAGCGTATTCACATAAGCGTCAAGGCAATCACTCATTTCCTCGAACCCCTTGTCATGAGGGGCTCAGCGGTCGATCGCGAACACGCATTCGCAGCGTCTAAACAACGTGACGTGGTGTCGTAACAACACAGTCGCGAGTCTGGAAAAACGCTGGGGGGGGGAACTTCGGAGAGGTACGAAAGGAGGTCGAGCGATGGACGGTGAGTCAGGGCCAAAGGCCCGGCACTCACGTCTGGCCGAAAACGGCCAAGGGGGATTACTTGACGTCGGGGACGAAGCAGGCTTCGGTCAACTGCAAATCGTTGTCGCGGGCAAAATTCATCACGAAATCGAAAGCCATCGGCTCGATGTCGCGCAGTCGCTCGTCAACCACGACGCACTTGATGTCCCCTACCATAATCGGGCGCACATAGGGGGAGTACTGCATGTATGCGTTCGGGCCGGTATCGCTCCGGCCGCAGAACGACACGGCGCCGCACAGACGTTCGGCCCAATCGCTCGGCCGGAACTTCTTGCCACCCCGGGTGAGCCCCTGGATGAAATACTCGCGCGCGGAAACCTGGTCGGTCATATCGCTCAATCACCTCAAAAAACACCTGGACGGCCATACCGCGGGTAGCGCAGCCGACAGAGACAGTATTATATCTTATATAAGACTCAAACCCGTCCCCCTCCATTGCTGCAGATGTTTTTTTCGGTCTTGCCAGCCATTTCCGGCTGTGCAGCAGCGGGCTCGATCATACGCTTTTCATGTGACGCCGAAACGATTTGGTAGACTAGGACCTGTTCCCCTGAAGCCAGCAACCGGTAGAACACCTTCACGAGCCTGACCGGGGGACAGGCCTCAAGGCTTGTTCGTCGTGCCGTAAGCGAGCGAGTTCCCGTGGAATTCCCGCGATATCGGCCTCCAGCAGAACATCCAAATGACCACCGCCAAACCCATCAAGCATTACCTGCAGTTCTCGGATCTGACGCTCGACGAGTACGACTACGTGCTCGAACGTACCCGCATCCTCAAGAAGAAATTCAAGAACTACGAGACCTACCATCCGCTGCACGACCGCACGCTTGCGATGATTTTCGAGAAAAGCTCGACTCGCACGCGTCTGTCGTTCGAAGCCGGGATTCACCAATTGGGCGGCCACGCCGTGTTCCTGAACACGCGCGACACGCAGCTCGGCCGCGGCGAGCCGATCGAGGATGCCGCTCAGGTCATCTCGCGCATGACCGACATCATCATGATCCGCACGTTCGGTCAGGAGATCATCGAGCGCTTCGCGCAACACTCGCGCGTGCCTGTGATCAATGGCCTGACCAACGAGTACCACCCCTGTCAGGTGCTGGCCGACATCTTCACCTACTACGAGCATCGCGGCCCGATCAAGGGCAAGACCGTGACGTGGATCGGCGACGCGAACAACATGTCGTACACGTGGATTCAGGCCGCCGAGATTTTCGGCTTCCAGTTCCACATCTCGACACCGCCAGGCTACCGCCTCGATCAGGCAATGGTGGCCGAATCGAGCCGCCCGTTCGTGCGTGAGTTTGACGATCCGCGCGAGGCCTGCAAAGGCGCCGATCTCGTGTCGACCGACGTGTGGACAAGCATGGGTTACGAAGCGGAAAACGAAGCGCGTAAGGCCGCTTTCGCTCAATGGTGTGTGAACGCCGACCTGATGCAACAAGCCAAGGCCGACGCCCTGTTCATGCACTGCCTGCCCGCTCACCGCGGCGAGGAAGTCTCGGCAGATGTGATCGATGGCGCGCAAAGCGTCGTCTGGGACGAAGCCGAGAACCGTCTGCATGTGCAAAAGGCGCTCATGGAGTACCTGATGCTGGGCCGCGTGTAATACCGCAAGCTCAGCCACGCCCGGGCAACGTCAAGCGCCAAGCGCAACGTCGTCCCGGGCGGCACCTCTCGCGCCGTACCTGCTTCGCCCTTCCTGCTCCGCCGACTCCCCTAGCTCCCCCAGCTCCCCTCGACACTGCGGTCGCCCACCGCGATCAACGTTCCGCTATCATCGCTGACGCGCCGCCGTCGCTCATTGACGCGCGTTTCATAGCGGCACGCCGCAGTTCGGATCGTCCGTCAGAACATTTCGCAATTTGCACCATATCGGGGCAAATTCGTTGTGCATCGCACAAAAGTGCTCTGGGTGGACGCCCGAAACGTGCTAGCATGAATTCACGCCGGCCCTGTCAGGGGCGGGCATATCGACCTTCCATCGCGACTTTCCATCGCATTCGACACCGCATTCGGTCATGACGCAAAACGCAACGCAGTTCGACAACGTTTCCGTAATCAAGCGCGCCAACACCTATTTCGACGGCAAGTGTGTTTCGCACACCGTGCTGTTCCCGGACGGCACGCGCAAGACACTGGGCGTGATCTTCCCGGCCACGCTTCAGTTCGGTACCGATGCACCGGAAATCATGGAAGTCACCGGCGGCCGTTGCCGCATCCGCCTGGCGGATCAGACCGAATGGCAAGAATATGCCGCCGGTCAGCAGTTCTCCGTGCCGGGCAATAGCAAGTTCGATATCGAGGTCGTCGAGACGCTCGATTACGTCTGCCACTACGGCTAACCGACTGGCCTGCATCGCGACGGCGCGGTATCTCCCGCGCCATCGCCCTCTCGGCCGGTTCAGCGCGGCCCGGCGCCGCTACTCACTATGTCGCGTCTGCCCCCCGAATCTGCCGGCGATGCTGCCGGTGACATCCCTTCTGCAACGCCTGCCGACGAGCGGGCCACCCTCCAGCGCTCACTAATGGCGTCCGACGCCGACGCCGCGCAGGAAAACGGCTCAAGTACGGATCTCGAGCCAACGGACGTACCACTGCTCCCCCCCGACGGCCTCACCCGGCCCGCGAAATCCGGCAAGGCATCGGGAAAAACCACCACACCTCGCGCCCGCAAACGCACCGACGCCAACGCCGACGACACCGTTGCCGCCAAAGGCAGCACAGCGTCCTCCGAAGACACTCGCCCACCCGCTTCCGGCAAAGCCACGAAATCCGCACGCAATCGCCGTGGCGATGCGAAGCGAAAAGGCATCGATCTCGGTCTGCAAGGTGGTGGCGCGCATGGCGCGTACACGTGGGGAGTGCTCGACAAATTGCTCGAAGACGGACGCCTTGAGTTCGAAGGCATCAGTGGTGCCTCAGCCGGAACGATGAACGCCGTGGTGCTCGCACACGGCCTGCTCGACCGCCCGGGCGTCGATCCGCGCGAGAAAGCGCGTGAATCCCTGCACAGCTTCTGGCTCGGCGTGTCCCAGGCGGGTTCGTCGGCCACGGCGTGGGCGCAGACGGTCTTCAGTTGGCTCAACGGCCGTCCGACCGAGTATCCGGTCTGGCATGACTGGATGCAGAGCATGCAGCAATGGATGATGCCGTTCTCGCAGCCGACGGCCGAGATCAACCCGCTGCGTACCGTACTCGAAGCGCAGGTCGATTTCGAGCGCCTGCGCGAGAGCACGGCAACGCACCTGTTCGTATCGGCAACCAATATCCGTACGGGCAACATCCGCATCTTCCGCACGCACGAAATCACGCTCGACGTGGCAATGGCGTCGGCCTGTCTGCCGTGGCTGTTCAAACCGGTGAAGATCGACGAGGACTTCTACTGGGACGGCGGGTATCTGGGTAACCCTGCGCTTTATCCGTTCTATTACGAAACGCTCACGAGCGACATTCTGATCGTTCACATCAACCCGATCGAGCGCAAGGAAAAGCCGGTATTGCCGGGGCAGATCATGAACCGCGTGAATGAAATCACATTCAACGCGTCGCTGCAGCGTGAATTCCGCGCCATCTCGTTCGTGCATAAACTGCTCGACGAGGGCTGGCTCAAGCCGGAGTTTCGCAAACGCCTGAAGTACCCGCTGATTCACTCGATTCGTGCGGAC
The DNA here is from genome assembly GCF_001465595.2 of Pandoraea apista. Lineage (NCBI taxonomy): Bacteria > Pseudomonadati > Pseudomonadota > Betaproteobacteria > Burkholderiales > Burkholderiaceae > Pandoraea > Pandoraea apista. Next base: position 1,244,473 of record NZ_CP013481.2, on the reverse strand, counting down.
AAGGAGCTATACGACTTGTCCTCGTCGACGAAATTCGTCACCGACTGGAATTTCCTCACAACGCTGCGAGACCGTGGCCGCGACGCGGCGAGCCGATGGCTGGACGCCCATTTCGCAGACGTCGGCGTGCGCTCCACCGTCGACCTGCGACGCGACTACTTGCAGCGGCTCCCCGACGCCACCGCAATCAAAGCATAAGCGGTTCGGGTTCGAGCGTCACGCCGAAGCGCGCCTGCACGCTGGCTTGCACGGCGCGCGCGAGCGCCACGATATCGGCACCGCTCGCACCGCCGCGATTCACCAACACCAGCGCCTGACGTTCATGCACGCCCGCCTGGCCGAGCGACTTGCCGCGCCACCCGCATTGGTCGATCAACCAGCCGGCCGCGACCTTCCACGAGCCGTCCGGCTGGGCGTAACCGACCGTCTGCGGAAAGCGCTCGCGCAGCGCGTTAAACGTTGCGCCGTCCACCACGGGATTCTTGAAGAAACTCCCCGCGTTGCCGAGTTCGAGCGGATCGGGCAGTTTGCGACGGCGAATGTCCGCCACCGCGTCGAAGATCTGCCGGGCGTCCGGCCGATCGATGCCCGCCTCAGCGAGCGTACGCGACACGTCGGCGTAGCCGGTAACAGGCTGCCAAGGCTGCGGCAGGCGTAACGTGACGGCAACGATGATGTAACGCCCCGGCTCACGCTTGAACAGCGAATCGCGATAGCCGAACGCGCAAGCCTCACGGGTGAGCGTGACGAACGAGCCCGTGGCCGTATCGAGCGCCCGCACTTCGGCGAAGCGTTCGGCCAGTTCCAGCCCGTAGGCCCCGATGTTCTGAATCGGCGCCGCACCAAGCGTACCCGGAATCAGCGCGAGGTTCTCCAGACCGGGACAGTCCTGCGTCAGTGTCCAGTCGACGAAATCGTGCCAGACCTCGCCCGCACCGCCTCGCACGTAGCGGGCGTGGGCATCGTCGGCAAGCCGCTCGCGCCCGCGAATGGCCATGCGAAACACAACGCCGTCGAAGTCACGCGTGAGCACTACATTGCTTCCGCCACCGAGCACCAGACGCGGCAATCCTGCCAGCGCCGGCATGGCGAGCGCCTCGATCAGTGCCGCCTCGCTGTCGATCGTCACGACGAAGCGTGCCGTCGCCGGCAGGCCGAAGGTATTGAGGTCGCGTAGACTGACGTTGCGTTGCAACTGGAGCATGGAATAGGGAGAAGTCAGTGGGCGCCGCCGTGCCGGGCGTCGTCTGGAAGGGACGCGGGACCGACGGCTGAATTACAATGTCGGGCGAAAGAATTTTGCGCATCATTATACCGGCCGCGCGGCCGTACTCCGCGCCGTTCGGTAGCCCCGGACGAACGCGCCACCGCCGCCGAATCACCCCGGCACGCCCGGCGTGCCATTTTCACGAACCCTTTGCATTTCAGGAGAGCCAGATGCCATCGTTTGACGTGGTTAGCGAAGCCAACATGGTAGAGGTCAAGAACGCCATCGAGCAGGCCAACAAGGAAATCTCGACGCGATTCGACTTCAAGGGATCGGACTCGCGTGTCGAGCACAAGGATCAGGAACTCACACTTTTCGCCGACGATAACTTCAAGCTCGAACAAGTCACGCAGGTACTCGTCAGCAAGATGGCCAAGCGCAACGTGGACGTGCGTTTCCTTGACTACGGCAAGGTCGAGAAGATCAGCGGAGACAAGGTCAAGCAGGTCGTCAAGGTGAAGAAGGGTGTCGAAGGCGATCTGGCCAAGAAGATCGTGCGTCTGATCAAAGACAGCAAGATGAAGGTGCAGGCGAGCATTCAGGGCGACAGCGTTCGCGTCTCGGGCGCGAAGCGCGACGATCTGCAAAGCGCCATGGCGCTGCTGCGTAAGGATGTGACCGACACCCCGCTCGACTTCAACAACTTCCGCGACTGATACGCGCGGCAGGCACAAAAAACCCGCAGACTCGCTGCGGGTTTTTTATTTTCCGACGCCGGCTCTCAGGCCCGTACCGGGCCGATATGGCTGCCGGCCGGGCCTTACTTCTTCTGCCCGATGCGGCTTTCCTTGCCGGCAATCAGCTTGCCGATGTTCGCGCGATGCCGGTAGATCAGCAGAATCGCCATGACGATCACCGCCGGCGCATAAAAACCAAAGCCGAACATGAACACGTAGTAAAGCGGCGCGAACACCGCAGCCACCAATGCCGCAAGCGACGAATAGCGGAAGAAGATCGCGATGATGAGCCACGTGGCGAGCACGGCCAGCCCCAGAATCGGATCGATGGCGAGCAGCACGCCGGCCGCCGTCGCCACGCCCTTCCCGCCCTTGAAGCGCAGGAAGATCGGGTACAGATGGCCGACGAAGACCGCGAGCGCCACGGCCGCCAGCCCGAAGTCGCCCACGCCCCAGGCGTCGGCAAAGCGTTCTGCCAGGAATACCGCGAACCAGCCCTTGAAGGCGTCGCCAATCAGCGTGAGCACGGCGGCCTTCTTGTTGCCGGAGCGCAGCACGTTCGTGGCGCCCGGATTACCCGAGCCATAGCTGCGTGGATCGGCAAGCCCCATCGTACGGCTGACAATCACCGCAAACGGCACCGAGCCGATCAGATACGCGAGAACGATAAAAACCAGTGTGGCCATGAACTTCCCAAGAACTTCGTTGATGAGCAGGATTTGCGTTGGCCGCCATTCTACTTGAGCGGCCCGGTCACCCCATTCTGGCAAACACGGGGTTGCGCCGGGGCGCAAAGTGCCGGGCAAGCGGCCATTCGACCGGTGGGATGACGGGTGTTACTCGTCGCTCAATGCGCACGACACCGGCTTGGCCGCCAACGTATTGAGCAGTACGGACGGGGCGATGCCGATGAGGTAGCCGCGCCGGCCGCCATTGATGAAAATCTGCGGCAGATCGAGAATCGACGCCTCGACATACACCGTCATCGCCCGTTTGGTGCCGAACGGCGACGTGCCGCCCACCATATAGCCGGAGTGACGCTGGGCGACCTCCGGCTTGCAGGGCTCCACGCGCTTGGCGCCGATCTGACGCGCCAGATTCTTCGTCGAGACGGTCCGGTCGCCGTGCATGAGCACGATCAACGGCCGGGCCTTTTCGTCTTCCATAACGAGGGTCTTGACGACGGCATGCTCGTCTACGCCCAACTGGCGTGCCGATTCGCCGGTGCCGCCATGATCGACGTACTCGTAGACATGTTCCGTAAAGGCCACTTTCTTTTGCTTCAGAAACTGCGTGGCCGGCGTTTCCGAGACGTGTTTGGACTTGCTCATGGGCGCCTATTGTAATGAAACACCCCTGCGCTGCGGTCCCGGAATGCGCGCCGGGCCGCACCGGCACGCCAGTCGGCTGCCTTTGAACGGCGCGCGCATTACAATGCGGCCATGTCTTCCCCTACCGATACTTCTCGCACGGACACTTTCGCCGCCACCTTGCTGGCGAATCTGCCCGCACGCATCGACACCCTGCCCGCGCGTATTGCCGCGCAAACGCCCGCCCGCATCGCGCTGATCGACGATTTCCGCCGTCTGACCTATGGCGAGCTGGCCGGTGCCGTCTCCGCCTGCGCCGAGCGCCTGCGCACGCATGGCGTGCGAGGGGGCGACCGCGTGATGATCGTGGGCGAGAACGGCATCGCCTATGTGGTGCTGCTGCTCGCCGCGGCGTCGCTCGACGCCTGGCCGCTGCTGTGCAACGCGCGGCTCTCGCCAACGGAGTTGGGCGTTATCCGCGACCATGCACGGCCACGCTGCACGATCTACACGGTCGACACCTCGCCCGACGCCGCCGCCCATGCGCGTGCAGACGCCGCCAAAGTTGTCTGGACCGAACTTGCGCTGGGGGCCATTGCGGCGTCCGACATCGATCCCGGCAGTCTCGCCGAACCCGTGCAGACCGATCCGGCGGCGCAATGCGCGGCGCTCATCTACACCACCGGCACGACTGGCACGCCCAAAGGCGTTCAGCTCTCGCATCGCAATCTGATGTTCATTGCGGCAGTCTCCAGCACGCTGCGCCATGTCGGTGCCGACGATATCGCCTACGGTGTCCTGCCGATCTCTCACGTCTACGGCCTGACGTCGGTGTGCCTCGGAACGCTGTATGCCGGCGCCACGCTGCGACTCGCCGCGCGCTTCACCCCCGAGGCCGTGCTCGATTCGCTCGCCCACGACGGGCTGACGATCCTGCAAGGCGTGCCTGCCATGCACGCGCGCCTGATGGCTTACGTCGCAACGCACGGGGCAACGCTCGTCGCGCCGCGTCTTCGGTTCGTCTACTCGGGAGGCTCGCCGCTCGACGCCGCGCTCAAGGCCCGTGTCGAAGCGTTCTACGGACTGCCGATCCACAACGGCTACGGACTGACGGAGAGCAGCCCGACCGTCTCGCAAACGCTGCTCGATGCACCGCGCGACGATTGCGCCGTCGGCCCGCCAATTCCCGGCGTGGCGGTGCGTATCGTAGGCCACGACGCACAGGATGTACCCGACGGCGAAGTGGGCGAACTCTGGGTACGCGGCCCGAATGTGATGCTCGGCTACTACCGGGCGCCCGACCTCACTGCGGCAACCGTGACGGCAGACGGCTGGTTACGCACGGGCGATCTCGCCCGTCGCGCGCCGGACGGCGCGCTCTTCCTTGCCGGACGTGCCAAGGAACTCATCATTCACTCCGGTTTCAACGTCTACCCGCTCGAAGTCGAGCAAGCGCTGACGAGCCATCCGGATGTGCTTCAGGCCGCCGTTCTCGGCCGTGCCGAAGAAGGTAACGAGCAGGTTGTCGCATTTGTGGAGGCGCGCCCCGGTCACACCATCGATGTGCCGTCGCTGGCCGCCTGGGCGGCGACACGCCTCGCCCCCTACAAACGACCGGCACAGATTCGTGTGCTGGACACCCTGCCCGCCGCGTCGACCGGCAAGGTACTCAAACACAAGCTGAAAGCACTGCTCTGAAGGCGCAGCGCATCGCCGCGCAGAACGATCACCCGCGCGGATGATGCTGCGCATGCAGCGATTTGAGACGCTCGCGTGCGACGTGCGTGTAAATCTGTGTGGTGGAAATATCGGAGTGTCCGAGCAGCAACTGCACCACGCGCAGATCGGCGCCGTGATTGATCAAATGAGTTGCGAACGCATGGCGAAGCGTGTGCGGCGAGAGCGGCGCACGAATATCGGCCTGCAACGCATAGCGTTTGATCAGATACCAGAACGCCTGGCGCGTCATGCCCTCGCCGCGTTGCGTGACGAACAACGTGTCGCAGGCGCGGCCGTTCAGCAACACTCCCCGGCTCTCGGCCAGATAGCGTGCAAGCCAGCCATTGGCCTCTTCGCCGAATGGCACCAGCCGCTCCTTTGCGCCCTTGCCGAAAATGCGCAGCACGCCTTCGTTCAATCCCACTTCGATGGTCTTGAGCGCGACCAGTTCCGACACGCGCAAGCCGCTCGCGTACATCAATTCGAGCATGGCGCGATCGCGCAGCCCGAGCGGCTGCGTCAGGTCGGGAGCGGCGAGCAGCGCTTCGACTTGCGCTTCGGACAAGGTCGAAGGCAATCGTTGCGCGCGCTTGGCCGAGGCAATGCGCAAGCACGGGTCCTGCTGCACGACATGCTCGCGCAGCGCCCATTGGTAGAAGCGCTTGAAGACGGAGAGACGGCGGTTCACGCTGCTCGCCAGACTGTCTCGACGCCACGCCAGGTAGGCGGAGAGCGCCGCCTCGTTCACACCATCCAGAGCAATCTCGCGCTTGGCCGCAAGCCACTCTGCAAACAGGCGCAGATCGCGACGGTAAGCGTCGAGCGTGTTGCGCGAGAGCCCGTCTTCGAGCCAGATCGTGTCGCAGAACTGGTCGATGAGGGTGGCGCTGCGCACGAACACCGAGCTCTCGGGATCGAACGCGAGCGGGACCGACGGATCCTGGCGGGCGTCGTCATGAACCGCATCGAGTGCGGCCTGTTCGAATGGCTCGTCGGCGTCGTCGCAACCGTCGATGGTCTCGCTTAACTTGTCGAACTCATCCTGCGACGCGTCGTTGCCGGAAGTCTTGCGTGCGCGCGTACTCAAACCGTAACTCCTTCCTGGGCTAACGCCCACTCGACGTGCTCGCGCACCAGCGCGGAGGGATGGTCGCGTTGTGCCAGCAAGGCGTCGCGCAGTGGCTTGCGTGCGGCGGCGTCCACCGTTTCGCGCAGTGCATTGCCGAGCCCGACAGCCAGATTGCGCAGCCACCGTTCGTGGCCGATGCGCCGAATCGGGCTCCCTGCCAGCTTGTCCATGAAATCCGCCTCGCTCCATGCGAAGAGTTCGACAAGCGAGGCGCAGTCGAGCCGGTTGCGCGGCGCGAAATCGGTGAGCGGCGATGGCTGAGCGAATTTGTTCCACGGGCAGTAAAGCTGGCAATCGTCGCACCCATAGATGCGATTGCCCATCTTTGCACGCAGCGCCTCGGGAATCGCCCCCTTGTGCTCGATTGTCAGATACGAGATGCACAGCCGCGCGTCGACACGAAAGGCTTCGGTGATCGCGCCCGTGGGACAGACATCCCGGCATCGCTGGCATTGTCCGCAGTGCTCGCCACGTTGCATGCCGCGTGCTGCGACGGCGTCCGGCGTGGGTTCAGTGCCAGTATCGGTCGCAGTCCCTGCATCGATATCCACCGGCAGCGGCAGGTCGACAAAGATCTCGCCGAGAAAGAAGAGCGAACCGGCGTCGCGCGAAAGCAGCAACGTATGCTTGCCTCGCCAGCCCAGCCCGGCCTTCTGCGCGAGTTCAACTTCGAGCACCGGGGCCGAATCGGTGAACGCGCGATAGCCGAAGGGCCCGATCGCCTGCGTAATGCGATCGGCCAATTGCTGCAACCGATTGCGCATGACCTTGTGATAGTCGCGTCCGCGCGCATAGAGCGAGACGACCGCCTCCGCGGGCATTGCCACGCGCGCCGCTTCGCGCTGACGCCAACTCGCCATATCGGTGTCACGGGGGAGATAGTTCATGCGCGCACTGATGACGCGCACCGTGCCCGGAACCAGTTCCGCAGGCCGCGCGCGCTTCATTCCGTGCGCGGCCATATAGTCCATATCGCCGTGGCAGCCGTCGTCGAGCCATTGCTGTAAGCCCGCTTCGGCGTGCGAGAGATCGGTATCGGTAATGCCAACGCGACCGAAACCCAGCTCGCTCGCCCACTCCCGGATCTGACGCGCAAGCGCGTTCAGGCGCTCGGGGTCGAGCGTCTGAAGTGTCGCTTTGTCGCGCGAGGGCGACACTTCCGAAGGATTCGGACCTGTCGATAGCTCGACTTGTGCGGCGGTAGCGGGGAAAATCACGGAAGCTTTCATCGACTCCATTTTACGCAATGCCCGATCCATCGACGCCATCACCGCTGGGCGAGCGCATCTTCGCGCTGCCGGACGAAGACGCCACCGGCGCCTTCGCCGCAGCGCTTGCGCGCGCCATTGTGGAACGTATGGCACATACCGATGCTGCGCACGCGGGGCTGCATGTTCAGCTCTCGGGCGACCTCGGCGCGGGCAAAACCACGCTCGTGCGTGCGCTGCTGCGCGCACTCGGGCACACAGGGCGCGTCAAAAGCCCCACTTACGCACTGTGTGAACCATACAACATCGACACACCACAGGGCGTGTTGCCGGTCTATCATTTCGACCTGTACCGCTTTGCCGATCCGGCCGAATGGCACGACACGGGCTTTCGCGAGCACTTTGCAGGCAACGCCCTGTGCCTCGTCGAGTGGCCGGAGAAGGCCGAAGGTCTCCTGGGCACCCCCGATTTGAGCCTTTGGCTGGAACCTGTGGGCGATAGCCGCCGTCTGACGACGAGCGCCTACACGCCTGCCGGTCTTGCCTGCCTGAACTCATGCTGATCAAACGCTTCGCCCGTACCGACGACGCCTCATCGCCCAATGCCGGCCGCCGCCGCGCACTGCGCGCAGGTGCATCGACACTGATTCTCGCCCTCACAGGCCCCCGCTTCGCATTCGCCAACGCCATTGTGGCGGTGCGTGTCTGGCCGGCCAGGGACTACACTCGCGTCACGCTCGAGACCGACAATCCGGTCAAATTCCAGCAGCAACTGATGGAGAGCCCGAACCGCTTCGTCATCGATCTCGATGAAGTGGATCTGAACCCCGCGCTGCGCGACCTCGTCTCGAAGATTCAGCCGAACGACCCGCAGATCATGCAAGTGCGCGTGGGACAGTTCAAACCCGGCGTTGTACGCATGGTCTTCGACCTGAAGGCCGGCGTAAAGCCGCAGTCCTTCACGTTGCCGCCGGTCGCGGGCTACAAGTACCGCACGGTGTTCGATCTGTATCCCGCCGTCGAACCCGATCCGCTCATGGAACTGCTCGCCAAGTCCGGGCACAAGGCCGAGGCGTTGGCGCAAAACACCCCGCCCCCGTCACCGGCTTCGCCCTCGCCGGGCACGGGCACGCCGAGTACGGAAGAAAGCGAGGCGTTCTTCCAGCGTTATGCACAGCGTGAGCAAGGGCCGCGTCCCTCGCGGCCATCTCCCACACCGACACCGGCCCCCGACAAGACACCGCCGCTTGCCCAGCGCAAAGGCGACGATGACGACGGCCTGTCCTCGCCGCTGCCCTCGCGCGGCCCGAAAACGGCCCGCCTGCTGACCATTGCGCTCGACCCCGGCCACGGCGGAGAAGACCCGGGCGCCATCGGCAGCAGCGGCACGTATGAAAAAGTGGTGGTGTTGCAGATCGCCAAGCGGCTGCGCGAGAAGATCGATGCGCAGCCCAATATGCGCGCGATGATGACTCGCGACGCCGACTTCTTCGTGCCGCTCGGCGTGCGCGTGCAGAAGGCTCGCCGCGTGGATGCCGATCTGTTCATGTCGATTCACGCGGACGCGTTCACCTCGCCATCGGCAAACGGTGCGTCGGTATTCGCGTTGTCCGAGCGAGGCGCCACGAGCGCGACGGCCCGTTTGCTGGAAAAGACACAAAACGCGTCGGATCTGATCGGCGGCGTCAACATCAAAACCAACGACCGTGCCGTGGCGCATGCACTGCTCGATATGTCGACGACCGCGCAGATCCGCGACAGCAAGGTGTTCGGATCGGCACTGCTTGCCGAGATCGGCACGGTTGCCGACCGGCTGCACAGCAAGAACGTCGAACAGGCTGCCTTCGCGGTGCTCAAGGCACCGGACATTCCGTCGGTGCTGGTCGAGACGGCGTTCATCAGCAACCCCAAGGAAGAGCAGTCCCTGAACGATCCGGCCTATCAGGACCGCCTCGCCAACGCACTGCTCAAGGGCATCAAGGCTTACTTCGCCAAGAATCCCCCGCTCGCGAAGAATCGCACGGCCTGATCGCCAGCAGCCGATAACGCGACCAATGAAAATGGCGCGCCCCGATCACGGGACGCGCCATTTTTCATTACCTGACGAGGTGGAGCTTACTCGCTCTGACCCGGCGCTACGCGACGGCGACCCCGCGAGAAGAGCTTCCACACGGCGCCGAGGGCGATCGGCACCACGGCCGCCGAGATCCCGACCAGCACAATCACGTTCAGGTACTGCTTGACGATCGGCAAGTTGCCGAACAGGTAGCCGCCGCCCACGAGCAGCACCACCCAGATCAGCGCACCGATCACGTTGTAGAGCTGGAAGCGCGTCCACGACATGGCCGATACGCCCGCCACGAACGGCGCGAACGTACGCACAACCGGCACGAAGCGCGCCATCACGATCGTCTTGCCACCATGGTGTTCGTAGAAATCATGGGTCTTGCGCAAGGCGTCGCGATCGAGAAAACGCCAGTTCTTCTCGTACACGCGCGTGCCGATCTTCGAGCCGATCCAGTAGTTGAGCGTGTTACCGGTCACGGCAGCGATGAACAACAGCACGCCGAGCAGCCAGGGATCCATAGCCCCGGTCGCGGCGAAAGCGCCGCCGATGAACAACAGGGAATCGCCCGGAAGGAACGGAAAGAGCACCAATCCTGTTTCCACGAACACGATCGTGAACAGGAACAGATACACCCAGTTTCCGTACTGATCGATGAACACCCCCAGATGTTTATCGATGTGGAGCACCATCTCCAGCAATTGCAACAAAGTATCCAAGACGATTCCTCAAGATGAAGGACGCCGGCCCGTCCCTGCGGGCGCGCGACGTGTCGCATCATACCAGCGCAACCATCGGGCGTCGTTAAGTCCCCGTGACAGTCGGCGCCGACTTGCCAGGAGCATCGGTCGCCGCCTCTCGCCCCGGCCATTCCCATCATGGGAAGCGGCTGCGCTCTCATGGGTATTGCGGGCTGAAACGTCGATCGATCTATGTCTTTGAGGGCAACCTTTATAATGGTTCCCATGTCTGCCACCCCGACCTCCGCCTCCGAGGCGCAAGACCCGGGCGCCTTGCCCGGCAGCGCCAGCACCCACGCCCCCGAGCGCCGCCCCGGCCCTATGCCGGCAGGCCTCGCGCCGGCTCGCGCCATTCAGGTCCTCCCGGATCAGTTGATTAGTCAGATTGCCGCTGGCGAGGTCGTTGAACGCCCGGCGTCCGTCGTCAAGGAATTGCTCGAAAATGCGCTCGACGCCGGCGCGCGTGCGCTCCAGATCAAGCTTGAGGAAGGCGGCGTGCGCCGCATTGCGATTACCGACGACGGCGGCGGCATGTCTGCCGAGCAATTGCCACTTGCTCTAACACGTCACGCCACGAGCAAGATTCGTACGCTCGACGAACTGGAGTCGGTACTCACGCTCGGGTTCCGGGGCGAAGCGCTGGCCTCTATCGCGTCCGTCGCGCAGCTCACCTTGTCGAGCCGGCAGGCCGACGCGCCGCATGCCACGGCGATCGACGGCAACACCGGAACCCTGACACCCGCAGCCGGCCCTGTGGGCACGACGGTCGACGTGCGCGATCTGTATTTCAATACCCCCGCGCGCCGCAAATTCCTGAAGACCGAGCAAACCGAATTCGGTCACTGCATGGACGTCATCCGGCGCAGTGCGCTCGCGCGCCCGGATGTCGGCTTCTCGATCCTGCACAACAACCGTGCGGTTGAGCACTGGAACGCGTCTGACGCCGCCACGCGCGTCTCGCGCGTGCTCGGCAACGATTTCGCCGGCGCCCATCTCGCGCTCGACGAAGGCGCAGCCGAGCTGCGCCTGTCCGGTTTCGTCGGCTTGCCGACCGCCAGCCGGGGCCGCGCCGACCAGCAGTTCTTCTTCGTGAACGGGCGTTTCGTGCGCGACAAGCTTCTCACCCACGCGGTTCGCGCCGCGTACGAAGATGTGCTCCACGGCGACCGCTACCCCGCTTACGTGCTGTATTTCGAATTGCCGCCGCAGTTGGTCGACGTGAACGTTCACCCGTCGAAGATCGAAGTGCGGTTCCGCGATGCCCGCAGCGTCCACCAGTTCGTGTTCCACGTCGTGCAGCGTGCGCTGGCACGCGCGGCGGGCAGCGGCGGCGCCACGCACTCGGCACACCTGACCGATAGCGGCGGTCTCGCCGCCGGGCCGGGGGCTGCCGCTGGCGGGGCAAATGGAAACGGGAACGGCCTCATGGCAGCACGTCCGGCCGCCGGTTTCGGCACGCCGGGCGGTAGCAGTTGGAACCCGCGCATGCAGCAAGGCTCGCTGCCGATGGTGCAGCCGATGTCCGTCTACGACAATCTGTTCGGACGCACCGCACCGCCCGCCCCTCGCCCCTACGGTCAGCCGGGCGTGACCGACGCGCCCTCGCCTGCTTACGGCAACACTGGCGCCCCCCAGGACGGCGCGGCGCTTGCCACCGGATTCGACGCATTGCCCGCAGGCGCCAGCGGCAACGCCGGCGCTATGTCCCTCGAGCATCCGTTGGGCTTTGCGCTGGGCCAGTTACACGGCATCTACATCCTCTCTCAGAACGCTCACGGTCTCGTGCTGGTCGATATGCACGCGGCGCACGAGCGCATTCTGTACGAGCGCTTCAAGCAGGCGCTGGTCGAGCGCAGCGTGCCGGTGCAGCCGCTGCTCATTCCGGTGACGTTCTTCGCCGACCCGGTGGAGATCGGCACGACCGAAGAGCATCAGGAAACGCTCACCGCCCTCGGTTTCGACCTCGCGGTCATGTCGCCGACCACGCTCGCCGTGCGCGCCATTCCTGCGCTGCTCGACGGTGCCGATGCGCAGGCACTCGCGCGCGCCGTGCTGGCCGATCTGCGTCAGTACGGCGGGTCGCGCGTGCTCACGGAACGTCAGCACGAACTGCTGGGCACGCTCGCCTGCCACACGGCGGTACGTGCCAACCGTCGCCTGACGCATGAGGAAATGAACGCATTGCTGCGTCAGATGGAAGCGACCGAGCGCGCCGATCAATGCAACCACGGACGGCCCACCTGGTACCAGCTCACGCTCGGCGACCTCGACAAATTGTTCATGCGCGGACGTTGAGCGGTTCATGAAGGCAAATCCCCCGATCGTCTGTCTGCTGGGCCCGACGGCTTCCGGCAAGACCGCCGCGGCTCTCGCGCTGGCACAGGACACACCGCTCGAGATCATCAGCGTCGATTCCGCCCTCGTCTATCGCGAGATGGATATCGGCACGGCCAAGCCCAGCGCCGCCGAATTGGCCGCCGTGCCGCATCACCTGATCGACATCATCGATCCGCGCGATGCCTACTCGGCCGCACAATTTCGTCACGACACGCTGCGACTTATCGACGAAATCACCGCGCGCGGGCGACGTCCGCTGCTCGTTGGCGGCACCATGCTGTATTACAAGGCGCTCACGCAGGGCCTCTCGCCGCTGCCATCCGCCAACGCCGAGGTGCGCGCCAGACTCGACGCAGACGCCGCTCGCAACGGTTGGCCTGCGATGCATGCTCGACTCGCCGGCGTCGATCCCGCGACGGCCGCCCGCCTCGCGCCGAACGACTCGCAGCGCATTCAGCGCGCCCTCGAAATTTTCGAACTGTCGGGCAAGCCCATGTCGCAATGGCTGGCCGAGCAGGCACAGACTCCGGACACGCCATCGACACACACTTTCGTGCCCGTCGCACTGGAGCCCGGCGACCGATCGGTGCTCCATGCGCGCATTGCCGAACGTTTTCGTCTGATGCTCGCGGCCGGTTTCATCGAAGAAGTCGAACGTCTGCGCGCACGGGGCGATCTCGACCCCGGGCTGCCGTCGATGCGCTGTGTGGGCTACCGGCAGGTGTGGGAATACCTCGACGGCGAGACCGACTACGACACCATGCGAGACAAGGGCATCTTCGCCACCCGTCAGTTGTGCAAGCGTCAGCTCACGTGGCTGCGTTCGATGCCGGAGCGCCACATCGTAGACTGCGCTGCGGCCGACGCCCCGCAACGGGCGCTCGCCACTGTACGCACGCTCTGGCAGAGCTGAGCCCTGCCGATGCCCGACGCTTCGCCGCCAAGGCAGCGAAGCGTTGTTGTCCCTCCCCCCTGGCCACACGCGCCGCGCCGAGCCGGTCACAAGTGCCGCGCCCGCCTCCGTTCAAACCCTGACAGCTTTCCGGTTTGCATGACGATTTTGATATGCTAATTTGCATATCAACGTTTCGATCAATGCAAAATTGCATCGAATCCACGATACCGGGAAGGACGCCAATGACGCAGACTTCGATGGAGCCAAGTGGGGTGACGGGCGATGTGCTGCGGCTGCCGGCACCGGTCGCCAAATGGGCGGTACGCACAGGGGTCACGCTGATCTATCTGTTCATGCTCAGCCCGCTGATCTTCGTTGTCTGGCTGAGCTTCTTCAAAGACGCGATCATCACGTTCCCGCCGAGCGGCTACACCGTGTCGTGGTATCTGAATGCGTGGCGTAATGCCGCATTCGCCAACGGCTTCCTCCTCTCCTTGCAACTCGCCGCCTGTGCGGCCATCGGCGGCGTGATCCTCGGCGTGGCCGCCTCGCTCGCCCTCGCGCGCTATCGCTTTCCGGGCCGCCGCACGCTGGGCAACGTTCTGCTGCTGCCGCTGGTGGTGCCGGGCATCGTCGCGGGCATTGCCACGTACCTCTTCTATCTGCGCGCCGAAAACACGCTCGACGTGGACATCGTGGGCACCTTCGGCGGCCTTGTCGTCGCGCATATCTGTCTGACCATTCCGTGGACGATGCGCCTCGTCGGCGCGAGTCTCGCGCAGATCGACGACACCATCGAAGAGGCCGCGCGCAACCTCGGCGCAGGTCCGTGGCGAACACTGTGGCGCGTGACATTGCCGATGCTGCGCCCGGCCATTGTGGCGTCTGTCTTGTTCAGCTTCATCGTGTCGTTCGAGAACCTCGAACTCACGTTGCCGCTCGTGGGACCCGGCAAGACCACGCTCCCCATCGCGATCATGCAGTACCTCGAATTCAACCTCGACCCGACGATTGCAGCCGTCTCCGCTGCGCAGATCGTGCTGCTCGGCATCGTCATGCTGATCACCGATCGCTTCGTCAAACTCAGCCAGGTGATCTGACATGGCCAACGTATCCCTTCGCGGACTGCGTAAGCAATATGGCAACGCCGCTGCCGTGGCGGACTTCTCGCTGGAGATCGCCGAGGGCGAACTCGTGGCGTTTCTGGGCCCGAGCGGCTGCGGCAAGACAACCACGCTGCGCATGGTCGCTGGTTTCGTCGAGCCGACGGCCGGTGAAATCTGGATCGGCGGCAAAGAAGTCTCGCGCTTGCCGCCGAACCGTCGCAATACCGGCATGGTGTTCCAGCGCTATGCGCTCTTTCCGCACATGACCGTGGCCGAGAACGTGGCGTTCGGCCTTGAAATGCGACACGTATCGAGCGCCGATCGCGCCACGCGCATTCGCGAAGCCCTCGATATGGTGCGTCTCACGGCGCTGGCGGATCGGTACCCGCGCCAACTCTCCGGCGGTCAGCAGCAACGCGTGGCGATTGCCCGCGCACTCGCCATTCGTCCCGACGTCTTCCTGCTCGACGAACCGCTCTCCAATCTCGACGCCAAGCTGCGCACCGAAGTGCGCGAAGAGATCCGCGCATTGCAGCGCCGGCTCGGACTCACAACGATTTTCGTCACCCACGACCAGGAAGAGGCGCTGGCGATTGCCGACCGTCTGGCCGTGATGCACGACGGTTGCGTGCAACAGATCGGCACCGCCGACACGCTGTACGAACGTCCCGCCAATCCGTTCGTCGCGAACTTCCTCGGCAAGATGAATTTCCTCGCGGGCCGAATGACGGATGGCCATTTCGTGACCGCCAGAGGAGAGCGCCTGGCCTTGCCCGCCGCGTCGCCGGACGCCACGACACTCGGTATCCGCCCCGAGCGCCTGCGCCTGACAGACACCCCGGCGCGCGACGAAACAGCGCTACCGGTCACGGTCGATCAGACGATCTATCTGGGCTCCACGCTCGAACTTCGCCTGAAGAGCGCGCAAGGTGAGATGCTCGTGGCGCACGTGCAAAACACCGCACGCGACGACGCCGGCCGCTATGCGCCAGGCCGTGCACTCAACGCCTGTTTCGCCAGTACCGACTGTCTGTTTTTTAACGCCTGACGACGCCTTACCCCCTCGCTTCGGCCCATGTATCGGCCACCCTCGTGGCCAACGTTTTGAAGGATGACGACATGACGCACGCCCTGAACCGCCGCCTGTTTCTGAAGACCGCTTCCGGTCTGGTGATCGCTCCCGCGCTAGGCCTCGACGCGCTTTCGGCGTACGCGGCCGATGCTTGCCCGAACGTGGTTGTCGGCACCTGGGGCGGCGACTACCTGAACCTGCTCGAACAGAATATCGGCAAGCCGATCATCGAAGCGGCGGGCGGCAAGGTCACGTACGACTCGGCCGATCAGGTCGCTCGCATGACCAAACTGCGCGCGGAGAAAGCGTCGCGCCGTGGCTCGCTCGACGTCGCGTGTCTGGCCGATCTCGATATGTACGACATCAACCGCTCGGGCATTCTCGAAGCCGTCGATGCGAAGCTCGTGCCCAACCTCGGCAACACGCTCGAAGCGCTGCGCCGTCCGTATTCGATTCCGCACATCTTCAGCGCGATGGTGATCGTGTACAACCCGGAAAAGCTCGGCACGAAGCCCGACTCGTTTTCGGCTGCCCTCGACCCGAAGCTCAAGGGCAAGGTCGGCTTCTCCGACATTCTCTACAACTTCAACGTCGTGAGCAGTTCGCTCGCCGCGGGTCATAAGGATGGCGATACCGCCGGTGGCATGCAGTTTCTGCGCGAGTTGCGCAAGTCGCAGCAGCCGAAGGTCTATCCGTCGAACGAGGCCGTGGCCTCCGCGCTCAAGAGCGGCGACATCTGGTTCACCTGCATGTGGAAGGCGCGCGCGCTTCAGTGGAAGAAGGCCGGTGTGCCCATCGACTACGTGGTGCCCAAGGAAGGCGCCGTGCCGGTGACCTTCGAAGCCGCCGTGCCGAAGAACTCGCAGTCCAAGCCGTGCGGCTTCAACTATCTGAACGCTATGCTCGACCCGCGTGCGCAGATCGGCTTTGCGGAAACCATGGGCTATGCGCCAACCGTGAAGAACGCCAACCTGCCGCCGTCGCTGCAACAGAGCGTGGGCTTTACCAATGCCGAACTCGACCGGATGGTGAAACTCGACTACGCGAAATTCACTGCCGACAAGCCCGCGCTGCTCGACTTCTGGAACAAGGAATTCAAGGTGGGGCTGTGAACGTTGCCGACACGCCGGAGCCCACCATGACCTCGCGCCCGCCGCCCGCTCAAGCGACTCACGCCTCGCGGGCCGCCACCGCGCGTGCGGTTCGCCGCGCGTTCACCGGCGGCTCGCTCGCCGCGCCCGCCACGCTCGTCGTGCTCTTCGTCATCGTGTTCCCCGGGCTGCAACTGGTGCGCTACAGCTTCAACCGGTACGACCCCGTCGACATGATGCAGGCGGCACTGACCGGCGCAAACTATCTCAAGTTCTTCACCGATCCGTACTACCTCTCGGTGTTGTGGACGACGATCAAGGTCGCCTCGTTGTGTACTGTGCTCGCGCTCGTGTTCGGCTTTCCCGTGGCGTACGTGCTCGCCCGCACGCAAAGCCGCTTCAAGAGCCTGCTCGTGATGTTGCTGGTCTTCCCGCTGCTCGTGGGAAATGTCGTGCGCGCGGCAGGCTGGATGGTGATGCTCGGCAACGCCGGTTTCGTCAATTCGCTGCTCGTGTCGCTGGGTATCGTGCCGCAACCGGTTCGACTGCTCTATACGCCGTTCGCTGTCGTTGTGGGCACGACGGCGGTGGTGCTGCCGTACATGATTCTCACGTTACAGAGCGTGCTCGAAGGCATGGACTTCTCCGTCGAGGAAGCCGCACGCAATCTGGGCGCCACGTTCCGTCAGACACTCACGCGAGTGATCCTGCCAATGGCGGCGCCGGGTATCGCGGCGGGCACCATGCTCGTGTTCATTCTCTGCATGAACGCCTACGCCACCCCCGTGCTGCTCGGCGGCACCGGCATCACGATGATGACGCCCACGATCTACGACCAGATCGCGAAAGCGAATAACTGGCCGTTCGGCGCGGTGCTCTCCATTGTGTCGATGGTCGTGACGTTCGCGCTGGCCATCGCCTCGCACTGGGTCATTCACCGCCGTTATGCGAAGACGATGATGACCTGAGTTCCCCGACTGCGCTTGCCGCCCCGTCCGGTCTGCCCGTGTCATGCCGTGCCGTGCGCCGCGCCTGCGCTTCCTGACATTGCGCAACATTTTTGCCGATAAGGATTTCGCCATGCCGACCCTCTCTCATGCCACACGGCAGTACCGCCGCAATCTGATGAACGACCTGATGGACCGCACGCGTGTCGACGCGCTCGTGTTCACCGCCGCCGACTTCTTTCAGTGGGCCACCAACTTTCACGTCGATGTGCAGACGTGGGAGCGCCCGATCGCCATTTGCGTGCCGCGTAACGGGGAGCCTTTCGCGGTCATGAACGAGTTGTCCACGCATCACCTGATGATGGCGCGAGAGCGTGGTCATCTGTGGCTCGATCTCGATCGTGTCACGCTTTATGCCGAGCATCCGCGCGTGACGCAACGCCAGCCGCTGCTCGCCGAAGTTCCTGCGCTGATCGCCGACACGATGCGCACGGCCGGTCTTGCGGGTTCGCGCATTGGTGTCGACGCCGCCGGTGGTCCGTTGGCGAGAGCCGGCGCATTGCTGCCCGATGCAAAGCTCGTGCCGATGCTTGCCGAGATGCGCGCGTTGCGCTGGGTGAAGCACGACGAAGAAATCGCCATCATGCGCGCCGCCGCCGAACTGGCGGACTGGGTGCAGGATCGCTATCGCGAGAATATCCGTCCGGGGCGTCTCGTGCAGGAACTCGATTACTCGATGGCCGCGTTGATGGTCACCGAAGGCGCGAAGCGCTTCCCCGGCGAGAACCTCGAAGTGATGCGCTGCTGGACACTCTCGGGCCCCGCATCGGCCTCGCCCCACGGCGATGGCGCCTCGTGCGGCGCGCGCATCAGCGAGGGCGACGGCATGGTCAACATCGTGATTCCGCGCCTGAACGGCCTCGTCATCGAGAATGAGCGCACCTGGTTCTGCGGCAAACCGTCGAGCGAGCAGGCGCGCTTCTACGAAGTCGCGCGCGCGGCCAACGAGGCCGCCGTGAACGCCGCCGTCACGGGCAAACCGGTGTCGGGCATCGACGCCGCGGCGCAAGCCGTCATCGAGAAAGCCGGTTGCGGCGAGTACATCCGTCACCGCACGGGACACGGCATGGGCATCATCGGCCACGAATACCCGGACGACATGGCGTTCAGCCACCGGCCGCTGCTCGCCAACGAGGTCTATTCGGCGGAGCCGGGGATCTACGTCTACGGCCTCGGCGGCTTCCGGCTGGACGACTCGGTCGTGACCGGCGACACCCCCGTGATGCTCACCAACACGCCCCGCACGCTCGCTCACGCCACGATCAATTGAACACGCGGCACGCGATGTCGGAACGGCCGGCATAGAACACCAGACGTATCATCCCGGAGGAGAGGTCATGGAGTCGATTCTGCTGTCGAATTGCGCGTTGCTCGACCCGGTCAAGGGCGAGTTGCGCGAAGACCACGCCGTCCTGATCGAGGACGGGCGCATCAAGGAAGTCTCCGATAAGCCGATTCGCGTGCAGTCCGCGCGAGAGATCGACGCGCGCGGGCGCACGGTCATGCCGGGGCTGATCGATTTGCATGTGCACGTTCACGCGACGCAACTCAATCTGTCAGCGCAGGCGCATCTGCCGAACGTGCTCGTCACGCTCAAGTCGGTACCCATTTTGCAGGGCATGCTGCGTCGCGGCTTCACCACCGTGCGCGACGCGGGCGGTGCCGGATACGCCATCAAACAGGCGGTGGACAGCGGGCTCGCCGAAGGGCCGCGCCTGTTCGTGTCGGGCCGCGCGATCAGCCAGACCGGCGGACACGGCGACGGACGCGCGCGCACCGATTACATCGGCACCGACGGCCCGTGCCCATGCTGTGTGCGCGTCGGTGCGCTGTCGCGCGTGGCCGACGGTGTTGACGAAGTGCGTCGTGCCGTGCGCGAAGAATTGCAGATGGGGGCCGATCAGATCAAGATCATGGCCTCGGGCGGCGTGGCCTCGCCCACCGATCCCGTGGGCGCGTGGGGCTACTCCGAGGACGAGATCCGCGCCATCGTCGCCGAAGCACGCGCACGCGGCACCTACGTGCTCGCCCACGCCTACACGGCACAGGCGATCGAGCGAGCCGTGCGTTGCGGTGTGCGCACTATCGAGCATGGCAATCTCGTCGACGCCGCCACTGCTCGCTATATGGCCGATCAGGGCGCTTACGCCGTGCCCACGCTGGTGACTTACGACGCGCTGGCCAACGAAGGCAAGTCGCTCGGCCTGCCCGACGACAGCGTCGCAAAGATCGCCGACGTGCACGCGGCCGGTTTGCGCTCGCTGGAGATCTTCCGCGAGGCAGGCGTGAAGATGGGTTACGGCTCGGATCTGCTGGGCGAATCGCAGCGCCTGCAAAGCGACGAATTCCGTTTGCGTGCCGAAGTGCTTTCCCCGGCAGAGATTCTGCGAAGTGCCACGGTCATCGGTGCCGAAGTGCTCGGTCAGTCGGGACAGTTGGGGGAAATCGTGCCCGGCGCGCACGCCGACGTGCTGATCGTCGACGGCAATCCGCTCGCGTCCATCGACTGTCTGCTTGGTCAGGGGGAGCGCATTCCGATGGTGATGAAGGGCGGTAGAATCCACGCTTTCGCGCTGTAAGGCGAGTGCCGCACGCGCAAACCCTTCCGTGGAGAATCGATGGATTTTCGGCACGTCGACGCCTTTCGTGCGCTGATGCTTACGCGCACGACCACCAAAGCGGCGCAGGTGCTCGGCACGTCGCAGTCTGCGGTCAGCCGTCTTGTGGCCGATCTCGAACGCTCGACGCGTCTCACGCTGTTCGACCGCGCGCGCGGCCGTCTCGAGCCTACGGCCGAGGCGTTCGCGCTCTTCGAAGAAGTGGAGCGCCGCTACGCCGGGCTCGATAACATCCGTGAATTTGCGCTCAATCTGCGCAACCCGGACAAGGCCGTCGTTCGTGTGGGGTCCGTGGTGTCGTTCGGCCTCGGGTTCTTCGCGCGGGTGATGGCCGGCTACCGGGCGTTGCACCCCAGCGTCCAACTGGCGCTGACCACGGGGGCCTCGGATCTGATTCGCGATCAGGTCGTCACGCATCAACTCGCGCTGGGTCTCGTGACCGACACCATCGATGTGGCCGCGACCGACGCCGTCTCGTTCGCCAAGCTCGACGCGATCTGCGCTCTGCCGTCGGGCCACGCGCTCGCTCGCAAGAAGATGATCCGTCTGGCCGATCTGAAGGGACAGCCGATCCTCTCCTACGAGCCCACCGACATGGTGCGCTGGGGCATGGATCAGCTCTTCGCCGAGGGAAATCTGCATCAGCAGGTTGTCGCCACGGCCCGCTATTCCGTCAACATCGGCACGATGGTCAAGGAGAATGTCGGCATCGGGTTGCTGCATCCCGTGTCTGCCTACGATTTTCTCGACTCCGATCTCGTATTGCGCCGCTTCGAACCCTCGATGCCGTTCCACACCCTGCGCATCACGCCGCGCGCCGCCGCACCCAGCGCACAACTCGACGATCTCGTGCGGGTGATGGAGACCACGCTTGAGGATGTCATGCGTGCCGTCGAGACCCGCATGAAAGCCGCATGAAAGCCGCACACATCGCCATGAAACGTGATGAGCCGACGCGGTCTCTGCCGTCAACCGGCCCCGCCTTTCCCTGAATCGCCGGCGCTGGCCAAAAAGCAAAGCCCGCCGAGGGAATCCCCGGCGGGCTTTGCTTGCATTCCTTGCGCCGGGAGGGCCGCGCCCTCCCCTGTCTTACGACACGATCGTTTGCGCCTCGCCTTCCTTGCGCTCGCGGATCTTGCCCAGACGGTAGACCGTCTCGCCCGACGCTTCGAGGTGCTTGACGGCCGCATCGGCGTCAGCGGCAGACACGATGACCGCCATGCCGATACCGCAGTTGAACACGCGGTGCATTTCGGCGTCGGCCACCTTGCCGTGCGCTTGCAGCCACTGGAACAGCGGCGGCAGCGTCCAGGCGTCCTTCGAGATATCGGCCGTCAGGTGGTCTTGCAGCACGCGCGGAATGTTCTCGACGATACCGCCGCCGGTGATGTGCGCCATCCCCTTGACCGGCAGCGTCGCCATCAGCGCCAGCAGCGGCTTGACGTAAATGCGCGTGGGCGCCATCAGCACGTCGCGCAGCGGTTGGCCGTGGAAATCGGCGTCCAGATCCGGCTTGGCAACTTCAATGATCTTGCGCACCAGCGAATAGCCGTTCGAGTGGGCGCCCGACGAGGCCAGACCCAGCACGATGTCACCCGGCACGATGGTCGTGCCGTCGATGATCTTGCTCTTTTCGACCGCACCGACCGCGAAACCGGCCAGATCGTACTCGCCGTCCGGATACATGCTCGGCATTTCCGCCGTTTCGCCGCCGATCAGAGCGCAACCGGCCAGCTCGCAGCCCTGGGCAATGCCCTTGACGACGGTGGCAGCCGTGGCCACATCCAGCTTGCCGCAGGCGAAGTAGTCGAGGAAGAACAGCGGCTCGGCGCCCTGCACCAGAATATCGTTCACGCTCATGGCCACCAGATCCTGGCCGACCGTGTCGTGTTTGTTCAGCGTGAAGGCCAGCTTGAGCTTGGTGCCCACGCCATCGGTGCCCGAAACGAGTACCGGCTCCTTGTAGCGCTTGGGCACTTCGAACAGTGCGCCAAAGCCGCCAATGCCGCCCAGCACGCCGTCGCGCAGGGTTTTCTTGGCAAACGGCTTGATCGCTTCGACCAATGCGTCGCCCGCTTCGATGTCGACGCCAGCGTCGCGATAGGAAAGGCCGGAAGTTTCGTTAGGGTGTGACATGACGGGAATGCATCAAGGTTCGGTAAAATGCGATTTTACCCGATGCGCGTGTCCTTTCGGCACGCAAACCGGATATCGGACGCCGGCGAAGGCCGTCGTGCCCTGCAAACCGTTCTGTGCCGGCCTTCCGCCGGCTTTCTTCGTTCGTGATCCAGCAACTGTATCTCGACCTCGGCACACCGCCGCCCGCCACGTTCGACAATTTCATTGTCGGGCCGAATCGCGAGCCGGCGATGACGCTCGCCGGCCTGAATGCCGAACTCTCGGCCGGCACGGCACGCGACCGCGGCATCTACCTCTGGGGGGCTGCCGGGTCCGGCCGAACCCACCTGATGGAGGCGCTGTGCCATGCCGTCGGCCCAAGCGCCCGCTATCTGCGTCCGAACAGCCCGCTGGCAGCCTTCACGTTCGACGAAGCGAGTACGGTCTATTGCGTCGACGATTGCGACAATCTCTCGCCCACGCAACAGATTGCCGCGTTCAACCTGTTCAACGAGACACGCGCCCGCCCGCATTGCGCCTTCGTGGCGGCGGGTTCGCAGCCTCCGGTCGACATGCCGCTGCGCGAAGATTTGCGCACCCGACTCGGTTGGGGTCTCGTATTTCACATTGTGGGACTCGACGACGACGGCAAGAAACAGGCGTTGCAGAACGCCGCCCGTGAGCGCGGCTTGCAGTTGGCGGCCGACGTGCCGGCTTACCTGCTCACTCACTTCCAGCGCGACATGTCGAGTCTGATGGCATTGCTCGACCGCCTGGACCGCTTTTCGATGGAGCAAAAGCGCGCGGTCACCTTACCGTTGCTGCGCCAGATGCTCACCCACACCGATCCTGCCACCCCCGACGGTAAAAACTAGGCAACCCCTGGCTTCAGGTAAAATTCGCGCAATGACCAATTTAGCTCTCTTTGATCTCGACCACACCCTGCTGCCTACCGACAGCGACAAAGAATGGGGCCGTTTCCTCGTGCGCCAGGGCGCGGTCGAGCGTGACTCGTACGCGCAGGCCAACGAGGCCTTCTATCAGGACTACCGTGCAGGCCGGCTCGATATGCCGGCCTATCTGCGTTTCTGTCTCGCGCCGCTCGCACGCTACCCGCGCGACCAGCTCGATGCGTGGCATGCGCAGTACATGGAAGAGTCGATCCTGCCGCATATCCGTCCCGAAGCGCTCGAACTGCTCGACGTGCACCGCAACGCGGGCGACCTGTGCGCCATCGTGACGGCGACCAACACGTTCGTCACACGCCCGATCGCCAGGGCGTTCGGTATCGATCACCTGATCGGCACCGAACCGGCCACTGCCGGCGGCGATCCGAACGCGCGTTATACCGGCGAATACGTCGGCACACCGAGCTTCCGCGAGGGCAAGATCACACGCACCGAAGCCTGGCTTGCAAGCCTGGGCAAGACGTGGAGCGATTTCGACCACGCATTTTTCTATAGCGATTCCGCCAACGACGTCCCCCTGATGGAGAAAGTGAACCATCCGGTGGCAACGAACCCCGATGAGGCGCTGCGCGGCATCGCGCTGTCGCGTCGCTGGCCCATTCTCGAGTTGTTCCAGTGATCCGCAAACTCATCAAGAAACTGCTGGGCAAAGACGGCCAGACCGATAGCGGTGCGGGCAACCCGCCCGCCACCGGTGTGCCGGTCGTCATTCCCGTCAAGGTCCACGGCATCGATCCGAGCCTGCTCTCGAAGAATGCCGTTCGCGTGACCGACACACTCCAGCAAGCCGGCTTCAAGGCCTTCATCGTTGGCGGCGCCGTACGCGACCTGCTGCTGGGCATCGCCCCGAAGGACTTCGACGTCGCGACGAGCGCCACGCCCGAACAGGTCCAGCGCCTGTTCCGCCGCGCGCGCATCATCGGCCGCCGCTTCCAGATCGTGCATGTGCAGTTCGGACAGGAGATCATCGAGACCTCCACGTTCCGGGCGTTGGTCGAAGCGGTCGACAGCGAGCAGATCGGCACACGTCGTCCGAAAAAAGGCGAACTCGACCGCAAGACGCACGTGACCGACGAATCAGGCCGTGTGCTGCGCGACAACGTCTGGGGTGAGCAGGACGAAGACGCGGCGCGGCGCGACTTCACCGTCAACGCCATGTACTACGACCCGGCGGCCCAGACGGTGCACGACTATCACCACGGCTGGGAAGACATTCAGAAGCGCGTGCTGCGCATGATCGGCGATCCGGCCACGCGCTACCGCGAAGACCCTGTGCGCATGCTGCGCGTGGTGCGTTTCGCGGCCAAGCTCGGCTTCAAGATCGACGACGCTACGGCAGCACCGATTCCGCAATTGGCGCCGCTCATCGACAACGTGCCGGCGGCGCGTCTGTTCGACGAAATGCTCAAGCTGCTGCTCTCGGGCCATGCCTGGGCATGTGTGCAGCAACTGCGCACGCAGGGGCTGCATCACGGCTTGCTTCCGTTGCTCGACGTGGTGCTGGAGCAACCGCTGGGCGAGAAGTTCGTCACGCTGGCGCTCGCCAACACCGACGCACGCATCCGCGCAGGCAAACCGGTTTCGCCGGGTTTCCTGTTCGCCGCACTCCTGTGGCATCTGGTGCTGGAAAAGTGGCAGGCCTATCAAAGTGCGGGCGAGTACCCGATTCCGGCGTTGCATCTTGCAATGGACGACGTGCTCGACGCGCAAACCGGCAAGCTGGCGATCCAGCGCCGTTTCGTCGCCGACATGAAGGAAATCTGGGGCTTGCAGGTGCGGCTGGACAAGCGCGTGGGCCGCACGCCGCTGCGTCTGCTGGAGCACCCGCGCCTGCGCGCCGGTTACGACTTTCTGCTGCTGCGTTGCGAGTCGGGTGAAGTCCCGGCCGAAGTCGGTCAGTGGTGGACGGACTTCCTCGAAGGCGACGGCGCCACGCGCGACGCACTGCTCACGCAGGGCAGCGGCTCGGGCAGCACCACGCCGGCCGCGAAGCGCCGTCGGCGTCGTCGCAAACCGTCGGGTAGCGGCGGCAGCGGTGAAGGTTCGGGCGGCGAACGTGGAGACGGCGGTGGCGGTAATGAGAACGCTACCAGCGAGAATCAGGGCAAGCGGGTATCATCGCGACAGCATGGTTCCGAAGGTGCTTCATGACTGTTGCCTATATCGGGCTCGGCGCAAATCTCGGCGACGCCCGCCAAGCGATCAAGGACGCCATTGTCTGTCTCGCACAGCAGATTGGCGTCACTATCACGGCCAAATCCGACTTGTATCGCACCGCCCCCGTCGAGTCGAGCGGTGACGACTATCTCAACTGCGCCGTCGCCGTCGAGACGAGTCTGAGCGCCCGCCAATTGCTCACGCTGTGTCTGAAGATCGAACTGCATTTCGGGCGTGAGCGGCCATATAAAAATGCGCCGCGCACTCTCGACCTCGATCTGCTGCTATATGGTAACGAGTGCATTGCAGAGCCCGATTTGGTTGTGCCGCATCCGCGCATTGCGCTGCGCGCCTTCGTGCTGCGCCCGCTCGCGGATCTTGCTCCCGACCTTGAAATTCCCGGCGTGGGGCGCGTGAGCGCTCTGCTGGCCGATGTCGCCGACCAGCGCATCGAGCGTGTCGAGCAGTGCTGCTGCCCGACGAAGCGGGCCTACGCCTCATGAGATCGCCCGTTCTCGGGCGTTTCCGCTATCTGGCCGTCGAAGGTCCGATCGGGGTTGGCAAAACATCGCTCGCGCGTCGCCTGGCCGATGCCGCCGGCGCCGATCTGATGCTCGAGCAGCCGGCACTCAATCCCTTTCTCGAACGTTTCTATCGCGACAGTGCGCGCTTTGCGCTGCCCGCGCAGTTGTCCTTCTGCCTGCAACGCGTAGACGAGGCAACGGAAATCGCGCGACGCGATATCGACGGCAAGCCGATCTTCACCGACTTCCTTCCCGAGAAGGACGGGCTGTTTGCACGACTTACGCTCGCCGCCGACGAACTGGCCTTGTACCACAAGCTCGTCGCGCATATCGAGCGGCCGCACCGTGCGCCCGATCTCGTGATTCATCTGCAAGCGAGTCCAGAGACGTTGTTCGCGCGCATTCAGAAGCGCGCGATCCCGATGGAACAACAGATTCCCGACACCTATCTTCGCGCACTGTGCGACATCTACGGTGAATTCTTCTATCATTACGCCGCTGCGCCGGTATTGACTGTCGACACGGAACAATTCGACCCGGCACACAACGACAGCGACTTCGCCTTGCTGGTCGAACGCATCGATCAGATGCGCGGACGCAAGGAAGTCTTCGTCAAGGGTGCGCGCCCCTGACCATCTCTGGCCACGCACGTTGCGCCAGCGGACCCTCCTGAACCGAGGCTGACATGAGTTATCTGCAAGAATCCAATCGCAAGGCCGTGACCGTTCCCGGACTTGCCCAGATGCGCGAACGTGGCGAGAAGATCGCCATGCTCACCGCTTACGACGCGAGTTTCGCCGCACTGCTCGACCGTGTGGGCGTCGATGCCATTCTCGTTGGCGACTCGCTCGGCAACGTGATTCAGGGCCAGCGCACCACGCTGCCCGTCACGCTGCGAGACATCTGCTATCACACCGAGTGCGTGGCGCGCAGCGTCAACAAGGCGGTGGTGCTCGCCGATTTGCCGTTTGGCACGTACGGCACGAAGGAACAGGCCTATCAGAGCGCCGTGTCCGTCATGCAGGCCGGTGCGCAAATGGTGAAGATCGAAGGCGGCGAATGGCTCGCGGAGACCGTGCGCTTTCTGGTCGAACGCAGCATTCCCGTGTGCGCCCACCTCGGGCTCACGCCGCAATCGGTGCACGCGTTCGGCGGCTTCAAGGTTCAGGCACGGGAAGACGCCGCACAGGCGCGTTTGCTCGACGACGCGCGTGCGCTGCAAGCGGCCGGCGCGCAGTTGGTCGTGCTCGAAGCGATTCCGGCCGCCCTCGCGGCTCGCGTGACACCCGAATTGCCGACAATGCCGACCATCGGCATCGGCGCCGGTCCCGAGTGCGATGGACAAGTGCTCGTGTTGCAGGACATGCTGGGCGTGTTCCCGGGCAAGTCGCCGAAGTTCTCGATGAACTTCATGGACGGCCAGCCGAGCATTGCTGCGGCCATCGAAGCGTATGTTCAGGCAGTCAAGCACCGCACGTTCCCGACGCAGGAGCATTCGTTCTGAGCGTTGCGCTGAACACCGTGCGGTGACAAAAAAGCGGTTCGGAGACGAACCGCTTTTTCATTGGTGAGTGGGCTCAGTCCCGTCTCGCGACACCGTGAAATCCGCGCAGGTCCCTGCGAGCCGCTCGTCGAGCGGTCAGCCTGCTGCCATCGGCAGGGTCAGCACCACGGCAAAGCCTTCGCCTTCCACGCGCTCGAACCCCATCTTGCCGCCGTGCGCATGAATCACTTCGGCAACCATCGCCAACCCCAGACTTGCTCCTTCGCGACCGTCCGCGCGAGAAGAGAAAGGGGTGCGTACGCGCTGCCACTCCGCCTCCGGAATGCCCGGCCCGTCATCGAAAAAGCGCAAACGCCATCGATCTTCCGCACTCGTCACGTCGACATGAAGCCGATGCGGCGCGCCATAGGCCAGCGCATTGACCAGCACGTTCTTGATCGCTTCGCGCAGGCTCAGCGGATCGCCCAGGATCATACAAGGCGTGTCCGGCGCATTCAGGGCGACATCGATATCGCGCGTCGCGTAGGAAAGCGTCTCACGCATCGCGGCCTGCAACAACTCGTTCAGATCGACCGGTACAGGCGCCACGCTGTCGGCACGGTGCTGCACCATCGCGTGATTGATCAGTTGATGAATAAGGCCGCCAAGCCCGCGCGCCTGCTTCTGAATACGTGCAAGGTGTATCTCGCGGGCGGTTTCATCCTGCGTCTGCGTCAGCATTTCCGCCTGCGCGGTAAGCGCCGTCACGGGCGTGCGCAGTTGATGGGCCGCGTCGCCGATCACGCGACGCATCAGCGCGCGCGATGCCGCGAGCCGATGCATGAAGTCGTTGATCGCCCCCACGAGTGCCAGCGTTTCGGCGGGCACGGTCACCGCCAGTGGCGCAAGATCGTTCGAGTCGCGCGCCCGAAGCGCCGCCTCGATCTGCTTGAGCGGCAGCAGCGCCTGACGCAGCGTCCATAGTGCAGCGAGCATTGTCAGCCCCCCGGTGGCAATGGTGATGAGTAGCGTATTGTCGGCCAGCCCGCGCGTGAATCGCACCCGGGCGTTCTGGGTATGCGCAAGCGCCACCACGGCCCACGGATGCGGGGCGGCCACCGGCATGCGACGTCCGACGATGGCGATGCGGATCGGCATCTCCTGATACGTACCGTCGACAACGACAGGGCCATCGGCCAGTTTGTCCCAGGGAATAACCGGACGGAATTCGGAATCGCCAGCCACCGACCGGCCATTCGGATCGAGCACGGTGTAGAAGATCTGATCGCCCGGCGCGAGTGCGGAAAACGCCGCGAGCGGCACGTCGACATTCACTTCGCCATTCTGATACCAGGTGTTCTCCGCCACTTGCAGCGCGCTGCCGAGCAGCCAGCGGTCATACGCCCGGTCGACGGCCGAGCGTGTCGAGAACCAGATACCGAGCAACACCGCCGCCACCGCGAACGCCAGCACGGCGCCCATGCGCACCACCAGCCGCAGATACAGTGACCGGCCGGGAACGATCATGACAGCACGAGTTGGTAGCCCAGCCCGCGCAACGTGCGAATCTGGAATTGCGCTGCCGCGAGCTTCTTGCGCAGCCGGGCGACATATTGCTCGATGGCGTTTGCGTTCGGCGCGGGCTCGTCGCCGTAGAGGCGATCCATGAGTTCGTCCTTGCCGAAGATGCGCCCCGGTCGCGCCGCGAGGATCTCCAGCAGGGTGACTTCGCGGCGCGTGAGTTCGATCGGTTGTCCGTCGATTTCAACGCCGCGACTCTTGCGATCGAGCGAGAGATTGGCGCATGTCAGCCGGTTCGTCGCGTCTTGCCCGGTGCGGCGCATGAGCGCACGCACGCGCGCTTCCAACTCGCGGAAGTCGAAGGGTTTGGTAAGGTAATCGTCTGCCCCGAGATCGAGCGCGCGCACGCGCTCTTCGATCTCGGCGCAAGCCGTAAGCATCAGCACGCGAGTCGACAGGCCGCGCTCACGCACACGTTTGAGCAACTCGAAACCATCGACGTGCGGCAGCATGACGTCGAGGATCAGCAGGTCGTAATCGTCACCGATGCGTGCCGCCGCAGCCGCACCGTCCGACTCGCAATCGAGCGCATGGCCAAGCCTGCGCAACTGGGTGGCAATCGCTTCGGCGACATCGGCGGTGTCTTCCACCAGCATGATGCGCATGGTTCCTGAGTCTCCTTCTTCGCCTGTCGCCGGACGCGAGGCGTTTTCCCCGTACACCGCACCGCCGCGAATTTCCCGGCGCCTGCCCGCGATTCTCTCGGAAATCGCCGGCAACTTCCTCGGTGTTTCCCCTGAATTGGGGGGCCACCTGAGCAGCGTGTCAGCTTCGTTACAGCTTCGCTGCTTAGTATCGAGCCGATTATAAAAGCATCCATCAGGAGACACGCAATGCAAAACGCCCCCCTTGCGGGCGCTGCCGGGACAATTGCGCCCGCAGTGCCGCCATTGCTCGAAATCGACCACGTCACGCTGCAATACAAGACCGACGACTACCTCGTCACCGCCGCGCAGCAAGTGAGTTTCAATGTCTACCCGGGCGACCGGTTCGTGCTGCTTGGCCCGTCCGGCTGCGGCAAATCCACCTTGCTCAAGGCTATCGGCGGATATTTGCCCCCGGTGCACGGCGAGATCCGCCTCAAGGGCCGCACGATCACCGAGCCTGGCCCCGATCGCATGATGGTCTTTCAGGAGTTCGATCAGTTGCTGCCGTGGAAGACCGTGCGTCAGAACGTGGAATTCGCACTCACCGCGAGCGGCCGCCTGAAGGGGCGTGACGCTGCCGAGCGTGCCGCCCATTACATCGAGAAAGTCGGGCTGGCGAAATTCATCGACAGTTATCCGCATACGCTCTCCGGCGGCATGAAGCAACGTGTGTCCATCGCGCGAGGCATGGCGATGGAGCCCGATGTCCTGCTCATGGACGAGCCTTTCGCTGCTCTGGATGCCCTCACGCGCCGCAAGATGCAGGACGAACTGCTTCGCCTGTGGGACGACACGCGCTTTACCGTGCTGTTTGTCACGCACGGTATCGACGAAGCGATCCGTATCGGCACGCGCATTCTGCTGCTCTCGCCCCATCCCGGTCAGGTCAAGGCCGAACTCAACAGCATTTCGCCCGAGCAGCTCGGCACGGCCCACCAGAGCGCGCTCGAGACGCGCATCGATCAACTGCTGTTCGCGGCCCACTGAGGAGACGCTCATGAACGCCATCGCCTCGCAACACCCTACGTCGTCTGCGCAAGCGCCCATCGAGCCAGTGTACCGGCCAGAAATCGTACTGGAGCCCACGCCTGCCGAACTGTCGTCGATCCAGCGTCCGCTCTCGACCTTCGAAACGCTCTACCGTCTTAGCTGGCTGCGCAAGACCGTGATTCTGTGCGTGCTCGCCATCATCTGGGAAATTTACGGCCGCTGGCTCGACAACGCGCTGCTGTTCCCGAGCTTCACCGACACCGTTGGCGCATTCGCGAGCGGCCTGACAAGCAGTGTGCTGCTGCTGCGTGCCGCGATCTCGCTCAAGACACTGCTCGTCGGCTACGGCATTGGCATTGCACTCGCCGCGGTGCTCACCACCGTGGCCATCAGCTCGAAAATCGGCAACGACTTGCTCGAGACGCTGACCGCCATGTTCAACCCGCTGCCGGCCATTGCGCTGCTGCCGCTCGCCCTGATCTGGTTCGGGCTCGGCAACGGCAGCGTGATCTTCGTACTCGTGCATTCGGTCCTGTGGGCCGTGGCGCTCAACACGCACAGCGGCTTTCGCGGCGTGTCGAAAACGCTGCGCATGGTCGGTCAGAACTACGGGCTCAAGCGCTTCGCCCTGGTTCAGCATGTGCTCATTCCGGCCGCGTTCCCGAGCATTCTCACCGGCCTGAAAGTGGGCTGGGCTTTTGCGTGGCGCACGCTGATCGCGGCAGAACTCGTGTTCGGGGTGTCCTCGGGCTCGGGTGGCCTCGGCTGGTACATCTTCGAGAACCGCAACTCGCTGGAGACGGCCAACGTCTTCGCGGGACTGTTCTTCGTGATTCTGATCGGGCTTGCCGTCGAGAATCTGCTGTTCGCCCGCATCGAGAAACGCACGCTGCATCGCTGGGGAATGCAGCACTGATCGCCGCGCTGACGCGCAAATTTGCGGCCGCGTCTGATTGACGCCCCTGCGGGGGCATGAATAATTCGAACTATCCGGAGACGACAACACCATGAACCGACGCCATTTTGCTCGCTGGGCAAGTGCCCTCACGCTCGCCGCCACCACGGCCCTCACCACGCTCGGCAACACCGCCCACGCCGAAGCCAACACTGTGCGCCTCTCGCATGGCTACGGCATTCTCTATCTGCCGCTGATGGTCATGCGCGACCAGCAACTCGTCGAGAAGCATGCGAAGGCGCTGGGGCTGGGCGACGTGAAGACCACGTGGACGATTCTCGACGGCGGCAACGTGATCAACGACGCAATGCTCGCCGGCAATCTCGATGTCGCCGGTACGGGCGCGCCGGGCTTCGTCACGCTTTGGTCGAAGGCGCATGGCATTCCGCGCTCGGAAGTGATCGGGCTGTCGGCGCTCTCGACTGGCCCGCTCTGGCTCAATACGAACAACCCGAACATCAAGTCGCTCAAGGACTTCACGCCGAAGGACAAGATCGCGATTCCGGGCATCAAGACGTCGCTCTCTGCGGTGCTGCTGCAAATGGCCGTGGCGAAGACGTTCGGCATCGAGAACTACGCAAAACTCGATCCTCAGACGGTTAGCCTGAGCCACCCGGAAGCCCTGAGCGCGTTGCTCTCGGGCAAAACGGAAATCACCGCGCACTTCACCTCGCCGCCGTTCTCGTATCAGGAACTGAAGGACCCGCGGATCAAGCGCGTGCTGAATTCCACCGATGTGCTCGGCAATATCACCATCGACGTGGTCTTCGCGCCGAAGCAGTTCACCGTGCAGAATCCGAAGCTGGTACAGGCGATTCTGGATGCACAGGAAGAGGCGGCCGCCTACATCGCGAAAGATCGCGTGGGCGCGGCGAAGACGTTCCTGCGGGTATCGAAGATGAATCTGCCGCAAGCCGAGATCGAGCAGATGCTCGCCGATCCGGGCCTGCAATTCACCACAACCCCGAACGGCTTGATGCAGTACGTGGAGTTCATGGGCCGTGCGGGCACGATCAAGACGCGTCCGGCAAAGTGGAGCGATCTGTTCGTGCCGCAGATGGCGGCGCGCCAGGGAAGCTGAAAATTCGGCACATCGCGGGCGCGTGGATGTCGCGCCCGTCGTTGAATGTCCCCGGCTTATTTGAGCCGCGTTGCTTTCGAGAGGTTGTTCACGCGTGCACGCACATGTCGATAGAAGCCGACTAACGCGTTGCAATAGAAGCTGGGATTGTCGTAACTTTCGCCATCGAAGCGATGGGCGACGTAGCCGCCACCGCACGCGACAAACGCATCACACTGACGACAGGCCGCGTGAACCTCTGGATAGCGAGTGCGCGCGAGGTCGACGAAGTCCTGAAGCGCATGCGTCTCGAGACCCAGTCCCGTGTAACTCGCATCGGTCTTGCAGATGGAAAGTACGTCCAGCAACCGATATCCGCCGTCACTCTCGACCACGGCGATCGGCGCCAACGCGCCACCAAATGCATCGAGTTCGGAACGACGGCCCAGTACCCCCCGGATGAACGTTTCAAAGATGCGCACGTGAAACGCCGGGTCGTCGAGAGCCCACCACGCGTCGAACCCTCGACACAGGAAAGCCAGCAGACGCGCGTGCGTATACGCCTGAATGTGCCGTGGAGGGGCGGCAAAGTTGGCATCGGGCAAGAGAAAGTCCACGTCGCTCAACCCCAATGCGCGAAAGTAGTCGAGGATTCTGACCGGATCGTTGTTGGGATCGATGACAGCCAGCACGCCATTGAACACGCGCCGCGACTGCGGGTAGGAGAGGCACAGGCGAATCGCCTGCTCGACACGCGCCCCAGTTCCTTGCTTCTCGAAATCGTATCGATGCCGATCATGCAGCGCGGGAGGGCCATCGCAGCTGATTCCGAGTGTGGCGCCAAACTCGGCATACAGATCCAGCCAGGCCGTGTCTATTAACACACCGTTGCTTTGCGTCACGATGGCCAACTCGGCTTCGGTCAATCGATTTCGCAAATGTTCGAAGAATCGGGCCGTGCGGCGTTTGCCGAGCAACAGCGGCTCTCCTCCGTGAATCTCCAACGTCATTCTTGCCGCGGGGAACGCGTGGCGGTGCTCGATCAGACGCTCGACCAACTGGTCGAGATGAGGTTCGCTCAGGAATTTGGGGCGCTGCCGCCAACCTTGATCAACACCCCGGTACATGTAGCAATAGTCGCAATCGATATTGCAGCGCTCGGCGACCTTGACCATCACCAGAAGATCGCCCGCACCGCCTGACGCGACATCGTCCTTATCGCCACTGTGCGTGGTCATCGAGACGGGGGCGTCAATTCACTTCGCTTTACCGGCCGCAGGCGCGCGCGCTTTGGCGACACCGTCGTCCGGATGCGGCGCCATGAGCTTTGTATGCGCGGCGAATACCGCCGAGTCATCGGTTCCCCTTGCCATATCCGAAATCACCGACGCAATGATGTTGGTGCCGGCCGGTGCCGCCGCGTTGCCGTAATGAACGAGTATGCCCGGCAATCCCGGCACGTCGGCCAACGGCACGAAGCGGTCTTCGGATGACACAGGCACCACGCGATACAACGGCACGCTCTCGACCTCATGTCCGAACGCCGTCTTGATCTTCGCCGATTGCTCCTTGCTCAGACCGAGCGACCCCACTGGGAAAAACAGTTCCGAAGCTGCCATCTCATTGCCTCCTTCAGGTGGGAAGATACGAATTAGGAGTGCGTGTTGAAAAAGAATGTCTGAAACAAACGACCGTTCTCCTTGCAGTCGCCGAAATGTCCCTGACTCGCATGGAAGCGACGCCCCCGAAACAAGATCAGGCGATTGAAGCGGTTGGCAATCCGGTCGGTCACCGTCCAGCGCTCCCAGGCGGTGGCGTCGGCATCGCACGACGCGCGCTGCCTTTCGTCGTCTGGGTAGAGATCGAAGCCCGTTTCGTTATGCTGGTAGAACGCTGTTCCGGCCTGAGGGGGGGCGTCCGGTGTAAGGTAGACCACGCCGGACCATACGGTGGTGTGATCCGCATGCACCCATGTCGTGTCCTGCTTGACGCTGTATTGAAACGCGCCGTTGTACGTGTCCGGCGGCCAATACGTAATCGGCGACTTGACGATATGCTGGATAGCGTCCATCACGCCGTCATGCAGGAATGGCCCAGTGCGGGCGCCGGGATAGTTTCCCTTTACCGTGAACGCCTGATCCAGTGCAAACGTCCGGACATCGTTCGGGTCGCGATAGAAGTTGTCGGTAACAATGATGGAATCGTGCATGTGACTCACTCTGGTTTATCAGAGACCTCTGGGGTATCGGCTTGCATCCGGTCAAGCACCCATTGCCGATGCTCCGGCGTGATCTCCGGACGTTCGACTTTCCCGAAACCCACACGGCGGTCATAGAAGCCGGCTCGAATTTCCTTCGAAACCTCGTAGATGTGCGGATTAAAGCCCTGGACGTCGTAGAGATGCTGCTCCACCACACCGATCAGCTTGCAGTTCGACGTGTTGCCGGCCATCGCTACCGGTTTCCAGCCCGCCTCCCGAATCCATTGCATTTGCTCTGCTTCAGTGAGTTGTCTGGCGAGCAGCGGCGAAGCGCAGATGAAGCCGTTGTCCGCTTCGCGCTTCGTGAAACCACTTACGGGATAGGCAAGCGGCGGGAATCGATGCCCGCTGAGAATGAGGCGGAGATTGAGCGACCGGCAGGTTTTCGCCATCGCGGCAAAGACTCCGCTGATACACGAGGAACAGGGAATACGCCCTGAACTCGACTGAAGCGATTCGCGGGCAATCCTGCGAATATCGATCCGTTCGATCACGAGCGAGACGCCGAACTGAGCACAGAACGACGACGCATTGGTCTTGACTTCATCGGGGATGAATCCGTTGTCGACGAGCACGGCAATCGGGTGCAGGCCCAGCTCCTTCACGGCAAGCAGTAACGTCAGAGCGCTGTCCTTTCCTCCCGAGTACGCCAGCACGCAATCCGGTGTGCCCGAGCCCCGGCATGCGGCCACCACATCGAGCAGTTTGCGCTGCGTGTAATCGCCGCGCGCGGATTCCTCTGCGAACGCGTGACAAGCATCGCAGATGCCGTCCGGGGCGATATGAACGCCAGGCAAGTCCTCGGTGAGCAGACACCGGTGGCAATGGCCGTCGATCGCCTGCGCAGTGCCGCTAACCGCATCGATACGAAGTCTGCGCAATGGCGCGCCTGTGGCGTCGAACAGCTTTGCGCGTTGCTCCGCCGACAGGTTCATGAGGGTTGACGACATGATCGCAACTCCAGTACGAGCTATCGAAAGCGATACCTCATCAGGATCATGGGATTTGCGGCCCGGCGAATCGACCGCCGAGCCGCACCATTAGTCAACGGCCGCGAGCGCGCGCAAACCCTCTACACACTCTCGCGCCGCAGACGGCGGCATTACGATCAATGCAGTCCCTGGGCGCCTTGAATGCCCTGAACCTGCTCCGGGCCCTGAACACCTTGCGGGCCTTGCACGCCTTGGGCGTGCTGGTATCCCTGCGGGCCCTGCATGCCTTGAACCCCTTGCATGCCTTGCGGGCCTTGCACACCTTGGGCGTGCTGGTATCCCTGCGGACCCTGCATGCCTTGAACGCCTTGCATGCCCTGCGGGCCTTGCACACCTTGGGCGTGCTGGTATCCCTGCGGGCCCTGCATGCCTTGAGCCCCTTGCATGCCCTGCGGGCCTTGCACTCCTTGGGCGTGCTGATATCCCTGCGGACCCTGCATGCCTTGAACGCCTTGCATGCCTTGCGGGCCTTGCACTCCTTGGGCGTGCTGATATCCCTGCGGACCCTGCATGCCTTGAACGCCTTGCATGCCTTGCGGGCCTTGCACTCCTTGGGCGTGCTGATATCCCTGCGGACCCTGCATGCCTTGAACGCCTTGCATGCCTTGCGGGCCTTGCACTCCTTGGGCGTGCTGATATCCCTGCGGACCCTGCATGCCTTGAACCCCTTGCATGCCTTGCGGGCCTTGCACTCCTTGGGCGTGCTGATAGCCCTGCGGACCCTGCATGCCTTGAACGCCTTGCATGCCTTGCGGGCCTTGCACACCTTGGGCGTGCTGGTATCCCTGCGGGCCCTGCATGCCTTGAACGCCTTGCATGCCTTGCGGGCCTTGCACACCTTGGGCGTTCTGGTATCCCTGCGGACCCTGCATGCCTTGAACGCCTTGCATGCCTTGCGCGTGCTGATATCCCTGGGGCCCTTGCATGCCCTGAGCACCCTGCATACCGTGCGGGCCTTGCATCCCCTGAACCCCCTGCACGCCCTGCGGGCCTTGCACACCCTGAGGCTGCATACCTTGCGCGCCTTGCATGCCCTGAACACCTTGCACGCCCTGCGCACCCTGTATTCCTTGAAGTCCCGGGAAATTCGACACCACTCGAATCGCCCCGATACGCTGTCCGGTCATCGCCTGAATATGGCGAATCTGGTCTTCGTTAAGCTGCAGTTCCAGATCGTTCTCGTTCATGTTTTTCGCTCCTAGAGTCAAACAAACATCGGACGCCGGCTCAAAGGATTCTGTGCGAAAAATGGGTGGTCACGCCGACTCCCCGACGCGCCAATGACTGTGGAAGGAAGTCGACTTTCACTTGAGAGGGATCTATTTTCCCGGCAAGACTGCCACGCAAATCTGTGAAATACGGGCCGCTCAGGCAACCACGACCGATGGCGAAAGACGTGAAAAACCCCGCATGACGCGGAGGGGTAGAAGTACGCTCCATTGAGAATTTTCCCAATGGAGCGCTGTGCGGTCCAATGCACAAACCGCGTGGCGCGGTTTCCCTCCGGGAAGATGACTGACGCTCGTACCTGACCGGCGTTATGCGTCTGCGGCCGGCGCGACGATCGCAGGAAGTGCGCCTCGCAAAGCGTTGCACACGACAATCGCCTGCGCGTTCGCGACATCGTCTCGCGTCAGCACAGTCTCCACCGCCGCCCATGCCGGATCGTCGAGGATCACACCGCGCATCACCCCCGGCAACACGCCGGACGACAATGGCGGCGTCATCCAGATTCCGCCGCGCTTGACGAATACGTTGCTGCGCCCGCCCTCGGTCAACTCACCCCGCTCGTTGAAGAACAGCACGTCGAAGGCGCCCTTCGTTTCTGCCTCACGCCACGCGGCGTCGTATTGCGCACGCACGGTGGTCTTGTGACGCAGGAACAAAGCTGCCGCTCGCGTGACACTGGCATCGTCGGCGAGCAGCACGGTCACGCTTGCATGCGGCAGCGGCGCCAATACGGCATGCGTAATGGCCGCCGTGCCATCGTGCGAAAGCGCCAAACGCACCCGGTAAACGGTGTCATCCACAAGGGCGGCGAGAACGGCATCGAGTTGTGCGCGTAACGCCGCGCCGTCGAAACGGAAGCCGAAATACGTCGCCGAGGCTGCCAGACGTGCGAGATGACGCTCGAGATGTGCCACACCGCCGCCACGCGTCGCCTGCATCGTCTCGAAGAGTTCGAAGCCCGGATCCAGCGCGCTCAGGAACCGTGCCTTGAGCTTGCACTCTTCGCGCTCCTCTTCGGCTTTACTGTCGAGTACGATCCCTGCGCCGACACCGAGTCGGCCGCGCCGCAGTCCTCCGGCCCCGGGAGCATCGAGTTCCAGCGTTCGAATGGCGACGGACAGACAGAAGTCGCCAAGCGCTTGCGGGTCGTCTTCACGCGCATCGAGCCAGCCGATAGCGCCCGTGTACAACCCGCGCGGCGACGATTCAAGTTCGCCGATCAGTTGCATGGTGCGGTGCTTCGGCGCGCCGGTGATCGAGCCACAGGGGTACAGCGCGCGCAGAACGTCGGCCAACGACGTTGCCGACGGCAGCATCGCCGTGACGGTCGACGTCATCTGCAACACGCTCGCGAAGCGCGTCACCTCGAAGAGCTTCGGCACCTTGACCGAACCCGATGTCGCAATACGACCGAGATCGTTGCGCAACAGATCGACGATCATCAGATTCTCGGCGCGATTCTTCTCATCGGCAGCGAGCGCAGCGCTACGTTTGGCGTCTTCCGACGCGTCGCCACAGGCCGGGGCCGTACCCTTCATCGGCCGCGCTTCGATTCGTCCGCGAGAATGACGCAGAAACAGCTCAGGGGAAAGCGAGAGGATGGCGCGGCCCGCCACGTTCCGGGCACCGGGCAACATCACGAGGGCACCGTACGGCACCGGCTGACGCGCGCGCAAACGGCGATACAACGCGACGGGCGAGCCGAAGGCGTCGAAATTCAGGCGGTACGTGTAGTTGATCTGGTAGCACTCGCCCTGCGAGAGCCACTCGTGAATCCGGGCGATGGCGTCGTCGAATGCGGCGTCGCTGACATCGCTTTGCAGCGCCGCCACGCCGGCAACGCCGGGCGGGCGAATGCCGTTGCTGCTGCCGCCTGGCACGCGCGTCGCACTCGCAGCCAACGCCCCCTCCCCGGCACATGCGGCTTCCTGTTGCGACAACCACACCTGTGTCTGCGTGGCGTCAAGCCGCTGCAACTCACGGAACAGCAGTGCACGAAACTGGCCCGGCGCGCGACGCGTCGTCACCGTATGCACGCCCCCCAGACGCACGCCGAATTCGTAGTCGGTCAGCAGCACGGCATGCAGACCGTGACGCGTGGCATCTTCCACTTCGCGAAGCGCGTCGGAAAGCACACCGGGCTCGTCGCAAGTCACCTCGCGTACGAGCCCGGTATACAGACGCGCCCCGCCGGCCGGGTCCGCGCTGTCGTCCAACAGCGCGAATGCGGCCAAGGGCGCTTCACTTTGCATGAAATTACTCGAAGAACTGCTTCACGCGATCGAACCAGCCCTTCGACTGCGGGCTGTGACGCGCGCCGCCTTCCTTGAGGGATGCATCGAAGTCACGCAGCATTTGCTTTTGCGTGTCGTTGAGCTTGACCGGCGTTTCCACCTGCACATGCACGTACAGATCGCCCGGATAGCTCGCGCGCAAGCCCTTGATGCCCTTGCCGCGCAAGCGGAACGTCTTGCCCGTTTGCGTGCCTTCCGGTACCTCGAAGGTCGCCTTGCCGTGCAACGTAGGGGCATCGATGTCGCCGCCAAGGGCCGCTGTCGCAAACGAAATCGGCATCTGGCAATGCAGATCGTCGCCGTCGCGCTCGAACACGTTGTGCGCCTTGATGTGGATTTCCACATACAGGTCGCCCGCCGGGCCGCCATTCACACCCGGTTCGCCGTTGCCGGACGAACGGATACGCATGCCGTCTTCGATACCTGCCGGGATCTTGATCTCCAGCGTCTTGGTCTTCTTGATCTTGCCCGAGCCGTGGCAGTTCGTGCAGGGCTCGGGAATGTACGAGCCGGTGCCATGGCACTTCGGACAGGTCTGCTGAATGCTGAAGAAACCCTGCGACATGCGCACCGAACCCGAACCGTTACAGGTCGGGCAGGTTTCGGGCTTCGTGCCCGGCTTCGCACCGTTGCCGTGGCAGACTTCGCACTCTTCCCAGCTCGGCACGCGAATCTGCGTGTCGAAGCCGTTCGCCGCCTGCTCCAGCGTGATCTCCATGTTGTAGCGAAGATCCGCGCCGCGATACACCTGCGGGCCCGCCCGGCCACCGCGCCCGCCACCGGGGCCGCCCTGACCGAAGATGTCGCCGAAGATGTCGCCGAACGCATCTGCGAAGCCACCGAAGCCCTGACCGCCCGCACCGCCGAAGCCGCCCATGTTCGGGTCGACGCCTGCATGACCGTACTGGTCATACGCAGCGCGCTTCTCCGCCTCGGAGAGCATCTCGTAGGCTTCCTTGACTTCCTTGAACTTCTCTTCGGCGTCCTTGCTGTCCGGATTGCGGTCCGGATGGTACTTCATCGCCAGCTTGCGGTACGCCTTCTTGATTTCATCGTCGGTGGCGTTCTTGGCGACGCCAAGGACTTCGTAGTAATCACGTTTGGCCATAAGTCTTTCCAATGTTGGCGCATGTCGCCATCAGGCAAAAAGCCGGGTCGAGATTCCCTTCGCAGAGAACTTCGATACCCGGCCTACACGCGGCGCACATCGGTGTGCACCGCGCGCCATGCACACCTTACTTCTTGTCGCCCACTTCCTTCACTTCGGCGTCGACGACGTTATCGTCATGCGGCTTGCTCTGCTCGGCACCTGCGGCACCCGCAGCACCGGCTTGCGCCTGCATGTCGGCGTACATCTTCTCGCCGAGCTTCTGGCTCGCGGTACCCAGCGCTTCGACCTTGGCATCGATATCTGCCTTGTCCGAACCGCGCAGTGCGTCTTCCAGCGCCGTGATCGCTGCCTCGATCGATGCCTTCTCGGAAGCTTCGATCTTGTCGCCGTACTCGGTCAGCGCCTTGCGGGTGCTGTGCACCAGCGCATCGCCCTGGTTACGGGCGTCGGCCAGCTCGCGGGCCTTCTTGTCTTCTTCGGCGTTGAGCTCGGCGTCCTTCACCATTTGCTCGATCTCGGCGTCCGACAGGCCCGAGTTCGCCTTGATGACAATCTTGTTTTCCTTGCCCGTCGCCTTGTCCTTCGCGCCCACGTGCAAAATACCGTTGGCGTCGATGTCGAAGGTCACTTCGATCTGCGGCGTGCCGCGTGCGGCGGGCGGAATGCCCTCGAGGTTGAACTCGCCCAGCGACTTGTTGCCGGCGGCCATCTCGCGCTCGCCCTGATACACCTTGATCGTCACGGCCGGCTGGTTGTCGTCCGCCGTCGAGAACACTTGCGAGTGCTTCGTCGGAATCGTGGTGTTCTTCGCGATCATCTTCGTCATCACGCCGCCCAGCGTTTCAATACCGAGCGAGAGCGGGGTCACGTCGAGCAGCAGCACGTCCTTGCGGTCGCCCGAGAGCACCGAACCCTGAATCGAGGCACCTGCGGCCACGGCTTCATCCGGGTTCACGTCCTTGCGCGGTTCCTTGCCGAAGAACTCCTTGACCTTCTCCTGCACCTTCGGCATGCGGGTCATACCGCCGACCAGAATCACGTCGTCGATCTCGCTCACCTTCACGCCGGCATCCTTGATGGCCAGGCGGCAGGGCTCGATCGTGCGCTCGATCAGCTCTTCGACCAGGGCTTCGAGCTTGGCGCGCGTGATCTTCAGGTTCAAGTGCTTCGGACCCGAGGCGTCGGCCGTGATGTACGGCAGGTTGATTTCGGTCTGCTGGCTCGACGACAGCTCGATCTTGGCCTTTTCGGCAGCTTCCTTCAGGCGTTGCAGCGCGAGCACGTCCTTCGACAGATCGACGCCTTGTTCCTTCTTGAACTCGGCGATGATGTAGTCGATGATGCGCTGGTCGAAGTCTTCGCCGCCCAGGAACGTGTCGCCGTTGGTCGACAACACTTCGAACTGGTGCTCGCCTTCCACATCCGCGATTTCGATGATCGAGATGTCGAACGTGCCGCCACCCAGGTCATACACCGCGATCTTGCGGTCGCCGCCTTCCTTCTTGTCCAGACCGAAAGCCAGTGCGGCAGCGGTCGGCTCGTTGATGATGCGCTTGACTTCCAGACCGGCGATGCGGCCGGCATCCTTGGTGGCCTGAC
Organism: Pandoraea apista; assembly: GCF_001465595.2. Taxonomy (NCBI): domain Bacteria; kingdom Pseudomonadati; phylum Pseudomonadota; class Betaproteobacteria; order Burkholderiales; family Burkholderiaceae; genus Pandoraea; species Pandoraea apista. Next base: position 1,202,263 of record NZ_CP013481.2, on the reverse strand, counting down.
GCTGGCTGTCGTTGAAGTATGCCGGCACCGTGATCACGGCTTCCGTGACCGGCTCGCCCAGATAGTCTTCGGCGGTCTTCTTCATCTTGCGCAGCACTTCGGCGGAAATCTGCGGCGGGGCCAGTTTCTGGTCGCGCACTTCCACCCAGGCGTCACCGTTGCCAGCCTTGACGATCTTGTACGGCATCAGGCCGATGTCCTTCTGCACTTCCTTTTCGTCGAAGCGACGGCCGATCAGGCGCTTGACAGCGTACAGCGTGTTCTTGGGGTTGGTCACGGCCTGGCGCTTGGCCGGTGCGCCGACCAGGATTTCGCCATCGTCCATGTAGGCGATGATCGACGGCGTGGTGCGCGCACCTTCCGCGTTTTCGATGATCTTGACCTGATTGCCTTCCATGACGGCCACGCACGAGTTCGTGGTGCCCAAGTCAATACCGATAATTTTGCCCATTTGAATTTCTCCTAGCGTCCTTTGCGTCTTTCTGTCGGGCCCGAGGCCCATTCAACTCATTGATCTGCACGACATATGGGTGCAGCCCGGTGCATTTCAAGACCCTTCTTGCCGTCCGGTTTTGCCCCCCGCCGCCGCGATTTTCTCGCGGGCGGCGGCCACCGCCAGCCGGAACTGGGGCAGGCCCTGCCAGCCGGTCGCCCGGCCCAGTTTCTTGCCTTCGTGGAAGAAGAAAAACGTGGGTACGCCGTGCAGCCCGAAGCGCTTGCCCAGCGCCGTATCGGCATACACGTTGGCATGAAACCAGCGCAGCCCCAACGCCTCAATGGCCTCGCGCTGCGCAAGCATGGTTTTCTTGGCGACGTCGCAGTTGAAACAATCGACGCCCCAGAAAAACACTACCGCCAGCGCGTCGCCTGCCTCGCGAAGGCCTTCATCGAACGTTTCGGTCGTTAGCTCGCGCATCGAAAACACCTCGAATGCCGTGCCGTCTACTGCCGTCATGCCCGGAAGTTCGCCTGCCATGGTCGCTGATCCTTGCCTGATCCTGCGCTTGCCGTTACCCGGCCGCCCCGTCGATGCCGACGTCGGCAGCTTTCCACGTCTTGCACGCCCACCATTGCGTCGTTGAAATCACCTAAGCTTGCCATGATGTCATGGCAACACGTTTACTTGCCGGCGGCTACCGTCACCAGCGCCGGGCGCAGCACGCGATCGGCGATCAGGTACCCCTTCTGCAGCACCGATACCACCGTATTCGGCTCCTGCTCGGCCGGCACCATGGAGATCGCCTGATGCTGATGCGGATCAAACTTCGCGCCAGCGGGGTCGATGACCGTCACCTTGCTGCGCTCGAGCGCCGAGACCAACTGGCGCAGGGTCAGGGCAACGCCTTCCTGCAACTTGGCTACGTCGCCGCTCTTGTCGGCCGCCGCAGCCTCCAGGCTGTCGATCACCGGCAACAGGTTCTCCGCGAAGCTTTCCACGGCAAATTTGCGAGCCTTGGCCACTTCGTCTTCCGCGCGGCGGCGCACGTTCTCCATCTCGGCGCGGGCACGCAGCGCGTCGTCGCGCAGGCTGGCCGCTTCGGCCTGTGCCGCCAGAAGCTGCGCCTCGACCGAGGGCAGCGCTTCGTTCTCGAGCGCAGCGTCGTTCGGGGCCGCTTCGGCCTGAGACGGAATCGGCTGGTCGGGGGTGTTTTGCTGTTCAGTCATGAGCTTGAGTCGTCAAAAGGTTCTTGCAGCGCACCACGACGATGCGCCGCCGGTTCAAATCCCTTTGGATAGTAAGGGCGTTCACACCGATTTCAAGAGCTGGCGGGCATTCTGTGCGCCATGTCGGTGCGCGCGGCGTGCCGGCAAATATCCGGTTACACGCGTTACGAGTCCTCTATTGTATCGGCCGTTGCTGCGACCTAACATGAATTACGGTCCAGTTGATGGATGTGCCGTGCTGGACCCGGCCGCTCGCCGGACACCCCCCGTCTGGCGTAGTGTTCTTTCAGGAGCGCATCATGAAGCTGCCACTGGCTGTTGTCTTCATCCTTGCGTTGGTGACGACGGTAACGATTACGATCTGCTTGTCCGGCGCAGTCACGCGGCGCGACACCGAATATGGTGGCGTGCGGGCCGTGCTGCATCACTTCGTGGAAATGCCGGGCGTGCCGGTGCATTCGTCCAACACCGGAATCCCTTCGCGCTGATCGCCCCGGGTGCGCGCGACACGCTGCCGTCGCGCGCGAAGCCGCTCTCCCGGTTCGTTTCGCGTCTCGCGGGACAGCTAAACTCCGCTCCACCTCACGTCCGCCGCTGCGCATTTCGCCAGCGGCGGCGTTCATTCAGGCGTTGAAAAAAGCCGCAAATGAGCGGCTTATCGGGATCGTCAACCGGTAAGTCTACTCGCCAACGCCGCCGAGACGCCGCCGGTCCCGTTTCGTCGGGCGCCCGTGCATCTGCGCGGCGGGCTCCTGGAATAGACGTCGGCGCTCACTCTCGTCAGCACGAGCGCGAATACTGGCTTCTGTCTCGTCGTACAGCGATTGTGCGACGGGCGCCGACCCCCGGACTTCCGCAATGGCCTTCACCCGCACTTCCCAGCGCGTGCTGCCGTTATCCACCGTCACGATGTCGCCCGGGCGCACGTCGCGCGCCGGTTTCACGCGAGCGTCGTTGCACAGCACGCGGCCGCGATCGACCGCCTGGGTCGCGAGCGAGCGTGTCTTGAAGAAGCGCGCGGCCCACAGCCATTTGTCGATGCGCGTGGCGGCCTGCGGCGAATCGTCGACCTTGATCGTCACGTGCTCGCTCCCGACCGGTTTTGCTCGGCCGCTGCGGCGGCGGTGGCGGCAGCCGCCGCACTCGCCTCGTCAAATGCCGCCATGGCAGCGACCTGCCGCTGACGGGTCGACGCCACCGCTGCCGCCGACGCCTGCGCCGTGCCCTCCGGCGAGAGTACCGGCCACCCTTGCAGGTGACGCGCCGCAATCTCGCCCAGCGCCGTAATCCAGGCGCCCGCGCCGTTCAGACAGGGAATGAAGTGGAACGCCTTGCCGCCTGCGGACAGATAGGCGTGGCGGCCTTCCATATTGATTTCTTCGAGCGTCTCGAGACAATCGGACGTGAAACCGGGGCAGAAGACATCGACACGCGGCGTGCCGCCACGGCCCAGTTCTTCGAGCGTCGGAGCCGTGTAGGGCTGAAGCCATTCCGCCTTGCCGAAACGCGACTGGAACGTAAGACGGCAGGTCGTTTCGTCGAGACCCAGCGCGGCCGCCAGCAAGCGCGCTGTCTTCACGCACTGATCGTGGTAGGGATCGCCCAGATCGAGCGTGCGGCGCGGCACACCATGAAAGCTCAGCAGCAACCGTTCGCCGGCCGCAAAATCCGGTCGGCCGTGCTGCTGCCAATAGCCCTCGACCTGCTGACGCAGCGCCTCGATATAGGCGGGATGATCGTGGTAGTCGCGCACCGTGCGCACATCAGGCTGATTGCGCAGGCGGCCGAGCACCCGGAACACGGCGTCGCTGGCCGTGGCAGTCGTGCTGCTCGAGTATTGCGGATAAAGCGGCAGGACGAGAATACGCTCCACGCCGTTTTGCCGCAGCGCGCGAATACGTTCGGGAATCGACGGATTCCCGTAGCGCATGGCGTAGTCGACGACCACGTCGTAGTCGTTCGCATGCAGCAAGGCGCGCAAAGCGTTCGTCTGTTGCTCGGTGTTCACTTTGAGCGGCGAGCCTTCGCGGGTCCAGACCGTCGCGTATTTCTGCGCGGACTGACGCGAGCGAAACGGCAGAATCACCAGCCGCAGCAACGGCTGCCACACGAACGAGGGGATTTCCACGACGCGCGGGTCCGACAGGAACTCGCGCAAATAGCGACGCACGGCCGCAGGACGCGGCTCGTCGGGCGTGCCAAGGTTGATCAGCAGAACGGCTGTCTTGCCGGACTGGCCATGCGAAATGGGTTCAGGATCGAAGCGCATGGATCGTACTTTACCGCAAACCTGGCCGACATCCGGCGAGGGCAGGCGGCATGACTCCCCGCCCGCCCCTGCGTCAGCCACGATTGACGCAGGGGCGGGCGAGTCAACGCTCAGCCGTGCGGATGCTCGTCTTCCTTCTGCGGGCGATGCGCTGCGCTCGGATGCTCCGCCTCGTGCGACGGTGCGCGGGCGCCTTCCGGTTTGTTCTCCCGCGGCGCCGTTTGCGGGTGCGAATGCTCCTGCGGTTGCGGATGGGGCACCGTCTGCGGGCGCTCTTGCGCGGGCTGAGGTCTCGGCGCCATCGGCTGCCGCTCGGCCTGCGGCTCCGGGCGCGGCTGAGGACGCTCGACCTGCGGTTGCGGGCGCGGCTGGGCTTGCGGCACCTGAGGCTGTGCGTGGGACTGCCACTGCTGCGGCCGACGGGCGGCTTCACCGTCTTCCGGCTGACCACGCTGCGGAGCCGGGGGCGCATTTCGTGTCTCCGGCGGCGACGGGCGGCGCATCTGCATATCGCGCTGTGCGGCGTCGTGCCCGGGCTGCGGCACTGCCTGCTGCCCCTCGCCGCGCAAAGCGGGCTGCCCCGCCGCGCTCACGCCCGGCGGATGCGGGACACCGGACGGCGCCCCTTGTTCGCCACGCCCCGACGGTTGGGCTTGCGGCGCGGTTTGCCCCGGACGATTCTGATAAACGCCACGCCCGCCATAGCCCGGCTCACCCGGCACACCGGGTTCCCCCGGCACGCCCGGCCGCCCCGGCGCTCCCGGAACCCCTGGCACCCCCGGCTGACCGGGGACGCCCGGCGCACCATGCATCGGAGGCACAGCGCCCGTCGGCGGCAGCGCACCGTGCGCCGGGGTAGCGCCCACCGCACCGGCCGCGCCCATCGCAGGCCGTGCGGGCGTTGCGCCATTCACTCCAATCGGCGCACCGACCGGTCCGTGTGTACTCACGACCGTCACACGCGGCTGCACGCGCCCCTGCGAGTTCGAGGCTCCCGGCCGCGTATTCTGGACTTGTTGCGCATTCTGAACGAAAGCCAACGGCGCGCCGCCGGCGTTCGGCACCGGGTGCAACTGACTGGTCAGCTCACGCGACGGCATAGCCCGGGCTGCGGGTGCGCGCGTTGCGAGCACCTGCCGGCTGAACACACCCGTCGGCGGCGCCCCGGCCGCCGGACGGCTATTGCCGAACACGCTCTGCTGCACCGGCGCCACACCCGGCGTATTCGCCACTCGCCACGACTGCCCCGCGCGCGGCGCCGCCAAGGCCACCGGCGCACCCACCGGACGCCCTTGCACGAACGACTGTGCCGGCATCGTCGATACGGCGCCCCGCACATTGCGATTCACGTACACATTGTTGATGTTGGTGATGTTGGTCGTCTGAATCACCGTCGACCGATTGATGTTCGTGACGTACGACGAACTGGCGCGATATGCCGGACGATACGGGTCATGCGGGCCGAGCGCGAACCACGCGAGGCCCACCCCGCCTGCCGCGAACGAAATGCCCCACTGATTGCCGCCACTGCTGCCGCTCACCCAGCCGACCAACGCCGGTGCGTACACCGGCCGTACGGCAACCGGCCCCGGCACCCAGCACCAGCGCGCATCGACATAGGCCCACCGGCCATAGTGATAAGGCGCGAAGCCCCACGGTGCGTCGTCAACCCACGTCCAGCCCCACGGATCGACCCAGACCCAGTGGCCAGTGCGATACGGCGCCCAGCCCGACGGCACGCTCGACGGCACCCATACGGCGCCGTAGTTCGGCGTTTCCTGCCACGTACCGTAATCGTCCAGACTTTCAAAGCCGGTCATGTCGCGCGGCACGTAGCGGGCGGACACCGAGGCGTCCTCGCGGGCGTCGCGCTGGCGTACCCATTGGTCAAATGCGTCCGCCACGAGCGGGCTCGTTGGCTGCTGCGTCAGATTCTGACCGACGAACGCCACGCGGTGCCCCTGTTGCAGCGGCACCGAGGCGCCCTGCCCATACACGGTGGCCGCGCCGCGCCAGATGCTGACCGTCGTCACGCCATTCGGATCGACATCGACACGGTACTCCCCTGCCTGCTGCGGCACGAACGCCAGGTTCGGCGTATCGATCTCGTACGGCTGATTCGGATCGTAGGTTCGCAGCCGGAGGCCGACGGTGCCCTGCGTTACGTTCAGTTGCACGTTCTGATCGGTCACGGCAGACAGCGCGACACTCGTGGACGCCCCCATGCGAACCGCCGTGCCGCCGACATGCATCTCGGCGCGGCTGTTGCGATCGACCCAGAGGGCGTCGCCGGTGGTCAGCGGCCGGTTGCGGTCGGCGTAGCGCCAGTCGCCAGTGCCTGCGGGTGCGTACGTAACGGTGCCGTCGAATTCGTTCAACCGGGCCACCCGGCCCGGCGGATCGGCGCTTTGCGCCTGCGCCAGCGCGGGTAAGCCCACGGCGCCTAACGCGCCGAGCGCAAGCCCGACGCCGAGATAACGGACCATCGTCCGCCAGGAAATCAGGGATTTCATAGACACTCCGGGCCCTTCAGGTTCACGCACCCACCGCTGCGCCGGGTGCGTTACCGTGTCGTTCTGTCCGAATCCTTTGACGAAGGCGATGCTCGCAACTTCGCCATAAGTGACACTTCGAGCGTAAGCCTGCCGTATGTGACAGCGTGTAAAGGAATGCTACGGAGTTGTAACGTAAAGCAGGCGAAGCGATAGCACGCGGGCAGCGCGAGCGCAGGTCAATGCTGGCTGAGCGCGTTGGAAAGCAGCTTGGCCGTGATGTCGACGATCGGAATCACGCGCTCGTAAGCCATGCGTGTCGGGCCGATCACGCCCAGTGTGCCAACAACCTCGCCGTCGACTTCGTACGGTGCCGTCACGACCGTCATCTCCTCGATCGGCACGAGACTCGATTCGCCGCCGATGAAGATCTGCACGCCCTGCGCGCGACTCGACACGTCGAGCAGTTGCAAAAGGCCGGTCTTGGACTCGAACACGTCGAACAACCTGCGCAGGCGTTCCATGTTCGATGACAGATCTTCCACACCCAGCAGGTTCCGCTCGCCCGAAATCAGCACGCTCTCGCGTGTGTTGTCGGCCATGGCGTCGCTGCCTGCCTGAACGGCGGCCTGCATCAAGGCGCTCATGTCGGAGCGCAGGGCATCGAGTTCACCGCGCAAGTAAGCACGTACGTCGTCGAAGCTATGGCCGCCGAAATGGGCGTTCAGATAGTTCGCCGCTTCGACCAGTTGCGCCGGTGAATAGTCTTTTTCCGTCAGGATGATGCGGTTCTGCACGTCGCCGTCGGGCGTGACGATGATGAGTAACACTCGCTTGTCCGACAGCCGCAGGAACTCGATTTGACGGAAGGTCTGGCTGCGACGCGGGGTGAGCACCACGCCCGCGAATTGCGAGAGGTTCGAGAGCACCTGTGCCGCCGAGGCAACGAGTTGCTGCGGCCCTGCCGGTTGTAACCGGTTCTGCACATGCGACGCGAGAAGATTGGCGGCCTCTTTCTCAAGGGGACGCACCGTCAGCATGGTGTCGACGAACAGACGGTAAGCACGCGGGGTAGGCACGCGACCGGCAGACGTATGGGGGCTGGACACAAAGCCGAGTGCCTCGAGATCGGCCATCACGTTGCGGATCGTCGCCGAGGAGAGGTCGAGCCCCGAGTACCGGGAAAGCGTGCGCGAACCGACCGGTTGGCCATCGGCGATGTACCGTTCGATCAGGGTTTTGAGGAGAGCTTGCGCACGTTGATCTAGCATGGCAAAAATTGTAACGCGAAATGTGCATACGCGGCGTGCGGCAAACCCCGAGGCGAGAACCGCATCAGGCGGCGGATGCCGATGGTTGCTGTCATCGACTTATGGTGTAATGGCGGCATGAAAACAGGGAGCCCTTTCAAGACCGTAGCGCTCGTCGGGAAATATCATGCCGACGGCGTTGCCGAACCTCTGCTCACGCTGGCGGCATGTATTGCCCAGCGCGGGCATCACGTCGTCTTCGAGCGCGACACGGCGCACAACATCGGCGCTGCGGCCGATCCGTACCGGACCCTCGATATCCAGGAAATCGCCACGCAGGTCGATGTGGCCGTCGTCGTTGGGGGCGACGGGACGATGCTTGGCGTCGGCCGCCAGCTTGCGGCGTCGAAGGTGCCGCTGATCGGCGTGAACCACGGACGCGTCGGTTTCATCACCGATATTCCGCTCGACGAGATGCGCCAGGTCGTGCCGGCCATGCTCGAAGGACATTTCGAAGGCGAGCAGCGCACGCTGCTGGCCGCCCGCATCGAGCGCGACGGCCAGACGCTCTTCGAAACGCTCGCGTTCAACGACGTCGTCGTGAACCGCTCGGGGATCTCGGGCATGGTCGAGTTGCGCGTCGATGTCGACGGCCGCTTCATGTACAAGCAGCGCTCGGACGGCCTGATCGTCGCCACGCCGACCGGTTCCACCGCGTATGCACTCTCGGCCTCCGGCCCGATCCTGCACCCGCGCCTTGGCGGAGTGGTGCTCGTGCCGATCGCGCCGCACGCCCTCTCGAACCGCCCGATTGTGTTGCCCGATTCGAGCGATATCGTCATCACGATTACCGGCGGACGCGAAGTCGGCGCCAACTTCGACATGCAGTCGTTTGCCGAACTGCGTCAGGGCGACCGGATTCTGGTGAGCCGCTCCGCACATCAGGTGACGTTCCTGCATCCGGTGGGCTACAACTACTACGCGACGCTGCGCCGCAAACTGCACTGGAACGAGCATATCTCCGACGAAGATACGCCCCAGAACTGACTTCAAGCCTCACCCGATATCCCATGCTACGCAGTCTCTCGATTCGCGATTTCGTAATCGTCGATCGTCTCGACCTGGAATTCTCCGCCGGTTTCACCGTGTTTTCGGGGGAAACCGGCGCAGGCAAATCGATCCTGATCGATGCGCTGGCGCTGGCAATGGGCGAGCGCGGCGACACCAGTATGGTGCGCAATGGCCAGGCGCGGGCCGACATTACCGCTGAATTCGCCGCCGACGCCGAAGCGCGTCCCGATCTCGAAGCCTGGTTGCAGGCGCAGGCGCTCACGCTCGAAGAGCACGGCGGCGTGTTGCTTCGCCGCGTGCTCGACTCGGGCGGGCGCTCGCGCGCCTTCATCAACGGCACACCCGCCACCCTCGCTCAATTGCGCGAACTCGGCGAGATGCTCGTCGATATTCACGGCCAGCACGCGCATCAGCAATTGCTGCGTCCCGACGCGCAACGCCGTCTGCTCGACTCGCATGCCGGCGCTACGCAGCTTAGCGCCGACACTGCCGCGGCCCACAAGGAATGGCGGCGCCTCGTCAAACGATGTGAAGAAGCACATGGCCGCGACCGCGAATTGCAGTTGGAGCGCGAACGCCTGGAATGGCAGACGTCGGAACTCGACAAGCTCAATCCCCAGGAAGGGGAATGGGACGAAGTGAGTGCCGAACATCGGCGTCTCTCGCACGCCGCCAGCCTCATCAACGGGGTGCAAGGCGCCCTCGATACGCTCGCGGAAGCCGACGGCGCCATCGTTCCGTCGTTGGGCCACGTCGTGCATCAAATTCGCGAACTGGCCGAGATCGACGCCGGACTCGCGGACACGCTGGCCGCGCTGGAGCCTGCGGAGATTCAGTTGCGCGAGGCCGTGCATTCGCTCACGCACTACGCGCAACGGGTCGACCTCGATCCGGAACGTCTTGCCGTGGTCGAGCAGCGGCTCGACGCGCTGCATTCGGCGGCGCGCAAATTCCGTGTCACGCCGGAGCAACTGCCTGCCGAGCATGCCGAACGACGCGCCCAGCTCGAAGAGTTGACGGCATCGCAAGACACCGCCGCCATGCAGGCTGCCGCCGACGCTGCCCACGCCACCTACCACAAGCTGGCAAAGGAGTTGTCGAAGGCACGCGCGAAAGCTGCGGCGTCGCTCTCACGCGAAGTCACGCGCGCCATGCAGGATCTGTCCATGCCGGGCGGACGCTTCGAAGTCACGCTCAGCGCAACGTCGGAGCCGCAATCGTTTGGTCTGGAAACGGTAGAGTTTCTCGTGGCCGGCCATCCGGGGGTGCCGACGCGGCCCCTGGCTAAAGTGGCATCGGGGGGCGAACTGGCGCGTATCAGTCTCGCCTTGCAGGTCATTGCCAGCAGCGCCAGCCTCACCCCGACGCTGATTTTCGACGAAGTGGATTCCGGTATCGGCGGCGCGGTGGCCGAAGTGGTCGGCCGTCTGCTGCGCGAACTCGGTCAGGGACGGCAGGTGTTGTGCGTCACCCACTTGCCGCAGGTCGCGGCGCTCGGCCACCAGCATCTGCGCGTGAAGAAGCGCAGCGACGGCGATACGACGATGAGTGAAATCGAGCCGCTTGGCCGCACGGAGCGTGTCGAGGAGATTGCGCGGATGCTGGGAGGTGTCGAGATTACCGCAACGACACGCAAGCACGCGCGGGAGATGCTCGCCCTCTGAGGCGCTGAGGCTGCCTAGCCTTCCAGGGGCCGCCCAGCCCGCCCTGCCCGCGCAATGCACGACGTGTTGCGTCCATCGTCTCCGTCACAAACAGTCGTCGCACGGGCGGCGCACCATCGACCGCCCGAGCTCATCCGCGGGCCGATATCAGACCGGTCCCGCGTCTGAAAACACCGAATCCCACAACGCCGTCACGGCCTCGCGCTCAGCCGCGATATCGGCCGCAGGCACGCGCGCGGCTTCCACACCGTCGAGCCGCAACTTGTGCTGACGCTTGCGATACGTGCGATACGCCGCGGCGGCATCGTCGGCAAGCTTCGCGTCGATCAGGCCGAGTTGGGCCGCTTCGCGCAGCAGCGCGATATTGCCCGCATTGCGCAGCAGCGCCGGATGCGCGCCCGAATACAGCAGCACCAGATACTGCACGGTGAACTCGATGTCGACCATGCCGCCCCGGTCATGCTTCAGGTCGAAGAGCTTGCCGGGATTCGGGTGCCCTTCAAGCACCTTGCGTCGCATGGCCACGATTTCCTGCGCGAGCGGCAGCGCCTCGCGCGGCGTGGCGAGCACCTGCGCGCGAATGGTCTCGAACGCCGCGCCAATGGTCTCGTCACCGGCGCAAAAGCGCGCCCGGGTGAGCGCCTGATGCTCCCAGACCCACGCAGTATTCGCATTGCCCTCGCGGAACTGATACTGACGAAAGCTCTCGATGTTCGTTACCAGCAGCCCCGACAAGCCGTTGGGCCGCAGCCGCAGATCGACGTCGAAGAGCATACCCGCGCCCGTGTGCGTGGTGAGCCACGTCACGAACCGCCGGGCCAGCGCGGCATAAGCGTCGGGCGCACGGTCGTCGTCATCGTCATAGAGAAAGATCAGGTCGAGGTCGGACGCGTAGCCCAGTTCCTTGCCACCGAGCTTTCCATAGGCGATGACGGCGAACCGCGGCACCTCGCGGTGGCGTGTCGCCACGTGCGGCCAGACCGTCGAGATCGTCACGTCGACGATGATGTCCGCCAACTCGGAGAGCCGGTCGCCAATCGCTTCGACCGACAGCGTGCCCTGCAAATCGAGCAGCAGGATACGGAACACCTCGGCGTGATGCGCGCGCCGCAGAATATCCATCTGCACTTCAACATTACCCGACGCACCTGCGGCGTTCAGGCTCAGCAGCAATTGCGTTTTGAACGCCGGCCAATCGAACGGCGCGGCGAGCGCTTCGTCGTCGAGCAATTCGTCGAGCAGTTGCGGGTGACTGATCAGATAGCCGGCCGCCCAGCGCGAGCCGGCCAGCACCTTGACGACACGCTCCAGCGCACGCGGATACTCGGTGAGGAGCGCCAGATACGAACTGCGGCGGCTGATGGTCGAAAGCAGATCGAGCATGCGCGCGAGCACGGCGTCGGCTTCACCGGTGCCTGCTGCGCCTTCCACCGCGCGCTGCACGAGTTGATCGAAGCGCCGCCGGCTGATCTCGCCCAGCGCCTTGTAGCGTGACGACGTCCACACCGCGCGCAGGCGGTCGAGCGCGCCTTCGGCGTCGGAGAAGCCCAGTCGCGTGAGCTGATTGCCGAGGTCGCCCGTCTGCGCCTCGTCGGCCAGACATTCGCTCCACAACTCCGGCGGGCACTCGCAGTCGCCCGCGCCGGACGCCCCTTTCTTCCCGCCCTTCTGTCCGTTACCGCCCGCCTTGTCGGCAAAAATCTCGTCGAACTGCGCCGCCACGAATTCCCGGTGCTCGTCGAGCACCGTCATGAAACTCGCTTCGTCCGGGAAACCCATCGCCCGCGCAACCGCAAGACGATCCTCGCCGGGCCCCGGCAGGATATGCGTTTGCGCATCGTCCAGATACTGAATCCGGTGTTCGAGCTTGCGCAGAAAGACGTAGGCGTTCGCCAGTTCGTCGGCAACGTTCTGCGCAAGCCAGCCGCGCCGCGCCGCCACGCCCAGCACGGCCAACGTCGGGCGCACGCGCAGTTCCGGCTCCTGACCGCCACGGATCAACTGGAACACCTGCGCCGAGAACTCGACCTCTCGAATCCCGCCACGGCCGAGCTTGATGTCGTTGATGCGAGCGGGCTTGGCCCGGGCGCGGCGCTCCGCCTCGTGGCGAATCTGTTCGTGGAGTGCCCGAATCGCACCGATCACGCCGTAATCCAGATAGCGACGGAACACGAACGGCTGAACCAGCGCGCTCAGCAACCGCTCGATGCGCTTGCCGGGCTCGCTTGCCAATTCGGAGACCAGACGCCCCTTGATCCACGCGTAGCGCTCCCACTCGCGCCCCTGCACGTAGAAATACTCTTCGAGCATCGGCAGGCTGCAAACAAGCGGTCCCGAATCGCCGTTGGGGCGCAGGCGCATGTCCACGCGGAACACATAACCGTCCGACGTGAGTTCGGAAATCAGGCCGATCAGCTTACGGCCAAGCTTGGTGAAGAACTCGTGATTCGACAACAGGCGCAGATGGCTCGCGGCGGCCGGATCGGCACCGTCGGGGGCCGACGTGTCGCCGTCGTCTTCATAGAGGAAGATCAGATCGATGTCCGACGAGACGTTCAGCTCGCGCCCGCCAAGCTTGCCCATGCCCACCACGCCCAGCGTCTGACGCTCGCCTTCGGCATTGCGCGGCACGCCGTGAATGGCTTCGAGTTCGCGCGACAGCACTGCAATGCCCGCCTGCACGGCGAATTCGGCCAGCGCAGTCATGGCCTCCGTGACCTCGGACAACTCGGCACGACCGTCCAGATCGCGCTGCATGACAGCGCACAGCGCTTCGATCCGCAACACTCGCAATGCGCGTGCGAGGCCCGCTTCGTCAACGCCCGACACCCCCGAAGCCTGCTCGGGCGGCGAGAGTACGGTGCCGGTAATCGCTTCGAAGCGACGGGCGAGCCAGCGTGCATCGACAGGGTGCGCCGCCAGTTCAGGCAACGCCTCGGCAAGCGCCGGACGGCTGGCGAGCATACGCGCTGCGTAGCGCGAGTACGATGAGATTTCGATCGGATTTTCGGGTGAACTCACTGGCGGGGTTCCGGTCAGCAATGAGAATGAAGAAGAATGAGGAGACTTTCGCATGCTTACCGATGCGCGATCAAACGCCGGATCACATGTCTATTTCTCCTACGGCCGGGCCATCGGAGGGTCGTGGGCTTGTGTTACAGTCTTTGCCACAGAAACTACCACATTCCCTCGTAGACGCGCAGCATGACCGACCGTAAGCCGCCCGCCTCGCCGACTGCGACCCGGTCCTGGTTCTCGTCACTGCCGCGTGGCTTGCGCCTAGGCCTGGAATGGCTGCTGGCGCTTATCGTCATCGGTTATTTCGGACTGGGTGCCGTTGTTCTCGCGACCCGGTACATCGTTTTGCCGCGTGTCTCGGATTATCGCCCGCAAATCGAAGCGGCAGCGACGCGCGCCATCGGTCTGCCCGTCACCATCGGCCACGTCGACGCCGTCTGGCGCGGCTGGCACCCTTACCTTACGCTCGAAGACGTGCGCATTATGCGCGCCACGCCCAGCGCGAACCCCAAAGCCTCCACGGTTGCCCGGGTGGTCGCCGCGGTGAAGGCCGAACGGCAGACCACACCGTCCGCAGCATCGGGGGCATCGGCGTCTGCGGCATCCGACAATCCCCCGGCAGTGAGTTACGCGCCGCCCGGCGCGCCGTTGCCCGCCGAAACCGGCCTGACACTTCACCGTCTCGATGCCGTACTCTCGTGGACCAGCCTGATCCATTTCGATCTGCGTCTGTCGAGCCTCACCCTGTATGAACCGGACCTCACAGTCGAGCGACTCGCCGACGGCACGGTCCTCGTTGCAGGCATACCGGTCGCCGGCAACAGTGGCGCCACGGATACCACGGGGGCCGACTGGCTGATGCGGCAGGCCCGTATCGTCATTCGCAATGGCACCGTGCGCTGGCGCGACACCACCCGTAATGCGCCCGAAGTCGTTGTCTCTCAGGTCAACGCCATGCTGCGCAATCGCGGCTTCGAGCACCGGTTCGGCCTGCAGGCGACGCCACCGCAGGGCATCGTCGCGCCGCTCGACATTCGCGCGCGCTTCACCAATCCGCTGTTCGCCCGGCCCGGCGAAGTCAAACGCTGGCGAGGTCAGATCTACGCCGACGTCGGTACGCTCGATCTCACCGAACTGGCCCGCTACGTCGATCTGCCGGGCAAGGAGTCTCGTGGCCGTGTTGCCGCCCGCGCCTGGGTCGACTTCGACAGCGGTGTGCTCACAGGCGCCACGCTGCGCACCGCCGGCGAAAACACCTCGGTACAGTTGGCCGACGACCTGCCCCCGCTGACCTTCGACGCGACTCAGGGTCGAATCGACGTCACACGCATCGGGGCGCAACCCGACGCCGGCTGGAATCTGCGCGCCCGCGATCTGACGTTGCTGGCCGCGGGGCGTCCAACGCTCGATGTCCCCGATCTGCGCGGCACGTACACCCCCGGCACCCAGACGCAAGGGCTGCATGTGGCGCTCTCCGGCCCGCGCTTCGACATCGGCGCCGCCATGGCGCTCGTGCCGGCACTACCCATCGATTCGCAAACGCGCGACACGCTCGCGAGTTTTCGTCCGCGCGGCCGTCTGGCCAATTTCGACATCAACTATCAGGCCCCGACGCCCCGGCGCCCGGGCAACTGGCGCGATCTGCCCGGCATCAAGCAACTTCCGCCCGAGCGCGACCGCTACCGGGTCGTGGCCGACTTCGAAGCGCTGGGCGTCGACAGCGCGCCGAGCCAGCATCCGCCGGCGCATGCCGGCTCTCCCAATGCGGGACGCCCCGGCTTCGCCAACCTGAACGGCCACGTCGACGCCGATCAGTCGCGCGGCAGCCTGACACTGGACGCCAGGAACGCCACGCTCGACTTCCCCGGCCGCTTCGACCAGCCGCGTATCGACCTCGACACCCTCACGGCACGCACGTCGTGGCGTGTCTCCCACGCCGTGACCAAGCCGGACGCCCCGGCAAACGTGCAGGTGCATGTCGACGCCCTGCATCTGCAAAACGCCGAGCTGACGGGCGATGTGAACGGCACGTGGCGTAGCGGCGGCAAGGGCAACGGCATCGTCGATCTGAAGGGCAGCATCGTGCGGGCGAACGCCAATTCGGTGCCGCGTTATCTGCCCACCGATATCGGCGCGAGCGTGCGCGACTATCTGCAACGCGCCCTGATCGCGGGCACCGTGCAGAACGCCCCGTTCGCCGTGCAGGGCGATCTCGAAGATTTCCCGTACGGCAAGGGCGGCGGCAAGTTCCGCATCGATATCCCGCTTGCGGACGTGACGTTCAACCCTTCGCCGTTGCGCCCGGGTCACACCGAGGTCTGGCCCGCCTTTGAGAAAGTGCGCGGCAATCTGCGCTTCGACGCCGACAAGCTGCACATCGCCATCGACAGCGGGTCGATCTTCGGCGTGACGCTCACACAAGTGCTGGGCGACATCAATGACATCGGCCAGGACAGTTCCGTGCTCACCCTCAAGGGCGACGCCCGCGGCCCGGCCGCCGACTTTGTCAAGTACCTGAACAGCAGCCCGGTGGGGCACTGGATCGGCGACTTCACGCAGGAAACGCGCGCGAACGGCACCACGCAGTTGGCCCTGCAATTGGCCATGCCGCTCGAGCACACCGACCGCTCCAAGGTCACGGGACGCGCGCGCTTCCTGCGTAACGACGTCACACTGCTGAGCGGATTGCCCACCTTCGGTGCGGTAGATGGCGAACTGGCGTTCACGGAACGCGGCATCTCGCTCGACAATCTGCGCGGCACGTTCCTTGGCGGCGACGTGCGCGCCTCGGGCGGCAGCCGCGACGACGGCACCATCGCCCTGAACATCAACGGCACGATGAGTGCGCAGGGACTGCGCGAAAACCGTGAAAACGCCACGCTCGCACAACTGGCCAAGCGTATGACAGGCAGCACCCCCTACACGGCAACGGTCACGGTGCATCAGGAGATGACCGACGTGGCGGTGCAATCCACACTCGCCGGGCTTGGCGTGAACTTGCCCGCCCCGCTCGGCAAGAGCGCCGAGACGTCGTTGCCCGCGCGTTTCACGCTGCGCCCTCAGGCGAATCCGGGGGGCCGACGCATCGATACGCTCGACTTCGCCATCGGCAGTGTGCAGGGCAATTACGTACAGCAGCACGCGGCCGGCAACGGCGGCCACATCGACGTGCTGCGCGGCGGCATCGGCATTAACCAGCCGGTGCCGGCACCGCGCGAAGGCGTGCAAGCCGCCGCCATGTTCGACACGCTCGACGTGGACGCCTGGCGCGGCGTAATCGCATCGCTGAGCAGCGACGCCGTCACGCCCGTCACGCCCATCGCGCCCGTCACGCCCGGCGCCCCGGGCACCCCGCCCGCTCCGGCGGCCGCCGCGCGCGACGAGTTCGGCGCGCTGACGCCCTACCTGCCAACGCGTCTGGCGTTGCATGCGAAGCAGGTGCGGCTGATGTCGCGGCAGTGGCCGGAGCTGGTCGTGGGGGCGCAGCGCAACGACCGCGACTGGCAAGTGAGTCTGGCGTCCGACCTGGTCTCCGGTTTCGCCGAATGGCATGCGCCGGACGCGAAAAACCCGTCGGGCACCATTCGCGCACGTCTGGCGAAACTCGTGATCCCGCGCGAAGACCACGGCAGCGATGTGCTCACGCAAGTCCTCGACGAGCCGAGCGACGAATTCCCTGCCATCGATGTGGTCGCCAACGATTTCGTGCTGCGCGACAAACCACTGGGCCGCTTGCAGTTAAATGCGCACAACGACGTCGAAGACGGCGTGCCGGTATGGCAACTGACCAAACTGGAACTCAGCAACAGCGCGGCCACACTCGACGTGAAGGGCAACTGGCGCACGTCGCGCCGCCGCGCGGCAGCCGCAGCCGTGGCAGGCGGCGCCGACGACGTGCCGCGACGCACCGTGCTCGACTTCAATCTCGACGTGAAGGACGCAGGCGGACTGCTCGATCGTCTGGGCCAGCCCAAAACCCTCAAAGACGGCTCGGGCACGATCTCGGGCCGCTTCGGCTGGCGCGGCGGCCCCGATGCCATCGATTACCCGACGCTTGGCGGCAAGGTCGCGGTCGACCTCAAGCGCGGTCAGATCCTGAAAGCCGACCCGGGACTGGCCAAGCTGCTGGGGATTCTGTCGGTGCAGACCCTCGCAAAGATTCTGACGTTCGACTTCAATAGCGTGATCGGCAGCGGTCTGCCATTCGACAGCATCGAAGGAAACGCCACCATGCAAGCCGGTGTGGCAAACACCAACGATCTGACGATCAACTCCAGCACGGCGACGATCAAGATCGACGGCCATACCGATCTCGCCCGCGAGACCCAGGACCTGAATGTGCTGGTGCTGCCGAAAATCAACGCCGCGTCGGCGTCGCTCGCGTGGGCCATCGTCAACCCGGCGCTGGGCATCGGCAGTTTCTTCGCGCAGTTGGCGCTGGGCGAACAGCTCTCGCGCACGCTCTCGACGACCTACCATGTGACCGGCTCCTGGGACAATCCGGTCATCGGACAGGGCAACGACAATAAGAGTAAGATCAATGCATCCCCGGTTGATCGCCCCGAGGCGCAAAATAGCGTCCCGCCAGTCGGCATGCGCGGCAATTGAGCGCATGGGCGCTTCCGAAACGCTTCGCTTGAAACGCAGCCCGACCCGGTAATCCGCTCCGAATCCAGCCATTACATGACGAGTCCCGACACAAAGCCAGCCGCCGTATCGGCCTCCCCCGCCCCCACGACTCTCACTACGCCCACCGACGGCCCGGTGCGGGTTGCGGCGGTCCAGATGGTGAGTGCCCCCGACGTCGAGCGCAATCTCCGCGAGGCGGGCCGCCTGATCGCCGAGGCGGCGCAGAACGGTGCGCAGCTGGTGCTGTTACCCGAGTATTTCTGCTACATGGGCCAGCGCGATACCGACAAGCTGGCTTTGCGAGAGACCCCGGGCCATGGCCCGATTCAGGACTTTCTCGCCGAGACGGCCCACCGTCACGGCGTGTGGCTGATCGGCGGCACGCTACCGCTGGCGGCGCCCGAGCCGGAACGCGTGCTCAATACCACGCTGGTGTTCGGCCCCGACGGCACGCTGGCCGCACGCTACGATAAAATTCACCTGTTCAACTTTGTCAAAGGGGAAGAAGCCTACGACGAAGCGCGCACCATTCGCCCCGGCGATGCCGTACGCACGTTTGAAGCGCCGTTTGGACGTGTGGGCCTGTCAGTTTGCTACGATCTGCGTTTTCCCGAGTTGTACCGTGCCATGGGCGACTGTACGCTCATGGTCGTACCCGCCGCCTTCACCTACACCACGGGCCGCGCGCATTGGGAACTGCTGTTGCGTGCGCGAGCCGTCGAGAACCAGTGTTATGTCCTGGCGTCCGCGCAGGGCGGACATCACGAAAACGGGCGGCGCACCTGGGGGCATTCCATGCTGATCGACCCATGGGGCGATATCGTCGCCCAGCGAGAAGCGGAAGGCGCCGGCGTGGTCATCGGCGACATCGACCCGGCCCGGCTGGCCGCCGTGCGTCAGAGCCTGCCCGCGTGGCGGCATCGCGTGCTGCAAGGTTGATTTACACGAATTCGCCCTCATCTACCGAATACATTTCCTTGGCCTGACACCGCATGAAAATCATCGACACCGGCATCGAGAACCTGGCTACGGCCCGCGAACTACTGCTCACGCCGTATGGCCTCGACGAAAGCCACCTTCAACGCGCACTCGGCGACATCTTTACGCACCGCGTGGACTACGCCGACCTGTACTTCCAGTACACGCGCAGCGAAGCGTGGAGCCTCGAGGAAGGCATCGTCAAATCGGGTTCGTTCTCGATCGATCAGGGCGTCGGGGTGCGCGCCATCGTGGGCGACCGCACCGCGTTTGCCTACTCCGACGACATCTCCGAGATTGCACTGAAGGACGCGGCCGCTGCCACTCGCAGCATCGCCACGGCCGGGCGCGGACGTGTGAAAGTCGGCAACAAACTCGCCAATGCGACCGGTCACGGACTCTATCTGCCGGCCGATCCGCTGGCCTCGCTCGACGCCAACGGCAAAGTGGCGTTGCTCGAGCGCATCGAAAAACTCGCCCGTGCGCGCGATCCGCGCGTGCAACAAGTCATGGCCGGTCTGGCCGGTGAGTACGATGTCGTGTTGGTGGCACGTAGCGACGGCGTGATCGCCGCCGACGTACGCCCGCTCGTTCGCGTATCGGTCACCGTCATCGTCGAATCCAACGGTCGCCGCGAAGTCGGCAACAGTGGCGGCGGTGCCCGCCTCGACTACGCCTACTTCACAGACGATCTGCTCGAAAAGTACGTGAAGGAAGCGGTCGACGGCGCCATCGTCAAGCTCGACGCCCGCCCGGCGCCGGCTGGCGCAATGACTGTGGTTCTTGGCCCGGGCTGGCCCGGCGTGCTCTTGCACGAAGCCGTCGGCCACGGCCTGGAAGGCGACTTCAACCGCAAGGGCTCGTCGGCCTTTTCCGGCCGCCTCGGCGAGCGGGTGGCGGCCAAGGGTGTCACTGTGGTCGACGACGGCACGCTGTCGGGCCGCCGCGGTTCGTTGAACATCGACGACGAAGGCAATGCCACGCAATGCACCACGCTTATCGAAGACGGGATTCTCAAGGGCTACATGCAGGACAGCCTGAATGCCCGCCTGATGAAGATGCCGGTCACAGGTAACGGCCGTCGCGAGTCTTACGCCGCACTGCCGATGCCCCGCATGACCAACACTTACATGCTGGGTGGCGACAAAGACCCCGAGGAAATCATCGCATCGGTCAAGCGCGGCCTCTACGCCGTGAACTTCGGCGGCGGTCAGGTCGACATTACCAACGGCAAGTTCGTGTTCTCGATGTCCGAGGCTTACATGATCGAAGACGGCAAGATCACGTACCCGGTCAAGGGTGCCACGCTGATTGGCAACGGACCGGAATCGCTCAAGGACGTGACGATGATCGGCAACGACATGGCCCTGGATTCGGGCGTTGGCGTGTGTGGCAAGGAAGGCCAGAGCGTGCCCGTGGGCGTTGGCCAGCCGACGCTGCGCATGGAAAACATGACCGTCGGCGGTACGGCCTGAAAACGGTAACGCCGGTCGGGGCCGGCAAAGTTCTCAGGCGATGGTTGGCAAACGGCACCGTCGAGCGTCACACGTTGGATGGCGCACCGCAAAAAAATGCGTAAAGCATAGCAAAACGCCCGGCGCAAACCGGGCGTTTTCGCATGAATTTCCAAAACCACGTATTTTTAGCGCAAAACAAAATGAAAAAATGCACTGTTTCCGCGCGTTTTCCCGCCATTCAGCGGTCTCGCACGGTTGCAGCGTCATTCGATTAGGCGTATAAAGTGGTTTCTGTGCACGGCGAACGCCTGCAATGCAATATCGATGACATCCCTCATGACCGCCAATAAGTTTTATTTTTACTTTTTTGCGAATCTCACACCGCTGGCGGAAGGAGAGGGGCAGTTGCAGCAGTAAGCACCGAAACGAATCCTGAAAAACCGCCAGAGAATCTGGCGGTTTTTTTTTGACCCGCATCCCGAGAATCGAACCGCAGTCCGAACTGCCCAGGAGAAAAACCATGCCTCCCCACAACACCGATGACGTCCGTATTCGTGAACTCAAGGAACTGACGCCGCCGGCGCATCTGATTCGCGAATACCCCTGCTCCGAGCAGAGCGCGGACCTCATCCATCGCTCGCGCGGCGCCATTCACCGCGTGCTGCACGGCATGGAAGACCGTCTCGTCGTCATCATCGGCCCGTGCTCAATTCACGACACGAAAGCAGCACTGGAATATGCTGCACGGCTGGTCGAACAGCGCGAACGTCTGAAGGGCGAACTCGAGATCGTGATGCGCGTGTACTTCGAGAAGCCACGCACGACCGTGGGCTGGAAGGGTCTCATCAACGACCCGCACATGGACAATAGCTTCAAGATCAACGACGGCCTGCGCCTGGCGCGAGAGCTGCTCGCCCAGATCAACGCGCTGGGACTGCCCGCCGGTACGGAATACCTCGACATGATCAGCCCGCAGTACATTGCCGATCTCGTGTCATGGGGCGCCATTGGCGCGCGCACCACCGAATCGCAGGTGCACCGCGAACTGGCTTCGGGGTTATCGTGCCCGGTCGGCTTCAAGAACGGTACCGACGGCAATGTGAAGATCGCCGTCGACGCCATCAAGGCCGCGTCGCAACCGCACCATTTCCTGTCGGTGACCAAGGGCGGCCACTCGGCCATCGTGTCGACATCGGGCAACGAAGACTGCCATCTGATTCTGCGCGGCGGCAAGACACCGAACTACGATGCTGCCAGCGTGCAGGCCGCCTGCGACGACATCGCCAAGTCGGGTTTGGCCGCACGCGTGATGATCGACGCGTCGCATGCCAACAGCCAGAAGAAGCATGAGAACCAGATCCCGGTGTGCGAGGACATCGCGCGCCAGATCGCTGGTGGCGACGACCGCATCATTGGCGTGATGGTCGAGTCGCATCTGGTGGCAGGCCGTCAGGATCATGTGCCGGGCAAGCCGCTGACCTACGGTCAGAGCATCACCGATGCCTGCATCGACTGGGAAGACAGCCTGAAGGTGCTCGACACGCTGGCCGATGCCGTACGTGCACGCCGTCTGGCTCGCGGCGCTGGCAACTGATGTCGGGGGCGGCGCGAGGCCGCCCCGACTTTTCCACGGCGGGGCCGCAGCAAGGCCAGCGGCCCGCACGCCGACGCTCCTCCCTTGCGGAACAAAGCGGCAAGATTGCGACGTGACGTGCGACGTGACTTACGACGTTATTGCGCCCCGCCCTCGGCGCGATTGCGCTGCCACAGCACATCGGTTCCGCCGCCCGCACGGTTCAGTACCCGGGCGAGCACGAACATCAGGTCGGACAGGCGGTTGACGTACTGCCGCGGCGCGGGGGCTACCGTCTCTTCGGCGCCCAGCGCCACCATGGCGCGCTCGGCCCGGCGCGACACGCTGCGCACCACATGCGCCAGCGCCGCCGCGCGCGTGCCGCCCGGCAGGATGAACTCCTTCAGAGGAGGCAGATCCGCGTTGTAGCGCGCCAGCCAGTCGTCGAGCTTGGCGACCTGAGCGTCGCCGAGCAACGTGTGGCGCGGCATGCTCAGTTCCCCGCCGAGATCGAACAAATCGTGCTGAATGTCGAGCAGCAGCGCGCGCACGTCCGGCGGCAGGTCTTCGCACAGCAATACCCCGATGTGCGAATTGGTTTCGTCGATCTCACCGATGGCGACGATACGCAGGCTGAATTTGTCGACGCGCGCGCCGTCCCCGAGGCCGGTTTTACCGCCGTCGCCCGTACGTGTAACGATTTTGCTCAAACGATTACCCATCTTCTGACACCTACCCCTTGCGGCACATCTTGCCCACCGGCGCCTCGTTCGGCTGCCGGACGACCTGCCTTCTTAGATTGAAATTGACCGCCTTCGCCCTCGCGGCCCGTTTTTCGGGCAATTCCGATGGCGCTCCGTGGCGGCAAGTCCGTATGATATGACGCAAAGGGTGGGGAAAAACGCCGTCACAGCGTAAAATCCCCGCTCATGAGGTGTCAGGGAGTGCGCCGCCGGACCATTGCGCGTTCGGACTTGTCGGCTCATGCCCGAGACCCCACCCCGATATGGAGTCAGTCATCGCCTGCCGGCGCTGGCCGCCCGGAGACCCGAAGGAGAAAGCCGTGAATCACCCCCATCTGCCGTTCGCCGCCAAGCGTCCGTTTCCGGACGCCCTGCTCACCGAGTTGCAAGCCCTGCTGGGCGAGCGCGTGAGCACGAAGGAGGCGCTGCGCGAACATCACGGCCGGGACGAGTCTCCGTTCGACCCCATGCTGCCTGACGCCGTCGCCTTCGCGCACAGCACCGAGGAAGTGTCGCAGATCGTCAAGCTGTGCGCCAAATATGACGTTCCCATCATTCCTTATGGTGCAGGCTCGTCGCTCGAAGGCCATCTGCTGGCCGTCGAGGGCGGTCTGTCGCTCGATCTTTCGGAGATGAATCAGGTCGTCGCGATCAACGCGGAAGATCTGACCGTCACCACACAACCGGGTATCTCCCGCAAGGCGCTCAACGAAGCGCTGCGCGACACCGGCCTATTCTTCCCGATCGACCCGGGCGCCGACGCCAGCATCGGCGGCATGTGCGCCACGCGGGCCTCGGGTACCAATGCCGTGCGTTACGGCACCATGCGCGAAAATGTGCTGGCGCTTACCGTGGTACTCGCCGACGGCCGTGTGATTCACACCGGCACGCGTGCACGCAAGTCTTCCGCCGGCTACGACCTCACGCGCCTGTTCGTCGGCAGCGAAGGCACGCTGGGCATTATCACCGAAGCGACCGTACGTCTGTATCCGCAGCCGGAGGCCGTGTCGGCCGCAATCTGCTCGTTCCCCAGCATGACGGATGCCGTGAACTGCGTTATCCAGACGATTCAGTTGGGCGTGCCGGTGGCGCGCGTTGAATTCGTCGATGCGCTGGCTGTGCGTGCCATCAACAAACATTCGAAGATGGAACTGCCCGAGACGCAAACGTTGTTCTTCGAATTCCATGGCAGCGATGCCGGCGTGAAAGAGCAGGCGGAAACGGTTGAGGAACTGGCCAAGGAAAACGGGGGCACGGGATTCGAATGGGCCACGCGCACTGAAGATCGCAACCGGCTGTGGGGCGCGCGTCACAGCGCGTACTTTGCGATGCTCCAGCTCAAGCCGGGCTGCCGCGCAGTCACGACAGACGTCTGCGTGCCGATCTCGCGTCTGGCCGAATGTGTGAGCGAGACCGAAGAGGACTTGCGGGCGTCGAGCCTGCCGTGCCCGATCGTGGGACACGTGGGCGATGGTAACTTCCACGTGGCAATCCTGATCGATCCGGCCAAGCCCGAAGAGATCGAAGAGGCCGAGCAGCTCAACGAGCGCATTGTCGAGCGCGCGATCCGCATGGGCGGCACGTGTACCGGCGAGCACGGCGTGGGCCTGCACAAGATGGGGTTCCTGGTGACCGAACACGGGGAAGACGCCATCGATGTGATGCGCGCGATCAAGACCTCACTCGATCCGCACAACCTGCTCAATCCGGGCAAGATTTTCCGGTTGCGCTCGGCGGGCTGAGCGCCGCATGAACGCGCCCGTCACCCCGCAAGGTCAATCCGGCCCGCCCCAGGCAGGCGTCGCGCCCGATGGCGCCGACGCTCTCCTGGCGCGTCAGCGTCAATTGCTCGACGCGCTCGCCCAGATCCTGCCGCCGCATTGCATTCTGCATCGCCGCGAAGACACCACGCCCTACGAGTGCGATGGCCTCGCCGCCTATCGCCGCGTGCCCCTCGCCGTTGTGCTGCCCGAGTCCGAATCGCAAGTGCAGCGCATTCTCCAGGCATGCCATCAGTTAGGCATTCCGGTCGTGCCACGGGGTGCCGGCACAAGCCTGTCAGGCGGTGCAATGCCCATCTCCGACGGACTGGTGCTCTCACTTGCCAAGTTCAAGAAGATTATCGAAGTCGACCCGTATGCGCGTACGGCAACCGTGCAGCCCGGCGTTCGCAATCTCGCGATCTCGGAAGCGGCGGCGCCCTATGGGCTGTATTACGCCCCCGACCCGTCGTCGCAGATCGCCTGCACCATTGGCGGCAACGTGGCGGAGAACTCGGGCGGGGTGCACTGCCTGAAGTACGGGTTGACGGTGCACAACGTGCTGCGTGTGCGCGCCATCACGATGTCGGGCGAAGCGATCGAATTCGGCTCGCTCGGCCCCGACGCCCCCGGACTCGATCTGCTGTCGGTCTTCATCGGCAGTGAGGGAATGTTCGGCGTGGTGACGGAAATCACCGTCAAGCTGGTGCCCAAGGCACAGACGGCACAGGTCATCATGGCGAGCTTCGACGACGTAGAAACCGGCGGCAACGCCGTGGCCGCGATCATCGCCGCGGGCATCATCCCCGCCGGGCTGGAAATGATGGACAAGCCGGCCACGCAAGCCGTCGAGGAATTCGTTCATGCCGGTTACGACCTGGAGGCGGCCGCGATTCTGCTGTGCGAATCGGACGGCACACCGGAAGAAGTCGCCGAGGAAGTCATGCGAATTTCCCACGTGCTGCGCACGTCGGGCGCGACACGGCTGCAAATCTCCCGCAGCGAAGAAGAGCGTCTGCGTTTCTGGTCGGGGCGCAAAAATGCGTTTCCGGCAGCCGGACGTATTTCGCCGGACTATTACTGCATGGATGGTACGATTCCTCGCCGGGCGATTGGGACGTTACTCAAACGCATCGAAGGTCTGGAACAACAGTACGGATTGCGCTGTATTAACGTCTTTCACGCGGGAGACGGCAACATGCATCCGCTCATTCTTTTCAACGGCAACGACCTCGACGAGTGGCACCGCGCCGAAGCGTTCGGCTGCGACATTCTCGAAGCGTGCGTCGAACTTGGCGGCACGATCACGGGCGAGCACGGTGTGGGCATCGAAAAGATCAACTCGATGTGCGTGCAGTTCTCGGCCGAAGAGCGCGATGCCTTCTTCGGCGTAAAGCGCGCGTTCGATCCGGTCGGGTTGCTCAATCCGGACAAGGGAATTCCCACGCGAGCGCGTTGCGCAGAATACGGCAAGCTGCACGTACGCGGCGGCCTGTTACCGCATCCCGATCTGCCGAGGTTCTGATATGCGTCCGCTGTCAGATTGGATGCCGCACGATTGGCGGCAGCGGCTGTACATCATCATCTTCGAGGCCGATACGCGCGAAGGGCGGCTGTTCGACATTGCGCTGCTCGTCGCCATCGTATTGTCAGTGCTCACGGTGGTGGTCTCCAGCGTGCCTGCCGTACAGGCCGCGGCCCCCGTGCCGATGGCGATCCTCGAGTGGTTCTTCACGCTGCTCTTTACGGCCGAGTACATTGCGCGACTGCTGAGCGCACATCGGCCATTGCGCTACGCGCTGTCGTTCTACGGCATTATCGATCTGCTCGCCATTCTGCCGACGTATCTTGCGATACTCGTGCCCGAACTGCACGGGTTAATCGACGTGCGGCTGCTGCGCCTCATGCGTGCGTTCCGGATTCTCAAGCTCACCGCCTATGTGAACGAAGCGGGCGTGCTCAGCATTGCGCTCTACAATGCGCGGCGGAAGATCCTCGTGTTCCTCGGGTTCATCTCGATCATCGTGGTGATCTTCGGCACGCTCATGCACATTATCGAGGGGCCGGAGCACGGCTTCACGAGCATTCCGGTGGGCATCTATTGGGCCATCGTCACACTCACGACGACCGGCTATGGCGACGTGGTGCCCGTCACCGGACTCGGTAAAGCGATCACCGGCTTCGTGATGCTGCTGGGCTACAGCGTGATTGCGATCCCCACGGGCATCATGGGTGCGGAAATTCATTTGGCCATGCGCACGAAGCCCGTCACTACGCGCACCTGTCATCAATGCCTCACCGAAGGGCACGACGCCGATGCGGCCTACTGCAAACATTGCGGCAGTGAGCTTGCGCCTTATCAATCCGACACGACACCGCCGCCAGAACCGAGCTGATGACCGACACGAACGACACTCTCGAGAACTTCCGCGCCGTCATCGAACATGCCACGGCACGCCGTTCGCCGCTCCAGCTTCGTGGCGGCGGCACCAAGGCGTGGTACGGCCAGCAACGCGTGGGCGACGTACTCGACACCCGCGCCTACAACGGCATCGTGGCTTACGACCCGGCGGAGCTGGTCATCACGGCGCGCTGCGGCACGTCGCTGGCCGATATCGAGACCGCACTCGCCGAGCGGAATCAACTGCTGCCATTCGAGCCGCCCTACTTCGGACCCGCCGCCACGATCGGCGGTGCAGTGGCTGCCGGCCTCGCCGGCCCTCGCCGCAGTGCCGTGGGCGCCGTACGCGACTTCGTGCTTGGCGCCAAGTTGATGGACGGACGCGGACATGTGCTGAACTTCGGCGGTCAGGTCATGAAGAATGTCGCCGGTTACGATGTCTCGCGCATGCTCGCCGGCTCGCTTGGCACGCTGGGTCTGGTGCTTGAAGTGTCGATCAAGGTGTTGCCGCAACCGTTTGCCGAGCTAACGCTGCAATTCGAAATGAACGCCGTCGATGCCGTGCGCAAACTCAACGAATGGGGCGGCCAACCGCTGCCGATCACGGGGAGCGCGTGGCGTAGCGATTTGCTGGTGATTCGTCTGGCGGGCGCGTCGGCGGCCATCAAGGCCGCACGCGTGAAGATGGGGGGGGAGTTGGTCGATGCGATTCACGCTGCCAAATTCTGGCATGCGATCCGCGAACAGACGGACAACTTCTTCGCCGATGCAGGGCCGGGGCAGGCGCTATGGCGTTTGGCCGTACCGTCGACCGCCGAACCGCATCGCCTGCCGGGCAAGCAGCTTATCGAGTGGGGCGGTGCACAGCGTTGGTGGATTACCGACGCCGATGCGCAAATCGTACGCTCGGCGGCACGGCAAGACGGCGGACATGCCACGCTTTTCCGCTATGGTGAGCCCGGCGTGGGTGTCTTCACTCCTCTGCCCGCGCCACTCATGCGCATCCATCGCAACCTGAAGTCGGTGTTCGATCCGGCGGGAATTTTCAATCCTGGACGGATGTATCCCGAATTCTGATCGCCGTCGCTCAGCCGGTCGTGTCGAGCAAGCGCAACACTTCCGTAGCCAGTACGCGTACTGACTTCTCGACGTCTCGCGTGAACGGTTGTCCGCCGTTGATACGCAGGAAGTGATCGTAGCGCGACGAGTTCGAGAACAGACTGCCCGGCGCAACACGAATTCCTTTCGCAAGCGCCGCATCGAACAATTGCTCCGAGCTGACACTGCCCGGCATCTCCACCCACAGACTCAAGCCGCCCGCGGGCAGTGTCAAACGGGTGCCTGCCGGGAAATGGGTCGCGATCGCTTCGGCCATTGCTGCGCGATGCTCGCGTAACTGCGTGCGCAAACGGCGCAAATGCCGATCGTAACGGGGAGAATCCATGAACTCGCCCATCGCAATCTGGGCGAGCGCTTCGTTCGGACGCGTCTGCGCGTACTTCAACATCTCGACTCGCCCCTGCCATTTGCCACCCGCAATCCAGCCGAGCCGCATGCCCGGCGCCAGCGTTTTATGCAGCGATGCGCAGTGGATCACGTTACCCGTCGTGTCCCAGGAGCGAATGGCAGCAGGAATGTTGCCGTCATCGCCGAGCGCCGAGTAAGTGTCGTCTTCAATGATCGCAATGCCGCGCGACTCTGCCCACCTCACGAGCTGCGCCTTGTGGGAATCCGGCATCACCGACCCGAGCGGATTCTGGAAGTGCGGCACAACGATGACTGCCTTGATGTTGTCGTAAGTCTCGCTCGCCAGTTGCAGCGCCTCAAGCGAAATCCCGGTCTGCGGACTCGTGGGAATTTCGAGCGCCCGCATGCCCATGCTCTCCAGCGTTTGCAGCAACGCGTAATACGTCGGCGATTCGACTGCGACCACGTCGCCCGCAGACGCGACTGCCCGCAGCGCCAGATTGATCGCCTCGATACAACCGTGTGTGACAACGATCTCGTCGGGATTGATATTCATACGCGCTTCGAGCGCCCGGCGGGCGATCGCCGAGCGGAAACGCGCCTCGCCGCCACCGGGCGGCGGCGTGCCGTAAAGCAACGGGTTCTCGCGCAACGCCCGGAGGGTGGCCTGCCGCAGTTCGTTGACGGGGTAGAGCGACGGAGCGCCATGCGCGACCGCTAAATTGACTTTGACGTTCGCCTGGAGCCCTCTGGCAAGGATCGACGACACGCGCTGATTGATGCCCACGTATTGCTTCAGGTCGGGCACCCACGGACGCGGCTCGTCCACAGGCACAAGGCTCGCCCGGGCGGGCGTGCGCACGAAGTAGCCCGAACGCGGACGCGCCTCCAGAATCCCCTGCGCCTCCAGATGACGACAGGTCTGCAAGGCTGTCGACAGACTCACCTGATGCCGCTCCATCAACGTGCGCACGCTCGGCATGCGATCGCCCGGCGCGAGCGTGCCGGCCTCGATGGCGTGACGATAATGATCGGCAAGCTGACGGTAAAGCGGCGTGCGTTCCTCCGGGGCCGCTGGGGCGGCGGAAGAGACTTGCGAGTCGGCCGCAGCGAGCGGCGCGGTCTCACGGGCAGCGAGAGTGGGAGTGACGGCGTCCATGCGCAGATGATCGGGCATTGGGCAAGACCATAACAGATACAGATTCGTTGAATCGGCATCGTAACAGATCACCGTAAGCGGCTCTGTTATTGGCGAAACAGCACATCTGTGTGCCTACCGGGAGATGCGGGCGGCCGATACGCTGTCCCCATCTGTTCAACGCCCCGGAGTCTGTCATGGCAAAGCCCCTTTCGCCCCTCCTGCCGCCCGATTCGATACTGACACGCGACACCTGCGATGCGACACGCCTCGATGAGCGGCGGGCAAGCCCGCGAGCCACGGCCTTGCTTGCCCGGCCCGAAGGCGGCATGCCCGCCCTGTTGTCGTCACACCTCACGCTGGCCTGCGGGCAATCGTTTCATGCCTATGCCTGCCGCGGCACGGTGATCCATATCGAACGCGGGAGCGTGGTGCTCACCACCGCACCGCGCTGGCTGGCGGCGAGCTTCTGGCGAAACACCGTTTTGCTGACGGCCGGGCAGGTCTACGTCACTCAAACGTCGGGCTGGCTCACGCTGAGCGCAGAGGCGGGCGCACGCCTCACCTTGCGTGACGGCGTCGCCGAAATGCACCGTTCTTTCGGTCTGCGCTCGTACGCCGCCCGTTTGTGGCAGATCGTTCGCGCATCGCTGGAATCCTGAGTCGCTGCGCCCGTCAGCCTGGTCCGGGACGAACGGTGGCGTCTCTCGTTCAGGCGGGCAACAACGCTTCGATGTCGGCGCGGATGGCGTCGGGCTTCGCCGTCGGCGCGTATCGCGCCACCACGTTTCCTTGCGCGTCGACGAGAAATTTCGTGAAATTCCATTTGATCGCCTTCGTGCCCAGCACTCCGCGCTTTTCCTGCGTGAGGTAGGTGTAGAGCGGAGCCGCATCGGGCCCTTTCACGTCGATCTTTGCGAACATCGGAAACGTCACGTGAAAGCGCAGATCGCAGAAGCTGCGAATGGCCTCGGCGTCCCCCGGCTCCTGCTTGCCGAACTGATTACAGGGAAACGCAAGCACCTCGAAGCCGCGCGGGCCGAGTTGTTCGTAGAGCGTCTGCAAACCAGCGTATTGCGGTGTGAAACCACACTCGCTCGCCGTGTTGACGATCAGCAGCACCTTGCCGCGGTACTGCGACAGACTGACGGTCTCGCCTGACAGCGTCTGAACTGAAAAGTCGTACACCTGCCGCGAATTTGCGCTCATCTCGGACTCCCTTTGGATGTTGGCACCGCGAAGTCTGCCACAAGCCACGCCACATGAGCGTTCGGTGCACGTTGGGCCCGTCTGACGGCACAACTGGCACGGGTAGCACCTTCGTATTTTCCGGGGTAGCACCTCGCGTACGGGCACGGCTATAATCGTTGACCAATCACTGCCATTGCAACGTCCTGCGCGCAATGGCACCGCCTGACCGACGCCCCCGAACCCGCCTCATGTCGACCATTGCCGCACATCTCGACGACGTCCTCTCCCGGATTGCCCGTGCCACTGCCAACGCCGGCCGTCCGGCGGGTAGCGTGCATCTGCTGGCCGTCTCGAAGACGTTCGGCGCCGACGCCGTGCGCGAGGCGATCGCCGCCGGGCAGCGGGCCTTCGGCGAGAATTACGTGCAGGAGTCGCTGGACAAGATCGCCGCACTGACCGGCGAGACGGTCGGCGGCGCACCGTTGGAATGGCACTTCATCGGGCCATTACAGAGCAACAAGACACGGCCGGTGGCGGCGCATTTCGACTGGGTGCATTCGGTCGATCGACTGAAGATCGCCGAGCGTCTGAGTGCCCAACGCCCGGCAGACCTCCCGCCGCTTCAGGTCTGCCTGCAAGTGAACATCAGCGGCGAGGCGAGCAAGAGCGGCGTCGCGCCTGCGGACGTACCGGCCGTCGCACGAGCTGTCGCCGGGCTGCCGAATCTGAAATTGCGCGGCCTGATGGCGATTCCCGAACCCGAAGACGATCCCGCGCGCCAGCGTGCGCCGTTCAGGGCAGTGCGCGAGTTGTTCGATGCGCTGCGCGCCGACGGATTGGCGCTCGACACGCTCTCGATGGGGATGTCGGGCGATCTGGAGGCAGCGATTGCCGAGGGTGCGACAATGGTGCGCATTGGCACCGCGATTTTCGGCGCGCGCGATTACGGCCCCCGGGCGTAATCGCGGCGTGTCCCGGCGGCGAGCGCCTCGTGGTATCTCGCCGCAGCAAGAGGTAATGACATACGCAACGCAAAGGATGGTTATGAGAATTGCATTCATCGGCGGCGGCAACATGGCCAACGCCTTGATCGGCGGACTCGTCAAGCGCGGCACGGCCCCGCGCGACATTCTCGCCATCGACGTCAACGAATCGACCCGCGACGGCCTCGTCAAGCAGTACGGTGTCGAGACAGCCAGCGCGCCCAACGATCGCCTGCGCGATTACGACACGCTCGTGCTGGCCGTCAAACCGCAAGTCCTCAAGGATGTCGCGCAGGCTCTGCAACCACATCTGAACGGCCAGTTGGTCATCAGCATCGCAGCGGGCATTCGTGCGTCCGACCTGGCGCGTTGGCTCGGCGGCCACAACCAGATCGTGCGCTGCATGCCGAATACGCCCGCGCTGATCGGCATGGGCATCACCGGTCTGGCCGCGCTCTCGGGCGTCGATTCTGACCAGCGCAAGCGTGCCGAGAACGTACTGGGCGCTGCGGGCCAGATCGTCTGGGTCGAGAAGGAAAGCCAGCTCGACGGTGTGACGGCAATCTCGGGCAGTGGCCCGGCGTACGTGTTCTATTTCATCGAAGCCCTGGAGCAAGCCGCTCAGGAACTGGGCTTCACGCCCGAGCAGGGCCGCCAGTTGGCTATCGCCACGTTCACCGGCGCATCGCAACTGGCCGCGCAGTCGAGCGAGCCGGCAAGCGTGTTGCGTGAGCGTGTGACGTCCAAGGGCGGTACAACGTTTGCCGCCCTCAGCTCGTTCGATCGCGACGCGATCAAAGCCGCCATCGTGCGCGGCGTGCATGCGGCGAACCTCCGCGCCAGGGAACTTGGCGACGAGTTAGGCGACGCCTGATAGCGGATAGACGCCCTTCGGCGCACCGACTAACGACAAACGGCCCGCAAGCGGGCCGTTTTGTTTGGCGTCGTCGATCAGACGCGAACGCGCGATGCCACAGTCAGTCAGGCGCTCAGCAGATAGTGTCCGGCAATGCCCGCAAACACGGCCGCGCCCAGCCAGTTGTTGTGACGGAACGCCGCGAAGCACGGCATGCGCTCGCGTCTGCGAATCAGGAAGTAGTGATAAATCGCGCAGCTCGCCGCTACCGCTATCCCCAGCCAGAACGGCCAGCCGAAACCCAGATACACGCCGACGCCCGCCTGAATGCCGAGCGCAGCCACATAGCAAAGCATGACCGCCAGCACGTCGAAACGTCCGAACGTGATGGCAGACGTCTTGATACCGATCTTCAGGTCGTCGTCGCGATCGACCATCGCGTATTCGGTGTCGTACGCCACCGACCAGAACACGTTCGAGAGCAGCAGCACCCAAGCGATCACCGGCACCTGATCCTGCACAGCGGCGAAAGCCATCGGAATGCCGAAGCCGAACGCCACGCCGAGATAGGCTTGCGGAATCGCCAGAAAACGCTTGGTGAACGGATAGGTGCCGGCCACGAACAGCGCCGGAATCGACAGCCACTTGGTCAGCGCGTTGAGCGGCAGAATCAGCAGGAAGCTCACCAAGGCGAGCGTTGCGGCCACGGCGACCGCCTCCCAGGCGCGAATGCGTCCCGACGTGATCGGACGCTCTTTCGTGCGTTTGACGAACTTGTCGAAGTCGCGGTCAGCGTAATCGTTGATGGCGCACCCCGCCGAGCGCATCAGGAACGTGCCTAGTGTGAAGATCACGAGCAGTAACGGATCGGGATGCCCGTTCGACGCAATCCACAGCGCCGCGAGCGTGGGCCAAAGCAGCAGCACGGTACCGATCGGCTTGTCGAGGCGAACCAGGCGGAAATACAGGGGAAGGCGTTGAGCGAGCAACATGGGGCGTCACACAGAAAGACTTGTGGCGACATTGTAGGCCACGCGCCGGATGCTCGCCAATCGGGGCGCCTCGAATACCGCAGACGCCCCTCGGGGTCACCAGATCCAGAACATCAGCAGCCAGAGCCAGTTGACCAGCGCCAGCGCCGCCACCACACCGGCCATGCCGGCCAGTCGCCGTCCCAACGATTGGGCATGACGCCCCGTGACTCGCCAACCCAGCCACAGACTCCACAGCGTGGTCGCGGCGAGAATGGTCGCGCGAACGTCGTTTGCCCAATACACCGGCAGATGCTCGGCACGCAGCAGGCTGATCGTCGTGGCCGACAGACCGATGAACACACCAGCCCCGGCAATCGGAATCAGCGACTGCACCAGATGGTTGAATCGTGACGTCTGCCACGGTCCCATCGCCCGGTTGGCCAGCGCGAAAATGATCGTGAACGCCAGCCCCAGCAACAGGCCGTTGCCAAGAATGTACGTGACGACCATGCCACCGTCGAGCCAGGTGAAAACGTCGCTCTGCTCGGGATAGTTGGTGAACACGTACCACGGCGCGTTCGTCTCGAACGGCCACATGATGTTGTGATCGATGAGCCACGTCGCCAGCACGGTCTTGGTGGCGACGAACCACGGATTCACCGTCCAGTGGAACGCGCCGATCGCCACACCGAGCAGGCCGTACATGACGAGCACGCTGTCCCACACGCTGTTGTTCTCGGTCGCCCCGAACTTCACGATCTCCTCGCTGGGCGAGCGGCCCGCGAGTTCGATAGCGTCGCGATGCCCGGCACAACGGCCGCACATGTGGCACTGCGCCCCGCCCTTCATGTTGCGTAGCGGCACGATCGGTGCGCAATTGATCGGAATGACCTTGTGGCCGTTGGTGTGATACGAGCGGCGCCAGGCGTCTTCGTTGACCTTGAAGTGGAACGGTGCGAGGCGCGAGAGCAACGAGAACACGCCGTTGACCGGGCACAGATACTTGCACCACACACGCTTGTCGCGCCCGTAGAAGTAACCGATCACCATGGCGCCGATGGTCGAGCCGCCGAGCACCAGCAGCACCGCCTTCGGGTATTGGTAGACGCTGACCATCTGCCCGTACAGCGTGGTGCCGGCGAAGGCGACGAACGGCCAGCCGCCCCAGCGCATCCAGCGGGGAATGGCACGCCCGCGTCCGTGGCGGCTCGCGAATTCCGAAAGCGTGCCTTCCGGACACAGGACTCCGCACCAGACACGGCCCATGAGCACCATGCTGATGAGCACGAACGGCCACCAGATGCCCCAGAACGTGAACTGGGCAAAGACAGTGAGGTTATCGAGAATGTGCGCCGTCTCGTCGGGCAACGGCATCATGACCGGTACGCAGATGAGGAACGCATAAACCAGCACGACGCCCCACTGCACGCCACGTATCAACTTGCCGTGGCGTTGCATCCAAAGGCCCACTCGGGCCAGTCGGTTCGGGACAGGTATGGCGATGCTCATGCTCAACTCGTACGTCGGGGGATTACCTTCCGGCTGACGGCGCTTATCGTTATCGATATGGCGGGATCTTGCGAATCCTGCCGGGCGCGTCCGCTCAGTCCGTTATGTGCAGCGGCAAGGACACGCATTCCCTGCCGGTGCGTACAGCCCGCTCAGGCGGGCTTGACCTGCTTTGCCGGAGCGCCCGCTCGCTTGAGCAGCGCCCACATGAAAATCCAGTACACGGCGTACACCAGCAGATTCATACCGGCCGGGTGCGCGCGATACCCGGTCAGGGTCGCAACGAGGCTGCCAAACGGGCTGGCGTCGTCGAGAATCGCGGAAGTATCCCACAGTTGGTCGACCAACGTAGGCACAAGCTCCAGCGAGATAAGGCGATCCAATCCCGACTCAAGCAGCCCGGCCGCCAGAAACAGCAGCATGATTTCAGTGACGCGGAAGAACAGGCGCCACGAGAAGATCTTTCCGCCCAACTGCAACAGCCAGAACGTGACGAGCGCCAGCACGAAGCCGATCAGCACGGCGAGCCACATCGATAACGGCACGCTGCCTTGCTGGCCGAAACCGATGCCGTACAGAAAAATGGCCGTCTCGCTGCCTTCGCGGGCAATCGCCAGCGCCACCAGCACAAGCACGCCCCACCACGTGCCCCGGTCCTGATTTTTCTGTAGCGACGATTCCATGTCGCGCTTGAGCGTTCGCCCGTGACGCTTCATCCAGAAGACCATTTGCACGATCAGCACGCTGGCTATCAGTACCATGGCGGTCTGGAAGTAATCCTGTGCGTCGCCCGACAGCACTTCGGTGAAGCCGACCAGCGCGGCACCCAGCGCCACTGCGGCGGCGATCCCCAGCACGACACCGGCCCAAAGGTAGGGAAGGCCGCGCTTGGCGCCGTGCTCGGGGTTGGCCAGCCAGGCATGGAGAATGCCTACGACCAGCAATGCCTCGACGCTTTCGCGCCAGACGATGAACATGACCTGACCCATCGTGTGATTCCTCTCGTGATGCCTGTCTTACCGTGTGACTGAACCGACTTCCGCGTGGCTTACTTGGCGACGATCACGCCTTGCGCCTGCTGATGAAAATCGTCGAAAAACTTGTACTCGCCCGGCTGCAACGGTGCGATGACCACAAACGACTGCGCCCCCGGTGCCAGCACCTTTTCCTTGCGCAGTTGCAGACTTTCAAACTCGACGGCATTCGTTCCGGTGTTGTGCACCTCGATCTTGATGCGTTTGCCGGCCGGCACCTCGATGCGCGCCGGGTTGAGTTTGCCGTTATTCATTTCCAGCTTGAAGGTGGGCAAGTCGTCGGCACGCGCGAGCGGCGCTGCGCCCAAAGCCAACAAAGTCACCACCGAGGCCGCCATCGTGGCCAACAGGCGCGCGATGCGCTGATTCATCCTTCTGCTCCAAACGAAAACAGCGCTGGCTCATCGGCCAACGCTGCATCAAAGTTATGCGGGCTTAGTAGCCACCCTTCTTGCCAACGCCCGAGAAAGTGAAATCGACTTCCTTCGTGATCGGCTTGAACCACGGGCCCACGCCCGTTTCCTTATCCACGTGACGACCGAAGCACCACGGGCCCATGCCGCCATGCGCGGCGTGCGCACCGGCGGCCGGCGTACCGCCCATCTTGCAACCGAATTCCGGCAGCGTGCCCGGCGCGTTGACCACCATCGTCAGCTTGTACTTGCCAACGCCCGCCAGCTTGACGTTGTCGCCGTAGTGCGGACCATCGCTCGCGACCATCGGCATCATCAGACCTTCAATGGCAGCGCCATCGGCGGTCTTGCCGTCGCTCTTCATCTTTTGCAGCTTGTACGTGATTTCCAGACCCGGAATCCAGTCGCCTTCGGCGTAGCCGTTCGGGTTCTTGGCGATCGCGTGAATATCCGCCTCGAGGTGAATGTCCGACTTGGCGGCATCGCGCATCATGCCGGCCGGCTCCATCGTGATCGGCTGGAGATACACCGTGTTGATTTCCATGCCCGCCACATTCAGCGGTTTACCGATAGGAAACTCGGCGGCCTGAGCCATAGTGGCCGCACCGGCAAGCAACACCGCTGCCACGAGGGATTTCACGCGCATACGCACTCCAGATTGATGAAGAAGTTAATGCAAACAATTCTCAATAAGTTTAGCACCTTCGCCACAGCCAGACAAACACGCGAAGTCAAGGCAGCAAGGGGATAAACGGGAAAATTGCAGCTTCCGCGAGCACCGGTGCGGGTGCGCAACCATTCTTAGCTGCCAGTTACGGAAAATTACCGGCAGCCGAATGGTGCGATTTGCCCAGAGCGCTCAGGGCAGCACACCGCCCCGGTCGATCTTCCGGGCCAGCACCACCGATGTCGTGGTGCGGGTCACGCCGTCGATCTCGCCGATGGTGTCGAGCAGCCCGTCGAGTTGGTCAGGCGACGCGGCATGCAACCAGGCCACGTAATCGAACTCGCCGCTGACCGTACACAACAGGTGAATCTCCGGCATCTTGTTCAGACGCCGCATCACGTCGCGTCCGGAGCGCGGCTGCACGCTGATGCCGACACAAGCCTGCAACCCGCCTCCCGCCGCATCCTGCCCGAGTCGCACGGTGTAGCCGGCGATCACCCCGGCCTGCTCCAGCCGGCCGATGCGGGCCACCACGGTCGTGCGCGCCACGCCGAGGCGACGCGCCAGATTGGCAGTACTCTCGCGCGCATTCACGCGCAGCAACGCAAGCAGGTTACGGTCGAGTTCGTCGAGCGCTGTCGTGGACAACGTCATCGGGCGTTGCCTCGCAAGTCGTCGCTCGCTCCGCCGGCCGGGCGCCAGTCAATGCGCCAATGCCGCATGTCAGGATCGTGCGATATCGCGCGCACGCCGCAGTCGTTGATCTGTTGCATGGTCTTCCATCGAGAGATACGAATACCGAGCGAGCGCAGCGTCGGCCAAGCGCGATTATAAAACCACGCCGTTGCGCCCGGCGGCCCACTCTTTCTCCCAACAAGAGATACGATGACACAGGTGAGAACTTGCCGTCGTCAACCCGGCGTTGAGGCCGCATCACCCACCCTGCAGTGCCCCGGCCCCATGGCTCACAGCCCTTTTAACCCCTGTGCTACCAAGGCTATAGCCAAGGGTATCCCCCCAAGGGCCGGCTATTGACAATGCCGATTGCCGATGCGCAAAATCGCATCACTTATATGACGACGTACAAGAAAGACCCACCACGGCGACTGCGGAAGTCATCACCGCAATGGAAGCTGCCTGGCGCGTCGGCCCCGAACGTCACCGGAGACAGGCGTCAGCCATGCATTTCTCGTTGAATTTCGCCCCGCTGCTTCCTTACTGGCCAGTTTTTCTCGAAGGTGCGTGGCTCACGCTCAAGATGACCGCGCTCTCGGTTGTGATCGGCACCGCTGCCGGCACGCTGGTCGCCTTCGCCAAGCGCAGCCGCCATCGCTGGCTCGTTCGCCTTTGCAGTATCTATATCGAGTCGGTGCGAAACACCCCGTTCCTCGTTCAGATCTTCCTGTTGTATTTCGGACTCGCCAGCCTGGGAGTACACATGCCGACGTTCGCCGCCGCGGTGATCGCGATGGTGATCAATATCGGCGCCTACGCGGCGGAGATCATCCGCGCCGGGCTGGAGTCGGTGCCGCGCGGTCAGATCGAGGCTGCCGAGTGTCTGGGGCTGTCGAAGTGGCGCATTGCGTGGCATGTGATGCTGCAACCGTCCATCGAGAAGGTGTACCCCGCGCTCACCACCCAGTTCATTCTGATGATGCAGGCCTCAGCCATGGCCTCGCAGATTTCCGCCGAAGAACTCACCGCCGTCGCCAACACCGTGCAGTCGGACACATTCCGCTCGCTTGAGACGTACATTGTGGTCGCCGCGCTCTACCTCGGCCTGTCGCTGCTGGTGAAGCTCGTGGCGTGGGCTGCCGGCGAGTACTTCTTCAAGCGCCGCCGCGTCG
Organism: Pandoraea apista; assembly: GCF_001465595.2. Classification (NCBI taxonomy): domain Bacteria; kingdom Pseudomonadati; phylum Pseudomonadota; class Betaproteobacteria; order Burkholderiales; family Burkholderiaceae; genus Pandoraea; species Pandoraea apista. The sequence goes on along the minus strand of NZ_CP013481.2, from coordinate 1,163,214 downwards.
TGCGACGTGCCGCCGCGCAAACAGCACAAGCCTCGCGTCGCCGCGCCGCCGCTTCGCGTGCGGCCAACGCGAACGTGACAGGCAGCTCGGGCGGCAACACCGCACAACGGAGCGTCTCATGATCGGCAACTTTTCCTGGACCTATTTCGGATATCTGGTGCAGTCCATCGGCTGGACACTGGTGCTGTCGCTGATCGCGTTCGTGCTGGGCAGTGCCGGCGGCTTTCTCGTGATGCTCGCGCGCATTTCACCGCGCCGTTGGCTGCGCTTGCCCTCACAGGTGTTCATCGAAGCGATTCAGGGCATACCGCTGCTGATTCTGCTGTTCATTGTCTATTTCGGTCTGTCCGTGTACGGCTTCGAATTGCCCGCGATCGTGGCTGCCGCCCTCGCGCTGATGGTCTACACCAGCGCCTATCTGGGCGACATCTGGCGCGGGTGCGTCGAAGCCATGCCGCGCGCGCAGTGGGAAGCCGCCGAGTGCCTGTCGCTCTCGCGCTGGCAGACCCTGCGTCTGGTCATCATTCCGCAAGCCGTGCGCCTGTCGCTGCCGCCGACCATCGGCTTTCTCGTGCAGATCATCAAGATGACGTCGCTCGCGTCGGTGATTGGCTTCGTGGAACTGACCCGCGCCGGTCAGATCATCAACAACTCGATTTTCCAGCCCTTCCTCGTGTTCTCGCTGGTAGGGGTGTTTTATTTCGTGCTGTGCTACCCGCTCTCGCGCTGGAGCGCATCACTGGAGGACAGGCTCAATGTCGGCAATCGTTAAGGTCAACCAGATTCACAAGCGCTTCGGCGACAACCCGGTGCTCAAGGGCGTGTCGTTCGAAGTGGAGCGCGGCAAGATGGTCGCCATCATCGGTGCCAGCGGCTCGGGCAAGAGCACCGCGCTGCGCTGCATCGACCGCCTTGAGACCATCGACGAAGGCACGATCGAGGTGTGCGGCATTCGCGTGGAAGATCCGAAAATCGACCTTCACCAACTGCGCCGCGAGGTGGGCATCGTCTTCCAGAGCTACAACCTGTTTCCTCACCTGAGCGTGCGCGAGAACATCATGCTTGCGCTGCGGCATGTGAAGCGCCTCGCGCGCAGCGAAGCGGAGGAAGTGGCTAAGCGAGTGCTCGCGCAAGTCGGTCTCTCCGACAAGGCCGACAGTTATCCCGAGCAACTCTCGGGCGGCCAGCAACAACGCGTGGCGATCGCGCGATCGCTCGCCATGTCGCCGAAAGTCATGCTGTTCGACGAAGTCACATCGGCACTCGATCCCCAACTCACCGGCGAAGTGTTGCGCGTGATGGAAGACCTGGCCGCCGACGGTATGACGATGTTGCTTGTCACGCACGAGATGGCGTTTGCCAAACGCGTGGCCGATCAGATCATCTACATGCATCAGGGCAAGGTGTGGGAAGTCGGTCCGGGCGAGATGCTCGACAACCCGCAAACGCCGGAACTGCGCGCGTTCCTCGCCAACGGGTTGTAAGCCCGAAGTCGCGACAACAAATCACTCCAAGGAGACCATTGCATGAAACTCAAGACGTTCAAGGCGTTGTTTACCCAGACCTGCGCCGCAGTCCTGCTCGGCGCCATGGCGCACGCCGCCTTTGCCGATCAGCTCGACGACATCAGGAAGGCGGGCAAGATTCGCGTGGCGATCGCCATGGGCACGCCGCTGTACTCGTTTGCCGATGCCAATCTGCAACCGGCAGGTTCGGACGTCGATACGGCCAAGCTGCTGGCGCAAGATCTCGGGGTGAAGCTCGACATCGTGTCCGTGACGAACGCCGCGCGCGTGCCCACACTGCAAGCGAACCGTGCCGATATCGTAGTGGCCGACCTCTCGATCACACCGGAACGTGCGCAGGTGATCGACTTCTCGATTCCGTACGCAGTCATTTCGATCATCGTCGGCGGGCCCAAGAGCATGAACATCAAGGGCTATGAAGACCTCAACGGCAAACGCATCGGCCTCACGCGTGCGACGGTCAACGACACGCTCACGACGCAGAACGCGAAAGGCGCGCAGATCGTCCGCTATGAAGACGATGCCACACTGATTACCTCGATGGTGACCGGGCAGGTCGACATCTTCTCGAGCACGCCGTCGAACCTTGGCGAGATGATCAAACGCGCTCCGGAAAAGAACCTCGAACTGAAGTTTGCACAGAAGGAATTCGATCTGGGTATCGCACTCAACAAGAATCAGCCGGCACTCAAGGACTGGATCAACAACTGGGTGAAGACCAATCTGAAGAACGGCAAGCTCAACGCGATCTACAAGAAGTACCACGGCCGCGATCTGCCGGATAGCGTGACGAAGGGTGCAGCGTAAGCACTTGATCACGCGATCGCTCACGGGCGAGGCCGTGCGATCGTCGAGCGCGGATGGCCATCGGGCCGTCGACGCGAGCGACGTTGACGGCCTGCCGTGACGACCGCGTGCCCCACATGCGACTCACACCGCCAGCGACGCCTCGCCGGCAACGCTAGCGTTGCGTATTGCACGCCGGATCGCCAGCACACGTCCGAGGAAAATGCCGCTGAACGCGCCATACCACAAGCAAATCCACGCAGCGAATCCGCCGTTCGACTTCAGGTCGGGATGAATCGCCATCGAGACGGCGACAGCGAACTTCAACACGAAAATCGCCAGCATCCAGACTAGCGGCAGCCAACTGCCCGGCATTCGCACGCGACGTGTCGCCGGGATCCAACTCACGCTCCCCCGCCACCCCAGCGCTGCGCGCAGTGCGACGGCAATGGCGACGGCACTCACCCATGCGATCGATGCCGGCAAGGCCGTCGTGAACGTGGTGGCCGCGCCGTAGGCAGACACCCCCGTCATGACCAGCGGCATTGCGAGTGCCGCCCACAGCGGCTTTTGCTGCGTGCGTGTCGCGGCCAGTCCGAGTGCGACCAGCACGATAAACAGCCACCAGACCCAAAGGGGAACGTGAGAGACAAAGGCAAACGACATGGTTGGGCTCCGTGAACCGGCATGCAAGCATGCGACGCCCGAAGCATCGCGCGGTGCGCCCGGGTGCGCGAGCGGTCTGCGACGAACGGTGGCTGAGCGGCGTGAACCGCGATCGCCGCGGAGTAGGCGGCCACCCGCATCGACATCGGGCGATGCGGGTACGGCGTTGGCACGCTCGCGACAGGATGCCGCACCGCTGCTGGCGGGAACCACTGGCCGTGCCCGGCGGAAAGCGGTAAGTTAGTGGCTTGCCATCAAAACGCCCCCGACGTCCCACTCATCGATGACTGCCCGTTCTCTCCCCCTATTCGTATCGGCTCATTCTTTTGCTCCCGCCGCACGCGCCCGAATCGGCGCGCTGACGTTAGTGCTCGCAACGCTCGTCGCACCGGTCGTCGCCGCACCGGACATTGAGGCGGGAAAAGCGCTGTTCGCGTCGCGTTGTGCGTCGTGCCATTCGGTCGGGCCGATGGCAGCGTCGGGATTCGGGCCGCAGCTCAACGGCCTGGCCAACCGGCGCGCTGGCAGTCTTGCGGACTTCGAATACTCGAAGGAGATGAAGCAGTCTGGCCTTGTATGGGACGACAAAACGCTTGCCGCCTTCATTGCGAATCCCGGCAAGACGGTACCCGGTACGAAAATGCGCTTCTGGGGGATTGGCAACGAACGCAAAGTCGCCGATCTGATCGCTTACTTGCACACGTTCAAGTAAGACACGGCGGCGCGGCGATGTATTTGAGTGCAGGTGTACGATCGGTGGGCGATCTGCCAAAGCGCGGGCGGCTTCGACGCGCACCGGCGGCCTGTCAATGTTGCGCTTTGTTTTTTTGCATCAAGGTGAGATTATCCGCGCGGTAGACAGATCGGTTTGATCAACCCTTGGGGGTCGGAAATGCGGAAGCTTCTCTCGTTTCTCTTGTTGATCGTCTCTCTTCACGCGCTCCCGGCGGCGGCCGACGCGTTTTCATTCCCCGCCGATTTCAAACATCAGACCATCGCGACCAATGGCGCCAATATTTATGTGCGCGTCGGCGGTCACGGACCCGCAGTTGTCTTGCTGCACGGTTATGGGGAGACCGGCGACATGTGGGCGCCACTTGCTGCAAAGCTCGCTGCGAATCACACGGTCGTTGTCCCCGATCTTCGCGGCATGGGGCTTTCCGACCATCCCCCCGCGGGCTACGACAAGAGGAACGAGGCACGCGATATTGCCGGCGTGCTGGATACCCTGCAAATCGGTAAGGTCGATGTGGTGGCCCACGACATCGGCAACATGGTGGCCTACGCCTTTGCCGCAGAGCAGCCTGAGCGCGTGACAAAGCTCGTGCTCATGGACGCACCCATTCCCGGCGTTGGCCCCTGGGAGGAAATCCTGAAGAGCCCGTTGCTCTGGCACTTCCGTTTCGGCGGCCCGGATATGGAGCGGCTGGTCAAGGGACGCGAGCGAATTTACCTCGACCGTTTCTGGAACGAGTTTTCGGCAGATCCGAAGCATTTCAATGAAGCTTCGCGTCGGCATTACACACAGTTCTATGCGCTGCCCGGCGCCATGCATTCCGGCTTCGAGCAGTTTCACGCCTTCGATCAGGACACGATCGACAATCGGGCGTTCCTGACCAAAGGACCGTTGCCAATGCCGGTACTCGCTATCGGAGGGGAGAAATCGTTTGGCACGATGATGGAGACGGTCGCCCAAGCGGCGGCGAGCAACGTGCAAGGCGTTGTAGTTCCGAATGCCGGCCACTGGTTAATGGAAGAACAACCGCAAGCAACCATGGCTGCCATTATGGCGTTCCTTCAGTAATTGACATCGCCGGTGACGATCCCCGCGGATTGCGCGGATGACCGGATAGCATCGTCATGCGATGTAAGCGACGAGGTGTCCCGCGTGCGATAACATGCAAACGCTTCGAGCATGATGGTAAAGCGGCACGGCGCCGGCCAGGTGCCGGGTTCGTGCTAACTGCGGCAGCGAATCTTACGTACCTCGACGTCCATCGACAGTGCCTGTCAGCATGACTGCGTGACGGTGTGCGCAATTTGCTGCCGCAAACTCGAACCATTTTGGATAGCGTCGCCCCAGGGCTGTTCGGAGCCCCCGTAGCTCAGTTCGGCAAGTCGTGCACCCTCTCACAACCGGATCTCCGTCAGCCGTGACGGAGATCGCGACCGTTACCCTTACCGTTGCCGTTACCGCTGTCCTGAACGACGCAGCGGGAGCATGCGTTGCAAGACGCCGTCCTTCAACACCCAATGGTGGTACAAGGCCGCGAGTACATGAAGGGCAACGAACCCGATCAGCGCATACGACGCATAAACGTGGATGTCTCCCATAGAGTGGCCGAGAGCCGACCCTGTCGTCGACAGAGAAGGGAGCGGAACACTGCCGAACAGGCGCGCGTCGTACCCTCGCGACGAAGCGTTGACCCATCCCATGACGGGCACGGCTAGCAACAATAAATAGAGTGAAATGTGGCCCGCCCCCGCAAGTGCGTTCAGCAGGGGTGATGTCGATACGTGATTCACCGGGTGCGACAAACGCCACAATAATCGGGCCAGCAACATCGCCAGCAATGCGGTACCAATGGACAAGTGCCACGCCACCAGTCCAACCGGCAGTGTTCCCTTGCCAATGTGCGGCATGGTCCAGGCTACCGTGTACTGAACCACGAGGAGCAAGGCCATGCCCCAATGAAACGCCTTGGCAACAAGGTCAAATTCCGTCCGTTTTTTCACCATACCATCCATTAAACAGTTCGATGGAGAATTATGGACTCGCTTTAATTAGCACGGAATTAGATTAATCCGATAATTCCGTTATGAGAACCGTATCAATAATGATTATTAATATCGTATATGTTTCAACATTAAATGCTTGCAGAGCATGCAATTTTAAAATAACGTTCGCGTCACCGGGCGTGTAGCCAACGTTGAAGCCAGCCCCGGAAGAGGGGTAATCATGGATCGTCATGCCGCCGCAAGGCACAGTGCGCTAGTCAGCGTTTGGGTTAATTTTTGTCTATCGATCGCTCAAATTGCAGTCGGGCTTCTAGCCCGATCGCAGGCATTGGTGGCGGACGGCATTCACTCGCTTTCCGACCTGATATCCGACTTTGTCGTCATTGCCGCCAATCGCCAAAGCCGGCTGGCGCCCGATGCCAATCACCCGTACGGTCATTATCGATTTGAAACGGCGGCGTCGCTGTTTCTCGGCCTATTGATGCTCGCGGTGTCGGCCGGCATCGGCTGGAACGCCATTGTCCGTTTGTCGGATGTCGCCTCGATTCCTGTCGTGCACGCCTCAGCCGTATGGACGGCCGCACTTGCATTAGTCGCGAAAGAATTGCTCTTCCGTTACATGCTCGGCGTGGGTCGCCGAGTCGGTTCCGGAATGCTGGTGGCAAATGCATGGCACGCACGATCGGACGCGGCTTCGTCGCTCGTCGTGCTAGTCGGTATTGCCGCGAATTCGCTTGGGTTTCCGATCGGTGACCCCATCGCTTCGCTGATCGTTGCCGCGCTCGTTGCGCGCATGGGCGCGAGCATTGGTTGGTCGGCGATGAGCGATCTGATGGATCACGCGGCAGGCGATGAGGAGATCTCGGCAATCGAACTGGCTGTCGCAGGCGTGAGCGGGGTGCAGGGATTCCACGATCTTCGTACACGCACGGTGGGCGATTTTGTTCTGGTCGATATCCACATCGAGGTGGACGAATCGCTGTCGGTCAAAGAAGGACACCAGATCGCGGAATCGGTCCAGCGCAAAGTCAAAACCATCCCCAAGGTGCTCGACGTGATGACGCACGTAGACCCGGTGCCGGTGCTCACTCGGTAGACGAACGGGGGGCTATTGCTCTCAAGGGTGCCGTGAGCACCGGCAATCTCATCGAAGATGCGCTTCCCAGCTCCCAGTTGTCTGCAACGGGGCCGATGCGGCAGCGCAAGGCAAGAACAGCGCCCACTGCGACAGCAGAAGGAGCGCTAGTGGTACCGGGGACCGGACTTGAACCGGCAAGCCCGAAGGCGGCGGATTTTAAGTCCGCTATGTTTACCAATTTCATCACCCCGGCAGGGGCACGCATTCTAACATCCCCCACCGAAATACGTCAGTTGGGTATCATGGGAGTATGCACGCACTGCGCGCAACAACGGAGATCGATTCATGCTGGAGAATCTCGACCGTATCGCGATGTCGCTTGACGCCATCGAAACCGCCGCCCGCGACGTTGCCCTGCAATCCCCCCAGACCGCGCAGGCCCTGTACACCGCGCTCATGGAAATTCGCAACGCCATCGCGCTCGTCGCGCAGGAAGTCGTGCGTCTCGAACACGAACTCCACGGCCCTCTCGCCAACGGGTAATCGCGGCGCCCTATCCGGCGCCCCCGATGAAACACGTTCACGTGCCGCCCCGCCGGACGTTGTCGCCGTGACGCTGCGATGCACGCATAATGTGCACCACACCGACTCCACCGGCTCTGCCTCGCGCTAGTCTCCATGTCCGCCGATCCCCCTCGTCATGCCAGTCACGCCAGTTCGGCACCTCACGCTCCCGATGACGCCATGGCATCCCCGGATGTCGCGTCCCCCGGACATCGGCCCACCTGCTGGCAACTGGCCGTGGCCTTCGGCACCGTGGGTGCGACAGGCTTCGGCGGCGTGCTGCCATGGGCGCGTCGTATGGTGGTCGATCAACGCCGCTGGCTCACCGACCGTGAATTCGCCGAACTATTGCCGCTCGCCCAACTGCTGCCCGGGCCGAATGTCGCCAACATCGCCACCGTTCTGGGACGCCGCTTCCGTGGACCGCGCGGCGCCGCCGCCGCCGTCGCCGGCCTCTACTTCTGCCCCACCATCGTCATCATTCTGATCGGCTTTGCTTATGCCCGATGGGGACAAACCGCTCTCGTCCAGCATCTGCTCTCCGGCCTCATGCCGGCTGCCACCGGGCTGGTGATCGCCACGGCGCTGCGTCTGCTGGCCGGGCTGCAACGCCACTGGACCACCCTGGCCTTCGCCGCCGCAACCTTCATCGGCAGTTTCGTGTTCGGCCTGCCCCTGCTGCTCGTGCTCGGCGTGCTCGGCCCCTGCGCGATTCTCTCCGCCTACCGATTGGCGCGTCTGGAACGACCCACCCCATGAACACACTCATCGACCTGTTCCTGCACGGCTCGCTCTGGTCGCTGTTGGCCGTGGGTGGCACCAACGTCACACTGGCGGATATTCACCGTTACGCCGTCGAGACCCGCCACTGGATCACCGACGCCCAGTTCGTCACCTTCTTTTCACTCGCTCAGGCTGCCCCGGGGCCCAACGGCATGGCCGTTACGCTGATCGGACTGCAAGCCGCAGGGCTGCCCGGCGCGCTGACCTCGACATTCGCCAAATGTGCGCCAAGCTCGCTGCTCGCCTATCTTGTCGGCGGATGGGTCGACCGGCACGAACAATCCCCGTGGGTGCGCGCCGTTCGGCGGGGACTGGCACCGATCACCGTCGGGCTGCTCGCCGCCAGCAGCGCTTTGCTCGCGCGCGAAATCGACGTCAACGTTGCACGAGGGCTCGTAACGCTCGTGGCCGTTGCCGTCACCTTGCGCACCCGCTGGAACCCGCTGTGGCTCATCGCCGCCGGCAGCCTGCTCGGGCTCACCGGCTGGCTGATGTAGCGCACAATCAGGACGTCTCGCCCCGGCGTCTTACCCTGAATTCCGGCCGTCCGGCCACGGTTACGAACCGTCACAGACGCCGCCGGACAACGGGTCTACAATAGGCGGCACGTTTCACAACACGGTGTGTCCCATGACCCTCCCCTGTTGTACGTCGCAAGCCGAGGCGCCCTCCGGCACCTCTCAGAACACCCCTCGCTCGCGCACCGCACGCGATGGCCCGCCGCCTCACGTACCGGCAGCGCCGCAAGCGCTGCCTGCCCGCTACGACACTGTGCGCGCGGCGTCGGTTGCCTTCGCGCAGGGCCTCTCGGACGCCGACGCCACCGTGCAGTCGATGCCCGACGCGAGCCCCATCAAGTGGCATCTCGCCCACACCACCTGGTTTTTCGAGACGTTTCTGCTCGGTGAGTCAGGCACCCTGTCCGGCAGACGCTACCGCCCCTTCGACCCGCGCTTCGCCTATCTTTTCAATTCGTATTACGAAGCCGCCGGCCCGCGCCATCCACGCCCGCAACGCGGCTTGCTCACGCGGCCCACGCTCGACGACGTGCTGCGCTATCGTCAGCACGTCGACGCCGCCATGCACGAATGCCTGTTGCACGCCGATCTGCCGGCAGACGTCCATGCACTCGTCACTCTCGGGCTGCATCACGAAGAGCAGCATCAAGAGCTGATGCACACCGACCTGTTGCATCTTTTTGCGCAGAATCCGCTTCGCCCGGCACATCGGCGAGCGCCGCCATCGTCTGCCCGTGAAATTGCCGCGCCACTGCACTGGATAGCGCACGACGGCGGGCAGCATCGCATCGGGCACTCCGGCGACTCCGACGAATCGGGCGATGCCAACGGGCATTTCGCGTTCGACTGCGAAACGCCCGCGCACGATGTGTTGCTGCGCCCCTTTGCGATCGCGTCGCGCGTGGTGACGAACGGCGAGTGGCGGGCATTCATTGAAGACGGCGGTTATCGCATGGCGGGCCTCTGGCTGTCCGACGGCTGGGCAACGGTGCAACGCGAGGGCTGGGGGCATCCGCTGTACTGGGAGTTGCACGACGGCGAATGGCAGTCGATGACGCTCGCCGGCATGCAGCCCGTTGACGACAACGCGCCCGTGCGGCACGTCAGCTATTTCGAAGCCGACGCCTTTGCTCGCTGGGCAGGTAAGCGACTGCCGACAGAACAAGAGTGGGAGGTGGCGGCAAGCGCTGCCTCGCCAACGCAGCATGCCATGACGCAATGCTATGGCCCGGTCTGGCAATGGACGGCAAGTCCGTACGTCGCCTATCCCGGATTCCGGACGGCAGCGGGGGCTGTCGGCGAATACAACGGCAAGTTCATGTGCGGACAGTTCGTGCTGCGCGGCGGATCGCTCGCCACGCCGCCGGGTCACGCACGCGCTACGTATCGCAACTTCTTCTACCCGCATCAGCGCTGGCAATTCTGCGGCCTGAGACTCGCGGAGGACCGCTGATGTCGCAAGCTACCCAAGCCTCGGCGTTCGTTTGTCCGTCACTGCCGGAAAACGCTTTCGCCACCGATGTGCTCGCCGGCCTCGGCCACACCCCGAAGTCGCTCCCCAGTGTCTGGCTCTACGATCAGCGCGGCAGCGAACTGTTCGAAGAGATCACCGGCCTCGACGAGTACTACCAGACACGCACCGAAACGGCGCTGCTCGGCGAGTGCGCCGCAGCGATTGCCGATGTCGTCGGCCCGGACGCCGTCGTCGTCGAATTTGGCAGCGGCTCCAGCCGCAAGACGCCGCTGCTGCTCGACGCTCTCGTCACCCCACGCGCTTACGTGCCGGTCGACATTGCCGGCGACTTCCTCGACGATGCCGTCGCGGCGCTGGCACAACGCTGTCCCGGTATTCCCATGTTGCCGGTGCGCGCCGACTTCACCCGGCCATTCCGCCTGCCGCCGCAATTACAAGCTACGCAGGGGCCGCGTCTCGGCTTCTTCCCCGGCTCGACGATCGGGAACTTCGCCCCCGGACAAGCCGCCGCGTTTCTCGCGCACGTCGGCAAGATGCTTGGCCCGCGCCGGCGCATGGTCGTTGGCGTCGACGCATGTAAAGACCCCGCAGTGCTGTTGCCCGCCTATGACGACGCGCGCGGCGTGACCGCACAGTTCGATCTGAACGTACTCGCACGCATCAACCGCGAACTCGACGGCGACCTGCCGCTCGACGCCTTCCGCCACGAAGCCCGCTTCAACGCGGCGGCGAGCCGTATCGAGATGCATCTGGTCGCGCAGCGTGCCTTTCAGGCGAGCGTGCTCGACCATCGATTCACGTTCATGACGGGCGAGTCCATCCATACCGAGAATTCCTACAAGTACGGTCAGGCGGAATTCCGTGCCCTGGCAAGTTCCGCCGGATGGGACGTCGAGCGCATCTGGCTCGATGCGCGCTCGCGTTTCGCCGTCTACCTGCTGCGCCCCGCCGTCGGCGGCTGACCCAAGCCGCCTCACCTGCCTTGCCTCCTACCTCATCACCCGCTGCACGGACGACGTTGGCTATGCCTGACGTCGTCCGCGCGTGACCGCGGGGCCGCAGCTTCGTCTCACGCCCCATGCCGGTGCGCCGTCCGCCTTTCGCGGAAATAAGGATTTTTGGCCGGTGCGGCTAAAGTTTTTGCACCGTCGTGCCGTTGGTGCATGCAGAGTCCTGCTGTCCGCCCAGTGAAATGTGAATTCTGTCGGGCGCGGCGGCGGCGCGGTGATTCCCTGGCAATGGATACGCTAGAATCGCCGCCATAAACGCCAGAGGATCAAGCGCGCCGGCGCAGGGTCCGTCCGGGCAATCTTCACAGCGCGCGGCCACGACCGCAGCGCACCGTTGACACGACGTATCGCTGCACATGACTTCACGCGCAATGGGGATGCACGTGGCACGAGCTTCGGCGGTAACGCCCGCAGCTCGCCGCACTCGCACAGACGCTCGACTGGCAGGCGTGTGCTCGCACGCGCCGTGGCTTCGCGCCATCGTCGTCATGCCTGGGAGCCCGCCACGATGAGCCGCATTTCGCTAACCCTCTCCGACACCGCACTGGCGGACCTGCAAAAGGACTTCGACGCCTTCGTGCGAATCTCCGCCGCCGTCGATCGTCACTTCACGCCCCCACCCTTCGACGACTTCCTGCGCGCCCGCCTGCTCGACAGCACCGTGCCGCTGACCGAGGCCGCCGTGGCGCAGTTGCTCGCGGGCGGTCACTACGCATGGGCCAAGCGCACGTTCGACAAGCAGTTTCCGGATGTCGTCTCGATCATCCTGAATCAGGCGCGTCAGCATGGGTTCTATTTCGTGTCCCGCCCCGAATGGACGCGCGAGGATATGTCGCGTCAGGCGAGCCGCTGGGCGGAAGGCATTGTGCGCGAAGCGAAGGGTGAAGAACGTATCGTGGAGTCGCTCGCCGGACAGATCGTCAGTTCGGCGCAAGACCTGCGCACGCTCGAAGCGACCTTGCAGACACCGGCATGGCGCACCGCGTCGGTGCTGCGCGAGCGCGTATTCGACGCCAAGCGCAGCGTGGAGACGGCACGGTCATTGCAAGCGCGCGAACGGCTCGGCGAGTTGCGCGCACTCCTCGATCTCGCGGTGATCTATGGTTCCGTCGGTGCTCAGGAGGCCGAACAGATTCTGGACTATCTGCGCGTGCTGCGTCCCGAGTTGTTCAACGACGATCCGAGTGTGCTCGAGCGATTTGCCGCGTGGCTGCGACGTCTGCTGACACCGGCCATGCCGCGCCCGGCAGTCGTGCAGGAAGCCCCCTCGCCTAGTGCGAGCGTCGATGCTTCGCATCCGAACGCCGACACCCTGCAACCGCCGCTCACGCGCTGACGGCCGGGCCGCCCGGCTGTCCTCCCACGCAACACTTACCGGTTGAAGATGAGCGCGACACCCGCGCTCGCGATCAACGCGCCCCACCAGGCCCCAGCTGCCGGACGCTGCCGGGTGCGCAGCCACAACAAGGGCAGCACCATGACCGGTGTGGTCGCCGAAAGCGTCGCGATGACGCCCGTGTTGCCGTGCCCCATGCCGTAGAGCAGCAGGGTCATGCCGACCGCTACGCCAACAAAGCCGGACGCGGCCGTGAGGGCCAGCGTGCCCGGCGTGAATGCCGAGAAGATGGCGCGCCCGCGCCGTGCGGCCACCAGCGTGAGCCCTAGCGCCGACACCCCTACCCGCACGGCCGACGCCCCCACCGGATCGACACCGGCCGCCATGACCGGCTTGGCGATCAATGTGCCAATGGAATGACACAACGCCGCCGTCAGGCCAATGGCGATACCCACACGCACGTCGCCGCGCACGGACTCCCAGTGGTGCGCGTCCTCTCGACGCCCCCCAAATGCGATGGCCAGCGCCACGCCTGCCGTTACGAGGGCTACGCCGGCCACGGCACGCCAACCCAGCGCCTCGCCCAGCCAGAAGTAACCGAGCACGGCGGTCATCGGCGCATTCGTTGCGAAGATGATGGAGTTTCGGCGCGGCCCGAGACGGCCCAGCGACGTGTAGAGAATCGTGTCGCCCACGAGAATGCCGATCAGCCCCGACGCCGTAAGCCGCAGCCATTGCTCCAGTGTCAGCGACGGCCAACCGCGCAACACCGCCAGCGCGACGAGCAGCATCGCGAAGACAAGCAACATGCGGGCGTAATTGAAGGGGAAAGAACCCGCCTGGCGCACAGGCGTAATGGCGATCATGCCGCTACAGGCCCAGCAAAGGGCGGCGCCGAGCGCGGCGAGGTAAGCGAGTTGGGTTGTCATGGTCTGGGGGCGGACGGCGCGGGGCCGCAACCGCCCCCGCCGTTGGGACGCCATTATACGAGTCACATGCCCCATTCGGGGGCACGGCCCGGGCGCAGACTTCAGAAATCTTCGTCCAGACGATGCAACGCGTCGAACATGACGCGGTAGGCTGCCGCCACCCCATAGGCCCCACGCAGCATGCGCAAGCGAGCCGCAACGTCGGGCTCGCCGGCCTCCTCCACCCATTGCGAGAGTAGCGACGTGCCACCGCAAACACTCGCATCGTGCCGCGCATGAGCACAAACCGCCGCAAACCCTTCGGCTGCCGACGGATAGCGCTTCGCCATGGCGTCGAATTGCGCTTCGATCTCGCTGGCGGCACGCACCGTTGCCGGCGCCTGACTGAGCGCACAACAACCGACGTAAGTCGGCATGTCGCCCGCGGCGTCGATGATGAAATCGATCAATGCATGGGTTGCGTCGAACGCGCCGCTGTCGAGGAACGTGCGTGCCGTCGGGCCGCAACGCAACAATCCGGCGGCAAGCATCGTCGCCTGCCCGCGCTGTTCGCGATACTGACGCAGCAGCAGCGGCCGCAGCGCCGCGTCGGTGCACCGCTCGACGGCGATGCGATTGTGAACGTCTGCCCCGGCGGCGCGATGGTAATGCTGCGCCAGAAACGCCAGCACCTGAATGTCACTCGACTCGCCCGCCAGAAAGCGGGCCCAGAACGGCGCCGCGAAAATGCCGCGCACCCAGTCGTCGCAGATTTTTCCGAATGCCGGGACGATATCGGGACGTGTCGCCGGCAGCACATGCGCGAGCGATTCGTCCACGAGCGTTGCAAGCCAGGTGCCCGGCACCGGTGCTTCGGCGAGCAACAAACCATGCCGCAGACGGTCGAGCCAGACGGCAATGTCCGCCGGCGCGCCGTGCAACGTGCACGACACCTCGTGCGACGAGACGGTGACAGCCTGCGCATCGTTCGCCCATCGCCCGTGCGGCGACAAGATGACCCATACCGCTTTGGACGAGGCATCCAGCACGGGCGTTTGCAAGGGGGAAGTGGGGGACGTGGGGGACGTGGCGGAAGACGGGGAAGCGACCGATGACATAAGCGACGCACTCATCGGACGATGGCCCCGAGCAACGTCACCCACGCGGGATCGATGCGTCGCACGATCTCCACGCGAAGCGCCGCCGCTCCGTCGTCAAGAGACAAACCGGGCACGCTCTGCACGACGCCGGCACTACTGCGGCATGTGGCACGGCCTTTGCCGCGCGACAACTCGCGTGGCGTCGTGTCGGAGGAACGGCCCATGCGCTTGGCGATGGGCCGTGCGCGACCTTGCGTGCCTGTCGGCGACTCAAGCACGACGGGGAGAAAAGGAAAAGGTGACGGCGGCGCATTGGACGGCATGTCGGCTCCTTTCGAAATACGCATAACGGGGTGCAAAGACTGCCGCGCAGGCCGCGCACGCCATGCCGGGCATGAACGCAGACACCTGCGGGTCAAACATCTACATTAGGAATCCCCCACGGGGTCGAAAACGAGCGCCGTTTCGAGAAGCACGCGGATAGCGTTGTCATAACGTTGTCATATCGGACTCCGTCATCGCGCCCGCTTGACAGCGACCACCGGTAGCGCCCCGAGAGATGGCGAACGTTCAGCTTCGGTCGCCATCGTGAACGGCAAATGCCCACATTCGCGCTCCGACGAGCGATTTTGAGACTATTCCCAAGAACCAGAAGCATCACGGCGGCGATACGCGACAACGCCAGGACGCGCTTCTCGTATCCGCGCTGAAGCACGCGAGCCTCGGACCTTCAGCCCGAGGCGCAAAGTGAACCAAGGGTTACCCCAAAAATGTGCCTCGTTGAGTACCCCCACCCGAAATCGCACCTACGCTAGGGCATTCCGAGTTCAGACGCAGAGATGTTACGTATGCCCGACGCCACTCCCAACTCGGCAAAAGCGCCCGGCACCGCCAGGCCTCATGCCAAAACCCGCCTTCGCGGCGCCCTCGGCCTGGTTGAATGGCTGGGCAACGCACTGCCGCACCCGGTCACGCTCTTTGCGCTCATGACGATGACGGTTGTCGTCCTGTCGTCGATCAGTGCATGGATCGGTATTTCGGCGGCCGACCCGCGTCCGGCCAATGCGGGCGACGTCATGCGCGTAACAAACCTGCTGACCGGCACTGAGCTCGTGCGCTGGGCCAGCACCGTGACTACCAACTTCACGAGCTACGCCCCGTTGGGCACGGTCCTCGTCGCCCTGCTCGGCATTTCGATCGCAGAGCATTCCGGCTTGCTGTCGTCTGCGCTCCGGGCGCTGGTGGTTGCGGCGCCGCGCCGGTGCATCACGATGGCGATCGTTTTCGCCGCCGTGATCTCGAACGTGGCCTCCGATCTTGGCTATGTCGTGGTGCTGCCGCTGGCCGCCATGCTCTTCGCGACAATGGGGCGGCATCCCCTCGCCGGGCTGTCGGCGGCCTTCGCAGGCGTATCCGGCGGTTACGGTGCGAATCTGCTGCTAAGCACCTCCGACCCATTGCTGGGCGGCATTACGCAAGGAGCCGCGCAGCTGCTCGCGCCGGAATATAGCGTCAGCGCCGTCGCCAACTGGTACTTCATGGCCGCCAGTTCGGTACTCGTCATACTGGCCGCCACATGGGTCACCGAGCGTGTCATCGAACCGCGCCTGGGGGCGTGGCATCCGCAAGACGGCGACCCCGAGGCACTGTCGCCGGACACACACACGCATCGCCCCATCGCGTCTGCGGAGCGGCGCGCCTTGTGGGCCGCACTCGGCTGCATGCTGGTATTCGGTGTCGCCCTGTTCGCGATCGCGTGGCCCGACGCATCGCCGCTTCGCGACGCAAACGGCGAATATGGCAGCCGCGCGCCGCTATTCGCCAGTGTGGTGGCATTCATCGTGATCTTCTTCGCGCTGCCCGGATTGGTCTACGGCGCAATGACCGGTACGTACCGAAACGATCGCGACGTGATCGCCGCCATGTCGAAGACCTTGGGCAGCCTCGGCCAATATCTCGTGCTCGTGTTTTTCGCTTCGCAGTTCGTCGCCCTGTTCGGACGCAGCGGATTGGGCACCATACTCGCGATCAAGGGCGCAGGCTGGCTTGGCGGCGTAGCGGAAAACGGGCCGCTGCTGTTTATCGGACTCATCTTGCTATGCGCCGCAGTGAATCTCATGATCAGTTCCGGCATGGCGCAATGGGCGCTCATGGCCCCTATCGTCGTACCGATGATGATGTTGCTCGGCTATGCGCCGGAAGTCGTGCAGGCCGCTTACCGGATCGGCGATTCGGTCTCGAACATCGTCACGCCGATGTTGAGCTATTTCGCGCTCATTCTCGCGGTAGCGACACGCTACCAACGCGATGCCGGCGTAGGCACGTTGCTCGCGTTGATGTTGCCCTACGCGATCGTATTCACCATTGCGTGGACGGCATTCTTCTGTCTCTGGGTCTTCGGTCTGGAGTTGCCGGTCGGGCCAAACGCACAGCTTCGTTACACGACCCCATGAATGCCGCGATGAGGTCGCTCACTTGAAGTACCATCAATGTTTCCGATGGTGCTCCCGGGAGCGACTCTCATGCATCTCTATCAGCGTCTGCCTATCTTCGTTTTCGAGATCGAAGCCTGCGAAAACCTGAAGTTCATCACGATGGCGATTCGCTTCAACCTGGATCGCAACGGCCAGCATGTGTCGCTGGCCGATTGGCAGCGGCTGCCGCAGGAAGCGCGTGAAACGCTGGCGTCGTGCATGCCGGGCGACGACGATTTCTCGGCGCGTCTCGACGAGATTGCCCGCGACCATCTCGGGCAAGCGGTCGAGCGCAGCGTCGATCCCGCGTCCACCGCCTGGCAAGACGTGAATGCGCTACCGCCGGGATTGCTCCGGCAATGCGAGTTGGCCGACCTGCTCCCGCCCGATGTCGGCGACTGGGCCACGCTCACGCCATTTCGTCGCTATGTGCTCGCGAAGCTCTCGCGACGCGATACGCTCAATCACTGCTTCGTGCCCGCCATGCTCGAGTTCGGACTGGCGCAAACGCAAGCCGAACTCTGAAGCACACGCCGCCAGTGGCAGTGGCCGGCGTCACGGCATCAGGTCACCGGCGCCGGGTTGAACAGCGTTAGCGCATTGTGCAGCCCCCATCGCTCGGCCCAGGTCTTCTCACCGCTCGCCACGGCGAGCATCAGGTGAAAGAGTTGCCAGCCGATGTCTTCGATCGTGGCGTCGCCCGTGGCAATGCGGCCCGCGTCGACATCCATCAGATCGTGCCAGCGGCGTGCCAGATCGGAGCGCGTCGCCACTTTGATGACGGGCACCTCGGCCAGCCCGTAGGGTGTGCCCCGGCCAGTCGTGAAGACGTGCAGATTGATGCCCGCCGCGAGTTGCAGCGTGCCGCAGATGAAGTCGCTCGCCGGCGTTGCCGCGTAGATCAATCCGCGCTGTTGCGAACGGTCGAGTTTGGCACCGGGTGAGAGCACGCCGTGAATCGGCCCCGTGCCCGACTTCACGATTGACCCCATCGCCTTTTCCACAATATTGGACAACCCGCCGCGCTTATTGCCCGGCGTTGTGTTGGCGCTGCGATCCACGCGTCCGCGCTCGAGATACGCGTCGTACCAGGCCATCTCTCGAATCATCGCTTCCGCGACTTCCGGCGTGGCGGCGCGCGAGGTGAGTTGATCGATGCCGTCGCGCACTTCGGTGACTTCGGAGAACATGACCGTCGCGCCAGCGCGCACGAGCAGATCCGTGGCGAAGCCTACGGCCGGGTTCGCGGTCACGCCGGAGAACGCGTCGCTGCCGCCGCACTGCACGCCGACGATCAGTTCCGATGCCGGCACCGTTTCGCGCTGCCGCGCATTGAGCCGCGCCAGATGCGTGCGCGCCGTGGCAAGAATCGAATCGATCATCGACAGGAAGCCGACATGCGCCTCGTCTTGCAGGCAAACGGTGTCTGGCTTGCCGTCAGTGTCGGCACTGCCGATGGGAATGCTGCCCGCCGGCAAAAGGCGCTCGGGCTGGAGCTTCTCGCACCCCAGACTCACCACCATCACCTCGCCGCCGAAGTTCGGGTTCGTGGCGATATTGCGCAACGTGCGGATCGGCACGATGGCGTCCGGGGCATCGATGGCAACGCCGCAGCCATAGGTATGCGCCAACGCCACCACGTCGTCGACGTTCGGGTACTGCGGCAGCAATGTCTCCTTGATGCGTTTGACAGCAAATTCGACCACCCCGGCCACACACTGCACCGTCGTGGTAATGGCAAGGATATTGCGGGTGCCGACCGAGCCGTCGGCGTTGCGATAGCCCTGAAACGTGAAGCCGTCGAGCGGCGGTAGCGCTGCGCTCGCACGCGTGCCGACCGGCAGACGATCCAGTGACGGCGCTTCGGGCATGTTCAGATTGCGCTCGTTGACCCAACTGCCGGCGGGCAACGCCCGCGCGGCGTAGCCGATCACCACGCCGTAGCGAATCACCGCGGCCCCCTCGGCCAGATCCGTCAGCGCAACCTTGTGTCCCTGCGGCACGGCGTCGACAAGCGCGAGCCCGTCCGCAAACCGGCTACCCGCGGCCAAACCGCCGTCGTTCACGACGATGGCGACGTTGTCCTCTGCCTGCATCCGGATATAGCGCGGCACGTCTTTCGCGCGCGTTTGCTGTTCCTGTCCGCCCGCCGCCGGGCGGGCCGTGTCCGACTTCGATGCCATGTTGCTCACCTCTTCCCCCTCCTGCTGTCCTGACAAGCCGCAACCTCGGCGTCGTGCCGAGGCGTTCAATTTGCCGCCCCGCAATACGTAGTTTGCGCCCGTAATTTTTGCCTTTACGGCGTTCGTTGACGTGGGTTCAATCACGCGTCACTTATGTGTCATCATACATCTAGAGAGCCCGTTGCGGGCACCCCCAAAGGGCTGCGACGGAATCGGGAGAAACCCTTTCCAACCCTTTTGCGGGTTTATCCCACTGCCATTTGATCCAGCTCCCTCTTGCCCGGCTTCGTCACATGTTATACGATGACATATAACTCAGCGCCGAGCGCTGGTTGAGCGCCCTTTTTCATCATCAAATCCGGCCCTTCGGCCGACAGGAACTCTTGAAATGACTGCACCTCAAGAACTCAAGCAGATCGTCTCCGACGGCTTGTTGTCTTTTCCCGTGACCGACTTCGACGCTAACGGCGACTTCAATGCGCGCGGCTATGCAGCGCGTCTGGAGTGGCTGGCACCGTTCGGCGCAACGGCGCTTTTCGCGGCGGGCGGCACGGGCGAATTCTTCTCGCTCACGCCGCAGGACTACAGCGCCGTGATCAAGACGGCGGTCGACACCTGCGCAGGCAAGGTGCCGATTCTGGCCGGCGCGGGCGGCCCGACGCGCATGGCCATTGAGTACGCCCGCGAAGCCGAACGTCTCGGCGCCAAGGGCGTGCTGCTCATGCCGCACTACCTCACCGAAGCGAGCCTGGACGGCATTGCCGCTCACGTGGAACAGGTTTGCCGTGCGGTGAACATCGGCGTGATCGTGTACAACCGCGCCAACTCGAAGCTGGGCGCCGACCAGCTCGAACGTCTGGCCGAGAAGTGCCCGAACCTGATCGGCTTCAAGGACGGCGTGGGCGACATCGAGCGCATGGTCCAGGTTCGCCGCCGCATGGGCGATCGTTTCTCCTATCTGGGGGGCCTGCCGACCGCCGAAGTCTATGCCGCAGCCTATCGTGCGCTGGGCGTGCCGGTGTACTCGTCGGCAGTCTTCAACTTCATTCCGAAGACCGCAATGAAGTTCTATCGCGCCGTGTGCGAGAACGATCAGGAGACGATGGGCCATCTGCTCGATACGTTCTTCCTGCCGTATCTGGAGATTCGCAACCGCCGCGAGGGCTACGCCGTGAGTATCGTCAAGGCGGGCGCGAAACTCGTCGGGCACGATGCCGGGCCGGTGCGCGCGCCGCTGACCGACCTGTTGCCCGATGAACTCGCCGCGCTCGACGCGCTGATCAAGAAAGTGGAAGGCTGAGGAGAGCTCGCATGCAGATCACCGGTGAGATGTTGATAGGCCGCACCGACGTGCGCGGCAGTGCGGGAACGCTTGAGGCGTTCGATCCGACGCGCGGCGAGCGGCTGACACCGGCGTTCGGTGCAGGCACCGTGCAGGACGTCGAGCGCGCGTGCCAACTGGCAGCGGCCGCATTCGATCCGTTTCGCGCCTTGCCGCTGGCAACCCGCGCCGAATTCCTCGAAGCCGTGGCGCAGGCGATTCTCGATCTGGGCGACGCCCTCATCGAGCGCGCCCACGCCGAGACCGGCTTGCCCGTGGCCCGTCTGCAAGGGGAGCGCGGGCGAACCGCCGGTCAATTGCGGATGTTTGCCCGCGTGGTCCGCGACGGCCACTTCCTTGACGCGACCATCGACCCCGCTCAGCCCGCGCGCGAACCGCTGCCGCGCAGCGATCTGCGTCTGGCAAAGATCGGCCTCGGCCCCGTGGCAGTGTTTGGGGCCAGCAACTTCCCGCTGGCGTTCTCGGTGGCGGGGGGTGACACGGCGTCGGCATTCGCTGCGGGCTGCCCGGTGATCGTCAAGGCACATTCAGCACATCTGGGGACATCGGAACTTGTGGCGCGCGCCGTGCGATCGGCCGTGCAAAAGCTTGGGCTGCCCGAGGGCGTGTTCTCGCTGCTGGTAGGCGAGCGTGCCGTGGGCGAAGCGCTCGTCGCGCATCCTGCCATCGCCGCCGTGGGCTTCACCGGCTCGCGCAACGGCGGTCTCGCACTGCAACGCATCGCGCAGGCGAGGGCTGTGCCGATCCCCGTGTACGCGGAGATGAGCAGCATCAACCCGGTCCACCTGCTGCCCGAAGCGCTGGCGGCGCGCGGCGACGCGATCGCCCGGGGCTTCGTCGATTCGCTGACGATGGGTGCCGGTCAATTCTGTACGAACCCCGGTCTGGTGCTCGGCATCGCGGGAGACGCACTCGAACGCTTCTGCCTCGCGGCCACCGAAGCGCTCACGGCGAAGGCCGCAGGCACGATGCTCACACCGGGCATTCATCAGGCTTACGACAGGGGCGTGGCACGACTGGCCGACGAGCCAAACGTAACGGTTCTTGCTCGCGGCCAGGCCGGTAGCGGATGTCAGGGACAAGCGGCCCTCTTCCGCACCACAGCGTCCGAATTCCTCGCCACGCCGGCGCTGCACGACGAAGTCTTCGGCCCGGCGTCGGTCGTGATTGCCTGCGATACCGTTGACGAAATGATCGCCATCACCGAGCGTCTGGAAGGCCAGCTCACGGCCACGCTGCAACTCGATGCGGGCGACACCGCAACGGCACGCCGCTTGCTGCCTAGCCTTGAGCGCCGCGCCGGACGTATCCTCGCCAACGGCTTTCCGACAGGCGTGGAAGTCTGTCATGCGATGGTGCACGGCGGCCCGTTCCCGGCCACGTCAAATGCGATGTTCACGTCGGTGGGTGCCACCGCTATCGATCGGTTCCTGCGCCCGGTCTGCTATCAAGACCTGCCCGACGCGCTGCTGCCAGAGGCGTTGCGCCAGGAAAATCCGCTCGGTTTGTGGCGTCTGGTCGACGGTGCGCTAAAGCAAGCGTAATTCCCGAGTGATAGGTGACACGCGAGAGGCGTCATCGAGAAACGTAGTGGTTCAAAACGTTTCCCGATGCGCCTCTCGCGTCATTCATACAGCCATCGTGAGGCGAGACGCGTCACACGCGGCATGATGACATAGGTCATCAACCCGACGATGATGGCGGCGACCACGAGCTTGGCGAAGATCGTATGGGTCAGCCAAGGCAGGCTCGGCGCCAGCCAATGCACGGGAAGCGGCACAACCACCGTGAGCGGAAAGATCACCGAGAGCGTCAGCAGAAACTGCTTGTAGCGCTTGGCAGGTTTTTGTCCCGGTGCCGGGTGAAACCAGAATTCGAGCCCGGTCACTGTCTGACGCCGCTCGTCACTCGCCAGAAAAGGCGTCACTTCGCCTAGCAGCGTTTGCCGCGCGTCCGACTGAAACCAATCCTCCGCATGCGCCAGGGAATCGAAACGCAACGTCACGGTGTAGACCGTCGAGCCTGATGCAGGACGAATGACGTGCACACCGCGATGACCAGGGAATCGTTCCGCGATCGGCACAATCCGCTTGAGCCACGCCTCGTACGCGGCGACAGCCTCGGGTCGCACGTGATGCTCGATGACGGCCGTGACGCTCTCGGGGCGCGGCAAACTGCGTGCCGACAGATCGCCCAGCGAGGCGCGGCGCAGCGAGGGGTCGCGTGGATCCATGGAATCGGCGGATGCCGTGGTTTCAGCTTGACGCATGAGATCCTCTTCGAATTTTCACTTAGACGTAGCGTGGAATCGGCCCGTTTTGCGGCGTCGTATCGTCGCCCAAATCGAGCATGACGCGATCGACATAACACCAGCCCCAGCCTTCTGGCGGGTCGTAGCCCTCGATGATCGGATGGCCGGTTTCGTGAAAGTGCGCACTGGCGTGCCGATTAGGCGAGTCGTCGCAGCACCCCACATGGCCGCAGGTGCGGCACAGCCGCAAATGCACCCAGCGGCTGCCGGATTTCAAACACTCCTCGCAGCCGAGTGCGCTGGGCGTAACGTGTTGAATGCTGTCGGTATGCGTGCAACGTTTGGACATGGCGATCTCTCCTCAAATGGTTGCGAGATGCTGATGGATAAACGCGACTGCCATTGCGCCTTCGCCCACCGCAGACGCGACGCGCTTCATCGAGCCATGCCGCACGTCGCCCACGGCGAACGAGCCGGGCACGCTGGTTTCCAGAGGAAACGGTGCACGCGCGAGCGGCCAGCCCGCCGCCGCTAACATCGCAGGCGTGAGATCCGGTCCGGTGACGAGATACCCGGAACCGTCGCGCGTAATCGCAGTATCGCGCGCCCAATCGGTATTGGGCAGACCGCCGATACAAACAAACAAGTGATGCGTCGCCAACACCTGCTGCGCACCACTCTCGCGCTCGTGCACCGTGATCGCTTCCAAAAAGCGATCGCCATGCAACGCACTCACCTCGCAGCCCGTGACAACCCGAATGTTCGACGTGCCCTGAATCTTCTGAATCAGGTAGTCGGACAACGTGTCGGCCAAGCGTGCACCGCGCACCAGCATGACAACTTCGCGGGCATAGGCCGCCAGATGCATGGCGGCCTGCCCTGCCGAATTACCGCCACCGACCACGTACACTGTCTCCCCCGTGCACATCGGGGCTTCGCTCGCGCCTGCGCCATAGAAAAGCCCCAGCCCCTGCAACCGCGCTTCGTCCGGCAGGCCGAGGCGCCGCCACTCGATACCGGTCGCGCAGATGTTGGTGCTTGCGCAAAGCTGTGTGCCGTCGGCCAGATCGACATGAATGCCACGCTCGGCGAACACGGCATAGACCCCCTCGCGCAGACGGAGAATTTCGGCACCGAAGCGCACCGCCTGCTGGCGCGCACGCTCGGCCAGTTCGCCGCCGCTGATACCCTGAGGAAACCCCAGGTAGTTCTCGATCAACGAAGAGTTTCCCGCCTGCCCGCCGACCGCATCGCGCTCGACCAGCACCGTGCTCAACCCTTCCGAAGCGGCATACACCGCCGCACTCAACCCGGCCGGGCCGGCACCGTAGATGGACACGTCATAGGCCTTTCGCCGGGGTTTTTCCACCCATCCCAGCCGGCGCGCAACGTCTGCGACGCTTGGGTTGTACAACCGGGTGCCATCGGGAAATTCACACACCGGCAGCCCGGGATCGTCCAGCCCCCGAATGCCGGGAATGCGACGCGCCGCCGCCTCATCCAACTCGACCCAGTCGAAGGTGACGACACTTCGGCTCAGGAAATCGCGAATCTCAAACGCGCGCGCAGAAATGGCGAGCCCGAGCAGGCGGACGCGGGGACGCGGGCTGTCGATCAAATCGGTAGCAGCGGGCGATATCATGACGGCTCCGTGTCGTTACAGACCGAGCAAAGCGCGGCCTTCATCGGCCAGCAAATCGTGCGTCTCAGGATGCGCGCGCATGTAGGCGGCAAACACGGGACACTGCGCAATGACGCGTAGACCACGCTCCCGAGCCGAGGCCAGCCCTGCGAGCACCAACTTCGTTGCGATGCCTTGGCCACGCAACGCGTCAGGCACGAGCGTGTGAATGAACGTGATGACATTGCCCTCAATCGAGTAGATTGCGACGGCATGCTCGCCTTGCACCGAATACTCGAAGCGGTGCTTCGCCGGATTGTCTTGTACCTGAATGGGCGTGGACACAGGGGTCATGAAAAATTCTCGAAGGGAGGCGCGACGCGCCCCCGGGGCACTCGCCCCTTAACTCATGAAGAATGCCGGCGGATCGGCATTGACTTGATCGGCATGCGTGGTCGCTGCGGCGTGCGGCGCGCCCGCATAGACCTTCAACTGCGCACCCTTGACCAACGCCGCCGCAAGCTTGCCGGTCGCCTTGAAGCCCCCCCCTGATCGCACCAACCGCTACGTCGACGGCCAATGACAGGGGGGAGGACCTCATCGTCTTCCTCCGGTTTACCCTTCGTGAGCGTTGAACATCGTCTTGGCATAGTTGATGCCGATCCCGTACGCGCCGCCCCACTTCTTCGCAATCCCCGTGGTCATGTCGTACGTGTCGGTGCGCGCCCAGTCACGTTGCAATTCCAGCAGATACTGCAATGCCGTCATCGGGCGGGCACCGGCCTGGACCATGCGCTCGACTGCGCGCTCGTGGGCTTCCGTCGATACATCGCCGCTGGCATCGGTAATCACATACACCTCGAAACCTTGATCGATCGCCGAGAGGGCCGGGCCCACGATGCACACGCCGGTCCACAAGCCTGCGAGCACGATGCGCGACTTGCCAATCTCGTTCACGCGGCGAATGACGGCTTCGTCTTCCCACGTATTCATGGAGGTGCGGTCGAGCATCGCCTGACCGGGGAACGGTGCCGTCACTTCTTCGAACATCGGACCGCTGAAGCTCTTTTCGGCCACGGTAGTGAGGATGGTCGACACACCGAAACCGGCGGCAGCGTTAGCGACCAGCGCGGCGTTGTTGCGCAGCGTGACGGCGTCGATGGAGTGCGTAGCGAAAGCCATCTGCGACTGGAAGTCGATCATGATCAGCGTGTGGTCGTGCGGGGTAAGCAGCAGCGAACCGGGCTTGGCGACGGCGACGGGTTTGTTGAGGGCCATGGTAAGTCTCCTTGATTGCGTTGAATGACAGAAAAGATAAAAACCAACGGGAAGTTACGTTCTACTGTTCGATAAAATTCACTAAATCAAACGTTGCGGCTCAGGTATGCTTTCGTCTGTGTTTCCCGCCGCGTTGGAAGAAGTTTCGTCGGAATCGAGGCACGCGAGGTTGAAGGTTTTGGCGACTTATCATCGAAAATTTCGATGATCGACTTTTGGGGAGACTCACCCGTGCTCAAGCTGTCTCTGGAAGCCATCGAAATTGTCGATGCCATCGCGCGGTACGGCTCGTTCGCCGCCGCGGCCGAACGGCTGCACAAAGTGCCGTCGACCATCTCGTACGCCGTCTCCAAGCTGGAAGATCAGCTCGGCCTGGCTCTATTCGTTCGGAACGGGCCGAGGGTCTCGCTCACCGACGCGGGGCAAGAGATGCTCAAGGAGGGCCGGTGGCTGCTGGCGGCGGCGAACCAGCTCGAATCGCGCATGCGGCAAATCGCCACCGGTTTCGAGGCGGAAATCCGGCTGGTCCATGATTCGCTGATCCCAACGAGCGCCTTCAATCCCGATATCTGCGCCTTCGAAAGCCTGAACTGCGGCACGCGCCTGCGCATTGGCACGGAGACGCTCACGGGGACATGGGAGCTGTTGCGCGAAGGACGGGCCGATCTGATCGTGGCCGCCGGGGAAGGACCGGCCAGCGGTGGCTACAAGGCCGTGGCGATCGGCACGCTGGATTTCGCTTTCTGTGTGAGCGCCACCCACCCGTTCACCAAGCTGGGGCGCCCGCTCACGCGGGACGATCTGCTGGAGAACACCGCCATCGTCGTGGGTGACGGAGCGCGCTCGCTGGTCGATCGCTCGGTGGGACTCTTGCTGGGTCAGCGCCGGATCACGGTACCCGGCATGCAGGCGAAGATTGCGGCGCAGTTGGCAGGGCTGGGGCACGGATTTCTGCCGCGCGCCTGCGTGTGTGCGGAACTCAAGCGCGGTGCGCTGGTGGAATTGCAGGTCGAGGAGCCTCGCCCGCCGGAGACCTTCTGGCTGGCGTGGCGCACCGAGCGCATGGGCGAGGCGTTGAAGTGGTGGAGCCAGCGCCTTAGCCGGCCGTTGCTGCCCGATATTCTGGCGGGTTAAAGCTGCGCCAGCGAAGTCGCAACGGCCTTCAGATCGACCGAACCGGGCGCCCCGATCAGCGCATAACCCACTTGCCCTTTGCGCCATGTGAGCACGCCCATGCGGTCGATATGCTGCTCGGCCACGCCCTGATCGGGGCGCGGATCCTTCACGGCGCATAAGGCAATCGGGTCGCCCTTCTCCGGCAGATACACCATCTGCACCAATGCCCGATCCTGCCAGCGCAAGCGCTGCACGCGCTTGAACGTCAGTCCCTGCGCCTTCAGATCGGGCACGCGGATATCGAGTTGGTCGTCACGCTGAATATCGGCCACCGTGTGCGCGGTGTCGCTGTCATCCACTTTGATCGACGCCACCGTGTCGCGCGCATAAAGCTGCTGATATTCGGCTGCTGCGCGCACCCACGTCACGCCTTGCGGCGACTTTGGCGGGGATGTCGTGGCGCTGGTCAACACCGTGCCGCCCAGTCCGGCCTTTTGCAGCCCGCCCTGCAGCAACGGCATAGTAACGGCGGTCACCGCAACCCCTGCCGCAAACGCCGCTGCCAGCCACCACGAACGCACGCGGCGCCCCGGTGCCGGCTCATTCACCAACGTCGACGGTGCGACCGGCGCATCGTTTGCGGCTGGGGCCTTCGCTTGCGGAATCTCGCCCGCAGCTGTTATCCCCGTCTGCTGACGTTGCGCGTGCGTGCGCAGCAGCGCGTCGAGATGGGCGCTCAGGTTTTCGGGAACGGGGGGCAACACTTGCGCAACGAATGTTTCTCGATACGGCAGGCGCGACGCACGCAGTGAGGCCACGACGTCGGCCAGCACTGGCGAGGCGGCCACGGCCGCTTCCACCTCGGCGCGCTCGGCCGGGGCGAGTTCGTTGTCGACGTAAGCGAGCAGGCGGATATCGTCTTCGTTCATCACGCGTCCTCCTCACGTGCGCCGGATGCTGGGCCGATACTCTCGGCGGGACGCGGTTGCCCCTCGGCGTTGCGGAACTGGTCGCCGATGGTACGGCGTGCGCGTGACAGACGGCTCATGACGGTACCGATGGGCACACCGAGCACGAGCGCCGCCTCCTGATAGCTCAGGCCCTCCACGGCGACAAGCAGCACGACGAGCCGCTGCGCTTCGGGCAAACGGTCGACGGCGCCAAACACCTGGTGATAACTGGCAAGATCCTCCGGGGTCGACGCCTGAAGATCGGGAATCGCTTCGACGTCGGCGTCGTCCCACGCCAGACTGCCGCGCGAACGAACGCGACGCGCGCGGATCTCGTTGATCCACGTGGTATGCACGATGCTGTACATCCAGCTCAATGCCGAAGTGCCCGGCTGCCACTGATGCACGCGCTCGAGCGCATGCACGCAAGCGCGTTGCACAAGGTCCTCGGCATCGTGACGATCGCCTGCAATGCGCAGCGCGAACGCCCAGAGGCGTGGCAGCAAGCCCGGAAGCAAGCTGGGCAAATCCTGACCGGTCATCGGCGAATTTCCTGGCGGAGGGTGCGTGGCGGCAGGCCAATCCGAAGCATCGTCAGCGAGTCCCGCCGACGCCTGCCGCGAAATTATACTGAGCCGCCAGGACTTTGCCTCTTGCCGCGCGGCCGCCCGGAACGCCAACACCCTCTTGCTCCCCGTCAGTGCTGCCTATGCGTGCGCTCAGGGCTTGACAACGTGCCACACGTCCTTGAAGCCGTCGCCCTTCATCTCGCCCGGTGCGGTGTCTTTGGTGAACAGGTAGACCGGTTTGCCCTTGTAGGCCCATTGCATCTTGCCGTCGTCGCGCGTGATCACGGTGTAGTCGCCTTCGGCCTTCGCGCCGGGGGCGGCCATGACCGGCGGCCAGGCTTCGGCGCATGGGCCGTTACAGCTACTCTTGCCGCTGCCGGCCACATCCTTGTCGAACGTATAGACAGTGCGGTTCTGGCCATCGACCAGCATGCCGCCCATGGCCTTGAGCGGGACTTGGGCGTGCGCGGCGGCAGCGGCGAAGAGACCGGCGGCGGCCACGACTGCGGTAAGCACGGCAGACATCGATTGACGTTGGTTCATGACTTTGGCTCCTGAGTGAAATGTCGATGACGACACTCTCAGAACGCCTGGCCCCCGCGCCTTATTCCATTGAATTCCAGTGAATTCGAACGGTATTTTTCGTTGCAGCGCAACAATCCGGGCACTTCGTGTTCGCTATACAACGCTTGCTCGCGTACGTCGCCTCAATGATTCGTTGACGCCCGATGGCGATGACAATAACGCGAGCGCAATGACGGTACGGCGGGTGCCGCGCGAACCTTCCGAATGGCGAAGGCCCGAGGCACCCGCACAACTCACTCTCCCTTCGGCGCTTCCTTGACGCGACTCACCAATTGCGTCGGACTCACGAACTGAAGCGCAATCAGCACCCAGAGCAGCGTGATGGCCATGTAGATCATGGCCATGGCGTCGATGGACTGCGGCGCTCGCACGCCGGTCGAGAACACGGCGTAGTAGAGCGCAACCACCAACGTCTGCGTGTCGGGGCCGGCCGTGAAGAAGGTCAGCTCGAACATGCCGATGGTGCGCACCAGCGTCAGCAACCCGGCCGCGAGAATGCCCGGCACCAGCAACGGCAACAACACATGACGGAAGTACTTCGACGTGTTGGCACCGAAAATACGCGCAGCGGCTTCGAGATTCGGATCGATCTGCTCGATGAACGGCGTCATCACCAGAATCACGAACGGCAGCGACGGCACCAGGTTCGCAAGAATCACGCCGGTGAGCGTGCCGCCCAGTCCAACCTTGTAGAGCACCGTTGCCATCGGAATGCCGTACGTCACAGGTGGCACCATCATCGGCAGCAAGAACACCAGCATTGCAAGCCGCTTGCCGGGAAACTGCACACGCGCCAACGCATACGCGGCGGGTACGCCCAACGCAATCGACAGCAACACCACCGCGCCCACGACTTCGAGCGTGACCCACAGCACTTGCGCCAGTTGAAAGTCCTGCCATGCCTGTGCGTACCAGTGCAGCGTGAAACCTTCGGGCAACGGCGTGCCGAACCAACGCGTGGCAAACGAGTTCATCGTGACGGTGGCGATCATCAACCCCACATTCACGAGGAAGAAGATCATCGCCCCCCACACCATTGCGCGCCAGAGACGCGAGCCCGGTCCCGCACGACCCGGTTTGCGACGTGTCGCGGGCGCCGCCGGCGCCTGACTCACGGGCGAAGGCGTCGTCATGAAATCTCCCTCCTGCGCGGCCAGCGTTCCGGCCAGATGCTTGTCTGTACCGCTCATCCCTTGCCTCCCGTGGTGGGACCACTGTAAAACGCCCGGCGCGCGCCGAGCATGCCCGCCACAATCAGCAACTGAACGAAGCCCATCACAATCGCCACGCACGATGCCAGCGAGTAGTCATAGCTCTCGAACGCCGCCTCATACGCCGCAATCGACACCACTCGGGTCGCACCGGCCGGCACACCGAGCAGCACGGCCGACGGGAATACCGAGAAGGCCTGCACGAACGACAGGCATGCCGCCATGGTCAGCCCCGGCACCAGCAACGGCAGATAGATCAGACGGAACTGCTGCCACGGCCCCGCGCCCAGCGTGCCGGCCGCGCGTGCGAGCGTCGGGTCAATGCCCGTCACGTACGACAGGATCAACAAAAACGCGAACGGAAAGCCCGAGATCACCAGCGAGATCAGCACCCCCCAGTAGTTATGTGTCAGACGGACTTCGTCGCTATACAGATGAAGCGCATGCAATGCTTGCGGGAACCAGCCGTTCGGACCGTAGTACGTCAGCATGCCGTCGGCAATGAGCACCGTGCCGAGCGTGACCGGCACAACGAGCAGCATGGTCACGAATTTGGATGCCCGCGTGCTCCTGCGCAACGCGAAAGCGGCCGGCACCGACGCCCCCACGTTGATCAGCGTGGCGGGCACGGCGAGCTTGAGGGTGATGAGAACCGTGGGCCACAGTGTCGGCTCGGTGAAGAACTTCAGGTAGTTTGCAAAGACACCACCGCCCTCCATCGGCTGGAACGAAAGGAACAGACCGTAGGCGAACGGGTACACGAACATCGCGATCAAGCAAACAAGCGCGGGCGCGACCAGCCAGCCCCGGCCGTCGAAACGCGTGGCCGGGCTCAGCGACGCAGACGTTGCGGCGGCACTCATGCGCGCTCCCCTGCGTAGACGAGCGTACGGTCGGCAGGCACACGCAGCGGCACACGCTCGCCAACCGCGTAGTCGCCGGGCAGGCGCGCATACAGCGGCCCGAACGGCGACGCCACGCGCAGCAACGAATCGCGACCGCCATACTCGACGGTCTCCACCACCCCTTCGAAGGCATTGTCGTTCGCCGCCTGCGCACGCTCGAAATCGTCGGGACGAATCGCCACGCTGACCTTGCTCTCGCTGCCGGGCGACTCCATAAGCACGCCGTCGAACGAGGCGCTGCCGCACGACACGCGCGCGTGATCGCCCTGCGCCGAGGTAATCGACACGTCGAGCACGTTGCGGTACCCCATGAAGCGCGCCACATGCAGATTGCGCGGACGGCTGTACACGTCGCGCGGCGCGCCGATCTGCTGCACGACACCCTCCTTCATCACCACGATGCGATCGGCCATCGACAGCGCTTCGTCCTGATCGTGCGTGACGTAGATCGTTGCGCGATCGAGCTTGCCGTGAATGCGGCGGATCTCGGCGCGCATCTCGATTCGCAGTTTGGCGTCGAGGTTCGAGAGCGGTTCGTCCATCAGCACGACCGGCGGCTCGATCACAATGGCTCGGGCAATCGCTACGCGCTGCTGCTGCCCGCCGGAGAGCTGGCCGGGCAGCTTGCGCTCGTGCCCCACGAGTTGCACGAGTTGCAACGCCTCTCGGGCGCGCTTCTCGATCTCGGCGCGCGGCACGCCGCGCATGCGCAGGCCGAAGCCCACGTTATCGAGCACGCTCATGTGCGGGAACAGCGCGTAATTCTGAAAGACCATGCCGAAGCCGCGCTTCTCGCTCGGCAGCACGTCGATGCGTTCGTCGTCGAGCCAGATCGCGCCGCCGGTGAGCGGCGTGAGTCCGGCAATACAGTTGAGCGCCGTCGACTTGCCGCAGCCGGAGGGCCCGAGCAGCGCGATGAATTCGCCTCGCTCGATGCTCAGGTCCAGGCCGTTCAAGGCGGCCACGGACTGCCCTTCCGCATTGGTGAAACTACGCGCGACGTTGTCGAGGCGCAGGTGTTGAAAATTGTGCTTCATACGCGGCTCCGATCACTCCGGTCACTTCGATTTCAGCGAGCCGATCTCGGCATCCCATTTCTGGAACGCCGCAACCATCGCCGTGGCGTCGAGCGGCACGGCATGCGGGAAGTCGGCGATGAGTTTCGCGTATTCCGGACGGCCGTACTTCGCGATCACTTCCTGACTCTTCGCGGGGGCTGCGCTCAGCGGCACGTCCTTCACCGCAGGGCCGGGATAGAAGTAGCCGTCGTCATACGTGAGCGCTTGCTGTGCCGGCTCGAGCATGAAGTTGATCAGCTTGACGATGACGTCCATTTTCTCTTTCGGCACGCCCTTGGGCACGACTATGTAATGCGCGTCGTTGACCCATGTGAACTTGTCGAACGACTGCACTTTGAAGGTCGCCGGCACGATACCCAACGCGCGCGGATTGATGTCCCACCCCGTGACGGTGAGCGTCATGTCGCGACTGCCTTCGCCAAGCTCCTTCATCACTGCCGACGTGCCGCCCGGGTAGTACGGAATGCACGAATCGAGTTCTTTCAGGAATGCCCACGTCTTGTCCCATCCCTTGATCGGGTCGTGCGGGTCTTTGTCGCCCAGCAGATACGGCAGCCCCATCAGGAAGGTGCGGCCCGGGCCCGAGTTGGCCGGACGCGCGTAAATCAGCTTGCCCGGATTCGCCTTGCACCAGGCCAGCAATTCGGCAGGCGACTTCGGCGGGTTGGCCACCTTCGCCGGGTTGTATTCGACGAGCGGACCTGCCGGCATGAACGTTACGGCAAGACCGTAGCCCTTCGAGAGTTCCTGCATGGCGCGCACGTTCGGCGCGTATTTGTCGAGCACGCCCGGAAACTTCGCGCTGTACTCGGGCAGCAGGCGTTGCCAGAGGTTTTGCTGGATACCGGCGGCAAGGGCGTCGGTCCCGGTCAACACGATATCGATGTCGGAACGTCCGGCGGCCTGCATGGCCTTGATCTTGCCCGGCAACTGCGGGGCCGGTGCGTTGGTAAAGGTGATCTTGGAAACGAGATCCGGGTACTTGTCGCGGAATGCCTCGAAGCCCTTCTGCGTGAGCGCCAGGTTACCTGCGACGTCGACGACGTTCAGCGCCACCGGCGCAGCGGTTGCGGTACTCGCCATGCTTCCCAGTGCGGCGGCACATGCTAGTGCGCCAAGCGTGCGTTGCCAGAATCCCCTGCGGCTGAAGGCCATGCTGTCTCCTCTTTTGAGTGGAATTTCTCGTAAGTCATCATATGACTTGAGTGGCGAATTTGCAATCAGGAGACATGCCGACGCGCCTCAGAGATTTCCCTAGGAAATCGAAATAATTGGGCATTTATGCATATTTTCAGGCGATTTCCTTAGAACAGCAGACCTCTGATCAGGGATTACACCGATAGAGAGACGCCCTAAGCGTCACCTAAATTACGGCCAGTCATACGATGACGTAAAAGTGAAATTAATCGACATCCATTGCGTATTCGCAGGTGGTTTGCGCCTACCGAGAAAGGGATTCCCCCGCCGTGAAAATCCAACGCATCACGATCACTCCGATTGCTTTTCGCGACCCGCCGCTGCTCAACGCCGCCGGCATCCATGAGCCGTATGCGCTGCGCTCGATCATCGAGATTGAGACCGATAACGGACACATCGGACTAGGCGAGACGTATGGCGACGCGCCGGTGCTCGCCTTGCTCGAGAACACCCGCCCCCACTTGATCGGGATGGACCCGTTCGACACCAACGGCCTGCGTGAGCGCGTGGCGGCAGTGGTGCGTCAGGGGGTACGCGGCGAGCGCGTGGAATACGAACTCGCACCGGGCACCGACCCGCGCAAGGACGTGGAGAAAATCTACTCCGCGTTCGAGGTGCCGTTTCTCGATTTGCAGGCCCGTCACCTGGGTATTCCACTCGTTGAATTGCTCGGCGGCGCAGTGCGTCGGGAGGTGCAGTACAGCGCGTATCTGTTCTTCAAATATGCGCAGCACATCGATGCACCGGCGACCGGCTACGCGCCCGATGGCTGGGGAGAAACGCTAAACGCCGAGCAGCTTGTTGCACAAGCGCGCACGATGATCGACACCTACGGCTTCGGCAGCATCAAGCTCAAGGCCGGCGTGCTCGCCCCCGCAGAGGAGGTGAAGTGCCTGAAGGCACTCAAGCGCGCGTTCCCGGACAAGCCGCTGCGCATCGATCCGAACGGCAACTGGTCGTTGCCGACAGCCATTGCGATGGGACGCGAACTCGCGGGCGATCTCGAGTACTACGAAGACCCCACGCCCACGCTCGAAGGCATGGCCGAACTGCATCGCGCCACGGGCATGCCGCTCGCCACCAACATGGTGGTTACCGACCTGCGGCAATTCCGCGAGAACGTGCGACTGAACGGCGCGCAGATCATTCTTTCCGATCACCACTACTGGGGCGGATTGCGCGACACGCAACTGCTCGCGCGTATGTGCGAGACGTTCGATCTCGGCTTGTCGATGCACTCGAACTCGCACCTCGGTATCAGCCTGATGGCGATGACACATCTGGCGGCCAGCGTGCCGCGTCTGTCCTATGCCTGCGACACGCACTACCCGTGGCAAGCCGCCGACGAGGAAGTCGTGCGCGGCGGCAAGATCGCGATCCGCAATGGCGCGGTCGCCGTGACAAAAGCGCCGGGGCTCGGCCTCGAAATCGATCGGGACCAGTTAGCCAAACTGCATGAGCAATACCTGCGTTGCGGGCTGCGCACCCGTAACGATGCAGTTCAGATGCGCAAATACCAACCCGACTGGCGCGGCAAGGCGCCCCGTTTTTAACCCCAGTGAGCACGCAGCAACGTTTCAAACGAAGTCCAACAAAACACATCACAAGAGGAGAAGTCGTGAGACATTCGAAACTGTTTGCCGGGCTAGTATTGGCCGGTCTCGCCGCCGGCGCCATGCCGGCGTTCGCGCAGTCGAACGTGACGCTGTACGGGATCGTCGACGATGCACTGACCTACAGCAGCAACCAGAACGGCAAGTCAAACACCTACCTGCGCAACGGCAACCTGGCGGGCAGCCGATGGGGCCTGCGCGGCACCGAAGATCTCGGCGGCGGCACCAAGGCGCTGTTCCAGTTGGAGAACGGTTTCGACGTCAACAGCGGCGCTTTCAGCTCGTCGGGTGTGATGTTCAATCGTCAGGCGTTCGTCGGCCTGAAGAACGATCAGGTCGGCACGGTCACCATCGGCCGCCAGTACTCGCCTTACTACCTGATGGTCGGCACTATCGGCCCCGTGGCCTACGTAACGGGGGCGACCGGCGCACACCCGGGCGATATCGACGGTCTCGACACGACCATCCGCATCAACAACTCGGTGACCTACACCTCGCCGGTCCTGTGGGGCGTGACCGCCAGCCTGCAATACGGCTTCGGCGGTCAGGCCGGGGCGTTCAGCAAGGGCAATACCTACTCCGGCGCGCTGCGTTACGACGGCGGGCCGCTCTCGCTGGCAGCCGGCTATCTGCGTATGAACAACATCGGCGGCACCGGCACGAGCTGGAATGGGGCGTCGACGGGCACGCCGGGCGCATCCGCCGTCAATCAGGGCTATCTGTCCGCAGATGCGCTGCAACACATCGCCTTCGCCGGCATCTACACGATCGGTAGCGTGACGCTGGGCGCAAGCTACAGCAACGTGCAGTACAAACCGGGCGCCGCGTCGCTGTTCCACGACACGGCGATCTTCAACACGGCGGGCGTGCATGCGTCGTGGATCGTGGCGCCGCAATGGCGTCTGGCCGCAGCGTACAGCTACACCGCCGCATCGAAGGCCAACGGCATCAACGATTCCGCCACTTATCATCAGGTCTCGCTCGCGCAGGTGTATTCGCTCTCGAAGCGCACCTCGCTGTACGCGCTCGAAGCGTGGCAGCACGCCAACGGCAAGTCGCTCGCGGCGAACGCCACAAGCATCATCAACGCCGGGCCGGTCGTCGGCGACTCGCAGAACAGCACGCCCTCGGCGACGAGTTCGCAGTTCGTCGGCATGCTGGGGATTCGCGTCGATTTCTGACGTCTGACGCCTGACGGCGTGTAGCAAAGCTGTCCGGACCGGTATCCGTGGGTGCCCGCCCGGACAGTCATGAGTGGTCGCGAGAAGTCGCACGAGATTGTGCGTTGGGCCGCCGATGCCCGGCAGTCATTGGGGCATGGCATTGGCGGTCGATTCTTATCGGTTGTCGTATGTATGCGACGGTCGATAAGGTAAACTGAGGGCGTTATTGTTTCCCCACCCTTTTCACGACGCCATGTCCATGACCAGCCCGTTGCCCGCACGTCCTCGCCGCAAGTCTCGCAGCCTCACGGAAGAGGTCGTGAGTGCCTTGTCCGAGCAGATTCGCAGCGGCACGTTCCGCCCGGGCGACAAGCTGCCGACCGAGTCGGCCATTATGGAAAGCCTTGGGGTGAGCCGTACCGTGGTGCGCGAAGCGATTTCGCGGCTTCAGGCGGGGCAACTGGTGGAAACGCGGCACGGTATCGGCACGTTCGTGCTGGAAGCGCCGCGCGAGAACTCCCTTCAGGTCGACACCAACAGCATTCTGACAATGCTCGACGTGATGGCGATTCTGGAACTGCGGATTTCGCTGGAAACGGAAGCGGCGGGCCTTGCCGCGAATCGCCGCACCGATACGCAACTCAAACTGATGCGTCAGGCGCTGGACGACTTCGAAATGCACGTTCGTCAGCGCACCGGCAATGCCGTGACAGCCGACGTCGCCTTCCACCTGCAAGTGGCGAGCGCGACCGGCAACCGCTATTTCCACGACATTCTCGAGCAACTCGGCAATACGATCATTCCGCGCACGCGTGTGAATTCCGCCGCGTTGGCCGACGACGATCAGGTGTCGTACCTCAATCGGGTGAATCGGGAACACGAGGACATCTACAACGCCATTGCGCGACGCGATCCGGAGGCGGCCCGCGCAGCGATGCGCACTCACCTCACGAACAGCCGCGAGCGCCTGCGCCGCGCGCAGGAGTCGGCCAACCCGCAGGGATAAGCCGCCCAACGTTGCCGATGGCGGCCGCGTCGGTCGCGTCTGCCCTCTCGGCGATCTCAGAAGCTCAGCGTCTCAGTAAAGATCGCCGCGCACCGCGCGGTAATATCCTTCATCCATCGCGCTGGCGTGGGCTTTGTCCATGCCGGTCAGCGCCGCCTTCATATCGCCCATCGACGGCACCGACGTGCGGTCGAGTTGCGACTCGGTTCGCCATAGTTTCGCCCGGTTGATCGCCTTGCCGCAGTGGAACAGCACTTCGTCGATGGTCACGACGATGGCAGTCTTCGGCGTACGCTCCCCTTCCTTCAGTCGCTCCAGCAGCGCGGGCTCGACACGAATCTGCGCATGACCGTTGATGCGCATGAAGACTTCCAGCCCAGGGAACAGAAACAGCATGCCGACGCGGTTGTCCTCGGTCAGGTTGCGCAGCGACGCGATGCGGTTATTGCCCGGCCAGTCGGCAAACGCCACGCTCTTCTCATCGAGCACCTTCACGAAGCCCGGCTCGCCACCGCGCGGCGACGCGTCGAGACCCTGCGCGCTGCCGGTCGCCAGACAGAAGAAGGTGGCCACCTCGAGATAAGCAATGTGAAACGGCAACAGTCTCGACATGACGCCTTTCACGATCATCTCCGACTGCGGATCGTAGAGTTGATCGAGATCGACGGCAGACGCCGTAGACGCAGAGGGCAGGTTGGTATGCGGCATAAGAGCACTCCTTCAGAAACGTATGCCGAGCATATCCCGCCCTCGCATGGCGCTGATAGACTATTAATGCCATTTAATAGCGCAATTACGCCATGATTTTGCCTGAACACCTGAAACCGAAGATGGCGCGCGTGCACTGCATGACGCCGGACGATCCGCCGTTGATCGCACTGGTCGGGCGCGAGAGCGAGCCGCGTGTCTCGCAGACGCACCAACACACGTCGGGTCAGTTGCTCGGCTCGTTCAACGGCTTGCTGACGGTTCGCACCGCCCTCGGCGCCTGGGTGATTCCGACCACGCGAGCCGTATGGGTGCCGCCTGACTGCCCGCATGCCGCGTTTTCTCACGGACCGTTTTACGGCTGGGCGGTGTACGTACGGCCGGATCGATGCGCGGGTCTGCCGGCGCAACCGCGTGCCATTGAGGTGTCGGGGTTGTTGCGGGAAGGTGTCGTGCGCGCGGCACAGTGGGATCTGGGTGCGGCCGATCGGGTGCAGACCAACGTCATGAACGTGATACTCGATGAAATCGCCGTCAGTCCTGCCGATGTATTTCGTCTGCCGATGCCGAGCGATCCGCGTTTGCGGCGCATTGCCGCCGCGCTGGTCGACAATCCCGCCGACGCCCGCACCCTCGACGCGTGGGCAGCCTGGGCAAACGCCGCGCCTCGTACCGTGAGCCGGCGCTTCGTCGAGGAAACGGGGCTGACGTTCACGGCGTGGCGGCAACGCGCAAGGCTGCTGCGTGCGCTGGAATTGCTGGCCTCGGGGCAACCCGTCGGAACCGTGGCGCTCGATCTTGGCTACGACAACGTCAGCGCCTTCATCGCGCTTTTTCGCCGCACGTTTCACACAACACCGGGGCGGTACTTCGCCGCCGACTCGACCGATCTTATCGATGCCGCCGACTGAAGTGTCGAGCCAGCCACATCAGACAATCCTTCGCTGCCCATCGGTCATTCGCATGAGTGTCGCGGTCGTATGCCGCGAAGTAGTATGAGCGCCAGTCCGCGCGCTGAAACCAGATCGCCGTTCTGCGCATGGACTCCACGCACGCGCCACGATACGGGGACATCCTCATCACCATGACACGCTTCACCGCACATTCACGATTCTGCGCAGGCGCGCTTTGCGCCTTGCTTTTGATGACGCCCTTCATCGGCACGTCAACGGCGGTTGCCGCCAGCGACGCAGACGCCACCGGCACGGCAACGCCTGCGTCTGCCGGAGATCCCGCGCCGGAAATCGTGTCGATCGTGGTGCCGGGTGCGGGCACTTTCGGTGGCGATATCGCTATGCACACAGAGGTCTACAAACCGTCGGGCAGCGGGCCGTTCCCAGTGCTCATCTTCGAACACGGACGCTCCTCCGACGCTCTCGTGCGGGCCAAACTCAATCAGCCGATTCTCAAGGGACATGTGCGTTACTGGCTCGCCAAGGGCTTCGCCATCGTCGCGCCGGTTCGCGTGGGCTATGGCGCGACGGGCGGCCCGGATCGCGAAAACTCGGGCGCGTCGTTCGACATGCAGGGCAGATGCACACGCCGCCCCGATTTCGAGAAACTCGGCAGGGTCACGGCGGAAGCAAGCCTTGCGGCCGTCCATTGGGTTCGCGAGCAGCCGTGGGCCGACAAGGAACGTATCGTGCTGGAAGGCCGCTCGGTCGGCGGCTTCACCACCGTGGCCACGGCGGCGACCAACCCGCCCGGCGTGATCGGCTACATCAACTTCTCGGGCGGTGCGGGAGGCATGCCCGAGCGCGCGCCGGGGCACAGTTGCGATCCCGAGCAGATGAAGACTGTCTACGGCGAGTTCGGCAAGTCGACGAAGATTCCCGGCCTCTGGCTCTATGCGCATAACGACCAGTACTGGGGGCCGGATGCGCCCCGGCAATGGTTCGACGCGTTCACTGCGGCGGGCAGTCCTGCGCAATTCGTCCACACGGAAGACCTGCCCGGCCACGACGGTCATCAGTTGCTCACTTACGGTGGAAAGATGTGGTCAAGGCCCGTCGACGCCTTCGTCAAGCAGCTTGGCTTCTGAGCCGCTGACGTGCGGTTACGGGTGACGGCTTCGCCGACGTCGATACGATTGCCGTCGGGATCGGCGAAGACGAAGCATCGCAATCCGAAGTCTGTGTCGCAAATGCCTTTGACGATCCTCACGTCGTGCACCTCGAGATGGGCATACAGCGCGGCCGCGTCGGCCACCCTCACGCGGGTTAGTTAGGATAAGGACCGCACGAAATCCGCATTGTCGAGTTATTGATGTTGACGTCCTGCAACCCGTTTGGTCCCTTGCACGCACCAAACTTGACCTCAACAACGTCTTTTCCAGCCAAGGCGTCCACTGGCCACGACTTTCCCGGGCCAATAGCCTCCATCGAATCAAAACCGTGCGCGCAACTTTGGGCATTTCCTTTGACGATGGCACACCAGGCCACCTCGACGACGTAACCGCAGTCGTTGACCATCTCCATGCCGTATCCGAAATTCCCTTGGTTGCCGCGGCGCGTCCTGATGCAACTGGACGCTACGTTTTCAGGATGATTCCGAACGGGCGGCGGCGTAGCCACGGTTGCGGCAGCAGGAATAGCCGTTGACGTTGAGCGATTGACAGACGCCATAGAAACGCCGTTTGCCGCCGGAAACACCGGAGAAACAACACGCGCTTGCGTCGCGCTTCGGGTGGCTGAACTTTGCGCAACGCCCGTTGCAGCCCCACCCGCAATCGCCGACACCGCGTCGGCCCAGACGTTCGTCGAAGCCTTTCTCGCGTTGTACGCGGATTCAGTAAATGGATACAGATCCTCAACCACCTGATCATTGACCCGGACAATACGACAATCTTCACGAACCGCGGAGCCAGTTCGCTTGATTACTGAGCGGCACAAATCGAGCGCGTCTGCCTTTGCTTGTTCCGGGCTGCTTCGCCCGCCGACGGGGTCCAAGAGCGCCTGCTTGCTTCCGTTCGCTGCCGTGGTCTTCGCAAATGCAAGCGCCTTGTTATAAGGCAACGACATGTATTGACCCATTTGCTTGTTGTAGTAGCTATCGTACAAATATTCGCTGGCACAGCCAGCCAAACAGCCCACCGCCACACATAGGGCACCGACGCCCCGAATCGCCGATTTCATTATTCTCTCCCCTTTGCTGCTCGGTATTCACCCGGCAAACCTGACTTGTTCTTCGCTTCACCGCGTCGTTCGATCTACGCGAGAACAGCTTAGCCCGCGCCAGTCGAGCCCTATATCATCCAAACGGAGGATGTAGGTCAAACCACCCCGGCCACGGTATTGCCCAATGAAACCGTGACTGACTGTTCACCGTTAGCGAAGTGGCACAGACAATCAGGCGATTGGCCGCGCACCAGGCCAGCATCAGGCCGGTGATCGACGAGCAACGGCTGATGTCTCGTACAGGTCCCAAGTTCCTTTTGCAATGGCTCGGGCTTGCCAGCGATCGACCTGCCGCCCCCTCGCAGTCCTCTGCCAGTGCGGCGTCGATGTGATCGATAAAATACTTAGGATGACTTTTTATTTCAGAGAGACGTACAAAGTAACCTGGACCGCGCGATCGAGATCCGCGAGGGTGTTTTGGCTGGCCATCACGGCTTTGACAAATTCGGCGGACACGATGCAGGTATCGAGCCTCGCCACTGTGCGGCGGCCATACTCGCCGCCCTCGGCTCAAGGGAATGAAATGGGAGAGCGGAAAAGAAAAAGCCCTGACAAGTCAGGGCTTTTGAATTTTGGAGGCGGGAGTCGGAATCGAACCGGCGTACACGGCTTTGCAGGCCGCTGCATGACCACTCTGCCATCCCGCCATTTGGCATGCCGCATTGTAACCGCTCGCTGTTGCCATCGAGGGCGCCCGTCGGATCGATCGCCGTGGGCTTTTCGGCAAATAAAAAGGGAAGCCAGGCTTCCCTCTGGATTTGGAGCGGGAGACGAGTCTCGAACTCGCGACCTCAACCTTGGCAAGGTTGCGCTCTACCAACTGAGCTACTCCCGCATGACACCAAACACCAAGGATTCACTCACTTAATGTCCAGTGTGAAAACTGGAGCGGGAGACGAGTCTCGAACTCGCGACCTCAACCTTGGCAAGGTTGCGCTCTACCAACTGAGCTACTCCCGCATTGTCATGCGTACTACCAATCCAACCACTTCTCAAAACTTCGCTGCCGGGCAAGTGCCGTAGCAGCGAGAAGGAGATTATGTCGAAACCGCGATTCAGTGTCAAGCACCTGCATCGAAAATTTGTGAAGTTTTTTCTCCTCCACCGCGCAAATCCCGCGTCTTCAGGCACTTACGCTCACATCTCGCCCGCGCCGCGCTCCCGAATCTGCGGCCACGCGCGGCGCAGATAGTACAACATCGACCACAGCGTGAGAACTGCCGCCACGTAAATCAGCCACGTCCCCCAGAACCGCGAGTCGAAACGCCATCCGTTCCACACTACCGTGCCGTTGAACAACAACAACGGGATGGCCACCATCTGCGCCGCCGTCTTGATCTTGCCCAACTGGTGCACCGCCACGCTGCGCGACGCGCCTATCTGCGCCATCCACTCACGCAACGCCGAAATCGTGATCTCGCGGCCAATGATGATCAGCGCCACCAGTGCATTGATGCGCCCCATCTGCAACAACATCAGCAACGCCGCCGCGACCATCAACTTGTCGGCAACCGGGTCCAGAAACGCCCCGAATGCCGAGGTCTGATTCCAGCGGCGCGCCAGAAAGCCGTCAAACCAGTCGGTCAGCGCCGCCAGTACGAAGACGCCGCACGCCACCCAATTCATCTCGACCGACGACAGCCAGGTCGTTGGCAAGTAATAAACGCCGACCACCAGCGGGATCAGCACGATCCGAAGCCAGGTCAGGAATATGGGGACATTGAAAGGCATGGCAGCATGAGTTCGGCAAGCGGCGGTCGACACACGGCGCCCTCGGCAGCCGTACCAGACCCGCATTGTGCCGTGTATGCCCCGCAGCCACAAGGCCGAGGCACCGCACAGCGGTTGACATGTGCGCCGGTGTGCCCCTATCTTGCTCGCAACACCCCGCCAATAGCACCGATCTCGTGAAACTGCCCTGGCCCCTGCCCGCTCTGCGACGACCGTTGCTGCCTCCACACGTTCTCATCGCAGCGCTCGTCGGTATCAATGGCCTGCTGCTCGTCGCCTCCGTACTGCTGCGCGTGCCCGGCTCGGTGCTCATCGATCTCTTCGTGCGCGGCGACCTTTCCGCGCTGGCGCGCATCGAAGCCACTCATCTCCCCCGGCTTCTCTTCGGGCTGAACGCCATCGAACGCATCGATTTCTCGCACCTGCCGCGCGCCCTCGCCGGGCTGGCGCTGGTCGCGCTCGCCTGCGGACTCGTCATCCGGGCCCGCACCGCCTGGGCCTTCACGCTCGTCATGCTCACGCTGGCCGCCGCCATCAACTTCCATCTGAACATCCGCTTCGATCTGACGTTCGCCCTCTCGCTCGTCTGCATCGCGCTGCTGCTCTGGTACTGGCGCGAATTCGACCGGGCAAGCTTCGCTGCGGCCACGCTCTATACGCTCGTGGCCGTATTCGCGCTGCTTGTCTACGCCACGTTCGGCACCATGTATCTGGGTCGAGAATTCGCGCCGCCCGTTACCGATCTGGCCACGGCGTTCTATTTCTCCATCGTCACGATGACGACCGTCGGCTATGGCGACATCGTGCCCCACTCCACCGACGCACGGCTCTTCACCGCATCGGTCATCATCTTCGGGATCAGTGTGTTTGCGACGTCGCTGACCGTCGTCATCGGCCCGCTCGTCGGTGGCAACCTTAGGAAAATTCTCGCGGGGAGGTTCATTCACGTGATACGCAAGAACCACTTCATCGTGGCCGGCGCGTCGCCGCTCGCCATTAACGTGCACCACGAACTCACCAAACGCGGCTGGCCGGTGACCGTCATCATCGCCAGCGGCACCGACAATCCGTATCCGGAAGACGCCGATGTCATGCATGGCGACGCCAGCGACAACGCCGTGCTCACCCAGGCCGGTATCGAACACGCCAAGGCAGTACTGGCGCTACGGGCCGACGATTCGGAAAATGCCTTCATCGTGCTCGCGTCGAAGGAAATCGCACCCACCGTGCGCACCATCGCCTCCGTCAACGACAGCAAGCATCTGAGTAAGCTCAAGCGCGTTCAGCCGGACATGATCTTCGCACCGCCCGTCGTCGGCGGAGAGCTTCTCGCCCGCACGCTGTCCGGCGAGACGGTCGATAACGATACCGTGATGCGCCTGCTATTCCACGGCGATACATGAATCGCCGTGGGGAGTGCTGCGGTGATTAGGGGAGTTGACGCCGTTAGTGCAATTGACGATAAATCTGCTCGGCGAGCGTTGTGGAAATGCCTTCGACACTCGCCAGTTCGTCGACGCTGGCCGATGCCACGCCTTGCAACCCGCCAAACCGCATGAGCAATCGCTGGCGACGCTTCGCCCCGATGCCCTCGATCTCCTCGAGCCGGGACGTCTGACGCGCCTTCGCACGCTTGGCCCGCATGCCGGTAATCGCAAAGCGGTGCGCCTCGTCGCGAATCTGTGCAATCAGCATCAGCACCGCACTCTCGCGCCCCAGTTCGAGCGGCGCGCGCCC
This sequence comes from Pandoraea apista, assembly GCF_001465595.2. NCBI lineage: Bacteria > Pseudomonadati > Pseudomonadota > Betaproteobacteria > Burkholderiales > Burkholderiaceae > Pandoraea > Pandoraea apista. The sequence goes on along the minus strand of NZ_CP013481.2, from coordinate 1,118,831 downwards.
GTCGGCGAAAATCAGCGTCTCGAGTCCCACCTTGCGACCCTCGCCCTTCGCCACGCCGACCAGACGGCCAATGTCGATCCCCAGTTCAACGAACACCTGGCGCGCGACTTCGACCTGCCCCTTGCCACCGTCGATCAGCACCAACTGGGGAAGATTGGCTTCCAGATCCGTCGCGTCCGGTACGGCGACGGTCGATGCCGCGATCTCGGTCGATTCGCCCGTCGGCGGCGTGACTTCGCTGTCCGGCAGCATGACGGTATCGGCTTCGGCTCGCGCCACGTCGGCCGCCACCGACGACGGATCGGCGGCGTCGCTCACTGTCGCGGCGGTAGCCTCCATGAGACGGCCGTAACGGCGCGTGAGCACCTGACGCATGGCCGCATAATCGTCGCCCGGCGTAATGCCTGTGATGTTGTAACGGCGGTACTCGCTCGTCTGCATCTTGTGATGATGGAATACCACGCACGACGCCTGCGTCGCCTCCCCCTGCGTATGGCTGATGTCGAAACACTCCACACGCAGCAGCGCCGGGTCTTCGATATCGAGCCCGATGGTTTGCACCAGCTCCCGCGTGCGCGCCTGTTGACTGCCCTGCTCCGTCAACAGGCGTGTCAGTGCGAGTTGCGCGCCTTGCTGCGCCATGTCGAGCCAGGCGCGTCGTTGCCCCTGCGGTTGGCGCACCATGGCAATACGCCGGCCGGCCTGCTCGGACAAAACCGTCAGCAGTTCGTCGCTCGGCAGTGCGTGGCTCACGACCAGCACCGGCGGCACCGACTGCCCCAGATAGTGCTGTGCGACGAAGGCTTCGAGCAGTCGCGATTCGAGCGACGCCGATGGGATGTCCGAGGGCATGTCGGCCGCGATGCCGCCCTCGCCCGCAGTGGCTGCGGAATCGTCCGAGTCAGCCCCGGAGGCCGCCGGCGCGAGTCCGTCCTCGTCTTCCTCGAATTCGTCTGCAATCCCCCCTTCGACGCCGCGCTCCACGTGCGCCGGGAAATACGCCTTATCGCCGAGATGCCGTCCGCCGCGAACCATGGCGAGGTTCACGCAAGCGCGTCCGCCGGCATAGGCAACGGCAAGAATATCGGCATCCACGTCGCCCGCAGTCTCCACGGACTGCTGCTGCAGCACGCCGGACAACGCCTGCATCTGATTGCGCACCACGGCCGCTTGCTCGAACTGAAGCGCCTCGGCGTACGCCATCATCTTCGCTTCGAGGGCGCCGAGGACTTCGCTCTGACGGCCGGAGAGGAACGCCGCGGCATTATTCACGTCGCGCGCGTAGTCTTCGTCGCGAATGGCGCCCACGCAGGGCGCACTGCATCGCTCGATCTGATGCAACAGGCACGGACGTGTGCGATTCGCAAAGACGGAATCCTCACAGGTCCGCAACTGGAACACCTTCTGCAAGATCTGAATACTCTCGCGCACCGCCCATGCACTGGGGAAGGGGCCGAAGTACTGGCCGCGACGATCCACCGATCCCCGGTAGTACGCCATGCGCGGATATTTGTGCTGCGTGAGCTTGAGAAACGGGTACGACTTGTCGTCGCGAAACAGAATGTTGTAACGCGGATGCAGCGCCTTGATCAGATTGTTCTCGAGCAGCAGCGCCTCGGTTTCCGACCGGGTGACCGTCGTTTCCAGTTTCGCTATGCGCGCAACCATTAGCGCAATGCGCGGGGAAAGCTGCGTCTTGTTGAAGTAACTCGACACGCGCTTCTTGAGATTGCGGGCCTTACCAACGTAAAGCACGTTGCCCGACGCATCGTAATAACGGTAGACACCGGGCAGATTCGGCAACTGCGCGAGTACCTTGCGGGCGTCGAACGCTGGTGCGTCACTGGTACCATCCACATCATCCGCACCCTCCGCCCCGTCCGTTTTGCGGGAGGACGACGGCGCTGGATCGCCAGACCGCCGCGCACGTTTCGGCTTGTCGGCCTTGGTGGCTTTCGCGGCTTGGGCGGGCTTGTCCGATGACGCGGCCGAAGCCGCCCCCTCAACCGGGGGAGCCCCGTGCTCCGGTGCGGTCTGCACCGACGGCGGCGCGGCGTCCGCACCTGTGGCGGCTTTCGCTTTGCGGGACTTGCGCGGTGGCGTGACGTCGTTGGCGTCTTCGGTCATGAACTCTGGCAATCGAGGCATCCCTGTGGCTAACGGAGACAAGCGCGACACCGCTCACGGCTTGCGTAATCAGGTCGTCACGCGTCGCAGGGACTAAAATCGGAAGTTTAGACCAATCCGCGTCGCCGCCTCTCAATGTCCCTGCCCACCGCCCCCTCTCTCGCTTCGAGCACACGCCCGCTGGTGCCGCGTTGCGATCTGTTCTGCACCGTCGTCGACAACTTCGGCGATATCGGCGTGTGCTGGCGGCTCGCCCGGCAACTCGTGCGCGAACACGGCTGGTCGGTCCGGCTATGGGTCGACGATCTGGCGAGCTTCCGTCATTTGCGTCCGGACATCGATCCGTCACTGGCCCAGCAACGCTGCGACGGCGTGGAAGTACGCCGCTGGGATGCCGACTTCGGCCCCATCACCGACGACAATGCGCCGGGCGATATCGTCATCGAAGCTTTTGCCTGCAATATTCCCGATGCCTGCGTTCAGGCGATGCACGTTCGCAAGCAGGCGGGGCGTGCGCCGGTGTGGATCAACCTGGAGTATCTGAGCGCGGAAGATTGGGTCGACGACTGCCACCGTCAAAAGTCGCTCCATCCACAGTTGGGGCTGCTCAAAACGTTTTTCTTTCCCGGATTCACCGAGCGCACCGGCGGACTGATACGCGAGCGGGAGCTATTCTCCCGGCGCGACGCCTTCCTCGCGTCACCTGAGTTGCGCGATATCTGGTGGCAAAAGACGCTTGGCATGCCCGCCGCGCCGACGGACGCGTTAGTGGTATCGCTGTTTGCGTATGAGAACGCCGCGCTTCCCGCGTTGCTCGCGCAGTGGGCCGATAGTGCGACACCGATCGTCTGCCTCGTTCCGCAAGGCCGTATTGCGCCCGCCGTAGGCGCCTGGTTCAACCGCGAGACTTTGGCACCGGGAGAGTCTGCGACCCGAGGCGGGCTGACGGTGTACGGTCTGCCCTTCGTCCCGCAAACCGACTTCGACGCTCTGCTCTGGGCCTGCGATCTCAATTTCGTACGCGGGGAAGATTCGTTCGTTCGCGCACAGTGGGCTGCCAAGCCGTTCGTCTGGCATATCTACCCGCAGGACGAAAATGCCCACCATGGGAAGCTCGATGCCTTTCTCGGTCGATATCTGGCGGATCGGCAAGACGGTACATCAGATAGGTCCGCTAAGTCGGACACCTCCGATATCCCCGACACGCACGATGCCCCGCTTTCGCACGGCGCGCGCGAGGCGTTGCGCACTTTCTGGCATCTCTGGAACGGCTACGCGAGCACCCCGCCCGACTGGCCGGCGCTGGCCAAAGCGCTGCCGGAACTGAACCGCCACGCCCGTGCGTGGGCAACGGCGCAGGCGGCCCTTCCGGATCTAGCGCGACAGTTGGCAAGCTTCACGGAAATTCAGGTAAAATAGCTGGTTTTTCAACGCTTTGCTGCTGAACCTGCTGCCCCAGACCGTTCCGGGCGGACGCGGGAATCAAGCGGCGAATGGGCGTATGGAAGCGCTCAAACAAGCGGCAAATCGCTTATTTCGTCACAGGATCTCGTTTTTTTATGAAAACCGCTCAAGAACTCCGCGTCGGCAACGTCGTCATGATCGACGGTGAGCCCAATGTCGTGCTGAAGACCGAATACGTCAAGTCGGGTCGTAACTCCAGCGTCGTGAAGATGAAGTACAAGAAGCTGCTGACCGAAGGTCGTGGCGAATTCTCGTACAAGGCCGACGACAAGTTCGATGTCGTCGTGCTCGACAAGAAGGAAGTGACCTACTCGTACTTCGCCGATCCGATGTATGTGTTCATGGACGCCGACTACAACCAGTACGAAGTCGAAGCCGAAAACATGGGCGACGCGATCAAGTACCTGGAAGACGGCATGCAATGCGAAGTCGTTTTCTACAATGAAAAGGCCATCTCGGTCGACCTGCCGACTTCGCTCGTCCGCGTTGTGGAATACACCGAACCGGCGGTCAAGGGCGATACGTCGTCGGGCCGTGTGCTGAAGAACGCCAAGATCAACGATCTGCTGGAAATCCAGGTGCCGCTGTTCGTCAACACCGGCGACAAGATCGAAATCGATACGCGTACCGACGAGTACCGCAGCCGCGTCTAAGCGACGGCGGGCTGCCGCAACGTCTCCGGGCGTTGCGGCCGTCAGGTAACAAAAAAGCGCTCGACCCTACGGGGCCGAGCGCTTTTTGTTTGGGCCAACCATCCGGCGACCGGTGGCATCCCTGACGCCGGACACCTGAAGCTTATCCGCCAAAGGTCTCCGCGATCAGACGCTTTGCTGCCTGATATTCCGGCTGCGCGAGCATCTTTTCCCAGCCATGCACCTTGCCGCGGCCCTTCAGGTGCTTGATGCGACGCTGCGAAACGGTATCGGGCGCCGACTTCATTTCGCGCAGCAATCGATCCGCCTTCTCCGGGCTATTGCAGATGAGCACCATGTCGCATCCGGCATCCAATGCCGCATGCGCCGCCGTGACGACGTCCCCGGCCGCACTCGCCCCCTGCATCGACAGGTCGTCGCTGAAAATCACGCCATCGAAACCGTACTTGCCACGCAGGATTTCCTTGAGCCACTTGGCAGAAAAGCCCGCCGGATTCGGATCGACCTGCGGATAAATCACATGCGCCGGCATGACCGCCGCCAACGACATGCCGAGCCAGTCGTACGGCTGGGCATCGACCGAGAGGATTTCGTCGAGCGAGCGCTCGTCGACCGGAATTTCGTGATGCGAGTCGGCGGCCACGAAACCATGCCCCGGGAAGTGCTTGCCGCAGTTCGCCATCCCCGCGAGGAGCAGGCCGTGATTCAGACTCTTGGCCAGCATAGCGACCACGCGCGGATCAACATCGAACGCGCGATCGCCGATCACTGCCGACGTCCCATAGTCCAGGTCCAGCACGGGTGTGAAGCTGAGGTCGATATCGCATGCGCGCAATTCCGATGCGAGCACGTAGCCTACAGCCGTCGTCACACGCGTCGCCTTGAATACGTCTTCGTGCCAGAGCTTGCCCAGCTTGCCCATCGCGGGCAAATGGGTGAAGCCGTCGGTACGGAAACGCTGCACGCGCCCCCCTTCATGATCGACAGCAATCAGGATGTCGTCGCGCACGTCGCGAATCTGCTTCGTGAGCGCGCACAACTGCGCGCGATCATCGAAGTTTCGAGCAAACAGAATGACACCCCCGGTCAACGGATGGTCGATACGGCGGATGTCGTCCTCGCTGAGGGTCAGCCCGACGACATCAAGCATCACCGGGCCCGGCCTGCGCTTCGTCATTGCGTTTTCTCCGATGCAATATTGCGAATGTTGCCTAAGTTACGTGATGCGATCGCAAACGCGACCGCGTATTCCTTCTCGTCCGTGATCGAAATCTCGATCGACAGTTGCCGCTCGGCAAGCCACTGCACCAACTCGCCCGACGCCACCACCACCGGCTTGCCGGACGGCGCGTTGAGCGTTTGCACGGCGCGCCATGTCATCGGCCACCGCATGCCCAGCCCGATGGCCTTTGACACGGCCTCCTTCGCGGCAAAGCGCGTGCACAGATACGCAAGTCCGCGAACCTCGGATCGCTTCTGACGAGCGTAATAGACCTTGAGTTCCTCGGGCCCCAGCACGCGCTCCGCGAACCGTCCGTTGGTCCGCGTCATTACACCAACGACACGACTGATCTGAAGGATGTCGGTGCCCACGCCGAAAATCGCCGTCGCGCCCGCTTCGAGCGCGAGGGTATTACCCTGCGGCAACATCTCCGAATGGGTTTGCGGGTCGGGGGACGAGGACGACGGTGGCGTCGGTTCACTCATGGGCAGTGCCTGATGAAGAGACCAATAGGGAATTGGGAATCGGGAAGCGCGAGACGCTGCGACTCAGCCGCGCGCCGCAATGCGGCTGGCAACCATGATCGCCTTCATCTCGCGCACGGCATTCTCCCAGCCGGCAAAGATGGCATGGGCGACGATTGCGTGTCCGATGTTCAGTTCCGAAATGCCTTCGATAGCCGCAATCGGCTGCACGTTCTCGTAGTGCAGGCCGTGTCCGGCATTGACCCGCAGCCCTAGCGACAGGCCGAGTGCAACCGCGCGTTCGATGCGAGCGAATTCGGCCTCGCGCGTAGCCTCGTCGTGCGCCTCGGCATAGCGGCCCGTATGCAGCTCGACGACCGGGGCCCCCATGCGAGCGGCCGCGCGAATCGGCGCTTCGTCCGGATCGATGAACAGCGACACTCGGCTTCCGGCGTCACCAAGCCGTTGCGTCGCGGCAGCCACCTGGTCATAGAGACCAACGACATCCAGTCCGCCCTCGGTGGTCAGTTCCTGACGGCGCTCCGGCACCAGACACACGTCGTGCGCCTTCACCCGGCATGCAATCGACAGCATCTCTTCCGTCACGGCGCACTCGAGGTTCATACGTGTGACCAGCTTGTCGCGCAGATTCGTCACGTCGTCGTCGCGAATATGGCGACGGTCTTCACGCAAATGCAGCGTGATGACGTCTGCCCCGGCCTCTTCGGCCAGCAGCGCCGCCTTGATCGGGTCAGGATAAGCCGTGCCGCGCGCATTGCGAACCGTTGCGACGTGGTCGATATTCACCCCAAGGTCGATGGGGTTGCCGTGGAAGAAGAGGCTCATAGTTTTTGCAGGTCGAGCAGGATCTGCCGGGTATTGAGCGGAACGCCGCCCAAATGGTGGTTGAGTAGAAAGCGCATGAGCAGCTTGCTTTGCTGCACGGTCTGCGCCCGGGAATAATCGTCTTGCTCCATGTCGAGCAACGTCTGCCCGATGACGACCGGCCAGTCGGACGGCTCGTCGCCGCGCGCCGGGCGCACCCCCCAGTCGGGATGAAATACGTAACGGCGCTCGGGCACCACTTTGCCGCGCGTCTGCGTGCAACGGTCAAACGCAACGGCGTATCCGGTCTCGCGCAGCAACACACGCTCGAACGCCCGCAGGATGACGCCTGCCGGCTCGCCATGTGCGAGATGGTGCAGCGTGGTCAGATAGTGCTGGAACAGCTTGTCGTGCGGATCGTCGCGTGCACAGAACTTGACCAGCAATTCGTTCAGATAGAAGCCGGACAGCAACGCATCGCCCTCTAGCGGACGCAAACCGCCCTTGACCTTGATCCAGACTTCCAGATACACGGGCCCGTCGAAAAGCTTCTCCATATCGACACGCGCATCGGTGGAAATCTGCTTGAGCTTGGCACCCTTGTTGCCGATGATCATCGCCTTGTGGTTATCTCGATCGACCAGAATCGTGGCGAAGATCCGGCGCAGATTCCCTTCCTGCTCGAACTTATCGATGACGACGGTGCTGGTGTACGGCAACTCATCGCCGGTCCAGCGGAATACCTTCTCGCGCAGGATTTCCGACGCCATGAACCGTTCACTGCGATCGGTCAGGTCGTCCTCGCCATAGATCGGATCGCCCTCGAGCAGATACGGACGCAGCACACCCAGCAGGTGCTTGATGTCGTCCGCACGCTTTGCCGAAAGCGGCACGATTTCGCGGAAATCCCGCTTCTCGCCCATCGATTGCAGGAAAGGCAATACCTTCGCCTTATCGGCCATGCGATCGAGCTTGTTGACGATGAGGAGCACCGGCGTGTTGTCGGGCAGCAGGTTGAGTACCTTCTCGTCGTCCGGGCCGAAATTGCCCGCTTCGATGACGAACAGCACGACATCGACGCTCGAGAGCGTGGACGTCACAGCGCGATTAAGCGAGCGATTCAGCGCCGTAGCATGACGGGTCTGAAAGCCCGGTGTGTCGACAAAGATGTACTGCGCATCGTCCGTGGTGCAAATGCCGGTGATGCGATGGCGCGTCGTCTGCGCCTTGCGCGACGTAATGCTGATCTTCTGACCGACGAGGGCATTGAGCATCGTCGATTTGCCGACGTTCGGACGCCCGACGATCGCCACGGTCCCGCAGCGAAAATCCGTCTTATCGTTCATGGTTGGAAACTCTCTTGATAGGGGGCCGGCGCCGCGCGCCCTCCCCTTTGAATGGGGCTCAGGCGGCTGCCGGGGGTTGCTTGGCGACGTCGCTCTTCTCAGCAGCCTTCTCGATGGCTTTCTCTGCGTTCTTCTCCGCAGGGGCTGTCGCTGAACGACCCGCGCCGTTGCTGGCGGACGCCGTCATGGCCGGAACACTGCCCGCGCCGGTAGCGGCATCACGGGTGTCCTTCGGCTCCCTGGCGTCCTTTGCATCCTTCGTGTCTTTCGCGTCCTTCGGCTCGCGTGCCTCGCCCGGCGGGATGGAACTCATCTGCCCCGCCTTCTTTGCCTCGGATGCCGCCGCCTTCGCAGCACGCTTTTTCGCCGCCTTGGCGCTCTTCTCCGCCTTCGGCTTGGCTAGCGCCGGCATCTTCTGCACTTCCTCCAACGCCTTCTTGGCGGCAGCCTGCTCGGCTGCACGTCGGCTCGCGCCCGAGCCACCGACCTTGATGTCGAGCTTCGGCACGGTGCACTCAACTTCGAATTGCTGGTTGTGTGCCGCACCATGCGTTGCAATGACGGTGTACTGCGGCAACGCGATCTTGTGACCTTGCAGATATTCCTGAAGCAACGTCTTGGCGTCTTTGCCAAGTGTCTTCGGATCGACATGTTCGAGCACCGGCGTGTACAGGCGCTCGATCGCCGCATACGCCGCATCGAAACCGCCATCGAGATACATCGCCCCGAACAGCGCTTCGAGCGTGTCGGCCAGAATCGACGGACGACGGAAACCGCCGCTCTTGAGTTCACCCTCGCCCAGGCGCAGGAAGTCGGAAACCCCCAGCGTCTGCGCAATTTCGTACAACGACTGTTGTTTGACGAGATTGGCGCGCACACGCGAGAGGTCGCCTTCGTCGAGCTTGCCGTAGCGACGGAACAGAATCGCTGCGACCGAACAGTTCAGAATGGAATCGCCGAGAAACTCCAACCGCTCATTGTTGGCGGCACTATGGCTACGATGCGTCAGTGCTTGGCAAAGCAATTCCGCATCGTGGAAACGATACTGGAGACGTTCTTCCAGTTGGTTCAGTGATTGAGACATGGCGCAAGTATAGCGCGACGCTTCCGCCCCGGCGCGCGTCGTCGCCAAGAAACGACGGGCTTAACCGCCGTCTGACGGGCTTTTCGGACTCGCGCGAGGGGTGCGGATCGGACATTTCCGAGGTGACGACGGATCGATCTTCCCCGGGGCCTACAACCGTCGCATCAATTGTTTTAATTTTTAAAATAATAATGCGGAAATCGACAATTTACCGTCAATTTCCGCATCAATCGAACCCAATCCCGGGGAGAACGCCTCCCCGGTTGGCAGACGCCTACTGGAAGCCGCCCAGGCGCTTGAGGTTCGAGAAATTCATCCAGATGAAGAACGCCCGGCCCACGATGTTCTGCTCGGGTACGAAGCCCCAGTAACGGCTGTCTGCGCTGTTGTCTCGGTTGTCGCCCATCATGAAGTAGTTGCCCGGCGGCACCTTGCAGATCACGCCTTGGCTGTTGTACTGACAGTTCTGCTTGTTCGGGAAGTCGTCGGCGCCCATGATGTACGGCGGCACGTTCGGATCGTTCAGAATCCGGTGGCTCACGCCCCCCACCGTCTCTTCGAACTGTTTAAAGTAAGCGATGTGCTCGTCGTCGAAGTAGTCCGGCAGGGCCGTCTCGGGCACCGGCTGACCGTTCACCGTGAGCTTCTTGTTCTCGTACGCCACCACGTCGCCCGGCACCCCGATCACGCGCTTGATGTAGTCCATCGACTCATCTTTCGGGTAGCGGAATACCACCACGTCGCCACGCTTAGGCTCGCCCAGTTCGACGATCTTCTTGTTGATCACCGGCAGGCGAATCCCGTAGTCGAACTTGTTCACGAGAATGAAATCGCCCACGAGCAGCGTCGGGATCATCGAACCGGACGGAATCTTGAACGGCTCGACCACGAACGAGCGCAGCACGAACACCGCCAGAATCACCGGGAAGAAGCTCGCCGAATACTCCAGCCACCATGGCTGGCGCAACTTGTCGTCGCGCACTTTTGCCCGGGCGCTCGACAGCGCGTTGCCTTCCTGCGGGCCTGAGCCCGGCACGCCGGTGCCCTGCAATGAAAGCTGCTGCTGATCGAATTGCGCCACAGCCTCCTGTGCTGCCCGGCGGCGCGCCGGTTGAAACACCAACTTGTCGGCCACCCAGGCCACCCCGGTCACCAGCACCAGGATCAAAAGAATCAGGGCGAAATTCATGCGGGACCTGTCGCTACGTTATTTGTCTTCGACTTGCAAAATGGCAAGGAACGCTTCCTGAGGAATCTCAACGCTCCCCACCTGCTTCATGCGCTTCTTACCTTCCTTCTGTTTCTCAAGCAGCTTCTTCTTACGCGTGATGTCGCCACCATAGCATTTCGCCAGCACGTTTTTACGCAGTGCCTTGATGTTTTCACGCGCAATGATGTTCGCGCCAATGGCCGCCTGAATCGCCACATCGTACATCTGACGCGGGATGATTTCGCGCATCTTCGCTGCCACCTGATTGCCGCGGCGGCGACTCTCCGAGCGGTGCACGATGATCGACAGCGCATCGACCTTGTCGCCGTTGATCAGCATGTCGACCTTGACCACGTCCGACGAACGGTATTCCTTGAACTCGTAGTCCATCGACGCATAGCCGCGCGACACCGACTTCAGACGATCGAAGAAGTCGAGCACGATTTCGGCCATCGGAATTTCGTAAATCAGACGAACCTGACGGCCGTGATATTGCATGTCGATCTGTACACCGCGCTTTTGCTGGCACAGCGTGACCACGGCACCCACATATTCCTGCGGCATATACAGGTTGACCGTGACGATCGGCTCGCGAATTTCTTCAATGCGGCCCGGGTCCGGCATCTTCGACGGGTTTTCCACCGTGGTCAGCGTGCCGTCGCGCTCGATCACCTCATAGATCACGGTCGGCGCCGTGGTGATGAGGTCCATGTCGAACTCGCGTTCCAGACGTTCCTGCACGATTTCCATGTGCAGCAGGCCGAGGAAGCCGCAGCGGAAACCGAAGCCGAGCGCTTGCGAGACTTCCGGCTCGTATTGCAGCGAAGCGTCGTTGAGCTTGAGCTTTTCGAGCGATTCGCGCAGCGCGTCGTACTGGTTCGCCTCGACCGGGTAGAGACCGGCGAAGACCTGCGGCTTGACCTCCTTGAAACCCGGCAGCGGTTCCGGCGCAGGCTTGGTCGTGGTGGTAACGGCGTGGGTCACGGTGTCGCCGACCTTCGCCGCGTGCAGTTCCTTGATACCGGAGATGATGAAGCCCACCTGACCGGCCGACAGCGACTCGCGCTGCTGGGAGCGCGGCGTGAACACGCCGACCTGCTCGACCGGATACGTGGCGCCGGTGGCCATCAACTGAATCTTTTCCTTCGGCTTGAGCGTGCCGTTCACCACGCGCACGAGCATCACCACGCCCACGTAGTTGTCGAACCACGAGTCGATGATCAGCGCCTGCAGCGGGGCACTCGCGTCACCCTTGGGCGGCGGCACCTTGGCGATCAGCGATTCCAGCACGTCTTCCACGCCGAAGCCCGTCTTGGCCGAGCAGCGCACGGCGTCGACAGCCTCGATACCGATGACGTCCTCGATTTCCTGAATTGCGTTTTCCGGCTCGGCAGACGGCAGATCGATCTTGTTGAGCACCGGCACGACTTCCACACCCAGTTCGATTGCCGTGTAGCAATTCGCCACGGTCTGCGCTTCCACGCCCTGCGAGGCGTCGACCACGAGCAGCGCGCCTTCGCATGCGGACAGCGAGCGGCTCACTTCGTACGAGAAGTCGACGTGTCCCGGCGTATCGATAAGGTTCAGGTTGTAGATCTTGCCGTCGCGTGCTTTGTATTGCAGCGCGGCCGTCTGTGCCTTGATGGTAATGCCACGCTCACGCTCAAGGTCCATCGAGTCAAGAACTCGGGATTCCATTTCACGATCGGACAAACCGCCGCTCAACTGGATGATGCGATCGGCCAGGGTAGATTTCCCGTGGTCGATGTGGGCGATGATCGAAAAATTGCGAATATGGTCCATGAGGCGGGGCTATAGAAAAGTCGGTGCCATCGGATTCGGCTCGGCAGCGGCTTTCGAGAGAATCGGCAAACACGACATTTTAGCCGAAAGTGCACCGATTCCGTCTGGAATCGCGCGGATCACGGCGCCAGATCGGAAATGGCGGGAGGGTTCTGAGGTCGTTCGGGGAATGGGTCTGGCGTAACGTCAATCCGATTGCAATGCGGCAGCGACCGCCGCTTCGTCGAAACGGTACCTGCACAACTCGCGCCCGCCCAATGCAAGCACCGGCACGATCTCATCGTACTGCGCCTCAAGCGCCGGGTCGCTGTCGACATCAACGACCGTCACCGAGAAATTCCACGCCGGGCGCATTGCCTCCAGCGCCGCCAGCATGTCATCGCAAAGATGACACCACTTGCGGCCGTAGAGGGTCAGCGCCGGCGCGGTCATGATGCAGCCGGTATTACTTGCCGGGTGCGCGCGGGCGCAGCGGCACGAATTGCGTGGCATCGCCGCGACGCACGAGAATCGGCACGAGGCGCTTGGGATCCAGCGCCTTGACCACGTCCTCGAACTGCTTCGCGCTGACGATGTCGGCGTCACCCACTCGCAGGATGATGTCGCCCTGCTGCAAACCGGCCCGGCCCGCCGGACCTTCGGCCAGTTCCACCTGCACGCCACCGCGCAACTTCATGTCCTTCTTCTGCGCATCGGTGAGATCGGAGACCACCAGGCCCAGCGCATTCGGATGCGGGGTATCGGCGCTACCACTCTGCGCCTTCGACGCCTTCGGCGTATCGGTGTCCGCTTCCGCGATGGTGATGCGCAGATCCTGGTTCTTGCCCTTGCGCAGCACTTGCAACGTGGCAGTCGAACCCGGCTTCGTCTCGCCGACCATACGCGGCAGATCCGTCGCGTGATCGACGGCTCGGCCTTCGAACTTCATGATGATGTCGCCCGGCTGCACGCCAGCCTTCTCGGCCGGACTGCCCGGTTCGATGCTGCGTACCAGCGCACCCTGCGCACGCGGCAGACCCAGCGAATCGGCCACATCCTTGCTGACCTCGCTGATCGCCACGCCGATCCGGCCCCGCACCACCTTACCGCTCTTCTTGAGCTGGTCGGCGACGCGCATGACCTCGTCAATCGGAATCGCAAACGAAATGCCCATGAAGCCGCCGGTCTGGCTGTAGATCATCGAGTTGATGCCCACGACCTCGCCGCGCATGTTAATGAGCGGGCCGCCCGAATTGCCCGGGTTGACGGCCACGTCCGTCTGGATGAACGGCAAGTAATCGCCGGTATCTCGGCCCTTGGCGGACACAATGCCCGCCGTCACCGTATTTTCCAGACCGAACGGCGAACCGATCGCCACGACCCACTCGCCGACACGCAGCTTGTTGGAATCCCCCACCGGCACGGTCGGCAGATCCTTGGCCTCGACCTTGACCACGGCCACGTCGGTGCGTTTGTCTGCGCCGACCAGTTTTGCCTTGAACTCGCGCTTATCGGTGAGGGTGACGTAAATACTGTCGGCGCCGTCGACAACGTGCGCATTGGTCAGAATGTAGCCGTCGGCCGAGACGATGAAGCCCGACCCGACACCGCTGTTCTGTTCCTCGTCCGGCTGCGGCTGACCGCGCCGCGGCGTGCCGCCCTTCGGCCCGGGCTGTGGCATCGGAACACCGAAGAACCGGCGGAACAGTTCCGCCATGTCGTCGTCCATACCGGGCGGCAAGCCACGCTGATTGCGGCTAACGCGCTCGGTCGTCCGAATATTCACGACAGCCGGGCCGACACGGTCGACGAGTTGGGTGAAATCGGGAAGATTGGTAACGAGCGGTGCGGTCGACGCCGAGGCCGGTGCGGCAAAGGCGGCAGGCGCTCCCGCCAATTGAGCGGCAATGGCGCCGCCGAGGATGACACGAAGCAGGAGAGTCTTCTTCATTGGAAGATCGTGGTACGCGATAGTCTCGGAATTCCTGAGGGCAGTCCGGCACCCGACACGGCATCGCGTCTGATATGCACCTCGCTGCCCGGGCCACACCGTTGCCGGTCGCGGCCCACCCGACAGCCGGTCACTTCGCCGGCTGTTTGTACTCGATGCTGGAAGCGAACTGCTGCAAGGTGGCCTGCGGCACTTCGCCGAGCAAGGTCAGCCAGTAATCGCCGTAGCGCTTGATGAGGATGTTCGTCGCGCCGGCGTTGCCGTGGCCTTCCTTGCGTTCACGCGTGGCCGGCTCGATAAACACCGAAAGTCCCGCCATGCCGTCGGAATATACCACCTGCTGGACCTCCAGCGGTTTCCCGTCGACCGTAGAACGCATCGTTCGACGCACTTCACGCACCGCCTTGAATCCCGGTACCTTCTTGTCGATGTCGATGCTCCAGCCGGCGTCGGACAGTCGTACCGCTGTAATCTGCGGCTTGATGACGTGCCAGCCATGCGTGGCCTGAATCGCATGTACGATACGCGCCTTCTCGCTCGGCACGCCGATCGAGATCTGCGAGAACGCCGCCTGCTCGAGCAAATGGCCTTCCGCATCGAGGGTCTGGGCACGCAGCAGCAGTCCCGTATTGCGGTCAGCCCACAACCGATAGCCGAAACGGTATTCGTCTTTCGGCGTGAGCTCGATCACCATGCAGTCGAAGCCCGCCATCCGTTCGTTGGGCAGCACCTTCGGCGCGTAGAAATCGAGGACATCGCGATTGGGCGTAGCAAGCAGGGCAGGGAACGAATCCTTGCTCTCGCGCTTTTCCTGGAAGACAGTCTTCTGCTCGGGAATGAGCGTGTAGACATCTTCGTTCTGACGAAGAATGCGGCGCTGACGTCCATCCAGCGTCTCGAGCTCCTCGTACTCGTTACCCTTGTCGGCGAAGTGACTGATCTTCGACGAACGCATGGTAGAACCACGCTGGTAAACGAAGGTGCCAATGTAGTTTTGCGTCTGTGCCGCGCGATGGATCTTGTTAAGCCACGCGCTGACTTCGCGCCGCTCGATCAGTGGATCGACCGTCGGTGCGGAAGCCTGTGCCCACGCCTGCGATTGCAGCGTGGTCGCCAGCAGGAAAGCGAACAGGAAGAAAGTGCGCCCGATGGGCGCACGCGGCAAGGATTCGATACTCAGGCGCTGCATTTATTCGTCCGCTTGCGCCGAGGCTCGCATATAAGGGGAAACGCTCTGGCCGATAGGGGTCGGGGCGTATTGCTGGTGCGCCGCCAGATACTGGTCGAGACGCGCATCGCGCAGCACGATCAGATCGTTCGGAGCAGCGTCGCTCGCGCCGTTGGCCGCCACAGCCGCTTGGGGCTGCTGCGCAAGCGCGACGCGAGTGAGGCTCGAACCGCCAGCTACCGCCGCCGGTGCGGCGCTCTGAGCGAGCACCTGGGTTTGTGCGCCACCTGCCGGATGATCCTGCAAACGCGGCACCACGACCCACGACAACGCAGCCACCGCGGCGGCAGCCGCCGCCGTCGGCAACACGCGGCGTACGCGCAGGAACGGGTTGATGCGAGCGACTCGCGAGCCCCCAGCCTTGGCAGCCTGTGCGGCGCCGGCCTGGGTGTCGGCCAGTGCAGCCGGCGCGAGCAGATGCGGCTCAGCGTCAAGACGTGCGGCGAAGGAAGCCATAAAGGCCGACTCCGAACGCGGTAGCGTCAGTTCATCGGAACGCAGCGCGTCGCCGATCAGATGGTAATCGTCCCACAGAGGCCGGCCAGAGGTGTCAGCCTCGTCCAGCAGAGCGGCCAGTTCGCCCGAATCGAATTCCCCGTCCATTAACGCGGAAATCCGCTCGGCTTGCAGCCCCCGCTGCGTTTGCACCGTCGCTGATCCCATGATATCCCCCAACGAAAATAACTTTCCCGGCGGCGCGCTCACCAGCGCTTACCGTCAGGCGTGTCCAGCAGCGGCCGGAGCCGGCTGGCAATCGCTTCACGCGCCCGGAAAATTCGCGAACGGACCGTTCCGATCGGGCACCCCATGGCTTCGGCGATCTCTTCGTAGCTCAAACCCTCGATTTCCCGCAGGGTAATTGCCGTTCGAAGTTCATCGGGCAAAGCCTCCATCGCTGTGTTGACCGTTTGAGCAATCTGCTTGCTCATCAGCATCGACTCAGGCGTGTTGATATCCCTTAGTTGATCGGCCTCGGCAAAAGTTTCCGCTTCTTCAGCGTTCGCTTCAGTCGAAGTCGGTGCACGGCGTCCCTGTGTAGCCAGGTGATTCTTCGCCGTGTTAACAGCAATACGATACAGCCAGGTATAGAACGCCGACTCACCGCGAAACTGCGGCAAGGCACGGTAGGCCTTGATAAAGGCCTCCTGCGTCACATCCTCGACCTCGGCGGCGTCGCGTACGAGCCGCGATACGAGGCGGATGATCTTGCGGTGATATTTCGCGACCAATAGCTCGAAGGCGGCTTTGTCGCCTTTTTGCACGCGCTCGACGAGCGCTTGGTCGATTTCTCGTTCACTCACCTGATTTGGATCCGTATTTTCTCTGGCTGCCAGGCCCTTATCGAGCCCGATTGCACCACGGCAGCACTCGCTGCCACGGCTTGGAAGTGTCTTTGACGCCGCACGCCCGGGCACACTCACCGGAGCGTGGGTCAGCGGGACGGGACGCCTGCGCGGCGTCCCGCGAACTTAGACGCGCTGGAAGACCAGCGTGCCGTTAGTCCCGCCGAATCCGAAAGAGTTCTTCAATGCGACATCAATTTTCATGTCGCGAGCCACATTTGCGCAGTAATCCAGGTCGCAAGCGGGGTCCTGATTGAAGATATTGATCGTCGGCGGCGACTTTTGGTGATGAACGGCCAGCACGGTAAACACCGACTCCAGGCCGCCCGCGCCACCCAGCAGGTGACCGGTCATCGACTTGGTTGAGTTCACCACGACCGACTTTGCGGCATCGCCCATCAGGCGCTTGACCGCAACCGTCTCGGCAATGTCGCCCAGCGGGGTCGACGTGCCGTGCGCATTCACATAGTTCACCTTATCGGCGTTGACACCGGCGTCGCGAAGCGCATTCGTCATGGCACGCAGTGCGCCGTCGCCGTCTTCGCACGGCGCGGTCATGTGGTACGCATCGGCGCTCATGCCGAAGCCGGTCAGCTCGGCATAAATCTTCGCGCCGCGCGCCTTGGCGTGCTCGTACTCTTCGACCATCATCACGCCGGCGCCTTCGCCCAGCACGAAACCGTCGCGATCACGGTCCCACGGACGGCTGGCCGTCGCCGGATCGTCATTTCGCTCCGAGAGTGCCTTCATGGCCGCGAAACCGCCAATGCCCAGCGGCGACACCGTCGATTCGGCACCACCGGCGAGCACCGCGTCGGCGTCGCCATACTGGATCATGCGCGCGGCCTGACCGATACAGTGCAGACCGGTCGTGCAAGCGGTGACGATCGCCAGGTTCGGCCCCTTCAGACCGTACTTGATCGACAGATGGCCGGAGATCATGTTGATGATCGAGCCCGGCACGAAGAACGGGGAGATCTTGCGCGGACCGCCCTCGATAAGCGCCTTATCGGTATCTTCGATCATCGGCAGACCGCCGATTCCCGATCCGACCAGCACGCCAACGCGCTCCGCGTTCTGCTCGGTGATCTGCAGACCACTATCCTCGAACGCCTGAATACCGGCAGCCAGCCCGTAATGGATAAACGTATCCATACGGCGGGCTTCCTTGGCGGAAATGTACTTCTCGGTGTCGAAGTCTTTGACTTCTCCCGCGAAGTGCACCCGATGGTTGCTCGCATCGAACTTCGTGATGTTGGCGATGCCCGAACGGCCTTCGACCAGATTTTTCCAACCTTCGGCAACAGTGTTGCCGACCGGCGAGATCAGGCCCAGACCGGTAATGACGACGCGACGACGACTCACGATACTCCCCTTCTTCTGCTGGGTCATACAAAACAAAAGCCACAGAGGCAACAGGGTCCGCCCCTGTGCTCCCTACGGCTGACAGGCATACCTGGCGCCGGGAACCGGGTCGGCACCCCGGCCGTCCAGGCGATTCGCCGGCCCTTAGGCCTTCTGATTGCCCTGAACGTAATCGATGGCCTGTTGCACCGTGGTGATCTTTTCGGCTTCTTCGTCCGGGATTTCCGTTTCGAATTCTTCTTCCAGTGCCATCACCAGCTCAACCGTGTCGAGCGAGTCAGCGCCGAGATCGTTCACAAAGCTGGATTCGTTCTTGACGTCGGCTTCGTTCACGCCAAGTTGTTCCGCGACGATCTTCTTGACGCGTTGCTCAATGTTATCCATTCAAACCCTCCGGGGTAGTTAGTTCAGACAAGTGCGCGCATTTTAACAGGTTTGCCAAGCAAAGTTAGCCTGCGCCAAATAATGTTCAATATCGCTCAAAATTGCGCAAATCCAGCACAATTTTCACGATCATCCCTTAATTCATGAACATGCCACCATTCACGTGAAGCGTCGTGCCGGTGATGTAGCCCGCCTGCGGAGACGCAAGGAATGCCACCGCATTGGCAATATCTTCCGGCGCACCGAGACGGCCCAGCGGAATGCGCGCCTTGAGCGTTTCTTGCTGTGCGTCGCCCAGTGCCTTCGTCATATCGGTGTCGATGAACCCCGGTGCGACGCAGTTCACGGTGATGTTTCGGCTGCCGATCTCGGCGGCCAGCGAACGGGACATGCCGGCAACCCCCGCCTTGGCAGCCGCGTAGTTGGCCTGGCCCGGGTTACCGGCCGAGCCGACAACCGAGGTCACGTTGATGATCCGGCCGCTACGCGCCTTCATCATCGGCTTGATGACTGCACGCGACAGACGGAAAATCGCCTTGAGGTTCGTATCGATTACGTCGTCCCACTCATCGTCCTTCATCCGCATGGCGAGGTTATCGCGCGTGATGCCGGCGTTATTGACGAGGATGTCGAGCTTGCCGTACTGCTTGAGAATATCGTCGAGCGCAGCGGCCACGCCTTCGGCGTCCGTCACGTTCAGAACGATGCCCTTGCCCGTCACGCCCTCGACCGCGAAGTAATCGCTGATGCTCTGTGCGCCAGCGTCGCTGGTGGCGGTGCCCACGACCGTTGCGCCCTGGCGAGCGAGTTCGAGGGCAATGGCACGACCGATGCCGCGCGAGGCGCCGGTCACCAGTGCCACATGGTTGTCGAGTTGCTTGCTCATGAGAGAAATACCCCTGCCTATTCTGTTACTTACGAGAGTTGGGCACGCACGTCGGCGAGCGACGCCGGATCCGTGATCGCCAGCCCCGTGAGATTGCCGTCAATGCGCTTGGTCAGGCCGGTCAGCACCTTGCCCGGCCCGCACTCGACCACTTGCGTCACGCCTTGCGCGGCAAGCCACTTCACCGACTCGACCCAACGCACCGGCGCGGCCGCCTGGCGCACCAGCGCGTCCTTGATGCGCGCCACGTCGGTCTCGACAGACACATCGACGTTATTGACGAGCGGGATCTGCGGTGCGCTGAACGTGACATCGGCCAGATACTCGCGCAGACGATCCGACGCCGGCTTGAGCAGCGACGAGTGGAATGGCGCCGAAACCGGCAGCACGAGGGCTCGCTTCGCACCGGCCGCCTTGGCCAGTTCGCAAGCCTTCTCCACGCCCGCCTTGGCACCGGCAATCACGACTTGCGCCGGCGCATTGAAATTGACCGCCTCGACCACACCCGCCGCCGACGCCTCGGCGCAGACATTACGCACAGTGTCGTCGTCCAACCCCAGAATGGCCGCCATGCCCCCCTGCCCAACGGGCACGGCTTCCTGCATGGCCTGCGCGCGGAAGCGCACCAGTGGCAAAGCATCCTTGAATGCAATCACGCCGGCAGCGACCAGCGCCGTGTATTCACCGAGGCTGTGCCCCGCCACGAATGCGGGTTTGGCGCCTCCCTCGGCCAGCCACGCGCGATACATCGCGTAGGCGGCGGTGAGCATCACGGGCTGCGTGTTGGTGGTGAGGTTGAGCGCTTCGGCAGGGCCAGCGGCGATCAGCTTGGCCATATCCTGCCCGAGGGCATCCGAAGCTTCGGCGAGGGTCTCGCGCACTACGGCGTTGTCCGCGAACACGTCGAGCATGCCCACCGATTGGGACCCTTGTCCCGGGAAAACGAAAGCGAATGTCATAGCGCCTGGTTTTGCAGTCAGATTCAGAAACATTGCGGCGCATTGTCGCGCGCCGGCATGACGCGCGCAGGAGCGTTACGACGCGCAGCGCTCCAAAAGAACACCGCCAATACGCGTGACGCTCCGGCGCCGGGGCACTTACATGCGGAAAAGCACCGCGCCCCACGTAAAGCCGCCACCCACGCCTTCGATCATGACGTTCTGGCCCGGCTTGATGCGCCCGTCGCGAACCGCGACGTCGAGCGCGAGCGGAATCGAAGCGGCAGAGGTATTGCCGTGCTGGTCGACGGTTACGACCATCTTCTCTTCCGAAAGCCCCAGCTTGCGGGCCGTGCTCGACATGATGCGCAGATTGGCCTGATGCGGAATCAGCCAGTCGATCGCCGACTGATCCAATCCAGCCTTCTCAAGGGCCTCGTGGGCCACTTTTTCCAACACTTTCACGGCCAGCTTGAATACCGCCTGGCCATCCATATAGAGGAACGCCTCGCCCTGCACGGCGCCACCACTCACATTACCCGGCACGCACAGAATGTTCGAATGACTGCCGTCTGCATGCAGCGCGGTCGACAGAATGCCTGCCTCGCTTGACGCTTGCAGCACGACAGCGCCTGCGCCGTCGCCAAACAGCACGCAGGTTGTACGGTCGTTGAAATCGAGAATGCGCGAGAACGTTTCGGCGCCGATCACCAGCACGTTGCGATACGCGCCGGAGCGAATGAAGTTATCGGCCGTCGCCATGGCATAGGCGAAACCGGAGCAGACCGCCTGAATGTCGAACGCGGCACAACCGTTCTTGATGCCGAGCTTGTGCTGCACAAGGCAGGCAGTGCTCGGAAACACGAAGTCGGGTGTCGACGTGGCGACCAGAATCAGGTCGAGCTGCTCAGCGTTCAGGCCCGCCATGTCGAGCGCACGCTTCGCGGCTTCGACCGCCATGTCGCTGCTCGTCTGATCGGGGGCCGCGAAATGGCGCGCCTTGATACCGGTACGTGCAACGATCCACTCGTCGCTCGTCTCGATGCCGCGGGTAGCAAGCTCGTCGGCCAACTGCTGATTGGTCACGCGTCGCGCCGGCAGGTAACTGCCGGTACCAACGACACGGGAATAAATCGCGGACTGGGTCATCTTATGATCGGTTAGGGCGCCAAGAGCAGCCGCCGGCATCAAAGCGCTGGAATGGCGCTCACCGGCTTGTTGTCCCGGAGCTGAGTCTGATTCTCTTCCATGGCGTGCGACAGACGGTCCAGCACACCATTGCGAACTGCATCATAGCCGCGTTTGATAGCCCATTCAAACGAGTAGGCATCGGCCGAGCCGTGGCTCTTGATCACGAGCGCACGCAATCCGAGCAACGCGGCGCCGTTGTAACGGCGATGATCGACGCGGTTCTTGAAGCGGGTGAGAATCGGCAGCGCGACGACAGCGATCACTTTCGTCCACCACGTGCGGGTGAACTCTTCGCGAATCATGTCGCCAAGCATTTGTGCCAGGCCTTCGGAGGTCTTGAGCGCGACGTTGCCGACAAATCCATCACACACAACGATGTCGGTTGTGCCGCGATAAATGTCGTTACCTTCCACGTTGCCGTAAAAGTTCAACGTTGAGCCGCGCAGCAATTCGCCGGCCTGCTTGATAACGTCGTTGCCTTTGATGACTTCTTCGCCGATGTTGAGCAGGCCGATCGACGGACGGTCCTTGCCGTCGACCGCCGCCACAAGGGCGTGGCCCATTTCGGCGAATTGCAGAAGGTGGGTCGGCTCGCAGTCCACGTTCGCGCCCAGATCGAGCATCGTGGTGTAGCCGCCCTTCTCGTTCGGCAGCACCGTCGCAATGGCGGGCCGCTCGATACCGGGCAGCGTTTTGAGCACATAGCGCGAGACGGCCATCAGCGCACCGGTATTCCCGGCGGAAACGCACGCCTGCGCGCGCGCTTCCTTGACCAGATTCAGCGCCACGCGCATCGAGGAGTCTTTCTTCCTGCGCAGGGCGGTCTCGACGGAGTCGTCCATGGCGACGACTTCGCTGGCATTGACCACGGACAGGCGCGGGTGATCCGTCACACGCAGCTTCGCGAGCTGCGCGTTAATGATCTCCTGCTGTCCGACCAGCACAAGTTCGACATCGTCGGTGGATTGCACGAAGTGAACCGCGGCCGGCACCGTCACCGATGGGCCGTGATCCCCGCCCATACAATCGATCGTCAGGGTGACTGTCATGTCGACGTGATTGGCTTGCGGTACAGGTAACAAAAAAAGCGGAAGGATAAGTGCCGCTTTTGCCACATCGGACGATCAAACAGCGCCATGATGGGCGCGTGTCGCCTGGGAGGCCGAGTTAGTCGTTCTTGGTCTTGATGACCTTGCGACCACGGTAGAAACCGTTCGGCGAGATGTGGTGACGCAGATGCGTTTCACCCGACGTCTGCTCAACGGCGGTTGCCGGTGCGGTCAGGAAATCGTGCGAACGGTGCATGCCGCGCTTCGACGGCGACTTCTTGTTCTGTTGAACGGCCATGATAACTCCTCAAAATATCGCGAAATTTTAACACAGTTCGAGCGCCGCCCTACGGTGTCGGCCTGTCGGCCCGACCTGTGCGACTAACGCAAACATGTACTTTGGTGAGCCGGAAACCCGGCCGCACATTACTTTCCGTCCTTGTCCGGCGAGCGCTTGAGCGCTGCCAGCGCCGCGAACGGAGACGGCTTATCCTCTTCCTCGGGTTCCGGAACCGGCTCAGCCAGCCCGTCTTCCCCCGTGGCCAGGCTCTCGTGCACACTCGGACAAACCTCATGTTTTGGCACGATCGGCAAAGCCAACAGCAATTCTTCTTCGATCAGCTCACGCAAATCGAAATGTTTGGAGCCCACCAGCGCCTCGAGTTCGTCTTCGTCGAGGGGGCGATTTTCCGCCGCGGCTTCGTCGCGCACGATCTCGAAAGTCGTTTCCGAATCGAGCGGCTCCTGGTACGGCGTGAGGCACCGCTGGCACTCGAGCCACATCGGGCCCTGCACCGAGAGCGTCAGGAACTGGGCCACGGTGGGCTTGCCATCCGCACGCAGCACCTGCTTTTCAGCCCCCTCGGCACGCCAGTGGAATACGCCCTCTGTACGCCGCGACGCCGAGACTTCAGCAGGCACTTCGGTTACCATGCGCGGCAACGCCGCAAGTTGCACGTCACCTTCCGCCACCCGGCCGGTACGCGCGAATTCGAACAGATCGACGATATATTCGTTCATCACGCTCATCCTTGCCTTGGCGCATCTGACTGCTTTTCAACGTCCCTTGCCACCCGCAGCGCCTTGATCTGACGCCATTTCCTAGCGTTCGAACCGGTATCGCGCAGACTGGCGGGACCGAGCGCCAGATTGCAAAAGCCGTGAATTCTAAATAGTTTTTCGTTTCTCGTCAAACACTTAAACCCGATGATCGCACACCCCCTGCCACCGCTGATCCTGGCATCCGGATCGCGTTATCGCCGCGAACTGCTCGAGCGCCTGCGCCTGCCGTTTTCGGTCGACGTCCCGGACATCGACGAAACCCCCGCGCCCGGCGAAACGCCGCACGACACCTCGCTGCGGCTGGCACGTCTGAAGGCCGCGGCCGTCGCCGAGCGCCAACCGGGCGCCGTGATCATCGGCTCCGATCAGGTGGCGACCTTCGAAGGTCGCCAGATCGGCAAACCCGGCAATTTCGAGAACGCTATGTCGCAGTTACGCGACATGCGCGGCAAAGTTGTCGAATTTCACTCAGCCCTATGCGTCTACGACGCGCGCAGCGGCCAAAGCCAAGCCACAGACGTGGTAACGCGCGTGAAGTTCCGCAACCTGCCCGACGACGTACTCGCCGCCTACCTTCACGCCGAGACACCTTACGACTGCGCCGGCAGCGCCAAGTCGGAGGGGCTCGGCATCATGCTGCTCGAAACCATCGAAAACGACGATCCGACCGCGCTTATCGGCCTGCCGTTGATCGCGCTGACGAGCATGCTGATGAAGGCCAGCATCCCCCTGCCGGGCCCCGGCACGACGGGAGCATCAGCATGAGCGGCACGCTGTATCTGATCCCGAATACACTTGGCGCGAACACCCGCGGCGGTCTGCCCGCCGTGCTCCCAGAGGAGGTTCGCGCCGTCACGGCAGGGCTGAAGTACTTCGTCGGCGAACAAGCCAAAAGCACTCGGGCGTTTCTGAAGCTCGCCGGCGTGACCACACCGATTCAGGAAATCGATATCCGCGAATTGAACGTCAATACGCCGGATGCGGCTATTGACGCGCTGCTCGCGCCGATTCTCGCTGGCGCAGATGGTGGCCTCGTGTCCGAAGCGGGTTGTCCGGCGGTAGCGGACCCCGGCGCGCTACTGGTACGACGCGCCCACGAGAAAGGCGTACGTGTCGTCCCGTTCGTCGGCCCAAGTTCGATTCTTCTCGCGCTGATGGCCAGCGGCCTGAACGGACAGAGCTTCGCGTTCCACGGCTATTTGCCGACAGATGCCGCCGAGCGCACGAAGCGGCTGCGCGAACTGGAACAGCGCTCGCGCAAGGAAAAACAGACGCAGATCTTCATCGAGACACCCTATCGCAACAAGGCCATGCTCGATGCGCTACTGCAAAGTTGCGACGCCTCCACCCTCCTTTGCGTAGCGGTGGACGTCACGCAAGAGGCGGAGCAGATCGTCACGCACCGGGTCAGGGGATGGCCTCAGGCCGATGTCGATCTGCATAAACGACCTGCGATTTTTCTGTTTTTGGGCCAGTAATAGCAAAAATCCGGTGTCAAAATCACAAACCCCACGGAAACCGGACTTTCCGTGGGGTTTTGTCTCTTTTGCGACGCCAGCGTTACTTCAACGACAGGGCCGAGCCCATCATCATCGTTTTCATGGCCGCCGCACCGACGGCCGCGCCAAAGCGCCGCGCCACGCGTTCGGGCAAGTTTTCCTTGACGGTGTAGTCGACGAGATCGGGGGCCTTGAGCACATCGCGAGCAACGGAATCGACTGTGCCGAGACCGTCTGCCAATCCAAGTTCGATCGAACGCTGACCGGTCCAGAACAAGCCGCTGAACAAGTCCGGATCGTCCTTGAGGCGATTGCCTCGTCCCTTTTTCACAGCGCCGATGAACTGCTGATGCACCTGCTCGAGCATGTCGAGGGCATACGTTTTCTGCTGCTCGGTCTGCGGCGAGAACGGATCGAGAATGCCCTTATTGCGCCCGGCCGTCAGCAAACGCCGCTCGATCCCCAGCTTGTCCATCAGCCCGGTGAAGCCAAAACCGTCCATCAGCACGCCAATGGACCCGACGATGCTCGCTTTGTCCACATAGATCTTGTCGGCCGCCGCCGCGACGTAATAGCCGCCGGAGGCACAAATCTCCTCGACCACGACGTAGAGCGGCTTCTTCGGGTATTTCGCCCGCAACCGCGCAATGTCGTCATAGATCATGCCGGCCTGTACCGGGCTGCCACCCGGGCTATTGATCCGCAGGATCACCCCTGCGGCCGACGAATCTTCAAAAGCCGACTCGAGCGCCGCGTTAATTTTCTGGGCGCTCGCCTGTCCGTCGGGCGAAATCTCGCCGCTCAGTGTCACGAGCGCCGTGTGCTTGCCGGAGCTCGAGCCGACCGACGTTGTGCTGCCATCAAAATCGAAAACCGACCAGACGATGAGCGCGAAGATGGCCAGCAGAAGCAAACGGAAGAAAATCTTCCAGCGACGTGCGGCGCGCTGCTCGCGAATGCCGGCCATCAATACCTTTTCCAGCATTTCGCGCTCCCACGGCTTCACGTCGTGAGGATCGCGCCCCATGGCACCGCCCCCTGACGGAGGGCGCCCGCCAGACGGCGGGAAACCGGGTTCGGTGCGAGGCGAATCGGGCGGCAGAGAATCGGCCATACGTTATCCAGAGAACTTGGGCAAAAGGCGAAAAATGCGATCGATACCAGAATGGCGTGCTGTCAATGCGCCGAAGGCCCGGGGGCCTCGATGTACCCATCGGGCCACCAGACAACGGTTGTCCGCGCCTCTCCGCTCGCATCATCCACGACGGGTCGCTCTTCGACGCGCACCGGTTGCAAGGCACCGCCACGACATGGCCCGCCGACGCAGTGACCGGTATCGGGCTCGTACGTCGCGCCATGCGTAGCGCACATCAAGTATAAGCCGGAGGTCTCGAAGAACTGGCCCTCGGACCAGTCGAGTTCCATCGGCACATGCGCGCACTGATTGAGGTAACCGTAGACCTGCCCGCCATAGCGAACGACGAACGCAGGCGTGCGACGACCGCTGACGAGCACCTCGAAACGAATGCCGCGGCCGCCGTCCTCAAGCGCAGAGCCGGGACAGATTGGCAGGGGCACGGGCTCGCTCACACCCGCTCCAGCAGCCAGTCGCGCAACTCCGTCACGCTCCCGGCACAGTATGCGGGCTCAAGCGCCACCAGTTGCTCGCGCGGATGCGCACCGCCGTAAGCAACGGCCACGCTTGACGTTCCGGCGCTGCGCGCCATCTGCAAATCGTGTGTGGTGTCGCCGATCATGACCGTGCGGGTCAGATCCTGGCCAAGTTCGCGGGTGAGTTCTTGCAGCATCGCCGGATGCGGCTTCGAAAATGTCTCGTCGGCACAACGGGTCGCGTCGAACATCCGCATCAGGCCCGCCGCTTCGAGCGCCCGGTTCAGACCGACACGCGACTTCCCCGTCGCCACGGCCAGAAAACGTCCCCGCGAACGCAACTCGTCTAACAACTCGCGAATCCCGGGAAACAAAACGGTTTCCTTGTCGCCTATCAAATAATGAAAGCGATAGCGCTCCGACAAGCGCGGATAGTGCGCCGGATCGAGCGACGGCACAGCCATTTGCAGCGCGTCGCGCAGGCCAAGGCCGATCACGTGACTCGCCACTTCATCGGACGGCACGGGCAGCCCCAGATCGCGGCAGGCCGCCTGGATGCAACGGGTAATAGTGGGCGTCGAGTCCATCAACGTCCCATCCCAGTCGAAAACGACCAGGTCAAACTCAGGGCTTGGCATCGGCGGAAGCGCCTCGAAGTTGATTCAGGAATTGCTCACATTCTGGCGGTAACGCTGCTTGCAACGCAATCGGCGTGTCCAACACAGGGTGCGTGAACTTCAGCCGCCATGCGTGCAGGAACATCCGCTTGATACCCGGCCGGCTGCCCGGACGGGCGAGTGTCTTGTTCAGCGTGAAATCACCGTACTTGTCGTCGCCCACAATCGGCGTACCGCAATGCGCCAGGTGAACGCGAATCTGATGGGTTCGTCCCGTTTTCAGTTCCGCCTCAAGCAACGTATAGGGCGGCAGCGATTCCACCATGCGAAATACAGTATGCGAGACCTGGCCGTCTTCCTGCACGCGCACGCGGCGCTCGCCCTCCGACGTTACATACTTATACAACGGTGCTTTCACTGCACGCTGGCGATCGTGCCATTCGCCGGTGACACATGCCAGATAGCGCTTGTCCATCCGGTTGTGGCGAATCTGCTCGTGCATGCCGACCAGCGCCGCCCGCTTTTTCGCGAGTAGCAGAATGCCAGATGTTTCACGGTCGAGACGGTGCACCAGCTCGAGAAACTTCAGATGCGGCAATGCGCGGCGCAACTGCTCGATAACGCCAAACGACACGCCACTCCCGCCATGCACAGCGACACCCGCGGGCTTGTCGATCGCCATCAGGTAATCGTCTTCGAACAGTACCGGGAAGGTGGCAGCAGGAACATGGGCCGGCGCCTCGGCGGCAGGCGCCGCGACGCGAACAGGCGGAATTCTGACGATATCGCCAAGAACAAGTCGATAGGAAGCGTCTATACGTCCTTTATTTACCCGGACTTCGCCGCTACGCAAGATTCGGTAGACATGGCTTTTCGGGACGCCTTTGCATTCGCGCAGGAGAAAATTATCGATTCGCTGGCCGGCCGAACCGTCGTCAATCTCGACGAGCCGAACCTGCGGTGTGGATGCCGGCGAAACCATTTTCTGCCGACTTTTGCCTAACTCATTCATTATGAATATAATTTGCCCAACAGAGATGGCGGTAGCGGGAATCATGCCAAATCTCCACCTCTGTCGGTGCGTACCTCAAAACGGTATTTTATAGCACCCCGGGCAGGCTGCTCGTCCGGTGACCCTGGAGCAGCGAGCGCACGCACGTCACGCAGCGTCGGCAGGAAGTGGGCCCATAGGCCGCTTCGGTCGCAGCGCGCGGGACGCGGATAGAGTTGGTGGTTATAGAATTTTTTGGCGATCAGCCCGGGTTACATGACTTGAGCTGATCGCTTTGTGAATATTGTTCGCGCACAAAGTCATAGTGAGGCGCCGTCACAAGAAGAATAAGTGTCGGCAGGCGCCCCGAGAAAACGCTGATGAAGTTTCTCGTCCAGTTTCTATTGGTATGGACTGCAAGCCCGAAGTGATCTGCGCTGGGCCGGAGTTTTCCGGTGTCACGGCGGTCCCGGGTGAGCGCGATAACGTATTCGCAGGCGCCTTTGCGTCCGTGGGCCTCATCGCCCGGACCCCCCGGCAATTCTTCCACCCCCGGCTCGAACCTCGCGTGTTGGATAACTCGAGTGATACGTGCCCGACGCACTGCGCATTGGCAACTGCGGCGGGTGGGAGTCGTTTTCATGAAACGCATGTTGTTCAACGCCACGCAGCAGGAAGAACTGCGCGTGGCAATTGTCGATGGGCAGAAACTCATCGATATCGATATCGAAACGGCCGGCCGCGAACAGCGTAAAGGCAATATCTACAAGGGTGTCATCACCCGTATCGAACCCTCTCTCGAAGCTTGCTTCGTCAACTACGGTGAAGGTCGCCACGGCTTCCTGCCGTTCAAGGAAGTCGCCCGGGCGTACTTCCGCGAAGGGGCGGATGTGCGCAATGCGCGCATTCAGGACGCCCTCTCCGAAGGTCAGGAACTCATCGTTCAGGTCGAAAAGGAAGAGCGCGGCAACAAGGGCGCTGCCCTGACCACGTTCATCTCGCTGGCCGGCCGCTACCTCGTGCTGATGCCGAACAACCCGCGTGGCGGTGGCGTATCGCGCCGCATCGAGGGTGAAGACCGTCAGGAACTGCGCGAAACGATGGCGCAGCTCGAACTGCCGGAAGGCATGAGCATCATCGCCCGCACCGCAGGCATCGGGCGCTCGGCCGAAGAACTGCAGTGGGACTTGAACTATCTGCTGCAACTCTGGCACGCCGTCGAAAGCGCCGCTGCCAACATCGAACTGCCGCGCGACTCGGCGCTGATCTACCTTGAGTCGAGCCTCGTGATTCGCGCCATCCGCGATTACTTCCAGCCGGACATCGGTGAAATCCTCATCGATACGGAAGAAATCGCCGAACAGGCGCGCAACTTCATGCAAGTGGTCATGCCCGACCACCTGAACCGCGTGAAGCAGTATCGCGACGACGTGCCGCTGTTCTCGCGTTTCCAGATCGAACACCAGATCGAAACGGCGTATTCGCGTCAGGTGCCGCTGCCCTCGGGTGGCGCGATCGTGATCGATCACACCGAGGCACTGGTCTCGATCGACGTCAACTCGGCGCGCGCCACCAAGGGTGCCGACATCGAGGAAACGGCCCTTCGCACCAATCTGGAAGCTGCCGACGAAGTGGCCCGCCAGTTGCGCCTGCGCGATCTGGGCGGTCTGATCGTGATCGACTTCATCGACATGGAGTCGGCCAAGAGCCAGCGCGAAGTCGAACAACGGGTCAAGGACGCGCTCAAGCACGACCGTGCCCGCGTCCAGATGGGCAAGATTTCGCGTTTCGGCCTGATGGAACTGTCGCGTCAGCGTCTGCGCCCGTCGCTGTCGGAAGGCACGCACGTGACCTGCCCGCGTTGCAACGGCACCGGCCACATCCGTGACGCCGAGTCGTCGTCGCTGCAAGTCCTGCGCATCATTCAGGAAGAAGCCATGAAGGAGCACACGGCAGCGATCCACTGCCAGGTGCCGGTCGAGGTTTCTGCGTTCCTGCTCAACGAAAAGCGTCAGGAAATCAACAAGATCGAAGCGCGCTTCAAGGTTGGCGTGCTGCTGATCCCGAACAAGCATCTCGAAACGCCGCACTACAAGCTCGAACGCCTGCGCTTCGACGATCCGCGTCTCGATGCCCCGAAGGCCAGCTATGCACTCGCCGAGGAAGCCGCTCGCGCGCTGGAAGACGATCCGGCGGGTTACAGCAAGAAGAAAGAAGACGTGCGTCCGCGTCAGGAAGCCGCCGTCAAGGGCATCACGCCCGAGCAACCGGCTCCGGCTGCGCAACCGCGTCCGGAACCTGTCGCTGCCGTGGCACCGGCCGCCGCAGCCCCCGCACGCAGCGGCGGCTTCATCGGTTTCGTGAAGCGCTTGCTGGGTCTTGAGCCGGCCGCACCGGCACCGGTCAAGGTCGAAGAGCCTGCCAAGCCGACCGCTCGCCCGCCGCGTGAGCGTCATGACCGTCCGCATCAGCAAAACCGCAATCGCCGTGGCAACGCCCGCGACGACAACAAGTCGGGCAAGGACACCGCCGGCCAACCGGCGCGTGAAGGGCGTGAAGGGCGCGAGGGTCGTGGTGCGCGCCCGGAACGTGCAGAGCGCGCCGAGCGTGCTGAGCGCGGCGAACGCAATGAGCGTCAGGAAGGCCGCGACAAGCGTGAGCGCGACGACACCCAGCGTCAGCCCGCACAGGACGTGCGTGCCGAAGAGGGCCGCGAGCCGCGCGAAGGCCGCGAACGCGGTAACCGTCGCGACCGCAACGAGCGCCGCGAACGTCGCCAGCCGGAAGGCGTCGACGGCCAGCAAGCCGCACCGCAACGCGTGGCACAAGCTGCCGCACCGCTCGCCGCCGAGCATGAAGAACTTGAGCAGGATCGTCTGACGGCGCAAGTCGAAGACGGCGCAACGGTCTCCGCAAGCGAAGAAGGCGAGCAAGGTGGTGAAGAGCGCCGTCGCAGCCGTCGTCGCGGTCGTCGTGGCGGCCGTCGTGAGCGCGAAGCGAATGAGCAGCAACAGCATGCCGATGGCGAACACGCGGAAAGCGCTGCGTCGGATGACATCGGAGGCGTGCGCGCCCCGGTGGCGAACGACGCCAGTGCCGCCAGCGACACCGCAGTGATCGAAGCTCCGGTCCGCACGGCAGCGCCGGCGATTCCGGCGAGCGTCCCGCTCACTCCGGCGCCGGCACCTGCCGTGCAAGCCGAGCCGGCGCCTGCGCCTGCTCAGATTCACGCCGTGCAAACGGAAGCTCCGGTTGCCGCAGCACCGGCCGTTACCGTAAGCGAAGCCGCACCGGCCGCAACGCCGGAAGTCCCGGCCCACGTGATCGCCGAACCGATCGCTCCGGTCAACGTGACGCCGCTGCCCACGGCTGAAGTGGCCGCGGCACCGGTAGTTCCGCCGGTCAGCGCACCGCTGCCGGCGGCAACGCCGAGCCCGGCTCAGCCCTCGGTGCCTGCCGACGCGTTGACCGAGATCGCTGCGACCGCTGCCACCGCCAGTGCTCCGGCAGACATCCGCCCTGCCCCGACGGCACCTGCGCAAGCCGCAGCGCCCGTCGCGCCGGTTCAGATGATCGAGACGGTGAAGCCGGCACAGGCTCCGGCTCCGGCTTCGGCCGCCCCGTCCGCTGCACCGGTGCAAGCCATGCCGGTCGTACCGGAAGCCGCAGCCGCGGCCACGGAAGTCGTGACGCAGACACCGGCCCCGGTGGCCGTCGCACCGACGCTGGAGCGCAGTGCACTGGAATCGACGCTGGCAAGCGTTGGTCTGGTCTGGGTCCACACGGACGCCGACAAGCATCGCGCCGCCAAGGAAGCCGCCGCACAAGCCGCACCGGCACCGCAAGTGCGACGCGAGCGCCGTCCTGCCACGCCGATCAACAGCGGTCCGATGGAGCAAGTGGAAACGCGCACCTCGTCGGATCACGTTGCATAACGTGTCCCGCGCTTGACGTTCGGGCGGTTCGTGCCTCACGGCAAGGCGCCGCCCAACGTTAAGTGATGCCAGAAAAGGAGGCTTCGGCCTCCTTTTTTGCATGATGGGGATAGCCTTTCCCCCCGCAACCCCGCGTTGTCCCGACTTGTGCTGCCGCACCCCCGTCCGTATCTTGTGGCGTAGTACAGGCTTGACGTCCCCCAACGAACGCCGCAGTACCGATATCCGACGTCCCAATGGCGGGCATCGGCGGCCAACGGCCCAATTCGTTAGAATGGAGACGCAAGCTAAGGCCCCACCATGACTGAAACGATCATCCGACTCACCGATCTGCGTGGCGACGCACGTTATGCAGCGCACTCCCCGCAGATTCCCGCACAAGTGCGCGCGGCGACCGGCCATCTCGAAGATGCGCTGGCGCGGCCGTTGCACGACCTGCGAATCTCGGTGACCGATCGTTGCAACTTCCGCTGTGTTTATTGCATGCCGAAGGAGGTGTTCGACAAGGATTACACCTTCCTTCCGCAATCGTCCCTGCTGTCTTTCGAAGAAATCGAGCGTGCCGCGCGCCTGTTCGTCGAGCATGGCGTCGAGAAGCTGCGGCTGACCGGCGGCGAGCCGCTGCTGCGCAAGCACATCGAACGGCTCATCGAAATGCTGGCCCGGTTGCGCACGCCGTCAGGCAAACCGCTCGACATTACGCTCACGACCAACGGATCGTTACTCGCGCGCCGTGCACAATCGCTCAAGGATGCGGGTCTCACGCGCGTGACGGTCAGCCTGGACAGTCTTGATGACACGATCTTCCGGCAAATGAACGATGTCGACTTTCCGGTCGCCAACGTACTCGAAGGCATTGCGCAAGCGCAGCACGTCGGCCTGGGCCCGGTGAAGGTCAACATGGTCGTCAAGCATGGCACTAACGATAGCGAAATCGTACCCATGGCACGGCATTTCCACGGTAGCGGCGTGGTGTTGCGTTTCATCGAGTACATGGATGTGGGGACGTCGAACGGCTGGCGCATGGACGAAGTGCTGCCATCGGCCAGCGTCATCGCCCGCATAAACGAGGTGCTGCCGGTCGAACCGCTCGAACCGAACTACCCCGGCGAGACCGCACAGCGCTGGCAATATCGCGATGGCGGCGGCGAAGTCGGCGTCATTTCGTCGGTCACGCGCGCTTTTTGCGGCACTTGTTCCCGGGCACGCCTGTCTACCGAAGGCAAGTTGTACCTGTGTCTGTTCGCCAGCGCCGGATACGACCTGCGCACGTTGCTGCGCAACGGCGCGAGCGACGCGCAGATCTCGACCGTCATCGGCGACATCTGGCGAGGTCGCACCGACCGGTACTCAGCATTGCGTACGGCGGCCACCGGCCTGCCTGAAGACGCACCACCGAAAGTGGAGATGTCCTACATCGGCGGTTGAACGTCCAGCGTCTTGCCTGTTCGCTCGTCCGCACGCTTTCGAACTATCGAATTCTTTCTCGACACATGATTCCTGTTGCCCCGGGCGCTCACCGCGTCCGAGACTCTCTGCTGGCTTCCCAACGTGCTGCGTCACGTCTTGACGCGCTTCGTCGGCCCCGGCGCCTGATCGTCGCAAGCCTGAGCGCCCTCACGCTGCTGCTGAGTGCGTTCGCCCCCTCCACTGCGCATGCGGATTGCGATCCGTCCAACCGCGACATCGCGAACCATTTGATGACCTATAGCGGTCAACTTGGCGAACGCAATCCGTTGCGGCTGGTGTTGCGTCCTACGTCCGGCGGCAAGCTTGAGGGTCGCTATGCCAACGCCTCGTCGCAAAGCGATACCTATCTCACGGGGAAACTGGAAGCCAGATCGCGCCTGCAACTGACCGAATTTGACGCAGGCGGCATGCCGCGCGCCACGTTCGAAGGCGAGTTTTCCTCTAATGATGACGTGAATCGCCAACGCGGCGCGTCGTCCACCTGCGAGGTGATTTCCGGTCAATGGAAGGATTTGCGCAGCGGACGTTCGGTGCCGTTCGAACTGGCGCTCACGAGCATTCAGAGCGGCAAGATCGACCATCTCTACGGGGTTGCCGGCGTGAACGACGATGAAACGGTCAACCGTGCAGCGACGCAGTTCCGGAAAGGGGTGCTCGACGACCGCCGTGACGTCGTCGCACAATCCATTCGCTATCCACTGCATGTGTCGCTGCGCGGCAAAACATTGATCCTTCGGAACCCGAAGTCGTTGCTCGCACGCTATAACGAGATATTTACCGACGGCTACGTTCGCACGATCGGCGCGGCTGTCCCGCGGCTGATGTTCGCCCGCGATCAGGGGGTGATGCTGGGTGACGGTGCGGTCTGGTTCGATGCCAATGGCCGCGTCATCGGGTTGAACCGTTCCTAGCGACGCCAAGACGTTCCCACCGAGCAGGAATTCCACCCATGACTGCCAGCCCGATCCCCCGCGATACGATCACCGGCCTGATTCTCGCGGGCGGACGTGGACAACGCATGGGCGGGCGCGACAAGGGCTTGCAGATATTCTCGGGCCGGCCGCTGGTCGCGCATGTCGCCGAACGGCTGCGCCCGCAGGTCGAAACATTCCTCATTAGCGCCAACCGGAATCGCGATGCCTATGCGGCATTCGGCGCGCAGGTCGTAAGCGACGAGACGCAGGACTTCGCCGGTCCGCTCGCCGGCATGCTCGCCGGATTGCGCGCGGCGCGTACGGACTATGTTCTCACCGTACCGTGCGACTCCCCATTTCTCCCTGAGGATCTTGGCGAACGGCTGGCTGCCGCGTTGACCGATTCGCCCTCCGGTACGGGCGCTCCGCCGCTGCTGGCCGCCTTTGCCGTCACGGCCCGGGGCCCACATCCGGTATTTGCCCTTTTGCACCGCGCGCTGGCAGACGATCTGGCGGCCACACTGGCGTCAGGCGAGCATCGCGTGCGAGCGTGGCTGGCGCGCCACAAGGCCGTACAAGTTCACTTCGGCAACGAGCGTCCGTTTTACAATGTCAACACGCTGGACGACCTCCATACCGATACGCCGCGCGCCCCCTGATAATCCGGGCATCGACGCGGCCAGATCCGTCGCCACCGCATTTACGGATTCATGCCGGATACTTGCCGGATGACGACGCCACACCAATGACAACACTAGACGAAGCCCTGGCCGGCTTGCCAGACCACGACCCCAACGACATGACGGTCGAATTGGCGCGCGCGGTTATCGTGCGCACCGCGAGTCCGGTGTCGGCCATCGAGCAGGTCGCCGTACGCAGTGCCCTGGGCCGTGTACTCGGGCGCGACGTCATCTCGCCGCTCGATGTTCCCGCTTTCGAAAACGCCGCCATGGATGGCTACGCCTTCGCCAGCAGCGCGCTGGCCGCAGGCGGCGAGGTACGCCTGCGCGTGGCGGGCCGCTCGTTCGCGGGCCATCCGTTCGACGGCACGGCCGCGCCGGGCGAGTGCGTGCGCATCATGACCGGTGCGCTGTTGCCCGCCGGATGCGACACGGTCATTCCTCAGGAACAGGTGCGGCGCGAAGGCGATACGGAAGTGATCGCCTTTGCGGCCAACGCCGTCACCGCCGGCCGTCACGTTCGCCATGTTGGCGAGGATCTCGCCGCGGGCCATGCGGCGTTGCACGCCGGCAAGCGCCTACGACCGGCAGCCCTCGGTCTGCTCGCGTCGCTGGGCATTGCCGAAGTGCCGGTGCGCCGCCGCATTCGTGTGGCGTTCTTCTCGACCGGCGACGAACTCCGCTCGGTCGGCGAGCCGCTTGCGCCGGGCAATTTGTACGACAGCAACCGTTACACGCTCTTCGGCATGCTGCAACGGCTAGGTGTCGAAGTGCTTGATCTGGGGGTTGTGCGCGACGACCCGCAGGCGATCGAGGACACGCTTCGCACGGCCTGCCGTGAGGCCGATGCCGTCATTACGTCGGGCGGTGTCTCGGTCGGCGAAGCCGACTTCACGCGCGAAATGATGGCGCGCCTGGGCAACGTGGTGTTCTGGAAGATGGCGATGCGCCCCGGCCGGCCGTTCGCGTTCGGCGAACTCGAGAGCGACGGCCATCGCGCGCTCCTCTTCGGCCTGCCGGGCAACCCGGCCGCCGTGATGGCGTCGTTTTACCATCTGGTTCGAGACGGTCTGTTCGCATTGATGGGCGCCGAGCCGCAAGCCACGCCGAGTCTGCCCGTGCCAACGACAACGGCGATTGCCAAGCGTCCCGGCCGTACCGAGTTCCTGCGCGGCATTCTTGCCGCCGATGCTCAGGGCCGCTGGCAAGTCACGGTCGCCGATGCGCAAAGCGCCGGCATTCTGCGCACGATGAGCGAAGCCAACTGCTTTGTCACGCTCGGCACCGCACGCGGCGATGTGGCGGCAGGCGAACCGGTCGACGTCATTGTGTTCGACGGACTGGTCTAGCGCGAACACCGCCCCCGATTTCCCCAAAAAACGAAGCAACGAAACAACGTAGCCGCAATATATCGCCGTCATCGGCGCTTCGACGATGACGGCAACAAACCGAAAGCACACGTCAATGACAACGAAAAAGCAGATCACATACATCAGTCCCGGCCAGACGGCCAAAGCGCTGGTGCTGGTCTATCTCACTTTCAGTATTCCGCTGGTACTGCTCGCCTTCCTGGCGGCATTCATCCGCTATGGCGAACTGCCGGGACTCGCGTTCATTTCTGCACTGGTCCTTAATGCCATCGTCGGCTTCGTGCTGCTCTGGATCGCGTGCCACGCTTACAACTGGGTGGCCGAACGATTTGGCGGGATCGAAGTCGCCCTGAGCGACGCCCCCGAAGAAGAATACTGATCCCCGCCCCCGCGGCGCCTGACTCCCGGTGCATTGCGCCGGTGACAGCGCCGCCTCTCACGTTATTGCCCCCATGTCCTTGAACATACGTGCCGCCACCGCCGACGACGTCGGCGCCATTCACAGCCTGATGCAGGAACTGGCCGTTTTCGAGAAGTTGCTGGATATCTTCGAAGCGACGCCGGAAAGCGTGCGCGAGGCGTTATTCGGAAAAACACCGGCCGCCGAGTGCCTGATGGCGGAATGGAATGGCAAGGCCGTTGGCTACGCGCTGTTCTTCCACAACTTCTCGACGTTCCTCGGGCGACGCGGTCTGTATCTCGAAGACGTCTACGTGCAGCCGTCGATGCGCGGCAAAGGCGTCGGCCAGGCACTGTTGCGCCGACTCGCCCGCATCGCCGTCGAGCGGCAGTGCGGACGCTTTGAATGGACGGTGCTCGACTGGAACCAGCCGGCAATCGACTTCTACACGTCGCAGGGTGCAACGGTGTTGCCCGATTGGCGTGTCGTTCGCATGACGGGCGAGGCGCTCAGCCGGTTTGCCAAAGGCGAGTGACAACGCCGCCACTGTCCCGCATGGTGTGAGCGGTCGAGCGGCTCACGCCTCGTCGTCGGTGTCCAGTTCCACACCCAGCAGCTCGACGGCCTGCTCACCGGGCAGCGCCTCAACGGCCTTGAGCTGGCGCGCCATCGCGCGCGTTCGCACTTCCGCCTTGTCGATGGAGCGGGTCACCGTCTCGAGTTGCGCCTTGGTCTTGGCAAGCACGTCGCCGAACTTGGAGAACTCCGTCTTCACTGCACCGAGCACCTGCCAGACTTCACTGGAACGGCGCTCAATGGCAAGCGTGCGGAAGCCCATCTGCAAACTGTTGAGCAGTGCGGTCAACGTTGTCGGGCCGGCCACGGTCACGCGATATTCGCGTTGCAGCAGATCCGAGAGTCCCGGACGCCGCAGCACTTCGGCGTAAAGCCCTTCCGTGGGCAGGAACAGCAGTGCGAAATCGGTCGTGTGCGGCGGGGCAAGGTACTTTTCGGCGATGGTTTTCGCTTCCAGACGGATACGCGTTTCCAGTGCCTTCGAGGCCTCCTCGACGGCCACCGGATCCGCACGCTCCTGGGCGTCAAGCAGACGCTCGTAATCCTCACGCGGGAATTTCGCATCGATGGGCAACCACACCGGCGTGTTGCTATCGCCACTCTGCCCCGGCAGCGCAATCGCAAATTCCACCCGCTCGGCACTTCCCGGCTTGGTCGCAACGTTCTTGGCGAACTGGTCTGGCGTGAGCAATTGTTCGAGCAATGCCTGCAACTGCACTTCGCCCCAGATACCTCGCGTCTTCACGTTGGTCAGCACACGCTTCAGATCGCCCACACCGGCGGCGAGCGTCTGCATCTCGCCCAGACCGCGATGCACTTGTTCCAGACGGTCGGAGACCAGCTTGAACGATTCGCCGAGCCGCTGCTCAAGCGTGGCATGCAACTTCTCGTCAACGGTGCGGCGCATCTCGTCGAGCTTCGTCGCGTTATTGACCTCAATGTCCTTGAGCTTCTGCTCGAGCGTGGCACGCACTTCCGCCAGCCGGCGTTCGTTGCCCTCTGCCAGTTGCGTGAGTTGCTGATGTTGAGCTTCGCCGAAGCGGCGCAGCGTAGACGTCTGCTCCTCACGCATCTGCTGCCCGTTGAGCACCAGGCTCTGACGCACTGCCTCAAGCTGCGCCGCATTCGACTCGGTCAGTTTGGCCAATTGCTGTGCAAAGCCATCGATCTGGTTGTTCTGCACCGTGGCCACGCTTGTCATTTGCGCCGCCAGCGTTTGCTGAAACTGCGCCATTTGTGAGCTCTGCTCACCGCGGCCGGCACGCGCGATTTCTGCAAACTCCTGACGCAACCCGCGCTCGCTGCGATCGGCGGCTTGCAGCAAGTCATCTCTCACATGCGTGAGCGAGTCGGTGAGTGTCTCGCGCAGCGACGTATCGCCATTACGTTGCCAGACCTTCACCGCAATCGCGAGCATGACCAACAGATTTAGCGCTGCGAGCGCTACCAACACCATCTCCACCATCGCGTTGCGACTCCCGTTGACGCTTTCCGATCCCGCTGCCTGAAACTATCGTGTGCGGCGGCCATGACAGCCGCCAGGGCTACCGTGGCCGCTTTGGCCGCTACGACTTACGTGCCGCCGGATTCAGCAGACACGGCGGCTTGCCTGCCGCCGCCCCGAACCCCAATGCTGCGATCAGATTGTCGGCCGCCAGACTCGCCATGCCACGGCGTGTTGCCGCCGAAGCACTTGCGATATGGGGCGTCAGTACGATATTCGACACCTTCAGCAAGTCGGGATGCACCTTCGGCTCCCCTTCGAAGACATCGAGCCCTGCCGCCGCAATCTGCCCTTTCGCCAGCGCGGCAGCGAGTGCGGCATCGTCCACAATGCCGCCTCGCGCCAAATTGACCAGCGTGGCCGTCGGCTTCATGACGGCCAGTTCTGCCGCACCGATCGTGTGATGGGTCGCCGCCGAATAGGGCAGCACCAGAATGACGTGATCTGCCGTGCGCAGCAGCGTGTTCTTGTCCACATAGCTCGCCTTGCAGGCGGCTTCCGTCGCATCGTCGAGACGTGAGCGGTTGTGATACACGACATGCATGTTGAAACCCATCGCGCGCCGGGCAATCGCCTGTCCGATACGCCCCATGCCGATAATGCCCAGCGTACTGCCGTGCACGTCCGCGCCCAGGAACATGTCGTAGGCCCACTTATCCCAGTGTCCCTCGCGCAGCCAGCGCTCCGACTCAGTCACGCGACGCGCCGTCGCCATCAACAAGGCCCAGCCGAAATCGGCCGTTGTCTCGTTGAGTACGTCCGGGGTGTTCGTTGCCATGACGCCAGCTGCGGTCATGGCCTCAATGTCGAAATTGTTGTAGCCCACCGCCATATTGGCCACCACGCGCAAATGCGGCGCACCGGCGAGCACCGATGCATCGATGCGTTCGCTCGCCGTTGTGATCGCCCCAGCCTTATCAGCCAGACGTGCGCGTAGTTCTTCACTCGAATACACGGTATCCGCGTCGTTTCGCTCGACATCGAAATACTGTGCCAGACGCTCGATCACGTCCGGAAAAATGGCTCGGGCTACCAGGATCTTCGGTTTCACCAGTCGTCTCGCAAAGGTTGGCCGCTTGGCAATATTGCAGCTCAGAAGAATATCAGGGTCGTCACAACGAACAGTGGCAGCAGAATCGCGCCCGACCACAGCATATAGCCAAAGAAGCTTGGCATGCGAACGCCGCGCTGCTCCGCAATGGCTTTCACCATGAAGTTCGGCGCATTACCGATGTACGTGTTCGCGCCCATGAATACCGCGCCCGCCGAAATCGCTGCCAGCGTCGTTGCGCCCGCAGTCATCAGCGTTGCCGCATCGCCACCGGCCGTGTTGAAGAACACCAGATAGGTCGGCGCATTGTCGAGGAATGACGAGAGCAGCCCCGTCGCCCAGAAGTACATGACGTCGTCCGGCACACCGCCCGGCCCGGTCACCAGACGAATCACCCAGCCCAGTGCGCCAGCTTCACCCGCGCGCAATATGGCCACCACCGGGATGATCGTCAGAAAGATGCCGGCGAACAGCTTGGCCACTTCCTTCATCGGCTCCCAGTTGAAGTCGTTGCCTTCACGTGCCGTGCGTGGCGTAATCGCCAGCGACATGAGCGTTACCACGATCAACCCCACATCACGCGCGATGTTTTGCAGTTCAACAGGCGTCCCGAAGACGTCGAACTCGACGCCCGGCTTCCAGACGCCGCTCATCAGCACCAGCCCGACCGCAGCGGCGAGCAATACGAAATTGCGTTTTCCCTCGAGTCGCAGCGGCGCAGCATGCGGTGTCGGGTCCAGGTCTTCGATTAGACGCTCGCTCTTCTGGCGGAAGTAGTACGCGTCGATCAGAAAAAACAGCACCAGCAGCACGCCGCAGATGAACAGCGTCTCAGGCCAGATGTGAGCGGTAGTCCAGAAAAAGTCCACCCCTTGCAGGAAGCCGAGGAAGAGCGGCGGATCGCCCAGCGGCGTCAGCGAGCCTCCGGCGTTCGCCACGAGGAAGATGAAGAACACAACGATATGCACGTTGTGCTTTCGATTGTCGTTCGCGCGAATGAGCGGACGGATCAGCAACATGGCCGCGCCCGTGGTTCCCATAATGCTCGCCAGCACGGTACCCAGCAGCAACAGCCCGGTATTGAGCCACGGTCCACCGCGTAGATTGCCGTGAACGCAAATGCCGCCCGCTGTCGTGAACAGCGCCGTGAGCAGCACAACGAAAGGAATGAACTCCGCGACCATGGCATGTACCGCGCCATGCCATGCAGCGCCTATGCCGAACACGAGTGCGAACGGCACCAGAAATGCCGCGCCCCAGAAGGCCGCGATCTTGCCGAAATGGTGGTGCCAGAACGCGGGTGCAAGCAACGGTCCAAGCGCGATCGAAAGCAATAGCCCTGCAAACGGCACGCCCCACCAGGCGACGAGTTGTGCGCCGTCCGGTCCGGCAGCAAACGCCGCAGGACTTGCCAATGCCAGCCCCGCCGTAACCAAGGCTCCCCAAATCCCCTTAAGCATTTTTATGGTTCCTGATGATTGATGGTCAACTCCATATGAGTCACCGTTAGCGGCTGAGTGCCCCAAACGACGCCAGCTTGGGAGATTTCCCATACAAAAGTTACGTACCGTCCGTCCCGCCATAGGCGGAAATCTTCGGTGGATTCTCGAAAGACAACGCATCCCCCCGTCACTCGCGCGGGTGGTCGGGATATGAAGGGCTTTCGATGGCGGACCGGCGTGGACGCCGCGTCCCTCGTCAGGCGCCGTCGACGATGATGAGATGAAGGCGGTAGGGACCATGCGCCCCCAACACCAGCGTTTGTTCGATATCGGCGGTACGCGAGGGTCCGGCAATGAAATTGGTCGCGCGCGAGAGTTGACCACGCTCACTGCGCATGAGCGCGAAGCCGTCTTCATGGCCGGCGACAATCCGCGATGCCGGCACGACGGCAATGTGGGTCTCGGGCAGCAACGTAGCCGAGGCAAACGTCTCCGGCCCGGACATCATCATCAGCGCGCCGGTCTCTGCGATCGCGCAGAAACAACCCGTGATGCCCACCAGATCGTCGCCATGCGGTTTGCGAAACGCCACATCGCAGCCCGCCTTCGCCCAATCCAGATCACGTAACGTCGGCCACGCCACCGCCTGCATGGTGAGGCCGTTGGCCTGCAAATAGGTCGCGGCTGCGGCCGGCACGTCGCTCATGCCAGGCACGCGCGTGATGGTCGTCGAGAGCGCTTCGGCCTTTCCGATGAATGTCGCGATGAGATCGGCAGACAGTGCAGGACGCGGCCCCTGAGGATGACGCGCCAGATAATCCTCGGCCGCTGCCTGCTCGTTCGCACGCGCCACATCGGGACGATGCTGTGCGTTGCGAATGCGGGCAAAGATGCGGTTACGAGCGTCGGAGGTATCCATGGGCTGTCCTGTGAAGCCGACGCACCGGTCTGCCGCCGGCGTCGTCGCTTATCGTCTCTTCGAAGCCACCGGAACAAGTCCGGCGGGCGATGCGCAATTATAGCGGCTGCCCCAGCCGGTGCGACGAGCGTTCGCGCACTATCGGAATGCTCTGTCCCGGCGCTCGGATCACACCACCGCTACCGGTCGTCAAGCATCCACCGCCGGCTCCGGGGCAATCTCGAAAACCTGGCGCAAGTAGGCCAGATACGCGTCGTCGTCGCACATGTTCTTGCCCGGCGAATCGGAGAGTTTCGCGACCGGCTGGCCGTTGCAGCGCACCATCTTGATGACGATCTGCAACGGTTGATAGCCAAGGTCGTTCGTGAGGTTCGTGCCCACGCCGAACGCCAGTTTGCAGCGATCGCGAAAACGCTCGAAAAGCTGAAGGACTTTGGGGATATCGAGGCCGTCCGAGAAGATCATCGTCTTGGTATGCGCGTCGACGCGGTTTTGCGCGTAATGCTCCAGCAAACGCTCGCCCCACGCAAACGGATCGCCCGAATCGTGACGCGCCCCGTCGAAGAGCTTGCAGAAATACATGTCGAAATCGCGCAGGAAGGCAGACATGCCGTACACGTCCGAGAGCGCAATTCCCAGATCGCCGCGGTACTCTTTCGCCCACGTCTCGAAGCCGAAAATCTGCGAGTCGCGCAACCGCGGACCCAGTGCCTGACACGCCTGAAGGTACTCGTGGGCCATGGTACCCAGCGGGGTGAGACCGAGCTTGGACGCGTAATACACATTGCTCGTGCCCGCGAACTGTTCGCCCAGTTCGTCGCGCAGTGTGAGAATCACCTCTTCGTGCCACTCCTTCGAGAAGCGGCGACGTGTGCCGTAATCGGCGATCTTGCACTCGCGATAGTCCACGCGCTCAGCGAGCATGCAGATCTTGTCCCTGAGCCGCTGGCGGCCTTCCTGATAAGCGGGCGTGCGCTGTGTATTGCGGAAATACACTTCGTTGACGATCGCCAGCACCGGAATTTCGAACAGGATCGTGTGCAGCCACGGGCCGCGAATCGTGATGTCGATCTCGCCATTGCCCTTCGGCGACGGCTGCACGGTGATGTACTTCTCGTTCAGGTGGAACAGATCGAGAAAATCGACGAAATCGCTCTTGATGAAACGCATCGCACCGAGATAACGCAATTCCGACTCGGTGAAGCGCAGACCGCACAGCAACCGGATCTCATCTCGAATCTCTTCGACATAAGGCGTCAGGTCGACACCTTCGGTGCGGCACTTGAAGCGGTACTCCACTTGCGCAGCGGGAAAGTGATGCAGCACTACCTGCATCATCGTGAACTTATAGAGATCGGTATCGAGCAGCGACGTGATGATCATGACGGCGGGCCCCGAAAGGAGCGCTTACGAGAAAGCAGCGAACACCACCGATCGGCCGGAGGCCGTTTCGACAGCGTATGAGAACACCGAACATCGTACCGCAAAGCGGTGCCACTCATGACATTGCGGCGGATCGCACGATGGCGGGGATGCCTTGTTCCACCCGCATTTCGGCTCTCGCACGAGCGGCGTCGGGCTGCGTTACAATACGCGTTTTAACGGCCGTTCGAAGCCGTTTCGCGCCCTACTCTGGAGTTGGCATGACGCACGTTGTCACCGAAAGCTGCATCAAATGTAAATTCACCGACTGTGTGGACGTTTGCCCCGTGGACTGCTTCCGCGAAGGCCCTAACTTCCTGTCCATCGACCCGGACGAGTGCATCGATTGCGCCGTCTGTGTGGCCG
The DNA here is from genome assembly GCF_001465595.2 of Pandoraea apista. NCBI lineage: Bacteria > Pseudomonadati > Pseudomonadota > Betaproteobacteria > Burkholderiales > Burkholderiaceae > Pandoraea > Pandoraea apista. Next base: position 1,074,490 of record NZ_CP013481.2, on the reverse strand, counting down.
AGTGTCCGGTGAACGCCATTTATGCCGAAGAGGACGTGCCGGGCGATCAACAAGCCTTCATCGCGCTGAACGCGGAACTCTCGGTCAACTGGCCGAGCATCACGAAGACCAAGCCGTCTTTGCCCGATGCGGATCAGTGGAAAGACGTGACCGACAAGCTGCATCTGCTCGAGCGCTGAGCCACGAGCGTTATTGGCGGACTTCGTCCCATTGATGCAGAAAAAATGCGCGCACGGTGTTGACAGCGTGCAAATAGCGCCACTATAATCGCTTTCTCTTTTGATCCCCGATAGCTCAGTTGGTAGAGCGCCGGACTGTTAATCCGTAGGTCCCTGGTTCGAGCCCAGGTCGGGGAGCCAAGAATACCGAAGCGATGGCCTCGCGCACGCGAGGCTTTTGTTTTAGTCGATACGTCGTCATAACGATGTATGACATACGAGTTTGATCCTCGATAGCTCAGTTGGTAGAGCGCCGGACTGTTAATCCGTAGGTCCCTGGTTCGAGCCCAGGTCGAGGAGCCAAAATGCAAAAAGCCTTGCCGATCGGCAAGGCTTTTTTGTTTTCTGCGGCGGCGTCACACAACAAGACGCCATCGCCCGCGCCCGGCATCTCGCACCTCCGCGTCCCGCCCTCCCAGCATCGCCTTCGTCGCGCCAATGAAAACGGGGCGCCGTCTCCGGCACCCCGCCATCTCACCTTCCGAACCGTGCGCCGGTACTTTCGATACGTCCGATACGTCCGATACGTCCGATACGTTCACTCATCCGCACACGGCTCCACCGGCTTGCTCACTTACTCGCTCGCGGGCGCACTCATTGCAACCGGCGGCTTTGCCGACGCTTCCAGTTCGTTGTTGTTCACGCTCTCGATCCAGCGGCGACGCATCGGTGCGAGCAGGAACTTCGCTGCCACCGCCGCCGTAATGCTGATCACCGCAGCGGCGATGAACACGCGATCCCAGTGACCGCCAATGGCGAGCACCGACGCCAGCGGCACCAGCAACGCCGCCGTCCCCTTGGCCGTGTACAACGTGCCGGCATTGGACGCCGCATTCTTGCTGCCGAACGTATCCGCACACAGCGCCGGGAAGATCGAGAAGATTTCGCCCCAGCACAGGAAGGTCATCGCCGCGAAGAACACAAACATGTACGGGTTCTGACCGAAGTGCATCAGGCCGAGCATTGCCACCCCTTCGCCGAGGAAGATGATGAACATGGCGTTCTCACGACCGATCTTGTCCGATACAAAGCCACACAGCGGACGCGTGAAGCCGTTGCACAGGTTGTCGATCGACAGCGTCATGGTCAGCAGCGGCAGCGTGGCGCCGAACAGCGTCATCGGCATCGAAGCAATACCATAGTCCTTCGCGATCGGCCCGATCTGCGCCGTCGCCATCAGACCACCGGCGGCCACCGCCACAAAGCAGATGTAGATCACCCAGAACACCGGTGTGCGAATCATCTGACCCGAGGTGTAGTCAACCTTTGTCGCCAGATTGCGGCGCGACACGGTGACACCTTTCGGCGCACGCGGTTTGACCAGCAACAGCGCAAGAATGAAGATCGCCACGCCCTGCACGATACCGAAGTTGAAAAACGCTGCCTCGTAGCCCGATTCGCGGATCATGTTGGCAATCGGAATGACCGTGATCGCAGCACCGGCGCCGAAACCGGCTGCCGTCAGACCCGCGGCGAGCCCCCGCTTGTCCGGGAACCACTTGAGCGCGTTACCCACGCAGGTGCCGTACACGCAACCCGCACCGATACCGGCAATGACCGCCGCCGTGTACAACACCGTCAGCGTTTCGGCGTACGAGTACATGATCCACGACAGCGCCACGCAGATCGCACCTCCCGCGACCACAGGCCGGGGCCCGAAACGATCGACCAGCCAGCCCTCGATCGGCACCAGCCACGTTTCCACCACGATGAAGATCGAGAACGCTACCTGAATGGCTGCAATGCCCCAATGGTGCTTTGCTTCCATCGGCTCGACAAACAACGTCCACGAATACTGCAGATTGGCCACCAGGCCCATACAAATGATGCCGATCACCAGTTGTGACCAGCGCCCTCCCAGAAAAGAGGTCTTCTCCTCCGGTTGCGCAGCTGCTTGCATGACTTGCCTCCTATACCTGTCAGACGATTGGCGGCGGCCCGCACCTCGTTGGGCGGTGCCCGCCGTCATCGCGTGCCGCAGCGCGTCCCGGCATGGGGAATCGCAGATACGGCACGCCTCCTGGCGTTACATGCGGCTCATGCTTGGCCGCTTGATCGCGGAACGCTGCCTGGCGGCGCGCTCGCAGGGCTTGAGCCCCGGCTGACTGACTTGCGGAAGCGCCAAAGGACACTTCCGGCCACCGCTTCGGCGCGGCGACGCAGGCTTTTCAGGCCCGCGCCGGCAAGTTGCCGACTGCCGAAGGGTGACGAGATGACGAATTCGAGTGCGGACCGGTCTGCGCGATTCAGGTCACGATGGAATCCCGTGAGCCTCGTCGCAGGCCAGGTCCCGTCACTCAGGCGGGCGCGCCTCGCGGACGCGTGATCGCCAGATCGCCTGCCCACAACGGGCGGCAGACAGATGAGGAACACCGCAATGCCCGACCCATAGCGTCGGATGCCAGCGGCGGATACGACTGGGCAAACCCTGCGAAGGAACCGTCGCATGCGGCCTGCCCGAAAGGAAATGTGTGCTTACCCAACTGATGTCTCCGATGAGTCCCGCGCCGGATCGGCGTCCTGCCCGGTTCGATTCACGGGTTCTGACGCTGCCGATTCGACGCTTTGAATCTGATATACAAGATTCAATATATCGAATTAAGTATTTTTTATGGTTCCAAAATTAGTCGATGGCCGGTGCACTGTCAACCCGAGAGCGGCTGCATAACGGCTTCCGTTCGTCGCTCATGGGGTGCGCAACCTCATGCGACGTAAGCGCTCGATAACCGGCAAAGGCAGGGAAATGGAGGAGTTCGGAGGTATTGCACGCCGGAACGCAGACGATCTCCCGCCCGCGCAGCGTAATGCCGCGCAGCGCAGGGTCAGGGAAAACGATGACGTTTTGACGGGATCGATTTGCCCTCTGGCGAGGGCACCGTCAGTCTGCGGAAATCGGGGTCAGACTGCCCCGACGTCGCCCGAATTGTTGCGAATGAAGGTCAGATGTTCGCGCAACGAGTGCAGCGCGCTGCTGGCGTCGTGCGATGCCACCGCGTTGAAGATGCGCCGGTGCTGGCCGATCAGCTCGGCCAGATCGGCCCCGTGTCCCACAATTGCCCGGTAATTGTCGACCACCGACCCGCGCAACAATTCGAAGATCGCGTGCATCAGATGCACCAGCACCAGATTGTGTGTAGCTTCGGCCAGCGCCAGGTGGAAATGCGCGTCGAGTTCGGGCACGCGGGTCAGCAGCGACTTCCCTTGGGCATCGCCCTCACCGTCCAGACCGTCGCGGCCTGCGGCATAGGCTGCCTCAAGCGCTTCGAGCGCCTGTGCGAGCCGGGCGATGTCTTCGGGCGTCGCGCGTTCGGCCGCCAGTTCCACAGCCTTGGCCTCAAGCACTTCGCGCATTTCGAGTACGTCGTCGACCGTCTTGCTATGACGCGACATCAATTGCGACAACGGCTCTGCGAGCCACGGCTGGCTGGCGTTTGCCACCAGATAGCCCCCGCCGGCGCGCCCTACGATCAGGCCGCGCGACTCCAGCCGCAGCAGCGCCTCACGAAGCGACGGACGCGACACGCCCATCTGCTGCGCGAGATCGCGCTCGGACGGCAGCGCCGAGCCCGGCGCAAGCCGGCCTTCGACAACCATCGTCTCCAGTTGCTCGTACACCATGTCGGACAGGCGCAAGCGCGGCGGCGGCGTAACCGGCGCGAAACTTGCGGCGCCCGGAGATTCGCTGGCAGGTAGGGATGACATAGGCAGTGACGACTCGTTGGACGACATGTCGGCTTAGGTTCTCTACAGAAAAATCACAGACGCCACGATACAGGATGACGCTTCGCTCAGGGCAGCCCTCCAGCCTCTCGCCCGGCGTCGTTAAAGGTTCGCCCTCGATCCAAGGGTTAACCCTGTGGTCGAAATCGGATCATTCCCTTTACGATGGTGTCATTCAATGACTGGTCGACCAGTCTACCAGTAGACCAAACGCATATTACACGTCAACGATCGTTCGAGAGCAAAGCCTGATGGCATCGCATCCGTCGTCCCCGGGGCAGACTTCGCCCTCTCAGCCCCTGTCGCCGGCTTCCGCGCCGCTGCATCGGCAGCCGCCGCAACCTGCAGTGGCACCGCCAACGTCGCTCAACGATGAGCCCGTCTTCGAGACGCTTGACGACGGCACCCGCGCCGCTCGCCTCGCTGCGCTGCGCGCCGCCGTTCCCGACGCGCAGTGGCTCACCGATCGCGAGCAGATCACGCCATATGAATGCGACGGTCTTGCGGCCTATCGCAAGTTGCCGCTCGCGGTTGTGTTGCCCGCCGACGAAGATCAGGTCTGCCGCATTCTGCGGGCGTGCCACGCACAGGGTGTTCCCGTCGTGCCGCGCGGTGCGGGCACCGGCCTGTCTGGCGGCGCCATGCCGATCACCGACGGTATCGTGCTTTCGCTCGCCAGGTTCAAGCGCATTCTCGAGGTCGACGCCTACGCCCGCACCGCCACCGTGCAGCCCGGCGTACGCAATCTCGCCGTCTCCGAAGCCGCTGCGCCGTACGGGCTCTACTACGCGCCGGACCCATCGTCGCAGATCGCGTGCACCATCGGCGGCAACGTTTCGGAGAATTCCGGCGGCGTGCACTGCCTGAAATACGGTCTGACCGTGCACAACGTCCTTCGCGTACGCGCGGTCACGATGGACGGCGAGATCGTGGAATTCGGCTCGCACGCGCTCGATGTCCCCGGTCTTGATCTGCTGTCCGTGTTCATCGGCAGCGAAGGGATGTTCTGCGTGGTCACGGAAATCACCGTGAAGCTCGTGCCAAAGCCACAGGTACAGCAAGTCATCATGGCGAGCTTCGACGACGTGGAAGCGGGCGGCAACGCCGTTGCGGCGATCATCGCGGCGGGCATCATTCCGGCGGGTCTCGAGATGATGGACAAGCCGGCCACGCAAGCGGTGGAAGAGTTTGTCCACGCGGGCTACGACCTCAACGCAGCCGCGATCCTGCTGTGCGAATCCGACGGCACGCCCGAGGAAGTCGCGGAAGAGATCGCACGGGTCTCGGCAGTGCTGCGCGCCTCGGGCGCCACCCGCATTCAGGTGTCCGCCTCCGAAGCCGAACGCCTGCGCTTCTGGTCGGGACGCAAGAATGCATTCCCCGCCGCCGGACGCATCTCGCCGGACTACTACTGCATGGACGGCACTATTCCGCGCCGGACTATCGGCACACTGCTCAAGCGCATCGAAGCGATGGAAGGGCAATACGGCCTGCGCTGCATCAACGTCTTTCACGCGGGCGATGGCAACATGCACCCGCTGATCCTCTTCAACGGTAACGATCTCGACGAATGGCACCGCGCCGAAGCATTCGGCAGCGACATTCTCGAAGCCTGTGTCGAACTGGGCGGCACCGTGACCGGCGAGCACGGCGTCGGCATCGAGAAGATCAACTCCATGTGCGTGCAATTCTCGCCAGAAGAACGCGACGCATTTTTTGCCGTCAAGCGTGCCTTCGATCCTGCGGGTCTGCTCAACGCGGACAAGGCCATCCCCACGCGTGCGCGCTGCGCCGAATACGGCCGGATGCATGTGCGCGGCGGCCTGTTGCCCCATCCCGATTTGCCGAGGTTCTGATGTCGCAAGCCTTAGACGCCCCGGTGCACGATGCCGATCAGCAAGCGGTAATGCACGCCCTCGCCGCCCTGCGCGAACGCGTACTCGCCGCCACCGCGAGCGGCGTACCGCTCGACATTCAGGGTGGCAACACCAAGCGCTGGTACGGTCAGACACCTGATGGCGAGCCGCTCGACGTGCGTGCGTATCGCGGCATTGTTTCGTACGATCCGGCCGAACTCGTAATCACCGCCCGTGCGGGCACGCCGCTTGCCGAGATCGAAGCGGCACTGGCCGAACGCGGTCAGATCCTGCCCTTCGAGCCGCCGCACTTCGGCCCCGGGGCTACGCTCGGTGGCTGCATTGCCGCCGGCCTTGCCGGGCCGCGCCGGCCGCATGTCGGCGCGCCGCGCGATTTCGTGCTCGGCGCCGTTGTGATGAACGGGCAGGGTCAGGTACTGCATTTTGGCGGACAGGTGATGAAGAACGTCGCAGGCTACGACGTCTCGCGCGTGCTCGCGGGCTCGCTCGGCACCCTCGGCGTGCTGCTCGAACTCTCGATCAAAGTGCTGCCGTGTCCGGTGGCCGAGCGCACGCTGCGCTTCGAAATGCCGCAAGCACCGGCCATCGACCAGCTCAATCGCTGGGGCGGACAGCCGCTTCCGCTCATGGGATCGGTCTGGCATAACGGCGTACTGAGTGTGCGTCTGGGCGGCGCGGCCGCGGCCGTCGACGCCGCACGCACCACCATGGGGGGCGAGCCCGTCGACGCCATCGAAGCCCACGACTTCTGGCAAGCCCTGCGGGAGCAAACGCACCCGTTCTTCGCGCCCGCACCGGTCACGGGAGACGGACAGCCGCTGTGGCGTTTGTCGGTGCCGTCGACCACGCCGCCCCTCGCGCATGGCGACGAACAATTGATCGAATGGGGTGGCGCGCAACGCTGGTGGATCACCTCGCACAGCGCCGCCGAAGTCCGCGCAATTGCCGCAGCAGCGGGCGGGCATGCTACGCTGTTTCGCCATGGCGATAAGTCGGCCGGCGTATTCACCCCGCAACCGGCCGCGCTGGATGCTATCGGCAAGCGTCTTCAGCAAGCTTTCGATCCGAGCCGCATCTTCAACCGCCATCGGCTGACCCGCTAAAAAAGACGATGCAAACGAACCTCGCAGAATTCCTCCGTCACACGCCGGACGGCGACGAAGCCGAAGCCATTCTTCGCAAGTGCGTCCATTGCGGATTTTGTACCGCAACCTGTCCGACCTATCAGTTGCTGGGCGACGAACTCGACGGCCCGCGCGGTCGCATCTATCTCATCAAGCAGATGGTCGAGGGCCAGCCCGTGACGCGCGAAACGCAACGTCACCTGGACCGTTGCCTGACATGCCGCAGTTGCGAATCGACGTGCCCGTCGGGCGTGCAATACGGCCGCCTTGCCGATATCGGCCGCCGCCATGTCGACGCCAAGGTCGGTCGTCCCGCCGGTGAACGCGCGCTGCGCTGGACCCTCGCGAATGTGCTTCCCAACCGCAGCGTGTTCACCCCCGCCCTGCGTCTGGGACAGCAATTCCGAGGCCTGCTGCCGCGCGCGCTGCGCGAGAAAGTGCCGCATCGTCAGCGCTCCGGCAGTTGGCCGCAGACCCGGCATGCACGCCGCATGCTCATGCTCGAAGGCTGCGTGCAACCGGCCATGCTGCCGAACGTCAACAAGGCCACCGCACGCGTGCTCGATGCGCTCGGCATCGAAATGGTTCGCCCCGCGGCAGCCGGTTGCTGCGGCGCCATCCGCCTGCACCTGAACTATCACGACGACGGCCTGAACGACGCTCGCCGCAACATCGACGCCTGGTGGCCCGAAATCGAAGCGGGCGCGGAAGCGATCGTGATCAATGCGTCCGGCTGCGGCGCGACGGTCAAGGAATATGGCCATTTGCTGCGCCATGACCCGCAATACGCGGGCAAGGCACAGCGGGTCTCCGAACTGGCGCGCGATCTCTCCGAAGTACTGCTCGACAACCTCGAAGCCCTGCAACGGCGCGTGCCGAATCGCAAGACCGGCAAGGTGGCCTATCATCCCCCCTGCACACTCCAGCACGGTCAGCAGCTCAAAGGCGTGGTCGAGAAAGTGCTCTCGAGCGTGGGCGTGAACGTCATGCTGCCGCAGGACAGCCACATCTGCTGCGGCTCGGCCGGCACTTATTCAGTAACGCAACCGGCGCTGTCGCATCAGTTGCGCGACGCCAAGTGGAAGTCGCTCGATGCCCTCGATCCCGAACTGGTTGTCTCGGCCAACGTCGGCTGCATCTGCCATTTGCAGGCGACCGCCAAGGGCGAGCATGCCCGGGATCACGCGCCGGTACAGCACTGGATCGAATTGCTCGACCGGATGATCGCGGCGGCCTGAGCCTCCGGCGCCAGCATTGGCGCATTAAGGCATTACTGCACCGGCGCATTGCGGCAATGGCCGATTATCCCCACTGACGGGACAATCAATCCCTGACCCGCTCGTTTATCTGTACGATCCGGCTCCCTAGAATCGTAGGCAAGTCAGCCATCCCGTGGATGGCTGAACCGCCCCTTACCTCGATCTCTCATCGGAGCCTGTCATGATCGATACCAAAACCGCCCCGTACGCCGCGCTACTGTTGCGTGTCTCGCTGGGCATCCTCTTCCTCGCCCACCTCTCTCTGAAGGTGTTTGTGTTTACCGTGCCCGGCTTCGTAGGGTTCATGGGCTCGCTTGGTCTGCCGGCCGGGCTCGCTTATGTCACGATGGCGCTGGAACTCATTGGCGGCCTGATGCTGATCGCGGGCTTTTATGCGCGCTGGGCCGCGCTACCGCTGGCTGCCCTGATGCTCGGAACCATTGTGTCGGTACATGGCCACAACGGCTGGCTCTTCACCAACAAGGGCGGCGGCTGGGAATTCCCGGCGTTCTGGCTGGTGGGGCTGCTCGTAGTCGCCCTGCTCGGCGACGGCGCCTGCGCGATTCGCCGTACGCGCACGGCCTGATCGCCCGGCGCCCCAAGGAGCCGATCCGCTTACGCCCATCACGTTCTTTAGCGTTCTTTTGCCGGAGTGATTGCCATGTCTGCCCTTCCCACCCTCTTCGTCTCCCACGGTTCGCCGCTGCTCGCGGTCGATCCGGGTCGTACGGGCCCGCTGTTGACGGCGCTGGGGCGTGCGGTGCCGCGTCCGCGTGAGATTCTCGCGATCTCGCCGCATTGGTCGACGCCGACACCGCGCGTGGGCAGTCTGGCGCAGCAGCGCACGATCCACGATTTCGGCGGCTTCCCGCGCGAACTCTATGCGCTGGAATACCCCGCGCCCGGCGCACCGGCCCTGGCCGAACGTACGGTGCAGAGGCTGCGCGATGCCGGCCTGCCGGCCGCCACCGACGACCAATGGGGCCTCGATCATGGCGCTTGGGTGCCGCTGCGTTATTTGTATCCCGACGCGGACGTGCCGGTCACGCAGTTGTCCCTGCAACGGCAGATGCGCCCGGAGTACCACTTCCGGCTTGGCCAGCAACTCGCGCCCCTCGCGCAGGAAGGCGTGCTGATCCTCGCGTCGGGCAGCTTCACGCACAATCTGCACGAGGTGTTCCGCGCCCCGTCCGAAGACCGTGCGGAAGCGCCCTATCTGGCCGAATTCGTCGCGTGGTTCACCGAGCATCTCGCCACGATGGACCTGGACGCCCTGTTCGACTATCGCGCCCGCGCGCCGCATGCCGAGCGCGCGCACCCGACCGACGAACATCTGTTGCCGCTTTACGTCGCGCTGGGCGCGGCCGACAACGCCGCGCATCAGACGCATTTCGACACCGGCGCCACCTACGGCGCCCTGCGCATGGACGCCTTCGCCTTCGGCAACGCCGCTCCGACACTCGCAGAGGTGAATGCGCTGGCACAATAACGGCATTGGCATCCCATGGCCGGCAATGAGTAACAGCCCCCTGTCACCCGTCACCGGCCTGCCTGACAACGCATCGATATCCCCCTCATGAGTCCCGCCCCGGCATGAATAAACTTCGCGAGATCGAGTGCTTCATCGCCGTCGTCGAGTCGGGCAGCTTCGTCAAGGCTGCGGCAACGCTCGGCATCTCGAAGACCGCCATCTCGCGATACGTCGCCGATCTCGAGGCGCGTCTCGGTACACGCCTGCTTCAACGCACCACGCGGCGCCTGTCGCTCACCGAGCCGGGTCAGCGCTACGTCGAACGTTGCCGTCAGATCCTCGCGGAACTCGACGAAGCGGACGCCATGGCAGGCGAACAGGACGGTCAGCCCGCCGGCCCCCTGCGCATCAATGCGCCACACACGTTCGGTGTCCTCCACCTTGCGCCGCTCTGGCCAACGTTCCTCTCGCAGCACCCGCAAGTCTCGCTCGACATCACACTGAGCGATCGCCTCGTGGATATCGTCGACGAAGGCTACGATCTCGCGATCCGTATTACGCGCCTGCCCGACTCCTCGCTCGTGCACCGGCGGCTCGCCGGCACCCGCATGGTGCTATGCGCCTCGCCCGGCTACCTCGCGCAACACGGCACGCCGAAGCACCCGAGCGAACTCGCGCACCACGAGACGGTCGGCTACAGCTACTTCTCGCACCGGCGCGAGTGGCGTTTCGACGGCCCCGACGGCCCCGTCTCCGTGCGTACCCGCGCCAAACTCATCGCCGACAACGGCGACACCTGCCTCGCTGCGGGCGTGGCCGGTGCGGGCATTCTTCTGCAACCCGCGTTTCTCGTGCAAGACGCCCTGCGCAACGGTCAGCTCATCGAATTCCTGCCCGAGTACACGCAGGCCGAGACTGGAATCTACGCGGTCTACCCGTCGCGCAAATACCTGAGCGCCAAGGTGCGCGCCCTGATCGATTTCCTTGTCGAAGCCTTCGCGATGCCCGGCTGGCGGGCGATCGACCGCCGCTAGCGAATCCAGACTTGCCCGCATCCGCCGCGAAAGCCCCGTGAATCACCGGCAACTGGCTGGCAAAACACCGGAACGTGACGGTTATTTCTTACCTGGAGCAAATGTCACTTATACTGACGGGCCTGTTGTCCCATTTCTTATATTTTGGAAAATCTCTTACTGATCGTCGCTGCGATCCTGCTGGTGTTTCTCAACGGCTTTTTCGTGGCGGCGGAATTCGGCCTCGTCAAACTGCGCCAGACGCGCGTTCAAGTCATTGCCCGCCAACGCGGTTGGCGCGGCCGTATTCTGGCCAAGGTGCACGGCCAGCTCGATACCTACCTCTCTGCATGCCAACTCGGCATCACCCTCGCCTCGCTCGGTCTGGGCTGGATCGGTGAACCCGCCTTCGCGCGCATTCTCACGCCGCTGTTCGCGGCACTGGGCGTCACTTCGGCCGAACTGATTCACGCGCTGGCCTTCTTCATCGCCTTCTTCACGATTTCGTATCTGCACATCGTCGTGGGCGAACTCGCGCCGAAGTCGATGGCGCTGCGCGTGCCGGAAGCCGTCTCCATCTGGACGGCAGCACCGCTCTACGCCTTCTACTGGCTGATGTATCCGGCGATCTGGGTGCTCAACCACAGTGCCAACCGCCTGCTGCGCTGGACTGGCCTGGACCCCTCCCATGGGGCGGATGCGCATTACTCGGCCGACGAAATCAAGCTGATCATGCGCCGGGGCGCGTCGAGCGAAAAACTCTCGCGCGACGATTGGAACGTGGTGGCCTATGCCATCGACTTCAGCGATCTGACGGTGTCCGATCTGATGCATCCGATGAGCGAAGTGGCCGCCTTCCGCCGCAACGCCACGTTCGAGCAGAACATGGACACGGCCTACCGGCACCGCTATAGCCGCTATCCGTTCTTCGACAACGACGGCGAGACCATACTCGGCGTGGTTCACCTGAAGGACCTGTTCCTCGCGGAGCATCACGGCCAGTCGATCGAGGACCTTGGCAGCATGGCGCGTCCGGTCGAGCGCGTGCGGCCCGACATGCCCGCACGCGAGCTGTTCGGGCGCTTTCGCCGGGGCGCTCCGCACTTTGCCATTGTGGGATGGCCCGACCAGAAGCCCATCGGTTTCCTCACGCTGGACAACCTGCTCTCTGCGCTGGTGGGTAAAATCCGCGACGAATTCCGTCAAACGGAAGACGACTGGACCCGCATGGAAGACGGCACGCTCATCGGGCGTGGCAGCTTGCCGATCCTTACGCTGGAGCGCTCGCTGGGCATCGAGATTCCGAGCGAACGCGCAGAGTCGGTGGGCGGCCTGATCATGGATACGCTGGCCTATCTGCCACGCGAAGGCCAGAAGATCGACTTCGATGGCTTCTCCGTGGTCGTCAAGAAGATGCAGGGCCCGCGAATCGTGCTCGTGCGCATCTACCCCGATGGTGTGCGCGAAGCGCGTGGCGAGCCGCCCGAACATGTCGCGATGCCGCAACGCGACGAGTAAAACCGGATTGATCCCCGTGATGGCGCTTGCCAGAATACGCACCATGCGCAACATGCCCGTCAGCGGCAAAGGCGCAATGGGCTGAAGCGGGCACAAGGCAAGACATCGAGGTTCGTCGAGACAGAGCCATGGGAGGCGATGGTGGACGACACGGGGAAGTTGTCTCTCGACGCGCTGATCAGCACCTGCTATGACGGGGTGCTGGACGAGGCGCGTTGGGATCAGGCGTTGCGCGATTTCAATCGGTGGGCCGGCGGTACGGGGTTTCATTCGGTGACATGGGATCGCGCGCGCCACTGCGCCACACGCGACTCTTATTCGCTGGAAACGCCGCCCGATCTCATTCGCGAGTTCGTTGAAAAGCTCGCTCCCACCGATCCGCGCGTGTCACTGATGCTGAGCCAGCCGGTCGGGCATGCCATGCGATGCCACCATCATCTGAGCGAGCGCTATGTAGCGCGCAGCGAGTTGTTCAACGATTTTCTGATTCCCAACGGCGTACGTTACACGTACGGCCTGCATCTCGATGGGGCCGACGGCACCAGTGAGTTGCTGGCGATTCTGCGGGGTCCCGACCGACCGCCCTTCGAAGCGTCGGATACCGCTCCCGACCTGGACATCATCACCCGGCATATCGCCCGGGCGGCGCGTTTGCGCGCCGGCACCCGGCATCTGCAAGCGCAAGCGGCCATGGGCCTGTCGGTGCTCGATCAATTAGAGATGGCCATCGTCGTCACCGACGAGACATGTCATGTGCACTACCTGAATATCGCGGCCCATCAGCAATTGGGGGCGACGCGCAACGTCAGCATTTGCGGCGGGAAGTTTACCGCGCTGCTTCCGAGCGACGATCAGGCAGTGCGCCGTCTGATCGCTAACGCGACGGCGCCCATGCCGATTGCCGGCACCCATCGCCTGCAGGACGAGAAGCGACATTGGGTGATCACGGCGCTGCCACTACGGGAATCGCATGCGTGCGCCGCCCCCTGGCAGCGTCCGATGGTCATGCTCACCATTGGCGAACTGGACCGGCGGGTAACGCTCGGGCCTTACACGCTCAAGGTGCTGTTCGGCCTGTCGCCTGCGGAGGCGCGTCTCGCTCAGGCGCTGGCCGAAGGCCGCGAACTGGCGCAATACGCACAAGACGCCGACGTGGCTATTAACACGGTGCGCACTCAGTTGCGTCACATCTTCGACAAGACGGGATGCCGGCGTCAGGCCGACCTGACACGGTTATTGCACGCTATTCCGGCCCTGAAGATTCATGCACCGGGCTGACGCAGGGGGTCACCAAATCCGCGAAATGCAAAAGGGCGACCCCACGGGTCGCCCTTATCAGATTCGATCGCATCCGATCGGGTCCACTCACCTCACTCCCGAGACGGCACAAACCTGGGCAACGCGATCGCTGGCCGACGTCAAACGTCAAACACTCAGCCGTGCTATCACTTAGCCGCGCGCAAATGCCTTGCGGTTGAGTTCAAGTTGCGTGATGAGTTTTTGCAGACGCGACTCGGCGGTCCGCGAGAGCGCGATAAAGCGGCAGCCAATGTGATACTCGACATCCTTCGCGAGCGGCACGCTACGAATGGCACACACTTCCAGATCGACCTGAACCGTACCGTAGTCGCGCAACTCGATCTCGGCGTGCATGAGCATCGAGCCTTTCGGAATCTCGGCGGCCACATCGGACTTCGTGCGCAAGCCCACGCCGCCGAGCGACAGGTCGAACACCGACAGACGCATCGGCGAGTCGTCAGGGAATTTGATGGTGCACTGATAGGGATCGAGAATCGGTGTCTTCACACGGAAATAGTCACGGCGCTGCAAGCGCACGAGCGTTTCCGGGTAAGAGGAATAGAACGCCGGATAGCCTTCATATTCGCGCTCTTCCACGTCGCCAATGGGGAAATGCACCTGAATGCCTTCAGGCACCCCCACGAACAGCGCGCGCTTGTTGGCAAGCAGAGCCCGGTTCTCCGTCTCCACGCCGCCCCAGTCGAAATAAAAGCCGCGGGCTTGCGGCTCGACCTTGAGCAGACGCGTGACGAGCTGACGCTGGCCGTTGGCGAAGTACACCGTCATGAAGTCGCCCCGCGTTGCCAGATGACGCAGCACGCCACCAATCTCCAGCGGATTGCTGATGCGATACGAGTCATGCAGTTGAGACTCTTCGTCCGTGGGCGCCGGTGTCACCTGCGGTTCTGTCGTTTCCATACCTGATCTTCTATTTGTCCCCGTGACGGCCACGCGAGTCCACGCAAGCCGTACGCATTAAAGCCTTTGCAACCCGTGACACCTTGCAGCATCACAGCGCGAAGCGCATCCGTCGGTACGCATTCGCCATTCATGCATCTGGTCATGAACGTTAACGGTCGCATGCCGCAAATATTAAGTGCAATGGCGCACGGACCTACTGCTCCCCGTGCCATGCGCCCTTGTTGCTGATCTCGCCAGCTCAGCGATGCACCGCTGCCATCAACGCGCCAAAGCCCATGAACACGCCACCACTAATGCGGTTAAATGCCTTGAGCACACGCGCTTCACGCAAGTACGGCGCAATGCGCAGTCCGCCCGTGGCATAGACCATGTACCAGCTCATCTCGATCACGGCGAACGTGCCGAGCAGAATCGAGAACTGCGGGAGCTTGGCGGCCGCCGGGTCGATGAACTGCGGCAAGAACGCCGCGGCGAACAGAATGGCCTTCGGGTTGCTTGCCGCCACCAGAAAACCTGATTTGAACAGCTTGCCGAAACTCGAGTCGGCCACCAGTGCAGGCGCGCCGAGATTGGCGGCCGCTTCCTTGGCATCCACCGGCGAGCGCCAGCTCTTGTAACCGAGATAAATCAGGTAGGCCGCGCCGACATAGCGCAGCGTATCGAACAGCATCGGCCACGCTTTGAGCACCGCGCCCAGACCTGCCGCCGAGATCGACATCATCGCGATGAGTGCCGTCATGCAACCGGCCATCGTTCCCAACGACGGACGTAAGCCATGACGCGCGCCATGCGTCATGACGAGCAACATGTTCGGTCCCGGCGTCGCCGAGACGAAAAAAACGGTGACTACGAATAGCCACCACGTTTGCAGGCTCATGATTGCCTCAGAAAAATGCCGATGCGAATTCGATCAGGCATTGTAGCGTCGAACCGTGACGGTGACACCGTTCGCGTGCACGTCTTATACGAAACGAAAGGGAATCAAAAAACAAACAGGCCCGATGACTTTCGCCATCGGGCCTGTTGATCGCGAGACGCTGCCTCGCCCTAAGGCTGGTGCAGCATCACGAGAAAGCGATGAAGCCGCTTAGATCGGCTTGATGTTCGCAGCTTGCTTGCCCTTCGGGCCAGTCTTCACTTCGAACGACACGCGTTGGTTCTCTTGCAGCGACTTGAAGCCGTCAACCTTCACTTCCGAGAAGTGAGCGAACAGGTCTTCACCGCCGGCGTCCGGGGTGATGAAGCCGAAGCCCTTTGCGTCGTTGAACCACTTAACAATACCGGTTTCCATGTTTTTTCCTAATAAAACAATAGCCTGGGGTCGGAATGACCCCTCCAGCGCTGACAATCAAGGGAAAATGAAGGACTAGAAACCAGCGAGAAGCAGGAAAACTACGTCTGACAACAACTTCGCGGCTTGACAATCTGCAGTTGGTTTTATACGTGTAGCGCCGCCGCTTGTCAACAGGGTAAATACCGCAAATTAAGTAACAATTTCCGCAAATAGCCGGGAATTTGGGCACTCTTCGGGTGTCCGACCCGGTGCCGCAGCCCGTACAATGGGCGTTTTGTCCCGTGTCCATGCCGTTGTCGCGCGTCCTGCTCGCGTTTTGTGCTGTCTGAAATCACTTTGCTACGGTTTTCCCCTATTCGACGCGCATTGCCTAACGCATTGCCTATTCGGCACTTTCCGCGACCGCCAATGGACCTCTCACCTGCCTACGGATGGAGCCTACTCGTTTCATGCGCCCCTCGAGGCCGCAATCTGAAGTAAAAATATCCGGCCGACCGCGTTGGTTCGCCCGTTGCCATACGCATTTCCTGAGTCTGGCCGTTTGCGCAACGCTTGCCGCTTGTGCCGGGTCGCCGACCTACGGTCCGGTGCCGGCCGGCAGCTATCGTGTGCAATCCGGCGATACGCTTTACGGCATTGCGCGCAGCAATAATGCCAGCACGGCCGATCTGGTTCGGTGGAACGGTTTGACCGATCCCGACAAGATCGAGGTCGGCCAGGTGTTGCGTGTCGTGCCGCCCGCCGGCACGTCCAGGGCCCCTGCCGCAGCCGCAGCCTCATCGGGGAGTGCGTCGTCGGGCGCTGCACGGCCGCGAGCACAGGCCAAACCGGCTCCCAAGGCCGCGCCGGCACCGGCAGCCCCGCGCACTGCGACAAACAAGATCCCAATGGTCTGGCCCGCTGACGGCCCCGTGCTGGCGAATTTCAACGGCAGCAGTAACAAGGGGGTCGATATCGGCGGCAAGGCCGGCGATCCGGTCTATGCTGCCGCCGCAGGCAAGGTTGTCTACGCGGGGAACGGTCTGCGCGGTTACGGCAACCTGGTGATGGTGCAGCACGAAAACGGCTATCTCACCGCCTATGCCCACAATCGCGCCGTTCTCGTGAAGGAAGGGGCATCGGTCAGCAAGGGCCAGAAGATCGCCGAAATGGGCGACACCGACTCGCAAGGGACCGTGAAGCTGCATTTCGAAGTGCGTCAAAAAGGCACGCCTTTCAACCCGCGCGACTTCCTGCCATCGCGCTGATCCGGTCGATGGCATCGGTCTGTGCTTTGCGGACGAAAGCGGCAAAGCAAAAACGGCAAGGCGCGATGCCTTGCCGTTTGACATTCCGTCATCGCGCATGCGGCGCGCGCCGATCAGGCTGACGCGAGAAACCCTTGCGACAGCCCGTTGGCGCGCGCGGCGCGCCAATCACGATGAGCACGCGGGTCGGTCCACACGAGCAAATGGAGCGCCGCGAGGGCTCGCGGATCGTTGAGCAACTCCCATTTCTGCGTGTTCGTCAGCTTGGCCGGCCCCCTAAGCAACGCGGCCTCCACACGGCCGGCGCGCACAGCGTCGCGCTTCGCATCGTCGCGAGTCGGCGCCACGCTCGCAGCGATCAGCGCATTGGCCATCGGATCGATCACGGCGTCGACGAAGTCGATGCGCCTGGCCGCTTCTTCGGTGTACTTCTCGGTCATGCGCAATTCCTTGGGCGGCCACGACTCCTCCGGAATCAGGAACAGGCGGGCGCGCTTAAGGCTGCGGCCGAGCGACACGCGGCTGGAGAACACCGACACAGGAATCGAGATCATCATCGACCCGACGATCGGCATGAGCCACCAGATGAAGTCCGGATTGAGCCAGTAGACGACCCCGCCCCACCCCAGCCCGATCAGTGTTTGCAGACCGTGACGGCGAATCGCTTCGCCCCAGTGTGTCTCGGCGTCCTCACGCGGCGGCGACTTCCATTGAATCGCAATACCCGTAAGCGCAGCCAGCACGAACTGCGTGTGGAACAGCATGCGCACGGGCGCGAGCACGGCGGAGAACACCATCTCGATGAACATGCTTACCGTCACCGCCAATGCACCGCCGAAACGCTTCGCGCCCTTCACCCAGATCAGCAGCACGGCGAGGATCTTCGGCAGGAAGAGCAGCGTTGCCGTGGCCGAAAACAAGGCCAGCGCCCGCTCGGGATGCCACTCGGGCCAGACGGGGAATAGCTGACGTGGCGCGGTGAAGTACTCGGGCACGACCAGCGTGTGCTTGGCGAGCAGGCACGTCGAGAGGATCAGAAAGATGAACCACAGCGGCGCGGAGACATAAGCCATGGCTCCCGTGACAAACACCGCGCGGTGCACCGGATGCATGCCTTCGGCCAGAAACAGGCGGAAGTTCATGAGGTTGCCCTGACACCAGCGCCTGTCGCGCTTGAGTTCGTCAAGCAGGTTCGGCGGCATTTCTTCGTAGCTGCCAGGCAGATCGTAGGCAATCCACACGCCCCAGCCGGCGCGTCGCATCAGCGCCGCCTCGACGAAGTCATGCGAGAGAATCGCGCCGGACATCGCCCCCTTGCCCGGCAACGGGGCAAGCGCGCAATGCTCCATGAAGGGCTTCAGGCGAATGATCGCGTTGTGGCCCCAGTAATGCGACTCGCCCAACTGCCAGTAGTGCAGACCTGCGGTGAACAGCGGACCGTACACTCGTCCGGCGAATTGTTGCAGACGGGCATAGAAGGTTTCGCGTCCGGCCGCGAGCGGTGCGGTCTGGATCAGACCCGCACTCGGGTGCGCCTCCATCATGCGCACGAGTTTCGTCAGACACTCGCCGCTCATCACGCTATCCGCGTCGAGCACGATCATGTAGCGGTAGTCGCTGCCCCAGCGGCGGCAGAAGTCGTCGAGGTTGCCGCTCTTGCGCTTCACGCGACGCTGACGGCGACGATAGAAGATGCGGCCGAAGCCGCCGACCTCGCGGCACAGCGCCTGCCATGCATCGACTTCGGCAGTGCAGTTATCGGCCTCGTTCGAATCCGACAGGATGAAGAAGTCGAAACGTTCGAGCGAATCGGTCTTCGCCAGCGACTCGTAGGTCGCGCGCAATCCGGCGAACACGCGACCGACGTCTTCGTTACAGATCGGCATGACGATGGCGGTACGCGCATCGGGTTCGATGGGCGCATCGCCCGCCGCCATCTTCGAGATCATGTGGCGCTCGCCACCGAACAGCAAAACGAAGAAGCCGAAGATGGCCGTCCAGAATCCGGCGGAAACCCAGCCGAAGAGCAGCACGAACAGGACCAGCACGGAGAACTCGAGCGGATCGGCGCCGTGATACGGCAGCACGGAAGCCATGAAGTGCGTGGCCAATGCTGTCTGCGCGATCATCAGCGTGAGCAGCATCCAGCGACGCCGGCGGCCGGCCTGCGACCACTTGCCCTTGGGGTCGGGCGCATCGCGCACGAGCGGATCGGGGTCCTTGCGGCCGATCAGTTTGCGCCACAAGCGCGCGAGCGGATTGAGGGACCAGGCGCGCGGAATGAGCGACGTGCGGCGTACCGGCGGCGCAATGCGCAATGTCTGCACGCCGCGCACCTCCTTCAGTCCGGCAGCCGCCGCCAACGATCCGCCCTCGGTCATGGAGAGGCGAACCGGTTGCGAGGCGAGCACGGCGTCACTGTCGGATTCGATCTCGGCGACATCGTGCGGATGCCACACAGCCGCCGTTGCGGTAAAAGGCGCAGCAGAAGCGGAAGAAGCGTCCTCCTGGCCTGGCGCGTCACCGGCATCGGCCAATGCATGCGGCTTGGCGGTATCGGATGCGTCGGCTGCAATGGACGTGTCGCCTGCGGACGGCAAGCGTTCACCCGCACCGTTCGTCACACGCGTGGCGAGCAGGCGCTGCAAGCGCGTCAGAACGTCGAGCGAATCGCCGCCGTCACGCTGCGCTTGTGCAAGCAACGCGCGACGTTTCTCGGCGGGCAGGGGCAATCGGTCGACGTAAAGCTCGTCGACCGGAATATCGGAGCGGTCGCTCACTCGGGGGGTAACAGGTAGCTCCACGTTTCGGATAGGGTGTTACTGCCGTTGCGCAGGTAAGCGCGCATTTCGACGGGTTTCTCGGAATCGAGGCGGCGCATGCGGAGCATGACGCGATAGCCTCCCGTGACGTCATTGCGCTGCGTCTGCACTTCCAGGATCTTGCCATTGCCGTCAATGGACACGTTCCCTTCGACCTTGGCGTCGTCCGGCAGTTTCTTGAGCGCCGGGCCCTCGAAATCGAGCGCAAACAACAGACTGTCGTCTGGTTTTCCCCGGTAGCCATGTCCACGCCGGCTTTGCGACACCCACGCCATTGGCGGGCGCTTGTCGTTATCTTTTTGCCACGACAGCCGGTATTCGAGCGAATACGGTTGTTTGGGCTTAGGCGGCGCATCCGGCACCCAATACGCAACGATATTATCGTTGGTCTCGTCGGGTGTCGGGATTTGCACCAACTCCACTCGCCCCTGCCCCCATTTGCCCTTGGGCTCGACCCAGGCGCTCGGACGCAGTTCGTAGTGATCTTCCAGATCCTGATAGTTGCTGAAGTCGCGATCGCGCTGCACGAGTCCGAATCCGGCCGGATTCGACAACGCGAACGACGACACGAGCAAGCGCTTCGGATTGACGAGCGGACGCCAGATCCATTCGCCTGTGCCGGACTGGATCGACAGGCCGTCGGAGTCGTGCACTTCAGGGCGATAGTCGGCCACCGCTGCCGGCTGGTTTTCACCGAAGAAGAACATGCTCGTGAGCGGCGCAATGCCTAGCTTGGTGACGTTCTCGCGCAGGAACAGTTCGGCCTTCACGTCGACCGTGGTATCCACTCCGGGACGCAAGGTAAATCGGTAAGCACCGGTCGCGCGCGGCGAATCGAGCAACGCGTAGATGGTCAGCTCTTTGGCGCCGGGCGCCGGACGCTGAATCCAGAACTCGGTGAAGCGCGGAAATTCCTCGCCGGAATTAAGCGCGGTGTCGAGCGCCAGCCCCCGCGCGGACAGGCCGTATGTCTGGTTCTTGCCCAGCGCACGGAAGTAGCTCGCGCCGAGGAAGACCATCACTTCGTCTTTGTACTTCGGAGTGTTGACCGGGAAGTGGACGCGGAAGCCAGCGAAGCCCAGGCCGCGCAGTTGCTTCTGGTCGACTTTGAGCGCGCCGAAATCGAACATATCGGGGCTGTAGCGCAGTTCGCGCACGGTGTTGCCCGAAAGTTCGTTGATCTTGACGGGACGGTCGTAGTACGAGCCCTCGTGGAAGAACATCAGCTCGAACGGCAGCTTCTGCGCACGCCACAACGCCCTGTCGGGCTTGAAGCGAATGTTGCGATAGCGGTCGTAGCTGAGGTTCTGCAGGTCTTTGGGCAGATTCGGGTCTTTCGGCTTGTAGCGGCTGTTCGCAAGGGTGCGCGCCTGCTTGGCGACATCGTCGAACGAGAAAGCATGCGCCGCACCGGAGACGAGTGCGCAAAGACTCAGCACACTGGCAAGCGCCAGGCGCACGGCACGGTGGGAAATCATGCGGGGAACCGCGTTGAGCAGGAATTCCATCGGCAGTGGGGGATAGCGTGTAACGCGCGTGCCGACTGTCGCCAGCGTGCGCCGAACGCGCAATTTTACCCGTTCATTCACCGATTGACTAAAGATGCATCGGCAAAACCTTCGAAGCAGGCACTCACATTACCCCAATCGTCTGCTGGGACGCCGCTCCCCGGGAATCATAAATTTGTGACTATTTGTGACGAATGCGCAAAACGATAAGGTTTCGCCCCCTTTTCAATCCAGTTCCGGTCATCGGGAAGTCATTGTCGCGCCATTTTTGTGCCATGTCGGTGGGTAGCTCTTGCCACCCCCCCTCGCCAAAGCCCTTATCGATTCGCCACCGCCAATAAACCGCCAAGTGTCATGAGCGCCCCACCGATGGTGCGCCGAACGATGTGCTGACGCCGCACCATCGCCGCGCGCATCCAACCTGCCGAGAATCCCAGCGCAACCAGGCTGAACCACACCCAATGCGCAAACGACATGAACGCGCCATATGCCAGCCCAAGCGCCCACCCGGTTCCCGGATGAACAATCTGCGTGAACGTGCTCACCACGAATAACGTTGTCTTCGGATTCAATGCGTTGGTGAAAAAACCCGTGCGAAAGGCACTTGCCGCCGCCCGCCAGGCAGCACGCTCAGGCAACCCCGATTTCTGCGACGCCGACACGGCCCCGTCCTCCATCCCCTCCCGCGTCACATCAACCACCAACGAACGGTCTCTCAACGTCCGCCAGCCGATATACATCAAATACGCCGCGCCAATCCACTTGATCGCCGTAAAGAGCCACGGCAACTGCGTGATCAATAACCCCACGCCCACCAGCGTGTAAATGACATGTACCTGCACCCCCGCCGCTATCCCCGCCGCCGACCATAACCCCGCCCGCCGACCGTGCCGCCAACTCGCTCTCGTCACCATCGCGAAATCAGCCCCCGGGCTGATAACCGCCAATACCGTGATCGTCATTACCGCCAGTAGCTCTTGCATGATTAAATTTCACCTGATTTGCCGAGTATTTGCCAGACGGACCGCAGCCCTGTTCCGCCGCTCAGACATTGACCCAACTCGCCGCAAAACAGGGCTGCGGTCCGTCTTATTTGGTTGTTCTGGCGTTTATTTGCTTAGGGCGCCCCCGCTTTTTGGTATTTTCCCGGGGATTTCCAGGCGTTGAAAACGATCTTTTTTCACGGTTATTCGTGATAATTTCTCACCCATGAATCGATCGCTGCCACTCAATGCCCTCCACGTCTTCGACGTCGCCGCCAACGAACTCAGCTTCGCCCGCGCCGCCGATCGCCTGTTCGTCACCCACGGCGCCGTCAGCCGTCAAATTCGTACCCTCGAAAACGCCCTCGGTCTCCCACTCTTCGAACGCCGTAATCGCGCAGTCTTCCTCACCCCCGCCGGTGAACGCCTTTACGCCACCACCCGGCAAATGTTCGAACAACTCGCCTCAACCGTCGCCAATCTCCACCCCCCATCCCCCACGCACACACTCGTTGTCTCCTGCGAACCCACCCTCGCCATGCGCTGGCTCATCCCGCGTCTAGGCACTTTCGCCCAGTCGCACCCAGACATCGCCCTGCATCTCCACTCGGCAGGCGGCCCCCTCGACCTGACCGCCGCCGGTGTCGATGTCGCTATCCGACGCAATGATTTTTTTTGGGGACATACGCTTGTCTCGGAGCCATTGGCCGACGAATGGATCGGCCCCGTCGGCCTGCCCGCCTCGTTCGATTCGCCCCACCCCACGCAACTCCATACCCGTACGCGCCCGCAGGCATGGCAGGACTGGCAGCGGGCCACCCGCCCGCCAACCATCGGCGCGAGCGCGATGTCCACGCCGCCGTTCGAACACTTCTATTTGAGCTTGCAGGCAGCAGGAGCCGGACTGGGTATCGCCATCGGCTCTGTGTATATGGTGAGCGACGAGCTCAACGCCGGACGCCTGGTGGCCCCCTATGGCTTTGTTCGCGACGGTTCGGCCTACGTCGCACTCGCGCGTGAACCCTTTGCCGCAAACCCGGCACGCGAAGCACTCTTGCACTGGCTTCGCGCCGCACTCGCGGAATCGGCCGCGAAGTGGATCGCCCACGACGCACAAACGGACATGCGTTGATATGAGCTAATGTCCTTTGCGTCGATACCGGGTGGGTATTCGCTAATACTCGCCGACGACCGCCGCTCAGCGGCAACCATCCTCCGGTGCGCGTTCCGCTTGCACGGCAGGGGGCACCGAGGTCGGTGACATCGGTGCCGGCGGCGGGCCGGCTGCGGCATTCACACCATCGCCCAACGGCGTGACAACGGGTGGGGCTCCCCTTGGCAACATACGCACTCCCCGCCAATGCCCCCAGCGGTAGTAGGCGAGCGCCATGATCAGCGACACGGCGAAACCGAGCGGGAAGCTCCACCAGATGGCCTCCGCCCCCCACGTCTTGCGCATCTGCCACGCAAACGGCAACCGGATCACCCACTGAGACACGAACAGAATGACGAGCGGTGCCGTCACGGCGCCCGTCGCACGCACAACACCGAAGAGCACGATCGTCACGCCGAACAGCACGAACGACCACGCCACCACCGCGTTGATGTGCTGCGCGACAGCAATCGCATAGCCGTCCTCGGGCAGAAAGGCGTTCATGAACTGTCGGTTGAAGAGCAAGATCGCCACGACCAGGCTTCCCGTCATCACGAAGTTCAGCCCAACGCCCACCCGCCCGATGCGCGAGACGCGATCCCATAATCCGGCCCCGACGTTCTGCGCGGTCAGCGCCGATACCCCCGCCCCTATGGCCAGCGCCGGCATCTGAACGTACGTCCAAAGCTGCGATGCCACGCCGTAAGCCGCCGTTGTTTGCGATCCATAGCCGTTGACGAAACCCATCATCACCATCGCCGACGACGAGATCACCACCATTTGCAGCCCCATCGGCAAGCCTTTGACAACGAGCAGCCGCAACAACTCGGGATCGATGCGCAGGTACTTCCAGTCCTTGCGTCGCAGCCACAATGGATCGCGGCGCCGGTACAGCGTGTACATGAGCGCGGCCAGGCTTACCGTCTGCGCAATGAGCGTTGCGCCCGCCGACCCCGCAATGCCGAACGGCGGCAGCGGTCCCCAGCCGAAGATCAGCAGCGGATTGAGCGCAACGTCGAGCCCCGCCGAGAGCAGCATGAAACGAAACGGCGTTCGTGCGTCTCCCGCCCCTCGCAACGCCATCATCACGAAGTTGTAGAAGTACATGACCGGCAACGCCACGAAGATGATGCGCAGATACGCAACGGCAAACGCGCGCGCATCGCCCGGTGTGCCCAATGCCCCTAGCAATTCAGGCGTGAAGAGGTAGCCGAAGACAGCCACGGCAGTCGACGCCAGTATAAAAAAGGAGGCGCTTGTACCAACGATACGCCGGGTAAGCTCTTGATTCTTGGCGCCAATGGACTGGCCGATGAGAATGGTGTTCGCCATGCTGATGCCGAACACCACGCCCAGCAGGAAGAACAGCAGAATGTTGGCGTTCGATGCCGCCGTCAGCGCCGATTCGCCGAGATAGTGCCCGATCCACATGGCGTTGATCGAAGCGTTGAGCGACTGAAGCACGTTGCTGCCAAGCACCGGCAGCGAGAACCAGAACAGCGTTTTGCCGATGGGGCCGCGCGTGAGGTCGTGTCCGGCCATGGCGCGCCTACTTGGCGTCGAACTTCACGCCGGTTGCCGGCACAGGCACGGCGCACCGGTGAGCGCGCAAGTTATCGAGAAAGCGCTGGATCAGCGGCAACACCTTGACTTCGATGTCTCCATGCCCGTAACCGAATCCCGCGAAGTTGAAATGCGTGGCGCCATCGACCACGGCGAGCCAATGGCAACCGGCCGGCAAGTCGGTGTACGGCTCGGTGCGTGTCTGCCATTTGCCATCGAGCGGCGCGTCTCGCGTGCCGGTCACGAGCAACATGGGCTTATGGATGTCGTGCCACGCTCCCGCCGGAAAGATCGGCCCCGGCCCCTGCGGCGACAGTGCGATGTAACCGTCGAAACGGTCGTCGCTGTCGAGCCCCAGTTTGTTCTTCGCCCCCGCCTCGATCATGACCGTGACCGCACCCATCGAATGCCCCGCAAAGACCGCCGGCCCCGACCGGCACTGCGTGCGCGCCCAATGCAGCGCAGCACCGGTGTCTTCGAGCCGGTCGTCATACGCTTCGGGGTCCGTAGTGAGCGCCAGCAATCCGTCGCGCAACCCACCGTTGCGCACGCGATCGCGCAACGACTCTCGCCCGCTTTCCTTGTGGGCCATCGTTACCGTGAACCACCCGTATTGCGAGAGCGCACGACCGAGCCAGGCCAGTGCATCGCGGTCGTCGCCTGCGCCGGGGCTGAGCACCGCAACACCGCTGCACGCCGTCGGCGGCCGGAAGACATGGAGGTTGACGTATCCGCCGTCGCTACGCAGCACTCGCTGGTCGACACCGGTGGGCGAAGGGGCATTCGGTGCAGACGCTGCGCCAGACTGAGATGCAGAAGTCGAGGGAGATGCGGGGGCAGGCGCTACGACCGACTTGCCTGGCACCGTCGTGTCGGCAGCCGAAGCCTGTGAAGGGAACGATACGAGCAAGGACATGCCGAGGCTGCAGGCGCCGAGCGCGACGAGCATCGTCGCGAACGATCGTCTCACGGCCCTGCGCGACATTCCGAGCATCCGTTCTCCCTTGGTTTCTGGCAGCCCATAGCCACCCGGGCCACGCAGGCCGATCGGGCCGGGAACTACGGTCTCGCGCCGAAGCCCCGCTGCGACATCACACGATGGATCATCTTAGCGCGGATTGCGTAGAGACTCGCATGAATTTTGCATACGGAATACTTGTCTCGCGTGTGCAACGCACGGGCGCCGGGTGTCCCGCGTCGCAGGCTTAGGCGCGCTGACGATGTCCGCTCTGGGTGTCGCGCGACAGACCTAGCGCCGACGCGTAGCCGGCCGGATCGAAGCGCCAGGTCAATGCGATCAGCGCCACGTTGAGCCCCATGAGTCCGATCCATGACGGCACGAAACTTCCGGTCGCCGCCAGCACCGCGCCTGCACCGAACGGCGCGAGTGCCGCGATGCAGAAACCCACGCCCTGCATGAACGCCGCAAGCGCGGCGGCATGGCGCGGATGCGCATGGTGATCAAGTGCCAGCACGAGTCCGAGCGAGAAGGTCCCGCCCAATCCGAATCCGATGGCGCCGACCCATTCCCATGGTGCGGTGTCCGGTGCGGCCGCCAATCCGATCAGCCCGCCGAGCGTGGCTACAAGCGCGAGCGTCAGCCAGCGCCGGCGATCGACGTTTCGCCGGGCGAGCCACGGCAGCATCAATGCCGCCACGACCTGACATGCGGTGAGTCCGGCGAGCAACGCGCCGCTCTGCGTTGCGCTCATGCCGTGCTGCTGATAGAACGGCGGCAACCATGCCACCATCGTCGTGTAGGTGCAGTTGATGAGACCGAAGTAGAGGGCGAGTGTCCACGCGCGGCGCTTGCGCAGCAGTTCGAGCATGGACGGCGCGCCGTTGGCTGTCGACGCCACGCGCTCGCTCGCCTCGCGGCACGCCATGCGCAGGTCCGTTGCGGTCATCGTGCCCGCAGGCGTTTCCATTTTTGGCCGGGCCGCCGCCCCAAGCAGCGGTGCACGCCACCACGCGAGCGCCGCCACGCAGACCACCGCGAGCCACATACCCAAGCCGATGCGCCAGTCTCCCGTGCGCGCCGCCATCCACGGACTCGCCGCCGCCCCGAGCCCACCACCGCCCATGAGCGCCGCCGAGTACAGGCCCATCATTGCAGTCATGCGCGCGGCGCTGTAGTTGGCCTTCACCACGCCGGGCAAGAGCGCCTGAATGATCGCGATGCCGATACCCGACGCGAGCGCCGTGGCAATCATCGTTACGGTATCGTCGGCGACGAATCGCACGCCGCACGCCAGCGCCAGCGCGACCAATCCGAGCAGCACGCCCCGACGTTCGCCGAACCGTCGGCTCAGTCCGTTCGCCGCAAACGCCCCCGCGCCCATCGCCAGCACCGGCAACGAGGTGAGCAACGCCGCCACCGGATAGGTCATTCCAGTGGCTTCGCGAATCTGCGGCAGCAGCGGACTGATGGAGGTGAGTGTTGGTCGCAGCGTCAACCCGACCGCGACGATGGCCAGCCACAGGGTCATACCGCTACGCCCTCGCTCACCACGAGGTGGCCGTTCGCTACCACCCAGCGGCGCGGTGCGCGTGTGACGATGGCCTGCGCGGCATTGACGGCATCGACCAGCACCAGATCGGCGCGCGCACCGGCATGCAGGCCGTAGTCATCGAACCAGCAAGCCCTCGCCCCCTGATAGGTGACGCAGTCGAGCGCGATGTCCAACTCGTCGTCGCGGCGCAGGTTGTAGCGCAGACCGATCATCATGGCGCGCTCAAGCATGTCGGGCGTGCCGTAGGGCGTCCATGTGTCGCGAATGCCGTCGTTCCCTCCCGCGAGCGGCACGCCCGCACGGCGGCATGCCATGAGCGGCGGCACAACACGCGAAGGCGGCGCCGTGGTGATCAGCGCGACACCGGCGTGCGCCAGCCGCGCGAGCAACGCGTCGGCGCGCGCCGCCTCCAGTTCCCCCAGACAAAACGCGTGCGACACGACGACCTTGCCCTGCATGCCCAGCGCCGCAATCCGCTCGAGCATCAGCTCGAACGAGAAGACCCCCATCTCGCCCGGCTCGTGCAAATGAATGTCGATAGGACAACCATGCTTGTCGGCCAAGGCGAACATGGCGTCGAGCGACGCCCTGGGGTCGTGGTCGATGGCGCACGGATCGAGCCAGCCCAGCACGTCGGCGCCCCGCCCAAGTGCGTTGTCGAGCAAGGCGAGCGTGCCCTCGCGATCCAGCACCCCCGACTGCGGAAAGGCGACGATCTGCATGTCCAGCGTGTCCGCCAGCGTCGCGCGCGTGGCCAGCACGCCGTCGAGATGGCGCAGGCCCGCATCGGTATCGATGTCGACGTGCGTGCGCAGGCGCGTGGTGCCTGCCGCGAGGAACGCGCGCCCGAGCGCAAGCGACGCTGCACCCGCGTCGTGTCCGCTCTCGGCACGCCACCGGCGCTCGTTATCAATGCGGTCGATCAGTCGCGAGCCGCACTCGTTCACGTACCACGGCATGCCCCACACGGTCTTGTCCAGATGCGTGTGCGACTCCACCAGACCGGGCAGCAGCAACGCACCGCGCGCGTCGATCTCACGGGGGACGTTTCCTTGCAGGGCGGGTAACGACGGCCCGATGGCCGCAATTCGTCCCCCCTCGACGCGCACCTCGACCGGCTTGCCGTCGAGGCCGCGTGCGTTGCGTATGTCCAGTGTCGTCATGCCTTCCTCAAGTTGATTTCCGTGGCGACGTTGTGCGACCGCGTGAACAGGCTCACGACCACGAACGTCACCGCATTGACGGCCAGCGCCACGAGGCCCATGTTGATCGACCCCACGGTATCCGGCGCGCTGGGCAACAGCGTGCGCAGATTGACGTCGAACCCCACGGCGGCCGCCAACACGATAGCGCCCGCGCCGATGCCGGCAAACGCGCCGTTTTTGTTACCGAACGGACGCGGCAGCAAGCTCGCCACGAACGATGGGAACAACTGCGTCAGCAAGCTCGACGCGAAAAGCGCCAGCGCCACGAACGTTGCACCGCCTCGCAACACGAAGAACACCGCCACCAGACCGAAAACCGGCAACACGCGCTTGGCGAGCTTGCCCACGAAGGCCTCGCTCGCATGGGGCGCAAAGCCGTCGCGGTAGATGTTCTTCGCGATCAGGGTCGACGCATTGAGCAGGATCATCGAGCCCGGCACGAGCGCGGTCAACACCCCCACGCCACCGATCACGCCGACGAACCACGGCGAGAACGTCTGCTTCACGATACGCAGCAACGCCAGGTCGGAGTCCGCTCCCGTGAGGCCCGGCACTTGCAGAATCGCCGCGAACCCCACGAAGAACATGAATGCGATGACCATCTGATAGAGCGGCATCAGAATCGTGTTCTTGCGCACGGCGCTCTCGCTCTTGGCTGCATACACGGACGTGAAAACGTACGGATACAGGTAATAGCCGAGCGACGTGAGCAGAATCGTCGAGTTGTACCAGGACAACGTGAGGCCGCTCGTAGGCATTTGCAGGAAGCCCGGCCGTGCCGCTTCAATCCGATCGAACATCTCGCCAAAGCCGCCGAAGTAATGCAACGGCAGATAGATACCGAGGAACACCGCGATCACGAGAATCAGAATGTCTTTGTAAATTGCAATGCTCGCCGAGCCGTGAATGCCCGACACCGTGATGTAGAGCACCATCGCGATAGCCCCGCACCAGATCGCCACGGCGGGCGGAATCGTGCCGTACGAGGACTCGGACACGATGATGCCCAGCCCGCGCAACTGAATGATGAGCAACGCGGTCATGCCGAGCACAGCCACCAGCGAGACGACTACCCCCAGCGCACGCGAACGGTACGCGGTGGCGAAAAAGTCCGAGAACGACACACAGCCATGCCGCGTGGCATGACGCCACGCCGCCGGCAACATCCAGTAGCCAAGCAGGTAGGCAAGCGCACCATAGGCGAGGATGTAGAACGCCGGCGGCCCCTTGCTGTACGCCCATCCGCTCGCCCCGAGGAACGTGAAGGTCGAAAAGGCCTCCCCGGCCATCAGCAGGAACACGAGCAACGTGCCGAAACCACGCCCCCCCACGGCCCACTGCTCCAGACTCATCGTTCGGCCGCGCCGTGCGCGCAGCCCCACGAACAATGCAAAGGCGAGAAATGCCGCGATCACGGCCAGCGCGGCGTTCATGACGCCACTCCGTCATGTTCGCGCAGATCCTTCCCCGGGGTGCTCGCCGCTTCGCGCGATCCGTCGAAGCGGAACATCACGACCATCACCACCGAGGTAAGCAGCAACCAGACGATGTTCCACGTCATCAGGAACGGCAGCCCGGCCAGACGGGTACCCACATGTTCGGCGAGCCAACCGCCGCTGTAAAAGGCCGCGATAGGAAGCGCAGCCAGGCAATGCACAGGTTTCATGACGTCTCCAGACCCAAAAAGGATTCAACGGTCGGCCGCTCGGATGCGTTCGTCGGCGGCCCCATGGCTTGTCCACTTCATCACTGTCGGGGCATGGCATATCGCACCGATTTGCCATATCATCAACCAAACGCAATAAAATGGTTAACCATTTTTGTTGACCATTATCGGTAACGATTTGCCGAAATGCAAGGTCGCAATGTCCGGGCGGCCGAAACCGAGGGTTTTCCGGGAGCGAAACCGGGAGGTCGAGGGGGCCGGTTACAATGCGGCCCACACCTGCGCGAACCGTGAACTACGGGCCGTGCCCCTCGATACTCAAGGAGATCAGGCTTGAGCCGCACCGCAGCACCGGCGTCGCCGCGCGACGCTTCCCGCCCTGAGGCCGCGTCCGATACGGCCCCGAATCTCCCGGCCGACGGCGATGGCTCGCCGGGCAGCGCGGGACAGCAGATCGAGGCACGCGTCTATCAGGCGATCTCGCAGGCACTGCTCTCCGGCAAGCTCCGCCCGGGCATGCCGCTGCGCGAGCGCAATCTGGCGCAGGCGTTCGACTGCACGCGCGGCGCAGTGCGCAAGGTACTCGCGCGGCTCGGTTTCGAAGGCAAGCTCGTGCTCGAACCCAATCGCGGGGCGTTTGTGCCACAGCCCTCGCTCGACGACATTCGCCAGACCTATCGCGCTCGGCGCGTGCTGGAAACCGGGGTGATCGCGAGCATTTGCGGCCAGTTGAGCGTGTCGCAACTCGCGGTGCTCGACGCGCACGTCGCCACCGAAGCCCGCTCGCATGCCGACGGCACGCACGAGCGCTCGATCCGCCTGGCCGGTGAGTTCCATCTGAAGCTGATCGGCATGGCGGGCAGCGCCGAACTCGATACGTTCGCGCGCCAGCTCGTCGCCAAGACCGAGCTATACAAAGCCCTGTACGACCCCGCGGAGTTCATGCATTGCGCGCCGACGGAGCACGCCCAGCTCGTCGGACAGTTGCGCGACGGCAAGACGCAAGCCGCCATTGCCCTTGCCGCGGCGCATCTCGACGAACTCGAAGCCCGGGTACTCACGCGTGCCGCCGCCGCCGAAACGCCAGATTTCCGCGCCATCTTTGCCGAGGCATTTGCAGGCGGGGCCTCCTGATGTGCCGGGCGGCATGGTGGATCGGCCGCAACCACGCGGCCGATACCACGGGCCTGTTGCCCGTCAAGCCGCGCGGCAATCCCACCACGGGGAGGGGGTCGCATGGCACACACGCCGCTTTCAGGGGTATATTTCGCCTGTTTGCGACGGGCCAGCGGCCCGCCTGCCACTTTCGCCCCCCGCCCGATACACGAAAGCACGACGGCACGAAGCCCGAAGGAAGCCCATGTCCCATCTGGTAGTCCACGGCGGCCAGCCCCTGCGTGGCCGCATTACCCCCTCTGCCAACAAGAACGCCGTTCTCCCGGTGCTGTGCGCCACGCTGCTCACCGATCAGCCGGTACGCCTCATTGGCGTGCCCGAGATCACCGACGTTCGTAAGATCCTCGATATCTTCCGGCAGCTCGGCAGCGATGTGAGCGTCGATTTCGAGGCCGGCACGCTCGATATCCACCACCGCAACACGAAGTTCGACCCGCGCACCGACCACCTGCCGGAAGAAATGCGCTCGTCGATCATGCTCGTGCCGCCGCTGCTCGCCCGGTTCGGCGTGGCGCGCATTGAAGACAACATCAAGGGCTGCACGCTGGGTGTGCGCGAGATCGACCCGCATATCGAAGTGCTGCGCCATTTCGGCGGACGCGTCGAGCGCACCGAAGGCTCGTTGTTGATCCATGCCGACGAAACGCGCCCCGCGATTCGCCACTGGCTCGATTACGCGTCGGTGACGACGACGGAAAACTTCGTGCTCTGCGCCGCATCGGCCAAGGGCCGCTCGCAATTGAACAACGCGGCTTCTGAGCCGCACGTGCAGGAGTTCTGCCGCTTCATGCAGATGCTGGGCGTGCCCATTGAAGGCGTGGGCACATCGCAACTCGCCATCGAAGGCGTGGAACGGTTCGGCGGCGGCGAATTCCGTTTCGCGGAAGACTTCCATGAGATCACCACGTTCCTCGCGCTCGGCGCGATCACCGGCGGTGAAATCACCGTCAAGAACACGGCGCCGGATCAGTTCCCGCTGATCGACCGCACGTTCGCCAAGTTCGGTGTCAAAGTCGAACACCGCGACGGCTGGTCGACGGCCACTGCGCAAGGCAAGCTCAAGGTGCAGACACCGTTCACGCAGAACATTCTGACGAAGGTGGAAGCCGCACCGTGGCCGTATTTCCCGGTCGACCTGCTGCCGATCTTCATCGCGCTGGGCGTGAAGGCAGAAGGCAGTGCGATGTTCTGGAACAAGGTGTACGACGGCGCCATGGGCTGGTCGACCGAGTTGTCGAAGTTCGGCGCGCACGTCTTCCAATCCGATCCGCATCGCCTGATCACGTTCGGTGGCGTGCCGCTCACGCCGGCGGTCGTGGAGAGTCCTTACATCATCCGCGTGGCGATTGCACTGCTGATGGTGGCCGCCAGCATCGACGGCCAGTCGACCATCAAGAACGCTCAGCCGATTCGCCGCGCGCACCCGCGCTTTGTCGAGAATCTGTGCTCGGTCGGCGCGAACGTCGTCTGGACAACGCCGGAGTAAGTCGCTCGTCTCGTACCGGCATCCGGCCCCCCCGGGGGGGCCGGGTTCGCCAGACGGGGCACGCCAGCGGCAGACAACCCCCCGATCGCCCACGCACCGGTCCTCACCCCGGCGAACCCGACGGCTGACCTTACCTGAGCCGATCCCGCCCGACGTCTCCACACCTTTGCCCGACGGCATGTGACGTTTGCCCGGCGGAAAAATATTTCTCTCGCAACCGAATTCACATCGCAAGCGTGAAGCGCAACGAGGCGAATGTGAAAGAATGGCGACCATCATGAGCGATCGTCCCCCGCCCTCGCAGCCGTTTGCCGCGCCAGGCACCCATTCGCCGGGTGGCACATGGCCCACTTCGCCGCATGCCCGCCAGTTGTCGGGCGTGCGAGTGCTCGTCGTCGACGACAATCAGGAAGACCGCATGCTGCTGATGGATTTTCTCAGTCAGCAGGGGTGCCGCGTCTACATCGCGCAAGACGGCCGCGACGGCTACACGAAAGCCCGCACGGTGCAGCCCGATCTGATCCTCATGGACATCCGCATGCCCGTGTGCGACGGCCTCGGCGCCTGCCGCCTGCTCAAGGCCGACCCCGGTACCCGGCACATTCCGCTGATCTTCCTGACGGCTGCCGCCCTGCCCGGCGAGCGCGTTGCCGGACTCTCGGCGGGTGCCGTCGATTACGTCGCCAAGCCGTATGACTTCGAAGAGGTGCGCTTGCGGCTGTCGATTCATCTGAAGGCGACCACACCCGCGCCGCTACCCGGCGCCGGGGGTGAAAGCAGCAAGCCGACCCCCTTGCCCGTGCAGGCGCACACGCTCGACGCCGTTCTCTATCGCGCCACGCGCACCCTGCTGCTCAACCGGCTCGACATCACGCCCGAACTCGCCGGTCTTGCCAGTGCCGTCGGCACCAACACGCGCCGTCTGAATCTGGCGTTCCGACGCTGCGTCGGCGTGACGGTGTTCGACTTCCTGCGCGAAGAACGCATGAAAGAGGCGCGCCGTCTGCTCTCGGAAACATCGCTCGACGTGCAGGACATTGCCAGCGCCGTCGGCTTCGCCAGCGCCGCCAATTTCGCCACGGCATTTCGCGAGCGCTTCGGCATGCCGCCGAGCGGTTTCCGCGAGCTCGGCGCGCAAAGCACATCCGCCCCCGCGCCATGACCGTTGCGCCTTCGGACATGCCAACGCCCGATTTGCGCCGGTCGCGTGTTGAATGCCTTATCTTCTTCGTCGTCCTCCTGACGTGGATGCTGCATGGCGCTACCGCCTTCGCCTTACCGGCAGCGAACACTTCTGCGCCGCCCCTCCTGACGGCGTCGCCAGCATCGCCAGCATCGCCGGCTTCGCAGGCGTCATCCGCCGCCATCGACCTCGCGAGCGCGCCGTCACCGCTCAAGCTAGACCGGCAACTGCGTTTGCTGGAAGACCGCTCCGCACGCCTCGACGCCACGCAAGCGCTCAACGCGTCTGGCTGGCACGACGTTGTGCCGCGCATGCTCAACCCCGGCTATAGCCGCTCGGCGTTCTGGCTGCAAGGCAACCTCGTCAACCTCGGCAAGGCCACCGTTACCCGTTGGCTAAGCGTCGGCATCGTGCGACTGGAAGACGTACGTTTCTATTCGATGCCAGCCGGCAGCACGCAACCCTCCGTCACGTGGCTCGCGGGGCATAAGGTGCCGCTGGAGCGGCACCCGATCGTGTCGGAAACGCCGGTCTTCCCGATCACGCTCGCCCCCGGCGAACGGTTGACGTTCCTCGTGCGCGTCGAGACCCGCTCGTCGGTGAGCATCGTGCCGCAGCTTTGGCACCCCGACGACTTCCGCATCGCCGAATCGCGCAACGCGATGATCGCCATGCTTCTCGCCGGCTCGATGATCTCCATCGCGCTCTACGCCTTCGTGCTCGGCATTGCGCGACGCGACAGGGTGTTCGTGCTGCTCGCACTCACCACGATCACGCAGGTCGCGCAAGACATGGCGTTTCAGGGCTTCCTGTATCGCTACCTGCTGACACAGGGCGGCGAATTCATCGTGCGCGCGCCGAGTTTTTTCTCGACGCTGACCGCAGGCTTCTTCAGCGCGATGGTGCTGAGCTTCACCGGGCTGCGCCGCGTGACCCTGTGGCGCCGGACCTATCGCGTGGTAATCGGTGTCATGGCCTGCATGACGGTCTGGGTCGCGTTCGGCGACCACCGGGATGCCGCCTTTACGCATCTGCAACTGCTCTCGGCACTTAACGTCCTGTGGGTTGTGTCGCTGATCGACGGCTGGCGACGCGGCCTGGCCAATGCGCGGCTTTGCCTGCTCTCGTTCTCGCCCAGCTGCGTCGCGCTGTTCTGGCGGCTGGCGATCATCAACGGCCGGCTCCCCGAGGACTGGCTCGCCAACACGGCGATGGCATGGAGCACGAATATCGCCGTGCTGCTCATGCTCACGATCATCGTGGCCGGACGCTCGCGCGAACTCGTGCGCGAACAACGTGCGGCACAGCACGAGTTGCTTCAGACACGGCGCGAAGAACAGACCCGGCTTGCCAATGCCGTCGACGCACGCACGCGGGAATTGCAGGCCGCGCTCATCGCCGCCGACGAAGCCAACAGCGCAAAGAACGACTTCCTCGCCCGCATCAGTCATGATCTGCGCACGCCGCTCACGTCGATCATCGGCTTTGCGGACCTCGTGCAGTCGGGCGGGCGCGAAGATGCCGACCGGGGACGCATCATCCGCCGCAGCGCGCATCACATGCTCGCCATGGTTAACGACCTCATCGAGTATGCCGGCGGCGGGGCGGCCGATGCGCTGCATGTCGCGCCCGTCTACGTCCACGCGTTCATCGACGGTATGGCGCACGAAGGGATGAGCCTCGCGCGCAAGCACGGCAACACCTTCCTGCTCGATGTGCGAGCGCCGCTGCCTGCGCTGCTCGAGTTCGACGCCAAGCGCGTGCGCCAGGTGCTCGGCAACCTGCTGGACAATGCCGCGAAGTACACCGGCAACGGCACGATTACGCTGTCGCTCTCGGCGACATCGGACGTGACGCGCGCCGATATCGTCCATGTGCGATTCAGCGTGGAAGATTCCGGCTGCGGTATCGCCAGCGACGATCTGTCCCGCGTCTTCGAACCGTTCGCGCGACTCGACCGGGCACGCCGCGTGCCGGGCGTGGGCCTCGGGCTGGCCATCGTGCAGC
Organism: Pandoraea apista; assembly: GCF_001465595.2. NCBI lineage: Bacteria > Pseudomonadati > Pseudomonadota > Betaproteobacteria > Burkholderiales > Burkholderiaceae > Pandoraea > Pandoraea apista. Next base: position 1,038,264 of record NZ_CP013481.2, on the reverse strand, counting down.
AATGGGTCGAACGCATGGACGGCACGATCACACTCGACAGCACACCGGACGTGGGCACGCGCGTGGTGTTCACGCTGCCGCTGCGCGTGGCGCGCGAATCGGATCTCGTGCCGCAGTCGCTTGCCGGCGCGACTCACACGTTGCCGCCGCTCGACGGCAGCGGATACCACCTCTGGCTCGCGGAAGATTCGCCAGAGATCCGGCAATTCCTGCATGACGAACTCGCGAGTCTCGGCTTCACGGTGCATACATTCAGCGATGGCGTGGCGCTCATCGCCGAGCTTGGCACCCCCGGTCTGACGCGACCGCATCTGGTGATCACCGATCACATGATGCCCAATGCCGACGGCCTTGCCGTCGCGCGGGCCATACGCCAGCACTGGCCCGATATGCCCGTGCTGGCGATCTCGGCATCGCCGCAGATCGTCGCTGGCAGTGGCTACGATGCGAGCCTGCTCAAACCGATCGAACTCGCCGACCTGCGCAATACGCTCGCCCGGCTGCTCAATCTGCATCGCGACGACGCGCTCGCGAACACGCAGGATCGCAGCGATACAGGTCATCCGGACGACGGACCATGGTTGCTGCCGTCACGCGAGCATCTCGTGCAGGCCCGGCAATTGATCGCCATGGGCGCCATTACCGATCTGATGGACTGGGCGCGCGACCTGAGCGATCAATCGCCGCAATTCGACGGCTTTGCCCGGCACGTCCATCATCTCGCACAGCGTGGCGATCTCGCCGGACTGGCCGAGTTATGTGCGGCACCGTTGCCAGCCTGATCGCCGAGCACAACTACGCCCCGCGGCGGCAAAGCCTGCGCGGCATCTGGGCTGACTAACGCGCCTCGGGCCCGGGCCACAGACCCTGTGTGACGGCGATGACGTTGCTCCCCGCAGATCGAGATCGGGTGAGCCCGCTTGCGTAGCGGGCATCAGCTGCGCTTCGTGTCCGGCGCAAGCAAAAAGCGGCACCCCATGGGGGGTCTGGGGGCCCCGGCTTCACACTCTCAGGCGGTGTTACGTCCTGCCGTTCCGGCAGTGTTTCGTTTTCGTAACGTTTTTTCATCCCCGCCCGCCCTGCCACCCGGCAACTCCCTTAAACATCAAACAGTTAGCCATCTCATCGCGGGTGGCGCGCAACTTGCTTATGACATTCCAACGGCCCGTCGAGGCCGGAGGGCCGAATTTCTGGAGACTGTCATGGCAACTGCCCATTTCCGCCGACCGCACCCGACAGTGGAACTCGCACGCTGCGTGTTCCGGCAGCATTACATCCGCATCATGCAGGCCGATCAGCCGGGCAACTATGCCGTTCTGGTCGACGTCTGGCCGATGGACGGGAGAACGTTCTCGAGCATCGATCAGGCCAAGCACGCGGCCATGCTGTTCATCCGCGATATGGAAAACGACTGAGTCCACGTAAGTGATTCCGCGCCAGCGACTCTGGCGCGGCCAACAAGACGAGACCTTCATGAAACAGCACCACACACGCCATAGCGCCGCCGAGCGCCACGCCCTGTCCGCCTTGCCGCTTCCGGCGGCCAGTCACCCTGTGGTACTGGACCCGGCGGGAGACCCCTATGCGCGGGTTGCCGTCGAGGCCTATGCCGAAGCCTGTGCCCACGAGCAACCGTGGCTGGCCGAAGCCCTTCAGCGTCAATATCAACTGGCCGGCGGCACGCCGTCGAGCGCTGCCGCCCTCTGGCGCGCGTTTCATACAGCACAACAAAAAGCGCGCGAAGGGGATGCTTACGATGAAGCGGCCTGGACCCATGTGGCGCTGCACCTGTGCGGGGTGCTGGGAGCGATGAACCTGTAAATCGGAGGCATCGCCATTAGAATTTTCGTAGGTCGTTGCGTGTGACCTACGAAAACACGTTGGCGCGAGCATTTCTGGCATACTTCGTGCCAAGTAAACCGCGAAGTTCGCCTGTTAGCCAATGAGCAAGTCTGAAGCGTCGGCATTGATTCCCGGCCGGCATCTCTTTGCCAGAATTTTCGGCACCCTGATCCTGTTGTTTCCCGCAGCCGCCCTCGTCGTACCGCGCGGAGGGAACACTGTTATGTTCCTGACCGTGGCCCTTGGCGCGACCATCCTCCTGATGGATCGCAAGCGCGGTGAGATTTCCTCGCTCCTCAAGACCAGCCTGCACGTCCGGGTGCTCGTCGTCACGTTATTCCTGCCTTTTTTTGCGATCCTGGCGGTCGAGATACTCCACGGCAAGATCGCCGCAAATACGCTCGATTCCCCCGTGCGCTTTCTGCTCGCCACCGTCGTGTTTTTCAGTCTGCGCAGGCTTGTCAATGTCGTCCCGAAATGGGTGGACCTCACCTTTGCCGCTGGCGCTATCTGTGCCGCGATCATGGCCCTCTACTCGACGGCAGACCTTCTCGTTGCGAGAGCAGAGAGTTCATTTCTGAATCCGATTCATTTCGGAGACATGGCTCTGTTGCTCGGTGTCCTCTCGCTGGTTTCGATCCACTGGCTATCCCACGACAGGCCTTGGATTGTGGCCTTCAAGATTCTCGGGGCCGCTGCCGGCTGCTACGCGTCATGGGCAAGTCAGTCACGTGGAGGCTGGATCGCACTGCCGTGCCTGCTTGTAGTGTGGTTTTTTTGGCACAAACATCCCATCAGCACGGGTCGGCGCGCTGCCATTGCCGTCATCGCGGTGGTTCTGCTGGCGAGTACCTTCGCTTCCTCCGTGGTACGGGAACGATTCGAGGCCATTCGAACGGATATCACCGGCTTGTCTGCGGGACGGCCCGATTCATCCACCGGCATCCGGCTTGAATTATGGAAAGCCGCTGGAAAGCTCATCGAGGCGAAGCCGTTGCTCGGACTGGGCGCCCACGGTTATCGCGACGCCATGCCCGCCATGGCAGCCACCGGTGTGCTGACCCCCATGGCGGCGGACTATGGAAAAGGCGAAGTACACAACCAGATCCTCGCTTACGCCGTCGATTACGGAATCGTGTTCGGCTTGCTGAGCATTCTTGGCGTCTACGCGGGGCCGGCCTACTTCTTCATCCGATCAGCCAAGATCCGCCATAGTCCGACAGAGCACCGCGCGGCACTGATGGGCCTGATGACGGCAGTCGCTTTCGCGATCTTCGGCCTGACGGTCGAGACCTTCAATCTGAAGGTCACGGTTGCTTTCTATTCGACAATGGTGGCTCTGTTCGCGGCCTTCGCCTATCCTGTCGGCACGCCGGTCGATACGACCGACGACAAGACACCCACCGCCCGGTAACCGCGCTGCTCCCTACATGCTAAGTATCCTGATCCCGACCTGGAACAACCTGCCGTTCCTCAAGTTGTGTATCGACAGCGTTCGCCGTCACTCCGGCGAGGCGCACGAGATCCTCGTTCACGTGAACGACGGCAGCGACGGCACGCTCGAATGGGTCCGGGAACAGGGTCTGCGCCACACACACAGCACCGGCAACGTGGGCGTCTGTCTGGCGCTCAACCAGCTCGCGCCGCTCGCGTCGCACGATCAGTTGCTCTTTCTGAACGACGACATGTTCGTCACGCCCGGCTGGGATACTGCACTCATTGACGCCGCCCGCGCGCTCGACACGCCGGTGTACTACCTCTCGTCGGTGATGATCGAGCCGAACGCCGGCGCCAGCAATCAGGTGGTCTCGCGAGACTTCGGCACGACAACGGAAACGTTCGACGAAGCCGCCCTGCTCGCCTTCGCAGCGTCGCTCGGCCGTGAGGACGTCAACGGTGTACCCACGCAGCCCACCCTCGTGAGCCGCAGCCTGTGGCATCTCGTTGGCGGCTACAGCATCGAGTTCGGCCCGGGCATGAGCAGCGACGACGACTTCCTGATGAAGTTGTGGCTCGTGGGTTGCCGCACGTTCCGCATCGTTGGCAAGAGCGTGGTGTATCACTTCGGCTGCCGGTCGACGGGCCGCGTGGTGAAAAATCGCGGGAGCCGCGAATTTCTGATGAAGTGGGGAATGACGCAGGCGGAATTCAAACGCGGCTACCTGGATCTGGCGGGCACGCCGGCCGGCGCCGCCCTGCCCAACGTGCCCCGGCCCAGCGGCAAGAGCCGCTTCAAGCGCGCCGTGCACGGCAGCAAACCGTATCCGCTGGAAGATCTGGAACGCTGGGATTCCGACGTTCCGGGCCATCTGAAACTCAACTGAGGCGGCACACACTTTCCCGCCGGCCGACGCACGTCAGCCGCCCTACCGCCTTCCCAGTCTGTCTCCCGCTGCCCTGCCTCGGGCACTCAATGACGCGGGTGGCGAATCTTCTCCCACGCGTGCTCGAGACGTTGCACTGCGCGGTGATCGGGGTGCCGCGTCCACCAGACACCCAGCTCCCACACCATGGCGGCCAGCACTGCGATTACGACCAGTGCGCCGACCGTGTACCAGATCTCACCGAATGAGGTTGCCATCACGGCCTCCGGAAAATGCTTCACGGACGACCAACGGTCATCCGTGATTTCATTTTAGGCGACCGAACCCGGCTTGCCCGCCGGGTCTGCCCTAGGCTTGAGTGGCGCTCACGGCCCGCGGCAACGGAAACCCCGGAGACATCAGAGTTGACCCATCGCCAGTTGTACCGCGAGGCTGCTGACCGACACGGCGGCCCACACGCCCAATCCCAGCAGAATCGGACGCACACCCGTCGACGCCATGCGACGCAGGTTCGACGACAAACCGATAGCCGTCAGGGCGACGATGATGAGGAACTCGGCAGCGTCGTGAATCCACGGCTGCAACTCCGCCGGTACGAGACCCGCCGTGCGCACACCCGACGCGATCAGGAAGCCCAGGATGAACCACGGGAAGATACGGGCGAGGCTGAAGTTTCCGGCACCGGCACGCTTGGCACGGTACGCCACGATGGCAGCCAGCGTCAGGCAGATCGGAATGATCAGCGTGGCTCGCGTGAGCTTGACGATGGTGGCGTAATCGCCCGCCGCCTTGCTGTAGCTATACCCGGCAGCCACCACCGACGACGTATCGTTGATCGCCGTGCCCGCCCACATGCCGAAGCCCAGATCCGACAGATGAAGCATGTGACCGAGCATCGGGAACAGCAACACGGCGGCAATGTTGAACAGGAAGATGGTTGAAATGGCGAACGCCGTTTCGTGGTCGTCCGGTTTGACGATGGGTGTGACCGCCGCAATGGCCGATCCGCCGCAGATTGCCGTGCCCACGCCGATGAGCAGTTTGAGCTTGTCGCCCACGCCCAGAAGGCGTCCCAGCCCCCAGGCCGACAGGCCGGCGGCGGTAATGGTCACCGCCGTGACCGCCAGCGATTCCAGGCCCGTATGCGCCACTTGCGACAAACTCAAGCCGAAGCCAAGCGCGATGATCGACCACTGGAGCACATACTTCGAGGCAAACTTGATGCCCGCCTCGTAGCGAACGCCGGGTGAGAACACATTGCGAACGATGATGCCAAGCAGGATGCCGAATACCGGGCCGCCGATGATCGGCATCTGACGGCCAAGCAGCAACGCCACAAACGCGATCACCGTCGACAGCACCAGACCGGCCCACGGATTCTGCTGATCCGGCACCAGCGTATCGGGCCGGCTGGCCGTGGCGGGGCGGGTAGTATGGGTTTTTGTGGTCATTGCAGGCACTCCTCTGGAATGACTACAAGTCTAAAAACTCCGCTTCGATAATAAAAATCGTTATATCGGATACGATATATCCAAATAACCGATAATTATCGATTTATCGCACAACCCTCTGAATAATTGGCATTTTTCCCGCGCAGCACGGAGGAAGACGGATGCAACCGTCGCCCGTGGGCCGCTACACTCTTCGAAGCCGCCTGAAAGAGCGTCCAGCATTCCGATACGGAGACCATGCCTCATGTCACAAGCCGCCGACGCCGCCGTGCCCCGCGCGCAGTGGTATTTCGATTTCGCTTCCCCGTTCGCCTATCTGCAATTCGAGCGTTTCGACACGCTGCCGCGCTCGCTCGCCATCGACCTCAAGCCGATCGTGCTGGGCGCGATCCTCGCGCATCTGAAAACGCAGGGGCCGGCCGAGACCCCCCATAAGCGCATCTTCACGTACCGCATGGCGCAATTCCGCGCCGAGCAAGACGGCATCGCGTTTCGCATGCCGCCGGTGCATCCGTTTCATCCGATACGTGTGCTGCGGCTGGCGGTAGCGCTCGGCGCCACCCATGACGTCGTGCGTACGATTTTCCGCTTCATCTGGGCCGAAGGTCGCGATGTCACCGATGCACAGGGCTGGCAAGACTTATGTGAGCGTCTCGGTCTCCCGGCCGACGACGCCATCGCCCGGGCCGAAGCGCCCGAGACCAAGGCGGCCCTGCGCACGAACACCGAAACGGCGATTGCCGCAGGGATATTCGGGGTGCCGACGTTCGCCTACGAGGGGGAGTTGTATTGGGGAGACGATGCCACAGCGTTGTTCCGCCACTGCCTCGCTCACCCGGAATGGCTGCGCTCGCCCGATGTAGCGCGTTTGCAGCAGGTGACGATCGGTGTTCAGCGCGAACGCTGACGTGCCTGCCCGCGTATTACCCGCACATTACCCGAGGCGTTACCTGACCCCGCCGAGCACCAGCGGCAGCGATACGGCATCCGCCATGGCGGCGTAGCCGGCATCGCTCGGGTGCGTGCCGTCGCCGCTATCCAGACGCGGCAACATACGCGTGGGCTGCGCCGGATCGCGCAGGGCAGCATCGAAATCGATAACGCCATCGAACGCACCGCCCGTACGCACCCATTGATTGACAGCCTCACGCACGGCCTCTCGCTCGGGCGGCAGCTTACCCGGTGGAATCGTCGTTCCGAGTATGCGGACGTTGCGCGCGCGTGCCGCGGCGATCAGCGCCTGATATCCGGCAATCATTTCCGGCGCGGTCACGATCACATGGGGCACGTCGCAGTCGAGACCGCCGTGGGGTGGCACGTAGCCGAAGTTGATGTCGTTGATACCGATCTGCACAATGACGGTTCGCACGCCCGGTTGCTCCAGCGCATCGCGGCGGAAACGCGCGACGAGACGCTCGCCGTAGCAGGCCGAATCATGCAGCAGACGATTACCGCTGATACCGAGATTGAGCACCGCAACGTCGCGCCGCCCGGCACTCTCCAGCCGCCGCGCCAGCCCGTCCGGCCAGCGCCGGTTAGCGTTCAACGTGCTACGCATGCCGTCCGTGATCGAGTCGCCGATAGCGACAATGGCGTACGCGGGGGTGTCCGGCACGACACTGAGCCCGGCGAGCCATAGCGTGTTCGTGAAACGAGTGGGAAATACCGACGCCTGCGCCGCGTCGACGAAATCGCCTGTGCCGCTCAGAAATGCAGTCTGCTGCGCGATCTTGTGCCACGTCGTCGGCGGCTGGGACTCACGTGTAAAGAGGCTGACCGCCAGTGGCGTTCCGGCACGCACGGCGAACGGCAGCGGGTCGCTTTCGAGCGACGCGCCGGGCGCGATCTTCGCCGTCGGCTGCCCCCCGAACGTCAACAGCCGGACGCTGTCGGCGTTAATGGCCGCGCCCCGCGAAGATATCGCGAGGCTCGCACGCTCGATCATCAGCGGCTGCGTGCCATAGGCGTTAGAGAAACGCACCCGAACGTCGTTGCCGGAGAGGGTGGGATAGACGATCTGACGGACGGTGCGTCCGCCTGCGGCCGGCGCCCGATTGAACGACGGGGCTGCCGGATGCTGCGCTACCGCTTGCGGCGCCGTCGCCCACGCGCCGACGCGGGCGTTCTGCGCGAGGACCGACGACGGCACGCCCATGATCGCGAGCGCGAAGCACGCGCCGCTCAGCGTCGCCCTCAGTGCGCGAAGGGCACGGGATGCACAGGATGCACGAAGCGTTCGGCGCATACCGTCGGCGGAAGAGGACCGGTGGATCAGAGACGTCGGGAGCATCGGGACAACGTAGGCAATTCGGCCGGATTCGACCGGCGACAGCCGCCATTGTGCCTGATTGTGGCCCGTGCCAAACGCTGACGTACTGCTCGTGTGCACCGGGCGACACGCGGTTTGGCGTGTCGAAACCCGGCATCCCGAAAACACTCAGCGCGTGGAAATGACGATCGCGACGCGCCGGTTCTGCGCACGGCCCGCGGGCGTGCTGTTATCCGCGACCGGATTACGCTTGCCGGCGCCGATCGTCTGAATGCCCGCGCGTTGCATGCCCGCCTCGACCAGCACACCGGCAACGGCGTCGGCACGGCGTGCCGAGAGCTGTTCGTTGTACGTGTCGCTTCCCAACGAGTCGGTATAGCCATAGATGCGAACCTCGTTCAGCCCGACCTTCACCAACGTTTTACCGATACGCGAGACGGTCTGCCGTGCAGACTCACGCACCATGAACTGATCGGAATCGAAGAGCACGGTGTCGGACATACCGAACTCCCAGCCTTCGTCGGTCTGTTTGAAACCTTCGGCCTTCAGCGCCGCGATCTGCTCGGGGGTCAGTCCGTGGACGGGCGTGGTCTGACAACCGGCCAGCGCACCGAAGCCCAGCAGGCAAACGATCCCGAGGAACCTGCGCGCCAGGGGTATCCCGCGGGCCAAGGCGCGAACGAAAGCGGCCGCGAGCGCGTGGCTCAGCGGGCGTGAGTGTGAATCGTGTGTATCAACAGCGAAGTCCAATACCAATTCCCCATTGCGTTGTGTAATCCGGCCGTCATTTATGTTGATGGTGTCTTTCAGCTTACGTGCTGCGCGCCACCTTATCTCTTGGGGCTTTCCGCAACATGCCATGTGCCTACGCCGGCACGCTTGGCCTGATACATTGCCGCGTCCGCTACGCGTAATAGTGCGGGCGCGTCGTTGGCGTGGGTCGGGTACAACGCCACGCCGATACTCATCGATGTCACGATTTCGCCGCCATCGGGCAGCGTCACCGGCTTTTCCATTGCCACCAGCAGGCTTTGCGCGAGCCGCACCGCATTCGAGGTCTGTCGCACCCCCGGCAGCATGACGGCGAATTCGTCGCCGCCCAGACGCGCCACCAGATCGCCCTCGCGCAACGGCTGGCGCAAACGCTCGGCAATCGCCACGAGCACGGCGTCGCCGGCACCGTGCCCCAGCTGGTCGTTGATTTCCTTGAAGCGGTCGCTATCGAGATACAACAACGCAACGTGTGTCCCAAGGTCGTGCGCATCGGCCAGCGCTTGCGCAAGTTTCGATTCGAAATACGACCGGTTCGGCAGCCCCGTCAGCGGATCGTGATTTGCCTGATGCGCAAGCGTGGCGTTCTGCGCGCGTAAGTGATTTTGCCATCCCTCGAATTCGTCGAGCAGCGCGTTGAAGTCATCGCCAAGTTCCTTGAGTTCGGCCAGCGGCGTGGCGGCCACGAGCTGGTGGAACGCCCGCTCGCGGCGCACCGCGTGCGCCACTTCGGCAAGTGCGCGCAACGGCTTGACGATATCGCGATGCATTCGCTTTGCCAGCACGTTCGACACCGCAAACGTTACCAGCAGGCAGGCCAGCATCCCGCCCACACCACTAAGCAGGAAAACGAAGAACTGATGCCCCTCGCCCTGCACTTCGACATAGCCGACAACCTTGGCGTCGTGACGTATCGGCAGCGTAACCGGGCCGGGCAGCGCAATATCGGCCACCATGCGTTCGACTTGTGCAAGCGTACTGCCATCGCGCCTGCGCCACAGCGCAAACTGCGCATTGCTCGCGTCGAGCACGCGCACCTGAAAGACATCTTCATCGTTGGCGATCGTCGCAATCGCCTCTTGCGCGGCGACGCGGTCTCCGAACACGACCGCCGCCTCTGCGGTATAGGCAAGCGAGCGCCCGATAAGCATCAGGTTGTTTTCGGCATACGCGCGCAATGCGAGCCACGCAACCAGCGAGAGCGCAACGGCCGCCAGCACCACTGCGGAGACGGCCAGGCGCAAATGCGTGCGGCGCAACACGCGCTGCAACGACGGTCGACGGTGGCGACCCGACGCTTGCATCATGGCTGGCCGCGCGGCAGGCGGCGGCTCATGATCGCCATCGGCCGGCATGTCGGAGGAAATGAGGGGCGGCAGCAACCCGGCGACGGGTTCGCCTTGACCAGGAGGCATAGGGGGGGTTGGGGGGCGTGGAGTCGTCATGGTGTCCCCGGCTTTCGCGCCAGCTTCAGCACGTTGGGGTGGACACGTACACCGCTGCGCGCGACGGTGTCGAGGTTAATGTCGAAGGTCACCCGATCGGGGTCGACGTTCAGACAGAACATCGCCCCCGCCGTACACGAGTCGTTTCGCTCGCTGATGGTCAAAACAGGGTGACCGGCAATATTCGCCAGCACTTGCCGGCGCTCGGCGTCCGTCATGGTACCGAGATATAACACGTCGCACTGCGAACCAATTGCGGGTTCGGCAACCGACATGCGTTGCGCCTCGACCGGCAGACCACTGCTCGGCAACGATCCCGAGAGCAGGTCGCGCGCGTATTCGGTGTTACCGCTCACGCACAGGCGCACTTTGGCCGGGGGTGTCGGCCAGCGGGTAAAGCTGATAATGCCGAGCACCACTTGTCGCACGTTGGCGTCCCGCGTGCTGGCTGTATTGGCGGTATTCGCCGCAGCGGGTGTGGTGAGCTCGGGCGTCTGCGCGACGGCATTGCCGAGTGCTGCCCAGCAAACGAGCAGCAGCAGGCACGCAAAACGCACATGCAGACGGTGAGGCGACCGGCGCTCGCGCCAGTTGCTTCGTGCCATACCGCTTGTCGATGTCCAGACGCAATGCAACGCTGTCTTCCTTTGCCGAAAAGTGAATCGGGGGCGGACATGCACACCCTGTCCCGTGCACGCGTTCGCACAGTCCCCCGCTTGAATCAGGCCGCATCATACCGAACGGGCCGCCCGCAGGCCATATGAACGAGATGGCCGGAACCGGAGTGAGCGGATAGTTTGCTGTCGCTTGCGACTGCGGTTCAACACCTTTCGTTGCCGGGCAACCATGCACAGCATGCGCGTACCGAGGCGTTTTCGGAACCCCTTCACCCCCCCGCGTTTTCCCTTGTCCGCACCTCCTTTCCCCGTGGCAGAATTGCGCTTATAACCAATTGATAAACAAAGGGAATCGCGCGAGCCGATCGCTCGATTATCGAGATAAAAATCGCGACGCCAGGGAGGTGTTGCATGACGTTCCTGAATTCCGGCCAGACCGGCTTTCGGGAGACACCGGCATGAACGATCCGGTGCCTCGTCGGGTACCCGACATCCAGGTCGAGTTGAGCCGTGCCGCGCTCGACAGCGCACCGTATGCCATGTTCGTCTGTACCGACGACGGCATGATCGAGCGCATGAACACCGCATTCACTCGCCTGACGGGCTACCGGCCGGCCGACCTGCTGGGCAAGCGCAGCTTCCTCTCGTTGCTCGACCCTTCAGAGCTCGCCCGCCGCCGTCTGCCCGCACTGGCCAGCCTGTCGGCCAGCGAAGCCGTACCGTATGACGACGAATGGCATCTGCTGACCCACCTGCGTAGTTGGCTGCCGATCCGGTTGGCGCTTTCCTGCGTCGAACACGCCCCGGGCGAACGGCGCTGGGTCGGCATCGTGCTCGACCTCTCGCAACAGGTACAGGTGGCGTCGCGGCTTTGGTACGTCACGCATCACGACCCGGTCACCCGCCTCCCCAACCAGACCTTGCTCAACGAACGACTCGAACTGGCGATTCATCGTTGCGCTCATCAAAAGGTCGGGCTGACGGTTTTATTGCTCGAACTCGATCACCTGCGCAAACTCCGAAGCACCTTTGGCCCGCCGACCGCCGAGTTGGCGCTGCGCATCGCTGCGGAACGGTTGCGCGAAGCGAGCGGCCCCGAAGACGCACTCGCCTGCCTGGGCGGCAGTCAGTTCGTGATCGTCACCAATGAAACGGGCGATGATGCCCGTTTGCTGGCGTCGCGGATTCAGGCCCGGCTCGCCCAATGGGTGGACGTCGAGCCAAATTCCGTCGCGCTCGACGCGAGCATCGGGGCGGTCAGCTACCCCGAACACGGCGACACGCCCGAAACGCTGTTGCGCCGGGCCCATGTCGCGCTCGGCATTGCCAGCGCCGCCGGCGGCGGATTACGTTTCTTCAGCAGCGAGATGGACGCGCAAGCGCAGCGCCGCAACGAACTCGAGAGCCTGCTGCGCGTCGCGGTGCATGAGCAAGCGCATTCGCAACTCCATCTCGTCTACCAACCCCAAGTCAGTCTGGCCAACGGTGAAATTCGTAATGCCGAAGCGTTGTTGCGCTGGCGCCACCCGTCCCTGGGTCCTGTCGGTCCGGCCGAATTCATACCGATTGCAGAAACCGCCGGGCTGATTTTGCCGCTGGGCGAGTGGGTCATCGATACGGCCTGTCGCGAAGCCAGCCGACTGCTGCGGCGTTGCGGGCAACTGCCGCGTATCTCGGTGAACGTGTCGGCACAACAGTTCGCACGTCAGGACGTCGTCGGCCTGATCGAGCGCGCCCTGAACACTCACGCGCTCGAGCCACGCTATCTGGAGATCGAAATCACGGAGACCTTACTGCTCGGGGACTCCAGCGCCGCCGTCGGCTGCCTGCGCTCGCTGCACGACATGGGGGTGGAAATCGCCGTCGACGACTTCGGCACCGGCTACGCCAGCCTTGCGTACCTGACGCGCTTCCCCGTCCATCGCCTGAAGATCGATCAGACCTTCGTGCGCAACATGCTGACGCACGCACCAAGCCATGCCATCGTCAGTGCGGTCATCGCCATGGCCCACTCCCTCGGGCTACGCGTGACGGCCGAGGGCGTGGAGACTCCGGCGCAGGCGCAACGGCTCACGGAACTGGGCTGCGACGAGGCGCAAGGCTATTGGTTCGCACGCCCTGTCGACATTCACGGCTTCTATCACATCCTGGCACCGCTGGGCAGCGGCGCCCGCCGCTGATGCGCAGACTGAGGGGCACTTGATGGCCTAGTTGAATTGCCAAATTTTGGCGCTACCGGACGGGACATCGCTTCCCTAAGCTGAAGTCCCGTCCAGAGAAACCGCCATGCTGCCCTTGTCCAAACTGCCGCGTCCGCGGCGATCTGCCAGCCCTTCGGCCAACCGCACCGCCGCCACACTTGCCGCACTGGCCGTGGCCGCCATCGGTCTCGCACTCACCCCGCCCGCACAACGCGCCCTGCCCGGCTGGTTCGACGCCCTGTGCTCATTGACGATCAGCGCCAACCACACGCTCTCGGAGCGCTTCTCGCCGTCCAGTGCATCGTCTCAGCCCGCCCCGATGGCCACGGTCGCCAATGGCGGCGGCGCCGCGGTCCGCCCATCCACGATCGTCCAGCCGCTGTCGTGCGAGCCGCTTGCCAACGCCCCGGGTAAATCGGTGACCACCGCCATCGTAGCGTTTCCGCCGCTCGCCTTCACGCCTGCGCATCGCCATCCCGGGACAGTGACGGCGGTCGTGCTGGAAGGCACCATTCGCTCTCAGTTGAATGCCGAAGCCCCGGTCACGTATCACGCCAATCAGACGTGGTTCGAACCGCCGGGCACGCTGCACACCATGACCGAGAACCCCGATCCGGTGCATCCGGCACGTCTGCTGGCGTTTTTCGTGACCGAGGAGAACTGCGGGCCTCTCACGATCTACGAGCCGACGGCCAACCCCTCGTCAGCGGAAGGCCGGTAATTTTTGGGTCCGGCCCCGCTTTTTCCGTCGACATGGCGTGTCAAGACTCGCGCGCGACTTTAGAACGCGGTATGGTACGTCGCGAAGGGATTCCCCCGAACGACGTTGCAACGAGGAATATCGCCATGAAAACCAAAGCCGCCATTGCCTGGGAAGCGGGCAAACCCCTGACCATCGAGGAAGTCGATCTGGAAGGGCCGCGCGCCGGCGAGGTACTGATCGAGGTCAAGGCCACCGGCATCTGCCATACGGACTACTACACACTCTCCGGCGCCGATCCGGAAGGCATCTTTCCGGCCATTCTCGGCCACGAGGGTGCCGGTGTGATCGTCGATGTCGGCCCGGGCGTGACCACGCTGAAGAAAGACGATCACGTCATTCCGCTGTACACGCCGGAATGCCGTCAATGCAAGTTCTGCCTGTCGCGCAAGACCAACCTGTGTCAGGCGATCCGCAGCACGCAGGGCCGCGGCCTGATGCCCGACGCCACCTCGCGCTTCTCGCTCGACGGCAAGCCCATCTTCCACTACATGGGCACGTCTACGTTCTCGAACTACATCGTCGTGCCGGAGATCGCCGTCGCCAAGGTGCGCTCCGACGCCCCCTTCGACAAAGTCTGCTACATCGGCTGCGGCGTAACGACCGGCGTGGGCGCCGTCGTCTACTCGGCGAAGGTCGAAGCGGGCGCCAACGTGGTGGTGTTCGGCCTCGGCGGCATTGGCCTGAACGTGATTCAGGGCGCCAAGATGGTCGGCGCCGACAAGATCATCGGTGTCGACATCAACCCGGGACGGGTGGAACTCGCCAAGAAGTTCGGCATGACTCATTTCATCAACCCGAAGGATGTCGAAAACGTTGTCGACACCATCGTGCAACTGACCGACGGCGGCGCCGATTACTCGTTCGAGTGCATCGGCAACGTAACGACCATGCGTCAGGCGCTGGAGTGCTGCCACAAAGGCTGGGGCCAGTCGTTCATCATCGGCGTGGCCGCTGCCGGTCAGGAAATCAGCACGCGTCCGTTCCAACTGGTGACGGGCCGCGAGTGGAAGGGCTCGGCGTTTGGCGGCGCGCGCGGGCGCACCGATGTGCCGAAGATCGTCGACTGGTACATGGAAGGGAAGATCAACATCGACGATCTCATTACGCACACCCTGCGTCTCGATCAGATCAACGAAGGCTTCGATCTGATGAAGCGCGGCGAGTCGATTCGCTCGGTCGTGCTGTACTGATCGCGTGACGCAAGGCGGCGTGATCGGCGCGCACGCTCAATCAGGCGATGCCCGGCGAACACGCCGCACAACTTGTTACTGACCCGGGCACGGATGCTGCCCGCGGCCATTGCGCTCGCAAGCCGCCCGCACGGGTCTTCCGTCAGGTGCTCCAACGCTGCGGGGCGGTGCAATTTGTAAGTCTCGTAACGCCAGCAAATATTGCCGGCGTGTTTCGTTACGCGTGACGGCAAACCAACTGCCGATACGTCCGGTCGAATCGACATGCAGGCAGGGATGCCCTGCGTTTGCCCGCGCAGCAGGATTGCCGGGCACGCTCATCGATGCCTTGCTGCACCGAAGCATGGTCATGACAGGGAGACGAACATGAACAAATGGACTTTGCCGCTCGTGCTCGCGGGCGCAACAACGCTGGTTGCGCTGCCTGACATGGCGTCGGCGCAGTCGGGACAAGCGGTGATCAATTCGTCGGCCAATGTGCGGGCGGGCCCGGCGGTGGACTATCCGGTCGTCGCCCAGGCGGGGTCGGGGATGCCGGTAACGGTCTATGGCTGCTTATCCGATTACTCGTGGTGCGACATCGGTCTGCCCGGCACACGCGGCTGGATCTATGCAGCACTGCTCAGCTATCCGTATCAAGGTAATCCGGTGCCAGTGCTCAACTACGGCACGATGATCGGTCTGCCGGTTGTGACCTTCTCCATCGGGGCGTATTGGGGCAACTATTACCGCAATCGCCCGTGGTACCACGATCAGCGCTACTGGCATCGCCCGCCACCCGGCCCTCGCCCGCCGTCGTGGGGAGGGGGCCGGCCTCCCGGGCACTCCCCAGGCCCGGGGCCGCGTCCCCCCGGGCACGGCGCGGGTCATGGGCCGGGACCGCGTCCTCCGGGCCATGGGGCCGGTCCTGGCCCTCGCCCGCCGGGCGGCGGTGGAGGTCACGGCCCGCGTCCCCCCGGCGGCGGCGGACATGGGGGCGGACATGGGGGCGGACATGGGGGCGCACATAGCGGCGGACATGGGAGCGGCCACGGGGGCGGACATGGAGGCCGTCCGCCCGGCGGCAATCATGGCGGCGGGGGCCCCGGTGGGCCGAATCGCTGACATCGTCACGACACGCCGGCCGGAGGCGCTGCCCGTCAGACAGCGCGTTCGGCCGATGCGCTCCCCCGTTGCGTCCCGTTTCTCCGTCGTTCCCCCACCGATGTGACCCCAAATTCAGCAACCGCTGCACGAGCGTAAGGAAATACGCTTAAAATGCGAGCAATTCCGGCCAGGCGGAGGTGCCGATCAGGTACCGATGGCCGGACCGCAGGACAGCGAGCCCTTGCCCCGTCCGATGCCCCGCGTCGACGTGGCTCTCACATTGCAGACCCACTTTCTCCGGTGTGCCGTTGCGAAAACCGCGACGGTCACGGCAGTCCGGCAGGATCCTCCGTAAGTCTCGATCGTGTTTGTCCCGCCCCGGCGTGCGCTTCGCACGTCGTGGTTGCCTATCGCCACGCCGCATTCGGCGCGCGCTATCCGCGCACGCCGTTGACGGCCCGAACGCCTGTGCCCGACGCACCGGCGGCGTTAGCGCAGTGACGTGGTTCGTGAAGCCCTGTGGCGATCCGCCAGGCATGGGAACGAGCGGCCACAAGCCCGGGGTGCCCTTGCAGCCAGGTCGCGGAACATGTCTTCCGCGTATTCCCCCAATGGTGCGCACAACGCGAACGCCAGAGGTACACGTTGCAGGAACCTTTTGCAGGTCATGAGTCTTTTTAGAACCAAAAACATCGAGAACATGCTGGTCGCCAGCCGTACCGGCAGTCTCAAGAAAGTGCTGGGCCCGGTCGATCTCGTCCTGATGGGCATCGGTGCCATCATCGGCACCGGCATTTTCGTCCTCACAGGAACCGGCGCCCTCACTGCGGGCCCTGCCCTCACCGTCTCGTTCATCATCGCGGCCATGGCATGCGGCTTCGCCGCGCTGTGCTACGCCGAGTTCGCCTCGACGATTCCCGTCTCCGGCTCGATCTACACGTACAGCTACGCCACGCTCGGCGAAATCGTCGCGTGGATCATCGGCTGGGATCTGATGCTCGAGTACGGGCTGGCGTCGTCCGCCGTGTCGGTCGGCTGGTCGGGCTACTTCCAGTCGCTCGCGGCAGGCTTCGGTCTGCACCTGCCGGCGGCCATTACGGCGGCGCCGGGCAGTGTGCCGGGTGTCTCGACGTTCATCAATCTGCCGGCCGTCGTCATCATGCTGCTCATCACATGGGTGCTGTCGTACGGGGTGCGCGAATCCGCCCGTATCAACAACGTGATGGTGGCGATCAAGATCGGCGTGGTGCTGCTGTTCATCGCCGTGGGCGTGTGGCATGTGAAGCCGGCCAACTGGACCCCGTTCATGCCATTCGGCACGAGCGGCATGTTCAACGCGGCGGCCCTCGTGTTCTTCGCCTTCATCGGCTTCGACGCCGTGACGTCGGCCGCCGAAGAAGTTCGCAATCCGGGGCGCGACCTGCCGATCGGCATCATCGGCTCGCTCATTGTCTGTACGCTGTTGTACGTGTCGGTCGCTGCGATCATGACCGGCATCGTGCCCTTCGCGCAGTTCGCAGGCGTTGACCATCCGGTGTCGCTGGCTTTGCAGTTCGCCGGGCAGAACTGGGTCGCAGGCTTCGTCGATCTGGGTGCGATTCTCGGCATGACAACCGTGATCCTGGTGATGACCTACGGCCAGACGCGCATTACCTACGCCATGTCGCGCGACGGCCTGCTGCCGCCGATGCTCTCAAGCATCCACCCGAAGCACAAAACGCCGTTTGCGGGCACGTGGATCATCGGCGTGGTGTTCGCCGTCATTGCCGGCTTCGTGCCGCTGGGCGTTCTCGCCGAGTTGATCAATATCGGCACGCTGTCGGCATTCGCGCTGGTTTCGGTGGCCGTACTGGTGCTGCGCCGCACGCGTCCGGACCTGCCGCGCGCGTTCCGTGTGCCGGGCGCCCCCGTCGTGCCGCTTATCTCCGCCGGTCTGTGCCTGTTCCTGATGGCGCACCTGCAAGCGGCCACCTGGATCGCCTTCGTCGTGTGGCTCGTGATCGGCATGGTGATCTACTTCACATACGCCCGTCGCAACGCCCTGCTGCACAAGCATGGCGAAGCCCCGCACACGCAATCCTGATCGCCCTCGCACCGGTGGTACCGTCTCGCGCCACGGCGCGGGAACGCGTATAGTCCGT
Source organism: Pandoraea apista (assembly GCF_001465595.2). Lineage (NCBI taxonomy): Bacteria > Pseudomonadati > Pseudomonadota > Betaproteobacteria > Burkholderiales > Burkholderiaceae > Pandoraea > Pandoraea apista. Next base: position 1,020,164 of record NZ_CP013481.2, on the reverse strand, counting down.
CACAAGGCTCGCGGCACACGCCAATGTGCCGCGAGCCTTCCCCGCCGTCACGGCGGGTTCCGTCTTTCCCGCATCACGCAAGTCGTTCGTCCGTGACTCCCCTTGCTGTCGTTTCATCACGTCCCTGCAAAGGAAAAAAACATGCGTCGCTATGTCCTGCTTGCCGCCGTACCCGCCGCGTTCGCCGCGGGCTTCCTCTCTTCCCACCTGATGCCCGGCGCGATGGCACAAGCCACCGCGCTGACTGCCCAGATCATCGACGTTGGCGCCATGACCGACGAACAGATCGGCAAGCTCGTGCCCAATGTCGGCACGCTGCGAACCCGTACCCTGGTCGCCACGCCCAACGGCACGATCGCCGTGCAGAGCGGCAACGTGCCGCGTCACACCCATCAGGACACCGATGAAATTCAATATGTGATTTCCGGTAGTGGCACCTTCTGGCTGGGCGACCAGCAACGCGAGGTGCATCCGGGCGACCTGATCGTCATTCCGCGCGGCACGGTGCACGCGGGGTCGCAGAACACCAGTGGGGAATTCAAGGTGCTGGCGGTGAAGCTTCCGCCTCAGGCGCCGAACGATATCCAGTTCGTCAAATGATGTAACGCGCGCGTGGCCGACGGGCCGGGAAACCGCACCCGTTGGCCAGCATTGGTCACCGTTCGATACCGCTCCTCATGGTCTGCCCGCCGTCAAACGGGGGTCAGCCGAAATTGCGATTGAGCCACACCGCGCCGTAGCCGATCGCGAACATGGTGAGCAACAGCGGCACGGAAATGCGCAACACCTGAATGACGAGCGGACGCGGTGGCAACTCCTCCTCTTGCGGCATACGGGCGGCTTCACGCAGCGCGCCGGTGCACAGTGCCGCCGCAACGGCACTCGCGAAGACCCAGAACGTCTGGTTGTAGAGCAACGCCACGAGCAACAGCGCGAGTGCCACGTTGCGGCCGTGATAGATCAGATTGACGGTAGTACGAAAGGCTTGCGGCGACATGTCGGTATGGCGCAGGCGCGTGCGTTGAAGCCGCGCTGACGCGAAAGTTCTTGTTATCTGTCCTTTTGAGCGCGGCACGCCCGGCGGCGCATCGCGTCTCTCGAAAGCTGAATCGTGCTGAACTGAGCTTATCCACACTTAACGGCTTTCGCTACCGCAGTCTTTAACCGGGCACGGCATTTGCCCCCTTTGCCACACTCAACGCGGCGATGCAGCGCGTCATATGAATGCGGTATCCTCCCCCGCATGACCGCCCCCGCATCCACCCGTCTCTCGCTCGCCTCCCAGGACTCCGATGCCGCGACCCGCGCCGGTGTGCCGGAGCGCGCCGTCTATGTCATCGTGGCGCACCCGCGCTGGCGCGACTCGCGCGTGAATCGCCGCCTGCTCGACGCCGCGCGCAGCATCGCCGGTGTCGACGTCAACGATCTGTACTCGACGTATCCCGACTTCAGCATCGATGTCGCAGCCGAACAACGACGCGTCGCCCGCGCCGACCTGATCGTGCTGGTGCATCCGATCTATTGGTACAGCATGCCGCCATTGCAAAAGCTCTGGCTCGACGACGTGCTGTCGTGGGGCTGGGCCTATGGCCACGACGGCCACGCGCTCGCCAACAAGGATTTGTGGCTCGTGGCCAGCACCGGCGGCCCGGCCACGAGCTACCGTCCCGAGGGCTACAACCAGCATGACTTCTCGGCGTTCCTGCCGGCCTACGAACAAACGGCGCGCCTGTGCGGCATGCGATTCCTTCCGCCCCATGTGTTTTACGGCGCACGGCGCAGCAACGATGCCACCCTCGACGCTCACGTGAGCGAATTCGCCGGACGGTTGGCAACGTACCCGCAGTGGCCGGAGCTGCTCTCGATGGCAGACGCCGCCGAATGTCAGGACATTCCGGCCACGGATCGCCCGCGCGGCGCATCGGGCAGTGACACCCCCTCAAACGCCGCAACCGGGAGCGCCGCCTGATGGAACATGTGCCCGCCTGGCTGCTCGCCAGCCTGATTTACCTGGCAGCAGCGGTCATCGTCGTGCCGCTGTCTCGTGCGTTGGGGCTTGGCGCGATCATCGGTTATCTCGCCGCCGGGATCGCCATCGGCCCGTGGGGCCTCGGTCTCGTCTCGCGCGTGGAAGACGTGCTGCACTTCGCCGAGTTCGGCGTGGTGCTGATGTTGTTCCTCGTGGGCCTTGAACTGGAACCGCGGCGTCTGTGGAATCTGCGACGACCGATCTTCGGATGGGGTTCCGCACAGGTGCTGGGCTGCGCCGTGCTGCTCTTCGGGGTGGGCATTGCATTAGGCGCGCCGTGGCGCATTGCACTCGTTGCGGCGCTCGGTCTCGCGTTGTCATCCACAGCGATCGCCTTGCAGGTCATGGCAGAGCGCAACCTTCTCGCCACCCCCAGCGGTCAGGCCGGCTTCTCGATCCTGCTGTTTCAGGACGTGGCCGCCATTCCGATTCTCGCGTTGCTGCCCCTGCTCGCCAATTCCGTCGACAGCCATGTCATGACGGGCACGGCGCGCGCGCTCGAAGCGCTGAAGATCGTGGGCGTGATTGCCGCGATCATTCTCGGCGGCCGCCTCGCGTTGCGCCCGCTGCTACGCTGGATCGCCAACAGCCGCACACCCGAAATTTTCACGGCAGCATCGCTGCTGCTGGTCGTGGCCATCGCCGCGTTAATGCAGTGGGTCGGCCTGTCGATGGCGCTCGGTGCCTTCCTGGCCGGCGTGCTGCTCGCCGAGAGCGAATACCGCCGCGAGCTGGAAACCGATATCGAACCGTTCAAGGGCCTGCTGCTCGGGCTGTTCTTCATCGCGGTCGGCATGAGCATCGACTTCGGCGTTCTGCTCGCGCAACCGCTGCGCATGATCGCCGTCGTCGTCGGCTTTATGGCGCTGAAGGGTCTTGCCATCTACGGTGTGTCGCGATTGATGCAACTGCCTTATCAGGAGCGGCCGATCTTCACACTACTGCTCGCGCAGGGCGGCGAATTCGCGTTTGTGGTGTTTCAGTCGGCAGGACCGCAGGTGTTGCCGCCGGCGGTGTCGTCGTTTCTGATCGGTGCCGTCGCGCTGTCAATGCTGATCTCGCCGCTGCTGCTCGTGGCCATCGACAAATGGCTGTTGCCGCGCTACAGCCTGAAGGGATCGCCGCGTATGAAGGAAATTGCCGAGCCGCAATCGGCCAGCGTCGTGATCTGCGGCTTCGGCCGCTACGGTCAGATCGTCGGCCGCGCGTTAGTGCCGCAAGGCGTGTCGATTACTGTGCTCGATCACGACCCCGACACCATCGAGAGCCTGCGCCAGATCGGCTTTCGCGTGTTCTATGGCGACGCCACGCGTCTCGATCTGCTGCGTATTGCGGGAGTCGCACAAGCGCGAGCCGTTGTCGTGGCGGTCGACGACGTCGATCAATCGCTCGAGATCGTCGATCTGATGCGCGAGAACTTTCCCGACGTTCCGGTCGTGGCCCGGGCACGGAATGTCGGCCACCTGTTCCAGCTTCGCGATCGCGGTGTGAAGCACATCGAGCGGGAAGTCTTCGAGTCGTCGCTGCGCAGCGCGCGCTCGGTCCTTGAAGCGCTGGGCTGGCCGGCAGCGGAAGCGCGCGAGGCGACGATGGCATTTCGTCGTGCCAATCTCCAGCTGACCGACGAAATGTATCCTTCGTATCAGGATCGCAACAAGATGATCGCCACGGCGAAGGAGGGCCGCCGCCAGTTCGAAGAGCAGATGACGCGCGAGCGCGAACAGCGTCGCGCGCAGCGGCAGGTCACCTTCGGCTGGGACGGCGAGACGGCGCCCGACATGACACCTTCGCCAACCCCGTCGTCCGCCACGAAGCCCCCGCCGGCCGGCGACACATCCGCCCGCGAAGACGACCGCGCCTGAACCTCCGGCCGGCAGCGTCCCCGGGGGCGCGTTGCCAACGCCGTTACATGGCGCGGGCGAAACCGTCGAACGGACGGAAATGCCCTTCGGCCGGTGCGGTCGCATCGGCACGCAACCGCGCCTCGGCATCGCTGCCCGCGAGCCCGCGGTAGTAGAGATGCACGGCGATAGCCGCCGAGTAGCGGCGAATCTCCACGAGCGTGAGATGCGCATGCTCGGCCGACGTGAACATCAGATACGGCGATTCCTCTTCGATCAACCCCGCGACCTGATGCAGCCCGTGGCGGTGCAGCACCTCCGCGAGTTCGTCGCGGCTGCGGTGCGTGTTCGCATCGGTGGCCGGGTACATCATGCGCAGCAAGACGAGCGGATGCTCGGCGCAGGCCAGCGACAGCGCCTGTACTACGGCGTGGCTGTCGAGCGCCGTCGCTACGGCGTCACCTTCGGGACGATGCTGCGGGAAGAGTTGCTCAAGGGTCAGCGTCATGATGAGTCCAGTGCAAAAAGCTGCGAAACAGCCACAGCGGACTCCACAGTGTAAGCATCTGTGTGTCGCCGATATACCTGCGTCGGCGAATACCTGCGTTGCACGCGCTGCAACAATTACCAAATATTTCACAACCGGGCGCACCACGCCGCCCCGCGCATGCCACACGCGCCGCCGCTTTGACATTACGCAGTTTTACGTCATGCCCTTGCCGTGAACGCGTGGCAGAATGCCGAAATTAATATGTTAACAATAAGGAAGAGGCAACTGTGGTCAAGAGTATTTCCCGTTTTTTCACGCAGGTAGTGCATCGCTTTTTGCCCGACCCGCTCATCTTCGCCATTTTCCTCACCATCATTACCTTCGCACTGGCCTTGGGTTTCACGCCCAAGACGCCGGGTGATCTCGTGCTGTTGTGGGGCTCGGGATTCTGGAATCTGCTCGCATTTTCAATGCAGATGGCAATGATTCTGGTAACGGGCCACGCCCTTGCCAGCTCTGCACCGATGAAGCGCGCCATGGCGGCACTGGCCGGTTCGGCCCGCTCCCCGGCACAGGCCACGATGATGGTTGCGCTGCTCGCCGGCGTGGCATGTGCGATCAACTGGGGCTTCGGTCTTGTGCTCGGGGCCATGTTCGCGCGCGAAGTCGCGCGTCAGGTGAAGGGCACCGATTATCGTCTGCTCGTCGCGTGCGCCTACATGGGGTTTCTGACGTGGCATGGCGGATTGTCCGGGTCGGTGCCGCTCGTGGCGGCAACGCATGGTAATCCGATGGAAAAGGTCGTCGGCCTGATTCCCGTCTCGCAAACGCTCTTTACCGGTTACAACGCTTTCATCACGATCGGCCTGATCGTCATGCTGCCGTTGCTCGCCCGCGCGATGATGCCGCGCCCGAGCGAAGTGGTTACGGTCGATCCGAAGCTGCTGGTCGACGAACCCACCCATGAGCGCGTGCTCGGCCCCGACGCCACGCTCGCCGAGAAGCTTGAAGAAAGCCGCCTGCTCTCGCTGCTGGTGTTCGCGCTGATTGCCGGATATCTCATACTGCGCACCATCACCAAGGGCTTTTCGCTCGATATCGACACCGTGAACATTGCGTTTCTCGGCATCGGCATTCTGCTGCACCGCACGCCAATGGCCTATGCACGCGCCGTGGCGAATGCGGCACGCGGCGCATCCGGCATCATGATCCAGTTCCCCTTCTATGCCGGCATTCAGGCAACGATGGATCACTCGGGTCTCGCGGGCGTCATCACGAACTGGTTCATTGAAATCGCCAACGTGCACACATTCCCGCTGCTTGCCTTCCTCAGTTCTGCCGTCATCAACTTCGCCGTGCCGTCGGGCGGCGGCCACTGGGTCGTGCAAGGTCCGTTCGTCATGCCCGCTGCGCAAGCCCTGGGGGCAGATATGGGCAAAGCCGCCATGGCGATTGCCTACGGCGAAGCGTGGACAAACATGGCGCAGCCGTTCTGGGCGCTGCCCGCACTCGCCATTGCCGGTCTGGGCGTGCGCGACATCATGGGCTATTGCGTGACGGCGCTGCTGTTCTCGGGTGTGATTTTCATTGCCGGAATGTATCTTTTCTGACGCCTCGCAAGCGCATGCCGGACGCGCCGGGCAGTGCATCCTGCACGGCGCCCGGCCGTCGCTTGGTGATATGATTTTTGCAGACGCTGACAAGATCCATATCTCATGCGATATCCCGACCAGATGTCCGACACGCTAGCCGTTGCCGTCGCACAGGCCGACCATGTCATGCGCCATTGGCAATACGATGTCGATGGCGCCATACCTATTGGTTCGGACTCCCACAAACGCATGTTTTGCCGCATGCTGCTCGAGTCCCACAACCCTTACAAGCCCTCCGTTATCGACTGGCCAACGCTGGCCCCCGACGCCCTCCGGCGTCTGACAGCCTTACCGATCTGGGACATTGCCGTTCAGACCGAAGGTCGCGCGTCGATACGCGTGGCGACCTACGCCAACACGATTCAGGACCCGTTACTGCGCGAAGCGCTGGTCATGGACGGCGAGGAAGAAGCCCGCCACAAGGTCGTGCTATCCAGACTGGTCGAGGCGTACGGCATTGAACTCGCGCCCGAACCGGCTTACCCGCCGCCCAAAGACGCCGAATGGGCATGGATGAAAACGGGCTTCAGCGAATGCATCGACAGCTTCGTCGCCTTCGGCCTGTTCCGCTCGGCCCAACGCTCCGGCTACTTTCCCGAAGCGCTGGTCGAAACGTTCGAGCCCGTCATTCAGGAAGAAGCGCGGCACATTCTGTTCTTCGCGAACTGGGTGGCCTGGCACCGGCGCAATCTGCCCTTCTGGAAGCGCCCGTGGTTCTATGCACGCGTTGTGGCCGTCTGGGTCACCTTGATCTGGGATCGCCTGGCGATTGCACGCGGCATCGATACCGACGGCGTGGCGCGAGACGCCAACTTCCCCGCGACCGGCACTGCCGATATCGGCGAATCGCTCAAACCTCGCGAGCTGATCGCGCTGTGTCTGGAAGAAGATGCGCGACGCATGGGCGGCTACGACCAGCGCCTGTTGCGCCCGACCTTCGTGCCCAGACTCGCGCGCATCGCGCTACGCTTCATGAAAGCCTGAGCGCCGCGACCGGCGCCCGGCCACAGGGAGGCCCAGACGTCAAAAAGCCGCCCCGGGTTTCTCACCCGGGGCGGCTTTTTTAGTTTGCTGCGACTGCCGGCGAACGATTAGCTGCCTTGGCTGACGTTCAGCTCGCCAGCGGCACGGGCGCGGGCCAGTTCCTGCTTCACGTCGGCGCGCGACGCGGTCGCGCCTTGCGAGGCGACGATCGGGTAGTCGACGTCGTTTTGCGCCATCAGGCCTTCGGCGCGCGCCTGAGCCAGTTCGGCCTTCACTTCGGTACGGCTCTTGGCCGGGCCCGAGGCGACATACACCGGATAGTCGGCGTCGCCGTGCGGGATCACGCCCTGAGCGCGGGCCTGTGCCAGATCGGCCAGCACGTCGGCACGCGTGAGCGGCTGACCTTGCGAGGCGACTTCAGGATAGTTGTTGCCATTTTCTGCAGCGTTGCTGGCAACGGCACCGAGCGAAGCCACGGCGGCGATAAGGGCGATTGCGATGTTCTTGCGGTTCATTTTCCTAACTCCTGTCTAGTTGCGACGACTTTGTTTTGAATTGCGCCGTCGATGGAAGGAAGTCTAGAACTCGCCGCCGTGATGAAAAACGCGATATTTGTCGAGGAACTATTGCGTCATTCGATAAGAATCGATGGCACCATATCGGTGCACGCGCTCATGAAAAACGCCGCTCACCCTCGTTGTGCCGAGGAAAAGCGGCGTTGCGCAAGAAAGGGAACGAGGCGGAAACGGCTTAATCTGTGAGCGACGCACCGAGGGCGTCCAGCAGAAACTGCGTGCCGCGCTCGCGCGAACCGGCATCGTCGTAACCGTCGAGAAAGGCCCCCTGCTCGGTCATGACAAGATGGGTGCCGCCGTCTTTTGCTCGCAAATCGATGGTCGCGAGCGATACCGAGATCTTGCGGGTATCGAGATGCATTTCGTAGGAATAGACAACCCGCGTATCGGGCACCACATCGAAATACACTGCGTCGAAGGTAGACACCATGCCGTTCGGCCAGCGCCCGCTCACGCTTTCGCGACCGCCCGGTCGCGCGTCCATCGACCGCTCCAGCACCGTGAGGCCTTCACTGGTGGCGAACCAGCGATCCTTGGCTTCTCGCTCGGTCAGCGCACGAAAGACCCGCGCGGGTGAGGCAGGGTACTGCCGCTCGATCCGGAAGGTCGCATGCACCACGCTGCGCTGCGTTGGCGCGTCGGCCTCGTGCATGACCTCGCGTCCGAGCTTGTCCAAGGTCTGAGCCCAACCGGCGCCGGCCCCTTCGGGCATCCAGGCATAGGCAGGATCATGCACGGTATAACGTTGCTCGACATCGAGGCGCGTGCCCTGCGCCACATCCGTGAACAACGCCGTCGTGAGCGCGCCGAACAGCGCCAGCCCCTTGGCGTCGGTCACTTCCATGTCGATCACGAGACGCCGGGGGGCGTCGATCTCCATGAAGCGTCCGCGAATCCAGTGCGCTTCGCCTTCCGGCGATTGCATTTTCAAATCGAAAGCGCCGCCTACGCGGGCGTCGATCTCCGCTTCGGGAACGGTGTAGCCGGTCGGGCAAAACCAGCGCTTCACCGCCTCGGTCGTTGTCCAGGCACGAAATACCGTTTCCCGCGTGGTGGCGTATGTCCGGCCGACCGTTAGCGGCTTCGGCTGTGCCTCAACCCTTGCTTCACTTGCTGTCCTCATGAAACGCTCCTTCGGGGGGCAGGCTGGCCAGATACTCGCCCAATCGGTCGAGATGACCTTCCCACTCGTGACGGCGCTGGTTAATCCACCGCTCGGCAAGACTCAGCGCCTGGGGTTCGATCCGGCACGTTCGCACACGGCCGGCCTTCTCCGTTCGCACCAGCCCCGCACTCTCAAGCACGGCCAGGTGCTGCATGACCGCCTGCAACGACATCGCCAGCGGCTGTGCCAGCGCACTGACCGACGCCGGCCCCTGCGCCAGCCGCGCGAGCATTGCGCGGCGCGACACATCGGCCAGTGCCTGGAAGGTCAGATCGAGGGCGTTGTCATGGTCAAGCATGTGCTTGAGTATAGGCATTTAATAAACTAAAGCAAGTACTTTAGTATCGGAGCATCAAGTAATGATGTGATGGTCGCGCGCGCGCACCCGGGCGGTGTGCTGGCGGTGAATGATCTCGCGCAACGATTGCTCGATAGTCTCGGACATGGCGTCGAGTGCGAGGTCGTTCGGCTCCAGCCCGAACGGTTCCTCGATCTCGGCACTAACCGCTTCGAGCGCGAAGAAGGTGTACGAGATGAAGGCCACGATCACCGGGGTCATCGGGCCGATGGAGTCGACCAGCCCGAATGGCAGCAACAGGCTGTAGAGGTACGTTACGCGGTGGAGGATCACGCCGTAGGTGAACGGGATCGGCGTGGTCGCGATCCGCTCGCAGCCGCCGATCGCCTCGCCGAGGCGGTCCAGATGCATTTCCATGACCTGCGCGAGCGGCGCCTCGATCTGCCCTTGCATCCGGCGCTCGCGCAGCCACTCGCCCGCCATGAGCAGAATCGTGATCGGCTTGAACTGCTTGCGCGCGAGGCATGCCAGGTCTTCCTTGCCGAGCAGCCGTTCGAAGTCGGCGCGGGGATCGGTGCCACGCAACTGATGGCGCATACCGTGCACGAAAGCGATGAGATACGCGACGAAGCGCGGCGAATCCGAGGTGTCCGATACCAGCGTCATCGACTGACGCGCCAGTGCGCGCGTCTCGTTGAGCACGCTGCCCCAGAGCATGCGCGCTTCCCAGTAGCGGGCGTAGCTGGTGGTGTTACGAAAACCGAGAAAGATCGCAAGCGTAATCCCGATCAGCGAGAACGGAATGAACGTGAGCGGAATCTTCCATTCGAAGACGCGCCCGTGGGCAAGCGTGACAACTATCGAAATGATCGTAGTGAAGATGAGCTGCGGGGCGATCTTGGGCAAGATCGAACCGCGCACGACGAAAAGCATGCGCAGCCAGTGCAGATTGGGGCGGACGATCATGGCAACAAATGGCGCTCGCGAGCGCAAGAACAGGCTGTGGGGGGGAGCCGCTGCGGCGGGATGATACGCCCATATTGACGGGTTTGAAATGGTTGCAACCGATTGAAACATTGCTATTCGTCGCGGGTACGGGTGGCGAGAATGCCAATACGCCGTCTTGGCGTACATCAGGGCCAATAACGATCATGAACGTCCCACGCACCCCTTCTCGCACTCAACCCGCCGGCACGCCCGGCAAGACTCGCGGACTGGCCGCCGTCGCGCTAATCGCCGGCCTCGCGGGCGTCATTGGCAGCCTGTCCGGTTGCGTGGTCGAGCCGCCCCGCCCGGCTCCCGCCGCACGAATCGTCGTGGAGCCGGACCCGCACACGGTCGCCGTGCAACGGCGCGAGCAGATCGAGCGCCGAATCGGCAACGAGTCCCGCGAGATCGACAATCATGTGAATCAGGGCTATTACCCGCCGCCGCGTGGCTACGAGTTGCACCGCCGCCTTGACGCCATTGCACAGGAAACCCGCGACATGGCAGCGCAACATGGTGGCGGCCTGTCGGGCGAGGAACAACGTGCGCTCAATCAGGAACTCGATCAGTTGCACCACATGATCGCTGGCTGACGCTTTCCGGGCCGGCGCTCGCAGGCCGGTTCCGGCGAGTGCCGCATTGCGGCTCCCGCCACCTCGTGGCGGTCAGCCACCGTCATGCGCAAAAAATAACGCCCGTCGGCCGTAAAGCCGACGGGCGTCTGTCTTGCCGGCCGCAAATTACTTCACGTCCAGCGCCTGCACCAGCGTAACGGGGTCCTGAAAAATGCTCGAAAAATCGAGCGCCCCGTGGCCATTCGCGCGATGCACCTCGAAGATGCGCCGCGCGAGATCGCCTAATGGCGTAGCTACGTTGCTGGCTTCGGCCGCCCCGTGAGCCAGCCGCAAGTCCTTCGCCATCAGATCGGTGGCAAAGCCCCCCGTGTACCCGCGCGACGACGCCGCATTCTCCATCACGCCCGGACACGGGTTATAAACCTCCAGCGTCCAGTTGCGGCCCGAGCTTTGCTGCATGACCGCCGAGAGCACCTTCGGATCGAGCCCGTTGGCGATGCCCAGACGCAGCGCTTCGCTCGTGCCGGCCATCAGAATGCCCAGCAGCATGTTGTTGCACAACTTGAGGGTCTGCCCGGCGCCAAGCGGGCCACCGTGATGGATCGCACGCCCCATATTGCCGAGCAACGGGCGCATGCGCTCCACAAGCGCCGCATCGCCTCCCACCATGAAGGTGAGGGTGCCCGCCGCCGCGCCCGCCGTACCGCCCGAGACCGGTGCGTCGAGCAGCAACGTGCCCGGGCGCGCGAGCTTCGCCAACTGCCGGGGGATTTCCGGCGGCACCGTGCTGCTGTCGATCAGCACGGCGTCTGGCGCAGCATTCGCCAGCACACCGTCCGGGCCGTCATACGCCGCCAGCACATGCTCGCCGGCCGGCAGCATCGTGATGACCACCTGTGCGTCGCGCACGGCGTCGGCAATCGACGTTGCCGCACGACCACCGGCGCCCGCAAGCCGCTCCACGGCAGCACCGGACAAATCGAAGCCGCGCACCGCATGCCCCGCTTTGACCAGTTTGGCCGCCATCGGCCCGCCCATGTTGCCGAGGCCGATGAACGCGACACGCAAGGCGCCTTGTTGAGTTTCCGTAGCCATCGTCTGTCTCCGAAATCCGTGAGAAGGGGCGTATTACTTCAGCGTGATCGTGGTGTTCACGCCCGACGGGCCGGTACCCCGCGCTTGCCAGCGCGCCGTCACGGTCTTGGTCTGCGTCCAGAACAGAATCGCCTGCTTGCCGTTCGGTCCCAGATCGCCAAGCTTCGAGCCACGCGAACCGGTGAAACTGAACCACGCTACCGGCACCGGAATCGGCAGGTTGATCCCGACCTGACCGACATCGATCTCGTTCTGGAACTGTCGCGCCGCCCCGCCGTCCTGCGTGAAAAGCGCCACGCCGTTGCCGTTCGGGTTCGCGTTGACGAAGGCAATCGCTTCGTCGAGCGTATCAACCCCGGTCATGCACAGCACGGGGCCGAAAATCTCGTCGCGATAGATCGACATATCGGCCGTCACGCCATCGAAAATCGTCGGGCCGACGAAGTTGCCTTCCGGCGCCTCCTTGACCGCGTGACCGCGACCGTCGAGCAGCAGTTTCGCGCCCTCTTCCACGCCGGCGCCGATCAGTTTCTCGATGCGGGCACGCGCCTGCTTCGACACCACCGGGCCGAGATCCGCCTTGCGATCAGTGCCCGGACCGACCTTGAGCGCACGCGCACGCTCGACCAACTCGGGCACCCACTCGCGCGCCTCGCCCACGAGCACGGCCACGGACGTTGCCATGCAACGCTGTCCCGCCGCACCGAACGCCGCGCCCAGCAAATGGTTGATAGCCTGCTCACGGTCTGCGTCCGGCAGAATCACGCAATGGTTCTTCGCGCCCATCATCGCCTGGCAACGCTTGCCCGCGTCCGACGCGCGACGATAAATGTGCGTGCCGACATGGGTGGAGCCAATGAACGACACGGCCTTGATGTCCGGATGATCGCAAATGGCATTGGCAATATCCGGGCCGCCGTGCACCACGTTGAGCACCCCCGGCGGCAATCCGGCCTCGAGCGCCAGTTCGGCCAGACGCAGCGAGGCACTCGGATCTTGCTCCGACGGCTTGAGCACGAACGTGTTGCCCGTTGCCACGGCCAGCGGGAACATGAAGCACGGCAGCATCACCGGGAAGTTGAAGGCCGTGATGCCTGCGCAAACGCCCAGCGGTTCGATCAGCGTGTAGACGTCGACGCCACCGGCGGCATTCTGTGCGTACTCGCCCAATTGCAGCGACGCGATCGAGCAGGCGTGCTCAACGACCTCCAGACCGCGTCCGACTTCGCCTTCGGCGTCGGGCAGCGTCTTGCCGTGCTCACGCGTAATCAGTTCGGCGAGTTCGCCCGTGTGATCGCGCAGCAGTTGCTGGAAGCGCAGCATCACTCGCATGCGGTTCGCTTGCGAGGTATTGCGCCAGCTCTTGTAAGCCGCCTTGGACGACGCCACGGCCGCGTCGAGTTCCTCGGTCGTTGCGAAGGGCACGCGGGCAACGACTTCCTGCGTGGCCGGGTTCACAACGTCGCGCCACTGCGAGGACTTCGACTCGACACGCTTGCCGTCGATGAGCAGCGGAATGGTAGGTAGGGACATGACAGGCTCTCCAGATCGAAACGAATGGACGAATTCGGGGTTGGGGGGATGGCGGGCTGCGGCAAGTCGGCACGCAGCGCCGCCGGCACTTACAAGATAGGCAATCGGGGCAAAGCCTGCGCCACGGCGATCAGCCGGCGCTCACTTGGCCGCCGTGCTCGTCTTCACGAGCGAGCAGGTCGATTTCGACAACGGCTGGAAGGCTTCTGTCGCGGGCACGGTGGCGACCTTGGTGTAGTAGTCCCACGGGCCTTTCGACTCGGCGGGCGACTTCACGCGGAACAGGTACATGTCGTGGATCACACGGCCGTCCGGGCGAATCGACGCGTTGTGCATGATCGGATCGCGAATCGGCATTTCCCGCATTTTTTGCGCGACCACCTTCGCATCCACACTCTTCGACGCCGCGACCGCGCGCAGGTAATGCAACACGCTCGAATACACGCCGGCCTGCACCATCGTCGGCTTCAGATCCTTGTATTTCTTCTGGAAGCGGGCCGACCAGGTGCGCGAGGCGTCGTCGAAGTCCCAGTAGAAGCCATCGGTGAACATCAGGCCTTGCGCCGTGTTCAGGCCGAGTGCATGAACGTCCGACAGAAACACCAGTAGTGCAGCGAGTTTCTGCCCTCGTTGCACGATGCCGAATTCACGCGCCTGCTTGAGTACGTTGACAGTGTCCTGCCCGCCGTTCGCCAACGCCACGACCTGCGCCTTCGAGCTTTGCGCCTGCAACAGGAACGACGCATAGTCGGAGGCATTGAGCGGGTGCCGCGACTGGCCCACCACCGTGCCGCCGAGCGCCTTCACGATATCGGCGGCGTCTTTCTCCAGCGAGTGCCCGAATGCGTAGTCGACGGTGATGAAGTACCACGACTTGCCGCCGTCGCCGACCACGGCACGCGCGGTAGCCGCCGACTGGGAATACGTGTCGAACATCCAGTGAAAGCCCGTGGGCGAGCAATCTTCATTCGTCAGCCGTGTGGTCGCCGGGCCCGAGAACAGCACAACCCGCTGCTTGTCCATCGCGAGCTTCTGCACGGCCAGTGCGGCAGCAGAGTTCGTCAGGTCGGCAATCGCGTCGACGTTGTCACGATCGAACCATTCGCGCGCCTTGTTGGCGGCAACGTCGGCCTTGTTCTGATTGTCGGCCGAGACCAGATCGATCTTCATGCCCTTGCATTCGGCCGCCAGACAATCGTCGATGGCCATTTGCGCCGCCACGACCGACCCTGCCCCGCCCATCGCGGAATACGTGCCGGACATATCGGTCAGCACGCCCACCTTCACCGGACGGTTCGGCAACTCCGCCATACCCGATACCGACGTCAACCCCAAGCCCGCGCCGAGTCCCAGCGCGAGCAGCCACGGCTTGATCTTCATCGCTTTGTCTCCTTCAGGTTTCTTATGCTTTTGTCGCCGTCGTCTATGCGCAGCGCTCATAAATTGTATTTGTGCGAATTTGCTTTACATAGCGAATATCTGCATCTACTTTGTGCATAAATACACATAGGAGACCGGGCGATGGCTCGCACCGCAACAACACGGCTGTCAGGGATCGCGGGCGCTTCGAGTCCGGAGCCGCGTCCCGACTGGGACGATCTTCGGTACTTTCTGGAGGTCGCGCGAACGCAGCGGGTGAGTGCTGCGGCGCAACGTCTCGGGGTCGATCACACAACGGTCTCGCGGCGCGTACGCGCGCTGGAGCAGGCGCTGGGCACGTTGTTGTTCGACAAATCGCGCAACGCGGGCTTTGCGCTGACGCCCGAGGGTCAGCAGCTCCTCGTACACGCCGAGCAAATGGAAACCACATTGCAATCGGCGTGCGAGCAGGTCGCCGGGCTGGGACAAACGCTCTCGGGCCATGTTCGCATCGGGTCGACCGAAGCGTTCGGCACCTATTTCGTGACGCCCGTACTCTCGCGCTTTCAACGCGAGTACCCCGCCATCGATTTCGACGTGCTGCCGGTGCCGCGCTTCGTGAGCCTCTCGAAGCGCGAGGCGGATCTGGCGATCACCATCGAGCGTCCGCAACGCGGCCCGTACGTGTGCAGCAAGCTATGCGACTACCGCTTGCTGTTGTATGCGACCCCCGGCTATCTCAAGCAATACGGCAACATCGCCAAGTTTTCCGATCTGCGCGGGCGCCGATTCATCAGCTATGTCGACGAACTCAGCTTCAGCAACGAACTGCGCTATCTGGAAGACATCGTGCCCGGGTGCCACGTTGTGCTGCGCAGCACGAGCGTGATCGCACAATATCAGGCAGCGTTGCAGGGCGAAGCGCTGGCGATCCTGCCCTGCTTCATGGCCGCACAAGACCCTCGCCTAGTGCCGTTGCTGGTCAACGACGTGGTCGTCACGCGCAGCTTCTGGATCTACTGCCACGAAGAGTTGCGCACGCTCAAGCGCATTACCGTGCTGTGGGACTATCTGCGCAGCGCCGCGCAACGTAACGACGCCTTGCTGCAAGGCAACGCCGGGCAACTTCAGTTGACCTGATCAGCGAACCTTGCGCTGCTCGATGTCGATCACGGGGGGAATGGCGTAGCGCATCGCTTCAATGAAGCGGCGTAGACGCGCCGGGTAATACTTCGCGTAGGGATAGATGAGGTACATGGGCAACGGCGTGGGCCGCCATTGCGGCACAAGCTGGATCAGCCGCCCTTGCGCCACATCCTCGGCCATGACCCATGCGGAGCACACGCACACACCGAGCCCTCGAATTGCGGCGCTGCGCAACGCGTAGAGATTGTCCGTACTCATGCGCGGATCGAATGCGACACGAACCGATTCTCGCGTTGTCTCATGCGTGAGCGTGATCTCGTTGCGATAGAACGTCGAGTGCGAGAGCCAGGGAAACGCGGTCAGATCGGACGGATGGGCCGGCGGCGCGCGCTCGCCAAGCAAGGCGGGCGACGCCACGGCAATTCGCGGCACATCGATCAACGAAATCGCCACATTCGACGGATCTCGCAGCTCACCCACGTGAATCGCACAATCGAGACCTTCCGCAATGAAATCCGGCTCGCGGTCCTGCAAGAACCATTGCACCTTCATACCCGGATAACGCTCGAGAAAATCGGCCAGCGGTCCCACCATCATTTCCTGCCCGAACGCGTGCGGCACAAGTACGCGAAGCGTGCCCTCCGGGTCCTCGCCGGTACCACGCAGATCGGCTTCGAACGCTTCCCAGCTCGTCACCAGCTCTTTCGCTCGCGCGAAGCAACGCTCGCCGTCTTCCGTCAGCTTCATGCGGTGCGTCGAGCGCTGAAGCAACCGCAGCCCCAGCGAGCGCTCAAGCATCTGCAAACGCCGGCTGACGGTCGGCTGCGTGGTGCCGAGCAGCACCGCTGCCGCCGACAGACTGCCGGCTTCGACGATGCGCACGAACGTCTGCATCAGCTCGACGCGATCGGCGCCACCGCCCCGATTGGCGGAGGCGTCGACGGCGGATGGCTGGGGGTGAAGAGGTTCTGTCATACGTCACGCGTATAAAGGTTGTACGGATTATAGGTCTACCGCTGCACCGCACCAAGCGCGACACTACGCCCCACACATTGCTACCGGAGTTCCTCTCATGAGTTCCACCCAAACTTGCGGTGCGGCCGGCACGAACAGCCCCACGCAGGCGGCCGCCCGGCCTCAGCCCGAGTTGTCCGCCCGGCTGATCCTGTTGCTGGCCACGGGCACCGGCCTGACCGTGGCCTCGCTGTACTATGCGCAGCCGATGCTCGGCATCATGACCGACGACATTCACGCGGCCAACACGACCGTCGGGTGGGTGCCCACGCTCACGCAACTCGGCTACGCGCTGGGCATTCTGCTGCTGGTGCCGCTGGGCGACATCGTCGACCGTCGCCGCATCGTGCTGATCAAAGGGGCGATTCTTACGCTCGCGCTATTGCTGGCCGCGTTTGCGCCGGGCATCGGCACGCTGCTCGCCGCGAGTCTGGCCATCGGTCTGACCGCCACGATGGCACAGGACATCGTGCCCGCCGCTGCCGCGATCGCCCCGGAATCGGTGCGGGGCCGCGTGGTCGGCACGGTGATGACCGGGTTATTGCTGGGCATTCTGCTCTCACGGGTCGTATCCGGCTTCGTCGCACAGAATTTCGGATGGCGCGCGATGTATGTTCTGGCTGCCATTAGCGTGGCCGGCTTCGGCGTGGTGGCATGGCGCAGTCTGCCGTCGTTCCATCCGACGACGCAAATGACCTATCGCCAATTGATCGGGTCGGTCGCCAGCCTGTGGCGCCGTCATCCGGCGCTGCGCCGCGCCGCTTTGGCGCAGGGTTTGCTCTCGGTCGGCTTTAGCGCTTTCTGGTCGACGCTTGCCGTGATGCTCCACGGGGCGCCGTTCCATCTCGGCGCCGCTGCGGCGGGCGCCTTCGGTCTGGCGGGCGCTGCGGGTGCGCTGGGCGCACCGCTGGCTGGCCGCATCGCAGACCGCAAGGGGCCGCAAATCGTGACGCGTCTCGGTGCCGCTCTGGTGGCAGTCTCGTTCGCAGCCATGCTGTTCGCCCCCATGCTCGGTACCCATGCGCAGTTGTGGCTGATCGGTCTTGGCGCGATCGGCTTCGATCTTGGGGTACAGGTGGCGTTGGTTTCGCATCAGACCATCGTGTACGGCATTGAGCCCCCCGCCCGCAGCCGTCTGAACGCGGTGCTGTTCGTCGGCGTGTTCATCGGCATGTCGATTGGCGCCGCCCTCGGGGCTCAGGCGCTGGCCCGTTGGGGCTGGACCGGCGTTGCATCGCTCGCCACGCTTGCCGCCCTCGGCGCACTGACGGTACGGATGTGGCCGGGCACGACCTCGGCGCACTGACCTCCTGATGCACTGATGCGCGGCCGGAATTCGAAGTCGCGCAAACAAGAAAGGCCGCGTCCCTCGGGAGGCGGCCTTTGCTTTTGACCCAGAGCCCAACGACAGCAATGCTCAGCCAGCGGCCTTGGCGGCACACGCGCTCGCACGCGCATACAAGGCGTCGGCGTCGATGCCGTCCATCGAGAGACCGAATCGCTCCCGCAGAATCTGCGCCAGTTGCGCGCCCGACGCAACGCTCGTTTCTGCCACAAGTTCGCCTTGGGCGGAACGTTCGGTGAGCGTAGTGTTGAGCAACGCGATCCGTCCCTGCGGCAGCACGCGGCATGCGATGAGTTGATTCAGGAAGATCGAATCCGGCGCGCTCGACGTGTACCAATTGCCCAGCTTGTAATCGATCCACTCGGCAGGCTTCGGCGAGAAGCGATACACGGGCAACCACCGCTGTGCCGAACGCACGCTCAGACGGTATTCGCCCGGCGGCGCGCCCTCGCCCGCATCGATCGTCTCCAGCCGAAACGTTTCCAGCATCGTCGACTGCGGTTCGTTCGAGTGCAGGCGCAGCGGCGCCGTGAGGGTGACGGAGCCGAAGCCAACATCGGCCAGCCACGCCTCGCCATCCAGATCCACGCGCAACAGCATGTGGGTCAGGGGCGCTTCCACATCGAACGAGCGTCCCCACGCAACGCGTCCGATCAACGGTGTCACCGCGAACCCCAGATGCCTCAGCGCGTTGGCGAACAATGCGTTCTGCTCGAAGCAGTAGCCACCGCGTCCGCCGTCCAGCAATTTGGCGATGATCGCCGGCAACTCGACCGAGACCGGCCGACCGCGAATCGGATCGAGATTTTCAAACGGAATCGCCAGCGGATGCAGCGAGTGCACGGCACGCAGCACGTCGAGCGTGGCTTCACGTGGACCGGTATAGCCAATGCGCCGGAAATAGCGTTCCGGATCGAAGGGATGAGACATGCCTGACTTCCTCTTTCGGGATGCGGACATTCGCAGAGCCCATACGTTAGCGCATTCGTCGTATCCTTGCGACCTATCCCGATGATAGCCGGACATACAAGGCCTCCATGACAGTCCAGAACACCCCGAACAACACAACGATCACTGTGGCCTGTCAGTGCGGCAGCGTCTCGATGTCACTCACCGGCGAGCCCGCCGCACGCGCCCTGTGCCACTGCAACGCTTGCCGCGACTTCTATGGCAGCCCGGTGCTGGCGGCGACCGCCTGGCCGCCCTCGCAAATCTCGATCACGGGCGCCACGCGCACGTTCTCGCATCCGTCGCGCAAAATGACGCGGCGCTTCTGCGCCGAATGCGGCGAGACCCTCCATGGCACCAATCGTCTGGCAATGTGTGTCGTGCCGAACGCGCTGCTGGCACGCGCGCACGACGCCAGGCTCCCCGTCAGCCTGCAACCGGCCATGCACCTGTTCTATCGACACCGCGTGCTGGACGTGCTGGACGATCTGCCCAAGTACCTCGACGGCTGGGACGGTCCGCTTTACACGGAATGAGAGAGGAAGGTCGCAACGGCCGCCGCAATCCACTGCGACGACCATTCGACAGCGCCAGCGCGCTCAGTCGCTGCTTTCGCAGAAGCGAATGCGGTTGTTGAACGGATCCGTCACCGTCATCTGCTTGCCCCAGTCGAGCACTTCGATGCCGGGATTCATATTGGGATAGCGCTTGCCGGACAGATCGCGTTGATACGCTTCGACACCGCGCATAAAAACGAATGTCGTCGCGCCCGGGCTGGCATCGCCGAAATGCCCCGACAGGTGCAGCGTCATCCCGGCGCGCGAGACCTGGCAATACAGCGGCATGCCCTCTGCGAAGCGGTGCTCCCAATCGAGCCGGAAGCCCAGAAAGTCCACATAGAATTCGCGGGCCTTCGTTTCGTCGAAGATGCGATGAATCGGCGCAACGGTATCGAAGACGATGCCGTCGGCCGGGGCCGACGCGAGCTTGGCGGCGAGCACGTTCCAGTCGGCAAAGCCGAACTGTGCGGCGACGGATTCCAGCGCCTGTGCGTGGGTGATGTCGATGCCCTCGCGCGCGAGACGCTCGCGCAGGGACTTGGCCATGATCTTGGCGTCGAGATAGGTTCGCATGTTTGCCATCCTTGATAGCGTTCGGCGGCGACAACTTCGATCAGTGCTCGCGTTGCTGATGCGCGTCGCCTGATGAACGGGACGGACATGCGATTGCTGCGATGCTTTCACCGTGCCCGGGATCCGGGTGCGAGCGGCAGGCAACATCGGCCTTGCGGCGATTCTAGCAGCAATCGGCGGACGTCGAAATGCCGGTTGGCGATGCCGAAATGCGATGGCAGCGCGCCGAATTCCGTATTGGCCGGTAACACTTCGCACCGGTATAGTGGCGCTCGTCGGCGGGCCATGCGTCCGCCTCTGTTACCCGGAGTTTCCCTTTCATGATCGACGCCGCGCGCATCGCGCAAGCGCTGGCCGAGCGCCATCTTTCCCCCGATCCTCGACAACGCGACACCATCGCGGCGCTCACGCGGCTAACGAGCGCGGGTGCGAGCCAGAATGGGTTCGACGGTGTGTATTGCTACGGCCGGCCCGGACGCGGCAAGAGCCTCGTGGTCGACGCGGCGTTCGCTGTCGCGGTATGCGAGAAGCGGCGCGTGCATTTTCACGAATTTCTGCGCGACATTCATCGCCAGCTAGTCCGCGAACCGAAATGCGACGACCGGCTCGCCGCCGTCGCCAATCGCTGGCTCGACGGTGTGGAACTGCTCTGCTTCGACGAGTTTCACGTGCACGACATTGCCGATGCGTTCCTGATCGGCCGCTTTCTCGACATTGCACTGGCCCGCAGCGTGCGGCTCGTGCTGACTTCGAACTACGCGCCGCAGCAATTGCTGCCCGACCCCGAGTTTCACGAGCGCTTCGAGCCGACCATCGCCGTGATTCTGCAACGCTTTGCGATCATTCATTTCGACGGCGAGACCGATTACCGCATGGGTGGCGAAGCGGCACGACTCACGCGCTGGATTGCCCCGCTGAGCGCCGCCCGCGACGTCTTGCCGATGCGGTACATGGCGTTGGAAGGCATGCCCGCGTCGGCCCCGTCGGAGGTGAGGGTGGCCGGCCGAGCACTGACTGCGCGAAGCGCGGGAAATCGTGTGCTCTGGGCAGGCTTCGACGACCTTTGCGTTGCGCATCGCTCGCATCTGGATTACCTCGCACTCGCGGAGCACTGGTCATCGCTGATCGTCGACGACCTGCATGTCGAGCGCCTGCAACGCCCCGATACGCTGCAACGCTTTCTGTGGCTGATCGACATCTGCTACGACCGTCGACGCACGTTGCTGATCGCCTCGGATGCACCGCTCATTCCGGCGCTCGATGCCCTGAGCGACTGGCGCGATCTGTCGCGCACCATCAGTCGTCTCGCAGAGATGGGATCGCTCGATTACGAACGGCGCACGCTCATTCGTCCTCGCTGAGGCTATCCGAGATACGCGATACGCGCTACGCCGTAGCGCAATACGCAAGCCAACGCCGCTACACCACGCTCGCGATGCATTCGCGCAGCCAGCGATGTGCCGGATCTCGATGCACGCGCTCGTGCCAGTACATCGAAATCTCGAAACCGGCGACCTCGACGGGCGGGGTCGTCACCTGCAAGGCGGGATCGTCGCGAACCAGCCGCTCCGGGGCCATCGCGACCAGATCGGTGTTGGCGAGCGCCGAGCGCAGAAACAGAAAATGCGGCACCGAGAGTACGACACGCCTCGTCGCATCAAGCCGTGCGAGCGCGTCGTCCGTGCTCGCGTGAAAGCCTCCGCCATCTTGCGAAACGATGGCATGCTCCAGTTCGCAGAACTGCCTGAGGCTCGGCCGCCGTTTCAATTTCGGATGCCCCCGACGCCCCACCAACACATAACGCTCCGTGAACAACGCTTTGCGGCGCAGCCCTTCCGGGCCATCTTGCGTTGTATGAAAGGCGATGTCGATAACGCCCTGCTCCGCCTGCCGGGCGAGGCGCGACGGCGTCAGATCGAATGCCGCAAGCCGCGTGTGCGGCGCGTCAGCTCGCAGCCGCTTCAGCAGCGGCAGCACGATCGTCGACTCGGTGTAATCGGTAGCGGCGATGCGCCAGGTCAGATCGGCCTTCGCCGGATCGAACGGCGTAGCGGGCGCCACAGCACGCGAGAGCGATTCGAGGGCGTCGCGCAACGGCTCGCGCAGCGCCTCGGCGCGCGCGGTCGGACGCATGCCGCGGGGCCCCGGCAGCAATAACGGATCGCCCAGCAAGTCTCGCAACTTCGCGAGATGCACGCTCACGGCCGGTTGCGACATGAACAGGCGCTCCGCGGCGCGCGTTACGTTCTGCTCGGCCAGCAGGACGTCGAGCGTGACAAGCAGATTCAGATCGATGCGGCGCAAATTAATCATTGTTATACCTGGCATATCAGGAATTCATTTCCAATATACCTTCCGCACGCCTACTCTGCAGGCATTCCCTGAACCCAATGCGCCCAATGGCAACGGAGTCTGACAATGAACGTGCTGATCGTCTATGCCCACCCGCAACCCCAATCGCTCAATGGCGCGATCCGCGATTTCGCCGTGAAACGTCTGGAAGCCGCCGGGCACCATGTGCAGGTTTCCGATCTGTATGCCATGCAGTGGAAGACCACCATCGACGAGCACGACGCCCCCGGGCGCGACACGAGCGAGCCGTTTCATGCGTCGCTCGACTCGAAGCTGGCGTTCGAGAGCGGCACACAGCGCGCCGATATTGCAAACGAGCAAGAGAAGCTGCGCTGGGCGGACACCGTCATTCTGCAATTCCCGCTGTGGTGGTTTTCGATGCCCGCGATCATGAAAGGATGGATCGACCGCGTATACGCCTATGGCTTCGCATACGGCGTGGGCGAGCACTCGGACGCGCACTGGGGCGACCGCTATGGCGAAGGATCGATGGCGGGTAAGCGTGCGATGCTGATCGTGACGACCGGTGGCTGGGACTCGCACTACAGCGCGCGTGGCATCAACGGGCCGATCGACGACGTGTTGTTTCCGATTCAGCACGGCATGCTGTTCTATCCGGGGTTCGACGTCTTGCCACCGTTCGTTGCCTTCCGTACCGGCCGGGTCGATGCCGAACGTTTTGCGGAAATCGAGCGCGAACTTGGCAAACGTCTCGACACGCTCGCCACAACTGCACCGATTCCGTATCGCCGGCAGAATCACGGGGCGTACGCCATTCCGGCGCTCACGCTCAACGACGACATCGCTCCCGGGCAGACGGGATTCGCCGCGCATATCGGCTGACCGTCCGCTTGCCGCCCTCAACGGTATCTGCAAGACTGGCGCTTGTCCCAGTCACCGGTATGTCGTCATGCAACTCTCCACGCTCGCGATTTACGCCACTGCCGCCCTGATCGGCGGCCTGATTCCTGGCCCCACTACCTTGCTTGCGCTCGCGAACGGCATATCGGGTAACTGGCGAGTGGTGATCGTGGGAATGTGCGGCGCGGCGCTCTCCGACATGCTGGTCGTGACCGCCGTGGGCGCGGGGCTAGGGGCATTGCTCATGGCCTCGGCGACGTTGTTCGCAACGGTCAAATGGATCGGTGTGGCCTATCTCGTCTGGCTGGCTGTTCAGTTGTGGCGCAGCCATCCGCAGGATCTGAGTCAGGTGCGAATCAAGTCGGACCTGAGCGCACGACGCGTCTTCTTGCGCAGCTTCGGCGTGGCGTTGACCAATCCTAAGATCCTGTTGTTCTTCTCCGCCTTTCTGCCGCAGTTCGTCGATACGTCGCTACCGCTAGTGCCGCAGTACGCCGTGCTCGCCGTCGTATCGGCGGGTGTCGACATTGTGGTGATGACACTGTACGCCACCGGTGGCGTGCAGGCGGCGCGCCTGATGACCGCGCGCGGCCTGCAACGGCTGAATCGCGTCTGTGCAATCGTCATGTTCTCGCTCGCCGGCGGGCTCGCTCTCTATCGGAAAAGCGGTCACTGACAGTCGCTGACAGTTGCCGATAACGCGAGCGAGGGCGCAAAGGGCGGCCCTCGCGCCCTCGCTCCGCCCCTTCAAACCGTCGCCGGGTCAAGCTTCTCCGGATCGATTCCGTACTTGCGAATGGCTTCGGCAACGCGTTCGCGTGGTACCTCTCCCAGGTCCGCCAACGCGCCCAGCGCGGCCAGTACGATGAAGTGACGGTCCACTTCGAAGTACGTCCGCAACGATTCGCGCGTGTCCGAACATCCGAAGCCGTCGGTCCCCAGCGTGACGAAACGACGGTTTGGCACGAACGGCCGGATCTGGTCCCCAACGATCTTCATGTAGTCGGTTGCGACCACTACAGGCCCCTTGCGACCCGCAAGACACTGCTGCACATACGGCACACGCGGCGTCTGCTCGGGATGCAACAGATTCCATCGCTCGACGACCAGCCCTTCGCGCCGCACCTCGGTCAGACTCGTCGCGCTCCAGATGTCGCTTTGCACGCCAAAGTCGTCGCGCAGCAGATCGGCAGCGGCCATCACCTCGCGCAGAATCGCGCCGCTGCCCATCAGTTGCACCCGTGGCGCTTGTGCCCCTTCGCCGTCACCTTCACCGGCGCCTTCACGCAGCAGGTACAACCCTTTGAGAATCCCGGCCTCCGCGCCTTCCGGCATCGCAGGGTGTGCGTAATTCTCGTTGAGCAGTGTGACGTAGTAGTAGACATCTTCGTCATCGACATACATGCGGCGCATACCATCTTGCAGGATGACGGCCAACTCGTACTGGAACGTGGGATCGAACGCGACACAATTCGGCACCACCGAAGCCAGCACATGGCTGTGACCGTCATCGTGTTGCAGGCCCTCGCCCATGAGCGTTGTCCGCCCGGACGTCGCGCCGAGCAGGAACCCGCGTGTGCGGGCGTCGCCGGCGGCCCAGGCGAGATCCCCAACGCGTTGCAGGCCGAACATCGAATAGAAGATGTAGAACGGAATCGTGGCGAAATCGTGCGTGCTGTACGACGTTCCCGCCGCGATCCACGACGCCATCGCCCCCGACTCGTTGATACCCTCCTGAAGGATCTGACCGTCCAGCGCCTCCTTGTAGTAGCTGAGCTGCCCGGCGTCCTGCGGGGTGTAGCGTTGCCCCATAAAGGAATGAATGCCGATCTGGCGGAACAGCGGCTCCATGCCGAACGTGCGCGATTCATCGGGCACGATGGGAATCACGCGCTTGCCGATCTCCGGATCCTTGAGCAATGCCGTGAGAATACGCACGAACGCCATCGTGGTGGACAACTCGCGCTCGCCGGAGTCCTTGAGTTGGGCGGCAAACGTACTGAGCGGAGGGACGGCCAGCGGCGCACGCAGGCCGAAGCGCGCAGGCAGGTGCCCGCCCAGCGCCTCGCGCCTGGCTGCGAAGTAGCGGCCTTCGGGGCTGTCGGGCTCAGGTCGGAGGTAGGGCATCTCCGCCAGTTCATCGTCGCTCACCGGCAAGTCGAAGCGGTCGCGGAACGCACGCACGGCGTCGGCGCTCATCTTCTTCAACTGGTGATTGACGTTCTGTCCCTCGCCCGCTTCGCCCATGCCGAAACCCTTGACCGTCTTCGCAAGAATCACCGTGGGCCGGCCTTCGGTGCGCATCGCTTGCGCATAGGCGGCGTACACCTTCAGCGCGTCGTGACCGCCACGGGCGAGTTGCCAGATATCGTCGTCGCTCAGGTGCGCGACCATGGCCAGCAATTCGGGCGACGTGCCGAAGAAATGTTCGCGCACATAAGCGCCGCTTTGCGATTTGAACGTCTGGTAGTCGCCGTCCACACAGGCCATCATGCGATCGCGCAGCAGGCCGTGCGTGTCGCGCTCGAGCAAGGTGTCCCAGCCACTGCCCCAGATCACTTTGACGACGTTCCAGCCGGCTGCGCGGAATGTGCCCTCCAACTCCTGAATGACTTTGCCGTTACCACGCACGGGGCCGTCCAGACGTTGCAGATTGCAGTTCACGACAAAGATCAGGTTGTCGAGCTGCTCCCGCCCACCCAACGAAATCGCGGCAAGCGATTCGGGCTGATCCATTTCGCCATCGCCGAGAAATGCCCACACTTTGCGACCCTGATGCGGCTTGAGACCGCGATATTCGAGATAGCGCATGAAGCGCGCCTGATACGCAGCAGTCAGCGGGCCGAGCCCCATCGACACCGTGGGAAATTGCCAGAAGTCGGGCATCAGGCGCGGATGCGGATACGACGAAATGCCCTGACGTCCCGCCTCGCGGCGGAAATTATCGAGCTGCGCCTCCGTGATACGGCCATCCAGGTAAGCACGAGCATAAATGCCCGGTGCGGAGTGGCCCTGAATGTAGATCATGTCGCCATCGAACGTGTCGGTGCGGCCTCGGAAGAAGTGGTTGAAGCCAACGTCGTAGAGCACCGCAGCCGACTGATACGTCGCGATGTGACCGCCCACGTTCGAGTGCTTGCCTGCGCGCAGCACCATCACCATCGCGTTCCAGCGGATAAATGCGTTAAGCCGCCCTTCGATGACGAGATCCCCTGGGTACGCCGGCTGCCGCGACGTCGGAATCGTGTTGACGTAGTCGGTCGTTACCCGCCCATGAAAGTCGCCATGCCGCGCGAAATCCCAGGCGGCCAGCCGATCCATGAGGAAATGTGCGCGCGAACGGCCTTCTACGACGGTGACGCCTTCCAGCGCGTCGAGCCACTCACGCGTTTCCTGAATGTCGATGTCGGTCGCAGCGGCGGGGGATTGCATGGCGGCGGCGGCCACCACGGGCGATTGAGTCATGACATGCCTCCTTGAGATAGGGCAACGCATCAATTGCAATTGCAATCGTAATGGCCGCCATTCTAACCATGTACAATTGCAACTGCAACTGACATGCGAATTCGACGAGGACATTCATGAGTACGACCGAACCCGATCTTTGGTTTTCCTTCGTGCGTGCGCACCGCACGATGATTCGCGAGATCGAGCGTCGTCTGGCGCAGGCCGGGTTGCCCGCTTATGCGTGGTACGACGCGTTGTGGGGGCTGGAGAGCGGCCCGCAGGGCACGCGGCGCATGCATGAACTGGCGGATGTGCTCGCCATTGAGCGCTACAACCTCACCCGTCTGATCGACCGGCTGGAGCAGGAAGGGCTGGTGACTCGCACGCGCGATCCCGACGACGGACGCGCGGCCTACGCCACGATCACCGACGAGGGCCGCGCATTGCGAAAACAGATGTGGAAGGTCTATCAGTCAACGGTGTCGGAGCTATTCCTCAGCCAGTTTCGCGAGCGCGACGTGCGCTCGGTGGCCGAATCGCTGGACCGCGCGACCGACGCGGCGAGAGCGCTTCTGGTCGAATCGAAGCGATAACCCGAAGCCCCCCCCGCGCGCTCGCCCGCCGTCGCGGGTCATCCGCGTCAGCAGCGTCAGCAGCGTCAGCAGCGTCAGCAGCGTCAGCAGCGTCACCAACGGTAACGGAATCCCACCTGACCGTAGACGTTACGGCGATAGTCGCCGCCGAGGTTGCGGGCGTACTTCACGCTCGCATACAGCGCCGACGCACGGCTCAAGGTCGCGGTCATGCCCGCCCCCAGTTCGTACCATGTCTTCGCCAGGCTGCTGTCGAACGTCGCGCCCGCGACACTGGTATGGCCCGGCGACAGGAAATCGTGCACAACGTCGAACGTCAGATAGGGCGACGCCGAGCCGAAGCCCGCGACGTTCGCAAGATCCGGCGCGCCCAGCTTGAAGCCGACGCGACCGCGCAACGCATTCGTCGTGTTGCCCGACACGCTGGACACGCTGTCGCTGAAGCCGTTCAGATGTAAATACTGATAGGCCAGCTGTGCCTGCGGCTCAATGGTGACGCCCGATCCAAAGATCGCGAACGGATGACCGATCTCCCCCGAGAGTGCCGCGCCGACGCCGTTTTGCGTCGCCCCGATACCGCCCACGTCGCTGTACTTGTTGCGGTAGTGCGAAACCTGCGTCGTCACATCGACATAAGCCCCCTGCGGCAGAATGCGCGTCCAGTAGGCGCCCACCGACTGCGCTTGCATGGTGACCGAGCCGGTCGCTGCGGAGAGTGTCGGGTCCAGCGTTCGTGCGCTATCGGAGAACGATGCGGACGCCGTGCCGAAGGTCGCCGTCACCCCCGCGTGAGCGCTGCCGCCCATGTCGGAGGTGTCGGTAGCCAGTCGCCAGTCCCGCCCGAATTGGGCGGCGAACATGCGCTCGTCGGCGCTGAAACGGCTCGACATGCCGGCGTCCATCGTCTTGCCGAACACGCGCGCCCATACCCCGTTGTTGCCACTGTTGCCGACATTGCCGCTATCGCTAACATCGCCGGCGTTACCGCGCAGGCTGCCCACCCGCTCCTGGAAGCGGCCGAGCGTGGTAAAGCCGAAATCCGTCACGAGTTGCGGTGTCATGGCATAGGCAACGCTCGCCGCACGGTACGCCGTTGCGCCCGAGCTGTACGCCGTCGACAGATACCAACCCGCCGTGCCCGCTGCCGCACTCTCGCGCAGCAGGTATTGATAAGCCCCCGCTTGCACCGGCGCGGCCAGCGTGAATGTGCCCGGCGCCGATGTGCCATTGACCTGCACGAGTTGGATACCGCTGCCGGTCGTTGCCGCGCCGGCGCCTGTGATATTGACCTTGAGCGTGGTGGTACCGCTGGCGTTCCCGTTGATCACCAGCTTGTCGGATGCCGCCGATGCGCCGTTGTTACCGAGGGAGGCGTTCAGCAATACCGTGCCGTTGTTGCCGATGTAGTTACCCGCAATCGTGAACGTACCGGTGGCGCCCGCAACCGCGCCCGGTGACGCGCTGCCGGCCGCGATCATGCCGGCGTTCGTCACACTGCCCAGCGTGCCGCCGTAGCCTGCCAGCGTGGCGCCTGCGGCTACCGTCGTCAGGCCGGCGCCGAGCGTTGCGTTTTGGTGTGTCGCGTCGCCCACCACAACCGTCGCCCCGCTCGCAATCGCGGTCGTACCCGCGTAGGTACTCGCGCCATTGAGCGCGATAGTGCCGGCGCCCAATGTCACCGCCGAGAAATTCGAGATCGCACCGTTGTAGTGGAATGCGTTGCCGGCGCCCGGTGTAATGGTCAGCGTGCTCGTGCCGGTACCGCCCGATACGTCGCCATTCACGACAGCGGAGCCACCGAGAATTTGCAGCGTGCTGTTGCCGCTGCCCAGATCGACCGCCTTGCCGCTCTGGTCGGCGGTAATCGTTCCGTAGTTGACGACGGTGGCGTCGTTCGCTCCGGTGTTCACGACGGCCGCTGTCGCGCCGCCGCCTTCGAGCACACCGCTCGCCTGGTTGATGACGGTGACGGTGAACGCATTGCGAGCACCGGTCACAGCGATCGCCGAGTCGCTTTGTCCGCGAATGAGACCGCTGTTGACGATCGTGGAATTGGCGTAAATCCCCTGCGTGGCAATGGGTAGCTTGGTGACAGGATCCTTGTCGACACCGGCGAGCGTAATGCCACGCCCAACGCCGCCCGCCGTGTTCTCGCCAACGATCGTGCCGCTGTTGACGATCGTGCCGCCACCGGCGGTCACGCCTTCGCTCACATCGTTGAACGCCTGCGCGCCGCGAATCGTGCCCGAGTTGACGATATTGACGAGGCCGTCAACGTCCACACCGTCGCCATCGCCCGTCACGCCATTGCCGACGATCACGCCGGCATTGTTGATCGTCACGACTTCCTTGGCATTGAAACCGTCGATGTTGATCCCGGAACCATTCATGCCCTGGATCGTGCCGCCGGCATTGTTCGTGACCGAGAGCGTAAATGTGCCGTCGGTCGAGGTATCGGGCCCACCTGTGATGCCATGGCGCGCCCCTTGAATCAGCCCGGTACCGGCATTGACGACAACGACCCCGGTGTTCGCCTGTGCGTCGACACCATCGCTGCTGCTGGTGCTGCCGGGATTGTTGGTCGAGCGGATGATACCGGCGTTGTTAATGACACCATTCACGCCGGGACGAACGGCGTCTGCTTCGTTCGCCTGGATGACACCGCCCGCGAAGTTGTTCAGAACGTTGGTGCCCGTGGTGATCGCGTTGAAGTCGATCGCCTGATTGCCCTGGCCGGAATTGTTCCTCGAGGTCAACGTGCCGTAGTTGTTGAACACGACGTTACTGTTCGCCTTGTTCATCTGGATCACGTCGGCGTCGTACGTCATCATGATCGCATCGACACCGTTGGTGACGGTCAACGTGAGCCCCCCGGTGTTGTCGCGAATCGCGCGGCCGGTGCCCGACATGCTGATCGTGCCGTTATTGACCAGCGTGGCGTTACCCGTGATGGACACACCGATGGTGCTGCCGGCGACTGATAGCAGACCACCGTTCTGGATCGTGCCGGACTGCCCGTTGGACAAGGTCTGCCCCATGGTGCTTGTCAGGCCGTTGGTAATAACGAAGCTGGCGGCGAAGGCTTGCTGCTCGGCGAAGAGCGCAACAATGCCGGCCAAAATGGCAAGTGGTTTCATATACCCCGATGTCCTCTCTGGAACTTGTTCGAAGCCGATGAGTATTCGTTGTACTAATGACATGAATGTGAATTTTCAGTCATCAGTGTCGTTTTTTTGCCATCGAATGGACAGACGGCTACCTGCCTTCTCGAAGGCTCGTTCATCGGGGGAACTCGGTTCCGTTGTGTGGGGGGGCGCCTCCATTCGTGGAAGAACAGAGCACACCGGGCACCATCGCAGGGCCCGGTGACCAGCGTTATCAGTCGCCCGCCGCCAAACCGTCGCCGCGCGGATCCGACGCGCCGTAACGAACGCCCGTGACCGGATCGATCAGAATCGCACCCGCGTGCCCCATCGTGTCCGTGTACGTCTCGACGACCTTGACCGGATGACCGCGGCGCTTCAGCTCATCCGTGACAGCGGGTGGCACGCGCCCTTCGACCTTGAGATCGTTAGAAGAAACGCCCCATGTCCGCCCGTACAGCCAGCGGGGCCCGTTGATCGCCTCCTGCGGCGACATGCCGAAATCGACGATGCGCGTCACGATCGCCGCCTGCGTCTGCGGCTGCCCTTCGCCGCCCATCGTTCCATAAACGAGATACGGCTTGCCGTCCTTTAGCAGCATTGCCGGATTCAGCGTGTGAAATGTGCGCTTGTGCGGTGCCAGATGGTTGACGTTGTTCGGATCGAGTGAGAAGAAAGCGCCGCGATTCTGAAGGAGAATCCCGGTCCCCTTCGGCACGATACCGGAGCCGAAATCGTAATAGATGCTCTGAATCAACGACACGGCATTGCCTTCGCTATCCACCACGCCGAACCAGACGGTATCGCCCTTCGGGTCCATCGGCGCCACCTGATGGTTTGCGAGACGCATATTGATGCGCCCGGCCTGCGCTTTGCCGTGCTTCGCCGAGAGCAATTGGGTCAGCGGGATTTCTACGAAGTCCGGATCCGACAGATATCTGTCCCGATCCGCGAAGGCCTGCTTAGTGGCTTCGACGAGCAAATGGTAGTAGTCTGCGGATCCTTCGCCCAGCGACCTGATGTCGAACTGATTGAGGATATTAAGGATTTCCAACGACGCGAATCCTTGGGTATTCGGTGGAAAATTGTAGGCATCGTACCCACGGTACTTCACCGTAATCGGCTTGACCCAATCCGCGCGGTGATTTGCAAAGTCCGCACGCGTGAGCAGCCCGCCGTTGGCTTGCAGGTCCTCCACGATCTTCCGCGCTATCTCACCCTTGTAGAATTCCTGAGCGCCCTTCTCGGCGATCTGCGTGAGCGTTTGTGCCAGTTCAGGTTGTCTGAGCCGTTCGCCTACCCGATACGGCGTACCGTCAGGCTTCAGGAATATTTGTCTGAAGCCGTCGAATTGCTGGAGATTGCGATACACCTTGTCGGCGGTATCTACGTTGATCGCCTCCCACTTCGCCAGCGAGGACGTCACAATGAAACCGTCTTCTGCATAGTGAACGGCATCGCGCAGCAAATCACGCCACGGCAAGCTCCGTCCCATGGTCGCCTGGGCGTATCGGTACGCCTCGTCCCAACCTGAAACAACGCCTGGCACCGTATTGACGGACAGATACCCGCGCGGCGGAATGGTGCTTAGCCCCTTGTCTCGATAGAACTGAAGGGTCGCGCGCTCGCCGGATCGGCCGCTCGCATTCAATGCACGCAGTTCTTTGGTTTTCGCGTTGTAGATGAGCCAGAAATTGTCACCGCCAATCGTGTTCATTTGCGGGTAGACAACCGAGATGGTCGATGCGACCGCAATCGCGGCGTCGACAGCGTTTCCGCCTTGTTGAAGGACTTTCCATCCCGCCTGCGTCGCCAGATAGTTGGACGACGTGACCATGCCGCCGGCCGCCATCGGATTGATACATTGCGACGCTGTCTCGCAATACGTTCCCGTTGATTCGGCGGCATTAGCGATAACACCGGCAGAGCATAATGCTGCAATCCCGGCAGTGGCCAGCCATCGGGTGTACGAAGGAATTCCGATCATTTACGTCTCCCTTATTTATTTCGTTTAACTTCACATCTCCTTTGGAATTACAGGGTTAGATATATCCGATCAAAAACATACGGAAATCCGCAATGCTACTTGCGAAAGGTACGCAAAAATACTGATCGCAACCGCACATGCGAAAGGCGCATCAATCCGTCTCCGGGCCAACGTTGTGGAGCCCGTCCACGAGGTGGCGAAGGTACGTTGAGAGACGGTTCGCTACCGGCCGATGCGGGGCCATCGGTGTGCCAGGCCGCTATACCAGCGAGCCGTTAGTTGTTGCTTTGCATAGCGACGTGTTCCTGCTTCTTATGCGGCGGATGACTGGGCACGATGACCAGCATCGGGGACGGTGCAATCTTTCACCACGGAGATCGCACCTCATGAACTTCTTTCCCCATCACCAACGCTGCATCGACGCCCTCGCAGGGAATCTCGTCGCCACTCGGCAAGCGAAACACTCGACACCCAAACAGCTTGCCGCCCGACTTGGCAAACCTGAGGCATTCGCTCTCGACTACGAATCCGGCAAATACCGGCTTGATTTTCCCGAACTCGTTGATATCGCTGACGCCCTTGTGATCGACGTGGTTGAACTCGTCAATCTCTACCAGCAGAGAATCTGACCCACCCCGCGCGGGATTTGAATGGGATAACGGATCACAAAATTATTCTATTTTTCTCTTTTCGTTATCCCGCAGGGTGCGAAGCAGGCAATTACGAGGCTCTCGAATTTCCCGCCGCAACAAATGCAAGTGGCTGCAACCTAATTCCCATAGACGCGCGGCGATGAGTCGAAAGCCACAGATCCGGCGCGTGCGATCAGAACGAATAATGCTCAGGGCGGCCTAGCGATCCTGCGGTGCGATGCCCCGTATCTCCGATGCGAACACGCGGTGCCTCTCGGTATCCACAGGCTTATGCGTGACAACCGACGTTGGCGGATGACCCGACACGTTGTTCCCATTCCTCCAGTCGTGCGCAGGCCGTATGGGACGAGGGGCAAAGCCTCCGCCGCAATTCGGACAGACGTTCTCTAGGATAACGTCAACACACGTTGTACAGAACGTGCATTCGAAGCTGCAGATGCGCGCCTGCGTCGACTCGGGAGGTAATGCGACTTCGCAATGTTCGCAGCTCGGCCTTAGTTGTAACATGAGGTGCTCTCCTCGTGAATGTGGACTCAGCGCCATCGTAAGATCATGAAAATTCCCCGACAAGCGCCCTGCCTGCCATTCTTAAGTCAACCTCTGCCAATACTGCAAATATCGAGTCGGCTCATTGATGGACGAACAAACAAGGCGACGGGCAAACCGGCAAATCTGGAGCCTTGTCGACGGGTCTGCGCATAATGAGCGATGGGCGCGTACTGGAGATCAAAGGATGTAGCACGCGTCGCGTCGGCGCATCGATGTGCCAACGCGACGATTATCACGCGACCGCTGAATCTTTCTCCCTCGGCAGCGGCGTCGGTTCAAGAAATACATTGACAGCCTCGGTATATAGCCGTACTGTGCGTTCAGAAATATTCAAGAAGCTTGATTGCTGATCATCACTTTTCTGCGTGTTCTGCGCAGTATTCGCTGTCCTCTCCTACTCCTTGAAATTTCCCTCGCTCCGCAATGGGGCTATCGATTTATTTTCAAGGAATTATTATGGATACCGGTACCGTTAAGTGGTTCAACGATAGCAAGGGCTTCGGTTTCATCACGCCTGACGCTGGCGGCGACGACCTGTTCGCTCACTTCTCCGAAGTTCGAGGCGATGGTTTCAAGACGCTCGCTGAAAACCAGAAGGTGACGTACGAAACGAAGCGTGGCCCGAAGGGTATGCAAGCAGCAAACATTACCCCGCAGTAACACAGCTCAAGGGCCGGTTCGCCGGCCCTTTACTTGTCTGGCATCCTCTCTCGGCGCTTAACGCTCCCGATCTGATCGCACCCTTTTCGTGCGCTCCGTTTGCCCTCTCGACAAACTCACTCCCGCTCCCGCATCCGTGTTCGGTCGCCTGTATGGCATGTGCCATACGTGCTTCGCTCGCTTTTCGCTAGCGCATTGCTCGCGCTTCGCCCATGAAAAATAATAACTATCATCATCAGTACAACGGGTATTCCGTTTCCCCTTCGGCATATCGATTGACCGACGGTTGGTTTGCCGCCAATTTGCTGCTTGTGCGTAGCGATGCCGCTAACACCGAGTCCACCTCTTACGCATTCCATGCACTCGAATATTTCGAAGACGAAATGCAAGCGTTGGGGCACGCATCGACTTGGGCACGCGACTGGATCGACAATCGCGGCTAACTTGCCGTCTGGCACTTTCATGCCTGGCAGATAAATGGGTTCTCGGCAAAGCCCGTGGTTGAAGGGTTTGTCGGCCCCGAAGCAGGTAGGTCATTCCACCTGCTGGCAGATCATCGCGCAAAGACTTCGGGCACACGTACCGGCGCGCCCGAGTGCCGTTGCGCGAAACGTCCGAACAGCGTCACGTCAATTCGGAATGCGCTCTTCAGACTGCACGACGCGCTCAGGATCGACATGGTTAAGCCCGTCGACCTTTATGAGCGAAGAATCTGACCTGCCCCGTCCAGAGACCGGGATTGGATAACAGAACACATAATTATGATATTTTTCACTTCTCGTTATCCCGCAGGACACGTCCATCCGTGATGCGCCCCGTTTGGGTCGGCGTGATCATAGGTGCAGGTACGTCCTTAGATAGATTAGCTGCAAATCCAGATCGTTAGATTCCCGTATTCAGTGGCGTTTTCTTCCGACCGACATCGCCGGGGCATGATGACTGGGACAGGTTATCGCCCAGATTCATGCGCTCGCTACGCAAGCCTGAAACGAGAATACTCGATGAGCACATCTTCCGATCCGAACTCGCGTTCATCGTCTATCGTCGACGTGGGGTGCCTGCGGTCTGAGCTTGAAGTGACTGCCCCGTGCAGGACAAAATCAACAAGCGCATAGCGAACAATCGGTACCTCGATATCGCGGGCGACAAAAGCGTTTGGGACATGGGACAAGCTAAGCAGTCATCCACCAAATAGATGATGTTGTCGCTAAGATCAGAATCGTATGATCCCGAACGTAAAATCTAGACGCCGGTGATTCGTATGAAAAAGAACCGTTTGCAACGGCTTCAAATCAGCGCGGTAACAGGCCTTGCCGCTATTTTGGCGGGCTGCGGCCTGCCCGGACCGACGCACAAGAGCAACGCCCAGATCGCGTTGGATAACCGCCCCGATTGCAGCGTCTTTGGTGTTTGGGAGCACTACACTTGGTCAGGCGAATGCCAAGGGGGATTCGCCAACGGGCAGGGTACGCTGCTCGGTTACGCTGGCTCAACGTTGATGCTTCGCTACGATGGCGAGATGAAGGCGGGTCTTCGCGACGGCATGGGCGAAATGTGGATCAATGGCGACAAGATTCATGGCGGCCCGACCACGCGCTCTGGACGCTTTTCCCGCGGGAGTCTTCTAACCGGGGCGGAAACGAACAACTACAGCGTTCGAAATTATTCGAATGGCGAAAACTCCAGTACGACCTATATCTCCGATAAAAGCGAGTCCGCATCAGGGGTCGGTTCGATGACGGCAAGCCTACTTGGTGCAGTGGCTCTGGGTGCTGCGGCCGGCGGCAGTAAGAATTCGGCGCAGCTTCAAGCAGTGGGCTCCGCGCTACAGGGCACGGCATCTGCCGGTACTCCGGCACGTTCGGCTTCGGCGGGGACAAACATGGGGGCAACCAGTGCTGATTCCAGCCCACCTGTCAATGGCTGCGCACGACTGGTGCCGGTATACAAGCCGGCGTACAACGACGCCGATATGTTCATCGAGAACACCTGCTCGTATCCAATTGTCGTTGTCGTATGCGATGTGGCGGCGACATCGCAGTCCTGCACGCACCAGTATTCGCAAGTCAAACCCAATGCCAGGTATGGACTTGGAGGTGGGTTCCTGCCCAAGAGAACGTATGCATCCTTTAGTTGCAAAAAACCGTTCTATCCCAATGTCCGGCTTAGCGGCGGAGCGCTGTCGGGTGGATGCACCAGTATTCCAGCCTATTAGCCGCCGCCCAAGCCCTTTTCCACTTGGTCGAGATAACTGCTTTGAAATGCTTCTCTATCAAAGTTCTTATCTAAGCGACCAACGAAGCCCGAACACCGCCTGAAACCGGACCAAAGGGAACCCGGAAATGCGCCTGCGATGGGAATCGATCCCAAGGCTCTTACCCCAGAATCGTAACCACCTACGAAACACCCAGATTGCCAAACTCCCCCAACCCCGCTTAGAATGTCGGTCTTCGCGGGCGTCGTATAATGGTAATACCCTAGCTTCCCAAGCTAGAGCCGTGGGTTCGATTCCCATCGCCCGCTCCACTGCATCGTTCCAGGGAATTCTGAGGAAGTCCAAGAGGCATCGTAAGTCGTTGATTCTGGTTGAGTTTTCGACACCTCGATGTTCCAGTGGGCTCCACGGAAATCCACCTGAAGCCACGACGTTTATGTCCATTTTTGTGTCCATTTTTGCGGGCACGACGGCTTCCGGATTGTTGCTAGGGCGCTGAGGTCGATGGGTTAAGCATCTGGTTCCTGACTCATGTTCAGGAGCTAGAGCATGGCACTCTCAGACTTGGTGGTCCGCCAAGCCAAAGCCACCGGCAAGGCCTACACACTTCCAGACATCGATGGTCTCTCCCTGGCCGTGACGGCCACGGGCAGCAAGAGCTGGCACTTCCGTTACTACTGGATGAAGGAGCCCAAGCGCATGTCGCTGGGCACCTATCCCGAGGTGTCCCTTCGTGAGGCACGCGCCCTGCGTGACGAGGCGCGCGCCTTGGTGGCCAAGGACATCAACCCGCGCCTTCACCGCAAGCAAAAGCGCGCCGCGGTCAAACTCGCCGGTGAAAACACCTTCGAGGCGATCTACAAGAAGTGGCTTGCCCACCGCGAACGCGGCCTCAAGAAGGGCCGGCAGACCACCCTCTCGATCCTCCCTCGCGTCTTCGCCAAGGATGTGCTGCCCTTGCTGGGCAAGCGCTCGATCTACGACATCAAACGCCCTGACCTGCTGGAAGTGATCGCCAGGATCGAGCGGCGCAAGGCGCTCTCCGTCGCCGAGAAAGTCAGGACGTGGTTCAACCAGATGTTCCGCTACGCGCTGGTGGTCGTGCCGGGCCTGGAGCAGAACCCGGCTTCCGACCTCGACGTGGTGGCGCTGCCGCTGCCCCCGGTGAACCACAACCCGTTCCTGCGCATGGCCGAGTTGCCGAAGCTGTTGCAGCGCCTGCGCAAGTATCGTGGCCGGCTGCAGACCCAGCTCGGTCTGCGGCTGCTGCTATTCACCGGCGTGCGCACGGGCGAGCTGCGCCTGGCGACGCCGGATCAGTTCGACCTCGATCGGGGCCTCTGGATCATCCCGCCCGAGGTCGTGAAGCAGCTCCAGGTGGACATGCGCAGGAAGCGCCAGTTGCCCAAGGACATTCCACCCTACATCGTGCCGCTGTCGGTGCAGGCCATCGAGATCGTCCGGCACCTGCTCGAACAGCTCAAACCGGCCCAGCACTATCTGTTCCGCCACGACAGCGAGTTGAAGAAGCGCATGAGCGAGAACACGCTCAACGGCGCGCTCAAGCGCATGGGCTATCGCGACCTGCTGACCGGGCACGGCATCCGGGGCACGATGTCCACCGCGCTCAACGAGATCGGCTACCCGAAGGTGTGGGTGGACGCGCAACTCTCGCACGTCGATCCCAACAAGGTCAGTGCCACCTACAACCACGCCGAGTACGTCGAGCAGCGGCGGCGGATGATGCAGGATTGGGCCGACCGGCTCGATCTCTTCGAGCAGAACATGGTCGAGGCAGCGAGCATGCCGCTCACCATTCATTTGGAGGGCGTGCCCGTCCTCTCGGATGAGGAAGCCGCGAGTGCGCCACCCAAACCAGCGGCCGCGTCGGCGCCGCTCCTGATCGTGACCAGGCCGGGAGACGCGATGCCACTGGTGTCAGCCGAGACGCATCGGCTGCCCGCAGTGCCGTTGCCGCGTTCCGTCATGGAGGAACCGCTGTCCGACATACAGCGCCAGCGGATGGAACTGGTCGATGTCTTCGAGGCACCACACAACCTGCCAGTCGCCGAGTACGCGAAGATGGCGGGCAAGTCCCGCCGGTGGATCAGCTACGAGATCAAGGCCGGCAACCTGCTGGCGCTGAACCTGGGCAACCGTGGTCAGCGCGTGCCGGATTGGCATCTCGATCCGGTCAAGCACGCGCTGATCCAGGCGGTCCTCAAGCTGACCAGGGGCGCCGACCCTTGGCAGATCTACAACGCGCTCCTGCAGCCGCGCGCGAAGCTGCGCGGCGGCTCGGCTCTGGAAAGCGTCAGTGCCACAAATCTCGACAAGATCATCATGGCGGTGAGCACGACGGTGAAGGAAAGCGAGTGGTCCCCGCAGCAGGTGGCGTTTGCGTAGCGCGCCAGCGCCCAGCAGTGCGCGCCCCTGTCTCAGGACACGGAGCGCGCGCGGCGGGCGAATCTTTCCTGGGGCTCGGTCAAGGACGAGGACGGGCGAAGCAGGTAGGCCATCACGATGATGGGTGCGCCAGCCAATGGCCGCGCGGCGATGCCGCGACGCAGGTAGCAGGTCAGTCTCGCGGCGGGTGCGACGGCAATGCCGTAGCCCGCGGAGACGAGCGTCATCGCCATGTCGAAGGTGCTGACGGTCTGCTCATGGCCCTGCGGTGCATCCTCGACCAGGCCATGCGCCACCGCGCGCCACGGCTCGTCGGCCGTTGACTGCGCGCAGATCAACGGCTGCTTGAGCAGCTCTTGGCGAGGCACTTCACGGTAGGACAGCAGGTGCGAGCGCTTGGCGACGGCGACTGCCAGCGTGTCATGCCACAACGGCTCGCACACCCAGCCTGGCCACTCCCAGGCGGCTGTGGACAGGGCCAAGTCAAAGTTATCGTGCGGCAGTTCCTGCGCCTGCGCTGTGGAACTGCATCCGATCAAGGCGGTGGCGGTCTCTGGCTCTTCGGCGCGCTGCAACGCCAGCAAGTCGGCAAGCGGTGAAGGCACCCACTCGCCGAGCACAGCCACCCGGATTTCAGTGGAGGCATCGCTCGATTTCACGTCCAGTTCCTCCAGGCAGTGAACTCGCGGCGACCGATGAAGTCGCTTCTATTGAGTTAAGTTTAACGTGGTTTATATCGTGTCAATCCTCGACGCTTTTGGCAATGCAAAAGCGTTCGATTCAAAGAGGCCGGCCCACCGGGACAACAACCTACGAAGCGGAACCAGCCATCGCGTTTGGGGCCTCCGTGCGCGAAGAAAGAACCAGTCAAGGCATCGCCCAGGAAACGCTGGCTCATCTGTCAGGAATCGAGCGTTCGCACATGGGAAAGATCGAGCGTGGCGAGCATGTCCCCACGCTCCCCCTCATTCTCAAAATCGCCCGTGCGCTGAAATGCAGTTCTGCCCACTTGATGGCGCTGACTGAAGCCAAGCTGGCAGAGACGGCTCCGCCTAAATCAGCGGACTGAAGCCGGCCCGCGCCGTGGCTCCTTGTCTACCCCTGTTCGTTGTCGTTCTTATTACCGGCGGCTGAATTTTCGCGCTTTACGGCCTCGGTGAGGAGGCGCAGGTATGGATTGTCCGGAGGCATTTCCTGGAACAGCGCTTCGGGAGCGCTCAGCAGGTAGCCGTGCAGTCGCCTGGATTTGCGCGGCCCCGTGACTTCGCAGGTCCAGATATTCAGCCCGCTGGCTTGCTTGCGGTGCAGGCCTAGCTTCTCGAAACGCTTCTGCACCCACTGCCATCCCTCCAGGTTCTCCGGTTTCGCCAGTGCGGCGATTTGCAGATGTTCCTGCGCATAGCGCTGGAAGACGCCGGGGCTCACCAGGTAGGCCGTTCCGGCGACGCTGTGCACCAAGGCTTTGGCGTCGTTGATGATGAGCTTGTGCGTCTGGATGCCCTGACGCAGCCAGGCCATGAAATGCTCGCCGGATGGCTCCGGCCGATCCTGAAATGGCGCGAGGCTTATCTGCGGCAGCACCGTAGGCGCCGGTGGCGAGGCAGGCTCGGGTTCGCTCGGGGCCTCCGGCGCTACGGGTGGGGCCGTGTCACTCAGCAGATCGAGCAGCGCAGCCACGCCGTTGTCGGTGGGCATAGGGACGGTCGGCGCGATGCTTGGTGGCGCCGTATCGGCGCTTTCCAAGCCTGGCGCTTCGGATGCCGGTGCCTGCGGTGTCGGCGCCCCTTGTTCCTCGTCGGCCTGCACGCGACCCGCGAACGGCGCCGGCCGGTCGGCCGCATCCCAGACCATGGCCGGAGACAGTTTCAGGAAGGTGAAGCTGTGCGACCAGCCGGCATCGCTGGTGACGGTGGCCTTCCAGATCGCCTTGCCGTCCGGTGTGGCCAAGGCGATGCCGTGATCCTGCAGCACGTTGAACACCGCCGTGTTGCTGGCCGGGATGCCGTCGATGCCCTGCGACAGCAGATGCGCGCGCAGCTTGTCCGAGACGGTCTTGCTCACCAGCCAGAGCGCGTCCTGGGTCAGCCAGCCATCCGAGGCCTGGGGCTGGTTCAGCTTGAATTCTTCCTTCAGGAGGTAGCGCAGGCCATCGAGCAGCTTGCGCTGCAGTGCGTGCCGGGGCGCTGCCAGGGCCTTGCTCGGATCGCCGCCGAGTTCCTGGGCGACGGATGCCTGGTCCGCCTGCACGACCAGTTCGCCGAGCATGCCGGCGTGCTCGTACTGGCCGGCCAGGACGTACAGCAGCGCGGCCCACAGGTCGGGGTAGTCGGCGAGCCAGTCGAAGATGCCCGGATCGAGCAGCCGGGCGTAGAGCAGCCCGGTGGCGGCGCTGTGCAGCCGGTATTCGCGCTCCCTGCGGTAGCGGAAGCGGTACGGCCGCCGCAGCGGGCCGTGCCAGGGATGCCAGACCGTGCCGTCCGCGTACTCGACGTGCAGGTCGACCGCGATCTTGCCGATGTCGTGCAGCAGCGCAGCATAGGCGGTGCCTGCGGTCCAGGCCTCGGCCTGGGCGGCTTGCGCCTCCGGCGTGGCGCCGGCGGGCAGCAGATGCGACTGCCGCAGCTTGAGCGCGTAGGCGACGATCTCCAGGCCGTGGTCCAGCATGCCGCCCGGATAGGCGTGGTGATGGGCCTCCGACGCGGGGAATTGCTGGACCAGCTCGGCGTAGCGTTCCAGCGGGGCGAGGTACAGCGTGGCGAACTGCCGGCGCGACAGCGAGGTGCGCTGCCAGATGTGTTCCAGCAGCTTCTGCCGGCGCGGCGTCGCCAGCAGCGATGCGGCCGGCTCCGGCCGCATCAGCCCTTTGCCGGGCTCGGCGGGAGGTTTGGGCGGTGGCGCACTGGCGGCAGGTGGCACCCGTTTGCGTTGGAACAGCGAGAGCATGGCGAACCCCAGACGGCGGGCCGGTCGGGAGAGCCTTTTGGCCTTTTCGGGTAGGGCCTTTCCCCTTGGCCCCATTCCCTTGCCCCTTCCCCAGCCCTTTGGCCTTTACGGAAACCTTTGGATATAGGGCAACGACGCCTGCCGAACCACAACCAATGCGGGTTTGGCCCAAGTCGGATTGATGCGGGAAGGCTGGCTGTGCCGCCCCTACGATGGAGCCGTTTCATCGACCGGACGGAGCACCATGCACACCCAGATTGACAAGGTAAGGAAATTTCCTTACCATCCAGGCATTGCCATCAGGAGTGCCGCCATGCCCGAAATCCACGAAGTCGCGACGCTGACCTCCAAGGGTCAGATCACGCTGCCCAAGTCCATCCGGCAAGCGCTGGGCGTGGACACCGGCGGCAAGGTGGCGTTCGACCTGCGCGGCGGCGAAGTCGTCGTGACCCGCGCCGACGCCGACCATGAAGACCCGGCCATCGGCGCCTTCCTGGGGCTGCTGGAAGCGGACATCCGGGCCGGGCGGCACGTCCAGTCCCTGCCGGACGATCTGGCGCGGGCCATGCTGGCCAACGCGCACCACGCGGTGAACCTCGATGAAGACATCGAAGGCGAAGTGGCGCTCTGATGCAGCGGCACGGTTGGACGCTCCTGTTCCACGAGGGCGTGATCGAGCAGTTGCGCAAGCTGCACGCGGCCGC
The DNA here is from genome assembly GCF_001465595.2 of Pandoraea apista. Classification (NCBI taxonomy): domain Bacteria; kingdom Pseudomonadati; phylum Pseudomonadota; class Betaproteobacteria; order Burkholderiales; family Burkholderiaceae; genus Pandoraea; species Pandoraea apista. The sequence continues at coordinate 977,482 of NZ_CP013481.2, read as the reverse complement.
GGAACGGGCCGAACAGAACGACCCGCAGGGGTTCGAGAGCAACGCCAACGTCAAGCTGTTCCGGGCGTTGAGCCAGTTGATCATGGATGTCGTGCCGAGCGATCCTGCGCGCGACGAATTCCGCCAGGGCAACACCTTGGGGCCGGCCTACCGGCACTGGCGGCGCGCAAAGATCGGGAGGCGGTTCCGGCTGTTCTTCCGCTTCGACTCCAAGGCCAAGGCGATCGTGTTCGCCTGGGTCAACGACGAGCAGACCTTGCGGTCGTCGGGCAGCAAGTCCGACCCCTATGCGGTGTTCGAGAAGATGTTGGGACGCGGCAACCCGCCGGACGATTGGGCGGCGCTGGTGGCCGCAAGCCAGGCCGACTGGCGCGCAGCAGACAAGGACTAGACCGCGGTTGAAGAACAGCACAGGTTTCAATCGCGACACGGACAGGGATCACAGCCACACGACAGGATGAACATGAGGTAGCCACCATGAAGACCGCCGCACAGACCACCTTCGCAGAACGCCTCGGCCGGACACTGGGCCGGGCGTGGAGAGGCTGCGCGCGTCTGGATCGGCGGGCGCAGGGCTGGCTGCTCGCGCAGGGATGGGCGCCTGGCATTGCCAAGGCCGCGCTGCTGGCCGTCAAGCTCGCTGCGATCGGTGTCCTGCTCTACACCGCGTTCTGGCTGGCACTGCTGCTTGCGTTCGCGCTGGTCGGCGCCTGGGTAGTCCGCAACGACGATGGGAGCTACGACGAGGAACACAAGCCGGAATGGCGATACGGCCCTGCCGGGTACGGCCTCTACACCCATGACGATTACCGGATCGACCCCCACGATCCAGAAGACGAGCAAGCCTAGAGGCGTTACTTCGCTGCTTTCATAGCGACACCCGCACCCCTGCCGCCAGCAGCTTGGGCATCCCTGGTTCCTGCCGCCAGCCCTTGAATTGCCGTTCCCGCGCGCACGCCTACCCAGCCCAGCGCAGCCACCCAGAAGGTAGGCAGCACGATGAACATCGTCGCCATGACGAAGTTCAGCAGCATGTCGCCGAAGGCGTTGTTCAGGCCGATCAGCGGATCGAAGTTGCTGTGCGGCCGGTTCGCGCCGAACCCCCAGCCGTAGAGCGCGTCGAGGATCGTGCTGTCCAGCCAGCGCGCGAGCTGGAACCAGAAGTCCACGAAGAACAGCGCGAACTGCACGCAGCTCACCGCGACCAGCGCCTTCAGCTCGTAGGTGCCGAAGACCAGCACCAGCGGGATGCAGATCACCAGCGCCATCTTGAGCAGCGACAGCACCATCGGCAGCGCCTGGCGTACCACGTCCATCGCCGGAAAGAAGCCCAGCGAGCCCATGGTCAGCCCCAGGTCGCCGGCGCCGCGCGTCACGACGTTGGGCAGCGTCTTCTCGATCTGGCCGCCGTAGTCGGTGTAGACCGAGCCCTGGTTCATCTTCTGCTGCCGCGGCGAGACCACGGCGCGGATCACCGAGTCGTTCACCTCGCTCTGCGACAGGAAGCCCGCCCAGCGGCCGATGCGCGTCAGCAGGTCGGGATCGACCTGGGCCAGCAGGCGCGCGCGCAGGCCGCTGCCGCCGTCCGACCACCACTGCCGGCACGTGGGGTAGCCCCCGCCGCTATCCACCTGGGCCAGCCCCGCATCGCGCGTCGCGTCGTAGGGCCAGGCCGTGCGTGGCGTGTTCGAGTGGTAGGTGTCGTAGAAGCCCGCGTTGTTCAGGAAGTAGCTCGAACCGATCCAGGTCACGTCATTCATCTGCTCGTCGGAGAGCGTGGGCCGAGACATGAACAGCTTGGCGCGCGAGGGGCCGTAGCAGTCATGCACGAAGTCGCCGACCTCCTGGGCCAGCACCGGGTCATCGATGCGCGTGGCATCCACGTCCATGCGCATCTGACGCAGATCCGTTCCGCAGGGGATGGCCGCCACCGCGCCGCCCGTCACCGCCTTCGAGATGGCGTGCATGAAGAACCACCACACCGGCACCAGCGCGCTCTGGTTGTTGAGCGTGGTGTAGGCGTTCGACCAGCCCGTGTCGGTGGGCTGCGGGACGCTGACCTGGCATTGCGCGGAGCGCGTCGTGTCGAACTTGATGGTGCTGAGGTCGACCGGAATGAAGGGGATGCCGGCGAACAGGATGACGACGATCGCCACCCACACGCGGTTCTCGATGCGCATCGATGACAGCACCCCCTTGTTGCCCTCGTCCGCACCCTCGGCCCGCGCGCGCAGCCATTCCTGCACCACCATGACCACGAAGGGCAGCGCGAATACGCCGCTGGCCACGAGGATGTTCCAGATGCCGTTGCTGACGATCCACCCGACCAGGGTCAGGTAATACTCCAGGTAGTCCGTTGTGTTGAGCGTCATGGCGTTCTCCAGGGCTCAGCCATTGCGCAGTAGCTGGCTGCCTTCGAGCAGCACGAGGGTGGCGACGGCCGCGATCTCGGCGCGCAGCAGGCGCTGATGGGTCTCGGCCAATGGCTCGCGTTCGCGCAGGCGCCGACGCATCCACCACCAGCCGTAGGCCGTCGCCGCGTAGAGCAGCAGCCGCCAGACGAGGAAGTGGCCCGAGTGCTCGCGCAGCCACTGCTCCCAGCCGTCGATGCTGCCGACGATGTGGAGGCCGACGACGTTCACGCCGACCGCGATGCCCGCCACCAGCAGCACCCACAGCAGCACGATGCCGACGCGGCGGCCGAGCAGCCGTGCCGGCCGCAGCCAGGCCCGGCTGGTCATGGCCCGCTCCGCGGCTTCTGCACTTCCTTGAGCCGGTCGCGCGTCGTGTCGCCCTCGAAGATGCCGCGCGAGCCCGCGGCGCGGGTGCCGTGGCGCTGCACGATCGCCATCGCCGAATTGCCGGCCAGCGTGCGCCGCAGCTCCAGCTCGGTCTTGAGGTTGTTGATCTCCTGCTCCAGCGCGTTGTTCTCCTGATCGACCGCCTTCACGGCCAGCTCGTTGGCGGCGACGTTCGGCTCCTTCTTGCCGGTCAGCAGCGTGCGCTGCAACAGCAGGGCCTTCTCCAGCACGCTCGACAGCGCGGCTTCGGACGCCAGGCGCTTGCCGAGCAGGTCTTGATCGGGCTCGTCGCGCAGCGCCTCGATCACGCCGCGCGTGATCGGCAGCGAGTTGCTGCCGGCGGCTTCGAGGTTTGCCACCGTCATCGGCGTCGAGCCCGTCACGAGGCCCTGCAGTGCCTGCAGCTTGGTCTCGTACTCTTCCTGGATCACCGGCGTCAGGCCGACGCCAGGCGTGGTCTGCGTCTTGGTGCAGGTCTCGCAGGTGCGTTGCTCGCGCTCGCCGAGCACGCGGGTTGCGAAGTCCGCTGCGGCCTGCGGCGAGGACCAAGTTTGGCAGGTCAGCCGGTTGCCGCAGGACGCGCGCGGGATGGATGAGGTGTCGCTGACGCCGCGGCTGTTGAGCAGGTTGTAGCCGGCACGGGTCACGTCGCCGACCACCTTGATGGAACCCTGGCCCGAGCCGCCCGCGTTGCCGCCGCCCACCCAGGGCACGCCGTTGTTGCCCTTGTTCGATTCGGCCTGCTCGACGGCGGACACCGCATCGGTGCTGCTCACCGCATCGCGCAGCGCGAAACCTTCGGCGAGCTGATCCCACCCGGCCTGGCCGCCGGCCATGTCCGCCATCCGGTTGGCCATCGCCTTGCACGTCAACTTGCTGCGGTCGAAATCGAGCCGAGCCTGCAGCACGCCGTTGGTCAGCAGGTTGTAGAGGCCCGGATCGGCGCGCTGGATGATCAGGGCCGGCAGCGACGCCACGGCGCTGGTGGCGCTCTGGATCACCGAGGACATGATCTGCTGAAAGCCATTGGTGAGGCCGTTCAACTGGTTCTGCAGCGTCGTCGTGATGCTCATGTTTCCGCAGATCAGGTTGCTGTTCCAGCCGATGCCCACGCCGATGCTCTGCATGTTCCCGGCGCCGCCCATGGACACGGCCCGGCCGCCGCCGATGCTGTAGAGCACGTCGTCGCCGATGACGCTGCCGCTCACGCCGACGCCGGTGGGGCTGATGCGGGTCTGCGCCCACGCGACGCCGGCTGCGGCCGTGACGGCGCAGGCGAGCGCGATGCTGAGCGCGTAGGGCCTGGCGCGCTGTGCGAAACGGGAGAGAGACGCTTTCATCGGAATACCTCAGAGGAAATCGACGCTGCCGAGGAAGACCTGCCCGCGGCGCTGGCAGCAGGCATAGGGCCGCCACAGCGCCCAGGCGTAGTCGCCTTGCTGGGCCTGCACGCGCGTGTTGGAGTGGGGGAACACGGCGCAGGAGTTGGAGAGGGTCGGCGTCAGCTCCTGCCACTTGCCGGTGGAGGCATCGCTCTCCACCAGGGCGCCGGCCGGCCAATAGCCGTCGCTCGAACTCGCGAGCAGCGGCTGGTAGACGTGCGGCTGCATGCGCCGCGTGACGACATCGCCCGCGCGCTGCGCGACGACGGCGCCGCTCTTGTAGTCGTCGGTCTGATGCAGGAAGCCGCCGCGCGGATAGACGTTGCCCCACAGGTTGAGCGTCGTGCGGCCGCCGATCTCGCGCATGCCGGGGATCACCGCCTCGGGGTACACCATCTCCGGGACGTTGTAGCGCCAGGCCAGCGTGTCGAGGGTGCTCAGCAGGTACGGCATGAAGGCCGTGCCTGCGCCCTGGCAGGCGTAGCCGGACGCGCTGGCGAACTGGCTGAACACCGAACCGCCGGGATGCCCGATCACGTCGGCGTTCTTGAACTTCGCCAGGTTGTTCTCGTTGTCGTGGTTCGTCGTCCCGTCGCCGCCGGCCTGCGCCGTGGGATTGGGCATGCTCATGGCGCGCACCTCGATCCACGGGTTCTCGCCGGTGTTGCTGTAGCTCGACACCACCGCGTCGGGAATGTAGTGGCGCACCTTCACCGAGGTGCGCACCGTGCAGCCCGTCCAGGTGCAGAACAGCCAGTAGCAGATGCCGACGACGCGATATTCCAGGCAGTCGGGCGACAGGGCCGAGGACACGATGGTAGCCGTGTTCAGCGCGAAGCTCGAAGCGGCGCCGCCGAGCAGCACCGAAGCGATGGCAAGGCGGGCCCGGCGCGACGACGCCGACAGCAGGCGGTTCATGGCTGTGCCCTCCGATGTGATTCGATGCGTGCCACGGCGCGCGCGACATCGGGCTCGCCGTAGACCACGTAGCGGCGATCGACCACCACGGCAGGCACCTTGGCCAGCCCCAAGCCCCAGGCATCGGCGACGCCCTGGTAGGCGCTGCCGATGCGGCGCTGTAGTGCCTGGCTGCCATCGCGCAGGCGTTGCTGCACGAGCGCGGCCGCGCGGCCCGGATCGGCAGGCAGGCCCGCGGCCAGTTCGGCCTCGATGCGCTCGGGCAGATCCAGCTCGATCACGCGCGCGCCGGATGCGGACTGCACGGGATGGCGGCTGTCGGTCACGACCAGCACGTCGGCTGCGGATGCGTCCTGGCCGAGCAGGCACAGCAGCAGCCCTCCCGCGCAGGCGATGCGCGTACACCGCAGCCGCGGGATGGGTTTCAAGAAGGGAGCCGTCATGGCGGGCGTCCTGGGAATGAGAGCAAGGCTCTAGTCGAACGCCGAAGGCAGTCCAACCGCGACAAGGAATGCGCACCGCGCGCGCTCCGCTTTGGGCAGACAGGCGAAAGAAAAGCGGCAGCCGAGGCTCCCGCGGGGACCAGGCGGTCAGCGGCGCTACAGCAGGCCGGATTCGGCGAAGGAGTACGGCGTGCCCTTGCCGACGATGAAGTAATCCACCACCCGGACATCGACTATCGCCAGGGCGGCTTTGAGCCGGTCGGTCAGCGCCTGATCGGCGGCCGAAGGCACGGTCATGCCAGATGGATGCTGGTGGGCCAGGATGACCGCCGAGGCGTTGAGGGCCAGGGCGCGCTGCACCAGCACCCGCGGGTACACCGAGGTTTGATCGACCGTGCCCTTGAACATCGGCTCGTAGGCGAGGACTTGGTGCTGAGAGTTGAGGAACACGACGGCGAAGACCTCGTTGGGCTCCGCGACCAGCTTCAGATGCAGGTAGTCGCGCACGGCGGCGGGACTGTTCAGCATCGGGCCGGCCTTGAAGATGCGTTGTTCCAGCAAGGCGATGGCCTGGCGGATGATCCAGTCTTCGTGCTGGGCGGCGATCAGGCTGAGCGACTCGGGACGCGAGTCGGCGACGACATAGGACATGGCGAACCTCCACGGGATGAAGTCGGAGGACGCCTGTCCCGGGAGGGACAAACCCTCCGGGGACGATGAAGAACAAGCGGCAGAAGAGCGGGCATCCGCCACCGCATGCACAGTGGCTGTTCGCGTCCAGGGATGCGCAGCGAACGGGGTCGATCAGCACGGCCAAGCCGCGTCGTAGCCTTGAAGATCGTGGCTACCTGGGCATGTCTCCGAGAGACTCGGCAGGCATTTCCTTCGATGCGGGCTCGGCCGCTGCACTGGCCGCCAGCAGGTCGATCGCGGACAGCAAGGCATCTCCTTCGACCGGGCCGTGCAGCAGCAGCGTCTTGCCGGACTGGCGATCCTGCAGGCGCAGCGTGGGCGTGACCTTGATGCCCTCCTGCGCCGCGCTCGCCGACTGTGCGCGGATCAGCGCATCGGGGCGGTCGCTGTCGAGGCACTGCTGCGCGGCCGGCGTGAGGTCGGGATAGCGCAGGCCCTCGGGCAGGCCCTGACCGTCGCCGCGGGTGTGCGTGTAGACCCACTCGGCGGCCTGCCAGAACGCGGCCTGGCCGCCGGCCTCGCCGACGCACTCCACCAGGCGCGCACCGGCAGACGCGGCCGGCTCGTGCAACGGCAACGGCAGGTGATGCCATTGCCAGCTCACGTCCGGGTGCGCGTCGATCCAGCGCTTGAGCACTGCGAAGTAGGCGCGGCAGAACGGGCATTCGAGGTCGGCGTACTCGACCACCGTGAAGCGCGCATCGGCGCGGCCATAGCGCCAGGGCGGGCCGGCTGGTGCCGTTGCCGGCGCAGGCGTTGCTTCTGCCGAAGGAAAATCGGGTTCGGCGGGCGGCGACTGCGGCCGCAGGCCGAGCCATGCGGCCGTTGTCAGGGCCGCGGCCATCAGCAGCGCGACGACAAGGACGGTGCGGGACGGCGCGAAGCGAGGGATGCGCATCGTGGACTCCCCGTCACGCCAGCGCATCGAGCACCAGCGGCTCGATGCTGCGGGCGCGGTCGATCTTCTCGGCGATCTTGAAAGCGGCGTCCAGTTCGCCGATGCCGTACTGCTGCATCAACTGGAAACGCTCGGCCTTCTCTTCCGGCTCGGTCTGAGCCAGCGCCAGGTACAGGCTGGGCGGCACCGCGCGGAATAGCACTTCCATGCTCTTGGAAAGGATCACGCCCTCGCTGAACTTGCCGGCCTCCTTGCGGGCCGACAGCATCAGCGCCTTCTGCGCCGCGTTCAGCTCGCGAAAGCGCGCGATCTTCTCCACCTCGTCGGGCGGCATCGAGAGGCAGATCCACCACTCGATCATGTTGAGCATGGGCTCGGCGGCCTTGGGCAGGTCGTCGATGTTCTGCGTCGCCAGCCAGTACCAGGCGCCGAGCTTGCGCCACATCTTCGTGATCTTGACGACGTAGGGCGCAAGCAGCGGGTTCTTGGTGATGATGTGCCCCTCGTCCGTCACGTTGATGATCGGCCGGCCGAGGAACTGGTCGCGCTCGGCGATGTTGTTGACCGTGTTGATAAGGCTGATGTAGGCGATGGAAAGCTGCGCGTTGTAGCCCTCGCGTGCGAAGGTCGCCAGATCGACGATGGTGATGTCGGCCTCGGGCCAGGGCGTGCCGGGCCGGTCGAACATCTCGCCGTCCACGCCCTGGCAGAACATATCCATCGCGTCGGCCATTTCCAGCAGCCGCGCGCGCCGCACCTCGGGTAGTGCCGTATCGCGGGCGCGCTCGCGCAGCGCATCGCGCACGTCGCGCGTCAGGACGGTGCGCTGGTTGGCCACGCAACGCTGGGCCGCATCGAGGATGCACTGGCGGATCAGGCTGCGGTCGGCGCGCGTCATGCGCGCCTCTTCCTTGTCCTCGCCGCCGGTGATCATCAGCCGCGCGGTGATTTCCAGTTCCCCCAGCACGTCACGCTGCTCGTCGGCATCCGCTGCCTGTGCCGCTTCGTCGCGGTCCTCGTCCAGGGCGTCGGCATCCAGCGTCTGCACCTGGCTGGGCGTTTCCACCAGCCGGTGGGCGTCGGCGAACGGCGCGAGGCTCACCCCGGCACCGGGGGCCAGCTTAACGCGATGCACCTTCATGCCTAGCCGCGCCGCGAAGTCGCCGAACAGGCCGAAGCTGTTGCCCGCCTCGACGATGAACAGCCGCGGCCGGTAGATCGCCGTCACCTGGTTCAGGATGTTGTTGAGCGTGGCGCTTTTGCCCGAGCCGGTGGGACCGAACAGGAACAGGTGAGCGTTCATCTGCCGGTCGAGCCGGTTCAGCGGGTCGAAGGTGATCGGCCCGCCGCCGCGGTTGAAGAACGTGATGCCCGGATTGCCGGTGCCCTGGCTGCGGCCCCACACCGGCGCGAGGTTCGCCGCGTGCTGCGCGAACATCAGTTGCGTGTACCACTGGCGCTTGTCGGTGGCCGGATCGAACACGCACGGGAGCCAGCGCAGGTAGCTGTTGAGCGGCGCCACCTCGTCTTCCTCGCGCACCGGCTGCAGGCCGGCGTTGAGCATGACGTTGACCAGTTGCAGGCCGCGGGCGTCGAGCTGCGCGAGGTCGCGTCCGCGCAGATAGAAGGCAAGCGCACCGCGGTAGAGCTTGTGCGCGCTGCCGATCAGCCCGCGCGCTTCCTGCACGTCGCGGCGCGTCTGCTCCGAAGCCAGCGTCTCGCCGACCGACTTCTTGCTCAGGTGGTTCAGGTGCCCTTCGAGCACGTCCTGCGGCGTCGCGACGACGGTCAGGCACATCACCGTGTCCTCGGGCATCTGGTCGAACAGCGCGTTGACGGCATCGCCGCCCTTGCGCGTTTCGCCGGTGACGTGGCCGGTCGCAGGCGGCATGCGCAACCGGTCCATCACGATGATCCGGTGCGGCATGCCGTCGAGCAGCCACGTGCCGTTCGCCACGTCCGAGCGCGGCTGGCCGAAGAACAGGCGCTGCGCGAAGTCTCCGCTGGCCAGCTCGATCTCGCCGTCTTCGACTGCCTCGGGGTAGCGCGTGAGCGCATAGAAGCGCTCGCGGTCGTCGGCGCTGGGGCCGAGCAGCGTCGGGTGCGGGTTGAACCAGCGCAGCAGCCAGTCGTGGATGTCGGCCGCCTCCATGCGGCGGGATTTCACGCCCGCGTTGGCGAGGCCGCCCACGAGCCGGTCGCAGATCGTCGTCAACGCCTGCTCGGGGGACTGGCCGCGCCGCGATGCGGTCGTAGCGTTCGCGCGCCGGTAGACCACCATTCGCACGCGCCGGACCTGGCCGCGCCACGGCAGCCGCGTCACCGTGGTGTCCTCGAACAGCCCGCCGGGCTTGGCAATGGCGCGCAGGTGGTGCCCAAAGAAACGCAGGTAGAAGTCCGTGAAGGCGCTGCCCTGGGCGCGCGGCCGCACATAGTCGGCCAGCCCGCGCAGGTAGGTGTCCCAGGTCGATTCGTCCTGGGCGTAGAGCTGCACGACCCACGGGTTCTCGTCGAGTTCGTCGAACGAGTCCTGCAGCGCGTTCTCCAGTGCATCGCGTGCCTGCCACAGCCAGGCCATCTCACGGCCTTCGGTGCCGACCGGGGCCAGTTCGAAGAAGCCCGCAACCGACTGGCCGTCTTCCAGCAACATGCTCTTGGAGCCGGGCAGGTACTCCATCCACGGCAACAGGTCGGCGAAGGACGGTGCCACGCCGTAGAGCGCCTGCAGGTCCGCTTCGGTGGTCGGCGGGCGCGGCTGGCTGCCCATCGCGCTGCCGGGCTCGGGAATGCCGTGCGCGGCCAGCGTCGAGACATGCTGCGACCAGGCGTCATCGGCATCCAGGTCGGGGCCGGCGGGCGTGACGGCCTTGCGTGCCCAGGGCAACGACCAAGCCATCAGTAGTCCTCCAGGCGCTCGCCAGGCATCGCGTACTGCACGCGCTGGTAGAGCGGGAACACGGTGGTGTAGCCGGGCACGGGCACCGGGTCGGTGCCGGCCAGGTGCGGGAACACGTACATCACTAGGTCCGGGTTCGGCAGGCGTCGGAACTGGCGGTAAATCTCGTTGGCCGCGGTGCGCGTGTAGGCGGCAGCGGCGGCGGGCACCGCCTGCACGTCGGCCTCGGTCAGCGGCCGGCGCAAGTCCTGGCGTGCATCGAGCAGTTGCCGCGCTGCCTGCCCACCACCGGCGCTGCCGCCCGTCTCCTGATTCCACACGTCGAGCATGGTGTGATCGCCGTGCGGCAGCAACTTGTCCTTGCTGGTGGCGCAGCCGCCCAGCACCAGGACCGCGCACAGGATCGCGGCCGATTCAATCCAAATCCGACGCATGCTTGCCTCCGATGCGTTGATTGACCCGGCGCCCCTTGGCGTCGTAGTCGATGTTGAGCGGCTGCTCCAGATGCACCGCGACCTTGGCGCCGGGCCGCACGTAGACGGCGGCGAAGGCTTGGCCGTAAAGCTTGTTGACCCAATCGGCCATGTCGCGGACGCCCCCGGCCAGGATGCGGCCCATCGCCTCGTTGCCGCTGATGCCTACCGTGCCAAGCGAGCCGTTGCCGTTAGCGACCACGGCCACGCTTCCGTTGTCCGACTTGATCAGTGAAGCGGCGCCGGCGCCGGCCGCGGTGATGAGGGCTTGCGAACCCAGGTACTGCTGCGCGTTGCTGCGCCGTTCGCCGCTGACGCAGGGGATGCCGTAGGGATCGCTGATCCAGCCCAGGCCGCCTTGCGTCGTGCTGTTTGCACCATTGCCCTGGCCGCCGCCGCTCTGGTTGCGGTTGCCGTCCTCCGGCATCGTGCGCACCGTGCCGTCGTTGAAGACGAACGTCACCGAGCGAATCTGGCCGCGCACGCAGGAAAGCGTCCAGTCGCCCGAGGCCGTGCCGCTGACCACCGCGCCCGCCACGTCGGGAATGTCGATGCCGTTGGCGGTGAGGTTGTCCGGGCCGATCAGCACCTTGAAGGGGTACGGGTCGTTGACCGTGCCGTCGATCGGCACGCGGCCGATCAGCGCGGTCATCGCGATGGAGCCCATCAGCGTCGAGTTCGACGGCACCGTGTAGACCGGCTTGGACGACGTGCCCACGGCGCGGCTGCCTGCATCCGCGACGGTGCTGGCCACGTTGTCGGCCGTGTCGGAAAGCGTCTTCTGCGCCGGCCCGAAGCTGGTCGGAAAGTTCAGGCCGCCGCTGCTGCCGTTCTTCGCCGAAGGCTTCGCATCGTCCGGTTCCACCCAGCGCGTGCCGCTGGTGCTGCGCGCGGCGCCGCCCTGGCTGCCGCTGAAGCCCTTGCCGTCGCCGTCCTCCAGGCCGAGCCCGACCGGCAGATCGGCCTGGCCGCCCTTGCCGGAAAGCCCATCCAGGCGCCGCTGCAGGTCTTGCAGCAGGCCCTGGGTCTGCTGGCGGTCGCCGGCCAACTGCTCGCGGTCCTGCTGCAGGCGGCCGCGTTCACCATCCAGCGCGGACTGGATGCGCTGGTCGATCGCGCTTTCCCGCGCGCGCATACGCTCGTTCTCGCTCTTCTGGTTCTTGTTGTCGTTGAGCGCCGTCTGCAGCTCGTTGCGCAACTGCTTGACCTGGGCCACCAGTGTGGCAACGGTATCGCGCGGCGTGTCGCCCTCGATGCCCAGCGCCTTCATCTCTTCGGGCGTGAGCGAGTTGGCGCTGCCGGCCGGAACGGGCTTGGCGCCGCGATCCCCGGAGAACATCTTGATGCCGACGAACAGCAGCACCAGCGCCATCGGGATCAGCAGCCACTTCAGGAGGGGGTTACTTTTCATGGCGGGCACCTCCTTCGGCCTGGCCGGCCGCCGCGGCCGGCGGCAGGTTCACCGTCGCGTCGATCGGTGAGAGCTTGGGCAGCAGCGACTCGGCCAGGCCGTGGCCACGGGTCACGAGGTAGACCACCGTGGTGTCGGCGGCGCGGCCGGCCGGCGCCAGATTCGGGTGCTGGAAGGTCGCGGCGAGAAAGTCGCCCTGCAGCGCGCGGGGATCGAGGTCGAGCCAGCGCCCGGAGGCGTTGGTGAGCTTCACCGCCGTCACCCACTGGTCTTCGAGCCGCCAAGCGGCCAGCGCCTGCGCACGCACCGGCAGTGTGGGCAGCAAGGTGGAAAGCTCCAGCCCACGGCGCAGATTGACGCGGCCGAGGCCGGGAACGGGCTCCACGGTGCGCAGCGGCGCGTAGAGGTTCTGCGCCGCATAGCGCGTGAGCACAACCGCCACCGGCGTGGCGCGCTTCGCTGCGGGTACGGTGCGCTCCGCATCGTCGTCTGCCGGCTTGGCCGGCTCGCCGTAGCGCGTCGCCGGCACGTCGCCTTCGACGATGCGCACGGGTTCGAGTGCAGGCTGGCCCGCCTTCGCCGGCTCGGCCGCGATGTCCAGCAGGATCAGCGCGCCCGACTCCACGTCCTGCAGTTGCAGCCGTGTGGGCGGGATCGGCGCGCTCGCGCGCAGGTAGATCGCGCCACCAGCGCTCTGCACGCGCAACTGCTCGCCAACCGTGGGCGGCACACCGATGCGCACGTTGCGCTCGATGAACACCACGCGCTCCTGGCCGACCACCAGCGGCACCGCCAGCGGCAGGCGCTCCCAGCGCAGGATTTCGACGGCATGGGCCGCAGGCACGAAGGCCAGGCACAGCAGCAGGCCAGCCAGGGCCGCCGCAGATGAACGCTTCACGAGGGACTTCATGGGGTGTCTCCCTGCAAGTTGGAGCCGGCGCTTGCGGCCCGGCCGGGCGGCGCCGCAGGCGGCGGGGTCTCGATGCGCTCCGGCGCGCGTGCATGGCAGTCCAGCGCCAGGCCGAAGGGGTTGCGCTCGGGGTCCACGTCCATGCGCACAACCTTGAGTGCATAGCGCACGAGCGCGCGCTTGACCTGCTCGGCGCCCAGGTACTCGTCGGCGCTCACGTCCAGCGTGACGATCCAGTTGTTGGCCGACACGGTGCGCACGCGCATGGCCGGCTCGTCGCCGTAGCCGCGGCCGGGAATCTCGTAGATGCCGCGCACGCGCTGGCGTAGCTCGCCGTTGCTGCGCCGGAATTCGTAGTCCTGCTGCAGGAAGGCACGGCAGCTCGGCGTGAAGTACGCAGACAGTGCATGCAGGTTGCGCGGGTAGTCCTGCTCGCCATTGGTCGGCCAGCGCTGGGCCTGCTGCCAAATGTAGAAGGTGAAGGCGTAGACGCTCTCCGGCGGCACGTCCCACCACTTGCGCGTGCTGCCCGAGCGCAGGTCGGGTGGCACGTGGATGGTCAGGCTCTTGGGTGCGCTCCACCAGCCGAAGCCGAGCAGCAGCGCCACGACGAACAGTGCGGCGCCAGCCAGGCGCAAGGTCTTCACATGCGCCTGCAGGTGCGCGACCTCGTTCTTGAATCGGCTCATGGTCTACCTCGACGCAGGGACGGATCGGGCCGCAGGCGCCGCGTGGACCACCAGCCCGACCGGGTGATGAGCTGGCCCCCGCCCGCATGCGCAGCCAGCGCGGGGTAGCGCAGCGCGAGGCGCCACTGGAGCTGGCGGTACAGCCAGGTGTCGGGCCGGCCGCGCTTCCACCGCCGCAGCAGGCCGCCGCCCACGAAGACACCGACACCGATGCCGGCGACGATCAGCGTGGGCACCATCGCGATGCTGTGCGTCAGCCAGGCCAGCGGTACGCCGGCCACGAGACCGGCCGCGCCGGACAGCCCGGCGCAGACCCACAGCTCGTCGGCCGTGAGCCCGCGCACGACCACCGGGTGGCGGTTGAGGCGGTGCGGCAGGAAGGTCACGAGCCCGTCGCGCGACGGACTCTCCAGGGCGCCGGCCATCGTTGCCGGGCCTTACAGGACGCCGGTAGCCTTGGTCAGCAGCCAGATGCCGACGACCAGCAGGATCGCGCCCACCGCGACGGTCAACCCGAACTGCCCCCACGTTGCGCGGCCGGTGTGGATCTCGGCGTAGCGCGTGTAGGCGTGGTAGCAGACGCCGACGAACATCGAGGCGACGACGAGCAGCGCGATCAGCAGCACGATGTCGTAGCCGTAGTTTTGCAGCGTCTGCATGATGCCGCTGCCGGTGCCGCGCGACGGGTCTTCCAGCGTGGGAAGGTCGGCGAACGACGGCAGCGGCGTGGCGGCGATGCCCAGCGGGATCAGCAGCGCGGCGATGCGCGCGGCGGGCCGCGACGTGGGACGGCGAGAAGTAGCGGGAGCGTTCATGGCGAAGTACCTTTCATGGGGTCAGGACAGGAGGAAAAAGCCCAGCACCAGGTACATCGCGACGAAGCGCACGATGACGCCGAGGAACTGGCGTTGGGTCAGGTGGTGCTCGGCCCAGCCGACATAGGCAGTGCGCATCGCCCACACGCCCCACAGCAGCAGGATGGCGAAGACGAAGCCGAGCACGACGGTGGAGACGGCCCCGGGCGCGAAGCCGCCGTTGGCCGTGAAGGCGGCGACCTGATCGGCGGAAGGCGTCATGACGACGGCGCCTCCTTGGGCGACGTCGCAGGCGCCGCGTTACTGCGCGTGTAGTCACCGGCCAGCGGCACGGGATCACGCGGCTGGGCGCGTTGCGGAACGAGGTAGTCGCGCACGCCGGTGCGCACGCGCTCCAGGTCGGCGCGCAGCCGCGCGTAGTCGAAGTGGTAGCGGGCGCGCTCCTGCGGCGCGGTGGTGGCGGCGTGCTCGGCGAGGCGGTCCAGCAGTTCGAGCTGGCGCGTTACCGCGGCGAGCATCTCGCGCTCCGCAGCGTTGTCGGAGGCGTCAGCGGCGATGGCGGGCTGCAATCCGGCAGCGGCAAGCAGCAGCGCGGCAACACGCACGGCCCAGGGTGCCTCGACGGCGAAGCGCCGAACCTGCGCGGGATTGCGAGTGGTTTCCATCGAGCCGTTCTCCGAGGGATGCGGATGGCTCGATGCTCAAACGGCCGGTCTTCCGGCGCCGCAATCAATCGGAACCGGCCAGCCACCGCTTTCCGCGGCAAACTCCGCTGCAGAGGAAGGAATTTCCCCGATGACGTCGTCTTTAATGCACTACCGTCTGAGTGGAGGTGCAAGTCAAGACGATGATGGTTGTTGCGCTAGTGCTCTACTCCACGGGGAAGAATATCGACCCTTCGCCTGATCTCGGCACCAACTCTGCATACAGAGATCTACGCCCGATGATGACAGCGAGCACTGGCCGCTTGTCCCGACGCTGCGCTGCCAACAAAGTCCATTCAGATCTGTCAAGGCTAGAAGGCTGGGGATGGTCTTCCGGGTGGGTATGCCATTCGCCTAAATAGCGGACAGTTCCCTGACTCGCCGTCCATCGCGACAACGCAATAGCCTCATGACCAAACGGCATCCGCTCGAACAGATAGCGAAACCGCTTGTCCCACGCGGTAGGAACCGTCGCCTGCTCAATGAGCAAATGGGCTCCATGTACAGAACCAAGCAAGAGTCCGCCCGCTTCGCAGTCGGCATCACTAGCCTGGATATGCTGACTGAATGTCTCCAGCGTCTGGGTCGAAAAATGCAGCAACCTGCTCTTGTCGCCAGTTGCCCAGGACCCTAGGAATTGCATAGAGGGCAATCATGATCTCGCAGAGGATCGCAGTCAGGCGTGGCCGGATGATGGGTCTGGTCGATCAGCCGGGTCCGCAATGCAGGAGAGTGGACGCCCTTGACCCAATCAAGGGCCATCTCAGCACCCAAGCTGGCTGCCTGCACCGACACCGAAGCCGGAAATGGCACATACAAGCCCTCGCACCCGTGGCCTGCCAAGATGTTAGGCAGAGCATCAATGGTCGAGCGAAGTTCGCCTCTTCTGTGGCTCTGCCATAGGCATCGGTAGCACGCACCCGATGCGTTCGTTCTCAGGAGCGCACGCACAGCCGTTCCCGGCCCTTCGATCCAAACAGAAAGCATGGGCGTGGGAGCCCTGTAGCGGCCGCACAGCCAATGCCCGAGGGATTCTTCGCCGGTGGCATCGATGAGTAGGTCCAGCTTTCCCAGTTGGGCCTGTCTCACGTCCACGGGGAGCGCATGAACCTCGACGCCTGGCGACAAGCGCTTGAGTTCCTTCGCCATCGCCTCAGCCTTGTTCGACAACAGGTCCGGGAAGCCGAGCCGATGCCGTCCGATGTTCTGTGGAAGGAGGCCATCAAAATCCACCAGCGTGAGTTTCCCTCCGCATGATCCTGCCCCGGCCTTGACCAGCATGTCCGAGAGGTATCCGCCGATCGTGCCGCAACCCACAAGTGCGATTCGTTTCCCCGCCAACGTTTTCGACTTGGGGATGTTGCGCTGGGCCAGATACCGGTCATCGATCCTGATCACTGAGACGGGCATTACCTTCAGCCCAAAACTCGAATCCCTGCGATCAGCAAGCTTGGTCTTTTGACTCACTTGGTGGTCAAAGAGCACGGCAAAGCCGTAGGTCATCAGTGGCGATTCGATGATGATCAGGACGCCATTTGCTTTTTTGCTTTGCCCTTCCTTGATTCGTTCGTGAATCTTGCGCCGACACCGTGGGTCCAGGGTGCTTTGCCAAGCCAAGACGTCCCCCACCGTTTCGGGGGGCCAGTGGCTGGTTAGTGGGCGGGGTTGCGCGGTGGTCTTGACCCGGTATGTCAGCACCGTTTTATCAGTGACCTGGTAGCCGAGTGAATGCAACTTTCTTGTTGTTCGATCTTCGTTGTCGGTGATGAACCAGAGTGGATTCCCATTGGCTTGCGCAACGATACAGTTTTGTCGCCCCAGATCTTCGCCTTGCATGTCCACAAAACAAAGCCAGCCGTTCCAGTAGGCAAAGAACTCTTCGGCGAGATCTTCGATCATCTCGCCCTTCAAGATCTGCCCGAGCACCGCTGCCGCCCGTTGCAGGCACGCCAAGGACTGCCCTACAGGATCGTAGATGTCCAGCACGACAGTTCCCTTGGCCAGATAGCAAAGGCCGCCCTCCGCGCCAAGATGAGGAACTGCATTGGGCAGTTCAGGCGGAATTTCGAGCAGCCGAATGCGAGGCAGGTCGAAGAAGGTAGGGTCGAGCTGAACCTCACATGGAATGCCATCGTCCGCGCCGCACGGGATCAACGGCCCCCTCAGCTTGAACCAGCCGTCGTCCGTCTTGCCGACAAACTCGAAGCCTTGCAGCCTGAAGGCTTCGACCACATCGGAGACCACGGCGACGCTGCTCATCCGGCCTTCGTGCGCCCGACCAATTCGCTCGGACCAGCCGTAGCCGGCGCTGCGGCAATGGTGGCGACAACGGATACCACCTTGACCCGGTCCGGCTCGTTCGGAAAACGCGGACCGAATTCGCCTTGCATCCAGACGCAGGCCTGTGAAGGGCTGCCGGCGTTGGTGGCTCCGCGCAGCACTTTTTCGAATGCTTCGAACGCTTTCGCAGCCTCTTCGACGCCCTCTTTACCAAGGCGTGCAGTAAGCGACTCCGACTCATCAACGGGGTTGTTCACCCCCGCGCGCAGCCGGGCCGGCAATGCCGCGACGACATCCAGCAACGCCAGGTCGTCGCGCCGATCCCGCTTCTCGAATAGCGGAGCCGCAGCGGCCATCAACAGAATCGAAGCCGGTCCACCGCTCGACCACCGCCAATCGCGAAACGCCTTCAAGTAGCGAATCACGCGGCGGAACTGTTCGCCCTTGGCCTCCACCTCGCCCAAAAACCATTCCTTCACAGGCCTGGGGTCGGAGGGCATCCAGTTGCACTCGCGGTGAGCCAGGAGCACTTTATCAGCGGGCAATGCCGTCCAGGCATCCCGCTCTGCCATGTTCACCGCCTCCGTCAGCGAGTCATAGCCGTATCGCTCCATCGAGGCTTTCGCGAGCGTGACGAATTCTTCGTCGGGGATGGCGTACAACGGAATGTCGATGTGGGCATAGGCCGCAATGACAATCCGGATGCATGTCGGCTTGTCGGTGACAAGCTTCCAGTGCTTCTCCTCGACCAACAGCCTCAAGGCTTCTTCAGCAGCTGCAAAGAACACCGTTGTGGCCCTGCTGGGACGCTTCGTCTGCGAGACAAAACTCAACGGCAGATAGCAACCATCATCGACATCCGCCTGCTGGGGCCGTTGTGCCGGGCCGTTCAAGGTCTTGTACGCCCACGATCCTTGCGTGAAGAAGCGTGGCTGCGGCACGTCGTCCGTGTACCCGCGTTCGCGCAGCACGCGCGGAATTCCGGTGCGAAGGCAGTTCCTGACATCATTTCGGGCGCTGGCGATCCAGGCTCGTTGCTCGGGCGACAGATCCAGCTCGTCATGCATGCAGGATTCGTCATCGACGGTGGTAAAGAAAAGCGGGCTCAGGTTCAGCATTCGGCCTCCGGCACATTCTTGTTGGGGCCGTGATAGAAGGTGGGTGCGCCGGCCTGGTGCGCTCGAAACGGTTGGAAAAGAGGGTCGCCAAGCGCGCGCTGCGCTGCATGATTGCCGCGGTCCTTCAGCGTATTCGTGGCGCCGATGGAAACCCGGTCCAGCGCCTTTACGTCCTTGCTTTGATCGGGCGTGGCCTTGTCGTCGATCTGGAAGTAGTTGCTACCCAACGACTGGCGCAGCATGTAGTCCACCGACGACTCCTGGGCAGAGATCACCAGATCGAACAGCCCTCCGCGCCACTTGCCGAATCCGCGGTCGAGGCTGGCGCCGCCACGGACGGTTGCACCGATCGTCATCGTGCCGATGGACAGCACCCGGACCAGTGCATTCTGTTTCGGCGCGAGGAACGTATTGACTTCGTGCAGCCCGAACAGTCCTGGCGCATTGCCGACCAGTCCTCCATCCGCAAAGACGCCACGATCGTTGCGCGTTAGCGGAAAGTAAACGGGCGCAGCGGCGGTCGCCAACGCCACATCCACGATCCTCATGCGGTGGTCCATCTCAAATGAGGGATGGTGAGGCGTTTTGAAGAACTGGCCGCGCCCCGTCGAGTAGTTGACGGCTGGCACGAGAACGCGGTGCTTCAAGTTGCCGATCGTGGCGTCTTGAAAGCGCTCGGTCAGCACGCCCCGCAACCCTGCGGAGTCGTGCTTGGCGGTCAACCAGAAGCCCAGAAGGCGCCGAGCGAGACTTCGGCAACCAAAGATGCGGGAGCCCTGTCGTTCGAACAAGGCTTTGAGTTCAATGGCGGGGATTTCCGCGGCCAGCCCCAAGGCCAGCATCCCGCCTGCAGAGGTGCCGCAGATCAGGTCGAAGTGCGAAGCGATGGGGCGGCCTAGCACGGCTTCAAGCTCGGCAAGAACCGTCGCTGTGTACAAGCCGCGATAGCCGCCCCCAGATAGGGCGAGCACATGGTAGGTGGGCACGCCCATCATGGCACTCAGCCCTTCGGCGGGAAGGAGTCGTTACCGTGGCTGTCCTTGTCACGGATGCGACCGTCCGGACGGTGGATGACCAGTTCGGACTGCTGGTTGCGTGCGATGTCCCGCGCCGCGTCAATGGCCTGCTGCTGCGTATCGTGCACGGAGGTTGCCCGTTGATTGCCGGCACCCTTGACGGCCCAACCGTCCTGGTGAGGAACTACATGCTGATTTTTGCCTGTCATGGCGAATTTCCTAAAGTTGAACCATCGAGACCCCGGCCAGCCGGCCGGGTTGCCAATGACCACCGGTTGAAGCAAAATTCGTTGCTCTTGCAGACAACGGGCGAGTCAAGCCAAATCAACTTGCTGCAGTCGTAGAACTCACTTCTGTTGTCTGGCTGGACAACAATGTATCAGACTTGGTGCCAAGCTGCAAATGGTGGGCTTGGTGCCGCAGAACGCAACTGCTTCGGACCGGACACACACCGTTGTCCGCCGCAGCCACAAGGAACGGAACGGATGTCACAAACAGGCCTGGGCGTCGCCCTCAAGACGCTACGCGAGCGCAGAACCCTCTCATTGCGCGAAATCGGTCAACTGTCTTCGGTGGACCATGCCTATGTCCACCGGCTGGAGTCCGGCGAAAAGACAAATCCGTCAGTGGACTTAGTCGAGAAGCTGCTGAAGGTTCTCAAACCAGGTGAAAGAGATGCTGCGCTGGTGATGTGGCTTGTCGACCATGCGGAGGCCGATCCCCGCCTTGTTGAATTCGTGCTGAACGATCCTTCCATCAGCATCGGCATCTTTTCGGCTGCAGCAGGCGTGAGGCATCGTGGAAATACAAGGCCCGATCCCGCGACACTGATCGCCCGGATACAGCGAGCATTCGAGGACGAGGATGACTGAATATGGATGAAGCGGATGTCACACAGAAAGCACGGGCCTTTGTTGCGAAGGTTGATGTGTCCGGCATCCGAGAAGACCTGACGCCCTATGTGGTCGCGGCCAACGCCAAAGTCAAGAAAGAGGAGCTTAGTGAGGGGGAGTCCGGCTACACGATCACCAAGCCGAATGGCAAGCACGTGATCACGGTGAATTCGCTGGAGACAGAAGAACGCCAACGCTTCACCATCTGCCACGAAATTGCGCATATCGTCCTTGCGCTGGAATCGAGCCACGAAGAGGTGCCGTCCTGGTCCTATGCGAAGCGGCATCCGAACGAAATCGCATGCGACACTTTCGCCGCCGAGTTGCTGATGCCGTATCAGCAATGGCTATCGCTTGTGCCCAAGGAAGAACCTTCGCTGGAGCTGATCCAGGGCATGGCGGCGCTTTTCAGCACATCATTTCCCGCCGCTGCGTCGCGGTTCGCCTCCCTCAGCGACATCCCTTGCGCCTTCGTCACCATGGAGCGCGGTGCAGTGCGCTACGCGGCACGCTCCACCAGTTTGCGACAGGCTGGGGCTTGGATATCTCCCAGGTCTGCCATTCCTGTCGGCTCTGTGGCTCACCGTCTCCGTTCTTCAGGCAGCAGTGCTGCCGACACAGATGAGGTTGCACAAGACATCTGGTTCGACAACTGGGAAAAGGGCCTCGATCTCTGGGAACTCTCCAGGCACTACGCACGTACTGACACCACGACCTCGCTGCTCTGGTTCGACAGCGACGATTTACCTGAGGTCGAAGTGAACCGCTTCGGTGTACGCGTCGAGGACGACGGTGGCTTGGCTGAACTCACTGGGCAGCTACCGTGGCCGGGACGCAGCAGGCGCCGCTGAGGCCATTTGCGTTCGTGTGTCTGAGTGGCCACATGGCCTCGAAGATGTAGGGTGGATGCAGTGTCAAAGGTCAAAAGATGTTTGGTGTCGATGAGTCGCCATGAAGAGTGAGACGGAGATTATCTTGAACCGCTTTCACAGATACTTCTTGAACGTCGCCGACGCGATGCACACCGCGACGCCGAGCAGCGCCGCGCTGGGCAGCAGGATCAGCAGCGGATGCACGCTGACCGGCAGCGCGAGGTAAGTGACCCAGGGCAGCACCGCCAGCGGCATCAGGCTGGCTCTCGCCCGGTGGTAGACGAAGCCCGATTCGCGGCCGGCGCCGAAGCCGCGCACGTCGCGGCGCACGAGCCCGTCCACCAGGCCGGTGAAGGCCGCCATCAGGAACAGCGGCAAGGTCAGGACCAGCACCAGCAGCCGCACGAGGAACACCAGCACTGTGTACGCCGAGGCGATCAGGTAGCTCTCGACATGCACGTAGAGCTGACCGATGTAGTAGCGGAAGTCCTGCGCCTGGCTGCGCGCGCCGGCACGCGATTGCGCCGCCGCGTCGCGTATCCAGTCCAGCAGGCCCGTTTTCACGAACAGTCCTTGGTAGGCCCACTCGACGAGCTGGAGGGCGCTGCGCCCCGGCTCCTGCACCAGCACGCTTTGCGTGAAATGCTCCGAGACCTGCGACAGCTCGTAGTTCAGCATGCCCTGCGCATGGCGCCAGCCCTGCTCGGGCCAGAAGAAGTGCATGCCGATGCACTCGATCGCGATGCACAGCACCAGCGAACCGGCCAACACCCCGAACAGCCGGAACGGCAGCGTGATGAGGCCTGCGATCAGGCCCTGCTGGCGAACCTGCTGGCGCTGGACGGCGACGGCGGGGTCGCTCATGCCGTGGCCCCTTCATCCGCGCTGGCCATCTGCTTGAAGTCGGCGAGCAAGTCGTCGGGCAGTGCTTGGTCCTGCAGTCCGGGAAGCCCATTGTTGTCCCACCAATCGCCGGCCTCGACGTAGTGCTGGCGCATGTAGCCGGCCAGCTCCTGCAAATCCTTGGGCATGGCCTCGTCGGGGTCGGGCGCCGGCAAGGGCATGCGCACCTTCCAGAGGTGCCCGCCCTCGATCAGTGCAAAGCACTGGCCCTTGGGCAGCCCGACCACGTGCGCCGGTTCAATCAGCGGCACGCTGTTGCTGCTGATGCGGTCCTGCGTGTTGGAGGTGAAGGCGGTGTTGCCGGTCGGGTCCGAGCTGTCGGTGGCGCCGCTCATCACCGTCGTCGTGTAGACCTCGACCTTGGGCAGTTGCCGCGTCAGCAGTTCGGCCGTGGCGGTCTCGCGCACGCGCAGCATGAACAGGTTGTTGAAGTTGCCCACCACCTGGCCCGCCTTCGCGCGGTTGCCGATGCGTGCCTCGATGTCCGAGAGGGTCTGCGTGTAGGCCGTGACCTGGACGCCCGCGCCGCCGCCCTTGTTGACCATGGGTATGAACTCGTCGCCCATGAGTTCGTTGAACTCGTCGGCATGGACGTTGATGGGCACCTTGATGCCCGTCGCGGCACCCGGCAGGCCGTCGTCGATGCCGAACTTGTAGATGTGACCCGCGACGGATACGAGGTCGGAGAACATCGAATTGCCGACCGCCGCCGCGACTTCCGCGTCCGACAGTGCATCGAGGCCGACATAGACCACGGCCCGCTTCCTGATGATCTGCATCCAGTCGAAGATCGGGCGTGGGTCGGCGAGGTCCGAATAGTTCGGCGCCAGCAACTGCGCGATCTTGCCGGTGGTCAGCTTCTCCAGCAGCGGTAGGAGCGATGCGACGATCTTGTCGAAGTACGTCCTGTCGTAGCGCACCGCGCTGCGCAGGCCGTCGAGCACAGGGTCGTAGATGCGCACCTGCGACAGGTACTGCTCCAGCGCGACGACGCGCTTCTCGCGGCCGATCATGTTGCGCGGGATGTTCTTGTCGTTCAGCTTGGCTTCGAGCTGGACGATGACCTCCCAGGCCTTGGGCTCGTTCCGGGCGAAGTAGTGCTGGGCGTACTCGATGAACAGCGCATCGATGTTGATGACATGGCGCTGGATCAGCAGGTAGTCGGGCCGCTGCCCCAGCTCGACCAACGCCCGCGCGATGATGTTGACGAAGCGCCAGGCGAACTCGCGGAACGCCGCGCTGTTGCCTTCACCGGAAAGCTGGCCGGCGATGCGCGTGGCAACTTCCGAGATGCGTCCGAAGCGGCCCACCGCGTTGTAGCGGGCGCTGATGTCCGGCCAGCCCAGGTGGAAAACGTAGAACTCGCCTTCGCGTCCGGCGCGCTTGGCCTCCACGTACATGCGCTTCAACAGATCCGCATCGCCCTTGGGATCGAAGACGATCACGACCTCGTGCTGTCCATTGACCTTGCGCCGGATGTCCTGCGTGATGAACAGCTCGGCCAGGCGGGTCTTGCCGACGCGCGTGGTGCCTAACACCAAGCTGTGGCCGACGCGCTCGGCCAACGGCAGGGTGACGTCGACCTCGTGCGGCTCGATGCCGTGCAGCCGCGGCAGGCCGCCCACCGGCGGCAGCGGCCGCGCCGGGTTCAGCGGGCTGTCCCAGGCCAGGGCCTTCGCCATCTTGGACAACGGGTACGGCGCGAACTCCAGGCGCTCTTCCATGCGCCGTGCCATCCGATAGATTGCCGTCGGCTCCACGTAGCGACGGAACTCCGACCGATACGTCTGCATCAGTCGGTGCGTGTGACGCTGGTCCCAGTGGAAGCCCCGGCCGACGAACAGCCGCTGCTGGCTGACCGGCACGTCGCGGCTGGTCATCACGTAGCGCGGCAGGCGCCGGATGTTGCGCCGGTAGCGCAGGATGGCCCAGGCGTCGCGAAAGCGCAGCGCGCCGAAGGTGAGGAAAGCGAGCGCGCTGCCCAGGCCCAGCAAGGGACTCAGCGCGAGCGACCACGGGGCCACCAGGCACAGAAACGCGGCGCCCGCACAGACCGCGACGGTGTATAGCTCCACCGCTGGCCGCAGCAAGACTTCGACGGCTTGGGACTGGGGCATGGCAGGTGCTTCACGTCACGTCAGGGCTCGATGCCGGTGGCGGTGATCAGCACCGGGTAGTGCTTGAGCCCCAAGCGCTGCGCCAGCTCGTCGCCCGAGGCCGGCGACAGCATCAAGCCCGGTGCGAGGCGACGCAGCGCGGCCAGGGCTTCGGGCGTCGCCACGTTGACCACCAAGCCCACGGCGCGTAGCGCCTGCAAGTCCTTGCCCCGTCGTTGGAGCCAGGCTCGTGAGCGGTCGTCGTCGCCGATCAGGAACAGCGGCGTCAGGCCCGGCGCGCGGATCACGCGGCGCGGCTCGTCGCCGGGTGTCAGCCGCATCGAGCGCACCGGCAGCATGGCCGCCTCGGCTTCGGCCGGGCCGCCAATGCGCGGCTTGGTTTGCGGCGTGGCTGGCTGACCGGGCTGCGCATCCTGCGGATTCAAGGCCCGGTAGTACGGCAGCGCCGAGGTGCCGCCTTTGTCCTCGACCACGATCAGCGGCGGGGAACTGTTCTTGGTAACGGGGCCGCGGTCCTGCGCGTCTGCGGTGGTGGCCAGCAGCGCCGCAGTCGCGGCGACGAGGATGCGGTTCATGGCATGGGACTCCGGGCAGAGGGAAGTGAGGCTCCCGGCCCGAGCACGCGGGTCAGGTGCTGGTGGACGCTGCGGCGGTAACGGGCGGCGGGCGCCCCGCCCGCGGGGCGGTGGTAGCGGCCGATGGCGACCAGCCAGTCCTCGCCCGGCGTGTGCTGCTCCTGCAGGATTTCCGCGGCGATGGCGAGGTTGCGGTATGGGTCGAGCAGCTCGCAGGGATGCGCGTAGCGGTGCGCGTGGTAGCCGAGGTTGACCTGGCCGAGGCCGGCGTCGATGCGGTTGACCGGCGTGCGGGCGAGCGCCCGGCGGATGCCGGCGCAGGCCTCGGCCCGCGTGGCATAGCGTTCGGCGCGGCCGGCGACGTTGAGCGTCCACGGCCACGGGATCAGCCGGCCGCGCAGCCGGGCGCCGCTCTCCTGCAGCGCCACCGCATACAGCACCGGCGACGGCACGCCCGCCTGCTGGGCGGCGAGCTGGTAGGCGGGTGGTGGCACCTCCTGGCCGAAGACGATGGCGGCATGGGCGCTGAGGCCGAGGACCAAGGCCGCGCAGCCTGCACGGCGGGTTACTGCCGCTGCCATTGGCCGTTGACCTCGCGCACCACGGCGGGCAGATCGCCGGGCAGGCCGAGCGACAGCCAGCGCCCGGCGTCATGGTTGAGCGTGATGGTGCGGGAGCGCACGCGGCCGGCGTCGATGCCGGCCTGCGTCGCCCACTGGCGGATGCGGGCGTCCTCCTGGCGGCTGCCGACCATGTAGAGGTCGAAGGCGGTGCCGGCCACCTGCAGCTGGCGCACGCGCTGCTCGCACGACGGGCACTCGGCCTTCACGAAAACCGCCAGCCGGCCCGAGCCCCGGTTGCCGGCGCCCGGCGCCTTCGCACCCGGCATGTTCACGCGCTGCTGTCCCGGATAGAGCCGCTTCCACGCCGCGTCGTAGGCCCGCTGGTAGGCCAGCGTCTTGCCCACGCGCTTCGATTCCGCCTGCACCTGCAGCTCCGCATAGCGGTTGCGTTCCTCGTCGCTGCGCGCCTCGATGCCCAGCGCCGTGAGCGGATCGAGGTTCGGGGAATAGATGCCCAGCGGCCCCTGCATCAGTTGGCGGTAGCGCGCCCACTCATCGGAGCGCAGGCCCCAATCGCGCGCCAGCCGTTCGTCCAGCGCGGCGTCGCTGCTGTTCTGAATCTGGGCGGGCACCGTGCGCGAGGACGCGACCGGCGCCGACTGTGCCGAGGCCGTGCCTGCCGTTCCTGCGACAGCGGCGAGGATGGCGGCGAAGCAGATCGCGGCGTGCTTCATGGCCGGCTCCTACGGCAGCGCGAGGCGCTGGGTCTGTCCATCCACGCGGAACACGGCGGCGCGCGCC
The DNA here is from genome assembly GCF_001465595.2 of Pandoraea apista. Classification (NCBI taxonomy): domain Bacteria; kingdom Pseudomonadati; phylum Pseudomonadota; class Betaproteobacteria; order Burkholderiales; family Burkholderiaceae; genus Pandoraea; species Pandoraea apista. The sequence continues at coordinate 951,311 of NZ_CP013481.2, read as the reverse complement.
TCGATCGCCAGCAGATGCCACGCGCCCACGGCATCGCCTTCGCGCAGCAGCCACACGTCCAGCACCGACGACGCCTTGGGTGCCGCCACCGACAGGAAGCGCTCGCCGCCGCGCAGCTCCACGCCCACGACGTTGAACGGCGGTTCGGGCACCTTGGGCTTGGCCGGCTCGGCGGTGCGCCGGGGTGCCGCGGCAGGCGCGGCGGTTCGCTTCATGCGAGCTTCGAGGTCGCCCATGCGCGCCTGCAGCGCCTGCAAGTCGCCGGCATGGGCGTCTGCGCCCTGGGTGTACTCCACCTGTGCCAGGCGTTCGTCCAGCAACTTGCGGGCGGCCTCGAAGTCGGGTTGGGTGACGGGCTTGGGCTGGTTCTTCGAGGCCGCCGCCTGCTGTTCGAGTTCGGCGACGCGCGTGTTGAGCGCCTGCACGTGGGCATCCTGGGCGCTGGCCTGGCTTTGCTCGCTCAGGCGCGACAGGCCCACGCTGTTGACCACGGCCAGGATGCTCACGAGCAGCAGCCATGCGGCCGCTGTGATCTTCAACCAGCGCGCGCGGCCGGCGTTCTCGTCGGGAAGCTGCGGGATGGTCATGGCTGGGCCTCCTGGGGCACGTGGGAATCGGCGGGTTCGGCGGCCGGCGCGCTCGGTGCCGGAGCCGCGGGAATCGGGCTTGCGCTCGGCGCACGCGCAGTCGTCACGCGCGTGAAGCACACCGCGCGCGAAGCGTCATCGACGGACAACTCCCAGGCCGGGCCGGCGAGTGCCAGCAAGGCATCGCGCAGCGGCAGCGGCCCGAGCCGCAGGTGCGCCGCCGGCAGCGGCAACGCGTACAGCGCGGTCGCCTCCGTCGCGTCGCAGAGCCGGTAGCCGGTGCGCAGCAGCACGTGCCGAAGGGCATCGCCGACGCTCGCGTCCAAGATCGGCGGAATCGAAATCTCGATCACCTGTCGCAGCAGGTCGCGCTGTGCCGGTTCCGGCACCATCTCGACCAGCGTGTAGCGCCCGTAGCGGGCCACCGGGATCAGGCCCGGCTCGGGCTCCGGGGCGATGGTTCTGACCAACACCGCAGGCTCGGGGAGCGAGTCATGGACAGTGGGAGGGCTCGTCGTGCCCGTGGCGGCGCAGCCGGTGATGAGCACGCAGCCGGCCAGCAAGGCAGGCACAGCCAAGCGGTGAGCGACGCAGGTGAGTGGTTGCATGGGGCAATTCCCTGGAACACGGAGCCCTCACCATCGCCGCCGCGAAGCGTTCGGGCAGCAAACAAAGGGAACTGGCAGGCGCCCGACTTCATCGCGCGCCATCGATGCACGGAAAAAAGAAGCCGGCGCCCCGAAGGGCAGCCGGCGTGGGTGGGTGGATCAGGCCGCGACGAGTTGCCGGGCCAGTGCCACCTCGACGGAATCACCGTCCTGGTTCAGCACGTCCAATCCCGACTCGGGCACGTCTCCCGACGTGCTCTGCGAGACCATGATCTTTCGCGCCATCAGCCCCAGGCAGGTCATCTGCGAGGAAGCCGCGTAGCCGAGGTAGATCACGCGAACCGGCAGCTTCTGGCCGATGCGCCATGAGCGCCGGGCCGCCTGCTGCAGGCTGTAGACGTTGTAGCCCGACTGCATGAACACGATCGTCGGAAACTCCAACAGGTCCAGGCCGGTTTTCACCAGCTCGGGGTTCGTGATCAGCACGTCGATGCCGCGGTCCAACTGCTCGGCGATCCAGTCCTCGCGGCGGGAGGCATCCACGCTTGCGCGCAGCACCGCCACCTTGAAGCCTTCCTGCTCCAGCAGCACCTTCAAGCGCGACGTGGTGTCGCGCGTGCCGGTGTAGACCGAATAGACCAGCGTCTTGCGACCCGCAGCCTTCTCCTGCTTGCAGATCTCGATCAGCTCGCGCTCCTTGGGCATCACCTCCAGCTCGTTGAACTGAGCCGGAACGAAGGCCAAGGTCTGGCGTGTGCGCGGGTGCACCACCGTCTCCGACCGGAAGCAGCAATCCGGCCAGGCCAGCAGCACGTTGAGGACCACACCGAGCAGCGTCGTGTCGCGCTTGGCCAGCGCCTGTTTCAGCGCCGAGGTCAGACGAAACGACAGATCGCGATAAGCCGCGGCTTGCGCCGTGTCCATCGCCACCTCGCGGAACTCCTCGTCGTAGGACGGCAGCACGTTGCCGCCGATGTCCTTCAACTTGAGGAATACCGTGAACGGCAGGACGCAACGCAGCACGCCCTTCGGGCCGAAGCCCGGCGCCTTGACCGTGCGCACCGAGACCTTGCTGCCCTTGGCCGTCTTGTGCGCCGTGCCCGTGCTCTCGGAATAGATGTCCTTGAGGATGCCGTGATCCCTCATGAACGCCATCGCGGCCGAGGTCATGCTGCCGCTCTTGGTCGGGCGGTAGCCGTCTTCGATCATTCGCCCAGGCAGGGCTCGGAACAGCAGGTGGAACAGGTCGTCGCCGTAGCCGCCCATCAGCGTGCCAGTGAGCAGCAAGGCCTTGCGCGCCTTCGCTGCGAGCACGCCCATGGCCTGGCCTTGGGCGCTACCGCCGTTCTTGTACTCATGCGCCTCGTCGGCGATGAGCAGGTCGAACGTGCCTTGCGGCAAGTACCTTTTGATGAATTCGCTGGGCTGATACCCGCCCTCGCCGAAGCCGAACTCCATGTTCGCCATCGCCCGCTCCATGCGGTGCGCCTGACGATCCGAGAACACCAGCTCACCGTTGGCATCCATGAGGTTGATGAACTCGTGGATGTTGTCGCCCAGCATTGAGGCCAGGAAGCCGTCGCCGAACTTCTTCATCAGCTTATGCGCCGTGACCTCTCCGATGGTCGGGATGCGCTGCAAGGCTTTGAAGACGGCCGTGGACTGGTCGCTGGCGGACAGGCTCCGCGGTCGCATCAGCGTCCACAGCGGTGCGGCGCAATGGCTGCACCGGCGGCGGTAGTCCTCGGCTTCGAGTTCGACCGGGTTGATCGGCTCGCCGTCGAGATTGGTGATGACCTGGCCGCAGTCCGGGCATGCGCCCACTTCGCCGTGCCGCGTGCGCCGCACGTTGAAGACGGGCTTCCAGTGGAAACCCATGCGCATCCGCACGCGACCGAGAACGTAGAACTCCTGGCCGCGTACCGGCACGCCCAATTGCTCGCGCAGTTTGATGAGCTTGACCAGCGTGTCCGGGCCATTGAGCACCCAGACCTTGGCGCCGGCCACCGTCTCCTGGATTTCCCGGCGCCATTTGTAGACCAGGTGAGGCGGCGAGAGGATCAGCGTGCGGCGATAGCCTTCGGCGTGCAGCACGGCCGCCGTGGCGATGCCGACCGTGGTCTTGCCGCAGCCCATCTCGCCATTGACGATCGCGGCGCGTTCGCCGCGGTCGGCCAGCAGCTCGGTAACGGCATGCACCACCTCGGCCTGCGCGCCGAACAGCTTGCGCTTGAGACTGGCCAGCACGAGCTGGCGATGCGGCCGGGCCTGGCCGGTGTAGACGGGAGGGTTGGCGCGGTTGAGCGAGTCCAGCAGCTCGTCGCCGAATTCGGCAACGAAATCCTGAAGGCTCATCGCCAGGGGAGAAGCAGTCGCTTCGAGCACGTCGCTCTGGACGGGCGTGCCATCAGCGGCGGGAACGACTTCGGTATCGAGGGACATGGTGATGCTCCAAAGAAGATGGGGCATGCACCTCCCCCTGCGGGGCGATGGCATGCCCCGGGGTGGGAAGAGAAGAACGGCGCGAAGCCGCAGTGGAAGAACAGATCGACGGCGACCGTCAGGGAACAGCGATCAGCGGATGGTCAACACCTCGCCGCAGGTCGGCGAGCCTGGTGTCATGTCCCAGGCACGGATGACCGGCACGAACTTGTCGGTCAGGATGCGCGTCTCGGCCACGGAACCGTCGTCGCGCTCGGTGTACTCCGTGTGCAAGGTCTTCTCCTTGTGGGTGTCGCCTTTGACGACGAGCACGCGGCCCGTCTTGGACTTCACCACTCCGGAGATCGCACCTGCGGCGAGTGCCAAGGCGAGATGCCAATGCGATAAACCTCGCGCCGGGGACCGCAGCGACTGCTGCGCGGCGCCCAGGTGCGTGTCGAGCGTCGGCCAGAGCCCTTGCAGTCGGCCGACTTCCTCGGCGAACTGCTCGGGCTCCATCGTCACGCGGTAGAAGTGCTCCGGCTCGGCCGTGGCAGGCACCGTGTAGGGCAGGAACGGCCATTCGACTGGCAGCTCTTCCGCTTCGGCGTCGCCAAGACCTATCTGCAGCAGCAGCGCGCGCGTGGCCTTGACAGACTCCGATGCCTGGTCGCGCTGGCGAACCTTGCGACCGAAGATCACGACCTGCTTGAACTGCGTGTCCACCGCGCGGTAGATGCGCAACTCGGCGAAGTGCCGGGTCAGCCATCCGACCAGCTCGGCGTCGAGCACGTAGTGCGGGACGATGTAGATCAGCACGCCGCCGTACTGCAACAGCGGCAGCGCCTTCTGATAGAACAGCTTTTCCAGCCGAGCGCGGCCCTGGCCCTGGTAGCCGACGTTGCCGTTGGTGTCCTTGGACAGGTCGCCATACGGCGGGTTGAGCCACAGCAGGCCGAAGCTCTGCCGGCTGATCAGTGTGTCCATCAGGTCGCCGTGGATGCAGCGATCGACCAGTTGCCGGGCATGGCGTGCGCGCTCGGCCTCGTACTCGACGGCGAAGGCCTGGACCTGCTCGCGCCCGAGGGCGTGCGCGGCTTCGGCGATCGCCACGCCTTCGCCGGCGCAGGGATCGAGGATGCACAGCGGCCCGGCCGAGGCCTCGGCGGGCGCCAGTGCGGTGAGTGCTCTTTCGAGCGTGGGTTCATCCGTGGGGAAGTACCCGTTCTTGACGAAGTTGCGGGCGAGCCGCGGGAACATGAGGGCCATGGGAATCTCCTGGCATTGAAGATGAAGGGATGCGGACATGCGCGCGTGCATGTCCGGTGAAGGAACCTCAAGCCACCGCTTCGAGCGGTTGCGCCGAGGGGGTGCGGCTGGCGGGTGCGCCGCCGACGAGCGCGCCGCTGCGGATCAGGCCGCCCAGCACCTCGGTCAGCGTCGGCACGTCGATGGCGAGCCGATGGCCTTCCAGAGGCCCGAGGGCGAACGGCAGGCGCGTCAGCATCGACTTCGCCTGCAGCAGTTCCAGTACGCTGTCGCGCCAGGGATCGAGAAGCGGCAGCGGGCACGTGTCCCGCACCAGCGTCCACAGCCGGTCGAGCCGGTGCGTGGAATCGCGAGGCAGGAGCGCCAGTGCGCTGGCGTTGGCCTTGTCGGGTTTGACGCAGCGCCGATCGAACAGCCAGATGTTGGTCAGCGAGCCGAACAGCGTGCGCCGGTAGGCGCGTGCGCTGCGTTTCTCCAGGTTCTCGACGTTGCCGACGAAGACCGGGATGCTGGCGCCCTGCTCGGTGATGACGTGGAACTGATCCAGTCCCTGTTCGTCCCGGCCCAGGGTGAGGCGGGCCAGGAATTCCTGGACGGCGGTGTCGCGCGCCCAGAGGGAGATGAAGACCAGGTTGCCGTTCTCGTCACCGACGACGCCATCGGCCATCAGGTCGGGGCATTCGTCGATGCGATAGAGCGTCTTGGGGGAAGAAGGTGCAGGCATGGTGATGTCCTCGAAGTGAGCGGAGACAGCACCAACCGCGAGGGCAGTCACTGCCCCAGGGGGATGGAAGAAGACGCGGTGAGCGTCGTGGTGAAGAATCAGACCGTGCGTCGCAACGCACCGTAGCCTTGAAGGTCTGGACTACCTGGGCATGTTGTCGGCAACGCCGACGGACATGGGACATAGCCTGCGCCAAGGTGCGCCTACAGCGGGAGCGGAAAACCGACCCAGCGTCCAACCCTGTTTGCGCTGGCGCATCGCCCGCGGCCTGGAAGGACGGCCATAAAAGAAAACCGCCCCGGGAACACCGAGGCGGCAAAGATGACTGCTTGGCTCAGGGAGGAAAAGCCAGGGAGGTATGCAGTCGAACCGCAATTTTCGCGGCGGCAGCGAATTGCCGCATTAGGGTTACACCGAACCAAACTGAACGTGGTGCGCTGGCAGCACAGCGCCGCCAAAGAAAAAGCGGACCATGCCGCGAGGCACGATCCGCTTGTGGGTCAGGCTTTGAGCTGACGCAGGCCATCCGCGAGCAGCCAAAGCGCCCGGTTGAGCCGGACGTTCTGGTCGATGCCCTGAACGGGTCGCGTGCGCTGCTGGCGCCCGTTGGCGGCACGGCCAGTCAGGCCGCCCTTGACCAGGTTCTCCTGAACCCGGTTGAAGACCGACCAAAGATCGGCACGGTTGTCGTCGAAACGACGAGGCCGCAGGATCTGCGTCTCCGTGATGGGCAAGGCCTTGCCCGACTCGTCGTACTTCAAGGTCAGCGCCGACCTGGCGAAGACTTCGGCCTCGCCGTCGTCGAGGGTGATGACGCGCATGGCGTCGCGCGAGTCCTGCACGCGCTCGAAGCCGTGCAGCACCTCGTAGGCGCCTTCGATCACGTGATCGGTGACGTTGCCCTTGTGGGGCACGCGCACGTCGGCGAAGGTGTCGCCGCACACCAGGCCGTTGTGGCAGACGAATCTGAACATGCCCGCGAGCATCTGGTAGCTGCTGGTGCCGTCGTGCGAGTTGAGCAGGATGATCTCGTTCGCCTCGGCGCCGTTGATCTGGCTGGCGTGGCGAAGGCGCAGCATGTGCTTGGTGTAGTCGCGGCGATCCTCGTGTCGCACGCGGGTCTGGCACACCATGAACGGCTGGAAACCTTCTCTGCGCAGTTCGGTCAGCACAGCCGCCGTGGGGATGTAACTGTACCGTTCGGAGCGGCTTTCGTGCGGGGTGTCCGCGAAGATGGATGGGGCCACGGTGCGAATCTGATCGTCCGACAACGGATGGTCGGCGCGCAGCACCGGGGAACGAGGGGCGAAGCGAGATGCGAGTTGCATGATGATCTCCTTGCGGAATGGAGCAATCGGCATCCAGCGGCCGAGGCCGGATGCGTGCGATTGCGTAGGACGAAGAAAAGCCCTGCTGAACAGGGCCTGATGAAAGGGATGAAGAAGTGCGCCGCGTGAAGGCCGGCCTATGGGTTCGGAACCGGCTCCCAGCCGCGGCTGTGCGGGTTGAAGCAAAGCGCTTCCTGGCCTTTGAGGATCGGCGTGAAGCCGTCGAGAAAGACGTGTCGCAGGTACAGCGCGCGGTAGGTCAGTGCCTGCCACGCCTGTTCTTCGCTCAGGCCGTTGGCGATGAAGTGCTCGCGCAGTTCGTCGTCGTCGGAAACCTCGTTGTTGGCCAACTGGTCTTCGACGAAGCGAAGCAGCTCGGGCGGCAAGGACGACATGAGGGTGTCCATGTTCGCCTCAGTCGGTGGCTGCATCGCCGGCCGCTTTGCGCGTCGGCTGCTGGTGGAAGGCATGCACCCTTGCGCGCCAGGTGGCGCAGCGCTGCGGCGCCATGTCGAGATAGCGCAGCGGGCACGAGTAGTAGTACGGGTGCTCGGCCTCGACCAGGAACTTGTAGCCCCATTCGCGGCCCTCGCTTTCCAGCAGATGGCAGCCGATCAAGGTGGCCGACTCGCCGGGTGCGAGACCCAGGACGCCGGCCTGCTTGGCGGTGACGCGCGCCACCGTCCACAGCACGTTGCCGACCAGCGTGTGGTCGATGACCTCACTGCGCGACCGCTCGGTTTCCTCGGTTGCGGTCAGCTCGCGGATCAACTGATCGCGCGTCAATCGAACGAATGTCCAGCCCATGGAATGACTCCTGTGAGAAAGGGCCGGAGTCCTCCCGCCGGGGAAGGAGCCCCGGCGGGTGGTGGAAAGCCGCAGGCATGCGGCGTGAAATGGCGATGGGATCAGACCCTGGTGAGGTGCCAGTCCTGGGACAGCGGAGCGAACTCGTAGCCCAGGTCGCCGAGGCGGTCGCGCTGCTGACGCAGCACGCGCCGATCCACGGTGGCATCGAGCTTGACGACATCGCCCAGCGGCCAGAGTGTGCCGAACAGCGCCGCGTCGCCGTCGTCGTCCGCATGGGCCGTAGCCTCGGCAGACGCAGCAGCCGGCTCGCTGCCGAACGGCGTGGTATCGACCAGCGGGTCGCGCGAGCTGCGCGCCTTCTTCCGGCCGGCCGCCTTGGGGGCGGTCGTCGGCGTCGGCGTGGCGGTCTGCGCTTCCTCGTCGATCGGATCGACTTCCTGCGGACTCAGCCGGCGGGCGTCGTCACGGCTCAGGGCGTCGATGTTGGACAAAGTCATCCCACCCAGGAGGGCGCGGATCTCAATGACCATGCGGCCGTTGGCGGTGTACGTGGACGGGCGAATCTCCGCGATGGCGAAATCGCCCTCGTACTTGCCTTCGGCGTACTGGTCGAGTTCGGCGTTCTTCACGACGAACTCGCCGATGGAGGTCGCAAGGCGCCCGACGTTGAAGTCGCCGTTACGGCCGTGGATGGTCTTGATGGCCAATTGGCCGGGAATGGTGATCATGAAGAACTCCTGCGGACGAAGCTGCGATCACGCACACGGCCGTCATGGCGACGGTCGCATGCGCACGCGAGTGGGAGAAGACAAGGCCCCGGACTCAATTCAGAGTCGGGGCCTTGCGGATCAGAACGACTCGGCAACTTCCAATGCAGGCGCATCGGCAGTGGCTTCGTCGGCAGCTTCGGCGGCGGGCCTGGCGGGCTCGAACGCAGCGGCTTGCGGCTCAGCGAACGTCGCGGGGACATCCGTGTTACGCACGTCGCGTTCGTCGCGCTGGTCGGCATCGGTCGGCTTGGGCTCGGCCTTGTAGACGAGCTTGCCGTCGACCTTGATCCAACTGACGAACAGCAGGCGGGCCTTGAAGCTCACCCCCTGCTCGCCGGCACGCTTGCCCTTGGAGTAGGTGAAGGTGTCGGCCCACAGGTCGCCCAGACGGAAGCCGATCATCACTTTCTTCTCGGCATCGACCGCTTGGATGCAGCGGCGCACGAGGTGCTGCGCTTCGGAGCCCGAGACGCGCGTGTCGAAACGCACGTAGGCCACGTCATCGCTGGGGCCGTTGAGCGCCGCGATGTCGCAGGCCAGGAACGCATCGCCTTTCTTGGGCTTCACTTCGCGGATGCGATTGAGATACCCGAGTCCGGTGATGTGCAGGTCGAAGTAGGACTTGTCGGTGGAAGTGGTCATGGTGAATCTCCTGAGAACAATGAGGCGGAGACACACCCGACCCAAGGCGGGGAAGGTGTGGAACCCCCGCGTGGGTTGAAGGAACAGCTTGGGTGGCATCACCATCGGGAGAACCGATGGCTGTTCGCGCTGGGATGCCGGAGCGAACTGGTTGATCAACGCGGTCGGAACCGCGTCGCAGTCTTGAAGATCGAGACTGCCTGGGCATGCTGCTGACGGGCGTCAGCGGAACATGGCGGCAGCGTGGCGCCAGGCGCGCGCCCGCGCGAGCGGCAATCGGCACCGGCGGCTGTCCGCATTAGTGGCACCCTCTCGCCACCGGGTTGGGCAGGTACTGCCGCTTGCGGACCAGCATCTCGAAGGGCTCGCCCGCGCGGCTGGCGGTATCGAAGTCCACCACCACGAAGCCCGGTTCGATGGGCCGGTACTCCAGCCAGTGGATCGGCACTTGCCAGTGCTCGGCGCAGTCGCGCACGAAGCGCAAGGTGGCTTCCACTTCTTTTCCGGTGTTGGCGAAGCAGACGACGGCATCTGCGGGCAGGCCGCCGTTGGCTTGCAGCACGCGCCAGAGCATGTACGCGCTGGTGCGGCCGCCGCTGAAGCTGATGCAGGTCGGTTGCTCGATCTTGAACGGGTCTCGCATGCAGGCGTCACCAGGCGGTGGCACCGGCAGATGCCGGCGTGAGCGGCCCGAGCCGGACTGGAGACGAGCGCGTGCGATGCGGCCATGGGCCGCGGCACGAGATAAAGAGAAGCCCCCGTGAAGGGGGCTGGGAAGCAGTACGGTCAGTGGCCGGCCGGTGCAGCGGATACCGCCTGCATCGACAGGTGCGTGACCGTGGCCGACACTTCGAGGTCGTCCTCGCTGTGCAGGATACGGGTGAGGACCCGTTCCTGCAGGGCGAAGAACTCGCCGAAGTCGGCGCGCGCCAGTTCCCACCAGTCGTCGAACGCATCGACATCGGGGTTGCAGCCCACGGCGTAGGCGATGGTCTTGCGCCGCCCATCGGGCCGGCTCTCGCCGTGCTCGGCCATGAAATACACGCCCTGGTCCTTGACCAGGATGACGCGGCACTGGTTGGCCGCCGCCTCGGCAAGCACGGGCCGAAGCTCGGTGCCTTTGAATCGAACAGTCATGGAAGTGGTCTCCAACGGTGAAGGAAGAAGGTTTCCCGCCGCGAGGACGGGAAGCCGCTTGGGGACGTGAGGGGATCAGTGCTGGACGGGCTTGCGACCGGACAGGCGCTGTACGCGGATGAGGCGCCAGCTCCCGTCGTCGATCAGCCGCTCCAGCACCTGGCCCAAGGTGTCGAAGAACACTTCATCGACCCGCTCGACCAGCTCGCCTTCGCGATGCAGCTCCACCGCGTAGGTGTCGAGGCCGCGTTCGTAGAGCACGGTGACGCGCCCCTGGAACTTCGCCGAAGCGACGGTGAAGCCGATGGCCGGCGGCGTGGCGATGATGTTGCTGGGGCTCGGATCGACCACCGTGAAGTCCCGCGCGCCGGCATCCACCAGCAGGTGCGTGATGCGGCGGAATCCATCGGGCGCGGGCAACTGCTCCAGTTGGTGGATCAGCTCCTGCAGCTCGGGGCACTGCGGCTCGGGGATCGGCAGCTTGGCCGGCGCGGAACCCAGGATGAGCCGCTTCACCGTGTACGGCTGGCCGTCGGCGGTGAACTCAGTGCTCTCCTCGGGCGTATCCGCGCGCAAGCCGTCGAAGCGGCGCCGCGCATACGGTTCGACCTGCACCTTGGCGCCTTCGTCGGGCACGTCGGTGACGAGGGCCTTGTCGAGCACCGCGAACTCGGCCCGCCCCGTCTTGACGACGATGGCCTCGTCGGTGGTGGCGATGACCTTGCCCTCGAAGGGCTTGGGATCAACGTGGAAGCCCAGCGTCGAAACCTTGGGCTGGCCGTCGAAGATGTTGAACTTGAAGCTGCGGACGTTGGAAGGCACGTGGCCGCGAACCAGCGTCGGCATCTGTGCGCGGATGGCTTGGGTATCCATGGAAGACTCCTTGTGGCAACCAAGGGACTTCCGCCCGCAAGGGAGGTGTGTCCCTTGGGGGTGAGGTGGATGGACGCGACATGCGCCCGGAGAAGGAATAGCAACCAGCACGGCGAACCGTGCCGCAGCCTCGAAGGTCTCGACTGCCTGGGCATGCTTGCCGGCAACGCCAGCGAACATGCGAGCAGCGTGCGTCAGGCGTGGGCCAGCGACGCGGGGGAATCGGCACTGCGCGTCCACCGGCTTCGTCCAGAAGGAATACGAGCCCCGCGTGGGGGCTCGAAAGGTGGTGTCAGTCGTCGTAGATCGGCAGGCCGTCCAGCACCTGCGCATCGGCATCGAAGACCAGCATGCGCACGTCGGCGAGCGCGGCCAGGTGCAGCACGTGCATGAGGGATTCCGGCATGCCCTTCTTGCGATGCTCCTGCATCAGCCGCTTGGCCGTGATGCCTTCGACCGCGCGCAGGTTCTCGTCGGTCCAGGGCGTGGCGATCAGCTTCAACCCGATGGCCGGGCCGTACGGGATGCGGAAGGCGACGAACAGGAACAGCGTCGGCGTGGCGATGTCCGCCAGTTCGGCGAGGAAGCGGTGTGCGTCGGCGTCGAGGTGCGCGCTGCTGATTTCCCAGCACCGGCTGTAGTAGCCGGTTTCATAGCGCAGGCGCCGCACGACTTCCCGCGCCGCTTCTTCGGAGTAAGTGTCGCCCACGTGCAGTGGCTTGCCGTCTTCCTCGGCCATCACGGCATAGACCACGTTGCGGGCGAGCCCGTGGCTGCGGCATTGCGCCTGCAACTCGTTGGGGACCACCTGGTCCTCGGTGATCAGCACGAAGTCGTCCGAGAAGATGCAGGCCCGCCGTTCGACCTGGCTGTCCGGCAGATTCGACTGCGAAGGATGCAGCGGCAGGTAGGTCAGCGGGCAGTCGTCGTCGTAGGAGATGGCGAGCAGCCGCTGGACGGACAGGCCGCCGTAGCCGCGGACAAAGGGATTGTTGTTCGAGTAGGACATGGGATTTCTCCAGCAGGGGATGGCCGAGGCAATCCCCTGCTGGGGATTGAACCCCAGCGGGTGGATGAAGTGGCAGCCGGTCAGCCGGCAGCGGTAGAGGACGGGTCGCCCAGCGCCTTCAACAGGTCGAGCAGGCCGCCATTCGCAAGCTGGTACAGGCGGTTGTAGTCGTCGCCGGTCGGCGCCTGCTCCAGGCGATCCAGCCGCGCATCCAGGTTGAGGATGCTCTGGTGCACGTTGCGGGCGATGCTCAGCGCGGAAGGTTTTCCGGCCGGCTTAGGTGCATCGAGCACCGAAAGGACTTCAGCGGGCGATGGGTAGCGGCAGTCGGGTCCGTACTCGACCGGGAACACCTCGCGCCCGGTCAATCCGGTATTCGGGGTTCCGCTGCTGACATGCAGCACATACTCGTCGGGCACATCATTGCCGGCGTAGTCGAACACCACGATGCGCGGCTTGCGCACGTCGGCCGGCCAGCCTTCAAGGATGACCGCATCGATGTCGTCGTCGGTCACGAGCAGACCGATGGAAAAGTCAGGGGACATGAATCACTCCTTTCAAGAAAAGGAGGGACATGGCCCCATGCAGGGACGCATGTCCCTCGTGGGGTGGGAAGAAAAGAAGAACGTCGGCAGGCCGCAGCGCGGCTCACCAGCCGTTGTAGTTCAGCGTCAGGTCGGCGACGACCTTGCGCCGTTCCAGGTCGAGGCCGCCCAGGTCGGACAGACCCTCGAAGCCGCAACGCTTGAGCATCGCACCGCCCTCGCGGGCGTTGTAGAAGCTCACCATCGCGGACAGGAACATCCGCTGGCCGCTGCTCAGGACGCCGAGGGCATCGTTGAGCATCAGCAGCTTCGGCCGCAGATCCCACTTGGTGGTGGCACGCTGCAGGCCTTCGTGGGTGCCGTCGCCGAACCATTCGGCTCCGGCGATGTCGACGCCGCGTTTCCACGCCTCGAAGAAGGCTTGGGGCGCGGCGGCGAAGTGCTGGTGTTCCAGCTCGATCTGATCAAGTACCTCTTGAGGCAGGGCACGGTTCATGACATGGGCTCCTGGTGGTTGGACATCACGGGTGGAGGCGCTGCTGCCAGCGGCCCGTTTGCAGGGCGTGCTCGGCGGCGTGGTGCGAGCGGAAGTAGCTGACCGACTCCCGCGAGACCGGGCCGTCCGCATCGGCGGTGCCGATGTAGTGGCCGGCTGCGCTGCACAGCACTTGCAGGGGCAGGCGCTTGCCGACGCAGGCCAGGGCCTGGTAGCCGATGGATTCGGCTCGGGCCTGTTCAGCACTCAAAGGTGCCGATGCGAGCGCAAGGGACATGGTTTTCTCCTGTTGGTTGAAGACCGGGAGCACCACGCCCTGACGGGAGCGGATACCTCCCGAAGGGTTGAACATGAAAAGCACCCGCGTCGTGGCGACGCGCGTCCGCGGTGGTCGGTGCGAAGCGGACTGGATCGGTCAACGCGGCGAACCGCGTTGCAGCCTTGAGGACCGGGGCTGCCAGGGCATGGTGCTGACGACCGTCAGCGACACATGCGGGAAGAATGAAAGCGCGGCGGCACTCCGTCGCTGATCAAACGGAACCGAACGCCGTCCAGTTTGGGCCGAGCGCTGGCAAGAGCAGCGATGCACGATTCCGTTCGCCCACGACAAAGGCGCCGAAGCCTCGCAAGGCTTCGGCTGGAGAGAAATCAATCCACCTGTGGGCTGCAAGCAGGCCAGGCCATCGTCAAAGCCATTCGCTGCGTCAGCAATCTCACCCGGCCCGTTTCGTGGCTGGGGGCCGGAATCCTCTGGCGTGCATCCACACACAAAGGGAGCCCGTTGTTCCGCCGGCGGGCACCGGCACCGAATACCGTCGACCGCAAGCGGTCTCCTGGCGCCTCGCAGTTTTGCACACCAAGGCGTCAGGAGACCGCTCGCGTATCGGCGGAAGCACCTCGATCAGGGGAACCGCGGCGAACGCGATCCGGGGAGAAATGACCTTCTCGCCCAGCAGGCCGTGATGGGCCTGCAGGACGCGCACACCGTTGCAGAAGGGAACGCGCGCTGGGGAGTCCCGCGGGGTGCGGGAGGTTTGCCCCGCCGTCGGCAGCAGCCGGCGTGGCAGAGGGAAACGTGGGCGTCAGCTCGCCTTCGGAGACCGACGCCGCGGGCTTGGCGCTGCGGGCTTGCCTGTCGCGGTTTCGACCGGCTCCGTGCCCTTGCAGTCCGGGTAGCGGCTGCACGACCAGAACGCGCCGTTCTTGCCAGTGCGCTGGCGCATCGGGGCGCCGCACTGCGGGCAGCTCGGCGCGGGCGGCAGCTTGAGGGGGAGCGTTGCGCCGCGGTACTGCTGCACGAGCTGGGCGACCCAGGCCGATTGCTTGGCGATGAAGGTGTCCAGCGTCATCTGGCCGGCCTCGATCATGTCCAGCGCCTGCTCCCACACCGCCGTCGTGCCCGGATCGGCGATGGCCGCCGGCACCGCGTCGATCAGCGTGAAAGCCGCATCCGATGCGCGGATGGCACGGCCCTTCTTCACAAGATAGCCGCGTGCCAGTAAGGCGCTGATGACGTTGGCGCGCGTGGCCTCGGTGCCGATGCCCGTGGTGTCCTTGAGCTTCTGCTTCAGGCGTGGGTCGGTCACGAGCTTGGCGACGCCCTTCATGGCTTTGACCAGCTCGCCCTGCGTGTAGGGCTTGGGCGGCAGCGTCTTCAACGCCTTCAGATCGACCTGGCCGACCTGGCAGGAAGCTCCAGCACGCAGCGCCGGCAGCACCTGGCCGCGCTGCGCTTCCTCGCCGTCCGCGTCGTCGGGCTCCGGCGCCGCCAGTACCTGGCGCCATCCGGCCACCGCGATCTGCTTACCGACCGCGACCAGCGACTGCCCGCCGCACGTAAGCTGCGCCACCGTCCGGTCGAATTCGTGGTGCGGCAGGAACTGCGCGAGGTAGTGGGCGCGGATCAGCCTGTAGACGGCCAGCTCCTTGTCGCTCATCGCCGAGAGGTTCGCCGGTTCCAGCGTGGGAATGATGCCGTGGTGCGCCGTGACCTTGCCGTCGTTCCAGGCCCGCGAACGCTGCTGGCGATCCAGGCGGTCGATCAGCGGGCGCAGGCCGGGGTCGGTCTTGAGCAGGCTGTCGAGTACGGTGGGCACCTCGGCCAACATGCTCTCGGGCAGGTAGCCTGAGTCCGAGCGCGGATAGGTGGTCGCCTTGTGCGTCTCGTACAGCGCCTGGGCAATGTCCAGCGTCTCCTGCACGTCCAGACCCAACTGCTTCGAGCACACCTCCTGCAGCGTGCCGAGGTCGAACGGCAGCGGCGGCCCTTCGCGCACGCGCTCTGTTTCCACCGACAGCACCTGGGCGGCACCGGCCGCGCGCAGGCGCTCGGCAGCCTGCTGCGCCACCGGCTGTTGCAGGCAGCGGCCGGCGTCGTCGGTGCTGCCCTGCGGCGGCGTCCAGCTTGCGACGAAGGACTGGCCCGCATGTGAGAGTGCAACCTCGATGGCCCAGAACGGCACCGAAACGAAACGCGCGATCTCGCGGTCACGGTCCACCACCAGCTTGAGCGTCGGTGTCTGCACGCGCCCGACCGACAGGACGCCGGTGTAGCCGGCCTGGCGCCCGAGCAACGTGAACAGGCGGCTCAGGTTCATCCCGATCAGCCAGTCGGCACGCGATCGGGCGAGCGCGGAGAAGTAAAGCGGCAGCGTCTCGGCGGACGGCTTGAGCGTGCCCAGGGCCTTGCGGATCGACGCATCGTTGAGCGCCGACAGCCACAGGCGCTGGATCGGGCCGCGGTAGCCGCACAGCTCGATGATCTCGCGGGCAATCATCTCGCCCTCGCGGTCGGCGTCGGTCGCGATCACCAGTTCGCCCGCCTTGGCGACGAGCTGCTGCACGACCTTGAACTGCGCCGCGGTCGCCGCCTTGGGCTCGACACGCCAACGCTCGGGAAGAATAGGCAGTTGCTCGATGCCCCAGCGCTTGTACTGCTCGCCGTAGCCTTCGGGCGGAACCGCTTCGACCAGATGACCGATGCACCAGGTCACGACGACACCCGCACCGCTGTAGCAGCCGTTGCCGCGTTGGCCGGCGCCCAGCACACGGGCGATGTCCTTGCCCTGGGACGGCTTCTCGCACAGGAACACGCGCATGAAGCCTCCTTGGAAGTGTGCGGTCATCGGATGGCCCCAGCTTGGCCGGGCCAGCGGATGACGGCAGCAAGGAAGCCGATTGGCGCAGACACCGCTTTGTGATCGGCAGGCGATGCGTTGCCGCAGCGGCATGCGCGAAGCCGCAACGGCTGGCGCAGCGGGAGCGTCGTTTCGGGAGGGCGGCTGGAACCCGGTGGAACACCCTGGAGCTATCCCCTGGGGATAGCTGGTGCATGGCGGGCGTCTGACGGTTGCTACAGCCGCCCCCTGCGGGGAATCAGCCCTTGGCCTTGGTTTCCTTCGACGCCTTCGTCCCCTTGGTCTCCTTCGGCGGCGGTACTGCGGCCTCGGGTTCCAGCGTCCTGGCGCTGAGGGTCACGGCCTGGATGCGGTACGGCAGAATGCCGATGCGGCGGGCCTCGATCTTGAAGGTCGTGCGCTCGTTGTCGTCGGCGTCCTCCCACTCGTCCTTCACCGTGCGGCCTTCTACCAGCACGCGCATGCCCTTCTGGTACAGGTCTTTCCAGTGGTCGGCGTCGCGGTGCCACAGCTCCACCGGCGCCCAGAAGCCGCCGCGGTCCTCGAATTCACCGTCCTTCTTTGGGATCGGGTTGTCGAAGTAGACGTTCAGGCGCAGCAGCCGGCGCGGCTCGTCGTTGCCGTTAGGGAATTCGCGATAGTCCGGCGCGGAACCGATGTTGCCCTCGCCGACGAAGTGCGTGCTCATGGAGACTCCTTGGGGGTGGTGGATGGAACCGACGCGGCATGCCCGTGGACACGTCGCAGGTAAGCCGCTTCGGCCTGCGCGGCCTTGCTGGCGCACTCCTGGGCCTGGCGGCCCAGCGTGTGAAGGAGGCTGATCTGCATGTTCAAAGCGATGCGCTGCAGCTCCATCGCGTACAGGTCGTCGATCAGCGAGGCCGGCGTCGCCGGGCGGTCGAGCAGCGATTCCCACAGCGCCACGCCCATGGAAGAACGGTCGTGGTTGCGCCAGCGCAGGAAGGTCGTGCCTGCGCCAGTGGTCTGCTGGGCCAGTTGCACGTCGAGCAGCGAGAAGGGGTAGGCCCGCGCCTGTTGCAGCACGCGCCGCTGCGCCAGCCCGATTAAGTCGTCGCGCAGCGCCGTGCACTGGTTGGCCCAGGCCTCCAGACTCCCCTTACCTTTAAAAAAAAGGCTGTAAAAGGCCTTTTAGGTAGGAGCCGTGTTCCAGGCGCTGGAAGTCCGCCTGTTCCAGCGGCAGGAAGCGCGCCGGTTGGCCGTTGGAAGACGATGCTGTCATGCCTTCGTGCCTTCGCCGTCATGGTCGTGGTCGTCGTCCGCCACGTCGGCTGCGCCAGCGCTGGGTGCGGCATCCGCGGCTTTACCAGGCTTGCCCGACCGCCGTGCGATCGGTGGCGCAAAGCGCGAGCGGCGCGTGCCTTCGAGCACGTCCTGCGGCAACTCGCCGAACTTCTCCAGCGCCGCCCGCGCCACCGCGTTCTTCGAGGCGAAGTCGTCGCGCGTCGCGCCGGAGTAGCGGTACTGCTGTGCCAGCGAGAACAGGCTGCGCAGCGCATGCGCACCGTCGTTGAGCCAGCGTTCCAGCGTGCTGCGGTCGATCAGCGCGGTGTGGTGGGCGAGGATCAGCTTGCGGGCCAGGTCGTCGTAGTCGGCCAGCAGGTACACCGCTATGAAGCCGAGCTGCGCATTGACGAACAGCGGCAGCTTCACGGGCTGCACGTTCATGTTCTCGCCCAGCGACAGCGCGGGCGGCACGTCGGCCAGCGCCTGGTCCACCTGCTCACGCAGCGCCTGCAAGCTGTCCTTGGTCTGCGTCAGCTTGTCCTCGATGCGCAGCATCCAGAAATCCGAGTAGGGATCGTCCTGCTCGGCGCCGCGCTTCATCTTGTTCATCACGCTGATGTAGCCGTTCAGGCCGATGATCCCGGGCCGGCCCTCGGCAGGCGCTCGGCCATGCCAGATGCGTGAAGCGTGGTGGGTGTGCAGCGTCAGCGACATCGCGCTGCGCAGCGATCCGAGATTCAACTGCAGGGGCGGCTGGGATTCATTGGCCATGGTGACGACTCGCGGTACGGGAACGAGCCGCCAGCATCGGCATCGCCCGGAAGGGCGTCAGTCAACAAACCGCAGCGGGTGCGCTCCCGGTTGTCGCCCCGGAAGGTCGCGTGTTCCGTCTATCCCCAGGGGATAGGTCCGCGCCGGGCTGCGACCGTGCGACGCATGACAGAACCGAAGCCGATGCCTGGAAGGCTTCGTGTCCCAGCTATCCCCTGGGGATAGCTGCTCAGGAATCGCCCAGGGTTGAACGCAGTTTCGCCAGGTAGGCCCGCGCTGCCTCGCGGCCAGGGCCGTTCGGCGCGGGCGGTGGCGGTGCAGACGGTGCCGGTGCGGCTGGCCGTGGCGGCGGCGCAGGCGGCGTCGATGGCGAACCGCCTTCGCCGGCCCAGGCCTTGAACTCGCCGCGCATCGCCTTCTGGATGATGCCGAACAGATAGCCGGCCGGGTTGCGTACCGCGCTTTTGCGGCAGCGCGCATCCCATTCGTCCAACACCGCCTGCCGCAGCGACTCGTCCACCTGCTGCAAGGCCACCATCGCGCCGCTTTGCTGCTCGTCCTTCAAGCGCAGCAGGCGCTCGGGCAGGCGCAGGTGCTGCAACGACTTCGCGCGCGGTACTGTACGTACTTGATTTATACGATCCATACGTACAGTACGGTCCTCCTTCGGATTCCGAAGTGAGCCGTCTGGCGCGGATTTCAGCCCTGCTTCGGATTCCGAAGACGGGCCTTCGAGATTCCGAAGCAGGCCGTCCTGGCCTTCTTCGGATTCGTGATCCACAGGCGCTTGTGGATAACTCGCGTCCGCCCATTCGTTGCGCGCCATGCGCTGTGCCAGCACCTGCAGCCGCGTGGGCAGCGTGCGGCCGTTGAGCATCGGGTCTTCGGCGATCTCGCGCAGGGTGTTCATGCCGACGATCTGCACCGCCTTCGCCGCATGGGTCAGCGCCTGGCTGACCAGGCCGAGGTAGTCGGGGTCGAGCTGCATCGCCTCGAAGGGTGTCAGCGGTTCGTCGTGCAGCACGTAGAGGTTGCTCAGGATGCGCCCGGTCTTCGGGTCGCGGCGCCGTCGCACCAGGCTCAGCCAGCGCGTCAGCCGCAGCAGCGTCAAGGCGCGCGCCACGGTCTCGTGCGAGGCCTGCGCCGCGCAGGGCATCGAGGCGAGGTAGGGGCGAAGCTGGTCGTAGGTCGGGAACGCCGTCACGCCGTCGCTCTGGAGCTGCAGGCGGAGCACCTGCCAGGCGTTGCGCTCCAGCGGCGTCAGGCGCCGGTCGAGGAACAGCGCACGCGGCACGCTCTCGTGCCGGTTGCCGCTGTAGAGGAAGCCGTCGCTGACCGGCGCGGCCGGCAATGCAGCAGCAGCGCCGCGCGGGGCTGGCGGTGTCGGTGGTGCCCGTGGCACCAGTTCCCGCAGCGCGTCGTCGAACAGTGCCGACAGCGCCACGGGGCCATCGCGCCGGGGTGCGCCGCCGGTCGCCATGGCCTACACCAGCCCCTGGTCGATCCAGTTGCGTATCGCCGACCAGATCACCGACATCGGCAGGTTCAAGGTCTCGGCCAGGTCCATGGTCAGCGTCAGCATCGCCACCTCATCGTCCAGCGCGATGCCGCGCTCCATGACGCCGGCCTTCCACTGCTTCCACAGCGCCGTGTCCTGCGCCTCGTCCAGCACCGGATGCCGCCCCTTGCGCTTGGGCAGGCCGAGGATGTCGCGGCGCAGGGCCACCTCCTGGTGCGTAAGCCCGTAGAAGCGGCTGACCATCTCCGTGCTGGCGCCCAGGCGCAGCATGCGGTCGACCGTCGCGATCTCTCGCTCCACGTCGTGCACTTGGCTCAGCAGCCGCTTCAGCACATCGCGGTTCACCGACACCGAACACCACGACACCGTGGCGTTCACCAGCATGCTCACGAGTTCGGGGTGCTTGAGCGCGTCCAGCTCCTCCTCGCCGAAGCCCATCGCCTTGCAGCGCCGCAGTTGCCCATTGCGCAGGTCGTGCAGCGCCTGTGCGATGACGGCCTGGTTGAGCGGATGCGGTGCCGACATGATGGCCTCTGCTCAGGCGCCGTGGCCGGGGTTGCTGGAGGCCGCGCCGGTCTCCAGATCCAGCAGCCGGCGCGCCATGCGCAGCAGCCGGAACAGCTTTACCAGCCCGGCATCGCTCAGGCGCGGATATGCGCCGCCGCCATGCAGCAAGGCCGCTAGGTCGTCGGCCAGCCGGGCGCCATCGAAGCCGGGGGCGGGTCGGGGCGCGGCGCACAGCGCATGCAGCAAGGTCAGCACCGCACACGCGAACGGAGGCAATGCGCGCACCGCCGGGGGCGCCACGCAGACGAAGCCCATGCCGCCTTCGCTGGGTTCGACCTGCCCGGCCACGTCGGCTTCCTCGGCGATCTCGCGCGCGAACTGTGCGATGTGCACCCGCAGCCGATCCGGCACATCCAGGCCGGGCTCGATGTACCAGACATCCGAGATGGGGTAGAGCCCGCCCGCCTGCACAGGGATCGCGCGCAGCGCGTCGGCCTCGAAGTCGGGCAGCTTGTCGCCCATCTGATCGGCCACCATGCGCTGGATGGATTGCAGGCGTTCGGTGGTCGGGGCCGGGGACACGATGTGACCCTGCAGGCGTTCGTCATCCTGCTGCATGCCCTTGTCGCTGGCGGCCCGCGTGGAACCGGCCTGCGCAGCCTGGCCAGGGCCAGGCTCCGACGACTGCACCGAGGGGCCGGGCGGCAGCGAAGGCGGTGACGGTGGTCGCGGTGGCCCGGCCGGCACCGCAGGTCTTGCCGCCTGCAGCGGCGCAGGATCGCTGGTCAATGCGCGCTGCCGGCTCTCGCTGTCGTCGATTTCCAGGCTCAGCGTGTCGTAGTCCGCTTCCAGCAGCTCGGCCATCTGGCCGACCAGCTCGTCCTGCACCCGCTGCGGTGAGAAGTTGTCGGGCTGCGTGTCGAACTGCGCCAGCAGGTCCTGGAACAGCGTAGCGAAGTCCATCGACAGGTTGCGCCTCAGGGCATGCCGCTCCCAGGTGCGTTCGCAGGCCTTGCGCAGCACCGCGAGCCGTTCCACCTGATGCCGGCCGAGCCCGCCGTACAGCAGCGTGGGGATCGCCGGGAGCAGGTAGTGCACGGCGTCCTGCATGCGGCTGATGTGCGACTGCGGCAGCGGGAAGCCATCGGCCGTAAGCCGCCGCGCCAGCTCGCTCTGCGACAGCGGCTGGCCGCTGTCCCGCCCCATTTCCTGCTCGTAGAACTCGCGCGCCTTCTCCACGCCCAAGGCCCGCTCGATGAAGCTGAGCCCGCCGCGCAACTCGTTCTCGGCCAGGTGCCCGGTCAGCATCACCACTTCGCCGCGCTGCGGCCACGGGCGGAACAGGCAGGGGATGCGGAAGAACCGTTCGTCTTTCGTCTCGCTCCACAGCTCGCGCAGGATCGCCAGGCGCGTGTTGCCGCCGTTGCGGATGATGTAGTGCGGTTCGCCGGGCCGGCGCGTGATCGCGGGCGGCGCATCGAGCCCGCGTTCGCGGATCGAGGCCTTGATGTCCTCGTAGGCCGGGTTGCGCGTCACGCGCGGGTCGTGGTCGTAGGGGCGCAACTGGTCCAGCGTCACCACCATCGGCGTGTCGGCGATGGGGTCGCTCAGGGCCGCGACCGAAGGGCCGTTGCGCTCGAAGCCCGAGGCCAGCAGATTGGCGGCCATGTCCTGCGGCGTCAGGTCAGCCACGGCCATTCTCCTGAGATGCTGCAACACCCTGGGCCGCCTGTCGGTCGGCGCGGCGAAGCTGCGCACGGGCGTTGCGCTCGGCGCGGTGGTCGCTCGCCGTCGAGCTGGTGTAGATCGGCGCGCAGCCTTGCTTCGTGAACAGCAGGTGCCCGCCGCGGGTGCGCACCACCTTCCAACCTTCTCCCAGGGCGAACTCGATCAGCCCTCGCAGCCGCTTGTGGCCGCGGGCCAGGTCATGTGCGCTGGCCATGGCCGGCCCCTCCCGCGTCGCCTCGGCCGGTGACGAGCGCAAAGCGCTCCTGCCACGCCGGGAACAGCTCGCCGGCCAGCGCGCGCATGGTCTCCAATGCGGCAGGTGCCGTGCGGCCCGCCGGCTGGCGGTATTCCACCCGATGCACCGGCAGTCCGCGCGTCGCGGCGCGCGGATAGGCTTCAATCGCCGGCACGTCGGTGTCCAGCACGCGCACGCCAGGCTGCTCCTGGAATACCTGACGCAGCGCCTGCTGGATCAGCCGCGCATTCGACGACACCGGATGCACGCGGTTGATGAGCAGGTGCAGCGGCGGCGGCTCGATGCCGAGGTGGCGGTACGGCGCGATGTCCTCGATGAGTTGCAGCGTGCCGCGCCGCAGCTCGCGCGCCGCGAGGATTTCCGGCGTCACCGGCGAAAGCGCCAAGTTCGAGGCCAGCACCGCCATCTCCAGCAGCACGCTGCGCGCGCCCTGGGTGTCGATCAGCAGCAGGTCGTAGTGCGGCGCCAGCGTGGGCAGCAGGTGGCGCAGCCGCAATCTGCCATCGGGCGCGTGCAGCAGCAGCGTGTTCAGCTCGCCGCGGTCGTCGTTCGAGAGCACCAGGTCAAGCCGCTCGATCGCGGTGCGCGACACCAGTTGCTCGGCGCGCTGCTCGTTGTAGGCCAGCATCTCGTAGATCCCGGCCGGCGCGCGCTCGGCCAGCGTGAAGTAGCTCGACAGCGTGGGCTGCACGTCCAGGTCCAGCAGCAGCACGCGCAGCCCGGTGTCGGCTGCGAAGCCGCCCAGGTTGGCCGCCGTCGTGGTCTTGCCGACGCCGCCCTTGGTCGAAATGATGGACACCACCTGCATGGGCCTCTCCCGGTTGAATGGCATGTACCGAGGAAAAGCGTCAGGCGCGCTCATCGAGGCGATCGGCGATCCATTGCTCGACCTCCGCCGAGTCCCAGCCCACGGCGCGCACGCCCAAGCGCAGCGCCTTGGGGAACTTGCCTTCTTTCATCAGGCTGTAGATGTGCGCGCGCTTGAAGCCGGTTTTGGCCTCGACTTCGGCGCGACGCAGGATGCGGTGCTCGGCCGGCACTGCCGGCGCGGTGGTCTGCGAAGACATGAGAGACACTCCTTGACGCTCACTGGCGCTGTTCGGAAAGTGCCTCGTATTCAATACACCGCGGTCGCCGAAATCACTGCAATTGCAGAAGCAGCGACTGCAATTGCAGTGCGCCGCATCGGCATCATGCTGGCCGCGTCGTCAGCGCGACGCCTCCAGGTGGCGCCGCGCCTGCGCGAGCTTGCTCCACAGCGTCCGCTCGCTGAGACCCGGCCGCCCCTCATGGTGTGCGATCAGCGCGCTGACCACGGCATCCATGCTGCGGAACGACGAATAGGCCGCGCCTGACGGCGAATTGCCCAGCAGCAGCGTCAGCAGTCCGCCGATGATGTTGAGGTAAGTCGTCTCGCTGCGCAGGCCAGGCTCGCGCGCCTGTTCGTCGTTGGCCGCGCGCGTGGCATGTTCCTTCGCCAGTGCTTCGTGCGCGGTGCGCAGCGTTTCATGCACCAGGGCAAGTTCGGCAAGTTGCGACTTCGCTGCTTCGCGATCGGCCAGCAGAATGTTGAGCGTGTCCACGCTCACCGCCGGATGCACCGCGCGTTCGATGCCGTCAAACAAAAACCCCGGCCGATCGCCGGGGTAGAACTGCGACATCCACGCTTTCAAGTCCACGTGGCGCACGGTCAGCTCGGGGTCGTCGAGCGCCGGCCGCTGCGAGTCCAGCACGATGCCGGCCTTGCCACCGGGCAATTCGCCATGCGTCAGCGCGTCGAAGATGCGCTCGGCATACAGGCGCAGCAGCGGCCAGCGCGGGAATTCGCCGGGCTCCGGCATGGCACGCTGCTCCAGCGCTTCCAGAATACGCTGCTCGAAGCGCAGGAGACCGCACCAGCGGACGGCCGCCTCGATCGGTCGGTAGTACGTCTTTGCGCCAAAGGCGTGGCTGCTCGATTTCGGCATATCGCGCTCTTCCCATCGTCGGATCGACACATGGCAAGCGCGCGCGGCCCACATGGGCGCAGCGATTGCCCAAAGAACCCGATGAAGCGCGAGCCGGTCGGCATCGTGGTGGACGTTGGGTGCGGCGATGTCGCCGAGCGTTACGCAGGGGGCAAACCTCCTTGCGGTGCCCGCTACACCTCAACCATAATGCACCTGCGAAAAATCTTGTTACCGGCGCAACGGTCTGAAAAGCCGCGCATCCAAGTTCGATCAGGAAGGGATGCTGCGCTTTACCGGAAAACCAGGGCAAAGTTTTCGTAGGAATACGGGCGGGGTAAAGCGCCAATGCGACTTCCGGCTGAGCCGGTTTGCATCCAGCAAGGGCTCATGCGTTCTGCGTCACTGCTGTGACCTCGACAGCTTGAAGGTGCCTTGCTTGATGCCGGGTGGATAGGCCCGATTCGCCATCCATGCCCGTGACGCAAAAGGTCGGCCGCCGATGCAATGCGGGTCAAGGTCCAGACCGAAAGGGAATCGTACCGTCCAAAATCCCCGCGTCACATCGGGCGTTGATCGGTGCCTTGCGGGCGTCCGACACGCTCCACGCGGTCGATGAACTGCCGCAGCGGCTCCATGATTTCGCCTTCGGGTCGCAGTAGATAGGTCGTCAGCGAAGCGGTCTCGTCGGCCAGCGGCCGCACGACGACATCGGCCTGATGGCAACCCGCCAGATGCGCCGCGCTCGAAAAGCCCACGCCGTAGCCGGCGGCCACGAGGGCCAGCATCAGGGAATGGGTCTTGACGTACTCGGCTACCGTCGGCTGCGCATCCACCGTGCGGAGCAGCCGTTCGCGCTGCCGGCTGCAACCTTCGCAGACCTGGGGATCGCACAGCACCAGCGGATAGCTCGCCACTTCCTCCAGCGGCACTTCCTTGAAAGCCAGCAGCGGATGCCTGGCGGGCAAAGCCACCACCAGCGGGTCTCGCCACACCGGCATGGCGACGATGCCGGCGTCCATTTCACCAGCCAATGCAAAACCTGCGTCATACAAGTCGTTGCGCAGTCCAGTCACCGACTGCGCCAGTGGCGTTTCAAATATCCGAATGCCGACCTGTGGTGCCTCCTCGCGGCAAAGCGCAAGCAACGCCGACAAGCGGGCCTGCCCCATGTCACCAGATAGTGCGATGCGCAGCGTGTTCCGCTGGTTCGCTGCGGCGCGTGCCTTGGTCTGCGCTTGCTCGAAGGCCAGCAGTACGCGCCGGGCTTCTTCGAGGAAGACCTGTCCCGCCGGTGTGAGACGAACACTGCGTGGCAAGCGGTTGAGCAGCGGCACCCCTAAATCCGCCTCCATCTGGCGGATCGTGCGCGACAGTGGAGACTGTTCGATGTGCAGCCGTCGAGCAGCCCGGCCGAAGTGCAGTTCCTCGGCTACGGCGATGAAGCAGCGAAGATGGCGTAAGTTCATGCTTTCTCCCTACCGATGTGATCAGTCCATATCATCGTAGGGAGCCGAATAGTGCGGAGGATTCACCTCTGTATCGAGATGAGAGCCATCATGGGGGGTGATGCTCGGATGCTTTTCGCCCATGTCAGCGCCTACGGCGAAGCTCTCGTTCGAGATCGCCCAGCTGCGACGCCTGAAGTTCGGCAAGAAGAGCGAGCAGCTCGATGCCGAACAACGCGCGCTGTTCGACGAGGCTCTGGACGCCGACCTTGCCGCGGCTGAGGCGCAGCTCCAGGAACTGCTGGGCAAGAAGAAGCCGCCGGCTACGCCTGGCGCGATGCCTAAGCGCACCGCCTTGCCGGCGGACCTGCCGCGCGTGGACTGCCACCACGAGCCCGAGAACACCCGCTGCGCGTGCGGCTGTGCGCTCAAGCGCATCAGCGAGAAGCTGGACTACACGCCGGGCGTGTTCACGGTCGAGTGCCACATCCGCGGCAAGTGGACCTGCGCATAGGTGCCGAACGCTGACCCAGGCGCCGGTCCCGGCGGAGATCATCGCCAAGGGCATCCCCACCTCCGGGCTGCTCGCGTAGGTGCTGGTCGCAAAGGACTCCGACCATCTGCCGCTTACACGGTCGTCCCTAGGCAAGCAGGAATAAGCTGCGTGAGTGAATCGGGAGGTTTGCGTAGCTGATGGCTGGCCAGCAGCGTCTGCGCCGGCGGCTTCACCGGCACGAAAGCGCATGTGCGGGCGGGTTGCCGCCTCGCAGATCGCTGCGGCATCGGCCGCACCGTTCTTGCGTCCCTTGCCGGCCATGCGGTAGGGCGTGACGAAGTGGCCTGCAATCAGCCGCGCATCCAGCCCATAGCCGCGCAGCTTGCGTGCCCAGTGATGCGCACCGCCGCAGGCCTCCAGGGCCACCAGGCAGCCGGGAGGCAGCTCCACGCACCAGGCCGCAAACTTGTCAGCGGCCAGCGCCTTGGCAACCACCACGCGCGCATCCACCGCATGCACCTAGATAACCCGCTTGACCAGATCCACCCCGACTCGGGCAATCTCGTTCATGGACTTCCCCTTTCACATGGCTGCAGATTGATGACTTGGGGAGCACCATCGCGGCGGCAGCCAACATTTGTTTCCTGGCTGCTTACGATTGAGTCACATCAATCGGCCAGCAGGTCGCTGGATGTTGACTCTTGACTTTCGGCATGTTAGGCGCAATATCTTGCAAAGTCTTGCAAGAATTTCCTCGAGCGAGGCCGCGTGACGACGGAACTTGTGGGGGTGGTATGACAGCGCGCCAGCAGGCGATCTTCACACTCGACGAGTTGGCTACCTACTTAAAGGTCGGCAAGCGGACGCTTTACCGGCTCGCCGCGCACGGGGAAATTCCGGCCTTCAAGGTCGGCGGGACGTGGCGGTTTCGTCAAAGTGAAATCGATCAATGGATCAATGATCAGATCCAAGCAGGCAGAAAGAAGGAGGTGATACGCACAGATGAGCAGCCGAAGTCAGCGAAACATCCCGTGTTGCCTGGGCGCGCTATCCATAGCCGCAGGCAAGCGGATTGAGTGAGTCTTCAATTGATTTCTGGAGGTATGACATGGACATTGATTTCAAGAAATTGGCTCCCTGGAACTGGTTCAAAAAGGAGCAGGAAGAACAACAGAGCACTGCCTCGCTGCCGGTGCAGCGCAATGACCTGCCTGTGGCGGGTGGGCCCGTCAGTCCCATCCTGCAATTGCATCGCGAGATCGACCGCCTGTTCGACGGCGCGTTTCGAGGCTTCGGTTTCCCGACGCTGGCCATGCCACGCTGGCCGTCGGACTGGCCGGGCATGCTGAAGCCGGCGCTGGACATCCAGGAGACCGACAAGCAGTACAAGATCGCCCTGGAAGTACCCGGCATCGAGGAAAAAGACATCCAGATCACGCTCGACAACGACGTGCTGCTGGTGCGCGGTGAAAAGCGTCAGGAGCAGGAAACGAAAGACGGCGGTTTCCACCGGGTGGAGCGCTCCTACGGCAGCTTTCAGCGCGCTCTGAACCTGCCGGCCGATGCCAACCAGGACACGATCAAGGCCGCTTTCAAGAACGGCGTGCTCACGATCACGATGGAAAAGCGCGAGGCCAGTACGCCCAAGCAGGGGCGCTCGATCCCGATCAACGGCTGACGCGGGGCAGCGCGTTTTTCTCAAAAACCACAAAGAGATGAGGCACCGCGATCGGCGGTGCCTCGTCAGATCAATCTTTACAGGAGCATCAGCATGGCCAGAAAACAATGCCAAGTCTGCGGCCAGCCCGCCACGGTGCGGGTGGAAGCCAATCTCAATGGTCGCCACAGCACCATGCTGTTGTGTGACGATCACTATCGCCAACTGGTGCGCCAGCAAAAGCGCACCGTCTCACCGCTGGAAGCCTTGTTCGGCTCGCGCAGCGGGCTGTTCGAAGACTTCCTTGGCAGCGACTTCTTCCGCATCGGTGACGACGCACCGTCCATGGCGGCCGATACCGACGAGGTCGTCGATGCCTCGTTCGGCGAACCCGCCCCGGCCGGTACGGGCACCGCGCGCCGTCGCGGCAGTGGGCTCGCCAGCCGTATCAGCGAACAGTCCGAGGCCCTATTGCAGGAGGCCGCCCGACACGCTGCAGAGTTCGGGCGCGCCGAAGTCGATACCGAACACCTGCTGCTGGCGCTATCCGACAGCGACGTGGTCAAGACCATCCTGGGGCAGTTCAAGATCAAGGTCGATGACCTCAAGCGCCAGATCGAATCCGAAGCCAAGCGCGGCGATAAGCCGTTCGAGGGCGAGATCGGCGTGTCGCCCCGGGTCAAGGACGCGCTCAGCCGTGCTTTCGTGGCCTCCAACGAACTCGGCCACTCTTATGTCGGGCCGGAGCATTTCCTGATCGGGCTCGCCGAGGAAGGCGAAGGTTTGGCGGCCAACCTGCTGCGCCGTTACGGCCTCACGCCGCAAGCGCTGCGCCAGCAGGTAAGCAAGGTGGTCGGCAAAGGGGCCGAGGATGGCCGCGCCGAGACGCCGACCAACACGCCGGAACTCGACAAGTATTCGCGCGACCTCACCAAGATGGCGCGCGAGGGCAAGCTCGATCCGGTCATCGGCCGCGCGCAGGAGATCGAGACGACCATCGAAGTGCTGGCCCGGCGCAAGAAGAACAACCCGGTGCTGATCGGCGAGCCCGGCGTCGGCAAGACCGCCATCGTCGAAGGGTTGGCGCAGCGCATGGTGGCCGGCGAAGTGCCTGAGACGCTGCGCGACAAGCGCCTGGTGGAACTCAACATCAATGCCATGGTGGCTGGCGCCAAGTACCGGGGCGAGTTCGAGGAGCGCGTGCAGAAGGTGCTCAAGGAAGTGACCGAGCACCAGGGCGAGCTGATTCTCTTCATCGACGAGGTGCACACCATCGTCGGTGCAGGCCAGGGTGGCGGCGAAGGCGGGCTGGACGTGGCCAACGTGTTCAAGCCGATGATGGCGCGCGGCGAACTGAACCTGATCGGCGCCACCACGCTCAACGAGTACCAGAAGTACATCGAGAAGGACGCCGCGCTGGAGCGTCGCTTCCAGCCGGTGATGGTGCCCGAGCCGACGGTAGCGCAGACCATGATGATCCTGCGCGGCCTGCGCGACACCTTCGAGGCACACCACAAGGTCAGCATCACCGAGGATGCGATCATCGCCGCCGCCGAGTTGTCGGACCGCTACATCACCGCGCGCTTTTTGCCTGACAAGGCCATCGACCTGCTCGACCAGGCGGCCGCACGCGTGAAGCTGTCGGCCACGGCCCGCCCGGTGGCGGTGCAAGAGCTGGAGTCCGAACTGCACCAGCTGCGGCGTGAGCAGGACTATGTGGCCTCGCGCAAGCAGTACGACAAGGCCGCCGAGCTGGGCAAGCACATCGAGGCCAAAGAGGCCGAACTCAAGAAGCTTGTCGAGGAATGGGAACGCGAGCGCGCCTCGGGCAGTGCCGAAGTCAAAGCCGAGCATGTCGCGCAGATCGTCTCGCGCCTGACCGGCATTCCGGTCAACGAGCTGACGGTGGAAGAACGCGAGAAGCTGCTGCATCTGGAGCAGCGGCTGCACGAGCGCCTGGTGGGCCAGGACGAAGCGGTGCGCGCGGTGGCCGATGCCGTGCGGTTGTCGCGCGCGGGCCTGCGCGAGGGCAGCAAGCCGGTGGCGACTTTTCTGTTCCTCGGGCCGACCGGCGTGGGCAAGACCGAGCTCGCCAAGGCGCTGGCCGAGTCCATCTATGGCGATGAAGGTGCGCTGCTGCGCATCGACATGTCCGAGTACGGGGAACGCCATACCGTGGCACGCCTGGTGGGCGCGCCTCCGGGTTATGTGGGCTATGACGAGGGCGGCCAGCTCACCGAGAAGGTGCGTCGCAAGCCCTACAGCGTGTTGCTGCTGGACGAGATCGAGAAGGCTCACCCCGACGTCTACAACATCCTGCTGCAGGTGTTCGACGACGGGCGGCTCACCGACGGCAAGGGCCGGGTGGTGGATTTCACCAATACCATCATCATCGCCACCTCGAACTTGGGCTCGGACATCATCCAGCGTCGGCTGAAGGCCCGTGGCGCCGCCGGCGAGGAATACGAGAAGACCAAGGGCGAGGTGATGGACGTGCTGCGCGGACACTTCCGCCCCGAGTTCCTCAACCGCATCGACGAGATCATCGTCTTCCATGCGCTGGGCAAGGAGGAGATCCGCCATATCGTCGGCCTGCAGCTCGATCGTGTGGCCCGCAACGCCGCCAGCCAGGGCGTGACGCTGACCTTCGATCAGACCTTGATCGATCACTTCGCGGAGGAAGGCTACAAGCCCGAGTTCGGCGCGCGTGAGCTCAAGCGGCTGATCCGCAGCGAGCTGGAAACTGCTCTGGCGCGCGAGATGCTGGGTGGCGGTATCGGCAAGGCCGATCACGCCAGCGCCCGCTGGGACGACAAGGCCGAACGGGTGGTCTTCGAGCGCCAGGAGCCACCCGCGAAGCCGGCCGAGCCTGAGAAGCCCGATGCCGCGAACGTGGCCGAGACGCCGCCGAGCGACGCGAGCAAGCCTGCGCGCAAGAAGAAGTCAGCGGGCGGCGAATCTTGAGTCATGGGGAGGCTGTCGTGTCCGACCCCAACGGGCTGACATGGGCAGCCACCCTCGTGTCGCTGGCGGTCGCTATCCCCACAGCGGGGCACGCGGTCATCTACAAGCGTGACCCTCGATCGGCCACGCTGTGGGTGCTGCTGATCGCGCTGTTGCCGCTGGGCGGTTCGCTGCTGTATGGGCTGTTCGGCATCAACCGTTACCAGCGGCGGGCGCGGCGGCTGTTTCCGGGGGCAGATCCTGCTGTTCGGCAGGACCTCGCGCCTACGATGCCCCAGGCCGTATCGGCGCCGTTTGCCGGCCTGGCGCACCTGGTGGGACGTGCCACCGGCCAGTCGCTGACCAGCGGCAACCGCATCGAGCCGCTCGTCGATGGCGAGCAGGCCTACCCGGCCATGCTCGCTGCCATCGAGTCGGCGCGGCACAGCGTCGCGCTGGCTTCGTACATCTTCGACAGCCAAGGCATCGGGGCGCAGTTCGTCGATGCGCTGCGCCGGGCTCATGAGCGCGGCGTGCAAGTGCGGGTGCTGATCGACGACGTCTATGCCCGCTGGAGGCCCCGCAGCGCTTACCGCGCCTTGCAACGCGCCGGCGTTCCGGCGGCGACGTTCAACCCGACGTTGATTCCCGCGCGCCTGCATGCCGCGCATCTGCGCAATCACCGCAAGCTGCTGGTGATCGATGGCGAGACGGGTTTCACCGGCGGCATGAACATCTTCAGCCCGTATTGGCGGCCCGATGCGCCGGAGCAGGCCTGTCACGATTTGCACTTTCGTCTGCGCGGGCCGGTGGTTGCGCATCTGATGCGGTGCTTCACCGATGATTGGTGCGATACCACGGGCGAGCGGCTCAGCAAGGGTTTCTGGGGCGAACCGCCCGCAACGGCTGATGAGCAAGGAACCTCTTGGGCGCGCGGCATCGAGGCCGGTCCCGATGAGGCCCTGGACAGGATGCGCTGGACCTTCATGGGCGCTTTGAGCGCGGCGAAGCATTCGGTGCGCATCTGGACACCTTACTTCGTGCCCGATCAGCCGATGATCGCGGCGCTGAGCACGGCCGCGTTGCGCGGCGTGCGCGTCGAGGTGCTGACGCCCGCAAACGGCGACCATCTCACGGTGCAATGGGCCGCGCGCGCCCACTACTGGCAGGTGCTGGAGCACGGTGTACGCATCTTCGAACGGCCTGGCCCGTTCGACCACAGCAAGCTGATGCTGATAGACGGCCAGTGGTGCTGCCTGGGTTCGGCCAATTGGGATGCGCGCAGCCTGCGCCTCAACTTCGAGTTCAATGTGGAGGTGTACGACACCGCGCTGTCTACGCGGCTGGAATCCCTTTTTGATGCCGCTCGTGATGCGTCGGGCGAGATATCGGCGAAGGCGTTGCGCGCCCGCCCGCTGGCCATCCGCTTGCGCGACGGGGTGGCCCGTCTGTTCACCCCCATTCTCTAGCGACACGACTTGCGAGGAACATTGCCCATGGAAAAGAAAGATCAATGGAACATTGGCTACTGGATCGTCGCCGGCCTGTTGCTGCTGACGCTGCAGAACTACTGGCAGGCGGCCAAGACCGTCGAGCCCGTGCCCTACAGCGAATTCGAGAAGGCGCTGGCCGAGGGGCGCGTCGCCGAAGTGCTGGTGTCGGACCGCACGGTCACCGGGCGCCTGAAATCGCCGGACAGCCGGGGCAAGACCACCATCGTGGCCACCCGTGTCGAACCCGACCTGGCCGAGCGGCTGTCCAAGTACGACGTGCCCTATGCGCGGGTGGTGGAAAGCACCTGGCTACGTGATGTGCTCTCCTGGATTCTGCCGGCGGTGGCCTTCTTCGGCGTCTGGTTCTTCCTGTTCCGCCGCTTCGCCGAGAAGCAGGGCATGGGTGGCTTCCTGAGCATCGGCAAGAGCCGTGCCAAGGTATTCATGGAGAAGAACACTGGCGTGACCTTTGCCGATGTCGCTGGCGTCGATGAAGCCAAGGCGGAGTTGGTTGAGATCGTCGATTTCCTCAAGAATCCGCAGGAGTATGGACGGCTCGGGGCGCGCATCCCGAAAGGTGTGTTGCTGGTTGGCCCGCCCGGCACGGGCAAGACCCTGCTGGCCAAGGCCGTGGCGGGCGAGGCCGGGGTACCGTTCTTCTCTATCTCCGGCTCGGAGTTCGTCGAGATGTTTGTCGGCGTGGGCGCGGCGCGGGTGCGCGACCTGTTCGAGCAGGCGCGCGGGCAGGCGCCGGCCATCATCTTCATCGATGAACTCGACGCGCTGGGCCGTGCACGCGGCGTCGGCGGGCCCATCGGCGGCCACGACGAGCGTGAGCAGACGCTCAACCAGCTGCTCACCGAGATGGACGGCTTCGACAGCTCGGTGGGGCTGATCATCCTCGCCGCCACCAACCGCCCCGAAATCCTCGACCAGGCGCTGCTGCGCGCCGGCCGCTTCGACCGCCAGGTGCTGGTGGACCGGCCCGACAAGAAGGGACGGCTGGACATCCTGAAAGTCCACGTCAAGAAGGTGACGCTGGCTCAGGATATCGATCTCGAACAGGTGGCTGCGCTGACCACGGGCTTTTCGGGTGCAGACCTCGCGAACCTGGTCAACGAGGCCGCGCTGGCCGCGACCCGGCGCAAAGCGTCCGCCGTGGAGTTGCAGGATTTCACCGCCGCCATCGAGCGCATCGTGGCGGGCCTGGAGAAGAAGAACCGAGTACTCAATCCCAAGGAGCGGGAAACCGTGGCCTATCACGAGATGGGCCATGCGCTGGTGGCGCTGGCGCTGCCCGGCACCGACCCCGTGCACAAGATCTCGATCATCCCGCGCGGCATCGGCGCGCTGGGCTACACGCTGCAACGCCCCACCGAAGACCGCTTCCTGATGACGCGCGCCGATCTGGAACACAAGATCGCCGTACTGCTGGGCGGTCGTGCGGCCGAGAAGCTCGTGTTCGGCGAGCTGTCCACCGGGGCTGCCGATGACCTCGCACGGGCCACCGACATCGCCCGCGACATGATCACCCGCTTTGGCATGGACGAAGGACTGGGCTACATCGCCTTCGAGGCGCAGCGGCCACGCTTTCTCGATACACCGGAACTGGCCCACGGCGGCTGCCGGGTGGCCGAATCGACCCAGGCGCGCATCGATCAGGCCATCCGCGACATCGTGATGGGCGTGTTCGAGCGCGCCTACCGGATCCTCGACACCAACCGCGCGGTGCTGGAGCGTTGTGCGCGCGAACTGCTGGCGCGGGAAACGCTCGACGAAAGCGATATCCGTCAATTGACTCAAGGACTTGTTCGGAACTGAAAACAGTAGTAGGTGCCATTCAGAGTAAGCCGGCGGCTCTGTTCGGTGCGTCATCCAATTCGCCGGCATTGTTCAAGGAGAACCGATATGTCTGCATTGACTCCGTGGGACCCCTTCCGGGAACTGGATGAATTGCAAAACCGCCTGGCGACGATGTTCGGACGAATACCCCAGCGACAGGGCGCCCGTACCGGCAACGAAGCCATGACCACGGCGGACTGGGCACCAATGGCGGACATCAGCGAGGATGAGAACGCATTCCTCCTCAAGCTGGATCTGCCGGAGGTCCCCAAGGATGCCGTGCGCGTCAGCGCGGAAAACGGTGTGCTCACCATCAGCGGCGAGCGCAAACTGGAAAAAGAGGAGCAGGGCAAGAAGTTCCACCGCATCGAACGTGCGTATGGCCGCTTTGTGCGCAGCTTTGTCTTGCCTGACAACGTTGATCCGACCAAGGTGACGGCTTCCATGAAAGACGGCGTGCTGGAAGTGCGGCTTGTCAAGGCCGAGCAAGCCAAACCGAAACAGATTGAAATCTCAGTCAACTAACTTTAATTAGGAGCCCAAGATCATGAATATCAAACAGCCACAATACACCTTCTCCGCACTTGCCCTGGCGGTCGTCGTCGGACTGAGCGGACCGGCTCTGGCCCAATCGGCGGCAGGTTCTAGCCCAGGTGCTGCAGCACCCTCTGCCGCATCCAAGGCGGCACAGCCACAGGTAGATGACAAGGCCGCCCGGGAAGCCGATAAAAAGCGTGCCGAGCTCACTCAAGACGCCATCACTGCGCTCACCAAGACCCAGGAGGCTTTGACCCTCCTTGATGCAAAGAAGACCAAGGAGGCGCTCGCTGCGCTGGAACTGGCCAGCGGAAAGCTGGAACTGGTATTGGCACGCGACGCCAAACTTGCTTTGGCGCCGGTCGATGTACGCGTCATCACCCACGATATCCACGCCAACGTGGAATCGGTGAAGAAGGCGGTCAAGTTGTCTCGGGAGTTGTTGGGTGATGGCGAGCTGCAAAAGGCCCGGCCCATCGTCGCCAATCTGGCCAGCGAAATCGTGATCGAAACCGACAACCTGCCGATGGCAACGTACCCGGCAGCGATCAAGTCGGCCGCACGGCTCATCGACAGCGGCAAGATCGACGACGCCAAGGCGGAACTCGCCCGAGCACTGAACACGCTGGTGGTGACCTCGGTCGCCTTTCCTCTGCCCGTGCTACGGGCTGAAGCCGCGATGGCAAAAGCTGAAAAGCTGGCCGAGACCGACAAGCGCGATGCCAAGCAGAACGAGGAGCTCAGCACCTTGCTGTCGTCCGTGCGCACGGAGATCGAGATGGCGCAGATCCTGGGTTATGGCAAGAAGGCGGATTTCAAACCCATCTTCGATCATGTGAAGTCCATTGAGCAAAAGTCGGCTGGTGGCAAAAGCGGCAAGGGATGGTTCGACGAGTTGAAGACGCGCCTCCAAAAGCTGTTTTGAGATGATGAAGAGGCCGACTGTTCGGTCGGTCAGTCTCGCGATGTTCGCAGTCAGCCCCAATAGATTCGCCTATTTTCACTAACTCATACGAGGCATATCACCATGAATGAGCAAACATCGAATCCCAATGCGACGAACAAAGAAATAAACGAACAGGCCGCGGTAAGCAGCCTTCCTGTCAGTCCAGAGGCCAAGGCTGAAGTCGTCACGGAGGTACAGCCTGAGGTTCAGAAGGAAACGGACTCGCAGGCGGCAGACAAACGTAAACAAGTCCTCGATGAGGCCGTCTCGGCCTTGTCGCTGACCAAATCAGCGCTGGCCGCACTTGACGGCAAGGACGCTGCACGCGCATTGGCAACGCTGGCCGAAGTGACGGGAAAGCTGGAGCTGATCGTTGCGCGCGAACCCACGCTCGCCCTGGCCCCCGTTGATGTGCGCACCATCGTGCACGACTTGTTCGCCAACACGCAAACCATTGAGGCGATGACCGACGAGGCGCTGGATGCCCTCAAACATGGCGAGGTGCAACGGGCACGTCACGTGCTGGCTTTGCTGGCCAGTGAAATCGTGATCGCGGTCACCAACATCCCTCTGGCGTCCTATCCCGCAGCCGTGAAGTCAGTCGTGCCGCTGATCGATCAGGGCAAGATCGAAGAAGCCAAAGCCGCGCTGCAGTCAGCGCTCAGCACGCTGGTCGAGGAGCGCAGCGTGCTTCCGCTGCCCGTCCTGCGTGCGAAGCTGCTCCTGAAGCGCGCCGAGACCTTGGTAGAAGATGGTCAGCGGAGCGAAGCGTCCAATGAGCGCCTGGAGACATTATTGAACGAAGCGCGGCAGCAGTTGGAAATGGCAGAACTGCTGGGCTATGGAAAGAAGAAGGACTTTGAGCCCCTGTATGCTGAACTCAAGAAAGTCAAGCAAAAGACGGCTGGGGGAGGCGGCGGAAAAGGCTGGCTCGATGAAATCAAGGCAAAACTGTCCAAGTTGTTCTGAAACCGCTGGATAGGGCCTAAGAGGGGCGCGTCGCGCCCCTCTCTTGGCTCAGGAGTGTTTGATTTTTTATTTTGTATAGATCTTTAGGAGATATTGCATGAACACAGACACCATCGCTAATTCCAATGCGGATGACCCCACCAAAGCACTGTGTTCGCTGAGCCAAAATTGGTGGCTTTTTGTGCTGCGCGGTGTCTTGGCATTGATTTTTGCAGCCCTTGCGTTCTGGATGCCACAATCGGCTCTGTTGGCCATGACCATCATGTTCGGCGCATTTTCCTTGGTCAATGGCGCTTTCAACTTGGTTGCAGCGGTGCGCCATATCCAGAAAAAAGAGCGCTGGGGCTGGCTGCTGTTCAGCGGCATTGTCGGCATACTTACGGGCGTCGTCGTCCTGGTTGCTCCTTGGGTCGCCACGATAGTCTTGGCTTCTTTTTTATGGGCTAGCGTGGGCTTCTGGGCGATTTTCACCGGTGTGCTGGAGATATCCGCCGCCGTTCGGCTGCGTCAAGAAATCAAGGGTGAAATTTGGCTTGCCTTCAGTGGACTGCTCTCGATTGTCCTTGGCGCTATCGTCTTGTGGATATTTTTTTCCCGTCCGGTCGAGTCATTCCTGGCCGCAGGCTGGCTGTTGGGCTTCTATGCGGCAGTCTATGGTGTCACGCTTCTGCTCTTGAGTTGGCGTCTTCGCAAAACGCGCCAGGGATAAGAGCGGGTCAAACTAAATTCTATGGATATGAGCATCCTCGATTCATACCTCCATAGAAATGACATCAAAGGAGTCATGCATGCAGATTCAATATAGCTATCGAGCTATCGACAAAGAGTTTCATGAACCTTGGCAGAGAGCTTTGGGAAATGTGATCGAGCACGCCCTCAAGCCATTGCTCGACAAACACACTAAAGATTCAGTGCGACTTCAAATCGTCCTTGATCGCGACAAGATCAAGCGGCAATTTCTGGCCAGTGGCTATATGCACCTGCCCGGCAAAAAAATTGTCAGCGTTACTGCATCACATGACGAGCTGACGCCCCTCGCGCAGATGCTCGCACAGTCGTTGTTCCGTCAGGCCAAGAAGCATTTTGACCGACTGCATGCTCAGGATCAAATCAAGCGCAAAGCACGACGCGAGCGCTTGCGCGAGCTCAAGGTGCGGATTGCCGCAAAACCCGCATCAGCCGCCCATGAGGCCGAGGCGACCCGAATGCCTCTACTGTCGAAACTTGAGGCTGTCGCAAGGCGTGAGCTGGCTTATCTGCGGGCCGTCGGCGATGTACCGCGCGATTATCCGACGCTGCGCGACGTGGTGGATGAAGCGATTGTCCAAGCTGAGGTGGAATGGCAATCCGTGCCGGAAGAAAAAGCGGCTTACTTCGGTCTTCTGAAGCATCTGTTCGCCGTCCTGGATCACGAAGTGGCAAACAGCCGGCAATTTGGCGAATTCGTTTCTCTGGACGCGCCGGTCGAAGCGGATGCCCAGGACGTCGCCGAGGCCATGGTGGAAGAGGAAGTCTTCGAATTTTATCAGCCCGATGACACACTCAGGCTGGCCGATATCATCGCTGACAGTCAGCATCCCGATGCCGCAACGATCGCGGAACAGGAGGAGCTAGTTGATCGGTCGAGCGAGTTCGCTTTTGCATTCGACCTGCTGAAGGACATGCCGCGTTTGTGGCGGCGCATTTTTCTGCTTCTCCGTGTGGACGGGCTGGATGCCAGCAGCGTCTCTGAAATCCTGCTGATTCCTAGTCAGGAAGATACTGTCCAAAGGTGGCTCATGCAGGCCGAAGCGTTCATCGCTGCTCATTTGGAAGAGGCCGGAGTAAGCAAAGACGGGAACGATTGGCTCCAAGGCGTTGATTGGTCGGCATTGTCTGTGACCCGAAGCGCGGCAGCCTCACTGTGGTCCAAGGAGGCGAACCATGAAGAATGATCTTCACCTTGTCTGCCCGCATTGCCAGTCCATCAACCGCGTACCGACTGCGAAGCTATCGGAACATCCCAACTGCGGCCGCTGCCAGCAGCCCTTGTTCACGGGCGAACCCATCGAGTTGACCACGGCGACGTTCTCGCGCCACGTGGAGCGCAGCGACCTGCCACTGTTGGTCGATTTCTGGGCACCTTGGTGCGGGCCGTGCAAGATGATGGCCCCGCAGTTCCAGCAAGCGGCGCGCCAGCTCGAACCCAGGGTCAGGCTGGCCAAGGTCAATACCGAGGCAGAACCCCACCTGGCCGCGCAGTTCGGCATCCGCAGCATTCCGACGCTCGCCCTGTTCCAGGGTGGGCGGGAGATCGGGCGTCAGGCCGGCGCCTTGGGCGCGCAGGACATCGTGCGCTGGGCATCTGCACAGGTGGGGCGCTGACCGATGCAGGACTTGCTCGGCGCCACCCTGATCCTGCTGGCGGCATGCAGCCTCGCGGCGGTGGCGACGGCGGCGTTCAGAGTGCCCGCCTTGCTGGGTTACCTCGCCGCCGGCGCCTTACTGGGCCCCTCAGTCACCGGCGTGATCGCGCCGGGAGAAGCGCTTGATTTTCTGTCCGAGCTGGGAGTGGCGCTACTGCTGTTCATGGTCGGACTGGAATTCTCCCTCGGGCACTTTTGGCTCACTCGCAAGACCGTACTGGTGGCTGGCAGTTTGCAGATGGTCGTTGTGGCCGCACCTCTGACCCTGATGCTGATGGGGTTGGGGCAGCCAGCTCAGAGCGCTGCGCTGCTCGGCGCTGCGGCGGCCATGTCTTCCACGGCGCTGGTCAGCCGGCAGTTGGCCGACCAGGGTGAACTCACCACACGCCATGGCCGCAGCGCCATCGCCGTGCTGGTCTTTCAGGATCTGGCCAGCGTGCCCCTGTTGGCCTTGCTGGCGATCTGGGCGCGCGGCGAGTCGCCGAAGGTCGAGAGCATGCTGCTCGAAGTGTTGGGCGTGCTGGTGTTGTTCGCAGCAGCGGCGGTTGCTTCGCGCCGTCTGTTGCATGGCCTGCTGGGCTGGGTGGCGCGGCGGGGCCACGAGGAATCGTTCGTGCTCGTCTCCTTGTGCGTGGTGGTGGCTGCCGCCGCCGCTGCGCACGCGGTCGGCGTATCCGCCGCCCTAGGGGCCTTCCTCGCCGGGATGGTGCTGGGCGAGAGCGACTTCCGGCACCACATGGAAAGCCACCTCAAACCGTTTCGCGATGTGTTGTCGGGCGTGTTCTTCGTGACCATCGGCCTGCAACTGGACGGAGCACAGATTCTTTCGGCTCCGCTGACGGTGCTGGCGTGGCTGGCAGTGCTGGTACCGGTCAAGATCGGGCTCAACACCCTGGCCTTGCGGGCGACGCGCCTGTCCGCCCTCGATGCCTGGCGCACGGGCATAGCGTTGGGGCATGGCGGCGAGTTCGCCCTGCTGTTGTTGGGCATGGTCTTGCAGCAGCATCTGATTCCCGCGACCGTCGTACAACCCATGCTGGTCGCGCTGGTGCTCAGCATGGCCTTGGCACCGCTGCTGATCCGCCATCACGATGTACTTGCCCGGTTCTTGAGCCGCACCGGCGGCGTCATTCAGCCACCCCAGGCTGAAGAAGTTGAGATCGCCGCGCAGACGGCGCGATATCGAGACCATGTCATCGTTTGCGGCGCGGGCGAGCTTGGCCTGACCGTCAGCGAGATTCTTCGCCACGCCGGCGTGGCGCATCTGCTGCTGGAGGCGGACGCGCAGAAGGTCGAGGCCGCGCGTGCCGCCGGCGCGCCGGTGTTCCATGGCGATGCCAGTCGGCCCGATACCCTGCTGGCTGCCGGGTTGGCGCAAGCGCGTCTGGTGGTGCTCACGTTCGACCATGCCCAGCAAGTGCTGCGCATCGCCCAGGCGATTGCCGAGCGCCGTCCGGCGCTGACCTTGTGGGTGTCATGCAGAAGTACGACCGCGGCCGATGCATTTCGCGCCATGCCCAACGCGCGCGTGTACCAGCAATCCTTTGCCGCAGGCCTTGGGCTGGCGGAACAGGTGATGTCGACGCTTGGCATGTCGACCGAGCTGATTGAAGGACACATCAGCGCAATGCGCCGCCGTCTCGACAGCAGCCGTTTTCCAGGGAGTTCATCGTCATGAAATCAACACGCCTTAACCCATTTCAGGTCTTCCGTGACCAATGGGCCATCATGAGTTTTTACGAGCGCTTCGAGCAGGTCGTCGCGCTCGTGCTGTCGGCGGTGATTGCCGTCATCATCGTGGTGTCGCTGTTCCAGCTCATCTCCATCGTCTTCACGCTGCTGGTTCTCGATGCCTTCAATCCCCTGGATCACAAGGTATTCCAGAGTGTGTTCGGCATGATCATGACGCTCTTGATCGCGATGGAGTTCAAGCATTCCATCGTGCGCGTGGCGCTGCGTCGGGACAGCATCATCCAGGTCAAGACCGTGATCCTCATCGGCCTGATCGCGCTGGCGCGCAAGTTCGTGATCCTCGACCCCGAGGCGAGCCCTGGCAAGATCGCCGCGCTTGCAGGCGCCACGCTGGCGCTTGGTGCCACTTACTGGCTGCTGCGCGAGCGCGACGACCGCGCCGCCGAGACATCTGAGCATGACCCGTCATCATCCCAGTGACCCGCGCGCGGCGTTGTTGCAACACCGCTGGCTCAACCGCCTGCAGACCGGGCTGTTGGTCCTGACCCTGGTCGGGATCGCAGCCGCCGCAGGAAGCCTGCTGTTCGGGGAAAGCGACCTGTGGCTCGCGCTGTTTGCCGTTGCAGGCACGCTGCTGCTGGAACCGGCAGCCGCATCCGCCTTGACCTTGCGCCTATACCGCGCCCGGGCGCTGCACCCACACGAAGCCCCGGAAATTTGGGCCCTGTTGCACGAGCTGTCCGTCCGTGCCGGTTTGCCCGCAACGCCGGTGCCGCACTACGTGCCCAGTGCCGTCGTCAACGCC
The DNA here is from genome assembly GCF_001465595.2 of Pandoraea apista. NCBI lineage: Bacteria > Pseudomonadati > Pseudomonadota > Betaproteobacteria > Burkholderiales > Burkholderiaceae > Pandoraea > Pandoraea apista. The sequence goes on along the minus strand of NZ_CP013481.2, from coordinate 909,750 downwards.
TTCGCCACCGGATCGAAGCAGGAGGCATCGATCGCCCTCACCGATGGCCTGCTGCGCCGCCTGAGCCCACGCGAGCTGGCGGGTGTGCTCGCGCACGAGATCGCGCACATCGCCAGTGAGGATCTGCGCGTCATGGGGCTGGCGGATTCCGTCAGTCGCTTCACGAGCCTACTGGCCCTTATGGGACAGATCGCGATCCTGCTGAGCCTGCCCGCGCTGCTGGTTGGCGCGGCGGAGGTCTATTGGCCTGGTTTATTGTTATTGGCCGCATCGCCCCAGCTGGCCCTGCTCGCACAGCTCGGCTTGTCTCGCGTGCGTGAGTTCGACGCTGACCGCCTCGCGGCGGAACTGACGGGCGACCCGCAGGGGCTGGCGTCCGCGCTGGCGAAAATCGAGCGGGTCAGCCGCTCCTGGCGTGCCTGGCTGTGGCCGGGATGGGGCAATCCCGAACCCTCCTGGTTGCGCACGCATCCGGCCACGCAAGAACGCATCTCACGCCTACTGACGTTGGCGCCTGGGCCAGCATCAGCGTTGCCACTCCACCCGCCCCATTTCTTGCCGGAATCCGCTGTGACGCCGCGCCCACCGCGCTGGCGCCCGAGCGGGCTGTGGCGCTGATTGCCTATCAACAGGAGACTTCTCATGGCCTACCCCGACCCGTACCAACGTCCCGCGCCGGACCGCTTCGTCCGGCGCTGGCTCGTCATCACCGCCTGCATTGCCGCGCTCATGCTGCTGTGGCAGTTCCTGCCCGCCATCGAGGCCTGGTTCAGTCCGCGTGAGGCGGCAGAACGCACCGTGACGGCGCGTGGCGATCTGGCGGCGGACGAGAAAGCCAACATCGAACTGTTCGAGAAATCGCGCGCCTCGGTGGTCTACATCACCACCGCGCAATTGGTACGCGATGTCTGGACGCGCAACGTCTTCTCCGTGCCGCGCGGCACCGGTTCGGGCTTTATCTGGGACGATGCCGGCCACGTCGTCACCAACTTCCACGTCATCCAGGGTGCTTCTGAAGCCACGGTCAAACTCGCCGATGGCCGCGACTACCAGGCCGCGCTGGTGGGGACGAGCCCAGCGCACGACATCGCCGTGCTCAAGATTGGCGTCGGTTTCAAGCGCCCGCCGGCCGTGCCGGTCGGCACCAGTGCCGACCTCAAGGTGGGTCAGAAGGTGTTCGCTATCGGCAACCCCTTCGGCCTGGACTGGACGCTCACCACCGGCATCGTCTCCGCGCTCGACCGCTCGTTACCCGGAGAAGCGGGCGGCCCGGCCATCGATCACCTGATCCAGACCGACGCCGCCATCAACCCTGGCAACTCCGGTGGGCCGCTGCTCGATTCGGCAGGAAGGCTCATCGGCATCAACACGGCGATCTATAGCCCCTCCGGCGCCTCGGCCGGGATTGGTTTCGCCGTGCCGGTGGACACCGTCATGCGCGTAGTCCCGCAACTCATCAAGACCGGTAAGTACATCCGTCCGGCGCTGGGCATTGAGGTGGACGAACAGCTCAATCAGCGCCTGCTGGCGCTGACTGGAAGCAAGGGCGTGTTCGTGTTGCGTGTTACCCCTGGTTCGGCAGCGCACAAGGCCGGCCTCGCGGGTGTCGAAGTCACGCCGCAAGGCATCGTGCCGGGCGACCGCATCATCGATGTTGATGGCCAGGCGACGGACGATGTGGCCAAGCTGCTCGCGCGGCTAGACGACAGGAAGGTCGGCGATGTGGTGGTCTTGTCAGTGGAGCGGGCCGGCAAATCGCGCGAGGTGCGTGTGGAGCTGCAACCCGGGAATTGATTGAACTGAACCTGTGGATCAGGCGGTAGTGCAGCGTCGCGGCGATTGAGGTTCTCAGGTCTTCGGCCAGGTAGCGTTCCGCCTCAACCTCCGTAATTTTCGGATGCGATCTGCCTATCCGAATAGGCAAGCATGCGTAAGCGTCCGGCAATCCCATCTTGAGATAGACCCAGTGTCGAGGCATCGTGTGCACGATGAACATCACGCACACTATGGCGAACGACACGATCGCCCAGCGCCCCAAGCGGCACTACTACTCCCCGGAACTTAAAGGCCAGATCGTGGCCGAATGCCAGGTCTCCGGCGCGTCAGTGGCCGGCGTAGCGCTTGCACACGGAATCAACGCCAACATCGTTCATCGCTGGATGCGCGAGCAAGCAGACTCCCTGTTGCCAGCGCCCCGGAATGAGTTCGTTGCGCTGAATCTGCCTCCACCAGTTGAACAGCTCCCAGCAACCGAGACCAGCTCGCCGCCCGTGTCGCGTGCGATTCGCGTTGATGTTCGGCGCAGCGCCAGCGTAGTCACCGTGAACTGGCCCCTGGAAGATGCAGCGTCATGTGCAGCGTGGCTGCGCGACTGGCTCCGATGATCCGCATTGATGCGCTGTGGCTCTCCACCGAGCCGCTGGACATGCGAGCAGGCACCGAGACGGCGCTCGCCCGGGTAGTGGCTGTCTTTGGCGCAGCGCGCCCACACCACGCCTATCTGTTCGCCAATCGACGAGCCAACCGCATGAAGGTGCTGGTGCACGACGGCATCGGTGTCTGGCTGGCGGCCCGGCGCCTGAATAGCGGCAAGTTCGTCTGGCCGCGCGATGCCGCCACCACCGCCACACTCAGCCGAACGCAGTTCGATGCGCTCGTGCTGGGCCTGCCCTGGAAGAACGTCGGCGAGGCTGGAGTCATCACTGTACTTTGAGTGCTCCGGTCGTTGGCCAGGCAATCAGCGCTTGCACCGATGCGCGAATGTGATGTTAGCCGCATCATCTTCTCCCGTGATCACCGCAGACCACCTTGACACCCTGGAGCCGCAGCAGATGCGAGCGGCCCTGCTGTCGTTGATGGGTGAGCTGGCCGAGCGAGACGGCGTGATCGCACGCCAGGGCCAAGAGGCGGTCTTCAAGCAGGCGCAGATCGACAAGCTCACGCACGAGAACGCACTGCTCAAGCGCATGAAGTTCGCCGCACAGTCGGAGCGCTTCAGCGCCGAGCAGAAGAGCCTGCTCGATGAATCGCTGGATGAGGACCTGCAGGCGGTGGCCGATGAGATCGAGCAGGCCACGCCGCCAGTGGCAGGCCGCCAAGACAAGCAAGTCCCCAAACGCGCACCCCTGCCGGCCAACCTGTCGCGGCGCGAGATCCGCCACGAGCCCGAGTCCACCACCTGCGCCTGCGGTTGCCAGATGAAGCGCATCGGCGAGGACGTGGCCGAGAAGCTGGACTACGCGCCCGGCGTGTTCACGGTGGAGCGCCACATCCGGGGCAAGTGGGCCTGTGCCCAGTGCGAGCCGATTCACCAGGTGCCTGTCGATCCTCACATCATCGACAAAGGCATCCCTACCACTGGGCTACTGGCGCAAGTGCTGGTGGCCAAGTACGCCGACCACCTGCCGCTGTACCGCCAGGAAGCGATCTTCGGCCGCGCCGGCCTAGCCATCCCCCGCTCCACGCTGGCGCAATGGGTGGGCTCGTGTGGCGTGCAGTTGCAGCCACTGGTTGACGCCATGAGGACAGAGCTGCTGCAGCGCCGCGTGCTGCATGCCGACGAGACGCCGGTGTCCATGCTCAAGCCGGGCAACGGCAAGGCGCACCGGGCGTACCTATGGGCCTATGCCACGGGCGCCTTCGAGAACATCAAGGCGGTCGTCTACGACTTCTGCGAATCGCGCTCGGGCGAACACGCCCGGCGCTTCCTGGGCGACTGGAGAGGCAGCCTCACCTGTGACGACTTCAGCGGCTACAAGGCCTTGATCGCAAGTGGTGTGACCGAGGTCGGCTGCCTGGCGCACGCGCGGCGCAAGTTCTTCGATTTGCACGCGGCGAACCAAAGCCAGATCGCCGAGGTCGCGCTGCAGCAGTTCGCGCGGGTCTACGAGATCGAGCGTGAGGTCAAGGAGATTGCGACCGATCAGCGCCAAACCATCCGGCAACAACAAACGAAGCCGCTGCTTGATGCCTTGCACCAGTGGATGGTGCTGCAACGCCAGAAGGTGCCGGAAGGCTCGGCAAGCGCCAAAGCGCTGGACTACAGCTTGCGGCGCTGGGAGGCTTTGACCCGGTTCGTCGATGACGGACAGCTGCCCGTGGACAACAACTGGATCGAGAACCAGATTCGGCCGATTGCCATTGGCCGCAACAACTGGCTCTTTGCGGGCAGCCTACGAGCTGGTCAGAGGGCAGCAGCCGTCATGACGCTCATCCAGTCAGCACGACTCAATGGGCATGATCCCTATGCGTATCTCAAGGACGTTTTGGCTCGCTTGCCGACGCAACGGGTTAGCCTGGTTCACGAGTTGCTACCGCATCGTTGGTTCGCACCGAGCTGAATGTCGTTATTTGAGGCTCCGCTCAGCGAACGGTTGGCCAGCTTGCCCCAGTGGCGCTGCGCAGCGATTCAAGTGCACCGCAATCGCCAACGCATACCCCTCCCGCACAGGTACTGCGGATGGCACGCAGTTGCTTGCGCAGCGCCTGCAACTCGGCGATTCGCTGCTCTACCAAGCGCATTTGATCGTCTAGCAAGGCATTGACCTCGTCGCAGGACATGGCGGGGTCGTCCTGCAACTGCAGCAGAGCCCGGATATCGTCGTGCGACATGTCCAGCGAGCGGCACCGAACGATGAAGGCCAACCTGTCGACATGCTGTTGGCCATATTGCCGATAGTTGTTGGCGGCCCGCAGGGGCGCCTGCAGAAGGCCCTCTGCTTCATAAAAGCGCACCGCGGGAACGGAGCACCCTGCCAATGACGATAGTTCACCGATTTTCATATTTGCCTACCTACCGCTTGACTCTACAGCTACTTGAGGGTTTCTAATACGGGACATGAGTACATGTCAAAGCAGTAGCTGCTCGAGCAGTTGCAATTCGCAGACGGTCGACGAGGCCCCAAGCGCCATTGCTTCCGTGGAGAGCACATTTTCAGTTCCGGGAATGGACTGCCCCTCCGAGGAGAACCTCATTCGCATGGCGCTGGGTGGTCTGACCGGGGTTGGGCCGATGACCTTCGATCTGGCCCATCGGCAGCTCCGGGTGGTGCACTCGGGCGAGCCCGCCAGGATCGCCCAGAAGCTGACGCCCCTGAACTTGGGTGCGGTTCTGCTGACAAGCGAGAGGCGCACCGAAGGCGGGCAGTGGAAGACGCGTTTCTCCGTGCCGAAGATGGATTGCCCGTCGGAGGAGAATCTCATTCGGATGGCGCTGGCCGATGCGTCGGCTGTTGCGGCACTGGACTTCGATCTGAAGGACCGTGTACTCACCGTGCAGCATGGGGGAAGTACGCAAGAGCTGCTGGGCCGTCTCATCCCTCTCAACCTCGGCGCGCAAGTGTTGGACAGCGTGCAAAGCGACGAGTCTACGGCCCCAGACGCAGAGGGGAATGCCTCTGAGGCTCGGACCTTAAAGCTGCTGCTCGCTATCAACGGTGCGATGTTTGTCTTTGAGTTGATCGTTGGCCTGATCGCCCAGTCCACAGGTCTCATAGCGGACTCGCTTGACATGTTCGCCGATGCGGCGGTCTACGGACTGGCGCTCTATGCGGTGGGCCGCGCCGCCGCCTTGAAGATGAAGGCAGCGCACATCGCTGGTTGGTTGCAAGTCGTGCTTGCGCTTGGCGCGCTTTTGGAGGTCGTTCGGCGGGCAGTTGTGGGAAGTGAGCCGGCGTCCATGCTCATGATGAGTATCGGGCTGGTCGCATTGATCGCCAACGTCACCTGCCTGGTGCTGATCGCCAAGAAGCGGGATCGGGGCGCCCACATGACGGCAAGCTACATTTTTTCTGCGAATGATGTGATCGCAAACGCGGGGGTGATAGTCGCTGGTGTTTTGGTCGCTTGGACGGGCTCCTCGTACCCTGACCTCGTGATTGGCGCAGTCATTGCGCTGATAGTGCTCAGCGGTGCCCGGCGCATCCTGAACCTCCGATAGCCAATCTAGCGGCATCCCACACCGATGCCTAGCCAAGGTGGGATGGCCGGCCGCTTACAAGCATGCAACGCCGGAACCTCTTGCCAATCATCGAAGGAGAAAGCGAGGCGCAATCCGCATGAGGTGGACGCAGGCCAGGAACGAGGCAAACAGGAGGCCGCATTGGAACTCAGACTACTGCGCTATTTCGTTGCGGTCGCGGAAGAACTGCATTTCGCGCGAGCGGCCGAGCGCCTTGGCGTAGAACAATCGCCTGTGTCGCGCGCAATGCGAAATCTCGAAGCCACGCTCGGCGTGCAGTTGTTCGACCGCAGCGCGCACCAGACGCGACTGACCTGGGCCGGTCAAGTGTTCCTCGGTGAGTGCCGGCGCGTGCTGGCCACCGTGGAGCAGGCGGTGAGTGCCGCAAAGGCGGCGGCGCAGGGCTATCAGGGTTATCTGCGCATCGCCATCTGCGACAGCTTGGCGCAGCCCCACATTGCCACCTTGCTGGCGCGCAGCCGCGAGGAAGAGCCCGAACTGGAGATTCGCGTCTTCGAGCTGCCTTTCGCGCAGCAGCTCAAGGGCCTGCACAACGATCTGCTGGACATCGGTTTTGCGCTGTCGGACGCGGTGAGCGAAGGCCTTGTCGCCGAGCCCGTGTGGACCGATCCTCTGTCGGTGATCGTGCCCGTGCGCCACCCCTTGTTGGCGCACGCGGAAGTGCCATTGGATGAAGCCTTGAAGTTTCCGTTGGTACTGTGCCATCCGGACGCGGGATCGGGCTGCCACCACCAGATCCAGGCGGTGCTTCAAGGTGCGTCCAAGCCGCTCAAGCTGGTAGATCAGGTGACGAGCCTAGGCGTGATGCTGACTCTGGTCGGTGCCGGTTATGGCCTAGGTTTCGCCATTGCCTCGCAGGTGCAGACCCTGAACCGCCCCGACATAACCGTTCGCCCCTTGGCCGGCACGCCGCCCATGCTGTCCACCTACCTGCTGCGCCGCAGCGCCGAACCCTCTGATCCCATGAAGCGGTTTCTGCAGCGCGCCCGCGAGGAGTTCCTGCCAAAGGGAGATGAACCGGCCTCGTGACGTTGAGCGCTCGGGTACATTGGCTACTGCTGGCTGTCCATGGCTCGCACTGGACTTGCTCGGAGCGCGCGTTGACCAAGCGTGGTTTTTCAGTCCATAATTATGTCCATCTCGGTTCGCCGAGTGCGGAAAACTCGTTATCAATCAACGAGTTGGGAACACGATGATGTTCCCATCGCCCGCTCCAGAATTCATCGAAGAAGCCGTCCTCGCGACGGCTTTTTTGTTTTCCGGCGCCACTCACAACTAGCGCGTCCCCCCTAGCGAATCCCACAACCCCTATCCGGGTATTTGAACAGTCAGTCAAAAATACCCTATAGTCTCGCCATCAAGGGATGTCTCCTACGCATCGCCTTTTGCATTCCCGCCAGTTCAATGAGGCCCATCGCCATGAGCGGACGACCGAGAGAATTCGACGACGCAGCCGTCATCGACGCCGCCATGGACGTCTTCTGGACATATGGCTATGAAGGCACGTCGGCGCAGGCGCTCGTCGAATGCACCGGGCTCGGACGCGGCAGCCTCTACAACGCCTTCGGCAGCAAGCTCAACCTCTACCACGAAGCTCTGGAGCGCTATCAGTCGCTCGGGCTTCAAACGCAAGCCGACATTCTGAACGGCCCCGGGCTCGTCAAGGATCGGCTTCGTATCCTCATGCAGAAAGGGATCGACGAAGATCTCGACCCCGAAAAGCAACGCGGCTGCATGAGCCTATTCGCCGCACTCGAACGCGGTGCGAAAGACCCCAAAGTCCGCCAGATCAGTCAGGCTTACTTCAATCGCATCGAACAAGTACTCGTGCATCTGATCGCCGTCGGACAGCACAACGGCGAACTCACCGCCGAACGTTCGCCCGTGGTCGTCGCACGCACGTTCCTGTCGAGCTACTACGGTCTGCGGGCACTCGGACGTACGGTCTGCGATCGCACCTTCCTCGAGAGCATCATGGAAGGCACGCTCGCCCAGCTCTGACCCTCCGACGCGCTCACCAGGCACAACCCCAAGCACCCGACAACTTTGCCCGCCCCCCCTCGCGGGATTCCCCCCTCACCTCCAAATATGGAATGATCGTTAAAAATATGTCACAAAAATCTGCCATGCCACCCGTTGTCTATCTATTAGGGCTCACGGTATTTGCGATGACCACGGCGGAATTCATGGTCGCCGGCATGATGCCCGCGCTCGCCAATGCCATGCAGGTCGGTATCGGCGACATCGGCAACCTGATCTCGCTTTACGCCCTGGGCATGACCATCGGTGGGCCGGTGCTGACCGCCCTGCTGCTCGCGCTGCGCACGCCGCACAAGCGAGCCCTCATCTGGCTGCTGACAATCAATGTCGCAGGGGGTGTCCTGGCTGCCGTGTCGACGCGTTATGAAGTGATGGCGCTCGCGCGAATCATCATGGGCGTGGCCAGTTCGGCGACGTTCGGCGTTGCGCTCACGCTCTGTGCCGATCTCGTTGCGCCGTCGGTGCGTGGCCGCGCGGCCTCGTTCGTTCTCGGCGGCCTGATGTTTTCGCCCGTGGTCGGCGTACCGCTCACGGCCTACATCGAGCAACACTACGGCTGGCGCGCCAGCTTCTGGCTCGTCGCCTTGCTGGCCGCGCTGTGCACGGTGGCCGTGGCGCTCTGGGCTCCCGCAAGCAAACAGCAGGATCGCGAGACCGTCAGCCTCGCCGCCGAATTCCGTTCGCTGCTGAATCGTCCGCTGTGGGCGGCGTTCGCCACCAGTGGGCTAATCATCGGCGCGACGTTCGCTGCGTTCAGCTATTTCTCACCGATCTTCATGAATGTCGCCGGGGTATCGGCCGCAGCGATCCCGAATCTGCTCGCGATGTACGGTATCGCCAACATCATCGGTAACGCCGTTATCGGACGCCTCGCCGACCGCCACACGTTGACAGTGTTGGTTGGCGGTTTGTCAGTGCTTGCACTCGCGCTGATCAGCTTCGCGCTTTGGGCCGACCTCACGCCTGTCGGTATCGCCGCGTTTGCCGCCATTGGTTTGACGGGTGTGTCGCTCAATCCCGCAATGGTGGCCCGGGTGATGCGTGCCGCAGCACCCGGGCCACTCGTCAATACGATGCATACCTCGGTGATTACCGCCGGGCTCGCCTTCGGCACGTGGGCCGGGGGTGCCGCGATCGACGCGGGTTACAGCATGCGCGCGCCACTGTGGATCGGGGCTGCAATGGCAGCCCTCGGTCTCGCCAGTCTGTTGCCCTACCTTCGCTCGGGTCTCGCTCAAGCCCCCGACACTGCGTGCCCCGCGTCCTGACCCATCTCACATGAAAAGGTCGGCCACATCGGAGAAGAATTTAGCCACCGGTGCGGCCCGGCTTGCCCACGTACCCACCGTTACCAGCCCATCGCAAAGAAGTCCCCAGCCCATGTCACACCTCCAGTCGTTGTTCAGTTAGATTTCACTCGTCGCGTTACATCAGGAGACTGGCCATGTCCGACAGGAATTTGGCCACCGGTTCAGCCCGGCTCGCCCACGTACCCACCGTCACCAGCCCGTCGCAGAGAAGTCCCCAGCCCATGTCACACCTCCAGTCGTTGTCTTTGCTTCGTGGTTTCGCGTTTGCCGCGAGTTGGGTCAAAGATAAACCTCGGGATGGGTACTGAAAACTGAGATAAATCACAGTCGGGGTCCGCGACGGGGGACGAGAGAGATGACGCGCTCCGACACGATTGCCGCATGGCGCCCGGCGCGATCGGCATGACCGCGACCACGCGTCGTATCCTCGTTGTATCCCCGTCGTTTCGCCGTCAGCGCGCCTGTCAAGCCCCGGCCCAAGGCTCGGGTGGCGGCCAAGCGGCGCGCGCAGTGTAAACTGCTGGGTTTTCGACCCCCTCAGTGGAATGGTGCAAGTGCCACGGCGTCCCGTTATCAGCGCCCCCACCCTCATACGCTCTCTAGCCCGTCTCAGCACGTTCGCGCCGCCCGAGGCTGCGCCGTCGCTGTCGGACCGCATGAGCCAGTGGGTCGGCTGGACCGACGCCATCGCCCTGTCGTCGGCGCTCAAAGCCACGCCGCCTGCCGGCACGCGGGCGGCTGCGCACGCGCCGGCAAGCGAACTGGCGCGTGTGCGCGCGGAACTCGCGGCAGCCATCGCCCGCGATTGTGGTCTCGCCGCCGCGCCCGGCGGGCAGATCCGCGCGTTAAGCGCCGCCGAGCGGCAACGAGCCGCGTCCTTCGCGGAGTTCGCGGCCTATCGGCAGCGCTACGCGACATCGCAGCAGACCATGGACACGGCGATCAGCGCCTTGCGCACCCGCCTGCGCGGGCAGTTGGCCGCGCTGTCGTCAGACGCCGCGCGGCTCGCCAGCGTTGACGCCGTCATGGAACGCGTTATGGGCGCACGTGAGCGCACACTGCTCGCCAGCGTGCCGAATCTGCTCGAAGGACACTTCGTGCGACTGCGCGACACGGAACAGGCGGCGATGGCCGCCCCGCGCGTGCCCGGCGCCCCGCCGCTGCCGCCGGCCGGCACCTGGCTCGACACCTTCCACCGGGACATGCAAAGCATTTTGCTTGCCGAACTGGATATACGCCTGGAACCGATCGAGGGGCTGATTGCCGCCCTCACCTCGGTACCTCCCGGCGAAAACGTTAGTGAACCCGGACAACATGACTCGTTACCTCGTTGATCTCGTTGCCTTTGTCGCAGGTCTCGCCGTCGTCGGCTGGATCGCCGTCGGCTATGCAGGTACCAATAACCTCGCACTGGCCGTTGCTCTGCTGATTGCCGCCGTCTATCTCTTCGGCGCCCTCGAACTCAAACGCTTCCATCAGGCGACGAACGCCCTCGCCAACGCCGTCTCCGGCCTGAACGCGCCGCCCACGTCGCTGCCCTCGTGGCTCGACACCCTCCCGGCGGGTCTGCGCACCGCCGTGCGCCTGCGCGTTGAAGGCGAACGCGTCGGCCTGCCCGGCCCGGCGCTCACGCCGTACCTCGTCGGCCTGCTCGTGCTTCTGGGTATGCTCGGCACCTTCCTCGGCATGGCCGCCACGCTGCGCGGCACCGGTCTCGCGCTCGAAGGCGCGACCGATCTCGAAGCCATTCGCGCCTCGCTGGCGTCTCCGGTGAAGGGGCTTGGCTTCGCGTTCGGCACGTCGGTCGCCGGCGTTGCCACCTCGGCCATGCTCGGCTTGCTGGCCGCACTGGCCCGCAAGCAACGCGCACAAGTCGTGCAATCGCTCGACGCCCGCATCGTCACAACGCTGCGCGGCTTCTCGCAACAACACCAGCGCGAAACCACGCTGCAATTGCTCCAGCAACAGGCCACGGTCATGCCCGCACTCGTGGACCGTTTGCAGGACATGATGGCGGCGATGGAGCGTCAGAGTCAGGCACTTGGCGAGCGGCTCGTTGCCAATCAGGACGCACTGCACGCGAAGACCGATGCGTCCTACGCGCAATTGACCAGCGCCATGCAGCAGTACCTGAAAGACAGCGTGGCGACGACCGCGAGCGCCGCAGGTGCTGCCATTCGCCCCGAAGTCGAAGCAACGATGGCGAGCCTCGCGCGCGAAACGGCGTCGTGGCATCAGACCGTTTCCGGCGCGATGCAGGATCGAATGGACGGCCTGTCCGATCGCTTCGAAGCCACCACGGCGCGCGTGGCAAACGTCTGGAAAGATTCGCTCGACGCCCAGTTGCGCGCCAATGAATTGCTCGCGACCGATCTGCGCGCCGCGCTGAGCGAGTTCACACAGACGTTCGATGCGCGCTCGTCGCGACTGGTCGACGATGTCGCCTCGCGACTCGAAACCGTCACCGGACACGTCAGCAGCGCCCATGCCGGTGTTGCTCAAACGTGGGAAACGTCGCTGGCCGCACAGCAGCGCACCAACGACTCGCTCGCCAAGGAACTCGGCAGCGCGCTCTCCCAGTTCACGCAAACCTTCGAGAGCCGCTCGGCCAAACTCGTCGACGAGGTCGCCACGCGTCTCGAAACGGCGACGGGGCAAGTCAGCGCCTCGCACGCCGGCGTCGCGCAAACGTGGGAAGCCTCGCTCGCGGCACAGCAACAGACCAACGACGCGCTCGCCAAGGATCTTGGCGCGACGCTCGCGCAATTTGCCCAGACTTTCGAGACCCGTTCGGCCGGCCTGCTCGCCGACGTCACCACGCGCCTCGATAACGCCACGGGTAGCATCGCGACCGCACAGACCACCGTGGCGCAAGCCTGGGAGCAAGCGCTCGCCCAGCAGCAGCGCTCGCACAACGCCCTCACGCAGGATCTCGGCACTGCGCTGGAACGCTTCGCGCAAACGTTCGAATTGCGCTCCGGCACGTTGCTGGCCGACGTTGCGGCCAAGCTCGACGCCGCCAGCGGCAATGTCGCCGGCGCGCATGAGCGCGTTGCGCAAGCGTGGGATCAGTCGATCGCCCTGCAACAGCAAGCCAACGCCGCGCTGAACACCGAACTTGCCGCCGCACTCACTCGCTTCTCCGAGACTTTCGAGCAGCGCTCGGCGCACCTGATCGATGGCGTCAGCCAGCGCACCGAAGGCGCAATGCAAAGCGTGTCGGAGACGGCCGCTGTGGTGTCGGGCGAATGGAAGCACGCCCTCACGGCACAGCAGTCTGCGAACGAAGCGCTCGCGCGCGATCTTGCCAGCGCACTCGCGCGCTTTGCCGACACCTTCGAGACGCGGGCTTCGCAACTGTTGCAGAGCGTTTCGGCGCAGATGGACTCGACGTCTGAAAACGTCGCACAGACGTGGCGCGACGCCATTGCAGAACACGCGCGCACGAGCGAGCGCCTGGCCGACGGCAATCAGCAACTCGTGGCGGCAACGACCCACGCCTTCACGGAACACAGCGCGTCGCTGCTGCAAGCGTTGAACGCCGCCAACGCCGCTCATCACGACGCCACCGCCGAGCGAGAAACGCAACGTCTGTCCGCCTGGACGGAAACGCTCGAAGGCACGCTCGCCACGCTGCGCTCGGAATGGCAGCAGGTCGGCGCGCAAACCGCCAGCCAGCAGCAAGCCATTTGCGACACGCTCGCCCGCACGGCGCTGGAAATGTCGGAGCAAACGCGTGCCAATGCCAGCGACACGATTGCCGAGATTTCGCGTCTCGTGCAAACCGCGTCCGAAGCGCCGAAGGCCGCTGCCGAGATCATCGGTGAACTGCGTCAGAAGCTCTCGGACAGCATGGTGCGCGACAACGCCATGCTCGAAGAGCGCTCGCGTTTGCTCGATACCCTCGGCACGCTGCTCGACACCGTCAAGCATGCCGGTAACGAGCAACGTGCCGCCGTGGACGAGCTGGTCACAACCTCTGCACAGTTGCTGGAACGCGCCGGCGCGAATCTGGGCGACGCCATCGCCGCGCAGACCGAGAAGCTCACCGCCGCGTCGGCGCAGGTCGCCGGTAGCGCCGTGGAAATTGCGAGTCTGGGCGACGCCTTCGGGGCCGCCGTGCAATCGTTCGGTGAATCGAACACGCAACTGCTCGAACATCTGCAACGCATTGAAGCGGCGCTCGATAAATCGATGGCGCGCAGCGACGAGCAGCTTGGCTATTACGTTGCGCAGGCGCGCGAGGTGGTCGAGCTGAGTGTGATGTCGCAAAAACAGATCCTCGAAAACCTTCAGGATCTGGCACAAACACGGGCACAACCGGGTAGCGTGGCAGCATGAGAGAAGACTTCGACGCGGATATCGCTGACAGTGGCGACGTCGGTGCCGCAGCGCCGACGTGGGCTGTCTTCGGTGATCTGATGTCGGTGATGCTCGGCGCGTTTGTCCTCATCATGCTGGGCGTGATCGGCGTGCAGATCGAACTGTCTGCCAAGCTGGAGCGCGAAGTAAAGGAGCGACGCGCCGAAACGCAACGCCGTCAGACGCTTGAGCAAGCGCTGGCCGGACCGCTCGCCGGTGGCCGCGTCACGCTCGTGAACGGGCGCATCGGCATTAGCGGCAACGTGCTCTTCGCGCTGAATTCGGACCAATTGCAGCCGCAGGGACGTGAAGTCCTGCGCAGTCTGGCCGGCCCGCTGAGCGCCTATCTTCGCGCGAGCGACGAGATTCTCATGGTCAGCGGCTTCACCGACGATCAACAGGTGCGTGAGACGAATCGGCGATTCGCGGATAACTGGGAGCTGTCGGCTCAGCGCGCACTCACCGTCACGCGGGAATTGATTGCCGCAGGCGTGCCCCCATCGTCGATCTTCTCGGCGGCCTTCGGTGCAGAGCAACCCGTTACGTCGAACGCCGACGAGAGCGGCCGTGCGAAGAACCGGCGCGTGGAAATCGCGCCGATGCCGCGCAGCAGCGCCAGCAACGCGGGCAAGCCCCATGCGTGATGCGATGAGCAACGAGAGCGTCAATATCACCGCCAACACCGCTAACGCCGCTGGCACCCATAGCGCCAAAGTGGCCGAAGCGACCGAAGCGACCGAAGCGACCGAAGCGGCAGATTCGGGTATCGCGATGGTGGCGGCAGTTACGCCTGCTCAAGAGGCATCGGACGCCTTGACTGAGCAACTTGCAACGTGGCGAGCGCAAGGGATCGACAAGCGCGACCCTGCGCGTTTTCATCGCATCGAAGCACTGGCGCTGCGCAGCCGTGCCTATACGGGCGACGTTCGTTGGGTGCTCGATGCGCGATTGAAGACGCTCATCGATGAATTCAGTCAGTTTCATGCCAACCCGCCGGCAACGTCTTCCGATGAAGGCCGTCAGACCTCGATGCGATCACCGTCGCCGCTCGCCTCACTGACTGGCGAGATGACGCAGCGTGTTGGCGGGGGAGAGCGCCCCGTACCGGCGACAACGCCTCGCAAAGCACGAGCCGCGGCGCCGAGCCAGGCGTCACAAACGCGCGAGAGCGAGCAACCGCCCAGCGCGTTGTCGGCTTCGCCGGCACGGCCGGTTGCAGTGCCGCCGCCGATACCGGTGCCCGTCACGCCGACCGTCATCTCCACCGGCGACGCCTTCGAAGACCTCGATGTCCTCGAATACTTCCGCGAAACGTGGTCGAAGCTCAGCACCGACGGCAATCTTCGTCAGTCGCTCGCTCAGGTACCCGAAAACGCCGGACCACTCAACTCAAGCCATCTGGTGCACCGCGCGCTCTCGCTCATGCACGACGTCTCGCCCGATTATCTGCGTCACTTCCTGCGTCACGCAGACGCCCTCTCCTGGCTCGAAGACATGGAAACGACCGGCGTGCTCGGCAATAAGCCCGCTGCCCGCGCGGCCGCCGCCACCAAGCCGTCACGCGCAAAGGCTCGCTAACGCCTACCGCCGGCTTGCGGCGACCGTGGGCATGCAGCGTAAGGTCGTCGCCCAGAATACCAGCGCAGCCAGGCTCACCCCCGCACCAAGCACGCACACGCCAGTCCAGCCGAAAGCCGCGTAGGTCGCTGTCGCCGCGACCGCCCCCAAGCCGCTGCCCGTGGCATAGAACAGCATGTAGGCGCCCACGAGACGACTCGGCGCATCGTCGCGCGCGGCAAAGATCAGACTCTGATTCGTGACGTGAATCGCTTGCCCTGCAAGGTCGAGCAACAACACACCGGCGACGAGCCAGCCCAGCGACACATGCAATCCGGCCAGCAGCAGCCACGAGAACATCAGCAATACGAGTGCGATGCCAGTCGTGCGTTGCGCCCATCCACGGTCTGCCCAATACCCCGCTCGCGCCGCCGCCAGCGCCCCTGCTGCGCCCACGAGCCCGAACGCCCCAATGCGCGTATGCGAGAAATGAAACGGCGCGGCGGAGAGCGGCAATACCAACGCGCTCCAGAAAATGCTGAACGCCATGAACATCAGTAACGCGATCGTGCCGCGAATCTGCAATGTGCGCTCTTCGCACAAGAGACGGAACATCGATGTCAGCAACACGGCATAGCGCTGTCGCGTGCCCGTGACCGTCTGACGCGGCAATGCACGCCACAGCACCGCGCCGAGCACCAACATGCCCCCTGCCGACGCCAGATACACGCCACGCCATCCGGCGATGTCCGCAATCCCGCCCGCCATGACTCGCGCCAACAGCAGACCGACGACCACGCCGCCTTGCGTTGCCCCCACGACGCGTCCGCGCTCATGCACACCCGCGGCACTCGACGCGTATGCGATCAGGCCCTGTGTCATTGCCGTACCCAGCATGCCGACCAGCAGCATGCCCAGCAGCAACGCCGTGGCAGATGAGGCCGCCGACACGGCCAGCAGGCTCAGCGTCAGCAGCGCGAGTTGCACGAGCATGAGGCGCCGGCGCTCCCACTGGTCGCCCAACGGCACGAGGAACAGCAGCGCGAGCGCACAACCCGCCTGCGTTGCCGTGACCACGCCGCCCGCCGCACCGCGCGAGATGCCGAAATCGTCGGCCAGCGCATCGAGCAAAGGTTGCGCGTAGTAGACGTTGGCGACGCTCAGCCCTGCCGCGCACGCGAAGATCGCGACGAGCGCGCGCGGCATTCGGTACAGGCCGTCGGACACATTCGATGACGCGGCCGCCCCCGAGATATCTGCCGATGGACACGTTGACATGAAGCCCCCCATACTGGTTTCAAATTAAGACTTGTTGGATCATAGCTAAACCAGTCTTAAAATGAAACTTAATTTTCGCTTTGGCAAAACGAGCTCGTCATGACACCAACGCCACCTGAAGGGCCCTCCCCGGCGCTCGATACCTGCCCCGTCGCACGCACGGTCGACATCATCGGCGATCGCTGGAGCCTGCTCATCGTGCGCGACGCCTTCGACGGCGTGCGCCGTTTCAGCGACTTCCTGCGCAGTCTCGGCGTAGCGCGCAGCATGCTGACGACGCGTCTGCGGGCGCTGGTCGACGCAGGCATTCTCTCTGTGCAACCCGCCTCGGACGGCACGTCGTATCAGGAGTACGTGCTGACGCCTCAGGGCCGCGAACTCTTCACGCTGATCGTGGCGTTACGGCAATGGGGAGAGAAGCACCGGTTCGGGCGGCGCGAGCTTCATTCGACGTTGATCGACACGCGAACTGGCGAGCCGCTGGCCGATTTGCGGCCCACGACCCGCGACGGCAAGCCCGTGGCGCCGGAGGACACGCAGGTCGTGCGGCCGGCATGAGCGGGGCGTCAACTTGCCAGTGAAGGGGGTTCCGGTGGATAATCGAGCCCGTTCCCGATGCCTCGGCCCGGGAAAATCCTTTGAAAAATCATCGTGTTGGGCGCCGACTCGGGCAGTAATGCCGAATGTGCCGCCCGCCGCAGCACTTCTCGACAAGCCGTCGTCCCAGACGGCTTTTTGCTTCCATGACGAACCACGGACAACCGCCGGCTGACGACGCGCAACCGGCCCACGACGACGACGCCGACCTCGGCGCGCCCCAATCTCATGCCCCGGGCGACGACGAAACGTTTGTCGGACCGGACGGCGTAGCGCACCCGCGCCGCATTCGCAGCTTCGTGCGCCGCGCCGGACGCAGCTCGGAAGCGCAGAAGCGCGCGTTCGATATGCTCGGCCCGAAGTTCGTGCTGCCATATGCGCCCGAAACGCTCGACTGGCCCGCCGCCTTCGCGCGCACGGGTGCACCGCGCATTCTCGAAATCGGCTTCGGCATGGGCGATGGCACCGCACACATCGCGAAGGTACGCCCAGCGGACGATTTTCTCGGCGTTGAAGTGCATGAGCCGGGCGTAGGCGCCTTGCTCAAACTCATCGGCGAGACGCCGCTGTCGAACGTGCGCATCATTCAACACGACGCCGTGGAAGTCGTTGAGCACATGCTGCCGGAAGGCTCGCTCGACGGTGTGCACGTCTTCTTTCCCGACCCCTGGCACAAGAAGCGCCATCACAAGCGCCGCCTGCTGCAACCGCCGTTCGTAGCGTTGCTCGCCTCACGTCTGAAGCCGGGCGGTTATCTGCACTGCGCGACGGACTGGCAGGAATATGCCGAGCAAATGCTCGACGTGCTCGGCAGCGAAGCCACGCTGGAGAACACGGCGGCCGATTACGCGCCGCGGCCGGACTATCGTCCGGTAACGAAGTTCGAGAATCGCGGCCTGCGCCTCGGTCACGGCGTGTGGGATCTCGTGTTCCGCAAGCGCGCCTGAGACCTCTCATCGAGCCTGAAAAAAAGGGGCACCGTGCGGTGCCCCTTTTTTATTTTACTTTCCCGATCGCGCGCCCAGCCGGTCGGCCAGCGCCGTCAGCCGGCTCAGTCGGCTCAATCGGCCCAGACAACCAGCCCGCTATAGCCAGTGGCCAGCACCACCAGCCCGAACACGATGCGATACCACGCGAACGCCGTGAAGTCGTGCGACGCGATGTAGCGCAATAGCCAGCGCACGCAAACGAAGGCGCTGATGAACGCGGCAACGAAACCGATGCCGAACAGGCTGAAATCGTCGACCGACAATGTCGAGCGCGCCTTGTACAGTTCGTAAATGGTGGCACCGAACAGAATCGGGATCGCGAGGAAAAACGAAAATTCGGTGGCCACCTTGCGTTCGAGTCCGAGCATCATGCCGCCAATGATCGTCGCCCCCGAGCGCGATGTGCCGGGCACGAGTGCGAGACATTGCGCAACGCCTACCTTCAGGGCGTCGGCAACCGAGAGATCGTCGATAGCGTTCACACGCGGCAGCTTGCCAGCCTCTGCATTGCGACGGTTGTGCCGCTCCACCAGCAAGATGATCACACCACCGATGATGAACGCCGTGGCCACCACCGTCGGGTTGAACAATACCGCCTTGATGTGCTTGCCGAACAGCAGACCGAGCACGATGGCCGGCAGACACGCAACGATCACGTTCACCGCGAAGCGACGCGCTTTGGCATCGCTGCCGAGTCCCGCCACCACCTGCGCGATCTTGACGCGAAACTCCCAGCACACGGCGAGAATCGCACCGAACTGAATCACGATCTCGAAAACCTTGCCCTTGTCGTCGTTGAAGTCGAGCAGACTGCCCGCCAGAATCAGGTGACCGGTCGACGAGATCGGTAGAAATTCGGTCAGACCTTCGACAACACCGAGAATGACGGCTTTGAACGCCAGCAACAGGTCCATGCAATGAGTTCCTGAGAAGTCGTGAATTACGGATTGGGAGGCGGTCCCGACGACGCGTTTGGCCGATTCGCCCGGCGGCCCGCGTCAGCGCGAATCGAATTTGACGTTCACACCATGCGAGAGCACCGTGATCGCGCCGGGCTGACGCGCCACGCCGCCAATGTTGAGTTGCTCGGGCTTGAACGTGTAGATGGGCGCGCCTTGCAGCAACTGCGTTGCTATCAGGGCGCCTGCGGCGTTCAATTGGCGCGACCAGCGTTCGGGCAGGCCGTCGACGGTGAAGGTCTCGACCTCCGGATCGCGCAGCACGACCGACAGGGTAGCGGGATCGTAGGCAAGCGCACTGTCGATGGCGAGCGTGCCCGTGAGCGGCGCGCCGCCCAGCGGATGCGTCACCGTGGCATCGACGGCGACTGCCAGACGATTGCGATCCGGCAGCAAGGTCAGGCGCGGATGCGAGAGGTTCACGTCGAGCACCGCCAGCACACGACGGTCGAACGGAAACTTGCGCTCCAGCGCACGTTGCAACTGACTTTCGGAAAAGGTGTATTCGTTGCCGAACGGCAATCCCGCACAGGCGGCCAGCCCGGCGGCCATCGCTGCGGCACCGCTTAACGTCAGCCAGCGACGGCGTGACATGTGCCCGCCCGGTCGGGCAACCGGCGTCTCGCACTGCTGACGAATCGACTGATCTGGAGAAATGCTATCCGGCATGTCACGTTCCGCTACAGGGCGTCCGGCGCCCGACACGCGCGACTATAGCACTCGCCGATGACACGCTTCCACGCCTCGGGGCGCCCTCGGTTCACGTCCCCTCTCCCCTCTCCCCGATCCGCGCCGATCTGCCGCGATCCGCGCCACTTACGCCGCCACGGGCGCCGTCATCGCTTCCAGTTGCGACAGCCATGCGATCGCCTGCGAGCGGTCGCCGCCGCACATTTCGGCCGACGGTTGCAACGAACCGCAGACGGCCGGACGCTGCGGACTGCCGAAAATGCGGCAGCGGTCGTCGACGTCCAATTGCACGCAACGGGTGTTCGCCGGCTTGCCATTCGGCATGCCGGGAATCGGTGTCGAGATGGAAGGCGCGATGCAACACGCCGCGCAGTGGGGTCGGCAGTTCATGAATGGATCGGGAGAATTCAGGCAGTGCAGCGCCATGCGCTGGGGCAACGCAGTATCGGGCCGCGCATTTTACCGTGAGTGACGCCGCGCGCGGCCCGCTTCGGGCTTACCAGGGCAAACTGCCCTCCACGTCAAAGAACCCGCCTGTGACCGGCCCGCGCTCGCCGAGCGCCAGCATCAGCACACTGCGAGCCCCTTCGGCCACCCCCTGTCGCGCGCGCTTGCCGCTTGCATCGATCGCAAGATCGGCAGGCGCCCCCGGATCGACCGAGTTCACCGTGATCGACGTCTCGCGCAACGTCTGCGACAGTTGCACCGTCAGCATATTCAGCGCCGCCTTCGACGCATTGAAGCCGATCTGCCGGAACGCCGAATGCTCCCACGTCGGATCGTTGTTGCGCGCGAGCGAGCCGAGGCCGCTCGACACGTTGACAATGCGTGCACGCTCCGAGCGCGCCAGCCACGGCAACATGGCCTGCGTCACGCGCAACGTACCGAAGAAGTTCGTGGCGAAAACCCGCTCGACAGCTTCGATGGACGCCTTCTCGGGGGTATCGTCGCGCGGATCGGTCACGCCCGCGTTGTTCACCAGCACGTCGAGCCGACCGTGATAACGGCCGATGCGATAGGCCGCCGCGTGAAGCGTCTCCGGGCGCAACAGGTCGATCACCAGCGTCTCCGCCTGAAAACCCGCCTTGCGCAGCGGTTCGACGACTTCCTCGCCCTTCGCTTCCTCTCGTGCGCCCACCAGCACTGTCATGCCGGCCTCGGCCAGCGCTCGCGCGACTTCTTGTCCAATACCCCGCGTGGCGCCCGTCACCAGCGCCACGCTGCCCAGATGACGTTCGGCGTCCTCGCGTACCGCGTTCTCGATTGCGTCCCGTTTCATCACTGCTCCCGTCGAAATCCTTGTTGTGCTGCGCCAGACTGCACGCAAATTTGTTAGCATCGAGTTTATGAAGAATCCTTCAGCTTTTCCATTCGCATATGAAACCGGACAGCAAGGCCCCCGCAACGCCCCGTAAATCGCCGCAGCAGGCGCGTTCGCGGGTCACCATCGACGCCATTTTCGAAGCCGCGCTTCAGGTTTTGCTGCTCGACGGCGGACGCCAACTGACCACGACTCGTGTGGCCGAGCGCGCCGGCGTATCGGTAGGCACGCTGTACCAGTACTTTCAGAACAAGCAGGTCTTGCTCTACGCCGTGCTTGGGCGGCATATCGACCGGATCGTCGAGACAGTAGAGGCCACGTGTGCGGCCGCCCACGGGCAGCCGCTGGAAGTGATGGCGCGCTCGCTCGCCAAGGCGTACGTCGGCGCCAAGATGACGGACATCGAGGAAGCGCAGGCACTGTATCGGCTCTCCGAGGATCTGGACGGGCGGGAGGTGTTTGCCGGGGCGGCTACGCGCATGCACGCGGCCGTCGTCGGCATGCTGAAAACCGCGCACGACGCGTGTTTCGACGATCCCGAAACCGTCGCCTTCGTGTTCCTGAACTCGATGACCGGCCCCATCAAGGCAATTCTGGAGAACCGTGCGCCCGCCGGCGCCTGCTACGAAACGCTGGCGGGGCAGATCGCCGATCAGATGGCGACAATGTGCGGCGCGTACCTGCTCCGGGTCGCGCAGCCAGCCACGCCGAGGGCCGCCGCATAGTCGCCGGATAGCCAGCGTTTGCCCCCGCTCGCTGCCGGATCGCCGCTGTACACGCGGTCCTTGCGCCGCCGATGCGGCAAAAGTTCACGCGTCATAATGACTGCCGCCCGGAACTGGTAAAATGCCGGGTTGTGTTTGCCTACTACCCACGGTAACCGAGATGAATTACGAACAGGCCCGCTTTAACATGATCGAGCAGCAAATCCGTCCCTGGGACGTGCTCGATCAAGAGGTGCTCAATCTGCTCAAGCTCGTCAAGCGCGAGGAATTCGTGCCGACGGCCCAGCGCGCGCTCGCCTTCACCGACGTTGAACTGCCGCTGGCCGGCGCGGCCATCGCCGACAAGAGCCAGCACATGATGTTCCCGCGTGTCGAAGCGCGCATTCTGCAAGCGCTCGCCCCGAAGAAGAACGAAAACGTGCTCGAAATCGGCACGGGTTCGGGCTACATGGCTGCCCTGCTCGCCTACAACGCTCACCATGTGACGACCCTCGAATTCGATGCCAACCTCGCCCAGACCGCCCAGCAGACGCTGCGCGCCAACGGCGTGACCAACGTGGAAGTCGTCAACGCCGATGGTGCGCAGGGCTGGAGCGCCGCTGCACCGTACGACGTGATCGCCATCTCGGGCGCCCTGGCCGAACTGCCGCAAGCGTTCCTCGACCAGTTGAAGGTCGGTGGCCGTCTGGCCGCCTTCATTGGTGGCAGCCCGGTCATGGAAGCGAAACTCATCACGCGCCTGTCCGAGACCGAGTACCGCAGCGAAAACCTGTTCGAGACGCAAGTGGCCTATCTGGTCGCGCCGCAACCGTCGAGCTTCAAGTTCTGAGCCCGGCGCCCGGGTAACGCGCTGTCCGGCGACGGATGGCGCGCCCCCGGAATGCCGCGAGCGGACCGGTCCCGCGCCCTGTTGTCGGGGGCAAATGCGTGCGGGATTTCACGAGGACCGGACGCCATCCATACGACACACGAACATCATGCAAAACATTACACCGGCGCAATTGGCCCAGTGGCTCGCGGACGGGGACCGCAGCCAACCCACGCTCCTCGACGTGCGCGAGGACTGGGAAGTGCAGACCTGCCACATCGCCCAGAGCAAGAACGTGCCGCTCGGCGACGTGCCCGCCCGTCTGACGGAACTCGACGCCGATGCGCCCATCGTGTGCATCTGCCATCACGGCATGCGTAGCGCGCGCGCCGCTATGTTTCTGGAACAACAAGGTTTCTCCCAGATGTTCAATCTGGACGGCGGAATCGATGCCTGGGCCCGCCAGGTCGATCCGTCGATGCCGACTTACTGAGCCAGGGCCATGCGCCCCCCGAGGCTTGCCGCGCGTGAGCGCGCGGCCAAGCGTGCGCCTGCGCGGCGCACCGTCTCTGCGAGCACTCTCGTCATGGCGACGACGCTGGCAGCCCTCATGGTTCACACCTCGCCCGCCGGGGCTACCGATCTGCTTCAGCTCTACAGCGAAGCCCAGAGCCGCGACGCACTGATCGCCAGTGCCCGCTCGGCCTACCTCGCCAACATCGAGGCGCTGCCGCAGGCGCGCGCCGCCCTCCTGCCGCAAGTGACTGCGCGCTGGGGCTCCGTCAATACGCACTATGGCTCGGGCAACGTCTCGAACACATTCGTCAGCAGCGGCTACAGCCTCGCGCTCACTCAGCCGATCTTCCACTGGGATAGCTGGCAGTCGTATCAGCAGGGCAAGCTGGCGGTCGCGAGTGCTGAGGCGTCTTTCGCGCAAGCGGAGCAGGACCTGATTTTGCGCGTGGCGACCGCCTATTTCGACGTGCTCGCCGCGCAGGACGATCTCGCACTCGCCGGTACGCACAAGCAAGCCATCGCCGAGCAACTCGCCTCTGCCAAGCGGAACTTCGAAGTCGGCAACGCCACCATCGTCGACGCCAACGAAGCGCAAGCCAGCTTCGATCAGGCCACCGCCCAGGAGATCGCCGCCCAGAACACGCTCGACGTGCGCCGTGCCGCGTTTGCGCGGATCGTCGGGCACCCGGTCGGCTCGCTCGCCACGCTGCGCGCGGGCGCAACGTTGCCCTCGCCCCAGCCCAACAACGTGGCCGACTGGGTCGCGCAGGCGGAGCAAGCCAACTACGGCGTGCAATTGCAAACGCTTACGCTTGAGACCGCCCGCCGCGAAACGTCCAAGGCCAAGTCGGGCTATATGCCGTCGGTCGATCTGGTCGCCGCCGGGGCACACTCGAATGTGGGCAACGCCAACAGTCTGCTCTCGTCGTCAATGTCGAGCCCATCGAGTCAGGGCTCGGGACCGAGTTCGGCCGGACAGATCGGCATACAGGTCAGCATTCCGATCTTCTCGGGCGGCGCGGTGCAAAGCAAGTTGCGCCAGACGCTCGCCCTCGAAGACAAGGCCATGACCGATCTGGATGACGCGCGGCGGCTGGCGGTCTTCAACGCACGCCAATCCTATCTCGGCGTGTCGAGTGGCCTCGCTCAGGTCAAGGCGCTTGAAGCGGCCGAGCAATCGGCGCAGTCGTCGGTGGCCTCGAACAAGCTCGGTTATCAGGTCGGCATTCGCATCAACGCCGATGTGCTCAATGCCGAAGACAAGCTCTTCACGACGCGGCGCGATCTCGCCAAGGCGCGCTACAGCACGCTGCTCTCGAGCCTTCAACTGAAGGCCAGCGCCGCCACGCTCGTCGACACGGACTTGCAACTGCTGAACGCGTTGCTCACGGAAAATCCGGACGCCTCTGCGGCAATGGCTGGGGCGCGCGAAGCGACACCTGCCGGGGCCGGTACCGGATTGCCCGCGCGAGGCGTACGGCCGGGAATCACTGCACCGCCGATGCGCCGCTAGTCAGGCTGACGGGGCGCAGAGATTGCCCAGAAGCCCATAGCAAAATGCCTCGCATGGCCAGTTCGGCATGCGAGGCATTTTGTTTCCTGGCACAGGTAACCGCTCTTGGGCGGCAACGCGAGGTCAGTCTTGCGAAGCCACGACGCCTGCGTCGAGCCAACGCCCCAGCGCGGCAACCGTGCGTGCCGTCGCCCCTTGATGCTGCTTCGCGAACAGCATGGCTGCCGTGCGCATCGCAAGCCGCCGGTCGTCGTTGAGCAACAGATCGGCCAGCGCCGTGGCGAGTTCGCCTGCATCGCTGACCCGCCGAGCCGCCCCCGCCGTCAGCGCGTTTTCGCTGGCCTGCGTGAAGTTGAACATGTGCGGACCGAAGACGACAGGGGTACCGGCCGCACAAGCTTCGATCAGGTTCTGCCCCCCCAGCGGCAACAAACTCCCACCGATGAAGGCGATGTCGGCGGCGGCGAAATAGGCGGCCATCTCGCCCATCGAATCACCAAGCACAACGTCGATGTCGGCAGGCAGAGGCGTATCGCCGTCAGGCCATGCGCTGCGGCGAACATAGTTGAGGCGCACCTTGTCGAGCATCGCCGCCACTTCGTCGAAGCGCTGCGGATGACGTGGCACGAGCACCAGTAACGAGCGCCGCCCCACGTCCGAAGCTGCCGCGAGCATCGCGCGGGCCTGAAGCACGAGCGCTTCCTCGCCGTCGCGGGTACTCGCGGCCAGCCAGACTTTACGATCGCCGAAACGCTCGCGCCAACGCGCGCCCAGCGCCAGCAGCGCGGGCGGCGGTGTCATGTCGAACTTCAGATTGCCCATCACGTCGACGTCGTTCGCCCCGAGCATGCGAAGGCGTTCGGCGTCGGCATCGCTTTGCGCGAACACACGGCTGAAGCCGCCGAAGACGGGCTTGGCTGCGTCGCCAAAGCGCGCGGCACGCCGGAAGGAGCGCGCCGACATTCGCGCGTTGGTCAGCACCAGCGGCACGCCATTTTCACGGCAAGTGAAGATCAGGTTCGGCCAGACTTCCGTTTCCATCACCACACCGACGCTCGGTCGCCACTGCTTCAGGAATCGCCGAATCGGCCCGACCATGTCGTAAGGCAAATAGCTGCGAAGCACACGATCGCCGAACAGGTTTTCACCGGTGGCACGCCCGGTTGGCGTCATATGCGTGAGCAAAATGCCGTGAGACGGATAACGCTCGAGCAGTGCATCGATCAGTGGCTGCGCGGCGCGGGTCTCGCCGACGGAGACGGCGTGCACCCAGATCAGCGGGCGGCCGGTGTAAGGCGGCGAATCGTAGAACCCGAAGCGCTCGCCGATGTGACGGCGATAACCGGGTTCGAAGCGGCCGCGCCACCATAGGCGAATCACCGCCAGCGGGGCCACGATCCACCAGAGCGCGCGATAGACGAGACGCAGCACCATTCAGATCAGCGCGCGATGCGTGAGACGTTGCAACACTGCCAGCGGCGAGCACTCGGGGTGCACCATGGCTTCGGCGGGCAGGAAGAACGTCTGTTCCATCATGAACTGTCCCGACATCACCGCGTGCGATGTCTGATCGGAGAAGCAGACCCACACGCTGCCCGGCGGGAACGGCATGGTCTGCTGATCGGCGTCGCGCTGATAGTTCATGTCGGCTTTCATGCCGTCGTGCAGATGCAGCATGATGTGGTCGTAGGCGCTGCGCGGTCGCTTGGTGATCCCCACGGCGTTCTGCAACCATGCAGAGCCCGGCCATTGCTTCGGCACCTTCGGCAGAAAGCGCCTGGCCACATCTTCGAACGGCTCGCCCACGCGCCACACGCGCGGCTGCCCCGCCGGGTTGATGTTGGTGAACACGCGCAGAATGCGCTCGCCATAGTTCGGGCGCGAGGGGAAGGCGTCGACGTGCAGGCGGCTATCGTCCTTGCGCCACGACGTCTGGCGTGTCTCGACCTGATGCAGACGCAGGCTCGTGGGTGCTGCGCGCAGCTTGCCGCGATACTCGGGCAGCAGGCCATCGATCAGACTGCACGCCTGCGTGTAGTAGCGCTTGACCAGCGCGTGCACAGCGCGCTGCGTGGCGTCGTCGGCAGCGACACCGACGAGCACGTCGGTCTTCGGGTCGAGGCTGATGTTTTTGCGCTTGGGATCGGCAATCGCGGGATCGAGCAAACGCTGCTCCCCGGCATCGATACCGAAGGCCAGATGCGGGAAGTAAAGCACCTTGCCCGCTTCGACATCGGCCACCAGCGCTTCACGCGGTATCGACAGTTCTGCGCCCTGCCAGTTGCCGGATTCGACGGTGACGATCTGGTTGCTTGCGATCGTTGCACTCATTTCGCTCATTTCGCTCATGCGCTTCTGTCCTCCCCGGACACGACGTCGCCACTCGCCACAGGCGCCGGTGCGAGCTGGCGCACGGCGTCGCGCACTTGTGCGAGCGTTGGCTTATGTTCGGCGTCGCCAAGATTGATGATGCGCGGCGACCAGAATCCACCGGTGCGCCACGCGGTGCTGAAATTGTATAGCTCGATGGTAGGACGGTTCAGCGCTGCGGCAATATGTACCAAACCGGTATCCACACCCACCGTGATCGCGCCGCGATCGATCAGACCGACCACCTGAGACAGGTTCATCTTCGGCGGCACCCAGGCATCTTTCCCCAGCGCCTCGGCCAGCCGCACCGAAACCGCGTGCTCGCCTGCGCTGCCCCATGGCAACACGATCAGGAAACCCTGCGCGGCCAGATCCCGCCCCAGCGCAATCCAGTTGCCTTCCGGCCACGTCTTGTCGTCGCGCGACGTTGCGTGCACGAACACGGCATAGGGACGGTCCGGACACTGGCTGTGATCTGCCCGTTCGGTGGCGATGCCGAAGTCGATCTCGTCCGGCACCTTGAATCCCATCGCCCCGGCAACCAGCAGCCGTGAGCGCGTTACCACATGAGTATGCGGTTCGATACGCACCATGTGACGGTACAGATAGCGCACCGGCCACTCGTAGCTGGCTCCCTCGGTCCGATTGCCCAGTCCCCATACCGCGCCACGCGCCGTACGTGCAATCCAGCCGGTCTTGACCAGCCCCTGGGTGTCAATCACGTAGTCGTAGGGGGTTTCGCGCAGCGCACGGCGGAATGTGCCGATTTCCTGCCAGGTGCGCGCGGCGAAGGGTTTCTTGCGCCAGCGGCGCAGCGCGAAGGGGATGACCCGGCGCACACCGCGCACGAGTTTGACGAGGTCGACGAAGCCCTCTTCCACCACCCAGTCGATCTGGGCGTCGGGATACCGGCGCAGAATGTCCTGCACCACGGGCATGTTATGGACGACGTCGCCGAGCGACGAGACTTTAACGATCAGAACCTGCAACCGAACGCTCCGGCGGTTCGGCCGGGCCTCGTGAGCAAAACCGCGATTTTACCCCGACCCGGCCCGCCGGACATCTTTCCTGAGCGCGTTCTCGCCACGGCCCCCTTACAGGGCACTGCGCTCGGCTACGGGCTTGCGCCACGCGGTGCCGAGGGTGCCGCAGCGGCCGGGTTGCCCCGGCCTCACGTCAGAACGGCAGCTTTGCGTCGGGCTTGACCGCCAGAATGGCACGGCGGAAGTCGTTCTGAATGCGCTTGATCGCGGCTTCGCTATCGGCCTCGAAACGCAGCACGACCACGGGCGTGGTATTCGAAGAGCGGGCCAGACCGAAACCATCCGGATATTCGACACGCACGCCGTCGATCTTGATGATGTCCTGCGCGCCGTCGAAATTGGCGGTTTCGCGCAGCTTGTCGATCAAGGCGAAATTCTCGCCCTCGGCCAACGGAATCTGCAACTCGGGCGTCGAAATCGAATTCGGCAACGCGTTGAGCACGGCGCTCGGATCGGCCGCTTTCGACAGGATTTCAAGCAGACGTGCGCCCGTGTAAAGGCCGTCGTCGAAACCGTACCAGCGATCCTTGAAGAACACGTGGCCGCTCATCTCGCCGGCGAGCGGTGCGCCCGTTTCCTTGAGCTTGGCCTTGACCAGCGAGTGGCCCGTCTTCCACATCAGCGGCTCGCCGCCATGTTCGCGCACCCAGTGCGCGAGGTTACGCGTGCACTTCACGTCGTAAATGATCTTCTCGCCCGGGTTGCGGCTCAGTACCTCGGCGGCAAAGAGCATCAACTGACGATCCGGATAAATGATCTGGCCGTCCTTGGTGACCACGCCGAGACGATCCCCGTCGCCATCGAACGCGAGACCGATTTCGGCATCGGTCGTTTGCAGCGTCCTGATCAGGTCCTGAAGGTTTTCGGGGTGCGCCGGGTCCGGATGGTGGTTCGGGAACGTGCCATCCACGTCGCAGAACAGTTCGACGACATCGCAGCCGAGCGCGTGGAACAGCGCCGGAGCGTAAGCGCCCGCCACACCGTTGCCGCAATCCACGGCAATCTTCATCGGCCGCGCCAGATGCACGTCGCCCGTGATGCGCGCGCGGTACGACTCGCCGATCTCGTCGGCCGTATACGTGCCCTGCCCCGTTTCGAAGTCCTGCTGTTCGATCAGCTTCGCCAGGCCCTGAATCGCGTCGCCGTAAATCGCCCGGCCGCGCAGCACCATCTTGAAACCGTTGTAGTCGGGCGGATTGTGGCTGCCCGTGACCATGATGCCGGAGTCGACTACCCGGCCATGCAGCGTAACGTTGGTCGCGAAATACACCATCGGCGTGACAACGACGCCGATATCGACCACGTCGACCCCTGAGGCGCGCAGGCCATCGGAGAGGGCACCGATCAGTTCGGGGCCGGACAGGCGGCCGTCGCGGCCAACGACGACGGCATTGCCGCCTTCGCGACGCAGCGCGGTGCCGAACGCACGGCCGATCAGGTTCGCAACGTTGGCATCCAGTGTTTTGCCGACGATGCCGCGAATGTCATATGCCTTGAAAATCGCAGGCGAAACTTGCGTGGTTTGCGTCATGGGAAAGCGTCTCTCGGAAACGAGGGGAGAAATCAGCGTCCGTTGCGGATGGACCTGGCAGGTAGCCTGCACGACCCCGCGACGGGGCCGCGGCTGCGAGCGCCCGGGCCGCGACGGATATGCCGGCCGCACCGCAAACGTCAAATCCCGGCAGGAAGCCCGGCCGGGAACGGCTGCATTACGTTAAAATTATACGGGACTTCGCTGCACCGCGGCGCGCCCCGAAACCCTTGTCAGTCATGGCCTACCATCCATAGCCGCGCGACATGACAAGCGCATGAAGTCCACCTGCACCGGCCTCGCAAGGCCGGTTTTGCTTATTTCGAGAACGAGTGAGCCGCGCGAGCGCCACATGCCCTATCGCACCATCATTCGCAACATTCTCTGGATGCTGACCGAGCGCGGCGCGCAGATCGTCGGCGGCATCGCAGTCTCCGGCCTTCTGGCCCGCAGTCTCGGCGCCGCTCAGTTCGGCCTGTTTCAATACGCGCAATCGCTCGTGTTCCTCGCCGCCTCTCTCACGCTGCTGTGCGGCAGCGAGGTCGTGGTGCCACGTCTGGTCGGCAAGCCCGAGGCGGATCAACGCACGGTCATCGCGCACGCCTTCGTGCTGCGGCTGGCTGCTGCTGCCGTCGCTTATACGATTCTCGCTGTCTATATCGTCGGCTTCGCAGAGTCCGATCTGGTCGCCGTTGCGCTGTGGCTCGGCGTGGCGCTCTGGTTCCGCGAGCCCTTCGGCATTGTGATCGCATGGCTGCAAGCCCGCACCTTCAACCGCCCGAGCGTTACCGCCAATCTGTGCGCTCTGGGAGTGAAGCTCGCGCTCGTGGCCGTGCTGTTCGCCACGCATGCAAGCGTTGCCGCGTTTGCGGTCGTCTACGCCATCGAGGCCATCGTGGCCGCCGCGCTGCTCGTGCGCTATTACCTGACACATTCGCCGAGCACGCCTGTGATCTGGCAACGCAAGCTGTTGCTCGATCTGCTCGCGAGCGGCATGACGTTCTGGGGCGGACTGATGCTCATGATTCTCTTCAAGCGAATCGACCAGCTCGTGCTCAAGCCCCTCATTCCGCTCTCGGAACTGGGCGCCTACGCCGCTGCCATGCAGATCACGGAGAACTTCGTGCTCGTGGCGCCGATCATCGCGAATTCACTGGCGCCGCAACTGATCTTCCAGACGGCCGACAATGCCACCGCGAAGCGCAATACTGTGCGGGCTGTGTGGCTGATGGTGGCTGCCGGCGCGAGCCTGGCGGTGCCGATCGCGCTGTTGGCCCCCTGGATCGTGCATCTGATCTACGGTGCGGGGTTCGCAGAGTCGGCGCAGATTCTGCGCGTGTCTGCCCTCATGGGAATTCTCGTGTTCGCCGATGCCGCCCTGAACCTGACGCTGATTCGTCGCGGTGCCGGTCGTTGGGTCATCGCGAAATGGCTATGCGCGGCCGTCGTGGCATTCATCGTGGTGCGCGGGCTCGCACCGCATCTCGGCGCCCTGGCTGGGGCGCTTGGCTTCGGCGCGGGCTATGCGGCCGCGCTGGTGCTCGGCGTCTGGCTGCTTCGACGGGACTGACGCCATGACGCCGCCGAAAAATATGCCGAATCCCCCTCACGCTACCGCACTGCGCACTGTCTGTCTGTTCACGGGCACGCTCGCGGCGTTCGCCGGTGCCGAGCGTGCCACGGCAACGTTGGCGAATGCGCTCGCCGCACGCGGCCATCGCGTGCATGTGCTCTCGCTGTGGGGCCACACGCCGGTCTTCCCGCTCACACCCGGGGTCCGGCATCACGCGATGTTCGCCGAGCGGGTGCCCTTCAAACGTCACTACTTGTCCATCGTGCGGCAGGTGCGGCGTTATGTGCGCGAGCACAACATCGATGTCATGATCGACGTCGATCCGATGCTCGCGCTTTACACGGTGCCGGCCACGCTGGGGCTGTCGCTGCAACGCATCGCCTGGGAACACAGCACGTATGCCAGCGACCTCGGCCGACGTGCACGCCGCTGGGCGCGAGCGTTGGCGGCGCGCAGGTGCCACACGGTCGTCGTGCTAACGGATGCCGATCGCGCCGCCTGGCAGCAGCATCATCCGAACGCTCGCGCGCAGTTCGTCGCACTGCCCAATCCGCTCGGTATCGCGATACCCGACTCACCGCCGGCGCATGACGACGCGCGCTGCATTCTGGCCGTCGGACGCCTCATTGCCGAGAAAGGCTTCGATCGGTTGATCGACGCGTGGGCACGCGTCGCGCAAGAGGCTCCCGGCTGGCATGTGCGGATCGTGGGCGATGGGACGTTGCGCGATGCCCTGCGCCGGCAGGCGAGCGATGCGGGGGTCGGCGACAGCGTCGAGGTGCTGCCCGCCGTGACTGACATTGCCCAGCACTATGCACAGGCGGCGATCTACTGCCTGCCGTCGCGACGCGAGAGTTTCGGGCTGGTGCTCATCGAGGCGAAGGCCTATGCGGTTCCCGTGGTGGCTTACGCGGCCGACGCCGGGCCGCGTGCGCTCTTGAACGACGAGGTCGACAGTCTCGTCGTGAACGACGGCGACCTCGACGCGCTGGCTCGCGCGCTCGTGCGGCTGATCGGCGACGCGTCGCTGCGCCGCAGGCTCGGTCTGGCCGGCTACGCGCATGCGCAGGACTTCCGCCCCGATGCCATCGCGGCGCGCTGGGAAGCCCTGTGGAATGGTGACACGTCGGCACCGGAGGGCACACGATGAGGATCGCCCTGTTCGTCACCGGCCTGCAACTGGGCGGCGCAGAAACTCAGGTGGCGGATCTCGCCCGCGGTCATGACGTCGCGTTGATCTCGTTGACCGGCAATTGTGCAATCGCGCTGCCGGAGTCGCCGCGACTCACGCTCATCGAACTGAAAGCGGGCAAGACGCCGTGGTCGCTCGCGTGCGCCATGCGGAGGCTCGTCTCGCATCTGCGCGCGTGGCGGCCGGATGTCGTACACGCCCACATGGTGCATGCCAATCTGCTCGCACGCGTGGCGCGCTGGTTTGTGCCTATGCCGGTGCTTGTCACGAGCGCCCACAGCCGTAACGAAGGGGGACGTCTGCGGATGCTGGCCTACCGGCTGACCGACCGGTGGACGGATCTTACGACTAACGTCAGCGACGACGCCGTGGCGGCATTCGTCGCACAACGCGCCGCGCCTGCCGCGCGTATCGCGAGCATGCCCAACGGCATCGATACGACACGTTACCGGCCCGACGTGCAAACGCGCACGCAGTGGCGTGCCGCCGCTCAGGCAGCGCCATCCGGGGCTTCCGAGAATTTGCCCGTCGACGGGCCTATCGTCTTCGCCGCCGGCCGGATGGTCGACGCCAAAGACTATCCGACACTGGTCGACGCGTTCGCCCACGTACTCCGCGAATTGCCTGAGGCACGCCTGTTCATCGCAGGCGACGGGCCGCTGCGCGACACGATTCAGGCAAGCATCGACGCCCGCGGGCTCACCGGCGCCATCACGTTGCTCGGGCGTCGCAACGACGTTGCACAGTGGATGTGTGCCGCAGATGTGTACGTCATGTCGTCAGCGTGGGAGGGGTTGCCGCTCGTCGTCGGCGAGGCGATGGCGAGCGGGTTGCCCGTGGTGTCGACCGATTGCGGCGGGGTGCGCGAACTGATCGGCAGCGGCGCCGGCAACGCGCTGGTGCCTGTAGGCGATGCGCAGGCACTCGGCGGCGCCCTGCTTCGCCAACTGCGCGCCGACGCGAGCGTGCGCTACGCCACCGGTGTCGCCAATCGCGAGCGCATCGTCGCCCATTACTCTCTCGATGCCGTTCTCACACGATGGCTCGAGACCTATGCCCGACTGGCTGCGGCACGCGCCGTAACTCACTGAATCTCATGCAAGCACCTGTTCTTTTTTGCTCGAACTCCTTCTGGTCGATCCATAACTTCCGGGGGGGGCCGATTCGGGCATTGCTGGCCGACGGGCATCCGGTCCACGTCGTCGCCCCGGACGACGACTACGCGCCATTGCTGCGCGAAATGGGCTGCACGGTGCACATCATGCCGATGGCATCGAAGGGCCAGAACCCGTTTCAAGATATCGCCCTGACACTGCGCCTGTACCGTCTGTACCGACGAATTCGCCCGGCCGTCTGCTTCCATTACACAATCAAGCCGAACATTTATGGTGCCGTAGCGGCCCGCTGGGCGGGTATTCCGTCGGTCTCCATCACGACAGGCCTGGGCACGGTGTTCATCAACAAGTCATTCATTACCCATGTTGTCCGTGTGTTGTACCGGTATGCATTCCGGCACACGATGGAAAACTGGTTGCTCAACGAGTCGGACTTCGATGCCATGGTCCGAGGCGGACTGGTCGATATCCGCAAAGCGCGCTTGCTTCCCGGAGAAGGCGTCAACCTTAATCATTTCGCCCTGGCTCCGTGGCCCGCCAACGACGGTACGTTCCGATTCCTGCTGATTGCACGGTTGTTGCGGGACAAGGGGGTGTTGGAGTTCGTGGAGGCCGCGCGTGCGCTCAAAGCGTCGATGCCGCACGTTCGATGCCAGTTGCTAGGCCCCGCCGATGTCGAGAATCCGACGGCAATCTCACGAGAACAGGTCGCCGCGTGGGAGCGGGAGGGCCTCGTCGAGTATTTGGGTGTGACACAGGAAGTACGGCCCTTCATCGCGCAATCTCATTGCATCGTGCTGCCATCCTACCGCGAAGGCCTGTCGCGCACGCTACTCGAGGCGAGCGCCATGGGGCGCCCGGTCATCACGACCGACGTTCACGGATGCCGTGAGGTGGTGACCGAAGGAGTCACGGGATGGGTCGTACCGGCGCAGGACTCGACAGCATTGGCAATACGAATGACACAGGTGGCGAGCATGCAGACCCAAGATCTTACGGCGGTCGGGCACGCCGGGCGTGCTAAAGTAGCGCACAATTTCGACGAGCGATTGGTGATTGCCGAGTATCTGAGAATACTCGGCGAGGTCAATGGGGGGCGCCCGCGATACCCGACCCACGTTTAATCGGGATTTAGCGTGCACATCAATCGCACATAAGAACTAAGCAACGCGATTAACTTGTCCGTACTATGCTGAACCTGACATTGGCATTGGTGGTTTCATTTATCACTACGCTGCTCATTGTGCGGTATGCCCATGTGCATGCGCATTTCTCCAGCGACAGCGATACGAAAGGGGTTCAGAAGGTTCATGCCCACCCGGTGCCCCGCATTGGAGGACTGGGCATTATGCTCGGCCTGCTCGTGGCAGCCACGTTTGCAACGTTCAATTATCGTGGCGGACGACTAGAGGAAACCCTGCTGCTTACCGCCTGCGCCGCGCCGGTATTTCTGGGCGGATTCATCGAGGACATTACCAAACGTGTCTCGCCGCGCGTTCGTTTGTTATGCGCGATGGCATCGGCTCTTGTGGCCTATTGGGTGTTGGGCATTCATATCAATCGCATTGGTATCGCACCGATCGATAGCCTTCTGGCGATTCCGTTGATTTCGGTTGCGCTGACCGTTGTGTGTACCGCAGCCATGACGAATGCGATCAATATCATCGATGGCTTTAACGGCCTTGCCGCGATGGTCAGCATATTCATGTTCGCGTCACTTGGCTACGTCGCTTTTCAAGTCGGCGATAGTGTCGTGCTTTCGGCGGCAATGATCATGATTGGCGCCGTTCTCGGTTTTTTCATTTTGAATTATCCGAACGGACTGATTTTCCTGGGGGACGGTGGCGCCTATTTCATTGGGTTCATGCTCGCGGAACTCGCCATATTGCTGGTGATGCGAAACCCGATGGTTTCCCCATGGTATCCGGCACTCATGCTGATTTACCCGATTTTCGAAGTCTGTTTTTCGATCTACCGACGGCGCTTTGTTCGGGGGGTGTCCCCCAGCATGCCGGATGGGGTGCACTTGCACATGCTCATCTACAAGCGCGTACTGCGCTGGGCGGTTGGCTCGAAGGTTGCCGCGCAACTCGCACGGCGCAATTCAATGACGTCGCCGTACCTGTGGGTGCTTTGTCTGTCCGCCGTCGTCCCGGCAACGATCTTCTGGCGACATAGCGCTTTGCTCGCCGCATGTTGTCTCGTGTTCATCGTGGTGTATGTCTGGCTGTATCAGCGAATCGTACGATTCCGCTCGCCGCGGTGGATAATTTTTAAGAAAAAGTAAGACACCTTCCGAATCCTCTCCTCGATAGCCGTATCACCGGCTATCGCACCGCATCATGCTGAGTCTCGCCATCGCTCTCGTCGTGTCGTTTGTCGCGACGCTGCTGATCGTGCGCTACGCGCACGTTCATTCCCGCTTCTCTGGCGATAGCGATGTCGCCGGGGTGCAGAAGTTTCACGTACTCCCGGTGCCGCGCATTGGCGGCGTGGGCATTCTTATGGGACTGCTCGTCGCTGCCGCAGCGCTGGGTATCTCATACCCCAAGGTCTCGCGCGACATCCTGTTGCTCGTCGCCTGCGGGTTGCCCGCCTTCCTCTCCGGCTTCATCGAGGATCTGACCAAGAAGGTCACACCGACGGTCCGCCTCGTCTGCACCGTGTTCGCTGCATTCCTGGCGTGGCTCGTACTCGATATCCATATCACCCGCATCGACATCGGCATGGCCGATCGCGCGCTAATGATTGTCGCCGTGTCGGTACCGCTGACCGTGCTGTGCGTTGCCGGCATGGCCAACGCCATCAACATCATCGACGGCTTCAACGGCCTTGCCGCCATGGTCGCGATGATCATGTTTGCCTCGCTCGGCTATGTCGGGTTTCAGGTGCAGGACCCCGTTGTGCTCACCACGTCGATGATCATGGTGGGCGCCATTCTCGGGTTCTTCATCTTCAACTTCCCCGGCGGCCTGATTTTTCTGGGCGACGGCGGCGCCTATTTCCTCGGCTTCATGCTGGCCGAGATCGCCGTGCTGCTGGTCATGCGCAACCCGCAGGTCTCGCCGTGGTATCCCGCCCTCATGGTGATTTACCCGGCTTTCGAAGTCTGCTTCTCGATCTATCGCAAACGCTTCGTACGCGGTATCTCGCCCGGCATTCCCGATGGCGTGCATTTGCACATGCTTGTCTACAAGCGGCTGATGCGCTGGGCCGCCGGCGCACGTACGGCGAGCGCGCTGACGCAACGCAACTCCTTGACGTCGCCGTACCTTTGGCTGCTATGCTTGTTGGCAGTGATCCCGGCAACGGTTTTCTGGCGACATAGCCTGGTGCTGGCGCTGTGCTGCGTCGCCTTTATGGTGACGTATGTCTGGCTGTATCTGCGCATCGTTCGCTTCAAGGCACCACGCTGGCTGATTTACAAGAAATAAACGACGACGGGGGGTGATGCACCGGAGGTGAATCGCCGCGGCACATGGAATCCCCCGGATCGGAACCACAGACAAGACAGCGCCTCCTAAGCAATGCGTGACATCTATGCCATCGGCGACCTGCAAGGTTGCCAGACGTCGTTTGAACAACTGCTCGCACGCCTGCCCGAGGACGCGGATCTCTGGCTCGCGGGCGATCTCATCAATCGCGGCCCGCGTTCGCTCGACACGCTGCGTCAGGTCATTGCGCTGGGCAATCGCGCGACGGCCATCCTCGGCAATCACGATCTGCATCTGCTGGCCGTGGCGGCGGGTGTGCGTCAGGCCCACGGCAGCGACACTATCGACGATATTCTCAACGCTCCCGACCGCGATGCCCTTATCGACTGGGTCCGCCATCGACCACTCGCGCACCTCGCGCATGGCCATCTGATGGTGCATGCCGGCGTGCTACCCCAATGGGATGCCACGCAAGTCATTACGCTCGCACGCGATGTCGAGACTCAATTGCGCGGCCCGGCGTGGAAAACGTTCCTCTCGCGGATGTTCGGCAACCAGCCCGATCAGTGGCAGGAAGGGCTCATCGACGAGGACCGGCAGCGTCTCACGATCAACGCGCTGACTCGCATGCGCTTCTGCACCGCAGACGGGCGCATCGACTTCAAGATCAAGGAAGGCGCCGATGCGGCCACGACCGAACTGAAGCCATGGTTCGAATTGCCGGGCCGTCGCACAGCCGATGTCACAGTCGTCTTTGGTCACTGGTCGGCGCTCGGTCTGGTCATGCGCGAGAACGTCCTCGGCCTCGATACGGGCTGCGTCTGGGGCGGCAAATTGACGGCGGTGAAGCTCGCCAGCTCCCCAGCCAAGCGCGAGCTGATTCAGATCGATTGCCCGCAGATTCGCGACCCATTCGCACTGGCTGACGGCAAGAAGCGCGCCAAAATGAAGAAGGCCGATAAGGCCGAAGATGCCTTTGAGGCTGCCAAAGCCGAGAAGATCGGCAAGAGCGCACGCAAGCCGGACAAAGCCGATAAGCCCGCGAAGGCCGATAAGCTGGATAAAGCCGAACGAGGCGACAAGATGGATAAGGTCGACAGAGCGGGGAAACGCAAAGGCGAATGAGGTCGGGGGTTGCGCCCGTCTGCGCGACGCCTCCCAACAAAAAACGGCGCCATTCAGGCGCCGTTTTTTTTTGCGGTCGTACCGCGTATCGCCGCGCGTCAGACCTGAACCGCCTGTGCCGCATCGCCCTCTTCGTCGCTCAGCACGGAATCGCGCGAGCCGACCGAACCGCTTTGCGGCAACACCGCCTCCGGCAAAAAGCCCTGCAACGCGTCGCCGACCGCCTTCTGCGCGCCCAGCGCGAACTCACGTCGATGTTGCCCTTCCTGCGGATACTGCGGCTCGCCAACCGACAGTCGCACCGTCATCGGCGGTGCGCGCAGAATCATGTCGATGGACTCGATCAGACTCATCTCGCCAATGTAAGCCGGGGCCATTGTGTGCCGCCCGCTCGAGGCATCGGTGTAGAACAGGCACAGCGGCTGCACAGGCTTGCCGGTGCTCACCGGGGCTTGTAACAGATTGGCGTGGAACGGCAGCAGGCTGCGTCCGTCCGTCGTTGTGCCTTCGGGGAAAACCGTGATGATGTCGCCGTCGCGCAGGCAATCGGACAGGTAATGCATGATGCGGCGCGCATCGGCACGACGCTCGCGTTGCAGGAAGATCGTGCGCGTCTGTACGCATAGCCAGCCGACCAGCGGCCAGTGGCGAATTTCGGCCTTCGCGACAAAGCGCACCGGTTGCCACGCATTGATCGCGAAGATGTCGATCCAGGACACGTGGTTGCACAGCAGCATGACGCCACTGTCGGGCAACGCGGCATGTTGATCGACCTCAAGACGCATGCCGCACAGCTTCAGCAGCTTCTGCGACCATGCACGAATGCGGCGGTGCTTCGCCGCTTCGTTCAGAAACGGGAAGAGCAGCAGCGCAGTCAACAGGCCGCGAGAGAGGTGCAGGCCGAGGCGGAGTTTTTTGATCAAGAGCACGGCAATCGCATCCTAAACGGCGAGGGTTTCGTGCGCCACGTGGCCACCGACCAACGTGAGGCATACGCGCCCCGGCAATTCGTATCCCAGGAACGGGGTGTTATGACCGGCGCTACGTAAATGCTGCGCGGCAACCGTCCAGTGCGCCGACGGCGCAAATACGCAGACATCGGCGGGCTGGCCCGGGGCGAGACGGCCGGCGCCCGGCGCGACATGTGCGAGCCGCTGAGCCGGCGCATGCGTCACGCGTGCCAGCGCGTCGACCAACGGCACGCGCGACTCGTCTGCCCACTTCAGCACCAGCGAAAGCAATAGCTCCAGCCCGCTCGCCCCAGGCGTGGCGTCCGCAAACGGTACCAGACGGGCATCGGCAGCGAGCGGCGTATGGTCCGAGCATAAGGCATCGATCGTACCGTCGCGCGCCGCTTCCCGAATGGCCTCACGGTCGCGCTGGGCCCGCAGCGGTGGATCAAGCCGGTACTGGGCATCAAAATAACCGATATCCATGTCCGTCAGATGGAGGTGATGCGCGGCAACGTCGCACGTCACCGGCAACCCTTCAGCCTTTGCCGCACGTACAATCGCCAACCCTGCGGCAGACGACAAGCGGCACAGATGCACCCGCGTGCCGGTCACCCGCACGAGTTCAAGAATTGTGTGGAGCGCGATCGTCTCGGCGACCACCGGAATCCCGGCCAGACCAAGACGCGACGCCACGGCCCCACTCGCGGCCACGCCACCCGCAGCCAGCGCGGCGTCCTGCGCACGTAGCCATACCGTCAGACCAAACGTGCCCGCGTATTGCAGCGCGTGCAAGAACGTGCGGTTATCGGTCATCGGCGCATTGGCCTGCGAAAGCCCTACGCAGCCCGCCTGCGTCAATCGCGCCATTTCCGTCAGTTCACGGCCCGCGAGGCCGACGCTCAACGCGCCCAGCGGGTGGACCTGCACAAGATGTGTGGCGCGAGCGCGCAATTGCAACATCTCGACAAGGTCGGGCTTGTCCAGCACGGGATCGGCATCGGGCGGACAAACCACGCGCGTTACACCACCGGCCAGCGCCGCTGCCGCTTCACTGGCCACCGTCACGCGGCGCGCGGCGAGATCCACCAGCCCCGGCATGACGACCAGCCCCGTCGCATCGAACGTGCGCTCTGCGGTGAAATCGGCGGGCATCTCGCCCAGCGAAGCGATGTTGCCTTCGGCAATGAAGACGTCCTGAACCCGGTCGGTTCGCGTCGCAGGATCGATGACGCGGCCACCCTTCAGATGCAGTTTCATGGCGTCGCCTACCCGTGGTTTGCGGCGACGATACTCATCACCGCCATGCGCACGGCAATGCCGAACGACACTTGTTCGAGAATGACCGACTGCGGGCCGTCTGCGACAGACGAATCGATCTCCACGCCCCGGTTCATCGGCCCCGGGTGCATGACGATGGCATCGGGCCTGGCCAAGGCAAGACGCTCCGGCGTCAGGCCGTAATACTTGAAATACTCAGCGGCCGAGGGCAACAGCGCGCCGTTCATTCGCTCGTTCTGCAAGCGCAACATGATCACGACGTCCACGCCGCGAAGCCCTTCGTCCATGTCGTGGAACACGCGCACGCCGAGTTGCTCAAGGCCGGTGGGCAAGAGCGTACGCGGACCGATGGCGCGCACTTCCGGCACGCCAAGCGTGGTGAGCGCGTGAATATCTGAACGCGCCACCCGCGAATGCAGAATGTCCCCAACAATCGCGACCGTCAGGTTCTGGAATTCACCCTTGTGATGGCGAATGGTGTACATGTCGAGCAGGCCCTGCGTAGGGTGCGCATGACGTCCATCGCCTGCGTTGATGACATGCACATGCGGCGCGCAATGCTCCGCAATCAGATACGGCGCCCCCGACTGCGCGTGACGCACGACGAACAGATCCGCATGCATGGCCGACAGGTTGCCGATCGTATCCAGCAATGTCTCGCCCTTGCTCGTCGACGACGCAGTGATATTCAGATTCAGCACATCGGCCGACAAGCGCGCTGCCGCGATCTCAAACGTCGTTCGCGTACGGGTGGAATTCTCGAAGAACAGATTGAAGACCGACTTGCCGCTGAGCAACGGCACCTTTTTGACGTCGGCATCGTTCACGCCAACGAACTGCGTGGCAGTGTCGAGAATGTGCGTCAGCACGGCGCGCGGTAACCCCTCCACTGTTAGCAAGTGCTTCAGTTCACCGTGGCGATTGAGTTGGGGATGGCCGCGCCGGCCGAGGATTCCGTTAGCCATACAGGGCAGACGCCTTGCCGACACAGCGTAATGCGGCGTCGCGCAGAAAACTGCCGGACATGACGCCGGCCGAAAGGTCAGGCTGGCACATGCTCGTCGAAATACTGTTGGAGGATGATGCGAGCAGCTTCGGCGTCGAGCGATGTCTTCTGGGACACCTTCACGCCCGCCTCGGCCAACGCCGCCGCAGCGGCGACCGACGAGTAGCGCTCGTCCACCCACACGACGGGCACGTCGAATCGTCCGTTGAGTTGATTTCCGAAGCGCTTGGCTTGCTGGGTCATCGCGTGCGGAGTGCCGTCGGGGTGACAGGGCAGCCCGACAACGATCAGTTCGGGTTGCCATTCCGCAATGAGCTTGCCGGTCTCGGCGAACCGGACTTCGCGATTGAGATTGGCAAGCACGGTGAGTGCGCGGGCTTCGCGCAGCATGAGATTGCCGATCGCCACGCCGATCCGGCGCTCGCCGTAATCGAAGGCGAGTACCGTGGCACTGCCAGCCGTCATGCGTGACCTGCGTCGGCGGAGAGCATCGACGACGTAACGCCCAGCAGCGCCAGTGCGGCGTCGAAGCGCTCGGCCGGCGGCACATCGAACACGATGCCCGGGTCAGCGGCGACGGTCAGCCAGCCATTGCGGCCGATTTCGTCTTCGAGTTGCCCCGCACTCCAGCCCGAGTGCCCGAGCGTGAGCAGGAAGCGGCTCGGCCCTTGCCCGTTGGCCACGGCTTCGAGCACGTCTTTCGATGTCGTCATCTCGAGGCCGCCCGGCACCGATAGCGACGAGCTATACGACGTGCCGGTGGCTTCGTGCAGCACGAAGCCACGCTCGGTCTGCACCGGACCGCCGAAAAATACCGGCTGGTGCGCCAGGGGATCGATTTCCAGCTTCAGGTCGAGACGCTCGAACAACGATTGCAGATCGATGTCGGTCGGACGATTGATGACGAGCCCGATCGCGCCCTTTTCGCTGTGCTCGCACAGGTACACGACGGTGCCGGAAAACGTCGGATCGGCCATGCCCGGCATGGCGATGAGAAACTGATTCGTGAGATTGATACGGTCGTTCGGCATAGGGCCAAAGTTTATCGGAACCTGTTTGACGGTCTGCCGCCCGGTGTCGCACGCCGCAGCAGGGGCATGGCCCCCGAGCGGGCTCGCAGCACCTGCCTGCGGCCGGTCAGCGGACGAACTATTTCCGCATCTTGGTACGGCGATCGGCCGCCAAAGGCGGCCTTTTCGCCGACTTTATCACGGAACGTCGCGCCCGGTGACGAGCCGCTGCCCGAACACGCTGGCGTCGAGCGCGCGCTCTCGCCACATCGCCATGTCGGCAATCAGATCAGGCCGCGATTCGGGATACGTGTCGGCCGCGAACTGGTGAAGCATGCCGCGCAACGCCTTGACGGTCATCGCCAGCGCCGCCGGACCGCCCGGCTCTGCTGGCGGCGAAACCGCTAGCCGCTCGCCCGTTGCAGCCACCGCCGCCGCGAGCCGCGCCACCGGCGCCAGCCCAATCGCCGCGGAGTATTCCGCGACTTTCGCCGCCACCGCCGGATCGTTCAGATTCGGAAGCGCCTCATCGGCAAGGCTGAGGAACGTCTGGCAAACGTCCTGCCGCACCGCCAACGGCCCGATACGCAGCCAGTCGCGCGAGCTGTTGCCCACGCCCTGCTTCTGCGCCGCTTGGGCGGCGTCGGCCAATGGCTCAGGCAGATGGCCGGGTCGGCGCAGCACGCCAAAATCGGCCAGCAGCGTGCCCAGCCAGCTATCCGGGGCCTGTGCATGCCACGTGGCGAGGGCCTCGAGCAGATCGTGCCCGGGCACCGCCTCGCCCGCCCCCTTTGTGCCCGCCCCCGCAGTTGCGGTCGATGCGCTCTGGGCGTCGCCCGGCGCGCTCGGACGAGTCAATTGCTTGCGCAGCGCCAGATTCATTCGCCCGATCTGGCGCTTATCGGCCAGACTCAGCGGAGCGCGCGCGAATCGCAGCCACGCGGCGGCCAGACGCCAGTAATCAAGCGGTGCCGTCGCCCCCGCCCGGTGGAGATCGGCCGCGAGATCGGCCAGTTGTGCCAGCGCGGCCGTCGTGTCGGTCGCGTCAGCATCAGGGCGCAGCAGGCGCAGCAGAACCCGCTCGACGTCAGCACGCAGCGGAGCGGTCCCGACAGGCAACCCATGAAGTCGCGGGTGGGC
This sequence comes from Pandoraea apista, assembly GCF_001465595.2. Classification (NCBI taxonomy): domain Bacteria; kingdom Pseudomonadati; phylum Pseudomonadota; class Betaproteobacteria; order Burkholderiales; family Burkholderiaceae; genus Pandoraea; species Pandoraea apista. The sequence goes on along the minus strand of NZ_CP013481.2, from coordinate 866,335 downwards.
CACCACCCACCCCGCCATCCGAAGTTCGCCCGGCGACGGCGCACCCGACCAGTTCTCGGACGCAGTCGCCGTATCGACGGATGCGGATTTGGGTGCGGCAGCGGGGCTCACCCCTGCCTGCCAGATGTCGCGCTCGAACTGGCGTAGCGCATTGCGCTGCGCGTCCTGACCGCCCGGCTGGCCATAGGCCGCCTCGGCTATCGCCTGAACAAGGCGCTCGCCGTGCAGCGCCCAGTCTGCGTGGCCGCTCGACTGGAGCAGACGATTGGCCCGTCGCAACGGCCCTAGCGCGGCGGCCGGGCCGTCCGACCAGGCGTCGGACGCCTCGGTCAGTGCCTCGGCCACCTCGGGCAGGCGCCACAAGGGGGTCGTATCACGCGTATCGCGGGTCTCGCGCGCGGCGGTTCCGGGGCTGTTGATGGTGGTGTCGGAAGGCGTTTGCGGCGTCACCATAGGCCATCTCCTGGCCGTGTGGCCGGTCTTCGTGAATTCGGGCGGAAAATTCGCTGCGTCACCTGCCGGACGAATCGCCGGACGGATCGTCGAGCGCCGCGCCGTGCAGACGGCTTAACGGCGTTCGCAGACATCGGAGAACGCAGCGAACACGCGGGGATCTCGGAGAAACAGGCGGCTGGGCCGCCCATCCTCAGATCTGCACCATCTCGAAGTCTTCCTTGCGCGCGCCGCACTCGGGGCAGGTCCAGTTGATGGGTACGTCGTCCCAGCGCGTGCCAGGGGCAATGCCCTCGTCGGGCAAACCCGCCTCTTCGTCATAAATCCAACCGCAAATGAGGCACATCCAGCTCTTGTATTCCATTCTTTCTTCAGCGACGAGCGTTCCGTTACAATGGCTTGTCAACCGCTTCGGGTCCCGCCGGCAGAGATGCAGTGCGGTGTTGTGGGAACCCTGCCGGGATATTGTCCGGACAGGTGTTGCCCACGGCGCTTTTCAGCGCCCCGAAACGGGCATTTAAGGCGTGATGGTACCAACGAACCCAAGGCCTGACCAGATCGCCGTCTATCCTGCTTCCATGCACACTGAATCCCCTCCCATTCTCCTGACCTTCGGGCTCTCCGATCCGACTTCGGCAACGGGCGTTCAGGCCGACCTGCTGACCTTCGCCAGCATGGGCGGCTACGGCGTGTCGGTGCTGACCGGCTACTCTTCTCAAGACTCGCGTGCTTGCGACGAAGTGCAGCCGATCGACCCGGACTGGATCGCCGATCAGGCACGCATGCTGCTCGAAGATATGCCGGTCGCCGCCTTCAAGGTCGGCAGCGCCATCAACGCCGAAAATGTCGCAGCGATTGCGGAAATCGTAGCCGATTACGACGAAACGCCCCTGGTGGTGGCGCCCGATTTCGGACTGGCCGGCGAGCATCTGCTCTCGGCCGACGAATTGCGCGAGGCGACGGCCAGTCTGCTCGTGCCGCAGGCTAGTGTGCTCGTGGTGAGCCCGGCCAGCGCCGTCGCTCTGGCGCAGACGGTTACGGAGAACGAGAATATCTCGCTCGACGACGCGGTCTCCATCCTGCTGGAAAACGGTTGCGAGTTCATTCTGGTGAGCGACAGCAACGCGCCGCAATTCACGCACACGCTCTACGCCGATGGCGGCATCGTGCGCGAAGACGCCTGGGATCGCCCTCCGCACAACGTAGCGGGCGCCATGGACACGCTGGCGGCAGCTGTCACGGCCATGCTCGCCAACGGTCTTGCCGTGCCCGAGGCGGTCCGCGAAGCACAGGAGTATTTACAACAGGTGCTGGAGAATGCGTTCCGTCCGGGCATGGGGCGCCACTTCCCCGACCGGTTCTTCTGGGCACGCAGCGAAGAGGCCGAGCAGGAGAACGCCCCCCCCCGAAGGCTGAACCCATCGATGGGAAGTGCCGCAAAACAAACGCCCGCGAACATCGCGGGCGTTTGTTTGTGACTACGCGCAACGCGCCGTCGACGGGACTACGACAGTTCGCGCGCCTTGCCTTGCGGCGACACCATCGCGTCGTCGTCGGCATCGCCTTTCGGGCGTCCCCACACACCGATCACACGCTTGACGAACGGTGCCAGATCATCACCCTGCGCTCGCAACATGCGAACCAATGCGGCGTACTGCCCTTCGAAAATCGCCGAGTTGTAGTTCTTCAAACGGCGAATGTCTTCCAGGGCCTCGTCGTCGCGCCCTGCGAGGGCCAGCAGCACGATGTAACGCTTGATCATCGTTGGCCCGGCGCCGAGCGCCAGCGCTTCGCGGTGGGCCGCCAGTTTTTCGTCGAGTTGATCCCGGTTAAGGAACAACGCCCCCGTGACCGCGTAGTCGCCGTAGAGTGCAAAAAAGAGCGCCGGATCGGTGCGATACGTGTCGATCTTGCCGGCGCGATACGCCACTTCGACACGCTGATAGTCCTGAAAAAGCCAGGGAATCGCCACGCACGCGAATAGCAGGATCACACCATTGATCGCGCCGGTCGCTGTCGACGAAACGCTGTCGATCTGCTTCGTCTCACAAAAACCCAGCAGGAACAACGCAGGCAACAGGAAGAACGCGTAGTGCTGCGGATACTCCAGCATGGCATGGATGGCGAGCATGCCGAGCAAAACGAACGCGAGCGCGATCGGCGGCGTCTTGATGCCGCGCACGGCGCGCGCAAACCAGAACGCCAGCGGCACCAGCACCGCCAACGTGCCGACAATGCCCGTCTTCGCAAGCAGGTCGAGCAGCACGTTGTGGGCATTGTCGGCCATCTCGACCGGGCCGAGCTTATCGACGAGGGCAAATTGAGCGTCGATGTAATTCGACCATCCGGCCCCCAGCCACCAGTGCTCGCGGAAGATAGCCAGACCGTACTCCCACAGATTCAGCCGCCCGGTCACCTGACCGGCCTGCTGCATGCGAGCCACGGCGCTGCCATCGAGCTGCAATCCCCAGGCCGCGTTCGCCCAGCCGACCAGCATCGTCATCAACGCGAGCAACGGCAAGATCGCAACCGGCACGAACCAGCGCGTGGACCGGCGCATGTTGCGCGTTGGCTCAGTGCGCTCTCCCCATACGAGCCACAAGCCCGATGCCGAGAGCAGCGCGAGTTGCAGCCACGGCGTGCGCGACCCGGTCAGGCAGATCCCGATATCGAACGCGGCGCACGCAACCAGCCAAAGCCACGCGGGCAGCTTGCGCAGATACCAGAGATAGAAAGCCCCCGCGCTGGCGAGCGACAAATACGTCGCCAGATGATTCGGCTGATACATGTTGCCGAACAGCCGCCGTGCGACCGTCACCGAATACTTGGCCACCAGCCACGGCACGTTGCCTTCCAGATGGAACGCCTGCAAGACCTGTGCACCCACCGCATACAGCCCGCCCAGCGTGAGCGCTACAGCACTCCATCGCATGAGGACATTGCGCCAGCCCAGTTGCGCGAGCCAGAAGCCTGCGTTCACCGCCACGATCATGGCCACGCCGTAGAGCAACGCCGTCATCATCAGTTGCGGCAGCTCGGTCGCCATCGTGGCCCGCTGCACGAGGATGACCGCCACGAACGCCAGCGGCATCCAGGTCACGCGCGGCATGCGAAGCACCCGTCCGTCGCGTTGCCACACGGCAATCATTGCGAGCAAGCCGAGCACACCGAAGAGCGAAAACGTCAGCGCTTCCGAATAGAACGTGGAAATCGGGTATGTGTGCTTGACGAGGTTATAGGGCAAGGCCCAGATCAAGGCTACCGTGAGCCCGATCATCGAAAGTAGCAGAGGAGGAAACAAGATCGCCGCCGTGCAGTGCACCGGTTGGAAGATGCGCAAGCATAACGAAAAATGGCCGCCCGGGGGCAGCCATTTCATGCCTGACGCACGTGAATACGCCGTCAACGAATCCGCATTCGCCGCAGGCCGTGTCGTGTGACGAAATGCGACACGCTACGACCCTGCGCGAACCGGATTCAGTTCCCCTTGGCCGCCGCGCCGCGGCACTCCTGCGGTGCCAGCTTGGCCGGCAAGGTCGCCCCATTCGGCGCACCTTCACGGCCCTGGGCGTAGCACGTCCACACGATCTGGCCTTCCGGCGCCTTGCCCGGCGCCAACACTTTGGAGACACCATCCGCACCGGCGCTCGTGGGCACCAGCACGAGGGCACCGTCGCCCGCGCGTTGCGTGTAGGCGACCGTGACGTTGCCGCTTACGGAGTCGATGCTCACCGAGTTGACATTGTCAGTCGCGCTCGGCGCCTGCCAGCCGCTGTTGAACGGCGCGCCATGCATGGCATTCTCGCTCACGAGTGCCTTGGCCGAGGCAGCAACGCCCAACCCTTCGACCACGCGTGCGCGCACCAGATAATTCTGCAGATACGGAACCCCTGCCGTGACCAACACGCCGATAATCGCCAGCACGATCATCAGCTCGATCAGGGTAAAACCCCGGGATTTGGCGATACCGGTAGTCCGGTGGCCGAAACGACGCATTGTGTAACTCCCTGCGAAAACAATGAAAACAAAAGGGACATCGGGGGGAAGTGGGCGGAGTATGCCACAGCCCCAACGGCAAACGCCCTGCCGCAGATCAAAATCGGGCGGAGCCGTACGGGTGGGAGAATCGTCCTAATCCAAGGCAGGACGATTCGTCCGATCGGGGAGCAATTCTCCCGGGAAAGTCACCAGCGACCAAGAACGGCAGTCCCGGCAATGGACTCGATTATTCCGAAGAGGTTGCACGCAATTGACGTGCCTCGCTACGGCGCTTGAGTATGAGCCCCAGCACTACGACCAGCACGGCGCCGATACCGGACGCCAAGTAGTGTGTGTAGTCGGCGGCAGCCCCCGGCAGGCGCAACAAGTGCCCGATGCCCGGGTCAGAGACGATCAGGCCGCCCGCAATCCAGCCGAGCAGTGCAGCGCCCGCCATGACGATAAACGGAAACCGGTCGAGGGCCTTGAGCACCAGTTGCGAGCCCCAGACAATAAGCGGAATGCTCACGAGCAGACCGAAGATCACAAGCGGCAGTTGATGATGATCGGCAGCTCCTTCTGCCGCACCGGCAATCGCGATCACGTTATCGATGCTCATCACCAGATCGGCCACGATGATGGTCTTGATGGCGGTCCAGAGCTTGTCGGCCGGCTTTACGCTGTCATGAGCGTCTTGGTCGGGTACCAGCAGCTTGGTGCCGATCCAGAGCAATAGCAGGCCACCCAGTGCCTTGAGATACGGCACCGCAAGCAGCGTCACGGCGAACGCGATCAGAATCACGCGCAACACGATGGCGCCCACCGTTCCCCACATGATTCCCTGCAACCGTTGCTTGGCCGGCAGGTTGCGGCAGGCGAGCGCGATCACCACGGCATTGTCGCCACCCAGCAGGATGTCGATCATGATGATCTGCAGGACCGCGGCCCAGTTCAGCTCGGCAAAAAACGCAAGCATGGCGGGAATATCCTCGGGAACGAATAAGACGAGTCAAACGAATGACTTAGGAAACGCAATAGCAAAAAAGGGAGCCCGATGCTCCGAGCTCCCTTTTTCCTGACCGATTACACAGCCGCCGGTTCCAGCGGCCGCGATGCGGTCATCCGGCGGGAATTACAGCGCAGCCTTGAGCAGGCGGCCCATTTCCGACGGATTACGGGTCACCTTGATACCGCAGGCGTCCATGATTTCCAGCTTGGCTTCGGCGGTATCGGCACCGCCCGAGATCAGCGCGCCGGCGTGGCCCATGCGCTTGCCCGGGGGCGCCGTCACGCCTGCGATGAAGCCGACGACCGGCTTCTTCATGTTGCCCTTGATCCACTCGGCGGCCGTCGCTTCGTCCGGGCCACCGATTTCACCGATCATGATCACGGCGTCCGTATCCGGATCGTCGTTGAACATCTGCATGACGTCGATGTGCTTCAGACCGTTGATCGGGTCGCCACCGATACCAACGGCGGTCGACTGGCCCAGACCCAGCGCGGTCAGCTGACCCACGGCTTCGTACGTCAGGGTGCCCGAACGCGACACCACGCCGATACGACCCTTCTTGTGGATGTGACCCGGCATGATGCCGATCTTCAGTTCGTCCGGCGTGATCACGCCCGGGCAGTTCGGGCCGAGCAGCAGGGTCTTGCGACCTTCGCGACGCATACGGTCCTTCACTTCGATCATGTCACGAACGGGGATACCTTCCGTGATACAGATCGCCAGATCCAGGTCGGCCTCGACGGCTTCCCAGATCGCGGCGGCCGCGCCTGCGGGCGGCACGTAGATCACCGACACGGTCGCGCCGGTCTGTTGCTTGGCGTCCTTGACCGAACCGAAAATGGGAATGCCCTCGAAGTCTTCGCCAGCCTTCTTCGGGTTCACGCCAGCGACGAACGCGTTCTTGCCGTTCGCGTATTCGCGGCACATGCGGGTATGGAACTGGCCGGTTTTGCCAGTGATACCCTGGGTGATGACCTTTGTATCTTTGTTGATCAGAATCGACATTGCTTGATTTCCTTCATCCGGTTGCCGGGCAGCATTCGCGCAACCCCTGAGGGCGGCACGCCGCTGCGGCTTCGACTGTTCTGGTTACTTGCCTGCGGCAGCCGCGACAACCTTCTGGGCAGCTTCTTCCATGCTGTCCGCAGAGATGATCGGCAGGCCGGATTCGGCGAGCATCTTCTTGCCCAGGTCCTCGTTCGTGCCCTTCATGCGCACGACCAGCGGCACCTTCAGCGAGACGGCCTTCGAGGCTGCGATCACGCCTTCGGCGATCACATCGCAACGCATGATGCCGCCGAAGATGTTGACCAGAATGGCGGTCAGGTTCGGGTTCTTCAGCATGATCTTGAACGCTTCGGTGACCTTCTCGGTCGTGGCGCCACCGCCCACGTCCAGGAAGTTTGCCGGCTCGCCGCCGAACAGCTTGATGGTGTCCATCGTGGCCATGGCCAGACCGGCACCGTTCACCAGACAACCGATGTTGCCGTCGAGCGAGATGTAAGCCAGATCGAACTTCGAGGCTTCGACTTCAGCCGGGTCTTCTTCGTCCAGGTCGCGGTACGCAACGATTTCCGGGTGACGGAACAGGGCGTTCGAATCGAAGTTGAACTTGGCGTCCAGGGCGGTGACCGTGCCGTTGCTGCTCACGTTCAGCGGGTTGATTTCGGCCAGCGAGGCGTCCGTTTCCCAGAAGGCCTTGTACAGACCTTGCAGAATCGTGCGGGCTTGCGAGATCGAAGCATCGGGAATGCCGATCTTCTTGGCCAGATCGTCGGCTTGCGCGTCGGTCAGACCAACGGACGGCTCAACGATGACCTTGTGGATCAGTTCCGGGTGCTTTTCGGCGACTTCTTCGATGTCCATGCCGCCTTCGCTCGAACCCATCAGCACGATCTTTTGCGAGATGCGGTCGACCACCAGGCTGACGTACAGTTCGTTCTTGATGTCGGCGCCTTCTTCGATCAGCAGGCGATTGACCTTCTGACCTTCCGGACCGGTCTGGTGCGTGACCAGTTGCATGCCGAGGATCTGGCTGGCGTATTCGCGCACTTGCTCGATCGACTTGGCAACCTTCACGCCGCCGCCCTTACCGCGACCGCCTGCGTGAATCTGGGCCTTGACCACCCAAACCGGACCGCCGAGTTCTTCGGCTGCCTTCACGGCCTCGTCCACGGAAAACGCCGGAATGCCGCGGGGCACCGCGACTCCGAATTTTCGGAGGATTTCCTTGCCTTGATACTCATGAATCTTCATGCGTGATTCCCTTCTTGCTGAGTTGGAAGTTTGGGTTCGAGCTTGCGAGTCGAGGCACCATCGCGCACCGCTTCTGTTGTGGCGGGCGTCGTGGGCTCGTTCGCTCGATCGTTTGCGCGGCCGTTGAACCAGCGCGGGTAAAACCGGCGCACTGCCTCGCCATCAAACCGCAAGGCGTGACAATGTCCGAGTTGGAAAGGAGGTACCGAAGTCTCGGCATCGTTGGCGGCCTTGAGCGCTGTATCGGGGGTATGAATCACCACCCCGGCAAAGGCCTGAATCGCTGCCGTAGGCAGGACACTGCAAAGTTCTGTCAGATGGGTACAACCTGCCGCGCCGCCAAGGCGCTCGCGAACCGCGTGCCGAAAGCCGCGTCGCAGGTTAAGACCGATCAACTGACGGTATTCGGTGCCGATCTGATCGCAAATGCCAGGATAGGGCACCCAGTCGGAAACGGCCTCGGCATCATGCACCTCGAAATTCTCATCGATCGTCAACCGCAGCCAAAGCTCGTGAATTGGCGTCCCTTCCTTGCGAAGGCCCGTCGCCAATGCAAAATCCCGATCCTTATGATCGGTTAGACGGGCTTCGATGTCCCATAGGCCATCCTCGCGCGAATACGCTTCGACAGCGATCGTGCGGCGGTGACGCAGGGTACGAGAGGCAGGCTCAGAGAGCGGCATGCGAGAGTGTGCAATGCATGAACGCAGAAAGATCTTGATTCTAGCATAGGCCACGGCACACTCTGCCGCAGCGCAGCAGAACCCCGCTGCATAAGGCCTCATTACCCGACCCATCGGTCGGGTTATCGAAATCTCGACATCGACGGACGCATGGTGCGATGCCATATCGCGATAACCGTGGCGCGACGCGTCACGCGAGATTCATCGTCTTGTCACTCCAGCATTCATGCGGGTTGCCCGTTGGGTGGCAACGTCGTCGCTTTAACGATGAATGACTGCACATCCATCACGAAAGTGATGCAACGTGCGTTAAAAATCGTCCGAAAATTCGTCGGCACCACGTACGATTTTGCTGATAACGGTACGTGAAAAACCGCGCGAAGCGAGAAAGCGCATCTGCTTGGCACGCGCTTCGGGCGTGGTGGCGACCTCGCCGAACTTCTTTTGCCATACGGCACGGGCACGCGCCAGTTCCGTACTCCGCAACTGTTCCGAGAGGGCCGCGACTGTCTCGGCGTCGACCTGATGTTGTTTGAGTTCGTTGACGATACGTGTCGTGCCCATACGCGATGCACGCCGGTTCACCACACTTTCCGCAAACCGTTCGTTGGACAGCCAACGCTCTTGCTCAAGACTGTCGAGCACGCGATCGAGCGCTTCGGGGTCCTCGGCATCGGCGAACGGCACGAGCTTGCGGCGCAGCTCAGTCCGGCTGTATTCCCGACGCGCAAGATAAGAGAGCGCACGCGCCTTGAGGCTGAGCACGGGCTTGCGCGATCGCTTGACCGAAACGGCCTCGTCCCCCGGTGGGGGCGGCGGTACCTCCGGGTCTCGGGGAGGACGGCGATTGATCATGACGTCATCGTGGCGCAATCAGGACTGAACTAGAAAACAAAAACGGCAACGCGACGCCGCAAGGCTTCGCGTTGCCGTTCCGAAGCGGAGGCTATCAGGCCTCGTCTTGTTCTTCGATCTCGCCGGTCTCGTTGATCGCCGTCACGCCGAGCGATGCACGCACCTTGTTTTCGATCTCGTGGGCAATCTCCGGATTTTCACGCAGGAACTCACGCGCGTTGTCCTTGCCCTGACCGATCTTTTCACCGTTGTAGCTGTACCAGGCGCCGGCTTTTTCGACGATCTTGGCGTTCACGCCCAGATCGATGATTTCGCCTTCGCGCGAGATCCCCTGACCGTACAAGATATCGAAGATGGCTTCGCGGAACGGCGGCGAGACCTTGTTCTTGACGACCTTGACGCGGGTTTCGTTACCGACGACCTCGTCACCCTTCTTGATCGAACCGATACGGCGAATGTCCAGACGCACCGACGAGTAGAACTTCAGCGCATTGCCGCCCGTCGTGGTTTCCGGATTGCCGAACATCACACCGATCTTCATACGAATCTGGTTGATGAAGATCACCGTGCTGTTCGTACGCTTGATGGTGCCAGTCAGCTTACGCAGAGCCTGAGACATCAGACGTGCTTGCAGACCCGGCAACGAATCGCCCATCTCACCTTCGATTTCGGCCTTCGGCACCAGCGCCGCGACCGAGTCGATGATGATGAGGTCGATCGAGCCCGAGCGCACCAGCGCATCGGCGATTTCCAACGCCTGCTCGCCCGTGTCCGGCTGCGAGATCAGCAGATCCGGCACCGAGACGCCCAACTTGCTTGCGTATCCGACGTCGAGGGCGTGCTCTGCGTCGATGAACGCGCAGGTGCCGCCGATTTTCTGCATTTCAGCCACGACTTGCAGCGTCAGCGTGGTCTTACCCGACGATTCCGGTCCGTAGATTTCGATCACGCGGCCGCGCGGCAGGCCACCCACGCCAAGCGCGATGTCCAGGCCCAGCGAGCCGGTCGAGACGACCTGGATGTCCGCTTCGACCTCGCCGTCGCCCAGACGCATGATCGAGCCCTTGCCGAATTGCTTTTCGATCTGCGCGAGGGCGGCGGCAAGCGCCTTGCCTTTCTCGGCCGACAGATTGGCAGACCCTTTCTTGCTTTCTTCCATGAATCGTCCTTTGATATGATGAGCGAGACGGCTCGAGTGAGGCGTGAATGCCAGTACTGTATAAAAAACCAGTGCTCTTTGCAAGTGCCTGTTGTCCGAAAGCGCCGAAACGACAAAAAAAGCCGCGAACCACGCGCCGCAACATCACAGGAGACACACCGCTGCCGTCAGGCGACGGTGCCTACACAAGCCTATCACGCCCATGCGAATTCTCATCGCAGAGGATGACAGCATTCTGGCTGACGCCCTGACCCGCTCGCTGCGTCAGGGGGGCTACGCCGTCGATCACGTCAAGACGGGGCTTGAAGCCGACTCCGCGCTCTCCGCCCAGACGTTCGATCTGCTGATTCTCGACCTCGGTTTGCCACGCCTGCCCGGTCACGAAGTTCTGCGCCGGCTGCGCGCCCGTAATTCCCATCTGCCCGTATTGATTCTGACGGCATCCGACAGCGTCGATGCCCGCGTTAAGGGTCTCGATCTCGGCGCAGACGACTACATGGCCAAGCCCTTCGCGCTGGCCGAACTCGAAGCCCGCGTGCGTGCGTTGACCCGGCGAGGCGCGGGCGGCGGCTCCACGGTCATTCGCCACGGACCGCTCAGTTTCGATCAGGTCGGACGCACCGCCTACATCAACGAGCAAATGCTCGACCTGTCTGCCCGTGAACTCGAATTGCTCGAAGTCCTGCTGCTGCGTACCGGCCGGCTGGTCTCCAAGGAGCAACTCGTCGATCATCTGTGCGGTTGGGGTGAAGAGGTCAGCAACAACGCCATCGAGGTGTACATGCATCGGCTGCGCAAGAAGATCGAGCCCAGCGGCGTACGCATCGCCACGATCCGTGGGTTGGGGTATTGTCTGGAGAAGCCGGCCGCCGCGCCCGCCAACGCGGCCTAGTGCGTCGCTTGCGGCGTCAGCCGTTCCAGCCTCTTTAGTCTTCCCGTCCGATGCGTCTGAGCTTTCGCCACCACCATCGCGCCACCCTAGCGGACCCGGACGCCTCGTCTCCTCCAGTGCAGTCGGCAGACGGCGTGTCCGCAAGACGCGGCGCCGACACGTCCAACGCACCCAACGCGGCCGCCTCGCCGACCGACGACACCGACCCGTTCGATCCCTACGCCGATCCTTTCGTGCGACCGGGCTTCGGCGCGCCGCTCGAGCGCGAGGCCGAGCCGCCGCCGCGCTCGCTTTTCGGCGAGATCCTCGACTGGATGCTCGCGCCGCTGCTGCTGCTCTGGCCGATGAGCATTGCCGTGACGTATCTCGTCGCGAAATCGATTGCCAACGGCCCGTTCGACCGGGCGCTCGAGACCAATACTTACGTGCTCGCCCAGCAAGTGCACTCGGATCGTGGACAAGTCACGTTGACACTCCCCATGCCCGCGCGCGATCTGCTGCGCGCCGACGCCACCGACAGCGTCTACTTCCAGGTACTCGGGGCGAAGGGGGAACTGGTGGCCGGCACGGCGGAACTCCCCTTGCCGCATGAAGATGATCGCCCGCAGCCGGGTGTCGTGCAGTTTCGAGACGAAAGCGTCGGCGGCAACGACATCCGCGTCGCGTTCACCTATGTCGATCTGCCCCGCATAGCGCCGCCGGGCAGCATGGCGCTCGTGCAGGTTGCAGAGACACTCGACAAGCGCAGTCAACTGGCGAACGAAATCATCAAAGGCGTGATCCTGCCGCAGTTTGTGATTCTGCCGCTGGCCATCATCCTCGTATGGTTCGGTCTGTCGCGCGGTCTCGCGCCGCTGCATGCCTTGCAGGAACACATTCGCGCCCGACGCCCCGACGATCTGTCACCGCTCGAAGCGCGACAGGCGCCGCCGGAGATCGCGCCGCTCGTGGGCTCGCTGAACGATCTGCTCGGACGGCTCGAACAGAACATGAAGCTCCAGCAGCGCTTTATCGCCGACGCCGCTCACCAGCTCAAGACACCGCTGGCCGGACTGCGCATGCAAGCGGAACTCGCCTTGCGTCAGACATCTCCTGACGAACTACGCCGTTCGCTCTCGCAAATCGCGGTGAGTTCCGAACAGGCGGCGCGTCTCGTCAATCAGTTGCTGGCGCTGGCCCGTGCAGAGAACAGCGCGAACGACGCCGCCGCCTTCACGCCGGTCAACCTCAGCGTGCTCGCCCGCAGTGCCATGCAGGACTGGTTCCAGGCGGCCTTCGCCAAACGGATCGACCTTGGCTTCGAGGAGCCGCCGTTCCCGGTGCATCTGTCGGGCCAACCGGTGATGCTGCGCGAACTGCTCAACAATCTGATCGACAACGCGATCCGCTACACGCCACCGGGCGGCAAAGTCACGGTTCGCCTGCGGCACGAGGCGTCGGACGGCTTCATCCATCTCGAGGTGGAAGACACGGGACCGGGCATTCCGGCAGCGGAGCGTCCGCGCGTGTTCGAGCGCTTCTATCGCATTCTCGGCAGCGACAGCGATGGCAGCGGTCTGGGGCTGGCCATCGTGCGTGAGATCGTTCAGATTCATCGGGGCGATGTAAGCGTGCTCGACCATGTCGACGCCCAGCACCCCGAAGCAACCGGCACGCTCATCCGGGTGACATTCCCGCTCGCAGACGCGCCTATCGAAAACCCGCATGCATGACGAAAACACGCGAAACGCGGTCGATTTCATACCAAAGTCGAGGGTAAGTCCCTAGCAACGTAAGGTTCGAGTCAGTTTGGCGTCAGACGGCGGTAAGGTTGTCCTCCAATAATCAGTTGCAACGGCCCGGGCACGACCCAGGGGCGTGCTTACATTACAGGAGACAACCGCATGGCTACTGCAACGACAGCCGCTACGCATGCGCCGATGACCAAAGAGGAACGGAAGGTCATCTTCGCGTCGTCGCTGGGCACAGTGTTCGAGTGGTACGACTTTTATCTGGCCGGTTCGTTGGCCGCTTTCATCAGCAGACACTTCTTCTCGGGCATCAATCCGACGGCGGCATTCATCTTCACGCTGCTGTCGTTTGCGGCGGGCTTCGCGGTGCGTCCGTTCGGCGCCATCGTGTTCGGCCGCATCGGTGACCTGGTCGGCCGTAAGTACACGTTCCTTGTGACCATCACGTTGATGGGTCTCTCCACGCTGGTGGTCGGTCTGTTGCCGGGCTACGCATCGTGGGGGATTGCCGCACCGGTGATCTTCATCGCGATGCGTCTGCTGCAAGGTCTGGCCCTGGGTGGCGAATACGGCGGTGCTGCCACTTATGTGGCCGAGCACGCCCCGCACGGCCGTCGCGGCTTCTATACGTCGTGGATTCAGACGACTGCCACGCTGGGTCTCTTCCTCTCGCTGCTCGTGATTCTCGGCACCCGCATGGCGATGGGTGAAGAGGCGTTCGGTGAGTGGGGCTGGCGTATTCCGTTCGTGCTCTCGATCGTGCTGCTGCTCGTCTCGTTGTGGATTCGTCTGCAACTGAGCGAATCGCCGGCGTTCCAGCGCATGAAGGCCGAGGGCAAGGGCTCGAAGGCGCCGCTGCGGGAATCGTTCGGCGAATGGAAGAACCTGAAGATCGTGATTCTGGCGCTGGTCGGCCTGACGGCGGGTCAGGCGGTCGTGTGGTACACGGGCCAGTTCTACTCGCTGTTCTTCATGACACAGGTGCTCAAGGTGGACGGCAACACCGCGAACATCATGGTCGCACTGGGCCTGTTGATCGGCAGCCCCTTCTTCGTGTTCTTCGGTGCCCTGTCGGACAAGATCGGTCGCAAGCCGATCATCATGGCTGGCTGCCTGCTGGCTGCGCTGCTGTACTTCCCGATCTTCAAGGCGCTCACGCACTATGCCAACCCGGCGCTCGAAGCGGCAACCGCGCGCTCGCCGATCACGGTCATCGCCGATCCGAACGAGTGCTCGTTCCAGTTCAACCCGGTGGGCACGTCGAAGTTCACCAGTTCGTGCGATATCGCGAAGAGCTATCTGTCGCGTGCCGGTCTGAACTATCAAAACGAAGCGGCTCCGGCAGGCACGATGGCGACGGTGAAAATCGGCGACAAGGTGATCCAGTCGGTGGACGGCAAGGCGGCAGACGCGAAGGACAAGACCAAGGCGTTCGAAACGGATATGTCGGCCACACTCAAGGCTGACGGCTATCCGCCGAAGGCCGACCCGGCACAGATGAACAAGCCGATGGTCGTGGTTCTGCTCGCGATTCTCGTGATCTTCGTGACGATGGTCTACGGCCCGATTGCGGCGATGCTGGTGGAACTGTTCCCGACGCGTATCCGCTACACGTCGATGTCGTTGCCGTATCACATCGGTAACGGCTGGTTCGGCGGCTTCCTGCCGGCCACGGCCTTCGCCATCGTGGCGGCCAAGGGCGACATCTACTCCGGCCTCTGGTACCCGATCGTGATCGCCCTGATCACGTTCGTCATCGGCATGCTCTTCATCAAGGAGACCAAGGACGTCGACATTTACGCCAACGACTGATGGGGTGACCTACCAGACAGGTTGAAATGGATCGTCAACGCCGGGACCTTCGGGTTCCGGCGTTGTCTTTTCCGAGACCTGATCCGGCCCCCCCTGAACGGCACCTTTGCAGATTTCATTGGCCTGCAAAAAAGTGTTGACAGCCTATAGGGCTCTACCTATAATCTTTCTTCTACGGCGAATTAGCTCAGTCGGTTAGAGCGACGGAATCATAATCCGCAGGTCCGGGGTTCGAGTCCCTGATTCGCCACCAATACCCAAAAGGGCTTTGTAATCAATAGGTTACAAAGCCCTTTTGCCATTCGGTGGGTCACTTGGTGTGTCACATGCACAAGTTGCCCCGCCTCTATCAGTCCCGTCATGGGGTCTACTACCTGCGAGTCATTCGCAACAAGGTCAAGACCCGCCTCTCTCTGGGGACAAAGGATTTCCGCATTGCTAGACTGTTCGCCTTACGGTTGAACATGGAACTAGCAATGTCCACTCCCGATTTTGACCCAGACAAGCTCCGCAAGCTGGACATTGAAGTCAGCCCCACAGGTGGCGTGAATTTCAAGGACGTGAAACCTCACGATCTGGATACCCTATCTGCCGTTTTGGACAAGCTGGGCCTGCGAGAACAATACGCACAGGAGGCTATCAACTCCGTATTGGCTCAATCGGCGCGGGCCTCTTTGGAAAGGTCTGCCGTTGGCATGCCCCAAGGGGAACGGGTTACACCCAAGAGCAAACCATTCAGCGAGGTAGTGTCGCTCTATCTCGTTGAAAAAAAACTCGACAACGTTCCAAAGACCCTCTACGACAAAGAGCGCATTTACAGCGAGTTCCAAGGGTTCTATGGCGACCACGATATTAATCAGTACACCGCCAATGAGGCAGTGAGCTACAAGAATCGCATACTTGCCGAAGGCAAATCGGCAAGTATTATCAATTCTCGCCTATCTTTCCTGCGGTCGTTGTTTGAATACGCAATAGGTAACAACCTCTACTTTGCGGACAATCCGTTTGATAAGGTCAAAATCTCAAACAAAACCAAGCTCAAACAGCAGGTTCGCTCATACAAGGAATTGACCACCGAGGATCTGCAAGCAATCTTCAATGAGTCCACCTACCGTGAGTTCATGGACAAGCCGGATTATTACTGGCTCCCCTTCCTTGCCCTCTATACAGGTGCTCGCCAGAATGAACTTGCGAGCATGACCTTTCAGCATATCTACCAGCATGAGGGAGTGTGGGTATTCGATATCACCGCCGATATAGCCAAGAACAAAAATTCCGTACGCAAGATTCCATTTCACAAAGCCATACTGGAATCGAAATTTTTGGACTATTTGGATGAAACCAAAGCCACCAACAAGGTGGGATATGATATGGTATTTTTCCCAGACAAGCTCCCTACCGAAGGCGGGAAAAATGGATTCGGAAAGAATATCTCACGCCGTTTTGGTGACTATCTGGACCTCCTGAAAATTACAGACGACAGAAAAACATTCCATTCATTGCGGTCAAATTTCGTCAACGAGATGACAAATTTGAATATCCACCCTGCGATCATTATGGGATTGGTTGGGCACTACGAACAAGAAAGGGTTGACCTATCTTCGCCTCACTTCGTGAACTACCAGAAGAAAAAACCAATCCACGTACTCAAAGAGGCAATCGATAAATTGGAGTACCCGATTGAAATCTGGCACTAAAAATTCGGAAGTAACACTTATTCTCCCTGCGTCAACTATCAAATTTGATAGGTACAGCGAAGAAAAATTCAGGCCGAGTGTCAAGAAAGAATGCCACCGAAGAGTGGCATTTTTTATTGGCATTCGGAAGGGGGCAAGGGGCCTGCCCCATGCTTTTGGTTCTAGCTCCGCAGGACGAGCCAGGCACGAAGTGCCGTGGGGGTGCTTGCACCCCGTAGTGAGTTACGGGGTGTACTTGCCCCGTACAACTGACGTTGATAAACACCTCAAATCGCTATAATTTGCCAAGCCATTTTTTCACGCTATGCTTAATAGGTAGCAGAAGAAAAACAATGGCAAATTACGCGATAACAAGAATAAAAAAGTACACAAACGTTGGATCAGCCTCCTACCTGATAAATCACCATTTGCGATTGGTTCATGTCGCCAATTCGAACCCCTCCAAGACGTCAAAAAATGTCACTTTAGAGAAAAAAGATGACATTATGGGCTTCCTCTGTGAGGTGCCAAAGGGCACAAAAAAGAATGCCTGCCGTTTTGTGGATGTCTTTTTTGGGGCCTCTGAATTCAAAGACAAAAGGCAATTAGATGAGTGGGTTAAATCTACAATGGATTTTGCCCGCAAAGAATGGGGTGCTAACAACATAGCCTTGGCGGTGCTACACAAAGACGAAACAACCCCTCATATTCACGTGATTTTTAAGCCTGTGAACCCAAAAACCAAGAAGTTAGGTGCTGGGTACTGGTTTGACGGCAAAGCCAAAATGACGGCCTATCAGGATAAGTACCACAAGGCTGTGGAGGCATTGGGTTTTGAGCGTGGAGATCCCACCAAGCGAGCCCACCACACCACAATCAAGGAATTTTATGCCAAAGCGGAGAAAGCAAAAACCGCTTATGCCGAGTATCACAAAAGCCTATGGGAACTCTATGAGGAAGTTGGAAAGGTAAAGCTATGGGGCAGGCTCAATCCTGCTAAGTTGCAGGCGACTTTAAAGCCGATTTTTGCGAGGGTTTCAGCCAAAGCAAAAAAAGTTATTGGGCTCAAGGAATTTTTGGAGGTGGATAAAACCACAAAGCAGAATGCCAAATTATTGGACCAGTTGGATTATCAGGCTATGCAGTTGGAGGCTTTAACAGGTTCACCCAACCCAACA
Source organism: Pandoraea apista (assembly GCF_001465595.2). NCBI lineage: Bacteria > Pseudomonadati > Pseudomonadota > Betaproteobacteria > Burkholderiales > Burkholderiaceae > Pandoraea > Pandoraea apista. The sequence continues at coordinate 848,654 of NZ_CP013481.2, read as the reverse complement.
CCAAACGAAGTGCAGGAAATTTCCAAGGTCCTCGGTGAGTTTAGGTCCAATTTGGATAAATCCACTCCTGAAATTGAACCAAACAGGGCAGGCCCTGAGCAGGACAGCATTCTATACAAAAAACCTCGAAAAAACGCGATTTAATCGCTCGCCGTCCGTTTTATTTCTATCTATTCTTTTATTTCCCTGCGGGTACAGATCTCTATGGATGGTTTTCTATATCGTATTCTGTGCTGAATTTGTACTGTATTTTATATAGTCTTTCTTCGAAAGACTGATGTGTCTTTGAGTCTTTACCGGGTTATTAGTCTTTCAGACTACTAAGCCCGGCAAAGCCTCACCCTTGCCCCAGAAAATTAAATCTGTGGTGGGTGGCAATGCCGAGCTTAGTACTTTGCTACATACCCGGAGGGAGTCGATTTAAGCGCTCCGCTTTCTCAGTTCAGGACCTTAAATGTCCCCGTTAGCACGGTCTGAGATTACGCCTCTCGTTTGTGCTCTGCTAACGTCTCTTCTAGCACCCCTCTTGGAATAAATTCCAATGGTTCGCAATCGTCTATCTCCTATGGAATTTTGGTTGGAGATACGCAGTCAGTTTTTATTTTGACGAGCCTTCTGCGTTGCTGGGCAACTTCCCGAACAGTGAACGGTAGTCGACAGATAAAAAAATTGCCCCACACCTTCCAGTATGGAGCAATTTAATCTTGACTTTTTAAATCGGATGATTATATTGACCTCATACACTCGGCAAGGTGTTATTTCCAATTTAAGAAATTTTTAGAAATAGTCAAATCTTGGAAATCAAAACAAAAAGCCAGTCACACGACTGGCTTTTTGATTATCTCACTCTCCAAGAGCTTCCCGAATTTTTGCCAACTTGTCTCTGTTTTTCTTATGCTCTTTGTAGAGGTGATTGACGAGCTCCTGCAATTCGTCCACCACCTCATTGAATCTATTTTTGTCCTTCAGGGTAACAAGTTCGTTGATTCTGTTTGTGATTGTTCTTTTAACACCCAAAGCACTTTGACCACCTGAACCATAAACAATCCAATAAATATCTACGTACTCCGCGTCAGGGTAAGTTTTTTTGAATTGTCCCCAAATATCAGAAATGGTCTTACCCTCGGAGGCAAGCGCCTTAATTCTCTTTTTATCTTCTTTTGAGATTTCCATAAATACCCCGCTTACATTATCCCACCACCCAGAACATGCCCTTTTGTGGGGCTCTTACTACAACCGCCACCTGCTGATGTCGTTGACCCGCAGTAAATGCACTTCTTCGGCCCCGCGTCGACAACATGCCCTTTTGAGGGGCTCTTGCTACACCCACCACCCGCCGTTGTCTTGGAACCGCAATAAATACATTTCAGCGGTTCATAAACTACATGAGTTTTCGTTGGACTCTTCGAGCAACCACCACCTGCCGTTGTCGTTGACCCACAATATTTACACTTACCCATAAACTCTCCTTAGAAACCCCGATTTCCGAGAAATGTATTCGGGCAGGCTCGTTGCCTTACTCATTGTTACACGACTCCAATCGCAAGTGCCAGATCGCTACTTGCCGATTGGGGGCGAACGTGTGACACTTGGGGTGTCACTTTTTCATTCGCAACCCCACCCGCCAGAATGGCAAGTTGTTGATTTATCAGGGGATTTACAAAAAGCCCGGAATCTCCCTGATTCGCCACCAAATTTAAGAACGGCTTCCCGCAATGGAAGCCGTTTTTTTCGTTCAGCAATCCGATCACTTTCAATCGAAGTCGAACATCTCGAACAACGACTTCTTCTTGCGCGGCTGATCGTAATGGCGACGGCGATCATCGTAGCCATGATGGGTATTGCGATGCGGGTGATCCTCCCGGTACTTATCCGGAGCGTCTGCCCGATAATCACGATGACGAGCGTGCTGATGCGCGCCCCTGCCATCGCTCCCATGGACCGATGGCACCGGTCGGCCAGCCACGTCGTCCGTGCGCTCGATCAACTTGTCCAGCTCGCCACGATCGAGCCACACGCCACGACAACTCGGGCAGTAATCAATCTCCACTCCCTGACGCTCCGTCATCAGTAAATCCGGGGTACCGCATACAGGACATTTCATCGTTTCGCTCCGTCACTTGAAAGGCAACGTCCTCAATGTATCGGGCCCCACACCACCGAAAAACCTGCTTTTTCATTCATCAAAGTTCGAAAAAACCGAACCTTCGGGACAAAAAAAAGCGGCGCCGATGGTTACCGGCGCCGCCTCATTCACCCTGCCATCACCGCACCGCTCAGTCCAGCACGCGCGCCTTCTCTGCTTTGCGGCGTGCCGACGCACGGCGCGTCATCATGTTCATTCCCTCCACGAACGCCGAGAATGCCATCGCCGCGTAGATGTAGCCCTTCGGGATATGTGACCCGAAACCTTCCGCGATCAGTGTCATACCGATCACAAGCAGGAAGCCCAGCGCGAGCATTACGACCGTCGGGTTCGCCGCGATGAATCGCGAGAGCGGCCCCGCCATGAACAACATCGCCGTCACAGCCGCAATCACCGCGATGAACATGATCGGGATGTGCTCGGTCATGCCCACAGCCGTCACGATGCTATCGATCGAGAATACGAGGTCCAGCATCAGAATCTGAACCACCGCGGCACGTGCAGTGATCGTCCCCAACGCGCCCGCCGTCGATGCGCCGTCGCCATGCTGTACGTCGTCCGTTGCCGACGCCACATGGTGATGCATCTCCTTAGTCGCCTTCCACACGAGGAAGAGGCCACCGGCAATCAGGATCAGGTCGCGCCACGAGAAACCGTGCCCGAACATCTCGAAGAGCGGGGTCGTCAGCTTGGCAATCCACGCCACCGTGCCGAGCAACGCCAGACGCATGACCAGCGCCAGACCGATGCCCATGCGCTGCGCGCGCGCACGCATCGACAACGGCAGTTTGTTGGTCAGTATCGAGATGAAGATCAGGTTGTCGATGCCAAGCACGACTTCCATGACCACCAGCGTGACAAGCGCCGCCCATACCGCCGGGTCGGCCGCCAAAGCAAAGAGATAGTCCATTTGTGCGCCAGAGATTCCGTAGGGTTATCGCCGCATTCGCCGCTCACAGGCAGCGGCCGTGCGTCTTCGTTATCCCGCACACAATGTGAGGTGCGGGTTCAGGACAGCATCATCTCCGAACTACTGCTTCGCAAAAACCAGCTATATACTTCAAAACAGTTCGGTTTTTCCGAAGTCAATTCATTATGTTGAACTACCGCCATCTTTACTATTTTTGGGTCGTCGTCAAGGAAGGCGGTTTCGCCCGTGCGGCAGAGCGCCTCGACATGGCCGTGCAGACGATCAGCGCGCAGGTGCGCGAGCTCGAAAAATCGCTGGGCCACCAGTTGCTCAAGCCGGCCGGACGTGGCGTAGCGATGACCGAGCCCGGGCAGGCCGCCTTCCGGCGCGCCGAGGAGATCTTTCGCCTCGGTCAGTCGATCCCCGACGAAGTCCGCGAGGCCGCCAGCGGCCGGGTCGCGCGGCTGGCGGTCGGGCTGGCAGACGGCATCTCCAAGCTGGCCGCGCACGCGATCCTCGCCCCCGTGCTTGACACCCCGTCGCTCCGGCTCATCTGCCACGAAGGCGAGCATGAGCAGTTGCTTGCCGAACTCGCACTGCATAAGCTCGATCTGGTGCTGGCGAGCCAGCCCGCGCCTTACAACCCGACCTTGCGGCTGGCGAGCGAGCGTCTGGTCGAATCGCCGGTCGACTGGTACGGTCCGGCGTCGCTCGTGCGCAACCCGTCGCGCGACACGTTTCCGCAATGCCTGACCGACCTGCCCGTACTGCTGCCAACGGGTCACTCGGCGTTGCGCGCGCGGCTTGATCAATGGTTCGAGACGCAGGGCATTCGCCCGAATATCGTCGGCGAATTTGAAGACAGTGCGCTCATGGCGGTGTTTGCCACACGCGGTATGGGCGTGTTTCCGCTGAGCGAAGCCGGCGCGGGCGACGTATCGCTGTTGCGCGGCTTGCGCTGGCTGGGCCGCCCCGACGACGTTCACGAGGACATTCACGCGATTCGTTCGCGGCGCGGCGAAGGTCACCCGCTCGTGGCGCAAATTCTCCGTGAGCTCCGTGAAATCGGCGCGACGGCCGATTCTGATATAAGAACCACTGGCGAGCCGTCCGTGCCGCCGCCATCTGCGAGGAAACCTCATGTCGAGTCGTAGCGACCAGCGCAAGTTCTTCCACCTCATGCTGTTCGTCGTGACGATCGTGTTCGGCTGGATTCTGTTTCCGCTGTTCGGCGCGGTCTTCTGGGGGACAATTCTCGCCGTGCTGTTTCAGCCGGTGCAGCGCCGCATCCTGACGCGTCTGCGCGGCCGCCCGAATCTGGCCGCGCTCACCACGCTTGCCTTGATTCTGCTGATCGTGATCCTGCCGCTCACGCTCGTCGTCGGCATGTTGACGCAGGAAATCAGCACAGCGCTCATTCGCTTTCGCACCGACCTGCCGCAACTCACGATCGCCTTCCAGCAATTGCTCGACCGGCTGCCCGCGAGCGTGCACCGGGTGATGGATCTCGCGGGTGTGCAAGACGTCAATGCAATCCAGCAGAAACTCGGCGACGGCGCGGCGCAGATCGGCCGCTTCGTCGCGGTGTACCTCGTGAGCATCGGCCAGAACACGGCGCAATTGCTCGTGAGCTTCGGCGTAATGCTCTACCTGCTGTTCTTCCTGCTGCGCGACGGCACCGCACTCGGTGCGATGGTGCGCCGTGCCCTGCCCCTCGATGAGCGTCACAAGAACCTGTTGATCCGGCAGTTCACCACGGTCGTGCGCGCAACCGTGAAGGGCAACATCGCGGTCGCGGTGGTGCAGGGTGCGCTCGGCGGCTTCATCTTCGCGGTACTCGGCATTCAGGGCTACGTGCTCGCCGCCGTGGTGATGGCATTCCTCTCGCTACTGCCGGCAGTGGGCGCGGCGGTCGTGTGGGTGCCCGTGGGGGTGTGGCTGCTGCTCTCGGGGGCAATCTGGAAGGGCGTGGTGCTGTTTGCGTTCTGCGGCACCATCGTGAGTCTGGTGGACAACGTGCTGCGGCCGATTCTGGTCGGCAAGGATACGAAGCTGCCCGACTGGGTCGTGCTGATTTCCACCCTCGGCGGCATGTCGCTCTTCGGTCTGACCGGCTTCGTGATCGGACCGTTGATCGCTGCGCTGTTCATCGCAAGCTGGAACATCTACACGCGCTTGCGTGACGATGACGACACGCAAACAGACGCCGGGTGAAGCAGGTGCAGGCAGCGTGATACCGCCGCCTGCAACCCCGATGACTACACTACCCCTTGCGCTTGCTGCCCCGCCGCTGCCGCAGACTCGGTCTGCACGGCGGCGGCGAGATCGGCGCTGACCTGCGCCATCACGGTATCCCAATCGCCACGCTGCGGCTGACGGAAGAGCGTGAGCGACGGATACCAGTCGCTGTCCCGGCGCGCCAACTGCCAGCGCCAGTCGGGGGTGAAGTTGACCAGCCCCCAAACGGGCTTGCCCAACGCGCCGGCGACATGCAGGGCGGCCGTATCGGCCGAAATCACCAGATCCATCTGTGCAATGACGGCTGCCGTCTCCGCGAAGTCGCTCAGCTTCGCGCCGATATCATGCACATTGGGATAGCGGGCGAGCGCCGCGCGCTCTTCGTCGGTCACGTCGACCTGCAACGAGTAGAACTGCGCATTCGTGCCGAAGACCGGCGCCCAATGCTCAAGCGCCACGTCACGGTTCGGCGGGAACGGACGCGGGCGCCATACGAACCCGACGCGCAACGCGCCCTCAGGCTTGGCGCCGAGCATCGATCGCCAGATCATCTCCCGTCCGGCGCTTGAGCGCACATAAGGCATAGGCACGGCCACGTTGCCACCCACCTTCAGCAGATGCGGCAGGCTGAGCAGCGGCAGTTGCCAGTCGAACGACGGCACCGGCATGTGCTCGCCAAGCACCGTCACGCCGCGCGCGAAGCCGCCCAGCAACGTGACGAGCGGCGCCTGCACCGACAACACGACGTTGGCGCCCATCTGGACGAGACGCGGTACGAATCGCACAAACTGCAACGTATCGCCGAAACCCTGTTCGCTATAGACGAACACCGTCTTGCCTGCGAGCGGCGCACGGCCGTCCCAGAGCCGTTCGCTGAAGCGGCGCTGCTGGCCACCGTCGTGCCAGCGCCATTCGTAGTCGTGCCAGCCGTGCTCGAAGTCGCCCATCAGCAGATTGGTCTGCGCGCGATTGGTGCGCGCCCCGGCGTGCTCGGGCGAGAGTTTCACGGCCTCGCGAAAGCACTGCAACGCATCGGCAAATGCATGGCGCTCGCGCAGCGCCACGCCCAGGTTCACCAGCGGATCGGGTTGCTGAGGTGCGATGGCGTTGGCGAGACGGTAAGCGTCGATCTCTTCGTCGTAGCGACCCAGCGCGCCGAGGGCTCGCCCACGGTTGAAATGGGCCTGCCACAGCGCCGGCGCCTTGGCGGCGGTGCGCTCGAACCACACCAGCGCGCGGGCACTGTCGCCCGCCTGCGCCCAGGTCATGCCAATGGTGTGCATCGTGCCGATGACGTCCGGCGACTGCTGCACCGTCGCCTCGAACAGCGCCTCGGCACGCATCTGACGACCGGCCTGAAGGCTGGCCATCGCCGCATCGAAGGTGGCCTGTGCGCCGGGTTGCGGCACCAGCGCGATCAGCCGGTCGAACGCGTCGGCCGCCGATTCGAAGGCGCCCGTACGTAGCGAGACGTAGGCAAGTCCTTCGAGCGCGGGGAGAAATTCGGGGGATTGTTTCAGTACTACGCGCAACTCGGCGATCGCCTCGTCGAGCCGGCCGGCGGCACTCAATTGTCGTGCACGCTCGCAACGCGCGTCTAATGGCGTCGTCATGCGGCGCATCCTTGCTTGTCTGGGAATGTGAGGGGACGGGCCGGCAAGCAACACGAGCGCAGGGCACGCTGCTGGCCCGGCGACAGGCGCCATGGCCCGATCAAGCGGTGCACACTACACGACCGCACGGCACGAAGCAAGCCGCGCGGATTGGTCTGCGCAACACGAATAAAGTTCACATCTTCAACGTGTCGTTTTCATCCCCGTGCCGCCGCCGAATCGCCCGGCACACGCCGCCACCGCATGGCCAATCGACATGGCGGCCCGCTCACGTATCGCCTATCAAAACAAGCTTTTCCCGCAATGCAGCATAAAAACCACAGTCAGTCATCGGCGTCCGGATTTGCCAGCGTAAGCGCCGCGCTTTAACATCTTTTTGCGGGTCAATCTGGTAGCATCCGCTGCCGTCCCTGCACACGTGCAACCGTCGCTGCCGTGCCGCATACCGACGTATCAGTCTTGTTATCCGTCCGAACCCTCATCCACACGAGGTCTTGATGACGCGCGTAGCCCGTCCGTTCATCCCCGCCACTGCGCGACGCCTGCTGCCCAATCGCTGGGATTTCATTGCCTTCCCGCTCATCATCGGTTTTCTGATGGTCAGTTCGTCGGGCATTCGCCAGACTTGGGCCCCGCTTGCCGACTTGCAGACCGAGGTTATCTCGCTCGACCCGGCCAATCTGCCCGAATATGCGCTGCGCACCACCCTGCGCATGCTCGCGGCAATGGTCGCGTCACTGCTCTTCACACTGATCTACGGCACACTCGCCGCGAAAAGCCGCCGCGCAGAGAAGTTGCTCGTGCCGATGCTCGACATTCTTCAGTCGGTGCCGGTGCTGGGCTACATCTCGTTTACCGTCACCTTCTTCCTCGCCTTGTTCCCGGGACGCGTGCTCGGCGCCGAATGCGCCGCCATCTTCGCGATCTTCACGAGCCAGGCGTGGAACATGACGTTCTCGTTCTATCAGTCGATGCGCACCCAGCCGCGTGATCTGGCGGAGGTGGCCGTGAATTTGCGCCTCTCGCCATGGCAGCGCTTCTGGAAGCTAGACGTGCCCTACTCCATGCCGGGCCTCATCTGGAACATGATGATGAGCATGTCGGGCGGCTGGTTTTTCGTGGTGGCGTCCGAGGCAATTACCGTCGGCGACAAGACCATCACGCTGCCGGGCATTGGGGCGTATCTCGCCACGGCCATCCTGCAGCGCGATCTGCAAGCGGTGGGCTGGGTGATTCTGGCCATGGTCGTCGTCATCGTCATTTACGACCAGTTCCTGTTCCGGCCGATGGTCGCGTGGTCCGACAAATTCCGTCTGGAAGACACGGTCTCGCAGGCCGCTCCCGAGTCGTGGGTGCTCAATGTCATTCAACGCACCCGGGCGATTCAGTTCCTGCTGCGTCCGTTCGGCAAGTTGCTGCGCACGATCGCACGCATGCGCATGCCGATCTCGTTGCCCGCCGCGATCCATTCCGAATCGAGAACCCCGCTCTCTCGCGTGATCGACTGGCTGTGGGCCGTGCTACTGGTGGTGCTGGGGCTGACCGCCGCGTGGAAGATCTGCGCCTTCGTGCTGGCCGAGGTGGGCTACGCCGAAATTCTGCGCGTGTTCGGTCTCGGCCTCATTACGCTGGTGCGCGTGATGGTGCTCATCGCCATTGCGTCGGTGATTTGGGTGCCGCTGGGCGTTCTGATCGGGCTGCGCCCCAAGCTCGCCGAACGCATTCAGCCGCTGGCGCAGTTCCTCGCCGCCTTCCCGGCCAACCTGCTGTTCCCGATCTTCGTGGTGGCCATCGTCCATTTCCACGCCAACCCGGACATCTGGCTCTCGCCGCTGATCGTGCTGGGCACGCAGTGGTACATCCTGTTCAATGTCATTGCCGGGGCGACAACCTTCCCGAACGATTTCAAGGAAGCCGCCACCAACTTCCGCATTCGCGGCTGGCAATGGTGGCGTCAGGTCATGTTGCCGGGCATCTTCCCCTACTACGTGACGGGGGCGATCACGGCGTCGGGCGGCGCGTGGAATGCCTCTATCGTCTCGGAATATGTGCAATGGGGCGACGACAAGCTCGCCGCCCATGGCCTGGGCGCGTACATTGCCGAAACCACGGCCGCCGGCGACTATCCGCGCATTTTGCTGGGCATCGCCGTGATGGCGCTGTTCGTCGTATTGTTCAACCGTTTGCTGTGGCGCCCCATGTACGCCATCGCTGAAAACAAGCTTCGCCTGAATTGAAGGGACCGTGATGCCGAACGATACCCACCAACCGATTGCCGGAAAAGAGATCTTCTCGCTCGCCAACGTCAGCCGCGGCTTCCGCAAGGGCGGCGACGAGCGCCAGGTGCTCGACGGCGTGAATCTGCAACTGCACGAAGGCGAAATCGTCGGCATGCTCGGCCGTTCGGGCTCGGGCAAGTCGACGCTGCTGCGCATCATCGCCGGCCTGATTCAGCCCAGCTCGGGCGACATCCGCTATCTCGGGCAACCCCTCGAAGGCCCGCCCGAGGGCGTGGCGATGGTGTTCCAGACCTTCGCGCTGTTCCCGTGGCTGACGGTGCTGCAAAACGTGGAAGCCGGTCTGGAGGCCCTTGGCGTCGAGCCGAAGGAGCGCCGCCGCCGTGCGCTTGCCGCCATCGATCTGATCGGTCTGGACGGCTTCGAAAACGCGTATCCGCGCGAACTCTCGGGCGGTATGCGTCAGCGTGTGGGCTTCGCCCGCGCCCTCGTGGTCAACCCCACGCTGTTGCTCATGGACGAGCCCTTCTCCGCGCTCGACGTGCTCACCGCCGAGACACTGCGTACCGACCTGCTCGACCTGTGGAGCCAGCGTCAGTTGCCGATCAAGTCGATCCTGATCGTCACGCACAACATTGAAGAGGCCGTGTTCATGTGCGACCGGATTCTGGTGCTGTCGTCGAATCCGGGCCGCGTGGTCGCCGAAATCAAGGTGCCCTTCCCGCACCGCCGCAACCGCCTCGATCCGGCCTTCCGCAAGATGGTCGACGACATCTATGCGCTGATGACCTCGCGTCGCAACGCGCACACCACGCAGAAGATGCCGCTGGAGTTGTCGAGCCCGCTGCATGAAGTGTCGACCAACCTGATGGCCGGTCTGCTCGAAGCGCTCGCCGGGCCGCCGTACAACGGCCGCGCCGACTTGCCGGAAATTGCCCAAACCCTGCTGCTCGAGGTCGACGACCTCTTCCCGGTCGCGGAAATTCTCGACCAGTTGGGTTTCGCGGAACTCAAGGAGGGCGATATTCTCCTCACCGCCGCCGGCAAGCGTTTCGTGGATGTCAGTACGCAAGAGCGCAAAGTGCTGTTCGCTGAGCACCTGCTGCGTCACGTGCCGCTCGCCGCGAAGATCCGCTCGGTGTTGCAGGAGCGTCGCGGGCAGCGTGCGCCGCGCGTTCGTTTCGAGCAGGAACTGGAAGACTCGATGTCGGACGACCTCGCGCAGGAAACGCTCGACACCGCGATCAACTGGGGCCGTTACGCCGAGATCTTCTCGTACAACGACCACACCGAGACGTTCAGCCTGGAGGACGTGGAAGGCGCGACCTGATCGCACGCCACCGGGGTAGCACTGCCGGGAAAACAACGCCGCGCGCGTCGTCCGACCGCGCGGCGTTGTCGTTTGTCAGAACGCGTAACCTGCGCCGATCATCCACGTCTGGTTGATCGTCTTCGAATCGGGTTCATAGGCGTTCACTCCCGGCTGCACCTGTGTCACGCTCGAGCGGCCGTACTGGAAACGCGACCACTCGTAGGTTGCGTTCACGTGGAAGTTGCGCGCGACCGCATAGTCCAGTCCGAACCCCGCCACGACAACCGGCTTGTTACCCAGGCTGAAGGTATTCTGCGAGCCGGCCAGCGTCATCGACGACCCCACCATGGCGCCCGCACGAACATCGGCCGTGGCGACCAGTTTCTGCGTCAATTCGAGTTGTCCCATGAGGCCGCCGCCAATGACGTGGTGGCGATAGCGCTCGTAGAAACCGTACGGATCGCGGCTGCTGTCGCGAATCCAGTCGTGATAGCTATAGCTCAGGTAGGGGACTACCTGCGCATTCCAGCTGCCGAGCCGGAACGGAAACGCTTTACCGGCCTTGAGCGTGACATCCGTTGCCGTCGAGCGGGTCGTCATCTGGTAGTCCGGCTGGACGACGCGGCCCGCAAGGTCTTGCAGATAGCCACCGTAGTTGACGTTGCCGTGCGCCACGCGCACCGACCCGCTGAAGTAGAGATTGGACACACCGAACAACTGCCGCTGGGTCGATGCCCCCAGTGCGAAGGCTGCCGTGGTACCGCGTTCGGAATCGCTCTTGCCGGGCCCGATGTTCTCCCAGTAGTGCAATTGCTGCGCACCGGCATCGATCCAGACCTGATTGTTGGCGCGCAGCATGGCTTCTTGCGCATGGACATTAGCCGCACCGAATCCGGCGGCAATGAAAACAGATGCGGATGCGAATGCGGTGCGCGCAACGGCAGTTGCGCATCGGCCGCAAGCGATGGTGCGGCGCGTGTTCGGCGTCATGGCACGACCCTCCCCAGGCGTGATCTCAACGACGGCTCGGAAGTGACCCTCGGCGTGGCCACCGTTTTCCGGCATTGTTTCAGTGCGTGACGCGGCGCGCAAGCGGGGAAATGTGAATTCTGCACTTCCTTCGCGGCACAAGAATCTCATCGATCGAGATACCTGCCCGGGGAGGCTCAGGGAACGGGCAGCGAGGATTTGCGCAGACGGAAAGACAGGGGGAGCGACCCTCTTCGAGCAAGTCGTCGAAACACGTGATGCGTCGGTGTGGACCGTGTCAAAAAGGCCACACCTATTGGTAAAGATACTGATTAGCAGTCGTTTTTGTGCAGTCGCATAATCGATTCAAAACCTGCCTGTCCCGCGCTAGGGGGCGCTTCGACGGACACCCGGGCAGGTTCTTTCCGCGGCGAAGACCGTGTATCAGACCCCAGAAGGCGCAACATGAGCTACTACCATTCCAAAGAAGCCAGCCGCGGCAAGGCCATCTCCTTCACGCCTGCCTACCGCTGGCGTCGTCGCGCCCTCGCCGTAACCTGTGCAGTGCTCGCCGCACTCGCCTACTACGCGGTGCATCACCCGAAGTAAGCAGGACGGCAGGACCCGCTGTCCCGCCGAACCGCCACTCCGCGCTCAGGCAGCTTCAAGCCGCATGTCCCAGGGCCGGCGCGTGCCAGTCCAACGGTACGTTGGCGAGCATGTCGTCGACCATGGCGTCCAGACCGAAGGCCGGCTGCCAGCCCCAGTCATAGCGCGCGTGGGTGTCGTCCAGCGTGTGCGGCCACGTCTCGGCAATCGCCTGGCGGAAGTCCGGCGCGTACTTCACCGTGAAGCCCGGCACGCGACGTGCAATCGCCGCCGCCAACGTTGCCGGGTCGAAGCTCACCCCGGCCACGTTATACGACGAACGCACGCGCAGACGCGAGGCGTCTGCGTTCATCAATTCGAGCGTCGCGCGCACGGCATCGGGCATGTGAATCATCGGCAGCGTTGCGTCTTCCTTCAGGAAGCATGTGTAGGTCTCGCCACGGCGTGCCGCCTGAAAAATCTCGATGGCGTAATCGGTCGTGCCGCCGCCCGGGGGCGTCTTGTAGCTGATCACGCCCGGATAGCGCAGGCTTCGCACGTCCACCCCGAACTTCGTGAAGTAGTACTCGCACAGCCGCTCACCCGCCTGCTTGCTGATGCCGTACATCGTGGTCGGGTCCATGATCGCGAGTTGCGGCGTTTCCACGGCCGGCGTGTGCGGGCCGAACGCCGCAATCGACGACGGCCAGAATACCCGCAGCCCGTTACGCTCGCGCGCCAGCTCCAGCACGTTGAGCAGACCGTTCATGTTGAGGGTCCAGGCCTGAAGCGGGCGTGTCTCGCCAGTCGCCGACAGGAGCGCCGCCAGATGGAAAATCTGCGTGATGCCAAAACGCTCGACGAGCGCGGCCAGACGCGACGCATCGAGCACGTCCAGCGTCTCATAGTGAACCGCGTGGCGCGACGGCCCCGGCGCAATGTCCGTGGCGATGACGTTCTCGTTGCCATACTGCGCCGCCAGCGCTTCGACGAGTTCGCTGCCGATCTGCCCGTTGGCGCCGATGATGAGGATGCGTTCCATGTTCAGCCTTGTTTGAGAATGCCGAGTTCGTTACCGGCCTGAGCGAATGCCGCCAGCGCACGAGTCAGATGTTCGCGCGTGTGCGCCGCCGAGAGTTGCACCCGCACACGCGCCTGCCCCTGCGGCACCACCGGGTAGAAGAAGCCGGTGGCGATCACCCCCAGTTCGTAAAGACGCTGCGCAAAGCGCTGGGCGAGCGTGGCGTCGAACAGCATGACGGGCACGATCGGATGCGTACCCGGCTTGATGGTGAACCCCAGCGCCGCCACTTCCTTACGGAAAAATGCGGTGTTCTCGTGCAGTTGCTCGCGTCGCGCCGACGAATGTTCGAGCTCGTCGAACACAGCGAGCGACGTGCCGACGATGGCCGGCGCGAGGCTATTCGAAAAGAGGTACGGGCGCGAGCGCTGACGCAGCGTCTCGATCACCTCGCGACGGCCCGCCGTGAAGCCGCCCATCGCGCCACCGAGCGCCTTGCCCAGCGTGCCGGTAATGATGTCGATTTTGCCGAGCACGCCGTGGTGCTCGTGCGTGCCGCGCCCCGTCGGCCCCATGAAGCCGGTCGCATGACATTCGTCGATCATGACGAGCGCACCGTATTGCTCGGCCAGCGCCACAATGCGGTCGAGTTGGGCAATCGTGCCGTCCATCGAGAACACGCCGTCTGTCACGATGATGCGATGACGCGCGCCGGCCGCCGCCTGCAACTGGCGCGCCAGATCATCCATGTCGTTGTGGGCATAACGCAGTCGCTGCGCCTTGCACAGACGCACGCCATCGATGATCGAGGCGTGGTTGAGCGCGTCGGAGATGATGGCGTCCTGTTCGTCGAACAACGGTTCGAACACGCCGCCGTTGGCGTCGAATGCCGCTGCATACAGGATGGCGTCTTCCGTCCCGAGATACGCGGCGATGCGCGCTTCGAGATCCTTGTGTGGGCCTTGCGTGCCGCAGATGAAACGCACCGACGACAAACCGAAACCGAAGTCCTCCAGCGCTTTCTGGCCGGCCTTGACGAGCGCCTCGCTCCCCGAGAGCCCCAGATAATTGTTGGCGCACAGGTTAATGCGCGTTTGCCCGTCGTCGCACACGACCTCCGGCCCCTGCCGCGACATGAGCACGCGTTCCTGCTTGAAAAGGCCCTGGCGGCGCGTATCTTCCAGTCGTTCGGTCAGTTGGCGGTAGAAGCCCTCGCGGGCCTCCTGGGTGTGTGCAGTCATCGAGCGCATCTCCTGTGTGCGGTCGGCGCTCGCCGTGGTACGGCGGCACCGGAAGAATCCGGCGGCATCGGTGAATGCCGCCGGATATCCCTACTTATGAATCCCTGTCGGCTCGAAAGCCACGCGTGAATGATCGGTCGGCTCTGCTACCATTCAGCCATTCACCTTATCGGAAACTATACTTTATATTGAACAAGTTTCAATATATTGGAAAATTCTAATATCCCGGAATCCATATGGCAAGTACTCCCGTTGCGTCTGCGATGTCCCCGGTCGCGCCGCCACCTGTTGGCGACATGATTCAGCAACTGCGCAAAGAGCGCGGCATGACGCTCGAGACGCTCTCACGCGCGTCTGGGGTCTCGAAGTCGATGCTCTCGCAGATCGAGCGCGACAAGGCCAACCCGACCATTGCCGTGGCGTGGCGGCTGGCCAATGCACTGGGTGTGCGGCTCGACCAACTGCTCGGCGCGCCCACTGGCGACCCCGAGCCGGTACGGGTGATCGGCAAGCATGAGATTCCCACGCTCGCCGGGGCGGAGCACGCCTATCAGTTGAAAATCCTCGGGCCGATGGAACTGGCCGGCAAGTACGAGTGGTACGAACTGACGCTGCAACCGGGCGCGGCGCTCGTATCGGAGCCGCACGACCCGGGCACCCGGGAACACTTCACGGTGTTCGACGGTCAGGTCGACGTCGAAGTCGAGCACTTCGCACGACGTGCCAAACCGGGCGAAACCGCCCGCTATCCCGCCGATCGCGCACATGCGATCCGCAATGTCGGCAAATCCGTGGCGCGCGGCCTGCTGGTGGTGATCCACGGATAAGCCCCGGCCGGGCTCGCCGCCGCCCCCTTCCCCCGTTCGCTCAAGTCCTTTCGCAGACTGCCGTTAGCACACGTTTGGTCCGTGTTCTCATCAGGAGCACTGACAATCGATCGACAACCGGACCGCACGGACGTGGCGACACGTCACGCGCGGCCGCCGCGACAGTGACACCAGCGCGGAATCAGTGGGGAAGACGAAGTGATCCAGCAGTTGAGTTTGAAAGCGAAATTGTGGTCTGCCGTTGCGTTGATGTGGGTTAGCCTGCTGGCCATGGCAGTCTGGGGGGCGTGGGCACAGCGCGACACGATGCTTGCCGAGCGTCGTGCAGGGCTGACGCACGTGGTCGACTCGGGCCTGAGCCTCGTCAGGCACTACGCGGAACGCGCCGAGCGCGGCGAGATCAGCATTGCCGACGCGCAAAAACTCGCGCGCGAGCAGATCGGCGCGATCCGTTACGACGGCGACAACTATTTCGGTATCTTGAACTCGCAGCGCGTAATCGTGCTGAACTCGGTCAACCCCAAGCTTGAGGGCAAGGACATGAGCCAGTTCCGCGATCCGTCGGGCAAGCTCATGTTCTCGGACATCGTCGCCGCTGCACGCACCGATAATCCGTTTGTCACCTATCTGTGGCCCAAACCGGGTTCGGACAAGCCTGTCGAGAAAATCAGCCGCGTGGGCGCTTATTCGCCCTGGGACTGGTATCTGACCACCGGCGTCTACGTCGACGACATCAATGCCGCGTTCATCGGCGCGCTGGTGCGCTGGGGCGCAATGCTGGCCGTGATCGGGTTGGCCGTGTCGGGCGTTATGCTGCTCATCATCCGTAACGTGCAGCACAGCCTCGGCGGCGAGCCCGAGTACGCAGCCGACATCGCCACGCGTATTGCGGACGGCGACCTGCTCACGCAGGTGCGTTTGCGAGAGGGTGACCGCGCGAGCCTGCTGTTCGCGATGCAACGCATGCAGGCCAATCTTCAGCAGATGATCGGGCGCATTCGCGGGGGCACGAGCGCTATTACGCTCGCCGCGCGCGAAATTGCCGAAGGGAATACCGACCTGTCGGCCCGCACCGAGCAACAGGCGGCCGCGCTCGAAGAAACGGCGTCGTCGATGGAACAGCTCACGTCCACGGTTCGTCAGAACGCCGACAACGCACGTCAGGCCAGTCAACTGGCGGAGAATGCGTCGGCCATCGCCGTGCGTGGCGGGCAAGTTGTCGATCAGGTGGTGGCAACGATGGAAGGCATCTCGCACAGCTCGGGCAAGGTGGTGGACATCATCAGTGTGATCGATGGGATCGCGTTCCAGACGAACATTCTCGCGCTCAACGCCGCCGTGGAAGCCGCCCGCGCAGGCGAACAGGGACGTGGCTTCGCGGTGGTTGCAGGCGAGGTGCGCACGCTCGCTCAGCGCAGTGCGGCGGCGGCCAAGGAAATCAAGGAATTGATCGAATCGTCGAACGGACGGGTGCAGGACGGCTCGATTCTCGTGGCTCAAGCCGGTCAGACGATGCACGACGTGGTGCAGGCCGTGCGACGCGTGACCGACATCATGGGCGAGATCTCGGCGGCGTCTGCCGAACAGAGCCACGGCATCGAGCAAGTCGGCCGTGCTGTCACGCAAATGGACGAAGTCACGCAGCAGAACGCTGCACTCGTGGAACAGGCGGCGGCCGCCGCCTCGTCGATGGAAGATCAGGCGCGCGCGCTCGACCAGGCGGTCGCGGCATTTCGGATGACGTCGGAGGCCCAGCTTGCGAGCGCAACACCCGCTGCGCGAGGTTCGGCGGCAGTGGCGCTTCAGCGCCTTGCCGCCTGAAGTGCCGACGCGGTGACACCATGATGTGACACCGCGCTACCGCGTGTCTTACGTCTCGGGGGCCGGAGTGCGGCCCGACGTCAGGCTGCGTCCAATTCGCCCGCCATCCCCGCCTCGATGATCTGACGCGCCACGACAGGCAGGATACGCAACGGAGGCGAGCCGGGGCCGAACGTCTGGCTGGCGGCGTAAGCCCCTTCCAGAATCAACGATAGCGCGTCGACCAGCGGCGCCGGTTTCTGCAAACCGGCAGCCCTGGCAAGCGTTGTGAAGCGTCGCACCACTTCCGCCTTGTAGTTCGCCACCGACTTGCGCGCAGCATGCTCCGGGTCGGGGAATTCGGCCGCCACATTCACGAACGGACACCCGCGATAGCCGGGCTTGCTCGCCCGCTCGGAGAGATCCACGAAGATTTGCAGCATCTGCGCGCGCGGCTCGCCCTCGCGCTTCGCAATGCTCTCGTCGATTCGCGCCAGACTCGCCGTCTGCATGTGATCGAGGTACGCCAGAATCAGTTCGTCCTTCGACGCGTACTGGCGATAGAGGCACATCTTGTTCACACCGGCGCGCTTGACGACTGCATCCACCCCAACGGCGCGCACGCCTTCGGTGTGGAACAGCTCGACCGCCGCGTTGAGCAAATATTGCTGGGCAACGAGTGCCGGCGTGACCTGCCGCCCCGTCTTACCCGCGCTGCGCCGGCGCGCAGGCGTAGCGTTGCCCTCCGCCTTGCCCTTGCTCGCGACTTTCCCGTCGCGCTTGCCCCCCGGCGCCACGCCCGCGTTCGCCGGGTCGGGCATCTCGGGCCTTACGGGCGGTGCAGTCGTTGTCGATTTGGCCATTGTCTGGCGCTCCCCCTAATGCAGTGATTCGCGGCGCGGGACAAAGCCCTTCCGCCGCAAAGGAATACTTGACATGTTACCGATCGGTTCATAACATGGCAACCTCATGTTACCGACCTGTCACATATCGAGCGATAAACGTAGACAGGCCAGTTCTCGCAAACGTTCCCGGTTCGGCAAATAAAACCGGTCCAGCAAGGATTTCCGCCATGAAGGCTGCTTTAGCAAGGCGTATTGACGGACGCTTCCACTATGGATGGATCGTTGTCGGCGTGATTTTTCTGGTTCTGCTCGCCTCGGCGGGCATTCGCGCGACACCGAGCGTGATGATGGTGCCGCTGGAGCACGACTTCGGCTGGAGCCGCGCGACGATCTCGCTGGCGATTTCCGTGAATCTCGCGCTCTATGGCCTCACGGGTCCGTTCGCCGCCGCCGCAATGCAGCGTTTCGGCATTCGTCCGACGGTCATGGTGGCGCTGCTTCTGCTCGCCTCGGGTACGGCGCTCTCTTCCTTGATGACAGCCCCCTGGCAGATGGTGCTGATCTGGGGCGTGATGGTCGGTGGCGGCACGGGCGTGGCGGCAGTCACGCTCGCCGCCACGGTCTCGAACCGCTGGTTCCACTCGCATCGCGGTCTGGCGATGGGCATCCTTACCGCCAGTTCCGCCACCGGTCAGATGGTGTTCCTGCCGATCATGGCCGCGATCACCGAGAACTACGGCTGGCGGCCGGTGGTACTGATCGTGGCGCTGGTCGCTGCGCTGGTGCTGCCGCTCGTGGCGGTTCTTGTGCCGGAGCGCCCGGGTTCGGTCGGGCTGCGTCCCGTCGGCGCACCGGAAGACGCCCCCGATGTCCCGCTCACCCAAGGCAACCCGCTCGCCACCGCCCTTTCGGCGCTGCGCATGGCGGCCGGCAAGCGCGACTTCTGGCTGCTGTTCTTCAGCTTCTTTATCTGCGGCGCGAGCACCAACGGCTACATCGGTACCCACTTCATTGCGATGTGCGGCGATTACGGCATTTCCGAAGTCAAAGGCGCGGGCATTCTGGCCGCGATGGGGGTACTCGACCTCGTAGGCACGACAGCATCGGGCTGGCTCTCGGATCGTTATAACAGCCGTGTGCTGCTGTTCTGGTACTACGGCTTGCGCGGTCTGTCGCTGATTTATCTGCCATACGCCTTCGGTTTCGACTTCTTCGGCATTCCGCTGTTCGCGCTGTTCTACGGCCTGGACTGGATCGCGACAGTACCGCCGACGGTGCGCCTAACCACCGATGTCTTCGGCAAGACCATGGCCCCGATCGTGTTCGGCTGGATCGTTGCCGGCCACCAGCTCGGTGCCGCGACGGCGACACTGGTCGCCGGCTCGCTGCGAGCCACGCTGGGCAACTACACGATGGCGTCGATGCTCTCGGGCGGCGTGTGCATTGTCGGCGCGTTCATGGTGCTGCGTATTGCGCCGCATGCGCCGAAGCGGCCCGTAACTGCTGGCGCTTAGCGCAGGAGAACCACCCAATCGCCAATGGCGGCGGGCAGACCATTCGTGCATTTTCGCCGCCAGCACGGTCGGAAAAATTGTCGTAACCTGTGCCAGTTTTGTGCAGCACAGCATTCCCCCCACTTTCACAGGACCTTCAGAAATGACGGACTCGCAACATTCACCACTCGAAGCGCTGGATACGGATCTTTTCTCTCCCTACGCGCTTGGGCCGCTCGAACTGAGCAACCGCATTGTCATGGCGCCGCTCACGCGCAGCCGCGCCGGTGCCGGAGACGTTCCTGGCCCGCTGGTCGCGGAGTACTACGCCCAGCGCGCCTCGGCCGGCCTCATCATCAGCGAAGCCACCAACATCTCGCAGCAAGGCAAGGGCTATGCCTTCACGCCGGGTATCTACACCGAAGCGCAGATCGCCGGATGGAAGCAAGTGACTGACGCCCTGCACGCCAAGGGCGGCAAGATCTTCTGCCAGCTCTGGCACGTGGGCCGTATTTCCCACACGTCGCTACAACCTGGCGGTGCACTGCCGGTCGCGCCGTCGGCGATCCAACCGGCGGGCAAAGCCTTTACCGAACATGGTTTCGAGCCGCATCCGACACCGCGCGCACTCGAGACGTCCGAGATCCCGGGCATCATCGAGCAGTACCGCCACGCGGCGGAGTGTGCGAAGCGTGCCGGTTTCGACGGCGTGGAAATCCATGCGGCGAACGGCTACCTGCTCGACCAGTTCATGCGCGACAAGACGAACCACCGCACCGACCAGTACGGCGGCAGCATCGAGAATCGCGTGCGACTGACGTTGGAAGTCACGCAGGCGGTCGTCGATGTCTGGGGTGCCGAGCGCGTGGGCATTCGTCTCTCGCCGATCAGCCCGGCGAACGATTGCGGCGACAGCAATCCGGAGCCGGTGTTCACGTACGCTGTCGAGCAACTCAACCGCTTCGGCCTCGTGTACCTGCATGTGGTCGAAGGCGCGACGGGCGGTCCGCGCGACGTGGAGAACGGTTTCGATCTGCAGAAGCTGCGTCGCATCTTCAACGGCACGTTCATGGCCAACAACGGTTACGACCTCGCGCTCGCGCTGAAGGCGCGCAAGGAAAATCTGGCCGACCTGATCGCGTTCGGCAAGCCGTTCATCGCCAATCCGGATCTGGTGGAACGCCTCAAGCGCGGCGGCCCGTTCAACGCCCTGGATCGCGACACGCTTTACGGCGGCGACGCCCGGGGCTACGTCGACTATCCGACGCTCGACGAATCGACGGCATGATGCGATAACACTGCGACGCCATAACGCTGCGACGCGTTCGGTCGTTGCATCGAATCAAAAAGGGCTCCCGCGGGAGCCCTTTTTATCCTTCGCATCCGTTCGGCTCACGCCACCCGCTGCGCCTGCCAGCGCACCAGATCCGCGCCCGCAGGGTTTTGATACATGCGCAAACCGAACTCCGGCAGAATCGCGAGCAGATGATCGAAGACATCGCCCTGCACGCGTTCGTACTCGGCCCATACCGTTGTATTCGTGAAGCAGTACAACTCCACGGGAATGCCCGTCGCCGACGGCTCGAGCGAGCGCACCATGCACGTCATGCCTTCGTGAATATTCGGATGCGCCTTCAGATACGCCAACGCATACGCGCGGAACGTGCCGATGTTCGTCAATCGCCGCGTGTTCGCCGGCACGCCCGCGGCAATCCCTAACGCCGCATTCGCATCCGCAAGAGCGCGTTGCTTGTCGCTCAGGTACGGCCCAAGCAGATGCAGCTTCGACAGGCGCGCAATTTCCGTCTCGTCGAGGAACCCGACGCTGCCGGCATCGACGCAAAGCGTACGCTTGATACGGCGACCACCGGCCTGCTGCATGCCACGCCAGTTGCGAAAGCTCTCGGAGATCAGCCGCCACGTCGGAATGGTCGTGATCGTCTTGTCCCAGTTCTGCACCTTCACCGTGTGCAACGCGATATCCACGACGTCGCCATCGGCGCCGACTTGCGGCATTTCGATCCAGTCGCCCACACGCAGCATATCGTTCGACGTGAGTTGCACACTGGCGACGAACGACATGATCGTGTCCTTGAACACCAGCAGCAGCACCGCCGACATTGCACCAAGCCCCGAGAGCAGCAGCCACGGCGAACGATCGATGATGGTCGCCACGATGGCAATCGCCGCCACCACATACAACGCGATCTTGCCCAGTTGCACATAGCCTTTGATCGAGCGCGTGCGCGCATGCTCGGAGAGTGCGTAGACCGTTTGTGCGGCATCGAGAATACCGGCGATGGCCAGCGTGGCGTAAAGCAGCGTCGTCGCAAGCGCCACGTTGCTGATGACCATCACAGCCTTCGGCGGCAGATCCGGCACCCACGCGATACCAAACTGAATCACGAGATACGGCAAGATACGCGCCGCGCGATGAAACACGCGATGCGAGAGCAACGCGTCGTCCCAGCGATTGGCCGTGCGCTGCACGACCATCCGCACCACGCGAACGATCAGAAACTGCGCCACTGCCTGCACCAACAGCGCTACCCCGGCCAGCAAGGCCAACGCACCGGCCATTCGTGCCCAAGGGGCGTTATCGAACCACGCCATCACCGCTTCCCACGTCATCCCGCAACTCCTTGCTACTGGTTACCCTAACCGCCCACCGGGCGTACGAATGAAAAATGACGGCCGCAATGAGCCGTCACTCTCCAACTTGCCGGACGAACATCCGCGACGTTCGTCCGATCGACGCCCCTAACGTCCTAACGTCCCGACGTCCCAACATCCCAACGCCCCGACGCGCAAGCGCTTCGGGATGCCGGCCCGCTTACACCGACGCCCCGAACGGAACGCTGGCGACCACGCTGGACGCGCCGGGCAGCGGCGCGGTGATGATGGTGCCGCCGCCATTACCGCGCGACTTGCCCGAACTCAGATAGTCGGCGATGGAATCCTGCGTCACCTCGCCGAGATACTGATTGTCATCGCCCAGCACCGGCAGCGACGCCAGATTGTGCTCGTACATGCGCGAGAGCAACACTCGCAGGTTATCGGCCGCCACCGCCGACGCCTTGAAGTCGCGCACCCGCTCACCGCACGTTCCCTGCGCATGGCGCGTATCGCGACGCGCAATGTAACCCAGCGCGCGCGCATTCTCGTCGACTACGACCAGCGAGCGCGTGTCGAGTTCGTCCATCAAACCATAGGCTTCGGCCAGCGTGGTCTGCGGCTTGACGGTCGGCTGCGGCGTGGCCGCGTCCTCGGCTCGCACCAGCAACAGACGCTTCAGAATTCGGTCATGTCCCACGAAGCTCGCCACGAACTCGTCGATCGGACGCGCCAGCAGCGCATCGGGTTGGGCGTATTGCACCAGACGCCCCTGACGGAAGATCGCGATACGGTCGGCCAGCTTGATCGCTTCGTCGATATCGTGGCTGACCATGATGACGGTCTTGCCCAGTTGCCGCTGCATCTGGAAAAACTCGTTCTGAATCGATTCGCGGTTGATCGGATCGACCGCGCCGAACGGTTCGTCCATCAGCAGCACAGGGGGATCGGCGGCCAGCGCACGAATCACGCCGATTCGCTGCTGCTGCCCGCCCGACAGCTCGCGCGGATACCGAGACAGATAGCGCTTCGGATCGAGCGCCACCATCGCCATGAGTTCGGTCGCGCGCTCCCTGCAACGCTTCTTGTCCCAACCGAGCAGGCGCGGCACGACGGTGATGTTCTCCTCGATGGTCATGTTCGGGAACAGACCGATCTGCTGGATCACGTACCCGATGTGACGACGCAATTCGATTTCGTCGATATTGCCGGTGTCTTCGCCGTTGAGCAGAATGCGTCCGGACGTCGGCTTGATCAGCCGGTTGATCATCTTGAGGGTGGTCGTCTTGCCGCAGCCCGACGGGCCGAGGAAGACGCAGATTTCGCCGGGCGGCACTTCAAGGCTGACCGAATTAACGGCGGTCACAGGCGTGCCGTCCTTCTGGACGAAGCTTTTGGTGAGATTGTCGAGTGTAATCATACGGTTCGGATTCCTTTCGGTGTCAGCACACGCTGCAGGCGGTGCAACAGGATGTCGGCCACGATGGCGAGCAAACTCACCAACACCGCACCCACGACGAGCTGCCGGGTATCGCTCTGGCTAATCCCCTGGGTGATCAACACCCCGAGACCGCCGGCCCCGACGATGGCGCCAATCGCCATCACGCCAATATTCATCACAACGGCGGTGCGCACGCCGCCCAGTACCACCGGCACGGCCAGCGGCAATTCCACCAGGCGCAAACGCTGCCAGAACGTCATGCCAATGCCGATACCCGCTTCGCGAATGCTCGGGTCGATCTGCCGCAGCGCGAGACTGGTGTTGCGCATGATCGGCAGCAACGAGTACAGAAAGACGGCGGCCACGGCCGGGGCTGGTCCGATGCCCATGCCGTAGACCGACAGAACCGGGATCATCAGACCGAACAGCGCGATCGACGGAATGGTGAGAACAACGGTCGCCAGGCCAAGCACCGCGCCCGACAGCCAGCGAAAACGCGTGACCAGCACGCCCAGCGGCACGCCAACCACGATGGCCGCCCCGACCGATGCGGCCACCAGCCACGCATGCTGCCCCGTCAGGGTCAGGAGGCGGTGCCAGTTATGCGTCAGAAATTCAATCATGGGACTCCTCAGTCAGTAACATCGCGGGCAACAACGGCATCGCCATCACTGCACCAGTCCTTCCTGCTTGAGGAAGTCGCTCGCCACACGCGACACGGCTCGATGGTCGATGTCGACCTTCGCGTTCATGTCGCTCATGTTCTCGCTGTTGATCTTTGCGGACAGCGCATTGAGCTCGTCGGCAAGTTGGGGGTTGGCATCGAGCACTTCCTTGCGCACCACGGGCGTGGCCGCATAGGCCGGGAAGAACCCTTTGTCGTCGGTCAGCACTTTCAGATCGAAACCTTTATTGCGACCGTCGCTGGTGTAGACCAGACCGGCATCGATCTGCTCGTTCCTGAGCGCCGTGTAGACGAGGCCCGGGTCCATCTGCTTGATGTTGGGACGATCGAGATGGAAATCGTAGAGCTGTTCCATCGGCCCAAGACCATCGGAGCGGCCGACGAACTCCATGTCGAAAGCGAACTGCATCTTCGGATTTGCCCGGAATCTGTCGATGAGCTGCGAAACCGTCTCCACCCCCTCTTCGCGGGCGATCTTGCCCGGCATGGCGAAGGCATAGGTATTATTCAGCGCCGACGGGTTGAGCCAGACGATGCCGATCTTGCCGTCGAGTTCCTTCACACGCTCGTAGGTCTGCTCCGGATCGAGCTTCTCGGTGACCTTGTTGTAGACGATCAGCGAGGTGCCGGTGTATTCCCAGACGATATCGAGCTGATTGCTCTCCATGCCCTGGCGCATAACTACGCTGCCCAGGCCGTTCTTGAGTTCGACGTCATACCCTTTGCTGCGCAGGTATTGCGCCGTCATCTCCGAGAGAATCAACTGTTCGGTGAAGTTCTTGCCGCCGATAGTGAGCGTCGCGGCGTGTGCGGTCGCGCCCGCCGCCATCACGCCAAGCGCGACACAGACTGCACTTAGCAGCCGCATCCAGCGCGGCATGACACCGGCGAGCGTACGAAGAAATGAAACTTGCATACGTGTGGGTCTCCTTTGTCTTAGCGCGCGGGGGCGCCGTGACGTGCGAACCAGAGCCCGCTCGTGACGGCGACAATGCCGTCGAGTACGAGCGCGAGCAGCGCGGTCCCGCCGGCGCCGAGAAGCAGCTTCGTCTGGTCGTTCAGATAGATGCCCGGGAAGATCAATTGCCCCAGACTGTCTGCGCCGATCAGAAAGGCCAGCGGCGCAGTGCCGACATTGATCGCGAGCGACGTGCGAATACCGCCGACGATGACCGGCATCGCGTTGGGCAGATCGACGCGGAACAGCACTTGCGCCGGCGTCATGCCCATGCCGCGCGCCGATTCCCGCAACGCGGGCGGCACCTGCCGCAAGCCTTCGTAGGCATTGCGCACGATCGGCAGCAGCGACGCGAGCCACAGCGCCAGAATGGCGGGGCGGTCACCGATGCCAAGGACTGCCATCGATAACGCCAGCACGGCCAGCGAGGGCAGCGTGTTGCCGATATTGAAAATCTGCACGGCGCGCTCGGCGTGCTTTTCGAACTTCGGGCGTGAAATCAGCACCCCCGCGGGCACGCCGACCGCGATGGCCATCGCCATCGATATCGCCACGAGCTTGAGATGCTGTTGGGTGTAGTACACCAGGTCGCCCCGGTATTTGGCGAGCGTGTCCACGCCCAGCCAATACACCAGACCGGTCACTGCTGCGGCCACACCGAGCAGTCCGAAGCCGGCCAGATAGAGAATGCGATACTGCTTCGCCACGTTCATGCTCCCTTTGAATGGGTTGGCAGCGCCGTCGCGAGGCAATAGCAATCGCCCCGCCAGACAACGCGGTCAAACAAGCATGACAACTGTTAGCTGCCTTGCGAATTGTGAAGTGTTCGCTCCGAAGGTCTGTGGAAGACAACGGTGACGAACCAGGCGTCGCGAATGCGACATGAGAGACAAGCTTTCGACGCCGTGGGCGCCTGGGCCTCTCGGTGCACGCTTATTGAAAACGCGCGAGTGTTTTACAGCACAAACTCATTGCGTGATGGAACCGATCACCGGCGCAACGAGGAACACCGGCGATGCTTTTGCTTCTGTTTCTATGGGCCAATCACGGCGATTGGCTTTTTTTATTCTAGTACAGATGGCGCGTCGATGCCAACCCGTAACCCGTTCATCACGATAAATCCCATGCATTTACACGATATTACACGGCACATTCCTCATATAAATCGGATACCGAATTAATTGCACACTCCGAAATCCCCCGTCATCACTGGGGTTGCGACCGTGACGTTGACGCCGTCCCGAAATCTGCTATTTCGATGTTTCGCATAGCGGATCAATGTGCCGCAGAAAATTATTTTCCGAGTAGGAACGAAGCGTTTTTGCACGCCCGAAAACGGTGCAAAAATCGTCTGAAATCCGCATGTTTTGGTCGGTCGAAGGGGAAATTGGAGTCCCTTGATCGAAACGGATGCCAACCCGGAGAAACTCGTGTATTCTCCGATGTTTATCTTAGTTTTCAACTATTTAGCGTGAATTCGGGGAAACGGGACGGTAACGCGAGGCTATGATCTTGCGGCCAGTTTCGGATGCGATAGTTGAACGGTAAAAAGGCGATCGTGCGCGAGGCACGAGGTCGATGATCGGCGAATAACAACTATGAAAAGTACCATCAGCCGTACCGAACATGGCAATCGCGTTGCCGCGACCACGATCTTGGTGGCGTGTGCCGCGCTCACCCTCGCCGGGTTTCTCGCTCGCGCTCTCGAAGGCGCCGTGAACCCGTTGCTGACGTTCTTCCTCGTCTCTGCCGGCGGCATTCTCAATTTGTCGACGGCCTGTCTGCTCGGCGTGCAGTATCTCTACAACGGAAAACGATACTTCGCACAATTCGGCTGTGCCTTCCTGCTGCGCGGTCTTTTCATGTTCACCGAAGGCGTGTTGCTCGCGAATCAACTCGCGGGCATCTCCACGCACGTCACGCGCGCGCCCTTCTGGCTCTGGCTCATGGCGGAGGCCAGCTTCGCAGTGTATGTGATGCTGAGCGTACGCAGTTATTCGCTCACACGCACCGACCCTCACACGCGCCCCGGTTATTCGGAAGCCGCGCGCTACGGTGCGGTCGTGCTCATCATCTGGGTGACGGTCTCTCTCTCGCTGATCGGCGCGGGACGCACGCTCGTTACGCCGCGTCTGGCCGGCGGCGTGGGCATCGAAACCCTCGCCCTTGGCACGCTCTTCGTCGTCTACGTTGCGTTGTGGTGGCGTATCGCGGCTGTCACGCGCCTGTCGCACAAACTGTTCCTGCTTGTGTGGGTCGTCGTCACCATCTCGCTCTGTCAGTTGCTGCTGTCGCTGACGGCACCGAGCGAAGCCTCCTATCAATGGTACGCAGCCCGCCTTCTCGCCCTGGCATCACCCGGTGTCGCCACGCTCGCCCTGGTGTGGGAAATCACGCGACAGTATCAATCGCTTGCCCTCACGAACACGGATCTTGTCGAGAAGGTCTTCATCGATCCGCTCACGCACATCTACAACCGGCGTTACTTCGACAATCGCATTCGCCTCATCGCCGAGCGCGTTCAGCAGCGTGCGATACCCCTCTCGATCCTGTTGATCGACATCGATTTCTTCAAGCAGGTCAACGACCGCTACGGGCATCCGTTTGGCGACGCAGTGCTTCAGCGTATCGCCAATACGATTCAGCATTGCATTCGGTTGCCGAGCGATTTCGCGGTGCGTCTGGGAGGAGAAGAATTTGCCGTGGTCCTTCCGGAGATCGATCAGCATGCCGCGCTTCGCGTAGCCGATCGCATTCGCGAATCGGTCAAGCGTGCGAGCACGGAACTGCTTCCGCAAAGTGCGCGAGACGGGGGTGAGGCCATCACGATCAGCGTGGGCATTGCGTCATGGCAACCGAGCGAACCGCTCGTGATCAGCGCCATGCTCGAGCGTGCGGACAAGGCCCTTTATCAGGCCAAGCACAAGGGACGGGATCAGAGCGTGCTGGGTCAGATGGCGGCATAAGCTCGCGCCGGCCTGGCGCGACAACGTACGCGCCTAGCGGCTCGCACGGGACGGTGGCCCCTTGAGTTCGACAGTATTGCCGTCCGGATCGGTGAGATAGCACGATGGCCCTTCGCCGTGCGCGCCGTAGCGCTGCACGACCTCGCCCAGCGTTACGCCATGCGAGGCCAGTCCCTGCCGAATCGCCTCTTCGTCGAACGGCTCGACACGCAAACAGAAGTGATCGAGATTGTGCCCTTCCGGCCCCGGGCCCACCCCACCCTGCCGACCGATCTGACCGGCCACGTCGACAAGGTCGATCAAGGCGTCGCCCGCACGCAATTGCACGAGCCCGATATCAGCTTGCACCTTTTCCAGCGTGCAGCCGAGCACATCGATGTAGAAATGCTGGAGCCGGGCGATGTCGTTGGTGCGCAGCACCACATGATCGAGTGCGACGAACGGAATCTTCATCACGCGCTCAACGCATATCGCCGCCGCTTCTCGACCTTGGTCTCGTGCGTCATCTCGCTGCGTCCGTCCTCGAATACCGTCTCGAGCCGCACGGTGAAACCCCACAAACGCGCCACATGCTTGAGCACCTCCTCGAAGCCCTCGTCCAGCGGCTTGCGATCGCTCTGTACGTGCCGCAGCGTAAGCGACCGATCGCCGTGCAGATCCACATGCGAGACCTGAATGTTCGGTTCGAGCTGGCTAAGGTTGTACTGCTGCGCGAGCATCTCGCGGATTTCGCGATAGCCGCTGTCGTTGTGAATGGCCGTCACGCGCAAACGGCTGTCGCGGTCGTCGTCCAGCACTGAGAAGAGTTTCAGGTCGCGAATGACCTTCGGCGAGAGGAACTGCTGGATAAAGCTCTCGTCTTTGAAGTTACGCATGGCGAAGTCGAGCGTGGTCAGCCAGTCGGAGCCCGCAATGTCCGGAGCCCACTGCCGGTCTTCGTCGGTCGGCTGCTCGCACATGCGGCGAATGTCCTGAAACATCGCGAAACCCAATGCATAGGGGTTCAGGCCGCTGTAGTACGGACTGTCGAACGACGGCTGATAAACCACATTCGTATGCGCGTGCAGGAACTCCATCATGAACGCGTCGTTGACGAGCTTCTCTTTGTAGAGCTGTTGCAGGATCGTGTAGTGCCAGAACGTTGCCCAGCCCTCGTTCATCACCTTGGTCTGACGCTGCGGATAGAAGTACTGCGCGAGCTTGCGCACGATGCGCACGATCTCGCGCTGCCACGGAGCCAGCTTAGGCGCGTTCTTCTCGAAGAAGTACAGCAGGTTCTCTTGCGGCTCGCCGGGAAAACGCGGGTCGTCAGATTCGGAGGGGTCGAGGCCGTCGTCCTCGTCGTCATCGTGCAGGGCGTGATGCGGCAGCGTGCGCCACAGATCGTTGATCTGCAATTGCAGATAGTTCTCGCGCTCCTTCTGACGCGCCTGCTCCTGCGCGAGAGACAGCCGCTTCGGCCGCTTGTAACGATCAACCCCGTAGTTCATGAGCGCGTGGCAGGAGTCGAGCAGCAGTTCGACCGCCTGTTCGCCATAACGCTGCTCGCACTCGGTGATGTAGTTGCGCGCGAACAGCAGGTAATCGACGATGGCGTCGGCACTCGTCCAGGTACGGAAGAGGTAATTGCCTTTGAAGAATGAGTTGTGACCGTAGCTGGCGTGCGCGATGGTCAGCGCCTGCATGGTCATGCTGTTCTCCTCCATCAGATACGCGATGCAGGGGTTCGAATTGATGACGATCTCGTACGCAAGCCCCATCTGTCCGCGCTTGTAACCGCGCTCGGAAGACAGGAAATGCTTGCCGTACGACCAGTGGTGATAGCCGATGGGCAGACCCACGGTCGCGTAGGCGTCGAGCATCTGCTCGGCGGTGATGATCTCGATCTGATTCGGATACGTGTCGAGCCTGAAGTCCGCCGCGATACGCGCGATCTCGTGCTCGTAACGTTGAATCAGTTCAAAGGTCCATTCCGATCCGGTGGATATATACGCCATGATGCGTCCTCGTTGCCCTCGTTAGGGTATCGACGCGGGACCGTTTTCAGGCCGCCTTCTTCTTGAACAGGTCGTGCAGCACCGGGTAAATCTCGGCGGCTTCCATAATGCGCTGCATCGCGAAATTCGGATGCTGCTGCTTGACCGACAGGTATTCGTTCCACAGATTCTGTGGCTCGGCGCTGGCCACCTCCACATACGCGAAGTACTGCACCGCAGGCATGATCGTCTGATTCAGGATGTCGCGGCAGATGGGCGAATCCCCGTCCCAGTTATCGCCATCGGACACCTGTGCCCCGTAGATATTCCAGTCGCTCGGCGAGTAGCGATCCGCGATGATTTCCGTCATCAGCTTGAGCGCGCTCGAGACCACCGTGCCGCCCGATTCGCGTGCATAGAAGAAGTCGTCTTCGTTGACCTCCTTCGCCGTGGTGTGGTGCCGGATGAGGACCAGATCGATGCGTTCGTAGTTATGCCGCAGAAACAGATAGAGCAGCATGAAGAAGCGCTTGGCGAGATCTTTACGGCTCTGGTCCATCGAGCCGGATACGTCCATCAGGCAGAACATCACGGCCTGGGCCTGCGGACGCGGCTGCATGACCCGGTTCGAGTAGCGCAGATCGAGCTTCTCGATGTACGGAATGGCTTCTACGCGAGTGCGAAGATGCGTGATCTCGTGCGCCAGCGCCAGGGCGCGCGGCGACGTATCGCCTTCACGCGAGACGAGGTCCGCGTATTCGGCTTCAAGCTCGCGCAATTGCTTGCGATAGGGTGCCGTGAGTGCGATGCGACGGCCCAGCGAGCTTCGCATCGTACGGATGACGTTGAGGTTCGACGGCGTGCCGTCGATCGAATAGCCCGCGCGAACCTTGCGGAACTCCGGAATCTGCGCAAGACGTCGCTTGGCGAGATCCGGGAGCGCCATATCTTCGAAGAAGAACTTCAGGAACTCCTCGCGCGAGAGGTTGAAGACAAAGTCGTCCTCGCCCTCTCCCGAGTCGCTGGCGCGGCTTCCGCCGCCCCCCGCGCCCGACGGCGGACGCTCGAAGTTGTCGCCCACCACGAACTCGCGATTGCCGGGATGAACCATCTCCCGCCGCCCGCCGGGCCCGTGGTGGAACAACGGCTCCGAAATGTCCTTCACCGGGATCGAGACCTGTCCGCTGCCATCGATATCGGTAATCTTGCGCCCGCCCACCGCCTTCGCGACCGCGCGTCGAATCTGGTCGCGGTAGCGTTTGATGAATCGCTGCTGGTTGATGGCGCTTTTGTTCTTGCCGTTTTGCCGTCTGTCGATGATTGCTGACATAGTGGCCCCGGTTGGTTACGAGGATTTGCGCACGCGCAGGTACCATTCCACGAGCAGGCGGACCTGCTTCGGGGTATAGCCTTTTTCCACCATTCGGTTGACAAAGTTGGCGTGCTTTTCCTGATCCTCTTTGGACGACTTCGCGTTGAACGAGATCACCGGCAGCAAATCCTCGGTCGTCGAGAACATGCGCTTCTCAATGACGGCGCGCAACTTTTCGTAACTCGTCCAGAGCGGATTCTTGCCCGCGTTGTTGGCGCGTGCACGCAGGACAAAGTTGACGATTTCGTTGCGGAAGTCTTTCGGGTTGGTGATCCCGGCCGGCTTCTCGACCTTCTCCAGTTCATCGTTGAGCGCGTTGCGATCGAGAATCTCGCCGGTGTTCGGATCGCGATACTCCTGATCCTGAATCCAGAGATCCGCGAAATTCACGTAGCGATCGAAGATGTTCTGGCCGTACTCCGAGTAAGACTCGAGATACGCGGTCTGAATCTCCTTGCCGATGAATTCGACAAACGGGGCGGTCAGATACTCCTTGATGTAGGCGAGATAGCGCTTTTCGACTTCGGCGGGGTACTGTTCGCGCTCGATCTGCTGCTCGAGTACGTACAACATGTGCACCGGGTTGGCCGCCACTTCGGTGTTATCGAAGTTGAAGACCTTCGACAGGACCTTGAAGGCGAAACGCGTGGACATGCCCGTCATCCCCTCGTCCACCCCGGCGTAGTCGCGATACTCCTGATACGACTTGGCCTTGGGGTCGATGTCCTTGAGGTTTTCACCGTCATAGACACGAACCTTGGAGAAGATGTTGGAATTCTCGGGCTCTTTCAATCGCGTGAGCACGGCGAACTGCGCGAGCATCTTGAGCACGTTCGGCGCACGGGGGGCGTTGGCAAGCGAGCTGTTCTTCACGAGCTTCTCGTAGATCTTCACCTCGTCGGTCACGCGCAGGCAGTACGGCACCTTCACGATATAGATACGATCGAGGAAAGCCTCGTTATTACGATTGCCCTTGAAGCTCTGCCATTCGGCCTCGTTCGAGTGCGCGAGCACGATACCGTCGAACGGAATCGCGCCAAACCCTTCCGTGCCCTTGTAGTTGCCCTCCTGCGTGGCGGTCAGCAACGGGTGGAGCACCTTGATCGGCGCCTTGAACATTTCGACGAATTCGAGCAGGCCGCGGTTGGCCAGGCACAGACCGCCGGAATACGAGTAGGCGTCCGGGTCGTCCTGCGGGTACTCCTCGAGTTTCCGGATGTCGACCTTGCCGACGAGCGACGAAATGTCCTGATTGTTCTCGTCTCCCGGCTCGGTCTTCGCAATCGCGATCTGTTGCAGCACAGACGGACGCACCTTCACCACGCGGAACTTGGTGATGTCGCCGTTGAACTCGTTCAGACGCTTGGTGGCCCACGGCGACGGGATCGTGTTGAGATACCGCACCGGAATGCCGAAGTCCTCTTCCAGAATCTTGCCGTCTTCCTCGGGCGAGAACAGACCCAGAGGCGACTCGTGCACCGGCGATCCCTTCAGGCAGTAAATGGGCACATCTTCCATCAATGCCTTGAGCTTCTCGGCCAGCGACGACTTGCCGCCACCCGGGGGGCCAAGCAGGTACAGGATCTGTTTGCGCTCTTCGAGCCCTTGCGCGGCGTGTTTGAAGAACGAGACGATTTGCTCGATCGTGTCTTCCATGCCGTAGAACTCACGGAAGGCAGGATAGATCTTGATGATCTTATTAGAGAACAACCGCGAGAGCCGCGGGTCGTGGTGCGTGTCGATAAGCTCAGGCTCACCGATGGCGCTCAGCATACGCTCGGCTGCCGTTGCATACGCTGTCGAGTCCTTCTTACAGATCTCCAGATATTCCTGGATGCTGTATTCCTCTTCCCTGCGTGCTTCGAAACGTGTCGTGTAGTGGCTGAAAATATCCATATGCCTCACCCCCGCTTCATCGGAAAACATCGAAAACGATGTCCGCTCTGTTGCCTAAGACCCGGATGACTGCGCAATGGTTTCGATCTGGCTCACTGCATGCCGGAGCGACTTTCGCGAAACCTTCCGCACTGTCCCCTCCCTTACATGAACGACTCAAAATCGGTTTAGGTTGACTTTAAACTTGTCACTGGAAATTGCAACCGTTAACTCATCATATGCACAAACAAAAAAACTGTCGCTAGATATTTTCCGCAGCGCTAAGCATTGCCGATAACCCGCATTCCACAAGGGTTTCCGCATCATCTACGCATTGCGCACGTTGGCTGTAATACGTCGTAAATCAAGCGACTTTTCGAGCGCTCTCACACGCATTGCGCATTCGGGTTTGCCTGCATTCCGAGATGCTCCAACGCCATCGCCATTAATTAAGGAATCCTATCTATCAGATAAAATTTCCTGCTGACGTTCGAAGCTCGACGTGCAATGTTTCGCGGAAAAAAAGTGGGCTGCCCGACGACGTCGACGAGTGCGAAGACGTGGGCGCGTGACGAGGTGCTTTCCTGTCGAGGCGACGCGACTGCGCGAAGTCGCGAAGGTCGTGCGATCATCATGCGTCAGCGCAAGGTGTCGCGGGCGGAAAGTCGAAGACGGCCGGATAGCTGAACGGGGCGAACCTCCTCGGCGGCGACGGTTGCCGGTAGCGCCAGACCGCTCGTCAGATGCTCTGACTCGGATCGCCGCGCTGCATCATGCCACCGTCTCATCAATGCCTTGCAAATTGCCGATCTCTGGAATGAAGCGAACAGCGTGCCAGTCGATCAGGCTTGAACTCATGTTACGCCGGTTCGTTAAAATGTGCTGCGCTGATATGTAACGCCTTGTGTCCCGGTATCTTCCACAGGCCCTTTAGCGGCATCCGGTGCGCTCGACCGAGCGCCGCCGTGTCACGGGTCAATTCATGCCATAATGCAACTTTGTTGCATTTATTACACAGTTGCAATCTGTGTCTGGGCGTCGCCCGTCTCACCCATGATCCGTTTTTCCGTTTGGCTCTACCGTCTTGCAGGCTGGGAACGCACAGCATTGACATTGTTCGTGCTCGTGCCGCTTTGGGCGCTCGTTTATTGGGCGCTAAAGGGGGTCGCCTCGTGATCGGCTGCCACGATCTCTCGGTTCACTTTGGACCGACTACTGCACTGGAAGGCGTGAGCGCCATGTTTGCGCCCGGCGTGCTTTCTGCCGTCGTCGGCCCCAACGGCGGTGGCAAGACTACGCTGCTGCGCGCGCTCGCGGGCTTGCAGAAGGTGTCGAAGGGCAAGATCGTCTGCGACGGGCCGGTGGCCTATCTCTCGCAACGCCCCGAAACCGATCACCGATTCCCTATGTGCGTGGAGGAGTACGTGCTGACCGGTACCTGGCGGCGCACAGGCGACGCCCGCCGCCTCGGACGCAACGAATTCGACCGCGCTCACGAGGCCCTTGCTCGCGTCGGCCTCGCGGACAAGTGCACACAACCGCTGGAAGTCCTGTCGGGCGGTCAATGGCAGCGCGCCCGCTTCGCACGACTGATCGTGGAAGACGCCCCCATCGTTTTACTGGATGAACCACTCACAGGCATTGATGTCCCGTCGGCGGAACTGTTGCTCGCGTTGCTGGATCAATGGCGCAACGAGGGCCGCACCGTGGTGACGGTGCTTCACGACCTGCCGCTCGTGTTCGAACGATTCTCGCATGTCGCCGTGATGGCCGGACGGCTCGTCGCGTCAGGCTCGCCGGCCGAGTGCCTGCACACCGGCCTGCCGTCTGCCGAGAACACGGCGGGCGGCACGCACATGGGCCTGTCCGGTATCGGCGGCTACACCACCCGGACTGCGGGCACCTCGTCCTCCGGCATCCTCGCCCACGGCGGCACGCCGGCGCCCGGCGTGGCCCCGATAACCCGAGGGGGCCAGCGATGAGTGCGGTACTGGATCTGCTCGTCGGCCCCTTCTCGGAATTCGACTTCATGCGGCATGCCCTCGTCGGCAGCCTCGCATTGTCGATAGGCTGCACGCCCGTGGGCGTGTTCCTGCTGCTGCGCCGCATGAGCCTGATGGGCGACTCGCTCTCGCACGCGGTACTGCCGGGGGCCGCCGTCGGCTACCTGATCGGCGGGCTGTCGCTCCCGTGGATGGCAGGCGGCGGCATGGTGGCCGGCTTGCTCGTGGCACTGCTTGCCGGGCTGTCGAGTCGGCGCACGCGGCTCGACGAAGGCGCGTCGTTTGCCGGCTTTTATCTGCTGGCGCTGGCCGGTGGCGTGGTGATCGTCTCGAAATGGGGCAACAGCGTCGACCTGATGCACTTGCTCTTCGGCTCGGTGCTCGCGGTAGACGATCCGTCGCTCCTCCTCGTTGGCGCAATCGCAACGGTGACGCTCCTCTGGTTCGGGTGGCATTATCGCGGCCTCGTGCTGGACAGCGCCGATCCGACCTTCCTCGGTCAGGGCCGGGGCAAGAGCGTCATGCGCTACCACCTCGGCTTCACCGTGTTGACGGTGATGAACCTCGTTGCGGGATTTCAGGCGATGGGCACGCTCATGGCCGTCGGACTGATGATGCTCCCCGCGGCGACCGCCCGATTGGTCGCCCGCACCCTGCCGGGCATGCTGCTCGTGGCGTGGCTGGTCGCGAGCGCCTCCAGTGTGATCGGGCTGCTGATTTCGTATTACCTGGCCTGTCCGTCGGGACCGGCCATCGTTTTGACGGCAGGCATTGCGTATCTTGGCGCACTGCTTGCCACGCCGGGCCATGCAAGTTCTGCGAAGGCTCCGGCGCTTTGAGAGAGGAAAACATGTTCGGATTGGGTCAATGGGGCAGTAACTCGTCGGGCCGCAAGTCACGCCTTGGCGCGGGGCTCTTCGCCACAATGTTTGCCCTGGCGCTGGCGTTTGCCGGCCCGGTACGCGCGCAGGACACGCGCCTGCCTGTCGGCGTGAGCTTCAGCATTCTGTCCGACATCGTGAAGGTGGTCGGCGGAGACCGCATCGACGTCACCACCCTCGTCGGCCCCGATCAGGACACGCACGTCTATGAGCCGACCCCGGCCGACGTCGCCAAGATCTCCGGCACCAAGCTCTTCTTCGTGAACGGCCTGGGCTTCGAAGGTTGGCTGCCCCGCCTGATGAAGTCGAGCCACTATCCCGGCACGCTCGTCACGGTCACGAAGGGCCTCAAGCCCCGCACCATGGTCGACGACGGCAAAACCGTAACCGACCCTCACATGTTCCAGGACCCCGAGCGCGTAAAGGCGATGGTCGACAACATTGCCGCCGCCCTGTCGCAGGCCGACCCGGCGGGCAGCGCCTATTACACGGATCGCGCCAGAAACTATCAGGGTGCGCTCGACGACCTGATCACCTGGGCCAACAAGCAACTCGCGCCAATCCCGCCGGCCCGCCGCGTGGTGCTGACCTCGCATGACGCATTCGGCTACCTCGGCCAGCGCTTCGGTATCAAGTTCCTCGCCCCGGAGGGCGTGTCGACGGAAAGCGAAGCCAGTGCCAAAGATGTGGCGAACCTGATCCGGGTGATCCGCCGCACGGGCATCCGGGCGGTGTTCATGGAGAACATCTCCAATCCGCGTCTGGTCCAGCGGATCGCGAAAGACGCCCACGTGACGGTCGACGGCAAGCTGTACTCCGACGCGCTGTCGCAGAACTCGGAAGCCTCGACCTACCTCCAGTTGTTCCAGCACAACATCCGCTCCATTGCGGCGGCGATGAAGGACAACCGCTAATCTCATGCGGTTCCCCTGTGGTGCACGCGGTATAATGCGTGCACCACACACCGGCCCCGCTACGGAGGTCCGGACAGGCCGGCCACGCCGGCTTTTGCGTTTGGGCCACCGCATTTCACTCGCGGCCCGGCAAGACTGAACCCCTGAAACATCTAATACGGACGCCCCCAGGTTAACCACTGCGAACGGCGCACACTCAATGGCAAAGAAGATTTACATCAAGACGTTCGGCTGTCAGATGAACGAGTACGACTCGGACAAGATGGCGGACGTGCTCGGCGCAGCCGAAGGTCTGGAAAAGACCGATTCCCCCGAAGACGCCGACGTCATCCTGTTCAACACCTGCTCGGTGCGCGAAAAGGCGCAGGAGAAGGTGTTCTCGGATCTGGGCCGCATGCGCGCGCTCAAGGAAATCAAGCCGGATCTGGTCATTGGCGTGGGCGGCTGCGTCGCCAGCCAGGAAGGCGCTGCCATTGTGCAGCGTGCCCCGTACGTGGACGTGGTGTTTGGCCCCCAGACCCTGCACCGTCTGCCGCAGATGCTAGAAGCGCGCCGCACCACCGGCCGCTCGCAGGTCGACATCTCGTTCCCGGAAATCGAGAAGTTCGACCATCTGCCACCGGCCAAGGTCGAGGGCGCCACGGCGTTCGTCTCGATCATGGAAGGCTGCTCGAAGTATTGCAGCTACTGCGTGGTGCCCTACACGCGTGGCGACGAAGTGTCGCGCCCGTTCGAGGACGTGCTCACCGAGATCGCCGGTCTGGCCGAGCAAGGCGTGCGCGAAATCACCCTGCTTGGGCAGAACGTGAACGCCTATCGCGGCCTGATGGCCGACGGCGAAATCGCAGACTTCGCGCTGCTCATCGAATATGTGGCCGAAGTGCCCGGCATCGAGCGTATCCGCTACACGACCAGCCACCCGAAGGAATTCACGCAGCGTCTGATCGACACCTACGCCAAGGTGCCCAAGCTCGTGAGCCACTTGCACCTACCTGTGCAGCATGGCGCCGACCGGGTGCTCTCGGCCATGAAGCGCGGCTATACCGTGCTGGAATACAAGTCGATCATCCGCCGCCTGCGTCAGGTGCGCCCGGACATGTCGATGTCGTCGGACTTCATCGTCGGCTTCCCTGGCGAGACGGAAGAGGATTTCGACAAGCTCATGGCGATGATCCACGAGATCGGCTACGACACCAGTTTCTCGTTCATCTACAGCCCGCGCCCCGGCACGCCGGCCGCCAACCTGCCGGACGACACGCCGCGCGAAGTCAAGCTGCGCCGCCTGCAACACCTGCAAGCCGTGATCGAGGAAAACGCCGCGCGCATCAGCCAGCGCATGGTCGGTTCGCGTCAGCGCATTCTCGTCGAGGGCGTCTCGCGCAAGGACCCGAACGAGCTGCAAGGCCGCACCGAGAATAACCGTGTGGTGAATTTCCCCGTGCCCGAGGCGCAACGCGCCAGTCTGAT
This sequence comes from Pandoraea apista, assembly GCF_001465595.2. Classification (NCBI taxonomy): domain Bacteria; kingdom Pseudomonadati; phylum Pseudomonadota; class Betaproteobacteria; order Burkholderiales; family Burkholderiaceae; genus Pandoraea; species Pandoraea apista. Next base: position 810,263 of record NZ_CP013481.2, on the reverse strand, counting down.
CGGCCAGATGACGGACGTTGTGATTACCTTCGCCTACCCGCACTCGCTGCGTGGCGAACTGGTCACCACGCACTGAGCGAAATTTGCGAATATGAACGGACCCGGCAGTCCCTGGCGTACACACCGCATACCCGAGCCTGCCCCCGGCGACTCCATCGAACGACCTGAACAGGCAACCGACCGGATCATTTTGAAAGCACCCGTCCAAGAATTTACCGCCCCGCGCGACGACAATCGCCGGCTGGCCAACCTTTGCGGCCCGCTGGACGAAAACCTGCGTCAGATCGAACAGGCGCTCGACGTCTCGATCACCCGCCGTGGTCATCGCTTCTCCGTTCGCGGCAAAAGCGCCGTGATCGCCACGCAAGCGCTCGAGAGCTTCTACAACCGCGCCACCGAACCGTTGTCGGTCGACGACATTCAGTTGGGGCTGGTGGAGTCGCGTCAGGGCCTCGTGCCGACCGTGCGTCATGGCGACGACAATCCGTTTGCCACCGGCGAGACCGAAGACGGGTCGCCCGTGCTGCACACGCGGCGCAGCGACCTGCATGGACGCACGCCGGCACAGCGCGATTACCTCAAGCAGATTCTCTCGCACGACGTGACGTTCGGTATTGGCCCGGCCGGTACCGGCAAGACTTACCTCGCGGTGGCCTGTGCCGTCGATGCGCTTGAGCGCGACGCCGTCAAGCGCATCGTGCTCACGCGTCCGGCCGTGGAAGCGGGCGAGCGTCTGGGCTTCCTGCCCGGCGACCTCGCGCAGAAGGTCGATCCGTATCTGCGCCCGCTCTACGACGCGCTTTACGATCTGCTGGGTTTCGACAAGACGCAGAAGTATTTCGAGAAGCAGATGATCGAGATCGCGCCGCTCGCTTATATGCGCGGCCGCACGCTCAATCACGCGTTCATCATTCTGGACGAGGCGCAGAACACGACGCCCGAACAGATGAAGATGTTCCTCACGCGGATCGGCTTCGGCAGCAAGGCGGTTGTGACCGGCGACACCACGCAGGTCGACCTGCCTCGGGGTTCGAAGAGCGGCCTGATGGAAGCGCAACTGATCCTGAAAAATGTTCGCGGCATCGCCATGACCCGCTTCACCAGCGTGGACGTGGTGCGTCACCCGCTGGTCGCGCGCATCGTCGAAGCGTACGACGCGCACGCGCAACACGCCGAAGCCGGACTGGATCTGCCGGAATCGACCGAGCGCGAACGCCGCGACAGCCGCCCGGCAAGAGGCAGGGCATGAGGCAAAGCATGAGCGAGCGGGCCCCTCGTTCGCCGCGCCACGCGCTCACACTGACAAGCCAGTTCGTGGCCGGCCCGGCGTTCGCCGCACACAAGGCGCTGCTTTCGCGCACAGCCGTGCGCCGCTGGGTGCAGGCCGCACTGCTCGCCGACGCTGAACTGACCCTGCGCTTCGTTGACGCCGAAGAAGGCCAGATGCTCAATCGCGGCTATCGCGGCAAGGATTACGCGACCAACGTCCTCACGTTTGCCTACGCGCAAGACGAAAGCGACCCGGTCACTGGCGATATCGTGCTGTGCTGCCCTGTGGTCGAGCGCGAGGCCAACGAACAGGGCATTTCGCTCGAAGCGCATTACGCACACCTGATCGTGCACGGCGTACTCCACGCACAAGGCTACGACCACGAAGCCGACGACGAAGCACAGGAAATGGAAGGCCTGGAGACGGAGATTCTCGCCGGTCTCGGTTACGCCGATCCCTATGCGTCGGAGAAGTCCACCCCGGCCGCTTCGCTGACGTCGGCCTCTCCGGCCACCCCCACCAAAGCCAAGAAGGCGCCGGCCAAAACGCGCCGCGCCTGAACCGACATCGTATGGACCGCACGCCCGATCGCCCGACTGCCCCCGAGACTCCACCGGCCAGCGTGTCGAGCGGTCCCGGATGCACCCACTATCCCCCCGACATCGGGCTGGGCCGCCATCTGACGCCGGAAGAACTCTCGACATCGCTCGACGAGGCGCTCACCGGCTGGGACGGTCATCGGGACCTGTGGATCTTCGCGTACGGCTCGCTCATCTGGAACCCCGGCCTGCCCGTCGAGGAAAGCCAGCGCGCACGCGTGTATGGCTACCACCGGGGGCTGTATCTGTGGTCGCGGGTCAATCGCGGCACCCCGGAGCACCCCGGACTTGTGCTGGCCCTCGACCGTGGCGGTTCTTGTGCGGGTGTGGCACTGCGGCTCGCGGCCGCCAAGGCACGCACCGAGCTCGAAACGCTCTGGTATCGCGAGATGGCGATGGGCTCGTATCGTCCGGCGTGGCTGAACTGCGTGCTCGCCGACGGCCGCACCGAGCCCGCGCTCGCATTCGTGATGCGGCGCGACGTGAAAAGCTATGCCGGCCGGCTGCCCGACGACATCATTCGCAAGGTCTTCGACCAGGCGCAGGGACGCTACGGCACGACGCACGACTACGTCGCCCGGACGGTCAAGGCGCTGCGTGACGCCGGCATGCCCGATCCGGCGCTGGAAGCGATTTTGCACCGCTGCGGTGCGCGCTGAGTGCGCCAACGTGCATTGAACCCCCGGAAACGTCCTGAAATCCGCAGCATCGCCCGGCAACCAACGCCGCGTAACGAAACGCAGCGCCCCTGTCGCGGAGATGCCGCACATCTGGTGTATCCTTTAGCTTCCTGTAACAGCTCGGCGTCCGCCCAACTTGGACGCGCCGTCATGAACGACCCTTATCCCAGTCGACCCGGTCGAAAAAACCCTGATAAACCTCGCTCTCTGCTCGAACGCCTCACCGATCTGATCTCCCCGGAGCCGGAGTCGCGCGCGGAGTTGCTCGAAATTCTGCAAGACGCCCACGCCCGCAACCTGATGGACGCCGACTCTCTGGCGATGATCGAGGGCGTATTCCAGGTGGCCGATCTGTGCGCCCGCGACATCATGGTGCCGCGCGCGCAAATGGACGCCATCAACATCGAACAGACTCCCGAAGAATTTGTCCCCTTCGTGCTGGAGCAGGCGCACTCGCGCTATCCGGTCTTCGAGGGTAATCGCGACAACATCATCGGTATTCTGCTCGCCAAGGATCTGCTGCGTTACTACGCGAATCACGACTTCGACGTGCGCGACATGTTGCGCCCGGCGGTGTTCATTCCCGAGTCGAAGCGTCTGAACGTGCTGCTGCACGACTTCCGCGTCAATCGCAATCACATCGCCATCGTCGTGGACGAATACGGCGGCGTGGCGGGGCTCATCACCATTGAAGACGTGCTTGAGCAGATCGTCGGCGACATCGAAGACGAATACGACTTCGATGAGGAAGAAGACAACATCATTGCCGCGCCCGACGGGACATATCGCATTCGTGCGCTGACCGAGATCGAGCAGTTCAACGAAGCGTTCGGCACGCAGTTCCACGATGACGAAAACGACACGATCGGCGGTATGATCACCCACCAGTTCGGCCGCGTGCCGCGCCGTGGCGAGCGTATGCGCATCGGCAATCTCGTGTTCGAAGTGCTGCGCGCCGACGGCCGTCAGGTCCACATGCTGCTGTTGCGGCGCGTGGAGCCGTCACCTGCCGTTCAACCCGAGTAACCACTCCATCGATCCATGCAGGAAATGACCGTCCACGCGCCCGAGCGGCGCTCGTGGCCGGCCTGGCGCGCGCGTGTGCTCGCCGGTCTGGCCGGTATTGCGCAGACACTGGCCTTCGCGCCGCGCGACGTCTGGTGGTTGCAACTGCTCGCCATGGCGGGACTCTTCGCGCTGGTCGAGCGCAGCGCTTCGCGTCGCGACGCCTTCTGGCTCGGCGGATGCTTCGGTGTCGCCTCGTTCGTATCGGGCATCTGGTGGCTTTACATCAGCATGCATACGTACGGCGGCATGCCCGCCATCATGGCCGGAGCAGCGGTCGTGCTGTTCTCGATCTACCTCGCGCTCTACCCCGCGCTGGCGGCGTGCGTCACCCGCTGGGTTACCGCCACCGGGCCGTGGCGCGCCCTGACCTTCGCAGGCGCCTGGGTGCTCGCGGAATGGCTACGCGGCACAATCTTCACCGGTTTTCCATGGCTGTCGCCCGGCTACGCCCATGTCGACGGCCCGCTGGCGGGCTACGCACCGCTCGTCGGTGTTTACGGCATAGGGGGACTTGCGGCGCTCGCCGCAGCGTGGCTCACCCGAGCCGTACTGCCCGTGGCGGTGACGACACGCCCCATGCAGCGTTTTGCAGCCGTTGCCGGCACGCTGGCGCTGCTCGGCGCGGGCGCTGTGCTGGCCCGCCACGAATGGACGACACCGTCGGGCAAACCGCTCACCGTGCGACTGCTGCAAGGCAATATCGCGCAGGACATGAAGTTCGAGCAGGCCGGGATCGATCGCGCCATGGCGCTGTATCGCGACATGATCGTGGCCGCCCCCGCCGATCTCATCATCACGCCGGAGACGGCCTTCCCTGTGCTGCTGCAAGGCATTCCGCCCGACGTGGCCGGCCCGATCCGGGAATTCGCCGATCGCACCGGTTCGCACGTAGTGCTCGGCGCCGTGGGCGCGACCCTCACCGATCGCGGTCCCACGGATCTGACCAATAGCCTGTTCGGCGTAACACCGCGCGACCAGACGCTGTATCGCTACGACAAGCATCACCTGGTGCCTTTCGGCGAATTCGTTCCCTGGGGCTTTCGCTGGTTCGTGGACATGATGCATATCCCGCTGGGCGACTTCCTGCGGGGAACGGCCACGCCGAGTGGCTTTCCGATTCGCGATCAGCGCGTAGCGCTCGACATCTGCTATGAGGACTTGTTTGGCGAAGAAATCGCACAGGCGCTGCGCAATATGCCGGCGCCGGCCACGGTGCTCGCCAACGCGACGAACCTCGCATGGTTCGGCGACACCATTGCGCTGGATCAGCATTTGCAGATCGCGCGCATGCGCACGCTGGAGACCGGGCGTCCGATGTTGCGGGCGACGAACACCGGCGCCACGGCGATCATCGATGCGCATGGCCGTGTGCAGGGGCGTCTGCCTGCAATGACGACGGGCGCGCTCACCGGCAACGTTCAGCCGTACAGCGGCCTCACGCCGTATGTTCGCTTCGGCAATGGGCCTGCGCTGGTGCTCGCGCTGCTCGCGCTGGGCCTCGGTCTGGCCATGACCCGCCGCTCGCGCTGAGACTTGCCGGCGTCGAGGAAACGACGCAGGGGGACGTGAAATTCCCCCTGTCGCACCACCCAATGGGCACTGACGCCCCATTCGGATCGAATTCCCGCTAAAATTCAACGTTTTAGTTTGTCGGCCGCGCTCGCGGCCGGGTCGGCAAGCTGCGCAAAATCCGCATTTTTTCCTGTTCGTCCGCGCGAATTCATCATGCTTACCTTTCAACAAGTCATCCTGACTTTGCAGGATTACTGGGACAAGCAAGGCTGTGCGTTGCTCCAGCCTTACGACATGGAGGTCGGCGCCGGTACCTCGCACACTGCCACGTTCCTGCGCTCGATCGGCCCCGAGCCGTGGCGCGCCGCCTATGTGCAACCGTCGCGCCGTCCCAAGGATGGCCGTTACGGTGAGAATCCGAACCGCATGCAGCACTACTACCAGTATCAGGTGGTGCTCAAGCCGGCGCCGGAGAACATTCTCGACCTGTATCTGGGTTCGCTGCGCGCGCTCGGTCTCGATCTGACCGAAAACGACGTGCGCTTCGTGGAAGACGACTGGGAAAACCCCACGCTCGGTGCCTGGGGGCTGGGCTGGGAAGTGTGGCTCAACGGCATGGAAGTCACGCAGTTCACCTACTTCCAGCAAGTCGGCGGTCTGGATTGCAAGCCGGTGCTCGGCGAAATCACCTACGGTATCGAGCGTCTGGCCATGTATCTGCAACAGGTCGAGAACGTCTACGACCTCGTATGGACGGAATGGGAAGAGCAAACGGCCGACGGCCCGGTCAAGCGCCGCCTGACCTACGGCGACGTGTTCCATCAGAATGAAGTCGAGCAGTCGACGTATAACTTCGAGCACTCGAACCAGCCGATGTTGTTCAACTTCTTCGACAACTACGAAAGCGAGGCCAAGCGTCTCATCGAAGCCGAACTGGCGTTGCCCGCCTACGAGATGATTCTCAAGGCCGCGCACACCTTCAACCTGCTCGACGCGCGCGGCGCCATCTCGGTGACCGAACGTGCTGCGTATATCGGCCGTATCCGGGCGCTGTCGCGTCTGATCGCACAGGCCTACTACGCGTCGCGCGAGAAGCTCGGCTTCCCGATGCTGAACGCCCCTGCCGCCCAAACCCAAACGCAAGCCGCATGATGAGCACCGCACAACGCACCCTGCTGGTCGAACTGCTGACCGAAGAACTGCCGCCGAAGGCGCTGGCACGTCTGGGCGACGCGTTCGCCGACGGCATTGCCAACGGCCTGCGCACCCGCGGCCTGAGCACCGACGCCAGCGTCGTCACACCGTACGCTACGCCGCGCCGTCTGGCCGTCACGATTTCGAACGTGCTCGACCGTGCCCCGGACGCCACCATCCGCGCGAAGGTGCTGCCGGTGTCCGTCGCCCTCGACGCCAACGGCAACCCGACGCCGCCGCTCGCGAAAAAACTCGCCGCCATGGGTTTTGCCGACCTGCCGGTCGCCAGCCTCGAGCGCGCCATGGACGGCAAGGCCGAAGCCTTCTTCCACACCTACACGCAGGCGGGCGCCCAACTGGCCGACGCCCTGCAAGCTTCGCTGGACGAGACGCTCGGCAAACTGCCGATCCCCAAGGTCATGAGCTATCAGCGACCGGATGGCGAGACGGTGCAGTTCGTGCGCCCGGTGCACGGCCTCATCGCCCTGCACGGCGACACGCTCGTGCCTGCCACGGCCATCGGCCTGAATTCGGGTAACAAGACGCTGGGCCACCGCTTCCTGTCGAAGGGCGAGGTCACCGTCGCCAATGCCGACGCCTACGCCACCGTGCTGGAAACCGAAGGCAAGGTGCTGGCCAGCTTCGCTGGCCGCCGAGACGCGATCCGCGCGCAATTGCTCGCGGCCGCAGGCAACGACCATGTGGTGATGCCCGACGCGCTGCTCGACGAAGTGACCGCGCTTGTCGAATGGCCCGCTGTCTACGCCTGCCACTTCGAGAAAGAATTCCTGGCGGTTCCGCAGGAATGTCTGATTCTCACGATGCAGACGAACCAGAAGTACTTCGCGCTGACCGACAAGCCGCTCGCCGAAGGTGGCCGCCTGACGAACCGCTTCCTGATCGTCTCCAATATCGAGACCGCGCATCCCGAACAGATCGTCACGGGTAACGAGCGCGTGGTGCGCCCGCGTCTCGCAGATGCGAAGTTCTTCTTCGAGCAGGACAAGAAGAAGCCACTCGCGGATCGTGTGCCGTTGCTCGCGAACGTTGTCTATCACAACAAACTGGGCTCGCAGCTCGAACGCACGCAGCGTTTGGTCAAGCTGTCCGGCGCCATTGCTCAGATGACCGGTGCAGATGAGAACGGTGTGGCGCTTGCCGAACGCGGCGCGCTGCTGGCCAAGGCCGACCTGCTGACCGACATGGTCGGCGAATTCCCGGAACTGCAAGGCACGATGGGGACGTACTACGCGCGCCACGACGGCGAAGCCGACGATGTTGCGCGTGCCTGCTCGGAGCACTATCAGCCGCGCTTCGCCGGCGACGCGTTGCCCGGCAGCGAGACCGGCACGGTCGTGGCGCTCGCCGACAAGCTCGAAACGCTCGTCGGCATCTGGGGCATCGGCCTGCAACCGACGGGCGAGAAGGACCCGTTCGCGCTGCGCCGTCATGCGCTGGGTGTTGTGCGCATGCTCGTCGAGCGTCGTCTGCCGGTGATGCTGGCCGATCTGCTGAACGTGACCTACCAGCAATTCACGACGGGCGTTGCCGGCGCCGAGTATCTGAACGACGTCTATCAGTTCGTGCTCGATCGTCTGCGTGGCTATCTGCGCGAGCGCGGTTACGCCGCCAACGAGATCGAGGCAGTGCTGGTGTCGCCGTCGATGTATCTGGATCTGAGCGATCTGATCGAACGTCTGGAAGCCGTGCGTGCCTTCTCGGCACTGCCGCAGGCCGAAGCGCTCGCTGCGGCGAACAAGCGCATCGGCAACATTCTGAAGAAGACGGCGCCGCCGCCCGATGGCGTGATCGCGCCGACCCTGTTGATGGAACCGGCCGAGAAGTCGCTCGCCGCCGCACTCGAGAAGGTTGCGCCGATCGTGGAACAGAAGTTCGCGGCACGCGAGTACGCCCAGGCCCTCTCGGCGCTGGCCGAACTGCGCGATGCGGTCGACGCGTTCTTCAACGACGTGATGGTGATGGCCGACAACGAGGCACTGCGCAACAACCGCCTCGCGCTACTGTGGCACCTGCATGTGCAGATGAACCGCGTGGCCGATCTCTCGAAGCTCGCCGCCTGATCGCGGCTTAATGTCCCGGAAGCCCGCTGCCATGGATTCGCGTAAAGATCGCCCCCCCGGCCCTGCCGCCCGCAAGCTCGTGATTCTCGATCGGGACGGCGTCATCAACGTCGACTCGGATCAGTTCATCAAGTCGAAGGAAGAGTGGGTACCGCTGCCCGGCAGTCTTGAGGCGATCGGCCGGCTGAATCAGGCCGGCTACCGGGTCGTGGTGGCGACGAACCAATCGGGCGTGGGGCGAGGGCTGTTCGACATGGCAACGCTTGGCGCCATGCACGCGAAAATGTCGAAGCTGGCGGCGGCCGCCGGCGGGCGCATCGACGCGGTGTTCTTCTGCCCGCACACCGCTGCCGACGCCTGCGACTGCCGCAAGCCGAAGCCCGGCATGTTTCAGGAAATCGCGCGCCGCTACGAAACCGACCTGACCGGCGTGCCGGCGGTCGGCGACTCGCTGCGCGATTTGCAGGCCGCCGCCGCAGTGGGCGCCAAGCCGCATCTGGTACTCACCGGCAAAGGCAAGAAAACGCTCGCCGCAGGCAATTTGCCCGAAGGCACGCGTGTTCACGACAGCCTGCAAGCCTTCGTGAACGACCTGCTCGCCGAAGAGGACGCCAAGAGCGTATAAGTGGCCACCGCCCGCCACATGACTCAGGACACGCGCTCTAACGCGTAGGACAATCGCTCCGGCACCCCACCCCAGGCCAAGACCCGATGCTGCAACTTCGTTCGACTCTCTTCTTCATCTTCCAGATTGTCTGGACGATTCCGTATGCCATCGCGTGCATCGTGTCCTTCCCGTTCCTCTCGCGCGTGCAGCGTTACTGGTTCGCGGTGGGCTGGTGCAAGGTCGTGATTCGCGTGGCCGACAAGCTGTGCGGCATGCGTTACCGGGTGATCGGCTGGGAGAATCTGCCCGACCGTCCGGCGATCATCCTGTCGAAGCATCAATCGGCCTGGGAGACGGTCGCGCTGCCGGCGCTCATGCCGCGCCCGCTTTGCTACGTATTCAAGCGCGAACTGCTTTACGTGCCGTTCTTCGGTTGGGCGCTGGGCCTGCTCAGCATGATTCACATCAATCGCAGCAAGGGCACCGACGCCTTTCAGTCGGTCGTCGCGCAAGGTCGCGAGCGTCTGGCCGAGGGATCGTGGATCATCATGTTTCCCGAAGGCACGCGCACGAAGACCGGCTCGCGTAACAAGTACAAGTCGGGCGGCGCCCGACTCGCGTCCACGACCGGTGCGCCCGTCGTGCCCATCGCGCACAATGCCGGACGTGTCTGGCCGCGCAACTCGTTCAAGAAATATCCGGGCGAAGTGATCGTATCGATCGGGCCGGTCATTGAAACGGAAGGCCGCACGGCCGATGCCGTCAATGCCGACGTGGCCGAATGGATCGAACGAGAAATGGTACGCATCGACCCGGACGCCTACACGTCGACGCCGAGGACGAGCGCACCGCAATCGTCCGACAAGCCCGACGCCTCACCCCGGACCTGACCCGCACGCCGAGACCGTCTCATGTCGAAAGTCCAACCCGCTACCCGCGACACCCGCTCCCGGCATGAGACGCCTGCCCCCCAGATGGAACTCGACCTGTTCGGCAACCCCGCCGCCGAAGCCAACGGTGTGGCCACTGATGCGCCCGGCCCGTCTGCCGCGTTGAATCCGTCGGCGGCCGACACGAATACCCTTCAGTCCTCCCCGCCAGGCACCTCTGGCCCGCGCCGCACGCCCGCCAACGGCGAGCGCGTGATCATGCTCGACGGGCACGCGATCTATTACCGCTTCAAGCGCTCTTCACGCCGCACGATCGGTTTCATGATCGACGAATCGGGGCTGGCGGTGACCGCCCCTCGCTGGGTCACGCTCGCCGATGTCGAAGCCGCCATCGTCGAGAAGAAGCGCTGGATCTTCAACAAGATCACCGAGTTTCGCGAGCGTGCCGCTCGTCGCGTTGTCCCGCGCGTGACCTGGGTGGACGGCGCCACGCTACCCTACCTTGGGCACACACTGACCGTACGGCTCGGCGAACGCCCCGGGGCTGCGCAATACGACATCCATACGCACACCCTGTGGCTCGATCTGCCGCCGCAGGCCGCGCCGGAGCAAATGCGCGACCGGGTACAGGGTTGGTTGCAGCAGGAAGCGCGCAAGCTCTTCACGACACGGCTGGAGGTCTACGGCGAGCGGCTTGGAGTGCGCCATACGGCGCTCGGGCTATCGTCGGCATCGACGCGCTGGGGCAGTTGCGGTGCAGACGGACGTATTCGTCTGAACTGGCGGCTGATTCACTTCCCGCTGGGGGTGATCGATTACGTGGTCGCGCACGAGCTGGCGCATCTGAAGGAAATGAACCACGGGCCTCGCTTCTGGCAGGCCGTAGCGTCGATCTTTCCGGAATTCGAGGCCGCGCGCGATACCCTCAAGTCGCACGCACCGGAGTGGTTGCCGGAGTTCTGATCGAAGACTGCGGCGAATTATCAGATTTTTTCAACGCCGCATGAACGCAGCTCATTTTCATGGACGCGGGTACAATTGAGGCCTCGTTGTCCCCACCCATGAAGAACACCATGCGAATGCTCCATACCATGCTGCGCGTCGGCGACCTGCAGCGCTCGATCGATTTCTACACGCGCGTGCTCGGCATGCAACTGCTGCGTCAGAGCGAGAACCCCGAGTACAAGTACACGCTGGCTTTTGTTGGCTACGGCGCGGAGTCGGAGAATACCGTGCTCGAACTGACGTACAACTGGGGCGTGGATAAGTACGAAATCGGCACCGCGTTCGGCCATCTGGCCGTCGAGGTAGACGATGCCTACAAGGCTTGCGACACGATCCGTGCAGCTGGCGGCAAAATCAGCCGCGAAGCCGGACCGGTCAAGGGTGGCACCACGGTCATCGCCTTCGTCGAAGATCCGGACGGCTACAAGATCGAACTGATCCAGAAACACTCGGCCAAAGGCGGTCTGTAAGACCTGTCTTGCTTGGCTGGCAGGCAGGGCGGCCAGCCTGCCCCTGTGTCGTGAGGCGATCGCGCCGCACAATGGGCAACGTCGAACCGGTTTCCATCTGGCAAACCGGCTCGACGCTCTCAAGACGTTAGAATTCCACCATCGCAAAATCTTCCTTGCCCACGTCGCACAACGGGCAACGCCAGTCTTCCGGCACGTCTTCCCAGCGGGTTCCCGGCGCAATGCCGTCTTCCGGATAGCCCAGCGCTTCGTCGTAAATCCAGCCGCAAATCACGCAGACCCATTGTCGCAACGCCGCGACGCTTTGCCCGGACGCCGGCAAAGCGGCATCATCGCCCGGATCGCCGCCCGCCTTTTGCGACGCCTCCGGATCGAGCAGGGTGAACACCAGAGGCGACTCGGTGCCTGAGGCATCGTGCGCCGGGCGGCTCAGATGCGATTGCAGTGCCGCGAGCAACGCCTGCGCTTCGTCACGGGTGAGATCGATCCAGTACGGATCACCAGCGCCGTCGTTGAGTCGCGACGGAGAGAACTGAAGTTCGACGGCGGAGCCTTTCTTGTACATACGAGAGACAGCAATGAATGACGGCAGGAGCTTGCAGGCGGGCAACAGAGGTATTGCCGGTGCCCGAGCAAAGCATTGTATCGGTGCGACGAAACGCAATAAACCCATGAAACAGGGAGACATTGTGCCGAAGGAAGAAACAATGTACGCCGTATCATTCAGTATTACCCATGCTGCCCGCCCCAGAATGAGGCATACGGAAGCGGGATCGGTGACAATGGACTGCACTGCGCAACGCACTCACGTTACATCGCCATCCTAACAAATTCCATGAAAACCGCTCCGCGTCCGATCGATGCCACCGCGCTGGCTATCATGCTGGCTCTGTGCGCGATATGGGGCGGCCAGCAGGTTGCCGTCAAACTGGCCGTGCCCGTAGTCCCCGCCGTGCTGCAAGCAGGTTTGCGCTCCGTGATCGCAACAATACTCGTAGGCGGGTGGATGCTGTGGCGCCGTCAGAAGCTGCTGACGGGCGACGGCACACTGGCCGCGGGCATTCTCGCCGGCGCCCTCTTTTCGCTGGAATTCCTCTGCATCTTCGTCGGCCTGACGCATACGACGGCGTCGCGCATGGCAGTCTTCCTGTACACGGCGCCGTGCTTTACCGCCATCGGTCTGCACTGGGCGGTACCCAGCGAGCGCCTGCGGTCGATGCAATGGCTCGGTATGGCCGTCGCTTTCTGCGGCATCGTGGTGGCATTCTCCGACGGTAGCAGCTCGGATCTGGCAACGACCTGGCCGGGCGACCTGCTCGGTATTCTGGCAGGGCTGTTCTGGGGATTGACGACGGTGGTGGTGCGGGCGTCGAGACTGGCCACAGCGGCGCCGTCGAAGACGCTGCTCTATCAGCTTGCCGTCTCGGCCGTATTGCTATGCGCGCTGGCGCTGGCGACGGGCAAGGTCCACATCGCCCCGATGACGGCCACGACGTGGGTCAGTCTCGTCTACCAGTCCATCGGCGTAGCCTTTGCGAGCTATCTGATCTGGTTCTGGCTGCTCACGCACTACAGCGCCGCCCGCCTCGCGTCGTTCTCGTTCCTGAGCCCGCTCTTTGGCGTGACGTTTGGCGTGCTGATTCTCGGCGAGTCGGTCGGCTGGCGCTTTGGGTGTGCCGTCGTTCTCGTATTCGTCGGTATCAGCCTGGTGAACCGGCGCCGCTGATCGCGCGCGAAAGGCTCACGTATTCATCGACCGGAACGTCTTCGGCGCGACGGGTAAGATCGAACCCGAGCGCGTCGAAATCGACCCGACCCCGATAGCTGTTCAGCGTGTTGCGCAGCATCTTTCGACGCTGCGAGAAGGCCTGCGCGACTACCGCTTCGAATACATCCAGATCGACCTGCGGCAGGTCGGCCACTGCGCGCGGAATCATCCGTACGACGGCCGAGTCGACTTTCGGGGGCGGATTGAAGGCATCCGGCGGCACGTCGAGCACCTTGTCCATCCAATAACGGTACTGGAGCATGACGGAGAGCCGGCTGTAGTTGCTCGACCCGGCAGGTGCGACCATGCGCTCGACCACTTCGTTCTGAAGCATGAAGTGCTGATCGCGCACGAGTGTCGCGTAGCGCATCAGGTGAAAGAGCAGCGGGCTGGAAATGTTGTACGGCAGGTTGCCAACCACGCGCAGCGGCGCTTCGTCGCGGCGGTCTTCCGAGACGAGCGACCCGAAGTCGAAGTCGAGCGCATCGCCCGCATGCACGCTCACCCGCTCACCGAATTTGCGCGAGAGACGGCCGACCAGATCGCGGTCGAGTTCGACAACGTGCAGGTGCGTGAGCCACTCGGTCAGCGGCGTGGTCAGGGCACCCAGTCCCGGGCCGATCTCGACCATCAGGTCGTCCGCGCGCGGGGAGATGGCGCTCACGATCGCGTCGATGACACCCATGTCGACGAGAAAATTCTGACCAAAACGTTTGCGCGCCACGTGGCCCTGTTGGACGCCCGTGCGCTTCGATGCGCTACTCATGTGAAGTTCCTTATGAACGCGGTGGTACGGCGTCCGGACCGCCGGTCGTGCCAGCCGTCAATTGTGCGTGTGTTGCCGCGTTGGCTGCCATGATAGCCGCCGTGCGCAAGGCTTCGAGCAGGCTGCCGCTCTCGGCTTGTCCCGTGCCGGCGAGATCGAGCGCGGTGCCATGATCGACCGAGGTGCGGATGATGGGCAGGCCAAGCGTGATGTTCACGCCCGCGCCGAAGCTGGCGTATTTGAGCACCGGCAACCCCTGATCGTGATACATCGCAAGGACCGCGTCGGCCCCCTGGAGATGCCTCGGCTGGAACAGCGTGTCGGCGGGATACGGACCACGGGCGTCGATGCCGGCGGCCCGCGCATCGTCGAGCGCAGGGGTAATGACGTCGATTTCTTCGCGGCCGAGATAGCCCGATTCTCCCGCATGCGGATTGAGCCCCGTCACGAGAATACGCGGACGCGTTACACCGAAATGCCGCATCAGATCCTGATTGAGGATGATCAGCGTTTGCAGCAGATCGTCGCGACGAATCGCCCCCGGGACTTGTGCAAGCGGCAGGTGTGTCGTAGCCAGCGCCACCCGCAATCCACCGCCAGCCAGCATCATGACAACACGTGGCGTGCCGGTACGCTCAGCAAGATATTCGGTGTGACCGGTAAACGCCACGCCGCAGTCGTTGATCGTGCTCTTTTGCAGCGGCGCCGTAACGATGGCGTCGTAAGCGCCCGCCAGGGCGCCGTCGATGGCGTCGTCGAGCAGCGCGAGCACGTAGCGGCCATTGGCGGCGTCGAGCTGTCCCGGCTGCGCCGCGACGGCGAGCGGGTGGTGTACGACACGCACACGAGTACTCGCCAGCAGCGCCTGCCATGCGTCGCCCAGCCCGACGGCCTGCGCGCGTTCCGCGAGCAACGAGGCATCGCCGAGCACAGCGAACTGGCAACGGGAAAGCAGGGCGTCGAGGGGGGTGCCGGCAGAGGGTTCCGCAGTGGACAGACACTTCACGAGTGCCTGCACCGTCAATTCCGGCCCGACGCCCGCCGGTTCACCCGTGGTGATGGCGAGGACGAAGGACCGGTCGGAAGTCATGCTTGAAAGGAATATGAGGTGGCGAAGCGTCTCACGCGGCGCTTACTGCTGCGCGGTGTTCAAACGATAGTCCACGTAAGCGCTGTCACGCAATTGCTGCAACCAGTCGCGGTATTGCTGCTCCGACTTGCGGCCGCGTAGTTCCTGCATCGCGAGATTGCGCTCCTGATCGCCCGAGACTTGCGACTCGCGGTGACCCAGCACCTGGATCAGGTGATAGCCGTACTCCGAGCGCACCGGATCGCTGATCTGGCCGTCTTTGAGCTCCGACATGGCACGCTCGAACGCCGGCACAGTCTCGCCCGGCGAGATCCAGCCAAGGTCGCCGCCCTGCGACGCCGAGCCATCCACCGAGAACTGACGCGCGAAGTCGGCGAAATCACCCTTGCCCGATTCGATCTTCGCCTTGATGTCGAGCAGTTTCTGGCGTGCCTGCGCTTCCGACACACCATCGCCCACCCGGATCAGGATGTGACGTGCGTGAATCTGCGGCACGGTCATGCCCTGATCGCCGCCCTGCTTGCGGACTTCGATCAGCTTGACGACGTGGAAACCATTGTTGCTGCGAAGCACCTGCGGCACAACCGTACCCGGCTGCAGCTTCTGCACCTGATTCAGGTACAGATCGGGAATGCGTTCCGGAATGCGGAAGCCCATGTCGCCACCGTCGGCGGCATCGGAGGCGTCCGAATACTGCTTCGCCAATGCGGCGAAGTCACCGCCGGCTTTCGCCTTGTCCAGGGCCTCGTTGGCTTTCTTCTCTGCGGCACTGACCTGATCGGGCGTTGCACCATCGGGCAGCTTCACGAGAATCTCGCTCAGACGGTACTCCGTCGAAGAGGGCGTTGCCGTGGCGCCGCGCTGCGCCGCGAGGAAGGTGTTGATTTCCGAATCGCTGACCTGTATCTGGCTATCGACTTCGCGATCGCGCAAACGCGCCAGAATGATCTGTTCGCGGACTTCCTTGCGGAAGGCGTCCCAAGGCACACCGGCCTGCGACAGACGCGCCTTGTACTGATCGACGCTCAGACGATTGTCGGCGGCAATGCGTTGCAGCGCCTGCTCGACGTCTGCGTCTTTCACGACGATACCGTCTTCCTTCGCACGCTGGAGTTGCACCTGCGTGACGATCATTTGTTCGAGCACCTGACGCTGCAGCATGTCGGCGTCCGGAATCGGACGCTTGGCGAGCGTGAGCTGGTGCTTGGCCTCGTCGATACGGGCGTCGAGTTCCTTACGCGTAATCACGCTATCGTTGACCACGGCCACGATGGAATCGACCGCGCGCGTGGACGACGCAGGCGCGCCGGCAACTTTGGCGCCGACCGGCGCCGGCTGAGCCAGCGCCACCCCAGCGGCGAGACACAGGCTCGCCAGCAGCGAGGCACGCTTCACAAACATGTCATTCATAGTTGCTGAATCGAGAAGGAATCTGGTTCGTCGGCGGCGGCTGATAGCCCGGCACACCGACCTTGAAGGCCTCTGTGGCTGCGGTGCCGGACTTGGTCAAGCCCTTCAACTCCAACTGCGCGAACACACGCGAAGTTGTCGTAGTGGCATTGGTCGCGTAGCGCTGCAGCCCTATCCGGAAGGCCCAGCAGTCGGCATCATACTCGAAACCCGCCAGGGCATCGACGAACGTCTTGTCGGTAATGCTGTAGTTCAGCCGCCCGACAACCCCGAGACGCGGTGTGATCGGCCATTGACCGGAAAGTTCGACCTGATTGATCGGTGTCACCGTCAATGCGGTTTGTCCCACGACCGGCGGGGGATTGCGCAGATAGCGGTAGTACAGGTTGAACACCCGGCGCTCGCCCGGACGCCATGTGAAACCTACGTCCGAACGGTTGAACTGCGACGTACTCGGACTGTACTGCACGTTAGTCGTGAAGGTCAGGTTGCTGTACAGCAGCGCCGACCCGCCCACCAGGAAGTCGGACACACCGGCGTTTTCCGGCACGCCACCCGGCATTGTGACCAGCGACTGCTGAATGTTGTAACGCTGCGCGTACCAGACACGGCCACGTTCCACGCCGGACTCCGCATCGATCAGGCGCGATGTCAGTGCCATCGTGACACGATTGGCATCCTGAATTCGGTCGACGCCGATGAACGAGTTCTCGCTGAAGATTTCCGCGAGGTTGAAGTCCGACACCGCACCGTCAAAAATCGGGATCGAACTCTGATTACGATATGGCGTGTAGACGTAGAACAGGCGCGGCTCCAACGTCTGGAGCATCGCCGTGCCGAACAGGTTCAACGGACGCTCGAAGGTCAGCCCCGTATCGAGGCTCACCGTCGGAACCGTACGCGTGATCGACGACTGCATCGTCGAATTGTTCGGATAGTCAACGTTGTAGGACGCCGCGTTGAAGATGACCTTCGGAACGATGAAGTAGCCCGGCGTCAGAATCGGGTAGCTCAACGTCGGCTGCGCATAGAGACGTTCCCCGTTCGGCTGGCCGGTCCACGATGCAATCTGGAACCGGGTGTACCGGATCGGCATCGTGAAATCGAAGCCGTGGAAATCGGCCTTGTTATACGTTGCCGACAGCTCCGGCACCGCTTCGTACTGAGGCGTGCTGGGCGCGAGCGTCTGATATTTCAACACGCGGGCGAGGAACGACCAGTTGCCGTAACCCCATGTCAGGCCAGCCTCGCGGTTATACACGCGCTGCACGCCGGTCTGAAAATTGGTGCCCGAGCCAAAATCGTCCGGATAGGTATCGTCCGAGACCTTCGTGAAATTGACGTAGGCGTTCACGCCATAACCGAGCGACTGGCTATGCTGCCAGGTGAACGTGTAGCGGGCGTCCCCCGTCACACGATCCTTCGGCAAATACTCGATGTGGAATAACCCGGCGTAGGTAGGCTCGAGATAGCGAAAGTCGCCCATGAGCATCACGCCGCGTTTGGTCAGGACGCGAGGCGTGAGCGTCAGATCACGATTCGGCGCGATGTTGAAGTAATACGGTGTCGCCAGCTCGAAGCCCGTTCGGGTCGACTGCGTGAACGTGGGCGCCAGAAAACCTGAGCGACGTTCGTTCGACGTCGGAAACGACAGGTACGGGCTGGCGAAGATCGGTACGCCCTGAAAGAACAGGATACCGTTGTACGCCGTGCCTTCCTGCTGCTCCTGATCGAACTCGAACTCGGAGGCCTTGATGTACCAGGCCGGCGTCTGCCCCTCTTCGGTACAGGCGCAACCCGAATACGTGCCCCGCTGCATCGTCAGGAGGTTATTCGCCTCGATGTCGGCACGCTCCGACTTGCCGCCGCCGCCCGACACGAGCCGGTACGTCGGCGTCAGCATATAGCCGTCGCCCGCACCAGTATACATATGAGCCTCGGGGCCGACGAACAGATTGCCGCCCTGGGACAGGTGCGCGTTGCCACGCGCGACCACTTCGTCCGAATCCTGATCGTACGTCAGGCGGTCGCCCTTCACGAACTGGCGGTATTTGCGCGCCTCGGCGTCGCCATCGACCGTCGCATCCACGTTGGTGCGGCCGGTGAGGTGCATGCCGCGCACGTACATCGGCACGTCGTCACCAGCGCCCAGTGGGTTGTCGATGAGCGCCGGCACCGTGCGCAGCACAAGACCGTCGCTCTTGGCGATATCGGGGGGGGGGGCTTCCTGCGCGCCGGCGAGCGAACACCACACTCCGGGGAGGGAGAGCAGGAGTGCCAGCGGCTTACGCCGAGTACGCATCAGGCGACGCAGCGAAAAATCATTCGTATGGACTTGTTTATCCGGCATGTACGCAAACAGCGTGACAATCGTGGCGCCGCTTGCGGGCAGCCAATCCCGTATGTCTGCTCGGCTTTACCGGGACATTCGGGACGGTCGATCGAGGTCGAGAATCAGGGCGTCGGGAAAACAAGATCGGGTATTATATGGCAAGACGTTTACCGCCCCCATCATGACCGCACACCCCATTGCCGCCGCGAGTGTTTCCAACGCTTCCCACGCGCTCTCCGACGCCGCCGATCCCCGCCTGAAAGCCCTTAGCGACTGGCTCGCCAGCGTGGCGGAACCGTTTTCGCTCGACATGACGCAGTGGGCTCCGGCATCGGCCGACGCCAGCTTCCGGCGTTACTTCCGTATCGGCAGTCACGATCCCGCGCATCCGAGCCTGATCGTCATGGACGCGCCGCCGCCGCAGGAAGATTGCCGCCCGTTCGTGCACGTTGCGCAATTGCTCGCCGAAGCGGGCTTGCAGGCACCGAAGGTGCTGGCCGAGGACCTCGCGCAGGGTTTCCTGCTGCTGACGGACCTCGGACGCGAGACATATCTCGACGTGATCAACGACGACAACGCGCGAGCGCTCATGCGCGCCGCGCTCGATGCGCTGATCGTCTGGCAGAAAAGCTCGCGTCCGGAAGTGCTGCCCGCCTACGACACGGCGCTGCTCCAGCGCGAACTCGACCTGTTCCCGGACTGGTATGTCGGAAAGCATCTGAAAGTGGAACTGAGCGCCGACCAGCGGGCCACGCTCGATCGCATCAACCAGTTGCTCATCGACAGTGCCCTCGCGCAGCCGAAAGTGTTCGTGCATCGCGATTACATGCCTCGCAATCTGATGCCAGCGCTGCCGGGCGCCACGGGGCCGGGCATTCTCGACTTTCAGGACGCAGTCTATGGCCCGCTCACCTACGACGTCATCTCGCTCATGCGCGACGCGTTCCGCAGTTGGGACGAAGCGCGCCAGCTCGACTGGCTCGCGTACTACTGGGAGCGCGCCCGCAAGGCCGGTCTGCCCGTCGACCCCGACTTCGGCGAGTTCTATCGCCAGGCCGAATGGATGGGCCTGCAACGTCACCTGAAGGTGCTCGGCATTTTCGCGCGAATCAACTATCGCGACGGCAAGCCGCGTTATCTGGCCGACACGCCGCGCTTCATTGAGTACGCACGCAAGGTCGCCGATCGCTACGCACCGTTGCGCCCGCTGGCCAAGTTGCTCGACGAACTGACCGGCCAGCAGGTCGATGTGGGCTACACGTTCTGAGGCGCGCCGCATGACCGTGATGACCGCCATGAAGGCGATGATCTTTGCTGCGGGACGCGGCGAACGCATGCGCCCGCTCACCGATGTAACACCGAAGCCCCTGCTGAGCGTTGGCGGCAAGCCGATCATCGTCTGGCAAATCGAAGCATTGGCGCGTGCAGGCTTCACGGACATCGTAATCAACCACGCGTGGCTGGGCGCGCAGATCGAAGCCGCGCTCGGCGACGGCAGCGCGTTTGGTGTCAGGCTTGCCTACTCGGCCGAGGCCGAGGCGCTGGAGACAGCAGGCGGCATAGCCCAGGCGCGCACGTTGCTCGAAGGGGCCGGAAATGTCTTTCTGGCAGTTTCGGGCGATGTCTTCACGGCGTTCGATTATGCATCGCTGCGCCCGCAGGCCAAGCGCATGGCCGCCCTGCCCACGCCGGGAATGCACCTCGTGATGGTGCCAAACCCGCCGTTTCACCCGCAGGGGGACTTCTCGCTCGACGCCGCAGGACGCCTGTATCTGCCCGACGCGGCCCCGGCCACCGCCAGCCCGCTGACGTTCGGCAATATTGCACTGTACGACCTGCGCCTGTTCGATGGCATTGCCCCCGGCACGCGCATGGCGCTCACGCCGCTGTATCGGCACTCGATTGCCGCCGCACAGGCCAGCGGCGAGCGCTTCGACGGCATTTGGGAAAACATTGGCACCCCGGCGCAGCTCGCTGCACTTGACGCCGACGTGCGCGCCCGGCACGACCTCGCCCCCGGCAGTAGAATCGCCTGAATACGCCCGAACACGCCTGAACTCGACCGAATAGACGAAATGGAGCCCGCGATGTCTGATTCCCCGTACCGTGCCCGCCGCGAGCGAGTCATCGAACAGATGCGCAAGGCCGGTGGCGGCGTCGCCATTCTGCCGACGGCGCCCGAGGTACCGCGCAACCGCGACAGCGACTACCCCTACCGGCACGACAGCTATTTCTATTACCTGTCTGGCTTTACGGAACCCGAAGCAGTTGTCGTGCTCGATAGCCGCACGGGTCACTCGATCCTGTTCTGCCGTGCGAAGAACGAAGAGCGCGAGATCTGGGACGGCTATCGCTACGGCCCCGACGCCGCACGCGAGACCTTCGGTTTCGACGCCGCCTACCCCATCGACGAGATCGACACACGCCTGCCCCAGTTGCTGGCCGACGCACCGGCGCTCTTCTATGCCCTCGGCGCTTCCGCCCAGCAGGACCGGCAGGTGCGTCACTGGCTGAACACGGTACGTGCGCAGAGCCGCACGGGCGTGTCGGCGCCGTCCGCCGCACGCGATGTCCGCGCGATTCTCGACGAGATGCGTCTGGTCAAGGACAGCGTCGAACTCGACATCATGGCGCGCGCCGGCAAGATTTCAGCCGACGCTCACATCCGCGCGATGAAAACGTCGCGTCCCGGTTTGCGTGAATACCATCTCGAGGCCGAATTGCTGTACGAATTCCGCCGCAACGGCTCGCAATTCCCCGCCTATGGCTCGATTGTCGCCACGGGTGCCAACGCGACGGTGCTGCACTACCGCGCGGGCGACACCGAGTTGCGCGACGGCGATCTGTGCCTGATCGACGCGGCGTGTGAACTCGACGGCTACGCGTCGGACATCACGCGCACGTTCCCGGTGAACGGGAAGTTCACCCCGGCGCAGCGTGAGCTGTACGACATTGTGCTCGCCTCGCAACAAGCCGCCATCGACGCCACCCGCGCCGGTGTGCGCTTCGATGCGCCCCACGACGCCGCCGTGCGCGTACTTGCGCAGGGCATGCTCGATACCGGCCTGCTCAAGCGCGATGTGGCCGGCAGCCTCGACGACGTGATCGCCAACAAGTCGTTCAGCCGCTTCTACATGCACCGTACGGGGCACTGGATCGGCATGGACGTGCACGATTGCGGCGAGTACCGCGAAGATGGTCCGAATGGCGAACGCCCGTGGCGCACGCTGGCCCCGAACATGGTGATGACCGTCGAGCCGGGCATTTACGTGCGCCCGGCGCCCGACATCGACGAGCGCTACTGGAACATCGGCATTCGTATCGAAGACGACGCGGTTGTGACCGCAAACGGCTGCACGCTGCTCACGCGCGACGTGCCGGTCGACGCCGACGAGATCGAAGCCCTGATGCGCGGCTGATGACACACGCGGCCCCCGTTCCCCCGATGCACGGCACACCCGTAGCGGACGAACCTCCTGCCCGACGCTTCGACGTGGCGATCGTTGGCGCCGGCCCGGTCGGCACCGCACTCGCCCTGATGCTCGTGCAACGTGCGCCGCAGTTGTGCATTGCGCTGGTGGATGGGCGCGGCGCACAGGCCGGATACGACGATCCGCGCACGCTGGCCCTTTCGCACGGCAGCCGCGAGATTCTCGCGCGCGCCGGTGCGTGGCCGCACAGCGGTTCGGGACTCGACAGCACACCGATCCGGCATATCCACGTCTCGCAGGCGCGACGCTTCGGCAGCACCGAAATCGACTATCTCGATCATGACGTTCCTGCGCTGGGTTACGTGGTGCGGTATGGCGCCCTGATGCGAGCATTGGACGCCGCCATGTCGCGCGTACCCGCCCGCTTCGAGCATGCGCCATCGTCTGCACCTCCTGCGTCACCCGCATTGCCCGCACCGGTAGCATCGCCCGGCCTGCATCACTTCCGCCCCTATCGGGCTATCGCTCTGCGTCAGGATTCGCAGCAGGTCACGATCACCCTAGGCACCTCACTCGACGATCAGGCGCAAACGCTGCACGCCACGCTTGCGGTCAATGCCGAAGGCGGCCTGTTCGAGGGCCAGACGGCCCGGCCGCGTACGCGCGACTATGGACAGACGGCGCTCGTGGGTTTCGTCACCTGTGAGCGGCCCCGCGTTGGCTGGGCATGGGAACGCTTCACGCCGGACGGTCCGCTGGCACTGCTGCCGCAGGAAAACGGCTACGCGCTGGTGTGGTGCTGCTCGCACGCCGAGGCAAAGCGCCGTCGCGAGATGGACGACGCATCGTTCCTCGCGGAACTGCACACGGCGTTTGGCGATCGCATGGGCCGGTTCACCTCGGTTACCGGCCGCGCCGGTTTTCCGCTGGGCCTCAACGCCCTCGGTCACATCGTCGACGGCCGGATTGCCGCGATCGGCAACGCCGCGCAAACGCTCCATCCGGTCGCCGGACAAGGGCTGAACCTGGGCCTGCGCGACGCCTTCGATCTGGCCGACACACTGGTCCGCACCGCACACACCTCCCCCCTCCAGCAAGGCGTGCCGGGTCCCGCCGCCCTCAACGCCTTCGCCCGCCGACGTCGCGCCGACCGTGGCCTGACGATCCGCATTACCGATCTGCTGCCCCGCGTCTTCGGCATCGACGCCGCACCTATTGCCGTTCTGCGCGGCATGGCGCTGGCCGGCCTTGACCTGGTCCCGCCCGTCAAAACCGCCTTCGCCCGCCAGATGATGTTCGGCCAGCGCGGCTGAGCCGGGCTTTGCCTCGCGCCGCTGGCGGGACCCCGAACGATTTGCACATTTTTTAGGCGACGGGGACGGGTTTTCGCAGTAAAATACAAACTTTTTCCCGGCTTTTCCCTTCATCGTGCGTATTGGCCCCCACGAACTCCGCAATAACCTGTTTGTCGCTCCCATGGCGGGCGTGACGGATCGGCCGTTCCGCCAGTTGTGCAAACGACTCGGCGCGGGTTATGCCGTCTCCGAGATGGTGGCGTCGAACGCACAGCTCTGGAAAAGCGAGAAGACGATGCGCCGCGCGAATCACGCGGGCGAAGTCGCCCCGATCTCGGTGCAAATTGCGGGTGCCGACCCGGCCATGATGGCTGAGGCCGCCCGCTATAACGTGGAACGCGGCGCGCAGATCATCGACATCAACATGGGCTGCCCGGCCAAGAAGGTGTGCAACGTCGCCGCCGGCTCGGCCCTGCTGCAAAACGAGCCGCTCGTCGCGCGTATCGTGTCCGCCGTCGTCGGCGCCGTGGGCGACGTGGTACCGGTCACGCTCAAGATTCGCACGGGCTGGGATCGCGAACACAAGAACGCCCTCACGGTCGCGCGAATCGCCGAAGACTGCGGCATCAGCATGCTCACGGTTCACGGCCGCACCCGCGCCGACCTGTATCACGGCGACGCCGAGTACGAGACCATTGCCGCAGTGAAAGCCGCCGCGCGCATTCCGATCGTCGCCAACGGCGATATCGCCACGGCGCAGAAAGCGAAGCATGTGCTGGAAGTCACGGGGGCAGACGCCATCATGATCGGCCGTGCCGCGCAGGGACGCCCGTGGCTATTCCGCGACATCGAACTCTTCCTCGCGACGGGCGAGATCGCTTTGCCGCCGCGCGTCGACGAGATCCAGCAGATCATGAACGAACACCTCGAAGACCATTACGAGTTTTACGGGGAGTACACCGGTGTGCGGACCGCGCGGAAACATATCGCGTGGTATTCGCGTGGCCTGCCGGGGGCAGCCACGTTCCGCCAGCGTATGAATACGCTCGACACCACGCAGGAACAGTTGGCTGCGGTCAACGAGTTTTTCGAACAGCAGAAGGCGCACTCGGACCGTCTCTGCTATGAACAAGAATCGCCGAGGGAGCTATTAGCCGCATGAGCAAAACAAACATAGAACAATGCGTGCGCGACAGTCTGGATTCGTATTTCCGCGATCTGGATGGCGCACGGCCACACGATGTCTACGATATGGTCGTCTCGGTCGTTGAGAAGCCGCTGCTCGAGTTCGTGCTCGGCAAGGCCGACGGCAACCAGTCGCTCGCCGCCGAATATCTGGGAATCAATCGCAACACGCTGCGCAAGAAGTTGCAGCAGCACGGCTTGCTGTAACCGTTGCGCCCAGCCATTCGCCCAACTCGCCAGTTTTTGCCGCTTCACTACCGTCCGTCATGATCAAGCAAGCTCTCATTTCCGTCTCCGACAAGACCGGTATCGTCGACTTTGCCAAGTCGCTCGCTGCCCAGGGTGTGTCGATCCTCTCCACCGGCGGCACCGCCAAACTTCTGGCCGAGGCCGGCCTGAAGGTGACCGAAGTGGCCGACTACACCGGCTTCCCGGAAATGCTCGACGGGCGCGTGAAAACGCTGCATCCGAAGGTTCACGGCGGCATTCTGGCCCGGCGCGATCTGCCCGAGCACATGGCCGCGCTCGAGAAGCATGACATTCCGACGATCGACCTGCTGGTGGTCAATCTGTACCCGTTCGTACAGACCATCGCCCGCGATGATTGCTCGCTCGAAGACGCCATCGAGAACATCGACATCGGCGGCCCGACTATGCTGCGCTCGGCGGCGAAGAATCACCGCGATGTCACCGTGATCGTCGATCCGGCCGACTACGCCGTGGTGCTCGACGAAATGAAGGCGAACGGCAACACGGTCGGCTACGCCACGAACTTCCGTCTGGCCACCAAGGTGTTCGCACACACCGCGCAGTACGACGGCGCGATCACGAACTACCTCACGAGCCTTGGCGACTCGCTGCGCCACAGCGAGCGCTCCGCTTACCCGGCCACGCTGAATCTCGCGTACACGAAGGTGCAGGACATGCGCTACGGCGAGAACCCGCACCAGAGCGCGGCGTTCTACCGCGACATCGTGACGCCGGAAGGCTCGCTCGCGAACTATCGCCAGCTTCAGGGCAAGGAACTGTCGTACAACAACATCGCCGATGCCGATGCGGCCTGGGAATGCGTGAAGACGTTCGACGCTCCCGCTTGCGTCATCATCAAACACGCGAACCCGTGTGGCGTGGCCATCGCCGCCACGCCGGCCGACGCCTACGCCAAAGCCTTCCAGACCGACCCGACATCGGCTTTCGGCGGCATCATCGCCTTCAACCGCGAAGTCGACGAAGCCGCTGCGCAATCGGTGGCCAAGCAATTCGTGGAGGTGCTGCTCGCGCCGTCGTTCACCGACGCCGCCAAGCAAATCTTCGCCGCCAAACAAAATGTGCGTCTGCTGGAAGTCCCGCTGGGCAACGGCGTGAATCAATACGACTTCAAACGCGTGGGCGGTGGTCTGCTGGTTCAATCGCCCGACGCCAAGAACGTCGCCCCGCACGAGCTGCGCGTGGTGACAAAGCGTCATCCGACGCCGAAGGAAATGGACGACCTGCTGTTCGCATGGCGCGTGGCAAAGTACGTGAAATCTAACGCCATCGTGTTCTGCGCCGGCGGCATGACACTGGGCGTCGGTGCAGGCCAGATGAGCCGCGTCGACTCGGCTCGTATCGCCAGCATCAAGGCGCAAAACGCCGGTCTGTCACTGAACGGCTCGGCCGTGGCATCGGACGCGTTCTTCCCATTCCGTGACGGCCTCGACGTCGTGGTCGACGCAGGCGCCACCTGTGTGATCCACCCGGGCGGCTCGATGCGCGACGAGGAAGTCATCGCCGCAGCCGACGAACGCAACGTCGCAATGCTGATGACAGGCACGCGCCACTTCCGTCACTAAGCGACCGCTCTGCTACGGCGTTTGACGCCGTTTTGGGGGCGTCATGCCGCTCCCGCTCCGTTAAGGCAAAAATGCCGCTTCGACGCAAATCGAAGCGGCATCTTTTTTTGTTGCTACGTCTTTGTTCTACTCTGGCGGTGGCTGTGGGCCCTCTTCCTTAACGCCTCCCTCCAGATGGATCGGAGCCCCTTTTCGCCTCTCAGACATCAACCCAACTCGCTGCAGAAAGGGGCCCCGATCCATCCCCCTCCACACTTTCTGTACTTCTGTCCTCCGCCCACACTTTTTTCTCCTTCTTTTTGTGGCGCAGGAACGGGGGGGCGGTGCGCTTTAGAAGTAATGCGCAAGGCCTACGGCCACGCCTAGCTGATTGCTGCCCGGCACGATCGTCAAACCATAACCAGTCACACCCAGATTCGAGTGGTTCTGGTTTCGCGCGAATCCAACCTGAGCAAAAAGTTGCGTGCGCTTGGAAAGCAGGTACGCCGCGTTCGCCGCCAACAGGTACGGATGCTGATTCGCCGACGTGATGTTGTTGTAGTAAATCGCACCGGACAGAATCACCTCCGTGACCGGGCGGTATTGCAACCCCGCGAAGTACAGTTCGTTACGCCCTGCCACGCCCGGCACGCTACTCAGATACCACTGGTAACCAACGTACGGTTTGAAGTTGCCCACAGCGTAGCTGGCACCCGCCGCCACTCGCTGCGTCGTAGCGCCCTGCGTCGCGACAGAGGTGCCCTGCTGCTGGTCGTAGACGAGCGACATGTTGAACGGCCCGTTTCCATACCCCATCGACACGCTGTACTCCTTGCCAACACGCCACTCGCCCGGCACCTGCCCACCATTCGTAATCGTGGCGTCGTACCCGGTCGAAAACAAACCGGCCACCTTGAAGCCGTTGAAGTTCCCCGCGTACTTGATCGAGTTATCAGCCTTCCCAACGAATTGCGCATCCAGCGCCGGCAGCGAGTAGCTGTAGTAAGACAACGGATCGAGTTCCAGGAACGCGTCGTAGATCAGGTTCTTTTGACGGCCAACGGTGACGGCACCCCACTCGTTCTGCAAACCAACATACGCCTGACGGCCGAACATCCGCCCACCCTGCTGAAGCTGCCCGGAGTCGAGATTGAAACCCGCTTCGAGCTGCATGATCGCCTTCAAGCCACCACCAAGATCTTCCGATCCTTTGAAACCAAACCGATTGGGCGCCTGCGACCCGTTGCTCACGCGAAAGAGCGACTGCTTGCTGCCATTTGCCCCCGTCCCCGCATTGCTGAGGTACTCCAGACTGTTGTCCAGAATGCCGTAGATTTGCAAACCATCCGCTTTGGCGCAACCCGCCCCAAGCGTCAACGCCATTGCCAGCCAGACCTTGTGTTTCATGACATCCCCTGTATTTATATTGGACTACGAATTACACATCCGTCATGCCATACCGTTTCTCAACGCCGTGATCTCCGCCAGAATCGCGAGTGCAATTTCCGGCGGTGTGCGTGCGCCGAGAGGCAAGCCGACGGGGCCATGCAAACGTTCGATCTGCGTGGTGGTCAGATCGAACATCGCCAGACGCTCGCGCCGCGACGCCTGGTTGCGGCGCGAGCCAATCGCACCGACATAGAAGGCGTCGGACTTGAGCGCTTCAAGCAACGCCATGTCGTCGAGCTTCGGATCATGTGTGAGCGCAACGATGGCCGTGCGGCCATCGGGACGCAGACGCAAGATCAAGTCGTCCGGCATTTCTCGCGTACGCGTGACGTGAGCGCTCGGGGGAACGTCGTGCGTCATGCGCTGCCTTGTGTCGAGCGGCTCGTCGTGAATGTCGCGTGGATCGCAGACGATGACCTGATATCCGAGCGGTACCGCCATGCGGATAAGGTGGTGCGTCAGCTGCCCGTCGCCGATCACGATGATTCGCCATCGAGGACCGAACGGCACGGTAAGCCGCGTGGCGGTATAGGCGAACACCGAGGGTTGCGCATCGCTACGCACGCGCGCGTGCCCGGTGTGCAGATCGAGTTCGCGTACGCCAAGCTCGCCGCGACCGATGGCGTCTCGCATGACGTCGAGCGCGCTGCGCGACGTCACGCGCTCGATAACCAATTCGAGGGTGCCGCCACACGGCAGCCCAAAGCGGTGCGCTTCATCGGCCGTCAGGCCGTACGTCTGCACATGCGGGCGTTCCCCGGGACGAAATCCGCCCACCACTTTGGCAAGCAGATCGTCTTCGATGCAGCCCCCCGAAACCGACCCGGCGACGCGTCCGCAGGTCGCGAGCGCCATCATCGCGCCCACGGGGCGCGGCGCCGAGCCCCACGTCCGGGCAACGGTCGCGAGCAGCACGTCATCGCCCTGGCCTTGCCAGCGGGCGACGGCGTCGAGTACCTCGGCGTCGACCCCGTCCATCAGGCATGCCCCTCCCGGTCGAGCGCTTTTGCCTCGGCAACGGTCTGCGGCAACGGCATGGACCGCGCCCGTACGCCGGTGGCACGCCGGATGGCCTGCGCCACTGCCGGCGCCATGGGCGGCAACGACACTTCGCCGCATCCCTGCGGCGGACGGTCGCTAGGCACGATCACGGTCTCGATTTTCGGCATCTCGACGAGGTACAACAGCGGGTAGTCGCCAAAGTTGCCCTGCTCGACTGCGCCGTTGGCGAACGTGATCTGACTTTTGAATGTATTGGTCAGCGCGAACCCGATGCCACCCTCGATGTTGGCGCGGATGAGGTTCGGATTGATCGCACGCCCGCAATCGACGCCGCATACCACACGTTCGACCTTGAAGCGATCGCCCACAACGCGCAGTTCCACGGCCACCGCCACGTAGGTCGAGAACGCGGCGCCACGCCCGGTATAGGTGCAATAACCGAAGCCGCGATGCACGCCGGGTTTCGCCTTCGCCTGCCAGCCAGCCGATGTCACGGTCGTCTCGATCACACGCGTGGCCAGCGCATCGTGCTTGAGCAAACGCTTGCGATACTCAATGGGATCGATCCCGGCCGCCTCGGCCATCTCGTCGATGAAGCTCTCGAGAAAGAACACGCTCGACGTAGAGCCGACGGAGCGCATGAAGCTCACGGGAATGTTCGGCTGCGGCACGTCGATACCCTCGACGCGCAGATTCGGTACGGCGTACGCGAGGTCGTAGAGCCCGTCGAGCATGGTCTCGTCGTAGCCGGCCTTCTCGTAGTGGTCTTTCTTGATGACGTTGTAAAGCGACTGTCCTGCCACGCGCACATGCAATGCCGTAGGCAGTCCGTCGTGGCCGAGTACCGCCTGAAACCGGCCCGACGCGCAGGGACGATAGAAGCCGTGCCGGGTGTCGTCTTCACGCGAGCGGATGACTTTGACCGGACGCCCGACCGCCGCCGATGCCACCGCCGCATGGATCACGAAATCGGGCACGTACTTGCGGCCGAAACTACCGCCGAGGAAGGTGGTATGCACCGTGACCTTTTCGGGCGGCAATTTGAAGATGCCGCCGAGCGCCCAGCGAACTTTGTCCTGCCCCTGAATCGGCCCCCAGACTTCTATCTCGCCCTTGTCCTTGCGCACATGCACGGTAGCGTTGACCGGTTCCATGGTCGCGTGGACGATGTACGGCGTGTGGTACTCGCCGGTCACGACCTTGCCACCGGCAGCGATGCGCCCCGGGGCATCGCCGATGTTGGTGGCAATCCCCGCCTGACCATTGATCAATGCAGCACGGCGCTCTGCCAGAATCGTCTTGCTGTCTGCCGCCGGACCGGCTTTCCACTCGACATCCAACGCGTCGCACGCGGTCTTCGCACGCCAGTAGTCGCTCGCCACGACGATGACGGCGTCTTTCGCCATGACGACCTCGTGCACGCCCTTGCGCGCCTTGATCTCTTCCCGGTTGCGCACGGCAAGCGGTGCGCCGCCCGATGTCGGCGCCATGCGCACGGCACCGATGAGCATGTCGGGTACTTTGACGTCGATCCCGAAGACCGCCGAGCCGTCGACTTTCGAAGGCGTGTCGAGTCGCGGCACCGGCTTGCCGATCAGCGCGTGCGCCGCCTCGTTCTTGAGTTGCGGATGCGGATTGAGGGGCAGCTTGGCCGCGTCGGCGGCCAGCTCGCCGTAGCCCAGCGAACGCCCCGACTGCGGATGCATGACCCGGCCGTCGCGCGTGACGCAGTTGGTCGTGCGCACGCCGAACCGGCGCGCCGCGACCGCAACGAGTGCTTCGCGTGCCTGTGCGCCCGCGATGCGCAAACGCTCGTAGAACAGCGTCACCGACATCGAGGCGCCCACGAACTGTTGCAACGCCTCGTTGGCTGCGGCCGTGCGATAGGCGGCGCGCGCCGTCACGAATTCGACGCGGACCCGGCGCCAATCGGCATCGAGTTCGTCGGCAAGGACCTGCGGCAGGCCGGTGTAGACGCCCTGCCCGACTTCGCATTGCGACAGCCCCAGCACGGTGGTACCGTCGGCATCGATCCGGATCCAGTCGTTGATCTCGATGAGGTTCTCGCCCGCCGCGCGCGCCTCGGGACTCGCCACCCACGACGCCGAGATCGGAATCAGCAGGCTGCCTGCTGCCAGCGACATGCCGCCCAGCCAACGGCGTCGAGATGGGGACGCCGGTGCGCCCGCTGCCATGCCGCTCTCGGTATGTGTCTTGCGCTCAGCGCTTTGCTGCGACATGGATTGCCTCCCGGATACGGTGATAGGTCGCGCAACGGCAGAGGTTGGTCATCGCTTCGTCGATCTGAGCGTCGGTCGGCTGCGGATGCTTGTCGAGCAGCGCCGCCGCCGCCATCACCATGCCGGACTGGCAGTAGCCGCACTGCGGCACGTCTTTGGCGATCCAGGCTTGCTGAATCGGATGCGAGCGCGTCGGCGACAATGCTTCGATGGTGGTGATGCGCTTGCCCGCCACGGCCGAGACCGGCAGCACGCACGTGCGTGTGGCTACGCCGTCGACATGCACCGTGCAGGCACCGCAAGCGCCAATGCCGCAGCCGTACTTGGTGCCGGTCAGTCCTGCGGCGTCGCGAATGACCCACAGCAAAGGCGTGTCGTCATCGCCATCGAAGGCGAAGGGCCGCCCGTTGAGTTGGAATTCCATGGTGTCTCCCGTTGTGACTTCCGCCTGCGCCCGCGAACCTCGCGGCGCGCCGGCAGATGGCGAATGAATTCTCACAACGAGAAAATTGGCGAACAACGACCGCCCGGCCCGAAAAGGATGCCGTTCGTCCAGAGACGGGAAAACCCTCAGGCACGCGACACAGCGGTCGCGCTAGCGACCCAGTTCGCAGCTTCGGAGGTATTCGCGCGGAGGCAGGCCGTAACAACGGCGAAAAGCGCGGGTGAAGGCTTTCTCGGAGGCATAGCCGACGGCATCCGCGACATCGGCAATGCGCTCACCCGCGCCCGCCAGACGCTCGGCGGCCAGATACATGCGGTGCTTGGTGAGATACGACATCGGCGACTCGCCCACGAGGTCGCGAAAGCGCAGACAGAACTTTGAGCGCGACATGCCGGCAATGTCCGCCAGTTGCTCGACCGTCCACGGCCGTTGCGGCGCTTCATGCATCGAGGCGATGCTGCGCCCGAGTTGCGGGTCGGTCATGCCGCGCAACCAATGCGTGGCGGCCCCGCCGTTCGCGCTCAGATACGCACGCAGAATCTGGACGAACAGCACGTCTGCCAGACGCGCGACAGCGACCCGCCACCCGGCACCGCGTTGCATCGACTCTTCGATGAACCCGGCAATGGTCGTGGTCAGCAATGCAGGAACCGCAGGGTCCCCCGCACGAATGTGAATCAACGGCGGCAGCGAAGCGAGTAAGGGATTGCGCACGCGTTCACGAAACATCACCACGCCAGTGTAGAGATCGCTGACCGGCCCCTCGCCGCCGGCGCGAAACGCAAGCGGCGTATCGAGCCTCGGCTCGATACCCTGCGCCGACATCAATTGCTCGAAAGCGATCGGTGTCTCGTCGAGCGACGAACACATGATGTGTTCATGTCCGTGGGGCAACAGCACGCAGTCGCCCGGCTCAACACGTACCGGCGCCATTCCGGCCACCACAAGATAGAACGGCTCACCCATCGCCGTGCGAAACGGTGCGCCGTCGAGCGCAGGCTTGCGCAGCGACCACGGCGCACCGAACGTGAATCGGCCCGTAACGACCGCGTCGGCACGCAGGTCGCTGAGAACGTCGCTTAGCGGATCCATATCGTCCCGTCTCGCGCCGTGTCGAGATATTCATGTTTCATGGGTGGAACCTTGGTTTATATGTGGATAACGCAGAGTATGCCGTTTCGCTCGTCGGAAAAGTATCCGGATCAGCCTAGGGAAAATACGAAGACACGTCGATGCGCGGGGAGAGGCCTCGGCGGGCGCTGGCGTGAAGGGAGAACGGGGAGGGGGAACGCGGGAGGCGGGAGGCGGAAGAAATTGGCCTGTGTCTGGGGATGCGACACAGGCCGGGTGTTCAACGTCGCGAAAGTGTCGTCAGGAAGACGTCGGCGAAGCTGGCGCCGGCACGCAGCTCACAGGCGTGACCGCCACCGTCGTCGATGCGAAGCGCGTGCCCCTCGGGAATCGCCACGGCCCGACCATCGCCGAATGTCACCTGCACTTGCCCGTGCGCACAGTAAAGGAAGGCAACGGCGTGGGCCTCCGTCGGCAGCGCCCAGGTCAGGGCTTCGCCATCGAGACGATGCTGCGCCAACGTGTGCTGCCAGCCGGAGCGACGCGTCATGACGTTGAAGTCGTCGATGGGCACGCCAGCCGCCTCCAGCACCGGCGTGCTCGTCACACTCAACTCCCCTTCAAACGCGTAGGGAGGCGTGTGTGTGGTGAGCGTGGCGTCCGGACGGCCCTCGACATTGAGCGTGAGCGTGCCGCCCCGGACAATCGCCAGCGAACGGTCAATGCCGGCGAACTCGGAGAATGGCCCCGGCGCAGCGACGGTCGCCGTGCTGATCCGCCAGTCGAAGCCGTCGCCGTCTACGCGACGCGCTACCGCCAGTTCCGTCGTCACGCCCTGGCCGTTCTTCCACGGCATCTTCAGAAAATCGGCCGGGCCGAGCGCTTGCAGTTTCATGAGACGTATTTTTGCGACGCGATTACTGGCGGACTTCGCCGTGCCCGAACACGACATACTTCAGACTCGTCAGGCCCTCAAGCCCCACCGGACCACGGGCATGCAGCTTGTCGTTCGAGATGCCGATCTCGGCACCCAGACCAAACTCGAAGCCGTCGGCAAAGCGCGTGCTTGCATTGATCATCACGCTGGCCGAATCGACTTCGCGCAGGAATTGCATGGCCGCGCTGTAGTCTTCGGTCACGATGGCGTCGGTGTGATGCGAACCGTAGCGATTGATGTGCTCGATGGCCGGCGCGAGGCCGTCGACAATCTTGATGGCCAGCACCGGCGCCAGGTATTCCGTGGACCAGTCTTCCTCGGTCGCCGCCACCGCGCCCGTCACACCGGCGTCGTGAAGTGCGGCGAGCGTGCGTTCGCAACCACGCAGTTCGACTTGCTTGCCCTGGAACATGCGGGCGATCGCAGACAACTGGCCAATGGCGTGCTGATCGACGAGCAACGTCTCCATCGTGTTGCAAGTGCCGTAGCGGTGCGTCTTGGCGTTCTCGCAAATCGCCAGCGCCTTCGCCGGATCGGCGCGGCCGTCGACATAGACGTGACAGATGCCATCGAGGTGCTTGATCATGGGCACGCGCGCATCTTGCATCAACCGCGCGATCAGGCTCTTGCCGCCGCGCGGCACGATCACGTCGACGTACTCGGTCATGGTGATGAGTTCGCCGACAGCCGCCCGGTCGGGCGTGCTCACCACCTGCACGGCGTCGCCCGGCAAGCCGGTTTGTGCAAGTGCCTGAGCAATGAGCGAGGCCAGGGCGGTGTTGCTTTCGATGGCTTCCGAGCCGCCGCGCAGAATGGTCGCATTACCCGACTTGAGGCAAAGCGCTGCGGCGTCGATCGTCACGTTGGGTCGCGATTCGTAAATGATGCCGATGACGCCCAGCGGCACACGCATCTGGCCAACCTGAATGCCACTCGGCTGCACGCGCACGTTGCTGATCTCGCCAATGGGATCGGACAGGCCGGCGATCTGGCGCAACCCGTCGATCATCGTGCGCAGCGCCTTGTCGGAGAGCGTGAGGCGGTCGATGAACGCGGCGTCCTGACCGTTCGCACGCGCCCGCTCGAGATCGCGGCGGTTCACTTCCTGCAACTTTGCGCCGTCGCGTTCGATGGCATCCGCAATCGCCAGAAGTGCGCGATTCTTGGCGGCGGTGTCGGCACGCGCCATGGCGCGCGAGGCCTCGCGGGCACGCTGGCCCAGCGATTGCATGTAGGCTTTGATATCCATATCGTCGGTTCGGCAGTTCTATGGGCGACTCGGTCGCCTTTGCATTCTGTTGGCTGTCAGTGCGGGCAGCCGGCGTTAGCGGAATTGGGGCGCAGTCTATGCATGCACCGGACGCGATGCACGCGCAGAGCGCGCCGTCGGCGGTCGCTCGCCGGCGAGCAGCAGGCCGAGCTGAAGCATGCCGTCCCAGGGATCGCCCGGAAGACCGTCTGCGCGCAGGCCCTTGACCTGCCGGTCCAGACGCGCCGCCAATTGCAGCGCCTGTGCAAGCATGGCCGGCGTGGCGCGATTCGCCGCTTGTTCCATCAAACGCTCGCGCGGGCCCCAGACCCGATATTCGCGCAGCAACATCGCGAGCGGCTTGCCCGCCGCCATCCCGCGCGTGATCTTGGCAAGGGTGCGGACTTCTTCCGTCAATGCCCATAACACGAGCGGCGCGGCTTCGCCTTCGCCACGCAGACCGTCGAGCATGCGAACGAGCCGGGCGGAATCGCCTGCCAGCACGGCTTCGCTAAGTTTGAAGACGTCGTAGCGTGCAACGTTGAGCACCGCGTCCTGCACCTGCTCGAACGCCAGCACACCCGACGGATACAGCAGGCCCAGCTTCTGAATTTCCTGGTGCGCCGCGAGCAGATTGCCTTCGACGCGATCCGCGATGAACTGCAATACGCGACGTCCCGGCTCGCCCGCTTCGACACGTTGTCCCTGTGCGGAGAGCCGTTGGGCAATCCAGTCAGGCAGACGGCTACGGTCGACCGGATCGATCTTGATCGTGACGCCCACGCGATCGAGCGAGGAGAACCAGTCGGATTTGGTTGCGGTAGCATCGAGCCGCGGCAGCGTAACGATCGTCAGCACGTCGCTATTGGCGGCATCGGCATGCGCCTTGAGCGCAGCGCCTCCATCCTTGCCGGGCTTTCCGCCGGGAATGCGCAGTTCGATGAGTTTGCGATCGCCGAACAGCGACATCGACTGCCCGGCGTTCGCGAGCGCGCCCCAGTCGAAGCTGCGCTCGACGCTGAGCACGTCACGCTCGGTGAAGCCACCCGCACGCGCCGCCGCGCGCACACGATCCACCGCTTCCTGCACGAGCAGGCTCTCGTCGCCGTAGATCGTATAGATCGGCGAGAGCGTCTTGGCGAGATGCGCGTCGAGCGCGTCGGGGCGCAGTTGCATGGCCGTGAGCGTTACTCTTCCGACTTCTTCGCCGGCATGGACTGCACAGCTTCCATGCGGCGGATGATCTGGGCGACAGCATCTTTCTGCATGTCGCGGCCGAGCAGCGCCGCTTCCGCGTCGCGTGCCGTCGTTTCGCTATCGCTGTACGGCAGGTTACGCGTCAGGCGAATCGTGCTCAGCGGAATGATCGGGGTTCCGTCCGGTGTCACGAGCTGGAAGGTGAACGAGCTGCGCATTTCGAATTCACGCGCCTGACCATTTGCGTCGAGACTGATGGCAGTGCGCGACGAAGTGGTGTTCACGATTTCCAGCCGCGCATCGGCGTCCTTCGGTTCGGTGACGACAACCGTTCCCTTGCTGCCGTAACGGATGTAGCGCGAGATGTCGGTCGCCATCTGCCCGCCACCCGAGATGTACAGACGATGGAATGCGTACTCGCTTGCGCCACGCAACTGGAAGCCGCATGCGGACAGCGTCAATGCGCAGCCCAGCAGAGCGAGCCAGCCGAAAATCCTGCGCGTCACGCCGACGCCTCGTTGCCCGGATGTCATTTGCACGTGATGTGCCCTCTTGTCACCAAACGTCATCAAATCATCGACCGGCGGCCTCGATTGCCGCGTCAGACCACTACGTTCACGAGACGGCCCGGCACGACGATCACCTTCTTCACCGGCTTGCCTTCGCCGAACTTGGCCGTCATTTCGTGCGCCAGTGCGGCTTGCTCGATGGTCTCGCGCGACGCGTCCTTCGCCACGCGCACGGCACCACGCACCTTACCGGCCACCTGCAACACGAGTTCGATCTCGTCTTGCACCAATGCGGCTTCGTCGACTTCCGGCCACGCCGCATCGAGCAAATCGCCCTGCTCGGCAGCGTAGCCCAACTCGACCCACAGGCCATGCGTGACGTGCGGCACCACCGGGTACAGCACGCGCAGCAGAATGCCGTAGCACTCGCGCACCGCACCGGCACCCGCAGCCCCCTTGTCGCTCTCGATGGCGTTCAGCATCTTCATTGCCGCCGACACGACCGTGTTGTACTGCACACGCTGGTAATCGTAGTTGGCCTGCTTGAGCACGCTGTGAATCTCGAGACGCAACGCCTGAGCCGCCGGGTTGGCTGTATCGACGACGGCGTCCGCCTGACGCAGCAACGCGGCCTGCGACTGACCAAAGCCCCACAGGCGGCGCAGGAAGCGGCTTGCCCCCTCAACGCCCGCGCCCGACCACTCAAGCTGCTGCTCGGGCGGAGCGGCGAACATCACGAACAGGCGGGCGGTGTCGGCACCGTACTGATCGATCAACGATTGCGGATCGACGCCGTTGTTCTTCGACTTCGACATCTTCTCGATGCCGCCGAGCGTCACACTTGCCCCATCGGCCCTGGACGTCGCACTGGTGGGACGGCCCTTGTCGTCGAACTGCACCTGAACGTCGAGCGGATTGAACCATGTCTTCTTGCCCGAGGCGTCTTCGCGATAGTACGTCTCGTTGAGCACCATGCCCTGCGTGAGCAGGTTCTGCGCGGGCTCCTTGAAGCTCACCAGCCCCAGATCGCGCATGACCTTGGTCCAGAAGCGCGAATACAGCAGGTGAAGAATCGCGTGCTCGATGCCGCCGATGTACTGATCCATCGGCATCCAGTAATTGGTGCGTTCGTCGACCATCTTGTCCGCGTCCGGGCACGCGTAGCGCGAGAAGTACCACGCGGAGTCCACGAAGGTGTCCATCGTGTCGGTCTCGCGGCGCGCCGGCTTGCCGCACTTCGGACAATCGCACTTGAGGAAGGCGTCGGACTTGGCGAGCGGGTTGCCCGTGCCGTCCGGCACGAGATCTTCAGGCAACACGACCGGCAAATCCTTTTCGGGGACCGGCACTGCGCCGCATGCGTCGCAGTGAATGATCGGGATCGGCGTACCCCAGTAGCGCTGGCGCGAAATACCCCAGTCGCGCAGACGGAACGTGACCTGCTTATCACCCACGTCCTTGGCCTTGAGATCGGCCGCAATGGCGTCAACGGCAGCGGCAAAGCCCAGTCCGTCGTACTTGCCGCTGTTGATCAGCGTGCCGTTTTCCTTATCGCCGTACCAGGCCTGCCAGGCGTCCGTCGAATATGTCTCGCCGGCAACGGCAACGACCTGCTTGATCGGCAGGCCGTACTTGCGCGCGAACGCGAAGTCGCGCTCGTCATGGCCCGGTACGCCCATCACGGCGCCTTCGCCGTAAGCCATCAGCACATAGTTGCCGATCCAGACTTCGACCTTCTCGCCAGTGAGCGGATGCGTGACGAAGAACCCCGTCGGCATGCCCTTCTTTTCCATGGTCGCGATGTCGGCTTCCGCCACGCCCCCTTGCTTGCATTCGGCGATGAACGCCTGCAAGTCGGGACGCCCGGTCGCCAGACGCGTGGCCAACGGATGCTCGGCGGCAATCGCGCAGAAGGTCACACCCATGATCGTGTCGGCGCGCGTGGTGAACACGCGCAGCAACTTGCTCTCGCCGTCCAGCTCGTACGGGAAGCCGAAGTTCACGCCAAAGCTCTTGCCGATCCAGTTCTGCTGCATCACCTTCACGCGCTCGGGCCAGCCGAGTTCGTCCAGATCGCCGAGCAGTTCGTCGGCGTAATCGGTGATACGCATGTAGTACATCGGGATTTCGCGCTTTTCAACGAGCGCCCCCGAGCGCCAGCCGCGACCGTCGATCACCTGCTCGTTGGCAAGCACGGTCTGATCGATCGGGTCCCAGTTCACCGTCCCCGTCTTCAGATAGACAACGCCCTTCTCAAGCATCTTGAGGAACAGCCACTGATTCCAGCGGTAGTACTCGGGCTTGCAGGTGGCGACTTCGCGCGACCAATCGATCGCCAGGCCCATGGCCTGCATCTGCTTCTTCATGTACGCGATGTTGTCGTACGTCCACTTGGCCGGGGGCACATGGTTGGCCATAGCCGCGTTTTCCGCAGGCATGCCGAAGGCGTCCCAGCCCATCGGCATCAGCACGTTGTAGCCGCGCATACGCATCTGACGGTACATCACGTCATTGATGGTGTAGTTGCGCACGTGGCCCATATGCAGCTTGCCCGACGGATACGGCAGCATCGAGACGCAATAGAATTTCTGTTTGTCCGCGCGCTCGGTGGTCTTGTAGGCATCGATTGCCTGCCAGTGGGACTGGGCGGAGGCTTCGACGTCGGCGGGAACGTATTTTTCTTGCATGATGGGTCGGCGGATAGGATTCGGCTCGTTCCACCCCCACTGGCATGCGGCACCGATAGCGCAGCACGCAGGACTTTCAGGGCAGATCCGGGGAAAACGATGATTATAACGCCGCCGTGAGCGGATTCGACGCGACGGCAGCGAGGGGAGGCGGCCTTCGGGTCACTTTGACTCCGGCATCCGCAGATGCGTCAAGCAATCTGCGGTGGAATCCGACCCTTTCGATGGCTTCGGGAGCCAGCGACGCATGGGATGCATACGCCGCCGGGCCCCCGGCCAGAAGCCAAGGCTGGATCAGCGTAGGCCCAGTACGTCCTGCATGTCGAACAGTCCGGTCTTGTGCTGCGCGAGGAAGCGGGCAGCACGCAGCGAGCCTTGTGCGTACGACAGGCGGCTCGACGACTTGTGCGTGATTTCGATACGTTCACCGATGCCGGCAAACAGCACCGTGTGATCGCCGACGATATCGCCACCGCGCACGGTGGCGAAACCGATGGTCGACGGATCGCGTTCGCCGGTCACGCCCTCGCGACCGTAGATAGCGCACTCCTTCAGATCGCGGCCCAACGCTTCGGCCACCACCTCACCCATGCGCAACGCCGTGCCGGACGGGGCATCGACCTTGTGACGATGGTGGGCCTCGATGATCTCGATGTCGTAACCGGTATTCAGGATCTTGGCGGCGACTTCGAGCAGCTTGAACGTGGCATTCACGCCAACGCTCATGTTCGGCGCGAATACCACGGCCACGCGCTGCGCACCGGCAGTCAGACGCGCCTTGTCCTCTTCGGAAAAGCCTGTCGTGCCGACGATCATCTTGACACCGTGCTTTTCAGCAACGGCAAGATGCGCTAACGTGCCTTCGGGACGCGTGAAGTCGATCAGATATTCGGCATTGGCGAGCGCGGCGTCGAGATCGGCGGTGATTTTCACTCCGGTCTCGCGGCCGAGAAACGCACCGGCATCGTGCCCCAGCGCCGGGCTGCCTTCGCGATCGAGAGCTCCGACCAGTTCGGCGTCATCGGCAGCCAGAACGGTTTCGATCAGCATCCGGCCCATACGGCCGGAGGCACCGGCAATCGCAATTTTCATCATCGTAATTCTTTATGCTTTCAACGGCTTACTTGGGCGTCGAGAAAAGACCACCGGAGGTCACTCGCGGCGACGGTACGAGCCCCGTGCCGCCAGACGCGCCCGTGCTACCCGATGCGCTGCTGTCCGCTGCGGGCGAAGCTTGTGTTGCAGGGGCAGCCGGCACGGTCGTCGCAACGTCCGTTGCGGCAGGCGCTGCAGTCGGTGCTACGGCGGCAGCATCGGGCGACGGCGCAGCAGCCTCGGCGGCGGCAGCGCTGGCTGTCGACGGCGCAGGCGCTTCGGTCTTCACGGTCTTGCCCTTCTGGCCGTCGATTTCCTGAACCAGTTGGTACTCGGTCGGCAGGTTTTCACCGCCTTCCCAACGCGCCAACGTATCGCCGCTGAAGTACACCTTCAGATGGCGCTCTTGCACCACCGACGCGTTACCGCGCTTGAAATAGAAGACGTAGTCCCAACGGTCGGCGTGGAATATGTCCGTCAGCAGCGGCGTGCCGAGCAATTGGCGCACCTGATCGCGCGTCATACCGGGTTTGAGCTGATCGTAGGCCTCTTTCGAGACGAAATTGCCTTGAACGATGTTGATTCGATACGGCGTGACCACGCCGATCACTTTGTCGGTCACGCTATCGTACGTCGAGCAGCCGGCCAGGACCAGGAATGCCGCCGCAGCACAGACGGAGAACGGAAGGGAGAGATAACGACGCAAATCTGACTCGCTTTCAAAAAAATCGAACATGACTCCGGCACGCCGGGCGCGCCGCCACATCGCCCTCGTTGACGGCACTTACCGTCCCGTTTGCCCCGGTTTGCACCCGGGCAAGGCAAAAAGGCATTATTATTGGGGCTGTATTGTACTCTAGGGACGTAGAGCGATGCCGAATCCCGCCGATTTGAAAAATATCGGACTGAAAGCCACGCTTCCGCGCCTCAAGATTCTGGAAATTTTCCAGAATAGCGAGGTGCGCCATTTGACCGCAGAAGACGTCTATCGTCACCTGCTCAACGAAAATCTGGATATCGGCCTGGCCACGGTTTACCGTGTGCTGACGCAATTCGAGCAAGCCGGACTATTGTCGCGCAGCAACTTCGAATCCGGCAAGGCCGTTTTTGAACTGAATGCGGGCCATCACCATGACCACCTGGTGTGCCTTGACTGCGGCCGTGTCGAAGAGTTTTTCGACGGCGAAATCGAGCGCCGCCAGAAGCTCATCGCAGAGGAACGCGGCTTCGCGCTTCAGGAGCACTCGCTCGCGATGTACGGAAGTTGCACGAAGAATCCATGCCCGCACCGTCAAAAAAACTAAAAATTAGTATGACGGAGTGCCTTCCCGTGAAGGCATTCCGGGATTTTCCTCGCATCCCCGCGCCCCGTTAAACCTCACGTTACTCCGCGTCGTACAATATCCCACCGCAAGGTGCGGTGAGGCCCAATTTGCGTGGGCGCGTCGCCATATCAGAGCTTTCCCCCCGAACTTTTCATATGAATCGCGAAGAACTACCCGACGACATGACACAGAGTGACACAGACGAGATTTCTCTGGCGGATATGCTCAGTTTTGTCCGCAACAACCTGAAGGTAATTGCTGGGCTCGCCGTGGTCGGTGCTGCCATTGGCATTGGAAGCACATTTGCCATTCAGAAACAGTGGGAAGGCACCGTGACACTGCAAGTCGGACGGGCAGCAGGATCACCTGTGGCAGGCCCCGACGGCCCATTGATAGAATCGCTCCAGCAGACGGTCGGACGCATTCAGTTGAGCGCGTTTCGCGATAAAGTCGCTGCTGAAGTTGTCCCTCAGTTGAAGGACAACGAAGCGGCACTGCACGGTTCAGTGGCGTGGAAATCCTTAAAGGCGCGAACGCTTCAAGGCACCGCCTACGTTGAAATCACTGCACGCGGAACATCACCCGAGCAAGCGGAACAGGTTCAGAACGCGGCCTCACACCGGATCGAGGTCGAGCACGCTGCGATTCTTGAGCGCGCTCGCATGCTCCCGAAGCAGCAGCTCAGCATCATTGATGCGGCCATCGAAGCGAATGCCAAAGCGCAAGAGCAATTGAGCGTAGCACTGGCCAAGTCGAAGAATACCGACTCGGTAATAGCACTTAGCGCATTGCAAAGTAGTCGCACAGAGCGTGCCACACTGAACGATAGCCGCTATCGTGTCTCGCAGTTGCTTGCCCCGGATCAGTCCTACAACACTCGCATTGTCAGCGCTATTCAG
The DNA here is from genome assembly GCF_001465595.2 of Pandoraea apista. Lineage (NCBI taxonomy): Bacteria > Pseudomonadati > Pseudomonadota > Betaproteobacteria > Burkholderiales > Burkholderiaceae > Pandoraea > Pandoraea apista. The sequence goes on along the minus strand of NZ_CP013481.2, from coordinate 767,694 downwards.
GTCAACGAAAACGCCGTCTTCCCACGCAAGTTGTACTTTGGGCTCGGCGGCCTGGTGCTGGGCGCCATCGCAGGCATCGTCATCGGATTGTGTCGTAAGGCTCGTGTCCGTAGCGCGTAATTAGCACCGGAATCTTTGCACCGGATCGGCCACGAACCTGTCGCTAGCGATAAAAAAGCCGCTGTCTCACGACAGCGGCTTTTTTTACAACGCGCAACGAAGCGCTTACTTCGCCGACATCAGCGCGACAGTCGTGTCGAGCATGCGGTTCGAGAAGCCCCACTCGTTGTCGTACCACGAGCTGACCTTCACCAGACGACCCGACACCTTGGTCAACGTGCCGTCGAAGTTCGACGAGGCAGGATTGTGGTTGAAGTCGACCGACACCAGCGGTGCCGTGTTGTACGTCGCGATAGCCTTCAGCTTGCCTTCAGCCGCTTCCTTCAGGATCGCGTTGACTTCGTCAACCGTCGTGTCGCGCTTGGCGATGAACGACAGGTCGACGATCGACACGTTGATCGTCGGAACGCGGATGGCGTAGCCGTCGAGCTTGCCGTTGAGTTCCGGCAGCACCAGACCGACAGCCGAAGCCGCCCCCGTCTTGGTCGGAATCATGCTCATCGTGGCCGAGCGCGCACGACGCAGATCTTCGTGATAAACGTCCGTCAGCACCTGATCGTTGGTGTAGGCGTGAACCGTCGTCATCAAGCCCGTTTCCAGACCGATCTTCTCATGCAGCGGTTGAACCAGCGGTGCCAGGCAGTTCGTGGTGCACGATGCGTTCGAGATGACCGTATCGGTCGCCTTGAGCACGCCTTCGTTCACGCCGAACACGATGGTGGCGTCAACATCTTTGCCACCCGGGGCCGAGATGATGACCTTCTTTGCGCCGCCCTTCAGGTGGGCACTCGCCTTTTCCTTCGTGGTGAAGAAGCCCGTGCACTCGAGCACGACGTCCACACCCAGCTCGCCCCACGGCAGTTCGGCCGGGTTGCGATTGGCCAGCACGCGGATCTTGTCGCCGTTGACGACCATGAAATCGCCGTCGACCGACACCGTGCCCGGGAACTTGCCGTGGGCCGTGTCGTATTGCGTCAGGTGAGCGTTGGTCTGTGCATTGCCGAGATCGTTGATCGCAACGATTTCGATGTCATGCTTCTTACCACCTTCATAGTGGGCACGCAGTACGTTGCGGCCGATACGGCCGTAGCCGTTGATAGCGACGCGAATGGTCATGGGGGTATCTCCGTAGGGTCTAACGAAATCAGCCAAGCACGGACTTGACCGTCGCGACCACGTGGTCGACGGTGAAGCCGAAGTGTTTGAACAGCACGCCGGCCGGGGCCGACTCGCCGAAGGTATCGATGCCGACGACGCCGCCTTCCAGGCCGACGTACTTATGCCAGAACGCCGTCACACCGGCCTCGACCGCCACACGCGGCACGCCGCGCGGCAGCACGCTCTCGCGATAGGCCTTGTCCTGACGATCGAACACATTCGTCGACGGCATGGACACGACACGCGCGGCAATCCCCTCGGCTGCCAGCGCTTCGGCGCCCTTGAGGGCCAGATCCATTTCCGAGCCGGTGGCAATCAGCACGATCTGCGGATTCGCCACGTCGCGCAGCACGTAGCCGCCACGACGGATATTGGCGATCTGCGCGTCGTCACGCGAGACGAACGGCAGATTCTGACGGCTGAGCACGAGGCTCGACGGGCCATCGTGACGCTCCACCGCCGCCACCCACGCGACAGCCGTTTCCGTCGTATCGCACGGACGCCACACGTCCATCTGCGGAATCAGGCGCAGGCTCGAGACGTGTTCGATGGATTGGTGCGTCGGGCCATCTTCGCCCAGACCAATCGAGTCGTGCGTGAACACGAAGATCGAACGCAGCTTCATGAGCGCCGCCATACGCAGCGCATTGCGGCTGTAGTCGGAGAACGTCAGGAACGTGCCGCCGAACGGGATGTAACCACCGTGCAGTGCAATGCCGTTCATGATGGCGCTCATGCCGAACTCACGCACACCATAGTTGATGTGATTACCGAACTGCACGCCTTCGGCGTTTGCACGCACCGCCTTGCTGGCCTTCCAGTTCGTCAGGTTCGAGCCCGTCAGGTCGGCAGAACCGCCCAGGAATTCCGGCAGCACGGCAGCCAGGCCCTCGATCGCCAGTTGCGACGCCTTGCGCGTGGCAACCGTCTCAGCCTTCTCGTTGGTCTTCGCGATGAATGCCGCCGCGGCCGACTTGAAGTCGCCCGGCAGTTCGCCCTTCATGCGACGCTCGAACTCGGCAGCCTCTGCCGGGAACTGGCTGCGGTACGCCGCAAAGCGCTCGTTCCACGCGGCTTCGGCTCGCTGACCCGCTGCCTTGGCGTCCCATGCAGCGTAGACCTCGGCCGGCACTTCGAACGGCGGCAGAGTCCAACCCAGCGCTGCACGCGTGGCGGCGATTTCGTCGGCGCCCAGCGGCGCGCCGTGTACGTCGTGGCCGCCCTGCTTGTTCGGCGCGCCCTTGCCGATCAGCGTCTTGCAGCAGATCAGTGTCGGGCGATCCGAGGTCTTGGCTTTGGCGATGGCCGCGTCGACGGCGTCGGCATCGTGACCGTCGATGCCACGAATCACGTTCCAGCCATACGCTTCGAAGCGCTTGGGCGTGTCGTCGGCAAACCAGTATTCGACGTCGCCATCGATCGAGATGCCGTTATCGTCGTAGAGCGCGATGAGCTTGTTCAGACGCAGCGTGCCCGCAAGCGAGCAGGCTTCGTGCGAGATGCCCTCCATCAGACAACCATCGCCGAGGAATGCGTAAGTGTAGTGATCGACGATATCGTTGCCCGGGCGATTGAACTCCTTGGCGAGCAACGCTTCGGCGAGGGCGAAGCCCACGGCATTGGTAATGCCCTGCCCCAGCGGCCCGGTGGTCGTCTCGACGCCCGGGGTGATCCCCACCTCGGGGTGACCCGGCGTCTTGCTGTGAAGCTGGCGGAAATGCTTCAGCTCTTCGATCGGCAGGTCGTAACCCGTCAGATGCAGCAACGAATAGATGAGCATCGAACCGTGGCCGTTCGACAGCACGAAGCGGTCGCGATCAGCCCAGTGCGGGTTGACGGGATTGTGTTTGAGATGACGGCCCCAGAGAGCGACCGCGATATCGGCCATGCCCATCGGCGCGCCAGGGTGACCGGAGTTGGCCTGTTGGACCGCATCCATGGAGAGGACGCGAATGGCAGAGGCCATCAGTGCAGCCGTAGCAGTAGAGGAGTTCGTCATGGTGACCAGCCGGAAGAGCGGGCGTGCCCCGTTGCCGCGAGCTGCCGCGCGAAATTCAAATGCAGGAAAAGACCAAGATTTTAGCAGATACGACACTTGCCCGGGTCGTTCGTGGCGAACTTCCCCAACCGGCGAGAACGTGGAATCATGCAAAAAAGTGACACGATCGCCCCAAATTAGAGGAAGTTACCCTGACAATGCCAGCCAAACGTGATGTCCCCACCCACGAATCCGGCGTTGTGCCGTCGTCTTACACCGCGCCCCTCGGGCCTTGGGCGAGCTATACGTTCGCCGGACGCACCGTATTTGCCACGTCGTCGCCCCACCAGCACATCGAAATCGTGGACTTGCCGACTTTCGGCCCGCTGGGGTGGGCAAATCAGGCCAATCGCGCGTATCGGCTCGATGGCCGCTTCATGGCCTCGCTCGCCGACGCCCATATTTGCCACGAGTGCATGGTTCACCCACTGATGCTGGCGCACGGCGATGCCGAGCGCGTGCTGATACTCGGCGGTGGCGACGGCGGCTCGGCACGCGAGGCGTTACGCCATGCGAGCGTGCGCGAGGTGGTCGTCGCCGAACTGGATGCGCAGGTCCCCGCGACCATCCTGCAACACATGCCGGCACTGGCCGACGGTGCATTCGACGATCCGCGCACCACGCTTGTCGTTGGCGATGCCCGGGATTTCGTAGATGCCACGCTCCACAACGGCAATCGATTCGACGTGGTGATTTTCGATCTGACGGAAGCCGATGGTGAGGCCGCACCATTACACGATAGGGCGTTCTTCGCCAAAGTCCGCGCGATACTCTCGCCACGAGGTGGCATCGCCCTGCAACTGGGAGCCCCCTGGTTCGAGGCCGCTCAGGTACGGTGCATGCTCGATGCCCTGCGCTCGGTATTCGCTTTGGTTCAGCCTTTGACAACGTACGTCCCTCTGTACGGCACGCAGTGGGCGCTGGCTTTTGCCAGCGATTCGCTGGACGTGCGCACAAACGTGCCAGCCTCGCTGCCCGACTCGCTGCGACACTTGCGCCACTATTCGCCCAGCCGGCATGCCGCGCTGTTCGACATCCCGCCGGAGCTTGCGGCCGTGCTTGGCAATGCGCCCAATCGCTACGCAACCGGATGACGCACTGCGGGTGAAGCGGACTTGCGTTCCTTGTATATTGAGGGCTAGTCACGACCGTCGGCGCCGCCCGCCGACGGACTTACCGGAGCACAGTCATGTCCGACCCTCGCCCACCCCATGTGCCGTGGTTGACGCCCTACCTGACCGTGCGTGACGCCAAAGCGGCCGCGACGTTCTACGCGCATGCGTTCGGCTTCACGGTGCACGATATGGTGGACGACGACGGCGCTGTCATGCACGTCGAGATGTTCTATCAGGGGCAGTTGATTCTGATGTTCGCCCCCGAAGGCGCGTTTGCCAGTACGGCGCGCACGCCGCGTACCTCGGGCGTGGAAGCGCCGCAGAGCTTTTACGTGTACACGGAAGACGTCGATGCGCTGTACGCTCGCGCTATCGCCGCCGGTGCGAAAGGGTTGATGCCGCCCAGCGATCAGTTTTGGGGGGATCGCTTCTGCCAGTTGGAAGATCTGGACGGCTATCGGTGGGGCTTCGCCCGGCCTGTCGCATCGCGCGGGTAAGTCCGCGGTCCGGCGGCATTGGGGTATGCTTCTCCTCCCAACGCCGCGCCTCGCACCTTTCGTCTCCCTTCGCTCGTATGCCTCGCTTTTTCATCGATGCGCCATTGCACGCCGGCGCACTGCTCGACCTCCCCGACACCGTGGTTCGTCACGTTCAGGTATTGCGCCTGAAGACGGGCGACGCGCTTACGCTTTTCAACGGCGAAGGCGGAGAGTATCCCGCCGTGCTGGCCACGCTGGAAAAGCGCCACGCCACTGCACAACTCGGCGAGCACGATGCTCGCGAGGCAGAGACTCCCTATCGCGTCACGCTGGCGCAGGGCATTGCGGGCGGCGACAAAATGGACTGGCTGATCGAAAAAGCCATCGAACTCGGCGTGACAGACATTCAGCCGCTCGCCACCGAACGCTCGGTCATCCGGCTCGACGCAGAGCGCGCCGCGAAACGGGTGGCGCACTGGCAAGCCCTGGCGCAAGCCGCCTGCGAGCAGAGCGGAAGAAACCGCGTGCCACGCATCCTGCCAATCCGTCCGATCCTCCCGTGGCTGCGTGAACAGGATACGGTGACGAACTACGGATGGCGTGTGCTATTGTCACCTAGAGCAGACAGCGGTTTCGATTCGCTGCCTCGCGAAGCGCCGCCTGAGCCAGGCGTGTTGCTCTTCGGCCCGGAAGGCGGGCTGGCACCTCAGGAAGAAACGCTGGCGCGGGAGGCCGGTTTCACGGCAATCCGCTTAGGCGAACGTATCTTGCGGACGGAAACAGCGGGCATTGCGGTACTCGCTGCTCTGGCCGCACGCTGGGGCGGTTGGTAAGCAAAGATGACTCGAACAACGGCTTCTCAAGCCTAAGGAGTAATTCCTCATGGGTATCCTCGATTCCATTCTCGGTGGCGTGTCCGGCAACCAGGCCGGTGGCACCAGTGGCGGCGGCAATACCAAGATGTTGCTGCTGATGGGCCTGCTGGCGATGATTGCCAGCCGTTCCGGAAACACTCAGGCGCAAGGCGGTCAGGGCGGCGGCGACCTGCTCGGCTCGCTCGGCGGCGCCCTTGGCGGGATGCTGGGAGGTGGTGCCGCGGCCAGCGGTGGCGGCGGTCTCGGCGGTCTTTTGGGAGGCTTGCTTGGCGGTGCACAGGCCTCGCAGCCGACGGGAGCAGGTGTACCGGCGACCTCGCCCGGCGATTTAGTGGGTGCGCTTGGCGGCCTGGGCGGCCTGACACAAATGCTGGAAAATGGGGGCCTCGGCGACGCCGTGCGTTCCTGGGTCGGCACCGGCGGCAATCAGCCTGTTTCGGCCGATCAGGTCGCGCAGGCACTGGGACCGGGCGGCCATCTGCAACAGTTGGCCGATAGTGCGGGCGTCAGTCAGGAGGAAGCCGCGCAGCAGTTGTCCTCGCTTCTGCCGGAGGTGGTCAATCACCTCACACCGAACGGCGACCTGCCGCAGGGCCAGTTGGATCTGGCAAGTCTTGCGCAGAAATTCCTCGGCGGTCATGCTGGCTGAGGTGCGCTGGGCGTAAGGCGACGCGCCGTCAATGCCCTGCCAAAAACGAAAAAGGTCCGCGATGCGGACCTTTTTCTTGTCTCCGAGATGACCGACTCGGCATCGAATCACATCGAGCGCTCATTTGACGACGTCACACGGTGATTTCGCGGAAATTCATTGCAGGTCACTTCGCTAACGATCAGGCAAATGAGTAGAAAACGCGGAAACTCACACGACGTTCCGACCAGAACTCAGCAGCATCGCGGAACACGTCAAGCAGGGTCTCCCGGCCGTCCTTGTCGAACTTTGTCACCACCGGCAGCCCCTCCAGCACCACCACGAATCCCGGTTGCGGACCCGAGTGGCTCACGAGGTCGGTGAGGCAGTCATGCAACGCGTCGTAGTTCTTCCCGAAATGCTTGGGGAACAGGAACGACGTGGCAATCGTCTCCAGCACCTCGGCCTTGCTCTGCGCCATTGAACAATTGGCGTAAAGGAAGTGCTGCCCGAGTCGCTCGGCCTCTGCGGCCAGCTCCGGCACGCGGAATGCGCGGATCGACTGCACGATATTCGGCCTGACGGTCTTGAAAAGACTCATATCTCCCTCTTCCGATAAGGTATGGCGGCGGCCGGCTCGCGCGACAGCATGCAGGCCCAGCACCTGCTTGAACAAGTTGCCCTCGCCCGCACCGAATGGATCTGCCATAAGATCTTTCCCGCGTTCCTGTGCGAAAACCGGCTCACTCATACTGCTGTCATTCCCTTATGCGTCTAAAGCTGTTGTAGTGATCTTGGGTGTAGTAACACGGATCCACTGTACGTTGGTCGCCGCCGCAGATGATGCGCCTGGCACCCCTATTGCGGGCACCGGGAGTCGGCACCGTATATTCATGGTAATAGCCGCGCGGCTTTTTGGGCAGGCGCTTTTCGTAGTTCCCGAACACAATGCCATCCTTGGCATAAGGGAACGGCCCGCCCTGGGCAATCAGCGTCAGCGTGCGCTGCGCTTCGCGAGGCAACTCGGCAACGGACACCGTTGCCGTTTGATCCGTGACGTATGGCGCGGTTTCGCGCGCCACGGTATTGCCCGCCAGAAAAACACTACCAGCCGCTGTCAGCGCCACGATGCCCCGATGAAGCCAACGTGCCATTGTCATAGCTAGCCTGTCGCCCGGCGCCGTTTTGCGCTGCGGACTCGTTCTGGTGGGTGAAGCCGTAAGGTTATCGCTATTGCTCACGAGAATCAATGTCGGCTTACATTTTGCAACCAAACCAGTCAACAAATCCATGAAAATACATAGGTTTCAACGACAGTAAGTACCCACATGGCGACATACGATGGGTACAATGCGTCGCTAAAACGACAAAACGCCGCCCCGAACGGGTGCGGCGTTTTGTCGTTAACGTGTCGCGAAAAGCGGCGAACCGCCTCGCCCAAGCGTCAGATCAGCGCAACTCTTGCTGCGCTGCCGCATCGGCCACCACCAGCGCGGCCATGTTGATGATGCGGCGTACCGTGGCCGATTCGGTCAGGATGTGTACCGGTTTCGCGGCGCCCAGCAGAATCGGGCCGATCGCAACGTTGTTGCCCGCAGCCGTCTTGAGCAGGTTGTAGGCAATGTTGGCGGCGTCGATGTTAGGCATGACGAGCAGGTTGGCGGCACCGGTCAACGTCGATTCCGGCATGATTCGCGCACGCAGTTCCGGGTCGAGCGCGCAATCGCCGTGCATTTCGCCGTCGACTTCCAGTTCGGGCGCACGTTCCTGCAAAATCGCCAATGTTTCGCGCATCTTGCGGGCGCAATTCGCATCGCTCGTGCCGAAGTTCGAGTGCGAGAGCAACGCCACCTTCGGCTGAATGCCGAAACGGCGAATCTCGTCGGCCGCCATCAGAGTGATCTCCGCGAGTTCTTCGGCGCTCGGGTCCTGATTGATATGCGTATCGACCAGGAAAATCTGACGATTCGGCAGAATCAGCGCATTCATCGCGGCGTAGACATGCCCCCCCGCACGCTTGCCGATCACGCGATCGATGAAGTGCAGATGACGGCCCGGAGTCGAGACCGTGCCGCAAATCAGGCCGTCGGCCTCGCCCTTGCGCACCAGCATGGCAGCAATCAGCGTTGTACGGCGGCGCATTTCGACACGGGCATACGATGCCGTCACGCCCTTGCGATTGGTCAACTGGTGATATGTCTCCCAGTAATCGCGATAGCGCTCGTCATGCTCAGGGTTGACGACGGTGAAATCGACACCCGGTGTCAGGCGCAGTCCATATTGCTCGATACGGTGTTCGATCACCGCCGGGCGCCCAACGAGAACAGGCGTGGCCACACGCTCGTCTACCAGCACCTGCACAGCACGCAGCACGCGCTCTTCTTCCCCCTCGGCGAACGCAATGCGCTTCTTGTCGGCAGGCACGCTGCGCGCCACGGAGAAGAGCGGCTTCATCAAACCACCGCTGTGATACACGAACTGCTGCAACGATTGCGAGTAGGCGTCCACATCCGCGAGCGGCCGCGTGGCGACACCCGCGGCCATTGCCGCTTCGGCCACGGCTGTGGCGACCTTCACCAGCAAACGCGGATCGAACGGCTTCGGAATCAGATACTCCGGACCGAACGACAGGTTCTTGATACCGTAAGCCGACGCGACGATATCGCTCTGCTCCTGACGCGCCAATTCCGCCAGTGCGTTCACAGCGGCAATTTCCATCGAGCGCGTGATCGTGGTTGCGCCCACGTCGATGGCGCCACGGAAGATGAACGGGAAGCACAGTACGTTGTTGACTTGATTCGGATAATCGGTGCGCCCCGTGGCCATCACGCAATCCGGGCGCACTTCCTTCGCCAGCTCCGGTGTGATTTCCGGGTTCGGGTTGGCCAACGCGAAGATCAGCGGCTTGTCCGCCATCGTCTTGACCATTTCCGGCTTGAGCACGCCGGCGGCCGACAAGCCGAGGAACACGTCTGCACCGCCGATCACTTCTGCCAGGCTGCGTGCATCGGTCTTTTGGGAGAAACGGATCTTCTCCGGGTCCATCAGTTCGGTACGGCCCTCATACACCACACCTGCCAGGTCCGTCACCCAGACATTCTCGATGGGCAACCCCATATCGACCAGCAGGTCCAGACAAGCCAGTGCGGCAGCGCCCGCGCCAGACGTGACCAGCTTTACCGACTTCAGATCCTTGCCAACGACCTTCAGGCCGTTAATCAGTGCTGCGGCGACCACAATCGCGGTGCCATGCTGATCGTCGTGGAAGACCGGAATCTTCATGCGTTCGCGCAACTTGCGCTCCACGATGAAGCACTCGGGCGCCTTGATGTCCTCAAGGTTGATCGCACCGAAGGTCGGTTCCAGCGCCGCGATGATCTCGACGAGCTTCTCGGGGTCCTTCTCGTCGATCTCGATATCGAACACGTCGATATTGGCGAACTTCTTGAACAGCACGCCCTTGCCTTCCATCACCGGTTTCGATGCCAGCGGGCCAATATCGCCCAGACCGAGCACGGCGGTACCGTTCGAAATCACACCGACCAGATTGCCACGCGCCGTGTAGCGCGACGCATTGAGCGGATCGATGACGATTTCCTCACACGCGGCCGCAACGCCCGGCGAGTATGCCAGCGCGAGATCGCGTTGGTTGAGCAACTGCTTGGTCGGCGCGATGGCGATTTTGCCGGGGGTGGGGAATTCGTGATACTCGAGCGCAGCTTCGCGCAGTTTCGGATCGATCGGCGTGGGCATGAGGAAAGGCTCTTGGACGAACAGAATGAATCAAAATTTCACTGCGAATTGTAGCCCTATTTATTCACGCCATTTATGCAAAAAACGGATAAGGGCCACACCGGCGTTACCGCATTTCTCTCTCGATAGTGACCAGAAACTCGTGCAAATTCAACGCTGCATTGCACCATCGCCTGCATTTTCGGAAAACGGATGAAAATCGGCCCAGGTGTTATCCGAGAGCGAGATGAGAGATGAACCGATTTCACGACGCGCGCCATTTGTTTGCTTGGGAAAGCGGGGACGGCCTCTTAGAATAGGGGTTCGCGCTGTGCATTTACGCAGCTCTTTACCCTGACGTATTGACCCATTGCCTACCGCCTGACGCCTGACGTTGTCCTGCAATCGCGCAGCAGCGCGAGGCACCCGCCCAGGTTGGCAACCGTGCTCATGACCCCGACCATCCCGTCGACTTCGCCGCTGTCCGAGTTCTCGCTGATCGACCGTTTCTTTGCCCATGCCACGCGCCAGAGCGAGCACGTGACGCTCGGCATCGGTGACGATTGCGCGTTGCTGCGCCCGCCGGCCGGCGAGCAAATCGCAATTTCAACCGACATGCTCGTTGAAGGCCGTCATTTCTTCCCTGACGTCGATCCGTGCGCGCTCGGCCACAAGACGCTCGCGGTCAATCTCTCGGATCTGGCGGCGATGGGCGCACGGCCCATGGGTTTCACGTTGGCCCTCGCCCTGCCCGATAGCGATCCCGCCTGGCTCGCCCCCTTCGCGCAAGGTCTCAGCGCGTTAGCCGACCGCTACGGGTGCCCGCTAATTGGCGGCGACACCACGCGCGGTCCGCGCAATCTTTGTGTGACGATATTCGGCAGCGTGCCCGACACCCAGGCACTGCGGCGCAGCGCGGCGCAACCGGGCGACGACATCTGGGTCTCCGGCACCCTTGGCGATGCCCGCCTGGCGCTCGGGGCGTTGCGCGGCGAATGGTCGCTGCAAGCCGACGATCTCGCGCTCGCGCGCCACGCGATGGACTGGCCGGAGCCTCAGATATCGCTCGGTCTGGCGCTTCGAGGCGTCGCACGCGCAGCGCTCGACATATCGGATGGATTGCTCGGCGACCTCGGCCACATTCTGGAGCGTTCGAACGTGAGTGCGCAGGTCAATGTCGATGCGCTACCCCGATCCGCGCTGCTTTCCTCGCAAACGCCTGCGGTTCAACGACGATGTACGCTTGCGGGCGGAGACGACTATCAACTGTGTTTCTGTGCCGACAGCGCGCAACGGCATCGAATCGCGGCGATCGGCGACGAACTCGGGATACGCGTCACGCGTATCGGTACAATAGCGGTTCCCGACGCGCGCCAAACGATGCTGCAACTCCATGACAATACCGGCGCGGCCGTCGTTGCCGATTTCAAAAGTTTCGACCATTTCCAATGAGCACTGATCAAACGGCCACCGTCAACCCGGGCAGTGGCCCGCGCCGGCCGACTTCGCGTTTCCTGCTGTCGCACCCTGCGCACCTGTTTTCGCTAGGTTTCGGCACAGGCCTGTCGTCATTCGCACCGGGCACGGTGGGAACGCTTTTCGGGTGGGCGTCGTATCTGGTGCTCAATCTGTATCTGACGGTGAGCGGCTGGGGCGTATTGATCGCCGCCTCCCTCGTTGGCGGGGTCTGGATTTGCAGTTATACGGCGCACAAACTCGGCACGCAGGACCCGAGTGCGGTCGTCTGGGATGAGATCGTCGCGTTTTGGATCGTGCTGCTGTTCATTACCCCGGCAAGCTTCGGCGGGCAACTGGTGGCGTTCGTTCTTTTCCGCTTTTTCGATGCCGTCAAACCGCCTCCCATCCGTTATTTCGATCGAACGGTCAAGGGCGGCCTCGGCATCATGCTGGACGATCTCGTCGCCGCATTCTGCACGCTGCTCGTGATCGCGCTGTGGCGCTCGATCTGAGCGGCCTTGCCGGCACCGCGTGACTGTGGCTTTGTGCGGCTCGGGCATCACCGTGCGACGCCATGAGGCGGCAGTCTTCGCGCGACGAGTTCGCGGCAAGTGCTTTGCCCATGTTGGTTACGTATTCGTTGCATTGACTTTTTGAAGGCGTCGTCCCGTGGTCTCCGAACAGAATCTTCTCACTCAACTGTCAATAAAAGTCGGCAATCGTTTGCGTGAAGAACGACTGATGCTGGCAACCGCCGAGTCATGCACCGGCGGCCTTGTTGCCGCAGCGATTACCGACATTTCGGGCAGCAGCGAATGGTTCGAGCGCGGCTTCGTTACCTACTCGAATCAAGCCAAATCCGAGATGATCGGCGTGCCTGCCGAACTGATCGAAAAGCACGGTGCCGTGAGCGAACCCGTGGCGCGAGCGATGGCGCAAGGCGCGCTGCTCAATAGTCGAGCGCAGATTTCACTGTCGATCACGGGTGTCGCCGGCCCCGGTGGCGGCACACCCGACAAGCCCGTGGGTATGGTGTGTTTCGGATGGACCAATCGTGTCACAACCATCGTTGAGACGAAACACTTCAAGGGCGATCGCACGCAGGTGCGCAGTCAGGCGGCGCAATACGCGCTGCGCGGCGTGATCGAGTTGCTCGACCGCACCGACGCGTAACCGTCTGACTCACCCGGCTCCCCCGACTCTCTCAACGAAGCGCACAGTCACGAAGGCGCGAGCACGGCTCAAACGCCGCCGACCGGCGCCGTAAAAAAAAGCGCCTGCGATGGACTCGCAAAGCGCTTTTTTTGAACACTATCCCCGCAACCCGGTAGCAAACCTGGCAACGGTCACCACCACGTGACCGAAGACTGAACGACCGGGACCGCTGAACGGCTGGCCAACTACCAGGCCGAAGACGAAGCTCCGCACATCGGCACGACAACCCAATTAGCGATAAGCATTGATGCTGTCGCGCGTCTTCTGCGCAGCCACTGCCGCAGCCTCGGCGAATTGTTCGTCGCGCCCCGCATAGATGATGGCGCGCGACGAGTTGATCATCATGCCGGTACCGTTGGCGGTACGACCCGCCTTGACGGTCGCCTCGACGTCGCCACCCTGAGCTCCCACCCCCGGAATCAGCAGCGGCATATCGCCAACGATGCTGCGTACGGACGCGATTTCCGCCGGGAACGTAGCGCCGACCACCAGACCGATCTGGCCGCTCGTGTTCCACGGCCCCGCCGCCAGACGCGCCACCGTTTGATACAGCGGCTTGCCATCGACATCGAGGAACTGCAAATCGCTGCCACCCGGGTTCGACGTACGGCACAACACGATCACGCCCTTTTCGGTATGCGCGAGATACGGCTCCAACGAATCGAAACCCATATACGGATTCACCGTGACCGCGTCGGCACGATAGCGCTCGAAGGCTTCACGCGCGTACTGCTCGGCGGTGCTGCCGATATCGCCGCGCTTGGCATCGAGAATCACCGGCAGCCCCGGATGATCGGCGTGGATATGCGCGATCAACTGCTCAAGCTGGTCTTCCGCGCGGTGCGCGGCGAAATAGGCAATCTGCGGCTTGAATGCACACGCGTACGGAGCGGTGGCGTCCACGATACGGCGGCAAAACTCGAAAATCGCGTCTGGCTGACCTTGTAGGTGCGCAGGAATGCGCGACGGCTCGGGGTCCAGCCCCACGCAAAGCAGCGAATTGTTGCGCGTCCAGGCGGCGTTGAGAACTTCGGTGAATGTCATGACGGGGTTCCGACGGGGTTCCGGCGGCAGTGATCCGACGGAGGGTGATTCGAGACTGGTTTCATCCAGCAAGGCCGCTATTTTACCCGCTTGGCGAATTCGCCCCCTTTCTCCGGTAACGCGAGCGCCAAGCCGTGCCGTCAACGCTTAGTCGAGCCAGCCGCGATGACGGAAGTACAGGAACGGCGCAATTGCCGACAGGATCATCAGGCCGATGGCGAACGGATAACCGACCTCCCAATGCAGCTCCGGCATCATTTGGAAATTCATGCCGTAAATACTGGCGATCAACGTCGGCGGAAGGAAGGCGACCGCCGCCACCGAGAAGATCTTGATGATCTTGTTCTGGTTGATGTTGATGAAGCCAATCGTGGCATCCATCAGAAAGTTGATCTTGTCGAACAGATACGCCGTGTGGTTATCGAGCGACTCGATATCGCGCAAGATCTGCTTGCCCTCCTGGTACTGCTCGTCCTTGAGCATACGGGCGCGCATGAGGAACGACACCGCGCGGCGCGTATCCATCACGTTCCGGCGAATCCGCCCGTTCAGATCTTCCTCGGCGGCGATACTCTCCAGCGCCTTGGCGGCGTCCGCATCGGTCAGGTTCTTGCCCAGCACCCGCTTGCTCACCTCTTCAAGCGCGGCATATACCCCTTCGAGCGAATCGGCCGAATACTCGGCATCGGTCGAATAGAGATCGAGCAAGACGTCCATGGCGTCGCGAACCGACCCCGGACGAATGCGCGCACGCATGCGCACCAACCGGAACACCGGCAGATCTTCGTCGTGAATGGAGATGAGCAAATCCTTGAGCACCACGAACGCGACCGGCACGTTGCGCGACTGTTCTTCGTCGTCGAGCAGGAAATCCGTACGGATGTGGAGCACGCCACCATCGTCTTCGTAATAACGTGCCGATGCCTCAATGTCGGTCACCTCGTCGCGTGACGGCAACTTGACACCGTAGGCCTCTTCTACCCAGCGGCGCTCCTCTTCCGATTCGCTATGTAAATCGACCCAGACCGGCGAGACGCTGGCAAGGTCGCTGGGGTGATCACAAGTCACCTGTTGCAGGCGGCCATGATGGATGACGAAGGCATTGATCAAACGAGGTTCTCCCTGCTACGCGGCGACGGCAAGTGTAGCAGCCGCGTCACAGACACGCCAAGCGCGGCAACCCTCCCTCAATGACACGCCCTCCCCCTGTCCAGGGTCAACGGGCGAATGACGATTCGCTCGTAAGAATCCTCCTAAATTCAAGGGAGTCGGCACTTTTGGACAGGAACGGTGGCAAGCTTATCGAACCAATCAACGCACTTTGCGTCAACCTTGGTATCGACGCGTTCACGCGTCCATCGACAGGGAGAAAAGCACAATGAATGAAGTTACGACCCCTCTCGCGTCTTTCGACGCGGTGATGGGTTTCCTCGCTGGCAACGCCATTCGCTACGGCCTGTCGTTCGTACAGGCTGTGCTGATTCTGCTGATCGGCTTCTGGGTCGCGAAACGACTGGCCAACTTTGTCCATCGCACGCTAAGCCGCTCGCCGCACTTCGACGCCACGCTCAAGCCGCTCATCGAGTCGGTCGTGCTGTGGTCGGTACGCATCATTACCCTCATTGCGGTACTTGCGCAGTTCGGCGTGCAGACGGCCAGCATCATCGCCGTACTTGGCGCTGCCGGCCTGGCGATCGGTCTCGCGTTGCAGGGCACGTTGCAGAACATCGCTGCGGGCACGATGCTGCTCGTATTGCGCCCCTTCCGTAACGGCGACTACATTACCGCCGGTTCGTCCGTTGCAGGTACGGTCGACGAGATCGGTCTGTTCACGACCACGCTCACGAATGCCGACGGTATTTATGTCTGTGTGCCGAACAACCAGATCTGGGGTCAGCCGATCACCAACTTCAGCCGCAACGCTACGCGTCGCATGGAGATCACCGTGGGCATTGCGCTCGACGACGACCTCGACGCCGCCATGAGCGCCCTGCGCGCGCATGTCACCGACGACGAGCGAGTGCTCGACAAACCCGCGCCTGAAATCATGGTCAAGCAGGTCAGCGACAGTGCCGTGATCGTGAACGTGCGTGTCTGGTCGCTGCTGGGCAACTACTGGAGCCTGTATTGGGATCTGCAGCGCAGCGTCAAGGAAACGGTTGAGGGTGCGGGCTGCTCGCTGCCCTTCCCGACGCGCACGATCATGCAAGTCCCTGCCCAGACGATACCGGACGCAGCACAGCCCCGGCACTAGTCTCGACATAACGCAAAGCAACACGCAGTTGACGCGCAAAGCGGCACGACGAAAGTTGTGCCGCTTTTTTTGCGGCGAAGACAATCTTCCGCTATCCGGGCAGATGCCCCGGCAGCGGAAATGCGGCAATGCGCTACTGAGGTAACTCCGCAGCCCCCATACGACGTGCAATCACACCCGCGCGCTGCGCGAGGTACGGCGAATTGCGATGCGTGTCGAAATAGCGTGGACGCGGCAACATCACCGCCAGACGCGCCGCCTGCCACGGTGAGAGCTTCGAGGCAGGAATACCGTAGTAGTAACGTGCGGCCGCTTCGGCACCGAACACACCTTCGCCCCACTCCACCGAATTGAGATAGATCTCGAAGATGCGTTGCTTATCCATCCAGAATTCGAGCATCCAGGTAATGCTCAACTCCTCGGCTTTGCGCAGGTAACTCTTCTCGCTCGACAGGAACAGATTCTTGGCCAACTGCTGCGATAGCGTGGAGCCGCCCGCGACGATACGTCCCTTCTTCTGATTTTTCTCCCACGCGCCGAGCATCGCATCGATCTCGAAGCCGTCGTGGTTGACGAAGTTCGCGTCTTCGCTCGCGATGATCGCGCGCTTCAGATTGCGCGAAATCTGATCGTACGGCAC
This sequence comes from Pandoraea apista, assembly GCF_001465595.2. NCBI lineage: Bacteria > Pseudomonadati > Pseudomonadota > Betaproteobacteria > Burkholderiales > Burkholderiaceae > Pandoraea > Pandoraea apista. The sequence goes on along the minus strand of NZ_CP013481.2, from coordinate 750,938 downwards.
CCATTCATGTTTGAGCGTCGCCTTCGGATCGGTCTCGCGCAGTCTCGCCTCAGCCGCGCGCATGAACGCCGTCGACTGCGGATTGAAGCGCACCCACCAGCCGATTTGCACGAAGTAGTAGAGCTGCGTAGCCAGCACGCCCACGAAGAGCAGCGTAACGACGTAGGCGATCCATTGCCACGGTCCCCAGCGGCGCTTGCGGGACGTGCGAGGGGCGCGTCGAGTCGCGGTCATCGATGAATGTCAACCCTTCGCGGCGAGCCGCGCACGCAACGCTGCGCGCACGGCTTCGGTCGACGGACGCACACCACGCCACACGGCGAATGCCTCGGCCGCCTGTTCGACGAGCATACCGAGCCCGTCCGCCGCGTGTGCCGCGCCCGCCGACAACGCGTGCGTCATGAATACCGTGGGTTGCGCGCCGTACATCATGTCGTAGGCCAGCGAGCCGGCTGCGTAGACCCCCGCCGGCAGCGGCGGTACATCTCCCTGCAAGCTGCCGGCCGTGGCATTGATGACCACATCGAACGCCGCCGGTGTTGCCTCCCAACCGCCCCCCGCGAGCGCCACACCATGACGCCGTGCCGCTGTCGTGAAACGGGCAACCAGTTCGTCGGCACGTGCGGGCGTGCGGTTGGCGACGAACAGCGCCGCCGGTTGCGCTTCGATCAGCGGCAGCATCGCCCCGCGCGACGCCCCGCCGGCACCGAGCAGCAACACGCGACGCCCCTTGAGCGAAACGCCAAGCGGTCCCTCGATGTCGCGCACGAGGCCCACGCCATCGGTGTTGTCGCCGGTAATGCCCTGTGCGTCGAACACCAGTGTGTTGACAGCCCCCGCCGCCTGCGCACGCTCGGTCAGACGCTCAGCAAGCGCGTGCGCCTCGAGCTTGAACGGCACCGTGACGTTCGCCCCCCGCGCACCGCTTTCGATGAACGTCCGCACCGTGGCCGCGAACGCGTCGAGTGGCGCGAGCAGACGCTCATAGGTGAGATGCTGCCCCGTCTCGCGCGCAAACTCGGCGTGAATGAACGGCGACTGACTGTGTTCGACTGGATGACCGATCACCGCGTAGCGATCGGCCGGCAGATCCCCGGATGGCGTTTGGTTTGTCATCGTTTTCAAAGACGCGGCGCCTGGCTTTCGCTCAGGCGCCGCTGTTGCGTGCGTTGGATTCGGCGTTTGGCGGGGGCTCAGCGGGCGCAGGTCACCAGAAGATCCACAGCGCAATGCCGCCGAACAAAGCCCATTTCACCGCATAGTACACGTAGCGGTTCCAAGCCTTGAGGCGTTTGCCGACAATGCGAATCGAGTAAATATACTTGAACGCTTTGTTCAGCCCCCCGGTACGGTCGCCCGCCTCGTTGGGCGACGCCGCCGCGCCGACAAGATGACGGCCGAACCAGTGGTTGATCGCCTGCGCCCAGCGATATTTCATCGGACGCTCGACATCGCAGAACAGAATGACCCGGTTCTGACCGCTCTGATTCTCGGCGTAGTGAATGTACGTCTCATCGAATACCACGCCTTCGCCGTCGCGCCAACTGTAGCGCTGGCCGTCGACATCAATGTAGCAACGGTCGTCGTTCGGCGTGACCAGTCCAAGGTGAAAACGCAGCGACCCCGCGAACGGGTCCCGATGCCGCACCAGACGGCTGCCGTGCGGCAATTCGGCGAACATCGCAGCCTTGATCGTGGGGATCTGGCGCACGAGACGGGTGGTCACCGGGCAGAGTTCATTGGCGGACGGGTGTGCATCGTCATACCACTTGAGGTAGAAGCGCTTCCAGCCACTCTTGAAGAAGGAATTGAAACCGACGTCGTTGTACTTGTCCGACGCCTTGATCCGGCTCGCTTCGAGCAATGACACCGCTTCGGCACGAATGGCCTCCCAGTTCTGGCGTAATGGCTCGAGTTCCGGGAAGTTCTCGGTTTTCAGATACGGCGTCGTCGGCACACGAGAGAACGTGTACATGAACACATTCAGTGGCGACAGAAACGTCGAATGATCGGAGAGCTGGCGGAAAAATCGATGGCGAACTTTACCGCGAAAATGCACATATACAGCACAAGCAGCAAAGATCGCCAGAACAATCCATTTCATGGCGGACTTTCCAAAAGTCGGAGAAAACTTGCCAATTATAGAAATATCTGGAAAGTTTTTCCGAGCAGACCGCCCGTGAAATGTAACGACTTACGGTGCCTGGGTACCCGGCGGCGCGGCCAGCGTTTCAGCCTGCAAACCCTGCCGTGAAAACGTCATTCGTGTGACGATTTCGAGAATGTCGTAACGCTGCTTCATCTCGGTAGAGAAGTCGCCAAACGGCGCGCTGGCTTGCACGATCGCCACGGCCCGCCGATCCAGATCGCGATTGCCTGAGCTTCGCGTGATTTCCACGCCCGAGACGTCCCAGCCGTCCTTGTGATACCCGAGGCCGCCGCGCTGATTGACGTTGAGCGTTACGATCAGTTCGCCGTAGAGGCGGTCGTTGCCGATCTGCGGGAAGTGTTCGGTGCCGTAGCGCTCGACCCGGTGGCGCAGCGTATCGAAATAACGGGCATACGCCACTTCTCGCGTATTGGCCGTGACCTGACCGCGTTTCGGACGGGTCTGATAAGCACGCAATTGCTTGTCGATTTCCGCCTGCAAACGGGCGATTTGCTGATCGACGTTCTGGTCGTCGTGGCCTTGCCCGCGCTGCGGCGTGTCGGCGCGATTGCGCTGTGACTCCGGCGCGGCAGCGTACTGGCTGCGTAGTTGCGAAAGCAGCTTCTCCTGCGTTGCCTCCAGTTCGCTCACATTGCGTTGGATCTGCGCGACTGGCGCACCGTCGCGCTCGATCTCGCGCGACGGCAACGGCGACGTTGCACGCTCACCGTCGTGCTCGCCGCCACCCACGAGGTTGGCCTGCGCAAGTGCGGTGGCCTTGTCGGGGGCATTGGCCGACTTCGCGTTGACGAGAACCACTTCGAGCGGCGAGTCCGCGCTGTGCAGCCGGAAGCTGCCGGGCGCGACGAAATGCACTGCCAGCGCGAGCAAATGCACCACGGCCGAAAAGACAAGGCCAGTGGCAAGCGGATGCTCGCGCATGAGCGACCAGCCGCGGCGTCGTGCCGCGCCCAGATTGCCGGAAGCGAGCGCCGGTTTCAGCACGCCGGGCTGGCAGTTGCGTCGCGAGCGCCCGCAGCCATCAGCGCAGCAGCAAGCGGCGAGGTCTCGGAAACGGCATCTGCCGGTTGTGCGACGCGAGCATTCGTCTCGCGCGAAGCCGGTGCAGCATCGTCGTGACCGCGGCTTTCGGCACGATCGTTATCGTCACGGCCATCGCTACTGTCTGCGCCGTCACTACTGTCGTCGGTAGCGCGGTCGGTAGAACCGTCGGCATCATTCGCGCCCTCCGCACCCTCCGCACCGTCTGCGCCGTCAGCCCCGTCACCGCCGTCGCCCCCCTCGCCTGCGCCACCTTCTCCTTCGTCATCGTCGTCGCCAAGCACCGACTGGCTGGCATCGAGCACTTGCGAGAGACGCACCGAGATACCTAGCGTGACCACGTCGAGCGACAGCACATCGAGCATGATTTGCGTGCCGCGCGCATGCAGGCCAAGGCCCGGCACGATCAACGTCAGCGGAATGTCGTTCAGGCGCACCGTGTCGCCCTTGAGCACACTCGCCTGCACCTGCGTCTTGTTCTCCTGAAGCAGCCAGCGCAGGCACCAGTAGCGCTCCATCCGGCTCTGATGCTCGCCGTAGGCGGCATAGGCGGCCTCGAAGCTCGAGACAGTGACGTACAGATCGGCATCCTTCGGTTTGAAAGGCGCTGCCAGCTTGGCCGTCACGCCGTGACGCACACAGGCGATCAACTGCCACTGGTTCACGAGGTCGACGTAGCGACGCAGCGGCGATGTGCTCCACGCGTACTGCTCGACGCCAAGACCTTCATGCGGCGCCGGCGAGGTCTGCATGCGCGTACGGTTCACACCGTAGGCACGCTGCGCACGGTAGATGCCGGGCACGCCACATTCGGCCAGCAAGCGTCCCCAACGGCTGTTCGCCAGAATCGCCATCTCGGCAACGATCAGATCCAGCGGAGCGCCACGCAGGCGTTGCTTGATCGTGACGTGCTCGCCGTCGACATAGAAACTGAAGTCGGTCTTGTTCTGCACTTCCGGACGCAGGCCGTAACCCACGCGCGCGGCCTGACGCTTATCGTAGAGCGACTGCGCGAACGGCCACAGCAAACGCAGTTCTTCCTTGTGCGGGTAATCGCCGCTGCCGTCGGCCAGTGTTTCGGCGGTAATGATCGAGTCGAGTTCGTTGTGACGCAGATTCGCGGAAATCGGCACAAGCTCGGCACGCGTTTCGGTGGCCACGATTTCGTACGTGTCAGCCTTGGCCACCACGTACAGCGACAACGCCGGACGCGCACCGCCCTCGGCGAGGGTGTACGCCTCGACCACGGCGTCGGGCAACATCGTGATCTTCTCGCCCGGCGCATAGACCGTCGACAGACGCACGCGGGCGATCTCGTCGATAGCGTCGCCACGCGTGATACCGAGCGCCGGCGCCGCAATGTGGATACCCACACGCAGCAGGCCGTCGGGCAGCAGTTGCACCGACAGGGCGTCGTCGATTTCCGTCGTCGTCGAGTCGTCGATGGAAAACGCCTGCACGTCGGCCAGCGGCAGATCGTCGCCCGGCATCGGGACCGGCCCCACGTCAGGGAAGCCGGTACCGCGCGGGAAATATTCATAGAGGAAGGCGGCCTCGTGATAAGCACGCGGCGACGCAATGCCGCCACAGGCGAGCATCACTTCGGCGTGCGTCTTGCCCAGTGCACTGGCTGCGGCGTCGAGCGCCTTCCACTCGATAGCGTTTTTGTCCGGGCGGAACAGCAACAGCAGTTCCTTGCCCTTGATCGCGTCGGGCAGCGTGCCCGCAATCATCTGTTCGGCGTAGCTGGCCTGCAACTCCGCCTGCTGCTGCTTGCGGGCGAGGCCAGCGAGCGCGGCCTGAATCTGTTCCTGCGGCGCGCGTTGATACTGGCCGCGGCCTTTGCGGCGGAAGTAGATCGGCGAGGCTTGCAGGGCCAGTGCCAGCCCGGCCTGTTGCGCGGCGCTCGCGGTTTCGCCGAAGTACTCGGCGGCGAGCGTCGGGAACGGAAACTCCTCGGCGGGCGCGCATTCCCACAGGAAACTCATGTCGATGTCCTGTGCGGCAGCCTGAGCCTGCGCGATCAACTCGGAGGGGGAGGGCGATTCAAAACGCAACAGGACGTCGCGTCCCTTGATCTTGCTACGGCGTCCGCCAGGCAGTTCCACCTGATACGACTCACCCTGCTGCGACAACACCGTGCCAGCCTTGAAGCCGCCGGATTCCTCAAAAAAGATATTCATGAAACAGCCATCGATCGCAATAGGCGATATTGTAGCCCGCCAGACTACGGCGGTTTAGGGCAGAAGAGGCAAACGCGTTATTCGCCCGCAAGCACGCCTGCGGAACCCGGCGAGGGGGGAACGTCGACGCCGGCAAAGCGCAGCACATCATCCATATAGTCGACAAAATCGGAAATGCCGTGGTCGCTGCCTTCAATCTGCGTGAGTTTGGCGCCAGGAAACTTCGCCACCATGTCGCGGTAGTCAAGTGTCTGGTCGCCGGTCGCCGCCACGAGGTAGTAGCGCTCGGGACGGGTGATCTGCGCGACATCAATCATGCGCAACTCGTCCAGATGACGCGGCTCGACAACGATCGTGCCGCCGCCATGCCACATGGGCTGCTCGCCAAGCCATTTTCCCAGGTCGTCGTACGGCCGCGTGGCCGGATTGAGCAGCACCGCGCGGCAGCCAAGCTTCTCGGCCAGATACGTCGCGTAGTAGCCCCCCAGCGAGCTACCCACGATGGTCAGTTCATCGGCTGCCACGCCGGTAAGCAAGCGCTGCGCGTCGACCACGGCGGCCAGCGGCGACGGCGGCAACTGCGGGCAGGCCCAGTCATGACCGAGTCCGAGCCGGTGCATGCGGGCAGCCATCAATTGCGCCTTGAACGAACGCGGCGACGAACGGAAGCCGTGCAAATAGAGAATCATGTGAGCTCCCGATAAAGCCAAGTCAATGTGCGCAAACGGTCATTGCACCTGAATCAGGCGCGCGCCGCCAGCGCGTCCAGCAATTTCTGATGAATACCGCCGAAGCCGCCGTTACTCATCACCACGATCTGGTCGCCCGGCTGTGCCGCCGCACTCACGGCGCGCACCAGACCGTCGATATCGCTGAATGCCTGGGCTCGTGCGCCCAGCGGCGCGAGCGCCTCGGCAAGATTCCAGCCAAGCGCGTCTTTGCCCGAGGGCGCGCCGTAACCGAACACCAGATCGGCATCGGCCAGACTGGCGGGTAATTGCGCCTTCATCACGCCGAGCTTCATCGTATTCGAACGCGGTTCGAGCACCGCCAGAATGCGGGCGGTGCCCGCACGGCGCCGCAACCCGGCAAGCGTGGTCTGAATCGCGGTCGGATGGTGAGCGAAGTCGTCATAGACGGTGACACCCGCCGCTTCGCCGCGCACTTCCATCCGGCGCTTCACATTCTGAAACTTGCCCAGCGACGCGGCTCCCTGCTCCGGCGGCACCCCGACGTGTCGTGCGGCGGCCAGTGCGGCCAGCGCGTTCATCCGGTTGTGCTCGCCCTGAAGCGACCACTTCACCTCCCCGGCAGCGACCGGGCCGTGATGCACCCAGAACGCTTCCTGCCCGGGGGCGAGTGTGTCGTTGGCCTGAGCAACGTGCCAGCCGTCCGCCACCCCGAAACGCTCCACCTCGCTCCAGCAACCGCGCGCCAGCACGCGCTCGAGCGCCGCCTCGCGGCCATTGACGATCACGCGGCCCTGCCCCGGCACGGTGCGCACCAGATGATGGAATTGTGTCTCGATGGCCGTGAGATCCGGGAAGATGTCGGCATGATCGAACTCCAGATTGTTCAGGATCGCCGTGCGCGGATGGTAGTGAACGAACTTGGAACGTTTATCGAAGAAGGCTGTGTCGTACTCGTCAGCCTCGATCACGAAGAAATCGCTGTCGGTCAGACGCGCCGAAATTCCGAAATTCATTGGCACGCCGCCCACGAGGAAGCCCGGGTGGTACCCGGCATCCTCCAGAATCCAGGTCAGCATCGACGTCGTGGTCGTCTTGCCATGCGTTCCCGCCACGGCCAGCACCCACTTGTTCGACAACACATGCTCGCCGAGCCATTGCGGGCCCGAGGTGTAAGGCAGGTTCCGGTTCAGAATCTCTTCCATCAGCGGATTGCCACGCGAGACCACGTTACCGATCACGAACAGGTCGGGCTCCAGCGAGACCTGTCCGGCGTCGAACCCTTCGATCAACCGAATGCCCTGCGCCTCGAGCTGGGTACTCATCGGCGGATAGACGTTGGCGTCGCAACCCGTGACGGTATGGCCGGCCTCGCGCGCGAGGACCGCCAGACCGCCCATGAACGTGCCGCAAATGCCAAGAATATGAATATGCATGGATGGGGAGCGTGGTGAGAACGGGCCGAACCCGTGCGGGAAATGGGGGCCGAAAAGCCAAGGGCTCCATTGTACCTGCGGCGTGCTCCGCAATGCCTTTCGGGTATCATCGACCGCATGACACGCAAATCCTGGACCGACGCCCAACGCCTGCGCGAAGAAATCGCGCTGGCCGCCGCCCGCCTCATCGCCGAGGAAGGCGCCGACTACGCGACCGCAAAGCGTAAGGCAGCGAAGCAGATCACCGGGGAGACGCGTATTGCCGGTGAATTGCTGCCAGATAACGATCAGATCGAAGCGGAAGTCCGCGAGTACGTTCAGACGTTTCTCTCCGACACACAGCCAGCCGAGTTGGCGCATCTGCGCCAGGTGGCGCTCACCGTGATGACAGAACTGGCGCGCTATCGGCCATACATTACCGGCGCGGTCTACAACGGCACGGCGACAGCCCTGTCTGATATCTATTTGCAGGCTTTTTGCGACAATCCGAAGGAAGTGGCTATCGACCTGCTCAACCGGGGCATCGACTATGAAGTCTCGGAGAGCCGCCATTTCAACGGACGCGGCATGGTCGAGACGTTAAGCTTCCTGTGGCGAGAGCGCCATCAACGCGGCGAACCGGCGGGTGTGCACCTGTCGCTGTATTCAATGGATGACATGCGTGGCGCACTCAAGGCAACCGACGGTAATGGCCGCCCGGTGCGCGTCGACGCCATCGGTCTGCGCACACTGATCACCGAGGCCACCGAACAGGCGCACAGCAATTGATTTGGCGTCATATTCCAGCAAAATCACCATAAATTCTTCGCAATTACCCTCCGTTTTTCGTCTACCGTTGATCCCGGCACCTCTGCCCACCCTCCCATCATGGCAAAACGCATTGTTATTCTGGTGATTCTCGCGCTCGCAGGCCTGGCGGGCGGCTTCTGGCTCGGGCACCGCAACCAGCCGCCGGCAAATGCCTCGGACGCCGCCGTCGCCCAGTTGCTCGCGACCCGCCTGCCCGATCTGAGCGGCAACGAGCAAGCTGTCTCGCAATGGCGCGGCAAAACGCTGGTGGTCAACTTCTGGGCCCCATGGTGCGGGCCTTGCGTGGAGGAAATGCCCGATCTACAGGCGTTATCCGCCGAATTGGGTAGCAAAAACGTTCAATTTGTGGGAATCGGCATCGATACCGCTCAGAACATGATCGCGTTCGAACAGAAAGTGAAGGTCGATTACCCGCTGCTCGTGGCAGGCTACGCAGGAACCGACCTGGCCCGTGCGCTGGGCAACAAGGCCGGGGCATTGCCGTTTACGGTCGTGATCGACTCGCAGGGACGTCTGCACTATGAGAAGCTCGGCCGCGTTACGTCGGACGAGGTCCGTGCAGCGCTCAAACCGCTCATCTGACCCCACAGCGGAAAAGGGAAATCCCGGGAAGTCCCGCCAGACGTGAATGTCGGCGCCCGATTTTCGCCCCACTGGACAAAATCCACCAACTGGCGTTTAATTGCGCCCAATTTCGTGAAATTTGATTCGCCGATGCCTCACCGCATTCTCGTGCTTCATGGCCCTAACCTGAACCTGCTCGGTACTCGCGAGCCGGCGGTGTACGGCCGCACGACGTTGGCCGACATTGACTCCGCCCTTGTGGCGCAAGGCAAGGCGGCGGGTGCCGAGGTGGCGACATTCCAGAGTAATCACGAAGGCGCATTGGTTGACCGGATACAGGCAGCGCGCGATGAATCGATCGACTTCATCGTCATCAACCCTGCGGCCTACACTCATACCAGCGTAGCCATCCGCGATGCGCTGGCCGGGGTAGGCATCCCGTTCGTCGAGGTTCACCTCTCGAACGTCCATGCGCGCGAGGCCTTCCGGCATCACTCGTACTTGTCCGACATTGCGCAAGGCGTCATCTGCGGCCTGGGCTCGCACGGTTACACCTTCGCACTCGATTTTGCCCTGCGGCGACTCGCCGGCGGGTAGTCCTCTCTTCCCCTATTTCCCCGCGCGGGGCGTTCCCCCCCGCGTCGATATCGAATCAAGGAGCTTCCTTCATGGATTTGCGCAAACTCAAGACGTTGATCGACCTCGTCGCCGAATCGGGTATTTCCGAACTTGAAGTCACCGAGGGCGAAGGCAAGGTTCGCATCGTCAAGGCACCGCCGCAAGTGATCGCCGCCCCGATGCAGATGGCCATGCCCGCACTCGCCCCGCAGGCCGCTGCGCAAGCTCCCGCCGCCTCGACTGCCGCACCGGCCCCGGCTGCCCCGGCGCTTCCGCAAGGTCATATCGTGACCTCGCCGATGGTCGGCACGTTCTATCGTGCGCCGTCGCCGGGCGCCGATCCGTTCGCGCAAGTCGGTGACTCGGTCAAGGAAGGCCAGACGCTGTGCATCATCGAAGCCATGAAGCTGCTCAACGAAATCGAGTCGGACAAGGCTGGCGTGATCAAGGAAATCCTGGTCGAGAACGGTCAGGCCGTGGAATACGGTCAGCCGCTGTTCGTGATCGGCTAATGCCGGTTGTCGGACGCCCCGCCTGCGCGGCCGTGTGCCGCTCGGCGGCAACCGGCGTCCGGCCCCGATCCTCTCCCCTTACGGGCAGGACTGCACATAATGTTTGAAAAAATTCTCATCGCCAACCGCGGCGAAATCGCTTTGCGCATCCAGCGCGCATGCCGCGAGATGGGCATCAAGACCGTCGTGGTCTACTCCGAAGCCGACAAGGAAGCGAAGTACGTCAAGCTCGCTGACGAAGCCGTCTGTATCGGCCCGGCACCCTCGCCGCTGAGCTATCTGAACATGCCGGCGCTCATCAGCGCGGCGGAAGTCACCGACGCTCAGGCCATCCACCCGGGCTATGGCTTCCTCTCCGAGAACGCCGACTTCGCCGAGCGCGTCGAGCAATCGGGTTTCACGTTCATCGGTCCGCGCCCCGACACCATTCGCCTGATGGGCGACAAGGTCTCGGCCAAGCAGACGATGATCAAGACCGGCGTGCCTTGCGTGCCGGGTTCGGAAGGCGCGTTGCCCGACGATCCGAAGGAAATCGTGCGCATTGCACGTCAGATCGGCTATCCGGTGATCATCAAGGCCGCAGGCGGCGGCGGTGGTCGCGGCATGCGCGTGGTGCACACGGAAGCGGCGCTTGTGAACGCGGTCAACATGACCCGCGAAGAAGCCGGCCGTGCCTTCGGCAACCCGGAAGTCTATATGGAGAAGTTCCTCGAGAACCCGCGCCATATCGAAATCCAGATTCTCGCCGACAAGCACAAGAATGCGATCTGGCTGGGCGAGCGTGACTGCTCTATGCAGCGCCGCCACCAGAAGGTGATCGAAGAAGCGACCGCACCGCTGATTCCGCGCCGTCTGATCGAGCGCATCGGCGATCGCTGCGCCGACGCCTGCAAGAAGATGGGCTATGTCGGTGCCGGCACGTTCGAGTTCCTGTTCGAGAACAATGAGTTCTACTTCATCGAAATGAACACGCGCGTGCAGGTCGAGCATCCCGTCACGGAGATGATCACGGGTATCGATATCGTGCAGGAGCAGATCCGCATCGCGGCCGGCGAGAAGCTCGCCTACCGTCAGCGCGATATCCAGTTCCAGGGCCATGCTATCGAGTGCCGTATCAACGCCGAAGACCCGTTCAAGTTCACGCCGTCGCCGGGCCGCATTACTGCCTGGCATATGCCGGGTGGCCCCGGCATCCGCGTCGATTCGCATGCTTATAACGGCTACTTCGTGCCGCCTAACTACGATTCGATGATCGGCAAGCTGATCGCCTACGGCGCAACGCGCGATCAGGCGATTCGCCGCATGCGTGTGGCGCTGTCGGAAATCGTGATCGAAGGCATCCAGACGAACATCCCGCTGCACCGGGAATTGATGCTCGACGCCAAGTTTGTCGAAGGCGGCACGAGCATCCATTATCTGGAACACAAGCTGGCGCAGAAGTCTGCCGTCGGCGGCAATTAAGTCGTTAATTCGTAGGAACTACTCGCTATGTATCGCGAACTCGTCGTAGAAGTCGCCCGTGCCCAGGCCGAGGCTCTGTCAGACGCCCTGCTCGATCTCGGCGTGCTGTCGGTCTCGGTCGAAGACGCGGACGCCGACACGCCCGACGAGCAACCGATGTTCGGCGAGCCTGGCCTGACCCCGCCGGACACCGCGTGGCAACACTCGCGCGTGGTTGCGCTGGTGGGGGAAGATCAGGACGCCGCCGTGCTGCTCGCGGCGGCGATCAATGAATTGGGGCTCACCGAGTCCCCCGCGTTTACCTTGCGTGACGTGGAGGAACAGGATTGGGTGCGGCTCACGCAATCGCAATTCGAGCCAATGCAGATCGGCCAGCGGATCTGGGTGGTGCCGTCGTGGCACGACGCCCCGGACACCGACGCCCTGATCCTCGAACTCGATCCGGGTCTGGCGTTCGGTACCGGTAGCCATCCGACCACGCGACTGTGCATGGAGTGGCTCGAGCAGAATGTTCAGCCGGGCCAGTCGCTGCTCGACTACGGTTGCGGTTCGGGCATTCTGGCAATTCTCGCCCGCAAGTGCGGCGCTGATCCGGTCATCGGTATCGACATCGATCCGCAAGCGGTCGAGTCCGCCCGTTATAACAGCGAGCGCAATCACGCGCCGGTCGAATACGGGTTGCCCGACGATCTGCGCGACGGCCAGTTCAATATCGTGGTCGCCAATATCCTGTCGAATCCGCTCAAGCTGCTTGCCTCGATGCTGACGTCTCGCGTCGCACCGGGCGGACGCCTCGCACTGTCCGGCGTGCTGGAGCGGCAGGCCGACGAGGTGATCGCCGCCTACGCGCCTTATATGAAGATGTCGGTCTGGCGCGCTCACGATGGCTGGGTCTGCCTGCACGGGCAGGCCGCCAGCTAAGCCGTGCCCAACGCGCCGAGCCCCCGAGTCCCATGACCCAGTCCTCGCGCGTTCTCGCTACCCGCTGCCCTCACTGTCATACCGTCTTTCGCGTCGTCGCGGACCAGCTCAAGCTGCGCGACGGCCTTGTGCGTTGCGGCAACTGCCGCGAGGTGTTCGACGGCCGCGCCTATCTCTGCGAGCCGCCGGGCGAGGCAAATGACGCACCGGACCATGAGGCGGCCAGCGCCGCCCATTCGACACCTGCCGAAGCGACGTCGCCCGATCTCACCGTCGCACCGAACGGCGTCGGCACCCCCGACGTTGCGAACCTCGCGAGCGAAGCGCAGCCCTCATCGCTACCGCTCGATTCCGCGCTGTCTGCGGCAACAGCGTCCGCGCCAGCGTCTCCCCAGGTCTCCGCGCGCGAAACGGCACCAGTCGACGAAGCGTCGCCCCCTGCCGTGACGTCAGCGGCCTCGGCGTCGTTCGCCTCGCCCCAGCGCCCACCGGTGCCCGAGATGCTCACGCCCACGGCCATTGCCGCGCTGTTGGGCAGTCCCGACGAAAGCCGCGCGCAAATGCATCACGGCCCGGGGCGCTACCTCGACGACGACGATCCCACCGCGCTCACCGCACCGACCGCGTCGGGCATGTCGAGCATGTCGGGCGAGCGAACGCCGCGCGCCGAGCCGCCGGTTCCGTCCGCGCTCGCCGGACAACCGCGGCGCCCCGGTGCTGCCCGCGTGATCTGGCGCTTGCTTCTCACGCTGGCTATCCTCGGCCTGATCGCACAATGGGCATGGATCGAACGCGCTGCGGTGATCGACCGGGTGCCGGCGCTGCGCGGGGTATTCGCAGCGGCAGGCCGTCCCATGCATGTGACGATCGCACCACCGCGTCAGCCGGACATGATTCAGATTTCCAGCGTCACTCTTGTCACCGACGAAGCCGCCACAGCCGATACGGCTGACGCGCCCGGCACAACGGCCAGCGCAGCGTCGGCCGCTCAGGGCAGCGCGGTGCCAATGACACTCACCGTTTTCATCCGCAACCAGGCGGACTACGCGCTCGCGTGGCCGTCGCTCGAACTCACGCTGTCGGACCTTGACGGCAAGCCCGTCGTGCGGCGCGTTTTCTCGGCCAGCGACTACATCGCAGACACCGCGCTGCGTGAGGCCGGTCTGGCTTCACGCAATGAACGCACGATTCGGTTACGATTGTCGGCGCAGGCAGCGCTAGCCAGTAATTACCGGGTGCTCGCGTTCTATCCCTGATAGCGCTGTTGCACTCAATCTAGGAGATATTGATGTCCCAAGTCACGCTCGGGGGTAACCCCATCGAAGTCGACGGCCAGTTCCCGCAAAAGGGTCAGACCGCACCGGCACTCTCGCTCGTCAACGCCAAGTTGCAAGACGTCACGCTCGACGACTTCGCAGGCAAACGCAAGGTGCTCAACATCGTGCCGAGTCTCGACACGCCGACCTGCGCCACGTCGACCCGCAAGTTCAACGAAGCCGCCGGCAAGCTCGATAACACTGTCGTGCTCGTGATCTCGGCCGACCTGCCGTTCGCAATGAGCCGTTTCTGCGCCACCGAAGGCCTGAACAACGTCGTTACGCTCTCGACTATGCGCGGTCGCGAGTTCCTCAAGAACTACGGTGTGGCAATCACGACGGGCCCGCTCGCCGGCGTGTCGGCACGTGCCGTGGTGGTGCTCGACGCCGATAACCGCGTCATCCACGCCGAACTCGTGCCCGAGATCAAGAACGAACCGAACTACGACGCCGCGCTCGCCGCCCTGTCGTAATTCATTCCCGTTCATCTGGCCCGCCCGGTCTCACCGGCGCGCCGGATCGCTGTTCCCGCGCCGGCGCAACGACTGCGTCGGCCAGTTTTTAAGTGGCGCACGGCAACTCGACCGATGCCCATGTGTGGACGCCCTTGTTGGCCCCCGTCATTTTTTCGCAAGGACCTATTCCGTGACTACCGTGATCTGCGGCTCGCTCGCCTACGACAACATCATGACGTTCGAAGGCCGCTTCGGCGAGCATATCCTGCCCGATCAGGTACACATCCTGAACGTCAGCTTCCTCGTGCCGACGATGCGCCGCAACTTTGGCGGCTGCGCCGGCAACATCGGCTACAGCCTGCACCTGCTGGGCGGCTCGCCGGTGGTGATGGGAATGGTCGGCGACGATGGCGGCGCCTACCTCGAGCGTTTTCAGTCGCTTGGCATGACGACGGAATTCGTGCGCACCGTTGCCGACAGCATGACGGCGAACGCCATGATCACGACCGATCTGGACAACAACCAGATCACCGCTTTCCACCCCGGCGCCATGATGTTCTCGGCACGGAATCGCGTGGCCGATGTGAAAGGCGCCACGCTCGGCATTGTGGCCCCCGACGCCCCGGATGCCATGCTCGTCCACGCCGAAGGCTTCGCCGCGGCGGGCGTGCCGTTCATGTTCGACCCGGGCCAGGGCTTGCCGCTGCTCTCGGCTGAGGCACTGCGTCGCATGGTGGAACTCGCAACGTATCTCGCGGTCAACGACTACGAAGCCAAGCTCCTCTGCTCGAAGACCGGCTGGTCGATGGAAGACCTGCGGTCGCAAGTGGAGGCACTTGTCGTCACGCGCGGAGAACATGGGGCCCTGATCTTCGCCGACGGCAAGCAGTACGATATTCCTGCCGTGACCGCCAAGCGTGTCGTCGATCCCACCGGGTGCGGCGATGCCTTCCGTGGCGGATTGCTGTATGGCATCGAAAAGGGCCTCGACTGGCCGACGACCGGCCGCCTGGCCAGTCTGATGGGCTCGCTCAAGATTGCCGAGCAAGGCCCGCAGACTTACGCACCCACGCGCAGCGACATCGAAGCGCAATATGTAGAAGCGTTCGGCCACCGCTTCGAATGATTTTAGGAAAGGCATAACAATGGCACGACTGACCACACCGCTCATTATTCTCGCCGCCGCGGCTTCGCTCTCTCTGTCCGCCTGCACGGCGTTCGGTCCAAGCAACTCTGCGAGCGTCTACAGCAGCCGGCAGGCGCAACGCGAACAGGTCGTGCGCATGGGCACGGTTGAATCGGTGCGTCCGGTCACGATCGACAGCAGCAATGGCGATCCGGGCATTCTCGGCATTGCGGGCGGCGGCGCACTCGGCGCCATTGGCGGTAGTGCGATCGGCGGCGGTCGCGGCTCGATCGCGACGGGCATCGTCGGGGGTCTGCTGGGTGCTGTGGCAGGTCAGGCCATCGAAAGCCGCATGAGCAAGAAGGCAGGTCTGGAAATCACCGTGCGACTCGACAATGGCGAACTGCGTGCGATCACGCAGGACGCCGACGAGGCGTTCCAGCCGGGACAGCGCGTGCGTCTGCTCTCGAGCGGCGGTGTGACACGTGTGACGCACTAAGGCGCGTGCCGCGCTGAAGCGCGCAGTCCTCTGACCGGAGCGATCCCGCATCGCTCTCGCAATGCATCAACCGGGCGACTCAGGTCGCCCGTTTTCATTGCTTCCATGAAAAAACCCGCCGTGACGATCGCTCATCACAGCGGGTTTCGGATCGAGTAGGCCTACTCGATCAAAAGACACCTAAGTGCCTTGGTTCCTGCATCGGCACTCGAATTACGGACGGCTGCCGGTCGGGAACGGCCATGCCGCTGCCGGATTCAGAGCCGTCTTCGGTGCTGCCGGTGCTGCAGCAGCCGGAGCAGCAGCAGGCTTTGCAGCAACCTTCTTCACTGCCGGCTTCTTGGCAGCAGCGGGCTTCTTAGCAGCAGGCTTCTTGGCAGCCGGCTTCTTCGCAGCAGCCTTCTTCGCTGCCGGCTTCTTGGCAGCAACCTTCTTCACTGCTGCCTTCTTGGCGGCCGGCTTCTTGGCGGCAACTTTCTTGACTGCTGCCTTCTTGGCGGCCGGCTTCTTGGCGGCAACCTTCTTCACTGCTGCCTTCTTGGCAACCGGCTTCTTGGCGGCAACCTTCTTCACTGCCGCCTTCTTGGCAACCGGCTTCTTGGCGGCAACCTTCTTCACCGCGACCTTCTTGGCGGCCGGCTTCTTGGCAGCAACCTTCTTCGCTGCCGGCTTCTTGGCAGCAGCTGCCTTCTTCGCGACCGGCTTCTTAGCAGCCACAGCCTTCTTGGCGACAGGCTTCTTGGCGGCGGCAGCCTTCTTCGCTACCGGCTTCTTGGCAACAGCCTTCTTGGCTGCGGGTTTTTTCTTAGCAGTAGTAGCCATCACTTTGCTCCTTAACGTGAAAGATCACTCAAACAAACCACCTGAGAAGGAAACCCGACCACCGTGCGGAGAACCGCCGGCGAGCGGGCTATTCATCGGCGTACGCATCGGACAACGACGGCTTACGCTAATGAATTCGGCGCTGCGCGCATGACGCTGACCGTGTGTGGTCACGCGCGCAAAAAAATTGCCGGCGACATTGCCGCCAGCAATTCGATTGTCTTGAGAAGGGGGATTCGCCAGATTCTTCGGGGGGTAGCTTGCCTGTCCCGTCATCGGGATGGAGGAGATTGCGATAGCGGATAAGCGATACTGCTTGCTATGCACCAAGGTTTTTACGCTCCGTAACTACCAGCTCTCTGTCGCGGGAGGAAAGCAATGTGCTTTCGTGTGTTCATCGAGACTGCAATTTATTTGAGCGAATAATAATTCTTTTGTGATGCGATGTTAATACTTTGCGCATAAAAAAGCGCACAACATTCGTAATGACGAAGTCAATCTGTTGTATTTGATGCACATCGCTCTCGCATGTCGACGCATGCGAAGCACTTGCGAAGCGATCGAAACGTCTTGCGAGTGAGGATGATGTGCGTGACCTGCACGTTCTCTTTTGCTTCTCTTGCTGCCGGTCACGCGTGTCACGCACGCACACACCACCCTCTTGAAACCCGCATGGATGCTTGCTTTGCAGCGAGCACCCATTTTTCACTCCGTGCTTAGTCCCAGCTCAGCGCGCCACCGGTCTGATACTCGATCACACGCGTTTCGAAGAAGTTGCGCTCCTTCTTCAGATCGATCATCTCGCTCATCCACGGGAACGGATTCTCTTCGTTCGGGTAGAGCGCTTCGAGACCAATTTGGGCACAACGACGGTTCGCGATGAAGCGAAGATAGCTCTTGAACATGCCCGCGTTCAAACCAAGCACGCCGCGCGGCATCGTGTCTTCGGCGTAGCGATACTCCAACTCGACCGCCTTCTTGAACAGCTCGCGAATCTCTTCGCGGAACTCCGGCGTCCACAGGTTCGGGTTTTCCAGCTTCACCTGATTGATCAGGTCGATGCCGAAGTTGCAGTGCATCGACTCGTCGCGAAGAATGTACTGATACTGCTCCGCAGCACCGGTCATCTTGTTTTGACGGCCCAGCGCGAGGATCTGCGTGAAGCCGACATAGAAGAACAGACCTTCCATGATGCAGGCGAACACGATCAGCGAGCGCAGCAGCTTCTGGTCGGCTTCCTGCGTGCCGGTCTGGAACGACGGATCGGCTACGACTTCGATGAACGGCAGCAGGAACTCGTCCTTGTCGCGAATCGACGGCACTTCGTGATACGCGTTGAAGATCTCGCCTTCGTCCAGCCCCAGGCTCTCGACGATGTATTGATAAGCGTGCGTATGGATCGCCTCTTCGAACGCCTGACGCAGCAGGAACTGGCGGCACTCCGGTGCAGTGATGTGGCGGTAGGTGCCCAGCACGATGTTGTTCGCGGCGAGCGAGTCGGCCGTCACGAAGAAGCCGAGGTTGCGCTTGATGATGCGGCGCTCGTCTTCGGTCAGACCGTTCGGATCTTTCCACAGCGCGATGTCGCGCGACATGTTGATTTCCTGCGGCATCCAGTGGTTCGCGCAACCGGCCAGATATTTTTCCCAGGCCCACTTGTACTTGAAGGGCACCAGTTGGTTCACGTCCGTCGTGCCGTTGATCACGCGCTTGTCGGACGCGCTCACACGGCGCGTCGACTGCGAAGCGATCACACTCGGGGTATCCCCTTGGGTGCCGAGAATGTTCGACGCAGGGGCCGGAGCAGCGGAGGGGGCGGCCGATTTGGCGGCGGTAGTGTCTTCTTCCCAGTTAAGCATAGGGTCTCAGTCCGTTCAGGTTGATGCGATGCACACAAACGCGCACATCGCCGAAGTGACAGATCAGCCGTTCGCGAGCGAAGGCCGACAAAAAACTTGCGATCCGGCAGCCGGCGACTTGTCGCCGACAGTACGAAGTCCGCCGGAAAAGCTGCCGTGTTTCGGGGGTAATGCAGATGCGCAATTGCGCAGTTTTGAACAACAACGCCGACGCGAGAGCGGTAACAACATCATGACCTCCCGACGTCGAATTGAATGACTCCAATTTAGCACAATTACGTCACTCATTCCAGCACACCACACTAGATATAGTGTCGCACCGCACGATGACCACTATACCTAGTGTTTGGCGGTTTCCCCCAGGGCACTGGCGTCCGGCCTCGCGGGACCGGCATCTTGCCACGAAACGGCGTCGCACGACAGTCATTGCGACGTGTCGCGACGGCGCTGCGCCACATTGGCGTATCCTGTGGCGACGAGCGTCATTGCGCAGCGGACCGGAGCGGCAGATTCCGGCGCGCGCCACGTCCAGACGCCGATGAAGGAGATACCGACGATGACATCCGCAGGCGCGCACAGCGCACAGGCTCAGGCAGGTTCGCCGGGCCCAACGCCGGACAGACTCACTCCCGGCAAACCGATCCGCCTCACGAAAGGCTCGCTCATGGCCGAAGTCCAGCCCGGTTGTGGCGGCAGGCTCTCGCGGCTCGCCCGCCGCGACACGCGCGGCGACCTCTTCGACTACCTCGTACCGCTGGGCAATGAGCCGTTCCCGTCGGACGAATGGCCGAAGGCCGGTGCGTTTCCGATGCTGCCGTATACCAATATGCTGCGCGACGACACGTTGCACTGGCGTGAGCGCACGATTGCCGTTCGCGAGGCGCCGGTGGCGTCGAGTTCGCTGCATGGCTGGGGGCTGCGCCGCGAGTGGGAGGTCGTCGACGAGAGCCAGCATTGCTGCGTGCTCCAACTCGACTGCCCCGCTCAGCCCGAGTGGCCCTGGCACTATCAGGCATACCTCTCGGTGTCGCTCGACGAGCAGGGCGTGGACATGCAGTTGTCGATCACGAATCTGTCTGCGGAGGACATGCCGACCGGCCTCGGGCTGCACCCGTACTTCCGCTGGCCCGCAGGCGCGCGTCTGACGTTCGAATCGGAAGCGATCTGGCGTTCGCCCTCCGAAGACATTCGCTGGCCGAGCGAGCAGCGTGTGCACGTCGGCCCAATGGAAGTCGTGTCCGTCGGCGGCGGACTCGATACCGGGGGACGGTCGACCTGGTTCGCCGAGGTACCCTCCGAGTCGGGGACCTTTAATGCGCGCATCGACTATGCCGGCGGCTTGCGCTCGGCCACTGTGCGCACCGCCGATGCCACCTGGCTGGTACTGCACTCCCCCGCCGGGCGCCCTTACCTGTGCCTCGAACCCTCGACACACCGGGTCGGCGAGTTCGACAACAATCATGTCGTGGTGGCCCACGGCCAGACGCTCGACTTGTCCATGCGTATCGATCTGGCCTGATCGCCGGACGAAGGCCCAAGAAAAAACCCCGTCGCCCTTGCGGGCCGACGGGGTTTTTTCCAGGTACCGAGGCCCCTTCTCAGGCACCTCGGCACACTCGGCTTACTGGCAAGCCTCGCACTCTTCGAAGCCGGGGTCGCCCGGACGCATCGTGCAGACCGCGCCTTCGGCTTCCGGCATCGGCTGTGCCAGCGGCGAGGTCGGCTCGGCGGAGAGGCCACCCGACAAACCGCCCGAACTCGGCACGGCGTTCAGCGCGCCACGGCTCACCGTCGACTTCTCGACGTGCGTTGCGGCCATCGTACGCAGGTAATACGTGGTCTTCAGCCCACGCGTCCATGCCAGCTTGTATGTCTCATCGAGCTTCTTGCCCGATGCGCCTGCCATATAGATGTTGAGCGACTGCGCCTGATCGATCCACTTCTGACGACGCGATGCCGCCTCGACCAACCACTTCGGCTCGACTTCAAACGCCGTGGCGTAGATCTCGCGCAGGTCGGCCGGCACGCGATCGATGCGGGCGAGCGAACCGTCGAAGTACTTCAGGTCGGCGACCATCACTTCGTCCCACAGGCCACGGGCCTTCAGGTCACGCACCAGATACTCGTTGACCACAGTGAACTCGCCCGACAGGTTCGACTTCACGTAAAGGTTCTGGAACGTCGGCTCGATACAGGCCGAGACGCCGATGATGTTCGAGATCGTGGCCGTCGGGGCAATGGCCACGCAGTTCGAGTTGCGCATGCCGTGATCGGCGATGTGTTTGCGCAGGCTGTCCCAATCGAGCGTGCTCGACAGGTCGACGTCGACATAACCGCCACGCTCCTCGGCCAGCAGCTTGAGCGAATCTTGCGGCAGGATGCCACGATCCCACAGCGAACCCTTGTACGACGAATACTGACCGCGTTCCTTAGCCAGCTCGGTCGATGCCCAGTAAGCGTAGTAGCAAACGGCTTCCATCGAACGGTCGGCAAATTCGACCGCGTCGTTCGACGCGTAGGGCGTGCGCAGCAGGTGCAGGCAGTCCTGGAAGCCCATGATGCCCATGCCCACCGGACGGTGATGCAGGTTCGAATTGCGCGCCTTCGCCACCGCGTAGTAATTGATGTCGATGACGTTATCGAGCATGCGCATTGCCACACGAATGGTGCGTTGCAGCTTTTCGTGATCCAGTTCGTAGCCGTTGGCCGTCTGCTTCAGGTGAGCCACGAGGTTCACCGAGCCGAGGTTACACACGGCGATTTCGGTCTCGCTCGTGTTGAGCGTGATTTCCGTGCACAGGTTCGACGAGTGCACCACGCCCACGTGTTGCTGCGGCGAGCGGATGTTGCACGGGTCCTTGAACGTGATCCACGGGTGGCCGGTTTCGAACAGCATGCCCAACATCTTGCGCCAGAGCGCCTGCGCCGGCACCTTCTTGAACAGCTTGATCTCGCCGCGCGCGGCCTTGTCTTCGTAAGCCGTGTAAGCCTGTTCGAAAGCCTTGCCGTACTTGTCGTGCAGATCCGGGCAGGTCGACGGCGAGAACAGCGTCCACTCGGCACCTTCCATCACGCGCTTCATGAACAGGTCGGGAATCCAGTTCGCCGTGTTCATGTCGTGCGTACGACGGCGATCGTCGCCCGTGTTCTTGCGCAGTTCCAGGAATTCTTCGATGTCCAGGTGCCACGTTTCCAGGTACGCGCAGACTGCGCCCTTGCGCTTGCCGCCCTGATTCACGGCCACGGCCGTGTCGTTGACCACCTTCAGAAACGGCACCACACCCTGGCTCTTGCCGTTCGTGCCCTTGATGTGCGAGCCGAGCGCGCGAACCTGCGTCCAGTCGTTGCCCAGACCGCCGGCGAACTTCGAGAGCAGTGCGTTTTCCTTGAGCGCCTCGTAGATCCCTTCCAGATCGTCCGAGACGGTCGTCAGGTAGCACGAGGAAAGCTGCGAGCGACGCGTGCCCGAGTTGAACAGCGTCGGCGTCGAGCTCATGAAGTCGAAGCTCGACAGGATCTGGTAGAACTCGATCGCACGCGCTTCGCGCTCGACTTCGTTCAGCGCCAGGCCCATGGCAACCCGCATGTAGAACGCCTGCGGCATTTCGATGCGATGGCCGTCGATGTGCAGGAAGTAGCGGTCGTACAGCGTTTGCAGGCCGAGGTAGTTGAATTGCAGGTCGCGCGATGCGTCGAGCGCGGCACCCAGCTTGGCCAGATCGAACGAGAGCAGTTGCTCGTCGAGCAGTTCGGCTTCGACACCCTGTTTGATGAAACGCGGGAAGTACTCGACGTAGCGAGCCGCCATTTCGCCCTGCGGCACTTCCTCGCCGAGGATTTCGCGGCGGATCGTGTGCATCAGAATACGGGCCGTGACCAGGCTGTACGCCGGTTCCTTCTCGATGAGGGTACGCGAGGCGAGGATCGCCGAATCGTAGACCTGCGACAGCGGCACGCCGTCGTACAGATTCTTGATGGTCTCGGTCAGGATCGGTTCGGCGTCGACTTCATCGCCAAGGTTTTCGCACGCGGCTTGCACCACGCCGCGCAACACGCTCATGTCGAGCGCACGCGTCACCCCGTTGTCGGTCACGCGCAGCACCGGCGCGTCGGGCGTTGCGGCTTCCTGCGTGGTCTCGATCGCGTGAGCGCGCTCTTGCGAACGCTTCTCGCGATACAGCACGTAGGCACGGGCCACATTGTGTTCGCCTGCGCGCATGAGCGCGAGTTCGACCTGATCCTGAATGTCTTCGATATGGAACGTACCGCCGTTCGGGCGGCTGCGCACCAATGCGCGCACAACGTTCTCCGTCAATTGCTCCACGAGTTCGCGTACGCGCGCCGAAGCCGCACCTTGACCGCCGTTCACGGCCAGGAACGCCTTGGTCACGGCGATCGCGATCTTCGACGGCTCGAAACCCACCACCGCGCCGTTGCGTCGAATCACTTTGAAGTCGGCGTTGGTGGCCGGCTCGAATGCGCCCGTCGTCTGGGGCGCCGACGCACCCGTGCCACTGCCGGCATTCGCGGCGGGCGTCGGGTTCGGGCGGGTGAGGTTTTCGTTAGTCTGCATGTAAAAACTCCCGTTCCAATGAGATGGTGCTGTTAGCGCGTCTCTACCAGTTTTACAGCCGGTAAATATGCGCCCTGGGGGCGCCGATGGAGCGAAGTGCTGAACACCGCACGACCGACGGACGGCCAAGGGTTCGAGGTGTCCGCTGCACGGCTTTGCTGCTGTGCCGCCCCACAAAACGCCGCAGGACAAACACGGTATTGATGGTGATTGCATTCTGTGCCGAACCTGACATCAACCACTAGATGTAGTGGTCGGCACCGGAATTTGCACTAAGTATAGTGGAGATGACGCACTCCGCAAACCCAAAAATTTTGCTCGCCGGGGAGGCCCGTGGCATCGCCGTGTCAAGCAAAACCTGTCCCCGGATGGGGATTAAGCGGTTCGCTGAAACGGCAGCGCCTCGGGGCTCAGACCCGCCATCCGGCGCAATCGCTGCCACTCGAAATGCGGGCCCGGATCCGTCTTCCGGCCCGGTGCTATATCGGCATGTCCGGCCACGGCTTGAATCGGATAACGCTCAAGCAACGCGCGCGTAAGCGCCGCCAACGTTGCGTACTGCGCGGCCGTGAACGGCACGTCGTCGGTCCCTTCAAGCTCAACGCCGATGGAAAAATCATTGCAGCGTGTACGACCCTCGAACGACGACGCGCCCGCATGCCACGCCCGCGCATCGCACGACACGAACTGCTGCAATGCACCATCGCGCCGCACCAGAAAGTGCGACGAGACGTGCACGCCGCGAATCTCATCGAAGAACGGATGCGCGTCGTGGTCGAGTCGATTCTGAAAGAACGCCGCGATCTCGTCGCCGCCGAACTGCCCGGGCGGCAACGAGATGTTGTGCACCACGAGCAGGTCCGTCGGCATGCCATCGGGCCGCATGTCGAAATTGGGCGATGGCAGACGCTCGGCTTCGCGCACCCATCCGTCGGCGTCGAGCGTAAGCGGCAGGCGTTGGTCCGGTGCGTTCATGCGCGACCTCGCAGCATCGGACACGCGCAGGTCTCGACGCGACCGGACGATCGGAGCGCAACAATAGGGGACGCAGATGACTGGAGCATGACGGGCACAGTGAACTCCCGTGGAGCGAGGGGCGCCATTGTAGCCCACTTGGCGCAACGACGCCGAAGGCGCGCCCGGTGTGCCGAACGCAGGCAGCGAGTGCAAATATCATACGCCGCCGGGCACCTGTCGGCCACCGCACAATAAGGAAATGGAATGCTCAAAGAAGAAGCCTCCCGCCGAACTTGGCCGAGAGGCTTCCGTGGGCGTGACCACGCCCTGGGATGGCGTCGTACTCGTGCCATACGGCACGCGCACCACCCCGCGCCGCTCACAGGTGCGACGCTATTGGCCGTTGCCGGCCGGTAAGACACTTCTCCTGCGCCAACCCGTTTTTCGCTTTCGATACGATTCCCTCGCAGGTTGCCATCGATTACGGAAACGCCGGAATTGCGGCTTCTATCCCTTCCATATGCGCTTCGGGGTGATGCTCCTTGAGCATCTCGCGAATCTCATCCACCCGCGAGTCGCGCACGTCCACCATCAGCAGGATCATGCCGCGCTCGAGTGGCTCGCGAAATGCCTTGAGCCGCGAGTTCGGCACCGAGACACCGATCATGCTCGACACCCAGGCGCCGAAGAGCGCGCCGAGGGGGGCGGTCACGATCATCAATTCCCATTGGGGACGTGTGCCCACGATGGGGAAAAACGCCGCGACTGCACCGACCGCCAAACCACAGAAGCCACCGATCACAAGCCCGGCCTCTGCGCCGTGCACGATATCGGAAGTCTGTAGCAGGTTAGCCTCGTGCAGTCCCTCCAGGTCCATTTCGTCACGTGCCATGAAGTGGATGTGACGTTCCTCGATCCGGGCGAGCAGCAAATCGCTCATCGTGCGTTGAGCACTGGCCAGATCGGGAAGAAGAAAATACATCCGTCTGCGCATTAGCATATTGCGCCCTCCTGTCGTCTCGTCCCTGTTGTTATGGTTCTTTTATACAGAGCCGGTTACTGTGTTTTAGTGCATGCGACAGGCATGCGCAAGGCGACCCGTTTAGAGGCCATGCCAAAGACGAGGGAGGATGTCGACATTGCTGCGCAGCCTGACTGCGCAGCGGGTCTCAGGCGCGGTGTTCGCGCGTCAGATAGGCGTCACGGTGCGCGGCGCTGCAAAAGTGTTTGCCGCCTGCACCGCCGATGGCTTCACTCTCGGGAAGATAGGTATCGCACTCGGTGCATTGCACCATGCGCTCGGCGGGCGGCAGGGCTTCGTGCACCGTCTTGCGCGGATCGCCCGCCGGGGGCTGACGCATGCGCTCGTTGCGTTCGTTGCGCTCGATATTGCGCTTGCGCTCGTTGTGCCGCATCCACCATGTGCCAGCCACCAACAACACCAGTAACAACAAAATATTGCGCATCGCGCTTCAAGTCTCCGTCATGCGATGCAGCACCACCTCAAGCACGAAGCGAGAGCCGACATACGCCAGCAAAAGCGCCACGAACGACGCCAGAACCCAACGCAGCGCGACCTTACCGCGCCACCCGTAGAAGTGCCGGCCCAGCAGCACCGCGCCGAACATCAGCCACGACACCACCGCAAACACGGTCTTGTGATCGATGCGCACCGCGCGTCCGAAGAGCGCCTCGGAGAACATCACGCCCGAGATCAGCGTCAGGGTCAGCAATACGAACCCGGCACCGATCAACCGGAACAGCAATTTTTCCATCGTCAGCAGCGGCGGCAGCGTCTCAAGCCAGCGCGAGAGCCAGCCGGTCGCCTCGGTGCTGCGCGACGGGTGCAGTTGCCGCTCGGCGTAAATCATCAGCAGCGCGTGCAACGCCGCCAGTGCGAACAGACCGTAGGCCATGTTGGCAATGATGAAGTGCGCCTTGAAAATCGGATCTGCGGCAAAACCGAGAATGCGCACATCCGGAAAAATCATCGGCAACAAACAGGCGACGGCAGCCACGGGGGTGACCATTAGTCGCAGGCTGTCGAGCGGAAAGAAGAAACTCTCGATCCAGTAAATGCCGACCGAGAGCCACAGCATGGCCGAGAGCATGTACGCAAAACCGAAGTGCATGCTGTCTGCGCGGAAGATTGTCTGATGCAGCAACACCCCATGCAGCAGCAGCACGGCGAACAGCGAGAGCTGCATCGGCCAGCGCGAGGGCGTGCCCGCGACCGGCGCAGGCGCGACTTGCCCGCCCGCCATAGCGAGCGCGGCATCGCGCCGATAACCTTGCCACGAACAAACCGCCAACCCGGCGTAAAGGATGGCGGTCAGCGCATACAGTAAAATAGTCATATTTGAAGTTTACACCAGCCCATGACGGGCGCGCTGCCGTACCCGCCACCGTCCCCGCCGGGGACGCGAGGCAGGCCACCGGGGCCACTGCGAGTCTTACAGGATACGTTTCATGCTCGACAATCTCACTACGCGCCTCGCCAAGGTCGTCAAGACGCTGCGCGGCGAAGCTCGCCTGACCGAGGCCAACACGCAGGAAATGCTGCGTGAGGTACGTCTCGCCCTGCTCGAGGCCGACGTCGCGCTGCCGGTGGTCCGGGATTTCATCGCCAAGGTGAAGGAAAAGGCACTGGGCGAAGAGGTCATTTCCAGCCTCTCGCCGGGCCAGGCGCTCGTGGGCGTGGTGCAGCGCGAACTGACCGCGCTCATGGGCGGCGACTACGAAGGCCGCGCCGCCGAACTCAACCTCGCGACCACGCCGCCCGCCATCATCCTCATGGCCGGTCTGCAGGGCGCAGGCAAGACAACCACCGTCGGTAAGCTCGCCAAGCTGCTGCGCGCCCAGAAGAAGAAAGTCCTTACGGTTTCCACCGACGTCTACCGCCCCGCCGCTATCGCTCAGTTGCAGACGGTGACGCAGCAGGTCGACGCGGACTTCTTCCCGTCGCAACCCGATCAGAAGCCGGTGGACATCGCGCGCGCAGCTGTCGACTGGGCTCGTCGCCATCACCATGAGGTGCTGCTCGTCGACACGGCCGGTCGTCTGGGTATCGACGAAGTGATGATGCAGGAAATCAGCGCCCTGCACGCCGAGCTGAAGCCGATTGAAACGCTGTTCGTGGTCGACGCCATGCTCGGTCAGGACGCCGTGAACACCGCCCGCGCCTTCAACGACGCGCTGCCGCTCACCGGCGTGGTGCTCACCAAGCTCGACGGCGATTCGCGCGGCGGTGCGGCGCTGTCGGTGCGTCACATTACCGGCAAGCCGATCAAGTTCGTCGGCGTGGGCGAAAAACTCGACGGCCTCGAAGTCTTCCACCCGGATCGCATGGCGAACCGGATTCTCGGCATGGGCGACATTCTCGCGCTGGTGGAGGAAGCCCAACGCGGCGTTGACGTCCAGGCCGCGCAAAAGCTCGCCGACAAGGTCAAGAAAGGCGGCGACTTCGATCTGAACGACTTCAAGGCGCAGATCGGCCAGATGAAGAAGATGGGCGGCCTGTCGTCGCTCATGGACAAGCTGCCCGCCCAATTCCAGGCGGCTGCCAGTCAGACCAATATGGATCAGGCCGAGAAGCAGGTGCGCCGCATGGAGGGCATCATCAACTCGATGACCCCGGCCGAGCGCGCCAAGCCGGAACTGATCAAGGCGAGCCGCAAGCGCCGGATCGCCGCCGGTGCCGGTGTTCAGGTGCAGGAGGTCAACCGCATGCTCAATCAGTACGACCAGATGCGCACTATGATGAAGAAGCTCAAAGGCGGTGGCATGATGAAGATGATGCGCAGCATGAAAGGCATGATGCCCGGCATGCGCTGAGTCAGGCTTACCGGTCGCGGTCCGGGCATCTCTACGGACTTTCCGTATATACTCCGGGCCGCACTTAGCGACATCCCACAGCAACACGTTCCACAGGGTCGCCCCATATGAACCGCGAAGAAGCCCTCGAAGTATTCCGTAATTCCGAAGAAATCGTCTCGGCCGACAAGGTAAATCAGTCCGTCGACACGATGGCCCAGTCCATCAAGGACGCCATTGGGGACGAATTCCCGATGGTGTTGTCGGTCATGGGCGGCGCCGCCGTCTTCACCGGCATGCTGCTGCCGCGTCTGGATTTTCCGCTCGAGTTCGACTACATCCACCTCTCGCGCTACAACAACACCACGACCGGCGGCGCAATGCAGTGGCGCGTGGCACCGCGCGACTCGGTGCGCGACCGCGTGGTGCTCGTGCTCGACGACATTCTCGACGAAGGCGCCACGATGGCCGCGATTCGTGACCGGATTCTGGAGATGGGCGCCTCGAAGTTCTACAGCGCCGTGCTGTGCGAGAAGATCCTGACGAAGGAAAAGCCGTCGCACCCGGACTTCTGCGGCTTCACCGTGCCGGACCGCTACGTCTTCGGCTGCGGCATGGACGCAAAGGGTTACTGGCGCAACCTGCCGACGATCCGCGCGCTGACGACGCCGCGCTGAGCGTCGCAACGGGGCCACGCCTCGCAATGCACGATAGAAAAATGGGGCCGAAAGGCCCCTTTTTCATGACGAGTGCGATGTGTCCCCTCAGAACTGGTGAACGAAGACTCTCACGCCCTTGAGGATCATCTCTACCGAAATCGCCACCAGAATCAATCCCATCAGCCGCTCGAACGCAGCGACTACGCGCGAGCCCACCCATCGCTCGATGCGATCGGCAAGCAGCAGCACTACCGCGCAGACGGCCATGGTGACGCACAGCGCCGTGATCCACTCAAGCATGCGCCCCGGCTGCTGCGACACCAGCAGCATGACGGTCGCGAGCGCCGACGGCCCGGCGAGTGCCGGAATCGCCAAGGGTACGATGAGCGGCTCGCCGGCATCGGGCAACGTCCCCTGATCGGGGCGCGGAAAGATCATACGCAGCGCGATCAGAAACAGCACAATGCCGCCCGCCAACTGCAACGACAGATCGGTGAGGCTCATCATGCGCAGGAAGCGATCGCCCGCGAGCATGAAGATCAACAGGATGACGAACGCGATCAACACTTCGCGCAAGATGACCCGTGGGCGTCGATAGGCCGGCACGTTCTTCAGGGCATTCACGAAGATTGGGATATTGCCGAAGGGGTCGGTGATGAGCAGCAACAGTATCGTTGCTGAGGCGAACGTATATTCCATACTGATAATGCTTCCGGATATGACAACGGCAGTCGCCGGGGCGACTGCCGTTGGGTATTGCTAACGCGGCGGCGGCGTCGGCGTCGGTGACGAGGCCGCGCACCGCCGGTCAACGTTCACCGGCGCGCCGTCCTCATCAGAGGCGTCGCTCGCTCAGACGGCTTTCGCAGCACGCACCTTGCCGGCGACGACTTCCGCCACGACAGCGGCGTCGAGCAACTGGGCTTGCTCGTCGCGACGGCCCCGATACTCGATCTTGCCTTCCTTCAGACCACGATCGCCGATCACCACGCGGTGCGGCACGCCGATCAGTTCCCAGTCGGCGAACATCACACCGGGACGCTCGCCACGGTCGTCGAGAATCACGTCGACGCCAGCGGCCAGCAGGTCTTCATACAGCTTGTCGGTGGCTTCGCGCACCGCATCGTTGCGGTCGTAGCCCATCGGGCACAGCACTACCTCGAACGGGGCGATCGATTCCGGCCAGATGATGCCGTTATCGTCGAAATTCTGTTCGATGGCCGCGCCGAGAATACGCGTGATGCCGATACCGTAGCAGCCCATTTCCATCGGTGCCGGCTTGCCGGTCTCGTCGAGGAAGGTGGCGCCCATGGCGTCGGAGTACTTGGTGCCCAGTTGGAACACGTGGCCGACTTCAATGCCGCGGCACAGCGCCAGCTCGCCCTTGCCGTCCGGCGAGAGATCGCCCGGCACGACGTTGCGCAGATCGGCCACGACTTCCGGTTCGGGCAGATCGCGCCCCCAGTTCACACCCGTAGTGTGGAAACCAGCCTCATTCGAGCCGACCACGAAGTCGCTCATCTTCGCGACCGAACGATCCACCACGAGCTTGACCGGCTTCTTCGTGCCGATGGGACCCAGATAGCCCGGCGGCGTGCCGAACCACTCGACGATCTCGGCTTCGCTGGCGAAGCGCATGCCCGACAAGCCCGGCACCTTGCTCGCCTTGATCTCGTTGAGCTCGTGGTCGCCGCGCAGCAGAAGCAGCCACACGGTGGTACCACTGTCTTCGCTATCGGTGGCCAGCACAATCGACTTGACCGTGCGCGAGAGCGGAATCGAGAGGAATTCCGCGACAGCTTCGCACTTGGCCTTGCCCGGCGTGGCGGTCTTGGTCAGCGGCTCGGCAGGCGCGGCGCGCTCGCCCTGAGGCGCGAGCGCCTCGGCCATTTCGACGTTGGCCGCATAGTCGGACGCCGGGCAGTAGGCGATGGCGTCTTCGCCGGTGTCGGCGATCACGTGGAATTCATGCGAACCCGAGCCGCCGATGGAGCCGTTGTCGGCCACCACGGCCCGGAACTCCAGGCCCAGACGCGTAAAGATGCGCACATAAGCGTCGAACATCTTCTGATAGGACACTTGCAAGCCCGCACGGTCCTTATCGAAGGAGTAGGCGTCCTTCATGATGAACTCGCGGCCACGCATCACGCCGAAACGCGGACGAATCTCGTCGCGGAACTTCGTCTGCACCTGATAGAAGTTCACCGGCAGTTGGCGATAGCTCTTGATTTCGCGACGGGCGATGTCCGTCACGACTTCTTCGTGCGTCGGACCGACGACGAAATCGCGGTCGTGACGATCCTTCAGGCGCAGCAGTTCCGGGCCGTACTGCACCCAGCGGCCCGATTCCTGCCACAGTTCGGCCGGCTGTACGGCCGGCATGAGCAGTTCGAGCGCGCCTGCGCGGTTCATTTCTTCACGGACGATGGCTTCGACCTTGCGGATCGAGCGCAGGCCGATCGGCAGGTAATCGTAGATACCGCCAGCAACGCGGCGAATCATGCCGGCGCGCATCATCAGCTTGTGGCTGACGATTTCGGCGTCGGCGGGCGCTTCCTTGAGGGTGCCGATGAAGAAACGAGAGGCTTTCATGCAGATTTCCGGAAAATTGAGGGTCAACGGCGCGTACAGCGCTCGGGTCGGTTGCCAGAAGCGGGGCCGGGGCGCGCCCGAACGTCGTCGCAGCCCCTGAGACACCCGCCGGCCGTACGCGCCGCCCCGGTCACCCGAGCCGCCGCCGGCCGCCGCGCCGGTGATTATCTGTTTATAATCGAAGCAATTTTAAAGGATTCAAGGGTGGTTGTATGCTTGACCGTGAAGGCTTTCGCCCGAACGTCGGCATCATCCTCTTAAACGCACGCAATGAAGTGTTCTGGGGCAAGCGTCTGGGAGAGCACTCCTGGCAGTTCCCGCAAGGCGGCATCAAGTACGGCGAAACGCCTGAACAGGCCATGTTCCGAGAATTGCACGAGGAAACCGGGCTAAAGCCAGAACACGTCAAAATCATCGGTCGCACGCGCGACTGGCTGCGTTATGAGGTGCCGGACAAATTCATCAAGCGCGAGGTGCGCGGACATTACCGGGGCCAGAAACAGATCTGGTTCCTGCTGCGCATGGTCGGTCGCGATTGCGACATATGCCTGCGCGCCACCGATCATCCCGAGTTCGACGCCTGGCGCTGGAACGAGTACTGGGTGCCGCTCGACGCCGTGATCGAGTTCAAGCGCGAGGTCTATCAACTCGCCCTGAACGAGCTATCGCGCTATCTGCGTCGCTCGGCAGCGCGCGCTCAGCAAGATCGGCGGCGGTTTCCGCGCGCTGGCGCCCGAATCGGCGACATGCCTCCGGGCGGCACCGACGCGCACGGCGACGGGTGCAGCAATGACAATTGCGGCGCCGCGGGCGAAGCCGCGGACACCGTCGTCAGTTCGGGCATGCCGCCCCGGGAGCACTGAACCGGGACGCGGCCGGCTTGTCCATCATCGGTCGCGGGCATCACGCCCGCGCCCTTTCCTTGACCTGGCGTCCTCCGGGATGCCGCGCGGATTGCCCGCTTTCGTTCATCCGCCGTTCAACCGATTTCTCATTCACATCTCATGCGTCCTTTCTTTGCCCGCCGCGCCCCGCGCCTGGCCGCCCTGGCTCCTCTGGCTGCTCTGGCGCTGATTGCCGCCTGCAGCAGCACGTCGCAACCCGTCCAGGACTTCGACGAATACCTCGCCCAGCAGGAAGCCGCCAAGGGCAAATGGAAGGAAGCGGAATACACCCTGCCGACCACGGCACCGCAAGACGCCGATCTGGTGAGCTTCCCCACCTTGCCGAACGCCACGCTCGACTACGCCATCGATACGAAGTCGGTGCAGGTGACGGACGACGGCGTGGTCCGCTATATCGCCGTGATCCGCAGCAAGCAAGGCGCGCGTAACGTATCGTACGAAGGCATTCATTGCTCGTCGTTCGAGTCGCGCCTGTACGCCACCGGCCGTCCCGACGGCACCTGGGTCGCCGCACGCAACAGCGAATGGCGCCCGATCCGGCCGTATGGCGCAACGGCCTATCAGGGCATTCTGTACCGCGACTATCTCTGCCAGGACAAAACACCGCTCGGCAACGCCAAGGCCATCGTCCAGGGGCTGCGTTTCCCGACGACCAATCCGGCCTATCGTTGAGCGCGACGGGCGGCCACACGCCGCCCCTCCCGCCCCACGCTACGCGGCGTCGAATGAAAAACGCCGGTCACGCATTGCGTGCCGGCGTTTTTTTATGTGTGACGCGAAGGGAACACTCCCCGCTCGGCAAACTCAGCGCAGCATCATCGCAGAATCAGATTGTCGCGATGAATCAGTTCGGGCTCGTTCGCGAAACCCAGCACTTGCTCGATGTCGCTGCTCGGGTGACGGCGAATCAGACGCGCCTCCGAAGCGCTGTAGTTCGACAAGCCGCGCGCGACTTCGTGGCCGGCCTCATCCACGCAGGCGATCACCTCTCCACGCGCAAACGTGCCCTCGACATCGATCACGCCGATCGGCAACAGGCTCTTGCCCTCTTCCACCAGCTTCTTGCATGCGCCCGCATCGATCACGACACGGCCGCGAACCTGCAAATGATCGGCCATCCACTGCTTGCGCGCAGTGAGCACCGCCGTACGTGCAACCAGTTGCGTGCCAATGGCCTCGCCGCCGGCCAGACGCACGAGCACGTCCGCCTCGCGTCCCGACGCAATCACGGTGTGCGCACCGCTCGTGGCCGCGCGCTTGGCCGCCAGAATCTTGGTCAGCATGCCGCCACGCCCGATGTTCGTTCCGGCGCCCCCGGCCATCGCCTCCAGACGCTCGTCGCCCGCCTCGGCTTCATGCACGAACTCGGCGTCAGGGTTCTTGCGGGGATCGGCCGTGTACAGACCCGATTGATCGGTCAGGATGACCAGCGCGTCGCCATCGATCAGATTGGTCACGAGCGCGCCCAGTGTGTCGTTGTCGCCGAACTTGATTTCATCGGTCACGACCGTGTCGTTCTCGTTGATGATCGGTACCACGCCGAGTCGCAACAACGTCAGCAAGGTGGTGCGCGCGTTCAGATAGCGCTCGCGATCGGCCAGATCGGCATGCGTGAGGAGAATCTGCGCGGTTCGCACGCCATGTTCGGCGAAACGGGTCTCGTAGACCTGCGCGAGGCCCATCTGGCCGACAGCGGCGGCAGCCTGTAATTCGTCGATGGCCTTCGGACGGCGCGCCCAACCCAGGCGCTGCATCCCTTCGGCAATGGCCCCCGAGCTGACGAGCACTACCTGCTTTGGCGAACGCCCGTCGCCACCGTGCCGCAATGCGGCGATTTGCTGCGCCCATCGCGCAATCGCGACATCGTCCAGACCGCGACCGTCGTTGGTCACAAGGCTGGAGCCCACTTTCACCACAAGCCGCTTGGCATCGGCAATGACCGAACGCATGGACCTGGATTCTCCTGCGGATATATTGGGAAGACGGGCCGCCGCAGTCGCCGCGAAGTGGCGGGAAGCGATGGGAAGTGACGTAGAAGCGCCCATCCCTCACATGCCTGCAGCACCCGGTTTGCGGATGGGTGACGCGACCGATCGCGCCAGCACCCGCATTTGAGTGACGAGAAGTTTACGC
Source organism: Pandoraea apista (assembly GCF_001465595.2). Classification (NCBI taxonomy): domain Bacteria; kingdom Pseudomonadati; phylum Pseudomonadota; class Betaproteobacteria; order Burkholderiales; family Burkholderiaceae; genus Pandoraea; species Pandoraea apista. The sequence goes on along the minus strand of NZ_CP013481.2, from coordinate 716,824 downwards.
CTTTGGCGCGTCGTCCGGGGGCGTTTGTGGTGCGGCTTGCGGCGCCGGTTCGGCCGGGGCAGCACTGCCCGCGCGGAAACGCGGGTCCAATGCGGCATCTTCAAGCGCTTCTTCGACGGCACCGCGCTGCTGATAGAGATACTCCTGGACCGCGAGGCACAGCTTCTCGCAGCCTTCGCCGGTCAATGCGGAGATCTCGAACGTGGGGCCACTCCAGCCGAAGCGCTTCTGGAAGTCGGCCACGCGCTCGGCGCGCTCCGCTTCCGGCACCATGTCGACCTTGTTGAGCACCAGCCAGCGAGGTTTCTGGAACAGCTCCTCGTCGTACTTCTGGAGTTCGAGAACGATAGCCTGCGCATCGGCCACCGGATCGACGCCTTCGTCAAACGGCGCGATGTCCACGATATGGAGCAACAAGCCGGTACGCTGCAAGTGACGCAGGAACTGGTGACCCAGCCCCGCGCCTTCCGCAGCGCCTTCGATCAGGCCCGGAATATCGGCAATCACGAAGCTCTTGCCCGGGGCAGTGCGCACGACGCCCAGATTCGGGTGCAGCGTCGTGAACGGATAATCCGCGATCTTCGGACGTGCATTCGATACCGAGGCGATGAACGTCGACTTGCCCGCATTGGGCATGCCGAGCAGACCAACGTCCGCGAGCACTTTCAGCTCGAGCTGGAGCATACGGCGCTCACCGGGCTTGCCATCCGTCTTCTGACGCGGCGCACGGTTCGTGCTCGACTTGAAATGGAGGTTGCCCAGACCGCCGGCGCCGCCCTGCGCGAGCACGACTTCCTGACCGTGCTCGGTCAGATCGGCGATCGTCTCGCCGGTTTCCATGTCGGTAATAATGGTGCCGACCGGCATGCGCAGGAAAATGTCCTCGCCGCCCTTGCCGTAGCAATCCGCGCCGCGACCCGATTCGCCATTCTTCGCCAAATGCTTCTTCGAATAACGATAATCGATCAGGGTGTTGATATTTCGGTCCGCCACGGCATATACGCTGCCGCCGCGACCGCCGTCGCCGCCGTCAGGTCCACCGAACGGCACGAACTTCTCACGGCGCATCGATGCCGAGCCATTGCCGCCATTCCCGGCGATCACCTCGATACGCGCTGCGTCAATGAATTTCATGTGGGTTCGTTCCGCTCAATCGACCGTCCGCAGACGATCCAAATACTGTTCAATGATCCGGCCCGGACGCGCGATACTCGCGGCGCACAGGCGGGACAAACAAAAAAGGCTCCGCATGGGTGCGGAGCCTTTTGGTGGCAAAAGGCTTAGCTTACGCTGCCGGCACCACGCTAACCACTTGCTTCTTCGCTGCGCCCTTGACGGCGAATTGCACGTGACCGTCGGCCAGTGCAAACAGCGTGTGGTCCTTACCGATACCGACGTTCTCGCCGGCATGCATACGAGTACCGCGTTGGCGAACGATGATGCCGCCAGCCAGGATTGCCTGACCGCCGTACACCTTCACGCCGAGGCGCTTCGACTCAGAATCGCGGCCGTTACGGGACGATCCGCCTGCTTTTTTGTGTGCCATGACTTAACTCCTTACCTAGCTCGATCGATTAGCCGTTGATGCTGTCGATACGCAGCTCGGTGTAGTTTTGGCGATGGCCTTGACGCTTTTGGTAGTGCTTGCGACGGCGCATCTTGAAAATCTTCACCTTGGGGTGACGACCTTGGGCGATAACGGTAGCCTTGACGGAAGCCCCACTGACCAACGGCGCACCGAACTTAATCGATTCGCCCTCGCCAACGGCGAGAACCTGGTCGATGGTGATTTCAGCGCCAATGTCAGCCGGTATCTGTTCTACTTTGAGCTTTTCGCCAGCAGCAACTTTATATTGCTTACCGCCGGTTTTTATGACCGCGTACATTGTTGAACCTCACTCATAAACAAGAGAATTTTCCGTGCAGGCCGAGGGTCCCGAAAGGACTCGACTTACCGGCCGATCGCACCGCTGAGGACCGTCATACCGAGGTATTTTCGGACCTGACGCAACGAATACGCGCACGAAAACCGGGAATTATACAGACTTTCTCCTTTTGAGTCAAAGACTTCCATGAATCCAGCCATTCCGCGGGGCTGGCCCCCGAAAGTCCCCGCGCGCACTATATAATTTGGGGCGAATTTTTCCTCACCCGAGCCCTGTCTTGACTGCTTCGACTTCTCCCCAGAACGTACTGGCCGCCATCGCCGACGACATGCGTGCCGTCGACCAGCTTATCCGCCACCGGCTGGCCTCCGAGGTGGTCCTGATCAATCAGATCTCGGAGTACATCATCAATTCGGGGGGCAAACGCCTGCGCCCCGCGTTGTTGCTGCTCGTCGCCGGGGCGCTTGGCGTAAGTTCTCCGCACCGCTTCGAACTGGCAGCGGTCATCGAGTTCATTCACACCTCCACACTGCTTCACGACGACGTCGTCGACGAGTCCGACCTGCGCCGCGGCAAACAGACCGCCAATGCGCTGTTCGGCAATGCGGCGTCGGTGCTGGTCGGCGACTTCCTTTATTCGCGCTCCTTCGAAATGATGGTGAACGTGGACAACATGCGTGTGATGCAGATTCTTGCGCGCGCGACCAATGTGATCGCCGAAGGCGAGGTGCTGCAGTTGCTGAACATGCACGACCCGGACGTCGATGAAGCCCGCTATCTGCAAGTCATCCAATACAAGACGGCCACGCTCTTCGAGGCAGCTACCCAGCTCGCTGCCGTACTCGCCAACGCCGACGCGCAGACCGAAGCCGCCGTGCGGGAATATGGCGGCCGCCTGGGCACCGCGTTTCAGTTGATGGACGATTGGCTCGACTACGCAGGCGACACCGACGCGATGGGCAAGAACGCGGGCGACGATCTGCGCGAAGGCAAGCCGACGCTGCCGCTCATTCATGTGCTGCAACACGGCACAGATGAAGAACGTGCGCTCGTGCGCGAAGCCATCGAGAATGGCGGCACCGACAAGTTCGAACCGATTCTCGCGGCAATCACGCGCACGGGTGCGCTCGACTACACGTTGGCACGCGCGAAAGAAGAGGCGGATGCAGCAGCACAAACAATTTCTGCACTCCCCTCTTCCCAATATAAAAATAGCCTGCTAGAATTATGTTCTTACTCGATAGCGCGACGCACTTAACGGTGAAGCAGCAGTATCGAAGCGGGGTGTAGCTTAGCCTGGTAGAGCGCTACGTTCGGGACGTAGAGGCCGGAGGTTCGAATCCTCTCACCCCGACCAGGATTTACTTTGCTCTCAAGCAAAGCAAAAAAACCGCCGGACGCGTCCGGCGGTTTTTTTATGTCTGTCGCATTCGTTGTGCCGATGTGTTTCGTACAGCGCAGTGCCTGTCGGACAGAGCAATCGAATATCTTGCAGTCCATCCCATTCGGTCCGACACAATGGCCCGCCCCGGACCGCACGGCGATCCCCCTATCCCCTCTGCTATAGTGGCAACTCATTGCCACCCCACGCGCCCTTCGCGCACAAAAACGCTTGGAAGCCTTACCCTTATGGGCGCAGATTTGCGCCGTCGCCCTCCTGATTATCTGCTCGGGATTCTTTTCCATTTCCGAGACGAGCATGATGGCACTCAATCGCCATCGCCTGAAGCATCTGGTGCGGATGAACGTTCACGGCGCCAGGGGAACACAGGGTCTGCTCTCCCGCACAGAAGCGCTGCTCTCGACAATTCTCGTCGGCAATAACGTCATCAATACCGTCGTGCCGGTACTCACCACATCGATTGCCGTGCGCTATTTCGGCAACGACGCCGTCACACTGTCGGTCGCGACGGCACTCATTGCATTGCTCATCATCATCTTTGCCGAGATCGCGCCGAAGATCGTTGGCGCGACCTACCCCGAGCGCATCGCACTCCCCGCCAGCACGTTGCTCAAGCCGATCGTGACCGTGGCCACGCCGCTCGTGTGGGTCCTCAACGGCTTCGTGCGCGGCATGCTGCGCGTGCTGCGCATCGATACGCGCCGCGCGGCAAGCGAAGCACGCCTCACTACGGAAGAATTGCGCACCATCGTGCTCGAGGCCGGCAACTATATGCCGACCAAACCACGCAGCGTGCTACTCAATCTGCTCGATCTCGAGAACATCACCATCGACGACGTGATGGTGCCGCGCGCGCGCATCGAAGCGCTCGACATCTCGGCACCGCTCGACACGATCCTCACGCAACTTGAGACGTGCTATCACAATAAGCTGCCTGTCTACGACGGCGATATCGATCGCGTCGTCGGCATTCTCCCGGTACGCCGCACGCTAGCCGCACTGCGCCACCCCGAAAACCTCACGGTCGACACGTTGCGTGCGTTGCTCGTCGAGCCGTACTTCATCCCGAGCGACACCCCGGCGCTACGCCAGTTGCAATACTTCCAGGAGAACCACCGTCGCGTTGGGCTGGTCGTCAACGAATACGGCGAAGTTGAAGGGCTGGTCACCACAGAAGACATCATCGAAGAACTCATCGGCGAGTTCACAACGAGTGTGCCGGGTGCGGGAGGCAGCCGCTCCGGCTGGACAGCAAACGACGACTGTCTGGTTAGCGGCGGCGTAGGACTTCGCGATCTGAACCGCCGGTTGAATCTGCATCTGCCAACCGATGGACCCAAGACGCTCAACGGCCTGATCCTCGAAGTGTTGCGCGAAATTCCCGAAGCAGCCATCAGCATGGAAATCAGCGGCGTTCGCATGGAAATCGTGCAGATCGATAACCAGGCCATCAAGATGGTGCGCCTGTTCAAACCGATCACACGATCGTCGTCGCACGATTGAGCCCGGCACCGTTCACTGCGCGTTACATCCCCCATTTTTCGGGCAATTCCGATTGAGTCGCCCCAGGGTTTTGACGAGACTGAAGCTTCACCCAGTCCTCGCCAAACCCTGTCATGACATTTCCCGACGCCGACCCCGCCTCCGAATCCCCCGACGCTGCGCCCCCAGCCGATAGCCGCGAACGCGTACCGGCCGCGGGCAAGCCACGTGCGCCACACGACGCCGGCACACCGTTGCAATTCCTTGAGCAGATGCTGGGCGAAGCCATTCGCGCCGGGGCATCCGACATGCACTTCGAGCCGATGGCACAACGCTTTCGCATTCGGCTGCGCATCGATGGCCGTCTGCAAGAGCACCGCGACGTGCCGATGGCGTGGCGCGACATGCTCGTCTCGCGTCTCAAGGTGCTCGCCAATCTGGACATTGCGCAAAAGCGTCTGCCGCAGGACGGACGCATGGTGTGGCGCGAAGCGGGCGAGCCGGTCGAGTGCCGCGTTAGCGCACTGCCAACGCTGCATGGCGAAAAGCTCGTCGTGCGGTTGCTCGACGGCGCAAAGGTCCCGCTCTCGCTGGAAGGTCTGGGGTACACACCGACGCAGTATCTTGCGCTCGCACGCGCGATCGCTCAGCCGCACGGCATGGTCTTGCTCACTGGCCCGACAGGGAGCGGCAAGACGGTCTCGCTCTATAGTTGCTTGCGACGTCTCAACGACACGTCGCGCAATATCGTCACCATCGAAGATCCGGTCGAAATACGATTGCCGGGCATTACTCAGGTCAATCTCAACGAACGCGCCGGGCTCGACTTTGCGACCGCCTTGCGTGCGTTTCTGCGGCAAGACCCGGACGTACTCGTCGTTGGCGAAATCCGCGATCCGCAAACCGCCGAAATTGCCGTACAAGCAGCACAGACCGGACATCTGGTCTTCGCAACGGTCCACGCGAACGACGCCCCCAGCACGCTCGCTCGTCTATTCGACCTCGGTGTTGCACCGTTCAATCTTTCGTCGACGCTATTGGTCATCAGCGCGCAGCGATTGCTCCGCCGCCGCTGCCCGGCAGGCTGCGAACCCGATACCGCGCCAGAAGACACCGCACCGTCGAGACATCGCTGTATGCGTTGCCACGGCACCGGTTTTGCCGGACGCATTGCCGCCTTTCAGGTGATGCCGATCAGCGCGACGCAGGCGATCAATATCGCGCAAGCCCGCAGCCCGCACGAATTGGCCGCACAAGCGCAAAGCGAAGGGGTAATGACGCTGCGCGACGCGGGGCTCTGGCATGCCGCAGCCGGCACCGTGAGTCAGGAGGATGTCGATGCGACAACGCCTGCCTGAAGGGTTGTCGTCCATGACCCAATCTCGCCGGTGGCAATGGCGCGGGATTGATGCCGATGGGCAACACCGGCGGGGAGAATTAATCGCGCCCGGCGAAGCGGCCGCGAGATCGATGCTTCGCAGCCAGCGCCTGAAGATTACACACCTGAATCCGGGGCGCAGACATACCCCGGCCGGGCGTGTCGCATCGGCAGACGCCACCGATTTCGTCCGGCGCCTCTCCACACTGCTGGGCGCAGGTGTGCCGCTCACGGCCGCACTCGACGTGCTCGCACGCGGTGCCCACACACGAGGGCTCAAACGGCTGGCCTCCGCCGTAGGATCGGATGTTGCGCTGGGGCATCCGTTAGCCCAGGCCATGGCGCGAGCCTGCGGCCGATTCAGCAGCGTCGACTGTCAGTTGATCGCGGCGGGCGAGTTGAGCGGTCAACTTGGCCCGACGCTAGCGCGCCTGAGTGCGCAGTACGATCACACACGAAGCGTGAAAGAGAAGCTTCAGCGTGCGCTTGCCTATCCATTGACCGTGCTGAGCGTAGCCGTGACCGTCGTGATCGCGCTGCTGCATTGGGTGATCCCGGAGTTCGAGCGTCTGTTCGCCAGCGCCGCCGGTGGCGGCGTGCCGTTACCGCCCGTCACCCGGTGGCTGATCGACGTGTCGCGCGCCTCGTTGACCCACGGGCCGTGGCTGTTGGCCGGCGTTGGCACGTCGGGATTGGTCATGACTGCCGCGTGGCGGCGCAGCACGCGAATACGGCGGCTTCGGGATCGCCTGTTATTGCGACTGCCAGGCGTTGGCCGGATTCTGCGCATGACGAGCGCCGCGCGGTGGGCAAGAACCCTTGGCACTTTGCTGAGCGCAGGCGTCCCGCTCCCCGATGCGATGGACGCCGCCGCGAGCGCGTGTGGCAATCTCGTCATGCAGCAGGCAGCGCACGACGTGCATCGGGCCGTCGCCCGAGGCGAGCGGCTCGCCACCTCGCTCGAGGCTCACGCACACTGGCCGCTGGTGATCGCACAACTGACCGTGATCGGAGAGGAATCGGGTACACTCGGGCGCATGCTCAACCAGGCCGCCGGCCTGCTCGACGAAGAGGCCTCGCATGCGCTGGTCAGTGCCTGCGCGACGCTGGAACCCATGATGATTACGTTTCTTGGCCTGCTGATCGGCGGCATGGTCCTCGCCATGTACCTGCCGATGTTCCAACTCGGATACGGTGTCGCATGAACGGTTACGCAGAGCTGCTTCTGGTCGACTGGCTGGCGCAACTGGAACCGCACTGGCGCCTCTTGCTGTTCGCAGTGCTGGGTGTCGTCGCCGGGCTCGGTCTCGACGTCGTGGTGCGCCGGGTACCGGTCGCCGTCGAGCAGGCCTGGCTCGAAGAGATGCAGGCCGCCGAAGCGACGGACGCGTCGCCACTTCATTCCGCCTCGCATCAGGCGCCCCCGCCATCTGCCGCGATCGCGCGGGTAGGCTCCCTGGCATCGTCACACATCCCGTTGCTGGATGCCGCGCCGTCACGTCGCTGGCAGCTATCGCTATTAAGCGGCGTGCTCAGCGTCGCCGTCGGTTGGCGCTTCGGCCCCACCTGGCAGAGCATCGGTGCGCTTGGTCTTGTCTGGACACTGCTCGCACTCGCTTACATCGACTACGACACGCAACTTCTGCCCGACATTCTGACGCTACCCCTGCTCTGGGCCGGGCTGCTCTGCAACCTCGGTCACTGGTTCGCCGCGTTGCCTGCCGCAGTCATTGGCGCCGCCGCAGGCTACATGAGTCTTTGGGCACTGTATTGGGTGTACTGGTGGCTGCGCCGTCGAGAAGGCATGGGCTTCGGCGACTTCAAGCTCTATGCTGCGCTGGGGGCATGGTTCGGGTGGACAGCGTTGGTACAGATTCTGACGCTCGCCTGCCTGCTCGCGATCATCGTGGCGGGCACTGCGTGGATCGCCGGACGCCTGCGCAGCGACCAAATGTTCCCGTTCGGCGCTTTTCTCGCAGCGGCAGGCATCGCCACGCTGTTCGGCGGCAACGGTCTGATGATCTGGATCGGAGGGACTCCATGACTTACGCCATCGGTCTGACCGGCGGTATTGGCAGCGGCAAAACGACTATCGCCAATCTGTTCGCCACCCACGGCATCACGATTATCGATACCGATGCCATCGCACACGCCATCACGGCGCCCGGCGGTGCCGCCATGCCGGCGATCCGGCGCGAGTTCGGCGACACCTTTGTCGCCCCGGACGGCTCGCTCGACCGTGCGCGCATGCGCGAAGCGGTCTTCGGGGACAACCTGGCAAAAACGCGTTTGGAGGCCATTACCCATCCGTTGATACGCACGGAGTGCGAGCGTGCCGCCGCCGAGGCGGAAGGGCCCTATCTGATTTTCGTCGTACCGCTGCTGGTGGAGTCGGGTACGTGGCGTCAACGGGTGCAGCGGGTACTCGTTGTCGATTGCGCCGAGGAAACGCAAATCGCACGAGTGATGTCCCGAAACCACTTCACTCGTGAGCAGGTGCAGGCGATCATGGCGCGGCAGGCCACTCGCGCACAACGGCTGAGCGCGGCCGACGACGTCATCGACAACGATGTTCAGCACGCGCCGCTAGCGCCGCAGGTCGACCGATTACATGCCGCTTATCTGAAGCTCGCGGCGCAGGCGCAGGGCAATTGACCGGCATTGGCGAGCGTGTTTCCTGCGTCGCTCACGCACACCGGCCTCGATTGAGCGCCCACTCGCGTTGCACCCCGACAGATTCCCGCATTAGAATGTCGCCATTACGCTGAAAAGCGCCAACTTTTGGGCCAACGCGCTTGATCCTGTACGAATATCCGCTCAACGAACGCATTCGCACGCTGCTTCGGCTAGAAGAGCTGTTCGGGCGCTTTGCATTTTTCGTCGGACAGGATCAGCCGCTCGATCACCATGCGGCGCTGATCACGATGTTCGAGATTGCCGACATTGCCGGGCGCACCGACCTGAAGAACGATCTGGTCAAGGAGCTCGACCGGCAACGTCAGACGCTCCACACCTATCGTGGCAATCCCGATATCGCATCCGACGCGCTCGAGCAGTTCATCGGCGAAGTCGAACTGGCCATTGCGAACCTTAACCAGATTCCCGGCAAACCTGGCCAGCACCTGAACGACAACGAATGGCTCGCAAGCATTCGCAGCCGCTCGGTGATCCCGGGTGGTACATGCCGCTTCGACCTGCCGTCGTATTACGCGTGGCGTCACAACGATGCCGAACAACGCCGCCACGACATCGACAAATGGATCGGCCCGCTGATGCCGCTGCGCGACGCCATCGGCATCGTGCTGGGTCTCGCCCGCGAGTCAGGTCACGCCAGCAAGGCGATGGCGCAGCAAGGCAGCTATCAGCAGATGCTGACCGGGCGCGTCTACCAGCTCATGCAGGTGCGCGTTGCCACCGATCTGCGTGTCATTCCCGAGGCCAGCGCCAACAAGTACATGCTGTGGGTACGCTTCACGACGCAAGACGGCGATCTGAAGCCGCGCCCGGTCGACAGCGATGTGCCATTCCTGCTGACGCTCTGCAATCTGTAACTTCATGACGACGGTCATCAACTGCCCGACCTGCGGCAAAAAAGTGGTCTGGGGACCTCAGGCGAAATTCCGCCCATTCTGCTCGGAACGCTGCAAGCAAATCGACATGGGGGCCTGGGCCGCAGAGAAGTACACGATCCCCGCCGAATCGCCAGACGATCCCTCGCAAGACGCGCCGCTAGATCCGACGGAGCGTTGAGCCCGGCTTTCGAGCGTTCGGGCTTTCCGGCGACATCGGGGCAGACACCCGTAAGGTGTGCCCGTTGAGCGCAATAAAAAAGGCATCCCTCCGGATGCCTTTTTTCATTGCCAAGCGGAACTGGCCATCGCCTCGCCGGTAGCCGCCCCGCCCGTCGTTACGACGACTACGGTGGCTACGATTTCGCGGCCAACTCCTCGGCAAGCCACGTCAACGGCGGCAGCGCCGCCGGCAGCAGCGGCTCAACACTGACCGGCGAATGCTCCCACGCCAGCGCCTGACCTTCCTTACCGTGCGGCTCGCCCTGCCATGCCGTCACTTTGCAAAAATGCAGGCGCACATACGCATGCGGGTAATCGTGTTCGAGCACGCGCCACGGCGCGCAACGCTCTACCGTCACCCCAAGCTCCTCGTGCAGTTCGCGCGCCAGCGCTGCGGCCACCGACTCACCCGCCTCGAGCTTGCCGCCCGGGAATTCCCAGTAACCCGCATATGGCTTACCTGCGGGACGCTGTCCGAGAAGTACCGCGCCATCCGGGCGCACCATCACGCCCACCGCCACTTCCGTGACCGGCCGCCCATCAGGCGCATATCGTTTCGAGTCTGTCATATCAGTGCACAATGCCTGCGAAATTTCCTGATCGGGCAAACGATCCACGCGCGGCCTCGTTGCCCGAACACCTCGCTTGCCAGAGGGTTGTTACGATGCGTGCGACGCACCACGCAGTTTGCCCGCCCAGTCGCGGGCAAACTGAAATGCCACACGACCGGAGCGCGAACCGCGCTCGAGCGCCCAGATCAGCGCCTCGTGACGGGCATTCTCAGTCTGGTCGGCCGGCACGCCGAAGTGCTGCAACCAGTGACTAACGATCGTCAGGTAGTCGTCCTGCTTGAAGGGGTAGAAGCTCACCCACAGCCCGAAGCGCTCGGACAGCGAGATTTTCTCTTCGATCACTTCACCCGGGTGAATCTCACCGTCTTCGGTGTGGCGATAGCTTTCGTTGTCCTTCATGTACTCGGGCAATAGATGCCGACGGTTCGACGTGGCATAGATCAGTACATTGTCGGACTGCGCAGCGACCGAACCATCGAGCGCAACTTTCAGCGCCTTGTAGCCTGACTCGCCGTCTTCGAACGACAGATCGTCGCAAAATACGACAAAACGCTCCGGACGCCGCGAAATCAGGTCGACGATATCGCCGAGATCGACAAGATCGTCCTTATCGACTTCGATCAGGCGCAGGCCTTCCGAGGCATATTGGTTCAGGCACGCCTTGATGAGCGACGACTTGCCCGTGCCACGTGCGCCGGTGAGCAACACGTTGTTGGCAGGCTCGCCACGCACGAACTGACGCGTGTTCTGCTCGATCAAACCCTTCTGGCGCTCGATGTTTTGCAGATCGTCCAGCGTAATCTCAGACACATGCGCGACCGGCTGCAGGAAGCCGCGCCCCTGCCTCTTGCGCCAGCGAAACGCCATGGCGGCGTTCCAGTCGATCTCGGGTGCGGCAGGCGGCAGCATCGCCTCCAACCGGGCCAGCACGCCTTCCGCGCGCGTAAGGAACTGTTCCAGCTTATCCATGCTTCGAAATCCCCGCGCCGCTCACGGGCGCTCGTGTCGATACTTCGTCGTGTTGTGGTTTCCCTTCGCTATGCGCCACGGTGCTTTTGCCACCTGCCGGTGACGGACCGCCATCGTCGGCGACGTCTTCCGGCGCGTGACCGATGCCGGTCCGGCACCGGCCCTCTGCGCCGATGGCCCCTGCCCCTGGTGGGAAGCGTGCGGCCATCGCGTCAGGGCTCAGGAACGGTAATCCGCGTTGATGCTCACGTAGTCGTGCGAGAGGTCGCACGTCCACAAGGTCGTGGCCGCGTCGCCACGCCCAAGCACCACACGTACCGTGATCTCGCTTTGCTTCATCACACGCTGACCGTCCTCCTCACGGTAGTCGGCATTGCGGCCGCCGGCGCGCGCGACCATGACGTCGTCCAGATAGAGGTCAACTTTGCTCACGTCGAGATCATTCACGCCCGCGTAACCGATCGCGGCCAGGATACGGCCCAGATTGGGATCGGACGCGTAAAACGCCGTCTTCACCAGCGGCGAATGACCGATGGCGTAGGCGATCTGACGGCACTCCGCCACATCGCGGCCACCCTCGACCTTCACAGTGATGAACTTGGTCGCCCCTTCGCCGTCGCGCACGATGAGCTTCGCCAACGCTTGCGAGATCGACAGCAAAGCGTCGCGGAGTGCGGCAAATGCCGGCGTATCCGTGCTGGCGATTTCCGGCAGATCGGTTTGGCCCGTGGCCACAACGATGAACGAGTCGTTGGTGGACGTATCGCCATCGATCGTGATGGCGTTGAACGAACGGTCGGCAACGTATTTCACGAGCGCGTCGAGCACCGGCTGCGACACGCGCGCATTGGTGCCGACGAAGCCGAGCATGGTCGCCATGTTCGGCTTGATCATGCCGGCGCCCTTGCTGATACCGGTCAGCACAATGGACTTGCCATCGATGATGACCTCGCGCGACGCAGCCTTCGGCAACGTGTCGGTCGTCATGATCGATTGCGCCGCCTCGTACCAATGTGCGGGCGCCAGATTGGCAATTGCCTGCGGCATGCCCGCCACCAGACGATCGACCGGCAACGGTTCGAGAATCACCCCCGTCGAGAACGGCAGAATCTGGTTCGGTGCGACGGACAGCAGCTCGGCGAGCGCGGTGCATGTTGTACGCGTGGCGGCCATGCCCGGCTCGCCGGTACCGGCGTTGGCGTTCCCCGTGTTGACGATCAGCGCGCGAATGCCTGCGTGTGCGGCCAGATGCTCTTTACATACCGTCACCGGCGCGGCGCAAAAGCGGTTCGTCGTGAAAACGCCGGAGACCGTGCTACCGGCAGCCAGTCGCATGACTAGCACGTCCTTACGGTTCGGCTTACGGATATTGGCTTCGGCCCAGCCCAGTTCGACGCCGGGAACGGCGCGCAGTTGGGAGGCTTCGATCGAGGGGAAATTGACGGCCATGAGGGTTCGCCCGCGAGAGGTAAGGGTTGCAGCTCCCGCCCAGACGATGTCGGCACGACACTCCGCCGGGGCGGCGGTTGATCGGTGCGGCCGGTTGAAAAACCGGCGCTACAAACGACGCGGCGCCGATTGAGTCGGCGCCGCGTCGATCGGTTCACATCTTAAGACAGTTTGCCGTGGCAGTGCTTGAATTTCTTGCCACTGCCGCACGGGCACGGATCGTTGCGGCCGACCTTCGGCAACAACTCACCGTCGAGCGCGGCTGCCGCACCCGCCGCATGAGCGAGTGCAGCGACCACAGGACGACCGGCGTCTTCGTCAATCTCGCCTTCGCCGCCCACGGTCTCGAGTTCGTCGTGCTTGAACTCGATGTTGACCAGACCGCCAGCGTTGTCTTCGAGCGACTCGGTTGCCTGCTCAAGCTCTTCCTGCGACTGGATACGCACGTTCATGATGACACGCGTGACTTCCAGCTTGATGGTTTCGAGCAACTGGGCGAACAGTTCGAACGCCTCGCGCTTGTACTCCTGCTTCGGATTCTTCTGCGCATAACCGCGCAGATGAATCCCCTGACGCAGGTGATCCAGCGCCGCCAGATGCTCACGCCAGTTCGAATCCACGCTCTGCAGCATGACCGAGCGCTCGAAGCCCGAGAACGACTCGCGGCCCACCAGTTCGACCTTGGCGTTGTACGAGGCCTCGGCCGCGTCCATCACTTCCTTGAGGATGTCCTCGTCGTCGATCTCGTCGGCGCCTTCGATGCGCGACTGCAACGGCAGGTCGAGCTGCCACTCTTCGCGCAGCGCCGTCTCCAGCCCCTTCAGGTCCCACTGTTCTTCGACGGTACCGGCCGGCACATAGGTGCGCACCAGATCTTCGAACACACTTTGACGCATGCCCGCGATGGTTTCCGAGACGTCTTTCGCTTCGAGCAATTCGTTACGCTGCTGATAGATCACCTTACGCTGATCGTTGGCAACGTCGTCGTACTCGAGCAGTTGCTTACGCACGTCGAAGTTGCGGGCTTCCACCTTGCGTTGGGCCGACTCGATCGAGCGCGTAACGATGCCCGCCTCGATGGCTTCGCCTTCCGGCATCTTCAAACGATCCATGATCGCGCGCACACGGTCGCCCGCGAAAATACGCAGCAGCGGATCTTCCAGCGAGAGATAGAAGCGCGACGAACCCGGATCGCCCTGACGGCCTGAGCGGCCGCGCAACTGATTGTCGATACGACGCGATTCGTGGCGCTCGGTGCCGATGATGTGCAGACCGCCAGCGGCCTTCACCTGCTCGTGCAAGCCTTGCCATTCATCTTGCAATTGCTTGATGCGCGCAGCCTTCTCGTCGTCGGACAGTGCGGCATCCGCCTCAATGAAGCTCGACTGCTTCTCAACGTTACCGCCCAGCACGATGTCGGTACCGCGACCGGCCATGTTCGTGGCGATGGTAATCACGCCCGGACGGCCCGCCTGCGCCACGATCTCGGCTTCGCGCTCATGCTGCTTGGCGTTGAGCACCTGATGCGGCAACTTTTCACGCGTGAGCAGTTGCGAGAGATACTCGGACGTTTCGATCGACGTCGTGCCCACCAGCACCGGCTGGCCACGCTCCACGCAATCGCGAATGTCCTTGATGACGGCGTCGTACTTCTCTTTGGCCGTCTTGTAGATCTGATCCTGACGGTCGATCCGCTTGGGGGGACGGTTCGTCGGGATCACCACCGTCTCGAGACGGTAGATTTCGTTGAATTCGAACGCTTCCGTATCTGCCGTACCCGTCATGCCCGAGAGCTTGGCGTACATGCGGAAGTAGTTCTGGAACGTGATCGAAGCGAGCGTCTGGTTCTCGTGCTGAATCGAGACCCGCTCCTTCGCTTCCACCGCCTGATGCAGACCTTCCGACCAGCGGCGCCCGGCCATCAGACGGCCGGTAAATTCGTCGACGATGACGATCTCGTCGTTCTGCACCACGTAGTGCTGGTCCTTGTGGAACAGCGTGTGCGCGCGCAGTGCGGCGTACACATGGTGCATGAGCGTGATGTTCTGCGGCGCGTAGAGACTGTCGCCCTCGGCGATCATGCCCCACTCGGCAAGCAGTTGCTCGGCCTTCTCGTGACCTCGCTCGGTCAGGAACACCTGACGCGCCTTCTCGTCGAGCGTGTAGTCGCCCGGCACTTCGACGCCCGTGCCATCGGACTTCTCTTCGCCGATCTGACGCTCGAGCATCGCCGGCAGGCGATCCATCTTCACGTACAGTTCGGTGTGATCTTCGGCCTGACCGGAGATGATGAGCGGCGTACGCGCTTCGTCGATCAGGATCGAGTCCACTTCGTCCACGATGGCGTAGTTCAGCGTGCGCTGCACCCGCTGCTCGGTCTCGTAGACCATGTTGTCGCGCAGGTAGTCGAAGCCGAACTCGTTGTTCGTGCCGTACGTAATGTCTGCCGCGTAGGCCGCCTGCTTCTGATCGTGCGGCATCTGCGACAGGTTGATACCCACCGACAGGCCCAGGAAGTTGTACAGACGCGCCATCCACTCGGCGTCGCGCTGCGCCAGGTAATCGTTGACGGTCACCACATGCACGCCCTTGCCCGACAGCGCATTCAGATAGGCGGGCAGCGTCGCGACGAGCGTCTTGCCTTCGCCCGTGCGCATTTCGGCGATTTTGCCGAAGTGCAGCACCATGCCGCCAATCAACTGAACGTCGAAGTGGCGCATCTTGAGAACGCGCTTGCCGGCTTCGCGGCACACTGCAAAGGCTTCGACGAGCAACGAATCTACGGTCGCCCCCTGGGCAATGCGTTGCTTGAATTCCTCAGTCTTGCCGCGCAGTTGCTCATCGCTGAGTTGGGCGATCTGCGGCTCGAGGGCGTTAATCGCCGCGACGGTTTTCTGGTACTGCTTGATGAGCCGCTGGTTGCGGCTGCCAAATACTTTTTTAAGAAGACCGGGAATCATCGGATCACTGGTTAGGGCGGCAAATGTCGTTCGCAATCGCGCAGCCTGTCACAGGGCGGCGCACATACCGGGAACATGCCCCGAAATTGCCAACCGCCCGATGCGTCTGAGCGCTGCGGGTCACCGGTGTTTGGCACGCTGGCCTCGCTCCGGTTCGATACCTGTACTGAAAAATGGATTCTAGCATGCTGCGGTTACACGTCCCGGCGGTACCCGACGCCGATTACCGGGCGATTCGACCCGCCGGGCAGAGGTGACGCCCGATGGCGGGGTAAAATATGCGGCGACCTCTGTATCATCATATGAAACGACCCAAAGCAAATCGCGTCGCCCGCCCACTGACCACCCTCCTGTCCGCATCCGACGGCGCGGGATCACTGTTGGTCGCCGCCGAGCAGTTGGGCCGGCTCGAGCGGGACGTGCATGCGTTGCTGCCCCCCGCACTCACCGCCAGCGTCAAGGTCACGCCGCCGCGCGAAGGGGCGTTGGTCTTTCTCGTCGCTAACAATTCGCTCGCAGCACGTCTGCGTCAGCAAACCCCTTCGCTAATCGACGGCCTCGCCAAACGCGGCTGGCTGATTCGCACGATCCGTATCCGCGTCAGCATCGCCGCCCCTGAGCCTCAGAAACCGCCCAAGGAGGCCCGGCTGCCCCGGCAGGGGCTGGTGAGTCTGCGCGACCTGCGCGACGCACTGGAACCCTCTCCGCTGCGAGACGCCCTCGCCCGTCTGGTTGCCCGTCACTCCTATGGGGGGTCGCGCAAATCGTGACGCGCATCGCCGAAATGCTCATGTCGCGGTCCAGCGCATCCATGCCGGGATGACGCAACGCCGATATTTATTGCCCGTCAAATAAAAAAGCGCCGGAAACCCGGCGCTTTCTTTTTGTTACATCCGCGCCGCAGCGGGCGGCGCGTTGCGCAATTTACGCGAACTGCGTTTGCGGATCGAATTGGAAACCGCGCGGTGCGTCTTCTGCGCGCTCGAACGTGACAATTTCGTAGGCGTCTTGTGCGAGAAGCTCGCGCAGCAACTGGTTGTTCAGACCGTGTCCCGACTTGTACGCCGTGTACGACGCCAGCAGCGGGTGGCCGATCACGTACAGGTCGCCGATAGCGTCGAGCATCTTGTGCTTCACGAACTCGTCGTCGTAGCGCAGACCGTCATTGTTCAGAATGCGGTACTCGTCGAGCACGATAGCGTTGTCCATGCTGCCGCCGCGAGCCAGACCCAGTTCGCGCAGCATCTCGACCTCATGCGCGAAGCCAAACGTACGGGCGCGCGCAATTTCCTTCGCGTAGGACGTCTCGGCAAAATCGATCTCGAGCGCCTGGCCCGTGCGATCAACTGCCGGGTGACGGAAATCAATGGTGAATTTGAGCTTGAAACCGTCGTACGGATCGAGACGGGCGAACTTGTCGCCTTCACGGATCTCGACGGGTTTCGTCACGCGGATGAATTTCTTGGCGGCAGCCTGCTCTTCGATGCCTGCCGACTGAATCAGAAAGACAAACGTCGCTGCACTGCCATCCATGATCGGAATTTCTTCGGCCGTCACATCGACATACAGATTGTCGATGCCCAGACCGGCACATGCCGACATCAGGTGCTCCACGGTGGACACCCGCGCACCATCCTTCTGCAACACCGACGCCAGACGCGTATCGCCGATCGCCATCGCCGATGCCGGAATCTCCACAGGAGGATTCAGATCGGTACGACAGAAAACGATACCCGTATTCGGCGGTGCCGGACGCAACGACAGCTCGACCTTGCGACCGGAGTGCAAGCCGATGCCGACTGTCTTGGCGATGGATTTGAGTGTGCGCTGCTTAAGCATGCTATTTATTAAAACTATCGTGCGCTAAGGATCATAGATCGAATTATATCAGATCGGCGCCTTCATCGCTGTGCCACAAACGCAACGATTCGTTACTAAACATTCCGAATTCTGCCCCATCGGTTTGTCCTCGCCCATCTCGCATACGGAAATAGGCTATTTCGTTGCTCCATAGCTTTGAGCCTCGTGCGTCGACGTCGGACCCCACACCTGACGTCATGCACTTTCGGGGCACCCCGGCCGCCGCGACGGAGGCATGCCGCAGCGGTCGGGGGACAGATCCGCGAGACCGGGTCCGGGATCACAAACGCTTACCCGTAACGTTCGTCATCTGCGATGCATTGACGCCTATTGCGACTCTGGTTGTCGCAGCCACAAGGCGCTCGCGCGATCGCAACCTTGCTGTATCGCCATTCGGACTCGTACTGCGGCGCGCCTTCCCCACGCCACTGGGCATGGTATTCGGGGCGACGGCGAATCCTCACGACGACCTGCGTAGGTCTCGCGATTCCCAAGGTGCGGCGGCGCCAGGCACTGGCACCCGGCCCGCGCGCAACCCTGTCAGTCGGCTTGCTTGCGCAGGAAGGCCGGAATGTCGTACGTGTCGACACCCTTCTCCTGCAACGCGGCAACGTGCGAGGCTGCGGTCTCGCGCGTGCTACGCCACACGGCCGGCGTATCGAGCGCGCCGTAGTCCGTACCGCCTGCCTGACCCACGTTCGGCACATGGCCGGTCGCGATCGGCATATTGTCGGTACCGGTCTTGAGCAACGTCATCGGTGCAGCGGCCTTCTTCGCAACCGCACGGCCCAGGCCGGTTGCCACGACAGTCACGCGCAGTGCATCGCCCATCTTGTCGTCGTAGACGGTACCGAAAATCACGGTCGCGTCTTCGGCAGCGTAGCTCTTGATGGTGTTCATCACTTCACGCGTTTCCGACAGACGCAGCGAACGCGACGCCGTGATGTTCACCAGCACGCCACGCGCGCCCGACAGGTCCACCCCTTCGAGCAACGGGCTCGCCACGGCTTGCTCGGCCGCCAGACGCGCACGATCGACACCGGCAACGGTGGCCGTACCCATCATGGCCTTGCCCTGCTCGCCCATCACCGTCTTCACGTCTTCAAAGTCGACGTTCACCAGACCGTCGACGTTGATGATTTCGGCGATGCCGGCCACGGCGTTGTGCAGCACGTCGTCGGCGCACTGGAAGCACTTGTCCATCTCGGCGTCGTCGCCCATGACTTCGAACAGCTTGTCATTGAGCACAACGATCAGCGAATCGACGTTGTCTTCCAGTTCCTGCGCGCCCGTCTCGGCCACGCGCATGCGCTTGCCACCTTCGAACTCGAACGGCTTCGAGACCACGCCCACGGTCAGAATGCCCATTTCCTTGGCAATCTGTGCCACGACCGGTGCCGCGCCCGTGCCCGTGCCGCCGCCCATACCGGCGGTGATGAACACCATGTGCGCGCCACGCAGGGCGTCGGCCACGCGCTCGCGGGCTTCTTCCGCTGCGGCATGGCCCATTTCCGGCTTCGCGCCAGCCCCCAGACCGGTCTTGCCGAGCTGAATGGTCACGCTGGCCTGCGAGCGGCCCAGTGCCTGTGCGTCGGTGTTCATGGCGATGAATTCCACGCCTTGCACACCACGGTTGATCATGTGCTGGACGGCATTGCCGCCAGCGCCACCAACACCCACCACCTTGATGATGGTGCCGTTGGTTTCCGTTTCCAACATTTCAAAGTTCATAGCGCCTCCAGTGAAATAAAAGCAGATCCGGTACTGCGGGTCACATGCGGCTCGGGTAAGCCACGCGTGTTTTCAATGCCGAATCCACACCCCTCAAAAAAACACCATTAAAAATTGCTGAAGAACCAGTCGCGCATGCGCGTCCAGACTTGATTCGCTTGCCCCGACTGCACTGCGACCTTACGGCCGCGCATGCGTTGGGAACGCCCTTCGAGCAGCAGGCCCATCGCCGTCGCGTAGCGCGGGCTGCGCACCACGTCGGCAAGGCCGCCGGCATACTCCGGCACGCCAATACGCACCGGTTTGAGGAAGATGTCCTCGCCCAGCTCGACCATGCCCGGCATCATTGCCGCGCCGCCGGTGAGCACGATGCCCGAGGACAGCAGTTCTTCGTAACCCGACTCGCGCACCACCTGCTGCACGAGCGAGAACAGTTCTTCGACGCGCGGTTCGATCACCGCCGCCAGCGCCTGACGCGAGAGCGTGCGCGGACCGCGCTCGCCCAGCCCCGGCACTTCGATCATTTCGTCCGGATCGGCCAGCGACTGCTTGGCGATGCCGTGCTGAATCTTGATGTCCTCCGCATCCGGCGTCGGCGTGCGCACGGCCATCGCAATGTCGCTCGTGATCTGATCGCCGGCGATCGGAATCACCGCCGTGTGACGAATCGCCCCTTCGCTGAAGATCGCGATATCCGTCGTGCCGCCGCCGATATCGATCAGCACCACGCCGAGTTCCTTCTCGTCTTCCGTCAGTACCGAAATGCTCGACGCCAGCGGTTGCAGAATCAGATCGTTGACTTCGAGGCCACAGCGGCGCACGCACTTCACAATGTTCTGCGCAGCCGAGACAGCGCCGGTCACGATGTGCACCTTCACCTCCAGACGGATGCCGCTCATGCCAATCGGCTCGCGCACATCTTCCTGACCGTCGATGATGAATTCCTGCGTGAGGATATGCAGCACCTGCTGATCGGTCGGAATGTTGATGGCCTTGGCCGTCTCGATAACGCGCGCCACATCGGCCTGCGTCACTTCCTTGTCCTTGATCGCCACCATGCCGCTCGAGTTGAAGCTGCGGATGTGGCTGCCGGCAATCCCCGTGAACACATTGGTGATCTTGCAATCGGCCATCAGCTCGGCTTCTTCGAGCGCACGCTGAATCGACTGCACAGTCGCCTCGATGTTCACCACGACGCCCTTTTTCAGGCCTCGCGATTCGCTCTGGCCCAGGCCGATCACTTCATAGCGGCCTTCAGGGCGCAGCTCGGCCACCACCGCCACGACTTTCGACGTGCCGATATCGAGGGCGACCAACAGATCCTTGTAATCTTTGCTCATAGCGTGTGTAAGTCCTGAAGTCTCACTGGCTTCGCTTCTGCCGCGCGGCAGGTTGCGCAACTGCCGGCTTTTGCGAATCCCGCTTTTGCACCGGTGTCGCAGCTAGCTTCTTGGCCTGTTCTTCGCTCAAGAAACGCATGCCTGCGGCCCGGACCGCAAAACCGTTCGGGTACCGCAGATCGGCATACTCGATCTGATTCCCCCAGCGCGCCGCAACCTGCGGATACGCCTGTACGAAACGCCGGCTGCGCGTGGCGAGGGTTTCGGGCGTACGCTCCCGTCCCAGCGCCAGTTGCACGCCCCCTGCGAGCCGCACGCCCCATGCGTAACGATTCGACAGCGTGACCGCTTCCGGTTTCATATTCAGCGGCGCGAACCACTTCACGAAGTCGTAGTACCGCGCCGTTACATCCTTTTCGCTGCCCGGCGGCCCCGCGAACTCCGGCAACTTGCCCTCGTCCTCGGCTTCCGCCAGATTCGCTGCGAACAATTCGCCGTCCACGCTGACCAGACGACCGTCGTTCCATGTGGCCAGCGGCTTGTATTCCTCGATCGTGATGGCCAGTTGATTCGGCCAGACACGCCTCACGCTCGCATGACGCACCCAGGGCACCGCCTCGAACGCCGCTCGCGTGGCGTCCAGATCGATCGTGAAGAAGTTGCCCTTCAAACGCGACACCGCATTCGCACGCAACGTCGGTCCGTTGATATGCGACACGTCCCCGTCGATCTGAATCGCCTTGAGCGTGAAAATCGGCCGTTGGATCAACCAATGGCCGCCGGCCGCGAGCGCCGCCAGCACGACGAGTGCGACGAGCGCACTCGCGATGGCGTTGAGCAAGCGTACGTTGTGCCACATGGCGATCTGCTTTCCGTATCAGGGCGTTCTTCAACGCGTTCAAGGTTTGACTCGGTTCACTCTGGCTTCCACTGCGCGTTCGGGTGCAAATCGAGCGTCGCAGTTGCCAGAATTTCAACCACCAGGTCTTCGTACGACAGGCCAGCCGCTCGCGCCGAGATCGGCACCAGCGAGTGGCCGGTCATGCCCGGCGACGTATTGATCTCAAGCAGGAACGGCTTGTTGTCGCGTTTGCGAAGCATCACGTCGGCACGCGCCCAGCCACGGCAGCCCAACACGAGGTAGGCGCGCAACACGAGGCGCTGCACTTCCTCCTGAAGGGACACCGACAGCGGCGGCGGGCATTCGTAGCGCGTGTCGTCCTTGAAATACTTGTTCTGGTAGTCGTAGTTCGCGTCCGGCGCCACGATGCGGATCACTGGCAGTGCACGCGCAGCCGCGGCACCCTTCGTTCCCACGCCGAGCACCGGCACGGTCAGTTCGTCGCCGTCGATGAACTCTTCTGCGAGCACATCCGGATCGAGGGCAGCAGCCTTCTCGTACGCCGCCTTCAGCTGCGACGCATCGGTGACCTTCGTGAGCCCGATAGTCGAGCCTTCGCGCGACGGCTTGACGATCAGCGGCAGGCCGAGATCGCGTGCCACGGCGTCGAAATCGCTGTCGGCGGTGAGCATTGCGAAGCGCGGTGTCGGCAGCCCTTCGTTGATCCACACGCGTTTGGTCATTTCCTTGTCCATCGCCAGTGCGGAAGCCAACACGCCGCTGCCGGTGTAGGGAATGCCCAAATGCTCAAGTGCGCCTTGCAGCGTGCCGTCTTCGCCATAGCGGCCGTGCAACGCGATGAACACGCGGTCGAACTTTTGCGCCGCCAATGCTGCGAGGTCGTGCATGCCCGTATCGAATGCATGCGCGTCCACGCCACGCGAGCGCAGGGCTTCGAGCACACCATTGCCCGAAATCAGCGAGATCTGACGCTCGGCCGAGCGTCCGCCCATTAGGACGCCAACCTTGCCGAAACGTTTCGGATCGAAAGCACTCACGTCAAACTCCTTGCTGAACTTGCAACTTGCCGGGCACCGCGCCGATCGAGCCGGCACCCATCGTGATCACAACGTCGCCCGCGCGAGCGACTTGCAGAATGGCGTCGGGCAGTTGCGCCACGTCTTCCACAAAAACTGGTTCTACCTTGCCCGCCACGCGCAATGCGCGCGACAGGGCGCGGCCGTCGGCAGCCACGATGGGCGCCTCGCCCGCCGAATACACCTCGCCGAGCACCACGGCGTCGGCGTCGGACAACACTTTCACGAAATCCTCGAAGCAATCGCGCGTGCGCGTGTAGCGGTGCGGCTGAAAGGCCAGCACGATGCGGCGCCCGGGGAACGCACCCCGCGCGGCTGCCAGCGTGGCCGCCATCTCGACCGGGTGATGCCCGTAGTCGTCGATCAACGTGAACGTACCGCTGCCGCTCGACTTCGGTAACGCAATCTCGCCATAGCGCTGGAAGCGGCGGCCAACGCCGTTGAATTCGGCCAGCGCCTGCTGGATCGCGGCATCGGGCACTTCAAGTTCGGTGGCAATGGCAATCGCCGCCAGCGCGTTGCGCACGTTGTGCTCGCCCGGCAGATTCAGCGTGATGTCGAGCGGTGCGGCGCCGGCGCCGAACTGGCGCAGCACGGTGAAGCGCATCTGCCCGGCATCGGCACGCACGTCGATCGCACGCACCTGCGCGTCCTCCGACAGCCCGTAACGCACGATCGGCTTCGAGACGAACGGCAGGATCTCGCGCACGTTCGGGTCGTCCACACACAGCACGGCAATGCCGTAGAACGGCAGGCGCTGCGTAAAGGCCACGAATGATTGCTTCAGACGGGCGAAGTCGTGCCCGTAGGTATCCATGTGATCGGCATCGATGTTGGTGATGACTTCGATGACCGGATTCAGGTTGAGGAACGAGGCGTCCGATTCGTCGGCTTCGACCACGATGAAGTCGCCGGTACCCAGCTTGGCGTTCGCGCCCGCGCTGTTCAGACGGCCACCGATCACGAACGTCGGATCCAGGCCGCCCTGAGCAAGCACGCTCGCCACGAGGCTCGTCGTGGTGGTCTTGCCGTGCGTGCCGGCAATCGCCACTCCCTGCTTCAGACGCATGAGCTCCGCGAGCATCAGCGCGCGCGGCACGATAGGAATCTGCCGGGCGCGGCCCGCCAGCACTTCCGGGTTGTCGGCCGTAATGGCAGTGGACACAACGATGGCGTCTGCGCCCTCGATATTGCCGGCGTCGTGACCGCGAGCGATACGCGCCCCCAGACCCGCGAGGCGCTGGGTCACGGCGTTGTCGCCGAGATCGGAGCCGCTCACCTGATATCCCAGGTTGAGCAACACCTCGGCAATGCCGCTCATACCCGAGCCGCCAATGCCGACGAAGTGAATGTGTTTGACGATGTGTTTCATTTCAATCCTTGGCCAGAGCCGCGCACACGCGCGCCACTTGTTCGGTGGCGTCCGGCTTGGCGAGCGCCCTGGCTTTCTCTCCCATCGCGAGCAGCGATTCGCGCGTCTGACGGCGCAGCCACTCGGCCAGGGTCTCGACCGACAGCTCGCGCTGGTCGATCAGCGTTGCCGCGCCCTTGTCGGCGAGGAAACGCGCATTCGTTGTCTGGTGGTCGTCGACCGCGTGCGGGAACGGCACGAACAGCGCCGCCACCCCCGCCGCCGCCACTTCGGCCACCGTCATCGCACCCGCACGGCAGATCACCAGATCCGCCGCCGCATAGGCCGCGACCATGTTGTCGATGAACGGCACCGCGTCGACCGTCACCCCCGCTGCGGCGTAATTCGCCTGCAACGTCTGAATATGTTTAACGCCCGCCTGATGCGTCACCAGCGGACGATCTTCGCGCGGCAGCTTCGCCAGTGCCTTCGGCACGATCTCGTTGAGCACGGTCGCGCCCAGACTGCCGCCCACCACCAGAATGCGCAGCGGGCCAGTGCGTGCGTTGTAACGCTCGGCCGGCAGCGCCATCTCGTCGAAGTCGGCGCGAATCGGATTGCCGACCCATTCGCCGCCCTCGATGGTGTCGGGAAATGCGAGCAGCACCTTGTCGGCCACGCGCGCGAGCACCTTGTTCGCCATGCCGGCCACCGAGTTCTGCTCGTGCAGCACCAACGGGCGCCCCAGCAGCGACGCCATCATTCCCGCCGGAAACGTGATGTAGCCCCCCATGCCGAGCACCACATTCGGCCTGGCACGACGAATCGCGCCAATGCTCTGCCAGAACGCGCGCAGCAGGTTGAGCGGCAGCAGCAGCTTGGTCATCAGCCCCTTGCCGCGCAGGCCGCCGAACTTCACGAACTCCATCGGAATGTCGTACTTCGGCACGAGCGTCGCTTCCATGCCGTTCGGATTCCCGAGCCAGACCACGCGCCATCCCTGCACGCGCAGGAAATTGGCGACCGCGAGCCCCGGGAAGACGTGACCGCCCGTGCCGCCGGCCATGACCAGCAGCGTGCGTGTCTTCGTCTCCGGTGCCGGCATCGCGGTAGCGCGCTCGGTCATACTTTTCCTCCCCGCATCAACACGCGGTTCTCGTAATCCACCCGCAGCAAAATCGCCACGGCCACACAGTTGAGCAAGATGCCCGAGCCACCGTAGCTGACCAGTGGCAGCGTCAGGCCCTTGGTCGGCAGCAGGCCCAGATTCACGCCCATGTTGATGAAGGTCTGCGCACCGAGCCACACCCCCACGCCCTTCGCCAGCAACCCGGCGAACGTGCGCTCAAGCGCCAGGGCCTGACGGCCGATCTCGAACGCGCGGCGCACCAGCCAGTAGAACAGCAGGATGACCACCAGCACGCCCAGGAAACCGAACTCTTCGCCGATCACCGCAAGAATGAAGTCGGTGTGCGCTTCGGGCAGGTAGTGCAGTTTTTCGATGCTGCCGCCCAGCCCCACGCCGGTCCATTCGCCGCGTCCAAACGCAATGAGCGAGTGTGTAAGCTGATAGGCCTTGCCGAGCGCGTAGTCTTCGCGCCACGGATCGAGATACGCGAAGATCCGCTCGCGACGCCACGGAGACAGCCAGATCAGCATGGCAAACGTGCCGACTGCGGTGAGCGCCAGCCCGCCGAACAGGCGGCCGTTCACGCCCCCGAGGAACAGAATGCCCATCGCGATGGCTGCGACCACCATGAACGCACCCATGTCCGGTTCGAGCAGCAGCAACATGCCGACGAACACCACCGCAATCCCCATCGGCAGGAAGCCCTTGCCGAAGCTCTGCATGAATTCCTGCTTACGCACGGTGTAATTCGCGGCGTAAAGCGTGACGGCGAGCTTCATGATTTCCGACGGTTGCAGGTTGAGCACACCGAACGGAATCCAGCGCTTCGAACCGTTCACGCCCTTGCCCACGTGCGGGATCAGCACGATGATCAGCAGCAGCAGCGCCAACAGGAAAACCTTGGGCGCGAGCTTGTCGAGCGTCTTGACCGGAATACGGAACGTGATCGCCGCCGCAGTCAGCCCCATCGTGAGCGACACGATGTGACGGCCAAGGAAGTGATACGTCGAATAGCCGCTGTACTTCGGCGAGTCGGGCAACGCGACCGACGCCGAATACACCATCACCAACCCCAGCGACAGCAGCGAGATCACTACCCACATGAGGGCATGGTCGTACTCAAGCATGCGCGAGCGCGTCGGCTTGATGCTGCCGAGCGTACGGCTCGCCGCCTGCGTCGCGGCCCCCGGCGCAGTGGCCGTGCCGGCGCCGGCAAAGCCCGCCTGGCGCTTCTTGCTGAAGAACGACTTGATACGGTTCATAGCATCACCCCTGCGTCGGCGGCCAGATCAACCACGGTGTCGCGAAACACCTGCGCGCGATGCTCGTAGTTGCGGAACATGTCGAAGCTCGCGCAGGCGGGCGAGAGCAGCACCGCATCGCCCGGCTGGGCCAGTCTGGCGGCTTCTCGCGTCGCGTCTTCAAGCGTCGGCGCATCGATCAGTTCGACGCCGGTATCGGTGAGGGCTTCGCGCAGCAGCGGCGCGTCGCGACCGATCAGCAGCACGGCGCGCGCATGATGCGCCACCGGATTGGCCAGCGGCGAGAAGTCCTGCCCCTTGCCTTCGCCGCCCACAATCAGAAGCAGCGTCTTTTGCAGGCCCGTGATGGCTGCGACAGTCGCGCCAACGTTGGTGCCCTTGCTGTCGTCGTAGAACTCGACTTCGTTGATCGTGCCGATCAGCTGCACGCGATGCGGCTCGCCCGGGTATTCGCGCAGGCCGTGCAGAAGCTTGGCCATCGGCAAATCGATGGCACGGGCAAGCGCCAGCGCCGCCAGTGCGTTAGCAGCGTTGTGCTGACCGCGAATGCGCAACGCGTCGGCCGGCATGAGACGTTTGCCGTACACCTCGACGGCCGCTTCCACGGCGCCCGCCTTGCGACGCTTCGGTGCGGGCGGCGCTTCGTCGCGCGTCATGCCCTCGACCAGCCACCACATGCCGCCCTCCATCTCCAGACCGAAGTCGCCGACAGCCTCGGGCTTGCCCGTGCCGAAGGTCACGACATTGGCCTCGGGCGCTGCGAACGCCATGACACGCGCATCGTCGCGGTTGAGCACGCGAACGGTCTGCTCGCCGAAGATGCGCGCCTTGGCATTGGCGTAGGCGTCCATGTCGCCGTGCCAGTCCAGATGGTCTTGCGTGATATTGAGAATCGTGGCCGCGTCGGGCGCGAGGGAATACGTCGTCTCAAGCTGGAAGCTGGAGAGTTCGAGCACCCAGACGTCGGGCAATGTGGCGTCGGCAATGCACTCGGTCAGACGATCGAGCGCCGTGGGACTGATGTTGCCCGCCACGGCCGTGCGCTTACCGGCGCGGCGGCACAACAGCCCGGTCAGACTCGTGGTCGTGGTCTTGCCGTTGGTACCGGTAATGGCCAGCACCTTGGGCGCATAGCCGCTCGTCGACTGCATGTGACGCAGCGCCTGCGCAAAGAATTCGATCTCGCCCCACACGGGAATACCGCGCTCGGCCGCCTCGGCAAGCAGTGGCGCCACATCGGACGCCAGCGGCGAGAGCCCCGGGCTGATGCCGATCAGCTCGATGTCGTCGAGCAAAGCATCGACTTGCCCGGCAAACGCACCGCCGATGAATTCGGCCTGCGGCGCGTCCACGCGCAACGTCACAACGTTCGGCGGTGTCTCCGACGACGCAAAGCGCGTATCGGCTGCACGTACACGGCAGCCGTAACGCGCGCACCAACGCGCCATCGCCAGGCCGGACTCTCCCAGACCCAGGATCAGGACACGCGGTTGCCAGGATTCACCAAACTTCTCGCCGAACACGTCGCTCTTTCCCTTTTATCGATTCAAACAGCCTACGAATGCATCGCCTCAATGACACCGATATTCCGCTATCGGCGCGAGCGGCCCTTCCTTTAGTGCAGCGCTGCGAGAAAGCGACTTCGCCCCATTCGCGATGCCGCCTGCCCGAGTTTCTTCGTTCTCTTTCGTCGCGCTGTCAGCGCAACTTCAGCGTTGACAGACCGATCAGCACCAGCATCAGCGTGATGATCCAGAAGCGAACCACCACCTGCGTTTCCTTCCATCCCGACAATTCGAAGTGGTGGTGCAGCGGCGCCATCTTGAAGATTCGCCGCCCTTCTCCGAAGCGTCGCTTGGTGTACTTGAACCACGTGACCTGAAGCATGACCGACAGCGTCTCGGCGACGAACACGCCGCCCATCACGAACAGCACGACTTCCTGCCGCACGATCACCGCGACCGTGCCGAGCGCGCCGCCCAGCGCCAGCGCGCCGACGTCGCCCATGAATACCTGGGCCGGGTGCGTGTTGAACCACAGGAACGCTAACCCAGCGCCCGACATGGCAGAACAGAACACGAGCAATTCGCCCGCGCCCGGAATATGCGGGAACAGCAAGTACTTCGAGTAAACAACGTTGCCCATCACGTAAGCGAACACGCCAAGGGCCGCACCGACCAGCACGACCGGCATGATGACCAGGCCGTCGAGACCGTCCGTGAGGTTAACGGCGTTGGACGAGCCGACGATGACAAAGTAGGTCAACGCGATGAAACCGAACACGCCCAGCGGGTAGCTCATCGTCTTGAAGAACGGCACGATGAAGTCGGCTTTCGGCGGCAAATCGAGCGGGAAACCGTTGCGCACCCAACTGATGAACAGCTCGAAGACCTTCAGGTTGCTCGTCTCCGATACCGAGAACGCCAGATAGGTGGCAGCAAACAGGCCGATGACCGATTGCCAGAAATACTTCTCGCGCGACGACATGCCGCGCGGGTCCTTGTAGACCACCTTCCGGTAATCGTCGATCCAGCCGATGATGCCGAAGCCCAGTGTCACGGTCAGCACGATCCAGATGAAACGATTGCTCAAATCCGCCCAGAGCAGCGTGGCGACGGTAATCCCGATGAGAATCAGTACGCCCCCCATCGTGGGCGTGCCCGACTTGATCAGGTGAGTCTGCGGGCCGTCGGTACGCACCGCCTGCCCCACCTTCAGTTCGGCAAGCTTGCGAATGACCATCGGCCCGAACGAGAGCCCGATCACCAGCGCCGTGAGACTCGCCATCACGGCCCGAAACGTCAGGTAGTTGAACACGCGCAAATAGCTCGCATCCGCTTGCAGCCATTGCGCCAACGTCAGCAACATTCCATCAATCCTTTATCACTTGGCGGGGGCGTCGACGCCCCCGCCTTCACTCGTCGCGCGCAACTGCTCAAGCACGCGCTCCATCCGCATGAAGCGGCTTCCCTTTACCAATATCGTGGCCGGCGCGCTCAGCGTGGCATTCAACTCGGCCACGAGCGGAGCGACATCGGTGACATCCGAAAAATGCTCGCCGCCGTCGCCGAAGGCCGCCACGCTCGCTTGCGTCTGCTCCCCCATCGCCAGCAGTCGATCGACACCACGCTGCGCGGCATACTCGCCCACTTCACGGTGAAACGCCGGTCCGTTATCGCCCACTTCGCCCATATCGCCCAGCACCAGAACTCGCGGCGAAGGGGTTTGCGCCAGTACGTCGATAGCGGCCCGCACAGAATCGGGGTTCGCATTATAGGTGTCGTCGATCAGGGTGACGCCGGCGAGCGGTCCCTTCGAGAGCGTTGACACCTGAAGCCGGCCTTTGACGGCGGAAAACGCTTCGAGTGCCCGCACGATCGAACCAATATCGACATGGGCGCCCAATGCGCATGCAATCGCCGCCAGTGCATTGCGCGCGTTGTGCTCGCCCAGCAGCGGCAACGTGACCGAAAACTCGCCGGCCGGCGACGCCACACGCAGCAAACGCGTGGCGACGTCATAACGCCCCGACACAGCAGCGCGCGTGTCGAGCGCGAAGTCGAGTACACGACGCTTGCCCGCGATCTCGCGCCACATCGGCGCAAATTCGCTCTCGGCCGGGAACACGGCCGCGCCGTCGGCGGGCAGCGCCGCCAACACAGCGGCATGCTCTTCCGCAACGGCCGCCACGCTCACCATGAACTCCTGATGCTCGCGCTGCGCGTTATTGATGACAGCGACCGTCGGCTGCGCGATCTTTGCGAGATATGCCGTCTCCCCGGGGTGATTCATGCCCAGTTCGAGCACCGCCAGCTTGTCGCCGTCCTTCAGACGGAACAGCGTGAGCGGCAAGCCGATGTCGTTGTTGAAATTGCCGGCCGTGGCCAGACGCGCCGCCGCCCCAACAGCTTCGGCAAAGATCGCCGAGATCATTTCCTTGACGGTCGTCTTGCCGTTGCTGCCGGTAACCGCCACCACGGGAATCGCAAAGCGGCGGCGCCACGCGGCGGCCAGCTCACCCAGCGCAATTCGCGTATCGGGAACGATCAGCGCCGGTGTCTCGAAACCTTCCGGCACACGCGCAGCCACCACGGCGGCAGCGCCCGCGCGCGCCACATCAGCCAGAAAGTCGTGTGCGTCGAAACGTTCACCTTTGATCGCCACGAAGAGATCGCCCGGCTGCACCGAGCGGCTGTCCGTCACAACGCGCGTGAAAGCGGTCGACAGTGCGCCCGTTACGTGCGAACCGGCCACGGCGGCTTGGGCGTCGCTCAGTTGCCACATCGTCATTCGCCACCTCCGCGCACAGTCGTGGCACGCGCGGCAAGTGCCAAACGCGCATGCTCCTGATCGGAGAATGGCCGCTTCTTACCCATGATTTCCTGTGTACTTTCGTGTCCCTTGCCCGCGATGAGCACCACGTCGGCGGCTTGCGCGCCGCGCACGGCTTGCAGGATCGCGCTGGCGCGATCTTCGATCCGGCGTGCCGCGTCGGGCTGCGCCAGACCTGCGGCAATCTGCGCAATGATGTCTGCCGGCGCTTCGGTACGCGGGTTGTCGCTCGTCAGCACGACGGCGTCTGCGAGACGCTCGGCCACCGCCCCCATTTGCGGACGCTTGCCCGCGTCGCGATCGCCACCGCAACCGAATACGCAGACGAGCTTGCCGCCGCGCGCCGAGGCTACCGGGCGCAAGGCTTCGAGCGTCTTGTCGAGCGCATCGGGCGTATGGGCGTAGTCGATCACGACCAGCGGCTGTCCCGGTTGCCCGATCTGCTCCATGCGGCCGGACACGGGGGTGAGCGTCGCCAATCCGGCAATGGCCGCGTCTTGCGGCACACCGGCCGCCAGCGCAGCGCCCAGCACAGCCAATGCGTTGCTCACGTTGAACTCACCGATGAGGGGCACCGTGATCTGCTGGCTGTGATCGTCGATGTGCAGCGTGAAGCGCGTACCGGCCGTCGTTGCGCGAATATCCTCGGCGCGCAACACGCGGTTGCCATGCGCCGACACCGCGTCGCCGTGCACCCCGTATTCGTAGACCTGCGTTTTCCCGGCCAGACGCTTGAGCAGGCGACGCCCCATCGCATCGTCCCGATTGACGACCGCCGCTTTCAGGGCAGGCCAGTCGAACAGGCGCGTTTTGGCCGCTTCGTACTCGGCCATCGTGCCGTGATAATCGAGATGGTCTTGCGTCAGATTGGTGAAGACAGCGACATCGAACGCCACGCCGTTCACGCGACCTTGATAAAGGCCGTGCGACGAGACTTCCATCGCGACCGCCTTCGCCCCTTGGGCGCGCAGGTCGTCGAGGCTGCGCTGCAACTGAACGGCATCCGGCGTGGTGAAGCCCGTGACCGTCAAATGACCAGGGAAGCCGCTACCCAGCGTGCCGATCACCGCACTGCGGGTGCCCGCCTTCGACAGCAACTGTGCAAGCCATTGGCTGCACGACGTTTTTCCGTTCGTGCCAGTCACGCCCAGCATCGTCATGCCGACGCTCGGCTCGCCGTACCACAGCGCCGCCAGCGGACCGGCCAGCCAGTCGAGTCGCGGCACACCGAATTCCGGCACATTCGCCACGCTGGCCAGTGTGGCGGGCCAGGTGAAGCCATCGCTCTGCCACAACACGGCGGCAGCGCCGCGCTCCACAGCGTCGGCGATGAAGCCCCGGCTGTCCGCGCCCTTGACGGCGTAGGCCACGAACACGTCGCCCGGCATCACACGGCGGCTATCCGCGTGCAGCGTTGCTCCGGCCGGCACCGTGCGGCGCAGCCAGTCCCATGCCTGCGCGAGCGTGGCGCGCTCGGTGGCGTCCGCGATCATGGCGAGCGTGGCCGGAGTCTGAGGCGTCGGGGTCACGGTGCCCATGGCTCGCTCTCCTCTACCTTGTCGCTCACCACGAGCTTCGTCACCGGCGAATCCGGCACCACATTCAGCGATCGCAGCGTGCCGCCCACAATGGCAGCAAACACCGGACCGGCAGCCACGCCGCCGTAGTGCGAACCGCGGCCCGGCTCGTCGAGCGTGACAGCCACGATCACGCGCGGCTCCGACATCGGCGCCATGCCCACGAACGATGCGCGGTACTTGCTCTTGTCGTATCCCTTGCCCGACTGCTTGTAAGCGGTACCGGTCTTGCCGCCCACGCGATAGCCAACTACCTGGGCGCGCGTAGCGGTACCGCCGGGCGAAGTCACCATCTCCAGCATCTTGCGCACTTCACGGGCCGTTGCCGGCGAGATGACCGGCGTGCCTTTCACTACACTGCCGTCCGTCTTGTAGATGGAGATGGGCAGGAGTTCGCCGTCGTGCGCGAACACGGTGTAGGCACGCGCAAGCTGAATCAGCGAAGCCGACAAGCCATAGCCGTAGCCCATCGTCGCCTGCTCGATCGGACGCCAGCTCTTGGCCGGACGCAGACGTCCCGCCACGGCGCCGGGGAAGCCGAGTTTGGGTGCCTGACCGAGGCCCACGCTCGTGAACATGTCCCACATTTCCTGCGGCTTCATCTGCAACGCGAGCTTGGCCGTGCCGATGTTGCTCGACTTCTGGATAACGCCTGCCACGGTGAGCAAACCGTAGTCGTGTGTGTCAGTAATCGTTGCGCCGAAAAAGGTCGCCCGGCCAGTGGTCATGACGGTCGAGGTCGGCTTCACGTAACCGTTCTCGATGGCGGCGGCGACCGTAATCGGCTTCATGATCGAACCGGGCTCGAACGTGTCGGTAATGACTCGGTTGCGCAACTGCGCGCCGGTCAGGTTCGTGCGATTGTTCGGGTTGTACGTCGGGAGATTCACCAGCGCGAGCACCTCACCCGTGCGAACGTCGAGCACCACGGCGCTGCCGGCTTTCGCACCGGTGCGCTCGATGGCGTCTTTCAGTTCGCTGTAGGCGAGGAACTGGATCTTGCTGTCGATCGAGAGCGTAATGTCGTGACCGTCGCGCGGCTGCGCCAGAATATCGATGTCCTCGACCACGCGGCCCAGACGATCCTTGATCACGCGGCGACTGCCGGGCGTGGCGGCCAGATCCTTCTGCATCGAAAGCTCGACGCCTTCCTGCCCGATATCCTCAACGTTCGTGAAGCCGACTACGTGCGCAGCAATCTCGCCTTCCGGATAGAAGCGCTTGTACTCCTTGCGCTGATAAATGCCGGGGATGTCCAGATCGGCGACCTGCTTGGCCACGTCCGGCAATACCTGACGCTTCACGTAGACGAAGCTCTTTTCCTGATTGAGCTTGCGGCGCAGATCCGGCTCGCTCATCTCGAGCAAACGCGCGAGCTGGCGAATCTGCTGCGCCGAAACGTCGTCGGGCACGTCTTCGGGGATAGCCCAGATGGCCTTGACGGGCAGACTGGTGGCGAGCACCTGCCCGTTACGGTCGAACACTTTGCCGCGCGTGGCGGACATTTCCAGTGTGCGTTCGTAACGGCTCTCGCCCTGACGTTGATAGAAGGCGTTGCCCGGCCCCTGAATCCAGAAGGCACGCGCGACCAGCGACGCAAACGCGCCGAAGATCACAAAGACGAGCATCTTCGAGCGCCACATCGGCAGACGCACGGACAGGACCGGGCTGGCAGAGAACTGCACATCCTTGGTCTTGGCCTTGGCGTCTTTGCGGCGAATCATCGCTTGCCTCCGCTCGCCGGGGCAGACGCGGCGCTCGCCGTGGGCACCGGGACATCCACCATCGCGCCGGCGCTACCGGCCGGTGCTGACAGGTATTGCGTGCGGCCGGGCGAGACGGCCTGCATCTTCAGATCGCTGCGCGCCACGCTTTCGATACGCGCGCTCTTGCTCTGCGCACTCTGCTCGTACTGGAGACGATCCCAGTCCTGCAGCAGTTGATGCTCGAGCGCCTGCTCGCGGTTGAGTTCCACGAACGTTCCGCGCGCGCGGTACTGCGCATTGATCAGCGACAACGCGCAGCCGATAAGCAGCGCGAGCAGAAGAATATTGAGCCGGCTCATGTTGCCACCCGCTCCATGACCCGCATGATCGCCGAGCGCGCACGCGGGTTAGCCTCCACCTCTTCGGCGGACGGCTTGACCTTACGACTGGATTTAAAGGGCGGCTCGGGAATTTCGTGGGCGCGCAAAGGCACGCGGCGATCTACCGCCGGCGCGCTCGTTCGCGCTTGCACGAAGCGCTTCACGATGCGGTCTTCCAGCGAATGAAAGCTGATCGCCACGAGTCTGCCTCCCGTTTCGAGGACATCGGCCGCCACGTCGAGTGCTATCTGCAAGTCCGCAAGCTCTTGATTGACGTGAATCCGTAGAGCCTGAAAGGTGCGTGTTGCCGGATCCTTGCCCTTCTCACGGGTCTTGACGGCGCCCGCCACGATCGCGGCAAGCTCGCGAGTGCTGACGAGTGGACCAAGGTGGTCGGCGTTTGCCCGGCGAGCAACAAGCGCCTTTGCAATCTGAAAAGCAAACCGTTCTTCCCCATAGTCCTTGATGACCTCCGTGATTTCTTCCAGCGTTGCCCGGGCCAGCCAGTCGGCAGCCGACTCGCCGCGCGTGGGATCCATGCGCATGTCGAGCGGGCCGTCGAAACGAAAACTGAATCCACGCGCAGGGTCGTCGAACTGCGGCGACGAGACGCCCAGGTCCAGCAAAACCCCCGACACCTTGTCGATACCGCGTCGGGCCAACGCCTCGCGCAACGTCGCGAAGCTTTCGTGTTCAATCGAAAATCGCGGATCGGCAATATTTGCCGCCTCCGCGATCGCTTGGGGATCCTTGTCGAATGCGATCAGCTTCCCCTTGGGACCGAGCCGCTCCAGAATCCTGCGACTGTGTCCGCCTCTGCCGAACGTGCCGTCGACGTATACGCCGTCGTCGCGCCACAGCAAGGCATCCACGGCCTCCTCCAGCAGGACCGTGCGGTGCTGCATTACCGTTTCCACCGCGTGCGCCATGCTCGTCGGACCACCTGATCTGTCAAAAAGTGAAGTTTTTCAGTGCTTCCGGCATACCTTGCGCCATCGCCGCCTGTTCCTTGGCGGCATACGTCGCGGCATCCCAGAGTTCAAAGTGACTGCCCATGCCAAGCAGCATGACTTCCTTGTCCATGCCCGCAGCTGCACGCAACTCCGGCGCCACCAGGACACGGCCCGCCGAATCCATCTCGACGTCGGCAGCATTGCCCAGGAAGATGCGTCGCCACCAGTGCGCGTCCATCGGCAGTGCGGCGATCTTGCCGCGGAAGATTTCCCATTCGGGACGCGGAAACAGCAGCAAACATCCGTCGGGGTGCTTGGTGATCGTCACCTTGCCTTCAGCGTCGCCTTGAAGCACGTCACGATGCCGGGCCGGAATCGACATCCGTCCCTTTGCATCGAGTGAAAGTGCTGAGGCTCCCTGAAACACGTGCGCTCCCGTGAGGTTTCGTCCGCCTGCCCGTCATGCCGAACGAGAAAGATTTTGTGCCTTACACCACACAAAAATACACTTTCTCACACTATTTCCCACTTTAGAGGAGAGTGTTTGGCCGGTCAAGCCTTTCACCCTTTTTTAGGAGTGAATTTGCCAGACAGAACAATGACTTAGCTCACTTTCCTAAAGCCGGAAAACGGAATTTTGTCAGGAAAATTAAAGACATAACTGCGATAGTGAAAGTGGAACCTCAAACTTTGGGCATCACCTCGTGGGAGGCCCGCCAGCACTATCGATACCGGGTAGTGCGCGCTCACGCCGTGACAGGGCCGGGCAATTACCGGCCGGCATGCGTCGCGCAAGAGGAGATCGACTGGGAAGGTAGGGGTCTTTCGGGGAGACGTGCAGACGCTCTGTCTATATATAGTAGGCGGTCGTCGTCATGACCTTGGCGGCCGCACGCATGACTCGCTGCACTGGCACGGGCAGGTCGACCCCGCCGGCATCGCGCGCGGCCTGACCGTGTTCGATTTCGTCGATGCGCATCTGGTCGACGATGGCGCGCGAGCGCAGATCGTGCGGCGGCAGATCGTCCAGGTGGCTCTCAAGGTGATGCTCCACCTGGCGCTCCGTCTCCGACACGAAGCCCAAACTGACCTTGTCGCCGCACTTGCCTGCGACGAAGCCAATGGCGAACGCCCCGGCGTACCAGAGCGGATTAAGCAGGCTGGGGCGCGAACCCAGTTCCGAGAGACGGTGGGCCGTCCACGCGAGGTGGTCCTCTTCTTCCTTCCCGGCGTGCTCGAAGGCCGCCCTCAGTTCCGGACGCTTCGTTGCCAGCTTCTGCGCCTGATAGAGCGCCTGTGCGCAAACCTCGCCAACGTGGTTCACCCGCATGAGGCCAGCCACATGACGACGCTCTTGCGACGTCAGGGCATCGTCGCCAACGGGGTCGCCATCCAGAGAGGTCGCAGGCGCAGGCGTCGGGCGGGAAGCTTGGGTAATACCGGCAATCGCTCGCAGGCCGCGGTCAAGTTCGGAAATCAGGCTGTCGGAGAACATCGTACTTTCAACTCACCTCAATTTTTCACAATGTGGGACAAAGGACGATTCATTCGCGTCCGCCGCCGATGATACGCCCCTTTATCCGGCGTGCCTTGCGCGGGCGCAAACGCATGAAATCCCCGCTGGACGCCGGTTTCCGGGCTGTTGCGTAAACGAAACAAAGGATGCCGCAAACCCGCGTAAAACCGGCCTTTTCCTTTGCCGCCCACATTGAATTTGTTACATTACGTCCAACTTCTCGCGAAGTTGATTAGCAAGGACGTTATCACTAGTGACCTTGTTAAACAAATCTCACAATCCTTTGGAGATCACTCAATGAAAAAGTCGCTTCTCGCTCTGGGTGTGCTCGGCGCATTCGCTGGCGCTGCTCACGCTCAAAGCAGCGTGACCCTGTACGGTATCATCGACGCTGGCGTGCAGTATGTCAGCAAGACTGGCGGTAGCCTGGCTGGCACGGGTAACGCTTCGAAGAACTTCCAGTTCGCCAACGGCAACCTGCAAGGTTCGCGTTGGGGCCTGAAGGGTGCTGAAGACCTCGGTGGTGGCCTGAAGGCGATCTTCGTGTTGGAAAACGGCTTCACCCTGGGCAACGGCACGCTGGGCCAGAACGGTCGCATGTTCGGTCGTCAAGCTTACGTTGGTCTGAGCAGCGCAACGGCTGGTACGTTGACCATCGGTCGTCAGTACGACTCCGTGGTTGACTTCGTTGGTCCGTACGCTTCGGGCAGCCAATGGTCGACGTTCGCGGGCGCTCACCCGTTCGATAACGACAACTTGAACAACTCGTTCCGCGTGAACAACAGTGTCAAGTACACGTCGGTCAACTACGGCGGCTTCAGCGCTGGCGGTATGTACGGCTTCTCGAACTCGGCCAACAACGGCACGACGGGTACGGGCTTCGCTAACAACCGCGCTTACTCGTTCGGCGCAGGCTACGCTAACGGCCCGCTGTCGTTCGGCGCTGGCTACTTGTACCTCGGTTCGCCGGGCAGCAACGGTTCGGGCGTGCTGGCTAACACGGGTTCGGGCGACACGACGACGGCCATGACGGCTGGCGGCGCTAGCGACAAGGCATGGATCGCATCGGCAGGCGGTTCGTACGCCTTCGGCCCGGCTACCATCGGTCTGGTGTACGCCCACAGCGTGTACCAATACATCGGTGGCGGCAGCTGGAAGTTCGACAACGCCGAACTGAATGCTAAGTACATGCTGACCCCGGCTCTGCAACTGGGCGCTTCGTACACGTACACGTGGTCGACGATCAACGGTGCGATTGGCAGCAAGAACGGCACGTCGCCGAAGTACCACCAAGTCAACCTGGGCGTCGACTACTTCCTGTCGAAGCGCACGGACACGTACCTGGTTGGTCTGTGGCAACACGCCAACGACGACGCTCCTGGTGGCGCTTCGTTGAACGGTCTGGGCTTCTCGAACAGCTCGAATCAGTTCGCAGTCACGGCTGGTATCCGTCACAAGTTCTAAGCTGACAGCTTCTGTCACTTAGTCTTTGTTTGACGAAAGGGCACCTTCGGGTGCCCTTTTTTATTGCTGCGACCGGATCCCCTGCCTCTGAAAAATGTCTCCGACCTCGTAGCACCCCCAGCTTGACCGAGCGTTTATTTCAAACCTAAAATTTCCATACTGTAAATTTTATTCCCCGACCATGAGCCTCGCCGACTCCGACTCTCTCGATCTCGAAACGCGAGCCCACGATCGCGAGCACGACGCCCTGCGTCTGTGGTTGCGGCTGCTCACTTGCGCGAACATGATCGAGACGGATATCCGTTCGCGTTTGCGCCAGGAATTCGATTGCACATTGCCGCGCTTCGACCTGCTGGCACAGCTCGACCGCCATCCGGAAGGCCTGAAGATGGGCGAATTGAGCAAGCGGATGATGGTCACTGGCGGGAATGTCACCGGCATCACTGATCAGTTGGAGAAAGAAGGCTGGGTGACGCGCGAGACGGTGGTCAACGACCGGCGTGCCTTCCTGATCAAACTCACGCCCCGCGGCAAAAAAGCGTTCTCCAATATGGCCCGGGCGCACGAGACATGGATCGAGCAGCGTTTGGGGCAGTTGCCGGAAGATCGCCAACAGCAGCTCTACGCGTTGCTGGGAGACCTGAAGTCCGTGATCGGTTAGCGCGCCATAGTCGCCGAATGCGGTTTGGCACTGCGAGTCGCGTGTTCAACGGTGACCCGCCTGGAAAAAGCGAGGGACTGCGCAATTTGGCTTATCGCCCCGCCTGCATTGGGCGTTCCAGCGAAGCTCGTGCCATAGCCGCCTCCGGGGTCTTATCCAGCACGGCGAGTGCCTCGTTGCGCTCGGCTTCCGGTCGTTTGGACATGGCTTTGACTGCTGCGTAAAACTTGGGCAAATCGCCGTGCTGCCGTGCGAGCAGCGCCATGAATGCTGGCACCCATTGGTTGTACGTCGCGAAGGACCCAATCTTCGCGTTGTTCAAATCGGTGGAAAACCATAGATCGAAGCCCTTATATCCCCCCCAGGACGCTTTCAACGCCTCATAGTCGGCGCGCATGCGCTCGAAGATGGCCTCTTTGCCAGCCGCTTTCTCTGCATCCGCTTCCGGACCAGCGTAGAGCGCTTCCAGACGTTTGCGATAACTTTCCACTAGCTTCCGGAACTGACGCCGGTGCGCGTCGTATCGCTCATAGTCCATCGCTGCCTCGGGGTGCGCCGCGAGCCAGCGCTGGACACCCACGGTCTCCACCGTCACGGCAAACGACTCATTGAATGCCGTGTCGCCTCGGACAAATAAAATCTGGTGGGCAAGCTCGTGAAAGATCATTCGCGCCACTTCCGCACGCGGAAGATAAATGAAGGTATTCAGCAGCGGATCGTCGAAATAGCCGAGCGTGGAATACGCTGGAACGCCTGCAACGAATGTTTCCCAACCGTCGCGATGCAACTCGGCGGCATAGGCCTCGGCAGATTCGCGTGAATAGTAGCCGCGGTACTCGACGCAGCCGACAACCAGCAGGCAGGACTCCCGTAGCTTGAGCGAGAGCGAAGGGGCCGCGAAGACGTTGTAGACAACGAACGGACGCTTCAGGTCCGCATAGCTGCGATAACTCCCGTTATCCGGTTCACCGAGCGCCGATACCGCGTAGCTGCGAATTTGCTCCGCGTCGACAAGGCGCGTACGTAATCGCGAATCGATCGATGGATCGGCCAGCAGGTCCGACACAGGTCGCGCCTCATGCAGCACGGTAAAGTGCCCGTTGATCGATTGGGCATAATAGCCAACCTGACTACACCCGCCCAGACCGAGCAGCAGGTTCGATCCTGCCACTATCGCCACGAGCGCACGACCCCGCCAGCGGCAAAACGTCATCCCCATCTCAAACAAGATCGGCATCGCGAGGCCCTCGACGTTAGCCTGAAATCCACCGGGCTTATACCGGTGCAACCTCGACCAGACAATCGTAGAACGTCGGCGCACGGCCAAGATCGGTGAGTTGCTGGCTCGTGACTTCGTTGGCGTTCTTGCCGTCCGGCGCGAGCTTTTTCCACCAGATAGACAGGCCGACGACGACCCCCTCGCGCGCCTTCTCCGTGACCCTGGCCTTGGCGTTTAGCGTGCCGCGATCATTGAAAATCCGAACGCCAACGCCGTCCACAATGCCACGAGGGGCAGCGTCCGACGGATGGATGTCCAGAGTCGGTTCGCCGACCGATGCTCGCAGGCTATCGACGTTCACGAAGCTCGAATTCAGGAAATTGCGCGCCGGCGGAGAGATCATCGCCAGCGGATAGCGGGCCGCTAATTCAGGATTGCTGGCGACCGATTCATACGGTGGCACCCAATCGGGCAATGGGTCGAAGCCCTCCTGCAACATGCGTTCGGAATAGAACTCGCATTTACCCGATGGCGTATAGAATTGCCCGTTCGCAAATGGCGCCTCCGGAAGATCATAGCGAATCCATCCATCGCGCTTGAGGGTCTCCCAGTCACTGTTTGCCATGCGGGCATCGTTCCAACGAATGGATTGCTCTGCCAGTTGATCGTCGGTGTCGGAGAAACAGGGATCCTGCCACCCCATACGTTGCGCCAGGAGACGGAAGATTTCCGAGTTGGGCTTGGCTTCACCGAGCGGTGCGATCGCCGGATTGTTCGCCAGCAGGTAGGTGTGTCCGTATGCCTTGTGAATATCCAGATGTTCGAGCTGCGTCGTTGCCGGCAATACGAAGTCGGCATAATCGGCGGTATCGGTCTGGAAATGTTCCAACACTACCGTAAAGAGATCCTCCCGGCCGAAGCCGGCAGCAACTTTGCCCGACTCGGGAGCCACCGCAACGGGGTTGCTGTTATAGACCACCAGCGCTTCGATCTTCGGACCAAACGATTCGTCGCCCGGGTGGCAAAGCGCATCGCCAATGGCGCTCATGTTGACCACGCGTGCCGGCTTGCCCTGCTGAGGCCGCAGATCCGGACGCGCCTGCGCCATCGCGTCGACAGGCGCGTAGCCGGACGTCGACATCAGCATCCCTCCGGCCGGATCGCGCCAGGCGCCGATCAGTGCCGGAAGGCATGCGACGGCGCGTGTTGCCTGACCACCGCCTTTGGCGCGCTGCATACCGTAGTTCAGCCGAATCGCCGCGGGTTTCGCGCTCGCATACTCGCGCGCCAGCGTTGTGATCGTCTCCTCGCTGATGCCGCAGATTTGCGCAACACGCGCTGGTGTATAGCTCCGCACACGGTCCTTAAGCTCGGCATAACCCACCGTATACCGGGCAATGTACTCGTGATCGACCCGATCCTCTGCAATCAGCACGTGCATCATGCCCAGTGCCAATGCGGCATCCGTACCCGGCAACAAAGCAATATGCTGGTGGCATTTCTCGGCAGTCAGCGAACGATAGGGATCAATGGCGATCAGCTTCGCGCCACGGCGCTTCGCTTCCTGCGCAATTGCCCAGAAATGGACGCTCGACGTAATCGGATTGCTGCCCCAGATCAGAATCAGCTTGCTGTCGACGAAATGCTCGACGTGCATGCCAACGCCTGCTCCGTAGGTGTATCGCAGCCCCGCCGCTCCTGCACTCGCGCAGATCGTGCGATCGAGTTCAGACGCCCCAAGCTTGTTGAAGAAACG
This sequence comes from Pandoraea apista, assembly GCF_001465595.2. NCBI lineage: Bacteria > Pseudomonadati > Pseudomonadota > Betaproteobacteria > Burkholderiales > Burkholderiaceae > Pandoraea > Pandoraea apista. Next base: position 674,760 of record NZ_CP013481.2, on the reverse strand, counting down.
CGCAGCCATCGATTCGCCCTGCACGAATCCCATCGTACCGGCATAGCTGTAAGGCAGGATGGCCTCGGGTTCGCGCGCTGCAATGGCGCTCAGTCGGGCGGCAATCTCATCGAGCGCCTGATCCCAACTGACCCGCACGAATTGCCCACCGCCTTTCGGGCCGACGCGTTTGAGCGGATACAACAGGCGATCCGGATGATAGGTTCTCTCGGTATAACGCGAGACTTTCGTGCACAGGACGCCCTTCGTCGTCGGATGGTCAGGATCCCCCTGGACCTTGATCGCGACGCCATTTTCCACGGTGACGTGCAACGCACATGTATCGGGACAGTCATGCGGGCATGCGGCCCGAACGACATGGGTGTTGGTCGTCATGGAACTATTCCTCTCTCTACCGAATTGCTGCGTCCTGCAACGGTGGGACGCTGGCGCCATTGTATTACGTTCGTTCTCGCCTCGCCCCGCCACACGGGCATTCGCGGCATATTTCCAGATACATCCGAGGCTTGGTTCGGGCATTTCCTACCAGGATGCCAGCCCAGGCTATTAGGGGTAAGATGAGCCATTGCGTCTTGCAGGAATCCCCGTCATGAAGCTCATTCCAGAAATCGACGCCGCTCGCGGCGAAATTCAGACTATCCGACGCGACATTCACGCGCACCCCGAACTTTGTTTCGAAGAAAAGCGTACGTCCGACGTCGTTGCCGAGACGTTGACCAAGTGGGGCATCCCCATCCATCGCGGACTGGGTAAAACCGGGCTCGTCGGCATCATCAAGAATGGCAGCAGCGACCGTGCTATCGGTCTGCGCGCCGACATGGATGCCCTGCCGATTCATGAAGCCAACACGTTCGAACACGCGTCCAAACATGATGGCAAGATGCACGCCTGCGGCCACGATGGCCATACGGCGATGTTGCTTGCCGCAGCGCAATATCTTCAGAAGCACCGCAATTTCGATGGCACTGTTTATCTGATTTTCCAACCGGCCGAAGAAGGTGGCGGCGGGGCACGCGAGATGATCAAGGATGGCCTGTTCGAACGCTTCCCTATGCAGGCTGTGTTCGGTATGCATAACTGGCCGGGCGTGCCGACCGGCACCTTTGCAGTAACGCCGGGCCCGATGATGGCCTCGAGCAACGAATTCAAGATCACCATTCGCGGCAAGGGGACCCACGCAGGCATTCCGAATGCGGGGATCGATCCGGTCATTGCAGCCGTTCAGGTGGCGCAGGCCTTGCAGAGCATCATCACGCGCAATAAACGCCCGATCGACGCCGCAGTGCTGTCCATCACGCAGATCCATGCGGGCGATGCTACAAATGTGGTGCCCGATCTGGCATGGCTGGGCGGTACGATCCGCACGTTCTCGATCGAAGTGCTAGATCTCATTGAATCGCGTCTGCGCGAGATTTCCGAGTTCGTCGCCAAGGGCCTCGGCTGTTCTGCGGAAATCGAATTCCACCGCAACTATCCGCCGACAATCAACGACCCGGCCATGGCGGCACTATGTGCCGACGTTATGCGCGAGGTAGTCGGTGACGAAAACGTCAACGACAAGGTCGAACCGACGATGGGCGCGGAGGATTTCTCGTTCATGCTCCTCGAAAAGCCCGGTGCCTATGTATTCATCGGCAATGGCGACGGCACGCACCGAGACTCGGGGCACGGCCTCGGGCCATGCAATCTGCACAACGCCAGCTACGACTTCAACGACGACCTGCTCCCACTCGGCGGCACCTATTGGGTGAAACTGGTCGAAACGTATTTTGGACGCGATCAGTAAGCTGTTGTGATCCGGTCGTCCGGATTTCAATAAAAAGGCCGGCAAATGACATGCCGGCCTTTTCTTTCTCAACGTCGCCGGAGGCCGCCCAAGCTACCTATTTAGCGGCGGTAGTCGTGGGGATGCCGTCCGTTTCCAAGCGGATGTCACCGTACCAGGCCGTGAACTTCGACTGGGTATTGTCGCCATCACTCATGATGGCGATACCAATCAGACGTCCCGGAGGCTCGCCAAATGCCTTCTCGTAATCCTTGGCGATATCACGGGAATAGGTCTGCCATCTCCCGAGATTCGCTTCCCCACGCTCGACAACTACGGAGCGGATACGTCCGGTATAGGGATTCGCGATGACCTCATCCGCAGCGAACTTGTCGTCTCCCCACGTGTACATCAACGTCGCGAAGGGCAATTCTCGCCCACTCACCAAGCGGGCCAGTTCTCTGTGCAAATGATCCTGTACGGTGAGTTTCGCCCCATCGCCATCGAATGCGAGCGCGATGCGTACAGGCGCGTCGTCGAATTGCTTCGTACGAATATCGGCCTTGGCGGGCATGGCATCGGCACGCCAACGCCATGTCAATTTCGCGCCGGGATACACGGGGATGTCGAGCTTTTGAGCGATTCCGGATGCCGACCCATCGACGGTTGCACGAACTACGGCAATTCCATCACTATCGGTAGTTTGCTGGTAGTCGGTGAGCCTCTTTTTCCGGGTGACCAGATAAGTCTCCCAATGCGGGGGCAATCCCTCTGAATTCACGGCAGCGGAAAGCGGAGCAATTTCGTTGCTTTGCATCTGCATGGCGATTGTCGAGGTGCGCGTTGAAGATGCGCCTGGCGAGGTGCATCCAACAATTCCCGACATGACCATTGCGGCACCGAAATATGCCGTTCTTGCGCACCACTTTGCGTGGCGCATGCCCCGATCCTGATTTACCACCTGTTTCTCTCCACGAACTTCACTAACCCCGTGGTCGAATGCTAAGCGAGAAATGGACGCCGATCTATCGGGAATTTCACATCATGCTGCCGAGGCTCCCCAAGCCGATGAATCGCGCGGGGAATTTCAAAGGAAGTATCCCTTGAGCCATTGGACGCGCACAAAGCAAAAACCCCTTGCTACGCGTTGTAGCAAGGGGTTTTTAGGGGAGCCTGACGATTACCTACTTTCACACGGGTATCCGCACTATCATCGGCGTGGAGTCGTTTCACGGTCCTGTTCGGGATGGGAAGGGGTGGTTCCAACTCGCTATGGTCATCAGGCATAACTTGTATGTTCTGCTGCACTAGGCGTGCAACAAAACCAATTCAGAAGAAGCGTAGTACATCATGTAGTTTGGGTTGTGAATGTATCAGCGCCATTTGGCGCACACACGTCACTCAAACCAGGGAAAACACACTGGTTATAGGATCAAGCCTTACGGGCAATTAGTATCAGTTAGCTTAACGCATTACTGCGCTTCCACACCTGACCTATCAACGTCCTGGTCTTGAACGACCCTTCAAAGGAATCGAGTTCCTAGGGAAGTCTCATCTTAAGGCGAGTTTCCCGCTTAGATGCTTTCAGCGGTTATCTCTTCCGAACATAGCTACCCGGCGATGCCACTGGCGTGACAACCGGTACACCAGAGGTTCGTCCACTCCGGTCCTCTCGTACTAGGAGCAGCCCCCTTCAAACTTCCAACGCCCACGGCAGATAGGGACCAAACTGTCTCACGACGTTTTAAACCCAGCTCACGTACCTCTTTAAATGGCGAACAGCCATACCCTTGGGACCGGCTACAGCCCCAGGATGAGATGAGCCGACATCGAGGTGCCAAACACCGCCGTCGATATGAACTCTTGGGCGGTATCAGCCTGTTATCCCCAGAGTACCTTTTATCCGTTGAGCGATGGCCCTTCCATACAGAACCACCGGATCACTATGACCTGCTTTCGCACCTGCTCGACTTGTCAGTCTCGCAGTTAAGCACGCTTTTGCCATTGCACTATCAGCACGATTTCCGACCGTACCTAGCGTACCTTCGTACTCCTCCGTTACACTTTGGGAGGAGACCGCCCCAGTCAAACTGCCTACCATGCACTGTCCCCGATCCGGATTACGGACCTAGGTTAGAACCTCAAACAAGCCAGGGTGGTATTTCAAGGACGGCTCCACAGAAACTAGCGTTCCTGCTTCAAAGCCTCCCACCTATCCTACACAGACCGGTTCAAAGTCCAATGCAAAGCTACAGTAAAGGTTCATGGGGTCTTTCCGTCTAGCCGCGGGTAGATTGCATCATCACAAACACTTCAACTTCGCTGAGTCTCGGGAGGAGACAGTGTGGCCATCGTTACGCCATTCGTGCAGGTCGGAACTTACCCGACAAGGAATTTCGCTACCTTAGGACCGTTATAGTTACGGCCGCCGTTTACCGGGACTTCAATCAAGAGCTTGCACCCCATCATTTAATCTTCCGGCACCGGGCAGGCGTCACACCCTATACGTCCACTTTCGTGTTTGCAGAGTGCTGTGTTTTTATTAAACAGTCGCAGCCACCAGTTTATTGCAACCCCTTCACCCTTCTGGCGCAGGCCAGTCAAGCTACAAGGGCGTACCTTATCCCGAAGTTACGGTACCAATTTGCCGAGTTCCTTCTCCCGAGTTCTCTCAAGCGCCTTAGAATACTCATCTCGCCCACCTGTGTCGGTTTGCGGTACGGTCTCGTATGACTGAAGCTTAGAGGCTTTTCTTGGAACCACTTCCAATTGCTTCGCGAACAAGTTCGCTCGCCCCACAGCCTTGAATTACGCGCCCGGATTTGCCTAAGCGCCTTCTCCACTGCAGGGACCGGGACTTCCAACACCCGGACAACCTTCCGCGATCCGTCCCCCCATCGCATCATACGACGGTGCAGGAATATTAACCTGCTTCCCATCAGCTACGCATCTCTGCCTCGCCTTAGGGGCCGACTCACCCTACGCCGATGAACGTTGCGTAGGAAACCTTGGGCTTACGGCGAGGGGGCCTTTCACCCCCTTTATCGCTACTCATGTCAGCATTCGCACTTCTGATACCTCCAGCATCCTTTACAAGACACCTTCACAGGCTTACAGAACGCTCTCCTACCATGCGAGCAAGCTCGCATCCGCAGCTTCGGTATATTGCTTAGCCCCGTTACATCTTCCGCGCAGGACGACTCGATCAGTGAGCTATTACGCTTTCTTTAAAGGGTGGCTGCTTCTAAGCCAACCTCCTGACTGTTTTAGCCTTCCCACTTCGTTTCCCACTTAGCAATATTTAGGGACCTTAGCTGGCGGTCTGGGTTGTTTCCCTCTTGACACCGGACGTTAGCACCCGATGTCTGTCTCCCGTGATTGCACTCTTCGGTATTCGGAGTTTGCTATGGCGAAGTAATCCGCAATGGACCCTTCAACCATGACAGTGCTCTACCCCCGAAGGTGATACACGAGGCACTACCTAAATAGTTTTCGGAGAGAACCAGCTATTTCCAAGTTTGTTTAGCCTTTCACCCCTATCCACAGCTCATCCCCTAATTTTTCAACATTAGTGGGTTCGGACCTCCAGTACGTGTTACCGCACCTTCATCCTGGCCATGGATAGATCACTTGGTTTCGGGTCTACACCCAGCGACTGAACGCCCTATTCGGACTCGCTTTCGCTACGCCTTCCCTATTCGGTTAAGCTTGCCACTGAATGTAAGTCGCTGACCCATTATACAAAAGGTACGCCGTCACCCCTTTCGAGGCTCCGACTGTTTGTATGCATGCGGTTTCAGGATCTATTTCACTCCCCTCCCGGGGTTCTTTTCGCCTTTCCCTCACGGTACTGGTTCACTATCGGTCGATTACGAGTATTTAGCCTTGGAGGATGGTCCCCCCATCTTCAGACAGGATTTCACGTGTCCCGCCCTACTTATCTCAAGCTTAGTTCCACACCAGGGTTTTCTCATACGGGGCTATCACCCACTATGGCCGGACTTTCCATTCCGTTTTGATAACACCGGTGCTAAATCTTGAAGGCTGGTCCCATTTCGCTCGCCACTACTTTGGGAATCTCGGTTGATTTTTTTTCCTGCAGCTACTTAGATGTTTCAGTTCGCCGCGTTCGCTTCGCTAGACCTATGTATTCAGTCTAGGATGACCTAAAAGGCCGGGTTTCCCCATTCGGACATTTGTGGATCAATGCTTATTTGCCAGCTCCCCACAACTTTTCGCAGGCTATCGCGTCCTTCATCGCCTGTAATCGCCAAGGCATCCACCACATGCACTTATTCGCTTGACCCTATAACCAGAATGTCTTCCAGCTATAGGTTGAGTTATCGCGTTGTGCCGTATTCCAAGTCATCTTTCGATCACTTAAATACTGGTTGATACAATCACAACCCGTACAATTTCCACGCGCCATCTCTAACGCGCTTCCGTTGTACTACTACTTCTTCTAAATTGTTAAAGAACAAATACTGCATGACATTGCTGTCATTCAAAAACATTCACGTTTCATCACCATTGGGATTTACTGCAGACGTAAAAGCTTTTGACTGACATCGATGTGCGATCTAAGGAATTGGTGGAGGCAGACGGGATCGAACCGACGACCCCCTGCTTGCAAAGCAGGTGCTCTCCCAGCTGAGCTATGCCCCCATTTCAAGCCAGTTACCATCTGACTTGGTCAGGCGGTGGTTAGCTTGGTGGGTCTGGAAGGACTTGAACCTTCGACCCCCGCCTTATCAAGACGGTGCTCTAACCACCTGAGCTACAGACCCGACTTAGATCTACGCAGTCAACAACCGATAAGCGTGAACACTCAACTTCCAGTGCTTGCTCTAGAAAGGAGGTGATCCAGCCGCAGGTTCCCCTACGGCTACCTTGTTACGACTTCACCCCAGTCATGAATCCTGCCGTGGTAAGCGCCCTCCTTACGGTTAGGCTACCTACTTCTGGCAAAACCCACTCCCATGGTGTGACGGGCGGTGTGTACAAGACCCGGGAACGTATTCACCGCGACATGCTGATCCGCGATTACTAGCGATTCCAGCTTCACGCAGTCGAGTTGCAGACTGCGATCCGGACTACGATCGGTTTTCTGGGGTTAGCTCCACCTCGCGGCTTGGCGACCCTCTGTACCGACCATTGTATGACGTGTGAAGCCCTACCCATAAGGGCCATGAGGACTTGACGTCATCCCCACCTTCCTCCGGTTTGTCACCGGCAGTCTCCTTAGAGTGCTCTTGCGTAGCAACTAAGGACAAGGGTTGCGCTCGTTGCGGGACTTAACCCAACATCTCACGACACGAGCTGACGACAGCCATGCAGCACCTGTGTTACGGTTCTCTTTCGAGCACTCCCACCTCTCAGCAGGATTCCGTACATGTCAAGGGTAGGTAAGGTTTTTCGCGTTGCATCGAATTAATCCACATCATCCACCGCTTGTGCGGGTCCCCGTCAATTCCTTTGAGTTTTAATCTTGCGACCGTACTCCCCAGGCGGTCAACTTCACGCGTTAGCTTCGTTACTAAGGAAATGAATCCCCAACAACTAGTTGACATCGTTTAGGGCGTGGACTACCAGGGTATCTAATCCTGTTTGCTCCCCACGCTTTCGTGCATGAGCGTCAGTATTGGCCCAGGGGGCTGCCTTCGCCATCGGTATTCCTCCACATCTCTACGCATTTCACTGCTACACGTGGAATTCTACCCCCCTCTGCCATACTCTAGCCTTGCAGTCACGAATGCAGTTCCCAGGTTAAGCCCGGGGATTTCACATCCGTCTTACAAAACCGCCTGCGCACGCTTTACGCCCAGTAATTCCGATTAACGCTTGCACCCTACGTATTACCGCGGCTGCTGGCACGTAGTTAGCCGGTGCTTATTCTTCCGGTACCGTCATCCCCCCGAGGTATTAACCCAGAGGATTTCTTTCCGGACAAAAGTGCTTTACAACCCGAAGGCCTTCTTCACACACGCGGCATTGCTGGATCAGGCTTGCGCCCATTGTCCAAAATTCCCCACTGCTGCCTCCCGTAGGAGTCTGGGCCGTGTCTCAGTCCCAGTGTGGCTGGTCGTCCTCTCAGACCAGCTACAGATCGTCGCCTTGGTGAGCTTTTACCTCACCAACTAGCTAATCTGACATCGGCTGCTCTTGTAGCGCGAGGCCCGAAGGTCCCCCGCTTTCCTCCTCAGAGCGTATGCGGTATTAATCCGGCTTTCGCCGAGCTATCCCCCACTACAAGGTACATTCCGATGTATTACTCACCCGTTCGCCACTCGCCACCAGGTGCAAGCACCCGTGCTGCCGTTCGACTTGCATGTGTAAGGCATGCCGCCAGCGTTCAATCTGAGCCAGGATCAAACTCTTCAGTTTAAACCTGTTACTGTTTTCGGTTTTCGTGATAAATCACTTGAACCGGTCGCTCTCAAAGTATGCTGACAAGTTAATTACTTAACTTACCTATTACTATGTGAGCCTCAATAAATTTAAAGCTAATCTGCCGAAGCAGACGCACTATTCATCGAGTGCCCACACTTATCGGTTGTTCAATTTTTAAAGATCAATCGCATCTGACTTCGCTTCGTCGCACACTTACCGCGCCGTCGCTTCGTTTTCTGCGTCGCTGCATCAGCAGCAGAGAAGTGAGATTATGTCGCAGCTTCTCGTCGTCGTCAACAGTTTTTTTCGCTTTCTTCGCTCGTCGCCGTAGCCACTCGCTCGCATCAAAACCGCCAACCACCGGGCTTTACAGCCCGTCTCGCCTCTCCTTCGTCGCTGCTTTCGCCGCGTCGCTGTCGTTGCGAGAGACGAGATATTAGTGAAAACCCCGAACCCTGGCAAGCCCTTTGTGAAAATATTTTGAAAACCCATGAAAAAGCCCCGTCTCGACGGGGCTTTTTCATCAGGCATCGGCACCCGCAGGTGCCGATGCTACTTAGATAGGGCGCGCGATACCTCAGGACTTCTTGCCAAAGTAGCGCTCGTAGATCGCGTCGTACGTGCCGTCCGACTTGATTGCATCAATGCCCTTGTTGATCTTGGCCAACAGCTCGGTGTCGCCCTTACGCACCGCAATGCCGTAATACTCCTTCGGGAAGCTGCTATCGGCAACCGTACGCAATTTTGCATCCGGATTGTTCGCGATGAAATTCACCACGACGCCGTTGTCAGCCACCACCGCATCGACACCTCCCGCCTCAAGCTCCTTCATCGCCAGCGGCGTGCCCTCGAAGCGTTTGACCGACGGATTGTTCTTGCCCATGAGCTTCTGAACCACTTCGTCGCCCGTGGTCGCCGTCTGCACACCGACCTTCATCGACTTCAGATCGTCAAACTTCTGCACGGTCGAATTGATCGGCACGGCGATCAACTGCGATGCCTCGAAATAAGGCGTCGAGAAATCCATTTGCTTGCGGCGCTCATCTGTAATCGTGATGGCCGAAATCAAAATGTCCCGATCCCCCTGCACCAGCGAATTGAAGATGCCTTCGAACGGCGTATTGATGAATCGGATGGAGATGCCCGCCTTGTCGGCGACGGCCTTCATCACATCGATATCGAAGCCAGCGATCTGGCGGGTATCGGTTTCAAACTCGAATGGCGCATAAGCGGCATCCGAACCGACGACGTACACAGGTTGCGCGCCATCCGGTCCGACCGACCGGCCCGCAGCCGATTCTTCCTTCTTCCCGCAAGCCCCCAACAGCAGCCCGGAGGCCACGACCAGGGCCAGCGCGAACGCACGTCGTTTAGTCGCCATCGATTCGTCCCTTGCTGAAAAAACCGGCAGACTATCATAGGACGCCCCCCGCACAGGAGGTCATCCCGGCTTTACGACAAGCTCATCGATGTTTGAAAACCGGCTTGCGCTTCTCGACGAATGCCGCCATGCCTTCCTTCTGGTCCTCAAGCGCGAAGAGCGAATGGAACACGCGACGCTCGAACTGCACGCCTTCGTCGAGTGTCGATTCGAACGCGCGGTTGACCGCTTCCTTGGCCGCCATCACAACCGGCAGCGAGTATTCGCAGATGGTCGTGGCAGCACCGATCGCCTCGTCGAGCAGCTTGTCGGCAGGCACTACGCGCGATACGAGACCAGCGCGCTCCGCCTCGGTCGCGTCCATGAAACGCGCTGTCAGACACATGTCCATCGCCTTGGCTTTCGACACCGCGCGCGTGAGACGCTGCGTGCCGCCCGCGCCCGGAATTACGCCGAGCTTGATTTCCGGTTGTCCGAACTTTGCGTTGTCGGCCGCGATGATGAAATCGCACATCATCGCCAGCTCACACCCGCCACCGAGGGCGAAACCCGATACCGCAGCAATCACCGGTTTTCGGATTCGACGCACGGTTTCCCAATTGCGCGTGATGTAATCGCCCTTGAATACGTCGGCAAAGGTGTACTTGGACATCATGCCGATGTCGGCCCCTGCCGCGAACGCCTTCTCGCTACCGGTAATCACCACGCAACCGATGGCCTCGTCGGCGTCGAAAGCGGTCAGCGCGGTCCCCAACTCGTCCATCAGCGCATCGTTCAGCGCATTGAGCGCCTTCGGACGATTCAGCGTGATCAGACCGACGCGGCCGCGCGTCTCCACCAAAATGTTCTCGTACGTCATCCTCTTCTTCCTCCAGTCAAAGTCTCGTCTTGTGGTTCGGGGCTGGCGCCGCCTGGGCATGACACCCTCGCAAACGCCGGAAACAGGCATAAGGCGATGAACACGCCATTGGTTCGCAACGGCGCTGCGGCGCACGCGGCAAATCCGGGTAACGGACTCGCCGGGCGTCGACTGCAGTGGTTAGGCATGATGCCATCGATCCCCCGGCCACGCACCTCTCGTTCCGCCAAGCAAACGGCCCGCCAACCCGCGCCGGGTCATGCGCAATGCGCGCCGCCATGTCTGCCCGGATACCGCGTGAGCCGTCGGGGAAAACCCGGCATCATCGCGCGCCACGCCCGGAAGATTTGATGCTATATTAACAAACCAACCGGTCGGTCAATTAATGTTCATGAGACATATCGACGACGACCCGGTGCCGTTCCCTGCGTCTTGCCGCGCGCCCGCACGAGCGTGCCCGCCGGCAGACAGCGAATCCGCCAGCCGCATCCCGACACGGACACATCCACAACCATGACTCATCCCCTCTTCGCCAAACACCAAGAGACTCTCGAGCGCGCCCTTCAGGCCATCGCCACGCGTGGTTACTGGAGCCCGTTCACGGAAATGCCGAGCCCGCGTGCGTATGGCGAAACGGCCGCCGCCGACGGTGAAGCCGCTTTCAAGCAATACCTGAACGCCGCCTTCCCGCTCGAGCAGCGCGGCAGCACGGGTAGCGTGGGCCAGGAGGCGTCGCCGTTTGGCTTTGCACTCGGCACGACCTATCCCGGTTTCGAGATCGATGCCCTGCTCGCCCGTGTGACCGATGCCCACAAGTCGTATCGTGCCGCTTCGCCGGACGCCTGGGTCGGCGTGTCGCTTGAGATCCTCAAGCGTCTGAACGCCCGCAGCTTCGAAATGGCCAACGCCGTGATGCATACGACGGGCCAGGCCTTCATGATGGCCTTCCAGGCCGGCGGTCCGCACGCTCAGGATCGCGGCCTTGAAGCCGTGGCTTACGCCTGGGACGAACTGCGCCGCATTCCGGCAAACGCTTACTGGGAAAAACCGCAAGGCAAGAACCCGGCCCTCGCGATGGAAAAGCGCTACACCGTCGTGCCGCGCGGCGTGGCATTGGTGCTTGGGTGCTGCACGTTCCCGACGTGGAACGGCTACCCGGGTCTGTTCGCCAGCCTGGCCACGGGCAACGCCGTCATCGTCAAGCCGCATCCGGGCGCGATTCTGCCGCTGGCCATCACCGTCAAGATTGCCCGCGAAGTTCTCAAGGAAGCCGGTTTCGATCCGGATGTCGTCACGCTCGCCGCCACCAACCCGAACGATGGCGCTATCGTCCAGCAACTGGCCAAGCGCAATGAAGTGCGTGTGATCGACTTCACCGGCAGCACCGCCAACGGCGACTGGCTGGAGACCAACGCCCGTCAGGCGCAGGTCTACACCGAGAAGGCCGGTGTCAACCAGATCGTGATCGATTCGACAGACGACCTGAAAGGGATGGCCCGCAACATCGGCTTCTCGCTGGCGCTGTACTCGGGTCAGATGTGCACCGCGCCGCAGAACATCTACATTCCGCGCGACGGTATCCAGACACCGGACGGCAAAGTGTCGTTCGACGACGTCGTGGCCGCCATCGCAGGCAGCGTTCAGAAAACGTGCAGCGACCCGGCCAAGGCGGTCGAACTGCTCGGCGCGATTCAGAACGAAGGTGTGCTCGCCCGTATCGACGAAGCCCGCAAAGTCGGCCGCATCGTGCTCGACAGCCAGACGCTCCAACACCCGGCGTTTGCCGATGCCCGCGTGCGCACACCGCTGATCGTCGCCCTCGATGTCGCTGACGACACCGTCTACACCCGCGAGTGGTTCGGCCCGATCGCCTTCGTGATCGCCGTCGACAACAGCGCACAAGCGTTCGCGCTGGCCGGGCGCACCGCCGCAGAACACGGCGCCCTCACGCTGTCGGCTTACACGACGACCCCCGAAGGCGAAGCCCAGGCACTCGACGCCGCCATCGAAGGTCGCGTCGCACTGTCGCTCAACCTGACCGGCGGCGTGTTCGTGAACCAGTCCGCCGCCTACTCGGATTACCACGGCACTGGCGGCAACCCGGCGGCAAACGCCAGCCTTGCCGACGCGGCGTTCGTTGCGAATCGCTTCCGTGTCGTACAGAGCCGCCACCACGTGCCGGCGAAGTCCGACACCGGTGCGGCCTGAGCGTCACGACACATCTATATAGATAGAGGGGGCGGCAAAGCACCTCACGGCACGCGCCAACGCGACGGTAAGCCACTACCATAGGCAATTGCCGTCGCGCGGCCGCCGCGCACCCCGCCCCCAAGAAAAGACAGGAACGAGACATCATGACCGAAGCCTTCATCTGCGACGCGATCCGCACGCCCATCGGCCGCTACGGCGGCGCCCTGAAAGACGTTCGCGCCGACAACCTCGGCGCCATCCCCCTCAAAGCGCTCATGGCGCGCAATCCGAACGTCGACTGGACGCTGATCGACGATGTCATCTACGGCTGCGCCAATCAGGCGGGCGAAGACAACCGGAACGTGGCGCGCATGGCCGCGCTGCTCGCCGAGTTGCCGATCGACGTGCCGGGCGCCACGCTCAACCGCCTGTGCGGTTCGGGCATGGACGCCATCGGTAGCGCAGCGCGCGCCATCAAGGCGGGCGAAGCCGGGCTGATGATTGCCGGCGGCGTAGAGTCGATGACCCGCGCGCCGTTCGTGATGGGCAAGGCCGACAGCGCGTTCGCGCGTCAGGCCGCGATCTTCGACACGACCATTGGCTGGCGCTTCATCAATCCGTTGATGAAGGCGCAATACGGCGTGGATTCGATGCCGGAGACGGCCGAAAACGTGGCCGACGACTTCAAGATCAACCGCGAAGACCAGGACCGCTTCGCGCTGCGCAGTCAGGAAAAGGCCGCGCGCGCACAGGCCGACGGCACGCTCGCTCAGGAAATCACGCCGGTCTCCATCCCACAGAAGAAGGGCGACGCGATCGTCGTTGATCGTGACGAACACCCGCGCGCGACCAGTCTCGAGTCGCTGGCCAAGCTCAAGGGTGTGGTGCGTCCGGACGGCACCGTCACCGCAGGCAATGCCTCGGGCGTGAACGACGGCGCGTGCGCCCTGCTGCTCGCCAGCGAAAGCGCCGCGAAGCTGCACGGCCTCACGCCGCGAGCACGCGTACTCGGCATGGCGACCGCCGGTGTCGCGCCGCGCATCATGGGCATCGGCCCGGCCCCGGCCACGCTCAAGCTACTCAAGCAATTGAACATGACGCTGGATCAGTTCGACGTAATCGAGCTGAACGAAGCCTTCGCGAGTCAGGGTCTGGCCGTGTTGCGCCAACTCGGCATTGCCGACGACGACGCCCGCGTGAACCCGAACGGCGGCGCCATTGCGCTGGGCCATCCGCTGGGGGCTTCGGGCGCGCGTCTGGTGACCACCGCGATGTACCAGTTGCACCGCACGGGCGGACGCTTCGCTCTGTGCACGATGTGCATCGGCGTAGGCCAGGGCATTGCGATTGCCATCGAGCGCGTCTGATCGTTCGCACCGCCCTCGACATTAGAAGACACCCGGAGGAAGACACCGATGACCGCCACCGTTCAACTGACGCTGCAAGCCAACGTCGCGACAATCACGCTCAATCGCCCCGAGAAGCTCAACAGCTTCACCCGGCAGATGCACGCCGAACTGCGCGACGCCCTCGATACCGCACAGGCACAAGGCGCGCGCGCTATTGTGCTGACCGGTGCCGGACGCGGCTTCTGCGCGGGGCAGGATCTGGCGGATCTCGACTTTACGCCGGGCGCTTCGACCGATCTGGGCGCGCTGATCGACGAGAACTTCAACCCGCTAGTGCGCAAACTGCGCGCGATGCCGCTGCCGGTGATCGCGGCAGTCAACGGCATCGCCGCAGGCGCGGGCGCCAATCTGGCGCTGGCCTGCGACATCGTGCTCGCGGGCGCATCGGTCAACTTTGTGCAGGCGTTCGTCAAGATCGGTCTGGTGCCCGACACGGGCGGCACATGGTTCCTGCCGCAGCGCGTGGGCATGGCCCGCGCGATGGGGCTCGCGATGCTCGGCGACAAGCTCTCGGCCGAGCAGGCCGAACAGTGGGGGCTGATCTGGCGCTGCGTCGACGACGAGGCATTGCTCGCCGAAGCCCAAAAGCTTGCCGTCCACCTGGCGACACAACCCACCAGGGCGCTCGCGACCATCAAGGAAGCGCTGTACGCATCGACCACCCACACGCTCGACCAGCAGCTAGATCTCGAGCGCGATGGGCAACGTGCGCTGGGTGCTTCGTACGACTATGCCGAAGGCGTGAACGCATTCCTCGAGAAACGCGCGCCGAAATTCGAAGGCCGCTGACTGCGGATCACGGATACCGCGCACGGAAAACACAAACGCAAGCCCGGCAGCGATGCACGAAGCCCGCCAAGACCGCCCGCGCCGCGCGAGAGACCGACACCATAACAAGACGAGAGACACCATGAGCCTGACCTCCCCCGCCCCCAAGGCAAGCAGCGAGATGACCCCGGAAGAACTTGCCCGCGCCACGGGCGAGGCCATGTACCGCAGCGACCGTGCGAGCCAGTGGCTGGGTATGGAATTGCAGGAAGTGCGTCCGGGTTATGCACGCATGACGATGCGCATTCGTGACGAATTCCTCAACGGTCACGCCATC
The DNA here is from genome assembly GCF_001465595.2 of Pandoraea apista. Taxonomy (NCBI): domain Bacteria; kingdom Pseudomonadati; phylum Pseudomonadota; class Betaproteobacteria; order Burkholderiales; family Burkholderiaceae; genus Pandoraea; species Pandoraea apista. The sequence goes on along the minus strand of NZ_CP013481.2, from coordinate 659,661 downwards.
TGCCACGGCGGCCTGATGTTCACGCTGGCCGACTCGACCTTCGCATTTGCGTGCAACAGCTACAACATCAACACGGTGGCGGCCGGGTGCAGCATCGAATTCCTGAAGCCGGTCGCGGGCGGCGACACGCTCACGGCAGAAGCGCAAGAGCAGGTGCTCTCGGGGCGTCATGGGATTTACGACATTCGTTTGACGAACTCGGCCGGCGACGTGGTCGCAATGTTCCGCGGCAAGTCCGCACAGATCAAGGGCAACGTCGTCTGACACGCCCCGGCAATACGCGAGTCCGGATACGGGTTCGCGAGACACCTGCGTAAAAGTTAGCAACAGTAAGTAGTAGAAAGCCCCAAGGAGACAGTCATGACCACCGCCCTGCCGCTCGAGCCGATCGAGAAAGCGAGCCTCGACGAACTGCGCAGCCTTCAGCTCGAACGTCTGAAGACGACGTTGCGGCATGCCTATGAGAATTCGCCGGTCTATCGCCGGAAATTCGACGAAGCCGGCGTCCATCCGGACGATCTGACCTCGCTGGCCGATCTGGCCAAGTTCCCGTTCACGACGAAACAGGATCTGCGCGACAGCTATCCGTTCGGCATGTTTGCGGTACCGATGGAGCAGGTCTCCCGCGTGCACGCATCTTCGGGCACTACGGGCAAGCCGACGGTCGTGGGCTACACCGCCAACGACATCAGCACGTGGGCCGATCTGGTCGCACGCTCGATCCGTGCATCGGGCGCGCGCCGCGGCGACAAGGTGCACATCAGCTACGGCTACGGTCTGTTCACGGGCGGTCTTGGGGCGCACTACGGTGCGGAGCGCGCAGGCCTGACGGTCATCCCGTTCGGCGGCGGACAGACCGAAAAGCAGGTGCAACTGATCCAGGACTTCAAGCCCGACATCATCATGGTCACGCCGAGCTACATGCTGGCGATTGCCGACGAACTCGAACGTCAGGGCATGGTGGCGGCCGACTCGTCGCTGCGTATCGGTATCTTCGGGGCCGAGCCCTGGACGAACGACATGCGCTCGGCCATCGAAAAGCGCATGGGCATCGACGCGGTCGACATCTACGGTCTGTCGGAAGTGATGGGCCCGGGCGTGGCTTGCGAATGTGCCGAAACGAAAGACGGACCGACCATCTGGGAAGATCACTTCTTCCCGGAAATCATCGACCCGGAGACGGGCGAAGTGTTGCCCGACGGCGAGTTCGGCGAACTGGTGTTCACCTCGCTCACCAAGGAAGCGCTGCCGATCATTCGTTACCGCACGCGCGATCTCACGCGTCTGCTGCCGGGTACGGCACGCACGATGCGTCGCATGGAGAAGATCACCGGCCGCTCGGACGACATGATGATCATTCGCGGCGTGAACGTGTTTCCTTCGCAGATCGAGGAACTGCTGCTGCGTCAGCCGGTGCTCTCGCCGCACTATCAGATCATTCTGGACAAGGAAGGTCCGATGGACACGATGGCGGTGGAAGTCGAAGCGGCCGTGGGTTGCCACGACGACAGCGCACTGCAAACAGCCGGCAGCGAACTCAAGCGCGACATCAAGACACTCATCGGTGTGTCGTGTGCCGTGCGCGTGAAACCCGTCGGCGGCATCGAGCGCTCGGTGGGCAAGGCACGCCGGGTGGTGGATAAGCGTCCGCGTTGATTGCGCATTCGTCGCCATCAAAAAAAGCCCGCGAATATCGCGGGCTTTTTTCGTTGAAGCGCGACCTCACTGGTTGGGCAGAAATACCCACATCCGGCCGCTCTGGCGCATGCGTCCGGCCAGATCACCCGCGTCGTCGCCCAGCCCCCAGAAGAAGTCGGCGCGCACGCCGCCCTTGATGGCGCTGCCTGTATCCTGCGCGAACATCAGCCGGTTGATCGGCGCATTCGCCTGAGCGCCGAAGGGCGGACGCGTGGTCGAGAGGAACACCGGGCTGCCCAGCGGGATCGACGCCGGATCGACGGCAATCGAACGCTCTGCCGTGAGCGGCACGCCCAGCGCGCCAATCGGGCCTTCGATGCCGCCCACGCCGTGGTTAGGCATTTCGCGGAAGAAGACGAAGCGCGGATTCACATCCAGCAGCGCGTCCACGCGCGACGGATTGGCACGCGCCCAGGCACGGATGCCCTGCATTGTCGCCTGCGCGGCCGTGATCTCGCCGCGATCGATCAACCAGCGTCCAATCGACTTGTAAGGCTGGTCGTTGTTGCCGGCATAGCCCACGCGCATCACCGTGCCGTCGTCGAGCAGCACCTGACCGGAACCTTGCACCTGCAGGAAGAACGCCTCGATGGGGTCGTCCACGTAGACCAGCTCGTAACCGCGCAACATGCCACTACGCATGAGTTCGGCACGCGCGGGCAGCGATCCGGCTTTACGGCCGGCGGGCCATTTGTAAAGCGGCGTCTGATAGATACCGCCGCGCACGCGCGAGCCATGCAGCAACGGTTCGTAGTAGCCCGTGATCAGGCCCGTTTGCGTGCCGTCGGAGTTCGCGATACGAAACGGCGTAAAGTACTGTTCGAAGAACTGCCTCACTGCCGCCGGGTCCAGATCGTCGAGATGCTCTGCCGCGCGACAGGCCGGCTGCCAGTTGCTCTGACGCCCCAGCTTCACGCAGCTCTGCGAAAGCGCGAGGCGCGCGCCGATGAGCGAATCGTCCTGCCAGCCCTCGACCTGCGACCACGACACGGCCTGCATGCGGCCGGCGCCCGAGGGCGGTGTCGCGACCGTCGACGGCGGCGTGCCTGGACGATAGGTGCCCGAAGGAGGCACACTCGAACAACCGTAAAGCAGTGCGGCAAACGCAGCGAGCGCCAGGCCCCGGCCGGCGCGCCACCGCCCGAACACATTCAGGAAGAGCGTCATGGGTAATCTGTTCGATGAATATCCGGCCTTGCTGGTCCTGCCGGAAGTGTTGCTGGCGATCGTGATCGTCGCCGCTATTGTCGTGATGCGACGCAAACCGTCGCCCAAACGCAGAGTTCGCCAAATGCGCGCCATCCGGCCGATGCCGAGCGATACCGTCGACCCGATCGGTCCCGCCGGGCCGCGAAACTCCGACCCGGCCGAGCGCGACGCCGACGATCCGCTCAAACGGGAAGACTGGTCCGACGACCGCCGCTGACGTGCGAACACCCTGCGCCTCCCCGGCTCAGTGCAAGGTGCGCGGCATGGTCAGCGCGAACTCGGCGATGGGCGCTTCGAACCGCGTGCCATCCTCTGCCACGCAGAAGTACTCGCCACGCATCGTGCCCACGGGCGTGGCGACCATGGCCCAGCTCGTGTACTCGAATTGCTCACCGGGTTGCAGAAACGGTTGATGGCCGACCACGCCCAGACCGTTCACTTCCTGCACATGGTTGTCGCCGTCCGTGATCACCCAATGACGCGAAATCAGTTGGGCCGGCACTTCCCCGCTGTTGCGAATCGTAATCGTGTAGGCGAAGGCGAATTGCCGACGATCCGGTTCCGATTGCTCCGGGAGATATTGCGGGCGCACCGTGACGGTAAATTCGTACTGGCTCATCGGGTGTTCCTGTTGCGCATGGTGCTCTCTGATGACTTTCTGGTCTGACAGCTCAGACTGCGTGTGGTGCGGCGCTGGCCGCGAGCGCCATCGTGATGGACGTGCGGCACATGCGCCCTCTTGTTTTGCAAGGCATTCTGCGGCAAGTCGTCGCAGGTCGCAACCGGCAAACACGCAGGCAAAGCGCTCGTTTGGGGCGCGCTCCCCCCCTCCCTTCGGCTCACAGCGGGCAGGGGTCAGGCGAAAGCTTTAAAATATCGCTTTTGACGCTACTCCCGCCCTCGCCATGACGCAATTCTGTATCGCCCCCAGCATCCTGTCCGCCGACTTTGCCCGGCTGGGCGAAGAAGTCCGCAACGTCGTGGCGGCGGGCGCCGACTGGATTCACTTCGACGTGATGGACAACCATTACGTTCCCAACCTGACCATCGGCCCGATGGTGTGCGAGGCAATCCGCCCGCATGTGGACGTGCCCATCGACGTGCACCTGATGGTACGCCCGGTCGACCGCATCGTGCCCGATTTCGCCAAGGCCGGCGCCAATCTGATCACTTTTCACCCGGAAGCGTCGGAACACATCGACCGTACGCTCGGCCTGATTCGCGACAACGGCTGCAAGGCCGGCCTCGTGTTCAACCCGGGCACCCCGCTGCATTACCTCGATCATGTGATGGACCGGCTCGACATGGTGCTCATCATGTCGGTCAACCCCGGCTTCGGCGGCCAGTCGTTCATTCCCGAGGCGCTCAACAAGCTGCGCGCCGTGCGCGAGCGCATCGACGCTTACACCGCCGACACCGGCCGTGAGATTCGTCTGGAAATCGACGGCGGCGTGAAGGTCGACAATATCGCCGAAATCGCTGCCGCCGGGGCCGACACATTCGTCGCCGGCTCGGCAATCTTCGGCAAACCCGACTACAAGGCGGTGATCGACGAGATGCGCGCCCAACTCGCGAGCGTGGCATGACCCATCCGCTTCGACTGGACGGCATCCGCGCGGTGCTGATCGACCTCGACGGTACGCTCGTCGACACGGCAGGCGACTTCAGCGTGGCGCTCAACGCCATGCTGGCCGATCTGGGCGCCGAGCCGGTACCGACCGGGCGCCTGATGACCTTCGTGGGCAAAGGCACCGCCAATCTGGTGCGCAAGACCCTCGCCGAGCGGTTTCCCGAAGCCGACATCGACGCGCTGTTCGAACGTGCGCAGGACAAGTACGAAGCCGTCTATACGTCGATCAACGGCGAGCACACGACCCTCTATCCCGAAGTGCGCGAAGGGCTGACGGCATTGCGCAACGCCGGTCTGCCGGTGGCGTGCATCACCAACAAGCAGCATCGCTTTGCAGTGGCCTTGCTCGAGCACTACGGCCTGTCCGATCAGTTCGACCTCGTGTACGGCGGCGACTCATGGCCCAAGCGCAAGCCCGACCCGATGCCGCTGGTCAAAGCCTGCGAAGCGTTCGGTGTTTCGCCGGCGCAAGCCGTGCTGGTCGGCGACTCGGCCAACGACGCGCAAGCCGCCCGCGCGGCGGGCTGCCGGTCGCTCACGGTGCCGTATGGTTACAACCATGGCGAATCTATACAAACGATCGACACGGATGGTATAGTCGCCTCAATTCTGGGCGCTGCCCGGGCCATTCTGCCCGAAGCAACGCCCTCTCTGGCGAGCTGAGTTCGCCATCGTCCACACTGCCATTCAAGCGCATGTTCCTGAACAAGAAACGGAGTCTTAGCGTGATCGACCGGGGGGCCTGGCCCTGGCGACGCTGGTCCTGCTGAACCCTTCAAAGGGGTGGCCGGGACCGCTGGAGTTCGTCTTCAGCAACCCGTTTCTTGCATCGTTGTTGTTCCCAAGAAGTCATAGATCGGCACGCCGTCTCGTACGGCGCGCGGATTCACCGAGACGCGGTCGTCGCCGTCGCATCGCATATGCGTGCGCGCTCACCAAGCCCCGGTGTGGGTCAGCACATCCACCCCGACACGACTCAGGTATTCTCAACGCCAATCCACGCCGAATCTGCGGGCTCACCCGCCGGCAAACTTGCAGGCAGAGTGCAACATGACCGAACTCGAATTCAAATCGCTGGCCAATCAGGGCTTCAACCGCATTCCGCTGATCGCCGAAGCCTTCGCCGATCTCGATACGCCGCTCTCGCTGTATCTCAAGCTGGCGCTGGGCGATCGCCGTGGCGCGAACACCTTTCTGCTCGAATCCGTCGTCGGCGGCGAGCGTTTCGGCCGTTACTCGTTCATCGGCCTGTCGGCCCACACGCTGCTGCGCAGCTTCGGTCCGAAAACCGAAGTGGTACGCGACGGTGCCGTCGTCGAAACCCATGACGGCGATCCGCTTGAGTTCATCACCCAGTTTCAGGCGCGCTACAAAGTGGCGCTGCGGCCGGGCATGCCGCGCTTTTGCGGTGGCCTCGCCGGTTACTTCGGCTACGACGCCGTGCGCTACATCGAGAAGAAGCTCGCGCACACCACGCCGCGCGACGATCTGAACCTGCCCGACATTCAGTTGCTGCTCACGGAAGAACTCGCTGTCATCGACAATCTGACCGGCAAGCTCTACCTCATCATCTATGCCGATCCCACGCAGCCGGAAGCCTATTCGAAAGCACGCCTGCGCCTGCGCGAGTTGCGCGCCCGCCTGAAGGCGCCGGTCGACGCCCCGGTCACGTCCGGCAGCGTGCGTACCGAAACTTTCCGCGAGTTCGCCAAGCCGGATTACCTCGCGGCCGTCGCGAAGGCCAAGGAAGCGATCGAAGCGGGCGAATTGATGCAGGTTCAGGTCGGCCAGCGCCTCATCAAACCCTATCGCGACGCCCCGCTGTCGCTCTACCGCGCGCTGCGCTCCCTGAATCCGTCGCCGTACATGTACTTCTACAACTTCGGCGACTTCCAGGTCGTGGGCGCGTCGCCCGAGATCCTCGTGCGTCAGGAGCGTCGTCAAACGCCCGACGGCGAGCATGAAATCGTGACGATTCGCCCATTGGCCGGCACCCGCCCACGTGGCGCCACGCCCGAACGCGACGCTGAGTTGGCGACCGAATTGCTTGGCGACCCGAAGGAAATCGCGGAACACGTCATGCTCATCGATCTGGCGCGCAACGACGTGGGCCGCATCGCGCAGACAGGCACAGTGGAAGTCACCGACAAGATGGTCATCGAGAAGTACTCGCATGTGCAGCACATCGTGAGTTCGGTGGAAGGCCGTCTGCAACCCGGACTGTCGAACATCGACGTACTGCGTGCCACGTTCCCCGCCGGCACGCTCACCGGTGCACCGAAGGTTCGCGCCATGGAACTGATCGACGAACTCGAGCCGGTCAAGCGCGGCCTGTACGGCGGCGCCGTGGGCTATCTGTCGTTCGGTGGTGAAATGGATGTCGCCATCGCGATTCGCACGGGCGTGATCAAGGACGGCAATCTGTATGTGCAAGCCGCTGCCGGTATCGTGGCCGACTCGGTACCCGAATCCGAATGGCAAGAGACGGAAAACAAGGCGCGTGCCGTGCTGCGTGCGGCCGAACAGGTGCAGGACGGTCTCGACGCTGAGTACTGAACCAGTACTCAGCCATACGGCGCGCGGACCACTGCCGTGCGCTACCGCACCAAAGTAAAGCAAGCCGCTGTTTGAAACGCGAACGCTTTCCTTATATTGCATGCGCGTGACATCTAAATTCACAGGGCCCTGAGTCGATGCTCTACTCGATTCGGGGCCCCTGTTGATTTAGCACAACCGTTCGCTTTTTTTCGACCTCTCTGGTATACGCCGATTTACGTCACCGAGCTATAGTTAGGTGTCCGTCGGGAGGTCGAAGCTTCTATGGCGAAACCATGCAATTCACGTATGCATTCTGGCGTCGCGAACACCTTCGCGATTGCCGCGACAGCCGCACTTGTCGCTACCCTGCTTAGCGGCTGCATTTCGATGGCGCCGACTTATGCGCGCCCCGAGGCTCCAGTGGCCGATGTGTGGACGCCCGATGTCAGCCCATCTGCCGCCACTGCCGCCGCACAACCGGCGTCTGCGCTCGATTGGCGCGAGTATTTCGCCGATCCGCAGTTGCGCAGCCTCATCGAGACCGCACTGGCCAATAACCGCGATCTGCGCGTCGCGCTCGCCCGTGTCGAACAAGCGCGAGCGGCTTATGGCATTCAACGCGCCGATCTGTTTCCTTCACTGGGCGCCGGCGCCAGCGAGACACGTCAGCGGCTGCCGCGCGATCTGAGTCTCACCGGCAACCCCTACATCAGCAGCCAGTATCAGGTCGGCCTCGGCTTGTCGACCTGGGAGCTGGACTTCTGGGGACGCATCCGTAATCTGAAGGATGCTGCGCTCGATGATTATTTGGCCTCCGATGCCTCTCGTCGCGCCCTTGAACTGAGCCTGATCTCGCAAGTCGCGCAGACGTGGCTGAGCTTGCGCGAGTTCGACGAACGCATTGCCCTCGCGCAGCAGACGGTGGACAGCCGCGCCGAGTCGTTGCGTATCTTTACGCGTCGCGAGCAGGTCGGCTCGACATCAAAGCTCGATCTCACCGAAGTCACCACGCTATGGCAACAAGCGCGTGCGCTCGTCACGCAACTCCAGCAACAGCGCGCCACACAGGCCCATGCGCTTCAAGTGCTAGTGGGGGCGCCGATTGACACGTCGCCGCTGGCGTTGGATCGCACGGTCGACGACGCGCGTCTGATGCGCGACCTCGAACCCGGCCTGCCCTCGTCGTTGCTGGAAGACCGGCCCGATATCATCGCCGCCGAATACCAATTGCGTGCCGCTCACGCGAACATTGGTGCGGCGCGCGCAGCCTTTTTCCCGCAGATCACGCTCACCGGCTCAGTGGGCACGGCAAGCAGCGCGCTCGACGGGTTGTTCAAGGCGGGCAGCGCCGCATGGACATTCACGCCCAGCATCAATATTCCAATCTTTCAGGGCGGACGCCTCGTGAACAATCTCGATCTCGCCGAGGCCCGACGCGTGGAGTCGGTGGCGAATTACGAGAAGACGATTCAGGGCGCGTTCCGCGACGTGGCAGATGCCTTGAGCGCACGCCGCTGGCTGGCCGATCAGGTCACGATCCTGCAAGCGACGCAAGACGCGCAGGCAGAACGCGCACGGCTTGCCAAACTGCGTTACGACCACGGCGCTGCAGCCTTCCTCGAAGTGCTCGACGCGCAGCGCGATCTCCTCGCCATCGAACAACAAACGGTGCAGACGCGCCGCGCGCTGCTGTCCGCGCGCGTGTCGCTCTACACGGCGCTTGGCGGGGGCAGCCGCCTCATGCCGGCCGCCGCCGCGCCGGGTGGACCGTTCGCACGCACGCCTCGCGTCGTCGAACCGTCGCCACCTGACGGGACGGGTGCCGCAAGTCCGACTAACGCCGCGCCAGCCGTCCAATAAATTCAAGAGGTCAAAAGAACATGACGCTTCCCAATGCCAAGAAACTGGTTCCCGCGCTGATCGTGCTCGCCGTGATCGGGCTGGGTTGGTACGGGTGGAAGACTTACAGCCACACGGGCCCCGGCGAGGGTTTCGCAAGTGGAAACGGCCGGATCGAAGCGACGGAAGTCGACGTCGCGACCAAGCTTGCCGGCCGTGTCGAAGCCATCTACGTTCGGGAAGGCGATTTCGTGAAAGCGGGTCAGGTGCTCGCCAAGATGCAGATCGACACGCTCAACGCGCAGCGCGACGAAGCGCGCGCGCAGTATCAGCAGGCAGTGACCAACGTCGCAGCCATTCAGGCACAGGCCGCCGCTAGGCTATCCGACAAGGCGACGGCCGAGGCAAATGTCGCCGCCCGCGAAGCCGAACTCGATGCGGCGCAACGGCGTTTGTCCCGTTCGGAGACATTGTCCAGGGAAGGCGCCTCGTCGGTGCAGGAACTGGACGACGACCGTGCACGGGTTCGCAGCACACGCGCGGCTGTCAACGCCGCTCGCGCGCAAGTCGCCGCCGCGCAGTCGGCCGTGGAAGCCGCCAACGCTCAGGTCACCGGAGCCCGGTCGACTGTGCAAGCCGCGCAGGCCACCGTCAACCGTATCGAAGCCGATATCACTGACAGCGAACTCAAGGCGCCGCGCGACGGCCGCGTGCAATATCGTGTGGCACAGCCGGGCGAAGTGCTGGCGGCTGGCGGCAAGGTACTCAACCTCGTTGACCTGTCGGATGTCTACATGACGTTCTTCCTGCCCGAAACGGTGGCGGGGCGTCTGGCCATCGGCGCCGAGGCGCGCATCATTCTCGACGCGGCGCCGCAGTACGTGATTCCCGCAAGCATCTCGTTCGTTTCCAGCACGGCGCAATTCACACCGAAAACCGTGGAGACCGAGAGCGAGCGTCAGAAGCTCATGTTCCGCGTGCGCGCACAAATTGCTCCGGAATTGCTGCAAAAGCACCTCGCGCTCGTGAAGACCGGCCTGCCCGGTGTCACATGGGTGAAGACCGACAGCCAGGCGCCGTGGCCGGCCCAATTGCAGACGAAGCTGCCGCAGTGAGGCGCGCATCATGACCGCGCCCCCCATGCTTCGCTCGCCACCGGGACATGCTGTGCCGCCGGTCGTCCACGTCGCCGGCGTGACACTGCGTTACGGCCGCAAAACCCTAGCGCTGGACGACGTGGGCATCGACATTCCGGCCAACTGCATGGTCGGTCTGATCGGCCCGGACGGTGTCGGCAAGTCCACATTGCTATCGCTCATCGCGGGGGCGCGCGCAGTGCAGACGGGCACGGTCGAGGCCCTCGGCGGCGACATGGCGAGCAAAGCCCACCGCGATCTCGTTTGCCCGCGCATTGCCTACATGCCGCAGGGGCTTGGCAAGAATCTCTACCCGACGCTCTCCGTCGAAGAGAACCTGCAATTCTTCGCGCGCCTGTTCGGCCACAACGCTGCCGAGCGTCGCCGCCGCATCGATGACCTTACGCGAAGCACCGGCCTGCATCCGTTTCTCGAACGTCCGGCCGGCAAGCTCTCGGGCGGGATGAAGCAGAAGCTCGGCCTGTGCTGCGCTCTGATTCACGATCCGGATCTGCTGATTCTCGATGAACCGACAACCGGCGTCGACCCGCTTGCCCGCGCGCAGTTCTGGGATCTGATCGCGCGCATTCGCCGGGAGCGTCCGGCCATGAGCGTGATCGTCGCCACCGCGTACATGGACGAAGCGCAGCGCTTCGACTGGCTCGTGGCGATGGACGCCGGCAAAGTACTCGCGACCGGTACGCCGGCCGAATTGCTGGCGCGTACGCACCGCGACAACCTCGAAGCCGCATTCATCGACCTGTTGCCGGACGACAAGAAGATCGGCTACGAGCCGGTCGTGATTCCCCCGCTGCATATCGACGAGCATACGGAAATCGCCATCGAGGCCAAAGGGCTGACCATGCGGTTCGGCGATTTTATCGCTGTCGATCATGTCGATTTTCGTATTCGTCGCGGCGAGATCTTCGGCTTTCTCGGCTCGAACGGATGCGGCAAATCGACCACGATGAAGATGCTCACCGGCCTGCTGCAAGCGAGCGAAGGTCAGGCATGGCTCTTCGGCAACGAGGTCGATCCGAAAGATATCGATACGCGCCGTCGCGTGGGCTACATGTCGCAGGCGTTCTCGTTGTACACCGAGTTGACGGTGCATCAGAACCTCGTGCTGCACGCGCGGCTGTTCCATGTTCCCGAGGCAGAAGTCGGCGCGCGCGTGGCGGAGATGGTGCAGCGCTTCGGTCTGGCCGATGTACTCGATGCCCTGCCGGACAGCATTCCGCTGGGCATGCGCCAGCGGCTGTCGCTTGCGGTGGCGATGGTACACAAACCCGAACTGCTGATTCTCGACGAACCGACCTCGGGGGTCGATCCGGTGGCCCGCGACAATTTCTGGCGCCTGCTGGTCGAATTGTCTCGCCGGGATCGCGTGACAATCTTCATCTCCACGCACTTCATGAACGAGGCGGACCGCTGCGACCGCATCTCGCTGATGCACGCGGGCAAAGTGCTCGTCTCCGATCCGCCCGCGAAGATCACGCAGGATAAAGGCGCGGCTACGCTGGAGCAGGCGTTCATCGAATACCTGGTCGAAGCGGGCGGCGGTACGCCCGAAGCCCCCGAAACGTCCCATACTGCCGAGGCGTCCGGATCGCCGAACACAACGCTTGCGGACACCGCCGCCGAGGCCACGCATGCGAGCCACAAGGCGTTTTCACTCGGCCGCATGATCAGTTACCTGTGGCGCGAGACGCTGGAACTGCAACGCGACCCCGTGCGTGCCACGCTTGCGTTGGTGGGCTCGCTCGTCCTGATGCTCGTGATGGGCTACGGCATCAGCATGGACGTGGAAGACCTGCGTTACGCCGTGCTCGACCGCGACCAGACCACGCTCAGCCAGAACTACGCGCTCAACATTGCGGGGTCGCGCTACTTCGTCGAGCAACGACCCATCACCGATTACGACGACATGGACCGGCGCCTGCGCAACGGCGAGCTGTCGCTGGCCATTGAGATACCGCCGGGGTTCGCCCGCGACGTGTCGCACGGCAGGGCCGTGCAGATCGGCGCATGGATCGACGGCGCGATGCCGATGCGGGCGGAGACGGTGCAGGGTTACGTGCAGGGCATGCATCAGAACTGGCTGGCCGATCAGTCTTTGCGACGCCTCGGCGTGCGGCCAACGGCGTCGCTCGATATCGAGACACGCTATCGCTATAACCCCGACGTAAAGAGTCTTCCGGCAATGGTGCCCGCCGTCATCCCGCTGCTATTGCTGATGTTGCCCGCGATGCTCACGGCGTTGTCCGTGGTACGGGAGAAAGAACTCGGCTCGATTCTGAATCTGTATGTCACGCCGGTGTCGCGCACGGAATTCCTGATCGGCAAGCAGATCCCTTACGTCGCGCTCGCGATGCTCAACTTCCTGCTCATGGCACTCATCGCCGTGACGCTGTTCGGTGTGCCGATCAAGGGTAGTTTCCTTACGCTGGTCACCGCCGTCTTCATTTTCAACGTCGTCGCCACGGGCATTGGCCTGCTCGCGTCGACTTTCACCCGCAGCCAGATCGCGGCCCTGTTCTTCACGATGATCGGCACGATGATTCCCGCGATCCAATTCTCCGGGATGCTCACGCCGGTGCCCTCGATGGAGGGCTCGGGCCGGTTCATCGGCGAGATCTATCCGGCGACTTACATGTTGATTATCAGCCGTGGCGTCTTCAACAAGGCGCTCGGGTTTGCCGATCTTGGCAACGCCTTCTGGCCGATGCTCGTTGCCGTGCCCGTCATTCTGGGCGCCACGATCCTGCTCCTCAAGAAACAGGACAAGTGATGGCCACCCCCAGCGCACCGCAAGCGTCTCCCCCGCCCGCACCACCGGCCACGGCCGGTCTCGCGAAAGCCCGGCGCGCGCATGCGTGGCGGCGGCATCTGGCGAACATCTTCCGGCTCGGGGTGAAAGAGCTCTGGAGTCTGGTGCGCGATCCGATGATGCTGGTGCTGATCGTCTACACGTTCACGGCGTCGGTGTATTCGGCAGCGACGGCCCAGCCCGACACGCTGCACCTCGCACCGATTGCCATTGTGGACGAAGACGTGTCGCCACTCTCGCAACGCATCGTTTCGGCGTTCTATCCGCCGCAGTTCACCCTGCCGCGCATGATTACGGCCGACGCCGTCGACAAGGGTATGGACGAAGGCGCGTACACGTTCGCGCTGAATATTCCGCCCAATTTTCAGCGCGACATTCTGGCAGGGCGCGCCGCACAAGTTCAGCTCAATGTCGATGCCACGCGCATGAGTCAGGCGTTCTCCGGCAGCGGTTATGTGCAACAGATCGTATCGGCGGAGGTCCGCGAGTTTCTCCAGCGTTACCGATCGACGCCGGAATTGCCGGTCGATCTGGCGTTGCGGGTGCGCTTCAACCCGACGCTCGAACGTGCCTGGTTCGGCGCGCTGATGCAGATCATCAACAACATCACGATGCTCTCGATCATTCTCACGGGCGCTGCGCTCATTCGCGAGCGTGAGCACGGCACGATCGAGCATTTGCTCGTCATGCCGGTGACACCGACCGAGATCATGCTGGCGAAGGTATGGTCGATGGGGTTGGTGGTGCTGATCGCAGCGGCCATGTCGCTCTGGCTGATCGTGAGCGGGGCGCTGCATGTGCCGATCGGCGGTTCGGTGGCGCTGTTCCTGCTGGGCGCGACACTGCACCTGTTCGCCACGACGTCGATGGGTATCTTTCTCGCAACACTCGCCCGATCGATGCCGCAGTTCGGCATGTTGCTGATTCTGGTGTTATTGCCGCTGCAAATGCTCTCGGGCGGGAACACGCCGCGCGAAAGCATGCCGAAGCTCGTGCAGGACATCATGCTTGCCGCACCCACGACGCATTTCGTCGAGCTGGGCCAGGCGATCCTGTTCCGCGGCGCCGGGATCGGCGTCGTGTGGGTGCAGTTCGTGGCGCTCGCGGTCATTGGCGCCGTGTTCTTCGCCTTCTCGCTGCGGCGTTTTCGCCGCACGCTCAGTTCGATGGCCTAATGTCTGTGCGGGCTGCGCGGGCTGTGTGGACTGTGTGGTCCATGCGGTCCGTGCCCCCAACCGCGTTCGGCCCTCCTGTCATGCCCGATTTGCGAGGTCTTTGCCATGTCTGCCAAGTCGTCTGCCGCACTCGAACGCCGTGCTTCGCGCGCCACCTCCTCTGCTGACGCGACCCAGGCAGCCGATACCCCGTGGTCGGCCGCCAATCCGTGGATGGCCAACTTGCCGTGGATGGCCGCGGCCGCGGAGTATGCCGTCGATGCGTGGCAGCGCAGCGTGCTGTACGCGGATGTGTTGCGTCAGCGCGGCAACCAGTATCAGGCGCACCTCGCCGAATCGGCGCCGAATGTGCTCGATTTTCCTGCCGAGGTAGTCCTCGACGCGCACGACCTCCCGCGCCCGTGCAACTACGCATTGATGCGCATTCTGCCGCCGGAGGAAACGCCCACGCTGCCTAACGCACGTCCGTTCGTGGTAGTCGACCCGCGCGCGGGCCACGGCCCGGGCATCGGTGGCTTCAAGCCCGACAGCGAGATCGGCGCGGCCCTGCGAGCGGGACATCCGTGCTATTTCGTGGGCTTTTTGCCCGATCCGGTACCCGGCCAGACGGTCGAAGACGTGATGCACGCCGAAGCCGCGTTTCTGGAGAAGGTGATTTCGCTGCATCCCGAGAGCGCGGGCAAGCCGGCAGTGATTGGCAATTGTCAGGCGGGCTGGCAGGTGTTGATGACGGCGGCGATGCGTCCGGAACTGTTCGGGCCGATCATCGTAGCCGGCGCACCGTTGTCTTATTGGGCCGGCTGGCGCGGGCGCAATCCGATGCGTTATTCGGGCGGTCTGCTGGGCGGCAGTTGGTTGACGGCGCTCACGAGCGATCTGGGCGACGGGCGCTTCGACGGCGCGTGGCTGGTGCAGAACTTCGAAAATCTCGACCCGGCGAATACGCTGTGGCGCAAGAAATATCACCTTTACGCCAACGTCGATACGGAGGCACCGCGCTATCTCAGCTTCGAGAAATACTGGGGCGGGCATGTGTTCCTCAATGCGCAGGAGATGCAGTACATCGTGGATAACCTGTTCGTGGGCAACCGGCTCACGAGCGCGGAGTTGATCACGAGCGACGGCATCCGGATCGATCTGCGCAATATCCGCTCGCCCATCGTGGTGTTCTGCTCGTATGGCGACAACATTACGCCGCCGCCTCAGGCGCTGGGCTTCGTGACGGACATGTATCGCGACGACGCGGAAGTGCTCAGCCACGATCAGACGATCGTGTATGCCACGCATGACAGCATCGGCCATCTCGGCATCTTTGTGTCGGGCAGCACCGGTCGCAAGGAGCATCGCAAGTTCGTCAGCAATATCGATCTGATCGATGTGCTGCCGGCGGGCATCTATCAGGCACAGATCGCCGACAAGACGGAGGACACGCCGCATCGGGAATTGATCGATGGCGATTACGTGATGTCGATTCAGCGGCGCAGCGTCGCAGATGTGCGCGCCATTGTGCAGCCGGACGCCGAGAGCGATCGGCGCTTCGCGGCGGTGGCACATCTGTCTGACATCAATCTCGGGTTGTACCGCAGTCTTGTGCAACCGTGGGTCCGCGCGATGGTCACGCCCAACTCGGCGTACTGGATGCGGCTGTTGCATCCGCTGCGCGTGAGCTACGAGCTTTGGTCGGATCGCAATCCATTTGCCGCCCCCATCGCCGAGAAAGCGAATCGCGTGCGTGAAACGCGTCGTCCGGTGGCGCCGGACAACCCCTTCCTCGCACTGGAATCGTCGATTTCAAACGCCATCGAGCAGTCGCTCAACTTCTATCGCGATATGCGCGACGATGGCTATGAGAAGGCCTTCGAACTGATTTACGGGCAACCATGGGTACAAGCGCTCGCCGGGCTGCATGGCAGCGACGGCGCAGCGGTGCGCGTGCATCCGGGCACATCGCCGGAACACATGGCGTTTGTCCGGGAAACGCTGGCGCAGCGTCGCCACGAACTGCGTCAAGGCGGATTGCTCGAAGCCGGCATTCGTGCGCTGCTCTGGGTACATCGTCTGCACGGTGAAGCGGATGAGCGCCAGTTCAATCTCGCGCGATCGCTGCCACGCGGCGAGAAGGATATTTCGATCGAGCAATTCCGCGAGATGATCCGGCGTCAGGCCGGGCTGCTGCGCATGGAGCCAGACGCCGCGATGGAAGCCATTCCCGGCATGCTTGCCCACTCGACACCGGGAAATATCCGGCGAGTGGCGAAGGCCGTGAAGGATCTCAGCTTCGCCGTGCCGCTAGACGGCGGCGAGCAAAGCGATCTGGAGCAGGTGTTGGCCGTGTTCGAAAACGCCGCGAAAACCGCGCGCGCGACCCCGGCGCCGAAAGTGAGGAAGTCCCGCTGAAACCCGGCAGGGGCGATGCACCGGGCCTCCGAAGGTCATCGCCCAATCGGCACGTAAAGCCGCGCCAGCAAACCACCCCCGTCACGAGGCACGAACTCGACCTCAGCACCAAAGCGAGACGCAATCGCCCGCACGATCGATATCCCCAATCCTGCACCCTCGCCCCGCTGCCGGCCCTGATCCCCCCGCCAGAAACGCCGCCCCATTTGCGCCGCCTGCTCAGGCGCGAGACCCGGGCCCCGATCCCCCACTTCGATGCGATACTGCCGCCGTTGCTCGCTTATTTCCACCGTCACATCGACCGAGCTCCCCTCCGGGGAGTAGCGCAACGCGTTGTCCACGACATTCCTCACCGCTGTGCTCAACATCGAATGCGGCACCGCCGTGCCACGGTCCTCGCACGCCATGCGAAACACGACCCGTGGCCGCCCACGACGGACCGGCGCCCCATGCCGCCACTCGGACATTGACCCAACTCGCAGCGGAACGGGGCCCCGGTCCACCACATCCCATTCGCTCACGCCTTCCACTATCGCCGCTCGCACCGATTCGCATATGTCCTGCTCCTGTGCCGGCGCCTCCGCTCGCGCCAACGTCATCATCTGATCCAGCGTATGACGCAACCGGCGCACCCCCATGCCCGCTTGATGCAACGCCCGTGCAGCAGACGCCCCGCTTGTGATCTCCGCCACCTGTAAATGCGTGTCCACCGCCGTTAAGGGTGTCCGTAGTTCATGCGCCGCAGCGTCAGTGAACGCTCTCTGGTACGACAAGGCCCGCGTCAGACGATCCAACAAGCCATTTAACGCCGAAACCACCGGTCGCAACTCGGCAGGTGCCCGCCCCAGATCGATCGGCGCCGTATCGTCGGCGCGCTTGTTGCGCAACGTCGCACGCAATGTCTCCAATGGCGACAACCCCCTGCCTATGCCGATCCATAACGCCAGCAAACCACCCACGACCGCAATCAGGAACGGTACGCCCGCCGCCCTCAGCAACGCATGTATCAAGCCCGCTCGCCGCGCCAACCCATCCGCCGTCATGACCTGATAGCCCCGGTCGTCCTGCAAGACATAGATTCGCCAACGCTCGCCATCGACCTCCAGGGTGCTGAATCCCAACGGCAACGCCGCGCTTCCCGCGTGCGGGCCGCCGTCGGTGCGCGCCAACACCGCCCCCTGCACCGAACGAATCTCGCACGCAATCCCGTCGTGGGTGCCCACACGTATGACATCGCCCAAATTGGACTGTCCCTCGCCCGTGCCCAGCGGCGATAACGCCACCTTGGCCAGCAACCCCGATACCATCCGGGCCGACATCGCCAAACGCTCATCCAACGCCCTGTCGAGATTGGCCTGCACGCCACGCATCATCCACGTCGCGGCCACCATCCAAAGTACGATCAACGCTACGCCCGCTATCAGCACCGCTCTCAATCGAAGACTCATGACAACGCCCACCCCAATCGATAGCCCAGGCCGCGCGCCGTCTGAATGACATCGCAACCCAACTTGCGACGTACGTTGTGTATGTGCACGTTCAGTGCATTGCTGTTCACACGCTCCGTCAAGCCATACAGGCGCTCATGCAACATGTCCGGCGTCAGCCATCGACCCCGCGTGCTGGCCAGATGCGCCAGCAAGTCGATCTCTTTTCGCGATAGCTCTACCGGCGCGCCGTCGAGCCACGCCAAACCGCTCGCGGGCTCCAACCGAAGCGGCCCGGCTTCGATGATCTGCGCCGCCCGCCCCTGCGTGCGTCGCATCAATGCGTGCAACCGCGCCGCCAACTCGCGCAAGTCGAACGGCTTGACCATGTAATCGTCCGCCCCGCCATTCAACCCCGCAATCCGATGCTCGATGGCGTCGCGCGCCGTCAGGATAAGCACGGGAACGCCCGGCTCGACCGCACGAATCCTCGCCAGCACCTGAAGGCCGTCGCCGTCGGGTAACCCCAGATCAAGCACCAACGCGTCGAAGGTGTTCTCCGCATGGGCCGCCACCGCCGCCGCACCGCTAGAGGCATGCTCGACAGTAATGCCCAACGCCGCTAACCCCGCATCAATGCCGCTCGCGATCAACGCATCGTCCTCAACCAACAACACTCGCATGCCTCCGCACCTCCCTTGAGTACCGCGTCATGTTACGTAGTTTGCGTAACTCATGGCGCGCGGTGGGGGTGCGTATGAACGTGAAATCCACAGGGGCGACCAGCGTTAACTCTCGGTTAATCGGCATAGGGCACGCTCTCGTCTGCTTTGGACCTCCTTCAGGAGAACAGATTTGCTACGCCGCTTCTTCTACATTTTTGTGATTTTTCTCAGCACGTTCGGCGCAACACGCGCCGCCGACGCGTTTACGTGGCAAAGCGAGCCGAAGTTCCTCGACGCGTCGCAAGTACTGTCGCTCTCTCCCGTCGAGCCGGTGCAGGATCATCTGGAAGTTATCGGGCACGTTGCAAAGGACTACTACGTTTACCGGCATTCGCTGCGGGCGGAAGATCCTTCGGGCAAGCCCGTCGATCTGACGCTGTCCGAAGGCGCCAGGCATACGGACGAGTTCTTCGGCGACACGGAAATCTACACCCGCGACGCACTGCGCATTCGTCTGCCCGCAGCGACTTCGGGGCCGGTAACGCTGCACTGGCAAGGGTGTGCCGATGCGGGGATCTGCTATCCGCCGCAGACGATGAAAGTCGCTTTACCCGCAGGCGCGACCCCGGCGCCCGATGCGCCGGCAGTTTCCGCGACACCATCCACCCCCTCTGTCGATGGAGATGTCGACACCAACGCCGCCGCGCCGCTCGCGGAAGATCAGGCCGCCGCGCACCGGCTGGCCACGGTCGGCCCTGTCGCCGCAACGCTGCTGTTTTTCGGTTTCGGTCTTCTGCTGGCCTTCACGCCGTGCACGCTGCCGATGATCCCCATCGTCTCGACGATGATCGTGGGCAATCGTCCCGCCCCGTTGCGCGCGCTCGCCCTCTCACTGTCGTACGTACTGGCGATGGCGCTCACGTATGCCGCAGTCGGCGTGGCGGCAGGTCTGGCCGGTGCCAATTTGCAGGCAACGTTGCAATCTCCATGGCTGCTCGGCGCTTTCGCGGCGCTGTTCCTCGTGTTGGCTGCATCGCTGTTCGGTCTGTTCGAGTTGCGCCTGCCGGCCTTCATCACGAATCGGCTCGACGCCGCCGGACACCAACGCACCGGCGGCAGTCTCGCAGGCGCCGCCGCCCTCGGCTTCCTCTCGGCACTCCTCGTCGGCCCGTGCATGACTGCCCCGTTGGCCGGCGCTTTGCTCTACATCAGCCAGACGGGCAACGCCTGGACAGGCGGCATCGCGCTGTTCGCACTCGGGCTCGGCATGGGGCTCCCGTTGCTGGCCATTGCGCTGTTCGGCTCGCGTGTTTTGCCGCGGCCCGGGGCGTGGATGGTTCGTGTGCGCATTGCCTTCGCCTATGTCATGACGGGCATGGCCGTTCTGATGCTGAGCCGCTTCGTCCCCGGCAACATCAGTCTTCTGCTCTGGGGGGCCCTCGGTCTCGGACTCGGCGTGGGATTCGCCGCCTGGGCCTGGCAGTTGCGCGGGAAACCCGCGAGCTGGACGCTGACGTTCGCGGCGGCTTTGGCAAGCGTCTGGTCGGTGTTCCTGCTGGTCGGCGCGGCGGCGGGCAACGATTCGGTACTGCGACCGCTTGAGCGGGCGTACGCCGCCACCCCAAGCGGCGCAGATGCCCGCAACGGCAAGGCGGTCGAGTATGTCGGCGTCAAGTCGGCAGAGGATGTCGACGCACGCATCGCACAAGCCGCCGCGAAAGGGCAATGGACGCTGATCGACTTCTATGCGGACTGGTGCGTGAGCTGCCATGTCATCGAACGCAACGTGTTCGGTGATCCTGCTGTCGCCGCACGGCTGGCCCGCATGCAGGTGCTGCGCCCCGACGTGACGAAGAACGACGCGATCGATCAGGCGCTGATGAAACGCTGGGGGGTGCTCGGCCCGCCCACGCTCATCCTGATCGACGCGAGCGGTAACGAAGTGCGCGCCCAGCGCATGGTCGGCGAACTCGATGCGCGCAGCTTCCTGCGCCGCCTCGACGCCGCGGGGGTCGCATGACCGGTATCGGCCCCTTCTCGGTGCAGGCGGCGGCCGTCGCCACAGCCGTGGCGGTGGCGTGGCTCGTTGCCCGCTATCTTCTGCGCACTACCGACGCCGATCCGCGCCGCGCCGCCGCCAGCGCGCTCCTCGACGCACTGTTCGTCGGTCTGCTCGTTGCACGCTTCGCGTATGTGCTGCGCTGGTGGTCGGATTACGTGGCGACTCCGCTCTCCATCGTCGCCATTGGCGACGGTGGCTTCAATGTCTGGGCCGGCCTGCCCGCGGCGCTTGGCTGGGCGCTATGGCGCGTTAGGCGTCACCCTTCCCGACGCCGTCCGATGCTGTATGGTTTCGCTGCGGGCGTGACGATCTGGGGCGCCGCACAAGTGGGGTTGAGCGTGATGCAACGCGCCGCCCCGCCGCTGCCATCGTTGACGCTCTCCACGGTGACAGGTCAGCCGGTCTCGCTCGATGCGTATCGCGGCAGTCCCGTCGTGATGAATCTGTGGGCGAGCTGGTGCCCGCCGTGCCGACGCGAAATGCCGGTGCTGGAGAAAGCGCAGGCCGACTACCCCGACGTGCGATTTCTGTTGATCAATCAGGGCGAGGCCGCCCACACGGTCGAGGCGTTCGTCCAGTCGCAGGGCCTTCGATTCGACGATCTGCTGCTCGATCCCACCTCGCTAGCCATGCAGGCCGCCGGTGCGCGCGGACTGCCCACCACCTTGTTCTTCGATACGAACGGCCGTCTGGTCGACGCCCACCTTGGTGAGCTGACGGCAGCGCGGCTGCGCGACACGCTGCAAGGCCGTCTCAACCAAACGCCGGCACCTCGTACGCCTTAGGAGTTTTCGATGTCTGTTCGCAAGTTTGTCATTCCCGCCCTGATCGCCGTGCCGGTCCTCATCGTCGCCGCCGTCTTCATGGTCGTTCCCGGCCGCTTCGGCGGTGCGACGCAGACCGGCAGCCCGGACACGCCTGCGGTTGTTCGCGCCCTGGCACAAGAGGGGTTGCAGGATCTCCGGCCATTCGACACCGGTACCGGCACCGAGCTTCGCGGATTCGCCGGCACGGCGGGCCAGCAACCGATTGCCCTCTATGTGCTGCGCGACGGCACAGCGATCGTCGGCACGCGCATCGATGCGAACGGCAACCCGCTGGACATGGAGCGCATCGACGACCTCCTTACTCAGCCGACGAGCGAGACCGTCTGGTCGAAACTCGCCGCCGCCTCGTGGGTGCAGGACGGCAAGGCAGACGCCCCGCGCGTGGTGTACACGTTCAGCGACCCGAATTGCCGCTTCTGCAATCGCTTCTGGGCATCGGCGCGCCCATGGGTCGACGCCGGCAAGGTGCAATTGCGCCATGTGATGGTGGGCGTCATCAAGCCCGACAGCCGCACGAAGGCGGCAGCCATTCTCGGCGCCCCGGACCGTACCGCTGCGCTTTTACGAAACGAGCAACAGTACGCCAGCGGTGGCATTGCCCCTGCGCCGGGCGTGTCGCCCGAGATCGCCGACACGCTGGCGGCTCATGAGCAATTGATGGCGGAACTTGGGTTTCGAGGCACGCCCGGTATCGTCTATCGCGACGAAACGGGCGCGATCCAACGCGTGAACGGCATGCCGCGCCCCGAAGCACTGGCAACGGTACTCGGCACGCTTTGAAGGCCCCGGCGAGCGGCCGAACGAGGGCGATGCCCCCGCTCGGCCGCCGTTGCAGAATCGTCGAAGGATGGTGGCTGCGGTGCGCACATTCTTGCGAGAAACGCCCCGTTCACGCGCGAAACCCGCCGATTGACCGCTTTTTACGACGCCCTGCCCACGCCCCCCGGCAGATGCTGCTACAATCGGCGTCACTATGAAGTCGCATCAGTCTTCCTCCCTCCTCTGGTCGCCCCTGACCGCCGCCCTGCGCTGGTGGCGGTAACCCGCCACGTCTATCTCATCCCCATAGCGCCCTCCCCCGCGGATCGCGAACTCAATGTGGGGGCACGCTCAGGGGGAATTCGCAAATCTCATGCGTTCGACAATCCTTTGTCACCAGACGAACAGGGACCATCATGCTGCTGATGATCGACAACTACGACTCGTTTACCTACAACATCGTCCAGTACTTCGGTGAATTGGGCGAAGACGTGCGGGTCTTTCGCAACGACGAAATCACCCTCGACACGATCGACGACCTCGCCCCCGAGCGCATCTGCCTATCGCCCGGCCCAAGCTGCCCGGCCAACGCAGGCATCACACTCGACGTGCTCAAGCGCTTCTCCGGTGAAATTCCGATTCTCGGCGTCTGCCTCGGCCATCAGGCCATCGGCGAAGCCTTCGGCGGCAAGGTGGTTCGCGCTCAGCAAATCATGCACGGCAAGGTGAGCGAGATCGAAACGACCCAACAAGGGGTGTTCGCGAATCTGCCCAAACGCTTCACTGTCACGCGCTATCACTCGCTGGCCATCGAGCGCGCCTCGCTGCCCGACTGCCTGGAAGTCACTGCGTGGACAGACGACGGCGAAATCATGGGCGTGCGTCACAAGACGCTCGACGTCGAAGGCGTGCAATTCCACCCGGAGTCGATCCTGTCGGAACACGGCCACGACGTTTTGCGCAACTTCCTGCAGGCCGCCCCGCGTGTGGCACAAGCCGCCTGAGTTATCGGCACCGAACCGACAGAAAAGAGAGACAACGATGATTACCCCGCAAGAAGCCCTGCAGCGCACCATCGAGCACCGCGAAATCTTCCACGACGAGATGCTGCACCTGATGCGCCTCATCATGAAGGGTGAGATTTCCCCGGTCATGTCCGCCGCGATCATTACCGGCCTGCGCGTGAAGAAGGAAACCATTGGCGAGATCGCCGCCGCCGCGCAAGTGATGCGTGAGTTCGCGAATCACGTCGATTCACCGGCCGACGAGCATTTTGTGGACATCGTGGGCACGGGTGGCGACGTGTCGCACACGTTCAATATTTCCACCGCGTCGATGTTCGTGGCCGCCGGGGCCGGCGCGAAGGTCGCCAAGCACGGCAATCGTGGCGTTAGCTCGAAGTCGGGCAGTGCCGACGTGCTCGAAGCGCTCGGCGTGAACATCATGCTCTCGCCCGAACAGGTGGCCGAGTGTCTGCGCGATGTCGGCATCGGCTTCATGTTTGCGCCGAACCATCATCCGGCCATGAAGAACGTTGCCGCGATCCGCAAGGAAATGGGCGTGCGCACGATCTTCAATATTCTCGGCCCGCTCACGAATCCGGCCGGTGCGCCGAACCAGTTGATGGGCGTGTTTCACCCCGATCTGGTCGGCATTCAGGTGCGCGTGATGCAGCGTCTGGGCGCCGAACACGTGCTCGTGGTCTACGGCAAGGACGGCATGGACGAAGTGTCGCTCGGCGCCGCCACGCTGGTCGGCGAGTTGAAGGACGGCAAGGTCACGGAATATGAAATTCATCCGGAAGACTTCGGCCTGCAGATGGTGAGCAATCGCAGCCTGAAGGTCGGCAGCGCCGAGGAGTCGAAGACGATGCTCATCGAAGCGCTCGATAACAAGGCGGGCACCGCTCGCGAGATCGTCACGCTGAACGCCGGCACCGCCCTCTACGCCGCCAACCGTGCAGCATCGATTGCCGACGGCATCGGCATGGCGCGCGAATCGATCGCCAGCGGCGCGGCGCGCGCGAAGCTCGACGCGTTCATCGCATTCACGCAGCGGTTCAAAGCCTGAAATTCGACACGCCCCCGGCGGGCCCGATCGCGCCCGCCGCTATCCTGTAGCTCCGAATCCTAAATCGATATGTCTACCGTTCTCGACAAGATCCTGGCCGTGAAGGCCGAAGAAGTCGCCGCTGCGAAGCGCGTTCGCGACCTCGCCAGCTTGCGCCGCGACGCCGAAGCCACTGTCGGCGACAGCGCGCTGCGCACGCGTGACTTCGTAGGTGCGCTGCGCACGAAGATCGACGGCGGTTTGTCCGGTGTGATCGCCGAAATCAAGAAGGCCAGCCCGTCCAAGGGCGTGATTCGCGAGAACTTCGTGCCGCCGAAAATTGCCGAGTCGTATCAGCAAGGCGGCGCCGCCTGTCTCTCGGTATTGACCGAAGTACAGTTCTTTCAAGGCGCGCCCGAGTATCTGAAGGCCGCACGCGCCGCTTGCGATCTGCCCGTGCTGCGCAAAGACTTCATGATCGATGCCTATCAGGTCTACGAGGCGCGCGAGATGGGGGCCGACTGTATTCTGCTCATCGCCGCCGCGCTGGAGCTGGCGCATATGCGCGAGCTCGAAGCGCAGGCGCACGAACTCGGTATGGCCGTACTCGTCGAAGTGCACAACGGCCGCGAACTTGACGCGGGGCTGGAGCTGAGCACGCCGCTGCTGGGCATCAACAATCGCAACCTGCACAACTTCGAAGTCTCGCTCGACACGACGCTGGGCCTGCTCAAACACATTCCGGACGACCGTCTGGTGGTCACGGAGTCGGGTATCCTGTCGCGTGACGACGTGGCGCGCATGCGCGCGGCCAACGTCAATGCCTTTCTCGTCGGCGAAGCCTTCATGCGCGCGCCCGAGCCGGGCGATGCACTCGCCACGCTGTTCGACATGCCCCGCTGACGCGCAACCCCGTGTCACATAAGCGATCGATGGCACGGTGTCCCGCTTGGGACACCACTCGATGCCCGGCAAGCTGTATCGCGCCTGCACGGAGCAGCGACGCACGGCACGCCCGGCGTTTCCCCCTCAAAGGAGCTGCTCGATGGCCATCGAACGCGAACTCAAACTTGCTCTGCCGGGCGACCTGCCCGCCGCACGCGCCGACGCGCTGATCTCTCACCTCGACCGCTTGCCCGGCGCCGAAGCGCGAGGGGAACGCCGTCTCGTCAATCGCTATTTCGACACCCCCTCGCTCGCGCTGGCAAGCGCCAAGGCTGCGCTACGCCTGCGCTTCGTGGCGCGCGACGCTCACGCCGGACAATGGCTGCAAACGCTCAAGTCGGTTGGCGAAGCGCGCGATGGCTTGCATGTGCGTCATGAGTGGGAGCAAGCCGTGCAGGGCGAAGCGCTCGAACTGCCGAAGCTGATTGCAGCCTGCGATGTGCCGGCTACCGCCGAGTTGTTGCGTGCCGAAGGAGCGAATGTCGTCGCCCAGTTCGAGACAAACTTCGTGCGGCGCCTGTGGCGGTATATCGCCGGTGACGGCACCGCCGTCGAGATTGCGTTCGATCGGGGCGAGGTCGCCGTCGACGCCGGTGGCAAACGTCACACGGCGCCGCTCGTCGAGGTCGAACTGGAGCTGCTCGACACGCCTGACAACGATCGCGAAGGTCAGGGCGAGCGCGTTCTCCACGCCCTCGCGCAGAACTTGCGCGATGTGTTGCCCGAGTTGCACAGCGACAATGTGAGCAAGGCACAGCGCGGCTATCGTCTGCGGCAAGATGTTCTCGGCCACTGACCGACGCGCGCCGACCGCCCTCCTTACACCGCCCGCCCTTTCGGCATGATTGGCCTGATTGGCCTGCCGGGCCCACTCGACAGACGCATTGCATGACATCACGCTCACGCGCCGGATCCCCGGCGAAACACGACGAACGGCAGGGTTCGCTGTTCGACGACGCTGCGCCGGCCGCCAGCACTGACAACGCGACCGTGCCGGAGCAAGCCGCTCCCCAGGCGACCGGGACGCCGGAGGTACCCAAGGCCGCCGATGCGCCGCCGCGCCGCCGCGGACGTCCGCCTAAATCGGGGGCATCGTCGACCCCGGTGTCCGGGCCGGTCGCGGCGGCGGCCACCCCCGGCTCGGGCGGCGACAACGCCGCGGGTCCGCTCAAAGGCCGTGTCGAAGATCAGTTCGACGCATTACCGCACGACTGGAAAACGCTGGTCTCACCATTCGTCGAGAGCGCGGCTTACGCACCGCTGTGCCGCTTCGTCGACGCCGAAGTCGCCACCGGCAAGACCGTCTACCCGGCGGACATCTTCCACGCGCTTCGCATGACCTCGCCCAAGGACGTCAAGGTGGTCATCCTCGGGCAAGACCCCTATCACGGCGACGATCACGGTATTGCGCAGGCGCACGGTCTGGCGTTCTCGGTGCAACGCGGCGTACGCGTGCCGCCATCGCTGCGCAACATCTACAAGGAAATCGAACGCGATCTCGGCATCCCCGCGCCCTCGCACGGCAATCTCGACGCCTGGGCGAAACAAGGCGTGCTGCTCCTGAACACCACGCTGACGGTGGAAGCCGCCAACGCAGCCAGTCATGCGAAGCCGTTCAAGACCGGGGGATGGCAAGCCTGCACCGACACCTTGCTCTCAGGCCTTGCCGCGCAGCAGGGGCCGCTGGTCTTTCTGCTGTGGGGAAGCCATGCGCAGGCCAAAGCGCCGCTGCTCGCCGGTCACGGCCATCTGCTGCTCGAGGCGCCTCACCCGTCGCCCCTCTCGGCGCATCGCGGTTTTCTCGGCTGCGGCCACTTCAGCGCCGCCAACGCCTTCCTTCGGCAACACGGCAAGACGCCCATCGACTGGCGCGTGCCGAATTGAACCGCTGCGGGATTCACCCGCAGCCTCTCCCCATTTCCGACGTTGCGCCCCCCGGCGCGCAGACGTGATCGTCCCGGCGATCGCGTCTGCGCCCGGGCGAATCTCATCGGCAGACCGATACGAATCGGCGTATGCCGCCTCATGAATTCCACATCGTGAGAAAAACGGCGTCATGCGCGCGATTAAACGTTTACAGGAATGTTTTGAAATATTACACTTCCGCTCCGTAACGGTAATGCGAATCTATCTCATTATCAAAAACAATAATTGTGCGTTGCCCGGCCTGCGAAGTGTCCGACGGTGACGCCACTGCCGGAACACACGTATGTCAACCGCCTTCCAGACGCGTCAGCGTCTGCTTGCCTCAGCCTGCGCCCTCGTGGTCGCCGGTAGCTTCAGCTCCCTGAACGCCCAAGCGCAAACGCCCCAGTCAACGTCGGCTGCATCGCCCGATTCGTCGGCTTCGTCGGCTTCGTCGGCCAATGGTCAAACGTCTGCCCCGACCGCCGCACCTGCGGTCGCCCTGCCGACGACACAGGTCAACGACAGCACCGTATCGTCGCCCATGCAGACAAAGACGTTGCCGTCATACAAGTTCGTGGCCCCGCTGCGCGACACGCCGCGCTCGATCACAGTCATTCCGGAAGAATTGATCAAGCAGACGAACGCCACGACTTTCGCCGACGCGCTCAAGACCGTGCCGGGCATCACGTTCATCGGTGGCGATGCCGCCGCGAACCCGTCGGCAGACCGCCCAGTCATTCGCGGCTTCGAATCGCGCAACTCGATCTTCGTCGATGGCATGCGCGACTCCGGCGTACAGAACCGCGAGACGTTCGACATTGAGAACATCAGCGTCATCAAGGGCCCGGATTCGGTCTATGCCGGACGTGGCGCTGTCGGTGGCAGCATTGACATCACGACCAAGACCCCGCGTCTGGAAGACTTCACCAACGCGAGCCTCGGTCTCGGCACCGACAGCTACAAGCGTCTGACGATGGACGTGAACCGTCAGGTCAACGATCAGACCGCCGTGCGCCTGAACGTGATGGGCCACGATGCCGATCAGGCGGGTCGCAACAACGTCTACAGCAAGCGCTGGGGCGTGGCACCGTCGGTCGCCTTTGGCCTGAACAGCCCGACCACCGTCACGGTCAGCTACTACCACCTGAATTCGTATGACATGCCGGACTTCAGCGCGCCGTTCCGCTCGGCAGGCGGCACGCCGGACGGCGGTTTCCAGCGCAATCAGTTCTACGGCCTGAACAACCGCGACTATCGCCGTGGCCAGACCGACACCGGCGAAATCAAGGTCGAGCACCGCATTAACGACACGTGGAAGATCAAGAACACCACGATGGTCGGCCGCGCCACGCTCGATTACATCGCCACGAATCCGCAGTTCCAGTCGGCCACGTCGAACATCATTTCGCTGCAAGCCAAGAGCGGGAAGTACGCGACCAACAGCATCGCCAACCAGACCGAACTCACGGGCAAAGCCACGCTGTTCGGCTTCGAGCACACGCTCACGGGCGGCGTCGAATTCAGCAACGAGCAAAGCCGGTACGAGGGTTATCTCGTCACCGATCGCGCCGGCAACAACATTCGCTCGGGCGGTCCGTGCTCGGTGGCGTACAACTGCACGACCCTCGGTAACTGGAATCCGGACAACCCCTGGACCGGCAGCATTGCGCTCAACGGCGACAAGAGCTTCCCCGGCGCGGCGACCAACACGCGCACCAACGTGGCGTCGGCCTACCTGTTCGACAGCGTGAAGCTCTCGGATCGCTGGCTCATCAACGCGGGCGCGCGATTCGATCGTTTCGACGTCAGCGCCGTGCAGGCGGGAGCCCCTGATCTGAAAAACACCTCCAACCTGTTCAGCTTCCAGTTGGGGGTGATCTACAAGGTGCTGCCGTCGCTGAGCCTGTATGCGTCGTACGGCACTTCGGCCAACCCGCCGGGCGCGAACAGCGGTCTGGGCGGCGGTACCGACCAGATCACCGCGACGAACAACAACCTTTCGCCGGAACGCAGCCGCAACATCGAAGTCGGTGCGAAGTGGGACGTGATCGATCAACGCCTGTCGCTGACTGCTGCTTTGTTCCAGACAGACAAGACGAACGCGCGCGTCTCGGATGGCCTCGGCGGCACGATCAACGCGGGCAGTCAACGCGTGCGCGGCGCCGAACTCGGCTGGGCCGGCAGCCTGACGAACCACTGGCGCGTGTTCGGCGGTTACTCGTATCTGAACGCGATCACGACGGACGCGGGACCGGGGGCAGCGCCGGGCTCGAACGGCCTGCCGATGGTGATGGTGCCGAAGCACAACCTCACGCTGTGGACCGATTATGAAGTGATGCCAAAATTCACCGTCGGCGCGGGCATGACACTCTCGAGCCTCACTTATGCATCGGTGTCGTCCACCACGCGCAAGTGGACACCGGGTTACGCACGCTTCGACGCCATGGCAACGTATCGCGTGTCGCGCACTGTCGATCTGCAACTGAACGTGCAGAACATCTTCGACAAAAAATACTACGCGAGCGCTTATCCGATCTACGCAACATGGGCACCGGGTCGCACCGCCATGCTGACGCTGAACTTCCATCAGTAATCGCACTTCGGTAAACCGGAAACGGGGATCCGGCCCAGGTGGCCGGATCCCCGTTTTGCTTTCGGACGCGCGGGTAGGGTCTTATTCGACGATAGGGGGCAGCGTGCCCATCTCGCCTTGCTGATAGCGGCGCGTGAGCGCAACGAGATCGCTCTCGTCGCGCGCTGCGAAGTTGCCGCGATAGACCACGGGTTCGGCAAGCGGCTCGCCACCGGCCACAATCAGACGCGCCCCGGCGCGCCCGGCCAGTTGCCACACGCCGGGCGGCAGCGTCACAGCTTCCGCCCCGCCGCCTTCCGCACGCAGGGCATGACCGGCAAGCGCCGCCTCGCCCTGTGCAATCAATGCCACCCAACGACGGCCATCGCACGGAATGGTCAGCGTTCGCAACGCGTCGTCGCGCCAGTCGAGCTGCAACAACGTGGTGCGCTCGCCCTGTGCACGCGCCACCTCACGCTCATCCCACTGTCCGCAGACCAACGTGAGGTCGACCGCGCCCTCGGACCAGCGCGGCATAGCGGCGGCGCGAACGACGGTTTGCACCGGCGCGCCGCGCGCATGACGCCCGGCACGATTGACGATCAGTCGCACGCCGCGCACTGCGGCGCGAGCGTTATCGGGCACTTCCTCGTGCACCGTGCCGCAGTTCGTGTCCAGCCAGAGCAGATCGCCCGGGGGCAGAACGTCGTCGCCACCGTGGGCATGACGGCAGCGCAGCGAGGCGGTCGATTCGGGGAAAAGATAGGTCGCCACCACACATCCCGCGTGCGGGTGCGCCGGAATACAGGCGCCGTGACGGCGAAAAATGTCGACCGACAGAAACGGGTCCGTTTCGTCGACCTGATCGAAAATACCCGCCCCCGCGGCGGCGGCACAGCGGCCGGGCCGGGAGACGGGAAGCACGCGCGGGATGGCGCTTGCGTCGGCATGGGCGGCCGGACGCTTCGTCTGACGCGGATGCAAGGGCGTCGGAGTGACCATTGGGGGCCTGCGCGTGCGGGAGAACCGCGATACCCGGGGCTTACAGCGCAGCGATGGCTTCGCGAGCGTTCGCGAAAGCCGCAGCCGCCGATTCCGGACCGCGTGCCAAACCTTCGGCAAAGATGAACGTCACGTCCGTCATGCCGAGGAAGCCGAGAATCGTCTTGATGTACGGGGTCTGGCTGTCAGCCGGCGTGTCCTTGTAGTTGCCGCCGCGTGCAAACGCCACGATCACCTTCTTGCCCTGAATCAGGCCTTCCACGCTGCCGTCTTCGCGGTAGCGGAACGTCACACGGGCACGGGCGATCCAGTCGAAGTACGACTTCAGTTGCGTCGGCACCTGGAAGTTGTACAGCGGCACGCCGAAAACAACATAGTCGGCGGCCTGAATTTCGGCGATCAACTCGTCGCTGCGGGCAATGATGGCTTTCTGTTCAGCCGAGCGCTGGTCTTCCGGCGTGAAGAACGCACCGATCACCGCTTCGTCCAGATGCGGCACACCGTCGGCCAGCAGGTCACGCACGACAACCTTGGCACCGGGGTTTTTCGCGACCAGTTGCGCAACCGTTTCATTGGCGAGGGTGGTCGAATTGGCGCCTTGCGAACGGGCGGCGGAATTGATTTGCAGAATCGTGGTCATTTCAGTGGCTCCTGAGCCTGGGGGTTCGATAATCCGTGCGCACCGGACCCCGTTCTCGGGAGTGCCTTGAATTGTGCGTCGGCTTGGGATGAATTGTAGTTACCCCTAAAAATGAAACAAGCCGGTAAAATCGAATTGTTTGTTCCCTTTTTGGAACAATGTAATTCGACCCACTTTCCGCCAATGTTCGGTGCGGCTGTCCATGCCGGACGCCCTGCGTCACCGAGGAGCACTCGCGATGATTGACGATCTGAATGACATGCTGATCTTCGCGGAGGTCGTGCGCTCGGGCAGCATTACGCGCGCGGGCGAGCGGCTCGATCTGCCCAAGGCGACGGTGAGCCGGCGTCTGTCTCGACTCGAAGCGCGGCTGGGCACGAAGCTGTTGCACAAGACCACGCGACGCCTCGAGCTGACCGAAGTGGGCGAGGCGTATTACGAGCGTTGCCTGCCGATTCTCGAAGAAGTGGAAGAGACGCGCGACTTTGCCTCACAGTTGTCGAGCAAGCCGCGTGGACGTCTGCGCATCACCGCGCCGGGCGACTTTGCCGCACAGTGGCTGGCAGTGCCCCTTGCCACGTTCTGCGCTGCCTATCCCGAGATCACGGTAGATGTCGATCTGAGTTCGCGGCAGGTCGATCTGATTGCCGAGCGTGTCGACGTTGCCATCCGGGCCGGACAACTCTCCGACTCCACACTCGTGGCGCGGCCGCTGCTCAAACTCACACGCAGCCTGTATGCAAGCCCGCTGTATCTGAGCGCGACGGGACTGCCCGCCACGCCCGACGAACTCGCGGGACATCGCTTCGTGATCCTGCAAGGCGCGCGTCGCCTGTTCAACTCGGACACGCTGCACAAGGGCCGTCAGCGTGTGGACATCACCATGCACGGAGCGATTCAGGTCAATAGCATGGGCATGGTCAAGGAGATGGCGCTTGCAGGCAGCGGCATCGCGGCGCTCACGGATATTCTGGCGGACGACGCCCTGCGCACAGGACGTCTCGTGAAGGTGCTGCCGGCGTGGTCGCTGCCCGAAAGTCCGGTGCATCTGGTCACGCCCTCCCGGCGCTTCCTGCCGCGCAAGACACAGGTATTCATCGAGCACATGCTCGCGGTTGCCAGATCCTGTCCGGAAGAGAACCGCGACCCGGCGGTGCCGGGTCCGGCAGAAGGTTAAGCGCCGCGCACACCGGCCGGGCGCGAAGCGGTAAGACGCGTCAGGCCGACAGCCACTTCGCGCGACGCTGTGCGGCGGCGCGATCTTTGGTCTCGGCAATGCGGTACTGCGAGATCTCCGGCGCATCGAGCGTGAGTGCCGTCTCGCGCAGTTCGTCGCGACGGAAAGCGTGGACCGTCACCCGGTCGCCGGGACGATAGCGCTCCAGTAACTTGTCGATGTTGCCCGGCGTCACGCGCAGCCCGTCGATGGCCACGAGCGCGTCGCCCGCCGACAGACCGGCGGCTTGCGCTGCGCCACCATCGAGCACCTGCGTCAGCGTGAGATCGTCGCCGCGCTTGGCCGTCTTCGCGCCGAGCGCAGGACGGCCGTTCTCCGGCGTCACCGGCGACAGTGTGAGGCCCACGCGCTCAAGCAGCGTTGCGAGCGGCAGATCGCGCGTGCCGTTGATCGCCGTGGCGAAAAACTCCGACAGATCGAGCCCGGAAACCTCTTCGAAGAACGGCTGCACCGCGTCTTCGTCGATACCCACGGGCGAGCCGCGATAGAAGTCGCGGCCATAACGTTGCCAGAGCGCACGCATAACGTCGTCGAGCGACTTCTGGCCACGAGTACGCGAGCGGATCGTCAAATCGAGAGCGAGCGCAACGAGCGAGCCCTTCGTGTAATAGCTGACGATCGCGTTCGGTGCGTTTTCATCCTGACGGTAGTACTTCGTCCACGCATCGAACGAACTCTCGGCCACGGTTTGCTTGAAACGCCCGCTGCCACGCAACACGTTGGCTACCGTCTTGGCGACGAGGTCGTAATACGCGGCAGGCGCAATCACGCCGCTGCGAACCAGCATCAGATCGTCGTAATACGACGTGAAGCCTTCGAACAGCCACAGCAGGCGTGTGTAGTTCTCCTGATCGAGCGTGTACGGCGCGAACACCGCCGGCTTGATGCGCTTGACGTTCCACGTATGGAAGTACTCATGGCTCACCAGACCGAGGAAGCCGCGATAGGCGTCGCTCATGTTCGTCTGCCCCTGCACAGGCAGATCGTTGCGACTCGCGAGCAAAGCCGTGGAGGCACGGTGCTCCAGACCGCCGTAACCCTCGCCGACCGTCATCAGCAAGAAGACATAGCGCGACATCGGCACGCGCGAACGCGAACTGGCGCCCGGCTCGAACAGACGAATCTGCGCCTCGCAGATCTTCTTCATGTCGCGCAGCAACCGATCCAGGTCGAGGTTCGGCACGGGCCCGGTGATGGCGACTTCGTGCGTTACGCCACAGGCCTTGAACGTACCGTGCACAAACGCGCCCATCTCGACCGGCGAGTCGATCAGTTCGTCGTAATCGACCGCCAGATAGCGGCCAAAGTCGAGCGCAGCGGTGCCCTGGGCCGGTTCGAGCGCGGTTGCGACGCGCCACGCCTTGTAAGCCGCGCCACGCGGGCGCAGCACGTCGACCTCGCAGGGCGCCTGCTCCTGACCCTCCACGCGCAGGAACACGCTCGTGCCGTTGAAGAAGCCGTGCGTATCGTCGAGATGCGCCGCGCGCACCGACAAGTCCCATGCATACACTTCATAGGTCACGATCAACGTGCCCTTGCACGGCGCCGCCTGCCACGTGTGCTTGTCGAGCTTGTCGAGCGCGACCTTGCGGCCACGGCAGGTGGCGCCGATCGTCACGATATTGCGAGCGAACTCGCGCACCATATAGCTGCCCGGAATCCACGCGGGCAGCGTAAAACGCTGCCCTTCGGGGGCAGGATTCGAAACCGTGACGGTCACTTCGAACAGGTGGGCGGCAGGCGACTTCGGAACGATCGCGTAACGGATCGCAGGCAAGGCTGACGTGGCTTTCATGACGTGGCGGCTTCTTGTTTTCGGGAGAAACAGGCGTTCGGCAGACAGTTACTTGACCGTCGCGAGCGCCTTTTCCAGTTCGTCGGCAGGCACGGCGCCCGGCAAGCGGCGGCCGTCGGACAGAATGATCGTCGGCGTGCCCGTTACGTTGTACTGGCGGCCGAGCGCCACGTTCTGCCTGACCGCACCGTCGTCGCACTTGGCGGTGGGCGTCGGGGGCGCCTTCTTGTCGAGCATCCAGTCGTGCCACGCCTTGAGCGGTTCGGAGGCACACCAGATCGCCTTCGACTTGGCGTCCGAATCCGGGCCGAGCACCGGGTACAGGAAGGTGTAGACGGTGACGTTGTCGAGCTTCGAGTTCTTGAGCGAGTCTTCGAAGCGCTTGCAATACGGGCAGTTCGGGTCGGAGAAGACAGCGATCTTGCGGCTGCCGTTGCCCTTCACGTACTTGATGGCGCGATCCAGCGGCAGCTTGGCGAAGTCGACCTTGTTCAACTCCGACTGACGCGCTTCGGTCAGGTTCTGACGCGTTTTCGTATCGACGAGGTTGCCGCCAAGAATCACGTACTGCGCCTTCTCGTCGGCATACATGATCTCGCCGCCGATGGACACTTCATAGAGCCCGGGAATCGGCGTGCGCGCCACCGACTTGATGGGGGCATCTGCGCCAAGCGTTTTCTGCACGGCGGCTTTCACCCGGTCAAGCGACGCATCGGACTTGTTCTGCGCAACCGCCGACGTCGTAAGCGTTGCGGCGCAGACTGCCGCCAGACCGAACGCTGCGAGCGCCGAGGCGCGATAACGTTGCAACATCGAATATCTCCAGAAATGTATCAAGCAAGCGGCGCGTGTGGCGATTCCGGTGGTCGTCGGAATCGCCGGCATTGACGCCCAAAGGGTCAGCCCAGGGCGCGGCCGATCAGGAATTTTTTGACGAAGGGCAGCATGTTCACACTGTCCAGCCCGGCATTGCGAACGAACTTCGCAAGCGGGCTGCTCGTCGAGAACAACTTGTGCAAGCCGTCTGTCGTGAACGCCATGCTGCCGATATCCTCCTTGCGGGCACGTTCGTAGCGACGCAATACCGCGGCATCGCCGCAGTCGCGGAACGACTCGCGCCCGGCAAGGGCATCGCCGAGCGCCGCCACGTCGCGCAGACCGAGGTTCATGCCTTGACCGGCGAGCGGATGCACCACGTGCGCCGCATCGCCGACCAGCGCCACGCGCGGTGCGATCAGGCGTTTGGCCTGCGCAAGCACGAGCGGAAAGCCCTGAGCCCGCGCTGAGACCGGCGTGAGCCGGCCGAGTTCACCGTTCGAAAACGCACCAACGCGATCGGCCAGATCCTGCGGATCGAGCGCGAGCAAGTGCTTCGCGTGATCGTTGGCGGCCGACCAGACCAGCGAGACGTGCTGATCGGGGAGCGGCAATAGCGCGATGATCTCGCCGTCGTGGAACCATTGGAACGCAGTATCGCGATGGGCCCGTTCCGCACGGAAGTTGCACACCACGCCAAGTTGTTCGTAGGGACGCACGGTGCCGTCGAGTCCGGCGGTGCTGCGCACCCATGAGTGAGCGCCGTCCGCGCCGACCACAAGCGAGGCGCGCAGCGTCTTGCCGTCGGACAGGCGCACCGAAGCGGCGGCGGCATCGATTTCGAGCGCGTCGGCGCGGGCGTCGAGCCATTGCACTTGCGGGGAAAAGCGAAGCGCGGCGTCGAGTGCGCGCTCGAGATTCGACGACTCGGCGATCCAGGCCAGTTGCGGCACGGCCGCCTGATACGCGGAGAAGTGAAGACTGCCGCGCTCGTCGCCGAAGACTTCCATGTCATAGACGGGATTCACGCGCGCGGGATCGACCGCTTGCCATACGCGCATGCGCTCGAACAGCGTTTGCGAACTGGAGGATAGCGAGTAGATGCGGGCGTCCCACCGATCGCCGCCGGCAGCGCCCGCGCCCGGTGCGGCAGCGGCCGGCTGGGCGAGCAGTGCGACGGACAGGCGAGCCTGGGAGAGCAGCAGGGCGGCAGCCTTGCCGACCAGACCGCCACCGACCACGATGACATCGTGCGTTTGGCTGGAGGTATGCGTTTGAGACATGCGGCGAATGCAGCGCCAGCGCCTGAATCGCGCGAGCCGGCTGGTTCAGAAAACGAGATGGCGTATTGTCGCACGCCTGCCGCGCCCGCGACGGCCTGCCGCCCGGCACCTCCTGCGACGCAGCGTCGCGCGTCACGCCCCGGCGCTATACTTTCGCCCATATCGATTACCGACACGGAGCCCCCTATGCGTCTCGACAATGAATCCGAAAGCCAGAACGTCGAGGATCGGCGGGGCGGCGGTTTCGGCGGACGCACCACGATCGGCATCGGCACGATTGTCGTCGCGCTGGCCGCGTCGTACTTCTTCGGGATCGATCCGCGCGTCATCATTCAAGGCTCGCAGATGCTTCAGGGGCAGACACAGTCGCAGCCGGCGCCGAACACCGCGCCAGCCAACGATCCGAAAACTGTGTTCACCCGCAAGGTGCTCGGTAACATCGAGCGCACCTGGACCACCGTGTTCCCGCAGCAACTGAACCGGCAGTACGTGCCACCGAAGCTGGTGCTGTTCTCGGGCGCGACGCCTACGGCCTGCGGCACCGGACAAACGGCGATGGGGCCGTTCTACTGCCCGGGCGACAGCAAGGTCTACATCGATCTGGCGTTCTACGACGAGTTGCAGCAGCGCTTCGGTGCAGGCGGCGACTTCGCTCAGGCGTATGTGATTGCGCACGAAGTGGGGCATCACATCCAGAATCTGCTGGGCATTTCGGAGAAGTTCGACGAAGTTCGCCGCCGCGCCAGTGAAGCACAGGCGAATGCGCTGTCAGTGCGGCTGGAGTTGCAGGCCGACTGCTTCGCCGGTGTCTGGGCGAACAACGCGGCGAAGGCGAATCAGCAGTTGCTGGAGCCGGGCGACATCGAGCAGGGCCTGAAAACCGCTGCGGCCATCGGCGACGACCGGTTGCAACAGCAGTCGCAGGGCCGCGTGGTGCCCGAGTCGTTCACGCACGGTACGAGTGCTCAGCGGGTGTACTGGCTGCGGCAGGGGCTGCAATACGGCGACGTGCGCAAGTGCGACACGTTCTCCGCGAAGCAACTGAGTTGAGCGCAGTGGCCGCAGGCCCGGACCGCTGCATGGGCGGATGCCATTGGGCCAAGGGCGTTGTTGCAGGCAGAACGGGTACAATAGCGGACTTTCCGCGACGCAATCACCGACGCAACGACCGGCGAATGCAACGGCGCATATATCGGATTAGACAGGATTTAGCATGAGCCTCAAATGCGGCATCGTCGGCTTGCCCAACGTCGGCAAGTCGACCCTTTTCAACGCCCTGACCAAAGCGGGCATCGCTGCCGAAAACTACCCGTTCTGCACCATCGAGCCGAACGTCGGCGTGGTGGAAGTGCCGGACCCGCGACTGGGCAAGCTGGCCGAGATCGTCAAACCCGAGCGCATCATGCCGGCAACGGTCGAATTCGTGGACATCGCCGGTCTGGTGGCAGGCGCATCGAAGGGTGAAGGGCTGGGCAACCAGTTCCTCGCCAACATCCGTGAAACCGACGCCATTACGCACGTCGTGCGCTGCTTCGAAGACGAGAACGTCATCCACGTTGCCGGCAAGGTGAACCCGATTTCGGATATCGAGGTCATCAACACCGAACTGGCGCTGGCCGATCTGGGCACCGTCGAAAAAGCGTTGCAACGCTATTCGAAGGCCGCCAAGTCGGGCAACGACAAGGAAGCGGCGAAGCTCGTGGCCGTGCTCGAGAAGGTCGTACCGGTGCTTAACGAAGCGCGTCCGGTGCGCTCGCTCAAGCTCTCGGACGACGAGCAGGCGCTCATCAAGCCGTTCTGCCTGATCACCGCCAAGCCGACGATGTACGTTGCCAACGTGAAGGACGACGGCTTCGAGAACAACCCGCATCTGGACGCCGTGCGCAAGTACGCCGAAGCGGAGAATGCGCCGGTGGTTGCCGTATGTGCCGCTATCGAGGCGGAAATTGCCGATATGGAAGACGCCGACAAGGCGGAATTCCTGGCCGACATGGGCATGGACGAACCGGGTCTGGATCGCGTGATTCGCGCGGGCTTCAAGCTGCTGGGCCTGCAAACGTACTTCACGGCAGGCGTAAAGGAAGTGCGCGCGTGGACGATCCATGTGGGCGACACCGCTCCGCAAGCCGCCGGCGTGATTCACACCGACTTCGAGCGCGGCTTCATCCGTGCGCAGACCATCGCCTTCGACGACTACATCCAGTACAAGGGTGAACAGGGCGCGAAGGAAGCCGGCAAAATGCGCGCCGAAGGCAAGGAATACGTCGTGCATGACGGCGACGTGATGAACTTCCTGTTCAACGTCTGACGCTGCCGTCTCGCAGGATTCCCGAACACCCCGGCCATCGCGCCGGGGTGTTTTGTTTTCAGCGCAGGAAATGCGAGGGTTTCAGCTCCGTGGCCCCGCAAACGTCATCTCCTCGTATTCGCCCTCGTCCGACACGCCATGCCCCGTCACACGGAAGCCATGACGTGCGTAAAACGCGCTGGCGCGCGTATTTCGGACAAGGCACTTCAGCCGGTAGCGACGCCCCGGCCAACCGGGCAGCGCTTGCAGTAGCCGCGCGCCAACGCCACTTCCTTGCGAAGACTGGCGAACATAGAGCATGTGGATGAATTCGTCGGCGCGCCACACCGAAACGAAGCCCAGAACGCTGCCATCGTCCGATTTCGCGACAAGCACCTCTTCGCCCGCCGAATGCAACGCGAAATCGTTCTCGCCAAAGGTCGACGGATCGAGCCACGTCATGGTGGCGACGCGCACCTCGTAATAGAGTCTCGCAACCGCACGCCGATCCGCATCCGCCAGCGC
This sequence comes from Pandoraea apista, assembly GCF_001465595.2. Taxonomy (NCBI): domain Bacteria; kingdom Pseudomonadati; phylum Pseudomonadota; class Betaproteobacteria; order Burkholderiales; family Burkholderiaceae; genus Pandoraea; species Pandoraea apista. The sequence continues at coordinate 620,410 of NZ_CP013481.2, read as the reverse complement.
CTCGACAACGTAATCGCCGCCGTCGGCATGACAGGTTCCGAACTCGCTCACGCCGCCCATCCTTCCCGAATGATCTGTGCAATTTGCTCGCCTGTCGCGCGGTTGTGCGCTTGCACCAACGCAACGGCGCCGGCATCGTCACCCGCCTCGCACAAACGCAGCAACTCACGATGCTCTTCATGCGAGCGCGTCGCGTTACCCGTCTTCTGCCAAGTGAGGAACAGATAGCGCCCAAGGTTCAGTCTCGCCGTTGCCACAGCACGCTGAAAGTAGGGACGCTCGGCCTTCGCGTAGAGCATGCCGTGAAACGCGGCGTTGCGTGTCACGATGTCCGCAAGCTCTGTCGCCGCCTCCAGGGCGTCGAGCGCCGCCCGCGCCCGCGCGAGATCCGCCCGCGACAAATTCGGCATCGCCAGCGCCATCAATCTCCCCTCCAGCAACGCCCGGAAATCCGCCAGTTCCAGCGCGTCGTCTTCCGTGAGCGAAGTGACGACCGTGCCGCGATTGACACGGCTTACCGCCAATCCATCTGACGCCAGCATGGTGAGCGCCTCGCGCACCGGCACATGACTCACGCCCAACGCCGCCGCCAGATGGTCCTGACGCAGCGCCTCGCCCGGCTTCAACTCGCCACGGCCGATCTGCTCGCGCAGTGCTTCGTATGTGCGCTCCACCGCCGTGCCCGTGCCCGCATCCTGACGCATCGACCTTCTCCGTCGGTTAACTATATATAATCAAAACAAATTATATATTATTTAAGGACAGGTGACGTTTATGCCCCCGGTCAGCCCCTCCTCGTCTGCCCCCGTGTCTGCGGTCGCCGCAGCCCCTGCCGACGCCTTTATGCCCGGCCGACTTTGGCGTCATGCCCTGCTCGCCGGGTTAAGCGCCGGCGCCGGTCTCGCTCTGCACGCTGCGGGTCTGCGCGGCGACACGCTCGCCGTGGCGATCATCGTTCTGTTTTGCCTCGGCTACTGGGCGACCGGCTGGTTGCCGGACTTCCTCGTATCGCTCGTGTTGATGTTCCTGCTCGCGACCGGCACGTCGCTCGGTGCGAATGTGGTGTTCTCGGGCTTCACGTCGAGTGCGTTCTGGCTTGTCTTCAGCGGCGCGGTCATCGGCATGGCACTCAGTGTCACCGGACTCGGCGAGCGAGTCGCCTCGCGGCTCGCCGACCATTGCGGCCATGCTTATGGCATCGCGCTGACAGGCTTCGTTGTCATCGCTTTCGTCCTCGGCATTGTGATGCCGTCAACGCTTGGCCGCATTGCCATCCTCACGCCGATCGTGCTGAGCTTCTGCGAGCGTGTCGGATTGACCGAGGGCCGCCCCGGCCGCATCGGTCTTCTGCTCGCGACGGCGCTGGCCAGTTGCGAGTTGTCGACCGCCATTCTTCCTGCCAATCTGCCTAACCTCGTGATGGCCGGGACTGCCGAGACGGTGCTCGGCATTCGGCTCGGCTATGGCGAATACGCGGTTGCGCTTGTGCCGGTGCTTGCCGTTGTGCGCGGGATCGTGCTGGTCGCCGTGGCGATGCGGTGCTTTCCTGACCGGTTGACGCCCCTCCCCGAAACACTGGCGAACGACAATTCACACAGCGCAATGCACCCGCACGAATGGCGTCTGCTGGCCGCACTGGCGTTGATGCTCGGTCTTTGGCTCACGGAGCCCTGGCATCACATCGCCGCCGGTTGGGTCGGACTCGGCATTGCGCTGCTGTGCCTCGGACCGTTGCGATTGGTGAATCCGGATGCGTTTCTCAAACAGGTCAAGCTCGCGCCGCTGTGGTTCGTCGCCGCCATCATCGGACTGACGGCCGCCGTCGATCATGCGGGACTCGCCAATGCACTGCGCCCGGTATTGTCCCGGCTCGATCTCGCGCAAATGTCGACGGCATGGGCGTATCTGGTCCTCGTCGGGTTGTCGGTGGCGCTGACGTTTCTCGTCACCTCGAATGCTGCGCCCGCTCTGTACACCCCGCTGGTACCGGCCCTTGCCCTCGGCGCACCTCTCAGCGTGAAGGCAGTCTTGCTGACGCAAGCCGTCGGCATCTCCACCATCGCGCTGCCATATCAGGCCCCGCCGCTCGTGCTGGCCATGGCGTTGGCCGGCATCGGCGTTCGCGACGCCACCCGCTATTGCGTCGCAACCGCGCTTGTCGCGCTCGTCACGGTCGTACCGCTCACCGCGCTCTGGTGGCAACTCATCGGTCTCCTTCGCCTTCACTGACCGTTGCAACGTACGACGTAGAGCGCATGGCGGCACATTGTCCGATCACGCGGCTCGAATTCTTCCTTCAAACGCCGGTTTGCCACATCGGCCAGGGGAATCCGATTCGCCAAGTGCCGAAGCCGCTTGTCCCGATCCTTTCGCAGACCGTCTCGTCTAATATGGAACCGTGCGTGCCGGGCATGGCGACAATGCTTCGCCGTTCGAAGCCTTCGGCGTGTGAGACGCCGCGCACAATGCCGCAACGCGCGCCATACCGGGAATGCCCTGCTTGAGATTGCGGCGCGCGACCCGCGACAATCGTTCATCAGACAAGAAGCAAACCGGAATCACCGCGCGTTACCCCATGCAGTCACCGTAGTCGCACATCGCCGTTTTCATGCAGCCGAGGGGAGGTTCATGCATGACATCGAAGCCGTCGACCGTCGTTGAAGCAGCACCGCGCGAGCGCCGACACTGGTCCGACGACCGCGCGCGCATTCGTCTGTACAGCGGCGCCGGCCTGTTCTTCGCCATCGCCGTGGGCGTGGCCTGGTGGTATCAGCACTCGTATCTCCCGACGCCGAAGATCGGCCCTGTCGGCCTCGATTTCCTGCCGTTCTGGGGGGCGTCGCATTTCGTATTGCAAGGGCATCCGCTCGACGCCTACAACATCGAACTGATGACGCGCGTACAGATTGCCGGGCAACCCTGGGCCGAGAAGCTGGGCGGGGTGATGCCGTGGCTCTATCCGCCCGTCGCCATGCTGCTGCTCGCGCCGGTCGCGCTGCTCTCGTTCACCTACGCTTACACGGGGTATGCCTGTGTCGGCTTCGCGCTCTACTACGCCGCCCTGCGACGCACTGCCCCGTGGCGCGATGCCCGACTGCCCACCGTCGGTTTCCCCGGTGTGCTGGTGGTAATCCTCGCAGGACAAATCTCGCTCTACACCACCGGACTCGCAGGCTTTTCGCTGGCCATGCTGCGCAAGCGCCCGGTCTGGGCGGGGGTTCTCACCGGTCTGCTCTTCATCAAACCGCATCTCGCCCTGCTCTTCCCGCTGGCCTTTCTCTGCGCTCGCCAGTGGCGCGCGTTGACGGCGTGTGTCGTCACGGTCATTGGCACAACGGCGCTCGCCGCGGCGGTCTTCGGCCCCGATGTCTATCCGGCGTTCCTGCACGCGACGGCATTTGCACGGCAGAGCATCGTCGACGGCACTGCGCAGATCGCCCGCGTGCCGACGTTCTTCGTCACGGCACGCATGCTGGGCGCATCGCTCCTGATGGCGGCCGTTATTCATGGCGGGGTCGCACTGTGCGCCGTGGCGGCGATGATCGACTTCTGGCGGCGGCCGACGGCGTTCGCGTTGCGCGCCGCCATGCTCGTGTGCGCGACCACACTCGTGAGCCCCTATCTCTACGACTACGATCTCGCGATTCTCGCACTCGTCATCGCCTGGTATGTGCGCGACGGCATCGCGCGCGGATGGCTGCGCGGTGAACGCGAATGGCTCGTCGTGCTATGGCTCACACCGCTGTGCGGTCTGCTCGGCGTGCAACACATCGGCTTCCAGTTCATGCCGTTCATCACGCTGACGACGCTCGCGCTGTTGTGGCGCCGCCGTCGCCGCCTTGCGCATGTCCCCGATTTGCCGGATGTGCCGGACACCTCGCACACCTCGGGCAGCCTCATCTCACGTCGCCGCTCGTCTGCCACCGCGCCTGCGTTCACGAGGTAACTACCATGCCCCGCGCCGTCGATACCCGCCACTCACCGCCGCCGCAGCTGCGCACGCCGCTCGTCTCGCTCGTCGTGCCCTGTCACAACGAAGCGCCCGCGCTCGACAAGTTCTACCGCGCCGTGGCCCCCGTGCTCGACAGCATGAGCCATGTGCGCTTCGAGATCGTATGCGTGAACGACGGGAGTACCGACGACACGCTAAGTACTCTGCTCGCGTTGCGCCGGGCCGACGCGCGTATCCGCGTGATCGACTTCACCCGCAATTTCGGCAAGGAAGCGGCGCTGAGCGCAGGCATCGACGAAGCGCAGGGCGACGCCGTGATCCCCATCGATGCCGACCTGCAAGACCCGCCCGCCCTTATCCCCGTGATGATCGAGCGCTGGCGCAACGGCGCTGAAGTCGTGCTGGCCAAACGCACGAACCGGGCGAGCGACAGCGTTGCCAAACGGGTCGCCGCGGGCCTCTATTACTGGGTGCACAATCGTCTCTCGGAAGTGAAGTTGCCCGAGAACGTTGGCGACTTCCGTCTGATCGACCGGCGTGTCGTGACCGCGCTCAAGCGGCTGCCCGAGCGCCGCCGCTTTATGAAGGGACTGTTCGCGTGGGTGGGGTTCCACACGGAAATCGTGGAGTACGTGCGCGAAGCGCGCAGCGCGGGCGAATCCAAGTTCTCGGGCTGGCGGCTGTGGAATTTCGCGCTCGAAGGCATTACCAGTTTCAGCACCGTGCCACTGCGTTGCTGGACCTATATCGGCGTGTCGCTCGCCCTTGTCTCGCTCGCTTACGGCAGCTATATCGCGCTGCGCACACTTATCCACGGGGTCGACGTGCCCGGCTACGCCTCGCTGCTTGTCGGTGTTCTGTTCCTCGGCGGCATTCAGCTCGTGGGAATCGGGGTGATCGGGGAGTACGTCGGGCGGATCTACTACGAGTCGAAAGGCCGTCCGCTGTATCTGGTGCGGCGTCGCTACCAGTCGAGCGTCAAGGTGAGCCACTTGCCGTCGCGCGCGCCGCTGCACGAATCCGGTGCACGGCCGGCACCTGCGCGAAAGGCGATCCGGGCACACGCCGGCGGCGGCAAGTCGCTCGCGTCGCGCGCCCATCGTTTCATCGTTCGTTGAGGCGACGGCGAACGCATTGAACTGCCGTGACCGGTGTTATCCCTGACGATAGGTCCAGTAGCGATGTAGTGCAAACGTGGTCGGCGGCACGATGAGCACGACGGCGGCGATGCCCATCCAGGGGTTGCCGCCAAGATGTTCGACCATACGCGCGACGACCGTGGTGAGTATCAGCCCGAAAATCGACACCGGGACGAAACGCGCGAGACTTGTGCGATGCACTCGCGCAGAGAAGCTCCATAGCGTATTGAGCAGATAGGAACACGGCGTGGCAGTGCAGAACGCCACGGCATTCGCCGGTACCGACCCCGCCCCGAAGACCTCGATGAGTGTGATCGCAACGATCACATGCACCGCCGTTGAAATCACCCCCGAGACCCCGAAGCGCATGAGCGGCACCACGAGCGTGCGCACATGCGGCGACGCACGCCAGCGTTCCATCCGCGTGGCAGGTTCATTCGAGGGCGTCTGAGGCATATCCGGCATTGGCGTGCTCGCAGAAGCGACAAGTAAAAGGCGGCGGGTTCACCTGACGAGACGGGCGCATTCCCCTCACGGCAAGACGCGGCGAAACACCCCGTTGCGGCTCGACGATTAAGAATTTATTCCATTTTCAAAAATATGGGTTGCACACCTTTGCGATCCGTCTAGGATTGCGTGGTACTCCGCAGTATCACGCCCCCCAACAAGAACAGGAGGAAGACAATGCATCGCCCCAATGCTATCCACGCCGCCAGTGTGCTGGCCTTTGCCGTCACGACGTGGAGTGCGTCGCTGCATGCTGCCGATGGCGCAGCGGCGGCAACGCCAACACAAACCCTGACCGTCGCCGGCCTGTCGCAACCGGCCGACATCCTGATCGATCATAACGGCGTGCCGCACATCTTCGCCGCTAATGAGCGCGATGGCTTCTTCGTGCAGGGCTTCAACGCTGCACGCGACCGTCTTTTCCAGATCGACCTGTGGCGACGCCGCGGCCTCGGCCAGTTATCCGAAGTGTTCGGACGCGCCTACGTCGCGCAGGACGACGCCGCACGCCGCTTCGTCTACCGGGGTGACATGGCCACCGAGTGGCGCCGTTACGGCCCCGACGCCAAGCCCGCCGCCGAGGCGTTTGCCGCTGGCGTGAACGCCTATATCGGCTGGCTTGCATCACACCCCGATCAGATGCCGTACGAATTCCGCAAGGTCGGCTACTGGCCGGCGAAATGGTCGGCCGAAGACATCGTGCGCATTCGCAGCCACGGTCTGACGCGTAATCTGAAGAGCGAAGTCGCTCGCGCCAAAGTCGTGTGCCGTGCCTCGCTCGACGCCGACAGCGTGCGCGTGGGCCTGCAACCGGCATGGAAAACGCAAGTGCCCGAGGGACTCGATCCGTGCCTTCCCGACGATCTGCTCAAAGTCTTCGATCTCGCCACGCAAGGCGTGAAGATCACCCGGGATTCGCTGCAACGCGCCGACGCCGACGTGGTACAACTCGCGGACAACGGCCCGTACGATGTCTCGACCGAATCGGCCGAAGGCAGCAACAACTGGGTCATTTCCCCGCAGAAGTCCGCCACGGGCCGCGCCATTATGGCGAACGATCCGCACCGCGCTTACGCCGCGCCGAGCCTGCGCTACATCGTGCAGGTGAGCACGCCCACGCTCAATCTGATCGGCGCGGGCGAGCCGGCCATTCCCGGTGTGGCGATCGGCCATAACGGCACCATCGCGTTCGGCCTCACGATCTTCAACATCGATCAGGAAGATCTGTACGTCTACGAGCTGAACCCCGCCAACCCCGATCAGTATCGCTATCGCGGCAAGTGGGTGCCGATGCGCACCGTCCACGAGACCATCGAAGTGCGCGACGGTGCGCCGGTCCAGACCGACCTCAAGTTCACAAAGCACGGCCCGGTCATTTACGTCGACGCCGCGAAGCACCGCGCCTATGCCGTGCGCACCGCCTGGCTGGAGCCGGGTATGTCGCCCTACTTCGACGCCATGCGTTACATGCGCGCGAAAACCTACGCCGAGTTTCAGACGGCGCTGAACACATGGGGCGCACCGACCGTCAATCAGGTCTACGCGGATACGGCGGGCAATATCGGTTGGGTGCCGAGCGGCATGGCCCCGATTCGTCCCAACTGGGACGGCCTGATGCCCGTGCCGGGCGACGGCCGCTATGAGTGGGCTGGCTTCTGGCGGCGCGACCAGTTGCCGTCCGCCTATAACCCGGCGACCGGTTACTTCACGACATCCAACGAGATGAACATGCCGGCCGGCTACCCTTACGCCGAACGCAAGCTCGGCTTCGAATGGACCAACGGCTCACGGCACGCCCGCATCGACGAGGTACTCAAGGCGAAGGACAAGGTGTCGATCGAGGACTCCGAGCGGCTGCAAAACGACATCGTGTCGATTCCGGCGCGGCGTCTGATGGCGTTGCTCGCCCCGCTCTCGAGCGACGACCCGCAAACGGCCGCCGCGCTCAAGCTGCTCAAAGGCTGGGATGCCGACATGCGGGCAGACTCCGCTCAGGCTGCGCTCGAGGAAGTCTGGTTCAGCCGTCATCTTGGCCGCGCCTACAAGAATGCGGTGCTGCCCAAGGCCGCGGCAGACAGCTTCGGCGCCCCCGACCCGGCCGCCATGCTCGATGCGCTCGAACAGCCCGCGGCCCGCTTCGGCGAGAATGCCAACGCCAGACGAGACGCCGTGTTGCTCTCGAGTCTGGGCGACGCTTGGGGTGAGATGGTCAAGCTGCAAGGGAGCGATCCCGGCGCATGGCAGTGGGGCAAACTTCAGACGAATCTGAACGCCCACCCGCTCGCCGACGCGGTAGACGCCGACATGCGCGCCAAGCTCAACGTCGGCCCGCTGCCCAAGGGCGGCAGTCCGTTCACCCCGAACCAGTCGACCTACCGGGTGAGCGATTTCCGGCAGACGAACGGGCCGTCGTTCCGGATCGTGGTCGATGTAGGCAACTGGGACAACACGCGGGCGATGAACCTGCCCGGCGAATCGGGCAACCCTGACAGCCCGCACTATCGCGATCTGGCACAGAAGTGGCTCGATGGCGAGTACTTCAAGTTGCCGTACTCGCGTGCGGCCGTTGAAGCGGATACCGAGTCGCGTCTGCATCTGGTGCCGGAAGCGTCGCGTTGAGACCTCGGTAGTTGATGTGCCGAAGCCATGAAAAAACGGCCGGCGGGAGATCCCGGCCGGCCGTTTTTCAATATCTCGCAGACGAATGCGCCGATTAGTGTCCGCCCGGCACGAATTCGGGCTTTTCACGCTTGGCGCCGCGCGAACGGTCCACTGCGTTGGTGGGCACCAGCAGCAGCAACACCACCACGCCGACCGAAATCGCCAGAATCGAGAGGAACGTCAGGTGCAGAGAATGTTGCAACACCGCGCGAATCGCCTGATCGGCCACCGTCGACACGCCCCGGTCTTCGAGTACGTGACGCAACTGATCTGAGGTCACGACGCCCACATCGCTCGAATGCGTCAGCCCGAAATTGAGCACGGCCCCGAAGAGCGTTGCGCCCAGCGTGCTGCCCAGATTGCGCGAGAAGATGTTCGACGCCGTGGCGCTGCCACGCTGCGACGGGTCAACCAGTTCCTGAATCAGCACGAGCGCGCTCACGCTGCCCGTGCCCATCGAGAAACCCATGAGCAACGAGCCGAAGCCCGCGAGCAACGGCGAACTGCTCGGCCCCAGCAACGCGAAGACGATCCCGCCGACCGGCATTAGCAGGCTGCCGCCCACGAGAATGCGGCGCAGACCGAAGCGCGTGAAGGTCTTGGCGGCAAGCGTCGCGCCAATCGGCCAGCCGACCATGATCATGGTGAGCGCCATGCCTGCGACCACCGGCGTTTGACGCAGCACCCCCTGCGCATACATCGGCAGGAAGGTAGTCAGCCCCATGAGCACCATGCCCGAGAGCAGTGTCGCCGCATTGGCCGCGGCAATCGGACGACGGCTCCACAGCGCGAACGAGATCATCGGGTCCTTCGCGCGACGTTCCTGCCACACGAACAGCAGCGACGCGATGGCACAAGCCAGCACCCCGGCCCAGACATGCGTGTCGGAGAAGGCGTTGGCATCAGTGAGCGCAATCATCAGCGCCGCCACGGCAATCGTGAAGAATACGGCGCCGAGCACGTCGATACTCGGACGCTGGCGCGGTGCCTCTTCATGCAGATAAGCGATGAAGCCCACTGCCGCCAGCAAACCGATGGGGATGTTGATCCAGAAAATCCACGCCCACGACAACTCGCGAATGATGAGGCCGCCGAGCATCGGACCAAGCACGGCCGAGATGGCCCACACGCTTGCCAGATAGCCCTGCACCTTGCCGCGCTCGCTGATCGGGTAGTAATCGGCAATGATGGTCAGGCTGACCGGTTGAATGCACGCGGCGCCCACACCCTGCAACAGGCGGAAAGCGATCATCGCGGGCATCGACCACGCCAGCCCGCCGCCGAGCGAGGCCACCAGGAAGACAACAATGCCCACCAGGATGACCGGCTTGCGGCCGTAGAGATCGGCCAGCTTGCCGAACACCACGGTCATGGCGGTCTGTGCGAGCAAAAACGCGGAGAAGACCCAGCTATACAGATTCAGGCCGCCGAGCTGGGCGACGATTTGCGGCATGGCGGTCGAAATGATCGTGGCCTCGATGGCGACCATGGAGGTCGCCGCCATGACGGATGCCACGATGAATGGCCGCATGGAATTGCGTGTCGCAGACATGTGTTCTTTTAATGAGGGGGATCGGGCGTACCAACTTGCGAGGAGCGCCGCCGCGCCCTGTCAGGCACGGCAGCCACGCCAGAGGACGGAAGACGGGGATCGAACGTGGCGGCGGTGCCGCACGCGTAGTCAAGACGACTTGGGCCTGGCGATGGCGACAAGCATAGCCGAACGCGGGAAAACGCGTATGACGCCCGCGGCGTCATCGGGCCGCGAGGCCAAAACCCTTGTCCCACGGGCCTCTGCGGCCCGCAAAACCCTGCTCGGAGGCTGGTTTTGGAAGGTCTCGGACTACGCAAAACGCCCGTTACGCCGATCCGTCAGGCAACGTTGCCCCGGCGCGACACAAACCGCCGGAGAACGTCTCGAATTCCGGAGCGCGCGTGCGGCCTATCGTCGCACCAGACGTAACAACGCGAGCAGCACGATCGCGCCGATGGTGGCAGTGATGATGCGACCGAGCGTGCCGTATCCCACGGCAATGCCCAGATGCCGGAGCAGCCATGCGCCGACGAACGCGCCGATCACCCCGACGACCATGTCGCCGATAAGACCGAAGCTGCCGCCGACCACCAGCCCGGCAAGCCACCCGGCGACGAGTCCTACCAGCAAAAGCACGACGATGTCCATGACAGGGCCTCGTGGTTAGCGTCAGCGCGCGCTCAGGCCGCGCGGCTCCGCTTGATGGCGCCGTAGATCACCAGCAACACGATCGCACCGATGATAGAGGCGATCCAGCCGGCCGACTGGCCTTCGGTGTAGAAGTGGAGAAACTGTCCGACATAGCGGGCGAGCAGCGCGCCGGCAATGCCGAGGATGATGGTCATGATGATGCCCATGCTGTCCCGGCCGGGATGCAGGGCGCGTGCGATGAGGCCGACAATCAGACCGACAACGATGGTGCCGATAATGCCCATGACGTGTCTCCAAGGACGGGAATCCGAAGGCAGTATAGCCTTGAAACCGGCCGTTTCGGCAATCGCCATTTGCAGCCCCGCCGGGCTTGGCCGCCGTCTGATATATCAGACGGCGACACCGGTAGCGGTCCGCGCTATGCCGGGTATAAGGGATGTCTATTTGTCAAAACCGGACGTCTGCGCCATGATGGAGCACGCGATCCCAAAGCGCGGTAGCTGCGGCACCCCCGAAACGGGTATCGCGTCGACGCGCTATAATCAGGGGCTATCAGATCCCCCACATCATGCAACTGCTCGCTCTCGGCCTGAACCACCACACGGCGCCCGTCTCGCTGCGCGAACGGGTGGCGTTTCCGTTCGAGCGAATCGAGCCGGCGCTGGCAGGTCTGAAGAGTTTGTGGACCGGCGGCGATAGCGGCAGATTGAGCACCCCCGAGGCCGCCATTCTGTCGACCTGCAATCGCACCGAGATCTACTGCGTCACCGACGACGCCGCCGCGCGCGAGCGCGCGGTGCACTGGCTGGCCCAGTTCCACAACATTCCGGCCGGCGACCTTGCTCCTCATCTGTACGCCCTTCCCCAGTCCGATGCCGTACGTCATGCGTTTCGCGTGGCGAGCGGACTCGACTCGATGGTGCTCGGCGAGACGCAAATCCTCGGTCAGTTGAAAGATGCCGTGCGCACCGCATCCGAGGCGGGCGCACTGGGCACCTATCTGAATCAGCTATTCCAGCGCACGTTCGCGGTCGCCAAGGAAGTTCGCGGCCAGACCGAGATCGGTGCGCATTCGGTGTCGATGGCCGCCGCAGCGGTTCGTCTCGCCCAGCGCATTTTCGAGAGCATCAGCACGCAGAAGGTGCTGTTCATCGGCGCGGGCGAAATGATCGAGCTATGCGCCACGCATTTCGCCGCGCAAAATCCGAAGGCGCTGTTCATCGCCAACCGGACGGCCGAGCGCGGCGAGAAGCTCGCCGAGCGTCTGGGCGGCACGGCCATCCGTCTGTCGGAGCTGCCGCAGCGCCTGCATGAGTTCGACATTGTCGTGTCGTGCACAGCGAGCACGTTGCCGCTGATCGGCCTGGGGGCCGTCGAGCGCGCCATCAAGGCCCGCAAGCACAAGCCGATGTTCATGGTCGATCTGGCCGTGCCACGAGACATCGAACCGGAAGTCGGCCGTCTGGCCGACGTTTTCCTGTACACCGTCGACGATCTCGGCGCGGTAGTGCGCGAAGGCAATGCGCTGCGTCAGGCCGCGGTCGCACAGGCCGAGGCGATCATCGAGACGCGTGTTCAGAACTTCATGCAATGGCTCGACGCCCGCAGCGTCGTGCCGGTCATCCGCGACATTCACGGCACCGCCGAGGCAATGCGCGTGACCGAGCTTGAGCGTGCCCAGCGCATGCTCGCGCGTGGCGACGATCCCGCCGCCGTACTCGAAGCCCTGTCCCTGTCCCTCACCAAGAAATTCCTGCACGGCCCGACGCACGCGCTGAATACGGCGCGCGGCGATTCGCGCGAGCAAATCATTCACCTCATTCCCGAACTGTTCCGCACCTCGGGAAACGCCGACAAATAGATGAAAGCGAGCATGCAAGCCAAGCTCGACCAGTTGACACAACGTCTGGTCGAGCTTGATGGGCTATTGAGCCAGGGCGACGTCACGCGCGATCTGGACAACTACCGCAAGCTCACACGCGAACACGCCGAGCTGGCGCCGGTCGTCGAACAATATCGCCAGTACCGCGACGCCCAGAGCGATGTCGCAGCAGCCCAGGAAATGGCGGCCGACCCGGAAATGCGCGAGTTCGCGGAAGACGAAGCCGCTCATGCCCGAGCGCGTATGGACGACATGGAAAGCACGCTGCAACGCATGCTGCTGCCGCGCGATCCGAACGACGACCGCAACATCTTTCTGGAAATCCGCGCGGGCACCGGCGGCGACGAATCGGCGCTGTTCGCGGGCGATCTGCTGCGCATGTACACGCGTTACGCGGAACGCCAGCGCTGGCAGGTCGAGATCATGTCGGCCAGCGAATCGGATCTGGGCGGCTACAAGGAAGTGATCGTGCGTCTGATCGGACAGGGCGCGTACTCGCGTCTGAAGTTCGAGTCGGGCGGTCATCGTGTGCAGCGCGTACCGGCCACCGAAACGCAAGGCCGCATTCACACGTCGGCGTGCACGGTGGCGGTCATGCCGGAAGCCGACGATGTCGCCGAAGTCGAAATCAATCCGGCCGACATCCGCATCGATACGTTCCGCGCGTCGGGCGCGGGCGGGCAGCACGTCAACAAAACGGACTCCGCCGTGCGTATCACGCACTTGCCGACGGGCATCGTTGTCGAATGTCAGGACGACCGCTCGCAGCACCGCAACAAGGACAAGGCACTCAAAGTGCTGGCCGCGCGTATCAAGGACGGCCAACTGCGCGCCCAGCAAGCCAAGGAAGCCGCCACCCGCAAAAGCCTGATCGGCTCGGGCGATCGTTCGGAACGCATCCGCACGTACAACTTCCCGCAAGGGCGCATGACGGATCACCGCATCAACCTCACGCTCTACAAACTCGAATACATCATGGACGGCGATCTCGACGAGATGATCAACGCCCTCGTCACCGAGCATCAGGCCGAACTGCTGGCGTCGCTGGGCGAGGCCGCCTGATGCCGCACGGCGCCGGCGACGCTCACGCTGCGCAGACGGGCACCACGGACGCTACCGTTGCCTCGCTGCTGCGCGAACCGGGACTCCCGCCGCCGGAGTCGCGCATTCTGCTCGGCCATGTGCTCGGCTGGACCCGCACGCAACTGATTACCCGGGATCGCGAGCCGCTCTCGCCCGAGACCGTCGCCGTCTATCGCGCGCTGCATGCGCGTCGCCTCGCGGGCGAGCCCATTGCCTATCTGACCGGCACACGCGAGTTCTTCGGCCTGACGCTGACGGTCAGCCCGTCAGTCCTCATTCCCCGGCCGGAAACCGAATTGCTCGTGGAACTCGCCCTGGCGCGGCTCGACGGACGCGCAACGCCGCGCGTGCTCGATCTGGGCACCGGCAGCGGCGCGATTGCACTGGCCATCGCCCACAGCCGGCCCGACGCCCGCGTCACCGCCCTTGACCGCTCGACCGACGCGCTCGACGTCGCGCGCGAGAATGCCCGTCGACTTGGGCTGGACGCCCGTGTCACCTTCGTCGCCAGCGACTGGTACGCCGCGTTGCCGGGCGACACTGCCCCGTTCGACATCATTGTCTCGAACCCGCCGTACATCGTGTCAGGGGACGAACATCTCTCGCAGGGCGATCTGCGTTTCGAGCCGGTCGACGCCCTGACCGATCACGCCGACGGTCTGGCCGCGCTGCGCACCATCGTGGCCGGGGCACGGTCGCGCCTACTGCCGGATAGCTGGCTGCTTTGCGAGCACGGCTATCATCAGGCCGCCGACGTTCGTGCGCTTTGCCGGGCGGCGGGCTTCGCCGACGTCTTCTCCGAGCGCGATCTGGCGGGTATCGAGCGCACGACCGGCGGCCGGCGCGTCTGAGCACACGCCGACGGACGCGGCCGAAAACCGCTAAAATGCCAGATACGCCGAATTTCCGGCATCCCAACGGGCTTTTCCACCATGACCACCCAGCAACGTATCCAGCAAATCGTCACCGAACATCCCGTCGTGCTCTTCATGAAGGGCAATGCGCAATTCCCGATGTGTGGCTTCTCGGGCCGCGCCGTGCAGATCCTGAAGGCCTGCGGCGTCGACAATCTGTTCACGGTGGACGTGCTGCAAGACGAGGAAATTCGTCAGGGCGTGAAGGAATTCGCCAACTGGCCGACCATTCCCCAGCTCTACATCGGCGGTGAATTCATCGGCGGCTCGGACATCATGATGGAGATGTACCAGAGCGGCGAACTCAAGCAGGTTCTCGCCGACCTCGCGTAATTCCGCCTCGATGACGGTATCGACGGGAACCCCCCGGCCCGCGCGTCTGGTCGTTGCCATCACTGGCGCGACCGGCGCGATCTATGGGGTGCGTCTGCTCGAGCGCCTGCGTGCCATGGGCGGCGTCGAGACGCATCTGATGGTGTCGGGCGCAGGCTGGCTGACGCTGCGTCACGAACTCGGGCTGGAGCGTGCCGACGTGCAGGCGCTAGCCGATCACTACCATAGCGTGCGTGAGGTCGGCGCCAACATCGCGAGCGGCTCGTTCGCGACTGCGGGCATGGTCGTAGCCCCCTGCTCGATGAAGACGCTCGCGAGCGTGGCGCACGGGCTTTCGGACAATCTGATCGCCCGCGCCGCCGACGTCACCCTGAAGGAGCGCCGCCGCCTCGTGCTGATGGTGCGCGAAACGCCCTTCAACCTCGCGCATCTGCGCAATATGACGGCGGTTACCGAAATGGGCGGCATCGTCTACCCGCCGCTGCCGGCGTTCTACAACCATCCGGCATCGCTCGATGCCATGGTCGACGATACGGTCTCGCGCGTGATCGACCTGTTCGACATCGCGCCCCCCGTCGCGACGAGTTGGGACGGCCTTGGCAAGGACACCGAAGCCTGAGTTGGTTTGTCTGCGGCGGTGTGTGACGCTGTGACGCGCGTTGCGAGTGCGTCGAGCGCCTTCGCGGCCGCTCACCTCACGCCGTCGACCCAGCGCTGCAAAGTGTCGAGCGCCCCTTGCCACTGCCCGGCAGCCGACTCGGGGGTCTGCACACACAACTCCAACATGATCTCGTTCGGATCGAGCAGATAGAGATGGTCTCCATCGCCATGATGCTCAACCGCGAACCGCACGTCGTGCGCAGTGAGGTGTGACTTCCAGCGCTCAAGCGCTTCGAGGTCTCTCACGCGCAGAGCAACGTGATGAATCTGTGCCGCAGGGGTGTCGGAATGCCCGTCCGGCGCCAGACCGTCGCAATTGAAGAACGCCAGCGCTTCGCCCGTCGCAATCTCATAGCTCACCAGCAGATAAGGCTTGCCCCACAGGCGGCTCATGCCGGTCTGCGCGCCGGCGAGCGTGAAACCCATGACGTCGACGTAGAATCGATGTGTGAGAATTGCGTCGTAACTCGGGTACGCGACGTGATCGATGGCCACAGGGGTCACAGGTGCCGTCGACGCGACGGCGAGCGTGGAGTCTGGCTCGACCTGATTCATCACGATCCCCCGGACAGCGAAGTGGCGATTGACGCCAGCGTGGCCGCCGCGCAGCATGGCAGCGGCATTCGGGAAACTGCGCCTGTAGTGTAGTCCCGCAACCTGCGTAGCAGCAACCGAGTGTCAGCAAGAGCCGCATGGACTATAGTGAAAACGCCACACTTTGCGTGCCAAGCCGCATCCCCCCGTGGTGTGACATGTTCGCGACCGGAGTTTGTCATGGAGACCACCCTCTCGCCTGTTGTCGTCTACGCAGTCGTGACCCTCGTTTTCGTCATGCTGGTACTCGTCGTGCCCGCCGGCGCGCGTTGGCGTCAGGTGGCCTGGCCAGCGTCGATGCCGCCACTATCGCCACACCGTCCGGGCGATCTGCTCGGCACGCAGCGTACCCCCTACTGGCGCTCGCCGAACGATACCCAGGACCTGCGGCGCCCGTCGTACTTCGCGACGTCCGCGCGACGCGGACGTCGTCCTGCGAGTTTTCTCGCGCCGCGAGATCACGAACGACGCTGAATCGCTAAGCAAGACAAAGCGAGCCAAAGTCAGCGAAAGGCCCTTGCCTGCGATCGTCATCGCAAATTTCCTTACGCCTTGTTACATCTGTAGTGCCGCCGTAGCACAGGCCGGCAAACGCGAACCGTAAAATCTGCACAACGAATCGCGCGCCGGTGACGCATCGAGTCGATGCGCACCGGCCCAGACGGAAAACAAGGAGAACAGATGCAAGGTCAATTCCGGATCGCTGCTGCGGCCGTCACAGCCATCGCGGCGGTACTCGTTTCGAGCAGTGCGTTCGCCCGCACCGACGTCTCGGTGAATATCGGCATTCCCGGGCCGGCCATCGTAGCGCCGGGCCCGGTCTATGCACCGCCGCCGGTGTACGCAGCCCCGGCCCCGATGGTCATCGCTCCGCCCCCGCCCGTGGTCTACGCACCGCGACCGCATTACTGGCGTGGCCCGCCACCGGGCCATTGGCGTCATGATCGGGGCTGGGATCGTCGCGATTACGATCGCCGCGACTGGCATCATCACCGTTAAGTGAGTCAAAGCGGCCTATCGCTATCGCGAACCCCGCCCCACCGATGACGCGGGTTCGCGACGACCGACAAGAAGTGCCCCGCAGGGTAAAACCTGCGGGGCTTTTTTTATCGGAATTGGAAAAAACATGGCTCCCTGTTCATTGATGGAACTTGATTTTCAATTCCCGAAGTCGGCCATCGTTTTTTATTGAGTAAAACATTTTTAAGCATTAATAGCGATAGCAACACGGATGGCCGTAATAGCCTCCGTAATACGGCCTGGCCGGAACGACAACACACCCGGCAAGCGTGACGGCAAGCAGCGCAGCAACGACGAACTTCATGATCTAACTCCTGAAATGGAACGTGAATCCGTTCGCTTTCTTTATATCGTCGCGCCTGTAGGAAGCCCATCACGCGTCTGTAAGCCGTGTAAGCGAAGGTTGCCAAATCGGGAATGTGTCGCACTTTGTTACGTAACACGTGGCGTATGCGGTCGTAACATCGCATGCCCGGGTATGCCACAAGTCAATAACGACGGGCACTTCCAGGCATCGCCCCGTCTGGCACGGGGATTGCATAGTCATGTGCGTCGCCCTTTCAATTGCCCCGAAGAGTGCGACTTTGAGTACGCCCCCCCTCCCGTTTCAGACGCGGGAGGGGGTCTTTTTCGCCACGCCTCCGATCCGCCATATCGAGAATCTCCGATTCCGGATCGCGACCATTTCCTGCGCCGTTATCGTGCAGGCGAAAACTGATTATCCATTTCATCTGCACGTTTGAAGTGTATTGACGCTATAACAGCGTCGACTTCGCGCGCCATTCCTATATCTTTAACTCCTTATTTGACGCGGCTTTCGAAGCGTTTTTACGGTTCGATGCAAAAACAACATGCGGGTAGGCACTGATCTCAAGTTGCCTATTGCGCTGTCGTAATCGCGTCTATAGAGGACTGCGCGCCAACTACGGGGCATACCGCAGCATCCCTTTCGTGACGGCCGCACGACACGCGCCGGGGCTAGCGTATCAGGGGAGAAGGTCATGGAAATCGCCACGCCTGAATTCCAGATGGAACAGCAGGAGCTACAGGCCGTCAGCGCCGCGCTCAATCGCGTGCAGGCCGTCGTCGAGTTCGACTTGCAAGGGCGCGTTCTGCACGCCAACGATAATTTCCTGCAGACGCTTGGGTACCGGCTCGACGAAATTCAGGGCCAGCATCACCGCATGTTCTGCGAGGCCAGTTACGCGGCGTCTGGCGCTTATCGCGAATTCTGGGCCAAACTCGGCCGCGGCGAATTCGATGCCGGCGAGTACAAGCGCATCGGCAAGGGCGGCCGTGAGGTATGGATTCGCGCCTCTTACAACCCCGTATTCGACGCCAACGGCGTGGCCTACAAGGTCATCAAGTTCGCCACCGACATCACCGCCGACCGGGAACGTCAGGCCGAATTCGAAGGCAAGGTGCGCGCCATGGACCTTGCGCAAGCGGTCATCGAATTCAACCTCGACGGCACCGTCATCACGGCCAATGACAACTTCCTGAAGGCGCTTGACTACTCGCTCGACGACATTCGCGGCAAGCATCACCGTCTGTTTTGCGAGCCGGAATACGTCGCCTCGCACCTGTATCACGACTTCTGGGCGAAGCTCAATCGCGGCGAATTCGACGCGGGCCGTTACAAGCGCATCGCGCGCGGCGGACGGGAAATCTGGATTCAGGCGACGTACAACCCGATCCTCGATGCGAACGGGCGTCCGTACAAAATCGTGAAGTTCGCCACCGACATTACGCAGCAGGTCGAACTGGAGGCGAGCGTGAAGCGCCGCGCCGAAGACGACCAGCGCAAGGTGGCTTTGCTGCTCGACACGGTCAATCGTGCGGCTGCGGGCGACCTGACCGGCGAAATCGCCGTTTCGGGCAGCGACCCCATCGACCAGTTGGCCGACGGTATTCGTCACATGATGGATGACCTGCGCGGCGTGATCGGCAAGGTCGTCAATTCGGCAGGCGAGTTCTCCGGCGCGTCGCGCGACATTGCGGATCGTGCAAATACCGTCGCCACCGGTGCCCAGGCGCTCGGCGCAACCGTCGAAGAGATGAACGCGTCCATCGAAGAACTCACGGCGTCGATCAACTCGATTGCGGACAACACCAAAGGCGCCGACCAGCTCGCCAAATCGACGCAGCAGGAAGCCGAAACCGGCGCGCGCGCCATTGCCCGCTCGGTCGAAGCGATGGAGCTGATCAACAAGTCGTCGGAAGACATCAGCGAGATCGTGAAGGTGATCGGCGAGATTGCCGGGCAGACTAACCTGCTCGCGTTCAACGCGGCGATCGAAGCGGCGCGCGCGGGCGAGCACGGCCTCGGCTTCTCGGTCGTGGCCGACGAAGTGCGCAAGCTCGCCGAGCGCTCGTCGCAGGCGACCAAGGAGATTTCCAAGCTCATCAACGAGTCGACCAAGCGCGTAGCGCAGGGCAGCGAAGTGTCGCGTCAGGCGGGCGAGGCATTCGAGAAGATCGTTGGCGGTGTGTCGCGCACCACGCAGGCAATCTCCGAGATTTCGTGTGCCGCCGAAGAGCAACTCGTTGCCGCGCGTGAAGTCAGTCTCGCCATTCAGCACGTTGCGGAAGAGACGGAAAAGTCCGCCGGCGCCTGCGAGACGATCGCGCAGGCAACGACCGGTCTCAATCAGGGCGCGGAGGAACTCGACCGCACCGTATCGCGATTCAAGGTGTAAGCACTACCCGGCGGCGACCGCAGGCTTGCGCGGTCGCCGACCGGTATTTTCCGGCGCTGTCCGACGGTACAGAACCGGATCGAATGTCCTCCAAGAGGGCTGACTATGGAAATTGAAGCCGACGCCGACCCCGGTACCCAATTAGCGCTACTACGCGCCGTTCACCGGTACACCGGTATCTCGATGAGCGAGAAGAAGTGGACGATGTTGCAGGGCCGGTTACGCCCTCGCCTGCGCACGCTCTCACTGCGTTGCTACGGCGACTATCTCGCGCTGCTCGAAAACACGCCAGAGGAAGTGCGCAACTTCGTGAATCTCGTAACGACGAACGAGACCACATTCTTTCGCACGCCGCGTGTCTGGGACTACTTCTCCCAGCACTATCTGCCGCGCTGGCACGCCGCCAATCCCGGGGGCACCTTCCGGATGTGGTCGGCCGCCGCGTCGTCCGGCGAAGAGTCGTACTCGGCCGCAATGATCTGCGAAGAATTCCGCATTCGGCACGCCGGGTTCCAGTACCAGATTCATGCCACCGACATTTCGAGTCAGGTGCTGGCCGTGGCGATGGCCGGCAACTACGGGGGGCGCAGCATCGACGGCCTCAAGCAGCAACGCCCGGCCATGCTCGCGAAGTACTTCCGTCCGAACGCCGGCGGTTTCAGCGTCGCGCCGGAATTGCGGGCTCACATTACATTTGCCGAACACAACCTGTATCAGCGCATGGTGCGTCGCGAGGCGTTCGATCTCGTCATGCTGCGCAACGTGCTCATCTATTTCGAAACCACCGACCAGGAACGCGTTCTGGAGAACGTACGCCGCACACTTGCCCCCGAAGGCGTGCTGATCGTCGGTGAATCCGAGTCGCTCTCGCGGCTCTCGACCGGCTATCAGTTTGAGCAACCTCTCATTTACCGGAATCAGGGAGCGTCAAATGGGGCCGTCGCATGACATTCAGGTGTTGATGGGCGAGGTGCGCATCGGGCGCGGCGAAGACGTGCTGCGCGCCACGCTCGGCTCGTGTGTGGGCATCGGTCTGATGTGGCGCGCACGCGGACTCTACGGACTCGCGCACTGCCTGCTGCCCGAGGCGCCGAATCCCACGCTCGCTATCGGGGCAAAGTACGTAACGCAAGCCGTGCCATCGTTGCTCGCACTCATGAAGGCCGATGGCGCACGCCGCGGCGAGATCGAAGCCGTGATCGCTGGCGGCGGCAACATGATGCCGCACCAGCCGCCCGCCCGGCACGGGTTGATCGGCGTGGCCAACGCCCAAATGGCGCAGGCGTTGCTTGCCGAGACCGGTATTCCGATCGTGCACGTCGAAGTCGGCGGTGAGATCGGACGGCAACTCACCATCGATTGTGCGAATCACGCGTTCCACGTTCGCGCGATCGGCACCAACGGGGGCGCTGCGACGCTGCGTCGCCCCGCGCTTCGACTCGTAGGACGGGAATCATGAACGCACGCACGCCAGGATTTCCATTTCTGCATCGCGACGCCGTCGCGGGCACGGCCGTACTGCCGCCCACGGTGTCGCCTTATCGGGGGTATGCCGATTACGGCACGCCCGCCGGCACGACGACGCGCCTGCGCGACATGCCGTCTCACGGCGACACGGCATCGCCGACCGCCTCGGCGCGTGCGCAGCCGGCCGAAGCGCAAGCCGGAGCGGCAGACCCCGCGCCCGGTGCCGCAGCCGCACGCATACCCCCCGCTCAGAGTCCGTCGAGTCCGGACGACATCGAAGTCTTCGGCTCGTTTCATCTGGGCGATGTCGAGTTCGCCCTGCCCATTGCCGCGTTGCAGGAGGTCGTGAACTACCCTGAGCGCGTCACACCCGTACCGCTTTCGCCATCGTTTCTGCTCGGGCTATTCAACCTGCGCGGCACCCTCATCCCGATCGTCGACCTGAAGCCGTTGCTCGCCATGACGTCGCACACATCGGTCGACGCCGCACCCGCGACCGAGAAGATCGCCATTGTCGATGTCGACGGCGTGCGCGTTGGGCTGCTGTTCGACACGACGAGCGAGATCCTGCGCGTGCGCGCCTCGCAACGCACCGGGTTCGAGTACGACGCATCGCACACCGCGCCACAGGTGGTCTCCGGTGCGATCAAACTCGACGGCGGCGACCGCATTCTCCAGATCCTCGCACCGGCCGCGCTCGTGCACATCGAGAACATGCCGCAGTTGCTCGCGCGGCAGGCGCTCACGGCGCCGCAACGCCGCCAGCAACGTCAGCGATCGCAATGCGTGTCGTTCATTGTCGAGCACTCGCGCCTCGCACTGCCGATGAGTGCGATTCGCGAAATCATCCGCATTCCCGACTTGCAGAGCTCGGCGCTTGCCAGCGAGTTTTGCGTCGGCATGCTCAACCTGCGCGGCACCGTCGTGCCGGTCGTCGACTTCGCGCATTTCCTCGGATTGCACGCGAGCCGCCCGGAAGCCGGCATTGCGGGTACGGCGTCGGACCCGCGGCGCATTCTGATCGTCAAGCAGGAAGACGTGCACTTCGGTTTGCTGGTGGATGCCGTCGACAGTATCGTGACGTACTACGCCGATGAATTGCTCGCCATGCCGTCGTTCAGTGCCTCGCACGCGCAGCTTTTCTCGGGCTGCATCACACGCGAGCAAGCCGACGACATCGTGTTGCTCAACGCGGACGAACTCTTCACGCACTCGCAGGTACTCGACCTCACGCGTGGCCATCGCGACTTGTACCGCGAGACCGACAAGGCGCAGCCCGCGAAGGCGGGCGATTCGGCGTATCAAGGCACCGGGGCGAAGTCGGCCCGAGGCACGCGGCACGCTTACGTGTCGTTCCGTCTGCAACATATGCTGGCGGTGCGTCTCGATCAGTTGCGCGAGATCATTCACGATTCGCCGGACGTCATACCCGCGCCGGGTGCGCCACCGTTCGTGCGCGGCATGCTCAACCTGCGGCGCGAGTTGGTCACTATCGTCGATCTGCGAGCGCTGTACGGCATGCCGTCGCAAGACGATACGCAAGCGCGCAAGATTCTCGTGATCGAACACGGCAAAGACAAGTTCGGGCTGCTCGTCGACGCGATCGAGAACATTGTCACGATCGACGAAGCCGACAAGCTGCCGGTGCCCGCCATGTTGCTCGGCCGGGCCACCCATGAAATGCGCAACGACATGCGCGAAGCGGTCGAGTTGCCTGCGGCAGATGGTGCTGCACGCACTGCGATGCTGCTCGATTTACAACCGCTCAAAACGCGGCTGGAGACCGCGCTGGTGCAGTAATTGCAGGCGATGCTCGGGAGGGATTTTCGGTGTAATGCCGGCGCGAGACCCGCGCTGGTTGCATGGCCCTGCGGCGTGTCGGGGGGCACGTCGCAGGGGTGGTATGGCAGCAGTGCGGTGAGGTGCCGGGCGGGGAACGCGGGATGCAGACGGCGTCAGACGACTTCGTGACGATGAATATCGTGCGTGATGAAGCCGGTCGTGTCGTTGGGCATCGTCAGCCATTCGGGGTGCGCGAGTGTGCGTCGCACATCGTCGAGGCCACTCGCCCAGTGATCGAGCATGGTGGACAGGCCGAACTGATAATCCTTGTAGTGCCCCTCGTACTCTTTGTTGCGATAGATCAGTTGAATGACGTTGTAACGCTTGCTGCAAGCGATCTCTTCGGCGGCATGACACCATGGGTCGCGCGCGCGCACCTCCGCAGGCACCCGTTCGAGCACCTCGCGCAGGACCCGACGATAATGCTGAGCGCGTTGAAGATTGTCGGTCACGAGACGCGTGCGGCTCGAAAACTGAATGTCCTTCTGCCGGTCGGCAACGTCGTTCAGATTGTCGGGCAGCGGCCCCCGCGCACTCCACAGATCGACCTGAAACGCGAGCGTGTCACGACGCGGCGACGTGCCCAGTACTTCCGAGAGCGGGGTATTCGATACGAGGCCGCCATCCCAGAAAAACTGACCGTCGATTTCCACAGCAGGGAAACCCGGCGGCAAAGCGCCGGACGCCATGAAGTGTTCCGCGCGTAACACCTCACGTGTGTTGTCGAAGTAGACGAAATTACCCGTGTGTACGTTGACAGCGCCAACGGACACCCGAACCTCACGCGAATTGATGCGGTCGAAGTCGACGAAACGCTCCAGCGTGCTACGTAGCGCCGACGTGTCGTAATAACTCGCATGCGCCGGATCGCCCATGGCGGTAGGCAGCGGCTGCGGCCAGCGCGGCGAGAAAAAGCCCTTCTGGCCTTCGACCATGGCGCGCCAGGCCTGCCACGCGCTGTAAGCAATGCGGCCCGACTCCGGGCCGTTGAGAATGGCCGCTTCGAGCGGTGCGGGCAGCGGAGGGAACACGGCAGGTTCGCAGATCGTGCGCCAGAACGCTTCGAGCTGGGCCACGCGACGCGCCGGCGGATTCCCCGCGATGACCGCCGTATTGAGCGCGCCGATGGAAATGCCCGCGATCCAGTTCGGAGCAATGCCCGCTTCGAACAAGCCGGCGTACACCCCCGCCTGATAGGCCCCGAGTGCTCCCCCGCCTTGCAAAACGAGTGCGACCGTCTCGTAGGGCGGCAGATCGATAGCGCGCTTGGGGACTTTCGGCGGATTGGCCGTCATGACCGTTCTCCTGAAACTTCCTGATACTGACCTTCGGGGCGGCGCCGGCGTTCAAGACTGCCGGCGCGGTGCAACCGTCTGCTTATTGCATGAACCAGCCGTGGCTCACCACGAACGACTGGCCCGTGAACGCGGCCGTCGGGAAAGTGGACAGGAAGAGCGCGGTCTGTGCAACGTCGTCGACCGTGGTGAACACACCGTCGACCGTGCCGCCGAGCATGACCTTCTTGATGACCTCGTCTTCCGAAATACCCAGTTCCTTGGCCTGCTCCGGAATCTGCTTGTCCACGAGCGGCGTGCGCACGAAGCCCGGGCAGATAACGTGCGAGCGCACGTTGTGCTTCGCCCCTTCCTTGGCAAGCACGCGCGCGAGGCCCAGCAATGCATGCTTGGCCGCCACATAGGCCGACTTGAGCGGCGACGCCTCATGCGAGTGCACCGAGCCCATGTAGATGACGATGCCGCCGCGGTCGTCCTTGTACATATGCTTGAGCGCCGCCTTGGTCGTGAGGAACGCGCCGTCGACGTGAATGGCCTGCATCTTCTTCCAGTCGGAGAACGCGTAGTTCTCGATGGGATTGACGATCTGGATGCCCGCGTTCGAGATCAGGATGTCGACCGAACCGAACGTATCGGCGACCTTGTCGATGCCGCTGTTCACCGCCTCTTCGCTGGTCACGTCCATCGCCACGCCGATGGCTTTGCCGCCTGCCGCCTTGATCTCTTCGGCTACGGCGTCGGCACCCTGCTGGTTAAGATCGGCAATCGCCACGGCCGCTCCGGCGCGCGCGAGCGTCAGCGCAATTTCCTTCCCGATACCGCTGGCCGCACCGGTCACCACGGCGACCTTCCCATTCAACTGATTCACTGACTGGCTCATTTGCTCACTCCTGATTCGTCAAAATGGCGGGTCATGCCGCGCAGTGCGCGTCGGCATGGCACGTCGAACACGGGTGGTGGACGGCAAGCCGGTTGCGGCGACCTGCCATGCCACCGTTCAAACAGAAAAGGCGCCTTGCGGCGCCTTTTCCTGCATTACCGCGCGATCGGCTTGTAGCGGATTCGCTTCGGTTTTGCGGCCTCCTCGCCGAGGCGCTTCTTCTTGTCCGCCTCGTACTCCTGATAGTTGCCCGGGAAAAACTCGACGTGCGAGTCGCCTTCAAAGGCCAGAATATGCGTGGCGATACGGTCGAGGAACCAGCGATCGTGCGAGATGACCATCACACAACCGGCGAACTCGAGCAGCGCGTCCTCAAGGGCTCGCAGGGTTTCGACATCCAGATCGTTCGACGGTTCGTCGAGCAGCAACACGTTGCCGCCGGAGATCAGCGTCTTGGCCATGTGCAGACGGCCACGCTCACCGCCGGAGAGCGAACCGACCTGCTTCTGCTGGTCCGAGCCCTTGAAGTTGAAGCGGCCGATATAGGCACGCGACGGCGTTTCGTACTTACCCACCGTCAGCACATCGGCACCGCCCGAGATCTCTTCGAACACCGTCTTGGTGCCATCCAGCGCGTCGCGGCTCTGGTCGACGTAAGCCATCTTGACCGTCGGCCCCACCTTGATCTCGCCGCTGTCCGGCTGTTCGCGGCCCGTGAGCATCTTGAAAAAAGTCGACTTACCGGCGCCGTTCGGGCCGATGATGCCGACAATCGCGCCCGGCGGCACGGTGAAGCTCAGATCGTCGATCAGCAGACGGTCGCCGAAAGCCTTCGACACGTTCTTGAACTCGATGACTTCGTTACCCAGACGCTCACCCACCGGGATGAAGATTTCCTGGGTTTCGTTGCGCTTCTGGTATTCCTGGCTGTTCAGCTCGTCGAAACGGGCAAGACGTGCCTTCGACTTTGCCTGACGGCCCTTCGGGTTCTGACGCACCCACTCCAGCTCCTTCTTGAGCGCTTTCTGACGGGCCGACTCGGTCGACTCTTCCTGCTTCAGGCGCTGCTCCTTCTGATCGAGCCAGGAGCTGTAGTTGCCCTTCCAGGGAATGCCGTGACCGCGGTCGAGTTCGAGAATCCACTCGGCGGCGTTATCCAGGAAGTAGCGATCGTGGGTAACGGCGACCACGGTGCCCGGAAAACGCGTGAGGAACTGTTCGAGCCAGTCGACGGATTCGGCGTCCAGGTGGTTGGTCGGTTCGTCGAGCAGGAGCATGTCCGGCTTCGAGAGCAGCAGACGGGCGAGCGCCACACGGCGCTTTTCACCCCCCGAGAGCACGCCGATCTTGGCGTCCCACGGCGGCAGACGCAGCGCATCGGCGGCGACTTCCAGCGTTTGTTCGATGTTGTTACCGTCGCTCGCGGCGAGAATCGCCTCGTACTTGGCCTGTTCGGCGGCAAGCGCATCGAAGTCGGCATCCGGCTCGGCATACGCGGCGTAGATCTCGTCGAGCTTCGTGCGCGCTTCGAACACTTCGCCCATGCCGCCTTCCACGGCTTCGCGCACCGTCTGTTCCGGATCGAGCTGCGGCTCCTGCGGCAGATAACCGATATTCAGGTTCGCCATCGGAATCGCTTCACCCTCGATCTCCTTGTCCACGCCCGCCATGATTTTGAGCAGCGTGGATTTGCCCGAACCGTTCAGGCCCAGCACGCCGATCTTGGCGCCCGGGAAGAACGACAGGGAGATGTCCTTGAGGATGTGACGCTTGGGCGGCACGATCTTGCCCACGCGGTTCATGCTGAATACGTACTGTGCCATTCGGCTTTCCTGATCCTGAAACGGTTATGACGGCTCGGAGGCGAGCGCCAGATAGCGCCAAGTTTAACAAAGCGCAGCGTCGGGCGCGTCGATGACGAGGTCCGCGCGCGCGTACGCACAGCACGGCAGCAGCCAACCCTGCCCCTTCTCTTCGCGCGACAACCCCGGCCAGTCGATCCGATAGGCCACCGGTGCAGGCTCACCGCCGGTTCGAGCCTGACACAGACACGCGCGACAGGTGCCGTTGCGGCACAAGCTCGGCAGTTTGATACCTGCCGCCAGCGCCGCCAGCAGAATCGGTGTATCGGCCGGCGCATCGAACTGCCAGCCCGACGGCATGACCGTCACACGGTGAGCCGCCGGCTCGGGCGCTTCCCGGTGCTCATTCGGTGCGGCGACGGGATCGGAAGAGGAACTGTCCAAGGGATACGGTTTCGGAAGAGATCGGAGCAGTGCACGGCGCATCTTGCCTCAACGCGCTACCATACCTCGTTCCTGCGGCTTTTTGTCGCGTCCCCGAGCCCATCTGCGGCCAACCCTTCCGAATACCGTCTCCCATGTCTGCTGCCCCAAAGGAATCCGCTGTTTCCGGTGACGTCGGCACCGATGTCGCGAACGACCGCCTCATCGATACGACCGGGCTGGAAGCCGCCCTCCAAGCATTTGCCGACGCGCGCGACTGGCACCGGTACCACACGCCGAAGAACCTTGCGATGGCGTTGTCCGTCGAAGTGGCCGAACTGGTCGAGATCTTTCAGTGGCATACGGATGCCGAAGCCAAAGCCGTCATGCAGACAAGCGAGGCGCGGCATGTTGAACAGGAACTGGCGGATATCGCCATGTATCTCGTGCGGCTGTCGTCGGTGCTGGGCGTTGATCTGAACCGGGCGGTGTCGGAGAAACTCGTGATGAACGCACAAAAGTACCCAGCGCCGCGCGCATAGTTTTTCGCGCGCTCTTGTAATCGCGCGCCGCGCCCGCATAACGCTGGCATAGCGCCCACGCCGCCCCGATTTCCGATCAGACCACGCCATGTCTCAACCGTCTCACGCCTCACAGGCGCCGCAGCCCCCTTCCGGTAGCGCACACGCGCACGGCAAGTCGTCGCGACGCACATTACCCGCACGGCCGCGCTGGTTGATGCTCGGTCTCATCGCGCTGTTGCACGCGTATATTGGCTGGCGGCTGCTCACGCCCCTGCCGGTTGACGCGGGCTGGAAGGTGTTGGGAGGGTTATGGCTGATCGCCTCGACCGTCCTGATCCCGCTCGGCCTCATGAGCCGTGCCATTCAGCGTGAGCCACTCGCGACATTGCTGACCTGGACCGGCATGACGGCCATCGGCATTTTCTCTACGCTATTCGTTCTCACGCTGCTGCGCGATCTCGTGCTGGGCGTTGCGATGGCCTTCTCGGTACTCGACGAACAACTCGTGACCCGCTCCGCGGTCATTGTGCTGGGGTTGACCGCGTTGGCCACCGTATTTGGCTTCTATAACGCGCGGCGCCTCGCACGCGTCGTCGACATCGACGTACCCATTGCCAACCTGCCGCCCGAACTCAAGGGCTTCACCATCGTGCAGTTGAGCGACATTCACGTCAGTTCGACCATTCGCCGCCGTTACATTGAAGCCATCGTCAAAGCGACCAACGAACTCAAGCCGGATCTGGTCGCCATCACCGGGGATCTGGTCGACGGCGGCGTGCACGCCTTGCGCGATCACATCGCACCGCTCGCGCAGATCACCTCGCGCCACGGCACCTATGTGTGCACGGGCAACCATGAGTACTACTCGGGGGCCCCGGCATGGGTCGAGGAATTGCGCCGCATCGGCCTGACCGTACTCGAAAACGAGCATGTGGTGCTTGAGCACGAAGGCGCGTCGCTGACCGTGGCAGGCGTGACAGACTTCACCGCGCACCATTTCGATCCGGAGAAGCGCAGCGACCCGCTCGCCGCCATCGCCGGCGCCCCCGAGGGGGTGCCGCGTGTGTTGCTCGCGCACCAGCCGCGCAGCGCACCGGCGGCACAGGAAGCCGGCTTCGATCTGCAACTCTCCGGACACACACACGGCGGACAATTCTGGCCGTGGATGTACTTCGTACCGTTGCAACAGCCGTATGTGCATGGCCTGCACCGGCTCGGCCGGCTGGCGATCTATGTGAGCCGTGGCACGGGCTATTGGGGACCGCCCAAGCGGTTCGGTGCGCCATCGGAGATCACGCGCCTGCATCTGGTGCCGGGCAAGGCGTAAGCGTCAACACCGCGCGCCAGGGAAGGCGCGAGCGTGGCCGTCACGCGATGACGCTACAATCGCGCCTGCCCCGAAAGCCTGTCGTTTGCGTTCGCGTACGTGCTTCTCGCTCGTTCTCCTGCCCGTTTTCCTGCTCGTTTTCCTGTTACTCGCCGCCATGAAGTCACTCCCGCCCAGTTCCTCGCTCGAAACCGTTGTCGTCCGTTTGCGCGGGAAGATTCAGGGCGTCGGCTATCGACAGGCGGCGGTGCGCGAGGGGCATCTGATTGGTGTCCGCGGCTGGGTGCAGGCACTGCCCGAGGGCGACATCCTCGCGACGGTGCAAGGCACGCCCGACCAGGTCGACAAGATGCTCGAATGGATGCGGCATGGGCCGCCCGGCGCACGCGTAACTGAATTTGAAAGCGAAGTGGAGTACACCGGCCGCCGCTTCGACCGTTTCGAACAGCTCTGACATGACGACACCCCCACTCACGACCCGCCGCGCCGTCGACGACGACGCTCCTCGCATCGTCGCTTTGCTCGCACAACTGGGCTACGACACGCCGCTGGAGATCGTTCTCCGGAACATCGCCCTGTCAGCGGCCAATGGCGACGACGCAGCGTTCGTCGCGGTCGACGAAAACGGTCAAATCGTGGGATGCATGGGTTTGCACGCGCTCACCATGTTTCATCTGGCGGGGCGTCTGGGGCGCATTACAGCGCTGGTGGTCGAGGAGAATGTGCGAGGCTCGGGCGTCGGGCACGCGCTGATGGCGGCCGCGCACGCATGGTTCATCGAGCAGGGATGCGAGAAATTCGAAGTGACGAGCAGCGACCATCGGGTCGCCGCACATCGCTTCTATGCGCGGCATGGCTATGCCCGTGACGGGCAACGGCTTGCGCGCAAAAGCCAGACGTCTTCGCTGACTTAATTCTTGTGACGGTAGTTGATGCGGCCCTTGCTCAGGTCATAGGGCGACATTTCCAGCGTCACGCGGTCACCCGCCAGAATGCGGATGCGGTTCTTCTGCATGCGACCGCTCGCATATGCCATCACTTCCACGCCGTTTTCGAGCGTGACGCGAAAGCGATTGTCCGGCAGCACATCCGAGACGTGTCCGCTGAATTCGATCAGTTCTTCCTTGGCCAATATCGTGTCCTCTTGAGGGTGCCGCTCGCGAGGGCGCAGCACCGATGTTACTGAAGGTTCGTTCGCCAATACCCTCGCCGCACTCCTGTCTTTGACGGAGTGCACATCGAACGCCAAAAGGAGCCTACCCGGTGGACCGGCCACGAAGGCATGACGGCGCACCGAAAAGCGGCGATGGTTCGAAGGAGCAAGGCACATTGCGGCAGTGCCACAATGACGAGCAGTGCGTGTCGGGAGGGCGAAGACCGTAGGGTCCGCGTCATCGGCACACCGAGTGATCCGGCTCGCAGGACATGGCTGTCAGCGGCGCCGATAAAGCATTTCGCGATCGTCAGGCGATGATCGGCGAATTTTCGCCGATCCCGCTAGGATACGCCTTTCTACGTCGGCCGTGGGAAAAATATAGCAATGGCAAGCCCTTTTGGAAGCTTTTGTCGTCTATTTGTGACGCAATGCACCAATGACGGCACCTACGGCTCACGCATGGGGCTGCCCCTCGGACCCTTCACTCGGGGTCAACGCGGGCATGACGCGCGACGAGCACTCAACTATGCTGTAAGTACCCGTAGCCCGCAGGAGGAAGACCATGAAAACAGTCGCTCAGATCCTGAAGTCGAAATCGGCCGACACGGTGTACCAGGTACGCCCGACCGACTCGGTCCTCGATGCCTTGACCCTGATGGCCGAAGCACGGATCGGCGCGGTGCTGGTCAGTGAAGACGACGGCAAGATCGTCGGCATCTTCACCGAACGCGACTACGCGCGCAAAGTGGCGCTCATGGGACGCACCTCGGTCAACACGCCGATACGCGACGTGATGACCTCGGCCGTGCGTTACGTCAGCCCCGAGCAGACCAACGAAGACTGCATGTCGCTGATGACGGAGCACCGCATTCGTCACCTGCCTGTCATGAAAGACGGCGAACTGATCGGCCTGCTGTCCATTGGCGATCTGGTCAAGGCCATCATTACGGAACAGCAGTTCACCATCGACCAGCTCGAGAACTACATCATGGGCGGCGGCGCCGCGCTGACGGGCCGCACGTCATCGCGCCCAAGCTGAGCCAGCGCTCACTCCGCACATCGATGCCACCCGGCATCGCGTCGCATTCGTCACATTAAGACCGGCAGCGCAATCAGGGGCACGGCGCTTCGTTCGAAGCGCCGTTTTTTCGGGGACATGACACAAACAGCCAGACGTGGTCCGCTGTGTTGGGCGGCGTATGCCAAAATGCAAACGCCCCTCCCGGTTTTCGACAGCGTCCATGCCTGCCCTTGTCCCTCACACCCGCTAACTCAACCGATCTGGCCTTCGCCCGCCAGGCGTCTTCGATCGACGGACGTTCGGCGTTCCATGCCGTTGACACGCACTTGCCTCGCGGCGTCTGGTGGGCCGCGGGGGCGGTGCTCGCGCTGCACTGGCTGGCGTGGATCGCCACCCCGGCCTCTCTCGTCGACCTCAGCGACAACGCCTCCGGACGCACGGCCATGCAGGTCACGCTCATCGCGCCATCCACGCCGTCGGTAACACCCGCGCCGCGCAATCCGGCGCATCGAGCCTCTTCCGGCGCCGAATCACCGCGCAGCGCCAGCGCCCCGCCCACAGCCCGTGCACCGGCACCTGCAACACCGCAGCCGCAGACTTCGCCGCCCTCACTATCCGTCAAGCCCGCCGAGCTACGGGGGGCGCCGTCGCCAGCGCCGAGCGCCCCGGCACCTGACTGGCGCGCCGATATTTCGCGGAACGCCGGCGCACAATCGGCGGCGAAAGCCTCGTCGCCAATCGCGAGCGCCGAGCGCGCGGTCACCGACCAGTCGCAGCGCGCCGCATCACTCGATACGCCGTCGGTGCAGGGCAACGTCGCACAACGCGCCTTCGCGCGTGAATTCGGATCGGGTCAGGCGGCGGTAAGCGGACCGAAGGCCACGCGCGAAGGCGGCAATCCGTTGGGCACCCGGGAGTGTATCGAGATGAACGGGAAAACGTCGTGTTCGCGCCAGCGCAATCTGGCGAGCGACATCGACCCGTTCATGAAGCGTGAGCGCCTGTTCTCGCCCGAGATCGGGTTGCGCTGAATTGTCGGGCGTCCCTGTCACAGGTCCTACGGTCTCGCGACCCTCGCCGCCCGATATTGGCAGGCGCCATTGCGGCGCCGCCACGGATCCGCCCGCAGGCGGGCAACGCTCAGAAGTCTTCTGCGTCGACGTCGTAATTCGACGGTTCCCAACGGATCGCGAGCAGCGCCAGCAAACCGATAGCCGGCGCCGCGGCGATAACCCAGAACACCTTCGTCGCCAGCGCAGCCGCCAGCACCGGGAAAAGGAACAGCGAGACGGTCGAGCTGGTGCGCATCAGGGTCTGGTTGAAGCCGACCCCCACGCCGCGCAGCGACGTCGGGTAGCTCAGCGATGCAAACGTCATCGAATGCGCCCCCGGACCAAAACCCTGTCCCAGCAGGAACAGCGCGAGGAAACCCAACGCCCATGCCACCTGCACCGCACCGTCCGGCTTGCCGACCAGCGCAAGACCGACGAGCGCCGCCAACTGGCAGGCGTAGCCGAGTACCGTCAGCTTCCAGGCCCCCACCTTCGGCACAAGGCGCACGCCCAGCAACCCACCGGTGAACGCGAACAGCAGGTTCAGCGCGAGCGACATCAGAATTGTGGTGAGCATCGACTGCGCGAGGAAACTCGCGATGATCACGGGCAGCCCGAACGCCACCGCGTTGTACGCGAACGACGACGCCACGGCGATGATGGTCGCAAGCGTCGTACGACGCAGATACACGCCCTTGAGCAACGCCCCGTAGTTGCGCCATGCGGCAGGGCGCTTCGGTGCCACCCGCTGCGCATCGGCGGCGACAACGGCATCGATACCGTAGGAACGCTTCAGAATCTTTGCGGCGCCCTCGAGGTCGCCCTGATTCGCCGCCCACACCGGCGATTCGCTCATATAGCGGCTACGCACGGCGATGATTGCCAGCGCCGGAATCGCGCCGAAGCCGAGAATGATTCGCCACAAGAGCGCGCTGTGCGACGATGGCAACACCGAGTAGCAGAGCAGCACGAGCAGGTACGACGCGCAGATCGCCGCATACCAGGTGGGACACCACATCGCGACCCGTGCCGCTTTGTTGCCTCGCCCCTTGAGCTTCGAGAATTCGGCGAGGAATGCCATCGCCACCGGCAAGTCGATCCCCACGCCCAGCCCCATCACGAAGCGCGCGCCGGCCAGCACGTACTCGTTCGGCGCAAATGCGCAGGCGATGGCTGCGATCACGAAGCACAGCATGTCGGCCATGAACACGCGATAACGGCCGATGCGGTCGGTGAAGTATCCGCCGAGGAATGCCCCCACGATGGCGCCGAACGTGATGGCCGATGCCACCATGCCTGTGCCTGCCGGCGTGAGATGGAATTCGCGGGCCACGTCTTTCAGACCGAAAGCGAGCGCGCCAAGATCATAGGCGTCGAGGAAGACCCCCCCGAGCGCGATGGCTACGATCCAGCGCGCGTTGGACACGCGGGCGCCACCCTCGTTGACGAGTTGCGCGACATCGGCAGCCGAGCGGATCACTGCGGGACCGGCGGCACCTTTGGCATGAGAGGCGGACGATACCGCGGGGCTCGCGTGTGCAGACGCGGCAGAAGACAAGGAAACGTCGACGGACATAATGCGGAACAGGGAAAAACGATGATCGGTCTGGCCAGCGCCAAAGGTCGCGATGTTACCGCTTGGTACCGGTGCATCCAAGTGTTTTCTGGTTATATGCTTAGACGATTCCCGCGTCACAAAGCGAATTTTTGACGTCGCACAGCAACAAAGCGCGAATATCTCCATGAAAATTAGTTGATTGCACTCATGCATTAAGCATTTACAGAGCATGACCCCATGTCTCACCCAACGGGAATATCATCGAGGAACACATCAAAATGCGCGGCGGCGCCGCGAACCCGCGCCATAGCGACGTGGTCGCCATTACAAACACTTACCTTTTCTTACAGCACAAAGGCCTGCGGAACCCTACATTCCGCGTCGTGGTCGCAAGAGATGCGACACATTGTGCGCAACGTCACCCATCAAGGCGGCGGCGCATTTACCTCACGCTCACGAGGACGAACCAAAATGAACATCAAAGCACTTACGGGAATCAGCGCGGCACTGGCCGCCGTCATGTTGGCTGGCTGCGTTGCACCGGGCCCGCAGTACGGGTACCAGCAGCCAGGCTACCAGCAGGGCTACCAACAACCGGGGTATCAGCAAGGCTATCAACCTGGCTACCAGCAGCCGCCCCAACAACAGCAGCAGATTCCGGGTGCGCTTTACGGCCGTGTCGAATCGATTGAACAGATGAACGGCGCGAACAACAGCCCCAACATTCTGGGGACGGTGCTCGGCGGCGCAGCCGGCGGCCTGCTCGGCAACACCATGGGCGGCGGGCGCGGACGCACCGCCACCACCATCGGCGGCGCCGTGATCGGTGCCATCGCAGGCAACCGCATCGAGAACGGCATGGGGCAGCCGAACGTGCTCTATCGCATCACGGTGCGTCTGGACGACGGCCGCGTGGCCACGGTCACGCAAGCGCCGCCATTGCGCGTGCAGCAGGGCCAGCGCGCCGCCGTCGCGAACGATACGGTTTACCCGTACTGATCTGAAGCGGCACCGAAATGAACGCCCGCCGGATTTCCATCCGGCGGGCGTTGTTGTTTTCTGGGTCAGCCTGATTTTGACGGGGGACGCCGGGGGGACGAAACGCGGCAATAATGCGTCGCCTTAGCGTTCACACGCAAAGGGAATATTGCCTGATAAGATACGCGCGACCATCGGAGGGCTCTCGCCGTTCCGGAACTTTGTCGAGTCCCGCCAGTTATTGCTACCCTTCGAATCCCGTCATGTCGACACAGACGACCTACCACCATCGGCTTTTCATGGCGATGGTCGGCGGCTTCAGCGCCGTGCTCAACGCGGGCGCTTTCTTCGTCGTCCTCCTGCTTAACGGACACAACCCCTATACCCCATACGGGCTAACACTCGTAGGTGTTCTGGCGGCGGCCGCATTCATCGTCTTCGCCAGTTTCCACCTGCTCGCAAGCGCACGTGACGTAGGCTGGATGCTCAGACGCGGCGCCATGCGCTGGTGCCGGTTGCTGCTGACCACGATCGTGCTGCTGTTCCTGACGTACGAGCGCACCGAAGACGTGCGTCTGATGGTCGCCGAGTGGGCGCTGCTGGCATTGCCCATGCAGATGATCGGACTGGCGATCCTGCGCGGCATGGCGCACAGCATCAACAACGCCCCCGGCAATCAGCGACGCGCCGCATTTTTCGGGCTCGGGCCCGAGGCGCGCAAGTTGCATATGCGTCTGCGCCGCTCGCCGATTCTCGGCATCCAAGTGTCGGGTTATTACAACGACACGCCGGTCACGGCAGAAGACGGGGAAGTATTGCCGCCTTACCTCGGCCGCTACGCCGACGCCGCAGCGCACATTCAGGCCAACGCCTACGAGATCGTCTTCATCGCCATCGGACAGCAAGACAACAAGGAACTCACCAGCGACATCGTCAACCGGTTGTACGATTCAACGGCCTCGATCTACCTGCTGCCCGAGTTCCGCTTCCCGGGCGACCTGCCGATGACCAGCACCGATCTGGCCGGCGTGCCATTGCTTGCGCTGCACGACATCACCGTGCAAGGGCTGTTGCGAATGGTCAAGCGCACCATCGATCTGGTCGGCGCAACAGTGCTGCTGTTGTTGCTGGCGCCGGTGATGATCGCGATTGCCATTGCCGTGCGACTCGATTCGCCCGGTCCGATTCTCTTCCGCCAGCGCCGCTACGGCGAACGCGGAGAGCCGATCATCGTGCGCAAATTCCGCTCGATGCGAGTGGACCAGCAGGAAGATGCCGCTGCCGCCACCACCGGCGGCTTGCGGCAAGCACATGCGGGCGATAGCCGCATTACGCCACTCGGCAAGCATCTGCGCCGCACATCGCTGGATGAATTGCCGCAATTGTTCGACGTCCTAAATGGATCGATGAGTCTCGTCGGGCCTCGCCCGCACGCGGAAGAGCACAACGAAATGTACCGGCGCGTGATTCCCGGCTACATGCTGCGCCACAGCGTCAAACCGGGTATTACGGGATGGGCGCAGATCAATGGTCTGCGCGGGGAAACCGATACGCCGGACAAGATGCGGCGTCGTGTGGAATACGACCGTTATTACATCACCCACTGGTCGCTGTGGCTCGACATCAAGATCCTGCTCAAGACGATCCCGGCGATAGTGACGGGACGCAACGCGGTCTGAGCGCCCTCGCTCGCCACGTGCGCGAGACGCCCCTCATGCCCGCACTACACAGACGGACGCCCCTCGCGTGCGAAGCTGCGCCATTGCCGCCAGCAGATACCAATGAAGCGACGGTCGTCGACAAGATAGCGGCGCCACATCCGCCCCGGGTCCTGCATGATGCGGAAGACCCATTCGAGGCCTGTGCGCTGCATCCACCTCGGCGCCCGCTTCTGCATGCCGGCCGCAAACTCGATCGCCGCGCCAACGCACAGTATCAGACCGCCCGGCATAGTGCCCGCGTACGCCATCGCCCAACGCTCCTGCTTCGGCATGCCAAGGCAGACGAAGACGAGATCGGGCGCGGCGGCACGCACACGTTGCGCGATCTCTTCGCCTTCCGGCCCGGTCGGATCGAACGTCATCGACGGGACCATCAGAGTGAAATCGAGTCCCGGAAAGCGTTGAGACAATCCTTCGGTCAACTGCGCTTCCTGCCCCGGCCGGCCGCCAACGAAGACTGCACGGCGTCCCGACGCACGCACTCTGTCGCACAAGGCAGGCAGCAGATCGGCACCGGTCACGCGCCCCGGCAGCGGCATGCCGAAGAGACGACTCGCCCAGATGATCGGCATGCCGTCGGCGAAGAGGTAGTCGGCTTCACGGTACTGCTGCTTGAACTCGGGCTGCTTGTCGAGCCGCACGATGTGATCGACGTTCGGCGTCACCACAATGCGCGCACGGCCGTCGCGTTGCGCGGCCGCCTGCGCGAGCACGTCGACGGCCGTATCGAACGGCACGGCTGCGATATTCAATCCGAACAGCGAGATGCTCGGCTCGAACCGGGGGCGAACGGAAGTGTGCGGTGCGTTTTTCAGATCGGTGTCACGGGTCATGACTTAGCGTGTTCCTGTCGCGCGGCAATGCCGGGTGCATTCGATGGCAGGCACGATAGTAGCAGTGAGTCTTCTGTTCGTCAGCGACACTTTTCGCGGCAGTGTGCGCACCTGTCGCGAAAAGTTGTCATCCCGGAGCGGGGGATCGGCTACCATCGCAGCGGCTGCCTGCGCCGTCCCTTTGTCTTCATTTTTCTCTTTACCGTTAGCTACGCTGCCGGTTCCCGCAGACGATGATCCTCGACGCCCGCGATATTCCCTCCGGTACCTGTCTGCAAGCCGACCTGTGCATCGCCGGTGCAGGCGCCGCCGGCATTACGCTTGCCCTTGCGCTCGAAACGAGCGGGCTCGACGTGATCCTGCTCGAGAGCGGCGGCGACACTCCCGAGCCGGCCGTGCAGCAGCTCTACGCCGGCACCCTCGCCGACCCTCGGCTGCATCCGCCCGCCGACAGTTATCGCGTACGCCGCTTCGGCGGTTCGACCACGCTGTGGGGCGGACGCTGCATGCCGCTCGATGCCATCGACTTCGACGCCCGCGACTATATACCGCACAGCGGCTGGCCCATTGGGCTGAACGACCTGATGCCGTGGTACGGGCAAGCCAACGCCCTGTGCGAGGCCGGTGAATTTGCCTACACCGCCGAGCAGGCATTCCCCCCTCCGTCTCCCCCTTCGCCCCCCATGATCGGCGGCTTCGAGAGCGATGTCTTCTCGACGAACACGCTTGAGAGGTCCAGTTGCCCGACGGACTTCGGCGCGCGTTACCGCAACCGTCTGGCCAAGGGGCGGATACGCGTCATACAGCACGCCAACCTCTGCCGTCTGCCGATTCAGGAGGGGCAAGCGCGCCTTGTCGGACCGGCCGACGTGCGAACGCTCGAAGGAAAGACCTTTACCGTTGCCGCCCGGGCCTATGTACTCGCGACCGGCGGTCTCGAAGTGCCACGCGTGCTGCTGAACAGCCCCGGCGTCAGCGGCCGGGGGCTGGGAAATGCGAACGACGTCGTCGGGCGGTACTACATGTGCCATCTCGCGGGCACGATCGGCACGATGGACCTCTCGAAAGCCGCCTCGGTCTGGCATGGCTACGACGTATCGGACGAAGGCATCTATTGCCGCCGCCGGCTGGCCCTGCGGCCGCAAGCGCAGCGCGACCTGCATGCGGGCAATTTCATTGCCCGTCTGCACCATCCCCGTATTCCCGATGCCGGACATCGCAATGGCATTCTCTCGGCGCTGTATCTGGCACGCCCCATCGTGCCGTATGAATACGCGAAGCGCCTGTATGGCGACGCCACGGGTGGCGTGGGGAACTGGCTGGCGCACGCGCGAAACGTCGTCACGGATGTGCCGAATACTGTGCGATTTCTCACGCATTGGTTGTTGAACCGGACACTCGCCGAACGGAAATTCCCCTCCGTGATCGTACGGCCTGCCAATCTTCGTTTCAGCCTGGATTTTCACGCCGAGCAGGTCCCCAACGCGGATAGCCGCGTAACGCTGGGTGACGGCGTGGATGCACTGGGCATGCGCCGCATCCACATCGACTGGCAGTACACGCCGCAGGATGTGGCGACCGTCACGCTGGCGTTGGCTGCGCTTGCCCGGGAAATCGAACGCACCGGCGTTGGCCACTTCTCGTATGACCCCGCCGAGGTGGAAGCCGAAATGACCCGTTACGGTGCCTACGGCGGCCACCATATCGGCACCGCGCGCATGGGCAGCGATCCCGCGAGCAGTGTGGTCAACGCCGACAGCCGTTTACACGAGGCCGACAACGTGTTCATTGCCGGCTCGGCGGTCTTCCCGACGTCCGGACAGGCGAACCCCACCTTGAGCATCGTGGCGCTGGCACTGCGGCTTGCCGATCACTTGCAAAGCCATGCCAATGTCTGCGCGCTGCCGCTGCCGAAGGCTTCGACCACCGCCCTCTCACCGACTTCTCCCTGAAACCCACCGCTCCATGAAAGCCCGCATCCTCGTTACCGGCGCCACCGGCTTCATCGGCCGCCATGTCGTCAACGCACTCGCCGCCACCGATTGGGCCGAACCGATCGCCGCCTCCCGCCGTGCCGATGCCGGCCTGCGCCCAGTGGATGCGCTCAGCGCCGCCGCGTTTGGCGCCGCACTCGCCGACGTCGACGGTGTGGTGAACTGCGTTGCCGGGTCGCCCGAAACGATCGTTGCCAACGCGCGTGCGCTGCGCGCTGCGCTCGAAGCGCGCAGCGCACCGGTTCCTGTGGTGTATTTCAGCTCGATGGCTGTCTACGGCACAGCCGAGGGCCGGATCGACGAGACAGCGGCACTCGCAGGGGCGAGCCCCTACGGTATGGCCAAAGTGGAAGCGGAGCAGGCGCTCGCCGGCCTGCCCACGGTTTCGATGTTGCGCCCGGGATGCGTCTACGGCGGCGGTAGTCCGCAATGGTCGGAGCGCATTGCGCAACTGCTGCGCGCTGGCCGCCTCGGCGATCTCGGCGCGGCGGGCGACGCGCACAGCAACCTCGTGCATGTCGACGATGTGGTCGCCGCCGCGCTCGGCGCGCTGCGACGGCCCGACGCTGGCGGCCGGGCCTACAACCTCGCAATGGCAAACGCGCCGCGCTGGAACGAGTACTTCATCGCTTATGCGATGGCGCTGGGCGCCACGCCCGTCAAACGCATCGGTACGCGACGCCTGAAGATCGAGACGAAACTGGTCGCTCCCGCACTCAAGATCGCGGAGATTGCAGGCCGCAAGATCGGCCTGACGTCATTACCTCCGCCGCTGCCGCCGTCGCTCGCGCACCTCTGGCAGCAAGACATTTGCCTCGATGCCAGTCTGGCGGAGAAGACCTTCGATTTGACGTGGACACCTTGGCGCGAGGCCGTTCGGGCAGAAGCGGCGCGGTCCTGATCAACGGCGGGCGACACGTCCCGCCGTCCACTGCCAGAGCGTGGCAAACGGCGACACGCCGAGCAATCGGCGGGCCGCCCATGTGGCCGCGGCCCCATTCACGGCAATAGCGAGCGACGCCGCCACGGACGCCCCAACACTTCCGCCAAGGGGTGTCAGCACGGCAAGGCCCAGCAATAGCACCCCGACGGACACCACGTTGATACGCATGAGCGCACGCGTGTGCGCCGTCATGCCGAGCAGTTCGGGCATCGCAGTGAAACAGGCGGCGGCAATCTGCCCCAACGCCAGCACACGCAACGCGCTCGCTCCGTCGTCGTAGCCGTGACCGAACAGGCCCAGCAAATGCTGCGGAATCACCAGCATGCCCAAGGTCACCGGCAGCGCCAGACACAGCACCAGTCCGATCGCTTGCGCAGCGCTGCGCTCGAGCCCCGGCAGATCCTGACGTGCATAAAGGCTTGCGAATCGCGGCGCTGCCATGCCGGTCACACCACTGATGAGAATGTTGACGACCAGCGCCAGCCGCCACGCAAGGGCGAAAAGGCCCGTCTCACGCGAGGTTGCGACAATCCCGAGAACGATGGCAGGCGCCGACGTAATCAGCAGCTTCGTAAGTTCCAGCGAGAACAGCGACAAACCAGGCCTGAGCAGCCCCGGGAGAGTGCCGTGCGGCATGCCTGCCGGAACCTCGCGCAGGAAGCGTCGCAGCAGCACCGCACCGGCAACCGCCGCGAGCGTGAAGCTCACGGCGATGAGCACCAGCGTATTCGTCACCGTCAACTGTCCGGTGACCACCAGCGGAATGACCGCCACGCAGAAAATCGCGGGCCAGAGCCACGAATAGATCATCTGGCTGTAGCCCACGCGCTGCAAGCCTGCGAGCGCACCGGCGAGGGCCGCCCCCACGTTTTGCGGAATGAACGAGAGCGCGCCAAGCATAAGCGGCACGGTAAGTTCGGGTTTTCTGAGAATGTCGTGCGCGAACACCCCCGCGCCCGCAGCCAGCAAAACCGACACCGCAGCCGACGCGGTGAAGACCCGCACGAGCGCGCGCCGAATCATCGGGCGAACGGCGCCTGACTGGCCTGAAGCGACGTCCATCGCCAACTGCCGGGTCAGCGCCTGATCGATCCCCAGACGCCCGAACCCAGCAAGTGCCACCATCGTGCTGAACACGATGTAGAAGTTACCGGTGTCGACAACGCCAAGCGCTGCCGCAATCAGTAAGTGAAAACCGTAGCGGCTGGGCAGGTCGAGCAAGCGAACACCCAGACTGATCGCGCTGCCGCGAATCATCGATGCGCCCGTCTTGCCCGGCGGCGTGCCCGAATCCGTCATATCACTTCACCGGCTTGCGCAGCACGAAGAGCACAATGCTCTGGGCCGGCAGATCGGCCCGCAGTTCGCCGCCGGCATAGGTGACGTCCGGCTGGCGGGTCAATTGGTTGTCGGCCAGACGCCACACTTCCCCCGTGCCCGACGGTGCAAAGTTGGCCAGCGAGATCGTGGCCCGCGTGGCTCGCTCGAGTTGCTTGTTGATGACCATCACGGTCAGGGCGCCGTCTTTCTCACGCAGTGCGGCGAACGCCGAAACGGTATCCGGGTCCGGCACGGTGGCGGCAACGCTGGTCGAACCGAATTCGCCACCGTTGCCGTCGTAATTGCGATACAGCTTGATCGCCTTGTAGACCGGCATCGAGGGATCGAGCGTGCCCCAGCGGGTCGCCATGTCCAGCCGCTCCCGGCCAAAAATGCCCAGAATATCGGCCTGTGCGGTCGCGCCGTTCATGCGGTGATCGGCCCCCCAGTTGTATTCGGTAAGGGCGATGGGCGTGCCGGGGTAGTAATACGTGTCGACCCACTGGCGCATCATCGGAATCAGCGCAACGACGCTGTTGATCCACGTCGGATCTTTGTAATTCGGGTCCCATAGGTTGCGCGTGGAGCGATTGCGCATCAGCGCGATAGCCTCTGAATTGCTATCGACCGGCTCCTCATATTCCTTGCTCTGCGGGTAGAAGTGCAGACTGAAGATATCGACCGGACGCCCGGCTTTCTTCCACTGCGTGAGCAGCCACGGGATGTAAGGCATGCCGCCGGTCTCGTGTTGACGATCCGGTGCCTGCGCATAGCCGTGCTTGATCGAATACTGTTGATCGAAACCGCTATACAGATACCCGTTCCAGCCCCATTCTTCCGGCGCGAGCACCTTGGCCCCCGGGTCCGCCGCTTTCACCGCGCGCGAGTAAGCGATCACCTTGGCGGCAATTTCGCTCGCATGTGCGCCAACGGGATGCGAGTTGTTGTGGATCAGTTGCCATAGGCTGGGTTCGTTATCCATGGCGTAGTAGCGCACGCCACCCGCACGCGCCGGCCCGAATTGCTGCACCAGCGCCGCGACACGCGCCTGCTGGCTCGCCGGATCGTCGGGCACGGTAGCGTCGTTCGGATCGTTCACAACGGGCGTGCCATCGCGCAGAATACCGTTCCCCGCGTCGGTCATGCCGTCCACATCGTAATTCTGTTGCGGCCCGTACTTGGCAATCGAGAAGCTGGCCAGCCTTTCGCGGGCGCGTGAAAGCGTGGCTACGCGCCCGAGCATCGAAATCGTGATGATCGGGGTCGCACCGCCGGCCTGCGTCAACGCCACGAACCGGTCGCCGAACTGATCGTTGATATCGGCCGGATTCACCGGCAGGCTCTCGTAGTACCAGTCCCGCCCCGCGTTGCGGGCATCGAGCCGCCAGTTGTAGGCCGACGCACTATTGCCGCCCGAACGATTCAATGGCGCGCGCAGATCCTGCAACATCGCCGTCGTACCGAAGTTGATGCCGTAAATCAACGGACTGATCGGGTGACGATTCGCGGCGGCGTCCACGGCAATGGCGACCGGCAGGGGTTCGCCGGAGGTCGCCTTCGTACACGCGGCGGATGTCAGCAGCACGGCCGCGCCCATCAGATGAACCAGTTTGGAACACGCACTACGGCGCGGCAACACGCGTCGCATGAAAACTCCGGGTATCTGCACGATGTGCACGATGATCGAAACCGCCTTCGCGCCAGATATAGACGAAGATCGCCAGAATAACGGCGGTCTCGCCCGGCGCAAGCGTTGGAGGATAGAAGAACGAAGCCAGCAGGACGAAGACCAGATAGTCGTACAGCGCACCCAGGAAATCGTCTTCGACTTCCGCACGCAACCGCCGGTAGAAAAACAATCCCCGCAGTTGCAGGCACAGGATGATCAGCGCACCGATCAGGCCGAACTCGAACACGATACCCAGCCAGGTAATGTCCGCCAGGAAAAAGAAATGGTGGAAGTAGGTCGTGAGCGTATCGCCGCTCGCAGG
Organism: Pandoraea apista; assembly: GCF_001465595.2. Taxonomy (NCBI): domain Bacteria; kingdom Pseudomonadati; phylum Pseudomonadota; class Betaproteobacteria; order Burkholderiales; family Burkholderiaceae; genus Pandoraea; species Pandoraea apista. Next base: position 576,654 of record NZ_CP013481.2, on the reverse strand, counting down.
GCTGATGGTGCCCACGCCGAACAACCAGCGCAGGGCGTCGTCACCGAGGAAGCGGGTCGCCAATTGCGCGGAAATGCGGCGGGTATCGAACCCCGTCTCGGCCCCGGCGCTGAAAATGGTCGCCAGATACCCCATCGAGAAAATCGCCGCCAGCACGACAGGAGCCACCAGCAGCAAGCCGATCCGCGCGCGCGGCCGCGCCCACACGAAGGTGTTGATGACCAGCACGCCCAGAATGCCGATCGCCAGTGCACGCGATTTCACGATCAGCAGCGCAACGGCCAGACAGACGAGCGCACCGGCCAGATAGCCGAGATGCCGCTCGAAGAATGCGCGGCGGTAACAAAAAAACAACAGAATGAACGGGAAATACATCGACATCCGGATGCGATGCCCGCGACTGTCGCTGGTGAAGAACGGCGCCTGCCCGAAAACATAGGTTTCCTTGTACCAACTGGCGGGCACCACGATCCACATGAGAATCAAGGCGCCGACAACGACCGCGCCCAGAATCACAAAGCTGCGCCCCAATTCGCCCAGGGTGGGCTTGAGCATCAGCAACAACGCCAAAAACGAAAAGAAATATAGAATCGGCAGCAACTTCACCTGCGCCGTGATACTGACGAAAACACTCTCGTGGAAATAAATAACGGCGGCAAAGCTCGGCACCAGCAGCAGCCACGCGAAACTCAGCAGCACCTGCCGGGTCATCGGAAAGCGTGGCTGACTGCCCAGTCGCAGCACCAGCGGCAGCGTGAGAATCGGGAACGCCTTCGACAGTGCCCACAGCGGGTAAAGGGCCGTAATGTAATGGAAGGTCTGGCCGAAAAACGGCAAGAGCGCAACCAGACACCCAACGACGAACGTGCGCGGCAAGTCGCCCGCGAAGACCGGCGGCAGAGCGTCTGTCGTTTCGCTGGGGGTGGCGGAATCCAGTTCGAGGGTTTGCGGCCCGGCTGTCACGAAGTGGTTGAATTCGGTGGTTAGACTTGGCGGATTCGGCGGGTCCGGCGGCCGAGGGAAACCTGCGGCAGCCGGACGCGAGCGGTTATCTACATCAGAGCATCAGAAGCTGCGTGCGCCGTTGATGTCGTAATTCAGGTTCTTCTGGAACGGCAGGCCCTTGTTGATGTACTGGTCGACCCACATGTCCACTTCGGCGATCGACGACTTCGGCACGAAGATCGTGTCGTTGGATTGCAGCACGATGTCCTGCGCCGGGTCGCCTTGCTGAGTGAGCGCCTTCACGTCCACCGTACGCAGCATAGGACGGCCGTCGGGACTGCGTCGAATCAGCACGATTTCGCCGGTGCGCGCCGTATCGAGCAAGCCCTGTGCGGTAATGACTGCCTGCATCACGCTCATGCCGGGGGTAAGCGCCAGTTCGCCGGGCTTGCCCACCTCGCCGCCGACGAAGATGTGCGCCGCCGTCTGTGTGACGGCGACAATCGCGTGGGCGTTGGCGGTCATGCCGTTGGCCGCCAGTGCGCGGTTGACTGTCTCGCCGAACTGGGCGAGCGTCTGCCCGGCGGCCGGCAGATTACCGGCGAACGGCATGGCGATCGTGCCATCCGGGGCCACGCGGCCCTTGTAGTTGAGTTCGATGTTGAATGGCAGAACGACCGAAATATCGTCACCGGGCAACAAGCGATACGGGCTCGGCGCTGCGTCCACCCAGGTAGCGAAGCGATCGGCCTGCTGGTATTTCGTGTCGACCCACGTGTGCGTGCATGCTGTGAGCATCGTCAGCATCAGTGCGCAGGTCGTGCGGAGAATATTCATGGGACAGATGGCAAGAAGCGGAGGAGTTTCACGGTTTCGACCGTACTCTAGTGCAGTTCGGCCGTCTCGCCAAGCACGATAAAAGAACGTCGGATTTATAGGACAATATCGGCTTTTGGGGGACTTTTCGGGGACTTTCTTCCGTAAGATATGCGCCTTGTAACCATTCACAATGGCCGGGCAACCTTTCTGTTTCTTGCATCTCTATGGCGATTACGACTAGAACAAGGCCTGACCGGCGTGCTGCGGTCGTCGATGTGACGATCCGGGATTATCTCAACACACTTTTCTATTACCGCAAGATTGCGACAACCGTATTTCTCGCAATCGTTGCCCTCGGCATTCTCGTTGCGCTGTTCGTACCGATTCCGTACAAGGCACAAGCGACGCTGCTGGTCCTGAACGCGGGTTATTACGATCAGACCAACAACCCGAATCCCAGCGTATCGATACAGCCGCCGCCCGGGCAGTTGAACGGCGTGGAAGCGCAGATTCTGTCGAGCCCGGAACTGCACCGGGAAGTGATCCTGTCGAAGCTTGGTCCGGGGGCGACCGAGAGCGACATCAATCGCGAATTGCAGAATTTCGAGCGCCGCCTGCACATCGAGCAGAACGACCTCGCCAACACCATCTCGCTCAGTTATTCGGATACCGATCCCAAAGTGGCGGCCGGGGCGCTGGCGCGTCTGCTCGACAAGTATTTCCGCCAACGTGCTTCGATCTTTACCTCGGGCCGCGTCAATCTGCTGGTCAGCCAGCGTGATGACGTGGGCAAGCAGCTCGACAAGGCCGACGCCGATTTGCTTGCGTTCCAGAAAAAGCACGGCATCGTCAAGATCGACGACCAGACGTCGCGCGCCGTGCAACTCGAGGCCGAACTGGTTCAGCGCAAGCTGGAAACCGACGCCAAGCTCGCGCAGGACCGCAGCGAACTGAAGTCGTTGCAGGCGTCGACCAGAGACGTGCGCTCGACCATTCCGATCTACTCTGACGACTCCGAATCCAGCCGTGCGATCAACGGCATGCAGGTCACGCTCATGGAGCTGGAGACCAAGCGTGCCGACTTCGCTTCGCGTTACTTGCCGACGTCGCCGTTCGTGCAGCAGTTGGACAAGCAGATCGCCGACATGCGCGCCAACATCGCGAATCAGAAGCAGCAGATGATGACCGCGACGCGTCTGGGTCATAACAATTACTACGATGTGGTGCAGGAACGTCTGGCCGTGCTCAACGCGAGCATCGCCGGCGGTCTCGCACAGCAAAGCGCGCTCGACGAGCAGATCAAGCAAACGCGTTCGAAGCTGCAAGGCATGAGCGATGTATCGAGCCAGTTGAGCCAGTTGCAGGCACGTCGCGACATCCTTGCCGACAGCTTCAAGGATCGCTCGCGCCAGGTTGAACTCGCGCGCGTGCAGCAAGGGCAGGTCAGCCAGATCAACGGCACGAACGTGCGCGTGATTCAGGCGCCGTTCCCGCCCTCGCAACGCAGTGTCTCGGCGAGCCTGTTGATTGCCGCATCGATCGTTGCCGGCCTGCTGATTTCCGCGCTGACCGTGCTGATTATGGCGAGCATGCGCGAGACGTTCCTGAGCCCCGAGCAGGTGGAACGCGCCCTGTTGCTGCCGGTCGTGAATGCGCCGGTGTTGCTCGGCGGCGAGCGCCGGGCAGGTGCGGCAGGCGTAGCTGGCGCGGCGGGTGCCGTCGCCACTTCCGCGAGCGCCGACGCCGAGCCCGCGTTCGCGCGGCCGGCGCATCTGGCCTACGGCCGCATGATTGCCGCCATCAACAGCGCAACCGACGCACCCGCCAAGGTCGTCATGGTGCTCTCGGCCGGTAAGAACGATGGGCTGGCGTCCGTGATTCAGGGGCTGACTACGGAACTGGAACACCGCACGGCCAAACCGATCCTGATCCTCGATATCGCGTCGACACCGGACTCGCCGATCTACGGCAAGCCCAACGCGCAGGGGCTTCTGGCGTGGCCGTCTAACGGCGGCAGCGGCACGGTCAACGCCGACGCCGTAGCGCCGGTCGATTCAGCAGCCATCGAGGATCTGAAGTTCACGCGGGTGGACGGCCACAATATTGTCGTGGCGCAGCCGCGCAGCGGGGCGATTCCTTCGTCGTGGCAGCAAGTCAACCGCCTGTTCGACGCGCTGCGCGAATCGCACGATTACATCGTCGTGCATGCGCCGCCGTCGAGCCAGTCCTTCACCGGCATCGAAAACGCCTCGCTGGCAGACGCCACCGTGCTCGTGGTGCGCGCCGAAGCGACGCGCAAACCGGTCATCGCGGGGCTCAAGGCGCAGGTTGAAGATGCAGGCGGACGACTGATCGGGGTGGCGCTCACGCATCGCCGGGGATATATCCCGAGCTTCATCTACCGTTTCTTCTAAGCCGTCGGCCTCGAATCACCATGCCACAAATCAGCGCGATTCTGCCGATCAAAACACGGGGACGCCATTACGCCGACAACATCGGCCGTTGCGACATTCTGTTCTCGTCGCTGCGGCACTTCACAACGCCGGATCTGTTCCATCGCTTTGTGATCATCGTGCCGCACGACGAAGTCGACGAGGTCAGGGGTTATGCCAAAGCCTGGTCCGACTTCCCCATCGAGGTGATCGACGAATCGCTTTACATGGGCGCGTTTGCCGAATTCTCCCAACGTCACCAGATCCGTAACTGGCATCGCCAGCAGATCATCAAGATCAACGCACCCGAGTGGATCGAGACCGAGTATTTCCTCATCTTCGACCCGGATTGCTTTGCCACGCACGCCTTCGACTACGATTCGCTGATTGTGGACGGCCGCGCGGTAACGCACCTCAAGGGGCGCAGTGTCGAGCCGTACTACTGGGAAGCCTCAGCCAAGCTGCTCGACGTCGATCCGCATCTGGACCGCGAGGGTGTCTGGTGGACACCGGCAACGCTGTCCCGCTCGCTCTGCCTGTCGTTGCAGCAACGGCTGGAAGCCGTGAACGGCACCGACTGGAAGCGCGTGCTGCTTGCGAACTACGCCATCGACTGGACGGAATACACGCTCTACTGGCTCAACGCCGAGCATGCGGGACTGCTTGAGCGGTATCACACGCAGGCGGTGCCGCCGCAGCGCACGTTGCACGCGAGCGAAAGCGTGTGGTTCGCCGACAAAATGCAGGAATGGGACGCCGCGCACTACTTCGCGCCCGAGAGCGACGGTATGTTCGCGGTGGTTCAGAGCAACACCAAGATTCCGATCGACCAGGTAGTTGCCAAGCTCTCTCCCTACTTCCCCATTACGATTCAGCCATATGACCGGCATGTCGACCCCCTGCTGAAGGGCAAAGAGATATACTCTGCAGCCATACGCAAGGGGCTCAAAATGCTGCGAAAACTTCGCGGAGAAAAGGGAATCAAGGGATAAGACCGATGAGCAGTCGCCAAGACCGGTTGGTCGGCATCGAGATCCTGCGATTCTTCAGCGCGTTCGCCGTTCTCATCTGGCATTACCAGCATTTCTTCTTTCAGCCCGCGACGGCGTCGATCGACGTCGCCCGTACCGGCCAGCCGCTCTACGCCCTGCTCCACCCGTTCTACGATTACGGGTGGCTCGGCGTGAACGTCTTCTGGACGATCTCCGGCTTTATCTTCTTCAATCGCTATCTGACGAAGATCGCCACGCGCCGGGTGTCCGGCGGCCTGTTCTTCCTGAACCGGTTCTCGCGGCTGTATCCGTTGCATATCGTCACGCTCGTGGCAGTCGCCGCGCTTCAGCTGTATTACGTGCGCGAAAATCACGCGTTTTTCGTGTATCCGTACAACACGCCGTACGATTTCTTCGTCAACGTGATCTTCGCTTCGGGATGGCTCACGCCTTACACCGACTCGTTCAACGGGCCAGTCTGGAGCGTGTCGACGGAAATCGTCATCTATTTTGCGTTCTTCCTGCTGGCGCGGTTCTTCCGTATCGGACTGGTATCGACGCTGTCGCTCATGGTTCTGTCGGCTGTCGCGGGCCTGCTGCTGATTCATCAACAGATCAAAGGCAGCGAATCGAACATCGTCTTCTGCGCCTTTTACTTCTTTATGGGCGGGGCCGTGCATCTGGTGTACGAGCGGCTGCGCAGCGTGATCGAGTCGCGGCGGCAGGCGACGATACTGCTGTGCTGCGCGGCCTATCTGGGATTGATCGGCGTTTGCTTCGCGTTCGGCGGCACGAAGTATCTCGCAGCTACGGTCATTGCGCCTGTGTCGATCGTGCTGCTGCAAGTCGTCGAGCCGTGGATTCCCGAGCGGCTGGCCGGGCCGATTGCCAACCTTGGCAACACCACGTATTCGAGCTATCTCATTCACTTCCCGTTGCAACTGACGGCCGTGATCGTGCTGTCGTTGTTCGGCTTGAGCAGCGCAACGCTCGCCATGAGCCCGTGGTTCCTCGCGGCTTATCTCGTCGTGGTCTTCACGTTGGCGCGTCTGGTCTACCGGGCGTTGGAAGCCCCCGCGCAAGCCTTCATTCGACGGCGTCTGGCGTGGCTCGGCGGGTCGTCACGCGTGAACGCCGCGCCCTGACTGGCGCGATACGACAGCGCCGGAGGATCAGGTGAGACGCCGGCAAGCGGTCCGTTCGGGGGACGGACCGGGGACGGCCCGAGGGCACGATATGGGTCTAATCTGGGGGCGGATCGAGATCATGATCCCAGCCGGGATCATGAGGGCGCAGGACTGCGCCGTTCAATGATGGTGGTGGTGATGCGACCACAGCGGGTCCATCGAATCGACGAACGACGCAACCGCGTCCTTGTCGCCTGTGGCATGACGCATCAATTGACCACACTTGCACCATCCCTGATACGGGGTGATGTGCGAACAGGCTGTCGTCTTCTGCAAATACAGCGTGACCGGTTTGGCACACTTGGTGCACTTGAACTTGAGGGTGAGGGCAGGTTTGCTCATGAGGAATCCGCGACACAACGCATGGCGTAACGCCACGCGCAAAGACAATATTGTACCGGCAGCCGCCCCTGACTCCCCGTTGCGCCGGCGCTTGCTGCAAGCTGCCGCGCTGGTCGCCTGCCTGCCGATGGCTGCGTGTACGACGCCGCCGGAAATCGGTGGGAGTTTCGTGCAACTCTGGCGCAGCCATCTGGAATGGACGCCCGCGCAATGGCGCGAGCGCCTCGCCGCCACGCATGCGCTCGGTTGCAAGGAAATCTTCGTGCAATGGGTCGGCATCGACGGCGAGCCCGACAACACCTGGATGGCTCCCGATGCGTTGATCCGTACGCTCCTCGACGAGAGCGCTGCGCTCGAGATGGGCGTTCATCTGGGCGTGCCGTACGACGAGCGCTGGTGGACCGCCATCGATGCCACACAGGCGAACGCCCTCGACGCCTATCTGCAACGCACCGGGAAGCGCGCCGCGGCCTATATGCAGAACGCGGGGTGGACAAAACACCCGGCATTTCGTGGCTGGTATCTGCCCTACGAACTCGAGCAATACCACTGGGCCACGCCCTTCCGGATCGACAAACTCAGTGCATGGCTCGGCGCCATGTCGGAGGCGGCCATCGCCACGAGCGGCCGGGCGCCGACCATTTCCACCTACTTCAGCAAGCTCCCGACGCTCGGTACGCTGACCGATTTGTGGGGCACGCTGCTCGAACGCGTTCAGCTCCACCCCATGATTCAGGACGGCGTGGGCGTGGCCGGCATGGCGAACTACGCGGCGCTCACGCCATTGTTCTCGATGCTCAAAACGCGGGGCGCGCGTTTCGACATCATTCTCGAACTCTTCGAAGAACTGCCTTCGCAGAAGAACGACGGTACGGAATTCAACGCCATAGCGGCCGACTTCGGCCGCGTCAAGCGTCAATGGGAGACGGCCAGACAGTACGGCGCGGCCCGGCTGGTCGCATTCGCCATCGACCCATGGGTGTTCGACGATACGCCCGGCTCGAAAGCGCTGCTACGCGACTGGAAGGCAGCACTGTCCTGACACGGCGTAGCACGACGGCGCGAGGCCATCGTGGCACTTATTGCTGATAGGGATCGGTCGCGCTCAACTGCCCGCGCAGCACCGGCGCAGTCTGTGTACCGAGTACAAACAGGCTGTAGTGATCGCCCGGCTCAAGCCCCGGCAGGGCCAGCGTCCCGGACACTGCTGCGCCACACCCCGATACCAGCGTGGCCTTCACCGGATTGATCGCACGCGCCACCGACGCCCCCTGCCCCACGTCGTCGAACAACGTCGGTCCCGACGGGCTCACGCTCAGCTTCGCTCCCGAACATTTCTCGCTGAGATTGTAGAAGCGCAGTTCGGCCTTCAGGCCGTCTTGCGTGCCGGCCGTGTCGACCAAGGTCGTGAGCGCCACTTTGCCACCGTCGCGACGCACGATCACCGTATTGAAGGTATCCGGCGCCACTTGAAGCGTGCCGGCCGGCTTGCCGTCGATGACCACCCGGAACGTTTCGTTCCCCTTGACGATGGCATACGTGCTGGCCACCTTCTCCCCGGTCAGCACCTGCGCCGGCCCGTTGGCGACCTGCGCGCGCATGGCCGAGGTGCCCGGATTGACGACACGCACGAATGACGAACCCGCCGGTGGACGCGCCGCATACAGCCGGGCGAAGATGCCTTCGGCCGCGCTCGTGCCGATGCCCGTGACAGTCAGCGTCATTGCGAGTGTCAGATTACGCAACATGTTCATGCTTACGACTCCGTTTTTGCGGATGAGGCCGGGCGCGTGCGCGCCTCCAGATACATCCGTTCCAATTGCTTGCGATCGGCTTTGTCGCTGTTCGTCGTCGGGAAGCCGTGACATACGACCAGCTCCGACGGGATCATGTACGGCGGCAAGCGCTGCGCAAGCAGTGACTTCCATCCCGCCAGCGCTTCGGGCACATCGTGCAGTCCCGCCGGGCCGTTCGTTTCCGGCTCGACGAACCCGATCATGCGCACGATTGCGCCGTCCGGACGCCGCAACGCCACAGCGGCCCCCGCCCGAATGCCCGGCAGCGTCGCCAGCGACGCATCGACTTCCGCCAGTTCGATACGATAGCCGTGCATCTTGACCTGATCGTCGCGGCGACCGCGGAAGGTGACGAGCCCTTGCGCGTCAATTTCACCGAGATCGCCGCTGCGGTAAGCGCGCTTGCCGTGATACTGAAACAGCCGCGTTTCGTTGAGATCGGGGCGATTCAGATACCCCCGCATGACGTGATCGCCCGCCATGCAAATCTCGCCGTCGTCGATGAACACCTCGGCGTAGGGCTTGGCGCGGCCGATGGGAAACGGTAGCGGCGCGGCTGCGCGCAAGGCCGGGTCGATCTCGACCCAAGTGGTCGAACACGTAGCTTCCGTCGGACCATAAGAGTTCACGATGCGAACATCCGGGAAACGTTGCCAGAGCGCTTCGGCCACCGCCGGGGTCAACGATTCCGCACCGAAGACGAACATCCGCAAATCCGGCAGATGCGCGTGATCGAAATCGGCATTGAGCAACTGCTGCCGCACGAACGACGGCGTCGACGCCCACACATTGACGTGCGTGTCTGCGAGATAACTTGCGAACGCCGCGCGATCGGCAATGATCTCGCGCGGGCACAAGACGCAACAACCGCCCGTGGCTAATGCTCCCACCCAGTTGAACAGCGAGAAATCGAAGCTGAACAGCATCTGGTCCATGAAGGCGGGGGCGGGACCCGGCTTCACATCGTCGCGAATCCAACCGGCAAACAACGCCACGCTGTCGCGGCCGATCTGCACCCCCTTGGGGTCGCCGGTACTGCCCGACGTGAACATGATGTAGGCGAGCCCCTTCTGCGCCAGCACGGCAGCGTCGTGCCCGGTCGGCACGAACGCGTCGGCCTGAGCATCGAAGCGAAGCCCCGCCTGCACCAGTTCGCCAATGCGCGCAATCCGCTGCGCGGGGTTGATCACGTCCACCGGTACGAATGGCACCCCCAGGCACAGACAGCCAAGCATCGCCACCAGAAAGCCCGACTCCTTGTGTCCCGAAATGACCAGCGGCACGTCGGGCAATACCCCCGCGACTTCGGCATCCGTCATCCACTGATCCGTGGCAGCGCGCAACGCGGCCCAGCTGAGCGTGCCTTGCGTGTCGATCACCGCAGGGGCGTCGGGCGTCTGGGCAAGGTCGACGAATTCCCGTCGTTCAAAATCGAAGCGCATGGTTGAACTCCTCTGGCAAATCGCGCCGGGACTCAGGCGCGCTTGTGTTCCGCAATGAACTCGGCCAGCGTGTGCACCGATTCCAGATACACGTCGATCTCCGACGGCGGCACTTTCACGCCGAACTCGCGCTCTACGGCGAGGACCACGTCGACCGCCGAGAGCGAGTCGACCAACCCGGAGTCAATGAGCAGCGTGTCGGGTTCGACTTGCGTCAAAACGATATTGCCGATGATCTCGGCGACTTTGCTTTCAATCTCGTTGATGTTCATAAAACGACTCCTGCGAGCAATTCGCAATCAAAACTGGAAATAGAGGAAACGTGTTTCCTTGTGCAGATTCACGAGGCACAAAAACAGCAACACGAGCGTGACCGACAGCCACGCCGGATTCGGTTGCCAGCGCATGAATCGGCGTGCTGCTTCCTGCACCTTGAACAAGGCCGGCGAATAGCGCCCGAGAATCTGATGAGCATTCGGGGTGAACCAGACAATGCCCAGCAGCACCACGACATAGGCTAATTGCAGATGATGTCCGATCAGCAAACGCCATCCGTCTCCCAGACTTGTGCCATCGAGATAGCTAAGCGACGGCCACGCCTCGACGCCTCGCAAACCGACCATACCGCCGAGCAGCGACAAGGCGTCGTGCACGCCATTGGCGCGGAAAAAAGCCTGCGCGACCAGCACCGCCACGAAGGTGAGCGCCACCGACGCGATATGCGACGGCCAATGCACCTTGCGCGACGCCGGTTTGCGGCCGACAACGAAAATGCGCCAGCCGTGGTTGATCGAAAGGTAGGCCGCATGCAACAGGCCGAAGACCAGAAACTGAAATCCCGCGCCGTGCCAAACACCGGCCAGTCCCATGGTGAAAACCGTCGGCACGACGATCGTGCTCAGAAAACCCGACGGCGTACGCGCGGCTTCCGAGCCGCCGGGCAATCCGCGCTCACTCCGGCGACGCGAAATCGCCATCGCCACGGGGTAGTACAGATAGGCCGTCAGATAGCGCGTGAGTGTAATGTGCCAGCGCGCCCAGAAATCGATGACGCTTGTGGCCTTGTATGGGGAGTTGAAGTTCAGCGGGAAGCGAATGCCGAACATTTTCGCCAGCCCCAGCGCCATGTCCGAATAGCCCGAAAAATCGAAGTACACCTGCAACGCATAACAGAGACTGGTTCCCCATGCGCCCCAGAATTGCAGGTCGCCCGGCGAAGCAAACCCCGCATCGGCATAGGGGGCGATAGCGTCGGCCAGCAGTACTTTCTTGGCCAGCCCGATCACGAAAAGAATGCCGCCAATCGACAGGTTTTCCGCCTTGAAGCGGTAATTCTCGCGCTGCGCAAACTGCGGCATCATCTCCTTGTGATGAAGGATGGGGCCGGCGATCAGATGCGGAAAGAACGTGACGAACAGTACATAGCTGAGCAGGCTGCGTTCCTTGACCAGCCCCGAGCGGCAGTCGAGCAGATATCCGATCTGCGTGAACGTGAAGAACGAGATCCCCAGCGGCAGCACCAACGTGTCGATCGTCGAATGTGTCAGACCGAGATCGTGCAGAAATCCGAGCAGCGCGGCGAAATACTTGTAGTGGAACAGCACCGCCAGATCGACACCCACGCCCAGCGCAACGATGGCGTTCTGCACCCGTACACGGCCCGCGTTTCGCAACACGCCCTGACTGATTGCGTAGTTGAATGCGATCGAAATGGCGAGCAAGACCACGAACTGGGGATTCCACCAGCCGTAGAACACAAACGACGTCAGACACAGCCAGAACGCTGCGAGACGCAGATTGATCGCCCCGCTGATGTAATGCCCGGCCAGCGCCACCGGCAGGAACAGCAACAGGAACAGATAAGAATTGAACAGCATCGGATATCGCGTATCAGGTCGTCGGACGTTGGGGCAAACGGGTCAGTGCGGCTTTCTCGTCGTCGCTGAGCGGCAGCGATAACGCGTTCTCCGAGAATTCCCAGATCACCAGTTTCAAACTCTTGGGCCACTGCGCGCGCTGCTTGAGGGCGACCGTCAGCGCACCGGCAAAATCGCCGCCGTCCATACTCAGGTTCCACACTTCGCGCCCCAGATCGACGCCAAGCCACTCTGCGAAATTGCTACGGCGTCCGTGCGAGCTACCGGCGAGCATGACCTCGACGGGCGGCGTATCGTCGAGCAGTCCGCCTGCGCGGATCGGCGCGATGTGCTGCGCCGACGCAAGATCCGGACGCGGCCGCCACGGGTCGCGCGCATGCGCCAGCCCGGAGAGCGCAAGCAAATCGCCTACGCGGGGCTGCGCCGGGGCCGGCGTGCCAATATCGAACGCTTGCGATCCCTTGCCGGGCAGCAGCGAGAGGCCGGCATGCGCCACCGCGGCCGCCGCCGCTCTTGCCCCGTCGGCATTCATGTGCACGTCGGTACGGAAAAACATGGGCTGCTCGGCCGCCGCGAGCGTCGGGCGCAGATCGACGAACGGCACCCCTTCGCGTTGCAACGCCGATTTCACGATATCCAGACGCGCGAGCATGGTTTGCGATACCTGCCGTCCGCACAAATGTGCCGACTCGATACGCGATTTGTCCGGCACCGCCACCACCAGCACCTTCACGCCTTGCGCGCGCACCTGCGTCAGCCAGTCGTGCATCAGACGCAGGCGATCTGCAAACACGGCGTCACCCGTGCCGGGTCTGGGTCGCATGCCGTCGCGATAGAACATCCATTGCGCGCAGCCCATGGCGACCTGCTCGCCAACGTCGCCGAGCACACGGTAGCGAACCGCGGCGTTCCACGTCTCGACGGTGTCCTGCTCGGGGAGGCGCAACGACTTGTTCAGTGCGGCGCCCGCCGTGCCGTTGAGCCAAGCGCTCAGATTCACCTGCTCGCGCTCAAGCCGGGCGTGGGCGAGTGTCCACACGCCCCAGACGAGGCCGGCGGCGAGCAGCGCCGCCATCACGAACGCCGTCAGCCGATGCGACGGCGCTTGGGGGGATTCAATGTCCGGCACGTGCTCAATTTCCCGTTGCGGCCTTCAGACGCTTGCGCCATGTGTCGGGCGTCATGATCGAGGCGTTGTCCCACAGACCGGCGGCATCCGGACCTTGCGAATAGGCAGGTTCGAAGATCTGCCAGACCAGCACCTGCGGCTTCGTCTGCTTGAACGCGGGCGACTCCAGGTATTCGAGCAGCATCACCCATTGGCCCACATTGCCGGGCTTCCAGTTGACGGAGACCGGCCGGTCAAGCAGGTTCGAGAGCTTCTGCGGGAAGCCGAAGTACGGCTGCATCATGCTGTGGCCCGTGATGTGCACCGGTGCAGGCGCATCGTCGAGCAGGGCCTGACCTTCCGACGGGCGACGTACCATAAACACCTCACGGCCGATCTTCTTGCGTTCGTCGGCCGTCATGAACAGATCGGCCAGATCGCCGTAACGGCGGTCGTTGACCATGGCGCCCAGCGGCAGGCCGGTGCCGGGCTGACCCGCCAGATTAGGCACGTCCCGGCGGATCATGTCGGCCGTCGCCTGCGCGGTGGCATCGGCCGCCACCTGTGTCCAGTGCTGGTCAGTGCGGTAATACACGTCCTGACCGCCATCCTTGATGCCGCGCAGGATGGTTTCGTCGTCGAAGGTACTGATGCCGGCCGCTTGCAGCTTGCCCAAAATCGTCTTGTAGCGCGCCTTGACTTCGGGACTCATGACTTTGCCGTCGGGCAACTTGTCCTGATAGAAGAGCGACTTGTCCGGCAACAGCAACACTTCGAGTTTGATATTGCGTGCGGCGAGCGCATCGCGCGCTTCGCGCACGAGTTCCGTATTCGCGTCGATGCCACGCGTGTCCACCTGCGTGAGGCTTCCCCAACCCGGGAACAGCCAGTTGTCCTTGCCGCGAATGATCAGCGTCGAGGCGTCTTGCGCCTGCGCAGCGGCGAAGGCCAGCGTCATGGCACAAGCCGTCAGGCAACGAAGCATGCCGGCGCCTATGCAACGCGGCGCGCGAGATTCGAAAGCATTGGGGGTCATGCGCCAACTCCTAGATATCGATGAAGATCTTTCATGCTCAATACTCAGTACGACAGCGTGAACGTCAGGAACAGCCCCTTCGCGCGATCTGCCTGACCGCCACCAATGTTGAAGCGATACTGCGTGGCGAAATCGACATACGAACGGGCGGTGTTGTAATGGTCCGAGCGGAAGTAGTAACGGACGTTGAAGCCGACACCCGCCCCCAGCGACCACGACGAACTATTGCCCAGCAGGTCGTAACTGTTCACGGCTTGCGGCGGCGTGCCCTGATCGTTGATCGCGAGGCCTTCCACGCTGTCGGCGTTCTTCAGCCAATCGCCCGCGAGAACCACGTAGGGATACAGCACGAGGTGCTCGCTGATCTGGTCCATGCGGAAGCTTTGTCCGGCACGCACTTCGAAGGCGGCGAAATACTGCCGCCGCTTGACCTTGCCCGAGGTGCTGGTGGTGGCCGCGCCCGTCGTGTTGTCCGTGAGCCAGAGATCGGACGGCAGGTCTTGCCACGAATAGCCCGCCTGCACGTAGCTTTCGAGCGTGAACCAGCTCGGCTGGTCCATGCGCAGTTCACTGCCGATGTAGTACCCGTACGTGGCATAGGCCTGCCAACCGCCATTCCCCGCATTGGCGTGGTAATTCGCCGTCTGATTGTTCTGATTCAACGTGCATTGCAGGTCCTGCCGTTTCGGCTGGAAGGTGCCTGAGCGAGTTGCCGACCCGAGCAGGAACTGTCGCTCCAGACCGAACGTCAGTCCCAACTCGGTCGACGGGGTGAAGCGCACGCCAAGAATGCCCACCGTCGTGGGAAAGCCGGCGCTGCCCCGGTTCGATGTCGGATCGATGTTGATCGGCGCCTGACTGCACGGATCGAGACCCGACTGCGCAATGGTTCGGCCCCCGGCGTCGTACAACGTGTTCGTCAACTGCCCGTACACCTCGAACGCGCGATCGTTCGAATTCAACCAGCCGCGCGGACGCCAGAAAACTTCGGCGGTACTGAATACGGCATTGCCCGGCACAGAGATCGCCGCCCCGCCAAGACTTCCGCCCGCGGGGCGCGCACCGCGATACCCCACAGAGACCGTGGCACCCCATTGGCGCGACACATCGGCAATAGCGCCTCGTGTGTCGTAGAGTTGCTCCGGCGTGAGCGATAGCCGCTTCGCATCGTAGTCGTCGATGGCCTTGCGGAAGGTTGCCTCGGCGTCGGCCTTGCGGCCCGCAGCCGAGAGGGCATACCCCTCGGCAAGCACGACATCGGGTGACGCTTTGCCGCTGGCGCGCGCTGCCTGGAAATCTTCGACGGCCAGCGCGGGCTCGCCGATACGCTGACGCAAATAGCCACGCTGAATCAGCAGGTCCGGATCGCCCGGCTTCTCTGCGAGCGCCTTTTCGATGCGCTCGCTAGCCTCCTTCGCCTGCGTCGAATTCCCGGCCGCCAGCGCCGTCGTCAACAGACTCTGGTAGATCGGGCTCTTCGGGTCCAGTTCCACCGCGCGACGCGCCTGCTTGATCGCTTCCTGATAGTCCTCGCGGTCATAAGCCGCATAAGCCTGCGCAGACGGCCCGCCGTACCCGACAGTGTCATACGGCAGCAGTTCGTAGACCGTGCCGTACGGCGTTTCGCGTGGGTCCTGAATCGGCGCCGGGAAGTTGACCTGCGTGAGCGTCGGCGGTGGCCGCTTGCTTGAACGCGCGAGCTTCAGTCGTGATTTCACCGCGTCGTCTTTGTCGCTCAGCGGCGCGAGAAGCGCTATCGCCCTCGCATGATCGCCACCGGCGAGCGCCGCGTCGGCCGCAATCAGGCGGACATTGCGAACCTGCCCTTCGTCGAGCCAGTCCTGCTTGATCGCTTCGTCGAAGTCCGCATCGGCGAGGGCTTTCTTGCCCTGAAGCTGACGCAGGTATCCGCGCATCTCCAGCGCCACGGTGTTCTCGTCGTTTTGCTTGAGCGCCTCGGATGCCGCGTCTTCCGCTTCCTGCAACTGATTGTCGAGCATGAGCGCCGAGATCAGCAGCAAGCGATAGCTGTCGTCTTCCGGCGCAAGACCGACCGCCTCGCGTGCAAAAGGAATGGCTTGCTTCGGCTGGTTATCGATGATCGCCTGATAGCCCTGACTGGCTGGCTCTACGGCCTTGCGCGCGCGCAGCACCTGAATACGGGCCTTCAGATCCGACGTATTCGGCGCGCCAAGCGATATCGCGGCGTTGGCTGCGGCCACGCCGTCGTCGAGCTTTTCCTGAGCTTCGAGCGCGCCGATCCACAACAGCGCCCATGCGCCCTGCGACGGATCGATGCGGAACGCCTGCTCCGCGTGCGCCGCAGATTCGGCATATTGCTGGGCGTTGTATTCGGTATAGGCTTGCGTTGCGATGGGGAAACCGCGCCGGTAGGCTTCGGTCGGCGGCGGCCCGCTTGCCTGCGCCTGTGCCAGATTCGTATTCGCATCGCGCAACGCCGGGGCATTGAAACCGTATTTGAGTGCGTCGTCGACAGCCTTGCGCGCCTCGTCGAGCTTGCCCGCCCGTTGCAGCGAATAAACGAGCAGCATGCGCAAACGCAAAACGTCGGGGCGCAGACGAACCGCGCCCGCCGCTGCCGTTGCCGCCTGCGCGAAGCGACCGGCCTGATAGTGCTTGTACGCCTGATCGGCGAGTTTCCATGCCTGGCCGGAAAGCGGTGCTTCACCGGTTGCCTTGTCGGCAGTGGCCGAGGATGTCTGAGCGAATGCCGACGTCGGAAGCGCGGACCCACAACAGGTCATCGCCGCAACGAGTGCGAGTGTGCGCAAAGGCGTCAGAGGCGTCAGAGGCGTTGAGGGCGTCATCATGTCGCGGCAGAGGGAGAGTTGGCAGGCTGCAGCGACGGGGCGGCCACACCTTGCTGAAACGAGATGGCTTCGGAGAGCGTGGCTTCGTCGAGCCAGCCCAGTTGCATGAGGATTTCGCCAAGCGGGCGACCCTCGCGGGTTTGCGTCTCTAGCGCAAATGCCAGCTTGGTCTCATCGATGGCTTGCCACGACAGCAACAATTCACCCAATCGCTGACGCTGCTGCGTGAGCTGATCGGTCGAAGGGAAATCGTGCATCGTCTTGTCCCACACGAGGCGCTTGCCCGTGACGAGATGGACGATAAACAGACGCCAGGCACGCGCGGCGGCCATTGCATTGATGAAATTGCCGATCACCATACGGGGTGCGGCGAGCAGCGCGTGTTCCCAGCCGTACATGTGATACACGAAGAAGCTGCGCTGCGATACGCGCAACGCCAGCGCAACGGCATTCACACTCATCAGTGTCATGACCCAGCCGTTGGGCGGAAAGATCGACGGGTAATAGATCGTCCACCAACCCAGTTTGTCGGCGATCAGAAACAGCACGAAGTTGAGCAGCAGCACGTAAGCGATGATCGCAATGAACGACGTGGCCAGGCCCTTGCGGTCGCGGAACAGCAGATACTTCGTGGCGAGCGAACCCTGCCAGCCGACCTGTGCCCAGCCTTGCAGGCCAATACCCAATGTCCAGCGCGCCTTCTGCCGATATGCCGTCTTGAACGTGTTAGGGAAGTACTCGCGTATGCCGAGCGGCATGCGGATCGTCGACACCTTCTCCTTACCGAAGCCGAAGAGTCCGGTGCGCTTGATCACGTACTCGACCGGGAACTTGCCGAAGATCTGCTTCATGCCACGACGCGCCAGCCGCGCGCCGATGTCGTAATCCTCGGTGAGCGTGTCGGTATTGAAAGGCTGGTTGTGCGTCTCGGCGGCCAGCTCTTCGAGGGCGCGACGCGAGAAACACGTGCCCACGCCCGCCGACGGCACCATCTTCGACAGGCTCTCGCGCACCACCAGATCCTTGGTGTGCCATTCGGCAAACTCGTCCATGTAGGTGCCTGCAACGAGTTCGTACCATTCGCGCTCGAGCGAGGTCACCGGCAATTGAATGAAGTCGATACGCGGTAACAGGTAGTTGTAGTACTTCAGCTCCAGCGGGTGAAGCACGTCTTCGCTGTCGTGCAGAATCACGCCGGCAAAGGGCTCTGCCTGCTGTTGATTCTGCTTGAAGATCGCCTGCACGATCCAGTTCAGGCAGTCGGCCTTGCAGGTCGGTCCATCGTGAGGCACCTCCACGCGCACCAGTTGACGATAGCGGCGGCGCATCCGTTCGACTTCGGTCTTCGTTTTCTCGTCGTTCTTGTACGTGCCGACGAAAATCATGTAGTTCTTGTACTCAAGCGTGCCCACCATGCTCTCGAGCATGGCGGCAATCACGTCGTACTCGAGCCACGCCGGCACCATGATCGCCAGCGGCTGCTCACGCGCGTCGCGCAACTGCGATGCCTGCAACGGCGTGTAGCGCCGCTTGATGAACAGCGAGCGATAGATCTGGCGCACCCAGTACCAGGCATCGACGAACAGATCGTCGATGCTCGAGAGCAGGATGGCGACGCCAACGACTGCACCGGCAACTTCCAGCGCGTGATAGTAGTCGGCGACCAGATAGGGCCAATAGAGAGAAGAGATCACGATGACGTGCCTCTACTACTCAATGACCGCCGTTCTTCCTGCGACCGGCACGCAGCGCCAGCACAAGAATCAACAGCAGAACCAGCAGCGTGATCGCAATTGCCGGCACGCCCCACGAGACATAGCGACGCCATTCGTAGAACGCACTCTCGCCCGCGCCCGGCGGCATGCTCGCGTCCGGATTGCTGCTGTCGATCCAGGCCACCGGGCCGGCCGGTCCGATGATCGCCAGATTGCCGCGATTCAGCAGGAACGGCTCGCCAATGTCTGCGCGCGGCGTACCGATCGCGTACCAAAGCAGACCGTCTTCGCCGCTTGCGCGCACGACTTCGGCCGTCGACAGGTTTTGCAAACCGGTGATATCCAGCCACTTGGCGTCTTTGCCGCCGATCTCCAGCCGTTTGCGGTCGGTCACGCTCACCGTCGGCTTGGCACCGTCCACTGCCACTTCCATCGCCACGAATGGCTTGCCCGGCTTCACGCTCTTGCCGCCTGCGGCCACCATCAGCTCTGCACGCGACGGCGACAGACCGCTTGCCGCGGCGATTCCGATCACCCGGCGAATGTTGGCAGGTGCGTCTTCGAGATACCGATCGGGCACGATCAGTTGCGGATTGCCCGCCATCAGCGGCAGCAAGCCCACAAAGGTGCCGTCCGGCTCAGCCTTGCCCGGGCGGATGTAGCTCGCCGCGGGCAGCACGTTGACCGGATAGGCCTGCGGAATCTCGTCGCAGTTGGCCGAGTACGGTTGACGCTGCACCGACACACGCAACGTATTGTTCACGCCAAGCACATAGCCCGGCACGCGCGCCTTGAGTTGCTCAGGCCGCCCGTTCGCGTCGAGTTGCTTGGCCGCGAGCAGAATGCCGTTCCAGAACACCGTTGCCACGGGCTTCGATGTCGCCGGGCCGGGCGCCGCCGCCAGATACAGTGAGATCTCTCCAGGCATGCGGCCGTCGGAAGCCACGGCGCTCAGCGGAAAGGTCACGGTCCAGTCGCCGCGTGCGAGCACGTCGAAGCTATTCGACGAGCCCCCGAGGCTCGACAGGCGCACCACCTGTTTGTCCGCAATGTCCGGGGTATGCGCGATCGGAGCGGTCACGTTATTCGAAAGCAACAGGCGGCGCAGCGAATCGTCGAAGAGACCGGCAGCTTGTGCACCGGCGTCTCCCGACACGGCGATCACGGACTGACTGCCCATGGCCAGCAGACGAATCTGCTTGGCGCCGAGCGCGTCGCCCGCGAGCGGTGCGCGTTGCGCGCGCCAGGTCTTAAATGCCTCGGCAGCATCTGCGTCACTGGCAAGCTGGCCCTGCACAGCATCGAATGCGGCGCTCAGACGCGCACGCAGCGCGGCGTCTGCGACCGCGACATCGCCGCTGACCGAGGGCGCATTCATCGCCATCAACGCCCCCAACTCAGCGTCGTTGGCCAGCTTGTGCGTTGCGCTGTTGTCTCGCAATGCGGCGAAGGCCGGCACCGCCGCGAGGGCGGCCGGCACGTTGACGCCGCGCGTGTCGACAATGTCGCCCACGGCGGGCAACGCCCGCACGACGACACGCTTGCCGCTTCGCTCAAGCGCAACGCCAATACGCCATGCGCTATCGAACGTCTCCTGACTCAGCGTCTTCGATGCGACGAGCAACGACGGCGCACCGGGCAGTGTGCCCCAGGCGTCGTCGAGACTCGTGACCGACTTCTGATCGATGCGGTAGGTCAGACGCGTTTGCGGCGTGATCGTCACCGAGTTCGCCATCGAGCGATCCGGCTCGCACCGATAGGTGCCAGTGCGCGAATGCCAGTTCACCGACAGACGCACGAAGCCCGTTTCGCGTGGGCGCGACGACACCGACAGATTGCGCTGCAACGGCCCGTCGCCATCGGGCACGGATTGCGAGGTCATCGGCTGGCCGTCGATGGAGAGCACCACGGAGGCCGCCCCCGGTTCGCCCTTCAGATAGCGGCCGTCGAACGCTACCGAGGCGTCGGCCAGCGGCAGGCCCTTGGGCACCGGCAGGTAGAAGTCCTGGCTGGTGTCGCCCGAGAGCACGACAGGCGCCGTAATGCCGAGGTCGGCCAACGCGATACTGCGTTGCAGATGAGTGCCGGCGCCAAGCGCACGCACACCGTCACCCAACGCACTCGCATGCGAGGTCGCAGGAACAACGCCGCCCAGCACGCCGAGCGTGCCGGCTGTCATTGCACAAATACGACGAAGGCGCACGCGGAAGGCGTCCGGCGACGTTCGCGGGAGATCATGCGCCGTACGACGACGCGCTTGCAACGTATTGAACAACAGCATGAATTATCCGTAAGTTGGCGTTTCGTCCGTGCCGGTGGACGCAACGCAGTGGGACGACTTTGGCGGAGGCAGCGAGACAATCAATCGCGTCGGCACCCACCCGGATCTCAGTGATCCCGGCGCTCTACCGGGCAACCTGGATCGAATTCGCTCATTGCGCGCCCGCAAAGGGCTGCCACGATGCGCTGCGAGGCATGGCCATCGCCATAGGGGTTCAGACGTCGTGAGAACGACGTGTGATACGCCAGATCGTCGAGAAGACGTGTCACGCCTTCGACGATGCGCCCTCGGTTCGCGCCGACGAGCGCCACCGTTCCTGCGGCAACGGCTTCCGGTCGTTCGGTCACATCGCGCATGACGAGCACCGGCTTGCCGAGATATGGCGCTTCTTCCTGCACGCCCCCAGAGTCGGTCAGGATCACGTAGGCCCGCTGCATGAACCAGACGAAATCGACGTAGTCGAGCGGATCGATCAGATGCACGTTACTCAGGCCGGCCAGCTCGGTCAGCACAACGTCGCGAACTGCCGGGTTCAGGTGCACCGGGTAGACAATCTGCACATCGTCGCGCCGCGCGAGATCGGCAAGCGCTGCGCAGATATTGAGGAAACCGCCGCCAAAACTCTCACGGCGATGGCCCGTCACGAGCACCAGACGGCGCGATGCATCGAGCCACGAATAGCGTGCCGCAGCGGCAGCAGCGAGCGGCGAGTCGTCACGCAAACGCGCCGTGAGCGTCGCCAGCGCGTCGATCACGGTATTACCCGTCACGGCGATTCGGCCTTGCAGATTTTCACGCTGCAAGTTTTCCCGGGATGTCGACGTCGGCGCAAACAGCCAATTGCCAACGCAATCGACCACACGGCGATTCATCTCCTCCGGAAACGGCTTGGACAAGTCGCCTGTGCGCAGTCCCGCCTCCACATGCCCGATCGGAATGCGGCGATGAAACGCGGCGAGTGCGCAGGCGGCGGCTGTACTCGTGTCGCCGTGAACCAGCACGTAATCGGGTTTCTCCGTCTCCAGAACGGCATCGACACGTGCGATGGCACGTGAGAAAAGACCGTTGAGCGTTTGATTAGGCATCATGACTTCAAGGTCGTACTTGGCCTTGAGGTCGAACAGCGACATTACCTGATCGAGCATCTGGCGATGCTGACCGGTCACGCACACGACGCTATCGATGCCGGGTTCGCGATCAAGTGCCGTGACCAAAGGCGCCATCTTGATCGCTTCGGGCCGTGTGCCGAAGATAGACAGGACTTTCATATTCCTACGCTTTCATCGAGCCTATTCACACCTTGCGGCATGAAGGCTTTTTTACCCCGGGGGACTTCGGACAGGGGCGGGGCGTGGCGCGAGGTCGATAGGTTTGCTGCGAAGCCAATTCAGTTCCATTGGAGTCCAACTTATTTGGATGAATTGTGTGCAGCGACTGACGATCTTCAATACCGGCGTGGAAATACCCGGATTGATATGCTCCTCTTACCACCTGAACGTTTGCTCTATGCCACTTATGTATCGGCTTTACGCAAACTTATGATGAGTGCATGGTATAAGCCGACCGTCCCCATACTGTCCCCCGGTGATTCGGGGGATCGCCCATGTCGCGCACGCGCAACAATCAAAGCCTCGAACATGCGGTCGCTGCAATGGTGACGACAGCGACGAAAAGCCCCGCCCCGATGCCGAAAGTCGACGTCGAGGCGGGGCTGAAATGTTTGTAACCCGATTCAGTTAGCTGATGAGTTTTTAAATCGTCGCCAAAGCGTTATTGCATGTGCAGATAACGCGATCGCCGGGAAAAACCGATAGGAAGGGTAAACGCAAAAGGCCGGATGTCTCGAAAGACATCCGGCCTTTGCTATGCGTTTTGCCGAATCTGACGCCGGCCGGCTTCGATGTGTGCATCACACCGCTGCCGATAGATGGCGTCCCCTAGGGGATTCGAACCCCTGTACTCACCGTGAAAGGGTGATGTCCTAGGCCTCTAGACGAAGGGGACGGAAACCGTCGTTCGTTTGGTGGAGGTAAGCGGGATCGAACCGCTGACCTCTTGCATGCCATGCAAGCGCTCTCCCAGCTGAGCTATACCCCCGCGCGAAGAGGCGTGACTATAGCGCATTTGGCAAAGGCTTGCAACCGACCCATTACACGCCCTTCGTGCTCGTCTCCACAACGACCTCCATCGGAATTCCGGTCACGGCATTTACGCCGAATTACCTACATCGGCCCTGCATACAACTCGCATTCATCCCTATCAATTCAAATAGGATCGACGCCAATCGATTGACTTGAAATAGTTAGTAATCCAGTATTCCGCGTCCACGCGTCCCAAATTCAGCGGCGCGTACCGGGGAGCATAACAATATGAAAGCCGACGGATTTCTCTTCCGTCTTGCCGCCGCTTTTTCGGTGGCATTCTCGATGGTCTTTGCGAGCCACGTTCAGGCGCAGATCACAGACAAGACCGTCACGTTTGCCGGCGCGGCCTATGGTGGCGACGCCGCCAGCATCGACAAGCGATTCCCCTATTCCCGCGCTTACGAGAGCGGTCTGAAAGCTGCGGGCGATTCGCCCTACAAACGTCTTCTGGCCGCCGTGGCGAAAAATCCGGCCAGACACCTCACGCTCACGACCGGGCCGATCGATCAGTTGAAGGGCCGGGACCAGGCGCTCGTCGTCTCGCTCGTCATCAATACCGAGACGGTTTCTGTCGAGCGCTTCGGCGCGATCCGCAAGCTGTTTGTCCTGCTTCGCGCTCAGGTGCTGTTCTTCGACTTCAAATCGATGACCGTTCTGCGCTCGTACCCGGTCAGCTTCGGGTACGTCGACAACCTCGATCACGAGCCGACTCGCGCAGAGGTGCTTGATCGCGTGCGTATGGTCTACGACGGCGCAAACGGGAAGCCCGGCCTGTACGCCCGCTTCGCCGATTCCCTGGCGCAGGCCCAGTTGCCCGATCAGGCGCCGCGTTATCTGCAAGTCACCCATGTGGAAGTCGCGCCGGAAGCGGTCGCTGTGCTGCCCGACTACCTGAAAGGCACGCCTGGCGCAGCGCAAACCTGGGTCGCCGACATGGTGAGCGAAGCCATCTCCACACGCATCGGTGTGCCTGTCGTGCCGTACTCGAAGGGCTACGCGATCGGGAACGTCATGTCGATGCAGATCATGGACGGCACGGTCTTCAATCTCAAGCTGCCGCAACCGGACTACGAGATCGATGTCACGCTCAAGAACTTCAAAAAAATCAAGTACAGCGAGAACGCAGTAGGCACCGCGTATATCTATGGCAGCTATGCAGACGTTGCCATTCGCGAGCCGCTGACCGGCACGACCTACCTCAATACTTCGCTCAAGAACGGCGAAGTGAAACCAGTGCCGGCCTCGCAAACGTGGGTCGACGATTTCCCGGCCTACTACGACTCCGTCAACGGTCTGTTCGTGAAACTTGCCGAGTCAGTGGCGGGCGCGGACACGTCATGGGTGAAGTCTGCCGCTTCGGCGTCGGACATTTCGTCGCAAATCGACAAGACGATGGGATTGATGAAGCTATGCAAGTGATGAAGACACTGATTCTGCTGTTCGCTGCCGCCATATTCGCGTCGGGTGCCGTTGCACAAGTGCAGCAAGCGCGCGGCAAGGCGACCGTAAGTTATGAAGGCTGGTCGATCTCGCGCGACGACAAAGCTCGTGCTCTGTCGGCCGCACAAATGAAGGCAGTGGAGTTCTACTACGCCGAGGCCGGTGAAGCGGAGTCGGAGAACTTCGACGCGATTCGCCAGAAGATCCTTGCCGAGCCGGATCGATACATTCTCGACTCGACGATCCTCGCCGAAGACGAAAACTCGGACAAGAAGCAATACACGGTCGCCGTGCGGGTCTCGCTCAACGTGGCAAATCTGCGCAATGCCGTGAAGAGCAATTCCGCAGTCGCCAAGGGTGGTCCCGCCGGACGCTCGCCGCTGGCGTTCATCTTCGTATCCCGTGAAGTCGGTACCTCCCGCGCCTACGACGATCGCGTGTACAAGCGTGTCGACCGCAAAGCCGATGTCAAGGCGCAAGTCAACGCGTCGGAGCAAGGCACCGAAGGCGAGAGCGTCCGCAGCAATCAGATCGGCACCCATGCGGCGACGAGCGCAAAGATGTCGGCATCGGTGCAAAGCTCGGTATCCGTCGAGACCGGTGGCAGCACGACGCGACGTGCCACCGATAACACGTTCCGCCTGATTCCCAGCGCCAACCTTTCACAGGTCTTCACGTCGACATTCGCGAAAGCCGGCTTCAAGGTCAACGAAGCCGCACTGATCGAGCCGTACACTGGTGGTCAATTCAAGGTCGCCAATGTCGAGAACGACTACCAGAACGGCATGGACCTGAAGCCGGCAACGCTTGCCTCGATGGTCTCGGGCATGCGTGTTGCCCGCATGTCGTACATCGCGCTGGGCACGCTCGATGTCGGTCTGGCCGATCGCGATCCGAACTCCGGTCTTATGCGTGTGGCAGTCACCGTCAACGCAAAGCTGCTCGACATCGGCCAGACCATTCCCGACACCGTGGCCTCGGTGGGGCCCGTTCAATACGCTGGTACCGGGCCGACCGAGGCGGAAGCGCGTACCAATGCGTTGCGTCTGGCCGCCAACAACGCCGCACGCGAATTGACCAGCCAGATCACCAATCTCAGTTTGCGTTAATTACCGCATTCAACCATCCCACTCCTGGAGAAGACGTTCATGAAGAAAATCATCGCTTGCGCCGTTGCAGCCGCTCTTGTCGGTGCCTCGGGCGCCTCGTACGCGCAACTCGGCGGGCTGACCAGCCTCGTGGGCGGCGGCAGCAAGTCGGATAGCAGCGTTGACCTGTCGGGCCAGCAAGCTGCACTGGTGAAGAACTACGTCGCCGCCAACGTTGACGTGCTCAACGCCAATGCCAAGATGGGCGAAGCGCTCGGTCTGAAAACGCAAGCCGAACAGGCCGCTGCCGTCGTGGCGCAATTGACGTCGGGTTCGACGCAAGACAAGGACTCCGCGTCGAAGGCTGTGAACGCCGTGGACGACACGAGCGGCGCGATCGCGGCCAAGCTCAAGGAAAAGCCGGTACTCGACGACGCCTCGAAGAAGACCTTTGCGCAGGGCCTCGGACACCTCGCTCTGGGCATGGTGCATTACGCCGGTATGCGCAACGACGTGACGGCGATGGGCACCAACATGAAGAGCGCCTCGCCGATGGCACTCACCTCGCTGGGCGGTGCCGCCTACGTTGTGTCGAACTTCCCTGGCTCGGTCACGGAAGCCGGCAAGGCGCTGAAGAACGCCATCGACTTCGCACGCAGCAACGGTATCGACGTGCCGTCGGACGCCACCAAGGCACTCGCAGCGCTGTAAGCCGAAACACTCTACCTACAACATGATGCGTAACTCGCTCACGGGGGCCCTCGCGGCCCTCTTTT
Source organism: Pandoraea apista (assembly GCF_001465595.2). Classification (NCBI taxonomy): domain Bacteria; kingdom Pseudomonadati; phylum Pseudomonadota; class Betaproteobacteria; order Burkholderiales; family Burkholderiaceae; genus Pandoraea; species Pandoraea apista. The sequence continues at coordinate 550,403 of NZ_CP013481.2, read as the reverse complement.
TTATTGCCGGCTGCTCCGGAAAACCGGGAGACCCCGCGCAAACGCCCGCCTCCGCGCCCAGCGCAGCGGCGCCCGTGCCGGACGTTGGCAAAGTCGAGACTGAAAAGACGGCTGCGGTCGGCTTCGGCAACTCCGCCGGCGAAGCCGTGCTCGAAGCGATGAAGCTCGCGCTGATGCAAGTCAACGGCGCCGTGATCCAGTCCGATAGTGTGACCGCCAAGTACGGGCTGGACGTCAGTTTGAACCGGGACTCGGCGTCGCTGCGGGCAAACGCGTTCGCCGACATCGTTCAGCAACGCTCGGGCGGTGTGATTCAGCGTCTGCGTGTGATCAGTCTCGACGAGCCGGGCGTGCTGTCCAAGCGCTATAAGGCGAGCATCGAGGCCGAGATCGCGAAATTCAAGCCGTCCGCCGACATGCAGAAACTCAAGATCGTGGTCGGCCCGGTCGTCTTCTCGCAGGCCTCGCTGCCCATGGGCGACACCAGCGTGCCGTCGCGGGAGGTTGCAGCAACGCTGCGTCAACGCGTGAGCGATGCCCTCGTGCAGACCGGCCGTTTCGCCGTACTGGACCGCGAAATGAGTCCCGAGATCGAGCAGGAACTCGACATGATCAAGTCCGGCGAGGCGCCCAGCGCAGAACTGGCGAAGCTCTCGCAGGCCGCCAGCGCCGATCTGGTGTGGAGTGCCCGCGTGAGCGCGTTCAACTACACGCGGCAGGCTCGGCAGTTGCGCACGAGCGATCGTCAACTGGTCAGCTATTCGGGCGGCTGGGCCCTCTCGCAGAAGATGGTGAACGTGGCCACGCGTCAGGTCTCGGCGGCCAGTTCGTTGAGTCATACGCTGCCGGCAACGGCACCGACCACACTGAGCACTGGTGTCGACGGACAACGCATTCTCAACGAGATGACAGACCAGGCCAGCAAGGCGATCGTCAGCGCCATCCTGCAATCGACGTTCCCGATTACGGTACTCGGGCGCGACGGCACCAATGTCGTCGTCAGCCAGGGCGGGCAGGCGCTGCGTGAAGGCGGCCGCTACGCGGTCGTCGCGTTGGGCAACGAGTTCAAGGATCCTCAGACGGGGCAAAGCCTCGGACGCGCCGAGAATCCGTGCTGCGAACTGATCGTGGAGCGCGTGACCCAAAATCTGTCGTACGGTCATCTTGAGAACGTGCGCAGCAACCTCAACCTCGACGCCCTGCCAATCGCAGGTCTTCAGGTGCGGGGCGAGCTTGCCGCCCGGCCTGCTCAGGCAGCACCGCAGGCGGGAGTCGCTGCGACGGCGGATGCGGCGCCTAACGCTACGACCACCACGACCGCCACGGCCGCCAGAGCCACGGCTGGCGAGAAAGCAACGAAGAAGGGGACGGCGCAGACCGCCACCCCATCGGCGGCGACGCAGGACGAGAAGTGGTAACGCGCCTTAGCAAGTCGTCGTAAGCCATCAGGCGGCAGGCCGTCGTCCGTGTCAGGGCGACGGCGCTGTGCGCCCGCTCACGAGTGCGCCCCGGGCCAGTTGCAGGGGGCGGCCGTTCGACGCGAGTAGAATCCGCGACACGCATAGCTGGCGATTGTCGCCGCTGCCGCAGATTTCGACGGGCCCGACTCATGACGCATCATCATGCATCGCCCGTTCTCAGCAAGGTCGACGCCATGAGTGAAACCCAATCCCCGCTTCGCACCCCTCGCTTCATGCCCAACGGTCCCGCGCTGACCGTGGAACAGATCGCCCTTCAGGTCTCGAACGAGCGAATCTGCATCGCTATGGCCAACGCGGGCACCGGCAAGACAACAACGCTCGTCGCCCGGATCGGCGAAGCCATCGCCGGGGGTACGCCACCCGAGCAAATCCTCGCCCTCACCTTCACCGCCACCGCCGCCGACGTGTTGCGCACCCGTCTGCAACGCTCCGGCATTCACGCCGATCTGCACAAGCGGGTGCGCGTCTCGACCTTCGACGACTACAGCCATGATGTCCTCGAAACGCTTCCCACGGCAAACGAACGCGCGCGCCGCATCCAACGCGACAGTTTCCTCACGTCCTACCTCATTGAGGCCATGGAGACATTACGCGAAGACGTCGAGGATCGCTACGCGCCGGGCGCTTTCGAGGACAACCACATCAATGTGGCGCAAAGCCTCGAAGCCATGCGAAAGCTCAAGGCGGGCGGCGCACTGTTCGACGACGTCGACGACGAACAACTTGGCGACCTGCTCGAGCGTCTGGACGTCACGCCGGCGCAATACGCGATCACTCAGGCCTATGAGCGGGCCCGACTGGGTGCGCTGGACGAACCGAAGTTCCGGGATCGTTTCGACGCCACATACGATCTTGCGCAGTTGATCGATCGCGAGAGTATCGCGCCACAGTACTTCGCACCATGCCGGTTGATCGTATGCGACGAGCAGCACGACTTCAATGAAGCATCGTATCGGGTGCTGCGTCATTTGCTTCGCACACTGAATTGCCGTTTCGTCGGCGTGGGCGATCGCGATCAGGTCATTCACGGGGAGATGGGGGCGAGCGACGTGTATATGGGCGAACGCTTTCGCATGGACTTCTCCGGCGCGAGCGCCTATCCGCTCACACGGACCTTTCGTCATGGCCCGCATATCGCTTACCCGGTTGCTGCGTTCAAGCGCAAAACCATCGAGTCGTATGTCAGGCGCCACACGCCTGTCGACGTCATCAAGGCTGACGGCGGGCACGACGGGATGGCAAACGCGGTACTGGCAGACGTGCGTCACTGGCTGCAAGACAGCGACAAGCGCTCGACGTGTGCCGTGCTTCTGCGCGACTGGCATCAGAGCGCATCGATAGAAGAGGCGTTGTGGCGTGCCGAGATTCCATTCGAATCGCCGAACAAAGAGGGCTTTCAGTTCCGCGAAGAGATTCGTTTCGTGCGCGCGGTGTTCGCGTTGGCAATGCGCGCACATGAAACCATCGATGAGCGCGAACGCATGTCCGTTGCCGCGGTGCTCGGCATCTTCGCGAACATTCGCCTGTCGCGTGACCAGTATCAGTTGACGGCAAAGCATCCGGAACTGATCGAACAGATCTACACGTCGTATCTGCTGGGGGCTGTGCCGGGCACACCTGCCGCGACCATCGGCCAGTTGATTCGCGAGTTGCGCGCGAGCCTGCCAACGCTCTCGGCAAGCGACGCCTTCCGCCGTATTCGTCAGAAGATCGATTTTCAGGCGGTGGCCACGCGCCTGTACGCGCGGCCGTACGACGTCGATCTTGTCGAGCGCACACTGCGCGCCTACGCGTCGACACTGCCCGCCGACGACACCCCCCTTGCCGATTACTTTTCATCGATGATGGCGCGTCTTTCCGCCGTCCGCCGCACGCGAGCGGGTGCGCGTGTGAGCGTAGACACCGTCGCGAACATCAAAGGCAAGGAGTTCGATCACGTCGTCATCCCCTTCCTGGAGCGCAACGAGTTTCCGAATCCTTTCGCGCCACTGGAAAGCGAAAAGAATCTGTTCTACGTGGCGATGACCCGGGCACGAGAATCGGTATCGCTGATCACGTCGAGCGACGAGACCCGGCAAAGCGGCTTCATTGCTTCGCTCGACTTGCCGCGCACCGTGCTTCTCGCCGACGACGCGCTCGTGCGCAATATGGCGATGCCCGTGGACACCACACCCGCCCGCCGCTACCTGAGCGGCGACACCTATGGGGCGAAGGACGAACTGACGGCGCGCGGGGCGATCTACGATCCGGCGCGGCGGCAGTGGTACATCACGCCGGAGAAGGACTCGGCGGCCTTCTCGCCATGGCTGTAGCCCACGGTCGCGCGACACGGGTAGAATCCGCTGCACGCGGCATGCACGCCGGGCGACTGTCGCCGCCAATGCCGCATTTGACGGAACACATCATCATGAAAAAAGCACTCGCACTGGCGCTGATGGTCGCCGCGAATTGGGCCCATGCCGAGAGGATTGGCGACGTCAGCACCGCGTTCAAGTTAGTCGGTCCCGACCACAAGATCGTGGTGGATGCCTTCGACGATCCGAAGGTACACGGCGTCACTTGTTACGTGTCGCGCGCGAAGACCGGCGGCGTCAAGGGAATGGTAGGACTGGCGGAAGACAAGTCGGAAGCGTCGATTGCCTGCCGACCGGTGGGACCGATTTCGTTCGGCGCGCCGTTACCGAAGGAAGAAGAGGTTTTCTCCGAAGGACTGTCGCCGCTGTTCAAGAAGCTGCGCATTGTGCGAATGGTCGACAAGACACGCAACACGCTCGTCTATCTCACCTACTCGGACAAGCTCATCGATGGCTCGCCGCAGAACAGCGTGACCGCCGTGCCGGTGGATCGGGCCACGCCGATTCCGGTGAAGTAAGCGGTATGCCATTGCTGCGCGGCGAACCTCAACCGCGCAGCAAGCCGAATCGTTTCAGTTTCCGATAGAGCGTATTGCGGCTCACCCCGAGCTTTCGGGCGGCGGCACTGACCTGTCCCTGACAGGCATCGAGCGTTGCCCGCAGCGCCTGACGCTCGGCAGCCTCCAGCGGCGCTTCTGAGCGCGGTGCTACGCTCACGTCTGCCTGCGCTTCGCGCAACTCGCCCGGCAAGTCGTCCAGCGTAACGACACCACTCTCGCTCAGCGCTGCCAGCGTGCGGATAACGCTGCGCATCTGACGTACATTGCCCGGCCACGCGTAGGTACAAAGCCGGTCCTGCGCGGCGTCCGTTACGGTGATTCGCCCTGATTCGCAGGCCTGCGCCAACAGCCGCTGAATCAACTCGATCTTGTCCTCACGTTCGCGCAGCGGCGGCACGGTGACTTCCAGCCCGCTCAGCCGATAGAAGAGGTCTTCCCGGAACAACCTCTCGGTAATGCGCGCCGAAAGGTCCCGATGCGTTGCGCTGAGTATGCGAATGTCCAGCGGCACCGGCTCGCCGCCGCCGAGGGGCGACACCGCACGATCTTCGAGCACGCGCAGCAGGCGGGTTTGCATCGCGAAAGGCATGTCGCCAATTTCGTCGAGAAACAGCGTGCCGCCGTTCGCTTGCCACAGCTTACCGTTCATCCCCTCTTTGCGCGCCCCTGTGAAGCTGCCGCCCACGTAACCGAAAAGCTCGCTCTCGATCAGCGACTCGGGAATCGCTGCGCAATTGAGTGCGACGAACGGCCCGTTCGCTCTCTCGCTCGCCGCGTGAACGGCGCGTGCAAAGACCTCTTTGCCGCTCCCGGTTTCACCGCGAACGAGAACCGGCACGTCGCGAGCGAACACGCGGCAAGCGCGCGAAAACTCGCGCGCCAACACCGGATCGGAAAACGGGGGCGCCGATGTTCGTGGCTCGGGAATCGGCAACCGGCGAATGCGCCGTATCGTGCGCTCCGGTGCGCGCACCATCGCCAGCAACGACTCGCCGGTATGCGTGCGAATCGGCCAGCAAGCGTTCGGTGTGGGCTGCGCTTGCGCAAGCAGCGCATCGAGCGTCGAGGAGAACCATCGATCCACACGTGTGCCGACAATCTCGTCTCGCGACACACCGAGACGATTCAGTGCGCTTTGATTGGCAGCGAGTACACGCCCGGTGTCGTCGAACGCGATGAGTGCCTGCGCGAAGCCACCGAGATGATCGGCCTGCTCCTGCAATTGCAACAGCCATTCGTCGCGATAGTGAAGAAAGAAATACTCGCTCTCCACGACCTTCGCCGACAAGTTCACAAGCGCAAGCGTGTGAAACTGACTCTGGCGCGTGAGGTCGGCTCGTGTCGACGACACGTCGATCACGGCCAGCAGATCCCCGTGCGGCGCGAATACAGGGCTTGCCGTGCAGGTGAGCGGCGTGTGCAGCGCGCGAAAGTGATCCTGCTGACAGATGATGACCGGGGCACGCTCGACGACACAGGTACCGATACCGTTCGTACCTTCGCACGACTCGCTCCAGTCGGCGCCTGGCCAAAGTCCGGCGCGATGGAAGTCGTCGCGCTGGCCCTCATGCAACAGAGAATCGACGATGACCCCGTCGGGTGCCGTGAGCAGCACCGCCTGATGCGGATTCATCAACTGGCGCTGCAAACGCTCGAGCACAGGGGTCGACACGCTGCGCAACCGCTCCATAGCGCTGCGCCGCTCGCGCAGTTGCGCAGACTCCAGCACGCGCGGCGCCATGCGCGCGCCCGGGTCGAGCGCGTGGGTATCCAGACAGCGCCGCCAGGAATCGGTGATATTCGGGTCCGTCGCCGCAGCGCCGTGCGGCAAATGACCCTGTACGACATTCAGCACACGGCGCGCGTGCGCGGACTCTGTATTGGCTGGCATTGGTCGTCTCCCCCGTGCCGGATGATCTCGTAGTCGTTCCCGAAGCATGTCGCATGCCGGGGGCGATTGCAATGCGCTATGTCAATCGGCTGGCACGAAGCGATTGCCTGTCACATCGGCGAGACAACCGGTGTCACGGCGCGAGACAAAGGTGTCACAGATCCGTGACACGCAAGCGCCGCCCCACGCCCGTTCCCCGCATGGAGACTGGATGTGCCGCAGGTGGCCCGCGAATTGCTTATTGCCCCATGTGGTCACAGCACCACCGATACGACAATATCCGGAGACACAACATGCGATACGCCCCACCCGGCACGCCCGGTGCCTTGCTGTCTTTGCAAACGCGTTACGAGAATTACATCGGCGGCAGGTTCGTTCCACCATTGGAAGGTCGTTATTTCGTCAATACCTCGCCCGTCACCGGCGGCATCATCGCCGAATTCCCCCGCTCCAACGGCGCCGATATCGAGCTTGCGCTCGACGCAGCCCATGCGGCGGCGCCGAAGTGGGGAAAGACGTCGGTACAGGCGCGCTCGCGCATTCTGTTGCAAATCGCCGACCGTCTCGAAGCGCAACTTGAGCGGTTCGCCGTGGCCGAGACATGGGATAACGGCAAGCCGGTGCGCGAGACTCTCGCCGCCGACCTGCCGCTGGCGATCGACCACTTCCGCTACTTCGCCGGGTGTATCCGCGCACAGGAAGGAACGGCCGCAGAGATCGACGAGCACACGGCCGCCTATCATTTCCATGAACCGCTGGGTGTCGTTGGTCAGATCATTCCGTGGAATTTCCCGCTGCTGATGGCCGCGTGGAAGCTCGCCCCGGCGCTCGCCGCTGGCAACTGCGTAGTGCTCAAGCCGGCCGAGCAAACGCCGCTTTCGATTACGCTGTTCGCCGAACTCGTCGGCGATCTGCTGCCGCCGGGGGTGCTCAACATCGTTCAGGGTTTCGGCAAGGAAGCCGGTGAAGCACTGGCAACGAGCCGGCGCATCGCCAAGATCGCTTTCACCGGGTCAACGCCCGTCGGCGGGCACATTCTGTCGCGGGCCGCCGCCAATCTGATTCCGAGCACGGTCGAGTTGGGCGGCAAGTCGCCGAACATCTTCTTCGACGATGTCATGCGTGGCGAGCCCGAGTTCATCGAGAAGGCCGCTGAAGGCCTCGTGCTGGGCTTCCTGAATCAGGGTGAGGTCTGCACCTGCCCGTCTCGCGCGCTCGTGCAGGAATCGATCTACGAGCCCTTCATGGAAGTGGTAATGGCCCGGGTCGCACGCATCAAGCGCGGCGATCCGCTCGACACGGAAACGGCCATTGGCGCGCAGGCGTCGCAACAGCAGTTCGACAAGATCCTCACCTACCTCGATCTGGCGCGCAAGGAAGGCGCACAAATCCTGACCGGCGGCGGCATCGAGATGCTGGACGGCCCGCTGGCGTCGGGCTTCTACATTCAGCCGACGCTGCTCAAGGGTGAGAACCGCATGCGCGTGTTCCAGGAAGAGATCTTCGGCCCGGTGGTCGGCGTGACGACATTTAAGGACGAAGCCGAAGCGCTCGCCATCGCCAACGACACCGAGTTCGGTCTGGGTGCAGGGGTGTGGACACGCGACATCAATCGCGCGTACCGCATGGGCCGCGGCATTCAGGCGGGACGCGTGTGGACCAACTGCTATCACCTCTATCCGGCACATGCTGCGTTCGGCGGATACAAAAAGTCGGGCATCGGCCGCGAGACGCACAAGATGATGCTCGATCACTATCAGCAGACGAAGAACCTGCTGGTGAGCTACGACATCAACCCGCTCGGCTTCTTTTGAGCGCTAACTCTAGTCGCCCCTGAGTTTGCAGCAGATCAAAGACGCATCGCGCCGTGGGTGCGATGCTGTCTTCAGTGCCTGCGAAAGACGATTCTGGACACCGCATGCGCGCTCGCGTTGAGACCAGCGCGCGTGGTGTGCCCCTCTCAGAAAAAATAAGGAGCATGACCATGAGCACGACCTTCTTTATCCCCGCCGTCAACATGATGGGCGTCGGCAGCCTCGACGAAGCGATTGCCGCCCTGCGCCAATACCATTTCCGCCGCGCATTGATCGTGACCGACGCCGGGCTCGCCAAGGCAGGCGTTGCCGAAAAAGTAGCGAAGTTGCTGGGCCAGCAAGACATTCAGTCGGTTGTATTCGATGGCGCGAAGCCGAACCCTACGGTCGGCAATGTGGAAGCCGGACTTGCCATCCTCAAACAGCACCAGTGCGACTTCGTGATTTCGCTGGGTGGCGGTTCGCCGCACGACTGTGCGAAAGGCATTGCACTGTGTGCTGCGAACGGTGGACATATCGCCGATTACGAAGGCGTCGACCGATCGAAGAAGCCGCAACTGCCGCTCGTCGCGATCAACACGACGGCTGGCACCGCAAGCGAGATGACACGATTCTGCATCATCACCGACGAGAAGCGTCATGTGAAAATGGCGATCGTCGACCGTAACGTCACACCGCTGTTGTCGGTCAACGACCCGGCGCTGATGGCGGCGATGCCCAAGGGCCTCACAGCCGCGACCGGTATGGACGCTCTCACGCACGCAACCGAAGCGTATGTGTCGACCGCCGCCACGCCGATCACCGATGCCTGCGCACTCAAGGCAGTCACGCTGATTTCGCAGAACCTGCGCCGTGCGGTGTCGCACGGTGACGACATGACGGCGCGCGAGAACATGGCGTACGCGCAGTTCCTCGCGGGCATGGCATTCAACAATGCGTCGCTGGGGTATGTGCATGCGATGGCGCATCAGCTCGGTGGCTTCTACGACTTGCCGCACGGTGTCTGCAATGCGGTGCTGCTGCCGCATGTGGAAGAGTTCAACGCGAGCGTGAGCGCCGGGCGGTTGAAAGATATTGCGCAGGCGATGGGCGAGAAAGTTGAGGGCCTGAGCGACGAAGAAGGTGCAAAGGTGGCGATTGCGGCGATCCGTCGTCTGTCGAAGGACATCGGGATTCCGAATGGACTGACCGAACTCGGGGCGAAGCTCGAAGACGTTCCGACACTTGCCGCAAACGCGATGCAGGACGCCTGCGGATTCACCAATCCGCGTCGCGCAGAGCAAGCCGAGATCGAAGAGATCTTCCGTCGGGCGTTTTGATCCGCAAGTGATCCCGGCAAGTCGGCTGCGAAGCATTGCCGTCTTGCCGGCGACCGAAAACCGGCAGGGCGTTGCGAGAGCAAGAGACCTCGCAGCGCCCATTTTTTATGCGGATTGTCCGGCAACGTTTATTGTTGCTCGGCCAACACGTTACCTTGCCGATCGACCAGCGCCACCTTCACAATCTGCGCCTTCACCGCCTTGTTCGACATATCGGACGCCTGCGTGTAGCCGTAGACGACCAGTGTGGGCGGATTGCCCCGCGCGCGCATTGCTTCGATGTTGCGTGCCGCCTCTTCATTATTCACGGACAGGTAGCGGAAGCGGTCGCCATCGCTGAAGCTCAGCCGGTACTCGCCGTTATCGTAGAAGTAGCGATACGAGCCGCTTTCCCACAACGAGCTATCCAGCGGAAAGCTCTTCTTCTCGAAGTCGTACTTCTGAACCGGATTGCTCACGGTGATGCGGAAGTAGCGCTGCGCCTTAGCCTGCGCAACAGCCTGATCGATCTTCGGTTTGAGCGCGGCCAGCAGATCGCGCTTGCGGAACTCGTCGTTCGCCGCCGCGTAATCGCGCGACATCCGGTTGGCGATCTGGTCATAGTCGATCGGCATGTCAGACAACGCGAGGTAAGCGAACATCAACTGGTTGCCGCTGTTGTATTCGACGTAGTTCGAGGCCGGTGTCGCAGGGTCGCCCTTGGGCAGCGCCGACTGTGCGGCCTGTTGCTGCGCCTGCGCCACAGCGCGCGGCGACGTCGCGTCGGCCAGATTGGGCGCAGCGGGCCCCGCTTCGGCGGCCGGCTTGCCTGACGGCGACTTGTCGCCACACGCGGAGAGTCCCAGCGCCGACGCCGCAATCGCGGTCGTCAGCAGGAGGTTCCCGACGGAACGTTGGAAGGCGAGCATGTACGTATTCATGGTGGGCATCCTTGTCGAAAGTCTTCGGAATTCGGTTAAGTGTCGGGGGAGCAGGCCGTGTGACGTTTAGCGCTTGGCGGCCGTCCAACCGATCACACCGGTCGCGGCGAGATAGAGACTGACGACCAAGGCGAGGTAGCCGCCCAAGCCGATCGACACTGCCTTGAGCGCTTCCTTCACCAGTTCACTGGCAATGTCCGCTGCCTGCTTTCCGCCGAACATCGACGCCGCGCCTTGCGCCTGAGAAATACCGTCGCTGATGTTCATGTAGATGCCGATCGCCAGCACGACCATGAAGACGAGCGGCAACAGATTCGCGAGATGCGCACGGGGATCGCGCACGAAGTAAGGCGCCATCGGGGCAAGCAACGCGAGCACCGCCACCACGCCATAGAGACCGGCACTTCCGCCGGTCCCGCCCAGCGAGTTGATCATTCCGCCCGGTGCGTTGATGAGGCCCAGGATCTTCCACAGGGAGATGCCGACCTTGTAGTTCGACGACACCTGCACAGTGATCGTATTGAGGAAGAACCACGCCACGGCGAGCAGGCCCATGGCGCCGAGCGTGCGCGCACCGAACCGGGCGACGAGCGCGTTACCGCGTTGCTTGACGGCGGCGAGTGCCTCGTCGGTCGCCTCGCGGGCAAGCTGGCTGTCGGAGACGGCGCGCAGCTGTACCAGTTGGCCAGCCTCATCGATCAGCGCGTCGACTGTCATATTCACGCTCGGCGCCTGTTCGGACTGCCACACTCCCTCAAGGGTGAACGGATACTGACGGCCAGCGATGCTGACAAGGCCGGGGCCGGTGCTCGTGTCGCGCAGAATCTTGCCACGTTGGTTCATTGCTTCTCTCCAGTTCGACGTGTCGCGTTTGCGTCACGCTAAGGTTTCGGTCAAGCGCCCGGCCGTCGGAAATGGCCTGCGCAGTCGCCCGCCGCGCCCATCGGGCATCGCTGCGGATACCCCCTATTCGGAGCGGTGCGACAAAACCGGAAGAGAATTTGGAAAATATTCTGCGGGCCCCAAAGCAAAGGGGGCCGAAGCCCCCTTTTTTGTGTGTGCCACCTGTCGGATCGATCAGTGCGGATCGTCCGCCACCTCGCCATACGACAGTAGCCCCGTTGCCTTGAGACCTGCCAGTGCCTTGGCCGCGTCGCCCGTGGGCACTGCCAGCCAGACCATGCCGTCCTCGTCCGGGCCACGCACAATGTCGAGTTGCAGATCGGCCAGCGCGGCACGCAACTGGGCGACGGTCGTGTCCTCTCGGAAGATCACCTGCAGCATCGGCACGCCCGGGGCCGGCGATACCGGTCCACCGCGCATCGCACTTGTGTCGCTATTCACCCGATCCACCGGCGTCGACGTCGTGTCGGCCAGACGCATCGTCTGCGTGCCTGCCACGATCGCCAACGCCGCTATGGAAGCGAAAGCCCATCCGCGCGACATCGGGCCTGTCCACCATGTGCGTAGCCGCTCGCCCAGCGACGGCGCGCTGCGCTCGGGCGCCAGAGTGGGCAACTCGTCGAACGCCACCAACGGGGGACGCTCGGCGTAGCTGGCGTCGATGGCCTCACGCGTGGCCTCGGCAAAACGTCGCTCCTGATCGAGTTCTGCCTGCCATTCGGGATGAGCAACCAACTTTTGTCGCATCCACGCCGCTTCGGTATCGTCGAGCTTGTCGCACACATACAGGAAAGCCAACGCGCGAAAGCGTTCCAGATCGTCGTTCGTCATGCGCGCGTCTCCTCTTGATCCACTGCCGGATTGCCCTTCGGCGGACGCGTCCAGCCCAGTTTCGCCGACACACACCGTCGCATGCGTTGCGTGGCTTGCCGCACCCATCCCCGCACTTGCTCGGCATTGATCAGCACGCCGGGCGGTGTCTGGTCCTGTAGGCGCACGGTCATATCGGCGTAGCTCAGCCCCTCTTCCAGCGAGAGTTCCATCGCCAACCGGTAGTTCGGACCGTCGCCGGTCGGCAGCGTGTCCAGGCAGGTGCGCATCACGCGCTCCAACTGGGAGCCGTAGACGCGATCTTCCGGCGACGGCAATTCGCAGGCTGTCTCGTCGGGATCGGTCACCGTGGCGAGCCAGTGGCCGGCACCGGTGCGGGTGGCGAGACTATCGCCATCGGCATCCGTCGGCACGGCGTCGTCATTGGACAATGAGGTATTGCGATTGTGTTTGTAGTGCTTGCGAAGGACATCGACCGCACTTTTGTAGGTGATGTCCTTGACCCAAGTTTTGACCGTGGCGCGTGTGGGGTCGTAAGTCTCGGCCTTGCGCAGAATGCGCAACCAGGCGTCCTGCACCGCAGCGACCGCCAGATCTTCGTTGTAGTTGGTCGCCTGCAACGCCTGACGGTCGAGCACGCGAGCAATGTGGTCGTAAAACTTACGGTGCGCCGCCAACGCCTCGCGGCTGCGGTCGCCGGCTTTGCCGAACTTGCGCAGCAGGCGCGTCAGTTCTTCGTTATCGATGTCGTCGCTTTTCATGCTGGCAGGGCGTAGTCCAGCGCGAATTCTACGCGATCCGCGCCGCGTCGTCCCTGCTTGTTATCAGGACGCCATCAGTGAATCAGTGATTCGGCCGGGGCGCCTCACGTGCCTCATCTACCGAGGTCCTCATCTGCTCGGCGAACCGGTACAACGCATGCGACAGCGCCCGGACCGCCCGTGGCATGTGCACCGCCCAATCGGCTTGATTGACGAGCCACATCTCGATAGCCAGCCACACCTGATCGCCGACAGTGTGGATCTTGATGGTCTTGTAACCGCGATTGATCTCGTTCATGGCATGCAGCACGATCGCCCGCTCCTGCGGCGTGTCGACATGCCACACATTGGGCAAGATCAGCTTGGCGAACTCCGGGTCGTCGCGATCGAAGCACAATGCGTAATTCATGCCTTCGCGCTTGAAAACGATGTCGCCGTCGTCGTCCAGATGGGCGACGTAGCCCTCACGCTTAAAGTAGTCGAGCAGGGTCGGAATGGCGTATTGCATGGCAGGCTCCTGAGGTTCGGGATGAACCTGCCGGTGACGACCGGCAGGTTGGCGGCAAGGCGCCGACATTCCCTATTCGCAGCAGGAGAAGCAAACCGGAAAGATATTATGTCAGTGCAGCCCTGTGACCTGCGCCACACGGCGACAGAACGCATCGGCAGAGCCATCCACCACCGCGCCGCTCGGCATCTTGCCCGTGCGGGCGTGAGCCCGGCCGATGGCGTCGGCCAGTGCTGCGTCGCCCTGCACGGCGTAGGCGAAGACCGCCAGACGCGCCGCCGCGGCGTCTGTAAGCAAATCGGGATTGGCGTCCATCGTGCGGGCATCGACATGAATCCCCGCCGGCAATCCGAGTTCGCTCACGAGGCGAGTCATCCATGCGCGATCGAGAACGGGTGCCTTGGCGTGGCGCGCAATCATCTTGGTCCAGCGGTTGGACGCCGCCGCCTCGGCATTGCGCCCGTCGAACACGATCAGGCCCATGTAACCCTGACTATCGGCCGTACGCGCGCAACGCAGGTTCTGCAGCAAGCCCGACGTAAGAAACCAGTTACCGTGCGAAATGCCTTGCCGCATCTGGGCGACCAGCCCCTGAATGGGTTTGCAATTGCCGACGACTTCCTTGATCTCGGCGTTCAACGTCTTGCCCGGATAAAGGCTGGCAATGGCCAGCGCATCGGACAGGAACGGCGGCGCCTCGGATGTCGGCTTGCCGTGCAACGTCATACGCGCAGCGCGCCAGTCGGCGCTCGATAGCTGCGCTACCGGGCGAGGGGCGCCGGCGAGCACCGAACGCCCCGTGCGCAAATCGTGATGCAACACCCATGTGCCATCGGACAATTGCTGCATGTCGGTCTCGACGCCATCCCACTTGCCGGCATAGCCGCTGCGCAGCGCACTGCCGGAGTTCTCCGGATCTTCGGCCGAGCCTCGATGCGCATGAATCTGCATGCCAAGGCAGGCCGCCTGCAACGGAGTGGCCGTCGTGGCCATCGCCGCGAGCGCGAGCGCCGCCAACGCGGCCTTATTTCGCAGACGGGTGATAGCCATAGTTCAGCCCTTGCAGAATGTCCATGCGAATGGCCTCGTTGAGCGGATAGCCATAGCCCTGCCCCACCACCACGACATGCGCGATGTTAGTCAGCACCCGTCCGCCCGACGCCCCCGTGCGAGCCCATGACATCATCTGGCCGAACAGGTCGCTGCGCGTAATGTCGTTCGACGCCATCGACAGAACCGACCACACCCCGATCATCGCGCAGAACAGTACCGCCAATGCCGTGCGGGAAGCGCGCCGGCTCAACTCGCCGTCCGGCCCTGCGCGCATGAGCAGCAGGCACTTTGCACTCAGGAACAGGAGCTTCGAGAAATGGGCGATGGCACCGAGCAGCGAGAAGAACAACGCTACGGCGGGGACGATGGCGGCACGCGTGGCATCGATCCCTTCCCTGGCATATTTGCCACCGTCCTCGAAGTCGGCGGGCGACGCATCGTACTTGCTCATCTGCACGCGTGCCTGCTCATAGGAGAAGGCGTCGAACAGTTGGCCAAACGCCTCGGTGCTTGCATACGACGGCAGCACGGTCGCACTGGCCGGCAAGCCCAGCGACTTACGCAGTTCCTTCTGCACCCCCGGACGGGCCACGAACGCTTCGTAGCTCAGCCCCGGAGGAATCGTCTCGCCGCCTACCTCTACGCTGTGGACCTTGCGCGCCGCCGCCTGACGGTACTTCACGGCGACCGCGCGGTAGAACGACACGATGTCGCCGGGATTCCAGTTGCCGGGCAGCGCCGGCAGATCGCGGCGAACGCTTGCGCTCACGCGTCCACGCGCATAGAAAGGCACGGTCTCGGGTTGCCAGCCACGGCGGCTCAGCCGATTGCGATAGTCGCTCCACGCCCGCTGCTGCTCTGCCTTCAGGCCGTCATCCCAATCGGGAATGATCGCGGCGTATTTGCTCCAGTTATCGTGCACCTGCTTCATCGCGTCGCGATAGCTGTCGTAGTAGCCCTTGGCCCCGCCCATCTCTCGCCGCACTGCCTCGCGCACCAGCGTTGACTTGACCGTACGGGTCTTCTCGTCGAGACGGTCGACCGAAACCGCCAGCACCGGAAACAGCGCGAGGAAGGCCTTGCCCTGCGGCTTGGCGAATACCATGTCGTTGCCCGTCAGGCCGTCGAGTTGGAGGCGCCCCTCGACCAGCGAGCGCTGCAACAGGATCGTGTTGGCAGCGATGCGGCGAAATTCGGCGTCGCGCGTAGTGACGAGCACGTCAACAAAGGTCTTGATGGCAAAGTACACAACGACGATAGTCACCAGACACGCGATGCCGACCGTGCCGAGCCCCGGCGAGCGCTTGCCGCCGTCTTTCCCACTTCTCGCCCGCTTGCCCATGAGCCATTGCAGCACGAACAGCGCCGCCGCGATGCCCGAGAGCGTGCGGCCGTAGACTTCGATGTGATGCACGTCGTCGATGGTCGCGGTACCGCCCACCACGTCGAGCAAGCGCCCGTTGAAACCGAGTTCGAAGGTGAGATAGACCAGCGTGAGAACGATCAGAAACGCCGTCTGTTTGAGTAGGGTATTTCGCACGATCAATTCCGCAGGTCGACTCGAACCGGTTTGACTTCCTCGGCGCCGAATGCGAGCGGCGCAGATGGCAGGCCCGGTACGGTACGGCCTGACGAGACGGGCGCGTTGGCCGGCAGCGGGTTGTTGTTCGCCGTGGCGGTTGCTGCGCTACGGGACTGACGGCGCGGCGGCGTGTGGCGACTCGTTTGCGGACTGCTGCCGGTGCTCGCACCTGCGGTCTGCGGCGGGGCCGGTACGAAACGGTTAGCGTCGGCAGGATCGTCAATGGCCTTGAGCGTGGCATCCGCAAAGGGCTTGCGGCGCACGTCAACGCCCGGCGGCACCGGAATGGCCGATTGCAACAGGCGGCTATCGGTATAGGTATGGCGTACGAGACGGCCGTTGCCAGGGAAGTCGAAGACCAGCGCCCGGCCATTGTCGACCAGGTCGGCGCGCGGGCGATCGGCGCAATTACCGAACGTCCAGCCGAGTACGTCGCTGTCTTGAATGGCGTAGAGCACATACTTGAACGGACAGTTGCGCTCCTGCGTTTCGACCACCACAACGGAGCGGTCCCCCACTACCTCGCTGCGCACCACGCGAGCGGTAATTGCATTCTGCAAAGGCAGCACGCGCATGTAGCGTTCGAGCTTGAGTGAGTACTGACCATTGCTGCGGCGCAGGTTACCTTCGGAGCCGTCGGCCAGCTTGAAGGTGTCGACCACCGTGCCGAACAGGCTTGCCTGATCGATACCATAGACCGTGTTGCCCTGGCTGTTCTTGGTGACCGCGCAACCGCCGAGTGCGAAGGTCATGACCGTAGCGCACAGCACACCTGCGCGCCGCATCGCGACGAGGACACCCCGGCCCCCGTCGAGTTTCCCGTTTTCGAATCGTGTCATTTTTTTCTGCTGTCTGATCTTCGCCCGGTCTTTCCCGGCGCTTTCCCCGTAGGCAAGTCCACCGCCTACCCCCGTAGGCATCCAAACGGTTCGAGACCCTTGGTGCCCGATTCTCTCATATCGAAACTATCGAGATGATGACGCGCGGGGTCCGACATCGTTCGCGTGTTGCGCACGCAACGCTATTTTTCGGCCCGGCATTCTCTGCTATGCTCGGCCCACTCAAAACAAGGCGCCTCCCGTGCTCTCACGTCAAGTGCGCCATCGCCGCGCTGCCTGGGGAGAGCGAACGTGTTCAATGCGATTGCCGACTGGATCAACAGCAAGACCGCCTTCGTGCTTGCACTGCTGCTGGCACTCGCCGGCCTCACCCTCGGTCTCGGACATGCGGCTGCCACGCTCGCGGGCAACCATGGCGAGGCACGTCAACGGGGCGCCGACGGCGGCATCTGCGGCGAAGTCCAGGCATGGTTCGGCCCGCAGGCATCGCTCGCCGAGCTCAACGATTTCCTCACGCAATACGGCGCCGTTGTAACCTACGGCCCCAATGAGAACGGGGCGTGGCAACTGCACTTCCCTGCGCTCTCGCTCGACGACGCCCTGCAAGCCACATCGCGTGCCAACGGCGTTGCGCGCGTGGCCGCCAACTCACAGTGCCGCGCATGAACGCGCCCGAGTCCCGTGTGCGCTGGGGCATGGAGGCGCTCGCAGCGCTGGTCGTCACGCTTGGCTGCACCACTGAATACATCGCACTCGGCGCACAAGCCACCTCGCCGTTGCCCGGCCCGCAGGCCGCCGCGTTCGGCATTCTGCTCGGCACACTGACGGCCGTGATCGGCATTGCACTCGCCGCACTTGGCGCAGGAACGCGGCCAATGATATCCGGCCCCCGTGTCGCGTCGACACTCTTTCTATCAAATCTGATAGGGGCTCTGGTGGCGGACCCGGCAATGGCCGCACAGGGCATGCGCCCGATTCTGACGCTCGCCGGCGTGGCCGTGCTGATCTCCGGATTGATGCAGATGATCATTGGCCTGCGTCATGGCGGCTCGTTCGTGCGCAAAGTCCCCGCGCCGGTACTCTCCGGTTTGATCTTCGGTGTGGCCGGGTTGGCCGTGTCGGATCAGGTCAACTTCCTGACGCGTTGCACGCTCGACTGGGGCATCGTGACGTTGGCGGTTGCCGGGCTGGGCATTGCCAGCCATTTCACTTGGCGATCCTTCGCACAACGGATGTTGCGTGCGAAGCGGAAGGTCGCACTGCCCGCCGGCCTGTCGCTTTTTGTCGCCATGCTGGCCGCTTCCGGCGCCTATTACCTGGCGTTGACCTTGATGCCCGCGCCGTCACCCGCCTGTCGTCTCATCGGTGTAGCCGGCCTCGATTTCGCGGGCTGGCGACCGATCGACACCGGCGTGTGGCTCGACCTGTTACATGGCGTGAGCGTGCATGCTCTGGCCCTGACCATCGGCTACGGCATCGTGATCGGTTTCGTCTCGTCGCTCGACACGGTGATCGCCGTGTCGTCCATCGAATCGCTCACATTGCGACGCGGCACTGTCGACCGCGACTTGCTCGCGTTCGGCGCCGTCAACACGCTGTTGGGTGCATTGGCGCTGCTCCCCAACGTCGGCTCGGTCACGCGCTCCAACATGGCGATCACCAGCGGCGCGCAAACGCGCTGGGCCGCCGTAATGCATGCGGTGCTGGTCTGTGTAGCGCTCACGGCCGGCGTGGGGCTGGTCGCGATGCTCCCGAAGCTGGCCGTCGCCGTGGTCGTGATCGTGATGTCGCTCGACATGATCGACGAAGCTGCGCGCACGATCACGCGCCACGCGTTCTCCGACGCGCGCCCGCGCCGCCTGTTCGGTGCCGCTATGTGGCTCTTCTCGCTCGAACTCGTCGCCACCCTCGCTTCGGGCCAACCGCTGGTCGGCTTCGGCGTCGGCGCCGTATTCGGTGCGCTGGTGGGTTGGCCCGCACCGCGCCGCCTGAGCATCGTGATGACATCCGATGGTGGTCCCGACAACGGACTCCTCGCCACGTTAGGCGGTGCATTGCTAGCCTACAACGTCGACAGCGCAGTCGTCGAACCGCTGCTCGCACGGGTGGACGAAGCCAACGCCGCACGCGAGCGTGAGCATCCCGGCGTCGCACTCAGCGCGCAGCCGCCGCTGCCGGTGATGCTGGATCTGTGTGGCGTTGTCCGCACCGACCTGACCGCCTGCCGCGCACTCGCCCAATTCGCCCAGTTCTGCGCGGCGCGCCATGCCGACGTGCGGTTTCGCGTGCCGGCCACCGATGTGTCATCTGAACACCCGATGACAGAAGCGCTACCGCATTTTGTCCCGGCGTGGCGCCTGCATGTCGTGCCCGCGTCCGACACCCCCATCTCTGGCGGCGCGGCGCCCGCTTCCCAGACCTTTGCTCACTGATTGATCCGACCGAGCCAGAACTGCCATGTCCATGACCTCTTTGTTACTGCGCGGCCTGGCCATCGTCCTGCTGGGCGTGTCGTGCTTCACTTCGAACCCGACCTACGCCGGACCCGCGCCGCAGCCCGCGCGCAAGGTGGCGCTGGTCATTGGCAACAGCGCCTATGACGGCGCCGACCGGCTGATTTCGCCGGCCAACGACGTCAAGCTCGTCGGTGACACTTTGCGTCAGCTTGGTTTCGAGACACGCGTGGCGACCGACTTGTCGCAAGAGGAATTCAAGGCAGCTGTGGCGTGGCTCGCGCAGTCGTCGAAAGGCGCGCAAGTTTCGCTGTTCTATTTCGCAGGTCACGGCTTCGAGTCCGGCGGCGACAACTTCCTCGTGCCAGTGCATGCCGGCGTACCGATTCGCGCAATGACGCGTCCGATTCTGCTCGATCGCGCCATCCGTGTCGGCTACGTGCGCAGCAAGGTCATGCCGTCGGCGCCCACATCGTTCATCGCCGTGATTGACGCCTGCCGCGTGCCGTCGCGCGGTAACGCCGGGCCGGGCCTCAAGCCGGAGAAGGTTGGGCAAGGCGAGTTGATCGCCTTCTCGACGGCCGATCAGGCGCCGGCGTTCGACTCGATGCGCAACTTCGGCAGTGCTATCGACAACAGTCCGTTCGCTTACTATCTGGCGATGAACATGAAAGCCCCGGGTGCGACGATCAAGCACACGCTCGATCTGGTGCAGCAGCAGGTCGCCGAACTGACGGGGGGACAGCAACGTCCGTGGATCTCGAGTGGTTTGATCGGCGACGTGCCGCTTGGCGCGCAGTACATGGTGGCGTCCAGCGTGCCCACCGGGAAGGCCGCCGACGTTACGCGCGGCGGTGCGACGCGTGGCACGACGCCAGTGCCCGCCGCTGCTGTCGCCGCATCGGCGCCAATCGCGGCACAACCGGCCATGCCGCCAGGGAACGCCGCTGCCGGCGTCCACGTTCCGCCGTATCTGGTTGATCAACTGACGAAATACCGCGAGAACGCGAACACCCCATCAGTCGCCCCGCAACAGACGCCGCAAGCGCAGCGCGCCAATGCGTGGGACGACGCCGAAGCACGCATCACGCAGGCCGCGCAGCGTGCCGACCGCAACGATATCGCTGCGCTGCGCGCTCGCGGCAACGACGCCGCAGCGCTCACTACGCTCGGCATGATTTACGAGTACGGGTACGGCGTGCCGCGCGACCCGAAGGCTGCCGTCAACCTCTACAAGCGTGCGGCCAACACCGGCTACCCAATTGCGCAGACACTGCTCGGCGAGATCTACTTCGAAGGCAAACTCGCACAACGCGACTATGCGGAGAGCGAGAAATGGCTGGCACGCGCGGCGTCGCAGGACTACACCCGTGCTCGTCTCGACCTGGCTCAAGTGCGCGCCACTCGCGGACAGGGCGGCGCCAACGGCATGCAGAACTGGGCCGATGCCGCTTCGATCATGCTCGACTCTGTGCGTCGCCAGCAGCAATATGGGCGGTGAAGAGAGCGTTGATCAGCGGCAGATGTTTGCCGCAGTCAGCGTGTCGGCACATGGCCGGTCAACGCTCCACGTCCGATAGGCGATAGCCATATCCTGCCCGGCGACGCCCGGCTGATGGGCTTGATCCATCTTCTCCGCGATGCCCTCGACCTCTCCCTTAATGGATTGGCGCCTGATTAGCACTGGCTGAGGCCCGTCACCGCTTGCAGGATCGCCACACGCGCTTGCCCGAGAATCTGTCCTTGCCATACGGCATCGTCAAAGCAGAAGGCCGAGCGCACCGCCTGACGAATCGCCGACGCTTGTGCGTCCGGGGTATCCGGATGTCGCCTTAGCCACGCATCCGCCCGCAACATATGCAGCATGTCGACGAGCGGCACGGTGCCGTATTCGATGGCCATCGCCGTCACCTGCGCATCGCCTCGCGCGGTGCGCAGCGTGTCCAGCAATGGTCCACCGACGTTTGACGCCACCGTCGTGCCATCCATCGGACTGGCAAGATCCGCGCCCCACCATGTGCGGGCACGGGCCAACTCTGCGGCGTCGAGCGCACCGACACAGATCTTCTCTCCGTGACCTGGCGGACCGAGACCGGTATGGAAGTCGATCCAACCCACCGCATCACAGTGCTTCGCGTGCGTCTCGATCAGCGTACGCATCAATCGTGTACTCCACACCGGCTCGCGTCCGCCGTAGAAGAGCCCGTCAGCAAACGCGTACTGCCCGATCGTCAGCGCACGCTGGTAAGCCGACTCTCCATGCGTCGCGATGTAATCCGAAATTGCCCGGGCGTTGTCGTCCGATGGCGGCCAGGTCGACGGCACCAGCAGGTCGTGCAAATCCGCGTAGGCCGTGTTGACAGGCAACGTCTTTGAGAAATCGATGCTGTTCCGATTCAGATCGACGTTGTCTTCATTCGTGCGCGACAACCACGAAAAGCCGTAAGGGTTGACAGCGTGCACGATCAGAATGGCCACGCCCGTGTTATCGAGCCGCGCCTTCAACCCTTCATCGCCCAGCAAAGCAATCTGCGCGGCGCTCCCGCAGAAGCCCTCGACACCGTGTGTGCCCGAGGTGAGGATCAGCAATCGCCGCGCGTCGGTTGCCCCCAAACGCACGACGTCCGTCGCCAATTCCTCGCCTTCCCGGCCCATGACGTCGGGAATGGCGTGACTCGTCATCTCCACGTCGGCCTTCCTCGCGGCAGCGGCAAAGCGCCCGCGCGCCTCGCGATAGCTATCCGAAAACGGACTCATGATCATCGTGCGTTACCCCGCCAGAAACGCTTCCGTCAGCCGCACCCAATAGGTGGAGCCAAGGGTCAGCACGTCGTCGTTGAAGTCGTAGCTCGTGTTGTGCAACATGCACGGGCCGAGGCCATGCCCATGCGCGCGGTGATCCCCCGTCCCGTTGCCGATGTACGCGTAGCAACCGGGACGCTCCAGCAGGAAGAACGAGAAGTCCTCCGCGCCCATCGTCGGGTCGATCGGACTGACGACGTGATCTCGCCCCACGATCTCCTGCATGACGTTGACCGCGAACTGTGTCTCTGCAGCAGTGTTTACCGTTGGCGGATAGTTGCGCAGGAACGAGAATTCGACTGTGCAGCCGTAGGCCGCAGCGGTCGATTCGCAAAACTCCCGCATGCGTTTTTCCACCAAATCGAGCACGTCGAGCGAGAAGGTGCGCACCGTGCCCGCCAGCGTCGCCGTGTTCGGAATGACGTTGATAGCCTCGCCCGCCTGCATCTGCGTAATGGACAAAACAGCGGCATCGATGGGACGCTTGTTGCGCGTCATGATGCTCTGCAATCCGGTGCCGATCTGCATGGCCGTGAGTACCGGATCGATGCCGTCGTGCGGCATCGCGGCGTGGGCGCCCGTGCCTTTGACGACGATGCGGAACTCGTTGCTCGACGCCTGCGTTGCGCCCACGCGCGCCCCGAAGCTACCGGCAGCAAGGCCCGGCCAGTTGTGCAGCGCGAATACGGCGTCGACCGGGAACTTCTCGAACAGCCCATCTTCCAGCATGGCCTTCGCACCGCCGCCGCCTTCCTCCGCCGGCTGGAAGATGAAAACGATGGTGCCGTCGAAAGTCCGGTGTTCGGCGAGATGCTGCGCCGCGCCGAGGAGCATGGCGGTGTGGCCGTCGTGACCGCAGGCGTGCATCTTCCCCGCGTACTGCGACGCGTGCGCAAACGTGTTGAGTTCCTGAATTGGCAACGCGTCCATGTCGGCGCGCAGGCCGATGACCTTCTTGCCGGTACCGTTGCGCAGTACGCCGACGACGCCTGTTTTTCCCAGCCCCCGCGTGACTTCGATCCCCCACGATTCGAGCAGCTTCGCCACGATATCGGACGTGCGCGCCTCTTCGTAGCGCAGTTCGGGGTGAGCGTGGATATCGCGTCGAATGGCTTGCAGTTCTGCCGAGCGCTCGGCGATTTCAGGAATGATGGACATAGGTATCGTCTCTTGATGAATGCCCCAAATGGCGCGCGTCATGTCGTGCGTGTCGGGGGTGCCGACCACGGTAACGACGACATGGATCACGCCATTGGACAGGGGCAGAATGGGCTGGGGTGATGCAGGCGCACCGGCGACGAGACGCCGGGCGCCGTGATGGGTGATGGGTTACAGCAGCGGCTGCCGCGAGCGGTCCTTGAGCAGCAAGATAGTGACGAGGCCCACGGCTGCACCGAAAATGCCGTAGTACACGACGGCGAGCTTGTCGCCAGTCCAGCCGATGAGCAACGTGGCGATGGCCCCGGCGAAACCACCGAAGATCATCACCGCAAAGTTGTAGCCGATGGCCATCGACGTCGCCCGCACGCGCGCCGGAAAGAGTTCGCATACGAAGGCGCAGTACGAGCCCTGAAACAGACCCAGCGAGAGCATCAGACAGCACTGCACGAAGATCAGCATCGGCAGGGTCGGCACATGACTGACGGCAAGGAACAGCGGATACGCGATGATCAGGCTGATGAGCGCCGAAGCGGTCATCGGCTTCTTGCGGCCAATCGAATCCGAGAGGCGTCCCGAGGCAAACGTTCCGATGATGTACGCGACAGCAGCGCACAGCGACGCGATCACGCTGCTTTTGAAGGGGATGCCCAGCGACTTCGTAGCGTAGCTCGGCATGTAGTAGTAGAAGATATACGTGCCGATGGTGCCGTACACCGTCAGCCCGAATCCGGCAACGACCTGACGCCAGTGCATCGTGATCGATTCAAGGAACGGCGAGCGCTTTTGCGTGGACTGGTGACGCGCGTCCTTGAACACCGGTGACTCGTCCAGCCGCGAACGTACATAGAGTCCGACGGGAACGATCAGCAAACCGATGACGAACGGGATGCGCCAGCCGAACGCATCGATTTGTTCGGGTGTCAGCGATTGGGTAATGCCCACGGACACGATGGCGCCGAGCAGCATGCTGCACGCTTGCGCGATCATTTGGAAGCTGCCATACACGCCGCGTCGTTCGACCGGGGCATGCTCGACGAGGAATGCCGTGGCGCTGCCGACTTCGCCGCCTGCGGAGAATCCCTGGAGGAAGCGTCCGATGAGCATCAGCACGGGGGCCGCCATGCCGATCTGCGCATAAGTGGGCGCGAAGGCGATCACCGCGACGCCCAGCGCCATGACGGAGATCGTGACCAGCAAGGCAGATTTACGGCCGTGCTTGTCGGCGTAGGCACCGAGAACGATGCCGCCGAGCGGACGCGTCAGGAAGCCGACCCCGAAGGTCGTCCATGCGGCGAGAAGGGCCGCTGTCGGGTTATCGCTGGGGAAGAACTGCCGGGCGATGTTCGCGGCAAAGAAGGTGAATACGGTGAAATCGAACCATTCAAGCGCGTTGCCAATGGTGGACACGGCGATGATGCCGACGTCGATTCGCTTTCCCGAGCGCTCAGGGACCGCGGCGTTTGCGGCGCTGTCGCGCCCGACCGAAACTTCCATGGGGAGACTCCTCATCTGTGAAGTGTTTTCGCGGCAAGCCGACCGCACTCGCTTCGCCCCATTCTGCTTGTGCAAAAAAACCAATAAAAGCTAGAATTTGTGATCCGTCATCGCAAATTTTTTGATGTGTTGACGACTACTTTTCGGGACGAATTCTCCTATTCTCCCGACCAAAAACGGCGAGCGAGCGATGAGCAATCTGCGATTTATGAAGACTTTTGCGGCAGTCGCGAGGCATGGATCGTTCGCTGCGGCCGCCGAACATCTTGCGATGACACAGTCGGCGGTGAGCATGCAAATGCGTGCGCTGGAGGAAGAATTCGACCATCCGCTATTCGATCGCGTGGGACGGTCTGTTGCGCTCAACGCGATGGGTCGCCTTCTGCTGCCGCATGCGGAGCAATTGCTGGCGCAGTATCAGACGATGCGCACGTTAGCCGCAGGCATCGAGTCGACGGCCGGTCCGGTGACGATCGGTGCGGTGGAATCGGCGGTGAGTGCGCTGGCGCGTGCGGTATCGCAAATCAAGCAGGCGCAGCCGCATCTGGAGATTCTGATTCAGACAGCGCGCTCGATTGAGCTCACGGCGAAACTCGATGCCGGCGAAATCGATTGTGCGGTGCTGGTGGAAGCTTCGGGAAGGCGTCCGGCCGGCGTGCGATGGACGCCGTTGTATCGGGAGCCGTTGGTACTGCTGGCGTCGTCGGCGTTGAAGACTGGATCGGTCGCGAAGTTGCTGGAGACAGAACGGTTCTTGCGGTTTGATCGAACGCAGCGTACCGGCGCGCTTATCGATCGGGCGGTGCGACGCCAACATGTGAAGGTGAGCGATTTTTTGGAGTTGTCGTCGATAGAAGGGATCGTGGCGCTGGTGCGTCAACGCGTAGGAATTTCGGTTGTGCCAATGCTGAGAAGCGCGACGTGGGCACAAGACGATTCGCTACGGATTCTTCCGCTACCCGGCATGATCGAGCAGCGGAGTATCGGGCTGCTTGAGCGCACGCGTCACGACAAGATGGGGATTACGACAGCAATTGCGCAGCAGGTGATGGCGCAGGGGTAAAGCGTTGTGTGACTGTCGGCTGCAACGCCAGGTTGCGACTGCACCGGTGAGGTGAGACCGCTACAGCAAACGTCATTTGCATCCTCTACCGGATTGACCAGGGCCTCAGTTCCTTTCGGCCCATTGAAGATTTACGCCGGCACGAGGCGTTTTTGCTCACCATACGTCACAAACGTTTTCGCTATGTGCTGGAACGTTTCGAGTGTCGACGCATAGGTGGGGAGATTCGGAAGTTACTGAAACGCAAGGCTCGACACTCCTGAGATCATGGGTTCAGCCGCCTGGTCGGCTAAACCCGCCTACATCTCAGGAGACTTTGATGAGTGATTCAAATAGCAGCGACGGAAAGGACGGAGGAAACGGCGAGTTCGACATCCCGATTTCGCTGGCACGCGAAGGTCACGTCGTCTGGTTCTACGAACACAAGAAATACCTTGGTTTCGAGTGGAATGAATCTGTTAGAGAGATCGAGAAGACACATGTTGCCGACCCGGAACATGCCATTTACTTCGACACATACGCCCATGCGGTAGTCGCATCGGATCGATTGGCGACGCCTAGCCTTGTCCTTTACTCGCCCGGAAAAGGGATACCGCCCAAAGTGAAGGGATAAACGCGTCATGGACTCCGTCACAAATGACGGAGTCCATTCAAATTATTTTCAGTACTTACCACGGCACCACGCCCGCGTCTTTTATAGCACCGAGGAAGCAGCGCCTTCTAACGAAACATCAGGAAATAGCCGGCGCATAAACAGCGAATCCCCGCTCCCGGTCACGAGAAGTTGATGAGTGGCGCGCGTCGCGGCAATGTAGAAGAGACGGGCTTCTTGCTCCAGATCGGCCCCCTCCGTCGACATCGTCCCAACGCCCGGCACAGCAACAAATGGATACTCGAGACCTTTGCTTGCATGCATGGTGAGCACGGTAACGGCGTCTGCACCGGGGGAGAAGTTCTTGCGATTCCGCTGTTGCCATTGGCAGGGAATCTTTGCCGCAGTTAGCGCGTCGACACATGCCTGGCCGACGCTCCACGTTCGATAGACGACCGCCATATCCTGCCAGGCGACGCCCTGCTGATGGGCTTGATTCATTTTCTCCGCAATGGCCTCGACCTCCTCCTCAATGGATTGGCGTCTGATTAGCACCGGCGGAGGACCGTTTCGACCACAGCTTATCGGATGGATCAACGGGACGCCGTCGTCGTCAGTGGTCTTACTGTCCAGAATGTCTTTAGCTACACTCGCGGCAAGCGCTAATATCTGCCGCGTGTTCCGATAATTGATCTTGAGAATCGTGGTTCGCCCCTGTGCCTGAACACCCACGCTCTTGAAGCTGAACCCCTGCCGCTCTGATCGATTGAAGATTGATTGGGCGTCGTCATACATGACAAGCAAATGATTTCGTTCCGGCGTAACCATTTGCACGGCCAGCTTGAACCAGGTCGGCTCGAAATCGTGACCTTCATCGATGAGAACAGCGTCGTACTGCGCTATCGGAATGTGCCCATTCTCGACAGCCCGGACGACGCATTGAACAAGTTCATCAAAGAACTTCTTGCCGCTACCTTTTGGGCGAGTCACGTTATGGGCAGTCAATTGATCAGAGCACCAGCCGTGGAAATTCCTCACGACGACCTTGCTCGACAGCCCCCTGGCGTCCAATATCGCTTTGATTTGCTTGGAAAGCGGTTCGCTAAAGCAGAGGACCAGCACCGGTTTTTCCGACTGATTAGCCAAATACTCCGCGCGATATCCGAGAATCATGGTTTTTCCGGAACCCGCGACGCCGTGAATGACACGGTGCCCCTCTCCCAGACTGCGAGCCAGTTGCTCCTGCTGAATGTCCATGACGGCCATGATGTCAGGTAGTTCAACATTATCTGAAAGCAGCTCTAGCTGAACGGATTTCACCCGGACTTCAGGGAACAAGATCCATCGGATTCGATCAATGTTCGGTGGCGTTAGCTTCTCGCGAAATTGAAATTTGAACATCTGCCACAACCGTGCCTGAAACGCCTCTGCGTTCACCGACTCTGTCATTTCATCTGCGCAAATAACGCGTGACGGCTCAATCGTCTGATCCAATCCCCCATCTGTGAACTGTTTCCGCGTGATGTTGGGCAACACGACGCCGAACGTCCATGGAAATCGCAGTTTCCCTTGGTACGGATGCCCATGCGGATTCACAAGCTCCCGATCCAGCTCAAGCGCGTTGACGATTTCAAGCGTATATCGGCGCGCCTGTTCCAGGGGACTGACGACGGACTTTAGACCGTTGTTTCCGAGGATCCTCCAATCCCCCCGATCCGCGCTCTGAATTGTCGTGATCTTCCAGTCCTTGACTTCCAGGATCAGCAACCCGCATTGCGGGTGCAGAATCACGAAGTCGGGATATACCTGCATGGAAGCGACGGGGACGTCGTACCAAATCAAATAGTCTTCTTTCAACTTCTGTTCCAGCCGCTCAGCGAATCTTCGTTCGCCCGGCTGCATTCTGCCGACACATGAAGACAAAGACGGGATGATCGTTGCCATGCTCCCCCAACCTTAACGAGAATGGAATTCCTGAAAATGGCATTAGCGAATGCCTTCCGAGGTGATCAGATAGTTATCGGCATCCCCTTGAGGATTCGGAATATGCGGCGTCGTGAGCCACTACGGCTCGCTGGCCGTGTATTTGCTGTGCCGTTTCACCACCGGTCGTGCTCCCTTCCGGCCTTTTTGCAACTCGCCCTATTACCTCCAAATCACGGGCAACTCGCTCTAGAACCGGTGATGTGTGACCGGCTCTCTCATCGGTTCGCCCCGTTCCGAGCCAATGAGCGTACCGGGGCCAGTGTTCGCACAATGCGCCTATCGTCTCCTCCGTTGCACGCTGACGTCCGTCGCAAATGCTCCTCCAGGTCTGAGCCCGAATCGCGGTCATGTCCTCCAGCGCTTTGAAGCGTCGGTGGAACGGGACGACGGAATGAATGATCTCTATGATCCTGTTTCGCATTTCGTTAAGCCGTCATCGACCTGACTTCGTCACACCCTTGCGGCGAGTAATTGTTTCGAACTTCCGATTCCGACGGATAGCGTCTGGCGTCGAACCGGACGAAGGGCATCATCACCGCATTCTTCTTTTCGTCGCAAATGCATTGCCTTTGACGGTCGTGGGAAGGATCGTCCAGCGCAACGGCCGCAACAAAGGAAAATTCATTTCTACATGTTATGTAGTCCAACGAAAACTGAACAACTCAATTGACATTCTTGCGGCTTTTTCTTTTCTTTGTCCTTACGATTCTCTTGAGGTCGACCTGAGCCAGGATCACGCATCCTGGCAGACTGCTATCGAGAAGCCGGAAGAACGCTTGTTCAGACTTGCTTAACGGTTTTACCGCGTAATAGGCAGATGCATCGATTTTGCTTCTGGCTCCACGGACCTTGTGTTCGATACACGTTGCCAGCGTTGCAACAACTCGACTGACCGTTAGTTGATCCATGCAAGCAATGGAACCGGGAGCAGTCTCAGCACGATCCCGACCCTCGATTTCTACTGCGAAATGGGGAAAAGGCAACTCTTCCCATAGTTCGCCGCAACTCGTTTGATGAAGCGCTTTCTTGTCCAGCACATTGTAGCTTCGCACACCTACGCAAGTGACGCACACGCGTCTCGACTCCCAAGGTTAACGCTGCCGCCACCGCATCGCTTTTCCTCACCTCGCGTCGCCTATTTGAAAGACGACAACCTCTTGCCATATCCGCGCCCGCCAGACGTCATAGCGCCGTCGTCGGTGACCTGTCATGGGGGAATTCGGGGGAAGGACGAAGCTTGCGTCGCTTGTTGCACCAAACCCTTAACTGTGGGCAAGCTTCGATGCCGGGGATGTTGAATCGGGCGGGGGAGTAATCCAATCTGGGGCCAGGGCTCCTCTCATCGAGGCTTTACCTTGCCAGACACTGACGACAAGCAATTCATCGCCGCCGTTGCCAGTCACGCAGATCGCGATGTGATATCGAATTGGCACGACTTCCCCAAGCTAATTGCCTTGGAATAGGGTCTTAAGATAGACGCCCCCACAGGTTAATCATCAACCAATGGAAATTGGATTCGCTGGAGACCGTGATTGCGTCCAACCCTTTCGCTATGGGCGCCAAGAGCCGCAATCCGACGAGAGAGATTTTGCTTGAACCCGAAAACGCGTTGGCCTGACATCAACCGCTCAACGTATTCGTAAGACCGGAGAACTTCTCTGACAATACGTGGCGGCGTGATCAAGGGGGGCTTGTCGGCGGATTTGTGGAGCCCACGCAGCGTTTAAGCAAAAAAAAGCGGGCCCCATTTCTGGGGCCCGCTTTTGTATTTGGTGCCGGCTGCAGGACTCGAACCCGCCACCTGATGATTACAAATCACCAAAACACTTCATTCATTGAAGTTGATTGAGATACACGAAGCTCAGAAAACCCATGAAATAAAGCACTTTCCGTCGATTTCCGATGATACTTTCGTTGACCGAGATAGATCAAATACCACACAATCTGGTTACATGACGGTTACATGGAGCAATGTAACCAGAGCACAGCCCTCCCCTGATTGAACATGGCCAAGGTCAACTTCACTGCCGC
Organism: Pandoraea apista; assembly: GCF_001465595.2. NCBI lineage: Bacteria > Pseudomonadati > Pseudomonadota > Betaproteobacteria > Burkholderiales > Burkholderiaceae > Pandoraea > Pandoraea apista. The sequence continues at coordinate 520,005 of NZ_CP013481.2, read as the reverse complement.
GCGAATAGATTCACATCGATGCCCCGAAGGTAGAACACAAGCATTCCTGTGGGACTCTGCTTCGCCCGGTCTGGGACTACGCGCCACGGCAGGCGGAGCCAAGTCCTACATTTTTCAAGGCAAGATTCACGGACAGACGGTCCGTCTGACCATTGGAGACCCGCGAAGCTGGACTATCAGCAAGGCCCAGGAAGAAGCACGCCGGCTGCAGACGCTCGTTGACGCCGGTCACGACCCGCGAGAAGTGAAAGCAGAGCAACGCGCCAGTCATGAGGCCAGGCGAGTAGCGGTGATCCGGGAAAGCGTGACCGTCGCGGACGCTTGGGCCGACTATCTTAACGACCTTCGCACAAAGATTTCGCCGAAGACCAAGAAGCCGAGATCTGCGGGCTACATCAACGACCATATAAAGTTGACCGCTCCTGGCGGGAGTCGAGCTAAACGTGGCGGTAAGAAAACGGAGCGCGGACCGCTTTACTCGCTGATGGCACTAAAGCTTTCCAACCTCACCGCCAAAACGGTTGGTGCATGGCTAGAGGCCGAGGTACCTGTTCGACCGACTAGTGCCGCCTATGGCTTCCGCATGCTCAAGGCGTTCGCAAAATGGTGCGAAGGTGAGGACAAGTTCGCTGGCATTATTCCGTCGGATTGCTTCACATCTCCCAAGGTCACCGGGGCATTGCCGGGCACCAGCACCAAGGAAGGAGACAGCCTGCAGAGGGAGCAGCTCGCCGCATGGTTTTCCGCCGTCCGCGCCTTGCACAATCCAGTGCAATCCGCGTATCTGCAAGGCTTGCTCATCACCGGGGCGCGCAGGGAAGAACTCGCTGCACTGCGTTGGGATGATGTCGATTTCCAGTGGCGTAGCCTCCATATCGCGGATAAGATTGAAGACGGGCGTGAGATTCCCCTCACCCCCTATCTAGCCGCCCTGTTGCTCGAGCTGAAGCATCGCAATGAAATACCGCCCAGCAGGCGCCGCTTGCGCAACTTGGAAGCCTGTGGACTCAAATGGGAGCCTTCGCCCTGGGTGTTTCACAGCCTCAACGCCGAAAAGGGGCGAATCGCCGAACCGCGCTACGCGCACAACCAGGCGATCAAAGCAGCCGGTCTGCCTCATGTGACGCTGCACGGGCTACGCAGGTCGTTCGGCACATTGTCCGAGTGGTGCGAGGTCCCCGTTGGCGTCGTCGCCCAGATTCAAGGGCACAAACCATCGGCGCTAGCGGAGAAGCACTATCGGCGCCGCCCACTGGACATGTTGCGAATGTGGCACGACAAGATCGAGCATTGGATGCTCGATCAGGCCGGCATTGTGCTTGAGCAAGCGCCGAAAGCAACGGAGTAAATAGGGTTTCGAGTAAGCCTTCCACGTGAAGTGCAGAGGCCTCTCACTATTTGAGGTTGCCTGCACAGCTAAGCAGCCCACCAATCAATACGCATGATTATCAAGGGCGACCTGACACTTTGGCCTCCGAAGCCGAGGGCCACAGACTCGATTCCAGTCGGGCGCGCCAATCAAATCACATGCTTGCGTGAATTCTGTGGAAGCCCTACACGCAACGCATGACTACGTGTAGGCGTGACGTAGGCATTTCCGGTCGGCCTCAATGCACGTAAATCCATCTGACAGCGGCGATTTTTTGCGTGATGATGTCAATAATCGCCGCTGTTGCGAGGCTCCCCTGTAATTCCCCGTATCGCGAGACCCTGAGTTGTCGACTGAGGCGACGACGCTCCATCGCTTTGTTCGCTTGACGTCGATGACGACATCGCTTTCTCCGGGCGCTTCTGTCGGCACGATCTGCATCGCCTCGGTTTTATCGACAAGCGAAAGATGCAGAAGTACGAGGCACTCTGCCTCGAACCCGTGCCGGAATACGATGCCGCGAAAATTTCCGCATTGCGAGCCCGGTTTCATTTAAGCCAGGCAGTGCTTGCAGCCGCGCTCAATACCAGTCCCTCGACGGTGTGCAAGTGGGAAATCGGCGACAAACGACCGAGCGGACCTTCGCAAAAGCTGCTGAACCTGATTGATAGGAAAGGACTCGAAGCAGTTCTTTAAGCTCGAGAGCAACTGTGCCGCCAGTGTCAGGCGGCATGCCTGTTCCCTCATGCCCCCAGAAATGCCCCCAAACTGTTCCGGCACCAACAGAAATACCAACAAAAACCTGTGGTAGCGCAGTTCGAGTACCGCAAACTTTCACGCCGCGAGCTCCATACCCACCTTGGTCGGCAAGCCCGAGTTGGCAATGTCGGTCTTCGCCCGGTGACGGATACCGTGGCTGCCAACGTGCGACACACCTGCGGCCTTGAGCACGCGCGTCCAGCCGCCGTAGTGCTCACCGTGGGTCATGTGCCGAGTCGGATAGTTCGGCGACGGTAACCTCAAGGACGAATATTCGGAATCTGATCCTAAACAGCAGTCGACCAGCGGATGGTGGATTTCTCCTAGAGCTTGGCAAAGGCTGCACCTTAGCCTACGGCAGCGTCGATTGCGTATCGGCTAGACATGGTGCCGGGTGGGTCTCTACCGGCACCACTCTATCAAACCCTTTGGAGCGGCCCCACGTATCTGAGGACACAAGGACTCTCTTAAAATAACGGATAGTCTTGTGCCTATCAGTAAGCCTAGTCATTACGTGGAACCCATCGAAATTCTGACCGAGCCGGAGCGCCGTCGGCGGCGCACGGCGCAGGAAAAAATCGCCATCGTGCAGGAGACGCTGGCACCGGGAGCATCGGTGTCAGCCGTGGCCCGGCGGCACGGCGTGAACCCGAACCAAGTGTTCGGCTGGCGCAAGCAATACCAGGAAGGCAGTCTGGCGGCGGTGAAAGCGGGAGAAACCGTAGTGGCCGCATCGGAGTTGGCTGCAGCCATCAAGGAAATCAAGGAGCTGCAACGGCTGCTCGGGAAAAAGACAATGGAAGTCGAAATCCTGAAGGAAGCCGTGGAATGGGGCCGTTCAAAAAACCTGATTGCGCGCTCGCCCTTGCTGCCGGGGGACGACCATTGAAAACGGTCTGCGAAGTTCTCGGCGTGGCGCGCTCTGTTGTGGCAGTGAAGCAGGCTCGTTCGTCTGACTGGCAAGACGGTCGCCGTGCCAAGCCCACCGACGACACGGAACTGGTCGAGGAAATCCATGGCCACGTGGCGCATCTGCCAACCTACGGCTACCGGCGCATCTGGGCGCTGCTGCGCCGCAGTCGCGAGATGGTCGGCGCACCGTGCATCAACCACAAGCGCGTGTATCGGGTCATGCGTGAGCACCATTTGTTGCTGCGTCGTCCCGGCGTGCGGCGAGACAAGCGGCGGCACGACGGTCGCGTGGCCGTGGATAGGAGCAATACCCGCTGGTGCTCGGACGGCTTCGAGTTCCGGTGCGACGATGGCACGCCGCTGCGCGTGACGTTCGCGCTGGATTGCTGTGACCGGGAAGCGATTAGCTGGGCTGCTACGACCGGCGGGCATAGCGGCGACGTGGTGCGCGACGTGATGCTGGCGGCCGTCGAGCAGCGCTTCGGCACCACGCAGACGGCGCAGGCCATCGAATGGCTGACGGACAACGGCTCGGCCTACATCGACCATCGCACGCGCAGCTTCGCGCGCGAGCTGGGCCTGGAGCCGCTGACCACGCCCGTACGTTCGCCGCAGAGCAATGGCATGGCTGAGTCGTTCGTGAAGACCATGAAGCACAATTACGTCGCCTATATGGACAAGCCCGACGCGCCAACGGCGCTCTCGCGTCTGGCCATTGCGTTTGAACATTACAATGAGCGCCACCCGCACAAAGCCCTGAAATACCGCTCGCCTCGCGAGTTCAGGCGAGCAGCGGCGTCATCAACCTAACGGTGTCCACGTGTCCTGAGTTACAGGGGCAACTCCACCCTTCTTTACCCAGAAGTGACATGAACATGCTCGATGCTGGTGGATAGAGGGCGACATGGTTGGTCGCCCCCAGAAGTCTGTTTCGACAGACCACCGGGGGCGTCGATCCGGGTTAAGGGAAAGCGATATCTGTACGCCACAACCGCCGGGGCAGCTCATACAAGCCCACTTCTTGACGCCGGTGTCGATGACCACCCACAGCTCTCCGGGCGGCAGGGCGTTTTTGCCCGGATGCTGCGCAACCGGATAAACGAGCAGATCGTAGCGCAGCCACCCGAGCCGGCGCAGCGCTCGCACGATAATTCGCTTGACGGTCATCCGATAACGCCAAGGAATGGGTTGACATCGCCTCGCCCCCAGCTCGCCTGGCTGGCACAAACCGGGCAAGAAGCCACGGGTCGACAGGTCATCGCGCGATCTTCTACGCGGTCGAACCGGCGAATCCTGTTGTGTGTCATGCCCCCCGAGCCGCGAAAGCTGGTCAGGCCCTGAATAAGCTCATCGACGGCTGCGCAGGCGATGGCCGTGGTGAACGTAACCACGGCGGGCGCAGGGTCGCCGCTACCATCCACATAGGCTTCCGCCTTACGCCGCTCGAACTCGGCCGGGTCGCTGCGCCGGAGTCCTTCGTTCGCAGCGCGGCGCGGATCAGCCACTCCCAAACACATGAGACAAGGGTTGCCAGGGCGAATCGTCGACACGCGGCCTGTCATGTCGTAGTCCGCGCCGCTGCGTGCCGGGCGCATCCGCAGGCCGATATCGATCAACGGGATGCCGTAGTAGTGCGCCAGGCGGTTGAGCGTCAGCCGCCCCTGATGGTCGTCGGTACAGCCGAACAGCACATCGCAGGAGCGCAGTAGATCGCGCAGATCAGGATGGCCGACCCACTCCTCTTTGGTGACGACCTGGGTGCCGAGACCCGCGGCGCGAATCTCGCGCGCGAGGATGTCTACCTTGGCCAAGCCGGCGGCCACATCTGTGGTGCGCGAGCCATGCACGCGGTTGAGATTGGTGACATCAATGATGTCTTTGTCCATCAGCCCCAGAAAGCCGACGCCCAGCCGCGCCAATAGCATCGCGACAGCACTGCCCGTGCCGCCGCCCCCTACGACACCGACCCGCAGCCCGCGCACGACTGGATTGAACCCTTGGCCGAAGAGCGCGGCCTGCCGCGCCAGGAATTGATCTTCGTCAGCCGAAGCCACCGTGCGCGCGATCTTGATCTGGCTTCCTACCAGCGAGATCGAGGATGCCATGACCGTCTTGCCGGGTGCGGTCCAGAGCCTGCCCGCGATGGCGTCATCGCGGCCGAACACCATGCTGGCCAGGCCGGAAACGCCCCTATTGAACGTCGTCCGAGCCAGCTCCGCCTCGTTTCGGTCATCCTGGTCGGAGAAGAACGCTGCCGCGTTCGGATGCGTGTGTACCAGACCCGCAACTAGGCCCCGTTCCTTCGCGATGCCGAGAGTGCGCATGAAGCCGCGGGTGGACCATGTGACGCGGACAGGCGATGCGGAGACCATTTCATCGGCAGCGACGGGGATGACTTCGTGCGAGATCAACCTGGTGCGAGGCACTCCCGACCAGGGGCCGTTTCAGAAGACAAAACGACATCTTGTTTAAAGCCCGAGTGATCGTCGTTCAGCCTCCGTCAGTTGACTGCGAGCGAAGTCTCCGAGATGCGCGCCGCCCAAGACCTGAACCGCGCTACTCGACCGATAGCTGGTCGGCTTCTCCGCCTGGGGGTCTGCCTGCCTGTTGTCCGGGGCCGCCTCACCGCCGGTGCCGAGCATGCGTATCGAAAAGATCGACGACATGGCTTGGCGTGCTGAAGCGCGCTCACGCGACATCGCATCCTGCGCGGCCGTCGCCGCAGTGCTCGCCACCGCACTCGCGTTGGTCAGCGCCCCCACGTTCACGCTTGCCATCACCGGCAGCCCCGTCGACTTGCCCTGCACCTGCACGTTGGCCGCGTTCACCACCGCCAGCGCCGCGAAGTTCACGTTGCCCGAGACCCGAATCCCTGCCTCGCCTGCATCAATCGTCCCCAGCGGCGCCACCAGGTCAACGTCTCCTGCCGGCACCTCCGGAATCGGACTGAGCGTTGCAATACCCGCACCAGAGGACGGCACAGTCGGCGATATGGTCACGTTGCTCATCTCGTCATAGACCCGCTTGGGTGGGGTGTATACCACCGTCGTCTTGGAACCTCGGCCCGCATTGATGTCCCCTTCGGCCGACCAGCCCTGGATGCTGCCCCCAAACGTTGTCATGATGCGCGACAGACCCAGCAGGATCGAACCCTTCGAATACAGGTCGATGTTGCCCGTCCCCTGCGTGATCAAGCCTGCACCCGCGCCCGCTGGCACGCCCTCCACGCCGACGATCGTCTTGCCGCCCGGGTTGAGCATCTGGATGTCGCCACCGAAGTTGGTGTGAATACCAGCGTCGGTGACGACGGGCACCGTCTGGCCATTCACCGTCTTCGAACCCGTAATACCGCTGAACATCGTGATGTCGCCCTGATAGCTCATCGCATTGCCTTGGGCATCCGTCGACGGGAAGAGTGTAGCGACGGCCTCGCGACCGCGCAGGTAGCTGCCGTAGCGCGAGCTCGTCGGGTCGTTGTATTCACGCCCGCCCGCCAGCAACTCCTTGAAGTAGACCTGGCGCACGAATACACCCTGCTGTTCGCTGGGCAGCGCCAGGAAGTACGCCAGCGCATCGGCCGACGTGCCGCTGTAGCCAAAGCGCTGTTGCAGCCAGGCGAATAGCTCCTCGTCGTACGTACGCGCAACCTTGCCGCTGCCCGCCAGCGGAATGCCAGTGCTCAACTGGTTCGCCGTATCGAAGTACAGTTTGGCGAAAGCCGTGTAGTCGGGGCCATTCGCGCCGACACCGGCCAGCACCGTGATGCCCGCACCGCCCGAGCGGTTCGACGGGTTGGCCACATCGCCCACGCTCGTCAGCGACCCGTAATAGCCTTGGTAGAGGTTGCGGCCGGCCTGCACCTGAAGCAGGCCGGGGCCGACAATATCAATCGACTGGTAGAAGATGTCGCGCCCGGCCTGTATCAGCGTGATGTCGTTGGCGTTCGTATTCAGAAACACGCTTGGCGTCGTGCCCGTCCCCACGATGTCCCGACCCGCAATCACCTCGAACGGCTTCGCGGCGGCGTACCACATCGCGTGGGTTGGGTGGAATCCCAGCGCGACGCTCTGATTTTGCGAGGAGACACGCCCAATAGTCAGATCCTGGATGTCGACACCCGCATAGACCATCGCGGGCTTCCTGTCCTGTGCATGCAGGAAGCCAGATGGCGTATCCTCACCGAACGCGATCGGATCGTTATCGAACAGCAAGTATGGCGCCGTCGGACTCGCATTCGCACCGGCTATCGACTGGAACACGGGATGAACCGGCGTAGCTAGCGCGCTCATGTTGGAACCCGACATCGCCACCACCTGGCTCGTCCCGTAGATCGAACCCGCAGCGAGCAATTCGAATTGACCCAAGGGTGAGGGCACCAGTTCGAGTACCCCAAACGACGCTGCGCTACCCGGCTCCGAGAAGCGGACGTCGCCGTTGGCTGCCGTGGCAATCAGGGTACCAGGATAAAAGTTGGTGCTGTAGTTGCCATCGGCAGTATTTCCAGTCAATGGGGCCACATCGCCGCCTGCTGCATATAGATTGATGGCCGTCGCTGGCGTCCACAACGTGAAGCTGGACAGTGCCCCCCGGGCAGTCCCGTAAGCCTTACCACTGGCGTCCGTCACCGTGTAGACCCCGCCTCGCCGATCCACGGGCGTCGCCATCGTAGCATCGCCAGCGCCACCAAACACCAGATCGCCGCGCGCCGTAATTCTGACGGTGCCATCGCCCGGCGTGAAGATCGGGCCGGGGGTCTTCTGCGAATGCGAAAAGACGTTTGGATCGACGGCGCGCGGATCGTACGACGTCCATGAGGCGCTCCCGAAGAACTGAGCCACCGCGCCGACGGCGCCAGCGTTCACAGTGATATTACCGCGCAGATTGGTCACTGCGCCAAAGTAGTCAGAGGCGCGGTTCGAAGCTTGGCTGGCAGGCATTGGATTGAGCATGCCGCCGATCTTCATGATCAGGTCACCACCACCAGTCTGCACCAATGTTCCATCTGCTGCCACCCGGCCCGTTGATGCCACAGCCAGATCCAGAGCGGTCGAGCTAGCGTTCGCTACGCCAGCATTACGCCCGGCGATGAGCGTCAGGTTGCCACCGCCCAGCGTGCCGATTCCCTGGAATCCGACGAGTGAGCTGTCATTGGTCCAGCTGCTGGTCTTGGCGATACTGCCGAAATTGATCCACCACGCTGTCGGATCGGGGGTAACACCGCCCCCACCTTGGCGCCACAACCAGTTCGCCGTGCTATCCGAATCCACATAGCGGGTGACGTTGTCAAACAATTGCACCTTGGCGGAAACGTCCTGCTGCGCCATGAGCAGCAGATCACCGCCATGCTCCGGATACCAGGCATGGGTGGTGCCATCCACGCCGATCAGGTCGTAAGGATTGCCGTCCGCGGCCAGAATCGGCGCGGCCTGCGTGCCGGCCGTGTAGACGCCATACGGGGTCGCTTCGCTGAAGCTGCCACCCGCGAGTAATTCGAGATTCCCGATACCGGTTCGCAGCACGCTAAAGTACGTGCCATTGCGCGAAGCGTTGTAGCTCGTGGCGCTTAGCGTAAGGTTGCCGCCTCCGTTGAGAGCCCGCATCGCTTGCAGCTCGCGCTGGTCTGCAGCGGCGAGATCGCCGCCAGAGACCAATCGGATAGACGCTGAGAGCAAGCCAGCCGAGAGCATTGACGCCATCGGCGCTGTAGGCGCCGCGCCGGGAATTGCGGGGCTCACCACAACTGCGACATTCGGCATGTTGCTAGGCTCGAATGCGAAGCCATAACTGTTACTGGCACTGATGATCGTGCCCGCCCTGATCGTGTCGCCCGGGTTATAGTAATTGTTTTTGCTGTCGACTAGGTTGCCCCACCAATTAAATGTCCACCAATTATAGAAGGCATTGTCTGGAATGGTCCAATCATTCAGAACGATCACGTCTTCTTTCTGATCGAACCAGTATGTATAACTGTCAGCACCAACCTCAGTTTTTTTCTGAGCAAAGAACGAACTGTTCGTGACATCGATAGCTGCGACAGTGGCCGGTATTCCCGCTGACGCTTTGAACCCATCCGAGATGCTCCCCTTTATTGAGAGATTGCCACCGGCACGCACTACGAGGGCCATCGGCTCGCCGGCACCGTACGCTGGAGAGTTCGGGTCGCGATTGGCCCCGAGACCATAGCGATAGCCGGCCAGATCAATATCCCCCGAGGTCAACAGATCGCCGCTCGAGGTAATCTGCACGCCCGGGCGCAGATGATAGGCGTTGCCGTAAGCGGTCAGGCCCGCGAGCCTGCCTTGCAGGGCGCTGTTTGCCAGCGCGGCGCTGATGAACGCAGTGCTCGCGACGTCGTAGCCGTCCAGTGTCCCCTGGGTGATGGTGCTGCCGCCCGGCAGATTGTAGGTCCAGAAACCGTTGAGCGCGATGCTGATGTAAAACAATTAACTCCGTTACGGAACAATTAACTCCGTTACGGGATCCCGCTTCGGCGGCCCCATAAATACAGCGAATGCGCCTACGTGGTGCGCGCAAACGAGCCCTCGGTTGAATTGGCTCGCCGTCCCGAACGCCATGGATTTCACCACTAAATTTGGCCGTTAACGACCCAAAGCGGAAAATGACCACCGTGTTCTAGATGTCCGCTTGCTTAAAAAAATCGGTCCGGCAACACAGTTCAGAGCCAAACGTTCAGAGAACTCAAGAGTCGAGCGACTCCACAACGATCCGAGTGGCGCGTTTCCGCCTTCCACGGGAAAGCTCACACGCGGAGTACTCCGACAAATACCTTTGCGTGACGTTAAGCAAACTGGCTTCGCGTTGGTGCTCGATTTGCCGCCCGAGTTCGCCGTCAAGTAAGTGGCCGACCTGAACTCCTGCTTTCATATCAACAGTCGAGCAACTTACTTGGCCACGTCAACTCGATGCACTTGGCTCGTACGGCAAATGTACGGCGACTATTGACAATCAAGCCCCCTCGTCGCACGTGCGATTCGTCGGGCGGCACGTTATCGGCGCCGCCAATAGGGTCAAGTCATGACAGTCAGAAATGGTTCATGCATTTCTCGGTCGTGATAAAAGATAGCTGTCCCCGTTTCTTCGTGGGTCCACACAAGCGGCGTTTGGTCTGGATAACCAACAGCGGTTCCGCAGAATGTCTCAAATCGATTACCCGAGGGGTCGAATGCATAGATGGTCGCCCCTCTGGTGATGCCGTGGCGTGTCGGACCAATGTCTTTTTTGGCGCCGTGCATCGACATCAAATCGGCTGCTCGCAAGATTCGTTCCCAGCTTTCGAGCAAAAAGGAAACGTGGTGCAGTCTGCCCGGCGTGTCATGGCGAACTAGGGCGACATCATGCGCCTTGTTGGAACATGACAGCCACACGCCCTGATCTCGTCCATCTTCCATCAAGAGGCGTTCGGTAACGTAGAAGCCGAGGACGTCAGTAAAAATCTCCCGAGCACCATCGATGTCGGTGCCGTTCAATTGCGCATGATCCATGCGCATGGGCGCAATTCCCCGCTCTGCGTCGGCACACCAAGGCGCGGGGTTTGTCACGGACATTGCCGTTCCCACCTCCGTTTTTTCCGCATAAAGCTCGATGACGTGGCCGCTGGGTACCTCGAACCGGATTCGGTCCCCCGTCTCAAGCATGTCGCCAGCCGGAACGGCTTCAGTGTGCACGCCCCACGCCCGCAAATCCGAGTCTAGGCGCATCAAAGTGGCGCGGTCGAGCACCTTGAAGCCAAAGAAATCAAGGCCTGGCTCAGTCGCGCACCGTAATACTAGGCTATGGTGATCTCGTTCATCCCAAGCCTTCAAGTACACTCGGCCGCTACGATCGCGACCGGTTTCTTTCAGCCCGAGAACATTTGTGTAAAAGTGGACGCAGTCCTCAAGATCGGTCACACGGATCTGAGCGTGCCCGGGCCTCAGTACGCCTGTGAGTGCCATGCTTGTCTCCTATTATTTTAAGTGGTGAGGCGCACTTTCGCACTTTACGAAGGTGGGCTTCTGAAAATCTCTGCACTGAACTGCGACCTCAACGACCGATTCCCCTCCCCAGCGAGGCGGCCGTCGCGCCCCCAATCCCGAACTCGGTATTGGGTATATCTTTGATGAAAACTCGTACCGACTCAGCCCCCACGCCGAGGACTGTCACCACTGAGTCCGTCAGCCCAGCGATCAGACGAGTCTTCTGCTCGTCGGTACGGCCAGCGATAAGCACAACTTGAACGATCGGCACCTGAACCTCCCTTCGCATAAATGACGTCGCACACAGCATGAACGGTGTTGATAAACCAACCTCTCATGCCGCACCAGCGTCACATCGCTTCGCTTTCCACGGTTCTTCCGGCCACGCCAAAGTTATTGGCGGGGATCTCCGTCAACCAGATGCGGATTGAATCGAGTGGAGACGAGATAGCACTAGCGGTCGCTGCCGTAGCGGTCGCGATTAAGTCCGCCTTTTGCCGATCGCTGTATCCTTCCACGATAAATATTTCGATATTTGGCATGTATGCCACCCGTGTGAATAACTGACGCACTGGACCGTAAGGCTCCTCTGCGGCGCCTTACGGTCAAGAATGTGCCGGCTTACGGATACGGGGTCACCGGCGGGACACCGGCAAACAAGGCGCCTGCGCTATCGTAGGTAGCCTCGCCCAAAAATGCGTGCTGTGTCACGACGAGCGAATCTCGCATGATCCACTGCAGCCGATTCGGCTTGTAAATGGCCGCAGTCCCGGCCAACCGGTAAGCCATCTGCACCACGTCGGCACTGATTTGCGCGGCATACGTCGCGCTCAGGCGCAACAGATTCGCCTGCTCCGGAGTAACCGGTTTGCCAGACAGAATCCCGTCCCACACGGCCTCGGGAGCCTCGTAGAAAAACGCCCGGGCGCTGCGCAACATGGCTTCTGCCTTACCGAGCTCAATTCGATAATAGGCGCGGTCACCAAGACGCGGAGCGCCAGTCACCGTTTTCGTTCCTCCAGCCATCTCGGTGACCATGTCAAGGGCCGCTCGAGCGAGGCCCAAATTCACGGCGGCATGAACCTGTGCTTGATACGAAATCGAAGGATAGCGATACAGAGGCTCGTCAATCGTAGGCGCGGTGCCACGAGTGAATGTCCATGCCGTGTCTACACGCTTTTTATGCAGACGCAAATCATGGCTGCCCGTGCCTTGCATCCCCACCACGTCCCAGTTTTCGACGATTTCCACTTCGGACGCCGGAAACACAGCTGTCAGCGGTTTTCCGGCTGCGGCACCACCGCCGTTTGCAGCGGTACCGCCGATACCCACACCAAGCCACGAAGCGCCTTTGCAACCACTCGCAAAACGCCATTGCCCAGTCACTTCCCAGCCGCCTTCAACTTCGACTGCCGGCTGCAAGGGGTACAAGCCGCCGCCAAAAACCTGATCGGGACCGGTCGAATAGATCACTGCCTGGGTCTCAACCGGCAGCGCGGCGAGGTAGACGTTACCGGAACCGAAGGCTGCGACCCATCCCGTGGACCCGTCGACCTCCGAAATGCGTTCCACGACGCGCAAGAACTGTGCAGGCGGAAGTGCATCGCCACCAAAACGCTTCGGCGTGCTCGCACGGAAGATGCCGACGGCCTTCATCTTTTCCACCATGTCGCGAGGGACATGCGACAGGCGATTGAATTCCTCTCGCCGATTTTTCACCTCGACCAGCAATTCGTCGAGCGCGGTCGCCGTGACCGGTTGGCGTTCGCTAGGCATGAGTAGTGCTTCGCTGGGTTCGATTTTCATTAGCATCTCCAAGTCAGACTCATTCGTCGAGCAGCCTCCAAAGTCGCAGCCCGCCGTAAAGAAATCAAACAAAGGATCTCGCTAGTCTAATAAATCGTCAAATTATCAATTCGAATTCCGCGAATAATTGATAGTTATTCCACACAGAATGCGAAAGATCGAAGATAAAAATAATCACCACTAATAGCATCAATTATTTATTTGAATTTGCTTGCAGCGAACAGAGCAAACTATGATTCCCGTATTCATTGACACAGGTATCACGGACATGCAGATCAACGAATTTATGACGCAAGACTTCCGACAGGCGATGTCGCGACTGTCCGCGGCCGTGAATGTTGTGAGTACCAACGGGCCAAGTGGTCGATACGGCGTCACAGCTAGCGCAGTTTGCTCGGTTACCGACTCCCCGCCGACCGTGCTTGTTTGCCTGAACCGAAAAGGAGCAGCTCACGACGCGTTGCTAAGCAACGGAAGGGTCTGCATTAACATTCTTCCTGGTCACCACGAAGCACTTGCAATGCAATTTGCCGGCATGGCAAACGTTCCCCATTTGGAACGATTTTCTGCGGACGCGTGGGAGGAGGGGGAGTTCGGTGTGCCCGTCTTGCGCGACGCGCTCGCTAGCCTCCAGGGTGTCATTGCCTATACGAAAATCGTCGGCTCACACACGGTGATTTTCATTGAGATCGCCCAAATTAGGATTGGCGATAGTGACGACTGTTTGACCTATTTCGGCAGAGCCTTTCACCGCCTGAGTCATCACGTCACGGCATAACGCCTAACAGATAAAATTACGAACGCCTTAAAAAGAGGCTCACAATGTCACTCTGCGTATTTCTTACTGCGACCACCAGGAATGGTGGCGCCGAACACGACAACACCGCCAGTGCCGCGTCGATTCACGACCTGCTAGATCTAGTTCCCGGCCTGCAGAAGCTCGCGATTCATCTCCCTGTCACGGCAAAAGCGGACGACCCCTTCATCCCGGCGGAGGATGCGCCAGCGTGCTCGTTGCAGTTGCATTTTGGTGGCATCGATACGCTTGAATCCGCTCTCACGAAAGGCGGCGCGTTGCATTCGTTACTCGATCCTCATTCATTTCCATCATTTGCGAATTGCGACTGGGCACTTCAAGCAATGTTAACGCGCCGCTTTCCGGTTGATGAACCGAGTCAGACGTGTTCTTATGGCATTGAGAAATGTACCTACTTGGTTTCCTATGAAGGTCCGGCGGAGAACGAGAACGCTTGGCACGATCACTACATCCGGAATCATCCCCCTCTGATGGCACAGCTGCCTGGCGTGCGTGAAATTGAGATCTATACCCGGATCGACTATCTCAGCAGCTTGCCTGTTGAGCGTGCGAACCACATGCAACGTAACAAAACTGTCTTCGACTCCCACCACGCACTGAGGCAAGCGCTCGCCTCTCCCATTCGACAGCGACTCCGCGACGACTTTCTGTCTTTGCCCACGTTTTCTGGCAGAAGCCCCCACTACCCAATGCAAACGCTGGAATACAGCATTTCTTAGACTTGCCGGCATTGTTTTCCCGGCTGGTTGATCGCCGATCCAGGATGTGCGCGAGAAGTCCGAGAGCCCCTTACCAAGGGCTCTCGGAATTTGATGAAAATAGCTCGATGAGCACCGAGCGCAGCCAAGCGATACCGTCGTCCTCGGAAAATTGGTCGTGGCTGTAAAGGCCCACTGTTATCGTCGGCAGCGTAAGCGGAAGGCGTAGTAATCGGTAAATGCCATCGCGATTTACCTGCTCTGCGATCGGGTGCGGAAGAATAAAGGCAAGGTCGGTCATCGCAACAACCTGCGGCGCAATAGTAAATTGCGGAACCTGTAACGCAATACTCTGTTGAATTCCTGCTTGGCGAAACGCGACCTCCATTACCGAGTTGTGGCCGGTGGTATTCGTGCACGAATGCACAAACCGCAAGCGATTCACATCCTCGATCGTCAACTCGCTGGCACGGAACGGATGTTCAGCCCGCAGCATGCACACAAACTCGTCCTCACGAAGCTTGTCAAAACGACATTCGTGACCTGGCTCAGCAAGGTACCCTAGGGCAAGATCAATGTCGCCTTTGCGTAAGGCCGTGGTTATCAGATCCACAGGCAGTTGCTGGACCTGCACTTCTACATTGGGGGCACGTGTTGCCAGCACTTGCATCAGCGCTGGTAACACGTGCAGTTGAGCCATGTCCGACATTGCCAATCGAAACGTTCGTGACGCGGTCGCAGGCTCGAAACCAGCGTGCCTCACAAGAGCACCATGAATGATGGTGAACGCTTCCTGAATGGGCAAATGTAATCGGGTTGCTGCGGGGGTCGGCTCCATCGACAATGAGCTTCGAACAAACAGCGGATCGTCGAAAACCTCCCGCAGGCGGCGCAATGCGTGGCTAATTGCGGGTTGGCTGACGTGAAGCTTGTCCGCGGCGACAGTCAAGCTACGCCCCTCCCATATTGCAAGAAATGTCCTGAGCAGGTTTAGATCAACGGTCGTCATGTTGACTTGCTTCATTGTGCCTACCCTACCGTTCGAACGTTCATTTACGGCCACGCATCTAAGAATAGGGACAGATGCCCTGACCCATCAGTTCGACGACAAACTATCACCGTGACCGAACTGATGGGACAGGGCATCCGTCCCGCGGCTAACCACGTAGCGGCAACGTCCTTAGGTCGATTGATCCCGAGTCCGTGCCTCTCTGGGGTAGGTTTCCGGTGCGATCAACGCCGCTATCACTGTCACCATGCCAAGCGCGGCAAGATAAAGAGCAATCGGGCCTATGGTTCGATAATGCGCGAGCAGTGCTGTCGCGATAACCGGCGCGAACCCGGCGCCTAATACCGAAGACAGTTCTCGTCCAATCCCAAGACCAGAATAGCGGAGTCTCGGCGGGAGCAATTCACTGATGAATGCCGGCTGTGAACCTTGCAGAATGCCTAGAACCAGACTATTCGCGAGGAGAAGTGCCGTCATCACAGCAACGGTCGTACCTTTTTGGAAGATCGCAAAGAACGGATATGAAAGTGCAACGATACCGACCGCGCCAATCAAATACACAGGCTTGCGGCCAATGATGTCGCTGACATATCCAGAAAACAAACACACGGGGATCGACAGCAACATCGAAACGATCAGCCCGCTGTAGACCAGCTGATCAGAAATTCCACAGAATTTTCCGAAAGCGATCGAGAAAGCAAAGAAGATCCACGATGCAGTCCCCTCACCCAAACGCAGCCCGAACACCATCAACACCCGGCCCGGGCACGTCCGCAGAACTTCCAACAGCGGCGCATGTGCAACCTTTCCTTCCTTGCTGAGTTTCGCGAAATCCTCGCTCTCTGCGATGTGGGACCGGAGGTAGATGCCGATACCGATCATGATCACGCTAAGCAGAAAGGGAACGCGCCAGCCCCAAGTGAGAAAGCTTTCTCCCGACCAGCGTTGCGCCAGCATGAACGCACCGGTAGACAGTGCAAATCCGATCACCGCTCCGGAGGGGCTCCAGGCCGACAGACGGGCGCGTTTTCGCTGAGGTGCATTCTCGCTGATCAGCAAAATGCTGCCGCTCCACTCTCCGCCTGCCGCCAGACCCTGCACCAGCCTGAGCGCGACAAGAAGTACCGGCGCGGCAATACCAATTTGTGCGTAGGACGGAATGAGCCCCATGAGAAATGTGCTGCTCCCCATTGCACCAAGGGTGAGCATCATCACCGCGCGGCGACCGTATCTATCTCCAAAGTGCCCGCACAAGATCCCGCCAATCGGCCGCGCGATGAATCCGGCCGCCAAGCCGCCGAATGCGGCGATTGTGCCTGTTAGTGGATCGACTCCGATTGGGAAAAATATCGTCCCAAAAACCGACGCTGCCGCTGTTCCATACAAGAAGAAGTCATACCACTCCAGTATCTGTCCGATCACCGAGGTCAAAACGGCTCGACGGATGCGCTTCTTATCGCTATCCGTCGTACTGACCTGCGCGTTGTCTGAAATTTCCGCCGCAATGCTCATAGCCTCAAGCCTTATAAAAATGAACTGCCATCCTATGATTTCTCTTGATGAAAATTCGGGATTTCATGTTTCCCGAAACGCCGACCAACAAACCCCTGCGCACCGACCAATGGGTCAGAATCGAGATGATTAGCTGTGTTGATGTTGCAGTTGCCTATGCATCCTGAGCCGCGAACTCATCGATGCCTCCAGCAACTGAGCAATTGCACAAATCCTCTCGTCGGCACCGCGTCTACCAACAACCTGCAGTCCCGCCAGAACGACGTGGCCAAACACGGGAACGGGAATGCTGATTGCTGGATGGCCACTCAAATTGAACGGACGAATGAGGGAGGACAAGCCGATTACGGATGCCCCGCCCCGAGCGGCGTTTAGCGTTATCGGCGGCGCCGGCATCGTGGGCAGAACAAGAACATCGAACTGGTCGAGAGCGTTGTCGACCTCTGCCGTAAAAACCTTTCGCACAACCTCCGCCGCAGCAATCGATGAAGGCGACTCACGGGAAGCGGACAGCAGGCGAGCCTCGATGTCCGGCCCTAGCAGGGCTTTCCCGCAAAGGTGTCCAAACGCAAGCCACGTCTCCGCGTTGATTACGGTGAGGCCAGCATTGAACGCGTCTGAGATTTTTAGGAGATCGAGCTCGGCGTGAGCCAAGCCACTTTCATAAATCGTCGTCTTGATAGCGCTTGTGATCGCCGAATCCGCTTGAGCCCGCACCATGCCCACGCGAACCCCAGCAGCGTTCACTCGCTTGAAGTCGGCTGCGTTGCTATCGAAATTCGGAGCGATTGCCGACATGACATCGGTAATTACAGACATCGATCGGGCAAAGGGGCCAACGCAGTCCAGAGATGATTCCATCGGAAGCACACCGATACGGCTCACTCGACCAAACGTCGGCTTTAAACCTATAACGCCACAGCACGACGCCGGACCGCGAATGGAGCCACCAGTATCGGTGCCGATTGCAGCCTGAGCGAGCCCCCGACCTACCGCAGCAGCGGACCCGCTTGACGATCCTCCAGGGATAAGTTCCTCACCTTGGGGGTTGGTCGGTGTGCCAGCGTAGTCGTTGATGCCAGTCATGCCGAACGCCAGTTCGTGCATGTTCGCTTTGCCCACGATTCTCCAGTTGGCATCGATCAAAAGATCGACGATTTCAGCGTGAGAGGCGGCCGGACTATCGGACGCAAAAGCTCGACTCCCCATGGAGGTCCTCAATCCCTTGATATCGATCGAGTCTTTGATCACGATCGTGCGATCACCCGAGCCCAACGAAAATTCAGAGAGCAATTCATTCACAACGAGTCTTCCCCATAAACTTAGTTTCCAGCGCCAAGGAAACGCCGCGTATCCGCTCCCAACGCAAGGTGCCTGGAGCCTCCGATAGCAGCCCCCTGATGCGCCTTCCCGTGGATTCAGTTGCACACTGGATAGTCATCGAAATCCGGCGATTCACGTGTCAGGTATCGATGAGCAAATTTTCGCGCCCACCCGCTAATTCAACAAATTCATCTAAAATCGCACCATCATCAGCGGGACGAATGTCTCATTCGACAATGAGAGGGCTGCGATCGGACATCGGCCTTTTGACGGACCGTCAGCGATGTCACATAGCCCGCCGTACGCGGCTATTTAGGGAGCGCAGCACAATGGCGTCGGAGAGGCGATCGAGGCAAAATCAGTTCAGACGCTGCCCATTCCGGTCGCGAAAAATCCGACGGGCTAGGGGAAAATCCCAAGGTCGTTGCCTCGCAAAAGGTTCTGCTTGAGAATCGACTCCGCAAGCTATGTGTACCCAACGACATCCCACAGCTAAAAGCACAGCACTGCCATGACGACGGTTGACAGTATCGATTTGAATCTGCTGCGCGTTTTTGATGCGATTGCGAAGGAGCGTAGTTTGACGCGGGCGGGGGAGCGACTCGCGTTGTCGCAACCGGCAATTAGTTACTCGCTAAGCCGTTTGCGGCTTTTGTTTGGCGACACGCTTTTCGTGCGGACCCGTACTGGGATGCAGCCCACGCCTTTAGCGTTAGAGCTCGAGTCCCCGATTTCGCGTACGCTTCTGACATTGAGGGATGCGTTGCGCTATGGGGAGTCGTTCGACCCGATGCGAAGCGAACGCGCATTCAGACTCTCGCTGTCCGACGCAGGCGAATTGGTTTACCTTCCCCCGATCTGTAGCGCGCTCAATAGCCTCGCCCCGAACGTCAAGATCACGGTCGACCCGCTGCCTTACGATTTGGTAGAGGATGGTCTGCGATCGAATCGCATCGATTTTGCGATCGGGAATCTACCTGGCCTGCGATTGAAGACTCGGGCGGAAGTACTGTTTGAAGAGTCGTATGTTTGCGTGACGCGATCACGCGCCGAATTGCCCCCGGGGCACATCGTTGACATCGACTATTTTTTAGCGGGATTCCACGTCCACGTCCCATCGCAGGAACACTATCGCCAGTCGGTCGATTCCGCCTACCGATTGCAAGGGGTGAATCGAAAGATAGCTCTTGAAGTGCCACATTTCTCGGCATTGCCGAAGATTCTGGCAGTGACGGACATTTTTGCGACCGTGCCTCGAAGGCTTGCCAGTACCTTGGCGGCTAGAAATGGCCAGCTCAGGATCTATGAGCCGCCCGTTTCCCTTCCTAAGGCCGAGGTCTCATTGCACTGGCATGAGAACTTCCACGCCGATGGCGGAAACGTTTGGCTTCGCAATCTTTTATCTGAGGTGATCCGCAAGTCGTGTCAGTAGACATTGGGCTTGCGGATGCACTTATTGCTTCATTGTTGCGCAGCATGATCCAGCTGCACTGCCGGATTGAGCTGTGCAGGGGCATCGAAGAGGCGCTGCGTACGGAAGTGCTGAATCAACCAGGTACCGTCTACCGATGGCTTGAAATCGATTTCCAACTTGGCACCAATCAATTCGGAATTTCCTGCGACGTACGCTGATGTCTGCAGCATAATCCATCGACCCTTGGCAAACTCTGCATCAGGGTTCACCTCAATCGTTTCGGTCGTCAGAAAGTGCACGTTCAGCGTGAAGTGCGGCACGGGAGGATGATATCGATTTAGCATCCCGATGATTTGCTCGTGCCCTTGCAAGTATCCAAACTTGTTCGCATAGTGGGGGCCAATCCCTTGCCAAATGGCATCGCTCGCAAACAGGTCCTTTAGAGTTTCTCCTTCTACTCCGCCGTTAGGGACATCACAGAGCGCCATATATCGGGCCATCGTCCTGCGTACAGCGTGTTCGGCCTCGAGTACGGCAAGTCGTTTCATCATTGCGTCCATGTGTTTTCTCCGGTATTCATCGTTTTTGGAAGGGAGGCTGCCGCGTCAATTCCTTCGCACCCTCTAAAGGTCTAGGATCAAAAGCGGTGAGCGAGAGCGGGAAACGCAACTGCAAATTACTTTCCCGGATGCTCGTTCTTTCTTGCTCAAGCATTGGTCTCGATGCGATGGATCACCCTCCACGACATCGACAACGCAGGTCCCGCAGACTCCTTCGGCACACGAAGTGTCCACGTCTACCCCGATCGTCGCCAATGCTTCAACGATAGACACACCTTTCTCCACGCGCACTATCTGTCCGGTACTGGCGACCTTCACATTGAAGGTCTCAAGCTCGTTATCCTCAGATATAGGATCAGGTGCCACCTCGAAACGCTCAAGATGAACGGAGTCCGCGGCAACATAGTTTTCCGCGATCTTTTCCACCAACTCCATGAACGGCGATGGACCACAGGTGTAGACATGTGCACTTCCACCAGCTTGGTCTAACGCCTCATGCATCGTGCGTTCGATCCCGTCCCGCGGCTCATTGACGTGCATGTGAACATGTTGCGCGAACGGAGGGGCAAGCAATATCTCTGAGAACGCTGCGTGTGCCTTGCTGCGAACGAAGTAATGCAATACGAACTTGCGTTGCAATCGCACTAGCCGATACGCCATGTTGAGCAGCGGGGTAATGCCAATTCCAGCGGCAAACAGAACAGTGTGGCTGGCCAGAGACTCAAGCGCGAAGAGATTCCTGGGGCGACCGATCAGCAACTGCGTACCGACCATCACATCATCGTGAAGGGATATCGAGCCCCCTCGCGATTTTTCTTCACGCTTTACGGCGAAGAGATATTCGTCGCGAACGTCGGGATCACCGCATAACGAGTACTGGCGTGTTATGCCACTAGGGCTGGTAACGTCCACATGAGCACCTGGCTCATAGGGTTCCAACGGCAATCCGTCTACTCGAGAAACACGGAAGGATCGTATCCCCACCGCCTCTTCATTGATCTCGTTGACTCGCACCGTATAGGTTGTCTTGCCTGTCGATTGCATAATCAAATTTCGCGTTTAAGCTTGGCAGTAACGTGGTAGAGGACCGCGGGCGTCAACGGACACATCGCGGCCCCTGCCAGGGGACCAATGGCTTACGCTGTCTCCATCAGAATCGACGTGCTGGCGACGTTGGTCGCCCAATTGTTCGGAAGCGGCGCGATATAAACGTTCTCTGTGCGATAGCGCGACATCTTCCAAACACCGTCCACCTTCTTGAACGCGTTATTAATACGACTGGACCGAAGGACAGACGAACCATCCTCGAAGATCCACGGCTGAAAATGTACCCACTGACCCTCCGCCGTTTCGCCCCGGACATGAATTTGCTCCGACGTAAGGTAGTGGCAGTTGAGAATCATCTTCGGATCGCGAGGCTCGAAGAACTTTGATAGATGTGCGTAAATCTGCTCGCGCCCGACGAAGCGTCCGAATTGCGCGTTGTAATGCGCGCCCACTCCCTCCCAAATCGCATCTTCGCTATAGAGGCTTACGATTTCCTTCACGCGATCCTCAAGCGCAACACCCGTGGCAGGCAAGGGGATATCGCACAGAAACATGTACCGTGCGACGATGCGTCGGATGTCCGCCTCAGCGGCAAGCTCGTTTACTGTGTTCCGCAAGGCGCGGACTTCCTCAATAAGATTTTGATCGTTCATTTTCAAGCATCGATAAGATTGCTAGTTAATGAGGGTTCCGCCGCCGGAGCGATTTCGTGCGCCGAAGGCGGAACATTTTTCAATCAGAGCAGGAAGCTGATGGCAGCCAACGAGTCCAAAGAATCGACCAGCCGAACGATCTTCTGCACTAAGCGTGCATCTTGGGTTGACACGTCGATCCGATGTTCCACCTCTGCAGCGAACAGCGAAGCATTTCCTTGGCGGTAAGCAACGACGATCTGCGCAGAACGGAGGTCGACGATTCCATCCGAGTCGCGAACAACGTTGAACCGTGACACCGTCCGGATTGTCTTCGCCGCATTCGAGACTGACGGCGAGGATGTCGACATCAAACGTTCGACCCGCTTCTTCCGCATCTCATGGTCGTCCAGCGCATAGTTGAGCGTCGCGTAGAAATCACTGGTCGCGGGGTCGATCGGAATGACGTAAATCCCTTCTGCATTCCACAGACGCAGCCATTCCGCGTATTCTTTTCGATCCAGCAGCTCTGCTTCTTTCCAAACCAGCTCGATAGCGCGGGCCACGGTCGGCACGGCAAGTGACGTATTTTCTAGACTCATTGTCCTTTCTCCATCAACTCCAGCCACTTTGCGTAGCCAGCGCGCATACCAGTTTCGTCGGTAGAGTGACCGTTAATGTCGCCATTCGGCAGCGTCACTTCACGATTGATGCCTCGGTTAAGAAGAATGGGGACGTCCGGGCCGGCGTAAGATCCTCGCTGGACACGCTCCCACGCTTCCGCATCATCAGGGCTGCCAAAGCCGAAGGGGCCTTGGAAGTTCTCGTGAATGCGCAGTCGCTCGCGATTTGCCTCTTCCGGCCCTCCGTCCATGGCCAACGCGATGTGCCGAATTTCCGTTTCGTCGGCGGAAATAGGCCGAAGCACTCGGAAGAACGCCATCGAGAGCGCAAGATTAGGAAAGAGGTTAACGTTGAAGCCGACGCCCATCAGCGACCGAACGATGCGGCGAACCTCTTCTTCCGAATGGTTCTCACGCAGCGACTTCGCTAGCGGCTCGAACCGCTCAGGCAGGGGCGCCCCGTCGTCAGTCTCGATGTTCATGAGCTCTGGCACTTGCACCGCAATGCTGTGCCCATTGCCCAACGAACGACAGAAGGCCTTATCGCTCGAAATAAAGCTGGTCACTGCGGTGGCCGTCTCCTCATCGATCGAATCCATCCACGACTTGTGCACCACAGGGAAGTGATAAAGATCAGTGGTGTTCTCGAGCTGAATCTTCCAGTTTCCTTTGAACTTGAACTTGTGTTCACCGTTCGTCTTGATCGGATACCCGGCACCCTGCTTCATGAAGAGGTCGATCCACGGCTTCGCGTTGCCAAGAAAATCCTCGAGAGGCTCAATCTCGTGATTGAAACTCGCGAAAATCAATCCCTGATAGATGCCAACGCGTAGCGCCTTGAGTGGCAACTCTGACTTCTCAATGACTCCCTCATAACCGTCGCTGTACGGCAAACCTCGCAGTGCGCCGTCCAATCCGTACGACCAGCTGTGATAGGGGCAGGTGAAAGACTTCGCGTTCCCCTTGTGTTGCTCACAAACAGTAGCGCCGCGGTGTCGGCAACGGTTCTCAAAAACGTTGACGCTTCCGTTTTTGTCGCGCACCACGATCACCGGTTGGCGGCCAATCAAAGTGGTACGAAAATCACCCGGGTTAACTAGCTCGCTTTCATGCGCGACCCAAATCCAGGTCTTGTAGAAGATTCGCTCAAGCTCGGCCTCGAAGAGTGACGGATCGTAGTAAAGCGAAGGCAAAAAACGGTCCGCCTTCACGCGACGCTTCAGGTCGCTCACGTCGATGGTTTGATATGTAGGTTCGCTCATTTTTGTCTGAGGAGTTGGGGGTGATGATTTGTCGATGCGGATTCAAGTTTCAGTGACTTGAATACATGCGTCAAATTGATCTAAAATTCCACCAACATAAGCCAGCCGAATATCATGAACTCGATCGACGGTATAGACCTCAATCTGTTGCGCGTATTCAAAGCGATTGTGGAAGAGCGAAGCCTTACGCGAGCAGGGGAGCGCCTTTCGCTTTCGCAACCGGCAGTCAGCCACTGTCTCGGCAGGCTTCGCACACTCTTCGACGACCCACTATTTGTTCGCACTCGAACCGGGATGCGGCCGACAGCTGCGGCATTGGAAATCGCGACCATCGTTTCGAAAGCAATGGAATCCGTTCAAGTTGCACTGCGGTATGCCGAACGATTCGAGCCGTTGGTCAGCAGCCGCACGTTTCGGCTTTCGATCTCCGATGCCGGTGAGCTCGCGTACCTACCGGCTATATGTGAGTTGTTGCGCCAGACTGCGCCGAATGTGCGTCTTGGCGTTTTCCCGCTGCCGGCCGATGAGATCGAGGAGGCATTGCGCTGCAGCAATATCGATTTCGCTGTAGGTAATCTGCCCGCACTGAAATCTCGCACCCGCAGCTTGCCGCTTTTCGACGAAACTTATGTTTGCATCACGCGAAAGCGGAAAGGTTTGCCGGGCGGAAGAACGATACGCCTTCACACTCTAATGGAGGCCAGGCACGTACAAGTGTCGTCTGCGGAGCACAGTCACCACGCTATAGACGCCGCATTCGTGCAGCAAGGAGTGAAGCGCAATGTCGTATTGGAGGTGCCGCATTTCGTGGCTTTACCGGACGTTTTGGCGGCCACAGATTTGTATGCCACGGTTCCTCACCATCTCGCGGCAGTATTCGCGCAAGACAGCGCACTGCGCATTTACGAGTTCCCCGTTGAACTACCCCACGCAGCTGTCACCCTGCACTGGCACGAAGGTTTCGAATCAGACGAAGCGAACGTTTGGATGAGGCGATTGCTGACCGATGTCATTCAGGGGTTCGATAGAAGTTGGTCCTGACACACTTCGCGCCAAGTAGTCTTGGAAGTGTGGAAAATCTGAACGAATTTCCGGCGCTGCGGGTGAAAAATCACGAGATCGATATCGGTCGCTGGTCGCAACATGCCAATGTGAATCGATGAGAGCCCCCCAGCACCTCAAGGATCACGCTGGCGAAATTGCGACCAGCGTCTGACGCTTAAAACTTGTGTCGGATGCCTGCGAGCAGCGCGGTCTGCGTGTTCGTGCTGGAGGCCGCCGCGGCAAGGAAGAGTACAGCGGTCGCTCGGGAGCCCGATGCCCTCACATAATTGACGTAGGCATAAACGTCTGTGCGCTTCGACAAATAATAGTCCGCGCCTAATTGCACTTGATTCCAGTGAGACGACGCATCGATCCCGCCATAGTGTCCCATCGAGTAGACGTAGGCCGCCGAGATATCGAGTGCCGGAGAAATGTTGTAGACGGCGGTAAGATCGAAGTTATCGAGATGCAGGCTGGTGCCGTCCAGATAGGAATATCGAACATCAGAGATGATGCCACCAAGACGCACCCGCCCAAACGCATTCTCCGCACCGCCAGCGAATACGCGTTGCCGCTGTACGCCGACATTGGGCGACAGCGGGCTGGTATGAAACAACTGGAATGCGCCGCCTGAGTAGTCGTTACTGACCGCACCTGACGAGTTGGTCGTGCCCGGCTGATCAATGTTCAGGTAGGTCAATGCGTAGCGTTGCGAGCCCCAGGCGTAATTGATACCGGCGCTGTATGCGCGATTCTGTGTGAAGTCGCCAGCTTTGTTGCTGAAAGCGTAGAGCGCTTCAAACTCCAGCCCCTTCCACTCAGGGCTCTTGTACTTTACCGAATTGCTGTAGCGGAAATTGCCCTCAATGTTGTCGTTGCTGCCTATGCTAGTGGCAAGCCCTGGCCCCATTGCATGAGGTTCGATTCGGTCGAGATAGTCCCACAGCACGTCATACTGGCGTCCGATCGTGATCGTGCCGTATTCTCGACTTGACAGCCCGACGAAAGCTTGCCGGCCGAACATTCTTCCGCCTTGACCCAGCGACCCCTGGTTGATGTCAAATCCGTTCTCCAGCGTTGCGATCGTGGATATGCCGCCACCCAGGTCCTCATTCACACGAAAACCGAGACGGTTGTTCTGATTCGCGCCACTGACAAGCCGGACGTTGGAATGCCCACCCTCGTTATTGAAGTATCCAATCCCATCTGAAATCACCCCGTAAATCGTGACTGAGCTCTGTGCGAGCGCGGAAAATGAAACCCCCATCAGCAATGCAACAAATCCATACTTGAAGCGCATATCCAACACCTATTTTGTGGTTAGAAAAAAAATGCGAATGGCCTTCATTTGTGGCCTTTTATATGATATGCAGTACTAATTATTTGCTTATTATTTCGACCGTGAGCAATTGAGAGTGTGCAACAAATTCGGCAAGAATTCGGCATCTACCCACGGGAAATCGATGGGCTGATTGAACAGGAATTTGCCTCGCAAAAAGGCGACAATCCCGGCCTCGAGCGAATGCTGAGTCACGCTGCCGCGCCTACTCCGCGATCAATAAAAAGCAACTCCAGGTCGGCTTAGGCCCTTGACACCCGACATGTCGGCTCGGCCATGGTCGCAATGTGGCTACTCTCGCCATGTCGGCGAATCATTTCGATGGAGTCTAGAAATGGGGGGAATATCCGTCAAATGCGTCGTAAATGCCGATACCATAAGTCAAATGAATATCATCGGCATCGACATGAATTTATTTCGCGTCTTCTTGCTCGGTGCTCGACGAGTGCGGAATTTCACGCAAAGTGGATCCGAGGTAGCTAGGGACGTTGTGTCCGAGGGAACAATGTTCAACTGCATCGGGGATGCGGACAAAATCTTGGACTACTTGGAGGTAGTTCATGTACACATACGAAGAGCACATCCGCGCCGTCAGGCTCTACATCAAGATAGGAAAGCGAGTCGCGGCGAGACTCGACCGCGGCGGCGAGGCACCGGGCGCCTTTGCGGCGATGTTTCGTCTCGTAACGGGAACCACGCCGAGCTCGTATTTCAGATTGTCCGAATTGGCGTAGGGCATGTCCTGACTTGCAGCGCAACACGCGCCTTACTTGCGTAACGTGAGACCTGAGCGCCAAAACTCGGGCGCACCTGATTCAAGAGGGATACGCAATGGGACGTCAAAACGTGGCGTTTCTTTCAGAGGGCGCGCTTCTGCGCGGCTGATTCTATCTGCCCATTCAATCGCGGCGTGCGGGTGAACACCCGGCCATCGTGATGGCGCACGGGTTCTCGGCGGTAAAGGGGCAATATCTCGATCGTTATGCTGAGGCGTTCGCTGGCGCACGTTTTGCTGTGCTCGTCTACGGCCATCGCAATTTCGGTGACGGCGAAGGGATACCGCGCCAGGAAGTTGATCCGGCGTTGCAGAAACGGTGCTATCGCGACGCGATTACCTACGTCTCGACTCGGGCAGACGTGGACGGCACACGCATAGGGATCTGGGGTTCAAGTTTCAGCGGTGGCAATGTGCTTGAGGTTGCGGCGGTCGATCGCCGAGTGAAATGTGTGGTTTCGCAGCTGCCGCAGATCAATCGTTATCAATCGGCATTGCGTCGGACACGCGCAGATCACGTTACCGCGTTGTTAGGGCGTTCGAGGCGGACCGCGCGCAATGCTTCGTCGGGGGGCACCCCAGACATCTTGCCTGCGACGAGTGTCGATCCTGCAGAGCCACGCGCGATGGCGGGAGCCGACAGCCACGCATTTTATGCAGGCACAGCAGCGTTCGCGCCGCAGTGGCGAAACGAGGTGACGTTGCGCAGCGCAGAGCGATCGCGCGAAAACGAACCTGCGGAGTACATCACACGCATCTCCCCGACGCCGCTGTTGATGATCGAGGCCGACGCAGGCACGTTGACGGCCACCGATCTGTGCCTGCGTGCGTATGAGGATGCGCTACCACCCAAACAACTTGCGATGATTTCACGAGGCACTTTACGCTCTATGCGAAACACTTCGAGGTGACGAGCCAGTGTGCTATGGAGTGGTTCGTTCGCCATCTATCTTTCGATGAATGACGCAATCAACCCGCATATTCGAAGTGTTTTTCAATCGATTGGCCTGACTGTTTGCCCTGAGACACTTGGCGGGCGCTTGAGCGCGAACAAGGTAGGTCTGCTGCCGGTTGGTTGCAGTCCGCCCTCCGTTGGACGCTTCCTACTGAAAACGGACACATACAACGTGAGGCCAGACGTCCGCTTCGGGCCGTAAGCGGCCGAAGGACTACGGCCGCCATCGGCCTGAAGCGGATGCCCGGAGCCGTGCCTCAAACGCATAGCGCGCGGTGACCTGACGGATATTTTCGTACCACGGGTGTCTAGAGAATCACAGCCCCGGTGGTTGAACTACATTCGCTAACCCGACGGAATTCAGCCGGGGTCAGGTACTGCAAACTCGAATGCGGGCGCACTTCGTTGTAGTGAGTGCGCCAGTCCTCGATCACGATCTTCGCCTCGATCCGATTGCGAAACCACTCCATCGCCAAACATTCATCACGAAATTTTCCGTTGAAACTCTCGTTGGTGCCGTTCTGCCATGGTTTGCCGGGGTCAATCAGTGCCGTCTCAATCTGCTCCTGGACTGCCCATTTCAACAGCGCTGTGCTGACAAACTCCGGCCCGTTGTCTGAGCGCAGATAACGTGGCGCGCCGTGCACGCTAATTAACCGGCTCAGCACTTCAATGACTCGACGCGAGCGAATCGATCCCGCCACATCAATCGCCAGGCACTCCCGCGTATATTCATCGACCACCGTCAGGCATTTAACTTGCTGGCCGTTCGCACAGGCATCGAATACGAAGTCATAGCACCAGACCGAGTTGCGGGTTGCTGGCGCATGGGGTCTTGGACGACTGCCTGCCACGCGGCGTCTACGACGTTTCATTGGTACTTGCAGGCCGGCCTGCGCCCAGAGCGAAGCACAACGGTCTCGACCGACCACGATGCCTTCACGCCCGAGCAATACTCGAATGCGACGCGAACCGAAGCGCGGGAATTGCCCCGACAATGCTCGCATCGCATCGATCACTGGCGCGTTCTTGCTCGGCATCTTGAGCTCGTAACCCAAGCTCGAACGGCTGACCTGCATCAGCGTGCACGCTCGCCGTTGGCTCAAGCCCCTTGCCATCGCAAACCGGGCTTGCTCACAGCGAGCCTGCACGCTCACCACTTTTTTGCGCCGATCTCCTTCAGGACTTGGATATCGAGCGCCTGGTCGGCGACCAGCTTCTTCAGTCGGACGTTCTCCGCTTCGAGTGCCATGAGGCGCTTGATGTCATCGCTGACCATCTCACCGAAGCGCTTTCGCCAAGCGTAAATCGACGCCTCGCTCACGCCGTGGCGCTTGGCCACCTCAGGCACTGTGTCTCGATCTGCCTCGCGCAGTATCCGCACAATCTGTTCGTCGCTGTACCGGCTTTTCTTCATACCAACTCCTCATCTGAGCTGAGGAGCCATTATCTCTAGATTTCTTTGGTACGAAATTTCACGGACAGGTCAGGTGCGCGAGCAACGCGCGTCGGCAGGGTTTGTCGGTGCCACCGCGCCAAGGGGTTGCCCTCGCCACGTCCATTCCAGGTGGACCGCGTAGCCGTTGAAGTCCGTGTAACGGGTGAGCAGGTGATGCTCGTAGGCGTAAGTGCGGACGTGATCGAGCGCATCGCGCTGCGCGTCCAGTGCAGTCCGCGTATTTGCAGGTCTTGCTTATCACCGGCGCGCGCCGGGAGGAACTCGCTGCCCTGCGCTGGGAAAATGTCGACTTCCAGTGGCGAAGTCTTCAGATCGCAGACAAGATCGAAACCGGGCGTGTAATTCCCCTCACGCCCTTTCTGGCCTCCCTATTGCTCAATCTGAAGCAACTCAATGAAACGCCACCGAGCAAACGCCGCCTGCGCAGCCTGGAAGAACGCGGACAGAAATGGGAGCCATCCCCTGGGTGTTTCACAGCCTCAATTCGGGGAAGGGACGGATTGCCGAACCGCGCTACGCGCACAACCAGGCTATCGAATCCGCCGGTCTGCCTCATGTAACGCTACACGGCCCGCGCCGATCCTTCGGCACACTATCCGAATGGTGCTAGGTTCCCGTAGGCGTCGTGGCACAGATTCAGGGGCACAAGCCGTCAGCGCTGGCTGAAAAGCACTATAGACGCAGGCCGCTCGACATGTTACGAATGTGGCATGACAAGATTGAGTTTTGGATGCTGGCGCAAGCGGGAATTGAGCCTCCCCAAGCAACAACAGCGACCGAGGAAGCCCACTTTAGCACTGCACAGCAAACCATCTCGAATCAAATCGCATCACCTCGTGCTTACTAACAACTGAAGCAGGTCGGCGAGCCATTTCTCGTTCGGTGTCGCTGCGCCGAAGTCACGATTGACGATGTTCTCTGGTGCCAGCCCGATCTCGCGCACATAAGAGCCGCATCGGCGTCGTTTCGGCGCGGCAACCGCCAATCGCTCCTGCTTCATCAAACCAGACTCAACTTACCGAGTTAACCTGGGCCTCGCGCAATGCAATCCTAATGTCCTCAGCCTCACCCGGCCGAGCGACGAAATGAGTGCGCCTCGACGGAATCTCGTCGAAGATATTTTCGGAGGCAGTGTAGTAGTACGTCGCAAGGGAGCGCCGGGAGCGGTTCGACGGGCAGCTCAGCGGATCAGGGTGACCATGAAACGAACAGTCGTCCGTCGCAAAAATAACGCATCGGTTCATCACGGGTGCGACCTTCTGCACACAGCGCTGCATGTCGCGGCTCCACAACTCCAGGTCCCCACCAAACCCGGACTCCCAGCCTTCGTTCAGATACAGGATGACATTCAACCTTCGGAGCAAAGAAAGGCGCTTATGGATGCGGAAATCGCGGTGAATTCCCAGTTTCCCGCCGGGCAATATTTCATGGAAACCACCCCCTTCGAAGTACGGATCTCCAAGGACACCCGAAATACCCGACACGGCGCCGAGAAACTCCAGAAATGGCGCCGAATTCAATAACTGAAAAAACTGCCGGCAAAAAGAACTGCAATTTTCTGGCGAGTACTGTCTTTTCAAACTGCCACGGTAACCAATGTCATAAAGATAATGATCTACCTCGGCGGAGGGAAATTCCCGGCACAAGCGCGCTACGATGTCCGGCGGGAAAAGATCGTCCACCACAACATGCGGATAAGGTGTGGCGAGCTGATAGGCATCCGCCAACGGCGTGCCATAGTCACGCGCTCCCTGGATGTCCAGACGGAACCCATCAAGATATGTCACGGGCAAATACATCAAGGGCCTCACGTGTTACAAGAATTTGAATAGAAAGCGGCTTCCCGGCCAGCTTCGCCAACGCTCAATACGCTTGGCTCTGCGCAGAAGCCGGGCAAGGCGTACAGGCAAGTCGCTACGGATGAACGGGCCAACCGTCTGAGCTCGGAACCGTAAACGTCGGACGACCTCCCGGTCCACATACGCCTCCTCCTCCCAATACTGATGATCGCGCCATCGGCAGCGTAATAGCATCGCCTGCCAGCGTGTGAATGGCCTAAGTGTGCTGCTACGCCCGAGGGAGGCATTCCGCCCATGCCGTCGGATAAGTTGCAAAGGCTGCGGGTCGATCTGACGTGCATCCAACGCCAGGGCCAGCGCATGGATCCACACGTCATGACTGATCTGGTCGGGCAGCGGCTGGGCCAGCGTGGCCAAAGGCCTCCTGATCACCGTCAGCGATCCGGTAACGAATCTCTCCGGCGCATACAAGGCCTTTACCTGTCCAAGCTTGCATGCGCCTTGCCATATCAGATTCTCGTCCACCAGTTTCCCGTCATGGATCACCAGCAGAACATCGTCCCGGGACTCCATTTTTTGCACCACAGATGCAATTTTCTCCGGAAACCAGACATCGTCCTGGTCACAGAAAAACAGAATCTCTCCTTGCGCCATTTCCAGACAGCAACCGAAATTCCGGGAATAGCCCAGATTTTTTTCATTCCGCTGCATCCGTACGGCAAAGGGAGCGCACGCTGCATAGCGTTCCAGTATGTGCCAACTGGCATCCGTGGATGCGTCATCGCACACAACCAGCTCATCGGGCAACATCGACTGCGCAGCAAGGCTTTCCAACTGCTGCGACAGGAACGCTTCTCCGTTGAAAACGGCGAGCAGCACCGAAATACGGGGGCGTGTCATGGCATAGGCACCGATTGACCGGGATCGCAGGGCACGGGAGCCTCGAAAATCAGAGCAAAAATCTCTCTCAGTGTTTGCGGGCGGAGTTGTCTGGCGCAAAGGTATTGGTCCAGCCGGTCATGCAACAGCGGGTCGCTGACCGCCAACGCACCCCACCATTGGCTAAACGACGTGGTATGCATGCCACGCACGTGCGCATGGAACTGCGGTATGGCGGCAATCAGCCGTGACGACAGCAGCCAGGCTTTCCCTTCATCCACGGGAGCCAGCTTCTCCAGCCGACGGATCAGTCGCTCAGCCCAAACCTGATTGCGCAAACGATCCACCTCGTTCCACTCGGGCCGGTGAGCGCTCTTCCAGGCTCGCAGCGTGCTTTGCCATTGCAGCAGTTCGGGTGGCCTTGCGTCCCAGAGAATTCGCGCATCTGCGTAAACCCAGTTTGACGCGAGGTCAGCCAGTGTCGCAGCGCGCGTTTGCACATGAAGATCCACCTGAACCTCCTGTGCAAAACCGAAAATACCGCCGTGGGCAGGCTCATCGGTCAGCAGCAGCAAGTCGACATCCGAGTCGCCGAATTCCGCCGGCAACGGACGCCGCGCCAGGCTGCCATACAGCACCACCCCCGAAAAGGGGATGGGCATCAAGACCCGGAGTTGCGCCAGCAATTGCTGCACATCGGCGTGGACAAAATACTGATGCAGTGCGTCCGCCAGCGCGGGCCCAAGCACCGGCCCGACCGCAACCGGCCGGGAGCTCATGACGACGCTCCCGCCGGGGATGACGCCTCGTCCCGAAGCAATTGCTCGACGACGAAGCGGATCTCATCCACGCCCGTCAGACAGCCCTGGCGGCTACGGCAATACGCCCAAAGACGCGCGACCCGTTCCGGCTGCACGTCCACACCACAGACATGCAACGCATACTCCACCGCGGCGCGACCGCTGCCCGGCCCCAGCAACAAAGCCTGCTCGCGACCGAGCGCGCGCGCCGGCACGGCCGAGTAGACCAGGTCCTCATATGCCTCACCGAAGTCGCGGCTCTTGAGAATTGCGGCGACATGGGTGCCCGTGGAAGTACTGAAAGCATCGGCGCCGACCAGCGGCGCCTGCGGGGCAATGCCGATGCCCGCGGATTCGGCCAAAAGGGCACATAAGCTAGCCATGGGCTCCAGAGCGAAGTGGCTATTGCCGGCTTCCCGCAACAACCAGATGAACTGCTCCAGCGGCGTATTGCCGGTGCGCTCTCCGACGCCCAGAAAAGTGCCGCTTATCATTGACGCACCGCTCGTGGCGGCCGCCCACGCGTTGGCCAGACTCAAGCCTTTGTCATTGTGGCCATGCCAGCCCATTTCCACGGAGGAATGGATCCGTGCGAGCACATTCATCACGAATTCGGTCAGGCGCCGAGCCCCTTCGGGAACACAGTCACCCACGGTGTCGCAAATCACGACGATGAGGGCACCCCAGCCGGTCGCCGCTTGCAGCCCCCGGGTCAGCGCTTCCGGCCCTGCGCGGGAAGCATCTTCGTACGACACCCGGAACGGCAAGTTTTCCCGTGCGGCCAAAGCACACGCTTTCTCGAGCTTTTGCAGTGCTTGTTCGAACGTCCAGTGTTCGACCCGCAGCCGTAAATCGCTGATGCCGATAAAAATGTCCGCAGCCATGGGGGCCTGCGTCGCGTCGCGGATCGCCAGAATCGCCTGAACATCGGCCTCCACGGCGCGGGCCATGAACACAGGTTCTATCGGCAACTTCCGGTCATGGACATGCCGGGCCAGCGCTGTGCAGCGGGCGTACTCTTGTGGTGATGCCGCCGGAAATCCCAGAAAGGCATGTTGCACGCCAACCGCGGCGCTTAATTCGAGCAGACGGATTCTTTCCGCAAGCGCAGGCTGCCGCAAACGTACGCTTTGCAAGGCGTCGCGGATATCCTCTTCCAATCGGACATGTCGCAGATGATGCGCCGGAGCAGGGTTCCAGGACGCCAACAGATTGCATACCTCGGACATATGCTTCAACCCTCAGCCGTCAGCAGAGCACGCAAGCGGGTACAGGCCAACTGGAACATCGCAGGATTGCGCTGGAGCGCCACGCGCAGGTATTTCTCACCTGCGTGAGGATGGGCCCAGTAAAATTGCACGCCAGTGAGTACGGACAGGCCGTGTTCCGCCATCAATGCCTGCCACTGCGTGGCCGTGCGCGGCCCTGTGACCTGCAACCACGCGACGCTCATGCGCCCCCCCTCTTGCAGACAGAGACAGGTTCCTTCCAGCGCCTCCTGCAAGGCCAGACGATTGGCAGCAATGACGGCGTGCACCTGCTCGGTACCCAACGCGACAAAATTCCGCAACAACTCGATGGCCACCGGCGATACGTGCAGGATAAAGTCGGAGTAGATATGCGCGATGCGCGGCGCCAGCCCCATGGAAACGCTAAAAAAGGGCGCCTTGATTTCCTTGGTTGGCCAAGTTTTGCCCGTATCTTCGATCAGGATGCAATCGATCCCGGAGCGCGCGAGCATGGCGTATTGGTCATAGACTGCCCCGGGCCGCTGAAAGAAGCGGAAGGTCGCATCCAACACCAGCAGGCATTTTTTCTTTTCGCAGAAATCAATCACGACCTGAAGGTTTTCCTGCGGCAGCTCCATTCCGCTCGGATTGTTAGGCGCAACCAGAAACAGCACATCCGCTTCAAGGCGCTCCAGATGCATTGGCAATTCATCAGGCCGGCTTTGCATCCAAGCCTCAGGGAATACCTGCAACGGAACGTCATGGCGACGCAGGATGTCATGCAGATTGTCGAAGCAGGGCTCGATCAACGCCGCGGTGCGCTTTTCCAGGCGAAGGTAGTTCGCCACGACTTCCAGGCCGATCGACGCGGTGAAGCACATGAAGTACGACCAGGCATCGTGGTCACAGGTCTGGCGCGCCGCCCCGAGAAAGGTTTGCACATAGGCCAGCTCAATTTCCCTCTGTTGCATGCGATCGACTTGCATGAAGATGCGAGGGAGATTCTGAATAATTGCACTTTCCTCCGCACTCAATTCACGATAGGCATGACCGTCCGCCAGATTCAATTGATTGGACAGAGCCGATATTTGTTCTTCTGTAAGATTGTGCACAGCAGTCAGATAACTATTAAAAATCAGCGTTTGCTTCCGATGGAATGCAGTTGCTCCGCGAGGAAGGCATGGCGGGCATGGAATTCATCGCGCATCACATTGGTCTGTCGAATCAGTCGCTCCGTTCGGAACGCGGTGCGACCATGCAGAACGCGCAGATTGTCAAAAACCATGGCGTCACCCGCTTCCATGGGATACCAGACGGTATAGGCACCGGAATAGGCAATCTCCAATGCCTTGCGCAATGCTGCATAGACGGCATCCATCTGCTCCGGGTCGATGCGCAGGGCAGACATGGTGCGCTCGTTAAGACGCACCTCCGTCAACTCGCCCGCCGAGTCCCTCATAAAGGCGGGATGATTCGAGACAATGATTTCGTTGCCGGCGCGTCGCGCATGACGAATAGGGGTCTTGCACAGCACTTCGTACGCCGCAGCGTCGAGAGTTTGCAACTGTTTCGCGCAGGCGTGACTGTCCGTCATCGAAGACACGCCACCGCCATCGCGGCTGGGCGTTATGCAATGAAAAACATTGATGCCGGTGGGCACAGGTCGGTACGTTTCATCGGTATGCGGCAGGATCTCGACCGGGAAATCGGACAAATGGCTGCCTTGTTCGCGCAGTTGCAGATCGGTGATGGCGCCAAAATGCGTGTCACGCGTATAGCCAAGCATCCGGGTCAACGCGGCGGTTTCTGCGGGATCGGTCCCGACATTCTTCACCACCACGAAGCCATAGCGAACCACATGATCGAGTAACCGGTATCGCTCGCGATCGTCGTGCA
Source organism: Pandoraea apista (assembly GCF_001465595.2). NCBI lineage: Bacteria > Pseudomonadati > Pseudomonadota > Betaproteobacteria > Burkholderiales > Burkholderiaceae > Pandoraea > Pandoraea apista. The sequence goes on along the minus strand of NZ_CP013481.2, from coordinate 484,111 downwards.
ACGCCAGCCGATAGTCGGCCGTGGGAATCTCGGGCAAGGTCATGTCCCAGAGAGTCTTCTGCGTATGCGACGTGGCTTGCACGTGGCAGTTGCTCCGCAGCCATGCAAGGGCGTACCGGGATCGATGGTCACCATCATCCCAGACGACATCGAGGCAAGCGCCGTCCCATGCTACGTGGCGCAACGTCACGTCCTGCGGAATCTTCAGCCACGACTGAAAACGGCTGCCGCTTTCATGATCGCCGCAAATCTCGCACGCGCAATTGTCACGCAGCCAAAACTTGCTGTAACGGCTGACACTCCCGTCGCGCCAAGCCACGTCCATAAAACGCGAACCCACTTCAACCGTGACAATGTCGTTGATCTTATGCATTTCTACCGATATCGAAATCTGAAATAAAATACGAATTCATCCAAATTTGCAGTCGTCGCCCTTGGCAATGAATGCTACGCACACGCTGGAATCGCCTATTCAGACCATGGATGATCTGGATAAAAAATTCTTAAAATCGTACGTCAGATCGAACATACGCTTTCCCCAGACACGCTTTTATTTCATTTTGGATTTCTGTGGGAAATTGCATTCCGACGATATCCCAAGACTAAACGGGTTCGATGGCCTGTCGGCAACGTCCGTCAGCGCAGATGCGTTGGTACGGCTGGCACAGGCGCAACATCGCCGGCGTTCGGTCAGAAAGGAACCGGATGTTGCCGAGATCGCCCGCGACATCTCAAAAACGGTAGCAGCCATGCGCGAGTTCCTCGATCGATGCCGCGTGGAGGAAGGCATGCCTGCCGCTGCACTACAGAGTTGGATCGAACAATGTCGACAACTGACTGCCTGGATCGACGCCTCATCCTTGTCGCGGGAATACCTGGACTTCCTGTCGCCACGCCAACCCGGCGTGGCCGGGAACGTCGTGCGCATGGTCAGTCCTCTGGCAGTCGCAATGCAGTCTGCACCCCGCCTTGGCGTTCTGGAGACACTCTGGCAGGAAATTGACAAGGAGGTCTGGGTCATCCGATAGATCGGGGTGCCGTCCATGGGCTTGCTATGTCAGATTTTCTCAAAGAGGAATGTGACCAGCCTGGGCGGACGCCCAGCATCGCGGTCATGCCAGGCCTCATCCATATCCACCAGGCGAAGCTGATGTTGCCGCGCCGCCTGGAGAAAGTGGCTGATCTGATGGTCAAACGCAGGCACCGTCAGGTCCTCGCTATTGCGGACATAGCGCGCCATGCTGCCCTGATACTTCTTTATGGGATGGAGCTCACTGATGAAAAAACGACCTCCCGGCTTCAGGCAGCGCCGCACCTGAGCAAACACCGCGTCGAGTCGTTCCACGTGCTGCAACACCAGGTTGCAACTGATCAGATCATGTGAAGCACTGTCCACCGGCCACGGCTGGCTGATATCCCACTCCAGGAATGCGACGTTTGGCCGCACCGCTTTTTGACGTGCGATACCGATCATTCCCGCAGAAAAATCCATTCCCAGAACGCTTTCCGCACGCGCCGCAAAAAATGGAATGTTCTTTCCCGTGCCACAGCCGCAGTCAATGACCGCTTGAAAAGCCTGATTCGCAAACTGCTTCTCTGTCACCCAGGAGTCGAGGTCACGTGTGATGTTTTCGTCGTTGTCGTACGTGGTGGACCACGTATCGTAGCCGGCTCGAATTGACATAATCGAATGCATTTTTTTGCGAGCGCGGGAGGAGCGCTCGTTGTGCAACAGTCCCAATGGGCAGGAACACTTAAGTGCAGTACGTTACAGCATATCTTGAGGCATTCCCAGATGGATTCCGAGCCTAATTACGCGCCTCCCACACTCAGGCCGGATTATTGCTCGGCCAACACGTTGCCCTGACGATCGACCAGCGCCACCTTGACGATTTGTGCCTTGACAGACTTGTTCGACATGTCGGCGGATTGCGTGTAGCCATAGACCACCAGCGTCGGCGCCGCGCCACGCGCGCGCATCGACTCGATGTTTCGGGCTGCGTCTTCATTGGCAACCGCCAGATAACGGAAGCCATCTCCATTGCTGAAACTCAGACGGTACTCGCCGTTATCGTAGAAATAACGGAACGAGCCGCTCTCCCACAACGAACTGTCGAGCGGGAAGCTCTTCCTCTCGAAGTCGTACTTCTGAACAGGATTGCTCACGGTAATGCGGAAGTAGCGCTGTGCCTTGGCCTGCGCAACCGCCTGATCGATTCGTGGCTTGAGGGCTGCAAGCAGATCGCGCTTGCGGAACTCGTCGTTCGCGCCCGCATAGTCACGCGACATGCGATTGGCGATCTGATCGTAGTCGACCGGCATGTCGGCCAGCGCGAGGTACGCGAACATCAACTGATTGCCGCTGTTGTATTCGACATAGCTCGATGCAGGCGTAGCCGGATCTCCGTTGGGCAGCGCCGCCTGCGCGGCCTGCTGCTGCGCCTGTGCCACGGCCCGCAGCGAAGTCGCGTCTGCCAGATTCGGCGTTGCGGGGGCGGCGTCGGCGGCGGGCTTGCCCTGCGGCGCCTTGTCGCCACAGGCCGACAATCCGACCGACGCTGCGGCGAACGCCACCGTCAGCACAAGATGTTTGAAACTACGTTGCAGAGCGAGCGTGTGCGTATGCATGATGGGCATCCTTATTGAGGAATACTCGGGATTCGAGTGCGTTCATAGGTGGGAATAACGCGTGAAGTCGATGTCGGTCGACGGTGCGAATCAGCGCTTGGCCGCCGTCCAGCCGAGCACGCCGGTTGCCGCGAGATACAGGCTCACCAGCACGGCGAGATATCCCCCCAGCCCGATCGACACGGCCTTGAGCGCTTCACGAACGAGTTCGCTGGCGAAGTCTGCCGCCTGCTTGCCGCCGAACATCGTTGCCGCGCCCTGAGCTTGCGAAATGCCGTCGCTGATGTTCATGTAGATGCCGGCCATCAGCACCCCCATGAAGAGGAGCGGCAACAGGTTCGCGAGATGCGCGCGCGGATCGCGCACGAAGTAAGGGGCCAGCGGCGCGAACAGTGCGACTGCGGCCACTACACCGTACACACCTGCGCTGCCGCCGTTGCCGCCCAGCGCGTTGATCATGCCGCCCGGCGCATTGATCAGGCCCAGCAACTTCCACAGCGAAATGCCGACCTTGTAGTTCGACGACACCTGCACCGTGATGGTGTTCAGGAAGAACCAGGACACGGCCAGCAAGCCCATCGCGCCAAGCGTGCGCGCCCCGAAGCGGGCCACGAGCGCATTACCGCGCTGCTTGACTGCGGAGAGTGCCTCGTCAGTCGCCTCGCGGGCGAGCTGGCTATCGGAGACCGCACGCAGTTGCGCCAACTGGCCTGCTTCGTCGATCAGCGCATCGACCGTCATGTTCACAGCGGGGGCCTGCTCCGATTGCCACACACCTTCCAGGGTGAACGGATATTGGTGACCGCCAATGCTGACAAGGCCGGGGCCGGTGCTCGTGTCGCGCAAAATCTTGCCACGTTGGTTCATCGTTTCTCTCCAGTGCTTGGTGTCGCATCTGCGGCACGCTGAGGGGTTGGGTCGAGCGCACGGCCGTCTCACGGGCCCGCGCCGTTGCCCGCCGGGCTCATCGAGCATCGCGGCGGATACCCCCTATTCGGAGCGCCCCGGCAAAACCGGAAAAGAATCTGAGAAATATTTTCGCGGGCGAAATCCCCGCGCGACGCGACAGGCGCGCGGACAAAAACAAAGGGGGCCGAAGCCCCCTTGATCCTGCGTGTCGATGCGCGGCAGCGCCCCCCGGTCAGTGCAGGTCGTCCACCACTTCGCCGTATGACAGCAGCCCCGTCGCCTTGAGATCCGTGAGCGCCTTCACAGCGTTCCCCGCGGGCACTGCGAGCCAGATCATGCCGTCCTCGTCGGGACCGCGCACGATATCCAGTTGCAGATCGCCGATCGCCTTGCGCAGTTGCGCGACGGTCGTGCCGTCTGCGAAGATCACCTGAAGCATTGGCACACCCGGCGCCGGAGACACCGGTGCGCCACGCATCGCGCTTGCGCCATTGTCTTCAGACGTCGATGTCATTTCGGCCAGACGCATCGTCTGTGTACCGGCCACCAGCACCAGCGCGGCAAGGGAGGCGAACGCCCAGCCGCGCGGTATCGGACGCGTCCACCACGCACGCAAGCGCTCCGCCAACGACAGCGCGCCGCGTTCCGGCGCCAGCGTAGGCAACTCGTCGAATGCCACCAGCGGACGACGCTCGGCGTAGCTCGAATTGATAGCCTCGCGGGTCGTGTCGGCGAAGCGCTGCTCCTCGTCGAGCGTCGCCTGCCATTCGGGATGCGCAGTCAATTTCTGCTTCATCCATGCCGACTCGGTGTCGTCGAGCTTGCCGCAGACATACAGCAGAGCCAACGCACGGAAGCGTTCCTGATCGTCGTTCGTCATGCGCGCGTCTCCTTTTGATCCGTGGCCATGCCGCCTCGCTTCGGACGCGCCCAGCCGAGTTTTGCAGACACACACCGACGCATACGCTGCGTGGCCGCCCGGACCCAGCCGCGCACCTGCTCGGCATTGATGAGAACCCCGGGCGGAGTCTGTTCCTGCAAACGCACGGTCATGTCTGCGTAGCTCAGTTCGTCCTCCAGCGTGAGCTCCATCGCCAGCCGGTAGTTCGGCCCGTCACCGGTCGGCAACATGTTGAGACAGTCTCGCATCACGCGCTCGAGTTGCGAACCGTAGGCACGGTCTTCAGGTGACGGCAGGTCGCAGGCGGTCTCGTCGGGATCGGAAACAGGCTCGAGCCAGTGGCTCGCACTGGTGCGGCCCGCGGTAGCGTCGCCGTCGGCGTCAGCCGACGCGGCATCCTCATTTGACAGGGAGGTATTGCGATTGTGCTTGTAATGCTTGCGCAATACATCGATCGCACATTTGTACGTGATGTCTTTGACCCATGTCTTGACCGTAGCGCGCGCCGGATCGTAGGTCTCGGCCTTGCGCAGAATGCGCAGCCAGGCGTCTTGCACTGCGGCGACGGCCAGATCTTCGTTGTAATTGGTCGCCTGCAATGCCTGCCGGTCTAGCACGCGGGCAATATGGTCGTAGAACTTGCGGTGCGCCGCAAGCGCCTCGCGGCTGCGGTCTCCGGCTTTGCCGAACTTGCGTAGCAGGCGCGTCAGTTCTTCGTTATCGATGTCGTCGCTTTTCATGCGGGCAGGGCGTAGTCCAGCGCGAATTCTACGTGATCCGCGCCGTACCGTCCCCGCCGGAATCAGTGATTCAACCGTAGTGTCTCATTGGCCCCACGGGCCTCCTCAACCGAGATCCGCATCTGCTCCGCAAACCGGAACAGCGCATGCGACAACGCCCGTACCGCACGCGGCAGGTGCACCGCCCAATCGGCCTGATCGACAAGCCACATCTCCACGGCAAGCCACACCTGGTCGTCCACTGTGTGGATCTTGATCGCCTTGTAGCGGCGATTGATCTCGTTCATGGCGTGCAACACGAACGCCCGCTCCTCCGGCGTATCGACACACCACACGTTGGGCAGCAGCAATTTGGAGAATTCCGGGTCCTCGCGATCAAAACACAAGGCGTAATTCATGCCTTCGCGCTTGAAGACGATGTCGCCGTCGTCGTCCACATGGGCGACATAGCCCTCGCGCTTGAAGTAATCGAGCAGGGTCGGAATGGCTTGGTGCATGGCTGGCTCCTGAGGATCCGCAAGGGATCCGAATGCGATCGGGATGGACCCGCCGGGGGTGACCGGCGGGCTGGCGGCAAGGCGCCGACATCCCCTATTCGCAGCAGAAGCGGGAAACCGGAAAGGTATTACGTCACGACGACTCAGTGCAGGCCGGTGGTGCTCGCAACGCGACGGCAAAAAGCGTCGGCGTCGCCATCGATCACCGCACCGCTCGGCAGTTTCCCGGTGCGCGCGTGCGCCCGGCCGATGGCGTCCGCTAGCGCGGCGTCGCCCTGCACCGCATAGGCGAAGACAGCCAGCCGTGAGGCCGTGGCGTCCGCCAGCAGATCCGGGTTGGCGTCCATGGTACGCGCGTCGACGTGAATGCCGGCTGGCAGGCCCAGCTCGGCGACCAGCCGGTTCATCCAGTTCCGGTCGAGCACAGGGGCCTTGGCGTGCTTCGCAATCATCTTCGTCCAACGGTTCGACGCCGCCGCTTCGGCGTTGCGGCCATCGAACACGATCAGCCCCATGTACCCCTGGGCATCGGCCGTGCGCGCGCAGCGAAGGTTCTGCAACAGCCCGGACGTCAGGAACCAGTTGCCATGCGGTATGCCCTGGCGCATCTGCGCCACCAGCCCCTGAATCGGTGCGCAGTTGTCGACGACTTCCTTGATTTCCGCGTTGAGCGTCTTGCCCGGATAGCCGCTTGCGATGGCAAGGGCATCGGACAGAAACGGCGGCGCCTCGGCAGTCGGCCTGCCGTTGAGCGTCATGCGTGCGGCGCGCCACTCGGCACTCGTGAGCTGCGCCACCGGACGCGGTGCGCCCGCGAGCACCGAGCGGCCCGTGCGCAAGTCGTGATGCAGCACCCAGGTGCCGTCGGACAACTGCTGCATGTCGGTCTCCACACCGTCCCATTTTCCGGCGTAGCCGCTGCGCAGCGCACTGCCGGAATTCTCGGGGTCGGCGGCTGAGCCGCGATGCGCGTGAATCTGCATGCCGAGACAGGCGGCATACGACGGCGAGGTCATCGCCGCCAGCACCGTCAGCGCAAGCGCGGCGGTGCTAGTGCGCAGCCGGGTGATAGCCATAGTTCAGCCCTTGCAGAACATCCTTGCGAATCGCTTCGTTGAGCGGATAGCCGTAGCCCTGTCCCACCACGACGACATGCGCGATGTTGGTCAGCGCACGACCGCCCGAGGCCCCCGTGCGCGCCCACGACATCATCTGGCCGAACAAGTCGCTGCGGGTAATGTCGTTCGACGCCATCGACAGGATCGTCCACACCCCGATCATCGCGCAGAAGAGCACGGCAAGCGCCGTGCGCGAGGCTCGGCGGCTCAACTCGCCGTCCGGGCCGGTGCGCATGAGCATCAGGCACTTGGCGCTCAGGAACAACAGCTTGGAGAAGTGTGCGATGGCGCCCAGCAGCGAGAAGAACAGCGCGACGGCGGGCACGATGGCCGCCCGCGTGGCGTCGATGCCTTCCTGCGCGTACTTGCCGCCATCCTCGAAGTCGGCCGGCTTCGCATCGTATTTGCTCATCTGCAAGCGCGCCTGCTCGTCGGAGAAGGCGTCGAACAACTGGCCGAATGCTTCGGTGCTGGCGTACGACGGCTGCACCGTGGCGCTCGCGGGCAGACCTAGCGATTTGCGCAGTTCCTTCTGCACGCCCGCACGGGCCACGAACGCTTCGTACGAGAGCCCCGGCGGAATCGTCTCGCCGCCGACCTCCACGCTATGAACCTTGCGCGCAGCCGCCTGACGGTACTTCACCGCAACCGCACGATAGAACGACACGATGTCGCTGGGATGCCAGTTGCCGGGGAGCGCAGGCAGATCTCGGCGAACGCTCGCGCTCACCTTGCCGCGTGCATAGAACGGCACCGTCTCCGGCTGCCAGCCACGGCGCGACAAGCGGGCGCGATAGTCGTTCCACGCGCGCTGTTGCTCGGCGAGCAAACCTGAATCGCTGTCGGGGATGATCGCAGCGTACTTGCTCCAGTCGTCGTGCAGCCGCTTCATCGCGTCGCGATAGTTGTCGTAGTAGCCCTTCGCGCCGCCGATCTCGCGGCGCACCGCTTCTCGCACCAGCGTCGCCTTGACCGCGCGGGTCTTCTCGTCGAGCCGGTCGACCGATACGGCCAACACCGGGAACAGCGCCAGAAACGCCTTGCCCTGCGGTTTGGCGAACACCATGTCGCTGCCCGTCAGCCCGTCCAGTTGCAGACGTCCCTCGACAAGCGAGCGTTGTAACAGAATCGTGTTGGCTGCAATGCGACGGAACTCGGCGTCGCGCGTGGTCACCAGCACGTCGACGAAGGTCTTGATGGCGAAATACACCACGACGATGGTCACGAGGCACGCAATGCCGATGGTGCGCAAGCCGGGCGACTTCTTGCCGCCGTCCTTGCCGCTCTTCGTACGCTTGCCCATGAGCCATTGCAGCACGAACAGCGCCGCCGCAATGCCCGAGAGCGTGCGCCCGTAGACTTCGATGTGATGCACATCGTCGATGGTTGCGGTGCCGCCCACCACGTCGAGCAGGCGCCCGTTGAAGCCGAGTTCGAAAGTCAGGTAGACCAGCGTGAGGGCGATCAGAAACGCCGTCTGTTTCAGCAGGGTATTGCGCACGATCAGTTCCGGAGGTCGACTCGAACGGGTTTGACTTCTTCAGCGCCAAACGTCAGCCCCGCGCCGGGGGCACTCGGCAACCCCGGCACGGTCCGCCCGAACGACGCCACGGTCGTGGGCGTATTCGGTGCCGGCGCATTATTGGTCGGTGCGGCCGTCCCGGTGTTGCGCGCCTGACGGCGTGCGGGCGCATGACGCCCGGGTTGTGGATTGCTGTTCGCCGCCGCTCCCGCCGTCTGCGGTGGCGCAGGAACGAAGCGGTTGGCGTCTGCCGGGTCGTCGACGGCCTTGAGCGACGCATCGGCGAACGGCTTGCGACGAACGTCGACACCCGGCGGCACCGGGATGGCCGATTGCAGCAAACGGCTATCGGTATAGGTGTGGCGCACGAGGCGGCCGTTGCCCGGGAAGTCGAACACGAGCGCGCGTCCCTTGTCGATCAGGTCGGCACGCGGACGGTCCGCGCAGTTGCCGAACGTCCACCCAAGTACATCGCTGTCCTGAATGGCATACAGCACATACTTGAACGGGCAGTTGCGCTCCTGCGTTTCAACCACCACAACGGAGCGGTCGCCGACCACTTCGCTGCGCACCACGCGTGCGGTGATCGCGTTTTGCAACGGCAGTACGCGCATATAGCGTTCGAGCTTGAGTGAGTACTGACCGTTGCTGCGGCGCAGATTGCCTTCCGAGCCGTCGGCCAGCTTGAACGTGTCGACCACCGTGCCGAAAAGGCTCGCCTGATCGATGCCGTAGACCGTGTTGCCCTGACTGTTCTTCGTCACGGCACAACCGCCGAGCGCGAAAGTCATGACCATGGCGCTCAGCAGTCCTGCGCGCCGCATTGCCGTGCGGGCACCCCAGCCCGCACCGCGCTTCCCGTGTTCAATTCGTGTCATTCTTGTTGTTTGATGTCTGAATCTGGCGCCTGATTCTCTCACATCGAAACTACCAAAACGATGACGAGACGGACTGGGCGCTCCGCCCGTGTTGTGCACGCAACGGTATTTTTCGGCCTCGCATTCTCTGCTATGCTCGGCGCACTCAAAACAAGGCGCCAACCGTGCTCTCACGCCATGCGCGCCACTGCCGCGCTGCTTGGGGAGAGTGAACGTGTTCGATACGATTGCCGACTGGATCAACAGCAAGACCGCTTTCGTGCTTGCCCTGCTGCTGGCACTCGCCGGCCTCACCCTCGGTCTCGGTCACGCGGTCGCGACATTGAGTGGCAGCCACAGCGAAGCCGCCCGGCGCGGTGCCAGCGACGGCATCTGCGGTGAAGTCCAGGCCTGGTTCGGCCCGCAGGCTTCGCTCGCCAACCTCAACGAGTTCCTGACGCAATACGGCGCCGTGGTCACCTACGGGCCCAACGAAAACGGCGCGTGGCAGTTGCACTTCCCTGCGCTGCCGCTCGACGACGCTCTGCAAGCCACCTCGCGCGCCAACGGCGTTGCCCGTGTGGCTGCCAACCCGCAATGCCGCGCATGAGCGCGCCGCGACCCCGGGTGCGTTGGGGTCTGGAGGCACTTGCCGCGCTGGTCGTCACGCTCGGCTGCACCACCGAATACATCGCCCTCGGCGCTCAGGCCACGTCACCGTTGCCCGGTCCTCAAGCGGCCGCGTTCGGCATTTTGCTCGGTATCCTGACGGCCGTGATCGGCATCGCCCTTGCCGCGCTGGGTGCCGGCACGCGACCGATGGTATCGGGTCCGCGCGTCGCGTCGACACTCTTCCTATCGAATTTGGTAGGTGCACTGGTAGCCGATCCGGCGATGGCAGCCCAGGGCATGCGACCGATCCTCGCGCTGGCCGGGGTGGCGGTGCTGATCTCCGGGCTGATGCAGATGATCATCGGCCTGCGTCACGGCGGGTCGTATGTGCGCAAGGTGCCCGCGCCGGTGCTCTCCGGTCTGATCTTCGGCGTGGCCGGGCTGGCCGTGGCCGATCAGGTCAACTTCCTCGTGCGCTGTACGCTCGACTGGGGCGTCGTCACGCTGGCGATTGCCGGACTCGGCATTGCTAGCCATTTCGCGTGGCGTGCGTTCGCGCAGCGTATGGCACGCACAGGACGCAGGCTCACGCTGCCCGCAGGTCTGTCGTTGTTCATCGCCATGCTGGTCGCGGCCGGCACGTACTATCTGGCGCTGCGCGTGCTGCCGGCGCCCTCGCCTGCCTGTCGTCTGATCGGCGTGGCCGGGCTCGATTTCGCGGCATGGCGCCCCGTCGACACCGACGTGTGGCTCGACCTGCTGCACGGCGTGAGCCCGCATGCGCTGGCCCTGACGATCGGTTACGGCCTCGTGATCGGCTTCGTGTCGTCCCTCGACACCGTGATTGCGGTCTCGTCCATCGAGTCGCTCACGCTGCGACGCGGGACCGTCGACCGCGACCTGCTCGCGTTCGGTGCGGTAAACACGTTGCTCGGCACGCTCGCCCTGCTGCCCAACGTCGGTTCGGTCACGCGCTCAAACATGGCGATTACCAGCGGCGCGCAAACGCGTTGGACCGCCGTCATGCACGCGGTACTCGTCTGTGTCGCGCTCACGGCCGGTGTCGGACTCGTGGCCATGCTGCCGAAGCTCGCGGTCGCCGTGGTCGTGATCGTGATGTCGCTCGACATGATCGACGAGGGCGCGCGCACCATCACGCGTCACGCCTTCTCCGACGCGCGGCCACGCCGGTTGTTCGGCGCCGCGATGTGGCTGTTCACGCTCGAACTTGTCGCCACGCTCGCGTCGGGCCAGCCGCTGGTCGGCTTTGGCGTGGGCGCCGTTTTCGGTACTCTCGTCGCCTGGCCCGCGCCGCGTCGCCTGACCATTACGGTGGCCACGAGCGACGAACATGACAACGGCCTCGTCGCCAAGCTCGGCGGCGCCCTGCTCGCCTACAACGTCGACAGCGCCGTCGTCGAACCCCTGCTCGCGCAGGTGGACAAGGCCAACGCGGCACGCGAGCGCGATCACCCGGGGGTGGCGCTGAGCGCGCTGCCGCCGCTGCCCGTTGTACTCGACCTCACGGACGTCGTCCGCACGGACCTCACGGCATGCCGAGCACTCGCCCAGTTCGCCCAGTTCTGCACTGCACGTCATGCGGATGTGCGATTCCGGATCCCGGCGGAGCGCGACGCAATATCGCGTCCCTCGCTTCCATTTGCGCCGGCGCATCCGATGACGCAGGCACTACCGCACTTCGTAGGCCCCTCGCGTCTGATCGTCGTGCCGCGGCCCGGGGCGCCCGCGGTGGCCGATGGGCTTGCCGCCCCGCAGCCGCTCACGCCCTGACGGCGTTATCCCAATCGAACGCATTCCAGTCACCATGTCCATGACCTCCTTGCTGCGGCGCGGCCTGACCCTTGTCCTGCTGGCCGCGTCTTGCTTCGCGCCGCCCCTGAGCCAGGCCGCCCCGGCACCTCAGCCCGCGCGCAAGGTTGCGCTCGTCGTGGGCAACAGCAGCTACGACGGTGCCGACCGCCTCGTCGCCCCGGCGAACGACGTCAAGCTCATTGGCGATACGCTGCGCCAGCTCGGCTTCGAAACGCGCGTGACGATCGATGTATCGCAGGAAGAATTCAAGACCGCAGTGGCCTGGCTGGCGCAGGCGTCCAAGGGGGCGCAGGTGTCACTCTTCTACTTCGCGGGTCACGGCTTCGAGTCGGGGGGCGACAACTTCCTCGTGCCTGTGCATGCCGGGGTACCCATTCGCGCGATGACTCGCCCCATTCTGCTCGAACGCGCTCTTCGGCTGGGCTATGTGCGCAGCAAGGTCATGCCGTCGGCTCCCACGTCGTTCATCGCGGTGATCGACGCCTGCCGCGTTCCCTCGCGCGGCAATGCCGGTCCGGGACTCAAGCCCGAAAAAGTGGGACAAGGCGAATTGATTGCCTTCTCTACGGCAGATCAGGCACGCGCTTACGATTCCATGCGCAACTTCGGCAGCGCTGCCGACAACAGTCCATTCGCCTACTACCTGGCGATGAACATGAAGACGCCCGGCGCCACGATCAAGCACACGCTTGACCTCGTGCAGCAGCAGGTGGCGGAGCTCACGGGCGGACAGCAGCGCCCGTGGATTTCGAGCGGCCTGATCGGCGACGTGCCGCTTGGCGCACAGTACCTTGTCGCGTCCAACGTGCCTGCGGGCAAGTCCGCCGATGCGACACGCGGCGGTGCAACACGCGGCACCGCCCCCGTCGCTCCCGTCGCCCCGCCGGGCAGCATGGGCTCCGTCGCCCACGTGCCACCGTATCTGGTCGATCAGTTGGCGAAGGTTCGCGAGAACGCGAATGCGCAACCGGCGGCACCACCGCAGCAAACTCAGGAGACACCGCAGACACAGCGCGCCAACGCCTGGGACGACGCCGAATTACGTATCACGCAGGCCGCGCAGCGCGCCGACCGCAACGACATTGCCGCGCTGCTGAAGCGCGGCAATGACGCGGCAGCGCTCACCACGCTCGGCATGATCTACGAGAACGGCCACGGCATACCGCGCGACGGCAACTCCGCCATCAACTTCTACAAGCGCGCGGCGAGCACCGGCTATCCGATTGCGCAGACGCTGCTCGGCGAGATCTACTTCGAAGGCAAGCTCGCACAACGTGACTATGCCGAGAGCGAGAAGTGGCTGGCGCGTGCGGCGTCGCAAGACTACACGCGCGCGCGCCTCGATCTGGCGCAAGTGCGTGCAACACGCGGTCAGGGCGGCGCAAACGGCATGCAAAACTGGGCCGATGCTGCATCGATCATGATCGACTCGCTTCGCCGCCAACAGCAACAGACGCAGCGGCAATACGGCCATTGAAGCGTCCCATTAAAAACGAATTACAAATGCCATCCGTTTCTATGTTCAGCGTGTTAGCGCTGGGTGTAGGGGTGCTCGCTTGCCGTTGAAACCCGCCACGCATCCTTATGTTCTACGGCTCGTCGCGCGAGCGCTCGTTGAGCCGCCTGATGAGCGAAGAAGCCACCCGGCTGCTCACCGCGATGGGCGCCGAGGTGCGCACGTTCAACCCCAGCGGCCTGCCGCTGCCCGATGACGCCCCCCCGTAGGCGGCCGAGCTGCGCGAGTTGGTGCAGTGGTCGGAGGACATGGTCTGGTGCTCGCCGGAGCGTCACGGCGCGATGACCGGCATCATGAAATCGCAGATCGACTGGATTCCGTTGTCGGCCGACGCAGGGCAAGACACTCGTCGTCATGCAGGTCAGCGACGGCTCACAGTCGTTCAATGCCGTCAATGAGATGCCTGTGCTAAGGCGCTGGGTGCGGATGCTGACCATCCCGAATCAGTCGTCGGTGACCAAGGCATTCCAGGAGTCCGACGAGGCCGGCCGCATAAGGCGGTCGGCCTATTTCGATCGAGTGGTGGACGTGCTGGAAGAGCTGGTGAAGTTCACATTGATCACGCGCGATATCAGACCCTATCTCGTCGACCGCTACAGCGAGCGCCAGGAAAGTACCGAGGCCCTGATGAAGCGCGTGAATCAGGGCAGCATCTGACCGATGTCACGTCCCATGTCTGATCGCGTGCCTGACGGGAACGCATTCACCTGGGCGCTCGCCATGGCCCAGCTCGTTGCCTGGGGCGCCGTCTACTGCGCGTTTTCGCTTTTCGTCGCCCCGATGGAGCAATCCCAAGGCTGGGGCCGTGCCTCGACAAATGCGGCACTGCCACTCGGCCTGCTGGTGTTCGGATTGGCCGCCTAAGGCGTCAAGGTAAGACCGATCGAGTCAGCGCAGCGATATCCCCCGGACGCCCATAGAGGCAGATATTCGATTCTCACGCTCACACATCCTAGGATGATGGGCCGGCCGGATGACTGAAACTGTAACACGCTGGCGAGGTACTTTTTCTACTCGGGTTCACCGAACAAAAACCGCGTACCCGTGCGTTTGGCACGCAGTTTTGGCCGCGTACTTTGGTTATGGTGACCGACTGCTTTTGCCGAAAGAACGTCGAAATAATTGAAGTCGCGGTCCCATTCACGATTCCATATTTTTTGAATCACATATCACCCACTTGAGCCCGTGATTGTGCGGTCGCTCCCTTCGCGCAATCCCGCCCGAAGGCAGCCTTTGGAGGATATGTGATCGCGAATTTTCTCTACCCGGCACTGTTTTTCTGCGTCGTCATGATGTGCCTCGCCACCTGGTTTATCTCTGCGCAAGTGCGCAGACACTACCACCCCCTTCGACTCGAACTCACGGCGCAAACACTCGACGCCGAGGTTATAGACGAAAAAATCCTGGGTGGCGACCCGGGCTATTACACGTACTCGGCAATTCACAAGGAGCGGAGTGACAGCGGCAGTGATGCCGAAGCCTCTACGTTTCAGGAAGCCCCCGATCCCCCTTCGCCCCACAACCATCCGTTATGCCCTCGGTGCGGATCCGACCACGTTGAAAAGCGCAATCAGGCGCGTAAGGCGGGCAGCACCATTGGCGCTGTCGCTGGGGCCACGAGTGGTGTCGCCATGACACTATCGGGCGCAGAAGTCGGCGCAACGGTGGGACTCATCGCGGGCCCCATCGGCTCCGTGTTCGGAGGCTTAGCTGGAGCAATTCTCGCCGGACTCGCTGCCAGTGCGGCGGGCTGCGCTGCGGGTGCCGCCATGGGGGAAGTCATTGACGAGAACGTTCTCGACAACCATCGCTGTGTGGCCTGCGGGCACACATTCAGCGCTTCGGTTTGACAGAGCATCAATGATCCAACCGTCCCCGTTCGAATATCTGATGGCGTTCGCCATCGCCTTCCTTGCCGGAGCACTCTGGTCCGCGCTTCTCAGTCACCTCCCACGACGTACCACCAGCATTGAGAGGGTCTGTCCGGCGAGCTAATACTGCCATTGCTGTTCCGACCTCAGTTCCTGCCTGTTGAGCCCGCTTCGGTGCTCGTCTCCCGCATTCCCTTTCCA
The DNA here is from genome assembly GCF_001465595.2 of Pandoraea apista. Taxonomy (NCBI): domain Bacteria; kingdom Pseudomonadati; phylum Pseudomonadota; class Betaproteobacteria; order Burkholderiales; family Burkholderiaceae; genus Pandoraea; species Pandoraea apista. The sequence goes on along the minus strand of NZ_CP013481.2, from coordinate 468,906 downwards.
TATCCGTCATAACACCCGGCTTGCGCCGGGTCATATGCCGTTATCTGCCTTTGTCTATCTCTAACAGGAGAAATCCATGCATCTCGTTCAATCCATGGCCTACGTCGGCGCCACGCCGTGGCACGGTCTGGGCAGTCGCCTCGCCCCGAAACAACCGCTCGACGTTTGGGCCAAAGCCGCCGGTATGGACTGGCGTATCGAAGAAGCCGACGTGCGATTTGTCGCCTCCAGCAACGGCGATCTCGGCTCCATCCACGCATTTCCCGACCAGAAGGTCCTCTACCGCTCCGACACCAAGGCCCCGCTGTCCGTGGTGTCCTCTCGGTACCAAGTCGTTCAACCCGCTGAAATCCTGGACTTTTACAAGGATCTGACCGAAGTCGGCGGCTTCGAGCTCGAAACGGCAGGCGTCCTCAAAGAAGGCCGCAAGCTGTGGGCGCTAGCCCGCACAGGTCAGAGTGGCATGCTCAAGGGCCGAGACGAGATCAAAGGCTATCTACTGCTCGCCACCGCCTGCGACGGCACGCTCGCCACGACGGCGCAATTCACCTCGGTTCGCGTCGTGTGCAACAACACGCTGGCGATCGCGCTGGATAACAACGTCAGTGCCGTCAAGGTCCCACACCGCTCGCAATTCGACGCGCAAGCCGTCAAGCGCCAACTCGGCATTGCCGTCTCCTCGTGGGATGCGTTCATGGTCCGTACCAAGGCATTGGCGGAACGCAAAGTCACCGAGACCACTGCAGAAGCCTTCTTCCGACGTGTGCTGACCTATTCGGCGAGTACTGCAACCGAACGCGATGCCATTGCGGTCAACGAGCGCGCCGTCAAGGCAGTTGAGCAGCTGTATGCCGGTCGCGGCAAGGGGGCGACGCTGGCCTCGTCGGCCGGCACCGCATGGGGCCTGGTCAATGCCATCACGGAACACGTTGACCACCACCGACGTGCGCGCAGCGATGACCACCGACGCGATGCCGCCTGGTTCGGTGCAGGTGCGGCGCTCAAGCAGAAGGCCTGGGACGAAGCCATGAAACTGGTGGCGTGAATCGCTGTTCACCACACCGTCATGTCGTCATAACGCCCGGCCGGGATCTTGCCCGCCGGGCTTTCTTATATTAGGAGGTTGCCATGCCACACCCCGAACCGGTCATACGTGAACGGCACCATGCCGCCCTGCGGCTGGTCGACACTGTATCCCTGTCCCGTGAGGATTGGCTGTCGGTGAGAAAAACAGGTATCGGCGGATCGGATGCCGCGGCCGCCGTGGGCCTGAGTCCCTACATGAGTCCGCTGGAACTGTGGATGATCAAGAGGGGCCGAGATGCTGATCTGCCCAAGCCTGATCCCGATGACACCACCGATCCGGTGTATTGGGGAACACTGCTCGAGCCGGTTGTCGCGGCGTCCTATACGAAGCAGACCGGGCGGCGCGTGAGGCGGATCAACGCGGTGCTGCGCCATCCCACCATTCCCTGGATGCTCGCCAATATCGACCGTGAGGTCATCGGTGCGCCGGAAGTCTCGATTTTGGAATGCAAAACGGCGGGCGAGTTCGGTGCGCGCCTCTGGCGCGAGGGTGTACCGGAATACGTACAGATCCAGGTCCAGCATCAGCTCGCCGTCACTGGCAAACCGGCAGCCGATGTGGCGGTACTGCTGTGCGGGCAGAAGCTCGAAGTCCACCGAATTGTTCGCGATGACGCGCTGATTGCCCGACTGATCGAACTCGAAGCGGCGTTCTGGCGCTACATCCAGACTGACACGCCCCCGCCAGCCGACGGCTCCGAGTCGGCCGACCGGGCGTTGCGCTGTCTTTATCCGGGCACTGGCGGCACCGTGGACTTCACCGACGACCGCGCATTGTCCTCGACGTTCGCCGATCTCGTTTCGGTACGTGCCCAGATCGAATCCCGCGAGGCGGTCGAAGCGCAGTTGAAACAGACGCTCACTCAGGCCATGGGGGAAGCCGACCGGGCACAGTTCGAGACCGGTTCTGTTTCCTACAAACGCAGCAAAGACGGCACTGGCATCGACCTCAAACGATTGCTAGCCGATCAGCCAGAACTCGCTGCACGGTACGCCATCACGAAACCCGGTTCTCGCCGGTTTCTTGTCCAAGTCTAGGTCTCAGATTTTCTCCGTCTGTATTCCTGTGCGGCGCACCCATCGTATTCCCCATCCCGTTTTCATTTCTCAAATCTCCACCAGGAGTTCCTGATGCTCAAAGGTCTTGCGATTACGCCGCCCGTCATCGGGCGGATCTCCATCGGTCGTGTCGTCGAAAAGAACGGCAAGCGCCTTCCCGAGAAGGACGATCAATTTACTCTGACCACCCAGATTCAGCAGCGCGACGGCTGGATGCTGCACCCGCTTAACGAATCCCTACGCAAAGCCAATACCGGCAAGCTGCGGGCAATTCCTGTCCAGTTCCTGTTCAATGATCCGGACCTGAATCTTCGTGCCGAGTATGCGTGCTTCGACCGCGAGTCGGGCCGCCCCACGTGCGTCGGCAATGGCGAGACATGCCGCCGCGCCGGCGAAGCAGGTGTTACGGAGTTACCGTGTCCGTCTCCCGACGGATGCTCTTTTAGCCAGGGCGGTGCCTGCAAGCCGTATGGGCGACTCAATGTGCTCATTGGTGACGAGGACGAGATGGGCTCGTTCATTTTTCGGACCACCTCGTACAACTCGATTCGCACGCTTGCCGCACGCCTGTATTACTTCAGCGCCGTATCAGGCAATCGGCTCGCGTGTCTGCCGCTGGAATTGAAGCTACGGGGCAAGTCGACCACACAAAGCTACGGATCGGCAATCTATTACGTGGACATCGGCGTGCGCAGTGGCAGTACGCTGGAGCAAGCCATCACCACAGCAACCGAGCTGGATACTCGGCGAAAGGCGGTTGGGTTCGATCAGACGGCACTCGACGCCGCGGCGCATACCGGATTCCGCAACGGTGCCTTCGAAGAGTCCATCGAGGACAGTGCCGCCGTGACCGAGGAGTTCTACCCGGCGCAGTCCCGCGACGATGTACCGAATGGCAATAGCGGAGCGCTAAACCCCACCGGGCCCTCTCGTCTCAAGGATCGGCTGGATCGACAGGCGGCATTGCTGGATACCAAACAGGGAGACATGGCAGCATGACCCGGGATCGTCCCGCCTTGTGGCTCGCCGTCGCGGCAACGTCCACTGCCATCGGTATCTCGGTGATCGCCAGCGAGCAACGTGGCGGCACGCGCGCCGAGCGGGTCGTATGGGTCACGCTCGGTGTCGTCCTGGTACTCAGCGCTCACTTACTACCCGCACTCGTGCGAGGGGTTCCCAGGCGAGTCCGGCTAGCCGGCTATCTGCTGTGGGGCGCATGCATGCTCACCGCAATCAACAGTCACGCCTATTTCTTCCTGTTCGCTGCGCAGCATGCCGCACAGCGACGTGCCGAAGCTGCGCCCGTCGTCCTGGCTGAAATCACCGGCCGCAGCCTTACCGTCGTCATGCGAGAGCGGGCCGAAGTCTCGGCACGACTGGCGACGGCCAATGCTCAGTCGTGTTCTGGCAAGTGCCCGACGCTAGAGGCCCGTCGCGTCACGCTGACCGCCAGGCTCGAGGCGTTGAACGCGGAGGTCAGTGACATCCGTCGTGCGCAGGACTTGGACGACCGAGCGATGACCCGGCACGACGCAAGGATGGCTGATCCCGTGACTGCGCGACTCGCGACGTTACTCGGCACGGCGGGAGCCCGCGTCGACCTGCTGACCGGACTGGCATTTGCCTCAGTCCTAGAAGGCGTCGCGTGCCTGCTCTGGAGCGTCGCACTTCACCCGAGGTGCAAACCCTATGTCGAGGCGGTCGCGCCCACAGTCGCTCATGAAGTCAGGGAGAGTCACGATGACGCCGACGGTGACTGTGACGGCCACGCCATGCCAAACCAGTCCGTCACGCCGTTCTCGATAGCGTCACAGACGCCTGAGGCCATCGATCACGACGCCGCGCAACTCGCTCAGGACATTGCTGCCGGACGGTTACGCCCCACCGTCGCTGACATTCGCCGTCACCTCGGTTGCTCGCAGGCACGGGCTATCGCCTTGCGTCGCCAAATAGTTCAAATGCGCTCGGCGGCTGTCCGTAACACTACGGCATAGCTGCCGGGGCTTTCCCCGGCGACTATGCCCTCTTTTCACTCTAGTTCCCATCCCTCACCATGAAACATGGACACCACCGACCTCGTCAAAAGCATCAGCATCGCCAACCTCACCAACCAGCGCACCGCCATCGTCGAGCGCATCCACGCCGCACTCGACCTGCTCTGCGAAGCTCAACAGCTAGCCAGCTCAGCGCATCTCCGATTTCCCCGACTTGTCCTCGACGAAAGTTACGGATGCCGAGGTCGGCCCAGCGTGACGGGGGACTATGCCAAGCGCGACGAAGCCCAAACCGCCATGGTTCGTCTCATCGACGCTCACGGCTGGAATTACTTGCTGTCAGAGTCTGGCATGCGCACGTTCATGGACGCAAAAGCGCGCGAGCAGTGGAGCCGGCAGATCGCAGAGGGTGACGTGCCAGAGCTTACCGCCGCCAACATTGAGGCCACATTCACCCAACTCTATGGTGCACGGGGTGACATGTTCGAGCGTGGCGTAATTCAGTGCTTTCGCAGACTATCGTGGGACTACCGCGCTAATCAACCGTTCCGGTTCGGCAAGCGGATCATCGTCAAGCACCTGCTGTCCCAAGGTAGTCTGAATCACCGCGTCACCGACGAACTCGACGACCTGATTCGGGCATTCTGCGTGCTGGACGGCCAGCCCGAACCAGATCATCGACATGGCATATACGGGCTCGTCTCGGGCGCCCAGCAAAAGCGTGAGAGCGAGACCGTGCACGCCTACTTCCACTTACGCTGGTTCAAGAACGGTAACGGGCACCTGACGTTTTCCCGCCCCGACCTAGCCGACGCGATGAACAAGATTCTCGCCAAGCATTACCCCAACGCGCTCGCCTCCGAAGCGCGCTAATCGTCGTCTACGGACGCGTCCTGCGTCTGCCATTTCCCATCGATGCCATTCAACTGTGCACCCGATTCGCTCGGAGGCCACGGCACGTCCCAATTCGTCTCTATCTAGGAGAACTTTGATGAATTCCACTTTGCCCATTCGGCGAGCTCGCCTGCCGCTCGGTCGCTTGTTGGCAACGCCCGCTGCCGTCGATGCTATCCAATCGGCCGGAGCCTCGATCTACGCTTTGGTCAACCGGCATGCTTGCGGTGATTGGGGGGATCTACCGGAAGCCGATCGGGAGCAAAACGACCTATCCGTCGTCTCAGGACGACGTGTGCTGTCCTGCTATCCACTGGGCGGCGAGCTGAAGGTATGGATCGTCACCGACGCTGATCGGTCGACGACTACGATCCTGCTGCCCGAAGAATATTGACCATGCTGATTCGGAAATTCCATCCAGCACTCCGCCTCGGACAGCAGCCGGTCGTCTCCACAACAGGTAACCCGCTGTTCAGCCGTCAGGGGCACTGGGACGGCGGCAGTACGCTGCACTGCGTTGCCATGGCATTGGCACTCCTTGGCAAGCTGACCGATCCAGTCTATCTACCGTATCACGGCTGTGGGCCAGAACAGAACTTTTGGGATGACGCGTGGCCGCACTACCTGAACGGGATGACTTTGCCCGAACTCGCTAGCTTTATTGCGGAGTTGAATCTCGGGGTACGACCTTCGACGTGCACGGCCTCGGGACAAGACCTGCTTCGCTTTGTGCAACGCGAGCTCGATGCGGGCTGGCCAGTCATCATTGGTTGGCAGCAACGGCACCTAGTGAAATGGCGCGCCGCGCTGGTGGTCGGCATCGAAGGACGCCAGAGCAGTCGGGTTTTCGATACGCAAGCACTGCTGCTGATTGATCCGGCGGGAAATGAACCCGGACTTGCCGGGTTCAATGCACGTCTGGCCCGACACAACGACACGCAATTTCGGTATCAGTCACCGTCGACCTCGAGAGGCGTCAAATTGCTTTGCGGCGTGTCGATCCGCAATGTCGTCAGCGCAAACGTTGACGCTTGATTTCTGGCGGGGTGGCCGCATTCGCCCGGCGTGTCCCCGTCGGTGCCAAAGACACCTTGGCAAGCGGCTCGAATAGCTCGGCAAGCGTCACACCCAACACATGGCAAATGTTGGCGATCGTCTCAATCGACGGGTTTGCCACGCCACGTTCGATCGCAGAGATATACGTGCGATCTACGTGCGCCTCGAACGCCAGGGTTTCCTGAGATTTCTCCGCTTCGTGCCGACATTGCTTGATCCGTTTGCCCAAAGCAAGCGAAATAGGGGCCGGTTGGCGAGCGGCAGTGGCTTCTTGGCGTTTGGCAGTCATGAACGGCAGGATGCCCGTCTGATGACTGATTAACGACGCTGTAAACACATCAATTAATGATGACTATATACTACAAATATATTCTGATCCTTTGGTGCGTCAACCCGCCATGACGCGATTGGCATTTGACGAGTTGATGTACGCCCATCTTTGCAGAGTAAACACGACAATCACTTAGGGAGAAAATGGCTTCATGACGGATTCATGGCATTACGAAAAGGATGGCCGGCGCATCGGCGCCATCAGCGCCGCCGAGGTCGGGGAGTTGATTCAGAACCGCACTATCGACGGGAATACGCTTGTCTGGTCGCAAGGCCTGGCAGACTGGACACCACTCGCGGAGACTGATCTCGCTGTGCATTTGCGCCAAGCGAGCGCACCACCAGTGCTTCCCGCGACGCGCATTGGCCACACAATTGTGTGGATTCTCGCCTTCGCTCCAATCATCGGGGTACTTCTTGAGGCGATCTTCGCCGCTGCTATTGTCCCCGACTACATGGCCAGTGCAGCGGCTACCGCAGCGTTGCGGTCAAACCAGTACTGGTACATCACGCTGTTGGTCAACATCGGTTTGAGCTTACTGGACGACCGGCAACTCAAGCGGGCAGGCGTCAATACGTCGGCTTTCGGCAAGTTTGCTTTCATCGTGCCCGTGTACTTGTGGAAACGGGCCGCCTCTCTGCGCCAGCCTAAAGCGTACTTCTGGGTTTGGATCGCAACGTTCATGCTCGTTGGACTTATCTAACCGCCTCAATAAAAGACGAATCGGTACATTTCTTGCCCCATCATCCCAAGGAAAACCATGAAGAAGATCACCGCAATTATGGCTATCGCCATCGGCCTTGCCTGCTCGGCGACTGTATTTGCAGCGAATCACATCGGACAGTGCGTGTTTCCCAAGACAAAGGCCGGCGCGGGAGGCCGGCTTGTCATGAAATCGCAAATCAGTCTCGCCGACGCACCGAACACCAGCGCAAACAAACGCGCGCTCACTTCGCTGGAAGCGTTCACCATCAAGGCGCAGGCGCCTGGTGGTTACGTCCAACTTGTGACGGTGCCGGACTACGATAAGCCGAATCCGAATCAGAACGCCGGGCGTATTGTCGGGTGGGCTAAGTTGAGCGACTTTGATTTCCAGGATCAACGCAACTGTAATTGACATACATAGAGGGGGCGTGCCAATTGGCACGCCCCCTCTATGCAACATATCTGTTTTTTCTTTAACTCGGGGATGCTGCCCGAGCATCACGCAGCGCAAATGTACTGTGGCAGTCCCCGTCAAATCTCCCCCCCCCCGCAAGCAAGAATCCGCCCAGCGACGACTGATTCAGTCCGAAGAGCGTCAACGCTCCCACATCGGCTTGAGATCCGAGTTTGTGACTAAGGCGTATAGAGCAACACTCGCCTCATGGACCTTGGCAGTGGCCTCCTTAATGTCCGCGAGACGTACGAGCTCCACCGATGTCTTAAGCACGCCGCGTGCCGACATGTACGAGATGGTCACCTGACCGTCGTCATTCACCGTTAACGCATTGTGGGCATACTTGTTGCGCGCCGACTGCGCTGCCCTGATCTTTTTGACGACCCCCTCATACGTACGCAAGTGAGAAAAATCGTTTACGAGCTGCACACACAAAGCGCTCACAATGTCCACACGCTGCTGAAAATTGCTATGTGCCACCATCGTCAATGCACGCAAATCCAGAGGGGAGTCATAGCCGGCCAACTTGGCGATTGCCATTGCGATTGTTGATTCTAGAGACCCCCAGACGCTCACCATGCGGCCGAGCTCCATCAGATAATCATCAGGCACTGGCCAATTCGCGTTGAACTCGCCTCGTTTGGATGTCTTCTGTATCGTCATTGCTGCATCTGATCAATTCGTTTGGAAACCAACATATACTATCCTGATATATATACTCGACTACGCCTAGGGTACCCGCTATCTACCGTGCGAGCTGTCGTACACATAGTCGACGCATCCTGATTGCGTCATACCAAATTGCATAGAAATATGGCAAACATGGCCCCGTTCATAGCAAGACCATTGTCCTATTTTGACCGCGCTGGTGAATGTAACTTCCCGTCCCCAGACCTCATTCGCGCTAACGCCCGGCAGGGTGTCGTCACAGCGCTAGTCTTAGACGCGAACATTTGCCTCAATTTGTCAAATTATTCGCGAGGCCAGAAGGACCCTGACAAGGAGTCGACATTCCGTCAGTTTCTCCTGGCAGTCGAGCTAGTCAATGTGGATGTTGTTCCGTATTTTGGATGCTTGGAACTGGCATCATCACGCGAAAGCGATCTGCTCGACACGGACAAATTATTGAGCATCACCTCAAACGTCGCACGCGCGCTCGCGCAAACTGAAGAGTCGTTGGCGATGGGGCGCAGCGCACAAACCAAAATTCTCGACACGTTGACGTTGGACGACACATCCATATCGGAGGTACGACCCTTACTGCGCTATGCATACTGCTGCTTTCTAAAGATATTCGAAATTCGATCGCACGGTTTTCTGAAGGATAGGGCGGTCAAGAACTTCATTGCGTTCTTCGACTGGTGCGAATCGATGAACTGCCACATCGCACTGATTTCACAGGCCGCACTCGCACTCTTTGGTGGAGCCAGTGACGCAAACAAACTTCTGAGTCTTCGCAAGGGAAAAACCCCGCTTGATGCAGCGTGGGGAGCGGCATGGGATATCTGGCATTGCTGGATGGTCCAAAACTATCTTCCGACGCTACCCGTGGACGGGGTATCGCAGCACCCGATCTTCGTCACTGATGATGCGGCGGCCGCATATATTGCAAAACTATGCGTTCCTCGCGCATTGATTCTGGATTCCGGCCAACCTTTCTTGTCTGCCTCTGCCGTAGACTACGATTTCCCGTTTTACGCTGACAAGCGTGAGCGCCTAAATGAGCTTCTAAAGGGGAGGAATTCGGCGCGATCAAGACGCGTACTAACGAGCATGCTCGAGGGGGCGAAGGTTGATAACTCCCAGATTGAGGAAGAGATCGAGCGATTGGAGAAGAGCATTCTCACCTCGTGGAACGATGCCGCGTAGGAGAACCGTCACGACCACAAGTTGAGCAAATGCAATCGCTCGAATGGCCTTCATTGCCCGACTTGTGGCAATGCCGAATTCCCTCGCATTCGAGTCTATACGCAGTATAGCTACCATCGCCTACGCTCTTTGAACTCCCAAGTTGGGCCAACATGCAGGAATCGATGCGATTGGCGCGTCGAATACGTCCCAGTACCGAACGTTACGCTCGAGGATAGACCTTACCGCTGCTTCGATACTTCCGAAGAAGCTCTGTCAAGAATGAATCCACCGCATCATAGTCGTTGAGAAACGCCATAGCCTCCGGATCCTTCTCATCGTCCTCGGGAAGGTCATGAGTCACAAAATACTCGAGAACCATCTGCCATTTAACGTCTTCTTCTTCCGTGATTTGGTAGGTCGCGTTCAACCACGCGTACTCCTCGGATGTTCCGTCCAAGCCAAGGCTGCCCCAGACTCGCTCCATCTCACCGATGATGGAATAGAGAATCGAAGTTTCAATTCCGTCATCATTTTCGCCCATGGTTCCAGTCATAATTCTTCCGTTAGGTTTTCTTGAGCAGGAAGACTCGGTACGCCCCGTACCCGGCAAAAATTGGCCGGGCGTATTTCACTCCGAGAAAAATCCGGCGCCCCACGCTCCGTGTGTTAGGGCTCCGTATCAAACAAGGCCGGAAAATCCTGTTTTGTCCCGAGGTGTAATGCTCATCCGTCTACCGCTCCCTAGCGGAACGGGCGCGTATGCAATTCAGCTCATTTCGAACGTACCCGCTGAAAGTGGTAAATCAATCTCTTAACGCGTCAAACTAATTTCCCAAGTTCAGTCATCGATTCGATAAATGCTGTAGCTGATTATCGTATCCACGATGAACGTGCTATCGTCCACAAATCCGACAAACACACCGTTGGGGTCTATGATCATGCCGGCAAAGCCGTCGCGCGGCTCTGACGGCCATCGGAAATCCGCCCTTTGCTCGCCACCCGGTCCGTTCGGATTGAACAACACTCGATCGGGAAATACGCGGGTAATCACGCGCTCAACTCCCTGCAGCTCATCTGGAAGTGGCATGTCACTCCCTTTCAGTTGGGTCGCCAACAACGTGATTCTTGCCCCCTCCTTTGCTCTGCGCTTCAGCGCAGCCAGAGTCCTAGGATTCTCCATCCCACTACCGAATATCCTCTTAAGAATAGACATTCCGAAGCCCTCCAGATGAAGTGTCGGTCAGCGTTTTCTCGCTACCTGCGGTTAGCCAAGGCGCGCTCGATTTTCTTGTCGGTCTTGTACTGGCTCAGCGCATACACAGACCAGATCGCGGCCGGAATCCAGCCGATGATCGTAAGTTGTAGAAGCAGACAGACGATCCCGGCAAAGGGGCGCCCGATAGTGAAAAATTGAAGCCACGGCAGAATCAACGCAAGCAGCAGACGCATGTAATTCCTCTTACGATTAGTGTTCCGGCCTCGGGTCGGTGTGAGGCGCTTTGCGCCGATGATAATGCTGCAGATTCGGACGGGAACCCCGCACAAAGGTCACTTCCGACCTGCCCGCAACTCCGAACAGATGTTCTGAAATGGTGGTCTTGTCAGGCCAAGATGGCTAGCAAAAAGTTCGAGAAATGATAGAGCACCGCTGAGAGTCCTCTTGGCACACTCGTATCCGAGCACTCGATACGGGAATTCCGGTTGCGCTTCCGACGCGAACGGATTTGGCGTCAATTTCGGACGCCCCTTGAGCTTCCGCTCAATGGATTTCCAGCTCCCCACCACCGTCACAGATGTTCCGTCCAACGGGAGATCAACGGACTGAGGCTTGTAGTGCATCAACGCGTTACGAATATCGATACCAATCGCCAGATCCTGCGCAGCCGGAGTGCCGAGATCTAGTGGTGCCTTATCAGCCAACAGGCACGCAAACTGAAACTTTTCCAATATGCTCGCCTTTTCAACAATTGAAGTTGCATTCCAGCCTCTCGCCAATCGATCCACGGCTTGCTCTTCTAGGCCGACGAGGTGATACATATGAGCGTCCGCGCAGTCCGAGAAAAACTCGTTAATGGACGCCTCCACTCCCGCGACACTCATGAAAATCGAACCCGAAACGGCCCCCTTGTGTTCGACCGCCTCCCCCGCATTGAAGCCGCCGTATGCGGCTTCAATGCGGGCTGCGACCTGAGCTTGGTGAGCCGCAGTCGCAAGATGATTAATCGAGAAGTAAGACCGCATTGTCAATGCAATCGCATCTGCGACCGATGCAGTCCCGTTCAACTCAGGCATAGTTAGTCATAATAAGTAGAGTTTACGGATCGCCATTCGAACTACACGTTTTAGTCTCACAAACGTTCGCGACATTCTCACTAGATAGCACGCTCCCCTACGCCGTATATTTGCCTTTCTTCGAATCAACGATGCTACCGGGAGCTCGAATTGATAGTTTTCAGAGCGATCGAGCCCGCTACTCCATCTGGTCAGCAGATCTCCAGATGAGGGCCAACCTCGCATTGGATTGCGTGCGCGCATTTTGGGCCGTCGAAAACGCATCGTGCAGCACAGGGACGGTGGCGTTGTACGACGCGACAGCTTGAGATAGCGCCTTGCACGGCCCCATGTCAGGGATAGCGTCTCCCCTTTTTACTGCGCCCCCATCCAAACAGGTCCCGCGCCACGCTGAGATCCGAGCGTTGAGAGAATTCTCCGTCGAGATCGCGTCGTTGTGGGTACGATCGAGACCGTCATCGGCCATGGATAGCTGAGACTTATCACCGCCCATCTGAGCAACAATCATCGCAGCCTGACCTTGCGCAATACTATTGCCGGATGCCTTGAGACGCTGTGCCTGAGTGAGCTTCGCCTGTTCCACTATCACAGCACGCTCATAGTAGGCCTTGGCCTTGGATAGGCGCTTGATATGCTGATCGGCACTGGCTACAAATCTATTGATATCGCTCGCGAGAACGCCAACTTGGCGGTTTAGTTGATCGACCTGCTGACCGTGTCGGCGTGCAGCCACGATCGGTTGCCCGATTTGATTAAGCTGGGCAACTGCCGATTCGAAATCGGAAGGGCGCCCCCTAGCGAAATGCTGGACGGCGGTTTGATTACCGTTAGCAAAGTTCAGGTCAATCCCATCGCGCGTCACTGCACCACTGAAATTCTTGCCGATGGGCAGGATCGCGGCCAAAACGGTAAGTGTAATGCTGCCCCCATCAACCGAGCCGGACACATTGGCGTCTCCAGATGACAGTGTCCCGTCATTGTTGAGCGTGGTGTGGCGGAGTGTGCCGGTGAAGCGGTGATCGGGGGTCTCGGTGATTTGAAGTAGCGCAGCTTGATTGTCGGTATGCGACACATAGACCCCGGACACCGAACGGCTATCACATCCCGTGATTAGCAATGCTCCCGCCACGATCGCCCAAAGACACTTCACACGACGTCCAGCAAATAGGTCGTTCATGTCTAGCCCCCGTGGGTTCATACCCGACTTTCAGCGCAGTATAGCGCCCGTGTAATTTCTACCGGTAAATGCAAAAATCACTGAAATTTCCACCGGAGTTTGTAAATGGGTGATCTTCTGCATAACGCGCCGCTTCGCTGTATCCAGCGGAGCAATTTGCGATATGGGTAGCGCTGCTCCTTGATCTCAACCAAGGTGCCGAAGAGATCGAAGATCACGACGTGCATACATTTTCATCCTCCTGCAGCTCATGCAGCCGCGTTCACGCGGATACGCTCGGAAGCAGTTCGTCCATCCTATCCACCAGCACCGCGCTCCACAACATCGGGTCTAGTTTTGAATTTCTTGCCCCGGTTTTCCTCTCATCGTCGGTTCTCTTGGGATGATGGATGCGATGCATTTTAATCTTGGCGAACATGGCATTCGCTCGGTGCTGGTACTGCACGGATGGCCACTTATTGTGATGATCCGGCCATCTGTTTTGCACCGCAGTGAGCACGAGAAGTTCGGAGAATTGACGGTCTTCAAACCTGGAAAAATCTGACAAGTGCAGCAGGATCGCGCATTGGCCAGACTCCCCATGTTTGAGTTCCATCTCCATAAGATGCGCGAACTCATTTTCGTCGTTCATGGCAATCTCCGCCCAGACGACTTGACGAGTCACCGATTTTTACGAGCACGCTTTCACACTCCATCACTTCAGGCTCACCAGTCGCCGCCGCGTCGCATTTTCTCCCTTCTTTACGTGGTGCGGCCTGTTTTTTCGGGCTGCGCAAGATATTCGTGAGTGCAGGTCGCTCGCCATCGCGTCAAATTTTATTTCGCATCGGCAACGCAACCGCCCAAGCTAGGCTCCCACGCGGTTCCGGGTCACGCCGCTGAAGCCAAGCATCCTAAGGTATTCGGGGAACTCTGCAAGAAAGGCGTCGTGACACCTTTCCACGAGGAAGGTGATGTCCTGGACGCGCTTTCCGGCGACGCTGTCTGTAATGGGCTGCAGGGCTATCTTGGGACGGTCACAATTGTGAATGCAGTCGTGGCGACGCTGGAATATTTCCTCGAAGCAATTCTCGAACTGATCCAAAGCGTCGCCCCGCGCTTTGGCCTTATCTGTCGCGTTGAGAGCCCGATACGCCGTCTTCGTGATTCCGAACAGGCGAGTTTTGGCCTGCGTGTGCAAAATCCAACTCTCGATAGTTGTCTGGGTCAGAATCTTGTGTGTTTTACGGAAAAAGTGGTTGAAGAGTTGCTTGATCTTGTTGAGGGACAATACGTTCTCGTCCTCAATTAGCTCGCGGGCGGCCATGCGCCACCGCCAGCCGCCTGCATCTCTGATCACCGCTATCGCGGGCACCTTGAGGTTATTCAATCTATCTGGGAGGTTCACCGCGGGTTGTAGATCCTTCGCTCGAAGCGTGCGAGCAATCAGGTCGGCGTATGCATCGGAGAAGTATGCGTCGCAAGCGCCCACCGCCATCATCCACACACCGCGTAGTATGTCGTCTCGCAATCGGCTGGCTGGCAACGTCGCTGCGTGGATAAGAAGATCCGCAGCGCGCTGCATATCCTCGTCGAAGTGCTGTTTCGCTGTTGCTAGCATTTGTTGTCGCGGATATTTAGGTTTGCAAGAATTAATGCCTAGAGCGTCGGCCTGTGTCAAGTTTATTCCCTGCGGTTCTCCTGTGGAATTTTCGTATGTTGGGGAGCGGCGTCTTTTCTACGTGGCCCTCACCAGGGCTCGCCGTAGCGTGGCCATGTTTACGACACGTGGACAGTGTTCCTTCTTCTTGCGGGAACTAGAACAGAACGGCGAAGTGTCGATCACGGACGCCGACGGACAGGTCATTGAGGAAGAAGAATGCCCATCGTGCAGACGAGGGATTCTGGTCTTGCGCTCCGGCCCCTACGGAGAGTTTCATTCCTGCTCCAACTTTCCTGTCTGCAGGTACAACCCCAGGAAGCGTGGAAACGCGTTGGCGCCAGCAAATACTTCCGGGACAACGGTGAGTCAGACCAAACGCCGCGTCGCTGAGCCCCCTTCGCGCCCCTTCGGATGCCCTGCTGTGGGCATTCCGTTGGGACGGCGACCCGACGGTCCGTTGTCACGCACAACCACTGCGGCCAGGGAATGGCGAGGTCCCTGCAGCGCTTCCCGATGGTTACGCGCTTGGAACAACGTTGTCGCTCAGGTCAGTGCGATCTTAATCAGTCGCAGCATATTCGCCAGCAGTGATTTCGCGGTGATCTTCGATCCCGGAAGCCGGAGATTCCGCACGCACGCGGGTTCGGTCGCGACGGTGATCGCAAGCGCGTTTTGCACGAGTTGGTAAAAGGTTGCCGAATCATTCGGGGCGATGGCTTTCTCAGTGTGGAAATAGTCCAAGTCGATGTCCAGGACGTAGGGCGCCTCGCCAACGCCGGGCTCCCCGTTGGCCCGAGCCTTGGCGTCGAGTTCGGCGATTTCGTGGTTCAGGTGCCACGATTCGAGCGCCTGATCGGCGCGCAAGCGCTCGCACTGGTCGTCGTGGATGGCCTTCGGGCATGCGATCGCGGCACACCCCGAGTACGTCTCGTAGACGTGCCCCACCGGGTCTGCACGGTTCGAGCCGTCCGTGTTAATCACAAACGCGCGGGACAGGATGTCCGCCGCGATCGCGGTCCGGATGTGCTCGTCGTGCTTGAGGTTGACGATGGCCCGGTTCACGCTGGCCTTGGTCGTCCAAGTGAGGTTCCTGAGCAGGCCGCCCGCCATCGCGTCGATCGCCACGGTGTTCCGATTTTGGACCATCCCCGGGCCCGGGTGCACCGTCCAGTAGCAGTGGTTGTCGAACGGCGATCGCGTGTCCGTGTGGTGATCGAGCGTGAGCAGCGCCGGGGCGCCGACCCCGGCCTGTTCCTGGCGGCGCCGAACTTCCGCCCAGCCGCCGAGGACGTGGTGGTGATGCTTGACGACGTACACGTCCTTGCCACCGATGATGTGCTTCTGGTGAGCCATGCTGGTGATGCCCTTGTTGCGAGAGGGTACCAGCATACAACGAGGCGCGGGATGGCATGGCCCTTACCCCCGTTGGGGGACGGCACATCAAGCGCAAGAGCCTCGCGCGCCTCCGTGCAATCGAGGCCTGCCCCGTGCTCGCCAAAGCCTTATCCACCGCTGTGCTCAACATGCCCAGTGGCAGGCGTGATGGCCTGCTGAAGGTAACCGGGCGGTGAATCGTCCGGCTCAGCATGCAGCGGGCGGGGTGCAGCACAAGATCCTTGGGGTTAGTTATGTCGCTCACGCTCGCCTGATTGCGACCTCAATGCCCCATCGTCAACGTACAAGCTTTTTCGGCCGGTTTGATACGTAACATTTGCATTTTGTCCTTGGTCAAATAACAGACCAGATACTCGACGAACTTCGAAGCTTCCGCTGGATTGGCTCTATTGAGCCCATTAAGAACCCATCGCCCCTGAGCTTCAAGCTCTGCGCGGCGAGATCCCTCGTGGCAGTCGAACGTCAGGCCATGCCCACGAGTGACTTTCCGCCAACGATCCTCAATACGGCATTTGAAGCCTTCCACCTGCGCTTGGGTCACACGAGTCGCGTCAAAGAAAAATACGCAGTGGAAATGATTCGCCCTGTGTATCCCGCCTTGCTCCATTTTGCAGATATAACCGACCATGGGCTCGAATAGATCGTTATCCGCTCCCCGCTGGTTATCGAAGAACCGATCTCGATCTGCCATGGCAATAGCAGGGTCGAAGCGAGCGGCAGTTTCCGGTCGTCCGTGTCCCGACGGGACATTCGAGGCAAGTTCCAACCAATTCCCGTTCGAGAGCGCCCAGCTAGTGCGCAATCGGGTATCGGCGTCACTCATCGCGTAGTCCGTGTAGTGTAAGTCACACCGAATCTGGTGAAGAGAAGGATACGCTGCTTGTAGTTTTGCGACATAGCGTCGAATAGCCTGCTCCTGGTCTTTTAGATTGGCTCGCCAATCACACAACCTCTTCTTGACACCACGCCGAATTGCTTCAATCCGTAGGCAACCCACGAAGTCGTTGTAGAGCTTCGCAACGTACACTTGATCGCATGGGCTAGCGAGAACACCATTGCTGAATACTCCAGCAAATGGGTGTTGTCGGAAACAATCAAAAAACAGTTGCAGATCGGCGCTGTAGTGATAGCCAGGCCGGTACAGGTCCATCCACCGTGCACATGACGGAAGGAATCCAACCAGGCTCCGGTAGCCATAGACACCTACAGGGTTACGTACAGCGACTTCTCGTCCCCATTGAATCCGGATATCAAAGGGCACTTGGGTGGTGCGCAACACACCTGCGAGGAAACTATCAAGCTGATTGAGTACCTTAGCGTACTCACCGACCTCCCAGTACCGCGATGGTGATGCTACCTGCCGGTCATCCCATTGCGTGAAGGGACTGGACTCGGGCGGATTGAAGGGCGTTGTGTTCTGGAACATTTCGGATCTCCGTGTTAGGACATTCGATAGATGAACCAGATAAATTTTTATCAGCGACAAGAGGAGTACGGCTCCTCTTCGTAGGTATCGGGACTACGTGCTGCGCAACTGGTGGAGGCTGATGATCCGATGGCATTGGCAGATGCCAGTTTAATACCACGACAGTAGACCGAGCAGTCCGTCTACTGATGGCCGATAGGGATGCGAGTGCGATGCACCTTCGCTAAGGAGTGGAGGTGAGTCTACAGGGGAGAGATTGATGATGAATACTACTAGACAATACTCAAGACAATCTTAATATAGGAGGCAGAGAAGCGCAGAGAGACAAATGCCCAACGCTATCTGGCATTCTTTGATTATGATCCAAGGAAACACTGGGGTTTCCAACTCTATCGGGATTACGGAATTATCCCGATAGAGCCACATCTCAATCCCCGGGGAAGCAATACCCCAAAGGGCTAGCCGCGAACACAATCTCGAGTTATCCCGACCTCGGGGCATCACCGCAATGTTGCTCAGATCATCGTCAGTTGAGTTGGTTATCCACCAGCGCGAGAATACTCGCGATCGAACGCTCTGAAGCATGCGTCTGGTTACTTCACTGCCCCCTTTCCTGGCCTTCATACCACAGGCAAATCAACCAGGCTTCTGATACCTCACAAGCTGTAGTGCCTTGAGTACAGGGCATGTTTGGTTGAAATACAGTCTACGATACATCTAGAGATCTTCTTGATGTCTTCTTGAATGCGTCCGGATTCTTTCTTGGTGTACTCTACGGTATCTTCTTGAAAATAGCTTCGCATCACGGTGAACCGACAAACTATGGTTATTCAATATTCCGACCCGCATGGAGACATTTCAAAGCTCTGGGGGAGTAACGTATCCGCGAGAGAAGAGAGATGGTTGTGGCTGCGGCTAAAGTACTTCCCCTACTTCACACCCACTGCGCTTTGGCCAATGCCAGATTCCGTCGGCATGCCCCCGAGTCCAGACAGCACAATAACCGCAGGAGACATAAAAGCTGAACTCGGGCAGCTATTGAAAAAAAACAAAGTCATAATTCCGATGCTCCGTGCGGGTCGCTGCTTCACTCAGGACGCAGACTTCGATTGGATCACGGATAATGCTCGTCAGCTCTATTGGTTGATCAACGCCCTCCACTCGGCATTGAAGTTTGAAATCGGTGATGCCAGGGCAAGATTTAGTAGTCGCGATTACTACATTTGCCTAGTTGATCTTGTTATGCAGCCCATCGCGGACAAGCTGCACTACATCAAGCAACAGCAACAATTATGGGCAGGGCATCTGCGAAGCACTTCTTATCTCGATTGGTTTTCTGATGACATCGACGAGGAGCGACATGCATTTTCCTGGAAAGCATTAGAGTCGCGACTGGCACCAGCAATGCCATTTTTTCGCTGGGGCGACGCAGACACATGGAGGCAAAAGGGAGGAGTGGGACTGAAGTGTTTTTTCGATTCCCTCCGGATCTCTGACCACGAAAAAAAGAGCCACGTCGATCACATCCGGAAGCTTTGGAGTCAACGAAAGTATCGAGAGAAATTGGAGAAAAATAAAGTTCGCCAAAGAAACTTCGTCCTTTCCGATACAACAATGGCAGACCTCGACAAGCTCGCCAAGCAGCTTGGCATATCCCGTACTGAGACACTAGAGCGACTGATTGAACTGGCCACCAAACAAGGAATTTCAGACATCCGTATGACATCGAATATTTCCCTCCAGCATCCCATAGAGTCAAGCTAACTCAATACGTCACATCTGAGTGCTCGATAGTAAAATAGGGTCGAAAATGTACATCACAACTCGAGATCAAGCTGCTGTCTACATTTCCTAGCAATAAGGATCGTATTGCAACGATTTTCCCTCCCTTACTTTGAACAGAGGCAAACAGTGGAGACATACGAGGAAATTCAAGCCAAGATTGAGCAGCTTCAACAGCAAGCGGCCCAAATACGGAATCGTGAGAAAGCAGAGGCGATTTCTAGCATGAGGGCGGCAATTGCCAAATATGGCATCACCCCGGCAGAGTTGGGATTTACCGCCAGTCGGCTAACTTTTTCCGGAAAATCCGCCACCACGGTAAAAGAGCCAAAATATCGAAATCCCAATACTGGCGAAACGTGGAGTGGGCGTGGCAGAGCGCCCAAATGGCTTAAGGAGAAAGGAACGGCGAAAGACGATTTTCTCGTTGCTTGACGGATCAAGTCGACTTCAGCCAGCCAAGTTGCTCGAGAGCGATTGGCTGGCTATTTATTTCCGCGCGAAGCCTGCAAAATGCGGTCCACCGCATCAGTCGGCCACGCGAGTCTTCGATTTGGCAGCTTCGTCGGCCTAACGTCGCAATAGTGCCCATCAGTCGAGTAGCCTTTGCGAATGGTTTGAGGTGCAATGCCAAGCGCAGCGGCAAACTCTTCTGTTGTTAGAAACTGGCGAAGAGGATTGGAGGGAGAAATCGGGATCGCTGCAGTAATAGGGGCAGAGGCGGCTGATAGCAATCGGCTCGCGTCAAGCGCACGTCGGTCCATGGCATCTAACCGACTAAGGATCTCATTGAGAGGCTGCGCCGTTTTCGCTGCGTATAGGGCAACTTCGAATGGCACATGAACGTTCTCACCGGGATAGCCCACTACACCTTTGAAGGCATCGATCCAAGGGAACGAGCTGAACACTGCGAATCGTTCCTTGATCTCGTAATCGACACACCAAGCAATGAAATCGATTGGAGGTAGCATCGCGGGTGCTTGCCCCTCCTCCTCGCACCAATCGTTCCATTCCCGCAAAATTCGACGCGCCTCAATGAAACGGCCGTTCGTCCCGCGATCAAGCTCAATCCCTTCCAATCCCACCCAACCGTCAGTCGGGATCTCGGTGCAGCCAGCTTCAACTTCCGGTCGGAGCCCAGCCAAAAGCATGGCACCCATCACCGGCGTCCACGCCGGCATGTCCAGATAGCAGCGGAGTTGCGCATGCAGTTGCACGCTGAATTCAATCAGTTCCTGCGGCGTCTTTTTGTTTGTCACGACTCGTTCCTTGGGAGTCCTCGCGAACAACTAAGTCCACTTGCTCAAGCATACAAGCCTCGATTTTGTCGTGCCACATCCGAAGTAGATCAAGTGGACGTTGCCGACAGTGCATCTGAGCAATCGCGAAGAGCTTATGAGCCATTTGGTCAACGACCGCCTGAACTACATTACCCTTGCCGACCACGGAGCGACGCTGACCGTAGGCGCACTCGAGAGCCTTTGGCGCCATGCCCGAGATGGAAACTTGTTGATCCGTGGGTAACACGCAAATTTCGCTTCTGTATCAGTAGTTTCCGGTTGGTCGCGTTGCTATGAGGTGACGTTACTTTTTTACGACGGACGAATTGACACATATGCCTGTAACGTGGCGGCGCCCAAGAATCGGCATCGGAAAGATCGGTTTGCGGGAACGCATCTTAATCTTCCTGATACGATCCCGTCGGTCGATTCTAGCCGCTCGACAATCAGTGGGCGGACCCGACCTCGTACTGATCAGGTATCGATGTCGCGTAAGGGTGCGACATATTGAACGTGCACAGTTCAGCCGGCGGCTCGCCCAGGTGTCAACGCCGGTTTAAATCTGACCCACCTTCCGGCGTATCGCCGAAGTAAATCTGACCCACCCAGGCTCCGTGTCACGCGGCGGCTTTCGCGCCTGCGCGTGTAGTTTGTCCAGCTTTCCGTTTGTCCTTCAGCCGATAGCTTTCGCCTGCAATCTGCACGATGTGCGCGTGATGCAGCAGCCGGTCGAGCATCGCCGCAGTCAGCGTCTGGTCGTCGGCAAATGCCGTGGCCCACTGCGTAAATGGCAGGTTGCTCGTCAGCACGATGGCTCCGCGCTCGTATCGCTTGGCCACCACGTTAAAAAGCAGATTGGCTTCCTCGCGTCCAAACGGCAGGTAGCCGATTTCATCGATAACCAGCAGCTTTGGGCCAACCACGGCGCGGTTAAAAAACTCCCGCAGCCGGTTCTGCTGCCGGGCTGTGGCCAACTGCATCATCAAGTCGGCGGCGGTCGTGAAGCGCGTCTTGATTCCTGCCTGTGTCGCCCGATACGCCAGGGCGCAGGCGATGTGCGTTTTGCCCACGCCAGATGGCCCGAGCAGCACGACATTCTCGGCCCGTTCGATAAACGCCAGCCCGGCCAGCTCCTGGATTTGGGCTCGCGGTGCGCCGCTGGCGAAGCCAAAGTCGTATTGCTCCAGCGTCTTGATGCCCGGCAGGGAGGCCATCTTGGTCAGCGTCTGGCGCTTGCGTTCCTCTCGGGCATCCCGTTCGGTCAGCAGTAGCTGTTCGAGGAAGTCGGCGTGACTGGCATCAGCGTTGGCAGCGTTCTGGGCCAGCACGCTCCAGTCGTTCCCGATGCGGTCCAGTTTCAGTTCGTCACACAGCCCTGCAATGCGTTCATGCTGGAGATTCATGCTGCCACCTCCAGCAAGGCGTCGTAGACCGACAGCGGATGCTGCAGGCTTTCGCTCGGCAGCACTCGCTTAAGCCGCGTCGGTACCGGTGCTGTAATCGAGGTCGACACCGGCAACGGCAGCAGTGCCGCTTGCTCTAACGGCAGTCGAACCGACGGTTTCTCTTTCGTCGTGGCATGCACCCGGACATTCGCCACCTCGGCCAGCCAGCGGCCAATATGGCCGTTAGCCGCCTCGACATCCAGCTTCAGGCCAGATTGCTTGAGCGTCGCCGCCAGCGGCACCACGAAGCTCTGCTTCAGATACCGGTTGAAGCGCTCGACCTTGCCCTTGGTCTTGGCACGGTACGGCCTGAATACCTTCGGCGTAAATCCATACGTTTCCGCCAGCGCCAACATCTCGCCGTTCCAGCGATGATGACCGTCGCCGTAAGCATCGCGTTCGACGATGACCGACTTGGCGTTATCGAACAGCACATGCTCGGGCGTGCCGCCGAAGTAGACGAAGGCTTCTCGCAGACACTGGCACAACGTCGTGGCATCCTCGCCGCTCGTGAAACGCACGTACGTCGCCCGGCTGTAGCCCAGCGTGGCGACCAGCGCCAGCAACGGCGACCTGCCGCGTCGGATCGTGGTGAAGTCGGCTTGCATCTGTCGGCCTGGCGGCGTCTCGAAGCGCACGACCGGTTCCGGCTCCGCGTCCCTGTATGGCGCGAGGAACACCTTGAGTTGGCTGATACCGCCGTCGTAGCCTTCTTCCCGCAACTCGCGCAGCAACACCGTTGCCGGAATCCAGTGCGGCCGCGCCGCCTCGATTCGCCCAAGCAGGTACGCCTTGAACGGGTCCAGTTTGGTTGGCCGAGGCTCTCGCCCCTTATACCGGCTAGCCTTCTGGTCGCGCAGATATCGTCGGACCGTGTTCCGCGAGACACCCATCTGCCTCGCTATCTCCCGCACCGGCGCTCCGCGCCTTGCCAATACCTTGATTTCCACTGCTTGCTCCTGAGTCAGCATCGGCGGCAAAAGCCGCCATCCTCTCCCAGGTGGGTCAGATTCACTTCGGCGGGTGGGTCAGTTTTACATCGGCGCTAACACCCAGGTTCTTGAAGCCTTGCGAGTTGCTCTTCGAGTTCCTGGATACGCCTCCTGTCCACCTCACGTTGACGTCGCTCGTGTAAAGCCAACGCGTTGTAAGCTTCAATTACTTCGCCGACGACAAATTCTACGGGCGTAGCCGCCTCGTCGTCGCCGTTTACGGTACCCTGTTCTTCCGCGCGCCGCGCGATGTCAAACAGCCGCTGCACCACCCGCGGGTCTTTGATGACCTGCCCACCGGCGGCGCTATTAAGATCATCGAACTGGACCGCCAAGTCCCCAAGCCAGCGAGCGGGATACTCGGAAAGGTTTCGCACGAGCCGTGCCTGCTCCGCCTTCTGCTCCGCCCGCTGGTTTACCAACCGTTGCTTATGCTTCGCCCGCAGCGACTCACGCGCTTGGTCCACCCGCTCATCGGCGCGTGCTCGCGCCCGGTCGATCACCGCGTTTACGTCGGGCCCAGCGTTCTCCTGATGCAGGCGCTTCATCATGGTGTTACCGCCGAAATCGGACAGCGGCACGAATCGAGCAATCATCGCGTCGGGTTTGCGCGTGCCGAATGTGCGTTCAAGAAAACCCGCGAGACGCTCCTCGGGGTCCGGCCGGGTGGATCGCGCGGTGGCGAAGGTCACCGGGTTTTCAGTGTAGAGCAGGAGGTTCGCGTCGATAAGAAAATCGAGCTGGAAGTCGAGGAGCTGCGCTTTCGTCGGCGAGGGGAGCTCGTCGCGACTCGCCTCGGCCTCTTTGTGCCGGAGTTTGGCGGCCTCGGTATCGCCGAGTGTGCGGCGCTTGGGCGCCGGATCTTCCTTCGGTGCACGGCCGACGGCCTCGGCGCGCGCTGCGGCTTTGGTGCGTGAGAGACCCGTTCGCACGAGCTTGCCCAACAGGCTTTCGCTCTTACTCTTGACGGTGGTCGCCGTCTTCATGGGCTTCTTCGGCTTGACGGTTTTTTTAGTCGGAGTCGTCTTAATCGCCTTCTTCGGCTTCAACGGCTTGATGGTCTTCGCGGCAGGGCTTGCAGTTTTAGCTCTCGCGGTCTTAGTCTCAGCGGCTCGTGCGGGCATAGCGTAGTCTCAGCGTGTTGTCGCTTGGCGTGGCGTTGGCAGATCGCTTGGGCTGCTGCGAGTGGCATCTCGTATGCCCGTGGGTGGCCATTTTGGCCTTTTTGCAGAGCCCGAGCAATCGACAAGATACCTGAGAAATGCTTTCGGTTTGCACGTTGCGAATGTAATGCCGTTCGATAGGGTAATTCCCGACCCCGGCCTCGCAGTTCACCCTCCGTAAGAAGTGGGAGAGGCTGCTGCCCGAGCGGCGGGGACTGTTGATGCTGTTGGCCCGGTTTAACCTGTCCGATACTCAAGCCCAGCGCCGGTATCAACCGACGGAACGTGCGAAAGCCGGACAAGAAGATCCCAAGCCCTGCCGGCCCAGAGGGAATCATCTACGGTGACAAAGCTATCACCGTCATCAACAAGAGCGGGCGCGAGACCTATCCGGAAAAGGATGATGCCTGTGTTGCCAACGGCGACATCGGCATTGTCACCGGGCACCGCAGGACCAGGGGGAGAAATTGAGCGCCTCACGAAGTCGAAGTTGAGTTGGCCTCGCAGCCCGAGATTTCCTACAAGTACAAGCCGTGGGAATTCGATTCGCAGGAGAGTACGCCACCGCTTGAACTGGCCTATGCGCTGACCGTGCATAAGACGCAGGGAAGTGCGTTCGGCAAAACCTTCGTTGTGGTTCCAAACCCCTGCCGCAACTTGACGCGTGAAATGCTGTACACCGCCCAGACACGCCAGCGGGACAAGATCATCATTCTTCACCAAGGGGACTTCCGGGACCCGCCTCTTCGAATTCGCCGTCTCCACGTTCACGAATCGCTGATTCGGCCGGTGCTTCTGACAACCACAGATGCGGGAGATAGTGGGTTAAATTCTGCTCACTCGACGCCTAGCGCCTTGAAAACGGCGTCGTCGCGGTGCTCACATTCAGCAAGGAAACCGTCCCATTGACGATGATTCAGATTCTTTTCCAGGCGTCGCAGATCCATCGCGTAAACATCGCGCATAAAGTCGCCCAGCAGCCGGCTATGACGAATCGCCGCCGACAGCAAAATCTGTCGGCAAAGCTCGCCGTCGCCTTCGACCACAAGTCGAACGCCCTCTTCGTCCAAGGTTTCGAGGCGACGACGGATTAGGCGTGCCTGACGCTTAGCCGTGGCTGGCTTCTTCTGCAATAAATTCTCGTCGTTCAGGGCCGACTCCCACAGTTCGTCGCTGGGTCGCGAAAGCAAAAGGGGCGCGATCCGCCGGCTCTCAGGAATCATCAGTGAACCTGCGGAGATTTCGGCGTTATACAGGCCCACCGCACATCTCCCCAACAATCCCCCGGATGACGTGGGTTGTCGTGCCCAGACCGCAGCCTTCGCAAATGGTCGCAAGTTCCCATTTTGATCACGCTGTTCCATCAACTTTCTTCATCGCCCGTGATTCGCTGAGCGCGCAGCGCCCATCACTTCAAAGTCGCCATTATCGCGTACAGCTCGGCCAAACCCGTTATCACGATTCTGATGACTGACGAGGACTGAGTTTCACACGCCTCTTCGATGACCGCGAGGCGTTTCCCAACCGCTCAGCATGGAGGGCGCTATGACATACCCTATCAATCCGGCAACCGGCTTGCCGATGACCAGCGAGGATTACCCTGGCGTCGATGTCGGCGGCAGCCCGTTCGGCACGCGCCTCTCAGTTGCAGTGGTCGGCGCCCTTCCGGGATGCCGTGCAACCGAAGCAACGTACACCGGGATTGACTGAATCCGGTTACACGCTGGTTACATGGCCGCCAGAAATGAACAAGGGGTTACAAGAAAAATCTTGTAACCCCTTGATTTTATTGGTGCCGGCTGCAGGACTCGAACCCGCCACCTGATGATTACAAATCAACTGCTCTACCAGATGAGCTAAGCCGGCGAAGTCGCATATTGTAACCGATTCATCGGTCGCTGCGGCTACCTGGCAGTGAAAAATCGTCCGAGAGTGCGGGTGAATGGTCAATGCTCATAAGCACTACGCCACTCACCCAGCAATCACGTTACTTCACCACCTTCAGGTGAGCGCGGCCGGCATTACCGCCCGCCGGCGCGTTGCCGCCAGGTCTCGGCGGTTCCGGATCGTCGTCGCCCGGCTCCTGCACCGACGGCACGGCTTCCAGCTCCGTCCCCTCGTCCGCAGACGCCTGCTTGTCGACCGGAAATGCCATCCCCTGACCATTCTCACGGGCGTAGATCGCCAGTACGTTCGGTACCTGCACTTCCACCTTCTGTGAGATACCACCGAAACGGGCGCTGAATTCAATCCAGTCGTTGCCCATCTGCAATCCGCTCGTGGCGTCGAAGCTGATGTTCAGCACGATCTCGCCATCTTTCACAAACTCGCGCGGAACTCGCGTCTTGGCATCGACATGCACGGCCAAATACGGTGTATATCCGTTGTCGGTACACCACTCGTACAGCGCGCGCAGAAGATAAGGCTTGGTAGACGTTTCAGGCATATGACCAACTCACCCCGCCGCGAAACCCGATCGCCATTCTCGGCAAACCAGCTTCGCCAGCGGGTAATTCAACGCATTAGCGACGCATCACCTTTTCAGACGGCGTCAGCGCTTCAATGTACGCCGGACGGCTGAAAATCCGCTCGGCATACTTCATCAACGGCGCAGCATTCTTCGACAACTCAATGCCATAGTGATCCAGACGCCACAGCAGCGGCGCAATCGCCACGTCGAGCATCGAGAACTCTTCGCCCAGCATGTATTTGTTCTTCACGAAAATCGGCGCAAGCTGCGTCAGACGATCGCGAATCGCTCCACGCGCCTTCTCATGCGTCTTCTCTGCCGCCTTGCCCTTCTCGTTCTCGAGCGAGCTCACATGCACAAACAGCTCTTTCTCGAAATTGAACAGGAACAGGCGCGCACGCGCACGCTGAACCGGATCGGCCGGCATCAGCTGCGGATGCGGGAATCGCTCGTCAATGTACTCATTGATGATGTTCGATTCGTACAGAATCAGGTCACGCTCGACAAGAATCGGCACCTGACCGTACGGGTTCATCACCGCAATGTCTTCCGGCTTGTTGAACAGGTCGACGTCACGGATTTCGAAATCCATGCCTTTTTCGAACAAAACCAGCCGGCAACGCTGGGAGAAGGGGCACGTAGTGCCCGAGTACAAAACCATCATAGCGCGTCTTCCTTAAAAACCAACGGGGCCGGGGCGGGAAACCGACGCTTCCCAAACCCTGGCCCCGTCGTACAGACGTTATTTTACTTCACGTCCTTCCAATAGGCCGCATTCAGGCGCCAGGCAAGTACCGTAAAGAGTCCCAAGAACAACAAAACCCAGACACCCAACTGCCGACGCGTGCGTTGCGCCGGTTCTGACATCCAATCCAGATAAGATACCAGATCAGCCACGGCAGAATCGAATTCCACCGGTTTCATCGTCCCCTGAGTGATCTGCACGTACTGCGCCGGACCATGCTCCGCGCCCTCCACGTGCTTCAAACCTCGCTGCCCCTGCAACTGCCAGAACGGGTTCGGCATGCCCACATTCGGGAACGCCAGGTTGTTCCAACCCGTCGGCCGCGCATCGTCCCGATAGAACGTACGCAAGTACGTGTACAGCCAGTCCGTACCGCGCGCCCGCGCCTCGACCGACAGATCGGGCGGTGCCGATCCGAACCACTCCTTGGCATCCGCAGCGCGCATGGCCACTGTCATGGTCTCGCCAATCTTGTCTGTCGTGAAAAGCAGGTTGTTCTTGATCTCCGTGTCCGACAATCCCAGATCTTTCAGGCGCGAATACCGCATCGACGCCGCCGAATGGCAATTCAGACAGTAGTTCACGAACAGCTTCGCGCCGCGCTGCAACGAGGCCAGATCGTCGATCCGATTGGGCGCCGTGTCGAGCGCCACACCCTCTTCAGCAAAAGCCGGCGCCGTGAAACTACTCAGGAGCGCCAGGATAAGCAACAGTTTTCTCATCTTGATATCCCTAGTCGTCGTTTGCGTGCGCTCAGTGCGCCGCGAAGGTCACGCGCTCCGGCACCGGCTTGAATGTGCCCCGCTTGCTCCAGAGCGGCATCAGCCAGAAGAATCCGAAGTAGTACAGCGCGCCGACCTGCGAGATCGCGGTCTTCACGGGCGTCGGTTCCTGGATCCCCAGATACCCCAACACGGCAAAAATGACGACGAGAATACCCAACAGCACCTTGTGGAAGCCCGGACGGTAACGAATCGACTTCACCGGGCTATGGTCCAGCCACGGCAGGAAGAACAGCGTGACCACCGCACCGCCCATCACCACCACACCCCAGAACTTGGCTTCGGTCAGATACATCGCCAACAGCAGCAACACCACACCGCCAGACGCTGCCACTTTCGTCGTCGCCGCCGCCTTGCCCTTGATCCACCAGACAGCCGTGACGATCACCGCCAGCACCATGAGCACGTGCTTAAAGTCGTCGGTCGTGGCGCGCAGCATCGAGTAGAACGGGGTGAAATACCACACCGGCGCAATATGCGGCGGCGTCTTGAGCGGATCGGACGGGATGAAGTTGTTCGCTTCCAGGAAGTAACCGCCCATCGTCGGCGCGAAAAAAACGATCGCCGAGAACACCATCAGAAACACGCCCACGCCCATGATGTCGTGCACCGTGTAATACGGATGGAACGGAATACCGTCGAGCGGCCGGCCGTTGGCGTCCTTCTTGTCCTTGATCTCAATGCCGTCGGGGTTGTTCGACCCGACTTCGTGCAGCGCGATGATGTGCGCGACGATCAGCCCGATCAGCACCAACGGGATCGCAATCACATGGAACGCGAAGAAGCGGTTGAGCGTGGCGTCCGACACCACGTAGTCGCCACGGATCCACAGCGACAGATCCGGGCCGATGAACGGAATCGCCGAGAAGAGGTTCACGATCACCTGAGCGCCCCAGTACGACATCTGCCCCCAGGGCAGCAGATAGCCCATGAACGCTTCGGCCATCAGGCACAGGAAGATCAGACAGCCGAACACCCACACCAGCTCGCGCGGCTTGCGATACGAGCCATACAACAGCCCGCGGAACATATGCAGATACACCACGACGAAGAACATCGAGGCGCCCGTCGAGTGCATGTAACGGATGAGCCAGCCCCACGGCACTTCGCGCATGATGTACTCGACCGACGCGAACGCGAGGTTGGCATCGGGCTTGTAGTTCATCACCAGGAAAATACCGGTGAGAATCTGGATCACCAGCACTAACATGGCCAGCGAACCGAAGAAATACCAGAAATTGAAATTCTTGGGCGCGTAATATTCGGACGCGTGCTCCCGCCAGAGCTGGGTGAGCGGGAACCGTCGGTCGATCCAGCCCAGCAAGCCCGTCGTGTCGACCTGTTTGTCGGCGGCCATTTACGCTTCTCCTTTTTCGTCTTTACCGATCACGATCTTGGTGTCGTTCACGAACATGTAACGAGGAACGTCGAGATTCTTTGGCGCCGGTTTGTTCTTGAAGACGCGGCCCGACATATCGTAGGTGGAACCATGGCACGGGCACAGGAAGCCCGGATCGTGGCCCAGCGCGGCGTTGGTGTTCGCCTGATAGGGGCCGGAAGGAATGCAGCCGAGATGAGTACAGATGCCGACCACCACGAGCAGGTCCTTCTGCTCGGTACGCGCGCGGAACGCGTTCTTGCAATAGTCGGGCATCGGGTAGGAAAACGTTTCCTTGGAGTCCGGATCGGCCAGTTCTGCCGTCACTTTGGACAGCGAAGCCATCTCGTCCGGCGTGCGGCGCACGATCCAGACAGGCAGACCCCGCCACGCCACGGTCATCTTCTCCCCGGGCTTGAGATTGCCAATGTCGGCCTCGACCGGTGCCCCACCTGCCTTGGCACGCTCCGAGGGTTCCAGGGAACTGACGAAAGGAACCAGTGTTGCAACGCCGCCCACGCCTCCAGCTACGGACGTCGCAATCAACAGATTCCGGCGGCTACTGTCGACGGCCTTTTCTTGATTGTCACTCATCACAAGCCCCACACGGTTGAATTGGTATTTCCGTCAACCTGAAATCATACGCGAGCGCAAATGCCTGAAACAACGGCAAAACGCCCCAGTCTCCTAGTGGTTTTCGCGTATTTTCAAAGGATTAACGTACCCTGCGGGTGGCAAGCGCTCACCCGGGGTTTCGCTTCTGGGATGCTGCACGAGAACCGCTATGATCGCTGCTTTCGTTGACGCGTGCACGACATTTAGTCATCATTTTCGTTGTCTCGCCCCGGTGACATCGTGCGCGGCCTGTGGCAATCGCGTGACAATGCTCATCGCGACCCATGCCGCTGGCCTGTGGCCTCGCACGGAATTACCGGTCAATCAATGCCAATTCGTGAGGGCTGGCGCAGCGATGCACCCCCCGGCCACTCATCAAAACAGCGGAGGAATGGCATGAGCTTCATGTCGGAATTCAAGGAATTTGCCGTCAAAGGCAATGTGATCGATCTGGCCGTCGGTGTGATTATCGGCGGGGCCTTCGGCAAGATCGTCGATTCGGTCGTCAAGGACCTGATCATGCCGATCGTCGGTGCGATCTTCGGCGGTCTCGATTTCTCGAGCAAATTCATCCTGCTCGGCACGATCCCCCCTGACTTCAAGGGCAACCCGACGTCCTACGCCGACCTGACCAAGGCCGGTGTGGCCGTCTTCGGTTACGGTAATTTCATCACCGTCGCCCTCAACTTCCTGATTCTGGCCTTCATCATCTTTCTGATGGTCAAGCAGATCAACCGGCTCAAGCGCCCGGCACCGGAAGCCCCGGCAGCACCGGCGCCCACCCCGGAAGACATTGTTCTGCTGCGCGAAATCCGCGACAGCCTCAAGAAGCAGAACGGGTGACGCTTCGCGGGCGGCGAGGCTGATGTAACGCCGCCCCCGAGCGGGGCTCGTCCGGGTCAGGCCGGGTTCGGCATATCGAAGAACCGGTGTTCGAGCCCGAAACGCGCCGCGACATGCTCGCCAACGGCCTTCGCGCCGCCACGCTCTGTCGCGTGGTGTCCCGCCGCCAGATATCCCACGCCGCTTTCAAGCGCGAGATGCTGGGTCGGCTCGGACACTTCGCCGCTGATGTAAGCATCGGCCCCGGCCGCAATCGCCGCTTCGAAGAAGCCCTGTGCCCCGCCGGTGCACCACGCTACGCGGCGCACCTCCCGGTTCGGCGCCCCCAGCATCAGGGGCACGCGCCCCAGCCGGGCCCCGACATGCGCCGCCAGCGCCGCCAATGTCGTCGGCTGCGCCGGTGCCCCGAGCCAGCCGAGCTGATCCGGGCCGAATCGGCCCCCATCGTCGGTAAAATCCAGCAATTTGCCGAGTTGTGCGTTGTTCCCCATTTCAGGATGCGCGTCGAGCGGCAAGTGGTAGGCGAACAGGTTGATGTCATGACCGATCAACACCCCCAGACGACGACGTTTCATGCCGGTAATGCGGGCATCTTCGTTCTTCCAGAAATAGCCGTGGTGAACGAGAACGGCATCGGCGCCCCAGTCGCGGGCTGCCTCGAGAAAGGCCAGGCTGGCGGTCACGCCACTAGCGATTTTTCGGATGTCGCTACGCCCCTCGACCTGTAGACCGTTGGGGCAGTAATCGCGAAATTGCGCGATTTGCAGGGTATCGTTCAGATACAATTCGAGTTCAACACGATTCATATAAGGTCTCGCTCTTTCATGCTCAGACGCTTCTGGCTACTGTTCGCGCAAGCGGTCACCGTGCTGCTTGCGTTGCTCTTCATCATCGCCACTCTCAAGCCTCAGTGGCTGCAACGCCAGGGTTCGTTCGGCAAGCAACTGGCCAATCCGATCATCGCCTTGCAGGAAGTGGCGCCGAGTCTGTCGGACAAGCCGGCGACCGGCTCGTATGCTGACGGCGCGCAAAAGGCCATGCCCGCGGTGGTCAGCATTTTTTCCAGCAAGGAACAAAAGCAGAATCGCGATCCGCGCCTCGACGATCCGCTGTTCCGCTATTTCTTCGGCGACGGCGGCGGCACGGTGCGGCAAGATCCGGTGTCGAGCCTCGGCTCGGGCGTGATTGTGAGCAGCGAAGGCTATATTCTCACGAATCACCATGTGGTGGACGGCGCCGACGAGATCGAAGTCGCCCTCGCCGATGGCCGCAAGGCCCGCGCCAAGCTGGTCGGCAGCGACCCCGAGACCGATCTGGCGGTTCTGAAGATCACGCTCGACAACCTGCCTGCCATCACGCTCGGCCGCATGGAGCAGGTGCGGGTGGGCGACGTGGTGCTCGCGATCGGCAACCCGTTCGGCGTGGGTCAGACGGTCACGATGGGCATCATCAGCGCATTGGGCCGCAATCACCTCGATATCAGCACGTTCGAGAACTTCATTCAGACGGATGCCGCCATCAACCCGGGCAACTCGGGCGGCGCGCTGGTCGACGTGAACGGCAATCTGCTGGGGATCAACACCGCGATCTACTCGCGTAGCGGCGGCAATATGGGTATCGGTTTCGCGATTCCCGTGTCGACGGCCCGCTCGGTACTCGAGAGCATCATCACCACCGGTGCGGTCACGCGCGGCTGGGTCGGCGTAGAGCCGCAGGACATCACCTCGGATATCGCCGAGTCCTTCGGTCTGCAACAGGATTCGGGCGTGATCATCGCAGGTGTGGTGCAGGGCGGGCCGGCCGACAAGGCGGGCGTTCAGCCGGGCGACATTCTGACCAAGGTGAACGACGCGTCGATTCGCGACACGACCGAGTTGCTCAACGTCATCGCCCAGATCAAGCCGGGCACGCAGGCCAAGCTGCATGTCACGCGCAAGAAGAAGGAACTGGACCTCACCGTGATGATCGGCAAGCGCCCGCCGCCGCCCAAGCGGCCGGCGCAGGACGAAGACGACGGTAGCGACGACAACAACGCCGATTGACGGCATCGGGCTCCCGGCAAGACAAAACGGCTGCGCTTCGGCGCGGCCGTTTTCGTTTGGGCGACGAATATCGGCGCCCTCGACCCTGGCGAATTGAGCGCCGTCGCGCCGTCGCTTCCCAT
Source organism: Pandoraea apista (assembly GCF_001465595.2). NCBI lineage: Bacteria > Pseudomonadati > Pseudomonadota > Betaproteobacteria > Burkholderiales > Burkholderiaceae > Pandoraea > Pandoraea apista. The sequence continues at coordinate 435,885 of NZ_CP013481.2, read as the reverse complement.
CGCCCAACAAAAAAGCACGGGACTCGCCCGTGCTTTCGTGTGCTTGCCAACCTATCGCTGTCGCGAGCGGTGTGCCCGGCGTCCCCGCTCGGGCAACGTCCGATGACGTTACGGCGCCGCCTGCCCGTTCCCTTCGCTGCCTTCGTCCTCCGTGCGTCCCTGCTTGACGAAGATCCGTGCGGCGATCAGGCCCAACTCGTAAAGGATGATCAGCGGAATCGCCAGCATCAGTTGCGAGAGGACGTCCGGCGGCGTGACGACGGCGGCCAGCACGAAGGCGCCCACCACCACGTACGGCCGAATCTGCTTGAGCTTCTGAATGCTCACCACGCCCATACGCGCGAGCACCACCACCACGACCGGGACTTCGAAGGTCACCCCGAAGCACAGGAACATTGTGAGGACAAAACTCAGGTAGTTGTCGATATCGGTGTTCATCTCCGCGCCCAAAGGCGCGTTGTAATGCGCCATGAAGTGGAACACGGTCGGGAACACAAGGAAGTAGGCGAACGCCATGCCGAGCAGAAACAGCGTGTAGCTGCTGACAACGAGCGGCATTACCAGCTTCTTTTCATGCTGGTACAACCCCGGTGCGACGAACGCCCATGCCTGATACAGCACGATGGGTAGCGCCACGACGAACGCGACCATCATCGTGACCTTCATCGGCACGAAGAACGAACCGGTGATGTCCGTGACGATCATCTTGCCGCCGGCCGGCAGCGATTGCATCAGCGGGCGGGAAAGCAGCCGGAAGATGTCAGGCGCCCAATAGACCAGCGAGAGGAACACAACGATCACTGCCGTACCTGCGCGAATAATGCGATTGCGCAGCTCGATCAGATGCGAGATGAAAGTCTCTTCGGTGCCCCCGTCGGGGATTTGCTTGTCGTCGCTCACGTCGACTTATCCAGGAATGAAGCCGGCAGCACAGTGCCAGTTGGCGGGAAGTTCGGTGCGCAAGCGCCTCAGAAGAACTTGACGGGCCGGCGCAGTTTGGCCGGCGTGTGACGCGCCACGCGCGCGGCTCCCGACTGCACCCGCGTGCGCGTGGTGCTGGCCTGCTTGAACCACATCGGCGTGGCAGCCCGGCGCACGCGCCAGTTGCGGCGCTTGGTCGAGGCACGTATGCCCGACGTCACCACCGGCTCGGCAAGATAGCTATCGGAATACCCGGTCGCTGCATCTGTGCCTCCGCCGGCGATCTCGCCCGTCGATGTCCCCGTGGCACTCGCCCAAGCGTCGTTGAGCGATGCTTCCTGCTCGTGCAGTTGTTTTTGAACGGTGTTCTGGGCGCTGCGGGCCGCTTCCTCGAACTGCGTGCGCATGTTGCGCAGCTCGTCGAGCTCCATCTCGCGGCTCACTTCAGCCTTCACATCGTTGATATAGCGCTGGGCGCGGCCGAAGAGCGCGCCCGCCGTACGAGCCACTTTCGGCAGGCGCTCGGGACCGATCACGACCAGCGCGACAACGCCGATCAACATCAGTTTGGAAAGGCCGAGATCGATCATGTCGACGCCGGCTTAGCCTTGCTTGTGATTGCTCGCGTCCTTGGCCTGCACGTCGATGGTGGTCGAATCGCGCAGTTCCTTGGCAGCAGCCGGGTCGTCCTTGGCCGCCGGAGCGCCACCTTCGCCCTCCTTCATGCCATCTTTGAAGCCCTTTACCGCACCGCCCAGATCGCTACCGATATTGCGCAGCTTCTTGGTGCCGAAAACCATCATCACGATCACCAGCACGATCAGCCAGTGCCAAATACTCAACGAACCCATGACCACTCTCCTTGCGTTTCCCCACCCCTGCCGCCTCGCGACGGGGTCTTATTGGGGCGCTCTGTGTTTGCCCCGGTGAGCGCAGCAATAATGCCCCATTGTGGCACATCGTGCGTCACGTCCTGCATCGTAACCGGGCCGGACGCCGGGTAGAAATAAATGTTTCGTGAAACCTTTCCCGATGCGGAACTGTTGCACAAACTGACAACATCACGCGGCAATTCGTCGCATTATGCTGCCACCATCACTTACATACGCTTCCACGGCCGAGGGCCGGCCAGGATATGCATGTGAAGATGATAAACCTCTTGCCCGCCACCCGGCCCCGTGTTCATCACGACCCGGAAGCCGTTGCCTTCGATGTTCGACGCATTCCCGTCGAAACGATAGCCCTGTTCGGCCGCCAGTTTGGGTGCGAGCAGCATCATCTTGCCGAGCAGCGCCTGGTGTTCGGGCTCGCAGTCCTGCAACGTGGCAATGTGCTCGCGCGGCACCATCAGCAAATGCAGGTCGGCTGCAGGATTGATGTCCTTGAACACCACGACGTCGTCGTCGGCGTAGACCTGCGTGCTCGGAATCTGCCCGGCGATAATTTTGCAGAAGATACAGTTATCTTGCGTCATACGTGTGTCTTCCTCTCGAATTCTCGAATGGATCGAAACGCGGCCAACGCCGTTCAGGCGCGCGCAGCGTACATTGGCTTGTTGTCGTTCAGGTAGAGCCAGCCCTTGACGATTCGGTACAGCGTCCAGATGCCGAGCACCCAGAGAATCGCAAAGCCGACCATAACCACGGCAAGCGCCACACCCAGCACGCCCCAGGCCACCGACCACCAGAAAGTGCGGATCTGCCAGGTGAAATGCGAGGCGTAGAGCGTGCCGGTCGCATCGTCGCGCTTGATGTAGTTGATGATGATCGCCACGATGGCGGTCACGCCTCCCGTGAGCCAGAACAGCGCATAGAGCGCGTAGAGCACATGCGTGAGCTTGCGCAACGCCCGCTCCTGCTCGGCGCTCGGTGCGCTCGCCGGAGGGGTGACGACGTACGGGTGGTCAGTGCTGCCGGGCGAACCGGTCGTGCCGGGGGATTGCGGATCGTTCATGAGGCGTCTCCTCGCGTGAGTCTGCCCGCCAGGCGCGCGATGGGCGCCACGGCGGGCACGACGGCCAGACGGCCAGGGGAAGTCAGTCCGCGTGTTCGCCGCGCGTGGCGCGCTGCGCTTTCTCGACGAGCCCCGACAACCCTTCGCGGCGTGCCAGTTCGGCGAGCACTTCGTTCGGGCTCAGGTCGTGATGGGCGAGCAGCACCATGCAGTGAAACCACAGGTCGGCCGTCTCGTTGACGAGTTTCTGGCGCAGATTGTCGGCCCCGCCAATGCGAATGTCTTTCGCCGCGAGCACCACTTCGGTAGCTTCTTCGCCAATCTTCTTGCAGATCGCGTCGTCGCCCTTGTGAAACAGGCGTGCAACGTACGACTTGTCGGGATCGCCCCCCTTACGCGAGGCGATCACTTCGGCAACACGCTCGAGCGTATCGTTCATGGCGGTCACTTGTAGATCTTGTGGGGGTCTTTGAGCACCGGCTCGACGGTGGCCCAGCGGCCATCTTCGACGCTGCCCTCGAACTTCTGGAAGAAGCAGGAATGACGGCCGGTATGGCAGGCAATGCCGTCGATCTGCTCGACCTTGAGCAGGACCACGTCTTCGTCGCAATCCAGACGAATCTCATGCACCTTCTGCACGTGGCCCGATTCCTCGCCCTTGTGCCACAGGCGTTTGCGCGAGCGCGAGTAGTAGACGGCTTCACCGGTCTCGACCGTGCGCGCAAGCGCCTCACGATTCATCCAGGCGAACATCAGCACGTCGTTGCTGCCGACTTCCTGCGCGATCACGGGCACGAGGCCCTGTGCGTCCCAACTTACCTTGTCCAGCCAGTCTTGCGTCATGATCCGTCGATTCCCGTTCAGAGCCGCACCGAAATGCCCTTGTCGGCCATGAAGCGCTTCGCTTCGCCGACCGTGTGCTCGCCGTAATGGAAGATACTTGCGGCGAGCACGGCATCTGCGTGGCCTTCGGTCACGCCATTGGCCAGATCGGCGAGCGATCCCACGCCGCCGGAGGCGATCACGGGAATGTTCACGGCGTCAGAGACAGCGCGCGTGAGCGCCAGGTCGAAGCCGCTCTTCGTGCCGTCGCGATCCATGCTGGTGAGCAGAATCTCGCCGGCGCCCAGCGCTTCGATCTGCCTCGCCCAGCCCACCGCGTCCAGCCCGGTTCCCTTGCGGCCGCCGTGGGTGAAGACTTCCCAGCGCGGCGCTTCGCCATCGGCCGAGACACGCTTGGCGTCAATCGCGACCACAATGCACTGCGAGCCATACTTGGCTGCCGCGTCGGCCACCAGTTGCGGGTTCGCCACCGCCGACGAATTCATGCTGACCTTGTCGGCACCGGCGTTGAGCAGGCGGCGCACATCGGCCACCTCACGCACGCCACCGCCCACGGTCAGCGGAATGAAGACCTGCGCGGCCACCGCTTCGATGATCGGCAGGATGAGGTCGCGCCCGTCGGAGGTCGCCGTGATGTCGAGGAACGTCAGTTCGTCTGCGCCCTGCTCGTCGTAACGGCGGGCGATCTCGACGGGGTCGCCCGCGTCGCGAAGTTCAACGAAATTGACACCCTTGACGACACGTCCGGCCGTCACGTCCAGACACGGGATGATGCGTTTAGCGAGAGCCATGATGATGGCAGGCGAGACGGCCGTAGCCGTGGTCTCGCTTATGCCGCTCCTCCGGAAAGCTCGTCGGCACGCGATTGCGCCGCCGAGAAATTCAGATCGCCCGAGTAGATCGCGCGACCGCAGATGACACCTTCGACACCTTCACGCTCGACTTGGCAGAGCGCATCGATATCGCCCAGATTCGACAAACCGCCGCTGGCGATCACCGGCACGGTCACCGCCTGAGCGAGACGCACCGTCGCATCGATATTGATGCCCTGGAGCATGCCGTCGCGGCCAATATCGGTGTAGATGATCGACTCGACGCCGTAGTCCTCGAACTTACGCGCCAGATCCACGACTTCGTGGCCGGTGAGCTTGCTCCAGCCGTCGGTGGCGACCTTGCCGTCCTTGGCATCGAGGCCGACGATGATGTGGCCGCCGAACGCGCTGCACGCGTCTTTCAGAAAACCGGGGTTCTTGACCGCCGCCGTTCCGATGATCACGTACGACAGACCGTCGTCGAGATAGCGTTCGATGGTATTCAGGTCACGAATGCCGCCGCCCAATTGCACGGGAATATCGGCGCCCACTTCCTGAATGATGGCGCGGATCGCCGCCTCATTGCGCGGCTTGCCGACGAATGCACCATTCAAGTCCACCAGATGGAGGCGGCGCGCGCCTTGCTCGACCCAATGTCGAGCCATGGCAGCGGGGTCCTCCGAGAATACGGTGGCTTGATCCATGTCGCCTTGTTTAAGGCGAACGCATTGACCGTCTTTGAGGTCGATGGCCGGAATGAGCAGCATAGGCAATCGTGAAACGTCGCTAGTGGGAGGTAAAAGAAAATCGCAAATTACGCGGACAACACAAAACCGATCCCTGCCTTGCCGGGCACCGGCACATCGGAATCGGATTCGTCAACATGACACACAGTATAAGCCGGGACAGCAGACGAGCTCGGAGAGGCACCGGGGCGCATACACACCGCCCGGGGCACGATCAGGGCTTCCACTGTGCGAAATTGCGATAAAGGGCAAGGCCAGCCTGGGCGCTCTTTTCCGGGTGGAACTGGGTGGCGAAGATATTATCTTGGGCCACCGCACAGGTAAAGGGCACGCCATAGACTGTCTCGCCAGCCGTCAGTTCCGGCTTTCCGGGCACGACGTAATAGCTGTGCACGAAGTAAAAATAGCTGTCGTCGGGCACGCCGGCCCAGATCGGGTGGCCCTGCGTCTGATGCACGCGATTCCACCCCATCTGCGGCACCTTGAAGCGCGAGCCGTCGTCCTGCACCTGACCTTCGAGGTCGAAGCGCACCACGCGGCCCGGCAGCAAACCGAGGGCGGGCGTATTGCCTTCGTCCGACACGTCGAACAGCATCTGCTCGCCCACACACACGCCGAACATCGGCTTGGTGGCGGCCGCTTCGACCACCGCTTCGCGCAGGCCCGACTCGTTCAGGCAGCCCATACAGTCTCGCATGGCCCCCTGGCCCGGCAGCACCACGCGGTCGGCGGCGCGAATCTCGGCGGCGTCGCTGCTGATGCTCACGTCGGCTTCCGGCGCGGCCGCACGCAGCGCCTGATAGACCGAGCGCAGGTTACCCATTCCGTAGTCGACAATCGCAATCTTATTCATCTCAAACCCGGCAGCAGTATTTTCAAACCATCGATAATGAATTCCACGGCCAGCGCCGAGAGGATCAACCCCATCAGACGCGTGCCGATGTTGATGCCCGTACGCCCAAGCCAGCCTTCGATACGTCCGGCACTACGCAACGCCACCCAGCACACCGCTCCCACGCCCACACCGATCGCCATGAGCGCCAGAATCTGCGCCCAGCCGTGCGCGCGGCCCGAGTAGATGATTACGGTACTGATCGTGCCCGGGCCGGTGAGCAGCGGGATCGCAAGCGGCACCACGGCAATGTTCGGCCGCTCCTCCGCCTCGTGACGCTCTTCCGCCGTCGCCCGCGTGTTGCCCGTCTGCGCGTTGATCATGTTCACTGCCATGAGCAACATGATGACGCCGCCGCCCACTTCAAGTGATGCAATCGAAATGCCGAAGAAGCGAATGATCGCCTCGCCGAACAATCCCGAACCGGCAACGACCAGCGCCACGGCGATCGCTGCAACCTTGATCGTATGGCGCTTCTCTTCGCGCGTCTGCGAAGACGTCAGGCTGATGAACAACGGGATCGCCCCGAGCGGGTTGATCAGGGCCAGCAACGAAATAAAGAACTTGAAGGCGTCGAGCGTCATAAGGGGCACACGGCGCCGGCGTGCGGCCGGTCGGTAATGCGTCGCAGGGGGCGCCGGCCTCACCGGCCGGCGGGCTATCCTGTCCGGCGCTACGCACCGGACCGTCTCGCGTTACAGGCTTCCCTTCGTGGACGGCACGACACCCGCCGCACGCGGATCGATCTCGACCGCCATGCGCAGCGCACGGCCAAACGCCTTGAACACCGTTTCGCACTGATGATGGGCGTTGATACCGCGCAGGTTGTCGATATGCAACGTGACGCCCGCGTGATTCACGAAGCCACGGAAAAATTCGATGGTCAGATCGACGTCGAAATTGCCAACCCGCGCACGCGTGAACGGCACATGAAATTCGAGACCGGGACGGCCCGAGAAATCGATCACCACGCGCGAGAGCGCTTCGTCGAGCGGCACGTAGCTGTGGCCGTAGCGCACAATGCCCTTCCGCTCGCCAATGGCCTTGGCGACCGCCATGCCCAGCGTAATGCCGACGTCTTCCACCGTGTGGTGGTCGTCGATGAAGGTATCGCCCTTTGCCTCGACTTCCATGTCGATAAGGCCGTGGCGCGCGATCTGGTCGAGCATGTGGTCCAGAAACGGCACGCCGGTATCGAGCGTCTTCCGGCCGGTGCCGTCCAGATCGATCTTGACGCGTATTTGCGTTTCGCTGGTATCGCGAACGACTTCCGCAATGCGCATGATGGTGAGTTCTCGTCGTATAGCTTGTTAGAGTGATGCTGCCAGGGCTTGAACCATTGCCGCATTCTCCGTGGGGGTGCCGACCGTCAATCTCAGGCAATTGGCCAGCAATACGTGCATTTTACCCACGTTTTTGATCAACACCTTCTGTGCCAGCAGGCGAGCGTGGGTTTTGTCGGCATCCGGCACGCGCACGAGCAGGAAATTCGCATCGCTCGGGAACACGGTCGTGCCCGGCAGCGCCGCCACCGCCGCGGCCAGCCGCGTGCGTTCGGCCCGCAGTTCGGCCGCCTGCGCATCAAGCACGTCAAGATGATCGAGCATGAATTCAGCGCATGCCTGCGTGAGCACATTCACGTTGTACGGCGGACGCACCTTGTCGAGCTGGTCCAGCCAGTCGGCACTCCCCGCCACATAACCCAGCCGGATACCCGCCAGGCCAAGCTTCGAAACAGTGCGCATGACCAGCAGATTCGGAAATTCCGGCAAACGCGGCATCCACGTCTTCCCGGCGAACGGTTGGTACGCCTCGTCGATCACCACCAACCCCCGGCCTGCGGCGCGCACGAGCGTCTCGATGTCGTCATCGGCGAACAGGTTGCCGGTCGGGTTGTTCGGATAGGCCAGATAGACGACCGCCCCCGGATGCGCCGCAATGGCGTTCAGCATGGCCGGCATGTCGAGCGAGAAGTCCGGGCGCAGCGGCACGCCCAGGAATTCGATGCCCGCAAAGCGCGACGACATTTCGTACATGACGAATCCCGGCATCGGGGCGATCACCGCTGCGCCCGGACGCGCCGTGGCCATGGCGATCATGCTGATGATCTCGTCCGACCCGTTGCCCAGCAGCAACCGGGCCCCGGCCGGCACGCCCATCGCGTGTGCGAGCTTTTCCAGCAACGCCTGCGGGCGCGGCGCCGGGTAACGGTTGAGCGCCACGTCGGCCAGCCGCTGCCCAAGTTCATTGCGCAACGCCGCCGGCAGACCGTACGGGTTCTCCATCGCGTCGAGCTTGAGGAAGCCGCTGGCATCGGGCACGGGGTAGGTGCTCATGGCGAGCACATCGGGGCGAATCACTTGGTTGACGGACATGGCGATGAATGAGTGTCTTGCGTGAAAGTCGGCGCGTGTCGGACAGCGAGAGTCAGTTGAACGCGAACGTGAGCCGTCCGGCATCGGCACCGTCGATCTTCACGGTACACCGGCGGCCCGTCTCCACACTGCCGAGGGCGTCCGTAATGCGCTGCACGCGCACGCCGGTCTGCCACGACAGCGCCTGCGCAACCGCCGGGCTCACACGCGCAGGCGCCGCCTCGGCCTCGCAGCGCATAGCCACGAGTCGGTTGCCCACCCGCGCGAACACACCGTGGGCGACTTCGTCGTCGGTGCCGCGCAGGGCGGTCTTGCCGTTGAGCCGCAACACGTAGACATCGTTGTCGAAAGCCTGACGGCTCACGCACACCGTCAACCGCTCGACGGACGCGCCGTCGAACGTGGCGTGCTGGCAATCATTGCTGGCCGCATGCGCTGCGGTGCTGGCCGCCGCCCCGAGCGCAAACATGGCGAATACGGCGGCAGCACGCAGCCCAGCCCGCGCATGGCGGGCGGGCAGCGAGAACAAGGGGAAAGCAGCGAGTGCGCGGGTCCGACGCCAGGCGGTGGCCGACGTCGTTTGACAGTACGCGGGCCGCAGGGCGTCGTCGCGCATGTCAGGACTCGTGATGCAGGCGGTATTCCGCGCTGCGCGCGTGCGCTTGCAGACCTTCGCCATAGGCCAGTTCGGCGGCGATCTCGCCGAGCATGCGGGCACCGCCTTCGCTCACCTCGATGAGGCTCGAACGCTTGATGAAGTCATACACGCCCAACGGCGACGAGAAACGTGCAGTGCGCGATGTCGGCAACACGTGGTTGGGACCGGCGCAGTAATCGCCCAGACTCTCGCTCGTAAACTTGCCGAGGAAAATCGCACCGGCGTGACGGATCTTCTCGCCCCACTGCTGCGGTGTTTCGGCCGAGATTTCCAAATGCTCGGGCGCGATCACGTTGGCGATCTCGCAGGCTTCGGCCATATCGCGCACCTTGACCAGCGCGCCACGGCCTTGCAGCGATGCGGCGATCACGTCGCGACGCGGCATCTCGTCGATCTGGCGCTCCATCGAGGCATGCACGCGCGCGAGATATTTCTCGTCCGGGCACAGCAGGATCGACTGCGCGAGTTCGTCGTGCTCGGCCTGCGAGAACAGGTCCATGGCCACCCAGTCGGGATCCGTCGACCCGTCGCAGATGACGAGGATTTCAGACGGCCCGGCGATCATGTCGATGCCGACGGTGCCGAACACGCGGCGCTTGGCCGCCGCCACGAAGGCGTTGCCCGGCCCGACGATCTTGTCGACCGCCGGCACCGTTTCAGTGCCATATGCCAGCGCCCCGACAGCCTGCGCGCCACCGATGGTGAACACGCGGTCCACCCCGGCGATATGCGCGGCGGCGAGTACCAGCGGATTCTGCACGCCGTCCGGCGTGGGCACCACCATGATGATGTCCTTCACGCCGGCGACACGCGCCGGAATGGCGTTCATCAACACCGACGACGGATACGCCGCCTTGCCACCCGGCACATAGATGCCTACGCGATCGAGCGGCGTGACCTTCTGGCCCAGCACCGTGCCGTCCGACTCGGTGTATTGCCAGCTATGGGTGCCGCATTCAATGCGTTGCTTCTCGTGGTAGGCGCGCACACGCGCCGCCGCCGCTTCCAGCGCAGCGCGGCGCTTCGGCTCAAGGCTCTCGAGCGCAGCCGCCAGCGCTTCAGCGGGCAGTTCGAGCGCCGTCATGTCGCTCGCGCTCAGACGGTCGAACCTGTTGGTGTATTCGATAACGGCCGCATCGCCGCGCGTCTTCACGTCGGCGAGAATTTCGGCGGCCGCGCGATCGATGGCGGCGTCTTCGCTCGCCTCGAACGCGAGAACATCGCGAAGCTGCTTCGCGAAGTCTTCGGCGGAGGAATCGAGTTTGCGGATATCGAGTTTCATGCTGTTTGCCGGGAAGCCTGCTCGAAGGCGTCCAGAATAGGCTGCAACGACTCGCGTTTCAACTTGAGCGCAGCCTGATTGATCACGAGGCGGGACGAGATATCCATGATCTCTTCCACTTCCACCAGATTGTTGGCCCGCAGCGTACCGCCGGTGCTCACCAGATCGACGATCGCGTCGGCAAGACCGACGAGCGGCCCCAGCTCCATCGAACCGTACAGCTTGATCAGGTCGACGTGCACGCCCTTGGCCGCGAAGTGCTCGCGCGCGGTCTGCACGTACTTGGTCGCCACCCGCAGGCGCGCCCCCTGACGTACGGCATTGGCGTAATCGAAACCCTTCGGTACAGCGACAGACATGCGGCAGCGCGCAATGTTCAAATCGATCGGCTGATACAGACCGCCGCCGCCATGCTCGATGAGCACATCCTTGCCGGCGACGCCGAAGTCGGCGGCACCATATTGCACGTAGGTCGGCACGTCGGTCGCGCGCACGATGATGACGCGCAGGTTCGGATCCGTCGTCGGCAAAATCAGTTTGCGCGAGGTCTCCGGATCTTCCGTGACTTCGATACCGGCTGCGGCCAGCAGGGGCAGCGTCTCCGTGAAGATGCGGCCTTTGGAAAGTGCCAGCGTCAACGGCTGAGCGAGCGGCTGGGCCGGCTTGGCGGAACTCATGCAATCTCTCCCTGGCGTGCTTCGACACGCCGGATTCGCGCGCCCACGGCGCACAACTTTGCCTCGATACGATGATAGCCGCGATCGAGGTGATGAATACGGTCGACGAGCGTGCGGCCATCGGCCGTCAGACCCGCGACGATCAGGCTGGCGGATGCGCGCAAATCGGTCGCCATGACGTGCGCACCCGACAGGCGTTCTACGCCGGAAATCCGCGCCGTGTTGCCGTCGATGCCAATATTCGCACCCAGACGCATCAGTTCCTGCACATGCATGAAGCGGTTCTCGAAGATCGTTTCAACGACCTGCGAAGCCCCTTGTGCAATGCAGTTCAGCGCCATGAACTGCGCCTGCATATCGGTCGGGAACGCCGGATATTCCGACGTCCGGAAACTCACCGCCCGCGCGCGCCGATCCATCGTCACGCGCAGCCAATCCGCACCGGCCGTAATGTTTGCGCCCGTTTCGCGCAATTTCTCGATCACGGCGTCGAGCGTGGACGGCGCCACGCGATGCAGCGTGATATCGCCACGCGTCGCCACGGCCGCGCACAGAAACGTGCCGGCTTCGATACGGTCGGGCACGACATCGTGCGTTGCACCATGCAAGCGCGCCACACCCGTCACCACCAGGCGATCCGTGCCGATACCCTCGATCTTCGCGCCCATCTTCACCAGCAGGCGCGCCAAGTCCGTCACTTCAGGCTCACGCGCAGCGTTGGCCAGCACGGTCACACCGTCGGCGAGCGTTGCCGCCATGAGCAGATTCTCGGTGCCCGTGACGGTAATCATGTCGGTCACGAGAGTCTCGCCGCGCAGACGCGACGCCTTGGCGACAATATCGCCATGCGTCAGCGTGATCTCGGCCCCCATCTTCTGAAGCCCCTTGATGTGCTGATCGACAGGCCGCGCGCCGATGGCGCACCCGCCCGGTAGCGACACGCGCGCTTCGCCGCAGCGAGCGAGCAACGGGCCCAGCACCAGAATCGACGCCCGCATGGTCTTCACGAGATCGTACGGGGCCGCAGGCTCGGTGATTTGCGACGCGTCGAGCGTTACCGATTCGCCGTTGCGCTCAACCTTCACGCCCATGCGGGCGAGCAGCGTCAACATGGTGCGCACGTCGTGCAGATCGGGCACGTTGCCAAGCACCAGCGGCTCGTCCGTGAGCAGACTCGCACACAGAATGGGCAGGGCGGCGTTCTTCGCACCCGAGACGGTAATCTCTCCTGCCAGCCGCTCGCCACCTTCGATTTCGAGGTGGTCCGCGGCCACGCGCTCGCCGGCGGCGGCCTCGCTATTGCCGGCTGCGCCAGCGCTCTCTTGCGTAATCCTCATTGCGCCTGATACTCCGTGGGCGTCAGGGTCTTCATCGACAGCGCATGAATTTCGGCCTTCATGCGATCACCCAGTGCGGCGTACACAAGTTGATGACGCGCAATGAGGCGCTTGCCTTCGAACTGCGCGCTGACGATGGTCGCGAAGAAGTGCTGGCCATCACCTTCGACGGCCACGTGTTCGCAAGCCAGACCGGCTTCGATGTACTGTTTGATTTGTTCGGGGGTAGGCAGCATGGCTGATCCTGGAGAAGTTCAGTGACGCAGTTTGTAGCCGCGGCGCAGCAGATTCAGCGCCACGATTGCGAGTATCAGGAAAGTCGCACCGACGACGGCGAGGCTCGTCTCCGGGGCCACGTCGGATACGCCGAAGAAGCCGTAACGGAACCCGTCGATCATGTAGAAGAACGGGTTGAAGTGCGAGACAGCCTGCCACAGCGGCGGCAGCGAATGAATCGAGTAAAACACGCCCGCGAGAAAGGTCGCCGGCATGATGAGGAAGTTCTGGAATGCCGCGAGCTGGTCGAATTTCTCGGCCCAGATACCCGCGATCAGTCCCAGCGTGCCGAGAATCGCCGCCCCGAGGAATGCGAAGCCGATGATCCACAGCGGCGCAGCAAACGACAGATGCGTGAACGCGGCCGTGACCACGAAGACCCCCAGCCCCACGGACAGCCCGCGCACGACGGCGGCGAGCACGTAGGCCCCGTACATCTCCCAGTGCGAGAGCGGCGGCAGCAGCACAAACACGAGGTTGCCCGTGATCTTGGACTGAATCAGCGACGACGAACTGTTGGCGAACGCGTTTTGCAACACGCTCATCATGACCAGCCCCGGCACGAGGAATGCCGTGTAGGTGATCTGGTCATAGACCTTCACGCGGTCTTCGAGCACGTGGCCGAAGATCATCAGATACAGCAATGCGGTGAGTACCGGCGCGCCCACAGTCTGGAAGCTGACCTTCCAGAAACGCAACACTTCCTTGTAGAACAGCGTGCGGAAGCCGATCATGCCGACACCTCCTGCGCGCGCGAACCCGACATGATCTGCACGAACACGTCCTCGAGATCGGCCTTCTGAATGTCGATGTCCTCGACAATGCCGCCCGCCGCCCGGCAGGTGGCAAGAATCGATTCCACTTCGTCGCACCCCGCCAGACGCAGCGCGAACTGATTTCCGCTCGTGGCCTGGGCGTCAACCAGCAGCGGGCGCAGTGCGTCGGGCAGCGTACCCTGCTTGAAGCGCAACACGAGACGGGTGCCCGCAAAGCGCTGAAGCAGCGAGGCCGTGCGCTCAAGCGCCACGACTTCGCCGCGCTTGAGCATGGCGATACGGTCGCAAAGCGTTTCCGCTTCTTCCAGATAGTGAGTCGTCAGCACGATGGTGTGGCCTTCGCGGTTCAAACGCGAGATGAACTTCCACAGCGTTTGACGCAGTTCCACGTCGACCCCGGCGGTCGGCTCGTCGAGCACGATCACCGGCGGACGGTGCACAAGCGCCTGCGCAACGAGCACGCGCCGCTTCATGCCGCCCGAGAGCTGACGCATGTTGGCGTTGGCCTTGTCGGTCAGATCGAGGTTGGCCATCACTTCGTCGATCCAGTCGTCGTTGCGCGTCAGCCCGAAATAGCCGGACTGGATACGCAACGTTTCACGCACGGAGAAGAACGGATCGAAGACGAGTTCCTGCGGCACCACACCGAGCTTGCGGCGGGCATTGCGGTAGTCGCGCACCACATCGTGACCGAGCACGCTGATGTTGCCCGAATCTGCGCGCGCGAGGCCCGCGAGAATGCTGATCAGCGTAGTCTTGCCGGCGCCGTTGGGCCCGAGCAGACCGAAGAATTCACCTTCTTCGATCGAGAAGCTGACGCCCTTGAGCGCCTGCAACGCCTGATAGCGTTTTTTGACGTTACGGATTTCGATGGCGGCCATGGACTGCGCGCACCCGTCTTGGCGGGTGCGCCATTGTGTTCTCCGGCCACGGCGGGCCGCGTGCGCAGGCCGCGAACATCGCGGCGGCTGCCAAATCGGCGGCAGGGGTGCCCGGATAGGGGGTAACTGCCTAAAAGTCGGCAGAAAACCCCCGATTATAAAGGAAGCCGGTACCGGCCGTACTCAACACGGGTCTCGCCGGCCTGACAGCCCCCGTAACACGCGTAACCTTCAAAAACCCGGTAACGCGCGATTTCCGGCCGGCACGCCCCCTCAGCCATAAAAAAAGCGCCGTTGGGAGACGGCGCTTTCATCGGGGGCGGCAGTCCGGCCAGACGCATCAGCTCGAGAGCAGATGGTCGACACCGTACACCAGCGCAAGGCTGGCTAACCCCGTCGGCAAGTTAGTGAACGCCAACGTCGCACCACGACGGACCGCGTGCCGGCGAAGGGCCAGCAGCACGGCGAGCGCGGACGAGTCGAACTGCTTCAGTCCGGCGCAATCGATCTGGGTTTCCCCCGCGTCGATGCGGTCGATCGCCTTCGCGAGAACCTCGCCGGCGGTGTCGTGTGTGAGGTCGGTCTGCAACGCGAGCATGCGCTTACTTGCCGCCTGCGAGTTGCTGGTTACGGGTCTTCAGGAACTGAATCAGGCCGTCGACACCGCTCTTGTTGATCTGCTCGGCAAACTGGCTACGATAGGCCTGGATGAGCCACGCGCCGAGCACGTTCAGGTCATACAGCTTCCATTCGCCATTCGCGTTCTTGTACAGACGGTAATCGAGTTCGATCGGCTGGCCATTGTTCAACACGCTGGTGTTGACGGCCACGTCGGTATCGCCCGGCTGGGCACGGAACGGCTTGTATTCCACCTGCTGATCGCGAATCTGCGCAATGGCGCCGGCGTACGTGTACAGCAGCAGCTTCTTGAATTCGTTCGTGAGTTGTTCGCGTTGCTGCGGTGTGGCAGTTGCCCATGCGCGGCCGGTCGCCAATTGCGTGGTCTTCACAAAATCGGCATGCGGCATGATCTTCGTTTCGATCAGCCGGGTAATGCTGTTCAGATCACCCTTCTGCACATTCGGATCGCTCTTGGCGGCCGCCATCACTTCGGTCACGGTCTGCTTGACCAGCGCGTCCGGTGCCTGTGCCTGCGCCATCGCGGAACCGGCAGCGGTAAACGTCATGAATGCCATGACGGGAATGAGCCAGAACTTCTTCATTGTGGACTTCCTCTTTCGAGTGACGAGTGTTGCGGGATTGGATACCCGCGTTGCGTCTTGAGTTCTCGGAATAACGGCAGTGTCGTGTAACAAACTGTTGCCCGAGGGCCTGCCGACGGCGCCCCGGCGAGCGGGGCACCCTGTCATCTTTGCGAATCGGCGCCGAACGATGCGCGATCTGCGCCGATCAACGACGGAACGGGAGTCCTCCCGGGACCATCGGTCCGGGCACCGGAGAGCCTTGCGGCGTGTCCGACTCGCCCTGCGCGCCAGAGGCCGGCGCCGGTGCGCTTACGCCCGACGCGGGCGCAGCCGGCATCGGCTGGCCGCTCGTACCGCCCGCAGCCGCCCCGGCGGCGCCAGCAGCACCTGCCGTGTCACCTTCGTCTTCGTAGTTCGGCAGCGCTGCGTTCCCCGACGCGCCGCCGTTGATCAGGAACTTGCGACGCGCAAGATAGGCGTCTCGCGTGAACGAGTACGGATCGAGCGCCGCCGCTTCGAGCAGGTTCGAAGCGTCGAGCAGGTTCGCGCGCGTGTTCACCAGACGCACGCCATAAATCGTGTAGCTCACCCAGTCCGGCTTGATATACGACGTCGGGTCGATGAACATATTGCCAGCCATGCCGACGGTGTCGCGCACCGTGCTCGGGCCGAGCAGCGGCAGCACGAGATACGGGCCGTCAGGCAAGCCCCACTTGCCCAGCGTCACGCCGAAATCCTGGCTGTGCTTCGGCAGCCCGGCGGGGGTTGCGAAGTCGAACAGACCGCCCACGCCGAAGAACGTGTTGATGGTCAGGCGCATCAGATCCTGCGCGGCGGCCGTGACCTGCAACTGCAACAGGTTGTTGGCGAAGTTGTACACGTCGCCCACGTTCGAGAAGAAGTTCGTGACCATGTCGCGCGCCGGTTCCGGCACTGCGAAACGGTAGCCCTTGGCCACCGGCACCATGACCGCCTTGTCGAGCGTGTCATTGAACGAATACATCGAACGGTTGAAACCTTCGATGGGGTCAGCGGGGTTCGGGTTGGTAACAGTGGCGCAACCTGCCAGCGCCATCGCGCCGGCGGCCAGCACTGCCGAAGTACGGAAGCTGGTCATTTTCTCTTATTTTCCTTGGGTTACCGTTGCTGCCCCCGGCGTCGGTGCGCCAGCGGGCGCTGCGGGTGCCTGCGCGGCCGGTGCACCGCCCGCCTGGGCGCCACCGGCATCCGCCGCCTTGTTGTACAAGAACTGCCCGATCAGATTTTCCAGCACGATCGCGGATTGCGTGAGCGTGATCGTATCTCCGGCCTTGAGCATCTGGTCGTCACCACCGGGTTCGAGGCCAATGTACTGCTCGCCGAGCAGACCCGACGTCAGGATCTTGGCCGACGAGTCCTTCGGGAACTGGTATTGCGAATCGATGTTGAGCGTGACGTCAGCCAGATAACGCTTGTCGTCGAACTTGATCGACGCCACACGCCCAACCACCACGCCTGCGCTCTTGACCGCTGCACGCGGCTTGAGACCGCCGATATTGTCGAAGCGCACCGTCACCGGATACGTGCTCGAGAACGACAGCGAGCTCATGTTTCCAGCCTTGAGCGCGAGGAATAGCAACGCTGCAAATCCGAGAACCACGAACAAGCCAACCCAGAAGTCGAGAGGGTGTTTTTTCATTGTGTCAGTGTGCGCAAACTGTCTGTCTATGTCTTGGCAGGCACGTTGGCCCGTTTAGCTGAACATAAGGGCCGTCAGCAGGAAGTCGAGGCCGAGTACGGCAAGCGACGCCTGCACCACCGTGCGCGTAGTCGCACGCGACACGCCCTCCGGTGTCGGATGCGCCTCAAACCCCTGATACAGCGCGATGAATGTGACGGCAATGCCGAACACGATGCTCTTGATAACGCCATTTGCGACGTCCGCCCACACGTCCACGCCGCCTTGCATCTGCGACCAGAACGCGCCGGCGTCTACACCGATCAACTGCACGCCGACCAGATAACCGCCAAAAATACCCACCGCCGAGAAGATCGCCGCGAGAATCGGCATGGCGATCACACCGGCCCAGAAACGCGGCGCCACGACACGCGCGATCGGATCGATCGCCATCATCTCCATGGCGGTCAGTTGCTCGCCCGCCTTCATCAGACCGATTTCGGCCGTCAGCGAGGTACCCGCGCGCCCGGCAAACAGCAACGCCGTCACGACCGGCCCCAGCTCCCGCACCAGCGAGAGCGCCACGAGCAGTCCCAGCGCTTGCTCCGAGCCATACTTATTAAGCGTGTAATAGCCCTGCAAGCCCAGCACAAAGCCGACGAACAGGCCCGAGACGGCGATGATGACGAACGAGTAGTTACCGACGAAATGAACCTGATCGGTCACCAGACGCGGCCGGCGCAACAGCGCACCGCTCGACGAAAGCATGCGCAGGAACAAGCGGGCGCCGTAGCCGACTCGCTCGACGTGGCCGCGAACAAAACTGCCGATGGCGGTAATCATGCACGCGCTCCGATACCGAAATCTTCCGCGAGCGGTGGCGCGGGATACTGAAATTTCACAGGGCCGTCCGGTTGCGCATCGATAAACTGGCGCACGGTCGGGTCGCTCGAGGCGCGCAGCGCCTCAGGCTCACCCTCCGCAGCAATGCGCCCTTCGCTGATGAAATAGATGTAGTCGGCAATGGCGAACGTCTCCGACACATCGTGCGAAACAATGATGGAGGTGGCGCCCAGAGCATCGTTGAGCTTGCGAATCAGATTCGCCGTTATGCCCATCGAGATCGGGTCCAGACCGGTGAACGGCTCGTCGTACATGACGAGATCCGGATCCAGCGCGATCGTTCGCGCCAGCGCCACACGGCGTGCCATCCCCCCCGAGATCTCGGCGGGCTTCATGTCGCGCGCGCCCCGCAGACCGACCGCATTGAGCTTCATCAACACGAGATCGCGAATGAGGTCTTCATCGAGCCGGGTGTGTTCGCGTAGCGGGAAGGCCACGTTGTCGAACACCGTCATGTCGGTGAAGAGCGCGCCGAACTGGAACAGCATGCCCATGCGGCGGCGCAGCCGGTACCAGCCGTCGCGGTCAAGCGATGCAACATCGGTACCGTCGAAATCGACAACGCCCCGGCTGGCGTGGACGAGCCCGCCGATGAGGCGCAATACCGTTGTCTTGCCACAGCCCGAGCCGCCCATTACGGCGATCACCTTGCCGCGGGGAAACCGCATATTCAACCCGGAAAGCACCAGCCGTTCGCCATAACCAAAGCTGACGTCGCGCAATTCGAGCAAATTTTCCGGATTCGGGGTAGGCACGTTTCGGGTCTTATAGTGCGGCGCAAAACGCCAATTATAGGGGGGAATGCCGATTGATGCCGCCCAAGGAGGGTGGGTGAAAGCGAGGATCGGCGTAGCCCCGGGGCATTCTACAGTGCCTTGGCACGGACGCCGCCTCATGTTCCGATTTACGTGACAGGCAGAAAACGTAACCGCGGCAAGGACTTACCGAGCCCTTAGCCGCCACGGGTGTTGCGCCGTTGCTACAATACGGCGTTTCACGCAATAAATCATTGACCCGAATGCCCCCCGCCCCGCCATCGCCTTTCCGCCGCCATCCCACGCAGTCAACGGAGACGCCGAAGTTTCGGATTCGTCCGATGCAACCGGGCGACATCTCCCAAGTATTGGCGGTGCAGGCACAAGCCTATCGCGACCTGATGCACGAGTCGGAAGCCACGTTGGCCTCACGGCTCAGGTTATCGCCATCCACCTGCTGGGTCGCGGTCGACGCCGGCTCGGCGCACGCCCCGGTGGCGGGCTACCTGTTCACGCACCCATGGCGCATTGCCGCCCCGCCGCCGCTGGACACCGTTCTGGACGCCCTGCCGGACACGCCCGACTGCTGGTACGTACACGATATGGCGCTCGCTCCCCGCACGCGCGGCGCGGGTGTCGCCAGCCAACTCTACGCGGTAGCGCTGGCGTCGGCGCAGTCGTTGGGGCTGCGCGCCTCGGCGCTTGTCGCGGTGCAGCAATCGCAGGGCTTCTGGGCGCGCTTCGGTTATGCCGTCGCAACGGACATCTCGCCGCTGATTGCCGCCAAGCTGGAAGGGTACGGCGATGGCGCGGTGTTCATGACACGCGACCTGTAACCCTGTAACGCCATCCCCTGCCACGCCGCGATGCTGTGGCCGTTTAGCCACCGCCAGCGGCGTACCGTCGCATCACGCGCGCTGCGCGAACGCCTGCTGCATGCTTTTCACCGCTGCCGGCACATCGGCGGCCTCCGTGACAGCCCGCACAACGGCCGCGCACGCCACCCCCGTATCGAGCACCTGCGCGAGATTGCCCGCGTCGATACCGCCGATCGCGACAAGCGGGTAATGGGGCGCAATCAGCTTCACATACCGCGCCAGCTTCGCGAGCCCCTGCGGCGCGGTCGCGATCACCTTGGTGGTCGTGGGGAACACGGCGCCGACCGCCAGATAGCTCGGGCGGAAATGGTGGGCCGCGAGAATCTCGTAATAGCCGTGCGTGCTGATGCCCAGCCGCATGCCACTCGCCAGCAGCGTCGCCACCTCGTCGGCCGAGAGCGCCGCCATGTCTTCCTGCCCGAGATGGACGCCGTAAGCGTTCGCTTGCGCCGCCTCGCGCCAGTGATCGTTGATGAACCATGCGCTGTTGCGCGTCACACGTCGCCCTGCGGCTACGGTTCGTTCGATCTCCGCACGCAAGGCGGGATGTGCCGGGTCCTTGATGCGCAACTGGACCGTACCGACCTGAAGATCGGCCATGCGCTCGCACCAGTCGGCATCCGGCAACACCGGATACAGGCCGAGCCGTGAGGGGCATGCCGGAAAGCGGCCGGGCGACGGCACCTGTCCCAACACAGTCGGGAAGGTTTCGAGCACGGTCGGCCATGCGCCCAGCGTGTGCGCATCTTCCGGGCGCGCGTGGCTGCCGTCGGTGCGCCATGCGCGCGCCAGCACGAGGGCGTCGTGCGGCACGAGGCCGCAGTCGAGAAACGCCGCGAACGCCGGAAAGAACGCGGGATCGTCCGCCCCGGCTACGCGATAGACCCCGTCAGCCGTGTACAGCGTGTCTTGCACCTGACCCTCTGCGAGCGCATGCGAACACAGCACCACGGCACCGGCAGCGCGCCACGCATCGATCTGCACCAACGCCGCCGTGCCTGCCCCGCCTTGCGGCGCGAACGGCCACCAGACCACGTCGCCCTTGCCTGCGCTCGCCGGCGTCTCGGCATACAGGCGCCAATGCGACGACGTCTCGTCCGAGGGCCACGGCGCCAGCCGCGCGCGAATGTCGGCGGCAGCCTGCTGCCATGCCACCGCAAGTGGCGCATCGGCGGGCAGGCATTGCACATGTGCCAACCGGGTGGCGCCAATCTGCGTCGTCATGAAATGTCCTTGTGAATCGAGGGGCGCCGGGTGACGGGCGAAACTCAGGCGAACGGCGCTCAGACGCCGGTCTGGTGCCAGAACGGTACACCGACCACCGGCGTGCTGGCTTCGGCGCTTTCGCGCTGGGCCATCGGCCCCGCAAGCCATGCGGTGCGCCCCGCTTTGATCGCCCCGGCGAACGCGCCGGCCATCTCCACCGGTTGTGCGGCAAGCGCCACGGCGGTATTGAGCAGCACGCCATCGAAGCCCCATTCCATGACCTGACAGGCGTGCGACGGCAAACCGAGGCCGGCGTCGACGATCAGCGGCGTATCCGGCAAACGGTCGCGAAGCAGCCGCAAACCATACGGATTGATCACCCCCTTACCGGTGCCGATCGGCGCGCCCCACGGCATCAGCGCCTGACAACCCACGTCGAGCAGGCGGCGGCACAGCACCAGATCTTCCGTGCAGTACGGCAGCACCTTGAAGCCGTCGCGAATCAGTTGCTCGGCGGCGGTCACCAGACCGAACGGATCGGGCTGCAACGTGTAGTCGTCGCCGATCAGCTCAAGCTTGATCCAGTCGGTCTCGAAGACCTCACGTGCCATTTGCGCCGTCGTCACCGCTTCCTGCACCGAATGGCAGCCTGCCGTATTGGGCAGCACCGGCACCGCAAGGCGCCGCAGCGTTTCCCAGAAATGTCCTTCCGACGCCTGTGCGCCGGCACCGGACAACTGACGGCGCAGCGCTACCGTCACCATGCCCGGCCGCGCAGTATCGATGGAGTCGTTGAGCGCTTGCAGCGACGGATAGCGCGCCGTGCCTAGCAGAAAACGACTGCCAAAGCGGGTGTCGTACAGCGTAAGCGCGTCGCGCGCGCTGCCTGCGGCCACATTGGCCGATTCGGTGAATGCGTTCATTTCAGCCTCCGGCCACCGGTTGCACGACATCGATCTTGTCGCCCTGCGCGAGGGTGCGCGCAGCGTATTGCGTCTTGGGCACGAATTGCCCGTTGATCGCCGCCGCAAACGGCGGCTGCGCGCCGTAAGCGGCGAGTGCCTCGGCCAGCGTTGCCGTCTCGGCCACACTCAGCGTCTGTTGATTGATATGAATGTCCATCGCGTACAGCTCCCTCTCATGCCTGACGGAACAGGTCCGGCCACGGCCGGCTCGCTCGCCACGTCTCCCAGTCGAACGCATTCGGTGAAGCGCCCGTCGATTGCATCAATGCCTGCGCCAACGCGCAAGCCTCTCCCGTGACTGCCGGCGCGAGCAGATAGCCGTGCCGGTACAAGCCGTTCACCCGCAGCAGCCGCGCACCGTCCCACTGCACACGCGGCAGATGGTCGGGCAGCGCGGGGCGGCAGTTGACGTTCAACTCGATGATGCGTGCCTCGCCGAACGCCGGGTTCAGCGAATAAGCCGCCGAGAGCAATTCGAGCGCCGAGCGCACAGTCATCGGCGACATGTCTTCTGACTCGAGTTCGGTCGCGCCGATCACATAAAGGTCGTTTTCCTTGGGGGCGATATAGATCGGATAGCGCGGATGCAGCAACCGCACCGGCCGCCGCAATCCGATACCCGGCGCGTGAATGCGCACGACCTCGCCACGCACGCCCCGCAGGCGCGCGAGCACCCCGCGTGCGCCCAGCCCGCGGCAATCGATGACAAGACCCGCGTCGGGGTAGGCGCCTTCCGCGATCTCGGTATGCCAATGCAGTTCCGCCCCCGCTTTCTCGAGGCCGGCCGCCAGCGCACGCAGCAGTTGGCGGTTGTCGAGCTGCCCCTCGTTCGGCAGCAGCCAGCCTTCCTGAAATCGCCCGGCGAGTGCGGGTTCGACCTCGCCCAACTGCGCGCCCGTCACCCGCTCGACCCCGCCGCGCAGCAACTCCGGTGGCGCTTTCGCGCGCATGCGGCGATCGAACATCACGGCCTCGGCGCGGTCGGGGTTGTGCCACACGACCAGCGTGCCGTTGCGTTGGAAGAAAACGTGCTCGGGCAGCCCGTCGATCAACGACGGCCAGCGCTCGAGACCCGCCGCGCCCATCTCCACGATGCTCGGCTCAGCCACAGCGGCCTCGGCCAGTGGCGCGAGCATGGCGGCCGCCACCCAGCCAGCGGCAGACGAACCGTCGGCATCGCCCCGCTCGTACAGCGCCACGCGCACACCGGTGCGAATCAGTTGCCATGCGAGCAGACGGCCGGACAGTCCGCCGCCGAGCACGGCAACGTCAGGACGGGAAGTGGCACGGGAAGTCGAGGCGCTCATACGCGCACCGCCGCGCAAGCCATCACGGCGCGCAGGCACTCAGGGGAAAACGAAGGAATCTGTGGAAGGCAGCGCATGGGGTCCTTTCCTCATGAAAGCAAAAGGACGAAACGGTGTTGGACACCTTACCCCCACTGGAGTAGTCGGAAACTTCCCACGCCGGTATTACCCGGGTCGGGTGCAAAGGGTCTCTCTCAGCCCCGTGACGCCGTTACGCATGGTCATCACCCGCGTCCGACACGGAGCACCCCTGTTTCGCCCGCAGCCATTACAACATAGATGCCGACGCCCGTGCAAGCTGGGCTCCCGGCCGATTGCACGTCCGTTGCGTCTCGTTTTTTGACGAATCTCCGGGCGCTTGTAACGGCACGTAAACTGGAATTCGACGTAACCCGAGTTTCGGAGCCCAATTCGTGCAACGCAGCATTGGGAACTGAGGTCAAATGAGCCGTCGTCCCCCATAACACGTTGCCCCACTGCGGCATTGCCGCCAGACGATCATGGTTCACACGCCGATGTCTTCCCAACCTCCCGAAGCGCCGCCGACCGGCAGCCCTGTCGCCACGCCCGCGCCCAAACCGCCGAAGCACCCCACGGCCTGGCAATTGATCCGGCCGTACTGGGTGTCGGAGAAGCGTTGGGAGGGACGCCGGCTGCTCGCCCTCGTCGTGGCGCTGAATCTGGCGGTCGTGTTCATCAACGTGCGCCTGAACGCATGGAACGCCAGCTTTTACGACGCCCTCGACAAGCGCAACTGGCCAGTGTTCAAGTCGTCGCTCGCCGAATTCGCGGTCCTCGCCTTCAGCTTCATCATCATTGCCACGTTCCGCACCTACTTCCGTCAGATGCTCGAAATCCGCTGGCGGCAATGGGTGACGAATATGAACCTGTCGAAGTGGTTCACCCGTCAGGCGTACTACCGTATCGAACGCGACCATCTCGCCGACAACCCCGACCAACGTATTTCGGAAGACATTCGCACGCTCGTGAGTTCGTCGCTCGCGCTATCGCTCGATTTGCTCACCACGCTCGTCTCGCTGTTCTCCTTCATCACGATTCTCTGGACGATCTCGGGTGCGGTGTCGTTCTTGCTTGGCGGCATGAACATCACGATTCCCGGCTACATGGTCTGGGTCGCGGCGCTCTATGCCCTCGTGGGCTCGTATTTCATCTTCAAGGTCGGCCGTCCGCTCGTGGGGCTGAGCTATCGGCAGCAACAAGTGGAAGCCGATTTCCGTTTTCTGCTGGTGCGTTTGCGCGAGTCGGCCGAACAGGTCGCGCTTTATCGTGGCGAAGGCGCCGAACTCTCGCGCCTGAAGTCGGCGTTCGGCGCGGTGCGCGACAACTGGTGGCAGATCATGGTCGTGACGAAGCGCCTGATATTCGCGAACTCGATTTACGCGCAGATCGCCATCGTCTTCCCGATCATGGCGGCAGCGCCCCGCTACTTCGCGGGCGCATTCACCCTCGGCGTGCTCATGCGGATCATCGACGCCTTCGGGCAGGTGAGCGACGGCTTCTCCTGGTTCGTGAACAGCTTCGCAACACTGGCCGACTGGAAGGCGACGATCAATCGTCTGCGCGAATTCACGCGGGTGATCGACGCCCCCCCTTCGCCATCCGACGCGAGCGCGATCTCCGTCGTGACGGGGGGCAACGCAGCATCTCCCGGTTACGCGGCGACCGATCTGCATCTCGCGCTTCCCAACGGCACACCGCTCGCGGTGGCCGGATCGTTTGCGTTCGCGCCGGGCTCGCGCTGGCTCATTCGCGGCCGCTCGGGCTGCGGCAAGAGCACCATGCTGCGCGCGCTCGCCGGCCTGTGGCCGTTCGGCAGCGGTCGCATCGACGTTCCCGCCAACGCCCGCGTGCTGTTCCTCTCGCAACAAAGCTATCTGCCCATCGACACATTGAAGGCCGCACTGGCGTTCCCCTCGTCGCCCGACACGTTCAGCGACGACGAGTGCCGTGCGGCGCTGGCGGCCGTCAATCTCGGACAATACGCGGACGAGTTGCAAACAGTCTCCCACTGGGCGAGACGGCTCTCCGGCGGAGAACAACAACGCCTCGCGGCCGCACGCGCCCTGCTCCAAAAGCCCGACTATCTGTTCCTCGACGAAGCCACCAGTGCACTCGACGTGGAGTCGGAAGAAGCCGTGTACGAAGCACTGCATGCGCGTTTGCCCGGGACGACGATGGTGAGCGTGGCGCATCGCGAAACCCTCGGACGCTTCCATCAGCACACCATGACGTTGCGGGCGATCGACGACGTGGAACGCTCAAGGGTGGTCGGCGCCGCGTAGCGCGCGCGTAAGCCAGTTCATTCACTTCCTAAATAATATTGAC
This sequence comes from Pandoraea apista, assembly GCF_001465595.2. Classification (NCBI taxonomy): domain Bacteria; kingdom Pseudomonadati; phylum Pseudomonadota; class Betaproteobacteria; order Burkholderiales; family Burkholderiaceae; genus Pandoraea; species Pandoraea apista. The sequence goes on along the minus strand of NZ_CP013481.2, from coordinate 410,234 downwards.
GCGCCTGTCCCGGCGCGCAAGGGCTTTGGCATAATCACGAGCACCCTTTGCTTGCCCCGGGCTCATCGTGACCACCCCCGCCTCCTCATCCGGCCAGTCTCATCGACCCGCCGGACGCACTATCGTCGTGACCGGCGCCGCGTCGGGCATCGGCGCAGCCATCGCCCGCCAACTCGCCGGCCCGCAAACGCGTCTGGTACTGCACACCCGCGGGGCGTCCGATGCGAGTCAGGCACGGCTCGCCGAAGTGCGCCACGCCTGCGAGTCGCTCGGCGCGCAGTGCGCGGTCTGGTTCGGCGATCTCACCGAGCCCTCGGCCGCCGCGCATCTGATCGATGCGGCGCACGACGCCTTCGGCCCCGTCGACCAACTCGTGAGCAACGCAGGCTTCGCCACTCGCCAAAGTCTGGCCGACGTGGACGACGACGCCTTCGCCCGCACGCTCGCCGCCATGCCGGGCGCATTTGCCGCGCTTCTGCGCAGCACGTTGCCCGATCTGCAAGGCTCGCCGCAAGCCGGCGTCGTCGCCGTCAGTTCGTTCGTGGCGCATCGCTTCGCGCCGAATCAGCCCGGCTTTCCGGCAACGGCCGCCGCCAAAGCCGCGATTGAAGCGCTCGCAAAGAGTGCCGCCGCCGAATATGCACGCTCGGGCGTGACGATCAATTGCGTGGCGCCCGGCTATACCCGGAAGGACGGCGGGCACTCTGCGATCGATCCGGCCGCGTGGCAGCGCGCGGCCGACGCCACGCCGACCGGCCGCCTCTGCGAGCCGGACGACATTGCCGCGCTCGCCGTGTTTCTGCTCGGGCCGCATGCGCGTCAGATCACGGGACAGGTGATCCACGTCGACGGCGGCCTGACACTCTGAGCCGCGCGCGGGCCTGCGCACCGCACAAGAAAAACACAGACGTCACACACATAACGACAAGCCCACGATCCACCGAGGAGTCTTCATGGCATTTTTTTCCTGGTTCAAGGAACTCAACACGAAGGAGCGCAAGGCCCTGTATGCGGGCTTCGGCGGCTACGCCGTCGACGCGTTCGACTTCATGATCTACTCCTTCCTGATTCCCACGCTCATTGCCGCGTGGGGAATGACGAAGGGCGAAGCGGGCATGATCGCCACCAGTTCGCTCATCTCGTCGGCCGTAGGGGGATGGCTCGCGGGCATTCTCGCGGATCGCTACGGCCGGGTGCGCGTGCTGCAATGGACGATTGCCACGTTCTGCCTGTTCACGTTCCTCTCGGGCTTCACGAACTCGTTCTGGCAGTTGCTCATCACGCGCACATTGCAGGGCATTGGCTTCGGCGGGGAATGGACGGTCGTGACGATGATGATGGGCGAGATGATCCGCTCGCCGCAGCATCGCGCGAAGGCGGTCGGCACGGTGCAGAGCAGCTGGTCGGTCGGCTGGGCCGCCGCCGCGCTGCTGTACTGGTTCTTCTTCGCCGTGCTCGACGAAGGCACCGCCTGGCGCGCGTGCTTCTGGATCGGCATTGTGCCGGCGCTCTGGATCACGTACGTGCGCCGTAACGTGTCGGACCCGGAGATCTTCACGCAGACCCGTCGCAAGATTGCCGAGGGCAAGCTGCAAGGCAACTTCATGCAGATCTTTGCGCCGGAACACCTCAAGACGACGATTCTGGGCAGCCTGCTCTGCTCCGGCATGCTGGGCGGCTACTACGCGATCACTACGTGGCTGCCGACCTATCTGAAAACGGTGCGCGGCCTCTCGGTGTTCAACACGAGCGCGTATCTGATCGTGCTGATCGTCGGCTCGTTCGTGGGCTACATTGTCGGCGCGATACTCTCCGACAAACTCGGACGTCGCGGCGCTTTTATCTTCTTCGCCGTCGCATCGTTCGTGCTCGGCATGGCGTACACGATGCTGCCGATCACCGATAGCGCGATGCTGTTGCTCGGCTTCCCGCTCGGGATCGTTGTGCAAGGCATTTTCGCGGGCATCGGCGCCTATCTGACGGAGCTATATCCGAACCACATTCGCGGTTCCGGACAAGGGTTCTGCTACAACCTCGGACGCGGCATCGGCTCGTTCTTCCCCATTGCCGTGGGCATGCTCGCGCAGACCGGCTCACTCGTGAAGGCGATCGGGCTGGTCGCTGGCGGCGGTTATCTGCTCGTGGTCGTATGCGCGTTGCTGCTGCCCGAGACGCGCGGCAAGTCGCTCGTCTCGGCCGACTTCACGCACTGATGGCACTGATGGCACTGATGGCACTGATGAAAATAATGGCACCCACGATACTGACGACGCCGACCGTCTCGATGTCTTAAACCACCGTCGGCCCCGGCCGTCTGCCGATGGCAAAACGGGACACCGGATCGCTAAGGACTCTCGATCCGGCGTCCCGCCGCCTCACCGGGCGGCCTTGCGTGTAAGCCAGCCAACCCGGAACCACTTCCGCAGTGCTCGCCGCTTATTTACCTGCGCGCGGCGTCGCTACCGACATACCCCCGCCTACACACCTGCCGCCGAAAACGCGCCGGCCGATCCTGCGAAACCTGCATAAGGCGCTTCCGGCAATCCCTGCACGCCGCACCGCACGGCGAAGACATGCCCGTCATGGTCATTGCCCCCCGTTCCCGGACGAATCGACGTGACGAACAACGTGTCGAAATCGCGGCCGCCGAACGCGCACATCGACGGCTTCGACACCGGCAACACGATCTCGCGATCGAGAACTCCCGCGGGCGTAAATCGCAGCAAGCGGCTGCCATCGTTCGCGCACGTCCAATAGCAACCGTCGGCATCGACGGCCGCGCCGTCGGGGCGTCCCGGATACTGATTCATGTCGACGAACAAGCGCCGTGCGCCGATCGCACCGCTCTCGGCATCGAAGTCGAACGCCCACACGCGGCGGCGCGTCGGATGCGAATCGCTAAGATACATCGTGCGGCTGTCGGGCGAGAAGCCCAGACCGTTCTGCGTCACGAGGCCGTCGACGAGCGGCGCGGAGAGACGGCCCTCGGCATCGAAGCGAAAGAGCGCGCCCGCGTCGCTCGCGAGCGACATGTCCTGCACCATTGTGCCCGCCCAGAAGCGCCCCTGACGATCGCAGCGGCCGTCGTTAAAGCGCATGCCCGGCGCAGGAAATACCGGCGCGGCCAGTTGCCGCCACCCGGTCGCCCCGATCACGCCGGGTTCTCCGAGCGACACCGCGAACAGCCCGGTTTCGCAACCCGCGAGCAACGTGCCCGACACGTCGAACGAGAAGCACGCGATCTGTTCCGGGAAGGTCCACTCACGATGCTCGCCGTCGGCGGGCGTCACGCGATGCAGTTGCTTCGCGGGGATATCCACCCAGTAGAGGGCCTGCTCGTGCGCTCGCCACAACGGGCTTTCGCCCACAGCATAAGGCGTCGCTCGCGACGGCTCGAGACGTTCGACAGACACGCTCATGCCTCGGGCTCCATCGGCCCCAACAACACGAACGGGCCGCCCTGATACCGCTGCGTCCAGTCGTCCATCTGCGGATCGGGCGCCGTGGGCGGGAATAGTCCGGCGAATTCGGCCGAGCTGTCTTGCGGCCGGAAGCCGAGGAATGCGGCCTTCGTGTTGTCGACCCACAGCGTCGGGTTGTCGGACACGCCGTAGACGATGGCGTGCCCCACGCGATTGGTGAATAGGGAGCAGCGCACGAGTTCGATGAAATCGCGATAGCTCAGGTACGTCACCATCATGCGAGGATTCTTCGGCTGCTCGAACGACGACCCGATGCGCAGGCACACGGTCTCAAGGCCGAAACGATCGAAGTAATAGCGCGACAGGTCTTCGCCGAAGCACTTCGAAATGCCATACATGCCATCCGGGCGATGCGGTGCGTCGATGTCGAGCACTTCCGTCACGGGATGGAAACCGACCGCGTGATTCGAACTCGCGTAGACAATGCGCTTTACACCTTGCTTCTGCGCCGCGCTGTAGACGTTGTAGAGGCCGAGGATATTCGCTTGCAGGATGTCGTCGAACGGCGCTTCGACGGAAATGCCGCCCAGATGCACCAGCGCGTCGACACCTTCAAGCAGCGCATGCACCGCTGCGCGATCGGCGAGGTCGACCTGCATGGCCTCTTCGTGCGGCGCGTCGGCGGTGAGCGGCACAATGTCGCTCACGCGCACGATGTCCGCCCACTCGGCGAGCTTACCGCGCAGTTGTTTGCCAAGATTGCCCGCCGCGCCGGTCAGCAGCAGACGGCGGAAGGGTTTGCCGGAAGTCTTGCTCATCTCACTCCTTGTTCATTGGTAAATCGCAATGCGTTCTGCAACGCATCGCCACAACAAAGCCAACACCGCGCCGCACACCCAAGGGGGAGCGTGCGGCGCGGCGCGCGTCGAATCATCGGGCGACGAAGTCTTGCCTCATCGAACCCCTCTCATCACTCTCATCACTCGCATTGCGCACTAGGCATTCGCGGTGCGGCCCACGTCGACACGCTTGAGCGCGGACGGCGTAGCCGTGCCCGACATGCCGGGCTTCACCACCGTCCACAGAATCACCGCACCGATCAGATCGCCGAGCCCCAGCGCGACGAAGAACGGGGCGTAGCCCACCGCCGTGACGAAAGTGCCGATCACCAGCGTGAAGAGCAGATTGCCGATACCGGCGGACAGCCCGGCGAGTCCCGTTACCGTCGCCACTTCGTTGCGCGGGAACAGGTCGGCCGACATCGAGATCACGCTGATGGAAAGCGTCTGGTGCGCAAAGCCACCGAGGCACAGCAGGAAGATTGCCACCATCGGGTCTTTGACAAAGCCCACGCCGCACATCGCCGTCATGACGATGGCACCGATCGTGAACACAACGCGCTTGCCGTTGAAGATCGTGATCTTGAAATGCTTATTCAGCCACACGGAAATCGTGCCCCCCATCAGGCATCCGATGTCCGCCGCCACGAACGGCAGCCACGCGGTCGCAGCAATCGTCTTCAGATCGAAACCGCGCGCCTGATTCAGGTACAACGGCATCCAGAACACGATGGTGCCCCATACGGGATCGGCAAAGAAGCGCGGCAGGGCGATGCCCCAGAAATTGCGCTGCCCCAGGATCGAGATCAGATTCGGCTTGCGTGCATCGGCTGCGGCATCAACCACATTGCCTTCGTTGATGTACTCGGACTCGGCTTTCGTGAGCGCCGGATGATCGGTCGGGTGACGATAGAACGCGTACCACAGCACGCCCCACACCAACCCCAGTCCGCCTGCGATCACAAACGCCGTTTCCCAGTTATAGCGCAGGATCGACCAGGCAATCAGCGGTGGCGCGAGAATCGCGCCGATCGACGTACCGATGTTGAAGATGCCTGCGGCGAGCGCGCGCTCTTTCGACGGGAACCAGAACGCGGCGGCACGCATGCCGGCCGGAATGAACGACGCCTCGGCCAGCCCCAGCAAACCGCGCAACACGAAAAGACCGATCCAGCCGTCTGCCAGGCCGTGCAGCATGCACACCACCGACCACATCACCCCGCACAACAGGAAACCCAGACGCAGACCGATACGATCCATCAGGTAGCCGGTAAGCGGAGCGCCGATCGGGTACAGCACGAGGAATGCGCCGGTAATCCAGCCGTATTGTTGAGTGGTAATGTGGAGATCCGTCATTACCGTGGGGGCGGCAACAGCAAGCGAGCTGCGCGCAAGGTAGTTCATGACCGTGCCGAGCGTCAGCAAGCCGATCATCCACCAGCGCAGGCCTTTGATCTTCAGTGCCATGATGGTTGTCTCTCTCCGTGGATATTCTTGTTGCGAGTCCGTCGCTCGCATGGAGAGGCATCCTACGTGAGATGATGTACGATGACAATCACGGAATACGCTGTTTACGGATAATCCCTAGGGTTTCTCGCCGTGATGCCACTCGGCCGCACAACCCTTAATAACATTGATGTTTGCACATGTTGAGAGGATTTTCTCACATGCCCAAAAGCCTCAAAGACGTCTTGTTGTATGACATCTTATATTTTGCGATCTACAGAAATCTAGCTACTCTGGTCGCCCGCGCGCCAGCCCCGGGCAGACAAAACGCGCAGGCAAGAAAAAACCGTCCGGACGTTGCCGTCCGGACGGTTTCTCCACAGTGACGCAGATGCCTACCTCTGCGCCCCTCCTCTCAACCCCGTATTTGTGGTTTTGGCAGGCATTACCTGCGCGCACCCCGGAGGGCGCGCTTGATGCTGTTGAGGCTTAGCGCGGCAATTCCGAGTGTCCCATCAGGAACTCGTCGACAGCGCGCGCGCACTGACGGCCTTCGCGAATTGCCCACACCACCAGCGACTGGCCGCGCCGCACGTCACCGGCCGCAAATACCTTCGGCAGGTTCGTCGTGTAGGCACGCTCGCCTTCGGTCGAGGCACGCACGTTGCCACGCGCGTCCTTGTCGACACCGAACGCGTCGAGCACCGTCTGCAACGGCGAGACGAAGCCCATGGCCAGCAACACCAGATCGGCCTTGAGTTCGAATTCCGAGCCCGCCACTTCCTGCATCTTGCCGTCCTTCCATTCGAGACGCACGGCGATCAGCTTCTCGACCTTGCCGTTCTTGCCTTCGAAGCGCTTCGTCGCCACCGACCAGTCGCGCTCGCAGCCCTCTTCGTGACTCGACGACGTGCGCAGCTTGGTCGGCCAATACGGCCACACCATCGGCTTGTTTTCCTGCTCGGGCGGCTGGGGCAGCAGCTCGAACTGCGTCACGCTCTTTGCGCCGTGGCGATTCGACGTGCCCACGCAATCGGAGCCGGTGTCGCCACCGCCGATCACGATCACGTTCTTGCCCGTGGCCAGCAGTTGGTTCGCCAGCTTGTCGCCGGCGTTGACCTTGTTCTGCTGAGGCAGGAATTCCATCGCGAAATGAATGCCGTCCAGCTCGCGGCCCGGCACCGGCAGATCACGCGGTTGCTCTGCGCCGCCGGCGATGACCACGGCGTCGAACTGTGCCTGCAACTGCTCCGGCGAGATCGTCTCTTTGGAGAAGTTGTTGATGTGCGCATCGGGAGCGTCTTTACCGACATAGACACCCGTGCGGAACGTCACACCCTCGGCTTCCATCTGACGCATGCGGCGGTCGATCAGCCACTTCTCCAGCTTGAAGTCGGGAATGCCATAACGCAGCAGACCGCCCACACGATCGTTCTTCTCGAACACGGTCACGTCGTGACCGGCGCGCGCGAGTTGCTGCGCGACCGCCATGCCTGCCGGCCCCGAACCGACGACGGCAACCGTCTTGCCGGTCTTGTGCTTCGCAGGTTGCGGCTCGACCCAGCCTTCGCTCCACGCCTTGTCGATGATCGCGTGCTCGATCGACTTGATGCCGACGGCATCGCTATTGATATTCAGCGTGCACGCGGCTTCGCACGGCGCCGGGCAGATGCGGCCCGTGAACTCCGGAAAGTTGTTCGTCGAGTGCAGCACGGAGATGGCCGACTTCCAGTCCTGGCGATACACCAGATCGTTGAAGTCGGGAATGATGTTGTTGACCGGGCAACCGTTGTTACAGAACGGAATGCCGCAGTCCATGCAGCGTGCGCCCTGCACCTTTGCCTGATCGTCGGAGAGCGCGAGCACGAACTCCTTGTAGTGCTTTACCCGTGCCAGCGGTGCTTCGTACGACTCGCTCTGGCGCTCGAATTCGAGAAAACCTGTGACCTTGCCCATGTTTCTTCAGTCGGAAAGTTTTGTGGTTACCGTGCCTCACCGGCGCGCGGCACGCCACGGGGCCCTCACCCCGTCGCGTTGCCGCGCGAGCGGCTTCAGGCCGCCAGTGCTTGTTTGTCACCTGCCTTGGCCATTTCGCCCAAGGCACGCTTGTATTCGTTCGGGAACACCTTCACGAACTTGCGGCGTGCGCCGTCCCAGTCTTCGAGCAGCGCCTTCGCACGCGTGGAGCCCGTGTACTGGAAGTGACGCTCGATCAGGTCGCGCAGTTGCGCTTCGTCGGTCTGGCCGCGATGCCACAGCCCCTGACTCACCGTGCGCTCCTGCTCGCCATGCGGCAGCACCGGATCGAGCGCGACCATCGCCGTGTTGCACTTGGCAGCAAACGTGCCGTCGGCGTCGTACACGTAAGCCACACCGCCCGACATCCCCGCAGCAAAGTTACGGCCGGTCTCGCCCAGCACGACCACCGTACCGCCGGTCATGTATTCGCAACCGTGATCGCCCGTGCCTTCCACCACCGCCGTCGCCCCCGAGTTGCGCACGCAGAAGCGTTCGCCGGCCACGCCGTTGAAGAAAGCTTCGCCTTCGATGGCGCCGATCATCACGGTGTTGCCCACGATGATGTTGTCTTCGGCGTTGCCACGGAAGTCGTTGGTCGGACGCACAATGATGCGCCCGCCCGACAGGCCCTTGCCCACATAGTCGTTCCCGTCGCCCACCAGATCGAGCGTGATGCCGCGCGCGAGGAATGCACCGAAGCTCTGGCCCGCCGTGCCCTTGAGTTGCACGTGGATCGTGTCTTCCGGCAAACCTTCGTGACCGTAACGCTTGGCCACTTCGCCCGAGAGCATGGCGCCGACCGTACGGTTACGGTTGCGCACCGGCTGGATGAACGAAACGTGCTCGCCCTTTTCCAGCGCAGGCATGGCCTTTTCGATGAGCGCGTGATCGAGTGCGCCGGCCAGGCCGTGGTCTTGCGATTCGACATGCAGACGCGGCACGTCGGCTTCCACCTCCGGCTGATAGAAGATGCGCGAGAAGTCGAGCCCCTTCGCCTTCCAATGCTCAACGCCCGACTTGGTGTTGAGCAGATCGGCGCGGCCGATCAGATCGTCGAACTTCGCAATGCCCAGTTGCGCCATGATCTCGCGCACTTCCTCGGCCACGAAGAAGAAGTAATTGACGACGTGTTCCGGCTTGCCCTGGAATTTCTTGCGCAGCACCGGATCCTGCGTTGCCACGCCCACCGGGCAAGTGTTCAGGTGGCACTTGCGCATCATGATGCAGCCTTCGACGACGAGCGGCGCCGTCGCAAAACCGAATTCGTCGGCGCCGAGCAGTGCGCCGATCACCACGTCGCGACCGGTCTTCATCTGACCGTCGGCCTGCACGCGGATACGACCGCGCAGACGGTTGAGCACCAGCGTCTGCTGCGTTTCCGCCAGACCCAGTTCCCACGGCGTGCCGGCATACTTCACCGACGACAGCGGCGAGGCGCCCGTACCGCCGTCGTGACCGGCGATCACCACGTGATCGGCCTTGGCCTTCGCGACACCGGCAGCCACCGTACCCACCCCCACCTCGGACACGAGCTTCACCGAGATCGACGACGACGAATTCACGTTCTTCAGATCGTGAATGAGCTGCGCCAGATCTTCGATCGAGTAGATGTCGTGGTGCGGCGGCGGCGAAATCAGGCCCACACCCGGCACCGAGTAACGCAGCTTGCCGATGTATTCCGTCACCTTGTGGCCCGGCAACTGACCGCCTTCGCCCGGCTTCGCGCCCTGCGCCATCTTGATCTGAATCTGGTCGGCCGAGACCAGATAATCGGCCGTCACACCAAAGCGGCCCGACGCCACCTGCTTGATGCGCGAGCGCAGCGAATCGCCGTCCTGAAGTTCGATATCCGTCTCGATGACATCGCGACCGACGATCGATGCGAGCGATTCGCCCTTCTTGATCGGAATACCCTTCAGTTCATTGCGATAGCGGCGCGGATCTTCACCGCCCTCACCCGTGTTCGACTTGCCGCCGATACGGTTCATCGCGACAGCCAGCGTGGCGTGGGCTTCGGTCGAGATCGAACCGAGCGACATCGCGCCCGTGGCGAAACGCTTCACGATGTCCTTGGCCGGCTCCACCTGATCAAGCGGAATCGCGCGCTGCGGATCGACGCGGAACTCGAACAAACCGCGCAACGTCATGTGACGCTTGCTCTGGTCGTTGATGAGGTTCGCGTATTCCTTGTACGTCTGGTACGAGTTCGAGCGGGTCGAGTGCTGGAGCTTGGCAATGGCGTCCGGCGTCCACATGTGATCTTCACCGCGAATACGGAATGCGTATTCGCCGCCGGCGTCGAGCATGTTGGCCAGCACCGGGTTGTCGCCGAAGGCCTCGCGATGCAGACGCACAGCTTCCTCGGCCACTTCGAAGATACCGATCCCGCCAACGTTCGAGGCCGTGCCCTGGAAGTACTTCTTCACCAGTTCCTGCGACAGGCCGATGGCTTCGAAAATCTGCGCCCCCGTGTACGACATGTACGTGGAGATGCCCATCTTCGACATGACCTTGTGCAGGCCCTTGCCGACTGCCTTGACGAAATGCTTGATCGCCTTCTCCGGCGTCAGGTCGCCGCCTTGCTTGCGGGCGATCTGGGCAAGCGTCTCCATCGCGAGATACGGATGCACGGCTTCCGCGCCGTAGCCCGCGAGCAACGCGAAGTGATGCACCTCACGCGCCGAACCGGTTTCGACCACGAGGCCCGTGCTCGTGCGCAGGCCCTGTGCGACCAGATGCTGGTGCACGGCAGACGTGGCGAGCAGCGCCGGAATCGCGACTTGTTCGCGGTTCGTCAGACGATCCGAGACGATCAGGATGTTATAGCCCGACTTCACGGCATCGACGGCTTCCGCACACAGCGAGGCGAGACGCGCTTCGATCCCTTCCTTGCCCCATGCCACCGGATAGCAGATGTTCAACTCGTACGAGCGGAATTTGCCGCCGGTGTACTTGTCGATGTGGCGGATCTTCGAGATTTCCTTGAAGTCCAGCACCGGCTGCGACACTTCGAGGCGCATCGGCGGGTTGATGTTGTTCGTGTCGAGCAGGTTCGGCTTCGGGCCGATAAACGACACCAGCGACATCACCATGTTCTCGCGGATCGGATCGATCGGCGGGTTCGTCACCTGCGCGAAGAGCTGGCGGAAGTAGTGATAGAGCGTCTTGTTCTTGTTGCTCATGACCGCGAGCGGGCTGTCGTTGCCCATCGAGCCCACGGCTTCTTCGCCGTTGATCGCCATCGGCGTCATCAGCAGCTTCACTTCTTCCTGCGTATAGCCGAATGCCTGCTGCAAGTCGAGCAGCGGCGTGGCCGTGTCGTGATGCACGCCGGCTTCTTCGACCTTCGGCTCGATTTCGTCGAGCTTGATGCGCACGGCGTCGATCCAGCTCTTGTACGGCTTCGCGTTGGCGAGGTTGTCCTTGAGCTCCTTGTCGTCGATGATGCGGCCTTGCTCCATGTCGATCAGGAACATCTTGCCCGGCTGCAAACGCCACTTCTTCACGATCTTCGACTCGGGGATCGGCAGCACGCCCGACTCCGACGCCAGAATGACCATGTCGTCGTCGGTAATCACGAAGCGTGCCGGACGCAGACCATTACGGTCGAGCGTAGCGCCGATCTGACGGCCATCGGTGAACGCGATGGCGGCGGGGCCGTCCCACGGCTCCATCATCGCGGCGTGGTATTCGTAGAATGCGCGGCGGTTCTCGTCCATCAGCGTGTGCTGCTCCCACGCTTCCGGAATCATCATCATCACGGCGTGGGCAAGCGGATAGCCGGCCATCGTGAGCATTTCGAGGCAGTTGTCGAACGACGCGGTGTCCGACTGCCCCGGATAGATCAGCGGCCACAGCTTTTGCAGATCGTTGCCGAGTACGGCCGACGAGATCGCGCCCGTGCGGGCGTTGATCCAGTTCACATTGCCCTTCACGGTGTTGATCTCACCGTTGTGCGCCACCATGCGATACGGGTGGGCCAGTTCCCAGGCCGGGAACGTGTTCGTCGAGAAGCGCTGGTGAACGAGTGCGAGTGCGGAGACAGTGCGCGGGTCGGCCAGATCGCGGTAGTAGCGGCCAACCTGATCGCACAGCAGCAGGCCCTTGTAGACAACCGTGCGTGCCGACATCGACGGCACGAAATACTCCTTGCCGTGCTTGAGCTTGAGCGCCTGAATGCGGTGGCTCGCCGTCTTGCGGATGACGTACAGCTTACGCTCCAGAGCGTCCGTCACCATGATGTCCTGACCGCGGCCGATGAAAATCTGGCGGATCACCGGCTCGGTGGCCTTCACGTTGGGCGACATCGGCATGTCGCGGTCGATCGCAACATCGCGCCAGCCCAGCACGACCTGCCCCTCGGCCTTCACGGTGCGCTCCAGTTCCTGCTCGCAGGCCAGACGCGACGCGTGCTCCTTCGGCAAGAAGATCATGCCGACGCCATATTCGCCGGCCGGCGGCAGCGTCACACCCTGCCTGGCCATCTCTTCACGGTAGAACTGGTCGGGAATCTGCAACAGGATACCGGCGCCGTCACCCATCAACGGGTCGGCACCAACGGCGCCCCGGTGATCGAGGTTTTCGAGAATCTTCAGGCCCTGCTCGACGATGGCGTGGCTTTTCACGCCCTTGATGTGCGCCACGAAGCCGACGCCGCAGGCATCGTGTTCGTTGGCCGGGTCGTACATGCCCTGTGCGGCCGGCGCCAAGTACGCCTCACCCGGCAGCGCTGCTGCCGTCGCAATCGGTTGTTGTTTCTTTTCCACGAGTTACACCGTCTCTTGGCGAGGTCGCCGCGCGCATGCTCGTCGCGGTCGACCGGGTTAAGTGGGGGTTGGCCGGGCGGGCCAGGGCTGCGGATTCGCGCACGTCGAAGATCGTTCTCGGGCGTTGCCACAGGAGCCGACTCAGCGCGCACGCTTTTGCGCATCGCACCAATCGGCCGAAGTTGGAATATACGCCATGAAATTCACAATGACAAAATATTTTAATGGGGTCAGATTCCAATTAAAAACCGCACCAAAAGAAGGCTTGTTTTTATTGGGGTCAGATTATTTTCGTGCAGCAGAGCTACCAACAAAAAATCTGTGATTTCAAATGCTTGGAAGATGAATGGCAGGCCGGAATCGGCCTGCCGGGAGAGGCATCAAAGCGTGTCGGACACCGTTTTACGGGGTCGGCCCCGCGTAAGTGGACTCACTCGGCGATTCGCCGCAAGCGACATGCGGGCCTGATATTCCGGACCGCCGAGCAACCACCCTTTCTGTGTTGCTGTACGCAATGCGTCGACTTCGTGCGGCGGCAGCGGCGTCGAGAACCCCTCCGCGTAAGCACGCTGACGCTCGAACGGCGTATTCCCAAGCGCCCAATAGAGTGCGTGGTCCGTCACCAGACTGTCGACCGTGAGACCGACGTGATGGTTGTAGCTCGACCATACGTAATTGCCAGGCGCATCCGCCAACCCTGCACGCACCGGATTGAGTTCGACGTAACGGCTGGCGAGCAGCAGATAGTGCTCGGCCTCGATCACGGTGGCGCGATACCGGCCCTCCCACAGCGTGCCGGTGCGCAGGTGGCGACGATTGAAATACAGCACGTAATAGCGGCCGACCGCCTGCAAGGTGGCGGGCAGGCTGCGCTCGTCTGACGGCGTGGCAACCAGATGCAGATGGTTCGGCATCATGCACCACGCGTGAATGGCCAGCCCGTGAGCGCGTGCAGCGTCGCGAAGCCGGTCGTGAAATACACGCCGGTCTTCATCGTCCACGAAGATTGCCTGCCGGTTATTGCCACGCAAAATAATGTGTTGCGGTTGGCGCGGAATGAAAAGTCTCGGTAATCGGGCCATGCTTATTCAAATGTAATGCTTTAAAGCTCGACATCACGATTTGCGAGAGGGTTTTATCTTAAAAAACCTCTTTAAATACTGATATCTAGCCAAACCCCATTGATTCGTACAAAAGCTCTAGATCCGGCAATTGCGCCGCGAAATCCCAAGCGCATAATGCATCGAAAAATAAATAAATAATCTTGGGAGGATAGACAAATGACAACTCGGACCTATTGGTCCGCGGCGCGTTTTTGCGCGCTCGGACTCGGCGTTTCCCTGGCGTCCACCTGCGCCATTGCACAACAAGCCGGCGACAACGTCGTCAACCTCGGGTGGTTTCACATCGCCCCGCAAGACTCCAGCAAGCCGATGACCACCAGCGTCACTCAGGAGGGTCTCACGCCTGCCCTGGTGCCGTCGAACTTCACTTCCCCGGGCAGCGGCGCGAAGGTCAGCAACGCCGACACGCTCGGGCTTGTCATTACTCACTTCTTCACCGACAACATTGCCTTGCAGTCGGTGGCTGGCGTTCCCGCCAAATTCAAGCTCACGGGTCAGGGCGTGATCGCGCCGCCGGGCATTGCCGGCGCGCTCACGAGTATCGACCTCGGCGCTGCGCAAAACAACCCGATTGTGCAAAGCGTTCGCCAATGGAGCCCAGCCCTCGTGCTGCAGTATTACTTCGGTCAGGCCAATTCGACGTGGCGCCCATTTCTGGGTGTCGGCGTGAGCTATACGTTCTTTACCAACGTCAATCTCAATCCGAATTTCGAAGCGGCGTTGAATCAGAATTTCGGCAGCGTGCTCGCTTTTACTTCGGGGCATAACGGCCCGACGAGCGTGGAAGCGAAATCGTCGGCGTCGTGGCAACCGGTATTTAACGCCGGCTTCTCCTACGCCTTCGACAAGCACTGGGTCGCGAGCGCCTCAGTCTCCTACCTGCCACTCAAGACTACCGCGAACATCAAGATCAAGGCGCAGGACGGCACGGTGCTCTCGTCCTCCGACGCCGACATCAAGCTGAATCCGATTGTGACCTTCGTATCGCTCGGCTACAAGTTCTAACCTCAGTGTGCGGGACGCATAATGCGTCCGGCATATCGGACTCCGCAGTGAATTCCTAAAGCGTGCCTGACGTATAAAGGCACGCTTTTCTTTCGTCCAGCCCTTTTTTCTAAGGGCATTCCATGAGTCGATGCGCAGAAACAACACCTTTAGAGCGCGGCCTCCAGACTCTTGCTATCCGACGTTTTGCACGGTCGGCATAATGGCCCTGAATTTCATTTAACGAAATTCTCGACAATAAAGAATCTTGAGCAGGAGACGAATCGATGAAGTTGAAGCATTTGACGATTGCTGCCGCAGCCATGCTGACGGCATCGGGGGCCGCCTTCGCGCAGCAAGCTGGCGATAACGTTATCAACCTTGGCTGGTTCCACCTCTCGCCCCAGGTTTCGAGCGATCCGCTGCGGGTGACGGGTTCGAACGTGCCCGGCCTGGCCAATGCATTGAATAGCCAATTGGGCAATACCGGCGCACAGGTGGACGACGCAGACACGGTAGGCATCACGTTTGCCCACTTCTTCACCGACAACATCGCAGTGGAAGCCGTGCTCGGCGTTCCGCCGAAGTTCCGTCTGTACGGTCAGGGCAAGCTCGCGCTGCCGGGTGGCGGTTCGCTGGCCTCGGCAAAACAGTGGAGCCCCGCGCTGTTGCTGAAGTACTACTTCGGCCAGGCGAACGACACGTGGCGTCCGTTCCTGGGCATCGGTGCAAGCTACTTCTTCTACTCGAACATCGAGCTCACACCGGGCTTCCAGTCGCTGGCCAGCAATGCGCTGACCCTCGGCCCCGGCGGTAACACCACGGCAAGCCTGACTAACTCGTGGGCCCCGGTCTTCAACGCCGGTATCAACTACAACATGGACAAGCATTGGACGCTGGCTTTCTCCGTGTCGTACATCCCGGTCAGCACGACGGCCAAGCTGACCACGACTCGCGGTCCTATCACCACGACCAGCGAAGCCAAGGTCAGGCTGAATCCGGTGGTGACGTTCCTGTCGCTGGGTTATCGCTTCTAAACAGCCTTGACGCGTTGAAAGACGCGCCGAGCTGCTCCGAAAACGCCGCTTCATGCGGCGTTTTCTCATTTTCGAGGGCAATGTAGGCGCCTTCTCACACGATCTTCAGCGAACACGCCGCAACTTTCTTTCTTCTTCCCCGGTCTGTAAAGGTGTACGCACGCGAACTGCCGCGCCATAATGGCCGTTCGCCTCAGGGTTCCACCGGCGTCGGCCCATCCGGGTCCATCGAACGCCGCGTTTCAATACCACCTCTTGGGAGTCTGAAAATGGGAATTGCCTCGAAAGCGGAAACGGCACTCAACAGCGGTCTGGAAGATGCGCGCTATGCCGGCAGGCGTACGGCTCGCGCAGCGCGATTGGCGAGCAGCGACGTATCGTCGCGTGTTCGCGACCTTCTGGACGATCTGGACCACGCGCTGTCCAACGCGAAGTCAGCCTCCGACGTCGAAGCGCTGCGCGCCGAAATCGGCGACAAGTTGCGTCAGGCCCGTAGCGACTTCGGCGATGCTCGCGCCAATCTGCGACTCCGTGCCAATGAAGTCTGGGAAGAAGCCGACGGCTATGTGCACGAACGGCCGTGGCAGACCGTGGGTACCGTGGCCGCCGTGGCACTGGTACTCGGGTTTATCGCGGGTCGCAGCTAATTCTCCCCTGCCGACGAAAGGCGGCCCTCCGCCCTCGTCGTAGCTACCAACATTAAAACAGCCGGCTAACGCCGGCTGTTTCGTTTGGTTCCCGTCTGCGCATCAGAGCGTCGGCTCAATCGTGAAAAGCCTTCGGTATTCCTTGATGGCATAGCGATCCGTCATCCCGGCCACGTAGTGTGCAATCCAACGGGGCTGATCCTCGACGTTCTCGGTATGGTAATTCGGTGGCAGCAGCCGTGGATCGGCGAGGAATGCGTCGAACAATTCCTGAACGATGCGCTGCGCTTTCGCGGACATTCGCATCACGAGGTAATGCCGATACAGATTGTCGAACAAGAACCGCTTGAGTTGTCCGGCCTGCTCGCGCATCTCACTGCTGAAGGCCACCAGCGGTCCCGCGCCTCGCACGTCGTCGATTGAGGACGGGGAAGCGTCTGCTACACGCTGGCGTGTGGTCGTGATCAGGTCGACGATGAGCGCGTTGATGATCCGTCGCGTCGTTTCGTGCACCAACCGCCGGCCAGCGATCTCCGGCCATGCCGCCCGTGCTTCGGTGCAATAACGCTTCCAGAGCGGCACGTCGTCGAGCTGATCGAGCGATAGCAGGCCTGAGCGCACGCCATCGTCAATATCATGGTTGTTGTAGGCGATCTCGTCGGCCAGATTGGCAATCTGCGCTTCAATGCCAGGCTGCCGCCCCTTGAGAAACCGCTCACCAAGCTCGCCGAGCCCTCGTGCATTGGCGCGGGAGCAATGTTTGAGTATGCCTTCCCGTGTCTCGAAGCAGAGGTTCAGACCGTTGAACCCGCCGTAATGCTCCTCGAGTTCATCAACGACAATCAGGCTTTGCAGATTGTGCTCGAATCCGCCGTAATCCTGCATGCACGCGTTGAGCGCGTCTTGCCCTGCGTGACCAAAGGGGGTGTGCCCCAGGTCATGCGCCAACGCAATTGCCTCGACAAGGTCTTCGTTGACGCGCAGATTCCTTGCGATCGAACGGCCGATCTGCGCGACTTCCAGACTGTGTGTCAGGCGCGTGCGGAACAGATCGCCTTCGTGATTCACGAAAACTTGCGTCTTGTATTCGAGCCGCCGAAATGCGGTCGAATGAATGATACGGTCGCGGTCGCGCTGGAATTCCGTGCGCGTCGTTGGCGCCGGTTCCGCGAACCGCCGCCCGCGTGACGCGTTGGAGCGCGCCGCGTAAGGGGCAAGCGACGCTTCATAATCGATCATCGCCAGCCCTCCGTCCTCAGATGTTGGCGCGCAACGTGGCGCGAAGCTCTGCGTCGGGAACGCTCGTCATGAACGCTTGGCCCAGCCGGTTGAGCAGCACGAAGCGGATGTCGCCGCCTTCCGCCTTCTTGTCGACTCGCATCAGATCGATGTAGCGATCCTCTCCGAGGTCCGGCGCTTTCACCGGCAATTTGGCCGCCGTGACCAATGCCTTGATCCGCGGCACTAGTGCTTCGTCGATGAAGCCCAATCGCGCCGACAGATCGGCAGCCATTACCATGCCGCACCCCACAGCCTCACCGTGCAACCATTCGCCATACCCGAGTCCGGCCTCAATGGCATGACCGAACGTATGCCCGAAGTTCAACGTGGCGCGCAACCCCTGCTCGCGTTCGTCGCTGGCGACGACTTGCGCCTTGATCTCGCAGGAACGCTGCACCCCGTAGGAGAGCGCCGCCGTATCGCGGGCGTTCAACGCGCCGATATTGGCTTCGATCCAGTCGAAGTACTTTTCATCGGCAATCGCGCCGTGCTTGATGACTTCCGCCAATCCTGCCGCCAACTCACGCTCGGGTAGCGTGGACAACGTGCCGATGTCGGCGAGTACCGCGCTCGGCTGCCAAAACGCCCCGATCATGTTTTTGCCGAGCGGGTGATTAATCCCCGTCTTGCCGCCAACCGATGAATCGACCTGCGCGAGCAACGTCGTCGGTACTTGCACGAAGGGGACACCCCGCATGTAGCAAGCTGCGGCAAACCCGGTCATGTCGCCGACGACACCACCACCCAGTGCAATCAGTGTGGCCTTGCGGTCCGCCTGGGCCCCGAGCAGTTCGTCGAAGATCAGATTGAGCGTCTGCCAGTTCTTGTGTGCCTCGCCATCGGGCAGCACCGCAGTCACCACTCGCTTGCCGAGGCGTTGCAACGTTGCGGCGACACGCTCCGCGTAGAGCGGCGCGACAGTCGTGTTCGTTACGATCACAGCGTGCGTACCGCGCACATGCGGCGCAAACAGCGCTTCCTGCGTGAGCAGGTCCGTGCCGATGTGAATGGGATAGGCGCGCTCGCCAAGGTCGAGTTTGAGGGTAATCATGCCGCTTGTTGTCATATTCAGCGATATCGGCGGAATCAGCGAGGAAGGGTATCGGATGCCGGCGACGGGGGTATTGCCTGCAATGCGTCATCGCGTCCGGCGGGAGGCGTCACCGTGCCGGCATCGCCGGTCGGTGCAGCCACCTCATGCGCAACATCCGGCGCAACGTCGGCCGCCGCCTCGGAAGTCCTTGCCGGCCCACCGTCAGAAACTTCCAGCCCTTCGTGCGGCGCCCCGGGATTACTGGGAACGATCCCTGCCATCTCGAGTTGCATCAGCACCATGTTGACGAGCGCATTGACGCTCGGCCTGCCGGTTTCGATAACGAAGGTTGCGCACTCGCGATAGAGGGCATCGCGCTCCTGAAACAACTGTTCGAGACGCGCGCGCGGGTCTGCCGTTTGCAACAACGGACGATTTTTGTCGCGCCGTGTGCGCAGCCAGAGGTCATGCGGATTGGCACGAAGATAGACGACGGTGCCTCGCGACTTGATGTTCTCGCGATTCTCTGCGCGCAGCACCGCGCCTCCGCCAGTCGCGAGTACGATGCCGCGTCGTTGTGTGAGTTCGTCGATGGTCTGGGCTTCGCGCTGACGGAAACCGTCCTCGCCTTCATGTTCGAAGATGACCGGAATGCGCACGCCCGTGCGCGCCTCGATCTCATGGTCGGAGTCATAGAACTGCCGTCCGAGACGTCGTGCCACTGCGCGTCCAACCGTGGTCTTGCCCGCCCCCATCAGTCCGACAAGTATTACGTTTTCCAGCATAAATCGCTGATATTTGGATTCCAATCCCTGATGATACCGGGATATGCGTCGGGCGTGCGGAACGCGTCGCCTCAGGGAACACCCCGGTGAGCCGCGGATGACCAGCCGGCAGGTCAGTTTGCGACGGCTCTGGGCGCGCCTCCGACGCCGTTAGAGGCGCGGGCGGGAGACCGTGCTGTCGGGGGAAATCCGCGGTTGAGTCCCGTGCCGGCACCGTTCCCCGTTCGTCGGCCTGCTCGTCGGCCCATTTATGCCCCCGTTTGTACTCCCGTTTGTGCTCCCGTTTATCGCCCCATACACGCGCGCTGCCGCGACGGCTCGGGGAGCCGACTGCCTCACCCGCGGCGGGGGGCAACGCTCCCACCGGATCGATGCTCTCTTCCCCGTGCCCCCCCTCAGGCACCACACTGGGCGTAAGAAACACCAGCAATTCGGTACGACGATCATTGTTGGCGCGATTACGGAACAACGCTCCCAGCAGAGGCACATCGCCTAACCATGGCACGCTGGCGCGACTGTCGCGGCGCTCTTCCTGATAGATCCCGCCGATAGCCACCGTGCCGCCGTTCTCGACCTGCACCTGTGTTTTGACGTGCCGGGTGTCCACCGCAAATCCGTCCGCCACGGCTTGCCCGACGCTGTCCTTACGTACGTCGACGTCTAATATCACCTGACCGTCAGGCGTGATCAGCGGCGTCACTTCGAGCCTCAGCGTGGCCTTCCGAAACTGGACGGACGTTACACTGCGACGGCCACTTCGAGTCTGGTAGGGCAACTCGGTACCTTGCTCGATGACGGCCTGGATCTTATCCGCCGTGACCACACGGGGGCGGGAGACGACGCGCCCACGCCCGGTCGTCTCAAGTGCCGACAACTCCAATTGCAGAAAGCGCGTTGCCGACCGGCCGAATAGCGTGATGGCCAGACTCGGCGGCGTGACACCTGCCAGCGCCGCCGCCGGCAGGCCGACATCGAGCGCATTGCCTACTGACCTCCCATCGCCCGAGCCCGTCTCAGCGTTGGTGGACGAATTGCCCGCTACGGTTTGAGCGGCACGCTTCTGTCCAGCCTCTCCTCGCCCATCGTATCCCGCCAAACGAACGCCCAACGACTCGCTGAACCGATCGTCGGCCTCGACGATGCGCGCTTCGATCAGTACCTGCCGGACAGGCACGTCGATCCGCGCAATAAACGACGCCAGCGTATCGAGCTTTTCCGGCAGGTCGGTCACGAAGAGCTGGTTCGTACGCGGGTCGGCAATCAGACTGCCGCGTGAGGACAACAGCCGCTGCCCCTTGCTGTCTTTCTCGCCCATGATGATCTCCCGCAATGCTAGCGCACGCGGGTAGTTCAGCGTGAAACGCCGGCTTGCCAGCGGCAACAGTGCCGCACGCTTCGCGGCGGCCTCGAGTTGCGTCTGCTCGTCGGCCAGGAGGTCGGCACGCGGCGCGATCCAGTCGACCCCGTTCAGGGAGTGGACACCCAGTCCGGCACTCCGGATCATGACGTCGAAAGCTGTGGCTGCGGAGACGTTCTGCACCTCCATATCGAGACGCCCCGTAACGCGCTCGCCGATCACGACGCTCCGCCCGATCAGGCGCGCGAACGTCCGCAGTGCATCGACCACCTCGACACCATGAAGCGTGACGTCGACGGATGCCTCCTCAACATCTCCGCTCACCATCCCGCGCCGTGACAGCCCTTCGCTCCATGTCGCCGACAACCCGGTCGTTGCCATCCGGTGCAACGTGACGCGGCGCGATCCCGAGCGCATCGAACCGATAGGGTTCTCGTCCCCGATCGATGACGATGCGCCAGACGGCGCCATCGTTACGGCGCTCTGACCCGATTGGCGCGTGAGCGGCGTCAGAAATACATTGATTGTGTCCTTGGGCATTTGCCAGCGAGCCACCGGCGAAGGTAGCGATGGCAGGGGGTTCCCAGGGAAAACACCGGATAGTTCTGCCGGCTGCCGCCATAGGTAAGCGGCAACGGTGACCGCAAGTCCGGCGTCGCCATCCGCGCCAGCCGCGCTATCCGCCGATCCCATACCTGGCCCCTCGAGCGACAGATGTTCGATGGCCACATGACGCGGCAAATTGTCGATTTCAGCGAGCCAGCCGAGTGCACTCGCGACGGGCCCCCTCACTCGTATTTCCGCACGCTCGATCTCAATCTCGCCTGCCGATGCCGATGGCCCCGCTCGCGCCCTCTCCAGCGTCAGGCCCGCTTGAGCGGCGAGGCGCTCAAGATCCGCACGCCACGCCGCATCCACGTCATTCGCCGACCCCGGCAGCGATGCTTCATTCCGGTTCGCGTCGGGAATGCCGCCGACGTCACTTTTCGCGGCGCGCGGCAACAAGCGCGCCCAGGCCATCGACTCGGCCTCTGCCTCCTGAAGCGCTGTCATGGCAACAGGCAATCGACGTGCAGCGTCGTTGGCTCGCGCCAGCGCCCTCTGTTCGACACCCAGATCCTTCTGCAAGGTCGCACGCGTCGGCAAGCCCACCAGCCACCAGACGGACCATGCCATTGCCAGCCCCATGAGCCACGCCAGTACGGCCAGCGTCCACCTTACCGGCCGCGCCCATTCGACCGGAGACACCGACATCCATGCCGCCCATCGCACACGCCAGCGGGTCACCACGTCGTGAAGAACATCTCGCACGTCGTCCGGCGGAGGGCGTTCACCGTACATCGGACACCTCCTCGCTCACGGCACCGCCGTCTGCGCCGATCACGAGCGCGACCGGGTTGGTGTCAACCTTCAGTTCGATACGTAACGTGAATCGACGGATATTTGGCACCAGTGCCTGCGCTGCGACGCTCACCCATTGGCGTCTGACGCTCTCCGGCACGACACTCGATTCGACTTCCGCCACTTTGCGCACCCACGGTAGGGCTCTCAAGCGCTTCTGGGTTTCCCGAACCCGCGATTGTGTTGTGGCATAGCCGGCTATACGAAGTTGACCGTCGCCCGACTTCACCGCAGTCAGCCTCACACCGTCGGCACAGGCGCGCATAACGTCCAGCAACTGGGCGGCGACCGGTTGCCGCCGTTCGATCAATGCCACGGTGGCCCGGCGATGAGCATCCATGACGGCGAGCTTGCGCCCCGTGACATCGAACGCCGCCAGCGTTCCGCTCAACTTTTCGCTTGCCGCACGTAACGCCGCCAATTGCGACTGTGCCTCACGACGCAATTGAATGTCCCGGGCAATCGGCGCGAGCGCCGCCAGCGCCCCAAATGCCGCCACACACGCCCATAGGCGCCATTGCCGCCGGAATTCGCGCTGCCGTAGCTGAGCTAGCGTGGGGAGGAAATCGAGCGGAGGAATCGTCGCGCTCACTCGCATGCCACCCCCTGCATCGACATGGCACGCAGTGCCAGCCCGCAAGGCGCGGCAAGCGATGTGCGCTGCGCGAACGTTTGTCGTCTCGGGCCAGCCGGCCCGGGTGTCTCAAACCGCCGCAAGGGATCGAAGGGGCGCACCGGCATGCGGCACGCCACACTCACCGCGTCGCAGATTGCTACGAGTCCGCCGGAGCTTGCACCTTGTGCAGCCACGTACATGACACGTGGAGCGACCGACAGTTTCGTCACCAATTCCCGCACAACACTTGCCAACGCCTCGGGATGGCCGCCGACACCGTCAAATCGTTCCCGTGCATCGGCAACACAGGTGTCCGCATCGAATACCGACAAATCGAGATCGCGGGTGTCTACCTGCAACAGCGCCATAGGCGCGCCACTTCGCTCAGCCCCTGCGGTATCGTCGTCTTCTGGCCAGGCCCATCGGAAAGCTCTTCGCCCAGCCTCGTGTGCCGAGTCGATCGCATGCACCCGAAGCCCCGCCATTTCGAGCACAGCGACGCGGTCATCCACCAGGGCTGCCTCACAGGCATACAACCGCAGCCGATGCTCTCCCGGGTCGGCCCACGTGACGCCTACGCGATTGCGCAAGTCGAGGTCGCCATCCCCAGGCAGCAGCAAGGCGGCACGCCGCTCGCACCAGGCACGCAACGCACGCGACGGAAGATTCGCCGGGTGCTCGACGACCTGCGTTTTGAGCCCATGTGCGGGAAGGGCAAGCACGATGGTGTCGCCACGCAGATCCTGTCCGTCGATACCGATTCGCTCCAGCAACTCTTCAAGACGACGGGCTACCGCCTCGGGCTTGGCGATCAATGCGCCGCGCACCATGTCATCTTCCAGAACGGCCGACCCGTAGCCTGCCAAGCGCAGCCGTGCAAGCCCGGCCACACGCGTCAGGCGAACGAAATGCAGTCCGCCAGCGTCAAAATGTATACCGCAACCACCCCCTCCGGCGCGTGGCATTACCGCCGTCAATTGGTTGCCCATGTGGCGCACGCCGCGCAGAACCGCTTCGATCATGACTTCCTCCCGTCTTTCTCCTTGTCGATGTGATCGATGCTATCGAGCGCAATGCGGCAGCCCAATCGGACCAGTCCGAATCCATGCGGTGATGAGGTGAGCAAGATGCGTTTTAGGAATTCATGCCACTTTTTAGTCGTCCGATTCCGAGATTCCATAGGCCTGAACTCCGATTTCGGGGGGCTGCGGAGGGAGGTTGCGGGTCGTTCGTTATAATCGGCCCATCGATTTTTCCGGTTCCCCCATGGCAAGCACACCCCAAACCGAGACACCCCGCGACAAGCGCCCGCCCAAACCGCGCCGCTCCATCTGGCTGCGCATCGCTCTTTGGTTCGCCGGCCTGATCGCCGCGATGGTCGTATGTGGCGCGTTGCTCGCGGGGTACATCCTGGTGGTGATGACACCGCAGTTGCCGTCGCTCGACACGATCGTCGACTACCGGCCCAAGATCCCCCTGCGTATCTACACTGCCGACGAAATTCAGATTGGCGAATTCGGTGAGGAGCGCCGGAATCTGGTGCGCTTTGCCGATATTCCCGATGTGATGAAGAAGGCGGTGATCGCGATCGAAGACGATCGCTTCTATCAGCATGGAGGGGTCGACTTCATCGGTATTTTCCGTGCAGGCCTGGCCAACTTCACGCGTGGCGGGTCATCGCAGGGCGCCAGTACGATCACGATGCAGGTGGCGCGAAACTTCTTTCTGTCCAGCGAAAAGACCTATACCCGCAAGATTTACGAAGCACTGCTCGCCTACAAGATCGAGTCGCGCCTCACGAAGGATCAGATTCTCGAGCTGTACATGAATCAGATCTACCTTGGAGAACGCGCCTACGGTTTCGCCAGCGCGGCGCGCGTTTATTTCGGCAAGGATCTGAAGGACATCACGCTCGCCGAAGCTGCCATGCTTGCCGGGCTGCCGAAGGCGCCGTCGGCGTATAACCCGATCGTCAATTACAAGCGCGCTCGCGTGCGTCAGGAATACATCCTCAAGCGGATGTACGACCTCGGGTATGTCTCGAAGGCCGAATACGATCAGGCCGTCTCGCAAGAACTGGTGGTGCGCGGGCTGGGCAGCGAGTTCAGCGTCCACGCCGGATACGTGGCGGAAATGGTTCGCCAGTTGCTCTACGCTCAGTTCAAAGACGAGATCTACACGCGCGGTTTCAACGTCTATACGACGATCAATTCGGCCGACCAGGAAGCCGCCTACGAGGCGTTGCGCGCCGGGGTCATGGCCTACGAGTTGCGTCATGGCTATCGCGGCCCGGAGGCGAATATCGATTTGCCGGACGATCAGGACGAGCGCGAACAATTGATCGACGATACGCTGGTCGAACATCCGGACAGTGGCGATATGGTTGCCGCCGTGGTGCTTTCCGCGTCGCCGCAGCAGGTCAAGGCCGTGCTCCTGAACGGCGACGACGTGACCGTGACCGGCGACGGCCTGCGCTTTGCCGCCGCCGGCCTGAACGCCAAAGCCCAGCCGAAACAGAAGATTCGCCGCGGCTCGGTGATTCGTGTGACGAAGGACGCGAAGGAAAACTGGCGGATCGTGCAAATGCCGGATATCGAAGCGGCGTTCGTGTCGCTCGACCCGCAGAACGGTGCCATTCGCTCGCTGGTCGGCGGCTTCGACTTCAACCGGAACAAGTTCAACCACGTCACGCAGGCATGGCGTCAGCCGGGCTCAAGTTTCAAGCCGTTCATCTACTCGGCTGCGCTCGAGAAGGGCTTCGCCCCCGCGACCATCATCAATGACGGCCCGCTGTACTTCACCGCCGCGCAGACAGGTGGCCAGCCGTGGGAGCCGAAGAACTACGGCGGCGGCTTCGAAGGGCCGATGCCGATGCGCGTCGCCCTGATGCGCTCCCGTAACCTCGTGTCGATCCGGATTCTGCAAAGCATCACGCCGGGCTATGCCCAGAAGTTCATCGGACGATTCGGCTTCGAGGCCGACAAGCATCCGGCTTATCTGCCGATGGCGCTGGGTGCCGGGATGGTGACGCCGCTGCAAATGGCGAGTGCCTATGCCGTGTTTGCGAACGGTGGCTTCCGCGTGAACCCGTTCATCGTGGCGCGCATTACCGACTCGAAGGGCAACGTCATCATGGAGGAGAAGCCGTCCACGGCCGGCGACGAGACGATCCGGGCTATTCCGGCACGCAACGCGTTCATCATGAATTCGATGTTGCACGACGTCGCGACGCGCGGCACGGCCGCCAAGACCAACGTGCTCAAGCGCAGCGATCTGGCGGGCAAGACGGGGACGACCAACGATTCGCACGACGCCTGGTTCGCCGGCTATCAGTCGCAACTGGTGGGGGTCGCCTGGATCGGCTTCGATCAGCCGCGCAATCTGGGCGATCGCGAAACGGGCGGTGGTCTGGCACTGCCAATCTGGATCGACTACATGTCGAAGGCGCTGCGCGGTGTACCGGAAACGACCCGAACCATGCCGCCGGGCGTCATTCAGGCCAATGGCGATTACTTCTACGACGACTATCCGCCGGGACGCGCCGTGAGCACGGTCGGGTTGAGCGCCGACACTGCGCCCGATGGGTCCGCGGCACCTGGCCCGTCGGTCGGCCCCGTGCCCGGTCAAATGCCGGCGCAACCGAGCGCTGCGCCCGCGCCGGTGGACCGTCAGGAGCGTCAGCGCATTCTGGACATGTTCAATAGCAAGCCCTGACGAAGGGCCGTTCAAGCTCACGGTCCGGCGTGTTCCGGGCCGTCACGAGGCGCCGCAGCCCCTTTCACACCGGGAGCGCGGCGCCTCGATTTTTTTGTCAGCCGGCTTGCAACGTCACCGTCTCGCCCGCCTGCTGCGACGCGAAGCGCGACAACGCTTCAAACAGCTCGGAATCGTCGCGCGTGTCGCGCCACTTGTCGCCCTTGAGGCGATAGTGGAAACCGCCCGAGCGAGCGGCCACCCAGATTTCGCTCATCGGCGTTTGCAGGTTGACGATGATCTTGCTGCCGTCTTCGAATTCGAGCGTCAGGACGTTGCCTGTACGTTCGCAATCGATATCCACGTCGCTGCTCTCGACAGCCGCCTCTACCTGCGCCAGTACTGCCTCGGCGAGCGCCAGGAATTCACTTTCCGTCATGCTAAACTCCACGCTTTGCGTCATCGTTCGCATGCCGCACCACGCGGCGATACCCCCAATGACTGCACCTATTCGAACCTGCGCGATTGTAGCCTCGATTGCCCTTTTCAGCGTGTTGGCCGGATGCGGTCAGGCTGGGCCGCTGTATATGCCTGCCCGTCCCACGAAACCGACGCCGCCTCCGGGTGCGCCGCTGCCACCGCCGCCGCGTGTCCCCGAGCCGCAGCGAGGGCCGTCGGTCGATGTTCCCTCGGCCGCTTCGGTGCCCGCCGCCAAACCGGAGTAAGCGGTTTCTGTCCGGAAGCCCCCGCCTTGCCAGCGTGCCCTAGTTGATTACCGAGTTTTTGCGATGCCCGACGCCATCTTCTCCTACCGCGATAACGTACTCCACGCCGAGAACGTTGCTCTGCCCGCCCTCGCCGAGCGCTTCGGCACGCCGTTGTACGTCTATTCGAAGGCGGCCCTGACGAACGCCTATCAGGCCTACGCGAAAGCCTGCGAGGGCCGCAACGCCGCCGTACACTACGCCGCCAAGGCCAACTCGAACCTCGCCGTGCTCGGCGTGTTCGCCAAGCTCGGTGCGGGTTTCGACATCGTGTCGGCGGGGGAGCTCGCTCGCGTGATCGCGGCAGGTGGCGATCCGAAGCGCGCCGTATTCTCGGGCGTTGGCAAGCACGCCGAGGAAATGCGTTATGCGCTGGAAATGGGCGTTTTCTGCTTTAACGTCGAATCGCGCCCGGAACTCGATCGCCTCAACGAAGTGGCCGGACAAGCCGGCAAGCGCGCTCGGGTTTCACTGCGCGTGAACCCGAATGTCGACGCCAAGACGCACCCGTATATCTCCACGGGCCTGCGCGGCAACAAGTTCGGTGTGGCGTATGAAGAGGCGTTCGACGCCTATCGCGCCGCCGCTGCCATGCCAAACCTCGAAGTCGTTGGCATCGACTGTCATATCGGCTCGCAAATCACGGAGATTTCGCCGTATCTCGACGCGACCGACAAGATCCTCGATCTCGTCGAAAAGCTCGAAACTGCTGGCATTTCGCTGCATCACATCGACGTCGGCGGCGGTCTGGGCATCACCTACACCGACGAGACGCCGCCCGACATCACCGCGTTTGCCACCACGCTGCTCGATCACATCGCCAAGCGCGGTCACGGCCATCGTCAGGTGTTATTCGAGCCGGGTCGCTCGCTCGTGGGTAACGCTGGCGTGCTGCTGACTCGCGTGGAATTCCTCAAGCACGGCGAGACGAAGAATTTCGCTATCGTCGACGCGGCGATGAACGATCTGGCGCGTCCGGCAATGTACGAGGCTTATCACGGGATCGATCCGGTGGTGCGCCGCGCCGACGAAGCCGTGATCTATGACGTGGTGGGCCCCGTGTGCGAAAGCGGCGATTGGCTGGGCCGCGACCGCGCGCTGGCCATTGGTCCGGACGATCTGCTCGCGATCCGCTCGGCAGGTGCCTATGGCTTCACGATGAGTTCCAACTACAACACGCGTCCGCGTGCCGCCGAAGTCATGGTCGACGGCAACGAGGCTTACCTCGTTCGCGAGCGCGAGACGATCGAATCGCTGTTCGCTGGCGAACGACTGCTGCCCGAGAGCATCTGACCTCGCTGCCTGCGAAGCGCCCAGATCAGACGGGCGCAGAGCAAGGCTGCCACGACGATCGCGTAGATCGCCGGCTGGGCAAGATCGTTCTTGCCCGCTTTCATCCACCAGTAGTGCAGAATCGCCAGCACGGCAATCGCATAGATCAGACGATGCAGCCGCTGCCAGCGCTTCCCGCCCATGCGGCGCACGATCGCGCGCGGCGACGTCAGCGCCAGCGCCACCATCAGCACGAACGCCGCGAATCCCACCGTAATGAACGGACGTTTGCCCGACACATCGCGCAGAATGCTTGACCAGTCGAACCACTGATCCAGCCAGAAGTACGTTGTGAAATGCAACGCGCCGTAGAAGCAAGCGAATAGTCCGAGCATGCGGCGAAAGCGCAGCAACCAAGGCTGTCGCGATAGATGACGCACGGGCGTGATCGCGAGCGTGATACAGAGCATCACCAGCGTCCAGGTACCCGTCGAGCGCGTGATGAACTCGACGGGATTGGCGCCCAGCTTATCCGTTAGCCCATAGGTAACGAGCCGCAGCAGAGGCACCATCGCCAACAGGAAGACGGCCACTTTCGCCCAAGGTAGCCAGCGCTGCACATGGGGTGTCGAGCGTCGCCCCGCCCGCGCAGCGGTATCGGTTGCACGCGATGCCCCCGTGGCCGCGGCAGCCCCGGTGGAAGCGGCGGGAACGCCAGGCACGTCGCCCGACTCGGATGGCGTGATCGACACGAGATATCGGCTTAGAAGAATTTACGCAGATCCATGCCCTGATACAGGCCGGCGACCTGCTCCCCATATCCGTTGAAGATCAGCGTCTTGCGCTTGGGCGTGAAGATTCCGCCGTCGCCAATGCGCCGCTCGGTCGCCTGACTCCAGCGCGGATGATCGACGCCCGGATTCACATTCGAATAAAAGCCATACTCATCCGGTGCGGCGCGATTCCAGCTCGTGAGCGGCATTTTCTCGACGAAACGGATCTTCACGATGGATTTTGCACTCTTGAATCCATACTTCCACGGCACGACCATTCGCACAGGCGCCCCATTCTGGTTCGGCAGCACTTCGCCGTACAGCCCGAACGTCAACAGGGAAAGCGGATGCATCGCCTCGTCCATACGCAAGCCTTCTACGTATGGCCAGCTCAGCACGGGATACGACAGTCCCGGCATCTGCTTCGGATCGGCCAGCGTGACGAATTCCACATACTTCGCATTGCCCGTCGGCTGCACCTGCCTGATGAGTTCGGCAAGCGAATAGCCAATCCATGGAATGACCATCGACCAGCCCTCGACACAGCGGTGGCGATAGACCCGTTCCTCCAGCGGGGCGAGCTTGAGCAACGTGTCGATGTCGTAGACCTTTGGCTGCTTCACCTCGCCTTCGATAGCAATTTGCCACGGACGCGGCTTGAGCGTGCCCGCCCGTCGTGCCGGATCGGATTTGTCGGTACCGAATTCGTAGAAGTTGTTATAGGTGGTGACGTCCTGAATGTCGGTCGGCTTGTCGGCGATCACGTAGCGCGTGTTACGCGCAGCCGTCAGTTTTGCCAGTCCCGTGCCGGCGCTATCGGCGGCGAACGCAACACGTTGCGGCAGCACGCCAAGGACCGCGCCGCCCAACCCCGTCAATCCGGCACCGGACGCACGCAAGAAGCGCCGCCGTGACGTGGCGACCTCTCGCGGCGTGATACTGCTCGCCGGAATGTCCTCGCCGCGCAGATGCGATTTACTAGTCTTCATGATGCGTTCCCCTGACCCTGAGCTCTGCCCCTTCGGTACTGCCGCCATCACCGTCGCAATCACGGCCGGCATGCTGACGCGTCTGTCGATTGAGACAGCCCTGCGCACAACGCCGTTCCCACGGCCGCACTGCGGGAAATCATACGGCACGATGAAAAAAGCCGCCGGCATCTGAATGCGGCGGCTTTCCCATGGGCCCCGATGCGGCAGGCAGCCCGCGTCAGAGCTGTCCGTAGCTGTGCAGCCCCGAGAGGAACATATTCACGCCGAGGAACGCGAACGTCGTGATGAGCAAGCCGGTCAGCGACCACCACGCCGCCACCACACCGCGCAGCCCCTTCATCAGACGCATGTGCAACCACGCCGCGTAGTTCAGCCAGACGATCAGCGCCCACGTCTCCTTCGGGTCCCAGCTCCAGTAACCGCCCCAAGCGTCGGCAGCCCACAGCGCGCCGAGAATCGTGGCGATCGTGAAGAACGCGAAGCCCACGGCAATGGCTTTGTACATCACATCGTCGAGCAGTTCGAGCGACGGCAGACGCGACGAGAAGAAGCCACTGTCGAGCGGCTTGCCGGCCGCGGCCAGCCGCTTGTTTTCGCCCGACTTGAGCAGATACGCCACCGAAACCATCGCCGCGAGCGCAAACGTACCGTAACCGATGAAATTCGCCGGCACATGGATCTTCATCCACCAGCTTTGCAGCGCCGGCACCAGCGGCTGGATCTCGTAGGCGCTACGCGCCACGCTGTACCAGAGGTTGAAGCCGACAGCCGCGCTGATCACGAGCAACACGAATGGCCCGAGTGCGCGCGTTTCGTAACGACGCTCGTAGTACAGATAAAAAAGCGCCGTGATCAGACAGAAGAGCACGAAAACTTCGTACAGGTTCGAGATTGGAATGTGGCCAACGTCGGCCCCCACCAGATACGACTCGTACCAGCGCACCATCATGCCGGTGAACCCGAGCAACACCGCCGCCCAGCACAACGACGACCCTACGCTCGCACCGAATGGCGAACGGGCGAGCAAGCCGCCCCAGTAGAAAATCGTTGCCAGAAAGAACAGTGCGCTCATCCACAGGATGGCCGACTGACTCGAGAGGAAGTACTTGAGAAAGAACGCCTGATCTGCACGCGCGAGATCGTGGTGATACAAGCCGATGCCCGAGAGCGCGAGAATCGCGATCCCCGCCATCAGCCAGCGCACCGACCGCCAATGCCAGCCGAGTAGCGCGAAAGTGGGCACAGCGAGCACCAGAATCGTGTGCTCGTAGTAATCCATGTAGTGGCCGTAGCGATTGAGGGCAAAGCCCGCACCGATCGCCAGGGCCAGTGCAAATAGCCAGTCGCCGATGCTGCGGCGGCGCAGCCAGGAGGCTTCCGAATAGCTTTGCGATAACTCCATCTGTCTCACCTTCATCGTTTTGTGACGATCTCGTCAATCTCCGCCTTCGTGCGGGCGAATTCCTTTTCGAAATCCAGTGTGCGGCGTGTCGTCGACACGGCCATCAAGACCAAACTGCCACCGTCCGGCGTGTCCTTCAGCCACATCCACAGACGCCGCTCGCGTACGTAGAACATCGAGAAGATGCCGAGTACCAGCAGCAAGCTGCCAAGATACACGATCTTCTTGCCGGGCGAGCGCGTGAGCTGGAAGACGCTTGCCTGGACCTGCTCGAACGAATCGAGTTGCAGGAAGACCGGCGCGTCGTACAGGAAGTTGTCGGACAGCGCGTTAGTGGCCGTATGCACGAAGCGCTCGTTCTCCGGCGAGGGCGCCATGGCTGGCTGCCCGGCCTGTTCGCGGGCGACTTGCCACAGTTGCCAGACGGTACCGTCGAGAATGCGACGGAACATATCGGCTGCGCTGGACTGCTGCTCTTGCGGCACCTTCTCGTTCACGAACTCCGCGATTGCCTGCAAGCCGCCCTTCGTCTGGCTGGTTTTACTCGCCGGAATCACGCCGGCAAACAGGTCCAGTTCGCGCTTGGCGCTCTCTTGCAACTGCTCGCGAAGCGTCGTCGACGTTTGTGCCGGCAGCGATTGTGCGGCAAAGCGACGAGCCGCCTCGGCACGTGCGCCATCGTCCTGAAGCGCGGCACGCAGCAGCATCCATTGCTTCACGGAACCGTCCGCGTCAGCCGGAATGCGCAGGTACTGGAACGGGCCATCCGGCGTGTCGCGCACGCCCGTCATGAAGACACGCTCGCCATCGTCCACCAGAATCGGCAGCATGTAGTTGCGGTACTCCTTCGCCTGCCCGCTGCGATCGCGCACCTTGTATTGCACCGACGGCCCCACGTTGCGCAGATCCTTGCTCAGATCCGTGCGGGCGCCCGAACCGAGCTGTGCGCTCAGATCGTCGCGCAACGACTTGCGGGCCACGCCGCGCACATCGCGTTCGCCTCCGCCATTGCTGATGTTCTCGACGTTGATCGCGCGAAAATCGCTGAACTCGACGGTGTATTCATCCTTGCCGGCCGCGCCGCCGCGCAATTGCGTCGAGCCGCCGATGTCGCCGGAGAAAGCGAACGTACGATCCGATGCCCCACGCATCGGATATCCGGTCAGCTTCAGTTTGCTGCCGCCGTCTTCGAAGCTCGACTGATAAATCGCCACGCCCTTGAAGATGAACGGTTCGTTGACCTTCACCGTCGCGTCCACCGATTTGCCGGTCTCGGGGTCGGTCACCACGATGTCGCTCGCGAACAGCTTCGGCATGCCCGTCGAATAGTAGTCGACGTGGAATTTCTTCAGTTCAATGGAGAACGGCAGATCCTGCACGACCGAGCCGTCCTGGAAATTCAGAATCGCCGTGGTCGATTTGCCGCCTTCCGGCACGAACGAGTAGCCTCGGAACGCGGGATTGTTCGGCGATAGGCGATGCGTTTCGGGAATCTGCGAAATCACGGCATTGCCTTGCAGCGGCGACTTGCCGAATAGCGCCATCTGCGCTCGGATCAGCAGATCGCTGTCGACCAGCCCACCCAGACAGATGATGACGATGGCGCTGTGCGCGAAGATGTAGCCGATCTTGTTGATCGCGCCGGCCTTGGCCGCGACGAGCGTAGCGCCATCGCGCTCACGTACCACAAAACGGTAGCCACGGCGCCCGAGATAGCCCGTGAGACGCGGCAGCAGGTCGCCACGTGGCGTGGGCCCGGTGAATTCGCCTTTGTGACCAAAAGCGCGCAGGCTGCCCTCGCGCACGTGATCGCGCCAACTGCGAATGTCCGCGATCATCTTCGGTGCGTTGCGCACGATGCACAGCGTCGTGGACGCCATCAGGAAGAAGAGGATCAGCAGGAACCACCACGAGCTGTACACCGTGTACAGTCCGATCGAGCGGAAAACGTCGGCCCAGAATGGACCGAACTGATTGACGTAATTGGGATACGGGTCGCCCTGCTTGAGCACGGTGCCAATGATGCTGGCAATGGCAAGCACGCTTAGCAGGCTGATGGCAAAACGCATCGAGCTGACCAGCTCGACACCGTCGCGCACCCATCGCTGCGTGCCTTTGATCTGCATTCCGGAGGTACTGATGCTCATCCTGTTTCCGACAACAAAAAAGGGCGGGGACGCGTATCTCACGCGCCCGCCACCCTGTGTATGCTAAACCAGATCTATCCGGTCGCTCTGCGGCGCCGCTGCTGGTTTCGTTATAAGTCAGCGAATATACCCTGACGTTCACATGATGTCAGGGCGGGGCTGCCGATCAGCGCAAACCGGCGATGTAATCCGCGACTGCCTTGATTTCCTTATCCGACAAACGCGAGGCCACGGTGTGCATCGGCGCGTTGTTCTTGCGGGTTTCATCTCGGAACGCGACCAGTTGGGCCGCAGTGTAGTCGGCCCACTGCCCGGACAGACGTGGATACTGCGACGGCATGCCGGCACCGGTCGGTCCGTGGCACGAGGCGCACGCGGGAACGCCCTTATCAGCCAGACCGCCGCGATAAATCTTCTCGCCCAGCGGCACGGTGTCTTTGTTACGCGCCACGCCCGGCTTCGCGGTCTGCGAGGCGAAATAGGCAGACACATTGCGCATGTCCTGTTCGGACAATGCCGCAACCATGCCGGCCATGATGGGATTGTTTCGCGCGGGAGTTTTGCCGGGCTGCGCCTTGAAGTCGAGGAGCTGTTTATCCAGATACTCGGCATGTTGACCGGCGAGCTTCGGATAGGCGGCGCCGGTACTATTGCCGTCTGCCGCGTGGCAGGCGGCGCAGACCTGACTGGCAATCGCCTGTCCCCGGTTCAAGTCTGGTTTTGCAGGCGTCTGAGGCTCGGCGGCTTGTCCTGCACCGCTCAGAAGAAAGCATGCCAGCGCCAACGGTGTTGCAGCGAGAGACTTCCACACTCCTCGGTTCATTCGCACACCTTATATCTGTTTTGTCGGGAAATCGGTCGTTCGAACTCACCGTCCGACGCCGTGTTTCTCCTCCAACCTCACGGCGTGCGAGACGTTCGGGCAAGCCTTGGCAAGGCCAAGGTTAACTTTCATATTGTACAATAAAGTCTTTCCCCGACTTTAGGGGATTTCCATGTAGAAGGCCGCAGAACGGGGCTCCCCGGCCTGTCGCCGGTGGGCATCAAACCCACCGTCCTGCGCCCCTGCACCCGCGTTGCGGCCCGATCCCTGTGGCTGTGGCGCTCCCCGGTTTCCGTCATGTCCCTACTTCATCAAGCCCGCTTCTTTACGACCGTCAATCATCTGCGCGATTTGCCGCCCACGGCTGTGCCCGAGGTCGCCTTCGCGGGACGCTCGAACGCGGGCAAGTCCAGCGCGCTCAACATCCTCTGCAACCAAAAGCGCCTGGCCTTCTCGAGCAAGACGCCGGGGCGTACACAGCACATCAACTACTTCGAGATCGCTCACCTCGAGACCCTGTACGGCTATCTCGTCGACTTGCCCGGATACGGCTACGCCGAGGTCGGTGGCGGCGTGAAGATTCACTGGCAAAAACTCCTCGGCGATTATCTGGTGCAGCGCCCGCAACTGCGTGGTCTCGTGCTTCTGATGGACTCGCGCCGGCCGTTCACCGACCTCGATTGCGAACTGATCGACTGGTTCATGCCGACGGGGCGTCCCATTCACGTGTTGCTGACCAAAGTGGACAAGCTCACGCGCCAGGAAGCGACGGTCGTGCTGCGTGACACGCAAAAACGCCTGGCCGCGCTGCCGCGCACCGACGGCCTGCCTGCCGACGATCCCGCCACGCCGCCGCAGTTCACGGCACAACTGTTCTCGTCGCTCAAGCGCACCGGCGTAGACGCCGCGCAGCGCGTGCTCGAAGATTGGCTCGCCATTCCTGCGCGCGACACTGCCAAGAAGTGATCTTCGCCTGATCCCTCGTACATATGGGGGATCGGCGAATTCTCATTGTCTATTTCGACGCGGTCCACGCAACGCTACTCCGCGCACGCGAGACACCCCCACCAAGTCGCTACGGTAGACGGCATTCAGGCTCGGCAGGCGCGACAAATCGTCGCGGCGAGCCGCGTGACGCTGGGTAAGGGCAATGGAATCTCGTATGCGCAAGTGACGGCATAACGTCCCCTCAGCCGAACGGATGAGGCTTCTCGAATCTGCCGGAAATCACGGGCACCCGGGGCTTCGCAGTGACAATTCGCGCGCACATAAAAAAACCGCCGTGTAGGCACGGCGGGTTTAAATAAGCCTTATCGTAGAACGACAGGCGCCCGCTCAGGGAGGAGAAGCGGGGGACCCTCGCACACAGTGCGAACATCCGGTTGGTATGATATACCATGCGTTCGAAAGTTTCCCGGCAAGTGCCGTTTTTTGCGCGCCTTCCCTCTTAGGGGATCGTTGAGCCAGCCGCAACGACTATCCGTTTTCGGGACAAGTCCACACGCCCCATTTCGCGGAAATTTTCGAAGCACCACTCTCCGTCCAAAGGACCGATCGCATGAGTTCCTACCCCCTGCTTCGCCCGCGCCGCATGCGACGCGATGACTTCTCACGCCGTCTGATGCGTGAAAACCACCTGACTTGCGACGACCTCATCTACCCGGTGTTC
Source organism: Pandoraea apista (assembly GCF_001465595.2). NCBI lineage: Bacteria > Pseudomonadati > Pseudomonadota > Betaproteobacteria > Burkholderiales > Burkholderiaceae > Pandoraea > Pandoraea apista. The sequence continues at coordinate 373,942 of NZ_CP013481.2, read as the reverse complement.
GTGCTTGAAGGCGAAAACCGTCGTGAAGCCGTCGATTCGATGCCTGGTGTCGAGCGCGTCTCCATCGACAATCTGCTCCGCGTAGCCGATACATGCGTCACGCTCGGCGTCCCGGTGATCGCACTGTTCCCGAACATCGAAACGTCGCTGAAAACGCCCGACGGTATTGAAGCGACCAATCCCGAAGGCCTGATTCCGCGTGCCGTGCGCGAACTCAAGCGCAACTTCCCCGATCTGGGTGTACTGACCGACGTGGCGCTCGACCCATACACGAGTCACGGTCAGGACGGCGTACTCGACGAAAACGGTTACGTCATCAACGACGTGACGACGCGACTTCTCGTGAAGCAAGCGCTCACGCAGGCCGAGGCCGGCGTGGACATCGTGGCCCCGTCCGACATGATGGACGGGCGTATCGGCGCCATTCGCGAAGCGCTTGAGGAGGCCGGCCACATCCACACGCGGATCATGGCTTACGCGGCAAAATACGCCTCGGCTTTTTACGGCCCGTTCCGTGACGCCGTCGGTTCCGCATCGAATCTGGGCAAGGGCAACAAGATGACCTACCAGATGGACCCGGCCAACTCCGACGAAGCGCTACGCGAAGTCGCGCTGGACATCGAGGAAGGCGCGGATATGGTGATGGTCAAACCCGGCATGCCGTATCTCGACATCGTGCGCCGCGTGAAAGACGAGTTCCGTTTCCCCACGTACGCCTATCAAGTGAGTGGCGAATACGCGATGCTCAAGGCCGCCGCACAGAACGGCTGGCTCGATCACGACAAGGTGATGATGGAATCGCTGCTTGCATTCAAGCGCGCAGGCGCAGACGGCATTCTGACGTACTTCGCGTTGGACGCAGCCCGCCTGATCCGTGCGCAAGCCTGAGCAAGACGGCCAACGCGACCCACAGATTTGCACTCGGAATCAGGTGAACCTAGGTAGCTTGGTTTTCTATGCTCTCGCTAGTGCGATCTTTCGCGCATAAAGGAAAACGGCCAGCCCGATCTCGGGTTGGCCGTTTTGCTTTGCGTCGCGCGTAAGGCCGAGCAAGTCGTCGGTTCAGCACACTATCATTTGCTCAGGCATCGCCCGCGGCGCCGGGCTCAGAAACTTAAGCTGCGGGGCCGTATGCCTTGTCCAGGCTGCGCAGGAACTGGTCTGACGACTGTGCGCCGATGACACGCGTGTCTGCGACTTCCTTACCGCTGGCGTCAAAGAAGATGATGCCGGGTGGCCCAAACAATCCGAAACGCTTAAGCAAGGCCTGATCATCGGCGTTGTTCGCGGTAACGTCTGCCTGTACAAGCACCATCTGATCGAGACGTGCTTTCACCTTCGGATCCGTGAAGACGAATCGCTCCATCTCCTTGCAGCTAATGCACCAGTCCGCATAGAAGTCGAACATCACCGGACGCCCAGCCGTCGCCACGACTTTCTCGAGTTCCGCTACGCTGCGCACGCGTTGGAACCTGACACCCTCGATTGCAGCAGCGTTCGCATTCGCATTGGCATTCCCGGAAGCCGCCGTGGTCAATCCGGCCAACGGCACCAGTGGGTCCCGTGCCCCAGCCGCAGCGCCCACCAGCGCGACGGCTCCGAGAAGCGCGACGACAACACCCAGCCCCTTGAGAAGACGTCGGGCACCGCTCACGCCTTCAGGCAGGCTATCGAACACGCGCATGAATGTGGCCGCCACCAGCAGCAAGACGCCCCAGCCCAACAGTAATACAGGTGTTGGGAGCAACGGCCGAACGATCCACAAGGCAACGCCCAGAAGCAGGAAACCGAAGAAACGCTTCACGCCATCCATCCACGCCCCAGCACGCGGCAGCAGCGCACCGCCCCCGCCAGCGAGAATCACCAGCGGCAGCCCCATGCCCAATGACAATGCGAAGAGCGTTGCACCGCCGAAAACGGCGTCGCCGGTTTTCGCGATGAAAGCAAGCGCGGCCGCCAGAGGAGCCGTCACACACGGGCTGACGATCAGCCCGGATAGCACACCCATCATCGCGGCGCCGATCCATTGACCGGACTTCTGTTTGCGAGCGGCGTCATCGATTTTGGCTCGCAAGCCCGACGGCAATTGAAGCTCGTACATTCCGAACATCGACAGCGACAGGACGACCATTAGCAAAGCGAACAGCGCCAAGACCCACGGCGCTTGCAAGAACGCGATGAGGCCCTGCCCCAGCAATCCGGCCGCGACACCGATGACCGTGTTCACCACAGCCATGCCGAGTACGTAGGCAATAGCGAGACGTATTGCCTTGCCACGGCTGGCCTCCTGGCCGGCAACGATAGACAGAAGAATCGGCACCATTGGCAACACGCACGGCGTAAAGGCCAGCCCGACGCCGAGCGCGAAGAATATCCCTAGTGCCAGTGCGAAGCTGCCGCCCGAGAGAATACGCTCCGCCTCGCTGTAGTCTTCGCGCGCCGACAACCATCCGCCCGCTGTCCTGGACGACGGTGCAGACTGAGCCGCCATTCCCTCGGGCGAATTACCCGCCACTTGTGCGCCATTACCAGACAAAGCCGATGCCGTCGGCCCTGCCGTCGATACCGCAGCCGAACTCCCGCCCGCTGCACCGCCGAGGCCATCCGCCGAAATCTTGAGTGGCTTGTCCATTGGCGGATAGCACAACCCCTTGTCCGCACAACCCTGCATGGTGACGTTCAGCGTGAACGGACCACTCGGTTGAACGACCGGGACACGAACGTCGATGGGCTCGTGATAGACCTCCATGTCCTTGCCGAAGGTCTCGTCATGTTTGATCTCTCCCTTGGGAAACTCTGGGGTACCGAGCTTGACGGCCGGGTTATCCGCAGTGAAAGCAAATCGGTCTCGGTAGAGGTAGTAGCCCTTGGCAACCTCGAAATGCAGCAGCACAGCACCAGGCTGTTCCGTCTTCGACACCTTGAAGGCGACGTCCGGATCGAGAAAATCATCGGCTGCACGCGCATGTCCCAAGCCAAGAGCGAGCAACATGGCCACGACCAGCCATGCCAACACCCAGAATTGCACAGTGCGATGCCGCATCGGTGCTCCCTGACAACGATCTGCGTCCAAGATCAGTGGCCCTACCACGCTCGCTCCCTCAGACATGCAATTTCCCCCGCGTCTCATCTTCGACCCAGCGCGCATAGGCCGGCAACGCTGCGGTAGCCGGCCATGCGACGATTTCAGGTACGTCGTAAGGATGATGTTCTTTGATGTACTGCTCAAGTGCACCATAACGCGCGGCAGTCGTCTTGATCATGAGTGGTACTTCCACACTCGTCTCGCGTTTTCCCTGCCAGCGATAGCTCGAACGCACCGGCGCCATTTGCTGCACGCAAGCCGCCAACCGCTGGGCGAGCATGCCGTCGATCGCGGCTTCGGCGCTGGCCTCGTCGGGAAATGTCGTCATGACGATAAGAAGGACATCCATGATGTGCGGTAGACCATTCAAGCGTGAGGATTGTTCACTGTACACCGAGGCCACGAAACGTGTGCAATCGACCCGTGATTTTCGGATCTGTACTGCGACAGCGTCTGACAACACCTCAAAACAAAAAAAGCCAGGTCGGCGACCTGGCTTCTTCTTACGACAGACGATCTTGAAAAGACCGTTGCGCGAATCGCTTACTCAGCGACTTCCGGCGCTTCCGTGTCGACTTCCGGACGGTCCAGCAGTTCGACGAAAGCCATCGGCGCATTGTCGCCAACGCGGAAACCCATCTTCAGGATACGCAGATAACCACCCGGACGGTTGGCGAAACGCGGGCCCAGTTCGTTGAACAGCTTGGTGACCATTTCACGATCGCGCAGGCGGTTGAACGCCAGACGACGGTTGGCAACCGAGTCCTTCTTACCCAGCGTGATGAGGGGCTCGACAACCTTACGCAGCTCCTTGGCCTTCGGCAGCGTGGTCTTGATCGCTTCGTGCTGGATCAACGAGTTCGACATGTTACGCAGCATTGCCAGACGGTGGCTGCTGGTACGGTTCAGTTTACGCAGACCATGACGGTGACGCATTTCAACTTTCCTTTAAACAGAGTTTTCGACCTAGCTCTTCTATCGGTGACAAACACCGCGGGCCGGTACCTTCGCTATCGGCCGTATCGGAACATTCCGACGCGCCGCACTTACGTAGCAACATGGCCACCCGAAGGCGGCCATGTCATTACACCTTACTTCTCGAGACCAGCCGGCGGCCAGTTTTCGAGCTTCATGCCGAGCGTGAGACCACGCGAGGCAAGCACTTCCTTGATCTCGTTGAGCGATTTGCGACCCAGGTTCGGGGTCTTGAGCAATTCGTTCTCGGTACGCTGGATCAGGTCGCCGATGTAGTAGATGTTTTCGGCCTTCAGGCAGTTGGCCGAACGCACCGTCAACTCGAGATCGTCCACCGGACGCAGCAGGATCGGATCGATCTGCGGCGCACGCGACGGCGCTTCGCTGGCGGCTTCCGTGCCTTCCAACGCAGCGAACACCGACAGTTGGTCGACGAGGATGCGAGCCGATTGACGGATCGCTTCTTCCGGCGACACCACACCGTTGGTTTCGATGTTCATCACGAGCTTGTCCAGGTCCGTACGCTGCTCCACACGGGCCGATTCGACCGCATAGCTCACACGCTTGACCGGCGAGAACGACGCGTCGAGGACGATACGACCAATCACCTTGGCCGAATCATCACCGTAACGGCGCACGTTGCCCGGGACATAACCACGACCCTTTTCGATCTTGATCTGAACGTCGAGCTTACCGCCCTTGGCCAGATGCGCAATCACGTGATCGGGGTTGATCAGTTCCACATCATGCGGCACTTCGATATCCGAAGCGCGCACTACACCTTCACCATCCTTGCGCAGCGTAACGGTGACTTCGTCACGGTTATGCAGCTTGAACACGACACCCTTCAGGTTCAACAGGAAGTTGACAACATCTTCCTGGACACCGTCGATAGTGGAGTATTCATGCACAACGCCGGCGATCGTCACTTCGGTCGGCGCGTAGCCCACCATCGACGACAACAGCACGCGGCGAAGCGCGTTGCCCAAGGTGTGGCCGTAGCCACGTTCGAACGGCTCCATCACGACTTTGGCGTGATGCTCACCGACCGGCTCAACCGCGATGATCTTGGGCTTCAACAAACTGGTTTGCATAGGTTTCCTTTTCAATACCCTCGGCTCGTTACACCGATAAGGCTGATGGGTGACAACCTGCACGGAACGCAAAACGCGCCGTGAGGCGCGTCAGCATACGGATTAACGCGAATACAATTCGACGATCAGGCTTTCGTTGATGTCGCCCGCGATATCGCTACGTTCCGGCAGTGCCTTGAAAGTGCCTTCCATCTTCTTGGCGTCAACCGAAACCCAGATCGGGAAACCGACTTGCTCAGCCAGCGACAGCGATTCTTGAATACGCACTTGCTTCTTGGCCTTTTCGCGCACGGTGATCACGTCACCGGCCTTGACCTTGATCGACGGGATGTTAGCAACAACACCGTTCAGCACGATCGCCTTGTGGCCGACCAGCTGGCGCGCTTCAGCGCGCGTCGAACCGAAGCCCATGCGGTACACGACGTTGTCCAGGCGCGACTCGAGCACTTGCAGCAGGTTTTCACCCGTGTTGCCCTTGAGACGGTCGGCTTCCGCGAAATAACGACGGAACTGACGCTCGAGCACGCCGTAAATACGCTTGACCTTCTGCTTTTCGCGCAGTTGGTTGCCGTAGTCGGACGTACGAGCACCCGAGGTGCGGCCATGCTGACCCGGCTTGCTATCCAGCTTGCACTTGTCGGCGAGCGAGCGACGTGCGCTCTTCAGGAAGAGGTCAGTACCTTCACGGCGGGAGAGTTTGGCCTTCGGGCCGATATAACGTGCCACGGTTGTTCCTTTATCTCAAAATTTGACGCAGCGAACTTTGTCCACTACGCAAGTCCGGTACCAATGTACCGGACGGTGGTCTTAGAAATTGCTTCGCGCACGGCCTAGACCGTGCGCGAACCCGCGATTATAGCAGGATTTTGAAGCGTCTTAGATACGACGACGCTTCGGCGGGCGGCAGCCGTTGTGCGGGACCGGCGTCACGTCCGAAATGGCCGTGATCTTGATACCCAGCGCATTCAGCGCGCGAACCGCAGATTCGCGACCCGGGCCCGGGCCCTTGATGCGAACTTCCAGGTTCTTCACACCGTATTCCAGTGCCACGCGGCCAGCCGACTCAGCAGCAACCTGGGCAGCGAACGGGGTCGACTTACGCGAACCCTTGAAGCCCTGGCCACCCGACGTCGCCCATGCCAGCGCATTGCCCTGACGATCGGTGATCGTGATGATGGTGTTGTTGAACGAAGCGTGGACGTGCACGACGCCTTCCGCAACGCTCTTCTTGACCTTCTTGCGAACGCGCTGCGAAGCGGCGTTGTTCTGTTGCTTAGCCATGAGTTTCCTATCCTCTGGTTACTTCTTCAGCGAGACGCCGGCCTTACGCGGACCCTTGCGGGTACGCGCATTGGTACGGGTGCGCTGACCGCGGAGCGGCAAGCCCTTGCGGTGACGCATGCCACGATAGCAGCCCAGATCCATCAGGCGCTTGATGTTCATCGTCACTTCACGGCGCAGGTCACCCTCAACCGTCAATTGACCGACTTGATCACGCAGCTTTTCGAGATCAGCGTCGTCGAGGTCCTTGACCTTCTTCGAGAACGGCACACCGGCGGCTTCGCAAATCTGGCGAGCGCGCGTGCGGCCGACACCGTAAATAGCCGTCAGGCCGATAGCGGTGTGCTGGTGGTTCGGGATGTTAACCCCTGCGATACGAGCCATTCGTAATTCCCCAACTAAATAGCGTTAAAGGCCGATTAGCCCTGACGTTGCTTGTGGCGCGGATCCGAACTGCAGATCACGCGCAGCACGCCTTTGCGCTTCACAAACTTGCAATTGCGGCAGATGCACTTAACAGATGCCAAAACTTTCATGACAATTCCCTCTCTCTAATCACTTCGCCCGGAAGACGATCCGCGCACGCGACAGATCGTAGGGCGTCAACTCTACCGTCACCTTATCTCCGGGAAGGATGCGGATGTAATGCATCCGCATCTTGCCGGAAATATGTCCGAGTACTACATGGCCATTTTCCAGCTTTACCCGGAAGGTGGCATTGGGGAGGTTTTCAAGTACCTCACCCTGCATTTGAATAACGTCGTCTTTCGACATGATCCAGGATCATTAGCGAAGCGTCATGTTATTGCCGCCCTTGAAATTCGCCTTGCGGAGCAGCGACTCATATTGTTGCGACATCACATACGACTGCACTTGCGCCATGAAGTCCATCGTCACCACCACGATAATCAGCAGTGAGGTTCCACCGAAGTAGAACGGGACATTCCAGCGCAACACCAGAAACTCAGGCAGCAAACACACCAAGGTGACGTAAGCTGCGCCGGCCAGTGTCAGACGCGTCAGGATCTTGTCGATATATCGCGCAGTCTGGTCGCCCGGACGAATCCCCGGAACAAACGCACCACTCTTCTTCAGGTTCTCGGCGGTCTCCTTGCTGTTAAACACCAGTGCGGTGTAGAAGAAGCAGAAGAACACGATCGCCAGTGCGTAGAGCATCACGTAGATCGGCTGACCCGGCGACAACTTCGCCGCGATATCCTTGAGCCAGCGCGCGTTATCACCCGCACCAAACCAATTCGCGATCGTTGCCGGGAACAGGATGATCGACGACGCAAAGATCGGCGGAATCACGCCTGCCATGTTCAGCTTGAGCGGCAGGTGCGAAGCCTGACCGCCGTACACCTTGTTGCCGACCTGACGCTTGGCGTAGTTCACAAGGATCTTGCGCTGACCACGTTCGACGAACACGACGAAGAACGTCACGAGCACCACGAGGGCACAGATCACGATGGCCGAGAACGGACCGATCGAACCGGTACCGACGAGCTCGAACAGACCGCCCACAGCGTTCGGCAAACCGGCCGCGATACCACCAAAGATGATGATCGAGATACCGTTACCGAGGCCGCGTTCGGTGATCTGCTCACCGAGCCACATCAGGAACATCGTGCCGGTCACGAGCGTGATCACCGTCGTCAGGCGGAACAACATGCCCGGATCGACGACGAGCCCCGGCTCGCTTTCCAACGTCACCGCGATCGCCGCTGCCTGGAAGAGCGCGAGTACCACCGTAAAGTACCGGGTGTACTGCGTAATCTTGCGCTGTCCGGCCTGGCCTTCCTTACGCAATGCTTCCAGCTGAGGCGAAACCATCGCCAACAACTGCATGATGATCGATGCCGAAATATACGGCATGATCCCCAGCGCGAAGATCGTGAAACGCGACAACGCACCGCCCGAGAACATGTTGAACATGCCCAGGATCCCGCCCGACTGGCGCTGGAACAACTGCGCCAGCTGATCGGGGTCGATGCCCGGCACCGGGATATGCGCACCAATACGGTAGACAATCAGCGCCAGCAGCAGGAAAACCAGCCGCCGACGCAGATCCGCATACTTTGGGCCCTGCGTACCAGGCTTAGCGAGATTAGGAGACTTGGCCAATGCTGGCTCCGGGGTGACCTAACTTACTCTGCAACCGAACCGCCAGCCGCTTGAATGGCGGTGAGCGCACCCTTGGTGACGCCCAGACCCTTCACAACGACTTTGCGGGTGATCTCGCCCGAGGCGATAATCTTGGCCGACAGCGACAGCTCGCTCACCAGACCAGCCTGCTTCAGAACCAGCAGATCGATCTCGTCGACCGGCAGGTTGTTCAGGTCAGCCAGGCGAACTTCGCCCACGAAACGACGCGTCAGCGACTTGAAACCACGCTTCGGCAGACGACGTTGCAGCGGCATTTGACCGCCTTCGAAGCCCACCTTGTGGAAGCCGCCCGAACGCGACTTCTGCCCCTTGTGACCACGGCCGGCGGTTTTACCCAGACCCGAACCGATGCCACGGCCAACGCGGCGCTTGGCGTGCTTGGCGCCTTCTGCCGGCTTAATCGAATTCAATTCCATTTTGCCCTCGCTCAGTCGACGATCTTCACAAGGTACGAGACCTTGTTGATCATGCCCCGCACAGCGGGCGTATCCTGCAACTCGCTGACCGAATTGAGGCGACGCAGGCCCAGGCCCTTGACGGTCGCGCGGTGTTCTTCACGCGTACCGATCAGGCTCTTGACCAGCTTAACTTTCACAGTTTGCTGCGACATATTGATCACCCTTAGCCGAGGATCTCTTCCACCGACTTGCCACGCTTGGCGGCGATGTCAGCAGGAGTCGATTGTTTCTTCAGGCCGTCGAGCGTGGCGCGGACCAGGTTGTACGGGTTCGTCGAGCCAAGGCTCTTCGTCACCACGTTGGTCACGCCCATCACCTCGAACACCGCGCGCATCGGGCCACCGGCGATAACACCGGTACCGTCCTTCGCCGGCGACATCAGGACGCGCGAGGCGCCATGCTGGCCGAGAACGTTGTGTTGCAGGGTGCCGTTCTTCAGGGGCACCTTGAACATATTGCGGCGGGCTTGTTCCATTGCCTTTTGAACGGCAACCGGCACTTCCTTCGCCTTGCCCTTGCCCATGCCGATGCGGCCATCGCCGTCACCAACCACGGTCAACGCGGCGAACCCGAGAATACGGCCACCCTTCACAACCTTCGTGACACGGTTGACCGCGATCATCTTCTCGCGAAGGCCGTCGTCGCGTTCGTCAGCCTGAACTTTCGCTTGCATCTTTGCCATGACGGATCCTTACTTAGAACTTGAGGCCGGCTTCACGGGCTGCGTCGGCGAGAGCCTTAACGCGACCGTGATAGCGGAAGCCCGAGCGGTCGAAAGCAACGCTTTCGATGCCGGCAGCCTTCGCCTTTTCGGCGATACGACGGCCGATCAGCGCTGCTGCGGCAGCGTTGCCACCCTTGCCTTCCTTGTCGCCCAGTTCCTTGCGCACTTCGGCTTCCAGCGTCGAAGCGCTGGCCAGCACTTGCGTGCCGTCTTCCGAGAAAACTTGCGCGTAAATGTGCACGTTGGTGCGATGCACGGAAAGGCGATGCACCTTCTGAGCTGCCAGCTTGATACGAGTCTGGCGAGCGCGGCGCACACGAGATTGTTTCTTGTCCATGTTTCGCACCCTTACTTCTTCTTGGTTTCCTTGAGGATCACCACCTCGTCCGCATAGCGGACGCCCTTACCCTTGTAGGGCTCGGGCGGACGGTAACCGCGAACTTCCGCAGCCACTTGTCCGATGCGTTGCTTATCAACGCCCTTGATGATGATCTCCGTCTGCGTCGGGGTCTCTGCTTTCACGCCTTCCGGCATGGCATGCACAACATCGTGCGAGAAACCCAGCTCGAGCTTCAGGTTGTTACCTTCAGCCTTGGCACGGTAACCCACGCCAACGAGTTGCAGTTTCTTTTCGAAACCCTTGCTCACGCCGGTCACCATGTTGTTGACCAGCGCACGTTCCGTACCGTACAGCGCATTCGCTTCGCGGCTTTCATCGGCCGGGGCGAAGGTGACGGTGCCGTCTTCGATCTTGACGATCACGAGGGGATTGATGCCGCGGGTCAGCGAACCCAGGGCGCCCTTGATCGTCAGCACATTGCCAGCCAGCGTCGCTTCAACGCCCTTCGGCAGTGCAATGGGACTCTTACCTACTCGAGACATTTCAACTCTCCTCGGTTAGGCGACGTAGCAGATGACTTCGCCGCCCACGCCGGTGGCGCGTGCTTTGCGATCGGTCATCACGCCCTTCGGGGTCGAGACGATAGCAACGCCGAGGCCGTTCATGACCTGCGGAATGTCGTTGCGGCTCTTGTACACACGCAGACCCGGGCGCGACACGCGCTCAAGGCGCTCAATCACAGGACGGCCAGCGTAGTACTTCAGTGCGATGTTCAGCACCGGCTTCGTTTCTTCTGCTTCAACCGCGAAGTCTTCAATGTAGCCTTCGTCCTTGAGGACTTTGGCGATCGAGACCTTCAGCTTGGACGAGGGCATCTTGACCGATGCCTTCTCAACCATCTGAGCGTTGCGGATGCGAGTCAGCATATCGGCGATAGGATCGCTCATGCTCATGGTGCTTCTCCTATTACCAGCTTGCTTTGGTCACGCCCGGGATTTCGCCACGGAAGGCGATTTCACGGATCTTGTTACGGGCCAGGCCGAATTTGCGGAAGGTTCCGCGCGGACGGCCGGTCAGGTCGCAACGATTGCGTTGACGCGTCGGATTTGCGTTACGCGGCAGCTGTTGCAGCGCCAGACGTGCTTCATAACGCTCGTCTTCCGACTTGCTGGTGTCTTCGATGATCGCTTTGAGGGCGGCGCGCTTGGCAGAAAATTTCTGCGCCAGACGGGCGCGTTTCTTTTCGCGTTCGATAAGTGCCAGTTTAGCCACGATTACCTCAGTTACGGAACGGGAATTTGAACGCCGACAGAAGAGCCTTGGCTTCTTCGTCAGTCTTCGCAGTCGTGGTGATGCTGATGTTCAGACCACGCAATGCGTCGATTTTGTCGTACTCGATTTCGGGGAAGATGATCTGTTCCTTCACACCGATGTTGTAGTTGCCACGACCGTCGAACGCACGACCCGAAATACCACGGAAGTCACGCACGCGCGGCAGAGCCACGGTGATGAAACGATCCAGGAATTCGAACATACGCTCACCGCGCAGCGTCACCATCGTACCGATCGGGTAACCTTCGCGGATCTTGAAACCGGCGATAGCCTTGCGAGCCTTCGTCACCACCGGCTTTTGACCGGCAATTTTCGTCAGGTCGCCAACGGCGTGCTCAATGATCTTCTTGTCAGCAACGGCTTGACCAAGGCCCATGTTCAGGGTGATCTTGGTGATGCGCGGCACTTCCATGACAGACTTGTAACCGAACTGCTTAGTCAGCTCGGCGACAATTTTGTCCTTATAGAATTCTTGCAAACGGGCCATTATCTATACTCCCTGCGATTAGGCACCGACGACCGTAGCACCGGTCGTCTTGAGGAAGCGGACCTTCTTGCCGTCTTCGACCTTGATGCCGACACGCGACGGCTTGCCATTGGCATCCACCAGCGCCACGTTCGAAACGTGGATCGGCATCGTCTTATCGACTACGCCACCTTGCGTGCCCTTCATCGGGTTCGGCTTGACGTGCTTCTTTGCAACGTTCACGCCCTCGACGACCAACTTGTCGCCATCAACGGCCAGGACCGTGCCACGCTTGGCCTTGTCCTTACCCGTCAGCACGATGACCTGGTCACCCTTACGAATCTTGTTCATGTGTCGGCTCCTTACAGCACTTCCGGGGCCAGCGACACGATCTTCATGAAGCGTTCGGTACGCAGTTCACGCGTAACCGGCCCGAAGATACGGGTGCCGATCGGCTCGAGCTTGGTGTTAAGCAGCACGGCGGCGTTGCCGTCGAATTTGACCAGCGAGCCGTCCTGGCGACGCACGCCCTTGGCGGTGCGCACGACCACTGCGTTGTAGATTTCGCCCTTCTTGACACGACCACGCGGGGCAGCGTCTTTCACGCTGACCTTGATGATGTCGCCAATGCCGGCGTAGCGACGCTTGGAGCCGCCCAGCACCTTGATGCACATCACTTCGCGCGCACCGGTGTTGTCGGCTACTTCGAGCCGGGTTTCAGTTTGAATCATGGTGTTATCTTCCCAACTTAATCCGACACATACGCGTCGGTCAGTCTTGGTCCCCGTCAGCACCAAAGGGTGCCGTTTGGGTTGAGTCGTTCAAAAGTGGACAACCTTGCTTACCTTTACCTGACCCGTAGAGGATACGAATCGGCTCCGGAAGCCATCCACTCCCTTGCGAAACCAAAGACCGGTTTTAGCGAAAGAAGCGGAAAGTCCGGAATTATACAATGATAATTCCGGACTTGCAAGTCAAGCCTTCGCTTCAGCTCACCTTAGATGATACGGGCGGCTTCCACGAGACGGGAGACCGTCCAGGCCTTGGTCTTCGACAGCGGGCGGGATTCTTGAATCTCGACCGTATCGCCTTCCTTGTACTGGTTGGCCTCATCGTGCGCGTGGTACTTCTTCGAACGCACGATGTACTTGCCGTAGAGCGGGTGCTTCATTTGACGCTCGACCAGCACGGTAACCGTCTTGTCCATCTTGTCGCTGACAACCTTACCCACGAGGGTACGCTTCAGCGAGGTCTTAGCGGTATCGTTCATTTCTGGCTCGCCTTCTCAGTCAACACGGTACGCACACGCGCGATGTCCTTGCGCACCTTCTTCAACTGGCTGGTATTGCTCAGCTGTTGGGTGCCCGCTTGCATGCGAAGACCGAATTGGGCCTTCAGCAGATCCGACAGTTCCTTGTTCAGGCCGTCGACATCCTTGGCACGAAGTTCGGATGCTTTCATTTCAAATTCTCCCCTCAGGCGCCAAGGCGACGTACGAAGAACGTCGTCTGAATCGGCAGCTTGGCAGCAGCCAGGCGGAACGCCTCGCGAGCCAGCGCTTCATCCACACCGTCCATTTCGTACAGCATCTTGCCCGGTTGAATCTCGGCGACGTAGTACTCCGGGTTACCCTTACCGTTACCCATACGTACTTCTGCCGGCTTTTGCGAGATCGGCTTGTCCGGGAAGATACGGATCCAGATACGACCACCGCGCTTGATGTGGCGAGTCATGGCACGACGCGCGGCTTCGATTTGACGAGCCGTCAGACGACCACGACCGACCGCCTTCAGGCCGAATTCGCCGAACGACACTTCGTTGCCACGGGTGGCGACGCCAGTGTTACGGCCCTTCTGCTCTTTGCGATACTTTCTGCGTTTCGGTTGCAGCATGATTATTCTCCAGTCTTGGCATCGCCTTCAGGCTTGCCAGCCGGACGGCGTGCACCACCGCGCTTCGCACCGGCCTTATCGCCAGCGTCGTCACGACGGGGGCGACGGTCGCCCGGACGCGCGTTGCGGCGCGGACGCTTTTCTTCGGCCGGCTCTTCAGCCACCGGAGCGTCGTTGCGGCCCAGCGTGTCACCCTTGTACACCCACACCTTGATACCGATGATGCCGTACGTCGTCTTCGCTTCCGAGGTCGCGTAGTCGATGTCAGCGCGCAGCGTGTGCAGAGGCACACGACCTTCGCGGTACCACTCGGTACGGGCGATTTCGATACCGTTCAGACGGCCGGCGCTCATGATCTTGATGCCTTGGGCACCCAGACGCATCGCGTTCTGCATCGCACGCTTCATTGCGCGACGGAACATGATACGGCGCTCGAGCTGCTGAGCGATCGAATCAGCGATGAGCTGCGCATCGGTTTCCGGCTTGCGGATTTCCTCGATGTTCACGTGCACGGGCACGCCCATGCGCTTTTGCAGCTCGGCCTTGAGGATTTCGATGTCCTCGCCCTTCTTACCGATCACAACACCCGGACGCGAGCTGAAAATCGTAATGCGAGCGTTCTTTGCCGGACGTTCGATGATGACACGACCAACCGAAGCGTTCTTCAGCTTCTTCTTCAGATATTCGCGAACGCCGATGTCTTCCTTCAGCATCTGTGCGAAATTCTGGTTGTTGGCATACCAACGCGAAGCCCAGTTACGGCTGACAGCCAGACGGAAGCCAGTCGGATGAATTTTCTGTCCCATCGTGACCCCTTAGTTGCCCAGCGTCACAGTAATGTGACAGGTTTGCTTCTCGATCTTGTTACCGCGACCCTTTGCACGGGCCGTGAAACGCTTGAGCGAGGTGCCCTTGTCGACGTAAATGCCCTTAACGCGCAGTTCGTCGATGTCAGCACCGTCGTTGTGCTCGGCGTTGGCGATAGCCGACTCGAGAACCTTCTTGATAATGACCGCGGCCTTCTTCGGCGAGAAGGTCAGGACATTGAGTGCACGCTCCAGCGGCAGGCCACGAATCTGGTCAGCGACCAGACGCGTCTTCTGCGCCGAGATACGGGCACCGCGATGAATTGCTTTCACTTCCATGATCGGCCCCTTATTTCTTCGCCTTCTTGTCGGCCGCATGGCCCTTGAAGGTACGGGTGAGAGCGAACTCACCCAGCTTGTGGCCGACCATGTTTTCCGTCACGTACACAGGCACGTGCTGACGGCCGTTATGTACAGCGATCGTCAGGCCGATAAAATCGGGCAGGACGGTCGAACGACGCGACCAGGTCTTGATCGGCTTCTTGTCACGCGATGCAGCTGCCGCTTCCACTTTCTTCAGCAGATGAGCGTCGCAAAACGGACCTTTTTTAACAGAACGAGTCATTTGCTAGCTCCAATTAACGCTTCTTGCGACGCTGAACGATCATGCTGTCGGTGCGCTTGGTCGAGCGGGTACGCTTACCCTTGGTATGCTGACCCCACGGGCTGACCGGATGACGACCAGCAGCCGTACGACCTTCACCACCACCATGCGGGTGATCCACCGGGTTCATCGCCACACCGCGAACGGTCGGGCGAATACCGCGCCAACGCTTTGCACCGGCCTTGCCGAGTTGGCGCAGGCTGTGTTCTTCGTTACCGACTTCACCAATGGTTGCGCGGCACTCGATGTGCACGCGACGCACTTCACCCGAACGCAGACGCACTTGAGCGTACGTGCCTTCGCGAGCCAGCAGCATTGCCGAGGTACCGGCAGCACGAGCGATTTGCGCGCCCTTGCCCGGTTGCAGCTCGATGCCGTGAATCGTCGTACCGACCGGAATGTTACGGATCGGCAGCGTGTTACCGGCCTTGATCGGGGCTTCCGAGCCGCTGACCAGTTGCTGGCCGACGGTCAGACCCTTCGGGGCCAGGATGTAACGACGCTCGCCATCGGCGTAGCACAGCAGAGCAATGTTCGCGCTGCGGTTCGGGTCGTATTCCAGACGCTCAACCTTCGCCGTGATGCCGTCCTTGTTGCGACGGAAATCGACGATACGGTAGTGCTGCTTGTGACCGCCACCCATATGACGGGTGGTGATGTGACCGTTGTTGTTACGGCCGGCGGTCTTGCTCTTGGTATCGAGCAACGGGGCGAACGGCTTGCCCTTATGCAGATCCTTGTTGACGACCTTGACCAGCGAACGGCGGCCCGGCGACGTCGGTTTCGTTTTGACGAGTGCCATGATTACTTGGCCTCCGCTTCAAAATTGATTTCCTGACCCGGCTTCAAGCTCACGTAAGCCTTCTTCTCGTGGTCGCGACGACCCATGAAGCGGCCAAAGCGCTTTTGCTTGCCCTTACGGTTCAGGATCTGCACCGACTCGACTTCCACCTTGAAGAGAAGCTCAACCGCAGCCTTCACTTCTTGCTTGTTCGCGTCGCGTGCAACTTGGAACACCACTTGTTCATTCTTGTCAGCCACCAGCGTCGCCTTTTCGGAGATCACCGGCGCGAGCAGGACCTGGTACAGACGATGGTCGTTTTTACGCACGTCGCTCATGACAGCATCTCCTCAATCTTGGCGATCGCGCCCTTCGTCAGCAGCACCTTCTTGAAGTAGATGAGCGACAGCGGGTCGGCGAAACGCGGCTCGGTGACGGCAACGTGAGCCAGATTGCGCGAGGCCAGGAACAGGTTCTCGTCCACGCTATCCGTGATCAGCAGCACCGAGTCAAGACCCATGGCCTTGACCTTGTCAGCGAGCAGTTTGGTCTTCGGAGCATCCAGCTTGATGTCCTCGACGACCGACAGACGACCTTCACGGGCGAGCTGCGACAGAATCGAGCACACACCGGCGCGGTACATCTTCTTGTTGACCTTGTGGGTGAAGTTCTCTTCCGGCGAATTCGGGAAGATACGGCCACCGCCGCGCCACAGCGGGCTCGACGACATACCGGCACGAGCGCGGCCCGTACCCTTCTGACGCCACGGCTTCTTGGTCGTGTGCTTGACCTGTTCGCGGTCTTTCTGCGCACGATTGCCGCTACGGGCGTTGGCTTGATAAGCCACCACAACCTGATGGATCAGCGCTTCGTTGTAGTCACGGCCGAACACGACGTCCGACGCGTTGACCGCAGCGCCTTCCTGACCTTGCTCATTCAGGAGCTTCAGTTCCATTGTTACGCTCCCTTCGCGAGTTTGGCCTTGACTGCCGAGGTCACGAAAACCTTGCCTTCGTTGGCGCCCGGAACGGCACCCTTCACGAAGATCAGGTTACGCTCAGCGTCAATGCGCGCGATTTCGAGATTCTGCACCGTCGTGGTGACGTCGCCCAGGTGACCCGTCATGCGCTTACCCGGGAACACACGACCCGGATCCTGCGCCATACCGATCGAACCCGGCACGTTGTGCGAACGCGAGTTACCGTGCGAAGCGCGGCCCGAAGCGAAGTTGTAGCGCTTGATGGTACCGGCGTAGCCCTTACCGATCGACACGCCTTGCACGTCGACCTTCTGGCCCACTTGGAACAGATCGACGCCAACGACTGCGCCCGGCTGCAGTTCAGCAGCTTTGGCAGCGTCAACGCGGAATTCCTTGAGGATTTCACCGGCTTCGACACCCGCTTTCGCGAAGTGACCGGCGGCGGCCTTAACGACGCGCGTTGCGCGGCGATTGCCGAAAGTGACTTGAACGGCGGTGTAGCCGTCCGTTTCATCCGTCTTGATTTGCGTCACGCGGTTGTTAGACACGTCGAGCACGGTGACGGGAATCGAATCGCCGTCGTCCGTGAAAATACGCGTCATGCCAACCTTGCGACCGACAAGGCCAAGGCTCATGATTTTCTCCATTCCCGACTGCGATTGGCCGGGGCTAAATGACAAAAGGATGGTCCACGGATGTGGGCCATCTTTTCAAAACTACACTTGAGCCCGCCATTATAGACGGACTTTTATCGCTTGACAAGTGTTGCTAAATCGCATAACAAAGCCCCGCCGGTCCAGCATTGGCGGGGCTTTCAAGAGCAAAGTCGCTCGCAAGCCTTACTGCAGCTTGATCTCGACGTCGACGCCAGCCGGCAGGTCCAGCTTCATCAGTGCGTCAACGGTCTTGTCCGTCGGATCGACGATGTCCATCAAGCGCTGGTGCGTACGGATTTCGAGCTGGTCGCGCGACGTCTTGTTGACGTGCGGCGAACGCAGGATGTCGAAACGCTCGATACGCGTCGGCAGGGGCACCGGGCCCTTGACGATTGCGCCGGTGCGCTTGGCGGTTTCAACGATTTCGGCGGCCGACTGGTCGATCAGGCGGTAGTCGAAAGCCTTCAGGCGAATGCGGATCTTCTGGTTCTGCATGGAAATTCTCCAAAGAGCGTGGCAGCCCTCGTTCGGGTGCCGGGTAAATCACAAAGAGCAAACAGACTTTGAGAAACAGGCACCGGCCACGCCGGCACCCGCCTCATCGAATCCGCAATTAGTCTTCAATCTTGGCAACGACGCCGGCGCCGACGGTACGGCCACCTTCGCGGATTGCAAAACGCAGACCTTCTTCCATGGCGATCGGCTGAATCAGTTCAACCTTGATCGACACGTTGTCGCCCGGCATGACCATTTCCTTGCCTTCCGGCAGGCCGATCGAGCCAGTCACGTCCGTCGTACGGAAGTAGAACTGCGGACGATAGTTGTTGAAGAACGGGGTGTGACGGCCGCCTTCGTCCTTCGACAGAATGTAGACCTCGCCCGAGAACTTGCGGTGCGGCTTGATCGTGCCCGGCTTGGCCAGAACCTGACCACGCTGAACATCTTCACGCTTCGTGCCGCGCAGCAGAATACCGACGTTGTCGCCAGCCTGACCTTGGTCGAGCAGCTTGCGGAACATTTCAACGCCCGTGCAGGTCGTCTTGTCGATCTTCGGCTTGTCGCCGTCCATGGCGATACCGACGATTTCGATTTCTTCGCCGACCTTGATGATGCCGCGCTCGATACGACCGGTCACAACGGTACCGCGACCCGAGATCGAGAACACGTCTTCCACCGGCATCAGGAACGTGCCGTCAACAGCGCGCTCCGGCGTCGGGATGTACGTGTCGAGGGCTTCAGCCAGCTTCATGATGGCTTCTTCGCCCAGCGGGCCCTTGTCGCCTTCCAGCGCCAGCTTGGCCGAACCCTGGATGATCGGCAGGTCGTCGCCCGGGAACTCGTACTTCGACAGAAGTTCGCGAACTTCCATTTCGACCAGCTCGAGCAGCTCGGCGTCGTCGACCATGTCGCACTTGTTCAGGAACACGATGATGTACGGCACGCCAACCTGACGGGCCAACAGGATGTGCTCACGCGTTTGCGGCATCGGGCCGTCGGCGGCCGAGCAAACCAGGATAGCGCCGTCCATCTGGGCAGCACCGGTAATCATGTTCTTGACGTAGTCGGCGTGGCCCGGGCAGTCAACGTGTGCGTAGTGGCGGTTAGCCGTTTCGTACTCGATGTGCGCGGTGTTGATGGTAATACCGCGTGCCTTTTCTTCCGGTGCTGCGTCGATTTCGTCGTACTTCTTGGCCTGGCCGCCGAACTTCGACGACAGAACCGTTGCGATAGCAGCCGTCAGCGTGGTCTTGCCGTGGTCAACGTGACCGATGGTGCCAACGTTCACGTGCGGCTTAGTCCGCTCGAATTTTTCCTTTGCCATTTCCGAATCCTCAGATACTGAATAGACGATTAAACAGTGAGTAGGGTGCCGTATCGTCCGATGCGGACACCCACCAAATCAATAACTTACTTATTCTTAGCGCTGATGATGCCTTCGCTCACGTTCTTCGGAGCTTCAGCGTAGTGCTTGAACTCCATCGTGTACGTGGCGCGGCCTTGCGTGGCCGAACGCAGCGAGGTCGAGTAGCCGAACATTTCCGACAGCGGGACTTCAGCGCGCACGATCTTGCCGCCGCCAACCATGTCGTCCATGCCCTGGATAATGCCGCGACGCGACGACAAGTCGCCCATCACGTTACCCATGTAGTCTTCCGGCGTTTCGACTTCCACGGCCATCATCGGCTCGAGAATCACCGGGTTAGCACGGCGCATGGCTTCCTTGAAAGCCATCGAACCGGCCATACGGAACGCGTTTTCGTTCGAGTCCACATCGTGGTACGAACCAAACGTCAGGCGAACCTTGACGTCCACGACCGGGAAGCCAGCCAGAACACCGTTCTTGAGGGTGTCTTGAATACCCTTGTCGACCGCCGGGATGTATTCGCGAGGAATGACACCGCCCTTGATCTCGTCCACGAACTCGTAGCCCTTGCCTTGCTCGTTCGGCTCCAGCGTGATGACCGCGTGACCGAATTGGCCGCGACCACCCGACTGCTTGACGAACTTGCCTTCGACGTCCGCTGCCGACTTGCGAATGGTTTCGCGGTAAGCCACTTGCGGAGCGCCAATGTTGGCTTCCACGCCGAATTCGCGCTTCATACGATCAACCAGAATTTCGAGGTGGAGCTCGCCCATACCCGAAATGATGGTCTGACCCGATTCTTCATCGGTCTGCACGCGGAACGACGGATCTTCCTGCGCCAGGCGGTTCAGGGCGAGGCCCATCTTCTCCTGGTCGACCTTGGTCTTCGGCTCGACAGCCTGCGAAATCACCGGCTCCGGGAACACCATGCGCTCAAGCACGATCGGGGCGGTCGGGTCGCACAGCGTGTCACCCGTGGTCGCGTCCTTCAAACCGACGGCTGCGGCGATGTCGCCTGCACGCACTTCGTCGATTTCTTCGCGCTGGTTCGCGTGCATCTGCACGATACGGCCCAGGCGTTCCTTCTTGCCCTTGACCGAGTTCAGCAGCGTGTCGCCCTTGTTCACAACGCCCGAGTAGACGCGGAAGAAGATCAACTGGCCAACGAACGGGTCGGTCATGATCTTGAACGCCAGCGACGAGAACTTCTCGTCATCCGACGCACGACGCTCGACCGGCTGTTCCTTGTCGTCCGTGCCCTTGACCGGCGGAATGTCGACCGGCGACGGCAGGAAGTCGATCACGGCGTCCAGCATACGCTGCACACCCTTGTTCTTGAACGCGGTACCGCACAGCATCGGCTGAATTTCGCAAGCGATGGTACGCGTGCGCAGACCGTTGATGATTTCAGCCTCGGAGAGGTCGCCCTCTTCCAGGTACTTGTTCATCAGGTCTTCGCTCGACTCAGCAGCCGCTTCGACCATGCCTTCGCGCCACTTCTGGGCTTCGGCTTGCAGCTCGGCCGGAATGTCGACGTAGTCGAACTTCATGCCTTGCGACGCCTCGTCCCAAATGATCGCCTTCATCTTGATGAGGTCAACCACGCCCTTGAAGCTTTCTTCTGCACCGATCGGCACCACCACCGGCACCGGGTTGGCCTTCAGGCGGTTCTTCAGTTGGTCATAGACCTTGAAGAAGTTCGCGCCGGTACGGTCCATCTTGTTGACGAACGCCAGCCGCGGCACGCCGTACTTGTTGGCCTGGCGCCAAACGGTTTCCGACTGGGGCTGCACGCCACCCACAGCGCAATACACCATGCACGCGCCATCGAGAACACGCATCGAGCGCTCGACTTCAATCGTGAAGTCGACGTGCCCCGGGGTGTCGATGATGTTGATGCGGTGCTTTTGGTAATTGTTCGCCATGCCGGACCAGAAGCAGGTCGTGGCAGCCGACGTAATCGTAATGCCACGCTCTTGTTCCTGCTCCATCCAGTCCATCGTCGCCGCGCCATCGTGCACTTCACCGATTTTGTGGTTCACACCGGTGTAGAACAAAATGCGCTCGGTCGTCGTGGTTTTACCTGCGTCGATGTGAGCGCTAATACCGATGTTGCGGTAGCGCTCGATAGGGGTTGTACGAGCCACTTTAAACCTCTTTCAATGTAGCCGCCATTTTTGAGGGGGCTACTAACACAAACGGGCGAGGCGCAATTTCTCATGCGCACCCGCCCCGGTTTCTGCTCTAGGTACTGCTTGCCAGCGTCAGAAGCGGAAGTGCGAGAATGCCTTGTTGGCTTCAGCCATGCGGTGAACTTCGTCACGCTTCTTCATGGCGCCGCCACGGCCTTCCGAGGCTTCGATCAGCTCACCTGCCAGACGCAGGGCCATCGACTTCTCGCTACGCTTTTTCGCGGCCTCACGCAACCAACGCATCGCCAATGCCATACGACGCGACGGACGCACTTCGACCGGAACTTGATAGTTTGCACCGCCAACGCGGCGGCTCTTGACTTCAACCACCGGCTTCACGTTACCGAGAGCGGTGTTGAAGACTTCCAGCGGATCCTTGCCCGCCTTGGTTTGGATCTGCTCGAAAGCACCATAAACGATGCGCTCTGCAACCGACTTCTTGCCGGCAAGCATGAGCACGTTCATGAATTTAGCGACATCAACGTTGCCGAACTTCGGATCGGGCAACACTTCGCGCTTGGGGACTTCGCGACGACGCGGCATGATTTCTTCCTTAATAAATTCAGTTGGAGCTTTGCTCCAGGCCACCTACTAGCCACCAGAGGCCGAGTGACCACTTACTCAGTGACGATATACACCATCACCGAACATATATCCGCTTAGCCGCTTAGGCCTTCGGACGCTTCGCGCCGTACTTCGAACGGGCTTGCTTACGGTCCTTGACGCCTTGCGTGTCGAGGCTACCGCGCACCATGTGGTAACGCACACCCGGCAAGTCCTTCACGCGACCGCCGCGAATCAGCACGACCGAGTGTTCCTGCAGGTTGTGGCCTTCACCGCCGATGTACGAGATGACTTCGAAACCGTTCGTCAGGCGCACCTTGGCAACCTTACGAAGTGCGGAGTTCGGCTTCTTCGGCGTCGTCGTGTACACACGGGTGCACACGCCACGACGCTGCGGGCAGTCCTGCAGTGCCGGGCTCTTGCTCTTGATTTGAGCAGAGGTGCGCGGCTTGCGGACCAATTGGTTAATCGTTGGCATTGTGATTTCCTAAACGTGTCAAAAGCATGAAAGCCAAGGCGGGCCGTCATGCGACTTTACTGCGTACTCACCGGCTGCTCTTGCGGATTGTCCGCACCTAACCGCTTGATGCATAAGCATTTTGCATTAGGCACAGGCATGCCGCCGGAAAAACCGGAGCCTGCGACTATACCTGCGCTCGCCGCAAGTGTCAATGCACTCACCAGCAGATTTGCCCGGTAAGTCGTTGATTGTTAACGCCTTGCCACCCACCCTGCACCGCAATCCGTGCAAGTGTCCCCGCTCAAGATGCGGCGGCACCTCCCGAATTCAAGTATTGCGACCACCATGTATGCAAACTACACTGCAATCACCCGGCCAAGTCGCCAAAAATATCCATACATCACACCCACATTGCCATGGACGCCTCTCACGACAGCCTGCGCGCCACCTTTTGGAAGCCCGCCCTGACCACCGGCAAAGGGCCCCGCTATCTGCGGCTGGCCGGATTCATCGAGCAGTCGGTGGCGGATGGACGTCTGCGGCCGGGCGACCGTCTGCCGGCGCAGCGCGAACTGGCGGCATGGCTGGGCATCGATTTCACCACCGTCACACGTGCCTACAACCGGGCGCGCGAGCGCAACGCTATCGAAGGCCGCGGCCCGCTCGGCACCTTCGTGAGTACGCCGCGCGTAGCCCTCGATCAGGTACTGGATCTGGGCATGAATATTCCGCCCGCCCCGGCCGGTCTGTTTCTGGGAGAGATGTTGCAAAAGGGTATCGACGAAGTGCTCCGGCACACGGATGCGTCGATGCTCATGGCCTATCAACTGGGTGATGGCGGTATGGCCGACCGGCAGGCCGGCGCCTTGTGGCTGGCCCCGATGCTCGGCGCGGTTTCCCCGTCCGATGTGCTCGTCTGCCCCGGCGCGCAGGCCACGCTGGCCGCCCTACTGCTCATCGGCACCGCGCGTGACGAAACGGTGCTGTGCGAGCCGATCGTCTATCCAGGCTTGCATAGCGCGGCACGCACGCTCGGGCGCCAACTGGCGTACGTCGCCGCCGACGACGACGGCATGCTGCCCGACGCCCTGAGCGCCGCCGCACGCGATCACGGCGCGCGCCTCGTCTATCTGAACCCTACCCTCCAGAATCCGACCACCCGCACGATGCCGGAGCGTCGTCGCCGCGAGCTACTCGCTGTCGCCGAGACACTCGATCTGACGCTGATCGAAGACGACCCCTATTGGCGTCTCGCCGCAGACGCGCCGCCGCCGCTGGCGCGTCTCGCACCGCATCGCGTGCATTACGTGGCGACGCTGTCTAAATGTCTCACACCGGGGTTGCGCACCGCCTACGTCCGGCTCGCCAGCGCGCGTCAGCGCGACAATTTCCTGAATACGTTGCACTCCTTCGCGCTCATGGCGCCGCCGTTGATGACGGGGCTGGCCACGCAGTGGATACACAACGGCATGGCCGACCGCATTCTTGACGGAGTGAAGGAGGCCGCCGCGCAGCGTCAGGCGATTGCCGCAGACATTCTTGGCGACGCGCACACCCCCGTGACGCAGGGCATTCATCTCTGGCATACGCTGCCAGCGCCATGGACCGCCCGCGAATTGACGATGGCGGCGCGCGCCGAAGGGCTGGCCGTCACGCCAGCAGACGCCTTCTGTCTGAACCCCGACGCCCCCAACGCCATCCGGATTTCGCTGGGCGGCGTGCGCGATACCGAGCGCCTCGCCAGCGCTCTCAAGCGCCTCAGGTCGTTGCTGCGCGAAGCGCCGCCCAGCCTGCGCGCCGCTATCGTGTGAATACCGTTACGTACGCTTTGAATACGCTTGTGCAGGAGAGCGCACCGGCCTGTGCCGAATTCCGAACGCGGGCGCCCCGACGCAACAATCCGTAGCGGTGTAGCGGCCATACTCCGGCGCATCGCGGGAACGGACCCGTGACCTCAACCGGAGTAACCGCCATGCATATTCCCCTGCTGAACTGGGTAACGAATGCCCTTGCCATCTCGCACGGCGTCGCGCTGCCGCATCAGTCGGCACACGCGCAAGATATGACAGCCGGACTGCGGCAGGTCGCGATGGCGCCCGCCTCTGCCGCTTCGCAAGGTTTGGCCTGCGTCGCCACCGAAGACAGGCTCGACTGGTCGCGCGCCCCCACGACCCGAGCACAGGTCTTCGCGGAACGGCTCATGGATGTGCGTTCGGTTTGCGTGAGGGGCAGCCGCAACGACGCTGAGAATTGCCTGCTCGACCTTCCCCCCGATACCAACGTTGCGGTGCGCCCAAGCCATTTGATGCTGGCCGGTTGCGAAGCGTCGCTCCCTGCGCCGATGCGCACGATGCTCGCCAGACAGCGCCGCGATAGCCACTCGCTCGAGCGCGCATTCTCCGAAACCTTCGCGGCCGAGTCGCAGGGCAAGTTCTCCGTGGCGTCCATCGAAGCACGCCTCACGCAGCAACTTGGCCAGATGCCACCCGACGCGCAACGCATGCTGCGCCATGCCGACACCTATGTCGAAGTCCCTCAACTCGCCTTCCTGCGCGTGCTGAGCGGCGAACAGGAAGCCCGGCGCCATCACGTCGCAGGCCCATTCCCGAATGCGCAGAGCCGACGTTCGGCCGGCGTCCCGGAGGTGCGCGACGCCATGCTGGGCGCTTACATCCGAACACCTGCGGGTGGCCGGCACCACTCGCTGTTCGTCTCGCTGGCTACGCCTTCCACCGTGCAGCAGATTCTCGAGGACACGCTCGCACATGCGGCTCAGCATGTAAATCAACTGTTCGGCGAAGTCCCCGATACGTACATGACGGCCCGTATGCAAATGCGCGCCGTGGGACCGGGCGAAGACATCGTGCACACACTCGCCGAGCTGCTTCATGACGGACACCAACGTTTTGGCGAATTCGCTCGCGGCGAGACACGCGAAGCCCTCGCCCCCGAATCGCATGCCCATGTCCGGCAGCAACCCTGCCAACCGGGCGCTTCGACCCTGACCTTCCCGCCGCGGGTGCCGGCATCCCCACCGGCCCCGGCGCAACCTGCCCCCCAAGCGCAATCGAAGACTGGCGAAACCTCAACGCAGACCCTTCCCAGCTCACGCATGCGCCGCGCTCAGCGCGCTCAGGCGCCATCGATCGCCGAAATGCAAGCGGCGCTTGCCAAGCTTGAACGTCTGGCACAGAAATACTCGTCGCTGTCGCGCCCTCGCTACGGCTGATCGTGCAGCGCCTCCCCCTCCCCGCGAAAGGGCGGCCTGGCGCCGCCTTCACGGGAGATGGCCGGCAAACGATGCCCGAACTATCAAATCCCGCAGGTTCCATGTCGCATCCGGCGTATCCGATGTCACTCAACGCGTTTTTTTAAACAGCGCGAATTCGTACACTGCGACATTTAGGTGGCTAGACCTCCGCCCTGACACGAGTCCCATTCCGCCATGCAGGCCAGTTTCGAAAAAGACAGCATTCTGGTGCTCGATGTCGACGGCACTCTGACCGATTCGGTCCGCATTCACCAGCGCGCGCTGCTGGGTGCAATGGAGTCACTGGCATTCGAGGACCTGAATACCGATTGGGGCAGCTACCCCCATCACACCGACACCGGCATCCTGATTCACGCCCACGCCGAGCACGGCCGGGCGTTGCCGCAACCTCACGACCTCGCTCGCTTCGAACACGAGATCGACGAGCGTTTCACCGCCCTGCTCAACGCCCACGGTCTGGCCGAAATTCCCGGCGCCCGAGCCTTCGTCGAAGCCGCGCACCGGTCGCGCTGGGGCGTGGTATTCGCCACGGGCGGTATCCGGCAAGTCAGTCACCGCAAGCTGCGCTCGGTGGCTATCGACTACACGGACGCGATGCTCATCACCGCGTCGGAATACAGTTCGCGCGAACAACTCGTGGCCGAAGCGATCAAGCGGGCGCAAGCCGGTTACGGCATTACGAAACCTCGCGCGATCGTCTCGATTGGCGATGGCATGTGGGATCTGAAAGTGGCGCGTCAACTCGGCATCGACTTCGTCGGCATTGGTTCGAAGCGCCAGCGCTCACCTTTGCATGCCGAAGGCGTGACGGTCTACGACGACATGTGGGACGCCCTGCACTGGCTCACGCATGGCCGCGGGCGCGTGTCAGGTACTCGCTTGGCGTCACGCCCATAAAGCGGCGGAACATGGTGGAAAACGCGCTCGGGGTGTCGTAACCGACTTCGAGAGCTACTTGCGTGATGGGCCGCCCGGCGCCCAACAGCGGCAGCGCGCCCAGCAGACGCATCTGCTGACGCCACTCGCGGAACGGCAATCCGAACTCCGTCATGAAGCGTCGCTCAAGTGTGCGGCTCGACGCCCCAACCTCGATCGCCCAATCCTGCAAACTGCGCGCGTCGGCCGGCGTACTCAGATAAATATCGAAGATCTTGCGCAGACGCGGATCGCGGGGCACTTGCAAGTGCAACGGCGAGTCGCTCTTCCACTCGACCTCCTCAAGCAATAGCGCCATGACGAGCGCGTCGCGGCCGTTGGGCGACCAGTCTTCGGGGAGCGTCGTCGCGCGCAGGATCAACTCGCGCAGCAGGGCGGAAACCCGGATGACCACCGGCGTGTCGGGTGCCGCGATACCGCATCGAGCCACGTCGACATAGATCGTGCGCATCTCGACTCTGCCGCGCATGCGCACTTCATGCGCGACTTCCCCCGGAATCCACAACGCGCGTTGCGGCGGTATCACCCAGAACGACGTGTCGGTGCGCACTTCGAGAATGCCCGCGGTGGCATACATCAGTTGTGCGCGCGGGTGCCTATGCGTCCGCACGACGTGTCCATCCGGATAATCTTTCGCCAACGCGCCGACGGGGCGGGCATGCCCCTGAAACTCCAGGGGTACCGCACTTGGGATCGGCATCGGCACCAGGCGTGTCAAAGGCGTAATTTTTGGGACGTTTTTGGCGATGTCGTCAGCGTAACACCGGGCACGCACGCCCACCAAGCCGAATCCCTTACCGCGCCGTTGCGCGGCGCGCACAGTTCAGAATGGCTTGACGATCACCAACGCCACGATTCCCGCCATCGAGAGCAGCGTAACGGGCAGGGCTCGCTGAAAAAGCGCCGGCGACGCCGTGGCGCCGTCACGCTCCAACCGTCGGAGCGTGGCAGACAAACGGCCGTGCAACCCTGAAATCACCAAGACCAGAACGAGTTTGACCATGAGCCACGGCGCACTCCACCAATTCGCCATGATCGCCAGCGTGGGACCGGTCAGCCACACCACGATCAACGCGGGCGACGCCAGCCGGTAGTCCGCCTGTCGCGCGATGCCTCGCCATTCCGGCTGCGTGAGACGGCCGCCCAGTGCCATCGTCACCATCCCGGCAATTAACGTGATCACTGCAATCAGGTGTACGGCCTTGATCCACAGATAAAGCATCGGTGTCTCCTCGGTTGCTGTCGATTATTTCTATTTGAACAAGAGTTGCTTGTCCGAAGTCGTCTTTATCACCGGCGTCTGCATTAATAGACTTCAACTGTCGACGATGAATATCACATCGCCCCTTTCAAAAGACAGGAGAAAACATCATGCAACGCACCCTTATCACCTCGGCTCTGGTTTCCGCAATGCTGGCCCTCTCGGCCGGTTCGGCTTTCGCCAGCGATGCCTTCGACGGCCCCTCGGAATTCTCGTGGGTGCCGCAAACCAGCGCGCTGAGCCGCGCTCAGGTCCGCGAGGAACTCATCCAGGCCCAACAAGCAGGCCTCGTGGTGCAACACGACGCCGTGTACCCGAAGGCCGCCCCGAGCGCACAGCCGGTATCGGCCGGCGCCCCGGTCACGATGGGTTCGGTCGGTGGCTTGCAACGCGCCGGCACGACCTACTTCGGTTCGTAATGTAACTCGCCGCGCCGCGAGCCTCTCACCAGAGGCCGCGGCGCGTCGTTCTGCGCATAACGACGCGTCGGCATCCGCCGGCGTCCAGTGTGATCTCCGGTCCTCCCCGACCCAAGACTCCTGTCGCTGTGCGTGGTGGTTCAACGCACAGGACTTTGCCCGTCGCTCCGGCGACGGGCTTTTTTAGCGGACTCCCCCAGTAGTCAGGAGGTCCGCCGGACAGCGTCATGCACCAGACGCCAGAAACGACGAAGCCCGCCAAAGCGGGCTTCTTGCCGTCTACGGGTTGGGAACGTCGCGATGTCCCTCGCGCCGCATCAGAACTTACGTCGTCAGCGACTTCGCGAGGAATTCCAGCGCACGGCCATGCGCCAGCGCCGCCGACGGCTGATGATACGAGCCGCGCGCCCAGCAGTTGAAGCCGTGATCGGCGCCCGGGTACACGAACACTTCGGTGTTCGGACGCGACTTCACGGTGTCGCTCACCGACGTCACGATATCCGGTGTGATGTGGCTGTCGAGGGCACCGTAGTGGAACTGCACCGGCACGTTCAGGTTGGCGGCTTCGGCCAGATAGTTGTGAATACCGCCGCCGTAGTACGGCACGGCGGCGTCGACCAGCCCGCGCGCTGCGCTCAGATACGACAGCAGACCGCCGAAGCAATAGCCGACGGCTGCGACCTTGGCGCCGCCATCGATCCTCGCGCGCAGCGCCTTGACCGTCGCCTCGATATCCTTCACCGCTTTCTCGACATCGACCGACTTGCGCAACGCCAAGGCGCGGGTCATGTCGTCGCCGGCATAGCCCAGCTCAATGCGCGGGGCAGCACGCCAGAAGATGTCCGGCGCGAGCACCACGTAGCCGTCCATCGCGTATTGATCGGCCACGCCACGAATGTGTTCGTTCACGCCGAAGATTTCCTGCACCAGAACGATGCCTGGCGCGTTTGCGGTTTTACCCGACGGCGGCAATGCCAGATAGGCATCGAAGGCGCCATCCACGGTTTCGACACGGATCCATTGACTGTTCGACACGGAAATTGCTCCATCAAAGAAGGGGGGAAATGCCTGCGCACGGCAATGACTGAGCGCCCGCGGGAGAGGGGCGCGACAGGCAGGGGCGTCCGTGCGCAGTCAGGCCGGATCAGTATAGGCACTTTTACGCCGACGCACAGTGCGCGGCGAAGCCCACCTGACAAGGCTGAGCGCCGATCGGGCAAGTGCGCGACGTCGCCTCGCGCCGTCGCCGGGCGTCACGTCGCTCGCATCGCACTGCACATCGTTTCGGCGGCCGAACCCGGAACCGAAAATCGAAACGTCCCGTCACCCTGCGAGGGCCGCGTCGAGCAGCTTCGCCACGCCACCGAACCCCGACGCCTGCGCCGAGCCAATGCCGTACAGCGCGCTTAACGACGGGCCGGGATTCAGAAAGTCCACACGAACGTCGTCGGCAGAGGCTGCCCACACCATCACCCTGAGCGGCAACTCCAGTCCGGCATGCGGATTGAGCACCATGACCGGTGTGCCACCCTTCGGGTTACCGAAAAGCAGCAGACGTGTCGGGCGCAATTCCAGTCCGGCAGCCGCAGCCGCCGCGCTCTGATCGATGTCGGCGAAAATCGTCATGCCATGCTGCTTCAGCGCATCGATCACGCGCGTGAGGGTGGCGTAGAAATCCACCGGGCTTCGCCACGACGTAACGGAGGCGGGGTGAACGAATTCGGTTGTCGTACCGGATGCCATAAGGGTCTCCTCGAACGCTGGGCGGGAGTCGACAGCAAAGCCCGCGCAAAGTTGGTGCGGCGAGCGCACCAGTGTAACGCCGCACGACTCGCCTTACATGTCGTTACCGCCCCCCGGCCGAGCATCGGATGCGCGTTACGCTTGCCCCAGAGCGTTCGATACTCCTGCGAGCGCATTTAATACGGAGTCCATATGATGAAGATCAGCATGCGCCACACGGCCGGCGCACTTGCGTTCCTGCTGGCCATGACGGCCACCGGCGTTGCCACCGCCGACGCACTCCCTCCCGCCGCGCGCGTGCAGAGCGCGCAACCCGCCGGCGAAGTCCGCGAAATGCCGCCGCCGCCGGGCATCGGCCCGCACTTCGGCGGGCCGGGCCCACGTGGCCCCGCCGCCTCCGGCGGTCCCGCCTTTGCCGCCGTTCGCACGATTGAAGAGATCGCGCACCTCTATCGCGTTGGCGGTCACCCCGAGAACGTCTTGCCGTTCTATCGCGAAACGCTCTCGCAAACGCGTGACCCGATACTGCGTCACCATCTTCGCGAAGCCATCGCGCGTGAGGAGTTGAAACCGGCCGACACGACAGCCGCCATCTCGACGTTGCGTGCGCAGCTGAGCGAAGATCTTGCGGCGTTGCCGCCGCCTTCGTCCGATGCTAAACGCCGCTGACGGCGCGCGCAGCTCACGCCTGAGGCGTTGCCATGATTCGTTCGTTCCACGCTGGCAGCCATTCCAGCAAGAACTGCGCGAAGCCCTCCGCCGCAGGTGACGCCGCACGAGACAGCGGACGATAGACACACACCTGACGAATCGTCTCGGGCGACACGACACGCCGCATCACCAGACCGAACGGATGCGCGAGCGCCGCGACGTAACCGGGCGTGAGTGTCGCCGCCAGTCCTTGCGCCGCGACCCCGAGTGCGGTCGTCACGTTATCGACCACGTCGATGGGCGTAATGCGCGCATCGTCCGGCGCGGATAACCGCATCTGCGCGACGCTACGTTCGTGATCGCGGCCTGCGGCAACGAGCGGCGTATCGCGCAAATCCGACCAGCGCACGCGGCGATGTTGCGCGAGCGGATGTTCCGGCGTGCACCACAACACCCACGGGCTGTCGAACGCCGGCTCGCCCGCCACGTGTGCCCCGGTGGCGCGGTTGGGGCCGATGGCCAGATCGAGGTCGCCATTGGCGACATGATCGATGAGCGCGTCGACGGGCGTGTCGACCACGCGCACCACGACCTTGGGGCGGGTGGCGGCGTAAGCGCGAATCGCCGCGGGCAGCGCCATGCTCGCGAGGACCAGCGGCGCGCCCACGCGCACGATACCGGCGGCGCGATTGCGCAGATCGTCGGCGGTCTTCTCGGCGGCCTGCACGTGACGCAGCACCGATTCGGCCGAGGCGAGGAAATCACGTCCCGCACTGGACAACGCCACCCGGCGGGTCGTGCGGTCGAAGATGCGAAACCCCAGTACCGATTCGAGTTCGGCCACCAGTTGGCTCACGGCAGACGACGTGAGCCCCAGCCGGTTGCCGGCCTCGGCGAAGCTATGCAATTCGGCAATAGCCACCAGGGCTTCGAACTGGCGGAGCGTGACACGGGTCAGGGGCATGGCGCTTCGATTATCAAGTTTCGCTTACGAATGGACCAAAATCGATTGATTGTTCCGTAAAGGGGCGTCGCCCACAATCGATTTTCAAAATTCACCGCCGATCCCCTTCGAATCGGCAAGGAGCGAGCCCCCTCATGTTTTCCCACGTCGACGCCTATCCCGGCGACCCCATCCTCGGTCTGAACGAAGCCTTCGGACGCGATCCCCGTCAGCGCAAGGTCAATCTGTCGATCGGTATCTACTTCGACGACGACGGGCGTCTGCCCGTAATGCAGGCGGTGCGCGACGCCGAATCGGCCGTACTTACCGACATCGGCCCCCGCCCCTACCTGCCGATGGCCGGCACGCAGACCTATCGCGATGCCGTGCAGGCACTCGTGTTCGGCGAAGCCAATGCCGCGCGGCGCGAACAACGCATCGCCACCTTGCAAACACTGGGCGGCGGCGGTGCACTGCGCGTGGGGGCTGACTTCCTCAAGCGCTATTTCCCGGAGAGCACCGTCTGGATCAGCGATCCGAGCTGGGACAACCATCGCGTGGTGTTCGAGAGCGCGGGCTTTCCCGTGCAGTCGTATCCGTATTACGACGACGCCACCGGCGGACTGCGCTTCGACGCCATGCTCGAGACACTCTCGTCGCTGCCACCGCGCAGCATCGTGTTGTTGCACGCCTGCTGTCACAACCCGACCGGTGTGGATCTGACCCCGGCGCAATGGCAAACGCTCATACCAGTGCTGCACGAGCGCGGCCTCATCGCGTTCGTCGACATGGCCTATCAGGGTTTCGGCGACGGTCTCGACGCCGACGCCTTCGCAGTGCGCGCCCTGACCGATGCGGGCGTGCCGACCGTCGTGGCCAATTCGTTCTCGAAGAACTTCTCGCTGTATGGCGAGCGATGCGGTGCGCTCTCGGTTGTGTGTGCCTCGGCAGACGAAGCGTCTCGCGTCTTCGGGCAGCTGACCGGCACGGTACGGGCGAACTACAGCAATCCGCCGACGCACGGTGCGCGGCTCGTTGCGCAAGTATTGACGACCCCCGCCTTGCGGCGCGCGTGGGAAGACGAACTTGACGGCATGCGCACGCGCATCGCCACGATGCGCGCGCAGATTCATGCGCGGCTGGCGGCGCACGTCAGCGCAGAGAAACTCTCCCGTTACCTCGCGCAGCGCGGCATGTTCACGTACACGGGGCTCTCAGCGGCACAGGCCGATGCGCTGCGCGAGACGCATGGCGTCTATTTGCTGCGCTCCGGGCGCATGTGCGTGGCCGGCCTGAACACGCGCAACGTCGACACCGTGGCGCACGCCATCGCGCAGGTGCTGGCGCAGGGCTGACACCGCGGCGGGAAGTCAATACGGACACGGGGTGCATGCCTCCGACGAACGCATGCTCGACACATAACAACGACTGGAGACAACATGACCACTGCCACTGCCGCCGGTGCCCGCATCGGCCGCGACACTTCCTCACACACCTGGCGCGCGGTGGTATCCGCGTCCATCGGTAACGCGCTTGAATGGTTCGATCTTGTCGTGTACGGCTTTTTCGCCGTCACCATCGCAAAACTCTTCTTTCCTGCGCACGATGACACGACCTCGCTGCTGCTCACGCTCGGCACGTTCGGCGTGTCGTTTTTCATGCGTCCGCTGGGCGCCATCGTGATCGGTGTGTACGCCGATCGCCGGGGGCGTCGCGAAGCGCTGACACTGACCATTCTGTTGATGATGGCGGGCACCGCGATCATTGCCTTCATGCCGACTTACGAGACGATTGGCGTGCTCGCACCAATGGGCATCGTGCTCGCGCGCATGATTCAGGGCTTCTCGGCAGGCGGTGAATTCGGCAGCGCAACGGCCTTTCTCGCCGAGCACGCGCCGCAGCGGCGCGGCTTTTTCGCGAGCTTTCAGGTGGCGAGTCAGGGGCTCACGACGTTGCTCGCTGCCGGCTTCGGCGCGGTCCTCACGAGCACGCTCTCGCCCGAACAGATGCAAAGCTGGGGCTGGCGCGTGCCGTTCCTGTTCGGTTTGCTGATCGGGCCGGTGGCGTATTACATCCGTCGTCATGTCAGCGAGACGCCCGAGTTCCTCGAAGCCGAGCCGACCCAAACGCCACTGCGCGACACGTTCGAGCATCAGAAAGTACGACTGCTGCTGGCCGTGGGCGCGGTGGTCGTTGCCACGGTCTCGACCTATCTCGTGCTGTACATGCCGACGTATGCGATCAAGCAACTCGGGCTGCCGGCATCGGTAGCGTTTGCGGCAACGGTCGCCACCGGGATCGTGCAGATGTTCCTGTCGCCGGTCGTGGGTGCCTGGTCGGATCGCGTGGGTCGCGCAAAGCCGATGATGATCGCGGCGGCAGCGCTGCTGGTACTGATCTGGCCGATGTTCTGGCTGCTCTCCACTTACCCGAGTTTCGGCATGATGCTCGCGTTGCAAACGCTGCTCGGGGTGCTGATGACAGTGTACTTCGCACCGCTGCCCGCACTTGCCTCGGAGATCTTCCCGGTGAAGACACGCACAACGGGCCTGTCGCTCTCGTACAACCTGTCGGTCACGTTCTTCGGCGGCTTCGCGCCGTTCATCCTGACGTGGCTGATCAACGCCACGGGCAGCAAACTGGCGCCGAGTTTCTACATGATGGCTGCGGCCGCCGTGGGTCTCGCGGCGCTGAGTCAGGTGTACCGGCACACCGGCGTGCGGTAATGCAACGCCGCTGAAGACAGGGTGATAGCGCGGTACCGGCGCGATCATTGAAAAGGGGCACCCGAGGTGCCCCTGCTGCCCGTAATTTACGTTCGTCAGACGGACGGCTTATTGCGGATATAACCCGTGCACCCGCCCGAAGAGTCGCGTCAGGCCGAGCAGCGCATCGATGTTGGGTGTCGGTACACCGACACGCTGGCCAATCTCTCTCACGACGCCTACCAGCGCATCGAGTTCGATGGGGCGTTGCGCTTCCACGTCTTGCAGCATCGACGTCTTGAACGCCCCCAGCTTCGCCGTTACCTCGTGCCGGTCTTCCGGCGACTGCTCGATGGCGCAGCCGATCTTCGCACCGATCGCCGCCGCCTCGCGCATTGCTGCCGAGCAGAACGCGCGCACGAGCGGATCGTCCAGCAACCGGTCGATCGTCGCACCGGTAATGGCCGACACGGGATTCATCGTCAGATTGCCCCATAGCTTGTACCAGATGTCGAGACGCACGTTATCCGATGCCTTCGCCTCGAAGCCCGCACGCTCGAGCAATCCCGCAAGGTGCTGCACCCGTGCACTCGTTC
Organism: Pandoraea apista; assembly: GCF_001465595.2. Lineage (NCBI taxonomy): Bacteria > Pseudomonadati > Pseudomonadota > Betaproteobacteria > Burkholderiales > Burkholderiaceae > Pandoraea > Pandoraea apista. The sequence continues at coordinate 338,638 of NZ_CP013481.2, read as the reverse complement.
CGCCGCCCGGCTCGCCGATGATGAGACCACGCCCCATCTTGTGATCGACCAACCCCGGCTCGGGCGTCGCTGCGCTCGCATGCACCACACAACCGATGACGTTCGTCAGTGGGATCGCCGCGCCGATCGCGCCCTCCGGATCGACGCTCGTTAGCGAATCGTCGCCAAAAGGCGCCACGCCTTTGCAGAACCACCAGGGCACGCCGTTCATGGCGGGCAGCACCAGCGTCTGCGGCCCGAGCAATGGGGCGACGGATGCTGCGACCTGCGTGAGCGCCGGCCCCTTTACCGCGATCACGACCAGATCCTGAACGCCGAGCTTCGCGGCGTCCTCCAGCGGATGCGCCGCAGCGACCGGCGCCGCCGTCAACGTCTCGCCCTGCTTCACCCGCCAGCCGCGCTCACGCAGCGCCGCCAGCGTTGCACCACGCGCCAGCGCACTGACCTGCGCCTCGCCCGTTGCCGCGAGCTTCAAACCGAGCAAGCCGCCGATGGCGCCCGCGCCAATGATCGTTACCTTCATCCCTTCACTCCTGTCGATGTGCCGCGAGGCGATAGTTTTCCTTGAATCGCTCCGGGACACGTTCGTCAAAACCCAGCGCCACGCGGCGCACTTCGGGACTGTCGCCCGGCGAATGCCCCACCCCGAGCGCCGCAGCACGCGGAGCGTCAACGCGCACAACCATGCCCGAAAGGCGTCCAAGGCCGGTGATCTCGCACTCCACCAGATCGCCGGCGTCCACGGAGCGCGAATGGCATGGCGTGCCCATCAGGATCACGTCGCCCGGCACCAGCGTAATGTGACGCGCAATATCCGCAATCACGTAATGAGGGCCCCAGATCGTTTCGTCACCGATGTGCGCTTCCTGCACAACGCGCCCGTTGCGGTACGTGCGCAACGTCTGCTCGAACAGATTCACGCCGCGCACGATACCGGGCCCGATGGGCAACAGCGTATCCGCTCCCTTTACGCGCAGCATCGATCCCTGATCCGTGTCGCGAAAGTCTTGCAGCCCCATGTCCAGCGCCGGACAGAAACCTTCGATGTAATCCCACGCCTCGTCCGGCAGCACATTGCGGCACGTGCGCCCGATCACCACGGCATACTCGCCCTCGTAATTCAGATAGCGGCAGTCCGCCGGCTTGAGAATCTGTCCCCCATGACCGTTCAGCGACGTGGGAGGCTTGGTGAAGTACGTTGGCGTATCCGTCGGTTTCGGTTTGTTGCGCGTCTCCATGCTACGCGAGCGATAAGAGATATGCACGGCGACGATCTTCGACGGATCGACCGGCGGCAAATGCGCGACCGTCTGCGGGTCGACCGTACGGCCATCGTCGAGCCGCAGCAATCCGCGCTCGTTGCCTTCTTCGACGATCGTGCCCCAGAACGCACTCCCCCCTAACAGGATGCGACGGCGTTCGACGCGCGGCCCGCACATCACGGCAGGCAATTCGCGCAACGGAAATTCGAAGTCCATGGTCTTGCCTCGTCGGAGGGTTAGAGGGTGTCGAACCAGATATGCACGTTGCCAGTGCCGCGTGCGTTCTCGTACTCGGAGAGCACCGTGCCCGCGTTGCGGCACGCTGCGCCGCCCAGTGCGCCGACCATCTGCAAATAATGCGCCCCGTGCGCTTCCCACGGACGCTTGCGGTAATCGTCGTCCCAGTCGGCAAGAATCCGGTCGTGCCGCCCTTCGCGAAACGCCTCGATCGCCCGCTTGTCGCTCTCGATATTCTCCGGGCGCGACACGTTGCTCTCGTGAAAAATGCGCGGATGATTCGGCTTCCAGTCGATGCCGTTGAACCGGTGACTCAGTGCCCCTGACGCCAGCATCACCACACGCAGACCGCTGCGGCGAATCGCTTCACCGATCGCGTCGCCCGATTGCAGGAAGTGCTGCGTTTCGCAGTTCTGGCAGGAACTCACGGTGACGATCGGCCAGACATCGAGCCGCATCTGCTTGATGACATTGATCGTCGGGTAATGGCGCGGCAGATCGGGATGCTGCACCGCGCGGGCGCGCACGCCTCGCTCGCGCGCCACGGCCTCGACACCCAGCGCCAACTCGGGATGCCCCCGGTAGTCGTACGGCACGCCGTGCAGATACCACGGCATTTCGTCCGAGATGTACATGCCCGAGTAATGCGCCCCGCCATCGATCAGGTGATAGCCCGTGGTAAACCAGTGCGAATCGAAAATCACGATGACGTCCGGTCGCGCCGCCACGATGCGCTCACGCACCCGGGCGTAGCCGGGGATCAGGTCCGAATCCGCGCCCGCGCCCTGCAACACGCGAAACTCCTCACACTGCATCAGGCCCGGGTGGTGCGACACCAGTGCCGCGCCGACGATCTGTCCCATGTTGCTCTCCTCTCATTGTCATGTCGCCGCGCTTGCGCGTCAGCGATGGCTGAAGCTCGCCTTGAACGGCTGTTTGGGCACGACGACATCTTTCACGTCGCAGAAAAATTCGAAACTCCAGTCACCGCCTTCTCGCCCGATGCCCGAGCGCTTGATGCCGCCGAAGGGTGCGGCCAGATCGCGAATGCCGAAACTGTTGATCCAGATGAAGCCCGTGCGAACGCGCTCGGCCACCGCCACGGCATGCGTCTCGTCGCCGTAGCAAACGCCACCCAGGCCGTAGTCCGTGCCGTTGGCCATGTCGACAACCTCGTCGTCGCTTCTGAACGTTTGCAACGTGAGTACGGGACCGAAGACTTCCTGCTGCACGATCTCGTCGCGCTGACGCAGGTCGGTCAGCAGCGTTGGCGCAAAGTACTGCGCACCGAACGGATGGCGCGTGCCGCCCCACAACACCCGCGCGCCCCCCGCAACGGCGCGCTCGACAAAGCCCTGCACGCGTTCGAGCTGGCGCATGTGGATGATCGGACCGACTTCGGTGGCCCCGTCGCGGGGATCGCCCACCACCAGCCGTTCGACTTGCGCACGCAGCGCCTCGGTGAATGTCGCTGCGACATCGGCGTGCACGAGCAAACGCGTGCCCGCCAGACACACCTGTCCGGCATTGCGATACATCAGCGCAGCGGTCGCGGCAGCGGCGTCGAGGTCGGCATCTGCCAGCACGATGAACGCCGACTTGCCGCCCAGTTCCAGACTGCAAGGCACGAGATTCGACGCCGCCGTCTTCGCAATCCACTTGGCCGTTGCCACCGAACCCGTGAACGAGATGCGCGCGAGCCGTGCGTCGCTCACGAGCGTCGCTCCCGTCACCGCACCCGAGCCCTGCAACAGATTGAACACCCCCGGCGGCAGGTCCGCCTCGTGCGCGCAGTCGGCGAGCAGCGAGGACGTAAGCGGCGCCCACTCCGGCGCCTTCAGCACCACCGTGTTCCCGGACGCGAGCGCCGGGCCGATCTTCCATGTCGCGAGCATCAAGGGGGAATTCCACGGTGTGATCACCGCCACCACACCCGCCGGATCGTGACGTACGAGGTGGCGCGCCTGCGGTGTCTCGATCACACGGTCCTGCAGCGTCAATGCATGTTCGGCGAACCACGTGATGTTCTGCATCGCGCGTGGCACCACACCATGCGCCATGCGCGAGCGCAAGACACCGGCGTCGGAACTCTCCAACGTGGCGAAGGCATCGGCGCGGCGGCCGATCGCCTCGGCGAACCGCTGGAGATACGGCTGACGCCCTGCCGCGCCCAGCGCCGCCCAGGCGGGAAATGCCTGTGCTGCCGACGTTACCGCCGCGTCGACATGGGCCGGATTTGCACTGGCGATGTCGCCAAGGCGGGTCTGGTCGATGGGCGAGACACACTCGAAGGTATCGTCGGACGCCACTCGGCGGCCATCGATATAGTGGTCCGGTGAAACCGATACACCGGCGACGTCAAAACGGTTAGCACTCATGCCGTGTCTCTTGGGAAATGTTTGGGGGAAGGCGTGGCGCGCAGCGTCATCCGCAGTGTTCAACGCGGCTTCAACGCCGGGTGGGGCTGAGCGCAACGCGAATTCAGCGCGTCGGTTCGCTACCGGCAGCGAACTTCGCGGCCAGCGAACGGCTCGCGCTCGCGAGCAACGCGGTGTCGATGCCTACGGCCATGAAAGTCACGCCCAGGTCGAGGTAGTGACGGGCAAGTGTCTCGTCGACGCACAGAATCCCGGCAGCCTTGCCTGCGCGGCGAATGCGCACGATGCCGTCTTCGATGGCCTTGCGCACGTCGGGATGCGTTGCCTGACCGAGATGGCCCATCGACGCGGCAAGATCGGCCGGACCGATGAACACACCGTCGACACCGTCGACGGCGGCAATGTCGTCGACCTGAGCCAACGCGTCGGCGGTCTCCACTTGCACGAGCAGACTGGTCGTCTCGTTCGCCGCGTGCAGATAGTCTTCGTAGCGATTCCAGCGCGACGAGCGCGCCAACCCGCTGCCAACACCTCGTATGCCCTGCGGCGGATAGCGCGTCGCGCTAACGAGGGCCCGGGCCATCGCGGCAGACTCGACCATCGGCACGAGCAACGTGCTTGCACCGATTTCCAGCACCTGTTTGATGAGCGCAGCGTCGCCGTGCGGCAGCCGCACCACCGGGTGTGTCGGGTACGGCGCGACCGCCTGCAACGTTGCCAGCATCGTGCGTAAGTCGTTCGGGGCGTGCTCGGCGTCGATCACCAGCCAGTCGAAGCCGCTACCGGCACACAACTCGGCGGCATACGGCGTCGCCAGCCCCATCCAAAGACCGATCTGACGCTCGCCGCGCGCGAGTGCCTGCTTGAAGAGATTCGGGGGTGTTTTCATGACATCGGCTCCCATGAAGGGCAAACGAACGGGGCGAGGCCCCTCAGACAAAGCGAACGCCAATGGCGCCGAGCGGGCCATAGTCGGCGTGGAAGACATCGCCGGCCGCACAAGCCACAGGTCGCGTGAACGACCCGGCCAGCACAATTTCGCCTGCCTGCAACCCTTCGTCGAACGCACCGAGTTTGTTGGCCAGCCAAGCAATGCCATTGCCCGGATGGTTGAGCACGGCTGCACTCAGGCCCGACTCTTCGATCACGCCGTTGCGGTAGAGCAGCGCACCTGTCCAGCGAAGATCGACGGCATCCGGCTTCACGGGACGCCCGCCAAGAATCACCGCCGCGTTCGCCGCGTTATCGGCAATCGTGTCGAAGACCTTGCGCGGCGCCTTCGTGTCGCGGTCGAACAACTCGATACGCCCGTCGATCAGTTCGAGCGCCGGTGTCACCCAGGCCGTGGCGTCGAGCACATCAAACAGCGTGACACCGGGCCCCTTGAGCGGCTTGGCCAGAATGAATGCCAACTCCACTTCGAGCCGTGGCACGATGAAGCGCGAGGCCTCAAGCGTCGCGCCGTCTGCAACGAGCATGTCGTCGAGCAGCGTGCCGTGATCCGGCTCGGTGATCTGCGCAGCAACTTGCATAGCGCGCGACGTCAGGCCGATCTTGTGTCCGATCATGCGACGGCCTTCCGCGTATTTCAACGCCAGCCATGCCTGCGAAATCGCGTAACTATCAGCGATCGTCATGTCGGGATAGCGACGGGAAAACTGCGTGACCGGTGTGCGATTTCGCTCCGCGTCGTGCAGCTCGCGGGCAAGGGCCTGATGGGTCGGGGCGTCGAGCTTCGGCATCGCGTTGTCTCCATAGCGCCGCCCGGCGCAGGCGACGTGTCTTTGTCTGTCGATAGCCGCTATTCTTGCGGCCCTCCGCGCCGCGAACAATCAATCGATTTTGGGCGATTGATAAGTAAAACTGGATAATCCGACGTCCCACCCCAACGCACGCCAACGCACCCCAGCGTGTCTATTACGCGGCATACCGCGCTCGTCCTCCCGCTGTCGCAAGACCGCCACACCTTCAACCGTCCGTTGAATGACGTTCGGTAAAAGCGATCGCACGCCTTTCTTCACGCTATCCCTCGACTTTGGTTGGGAACGTCGGCTTTCCCTCTGATTTTCGTCGTCCACGGTTGCCTCCGATACCCACGATCGGCTCGCACTCGGCAGCCGTCATCAAAAATGAGATTGATTTGCATTTATACTTCGCATCGCTTTATTACAGCGCATTACGTCTTACGCGTTGCGCATAACGATCCGAACGCCGCGGCCACCGCCACCTCCGGTACTGCCAGCGGCCAAGCTCGCCACACTCTCGCCGTCACGAAGGTCCGCCAAGATGAAGATGTCCGTAAGTCGCCGTGCAAATGCGGCAGCCGACACCCCCGGCATGGTCAGCGCCGCCCGCCTCGCCTCTCTCCGTCACGTCGATTCTGTCGATCCTGTCGATCCTGTCGCTCGCTTCGCCACCCACCGTCGACTGCCCCGCGCCACGGCCTGCGCCGCCGCGTTGTTCATGGCAGCACTCGGCAGCGCGCACGCGCAGCAAGCGGGCTCGGTCGCCACGTCCGCCGAAGCCCGGGCCGACGTCGAACTCGGCGCCGTCAATGTCTCGGGCGACTGGCTCGGCACGGGGCTGGACAACAGCGCGAAGACATTCCCGGGCGCACGCACGGTGGTCAAGAAGGATCAGATCGACGCGTCCGGCGCCGCCAGCATCGGCGACGTGTTACGCCGGGTGCCGGGTGTGCAGGCCACCGACAACTCCAGCAGCGCCGGCAGCGCCATCTCTCTGAACATTGGTGTGCGCGGTCTCGCAGGCCGTTTCAGCCCGCGCTCGACGGTGCTGCTCGACGGTATTCCGCTGGCGGTGGCGCCATATGGCCAGCCCCAGTTGTCGTTCGCGCCGGTCAGCCTCTTCAACATCGAGAGCATCGACGTGGTGCGCAGCGGCGGCGCAGTGCGCTACGGGCCGCAGAACGTGGGCGGCGTGATCAACTTCAAGACGCGTTCGATTCCGAGTACGCCGGGTCTGACGGGCGACGCGACCGTGCGTCAGAACATTTACACCACGGGTGGCGGCACGAACACGCAATACGGCTTGTTCCTTGGCACGCAGCTGGACAACGGCCTGGGCCTCGCGCTGCTGTACTCGGGCATGGTCGGCCGCGACTGGCGCAAGGGCAGCGACGAAAACGTGAACGATCTCGCGTTGAAGTGGCGCTACGACATGACGCCGAGCCAGCAGGTCTACGGCAAGATCTCGTACTACGACGCCAAGTCGAAGACACCCGGCGGCCTCACCGCCGCGCAATACAACGCCGATCCGTTCCAGAACACGCGCCCGAACGACTACTGGAGCGGCAACCGCACCGGTCTCGACTTCGGCTATCTGAATACGATCTCGGAAACGCAGGAGTTCGAGATCCGCACGTTCTACAACGAGAGCTACCGTCAAAGCACGCTGACCAATCTGTCGGTGTTGCCGCTCGTGAGCGTTCACCAGCCGCGCAACTATCAAACGTTCGGTATCGAACCACGGTACACGCAACGCCTGCGCTTCGGACCGACAGTGCACGACGTGACCGTCGGATATCGTTTTATCCGCGAGCGCGGCGACGACAACAATTTCAACGTGAACGTTGCCAGCGGCGCCACGTCGGCCACGACCACGTTCTATAACTACACGTCGGCGAATGCGTTCTACATCGACGACCGCATGGCATGGGGCAACTGGCGCCTCACGCCGGGCGTGCGCTACGAAATGATCGCCTCGCAACGTGTCGACAAAGCATCGGGCAGCACCTACCGCACCGACAATAACAAGCCGCTGCCGTCGGTCAACTTGTCGTATCTGGTGAACAGTGCGTGGACGATCTTCGCGGACTACAGCACGTCGTTCGGCCCGGTGCAGAACACACAGTTGAATTCGATGTCCGCGTCGAACCCGCTCCAGCCGGAAGTGGCTCGCACGTATGAAATCGGCACACGTTGGACGGATAACCGCTGGAAGGCCGAGTTGACGGCGTTCAAGATGAAGTTCGACAACCAGATTCTGCAGGTGCCGAATGTCAGCCCGGCGACCTTTCAGAACATCGGCGCGACGAACCACGATGGTATCGAAACGGCGCTCGATTACACCTTTGATCGCGACAGCGTGCTGCGCGGCCTGAACCTGTACGCCAACTTCACGTACGTTCGCGCAATTCAGAAGTCGGGCACCACGGCCGGTCTCGACGTGCCGTTCTACTCACGCTTTACCGACACGCTCGGCGCGCGTTATACGATCAGCCAATGGACCTTCAACGTCTCGACCACGCACCAGAGTTCGCAGTACTCGGATCTGGCGAACACAGAAGCGCCGTCGGCCGACGGCACCAACGGCAAGGTGCCCGGCTACCGTGTGTGGAATCTGCAAGCGATGTACAAGCTGCCGTTCTACAAGAACGCCGATGTCACCGTGGGCGTGAACAACGTGTTCGACAAGCGGTTCTACACGCGTAACACCGACCAGAACGGCGGCATCATGGTCGGCGCACCGCGCATGGTCTACGTTCAGGGTCACTTCGGGTTCTGATTGAGAAAACGTCGGGGTTCGGTGCGCGATGCCGAAAGGTTCGCGCCCGATTCGCCTGACGTATCTGCGCCATCAACGACTCACATTGCGAGAGCCGTTTTTCATGAACCGCGGCACCTTGCCCGCGGTTCATGAAATCGACGCTGAGGTCGTGACCTACTTGGAGCGCCCGTAGTTGTCCTCGAAGCGGACGATGTCGTCTTCGCCCAGATACGCCCCCGATTGCACTTCAATGAGTTCGAGCGGCACCTTGCCCGGATTCTCAAGCCGGTGTGTCGTGCCGACGGGAATGTACGTGGATTGATTCTCGGTGAGAAGGATCGTGTTCTCGCCGTTCGTCACACGTGCCGTGCCCCTGACTACGACCCAGTGCTCCGAGCGGTGGAAATGCATCTGCAGGCTCAACGACGCCCCCGGCTTCACGACAATCTTCTTCACCTGAAAGCGTTCACCGACACAGATCCCTTCGTAGCTGCCCCACGGCCGAAAGACCCGCTGGTGGAAGACCGATTCGGAGCGGCCTTCGGCGATCAGCTTTTCGACGACGGATTTCACCTCCTGCACACGGTCCTTCGACGCGACCAGCACAACGTCCGGCGTCTCCACGATCACAAGGTCGTCGACACCGATCGCTGCGACCATGCGGCTCTCGCTGCGCACGTAACTGTTCTTGACGCCGCGCGCCACAACGTCGCCCAGAAGGCTGTTGCCATCCCCGTCGCGTTCGGCGATCTCGGCGACCGCCGACCATGAGCCAATGTCGTTCCACCCGAGACCGTCGGCGTCGACCACTGCCGCACGGTGCGCCTTCTCCATGACGGCATAGTCGATCGAATCCGACGGACATGCCTCAAGACTTGCTTGATCCAGACGGAAGAAGTCGATATCGACGGCGCCATGTTCGACGGCGGCATTCACCTGCCGGAACATCTCGGGCGCGAGACGCTCGAGCTCATCCAGATAGGTCTTTGCCTTGAACAGAAACATGCCGCTGTTCCAATAGCAATGACCGGCTGCGATCAGCGACTCCGCAGTCTTTGCATCGGGCTTCTCGACATACTGATCGACGTGGAAACCACTGGCGCACACCTCGGTCGCCTTGCCACGACGAATGTAGCCGTAGCCGGTATGCGGCGAGGCCGGGGGAATGCCGAACGTCACGAGGAAGTCGTCGTTGGCGAGCGTTCGGCCGGCACGCACCGCTTCGAGGAATTTCGCCTCGTTCGCAATGACGTGATCCGAGGGGAGCACCAGCAACATGGCGTTGGCATCCTGGCGCAGTGCGATCAGCGCCGCGGCGGCGACTGCGGGGGCGGTATTGCGCGCAACGGGCTCGAGCACAATGGCGCTCGGCTTCGTATCGATGGCGCGCAGTTGCTCGGCGACGAGAAACCGCTGCTCGTTGTTGGAGATGATCAGTGGCGCGGTGGCGCCTTCAAGGGTTCCGATGCGCTTCACCGTCTGCTGAAGCAACGTGTCGGAACCGGCTAGCGAGAGATACTGCTTCGGATAGCTGGCGCGCGAAAGGGGCCACAAACGAGTACCGCTGCCACCACACAGAATTACAGGAGTTATCGACATATTCCGGATCGTAGGACGCGACGAGCGATATCGCTTTAAAGGAGCGAAAATTATATCGTCATTTCAAGCACTTAACCCCGTACGACAAAATCACTTGCCGGCTGAGCGCAAAATACCGGGGGACACGGCGAACGACAATATTTACCGAAAAAAAAACGGCACCCCGCAAAGGGTGCCGTTTCTGTAACGACGTTGTTTCCGGATTGGCAGCGCCCGCTTTCGCCGGCGCCGCCAGTCCGATTTACTCTGCCGTGGGCTCTTCCACCGAACTCGGCATCGGAGCAAACGCCTCTTCCAGAGCGATCTGGTCGTGACGCTCGCGATCCGACGTCTCGCGGGCCTTGCGAGCCTTGTGATACGCCAGACCCGTACCTGCCGGGATCAGACGGCCGACGATGACGTTTTCCTTCAGGCCACGCAGGTCGTCCTTCTTGCCCATGATGGCGGCTTCGGTCAACACGCGCGTCGTTTCCTGGAACGATGCGGCCGAGATGAACGAGTCCGTCGAGAGCGACGCCTTCGTAATACCCAGCAACACGTTCTCGTACTGCGCCGGACGCTTGTCTTGCGCGTTCATGGCGTCGTTCTCGTCGAGCATGTCCGAACGTTCGACCTGTTCGCCGGTGATGAAGCGCGTATCGCCCGAATCGACGATCTGCACACGACGCAGCATCTGGCGAACGATCACCTCGATGTGCTTGTCGTTGATCTTCACACCCTGCAAGCGGTACACGTCCTGAACTTCGTCGACGATGTAACGCGCCAGCGCTTCGATACCCTGCAAACGCAGGATGTCGTGCGGGTCGGCCGGGCCGTCCACGATCATTTCGCCCTTGTTCACCACCTGACCGTCGTGCACCAGCACCTGCTTTTCCTTCGGAATCAGGAATTCGTGCTGGTTGCCGTCCAGATCGGTAATGACCAGACGCTGCTTGCCCTTCGTGTCCTTACCGAACGACGTGGTGCCCGTGACTTCGGCCAGAATGCCGGCGTCCTTCGGTGCACGCGCTTCGAACAGTTCGGCCACACGCGGCAGACCCCCGGTAATGTCGCGGGTCTTCTGCGATTCGGTCGGGATACGTGCAAGCACTTCACCCACCGGCACATGCTGACCGTCCTTGACGGTAATCAGTGCACCGACCTGGAAGCCGATCGTCACAGCGTGATCGGTACCCGGGATCTTCACTTCCTGACCGTTTTCGTCGAGCAGCTTGACCTGCGGACGCACGTTCTTCGACGCCGGACCACGACGCTTCGGATCGATCACGACCAGCGTGGACAGACCCGTCACATCGTCGATCTGCTTGGCAACCGTGACCCCTTCCTCGACGTTCTCGAACTTGGCGATACCGCCGTGTTCGGTAATGATCGGGCGCGTCAGCGGATCCCACGTACCCAGTTGGGCACCGGCCTTGACCTGTGCACCGTCCAGTTGCAGCAGCGTGGCGCCGTACGGCACCTTGTGACGCTCGCGCTCACGGCCATGATCGTCCGTGATCAGGATTTCGCCCGAACGCGAGATCGCGATCTGCTCGCCACGGCCATTCGTCACGTAACGCATGGTCGCCGTGAAGCGAACCGTACCGTTCGACTTGGCTTCAATCGACGAGGCCACTGCCGCACGCGATGCCGCACCACCGATGTGGAACGTACGCATCGTGAGCTGCGTGCCCGGTTCGCCGATCGACTGCGCTGCGATCACGCCGACGGCTTCGCCGACGTTCACGCGCGAACCACGACCCAGATCGCGGCCATAGCAGGCTGCGCACAGACCGTAGCGCGTATCGCAGGTCAACGGCGTGCGCACGCGCACTTCGTCGATACCCAGCGTTTCGATCATTTCGACGGCGTCTTCGTCCAGCAGCGTGCCCGCTTCGTACACCGTTTCCTGCGTTTCCGGATTCACGACGTCAGCCACTGCCACGCGACCCAGAATACGGTCACGCAGGGCTTCGACCACTTCACCGCCCTCGACCAGCGCCTTCATCGCCACGCCGTTGGTCGTGCCGCAATCGTCTTCGACCACGACCAGATCCTGCGTCACGTCAACCAGACGACGCGTCAGGTAACCCGAGTTTGCCGTCTTCAGTGCCGTATCGGCCAGACCCTTACGTGCACCGTGGGTCGAGATGAAGTACTGCAACACGTTCAGGCCTTCGCGGAAGTTCGCGGTAATCGGCGTCTCGATAATCGAGCCGTCCGGCTTGGCCATCAGGCCACGCATACCGGCGAGCTGGCGAATCTGGGCGCTCGAACCGCGAGCACCGGAGTCGGCCATCATGTAAATCGAGTTGAACGACTCCTGATCCACGGAGTTGCCGTCGCGATCGATCGTCTTTTCCTTCGAGAGCTGCTCCATCATCGCCTTACCCACGGCGTCACCGGTAGCACCCCAAATGTCCACGACGTTGTTGTAACGCTCTTGCGCCGTGACCAGACCCGACATGTACTGACGGTCATATTCCTTGACCTTCTTCGACGCTTCGCCGATCAGCTCTTCCTTCTTCGTCGGCACGAGCATGTCGTCGACGCAGATCGAGATACCGGCACGCGTTGCCAGGCGGAAGCCCGACTGCATCAGCTTGTCGACGAAGATCACCGTCTCGCGCAGACCGCAGCGGCGGAACGCCGTGTTGATCAGCTTCGAGATTTCCTTCTTCTTGAGCGACTTGTTCAGGACCGAGAACGGCAGGCCCGGCGGCAGAATTTCCGACAGGATCGCGCGGCCGACAGTCGTCGGGTACAGCGTGATCTTCGGCGTCTTTTCGCCCGTTTCCGGATCGACCGTGTACTCCGTGATACGCACGTTCACACGCGAAGCCAGTTCGACTTCCTTGTTGTCGTACGCACGCAGCACTTCCGAGACGTCGATGAACGACAGGCCTTCGCCACGGCCGTTGATCTTGTCACGCGTCGCGTAGTACAGACCCAGCACGATATCCTGCGACGGCACGATCGACGGATCGCCGTTAGCCGGGAACAACACGTTGTTCGAGGCCAGCATCAGGGTACGCGCTTCCATCTGCGCTTCGAGCGACAGCGGCACGTGAACGGCCATCTGGTCACCGTCGAAGTCGGCGTTGAACGCCGCGCAAACCAGCGGGTGAAGCTGAATTGCCTTGCCTTCGATCAGCACCGGCTCAAACGCCTGGATACCCAGACGGTGCAGCGTCGGTGCGCGGTTCAGCATGATCGGGTGCTCGCGGATCACCTCTTCGAGGATGTCCCACACCACCGCCGTCTGGTTCTCGACTTCCTTCTTCGCGGCCTTGATGGTCGTCGCCACGCCCATCACTTCCAGCTTGTGGAAGATGAACGGCTTGAAGAGTTCGAGCGCCATCAGCTTCGGCAGACCGCACTGATGCAGCTTGAGCGTCGGGCCCACGGTAATCACCGAACGGCCCGAGTAGTCAACGCGCTTACCCAGCAGGTTCTGACGGAAACGACCGCTCTTACCCTTGATCATGTCGGCCAGCGACTTGAGCGGACGCTTGTTCGCACCGGTCATCGCCTTACCGCGACGGCCGTTGTCGAGCAGCGAGTCCACGGACTCTTGCAGCATGCGCTTTTCGTTGCGCACGATGATGTCCGGGGCCTTCAGCTCGAGCAGACGCTTCAGACGGTTGTTACGGTTGATAACGCGGCGATACAGATCGTTCAGATCCGAGGTCGCGAAGCGGCCACCGTCGAGCGGCACCAGCGGGCGCAGCTCAGGCGGGAGCACCGGCAGCACTTCGAGCACCATCCACTCGGGCTTGATGCCCGAGCGTTGGAAAGCCTCGAGCACCTTCAGGCGCTTGGCGTACTTCTTGATCTTGGCTTCCGAGCCCGTGGCTTGCAGCTCGGCGCGCAGATGCTCGACCTGCTGGTCGATGTCGATCGAGCGCAGCAGTTCGCGCACGCCTTCCGCACCCATTTCGGCACGGAATTCGTCGCCGTATTCCTCGACCTTGTTGTAGTAATCCTCTTCCGTCATGATCTGGCAACGCTTGAGCGGCGTCATGCCAGGTTCGAGGACCACATAGGCTTCGAAGTACAGCACGCGTTCGATGTCGCGCAGCGTCATGTCGAGCACCATGCCCAGACGCGACGGCAGCGACTTCAGGAACCAGATGTGCGCGACCGGCGAGGCCAGCTCAATGTGGCCCATGCGTTCGCGACGCACCTTCGCCAGCGTGACTTCCACGCCGCACTTCTCGCAGATCACGCCACGGTGCTTCAGGCGCTTGTACTTGCCGCAAAGGCATTCGTAGTCCTTGATCGGACCGAAAATCTTTGCGCAGAACAGACCGTCACGCTCGGGCTTGAAAGTCCGGTAGTTGATCGTTTCCGGCTTCTTCACTTCGCCGAACGACCACGAACGGATCTTGTCCGGCGAAGCCAGACCGATCTTGATCGCGTCGAACTGTTCGTCCTGCTGGACTTGCTTGAATAGATCGAGCAAAGCTTTCATTGCTTTCTCCTGTTGCCTGAACGCGATTAACCGCGCTCCAGGTCGATATCGATACCGAGCGAACGGATTTCCTTGACCAGCACGTTGAACGATTCCGGCATGCCGGCATCGATCACGTGATCGCCCTTGACGAGGTTCTCGTACACCTTCGTACGACCCGTCACGTCATCCGACTTCACGGTCAGCATTTCCTGCAGCACATACGATGCGCCATAGGCTTCCAGTGCCCACACTTCCATTTCACCGAAGCGCTGACCACCGAACTGAGCCTTACCGCCCAACGGCTGTTGCGTCACCAGCGAGTACGGACCGGTCGAACGCGCGTGCATCTTGTCGTCGACCAAGTGGTGCAGCTTGAGCATGTGCATGAAGCCGCACGTGACCGGACGCTCAAATGCTTCACCCGTACGGCCGTCGAACAGCGTGACCTGGTTCTTCGACGGCGTCATGCCGAGTTCCTTCGCAATGTGATCCGGGAACGCCAGATCCAGCATGCGACGGATTTCCTCTTCATGCGCACCATCGAACACCGGCGTAGCGAACGGCACACCGTTCTGCAGGTTGCGCGCCAGCGACATGATTTCGTCGTCCGACAGGCTGTCGATATCTTCTTGCTGACCGCTCTCGTTGTAGATCTTCGTCAGGAACTTGCGAACTTCCTGGACCTTGGTGTGCGCTTGCAGCATTTCGCCGATACGCCAGCCCAGACCCTTCGCTGCCCAGCCGAGGTGCGACTCGAGAATCTGACCCACGTTCATCCGCGACGGCACGCCGAGCGGGTTGAGCACGATGTCGGCCGGACGGCCATCGGCCATGTACGGCATATCCTCGATCGGCACGATCTTCGAGACCACGCCCTTGTTACCGTGACGGCCGGCCATCTTGTCGCCAGGCTGCAGACGACGCTTGACCGCCAGGTACACCTTGACCATCTTCAGCACGCCCGGCGGCAGTTCGTCGCCTTGCGTGAGCTTCTTGCGCTTCTCTTCGAAAGCCAGATCGAACTGGTGACGCTTCTGCTCGATCGATTCCTTGATCTGCTCGAGCTGTTGCGCAGCTTCGTCGTCGGCCAGACGAATATCGAACCAGTGGTAGCGATCCAGATCGGCCAGGTATTCCTTCGTGAGCTTGGTGCCCTTGGCGAGCTTCTTCGGACCGCCATTGGCCGTCTTGCCCACCAGGAAGCGCTCCAGACGCTGGAATGCATCGCCTTCCACGATACGCAGCTGGTCGTTCAGGTCCAGGCGGTAGCCCTTCAGTTCATCGTCGATGATCTGTTGAGCGCGCTTGTCGCGCTGGATACCTTCACGCGTGAACACTTGCACGTCGATCACCGTACCGCTCATGCCGGACGGCACGCGCAGCGAGGTGTCCTTCACGTCCGACGCCTTCTCGCCGAAGATCGCACGCAGCAGCTTTTCTTCCGGCGTAAGCTGGGTTTCGCCCTTCGGCGTGACCTTGCCCACCATCACGTCACCGGCTTCGACTTCCGCGCCGATGTACACGATGCCCGACTCGTCCAGACGGCTCAGTTGCACTTCCGCCAGGTTCGAGATGTCGCGCGTGATTTCTTCAGGTCCAAGCTTCGTGTCGCGAGCGACCACGTTCAGCTCTTCGATGTGAATCGACGTGTAACGGTCTTCCGCAACGACGCGCTCCGAGATCAGGATCGAATCCTCGAAGTTGTAGCCGTTCCACGGCATGAACGCGATCAGCATGTTCTGACCCAGCGCCAGCTCACCCAGATCGGTCGACGCGCCGTCGGCAATCACATCGCCGCGCGCCACCTTGTCGCCCACTTCCACGATCGGGCGCTGGTTGATGTTGGTGTTCTGGTTCGAACGCGTGTACTTGATCAGGTTGTAGATGTCCACGCCGACTTCACCGGCAACGGCTTCGTCATCGTTCACGCGAATCACCACACGGCCGGCATCGACGTAGTCGACCACACCGCCACGGAACGCCTGCACGGTCGTACCCGAGTCAACGGCCACCGTACGTTCGATACCCGTACCGACCACCGCTTTTTCCGGACGCAGGCAAGGCACGGCCTGGCGCTGCATGTTCGAACCCATCAATGCACGGTTCGCGTCATCGTGCTCGAGGAACGGAATCAGCGAGGCTGCCACTGACACGATCTGCGACGGCGCCACGTCCATGTACTGGATGCGGTCCGGCGTGACCATCAGCGTTTCGCCAGCTTCACGCGACGAGACCAGTTCGTCGGTCAGTTCGCCGTTTTCGCCGATCGACGCGTTCGCCTGAGCGATCACGTAACGACCTTCTTCAATGGCCGACAGGTAGTCGATCTGGTCGGTGACCTTGCCGTCCACCACCTTGCGATACGGCGTCTCGAGGAAGCCGTACTCGTTCAGGCGGGCATACAGCGCCAGCGAGTTGATCAGACCGATGTTCGGACCTTCCGGCGTTTCAATCGGGCACACGCGACCGTAGTGAGTCGGATGCACGTCGCGAACTTCAAAGCCTGCACGCTCGCGCGTCAGACCGCCCGGGCCCAGTGCGGAAACGCGACGCTTGTGCGTGATTTCCGACAGCGGGTTGGTCTGGTCCATGAACTGCGACAACTGCGACGAACCGAAGAACTCGCGAATGGCAGACGAGATCGGCTTGCTGTTGATCAGGTCGTGCGGCATCAGGTTTTCCGACTCGGCCTGACCCAGACGTTCCTTCACAGCGCGCTCGACACGCACCAGACCGGCGCGGAACTGGTTCTCGGCCAGTTCGCCGACGCAACGCACACGACGGTTACCCAAGTGGTCGATATCGTCGACTTCGCCGCGGCCGTTACGCAGATCCACCAGGATCTTGATCGTCGCGAGAATGTCGTCGTCTTCCAGCGTCATCGGTCCGAGCACTTCGTCACGGCCAACACGACGGTTGAACTTCATACGACCCACCTTCGACAGGTCGTACGCTTCTTCGCTGTAGAACAGACGGTTGAACAGGGCCTCGACCGCATCTTCGGTCGGCGGCTCGCCCGGGCGCATCATGCGATAGATCGCGATACGCGCGGCCGTCTGGTCGGCGGTTTCGTCGATACGCAGCGTGGCCGAGATGTACGAACCCTGATCCAGATCGTTCGTGTACAGCGTCTGGATGTCCGACACGCCCGACTCGCGCAGCTTGACCAGCACGCTTTCGGTGATTTCGTCGTTGGCGTTGGCGATCACTTCGCCGGTATCGCCATCGATCACGTTCTTCGCGAGCACACGGCCGAGCAGGTAGTCTTCCGGCACCGAGATGAACTTGGTGTTGGCGTTCTCCAGATCACGGATGTGCTTGGCGTTGACGCGCTTGTCCTTCTGGACGATGACCTTGCCTTCGCGATCCGTAATGTCGAAACGCGCAACTTCACCGCGCAGACGCTCCGGCACGAACTCCATCTGTGCGCCTTCCGGCATCAGCTTGAAGTTGTCGAACACGAAGAAGTTGGCGAGGATCTGTTCCGGCGTCAGGCCAATCGCCTTGAGCAGGATCGTGACCGGCATCTTGCGACGGCGGTCGACGCGGAAGTACAGGATGTCCTTCGGGTCGAATTCGAAGTCCAGCCACGAGCCGCGGTAGGGGATGATACGCGCGGAGAAAAGCAGCTTACCCGAGCTGTGCGTCTTGCCCTTGTCGTGTTCGAAGAACACGCCCGGCGAACGGTGCAGCTGCGAGACGATGACACGTTCCGTGCCATTGATAACGAAGGAACCCGTCGAGGTCATGAGCGGAATTTCGCCCATGTACACTTCCTGTTCCTTCACTTCCTTGACTACCGGCTTGTTGGGCGATTCCTTGTCGAGAATCACCAGACGAACCTTGGCGCGCAGAGCCGAGCAAAAGGTCAGGCCGCGCTGTTGACATTCCTTGACATCGAACGCGGGAGTACCAAGCAAATAGCTGACAAACTCCAGGCGTGCGAACCCGTTGTGAGAAACGATCGGGAAAATGGAGGAGAAGGCTGCTTGCAGACCCTCCGGCTTCCGCTCCGATGCAAGCGTATCGGCTTGCAAGAACGATGTGTACGAGGCGAGCTGGGTGGCCAGCAAAAACGGCACCTTGTGCACGGTCGGACGCTTCGCAAAACTCTTGCGAATGCGTTTCTTCTCGGTGAAGGAATAGTGCATTACGATCTCCGAATCACTACGCTGACGACGACGGCAGGCATCGCCAACGGGTGTTCATCGACTGAGACCAGACGTCCTCCACGGCGGGCTTGCCATGGAGCAACGAGCTTGGTGGTTGGCCGCTACCAACCGCTGGCTGACGGCGACGGATGCCTGTGTTGCCCGTCGCCCGACCAAACTTGCCTTCTGCAGTCGCTTCAGAAGACAAAGAGAAAACCGCTGCCGACTCAGTGCCGCACGATTTTTTCTTTGGCCTCTTCGATACGCCTTCGCTACTTCTCTGATACTGCCTTTCGCTCAGTTTGCCGATGAGACGCGCGTTTGAAACAGCGTGACTTGCATGGGCTTCGGCGAAATCGTTTTACTTTCAATCACTTGGCGTTGCTTCACGCCAGCTTTCGAAATCCGCACATCCTTTGTGGGATTTGCATCTCCTGAAAGCACAAAAAGGCTGACGACTTTTCGTCGCCAGCCTTCCCTACGCGCAGAGCCGAATTACTTGACTTCGACCTTGGCGCCGGCTTCTTCCAGCTTCTTCTTGGCTTCTTCAGCAGCAGCCTTGTCGACGCCTTCCTTGACAGCCTTCGGAGCGCCATCAACCAGATCCTTGGCTTCCTTCAGGCCCAGGCCGGTGATTTCGCGGACGGCCTTAATGACGCCGACCTTGTTTGCACCGACTTCTGCCAGGATGACGTTGAATTCGGTTTGCTCTTCAGCAGCAGCAGCACCGCCGCCAGCACCAGCCGGGCCAGCAACTGCCAGGGCAGCAGCCGACACGCCGAACTTCTCTTCGAACGCCTTGACCAGGTCGTTCAGTTCCATAACCGACATCGCGCCTACGGCTTCGATGATTTCGTCTTTCGTGATTGCCATTTGTAAAACTCCTAGATTGTGTTCGGACCGAAGTCAGCGATCGTGTAACCGGGTCGAGAATTAAGCAGCTTCCGCTTGCTTCTTCTCGGCCACGGCAGCCAGGACGCGAGCAAAGCCGGAAACCGGCGCTTGCATGACACCCAGCAACTTCGCGAGCAGTTCGTCGCGGCTCGGGATCGAGGCCAGCGCTTGCACGCCTGCCTTGTCCATCACCTTGCCGTCGTACGAGCCGGCCTTCAAGATCAACTTGTCGTTGCCCTTCGAAAAGTCGTTCAAGACTTTCGCAGCGGCTACGGGATCCGTCGAGATACCGTAGATCAGAGGACCGGTCATCTGCTCAGCCAGGTCAGCAAACGGGGTGTTTTCCACCGCGCGGCGTGCCAGCGTGTTCTTCAGAACGCGCAGGTAGACGCCTTGCTGACGCGCATTGGCGCGAAGCTTCGTCAGATCGCCAACCGTGATTCCGCGATATTCAGCCACAACGATGGTCGAAGCGCCGGCGACTTGCGCCGATACTTCAGCCACGACGGCTTTCTTATCATCAAGATTAAGTGCCACGGTTAACCTCCAAAATTGACATCACCTCATGGTGACGCCGTTCCACTAACGGCTTACCGACATGTCTGGAGTTTCAACCTTCGCGCCCGGTTGCCCGTGTGCGAGGGTGCGACTGCATAACTTGTTCGGGTTCGCCATCTGCGTTGGCTGGCGTATTAAGGGAGCGTCAGTCAATGCCCATTCCCGCCAACGGTCTTTGATAACCGGAAGCGCATTCCGAAGAACTCGCTTCCGCCCAAAGTCTTTTGCTACTGGCTTTCGATCTCTGGGATCTCAGCCGTCGCAGGGGACGCCATCACCCTGCGATTGCGATACTGTGGCTTACGCTGACTTAGGCAGCCAGGCTAGCCTGGTCCACACGCACGCCAACGCCCATCGTGCTCGACAGAGCGATCTTGCGCAGGTAGACACCCTTGCTCGAGGCCGGCTTGGCCTTCGTCAGGGCTTCCAACAGCGCCGAAAGGTTCTGTTGCAACGCTGCCGGTTCGAACGAAGCGCGACCGATGGTGGCGTGAATGATGCCGCCCTTGTCGACGCGGAACTGCACCTGACCCGCCTTGGCGTTCTTCACAGCCGTAGCAACGTCCGGGGTCACCGTGCCAACCTTCGGGTTCGGCATCAGGCCGCGCGGGCCAAGGATCTGACCCAGCGTACCGACGATACGCATCGTGTCCGGCGAAGCGATCACGATGTCGAAGTCCATGTTGCCGGCCTTGATCTGCTCGGCCAGGTCTTCCATACCGACGATTTCGGCGCCGGCAGCCTTGGCTTGCTCAGCCTTGTCGCCTTGGGCGAACACGGCCACACGAACCGACTTACCGGTACCTGCCGGCAGAACGACCGAGCCACGAACCACTTGGTCCGACTTCTTCGCATCCACGCCCAGTTGCACGGCGACGTCGATCGACTCGTCGAACTTGGCGCTTGCGCATTCCTTGACCAGTGCCAGGGCGTCGCCGACCGGGTACAGCTTGTTGCGATCGACCTTGGCGGCCAGTGCTTGTTGACGCTTCGAGATCTTAGCCATTACAGACCCTCCACCGTGATGCCCATCGAACGTGCGCTGCCAGCGATGGTGCGAACCGCAGCGTCCAGATCGGAGGCGGTAAGGTCAGGCATCTTGGTCTTCGCGATTTCTTCCGCTTGTGCGCGGGTGATCTTGCCCACCTTGTCGGTGTGCGGCTTGCTCGAACCCTTTTGCAGGTTGGCAGCCTTCTTGATCAGCACCGTTGCCGGCGGGGTCTTCAGGACGAACGTGAAGCTCTTGTCCGCAAATGCGGTGATCACCACCGGAATCGGCAGACCCGGTTCGAGGCTCTGCGTTTGCGCGTTGAACGCCTTGCAGAACTCCATGATGTTCAGGCCGCGTTGACCCAGTGCCGGGCCCACGGGGGGCGACGGATTGGCTTTACCTGCAGGAATCTGCAGCTTGATAAAGCCGATGATTTTCTTTGCCATGGTTTACTCCGGAACGAATATGTGGCGCATATTCGGGGTTGAGTCATAGCGCGTTTTCACCGGAAATCGGCTACTGGCGCTCCTCGGCGACGGCTGTCACCAACGCAAAAACGCGCCGGACGTCGCGCCGGCGCATTTTATTCTTAGATCTTTTCGACCTGTCCGAACTCCAGTTCTACCGGAGTCGCCCGTCCGAAAATGGTGACGGAAACACGGAGGCGAGATTTTTCGTAATTCACTTCTTCCACCGAGCCGTTGAAGTCCGTGAAAGGACCATCCTTGACTCGAACCAGCTCGCCCACCTCGAACAACGTCTTGGGACGCGGCTTTTCCACCCCGTCCTTGATTTGCGACATGATCTTGTCGACCTCAGCCTGCCGAATCGGAATCGGGCGATTACCCGTACCGCCGACAAAACCGGTGACCTTGGCGGTGTTCTTGACCAAGTGCCACGTGTCGTCCGTCATTTCCATCTCACACAGCACATAGCCGGGGAAGAAACGACGTTCGGTGACCGACTTGTGGCCACCCTTTGTTTCAACAACTTCTTCGGTCGGAACGAGAATCTCGCCGAAGTAGTCTTCCATGCCAGCGCGCGCAATGCGCTCACGAAGCGCTTTGGCTACGCTCTTTTCCATGCCGGAATAAGCATGAACGACGTACCAGCGCTTCTTACTCGGTGCAGCCCCGGTATCAGACATATCATTTCCAGCCAAGAATCAAAGAGAACACTGCCCATTCAATCGTCTTGTCGCTGATCCACAGATACAGCGCCATGACGATGACGAACGCGAAGACAATCGCGGTCGTTTGAGCGGCCTCTTTACGGGTCGGCCAAACGACCTTACCCACTTCCCGATACGCATCCTTGGCAAAAGCCAGGAAGCCTTTGCCGGTTTGCGATGCCAATGCAACACCTGCTGCGATGGCCAGAACGACGACGATGGCAGCAACGCGCACATAAAGTGCCTGTTGCTCCAACGCGTAGAACGCCACGACGCCAGCAATCACCAGCAGCCCGGCCAGTGCCAGCAGCAGCTTGTCGCCAGTCGTACGCACAGTTTCTACGGGAGAATTCGCCATTTCCAGCTTGCAGACAGTTGTTTTGGCAGGGGCAGAGGGAATCGAACCCCCAACCTTCGGTTTTGGAGACCGACGCTCTGCCAGTTGAGCTATACCCCTAAAACAGCAGAGGGGCCAGCCGCCAAAAGCTGACCCCGTAAGCGCGGACCGTTAAGGTACCGGCTTAAGCTACGATCTTTGCTACCACGCCGGCGCCGACAGTACGGCCACCTTCGCGAATTGCGAAACGCAGACCTTCAGTCATGGCGATCGGGGCAATCAGCTTGACGCTGATCGACACGTTGTCGCCCGGCATGACCATTTCCTTGCCTTCCGGCAGGGTGATCGAGCCAGTCACGTCCGTCGTGCGGAAGTAGAACTGCGGACGGTAGTTGTTGAAGAACGGAGTGTGACGACCACCTTCATCCTTCGACAGAACGTACACTTCGCCCGTGAAGTCCGTGTGCGGCGTGATCGAACCCGGCTTGGCCAGAACCTGACCACGCTGAACATCTTCACGCTTCGTGCCGCGCAGCAGAATACCGACGTTGTCGCCAGCCTGACCTTGGTCGAGCAGCTTGCGGAACATTTCAACGCCCGTGCAAATCGTCTTGACCGTCGGCACGATACCGACGATTTCGATTTCTTCGCCGACCTTGATCACGCCCGACTCAACACGACCGGTCACAACGGTACCGCGACCCGAGATCGAGAACACGTCTTCCACCGGCATCAGGAATGCCTTGTCGATAGCGCGCTCCGGCGTCGGGATGTACGTGTCGAGGGCTTCAGCCAGCTTCATGATGGCTTCTTCGCCGAGTTCGCCCTTGTCGCCTTCCAGCGCCAGCTTGGCGGAACCCTTGATGATCGGCAGGTCGTCGCCCGGGAAGTCATACTTCGACAGAAGTTCGCGAACTTCCATTTCGACCAGCTCGAGCAGCTCGGCGTCGTCGACCATGTCGCACTTGTTCAGGAACACGATGATGTACGGCACGCCAACCTGACGGGCCAACAGGATGTGCTCACGCGTTTGCGGCATCGGGCCGTCGGCGGCCGAGCAAACCAGGATAGCGCCGTCCATCTGGGCAGCACCGGTAATCATGTTCTTGACGTAGTCGGCGTGGCCCGGGCAGTCAACGTGTGCGTAGTGGCGGTTAGCCGTTTCGTACTCGATGTGCGCGGTGTTGATGGTAATACCGCGTGCCTTTTCTTCCGGTGCTGCGTCGATTTCGTCGTACTTCTTGGCCTGACCGCCGAACTTCGACGACAGAACCGTTGCGATAGCAGCCGTCAGGGTGGTCTTGCCATGGTCAACGTGACCGATGGTGCCGACGTTCACGTGCGGCTTAGTCCGCTCGAATTTTTCCTTTGCCATTTCCGACTCCTAACGGGTTATCTATTGCCGAGATTGCTCGGCATGTTGACTGCCGCGCTTCACACTATCTTTTGGTGCCCATGGGCAGGATCGAACTGCCGACCTCTCCCTTACCAAGGGAGTGCTCTACCACTGAGCCACATGGGCGAATCCTTAACTACTACTGCGTCTGCGCGTCACCTGGAGCGGGTGAAGGGAATCGAACCCTCGTCATAAGCTTGGAAGGCTTCTGCTCTACCATTGAGCTACACCCGCTTGGATTCCGACTCTCGCCTCTTGATAACAAGCGCCGGAGACCAAGGTTTCCGACGCTTGTTACTTCCGCATTCTGGTGGAGGAGGTTGGATTCGAACCAACGTAGGCGTAAGCCAACAGATTTACAGTCTGCCCCCTTTAGCCACTCGGGCACCCCTCCGCAGAGAATTTGCAATTATGGAGATGTCCCTCAGCCTTGTCAACACCTTCCATGCATTAAATACGCAGTTTTTGTGCCTGATGCTCTGCGGATTTTCACTATATGCGGCAAGTCGTTGATTTGCTTGGATATGTGAAATTCGTCCGGATCACGCTCATTCCCAGCGTCGTGCTGGCGTCAGCAAGCGACGGCGCCAGGCGTCGATGTACCGGTTCAGACTATCGCGCCCCATATGGAATTCGCGCCTGAGCTTCTGAGAAATGCTTCGCTTAGCCTTCTGGCGGCCCACGATAGTCGTACCTAGGTCATCCCCCCGGTCGAGCACAATATCCGGTGCCATGGAGATCATCCGAACGCCATGCTCCCAGTTGCGATTCAGCATGTCGTCAACGGGATGAATCATGCGTTTGCCGTACTCCAGAAGCGTCAATGCCGCATCGCGACGAATGAGGTAAGCCTGGGTGCCGCCAGGTTGCTTGCGATGATCATTCAGTGCCCCGCCGTCAGGCAATTCGGCGACCTGCCAACGCCCCGCGGAGCCAGCGTCTTTCAGCCGCATGAGCCCCCACGGTACCGAAACGTCCATCGCTGCGGCCAGCCGCTGGGAGAAATCCGGCGCCAGCTCGATATCGTCCTCCAAGACGCACCAGATGTCGTCATTAGAGCGCGCCAGATCCTGCCAAATCCGGTAATGACTGTCGTAACACCCCACTTCGCCGAGCGTCAGATGGTTGGCGTACATCTGCAGACGCGTAGCAGCGTCGTACTCGGGCGGGTAGGCCTGGATACGCTTCGCATCGAAGAAGCGAAAGGGAACGCCGGCCCCCGTCAGTTGCGCGGTAATGTGGGTGCGACGGACATCGCTATCCACTAGGGAAATGACGACTACAGGCGGAAGCTCTCGCTTCGGAACAAATATCTGGTTCATTTTTTCTGTCACTGATTCGAACCCGCTGTGATAGCCGGGTTGTGCTCGTATTACCGAATGAAACTGGCAATACGATAACGACAGAAAATGTCAAATGTTGATGCCCACCAATCCATTTTCAGAGGTCGATTGGAAATGCGCATCGCGCTTCTCACCAGAAGCCCCGCCCCATCATGTCGCCCACAACCGAGGGGGATACAAAATGACTTGTTCTTGACGTAGGAATCGGAGCCTCTAATGACTCTGAATGAATAAAAATGAGCGCCATAGTCGAAGCCCGATTCTATTCCTGATGAATCCAACGAGATCCTGTAACTGCCGAGGGTCCCCAAGCCAATGAATCGCGCGGGGAATTTCAAAGGAAGAATCCCGCGAGCCATTGGACGCGCACAAAGCAAAAACCCCTTGCTACGCGTTGTAGCAAGGGGTCTTTAGGGGAGCCTGACGATTACCTACTTTCACACGGGTATCCGCACTATCATCGGCGTGGAGTCGTTTCACGGTCCTGTTCGGGATGGGAAGGGGTGGTTCCAACTCGCTATGGTCATCAGGCATAACTTGTATGTTCTGCTGCACTCGGTGTGCAACAAAACCAATTCAGAAGAAGCGTAGTACTACGTGTAGTTTGGGTTGTGAGCGTATCAGCGCCATACAGGGCACACGCGCCTCACACCAGGAAAAACACACTGGTTATAGGATCAAGCCTTACGGGCAATTAGTATCAGTTAGCTTAACGCATTACTGCGCTTCCACACCTGACCTATCAACGTCCTGGTCTCGAACGACCCTTCAAAGGAATCGAGTTCCTAGGGAAGTCTCATCTTAAGGCGAGTTTCCCGCTTAGATGCTTTCAGCGGTTATCTCTTCCGAACATAGCTACCCGGCGATGCCACTGGCGTGACAACCGGTACACCAGAGGTTCGTCCACTCCGGTCCTCTCGTACTAGGAGCAGCCCCCTTCAAACTTCCAACGCCCACGGCAGATAGGGACCAAACTGTCTCACGACGTTTTAAACCCAGCTCACGTACCTCTTTAAATGGCGAACAGCCATACCCTTGGGACCGGCTACAGCCCCAGGATGAGATGAGCCGACATCGAGGTGCCAAACACCGCCGTCGATATGAACTCTTGGGCGGTATCAGCCTGTTATCCCCAGAGTACCTTTTATCCGTTGAGCGATGGCCCTTCCATACAGAACCACCGGATCACTATGACCTGCTTTCGCACCTGCTCGACTTGTCAGTCTCGCAGTTAAGCACGCTTTTGCCATTGCACTATCAGCACGATTTCCGACCGTACCTAGCGTACCTTCGTACTCCTCCGTTACACTTTGGGAGGAGACCGCCCCAGTCAAACTGCCTACCATGCACTGTCCCCGATCCGGATTACGGACCTAGGTTAGAACCTCAAACAAGCCAGGGTGGTATTTCAAGGACGGCTCCACAGAAACTAGCGTTCCTGCTTCAAAGCCTCCCACCTATCCTACACAGACCGGTTCAAAGTCCAATGCAAAGCTACAGTAAAGGTTCATGGGGTCTTTCCGTCTAGCCGCGGGTAGATTGCATCATCACAAACACTTCAACTTCGCTGAGTCTCGGGAGGAGACAGTGTGGCCATCGTTACGCCATTCGTGCAGGTCGGAACTTACCCGACAAGGAATTTCGCTACCTTAGGACCGTTATAGTTACGGCCGCCGTTTACCGGGACTTCAATCAAGAGCTTGCACCCCATCATTTAATCTTCCGGCACCGGGCAGGCGTCACACCCTATACGTCCACTTTCGTGTTTGCAGAGTGCTGTGTTTTTATTAAACAGTCGCAGCCACCAGTTTATTGCAACCCCTTCACCCTCCTGGCGCAGGCCAGTCAAGCTACAAGGGCGTACCTTATCCCGAAGTTACGGTACCAATTTGCCGAGTTCCTTCTCCCGAGTTCTCTCAAGCGCCTTAGAATACTCATCTCGCCCACCTGTGTCGGTTTGCGGTACGGTCTCGTATGACTGAAGCTTAGAGGCTTTTCTTGGAACCACTTCCAATTGCTTCGCGAACAAGTTCGCTCGCCCCACAGCCTTGAATTACGCGCCCGGATTTGCCTAAGCGCCTTCTCCACTGCAGGGACCGGGACTTCCAACACCCGGACAACCTTCCGCGATCCGTCCCCCCATCGCATCATACGACGGTGCAGGAATATTAACCTGCTTCCCATCAGCTACGCATCTCTGCCTCGCCTTAGGGGCCGACTCACCCTACGCCGATGAACGTTGCGTAGGAAACCTTGGGCTTACGGCGAGGGGGCCTTTCACCCCCTTTATCGCTACTCATGTCAGCATTCGCACTTCTGATACCTCCAGCATCCTTTACAAGACACCTTCACAGGCTTACAGAACGCTCTCCTACCATGCGAGCAAGCTCGCATCCGCAGCTTCGGTATATTGCTTAGCCCCGTTACATCTTCCGCGCAGGACGACTCGATCAGTGAGCTATTACGCTTTCTTTAAAGGGTGGCTGCTTCTAAGCCAACCTCCTGACTGTTTTAGCCTTCCCACTTCGTTTCCCACTTAGCAATATTTAGGGACCTTAGCTGGCGGTCTGGGTTGTTTCCCTCTTGACACCGGACGTTAGCACCCGATGTCTGTCTCCCGTGATTGCACTCTTCGGTATTCGGAGTTTGCTATGGCGAAGTAATCCGCAATGGACCCTTCAACCATGACAGTGCTCTACCCCCGAAGGTGATACACGAGGCACTACCTAAATAGTTTTCGGAGAGAACCAGCTATTTCCAAGTTTGTTTAGCCTTTCACCCCTATCCACAGCTCATCCCCTAATTTTTCAACATTAGTGGGTTCGGACCTCCAGTACGTGTTACCGCACCTTCATCCTGGCCATGGATAGATCACTTGGTTTCGGGTCTACACCCAGCGACTGAACGCCCTATTCGGACTCGCTTTCGCTACGCCTTCCCTATTCGGTTAAGCTTGCCACTGAATGTAAGTCGCTGACCCATTATACAAAAGGTACGCCGTCACCCCTTTCGAGGCTCCGACTGTTTGTATGCATGCGGTTTCAGGATCTATTTCACTCCCCTCCCGGGGTTCTTTTCGCCTTTCCCTCACGGTACTGGTTCACTATCGGTCGATTACGAGTATTTAGCCTTGGAGGATGGTCCCCCCATCTTCAGACAGGATTTCACGTGTCCCGCCCTACTTATCTCAAGCTTAGTTCCACACCAGGGTTTTCTCATACGGGGCTATCACCCACTATGGCCGGACTTTCCATTCCGTTTTGATAACACCGGTGCTAAATCTTGAAGGCTGGTCCCATTTCGCTCGCCACTACTTTGGGAATCTCGGTTGATTTTTTTTCCTGCAGCTACTTAGATGTTTCAGTTCGCCGCGTTCGCTTCGCTAGACCTATGTATTCAGTCTAGGATGACCTAAAAGGCCGGGTTTCCCCATTCGGACATTTGTGGATCAATGCTTATTTGCCAGCTCCCCACAACTTTTCGCAGGCTATCGCGTCCTTCATCGCCTGTAATCGCCAAGGCATCCACCACATGCACTTATTCGCTTGACCCTATAACGAGTGTGTCTTTCAACATTCGCTACAGGTTGAGTTATCGCGTTGTGCCGTATTCCAAGTCATCTTTCGATCACTTTAAATACTGGTTGATACAATCACAACCCGTACAATTTCCACGCGCCATCTCTAACGCGCTTCCGTTGTACTACTACTTCTTCTAAATTGTTAAAGAACAAATACTGCATGACATTGCTGTCATTCAAAAACGTTCACGTGGATTCACTACAGAAATACTGCAGACGTACTAACGTAAAAGCTTTTGACTGACATCGATGTGTGATCTAAGGAATTGGTGGAGGCAGACGGGATCGAACCGACGACCCCCTGCTTGCAAAGCAGGTGCTCTCCCAGCTGAGCTAT
Organism: Pandoraea apista; assembly: GCF_001465595.2. NCBI lineage: Bacteria > Pseudomonadati > Pseudomonadota > Betaproteobacteria > Burkholderiales > Burkholderiaceae > Pandoraea > Pandoraea apista. The sequence goes on along the minus strand of NZ_CP013481.2, from coordinate 309,463 downwards.
GCCCCCAAATCAAGCCAGTTACCATCCGACTTGGTCAGGCGGTGGTTAGCTTGGTGGGTCTGGAAGGACTTGAACCTTCGACCCCCGCCTTATCAAGACGGTGCTCTAACCACCTGAGCTACAGACCCGACTTAGATCTACGCAGTCAACAACCGATAAGCGTGAACACTCAACTTCCAGTGCATGCTCTAGAAAGGAGGTGATCCAGCCGCAGGTTCCCCTACGGCTACCTTGTTACGACTTCACCCCAGTCATGAATCCTGCCGTGGTAAGCGCCCTCCTTGCGGTTAGGCTACCTACTTCTGGCAAAACCCACTCCCATGGTGTGACGGGCGGTGTGTACAAGACCCGGGAACGTATTCACCGCGACATGCTGATCCGCGATTACTAGCGATTCCAGCTTCACGCAGTCGAGTTGCAGACTGCGATCCGGACTACGATCGGTTTTCTGGGGTTAGCTCCACCTCGCGGTTTGGCAGCCCTCTGTACCGACCATTGTATGACGTGTGAAGCCCTACCCATAAGGGCCATGAGGACTTGACGTCATCCCCACCTTCCTCCGGTTTGTCACCGGCAGTCTCCTTAGAGTGCTCTTGCGTAGCAACTAAGGACAAGGGTTGCGCTCGTTGCGGGACTTAACCCAACATCTCACGACACGAGCTGACGACAGCCATGCAGCACCTGTGTTACGGTTCTCTTTCGAGCACTCCCACCTCTCAGCAGGATTCCGTACATGTCAAGGGTAGGTAAGGTTTTTCGCGTTGCATCGAATTAATCCACATCATCCACCGCTTGTGCGGGTCCCCGTCAATTCCTTTGAGTTTTAATCTTGCGACCGTACTCCCCAGGCGGTCAACTTCACGCGTTAGCTTCGTTACTAAGGAAATGAATCCCCAACAACTAGTTGACATCGTTTAGGGCGTGGACTACCAGGGTATCTAATCCTGTTTGCTCCCCACGCTTTCGTGCATGAGCGTCAGTATTGGCCCAGGGGGCTGCCTTCGCCATCGGTATTCCTCCACATCTCTACGCATTTCACTGCTACACGTGGAATTCTACCCCCCTCTGCCATACTCTAGCCTTGCAGTCACGAATGCAGTTCCCAGGTTAAGCCCGGGGATTTCACATCCGTCTTACAAAACCGCCTGCGCACGCTTTACGCCCAGTAATTCCGATTAACGCTTGCACCCTACGTATTACCGCGGCTGCTGGCACGTAGTTAGCCGGTGCTTATTCTTCCGGTACCGTCATCCCCCCGAGGTATTAACCCAGAGGATTTCTTTCCGGACAAAAGTGCTTTACAACCCGAAGGCCTTCTTCACACACGCGGCATTGCTGGATCAGGCTTGCGCCCATTGTCCAAAATTCCCCACTGCTGCCTCCCGTAGGAGTCTGGGCCGTGTCTCAGTCCCAGTGTGGCTGGTCGTCCTCTCAGACCAGCTACAGATCGTCGCCTTGGTGAGCTTTTACCTCACCAACTAGCTAATCTGACATCGGCTGCTCTTGTAGCACGAGGCCCGAAGGTCCCCCGCTTTCCTCCTCAGAGCGTATGCGGTATTAATCCGGCTTTCGCCGAGCTATCCCCCACTACAAGGTACATTCCGATGTATTACTCACCCGTTCGCCACTCGCCACCAGGTGCAAGCACCCGTGCTGCCGTTCGACTTGCATGTGTAAGGCATGCCGCCAGCGTTCAATCTGAGCCAGGATCAAACTCTTCAGTTTAAACCTGTTACTGTTTTCGGTTTTCGTGATAAATCACTTGAACCGGTCGCTCTCAAAGTATGCTGACAAGTTAATTACTTAACTTACCTATTACTATGTGAGCCTCAATAAATTTAAAGCTAATCTGCCGAAGCAGACGCACTATTCATCGAGTGCCCACACTTATCGGTTGTTCAATTTTTAAAGATCAATCGCATCTGACTTCGCTTCGTCGCACACTTACCGCGCCGTCGCTTCGTTTTCTGCGTCGCTGCATCAGCAGCAGAGAAGCGAGATTATCTACCAGCTTCTCGTCGTCGTCAACAGTTTTTTTCGCTTTCTTTACTCATCGCCGTAGCGACTCGCAAGCTCCAAAACCACCAACCACCGGGCTTTCCAGCCCGTCGCCTCAACCGCTTCGCCGCTTTCGCTGCGTCGCTGTCGTTGCGAGAGACGAGATATTAGTAAAAACCCCGAACCATGGCAAGCCCTTTGTGAAAATAATTTGAAAAGGGCAAAAAAAGGCCCGCGTCGTGAGCGGGCCAAGATCCATGGGACAGGACACATGGAGGAGACGGATCCAATGTATCCGGGCACACCCAAGCGACGCAACCAACGAAATCGCATATGCTTCTCGAAACCTTACCTATATGGAAAGGCGGTGCCAGCGTCGATGTCTCTCCCATCCTCTCTATATAGAGCGTTCGAGATGATGCTTTCGCGCGTCTCCCGGGCGCTCTCTCGTTACCTCTCGTGGCGCCCAATCGCGCTGCTTCCGCTCGCGCTCATCGTGGCGGCGTGCAGCTCGGTGCGACCGCTCCCGGAGCCATCCCCCTGGACAGTCCACACGTCGGCCGCCACCCCCGGCGCACTCGCCGACGCGCTGGCCCCCGCAGTCCTCGCGCATCCGGGGCAATCCGGTTTTGAATTGCTCGCGACAGGCGCGGACGCCTTCACTACCCGTCTCGCGCTCGTTCAAGCCGCGCAGCATAGCCTGGACGTGCAGTACTACAGCGCCGGAGAGGACATCACCGGGCGCCTGCTGCTCCAGTCGCTGATAGACGCGGCCGGCCGCGGTGTGCGCGTTCGCATGCTGGTCGACGACATCAATCGCCGCCACACCGACCCCACCTTCGCGGTACTCGACCAGACGCCCAACATCGAGATCCGTGTCTTCAATCCGTTCGCCACGTTAGACACCACGCTTTTCGAGCGCGCCGGCAATCTGCTCACCCAGTTCGACCAACTCAACCGTCGCATGCATAACAAGGCGTTGATCGCCGACAACCAGTTGGCCATCGTCGGCGGACGCAATCTGGGAGACGAATATTTCGACGCCGATCCGGATCTGTCCTTCCGCGATTTCGATCTGCTCTGTGCCGGGCCGGTCGTCGACGCCGTTTCCCGCAGCTTCGACCACTTCTGGACGAGCCCGCAATCCTATCCGCTCAGACAAGTCCAGTCGGAGATCGACAAGCAGACGCTGGACGACACACGCGAGGCACTGGTACGTCACTGGCGCGACGCCGACGGGATGCCCGCCGGGCATCAGGCGCTTCACCAGCCATCGCTCGCCGACAGCCTGCGCAGCGGCAAGCGGCCGCTCTTCTGGGCCGCCGCCGAGCTGGCCGCCGACTCGCCCGACAAGCTGGACACTCCCTCGGAGCAGACCAAAAGCGCGCCGGGGACCCAATTGCGGCAACTGGCGGCGAACGCGCAGCGCGAAGTGCTGATCATCTCGCCGTACTTCGTGCCGCTCGACGGCGGCGTCCGGTTCCTCTCGACGCTCACCCAGCGAGGCGTGAAGGTGCGCGTGCTGACGAACTCGCTCGCCGCGACCGACGTCGTCCCGGTTCACGCCGGCTACGCTCGCTACCGCCCGGCGCTGTTGCAGGCGGGCATCGCGCTGTACGAATTCAAACCGATCCGCGCCGACACCGGCCAGCCCTCGTCCAGGCGCGCCGCGTTCAATGGTTCCTCACGCGCGAGCCTGCACGGCAAGGTGTACGTGATCGACCGCCGCGACGTGATCCTCGGTTCGTTCAATCTGGACCCGCGCTCCGTGCGTCTGAACACCGAGTTGGCGATCGTGGTCCACAGCCCTGAGTTTGCCGAGCGTATGGCCGCGATCTTCGACCGGGCAACGTTACCCCGCGTGAGCTTCCGGGTCGAGTTGGTGCCGCCCGGCACAACGCCGCCAACCCCCACACCGCCGACCATGCCCGCGCTGCGTTGGGTCGGGGAGGAAAACGGCCAGCCGCGTACGTTCGACGTCGAACCCTACGCGTCTTTCTGGCGCAATTCGGTGGCGGGCGCGTTCACGTTGCTGCCGAGCGACGATCTGCTCTGAGCCGAGCACCGCCCCGCATACCTCGTCCAAACTGAAAACCGGCGGCGCGGCGGCTTTTCAACACCGCACCGCAACCTCCCCCGTTCCAGCAAGGACAAGCGTCGATCAGAGCGTAGCCGAACGCGCATCGCCAATAGCGACGAAATGCTGACTCGCGCTCGACGGGTAATACGTCTTGTTGAACACGTTCTTGACGTTCAACGGATAGTGCACCGGGTGACGGCCGGTCTTCGTGTCGTACGTGGCAAACACACTCGCAACGAAATACGCCAGCAGCTTGAAGCGCGTGTCGAACTTCGCCCCGACTTCGTACGACTTGGCGTGCTCCGGCTCGACATTCGAGTCGATCACGACGCCGGACGACATCGGCGCGATGGTCGACATCGGCTTGAGCGACGCCGAATAGCTGCCGTGCTGCGACAGACAATCCGTCGCCTTATCGATGACGCCCGCGCGCGGCAGCCACTTCGAGTCGCTACGGTTCGTATTGAGCTGGAACGGGTGCCCCTTTCCCGCCAATTGGCTGTACATCAGCAAACGCAGCCCACCCACGACGATCCTGCGATCGGTCACGTGGACGGCGCCCTGGACGAAGCGCGACGCATCGATGCCCTTCATCAGGGTGCACACGCGCCGCCGGGCGACTTCATGGCCGTCTCGGCGTAACTGGCGCGCCAGCATCCGCGCGCTGGCAAACGGAAACGCCATATGCAATTCGTCGATCCGTCGCGTCAGCAACTGATCCGCTCGGCTCACCGGATGTGCCCGGTAATACACGCTTGATCTGACCACTCCGACGAGACGGGCCTGCTGCGCAATACCTGCGTCGAGCCGACCGATCGGGGAAACATCGGAGAAACGGGTGCGGAAGTGCACGTCATGCGACACCCATCGCGCAGAAGTATTGCGTGCCCGCTTCGTCGCAACCTGTCAGTCGTTGATCGCCGGCAGGCGAGGTCATTCGAACTTTTTCACTGCCATCTGCACAGAGAAAGCGAGACGGATGCCACCCAAACGAGCAAGGCAGGCATCAGGGAGATCAAGACGTCGATCCTCACACCCCGATCGGCAACGACATTCCGAATTTCACCCGCGACATCACAACCATCGTTTCAAAGTGACGAATGTTTGGATTTTGCCGAAATACGCGCGTTGCGAATTCTTCATAGTGATCGATGTCGCGCACCGCGATCATCATCGCGAAATCGGCGCGTCCAGTGACCACATAGCATTGCATCACTTCTGGAACGCTCTGCAAGAACTGCTTGAATTCATCGAGCAGATCGAGCCGCTCCCGCTCGACCTGAACAAGCACCCACATCATGATGGGTAGCCCCACCTTGTTCGGATCGACAACCGAGATGTCCTTCTGGATGTATTTCTCTTCGCGCAGTCGTCTCACCCTTCTGAGACAGGCCGGCGGACTCAGGTTGACGGCAGCGGCCAACGACTGGTTACTGATCTGGTTGTCGACTTGCAGCATTGCCAGAATTCGCAGATCGAAATCGTCAAGCGGTTCGGCATGAACTTGACCCATATTTCGCAAATCCCCCCGAAAAAGAAATCCAGTTAAGCAAACATAGCCCACGCGAATATTGGATTTCGTGCGACCTCCCTAGAATCGTAGCATCAGCCCCCGATCGATTCCATGGAGAAAACCATGCCCCTGAAGCACTTAACCGCTACCGCCGTCGCACTCTGCGCGCTGGCTGCGCATGCGCAAACCATCGTGACCATTGGCTATGCCGGAGCGCTGACCGGCGCACAGGCGCATTTCGGCAAAGACAGCGAACGCGGCATTCGCCTGGCCATGGACGAGATCAACGCCCAACGCCCCGTCATTGCCGGCAAACCCGTACAGTTCGCGCTCGACGCCCAAGACGACGCCGCCGATCCGCGCACCGCCACGACCGTTGCCCAGCGTTTTGCAGACAACCACGTCAGTGCCGTGATCGGTCACCAGAACTCCGGCACCTCCATCGCCGTGGCGCGCATCTACGCACAACAGCACATCGCGGAACTCACGCCGTCGGCCACCAACCCCGAATTCACGCGCCTGGGCTTCGACACCACGTTTCGCATGCTCGCCAACGACGACTTCCTCGGTGTCGCACTGTCGCAATATGCCTCCAGTCAGTTGCACGCACGGCGCATTGCCGTCATCGACGACCGCACCGCCTACGGCCAGGGCATTGCCGAAGTATTTGCACGCCAGGCGGAAAAGGCTGGCGCCACGATCGTCGCGCGCGAGTTTTCCACCGACAAGGCGTTCGATTTCACCGCCGTTCTCACGCGGATCAAGCGCGAAAACCCCGACGCCATCTTCTTCGGCGGGATGGACGCCCAGGGCGGGCCGATGCTCAAGCAAATGCGGCAGTACTCGATTCGCGCGCCGCTGGTCGGCGGCGACGGTTTATGCACCGCCGAAATGATCCGGCTAGCCGGTGCCGCGCTCGACGGCAACCTGTTCTGCGCGGATGGCGGACGCAGCCTCGCAAAGATGCCGGGCGGAGAAGCATTCGCCGCCAAATTCAAGGCGAAATACGGCGAGCCCGTGCAGTTATATGCGCCCTACGCCTACGACGCCATGATGGCGATCTATCGTGCTGCCCTCGCCGCACAATCCACAGACGCCGCAAAGATTTCCGACGCCCTGCATCGCGTGTCGTTCGGCGGCGTCACGGGGCAGATTGCGTTTGACGAACACGGCGACCTGCGTGAGCCGGCCGCCACCATATCCACTTATAAAGGAGGCAAAAAAATGGCTTTGACCGAGGTATCGAAATGACCGTCGGCATATTGCGCGTCGGATCGCCTGCGCTGCGCGAGGTGGCCGCACCAGTCGCCAATGTCAACGACCCCGTCGTTGTGCGCGAGGCCGCAGCCCTCGGCGCCGCGATACACGCCTTTCGTGCGGAACATGGCTTCGGACGCGCCATTGCAGCGCCCCAGATCGGCATTGCCAAACGCATGATCGGCCTGGCCATGCCGGGTTGGCCCGACGTGATCGTCAACCCCGAAATCGTATGGGCCAGCCACGAACGCATGACACTGTGGGACGACTGCATGTGCTTCCCCGAGATGCTGGTTCGGGTGGAGCGCTTCGCCTCGATCTCGGTGCGCTTTACCGACATGGCCGGCAAAACGCACCTGAAGGAAGCGCTGAGTCGCGCGGAAGCCGAACTGATGCAGCACGAAATCGACCATCTCGACGGCAAGCTGTCGTTCGACCGCGCCGTGGGTGAGAACGCCTTCGTCCACCGTAGTGTTTTTGAAACGAACCGATCGGCATTTGCCGCTCAGGTCGAATACTTCCCCCAATCGTAATGAGCGACACGATGACCCAACCCGACGTCGGCCGCATCGACGGCCTGACCTACCCCACCGGCACCGCCTACATGGCCGGCCAGTACCTGCCCATGTCGGAAGCCCGCATCTCCGTCCTCGACTGGGGACTGCTGCACTCCGACGTCACCTACGACACCGTTCACGTATGGAATGGCAAGTTCTTCCGGCTGGATCTGCATATCGCGCGCTTCCGGCGCTCGCTGGAAAGGCTGCGCCTGTCCGTTAAGTACAGCGACGATGAACTTCGCCATATTCTCGTCGAGTGCGTCAGACGCGCGGGACTGCGTAACGCGTACGTCGAGATGCTCTGCACGCGCGGCCTCTCGCCTACCTTCAGCCGCGACCCGCGCGACGCAGCGAACCAATTCGTCGCGTTCGCCGTGCCCTACGGATCGGTCGCCAATGCCCGCCAGCTTAAGGAAGGCCTTCACCTGCATCTGATCGATACCGTGCGCCGCATCCCCCCCGAGTCGGTCGATCCGCAGGTCAAGAACTACCACTGGCTCGATCTTGTTACGGCCCAGTTCCAGGGGTTCGATGCCGGGGCGGAAACCGTCGTCATCAAAGACATGAACGGCAACGTCGCCGAAGGCCCCGGCTTCAATATCTTCGTCGTGCGTCACGGCGCGCTGTACACCCCGGAGCACGGCGTGCTGCATGGCATTACGCGCCGCACCGTGTTCGACATCGCCGAGCGGCTCGGCATTGCCGTGCATTCGGGCAACGTCAGCGAAGACCAGTTGCGGCACGCCGATGAGATTTTCATCACCTCCACCGCCGGGGGCATCATGCCGGTCACGCGCCTGAACGGCGTGCGCGTCGGCAACGGTGCGCCAGGCGACCTGACGCAAACGATCTTCCGCACGTATTGGGAGTGGCACGAAGATCCGGCCTGGACCTTGACGGTCGACTACGACGAGGCGAATCATGCTCAGTGAGACCCTCCGGTCGCGGCTCGATGCACGTTGCCACGCGCTGGCGGCGCGACATGCGATCAAGCACGAAGTCGCGATCGAATCCGCACAGGGCGGCCATGTCACGGCGCGCGCCGCACCGGGGGGTGCAACGCGCGCCTATCTCAACCTGTGCGCCAACAACTACCTCGGACTCGCTAACGATCCGCGCATTGTCGACGCCGCACGCGAGGCCATCGACCGCTATGGGCTCGGCATGGCCTCGGTTCGCTTCATCAGCGGCACACATGCCCTGCACTGGGAACTGGAGCGCCGGCTCGCCGCGTTTCTCGGGGCCGAGGCCTGCGCCCTGTTCCCCTCGGCTTTCGATGCCAATGGCGCCCTGTTCGAGGCGTTGCTGGATGAAAACGACGCCGTGCTGTCCGACACACTGAACCACGCAAGCATCATCGATGGCATACGGCTGAGCAAAGCCGCCCGGTTCCGCTATGCCCACCGCGACGCAAGCGCCGCCGCCCGCGCCTTTGACGAAGCCGGTGAAGCAGCGACACGGCTGCTGGTCACCGATGGCGTGTTTTCCATGGACGGCACGCAGGCCCCGCTAGGCGCCCTCGGCGTGTTGTGCCGCGAACGAAAGGCGTTGCTCATTGTGGACGACTCGCATGGCATCGGCGTGATCGGCGCCTCCGGCCGTGGCACCGCCGAGGTACAGGGACAAATGTCGGCCGTCGACGTACACGTGGGCACATTGGGGAAAGCGCTGGGCGGGGCGGCCGGTGGATTTGTCGCGGCACCCAGCGCCATCGTCGATACCTTGCGTCAGGCCGGCCGACCCTATCTGTTTTCCAATGCGCTGATGCCTGCGATTGCGGCAGCCGCCGTCCGGGCGCTCGACCTGATCGAAGGCGGCGAGATCGACTTCGCGCGACTGGGCGCCATGAGCGCGTACCTGCGTCGAGGCCTGACGCAGGCGGGCTTCGACGTGCTTCCCGGCGATCATCCGATCGTGCCCGTGATCTTCGGCGACGCGGCGCTTGCAAGGACCGCCTCTGCCGCACTCGCAGAGCGCGGCGTTCTGGCGCAGGCGTTCTCTTACCCCGTCGTTCCCGAAGGCACCGCGAGACTGCGACTTCAAGTGTCGCTTGCACTCACGGACGCCGATCTCGATCGCGTCATCGACGCCTTCCGCGCAATGCGCCGCTAAGCGTTCGCGCTTAGCTCCTTACGCGTTACCGATAGCGCCGCCCCGAACGTGGCGAACATGGCGAACATGGCGAACGCCGGATGGCGGGTGCCCCGGCGCGCATGTTCCCTTCTCTTTCCTAGGTTGCTCATGAACTCGAACCCGTTGCAAACGCATGACTACCGGGCTAACAGCGCCACGACGACCGTCGCGCCCACGCAGGCCAGACGCGCCGTTGTCGCCGCGTCGCTCGGCAATATCCTGGAGTGGTACGACTTCGTGTTGTACGCCTACTTCTCCCCGCAGATCGCCCATCACTTCTTTCCGGCGGCGAGTGAAGCCACCTCGTTCCTGGTCGCGACCGCCACATTCGGCGTCGGCTTCGTGGCGCGTCCGCTGGGCGCGGCCATTCTGGGCGTTTATGGGGATCGTGCCGGACGCAAGGCCTCGCTGCTCGTCGTGATTCTGCTCATGGCAATCGGCACAGCGATGATCGGACTGACACCCGGCTTCGACACCGCCGGGGTGGCCGCGTCTTTGACGATCGTGATCGCGCGTATCCTGCAAGGCTTCGCTTCGGGCGGCGAATGGGGCGGGGCTACCAGCTTCATCGTCGAATATGCACCGCGCCACCGGCGTGGCCTGTACGGCAGTTGGCAACAGGCCAGCCTCGCTGTGGCCCTGCTGCTCGGTTCGCTCAGCGCCGGGGCCATGACCTGGCTCATGCCGGCCCAGTCTCTGAACGACTGGGGCTGGCGCGTTCCCTTCGTGCTGGGAGCGTTCGTCATTGGCGTCTTCGGCTTCTGGCTGCGGAGAAATATCGACGAGTCGCCACGCACCTCGCTCCCGGCAAATGTCCGGCCGAGTCGGCCCGCCGTCTCGACGTCCCCGATCGGCACAGCACTTCGCAAGCACCGCCGCAACCTCGGCATCGGGAGTCTGTTCACCATCGGCTGGACGGTCACGAACTATCTCTACCTCGTGTACATGCCGATCTATCTGACCCGCACGCTGGGCCTGCCCGCCAGCGAGGCACTGATCGCCGCCAGTCTCCAGATCGCGTGCTTCATGATGCTCTCGCCCGTTATGGGGCACCTGTCCGACCGATGGGGCCGGCGCCCGTTGATGAGTGCAGGCGCGCTGTGCGTGCTGTTCGGCACTTACCCGCTCTTCGCCTTCATATCCGCACACGCACATCTCCTGCCGGTCATCGGCGCGTTGTGCCTGCTCGCCGCCTTCATGGCGATGATGACCGGCCCGGCGCCCGCCTGGCAGGCCGAGCTATACCCCGGCGCGGTGCGCACCACATGCATCTCGCTCAGTTACAACGTCTCAGTCACGATTTTCGGCGGTTTCGCCCCCTTCGTCGCGACCTGGCTGATCGGAATGACGGGCAATCCGCTCTCGCCCACGTGGTACATCGCGGCTGGCGCGGTTGCGAGTCTCGTTGCGACCCGGCTATCACGCGAAACGGCCCGTGCCGCGCTGTCCTGATTTAACTAGTGTGCGAGGACCCCTCATGCATACGCACCTCCCCCATTTGGCGTCTGCGCTCACACCCGAGACAGACGAAGAGACGCCGGTGGCCTCGACGGCCGCCATCGACTGGATTTCACGACTTATCGCCATCGACACGACAAGCCGCCAATCCAATCTCGGGCTGATCGAACTTCTACGCGACACCCTGCACGCACACGGCATCGATGCGTGGCTCGACTACGACGGCAGCGGCGCGAAAGCCAATCTTTTCGCCACATTGCCCGGGCGCGATGGCAATACACAGGGCGGCGTCGTGCTCTCCGGGCATACCGATGTCGTACCGGTCGATGCTCAGCATTGGCAGAGTCCGCCTTTCTCGCCTGAATTGCGTGACGGCCGGCTGTATGGCCGCGGGGCTTGCGACATGAAAGGCTTCATCGGCACGGTCATGAGTCGGGTGCCCGCGTGGTGCGATGCGCCGCCGGGGGCGCCGATCCATCTCGCGTTCACCTACGACGAGGAGGTCGGATGCCTCGGCATTTCCCCGATGCTCGCGGCCATGGCCCGTCGCGGCATTCGTCCGCAAGGCTGTATCGTCGGTGAACCGACCGGCATGCAGGTGATCGTTGCGCACAAGGGCATCAACATCTACCGCTGCTGCGTGCAAGGGCATGCCGTGCACTCGTCGCTCGCACCCTCGGGCGTCAATGCCATCGAGTACGCCGCGCGTGTGATCTGCCACATTCGCGACCTGGCAAACGCCTTTGCCGCGCACGGCCCCTATGATGAGGGCTTCGACGTACCGTTCAGTACCGCACAGACCGGCACGATAAAAGGCGGCATCGCCCTGAACACTGTGCCGGCCGACTGCGAGTTCGTCTTCGAGTACCGTAACCTTCCGGGTGAGCATGCAGACGCGATCTTCGCCCGGATCGAGGCTTACGCCGCCCAGACGCTCGTTCCGGAAATGCAACGCGTGCATCCCCAGGCAACGATCCGGTTCACGAAAATCGCGGCGCCACCGTCGATGCAGGCCGACGAAACCCAGCCCCTGATACGCCTGATGCGCGCGCTGGTCCCGGACACGCCCGCGCGCAAGGTGTCGTATGGGACCGAAGCCGGTTTCTTCCAGCGCGCGGGCATTCCGACGATCGTTTGCGGCCCCGGGAGCATCGCTCAGGCCCACCAGCCGGACGAGTTCGTCGCACTTGCCGAAATCGCCCGGTGCGAGCGCTTCCTGTCGAAACTGACGGCTGCGGCGGACGGGATACACGGCCCGTTCTTATGACCGTCTGGAATGGAAAGCGCTGCGTGACGCGACAACCTCGACGTCACCCGGCCGGATGACGGCAACCGCCGCTCAGAACTCGAACGTTGCCGACAGCGTGGCGGAACGCGCATCGCCAATCGAGACGAAGTACTGGCTCGCGCTCGACGGGTAGTAGGTCTTGTTGAACACGTTCTTGACGTTCAACTGATAGTGCACCGGGTGACGGCCGATCTTCGTGTCGTACGCGGCGAACACGTCGGCAACGAAGTACGCCGGCAGCGTGAAGCTGTTGGCCGAGTCCCCCGGACGTGACCCGATATAGCGCCCGACCGCGCCGAGGCGCAGGTTGCCGCTGCCGTCACCCAGCACGGGGCCCCAGTCATACACACCGGCCAGCGACGCCGTGTGACGCGCCACGTTCGCCAGCGTATTCCCGGTGTAGAGCGGATCGTCGGTGGTCTTCGCGTCGATGAACGCGTAGCTTGCGATCACGTTCCAGCGCTGCCCGATACGGCCCGACACATCCAGCTCGACGCCACGCGAGCGCGCCGCGCCCGAGGTCCGCCAGTCGATCGCCTTGGTGGCGTCGTTGAACTGCGACACCAGCACATTGCGCTTGTCGATGTTGAAAAGCGCCAGCGTGCCGCTCAGCCCGTTCGGCATATCGAGCTTCGCACCGACTTCATACGACTTGGCATGCTCCGGCGCGATGTTCGAGCCGATCACCACGCCGGACGACAGCGGCGCGATCGTCGACGTTGGTTTGAGCGACTCCGAATAGCTGCCGTACAGCGACAGATAATCCGTCGCCTTGTAGACGACGCCCGCGCGCGGCAGCCACTTCGAATCGCTGATGTTCGTATTGACCTGGAACGGCCGCCCCTTGCCCGCCAACTGACTGTAGGTCAGCAGACGCACACCCGCCACGACAATCCAGCGATCGGTGACGTGGATGGCGTCCTGGAAGAACAGCGACGCATCGTGCAGCGTATCGGTCTGATCGCTGTCGCTGGCCGAGACGGTCGTCGGGATCACCTCGCAGCCGTACACCGGATTCAGATAGCTAAACGTGCACTTCGCCGTCTGCCGGATCAGATCGCGACGATAGATGCGCCGGTACTCCCAGTCGCCCCCGAATTGCAGATCGTGGCGCATGCCCGCCAGATGCACCTTGCCGTCGAGATAGGCAATGCCGTAACTGTCCGTGCTATCCGAACCGCGCGTGCCGTCGTTGCTTCGCGAGATGACTCCGGTCTGGGTGTTGATGCCGTTCACGCGCAGTTGCCCGGCGTCATAGGTCTCGGTGTTGTAGCTGTAGCCGAAGTGCGCCTTCCAGTCGGGATTGAACTGATGATCGACGGTGATCTGCGCCAGATGCGATTGCCCCGTCATCTCGTTGTGCACGTCATCCAGACGTTCGCGCGCCGAGATGGCCAGCGGCTTGTTCGTGCTCGGATCGATGACGGTGCCACGATCGAACGGCGTCAGGAAATTGCGGTACTCGTACGAGAGCACGACCTGCGTGTCGCGTCCGTAATACGCCAGCGTCGGCGCGACCAGCGTCTCGCGCTGCGCGCCGAAGTTGCGCCAGTACTGCTGGTTGTTCTGGTCGACGACCAGGCGGTACGCCAGAGCGCTGTCGCCGATGGGACCGGTCGTGTCGAGCGTTTCTTCCGCACCGTTCTTGCCGTGCCCGTAGGTCGTGCCGGCCACGCTCACAGCCGTGTAGGGCTTGAGCAGCGGGCGCTTGCTCACCACGTTGATGACGCCGCCCGGATCCATGATCCCGTAGAGCAGCGACGTCGGCCCTTTGAGCACCTCGACGGAATCGGCGTTCGCATTGAACCCGCGCCCCTGCACGAGCGGCATGCCGTTGTGCATGATCGAGCCGTCGCGGTTGCCGCCAAAGCCACGTTTGAGCAGCGTGTCCTGCGTGCCCGCCAGCGTATTGCCCTGCACGATGCCGCTCACGTTGATCAGCGCGTCATCGAGCGTGCGGGCACGCTGATCGGCCAGCACCTGATGCGGCACCACATTGATGACCTGCGGAATGTCGAGGATGGGGGCGTCCGAGCGCGACACGTTGGCGTCTACCGGCTGGCGATACGCGTCGGACCACGCCTGCGCCTGCACATGTGTCGCCGGCAATGCCACATCGCCCGCGCCAGTCCCCGAAGCGAGCGCGGCAGCGACCGGCGCTCCCTGCGGCAGCAGCGTGTAACCGGCCCCTTGCGGCGATACGTTCAACCCGGTGCCCGCCAGCAATTGACCGAAGGCACCCGGCACGTCGAAGCGGCCCTGCACGCCGGGGCTTTGACGCCCTGCCGTGAGCGCGGGTGTGTACGTCAGGAGAATGCCGGCTTCACGGCCGAAGCGCGTGAGCACGCTGTCGAGCGACCCGGCGGGAATGGCGTAGATGCGGGTGATGGCAGCGGAACTGGTGTTCGCGGACGCGTCCGGCGGGCTGGCCGTCTGCGCGTGTGCGGCGTTGGCGTACAGCGTTGACGCGAACGTGACCGCCACGGCAACGCAGACGCTGCGGCGATGCAAAGCGGAGCCGGCGTGCAAGCCATGACGGCGCGCGGCGCGCGGGAAATCGGGTGAAGCAACGGCCATGATGTGAGATCTCGTTCAGGCAATGGAGAGAAGGTTTCACTTCCCTTGTCACGCGAGACCGACGAAACAGCTCACTGACCGGACAAAAATTTGATGAGATGGCGAAAGACGCTTCAGCCGCGCGGGCCGATCGTCACCCAGTAGCGCGTGACCGACGCCACCGAGACCGGCAGCGCGTGCGGCAACACGGCGAGAATCGCGTCCGTATCGCCCAGCGGATACGTGCCGGACACCCGTAACGCCGCCACGGCCGGGTCGCAACGCACGTAACCGCGCCGATAGCGCGACAGCTCGGCCAGAAACGCGTCGAGGCGCATGTCGACGGCGACGAACATACCGTCGGCCCACGCCCCGTCCCCCTCCGCAAGCGGTGTCACAGGCGCGACATCCCGCGACGTGAACTGCGTCTGCTCCCCGGCATGGACGATCCGCGCGCCTTCCGCGTCACGCCCCGTCGCGTTGGGCGTCACACGCACCGCGCCTTCGAATACCTGCACCGATCCGCCATCGCTTCCCTGCGCGGCCTGACGCACCACGAAGCGCGTGCCCATCGGTTGCAGCGTCGCCTGCGACGTGGCCACGATCAGCGGTCGGGGGGGCACGTGCCCGGCGTCCTTGCCGGTCGTGACCATGATTTCGCCGTCGATGAGCGCGATGCGTCGCACATTCCCCTGCATTGACAGGCGCACGGCGCTGCGGGTGTTGAGCACGAGCGTCGTGCCGTCTGCCAGACGCAGCGTACGACGCTCCCCCACCCCGGTGCGCGCATCGGCCCGCAGCCATTGGACAGCCAGCGGATCGCTCGCCACCCAAGCGCCGGTGCCCATGAACAGCGCCCCGGCGATGGCCTTCACCGCCATGCGACGCCCGCGCGAACGCGGTGCCTGAAGCGCCGCCTGCGCGAGCGCCGCACCGAGCGTGCCGGACACATGCCGCATGCGCTCGTCAGCCTTTTCAATGTGCCGCCACGCGCGTTCATGTTCTGGATGGGCTTCGCGCCAGCGGACGCAGGCAGCGCGCAGCGTGTCGGTGGCGTTGCCGCTGCCCAGCGACACCCACCATTCGACGGCCTGCTGCGCGATAGCCGCGTCGAAACCGCCGACGGGCGAAGGGGACGAGGACGAGGAGGAGGAGGATGCGGACGTGCGCGTCATGCGGCGCCCATCGCGAAGAAGCACTGTGTGCCGGCGCGCACGAGATGGCGCTTCACCGTCGCGAGCGAAATGCCGAGTTCGGCGGCGATCTCGAGGTGCGTCAGCCCGTCGAGCTGTGCCAGCAGGAAGGCGCGTTTGACGAGCGCGGGCAGGCCATCGAGACAGCGGTCGATTTCGAGCAGCGTCTCGAGCACGATGGCGCGTTCTTCGGCAGACGGCGCGAGCGCCTCCGGCTGTTGCGCGAGGGCGTCGAGATAAGCGCGCTCGATCTGCTGGCGACGCCAGTCGTTATAGAGAACGCGTTGCGCGACGGTTGTCAGGAAAGCGCGTGGCGACACCAGCATGCGCGGCGGATCGCGCTCGAGCAGACGCACGAACGTGTCGTGCGCGAGATCGGCCGCGCGGTGCGAGCAGCCGGTCTTGCGGTGCAGCCAGCCATGCAGCCAGCCGTGATGGTCGGTGTAGAGCGCCCGCAGCGTGGTGTCGCACGGCAGCGTGGGCAACGTGTCGTCGGCGGGCATGCGCCCCTCCTGTCCCCGGGCCAGGTGTGGCCGAAAGGCTCAGGCACCCGCGTTGCAAATGAGAATCGTTCGCAGTATAGCAAACAAGTCTCCGGGGACGGCACACCGCTCGCACCGTCGTCGCTACGCGTGGTGCGTATGCGACAACGGTCTGGACGTCACGCATGGACATCACGCCGGAATCAGTAGTCCGCGTCGTCGAGCAACATGTCTTCGAAGAACGCCCCGAAGCGTTGTTGCGGATCACGCAGGTGGATTTCCAGAATCCAGCGCATGGCCGAGGGCGTCGTGTCGAAATCGGCGAGCGAACCGGTGTGGATGGCCGCATGCGGGAAGTCCGACACACGGTGTCCGGGCAGATCGAAGTTCAGCGTCCAGCCCATGCGCGTGGCGAGCGCATCGGCATAGGCGTAGAGCGCTTGCCCCGTCGCCCCCTCGCGCTGCCACCTGGCGCGCACGTCGTGGAACAGGGCTTCCGCATCGTGGGCGCAACGGGCGTACTCAGCGTGCTCGCCCACGACGAAGCTGGCGCCGCCGTCTCCCTCCCACGCCTCGAAGCGCGGTGCGATGTCGATGAAGAACAGGTCGTTCTCGCCGAGCACCACGCCCGGCTCGGACGCCTGACGCATCGGCTTGAGCGTGTTTTTGCCGAAGCGCACGCGCGTCGGATGCCAGCTCAACTCGAGCCCGGCGGCTGTGAGCACGCCCTTGGCCATGGTCACGGCGTCTTCCTCCACCATGCCCGGATGCACCTTCGCCGCGATATCGCGAATGGCCGCGCGGGTCTTGCGACGCGCCGCGAGCATGCCGTCGACGGAGAACGCCGGGCCGACGCGCTCGGCCAGCGAGGCGTCGTCCGGGTAGCGGATGGCAGATGAAGTCGCTTGATTCGACATACGTAACCTCTCAGTGGGGAGACAGATATCGCGACGGCCCGTGCCGTCACTGACAGGACCGATTGTGGAAGCGAAACCTCCCCGTCGGCCCCGACAGGCGCGGCCCGATCGGGCCAATCAGCGGCATCTTCGCGCCAGCACGCGGCCGGACACGTCCCGATGCGCCGCTTTCTGCCAAAATGCGGCGCATTACTGCCAGCGCTCATCCGTCCCCCATGATCCGTCACGTCGCCTTGCTGGTCTTTCCCGGTGTGCAATCGCTCGACGTGAGCGGGCCGCTGGACGTCTTCGCCGAAGCCAACCGTTTCCTGCTCCCCGGCGATCACTATCAGACGGAAGTCGTCGGCACGCAGCACGGCCCCATCGCCTGCTCGAACGGCATGACGCTGATGCCGCGCCGTCACTATCAGGACGTGGGCGGCCATCTCGATCTGCTGCTGGTGGCGGGCGGCCCGTCGCTGCTCACGGATGCGCTAGGCCCCAACGTGTACCGTTGGCTGAACGACATGGTGCCGCGCGCGCGTCGCTACGGCTCGATCTGCAACGGCGCCCTCGTGCTGGCCGCCGCCGGCCTGCTCGACGGCAAACGCGTGACCACGCACTGGAACGACGTGGGCGTGCTCGCCGAGCGCGCGCCGGGCGCGCACATCGAAGCGGATCGGTTGTTCGTGCAGGACGAGCGTCTCTTCACGTCGGCCGGGGTGACGGCCGGGATCGACCTGTCGCTGCATTTGCTCGCACAGGATCACGGACAGGGCGTCGCGCTCAATGTCGCGAAGCGTCTGGTCGTCTTCACGCAGCGCTCGGGCGGGCAGTCGCAGTTCAGCCCTTACCTCACGCCGTATGTCGAGCCGGATTCCCCCGTCGCACAGGTGCAGCAGTACGTGCTCGCGCATCTGGCCGATCCGCTGTCGGTCGGCGATCTGGCGGCGGTGGCAAAGATGAGCGTGCGCAACTTCTCCCGGGTGTTTGCGCGCGATGCGGGCGTCACGCCCGCCGATTTCGTGAGCGCCGCCCGGGTCGATGCCGCCCGGGTGATGCTCGAGAACGGCAACGCACCGCTCAAGACCGTGGCGTGGGAGTGCGGTTTCGGCGATCCGCACAATATGCGCAAAGTCTTCCAGCGCCGCTTCGGCGTGTCGCCGCAGCAATATCGCGAGCACTTCGGGCGACCACCGCGCTGAGCACTCCCATCGCGTGAAGGCTTCACCGCCCTCACCCGCACGGGATCACCGTGCGCACAATCGCCGCCGCCATATCATGGAAAACATTTATTGACCGACCGGCCGGTCGGCTTATAATGCGTTTCATATCCCCACATATGCCGCGGAGGCCTTCCTCTATGTATACGCAAGCCATCGATCTGGCCGGCAACAGCCCCAAGGGCGTGCGCGCCCTGAGCGAAGCGGAGCAGGAGCAACAAGCCCGCTTCGACGCGCGCGTTGCCGCCGATCAGAAGATCGAGCCGCAGGACTACATGCCCGCCGAGTATCGCAAGACGCTCGTGCGCCAGATCTCGCAGCACGCGCACTCGGAAGTCGTCGGCATGCTGCCGGAAGGTAACTGGATCTCGCGCGCGCCCAGCCTCAAGCGCAAGGCGATCCTGCTCGCCAAGGTGCAGGACGAAGCCGGTCACGGCCTCTATCTGTACTCGGCGGCCGAAACGCTCGGCACGTCGCGCGACCAGATGCTCGACGCCCTGCACACCGGCCGCGCCAAGTACTCCAGCATCTTCAATTACCCGACGCTCACGTGGGCCGATGTCGGCGTGATCGGCTGGCTCGTCGATGGCGCCGCCATCATGAACCAGGTGCCGCTGTGCCGCTGCTCGTACGGCCCCTACGCGCGCGCCATGATTCGCGTGTGCAAGGAAGAGTCGTTCCACCAGCGTCAGGGCTTCGACGCCCTGCTCGCGATGATGCGCGGCACGCAAGCCCAGCGCGACATGGTGCAGGAAGCCGTGAACCGCTGGTGGTGGCCGGTGCTGATGATGTTCGGCCCGAGCGACAAGGAATCGATCCACAGCACGCAAACCATGAAGTGGGGCATCAAGCGCATCTCGAACGACGACCTGCGTCAGAAGTTCGTCGACGCCGCCGTCGAACAGGCCAAGGTGCTCGGCGTGACCTTCCCCGACCCGGATCTGAAGTGGAACGAAGCGCGCAAGGCCCACGACTACGGCGAAATCGACTGGAGCGAATTCTGGCGCGTGGTCGGCGGTGAAGGCCCGTGCAACAAGGAACGTCTCGGCACGCGTGTGGCCGCCCACGAGAAAGGCGCCTGGGTGCGCGACGCCGCGCTGGCGCACGCCGCCAAGCAGCGCCAGCGCGCCGAGAAGCAGGCCGCCTGAGCCACATCAGGCATCAGGCCAGCCCCTCACAAGACATCAGGAACGATCATGACGCAAGCAAGCAACAAGGAATGGCCCCTCTGGGAAGTGTTCGTGCGCAGCAAGATGGGCCTCGAACACAAGCACAGCGGCAGCCTGCACGCCGCCGACGCCGAGATGGCGCTGCGCATGGCGCGCGACGTCTACACGCGCCGCCAGGAAGGCGTGAGCATCTGGGTCGTGCCGTCGATCGCCATCACGGCGTCGGCACCGGAAGACAAGGCCGAGCTGTTCGATCCGGCCGCCGACAAGATCTACCGCCATCCGACCTTCTACCAGTTGCCGGAAGAAGTGAACCACATGTAAGCGGCGGCGCGCCCATGCAAGTCCATGCGAATCCCCATGCGATGCCTGCGAGCGGCGCGCCCCATGCGAGACCTCAGAACATGAAACCGACGCAGGAACATCTGTCCTATCTGCTGCGCCTCGCCGACAACGCGCTGATCCTCGGTCAGCGCAACGCGGAATGGTGTGGTCACGGCCCCGTGCTGGAAGAAGACATCGCCCTCACCAACCTGAGCCTCGATCTCATCGGTCAGGCGCGCATGCTCTATCAGCACGCCGCCAAGGTGGAAACCGATCTCACCGGCATTACCAAACAGGAAGACGACTACGCCTTCTGGCGCGACGAATCCGCGTTCCGTAACTGGACGCTCGTCGAGCTGCCCCACTACGGCCCGACGGCCGGCACGACCGCCGCCGAGCGCGACTACGCCGTGACCATCGTGCGCAACTTCCTCTACTCGGCCCTGATGGTCGAAGTGTGGCAAGCCCTCGCGCAGTCGGCCGACACGGAGCTTGCCGCCATCGCCGCCAAATCGGTCAAGGAAGCGCATTACCACCTGCACCACGCGCGCGATTGGCTGGTGCGCTTTGGCGACGGTACCGAGGAATCGCACCGCCGCGCGCAGGCTGCGCTCGACTATCTGATGCCGTACATGAACGAAATCTTCAAGCGCGACCCGCTCGAAGACACCGTGGCCGCTGCCGGCACGGGCGTCGCGATGGCCGAGCTGAAGGACGCCTGGCAAGCCACGGTCAACGATGCGCTCGCGGAAGCCACGCTCGACGCCCCGGTGGGCGGCGGGTTCGAAAGCGCGGGCAAGTTCGGTCGTCACTCCGAGCACATGAGCTTTCTGCTCGGCGAGATGCAGGGGCTGGCACGCCAGCATCCCGGCGCGACCTGGTAAGCCTCGCGATGCATTCGTTCGCCGCGCCCGACGCCGATCCGACCATGAACCTTCCGCTCACGCCGGCTGTTGCGCCCGAGGTGCTCACGCCAGCCTCGGCCGCGTCGCTGCCGCTCGCGTGGCAGACGCTCGAAGCGGTGCCGGATCCGGAGATCCCGGTCGTATCGATTCGGGAGCTCGGCATTCTGCGCGACGTGCGCGTGGTCACGAACGATCGCGGCGAGACGGCCTTCGAAATCGTGATTACGCCCACGTACTCGGGCTGTCCGGCGATGCAGCAGATCGCCGAGGACATCGCTGCGGCCATGACGCGCGCGGGCCTCGGCCCATGGCACGTCAAGACCGTGCTGGCACCCGCGTGGACGACGGACTGGATCAGCCCCGAAGCCCGCGAGAAGCTGCGCAGCTATGGCATTGCCCCGCCCACGGGCGCGCATGCCGTGTCTGCCGATGCCCCGCGCAAGATCACGTTCTACGGCCGGCCGAAGGACGGTGTGCCGTGCCCGCATTGCGGCTCGGCCGACACCGAAGTCGTATCGGCCTTCGGCTCGACCGCCTGCAAAGCGCATTACCGTTGCCGCACGTGCAGTGAGCCGTTCGACTACTTCAAGCCCTATTGATTGATCCGACTGATCCCGCTTCGCGCGTAGCGATGCCGACACTCCGCCCGTCGGCACCCGCACCCGGGCGGCAAGGAAGCCCACGATGACGACCCCGCAATTCCACTCGCTGACCATTCGCGAAATCCGGCCCGAGACCGCCGACGCCATCTCCATCGCCTTCACGGTGCCGGATGCGTTGCGCGACGCCTATCGTTTCACGCAAGGCCAGTTCCTCACGCTCAAGACCGAGATCGACGGCGAGGAAGCGCGCCGCTCCTATTCGATCTGTGTTGGCGTGCCCGAGTACGAAGCCACGGGCGAACTGCGCGTGGGCATCAAGCGCGTGCCGGGCGGCAAGTTCTCGAACTTCGCGAACGACCAACTGAAGCCGGGGCAGCAGATCGACGTGATGACGCCGGATGGCCGCTTCTTCACGCGTCTGGCACCGGACAACGCCAAGCATTACGTCGGCTTCGCCGGCGGCTCGGGCATCACGCCCATGCTCGCGCTCATCAAGACGACGCTGGCCGCCGAGCCTGCCAGCCAGTTCACGCTGGTCTACGGCAACCGCTCGGTGCCCGCGATCATGTTTGCCGAAGCGCTCGAAGACCTGAAGAACACGTATCTGGGCCGGCTGCGCCTGTATCACGTGCTCTCGGACGAAGCGCAGGAAGTCGAGCTGTTCAACGGCCTGCTCGATCAGGACAAGTGCACGGCCTTCCTCGAGACGCTGATTCCGGCGTCGAGCATCGACGAAGCCTTCATCTGCGGCCCGGGCCCGATGATGGACGCCGCCGAGGCCGCGCTCGCCGCCGCCGGGGTTGCCAAGGAAAAGATTCATGTAGAGCGGTTCGGCGTGCCCACGTCGCAAGCCGCGGCGAAGCCGGTCGTGATTACCGACGATACGCCGATGGCCGAACTGGTCGTCGTGATGGACGGCAAGGAACGTCGCCTGCGTCAGCCGTACGAAGGCCAGAGCATTCTGGACACCGGGCTGGCGGCCGGTCTGTCGCTGCCGTACGCCTGCAAGGGAGGCGTGTGCTGCACCTGCCGCGCGAAGGTGCTCGAGGGCGAAGTGGCAATGGACAAGAACTACACGCTGGAAGACTACGAGGTCGAACAGGGGTTCGTGCTGACGTGTCAGGCGCGTCCGCTCACGGAGCGCGTCGTGGTGAGCTACGACGAGCGTTGAGCCTGCGCTGAACTTGCGTCGGACCCGCGCCGCCCCGACGGGGCGGCGCGGGGTAACAGGCCGGAGGGGGCGTTAGGCGCCCCGGCACGTCGAACGCCTGTTTGCCACGCCGTGCGAACGCCATCTCATCGCGGGTCATCGCGGCCGAAACATGCGCGAAATCCCACCAATGCGCTGATTATTTCGGGCATTACGGGAGCGTCAACCCGAGGGTGCGGGAATACCGTAAACTACCGGGCATGAATACCATCCATGTCGTTTGTGGCGATATCGGCGCGCAGCAGTTGCGTGCGGCGATGGCGCAAGCGCTTCGCGCCGACCCCGTACTTGTCCTGCGTGACGATCTGGCCATTGGCCCATTGCGCGAGATCGACGAGAACGAGCGGCAGCGGGCCGCTTTCTGGCAACGCGTGGTGCCCTCCGCCGGTCGGGACTACGCCGGCGAGTTGCGCGAAGAACTGGCGTCGCTGCAACGTCTGATCGAAGGCGAGAACGCCGTGGTCTGCTGGCATGGCGACAGCGCCTCGGATCAACTCACGCTGCGGCGCGTGGCTTTCATGCTGCGCAATACGCCCGCCCGTCTGAACGAGATCATATTGCGCGGGAGCGACCTGGCAACACCCGGCGCGCCGCAAGTCCCGGAACGACATACCAGCGTCGGCATGTATGCGCCGGAAGTGCTGGCCGGGCGATTCGGGCGCATCGCGCCGATCTCGCTGCTGCGTATCGGCCGTCTGTCGCTGGAATGGCGCGCGCTCAAGCAAGTCAACACGCAGGTGCGACGCTGGGTGCAAAACACCTTCGAAGGGGCGACGTTCGCCGAGATCGACGACCAGATCCTGACGCAGGCGCCCGTCGCCTGGACGCCGATGGCCGCCTTTCTCGGCGAGATGATGCCTCGCGTCGAAGGTTTTTTTGCGACCGACAGTTTTCTGTTGTGGCGCTGCCGCGAACTCGGTGCGGCAGGCCGGCTCGCGTTGCGCGGCGACACTACGGCGCCCGCCGCGTGCGATCTACGACTGGAGTAACCCCCGTTTATGGCACGTACCAAAGCGCCCGATCACGAATCGCAGCGCGAACAGATTCTCGACGTCGCCGCCGAGGCCTTCGCCCGCGCGAGCTACCCGAGCACGTCGATGTCCGAGCTGGCCGCCGCATGCGGCACGTCCAAAGCCCGGCTGTATCACTACTACGCGAGCAAGGACGCCATCCTGTTCGATCTGCTCGAGCGCTACACCAAGCGCCTGATGCTGATCGTCACCGAGGTCGAGGCGCTTGGCCAACGCCGCGGGCTGTCCGAGCGCGACACGTTCCATGAGCTGATCCGCGCGTTTCTCGATGAGTACGAAACGTCGCAGACGCGCCATATCGCGCTGCTCAACGACGTGAAGTTCCTCAACGACGAGCAACGCGAGATCGTGCTCAACCGGCAGCGTGACGTGGTGGCCGCGTTTGCCCGCCAACTCTCGCGCGCCTTCCCCGATCGGGTCGCCAAGCACAACCAGACGGCGCTCACGATGATGCTGTTCGGCATGATCAACTGGACCTTCACTTGGCTCAAACCCGGTGGCCGCATGCGCTACCGCGATTTCGCCAACGAAGTCATCGCCGTGCTCGAACACGGACTCGCGGCACCGCTGCCGGGCGGCATCGAAGCCGCCATCCCGGCCGCCGCCACGCCCTCACGTACCTGACTCACCTGAGGCACCTAAGGCACCTGAGGCACCTGACGAAGCGAGTGACCACTCACATAAAAGGGCGATTCGTCGCCCTTTTTTGTTGCCTCGCAGCAACCCTCCGGCGAGCGCCATCGAGGGCCAGATCGAGAAAAGACGCCATTCTTCAGCCACTTAGACATTTCCCTCCACGGCAGGCATTTATTTCCTAGGGTTTTTACCTACTCAATCGGGTATAATTCTTTTGCGTCGCACAATTCAGTACACGCACTAAAGAATACCTAAGGATTACGCCATGACTGCCCCGAACCACACGCCTGACGTCGCCCGCGCGACGGTTGCCGCCAACGAGCGGTCGAGCGTGATGATTCGTGAGCTGACGTCGGGCGACGTCCACCGACTCCAGCGCCATTTCCTGGCGCTCGGCGAAGAAGACCGCCTGCTGCGCTTTGGTCAGGCCGTCACCGACGACGTGATCACCCGCTACGTCGCCAGTCTCGACTTCTCGCGCGACAGCGTGTTTGGCGTCTACGACGATAACCTCGCGCTGATCGCCGTGGCTCACGTCGCGCAACTGCCGGAAGGCAAGAACGGCCGTGTCGCAGAGTTCGGTGTCTCGGTGCTCGAATCGGCCCGCGGCCGTGGCATCGGTTCGCGTTTGTTCGAGCGTGCCGCCATCCATTGCCGCAACAAGCGTGTCGACACCCTCTACATGCACTGCCTCTCGCGTAATGCGCGCATGATGCGCATTGCGAAGAAGGCCGGCATGGAGATCAACTTCGCTTACGGCGAAGCCGACGCCTATCTGAGCCTGCCCCCGGCCGACACGCAGTCGATGCTCTCGGAAATGATGCAGGATCAGGTCGCCGCCTTCGATTACGCGGTCAAGCGTCAGCTTCGCAACGCCCGCCGCCTGTTCGGTGCGCTCCTGCCGAATCAACGCGCCGCCTGACCCACGCTTCAGCGATTCCGCAAAAAAGAAAACCCGGCCGATTGGCCGGGTTTTTTGTCTTCGTCACAATGGCGGTGCCGCTCAATTTACGGTAACGGAAGCGCCGTCGTCTCTTTGAGCTGATCGAGCACGAAACTCGTTTTGACGTCCACGACGCTCGGATGCACGATCAGTTGCGTCTGCATGAATCGCGAGAAGTGCGCCATGTCGCGCACATGCACGCGCAGCAGGTAGTCCATGTCACCTGCCATCGCATAGCAGCCGACGACTTCCGTCCAGGTATCGACCACGCTGCGGAAATGCTCGATGACCGAGCCGCCCTCCCCGTCGCCAGGATGCCGTTTGTCGAGCCGCACGTTGACGTAGGCGAGCAGACCGAGCCCGAGCCGGGTTGGCTCCAGCAGCGCAACGTAGCCGCGAATGACCCCCGCCTCCTCAAGACGCCGGATACGCCGCAAGCAGGGACTCGGGGACAGGCGGACCTGCTCGGCGATTTCGAGATTGGACAACCGGCCATTGCTTTGCAACAAGGCGAGAATCCGGCGATCGATCTTGTCCAGCTCCAGTTTTGACATTTATCTCCCCGTTATTGGTATATATGCGCAACATTATTGCGCAATATTTTTATTTTCAGGAAGACATCGCCTCGACAAGACGATTACGGCAGATTACAGCGCAGGGCTGAATGTTGGCATGCCGCCGGGCAAAGAAAAAGCGCCAGCCTGGAGGGGTGGCGCCTGGGTGGGTAGAAGCGTGTCGCCGATAGGGCAACGCGCTCAGCAGGGTTCGGGCCGCATTAGCGGCGCTGGAATTCTCGCGGATCGATCGTGCGCTGGTCGAGCGGGCCTTCATAACGCTGCGGCTGTTGCGTGGTTCGCTGCTGCGTCTGCGTAATGGGGGTAGGTTCGGCCGTCTTGTCGCGCGCCATTTCGTCGGCGCGAGCGACGCTCACTTCCAGGGTCAGAAACGAAGCGGAAACCAGCAGGAATTTGGCGATGTTTCGTTGATTCACAGTGACTCCTTCTTGCGTATCGCTTTATTGCTACGCGCACTGACTGTGCGCTAAGTACGTACCCAACGTGTCGGGTAAGGCATTAGTAGGCATTTTGCCCGGTCTGTTCCCATGCGCCGCGAATCGTTACACGTTGTTACCCATGTGTCAGATAACACCGACAAACGTACGGTTGCCGACATATTCGCGACACAATGCCGACATTTTGAGGCGAAATCCGAAAGTAGCAGTGCGTCCCGATGCCGCACCTGTGGGTTATGTGAGGGGGTAAGGCGGAAACACCAGACGAGGGTTTACGCCAGCCATCTGACGTTTACGTAAACGTCATAATCCTCGTTATACTGCCCCCGATCGGCACCTATGAGACGTGAGCGTCGGCGTCAGGCAATGCTCTGACACCGGTGCTAACATAAGTCCGACTGGCATCAGTATCACGATAAAAGGCCCCGCTCGACGGGTGACGTCACGCAAGTGAGCACCCGGGCAAGCAATAGTCAGAGGCCGGCATTCACCACTGCCGTCCTGCTTCACGAGAGCGGGAGGGGCAGGAAGTTTTGGCGATCCCAAAATCAGTGAGAGTGAGGAGCACACCCCATGAACGCCCCTGTCAATCCGAGCTTGCTGGCCGCACTAGAATCGGTCACGCTCGACGACAAATACACGCTCGAGCGCGGTCGCGCATACATGAGCGGCATCCAGGCCTTGGTTCGGCTACCGATGTTGCAGCAGGCGCGCGATGCTGCCGCCGGACTCAACACCGCCGGCTACATATCGGGCTATCGCGGTTCGCCGCTAGGCGGTCTGGATCTGTCGCTATGGAAAGCCAAACAGCACCTCGCCAGCCATAACATCGTCTTCCAGCCCGGCCTGAACGAAGACCTCGCGGCCACCGCCGTGTGGGGCTCGCAGCAGGTCAATCTGTACCCCGCCAAGTTCGACGGCGTGTTCTCCATGTGGTACGGCAAGGGCCCCGGCGTCGACCGCTCCATGGACGTGCTCAAGCACGGCAACTCGGCCGGCTCGTCGAAGCACGGCGGCGTGCTGGTGCTCGCAGGCGACGACCACGCCGCCAAATCCTCCACCCTCGCCCATCAATCCGAACACGTCTTCAAGGCAGCCGGCATTCCCGTGCTGTATCCCTCGAACGTTCAGGAGTATCTCGACTACGGCCTGCATGGCTGGGCGATGAGCCGTTACTCCGGCCTGTGGGTCGCCATGAAGTGCGTGACGGATGTGGTCGAGTCGTCCGCCTCGGTGATGATCGATCCTCACAACGTCGAGATCCGACTGCCGGATGACTTCATCATGCCGCCCGATGGCCTGAACATCCGCTGGCCCGATCCGCCGCTGGTGCAGGAAGCACGTCTGCTCGACTACAAGTGGTACGCCGGGCTCGCTTACGTGCGCGCCAACAAACTCGACCGCGTGATGATCGATTCGCCCCACGCGCGCTTCGGCATCATGACCGGCGGCAAGGCGTATCTCGATGTATGTCAGGCCCTCGCCGATCTGGGGCTGGACGAAGCGACATGCCAGCGCATCGGCATCCGTCTGTACAAAGTGGGCTGTGTGTGGCCGCTCGAAGCGCAGGGTGCGCGCGCGTTCGCACAGGGACTGCAAGAGATTCTGGTGGTCGAGGAGAAACGTCAGATCCTCGAATACGCGATCAAGGAAGAGTTGTACAACTGGCGCGACGACGTGCGGCCGCGCGTGTATGGCAAGTTCGACGAGAAGGACGGCGCCGGCGGCGAATGGTCGGTGCCAATGGCCAACTGGCTGCTGCCCGCGCACTACGAACTCTCGCCGGCCCTGATCGCCAAGGCGATTGCCACGCGCCTGGAGAAGTTCGAGCTGCCGAGCGACGTGCGCGAGCGTATTGCCGCGCGTCTGCGCGTGATCGAGGCAAAGGAGCAAGCCCTCGCCAAGCCGCGCGTCGCGGTCGAGCGCAAGCCGTGGTTCTGCTCGGGGTGCCCGCATAATACGTCGACCAATGTACCCGAAGGCTCGCGCGCTATCGCCGGTATCGGTTGCCACTACATGACCGTGTGGATGGACCGCAAGACCGACACCTTCTCGCAGATGGGCGGCGAAGGCGTGCCCTGGATCGGGCAGGCGCCGTTCTCGTGCGATGAACACATCTTCGCCAACCTCGGCGACGGCACGTACTTCCACTCGGGTCTGCTCGCGATTCGCGCGGCGATCTCGTCGAAGGTCAACATCACCTACAAGATTCTGTACAACGATGCGGTCGCGATGACCGGCGGCCAACCGGTCGACGGCACGCTCAGCGTGCCGCAGATCGTGGCGCAGGTCGATGCCGAGGGCGCGACGAAGATCGTCATCGTGACGGACGAGCCCGAGAAGTACGACGGCGTGAAGCTCGTCGGCGACGTTCCCATCTACCACCGCAGCGAACTGGATCGCGTGCAGCGCGAACTGCGGCTGGTCAAGGGCACGTCGATCCTGATCTACGACCAGACGTGTGCCACCGAGAAGCGCCGCCGCCGCAAACGCGGTGCGTATCCCGATCCGGCCAAGCGCGTGGTCATCAACGAAGCGGTCTGCGAAGGTTGCGGCGACTGCTCCGTGAAGTCGAACTGCCTGTCGGTCGAGCCACTGGAAACGGAATTCGGCACGAAGCGTCAGATCAACCAGTCGACGTGCAACAAGGATTTCTCGTGCCTGAACGGCTTCTGCCCGAGCTTCGTGACGGTGGAAGGCGGTCAGTTGCGCAAGCCGAAGACGGCGCAGATCGACAGCAGCGGGCTGCCGCCCCTGCCCGAACCGGCGTTGCCGGCCATCACGCGTCCGTACGGCATTCTCGTGACGGGCGTGGGCGGCACGGGCGTGGTGACTATCGGCGGGTTGCTCGGCATGGCAGCGCATCTGGAAAACAAGGGCGTCACGACGCTCGACGTCACCGGCCTCGCGCAGAAAGGCGGCGCGGTGACGAGCCACGTGCAGATCGCACTGCAACCGGAAGACATTCACGCCACGCGTATCGCCATGGGCGACGCCCGTGTCGTGATCGGTTGCGACGCCATCACGACGGCCAGCGACGACACGCTCTCGCGCGTGCAGCACGGCGTGACGAACGTCGTAGTCAACAGCGCGCACACGCCGACGGCCGATTTCATCCGCAACCCGAACTGGCGCTTCCCGGGCGCGAGCACGGAGAGCGACATCCGCGCGGCGGCCGGTGACAACGTCGACTTCGTCGATGCCAATCACCTCTCGCTGCGACTGCTCGGCGACACCATCTACACGAACCCGTTCGTGCTGGGCTACGCATGGCAGAAGGGTTGGGTACCGCTGTCGTATGCGGCGCTCACGCGTGCCATCGAACTGAACGGCGTGGCGATCGAGAAGAACAAGCAGGCGTTCGAATGGGGACGTCGCGCCGCCCACGATCTGGCCACCGTGCACCGGCTCGCGCAGCAGAACGCGTCTGCGGAGTCTGCGGAATCGTCGGCCGCTGGCGGTAAGTTGATTACGCTGCACTCGCCGCGCGCGCTCGATACGTTGATCCAACGTCGTTACGATCAGCTCGTGGCCTATCAGGATCGCGCTTACGCCGAACGCTTCAAGCAAACGGTGGACCGCGTGCGCACCGCGGAATCGGCCCTGGCGAGCGACACCATGCAAATGCCGCTGACCGAAGCCGTCGCGCGTGCGCTGTACAAGCTCATGGCCTACAAGGACGAGTACGAGGTCGCGCGTCTCTACACCGATCCGGCGTTCATGAAGAAGTTGAACGAGCAGTTCGAAGGCGACTTCACGCTGCGCTTCCATCTGGCACCGCCGTCGCTGGCCAAGCACGACGACAAGGGGCATCTCGTGAAGAAAGCCTATGGCGCGTGGATGATGAAGGCGTTCGGCGTGCTGGCGAAGCTCAAGGGGCTGCGCGGCGGGGCGTTCGACATCTTCGGCCGCACGCAGGAGCGTCGCACGGAACGCGCGCTGATCGGCGAGTACGAAGCGCTGGTCAACGAACTGGTCACGGGTCTGAACGAGCAAAACGTGTCGCTGGCCGTGCAACTGGCGGAGTTGCCGCAGGACATTCGCGGCTACGGTCATGTCAAGGAGCAGAACCTCGCGGCCACGCGCATCAAGTGGACGAAGTTGCTCGCGCAATTCCGTGATGGCGGTTCGCATCGCGCGGCGGCCTGAGCCCCAAGACGTCAGTCCAATAAGTCAGTCCAATAAAAATCCCGCCAGACGCTCACGCGCTGGCGGGATTTTTTTATGCGCTCTCGCCCGGTGGGCAAGTTGGCGGACATGCACGCCGGGGTCTCTCCCGACGACATGTCCGCCCTCATCCTCAACGGTTGACGTTAGCCGCAGCGACAGCCGTCATGTTGATGATGCGGCGCACCGTAGCGGCCGGCGTCAGGATGTGAACCGGCTTGGCGCAGCCGAGCAGGAACGGGCCGACCGTCACGCCTTCACCGCCCGTCATCTTGAGCAGGTTGTACGTGATGTTCGCCGCTTCCACGTTCGGCATGACGAGCAGGTTCGCTTCGCCCGACAGACGCGACGCGGGGTAAGCCGCGCGACGGATCGTCTCCGACAGGGCGGCGTCGCCGTGCATTTCGCCGTCGACTTCCAGCTCCGGCGCACGCTTGGCAAGAAGCGCCGCGGCGTCGGCCATGCGCTGGGCCGATGCCGACTTCACGCTGCCGAAGTTCGAGTTCGAGAGCAGCGCCACCTTCGGGGCGATGCCGAAGCGCTCGATTTCCTTCGACGCAAGAACCGTCATCTCGGCGAGTTGCTCCGAGGTCGGCACTTCGTTGACGTACGTATCGCTGATGAACAGGTTGCGATTCTCGAGCATCAACAGGTTCATCGCCGCGTAGTTCTCGACACCGGCGGCGCGGCCGAGCACCTGATCGACCACATCCAGATGGCGATGGTACGTATCGATCATGCCGCAGATCATGCCGTCGGCTTCGCCCAGACGCACGAGGATCGCGCCGATCAGCGTGTTGTCCTTGCGCATGGCCGCCTTGGCGACTTCCGGCGTCACACCGTGACGCGCGCCAAGGTTGTGATACTCCTGCCAGCAACGCTGATAGCGCGTGTCGTCTTCCGGATTCACGATCTCGAAATCGACGCCCGGCTTGAGCTTCGAGCCGATCTTTTGCAGACGCATTTCCACCACGGCCGGACGACCGATGATGATCGGCTTGGCGATGCGCTCGGCCAGCACGAACTGGGCGGCGCGCAGCACGCGCTCGTCTTCGCCTTCCGCGAACACGATGCGGGCAGCGTCGTTGCCGAAGCGGGCACGGGCGGCGGCGAACACCGGGCGCATGATGAAGCCGGTGCGATACACGGTCGTGCCGAGTTGTTCGCGGTAGGCGTCCATGTCCTTGATCGGACGCGTGGCCACGCCCGAATCCATCGCGGCTTGCGCCACGGCCGGGGCAATCTTGATGATCAGACGCGGATCGAACGGCTTCGGAATGATGTATTCCGGGCCGAATTCGAGCGACTGGCCTTCATAGGCGCGCGCGACTTCTTCGCTCTGCTCTTCTTCCTGTGCCAGTTCGGCAATGGCGCGCACGGTGGCGAGCTTCATTTCTTCCGTGATGGTGGTCGCACCAACGTCGAGCGCGCCACGGAAGATGAACGGGAAGCACAGCACGTTGTTGACCTGGTTCGGGTAGTCCGAACGGCCGGTCGCGATGATGCAGTCCGGACGCGCAGCCTTCGCGATTTCCGGACGGATTTCCGGCTCCGGATTGGCAAGCGCCAGAATCAGCGGCTTCGTGCCCATCGTCTTGACCATGTCGGCGGTCAGCACGCCGGCGGTCGAACAGCCGAGGAACACGTCGGCGCCGTTGCTCGCGTCGGCCAGCGTACGAGCTTCGGTCGCCACGGCGTAGCGCGCCTTGCTCTCGTCGAGCTTGTCGCGGCCGGTGTGAATCACGCCCTTCGAGTCGAGAACGAGAATGTTCTCTTTCTTCAGGCCGAGGTTCACCAGCAGATCCAGACAGGCGATGGCGGCAGCGCCGGCGCCCGAGCAGACCAGCTTGACCTGGCCGATGTCCTTGCCAACGACCTTCAGGCCGTTGAGGATTGCGGCCGAGGCGATGATGGCGGTGCCGTGCTGGTCGTCGTGGAAGACCGGAATCTTCATGCGCTCGCGCAGCTTCTTCTCGATGTAGAAGCACTCGGGCGCCTTGATGTCTTCGAGGTTGATGCCGCCGAGCGTGGGCTCGAGCATGGCGATGGCTTCGACGAGCTTGTCCGGGTCGTGCTCGGCGAGTTCGATGTCGAACACGTCGATGCCGGCGAACTTCTTGAACAGGCAGCCCTTGCCTTCCATCACCGGCTTGGCGGCGAGCGGGCCAATGTTGCCCAGACCGAGCACGGCGGTCCCGTTGGTAATCACACCGACGAGGTTGCTGCGCGACGTGTAGCGGTTGGCTGCCAGCGGGTCTTCCGCGATGGCTTCGCAGGCGTAGGCCACGCCGGGGGAGTAGGCCAGCGACAGATCGATCTGGTTCGACAGCGGCTTGGTCGGCGTCACCGAGATTTTGCCCGGACGCGGATTCTCGTGGTACGCCAGGGCGCTTTGTTTCAGTTGTTCATCCATATCTCGATACCTAAGGACAGGGCGACGGCCGGGCCCGTGCCGCATGCGGGCAGCGTCTGGGCTCGGTCGTCTTTTAACGGATCACGGCGGGGAAGAGCCAACCGGAGGGATTCGGCGATTGTGTCGTCGACGGTTTTCTTCTGTGCGCGGCAGCGTGATGACCGCCGCTTCCCCGACCCGGCATGCCGCGCTTGCGCGCGCCGGATCGCGGGACTGACGGTGCGCCGGACGCACCGCAGGACGCAAAGTGTACACCTTGCGCCGAAAGCTTGATGCTGCACGCGGCGCCTGCCGCGCGTGCGTTGGGACAGTCGATGCGCCTTATTCCAGCGCTTCGCCGCGACGCTCCGGAATCAGGAACAGCGTGGCGAGAATGTCGAGCACGTAAATGCTGGCGAGGAAGACGAGCGCCATCTTGAACGAATAGGCAGCCGCCAGGGCACCGACCGTGAGCGGTCCGAAACCGCCCACGGCGCGGCCGATGTTGAACAGCACGTTTTGCGCCGTTGCACGCGCGGCCGTCGGATAAAGCTCGGAAATCAGTGCGCCGTAGCCACCGATCATGCCGTTCACGAACAGCCCCATCACCGCACCGCCGATCAGCAGCGCGAATTGCGACTGCAACTGCGCGTAGACGAACACCATTACGA
Source organism: Pandoraea apista (assembly GCF_001465595.2). Lineage (NCBI taxonomy): Bacteria > Pseudomonadati > Pseudomonadota > Betaproteobacteria > Burkholderiales > Burkholderiaceae > Pandoraea > Pandoraea apista. Next base: position 275,764 of record NZ_CP013481.2, on the reverse strand, counting down.
CCGCGCCGATCTGATAGCCGATGAACGTCGGGCGGCGGCCGAAGCGATCGGCCAGACGGCCGAACAGCCAGATGCCGAACGCCATGCCGAGTACCGTCACCGCCGTCCACATGGCCGATTTGGTGAGCGAGTAGCCGAACGTCTTCGACAGGTACGACGGCATCCAGATCATCAGGCCGTAGTAACCGAAGTTCTGCACCGAGCACAGGATCGCCACGCCAAGGCTCGCGCGCGTGGTGGCGCCGTCCTTGACCAGCAACTTGAGCGGCGCGTGTTCGCGCGGCTGCTTTTGTTGCGCGAGGAACATCTCGGGCTCACCGAGCGTGCGGCGCATGACGAACGACACGACCGCCGGCAGCAGGCCAACGGCGAACATGCCGCGCCAGCCGATGACCGGCAGCAGCAGCGGCGTGAGCAGCGCGGCGGCCAGCACCCCGGCCTGCCATCCCAGTCCCACGAACGACGACGCCCGCGCACGACGCTCCGGCGCACACGCTTCCGCCGCGAGCGCCATGCCGATGCCGAACTCGCCGCCCAGACCGATACCGGCAATCGTCCGGTACGCCAGCAAGTCCCAATAGCCTTGTGCGAGCGCGCACAGGCCGGTGAACACGGCGAAGACCAGGATCGTCCACGACAGCACCCGTACGCGGCCATAGCGATCGGACAGCATGCCGAAGACGATGCCGCCAACGACCGCGCCAACGAGGGTCCACGTGACGAGCGACCCGGACTGTGTGCTGGTCAGCGCGAGGTCGGCCGCGATGGCCGGCAGGATGAAGCCGAGAATCAGCAGATCGAAGCCGTCCATGGCGTAGCCGATGGCCGAGGCCCAGAGGGCACGCTTCGCGTAGGCGTTGTCTTGCGGCACGGCAGTAGCCGCAAGCGAGGGCGAGGAATCGTTAGGCATGAGCGTGTCCGGCGGGTCTGAATTTCGGCGAGAGTGTATGCCTGTCATAAAGGCTCGGCAACTGTCTCTTTTTTTGGACTCATCTGTCGGAACGGGTTTTTCATATGCGCCGTGCGGGCACACTGCGCGTATGCCTTGCGTCTAAAATATACGCTCAGTGCATAATTGCCCTCGCGTCTGCTGAAACTTGTGGCATAATTCGCGTTTAAGCGCCGGTCGGTCGTCGCAAGACGTGCAGATCCGCCGCCTGAGACGGCGTTCCTGCTAACGCGCCCTACGCGCTGCGGCACCCCGCTGACTTACCCATGACTCCTGGCTGCACGCCCCACGGCGGGCAGCTACGCTAAGGAACCGCATCATGATTGGCATCGACCGCCAGGCGATTTCCGACATCACCGCCAAGATCCTGCTCGAAGTGGGCGCGGTGCATTTCAACGCCGAGAAGCCGTACATCTTCACCTCGGGCTGGGCCAGCCCGGTCTACACCGACTGCCGCAAGCTGATCTCGTACCCGCGTGTGCGCCGTACGCTGATGGACTTCGCCGAGGCCGTCATCATTCAGGACGTCGGCTGCGAGCAGTTCGACACGGTCGCCGGCGGTGAGACCGCGGGCATTCCGTTTGCGGCCTGGATCGCCGACAAGCTGATGCTGCCGATGCAGTACGTTCGCAAAAAACCGAAGGGTTTCGGCCGTAATGCGCAGATCGAAGGCGATCTGCCGGAAGGCTCGCGCGTGCTGCTCGTGGAAGATCTGACGACCGACGGTCGCAGCAAGATCAACTTCTGCAAGGCGCTGCGCGAAGCCGGTGCGAGCGTGAATCACGTGTTCGTGATCTTCCACTACGACATCTTCCCGGAGAGCCGTCAGGTGCTCAAGGACATCGACGTCCAGCTGCACTCGCTCGCTACGTGGTGGGATGTGCTGCGCGTTGCCAAGCAGCAGAACCACTTCGACACGAAGACGCTCGACGAAGTCGAGAAATTCCTGCACGCGCCGGCCGAATGGTCGGGCGCGCACGGCGGCGCCACGTCGTTCCCGAAGGACTAAGTCCTGTGGCAATGCCCGTAGTATTCGCTTGAGAGGCGAGAGCGGCCGGTCCGAAAGGACTGGCCGTTTTTTTTCATCCGATCGGCTCAGGAGTCACCCATGTTTGCTTCGGTCTTCGCCATCAGCATCGGGGCTGCCCTCGGCGCGCTACTGCGCTGGGTGTTGAGCGTGCAATTCAATGCGATCTTGCCGACGCTCCCGCTCGGCACCCTCGCGGCCAATCTCGTGGGCGGCTATCTGATCGGGGTCGCCGTCGCGCTGTTCAGCCACTTTCCGTCGATTCCGGTCGAATGGCGTCTGCTGATCGTCACCGGGTTTCTCGGCGGCCTCACCACGTTCTCCACCTTCTCGGCCGAAGTCACCACGCTGCTGCGCCAGGGGGAAATGGGCTGGGCCTCGCTCATCGTGATCGTTCACGTAGGCGGGTCGCTCATCATGACGTTGCTCGGCATGGCCAGCGCCACGCTGCTCGTGCAGTGGCTGCGCCCCGCCGGCTGACACTTGCGCCAGCCACGACAGCGCCGCACTACGCCAGCAACATCACGAGCTTGACGTCGTCATGCCCCGACAGACGAAACGTGACCTGCGCAAAGTCGATATCCCCGCGCACCGGATGATGGAAGCCGCGCCGGCCGCCTTCACGCTCGACGACGTCCTGCTGCGACCAGAGCGCCGCGAACACGCTGCTCTCGCGTTGCAGCACGTCGGTCAGCGCACGCACGGGCGTGTCGTCGAGGTAGGCGCTGCATTCCGCGCGAAACTCGGCAACGACGCGTTGCGCGCGGCGCTCCCAATCCTGAATCAAGGTCTGCGCCCCGGCGTCGAGAAAGATGTAGCGCAGCAGATTCTTCGCGCCGGGCACGTCGAGCCAGCCCCGGAAGAGGTCGGCGGCGGCGGCGTTCCATGCGAGGACATCCCAACACCGGTCGAGCGCGTAGGCGGGCGCGGCCACCGCAGCGACCGCCGCCTGCACCTGCGCAGCGGCGTGGTGCGGCAACGGCTCGGCGCCGCGCTCCGGGTCGCGCTTGCCCGCCAGATCGAAGAGATACGCCCGTTCGGCACGCGAGAGCCGCAACGCACCGGCGACGGCTGCCAGCGCGCCTGCGGAAATCGACACCTCCCGCGCCTGCTCGATCCACGTGTACCAGGTCGACGACAGACCACATAACTGCGCCACTTCCTCGCGCCGCAACCCCGGCGTGCGACGCCGCCCGAGCAGGGGCAGTCCGACCGCCGCCGGCGTAAGCCGCTCGCGATGCGCGCGCAGAAAGTCTCCCAGCGCTCGACGCTGGCGCGCATCATCGGCATGCGGAGCCGGTTCTCCCGACGAAGCGTTGGGCGATGCCATGGGGGTAGTTTTCATACCAGGATAAATAGGTAACTTGTACCGGTATCGACGAGCCATTATCGTGAGACCCATCGGTGTCGCGCAAGCCCCTGCGCACAACGTCGTCGAATGCAACGCGCCCTACCCCACAGACCAAGGAGACTCGCCGTGAGCGATACCCCGCAATCCACCACCGCCGCTGCGGCGCATGATGCCCCTGCCCCTGACAGCCCGAATGCGCACAACGCGCACAACGCCGTCGTCACCGGTCAGTTCGGCCCGCAGGCGTCCGCCTATCTGACGAGCGCCAATCACGCGAAGGGCGCCGATCTGGAGCAACTCGCCGCGATTGCGCGCGCCCATCCGGGGGCTCAGGTGCTGGATCTGGGCTGTGGTGCGGGTCACGTGAGCTTCTTCACCGCGCCTCACGTCGCGCGTGTCGTGGCCTACGACTTGTCGGCCGACATGCTCGGCGTGGTCGCCGGTGAGGCCGCGAAGCGCGGGCTGACGAACGTCGACACGCAACTCGGCGCGGCCGAATCGCTGCCCTTCAGCGACGCCAGCTTCGATCTCGTCTTCAGCCGCTACAGTGCGCATCACTGGGCGGATGTGGGCGCCGCGCTGCGCGAGATGCGCCGCGTGCTCAAGCCCGGCGGCCGTGTCGTGATCTGCGACGTCGCCTCAACCGGACAGCCGCTGTTCGACACGTATCTGCAAGCGGTCGAAGTGCTGCGCGACACGTCGCACGTGCGCGACTACGCCGCGAGCGAATGGATGATGATGGCGGCAGGGGCGGGATTTTCGGTGGCATCGCTCACGCCGCGCACGCTCGAACTCGACTTCAAGACGTGGACGACGCGCATGCGCACGCCAGAGCCGATGCAGGTGGCCATTCGCGCGTTGCAAACCGCGATGGCGGACGACGTACGCCGTCATTTCAAGATTCAGGACGACGGCTCGTTCACGCTCGACACGCTCACGCTCGAGTTGGTCGTCGGCTGATCGGAAGCGGAGGGTCGATCGACGTCCATCATGCAGAAAGGGCGCGCCTCAATCACGTTCAGGCGCGCCCTTTGCTATCGACCGGCCTCGGTCACTGCACGCGTGTCGGCCCTGCACTATCGTTGGCGCCGCTGATCTCGGCGGCCCCGGCGAGCAGCGCCACGTAGTGACGCAGCGCCCGCGCACGGGCTTGTTCGTACAACTGTGCGGCAATGCGTTCGGCCACGCGCTCGAAAGGCGGCATGCGTCCTTTGACTCGCCGTTCGATGCGCACGATGTGAAAGCCGTAGCGCGTGTTCACCAACCTAGGCAACACGCCCAGGCGGTCGCCGCAGAACAGCACCAGTTCAAACTCCGGCGCACCGCTGCCACGCGCGAGCATGCCCAGGCTGCCGCCTGCGCGGCCTGACGGACAATCCGACATCGTTCGCGCGACCGACTCGAACGAAGCCGGCTCGGCGAGCACCGCGTCCAGCGCCGCCTGCGCCCGGCTCAGCGTGCTCGATAGCGGCACGGCCGCCGACAGCGCAAACAGAATGTGGCTCGCCTGCACCTTGTCGCCAACGCGGAACTGCCCTGCATGTTCGTGGAAGTAGGCCCGGCATTCGGCCTCGGTCGGACGACGCACCTGCACGTCGCGCGAGAAGAGCGCGTCGACAACCGCGTCGTCGCTCACCCCCGCCTCATCGGTATCGGCCAGCAGCCGCAAGTCTCGCGCACGTTGACGCAGCAACTCACGGCTCACGAGCGCGCGCTGAGCGGCGACTTCCGGATCGGCCGCATCTCGATGCAGATCGATCTCATCGGCAACACGGCGTGCGTCGATGACAATCCCGTTGACACGCAAAGACATGACGGACTCCCAACAAAACGTTCACTGCCACCGCTCACGCGCGTTACCCGGCATTCTTTCGGCGCGCCGATCGTCCCGCCGTCAGAACGCGTTCTGAAGACGACGGCAGGCGCGTGCGAGTTGCACAGGCTTGCGGCTCACCGATCCGGAGAACTCACGCGCATCGACGGTGACGTTCGGAAGGGTCGCGAGATCGGTCTCGCGGCGGATGTGTGTGGCCGAGGGGATATTGAATTTCTCAAGCATGTCGCGCCCGTCGGCACACGCTGTTGTGCCGCACCCTCGCGCCGTCATGCACAACGCAGTTGAGTTGTAGGCGATGCGCGCCAGAAAGGCAAATCGCGCGATGACGGTGCGCGAACCCGTTGCGCGCCGCACACACCCGTGTGCGGCGCAAGCAAGACTCAATGAAGCGCACGCGTGGCCGTTGCCTGCGCATCGTTGGCGGTGCCGGTCGGACGACCGCGCCAGTAGCCCGCGAGCAGCGACCCCGAGAGGTTATGCCAAACGGAGAAGAGCGCGCCCGGCAGTGCGGCGAGCGGCGTGAAGTAGATCTTGCCGAGCGTGGCGGCCAGCCCCGAGTTCTGCATGCCGACTTCGATGGCCAGCGTGCGGCAGATCGATTCGTCGAAGCCCAGCAGGCGTCCGCCCCAATAACCGCCGAGCAGCCCCAGTCCGTTGTGCAGTATCACGCCGACCATCACCAACGGCCCCACCGTGGCAATGTTGCCCTGATTCGCGCCGACCACCGCGCCGATGATGAGCACGATCGCCACCATCGAGACCAGCGGCAGATAGCCTTCGACCGCACGCACCGCACGACCGAGATAGCGGTTGATGAGCAGGCCCGCACCGATCGGCAACGCCACGATCTGAAGAATCGACAGCAGCATGCCCTCGACGTCCACCGCAATCGATGCATCGACGTACAAGCGCGTGAGCAACGGCGTGGCGAAGACGCCGACGAGCGTGGACATGGCGCTGATCGTGACCGACAGGGCCACGTCGCCACGGGCGAGATAGATCATGACGTTCGATGCCGTGCCGCTTGCCACGCTACCGACGAGCACCATGCCCGCCGTCAGGTCGGGCGGCATGTGCAGCACGCGTGCGATGACCCAGGCGGCCAGCGGCATGACGAGATAGTGCAGCACCACGCCCGCGACGATCGGCGCGGGACGCGTGAAGACGCGCTTGAAGTCGTCGAAGGTCAGCGTCACGCCCATCGCGAACATCACAACGGTCAGGAGCGCCGTGACGTGCGGCGTAATGCCGGAGAAGCTGCCGGGCGAAAGAAAGGCGAAAACGGACAGCAGCAGGGCCCACAACGGGAACAGCCGGGTGACACGGGCGATCATGAAATCCTCGAAGAACGGGAAAGCGGCGCTTGCGCTGGCGAGCCGGTGCGGTTGGGGTGATGGAAATACCCCCAGCCTCGCCGCTTCTGCCATGCCCGGGCCGCCGGGCGCAAAAAGTTAATATTTTACTTATTTTGCGCAGCCCGCCCTTCCGGGAGAGTCCGGATGGCGCTGACCGGTGCTCACAGATGAGAATCGCGAGCCTTGCGCGCGAGATCGCGTGACGACGCACGAATGCCGGATGCGCAACTCAAGTTCATCGGAATGTTGAGTTGCGCACGCGTCGTCGCTACCTCGGCGAGCGCTTAGTCGCGCTTGGATTTGCCCATGAGCAGGGCACCACCGGCCCCGTCGCGGCGCGCCGGGCGCGAACCCCGCTGAGCGAAGTCACCGCGCTCGCTACCCCCGCCCTGACCACGCGTGGCGTTCTGTGCATTCTGTGCATTACGTCCATCGTGACCTTGACGCGGCGCAGCAGCATTCTGTGCGGCACGCGCGGGCGCGCGTTGGGCATCGCCCTGACGCTTCGGCGCCGGCTGACGCTGGGCGCCTTGACCTGCGCTCCCCACGGTTCCGGCGGCTCCGGCATTGACACCGGTGCCGGCCCTGCCGCCACTGCCGCCACTGCCGCCGCGACCACCGCTACCGGTGTTCACACCTTTGACACCATTGCCGCCATTACCCCCATTGCCGCCCTGACGACCGCCACGCTCGCCTTCGCGACGCGGCTTCGGCTCACCGCCCTGACGCGGCTCACGGGCTTCACGCGGTGCGCGTGCGGGTTGACGCGCGTCGTCACCGCCGCTGCGAGCGCCGCGACCACCGGCGCCACGGCCTTGCGGCGTCTTGCGAATCGGTTGCGCCACGGCGTGCGGGTCCGGCTCGAAGCCCGGAATCACCTCACGGTCGATGGTGCGCTTGATGAGACGTTCGATCTGCGTGAGCAGCAGATGCTCGTCCACGCACACGAGCGACACGGCTTCACCGTTTGCGCCTGCGCGACCCGTGCGGCCAATGCGGTGCACGTAGTCTTCCGCCACTTCCGGCAGATCGAAGTTGACCACATGCGGCAGTTGGTCGATGTCGATGCCGCGCGCGGCGATATCGGTCGCGACCAGCACTTGCAGCGTGCCGCTCTTGAATTCGGCGAGCGCACGCGTACGAGCGCCCTGACTCTTGTTGCCGTGGATGGCGAGTGCGGGAATGCCGCCCTTCGTCAACTGTTCGGCCAGACGGTTCGCGCCGTGCTTGGTGCGCGTGAACACGAGCACCTGGAACCAGTTGTGCTCGCGCACGAGGTGTTCGAGCAGTTCGCGCTTGCGGTCGCGATCGACCGGGTGAATCTTTTGCGCAATGGTCTCGGCGGTCGTGTTGCGACGCGCGACTTCGATCAGCGCGGGCGACTTGAGCAAACCGTCGGCCAGTTGCTTGATCTCGTCGGAGAAGGTGGCCGAGAACAGCAGGTTCTGACGTTTCGCAGGCAGCACCGCGAGCACACGGCGAATATCGCGGATGAAGCCCATGTCGAGCATGCGGTCGGCTTCGTCGAGCACGAGAATCTCGACGCCGGACAGGTCGACCGTCTTTTGCTGCATGTGATCGAGCAGACGGCCCGGCGTGGCGACGAGAATATCCACGCCACGCGCCAATTGCTTGACCTGCGGCACCATCGACACACCACCGAACACGGTCATGGACGTGAGGTTCAGGTACTTGCCGTATTGCGTGACGCTTTCCTCGACCTGTGCCGCAAGTTCGCGCGTGGGCGTCAGAACGAGCGCGCGCACGGAGCGCTTGCCGTTGGCCGACGCAGGACGCGCGCGCGAAGCGAGCATTTGCAGGATCGGCAGCGTGAAGCCCGCCGTTTTGCCGGTCCCGGTCTGGGCGCCGGCGAGAAGATCCCCGCCTTGCAGAACGGCCGGGATCGCTTGCAGTTGAATCGGAGTCGGGTGGGTATAGCCGAGGTCGGCAACCGCACGCAGGATGTCGGCCGATAGGCCGAGCGTTTCAAAAGACATATAAAGACCAATGCGCGGACTCCACGATGAGTGTCCCCGCGCGTATCGATGTTGTTTATTTTTGGTGGAATGCCCGCGTCGGGCGTGAGACGGGCATCGCGCTCATTTGGGCGACGCGCCGGAAGACGCCGGCAAGACGACCCGCCGGCGATGAAATCAGCGGCTTGGCGGGCGAGGCCGTCGCGGGTACGGCCGTGTCTTGAAAGGGCGTAGTTTACCATGTGCCCTTTCCCAAGTCAGTCGAGATCGATGTTCGCGGTCCCGCGAGGTTCGATATCCGGACGTTGCACAACGCGTGCGGGCACCCCGGCCAAGCCGCTACACTGACGCCATTGCCCCAACACCCTGCCGCCTGCATCGTGCGATTCGACCTGACCGATCTGCGTCTTTGCCTGCTGGTTGCCGAAGCGGGCAGCATCACCGGCGGCGCCGAGCGCGCCCACCTGACACTGGCCTCCGCCAGTGCGCGCATTCGCGGTCTCGAGGAAACGCTAGGTGTTGCGCTCTTCATGCGCCACCGCCAGGGCGTGATTCCCACGCCCGCCGGACGCGCCCTCCTCGCTCACGCCCGACGCGTGCTCGCCCAGATCGAACAGATGCGCGGCGAATTGGGCGAATACGCGGCCGGACTCAAGGGCAACGTACGCATTGCCTCCAACACCGTTGCGATGTCCGAGTTCCTGCCCGATCTGCTGGGAGCGTTCCTTGCCGAGCATCCGAACGTCGAGATCTCGCTGCGTGAGCAGACGAGTCCGGCGGTCGTGCAAGCGGTGCTCGAAGGCGCGGCGGACATTGGCGTCGTCTCCGACTGGATCGAACTGACGGGACTGGAGACGGTGCCGTTCCGGCAAGACCGGCTGGTGGTCGTCACGCCACCGGCTCATGCGCTGGCCGGGCAGCACGCGGTGGCGCTCATCGACATACTCGATACCGAATTCATCGGCCTGCCAGAACAAAGCGCGCTGGCCGAGCATCTGGACGGTCACGCCAGACGGGCCGGACGGCCCCTGCGCTACCGTCTGCGTCTGCGCGACTTCGACAGCCTGTGCCGCGCCGTGGCGGCGGGGGCTGCGCTGGGGATCGTGCCCCTGAGCGCGGCCCGTCGATCGGCGGCGACGCTTGGCATCGGCATCGTGCCGCTCTCCGACCCGTGGGCACTGCGAACGCTGGTGTTGTGCGTGCGCGAGCGCGACGCCCTGCCCGTCTACGCACGGCAACTGCTCGAACGGCTGGCCGCTCCCGTCGCCACCAACGAAAACGGCACGACATAAGCGTCGTGCCGTTATGCCATCTCGCCATCCCTTTCGCGGAAGGGCGAGGCGAATTACATCGCTGCCGGCCTCGATGCCCCGCGCCCGCGCAGCAGCGCGTACAGGATGATCGCGCCGAACGTGGCGCAGCCGATGCCGCCCAGCGAGAAGCTGCCGAACTTCAGGGTGAAGTCGCCTGCGCCGAGCACCAGCGTGACCGCCGCGACGATCAGATTGCGGTTATCCGAGAAGTCGACCTTGTTCTGCACCCAGATGCGCGCGCCGGCCACCGTGATCAGACCGAACACCACGATCGACACGCCGCCGAGCACCGGGCCGGGAATCGTCTGGATGACGGCGCCGAACTTCGGCGAGAAGCCGAGCACCAGCGCGATCACCGCCGCCACCGCGAACACCACCGTCGAGTAGATCTTCGTGACGGCCATCACACCGATGTTCTCGGCATACGTGGTCACCCCCGTGCCGCCGACGCTGCCCGAGACAATCGTCGCCAACCCGTCGCCGAGGAAGGCGCGGCCCATGTAGCGGTCGAGGTTCTGTCCGGTCATGGCGCTCACCGCCTTGATGTGCCCGAGGTTTTCCGCCACCAGAATGATGGCGATGGGGGCAAGCAGCACCATGGCTTCCGGCTTGAACACCGGCGCGGCGAAATGCGGCAGACCGAACCACGCCGCGTTGGCCACGATAGCGAAGTCGATCGGCTTGCCCAGCCCCATGCCGTTGGTCAGCACGGCGTACAGCACGTAGGCAAGCAACAGGCCCACGAGAATCAGCAGACGCTGCACCATGCCGCGTGCGAACACCGCCACGAGGCCCACGCACAGCACCGTCGCGAGCGCCATCCACGTGTCGAAGCTCGTGGCCGAGACACCCTTCACGGCGACCGGCGCCAGATTCAGGCCGATGACCGCCACCACGGCGCCCGTGACCACCGGCGGCATGAGCGCCTCAATCCAGCGCGTGCCGACGGCCATCACGATCAGGCCGATGATGGCGTAGAGCACGCCGCAGGCGATGATGCCGCCAAGCGCCACGGGGATATTCAGGTTCGGACCGCTGCCTGCATAGCCCGTTACCGAAATGACGAGGCCGATGAAGGCGAAGCTCGAGCCGAGATAGCTGGGCACGCGCCCGCCAACGAGCACGAAGAAGAGCAACGTGCCGATGCCCGACATGAAGATCGCGAGGTTCGGGTCGAAGCCCATGAGCAACGGTGCGAGCACGGTCGAGCCGAACATGGCGACCACGTGTTGCACCCCCATTGCGATGGTCTGCGGCCAGGCCAAACGCTCATCGGGGGCGATCACGCGGCCGGAGCCCGTGTCCTGTTGCTGCCACTTCGGGAAATAACCCTCAGCCATGTCGATCTTCTCCTGTGTGCCGTGCCGTATCTAACGGCACGCGCGGAACCTGGGTCGATGGGAAAACTGGCGGCAGTGTACGGAGCGCCTGCACGGAAGGCAAGGCGAGAAAAAGCGGGTCCCCGATATCGCTGATATCCCCGCTACGTTGACCCGGCACGACTGATCGGCACCAACGCGTGACCAACGCGTGACCAAAGCTTGACTAACGCTTGGCGAGCCCCTGGAGAATCACGTCGGCCAACCCGGTGTAGTTGCCGTCGAAATGGTGGCCGCCCGGCATCTTCACGACCTGAACACGCCTGGGATCGAGCCCCGGGCAGTTGCTGTCGTCTTCATCGGCCCCGTAGACGCACATCGCCATGCCATCGGGCAGACGCTCCACTTCCGGACGAATCGGCAAGCCGTTCTGGCTCGACATCACCCAGTTGGTCATGCGGAATTCGAAATCCGCTTTTTGGCCAAGTCCCATCAGCACGAGCAACCCGACGCGCTCGCGCGCCATGGGAGGCAGACGATTGACCATGAACGGCAGCACGTCGGCGCCCTGGGAATAGCCGATGAGAATCACGCGTTTCTTGCTCCACCGGGTCTGATAGAAGCGCATGAGACGGTCGATGTCGAGCGCGCCGGACGCCGGGGTGCGCGCCGACCAGAAGTAACGCAGCGAATCGACGCCGACCACCGGGATGCCGTGCGCGGAGAGCGCCCCGGCAACGTCGCGGTCGAGTCCGGCCCAGCCGCCATCGCCCGACATCAGGATCGCGAAGGTATCGGCCAGGTTCGCGGCAGGCTTGCCCGTGGCCGGCACCTCGATGACCGGCAGATCGGCCACGGCGGCAGGCGGACGGGCCGTGCCCGCCACGTGATGGGCGTTCAGGCGGCGGAAAGCGTTCTTGTACTGCGTCATCCAGTCGGCCAGCACAGGCGTGGACGGTGCCCCCGTGGCGGTCGGCGTGCCGGAGGTATCCACGGCGCCAAGACTGCCCGCGAGCCCGCCGACGAGCCAGGTCGAATTCGGCGTGCGCGCGGCGAACTCCTGCGCAACGCGATCGGAGCAACGCGGCGCACGCGCGGCAGCGCTACCGACCGGGCTACTGACCGGCCCCCCCATCGTCATCCACGGTGCGCTCATGACCGGAGCAGGCAGCAACCGCATCGGCGCGCCGCCGGCCGTGTGCGTGATGCCGCGTCCGAAGTGCACGCCCTCGCCCTGGCACAACGGCCGGGACATCGGCAACACCGGGCAGAAGTCGACCGACAGCGCCCCCGAGAACGTGTCGTTGCCCGCCTGCGCGAGCATGGCGTAGGCGAACGTGCCGCCCACGCCGTCGCCCACGAGAATCGGCGGCGTGTAGCCCGGCAGCTTCACCGCCGCCTCGACCCATCTGCCGAAGTTGTCGAGATCGCCCGCGGCGTAGACGCAGGCAATGTCGTCCTTGGTGTAGTTGGCCATCAACCTCGCGGTGTCGATGCCGGCCACCAGCGCGCCGGTATCCGCAAGCGCGCGGGCCATGCGCTCCGCACGCGGTGTCCAGCCATCGTCGTCCGAGAAGAAGAGTACCGTCGCATTCGCCTCGCCCTGCGGCCGGAAGATGGGCACGTTCTCGAAGCGGCCATGCGTCATGATCTCCGGCGCAGCGCCGCCCGCGCTTCTAAACGCGGCCGCGCCGGCGGCAGCCGCCGCCGCCTGAGGCATCACGGGGGAAGCCACGCTCGACGCCGCAGCGGGCGACTGCGCAACCGGACCCGCCTTGGGAGCGGGCCTGAGTACGTTGGGGCGATTCCCCGCTGCCTTCGCTGCCGGCGTCGCTTCTGCTGCCGGCGTGGCTTCCGTCGGTTGGGCCGAAGTCGCCGTCTGGGCCAGCACGGCGACCGGCGTCATCGTCACGGCCCACACCGCCGCACTCACCGCGACGCGACGCCCCCAGCGCCGCGTGTCGCCGACGTGCTTGAGATTGCGCGATCCCACGCGCGCTTCGTTCGACCCGCCGCGCGTCACCATCGTCTGCCCTGTCATTTCGTAATCATCCCTTTCCAGCCACCGCCCACGAGCGCGGCCACATCGGCGAGCGTGAGCATCGGCGCGATGCCGCCCGGCGTCATCAGATAACGCGCCTCCCACTGCGGATCGAATTTGTCCTTGAAGCTGCGCAGCCCGCGGAAGTTGTAGAAGCGCGCCCCGTGCGCAAACATCATGCGGCCAAAGCGATGCCAGCGAGGCGCCAACTGGTGCGTCTCCATCCCCGACATCGGCGCCATACCGAGGCCGAAACGTTGGTAGCCCTGCGCCTTGAAATGCAGCATCAGCCTGGCGAACAGGAAGTCCATCGTGCCCGGCGGCGCGTCGGGCACCTGCCGCATCAGGTCGACGCTCGCCTCGATGCGCTGCACGTCAGGACACATGAGCGTGGCGAAAGCCACGAGGCGCTCCTCACGGCGCACGAGCGCCACCGGCTGCCGCACAACGTAGGCATCGTCGAATGCGCCAAGCGAGAAACCCTTCTCGCGCGTGTGCTGACGCGCGAGCCACGCGTCCGAGACCCGTCGCATTTCGGCGAGATGCGGTGCAACGGCCTCGGGCGGCACGATCTCCAGCGTCAGTCCTTCGCGCTCGCCGCGTGCGGCGCCATGCCGCAGATTCGCCCGACGCGCGCCTTGCAGACTGAAGTCCGGCAGCGAGACGAACGCCTCCTCGCCGAGCTTGTAGGCGCGCAATCCGGCGTCGATATACAACGGCAACGCCTGCGGACGCGTCTTGTAGAACGCGGCGCGCCCGCCATGCGCGTCGGCCAGTTCGATGAACCGCCAGATCAGTTCGGGCCACTCCTTCTGATCGCCAACCGGGTCCGAGAGCGACACCCACGAGCGACGATGCTTCGCGTACATGATGAAAGCGTTGCCCGACGGCGAGAACAGAAAGCTCTTGTCGCCCATGAGCGCAAGGCAGGCGTCGGCGGCCGGTTGCTTGCGGATAATCGCCTTCGCCCGCGCCAGTTCCTCTTCGCTCGCCGGCACCATCGCGCCGGGCGACTGACGCAGCAGTTGCCACAACGAGAGACCCAGCCCGATCACGGCCACGACCATCAGCGCGCGCATCGAGCGCGGCGCATCGCCGTCGAACGTGAACTGCCACCAGAGCTGATTCGCGTAGCCCACGCGCCGGTACGACATGAACATCAGCCACGTACACGCGCCCAGCACCGAGAGCACCGCAATGATCCAGCCCGGCTCGAATTTCTGCGTGAAGAGCGACGAGCGCCGGTCGAACTGCTTGCGCGAGACGAGCAGCAACGTGGCAAGCACGGCCAGAACAAAGCACTCCGACAACGCGATGCCCTTCGGAATCGCCAGCACCGCCGCAACGATCGTCAGCGCGAGCGACCCCCACCACGCCGCATCGAGCCGGTGCAACAACCCGCGCGCAAGGAACAGCATCGCCAACCCGGCCACGCTGCCGAGCAAGTGCGATACCTCCACCAGGAACAGCGGCACGTGATTGCGCAGGAAGTCTTCGGCGTCGCGCGTGGCGGGCGTCACCCCCGAGATCAGGAGCATCACCCCGGCGACCAGCGTGAGCGCCGCCAGCAGCCCGGGGAAGAGCCGCACGGCGGCGCGCCCGATCGGCGCCGCCGGCCCCTGGCGCAGCTCGAACCCGGCGAGCAGGCACGCCGCGAGCATCAGCGGCAACAGGTAATAGATCCCGCGATAGAGCACCAGCGCCCCCGCCACCTGACTGATGGGCGCGTGGCCGTTCGTTGCGAGCAGAATCACGGCCTCGAACACGCCCACGCCACCCGGCACATGACTGAGCACGCCGAGCGCCATGGCAATGGCATAGAAGACGACGAAGGTCGGCAGATCCACCACGCCCGCCGGCAGCAGGCACCACAGCGCAGCGGCGGCCATGCCCAGATCGGCGGCAGAGATCAGCAACTGGCGCAACGCGAGACGAAGCGGCGGCAGGGGAATCGCCCAGCGGCCGAACAGCGACACCGAGCGCTTGCGGGTGCACAGCACGAGGAAGGCGGCAGCCCCCGCGAGCAGCAACACGGCGAGGCCCTGCAACAGCCACGCCGGAATCGGCACCAGCGCCGAGACGCGCGACGCGCCCCACAACATGCCGAGCGAGCCGAACACCGTCATGCCCAGCCCGAACGCCCCGGCGTTGAACGCCACGGCGTGCGCGACCTTCGAGGCGTCGATCCCGGCGGCGGCGTACATGCGCATGCGCACGGTGCCGCCGGTGAGCACGCCGAGCCCGACGGAATTACCCAACGCGTAGGCGATGAACGACGTGAGCACGACCGTCGAGCGTTTCACCGTCGCCCCGGCAAAGCGAAGCCCGGAGATGTCGTAGCCGGTGAGGGCCGCGTAGCTCGCGAGGGTTGCCAACATGGCAAGCACCAGACGCGTCACAGGCGTGTCGTGAATCGCGGCGACGATGTTGTCGTAATGCACGTGACGCAGCATGTGATGCAGCGCGTCGAAGACGAAGAGGCCGAGCAGGGCAACGCCGGCCACGATCAGCCAGGGCCGGGATGCACTCCAGGGAAAGCGCCGGAGCCAGCGCAAGGGCGCGGGTAACGCGAGCCAGGCGGCTTCGACGGGTGGAGGGGACGGAGGTGGCGGCGGCCCGGGCGGGTTGCCACCGGCCCCGCCGGCGGCAGATGCCGCAGCGCTGGGCCCACCGGCAGCCATCGGCAGCGGCACGGGGGAAGAGACGTCGGCGGGCCGGCTCGGGCGCGCACGGGAGGGTTCTGTCATGTATCGGTCGAGCCTTCGGCCGGCACGACGCCATCTACGGGACGCCGCCCCTAAAGCCTACGGGCGAGTCGGAGCCTGTCTGGCCGATAGCTTACACCGCGATGCGTGACAGGTCTTGTCGGTGACGGCTGACAAAACCACCGGCAACGCTGCCCACAACGCGGCCGTCATGCCCCGCGAGGCCCGTGGGACGGGCAATCGCGCCCGATTTCCCGTGACGCGAGAGGGTGTCGGCGGTGCCATATCGGCGACAGCCCGCGCGCCGTCCCCGTCGCACGGGATGGGAGCACGACGATTGCGCATGACTATGGGTGCGAATTCGCGATACAGGCAACTTAATGTAAAATGCGAGCTTTTTACTAGGTACTTGGGCGAAGTTTCTCCTAAACTTCGATCTCCAAGATCGCCGCAATGCGGCACGTGCGCACACCGAACCATTCTGACTCCGAAGAGAGTCGATTCGCGGTTCGAAGCATCGTGCGCGGGGGGAAGTTGAAATGAATGTCGAACGGCATCGCCGTCCGGCAGGGGCACGTTTGAACACGCGGTTGGCATTGCGATGGAATTCGCAGGTCGTCGTGCGTACTACAGGTCGATGCGGTGCGTCTGTGCGCCGTGCGATCCTGGGTGTCCTGCTGGGCACTGCCACACTGATGATGACGAGCCAGGCGCTCGCACAAACCCAAACCGCCTCGCAGGCCGACGCCGCGAGCGCGGGCAATGCAGTCGTCGCGCTGCCCTCGGCCGGCGCGGCCACGCCGATCAGACCAGCCGTCCCGATCGGCCAGTCGACCATTTCGCAGGGGGTGGAGCAGATCAAGGAGCGATACAACCTGTCGCACGTATGGCTGCGCACCGAATCGGATGCCGGTAGCGTGCTCGAAGCGGCCACGTCCGGTGACGAGGTCCAGCAGTTGCTGCCCGTCGCCAGTCTGTCGAAGTCGGTGACGGCCATCGGCATCGCGCTGCTCGTGCAACAGGGCAAGCTCTCGCTCGACGCCAAACTCGCCGATTTGCTCGACACTTACGCGAAGCAGCACGGCAAGCCGCTCGATCCGTCGCTGCGGGACCTGACCGTACGACGCCTGCTCGCGCATCGCGCGGGCCTCGCCACGAACGGCTTCAACGATCCCGTCAACGGCTTGTTCAGCGGGCTCGCGATCCGGCGGGTGGGCGGGAGCGCCGACTTCTTCAACTATCTGGACGCGGGCGACGCGGGGCATTCCAGCGGCAAATCCGACTTCGTCTACTCCAACGTCTCGTATCTGCTGCTCGGCATGGTGATCGAAGCCGTTTCCGGCGAAGCGTACAAGGACTTCTGCGAGCAGCACATCTTCGCGCCACTCGGCGTGACGGATGCCAAGCTGCCCGATAGCTGGCGGTTGCTGGCGCCGTTCGCAGGGTGGCAGATGTCGACGGGGGCACTGCTCAAGGTGTGGAACGTATTCGACATTCGCCATCCGAGTCTGCTCACCGAGAAGACGCTGCGCACGCTGCTGCTCGACAAGCAGTCGGGGCCGATCAATGCCGATCGCGACGTGTATTACACGCTCGGCGTGTTCTTGCTGGCCGGCGCGAATGATCGCAGCTATCGGATCAGTCACGACGGCATTGCCGACTTCTTCCGCACGCAGTCGACCTATTACACCGTGGTGGAAAAGACCGTGCCCGGCGATAGCTGGGCGCTCGTGGTGTCGCCCATTCCGTCGCGCGGCCAGTTCGGGGCGATTCAGCGCGACGTGCGCCGGATCATTCGACAGGCGCGGCTGGTGCCTTAACGGCGGCGGCACGCTCGGCGTCACCGGCGACATCGACAGCGACGTCGCCGAAATCGCACACGAACGTGCCGGCGACGAGCGCGCGCTTCTGCGACGCGCTCAACTGCTTGATACGGTATTCGGCGCGCGAGGCTGCTGCCCGATCGGCGAACGTGAGCGAGAGCAGCACGCGCGACGGGGGATAGGCACGCGTGAAGCGCGCGCCCTTGCCCGCAACGTGCGCGGCATAACGCGCGTCCACATCGACGGTGATGCCGGTGTAGATGCGTCCGCCCGCACATTCCAGCAAATAGAGGAACCACGGCTTGGGTGCTGTGGCGGTCATGAGGTTGTTCATTCCAGACGCGCGATTGCTTCCTGCATCGATCCATTGACGGCCCTGCGGGACCGACGCCTATTGTAATTCTGTCGCCGGGGACCGGGAAAGCATCGAAAATTCCCGCGACCTCCGCAGGCGGACACTCAGGCCGTCTACAAAAGCCCGAATCGGGGCAAGCTCAACGTGTCGCCAGGCTTGGCATTGCCGGTCGTGCGGTGTGACGGGACGCGAGCCGATCGTGCTCGCGACTGAACACGAGCCAGCGGTCGCCGTCTTCGTCGCGCCAGAATGCGCCCTCGCGCTCGAGGATGGCCGCGAGCCGCAACCTCACGCTGCGAACGCGCGCATCGCTCACGCCGGGCAGAATCATCCCCCGGACGTAGCTCAGGTGCGGGACGGTGCGCAGCAAGGTGCGGATCAACTGACAGAAGCGTCGCACGGCGTGCTCGCTCGCGTTCGCTTCGGCGTCGAGCCGGAAATCGGTGATCGTCAGCACGGCGCCCGCCGCGACTTTATCGAGACGATGGCACAGGGACAGCTCGCCGTTCTCGACACGCTGTCCCAGTTCGATGCCGGTGCGTTCGCAGACTTCGACGCGCGCCGTAAAACGGTGAGTCCTGAAAAATGCCGCAACGGCGCGCTCGCAGACTGTCATGGGCTTATCGGATGGTGTCGTACATCTTCGTGACCTGCTGTCCGATCATGCCGTACATCGAGCGCGACACGTCACGAATATCGGCGCTCGTCGCATCGATTCGCTGACGCAGCCGATCGTTGGTGCGACGCGTCTCGTCGGTGAGCGACATTTCGAATTCGCCCAGCACGTCGTTGTCACGCCCATCGAGCGATTTGTCGTTCGACACGACATCGAAGGGCGACTTTACAAACTGGCCGAAGCCCTTCGTCGTTTCACCGACCGCGGTGCCAACGACTCTGAGCTTGCCCAGTTCGCCGCCGAAACCTGCGGCCCCGGACCCCACGCCCCCGACGAACGAAAAGCTTCCCGAAACGATGCTACCAACGGCCGAGAGCAGGCCCGCGTTGTAGTGCGACTGGTTGGCCTTGTACTTTTCGGCGCGCGCCGTCACACCCCGCTCGAAGACCATGGCATCGTGACGCGTGCGATACGATTGATCGGTGTTGCGCTCCGCGACTCGCATGGCGAGAAACAGTGTGATGAGCGTTTGTGCGGACTGAAGTCCATCGGCCTTTTCGCGGATGCGTGGCAGCACTTGCGAACCTTCGCTGCCGGACTCGGCACGTTGCTGTGCTTCCGATGCCGCGATGTCCGTCTGACGGTAAGCCGGATACGTGGAATTCAATGCGGTCGTCATGTCTTTACTCCGATTAGCGAAGACGCGGTGAGTACCGCGCCTGAGGACTCAATGGCAGATCATGCGCGGGCCGCCGAGGCGGCCATCCGAATGCGCATCTCGCCGGTTTTCTGCACTTGCTCGCCTGCCGATACCGCGATGTCGCTCTGCTGGCCCACGAGCGATTCCATGGACTTCGCCGCGCGCTTCTTGTCGTCTGCGTTCATTTGCATGAGCATCTGCAACCACATCATGTCGACGGCGAGGTCACGGGCGTCCAGTTGCAGTTTCGAGCGTTGCACGCCGATAATCCCCTGCCCCATGGCGTTTGCCCCGGAGAACACACCACGCACGGCCGTGGAGAGCGACCACGTCCCGCGCGCCAGCGCGAAGTAGCCTTGCGTGTTCATGCCCGATGTGAACGACTTCGTCAGCCCCTTGGCGGTCACGGCCTTACCCCGCGCAACCTGCTTCGCAGCGTTCTTCACCACCTTGTCGAAGGCTCGCGAGGCCATCTGCTCGACCATCTGTTGCGTGAACTGCTCGGCCATGCGATTGAAGCCGGCTTTCGCGAGCCTGCGCGCGCCTTGCGTGCCGCTTTGCAGCAGCGATTGGCCTACCCGCTTACCCACCTCGTTGCCGACCACGAAGCCGATCTCCGAGACCACGCGCGTCTTGACCGCATTGACGGCGGCTTTGTCGCCTGACTTGAGCGCTTGCTCCAGCGCTTCCCCTGCGCCCGCCTTGAACACGCGACTCGCCGCTTTGGTCGTCGCTCGCTTGGCGAGAAATCCCTTGATCGACGTGCCGAAGCCGATGACCATGCCGAGCATCTGGAACGCCAACTGCGCGTGCCCCCACTTGGTCGCTTCCTTCTCGTGATACGCCGCGTTCTTCGGGTCGACGAGCGCCATCGTCTTGTGGAACGCCGCGCCAAGCCCTGCAATGCCTGAGCCGACATCGGCCACGCCACCGGCGATCATCAGCGGGTTCATGGTGAGAACGCCCGTCACAACCTTGACCGCGCCGACCACCACGTCGACCGCCGCAATGAGCCAGTCGAACACCACACCGAAGATGCCGCCCTTGCGCGCCTTGTTCGCGTCTTCGGTGTTCTTGTCCATTTGTTCGCGGAACTTCTGGATGTCATCCTGACGCAGCTTCTCTTGCCGTGCGCCCAACAACTCCAGGGCGCGCTGCGTGGATTTTGCGGTGTCACCCAACGCGTCCATCGCGATCATCGACGCCATCATCGCCAGCGTGGACGGATCCACGTCTTCGAGTGCCGACAGGTTGGTTGCGCCCTGCGCGTTGGGCGAGCGCAATGCCTCGGCCGCCATTCCGGAGCCGACAGAAAAGAGACGATTCAGCAAGCGGGAGAACGCGCCCTCGGCGTCCTGCCAATCGACATGGGTCGACTTGTCGGGCGCGAAGTCTTCGGGGCGCAGCCAATCGGTGCGCTGGCGTCGTTTGCGAGCGGCATTGCCCGAATCGACCGCCTCGTCAGCGGAAGCGGCTGCGGACGCGTCGGCGACGCTGTCGGTCCAAAGCGGCATATAGCCGGCGCTCGTGGAATGGATGACTGTCATGTTGTTTTAGGTTCCGAAGAGACATTCAGCGCGTCGCGTCGCGCGCGGGCCGAGCGCGCCAGCGTGTCGTGCTGAGGCTGCTGGGCGCATACGCGCAACGTTGCGTCATATGACTTGCGTGCAAATTCCCGGTTGCCCATTTGCTCGTAGCTCATTCCCGCGAGATACGGCGGACGCGGGTCCGAGGCGCGGATCACGCCCGCCTTCGCGAAGCATGGCAGTGCCTGCTCGTGCTGCCCGAGTCGCTGGTAGCAAAGCCCGAGTCCGTACCAGTCGTCGAACGACCATTGGTCGAGCGTGGCGAGCACGAAGTACACGCGCTGCGCTGCGGCGACCTGCCCCTGCGCGAAACGCTGACCTGCGTGCGCACGCACGCGTGCGAGGTCGTCCTCGTCGAGATCGGCCAGCATGCGCAGCGCGCCGCCGCTTTCGAAGAATCGCGAGAGGACTTCCTGCATGTCTTGCGCATCGAGTTCTGTCGGCGAGGCTTCCGGGAACGTTGGCATGCTCACGTGCGCATGGATCCGTTGATCTGGTTGAGCTGCGAGCCTTGCGAGCTGTAGATGGTGTTCACCAGCGTCGAGGCACCGTTGTATTCCTGAAGCTTCTTGTTGATCTTGATCTGATCGACGGTGCGGCTGTCCGACGCCTGTTCGGTGAACCCCTCGGCGGCGGCCTTGAGCGAGCGCAGTTCGGCGGCGGAGTATTGGCCCGTGTAGCCCGAGGATCCCGACGCCCCAAGCGGCGTTGTGCGGCCCTCCCAGGCCATCATCGTCTTCTTGGTCCCGTCTGCGCTCACGGTGATTTCGATGCTGTGCTTATCGAAGAAGCGCCGAACGCCATCGCCGACTTGCTTCTTCGACGAGCTCGAACCGATTTCGTTGATCAGCGATTCGATCTGATTCGCTGCCTCGCGCGCCTCTTGCCCTTCCTTTTGGCGCCGCTGCATTTCGTGAATCATGTTCTGCGCTTCGCCGTTGTTCATCTCCATCATCAACATCGCGTATTGCGCGATCGTTCCGTGAAAGTCCGGCATCTTCGACACGCGATTTAGCGCGGCGTTACTCGGAGAAGCGGCCCCTTGGGCAGTGGAGACACGAAAGGTTTGCGGGATGGACGGGAAGCCCGAAAAAGACATCATGAGAATGGATCCTGGAGTAAGTGAATTCGAGGTGAGAGGCAAGGTAAGGAGCACTGGAAACAGCACTCGCTAGCCAATGCGTGCACTCGGTTACATGCTGTTCACAATCTTCTTCGTGACTTCGCCAAGCCGGGCGATCACTGCGTTGTAGAGCGTGAGCGTGTTGTCGTAGCGGCTGACCAGACTTTTTAGCTGGATTTGATCTCTGGTACTTGACGCGCCATCCGTCAATGCCAGCGACCGAAGCCGCGATTCGAGGTTTTGCAGACTTGCGGCGTCGAACGGCTCAGCGGCGGCCTGCGAAGACAGGATCTCGTGCTGAACGGCAAAGTCGCGCAGCGCTTGCGGCAGCGACTCCCGCTTCGCCCCGGTTGCAGCGCGCTGCGCCATGGCACCGGCTAACGTCGCGAAATCGCTCGCGTCGCGAGCCACGTTCATGCGCGTGTGCGCCGCCCCGACCCAGGTGTCCGCCATCGACTGCAATTGGCGCAATCGCTCTTGGGCGACAGCCATCGTCGTGAGCAGCGGGTTCTGAGAAGCCGCGGCAATCGCGCCGATTTCCGACACGCCGTAGGTGTGAGTGGGCGACGACGCGCCTGAGATTCGATCGATCATGGGCAAACCTCGTCTCAGGCGCACGCGCGACGCAAGGTCGGCGCACGTTTCGCGGGAGCGGTGGCGGTGGAGGGGCTGGCGGGGGGGATGTCCACGAGCGGCACGGGTGCGTCGGCGCGCATCTGCTCGATGGTGTGCTTGAGCGCGGCGGTCATGCGGCGGATGTCGCGCTCGTCGCGCTGAAAGGCCTCGCTCTCTACGAGGGCTTCGAGACGCTTGAGCTTTTCACGGGCGTCTGGCGTGCCCGACGCTTCGAGACGCGCGACTTCGTCGAGCACCGCCTGATATTCCTGCATCTGGCGGTGCAGCTTGCGCCCCGCCAACTGCATTTCGGCACACGCCCGTTCGTACTGAACGAGAAGCTCGTCCGCCGCACTTTGCTCCGAATCGACAGATGCTACAGATGCCTCAGATGCGGCGGACGTGGGCGTGGGGTGTTGCAACGGGTCAGACATAAGAGCGCCTCCGTATGTTGCGGTCAGTCAATCAAGACATGACGCATCGTACGAAGACGCACGAATGCCGCCTTTGCAAAGGCGGCATTCCCTTCCGGTATCACACCACGCTTGCGCCAATTCCCATCGGCGCGGGGTGTCTACCCACAGCGGATCGCTCAGGCCACGCCGAAACCTCCGCCTCCCGGCGTTTCGACGACGAAGATATCGCCCGGCTGCATCTGCGTACTTCCGATGTGCGCCAGTGCGTCACGCGTGCCGTCTACGCGTTCGACATAGTTCGCCCCCAGCGCCCCGGCCCCACCGCCCTGCGCACCGAACGGCGCGTGAATGCGGTTGTTGGAAAGAATCGACGCCGTCATCGGCGTGAGGAAACGAATGCGGCGTACGGCGCCGTTACCACCGTGCCAACGCCCCGCACCGCCCGATCCGGCCCGAATCCGATGACTCTCCAGCCGAACCGGATAGCGCCACTCCAGCACTTCCGGGTCGGTCAGACGCGAGTTCGTCATATGCGTCTGCACGGCGTCGGCGCCGTGGAAACCGTCGCCTGCGCCGCTGCCGCCCGCGATGGTCTCGTAGTACTGATACGTCTCGTTGCCGAACGTGAAGTTGTTCATCGTGCCCTGACTCGACGCCACGCGTCCCAGCGCACCGTAAAGCGCATTGGTAATGGCAGACGATGTCTCCACATTGCCCGACACCACCGCTGCCGGGAACACGGGGTTGAGCATCGACCCCTGCGGCACGATCACCGTCAGCGGTTTCAGGCAACCCGCATTGAGCGGGATGTCGTCGTCGACCAGCGTGCGGAAGACGTACAGCACGGCAGCCATGCACACCGCGCGCGGTGCGTTGAAGTTGTTGGGCAACTGTGCGGACGTTCCCGTGAAGTCGATGGTCGCGCCGTGTGTTGCGGGGTCCACGCGAATCGCGACCTCGATCACCGCGCCGTTATCCAGCGCATAGCGATAGTGACCATCGGACAGCGCACCGATCACACGCCGCACGGCGGCTTCGGCGTTGTCTTGCACGTGCCGCATGTAGGCGAGCACGACGTCGCGCCCGAAGTCGCTCACCATGCGGCGCAGCTCGTCCACGCCCTTCTGATTCGCCGCCACCTGCGCGCGCAGATCGGCCATGTTCTGGTCGATGTTGCGCGCCGGATAGCGAGCCCCGGCCAGCAGCGCGCGCGTCTCGCGCTCGCGCAGTTCGCCCGCCGCGACCAGTTGCCAGTTGTCGATCAGCACGCCCTCCTCTTCGACGTGCGTCGAGTCGGGCGGCATCGATCCCGGCGTGATGCCGCCGATATCTGCGTGATGGCCGCGCGAGCCGACGTAGAAAAGCGGCTCGGCCGCATCATCCGCATTGCCGCCCTCCCCGGTCACGAACACCGGCGTAATCACCGTGACGTCCGGCAAGTGCGTGCCGCCGTGATACGGATCGTTGAGCATGAAGACGTCGCCCTCGCGCATCGCGCCGCGATTGCGTTCGATCACCGTCTTGATGCTCTCGCCCATCGAGCCCAGATGCACCGGCATGTGCGGCGCGTTGGCGATGAGGTTGCCCTCGCGATCGAACAATGCACAGGAGAAGTCCAGACGCTCCTTGATGTTCACCGAGTACGCCGTGTTCTGCAAACGCAGCCCCATCTGCTCGGCAATCGACATGAACAGATTGTTGAAGATTTCGAGCCGCACCGGATCGGCCTGCGTGCCGCGTTCGCCGGCATCGCGTTGCCCCTCATGTTGTGCCTCATGTTGTGCCTCATGTTGTGCCTCATGTTGTGTCTCACGTTGCGTTCGTCTCGGCACCACGCGCGTGAGCACGAGATTGCCCTGTGCGCTCATCTGCGCCTGCCAGCCCGGCTCGACCACGGTTGTGCCGCTCTTCTCCGCGACGATGGCGGGCCCGTCGAGGGTATCGCCGGCGAGCAGCGTGTCGCGTGCGAACAGCGCCGCCTCGTGCCACGCGCCGCCCGCGTAGAGCTTCACATGATCGACGGCCTGCGGCGCACCGGACGTGCGGCTCGCCAGCGGCGCGATGTCGACCGGGGCGTCCGAGTGACCGATGGCTTCGACCGATGCCACTTCGACGATCAACGCCGCGCCGTCCATCAGAAACGAGTAGCGCTGACGATAGGCCGCCTCAAAAGCAGCGCGCATTTGGGCGACGTCACCGAACGGCACGGCAAGCGCCGAATCGGTCCCGGCGTAGCGCACGTGCACGCGACGCACGGTCTCGATGCGCGACGCCGGCACGCCTTGTGACAGCAACGCGTTCACGGCCTCATCGGCCAACGCACCGAGGGCGTCGTCCAGCGCGCTCAGTCCGTCCTCGGACAGCGGCGCCTCGATCATGCGCTCGCGCATCGCCGTCTGATCCGCGAGCCCCATGCCGTACGCCGACAGCACCCCGGCCAGCGGATGCGCGAAGACCTTCGTCATGCCGAGCGCGTCGGCCACGCCACACGCGTGTTGACCGCCCGCGCCGCCGAACGTCGTCAGCACATAACGGCTCACATCGTGGCCGCGCTGCACCGAGATCTTCTTGATGGCGTTAGCCATGCTGCCGATCGCAATTTCCAGATAGCCTTCGGCGAGTGCTTCCGGCGTCTGACGTCGTCCCGTCGCGGCTTCGATCTCCTTGGCAAGTGCCGTGAACTTCGCGACCACGACATCGCGATCCAGCGGTTCGTTGGCGTGCGGGCCGAAGACCTTCGGGAAGTGCGCGGGCTGAATCTTGCCGAGCATGACGTTGCAGTCGGTGACCGTGAGCGGACCACCGCGACGATACGCCGCCGGCCCCGGGTTCGCGCCGGCCGAATCCGGCCCCACGCGCAGACGCGTGCCGTCGAACGACAACACCGATCCGCCCCCCGCCGCCACCGTGTGAATGCTCATCATCGGTGCGCGCATGCGCACGCCGGCCACCTGTGTCTCGAACACGCGCTCGAACTCGCCGTGGTAGTGCGACACATCGGTCGACGTGCCGCCCATGTCGAAGCCGATCACGCGATCGAAACCCGCCGCACTCGACGCGCGCACCATCCCGACAATGCCCCCGGCCGGGCCGGACAGAATGGCGTCCTTGCCCTGGAAGTTGTCGGCACGCGTGAGTCCCCCGCTGCTCTGCATGAATTGCAGATTGACGCCCGGCATCTCCTGCGCGACCTGCTCGACATAGCGACGCAGAATCGGCGACAGATAGGCGTCGACGACGGTGGTGTCGCCGCGCGAGACGAGCTTCATGAGCGGCGAGACTTCGTGCGAGACGGAGACCTGCGTGAAGCCCAGCGCCCGCGCCATGCTCGCCAGCGCCTTTTCGTGCGCCTGATAGCGATAGCCGTGCATCAGCACGATGGCGAGCGCACGGATGCCCTTTGCGTAGACAGCTTCCAGCGCGCTGCGCGCCGCATCGAGATCCAGCTCACGCACCACTTCACCGTGCGCACCGACGCGCTCGTCGACTTCCACGACTTCCGCATACAGCGCTTCGGGCAGCACGATGTCGAGATCGAACAAACGCGGGCGATTCTGATACGCGATGCGCAATGCGTCGCGAAAGCCGTGTGTCGTCACCAGCGCGAGCGGCTCGCCCTTGCGTTCTAGCAACGCGTTGGTCGCCACGGTCGTGCCCATCTTCACCATGTCGACCTGCGCCGGCGTAATCGACTCGCCCGGCGCCAGATCCAGCAGATGGCGGATGCCTGCGACGGCAGCGTCGCGATACTGCTCGGGGTTTTCGGAGAGCAGCTTGTGGGTGACGAGCGTGCCGTCCGGGCGGCGCGCCACGATGTCGGTGAAGGTACCGCCGCGGTCAATCCAGAACTGCCAGCGCGAAGGCGTGTGATGCGCAGGCGCGCGGTTTTGGTCGGCAGGCGTGAGAGCGTTCGTCATGGGGTCACTCGCAAAGCAATGGTCAAACGAGAATTGGGGGCAATCACGGTGCGGCGCACCGTCGGTGATTCCTGTTGGCGCAAGGCGCACGTCTCCCGGCGCGGACCTGCCCGACATCGTCGGGCGGGGCCGCACATTCGATACTTCGATTTCCGGGAGCGATTTGTGGAAGCGTTAAGAGACAGTCATCGGACGCGGCAGCGACGGCTGCCGCGGTAGTTCATCGGCACAGGCCGCAGGGTGTCACGACGCACTCGTCTCAAGCGAGTCGAGTTCGCGGCCGCGTGTCTCGGGCAGGGTAAGCGCCGCGAGGATCAATACGCCGTAGGCCACGGCGGCGAAGATGCCGATGGTCGTACCCAGACCGTATTGCTTCGAGAGCATGCCGATCAGGAACGGGAACAACGCACCGACGGCACGGCCGACGTTGTAGCAAAAGCCTTGGCCGGAGCCGCGCACTCGTGTCGGGAACAGTTCGGTCAGGAACGCCCCCATGCCGCTGAAAATGCCCGACGCGAAGAAGCCGAGCGGGAAGCCGAGCCAGAACATCGCGCTGTCGGTGAGCGGCAGCGACGTGTACGAGAACGCGATCACCATCGACCCCACGGCGAACAGGATGAAGTTCGGCTTGCGGCCCAGGCGGTCGGTCAGATACGAGCTGGCCAGATAGCCGACCCACGACCCGAAGATAATCATCGCGAGATAGCCGCCGGTGCCCATCACCGTGAGATGGCGCTCCGTCTTCAGGAACGTGGGCAGCCAAGTCGTGATGGCGTAGTAGCCCCCTTGTGCACCGGTGGTCAGCAGCGCGGCGCGAATCGTCGTCGAGAGCAGGGCCGGGCTGAAAATGGCGGCCAGCCCCGGGGCGTCTTCCGGCGACTGCTTGGCCTTCTCCTTCTGGTACACCTCGGGCTCCTGCACATAGCGACGGATGAAGAGCACGAGCAGCGCGGGCAACAGGCCGATCAGGAACAGCGCGCGCCACGCGATTTCGGCGGGCAGCAGTGAGAACAGCGCCGAGTAGAGAATCGCCGTCAGGCCCCAGCCGATGGCCCAGCCCGATTGCACAAGGCCGACCGCTTTGCCGCGATCGCGAGCGCGGATGACTTCGCCGATGAGCACGGCGCCTGCCGTCCACTCGCCGCCGAAGCCGAAGCCCATGAGCGCACGTGCGGCGAGCAGTTGGTGGTAGTTCTGCGCGAGGCCGCAAAGCCCGGTGAAGACGGCGAACCAAAGTACGGTGAGTTGCAGCGTGCGCACGCGGCCGATGCGATCCGAGAGGATGCCGGCGACCCAGCCGCCGAGCGCCGAGGCGAGCAGCGTGAGCGTGCCGATGAAGCCGGCGTCCGCGAGGCTGATGCCCCACGTGGCGACCAGCGTCGGGATGACGAAGCTCAGCATCTGCGTGTCCATGCCGTCGAGCATGTAGCCGACCTTGCAGCTCCAGAACGCGCGTTTTTCGCGCGGCGTGGCGTCGCCATACCAGCCGAACAGGCTGCCACCCGCCTCGGTAGAGGCAGCGGGTGTCGGCGCGGCGGGAGACGCGAGAGGGGTTTTGCTTTCCATGAGAAAAAGACTCCGGTGATGTCCTGTCTTGCCGTGTGATGCCCTCGGGCCGCGCTCTCCGATGGGCGTATGCGGTCACCGGCAGGTAATAGTTCCCCTGCCGCCTCCCGTCATGGCGCGGTGCTTTTGTGTTGCTCGATACCTGGTGGCGCCTCGGTGACGCCTCAGTGTTGCGTGTCGTGCCGTCAGGCGGATAGGTCGCGCGTTCAGAACACCGCGAGCGACGCGTTCGGGATATCCGTCATCAGCATGTAGCCCGGACGGTGCGCGATCGCGAGCGGCAGCTTCGCGCCCATGAGCGCCGTCTGCGGGGTCACACCGCACGCCCAATACACGGGTAACTCGCCGTCGTGAATGGTGACGGCGTCGCCGAACTCCGGCTTGCTCAAATCTTCAATGCCCAGCGCCGACGGGTCGCCGATATGGATCGGGGCGCCATGCACGCCGGGGAAGCGGCTCGTGATCTGCACGGCGCGAATGGCGTCGGCGCCCTTCATCGGACGCATCGACACCACCAGCTGGCCGCCAAACTTTCCGGCGCGTTGATTCTCGATCTTGGTGCGGTACATCGGCACGTTGCGGCCCTCATCCACGTGACGCAACGGAATGCCCGCCTTGGCCAGCATGTCTTCGAACGAGAACGAGCAACCGATGGCGAAGACCACGAAATCGCTTTGCCAGTACTCGGCCAGGTTATCGACCTGCTCGGCGAGCTTGCCGTCGCGGTAGACGTTGTAGCCCGGCACGTCGGTGCGGATATCGACTTCACGGCCCAGCGCGGGCACGTGCCACTGCCCCGGCTCGCCCACGCCCAGCAGCGGGCACGCCTTCGGATTGCTCTGGCAGAAGCGCAGGAAATCGTGCGCATGTGCCAACGGCAGAATAGCCAGATTGGCCTGCGCAAAGTCGCCGCAGTAGCCGGCGGTCGGCCCGCGGAACTGGCCGCTGCGAACGGCCTGACGGAATTCGAAAGGCGTGATCGTGTCGCGTTGCGAAGTGAAGTCGTTCGGCATGGCTCGGTGGTTCATGGCAAATCCTGCGTGGCGGGAAGATGCTTTGGCGGCATCGATGGATGAAGCATAGAAAGAAAAAAAAGTTGTCGCTAACGAGTTTTTCTGCGAGTCGCCGTATAGAATTTCTTAACAACCTCGCGGGTTTTCCCGGGGTTTGTTGCATTTCTTTTCATCGCACTGTTGTGCTTTTTGGGCACGCTCCCGTCTTGCACTTCCGTCCTGCGCTTCCGTCTAGTGCTAATCACGCCGCGCCATATGAACACGCGATTTCTCGAAACCTTCGTCACGCTGGCCAAGCTGCGCAACTTTCGTGCGACGGCCGCAGCGCTGCACGCCACCCCGGCGGCGATTTCGCAACGCATCAAGACACTGGAAGAGGAGTTGAAGACCGAGCTCGTCGATCGCGACAGCCGCGAGTTCCGGCTCACCCCGAACGGTGAATACCTGTTGGGTTATGCGAAGGCGGTGGTGGAGGCGGCGCGGCGTCTGCAAGCGGCGGCGTCGGGCGAGAGCACCCTGCGCGGACGCTTGCGCCTCGGCGTGATCGAGACGGTCGTGCATAGCTGGCTGCCGCACTATCTGCGACGACTCGCGGCCGACTATCCGACGCTGGAAGTCGAGCTGACGGTCGACGTCTCGGTGCAGTTGCAGCGTCGCCTGATCGCCGACGAACTCGATCTCATCATCCGTGTGGAGGGCAGCGACGACAGCAGCGTGGTGTGCGACGCGCTCGCCAATTACCCGGTGCACTGGATCGCGCGCACGGGCATGTTTCCGAATACACGCAGCGGGCTGGCGAAGCAGGTGCTGCAACATCCGATCCTCACTTACGGACGCGGCACCGCGCCGCATCGTGCGCTCGAGGACATCGTGGCGAAGCTGGCGGGTGTGCACGGCGTGCCGCTCTCGGAGACACGCATCACGGGCTCCCCGTCGATCGCCGTGATCGTGCAGTTGGTCAGAGACGGTTTCGGTGTTGCGGCGATCCCGCGTCTGTTCGTCGACGATCTGATTGCGAGCGGGGAAGTCGCGGAGTTGCCATTGCAACCGGCGCCGCCGTCCATCGTCGTCTCGATGTCACGCCGCGCCGACGCGCCGCTCTTCGTTCACGGTGCCGCGACCGCCGCGCGCGCCGCCTGCACCGAGTACTGCCGCAAGAGCGACCGGCGGTTGGTGGAATTGTTGTAATGCCCGGCGTTTCAGTGGAAATGCGCGAGCCGCGTGAGGAAGGTGTAGTCGGCCTCGGTGGCCATTAATGCCATCAACACCAGCAGTGCGAGCGGCGGAATCAGAATCGCGTAGACGAGCGCGAGACGCTCCCAGCGCATGTGCATGAACACCGCCACGATGAGTCCGGCCTTGGCCACCATCAGCGCGAGAATCAGTCCCCATCGCAAATAGCCATGCAAGTTCGCATAGTCGACGAGGTACGACAGCGTCGAGAGCACGAACAGCAGCGCCCACACCTTGAGGTAGATACCGACCGAATGTTGTTGGCCCTTGGGCTTGCCACCGGCGAGGGCCGTGTGCGCAGCAGGTGTCGCAGAGGATTCCATCGCTCCTCCTACCAGAGATAGAACAGCGCAAAGATGAACACCCACACGAGATCGACGAAGTGCCAGTAAAGGCCGGCGATCTCGACCAACTGATAGTTGTCGCGTCGCTCCAGTGTGCCGTTGAGCACCTTGCGCATCACGGTTAGCAGATAGATCACCCCCGCGCTCACATGCAGCCCGTGAAAGCCGGTAATCATGAAGAAGCACGCGCCGAACTGCGCTGCGCCCATCGAATTGCCCCACGGGCGAATGCCTTCGTGCACGATCAGGTTCGTCCACTCGAACGCCTGCATGCCGACGAACGCCATGCCGAGATAGGCCGTGGCGAGAATGCAGGCCGCCGTCTTGTCGCGATCGCGCCGGTAGGCAAAGTTCACCGCCATCGCCATGCTGCCGCTGCTGCTGATGAGCACGAACGTCATGATGGCGATGAGCAGCAACGGCACCGGATGACCGTTCACATTGAGCGCGAAGATCTCCGCCGGATTCGGCCATGCGGCGGTGGTCGAGATGCGCACCGTCATGTAGCCGATGAGGAAGCTGCTGAACACGAACGTGTCCGAGAGCAGGAAGATCCACATCATCGCCTTGCCCCACGGCACGTGGAACGCGGCGCGATCTCCCGACCAGTCGGTGACGAGGCCGCGCCAGCCGTCAGGCGTCTGCCCGGCAGGGGACGCAGGCGAAGCGGGAGACGCTGAAGAAAGCGCGGACGATGGCGTATTCACGATGCAGCTCCTCGGGCCATGGCAGACGCGTCACATCACGGGCTCACCCCGCCGGTACCGCACAGCCGCTGTGCGATCTCCGGCGTGAGGTTGACGATCGCCGCGAACAACACCACCCACACCACAAACAGAAAGTGCCAGTACTGTGCCGTGAGCGACAGGCGTCGCGCGCGCGTGGCATGCGTGAGACGGCGCGGCATCAGGCACGCCCACGCCACCAGGCCCCCGATCAGGTGCAAGGCGTGCAGTCCGGTCAGCAGGAAAAAGAAACTATTCGCCGGATTGCCGGAGACCCCGTAGTGACGCGCAAACAGATCGCGCCAGACCCACAGTTGGCCGACGACAAAGGCGAGCGCGAGCGCGCCGGCGAGGTCCCAGTCGCGCCGCGAGCGTCGCAACTCCCCGCGTCTGGCCTGCGAAGCCGACGACTGCATCACGATGCATGCGGCGGCCAGCACACCTGTGTTGACCCACAACGCATTGACGGGCGGCAGGGGACGCCAGTCGCCGAGACTCATGCGCATCACGTAAGCGACGAGCATCAACGCGAACAACACGCCGATCACGCCCATCAACCACCAGAGCGCGATCTGCGACGCCGCACGACGACGCGGAAGCGCAATCGGCGCGCCCCCCGGTGGCATCGGCGGCCAGGACGGAACAGGTCTCATGGTGTGGCTCCCTTGGGTGATTCGGGCGAGTCGGATGACTTGGACGGCGACTGAGTTGGTGGTGATCCACGCCGATGCAGCGCCGCCGAATCGCCATCCACAAGCGTGGCCGGACGTCGCGGATCGGGCGCAAGATTCTGTGGCACGAAGTCGTCGATATCGCCCGGCACGCTGTACTCGTACGGCCAGCGATAGGCCACCGGCAGCACCGGCCCCCAGTTGCCGTGAACGGGCGGCACGTCGGGCGTCTGCCATTCGAGCGAGGCCGCGCGCCACGGATTCGCGCCCGCCGGTTTGCCGTGCCGCAGACTCCACACCAGATTAAACAGGAACAGCATCTGACCGGCCGCGACGATGAATGCCGCCACCGAGATGTAAGCGTTCATCGTGTGCGCAGACTGCGGAATGAAGCTGTAGCCCTGAAACTCGTAATAGCGGCGCGGCATGCCGAGCACGCCTAGGTAATGCATCGGGAAGAAGATGGCGTACGTGCCGACGAACGTGATCCAGAAATGCCACTGTCCGAGGCGGTCGTTCAGACGTCTGCCGCTCACAAGCGGATACCAGTGATAGATGCCGCCGAAGATCACCAGCAGCGGGGCGACGCCCATCACCATATGGAAGTGCGCGACCACGAAATAAGTGTTGGACAGCGGCATGTCCACGCTCACGTTGCCGAGGAACAGTCCCGTCAGTCCGCCGATGACAAACGTGCTGATGAAGCCGATGGCGAACAGCATCGGCACCGTCAGATGAATATCGCCACGCCAGAGCGTCAGCACCCAGTTGTAGACCTTGATGGCGGTGGGGATGGCGATGATGAGTGTGGTCGTCGCGAAGAAAAATCCGAAATACGGATTCATGCCGCTGATGAACATGTGGTGCGCCCACACGACGAACGACAACACACCAATGGCGAGAATCGCCCAGACCATCATGCGGTAGCCGAAGATGTTCTTGCGCGCATGCACGCTGATGAGATCCGAGACGATGCCGAACGCGGGCAACGCCACGATGTACACCTCCGGATGGCCGAAGAACCAGAACAGGTGCTGGAACAGCAGCGGACTGCCGCCGCGATAGTCGAGCGGTTGTCCCATCGACACCAGTGCGGGCATGAAGAAGCTCGTGTGCAGGGTCTTGTCGAGCAACATCATCACGGCGGAGACGAACAGCGCGGGGAACGCCAGCAAGGCGAGCACGGTGGCCATCACGATGCCCCAGACGGTGAGCGGCATGCGTAGCAGCGTCATGCCCTCAGTGCGCGACTGAAGCACCGTCGTCACGTAATTCAGGCCGCCCATCGTCGCCGCCACGATGAAGATGGCCAGCGAGACGAGCATCAGCACGATGCCCCACTCGGTACCCGGCGTGCCCGGCAGGATTGCTTGCGGGGGATAGAGCGTCCAGCCCGCGCCTGTCGGGCCGCCGGGCACGAAGAAGCTTGCCAGCAGCACGATGACCGCGAGCAGGTAGACCCAGTAGCTGAGCATGTTCAGGAACGGGAAGACCATGTCGCGCGCACCGACCATCAGCGGAATGAGGTAGTTGCCGAAGCCGCCGAGGAAAAGCGCTGTTAGCAGGTAGATCACCATGATCATGCCGTGCATGGTGACGTACTGGTAGTAGTGGTTGGCGTCGATGAACGAGAACTTGCCGGGGAAGCCGAGTTGCATGCGCATGAGGTTCGAGAGCACGAGCCCCACGAGGCCGACCGCGATGGCCGTGCACGTGTATTGCACGGCGATCACTTTGTGGTCCTGGCTCCAGACGTATTTCGTCCAGAAGTCGTAAGAGCCGCCAGCGTGCGCACCGCCGTGCGCTGCGCCGTCAGAACTTTCGGGTTCTCCCGTCATGACTTGTCTCCGTACGTTGTTTTTGGTGTGTTGTCGTCTCTCGATGTCGGTTCGGTGAAGCCACTTGCGAGTGAGTTATGAGTGAGTTACGAGCCGGTTGTGAATCGGTGGTGACGCGGGTGCGGCCTACGGCGCGGGTCGAATCATCGGCACGGCCGGCTGCGCCGGGCCCGACGAGCCCCCCGATGGCGACGGCGGGATAGCTAGCGGCGGCGCCGTGGTGTTCGGGTTGTTCTGCAACGGCAGGCCCGATGTCCCCCCTTGCCGGCGTGCGGGTTGCGACGATTGCTGTGTCCCTGAATTCGGCGTGGCGGATGGCGTCAACGGCGCGTACTGCGCGGGCGGGTTGGGCGTCATGAGCGAGTTCTGTGCCAACTGCACGACGGGTTCGGACGTCTGAGGCGCAGCAGGCTGCGCGGACGTC
The DNA here is from genome assembly GCF_001465595.2 of Pandoraea apista. Classification (NCBI taxonomy): domain Bacteria; kingdom Pseudomonadati; phylum Pseudomonadota; class Betaproteobacteria; order Burkholderiales; family Burkholderiaceae; genus Pandoraea; species Pandoraea apista. Next base: position 240,926 of record NZ_CP013481.2, on the reverse strand, counting down.
GACACGACGGCAAAAGCGATGGCGGCGGCATGGTGAGAGCGTATGGGCATAGTGACTCGATGAACAGATGTTGCGGCGGGCTGCGGCGCGAGGGGTACGGCGATCGCAGGGGTCGTAGAGGTCGCAGAGGTCGTAGGTGACGTAGATGTCGCAGGGGTCGTAGATGGCACAGACGGCGGTGCCGCCGGCTCGGCCGCGGTGGTCCCGGGGGCAGCAGGCGCGGCGCCCAATGTGCGGATGTAGGCGATGAGCGCCTTGAGTTCGTCGTCGGTCAGATCGAGCTTCGGCATGATCGGCGCGAAGCCTTTTGGCACACGTGCGGTCGGATTGCGGATGAAGGCGGTGAGGTAAGCATCGTCGACGTACGCCGAACTGCCGTCCTGAAACGTCTCCGTCTTGCCGTACAGACCGTGCCACGTGGGCCCGACGCCGGGCGAGCCGTCGACGGTATGACAACTGGCGCATCCCTTGGCCTGCGCCAGCAATTTCCCCTTGGCGGCGAGTGGATCGAGCGTCGCTGCCCCTGCATGTTGTGCTTGCAGTGCAGCAAATGTGGGGAGCTTCGCCACCCAGGCGTCGTAGGCGGGCTTGTCGTCAACGACCACCACACCGCGCATGTTCGCGTGACCCACGCCGCAGAGTTGCGCGCAGAGGATGTCGAAGCGCCCGGTGCGCGTGGGCGTGAGCCACATTTGCGTGACCATGCCCGGCACCATGTTCATGCGCGTGCGAAACGGCGGGACATAGAAATCGTGCAGGACATCTTTGGCGCGCAGCAGCAATTTCACTGGCGCGCCGACGAGCAGATGCAGTTCGGGGGCGTCGACGATCCGGTTGTCCTGATTCGCGGGGTCTTTGGGATTGAGGCCCAACGGGTTGTCAGCGGTGACGTAGCTCGGGTCGGAAGTGCCGAGACGACCGTCCGGGCCGGGCAGGCGGAAGCGCCATTGCCACTGCTGGCCGACGACTTCGACGACGCGGGCGTTCTCGGGCGGGTTGATGAGCTTGGCGTAGACGAACAGGCCGGGCGCAAGCATGGCTGCGATGCCGACAGTCGTAATCCCGATCAACCAGCCTTCGAGACGACGGTTATGTGGCTCGTAGGCCGCCCGATGGCCATCGCGATGGCGATAGCGGAAGATCGCCCAGGCAACGAAAAGGTTGATGACAACGAAGGTTACGCCGGTGATGACCAGCGTAATGGTGAGCGTGTCGTCCATCTGACGCCAGTTCGACGCCAGCGGCGTCAGCCACCACGGACTCCAGAAGTGGAAGGCGAGCGCGGCGGCGACGAGCAGCAATAGAACGATGGGAATGGACATGAAAATGCCCGCCCTAAGATGTCGCCTCCTACGACCGGCCTTAGAAGGCAGTACTTGGACATGAATACCCTGCACTTTAGGCTAGACGGCATTCCGAAAGTGTCAAGGAGCACTTCTGACATGAGGGCCTGCTAAGGTTCCCCGATCGCGTAGTCCCCCCGCGCTCGCCCTGCCCTGTCAACACGCGGCTTTGGCGGTCTACAGGCTCGTAAGGTTGACGTTGCGTTGTCGCACGTCCACAGGCGACGTCCATCGTGCATTGACGGACGTTGAGTCCGACCTCATCAAGTAAAATGGCGGCAAGCGGAAAAATCCGAAAGTCTCGCATAAGCAGCGGACCTCGACGGGACCGAACCTAATAAGCCAATCGCATGGATTCACTCATTATTCCCGCCCTGTATGTCTACGGGGCGTTCTTGTTCGTCCTGGTTTCGAGCAAAAGAGCAGCTAATTGGAAGATCGTCATTGTTCTTGCGTTGGCACTTCGACTTTTTGCCTTGTGCTTCCGGCACGATGTAGGCCACGACATCGAGAATTATCTGGCGGTACTGCAGAAGTGCGATCTGACGTCCATCAATCGCTCGGAAGTATTTTGGCTCGTCGCCTGCATCCCCTCTTCCATTACGTCCGACATTGTTCCCTTTCCGTTTCTCTGGATCGGGATTATCGATAGCCTGCTATTTTTGGTGATGGCGAGACTAGCGGGCTGGCGTATTGCAGCGCTCCATGATCTGATTTACTTGCCTGTCCTGGAGATGGGCGCGATCCGGCAAGCGCTAGCCATGAAGATTGCTGTCATCTCGGTGATACTAATGCTTCGCCCCTATCGGTCATTCGCCATAAAGAATCTGATACTTACTGCTCCACTCATTCATTTGTCGGCTATTGTTCCAACAGCCGTCATCAAATGGATGAACTCGAGGTTGGTGCCCAAGATTTGCCTACTGATTCTTCTCGCTGGAGCGACTTACTTTATCGTAACTCCAGAGCTGACTGAAAAAATCAATTACTACGTTGGGCTCGAAGGATTCCGAAGCGAAACACAAATTTATGCGAGCTGGTTCAAGCGGGCCATCATCACCTTCGTTTCGCCATTGATGATCTCCACGCTCCCCATCTACTGGCTGCTTTACCTCATCGGTCTCGCCATCGCAACATTTGAATTCTATATTCCCGAGATCGCCCTTCGTCTCGGCGCTTACTTTGAACAGTTCGAGATATTTCTCATCGGTTCGCAGATGAGTCCTCGAATGAGAAGAATGGGAACGGCCTGGTATCTGATGGTCGCATTGCTCTACACGGCGCGATATTTCGTCAATCTGAATTCGATACCGAAGCTTTAATTTCTTAATATTGTGAATTATCAAAACTCAGTACTGTTCGTTACACGCAGTGGAGCTGGCCAAACGGGCGGAGGGGTCGGACATGGCGTTTCCACCCGGTTTTACGAAGACCTGCTCAAAGGTCATAAGGTGAGCCATTTCACTATAGGTTTACCTAAAGGTCGAGAATTCCAGAGAAAGGCAGCTACTTTTCTGAATCTCAGAAAGGGATTCATTTCCGGACTCAACGAAGACGTCTGCCAGAAATTTGAAGCACGGCTGAATTCGGAAAAGCCGGAATTTGTCATCCTCGACTCGTCGCTCTTCGGCCCCCTCGCGCCCATTGCGCGCCGCCATGGCTGCAAAGTCGTGATACAGACGCATAATTGCGAGTTCGATTTTTTCGCGGGCCAAGTTGCGCTCCAAGGCGGTCTTAGCGCCGAGATGCTGCGTGCGGGATACAACTCGGAGCAGGCGGGTCTGAATAACGCAGATCTGGTCATCGCCCTGTCTGAATACGACAGCCATCGCCTTCGCTACCTTTACGATCCGAGCTGCCCGGTTGTCGTCTCGAATCCTCACCTTCGCAAGCTTTATTCAAAACTGTCCGCCGCCGATGGCAGCACGCAGACAGAAGAGAAGCGCGACGAGGCGGTATTCCTCGGGTCGGCGGGTTACCAGAATCGCCTCGCCTGTGACCGGCTTATCGAGCACTGGACGCCGGATAATCCCCGGTTGAAAATCGTGGGCAGCGTTGGCCACTGGGTGAACCAAAAATACAGCGCGACGCTGTTGGCGAGCCGGGGGGTCGATGTTCTGGGCTACGTCGACTCGCTCGACGCCTTGCTGCAGCGGGCAACTGTTATGCTTTGCCCGATGGCGTTGGGCAGTGGCGTCAAAGTGAAAATTTTGGACGCGCTAGCCAACAAATGCCGCGTCCTGGCGAGCCCGGAAGCCATGAACGGCTTCGAATTCGCGAAGCATTCCGGTTTTCTCGAAGAAGTGAATTTCAACAGGCCTGTCGCCGAAGATTTTTGGCGCTCACCGCGCCCGCTGCAATTCGACGAATTACTAAATAGTCTCAACCTTGAAGTGGAAAGGCAGGCAACTTGCCTGCGCACCGAACTTTCAAGGCTCGGACTTCATAATTAAGTCGTCAACGAGATTTGATCGCAGGCGGACCTGGGGACATCCCCGAGGCAATTCATGTCAGCGGGCCATACGGAACCCAAATGCGATCAATTCGCCGAGGATTAAAGAGTTTTCAAGCCATATGGAATTAGAAAAGATTCTGGCAGGTCGACGCGTACTTTTTATCAATGCAATCCGCTCGGATGTTCCCTCCGGCGGAAACACATCGACACAATTGTTGATCAAAAAATTAAAAGACCACTGTGATCTGATAGATTTTTCTCTGAATCCGAAACTTGGCGGGGAGCGTAGCTTTCTGTGGCGCATCCTTGTCATGTTCATCATGGCACCCGCGCCGGTTTTCGTCTTGCTGTCCAGACGAACCGGCCTTGTTTGGTTTGAGTTTTTTCTGCGAATCTCTCCGTTTTACTTTCTCTGGTGCCTCTGGCTCAGAGTGCGCTATCGACCGGAGTTCGTCATCTTCAATCATCACGCGTCTTTTTGCTATCAAGCGGCATTTGGCTGCAAGAAGATTCTGATTTGGCACGATGTTCCAAGCCTGAAGTTCGACGCCACACGCGCTCGAGGCAAGCAAAAACGTTGCAGTGCGGCCCTCGAACGGTGTTTCATCAGATCGACGTTCGGCAACGTGACATTTTCGTTCGACGATCAGCGGATGCTGCTGCGTCTGCATAGGCGCAACTCGTATGTGATTCCGGTCGTTCCCAATCAGATTCGGGTCAGGAGCGGCGCTGTCAACGACAGGTCGGCGCTGCTCATCGGCAATTGGACCCGCATCGAAAACGTCGAAGGGGCAACGGCGTTCTTGCGCGCTTACTTGGATGCCAAGGTTTCTGGCGCGAACACCGATCACTCCATGCGTTTCCACATCGCCGGGCATGGGTCTGTCGAATACGTTAGCCACCTCAAAGGGTCAATGCCTGATCTGCGTGAGTTGGACATTCAGGTCACCGGACGGTATGAGGATATTTGTCAGTTCGACGAAGGCGTGATGCTGGCGCCATTGCTCAGGGGGGCGGGCATCAAACTGAAAACGATTGAGGCATGGTCCAGAAACATTCCGGTTGTGGGAACCAGACAGGCTTTCACCGGGCTGCCACGGTCCATTTGGTCACGAGGCGGTGTTCTGCTGGAGACGCCAGCGGACATCGCGAGACTTTGCCTTGCGCCCGACGCGCTGAAACAGGCTTGCCAGCAACTAAGCCCGCTGACCGCCTTTCAGCTATACCAGGATGCGATTGAGCGAAGCGCTAAAACAAGCGCGCCAGTCTCCCCGTAACCGTCGAGTATCTATGTCGAATCTCTCTTTTGACGCGCATTCATTGGCGATTTCCATTGTCAGCCACGGGCAAGGTGCACTGGTAAGGCCGCTTTTGCTCGACCTGCGTCAGGTCGCGCTTGCCGGCGCGAAAATTTTGGTGACGGTAAACACGCCCGAGGATGAGTCCTTCTTGCAGGACCTGGGCTATACGCCGAAGATCATCCGGAACCCCCGGCCAAAGGGTTTCGGCAGCAACCACAACGGTGCCTTTTCCCATGCGGACCGGCCCTGGTTTGCCGTGCTCAATCCGGATATCCGATTCGATCCCGCGATCTTCCTGCCACTCATGAAGGCCTTCGACGCCCCCGGCGTTGGGGTATCGGTTCCGAAAATTGTGAGCCCGCAAGGCCAACATGAAGACAGCGTCAGACGGTTTCCGTCAACGCTTCGCATCTTGAAGCGGGTTCTGGCACGACTCCTGCGCCGCCGACTGGGGCCCGATTATGACGTCGAGGTCGAGAATTCGTTTACCGTAGATTGGGCGGGCGGGATGTTCATGCTTTTTTCGTCGAGCGCCTACTCGAGCGTCAATGGATTTGACGGACGGTATTTCATGTATCTGGAAGACGCCGACATCTGCCGGCGGCTCGGCGAACGCGGACTGTCGACCGTCTGTGTTCCGACAGTCAGTGCAATTCATGATGCGCGTCGGGCAAGTAGCCGGAACCTGAAACATCTCAAATGGCACTTGACAAGCCTGGCCCGTTTTCTCTATCAGCGATAAATGCGTTCTACTTGAGGTTGCAAACCGATGGATTCAGTCACTAAATACGGTATCCCGGATTTCGATCGCTTTCGCGCGATTCATTCCAAAGCCCCTCTTCGACTCGGACTCGCAGGAGGGGGCACCGATGTCGCCCCGTACAGCGATATGTTTGGCGGGCGCGTTTTGAATGCGACGATCAGCCTGTACACCCATTGCCATATCGAGCCGTCCGAAGACAGCGCGGTGCACTTTTACGCTGCCGACTTCGACGAGCGGGTTCGCCTTGAAGCCGAGGAATCTATCGAGCTGTCCGGAGCCTTGCTGCTGCATAAAGCGGTTTATAAGCGCATCGTCTCTCAGTTCACGGACGGGAAAATCGTACCGTTGAAAGTCACCACATATTCGGACGCGCCTCCGGGGAGCGGTGTCGGGTCGTCGTCTGCGTTGGTCGTCGCGATGGTCCAGGCTTACGCCGAGCTACTGCAATTGCCCTTGGGCGAGTATGACGTGGCGCGGCTCGCGTACGAGATCGAGCGCATCGATTGCGGCATGTCCGGCGGTAAGCAGGACCAGTACGCCGCGTCCTTCGGCGGATTCAATTTCATGGAGTTCGAGGCTGGCGACCGGGTGATCGTCAACCCGCTGCGGCTGAAAAGGGAATACAAGCACGAGCTCGAGTCCCGCCTTCTACTCTATTTCACCGGTCGCTCGCGTGAGTCTGCTCGAATCATCGAGTCCCAGATCGCCGCCACGAAAGACGCCAATTCCAACGCCGTCGAAGCCATGCACGAGATTCGCGAGGGCGCCGGCAAAATGAAAGAGGCATTGTTGCGCGGCCAGATTTCGGATGTACTCGACATTTTGGGGTCTTCCTGGCACGCCAAGAAACGTGCCGCCACGGGCATCACGAATAGCCACATCGACGACATCGCACGTGATGCCATGGCTGCGGGTGCCCGAGGCCTGAAGGTTTCCGGGGCTGGCGGTGGAGGCTTCATGATGATCGCTGTCGATCCGTACCAGCGCCATTCGGTCGCTCGTGCGCTGGAACCTCACGGCGGCCGTGTGTTCTCGTTTACTTTTGTCGAAGAAGGTGTGCAATCGTGGAAAACCAACTGAATTTCTTGAAGCAAGGCATCGCCGATTCAATCGCAGTGAAGCAGCTCCTGGCGTCGGACGAAAAACTGTTGTGCCAGATCGTGGAAGTCGGCGATTTAATGATTGACGCGTTCCGCAAGGGCAACCGCGTCATTTTTGCAGGCAATGGGGGCAGCGCTGCCGACGCCCAGCATCTGGCCGCCGAATTCGTCAGCCGTTTCGAATTCGATCGCCCGGGCTTGCCGTCTATCTCCCTGTCGACGGACACGTCGATGATTACCGCGATTGGGAACGATTACGGATACGACAAGCTTTTCCGCCGTCAGTTGGAGGCACAAGCGCGCGATGGTGACGTGTTCGTCGGTATCACCACCTCCGGACGCTCCAAGAACGTGCTGTCCGCCTTTGAAGTCTGCGCCTCGCTCGGAGTGAAGTCGGTCGCGCTATGCGGCAGCGGCGGCGAACTCGACGAGATGGTCGACTACGCTCTTCGTGTCCCGTCCGCGCACACGCCCCGAATCCAGGAGTGTCACATTCTCATCGGACACATGCTCTGCGCTCAGGTCGAACTCGCCCTCTTTTCCCACCTTCGCCCGCAATGACCTCTTCCACGACTTGCGTGATCCTGGCCGGAGGCCTGGGAACACGACTGCGTTCCGCAGTGCCGGATCTGCCCAAGTGCCTCGCACCGGTTCACCAACGGCCATTTCTGGAGCTTCAGATCGACTCCCTCGCAGAGCGCGGGGTGGATCGTTTCGTCCTGTCCCTTGGGTACATGGCTGAGGCGGTCGTCGAAGCCATTTCTGCGTTCCGCATAGCGCATGACATCGAGTACGTCATCGAGAAGGAGCAGTTGGGAACGGGAGGCGCGGCGCTATTTGCGCTTAACGAGACCGGTGAAGACGAAGTCCTGATTGCGAACGGCGACACTTGGACCGATGCGCCGTTGACGCCCATGCTGAATCACCTGCAATTGGCCGACGGAGAATTAATGCGCCTCGCAGCTACACACGTCCCCGACCGTGGACGATACGGCGGGTTGGAACTTTCCGCCGGCAAAGTGACCGGGTTCAGCCCCAAGGGGTTGCCAGGCGCAGGACTCATCAATAGCGGCCTCTACCGAATCCATCGGAACGCCTTCAATAATTTCGTTCCGGGCCAAGCCTTCTCACTGGAAGCCGACTTGATGCCACAGCTTGTCGAAAAAGGCGCGTTGACAGCCGCAAGTCTCGACGGAATGTTCATCGACATCGGTATTCCTGACGATTACCGCCGCTTCTGCGACCTGAATGCCTGAAGCTATGAAAAAGCGAGCTGCCTTCATTGATCGTGATGGCGTCATTAACGAGGAGCGAAACTACGTCCATCGTATCGAGGACTTTGCACTCCTTCCGGACGTAATTGACGGTTTGATTCGCCTTCGTGATGCGGGCTTTGAGCTGGTCGTCGTGACCAATCAAGCCGGCATCGCCCACGGATACTACTCGCAGGAAGATTACGTGGTGCTCACGGAGCACCTCGAAACGCTTCTCGCACGCTACGGCGTCGGACTGGCTGGGGTTTATCACTGCCCCCATCATCCGAAGCCGGCTGGCGGCAACCCGGGGCAAAGCTGCGCGTGTCGCAAACCCGAGCCGGGCATGCTGTTGTATGCAGCCCAGGCCCTGAATCTCGATCTGGAACGCAGCGTAATGATCGGTGACAAGATCAGCGATATACAAGCAGGGAGGGCGGCAGGCGTGCGACATTGCGTGCTCGTTGCCTCCGGGTGTGACACCGAGTCATCGGAGCGTAATCTTGCTGATGCCTATTGCAATGATTTAGCCGATGCTGCCGAGTGGGTCGTTGGACATTCAATCTAAATGATAGATGTAGTGACCCACTGAAAACATGCTCAAGTGTTGTCCTCCGACGACAAACACATGCGCATGAAGATGGAAGACGAGATCAAGCACTGGACGGCCAAGCGCAAGAGCGCGTTGGTGCTCGACATTATTCAAGGCAAAGCGACGGTATCTGAGGCAAGCCGGTCGTTTGATCTCGCCCCCCTCGGAACTGGAATCGTGGGTCGAAGACGGCAAGCGGGGCATGGAAAACGCCGATTGCTCGCTTCGGTCCATTATTGGCCCACGTGCCAGCGCTCTTCCTCTTCCTGTTACGCAGCGACAACGGATTGGTCTTTACCAGTCGCAGTTATGGGCTGCGCCACGAATTCATTCCCCCACATTGCCCACAGCAGAACGGCGCGACCAATCGAATCCGACGTCAGGCGACAAAGAAAAATTACATTAATGTCCTGGCCGCCTGTACGGCGCAACTTTTTGAGCAATCTTACGAATTACTGGCCGATAGAATAACGTCAAAACCCATTTCATGTTCGCAACAATGCCGAGTAGTGTATTCGACACCCCCAAGCGCTGAAACGCAAGCCGCGAACGCGCCCATTCATCCTCGCTCCCATAATGACGCAAATAGAGCAGGGTTCGGATAAGAGGCCGCTCCCTCAAAATTACCCGATGAAATTCCGGAAGCAACTCGGGGTTATCAGAAATCGGTGGTATTCCGTCAAAAATGGCAAGATAGTCTTCAATATCTATCAGAACTCGGTTACAGTTCCCGCCCGCAAGAAATGAATCGTTCCCATTTCTGTTTTTCACAATGGGCGTCCGAATGACTTGCACTTGTCCGCCACTTTGCAATGCATTCAACAGGACGTAAACATGGGGATAAGCTCCTGCAGTGTATTGTTCGACACCGGGCAACCCTCTCTGCCACACACCCGCATTCACGATAAGAGAACTCAGGTAGCTAAAAAGGCCGGCGACTCCACAACAAGCGCCAAGGTATGCTTTGATCGAATTTTCATCTGAAAAATCGTATCGGCCCTCACTACGAATGAAATGAGTTTCGCCCAGCGCGGTTCGCATCGACGAGTCCATTTCTACGCGCCCGGTAAGATATATGGCTGCCTGTGAACCAATAGCGTCTAAAACGACTTCGAGTGCATCTTCTTGTACGGCATCATCGCTCCCCATGAGCCATATGTACTTCCCACCGGCAAGACCCGCTGCATTCACGAAGTTATTACCAGCGCCCATATTTTGGGGCCATCTGTGATAGACGACATCAACGGCATTCCGACATTTCCACTCGTGAACAGCACTATCCGTGCCATCATCCGAAGCATTATCTGATATGCAAATTTCGACTACGGTCGAATCAACCTTTTGAGCTGCACGCGCAATGGAATCCAACAGATCAATCAACAGGCTTGCTCTGTTGTAAGTCGGAATGCAGATTGAAATGATCTTTCTTTTTGTCTCACTCATATGCGATCAAGCAGATGATAATTTCTGCACGGTTCGATAAAAAACGGCTGGCAGCCCAAAAGTTACCGTCATCAAAAAAGAAAGCATCAATCCCATGAGAAGACCATTAATGCCAAATATTCCGGAAAGATACCATTGGAGGCCAAAACTTAAACATGCCTGAATAGGCACAAGAATCCAAAAAGGGCGAAGCACATTCATGCTTTGTAGCATGACCCCATATGTGTCCGTCCAAACACGCATTATGAAGTAGACGCCGAACAGTGCGATCGTCGAAAGTGGCACGGTTACATCAGCAGATGCCATATGCACCAGTGTTTCACGGAAAATCGCAAGTGCCGCACAAAAAACGATTACGCCGACAACACCAATGCCTATGTAACGATAAGGCAATGTGCGCAGTGAGTCCCACTCGCCTTTTACCCGTAGCTCCGCACACACGGGCCATATCGCCTGTAGCAATGCCATATATATGAACCAGGCGGGACCAAACGCCCTAGTAAGAAGCGTGTAGACCACAACGTCGTAGGACCCCAATCGTTGGGACATCACCATGTAGTCCGCCTGAAGGACAACCGCGGATACTGCCGCGAACGCAAAAAATCCAACGGCGCGCCGCGCGATAATCTTCCCTGCTCGCGATATATCTTCCCCTCCACGACGCGCATCAGGACGGGCGTAATGCTTCATACAGTAGACAAATGTCACCATCGCGACCAGCGCGGGCGGACCGTAGAATAGTCCAACTGCTGAATAGAGCGGAAATGGCTGCTTCGAGACGTCTACCACAAGAATTAGGGCAAAGCCAATGAGTGTGCCGATTGTTGGCATAAGATGCGCAACCCACCCTAATTGCTCCGCGAACAACAGCTTGTATGCAACACCACCGACCGAGGTGGCAATAAATAGACTACCGGCGAGAAAAAACACTCGAGCACGCTCAGCATCCGTGAGTGTTATTGTTACTCCCTGGAGATATTGGTTTGCGAGTAATGGTGACAGCCAATACAGCGCAAACATGCAAATAGCCGCAGCGGGAATCAACAATAGCGCAGAAGCTAGCAACAGATCGCCACTGCCGCGCCCGGCGGCGCGCCGTTCCGACCAATGATTCTGCAAACTGTAGCCGACGCCAAAATCGGCGAGCACGGACCAAGCCAAAAGTGCCCCAAGCAGCGCGAACGCGGAATAGCCTTCCACGCCTAGTTCGCGCAAAAGATAGCGGATACTCAAGAGGTTGATGGACGCACTGGCGATCCGACTGAACCACCCCGTCGCCGCTACCCATATATGCTTGGGAATCCTATTCGCGAAATTCAACGAATACCGTACTCCGGTCATCGCTCTTCTCGCATCTGCTCAGCAACTAGGCGGCACAGACCTTCGTCCAATTGCACTTCTGGACTCCATCCTAGGCTTGATAGAAAGGAGATGTCCGCATGGGAATTCATTATTTCGCCAGGTCGATGCTTCAAGGCACCGAATCGTAGTTCCGACGTTGATTTCGAAAGCGAGTGCAACCGTTCAACAACACTACGTAACGAGGTGCTAATCGAAGTACCGACGCCTACCTCCACATATGATGGCAATGCCGCCGTATTCCGAGCGATTGCGATATATGCGCGGACAACATCCTCAACGAATACGAAATCTCGCTTTTGATTGCACGCAGTGAGATCAATTTGAGGAACATTGCCCAAAAGCTCTCTCAAAATCATTGGGAAGAATTTCCGTGCATCGTCACCGGTACCGTACACATGCTCCAGTCGCGCATTAACAAAATGGAAATGCGAGTGGTCGTCCGCCGTCAACGCCCCCCATTCTGCAAACGTGCGTTTAGTAAGTGAATACTCCTTCATGTATCCATAGCGATACTCGGGGCGGCTGAAGAAGCTATCGGTATTGATAAATGTGTCGCACCCCCCGTTGGCGGCCCACTGAAGCACAACGAGGGGAAACGCCACGTTTGCCTGTTCAATATCGAAGTAGGTTTCACCTTGCCTCCCGTATGCTGTCGCGAGGTGAAACACCACATCAATGTTCTTTAAGCTGCTGAGCTTGTTCTCAAGTTCGTCATCGACCGCCAGCCATCGAATTCCGGCAGCATCACGCTCCACTACACGCACTTGACGAGAAAGAGCGATGACTTCATCTCCGCGAGCTGCTAACGCACGAAGCAAATGCCTGCCAATAAATCCGGTCGCGCCGGTGACTAAGACCCGCATAGTGAACCCTTAGAACCCAAGCCCAAAAAACTCTTCAAGCTTCTCCGCGATATAGTCCAGATGGGCTTCCGTCAATGCCGGGAAAACGCCCAACCAGAACGTCTGGTTCATCACGATATCGGTGTTCGTCAGGTCACCGCTCACGCGGAAATTACGGCCAATCATGTACGGTTGACGAGTCAGGTTGCCGGCGAAAAGGAGACGCGTGGCAATCTTGTTCTGATCAAGGTAGTTCAGCAGGTCGACGCGTTTCACCCCCGACGTTTCCTTCAGAATCACCGGGAATCCAAACCACGATGGCTCCGAATTCGGCGTTGCCTCAGGCAAATGCAGGAAATCCTCGCAGCTCTTGAGACGGTTTTTCAGATAATCGAAGTTCTTGCGTCGCGTCGCGATGAACTCGTCGACACGGTCGAGCTGAGCAAGCGCGCATGCGGCTTGCATATCCGAAATCTTAAGGTTGTAGCCAAGGTGACTGTACGTGTACTTGTGGTCATACCCTTCCGGCAGATCACCAAGCTTCCAGCAGAAGCGCTTGTTGCACGTGTTGTCCTTGCCGGGGGGGCAGTAGCAATCGCGTCCCCAATCGCGGAACGATTCGGCAATCAGCTTGAGCTCCGAGTTATTGGTGAATACGGCGCCGCCTTCCCCCATCGTGATGTGATGAGCCGGGTAAAAACTCAGCGTAGCGATGTCGCCGAACGTGCCCACCAACTGGCCGTTGTACGTGGCGCCGAGCGCATCACAGCAATCTTCGACCAACCACAAGTTGTACTTCTTGCACAACGCTGTAACCACCTCCAGGTTGAAGGGATTGCCCAGCGAGTGAGCCAACATAATGGCTTTGGTTTTCGGGCTGATCGCAGCTTCAATCAGGTCCGCGTTGATGTTGTGCGTCTCAAGATCGACGTCGACAAACACCGGCACCGCACCGAATTGCAGGATCGGGTTCACCGTGGTCGGGAAACCAGCGGCCACACCGATCACTTCGTCCCCTTGCTTGATCGCACGATCGCCAAGGCGGGGGGAGGTCAGCGTCGAAAACGCCACGAGATTCGCAGAGGATCCCGAGTTGACGGTAATCAGATGCTTCACACCGAGATATTTCGCCAAGCGCGCTTCGAACTCCGCGTTGAAGCGACCGGTCGTCAGCCACCCGTCAAGGCTGGCCTCCACCATGTACTTGAGCTCTGTTGCACCGATGACTTTGCCCGAAACAGGCACCTGGCTCTCCCCAGGAACGAACGCCTTCGGCGCATAAGTGATATCGGCAAACTCTTGCACCAACGCAGCGATTTCCTTGCGAATGGCTTCCGGAGTTCTGGCGTTTGCTTGCGGGTTGTCTCGAGTATTCATACGGGTAAATCCAAAGTTAACTAGCGCTGTACTCTGCAATTTGCGCAATGCAGAGTGCACGTACATCCTCGTTGCGCAACTGAGCCTGTTGCCAGGCCGTGATTTTCGCCAATGCGGTCGCGAGGTTCCAGCGAGGGCGCCAGCCAAGCACCGATCTCGCTTTCGCGATATCGAGCTTCAGATAGTTGGCCTCGTGCGGATGTTCGCCACCGTCGAGCCGCCATGAGGCCCCATTGCCCCACGTGCCGATCAATTCCTCGACGATCCACTGAACCGGCCGGGCGTCTTGCTCATCGGGTCCGAAGTTCCACGCCTCGGCCCAACGATGGCCCTCCGAATAGAGTTTCTCGGCCAACATCAGATAGCCGGAAATCGGCTCGAGAACATGCTGCCAGGGACGAATCGAGAACGGATTTCGGATCACGACCGGCTCACCTCTCTCGAACGCGCGCAGTATATCGGGAATCAGACGGTCAGCCGCCCAATCACCGCCGCCAATCACATTGCCCGCACGCGCAGAGGCTAGCGCAGGCGTGCCATCGGCTGAGAAGAACGATCGGCGATACGCGCTCGTCACCAGTTCGGAGCATCCCTTACTATTGCTGTAAGGATCGTGTCCGCCCATGGGTTCGTTTTCGCGATAGCCCCATACCCATTCGTTATTCTCGTAGCACTTGTCAGTGGTGACGTTGACAATTGCGCGAACGCTCGCGGTGCGGCGTGCGGCTTCGAGCACATGCACTGTGCCCATGACGTTCGTCGCATATGTCTCAACAGGCTCGCTGTAAGACAATCGGACCAACGGCTGAGCTGCCATGTGAATCACGATTTCCGGTTGAAAACCGGCCATCGCTCTGCTTATGGCATCCAGGTCGCGCACGTCGGCGATAGTGCTCGCCATGCCGTCGGCCACGTTCGCCGCCACAAAGAGGCTGGGGTTAGTGGGCGGCGGAAGTGCATAGCCATGCACGTTGGCACCCATCGACTGGAGCCAAAGGCTCATCCAGCTTCCCTTGAAGCCGGTGTGCCCGGTAAGAAAGACGCGTTTGTCGCGCCAGAACTCAGGACGGATCGACATATCAGTCCCACTTCTTCCAGGGTGCTTTGCCATTGCCCCACAGTTCCTCAAGCAGATGCTTGTCTCGCAACGTGTCCATCGGTTGCCAAAAGCCCTGATGCTCGTAAGCCATCAACTCGCCATCGTTGGCCAGACGCATCAGCGGCTCCTGCTCCCACACCGTTGCGTCGCCGTCCAGATAAGACAGCACCTTCGGCGAAAGCACAAAGAAGCCGCCGTTGATCATGGCACCATCACCCTTGGGCTTTTCCTTGAAGCTGCGAACCTGGCGTTTTTCAATGTCGAGAGCACCGAAACGCCCGGGCGGAAACGTCGCTGTGAGTGTGGCCGCTTTCCCGTGCTTGCGGTGAAAATCGATCGTGGCCGTGATGTCGATATCGCCGACACCATCACCGTACGTAAAGCAAAATGCCTCTTCATCTTTCACGTAGTCGGCAACGCGAGCCAGTCGCCCGCCTGTCATGGAGTCGTCGCCAGTATCCACCAATGTAACGGTCCAGGGTTCTGCTCGGCGCTCGTGAACTCGCATCGAATTGTTCTTCATGTCGAAAGTCACGTCCGACATATGCAGGAAGTAGTTCGCGAAATACTCCTTGATCACGTACCCTTTGTACCCGCAGCAGATCACGAAATCGTGGATGCCGTGATAGGAATACATCTTCATGATGTGCCAGAGAATCGGCTTGCCGCCGATCTCGACCATCGGCTTGGGTCGCGTTGAGGTTTCCTCACTCAGACGAGTGCCCAGACCGCCGGCTAAAATAACCGCTTTCATCGTTTCCCCTTCTTTTCGATTTACAAAGCCGCAGAGCAAACAAAGGCGTCCGAGTAAAAATCTCGTTCACCAAGACCGTGTGCGATCAACAGGCTCCGCGCACTCTCGATCATCTCGTTAGACCCGCATGCGTAAACAACTGAATTTTTGAGTTCAGGCGCATCGGCGATTAAGGCGTTCTGGACATAACCGCTTGCACCATCCCACGCTTGCGGCGCGCGCGACAGCACCGGAATGAATTTCACCGCGAGGCCGGCAGGCATCGGGTCAATATATAGATCGCCGGGCAGACGACCGCCCCAATACACGGAGATCGACTCCGGCAACGCTTCCGGAGCCAGCGTCTGCATCGATTGCAGAATGGCGCGCACAGGTGCAATGCCTGTCCCGGTCGCGAGAAACACAACGTGTTTGCCAACACACGGACGAAGGAAGAATGTGCCAAGCGGGCCGACCAGTCGCATAAGATCGCCAGGCTTTGCACGTTCGAACCAATAGGCGCTCATTGCGCCTCCGGGGACTTCGCGAACATGCAGTTCGAGCAAGTCGTCGTTCGTCGGCGACGATGCCAGAGAATAGCTACGACGAACGCCGCCAGGCCCAATGACGTCGATATATTGTCCGGCGAAGAACTGCAGTTTTGCCGTCGGCGGCAAGCGCAGAACGACTTTCATTACGTCTACGGACAATCGCTCCAGCGCATGAATCTTGCAAGGCAAAGTGCGCGCCTCCGGCAGAACCACACCGCCGAGATCATCGACTTCAAGGGTCATGTCGGAGCTCGGAACTCGCACGCAACTGAGAATCCAGCCCGCCGCTACTAGCGCTTCGGAAATGCCCTGCTCGTGGACCCGCGCTCGCGACGTTCCGCTCACGACGCTGGTCTTGCAGGTGCTGCAACGTCCCGTTTTGCAACTGTATGCCAACGGGATATGGGCCCTCGCGGCGGCGTCGAGAATGGATTCGTCCTCGGCGCAATCGAATGTCTTACCGTCCGTCAGGGTAATCGTGTAGCTCATACGTAGATGTCCAGCAAATGCATCGGCCTGTTGCCGCTTAATTGCTATGGCCCGTGCAGCGTCGCCATGCGACGCGTCGTTACTCCGATACCTCGAACGTCGAGTGGGGGGGTCGTCGCTCAAGTCTCAGCGTCATCGTCTGAAATCATGCACTCCTCGGTCTTTCTCTCTGTTGATCTTCGACCTCGAATTGCAACGATTCGATTTCGATCCGAAGCGCTTCGTATTCCTGCATTTTCCGGATCAGAAACTCACTTGCCAATGCCGCTTTTTGCGCAATGCCCCGCGGAGTCAAAACATAAACATACCCAAACTTGTTTTTTGAGTGACTAAAGTTCTGCACCTTGACCCAGCCTTTGGCGATCAATGCTTTCATGCAGTAATTCAATCCACTCACACTAACGCCCAACTTTTGAGCGAGCTCTCGCTGCGTGATGTCCGGCGTTTCCTGCAGAATGCGTAACACTCGAAAATCGGTGTCCCGTTGAATAAGCGTCTGTCGACTTGACATTGAATTCACGCGATCCCAAAGGGCGATGTCAAAAATAGTCCTAAGTGGTGTGACACAGGGCGAGAATAATCGCCCCTTTTCAGGACCGATACACACACGTCAACCCGCAGGCCAAATGCATACGCTATCGCACTTCTGTACGAAATCGAACGATTCTAACAGTCCGTTACGAATACAACCACCTGTTACTTAAAGCGAAGACGTTGCTTTATGCCTACGCAGCCGATGTGAATTGAGCCATCCGACGACGCAGTTCAGCGGAATCTGTAGAGAAATTGCGTGTTACGGCAACAGAATCGCTGTCAGAAGGGATGTGAGCGCAAAATAGGCGCTTGATTGACGCTCGCGGACCTGACAAGCCGTCTGCGAGTCGATTGGTGGAGCGGAGGAGGATCGAACTCCCGACCTTCGCATTGCGAACGCGACGCTCTCCCAGCTGAGCTACCGCCCCACACGAAGCAACGATTATAGCGATTTTTTTGGGCACGGCGAGCAGCCGACAAAATTGGTCGGGATTTGCGTTTTCCCGGCAAAAACCCCGGCGGCCGGGCCTCGCCGCCGCCCGACGACCACCCCCGACTCAAGCCGCCCCCAAATTCCCCTTCATCCCCTTGATGGACGGGACTTTCGGCGCTTTCGCGACCACCGTTTTCTGGGCCCGGAGGTAGCGGGCCACCACGTCCCAGACCGGTTCGCCCTGGGCGCCCTCGGCCACCGGCGCCCAGCCTGCCACCTTGTACGTCTTGCCCGCCTCGATCAGCTTGCCGTTCAGGCGCATCTCAGTGATGCGCTGCCCCATCGGCGCCATCGGGTCGATCGTGTAGTCCATGCCGCCCACGCGCACCATGTCCCCGCCCTGCTGATAGTACGGGTCGGGATTGAACAGGTTGTCGGCCACATCCTCGAGCACCGTCTTGATCGTCTCGCCCGTCATCGGCGTGAGCGTTGTGTACGGATACGTGACGGCCGTCTGGTCGAGCAGTTGCTCCATCGTGATCGTCGCGCCCGGCAGCAGCGATGTACCCCAGCGGAAACCCGGCGAGAAGCCGATTTCGGCGTCCTTCTCGGCCATCACCGCGTCGAGCAGCAACTGGTCGAAGGTGCCGTTGAAGTTGCCCCGGCGATACAGCACGCCCTCCGTCACTGCCAGCGGCTCAGCCAGCTTTGCGGCAAACGGCGCACGTACGCGCTCGATGAGGGCTTGCATCGGCGCGTCGGCCGGCAGCAGATTGGAGAAGACCGGCAGCAGCTTGTAGCGGAAGTCCACCGGCTTGCCACCCTTCACGTCGAAGTCGAGCACGGCGAGGAACTTGCCGTTCGACCCGGCATTGGTCACGAGTGTCTTGCCGCCCCCGTTTTCCACGACGACGGGCTTCGGCACGCCATCGTGCGTATGACCGCCCATGATCGCGTCGATGCCGCGCACGCGCGACGCCAGCTTCAGGTCCACGTCCATGCCGTTGTGCGACAGCACGACCACAACCTGCGCGCCCTTGCCACGCACCTCGTCGACCATTGACTGCAAGCGCTCCTCCTGAATCCCGAACGTCCAGTCCGGGACAAAGTAGCGCGGGTTCGCAATCGGCGTGTACGGAAAGGCCTGCCCGATGATCGCCACGGGCACACCGTTCATCGTCCTGATCGTGTAAGGCGCGAAGACCGGGTCGCCGAAGTCGTTCGTCTGCACGTTTTGCGCGACAAAGTCGATCTTGCCCTTGAGCTGCTCCTCGACGACAGACTTCACGCGATCGGCACCATACGTGAACTCCCAGTGCGCCGTCATGACATCGACGCCCAGCGCGAGCGTGGCGTCGACCATGTCCTGGCCCTTCGTCCACATGGCCGTGCCGGAACCCTGCCACGTGTCGCCGCCATCGAGCAAAAGCGCGCCCGGGCGCGACGCCTTCATGCGCTTGACCAGCGTGGCCAGATGCGCAAACCCGCCGACCTTGCCGTACGTGCGGGACGCGGCAGCGAAGTCGAGATAGGTGAACGCATAGGCGTCGGGCGTGCCGGGACGCAGGCCATACGCTTTGAGGAACGCCTCGCCCACCAGATGCGGCGGCTTGTTCGCCTGCCCGCCAATCCCAAGATTGACGCTCGGCTCGCGGAAGTAGATCGGCAACAACTGCGCGTGGCAGTCGGTGAAGTGCAGCAGGTGCACGTTGCCGAACTTCGGCAGATCGTAAAACGCCGCAGCCGCCTGCGCGGCCGCCGTCTCGTGATGCGACAGCGCCATCCCCCCGGCCGCTGCCACCGCCAACACCTGCATGAACTCGCGTCGATTCATTTCGTCTCCGTAGCGCACACGTCGTGCGGCGCGCCTGCTTTCTCGTTATTCGATGAGATCCGTCCGGGCCGGATCGGATCGCGTCACCCGGTCGTCACCGCCATTGCGCGGCGATCGTTCCAAGGGAAATTCCGCGGCGACTCTGCCACGTCCGCCTCACTGGCTCAAGTCGTTGAGTCGCCCGTCCGAGTCATGTCGTTATTTCCCCGCGTAATCCGCGAGCGCCGCCACGTCCTCGCCGAACATCTCGCCCACTTCCTTGCGCAGCACCTTGCCGTTACGGCCGATCACGTACAACTCCGGCAATCCGCGACGCTTACCCAGCGCCGCCTGCCACGCGTCGTTCTCCATGCCCGCCGGGAACGTATAGCCATGCGCCTTCATATAGTCGACGGCTTCCTGCAGCTTCTTGTCGATGGAGAGCGTGACGATCTGGATTGGCTTGCCGCGCGTGGCCTCGAAGAGCTTCTGCACATGCGGATTCTGCTGCGCGCAGAACGGGCACCACGACGCCCAGTACTCGACGATCACCGTACGGTCCTTGAACGCGCTGGCGGGCAGCGTCTTGCCGTCGAGCAACGTGAGCGACGGCAAGGTGACGGTGTCGCCAACCTCGATCGCATGCGCCGGTGTGCCGAGAAGCATCGCCCCCATGGCTAACGCCGCGGCTGTCACCGCCCGGATACGTCTGCGCACATCAATACCCGCTAGTCGCGCAATCTTGCGTATTGGAAGAAGCACCGCGCCGAAGGCGACGCCGACGTCGACAACAGCGCGCACTGAACGCATCGATGGCACGCCCATTTGCCAGAAGTTCGTACGCGCGAAAGGCGTCTTAACATCAGAAGCCTGCACACGCGCACCTCGCCACCACTCACGCGAGCGGGCACATTGCGAAGAACCGCGACGCTCAGCGGCCCGGCTCGGAAATTTCAGGGATGTCATGCAGCACTCCGGAAGTCGGCGGCGACCCTGATCGGACAGACCCGGGTCGCGCGCCGCAACGGCGATGACTTACTGGTTCACAGGCGAAGCCGGATCGAGCAGCAGCGCCATGACGTCCTTCAACTGCTGTTCGGTCAGAATGCCCGCAGCCCCAAAACGCGGCATGTTCGAGCAGGCCATGTAGCTGTGCGAGTCGTAGACCTTCGCCCACGTGTACTTGACCACCTCGGGCGAATCGCCACGCAGCTTGCCGTAGTGGTATAGCGACGGACCGATGTTGCCGAACGAGATCTCGCTCTTGGTCAGCTGGTGGCATGCATAGCAGTTGCCGCCGTTGACGGTGTCGGCCTTGTCGGTGAACTGCATGCCGCGGCCGTTCTGCGCGACCTTCTCGCCTTCCTTCCAGTCGCCGAGATACTTGCCGTCGGCCGGTGCCTTGACGTTCGCCAACTCGGCCTTTTGCAGACGCTCGGCAATCTTCGCCGGCATCGGCTTGACCGCATACTGCGTGCACAGCTTCTGCAATTCACTCTGATCGATGCGATCGAGCTGGGCGATGCCCGAAGGACGGAACGAGTCGCGCAGTTCCTGCACCACGGCGGCATCGGTCGTGCCGGTGACGAGCTTCGCGCCGTCGCCCTGTGCGAACGCCATGCCGACGACGAGTGCCCCGGCCGCTGCCAGCGCAACGCTCGTCGCGCGCAATGCGAATGATTTCATGGGTGTGCCTCGTGATCGGTCAGCGCTTCAGGCCGGGGGCGTCCATCTTGCCGCCGTTGGCCATCACACCGAGGAAGGTAATCAGATCGACGGACGCCTGCGAGCCGTAATTCAGCTCGGGCAGACGCTGTTGACGGAAGCAGTCGTACATCCGCCATTGCAGCGTGCGCAGCGCGCCCTGCGAGACACGATAGCCCGGCCACGTGGCAAACGCCTGACGTGCGGCCGCCGGTTTGGTCAGGTTCGGCAGATCCTGAAGGCGAATGCGCTTGTCGTCTGCGCCGTGGCACGACGCGCACGAGAAATCGTACGGACCGGCACGGTAATAGAAGATCTTCTGGCCACGCGCGTAGGCTTCCTTCTCTTCCTTGCGCGACTGCGGCACGTGAATGATCGCGCCGCGCGACTGACCGGCCACATAGGCGGTGAGCGCTTCGAGATCGGTCGGGTCCTGACCTTCCTTCGAGAACGGTTGCTTGATGACGTCTGCACGCTTGAAGCCTTGCAGATTCACCATGCACTCGACGATGCGCGACTCGGCGTCGAGCACACGTTTCGTATCGGGGAAGTAGCGCGGCAGTTGTGCGTAGACATCTTTCACAACGCCAGCCCCCAGCCCCAGATCGCATTGGGCAAGCGACACGTTGTTCGGGCCGCGCGGCGTTTTCCAGAGTTCTTCGCCCCGCATTTCGATCAGTTCGGCCGGGTTGCCGTCGGCGAGCATCTCGCGGTACTGCGCGATGGCGTCGGCCGTCGAGCTGTCGGCAGCGAATACGGGGGCTACGGGGGCGCTGGCACCCGCGATGGCGAGCACGCCGCCAAGCATCGTCCGACGCAGCCATGCTGCGTGACGTGGGGTGCTCACCCGTGCGCTATGTTGCGCCTCAAGCATCTGACTCTCCTCTGTGTGGGTTGTTCGGCGCATGGCAGGGAGGCTCCCCGCCAGCACCACCGCGCACTTCCCGGCACTTACCCCGTCAGGCGACGGTCGCCTCGTCGGTACGCGAGTCGCCCTTGTTATCGGTCCACGTCACCGTGACCTTGTCGCCCTTCTTGCCGCCCTTGAACTTGAACGACATGAACGGGTCTTTCGATACCGCCGGACCCCATTCGGCCGTCAGCACCGTCTTGCCATTGCAGGTGACCGTGACCGTCTGGATGAAGTGTGCGGGGACGATGTTACCGGAAGCGTCTTTGCGCTGGCCGGTTTCCATGATGTGGCTCATCAGCGCCTTGACCTCGACGACACCGCCGGCCTCGGTTGCGCGAATGCGCATCGGATTACCCATGTTGTGGCTCCTCTAGAGTTCTACGATGCGCCGCTTAACCGCCGCAACCGCCCAGCGTGACCTTGATTTCCTTCTCGGCCACGAGGTACTTGTTATCCGCTTTGACGAGGGCGTAGACCTTCGAGGTCTGCCCCATCTTCACGCGCGTGGTCACCGACGGCTCGGTGCCTTCCGGAATGTCGAACGACGCGGCGAGCGTATTCGGATTCTTCTCAATCAGAATCGCGATCGATTGCGTATTCGGTGCCTTGCTCGTCACCGCCACCGGCACGACCGCACCGTTCTCGGCAATGTCGGGTGCGGTCAGCACGACCAGGTCGCTGGGGCTCGCGCTCGTGCCACCCAGCGCCTTGACCGTATCGGCCACGCTCTTGGTCGCAAATGCCGCCTTGTTCCATTCCACCTGTGCCGCGCGAGCCTCTTCGGGCTTGATCAGCCCGGCGGCCACCGCCAGTCCCATTACCGCGGAAAACCGCAGCATGTCGCGTCGCTGTTGGTTCATCTCTGTGTATTTCCTTCTCTGAAGGCCGCCGATGCGTCATGTGTCGAAGACACCCAACGCACCGGCCGCCGTTCGCTCGCCCGGCCTGCCGTCCGATCGTGCTTGACGGTGTGCCGGCGAGCCCCCTGCCCCGGCCTTACTTCGCCGGGGCGCCAGCCAGGACCCACTCGACGAGGATCTTGGCGTCAGCATCCGACAGGTTCGGGTGCGCCGGCATCGGGATCGGACCCCAGACGCCCGAACCGCCGCCCTTCACCTTCTTCACCAGCTTGGCCACGGCATCCTTGTCGCCCTTGTACTTGGCAGCGACTTCCTGATAAGACGGGCCCACGAGCTTCTTGTCGACGGCGTGGCAACCCATACAGGCGTTGGCACCCGCGAGCTTGGTCGCCGCGGCAACGTCGACACCGGCGTGCGCCAGCGAGGTGCCAGCCAGCATGGCCGCAGCGATAAGCATCTTCTTCATCGTTTCTCCTTCGATTTGTGTAGGGGACGGGGTCCTGCGGCGGCCGGAAAACCCTGGCGCATCCGTCGGACACCCTGCCCGCTCAATGTGCACCACGGAGAATCCAGTCGACCATCGTGCGGACGTCGGTTTCGGCGACCTGTGCCTGAGGCGGCATTGGCATGCTGCCCCAGTTACCGGCACCTCCGGCACGTATCTTCGCCACCAGTTTTTCAGTCGCATCCGACTGCCCATGGTACTTGGTGGCGACCTCCGAGAAGGCGGGCCCGATCTTCTTGTCGGTCACGCCGTGACAGGCCAGACAACCGTTCTTGTCCGCAAGCGTTGCTGCCGGTGACGTCGCTGTGGCGGTTTGGGCCGGCGCGTCCGGACTCGCCATGCCAAGCGTGGCGAGGGCCGCGGTCTTGCGCACCGACGCATTTTGCGCGGCGGTGCCCGACAGCGGCGGCAGCTTCGTATCGACACCGCGCACCGGTCCGATGACCCGGTTCTGCGCGGCCAGATCCCCATGTGCGTCGCGGGCGTACGCAGGGAGTGCGGACGTCACGATACCAGCCTCGGGACAATCCTGCATACACGCCTTGTTATGGGTATCCGGTTTGTCGCCCACGCGCCACATGCCGTGCGCACGCGTCATCCCGTTGCGATTCGGCATGAGTTTCTGCACATCGGCGATGTTCTTGTCCGATAGCACGAAGTCCGACGGCACGATCTCGCCAAGATTCAGAATGTAGGCCGTGACTGCGTACACCTCGTCCGGTGTGAGCGAGCGCGGTGCATTCCACGGCATGGCGCGACGGATGTAATCCCAGATCGTCGAGACCGTGTCGACCTTCATGAGCGTGGTGCGCACCGGCTGGTTGTTCGCTCGCAGCGACGCCACGTGCCCCGTCTTGATGTCTTCCGCCGTGGTGCCGCCCACCAGCGGGTTGAACACCTCGTTACTTTCGCCGAATGTGCCGTGACACGACGCGCATCGCGCATCGAACAGCTTCTGTCCGTCTGCCACCGAACCTTGCCCCTTCGGCAACCCCTTGAAGTCGGGACGCACATCGATGTCCCATGCGCTGACTTCGGCCGGCGTGGCGTCGCGCCCGATCCCCGTGGGCGCCTTGATCCTGACGGGTGATGACGATGCCTGCGATGCCGCCTGCGCGGTCTGAGCGGTCTGAGCGGTCTGAGCGGTCTGAGCGGCGTTGACCGGCGCCGCCTTGGCCGGTGCCGAAAGCCACGCCACGACCGTCAGTGCGATGAGCGCCAGCGCGCTCGCCCAGAGTCCGGCGACGATCAGTGCATGCACACGCCGCATGGCGTTGCGAGGTGACTTGCGTTCAATCGACGTGAACATTGGTCACCTCCCCGTTTGCTGCCACTTGCCAAGTCTGGATAGCGTTGTTGTGATAGATGGACTTGGTGCCGCGCACCTCGCGCAGTTGCCGGTAACGCGGCTGTACGAAACCTGTCTCGTCCACCGCGCGGCTTTGCAGCAATGCCGGCGAGCCGTCCCATTGCCAGTCGAAGTTGAAGCGCGTGAGACACTTCGGCAGCACGGGCGATTCGATTCGTGCCGCGCGCCACGACTTGCCGCCGTCGGTCGATACGTCAACCCGTTTGATGCGGCCGCGGCCCGACCATGCAAGGCCCGTCACGTTGAAATAGCCGCGATCGAGCAACGCCTGCCCTCCTGAGGGCGACGTGATCACCGACTTGCACTCCTGAATCGAGGTGTACTGGCGATGCTGGCCGTCCGGCATCAGGTCGACGTAGTGGCTGGTTTCATCCTTGGTATTCCACGGCGCATCGCCAACCTTGATACGGCGCAGCCATTTCACCCACGACACGCCCTGCACGCCGGGCACGACCAGGCGCAGCGGGTAGCCGTTCTCGGGGCGCAGCATTTCGCCGTTCATGCCCCACGCGACGAGCACATCTGAGAGCGCCGCCTCCATCGAGATCGTGCGGGTCATGCCGGAACCGTCGCCGCCTTCGGCCAGCACGAACTGGCCGCGCTTGGTGTCCGCGCCAACATCGTCGAGCAGCACGGACAACGGCACGCCTGTGAATTCGCAGCACGACAGCATGCCATGCGTGTACTGAACCGTCGGCACCGCCGCATTGCCCCACTCCATACCGGTATTCGCGCCGCATTCGATGAAGTGCATGCGCGACACCGACGGCAAACGCATGATGTCGTCCATCGTGTACACCTTCGCCTCGCGCACGAGACCGTGCACCATCAGGCGGTGTTGCGTCGGATCGATCTCCTGCCAGCCCTGATGGTGACGTTCGAAGTGCAGACCGCTCGGCGTGATGATGCCGAACAGGCCTTGCAACGGTGTGAAGGCGACCGAGGCTTGTGTCGTCTGCGTGAGTCCTGGCGACTGGCGGCGTTGCAGGTTCGCTTCGTACTTCGACGGCATGCCGTAGGGACGTGCCGCGACCGCCTGACCCAGCGAGGTGGCCCATGGGCGCGGCTCGAGAATCATCGGGTCGCCGGCGGCGCCCGCACTGGCCGGGGCGTCGGCGGCGAAGGCGGCGCCACCCGCCAGCGCGGCCCCTGCCGCCAGAAAGCTGCGTTGCAGAAAACTGCGTCGTGTCGGGTTCAACCCGTCGCGAACGATGTCGGCGGCCAGATTGCCGTCGACGAAATTCTCCGGAGCGCGGCGCAAACGGCCGGCTCGCGATGCGCTATCGCTGGTCTTGCTCACCCTGTCTCCTCGCGTTTTGTGGCGGCCGCCAGCGTCGCGAGGACACCGGCGGATTACCGCTTTTGTTCGGGCTTATGAACGCGGTCTCGATGCCGCGCTGTCTTACGGGCCTTGCAATGCTTCGGTGCTACGGTTTCACAACGGCCTGCGCCGCACGTCAGTTCACGCGTGGCATGAAGCCATCGACCGCGCGCTCCGGCAACGCCTCCTCTTCGATTCGGCCGGCGACCTGCACGCATACGGCGCGACAGATCTCGACCACCCCGGTATCGGCAATCGTGTAATACACCTGATTCCCGTCGCGACGGCGTGACAGTACCCCGGCCTGATACATCGCTCCGAGATGTCGCGAGACGTTCGTCTGCGACGAACCCACCTGCGTCACCACCTCGTTCACCGAGCGCTCGCCACCGCACAGCGCGTGCAGAATTCGCAACCGGGTCGGCTCGGAGAGCAGGCTGAAGTAGTGCGACACCTTTTCGAATACGCGATCGAGTTCTTCCATGACGGTCAGTCTTCAAGTTCGTGTGAAGGCACAGTAAATTCCGTATATGCCTACATACGCATATACGGATAATCAAAATAACGAGCGAGAGAAGCAAGCTGCACTGCAACATATCGGACCCCGATGCATCTCGCGAAACGGCGCGCATTTTGGGTCCGGCAAACAATTTCCCATGTATACAGCGGGATATAGCGCAGCCAGCTCCGTGCGTTTGCGCGACACGCGATGTCATGTCCGCTGGCAAGGGCAGCGACACGCGCAATGACACGGCGAATTGAGGCATCAGGGAAAAACCCGATAAGAAAAGTGACAAGCGATGGCGCGGCCGCAGCCGCATCTTCGGCGTACGGCGTCCCTTGAAGGGCGCGACGATCTGCGAAAGCTGCCGCGCTTCACTCGAACTGATATGACCAATTCGCATTGAAACGCAGCGGCCGGTTCGGCGAGTTGGTCGGCGCATCGGCCATCGGTTTGGCGATCGACAGGTCGAGCGAGTAGTACTTGCTGTCCGAAATTCGTACGCCCAGCCCGACCGAAGCGAGTTGATTGTGGAACAACTGCCCGTAATTCAGATAAACGCGAGCGGTATCGAGCATCAGATACGGCTGGATCGTCTTGAGGTAACGGAAATCGGTACGGAACATGCGGTTCAATTCGATCGACGCGCCCCAGCCCTTGTCGCCGGCGATTTCACCCGCCGGATATCCGAGACCGAAGCGCTGGCCGCCGAACGTCGCCTGCTCGGACGTCGGCAGCGTGTTGCCGCTGTACTGCGCGCCGGCCGAGACGATGACGCCGAAGTCCCACGGCAGCACTACCCCCTGTTTGCCATCGAGAGTGAAGCGCCAGAAAGCCAGGTCGTAAGGGCCGAGAATTTGCGCCACGCCCGCCGGCTGCGTGGTGTAGGACTGGCTCGCGCCCATGCCGTTGAAACCCTTGAACACACCCAGCGTGGCGCTGCGGGTCTGTTTGTCGGTGACTTCGTTATAGGCGAGTTGCACCTGCCCCGCGCGCACGTTCGTCTGCGAATTAATATAGTTCGGCGAATTCGGCACTTCGTAGCGGTCGCGTGAATTCACGCCGTACATGCCGCCACTGACCGTGAGGCTGCGCTGGTTGTTCAGCAG
The DNA here is from genome assembly GCF_001465595.2 of Pandoraea apista. Taxonomy (NCBI): domain Bacteria; kingdom Pseudomonadati; phylum Pseudomonadota; class Betaproteobacteria; order Burkholderiales; family Burkholderiaceae; genus Pandoraea; species Pandoraea apista. The sequence continues at coordinate 213,160 of NZ_CP013481.2, read as the reverse complement.
GATCGGGTACGACAGCCCGACAGCCACACGTTTGGTATCGAGATGTCGCGTGAGCCCCGCGAGCGCCTGATCGTCCGGCTGGCCGCGATAGTGCGACGCATCGACACGAGCCTGCAATCCGTCCGAACCCAGCGGCTGGATATACGACGCCGCGTAGAACTCTTCGTCGTTGTGCCCTTTCGGGGCGATGGCCGTGAGCTGAATCTGTTCGCCAAGCGGCGTGAGCGCGTTGCTCGACACGGTAAATACACCGCGAATGCCCGGATTGTTATACGAGAGCGACGTGCCCAGCGCCACAGGCTGACGCGACACATCCAGCGAGAGCTCGGTCGCGCCGTCGGTCTGCGTGGGCGGCTGCACGTCGGCCTTGATCTTCATGCCGGGCACGAGCGTGAGCAGATTCAGATAGCGCTCGAATGTCGCTCGCTTGAGGGGACGCTCCGCCTCAATGTGCGCCGCAATGTCGCGCAGGCGCTGCTCGGACGGCCCCGGCTTGCCAGTAATTTTCGTACTCGAGATATAGCCTTCGACTACGGTCACGCGCACGAAGCCGTCGTTGAAATCCTGCGCCGGAACGAAGGCGAAGGACAGCAGGTAGCCCGCGTCCTGATACATCTTCGTGACCTGATTGGCTTTCTCGACCAGATCGCCGATGGTCACTTCCTTGCCCGCCATCGGGGCAAACAGTCCAGCCACCGATTCGAAAGGCAAGGACTTGACCCCTTCGATACCGAAACGCCGCGGGGTGATCTTGCGGGCGAGCAGCGACTTGAGGGCGTCTTCCTGCGTCGGCGCCTGAATATGCAGCGTTGGGGCTGCGGCTTTGGGGACGTCAATCTTTGGAAGACTCTGAAGCGGATCGCCACGGACAGGACTGGCATCGGCCCAGACTTGTTGCGCCCCCAGCAGGCCGATGGCGGTGAGCGATGCGGCAATGATCTGAACGACGACGTTGTAGTTGCGAACAGACTTGCCCGAGCCCCCACGCGCGATGCGTGACGCTAGACGGGACTCTCCCTGGCGATACGCCATCCCTATGCCCCCCAACGCTTATTTTTTCGTGCGGCCAGTGTAACCGAGAGGCGTGAGGCCCCGTCAACGGGGGATTTCGGGGAGATTCGTCACCGACACAACAACCGGTTCGCGCGCGTCGGTAGAACGTACGTTGCGTAGCTTAGAGACTCTCCTCCAAACGCGCTTCGACGCCCGCGCATGCCGCCGGAATCCGCATCAAGCCAGCATGTCCGCCCAGATGCCTTGTGCCCATGCGAGTCCCAGCGCGAATTCGTCTCGCGTGGCGCGCGGCGAGGCACCGCCTGTGCCCGGCACCGGGAGCATGGTGTGCTGTGCCGCGTCATATCGGTGAACGCTCGCCACGTGCATCGCTTCGGTGGCCGACACGAACGTGTAGCAAGTGTTGCTATAGAGCGGCTCGGGGTTGACCAGGCGGCCGGACAGGGTCGCCACGATGGCGGCCGCACAGACCTTGCCGTGCTGGTTCGCCATGTGGCCGGACTTCGGCATTTGCGGCGCAATCTGGATGGCGTCGCCGAGAATGTGAATGTCGGCGTGCGCCCTGGAAGCGAACGTCAGGAAATCGACGTCGCACCAGCGGCCGTTGGCCGTTGCCAGTCCGCTCTCTACCGCAATATCGCCCGCCCGCATCGGCGGGATCACGTTGAGCACATCGGCCCGAATCTCCTCGCCCAGTTCGAAGCGTGCGATCTGCGTTGCGCCATCGAGGGCCACTTCGGTGCAATTGAATTGCGGGTGATACTCGACGATGCCGGCGAACTGCGTGCGCCAGACCTCTTGAAACTGCTCCGCTTCGGCGAGCACCTGATCGTTGGCGTCGAAGACAAGCACCTTGGCGCGTGGCTTATGCTGTTTGAGCCACGCGGCGGCCTGACACGCCCGCTCGTACGGCGCGGGCGGGCAGCGAAACGGCGCCTCGGGAATGGTGATCGCGAATACGCCACCTTCCGGCATGGCTTGCAGGCGGGTATGCAGGGCGGTGCTTTCACGCGCATCGATCCACGCCACCGGCAAGGCGTCGCGGATCGCCGGTTCGGAGAACCCGGCGATGGCGTCTCGACGCAACGACACACCGGGGGCAACGATCAGCTTGTCGTAAGACAGACGGCCGCCGTCGGCGAGTTGCACCCGCTTGTTGGCAGCATCGATCGCGACGGCGCGCGTGCGGCGCCAGACCACGCCATGTCGTGCGACGAGCGTGTCGTAAGGCACCGTCAGGTCGCTTACCCGCAAGTTTCCGCCAACCACGAGATTCGATAACGGCGACGAGACGAATGCCGCATTCGGCTCGACGAGCGTGACATCGATAGTGTTGCCCGAGAGAACACGCAGCGCTTTCGCCGCCGTGGCGCCACCGAACCCGCCGCCGATGACCACCACACGGGCACGCCCTTTCACTGGCGTCGGCCAGAGCGAGGCCGCCCGTGTGGCGGTTGCACCGGCCAATGCGGCCATCGAGCCCAATCCGAGAAGCCAGTCGCGGCGACGCATCGTGTCTGCCTTATTGAGATTGACGAACAGACGCCGACGGCGCTTTGGCCGGCGGTTGCGCCGCAAAATATGCGGCAATACGCTGCAACTCGTCGTCGCGGTAGCCCTTGAGAAGCTGCGGCATCAGCGTTGCGGGCCGCTGGCCGTCGCGCATGGCCTGCAATATCGTCATGAGTTCTGCGACCGGGCGGCCCTCCAGCGCTGGCAGCACCGCCCTGCCGGCACTCACCGGCGCCGACGCGTTGTGACAACTCATGCACGCCATCGCCCAGTCGCGGGCCTGCCAGTCAGGTTGCGCTCCCGGCGAGGTTCGCTGATCGACGTACACCGGCGACGCCGCGCGCACACCGGAGGCGGGCGCGGCGAACGCTGCGCCTGCGGCGGCGAGCCACACGGCGCCCGTCAAAACGAACGCCGCCGCTATCGGCCGGTTCGTCATCGGGCGACGAAGGCGATAGCGGCGGTTCGATGCTATGCAGATCTCGGCACGCTTGCGCAAGGCGGGTGTCCGGGGCGTGAGCCGTGCGTGCGTCAGTTACCTGTCTTGGTCGACGGACCCGGCTTGACGGGCCCTTCGCTGATCGGTGCCGGTGAGGACAGTGGCTTCGCCGTCACCGTGTCGTTGCCAATCGGCGTGGTGGTGACCGTTGCGGCGTTCGCGTCGTCTGCCTGTGCCGGTGCCGGGTTCTTCTGAGCTTCGGTCGACAGGCGCTGCGCCTCTTCCGGCTTCACGTACTCGTAAAGCTTGATCACCTTCTGCACGCCGTCGATCCGGCTCGCCACATTGGCGGCGATACGGCCCTCCTCTTCGGAAACGAGGCCCATCAGATAAACGTCGCCGCGCTCGGTGACCACCTTGAAGACGTTGGCCGAAATTTCCTTCGTATTGATCAGATTGGCCTTCACCTTGCTGGTGATCCAGGCGTCATTCGAACGAGAGCCAAAGGAACTCTTCGGCCCGATGGCAATTTCGTCGACGATACCGCGCACATTGCTGATCTGTCTGACGATGTCTACCGCACGCTGCTTGCTCTTGTCGTCGGGCACTTCGCCGGTCAGCAATACGCGACGATTGAACACGGTCACGTTCACATGCACGGCGTCGTCGGTCAGGGTGTTGGCGATATTGGCTTCGGCCTTGACCTGAATTTCGCGGTCTTCCGTTTGCGCGCCGACCGAACGGCGGTCGGTAGCGACCAGGGCGCCAGTCGCAGCCCCGCCGAGAATGATGGGGGCGCAGCCGCCCAGGGTTGCAACAATCAACGCTGCCGCGGCAAGCGGCTTAACCACGCGTTGGAAACTCATCGGGCTTTCTCCTTATGGGATGGTCGAACGGGGCGGCCCCCGCCGCACTCAGCCGGCACCGCCCGCCCCCGCGACCCGGTGCCCGTGATGATCTTGACGCCTTACGACGACAATAGGTTCACGCTTCGCCGAACAGCATTGCGTCGACCAGGTCGCACAGGCAGTGAATCGTCAGCAGGTGAACTTCCTGAATTCGCGCGGTGCGATCGGCTGGCACGCAGATATGCACGTCCAGTTCGCCCAGCACGTCGTTGACCTTGCCGCCGTTTTTGCCGGTAAGCGCGATCACATGCATGCCGCGTTCGTGCGCGGCTTCAATGGCGGCGAGCACGTTGCTGGAATTGCCCGACGTGGTGATGGCAAGCAGTACGTCGCCCTCCTGACCAAGCGCGCGCACTTGCTTCGAGAAGATGGCGTCGAAGTTGTAATCGTTGCCGACGGCCGTGAGGATCGACGAGTCCGTGGTCAGCGCGATGGCCGGCAGTTCGGGACGTTCACGCTCGAAGCGGCCGACGAGTTCGGCTGCGAAGTGCTGACAATCGGCCGCCGAGCCGCCGTTGCCGCATGCGAGGATCTTGTTGCCGTTGGACAGCGCTTCGAACATGACGTCCGCTGCGGCGGCGATGTACTCCGGGAGCGCGTCGCGCGCCGCCAGTTTGGTCTCGACGCTATCCGTAAAGTGTTGCTGAATTCGTTCGATCGACATGGTCGTTTGCCAGGGTGTCGCAAAAGCTGCCGGCCTTGCCTCGAAGCCCCTTGGGCGTTCACTTGCGTTGACCGGCGTTCATACGCCGTCAGTCTTGAAAACGGCACTTTCGCAAGTGTAACAGGGCCGGGGGACGCGGGTTTCGTCAGCCCTCGTCGGTGCGAAAGGCGTCGGGTAGCCAGCGCGCTACCGGCGGATGGCCGTCGAACGCCACGACGTCGAAGCGGCAACGCCCTGCGGGACGCCGCAGCAGGTAGTGACGCGCGGCGAGCGTAAGACGGCGTCGCTTGGCATGCGTAATGCTCTCGGCGGCTCCGCCAAAGTCGCTACGCGAGCGTGCACGCACCTCGACGAATACCAGCACGCCGGTGCGATCCCGCATAATGAGGTCGATTTCGCCGCCGCGACACCGATAGTTGCGTGCGACCAGCCGCCATCCGCGTCGCTCCAACAGCGTCTGTGCGCGGCCCTCGAACGATTCTCCAAGCTGATTCGACATGGTTGTTCCAATGTTTACCGAGCCCGGCGATGCCGGTGTTACCCACGCCCGCCAACCCCGCGTGGCAGTCCTTTCGTTTGCGGGAGCCCATTGCCATGGATGAGCGCCTGATGGCGCTGGCCGAAGGCCAGCATTACCCGGCGAGCACGCTTTATGTTGTGGCCACGCCGCTGGGCAACACCGCCGACATCACCGTGCGAGCGCTTCACATCCTCGGCATGGTCGACGCCATTGCCTGTGAAGATACGCGCAACAGCGCGCAGTTGTTGCAGCGGTACGGCATCGACAAGCCGCTGATTGCGGCCCATCAGCACAACGAGAACGAAGCGGCGACGCGACTCGTGGAACGCCTGCGCGGCGGTGAGCGGATCGCCTACATTTCGGATGCCGGCACGCCCGGGATCTCGGACCCCGGTGCGCGACTGGTCGACGCGGTGCGTGCTGCGGGCCTCACGGTGGTGCCGGTACCGGGCGCGAGCGCCGTCATCACGCTGCTCTCGGCGGCCGGCGCCTGGGTGGAGTCGTTCACGTTTGTGGGATTTCTGCCCTCGAAAGCGCAGCAACGGGCTCAGGCAATTGCCGCCCTCGCGGGGTCGACATCGGCGCAGGTCTTCTACGAGGCCCCGCATCGGATCGTAGAGACGGTCGCCGCACTGGCCGAAGGACTGAGCGGCGAGCGACGCCTGCTGATCGGGCGCGAATTGACCAAACGCTTCGAGGATATTCACGAGTGCGCTTTGCGCGAGGGCGTGGCGTGGCTCAAAGCCGACGCGAACCGTCAGCGCGGCGAATTCGTGCTGGCGGTCTCCGGCGCAACGGCGAGCGGTAGCGAAGACGGCGTGGACGCCGAAGCGCAGCGTATCCTCGCGCTGCTGGTCGCGGAACTGCCGACGAAGAGCGCCGCCAAGCTTGCAGCGGCGATTACCGGCGCACCCAAGAATGCGCTTTATGACCGTGCGCTCGCGCTGAAAAACGGCTGATTTGCCGGGCGCGGAAAACGGTGTCCATAAGCACCGGAAACCGGAAGATTCCGACCACGATCTCGCCATTTCCCCAAGCACCGCCCAATAGAAAAAGCCCGCCGAAGCGGGCTTTTTCATGACATCGCCGCAATCAGCTCAGCAACAGTGCATCGTCGTCGAGTTGTTCGCCACGCGTGCGTTCGAACATTTGCAGCAGATCGGGGACATCCAGCCCCTTACGCGCCTCGCCTGCAACGTCCAGCACTACCTTGCCCTGATGCAACATCACGGTGCGGTCGCCGTAATCGAGCGCCTGCCGCATGCTGTGCGTGACCATCATCGCGGTCAGCTGACTTTCCTGCACGATGCGCGCCGTCAGCTCCAGCACAAACGAGGCTGTCTTCGGGTCCAGCGCCGCCGTGTGCTCATCGAGCAACAGAATCCGCGACGGCTGCAACGACGCCATCAACAGACTCACCGCCTGACGCTGCCCCCCCGAGAGGAGCCCGATGCGATCAGAGAGCCGGTTTTCCAGACCGAGATTGAGCAGGCTCAGCTTCTCGCGGAACCGCTCGCGCAGATCCCGGTTCAGCGCGAAGCGGAAACCCCGGCGCTCGCCGCGCTTGACCGCCAACGCCATGTTTTCCTCAATGGTCAACGCCTCGCACGTTCCTGCCATCGGGTCCTGAAACACGCGCGCCACCTGACTCGCGCGCTGCCATGCCGTCTTCTTCGTGACGTCGTTGCCATCGATGGAAATCGTGCCCGAATCCACCGACAAATCGCCGCTGATCGCATTCAGGAAGGTGGACTTGCCCGCACCGTTCGAACCGATCACCGTGACGAACTGGCCCGTCGGAATCTCCAGCGACATGCCGCGCAACGCGCGGTTCTCGATGGGCGTGCCGGGATTGAAAGTGATTTTGAGGTCTTTTGCGCTCAACATGATCAGGCACCTCCGTTCTTACGGGCGAACAGCTTACGGCGCGTGGCCGGCAGCACCAGCGCCACGGCCACGAGCAAAGCCGTCACCAAGTTGAGGTCCTGCGCCTTCAGACCGATGAAATCGCTATTGAGGGCGAGCGCAATGAAGAAGCGGTACAGCACCGCCCCGACAACCACCGCCAGCGTCGTCAGGATGAGACGTCGGGCCGGCAGAATCGTCTCGCCGATGATCACCGCCGCCAGACCGATCACGATGGTACCGATCCCCATCGAAATGTCGGCTCCGCCCTGAGACTGCGCGAACAACGCGCCGGCAAGCGCCACCAGCGCATTCGACAGCGCCATGCCCGCCAGAATCTCGCGACCGGTGTTCACGCCCTGGGCGCGGGCCATACGCGGATTCGCGCCCGTCGAGCGCATGGCGAGACCCTGCTGCGACGAGAAGAAGTAATCGAGGCCAAGCTTCGCCACGACCACCACCGCCAGCAGAAGAAGCGGACGCAGCACGAAGTCCGGCAGCCAGTCGGGTGCATTCTCCGGCAGGATCATCGTGAAGACCGTGGGTGACGTGATCAGCGGCACGTTCGGTGCGCCCATCACACGCAAGTTCACCGAGTAGAGCGCGATCATCATCAGGATACTGGCGAGCAGATCCATGATCTTCAGGCGTACGTTGAGCCAGCCGGTGATGAAACCCGCCAGCGCACCGGCCGCCATCGCCGCGACGGTCGCCGCAAACGGATTGGTGCCGCCGGCGATCAGCGTGGCCGCCACCGCGCCGCCAAGCGCGAAGCTGCCGTCAACGGTCAGATCGGGAAAATTGAGGATGCGGAAAGAAATCAGCACCCCGAGCGCCACGAGGCTGAAGATCAGACCGATCTCCAGTGCGCCCATCATAGAAAAAAGGGACATTTTCGTAATTCCACTGCGCAAGACGGCCCATGCCGGGTCTCGGCATCAGCGCTCGCACGGCCGACATAGGCCAGTTCGGGTCATAGCCGGTCGTTGTGCGACCGCGTTCGGGGGGGAGCCGTCCCACCCATTCGATAGGAAAAGAGCGGCGGGGACAGATCGTGTCCGGACGCCGCCCTGTCGCTCGCCGGTGCCGCAGGCACTCGCCCGCGTCACCGGTGTCACGCGCGCTTTACTGCTTGATGACCGTCTTGGCTTCCTTCACCAGATCGTCCGACAGCGTCACGCCTTGCTTGGCAGCGGCCGCCGTGTTCACGAACAGTTCCAGATTCGAGCTGGTCTGCGAAGCGATTGCCCCCGGCTTCTCGCCCTTCAGGATACGGCCCACCACCTTGCCGGTCTGACGGCCGAGGTCGTAGTAGTTGATGCCGAGTGCCGCAATGGCGCCGCGCTTCACACTGTCCGTATCCGACGCCACCAGCGGGATCTTGCGATCGTTGGCCACCTTCACCAGCGATTCGTAAGCCGACACGACGTTGTTGTCCGTGTTGGTGTAGATCACGTCGACCTTGCCGGCCAGGCTGCTGGCAGCCGAGCTGATGTCCACCGTGCGCGGCGCGGCGGCTTCCACCAGCGTCAGGCCGGCGGCAGGCAACAGCTTCTTCAACTCGTTGACGACCACGACCGAGTTGGCTTCACCCGGGTTGTACACCATGCCCACACGCTTGGCGTTCGGCACCACGCGCTTGATCAGTGCGACCTGCTTGTCCAGCGGCAGCTTGTCCGACACGCCGGTCACGTTGGTGCCCGACGGCTCCCAGCTCTTGACCAGTTGCGCGGCGACCGGATCGGTCACCCCGGAGAACACCAGAGGCACCGACTTGGTCGCTGCCGCAACGGCCTGCGCCGTCGGCGTGGCGATACCGATGATCGCGTCCGGCTTGTCACCGACGAACTTGCGGGCGATCTGAGCGGCCGTACCGACATTGCCCTGGGCGCTCTGGTATTCCCACTTGAGGTTCTTGCCGACCTCGTAGCCTTCCGCCTTGAGTTCGTCGCGTGCGCCATCACGGATGGCGTCGAGCGCCGGGTGCTCCACGATGGCGAGCACGGCCACCGACTTTGTCGTTTGCGCGAATGCCGCGCCGGTCGTCCCCAACAACGCTGCGGCCACGGCGCACAGCAGGGTGCGCTTGGCGTGTTTGCCCATTGTCGACATTAAAACTCCTCCAGGAATACGCTTTGATAGGTGCGCCGTGCCCGGGTCTCTGCGGGCCTCTTTCGGATGCACGCAAAGCGTGCACCTGCGCGTGGGGCACAGTCTACCCACATCCCCGGCAGCGAACAACGGTTGCCAACGCAACGTCCCCGGAGGCCCGTGGAACATCGGGTTGCGCCCAAACGACGGCAGATTGATGCGGCAATCGGAAAAAAAATAGACGATTCGGTCGCTCAGGATCGGAAGTACGCACGTTCATGCGATGCGTTCAACCAATGAAATGCGCCGAAAAATGAAACAATGCGTGATTTTTTAATTGGAATGATGACTTTCGCACAATAAACGCGCGAACCGCGTCCCATTTTTTAAGAGGATTCCGATGCGAATTCGGAATGGGAATCGGGTTGAGGCGCGGCAGCAGGCCGCATATTGGTGCGCGTCAGGGGGTGTTGTTGGTGTCGTCCAGACCGAGGGCGGCGACTTCGCTGCGGGAGAGGCGGCGGATTTCGACTTTGGCGTGCCCAGCCCGAACAAAGTCGAGTTGCTTGGCTGCGCCGAACGACAGATCGATGATGCGATTTCGGGTATAGGGCCCGCGATCGTTGATTTTAACGACGACGGTCTTGTTATTGGCCACGTTGCGGACCAGCGCGAAGCTACCCAGCGGCAAAGTCGGATGTGCGGCTGTCGGCTCGTTCATGTCGAACGCTTCGCCAGTCGCCGTGCGCCGTCCATGAAACTTCTTGCCGTACCACGACGCCATGCCGCTCTGATAGAAGGTCCCGGCATCGGCGCGCAGACGCGCTTCGCCGTCGCGCTCCGGCGCATCGGGATCGCCGGGATTGAGGCCTTCATTGCGATAGGACCGGCCCGGCCAATGCAGATCGAAGCTCGAGCCGACCGGTGCGTTGGCTTCGCGCGCACGGGTACGCTCGCCTGTCGCCGGGGTGGCGGCAGCCGTTTGGCTGGGGGGTTCGAGCGGCGTTGTGCAGGCTGTCAACGTCAGGGCGAGGACGCAACCAACCGCGAACCGTGTGAGCATGTCGCGTGTTCGCATAGCCCGCAAGTTTAACACGCCGTCAAAGTCAACCCATCAGCGAGTGTTCACTTACATGCCGAGACCTGTTTACAAAGCGTTACCCGACTCGACGGCTCGCGCCACCGCAACGCTTTTGGAAAAGCCCGGCCTGCCCCTGCGACAAACGCCCGGCGCATCGGGCTTCGGCAGAACGCCGGGCGGTAGCCCCCCGGCCCGAATTACAATAGGCGAAAACCGCGTCCCCGATAACTCATGAACGTCACCCTGATTCCTGTCACGCCATTCCAGCAAAACTGCACCCTGCTCGTCTGCGATGCGACGAAGCGCGCCGCCGTGGTGGACCCCGGCGGCGATATCGACCGGATCGCGGGCGAAATCGAACGTCAGGGGGTGACGCTCGAGAAGATCTTCCTGACGCACGGCCATCTGGATCATTGCGGCGGCGCGGGTGCGCTCGCTGCGAAGTACGGCGTGCCGATCGAAGGTCCCCATCCGGACGACGCCTTCTGGATCGACCAGTTGGAAGCGCAAAGCGCGCGGTTCGGCTTTCCCGAGCCCGAGCCGTTCACGCCCGACCGCTGGCTGGGTGACGGCGACACCGTCCAGTTCGGCGATGTCACGCTCGACGTGTTTCATTGCCCTGGCCATACGCCGGGTCACGTGGTGTTCTTCTCGGCCGACGAACGTCTTGCCAGCGTTGGCGACGTGCTGTTCGCCGGCTCCATCGGGCGCACCGACTTCCCGCGCGGCAACCATGCCGACCTGATCGCCTCGATCCGCGACAAGCTCTGGCCGCTCGGCAACGACGTGACGTTCATTCCGGGGCACGGCCCCGTCTCCACGTTCGGTCAGGAGCGCGAAACCAACCCGTACGTCGCCGACGCCGTGCTCGCCCGGAGCGCCGTATGAGTGAGGCCATGTCCCGCACGCCGTCGCGCATCATTCCCGTGGACGAGGAGATTTTCGTTAGCACCGATGTCGAGGCCGATGGCCCGATCCCCGGACCGCATTCGATGCTCAGCTTTGCGTCGGCGGCCTATACGGCGGACAAGGAACTGATCGGCACCTTCAGCGCCAACCTCGAGTGTCTGCCGGACGCGAAGGGACATCCGCTAACGATGAAATGGTGGAAAACCGAGCCCGAAGCGTGGGCCGCCTGCCGCGTTGATCCGGAAGACCCGGCCAAAGCGCTCAAGGCATACGTGAAGTGGGTGGAAAAACTGCCGGGCAAGCCGGTGTTCGTCGCCTACCCGGCGGGGTTCGATTTCACGTTCATGTTCTGGTACATGATGCGTTTCGTCGGACGTTGCCCGTTCTCGTGGTCGGCACTCGATATCAAGACGCTCGCGTTCGCGATGACCGGCATGCCGTACCGCAAGTGCATCAAGCCGCGTCTGCCGCAGGTCTGGCTCGACCCGCTGCCGCATACGCACGTGGCGCTCGACGACGCGCTGGAACAAGGCGCGCTCTTCTGCAACATGCTCGCCGAACTGCGCGAGCAGCAAAAGACGCTGTCTGAACTGCCGGGCTGGCGCGGCGCCGGGCTCACGGCCAACGCCGACGCGCCGGTGTTCGGATCGGCAGCGGCGCGAGCGTCTGCCGCCGAGGCAGACGCCGAATCGCCGGAGACCGGCCCCGGCAAAGACAGCACAGCCCACGGCTGAACTGCTGCATGCCGCTGCCAGGCGGCAAACCGCCATGGCCTCCGCCCGGGCCGTAACGGCAGACGCGCGGCGTATCACGCGTCGCGCGCACTCCCGCCACCCGGGGCAGCCCGCTTACAGAACGTTGTTCGCCAACTCCGGCGGACGCGCAATCACGGCCTTGTCGCCGTTGACCACAATAGGACGCTGCAACAGCTTCGGGTGCTTTGCCACGGCAGCAAGCAGCGCGTCGTCGGTCAGCGTCGCATCGGCCAGCCCCAGTTCGGCGTACTCGGTCTCGTTGCTGCGAATCATCTCGCGCACGGGCACACCGAGCAGCTTATGCAGACGCTTGAGTTCGGCGAGCGTTGGCGGCGTCTTCAGATACTCGATGATTTGCAGGTCGCTCCCCCCCACCGCCGGGGAGCCCTCCACGAGGGCCAGCGCTTCGCGCGACTTCGAGCAGCGCGGGTTGTGATACACGGTAATCATGGTCACTCCATTGCGTACAAAAAAGCGTCCCGCGCGAAATCTTCATTCACGCCGGGAACATGCGTTCCGAGTATGCATGGTATCGTCGGATGCCGCTACCCGCGGACCTCGAAGGTGGCAATGGCCGCATCTTCCCGGCTTCCCCCCCCTTAACTTCACGCATCGTCCGACGTACGCTCCGCCGAGCGCCCTAACGGGCTACAGGCCGCGCCCTACGTGTCGCGTCCTACGTGTTAACCGCGCTGCGCGTCACACACGGGCCACCTAAGATAGGGAGAGAGCGCACTGTACGTCGCACGATCCGGTGTTTCAGGAGACAGTGACATGGCAGGACGCTTCATCAGCATTAAGTCGCGCGACGGCAAGACCTTTCAGGCGTATCTGGCGCTGCCCGAAGGGGGAGGCAAAGGCCCGGGACTGGTGCTGTGTCAGGAGATCTTCGGCGTGAACGCCTACATTCGCGAGCTAGCCGACCGATACGCCGAAGAGGGCTACGTCGTTCTGGCGCCCGATCTGTTCTGGCGTATCGAGCCGGGCATTGAGCTGGGCTATTCGTCCGGCGACTGGCAGCGGGCGTTTGCCTTGTTCCAGAGTTTCGATGTCGATCTCGGCATGGAAGATGTCGGCGCGAGCGTCGACGCCCTGCGCGCGTTGCCCGAATGCGCCGGCGGCGTGGGCGTCGTCGGCTACTGCCTCGGCGGCAAGCTGGCCGCGCTGTCGGTCACGCGCACCAGCGCTGATGTCGCCGTTGGCTACTACGGCGTGGGGATCGAGCAACACGTCGACGAACTCGCCGGCGAGCACCCGCCGCTCGTGCTGCATATTGCCGAACGCGACAAATATGCCCCGCCGGAAGTACGTGAAACACTTGCCGCCCGCCTCGGCGGACACGCCAACATCACGCTCTACGACTATCCGGACGCCGACCACGCCTTCGCCCGTCCCGGCGATCACTTCAACCGGGCGGCCACGCAACTGGCGCACCAGCGCACCATCGGCGCCGTGCGTCGGGTACTCGGCCCGCACTATGACTTCGCGGCGCTGTGGGAGACCCATTGCGCGTACGAATTTGCCATTCGCGAAATCGATCCGCTAATGAAGACGATGGTGGCCGAACCGTATGTCAATCACATTCCGACGATGACGGGCGGCGTGGGCCATCAGCAACTGGCGCACTTCTACCGGAACCACTTCGTCAACAGCAATCCGCCCGACACCAAGCTGATTCCGATTTCGCGCACGATCGGCGCGACACAGCTCGTCGACGAGTTGCTGTTCTGCTTTACGCATACCACGCCGGTCGACTGGATGCTGCCGGGCGTGGAACCGACCGGCCGCCGCGTCGAGATTCCGTTGGTCGCCATCGTGAGATTCCGGGGCGACAAGCTCGAACACGAGCATATCTATTGGGATCAGGCGAGCGTGCTGGTGCAGATCGGGCTGCTTGATCCGACGGGCCTGCCAGTGGCAGGCGTGGAGACGGCGCGCAAGTTGCAGGACGAGAATCTGTCGTCCAACACCCTGATGCCGAACTGGTCGTTCGGAACCCGGCCGCACTAGCCGCGACGGTGTTCGACCCGTGTTTTACCCGTCACGCGGCAGTTCCCGTCGCGTGACGGGTGCAAGGAAGTGAACAACAAGAAAAGTGTCGCGAACGTTGCGGGAGATAGCACATGAATACGCAACCTTCCCGGTGCCGGCAGGCACCCTATACCGCTGCATGGCTCACCCTCGGCGCCTGTGTTTTGGCACTTGCCGGTTGCGCCAATCCGGATTTCGAACCCAAAAAGCCGCTCATCCTCAACCTGACGCCCGGACAGGCACCGATCTCGGCGCTCGACCAGTACAAGATCGCGGCGGCGCAGCGTGTAACGGAAGTCAACGCGAAGGAAATCACACCGGGCAACCCGCAGCCGATGCTGCGCTCGGTGGTGTCGCTCGAGTATTGGGTGGACCGCAACGGGAACGTGACGAGTGTGGCGCTCTACCGCAGCAACGGCGATCGCGAAGCTGAGCGCATTGCAATGGCGAGTCTGCGACGAGCCAGCCCCTTACCCGCGCCCAGCCGGGCGTTGGTCGACAGTAGCGGGCGCGTTCGGGCGGTCGAAACCTGGCTCTTCAATAACGACGGACGGTTCCAGTTGCGCAGCGTAGCGGCGCCTCAGATCGACGGGCAATGATATTGTGACGGGCATAGGCCCACCCTGCCCGTCCATGCCGGGCGACGGAGATTCTCATGCCGCGATTTGCCGCGAATCTGACGCTGCTTTATCAGGAATTCCCATTTCTGGATCGCTTCCGGGAGGCGGCGAGCGACGGCTTCCGAGGTGTCGAATTCCTGTTCCCTTACGAGCATCCCGCCCATGAGATACGCACGCGTCTGGACGACGCCGGGCTGACGCAGGTGCTGTTCAACACCCCCGCCGGCGACTGGGCGAGCGGCGAACGCGGGCTAGCCGCGCTGCCAGGGCGTGAGGCGCAATTTCGAGATGGCGTTGAAATCGCGCTCGACTACGCCGACGCGCTTGGCTGCCGTCAGTTGCATGTCATGGCCGGATGCCCCGACGCGGCAGCGTCGCCCGAGCGCTGCCGGGCGGTCTATCTCGAAAACCTCGCTTACGCGGCCGGGCAAGCCGCCGCGCACGGTGTCACTGTCCTGATCGAGCCGATCAATCCGCGCGACTTCCCCCGCTACTTCCTTACGCGTCAGGATCAGGCCCACGCCATTCGTCAGGAAGTCGGTGCGGGCAATCTCAAGGTCCAGTTCGATGCGTATCACTGTCAGATCGTGGAAGGCGATCTGGCAATGAAGCTGCGACAGTCCATTGCTCACATCGGGCATGTGCAGGTCGCTGGCGTGCCCGCGCGCCATGAGCCCGACACCGGAGAAGTCAACTATCCCTTCCTGTTCCGTCTGCTCGACGAACTGGGTTACGCGGGATGGATCGGGTGCGAATACCGGCCGCAAGGCGCAACGCGCGACGGCCTCGGCTGGCTCAAACCCTGGCTCCGGGCCACCCGGTGAGCGGATTCGGAGGGAAGACCCGACAGGAATCGAGTCACTTCACAGGCCATTTCCAATCCCGACAGATGACCGGCATTGCGGACATCGGGCAGACATCAGGCGGGGATCAATTTACGCAGGCGTGAATCGATTTCCGAAAATGCGTCGGATAGCGAAGCATCCGGAGAGATGTCGGAGAAAGGGTTAGGAAAGATGTAGGTCGTCGCAGGCAAAAAAAATGGCGGGACACACGGGCCCGCCAAAACCACACGCTACGGGGTTAGCGCGAGGAGACCAGATTCGGAGCACTGCATCGAATTACCTTGCGGATTGCGCCGGGGGACGCCGTCTGCCGATACAGTCGCGCTGCTGTGTTACCGGGGGATAAGCACGTCAGCGTTGAGATGCATTGTGGTGGAAACGTATGGCGTGAGGGGTAACAAAGTGTTTCAGGTTGTAACACCTCAGGCGCACCATTCCTTTCGCAAACCCTCGCCACTCCTTTCCCGGCAAGGACTTCATGAGTGATTTCGAAAGTGCGACTTAGTTCGCCATCCTGAATAACTCGCCTGCCGAAGCATTGAAGACGAGTGACATGCGCACACATCGATTCACCGGTGCCCGTGGCGCAACCGCATTTCACGCCCACGTCCTCAATGTGCTAACTTCATTCTTTGTGCGTGGCAACAAAGTGAGCGTCCACCCTCTCGTCGAGGATCTGCGGCGCACCGGGAGCAAGAATTTCGTCCAACGACTGCATCGGCCCGAACGAGGCCGTACCCGCATGGAAACCATGGAACGTCTGGGGAAAATACTGGCGCGCGACCGTGTCATCGGGGTCGTGGGCCTGTCGCCGCGGCCCGACCGGCCCAGTTACACCACATCTCGCTATATGCAGCAGCAGGGGTACCGGATTGTGCCGGTCAACCCGCAGGCAGCCGACTCCGGCGAGAAGATTCTGGGCGAGACCGTCTACGCGAGCCTGACCGACGCCGCCGAGGCGCTGCGTGCGCAAGGCGTGCAGATTCAGATGGTCGACTGCTTTCGCCGCAGCGGCGACATTCCGCCGATCGCGGAAGAGGCGATCGCCATTGGCGCCAACAGTTTATGGATGCAGTTGGGCATCGAGAACGATGAAGCGGCGGCCGCCGCCCTGGCTGCGGGGCTCGACGTCGTGATGGATCGCTGCGTCAAGATCGAGCACCAGCGCTGGCAGATGATGGGAGGCAACGTGTCTGCACAGGCGAACCGCCGCTGAGTCCGGCGCGCCCATCCGCCGCTTCGGAAAAAATAGCAAAACCGCTTTCTTCTCCAACCGCCTTTACGCCAATTGCCTGCTGACATGACTATCGACGCCGATCTACTCGCTTACTACGACCAAATGGCGCGCAAGTACCCCAACGCCGCCAACGCCGCCGACGCAGGCGCGCCCAGTGCGCAAGACGTGCGCGCCAAGTTCGCCGCTGTCGCTGTCGAGGCGTTGCGTCCGCTACCGGCGGGATTGAAAAGCGAGACCTTCGAAATTCCGCTGCCGGGCCGCAATCTGCGCGCACGGTTGTATCGTCCGATCGGCCGCGAAGTGCCGCTCGTCGTGTATTTCCACGGCGGCGGGTGGGTCGTGGGGGACGTCGACACGCATGGCACACTGGCCGCGTTCCTCGCGCAAGATGGAGATGTGGCGGTGCTGAGCGTCGATTACCGGCTGGCGCCCGAGCATCCGTTTCCCGCCCCGGTCGACGACGCACGCGAAGCGTTGGCATGGGCGGCAGAGCAACGCGCCCGGCTGGGTGTGCAGGTCGATCGTCTGGCCGTCGCCGGCGACAGCGCGGGAGGCCATCTGGCGGCGCAGGCAGCCGCCTGGTTCAACGATCAGCACCCGGGGATCGTGAACGCCCAATTGCTGATCTACCCGGTCGTGCAGTATCGGTTCGACACTCCGAGTTACGAGCGTCTGGCGCACGGCGTGGGCCTGACGCGCGACGAAATGCGCTGGTATTGGCGCGAGTTCCTCAACGGCGTGGAGCCGGCGGCAGACGATGTGCGCGTCAATCTGACGGCGCAAGCCCCGCGTCACCCGCTGCCGAATGCGTTGGTGATTGCCGCCGAATACGATCCGTTGCATGACGAAGCCGTGTCCTATGCGCAATTCGTGGCGCAGTCGGGCGGCCGGGCGGAAATTGTCGAAGCGCCCGGCCTCACACACAGCTTTGCCCGGTTACAGCCGTTCGTCCCGCAAGCAAGACTGGTCATGCACGACGCCGCGCAGCGTTTGCGCGACTGGCTGAGCTGACCCCCGCCCGATTACTTGAGCCACTTGTCCACGACGGCCTGATACTCGCCGGTCTTCTGGGCAAGGTTGAGCCATTGATCGACGTATTGCTTGAGGATGTCGTCGCCACGCGGGATCAGGTAGGCCTTCTCGCCGAACTGAAGCGGCTTGTCGGGGTTGACCGGGCAGAGCGACGGGATAAGTTTGTGCTGCAACAGCGTTTCGGACGTATCCGTCACCATCACGTCGGCGCGACCCTCGGCGATCTGCTGGAAGATCGTGACGTTATCCGGATAGATCGTGAGCGTGGCCTTGGGCAGGTACTGACGGGCAAAGCGCTCGTTCGTACCGCCAGGATTCGCGATGGCGCGCGTGCTGGGCTGGTTCAGATCGGCGAGCGTCTGGTACTTCGCAACGTCGGCACAACGCACGATCGGCGATTTGCCGTCGACCATCACCACGCTGCTGTAATAGGCACGGGCCGCACGATCGAGCGTGACGGAGATGCCCCCGACTGCGATATCGCACTTCCCGGCGGTGAAGTCGTCCATCAGCCCTTTCCACGTCGTGGGGACAATCACAGGCTTCACGCCGAGCGATTTCGCCAGCGAAGCGACCAGATCCACGTCGATCCCCTCGAACTGACCGTCCGGGCGGCGATACGTGTACGGCTTGTAGTCGCCGGTCGCGCAGGCGCGCAAGGTACCCGACTTCACAATGTCGTCGAGCCGGGAGTGCATGGCGGCGGGGCTGCCGGCGGCGGCCGATTGCGCATGAACCGTGGCAGCGGTGAGCGCGGCGAATGCCGCTCCCGCCATGAGAACCGCGCGGGCGGCTGTCGTCGTGACTTTCATGCTTGTCTCCTGAATGCTGAATATTGGCGTTATGAGGCACGAGTTTCGCGAACTGTCCGATGCAGCTCGTGGGGCTCAATACTAATGACTCGCCTGCCCAACGCCAACCGGCATGACGCAAGATGCCTCCCATCGCTGCTCTCATGCCGCGACGCCATCCACCGCTTATGTGCGGCATAACAGCCCGCAAAACGACCGGCCTCGGGATACCCGAGTAAAATGGCCGCTTGCTCAAATCATCCTACCCACCGCCGCGACGTGTCCCAAGCTCTGCAAAACGATACTTTCCTGCGCGCCCTGCTGCGCCAGCCGACCGAGTACACGCCGATCTGGCTGATGCGCCAGGCGGGCCGGTACCTGCCCGAATACAACGCCACGCGCGCCAAGGCCGGTAGCTTCCTGGCGCTTGCCAAGAACCCGGCTTACGCCACCGAGGTCACATTGCAGCCGCTCGAGCGCTTCCCGCTCGATGCCGCCATTCTGTTCTCGGACATCCTCACCATTCCCGACGCCATGGGCCTCGGCCTGTCGTTCGAAGCCGGCGAAGGGCCGCGCTTCGCGCATCCGCTGCGCACCGAAGACGACGTGCGCCGCCTGCGGGCGCCGGACCTCGACAGCCTGCGGTATGTGTTCGACGCCGTGACCGAGATCCGTCGCGCCCTGAACGGACGCGTGCCGCTGATCGGCTTCTCGGGCAGTCCGTGGACACTCGCTTGCTACATGGTCGAGGGCGGCGGGTCGGCCGACTTCCGGACCGTCAAGACGATGATGTATGAGCGTCCCGATCTGATGACGCATATTCTCGAGACCAACGCGCGTGCAGTCGCCGCTTATCTGAACGCACAGATCGAAGCGGGCGCACAGGCCATCATGGTGTTCGACACCTGGGGTGGCGCACTGGCCGACGGCCTCTACCAGCGTTTCTCGCTCGCTTACATGCGGAAGGCGCTGGCAGGGGTGCACCGCGAATGGAACGGCGTGCGGATCCCACACATCGTCTTTACCAAGGGTGGCGGTCAGTGGCTCGAAGCCATTGCCGACACCGGCCCCGACGCGATCGGCCTCGACTGGACAGTCGATCTTGCCGCCGCGCGCCGCCGGGTGGGCGAGCGTTGTGCACTGCAAGGCAATTTCGACCCGACCGCTCTCTTCGCATCGCCCGACGCCATACGCGCCGAAGCGCGGCGACTGCTTGATGCGTACGGCAATGCGCCGGGCCACGTCTTCAATCTGGGCCACGGGATTTCGCAGTTCACCCCGCCCGAACATGTCGCGGCGCTCGTCGACGAAGTGCACAGCTACAGCCGAAAGCTGCGCCAGACGGCATAATCGGCCACACCCGCGAGCGGTGGTGCGGGTTCGCGGGGCGTTTCTCCCCGCAATCCCAACCGCCGTTTCACGCGGAGAATGTCAAGGGAAAGGGCGTGGAATAACCCCTCCAATTTGCGGAGTTGTCCCGAAGACTTATGCACAAATTCTCGCTGCGCCGCCGCAAGTGAGAGTCGGCGGGGACGCCCCGTCGATGTTATTCATAAGCTATTGATCAAAAAGCATTTTTGATTCTGGCGAAGTCGTGGTGTTACGCGGCGTGAGGGCCGCGCCGCGTGGCAGACGAGCGATAATCCCCACAGTTCTCAACATAGTTATCCACAAGCGTTTTGCGTCTACCGGAAAGCCGACTCAAATCCGGGGTTTAGCGAAACTTCTCAGGATTCACTTTAAGTTTGACTCGCGCCGACGAACTGTCCGAACCGTCTCCTGCATCGACCGATGATGCGCTGTCTCCGGTTGCCGCCGGACGCACCGGCACGCCCGTGATCGCCCGCGTAGCGCTCGATACGCCCTTGTTGACCCTCTTCGACTACCGGCTCGATCAGGCGGCAAGCCTCGGTCAGTTGGTACAGGTGCCGTTCGGGCGACGACAGGTCGTGGGGATTGTCTGGGAATTGACGCAGCGCAGCGAAGTCGACCCGGCAAAGCTGCGCGACGTGACCGCCGTCTGGCACGAATTGCCACCGCTCGGGGACGACTGGCGCGACCTGATGCAGTTCGCATCGCGCTATTACCAGCGCGGTGTCGGCGAAGTGGCGCTGCCGGCCATACCGGGCCATCTGCGCACGCCGATGCGCTGGCCGCGGCTCCTCGCCCAACGCGGCGTGCAGCGTTACCGGATTGCCGAGGGGGCGCTGACAACGCTCATGGACAACGTGCCCGCCCGGCTGCGCGCGCAGCGCCGGCTGGCCGACGGTCTTGCGCAAGCCGGCACACTCGACGCCGACGAGGCGAAAGCGCTCTGCTCGAAAGCGGCCGACGTGCTCAAACAATGGGCCGCCGCCGGCTGGGTCGTCGTGGAAACCGTGCCGTTCCATGAAGCGATGCGCGACGCCGAAGCGAGCGACGCCAACAATCGGAACGACGCAGACGACGCGAGCAACGCCTCCGTGCAAGATGAAGTGTCTGGCGCCGCCGCAATCCTGCCCGAAGATGCGCGCGGCGTCGCCAAAACGCTCACCGCCGGACAGGCGGATGCCGTCGCGGCCATCCATGACGCCCTCGAAGCGGCAGGGGCACAGCGTCTCGATCGCGCGCCGTCGACCGACGACGCGGGCGACACCCCCGCCTGCGCCCCCTTCCTGCTCTATGGCGTGACCGGCAGCGGCAAAACGGAGGTCTATCTGCGCGTGGTCGCCGAGGCGCTTCGTCAACCCGACTCGCAGGTGCTCGTCCTCGTGCCGGAAATCAATCTGACGCCACAGCTCGAAGGCGTCTTCCGCAAACGATTCCCTGACGAAACGCTCGTCACCCTGCACAGCGGTCTGGCCGAGGGCGAACGCGCCCGGCATTGGCTGGCGGCGCACCGCGGCGAGGCGCGTATCGTGCTTGGCACCCGGCTCGCCGTCATGGCGTCGCTGCCGCATCTGCGTCTGATCGTTGTCGACGAAGAGCACGATCCGTCCTACAAGCAACAGGAAGGGTTGCGCTACTCGGCGCGCGATCTCGCGATCTGGCGGGCGAATCGGCTGCGCATTCCCGTCGTGCTGGGCTCTGCCACGCCCTCGCTCGATAGCTGGCGACGCGCCGAACAGGGCCGCTACGTGCGCCTCGCGATGCCTGAACGCGCCACGCCCGACGCCGTGCTGCCGCGTGTCTCGCTCATCGACATGGAGATCGAACGCAAGCGCCAGCGCACAGTGCACGAGGGCTTGTCGCAACCCTTGCTCGCGGCCATTCGCGCGCGGTTCGACGCGGGCGAGCAGAGTCTGTTGTTTCTGAATCGCCGCGGCTACGCCCCGGTGCTCAACTGCGACGCCTGCGGCTGGATCAGCGATTGCCGCCGGTGCAGCGCGCACATGGTGCTGCACAAGCCCGAGCGCCGGCTGCGCTGCCACCACTGCGGCGCCGAGTCGCGTATTCCGCATGCGTGCCCCGACTGCGGCAATCAGGATCTCGCCCCGCTGGGACGCGGCACACAACGTATTGAAGAAGCGCTGGCCGAGCATTTCCCCGACGCGCGTCTCGCCCGCATCGACGCCGACAGCACACGCCGCAAAGGCAGCGCGCAGGCACTGTTCGCACAAGTGCATGCCGGCGAAGTCGACATCCTGATCGGCACCCAAATGGTG
Source organism: Pandoraea apista (assembly GCF_001465595.2). Taxonomy (NCBI): domain Bacteria; kingdom Pseudomonadati; phylum Pseudomonadota; class Betaproteobacteria; order Burkholderiales; family Burkholderiaceae; genus Pandoraea; species Pandoraea apista. The sequence goes on along the minus strand of NZ_CP013481.2, from coordinate 191,162 downwards.
GCCAAGGGGCATGACTTCCGTAACGTCACACTCGTGGGGGTGGTCAACGCCGACAGCGCGCTGTTCTCGCACGACTTCCGGGCAGCCGAGCGTCTCTTCGCGCAACTGATGCAGGTGGCGGGACGCGCCGGTCGCGCCGCCCGGGCCGACGGCCCCGGCGACGTGCTGATCCAGACCCGCTACGCGTCGCACCCGTTGTTCGCCTCGCTCATGCGCCACGACTACGCGGGCTTCGCGGCACAGCAATTGGAAGAACGTCGCGTCGCCGCGTTGCCCCCGTACACGCATCAGGCGTTGCTGCGCGCCGAAGCGCGGCGCCTCGACGACGCCATGACGTTCCTGAAGCAGGCCCGCGAGATTGCCGCCACGCCCGCATTGCACGACCCACGCATTTCCCTCTGGGACCCGGTGCCGATGACCATGGTGCGGATCGCGGGCACCGAGCGCGCGCAGCTCGTGATCGAGAGTCCGCATCGCGGCGCCCTGCAACGCTTTCTCACCGACTGGATGGGCGAGTTGCGCGCCCTCAAGGCGCCCGTGCGCTGGCATCTCGAAGTCGACCCTCTCGAAATATAAATCGGTATATAGCGTTCCGGAAATTTGACAACATCGTCAGAATCTCCGACGATGCGGCCATTAGTCGAACGCCGCACGTCGCACGATTCCCGTCATCCGCCCGATAAGAAGTTCTACAGGAGACACACGATGAAGTCGCACGACCGGAGCGCCGCACCCACGGCGCCGCATCTCGCCACCCCGTCCCATCCCCTTGCCGAATCCCCACTGGCCGAAGCCTCGCGCCGCCGCTTCCTGCGACGCGCCGGTGCGCTGGGCGTTGGCGCCAGTCTCGCCGGACGCGCACTCGACGTGCTCGCCGCCACCGCCGCCCCGCAGACGGTCGTGCTGCCGTTTGCCAACGGCGAGCGCGAACTCGTTGCGTATCCGCAGAAGCGCCCGCTGATCCGGCTGACGGCGCGCCCGCCGCAATTGGAAACACCCTTCGAAGTCTTCAACGAGGGGCTGATCACCCCGAACGACGCGTTCTTCGTGCGCTATCACCTCGCGGGCATTCCGACCGACATCGATCCGGCGAAGCACCGGATTCGCGTGGGCGGCAGTGTCGCCAAACCGCTCGACATCTCGCTCGCGTCACTCAAGAAGGACTTTGGCGCGCCGGTCGAAATCGTGGCGGTGCATCAGTGTTCGGGCAACAGCCGCGGCTTCTTCGAACCGCGCGTCGGCGGCGGGCAGATCGCCAACGGCGCGATGGGCAACGCGCGCTGGCGCGGCATTCCGCTCAAGCGGATTCTCGAGCGTGCCGGGGTGTCGTCCAGCGCAAAGCAAGTGACCTTTGAAGGCCTCGACCGGCCGATCGTTCCGGCAACGCCCGAGTTCGTCAAAGCGCTCGACCTCGATCACGCCATGGATGGCGAAGTGATGATCGCATTCGCCATGAACGGCGAGGATCTGCCAATGCTCAACGGCTTTCCGGTGCGGCTGGTCGTGCCGGGCTACTACGGCACCTACTGGGTGAAGCACCTGGCGGACATCAACGTCGTCGACAACGTGTTCGACGGCTTCTGGATGGCCACGGCCTACCGCATTCCCGATAACGACTGCAACTGCGTGGCCCCCGGCAAGGCCCCCGAAAAAACCAGGCCGATCGGACGCTTCACCGTGCGCTCGTTCGTTACCAGCCACACCGACGGTCAGCGCGTAGCGACGGGCAAGGCGGCGCGCGTGCGCGGCATTGCGTTCGACGGCGGCGAAGGCATTCGCGACGTGCAATTCTCGGCCGACGGCGGCCAGACATGGCAGGCCGCTCAGCTGGGCAGCGAGCTGTCGAAGTATTCGTTCCGCGAGTGGACGGTGTCGTTCACACCGCCGCAGCCCGGCGAATACGCGTTGAAAGTCAGGGCGACGAATCGCGCAGGGGTTTCGCAACCGCTGCAATCGTTGTGGAATCCGGCCGGCTATCTGCGCAACGGGGTGGAAACCGTGCGCGTGATCGCGGCATGAGACGGGGGACGATCATGAACGTTTCAAAGCTCGCGAATCGCACGGCCGCACTGCTCGGTCTGGCGGCTGCACTCGCCGTCGCCCCCGCCCATGCGCTCGACATCAAGCTGCCGCAGGAAACCTCGCAACTCAAGGCGTCGACCCTCGCCGGCTATCAGTCGGCCAGTGCATGGTGTGTGATGTGTCACTCGGTCGATTACATCAACAGCCAGCCGCCCATGCCCGCGGCCTTCTGGAGTGCGGAAGTCACGAAGATGGTGAAGGTGTATGGCGCGCCGATTCCCGAAGATCAGGTCAAGCTGATCTCGGAGTATCTGGGAACTGCGTACGGCAGCAATTCAAAGTAAGTCCCGTCAGGCGGGCCTCCCACGGCATAAGGTGCAACCCGAATATTGACTCTGGTTGCACCTCCCATAAAACCCGGTTACGATGCCGCAATTCACCCGCTATGGGTGTCACGTTTTCGCGTCATCAGGTAACCGCTCCATGGCTAACACCACTCTTGGCGTCAAGGTCGACGACGTCTTGCGCACCCGGCTGAAAACGGCCGCCCAACAAATCGAGCGCACGCCGCACTGGCTCATCAAACAGGCCATCTTCGCCTATCTGGAGCGCATTGAAAGCGGCGCCCTGCCGCCTGAGCTGAGCGGCGCAACCCAGTCCGGCACCGAGGTAATCGACGGCCATGCGGGCGACGACACCGTGCCGCATCCCTTCCTCGAGTTCGCGCAAAACGTGCAACCGCAGTCGGTGTTGCGTGCGGCGATTACGGCGGCCTATCGCCGTCCCGAGCCGGAGTGCGTGCCGGTGCTCGTCGGTCAGGCCAAGCTGGCCCCGGCGACCGCCGCGTCGGCGTCCGACCTCGCCCGCAAGCTCGTCGTCGCCCTGCGCGGCAAGAGCACGGGCGGTGGCGTGGAAGGTCTGATTCACGAGTTCTCGTTGTCCAGCCAGGAAGGTGTGGCGCTCATGTGCCTCGCCGAAGCGCTGCTGCGCATTCCCGACAAAGCCACGCGCGACGCCCTGATTCGCGACAAGATCAGCAAAGGCGACTGGCACGCTCACATGGGCAACTCGCCGTCGATGTTCGTCAACGCCGCTACCTGGGGTCTGATGATCACCGGCAAGCTCGTGACCACGACCAGCGAAGCCGGCCTCACCAAGGCCCTCACACGCCTGATCGGCCGTGGCGGCGAGCCGCTCATCCGCAAGGGTGTCGACATGGCCATGCGCCTGATGGGCGAGCAGTTCGTGACGGGCGAGACCATCTCCGAGGCCCTCGCCAACAGCCGCAAGTACGAAGCCCAGGGCTTCCGCTACTCCTACGACATGCTCGGCGAAGCGGCGACGACCGAAGAAGATGCCCAGCGCTACTACGCAAGCTACGAGCAGGCCATTCATGCCATCGGCAAGGCCTCGGCCGGGCGTGGCATCTACGAGGGCCCGGGTATCTCGATCAAGCTCTCGGCCTTGCATCCGCGCTATTCGCGCAGCCAGCACGAGCGCACCATCACGGAGCTGCTGCCGCGCGTGCAGGCGCTCGCCAAGCTGGCCCGCTCCTATGACATCGGCCTGAATATCGACGCCGAAGAAGCCGACCGCCTCGAAATCTCGCTCGATCTGCTCGAAGCGCTGTGCTTCGACCCGGAACTGGCCGGCTGGAACGGGATCGGTTTCGTGGTGCAGGCGTATCAGAAGCGCTGCCCGTTCGTGATCGACTTCATCATTGATCTGGCACGCCGCAGCCGCCACCGCATCATGGTGCGTCTGGTCAAGGGCGCTTACTGGGATACGGAAATCAAACGTGCGCAGGTCGATGGCCTGGAAGGCTATCCGGTCTACACGCGCAAGATCTACACCGACGTGTCGTACCTCGCCTGCGCGAAGAAGCTGCTCGCGGTGCCGGACGCGATCTACCCGCAATTCGCCACGCACAACGCCTACACGCTCTCGGCGATCTATCACCTCGCGGGCAACAACTACTACCCCGGCCAGTACGAATTTCAATGCCTGCACGGCATGGGCGAGCCGCTCTACGAAGAAGTCGTCGGCCCCATTGCCTCGGGCAAACTGGCACGGCCATGCCGCGTGTACGCCCCGGTTGGCACGCACGAAACACTGCTCGCCTACCTCGTGCGCCGTTTGCTCGAGAACGGTGCGAACACGTCGTTCGTGAATCGCATTGCCGACGAAACGATCAGCGTCGACGAACTGATCGCCGATCCGATCTCCGAAGCCGAAAAGGTGCAACCGCTCGGCGCACCACACGCCAAGATTCCGCTGCCGCGAGATCTGTATGGCGCGTCGCGCGCCAACTCGTCGGGCTTCGATCTGTCGAACGAGCATCGTCTCGCCTCGCTGTCGTCGGCACTGCTCGCCAGCGCCGGTACGCCGTGGCGTGCTGCGCCGCTGCTCGCCGACGGCGAACGCACGACGGGCACGCCGCGTGCCGTGCGCAACCCGGCCGATCTGCGCGATGTCGTCGGTCAGGTCATCGAAGCCACTGCGGCAGACGTGGAAGCCGCGCTCGCGAACGCCGTGGCCGCCGCCCCGATCTGGCAGGCCACGCCGGTCGAGGCGCGCGCCGACTGCCTGATGCGCTCGGCCGATCTGCTCGAAGCCCATATGCCCACACTCATGGGACTGTGCGTGCGCGAAGCGGGCAAGTCGCTGCCCAACGCGGTGGCCGAAGTGCGCGAAGCCGTCGACTTCCTGCGCTACTACGCCGCGCAGATCCGGCAGGGCTTCTCCAACGATACGCATCGCCCGCTGGGCCCGGTGCTGTGCATCAGCCCGTGGAACTTCCCGCTCGCGATCTTCGTGGGTCAGGTCGCCGCCGCCCTCGCCGCCGGCAACCCGGTCATCGCCAAACCCGCCGAGCAAACGCCGCTCATCGCCGCCGAAGCCGTTCGCCTGATGCAGGCTGCCGGCGTACCCGCCGGCGCGCTGCAACTGCTGCCGGGCACGGGCGAGACCGTGGGCGCCGCGCTCGTAGCGGACGCTCGCACCAAGGCCGTCATGTTCACCGGCTCGACCGAAGTGGCCCGCATCATCGCGCGCACGCTGGCCGACCGTCTCGACGCCAACGGCCGGCCGATTCCGCTGATCGCCGAGACCGGTGGCCAGAACGCAATGATCGTCGACTCGTCGGCGTTGCCCGAACAAGTCGTGTACGACGTGCTCGCATCGGCCTTCGACTCGGCCGGTCAACGCTGCTCGGCGCTGCGCGTGCTGTGCTTGCAGGACGATATCGCCGACAAGACCTTGCACATGCTCAAGGGCGCAATGCAGGAACTGGCCATCGGCAACCCGGATCGTCTGGCGATCGACGTGGGCCCGGTGATCGACGCCGAAGCGCAAAGCGGTATCAACCGTCACATCGAACAAATGCGCAGCAAGGGCTTCCCGGTCGAGCAACTGACGCTGCCGGAGGCCACCCGCCACGGTACGTTCGTGCCGCCCACGCTCATCGAGCTGACCGATCTGAAGGCGCTGCAACGCGAAGTCTTCGGCCCGGTGCTGCACGTCATCCGCTTCAAGCGCGCACAACTCGACAAGTTGCTCGACCAGATCAACGGCACCGGCTACGGCCTGACGTTCGGCGTGCACACGCGTATCGACGAAACCATCGCCTATGTGACCGAGCGCGCCCATGTCGGCAATGTCTACGTGAACCGGAACGTGATCGGCGCAGTGGTCGGGGTGCAACCGTTCGGCGGCGAAGGTCTGTCCGGTACGGGACCGAAGGCGGGGGGGCCGATGTATCTGCCGCGTCTGCTGGCGACCCGGCCGGCCGCTCTGGCCCCGGAACTCCATCGCAACGAAGCGGCGCTCGCACCGCTGGTGACCTACCGCGACTGGCTGCATGCGAAGGGCAACACCGCCGACAGCGCCGCCGCAATCGATCGCGTCGACCGTTATCTGGCGACATCGGCGCTCGACGCCACGGCCGTTCTTCCGGGACCGACCGGCGAGCGCAACACCTACGGTCTGGAACCGCGTGGCCCGGTGCTTTGCGTAGCGGCCACGCCGCTCGGTGCGCGTACGCAACTGGCCGCCGTGCTGGCGACGGGTAACAACGCGGTCTTCACCGACAGCGCCGCCGCCCGCGAACTGGTCGGCGCGCTGCCCGCCACGCTCAAGGGCCGTGCCTCGGTATTGGCTGCCGGTGCGGACGCCGCTGCGGAACCCTCGCTCGCCGCCGTGCTGTTCGAAGGCGACAGCGACGAGCTGCGCGCACTGAACCGCCGGATCGCTACCCGTAACGGTCCGATCCTGTCGATGCAAGGCCTCGCCCCCGAGGCGTTGGCGGCGGGCGACGACTATGCGCTGGAGCGCCTGCTGTGCGAGCGCTCGGTGTCCGTCAACACGGCCGCAGCCGGAGGTAATGCCAACCTCATGACCATCGGCTGAATCACCGGCTGAAATCGTTCGGAACAAGCCCGGACGCCGGCGAAACCTTCGGCCGATTCGGGGCGGGCGTATCGAGCTACACCGTCGGATCTTGCGACGAATCTTATTGGATTCGTCCTAAATCTGACGGTCGACCTCGATGACCGGACGCCCCGTCAGCTACGTCACGCAATCACGCGCGGCCGCCTGCGCCCTGCATTCCAGGGGCACTGGCGGCCGCGAGTCGTTGACGGCGAGGTTGCCTCCCCGCCCATCCAACGCTCTCTACGCCCCCTCCGCATCTACCGTAGTCACGCGCATCACGCGTATTCGCGGTATCGTCGCGCCCGCCCCCGACACCTCACGTGTCTTACCGTCAACGCGCGGTTTGCACCGTTACACCGTTAACCCGTGCCGGCGACACGTATCGCCGGCCACTGCGGTCGTCGTCCCGCGTTTGCGCCGCTTTCGTCATGCCGCGAGAGGTGCCCGACGTGCGTGACACCGACGCTCAAGGAGGCTACATGTCCCTTTGGAATCCCACTGCGGTGTCGTTTACCGTCTACCTGTTGCTGATGCTGGTGATCGGGTGGCTCGGCTTTCGCTCCACCAACAATCTCTCCGACTACATTCTTGGTGGACGCCGTCTCGGCAGCTTCGTCACCGCGCTCTCGGCCGGTGCTTCCGATATGAGCGGCTGGCTGCTGCTCGGCTTGCCAGGCGCCATTTATGTGGGCGGCCTGTCCGGCGTGTGGATCGCCATCGGTCTCGCAGCCGGTGCGTGGGCGAACTGGCGTCTCGTGGCGGCGCGCCTGCGCGTGCACACGGAGGTGTGCGGCAATGCGCTGACCCTGCCCGAATTCCTCACGCAGCGCTTCGACGACCGCAGCCATGTGCTGCGTATCGTCACGGCGCTGGTGATCCTGATCTTCTTCACGATCTATTGCGCCTCGGGCGTGGTGGCGGGTGCACGTCTGTTCGAGACGATGTTCGGCCTCGAGTACCGTACAGCGCTGTGGATCGGCGCCGTAGCGACCATTGCGTATGTGTTCATCGGTGGCTTTCTCGCGGTGAGCTGGACAGATACGGTGCAGGCATCGCTGATGTTCGCCGCGCTGGTCGTTACCCCCATTGCCGTGATTGCGCTCGACGGCAGCCCGGCGGCAGCGGTCGATGCCGTGACCGCCGTGCACCCCTCGCATACCGACTGGTTCGGCGATCTCGCGCCCGTGGGCGTCATCTCGATGCTCGCCTGGGGGCTTGGCTACTTTGGTCAACCGCACATTCTCGTGCGCTTCATGGCGACCCGCTCGGCCGCCGCGATTCCGCAGGCACGCCGTATCTGCATGACGTGGATGGTGCTGTGCCTGACCGGTGCGATCGCGGTGGGGTTCTTCGGGCTGGCCTTCTACAGCGCACGACCGGATCTCGGCGCGGGCGTGGCAGCGAACCCGGAAACGATATTCATGGCGCTGACGACGCAGCTCTTCGCGCCGTGGCTCGCGGGTATTCTGCTTGCCGCGATTCTGGCCGCCGTCATGAGCACGCTGTCGTGCCAGTTGCTGGTATGCGCCAGCGCATTGACGGAGGACCTCTATAAGACCTTCGCGCGCGGGCCGGTCAGCCAGCGCCGTCTGGTCTGGATCGGCCGGGCCATGGTGCTGGCCGTGGCGGTTGTCGCCGTGTTGCTGGCGCTCGATCCGGAAAGCCGCGTGCTCGGCATGGTGAGCTATGCCTGGGCAGGCTTCGGCGCGGCCTTCGGCCCGCTGGTGCTCGCCACGCTGTTGTGGCCCCGCGTCACCCGTAACGGGGCGTTGGCGGGCATTGTCACCGGCGCGGCGACCGTACTGATCTGGAAGCAATTCGGTTGGTGGGACCTGTACGAAATCCTGCCGGGCTTTGTACTGGGCAGTCTGGCCCTGTTCGTGGTGAGCCGCCTCGACCGGACACCCGGGGCAGCCGTGCTCGCCCGCTTTGCCGCCGCCGAAACCACCCTGCGCGAGATCCGGCAAGGCGCGGCAGACGGCACGGGTAGCACCGGCACACCGGCGGCGCAACCGTCGCCATAAGCCGGTAGCACCATCTATCGGAATATCTCCCTCTTGACCGGCGCGCGCAGCCATCCAATACTGCCGCGTCGGACGCATTCTGCGTTTGATTGCGATTGATGCCGTTCCGGGCCCGACCGGCCTTGTCTCGACGGCATTCCAATAAAGGCGCACCGCGGCGATCCCGCAGGTGGGCGACTCAACGACATACACATGCAAGGAGAGGGTTGATGCAATCGAAGCTTACGCTCAGCGCAGTCGCGCTCGCGGGTCTGCTCGCGTTCGGCACCGCGGGTGCGCAACAGGCGCAGGAAGTGAAGCTGGGCTTTGCCGCACCGCTCACGGGCGCCCAGGCGCACTACGGCAAGGACATGCAAAACGGCATTCAGCTCGCCATTGACGAGTACAACGCCACGAAGCCGACCATCGATGGCAAGCCGGTGAAGTTCGTGTTGCAGGCCGAAGACGATCAGGCCGACCCGCGTCAGGGTTCGCTGGTCGCGCAGAAGCTGGTCGACACGGGCGTCAAGGGCATGCTCGGCCACTTCAACTCCGGCACCACGATCCCGGCGTCGCGTATTTACGCGCAAGCCGGTATCCCCGAAATCGCCATGGCGACGGCCCCGGAATACACCAAGCAGGGTTTCAAGACGACCTTCCGCATGATGACCTCGGACATCCAGCAAGGGTCGGTCGTTGGTAATTTCGCCGTCAAGAAGCTGGGCTTCAAGAACATCGCCATCGTCGACGACCGTACCGCTTACGGTCAGGGGCTGGCCGACGAGTTCGAGAAGGCGGCCAAGGCAGCCGGCGGCAAGATCGTGCGTCGCGAGTTCGCCAACGACAAGGCGGTCGATTTCCGCGCCATTCTGACCAACCTGAAGCGCGCCAATCCGGATGTGATCTTCTACGGCGGTGCCGACGCACAAGCCGGCCCGCTCGCCAAGCAAATGCGCGAACTGGGTATGAAGAGCACGCTGATGGCCGGGGAGATGGTCAAGTCGGACGCCTTCCTGAAGATCGCCGGCGACGCCGCCAATGGATCGGTCGTCTCGCTGGCCGGCCTGCCGCTCGACAAGATGCCGGGCGGTGCCGCGTATGAGGCTCGCTACAAGGCCAAGTTCGGCAGCGGCCCGGAAACCTACTCGCCGTATGCCTACGACGGCGCAATGGCCATGATGTCGGCCATGAAGAAGGCCAACTCGACCGAGCCGGCAAAGTACCTGCCGGTGCTCGCCAAGACGAGCATGCCGGGCGTGACCACGCGTGAGCTGGCTTACGACAACGTCGGCGATCTGAAGTACGGTTCGATCACCGTCTACAAGGTGGTCGACGGCAAGTGGACCGTGCTGGAGACCGTCGGCGGCAAGTAAGCTGACGACGCTTCGATAGCAGCACCATCAACAAGGGCCGGTGAGGATGACTCACCGGCCCTTGTGTTTGAAGTGTGCCACCGCGGCCGAAAAGAAGCCCCCTGGCGGGTCAGCATAGCAATTCAAAGGAATCATCATATGGCCTCAATATTGCGACTCGCAGTTGTTTGCCTTGCAAATCGTGAAGCCCCCCGCGAGCGCCTCTTCGCTTGACCTGAAGCCGCACATCAACTCGCCATAGGTGTTTCCGAAGAACACGTAGGGGGTACCGGAACTGTCCGGGTATCCCCTTTCGTCAACGTTATACACGCCGGCGTTGTCCCAGTATCCGAACGCGCTGGCGTCACACCATCCTTTCGCGACGATGATGCAAAACTGTGCGTTATCGATTTTCCCAAAGTAGCCACTCCAGCGCCAACTGCTCCCGACTGGCCTTCTATAGCCGTTGCACCCCTTGTACGTCTGCGTCCATTTCGCCATGACCACGGGTTTCTCTTTCTCGACAACCCGTTCGACCTCCGTTACCACAACTTTCTCGATGTACTCCGTGGTACGAGCGAGTTGCCATGTCCATTTGCCACCGGACCTCTGGCACGAGAGCATCTTGCCGTTGTGATCCCGTCCGATTGCGCCTTCCTGGCAAGCGTTGTTCTCGCTGTGCGATTTATCCAGCCGAATGATGCCCGAGTCCGAATGGAACCGGTCGGCCTTCACCTGCCCCGCACCCTCGATATCGTTGCGTTGCATTTTCAGTGCTCCGCCGACGGTTGCTCCGCTGTTCGCCGTCAGTTGACCGACGATCGTCGCGTCGCCTGTCACCTTCGCATCCGATACATCAAGGCCGCTCATCTTCAGCGTGCCATCGCCTTCGATATTGCGCGCCCCAATGATGTTCTGCCTGTTCTGCCCCTTTTCGTCACTTAGATGCAACGGGCCTTTGATGGTCGCCTTACCTCGGATCTCCAACTCCGTCATGTCGAGCTTTCCTACACCAACGATGTCCTTGATGCCTTTGATGCTCTGATTCGTACTACCGCTCTGAAAATCCAGATCGCCCGTGATATTGCGCGATCCGTCTCGCCTGACATTGACATCCAAACTGTGTGTCAGGAAGCCGCCGCGCATGGCGACCAATCCGGGCTTGCCCGACGGATTCGGGACAGCATCGGGAATCGGCTGCATATTCTCATCGACGAATCGAAATTCCTGCGGCCGGTCGATTGTCGACGTGCCGCCAAAGACACCGACCGTCTTCGCGACAATCGCAGCGAAGGCGTAGTCGGGCGAAGACGAATAGGCGCGCTTTGCCGGCTCAGTGAGATAAGTGAGCGAATTGATCTGGCAATTTGGCGGTTTTTCGCCGTCACACTTCCGATACACACGGATCTCGTAGTCGCCCAGGCCGTGCGGCGGTTTGGTTCCCGCACCGGAAAGATCCAGCACCTTGACGAGCGATAACGCATCCAGGTTTCCAATGTACGAGTAATCGAATGACGAAGACGGTGGTACGTGAGTGAACTTGTACCCTTTGACGATAAAGCTCCCTTGGGGTGCCGATAACGTCGCTTCGATCTCTTTGTAGTACTTCGCAACGAACGTGTCTGCTGCGTTGCCAATGATCTTGAGCCCATGCCCAACGCGCTCGGCTCGCTCAACCTGAATCTGCCGAATCTGATTTACCCCCCAGAACGTAATCAGCATGCCGACCAGCGCAATCGCCATTGCGGCGGAGATGAGAAAGATCCCGGATTGGTTTCGTCGCATTGACGTGCTCTTATTTGAGTGGCCCGGCAAACGAGCGCGGCATCGCGTGCCGGAGATTGCCAGATCGTTGAAATTTGGCATTGTCAGGGAAATGACTCGTTCGAGGATCGGGAAATGCCCGTTAACCTTTCATCAATGAGGTCGATTACAGAAGTGAAAACCAAAAGATGAAAGGCCACGCGACCTTTCTCATCGTTCGGCTGCCGACGGAATGTCAAATGCCCAAGTTGGATGAAGCCGTTATCAACGCTCATCGCTCCGCTCGGCACGCCAAACATCTTTTGACAGACGCTCTCGCATTTCCGGGGGCAACACGTCGTGCGTAAAGACCGGTTCAGCAACACCCGCCTTGCGCTGCGCCTGATAGTCTCGCCATGCGATCAATGCATACTTCATCAGCATGCCGATGGCGACGAGATTGATAAACGCCATCAAAGCCGTGCCAACGTCCGCCAAGCTCCATACCAATGGCAGGCTGGCGACTGCGCCGAGCATCACCGCCAGGAGCACCAGTGCACGAAAGATATTGAGAATCCAGGGACGTTGTGTCAGGTAGTCCATGTTCACTTCGGCATAGGCGTAGTTGCCGAGTACGCTCGAGTACGCGAGGAAGAACACGGTGATCCCGGTGAAGACAACCGCCCAGTTGCCCACGTGAGCCGCCAGCGCGCGTTGTGTGAGTACGGCGCCTTCGGGCGCGGCGCCCGGCATGAACTCACCCGAGAGCAGAATCATGAATGCCGTTGCCGAGCACACCACCATCGTGTCGAAGAACACACCGAGCATTTGCATCAGCCCTTGCTGTACCGGATGCCGGGTTGTCGCCACCGCTGCGGCATTGGGCGCGCTGCCCATGCCCGCTTCATTGGAGAAGAGACCGCGCTTGACCCCCATCAACACCGCCTGACTCACCGCATAGCCGGCAATACCGCCCGCAGCGGGCTCAAGCCCGAAGGCGTGCCGCAGGATCATCGAAATCATGCCGGGGATCTGCTCGATATTGACGATGCAAATGTACACGGCAAGCCCGACATAGGCGATCGCCATCACCGGCACGATCCACTGCGCAAAACGTGCCACGCGTCGCACACCGCCATAAACGATCGGCGCCGTCATCAACACCAGCGCAATGCCGATCCATGTGCGCTCCCAGCCGAACGACGCTTCGAGCGCCTCGGCAATCGAGTGCGACTGCACGGAGTTCAGGGCGAAACCGAAAGTGAAGAGTAGCGCCAGCGCAAAAATAATGCCGAATTTGCGCGAGCCGAGGCCCATCTGAATGTAATACGCCGGACCGCCTCGAAAGGTATTGTCGGGGTGTGGAACCTTGAAAATTTGCGCTAATGTCGATTCGACGAATGCCGACGCCATACCGAGCAGCGCGGTCGTCCACATCCAGAAAATGGCACCCGGTCCGCCAATTGTCAGGGCGACCGCTACGCCGGCAATATTGCCGGTGCCGACACGACTCGCCAGCCCCGTGGCAAACGCCTGAAATGGCGATATCCCCGACGTAGTCCCGGAAGTGCGTAACAGGCAGGCGCTATGCCAGAGCGCCCGAATCTGAATCCCGCCGAACCGGGCGGTGAAGTACAGCCCCGCCCCCAGCAAAGCGACTACAAGAGGGTATCCCGACAGCACCCCACCGACGATATCGACCAACGGCTTGAGCCAGCTTTCCATGTCATGTGTCTCCGATCGCTATAACGCTTTAGCCCTCTCAAATACAAAAGGCAGGCGACGAAGAATCTCAAGATTTGGCCCAGCACGATAAAAAGCAGAAGATTTTTCCGTCAAGTCCTATACGCAACTGCGGAACAAGAAAAAAGCCGCCCGGCAAACGCCGCGCGGCTTAAAGACAAGGCAAGGAGACATCGGCACGTAGATTAACCAGGAAATGTGTCTGTCATATGACGCTCGCGAAGCGATCGCCATATACATCATGTGCCTAATCAGAACAGCGATCGCCAATAGCCGTCGTTGGATTGCACCATGGACACGGACCCTGCATATATCCCCTGCGATCCCGAAGTGGGCATCACAAGAAATTTCCGCAACTCGGCATCGAAGTCCGCGTGCCCCTGGGGCAAGTAAAAGTAAGAACCTAGTTCACCCGAATAGCCGCTCGACCCGTCGTCCTTATTTTTACCGCGCGTCCAATGGCCGATGAAGAACTGACCGCCCACACGGGTCCTCACGGTGCTGCCCTTCGCAATCTCATAGCCACCGAGTTGCATGTACGCAATCCGCCCCTTGGTGAGACACATCATCCTCCCCGGTCCTTCGCCGTGCTGGACTTGAAAGCCAACATGTTCGTAACCCCAAGTGTCTCGACGCCCCGTGTCCCAGTAGTCATAGAGCATGACAAAAGCACCGCTCTCAGCTTTGCAAACGCCCCCCTTGCTACCGAGAAGAAGCGGAAACCCAACGGCGTCTTTGTCCCGCTTGGGACCTGGAATGGTGAAGCTTGAGATATACAATCCGTCACCGCGATTGTCTTCAATGATCTGTTTAATCACGGGCTGAGGCACCACATCTTTCGTAACCGGGGCGGATAGCGTCGAGAGCTTCCACTTCCACTTGTTGCCACTTTCTTGCTGGCAGGACAAGATTCTTCCGGTGCCGTCGCGACCGATTCCCAAGACGTCACATTCCGACCCTTCCGCAACAGCCTGGCCGAGTTCAACCACACCCGACGTCGACTTCAATGATCGCGACTCGACATTTCCCGCTCGAACCGACTTCGCTTCCACAGCATTGGCGCCGTCGATGTCATTGTTCCGCAGGTCCAGCTTGCCACTAATCGTCGCCCCCTTTGTGGCAGTGAGGGCACCGACCGTTGCGCTGCCCACCTGAAGGCCAGCCATTGTCAATTGACCCGAACCTTCGATGTCTCCCGCATTGACGATATTGTTATTGACCACCTTATCGTTCTGTTTCGACCCCAGATTCAGCGTGCCCTTGATCGACGCACTCCCCACGTCGAGACTGCCCATTCGGATCTTTCCTTCCCCCATGATATTGCCGGCACCGACAATATCGTGATTGGTCACGGCCCCTGTGTTGCCGCTGTTTTTATCTTCCAGATTCAGATTCCCCGTCATCGACTTACGTCCATCGAGACTGAGCAGGGTGTCCATTGCACTTGTCTGGTGTCCGCCGCGCACAGCGATCAGACCGGGTTTCGCAGCCGGATTTACCACCGTGCGTTCTGCACCGTCATTATCGAGAAAACGGAATTGATCCGGCGCGTCTTGCCGTGACATACCGCCCAACGTGCCGATCTTTCGCATCGCGGTGACGGCGGCATCGTAATCGGGAGCGTTCGAATAGGTGCGCTTGATGGGCTCAGTGAGATACACCAGCGTTTTGATATCACACCGGCTTTTGACACAGTCCTGATACACGCGAATGGCGTAATCACCCATGCCGTTCGGGGGCCGGCTTGCAACGCCCCGAATATTCATGACCTTGATCAGATTCTCCGCAGACAAGTTTCGCAGTACGCGTGATGAGTCGTCAGCTTCGACCGAGAACTTCACGTCACCGATGGCGAACGATTCGTCCTTCTCGAACAGCCTGCTCAGACGATCGTGATACATCACGGCGAAGCTCTGCGTCGCATCACCCATGACCTTCAGCGACTCACCGACTCGCTCCGCACGCTCTACACGTAATTGACGCGTGTAGTTGACGCCCCAGAACGTAATCAGCATGCCAGCCACACCCACGGCGATGGCGGCAGAGATCAGAAAAATGCCGGACTGCTTGCTTTGCATTGACATGCCCCTCGGAACGGCTTGCAAGCGCGTTGCACGGGGCGTCGGCGGTTGCAGCAACATGGAAAGTGGACATTCTGGGTTGAACGGCTGGCTTTAGGGTTAGGATTTGACCGATTAATTTTTTGGGTGAGCTCAAATACCGAAGCCGCGTCTCGAAATGAGAAAGGCGCGTTGTGAAAAACTGCAGCACCTTCTCAACGCCGTTGATCGTTGGTAAATCGCCAGCCCTGCCCCTTACGACACTTCGTCAAATCCGGCGTCGCGAACATCTGTACGGAATCGAAGCAGCACGTTTGCCCGAATATGGTTGTAGAACGGGGGGCGCGTAACTGGCCTATACGCCGTCGTTGCATGTCTCCACTTCAAAGCGCCGGGGCCGTATTCATCGTTGTCGCTGCAAAATGAAAAAGCCGTGTGGCTCTCACCACACGGCTTTTTCCATCTACCACAATGAAACTATCAGCACTCCACGATATTCACCGCCAGCCCGCCGCGTGCCGTTTCCTTGTATTTCGTCTTCATGTCGGCACCGGTCTCACGCATCGTCTTGATGACGGAATCGAGCGACACATAGTGCGCACCGTCGCCGCGCAACGCCATGCGCGCCGCGTTCACTGCCTTCACCGACGCCATGGCATTACGCTCGATGCACGGAATCTGCACCAGTCCGCCGACGGGGTCACACGTCAGGCCAAGGTTATGCTCCATGCCGATTTCCGCCGCATTCTCGACTTGCTCGACCGTCCCCCCCTGCACCGCAGCAAGCGCCCCGGCAGCCATCGAACACGCCACGCCGACTTCGCCCTGGCAACCCACTTCGGCGCCTGAGATCGACGCGTTGAGCTTGTAGAGAATACCGATCGCACCCGCAGTCAGCAGGAAGTCGATCACGCCCTGCTCGTTGGCGCCATGTACGAAGCGGTCGTAATAATGCAGCACCGACGGGATGATGCCGGCGGCACCGTTCGTCGGCGCCGTCACCACGCGTCCGCCTGCTGCGTTCTCTTCATTCACGGCAATGGCGTACAGGTTCACCCAGTCCATGACCGACAGCGGATCGGATAACGTACGCTCGGCGCGTTGCGTCAGTTGACGGTACAGTTCCGGCGCGCGACGCCGCACATGCAGCGGCCCCGGCAGTTCGCCATCGGCCTCGTCGTTACCGATCCCGCAACCGCGCGTCACACACGACTGCATCACGTGCCAGATATTGAGCAAGCCGCGACGAATATCCTCTTCCGCCGTCTCGCCGTGATGCCAGACCTTCTCGTTCTCCCACATCAACTGGGCGATGCTCTTGCCGCTCGCACGGCACATCTCCAGCAGTTCCTTGCCCGTGCGGAACGGATACGGCAATTGATCGTGCGCGGCGAGCACCTGCGCGTTCGACGCCCCCGCTGTTACCACGAACCCGCCACCGACCGACAGGTAGCGCCCTTCGCGCAGCTTGTTGCCCGCGCCGTCGAACGCATGGAACTTCATGCCGTTCGGGTGTTCGGCCATCGCCTCGCGACGGTAAAACACCATGTGCTCCTTCTCGACGAACGGCACCTCGTGCTTGCCGAGAATCGACAGCACCTTCGTGCGACGCAACGCCGCCAGACGCTCCGCAATCGTCGACGGATCGACCGTATCGGGGGCTTCTCCCATGAAACCGAGCAGCACGCCCTTGTCGGTACCGTGCCCCTTGCCCGTAGCGCCAAGCGAGCCGTACAACTCGGCACGCACCGCCGCCACCTGCGGCAACAGGCCGTCGCGCTCCAATCCCTGTACAAACATCAGCGCCGCGCGCATTGGCCCCACGGTATGCGAACTCGACGGTCCGATACCGATCTTGAACAAATCGAAAACTGAAACGGCCATGGGGCTTTCCTGAAGTTCTAAAACATATTTGTGACGCAACGAATACCGTCAGGCTGACGTATCCGGGTTACATCCATAGAGACAAAAAAGGGCCGGCAATGTTTCTGCCAGCCCCCGTTTGTCGAGATTTTGCGACGATTTATTCGTAGTCGCTCATCGGTACGCAGGCGCAGAACAGGTTCCGGTCGCCATAGACGTTATCGGCACGTCCCACCGGCGGCCAGTACTTGCGCTCGCGCAGTGCCTTCACCGGGTACGCCGCCTGACTGCGGGCGTAAGCGTGCGGCCATTCGTCCGCCGTCACGACATCGGCCGTGTGCGGGGCGTGCTTGAGCGGATTGTCCTCGCGATCGGCACGACCCTCTTCCACTGCACGGATTTCCTCACGGATCGCGACCATCGCTTCGATAAAGCGATCGAGTTCGTGCTTCGATTCCGACTCGGTCGGCTCGACCATCAGCGTGCCCGGCACCGGGAAGCTCATCGTCGGGGCGTGGAAACCGAAGTCCATCAGGCGCTTCGCAACGTCGTCCACGGTGATACCGCTGGTGTCCTTGAGCGGACGCAGGTCCAGAATGCACTCGTGCGCGACGAGGCCGCCCGGGCCCGAATACAGCACCGGGTAGTGCGGCGCGAGCTTCTTCGCGAGGTAATTCGCGTTGAGGATGGCCGTTTCCGTCGCAGCCGTCAGCCCCTGCGCGCCCATCATGGCAACGTACATCCACGAGATCGGCAAAATCGACGCCGAACCGTACGGCGCGGCCGACACTGCGCCAATACCGTCGGCGTCACGCGAATAGCCCGTCGAGCGCTGATTCGGCAGGAACTGCGCCAGATGCGCGCCTACCGCCACCGGCCCCACGCCCGGGCCGCCACCGCCGTGCGGAATGCAGAACGTCTTGTGCAGGTTCAGGTGCGAGACATCGCCCCCGAACTCGCCCGGTGCGCACAGGCCGACCATCGCGTTCATGTTCGCGCCGTCGACATACACCTGACCGCCGTTCGCGTGCACGATCTCGCAGATCTGACGCGCACCTGCCTCGAATACGCCGTGCGTGGACGGATAGGTCATCATGATCGCGGCCAGACGGTCTCGATGCTGCTCGGCCTTCGCCTTCAGATCGGCCAGATCGACGTTACCGTTGGCGTCGCACGCGACCACCACGACCTGCATGCCGGCCATCTGGGCCGACGCCGGGTTCGTGCCGTGCGCCGAAGCGGGAATCAGGCAGATGTCGCGATGCGCTTCGCCGCGCGACGCGTGATACGCCTGAATGATGAGCAAACCGGCGTACTCGCCCTGCGAGCCGGCATTCGGTTGCAGCGACACGGCCGCGTAGCCAGTGGCCGCCACCAGCATCTGCTCGAGCTGGTCGATCATCGCGCGATAGCCGACCGTTTGTTCCGCCGGTGCAAACGGGTGAATCTGACCGAATTCCGGCCACGTCACCGGCAGCATTTCCGACGTGGCGTTGAGTTTCATCGTGCACGAGCCCAGCGGGATCATCGTGCGGTCGAGCGCCAGATCCTTGTCCGACAGGCTGCGCAGATAGCGCAGCATTTCGTGTTCGGAGTGATAGCGGTTGAAGACCGGGTGTGTCAGGTACTGGCTTTGACGCGCCAGCGCCACCGGATAGCCGTTCGACACCGTGCGCTCGATGGCGTCGAAGTCCAGCGAAACCGCGCTCTTGCCCAGGCCCTCGGCCACCACTTCCCACAGCGCGATCACGTCGTCGCGGGTGCTCGTCTCGTCGAGCGAGATACCCACGGTGTTGGCGTCTTCGCGGCGCAGGTTGAAGCGGCGCGCGGCGGCTACCGTATGCACGGTATCGGCGCGGCCGGCCACCGGCACCGTCAGCGTGTCGAAGAACGTGGCGTTGCGCGGCGCGGCGCCGAGGGCGGTGAGGCCGGCGGCCAGCACGGCCGTGAGACGGTGCACGCGCTCGGCGATGACGCGCAGCCCCTGCGGGCCGTGATACGCGGCGTACATGCTGGCCATGATGGCGAGCAGCGCCTGCGCGGTACAGATATTCGACGTGGCCTTCTCGCGGCGAATGTGCTGCTCGCGCGTTTGCAGTGCCAGACGCAGCGCAGGCTTGCCCTGCGAGTCGACCGACACGCCGACCAGACGGCCCGGCATCGAACGCTTGAGTTCGTCGCGCGTGGCCAGATACGCCGCATGCGGGCCGCCAAAGCCCATCGGCACACCAAAGCGCTGGCTGTTGCCCACAGCCACATCCGCGCCCCACTCGCCCGGCGGCGTGAGCAGCGTGAGCGAGAGCAGGTCGGCGGCGGCAATCAGCATGCCGCCCTTGGCGTGGATGGCATCGGCCAGCGCGCGGTAATCGCGCACGTCGCCGCCCACGCCCGGGTATTGGACGAGCACGCCGAACGCATCGATTTCGGTCGCGGCGGCCACGGGGCCGACCTGCACTTCGATGCCCAGCGGTCGGGCGCGCGTTTGCACCACTTCAATGGTTTGCGGCAGCACGTCGTCGGCCACGAAGAACGTGTTCGACTTCGACTTGCCCGTGCGCTTGACCAGCGTCATCGCCTCAGCGGCGGCGGTTGCTTCGTCGAGCATCGACGCGTTGGCGATCGCCAGCCCCGTCATGTCGATGATCATCTGCTGGTAATTGAGCAGCGCTTCGAGGCGGCCTTGCGAAATCTCCGGCTGATACGGCGTGTAGGCCGTGTACCAGGCGGGATTTTCGAGCACGTTGCGCAGAATCACGCCCGGCGTGAACGTGTTGAAGTAGCCCTGACCGATGAACGACTTGAAGACCTGATTCTGGTCGGCAAGCGCGCGCAATTGCGCCAGCGCCTGCGACTCGGTTTTCGGTGCGGCGAACTGACCGAGCGACTTGGCGAACTGGCCGCCGTCGCGGCGAATCGATGCAGGCACGACGGCGTCGATCAGTGCGGCACGCGATGCATAACCCAGTTCGGTAAGCATCGCCTGTTGTTCGGGGGTATCCGGGCCGATGTGGCGCGCGGAGAAGTTGTCGCGCTGCTCAAGCTCGGCGAGCGAGCGGCGCGGGGCTTGCAGGTCAGTCAAAGCATTCATGGGTCAAATCTCTCGTTCGATCACGGCAAGTGACGGCGGGGTATTGCGAACGGCAAACGCAAAGTCGGCGCAAACGATGCCGGGAGAGCCGAGGCGCTCGCGGCATCGTTTGTGGGCATCAGCCGCCGATTTTCTTGGCGTACTGCTCGGCGTTGAGCAGCTTGTCCAGCTCGGCAGCGTTCGACGGCTTCACGCGGAACAGCCAGTTGCCGTAAGCATCGGCATTGACCAGATCCGGCGAGCCCGACACTTCCTCGTTGGTCTCGATGATTTCGCCGCTCACCGGCGAGTGAACGTCGGCCGCGGCCTTGACCGATTCGATCACGGTCGATGCCTCGTCGGCAGCCACGGTACGGCCGGTATCCGGCAGCTCGACGAACACGATGTCGCCCAGGGATTCCTGCGCGAAATCGGTGATGCCCACGGTCACGGTGCCGTCGGCTTCGAGGCGGGCCCATTCGTCGGACTCGGTGTACTTCAGGTTATCGGGGATATTCGCCATGTTGACGCTCCGGGATTCAGTGTTTGGGGTATTCGGTTATCGGTACTTCGTGTCGCCGCACCGTGGCACTTACGCCACCACGGCCTTGCCGTGACGCACGAAAGGTAATTTGACCACACGTGCGGGCAATTGCTTGTCACGAATTTGCACATGGACGGTGGCGCCATCCGGCACGCCCTTCGGCAGACGGGCGAACGCAATCGATTGTTGAAGGCTCGGGCTGAACGTGCCGCTGGTGATTTCGCCGTCGCCCGCCTCGGTCGCCACGACCTGATGCGCGCGCAACACGCCGCCCTTTCCGTCGAGTACGAGGCCCGCGAAGCGCCACGTCTGGCCGCGTGCGAGCAGCGAATCCTTTCCGACGAACGTGCGCTCGCTCTCCTTCTCGACCGTCCAGCCCAGGCCGGCGTCGAGCGGCGATACGTCGTCGTCCATGTCCTGACCGTACAGATTCATGCCGGCTTCCAGGCGCAGCGTATCGCGCGCGCCTAACCCTGCCGGACGCACACCCGCCGCAACCAGCGCGTTCCACAGGGCCACCACGTGGTCGGCGTTCACGATGACTTCGAAGCCGTCTTCGCCCGTGTATCCGGTGCGCGCGATCATCAATTCGCCGAAGGCGGTGTCCTTGGCAAAGGCGGCATTGAACGGCTTGAGCGCTTCGCTCGCGGCCTGGCTGCCCGGCACGGCTTGCCAAACCTTGGCACGCGCATTCGGGCCTTGCACGGCAACGATCGACAGATCGCGGCGCGGGGTGATCGTCAGGCTGTAGTCGCCGTGGGCGTTGAGCTGACCGAGCCAGGCAAGATCCTTGTCGGCCGTGCCCGCGTTCACTACGACGCGGAACCAGTCTTCGGCGATGAAATAGATGATGAGGTCGTCGATCACGCCGCCGCTCGGGTTGAGCATGCAGGTGTAGAGCGCCTTGCCCGGGGTTTGCAGCTTGTCGACATTGTTGGCAACGGCATAGCGCAGGAATTCGCGGCAGCTCGGGCCGTGCAGATCGACCACGCACATGTGCGAGACGTCGAACATGCCGGCATCGGTGCGCACGGCATTGTGCTCTTCGATCTGGGAGCCGTAGTTCACCGGCATGTCCCAGCCGCCGAAGTCGACCATGCGGGCGCCTGCGGCGCGGTGCGTATCGTTGAGCGGGGTACGTTTGAGTTCGGTCATCGGAGCGTCGGGGCCTCGGAGGCACAAGGTTCAGGGATTTCGGAAAACACCGTCCGAAAACGCAAAAGGGGTCATCTCGACGACCGGCACTTTTCACGTCCGGCGCGTGCTGACGCACGTAGCCGGCGCAATGCCAGTTGGCGAGATGACCCCTCTGTCCTTGGTACCTGAGAGATTGCCCGGTGCGGGTGACGCGCTGTGCGCGATGCCACGCTACCGGCCCCTTCGGTGGGTTGTTCGCGTGGCTGGCACGCCGCAACCGCTCTCCAGAGATCGAAGGCAAAGCCTTCGGCGCGGACGGTCCTTGATGCCTGAGAGTTTGTGGGTATTACCCCTTCGGCGGCGCCGGCATGTGCTTCCCGGTGCGCTCTCCCGACCACGCTCGCGCACTTTACGGCGAAAGCCGGAGGCTGTCAATTTGACGCAGGATACCTGAGCGGGAATCGGCGCTGTGCGCCGTCAGTCGTGCCTTTCCCGTCTGCCCTCAAGTCCCGGAAACGTTCGTGATTTTGATCACGCCCCGTGAGAACGTGCTCAGTGCGAGTCGCCGGGGTTCGTGCCCGCCGGACACCCGTCTTTGCCCCAGCGGCCATTGCAGACCGCCCAGATACAACGCTGCTTCGGTATCACTTCGTACCACCGATAGCGATCGCATTGCGCGAGCGCCGCCGCGATCGCGGCAGGTGCCGACGCTGCCGACGCGGCCGATGGCGCCGACGCAGGCGCCGCCGAGCGCTGGGCTTCGGCAGCGATCGGGCCGATGTCGTTGTTATCGTAATGGGCAGGCAGATCCGCGTTCGCCGCCGGGCGCGATGTGCTGCTACCGGTGCCGCGACGGCTTAGCAGTTGCATCATGTCGTCCGGGGCGCTGCTATTGGCGGACGCCGGGGGCATTGCCGTTGCCGCGGCGGTCAGCGCGGCCGTGGCGGCAGACGCCGTCAGCGGCGCCGGTTGACTGGCAGAGGCCACGTCGGCCGCTGCGCCGGACGCTGCCGCGTCGACAGCGGCCAGCGCCTGTGCCCGCGCCAGTGCGGCAGACGCTTCGCTCGGCACGTTACCGGCTTCGAGCGCCGCGCCGCCAGAAGCGACGGCAGGCGGTGCGTCTATGGGAGTACCGAAGGGCGTGACGGCCAGCCCCCCGGGCGCTTTCGGTACCGGATCGACATAAGGAGCCCGCAGATTCCACCAGATGCCAAGCAACGCCACGGCGGCGAAAATCGCCGTACCGAACACCAGCGCGCCGTTGATCCAGCCGGGCGACTCGCCACGCTCGCGTTTGACGCGGCGCGCGGGGGCATTCTCCACGGCGGAAGCCATTTGCGCTGTTTCGTCACGTGTATCGGCCATAGGCGCCCTTATCTTGTCGAGCGCACCGACGCCGGCGGCGCCCGCCACCAGACGGTCATCCCGAAAACCGGGTTCGGCATCCGCGAGTTTCGCGCCGCACTTCTCACAGTACGGCGCACGCGGCGCATTGTTCGTCCCACAGGCTGGACATTGCACGGCGACCCCACCACGATGGCAACGTTTTTTATTATAGGCACCCCGCCAACGTCGACGCCAGCATGCCGGGCGAACCCGACGGCGATGCGTCGCGCCAGCCCCACAGTGCGCACGCGCGCGAGCGCACCGGTGTCACGGCTGCGCCTGGCCCGCGTGATAGACTTGCCCACCCCTTGGCGCTTGCCAGCTTCGATGCCCATGGCGACACGCGCCCACCGCGGCTCGCCGATACCCGGCGGTCATCGCACTCACCCCCATCGCTTCACACCATGTCGTCTTTTCCGCTCAATCCTGCTCAGAACGAAGCCACGCATTATTTCGACGGCCCATGCCTCGTGCTGGCCGGCGCGGGGAGCGGCAAGACACGTGTCATCACGCAAAAGATTGCGTGGCTGATCGAAACGAAGGGTTTCGAGCCGAAGCACATCGCCGCCGTGACCTTCACGAACAAGGCCGCCGCCGAAATGCGCGAACGCGTCGCCAAGCAGCTCGAAGGCAAGACACTCAGCACGCCCGGCAAGGAAGGCCGCAAGGTGCCGGTCAATCAGCTCACGATCTGTACGTTCCACTCGCTGGGCGTGCAGATTCTGCGCCGCGAGGCAGCGAACGTCGGGCTGAAACCGCAGTTCTCGATCCTCGACTCGGACGACTGCTTCGGACTGATTCAGGAGCAACTCGGCACGACAGACAAGGCGATGATTCGCGGCGTGCAGACGGCGATCTCGCTCTGGAAGAACGGACTGGTCACGCCCGAAACGGCACTGGCCGCCGCCGAGACCGCCGACGAGCATCAGGCCGCGCTCGTGTATCGCAATTACATGGCCACGCTACAGGCCTATCAGGCGGTCGATTTCGACGACCTTATCCGCCTGCCCGCCGAACTCTTCGCCCGCGACGAGGAAGTGCGCGATCGCTGGCAGAACAAGTTGCGCTACCTGCTCATCGACGAGTATCAGGACACCAACACCTGCCAGTACCTGCTGCTCAAGTTGCTCGCGGGCCCGCGTGCGGCGTTTACCGCCGTGGGCGACGACGATCAGGCGATCTACGGCTGGCGCGGCGCCACGCTGGAAAACCTCAAGCAGTTGCAGGTGGACTTTCCGACGCTCAAGGTCATCAAGCTGGAACAGAACTACCGTTCGACGTCGCGCATTCTGACGGCGGCGAACAACGTCATCGCGAAGAATCCGAAAATCTTCGAGAAGAAGCTGTGGAGTGAACACGGGCTGGGCGATCCGATCACCGTGACGGCGATGAACGACGAAGAGCATGAGGCGGAGTCGGTGGTGTTTCGTCTGTCGGCGCACAAGTTCGAGCGGCGTGCGGAGTTCCGGGACTACGCCATCCTCTATCGCGGCAATCACCAGGCGCGCATCTTCGAACAGGTGCTGCGGCGCGAACGCATTCCCTATGTGCTCTCGGGCGGTCAGTCGTTCTTCGACAAGGCGGAAATCAAGGATCTGTGCGCGTACCTGCGGTTGCTGGCCAATCCCGACGACGATCCCGCCTTCATCCGCGCAGTGACCACGCCGCGCCGGGGTGTGGGCAGCACCACGCTCGAAGTGCTCGGCAGTTTTGCGGGACAGGCGAAGGTCTCGCTGTTCGAAGCTGTCTATATGGGAGCCGTCGAAGCGCGCTTGCAACCCCGTCAGCTCGAACCGCTGCGTGCGTTCTGCGACTTCATTCAGCGCATCGCGGCGCGGGCCTCGCGCGACCCGGCCAACGAGGTCATCGACGACCTGATGGAAGGCATTCACTACGAGGCGTATCTGTACGACACATTCGATGAGCGTCAGGCGCAGTCGCGCTGGACGACCGTACTCGAATTCCTCGAATGGATGAAGCGCAAAGGCACACGCGCAAGCGCAGCCGAGGCCACCGGCCTGGACAATCCCGACGATCTGGACGACGACGCCAAGAGCCTGATGGAACTCACCCAGACCATTGCGCTGATGTCGATGCTCGAAGGCCGCGACGGCGACGATCCCGACGCGGTGCGCCTGTCGACGCTGCACGCATCGAAAGGGCTGGAGTATCCGCATGTGTTTCTCGTCGGCGTGGAGGAAGGCATTCTTCCTCACATCCGCGAGGATGAGGAAGTCACCGCCGAGAAGATCGAGGAAGAGCGCCGCCTGATGTACGTGGGCATCACGCGCGCGCAACGCACGCTGCAATTGTCGTGGTGCAAGAAGCGCAAACGGGCGCGGGAAACCTTCTCTTGCGAAGTGTCGCGCTTCGTGTCGGAGATGCAACTCGACGAAGCGCCGCCCCCGCCGCCCGAAGACGCGCCCATGTCGCCGAAGGACCGGCTCGCGAGCCTCAAAGCCATGCTCGCCGGCGGGGCGAACAAGACCCCGTCATCGTCGGGCGCATAAGGCCGCCGGGCAGTCGCTGTCGGCAAACGACAAACGAATAGCCCCCGCGTACGGGGGCTGGCTTGAGGAACGGCGACATCCGACCGGGGCTGTCGGCGGCGGTAGGGCGCACCGTGAAGTCAATGCTTGCTGCTATTTGCCACTACCCGAAGATGTCTGATCGCAAGCGGCTGCCGGGCTCGACGCCACTACCACACCCGCCAGACCGGTCAAACAAAGCAGAACAGCAACCAACAGTTTGCGCATAGGCTCGCCTCCACTCGTCAGGTGAGGTTTCACTATAGAGGCGCATTCTTTCGATGACAAAGACATCTTGACCATCGGTGCGGGCCGGGCGATAGTCGGTGAAAAACGGGCCAAATGATGCGCGAATTGCGTTGATTTCGGTCCAATGCCCACCTCAGCGGCGCGCATGCGATGCGCCTGGCACGCACAACGCCAACGAGTGTGCGGCACCGATCCTCAAGCCTTTGTGGAGCGTGGTGCGTGAGACTGCATATCCTGTCCGACCTGCATTTGTCCGTAGCGCCGTTGGCCATTCCCGACGTCGAGGCGGACGTCACGATTCTTGCCGGCGATATCAGCCGGCCGGCGCAAGCCATCGAGTGGGCGAGGCAATTGCCGCGCCCCGTCATTTATGTTCCCGGCAATCACGAGTTCTACGGCGCAACGCTCGCGGGCACGCTGGCCGAGCTGCGGCGCCTCACTGCCAACACCAACGTCCATATGCTCGAACGCAACGCGGTCGTGATCGACGGTGTACGCTTCGTCGGCACCACGCTGTGGACCGACTTTGCGCTGTACGACGCCGAAGGCAAGCACGATGCCGTGGTCGAGGAGTCCCAAAAATTCGTGCGCGACTTCACGCGCATTCGTATTGGCGACCAGGCCGCGCCGTGGTCCGACCTGCCGTTCTTCTCACCGGACGACTGTGCTGCGCTATGCCGTGAGAACGTCGCGTGGCTCTCGCGCGCTCTCGTCACCCCGCACGACGGCCCGACGGTCGTGGTCACGCATCACGCCCCGACGCCGCAGAGCATTCATCCGCGCTTTGCCGGATCGCTCGTCAATCCGGCCTTCATTTCGGATTTAACTTCATTCGTCGATCAATCCGACGCCGCCCTGTGGGTGCACGGCCATACGCACGATTCGTTCGACTATCGGGTGGGTCGCACCCGGGTGCTGTGCAATCCTCGTGGTTATTGCTTCGAGGGGCGTGTAGAGAACGCCGCATTCGACCCGCAGATGGTCGTGAGAGTGTGACCCGGCCTTGTTTTGCTGCGGCGCAACGCCGGAAACAAAAATCCCCGCCGAAGCGGGGATTTTTTATGGGAATGGCGCCAGCGAGCGTCATGCGACCTGCGCTGCCGAACCGCAGGAACGGCTCACGGCACGACGCGGCTCATTTGGCTGCGTTCACCATGTAGTCGACGGCGGCCTTGACATCGTCGTCCGACGCGTTGGCAGCGCCGCCCTTCGGCGGCATGGCGTTCAACCCCTTGATGGCGGCGTTGTGCAGCGTGTCGATGCCGGTGGCAATGCGCGGCGCCCAGGCGGCCTTGTCGCCGAACTTCGGAGCGTTCATCACGCCACTGGCATGGCAGGCCATACAAACCGTGTCGTAAAGTTTCTTACCGGCGTCGAGGTTGCTGCCCGCACCGGCAGCGGTCGGGGCAGCGGTCTTGAGTGAGGCCATGGCGGCCGCAGCCGCCGCTGCGGAGCCAGCGTCGGCTCCCGACGCCGCGGCAGGCGCGCCCGATGCCGGTGCCGCAGCGGCGCCCGAGGCCGGCTGGGCCGGCTCGGCCGGTTCCTGCAATTTGCCGCCCGAGGCGTTAGCCATATAGACGATGGCCCGGCCGATCTCATAGTCCGTTACGTCGTCGGGGCTGGTGCCGCCACGCGGAGGCATTGCGCCTTTGCCGGCGAGCGCAATCTTGAGCATTTCGTCGTAGCCCTGCGCGATACGCGGGGCCCAGTCGGCGGAGCCCACCTTGGGCGCGCCGGCGGTACCGGCCGCGTGGCAGGCGGCGCAAACCGCTTTGTAGAGTTGCTCGCCGGTCTGATAGACGCGCGGGGCGCTGGCATCCTTGACTTCGACCTTGGCCACCGGCGCAATACGCTCGGCAATGGCTTGTTCGGTCATGGCGGAACTGCCGGCGCCGGTCAGGGCGTTATTGCCCACGTAATTGACCAGCAAGACGATGATGACGATCGGGACGAGAAAACCGGCGATGACTGCGGCGATGAGCTGCTTGGGTGTTTTGATCAGAGACTCATGCTCGTTATGTGCTTCACTCATGCGGGATCTCTCAATAGTTTTTGTGGAAACCGAGTGCATCACACTGGACAGTCGGCGCCATCCAGTCAAATAACGAGCCATTGTAGCAACAAACCCTCGGCCGATGACACGTCAAGGCGGTGCGCAGACGCCGCAAAAGTCCCGTATTTTCCCTAACTTACGCGAAACCCAAAGCCATGTTCCGCATACTTCGTGCGCAAATTACGGAGGGGCTGCAGTCACAGCAAATCCGCGCGAGCGGGGCGCACGGCAATGAATTGCCGCATTGTGGGGCATGCGTATGCACGGGGCATGGACGGCGAGCGGCAAAACCGCTATGCTTCTACCTCTTTGCCTGCCGGTAGCGCGTTCGCGCCCTCTTCACCGGTGGTCAGCATAGCGCCCGTAGCTCAGGGGATAGAGTATCGGCCTCCGAAGCCGAGGGTCACTGGTTCGATTCCAGTCGGGCGCGCCAAATTGCCAGTTCGAACGGCTTCCGGCGTTCCGGCCATATTCCGGGCAGCGATGCCCTTGCCTCAGCCCCGTTCCTTGGCGTCAAAACACCACCAGCCGATCCACCAACTGCGCAATGCGTGAGTTCGATGCCGACCACGACTGTACCGTCGATGACCTGCCGTCGAAGTACACCGTATTGATCACCGAGCCGTTCTTGCTCAGCGTCAGTGTGGCGTAGGCGAGGTATTCGGTCGGCGAGTTTCCCCACAACGCGTTGCGCCATGCCCGTCGAACGGCGTAGTTGAGTACAACGCAACCCGTGGGCGAAGTCCCCGGACTGTAAATCATGCTCACGATGCCATAGGCGCGCAGCCGGCCCTGAATCGCGGGAAGCAGGTCGGAAATGCCGTCCGGCGCCAGCTCGATACACAGGTTGCTCGAGAGCAACTCGGGCGCAGCCGGCTCCGTCGGCGGCACCACCGATGGCAACTGATCCGACATCACGACCCCCGTGGCCACGACGCTCGACGCCACCTGGGCCGCAAGCACCGGTACCGGCGTCGTGAACAGACACCCGCCCAGACTCGCGCTGGCCGCCGCTGCCAGCGCCATCACCATCGCAAGGCGCTTCATCAGAAAGGCGACACACCGAGCACGATGTTCTGCAACCACCCGCCAGCGGCGCTGTCGGCGATCTGCCCGTCTTCTACCCGTGCCACTTTGGCCTGCCCCACCTTGCTCGACGCCACCACGTTACCCGGCGAAATATCGAACTTGTTGACCACGCCGGTGAAGCGGAACGTCTCCATGTTCCGGCCTTGCATGACCTGCTTTTCACCGCCGACCACGTAAGCCCCGTTAGGCAGCACCTCCACGATCGCCACGGCCAGGGTGCCGGTCAGCGCCGTCGCCGAACTGTTCGTGCCGTTGCCCTTGAAGCTGCTCGCCGTCTGGCCGATGTTGAACCAGCGTTCCAGCACCGAATCGGCCCCGTCGGCCTTGGCGCTCTTGGCGGTCACGCTCGCGTTACGGCCAAGGTCGCTCTGCGACTTATTGCTGCCCGACGAACTTTCCGAGACCGCAATCGTGAGCAGATCGCCCACGCGATGCGCCACCGGCGTCTCGAACCAATTCGTGGCGGAGGTCGGCTGGTAGATGGCCCCCTCCGTCTGCACGTTGGCCACGCGCGGCATGGGCATCACCGACATCGGCGTCACTACGGTCGGCGGGCTCGAACAGGCGCCCAGCATGACGCTCACGGTCGCGAGCAGCGCGACCGTCCCCATAAGTCCGCCCGCCGCAGCGCGCGGTAGCATCGACAGCTTCGACATGATGAGGCGCCCCCGCGCCGTTCCCGGATGCCGTATCCGGTCTTGTTCGAAAAGTGTGATCGGTATGCAGATTGCGAAGATGGCACGGCGGCCAGCTTCGTGATGAATAGTAAGAAGTGGGCGTGGAGCCACTAAGCACAAATAGAGGAAAATTTGTGGAGGCCCGGCGCGCGCCTCCCCGAAGCTGAGAAAATGGCCCGCCATCGTCGGCAGGCACGCGCACCGGCCCGCCCCGTCAGGCTTTCGTTCCATTACCCGCCGCCACCCTTAGCCCGGTTATCCAGCGCATGAACTCCGGTATCACTCGCAAGCTGTTCCTCGCGATCTTCGCGACAGGACTGGTCACCATGACGGCGACGGCACTCGTGGTGCGAGCCGCCATGACCGGCCATAGTTGGCTGCGCGGCGACAACCTCATGTACCTGACGGTGCTGGGCGTAGCACTTCTTGGCGCCGTCGCATTGCGCCTCGCCCAGCGACTGCTCGTGCCCGTCACCCCGCTGCTGGACGCCACGCACCGCATGGCGATGGGCGACTACAGCGCGCGCGCACCCACGGCCGGCACCGACGAACTTGCGCGCCTCGCCGTCGACCTGAACCGGCTCGCCGACACCCTTTCGCGCAACGACCGTCTGCGCCGAGACCTGCTCGCCGACATCTCGCACGAGTTGCGCACGCCGCTCTCGGTGCTGCGCGGCGAAATCGAAGCAATGGAAGATGGCGTACGTCCGCTCACGCAGGACGCGCTTGCCTCGCTGCGCGTTGAAATTTCGCTGCTCTCGAAGCTGATCGACGACTTGTATGAGCTGTCGCTCTCCGACGTGGGCGCGCTGACCTACGACTTTGCCCCCGTCGACATTACCGAGCGCGTGGCCACGTCGGTGGCGGCGTTCGGCGACTGGTTTGAGGCCAAGGGCATTTCGCTGAACGTCCATATCCCCGACGATGCACGCTTCGTCAACGGCGATCTGCACCGTCTCACGCAGTTGCTCGGCAACCTGTTTGAGAATTCGTTGCGCTACACCGACGGTGGCGGTGCGGTGCGCGTGTACCTGTCATCGACCGACACGCAACTGCGTCTCGAGATCGAAGACTCGGCGCCGGGTGTGCCGGACGACGCCCTGCCACGTCTGTTCGAGCGCCTGTTCCGCGTGGAAGCGTCGCGCAGCCGGCGCAGCGGCGGCGCCGGTCTGGGGCTCGCGCTGTGCAAACACATCGTGGAGGCGCACGGCGGAGGGATCGTTGCGCGGCACTCTCCATTGGGCGGGCTCGCACTGACGATCACACTGCCCTGTCACCGCGCTGCGCCCGCCAGTACGAGCGGCCTGTGCGCCGGATCGTTGTGCGGTGCGAGCACGTCCGGTTTTGCCACCCAAGCCCTCACGACCTTGTGTTGAGTCCGTCTCCCATGCATTCGATTTCGCAGACCGCCTCGCCTCATTCCGCCCTTCGATCACCGACCGACGCGATGACACTCTCCGACGCCGCCCCGATTCTGATCGTTGAAGACGAACCCAAGCTCGCCGCGTTGCTCGCGGAATACCTGCGCGTGGCCGGCATGCCGTGCCGCATTCTCTCTGACGGACGCGACGTACTCCCGGCCGTGCGGGCGACCGAGCCGCGTCTGGTGCTGCTCGATCTGATGCTCCCGGGCATGGATGGTCTCGAAGTCTGCCGCGCCGTGCGCGAAATCTCCGAAGTCCCGATCGTGATGCTGACGGCCCGTGCCGCCGAGACCGATCGGTTGCTCGGACTCGAACTCGGTGCCGACGACTACATCTGCAAGCCCTTCAGCCCGCGCGAAGTGGTCGCACGCGTGAAGGCGATCCTGCGCCGGGTCCGCGCTGCCTCCGTCAATGGCGGCACTGCCGCCGCCGCGCCGCAACAGCCTGCCCTCGTGATCGACGCCGTGCGTCATCACGCGCGACTCGACGGCCACGAACTTCCGCTCACGCCGGTCGAATTGCGCCTGCTCGCCACGCTTGCCAGCCACCCCGACAAGACGTTCCCGCGCGCCCACCTGCTCGACCGGATGTACGATGATCACCGCGTAGTGGCCGACCGCACAGTCGACAGTCATATCAAGAACCTGCGTCGTAAATTGCAGGCGATCCGGCCCGACGAGGAAATCGTGCGCTCGATCTACGGCGTGGGCTACCGGCTGGAGTTGCGCACCGACCGCCCGGGCACCCTGGCGGCGCGGCACGGCGTCGCGGCTATCGACAATACGGCCGGGGCGGTGCCAGAATAGGCGAACCCGCGCCACGGCGGGCCCCATTGAGGAGATCGACGATGCCACGCCGCACCGCCACGCTGTCCCCGATGTCCGCTGCACCCGCATCACGCACGCTCACGTCTCAGATGCTTCGCACTGCGGAATTTGTGCAAGCGTGCGCGCCGATCAAACGCCTTTTGCAGGCCTCCACCACCGCTGCACTGCTCAGCCTCAGCGGCTTCGCCTTCGCGCAAACGCCCGTGTGTTTCGACAACGTCGGCCGCGCGCTTCCCCCCGAGCAATGCTCGAAGGCGGCGCGCGATCAGGCCGCCGAACAGGCCGCCGCCTCCGGAGCCGGATCGCCGTCACTGCGCAACGAATGCCGCGCGCTCGCCGACAAGATCGCGAATACGCCGGACAAGCCGGTTTATACGCGGGACAAGCGCGTCGACTCCCCCGCCGGCGATCGCGTCGACATTCCTACACGCACTAACCCGCGCAAAGCGCTTAAGGAAGAATACGTGCGCAAGTGCACGTAGGCGGATACCTACAACTTAACCAAAGATAGCCGCACGTTAGCGGAACTTGTCGCGCTATTTTCTTGACAATATCAATGGAGACCGCATAATCGACGTCAAGCCGACGCACGGTTCGCGCTTTTCGCGGTATCGCGAAACGGGCCTTCGGGCGTCGCGCGCGAGTCGACGGTCGCATCCATCGGATGCCGAACGATCGATCTCTTCATCCGCTTCAATGCCGAAGCGCCGCACCCCGCATGAGGCACGGCATCGGCCAGACGTTTTATCCGCATCCATGCCGCCGCGCATCGCGCTCGGCACACGCGCTACCTGGAGGGAGAAAATGCAAAAACGCGAATTCCTGATGAAAACTTCCGTCGCAGTCGCCGCCGCCGCGTTCGCGCTCGCCGGCTGTACCACGACCACGCCGTCGCAGGCCGACAAGAGCGACAACTCGGCCGGCGCAAACGCCAATAAGCGTCGCGAGATCGATGCTTCGGTGAACGGCGCGCTCGACAAGATGTATGCCTCCGTGAAGGGCTCACGCGAGTTGGTGAGCAAGGCGCGCGGTGTGCTCGTATTCCCGTCGGTGCTGCAAGCCGGTTTCGTTGTCGGCGGCGAGTACGGCGAAGGCGCACTGCGTGTGGGCGGCGCAACGAGGGGCTATTACAACACGGTGACGGCGTCGTTCGGTCTGCAGATCGGTGCGCAGTCCAAGGCCGTCATCTTCCTGTTCATGACGCAGGACGCGCTCGACAAATTCCAGCGCACCGACGGGTGGACAGCCGGCGCCGACGCCTCGGTTGCACTGGTCAAGATCGGTGCCAACGGTGCGGTCGATCTGAACACCGCGACCTCGCCGGTGGAAGTGATCGTGATGACCAACGCCGGTCTCATGGCGAACCTGAACATCGAAGGCACGAAGGTCACGAAGCTCAACATCTGAGCGCGGTAAAACAGCGGGACGCCTCGCGCGTCCCCGTCAAACGACAACGGCGCCATCCGCAAGGAATGGCGCCGTTTTTTCATGCGCTGGCGGCTAGCGCCAGATTCGCGGACTCACTCGTTGCTGAACGCAGCCGGACGCCACTTCAGCAAACGCTTCTCGAGCGAGGTCAGCAAATAATCCGCGCCCAGCGCCACGACCGCCAGCACGATCATCGCGGCAAACACGCCGCTCGCGTTGAACGCTCCTTGCGCGGTCGAGATCAGCAGACCGATGCCTTGCTTCGAGCCAAGGAACTCACCGACCACCGCGCCCACGAGGGCAAAGCCGAAGCTCACATGCAAGCTGGCGAGAATCCACGAGAGTGCCGACGGAATCACCACCGACATCGTGACCTGACGGCGCGACGCGCCCAGAATCTGCGCATTCGCGATCATGTAGCGGTCGGCTTCGCGCACACCCTGGAAAGCGTTTGCGAACACCACGAAGAACACCATCACCACGGCGAGCGCCACCTTCGACGCCATGCCCAGACCGAACGCGATCACGAAAATCGAGCCGAGCACCACGCGCGGAATCGAGTTGGCAATCTGAATATAGAGACTGAAGACGTCCGAGAGCAGCTTGTTGCGCCCGAGCACAATGCCGCAGATCACGCCGGCGACACCCCCGATGAGAAAGCCCAGCACGGTCTCTTCGAGCGTGACGAGCACCTGTGTCCAGAGCGGCCCCTGCGACGTACCCTCCACGCACCAGTCATAAATTTGCTGGACGATCAGACTGGGCTGCGAGAAGAAGAACGGATCGATCCAGCCCAGACGCGCCGACAACTCCCAGCCGCCCAGTCCGACCACCAGAATCGCCACGCGCAGAAAAATCACCAGCGCGCGACGTTGTTTGATACGGCGCTGCGCGACGGCTTCCTCGCGCGCGAGATCGGCGTCGCCGAACCCTGCCATTACGGCCTGTTCACTCATGTTCATACCCTCCTCCTGACGGCAAAGGCACACGTTGCAGTTCACGGCAACACGGCCCGCTTAATCACTCACCTGCTGACTCACTGACGCAGCCCCGGCGGGGCCACGCACGCTCAACCGATCTTCACTTCTTCGCGCAGATCTGCCCAGATTTCGCGCGAGATATCGATAAAGCGCTGCTCGTAACGAATCTCCGACATCACGCGCGGACGCGGCAAATCGATCGTGTAGACGTTCTTCAACGTGGCGGGGCGCGCCGTGAGCACGAACACGCGATCCGCCAGCGCAATCGCTTCTTCCAGATCGTGGGTGACGAACACCACCGAGCCCGACGTCGACGACCACAGTTGCAGCAGCTCGTCTTGCATGAGCGTGCGCGTTTGCATGTCGAGCGCCGAGAACGGTTCGTCCATCAGCAGGATTTCGGGGTTGTTGATGAACGTCTGCGCGAGCGCCACGCGTTTGCGCATGCCGCCCGAGAGTTGATGCGGGTAATGGCTGCCGAACTTGTCGAGGCCTACGCGCTTGATCCACTCATCGGCTTGCGCGTAAGCGGCGTCTTTCGACTGGCCGCGAAACAGCGGACCGGCAGCCACGTTATCGCGCACGCTGCGCCACGGGAACACGGCGTCGTTCTGGAAGACGAAGCCGATGCGCGGATCGATACCGTTCACGGGCTGGCCCATCACACGCACGCTGCCCGCCGTGGGGCGCAGCAGGCCGGTAATCATCGACAGCGTGGTCGATTTGCCGCAGCCGGTAGGGCCGACAATGGCGACGAACTCGCCGCGTGCGACCGACATGCTGAAGTTGCGCAGCGCGACGGTCGCCTTGCCATCCGGGGAGATGAAGCGGCACGACACGTTGTCGAATTCAATGGCGGGCGTGTCACGCGAGACAGGGCTCGCAGCGCGTGCCGGCGCCGTGGGGGTGATGGTCTGGGTCATGTGCCCGGCTCCTCGGTGGCTTCGTCGAAGGTCCGACGGTGTCGTTGCAGTTTCTTGGGGGTGAGCCCGCCCGCACACCGGACGGTTGTCGGGTGCGGACGGCTCGGTTGGCTGCGCGTCGAACAAACCGCGCGCCGGTATTACAGGGTCAAAGGGTGGCGAACGGATCGCGCCGGATCGGCGATTACTTCACCTGATCGACGAACTCGTTGGTGTACGTCTTCGACAGATCGATGTGCTTGCCCTTGACGTTCGGATTGAACGCGGAGAGCACCTTGAGCACGGTCTCGGGACCGTCCTTGGGCATGCGCCCGTCCGGCGAGTACATCGGCAGCGAGTTCTGCAGCGCCTGCACGTACAGCGCCTTGTTGTTGCCGTAGTAGTCCTTCGGCATCTTCTCGGCAATCTCGGCGGCCGAGTGCGTATTGATGAACTTGAGCGTCTTCACGAACGCACGCGCGAGCTTGGCCGCTTCGGGCTTGTGCTTGTCGAGCCAGGCGCGTTGCACGTAAAGGCTCGACGCCGGGTAAGCGCCGCCCAGCGCGGCGACCGTGCCCTCCATCGTGCGCATGTCGACCAGCACGGCGGCGTCGCCGGTTTTGAGCAACTGCGAGGCGGTCGGCTCGGTGGTCATGCCCGCGTCGATACGGTTTTGCTTGATCGCCGCAATGAACGTGTTGTCGGCACCGACCGGCAGCACGGAATACTGTGCCGAGGTCAGGCCATGTTTGGCCGCGAGGTATTGCGTGAGGAAGTTCGTCGACGAGCCCAGCCCGGTCACGCCAAGGGTCTTGCCCTTCACGTCGGCCATGCTCTTGATGGTGTCCTTGCTCTTCGCGTTGACCAGCTCGACTTCGCCCGGCACCTGACCGAAGATCACGATGGCCTGGATTTCCTTGCCCTTGCTCTGCAAATCGATCGAGTGATCGTAGAAGCCGACCACCGCCTGCACGGCGCCGGCAAGCAATTCGTTTTCGGCGTCGACACCGGCGGGCTGCGACAGCAGCTCGACGTTCAGACCCTCTTCCTTGAAGTACCCGAGCTGCTCGGCGAGCTTGGCCGGCAGATAGACCATCTTCGTGATGCCACCGACCATGATCGTGATCTTGCCGCTATCGGCGGCGAAACCGGGCACGGCAGCCAACGCCAGCGAGGCGCCGAGAACGGCGGCCAGAACAGGTTTCATGAAGGCTTTCGGCGCACGCACGCCAAGGCTTGCTCGCATTGTGGTGTCTCCATCGTTTTTAGGGATAATGGCCCGAGCCTTCAATTGCGGCGCCGGCCGACCTCGCGTGGTTGCCCGCAGGGTCAGGGCAGCGGTCTTCTCAGTCGACGCTTCTGCCATGCTCCCGATTGTAGAGAAGCGAATCTTTCATCCAGCTTTCGCCCGATGCAGGTTTTCACTCTCATTGGATGGGTGTTTACCCGCTGTTGGCTTACGCAGGTTCCACGGGCACACTCGCCGTCGCATTCCGCTTTTGCCGTTATGAAACTGCTGCTGATCGAAGACAACGACACGCTGGCCCACTGGCTCGCCCGCATGCTGCGCGACGACAACTTCACTGTCGACGCCGCACGCGATGGCGACGCGGCCGACCGTCTGCTGCAAACCGAGACGTACGACGTGGTGCTGCTCGATCTCATGTTGCCCAAACTCGGTGGCAAGCACGTGCTTCGACGCCTGCGCGAGCGACGCAACAACGTGCCCGTGATCATTCTCACAGCCAGCGGGTCGGTCGACGAAAAGGTCGACTGTCTTGGCGCCGGGGCCGACGATTATCTGGTGAAGCCGTTCGAGGTGCGCGAGTTGATCGCGCGCGTGAAGGCGCTTGCGCGCCGCCACTCGCCCGAGCAGAGCGCCGATCTCGTGTGTGCCGATCTGAGCTATCAGACGGGCACACGGCAGTTCACCATTGCGGGCGCGCCGCTCGCATTGCCGTCGCGCGAACATGCCGTACTCGAGATCCTCATGCGCAAGCAGGGCAAAACGGTCGCCAAGAGTGCCTTGGTCGACGGCGTGTTCGGTCTGGACGACGAACCGAGCGCCGACGCCATCGAGATCTACATTCACCGGTTGCGCAAGAAGCTCGAAACGAGCCGTGCCGCCATCATGACCCTGCGTGGTCTGGGCTATTTGTTGCGCGAAAGAGATGCTTAGTCTGCGCGTGCGGCTGCTGATGTGGCTGATGCTGCCGCTCTCGCTCTATATCGGGGCGAGCGCGTGGCTGGCGCATCGGAGCGCGCGCGACACCGCGGAACTCGTGCAGGACCGCGCGCTGCTCACGTCCGCACAGGTGATCGCTGGCGAACTGACGTGGGTTGACGGGGCCTTGCGCGCGAGCGTGCCGCCGTCGGCGCTGGAGCTGTTCGCGTCTCCCGCGCGCGACCGGGTGTTCTATCAGGTCATCACGCAAGACGGCCGGCTGCTCGCCGGCCCGCCGGACTTTCCGCATCCGGCGCTCTTTCCCAAGACGGTGCCGGCCTACTCGAACATCGAGGTGAACGGCGAGCCGCTGCGCGCCATCAGCTTCGTGCGCACGATGTACGACTCGGGCACGCCGCACAAGGTCGCGGTGGTGGTGGCCGAAACCATGCACGCGCACGACGAGATGCTGGCGCAGTTGTGGGAGCCGTCGTTGCACCGGCAAATCGCCATGGCCGCGCTCGCCGCCGTGCTGGTGCTCATCGGACTGACGGTCGAATTGCATCCGCTCATCCGCCTCAAGGACGAAGTCGCCGGACGCGCGCCGCAGGAACTGGTACCAATCCGCGCGGGACAACTGCAAACCGAACTGCGCCCGATCGTCGATGCCATCAATCTTTGCATCCAGCGCCTCTCGGCGCAGGCGCAGCAACAGCGGCGCTTCGTGGCCGACGCGGCTCATCAGTTGCGCACGCCGCTCACGCTGCTCGACACACAATTGCAATTCGCCGCCCAGCTAGACGATCGTGCAGCGCTCGCCGACGTGCTCGCCGCCATGCAAACGAGCAGTCGCGGGCTGGCGGATCTGACCAACAAGTTGTTGCTGCTCTCGCAGGCCGAGGCGGCCGACACTCCGGCGTTCTCGCGCTCGCGGGTGGATCTGGTCTCAGCGGCGGCGGGGGTGCTCGAGGAACTCGTCGCGCTCGCGCAACGGCGCAACATCGATCTCGGGCTGGAAACGTCGGAGACCCACATGTGGGTGGCGGGCAATGGCGAGCTGTTTCACGCGATGGTCATGAATCTTGTCGACAATGCGATCCGCTATATCCACGAAGGTGGACGTGTGACCGTTGCTATCGACCGCCGGGACAATTCAGCCCGCCTGCGCGTGATCGACGATGGCCCCGGGATTCACGCCGAGGCACGTCAGCGCGTGTTCGAGCGTTTCTACCGCAATGCCCCTCCGGGTCAGCCCGGCACCGGGCTGGGGCTGGCCATCGTCAAGGAAATCGTGGCGGCCAGTCACGGCACGGTGACATTGGCGCCGGGCGATGACGGCTGCGGCCTGATCGTGACCGTCACGCTCCCTCTAGATTCGGAGACCGAACACAACGCCCCATAGGGAACGTTACCAAGGTCAATTTACCGATGATGCGCGTGGTATACCCGCGCCCTCGCCTGAAAGAAAATCACAACTGTATGAAGTCACGATAAAAATTAAGGCGTTACAATTGTTTAGATCGAAAATGTCGTTTGAAACATACGCTCGACTGGATATGCTAGGACAAACCCTGATATATTTGGGGCCTCCGCAGAATCCTCTTCAAGCAAGCTAAAACTTCTTGATCCAAATCAAATAGTTACGCTTCGCTGTCAACCACGCGGATGCCCGCTGCGTGTAATTGTGACGAAATGTAAAGTTTGTTAAATTGAATGTGGGTCTCGCCGCGTGGGTTGCGGCACGGGACTTTTTCTCTCAGGGATTTGCCTCCATGCCGTATCTCGTCGATCCTGCCGCACAGGCTGCGAGACGTCGCGTGTCGCTTAACGACACGTTGCACGCGCGCGCCGCGACGCCGGTATCGGATCAGCCTGCCGTCTGCGACATGACGTTGCCGGCAGAGCCTGCCTCGCGCCCTGCGCGGGCATCGGCGCGTCCGTTGGCACAATCTGTCGCCCGTAAGATCGATGCGGCTCGCGAAGCCGAGCGCACCCGTCTGGCACAGGAAATTCACGACGGCC
Organism: Pandoraea apista; assembly: GCF_001465595.2. Lineage (NCBI taxonomy): Bacteria > Pseudomonadati > Pseudomonadota > Betaproteobacteria > Burkholderiales > Burkholderiaceae > Pandoraea > Pandoraea apista. The sequence continues at coordinate 151,468 of NZ_CP013481.2, read as the reverse complement.
TTGGCGCACACCTCACGGCATTGCAATTGGTCGTAGCGCGTCTGGGCACGCGCCCGCCGGCCGACGCCGCCGAATGGCAATCCCTGTGCGCCCAGATTCAGAACGCGGCAACCGCTGCACAAGACGCGGCTGACGAACTCGTTGGCCGCAACCGTCCGCCCGTGCTCGACGCGGGTCTCGTTGCGGCGCTGCGTGGCTGGTTGCGCGGCTTCGGCGAGCAGAGCGGTCTTACGTGCATCTGGCGCTGCGACGACGTGACGCGCGAGCGCGTTGCCAATCTTTCCCCTGACGCGGTTCTGGCTTTGTACCGTATCGCGCAGGAAGCGCTGACCAACGTTGCCCGGCATGCACGCGCCTCACGCGTTGTCGTGGCGCTCGACGGTGGCCATCGTTCACTCAAACTCACGATTTCCGACGACGGTTGCGGCCTGGGCCGCGGCGCGCGTCGCAAGCAGGGACATTTCGGATTGGTGGGCATGCGCGAGCGCTGTACGGCGCTCGGCGGCACGCTGCGTGTTGGTAGTGCGCAAGGATCGGGAACGCTCGTAAGTGCACGGCTTCCCTGGCATCAAATCCTGCTGGCCCCGGCCGGCTTCCATGACCCGGAATCGCTTGCTCTTCACGGATACGCATCATGACGCTTAGAGTGCTCATCGTCGACGACCACGCCATCGTGCGCCAGGGCGTCCGGCAATTGCTCTCCGATAGCGGGAGCATCGCCGTCATCGGCGAGGCCGATTGCGGCGCGGAAGCGCTGGAGATGACAGACGCCGCCCAGTGGGACATTGTCCTGCTCGACATTTCCCTGCCCGACACGAACGGTCTTGAGATTCTCAAGACCTTGCGACGCAAACATCCCCGTTTGCCGATCATGATCTTCAGCATGTATGGGGAAGGCCAGTTCGCGTTGCGCGCGCTCAAGGCCGGCGCCGCGGGTTACCTGAGCAAACGCTCGAACGCCCAGCAACTGGTCTCGGCCGTGCGTCAGGTCGCCTCCGGCCGTAAGTACGTGAGCCCGATGGTCGCGGAAACACTCGCCGACTACCTCGGCCCGGACGCCGACCAGCCGCCCCACGAGCGCCTGTCCGACCGCGAGTACCAGACGCTTTGCATGATCGGCTCGGGCAAGCGTCTGACCGATATTGCCAACGCACTCTCGCTCTCGGTCAAGACCGTGAGCGTGTATCGCACCCGTCTGCTTGAGAAGATGCGTCTGAACAATAACGCCGAACTCACGTACTACGTGATGCAACACGGCCTGGTCAGCGCCGAGATGGGACCGGTCTGCGCATAGCGCTCCGGGCCTCACACTTTCTGCGAATTAAGTACTCACTTCATGGCCCGCGACAGCGGGCCATGTCCTTTTCGGACACCGCAGACCCTCTGCGCGAAGAATTCTCATGGCGGCGGAAAAAAATTTTTCTCCCCCCACCGCACCGTGCCATCGGTTGAGAATCGCCCTCCCCGCCACTTGCGCGACGCCAGACGTCGCCACCTCTCTAAGCCTTACAGGGTATGAATAGGCGGCACATTGCCCCTTTCCTTGACGAATCAATCGTGGAGGAAATTTGTAGACTGGCCCACTAGCGTTTTTCCGACATCGACGGGGTCAGTCGATGGGGGGTGAGAGAGCATTTTGTGAAATCACCCTAAATTTTCCCAATGGCCGTCCGATATCCCCTACAACGGCGGCTTTCGGCGATTGGCTGGTGAGCCAAAGTTACGGCGCTTAAGCCGGAGCCAAAAATTTTGGGAAAGGAGTGGCTAAATGTCATCTGTCATCAATACCAATATCTTCTCGCTGGTTGCACAACGTAACCTGAATACGTCGCAATCGGGCCTGCAGACCTCGATCACCCGTCTGTCGTCGGGCATGCGCATCAACAGCGCGGCTGACGATGCCGCTGGCCTCGCGATCACGGACCGTATGTCGGCCCAGATCAACGGCACGCAGCAAGCTCAGCGCAACGCCAACGACGGTATCTCGCTGGTGCAAACCGCTGCGGGCGCCCTGTCGTCGATCACCGACAACCTGCAACGTATCCGTACGCTGGCTGTTCAGTCGACCAACTCGACGAACTCGGCTTCGGACCGCGCAGCACTGGACCAGGAAGTTCAGCAGCGTCTGGCTGAAGTGAACCGTCTGGCCACCCAAACGTCGTTCAACGGCCTGAACGTGCTCGACGGCTCGATGGGCACGGCGAACTTCCAGGTCGGCGCCAACGCCGGTCAGACCATCTCGGTCAACCTGCAACAAAGCATGACGATCGCGAGCATCGGTTCGGTCGCTCAAACGTCCTCGGCCACAAACCCGCTGAGCTTCACCGTCGCCGCGCTGACCGTTCAGCTGGGCGCAGGCACGGCCGTCAACGTCAAGGCTGGCACGTACAACAGCTCGGCTGACCTGGCAACGGCGATCAACACCGCCGCGCAAACCGCCGGCTTCACGGGCAACGTCGCTTCGGTCAACTCGGCTGGCGAAATCGCGATCACCAACACCGACCCGGCCCAAACGCTGACGGTCGCCGGTGCCGACGCCACCACGCTGGGCATGGCAGTTGCCGGTGCCGCCGCCGGTTCGACGACCACGTCGACCGCCGTCGCATCGACGTTCTCGCAAACGCTGGCTGCAGGTGACCTGGTCCTGACCGTGAACGGCAAGGCCACGAACATCACCGGCAAGATGAACAGCGCTACCGACCTGGCTAACGCGATCAACTCGTCGAACAGCGGCGTGAACGCGTATGTCGACACCACGGGCAAGATGCACCTCAGCTCGGGTCAGGCATTCCAGATCAGCGGCGGTACGGCGGCAACGCTGACCAAGCTGGGCCTGCCGACGGCAGCTACGACCTACGCCACGAGCGGTAGCCTGGCACAAGCCGACGTGAAGACGGTCAACAGCGCCACGCTGATGCTGTCGCAGATCGACTCGGCCATCAGCACCGTTGACACGCTGCAATCGACCCTGGGCGCTATTCAAAACCGCTTCCAGTCGACGATTTCGAGCCTGTCGACCACGACGCAGAACCTGACCTCGGCGCGTTCGGGCGTGCAAGACACGGACTACGCTGCTGAAACGGCCAACCTGACCAAGTCGCAGATCCTGCAACAAGCCGGTATCTCGATGCTGGCCCAGGCAAACCAACTGCCGCAACAAGTGCTGAAGCTTCTCCAGTAAGCGCCTGTTTGGCATGAGGTAACGCCCGGCGGCAACTTTGCCGGGCCGCCGGCGGCGCCACCTTCGCGGGGGGCGTCGCCGCAAGCATTACAAAGGCCGCTTTTTCAAGCCTGCGTTTTGCGAGTTGAGCAACTATTTTTGAGAGCGAGCAATTTATGGCGACCACTGGCAGCAGTACTACGGGCTCAATTTCGTCACCGGGCATTGGCTCGGGACTGGACGTGAACGCGCTCGTCACCAGTCTGATGCAGCCGGCGACGCAAAAGCTCAATTTGCTCAAGTCGCAAGAGGCCAGCTATCAGACCAAGGTCTCGGCGCTCGGCAGTCTGCAATCGGCGCTGAGTTCGTTTCAGTCGTCCTTATCGAACCTGTCCTCGGCATCGTCATTCCTTCAGATGACCGCCACACCGGGCGATGCGACATTTCTGACGGCGTCGGCAGACACCACGGCGAAAGCCGGCAGCTATACCATCAACACGACGCAGTTGGCCCAGGCGCAAAGCCTGTCGACGATCGGCGTGTCGGACCCCGCCGCCTCGATCGGCAGCGGCACGTCCACCAAGCTCACGTTCAGCTTCGGCACGATCTCGGGCGGCACGCTCGCCAACGGCACGTACACCGGCGCGAGCTTCGCACCGAACGCGCAACAGGCGCCGTTCAGCGTCACGATCACGGACAAGAACAACTCGCTGCAAGGCATTCGCGACGCCATCAATGCCGCCAACGGCGGGGTGACGGCCACCATCGTCAATGACGGCAGCGCCACGCCTAACCGCCTGGTCCTGACCTCGACACAGACCGGTCAGACGATGAGCATGAAAGTGGATGTCGCCGCCGGGGGCGACGCCGCGCTTACGAACATGCTGGCGTATGACCCCACGGGGACTCAAAACCTGACGCAGACGGCCGCGGGCCAGAACGCGAACCTGACCATCAACGGTCTGGCCGTGTCGAGCCCGACCAACACGGTCAAGAGCGCCGTGCAGGGTCTGACGATGAACCTGCTCAAGACCGGCACGACCACCGTCAACGTCAGCAACAACAGCGACGGCGTGACCAAGGCCGTCAACGACTTCGTCAGCGCCTACAACACGCTGCACTCGGCCATCGGCAAGCTCACGTATTTCGATAAGTCGAGCGCCACGCCTGGCAGTACCTCGAACAACAACGGTCCGCTGATTGGCGATACGACCACGCAGATGATCACCACCCAGATCCAGCAGATCCTGAACGGCAAGCTGCCGGGGGTCTCGGGATCGGTGCTCACATCGCTCGCGGATATCGGCGTGACGTTCCAGGCGGGTGACGGCACCGGCAGCGCCACGGATACGTCGGGGCAGCTCGCCGTCGACACGACCAAATTGCAAAAGGCGATCAGCTCGGGCGGCTTCGCACAGCTCGCTTCGTTGCTCGCCACGAACGGCACGACCACCGACAGTCTGATCAGCTATCAGGGCTCGACGAGCAATACGCAACCGGGTCAGTACGATGTGGTCATTACGCGTCTGGCGACCCAAGGCACGCTCACCTCGAACGCGACCCTGCCGGCGAACACCGTCATCGACGGCACCAACAATACGTTGACGGTGCAGGTCGACGGCAAGAGCACGACCATCACCATCCCGAACGGCATCTATACGCCCGACAAGATGGCCGCCGCATTGCAGGCCGCGATCAACGGCAACTCGCAGTTCGTGGCGAACGGCTCGACCGTAACGGTCAAGCAGACCAATGGGGTGCTGTCGATTACGTCGAACCGCTATGGCTCGGCCTCGAACGTGCGCGTCACGTCGGGTAACGCCATGACCGCCCTGTTCGGCACCGGCGTTTCGCCCAGCACCGACGGAGTCGATGTCGGCGGCTCGATCGGCGGTGTGATCGCCACGGGCAGCGGTCAGTATCTGACCGGTGCGGCGGGTTCGCAGACCGACGGTCTCAAGATTCAGGTCACGGGCACCAACCTTGGCAACCGTGGCACCATCAATTTTTCGCAGGGCTATGCGTCGCTGCTGTCTAACCAGGTCAGCAACTTCCTGAGTGCGAAGGGCGCCATCAGTACGGCCCAGTCGAATCTGAACGCCAGTATCAAGCAAGTGCAGCAGCAGGAAAGCGACTGGCAGGACCAGATGACACAGATGCAGAACCGCTATCTGGCGCAGTTCACCGCGCTCGATGCGACCATGTCGAAGCTTCAGAACACCAGCGACTACCTCAAGCAGGTGCTGGGGGGTTCGTCTTCGTCGTCTTCGTCGTCGAAGTAGGCCCGGCTCACGGAGATCGCTCATGTACGGTCAAAACGCCGCCAACGCCTATCGCAAGGTCGGACTCGAAACGGGTGTCATCGCCGCGAGTCCGCATCAACTCATTACGATGCTGTTCGACGGCGCCAAGGCGGCCCTCACGAAGGCCCGTATCCATTTTGAAGATGGCCGCATCGCGGAGCGCGGACTGGCGCTCTCGAAAGCCATCGGCATCATCGGCGGCCTGCGCGACGGATTGAATATGGAGGTGGGGGGGGAACTGTCCCGCAACCTTCGCGATCTGTACGACTACATGGGGCGCCGTCTGCTCGAAGCCAATCTCGAGAACGACGTCGCCAAAGTCAGAGAAGTCGACACCCTGCTCGACACGATTGCATCTGCCTGGCGAGAGATCGCTCCGGCTGCCGGCACGGGTGCCCCCGCCGTACAGGCGGGCACCGGAGCGCGTTATGAGTGAAGCGACGACCTTGCTGAACTGCTACGAAAGTATTGCCGGTCTCACGGAGCGTATGCTTGGTGTCGCGCGCGACGGCGACTGGGACGCTCTCATCGACCTTGAGGCGCAGTATCGTGCGCAAGTCGATTCGATCAAGCAACTCGACGCCGCCCAGCCGCTCACCGAAGACGAACGCGCACGCAAGCACGAGATCATCCGCCGCATTCTGGCCGACGACGCCGCGATTCGCGACCTCGCGGTGCCGCATCTGGCGCACCTCGACGCCATGATCAACAGCACGCGCCGTCAACGTGCCCTGCACGAAGTCTACGGCCTGAACCTGGGCACCTGAGGCGCCCGCATTTCGGAGTAAGGCATGGCCGGTCTGGACTCGGTGCTGGCCACGACGCTTGCACGGCGACTCGATTCATTGCTCGGCCTCGGGCAGGGTGTGTCGTCCTCAACCGCCCCGAGCGCTGTTGCCGGCACACAACCCACGGGCGACGCCACGTCCGCCCTCGGCGATCTTGCCACCCGAACCTCACCCGCCGCCGTCAGTCTCGGCAACACGCCGACGCAAACCGCTGCGCGGCTGCCCACGCCCGTTCAGCAGGCCACGCTTTCCGCCGCGGCACGCACCATCGATACGATCCTGCGCCTCGCGCCCGATTCGCCCGGCCCCGTGCAGGCAAGCACGCCCGTCTGGCCCGCCGCCCCCGGGAACGGCGCGCCCGCGCTCGCACCGCTGCTGGCCGCCGCGCTAAAAGAAGCGCTGTCGACGAGCGGGCTGTTCTATGAATCGCATCTGGCGCAATGGGCGTCCGGGAGCCGGTCGTTCGAACAATTGCAGGCCGAGCCGCAGTTGCGCTGGCCAGCGTCTGCCAACCTTGCAGCGCAACTGCGCGCCGCAGGCGCCGACGCCACACTGCCCGGCCCCGGCCCGCTCACTCGCCTGTTGGGCCCTGCGGCGGCCGAGGCGTCGCTTGCCGCCGCCTGGCCGGTGCCGGGTCCTTCCGTGTCGACGGCGGTTGCATCGTCCGCACAACCGGGGCTGCCGGGACAGACGGCTCAGCCCGTCGCGGGCGATGCCGCCGATGGCGGTCTGCATGCCACCGCGAATTTACCCAACACGGCGACGGCGCTTGCCCACGCCGCCAGCGTGGCGCATACGACGAGCACTGTGTTACCGAGCGGCCGCGAAGGCGATGCGTTGCTCTCGGCAACGGGTGACGGAAATGCCGCCGCTGCCGCGCCGCACGGACCGGCCGGCGCCATCGCCGCCGTGGCGAATACGCCTGCGGAAAGCGTGACGTTGGTGCGTCAACAACTCGACATGCTGGTCAATCCGCAGTTTCAGTGGAATGGCGCGGCCTGGCCGGGGGCACCGATGGAGTGGCAAGTTGAGGAGCGCCCCGGGCAACCCGCGCCGGGCGAGATAGCCGCCGCGTCGACTTGGCACACCCATCTGCGCCTGACCCTGCCTTCGCTGGGCACGGTCGACGTCAATCTCGGCTTGTCGGGGCAACAATTGCAGGCGCGTTTGCTGACGGACTCCGCAGCGTCGGCCGATCTGCTCTCGCATGAAGGCGAGGAACTGCGTCAACGATTGGCTGCGGTCGGTCTTGTCGCGAGCCAGTTGTCGTTCGGGGCGTTGGGTGACGACGGCAGTGCCGGGTCGGCGGGTATCGATACCGCCACCTTGGGGACCGACGCGGCTGTGTCCGCCACGGCTGCCTCGGCCGCCTCGGATGCCACGGCCCGTCAGCCTGAGTTGTCTTCCGGGGACGGCGCTTCGCCGGGAGGTGGCGCATGACCTTGCCACCGGAACGCCGGGCAGCAGTCGCGCTGGCCTACGGCGCGAAAGATACGGCACCGCGCGTAGTGGCGAAGGGCTACGGCCTGCTCGCCGAGACCATCGTGCGCACCGCGCGCGAACATGGGCTCTATGTCCACGAATCGCCGGAACTGGTGAGCCTGCTCACACAGGTCGACCTCGATCAGCGAATTCCCGCACAGCTTTATCAGGCGGTGGCGGAATTGCTGGCGTGGCTCTACAAACTCGAAGCGGGCCGCGGCGGCAAGCCACCGCCACTCCCCCCGGGCGTCGTCCCTCCCGAGGGTGAGGCGCACGCTTCGGCTGCCGCCCCCCCGCCCTCATCCACACCGTCCACCTGAAGACGCAGCCACCAGTGCCGAGGTACGTCCTCACAATGTGACGGGCCAACCGTCGCCACCGGCGCTCGACGCGACGACCGTCCTTTTAACCCGGTAGCAACAAAAAAGCCCCGTCGACAGACGAGGCTTCTTCGGTGCAGATGACTTCCGGCGAACCATCGCCGTGAGGCGACCGCCGGTCGGCCGGCTTCACACCTGCATATTCATCACAGTTGTGTAGGCCGAAACAAGCTTGTTGCGCACTTGCAGGCTCATCTGGAAGCCGATGTTGGCTTTTTGCAGGTCGACCATGACGTCGTTAAGCGCTACGCCCGGCTCCCCCATTTCAAATGCACGCGCCTGCGCTTCGGCACCGCTCTGTGCCGACGACACGCGCTTGAGCGACGCCTCCAGTTCAGCCGCGAACCCGCCCGTGGCGGACGCGGCGCCCGCACCCGCGCTGGACGTGCCCATGATCGAGCCCGCCGCCTGCGACGCGACGCCGCCCAGCTTCTGCAATACCGATTCGATCCCCGGAATGGCCATGTTGCTTGTCCTCAATGGGCGCCGGCTGCGCGCGAGATCACGCCGCTTCGCCCGGTTTGCCTTTTATCAGTTACGTCGGAGATTACCACCCTCTGGCAAGCCCCCAATACCTTAATTAGCGGCAAAACACCCGCCTAATCCACAGAACGATTCCATATTCGCCAACGAATAATCAGGACCATCGGCATCGTGCGCACCGGGCGCCGGATTCTTTCCAATCCTTAGCATCCCTGGGACGCGAGCACGATGCCATGCGTACCCGGAGAATTCTGTCGCATGTTAGTGAGCACTTCCACCGCGATGAACGTCACATTAACGCCACTGGCGTGGAGCCGCGCATGAACGCCGCCACCCAGACGGCGGACGTTGCCGCCAAGCCGCCCTTGCTGACGCAGTTGCGCTCGCGCGAGCGCCTGCCGTTGCTCGTCGGCGGCGCGGCCCTTGTCGCGTTGCTGATTGCGGTTTTCCTGTGGAGCCGTGCCCCCGACTATAAGGTGCTGTACAGCAACCTGAGCGATCGCGACGGCGGCGCCATCATCACGTCGCTGCAACAGATGAACGTGCCGTACAAGTTCGCCGAGGGCGGCGGTGCCATTCTGGTGCCGTCCGAGCAGGTGCACGATGTGCGGTTGCGCCTCGCCTCGCAAGGTCTGCCCAAGGGCGGTCTGGTCGGCTTCGAACTGATGGATAACCAGAAGTTCGGTATCAGCCAGTTCGCCGAACAGGTCAATTACCAGCGTGCGCTCGAAGGTGAACTCGCCCGCTCGGTCGAATCGCTCTCGGCGGTGCAGGCCGCCCGCGTGCATCTGGCCATTCCCAAGCCGTCGGTGTTCGTGCGCGAGCAGCAAAAGCCGAGCGCTTCGGTACTCGTCACGCTGTATCCGGGCCGTGTGCTGGACGACGCACAAGTGAGCGCCATCGTTCATATGGTGGCCTCCAGCGTGCCGGAACTGCCGGTCAAGAACGTCACGGTGCTCGACCAGAACGGCAACCTGCTCTCCGCGCAAAGCGGCAACGCACTGGGTCTGGACGCCAGCCAGCTCAAGTACGTACGCGAACTCGAACAATCGTATGCGCGCCGCATCGAGGCGATCCTGAACCCGATCGTCGGGCCGGGCAACGTGCACGCGCAGGTCACGGCGGATGTCGACTTCAATCAGGTCGAGCAAACCTCGGAGAACTACAAGCCGAACTCGGGCGAGCAGGCCGTGCGCAGTCAGCAAAACAGCGAAGCCACACAGATCGGCATTACGCCGCCGGGCGGCGTGCCGGGCGCACTGTCGAACCAGCCGCCGGGTCAGGCCACCGCGCCGATCACTCAGCAGCAACAGCAGTTCGCTCAGCAGAACGGTGCCAATCCGGCGAGCGCCGCCAGTGCCCCGCAAGGCCCGCGCAGCGATCGCAAGGATGCCACGGTCAACTACGAGGTCGACCGCACGATTCGTCACGTCCAGCAGGCCACGGGCGGGCTGAAGCGCCTGTCGGCGGCCATCGTCGTGAATTATCGTCCGGGCACCGACGCGAAGGGCAAGGCTGCGATGGTGGCGCTCACGCAAGCACAGCTCGACCAGATTCAGAATCTGGCGAAGGAAGCCATCGGCTTCTCGGGCCAGCGCGGCGACACGCTCAATATCGTCAACAGCCCGTTCACCGTAGAAGAAGATCCGGAAGCTAACCTGCCGTGGTGGCGTCAGCGTCAGAACATCGAACTGGCCAAGCAGGTCGGCAAATGGGCGCTGATCGGGCTGATCGGCATTTATCTCTGGTTCGGCGTGATTCGTCCGGCCATCCGCAAGCATCTGAGCCCGCCGCCGCCGGCCGAGCCGACGCTCGCCGGTGCGGCAGTCGGCGCCGAGGGTGCCGAAGGGGCCGAGGGTACGGGTGCCGCCGGCGAGCCCGGCAAGAGCAATGAACTCAGCGCTTACGAGCGCAACTTGCAGTACGCGCGTCAAGTCGCGCGACAGGATCCGAAGATCGTGGCAACGGTAGTCAAATCATGGGTGGGTGGTGGCGATGAGCGCGGCTGAGGGACTCCAACGCAGCGCCATCCTCCTGATGTCGCTGGGTGAAGACGAAGCGGCGGAGGTCTTCAAGTACCTCGCGCCACGTGAAGTGCAGAAGCTCGGTGCGGCCATGGCCTCGCTGCGGCAAGTCACGCGCGATCAGATCGCCGACGTGCTGCAGGACTTCGTGCTCGAAGCCGAACAGCATTCGGCGCTTTCGCTCGACTCGTCCGAGTACATTCGCTCGGTGCTCAACAAGGCGCTGGGTAACGACAAGGCCGCCGGCCTGATCGAGCGCATTCTGCAAGGTGGCGACACCAGCGGTATCGAAGGCCTGAAGTGGATGGACTCCACGGCAGTGGCCGAACTGATCCGACACGAGCATCCGCAGATCATCGCCACGATCCTCGTTCACCTCGACCGGGATCAGGCGTCGGAAGTGCTGGCGCTCTTCACGGAACGTCTGCGCAACGACGTGGTGCTGCGTATCGCCACGCTCGACGGTATTCAGCCGGCCGCGTTGCGCGAACTCAACGACGTGCTCACCAAACTGCTCTCGGGCAGCGAGAACATCAAGCGCAGCCCGATGGGCGGCGTGCGCACGGCGGCGGAAATCCTCAACTATCTGGGCGGTGTGCACGAAGAGTCGGTCATCGAAGCCGTGCGTAACTACGACTCGGACCTCGCGGCGAAGATCGTCGAAGAGATGTTCGTGTTCGAGAACCTGCTCGACGTGGAAGACCGCAGCATTCAGGTGCTGCTCAAGGAAATCGAGTCCGAATCGCTCATCATCGCGCTCAAGGGCGCGCCGGTCGAATTGCGCGAGAAGTTCTTCAAGAACATGTCGGCGCGTGCGGCCGAACTGTTGCGCGAAGACCTCGAATCGCGCGGTCCGGTGCGGGTCTCGGAAGTCGAAGCCGAACAGAAGAAGGTGCTGCAAGTGGTGCGTCGCCTGGCCGATCAGGGCGCCATCATGATCGGCGGCCGCGGCGACGACGCTTACGTGTAACCGGACGGGGCCCGCGCGCATGTCGACCATCATTCCGAAAGAACGCCTCTCCGCCTGGCAACGCTGGGAGATGGCGTCGTTCGACCCGCCGCCGCCCCCGCCACCCCCGCAACCGAAGGCGCCCAGCCCACTCGACGATCCCGCGCTCGTGGCGCAGATCGCCGCCTGGCGTGAGGAAGCACGCGCCGAAGGCCATGCACAAGGCTACGCTGCCGGTCACGCCGAAGGCTATGCCGCCGGACAGGCCGCAGGCAAGCAAGAAGTCGACGCGCGCGCCGCACAACTCGCCGATATCGCGCATGGTTTCGGCACGGCGGTGAACGCCATCGACCGCGAAGTCTCCGAGCCCCTGCTCGGTCTCGCGCTCGACATCGCCCGTCAGGCCTTGCGCCAGACGCTCACCATTCATCCGGAAACGCTGCTGCCGATCGTGCGCGAGCTGCTTTCCAACGATCCGCTGACCGGTTCGCCGCGCCTGCTTCTCAATCCGGAAGACGTGGCGCTGGTCGAAACCCATGTGGGTGCGGAACTGCGCACCGCTGGCTGGACCGTGCGTGCCGACCCGACCATCGAGCGCGGCGGCTGCAAAGCCGAAGCGGCCAGCGGAGAAGTCGACGCCACCGTCGCCACTCGCTGGCAACGCGTGATGGCCGCGCTGGGCAAGGATCTGCCATGGTGAACGCCGAACTCACCCCGCTCGCCGCCCATGCGCCGGTGCTGCCCAGCACCGAGAACACGCATGACGAAGCCACGTCGAACACATCGCCCACGCCCTCCCCGGCGAACGATGGCACGATGCCTTCGGTGCGCCTGTGGGACGAGATCGACACGACCCAACACGCCGTGCAGGCCGGCGCCCTGCAACCCGACGATCATGAAGACGCCCCTTCGGCGTCTGTAGCGGACGACTCGCTCGCGAGTACGGCGGCCAAGTCCGAAGCGACCGGCACCTCCGAGGTCAACGAAGCCAACGAAGGCAACGGGGCCAACGATCCGGCAACCGCAGCCGAGTCCGCAGCACCGAAAACTACCGCGCATGTCGCCCTGGGCGCTCGCGAAATCGCACGCGACGCACATCTTCGCCGCTGGCAAAACACGCTGCGCGAGCGCATCGCCCACGTGCACGCCGTCGAACCCACCCGGCGTTGCGGCCGCCTCACGCGCGCCGCCGGTCTCGTGCTCGAAGCCGTGGGCCTGCGTCTGCCGGTCGGTGCCGGCTGCCTGATCGAGCTGCCGGTACACGACCCTTCGCGGGAACCGGCCACGGCCGAAGCCGAAGTCGTCGGCTTTGGCGGCGATCGGCTGTTTCTCATGCCGCAGACGGAAGTCGCCGGCCTGTTGCCGGGCGCCCGTGTGTTCCCGATGGAACCCGCCGCCGACGGCCCCCTGCCCAGTCAACGCCATAACGGCAAACGGCTGCCGGTCGGCGAAGCGCTGCTTGGCCGTGTGGTCGACGCCGCCGGCCGGCCGCTCGACGACTTCGGCCCGCTCGGCCTGACCGAGAGTGCCTCGCTTGCGTCGGTGCCGATCAACCCGCTGGGTCGTGCGCCCATCGAGTCGGTACTCGACGTTGGCGTGCGCGCCATCAACTCGCTGCTCACCGTCGGACGCGGCCAGCGCATGGGCCTCTTCGCAGGCTCCGGCGTAGGCAAGAGCGTGCTGCTCGGCATGATGGCCCGCTTCACGCAGGCCGAGGTCATCGTCGTCGGTCTGATCGGCGAGCGCGGCCGCGAAGTGAAAGACTTCATCGAGAACATTCTCGGACCTGACGGTCTGGCGCGCTCGGTCGTCGTGGCTGCGCCGGCCGATGTCTCGCCGCTGCTGCGCCTGCAAGGCGCCGCCTACGCCACGACATTGGCCGAGTATTTCCGCGATCAGGGCAAAGACGTGCTGCTGATCATGGATTCGCTGACCCGTTACGCCATGGCGCAACGCGAAATTGCGCTGGCCATCGGTGAACCGCCCGCCACGAAGGGCTATCCGCCATCTGTGTTCGCGAAGTTGCCGGCCCTGGTCGAGCGCGCCGGCAACGGGCCCGATGGTGGCGGCTCGATCACGGCGTTCTACACCGTGCTCACCGAAGGCGACGACCAGCAGGACCCGATTGCCGACTCGGCCCGCGCCATTCTCGACGGCCACATCGTGCTATCGCGTCAGTTGGCGGAGTCGGGGCACTACCCGGCCATCGACATCGAGCAATCGATCAGCCGCGCGATGGCAGCGCTCATCGACGACGGCCAGTTCGACAAGGTTCGACGCTTCAAGCAGATGCTCTCCCGCTACCAGCGCAATCGCGACCTCATCAACGTGGGTGCCTACGCGCCGGGCAGCGACCCGATGCTCGATCAGGCGATCGAGCTGTATCCCCGCCTTGAGCGCTTCCTGCAACAGGGAATGCGCGAGCGGGCCAGTTATCCGGACGCCGTGCACCAGTTGCACGGGCTGTTCCACTAAGCGGAGGCGGCCATGAACTCCCACCTGCCCCTCAAGTTGCTCATCGAACTCGCCCAGAAAGACGTGGACGAAGCCGCACGGCTGCTCGGCGAACGCCAGAAGCAGCGTGCCGAAGTCGAGCGTCAGCTCGAATCGCTGCGCGAGTACCGTCACGAGTACCGCACGCGCATGCAGACGGCCACGATTCAGGGCATGGCCGGCTGCGACTGGCGCAACTTCCAGCAATTCATCGATACGCTCGACACGGCCATCGGGCAGCAATCCATGCTGCTCGAACAGGCCGAAGAGCGTCTCGCGGCCGCGCGCCGCGAATGGCAGGCGCAGCAGCGCCGCCTGAACTCCTTCGGCACGCTCGCCTCGCGCGAAGAAGCCCGTACTGCGGTGCGGGTCGCGCGTCGCGAGCAGAAGGAAAACGACGAGTACGCCGCGCGCAGTCTGCGCCGCCGTGCCGAATCCCCGATTTGAAGGACAAGGAAACCGACATGTCGATTCTGAGCTTCCTCACCGATTCCGCCGCTGCCGCGCAGCAAGCCATGAAAGCCAACCGCGCCGGCTCGTCGAATACCGACGACAGCGGCGTGTTGCCCTTCTCCACTGTGCTTTCGCAACAGACGCGCCAGACCGTGCAGCCCGCCAGCAGCGTGAACAACACCCCGCCGCAAGCGAGCCAGACCAGTACCAATACGTCAAATACGTCCGGCAATAGCAGCACCCGGTCGACCGACAACGGCGCGAACGGCAGCGCATCGGCCGGTCAGTCCGCACAGGCGGGACAGACTGGGCAAACGAACGCTTCGAAGAATCCGTCGAAAACGACGTCCGCCAATAGCGACAAGGACGACACGGACGATAACGCCGACGACGCGGCACAGACCGTTGCTTCGCCCGGCGATCCCGCCGCCGCCCTTGCCGTGGCGCTCGCCGCCATGAACAATGCACCGCTGCCCCCGCAAGCGCCGGTACCGCCGACCGCCGCCGACGCTAGCGCAACGGACGGCAAGCCCGGCACTGGCGCGGCCATTGCTGCGGCGGTGAGCGGCGCGTTGCAAGCGAGCGGCGCCGCACAATTGGCCGGCCAGCCGCCGGCGGGGGCTGCGGCCGATGCCAAGACCGCTCCCTCGAACGCCAGCGCAGCGGCCAATGGCACGGTCACCGCCGCCGCCACGACCGCCAGCAATACCGGCGGCGTCTCGCTCGACACGCTGGCCAAGAACGCCACGACAACGTCGGCAACGTCCGCTGCACAGCCTGCCGCTACCGATGCCAAGGCCGCCACGCCGCCGACGGGCGCCGATGCACAGGCCGCGCAACGCATGGCCGACGCCATGGCGCAGGCACAGGGCAATCGCGACGCCGCTGCTCAAGCCACCACCGCCGCCACACAGGCGGCCGCTCAGGCGGCACAAGCCGCTACGCCTGCGGTCGACGCCCAGCCGCAATTGCAGGCACAGGCCAATCTGCCGGCCGCCCTTGCCCTGAATGCCCGTGTCGGCACGCAAGACTGGAACAACCAGCTCTCGCAGCAAGTGGTGTGGCTCTCGTCCGCCCACGCACAGACCGCGCAGTTGAGCCTGAATCCACCCGATCTCGGCCCGCTGCATGTGGTGCTGAACGTGACGAACGACTCGGCGCAAGCGATGTTCGTCTCGCAGCACGCGGCGGTGCGCGACGCCGTACAGGCCGCACTGCCGCAACTGCGCGAAAGCCTTGCCAACAATGGCATTGCGCTGGGCAACACGACCGTGAGCAGCGACAACGCACAGCAGCAGGCGTTTGCGCAGCAAGGCGCGAACGGGAACGGCGGCGCAGGCGGGAACGGTCAGGGCAACGGACGCGGCACGCCGGGCTTCGGTCAGGCCGACGACGCAGCGCTTGCCACAACCGTGAGCGTTCCGGTGCGCGTGAGCAACGGTCTCGTCGATACGTTTGCCTGATCTCCCGGCCCCGATTTCGACGCATCGATGGCGGTAAAACGCGGCGCCATCCGTCGCGCTCCGGCGTGACCGGTCGCCGCACCGCCCTAAAGCAAGCGGGTTTTTCTGCCGTTAAGACAAAGACGCGAGTTAGACGCGATTGTCCCTTCTTTTCGGCCGATCACCCCTTGGCGGGTTAGCCGACAATCATTACCCAATAGCAGGCGAACACATGGCAAATCCCGCACCGACGCAAGCCGCGGCCCCCTCCGGAGGGAGCATGCGCAAATGGATTCTGTTGATCGTTGCGGTTGCGCTCATGGCCGCCGCCGGTGCGGCAACGGCCGTGTATTTGCTGACGGGACGCAGCGAAGCGGCAAAAGCACCGCCGCCCCCGCCGCCGCCCGTTTTCGTCGGCATGGACCCGTTCACGGTGAACCTGTCGGGCGAAGACGGTGAGCGTTACCTGCATATCGGTCTCTCGCTCAAGGTGGCAGACGCCGAGACGCAAGCCCGCATCACGCAGCACATGCCCGAAGTGCGCAGCCGCGTGTTGCTGCTGCTGTCGTCAAAGCAGCCGCAGGATCTGGCCACGATCGACGGCAAGCGCCGTCTGGCGAGCGAAATCCGCACTCTGGTCGCGCAACCGTTTGCGCCCAACATGCCGCAGCAGGCCGTGGGCGAAGTGCTGTTCACCGCGTTTGTAATTCAGTGAGTGATTCATGGCGCATGAGGAGTTCCTGTCGCAGGAAGAAGTCGACGCCCTTCTGAAGGGTGTCACCGGCGAACAGGATGACCGGTCCGAGTCGGAAGATCATTCCGGCATCAGACCATACAACATCGCGACGCAAGAGCGCATCGTGCGCGGGCGCATGCCCACGCTCGAGATCATCAACGATCGCTTCTCGCGACTGTTCCGCATTGCGTTGTTCAACTTCATGCGCCGCAGCGCCGAAATCTCGGTGAGCCCGGTGCGTGTGCAGAAGTACAGCGAGTTCATTCGCAATCTGCCTGTCCCGACCAACCTCAACCTGGTCCACATCAAACCGCTGCGCGGCACCGCGCTGTTCGTGTTCGATCCGAACCTCGTGTTCCTGGTGGTGGACAACCTGTTCGGTGGCGACGGCCGGTTCCATACCCGTGTCGAAGGACGCGATTTCACGCAGACCGAGCAACGCATCATCGGGCGCCTGCTCGATCTGGTGTTCGAGAACTACGGTGCGTCGTGGAAGCCGGTGTATCCGGTCGAATTCGAATACGTGCGCGCCGAAATGCACACGCAGTTCGCCAACGTCGCCACGCCGAACGAGGTAGTGGTCACGACCACGTTCGACATCGAGTTCGGGTCGGTCGGCGGCGAATTCCACATCTGCATGCCGTACTCGATGATCGAGCCGATGCGCGATCAGCTCTCGAGTCCGCTGCAAGGCGAAACGCTCGAGGTCGACAAGCGCTGGGTGCGCCTGCTCTCGCAGCAGGTGCAGGCGGCCGATGTCGAGATCGTGACCAACCTCGCCCAGATCGACATGACGCTCTCGCAGTTGCTCAACATGCGCGTAGGCGACGTGATTCCGCTCGACGTGCCCGAGGTACTGGAAGCCAAGGTCGACGGCGTGCCCGTGATGGAATGCAGTTACGGCGTCTTCAATGGTCAATACGCGCTGCGCGTGAACCAGATGATCAACCATTCGCACAGCGATTACACGAAGGACAACGAGTGATGAGCGATACCCCTCAAACGCCCGGTGACGACGCCCAGGCCATGGCGGACGAGTGGGCCAGTGCCATGGCGGAGCAGACGGCTGCCGAGCCGGCGCCCGCGAGCGCGCCACCGCCGGCCGCCGCCCCCGTGTTTCAGCCGCTGGCCGCCACCGCCGGAAATCCCGCAACGGCCACGCACAACGATATCGATCTGATTCTCGATATCCCGGTGCAGATGACCGTGGAGCTGGGCCGCACGAAGATCGCCATCAAGAACCTGCTGCAACTGGCGCAGGGCTCGGTGGTGGAACTCGACGGCATGGCCGGCGAGCCGATGGACGTGCTGGTCAACGGGTGCCTCATCGCTCAGGGCGAAGTGGTGGTCGTGAACGACAAGTTCGGCATTCGCCTGACTGATATCATCACGCCATCCGAACGCATCCGTAAGCTCAATCGATGATGGCAATACAAGTCCACGGCAAGCCCGTGCGGCATGCCGTGGCAACCGCTACGACCTCTCGCACCGCCCTTTGCGCCCTTCATGGCCTTCGCGCGCTTCGTGTGTCCCCCGGTGCGCGGCGCATCCCACGGGCCTTGGCGGGTCTGGCTCGCCCGCGCGCCGTCTCCGGTGGCATCTCCGGCTTTCTCGGCCTCACCTTCCTGACGATCTCCTGCGCGCACGCGCAGGGCAGCGCCTCGCAGGCGGCCGCCGTGCCCAGTCTCGGCGGCGCGGGCATTGTGCAAACGGGCCTTGGCCTCGTACTCGTGCTGGCCCTGCTGTTCGGGCTCGCGTGGCTCGCCAAGCGCTTCGGGCTGCAACGCCCGCTGGGCGGCGGCAATGTGCGTATCGTCGGCAGTGCCGCTGTGGGGCAGCGCGAACGCGTGGTGGTCGTGGAAGTCGCAGGCGACTGGATCGTGCTGGGTGTCGCACCCGGGCAGGTCCGCAGCCTGCATGTGATCGACGCCGAGCGCGTCGCCGACATGCCTGCCGCGCCCGGCGTCGCCCACCCGGGCGCACAAGCCAACCGCGCCGCGCAGGCTTTTGCGCAAAAACTGCGCGAATCGATGAAAAAGGATTCCTGATGTTGCGTGGCTTGCTGTGCGCCGGAAAGCCTCGGGGTCCGGCGGGTCCGACGCTTGCGCTGGCCTTCGGGCTGGCACTCGCCTGCCTCGTCTTGCCGGGCACGGCGCTCGCACAGGCCACGCTGCCCGCGCTGACCACGACACCGGCCCCCGGTGGCGGACAGACCTATTCGCTGTCCGTGCAGACAATGCTGCTGCTCACGTCGCTGGGCTTCCTGCCCGCGATGTTGCTGATGATGACCGCCTTCACGCGCATCATCATCGTGCTCTCGCTGCTGCGCCATGCCATTGGCGTGACGACCTCGCCGCCGAACCAGATCCTGATCGGCCTCGCGCTGTTTCTGACGTTCTTCGTCATGTCGCCGGTCTTCGATCAAGCGTACACCAACGCCTATCAGCCGTTCGCCGCGAACAAGATCAGCTTCGAGCAGGCGATCGACACCGGGGCCAAGCCCTTCCACGCGTTCATGCTCAAGCAAACGCGTGAAGCCGATCTGGCGCTCTTCGCCAAGCTGGCCAAGACACCGCCGATGAACGGCCCGGAAGACGTACCGATGCGCATTCTCGTGCCGGCCTTCGCTACGAGCGAGTTGAAAACGGCGTTCCAGATCGGCTTCACGATTTTCATTCCGTTCCTGATCATCGATCTGGTGGTCGCGAGCGTGCTGATGTCGATGGGGATGATGATGGTCTCGCCCTCCACGGTGTCGCTGCCGTTCAAGCTGATGCTGTTCGTGGTGGTCGACGGCTGGCAACTGCTGCTGGGCTCGCTCGCCCAGAGCTTCACGATGTAGCGGCGAGGAACGCGAAATGACTCCGGAAACCGTCATGGCGCTGGCCCATCAGGCAATGCAGGTCACCCTGCTGCTCGCCGCGCCGCTGCTGCTTGTCGCCCTCGTCTCCGGTCTGCTCGTGAGCCTGTTTCAGGCGGCCACGCAGATCAACGAAATGACGCTGTCGTTCATTCCCAAGCTGCTTGCGGTGTTCGTCACGCTGGTGATCGCGGGCCCGTGGATGCTCAACCTGATGGTCGACTACATGCGTCAGTTGCTCACCGGCATTCCCGGCCTCGTCGGGTAAGCCGCGCCGGCTTTGATCAGCTTCACTTACGAACAACTCCTGGGCGTCATTGCGACGTTCCTGTTTCCGTTCGTGCGCCTGCTCGCGCTGTCCATGAGCGCCCCGTTGTTCGGCGACGCCTCGGTACCCGGCATGGTCAAGATCGGTCTGGCGGGCATTGTCGCGCTGGCGCTGGCGCCGGTCCTCGGCCCCATGCCCGCCGTCTCGCCGTTCTCGTGGGAAGGCCTCTGGATTCTCGTGCAACAAGTGATGATCGGCGCGGCGCTCGGCTGGTGCATGCAGATCGTGTTCTCCGCCATCAGCATGGCGGGCGACTTCGTCGGGTTGCAGATGGGCCTCTCGTTCGCCACCCTGCTCACGCCCAACAGCGACGGCAGCACAGCCGTGCTCGGCATGCTGCTCAATCTCGTGGCCATGCTAGTGTTCCTCGCCACCAACGGGCATTTGGTGATGTTCGCCACGCTGGTGCAAAGCTTCACGGTGTTGCCGGTATCGAGCGCGCCGATCTCGGTGGCGGGCTGGCATTACCTGGCCATGCTCGGCGGCCAGCTCTTCACGCTCGCGCTCATGCTGTCGCTGCCACTCGTGGCCGCGCTGCTGATCTGTAACCTCGCGCTGGGTATCCTGAACCGGGCCGCCCCGCAGCTCAACATCTTCGCCGTGGGCTTTCCGCTCACGCTGGGTGTCGGTCTGGTGGTGTTGGAAATGATGATGCCGCGTATTGCACCGGTCATGGATCACTTCATCTCCATCGGCATCGACATGATGGTGCGGGCCACCGCCGCCTTCGTACCGAAGACCTGAGACCGGCCTGGCGGTCATCAATAGCGCCCCCGCCAAAACGACTGCGGGCCACCCGGCGTCATGCCGCGTGGCCCGCTATCTTTTTCGTCGTCTCGCGCGGATTCAGTAACCGCGCGTCACGCCTCAGAGCAGCGCGAACAGCGAGAGCTTCTGCGTTTGCAGGAAACTCTGTTGCGACGCCTGCAAGGCAGCCTGCAACTGCGCGAACTTGGTCGCCGCCGAGTTCCAGTCCACATCGAGCAGATCGCTGAGTTGCGATTGGTAGTTGAGCGAGTTCGTATCGCCAATGTTGTTCAGCGCGCTCAGCTCGTTCATTCGCGAGCCCGTCGTGGTGCGGACCGTCGTGACGTTATCGTAAGTGTTGCTGAACATCTGGGTAAACGTCGTCAACGCGTTGCTGAGGTTTGCCTGCCCTGTGCCGTTCGTGCCGTTGATCGGTGTCTTGAGCGTGTTGATCAGCGCCTGCAAATTGTCGAACAAGTTAGTGCTGGCCTTGTTCGCCGGCTGCACTGTGTAGTTGTCGCCCGCCGCCGGTGCGCCCGAGAAGGTGACCGACTTGCCACCGAAGTTGATCGGCTGACCGGCAGTGTACGTCCCCGTCACATCGGGCACTGTCGTGTCCGTCTGGTCCTTGACCGTGTAATTGGTCGTGGGCGGCGTGGTGGTGTTGTCGATCGCGAAGCTGATCTGGTATTGATGGTTCGCGCCCGCGTTGGTGACGTCGGTCGTCGAGACGGTAGAGTATGTCGCGGTACCCTGATTGGCCGAGTTGCCGCTGATCAACGTGCTGGCGGTACTTGCCTGAATCCCTTCGAAGATGGTCGCGCCAGGATCGTTGATCGCGATCTGACGATTGGGGCTCACCTGCACGTAACGCACCCCCATATCGCCTGCATACGACGCGCCCGTGGGCGACGCTACATAGGCGGCCGAGTTGCCCTTGTAGCCCGCAAACAGGTATTGCCCGTTGGCATCGGTCGTGTTCGCGAGCGAGAGCAACTGCTGGAAGCTCGATTGCAGGTCGGTCGCAATGGTCGCGCGGTCGGTGTCGTTGAGCGTGGCGTTGCCCGCCGACGCGATTTGCGACATCACATGTTGCAGCGAGTTAATGATGCTGCCGAAAGTCGAATCTTCGAGCTGAAGCTGGGTCGTCGCGGCAGCACGGTTCGCGGCGTACTGCGTGTTCATGCTGTTGTCTTGCGAGACGGCAACGGCCTGAGCAGCCGCGATCGGGTCGTCGCTCGGCGTGGTCACGCGCTTGCCCGACGAGAGCTGGGCTTGCGTGTTGAGCAAATCAGAGGTGTTCTGGCTCATCGAGCGCAGCCCCTGATCGTAAATCATGTTGGTGCTGATACGCATCATCTTGCCCCTGCGCTTAGTTGACCATCTGGAGAATGGTGTCGAACAGCGACGAAGCTGTCTGAATCACCTTCGAGTTGGCCTGATAAAGCTGCTGATACTTGATCAGGTTGGCGGCCTCTTCATCGAGGTTCACCCCAGAATTGGACTGCTGTGCCGTTTGCGCTTGTTGCAGCAGGGTGGCCTGAGCAGCGCTGGTGGCCTTATAGGTATTCGTGGTCGAACCCACAAACGACACCAGATTGGCATAGGCCGTCGCGTAACTTTGCGAGCCGCCCACCTGGGTCTTGTCGTTCTGCAGGGCCGAGAGCGCCAGGCCGTTGCGGTTGTCGGTCACCGCACCCGACGTGTTCGGTGCGATAGTGAACTTGTCGCCATCGTTCGGCGTGCCACTGAGATTGACCGTCATGCCGTTCATGGTGATCTTGGCACCATTGGCGGCATCGTACGGCACGGTATCGCCGGCGGCGTACGAGGTCGTCACCCCGTTGACCGTGACGGTCATCGGCGACGGCGCGACCAGCGTGAGCGCACCGGTCGTGGCGTTCTTGCTGAAAGTGAAGCTCACCGGGGCGGTCAGCACGTTCGACAGATAGCTCTTGTCCACGCTGCCCTGATCGACCTTGAGCGACCCGCCATTGCCACTGCCGGTCGACGCGATGATCGGTGCTGCCAGCGCGATCTTGCCCGGATCGGTGATCGAGACGCCAATGTTCTGTGCCGCGTTGCGCGTGGGCTGAATCGTGAAGCTGTCGCCCGCCACCATGCCGCCGGTGGTGACCGAGAAACCATCGGCAAAGGCCGCGCCGCTGCTGTCCTGGAAGTTCAGCGCTGCCCCCGGCGTCGCCGGCGCGCCGGCCGTCCACTTCGCGCCGTCCGACTGGCGCGTCAGCGTGTAGGTGGTACCGTCGAAGCTCACGTTGTAGTCGCTCGCGGTCACCTTTGAGGCGTCGGTGATCGTGGCGTTGAGGGTGGCGCCGTTCGAGTTGGTGGTGCTGGCGATGACCGTAGGGTTGGGCACCGTGAAGAAGTTACCCCCCAAATTCCCGTACAGGTCCAGACCGAGCTGGTTCTGAGCGTTGAACGTGCCGGCAAGCGACAGTGCGATCTGGCCAAGCGAGTTCTGCGCTTGCGTGAGTGCACCGCTGCGGAATGACAACAGCCCTGCCAGCGAGCCGCCGGTAATCGACGACTCCGGAATCGGGACCTTCGTTCCGTTCGGACTCACGTACGCAATGGTCATTTGCGACGGATCGCTTGCCGAGGGCACCGTCGTGAGCTGATATGCCGAGTTGCCCGTGACCAGCGACTGACCGTTGCCGATGAAGACGTTGTACGCGCCGCTGCTGTCCTTGACGACGTTCGTCTGCACAATGGCGTTCAGGTTCGCCACCGCCAGATCGCGCTGGTCAAGCAGATCGTTCGGCGTGGCGTTGATACCGTTGGCCTGCGCCTGCTGAATCGCGTCGTTCAGCGAGGCGATCTGCTTGGCGTAGGTGTTGATCTGATCCGTCGACTGGGTCAGCGTGCCGTTCACGCTGGCGCGCAGCGACGACAACGTGCCCGAGAGCGACTGGAACATGCTCGTGAGCGTTTGCGCCGAGGAGATCACCGTGGCGCGGGTGGCCGAGTTGTTCGGCGCGGTCACGATGGTCTGCAAGTTCGTGAAGAAGTTCGACATCGAGGCCGACAGGCCGGTCGTCGAGCTGCCCAGCGCGTTGTTGATCTGCGAGATCTGCTGGTAGTAGGTATTGAGCTGGCTGTACTGGGTCTGCGCCTGATTGACCTGGTTCGACAGGAACTGGTCGTACACGCGTGACACGTCGGTCACAAGCACGCCCTGCCCGAGGTAACCCATGCCGGTGAACTGGCTATTCTGCTGGGCGTAATTGACGACCTGGCGGTTATAACCGGCAGTCCCCGAATTGGAGATGTTATTGCCGGTGGTATTCAGGGCGAACTGGGCGGCGTTCAGCCCGCTCATGCCAATATTGATTAGGCTCATGATCTCGCGGCTTGAGTTGGAGGCACGCCCCGCGGCCAAGGGCCCGCTCGCGTACCGTTACCGATGTGTTTACGGCAGTCCGGCGGCAATATTGAGGCCGCCGCGCCAGGTGATTTCGTCCCGTTTTCCGTACTGCGCGCCGGCAGGGCAACGGCCCGCCGCCCTGTGCGCCTCGCGCTCAGGCGAAGTGCTTCATGATCTTCATGAGCTTGCTGGCGTATTGCGGATCGGTCGCGTAGCCCGCGCGCTGGAGGTTGGTGGCAAAGCTCGCCGCGTCATTGGCGCTCGCCACGACCGACGCGTAACGCGGGTTGTTCGAGATCAGATTCGCGTAGTCGTTGAACGCTTCGTCATACGAGCGATAGGCGCGGAACTTGGCCATCACCTTGCGCGGCTGGCCGTTCACGTACTCGGTCGTGGCGACCTCGACGGTCGGGCCGGTCCAGTTCTTGCCCGCCTTGATGCCGAACACGTTGAAACTCGTGCTACCGTCGCTACGACGGATTTCGCGCTTGCCCCAGCCGGATTCGAGCGCCGCCTGACTCAGCATGAACCGCGCCGGAATGCCGCTCTGTGCGCTGGCGTTCTGCGCGGCCGTGGCCATGCGGTCCACGAACTCGCCCGCAGCAGCCGGCGCCCCGTCGGCTACACCGATGGCATCGGCCGTATTGAAGGCACGCCCCTGAAGCGACTGCTGACGCCCCACAGCGGCAGGCGGCAACGTGGTGCCGGTGTTGGCGAGCTGCTTGAGCATCAGATCCGCCAGACCGATGCCCTTGTGCGACGCGAGTTGCTGGGCAAGCTGATCGTCGAGCATGCCGTTGAACATCTTCTCCTGATCGCTGCCGAGCAGGCCGCCGGACATGGTGGCCTCGCGCATGCTCTTCATCATCATCTGCGTGAAGACGGCCTCGAACTGCTTGGCAGCCTGTTGCGTGGCTTGCGGCGTTTGCTGGTGCGCGGCGGCGCGCAAGGCGGTGAGGCCCTGCATGTCGTACGTGGCGCGCTGCGTCAGATCGGGCAGGTTCTTGCCCGCTGCGCCAGTAAGTCGGTTGCCGTCGGCCATATCAGATGATCTCCAGATCGGCGCGCAGGGCGCCCGAGGCCTTCATGGCCTGCAGAATCGACATCAGGTCCGCCGGACTCGCACCCAGCGAGTTCAGCGCCTTAACGACATCGGCGAGGTTGGCGCCCGCTTTCACCATCTTGAGCGCGTTGTTCTCCTGTTGGACGGAGATCTGCGAATTCGGGGCCACCACCGTCTGCCCGCCCGAGAACGGCGCCGGCTGACTTACGTTGTTCTGCGTGTCGATGACCACCGACAGGTTGCCGTGGGCCACCGCGCATTGCTGGATCGTCACGTTCTGGTTCATCACGACCGAACCGGTCCGCGCATTGATGATGACGCGGGCGGCCGTATTGTCCGGCTTCACTTCCAGACTTTCGAGCTGTGCCAGAAACTGCACGCGCGCGGCCGGGTCTGTCGGCGTGCGCAGCAAAATCACGCGGCCGTCGAGCGCCTGTGCGGTGCTGTAACCGAAGCGCCGGTTCACGGCGTCGACCACGCGCTGCGCGGTCGAAAAGTCCGTGGCGTTCAGTTCCATCTGCACGGTGCCCGGCTGGCCGCCCATGGCCGTCGGTACGGCGCGCTCGACGATGGCGCCATTCGGAATCCGGCCCGACGCCAACTGGTTGATGGTCACGCTCGACCCGTTCGCCGACGCGCCGGCGCCGCCGATCAACAGGTTGCCCTGAGCGAGCGCGTAGACCTGACCGTCCGGCCCCTTGAGCGGGGTCATGAGCAGCGTGCCGCCGCGCAAACTCTTGGCGTTACCCATCGAGGACACCACCACGTCGATGGCCTGGCCGGGGCGCGTGAATGCCGGCAGCGTGGCCGTCACCATCACGGCGGCCACATTCTTCAACTGCATGTTGGTGCCGGGCGCAACGGTAATGCCCAACTGCGAGAGCATGTTGGTCATGCTCTGCACGGTGAACGGCGTTTGCGTGGTCTGGTCGCCCGAGTTGTCGAGACCGGCCACGAGGCCGTAGCCGATCAACTGGTTATCGCGCACGCCCTGAATCGACGCCAGCTCCTTGAGCCGCTCGGCGTGGGCTGCCCCCGGCGCCAGCAGCACGCCAGCGCCCGCGCCCGCCACGGCAAGCGTGGCAACGAAGCGACGGACAGCCCGGCGAAGGTGACGGTGTTGGGGCGCGCGGCGCGGCAGGAACGGCATGTTCGACATCAGAAGGGCGAAACGTTGAGGAAGAAGCGTTGCAGCCAGCCCATGGTTTCGGCTTCATTGATGTAGCCCTTGCCACGGTATTCGATGCGCGCATCGGCCACCTGCGTCGAAGGCACGGTGTTCGCGCCCGAAATGGTCTGCGGGGCGACAATGCCCGAAAACTTGATGTACTCCGTGCCCTGATTGATGGCGATCTGTTTCTCGCCGGCCACGGCCAGATTGCCGTTGGACAGCACTTCCATCACGGTCACGGTGATCTGACCGGAGAACACGTTGTTGGCGTTGGCTGCGCCCTTGGCGTCGAACTTGTTTGCGCCGCTCGCATCCAGTCCCTGATTGTTGAGCACGCCACCGATCACGCCCGGCGTCTGATTCAGCGTCAGCGTGCCACTGCCCGCGCGGGTCGTGTTGGCCGCCGAGTTCTTGCTCGCCGCCGTGTTTTCGTTGATGACGATCGTGAGAATGTCGCCAACGTTACGCGGGCGGCGGTCTTCGAACAGCGGGCGATTCGAGTACAGCGGACGGTAGATCGAGCCTTCCGGATCGGCCGCCATCGGCGGGGGCGGCGGGCGCGTGGTCGTGGGTCCGTTTACGACCGGTTCCTGCGGCACGTAGGCGCAGCCCGCCAGACCGCTCAGCGCCGCGGCGGCCACGAGCGCAAGATACCGCGCGTGTCCGGCGCTGCGTTGCGTTGCAGTCGGGGAAGTCGTTTGAGCGGACATATCGACGTTCATTCCTAAGCACTTTCAGCGGCGAACCGCCGCTTACATCTGGGTCAGACGTTGCAGCATCTGGTCGGATGCCGTGACCGCCTTCGAGTTGATTTCATAGGCGCGCTGCGCGGAAATCATGTTCACCAGTTCTTCCACCACGTTCACGTTCGACGTTTCGACGTAGTTCTGATTGAGCACGCCCGCACCGTTGGTACCCGGTTGCGCCACGTTCGGCGCGCCCGAGGCGGCCGTCTCGGCGTACAGGTTATCGCCCAGGCTTTGCAGGCCGGCGTTGTTGATGAACGTGGCGAGCTGGAAGGTACCGATCTGCACGTTGGCCGTGCTGCCCGGTTGCGTAACCGAGACCGTACCGTCGCGGGCAATGGTCAGCGACAGCGCGTTCGCCGGAATCGTGATTGCCGGCTGAATCGGGAAACCCGACGCCGTCACCAGCTGACCGTTGTTGTCGACCTGAAACGAGCCGTCGCGCGTATAAGAGGTCGTGCCGTCCGGCATGAGCACCTGGAAGAAACCGTCGCCGTTGATGGCCACGTCCTTGGCATTGCTCGTCGAGGTCAGGTTGCCCTGCGTGAAGATGCGCTCGGTCGCAGCCGGGCGCACACCGGTGCCCAGTTGCAGACCCGAGGGCAGCAGCGTCTGCTGCGACGACTGCGCGCCGGGCTGGCGGATCGTCTGATACAGCAGGTCCTCGAACACCGCGCGGCCTTTCTTGAAGCCGTTCGTGCTGGTGTTGGCAAGGTTGTTCGAAATCACGTCCATGTTCGTCTGCTGGGCGTTCATGCCGGTAGCAGCGATGTAGAGCGAACGGATCATTGGGTCATTCTCCCCGTGTGCGGTGGCAGTGCGAGGTCGCGGGCGACCTGGGCACACTGCCCTCGCGTTAGCTGAAGTTCAGCAACTGGTTGGCGGTTTGTTCGTTGGTATCGGCGCTCGAGAGCATCTTCATCTGCATCTCGAAAGCCCGTGACTGCGAAATCATGTTCACCAGACCACTGACCGGATTGACGTTGCTGGTCTCGATCGAGCCCCCGACCACCACGACATTCGGATCGACCTGCGCCGGTGCGTTGTTCGCCGTGCGGAACAGACCGTCGTCGCCGCGCACCAGATTGCCTTCCGGCGGATTCACCAGCTTCAACTGCCCCATGACCGCGATGGAGTTGGGCGGATCGCCCTGCCCCAGTGCCGAGAGGGTGCCGTCGGAACCGATGGTCACGGCCGCGCCCGGCGGCACCGCGGCCGGCCCGGCGTCGGTCATCACCGGCAATCCGTGCAGCGTGATCTGGCCGTCGGCCGTCATCTCGAGGTTGCCGCCCCGGGTGTAGGCTTCGCGGCCTTGCGCATCGCGCACGGCCAGCCAGCCCTGCCCCTGAATGGCGACGTCGAGTGCGCGGCCGGTCTGCTGCATGGCGCCCGGCGTGAAGTCGGTGCCCGGTGTCGACGTGGTCACGAACGTACGCGTGCCCGTCGTGCCGTCTGCGCCGCGCACAGGGGTCTGGCGAAACGCTGCGAGCTGGGCGCGAAAGCCCGGCGTCGACACGTTCGCCAGATTGTTGGCGGTGGTCGATTGCTGCTCCATCGCCTGCTTCGCGCCCGTCATGGCGATATAGATCAGACGATCCATCGACACCCTCCGTCCAAGTTACGCATACGCGCCGTCCGCCTTACAGGTTCACCATCGTCTGCATCAACTGGTCTTCCGTCTTGATCGTCTGCGCGTTGGCCTGATAGTTACGCTGCGCAGTGATCATGTGGACCAGTTCCGCCGTCAGGTCGACGTTCGACGCTTCCACGGCGCCGGCTTGCAGCTTGCCGAGGTTGGTGCCGCCCGGCACGCCCACGATCGGAATGCCCGAATCGGCCGACTCCGCCCAGAGGTTGTTGCCCAGCGGAATCAGACCCTGCACGTTGTTGAAGTTGGCGAGGGCGACCTGACCCAGCGTGATCGACTTCGTGTTCGAGTACGTGCCCACGATCGTGCCGTCGGCGTTGAACGTGAAGCCCGTCAGGCGACCCGACGTGTAACCGTCTTGCGTGAGCGTGTTCGGCGTGTATGTGTTGCCGTACTGCGTGGTGCCCGACAGGTTCAGTGTCAGGTTGGCGTTCGACGCGCCGTTGCCGTAGGTGATCGTCGGCAACGTGATCGGACCGGTCACGGCCGCGCCGGTCGAATCCGTCTGTGCAACCAGACTACCGGCCGAGTTGAACGTCATGGTGCCGATCGGGCCGGCGCCGACTTGCGTCGTGCCGTCGACCGAGGCGTACACCGTCCACGTGGCGTTATTGGTCACCGGATCGATGCTCGTCTTCTTGAAGTACAGATTGACGTCGTGCGAATTCCCCAACGAGTCGTAGACCTTGAGCGACGTGGCGTTAGTGTAGGAGTTCGGATCGGTGATCGAGAACGGCGTGGCGTTGACTGCGCTGCGCGAGTCCAGATTGAACTGGCCGGTGATCTTCGTGGTCGCGGTCGGCGCCAGGTCGCCCGTCGGAATCTGCAGATCGACCGGCGAGACGCTGTTGATGATGCCGTTCGGGCCGGCGAGGTAGCCGGTCAGGTGATCCCCGTTGGCGTCGACGATGTAGCCGTTCTTGTCGAGCGAGAACTGGCCGTTACGCGTGTAGGCGATCGTGCCGTTGTTCGACACGCGGAAGAAGCCGTTACCCGAGATTGCGAGGTCGAGCTGACGGTTCGTGACCGTGATGTCGCCTTGCGTGAACTGCTGTGCGACGGTCGACACACGCGTACCGATACCGACCGTGTTGTTGCCGGCACCGAACAGCGAGTTGGCGTAGATGTCGGCGAACTGCGCCTGACCCTGCTTGAAACCGACGGTGGCCGCGTTGGCCACGTTGTTGCCGATGACGTCCAGGTCCTTGGAGGCGGCGTTCAGGCCGCTCAATCCGGTCGAAAATGCCATGGTGATACTCCTGAAATTCGGTTGTCGACGATGTCTGTCGCGATGAAAACGGTTGAGGGCTTACGTCAGATCGGTTACAGGATTTCGCGCACGTCGGAGAGCTTGATGTTCGAGCCCGTGCCGACGTTAAGCAGCGGCGAACCCGTTGTGCTGGCCACCACGCTCTGCACCTGTGCATAGGAGAGCAGCGTCGGCGTCACGGCCTTGCCGTTGGCCGTGGCAGTCACCGTCAGCGTGTACTTGCCGTCCGCCACTGCGGTGCCGGCGTCGTCCTTCGCATCCCACGTAAGGGCCTGCACACCGGCATCGAGCGCGCCGGCGTTGACCGTGCGCACCACCTTGCCGGTGCTGTCCTTGATCTGGATCGTGACGGTGTCGGCGTCGCTCGGCAGTTCGAAGCCGAACGGCGTGGCGGTCTTGGTGACCGTGCCGTCGGTGGCCGTGGTGCTGCCCACACCGATGTTGGTGCCCGGGATCAGCACGCCCTTGCCGACCAGCGCAGCGGCTTGCAGGCTCTGCGTCGAGTTGAGCTGCGAGGTCACCGACGAGAGCGTGGTGTTCAACTGGGTGATGCCCGAGACCGTGCTGATCTGCGCGAGCTGCGAGGTCACCTGCGAGTTGTCCATCGGGTTGAGCGGGTCCTGGTTGTTCATCTGCGCGACGAGCAACTTGAGGAAGCTGTTCTGCAGATCGTCTGCGGAACCGGCCGAGGACTTCGAACTGGAGCTGTTGCTCGCCGTGCCGTTGATCGAATCCAGGAACGACTGCGAGAAATTGGCAGCGTTCGACGTATTGATACTTGCCATTGTTCTGGTCTCCGCGCGGCCCCTTACTGGCCGACCGTGAGGGTTTTGAGCATCAGCGTCTTGGCGGTATTGAGCGCCTCGACGTTGGCCTGATAAGAACGGGAAGCGGAGATCATGTTGACCATCTCCTCCACCGGATTCACGTTGGGCATGGTCACGTAGCCCTGGGCATTGGCTGCCGGATTCTTCGGGTCGTACACGGTCTTGAGCGGCGACGGATCGTCGACCACGCCCGCCACCTTCACGCCACCCACATCGGTGCCCGCCACCGGGTTGACCTGAAACACCACCTGTTTGGCGCGATAAGGCTGACCGTCCGGGCCGGTCACCGACTCGGCGTTGGCCAGGTTGCTGGCCGTA
Organism: Pandoraea apista; assembly: GCF_001465595.2. Taxonomy (NCBI): domain Bacteria; kingdom Pseudomonadati; phylum Pseudomonadota; class Betaproteobacteria; order Burkholderiales; family Burkholderiaceae; genus Pandoraea; species Pandoraea apista. The sequence continues at coordinate 120,412 of NZ_CP013481.2, read as the reverse complement.
ACGTTCATGCGCTGCGACTGGGCCGTCATGGCCGAGCCGGCAACGTCGAAGATGCTCATGAGTGGCATGGCGCTTACCCTTGACTCGTGATGGCTGCCAGCATCGTCTTGATCTGGCTGGACAGGACCGTGAGGCCCGTTTGGTAATGCACGGCGTTATCGGCGAAGTTCACGCGCTCGGCATCGAGTTCGACGGTGTTGCCGTCGACGCTTTGCTGATACGGCACGCGATACAGCAGCTCGGGTCCACCCAGCGGCGGCGCGGTGCTCACACCGCGCGCGGCGATGTGGCGCGACGACGTGCGCGAGAGCGACACGCTCGACTCGGTGGCGAGCTGCTGCTGTGCGCCGCGCTCGACCGCCTGGCTCAATGCATTGTTGAAGTCGACATCGCGAGCCTTGTATCCCGGCGTATCCGCGTTGGCGATGTTCGACGAGATCACCTCCTGACGGTAGGCGCGCATGGCCAGCGCCTGCTGGGAAAATCGCAATGCCGCGTCCAGTTTGTCCATGATCTCGTCTCGCCCGATGCTTGCCTTGATGCTGGGTACTGCACAAGAAATCTGCCCGTGGTGCGCCAGCGGCGCCGGGTCTGCGCAGACGAATCTGGCGGACGCCGCGCGATGCGCAGACGGGGTGTCCTGCCGGGTCCGGAAAAAGTACGGACCTTTTGGCATGCTTCGCATCGTATGCGTACCCCCCGGGATTCAATCGGAGGAATAGGAAGGAGATTGACCGCCATTTCGGGCCATGCCCCGCACGGGGACATCTCTAGAATGGCTTCCTGACGGCACCGGGCGGGGTTCGCCCCCCAGGCACAGGGACACTGCCTGGTGCCGTCGGCTTCACGAATCGACGAGTATCAGGGCAGGTTGAGCGTTGCGCACCCCAACCATCGGGTGACGGCAGCAAGGAGAGTCAGGATGGCAGGCAAATTCGGCAGCGGTCTTGCCAGTGCCCCCCGCGCGCGCCACGCGCAGCGGCAGGGTCTGTGCGCGTCCGTGGGTTCCGGCCTGCGTGTGCTGACGGTCTGCCTGAGTCTGGCCGGCTTGGCAGTTCCGGGCTTCGCGCAAGCTGCCGCCCCCACCGCCGCCGGCATCGCCACCGACCCCGCGGCACAGAACCTCGGCAGCACGCTCGGCCCGGGCGCAATCGTCATCCCCGGCAACAATGCCGTGTCTGGCGGTGTCGCGTCGAACGTACCGAGCGTGGTTCGCCCTGTCACGAGCGCGAACGCCAATCCGAATGGTGCGAACGTCGGCAACGCCGGCGTTGCGAGCGTGAACGCGCAGGCACCCCAGGCCGCTGCGCCTCAGAATTCTCAGTTCCAGAACACCGACGCCATTCGTCAAACCGCCGAACGGTTCCTGCGCGAACAGACGACCGGGCTGCCGGGACGCGTCGCGATTACGGTCGGCGACGCCGTCTCGGATCGCATGCCCGCCTGCCCCGTGCTCGAACCGTTCCTGCCGCCCGGCGCGCGCCTGTGGGGATCGACGACAGTGGGTGTGCGCTGCTCGGGCGAACGCCCGTGGACGCTGTATTTGCAAGCCCGTGTGAGCATCAATGCGACGTACTTCGTGGCCGCACGCCAGATCAATCCGGGCGAGACTATCGGCCCGAACGATCTCTCGCCGCGCCAGGGCGATCTCACGCTGCTGCCGCGCACCGTGGCCACCGATGCCGGTCAGATCGTGGGCACCGTGGCGGTGAACCGCATTACGTCGGGTCTGCCGATCCGCTCCGATCTGCTGCGCAGTGCGATTGCGGTCCAGCAGGGACAGACGGTTCGCGTGGTCTCGCGCGGCTCGGGATTCGAAGTCAGCACCGAAGGTCAGGTGCTGTCGCGCGCCAGCGCCGGCGACCCGGTTCAGGTACGAACCCGCGCCGGACAGGTCGTCAGCGGCACGGTCAAGACAGGCAAAGGCGGCAACATCGAGGTCGAAGTTGCACTTTGAGTAAGCGCTTACTACGCTTAAGTATTCACTGAAAATACCCGGGCACTTGGACTGGTAACTGTATGTTACTTGCCTAAAGTTATGGCGGATAATGCCGTTACACAGGCAGGTTTCTGGGGAAAGCACATGAAAATCGAACCACCCGCCAATCCGTTGACTGGCGTCGGCGCGAACAAGGCGACGGCTGATCGGACGGCCACCGGCGCTGTGAATGCCGACGGCTCTGCCGCCCCTGTGGCGAGCGCCGGCAGCGGCGCGAGCGTGAGCACGAGCGCGCTGTCGTCGGAAATGCGCGCCTTGCAGGCAGCGCTGGCTCAGACGGGCTCGGCAGATATCGACGTTTCCAAGGTAGCCGCGATCAAAGACGCGATTGCCAAGGGCCAGCTCACCATTGATCCTTCCAAGATTGCGGACGGTCTCATTGCGACCGCGCGCGATCTGCTTTCGACGCAATCGAAGTCATGACTACTGATGCCCTGCTGAACGCCCTGTCTGCCGAGACGACCGCCATTGGCGCGTTTTCGGCGTTGCTTGGCGAAGAACAGCAGGCATTGGTCAGCGGCACGCTCGACGCGCTGCCAGAGCTGACCGAACGCAAGACTCGCGCAGTGGCGGAACTCGCAACACTCGGTCGCGAGCGCGACGCACAGCTGGAAGCCCTGGGCTACTCGCCCGACGAGGCTGGCGCCGCGGCCGCCGCCGCAGCCGACGCCCGCATCGAATCCGCATGGCAGGCGCTGCTCGCCGCTGCGTTGGACGCCAAGCGCGCCAACGATACGAATGGCGTGCTCATCCACACGCGTCTGACTTACACCCAGCAAGCCCTGAACGTGCTGTACGGCCCGGAGAAGAACGCGCCGTTGTATGGCCCGGACGGGCGCACCACGCCGCGCTCAAGCGGCGGCAGCGTAACGGCCTGACAGGGTTAGTTCGTCGAGAGCTTCGTGCTCGCGAGCCGGTTCAGGCTCATCCCTAAAAAATTCCTGAGTGGCGCCGAGGCGAGATGCGCAAACGGTCGAGCAACCGTGACCTGATGCCACTCAGTTCGCCGACGTCCACGCCTTTTCACGCAGTGTCGCGCGCAGGCGGGAGATTGCCTGGCTGTGCAACTGGCAAACGCGAGACTCGCTGACTTCGAGCACTGCACCAATCTCGCGAAGGTTCAGCCCCTGCTCATAGTACAAACTCATCAGCAGCTTCTCGCGCTCGGGCAAGTGCTCGATGGCATCGACCACGCCGCTGCGCAGCCCCTCGTCGAGCAGCATCGTCAACGGATCGGCGCCCGGGTCTGAACAGATCCGGTCGATGAAAGGCTCTTCGTCCGCGGCTTCGAAATCTTCGTAATAAATCAACTGGCAGCCATGCACGTCCTGCAACATCTGCTGATACTCGGACAGACCGATCGACATCTCGCCGGCAATCTCGCTCTCCGACGGCCCCCGGCCCAGCCGTTGCTCCAGCCGCTGCACCGCCTGTTCGATCTGACGCGCCGTCTTGCGAATGCCGCGCGACGCCCAATCCAGCTCGCGCAACTCGTCGAGCATTGCCCCGCGAATGCGCTGGCTCGCGTACGTTTCGAACTGTGCACCCTGCGTCTCCTGATACCGGTTCGACGCATCGAGCAACCCCAGCATGCCCGCCTGAATCAGGTCTTCCAATTCCACGCTCGCCGGCAGCTTCGCCATCAATTGCAGCGCCAGACGGCGCACCAATGGCGCGTATTGGGTCAGCGTGTCGTTCGTGTCGACCTTCCCGCGCGCGGTATACATGTTTCCCTCCGCTTCCTCTCGACGCGTGCCGTGACGCTCAGACCGTGTGGGCGCTGAGCGCACCCACACCATGCGCCAGCTCGCTGCCACGATCGGCGCCGAGCGCCGCCGGACCCGTCTCTCGCATCGCCAACGGCCAATGCATCACTTGTGCCGCCAACTGACGATATGCGACCGCCGCCGGTGCCATCGGGAACGCATCGACCACGGTGCGCGTCAGTTGCCGCGCACGCATGACCTGCCGATCCGTCGGCACATGACCGGCCAGTTCCAGCGACACCGCCAGATAGCGGCTCGCCGTCGTTGCCAGATTGCGGCACACCACACGTGCCTCCACATCTTCTGCCCGGTTCACCAGTACCCGGAATTGCGCCAGCGCATACTCGAAATGCGCCTGCTTGATCCACGAATACGCCCCCGTAATCGATGCCGGCTCGCGGCCGAGCACCACCATGACGTCGTGCGCGTGCGCGGCCAACGGGCTGAGCACCGCGCCGGCATGCGTGCAGTCGATGACCACGATATCGGGCTCGCCCGTCGTGAGCAGCGGCAACGCGCGCGACGCATCGATACGTTCGGGATGACGGTGCGCCACCGGCACCAGGATCACGTTGTCGCGCGTGTGAACACGGATCGCCTCGGGCGACACGCGCCCGGCGAGCACGTCGTGAATGTCGCCGCGCAGCGGCAAGCCCAGCGCCGGCGCGGCATGGCCGCTCTCGTCGGCCAGCACGACATCCTGACCGTGATGGGCCAGGGCGCTGGCCAGATTCAGCGCAACACTCGTCTGACCCGCTTCAGGCGCACTCCCCACCACCGCGACGATACGCGTGGCATGGCGCGCCACCAACCGGCGCAGCCCCTCAGCCTGATCGACTACGAGTTTAACCAAAGCAGGCCTCGCCTGAAGGTTGAGCAGGCGCGAACAGCCCGCTGTAGTTGGGATCGACCCCGCGCACTACCGCCAGCAAATCTTCCTCGGCCGGCACGAACGGCGAGCCCGTCACCGGCGCAGAGAGCGCCGTTTCGATCAGGAACTCCCGATCCGCAACGTGCAGATTCTCCGGCACGCGCTGCCCCGTGGAAACGTAATGCACCGGCAAACGGTGACGTATCACCGTATCGAGCACCGAGCCGAGATTGGTCGTCTCGTCGAGTTTCGTCAGGATACACCCGGCGAGATCGCCGCCGCCCTCCTCGCTGGCGCTGCGATAGGCATGCACCACTTCGTTGAGCGTGTCGCCGTGACTCGTTGCATTAAGCAACAGCAGACGCTGCACCGGCGTTTGCGCACCGCACAGCATGGCCACCTGTTCGGGCACCGTACGATCGCGCTGGCTCATGCCGACCGTGTCGATCAGCACCATGTGCTTGTTGCGCAACTCGGTCAGCGCAAGACGCAGATCCGTGGCGTCTTTCACCGCATGCACCGTCACCCCGAGAATCTTGCCGTAGATGCGAAGCTGTTCGTGTCCGCCAATACGATAGCTATCGGTCGTGAGCAGCGCGAGTTTCTCGGCGCCATGGCGCATCACACAGCGCGCCGCAAGCTTGGCCGTCGTCGTGGTCTTGCCCACGCCGGTCGGGCCCATCAGCGCATACACGCCGCCGCGGTCCATCAGTTCGTCTTCGTTCGGCATGATGGGCAAGTTACGCTTGAGCGCGTTCTTCACCCATTCGAGCCCACTCTCACGGTCGCTCCCTTCCGGCAGATGTTCCAGCAGCGCGCGGCCCAGTTGCGCCGAAAATCCGGCAGCGAGCAGTGTGCGCAGAATCTCGCCCTGCGCCGGCGAACGGCGCTGTTTGTCGTTCCAGACCAGCCCCGCGACCTGTTCTTCGAGCAAACCGCGCATGCTCTGAAGTTCACCCATCATGGTCTGGGCGAACGCGCTTGCCGCCGCCGCGTCATGTGTGCCGAGCGCGTGCGTCGTGGCAGCCGGCGCAGGCGCCGCCGGGCGCGGACGCGGCCGGTGCGTCGGCATATCGCCACCCGCCAGCGCGTCGAGATCCTCTTCCGCCAACGCGACGATTTCCACGCCATTGGCCACCGAGCGGTTGGACAACACGACCGCATCGGGTCCGATTTCCTCGCGAATCTGGCGCAGTGCATCGCGGCACGTGCCCGCAAAGAATTTCCGAATCTTCACGCTTGACCTCCGATGAGTGCCGTCATTTTCACGTTCCGTGTGTCAGGCACTTCCGCATACGACAAAACCTTGAGCTGCGGCAGGCTGCGGCGCAGGAAGCGCGAGAGCAGCGAGCGCAGCGGATGTTGAACCAGCAATACCGGCGGCAGGCCCTGGCGCTCCTGACGCGCCACGGCTGCCTGTGTTTCGCGCAACAACGTGTCCGCGAGGCCCGGTTCGAGACCGGTGCCTCCACCCGCGGACAGCGCCTGCGTGAGAATTCGTTCGAGATTGGCGTCGAGCCCCACCACTTCGAGATCGCCGCTGCCCGGGAACACACTCTGCGTAATCGCGCGGCCCAGCGACAGGCGCACCAGCGCCGTGAGATCGTGCGGGTCCTGCACGCGCGCGCCGTGTTCGGCAATGGTGTCGATGATCGTACGCATGTCGCGAATCGGCACCCGCTCCTCGAGCAGGTTCTGCAACACCTTTTGCAACGTGGTGAGCGCAATGGTCTTCGGCACCAGATCTTCGATGAGCTTGGGCGCGTCTTTGCCAATGCGTTCGATGAGCTGCTGCACTTCCTGACGCCCCAGCAGTTCGTGCGAGTGGGCATTGATCAGGTGATTCAGATGCGTGGCGACGACGGTGCCGGCATCGACCACCGTGTAACCGTACGCCTGCGCCTGATCGCGTTGCCCGACATCGATCCAGATGGCCGGCAGGCCGAAAGCCGGGTCGCGCGTCGGCGTGCCTTGCAACGGCGCCGTGACCTGCCCCGGATCGATCGCGAGCAACTGGCCCGGATATGCTTCGCCCTCGCCGATGATCACGCCCTTGAGCGTAATGCGGTACTGATTCGGACGCAGTTCCAGATTGTCGCGGATGTGCACCACCGGCGCGAGGAAGCCGATTTCCTGGGCGAACTTCTTGCGGATGCCCTTGATGCGCTTGAGCAACTCGCCGTCCTGATTGCGGTCGACGAGCGGAATCAGGCGATAGCCGACTTCCAACCCCAGCGGGTCGACGAGCGCCACATCGTCCCACGAGGCTTCGGCCACTTCGGCCGGCGCAGTCGCGGCCACCGGCGTGGGGCGCGTCGCCTGTTGCTTGGCGGCCTCGGCCTTGCGGAACTGCCAGCGGGCGAGTGCCCCGAGACCGATCGCCAGCAGCAGGAAGGCGAAGTGCGGCATGCCCGGGATCAGACCCATCAGGCCGAGAATCGCCGCCGTGATGCCCAGCACCCGCGGATTGCTGAACAGTTGCGAGACGACCTGCTGGCCGACGTCTTCGTCGGTCGCCACGCGCGAGACCACGACACCGGCGGCCGTCGAGATCACCAGTGCCGGGATCTGCGCAACGAGACCATCGCCGATCGTCAGCAGCGTGTAGTTCTTGGCGGCCAGGCCGATGTCGAGCCCGTGCTGGACCACGCCGACGATCAGGCCGCCAACGATGTTGATGACCATGATGAGCAGACCGGCCACCGCGTCGCCGCGCACGAACTTCGACGCACCGTCCATCGAACCGTAGAAGTCGGCTTCCTGTGCGATCACCGAGCGGCGCTTGCGCGCTTCCTCTTCGCCGATCAGGCCGGCGTTCAGGTCGGCGTCGATGGCCATCTGCTTACCGGGCATGGCGTCGAGAGTGAAGCGCGCACCCACTTCCGCAATACGGCCGGCACCCTTCGTAATCACCATGAAGTTGATGACCACGAGGATGATGAACACCACGATACCGACGGCGTAATTGCCGCCCACGAGGAAGTGGCCGAACGCCTCGATCACCTTACCGGCGGCGTCCGGGCCGGTGTGCCCTTCGAGCAGCACCACGCGGGTGGACGCCACGTTCAGCGACAGTCGCAACAGCGTGGAGAACAGCAGCACGCTCGGGAACGCCGCGAAGTCGAGCGGCTTTTGCGTGTACATGCTCACGAGCAGCACCATCACCGCGAGGGCGATGTTGAAGGTAAACAGCAGATCCAGGATGAACGGCGGCAACGGGAGGATCATCATGCCCAGAATCATGATGATCAGCACCGGCGCGGCGAGCGACTTCAGACTGCCGCCGAGGAGCAATTGCGACGAGCGCAGCAACTGGTTCGCGCGAGGGTTGAGGTTCATTCGTTACACTCGTTTCGACCCGGCGCGCCGCGGCGCGTCGAGTTCGGCCGGCACCGGCAGGTCCGACGGAACGTTCGGTTCCACGCCCCCTTCGGCACGCCAGCGGCGAAGCTGGAAGACCCACGCCAGCACTTCGGCTACGGCCGTGTACAGCGTGGCCGGAATTTCCTGACCGATCTCCACGTGCGCGTGCAGCGCGCGCGCGAGCGGCGGGGCTTCGAGAATCGGGATGTTGTGCTCGGCACCCATTTCACGGATGCGCTGCGCCACCAGGTCGGTACCCTTGGCCAGCACACGCGGCGCGCGCATGGCGTCCTTGTATTCGAGCGCGACGGCAAAGTGCGTCGGGTTGGTCACGATCACGTCGGCCTTGGGCACGTCCTGCATCATGCGGCGGCGCGCGGTCTGGCGCTGCAACTGGCGAATGTGCGCCTTGAGGTGCGGATCGCCTTCCGACTCCTTGTTTTCCTGACGCACTTCCTCTTTGGTCATGCGCAGCTTCTTGTAGTGCTGCCAGAGCTGGTAAGGAATATCGATGGCCGCCACGAGCAACAGCGAAGACACGATGAACGCGCAGCACACCACGATCATCTCGCCCACATGCGGCAGCGCGGCGCGCGGAGACTGAGTCATCAGCCCCATCACGGCGTCTTTGTCGCGCGCGATCGCCCAGTAGGCCACGGCGCCGACCAGCAGGGTCTTCGCCACCGCCTTGATCAATTCGATCAGGCCCTGCGTGGAAAACATGCGGCCCAGCCCCTTGAGCGGATTCAGGCGACCGAAGTTGGGGGCCAGCGATTGGGTCGTGAAGAGCCAGCCGCCAAGCGCCATCGGGGCGGCGATCGCTGCGAGCACCAGCACGCCAAGCAGCGGGGCAATGGCGACGAGGGCGTCGGCGCCCGAGTGGGCGGCGTAGGACAGCATGCGATGGGTGTCGAGGGCGGTGCCCGGCTCAAACGCCATGCCGTGGCGCATGAGCTGCGCGAAGCCCTGCGAGATCCGGTCGGCGGTCATCCACAGGCCGGCGACCCCGGCCGCCAGCAAGGCGAACGTGGAAAGCTCGCGCGAACGCGCAACCTGTCCCTCCTCGCGCGCCTTTTCAAGGCGCCGGGGGGACGCAGGTTCCGACTTTTCGAGATCGCTTTCCTCTGCCATGCCCTATCCACAGCGGGCGGACGAACCCACCCTATCGCGACCGATTATGGCCGTAACCGTCAAGTCACAAAGGGGGGAATAGAGGCGGGATTGGGCGGTATTTCGTGACAGCGGCCCAACGGCGACGGTGCAAGCGCCGGAAAGCCGCGTTCGCCACGCCCGCCGAGCCGGTCAACCGGCTGGCGAGGGGGCTTGCTCAGAAGCCGAGACTGGCGAGCAGATCGTCGACCTGCCCCTGATCGGCCACGATGTCGGTACGGCCTTCCTTCTTGATCTGCGGCCCGTTGAGCAGCGAGTCTTCGGCCTCCTTGCGCTTCTCCGGAGGCATATTGTCGAGCAGCGTCTGGAGCAGATGCTTCTCGATTTCCTGCACGACATCCATGATCTTCTTGATGACCTGGCCGGTCAGATCCTGGAAGTCTTGCGCCATCATGATTTCCATCAGATGGTTGTTGGTCGCGCGCGTGTCTTCGGGCACGCGGCGCAGATAGGTGCGTGTCTCGACCACGAGCTTGCGCGCATCTTCGAGTTCGAGCGGCTCGTCGAACCACTTGGCCCAGCGCGCGTCGAGTGCGTTGGCGTCCGCTTCGAGGCGATCCTGAAGGGGCTTGGCCAGTTCGATGGCCGTGAGCGCCCGCACCGCCGCCTGCTCGGTCATGGTCGCGACGTAGTTCAGCCGGTCGCGCGCATCGGGAATCGCCTCGGCAGCTTGCTCGAGTTGCTTGTCCAGACCCAGCTCACGCAGATTGTCGCGCAGCATGCGTGTCAACTGGCCGATGCGCATCAGCATGCGCTCGGCCGGGTCCGCCTCGCCGGTCACGTAAGCGCCATTGGGCTCACCCGGCCATTCAGTGCTCGCCTCGTGGGTCACGCTCAGGCCCCCGTTTTTTCCATTTTCTCGAAGATCTTGCCCAGCTTTTCATCCAGGGTCGCCGCTGTGAACGGCTTGACCACGTAACCGCTCGCACCGGCCTGGGCGGCGGCGATGATGTTCTCCTTCTTCGCTTCGGCCGTCACCATCAGCACCGGCAGCTTCGAGAGGTTCGGGTCGGCGCGGATCTGCTGGAGCATCGTCAGCCCGTCCATGTTCGGCATGTTCCAGTCCGACACCACGAATTCGAAGCTACCGCCGCGCAACTTGGCCAGCGCCGCCGCACCGTCTTCCGCTTCGTCGACATTGGAGAAGCCCAGCTCCTTGAGCAGGTTTCGCACAATCCGGCGCATCGTCGGAAAATCGTCGACGACCAGGAATTTCATGTTCTTGTCTACCATCATTACTCCAATTCGGCCGGCGCCCCTCGGGGGGCCGGCGATATTCATGGGCAAATTCCGCCATCACTCAGTGCCCTGAGTGTGTCCGCAAATCGTTACGAACCATACGGCGAAAAAACGCCAAAAAGCGCTTTACTATACCCGTTGGGTGCGTTCGCCAAATTTCGAGACCTGATGCAGCACCTTGCGGGCCATCTCGTGCAGCGGCACCACCTCTTCCGCGCCACCCATCGCAATGGCCTCGCGCGGCATGCCGAACACGATACAGCTCGCTTCGTCCTGCGCGAAGGTGTACGCGCCGGCCCGGCGCATCTCCACGAGACCGGCCGCACCGTCCCGGCCCATGCCCGTGAGAATCACCCCGATGGCATTACGTCCGGCATGCACCGCTGCGGAGCGAAACAATACATCGACCGACGGCCGATGTCGATTCACCGGCGGCGCCGGGTCGAGCAAGGCCACATAGTTTGCACCACTACGCGAGAGCTGCAAATGCGTGTCGCCGCCCGGTGCGATGTACGCGTGTCCCGGCAACACCCGCTCGCCATGCTCGGCTTCCTTCACCGTAATGCGGCACAGCCCGTTCAGGCGCTGCGCAAACGACTTGGTGAAGCCCGCCGGCATATGCTGCGTGATCAGAATCGCCGGCGCATCCGGCGGCATCGGCACGAGCACCTCGCGAATCGCTTCGGTCCCCCCGGTCGACGCGCCAATGATAATCAGCTTCTCCGTCGACACGAGCGGGTTGCGCAACATTGGCGCCGCTTCGACCGGCACGGGCACCGCGCTCTTGGGCGGGGCGCTGCGCACACGGGCGCGGGCGGCCGCGCGAATCTTGTCGGCGATCATCTCGCCGTATTCGAGCATGCCGTCGCGAATGCCCAGACGCGGCTTGGTCACGAAGTCCACTGCGCCGAGTTCAAGCGCGCGCATTGTGACCTCCGAGCCACGCTCGGTCAGCGACGACACCATCAACACCGGCATCGGACGCAAGCGCATGAGCTTCTCGAGGAAGTCCAGTCCGTCCATGCGCGGCATTTCGACGTCGAGCGTAAGCACGTCCGGGTTGTACTGCTTGATCAGGTCGCGCGCCACGAGCGGATCGGGTGCGGTCGCCACGACGGTCATGTCCGGTTGTGCATTGATGATCTCGGTCATCAGGCTTCGCACGAGTGCGGAATCGTCCACGCACAGGACTTTGATTGGTTCGCTCAAGCCTCCTCCATTTGTCGGTTGTCAGGCCCCGGCCGAGGCTTGGCATTTCTGGCCGGTGGCGCAAAGAGTTCTACGGAGCCCCGTACTTCGCGTGCGCGCAAACGCTGCGCGTACGCCTGTTCGCGCTGAACGATAGCCGGATCGCCCCGGTCGCCCAGCTTCTTGACCATCACCCGCCCGGTGCGCGGCAAAAAGCACACCTTGCGCGGATGCGGTCCGAGCAGATCCTGCGCGGTCACGCGAATCTGCTCCATCTCGAGATAGCGCAGCACGAAATTCGCGTTGCGATCGCCGATGTTCAATGTGGTCATGCCCGCCAGCACCGCGCCGCCGCCGAAGACTTTCGCTTCGAGACGTTCGCGCTTCGCACCGAGCTTGATCAACTCGTTGATGAGCATTTCCATGGCGTATGCGCCATAGCGCATGGACGCCGAGAGTATACGGTCGCGCTCGCTTTCGCCATCGTCCGGCAGCATGAAATGATTCATGCCGCCAATACCGGTGACACTGTCGCGCACACACGCCGCCACGCACGAACCCAGCACGGTCACGAGCATGATGTCCTCGGTCGTGACGTAATACTCCGAGGGCAGCAGCTTCACCGCCTGCGTATTGAACGCGTTGTCGAAGTAGTGGTTGGTCGCGAGGGCTTCGGCCAATGGCTGGGACATATCAGGCTCCCCGTGCACTCGTTCCGGCCAGTTCGTACACCGTCTGCCCTCGCAGTCGGAACGCCCGGCTCACATAGGTGAAGTTCTCGGAGTGCCCGGCGAAGAGCAGTCCGTCAGGTTTGAGCAAGGGCACGAAGCGCTCGAGAATGCGCGCCTGCGTCGCCTTGTCGAAATAGATCATGACGTTACGGCAGAAAATGACGTCGAACGGCCCGCCGATTTGCCACGACGGCGCCAGCAGGTTCAGCGGCTCGAACGTCACGAGTTGCTGCAACTCCGGGCGCACCTTGATCTTGCCCGCGTTCGCACCGGTGCCCCGCAGGAAGTGGCGGCGCAATTGCTCTTGCGTGAGCTTGCCGGTCTGCTCCCCGTTGTAGACACCCGCCGAGGCGCGTGCGAGCACCTGCGTGTCGACGTCGGTGGCCAGCACGCTCGCGTTGGGGCGCGAGCCGAGCGTGTCAACGAGCGTCATCGCAATCGAATACGGCTCCTCGCCGGTCGACGCCGCACAGCACCAGACCGAGATCGGCTTGGCACGCTGGCGCACGAAGTCGGCGAGCAGCGGGAAGTGATGCGATTCGCGGAAGAACGACGTGAGATTGGTCGTCAGCGCGTTGGTGAACGCTTCCCACTCGCTGTCGCCCGTATCGGCCTCGAGCATATCGAGGTATTCCGTAAAGCTGGTCATGCCGAGCGCGCGCAAACGCCGCGCAATACGGCTGTACACCATCTCGCGCTTGTGTTCGGCCAGCGCAATGCCGGCACGTTGATAGATCAGGTTGCGGATGCGGCTGAAATCGGCCAGCGAGAACGCGAAATCGCGCTCCCCGGAGAGGGCCGCACCGCTGGCGCGCGCGAAATCCGCGCTGCGCGAGCTGCCGCCACCGTCTGCGCCGGCATTGCTGGCGGCACCACGGCGCGAGAGCTGCGAGGTATTGCGCGAATCAGTCATGGTTTCTCACTTTGCTACGGCGTCAGTTGGCTTGCGTCATGCTCGCTGCGTGCTCGCACTCATGCCGCGCGAGCCAACGGTTGCGGCGTTGGTTCGCGGCGCGCGGCGCTCACGGCATGCACACTCGCGCCACCCGCACCGCTCGTCTGGAACACCGATACCGCTTCGCGCAGCTCGTGCGCCTGCGACTCCAGTGCACCGGCAGCAGCGGCCGCTTCTTCCACGAGCGCCGCGTTCTGCTGCGTCACTTCGTCCATTTGCGCCACGGCACGATTGACCTGTTCGATGCCGCTCGACTGCTCCGCCGAGGCTGCCGAAATCTCGCCCATGATGTCGGTCACGCGTTTGACCGCCTGCACGATCTCGTCCATCGTCTGACGCTGTTGCGTCACGAGTGCCGTGCCGTCTTGCACGCGACGCGCCGAGTCTTCGATCAGCGCCTTGATCTCCTTGGCGGCGGCCGCACTGCGCTGCGCCAGCGTGCGCACTTCGCCTGCCACCACGGCGAAGCCACGGCCCTGCTCGCCCGCACGAGCCGCTTCCACGGCGGCGTTCAACGCGAGAATGTTGGTCTGGAAGGCAATGCCGTCGATCACGCTGATGATGTCGACAATCTTGTTCGAGCTGGCCGAAATGCCGTCCATGGTTTCGCCGACCTGCCCGGAGACTTCGCCGCCACGCGTGGCGATTTCCGACGCGTTCACGGCAAGCTGGCTGGCCTGGCGCGCATTGTCCGCGTTCTGCTTGACGGTCGCCGTGAGCTGCTCCATCGACGAGGCCGTCTCTTCGAGCGACGCGGCTTGCTGTTCGGTGCGCGCCGACAAATCGGTGTTGCCTGCGGCGATCTCGCGCGCGGCGGTTGTGATCGACTCGGTGCCCTGCCGAATCTGTCCGATGGTCTCGGCGAGTGTTTGCTGCATGCGCTGCATGGCGTAGACCAGGCTTGTGGTGTCGCCCGGCGCCACGTTGACATGACTGTGAAGGTTGCCGCTGGCGATACGTTGTGCGATTTCGGCCGCGTATTCGGGCTCGCCGCCGAGGCTGCGTTGCACGTTGCGGATAATCGCGACCATGGCGGTCGTGACGATGGCGCCAATGACCAGCAGCGCAATACCCAGGCGCACCAGCGTACTGTAGAACGCTTCGTCGATGTCCTGCACGTACACGCCGCTCATCATGCCCCAGTCCCAGGGCGCGAAGTACTTCACGAACGACAGCTTTGCGAGGCGCTTGTCGCTGCCGGCCACGCGGCCGTAGTAGTCGACAAAGCCCGCGCCCTTGCCCTTGGCGACTTGCGCCATCTCGACATAGAGCAGCTTGCCGTTCGAGTCCTTGTAGTTGGAGACGTCCTTGTTCACCAGATCGGCGAGCGTCGGGTGCATGAGTACGGTGGGCTTCGTGTCGAAGATGACCACATAGCCGCTATCCCCGTAACGCATGGTCTTCAGGCGGGCCATGGCCTGCTGTTTCGCCTCGTCCAGGGAGATCTTGCCCGCTGCGGCCTGCGCCGCGTAGTCGCGCACGATACCGTCGGCGCTGGTGACGACGTTCTCCACCGCCGTGCGCCGCTCCGACATCATCGTGCCGCGTTCATGCCAGGCAGCCCAGCCGCCGAGAATCAAAAGCCCCAGCCACATCAGCGCGAGCGCGGACCAGAGTTTTGCTTTGAGACTCAACTGCTTCATGATGTGACCTCCACCTGCTGCACGTCGCGGCGCGAGGCTCGCGACGGCGTTCTGTCTTACCGATTGTTGCCACTTGCAGACACGCGCTTTCCCGATTCCTTCTCATGCGACTCGGGGAAAGACGCGTGCACCGTTCCAGTAGGTTTCACCGTGTTGCTTCGAAGCGCGCGTTGGGCGATCAGAAGGTTTCCCAATCGCCGCTCGCGTCGTCCGTGCCGGTGCGGGCGCTGGCCGCCGGAGCGGCTGCGGCCGGCGCCGGTTTGCGCAACGGTGCCGATGCCGCCTTGGCCGCTGGCGCCGCAGCAGCAGGCGCCGCCACCTTCTTCACTGCCGGGCGTGCCGCCGGCGGCAGCGCCGCCAGCGCCGGGGCCGCGTGACTTGTCGCTGCCTGGCTGGCATCCAGACGGAACACCGACACCACCGACTTCAGACGATTGGCCTGCTCTTCCAGCGAGCCGGCGGCAGCGGCCGCTTCTTCCACGAGCGCCGCGTTCTGTTGCGTGACTTCGTCCATCTGCGTGATCGCGCGGTTGACCTGCTCGATACCGCTCGACTGCTCTGCCGAGGCTGCCGAAATCTCGCCCATGATGTCGGTCACGCGCTTGACCGCCTGCACGATCTCGCCCATCGTCTGCCCCTGCTGGGCCACGAGTGCCGTGCCGTCTTGCACGCGGCGCGCCGACTCTTCGATCAGCGCCTTGATTTCCTTGGCGGCGGCCGCACTGCGCTGCGCCAGCGTGCGAACTTCACCGGCCACTACCGCGAAGCCACGGCCCTGCTCGCCCGCACGGGCCGCTTCCACGGCGGCGTTCAACGCGAGAATGTTGGTCTGGAAGGCAATGCCGTCGATCACGCTGATGATGTCGACAATCTTGTTCGAGCTGGCCGAAATGCCGTCCATGGTTTCGCCGACCTGCCCGGAGACTTCGCCGCCGCGCGTGGCGATTTCCGACGCGTTCACGGCAAGCTGGCTGGCCTGACGTGCGTTGTCGGCGTTCTGACGCACGGTCGCCGTGAGCTGCTCCATCGACGAAGCGGTCTCTTCGAGCGACGCGGCTTGCTGTTCGGTACGCGCCGACAAATCGGTGTTGCCTGCGGCGATCTGCTGCGCAGCCGACGTAATCGACTCGGTACCCGAGCGAACTTCCGCCACGGTGCGCACCAGGCTTTCCTGCATGTGCTTCACGCCCTTGAACAGACGCCCGGTCTCGGTCTCGTTCCACACGTCGATGCGCTGCGTGAGGTCACCGCCGGCAATCTTCTCGAAGTGCTTGATGGCGTCGTCGATCGGGCCGACGATGGCGCGTGTGAGCGTGATCTGCGTCACGATACCGACCAGCAAGCCCACGACCAGACCGATGCCGACCATCCACATCACCATCGTGTAACGGCTCTGCGCAGCGAGGTAACGGTCTTCGGCGTTCTTGACCTGCAAATCGGCCAGCGCCGTCATTGCCTTCGTGTAATCGGCAAACAGGCGCGGCACGTCCATCACCGTCTTGGCGTGGAAGTCGGGAATATCGCCGGATTCAATGGCCTTCAGGGCGGGCAGAATGCCGTCGTTGACCACTTTGCCGCGTGCGACGATCACGGCGTCGGCGATGCTCTTCTCGCCATCGCTCATCGGCAGTGCCGCGTAGGCGGCCCAGGCGTCGTCGGCCTTCTTCAGGTTATTGCGAACGCTCTCGATCGCGGTCTTGATTTCGGTCGGATCGGCAATGAATTCGATGCGCGAGAGGGTCACGCGTGCGCCCAGTGTCGAGATCGTCGTTTGCGCGAGCGAGCGCGCCGACGCCATGTCGTTCGAGTAAATCTCCTGCAACGACGCGTTGCTTTGTCGCAGCGAGACGAGACCCACAGCGGCGCCTACGACCAGCAGCACCATGAAGAGTCCTAGCGCCAGCGTCAGCCGGGCCCGGATGGTGACATTCTTAAACATAACGACCTCTACCCCGTGAAGACCGGCCCGTGGCCGGCATACCCATCTGAATCATCGAAACGTCAAAATTCTTCCCAGTCACCCGGATCGCTTGAATTCGCCGTCGACGTTGTCCCCGTCGATCCGGCCGCCGGTGCCTTACCCCGTCGTGCTGCCAGTTGCAGTACCTGTGCGTCTTCCTGCGGGCTCACGGCCGCAGGGGCGGGCGACTGCGGACGGCGCGTAACGGTGCGCGTAGCGCCCCCGCCAGCACTGGCGCGTGCCGGTGCAGCACCGGCCGCCGATGCCGTGGCTTTGCCCGTTGCCGCCGATGCCGTCGATGCCGTCGAGACTGCCGGCGCAACCCCGCCCGACTGCCGCACGGCAGAGGCTGTACGTTTCACGGTGGCGCCGGGCGCCCCGGCCACCTTGAGACTGTCGCCGACGCGGAACACGGAGACGGCATCGCGCAAGCGATGTGCCTGATCTTCGAGCGAGCCCGCCGCCGCGGCCGCTTCTTCCACGAGTGCCGCGTTCTGCTGTGTGACTTCGTCCATCTGCGTCACGGCACGGTTGACCTGTTCGATGCCACTCGACTGCTCCGCCGAGGCTGCCGAGATCTCGCCCATGATGTCGGTCACGCGTTTGACCGCCTGCACGATCTCGTTCATGGTCTGACCGGCCTGCGCCACGAGCGCCGAACCGTTTTCCACGCGTCCGACCGAGTCTTCGATCAGCACCTTGATTTCCTTCGCGGCCGCCGCACTGCGTTGCGCCAGCGTGCGCACTTCGCCCGCCACCACCGCGAAGCCACGGCCCTGCTCGCCCGCACGAGCCGCTTCCACAGCGGCGTTCAGCGCAAGGATGTTGGTCTGAAAGGCAATGCCTTCGATCACACTGATGATGTCGACGATCTTGTGCGAGCTTGTCGAGATACCGTCCATGGTGTCGACCACGTTGCCGACCACCTGGCCGCCTCGCGCAGCAATTTCCGACGCGTTCACGGCCATTGCGCTCGCTTGCCGCGCGTTGTCGGCGTTCTGCTTGACCGTGGCGGTAAGCTGTTCCATCGACGACGCCGTCTGTTCGAGCGAGGCGGCCTGTTGCTCGGTGCGTGCCGACAGATCGGTGTTGCCTGCGGCGATTTCACGCGAGGCCACGTTGATCGATTCGATACCTTCGCGCACGTCGGAGACAATCGACAGCAGGCTGTTCTTCATCACCGTGAGGCCGAACAGCAACTGGCCGATTTCGTCGCGGCCGGTGCTTTCCGCCTTGCCGGTCAGGTCGCCCGCCGCGATCTGCTTCGACATCGACAGGGCAACCCGCAGCGGATGGTTGATCGCGCGGCGCAGAATGCTGCCGAGCACGAACAGCACGACAATCCCGCCGAGCACCGCCACCACCGTGGCGCCGCGCACGAGCGTGTGTTCCTTCTGCGACTGCTGATACAGATCGGTCGCCTGCGTGAGTTCGAGACGCGTGAGCACGTTCAGCTCGTCGCGCATCGGACCGTAGGCCGGCTTCACCTTTTCGAGGTACGTCTGCTGTGCCCCTTCGGCCGAGCCGGCCTTGAGCATCTCGACCGTCTGTTGCAGACCGTCGGTCGTGAAGCGCTGACGAATCACGTTGAAACGCTCCGCCTGCGCCTGCGTTGCCGGGTCGACCGACTTCATGTACTCCGCCCACTGACGATTGATCTCGTCGAGGCTGCCCGCAATTTCATCGCCCGCGCGTTTCATCGCGTCGAGGTTCGGGTTACCCACGGCTTCCGCCACGAGCAACACGTCGCGGTCGAGCTTCTGGCCGATCACGCCCAGCGTGCTGACCGGCACCATGCCGTTCTGATACACCTGCAACAGCTTCTGATTGCTGCTCGACACGCCCCACAGGCCCAGCCCGCCGACCACGGCGAGGAGAATCGCGCCAAGCACGATAATGCCGGTCAGCCGCGCGCGCAGCGTGTCGAGCCGCACCTTGCGCGCCAGCGCCGCGATACCACCGCGCTCGACCTGCCCGCCGCGAATGCGCAGATTACCGGCCTGCCCGTTGCGAAAGCGCGCGTAGATGTCTTCCGCTTGCGCAGTCGCGCCCGGCGCCGGACGCACGCGCACCGACGTGTAGCCCACCACCGCACCGTTCTCCAGCGTTGGCGTTACCGTCGCCAGCACCCAGTAGTAATCGCCGTTCTTGCGGCGATTCTTCACCAGCCCGGTCCAGGTGTCGCCACGCTGGATCGTCTCCCACAGATCGCCGAATGCCTCCGACGGCATGTCCGGATGGCGCACGATGTTGTGCGGCGCGCCCAGCAGTTCATCACGCGTATAACCGCTCACCTCGACGAAGGCGGGATTGGCATACGTGATCCGCCCCTTGAGATCCGTTCGCGAGATCAGGTACTGATGCTCGCCGATGACGAATTCGTTTTGGGTGACGGGCTGGTTATCGCGCACGTGCTCGGTCTCCGTGGACTGCGGTAAATGGGTTATGGTCTATGGGGTAATGCTGCGGGTGTCTCGGCCCGTCGTTCACATCGGCGCTCGCTGCCTTGCGCTCGGCGTCCGGTCCGCCGGAACTCAGCTCGCCAGACGCTCGATGAGCGCCATGTCGTCGCTGGTCATCAGCTTCTCGATGTCCATCAGGATCAGCATGCGGCCTTCGACCGTGCCCAGACCCGTGATGTACTCGGTGGCCAGTTGGGCGCCGAACTCGGGCGCGGGCTTGATTTCACCGCGCGCGAGCGTGAGCACGTCCGACACGCCATCGACCACCATGCCGACCACGCGACCTGCCACGTTCAGAATGATGACGACCGTCTGCGTGTCGTACTCGACACGGCCCAGACGGAACTTGATGCGCATGTCCACGATCGGCACGATGATGCCGCGCAGGTTGATCACGCCCTTGATGAAGTCCGGTGCGTTGGCGATGCGGGTGACCGCGTC
Source organism: Pandoraea apista (assembly GCF_001465595.2). Taxonomy (NCBI): domain Bacteria; kingdom Pseudomonadati; phylum Pseudomonadota; class Betaproteobacteria; order Burkholderiales; family Burkholderiaceae; genus Pandoraea; species Pandoraea apista. The sequence continues at coordinate 100,624 of NZ_CP013481.2, read as the reverse complement.
GTAACCGCGAATCTCCTGCACTTTCAGAATATCGATACCGTATTCCTCTTCACCCAGCGTGAAGACCAGAAATTCCTGACCGTCGCCATCGGTCTGCATGGCGCCGCCCTGGCGCGACACGGCATGCTCTTGCGAAAGGTTGTCCATCTAACGCGTCTCCGACTTCAGTTGAAGATGGTGGCCGACGCCGAGCGCTGACCGCGCTGAAGCGCCGCCACGTCGACGATCAAGGCCACACTGCCGTCACCCATGATGGTGGCGGCGGAAATACCGTGAATACGGCGGTAATTGGTTTCGAGGTTCTTCACCACGACCTGCTGCTGTCCGACCAGCTCGTCCACCAGCAACGCAAAGCGGCGGCCTTCGGCCTGAAGGATCACGATGATGCCCTGCGTGGGGTCGAGGCGTGCGTCCGGCACGTCGAAGGCGCGGTACAGCTCCACGAGCGGCAGGTATTCGCCTCGCACCAGCACGACCTGACCTTCGCCGGTCACGGCGCGAATGTCATCGCGGCGTGGTTGCAGCGACTCCATCACGAAGTTCAGCGGCAGGATGAAGATCTCGGGGCCGACCTTGACGGACATGCCGTCGAGAATCGCGAGCGTGAGCGGCAGCACGATGCGGATCGTGGTGCCCTTGCCGCGCGTGGACAGAATCTCCACATGGCCGCCCATCTGCTGGATGTTTCGCTTGACGACGTCCATGCCCACGCCGCGGCCCGATACGTCGGTCACCGCTTCGGCCGTGGAGAAGCCCGGCGCGAAGATCAGTTGCCAGACTTCCTCGTCAGTCATCGAGTCGGACACGTTCATGCCCTGCTGCTGCGCCTTGGCGAGAATCTTCTCGCGACGCAGACCCGCACCGTCGTCGCTCACTTCGATCACGATGTTGCCGCCCTGATGCGCGGCGGACAGCACCAGTTGACCGACCGGGTCCTTGCCCGAAGCCAGACGCGCTTCCGATGTTTCGATACCGTGGTCCAGACTGTTACGCACCAGGTGCGTGAGCGGATCGATAATGCGCTCGATCAGGCTCTTGTCCAGCTCGGTCGCCTGACCGAACGTGACCAGTTCGATTTGCTTGCCCAGCTTGCTTGCGAGATCGCGCACCAGACGCGGGAAACGCGAGAACACATAGTCCATGGGCATCATGCGGATGGACATCACCGCCTCTTGCAGATCGCGCGCGTTGCGCTCGAGCTGGCCCATGCCATTGAACAGGCGGTCGTGCAGCATCGGATCGAGGCTGCTCGCGGTTTGCGCGAGCATGGCCTGCGTAATCACCAATTCGCCTACGAGATTGATGAGCTGATCGACCTTTTCCACACCCACGCGAATCGAGCTGTTCTCGTGTCCGGCAGCGCCGCCGGCAGGTGCCGCCGCCGCGCGCTTTTCCGGCGGATGATGCGCGCCATTGCCGCCGGCACCTGCCTGCGCCACAGGCGCGGCGGGCACGACGATCTGCTCTGGCGCAGGCGGCGCAGCCACCGGCGCCGGTGCTGCGGGCACTTCGATGGGCGCCGAAGCCGCGGGCGCTTGCGTGAAGATCTCGGCAGTCTGGACCGGTGCTGCGGCCGGGGCTTGTACCGGTGCAGCGGGGGCAGCGGGGGCGGCAGATGCGTCCTGCACATCGATCTGCGACGGCTCGATCACGAAGCAACACACGGCGAGAATGTCGTCGGCGCCGCAGGTCGTGTCGAGCCACAGGTGCAGCGCGTCGGGCGTGGACTGACGGCCGGCAACCTGACCGAGGTTACCCAGCTCTTCGGCAAGCAACGCCTGGTCCTTTTCGCCCACGCCAGTGAGCGTGACTTTCAGACGCGTCTGACCCGGCGGCACGGGGCTCGCGGGTGCGCCGCTTGCATCGGTAGTGCCGGCACCGGTGTCTGGGGTTGCTGCTGTTGCTGCGGGCGCGGCCGGGGCGGCCGGCGCGGGTGCCGCCGCAGCGGGCGTGACCGGCGCGGCAGAGGCCGGCGCACCGCCTTCTTCGGCGGCCAGTTGCTGAAGAATCGCGCAGATGCGCGTCATCGCCTCGACATCAGGCTCACTGGAGGCGCGGTAGGCATTCAACTGTTGATGCAACACGTCTTTGGTTTCCAGGAAGGTGTCGACCATCTCGGTGCGCAACTGCAATTCGCCGCGACGCGCGCGGTCCAGCAGGTTTTCCAGCAGGTGAGTGGTCTCGGTGAGCGCAGTGAAACCGAACGTAGCGGCGCCGCCCTTGATCGAATGAGCCGCACGGAAAATCGCGTTGAGCTGCTCGTTGTCCGGCGCATTGATATCGAGCGCGAGCAGGAGGTGCTCCATCTCTGCGAGCAACTCTTCCGCTTCATCGAAAAAGGTCTGGTAGAACTGGGTGATATCCACCGATTTCCTCGTCCTAACTTGGTTGTGCCATCGACGCCATCGTCATGCGCCTTCGCCGACGAGCGAGCCCACCACGTCGACCAATGCTTCGGGGTCGACCGGCTTGATCAGCCAGCCGCTGGCGCCCGCTTCGCGGGCTGCCGTCTTGTACGCGCCATCGACTTCCGTCGTGAGCACCAGAATGGGCGTCTGGGCAAACGCATCGAGTTCGCGCAGTGCACGAATGAGCGACAAACCATCCATGCCGGGCATGTGCTGGTCGGTCAGCACCAGATCGAAGCTCGCGTTCGACGCCAGCGCCAGGGCTTCCTGCCCGTCGCGGGCGGTCGTCACGGCGTAGCCGGCTTCGTCGAGCGTTGCCGCCAGAATCTGACGCATCGACGCGGAATCGTCGACGGCGAGAATCGTGTTACGAAGGGCTTGCATGCGTCTCCTCTTGTCGGTTATCGCGCGGTCGCACCCGGCGCCGCCGGTGCCGTGGGCGGTGCGGGCGGCGTGGGCAGGCCCGGCACGGCAGGCAACGTGCCGTTGATGGCGGCGTTCACCGCGTCACTTCCTGCGCCGCGTACGTTCGCGGCGTCGATTGTCGGTTGGTCGCCTTCGTGCTTGACCGACTGCTCTGCGCGGCGGTTGAGCACAATGATGCTGATGCGACGGTTGATCGGGTTGTACGCGTCGTCACGGTCGAGCGGCACGGTAGACGCCAGGCCCACCACGCGCAGTACCTTGTCGCCATCGAGTCCGCCCGCAATCAGTTCGCGACGCGAAGCATTCGCGCGATCGGCGGACAACTCCCAGTTGCTGTAGCTCTTGTCACCCTGCGCGTAAGCCGTGGCGTCGGTGTGGCCGGACAGGCTGATTCGGTTCGGCACGTCGTTGAGCGACTTGCCGATCTCACGCAGAATGTCGCGCATGTACGGCTGGACCTGCGCGCTCGCGTTGGCGAACATCGGCCGGTTCTGATCGTCGACGATCTGGATGCGCAACCCTTCCGTGGTCACATCGATGAGCAGTTGTTTGCGAAACTGTTTGAGCGTCGGGTTATTTTCGATGGCCTTCTCGATGCGCGCCTTGAGTTCGCGCAAACGCTGCGCATCGGCGCGCTCGGCCAGTTCGGTCGTGGTCGCCTGGCGTGACTTGACCTGATCGCCACGCGACTTCTGGCCGTCGGTGCGAGTGGTGTCGGTGCCGCCACCGGGAATCACGCCGCTGTTGTCTGCGGCGTTACGGCCGCCCGTGAGCGCAACTTTGAGCGGCGTGCGGAAATACTCCGCGATGCCCGTCAGTTCCTTGCTGCTCACCGAACTGAGCAGCCACATCAGCAGGAAGAACGCCATCATGGCCGTCATGAAGTCGGCGTAGGCAATCTTCCACGCGCCGCCATGATGGCCGTGCGCACCGCGTGCGCGGCGCTTGACGATGATGGGCCGCTCTTCTTTCTCGCTCATTGCTGCCGCCCGTCAACGTGCCTTGACCTGTCGCACGTGCTCTTCGAGCTCGGCGAACGACGGACGTACCGTGGAATACAGCACCTTGCGGCCGAATTCGACCGAGAGTGCCGGCGCATAACCGTTCAGGCTGGCCAATAGCGTGACCTTGATGCACTCGTAGAGCTTGACCGACTCGTTGATACGGTGCTCGATGAGTTGGGCCAGCGGCGAAATGAAGCCGTAAGCCAGCAAAATGCCGAGGAACGTGCCCACGAGCGCCTGGGCAATCAATGCCCCCAGCACGGCAGGCGGCTGGTCGGCCGAGGCCATCGTGTGCACCACGCCCATCACGGCGGCGACGATACCGAAGGCCGGCATGGCATCGCCCGTCTTTTGCAGACAGTGCGCCGGGACTTCGCCCTCGTGACGGTACGTTTCGATTTCGTGATCCATCAGGTTCTCGATCTCGAACGCATTCATATTCCCGCTGACCATCAGGCGCAGATAGTCGGTGAGGAATTCCATGATGCGCGGCTCGCCGAGAATGCGCGGGTACTGTGAGAACACCGGACTCGACGCCGGGTCTTCCACATCCCCTTCGATGGCGAGCATGCCGTCCTTGCGCGCCTTCGCGAGCAACACGTACAGGAGCGCCATCAGCTCCATGTACAGCTCTTTGGTGTATTTCGAGCCCTTGAACAGCATCGGCAGCGCTTTCATCGTCGCCTTGATCGCCTTGCTGTTGTTGCCCACGACAAACGAGCCGACGCCCGCGCCACCGATGATCAGCAGCTCGGTCGGCTGAAACAGCGCGCCCAAGTGGCCCCCGCCAATGACGAAGCCGCCAAAGACCGATGCCAGAACGATGATGTAACCAATGACGACAAGCACTGCCGGATACCTCTCGCAAAAATACGTCTACGGAAAAATGTCCTTCCTGTTCAGAGGGCTTAACGGCAGACACGCAGGGAAACTGTAGGGGGTGCGACCTCGTGAAGTGGGCTCGTTCAGGCTGCCAGCGGGGAAATATCCGTGCCAGTCTCGGGCGGCGCCACGGCCGGCGCCAGATCGGCGGCGTGCGCGTGTTTTGCTTTCCGGGTCTTACCGGCGCGCGACGGCGGTTGGCACAGTCCGCAAACGTACTGGCCATGCGGTTCGTGTGCGTGCGTAACGAAATGTCCGCCGCAGCGCGTGCAGGGCGTCATTTGCAGCATCTTGCTGTCGAAGAAGCGAACCAGCGTCCATGCACGCGTAAACCCGAGCACGGCTTCCCAGCCATGCAGTTCCACATGCTCCAGATACAACCGGTACGCCTTGACGATCGCTTCAATGCCCTGGCATCCGCCGTGCTGCACCAGATGACGGTAGATGTTGTGGAAAAGCGACGAGTGGATATTCGGCAGCCACGTCACGAACCAATCGGTCGAGAACGGCAGCATGCCTTTGGGCGGCGACGCCCCTTTTAGCTCTTTGTAAAGTTTGATGAGCCGGTCGCGGCTCAGGCTCGTTTCTGCTTCCAACAATTGGAGGCGGGCGCCGAGTTCGATCAGCTCGATGGCCAGTTGAATCTCACGGGCCTCAAGAACGACGCTTTTGGTACGCATATACAGGCTTCCTGGCAAGTCACGCAGAGCGCCGCCCCCTCGGGACGGCACCGCACGTGTCGCGTGTGCGTACGCTTAGCCGATCTGCTCGACGGGTTGCCCCGCGAGCAGGATCGATGCATGCGACTGCTGCATACCCACGTCTTTCGCCCCATGCGTAAGGGTCGAAAGAATCACGTGGTCGTCGAATCGAAATCGGCACAAAAGCTGGTTCGACCCCGCAAATTTGACGAGTTGAGCCAATGTGAGACTGCCGAGCACGTCGGCAAGCTGGTCGCTGATCCCCAGGCGGAACATGGCTGCGGCGCGATCCTCACGGATCAGGCGCTGAGCCAGGACAAGGTAGGAGAGATTCAATTCACGAATCTCATTCAGTGTTTCGCTGTTTCGCATGCACCCCCCCGGCGCAATGGATGAATCTGGCGGTACTACTGTCTATTCCCCCGCATTGTGGACAAGGGCGAAAGAGAAAGAAATCGGAGAAAAACTACATGGGAGGGCAAGAAAAGCGGAAGTTTTTTGTAGGAGTTTTTCCTACACGAAGGGCGCAAACGGCCCCAACGACGCGTTCGGGGAGAACGATCGGTGACACACAGGCGACGACTTCATGAAAGTGTCACGAAGCTGCGCTCTACTACTTGACTGTATTTCGGCGGGGTTTTGCCGAACTTTAGCGATCCTCGCAAAAAATTTCGGGGGACTTTGCAAGGGCGCTGAATTGCACTTTGCCAATCGCGCTGACGCCGGAACAGTGCAATTACAAACTGTTACAGATGTAGTGTCGCTCGCCAAATTTCAGGTTTGGAAGGTAGGCTCGAACGTCAGTTCCCGAAAATTCACCGCTGACGGCGCCGTTTTGTCTTACGGCACCTTTCCGTGTTGCAGATTTCAGACGCCCGGTAGCGCGAGGCGCTCCTCATTTCTGGGTATTGACGTGGCGTTGAAGGGACTCACACGGTTCCGGCGGCAGGCGGGGCCGCCGGCTTCGCGCGACGAATCAACACGGTGTGGAAGCACCACGACAGCGTGCCGCACACCGCCATGACGGCTGCCATTGGCACTGCCGAATGCGCGTGCATCAGCCCGACAGCCGCGCCGGCGCTCGCCGCCGCGAGAAATTGCAGCGCACCAAGGAGTGCCGACGCGGCGCCCGCACGTTGATGCTGGCGATTCAGGGCTTCGGCCACCGCATTCGGCTGAGAAAAGCCGAGGCTGGTGACATAGGCAAAGAGCGGCACCATCAATCCGATCAGGCCGCCCACTGGCAGCGCCGCCACTGCGAGCATCAGCAATCCGAGAATGGCGACCAGATTGTTGGTGCGGCGCAACACATCGGCGGGACGCCGTTTGCGCAGCAAATGGGCGTTGATCTGCGAGCCGGCAATGATGCCGCAGGCATTCAGCCCGAACAGCCAGCCGTAATGCGCCGGGTCGACACCATACAGGTTGATGAACACGAAGGGCGAGCCCGTGATGTAGGCGAACATGCCTGCCTGCGAAACCCCACCCGCGAGCGCGTTGCCCATGAACTCGCGGTCGCGCACCAGCGCGCCGTAGTTATGCCAGGCCGTCGAGAGCCAATGGCGGGCCTGCCGGGCGGCCGCGCGTGTCTCGGGCAACCAGTAGACGGACATCGCAAAGCAGACTGCCCCGAAGGCCGTCAGCCCCCAGAAGATCCAGCGCCAGCCAACGAAGAGCAGCACTTGCCCGCCAATGAGCGGGGCAAGAATCGGTGCAGCGCCCATGATGAGGGTCATGCGCGAAAGCACGCGGGCGACCGTGCTCGTATCGAACAAGTCGCGTGCCATGGCACGCGCGATCACGAAGCAGGCGCAGCCGCCCACGGCCTGAATGAAACGACAGACGATCAGCGTTTCGATATTGGTCGCCAGCGCACAGCCTGCCGACGCGAGCGTATAGAGTGCGAGACCCGCATACAGAGGACGTTTGCGCCCATAGCGGTCGGCCAGCGGCCCGTGCAGCAGTTGTCCCAGACCCAGCCCGATGAAGAACGATGCCAGCGAGAATTGCGCGGCAGCGTCCGTCGTGTTCAGTTCACGCGCAATGCTCGGCAGCGCAGGCAGATACATGTCGATCGACAGCGAGCCGATCGCCGACAAAATGCCTAGTACGAAGACGGTGCGAAAAGTATGGGCGGGCATGACAAAAGCCTAGGGTAATCCCGAATGATACGGCATTGCCCCCGGCCCCGCTCAAAAAATAAGCAGAGGCTCGCCGCCTGGACGAGCCCTGCCTTACCTCTGCACTGTGCACCCTTCACCCTGCACTCTGTGCCCGGTGCCCGGAACCCGAACGCCCGCTCAGGCCGTCTTCGTTTCGGACAGGCCGAGCGTTTCCACCATCTTTTCGCGCATGATGAACTTCTGCACCTTGCCCGTGACCGTCATCGGCATTTCGTCGACGAAGCGGATATAGCGTGGAATCTTGTAGTGGGCGATCTGATCCTTGCAAAAGGCTCGGATGTCGTCTTCCGTTGCGCTCTGGCCCGGCTTGAGGACGATCCAGGCGCAAACTTCCTCGCCATACTTCGGATCGGGCACGCCGAACACTTGCACGGCCTGCACCTTCGGGTGACGGAACAGAAATTCCTCGATCTCGCGTGGGTAGATGTTCTCGCCGCCACGAATGAGCATGTCCTTCACCCGGCCGACAATGTTGCAATAGCCGTCTTCGTCGATCGTGGCGAGGTCACCCGTATGCATCCAGCCGTCGCGGATTGCTTCGCGCGTGCGGGGTTCGTCATCCCAGTAGCCCTGCATCACCGAATAGCCCTTCGTGCAAAGCTCGCCCTTCTCGCCTACCGGTACGATCTCGCCGGCGGCGTCGACAAGCTTCACTTCGAGGTGCGGTTGCACGCGCCCCACGGTCGTCACGCGCTTCTCCAGCGGGTCGGTCGTGGTGGTTTGAAACGACACGGGGCTCGTCTCCGTCATGCCGTAGGCGATCGTCACCTCGCTCATGTGCATTTCGTTGATCACACGCTTCATCGTCTCGATGGGGCACGGCGAACCCGCCATGATCCCCGTGCGCAGCGAATCGAATTGATAGTTACCGAAATCCGGGTGATCGAGTTGCGCGATGAACATCGTCGGTACGCCATGCAACGCCGTGCAACGCTCCTCGGAGACGGCGGCCATGGTGGCCTTCGGATCGAAGGCCTCGCCCGGAAACACCATTGTCGCGCCCGTCGACACGCAAGCCAGCACCGCGAGCACCATGCCGAAGCAGTGATAGAACGGCACGGGAATGCACAGGCTGTCGTGCTCGGAGAAGCGCATCGCCATGGCGATGAAGCGTCCGTTGTTGACGATATTGTGGTGGGTCAGCGTGGCGCCCTTCGGGCTGCCGGTCGTGCCGCTCGTGAACTGGACATTGATCGCGTCGAAGCAATCGAGCCCGTCGGAGATCTCGCGCAGTCGAACCAGATCGGCGTCGGCGCCGAGGGTCACCACGTCGGTGTAATTCATCATGCCGGGCGTAATGCCCTCGCCCATGCGGATGATGGTGCGCAGCGACGGCAGCTTCGCCGACTTCAGTTCGCCGGGCGCACACGTTGCCAGCTCGGGCGCCAGGACATTGAGCATCTCGAGGTAGCGCGACGTCTTGAAAGACTCCGCCGCGACAAGCGCCTTGCAGCCGACCTTGTTGATCGCATACTCGAGTTCGGCGAGGCGGTACGCCGGATTGATGTTCACCAGAATCAGGCCCACGCGCGCCGTGGCGAACTGCGTGACCAGCCATTCGACACGGTTGGGCGACCAGATACCCACGCGATCGCCCTTCTTCAGCCCCAACGAAATCAGACCCGCGGCAAAGGTGTCCACGTGTGCGATGAACTCGCGCCACGTCCAGTCCACGCCCTGCTCGCGAAACACCACCGCCTGCCGCTCGGGAAACTTCGCCGCCGTCTCGGCAAGCAGACCGAACACCGTCAACGTCGAAAGCGGCACGGTGGTATCGCCCTTCACATACGACAGTCCATTACGAGGTACAACGCCCGCACCTTCCCGGCTTTCCATGCTTTTGTCTCCTGAAGCAATGCTGAAATGGCGAAATGCTGTCGCGTGGCAGTCACGCGTGAATGGCCCGCCTGTCGCTGTATCGAACGACGGCGGTCTTCTCTTCATAACAATAGCGCGTCACGCTAGGTTGACGTTTACGTTAACGTAATTCGAGTGACGGAACGAGTGGGGATGGCCCTGAGTTGAGTAGGCTCCCGGACATGGGCAGGGTCCCGGGCCGGGCTCGACAGACAAAACAAAAGCCCCACGCACTTGCATGCATGGGGCTTTCTGCCGCTACGCGGCGATGGGTGTCTTGACGGCACCGATCACCGTGCGACGGCTGGCGTGACGTGTTGCACCGACGAGAACGCCGCTGCAACCGCCGTGCCGATTTACTTCACCTTGCGGAACTTCTGGATCGCAGCGAGTTGGGCGATGGCTTCGGCCAGTTCGGCCTGGGCAGTCGCGTACTCGATGTTGGAATCCTTGTTCGCCAGTGCTTCTTCCGCGCGGCGCTTGGCGTCGGCAGCCTTCGCCTCGTCCAGATCCTTGCCGCGAATGGCGGTGTCGGCGAGCACGGTGACCGTGCCCGGTTGCACTTCGAGAATACCACCGGCCACGAAGACGAAGTCCTCGTTACCTGCTTCGTCCTCGATACGCACCGCGCCCGGCTTGATACGCGTGATCAGCGGCGTGTGGCCAGGCAGAATGCCCAGCTCGCCGGCTTCGCCGGGCAGCGCCACAAAGCGCGCCTTACCGGAGAAGATCTGCTCTTCCGCGCTGACGACGTCTACGTGAATGGTTGCCATAATCGCTCCCGTTGAGTGTGATGAAGCGGCAGGCGCGCCAGTCCGGACATGGCTGTCCTCGCTCCGCTACCCCGCCCCGCAACAGTCACCTGCCGGCGTGCGGTGGCGCCTCTTGCGAGACACCGCCGTCGCCCGGCACTCAACCGTTTACTGCATCTTCTTGGCTTTTTCGAACGCTTCGTCGATCGTGCCAACCATGTAGAACGCCTGTTCCGGCAGGTGGTCACATTCGCCGTCGACGATCATCTTGAAGCCGCGGATCGTTTCCTTGAGCGGAACGTACTTGCCCGGCGAACCCGTGAACACTTCTGCCACGTGGAACGGCTGCGACAGGAAACGCTGGATCTTACGCGCACGGGCCACGGCGAGCTTGTCGTCCGGCGACAGTTCGTCCATACCCAGAATCGCGATAATGTCGCGCAGTTCCTTGTAACGCTGCAGCGTCGATTGCACGCGACGGGTCACCGTGTAGTGCTCTTCGCCAATCACGTTCGGGTCGATCTGACGCGAGGTCGAATCGAGGGCATCGACGGCCGGGTAGATACCCAGCGAAGCGATGTCACGCGAAAGCACGACGGTGGCGTCCAAGTGACCGAAGGTGGTTGCCGGCGACGGGTCGGTCAAGTCATCGGCAGGCACGTACACGGCTTGCACCGACGTGATCGAGCCGGTCTTGGTCGACGTAATACGCTCTTGCAGCTTACCCATTTCTTCAGCCAGCGTCGGCTGATAGCCCACGGCCGACGGCATACGGCCGAGCAGTGCCGACACTTCGGTACCGGCCAGCGTGAAACGGTAGATGTTGTCCACGAAGAACAGCACGTCGCGACCTTCGTCACGGAAGTGCTCCGCCATCGTCAGACCGGTCAGCGCCACGCGCAGACGGTTGCCCGGCGGCTCGTTCATCTGGCCGTACACCAGCGCGACCTTGTCGAGAACGTTCGAGTCCTTCATTTCGTGGTAGAAGTCGTTCCCTTCACGGGTACGCTCGCCCACGCCGGCAAACACCGAATAACCGCCGTGTGCCTTGGCGATGTTATTGATGAGTTCCATCATGTTCACGGTCTTGCCCACACCGGCGCCACCGAACAGACCCACCTTGCCGCCCTTGGCGAACGGGCAGATCAGATCGATAACCTTGATGCCGGTTTCGAGCAGTTCCGTCGACGGCGACAGCTCGTCGAATGCCGGCGCCTTCTGGTGAATCGAACGGGTGTGATCCTTGGCGATCGGACCGGCTTCGTCGATCGGACGGCCAAGCACGTCCATGATGCGACCCAGCGTTGCCGGACCCACCGGCACCGTGATCGGCAGACCGGTGTTTTGCACCGTCATACCGCGGCGCAGGCCTTCGGAGGAACCCAGACAGATGGTACGAACCACGCCGTCGCCCAGTTGTTGCTGGACTTCGAGCGTCAGTTCCGACCCTTCCATGGTGAGCGCGTCGTAGATCTTCGGCATGCTGTCGCGCGGGAATTCCACGTCGATAACGGCGCCGATGCACTGTACGATTTTGCCTTCAATCAAAGCAGTACTCATCGCTTTTCCTTTAGATACTCAAATTCATTTCGCCTTACGGCGCATCGGCCCGTGCCACCGCTTACACAGCGGCGGCGCCACCCACGATTTCGGACAGTTCCTTCGTAATCGCTGCTTGACGGCCCTTGTTGTAGACCATCTGCAATTCACCGATCACGGTCTTTGCATTGTCCGATGCGGCCTTCATGGCCACCATGCGGGCGGACTGTTCCGACGCCATGTTCTCAGCGACTGCCTGATACACGACAGCTTCGACGTAACGCACCAGCAGGGCATCGACGACCGTCTTCGCATCCGGTTCGTAGATGTAGTCCCACGAATGCTGTGCCGGCACTGCGCTCGCGTCTTCCGACGCACCCTCGAACTTCTCGGGCAGCGGCAGCAGTTGTTCGACCACAGCTTCCTGCTTCATCGTGTTGACGAAGCGGTTGTAGGCCAGGTACACGGCGTCGAGCTTGCCTTCGGCGTACGCGTCGAGCTGAACCTTCACCACACCGATCAGCTTGTCCAGATGCGGCGTGTCGCCCAGTTGCACGGCGTGCGAAACCACCTTGGCGCCGATACGGTTCAGGAAACCGAAACCCTTACCGCCGATGGCGGTGGCTTCGACCTTCAGACCTTGCGCTTCGATGGCCTTCAACTTGGTCACCACGGCACGCAGCACGTTGGTGTTCAAGCCGCCGCACAAGCCCTTGTCCGTCGTCACCACGATGACACCGGCCGCTTTCGCGTCGGCATGCTTCACCATGAACGGGTGGTGGTATTCCGGATTCGCCTGGCCCATATGCGCGGCGATCTGGCGTACCTTGTCAGCGTACGGCCGGGCATGACGCATGCGTTCCTGCGCCTTGCGCATCTTCGACGCGGCCACCATTTCCATGGCCTTGGTGATCTTGCGCGTGTTTTGCACGCTCTTGATCTTGCCGCGAATTTCCTTCATTCCAGCCATTGCTTACTCCTTGTCTCGGCGCGACATTCGTTCTTGCCTGAACATCGCGCCTTCCCGGGTCCGTTGAATAGTTACCGATTCAACCGGATTAGTAAGCGCCGGTCTTCTTGAAGTCCTTGATCGCAGCGTGCAGGGCGGCTTCGTCGTCCTTCGAGAGATCTTTGGTCTCTTCGATACGGCCGATGAGCGCGCCGTGGCTGGTCTTCAGAACTTCGCGCAGACCCTTTTCGAACGGCAGCACCTGAGCGATTTCGAGGTCGTCCAGATAGCCGTTGTTGGCGGCAAACAGCGAAACGGCCAGTTCCCACACTTGCAGCGGCGCGAATTGCGGCTGCTTGAGCAGTTCCGTCACGCGGCGGCCGCGCTCGAGCTGCTTGCGGGTCGCTTCGTCCAGATCCGAGGCGAACTGCGCAAACGCAGCCAGCTCACGGTACTGTGCGAGGTCGGTACGGATACCGCCCGACAGCTTCTTGATGACCTTCGTCTGCGCCGCACCACCCACACGCGACACCGAGATACCGGCGTTGATTGCCGGGCGGATGCCTGCGTTGAAGAGGTCGGTTTCCAGGAAGATCTGGCCGTCGGTAATCGAGATCACGTTCGTCGGAACGAACGCGGTCACGTCACCGGCTTGCGTTTCAATGATCGGCAGTGCCGTCAGCGAACCGCTTTGACCCTTGACTGCGCCGTTGGTGAACTTCTCGACGTACTCTTCCGAGACGCGAGCCGCACGCTCGAGCAGACGCGAGTGCAGATAGAACACGTCACCCGGGTAAGCTTCACGGCCCGGCGGGCGGCGCAGCAGCAGCGAGATCTGACGATAGGCCCAGGCTTGCTTGGTCAAGTCGTCGTAAATGATCAGCGCGTCTTCGCCACGATCGCGGAAGTATTCGCCCATCGTGCAACCGGAGTACGGTGCGATGAACTGCATGGCGGCCGAGTCCGAAGCGGTGGCGGTCACGATGATCGTGTACTCCATCGCGCCGTGCTCTTCGAGCTTGCGCACCACGTTCATGATCGACGAAGCCTTCTGGCCGATCGCGACGTAGACGCAGGTCACGCCCTTGCCCTTCTGCGAAATGATCGTGTCGACGGCCACGGCGGTCTTACCCGTCTGACGGTCACCAATGATCAGCTCACGCTGACCACGGCCGATCGGCACCATGGCGTCGATAGCCTTGGTACCCGTTTGCAGCGGCTGCGACACCGACTTACGCCAAATCACGCCCGGGGCGATCTTTTCGATGGCGTCGGTTTGCTTGGCGTTGATCGGACCCTTGCCGTCGATCGGCTGGCCCAGTGCGTCAACGACGCGGCCCTTCAGTTCCGGGCCGACCGGCACTTCCAGAATGCGGCCCGTGCACTTGACGGTGTCGCCTTCCGAGATGTGCTCGTACTCGCCCAAAATCACGGCGCCGACGGAGTCGCGCTCGAGGTTCAGTGCCAGACCGAACGTGTTGCCCGGGAATTCCAGCATTTCGCCCTGCATCACGTCCGACAGGCCATGGATGCGGCAGATACCGTCAGTCACCGAAATCACGGTGCCTTCATTACGGACTTCGGCGCCGCTCTCGAGACCTTGAATCCGGCTCTTGATCAGTTCGCTGATTTCAGAGGGATTGAGTTGCATATGTGCTCCTGATATTCAATTCTTGCCGTCGCAGGCTATCGCGCCGGGCTCAGGCCGTCAGCGACGTCCGCATAGCTGCCAGGCGGGCGCGCACCGAAGTGTCCAGCACCTCGTCGCCAACCACCACACGCACGCCACCGATGAGCGACGGATCTACCGTCACGCTCGGGTTGAGCTTGCGGCCGAACTTGTGCTCGAGGCCCTTGACCAGCGAGGTCAGTTGCTCACCTTCGAGCGGGAAGGCGCTTTCGATCGTGGCGTCCGCCGAACCGGCGGCAGTGTTCTTCAACACTTCGAACTGTCCGGCGATTTCCGGCATTGCGGCCAGACGGCCGTTTTCGACCACAGCGGCGACGAAGTTGCGCACTTCGGCGTCGGTCGATTTCACGGCTGCGGTCAGCACGTCGACGACTTGCGCCGGCGTGACTTTCGGATCGTCGGCCAGGTTGGCCACTTCGGGCAGCGCTGCCACTTGCGCCAGTTCGCGCACCAGCTCAGACCAGCGATTCAGGTCGCCGGACTTGGCCACGCGGAACAACGCCTCGGCATACGGACGAGCGATGGTTGCGAGTTCGGCCATGATCAGAGCTCTGCCTTGAGTTGGTTCAGCAGGTCGGCGTGGGCCTTGGCGTCAACTTCACGCTTCAGGATCTGCTCGGCGCCCTTGACAGCCAGACCAGCAACTTCTTCGCGCAGCGATTCACGGACCTTAACGGCCTGGTTCTCGGCTTCGGCTTTGGCGTTGGCGATGATACGGGCGGCTTCGGCTTGCGCCTGGGCCTTGATCTCGTCGGCCACGGCCAGTGCGCGCTTCTCGGCGTCGGCAATACGCTTCGCGCCTTCGTCGCGGGCTTCCGCGAGGGCTTGCGTGGAGCGCTTGTTGGCGGCATCGAGTTCAGCCTTGCCCTTATCGGCAGCAGCCAGACCGTCAGCGATTTTCTTCGCGCGTTCGTCGATAGCCTTGATCAGCGGCGGCCACACGAACTTCATCGTGAACCATGCCAGGATCAGAAACACGACGGTTTGCGCGAACAGAGTTGCGTTTATGTTCACGGTGTTTCCTTTCGGTGATGCGAGTCGATTGGCAAAACAGCGCGCCCCATTGTGCCTGCTGGCTTGGGCGCGCCGTTCATGTCCAGTTGGCCGCGCGGATCAATGCGCGACCGGCCGAAAGAAACTTAAGCGAGCTTCGACAGCAGCGGGTTCGCGAACGCGAACAGCATGGCAACGCCCACGCCGATCAGGAATGCAGCGTCGATCAGGCCGGCCAGCAGGAACATCTTCGTTTGCAGCGGGTTCATCAGCTCGGGCTGACGGGCGCACGCTTCGATGTACTTACCGCCCATCAACGCGATACCCAGACAGGCGCCGATAGCACCCAGACCGATGATGATGCCGATACCGATGGCGGTCAGACCCTGGATGTTGGCGATGAAAGCTTGCATGATTACTCCTTTTGGTTAGAGACTTGAAACTTTAAATTTGAAAAACTGAAAAACCGGGAAACCCTTAACTACCCGCAGCGACCGATCAGTGATGGTCGTGCGCCTGACCGATATACACCAGCGTGAGCATCATCATGATGAACGCCTGGAGCAACACGATCAGGATGTGGAAAATCGCCCATGCGGTGCCGGCAATGACGTGACCGACAAAACCCAGCACCGACGCATCCGCGCCAAAGCTCCAGATACCGCCCAGCAGAGCGATAAGCAGGAACACCAGTTCGCCGGCGTACATATTGCCGAACAGTCGCATACCGAGCGACACGGTCTTGGCACAGAATTCGATGAGGTTGAGCAGCAGGTTCGGAATCCACAGCAGGAAGTGGTTGCCGAACGGTGCGGTGAACAGCTCATGCATGAAACCGCCCGCGCCCTTGATCTTGAAGCTGTAGTACAGCATCAGAATGAGCACGCCGACAGCGATACCGAGCGTGCCGTTCAGATCGGCCGTCGGCACAATACGGTGGTGCGTGATGATCGAACCCAGACCGACCCACTCGATCACCTTCGAAGGCAGATCGACGGGCAGCAAGTCCAGCGAGTTCATGAGCGCGACCCAGACAAACACGGTCAACGCGAGGGGAGCGATGAAGGCACGATTGCCGTGCACGATGCTCTTCGACTGGTCTTCCACCATCTCGACGAGCATTTCGACCGCAGCCTGGAAGCGGCCCGGCACGCCCGACGTGGCTTTACGGGCAGCCATCCACAGCACGAAGCAGCCCAGAACGCCCATCGCGATCGACCAGAACATGGTGTCCCAGTTGATGATCGAAAAATCGACAATGCTAGTCTGCGTCGAACTCGCGAGATTTTGCAGGTGGTGCGAAATGTACTCCGACGGGTTCGGAGCGTGGCCGGCTTCTACTGACATAGCGATCAAACACCCAATTATGAAAATCCGCACACGGTAGCGTGTCGACGCGTGAGCGGTATTCCCACCGCTACTTCAGTACCATCGCCAGCCAATAAGCTTTCAGCGTCAGCACGAAGGTGACGAGGAACGCGACCCAGTGAATTCCTGGATAACCGAACGCTACCGCCGTCAACAACGCAATCGTCGTTACTACCTTGACCGCTTCTCCCATCACTAACGAACTGACGGAGAGGCGATCACCTGACATCCTTAGCCGCAGCGCAAACAATGCGCCCGGTATCCATCCGATCATTCCGCCCAGCCATGCAGACACCGCCGCGTCTCGTGGCGATGCCGAGAGTAACCACCAGGCCAATGTCGCTATCAGCGACAGCAGTACCTGGGCTCCCACCACCCTGAATGGAGTCACACGGGATGCGCGCCCCACTTCGGGACCGAACAGGCGCTCGGCCTGCGCACGCGTGAGCGGAACGATTGTTTCTTGCTCCTGCTCGTCGTCCCAAACCTCTGATGTTGCACGTGCCGGCGCTTGCGGTTTCGGTTCCAAGTTCGACCGTTTATCGTCGGTCATCTCGTTGCCTCCCCGCCCGACTCGTGCAAAACGAATGGGCTCTTCAAGCAGATAAATCCGCGAGATTTTACGGGACATTACGAACCCCAGTCAATCGAAACGCGCAACAAATTCGCCGAAATTGTGCAGTGCATGCTTCGATTTGGCGCCAACTCTCATGGAGCGCGATTTTGCTCATGGTGCAGCGCGGCATTCCCGGCGAACGCTGCATGATCGCTGCACCACAGCGGGGTTCGGTGCGTGATCATACCCATTTCAGGGCCAGAAACCCAAGGAAAAGTGCTATCAGATAAAACGGGATGGAAAGCCAATGAAAGTGCCACCAGATCTTTCCCGATTTCGCCATGCGCAATGCAATCAGGTTGGCCAACGAACCGATCGCCAGTCCGAAGCCGCCAACCGCCACGCCGTGTGCGAGCGCCGGCCAGTTGTGACTGTACTCGGCGAGCAGAATCGCCGCCGGCACATTGCTGATGATTTGGGACAGCACCGCCGCCCCCACATAGGCCATCCCGGTGCCGGAGAAATCCACATGCCCCAGGGCCGCGCGCACTTCCGGCATGCCTGCCACGCCCCTTAGCACAACGAACATCAGCACGAAAATCGCCAGCAACAGCCAGTCGATGCCGAGCACCGCGCTACGTCGCGCCACCAGGAGCACCGCCGCCACGCCGGCGCAGGCCCAGGCCGCATACCCATGGTCCGCGAGTGCGACGAAAGCGACGAACAGCGTCAAGGCGATCCACAGCAGCGCCCAGCGCACGTCATGCCTCGGGCCGCGCTGCTGAAAATGCAGGGCGCGCGAATCGAACGCAGCCGCGCACGTCAGCAGCAGTACGGCCATGAGAGCGAGCGTGAGCGGCGTCATCATGATGACGAAGGCGCCGAAGCCCATGCCGCTCTGTTGCCAAAGAAAGAGGTTTTGCGGGTTGCCCAGCGGCGTGAGGCTCGAACCGGCATTGACGGCCAATGCGAGGAAGATGATCAGGCGCTCGATTCTCACGGGGGCAATCCGGGCAAGCGATTGCGCAAGCGGCACGACGGCGAACAACGCCACGTCGTTAGTGAGCAGCGTGGAGAGTGCGGCGGCAAACGTCACCATCAGCAACGCGAGACGCCGCTCCGTGCGAAACGCCCGCAGTAATCGCTGCGCCAGCCAATCGAGGAAACCGCTCTGATCGATGGCGCGCGTGAGCATCAATAATCCCGCGAGCGTGAGAATCGTGTGTCGATCGATGCGCGAGAAAAGTTCGCCAACACTTGCCGGGCGAACGACCTGTAGCACGATAAAGCCGGCCAGCAGCATAAGCAGCACGCTGTCGCCGCGCACACGCTGGTAGATCGAACGCAACGTGTGCCAGACGCGCGCCTTGGCAGCATCTCGCAACGGCGGCGTGGCAGGCGTGCTGCCCGGCGTCGGCGACCCGGCGGGTTCGTTCACGGAAAGATAATCAGGATACCGACATTACTCGGCACGAATGCGCGCGAGAATCCCGTCGAGCGCATCGAGGCTGCCGAATTCGATCGTGAGTTGTCCGGCGCCCTTTCGGCCGACCTTGATCTTGACGTTCGAGGCGAGCAGATCCGACAACTCCTCTTCAAGTCGCGTCACATCGCGACCGCCCTCTTCCGCCGAGCGGCGACGAATGCCATCACCCTGGGGCTTCAGCGAAGCATTGACGATCCGTTCAGTGTCGCGCACCGACAGACGCTTGTTCACCACCTGATTGGCGAGCGTAATCTGCGTGGCAGCGTCTACCGCGAGCAGCGCGCGAGCGTGCCCCATGTCGAGATCGCCGGCCAGCAACATGGTCTGCACCGGCTGCGCGAGGTTGAGCAGACGCAATAAATTCGACACCGCACTGCGCGACCGGCCAAGCGACTCGGCGGCCTGCTCATGCGTGTAATTGAATTCGCCGAGCAGGCGTTGAATGCCCTGCGCTTCTTCGAGCGGATTCAGATCTTCGCGCTGAATGTTCTCGATAAGCGCCATAGCGGCGGCGGCTTCATCAGGGACATCGCGCACGAGCACCGGCACTTCGGACAGCCCGGCGATGCGCGCGGCGCGAAAGCGCCGTTCACCCGCAATAATTTCGTACTTCTCACCATCGACACGACGCACCAGAATCGGCTGCATCAGGCCCTGCGCGCGAATGCTCGCGGCGAGTTCCTGCAAAGCGCCCTCATCCATGCGTGTGCGCGGTTGATACTTACCGGCCTGAAGGCGCTCGAGCGACATCACCGACGGCGCGCCGTCGGCACTCGCTTCGGTCGCGCCGTTGTGGTTATCGGCGTGCGCGCCGAGCAGCGCTTCGAGGCCGCGGCCCAGGCCCTTTTTTTTCAGTGCGTTGGTCTTGGTCGCCATGACAATGCGTTCCTGCGCGATTGCGCCTTACATAGTTTGAATACGCGCGATCATTTCCGCGCCGAATTGCAGATACGCCTTCGCTCCGCGCGACGCGGGATCGAAGACCACGCCCGGCATGCCATAGCTCGGCGCTTCGGCAAGTCGCACATTGCGCGGAATGATCGCATTGAAAACCTTGTCGCCGAAGTGCTCCTTGAGCTGCTCCGAGACTTGTTGTTGCAGCGTGATACGCGGATCGAACATCACGCGCAGCAGCCCGATCACCTTCAGGTCACGGTTCAGATTCGCGTGCACCTGCTTGATCGTGTTGACGAGATCCGACAGACCTTCGAGTGCGAAATACTCGCACTGCATCGGAATGATCACACCGTGCGCCGCGCACAACCCGTTCAGGGTCAGCAGCGAAAGCGTCGGCGGGCAATCGATCAGGACGAAATCGTAAGCGTCGTCGACCTTGGCAAGCGCTTGCTTGAGCCGCGTGTCGCGATTCTCGAGCGAGACGAGTTCCACATCCGCCCCGGCCAGCTCGCGATTCGCGGGCAGCACATCGTAACTGCCCGACTCCGAGCGCTGACAGCTCGTTGTCACATCGGCACCATCGACCAGCACTTCGTACACGCTCGACTCGAGTGCTGCCTTGTCGATACCGCTGCCCATCGTCGCATTGCCCTGCGGATCGAGGTCGACCAACAAGACCCGCTGCCCGTGCGACGCCAATCCGGCAGCGAGGTTCACCGTGGTGGTCGTCTTGCCAACGCCGCCCTTCTGATTGGCCACGCAGAAAATTTTCGCCATGCCGATGTAGTCCTCCGAATGCTGCCGTGTTGATGCAATTGATGCAGATGATGCCGGGATAAGTCCGGTAATGCGCACTCGCCGTACCACCCGCCACGGCGGGTCTGCTGCCTGCTTACCGGGACATCCCGCAAATTCGATTTTCTGAGCAAAGCTCAGTTATTGCGCCTGCTGGCCGGCGTAAGAAGCGCCGGCGCCCTGTGCTCAGGGGGTGCTCGCCTTTTGCGGCGTCAACACCAGTTTGTCGGTGTCGTAGCCTTGCTTGCGCAACTGGGCACGGATTTGATTCAGTGCATTTTCGTCGAGCGTCGGCGTACGAGCGAGAATCCAGAGATACTCTCGGCCAGGCTCTCCGACAGCGGCAAACTGGTAGTCACCGTCGAGCACGATAACCCAGTAGTTCGCCCAAAGCCAGGGAATCCAGCGCAACCAGTCGGGTGCGAAGGTGACTTTGAAGCGAGCGGTGCCGGTGCCCTGCCCGTCGGTGCGAGCCAGGCCGGCGTCGCTAACCCAGGTACCGTCTTCTTTGCGGCACTTGTTTGTGACGTCGATCCTGCCGTCCGCCCGTGCCACGTATTCCGCGGTCACGTCCGACACACATTTTCGCTCGAAGAAATTCGGGTAGCGTGCTATTTCGTACCAGGTGCCGACATAGCGTTCCTTGTCGATCTTCTGCACCGGACGCACACGCGTCGTCAGCGATTCCTGTCCGGACTGCGCCCAGGCCACGGCGGCCACTACCGACAAGCCGACCATCGCGGCACCCATCCAACGCGTTACCGTATTCATGCCGTGACCTTCACGCGGAGCAAGTGACGCTCTGCGTCAAGAAACGGGACACTCAACGGTAGACGTTCGACCAGCTCGTAGCCAGCCGGCAAGGTCAGCTCATTCTCGGCGGCTACGCCCTTCATCGCCCAGAAACTGCCACCCGGGGCGAGTAAATTGCCCGCCAACGTGACGAAGTCGGACAATTCTGCGAAGGCGCGCGAGACGATGGCATCGAACGGTGCCGGCACTTCCTTACCAACGACAAGTGACTCGACCCGACCGGTCACGACCGTCAGGTTGGTAAGCTTGAAGGTCGCACGGGCCTGCGTGAGGAACGCGGTCTTCTTGTGTACGATGTCGTTGACCGTCACCTGCCAGTCCGGACGCACCATGGCGAGCACTACACCGGGCAACCCGCCACCTGAGCCGACGTCAAGAACACGTGAAATCGGCTCACGATCGAGGCGCGGCAGTATCGAGAGGGAATCGAGCAGATGCTTGATGACCATCTGCCTTGGGTCGCGGATCGAGGTCATCTGCAGCGAGGCGTTCCATTTGGCCAGCAGTGCCTGAAAATCCAGCAAGCGCGCTTGCTGTTCATCATTAATGGACAGGCCCAGTTGCCGGATGCCGTCGGCCAATAGCGTAGCCAGATCGTTGCCGCCGCCAGCGGCAGTCCTTCGCGGATCGGTCATGAGGTCTCCGCGTCAGGCAGCGTGCTGCCCACCGGCATCGGTGGCAGCGGCGTCGGCAGTCGTGTCCTCCGACGCGCGACGGCGTCCGAGTCCCTTCTTGAGATGGATCATCAGCAGCGAGATCGCAGCGGGCGTAACGCCGGAGATGCGCGATGCCTGCCCAAGGGTCTCGGGCCGCTGCGCGTTGAGTTTCTGACGCACTTCGATCGACAAGCCCCTGACATCGTTGTAGTCGATGCTGGCGGGCAGCACAGTGTTCTCGTTGGCTTCCTTGCGCCCGATTTCGTCGGCCTGACGGTCGATATAGCCTTGATACTTGACCGCAATCTCGATCTGCTCGCGAATCTGGCTGGCTTGCAGCGCATCGTCGGCCAAAGGCCCTTCCGGCGCGAGGCGACCACCCTGCACCGCCATCAGCGCGTCGTACCCGACTTCCGGACGTCGCAACAGATCAGCGAGCGAATACTCGTGATCGATGGCTTTGCCGAGCAATGGCACGGCATCCTCGGCGGGGAAGGTCTTCGGGTTCACCCACGTCGATTTGAGACGTTCTGTTTCACGTGAAACAGCGTCACGCTTTCGGCAGAAGGCTTCCCAACGGATATCGTCGACCACCCCGAGTTCGCGACCGATTTCCGTCAGGCGCATGTCGGCATTATCTTCGCGCAGCGACAGGCGATACTCGGCCCGGCTGGTGAACATGCGATACGGTTCGGATACGCCGCGTGTAATCAGGTCGTCGACCAGCACGCCGAGGTATGCCTGATCGCGGCGCGGGCACCAGGCCTCGCGCCCCTGCACTTGCAGTGCCGCATTGATACCGGCGAGCAGCCCCTGTGCGGCGGCTTCTTCGTATCCGGTCGTACCGTTGATCTGCCCCGCGAAGAAAAGCCCGGAGATCACGCGGGTTTCAAGTGAGCTGCGCAGCCCCCGCGGATCGAAGTAATCGTATTCGATGGCGTAACCCGGACGCAGGATGTAGGCGTTCTCCATGCCTTTCATCGAGCGAACAAGTGCCAGCTGTACGTCGAAGGGCAAGCTGGTGGAGATGCCGTTCGGGTAAAACTCGTTGGTCGTGAGACCTTCCGGCTCAAGGTAGATCTGGTGCGACGTCTTATCAGCGAAGCGATGGATCTTATCCTCGATGGACGGGCAGTAACGCGGCCCCACCCCTTCGATGACGCCGGTGTACATCGGTGATCGGTCGAGCCCGCCACGGATGATGTCGTGCGTACGCTCGTTGGTGTGCGTGACCCAGCATGGCACCTGGCGCGGATGCTGTTCGGGGCGACCGAGGAACGAAAAAACGGGTACCGGATCGAGATCGCCGGGCTGTTCTTCGAGGACAGAGAAGTCAATGGAGCGACCGTCGATACGCGGTGGCGTACCTGTCTTCAACCGGCCTTGCGGCAACTTCAACTCTTTCAGGCGAGCAGACAAACTAACGGCAGCCGGATCTCCGGCACGACCGCCCACATAGTTGTTCAGTCCGACGTGAATCTTACCGTCGAGGAAGGTACCTGCGGTCAGAACAACGGCGTGGGCACGGAAGCGCAGTCCCACCTGCGTGATGGCACCGACAACGCGTTCGCCTTCAACGATGAGGTCCTCAACGGCCTGCTGGAACAACCAAAGGTTGGGTTGATTCTCGAGGCGATGGCGAATGGCTTGCTTGTACAGAAGGCGATCGGCCTGTGCCCGGGTGGCACGGACAGCCGGGCCCTTGGACGAATTCAGAATACGGAACTGAATTCCCCCCTCGTCGGTTGCCGCTGCCATGGCACCGCCCAGCGCATCGACTTCTTTGACGAGGTGACCTTTGCCGATCCCACCGATGGAGGGATTGCAGCTCATCTGGCCGAGCGTCTCGATGTTGTGGGTGAGCAGAAGTGTTTTACAGCCCATGCGGGCCGAGGCGAGCGCAGCCTCGGTGCCGGCATGGCCGCCACCCACCACGATCACGTCGAACTCGGTTGGATAAAGCATCGCAATTTTGCCGCGCGGGCAAACTCTCTGGATTCGGTAATGCGGAATTATAGCGGCATTGCGGTGCATCATTTGTAACCGCCTGGTGTTTCACGTGGAACATGAGTGGAAAACTACGGTTTTGGAGACTGTTCCACGTGAAACGTTTGACGAGGACGAGCGATGTTTCGACTCACCACAACGGGTCACCCCCACCGCCCACAATCATTTCCCCACATATCCCCGTCGCTCTCGCCTCCTTTCGGGCAGCAAAGATCACCTGCGCCCTGATTGTGCTCCACTTGGAAGTCGCTCCGTCAGGGCACCGACAATCTTCGCCAAGTTAATACCTGAGACAACCCTCGCAAGATCGACAGGCGTGTTTCACGTGAAACGCTGGCGGTGGAGTATCGAGCTTCGGGTCGCCACGGCGGATCAATCATCTTCCCCAACACGCCCCGAGACATTCCCTCGCCCTCTCGTCATTCCGGGCGGCGAAGATCATCAGTGCCCTGACTGCGCTCCCACCTGGAAGTCGTTCCGTCAATGCACCGGCAATCTTCGCCAAGTTTATGTCCGGAATAACCTTCGCAAGATCGACGGGCGTGTTTCACGTGAAACGCCGGCGGCGGAGTATCGGGCTTCGATTCGCCACGACGGGGCAATCATCTCCCCAACCAACCACGCCCCGAGACATTCCCTCACCCTCTCGTCATCCCGGGCAGCGAAGATCATCAGTGCCCTGACTGCGCTCCTACCTGGAAGTCGTTCCGTCAATGCACCGGCAATCTTCGCCAAGTTTATGTCCGGAATAACCTTCGCAAGATCGACGGCGTGTTTCACGTGAAACGCCTGTCGCGGAGTATCGAACTTCGGGTCGCCACGACGGATCAATCATCCCCCCCAACCAAACCCCGTGACACCCCCTCGCCCTCTCGTCATTCCGGGCAGCAAAGATCATCAGCGCCCTGACTGCGCTCCACCTGGAGGTCGTTACGTCGATGCATCGGCAATCTCTGCCAAGTTTATGCCCGAGATGGCCTTCGCAAGATCGACGGACGTGTTTCAAGTGAAACGCTGGCGAGTGACGATCGATGCCTCGTCTGACCTCGACGGAGCGGACATCTCCACAACCAACCCCTAGACATTCCCGCCACGCCCTCCCACGCTTCCGGGCGGCGAAGATCACGAATGCGTACTGGCGTGCATTTCACGCGAAACAGGTTCGACGCGCGCGGCAAACAGATCCAGATGATTCCGAACAGGCAGCGTTAGCGGAACACCAGACTGCACCGCATCCCTTGGCGTTGATCGCTAGCCTACGAGGTGCGGCATTCTCTGCTTGAGCCTGTCTCCCCCGCCATAAGCCTGCCCTCAAGCGCTAACGCTCGATGCCCCGCGGCGGTGCATTGCCGACGCGGACATAACAGATGAATGTGGAAGGATTCTCTGGGGATGGGCGAGCCAAACCTGGGCGGGAAACTGGGGCATTCGATGGGTGGGGGTTGGTGGTGCCCTGACGGAGCGACTTTTAGCTGGAGCGCAGTCAGGGCACCGCCAACCCCCACTGCCCGGACGGATGAAAGCACGTCGCCTGATTCGAAGGACGTGGCGTTCCAACGCCCCCCAAAAAAACCTACGTTCCACGTGAAACCAAAAAACAAAAGCCAAGGCCACGAAACCCGAAACACGCCGCATCGAACCGCACGGAAATCAGCTTATCCACACACCCACGTCATGGCGATCAACTGCATTCGGGAATTTGCTTTTCTGTGGATAACCTCAGGCAGAAATTTCGAGAGATTTTGCAAAAAATCGCGCAACCCCTTATTGCGGCAGTGCGCCATAGATTTTGGATATCCACAACTATCCACAAGCAACTGTGAATAAGTGAGTTCACCCACCCCGTGGAAACAAGTCGATGTCATCCCAGAAAATTGGGGACGGATACCGACCAACCGCACCACCGTCATGTCCCCAGACAAAAGAAAAAGCCCGCCATACTGGCAGGCTTTTCCGTAACAACAAACTTGACGAGCAACGTCCCTCAGGCAGCCTTCTTCGCCAACCCCAGATAGGTCTCGATAACCTTGGGATTGCTCGCCAGCTCCTGCGCCGGGCCTTCCAGTGCCAGTTCGCCAGTCTCGATCACGTAGCCGTAGTCGGCCACCTGCAACGCTGCACGTGCGTTCTGCTCAATCAGCAACGTAGCGACGCCCGTCTTACGCAAGTCGTTGATGATATGGAAGATTTCCTTCACGATCAGCGGCGCCAGCCCAAGACTCGGCTCGTCGAGCATCAACAACTGGGGTTTAGCCATCAGCGCTCGCCCCACCGCCAGCATCTGACGCTCACCGCCCGAAAGCGTACCCGCCTGCTGTACACGACGCTCCTTGAGGCGCGGGAACAACTCGTAGACGACTTCCATCTGGTCCAGGAAGTTCTTCTCGCCAGCCCGCTTGCGACGATAGGCGCCAAGCAGCAGGTTATCCTCCACCGTCATCGTGGAAAACAGTTCGCGCTTCTCCGGCACCAGACACATACCACGCGACACGCGCGCTTCGATGGTCAGCGCCGACATCTCCTGACCGAGATACGCCACGCTCCCACGGCTGGAACCATTGTGCGGCAGCGCCCCCATGATCGCGTTGAGCATGGACGACTTGCCCGCCCCATTGGGACCAATCACCGTGACGATCTGGCCCGCCCCTACCCGCAGATGCGCGCCATGCACCGCCTCGACTTTGCCGTATGCAACGGCGAGGTCTTTGACCTCAAGAATCGCGTCCGCCATCACTCCACTCCTCCAAGGTACGCTTCGAGCACCGCCGGGTTCTTCTGCACGTCTTCGGGCAGCCCCTCAGCGATCTTGGTGCCGAACTCCATCACCACCAGGTGATCGGTCAGATTCATCACGAAGTCCATGTCGTGCTCAACCAGCAGCACGCTCATTCCCTCGTCCTTGAGCTTTCTGAGCAGATCGCCCAGCGCCTGCTTCTCTTTGTAACGCAGGCCTGCCGCCGGCTCGTCGAGCAGCAACAGCGTCGGGTCGCACGCCAGCGCGCGCGCAATTTCCAGAATACGTTGCTGCCCCAGCGCCAGGCTGCCCGCTTCGTCGTACATGTGCGCACCCAGACCCACGCGCTCGATCTGCATCTTTGCTTCATGCAGCAGCATCGCTTCTTCTCGACGATCCAGACGCAACACACTCGACCACACACCGCCTTGCGGACGGCGGCGCAGCCCGTTCTTGTCACGCAGATACGCACCAATCGCCACGTTCTCGAGCACGCTCATATGCGGCATCAGGCGCACGTGCTGGAAAGTGCGGCCAATGCCGCGCTTGACGATCTCGCGCGAAGCCAGGCGATCGATGCGCTCGCCGAGGAATGAAATCTCGCCGCGCGTGGCTTGCAGCACCCCCGTCACCAGATTGAACGTGGTCGACTTGCCCGCACCGTTCGGACCGATCAGGCCCACGATCTCGCCAGCCTTCACCTCGAACGACACGTCGTTCACCGCCACCAGACCGCCGAACTCCTTGCGTGCCTTCTCGAGCTTGAGCACGACTTCACCCACCGCCGGCTTCACACGATGCCCCAGCGGCTCGGCTTGCTCGGGCGCTTTCGCCACGCGTCGTGCCGGGAAGATCTTGCCGAAGAACGGCCACACGCCGTCACGGGCATATTGCAGCAGCAGCACGAGCAGCACGCCGAACACGATGGTCTCGAAGTTGCCGTTGGCCCCCAGCAGCACCGGCAGAATGTTCTGCAGGTAGTCCTTGAGCACCGTCAGGATCGCCGCGCCGAGCACCGCGCCCCACACATGCGACACCCCGCCGACCACCGCCATGAAGAGGTATTCGATGCCGTGGTTCAGATTGAACGGCGTCGGGTTCACGGCACGCTGCAAATGCGCATAGAGCCAGCCCGAAATCGACGCAAGCACGGCGGCATATACGAACACCACGACCTTCATCCACGCGGTGTTCACGCCCATGGCCTCGGCCATCACGCCACCACCCTTGAGCGCGCGAATGGCGCGGCCCGGACGCGAATCGAGCAGGTTCTTGATCGACACCACCGCCAGCACCACCACGATCCAGATCAGATAGAACATCTGACGTCCGCTCGCCAACTCGATGCCGAAGAGGTTGATCGTCGGGATGTCGTTCAGGCCATCGTACTTGCCGAGGAACTCAAGGTTGCCGAACAGGTAATACAGTGCCAGCCCCCAGGCAATCGTGCCCAGCGGCAAGAAGTGCCCGGACAACCGCATGGTGATCGCGCCGATGACGAGCGCCGCGGCGGCCGTGATGGCCACGCCGACGATCAGGCCCAGCCACGGCGAAGCCCCGTAGGCAGTCGTCAGATACGCGGTCGCATACGCGCCCAGACCGACGAACGCCGCCTGCCCGAACGAGGTCATGCCGGCCACGCCTGTGAGCAGCACGAGACCGATAGCCACAATGCTGTACAGACCGATGTAGTTGAGCAGCGTCACCCAGTACTCAGGCAAACGCACCGGTGCAGGCAATACCGGCAACACGGCCAGCACCACCAGGAAAATCAGGAAGTATTTGTTTTTCATTCTGTGGTCCGCCCCGGCTTATTCCTCGTCTTCTTCGACATGCTTGCTTGTGAGCGAGAGCCACAGCAGCACAGGAAGGATCAGCGTGAAGACGATGACCTCTTTGTATGCACTCGCCCAGAACGACGAGTACGACTCCAGCAGGCCCACCAGAATGGCGCCCAACGCTGCGACCGGGTAGCTCACCAGCCCGCCGATGATCGCGCCCACAAAACCCTTCAGGCCGATCAGGAAGCCCGACTCGTAATAGATGGTCGTGATCGGTGCGATCAGAATGCCGCACAGCACCCCCAGCACGGCCGCCAGCGTGAAGGCCAGACGCCCGGCCTGCACCGTGCCGATGCCCACCAGACGCGCGCCCAGCCGGTTCACGGCCGTGGCCCGCAAGGCCTTGCCCGAGAGCGAGCGGTCGAAGTAGAAATACAGCGCCAGAATCATCACGATCGACACGCCAAGCACCCACAGACTCTGACCGGACACCATCACGGACCCGATGTTGAAGCTCGCGTCCGAGAACGGCTGCGTGCGCGAACCCTCGGCGCCGAACATCACCAGCCCAAGCCCGGTCAGCGCGAAGTGCACCCCCACCGAGACGATGAGCAGCAGCAACGTGCTGGCCTCGGCCAACGGCTGATAGGCCAGACGATAGAGCATCGGCCCCATCGGCACGACCAACAGCATCGTGACGGCGATCTGCACGAGCATCGGCAACGTCATCGGGGCAAGCGCCTTGACGACGAAGAACACGGCGATCGGAAAGACCAGATATTTGCCCGCAAACACTGGTACCAGACGGCCCGCCAGTTTGCGGCGCTCGCTATGGCGCAGCACGCTAGCCGTCTCCACGACGAACGTGCAGACGCCCATCGCCACGAGCAACCAGCTCGTAAGCGGAAACTTCTGGGTTTGCAGTGCCGCTAACGTGAGCGCGCCATACGACACGAACTCGCCCTGCGGAATGAAGATGACGCGGGTAACGGAGAACACCAGCACGAGCGCCAATGCCAGCAAGGCATAAATCGCACCCGTGGTGATGCCGTCCTGCGCCAGGATGGCTGCAATCGAAAGATCCATGCTCCTCTCACTTCGTTTGAGTACTTCTTGAACCGGCTGGCGAGACAGCCGGTGTGATGCACGGTGCGGCGCGCCGCCGCCCCGTTCCCCTTCACATCGATACACCCCGCACGTTCCCCGTGACGCAGCGCAGCGAATTATGAATTGTATAAATCGTTATGCATTGGTAAAACCCGGGCGACTACTGAGTTGGCGAAATCTTGTCTCCTGCCACTTCGCCATCTGCACTGTCCCGCGTGCCGCGCCCGACTCGGCGCACACCTATCGCCCGCGCCTGCTCAAGCTTGCTGCCCGCGCTTCACGACACCCTTGTCGACAAGCATCAGGCTGACCCTTCGCGAACCTTCAACGGCCCTCAGCAGCCTTCGCGTGGCCTGCCGCCGCCTTACGCGGCCGACTTGCGACGACGGCGCGGCTTGGCCGGCAACGAAGGCGCTTCCGCCACGACTTCAGGCGGTAACGCCTCACGCACCACGTCGAGCAATCGGTAGATTTCGGCGAGCGTATCGCGCCCGACCTTGTCTTCCAGATAGCGATAACGTTCCTCGACCAGGGGGCCGAGCTTCTTGCACAGCGCGCGGCTCGACGCCGTGAGCGACACCATCACGCGACGCTGATCGGCGACCACACGACGGCGCAAGATTAGACCGGAGGCCTCCATGCGCTCGAGCATGCCCGACAGGCTCGGGCTGAGAATGCAGCACTCGCGCGCGACCTGTCCGATTTCCATTTCCCCGGATTCGCTATCGTTGACGGCCCGTATGACACGCCATTGTTGTTCCGTGATGTCGTAACAATTGAGCAGCGGCCGGAACAGCCCCATCACCGCCTCACGCGACTGCAGCAACACCAGAGATAGGTTGCGGTGTTCGAATTCACCCGTCATGGATTTACGCTCGAAAGGATTGCCCGGTCAGCCCCCCGGCTGCGGCAATCAGGTTGGGACAGTGCGGCCTCTCATGTGCCGCTCGCATCGCATGTCCTGCCGTCTCTTTGCGAAGCGCCAAACTACCACGCGCTCAAAAAAAACGGGCGTGAACGCCCGTTCTTCCTGCCCGGCCGAAACCGACCGGGCCAGATACCGCAGATACGACAACGGGGCATGCCTGTGGACTACAGGTGCTATAGGCAGCCCCGGCGCGTATCAGTTCGCCAATTTCCACTTGCCGTCGACGATTTGCACCATCACGCGCGAGCGTTGGTCCAGACCGTTGTGGTCGTTCTTGCTCATATTGAAGATACCGGCGGTACCCGGCATGTCCTTCACGTTCTCGAGCGCATCGCGCAACGCGGCACGGAATTCGGCGGTGCCCGGCTTGGCCTTCTTCAGCGCGACCGGAATCGTCGCCTGCAGCAGCAGGCCGCCGTCCCAGGCGTGACCGCCGAAGGTCGAGATCGAACCTGCGCCGTACGCCTTCTCGTATGCCGCCTTGTAGACAGCCGCCGACTTCTTCACCGGGTTGTCGGCAGGCAGTTGCTCGACCACGAGCAGCGGGCCGGCCGGCAGATACGTGCCTTCGCAGTCCTTACCGCAAACGCGCAGGAAGTCGTTGTTGGCCACACCGTGGGTCTGATACAGCTTGCCCTTGTAGCCGCGCTCCTTGAGCGTGCGCTGCGGCAATGCTGCCGGCGTGCCCGAACCGGCGATCAGCACGGCATCCGGGTTCGCGCCCATGATCTTGAGCGCCTGGCCCGTCACCGACGTGTCGGCACGGTTGAAGCGCTCATTCGCCACGATCTTGATCTTGTTCAGATCGGCAGCCTTCTGGAATTCCTTGTACCAGCCTTCGCCGTATGCATCCGAGAAACCGATGAACGCCACGGTCTTCACACCATGATCGGCCATGTGCTTGGCAATGGCGGTCGCCATCAGAATGTCGTTCTGCGGCGTCTTGAACGCCCACGTGCGCTTGGCGTCGACCGGCTCGACAATAGCGGCGCCTGCGGCCATCGAAATCACCGGTGTCTGCGTCTCGGCAGCCACGTCGACCATCGCCAGCGAGTTCGGCGTGACGGTCGAGCCGAGCACGGCGTCGACGTGATCCTCGGTAATCAGCTTGCGCATGTTCTTGACGGCCGTGGTGGTATCGGTGGCGTCGTCGAGCACGATGTACTGCACGGACTGACCGCCGATCGTCTTCGGCATCAGCGCAATGGTGTTCTTCTCGGGAATGCCCAGCGAAGCCGCCGGACCGGTCGCCGACAGCGACACGCCAATCTTCACCTGAGCGTTCGCGACGCCCGCGGCCAGCATCATCGCCGATGCCATGCACAGCAACTTCAGTTTCATTTGGGTCTCCTCACAAAAATTTCGAATTCGTTTTTTTGACATTAACCGACCGCTCAGTCGGTAAATTGTCGCCCATCTTACGGGCACCTGTACCTTCTCGTAAAGTGCGGTTTCCCCACATGTGGTTTCAGCCGCATGTGTCATCACCGGGCCCGCACAGCGCTGCCCTGCCCTGCCCTGCCTTGTCTCACCCGATCCGTCTCGACGCCCCCACTCAGACGCGCAAGAACGCGTCGTAACCCGTCTTCACGATAAGCACGGCAAGCACCCCCAGAAACATGCGCCGCACGAAGCCCACGCCATGTTTGAGCGCGAGGCGGCTGCCCACCTGACTGCCAAGCACGTTCATGACCGCCATGCCAATGCCGACCTGCCACCACACGTGCCCGCCCATGCCGAACAGCAGCAGTGCGGCCAGATTGGTTGCCACGTTCACGATCTTCGACGATGCCGACGCGTTGACGAAATCCTGCCCGAACAACCGCACAAACAAAAACACGAGGAAGCTGCCCGTGCCCGGGCCGAAGAACCCGTCGTAGAAGCCGATGGCGCCGCCCACGGCGATCGCCATGAGGGTGACCCCCGCCCCACCCTTCACAGGGGCGTGAACCGTGCCGAAATCCTTTTTGCGCAATGTGTACACCGCGACCCCGGCGAGTACGAACGGCAACAGCTTGCGCAGCACGTCGGCAGGAATATGCGTGACGGCATAAGCGCCGCAGAACGAAAACACGAATGCCGCAATCGTGGCCGGCACCAGAATCGCCCAACGAAGCTGGACGCCGCGCGCGTAGCGCAATGCGGCCGACGCCGTTCCCCAGATACCGGCCATTTTGTTGGTGCCGAACAGCACCGGCGGCGCAGCGTTCGGGAAAACGGCAAACAGTGTCGGCACGGAGATCAACCCGCCGCCGCCAACCACGGCGTCGACCAGACCAGCGAGGAACGCGCCGCCCGCGAGCATCAGCAAATCGGTTATCGCCCAGCCCGTCAACATACATTCCCCATACATGCCGCCCGGGCCGAACCGGCCGTCTTCGCAAGACAGCCCCGTCGGACCCGTGACGGCAACCGGGCGAACTCACCGGCTTTAAAGCGCGAGGGCGCGCATTGCAAAATGTAAAGCGTGCTGGACATACGACTGCGACTACCGGGTCATCGAAAGGGCCGAACAAAACGGGCCGACGGAATAAAACTGGCACATCGACGGAATGGACCGAATGGGACGAAACAATCGAATGCGCAGAATGAAACGGCGAGCATAGCGTTTTTAGGCCGCATTGCGCATATTTAAGCGAAGCGATTCTCGCAACATGGCGAGAATCGCACGGAAAACACTGGGCAAAGGGATGTCGTGCAGACTGCCGGACCTTGGCAGCAGGCGGCTTCGCGCGATGGCGAAGCGCAATATAAAAAGCGCTGTTGGAGCATTCTCCAACAGCGCTTCCTTTTTGGCGGTGCGCGTTATCGCGCTTATTGTCTCCTCGTTCCTCGCCCCTATATCCTGCCGTGACGCGAACTGAGAGAGAGAATAAAGGAGCACCCGATGCACCACAAGTCAGCATTTACCCCTATGAATTAGGTTTTTTCCGACATACATGCGCCAGAGTGACGAGTGCGCGCCCCAAACCGGTGCGCGCACTCTGCGATCACGACGCTTGCGACATGGTCCGGAAGAACCGGCTGCGCGCCACCAACTCACCCACCAGGCCGCGCCGGAAAGCCAGCACACAGATGATGAAGATGGCGCCGATCACGATCGTCACCGACTCGCCTAGCGTCTGGAACCAAGGCACTCCCGTGACCGTTGCCAGCCAGTTGCCGATGTCGCCGAGCTTGTTCTCCAGCACAATGATGACCACCGCGCCGACGACCGGCCCGAGCATCGTCCCCAGACCGCCCACGAGCGTCATCAGGATCACCATGCCCGACATTGTCCAGTGCACGTCGGTGAGCGTCTCGAAGCCCAGCACCACGGTCTTGGTCGATCCGGCCAATGCCGCCAGCGTGGCCGACAGCACGAACGCCAGCAGCTTGAAGCGATCGACGTCGTAACCGAGCGAAATCGCACGCGGCTCGTTCTCCTTGATCGCCTTGAGCACCTGACCGAACGGCGAGTGCACGATACGCATGATGAGCAGGAAGCCCAGCGCGCAAATGGCCAGCACCACGTAATACAGCGTGAGGTCCGAATCCAGCGGCAAGACCCCGAAAAGACTGCCGCGCGGCACGCCTTGCAGGCCATCTTCCCCGCCCGTGAACGGCGCTTGCAGACAGAGGAAGTACAGCATCTGCGCCAATGCCAGCGTAATCATTGCGAAGTAGATGCCCTGACGCCGAATCGCCAGCAGGCCGATGACGAGCCCCAACACGGCCCCGGCGATCACGCCCGCGAGAATGCCGATCTCTGGCGTAAAGCCCAGATTGCGGATGGCGTAGCCGGTGATATAGCCCGCGCTGCCGAAAAACGCGGCGTGACCGAACGACAGCAGCCCCGTGAAACCGAGCAGCAGATTGAACGCGCAGGCGAACAGTGCGAAGCACAGCACCTTCATGACGAAGACCGGATAGGCGCCCGCGAACGGCGCCACGATCAGCGCGAGAAGCAGAAGGGAATAAAGCACCCGTTGTTGCATCTGTTGTTGCATGGTTCTGCCCCTTACTTTTGTTTGCCGAACAGCCCAGCCGGGCGCAGCAGCAACACGATCACCATGATGACGAACACCACGGTCGCAGACGCTTCCGGGTAGAACACCTTGGTAAAGCCTTCGATCACGCCGAGCATCAGACCGGTGACGATCGAGCCCATGATGGAGCCCATGCCACCGATCACGACCACCGCGAATACGGTGATGATCATCGACTGCCCCATGAGCGGCGAGATCTGGATGACGGGCGCGGCGAGCACCCCGGCGAACGCGGCGAGCGCGACCCCGAAGCCATACGTCAGCGTGATCATGAGCGGCACGTTCACACCGAACGCTTCCACCAGTTTCGGGTTCTCGGTACCGGCGCGCAGATACGCACCGATCTTCGTCTTCTCGATCACGAACCATGTGGCAAAGCACACGATGAGCGACGCCACCACGACCCACGCGCGGTAATTCGGCATGAACATGAAGCCGAGATTGGTCGCGCCGGACAGCGCTTCGGGAGCGTCGAACGGTTGACCCGATACGCCGTAGATCGAGCGGAACACCCCCTCGAGCACCAGCGTGATACCAAACGTAAGCAGCAGGCCGTAGAGGTGATCGAGTTTATAGATCCAGCGCAGCATGGTGCGCTCGATGACAATGCCGATGAGACCCACCACAACGGGGGCGAGAATCAGCATGACCCAATAATTGAGGCCGAGATAATTGCCGCCCATCCAGGCGAGCATTGCACCCAGCATGAACAACGCGCCGTGCGCAAAGTTGATCACGTTGAGCAAACCGAAAATCACCGCCAGGCCGAGGCTCAGCATGGCGTAGAACGAGCCGTTCACCAGTCCCAGCAGCAGTTGGCTCAACAGCGCCGGCAGGGGGATGCCTAGAAATTCCATCGAAATCGATTCTCTGGGAGAAAGGTCGCGACGGGACACACGTCCCGCCGCTTTCGTTGCATCGCTTTCAGATCGCGCCGATTACTTCGGGAGCTTGCAGGTCGATTCCGCCTCGGTGGTGAACGCCTTCTCGCCCGGGATCGTGGCGACAACCTTGTAGTAGTCCCACGGCGACTTCGATTCCGCCTTCGACTTCACCTGCATCAGGTACATGTCGTGGACCATCGTGCCGTCCTTCCGGATGTAGCCCTTGCTGAACATGTCGTCGATCTTGATCTTGTGCAGTTGATCCATGACCTTGTCGGCATCGGTCGTACCTGCCGCCTGCACGGCCTTCAGATAAGTCATCGTGGCCGAATAGTCGCCGGCTTGCAGGCTCGACGGCATCTTCTTCATCTTGTCGAAGTAGCGCTTGGCGAAGGCGCGGGTCTTCTCGTCCTTGTCCCAGTACCAGCTATCGGTCAGATACATGCCCTCGGTGTTATCCAGACCGAGCGAGTGAATGTCGTTGATGAACACGAGCAGGCCGGCGATCTGCATCTTGCCCTTGATACCGAACTCCTTCGCGGCCTTGATCGCGTTGATGGTGTCGCCACCGGCGTTGGCCAGACCCAGCACTTGCGCGCCCGAGGACTGTGCCTGAAGCAGATACGACGAGAAGTCCGACGCCGAGAGCGGGTGACGTACCTGCCCCTTCACGGTGCCGCCGTTGGCCTTGACCACATCGGCCGTGGCTTTTTCCAGCGCGTGACCGAACGCGTAGTCGGCCGTCAGGAAGAACCACGACTTGCCGCCCGCCTTCACGACGGCCGAGCCCGTGCCGCGTGCGAGCGCGACGGTGTCATAGGCGTAGTGCACGCCATACGGCTGGCATTGATCGTTGGTCAGCGCGTCCGAACCGGCGCCGACGTTGATGTAGACCTTCTTCTTCTCGGCCGAGACCTTGTTCATCGCCAGACCGGTACCCGAATTGGTACCGCCGATGAGCATATCGACGCCGCCGCGATCGAACCATTCGCGCGCCTTCGACGCTGCGACGTCCGCTTTGTTCTGGTGATCGGCGGTGACCAGTTCGACCGGCTTGCCGAGGACCTTGCCGCCGAAATCGGCGATGGCCATCTTGATGGCTTCCGCACCACCCTGCCCGTCGATGTCGGTGTAAAGGCCCGACATATCGGTAATGAAACCGATCTTCACCGTATTGCCATCGGCATGGGCCTGCGAGGCCATTGCCGCAAAACCGAACGCAGCCGCAACGGCCAACGCCTTCATCCGCATCGTCATCTTCGTCTCCTTCGTGGATTTGATCGCCTGGGTCCATCGCCCGGCACGCGTACGCACCGGGTAGCTCACCTCATACGCCCAACAACTCGTGCAGCACCGGCATCTTCGTTTCCAGCTCCTGAGCGCCGAAGCGCTCCACGATCTTGCCGTGCTCCATCACATAGAAGCGATCGGCCAGCGGAGCCGCAAAACGGAAATTCTGTTCCACCATCACGATGGTGTAGCCCCGCGCCTTGAGCGTGGTAATCATGCGTGCCAACGTCTGCACGATCACCGGCGCAAGACCTTCGGAAATCTCGTCAAGCAGCAACAAATTGGCGCCCGTGCGCAGAATGCGCGCCACGGCCAGCATCTGTTGTTCGCCGCCCGACAAACGCGTGCCCTGACTGTGGCGCCGCTCCTTCAGGTTGGGGAACATGTCGTAGATCTCTTCGAGCGACATGCCGAGTCCGCCGTCTTCGCGACGATTGCCGCTCATGCCGATATACGGCGGCAGCAACAGGTTTTCCTCGCACGACAGGCTCGCGAAAATACCGCGCTCTTCGGGGCAGTAGCCCACGCCGTGGTGCGCAACCTTGTACGTCGGCAAGTGAATGGTTTCTTCACCGCCAATGCGTATCGAACCCTGACGCTGTCCGGTCAGCCCCATGATGGCGCGCAGCGTCGTGGTACGCCCGGCGCCGTTGCGCCCGAGCAGCGTGACGACTTCGCCACGGCCCACCGTCAGGTCCACGCCGTGCAGGATGTGCGATTCGCCGTACCAGGCCTGAAGTCCCTCGACTTCCAGTGCCGGGATGTTCGCACCGCCCTTGCCGTTACCGTTACCGTTACCGTTACCGCCCCCATTCCCGTACATAGCCGTCCTCACCCGTGGGCCCCCTGCATTTCACCGTCCGCGGTGCCCATGTAGGCTTCCATCACCTGCGGATTCTTCGAAACTTCGTGATACGGGCCTTCAGCGAGCACCTCGCCGCGCTGAAGCACAGTGATGGTGTCGGAGATACCCGCGATCACGTTCATGTTGTGCTCGACCATCAGAATCGTTCGACCGGCCGACACCTTCTTGATGAGAGCCGTCACGCGATCGACGTCTTCGTGCCCCATGCCTTGCGTGGGCTCGTCGAGCAACATTAGTTCGGGTTCCATAGCAAGTGTGGTCGCGATTTCGAGCGCGCGCTTGCGCCCGTACGGCAGTTCCACGGTAAGCGTATGGGCGAATTCGGTGAGGCCGACCTCGGCGAGCAGATCCATCGCGCGGTCGTCGAGCTTGCGCAACGTGCGGCTGCTGCTCCAGAAGTGGAACGCGGTGCCAAGGTTGCGTTGCAGACCGATGCGCACGTTCTCAAGCACGGTGAGGTGCGGAAACACGGCAGAGATCTGGAACGAGCGGATGATGCCGCGTCGCGCGATTTGCGCAGGCGCTTCGCGGGTGATGTCTTCACCGTTGAAGGTAATTGTCCCCGCGCTGGGCACCAGGAACTTGGTGAGCAGGTTGAAGCAGGTGGTCTTGCCTGCGCCATTCGGTCCGATGAGTGCATGAATGGTGCCGCGCGCAACGCGCAGGTCGACCCCGTTCACGGCGGTGAAGCCGCGAAACTCTTTCGTGAGTCCGCGGGTCTCGAGAATGTAATCGTTGTTCGCCATGTCTCCTGCCACATTCCTGGTTGGCGGTGCGAGGCAGGTATGCGCCACGGCACCATCGTCTGTGACAACCGCGAGGCAGGCAGATGACGCTCTGGTTTGCGTCGTCAGCGAAATGCCCCGCGTCCCGCATGTGGCGCCGAATTCTTGGTTCGGTCGCACATAGGGAATCGTTATTGTGTGTGGTTTGCTGCAACGCGATCATTGGGATTTGCACTTAGCTTCGCAGCCCCCGAAACACGCATGCTCACACGGGTTGCAGAACGTTCTGTCACATGCTTCCAACGTGCCCGAAGCCCTTATGGCACAAGGCTTTTGCGGCACACGCAAATGCGCGTTCGATAGCTTTCGGCGATGAGCTTTCGTCGTTCGCGCATCCAACATTAGGTATTACTACGTAAGTTTTAAGCGACCTGTCTGGAATTCCGGAAAGCACTATCGTCGTTCCAGTCCGCTTTTTTCTTCGTCTTCCGGCGCAGGTCCCAAATACGGCAAGAAATCAGAAAATCTCCAAAGTCCCTTCCCCCATTCTCGTGCCACGATTTGTCATCCGCCATCGGCATGACAAATTCGGTGTTCGGCTAACGATCCATGGAGAGAAGAAAATGAGCCAGGAATTCGTTTATCAGTTCGATATCAATGGCTACGTCGTTATTCCCGCAGCGATATCGCAGCCGCATCTTCAACGCCTACAAGACTACTGGTCCGCGAACCTCATCGGGCTCCAACTACACGACGTAAATTTCGACTGGGGAGACGATTGGCGAGGCCTTATCGATGTTGAATCCGTCTATTCGTTCCTAGATATAGTCTACCGATCGAAATTTCGACTGGACCATATGTTTTGTGTCGACGAGCGCTTCGTCAGCAGCGGCGGTCAACTGCACCATCAGGCAGACATGTTCGACGAAGGCATCTATTACTGGGTGCGAAATCGACGCATTCACAGCGGCCTTGTCGCGGTTCAGTACGCAATATCGGACATCGGGGAAACGACGAACCACTTCTGCTGCATCCCCGGGTCACATCGGGCCAACTTCCCGGTTCCAGACAGGTACCGCGGCCTCTCGGACAATTTATTGCTACGCCACGTCTTTCTCCAGGCCGGAGACGCAGTGGTCTTCTCGGAAGCGCTCGTTCACGGAACGTTCAAAGTCG
Organism: Pandoraea apista; assembly: GCF_001465595.2. Taxonomy (NCBI): domain Bacteria; kingdom Pseudomonadati; phylum Pseudomonadota; class Betaproteobacteria; order Burkholderiales; family Burkholderiaceae; genus Pandoraea; species Pandoraea apista. The sequence continues at coordinate 61,144 of NZ_CP013481.2, read as the reverse complement.
CAAACTCAGGCCTGCGGCGAAGCGTGTTCGCGAGGTACATGAACAATCACTCGTACTTCAGAAGACCGCTGGCACATCGCGATATCGCATCCCTCCCCCCCACGCCGAACCATTCCGCATCATCTGAAGCGCAGATCTTCTCAACAAGGGATTTGACGCCCAGGCAGCGGCAGCTGGTCGTTGAACCTGCTTATGCACGAGGCCACGCGCCCGTAAAGAGCTGAACATATATGGATCCAGTCAGCGTTAAAGCTGTCATTCGGGGACCGCAAGGAATTCTTTTCCTAAAAAATCCACGCAACGAACTTGAGTTACCGGGAGGCAGACCTAACCATCGAGAAACGCTCGAGCTCGCCTTGACTCGAGAGATAGAGGAAGAATGCGGCCTCAACATCACCTCGGCAACTTACATGGGAAGTCAATCCTGCGAAATCGTACCCGGGAGGAGTGTTCTGCTAGTTTTTTTTTACTGCACGCTCCCTGAAGGGCGCCTCGTACTGAGTGACGAGCACACCGCCTACGAATGGGTCGATCTCGACGCCGAGCCGCCCCACAACATGCCGAGCTTCTACTGGGAATTCTGCTCGCAGTTGAGAAATGATCACAACGCATCGGAATACGCTGCCGCGGCACGGCCCGAATACCCTCTACACACAGGCGAAGCGGACAGGCAACGGCTCATGGTCACTGCGGAGGTGTACAACGCCGCCACGACCGAGTTCCTCCGCAAGTTCTTGCCGAAAACCGGTCGTATCCTTGAGGTCGGTTGCGGCCACGGACAAATCGCTCAATGGCTTGCCGCCAACGCCCCAGAAGCCACTGTCATCGGTCTCGACAACGATGCTGAACAAATCTCTCTGGCCAAATCGGCCGCATCGGCACACGGAATCAACAATCTTTCCTTTCGAGTCGGCGATCTGAGTGATTTGGCGAGTATCTCTCAACTCAAGAGAAAATTCGAACTCATTACCTGCCGGTTTACCCTCCTGCATATCGGGCAACGCCGCCCAGTTGTAGAAGCACTACTGGGTCTTTTAACGCCGCTCGGCGTATTAGTCGTCGAAGAGCCGTCACTCGGGAGCTTATTCTGCATACCCCATGTGGCAGGTTTCGAACAAGCCAATGCGGCAATTAGCGCATATGGAGAAAGCAGGGGCGTCAACTACAACTGCATCGAGGACATTTGGTCAATCATCACGAAGATGAACGTTCAAATCAGGGATGCCAGATTCAGTCAACCCACCGTCTGGAAAAAGGAGCACAAGGCGCTTGTAAAGCTGTCATTTCAGCAACTTTCGCCTCGACTCGTTGCGCATGGAATTCTCGAAGAACATCAGGCGAAGCGTATCGAGCAGTCACTTGATAGCGAGTACATGGACGACCTCGTTATTTCCGGAGGCTTGCGCACCTTGCAGATCGCCATGTCGGTCAAGGGGAGGTCGTGATGAGGGTCAATGTCGAATCGATTTCACAAGGCATTTATAAGGATATTCCGTCCGAGGACGTCGTCGGATACCTTCAGCGTGAGCGCTCAATTCTTGCATGGGCCATCGACGGCGCGTCCACCCTCACCGAATCGCCATTCACGACATTTGACTACATCTCGGACGCGGGGTGGTTTGCACGCAGACTGGCCGATTTGCTGCGGCAACTCGAAACCACCGCCTTCCGCAAATCAAATTTTCATGACGGCCTGGATAGACTTCGGCAAGAGTATTGCGCCATGTCAAAACATATCCCCCCGTTGGAAAATTGGCCGGTTGCAGCAGCAACTATCGTCGAGACAGATTTCAGCGTTGGAACAACATTGACAGTCTCCATTTATCGTTATGCGGACTGCTTTGACCTGGTTCATCAGGGGGCGCTGCCTCATTCAAAGAGGGAAAAACCATCGGTACCACAGTGTCTATCCTATGACGCATGGAAGCCCTGCTCAGGGTTCGAGGGACAACCACTTGAGCAATTACTACAACGAAGACGCCAACAGCAGCGAAACGAATTCAGTACTGCACTCACGTTAAATCCAAAAAGTGCGCTAAACGCCGCGGAAGAGCATCTGACGATCCACACCCCTGCTCACATTCTCCTTGGTACCGATGGCCTGTCACGCATTTGGGAAACATACAATCTGATACCCCGTGAGCAAGCCATAGAATTGGTCGCACGATCCGGGTTATCCACACTGCTCAATATCCTTAGAAATCACGAGGCAACGATTCCTGCCGGTGAAACGAGCGGCAAAAGAAGAGACGACGCTAGCGGCATCTATGTTTCCCTTCTTTAGCAACTAGCATCGACGTCGTCGATTCCTTCCAGAGGAAAACCTGCCCGAGCGCCTTCGTTATCGCCTCGCTTTTCGTGCAGCCCGAATCATGTCGCTCGCACGCTCGGCAATCATGATCGTCGGCGAGTTCGTGTTGCCCGACGTGATCACCGGCATGACGGAGGCGTCGACCACGCGCAGGTTCTGCACGCCGCGCACACGTAGTTGCGCATCGACGACAGCATCGGGGTCGTCGGCGCGTCCCATGCGGCAAGTGCCCACCGGATGGAAAATCGTCGTGCCGATCTCGCCCGCCGCGCGCATCAGATCTTCGTCGCTCTGAAACGCAGGCCCCGGCAGATACTCGCGCGGCTCGTAACGCGCAAATGCCGGTGCGCCGACAATGCGGCGCGTCAACTTGATGGCATCCGCCGCAACGCGCAAGTCCGCTTGCGTCGACAGATAATGCGGCGCAATGTTCGGAGCGACACGCACATCGGGCGACGTCAGATGCACACTCCCGCGCGACGTGGGGCGCAGGTTGCACACCGACGCCGTGAACGCATTGAACTTGTGCAACGGCTCGCCGAAGCGATCGAGCGACAAGGGCTGAACGTGGTATTCGAGATCAGGGCGTGCCATGTCTTCGCGACTGCGGGCAAACGCCCCCAATTGCGAGGGCGCCATGCTCATCGGCCCGCGCTGCGCGAATGCGTATTGCATGCCGATCTTGAGCTTGCCGAACAGACTATTGGCCGTGAGATTCAGCGTCGTGACGCCGCGCAGTTTGTACACCGTGCGCAATTGCAAATGGTCCTGAAGGTTCTCGCCAACGCCCGGCAGGTCGGCCACGACATCGATACCGAAACCGCGCAGCCGCTCGCCATTGCCAACGCCGGAGACCTCCAGCAGATGCGGCGAATTCACCGCGCCCGCCGCGAGAATCACCTCGGCGAGCGCGAGCGCCGTGAAGTCTTCGTTGCCACCGCGATAGGCCACGCCGGTGCAGCGCGTGCCTTCGAACATCAAACGGCTCACACTCGCCCCCGTGATAACGGTCAGATTGGGCCGCTGCGACGCAGGACGCAAAAAGCCCTTCGCGGCGCTCCAGCGCACACCGCGCCGCTGGTTCACTTCGAAATAGCCAATGCCGAAGTTATCGCCGCGATTGAAGTCGTCTGTCCTGGGAATGCCGATCTGCTCGGCGGCGTCGGCAAACGAATCGAGCACTCGCCACGACAGACGCTGCTTCTCGACCCGCCACTCTCCCCCACTGCCGTGAAACTCGGTGTTGCCCTTGTAGTGATCCTCGCTGCGCTTGAACAACGGCAGCACGTTGTCCCATCGCCAGCCGTCGTCGCCGGTCGCGTCCGCCCACACGTCGTAATCCTCGCGCTGACCGCGCATATAGATCATGCCGTTGATCGACGAACTCCCGCCCAGCACACGGCCACGAGGATACGCAAGCGAGCGGCCGCCGAGGCCCGCTTCCGGTTGCGTGCGATACAACCAGTCGGTGCGCGGATTGCCAATGCAATAGAGATAGCCGACGGGGATGTGAATCCAGTGATAGTCGTCCTTGCCGCCCGCCTCGAGCAGCAGCACGTTGACGTCGGGGTCCTGCGTGAGGCGATTGGCCAACACGCATCCGGCAGAGCCGGCCCCCACGATGATGTAATCAAAGCTCTCCTGCTTTGCTGCCTGCTTGCTCATTCCCGCCTGTCTCCGTCGATGGCGCGGCACTCGCCATAGTGCGGCGCCGGCACTGGTGCGGCACCCGACTGAGGTGGACTGTCGCCCACCGCCTCGGGTTCATTTTGTCGGCCATGCCGAAATATCAGCATCGCTCATGTTGTATACCCCGACTCTGTTCCGCCTGCGACACGCCCAACCGCACGCGCCCCGGCAACACCAAGCGTACTGCGGGACACCGACGCAAGCCAATGAGAAATTATCAAAAGCAATATAAGATCTGCTTATGTTGCCCGGTCGTTCATCGGGCACCGTCCGCTCACAGCCGTCTCATGGAACTCACCCACCTTCGCGCTTTCGTCGCCATTGCCCACGAAGGCAACCTCACGCGTGCCGCGCGTCGGCTACACCTGACGCAACCAGCGGTCAGCCTGCAGGTCAAGGCGCTTCAGGAAGCGTTGCGTCTCACGCTCTTCACGCGCACCGCGCAGGGGCTGGCCCTCACACGCGACGGACAAGCGCTGCTGCCGCTGGCCGAACGCATGCTCGCCGCACTGGCCGACCTCCAGCAGGCGGCCGGTGCGCTGCGCGACACGGTGCGCGGGCGCCTGCGTATCGGCACGATACTCGACCCCGAATTCACCCGGCTGGGGGCGTTTCTCAGGCGTCTCGTCGAGTCGTATCCGCAGATCGAGACGGCACTGCGACACGGCATGTCCGGCTCGGTGCTGCAACAATTGGCACGCGGCGAACTCGATGTCGGCTTCTATCTCGGCCGCCCCGACCCCGAGCGCTTTCACGCCATCACCCTCACGCCGTTCTCGTATCAGGTACTGGCGCCCGCCGGCTGGCGCGAGCGGGTGGCCCGGCGCGGCTGGCGCGAACTCGCCGCGCTGCCCTGGATCTGGACACCGCCCGAGTCAGCCCACCATCGCCTGCTCTCGGAGTTATTCGGTGCGCTTGGGGTGTCGCCCACCAAGGTGGCGGAAGTCGACCAGGAGCCATCGATGCTCGATCTGGTGAAGTCGGGCATCGGACTGTCGCTCGTGCGCGACTCGATCGCGCTGCGCGAGGCGCGCGCCCACGGTCTGGTAATTGCCGACGGCGTGTCGGTGCCGACCGAACTCACCTTCGTCACGCTGGCTGCGCGCCGCGACGAGCCCGCCATCGCGGCGGCCCTGCAATTGGTTGCGGCCGTATGGGCTTGAGCCGGGCCACGCCGGCCGGCCATGGAGCGGCTTGTGACTCCCCCGGATCACAATTCCGGCGCATAATCCATGCCTGCTCAGGCCCTCAGTTCACTACATTCGAAAGGGCCGCTCTCCCCGCAATTCATTCCCACGTCATGGCACGTCACCCCCTGTGCTGCCATGCCGGAACCCGTCTAACGCTCTAGAATTTAATTCTCTCTTCGAGGAGTCGATCATGTCTGTGAGAATGGAACGCGATACTTTCGGCGAAATTGCCGTGCCCGCCGATCGTCTGTGGGGCGCCCAAACGCAGCGCTCGCTGCAGAACTTCAAGATTTCCACCGAGAAGATGCCACGCGAACTCGTGCGCGCGCTCGCTCGCGTGAAACGCGCCGCCGCCGAGGTCAACAAGGACCTGGGCGTGCTCGACGCCAAGAAGGCCGACGCCATCATCAAGGCAGCCGACGAAGTCATCGAAGGCAAGCATGACGACGAATTCCCGCTGGCGGTCTGGCAGACCGGTTCGGGCACGCAGTCGAACATGAACATGAACGAAGTGCTCGCGAATCGCGCCAGCGAACTGCTCGGCGGCGTGCGCGGCGAAGCGCGTAGCGTGCACCCCAACGACGACGTGAACAAGGGCCAGTCGTCGAACGACGTGTTCCCGACGGCCATGAGCGTTGCCGCCCTCGACGCCCTCGTCAATCACCTCAAGCCCAGCGTCAGCCAACTGCGCGACACGCTCGCCGCCAAGGCCCACGCCTATGACGACATCGTCAAGATCGGCCGCACCCACCTTCAGGACGCCACGCCGCTCACGCTGGGTCAGGAAATCTCGGGGTGGGTCGCCCAGATCGACCACAGCCTGAAACACGTTGCCGACGCCCTGCCCCACGTGGCGGAACTCGCGCTCGGCGGCACGGCCGTTGGCACGGGCCTGAACGCTCACCCGGAATTTGCGAAGAAGGTTGCCGACACGCTCGCGCGCGACACCGGCCTGCCGTTCGTCACGGCACCGAACAAGTTCGAAGCCCTCGCGGCCAACGACGCCATCGTCAACGCACACGGCACGCTCAAGACGCTTGCCGCCAGCCTGATGAAGATTGCCAACGATGTGCGCTGGCTCGCCAGCGGCCCGCGCTGCGGCATTGGCGAACTGACGATTCCGGAGAACGAACCGGGCAGCTCGATCATGCCGGGCAAGGTCAACCCGACACAGTGCGAAGCGATGACAATGCTTTGCTGCCAGGTGCTGGGTAACGACGTGGCGATCAACATCGGTGGCTCGATGGGTAACTTCGAGCTGAACGTATTCAAGCCGATGCTGATCCACAACTTCCTGCAAAGCGTGCGCGTGCTCGCCGACGGGGCCGTGAGCTTCAACGACAACTGCGCCATCGGTATCGAACCGAATCGCGCCCGCATCGGCTCGCTGCTCGAAGAGTCGCTCATGCTCGTGACGGCGCTCAATCCGCACATCGGCTACGACAAGGCCGCACAGATCGCCAAAAAAGCGCACAAGGAAGGCACCACCCTCAAGGCGGCCGCCCTCGCCCTCGGCCATGTGACGAGCGAACAATTCGACGCCTGGGTTCGCCCCGAGCAGATGGTCGGCAAGCGTTGATTCCTCGTTAGCGCATGCCGATTTCGCCGTTGCCGCCGCTGCATTGCCTGATCGCTTTCGACGCCGCCGTGCGGCACGCGAGCTTCACCCGGGCCGCAGCGGAGCTGAACCTCACGCAAAGCGCCGTGAGCCGCCAGATCGCGCAGCTCGAGGAATTCCTCGGCCGCGCGCTCTTCACGCGCGAACATCGCACGCTGCGGCTGACGGTGGCCGGGCAACGCTATGCCGAGCAGATTCAGCGTCTGCTTGGCGAGTGCGCCGAAGCCACCGCCGACCTGATGAAGCGGCGCGGCGATCTTGAACTCACCGTGGCCTGCTCGTCGGGGGTGGCTGTGTTGTGGATGACCCCACAACTCATGCGCTTTCGCGCGGCCCATCCCGATATCAAGATTCGCGTGATCGTGAAAGACGGCATTACGTCGCTATCCGCGTCGGAGTTCGATCTCGGCGTCTATTACGTACGTAACGACCTGCCACCGGACTTCGCCGGCCGGCGTCTCTTCGACGAGGAGGTCTTCCCCGTCTGCTCCCCCGCCTATCTCAACGGACGCACACTCAAACCCGCCGATCTTGTCAACGAAACGCTGTTGCTGATCGAAGACGGCCAGCGCAAATGGATGTCATGGCCCGACTGGTTCGAGCTGCAAGGGGTCAGCGCCGCGAAATTCCCACGCATGGTGAGCGCCAATTACTACCCGTTGCTCGTGCAGATGGCTATCGAGGGCGGCGGCATGGTGATGGGGTGGCGTCACATGATCGATCCGTGTCTTGACGCCGGGCTGCTCGTTCGCGCCTGCGAAGCAACCGCGAGTCTGGGCGGCGGCTACTACCTCGTGTGGCCTGCCGAACGCCACGAGCATGCCGCAGCACGAATTTTCCGAAACTGGATTTATTCAGAAACGCGTTTCCCATCATAGGGGTTACGTGACATTTCGGAAGTTGCCATGCGCTGCACGCATGGCAACATGCGGAATTATCGTTTGGCCTGTCATTTTGTCTGCACTACTTTGTGTGTCATCCGCGCACGTTGATTGCAGCCGCCGGCACGCTTTGGCCCGGCGTCGGCAAACGTGATTCGACAAAAAGCAGGCGTATTACCGGCATGACGTGAAAGCAAAGCACGCAACGGACGCCACCCATCCTCCGGGAGACCCAGATGCAGGCGACCTACGCAGTGCCTCAAGACAATATGGCCCGTCAGCGCCGTCACGCGATCGTGGCGACGGTGATCGGCAACGGTCTTGAATGGTTCGACTTCACCGTCTATAGCTTCTTCGCGGCCATTATCGCGAAGCAGTTCTTCCCCACCGGCGACGATCTGTCGTCGTTCCTGCTCGCGGTTGCGACCTTCGGCGTGGGCTTTTTCATGCGCCCGGTCGGCGGCATCGTGCTCGGTATCTATTCCGACCGCGTGGGCCGCAAGGCAGCTCTCTCGCTCACTATTCTGCTCATGGCCGCCGGCACCGCAATGATCGGCCTGGCCCCGACCTACGACCAGATCGGGCTCGCTGCGCCCCTCATCATCGTGCTGGCGCGTCTGCTGCAAGGCTTCTCGGCCGGCGGTGAAATGGGCGGCGCAACGGCGTTCCTGACCGAGTATGCGCCCGCCAATCAGCGGGCCTACTACTCGGCATGGATTCAATCGAGCATCGGCTTCGCCGTGCTGCTCGGCGCCGCCGTGGGCACGTTCGTGACCACGGAACTGGACAAGGCCTCGCTCGAATCGTGGGGCTGGCGCGTGCCGTTCATCGTTGGCATGCTCATCGGTCCGGTCGGCTTCTACATTCGTAACAAGATCGACGAAACGCCAACGTTCCAGCACGCCGAGAAATCGGATACGCCGTTGCGCGACGTGTTCTCGCAGTATCCGCGCGAAACGCTCGCCAGTTTCTCCATGGTCGTGCTGTGGACGATCTGCACCTACGTGCTGCTCTTCTACATGCCGACGTATGCCCAGCGCGTGCTCAAGCTGCCGGCGTCGTACGGTTTTACGGCCGGCATGGTCGGCGGCGCGATGATTCTGGTGTTCGCACCGGTAGTGGGACGCCTGGCGGATCGCTACGGCCGCCGTCCGTTCCTGTCGGGGTCGGCACTGCTGATTCTGTTGCTCGCATGGCCGATGTTCACGTACTTGAATGTCGCGCCGGGTCTGCCGTCTCTGCTCACGTTCCAGATCGTGTTCGGCCTGCTCATCGCCTGCTATACCGGCCCGATTCTCGCGGCGTTCGCCGAGCTGTTCCCGGCGAAGGTGCTCTCGACGGGTCTCTCGGTGGCCTACAACTTCGCTGTGACGATCTTCGGCGGCTTTGCTGCGCTCATCATCACGTGGCTGATTGCCCGCACGGGCAGCAACATGGCGCCAGCGATCTACGTGATCATCGCCGCCGCCATCAGCCTGATCGGCACGCGCTTCGTGAAGCCGCTCCCCAAGGCCTGAGTTTTCTCTCATCAAGGCGCGCCCTCACCGGCGCGCCTTATGTCTTTTGCAAGGAACTCCCCCCATGTCCGTTATCCTGCTTCGCGGCGGCAATGTGCTCGATGCGGCCGCCGGCCGTCTGCTCGAACGTCACGACGTTGCTATCGAGGGCAATCGCATCACCGCAGTGAGCGCCACACCGCTCGATATTGACGGCGCCACGGTGATCGACGTCACCGGCAAAACTGTCATGCCCGGCATGATCGACTGCCACGTGCATGTGCTTGCCTCGCATCCCAATCTGGGCACGAACGCCAGTCAGCCGAACGTGCTCACCGTGCTCAAGTCGCTGCCGATCATGCAAGGCATGCTGAACCGCGGCTTTACGACGGTGCGCGATGCCGGCGGTGCCGACTGGGCGCTGCAACAGGCCATCGAACAAGGTGTGATTCCCGGCCCGCGCATTTTTCCGTCGGGCAAGGCGCTCTCGCAAACGGGCGGTCACGGCGACTTCCGTCCGCGCGGCGATACGCTCGAGCCGTGCTCGTGTGCGTTCCGCGCCGGAGCGATCGGCCGTGTGGTGGATGGCGTCGACCCGATTCGCCTCGCCGTGCGTGAGGAAATCCAGAAAGGTGCCACGCAGATCAAGTTGATGGCCTCGGGCGGTGTGGCGTCGCCGGTCGATCCCATCGCCAATACGCAGTATTCAGAAGACGAAATCCGCGCAGCGGTGGCTGAAGCCGAAGCGGCGCAAACCTATGTGATGGCGCACGCCTATACCCCGCGTGCGATTGCGCGCGCCGTGCGTTGCGGTGTGCGCACCATCGAGCACGGCAATCTGTGCGACGCCGAAACGGCCAAACTCATGGCCGAGAAAGGCGCATACGTCGTGCCCACGCTAGTCACGTACGATGCACTCGCCAAGGACGGCGCGTCGCTGGGCCTGCCGCCGGAATCGGTCGCAAAGGTGGAGAGCGTGCAGCGCGCGGGCCGTGAATCGCTGTCGATTTATCGCGACGCAGGCGTGAAGATGGGCTTCGGCTCCGATCTGCTTGGCGACATGCACAAGTATCAGTCGGACGAGTTGACGATCCGCGCCGATGTGCTCGGCACGGCCGACACACTGCGCTCGGCGACGGTCATCGGGGCGGAAATTCTGAATCGCGTCGGCGAACTGGGTGTGATCGCACCGGGTGCACTCGCCGACGTGCTGGTCGTCGACGGAAATCCGCTCGAATCGATCGAGGTGCTCACCGGTCAGGGCGAAGGTATCCACTGGGTCTTCAAGGACGGCAAGATCGCCAAGCAACCGTAACCTGCGGGAGTCGGTGCCGCGGTAACGGGCAAAGTCCTCTTGCTCGGGTACCGGCGTCAAATTGGGTCAGGTGATCGGAAACGCCGCGATGTCTTGCACATCGCGGCGTTTCTTTATTTGCCGGCAACATTGCCGCTGCGGAGGGCTTGGCGGCACCTCGTTTACAACAATCCGCAAAGCGAATAAAAAGCGCGGGGCGACAACGCTGCATAGACTCCGGGGAATGTTGTCGAAGGAGGGTCCCCCCCCATGAAGCTCGTTCCGCAAAACTACATCTCCCTCGGCTTTGACGCCGTCCCGCCGCCGTGGCCATCCGACAAATCCTCTGTATCGCCCGATTGGCGGCATGTCGGCGTTCGGCAGCACGCGCCGGTCCTTGGCGAAGTCTCCCCCTCCGCCGATGCCTCACCGACCATCGACACACTCCGCGAGAGCATTCTCGAGAGTTTCGCCACCATCAAACGCGACTGGAATGCTGCGGCACAAACGGTCTCGCCGGCGGCAGTGCGTGGAAAATTGTCTGACGAGTACGGTGTCATTCTCCGGCTGTCCGAAGCTGTCGCCATGCAGCCGGCGTCCGATCTCCTCGGCATCGACGGGCTGATCCGCCTGTTCGAAGGCGCCGTCGACAATATCTGCACCGCGCGCGACATTTCCCTCACCAAGTTCACGATCAGACGTGTCGACTCGCAACGCTCGATCTCCGATCCCGTGCAACTCATGCCGAAAGCGCGGGCCGCGCTGGAAGCGCTGGGGCACCTGAAAGCCGCGCTCGACACCATGGTTTGCGCTTCATCGGCACGGCGGCTGCTGGAAGACAAGCGCGAGGCACTGGACGGCGCGAAGATGACGCCGGAGGCGCTCAAACAAGCCAAGGCGGAGTTGCACGCGGCGTTTGAAGTCACGGGCAATCTGCTCAGCAAGACCGAGCCACTGATTCATCATTACCTGACGCAAGCGCAGCTCGCCATTCCGGCCGAAAAGCGGCGATGGAAGACAAAGATCGCGATCCTCGCCACGTTCCTTGTCATCACCGTATCGCTGGGGGTCGCATCGATAGTCGTTCCGGCGCTGTTGCCTGCGCTGGCGGGACTCGCGCTCGGGCTGAAGTTCGCTACGACGGGCATGGGCATCGTGACCGCGCTGAACGGGATCTGTAACGTCTTCGCTTACGCACGCAATCGCGGCTGGAGTCAGCTATCGACCGAAATCACTGCGGTGAAGAACCTGAATGACGCCGTCAATCGCGGCATAGAAGCCAGACATGGGCTTCACCAATCCGGCGCGACAACGCAGATACAAGAGCGCCTCGACAAGATCAATCACGACATCACACACGCCACGCATCATCAGCACGCACTCGATCGAAAACTCGACACGCTCGACCATGTCCCAATGAAAAACTGATTTTGACTACGGGCCGAGGTTCGGAGATCGTCAATTCACCAAGAGGAGATAAACCCATCATGCGTCCAATCAATAATGCGTCTTTTGCACCGACGACGAATCCGGGACAAAGCTATCTGGCCATTGCCGCCCAAGGCCGACTGAGCGACTCCATTACCGAGGCCGAAGCCGGAATCGCGGCGCTTCTGGCGATGCAGAACGCCACCATCGCACGCCTCGATCGTCTCGCGGCCCTACAGGATGCGCGCCCTTTGAATCGGGCCACGTCGGCAGACAACGCACAATCGCGGCTATGCCGCGAATCGATGAAAAGCGACATGACACGATGCCAGTCGTGCGGCAACCTCGAAACGATCACCACACGGCTCTGACACGCTGTCCGCGCGCCAGCCGGTAGCGATTCGCCACCCCTGCGCTAACCCCCGGAGCCACGTCACGTGCAGCGCAAACAAAAAAGCAGCCCGGATGGGCTGCTTTTTTTGCCGATCACGTCGACGACATCGAAGCATCGGTTCGCAAACGAACCGACGTGGCCTTACTTCTTCCAGCCCGGCGTGACGAACACCGAGCGCACGTCCTCGAGCGTTTGCGAGACGGTTTCGCGTGCACGTTCGGTTCCTGCTCGCAGCATGTCCCAGACGAAGTCCGGATTCTTGGCGTATTCCTCACGACGCTCGCGCATCGGGCGCAGCATCTCCTGCAAGCGCTCTTCCAGACGCGCTTTCACCTTCGAGTCGGCCAGCCCGCCGCGCACATAGTGATCTTTGAGCGCCTGCAAGCCTTCCTTGTCCTCGTCGAAAGCGTCGAGATAGGCGAACGCGACGTTGCCTTCGAGGTGCCCCGGATCTTCCACCTTCAGATGCAACGGGTCGGTGTAGCACTTCTTCACGGCCGCGCGAATCTCGTCCGGCGTGGACGAAATATTGATCACGTTGCCCAGCGACTTGCTCATCTTGGCCTTGCCGTCGATGCCCGGCAAACGCCCGATCGGCGGCACCAGCGCCTTCGTTTCCACCAGAATCTCGCGATCCGCCAGACGATTCAGGCGACGCACGATTTCGTTCGTCTGCTCGATCATCGGCAACTGGTCTTCGCCCACCGGCACGAGCGTGGCGCGAAACGCCGTGATGTCTGCCGCCTGACTCACCGGATACGTGAGGAAGCCGGCCGGAATGTCGCGCTCGAAATTGCGCAGACCGATTTCCTGCTTGACGGTCGGATTGCGCTCCAACCGCGCGACCGTTACCAGGTTCAGATAGTAGAACGTGAGTTCGGTCAGCTCGGGCAACCAGGTCTGCACACAGATGGTCGTTACCGTCGGATCGATGCCCACGGCCAGGTAATCGAGCGCCACTTCCGAGACGTTGCGATGCACCTTGCCCCGATCGTCAGTGTTGTCGGTCAGGGCCTGTGCGTCGGCGACCAGAATGAACTGCTTGTACTCGTGCTGATACGCCACGCGGTTTTTCAGACTGCCGACATAGTGACCCAGATGCAGCGGCCCCGTCGGGCGGTCACCCGTGAGGATCACCTTGCGATCCGCAGGTGCCTTCGAAACACTCATTTTCCTCTCCGTAATCAAGCGCTTATGGCAATTCCCGATGCCTCGCGGGCGGTGGCCGGTTTCCCGTCGCCGCGCCACCTTCGGCCTCTGGTTCACCCAGTTGCGTCAACCGTAACCCCCGAATGGTAGCGCGTCGGCCCGATGACGGTACAGAAACGCACTCGGCACAGGTCGGCACGTTGTGCCGCAACACAGGGATGCGCCCATGAAAAACGGGGACCGTAGCCCCCGTTTCTCCCCATCGATGCGGTAACGCCGAACCGAATTCGGCGCTCAATACCTAGCGACTCAACGTGTCGTCACCACCGGAATGCCCTTGAGCGACTTGCCGCTGCTGCGCGCGTGCGCCAGCGCTTGTGCGACGGCGTCGCCGGTCGCCGGCGTCACATCGAGCCGCGCCGCAATCGTGGCTTCGACACGCTTGGCCATCGCCAGATTCGCGAGCTTCACGTGACCGTAGCCGCGAATCTTCGCCGGGGCTTCCGCCAGTGCGATCACATCGGTCAGTGTGTCGGCCGACAGACCCGCCAGCGCACGCTCCATCGTCGTGCGGTAGTCCGCGATCAACTGACGCTCCATACGGCGCTCCAGCGTGTAACCGAAGACGTCGAACACACCACCGCGCAAACCACGCAGCTTCGCCATGCCGCGCAGCACCGGCCACAACCACGGCCCGATGGTGACCTTCTTCGGCACGCCGCCGTCCTTGCCGCGCGCGATAAGCGGCGGCGCCATATGGAACTCGAGGCGGAAGTCGCGCCCCGGTTTGCCTTCGAAAGTCTCGCCCAGCGAATCGGCGAATGCCGTGTGCGCATACAGACGCGCCACTTCGTACTCGTCCTTGTACGCCATCAGACGCGACAATTGCTGTGCCACCGCACGCGACAAGCGGCCCGGCGCACCCGACACACGCGTCTCGGCATCGGCCACCTGCTTCACGAAGCTCGCGAACTGCGCTGCGTACGCCGCGTTCTGATACTGCGTGAGCAGATCCACGCGATGTGCGACCAGGGCGTCGAACGTCATGTCGTCGGCCACCGGCGCATGCACCGGGGCGTGCACCGACCTTGCCGTCGTCTCCGTCAACGCCGCCGGATCGCCGGCAGCCAACCGACCGATGGCCAGCGCCAACTGGTTCATCGGCACCGCCACGTTGTTCAGTTCGATAGCGCGTTGCAACGCCTGCAACGACACCGGCACCAGGCCCAGTTGCCACGCAAAGCCGAGCATGATGATATTCGCGCCCATCGTGTCGCCAAGGAAACGTTGCGCGAGCGCTTGCGCGTCGCAGGCGTCGAGTTTCGCGTTGCCCGCTGCGTGATGCATCTTCGCGAGCAGTGCGTCGGCATGCAGATTCGCATCGGGGTTCTGCACGAACGTCGCATTCGGAATCGCGTGCGTGTTCACGACCACACGCGTGCGGTCGCGGCGTACGGTTTGCAGCGCGTCGGCGCTGGCACCCACGACCATGTCGCACGCGAGCAGCACGTCGGCCTGCTGCGTATCGATGCGCACCTGATTGAGCGCCTGTGGCGTGTTGGCGAAGCGCACGAACGACAGCACGGCGCCGCCCTTCTGCGCGAAGCCCATGAAATCGAGTACCGAAGCGCTCTTGCCTTCCAGGTGCGCGGCCATCGTGATGAGTGCGCCGATCGTCACCACGCCGGTGCCGCCCACGCCCGTGACCATGATGTCGAACGGCGCATCGCCTGCGAGCGCAACCGGCTGCGGCAATGCGTTCAGACGTCCTTCAAAGGCGGCCTGATCGAAGGCGGCGGCTAGCGCCTTCTTCAACTGCGCGCCCTTGACCGACACGAAGCTCGGGCAGAAGCCATTCACGCAGGAGAAGTCCTTGTTGCACGACGATTGATCGATGCGACGCTTGCGCCCCAGCGCGGTTTCCACCGGCTCGACAGACAGACAGTTCGACGCCACGCCGCAGTCGCCGCAGCCTTCGCAAACGGCTTCGTTGATGAACAGACGGCGATCCGGATTCGGGAACTCGTTTTTCTTCCGACGGCGACGTTTCTCGGCCGCACACGTCTGATCGTAGATGAGCACGGTTGCGCCGGGAATCTCGCGCAGTTCTCGCTGCACGGCGTCGAGTTCGCTACGGTGATGGAACGTCGTGCCCTTCGGGAACTGACCTTCGTGACCGATGTACTTCTCGGGTTCGTCGCTCACCACGACCAGTTTGGCAATCCCTTCGGCTTCGACCTGACGCGCGATCTGCGGCACCGAAATCGAGCCGTCGACCGGCTGACCGCCCGTCATTGCCACGGCGTCGTTATAGAGAATCTTGTAGGTGATGTTCGCCTTCGACGCCACTGCCTGACGAATCGCGAGCAGACCGGAGTGGAAATACGTGCCGTCGCCCAGATTCTGGAAGACGTGAGGACGTTTGGTGAAGTGCGAGTGCGCGGCCCAGTCCACCCCTTCACCGCCCATCTGAATCAGCCCCGTGGTGTCGCGGTCCATCCACGACGCCATGAAATGACAGCCGATACCCGCCTGCGCGATGGAGCCTTCCGGCACCTTCGTCGACGTGTTGTGCGGGCAACCGGAGCAGAAGTACGGCACGCGACGCACGCCGTCTGCCGCGTTCGACAGAATCTCGTGCGCAACGAGATCGACCACACGCTCGCGACGATCCAGCGCCGGGCGATGCTTCGCCAGCCACTCGGCGAACACCGGCAGCACACGCGACGGACGCAATTCGCCCAGCGCGGAGAGCAGCGCACGGCCTTCGGCGTCGGTCTTGCCGAGCACGATCGGGCGCGTGCCCGTAGTGCGGTTGTAGAGGTACTGCTTGATCTGCTGCTCGACGACCGGGCCCTTCTCCTCGATCACGAGAATTTCCTTCAGCCCCGCGACGAAAGTGTCCAGACGCGACAGGTCGAGCGGGAACGACAACCCGACCTTGTAGATGCGCACACCGGCGGCCGCGAGATCGTCGACGGTGATGTCCAGACGCCGCAGCGTCTCCATCAGGTCGAGATGCGCCTTGCCGCACGTCACGATACCGATGTCGGCGTCTGGCGCCGGGGCAATCCATTTGTCGATGCTGTTCACGCGGGAGAACGCACGCACGGCGTCGAGCTTGTCGGCCAGACGCGCCTCCAGCGCGAGGCTCGGCAGATCGGGCCAGCGGTTGTGCAGGCCACCGGCGGGTTCCACGTAGTCGAGCGGCTCGGCCCAGTCCGTGCGAATCTTGTCGAGATCGACGGTACCCCGCGATTCGACCGTCTCGGAGATCGCCTTGAGTCCCGCCCACGCGCCCGAGAAGCGCGACAGCGCATAGCCGTAAAGACCGAATTCGACGAGCTCGCCAATGTCGGCCGGGTTGAGCACCGGCATGCTCCACGACATCATCGTGAAGTCGCTCTGGTGCGGCATCGACGACGAAACGCAGCCGTGATCGTCGCCCGCCACCACGAGCACGCCACCGTGACGCGAGGCGCCATAGGCGTTGCCGTGCTTGAGCGCGTCGCCCGCACGGTCCACGCCCGGGCCCTTGCCGTACCACATGCCGAACACGCCCTCGACCGTGCGCTCAGGGTCGGCTTCCACACGTTGCGTGCCCATGACAGCCGTGCCGCCCAACTCTTCGTTGATGGCCGGCAGGAACTTGACGTTAGCCGCATCGAGCAGCTTCTTCGCCTTCCACAACTGCTGGTCCACCCCGCCGAGCGGCGAGCCTCGATACCCGCTGATGAAGCCCGCCGTGTTCAGACCGCGCGCGGCGTCGAGCTGGTGTTGCATCAGCAGAATGCGCACGAGCGCCTGCGTGCCGGTCAGGAAAATCTGCCCGCGACGCGCGGTGAGTGCGTCGGAAAGCTGGTAATCGGGATGGGCCAGAGGGTTGGCCGTCGGCGTCGCAAGCGCGGCGCGCATGGGGGCATTCATTGGGTATCTCCTGATCCCCGCGACCGGCACCGGACGGATGCGACCGTGTGTCGGCCGTGCTTCGGGGGCATTTGTTCTGTTCGTCTCAACGCACTGGCCGCATAGGGCGGGCACGCGTTGGTATGCAAGCAGTGTATGGGGAGGCAGGAGAAAGATTTTTACTATTTCACTCCTTTCAGCGCACAATAAGAAATGTTCATTTCGAAAAATGCGATTTTAGAAAATGGAATTACTCGATAACTTTGCCCGTCAGATCCTGCGCCTCTTGCAGATCGACTCGCGCCGCTCGGCGCAAGAACTGTCCGAAAACGTGGGGCTGTCGGCCACACCTTGCTGGCGACGCATCAAGGACATGGAGCAGAGCGGCGTGATTCAGCGCTACACGGTGCTGCTCGACCGGGAAAAGCTGGGCCTGCATGTGTGTGCACTGGCGCATGTGCAGCTCACGCGCCACACCGAGGGCGGCACGGAGCAGTTCGAGCGCGAAATCCGCACCTGCCCGGAAGTGACCGAGTGCTACAGCACCACGGGCGAGGCCGACTACATCCTCAAGATCGTGGCGCCTGACATCAAGGCTTACGACGCTTTTCTGCACGAGCACATCTTCCGTCTGCCCGCCGTAGCCAACGTGAAAACCAGCGTTGTGCTGCGCGAGATCAAGTTCGATACCAGCCTGCCGATCTGACCGGCACAGGCACCGCGATAAATCGGAACGTTCCCTGTTGCAAGGCAAAGAATTCTCAGATGCGGCGTTCCTGACAACTTACTGCGTACGTGGTCGGGGCACATTGATGCCGAGCGATTTCTGGGAAAGTGTCTGGAGCATCCACGCTTCGTTCGCGTGTCGCCGACGTCCCCACCGTTAGACAGCACAACGTAAAACGGAAAGCTCTCCGAACCTTCCTATTTGTTGACATTGCACGACATTCCCCTTGACGTGCCAACGCTTCTCCGATAAAAATGCAAATGATTCTCATTTAAGTTCTTCGTCCCAAGGCCGAATATCCGCGGCCGGGTGGCACGAGATTTTTTCGCCAGCCGCGCCTGCCAGCGTGTTTTTCAGCGTCGATCATGATGCTGTCGACACGCCGATTGCCACCAGCGCTCGCCAGCCAGAAACGGGGTTTTCTAGTACTGGGAGCCAGCAGTGAAGCAGTCGTCGAGCGGCGGGGGCCGCGCCTTTGTTATGTCCACGCGCCGGGAATACGGCGCCAACGGTTCGATCCGTGCCATGCGTGGCAACGGGCGTCGAGCCGAAGCCTCGCGACGTCAATCGGCGCGCGAGCCACGTCGGCGTCTGCACCCGCTTGCAGGCGCGGTGCTTGCCGCGTTCTGGCTGCCTGCCGCTTTCGCCCAGCAGGCCCCGGCAGAGGGTTCGGCGCAGCCGTCCAGGCCTGCCCAGACCCTTCAACTCGCGCAGGCATCGCCCAACGCACCGTTGCAGCTCGCCGAAGCCAACCTGCGCGAGGTGAACGTGACGGCGACGCGCACACCCACCGAAGCGGAACGCACGCCAGCGTCCATTTCGGTTATTACCGATCGGGATCTCGAAGAGCAACAGGCGCAAGACATCAAGGAAGCACTGCGCTACGAGCCCGGTGTGACGGTGCGACGCGCGCCGTATCGTCCCGCCTCGGCAGCGGCCGGCGGCGGTCGCGACGGCAATTCGAGCATCAACATCCGGGGTCTCGAAGGCAACCGCGTGGCGCTCTTCGAAGACGGCATCCGCATGCCCTCCTCGTACTCGTTCGGCCCGCTCGAAGCGGGCCGTGGCGACTACATGAGCATGGACCTGCTGCGCCGCATCGAAATCCTGCGCGGCCCGGCATCGTCGCTGTACGGCAGCGACGGCCTCACCGGTGTCGTCAACTTCCTCACCAAAGATCCGCAAGACCTGCTCGACGTGTTCGGCAAGTCGACCTACTTCTCGCTGCGCCCGTACTACAACTCGATGGACCGCAGCTTCGGCACCACGGCTCAGGCCGCGTGGGGTGGCGAACAGTGGCAGGGCATGGTGATCGTCGACGGCAACAAAGGGCACGAACTCGACGGCAAGGGCTCGAACAACTCCGCCAGCACCTCGCGCACCACCGCCAACCCGCAGGACAGCAATGGCGATTCCGTGCTCGGCAAACTGGTCTTCAAAGCCACGCCAAGCTCGACATTCAAGCTCACGGGCGAGACCGTGCGCCGCCGTGTGGACTCGAACGTTCTCTCGGCCGTCAATCCACCGACGACACTGGGCCTGAACACGAGCGACCGGCTCGAGCGCAATCGCGTCAGCCTCGACTACGACTTCAACGACGCCACGCAGGCCTACATCCAGAACGCGCACGCGCTGCTGTACTTCCAGGACGCGAAGAACAGTCAGTACGCGTACGAAAAACGCACAGCGGGCGACCGCACGCGCGACAACACGTACAAGGAGCGCACCGTCGGCGGCTCGCTGCAGGCGGAGAGCAACTTCGCGACCGGCCCGCTCAAACACAAGCTCGTGTACGGCACCGACGCCAGCCTCGCGTACATCACCAGCTATCGCAACGGCACCGTGCCGGGGGTAGGCGAGTCGTTCCCGAACAAGGCGTTCCCTGACACCGACTACACGCTGTTCGGTGCGTATCTGCAAGACGAAATCCGCTACGGCGCGCTCACCGTCACGCCGGGTATTCGCTACGACGCCTACTGGCTTTCGCCGAAGCAGAACGATCCGCTGTACGTATCGCAAACGACTTCGGGCGCACGCGTTCAACCGACCTCCTCGAACGATTCGGCGTTCTCGCCGCGTCTGGCGATCATGTACGAGATCGCACCGTCGCTGATTCCGTACGTGCAATATGCGCGCGGCTTCCGCACGCCCACACCGGATCAGGTCAACAACGGCTTCTCGAATCCGATCTTCGGTTATATGTCGATCGCAAATCCGAACCTCAAGCCGGAAACGAGCGACACGGTCGAGCTGGGTCTGCGCGGACGCCTCGCAACCACGCTCGGCCCAGTCACCTACAGCACGGCAGTCTTTGCAGGCAACTATCGCAACTTCATCTCGCAGCAGAACATCAGCGGCTCGGGCCGCCACAACGATCCGCTCATCTATCAGTACGTGAACTTCAGCCGTGCCCGCATTCAGGGCTGGGAAGGCCGCGCCGCGTGGGCGCTCAGAGGCGGCGTGACGTTGCGCACCGCCATGGCCTACACGCACGGCACCACGGAAGACAACGGCGCGGCCAATCAGCCGCTGAACACCGTGAACCCGTTCTCGATGGTGCTCGGCGTGCGTTACGAACCTAACAGCACGTGGTTCGCCCAGGCCGACCTGCTCTTCCAGGCCGCCAAGTCGCAAAGCGAGATCGCGAAGACCTGCACGTCGGGCATGCAACAAAACCAGAACTGCTGGGCGCCCCCGTCGTCGATCGTGCTCGATCTGTCGGGCGGTTATCACATCAACAAAAACGCCACGCTTTACGCGGGCGTCTACAACGTGTTCGACCGCAAGTACTGGAACTGGTCGGATGTGCGCAACATCGCCGAAAACTCGACCGTCAAGGACGCGTATTCGGCACCGGGCCGCAGCGTGGCTGTGAGCCTGAAGCTCCAGTACTGATCCCACCCATCGGATTGATTGTCGGAACTGCGCCGGCGCGCCCGCACTTCGTTAGTTCGACGCCCGCCGGCGCATGCCAGCCACTGCCAGCAAACTCGCAACAAAGGACTCGCCATGATGAACGCTCAAAACGCTACTTCCGCCGCCCGTCCGGCATTTCCCGCCCTCGCCGACGTGACCCGTCTGCGCAGCGAATTCCAACGTGTGAAGACCGAACAGAACCTGCGCGACCGCGACGCCGCCGCCGCGCTGGGTGTGTCCGAAGGCGAGACGGTTGCCGCTTTCGTCGGTGAGCACGTCGTGCGTCTGCGCCCGGATTTCATCGAGATCGTCGAAGCGCTGCCCGCACTGGGCCGCGTCATGGCGCTCACGCGCAACAATGCCGCCGTGCACGAGAAAGACGGTCAGTACGAAAAGCTCTCCCACACGGGCACCATCGGCCTCGGCCTGGGCAAGGATCTCGACCTGCGTATCTTCTATCACCAGTGGGCCTTCGGTTACGCCGTCGAGACACCGGCGGAAAATGGTCCGCGCCGCTCGCTCCAGTTCTTCGACAAGGCCGGGACCGCCGTGCACAAGATGTTCCTGCGCGATCACAGCGATGTGGCAGCGTTCGACGCACTGGTTGCACGCTTTCGCGCCGAGGACCAGACACCCGGCCAGCATGTGGTCGCCGCCGAGGCTCCCAAGGCCGAAACGCCTGACGCCGACATCGACGTGGCTGCCTTCCAGCGCGACTGGCTGGCGATGACCGACACGCATCAGTTCTTCGACATGCTCAAGCGTCACGGCGTGTCGCGTGCACAAGCCCTGCGCCTGGCGCCCGAGGGCCATGCGCAAAAAGTGCCGGCCGCATCGGTGCGCACCCTGCTCGAGGACGCCGCCGGCACCGGACTGCCGATCATGGTATTTGTCGGCAATGCCGGCATGATCCAGATCCACACCGGCCCCGTGAAGCACATTCGCGTGATGGGACCGTGGGTCAACGTGCTCGATCCGGGCTTCAATCTGCATCTGCGCGAAGACCTGATCGACACGGCATGGATCGTGCGCAAGCCCACGTCCGACGGTATCGTCTCGTCGCTCGAATTGCTCGACGCCTCGGGCATGGTCATCGCCATGTTCTTCGGCGAGCGCAAGCCGGGTCAGGCCGAGCGCGAAGACTGGCGTGAAACGCTGGTGCGCGTGGAGGGTGCCGCAGGTTCGCAAGACGTTGCGGAGGCATTGGCATGAACCGGCCTCTCGCCTCCTTCGCGTCACACGAACCCCTCGGGCCGAGTGGCGCGCGCGGCGGGGCGCGTCGCGCATTGCTGACGGGAGGCGCCGCGCTGGCCGCCGGCGCATGGCTGGGCACGCTCGTGCCCGTCACGCTGGCCAACGCGGCCGCGTCTGCCGCTGAAGGTCAGGACAGCCTCGGTAAGGGCGGTCCCAAGCGCGTGGTCGTCGCCGGTGGCGCGCTCACCGAGATCGTCTACGCGCTCGGGGCGCAAGACCGCGTGATCGCCAACGATCTGACCAGCCTGTATCCGGAGGCCGCCACCAAGCTGCCCAAGATCGGCTATCTGCGCACGCTGTCGGCCGAAGGTGTCCTCTCGCTGCACCCCGACCTGCTGCTGGCCGGCGCGGAAGCGGGCCCGCCCAACGTGCTGTCGCAGATCGCGGCAGCCGGGGTGCCGGTCAAGCGCTTTACGCACGGCTATACCGCCGAACTCGTGCGCGACAACATTCGCGACGTGGCCGCCGCCCTGCGCATGAACGACGTCGGCGCTCGCGTAGCAAACCGCTTTACATCGGACTGGCTGCGCGTTCGCGATCAGGTCGAACAACGGTACGGCATTCAGCGACGTCCACGCGTGCTGTTCATCCTCGGCCATACAGGCAATCAGGTGATGGTCGCCGGTCAGGACACCGCCGCCAACGCCATGCTCGCCTATGCCGGCGCCGAGAACGCGTTGCGCGGTTTCAACGGCTACCGGCCGCTCACGGCGGAAGCGGCCGTCGCGGCGCAGCCCGACGTGCTGCTCACGACCACGACGGGCCCATCGCCCGCCGACCCTGCGG
This sequence comes from Pandoraea apista, assembly GCF_001465595.2. Classification (NCBI taxonomy): domain Bacteria; kingdom Pseudomonadati; phylum Pseudomonadota; class Betaproteobacteria; order Burkholderiales; family Burkholderiaceae; genus Pandoraea; species Pandoraea apista. The sequence continues at coordinate 38,105 of NZ_CP013481.2, read as the reverse complement.
CAACGCTGCTCGCGCAGCCGGGTCTGGCGAATACGCCGGCGGGACGTGCCAAACGTGTCGTGAGCTTCGACGCCTTGTATCTGCTCGGCTTCGGTCCGCGCTTGCCGCAGGCGGTGGCCGATCTCGCGCAACGCGTGCACACCCCATGAATGGGCTGCGGCACGACGCGACGCGTTGCGTTGTTTAGCGCGATCGCTACGGCTATCAGGTAACACCGCGCCATCGTGCCAGCCAACGCCTTCCAGAAACCCGCCTATCGCCAGTGAACAAAGACATGTCAGCCGCGCCTCCGATTCCGAAGCCTTTGCCGTCCAGCCGTACCGGGCCAACGCACGCCTCGGCCACCTCTGCCACTGCACCGGCACAAGCCGGCGCGGCGCGCCGCCGCCCTGCGCGATGGATCGTGATGACCGTGCTTGTCGGATGGCTCGCTGTCGCGGTACTTGCCGCGCTGTGCGGCGGGGCATATCGCATTGCCCCTGACGAAGCCATCGTCGCGTTGTTCCGGGGCGCCACGGGTGACTTCGCACAGGATCAGGCGCGCAACGTCATGTTGCAGATCCGGCTGCCGCGCATCGTGCTCGGCATTCTGGTGGGCGCCGGATTCGGCGCCGCAGGCGCCGCGTTACAAGCCCTCTTTCGCAATCCGCTCGCCGACCCCGGACTTATCGGCGTGGCCAGCGGCGCAGCGCTCGGTGCGGCCGGTGTCATCGTGCTGGGCAGTGTCATGCTGCCGGCTGCGCTCGCCGCGTCGCTGGGCATCTGGATGCTGCCCGTGGCGGCGTTCATCGGTGCGCTCGGGGTCACGGCGCTCGTCTACCGGCTGGCGGCAGGACACGGACGCCTTGCGTTGCCGCTGCTGTTGCTCGCGGGCATCGCCATCAATGCGGTCTCCGGTGCCGCGATCGGCCTGCTGACTTACCTTGCCAACGATACGCAACTGCGCACGCTGACATTCTGGACGCTCGGTAGTCTGGGCGGCGCGCAATGGTCGATGCTCGCCGTGATCGTTTGGCCGGTCGCGCTGGGGGTCATCGCGCTCGCCACCCAGTGCCGCTCGCTCAACGCGCTATTGCTGGGCGAAGCCGAGGCGTTGCACCTCGGCGTTGCGGTGCAGTCGGTGAAGCGGCGCGTGATGGTGGCGTGCGCACTTTGTGTCGGCGCACTCGTCGCATCGAGCGGCATGATTGGCTTCATCGGCCTGATTGCACCGCATATCGTGCGTTTGGTGGTGGGCCCCGATCCGCGCGCGGTGCTGCCAGCGGCGGCGCTCTTCGGCGCGATCCTGACGTTGCTCGCCGATCTCGTTGCCCGCACCTGGGTGGCGCCGGCCGAGTTGCCGCTGGGCATTCTCACGGCACTGCTCGGGGCCCCGTTCTTTCTCATGCTGCTGTGGCGACGCCGCGGACAGTTCGGGCTGTGACCGCACCCGACCGACGACACAGGACATCGCTATGCTCAGTGCACACGACCTCACGATTGCTCACACCGATTCCCCCGTGCTCAACGGCTTGTCGCTCGATATCCGTCCCGGTGAACTGCTTGTGCTGCTCGGCCGGAATGGCGCGGGCAAGAGCACCCTGCTCAAGGCACTCGCCGGTGAGCCACTGCCACCGCGCACGCATCTGAGCGGCGCCATTACGCTCAACGGTGCGCTACTTTCGCAATACACCACGGCGGCGCTTGCGCGTCTGCGTGCAGTACTGCCGCAAACGGCGCAGCTGTCGTTTCCGTTCAGCGCACTCGAAATCGTGACAATGGGACGTCTGCCCTTCCCGAGATCGCGCAGACGTGGCGACGCAGGTAAGCCATCGAAAAGCGATACGGAAATCGCAACGCTCGCACTGGAACGCGCCGGCGCACTTGCGCTACTGCATCGTGACGTGATGACGCTTTCCGGGGGTGAATGGGCGCGGGTGCAATTCGCGCGGGTGCTGGCTCAGCTTTGGCCTGACGACGACGCGCCAGCGCCATCGGTGCCTCGCTATCTGTTGCTCGACGAACCGACGGCGGCGCTCGACCTCGCGCACCAGCATCACCTGCTCTCGCTCACGCGGGAGCTTGCCAAAACGTGGGGGGTGGGCGCGATGGCGATCGTGCACGACGTGAATCTCGCGGCGCGTCACGCAGACCGCATGGCATTGCTCGCCAACGGACGCATTCTTGCCTCCGGCGCACCGCGCGAAGTCATGCAGGCCGAGCTGATCGAGACCACGCTGGGCTTGCCGGTGCATGTAATCACGCCGGAGGCGGCGCTGAGCTACCCGACGCCTGCCGGTGCTTCGGGCGGCATACCCTTCGCGCTACCGGCCTGAAGGAACAACGCGGTTCACACGTTTGCGCGAACCGCCTAACACCATTGCGTCATTGCGTGATCTCGTCCTCGCATCACGACGCGTGAAAATCGGACGCAGGCACACCGTCCTTCGCGAGGTTGGCGCGCGCGCACAGCACGGCCGCCAGATCCCACAACGCGTAGCCTACGCTCTTGAAAAGCACGGGGCCGCTCGATCGGAAACGGTCGGGTGTGATGATCGCGTCGAGAAGCGGTGCTGCACGGCCCCAGTCGATCGCCGCATGCAGCAGATCGCCGGCTTCGTGCTTGACCTCCCAGGTGTCGACGACGAGCGTGCCGCGCACGGCGGCGTCGCGGCACAACTGTGGCGGCAACTCGCGCATGTCCGGACGGAACGCGCCCACGCCGGCCACGAAGATGTCATCGCGCCAGCGATGCACGTCGCTATCGGGCAGCACCGGCTCACTGCTGGTCGTGGCGGTAATCACAATGCTCACGGTGCTCAGCACCGGTTCGATGGCGTCGATCACGGTGGCCTCCACCCCGAGGGTAGCGGCGTGATCCGCGAGCGCATGCGCGCGCTCCGGGCTGCGCGAGAAAATCATGAAATGCCGCGTACCCATCCCGGCGGCAAAGGCTTCGAGGTGCGCCCGTGCCTGCACGCCAGCGCCCACGATCAGCACGGGACCCTTCGGGCGCGGCGCAAATTTACGGGCGGCGAACAACGTCACTGCGGCAGTGCGGCGCCCCGTAATGGTCGGGCCGTCGAGCAACATCAAGCGTTCGCCCGTGTGCGGATCGAACACCATCACCTCACCGATGATGGACGGTTTGCCCGCACGGCAATTCTCGGGATGCACGGTGATGTGCTTGGTCATCGCGACGTCGCGATTGGCGGCAGGCATCACCAGCAGCACACCGCCACGGCGGCCGCGTTCAGGTTCGGACAGGGAAAAATGCAGACGCTCAGGGGCGCGCGCGGTGCCCGAGCGCATCTCCATGAGCATGGCCTCGATGCCGTCGGCCAACTGAGGATACGGCAGCAACTGCGCGGTTTGCCGCGCGTCCAGCGTGATCATCGATATGTCTCCGCTCCGGGGCGTGCGCCACTGACGGCAGGGTTTGCACTCGTCGCCGTTACATCGCGTCACGCATTGCCAAGTCTGATTTCAGTGTAGCGCGCATCGCGTGGACGCGTCTGCCACATCAAAAATTATTCCTGACGAATTGCCTCGTGCGCACCGTCGATTAGCGACTCGCATTGCGCATGCGCTTACCGTCGGTCAAGGTCGCACCGCGTACCTCAAAGCGTATGCTGTCTCGAACGGCGCCGGCCGCGTCGACGAGTTCGAGCGTATGACGTCCTGGCCACGGCAACCAGCCCACGCGCGCGCCCCCGGCGAGCGGCTTGCCGTCGAGCCGCCAGGCCGCCCCCTTGGGCCATGCAGCCGCGACCTGAAACCATAGCCGCTGGTTGGCGGGCGGAATGTCGGGGTCCAGTGCCACGATGGTGCCGTCTGCCGGCCCGGCAATCCGCCAGAGCGGCCCGCCGGGCGCTTTGGTCGCGAGCGCAGACAGGGCAATCGTGCTCTGCGACGTGCCGGGGAGAAACCACTCCTCACGTGTGGGCTCCACACGCTCCGCGTACTGCACAGCGACATGCTCGAGACCCGGCGGTGGCACAGGTGGCAAGCTCGATGTCCGACGATGCAGGTAGTCCATCAGGCGATGCCAGATAGGGGCTGCGCCCGACACGCCGGAGACGTCCCACATGGGCGCACCGTCGGCGTTGCCGACCCAGACCCCCACCGTATAGCGCCGTGAGAACCCGACGGCCCAGTTATCGCGCATGTCCTTGCTGGTGCCGGTCTTCACGGCGGTCCAGTAACGCGTGGAAAGCGGACTGTCCAGGCCGAACGTGCGCGTGCGAGCCTGGCGGTCGGCAATCATGTCCGCCACGATGAAACTTACCTGCGGTGAAAAGACGGTCGTGTGCGCTGGGATCCGTGCGCTGTCCTTGCGCTTATCAACGCTTCGCGTGCGGGCTGTGTCAGGCATCCGGTCGTTCACGCCGCTTGCGCTGCCGCCATTAGCCAGCGCACGATAAGCGTTCGTCAGCGCAAGCAGTGTGACGTCGGCGCTGCCGAGGGCGAGGCTGTAGCCGTAGTAGTCGCCGCTCTGCGTGAGCGGCAGGCCGAGGGCAACGAGCGTTTGCGCGAAGCGACGCGGCGTGACCATCACGAGCGTGCGCACGGCGGGCACGTTCAACGAGGAGCCCAATGCGGTCCGCGCACTCACCCACCCCTTGAAATGACGATCGTAGTTCTGCGGAATGTAGAGGCCACCGCCGGTAGGCAGATCGATGGGCGAATCGTCGAGCAGCGACGCCGCCGTCAAACGCCGCTCGGCGATGGCCTGCGCATAGAGAAACGGCTTAAGCGTCGAGCCGGCCTGACGCAACGAAGTCACGCCGTCCACCTGCGCGGCAGAGGACAGCGCGCCCGACGAGCCGACCCACGCGAGAATGTCGCCGCTCGCGTTGTCGATGACGACGATCGCGCCGTCCTGCACGTTGCGCGATCGGCCCGGTGTGCCCAGCTCACGCAACGTCTGCTGCAAAGTGGTGACAGCGACGCGCTGGAGGTTGGCATCCAGCGTGCTGATGATCCGCGTGCCCGCAGGCGGGCGGCTCGCACCGAAGACGCGCCGCGCGAAATGCGGCGCGAGGTTGACGGCGTCGCGCGTGGTCATCACGTTTGCCGGCCGTGAAAACACGAGTTGAGCGTAGCCGTCGAGACCAGTGCAGTCGGCCCCCTGCCCCATGTCGCGCAGGATGCCGCAAGCGCGTTGCGCGACTTTATTGGCCGCCGCGTTGGGCGCCCGTAGCAAGGCGACGGCCAGTGCCGACTCGCGCGCGTCGAGTCCGATGGGCAACTTGCCAAAGAGGGTTTGCGAAACGGCCGAGATGCCGACAAGCTCACCGCGAAACGGCACGAGGTTCAGATAGGCTTCGAGAATCTGGTCCTTTCGCCAACGTTGCTCCAGCCATACCGCCGTTGCCGCCTGACCGATCTTCTGGGTAACGGACCGATTGCGCGCACTCGGGCGCAGATCGTCGTCGAGCAGCCCGGCCAACTGCATCGTGAGCGTAGACGCACCCCGCGTGCGCGAGTGCCACAGGTTGCCCCACGCCGCCGCGGCCACGCCTCGCCAGTCGACACCGCTGTGCTCGTAAAAGCGCTTGTCTTCGGAGACGATCAGCGCCTGACGAAAGGCCGGCGACACGTCGGCAAGCGTCACCCAGTCGCCGCGCTGTGCCTGCATGTCGGCTCGCAGCCGTTGCAACGGTTGGCCACGTCGGTCCAGCAGAATCCAGTCTGACGCGCGCCAGTCCTGCCGCACCTCGTCGAACGACGGCACGGCAAACGCGGGCTCCGGTGCCTGAAGCAACCCAAGCGCCAACCCAACGCTCAGCAGAAACCAACGCACCCGACCCCGACGGCGAACTTCAGGCACCTGGTACATGCTCCTCGCCCTCTTGCGTCAGTCGAGGCGAGCGCACTGCCATGATCCCGGCGGTCAGCAACAGTTGCGCAAGCGCGTAGAGAATCCAGATGGCATACTCCTGCGCCGGTATCGTGCCGACGAAGCGCGTGGTGCCGATCAAAGCGTCCGAGATCGTGAAGAGCAGCGCGCCAACGGCAGCCCATTCCCCCCGCACATCGGCCAGCAGCGCCGCCGACGCCATCATCGCCAGCACGATCACGTAGCACGCCACTGGCGCCCTGAGTTCGCCCATGCCGGGCCAGTACATCACGTACGCGAGCGCCGCCGCCACCCACACCAGTGCGATCGCAACGCGATGCCAGCCGGGCACCTTCGCCCACGGCCGGCGCAAACGCCAGAACAGCACGAAGTACGCAAGGTGGGCCAGCAGGAAAGCGCCCAGTCCCAGCACGAAGCCTTGCGCCAGCGTCGGCAGCGCGAGCAATACATCGCCCGCCCCCGAAAAGATCAGCGCCGCACATAGCCACACCCGCTCTCGCGGCACACGGTGATACAACGCAGCGAACAGCAGCAACGCGCACAACAATGCCTTCGCAACGGCTTGATCGGCATACGGGGCGCCCCGCAGCGCGAGCGCGTAAGCCGCCCCCGCGACGGCGGCCAACCACCAGAAGCGGCGTGCTTCGCGAGGCAGCGCCGCCGCCGGAGCCAAGAAGTTCGACGTCATGTCTGTCCCGCTCCCTATCGTCATTGCTTCGCCGGCACCACTTGCACCGGCGCATTCGGCGTCTCGCCATACATGGCTGGCTCGTACATGGCTTCTACGCGCGTAGGTGGCGTGGCGAACTTGCCCACGTTATTCAGACGCACCGTGTACTCAATCCGATGCTGGCCTTTCGGCAAGTAGTCGTAATACGCGCGATACGCGTCTTGCGCTCTTTCCTCGAAGGCAGGCATCGCGCCTTCGCTTTTCTCGCCTTGGGTAGCAATGGCCGAATCGCGTCCCAGCCCGCCGCCCAGCACCGTCGCCCCGCCGGGGAGTGGATCGCTGACTACGACCCAGCGCATATCGGCTTGCGCGTCGATATCCAGACGCACACGCAATACGGCACCGCGCACGAAACTGTCGCCAGAGCGATCCGCGGCATCTTGCACCTGCACACTGCGCGTGACCCGGTAACCCGCCGCGAACGGCGCCTTGAGCGGAACAGCGGCGAGACTCTGAATCGTCGCCCACGGCTTGCCTGCCCCCGTCTGCTCGAGACGCAATACATCACGCGCGCTGTCCGTGCCGGAGGCCGCATTGCTCAACCACGGCAGCGAGACGGCCGGTGGCACCGTACCCGCCTTGAGCTTGTCCCAGTCGACCGTTTGCACAGCACCGCTCGTCTGGTTGTCGCGCTGCCACTGAATGGCGGTTTGCCCCGTCGGCGTATCACGCTCGAATCGTGCCGAGAATCGATCCACCGCCAATCCGCCCCACACGTTGGCCGTGGTCGTCGACCAAGCCCCGCGCGACTGCAATCCCAACAGTCCGATCACCAGACGCGGCATCTCGTCCTTCCAGGCCGGGTTCGCGTTCATCAGCAACGCCAGACGTGCCGCATTGGTTTCCGGACCGACCATCAGCCACCAGAGCCCATCGCTGCCCTGTGTCGAGAATCCCACCCGGGTACCCTGATAGGACAGCCGCGCGCGCAGGATCTGTTCGGCCTGCGCCAACCGCTCGGCACGCTGCGGTGCGTCAGGCAAGCGTTGCAGGATCGAATACCAGTCGATCACCGCCGACGTCGGCCAATCGTTCGGCGCGATGGTAAGCGAGCTCAGCATGCGCGCGTTTGCCCGGCCATACCGAGACAAAGCCTCAATCGCAGAGAGCTTGCGCAGCGTCAGGTCGTCACGCGGTGCCCAGAAGCGACGCGTGAGACGCCCCTCCACAAACGCCGTCAAGCCATCCTCCATGCGTGCCAGCGCGTCGTCCGGCAGCACGTATGCCGGATCGAGGGCCTTCGCTTCGTGGCTCACCGCCAGCAGATAGGCGGTAAGCGTGTCGCTGCCCTGATTGGCGAAACCCTCTTGCGGCGGGAAATAGCTCGCCAGACCGTCTTCGTCGAGGTACGACGGCAGCATGCCGGTCACCCGCTTCCACTGCGCGGTGTCGCGCAAGCCGAGTGCCTTCGACGCCTGCTGCTCCAGACAAGCATACGGATACAGCTCGAACCAGCGCTTCACACCTGGCAATCCCTGCGACAGACGCGGCTGCATGCTGATGCGCACACCGCCGCGCAGTTTGCCGGTGCTGTCGGCCACGGCCCCTGCGGGGGGCGCCATCGGCAACGTAAGACTGCCTTCGACCTGCGTGAGCACCGACTGCTGTACGCTCGCCGGCAACGACGGCTGAATGTCCTGCCCGACCTTGATCGCGTCATTCGCGGCAGGCGCACCACCAGCCGCCGGGGCCTGAGCGCTCACCTCCCACAGCAGTCGCTGGGCGCGCGTGTCGGCCAGCCCGGCGGGCGCCGTGACTTCCCATGCCACTTCCCGCGATTCCCCTGCCGGCACATCCACGCGCTGCGGCGCCAGCGTCAGTTGGGTTGCCCTTGCGGTCAACTGCACCTGCATGGCGTGTTGGGTGGTATTGCGCACGGTGAACTGGGCTCGATAGTTGTCGCCCTCACGCACCAGCGGCGGCAATCCCGAGATCAGTTGCAGATCCTGCGTGGTTCGAATGGTCGCGGTGCCCGTGCCGAACCAGCCGAGCGCCTGCGCACCCGGCCTACCGTCGTCGGCGACCGCCACGATACGGAAGCTGGACAACGAATCGTTGAGCGGCACGTCAATGCTCGCCTCGCCCTTGTCGTCGAGCACAACGCGCGGCTGCCAGAGCAGTAGCGTGTCGAACAACTCACGCGTCGGGCTCTTGCCCCCGCCACCCCCCGCTGGCACCGCCTTGCGGCCGTAGTGCCGGCGCCCGATGATCTCCATCTGTGCGGTAGCCGTCGTCACGCTGTAGCTGCGCCGTTGCCACATGGCGTCGAGCAAAGCCCAACTTGTGTTTGGCGCGAGTTCGAGCAGCGCCTCGTCCACCGCGGCGACAGCGACTTCCGATCCTGCCGCGACCGGCTTGCCATCCGGTTGCGTGACCTTGATGCGCACCTTGGCGTGCCCCCGCACCGGATACGTCGGCGCGTCTGGCTTCACCTCCACACCGAGACGCTGTCCCGCCGTACCCACGCGCAACTCGGTCAACCCGAAGCGATAGGCCGGCTTACCCAGATCTACCAATCCCGTCGGTGCCTGATACTCCCGGCCTTCGTACCAGAAGGCCCTGAACCACTCTATCGGCTGTTTCCAACCCCACTGGAAGAATGAGTACCAAGGCACCTCGTGGATACGACCTCGCACGGCCAGTACCGACACATAGACGTTCGGGCCCCACGACGGATCGACCTTGAGGGAAACATTCGGGTCTTTGCCCGAAATCTCCATCGTGCGCGTCTCCATCACCCCTTCGCGCTCGATCGCCACAAGCGCGGTCGCCGAGCGGAACGGCATGCGCACCTGCAACCTGGCCGTCTCTCCCGGCTCGTAGGCGCGGCGCTCCGGCAGCACGTCCATGCGGTCGGTGTTGTCACCGCCGAACCAGACCTCGCCGCGCCCTGTCACCCATACGCTCGTGGTTGAGGTGCTGAGATTGCCCTTGTCGTCCTTGGCCTGCGCGACGAGTGTGATCTCTCCGGGCTGCGAGAGCGAAACGTCGCAAGACAGCAAACCGCGATCGTCAGTCTTGCCGCTGCACACGTTCCCGAGATCCTTCACCTCGGTGCGATTGTCGTAGGCGTAGAAGCCCCCCACCATGCGCTTTCGGCTGCTGGTGGTAATGCGTGCCTCGGCACGCACATCCATCGCGACACCGGCCTTCGGCTTGCCCTGCAAATCGAGCGCGAGCGCCTTCACCGGGAGCTTGTTCGTCACCGATACCCAGCTCTCGCTGCGCACCCCCGTGATCAGATTCGCCGGCCAAAGTGTGGCGTTGCCGCGGAGCGTCTGAATCTCGCCGTTCGGGTCGGCGAAGCTTGCTTCAAGCACCAGGTCGCTTGGACGATCGACCTTCGGCAACTCCTTGAGCGTCAGACTGCCGGCACCATTTCGATCCAGCACCAATCGCTGCTTGTCGGCCACCAGCTTCTGGTCGCTCGAACCCGAACTTTCGTCGTTGCCCTGATCGTCGTCATCGGCCCCCGACTGCGCCGACGGCGGGCGATAAGGGGTGAAGCTGAAGTCGTCGTAACCGTCGAACGTCAGGTCGCGCACACGCAGGAGCGCCGAGACACGCACGGGCAAATTCCCCGCAGGTCCCCCCGCCACGTAATTCACCTGCACGTTGACCGGTGCTTCCGTCTTGTTGATGAGCGGCGCCTTCACCGCATCGCGCACACCGATCGATCCGGCCAGCACCGGCAGGCGGAACGCCTCGACGCGGAAGTGCCCGGCGTCGAGCGACGACGGGTACGTCTTCGGTTTCGAATCGGTATCGGTGTAATCGAGCGTTACCGCATACTCACCGAGCTTCGCGCCCTGCGGAATCTGGAAGGTATTCTCGGCCAGCCGTGCGTTGCGCCACTTGATCGGTTGCGTGTAGGTTTGTCCGGACCCCTGGTGCGTGATCGTCAGTTGAGACGGCAGACTCGCCGGTAATGCCAGTCCTTGCATCGTCTCCTGACGAATGAAGTGCTTCATCGAAACCGTCTCTCCGACGCGGAACAGCATGCGATCGAAGACCGTCTGCGCACGAACGGTCGGGCTGCTGCCACCATCGGTCGGCACATGGAAACGCCATGGCTCAATGCCGCGATCCCAGTCGGACGATACGAACGCCATGTCCGGATCGTTCCCCTGCGTGCGCGCGACGACAAAATACCCCGAGCGCATGGTCTTCTCGCAATAGCGGTAACGCTCCAACGCCTTGTCGATCTTCGCCACGCCCGTCTTGTCCGTCACCGCGCTGGCAACCTCGGTGCCGTCGCAATCCAGCACCCGCACCTTCGCGTTTGCAACCGGCTGGCCTTTGTCGAGCGTCGTTACCCACGCCACGGCATTCTCTCGGCCCATCTTGAAATGCACACCGAGATTCGTGACCAGTACCGTGGTGCGCACGTACATCGGCAACGATTTGCCGAGCAGTGCCGCCCCAAGCGATGGCGAGGCCAGCTCCACGACATAGAACCCTGGCTTCTGGAACGGAATACCAACTACCTCGAATGGCCGCGGGTCCTTCTCTTTGGGCACAGGCAAGGTTAGCGCCTGAACACCCTGTAATCCCGAGAGCAACGACAGGCTGCGCGTGTCGTAGCGCGTGACCTTGTCCTCGACGATGACCGCCGCATTGGGGCCAAACGAGTCTTTCGCCGCCGGGGCGCTTAAAATCGACGGCATCTCCTGGGCAATCTGCTTGCGAGTCATCGTCGTTTCGTCGAAGCGACGCACGCGCGACATCCAGTTCATGACTTCGGCATCGTCGTCCACACGCAACTGCAAGGTGCGACCGCTCTCGCCTGCTCTGGCGGCCGTAGCGGCCTCTCCGGCGACGCCCAGTCCGTTGATCTGCAACGCGGGCTCGACCTTGCGCAGCGTGACCGGCAACATGGGCGGCATGCCGGGCTCGGCGAAACGCTCCACGATCCCGAACGGTGCCGCCGCGAACTTGGCGAGCGGCGGCATTGTCGCGGTCTTCGTCTTCAAGGGGAATTCGCCGGCATTTTCGAGGGCTCGGCCGCTGTCGTCGGTGAATCCCTTCGGCAACGTAATGGTCAGTTCCGCTTTCTCCGGGAATGGCGCATCGAACGTGACGTCGCTCACGCTCGAAGTGCGATCCGAATCGCTGAACTTCGGCGCGCGCTCGGCCCCCGCGCCTTGCACGCGAATTTTGGCGGCCATATCGCGAGCGACCGGCGAGTTGAACGTCAGGCGCAGCGGGCGCAATGGCGTGCACGGCGCATTCGCGTTTTCACGCTCACAACTGAAGCTGGCGGTAAATGGCTCACGCACGTCGTACTCGAAGCGGCGTGCCTGCTTGGTCGGTACCCCCGACGGCGTGCTGATGCCCGCGCCCCAAACCAGGTGCATCTTCGCCCCTGCCGCGAGCGTACGGTTGCACTGCAGCATGACCACGCGCGCGGCCTGCTTGTCGAGATTGAAACGCTTGATCAGCGCGGTGCGGGTATCGCCCTCGATCCATTTCACGCCAATGCGCTCGCCCACGCCTTCCGTTTCGCACCAGGCGTTCTGTCGAACGCTGGCGGGGGTCGCCGCCCCGTTAAGCGTGAGGATGAATATCTGGTTTTCGTCAATGGCGCCGTATGACGGACGGATAGACGTGACGGCAGGTCCGCCAGTGTTGAACGCATAGCGTGTGGTGCCCGACAGCGCCGTGCCCGAGACGGCGGACAAACCGTTGCGCATCTCGACCGAACACTTCGCGCCTGGCGGCAGCGATTGCTTGAAGTCGTAGACCCAGATCTTCGGTTCGAGCCAATGGCCGTCACCGGTCAGCGAGGTATCGGAGCACCTCACGGCGGCCGGTGCCTGAGCGCGCGGATCCCCCGCTGGCACGATGGCCTCGTCGAATTTGACGACCACCTGGTCGACGCTGGCGACCTCCCCCTGCGGACTCACGCTCACGACACGCGCCGCCTGAGCGGGCGACGTCATGAACATTCCAAGACACAGCGCCGCCCACGCCATCGGCGCGGTCAGCCAGACGCGTTGCGTTCGGCTATGCATGCCGGACTCCTCCCTGATTCTGGTGAGGCGATTCTAACCCGCGATCTTTGGCAATTCGAACCGATTACGATCCGATTACCTTCAGTTCCACGACTCAGCCCGAAATTTCGGAACGGCGGTGTGCGCTTGTCGGAATCGTCTGCATTGGGCTCGCGAAGCCGCCTATGTCACACTGGCATCTCTTGTGTTCGCACGTACGCGCTCATGTCCATTGCCTTTCTCCATCCGAAAAAGAACGCGCTGGTTTATCTCATCAAGATTCTCAGCGGTTCGTTGATCGTCTGGTTTGGCCTGAGAGCCGCAGGCTTTCCCGAGCCTTACTGGGCAATGATCTCGCTCATCATCGTGACAGAACCCGACCCGTTGCAGGCACGCAGTAATTTCCGCGCGCGTTCGATCAATACGATTACCGGCGCCATTGTGGCCTGTATCGTGTTGCTATTGATAGGACCGGGGTTGCTCGCGATGCTCGTGGGCATCACCATCGCCACGTTGGCCGCCATGTTGGTGCAGAACTATCCGGCCAACTGGCGTCTGGGTCCGGCAACGGTAGTGATTCTGATGTCGGCGGCATTGAGCGGACAGGGGCAAGGGTTGCATGAAGAGCTAAGCCTTGCCATGTTGCGCGTCATTGAAGTGTTGGTCGGCTCTACGGTCGCGCTTATCCAGTCGCTTATCTATGGACGCTACGTAAAACCCTGGTTGATGCCCGCCGATTGAGCCAGTCGACCAGGTGGATCGATTGAATCAGTCGGTTCAGTCAGCTGCGACGCGACGGCCGCTAGCGCCACTGCCCCGCCCTGCTTCGCAACGGTTCAGCCAGGCAAAATCACGCCGGCAAGCGGGGCCAATCCTGATAGCCCAGAGAGTCCGCGGCGCGAGGCAAAGCGCGGCGGCTCAGCACCGCACCCGCTCAGCGTTGCGTTTGCTTGGGTACCACGTAGTGCAGCGGCAGCGCATTGCTGCGCTTGAACGCGCTCAGCACAATGTTTGAGCGCACATTCTCCACACCGGGCACCTGCATGAGCCGTTTCATCACGAACGTCGACAGTGCGTTCAGATCCGGCACGACGATGCGCAGCAGGTAATCGGCTTCGCCAACCACCGCGTAACACTCGAGCACTTCGGGTAAGAGATCGATCTGCTTCTGAAAATTCTCGATGGCCTGATCGCCGTGGTGCTTCAGACGCAGCGATGTAAACGCCGTCACCGCCAGGCCCAATGCCTCGGGCCGCAATACCACGCGATACCCCTCGATAATCCCGTCCGACTCAAGCCTTTGCAGGCGGCGACCGATCTGCGACGGTGAGAGCGCCACGCGCTCCGCCAGCTGGTGATGCGTTTCCCGACCGTTCCTCTGCAACTCGTGCAGCAGAGCCAAATCGAACTGATCCAGATCAACCATGACGATTCTCCGCAACAAAGTTTATTTTTATGCGAAATTTACGCAAACGTCTTTCACCACAGGCGCATTATGCGCCCATTTCGCATGCGATGCGCACTACACTTTTAATCAATGTCACTGCTTGAATGAGTCGTTCGTATTATGTCCACTACCGCCATGCTCAAGGAGCAATTCGATGCCGGTCTCACGACCCGGCCCGACTTCACCATCGATCAGCCCGTCGAACAATACGGCGCGGTCGATCATGCGGTGTGGCAGCAACTCTATGCACGTCAAACGGCGATGTTGCCGGGCCGTGTGTGCGAAGCCTTCATGGAAGGCATTCGCGCTCTCGACATGGACGCGCATCGCGTGCCCGAGTTCGCCCATCTCAACGAAAAACTGATGGCGGCAACCGGCTGGCAAGTTGTGGCCGTGCCCGGCCTCGTGCCGGACGACGTCTTCTTCGACCATCTCGCCAATCGCCGTTTCCCGGCCACGTGGTGGATGCGCCGTCCCGATCAGCTCGACTACCTGCAAGAACCCGATTGCTTCCACGATGTCTTCGGTCACGTGCCGTTGCTCGCGAACCCGGTATTTGCCGACTTCATGCAGGCCTACGGCAAGGCCGGCAAGATCGCGCAATCGCTCGGGGCATTGCCGCTGCTCGCTCGTCTGTATTGGTACACGGTCGAATTCGGCCTGATGCGTGACGGCGACGGCCTGCGCATCTACGGCGCCGGCATCGTCTCGAGCCGCGGCGAGACCGAGTTCTCGCTGACGTCGCGCGAGCCGAATCGCATCGGGTTTTCGCTCGAACGGGTGCTCCGCACGCAATACCGCATCGACACCTTCCAGCAAACGTACTTCGTGATCGACGATTTTGCCCAACTGTTCGACGCCATGCGCGCCGACCTGCCCACGCTGTTCAAGACGTTCGCCGAGCAGCAGGCGTTTGAGGCTAACGCCCGTTGTCCCGAAGACACGCAAGTCCTGTTGCCGGCATGATGGCATGGCCCGGTTCACGCCGGGCCGCGTTTCCCATCTCCCGTTTCCCCGCGGCACGTTTGATTTCCAACAGTGGGGCTTTTGTGCGTCGCGCTTTCAGATGCGGCTCACGCACACACAACGCCCGCCTGTGGAACAATAGCTCGAATGAACCGGCAACCCCGCCGATTCATGGGCACTGTGTCCGGCGCAGCCAACCATCCTCCTGACGCCACGCACCGTCATCACTGACGCCAAACCGGCGCGAGCGGACTCGAATCTGCCCGATTTGCACTGAACGCTTTGAAAGGAATGCCATGACAACACGACTCTCATCCGAGGCACGCGCCAGCCTGACCGAAGTGCTGCCCGAGTGGCACCAGGTGGTCGGACGCGACGCCATCCAACGCAGCTTCACGTTTCACGACTTCAACGAGGCCTTTGGCTTCATGGCACAGGTCGCGCTCAAGGCCGAGAAAATGAACCATCATCCCGAGTGGTTCAATGTCTACAACCGCGTGGACGTTACCCTCTCGACGCATGACGCCGACGGATTAACGCAACGCGATGTCGACCTGGCGCTGGCCATCGATCAGTTCGCGGGCGATCGCGCCTCGAGCTGACCAGCCAAAAAGCCTTACAGCCCCCAAGACACCGAATTCGGGGCATTTCCCTCAGCATCGGACGGTATCGCGGCCAGCGCGCTCACCCGTCACCCCGGCCCGATCCGCACCGATGCCGAAACTCCCTTCCGATCTTCTCAGCCGCGTGGACCGTCGGCCATGCCCGACGTACTCAGCGCTTCGGCGCGAGCAGCGTGCCACGGCACGCCTTGCTGCCGCAGTGGCAGGCGTATTCGCGTTTGAGTTTCTTGGTGTAGCGCGCGTCGATTACCAGACCGTAATCGTAGAAAAGCTCTTCGCCCGGCTCGATCTCGCGCAAGGCGTAGATGTAGACGTGCTCGCCTTCTTCACGCGCTTCGCAGTTCGGCGAGCAGGCGTGGTTGATCCAGCGAGCATTGTTGCCGTCGACTTTGCCGTCGATGCAGCGACCGTCTTCCAGACTGAAATAGAAGGTATGTGTCGGGTGCGCCGGATCGTGAGGATGGCGGCGCAAAGCCTCGCGCCACGAAATGATCTCGCCCTTGTACTCGATCACGCGTTCCCCTTTTTTGAGACGCTTGACCGCATACACCCCCTTCCCGTGGACGCCGGACTTTCTGACTTCGATTCTGCGCTTGGCTGCCATCTCTATGCGACGAGGTTTCGTGGATACAAAAAAGCGCAGTGTACAGGCACGCGGCGGTCATGTGCGTGACAAGGTGCGACGAAAAAAAACGTCACCCGGTACCGGATGACGTTCTCCCCCCTCGCTCGCGCCGCTTGTGCGTGACGAATGTCGGTCGGCCGTTCAGGCTTTGCTGTACAGCTTCCAGACCTTACGTTGTGTGGCGATGTCGGCTTCCTCGTGCGCGTTGCAGTCGAGCGGAAGACGCGAATCGTCATACGTCGCGTTGAAGTGATTGCAGTGATATTGACCTTTGCCGCGCGCCGACACCTCGAAGTGACTGCATGTCAGGCACATGCGCTGGGGCGGCATGTCGTTGCGCTCCTGCATCGTGAAGATCAGCTTGACGAGTGTGCGGTAAAGCTGAGCGCACTCCTTCTCGCCAAGCGAGTCCGACGCCGAGGTCAGGAAGTTCGGCCATTGCGACGCTTTCTTGGCCGCCGTCTTGCCGCGCGCCGTCAGACGCAACGCCAGAGCACGACCGTCGTTGGCATCGCGCCGTTTCTCGACCAGCCCTTTACTCTCCAATGTACTCACGGCCTCGCTGACCGTGGCCGATGTGAGTGCGGCATCCTCCGCAATCTCGCCTAATCGCATCGGCACGCCACGCATGAGCAGAAGCGTAAGAATCTCGCCCTGCGTCGGCGTCAATCCAGCCATTGCCGCGCCCTCCCAGGCGTGGCTCCGTAACGCGGTTCCCATGCGCAACAAACCTGCTGTTACGCGCTTGGACAGCGCTTCATCTAGTGGGGTCGGAGTAGCCATGATTTTCGTTAGGATTTCTAAAAACTATACGTCAGTAAAACAGCTTGTCAAATGAACTCACGGGCAGTGCATCACACGTTCTTCACATTACTTTCTCTTCATTTCGGCGCCCCGCCCGGGGGAAACCCTAAGCCACTTCCGTGTCGATACGCGACGGCAAGTCGCTGTTGAACCCGCCGTCCCACCACGATTCCATTGTGTGTTCTGAGTTGAATTTTGGCGTATCAGTTCTTGTACTGATCTCCCAAATCCTACTCAGGATGTTTACAAAATATTGGTGTCCTGCGCACTCGTGGTGCGAAGCGTTTTTCCTAGAAAAATATTTCGCATCCCATGCGAATTACACCGGACACTGAATAGGTGTAACGCACAGGCGCATTTCGAACCACGTCGCACCCCGCATCATTTTGGTCGACGCCCGCAAAGCCTCACTGGCTGTGGCTCACAGACCGTCGCCTCGTGTCGCACACGTCTCGGATTCGCTTTTCCTCTTCCGAAAATTCTCTCGATATTCGAGATTTTTCTTCTCGCCGCAGGCTCGCCAGACTCGCGCGATCGCCGTCCCGCGTTTCGGATAGAACGCAAATTATTTGAAACACAACCGCCAGTCGTCAGTCGCCAGGGGCGGGGTTCCGCAAAAAAGTGGGGGAATAACGCTTCGGCGCGTCCGCGGGTGACACCTTCGGGACACGCGAATTGAAGAATTTGACGGTACCGGCGATTTCGCTCGTTACGGCCAGCAAAACCAACATCAATCACTTCTTACACCACGCGCGGCAAGTCACAAATCAGGGTGGCGAGATTGTAGCCGCGAACCGGTTGGCCAACGTAAGAACGTCAAAATTATCCACAAAACCCCGTTTTCGGGGGTGTCTTGCACAATATTTAGGCGCCTGTGGATAACTTTCTGGATAAGTCCTCGGACTAGATGTGCATGGGTTCGGGATAACTTGCGAATCTTTCCACAGGGGGCAAAAACTGTTCGGAGTTGTTCTTGGGATACCCGCTGTTTGTCCATCCAGTTCTCAATCGGGCAACTTTCTGTTTACACAGCGTTAACTGTGGTTATCCACAGGAGTGGGCTGCCTTTGTTAACTACTACTATGTATACATACAGTAAACCTATTAAAACCTTAAAACCTTGCTACGAGCGACGCGAAAACAGCAAAACCCGCTCAGCCTGAATAGTGGAAAACGCAGCGCTTGCGATGCGTGATCCGGGCCTCGCCAAGACGTTCTCCCCAACGAGGTGCACGAATTCGAAGCACTACGCGACAGCGTTCACACCGAAGTTCGTTGCAAAAACTGTCCAGGCAATAAAAAACCCCGCCAAGGCGGGGTTTCTAGACACCAATCGCATAACAACGGACATTGCCGCAGCAAACGATCTCGAAAAAGCACCGTTTGCCGCAGCCGTCAGGTCATGCGGCCCATTTCAGGCATTGTTGCCGGACCATTTCGTTGAGCGACTTTGCCTCGGCGTTGACCTCGCGCAGCCACACGGCGTCGTTCTTGCCAGACGCCACCAACTGACGGATCTCCTCGCAGGCCGCTTCAGCCTCCAGCACCGCCGCGTGCGGCTTGATGACCTCAAGCGTTTGCGCAACGTGTTGCCCTAACGTGGTGCGCTCGCCGGTCTGCGGGTCCACGTAAGCGCCCTCCAGACCGAAACGGCAGGCTTCGAAGCGGTTGAACGTGTAGACGAGGTAATCGTCTTCGCTCAGCACGAACGGACGCTCCTCGAGCAGATATCGGGCCAGAGACTGGATGTAACAGGCGATGGCGGCCGCGCGGTCGATCGACAAGGGGGTATCCATGACCCGCACTTCGATCGTCCCAAAACCCGGCTTAGGACGAATATCCCAGTAGAAGTCCTTCATGCTCTCGACAACACCGGTTTTGACCATCTTGTCGAAATACGTCTCGAAGTCTTCCCACTTCAACACGAACGGCGCACGGCCCGAGAGCGGGAATGCGAACACCGAGTTGAGCCGTGCCGAATGAAACCCCGTGTCCACCCCCTGCACGTAAGGCGAGGAAGCCGACAGGGCAATAAAATGCGGGATATAACGCGACATCGCGTGAAGCAGATACAACGCGCTGTCCGGATCCGGGCAACCGATGTGAACGTGCTGACCAAACACGGTGAATTGTTTGGCGAGGTAGCCGTATAGCTCGGACAGGAAGTGAAAACGCGGCGAGTCGTAGATCGTGCGTTCGCTCCAGCGCTGGAAAGCGTGGGTACCGCCACCGCACAAGCCCACGTTAAGTTGCTCGCTTGCCGCCACGAGTACGTCGCGGACTCGCCGCAACTGTGTCACGGCATCGCTGTGATGATGGCAGATGTCCGTCGACAACTCGATCATGCTTTCGGTCATTTCCGGCTTGATTTCGCCCGGATGTGTCTCCTTGGCCACGAGCCGCATCAGATCGGCCGCCGCCTTCGTCAAATCGTAGTCGTGACGATTGACGAGCTGCATTTCCAGCTCCACGCCGAAAGTACACGGCTTCGAGGGAATGAATTCTTCTAATGACATGGCTTAATCCTTCCGTTCACCGACAAGGGCCAATGCCCAATAGACCACCAACGGCCCAACCAGTTGCAACACGGCAACGGCGCACATCACCACGGCCTTGAGCATCGGGTCGAACTGAGGATAGATGTCGTACGTGTCGGCGACGAGTACGAATGCGAGACTGGCCATCGGGCACAACGACAGCCCGAGCGCGATGGCCTGCTTGTAACTGATACCTGCCTGATGCGCGACGGCGACCGTGCCCACCACCTTGGCAATCGAGCGCACAACGATGATGGCCAGCGCCGCCAACCCGCCGATCACGAGGTATTCCCACTGGAACGCCAGCGAGGTCAGCACGAACAGCACGACAGCGAGCAACCAGCCCGCCGTGCCGAAGTACGCTGGCCAAAGCTGCGGCCGTTCCTCGACATTGCGGAAGATGATCCCCGCGAGCAGCAGCGTGAGCGAGTTCGGCAGCTTGAGCATGTGCACCAGCGCAACCATGAGCATGATCAGGCCGATGAGCACCACAAAGCCGTGATGGTCCTGGCTGCCGAACTTGCGGAAGACCAGATTGCACGCTTTCGCCAGGACGAACGCCAGCACGATCGAGCCAATGAGCAGATACAACGGGTGAAACAGCACGACCCAGAAGCTCGAGTGGTAAGCCTGGTGCATCCAGCCATAGACAAGCTTTACCGCCACGACCGCATACACGCTGTTGAGCGCCGCGAGTGCCAGCAACCGCTCCGTGACCTGACCTTCGGCCCGCAGTTCGTTTTTGAGCTGGATGACCACGGCCGGCGATGTGGCCATGCTGATCGATGCAATGAGCACGGCCGTGAGCGGCGTGACGCTAAATACGCGTAGCACGGCGTAGACCGCCACGAAGGTGAGCAAGGCTTCGAGCGCACTGGTGACGATGATCCACGGGTTCGCCCGCATCCATTTCAGATTGAGGCGGCTACCCAGTTCGAACAGCAGCAGGCCCAGCGCCAGGTCGATCAACAGCCGGATAGCCGCGCTCGCTTGCGCGTCCAGCATCGAAGAAAGGCCCAACGTGCCACCGACCAGCCCGATCACGGCGTAACCGGTCATGCGCGGCAGGCGCAATCTCCGGAAACAGATTTCCCCGGCGAGTCCGGCAAATACCAATGCCAGCCCGGCGAAGAAAACGGGATCGGGCGCCGGCGGCCAGCCCGGAAAAAGGGACAGTTCCGACGTCATTAATGCTCGCTTTGCGCCGCTTGACGGCGCATCAAGTGGTGAAAAGGAAAGAAAGTCGCGCGCGGGGTTGCAGATGAAGGACAAATGCGCGACGAACCCGAAGGGTTGGGTTTATTTTGCCACACTCGGTTTCCGGCGATTTCAAACGGCCGTCTCGTTGGCGGGGCGTTCGTCGCATGGGGGGGGCCCGGCCGGTCGCACGTTCCTCGCCTGCCGGACAAGGAGGTACCCGCGTCGGCGGCCGGGTATCGGGTGAGGGGCGGAAAGTACGGGGGCAAGCGCCGTGGGCGCGCCGCCCCCGCATGGGGCGGGCTTTTTACCCATATAGGGTCAGATTCGAATTATTGGAACATCCCCAATTTTCGGAGAAAGTTGGCTGTCGACATTTCCCGAGAGGGCCTACGGGGCACGTGGATTACGGCAATAGGAGCGTGACCGGGCATCCGGGGAGAGCCAGTCTCAAGAGGTCAGAGGCGGGCGGGAAACGCCAGCCAAGCGAGGCGGTCAGCCTTTGCGCAGCGCGTGCATCAGGTAACGGGCGGGATCGATGGCATCGGCCAGATCGCTGCCGATGGGCCACGGCTCGCCTTCGATCTGGCTGGCAATGAGTTCTGCACACAGCGATGCGAACACCAGTCCCCGAGAACCGAACGCAAAGCTCGCGTACAGTCCTTCCAGACGCGGCAGGTCCCGCAGGTGCCCCCCGGTCAGCCGTCGCCGTAGCGGCTCGATAGCGGCCATATCGGGCAATTGCCCCGCCATCGGCAAACGGTCGGGCATCAACGATCGGAACGCCGTGCGTCCGCCAAGCTCGGCGGCGGCGCTTGCGCTGGCCAGTCCGGTGTCGCCGAACAAGTCCGCATGGGCGGGCAGCAGCGCAGCAAGGCGGCGCAAATTGGCCTGATGATCTGTCACGCGTACCTCCTCAACCGGATCGTCGAAGCCATAGGTCGCGCCCGTGATCGGCCCGGCGCCACCCAATAGCGACGGCGCGACGTAACCATCGCCGCAAACCGGCACACGCAGATCGGGCAAGGTGTCGGGCGGCAGAAAGGTCAATTGACCACGCACGCGTTTGACGGGGAGAAACGCCGCTGCGAGATACGGCGCGAGCAGTTTCTGCGAAACGTCGGCAGCCGTCACGACTGCGACGTCGGCCTCGGCCAGTACTCGGCCCGTCTCGTCGATCGCCACCCAGCGGCCGTTGCGCGGTTCGAGCCGCTCCACGCTCACGCCGTAGCGCGCGTCGAGCGACGGACCCGCGGCAACCAACTCGGCGCGGCAGAGCATGGCGGGCGCGAGCCAGCCCCCCTCCGGATACCAGAGGCCGCCGTGCGCTAGCCTTTCCCCGGCAAGGGCCGACGCCTGAGCCTGATCGACCCACTTCGCATACGTGTCCGGATACTCGTGCACGGCAACGAGCTGGCGCATCGCCTGTGCTTCCGAGTCGGTCATGGCCACTTGCAGCAAGCCGTCGGCGCGTCCGGGCAGGCCGCCCGGCAACGTCCGCCATTGAGAGAGTGCAAACAGAAAGCCCGCCCGCGTGAGACGCGACAACACGTTGTCGTCTGCCGAGAGCTGCGGATGAAACACGCCCGCCGGATTGCCCGACGCGGCAGTTCCCGGCGCTTGCGCCCGTTCGAAGAGACGCACCCGCCAGCCGCGAGCGATCAGCCGTCGCGCCATTGCTGCACCCGCCATGCCGGCGCCCACGACAATCGCCTCGCGGACACGCGGCGCAGGCGCTGCGGGCGGATCGTATCGACGCATTCGATACTGCGGCGCGTATTGGCCGGCGAGCATGTCGCGCTTGTAGCCAAAGCCGGGCCGGCGTGCCATCGCGAACCCGGCAGCGATAAGATCGCGCCGCACTTGTCCGGCGGATGAATAGGTGGACAGCGTCGCGCCGTCGCGTGCGAGGCGGCCGAGTGTCTTGAATACGTTCGGCGTCCACAGGTCGGGATTTTTGGCGGGCGAGAAACCGTCCAGATAGAAGGCGTCCGCGCCGGCACGCAACGACGGCATCAGATCGAAAAAGTCACCGAAGCCCACGCTCAGCACCATACCGGGCGCCACCTCCAGACGATGCCACCCCGCTACCGGCGAAGGCCAGACATCGCACAGACGCTGAACGAGCGGCGCCAGTTCGGTCATGCCGGGCAGCACGAGCATTGACTCCAGCACACGCCGCAGATCCTGGGCACGGAACGGATACTTCTCCACCGAGACGAAATGCAACCGCGCGCAACGCTGCGGATCGTCTCGCCACGCGGCCCACGTGGCGAGGAAATTCAATCCCAGACCGAAACCGGTCTCGACGATCACGAATTGCTCGCGGCCGCGCCAGCGCTCGGGGAGGTCGTTGCCTCCGAGAAAGACATGGCGCGCCTGACCCAGCGCCCCGTTGACGCTGTGATAGACATCGTCGAATACGGTCGAGTAAGGCGTACCGTCCGTCGCGGTTGCCGGCTCGGCGGGCTGGATGGGATTCGGGCCCGGTCGATGACTCATTCGCCCCCTCGCTCTTCGGTCACGATCTCGATGAGCCCCGGCAACGAAACGACACCGAGCCACTTTCCCTGTTCGCCCGTTACAGGCACCCAATCGGCGTGCATCGTGCCTACGGTGCGCAGGGCGCTGACCAATGACATCTCGCCATCGAGCGCTTTGCAGGGGATAACTGTCTCCGTCCACAGTGCCGGTTTGCCGGTGGCCTGACGTTGCCACCAGCGTGCGGCGTCGAGCGTGCCGACGAGACGCCCGTCAGGTGCGCGCACCACGAGGTTACGGTAGCCGGTAGCGATGAAACGCTCGCCAATGGCCTCGGGCGATTCGGCGGCGCTCACCACGGCGTCGTTGTCCACCGCCAGCGATGACAGACGCATTTCGCTGCCCCCGCTCGTCATCGACAACCAACGGCCGGCAACCTGATTGCGACGAAGCGACTTCGCGTACACCGAGTCGGCGCGCAATGTCTGAGCGGTGAGGTATGCCGTCACGCAAGCCAGCATCAGGGGCAGCACCACCTGATAGCTCAGCGTCATCTCGAAGATCATCAGAATCGACATCAGCGGCGCGTAGGTGGTGGCCGCGAGAAACGCGCCCATGCCAACCACGGCGTAGCTGCTGGCCACCGAGGCGGTCGCCGGGGCGAGTGCGTTCATCGCCAGCCCATAGAGACTGCCGAGTGCCGCGCCAACGAAGAGCGTTGGTGTGAACACGCCGCCCACCGCACCGGAGCCCGCCGAGGAGGCCGTCGCCAGCACCTTGAATACGAGCACCATTGCCAGCGCCTGCCAGGCCCAGTGCGTGTGAAGGATCGAGTTGACCACGCTGTAGCCGTTGCCCCAGACCTGCGGCACTTGCAGCGAGAGCACGCCCACAACGAGCCCGCCCAGCGCCAGACGCAGGAACAGCGGCACCGGCAGCGCACTGAAGCGCTGCTTGGCGGAATCGAGCAGGCGCAGGAACAGCGGCGCGAGCACCCCTGCCAGCACGCCGAGGCCCACGTAGAAGAAGACTTCCCAGCCGGACACGAAGTCGAAGCGCGGCATTTGACACACCGCCTCGTAACCGAGAAACTGGCGGATGACGATGTTCGCGATCACCGATGCCACGACCAGCGGGCCGAGGGTGGCTGTCGAGATCGAGCCGTAGACGATTTCGGAGATGAACAGTGCCCCCGCGATCGGGGCGTTATAGGCCGACGTGATACCGGCCGTTGCCCCGCAAGCGACGAGCAGACGCAGCCGTTCCGGCGGAAACGCAAGAATGCGGCCAACGAGCGACGCGAACATTGCGGCGAGCTGCACCATCGGCCCTTCCCGCCCGATCGACGCACCCGAGGCCACCGAGCACAGCGACGACAGGCTCTTGACGAGTGTCTGGCGCAGACTGAGCACGCCGGTGCCGATGGCAATGGCTTCCATGTAGTCGTCGGCGCCCTTCTTCGGCACCCACAGGGTGGCGTACTGGAGGATCAGTCCGGCGATCAGGCCTCCCACGCTCGGCAGTAACAGGCGCTGCCACCAGTTGAGGTTCTGTGCCAGCTCGACCATGCCGCTGCGGTGTCCGGCAAGGAGGAATTGCAACCCCGAGAGCGCTTCGCGAAACGCGACGGTCGCCAACGCCCCCAGCAGACCGACGATGCCGGCGAGCAGCAACGTGATTTGCAGAGTGTTCGGTGCGAATTGGCGCCGCACCCACACAACGACGGGCAATTTGGCCCAGGCGGATACTGCTGACACGGATAGAAGACGGTCGTGATCGAAATTGGATCTCATGGTATCGATCGACGCCTAATTTTGAAAGCGCACGGCTTTTGGGGCGATTTGCACCCGGGAAACTGAGTAGTGCTCAGGTAACGTTGTTTCGGCGGTGGTTGTCCGGTCGAAGCGGATTCACCTCGCGGGAAGCCGGTTCGAACGAGTGCGAGCTGCCATTAGACAGGGGGCGGCTGACGAAGCTATGTCGCGGCGAGCGTTTCCCATGCCGGATCCACCGGCCGGAGGGATTGACGCGCCGATGCGCTCGGCAATGTCCATTTCGGAGGAAAAACTGAGGCATGCTCAGATAAGGTGTTTTTTCGTCATGCCGACAGCGATGCGTTACGTGATTTGAACGATTTCAAGTTCGTGAGTGTTTTATCCGCTTGTTCGCCCCCTCCCATGGCTTCACGCGTTTCGCCCGTCATCAGGTCAGCAGATGGCTGTCGTGGTGGGGTTTTTCTGAACGTTATTCAGATAAAGGTAAATTCCAAGGGCTGAGGACTGCGCGATTCGCCATTTCCGCTGTTTTTCCGGACACCCTCGCCCATCCGTTATTTCCACAGACATCACCGTTCATAATTGCTCAGCGCGAGGGATTCGCGCCGCTGCCATCCCAACCCCATACGGCAGGCCGTCACCGGACTACACCGTCCGATCGCGCCGCGCCCCTTTAGCCCCCTCCCCCGCGCACCGCATGACTCTTCGCCGTCACATCTGGCGTCTGACATCACGCGATTCCTCTTTCGAACTGGTCACATTCCACGCGGTGAAATAGAATGGCGCGCAATTGAATGGGAACTGAAAAGTAATAACCGAATGGCAGTTAGCAAAAAGGCCGCACAAAAAACACCCGTGCGACTGGAAGAGCAGTTGGGTTTCGCGTTGTACTCGGCATCGCTTGCCATGACAAAAGCACACAAGCCGATGCTCGACAGACTCGGTCTCACGTACTCGCAATATCTTGCGATGGTCGTGCTTTGGGAACAGGACGATATCGCCGTCAACCAGTTGGGCGCACGTCTAGGACTCGACTCCGGCACGCTCACGCCGTTGCTGAAAAGACTGGAAACGATGGGACTTTTGACTCGCCGCCGGGGCGAAGCGGACGAGCGGCAGGTGTTCATCGACCTGACGTCCCGGGGCGTCAGTCTGCGCCGTGAGGCGCGTCAGGTGCCCGCGCAGGTGCAGGCTGTCACGGGGCAATCCGATGCTGCACAGAAGACCCTGCGTACCCTGCTTTTGCAACTGAGAGACGCTCTCAACGACGCGTGATCCAAAGCAAGACGCGCGCTCACTTGTGGTGAGGCGCGCGTCATTCAGTGGTGCGCAATGGATTGCGTTAATCGCTGAAAGATAAACGCTGAAATTCAGTTGGCTGGCACGAGCATGTCTATGCCGTCGATCTTCTGAACGGAGTAGCCTGCCTCGCGCCAGGCGTCGAGTCCGCCCAGCAACGGACGCACCTCGGCAAAGCCTTGCGCACGCAGTTGTTGCGCCAGACGGGCGGCCGTCACCTCATTGGGACACGCACAAAACACCACGATCCGCCGGTCGCGCGGAATATCCCGCAGCTTCTCGGCGATTTCGTTTGGTTCGATCGCAAGCGAACCGGGAATCGTGAACGGATCGATGGCGCGGCGGGCAGCCGAGCGCACGTCGATCACCACCGGGGTCACTTCGTCCTTCATCCAGGCTTCGAGCGTTTGAACGCCGATACGCGCCATGCGCAGCGAGCGCAGCAGACGATAGCGGTTGAGCCAACGGTTGAGCAGATACAGCGCGAAGATCAGCGCGACCAGCCACAGCACGCCACGGCCGAGCGTATCGAAGGCGTCGAGCACGGCCACGATATGCGAGGCGAAACCGAACCCCAGGCCGACGGCCAACCCAGACCAGAGCACCGCACCGATGGCGTCGTACATCAGGAATGTACGCCAGGACACCCCGAGCGCACCGGCCATCGGCACCGACAGAGCGGATAGGCCCGGCACGAAACGGGCAAACATCAGCACGCGTACCCCGTGACGGCCCATCGCGCCTTCCGTGCGGCTCACGCACGTATCGGGCGAGATCGACAGGCGGCACATCAGTCGCAGAATATGGTGGCCGTAGCGGCGCCCCGCGAGGAACCAGAGGGTGTCGCCCAACAGCGCGGCGAACACCGCCAGAGCGACGATCAGTGCCGGCGAGAAGAGCGATGTCGACGCCGTGACAATCAGCGTGGGATAAGCCGGCAGCGGCAGCCCCAACGCTTGTCCGAAGATGTTAAGAAAGACCAGCCAGAGCCCGTAGCGGGCGATCAGATCGAACAGCATGCCGGGTACCTGTTGGCGAATGAGCGCAATACGGCATGGTAGCCCCCGCCGACGACGTTCAGAAGCCGGAATGTCGAGAAGTATTGTTGCTTTTCTGGAACGATCACCCCGGCTGACCGGGCAAAACGAACGTCAGTGGCCAACGGCGGCCTTCGCGCCTCGCCTGGGTTTTGTGAGCCAGACAAGCGCTGCCATGGCGAGGAAGACATACCCGGACAGATGAAAGATATCGTTCGTGGCCAGCATGAACGACTGACGGGTAACGAGATCGTTGAGCATGCCGAAGTCGGCCCCGTTCGCCAGTCCCAGCCCCTGACGCAACTGGTCGAGATAGCGCGTCGTGGCGTCGGAATACGGGGTGAGATTCTCAACGAGGCGCGCATGGTGGTAGATCGCCCGGTCTTCCCACATCGTCGTACTCACAGCGGTGCCGATGGCACCCGAGAGCGTGCGGAAGAAGTTGGAAAGCCCGGAGGCCGCTGCAAGCCGATCGTCCGAAATACTCGAGAGGGTGATCGTGGTTACGGGCACGAAGAAGCATGCGATGCCGATGCCCTGTACGAGCCGCGGCTCGATGACCTTCGCGAACGACAGATTCAGCGCGAAGTGCGAATTCCAGAACGATACTCCCGCGAATACGAAGAACGCGAACGAGGCCACGGCACGCAGGTTCAGCCGGTTCATGTTCTGCCCGATCAGCGGCGAGAGCACGAGCGCCAGCAGGCCGACAGGCGCCGTCGCCAGTCCGGCTTTGCCCGCCGTGTAGTCCATCACCGTTTGCAGCCATAGCGGGAAGATGACCACCGAGGCGAAGAACGTCATGAAGCCGAACGAAATCACCACGACACCGAGGGCGAAGTTGCGATCCTTGAACAGTGTCAGGTCAACGATGGGCTTGTCGGACGTCAGCTCCCACAGGATCAGGAACGACAGGCAGATCGCGGCGGTCAGCGCGAGCGTAAGGATCAGGCTGTTGTTAAACCAGTCGCGGTCCTTGCCGAGGTCGAGCATCATTTGCAGCGACCCCACGCCGATGGCGAGCAGCGCGAGACCGATCAGATCGATGGGCAGTTGCTGCGTTTTCGTCTCGTGCCCGCGTAACAGGAAGAAACAAGAGACCGCAGAGAAAATCCCGACAGGCACGTTGATGTAGAAGATCCACGGCCATGTGTAGTTATCCGTAATCCACCCGCCGACGACGGGGCCGAAGATCGGCGCGACGATCACGGTCATGGCCCACAGCCCGAGCGCGAGACCCCGCTTCTTCTCGGGGAAGCTGCGCAGCAGAATGGTCTGGGAGAGGGGCACCATCGGGCCCGACACGAGCCCCTGCAACAACCGGAAGATAACGAGCGCTTCCATATTGGGGGCCAGACCGCAGAGCATGGATGCCACCGTGAATGCCGTGACCGACGCCACGAACAACCTGGCTTCACCGACCCGCCGCGCCAGCCAGCCGGTGAGCGGCACGGCAATGGCGGCGGCCACCGCGTACGAGCTGATGACCCACGTGCCCTGACTGTTCGACACCCCTACGCTTCCCGCGATGGTCGGGACGGCCACGTTGGCGATCGACGTATCGAGCACCTCCATGAAAGTACCCAGTGCGAGGCCCACAGTGAGGATCGCCAGTCGCGCGCCGGTCAGCGGTGCCCCTTGCGGCGCGGCGGCGGCGTTTGCCGTGGTGGCGTCTGCCATGTGAATCGTCTCCCTGAAATGACGGCCGGGATATGCACCGGCGCCAGAGTCTTTTTCCGGATGGTGCCGCAGAACGACAGCCGTGTGCGACGCGGGTTTGGAATTCAGTCTCTAAATCGTCAGGAAATGCTTCGACGTGCTTTTGCCTTGGTCGCCGTTGCGCGAAGCACGCGTCCCGTAAGGGTTTCCGACGGCGCCGTTGCATCGCGCACAATTCATATGCGGCAAATCAATTTCATCTTGCGAACGTCAGACGCTTTTCCCCCTTGACGTGAGTGGGCGGGCGGGATTGAATCGCCGCTGACGCCCGACGTGCGCGATGCCACGTCGAAGCCCCCCGGGGCGTAGTCGTGCAGGCTCAATAAAGTGCTCTCGCTCGCGCTTCCGGCGCCTCGGTGACAGCAAAATCACAGGATAAGCCCATGCAGCCAGGTAGCGTCGTTCCTCTTCAATACAGTGAATTTCTTGTCCTGCTTTCCTTCGTGATATCGGCACTGGGCGCCTATGTCGCGCTGGTGGCTGCGTCGCGTATTCGCGACGACGACGGGCGCATCAGCCTGGGCTATCTCGCGGTCTCGGCGCTGGCCTTGGGGGGCGTTGGCATCTGGGGGATGCACTTTATCGGCATGGCTGCGCAGCGCATGCCCTTCCCCGTGTCGTATTCCCTTTGGCCAACGCTTGGCAGTCTGCTCCTGGCAGTGGTGGTGTCGGGGGCGGCGCTCTGGTACGTTGCCCGCGCGCCGTATCGCAACGCCCAGCAATGCGCGATCGCCGGCGTGGCGGGAGGACTGGGCGTGGCCGGCATGCACTATCTCGGTATGAGTGCCATGCGTACGCAGGCGTACTTCGAATGGGACACCACGATCATTGCACTGTCGATACTCATCGCGATCGTGGCAGCAAGCGTGGCGCTGTGGCTGGCGTTCCATCTGGAGACGACATTGCAACGCGTGCTGGCGTCGTTGGTGATGGCGGTGGCGGTATGCGGCATGCACTACACGGGCATGCGCGCGGGCACGATCATCTGCACGGCTGCGACGCCCGCACAGATCAGCATTCGACTGCACGGCGACACGCTGCCGTATGGCGTATTCCTGATAGCTTGCGTCGTATTGCTTGCCATGGGCGTGCTGCTGTATCGCACGTCGCGCAGGCGGCGCGAACGGATGGCGGCGCGACTCGATGCACTCATGCGCCAGCGCGCGGGACAGGTCTGACGCGTCGGAGAGCGGTAACGTTCTGGCGGTATGAAAAGCGAAACGCCGGCCTGTTTTTCGACGGGCCGGCGTTTCCGTTTGCGTCGCTGTAGATCTCTGACGCACCTTGCGGCACAGCACACTGTTCAGTGCAGGATGGGGCTTGCCCCGACAGGCATGACATCACCTGTTTCGATCAGGTCGACGATGAAGAACGGTTCGGTGTTGAGTTGTTTCGATGCACCGGGCTGGCCGGAGTACCAGCACACCATCGCCATGTCGCCCAGCATTCGGGTGACGATTCCCATGGCACCACGTGGCACTGCGATGTGATTGGATTTGACGATCGATCCGACTTGCACTTGAGCCTCCTGCGAATGACGAAAAACCGATGTGCCAACCGGTCGGCACATCGTCATCCGACTATACCGTATTGCGTTGTGGCGATCGCCGATTTCTCCGTCGACGTTGAGAAAACCCCTTCGGACAGGCCGCCGTGATGTTCCGCCAACACACGGTAATGCGGGCCGCGTGGTGTGCGGACCGAGTGCACGAGAACGTAGCTGTCGCAGTGCCACACGAGCGGACGCGGATGCGGGTCCGACGGCGCGCGACGCGCGTGGCGCAGCAGCGTGACATGCGGGCGAAACGATTGCGTGATCACGCGGGCTCCCGTCGCGCGCCATTGCGAAAGCAAGGTGTCGCGCATGGCGACGAGACTCTCGGGAACACTGGGCGCTCCCGCCCAGACGATCTTGCGATCGGACCAGTAACCGAGATGATCGAAGCTCAACACGAAGGGCGTGAGCGGTGTGCGCTGCATGAGGGCGAGCAACACTGGGAGACGGGCCGGATCGACCTCGTCGAGAAAGGCGAGTGTCAGATGCAGGGTCTGGGCGCGCAGCACACGTCCGCCGCATTCCGCGTGAGCCGAGACGGCCCAAGTGTGAAGCTGCTCGCGTACGCCCGGCCCGGGCCACAGGGCAAGGAAAAGTCGCATGAGAACACCAGGGGTTGGGTCCTGCTGATGATTCTCATAGTAGACGGGGGGCCGGGCGAATGCCAGCCGGCATGGCGGCGATTCGGGGCTCGCCTGCCGGTATCTGCGTGGGCAAACGCTGCCGGGGTGGCCGCCAGCGGGTTACATCAGTTCGTCGAAATGCCGGGGGTGATGCCGCGACGGCCGCGACGTGGTGTCTCTGCCGGTTTGTCGTCCGATTTGGCCTGCACGGGCGGGCGCATGATGCTGTTCCAGTTGTTCTGGATGGCGGTGTCGGTGGTGTCGCGCGAGACGGCGCGCGAAATATCGGCGCTTGGATTGAAGGCGCCCGATCCCGCTGCGCCTGCGGTACCTGCCGCAGCGGCGGCGTTACCCGGGTTGGCGGGGGCCGGCGTGTTCTGCGCGTGGGCATGCGGCGCGAGCACGAGCACGGCGACAATGGCGCCGGGCAGCACCGCCCAGAGCCATTGGCGCAGGGGCGACGTGTTGCGAGCGGAGCGGACAAACGAAGGGTGGGTCATGGGTGTCTCGGGCGAAGCGACGCGATGTCGCCGACATCGTCACCTCTTCGGAAGCAATGTCGGCGTCACGTCTTTGTAGAATCAGTAGCTGCCGGGAGGTGGCTTCCAGCCCGGGGGCGGCGGCGGCGGCGGTGCGTAGCGCGGCTCGGGCTGCGGCATCACCATGTCGCCGCGAACAGGCACCCGATTGCCATACGCGTACATGCACTGAACGTAGGCCTGATCATAGCGGCTTTGCGTCATATATGCAGACGACTGGGCGTTGCCCATGCCCACGGCGCTGCCAGCGAGCAGACCCGCACCGGCACCGATGGCGGCGCCCGAGCCGCCGCCGAACGCCGCACCGGCCGCGGCGCCAATGGCTGTGCCGACCACAGCGCTTCCGACAGCGCTGGTGTTGGCAGCGGTCGCGGTGTCCAGACCCCCGTTCGTGCCCGAAGCATATTGGCGGCAGTTGAAATCGTCCTGCCGGAACTGATCGAACGATTTATTGGTGCCGGGCAACGCCATGAGACTTGGGCCG
Source organism: Pandoraea apista (assembly GCF_001465595.2). Lineage (NCBI taxonomy): Bacteria > Pseudomonadati > Pseudomonadota > Betaproteobacteria > Burkholderiales > Burkholderiaceae > Pandoraea > Pandoraea apista. The sequence goes on along the minus strand of NZ_CP013481.2, from coordinate 5,829 downwards.
GCGGGAACAACAGCGCAACCGGCGAGTGTGGCGGCGGCAATGACGATGGCCACCGGCGCGGCGAGGCGCCGGGTGGTCCGTGCCGCATTGGCCATACGGTGGTCGGCACCGGCGCCGGTTGTCGACGGGGTTTGCGCCTGGGAGACGACGGACGACTCAAATGACATGGTGCGTCTCCAGATCAGTTTGCCGGCTGCGCGGGCACTTCACGCCATCCGGCCGGACACGTTTTCACGTAGGGATAGTAGGCACCGGCCTTGTCGCAGTAATACCAGGTGTCGCTGTTCGTGCCTGGCTGGCCGTTTTGTGCGCCGGCTTGGGGCTGCTCGATGTACTGCTGAGGCTGGCTGGGAACGACCACCACCGGGGGCGCGTAATAGCTGGGCCCGTAGTACGGGTATGCGTAGGGATAGGGGTAATAGCCGGGGCCGACCCAGACACGCACACCACCTCGCCAGGCGAAGGCGCTACCGCTGACCAGGGCAGCCGCCACGGCAACGAAGCCGATGACAACAGGAAGACGTTTCACGACGCAGACCTCGAAGAACAAACTCCGGGCGCGGTGGATTCCGCCTCGCGTACGTGCGTCGCAATGAGGTGGATGTCCCCCAATGTGCCGCAACGCCGCCCTGGAGTTGACGCTTCCGAGTCTAGGCCCGTCCCCCTGCCGGAGCAATTACGGGGCCTGTTAGAAGTGTTTCAAAGCATTACGCCTTTTACAGCGGATGTAAGGGATCTGCGCGGAAGATGGGGCGCGCGCAGCGTCACTTCCCAATACAGAACCGGCTGAAAATTACCCCGAGCAGGTCGTCCGAAGTGAACTCGCCGGTAATCGTGCTGAGTTGTTCCTGCGCGAGGCGCAATTCCTCGGCGAAGAGGTCGAGCGCGTTTGCATTCTGACGTGCGTGCGCATCGGCCATCTCAATATGATCGCGGGCCGCACGCAACGCCGACAAATGCCGCTCGCGCGCGAGAAACACGCCTTCGTTCCCCGCCTGCCAACCGGCAATCCTGAGCAGTTCCGCACGCAGCAGATCGATTCCCTGCCCGCCTTTCGCCGACAGTCGCACGCCCAGCGGCGCGTTGCCTTCCTTCGGTAGCACTGTCGCCGGTTCGCCCGCCAGATCCGTTTTGTTGAACACGCGCACGACAGGCACATGTCTGGGCAACTGCTTCGCGATGTCCTCATCCTCGGGGGTGATTCCTGAGCGCGCGTCGAGCAGGTGCAACACGGCGTCTGCTTTGGCGATCTCGCTCCAGCTACGCGCAATGCCGATACGCTCTACTTCGTCTTCCGTCTCTCGCAGGCCTGCGGTGTCGATGATGTGCAACGGAATACCGTCGATCTGAATCGTTTCCTGCACTTTGTCGCGTGTGGTGCCGGCGATTGGGGTGACGATCGCCAGCTCGGCCCCGGCCAACGCGTTGAGCAACGACGACTTGCCAACGTTCGGCTGTCCCGCCAGCACTACGTTGATGCCCTCGCGCAGCAACGCGCCCTGCTTCGCCTGCGACAACACCTGTGCCAGTTGCGCGCGAATTCGCTCGAGTTGCCCGAAGGCGTCGGCCGCCTCCAGAAAGTCGATTTCCTCTTCCGGGAAGTCGAGTGTCGCTTCCACCAACATGCGCAAATGGATCACCAGATCCACCAGCGAATGAATCTCGCGCGAGAACGCGCCGTCCAGCGAGCGGCTGGCCGAGCGCGCCGCCGCCTCGGTACTCGCTTCGATCAGGTCGGCTACGGCCTCGGCCTGCGCCAGATCGAGCTTGTCGTTCAGAAAAGCGCGATGCGTAAATTCGCCCGGCTCCGCCAGGCGCACGCCCAGCGCCGACCCTTCGTCGATACAACGTTGCAGCAACAACTGCAGGACGATAGGCCCGCCGTGCCCCTGCAATTCCAGTACGTCTTCTCCCGTGTACGAATTCGGCCCCGGGAAGTACAGCGCAATGCCACGATCCAACGCCTCGCCGGAGGCGTCGAGAAACGGCAGATACGACGCATGACGCGGCTTGAGCGGTTGTCCGACCAGACGCGCGATCACACGCTGCACGGCGTCGCCGCGATGCTTGCCGAAGGACACGCGCACGACGCCGATGCCGCCGCGTCCGGGGGCGGTGGCAATGGCGGCGATCGGGACAGTGGAGACGGTGGCGCTCATGGAAGGGGTCTTTGAAAAACAGGGACTTATTTTGACATGCACCAAACAAAACCGCCCGCGAGAGACTCGCGGGCGGCTATGTCAGTCAGACGGTCGGACCTGAATCGTCAGGCCGCCTTTTCCTTCTTTTTGGTACCGAGCATTCGGTTGATCGACCATTGCTGCGCGATCGACAACGTGTTGTTGACCACGTAGTACAGCACCAGGCCCGACGGCAGGAAGAGGAACATGACCGAGAAAATCAGCGGCATGAACATCATCATCTTGGCCTGCATCGGGTCCGGCGGCGTCGGGTTCAGCTTGGTCTGGATGAACATCGACACGGCCATCAGCACCGGCAGGATGTAGTACGGGTCCTGCGTCGAGAGGTCATGAATCCAGCCCAACCACGGCGCGCCGCGCATTTCCACCGACGAGAGCAACACCCAGTACAGGGCGATGAACACCGGAATCTGAATCACGATCGGAATACAGCCGCCGAACGGATTGACCTTCTCGGTCTTGTACAGCTCCATGAGGGCCGCGTTCATCTTCTGCGGATCGCTCTTGTAGCGTTCGCGCAGCGCTTGCATGCGCGGCGTGATCTCCTTCATGCGCGCCATCGACTTGTAGCTTGCTGCCGACAGCGGGAAGAACACCAGCTTGATGATCACGGTCACGGCGATGATCGCCCAGCCCCAGTTACCAATCAGCCCATGCAGCTTCGAGAGCAGCCAGAACAACGGCTTGGCGAGGATCGTGAAGTAACCGTAGTCCTTCGTCAGCTCCAGGCCGGGGGCGATCTGCTCGAGCATGTGCTCTTCCTGCGGACCGGCGAACAGGCGCGCGTCCACCGTTTCGGTGCCACCTGCCGGAATGCTCGCGAGCGGCTCTTTCACGCCCACACGGTACAGGCCGTTATCCAGCTTGCCGATGTAGTTGTCGCGCGTTGCGCCTTCCTTCGGGATCCAGGCCGTGGCGAAGTAATGCTGCACCATGCCGATCCAGCCATCGCTAGACTGTTTGACGTACTTCGCCTTGTCCTTGTCGATGTCGCTGAACGTGACCTTCTGGAATTTCTCGTCGCTGCTGTAGACCGTCGGGCCCGTGAACGTGTGCGAGAACTTCGCACCGCTGATTTCACGGCCGTCGCGCACCAGCTCCATGTACAGCGTAGGCTTGATGGCGGCGTCGGTCTTGTTGACGATCGTGTTCGACACGTCGATCACGTAGCTGCCGCGATGGAACGTGTAAGCACGCACCAACTGCAGGCCGCCCTTGACCGGCGATTCGAACTTCACGGTCAGCGAGTCGCCCGTCAGCGTGGTCGGCCCCGGCACTTGCGTGAAGATGTCGTTGTGGTTCGGGAAGTCGCCGCCGATCAGACCCGTGCGGGCGAAGTACTGGTGGCTCGGGGTATTGTCGAACAGCACCACGTGCTTGTCGGCTTCGTCGGCGTCGGGCCACTTGGTCAGCGCGAGGAACGACAGTGTGCCGCCCTGCGTGCTGATGTCGGCTTCGTAGACGTCCGTTGTGATGCGCACCTTCTGCGCAGCGGCGGCGGCCGGTGCATTGCCCGGTGCGCTACCTGCGGCGGCAGCGGCGTTGGCAGCTTGCGGCAAGTCGTTGGCCGGCGTCTGGTTTCCACCCGTGGCGGCCGGGGTCGAAACCTCAGCCGACGGGAAAAACAACGACGAATGGCCATTGCCGCGTTGCCAGTTGTCGAAAAGCATCACGACAGACAGCGCGAAAATGACCCAGAGTACGGTGCGTTTGATGTCCATGCGGTAACTCGTGGTGGACGAAACTCAGGAATGGCCCGGCGCGCGGCGCGTGACTGCCGATGCGGCCGCGGGCCCGGACGAGACCGTCTGCTTGACTCGCGACGTGTCGCTTCCGGCGGCCGCATCGGCGCCTTTGGCGGTGGGATCGGGAGTGTTGCAGACGTGTCGAGCCGGCGGAACGGGATCGAAACCGCCGGGATGAAACGGATGACAGCGGCATAGACGCCGGGCCGCGAGATAAGTGCCGTAACCGGCACCATGCTCGACGATGGCCTCGCGCGCGTAGTCGGAGCAGCTCGGATGAAAGCGGCAACGGTTCCCCAGCCAGGGACTGATCACCAGCTTGTAACCGCGCAGGAGCAACAACAGCACGCTTCGCATCTCGATTCCGCCTGTCAGTCCGGCCGAGGTGGCCGGGTGGGCGGCGCATGCCCGGGGTCGGGCGCTACCGTTTGGGGACTAACTACCTTCCGTCTTGTCGCCGGTCGTGCGGCGCTTGCGGGCGGCTTTTTCAGCCGCGTCGAAGAGCTGCGCGAATTCGGCCTGTACCAGCGTGTTCAATACCGGTGCCGCCGCCGCAGTGTACGTCCCTTTGTCGAAGCGCCGGGTCAGTCGCAGTACGAAGTCCCAGCCGGCCAGAGCCACGCGGCGTTGGCGGAACATCTCGCGGGCCTGACGCTTGATCAGGTTGCGGGTGACCGCACGGGGTGCGTGTTTCTTACCGACGACAATGCCGATGCGGCCTTCATGAGGCATGGCATCGACAGGGGTGTCTGGCGCAGTTTCGCGCCAGCGCATGTACAACACGAAGTGCGCGCTGCGACGCAGGGGGCGCAAACTAAAAACGGATGAAAACTCATCCGTTTTGAGAAGTCGCGCAGCTTTGGGAAACCCCATTGCCGGGACTTCGCGCCTTGCGGATTTGACGCGCAAACCGCGGTACGACCGAGAACCGCGATTAAACGGCCAGGCGCTTACGGCCCTTGGCGCGACGAGCGGCGATGACCTTACGGCCACCACGGGTCTTCATGCGAACCAGGAAGCCATGGGTGCGCTTGCGGCGCGTCACGGAAGGCTGAAAAGTACGTTTCATGATGCACTCACTGTGTGAAAAAATTCCCGCGCAGCAGCATCGCAAAACGCCACATGGACACCGTGAAAACCTGCAAATTCAAGGACTTTCACGCGCGGCCCAGCCGTCGGGAGTTGGATAAGAATCCGGTTATCTTTCTAACGAACCCGCTATTTAATCGGCTTTTCCGTTGTGTGTCAATAGGTTAGCCGTCGCCCGCCACACGGCGGCGCGCCGACGGCGCCGTCGATGTCCCGGATTCGCCACCTGGCGGCCTTCCGGCTGTGGATAATGGCAGAAATTGCCCTTTCCATCAGATTGCGTCGGTGGATAACCACCCTGGCGGAAAAGATATCCCGGTGCTCGCGGCAAATCGTCGCAATTGCTGGGCATTTGCGCAGCGCTCGCGCAAAGTCAGGCGGGTTAACGCGGCGCGCCCGCCCGGAGATGCCGATGCTGTGGGCATTCCTGTGGATAACTCGCTTTGCCGACGCTTTGGCGTTAAAATCCCCCATCAATTTTTTTCCCAGCAGAGTACCGGTGACGCCGCCATGTGGATAGCGCGCCGGGTTTTGTCGTCTGCGCGCGCCGACGCCGGCCGCACGCGCGAGTCAAAGCCCGAACGCAGCGCCATGGTTCGTATGTCTCCGGGCGTCTGCATTGCGCCGTCGGTCTGACTCGACCCCGGCCGGAAGCCCGTCTGCCCCTTGCTTGGGGACTGGGTAACCGGCTTGGTTTGCGACGTTCTGCCCCCATATCTGATGTAACGGATAGTGGGCGGCAAGAGCGCCAACCGAAGCAGTCGGATAGGCCGCGCCACCTGGACACACGCTGC